>NZ_JBEPSL010000001.1:0-2536980 GCF_040548825.1 Pedobacter africanus
AGAGCCGATGGTACTGCGGTAACACGTGGGAGAGTAGGTCGGTGCCAAATCTTAAAGAAAGCCTGTAGCCATAAACTACAGGCTTTTCTTGTTTATTACAATGCTCAGTCTACCCGGCATTCGCCACTTAATTGCGAATAAAATAAGGCCAATGCAACTTATTGTGCATTTTTTGGTTATCTTTGATACAAAATTTAAAATATAAACGAATGAGTTTTTTCGCAGAAAAGAGAAGGGAAGTAATGTTACATATAGAAGCTTATATGCTTGAAATGATGGACACTTACTTGAAACCGATTGATACGAATTGGCAGCCATCTGATTTTTTGCCTGATTCTACAAGCGAAACATTTTACCAGGATATAAAAGCACTCCGGGAAAAAGCGAACGACCTGTCTTACGATCTGGTTGCCGTTTTAATTGGTGATACCATTACCGAGGAGGCATTGCCAACGTATGAGTCGTGGCTGAGTATGGTGGACGGTATTTCAAGGGATGAACAAGGTGGATGGATGAAATGGACCAGGCACTGGACTGCTGAAGAAAACAGACATGGTGATCTGCTGAACAAATACCTCTATCTTTCAGGACGCGTAGACATGCGCCAGATGGAGATTTCTACCCAGTACCTGATTGCCGATGGTTTTGACATTGGTACTGGTCATGACCCCTACCGTAACTTTATTTATACCAGTTTTCAGGAACTGGCTACAAATATCTCGCACAGACGTGTCGCTTCGCTGGCGAAAAAGGATGGCGATAACCTGTTGTCTAAGATGTGCGGAGTAATTGCTTCTGACGAAGCAAGGCATGCGAAGGCCTATAAGGATTTTATGGCCAAAATTTTTGAGGTTGACCGCAATGAAGCAATGATTGCTTTTGAAGATATGATGCGTAAAAAAATCGTAATGCCTGCACACTTCCTCCGTGAAATGGGACTGAAGATCGGACAGACTTTCGGTCATTTTACCGATGCTGCACAACGATTGGGGGTATACACCGCAATTGACTATGTTGAGATCATGCAGCAGCTGATCGAGGAATGGAAACTGGAAAGCATGCGCGACTTAAATGAAGCGGGTGAGAAAGCCCGTGATTATATTATGGCTTTACCGGCGAGGTTATTACGTGTGGCAGAACGGATGAAAAACCCTACTATGGATTATAAATTTAGCTGGATACATGCTTAACGTTTAAAGTACTTTAAACAATAAGGCCTGAATAATTATTATTCAGGCCTTATTGTTTTACATATTTCTTCTGTATTGTCCGCCAACTTCATAAAGTGCATTGGATATCTGGCCAAGAGAACAGCTCTTGCAAACTTCCATCAGCTGTTCAAAAATATTCTCGCCATTTACAGCCGACTTCTGAAGGTTTCTTAATGCGGTGTAGGCCTTATCCGCATTTCTATCCTGAAATGCCTTTAATGCCTTTATCTGATATTGTTTCTCTTCCTCAGTGGCCCTGATAACCTCGCCAGGTACAATGGTTGGGGAACCGTTTTTATTGAGGAAAGTGTTTACACCTACAATTGGATATTCACCGGTATGTTTGAGCGTTTCATAGTACAGGCTCTCTTCCTGAATCCTGCCTCGCTGGTACATCGTTTCCATAGCACCCAACACGCCTCCTCTGTCGTTGATGCGCTTAAATTCCTGCAATACGGCCTCTTCTACCAGATCGGTCAGTTCCTCAATAATAAACGCTCCCTGCAGCGGGTTCTCATTTTTAGCCAGACCAAGTTCACGGTTAATGATGAGCTGTATGGCCATTGCCCTGCGTACAGATTCCTCTGTAGGGGTAGTTATCGCTTCATCGTATGCATTGGTATGCAGAGAGTTGCAGTTGTCGTATATGGCATACAGGGCCTGCAATGTAGTGCGTATATCATTGAAGTCGATTTCCTGCGCATGCAAAGACCGCCCGGAGGTCTGGATATGATATTTTAGTTTTTGTGATCTGTCGTTTCCTTTGTATTTGTTCTTGATTGCTTTAGCCCAGATACGCCGTGCCACACGTCCGATTACCGCATACTCCGGATCAATACCATTGGAAAAGAAAAAGGAGAGATTGGGCGCAAAATCATCGATGCTCATTCCTCTGCTCAGGTAGTACTCCACAAAGGTGAAGCCATTGCTTAGGGTGAACGCCAGTTGCGAAATGGGGTTGGCCCCAGCCTCCGCAATGTGGTAGCCGGAAATGGATACGGAATAGAAATTACGAACCTTTTCAGTAATGAAATGGCTTTGTATGTCACCCATCATTCTTAGCGCAAATTCTGTAGAAAAGATGCAGGTGTTTTGTGCCTGATCTTCTTTTAGAATATCTGCCTGTACTGTTCCACGAACCGTACTGATGGCATGGGCTTTAATTTTTTCATATATGTCGGCAGGTAAAACCTGATCGCCGGTGACACCCAATAGCATCAGTCCAAGTCCGTTGTTGCCTTCCGGCAGGGCACCATTATAAACAGGCCTTTCCTGTCCTTTTGCTTTATAAATGCTGTTTATTTTGTGTTCTACTTCTTTCTGTAGTCCTTGTTCGATAATGTATTTTTCACATTGCTGATCTATAGCGGCATTCATGAAAAAGCCCAGAAGCATGGGGGCAGGACCATTGATAGTCATAGAAACGGAGGTTGAAGGGGCACAGAGATCAAAACCCGAATACAGCTTTTTGGCATCGTCAATCGTAGCAATACTGACCCCAGAATTCCCTATCTTTCCATAAATATCCGGTCTGATGTGCGGGTCTTCACCATACAGGGTTACGGAATCAAAAGCAGTAGACAAACGGTGGGCAGGCTGCCCCAGGGATACATAGTGGAACCTTTTATTGGTACGTTCAGGACCGCCTTCACCCGCAAACATCCTTGTAGGGTCTTCTCCATCACGCTTTAAAGGAAATACCCCGGCTGCGTAAGGGAATTCTCCCGGAACATTTTCGGTGAGCAGCCAACGCAGGATATCGCCCCAGTCCTCATATCTTGGCAGGGATACTTTAGGAATTTGAAGTTTAGAAAGTGATTCATAAAACAGCGGTTGTTTAATTTCTTTGTCCCTTACTTTATAGATGAAGTCTTTTTGTTTGTATTTTATCCTGGTTTCAGGCCATTGACGTAATAAACGCCTGCATTCGCCATCTAACTGTTCTTCCAGATGCCCATATACTTCCTGTAGTGGCTCAATAAGTTTTTTGCTGGCAGGAATATCCTTTGTGGTCTTTTCTTCTCCTGCAAGCTGAATTACTCCCTGTAACTGGTATAGCTTGCGTGCAATTGTACTTTGCTTGTCTACCCATTCATTATAAATCTGACTGGCTTCCGCAATTTCGGCCAGGTAGCGGGTGCGGTCGGGCGGAATAATATAGATCTTTTCTGATTGTTCAGATGTGAGTTCCATTTGTACATCAAACTTAACCCCTGTTTTTTCTCCGATTTTAGTCATAAGTGCACTAAACAGGTTGTTCATGCCCGGATCATTGAACTGGGAAGCCATAGTACCAAACACTGGTATGGTCTCGTTACTGGCATCAAACAGGTTATGGTTACGTTTGTATTGTTTGCGCACATCCCTGAGTGCATCAAGGGCGCCCCTTTTATCGAATTTGTTGATGGCTACCAGGTCGGCAAAATCAAGCATATCTATTTTTTCCAATTGTGTGGCTGCCCCGAATTCAGGGGTCATTACATACAGGGAAACATCGCAATGTTCGGTGATTTCAGTATCGGACTGGCCTATTCCTGATGTTTCGACAATGATGAGGTCGTATCCGGCAGCCTTACAGATGTCGATGCTTTCCTGAACGTTTTTTGAAAGCGCAAGATTGGCTTGTCTGGTGGCCAGTGAACGCATGTATACCCTTGGGTTATTGATGGCGTTCATCCTGATCCTGTCGCCTAGTAAAGCGCCCCCAGTTTTTCGTTTGGAAGGGTCAACAGATATGATGGCCAGGGTTTTATCTTTTACCTCAATCAGGAAGCGTCTTACCAATTCATCTACAAGCGAGGACTTACCTGAACCCCCGGTTCCGGTAATACCCAACACGGGAGCCTGATTGCTTAAAGTCAGTTTTTTTAGTTCATCTACAAATTTCTGAGCTGCTTCCAGATCATTTTCGGCTACAGTAATTGCAGCTGCAATACTCTTAATTTTCTTTTCCGGGATGGTTTTAAGCTCCCCGTTCAAAGTTTTGGTAGTGACGTAGTCTGTCTGCTCCAGCATGTTATTGATCATGCCCTGCAGTCCCATTTTACGACCATCATCAGGAGAGTAAATTCTGGTTATGCCATATTCATGAAGTTCGGCAATCTCTGAAGGCAGGATCACTCCGCCACCCCCGCCAAATATTTTAATGTGGGTGGCTCCGCGTTCCTGAAGCAGGTCGTACATATATTTGAAATACTCTATATGGCCCCCCTGATAGGAGGTCATCGCTATACCCTGTACATCCTCCTGAATGGCACAGTTTACCACTTCCTCTACAGAGCGGTTATGGCCAAGGTGTATGACTTCTGCTCCTGAGGACTGAAGGATACGGCGCATGATATTTATCGTTGCATCGTGACCATCAAAAAGGGCAGCGGCGGTAACAAAACGGATTTTATGCTTGGGTTTATAGATTTCAATTTGCTCCATATCAGATTTTATAATCGGTATGCAAAGGTAACAAAAAGCGGGCGCAGGGCGATAAAGGTTATAATAACAAAAGGCTGTTCTGGTTTTTGTTCCAGAACAGCCTTTTGTTATTATTTAAACCGCTATGATTATTGGTGGGTTAATTCGGTAATGGGCTCTCCAACACAACCACTAGGCATTTGTATGTGCAGCATAGCCGCCAGGGTAGCCGAAATATCGGTCATGTAGTGTGTTTTATTTGTTTTGCCAGGTTTCACTTTCCAGCCCATAAATACACATGGAATATGCGAATCGTAGGGGTTCCAGGAACCGTGTGTAGTTCCGGTACTGGTGCCATCAAAATAGTTCGAAAGCAGGATGTAATAAATATCGCCACTTCTGCGGGCGTTGTAGCCATTGGTAATGGCTTTCTTGATCTGTTCCGGAAGGGTGGTACCTGATAATTTGTTCAGATCTACTGCATTCATTATACCTGGTTGTTTTTTCAGATAGTCGATCGTGAAAGCCTTCATCTCTTCAAAATCGGCTTTTGATTTGCTGATCTCATCATGGTCAAAAAGGATCTGGTTGTTCATTGCGGTAATGATCGCCTTTTTGATTTTATATTTTTCATTAAATATTTGGTTCAGATCTTTAACCACCGGTGCATCGTCAAATAATCCGCCTGGCAGTTTGTTCTCTTTCATAAAACCAGGTACATGAGCTGCGCCATGATCTGCGGAAAGGAAAAACAGGTAATTTCCTTTACCCAGGGTTTGGTCCAGGTAATTAAAAAAGGCTTCAAGATCTTTATCCAGCCTCAGGTAAGTATCTTCTGCTTCGATTGAGTTAGGGCCGTATTGGTGACCTACATAATCTGTAGCGGAGCAGCTTACCGCAAGGAAATCGGTGGTATTGTTTTGTCCGAGTTTTTCTGCAGCTACTGCATGCCTGGCCAGATCAAGCGTCATGGTGTTGCCGTAAGGTGTACTTTTTATGATCTCATAGTTTTTACCCATATAAAGTTTTAAAGGGTGAGGAAAGGTTGGGGTTTGCTCACCTCTGGTTCTGCGTTCGTAAATTTTATTGTCTGCCGTACTTTGGCCATAACTATCTATCGGGTAAAGCGTATTCCAGTTGTTGGCGTAGAATTGATCTGCATGTTTTTGTTTGTTGTAATCCTGTACCCAGGCTGGTAATTGCGTCATGTAATAGGTACTGCTGATCCAGTCGCCGGTTTGTGCATCAAACCAATAAGCCGCATTGGCAGAATGCCCTGCAGGTAAAATTGAGCCACGGTCTTTAAGTGAAATGCCGATGACTTTGCTTTTGAAGTTTGTTGCCAGACGAAGTTCATCAGTAATTGTTGTAACCAGCATGTTTTTTGGTGACATTTTTCCTGCTACGGTAGTACTGCCAACGCTGGTGACACTGGTGTCTTCTGCACAATATACATTTCTTTTAAGCTGTGGATCGTACCAGTCGTTCCCAATAATTCCGTTGATAGCAGGCACAGAACCAGTATAGATGCTGGCATGACCACAGGCAGTGTAAGTAGGCGTATAGGGAATAAATGTGTTTTCAGCCGAAAAGCCTTCGTTTACAAGTCTTTTAAAACCTCCATTTGAATACCTGTTGGCGTATCGGTATAAATAATCCCATCTCATTTGATCTATTACCATACCTACAATAAGCTTAGGCCTGTTTACACTAGACGAAGACGGATTGGCCGAAGGTAATTTGTTGCTCTTTTTTTGAGCCGATGCACCCGAACTGATCAGGAGGAGTGCAGCAAATAACAAGTAAATTCTTTTCATTTTGTGGTTAAGGTGTGAAAAATACGTAAGACAATTTAATATTTTAAAAGCTTACGAAAGAAAAGTTAAATAATTAAACAGGGGTAAATATAGAAACTACATGATAAGTATTCTTTATTACAATGTAAAGATTTTATAGCACTTCGGCCACAACAAAAGTACTGCCGCCGATGAATATCAGGTCCTTTGTGCCTGCTTTATTTTTTGCAGCCTGTAACGCATCTGCCACAGTTTCGAAAGTCTGTCCGATTAAGCCATGGGCTTTGGCCTGGGCGGCAAGTTCTGAAGAAGGGAGCGCCCTTTCCAGCTCAGGTTGGCAGAAATAATAAGATGCCGATATAGGAAGCAGGGCCAGCACACCATTTATATCTTTGTCTTTTACCATTCCTATAACCATATGCAGCTTTTCAAATGGCGTGTTGCGGATGTTCTGCATCACTTCATTTATGCCAGCAAGGTTATGTCCGGTATCACAAATCACCAGGGGGTGTTCTGCCAATTTTTGCCAGCGTCCTTGCAGGCCTGTCAGGTTTTTTACATTTTTTAAAGCGGTATATATCGCCCCGTCTGTTAAGTGGTATCCTTTGTTTCTTAGAAGAGAAACCGATTGCAATACTGTAAGGACATTTTTTAATTGGTAAAAACCATTGAGGTCCAGCTCCAGATGCGGGTAAAGGATGGTTTGAGCGTCGCCAATAGTGATGGTTAGAAATTCGTTTTTTCTTTCAGGATCTATGGCATTCAATTCCTGATCAGCGAAAACAATCTGACTACCGGTTTCAACTGCTTTTTCAAGAAATACGTTTTCGGTTTCGGCCTGCTTTTCTCCAATAACTACAGGTATGCCGGGTTTAATGATACCGGCTTTTTCTACTGCAATTTCTGGCAGGGTATTGCCAAGGATATTGGTATGGTCCAGGCTGATGTTGGTGATGACAGACAGATCTGGTGTAATGATATTTGTGGAATCCAGCCGGCCCCCTAAACCTACTTCTACGATGGCAATATCTACTTTTTCTGCAGCAAAATAGGTAAATGCCATAGCTACAGTAACTTCAAAAAAAGAAGGACTGATCTCTTCGATCAGGTTTTGCTGCTGTGCTACAAAGTCGGTAACAAAGGTTTGGGATACCATTTCGCCATTGATGCGGATGCGCTCCCTGAAATCTTTGAGATGTGGAGAGGTATACAGTCCGGTTTTATATCCTGCCTGCTGAAAGATAGCGGCCAGCATATGCGAGGTTGATCCCTTTCCGTTTGTGCCGCCTACATGCACACTTTTAAATTTGTTTTGAGGATCATCCAGCTTATTGCACATGACTTTGATGTTGTGCAGGTCCTTCTTAAAAGCAACAGCTCCCACACGTGTAAACATGGGGAGCTTGCTGTATAAATAGTCTATCGTTTGCTTATAGTTCATTCGTAAATGCCTGATAAGACAAAATTACCAAAGCTGCCGGATTATTTTACTTTAAAGTTGAAAACAACGACGCCGATCTGGACTTCCGGAGCAGACTCCGATTGTGTTAAACGTGCGCCCATTACTGCATCTTTACATTTTTGCCATAATTCCCTGTCGGTCAGTGTTGTGCCTTTTACGCCAGGAGTGGCATCAATCACTACGCCACTTTTGTTGATTTTTATCCGTACGGCAATTTTTCCTGTCTTTTGGCCGTCATCTTGAGGCACAACAAGGTTGGTGAATTTTCTCAGGGCAATAGGTGTTTCTCCAAATCCGGAACCGCCTTCACCATAATTGTTGGACAAAGGATCACCATTTACACTGCCCTGGTTGCCAGGAGTAGCTCCTGTGCCATCGCCACCGCCAGTACCTTTATTTGTTTTGCCTTTATACAGGGCATTCTGATTAATGGTAGGTTTTGCAGGTTTACTTTCTGTCGTTGTTGCAACAGGGGTAGAGGTACTCTTGGTGCTTTTCGTTTTTACACTTACTGCATCTTCAGTACTCTGGGTTACAATTTCCTTATCACTGGTTTGTGCCGTAGATTTTTCCGGTGTAGTTTCGGTAGGTACTACTTTGTCGGGCGCCTGCTTGTTGGCATTTGGATCTGCAGAAGGTTCTTCTATACTGGTATAATCCGTACCCATTCCTTCAACGGATGTACCGTAGTTAACGACTATGCCACCCATACCGGCTTCTACTTCAGGTTGAAAAGTGCCTATGACAATAAAAAAGCTCAAACCAATGAGTACTGCCATTATTCCGGTTGAAATAGCCAGTGCCTTTGGATAGTTATTTTCTTCTTTAGGATAGGTCATCATTTCTTAGGTTCTACAGCAAGTACAACTTTCAGCTTCAATTTGTTTGCGACATCAAAAACCAGCATGGTATTTTCTATGGATACCCCTCTGGCCACATACAAAACAATGGTCATATCGGGTGAGGCTTTTTGATAAGTTTCTATCGTAGTTTGTAGTTGTTCTAAAGAAACTTTTTGTTTGTCTACAAAATAATTGAGCTTCTCATCTATAGATACTGTAACGGTTTTTTGCGCCGAAGATTGTTGTCCGGATTCAGATCGGGGCAGTAACAGCTTTACGACCTGCGGGTTAACCACGGCCGAAGCCAGCAGAAAAAACAGCAGCAGGAAGAACATGATGTCGTTCAGCGCAGAAGTATGGACTTCTACTGTACCTTTATTTCTTTTGCGTAAATTCATTATTTCCCTGGCTCCTCTAATAGATCAATAAATTCAATCGCATCAGTTTCCATTCTTAATATGATGCGTTCAACCATCATGTTTAAGATGTGATATAAAACATAGGCAATGATACCAATAATCAGTCCTGTTGCAGAAGTGATCATCTTTGTATACAAACCACCGGATATGGTTCCGATCTCAATAGCTCCTTTGATGGAAACATCGTGAAAAATGGTAATTACTCCAATGATTGTTCCTACGAAACCCAGCATTGGTGCTATACCCGCAATGATACCTAGGATACCGATGTTCTTTTCAAGTTTAGAAACCTCCAGCTTGCCATTGTTTTCAATAGCTGCTTCGATGTCCTTAATTGGCCGGCCTATACGCTTTAAGCCTTTTTCCAGCATTCTGGCCAGGGGAGAGTTGTTATTTCTGCACAGGGCAATTGCATTTTCCAGTCTTCCATCATGTATGTACTGCTTAATTTGCAGCATCAGGTTAGATTCAGTTTTGGATGCTTTACGAATGGTCAGGTATCTTTCCACAAAAATAACCAGGCCAAGGAAGGCCAGGAAAGCAAGCGGAAGCATAACCCACCCGCCTTTAAACAAAAGATCTATAAAGTGTAATTCAGGTGGGGCAGGAGTAACTGCCGGGTTCAGCGCATTTGCGGTATCAGTAAGTTGAGTAATGGTATCAGTGGCACTTTGAATTAATGCGATCATCATAATTATTTAGGATTGTTTGTGTGTCTAATTGGGGTAACGTAAATCCCAGGAATTTTTGTAGTCTTCTTGAGGATTTCGAGTTGTTTATTTGCAGTTTCTATATCAGCAAATGAACCTATGCTGATTTTGACCCTTCTGCCAGGCATTTTAGCAATAGTTGCCGGAATGCCCCGCTGTTTCATGTCGGCAAGAAAGCGGTCTGCCTCTTTTTTATTGAGCAGTGAAGCTGCAATAATGTCGTAAGAAATAATGTTGCCGGAAGGTCTTTCTACAGGTTTGGCTGCAGTTATAGAATCTTTGGCAGAGTCGGCCGCAAGTATGGCTTTTTCATTGCTTTTCCTGATGCTGTCTGCCTGTGCTATAGAATCAATTTTATGCTGGTCATTCTGCTTAATGGTTTGAACGATGTCCTGATCCGGAGTATCCTCTTTTACCACCGTGGCACCGGTGAACAATTCTGGCTTCAGTGCATAGGTAATTCCCGCAATAGCGGCTACGATGAGCAAGGCTATGATTACCTTTAAATAAGCAGGCATGCCTGTTTTGTTCTCTTCGGTATAATCAAGGGTAAAAGAAGAGGGCGTAGCTGCAGGAGCAGGTTCTTCTTCAGTTAAACCTTCTGGTGTTTCTATTACAGGGACCTGCTGCACTACTGGTTCCTGTACAGGACCGCTTACTTCAGCTATTTCTTCATGTACCTCTTGCTCATCGTGTTTTACCGGTTCATTTGTGTCGGGTTCTTCTGTGCTATCCAGGTGAGCGATAAGCAGGTCGTCAGTTGCAGGCTGATCTGTGATTTCAGTTATGTCTTCAATTTCTTTCGCGCCATCCCGCAAATCTGCGTTATTATTCTCCAGTTCAAGCTGTTCCCTGCTTATTTGTGGTTCATCCTCAATAATAGGGTTTTCTTCAGCTGCCTGCTCATTTTCAGTTGATGCATCTAAAACTACTAAAGGTTCTTCTTCAGTTTTTGTTTCAATTTTTGAAACCAGATCTTCCTTTAAAGGCGGTAAACCGTAAAAGTCGAAGCCAAAATTCTGCTCCTGTTTAGGCTTGAAAATTATGCTGCCAGTTGCAGTAGAGAATGTACCCAGATCGCCAAAGTCTGATTCCTGCTGATCGGAAAGTTCGTCCAGGATATGCTCTGAAAACTGCTCTACAAAATAGGTCGCCGCATCTTTAGAGATATTTCTCTTTTTACTGATCAGGTCGGTAAGTAATTCCTGTTCCTTTAAGTCAGATGTAAAATTCAGTGTATAACTTGGTGGCAGAAACGAATGCGTTTCTGTATCATACCTCCCTGGAGATTTCCTTTTATAAATAGTTCCCAAACCGGGAATTCCCACTTCTGTATGGTTTTTTATAAGTGTAGAAAGGTATGATAAGATATCCATTCTGGTAAAAATAAAATTTTAATTCCGTATCAACCAATTATTAATTAAATAAGGGCCTAGAACGAATAGGTCAGGCCTCCAAATATATTCACCCCAATTGTCTCATAATGCAGATATCTGCTGTATTTGGTGTTCAGCAGGTTATTAGCTTTGGCAAATACGGAGAATTTGTTGTTGATCTTATAGCTGGCACCGGCGCCCAGGTCTACGAAACCTTTCATGGTTACAATTCTTTCATTGGCCATGTCTGGTGCAAGGTAAGGATTTGCAGGGGCAGCCAGGTAAATTTTTGCTTTGCTCTCACCCTGAATTGCAACAGCTGCATTTAAAGTCAGCTGTTTGTTGATGGCATACATCAGATCAGAACTTACCCGCATTTGCGGTTTGAACCAGCTTTGGCTTTCAGCTGCAGGTTTGTAATCTTCCAGGTTGAGTTTCCCGGTCCATTTTAGGGCGTCACTTACCTGTACCGATATTTCGCCTTCAAGGCCAAGCAATTTCATAGTCCCGAAGTCATAGATCACATCAAACTTATTAAAGCTATCGAAGCTATTGACAAATAGCGGCATGTCCTCAATACGTTTGTGGTAGAATCTTGCCTTATAGCCAAAACCAGGTCCCCCTGTTCCTTTAATACCTCCGCTGATGCTCAGCTTTTCGATGGAGTTTTTGATGGCTATATTGTTATTCAGGAAGGGGTTATCGTCTGTAAACTGTTTCAGTGAACTGCGGTTTACATCTCCTTTGACTTCTCCAAAGATCTGCAGATAATCAGGGATCAGGGTAAAGTCGGCCGTTACCGCCGGGAATATCCTGCCCGATGATTCGGTTCCAAATTGCTGAACAAAATTAATTCCTGCCGTAATTTTAACACCACTGGCCTGTAGTCTGATGTAAGGGTTTAACCTCAGTAAATTGTTGCCAACATCTACCAGCTTATCTTTGGTACTGCCAAATTCAACAGCAGCGGCCAGGCCCAGGTTAAAGCTGCTGATCCTCTTATTCACATAACCATTCAATACAATTGAACTTTCTTTGGCATCAAATCTGTTGTTCCATAGGTAGCCGTTCAGTTTAGCTGCATAGCTGAAAGCATCAGGATCCTCTGTGAATTTATTCACCAGTTCGCCCTCTGCTTCAATGAAATTAAAAGCCTGCTGTTCCGGATTAGGATTTAAGCTTGGATTGTCCTTGTCAATTCCGTAAAAGTAAAGTCCGTTCCTTTGGTAATTTAAGCGTCCGCTCAGCGTTACCTGGTCGCCCATACTCCGCCCAAAAACACTCAGTTGCTGCTGGTTGGCAATTTGTTTGTTCAATGGGCCAGACTGGCCAAAGTGCCTGAAGAACGCACCGGCTTGTAAAGCTTCATCACGGCCGGTGTTGATATAAGCTTCGGCCAGAATAGTACCGGCAGAACCAAATCCACCTTTTACATAATTGTTGATCAGCACGGCTTCTTTTTCGGCGGCAAGCTGTTGCGCCTGAAGCTTATTGATATCGGAGTTTAACTCCAGTTTCCTATCGGTCAGGTTGTAATTAAATTTTGCTTTATAGGTTTTGATGTCATTTAAATCCGGACTTCTCCTCAGTTTTACTGCTTCTGCAAGAACCGGCTTATATGGGCGTACCACTTCAATTTCTTCTGTTACGGCTTTTTCTTCTGCTTTCTTCTCTGTGGTCTTCGGATCCTGGGCCTGTGTATTTAAGACACCTGCGGTAACAAACAGCAGGGTGGAAAATATATATCTGGTCAATCTCATGTCTCTTAATCTTATTTAATTTTTTCTAATTTGGCTTTGGCGGTAGGTACGATATCGTCCTTACCTTCATAATTGTCAATGATACTTAAGAGAGTACTTTTTGCCTGTAGGTTATCTTTCAGGGCTACATAATTATCAGCAAGTAATATAAATGCTTTTGCTACCCAATAATCATAAGATGGCATGTTATTGATCAGGTCAAAACAGGTCTTTGTTGATGTCTTATAATCTCTTTTTGCATACTGTACCGCGGCCAGGTTATATTTGGCTTCGGCAGCTGCAAGGGTTTTGGTTTTACTCACCACTGTGTTAAACGATTTAACGGCCTGGGTGGTATCAGCTTTTATTAAATAAGCTTTACCTGCATAGAGGTCTACACTATTCTTTTCTTCTTCAGAAGCTTTATCCGATTCTTTAACCAGTTGCACGTATTTCAATACGTCATCGGGCATATTTAGCTCACTGTAAGACTTTAACAGGTTATTCAGCGCATAAGTATAGTGTACTTTATAGTCGGCCGTAGTTTCCAGTCGTTTAAGGTACACGATGGCCTCATTGTATTTTTTCTGATCCAGGAAAAGCTTGGAGATGCTCACCAATGAACGTTCTGTATAGTCGCTTGTCCAGTCGTTCAGGATGTACTCATAGTCGGCAATGGCCTCATTAGGACGTCCCAGTTTCACCAGTGATTCTGCCCTGATAAATTTGGCTTCTTTATCATGAATCGCTTTAGGGAATTTGTCGAAATAAGCATTTATAGCTTCAAAAGCACCTTTTGCATCACCTTTCAGGTACAGATTGTTGGCACCCTGGAACAAAATATTGTCCTGCTCTGCATTAGAATAGTTACCCAGAGGGGTAGTTCCTGCGTAATTAATAAAACCCTGGGAATCACCTTTGTCTACGTAAATATTCTTGATAGATTCCAGTGCCTGTTTGGCTTCTTCGGTACTTGGATAATCCCTGATCACTTTTTTAAAGGATTCCAGGGCAGCATCGTCCTGGTCCTGGTTGTATTGCACCAGACCGATGGTTACCAGGGCGCGTGGAACATAACTGCTGTTCGGGTACTTACTTACCAGGCTAATCAGATCAGATTTTGATTTGTCCAGTTCACCTTTATTGAAATAGGTATAGGCCATTTCAAAACCTGCATCGTCTGCATAGTTAGAATTCGGGAACTGTTTCAACAGGTTCTGCATGGTGTTGATCTTGGCATCATTCTGATTTTCCAGTCCTTGGATCATGCCCCGCTGAAACAAAGCGTAATCCTCTCCGGTAGCTTTGCTGTCGATGATCCTGTTGTAGTTTACCAGGGCATTTCCATAACTTTTGTTTACAAAATAGGAATCGGCAAGTCTAATGGTAGCATCGTTTATGGTCTTTTGATCTTTATCGTTACCTTTTAAAAAGCGTTCAAAATAAGCGGCAGCTTTTCCATATTTCTCATCTTCAAATGCAGAATAGGCCAGGGCATAATTGGCAAAATTGTAAACTCCGGTTTTGCTGGCCCCTGGCATGTCCAAAAAGGTTTCAAAATGTTTTACTGCTTCGCCAAATTTTCTTAATTCGTAACTGGCCTCAGCTTTCCAGTATGTACTCAAGGCAAGTATTTCCTCATCTTCAGGAAATTTTTCTGAACGAAGAAACATAGATAAGGCATTCGGAAATGCCCTTTCGTTGTAAAACTCCAGACCGCGGAAATAAGTTACTTTTTGATAGGCTTCCCTTGCTTCAGGCGATTTACTTTGAATGGGTTCTAAAATGTCTATCGCTGCCTGGTAATTCTTGCTGGTCAGCAGGATTTCGCCAAGTAAGGTCTTGGCTTCATTGATTTTACGTGAAGAAGGGAATTGTTTAAGAAAGTTTTGTGTGGCCTCCAATGCCTGTTGGTTAAATTCAAGCTCGTAACTCAACCTGGCATAGTTAATCCATGCTTCTTCCTGTACTATTTTATCGAAGTCCAGCCTTGATGCCCTGAAAAACGCACTCCGTGCTTTTTCTTTGTTTTTTAGCTGCAGAAAGGAGCGCCCGAGCGTGTACATTCCACTTTGCAGGTACACGTCATCGCTGTCTAGTTTTTCCAGTACAGTAACAGATTCACTGTATTTTTTCAGTTCAAACAGGGAATAACCATATTGGTAGGTGAACAGGTTATTTTTGTTATTGGATTTATCTTTAGCATAGAATTCCCTGAAGTATTTTTCTGCATTTACAAAATCAGATTTAGCAAAGTAAGAAGCCGCAATGAGGCTCAGCATTTCAGCTTCATAAAGTTGTTTGGAACTTTTTAAGATGGGAATTGCATAGCTGATCACATCGTCATAACGCTCATCCAGATAGTACATCGAGGTAATGTAATAGGGGTAACTGGCTTCATATGTTGGTGAGCCTTTCAGTTTTTCGAAATTGCTTAAGGCAGTTTTATATTCTTTGTTCAGGTAATTGATATAGGCAAAATAATAGGTTGCGCTTTCCTGAAAAGGTGAATTTTCTTTTTTTACTGTCTCAAATAATGGTTCAGCTTTTTCTATGTTTTTCAGGTCAAAATAGGAATAGCCCTGCTTAAACTGATATTCCAGTCGCTGTTTACCGGAAAGAGTAGAAGGATCGGTTTTCTCAAACCACTCCAAAGCTTTTTCGTATTTTTTTTGTGCGAAGTATGATTTGCCTACATGGAAATAAGCAAGCTTTGTATTTGGGTTAAGCGGGTAATCTTTAATAAAGTTCTGAAAGAGACTTTCGGCATCATTATTACCCAGTTCAAGCGCACAAACAGCAGCATAGAACTTTGCGTTTTCTTTCAGCATAGAAAGTTCTGCATTGCTCTCCTGCTGGGTGCCCGGCTTGTGCCTGATTTGTTCAACAAGCTTGAATTGTTGTGCAGCTGCAACATATTTCTCGTTATCCAGTAGCTCCAGACCACTTTGGTAATTCTTGTTCAGGTTAACCAGTACGCTTGTTTGTGCATAGCCAGCCGTAAAGCCACCTGCTAGCAGTAGCGGAATAAAAAAGTATTTTTTTGACATCTGATTTCAAATATGGTTGGTACTAATATAGATATAGTATTGGGTCTTATTAACATAAGAAATTAACATGTGTTGATAACACAGGTTTAACGATTATAAAAGAAAGTTCGTATTGCTGCTGATAAAATATCCCGGATATATTTTATTTTGAGTTGCTGCTCCCGATGTTTAGTCGTTCTGAGCAGCCAGAAGGTAGAGTACAGCCATGCGCACGGCTACCCCATTTTCTACCTGTTCAAGGATAATGGATTGTTTGCTATCGGCCACGTCACTGGTGATCTCAACACCACGGTTTATCGGCCCCGGATGCATAATGATAATCTCTTTATCAAGATTGTCCAGTATTTGTTTGTTCAAACCGTACATCATGGCATATTCTCTTAATGAAGGGAAATACTTGATGTCCTGGCGTTCCAGCTGTATGCGCAGCATATTGGCTACATCGCACCAGTTCAGGGCTTTGATCAGGTCGTGCTCAACTTTTACGCCCAGGCTTGCAATATGTTTGGGTATTAGTGTGGTAGGCCCGCAAACCATTACTTCGGCACCTAGCTTTTGCAGACACAGGATATTGGATATGGCAACCCTCGAATGAAGAATATCACCTACAATTACAACTTTCTTGCCTGAAACATCACCAAGTTTCTGACGGATAGAAAAAGCATCCAGCAGGGCTTGGGTAGGGTGTTCATGTGCGCCATCGCCGGCATTTACGATCTGAGCTTTGATGTGTTTGCTTAAGAACTGACCGGCACCTGCGTAAGGATGGCGCATCACCACCATATCCACTTTCATGGCCAGGATGTTGTTTACCGTGTCAATCAGTGTTTCACCTTTACTCACAGAGGATGAAGATGCAGCAAAATTGACCACATCGGCCGAAAGCCTTTTCTCTGCAAGTTCAAAAGAAAGTTTGGTACGTGTCGAGTTTTCGAAAAATATATTAGCAATCGTGATGTCTCTTAATGATGGTACCCTTTTTATGGGCCTGTTAATTACATCTTTAAAATTATCTGCAGTTTCGAAGATCAGTTCGATATCATTCCGGTTAATGTCTTTGATACCTAAGAGATGTCGGGTTGATAATTTTTCTACTGCCATATTATTTATTGCTTTCTGATATTAAGATAACTTTGTCCTCTCCTTCGGTCTCTTTCCAGCTCACCCTTACCATTTGTGAGTTCAGACTGTCTACCTGGTGGCCTATATAATTCGGCTCTATTGGTAATTGCCTCGAAAATCTCCGGTCAATTAATACCATAAGTTCTACTTTTGCAGGCCGGCCATAAGCCAGTAAGGCATCCATAGCAGCTCTGATGGTACGCCCGGTCCACAATACGTCGTCTATTAAGACCACATTTTTTCCTTCTATAATGAAGTCGATCGTATTGCTGCTTGCCGATACCAATCCGTCTTTTCTTCTGAAATCATCACGAAAAAAAGTAATGTCAAGATTACCTTTCTGGATGGTGCTCTTTTTAAGTACCTGTAAAAGTTCATGTTTTACTCTATCGGCAAAGTAACTGCCGCGTGGCTGTATGCCAATTAAAACAGTATTTGAAAAATCGTTGTGGTTCTCAATTAATTGATGACAAAGTCGCTTAATTGTGATCTGGAATTTTTGACCGTCTAGCAGGGTTCTTTTTTGCATTGACTTAAAGATTATGCAAATATAGCCAAAAAGTTGTAACCCCAAATGTATAAAACAGGTTTAAATTGTAAAACGGGAAAATACATTTGTAGGTTATTGGGCTTAAATGCTTTAATTATTTAAATACTTTTTACTGTAGTTTACTTTCATCAGGTCGTACCGCTTCAGTTGCGTTTTTAACCTTTTCAGAAAGTCAGGATAATTGCGCTTTTCTTTAGGGCTCCATAGTATTTCACTCAGGGCATCCAGTCTTGGAAAAATCATGTATTCAGCTTTTGCCGGGCTGGCGATGTATTCAGACCATAAATTTGCTTGTCCGCCCCATACATAGCTGGCTTCTTCGGCACTTAGTACAGCAGGTACAGGTTCATAATCATAAACGGTTTTTAAAGGCAAGAACTTTGCCGCTGTAAGTGAATCATCTTTTACAAACTGACTGTGGTTAAAATACATCATGTTTTCAGGTGTCATGATCACTTTGTGCTTTTGTTTTGCCGCCGCAATTCCGCCTTTTTCACCACGCCAGCTCATTACAATTGCATTAGGAGCAAGGCCTCCATCCAGTATTTCATCCCATCCTATGATGGTTTTGCCTTTACTGTTCACAAATTTTTCGATACGGTGTATAAAGTAACTCTGCAAACCGCTTTCATCTTTTATCCCGTTACGTTTCATGATCTGCTGTGATAGGGCTGATTGTTTCCACCAGATCTTTGATGCCTCATCTCCGCCGATGTGGATGTACTGGGAAGGGAACAATTCCATTACCTCTGTTAACACTTCTTCAAGAAATTTGAAGGTCTGCTCTGTGGGTTGGAACACATTGTTAAACTTGTTAAAGATTCCCCAGGTTTGTGCCACTTCATATTTTTTTGAAGGTTCTGTGCCCAGTTCCGGATACGCTGCCAGGACCGACATGCTGTGTGCCGGCATTTCAATTTCAGGAATCACATTGATGTAACGGTCGGCCGCATATTTTATCACTTCTTTAATTTCTTCCTGTGTGTAGTAACCGCCATAGCGCAATCCGTCATTACCTGTTCCGGGATATAGGCCGATGATTGTCCCATTCCTCCAGGCACCGATTGCTGTTAATCTGGGATGCTTTTTGATTTCAATTCTCCAGCCATGATCGTCGGTTAAGTGCCAGTGGAAATTATTCAGCTTGTGCAGGGCAAGGTAATCGATGTACTTTTTTATAAAAGCAACATCAAAAAAATGACGGCTTACATCAAGATGCATACCGCGGTACGCAAAGCGGGGATGATCGGTAATGGCTATAGCAGGAACCGGCATGGAGAATGTTGTGCTGTGATAAGGAAGCAACTGAATTAAGCTCTGTATACCATAAAAAACCCCGGCACCGGATGTGCCCACAATGGAGATGTTTTTTTCTGATGAAGTCAGTACATAAGCGTCATCAAACTCACTGACCGTAGTATTCAGAATTAAATTAATGCTGTTCCCTGGTAGTTCTTTATTCGTTATGTCTAGTTTTACCAGGAAATATTTGCCTAGATATTCGTTCAGATTGTTGGCTGATTTTAACAATGTACTGTCTTTGACGAAAATCTTTGTACTGCTGTTTATAACAAAAGGTTTCGACTCCTTTTTGATATCTAAATAAGCTGGTTGAGGGATCAGGTGAACATCCTGAGCAGGGGCTTGTGCGGTGGCGATCACCAGAAAAAGTAAAAAACATGTTTTTTTCATAAAGGTCAAAGTGTGTTACATTTCAAAAATACTAAATCTGGCTATAGGAAGAAAGGACAGTATGGAAACAAAAAAAGCCCCTCAAAACTTGAGGGGCTTTTGTATGATAGTTAAAAGAAACTAGCCTTTTTTAGCTTTGTTTTCTTCACCTTCCATTTGTTGTTTTAACTGTGCAAGCACACCTAAATCACCCAATGTAGATTTTTCAACTGAATCTTTAACTTTTTTAACTGCACTGCTTGAAGCTTTAGCTTCTTTTTTCTTAGCATTTCTTTCTTCAGCAACAGCTTCAGCTTTAGCCTCTTCCCAGATACGGGCATGAGAAACAACGATACGTTTAGCATCTTTGTTGAACTCAATGATTTTGAAGTCATTGGTTTCTTCAGCTTTGATTACAGAGCCATCTTCTTTAGCCATGTGTTTAGTTGGCACGAAACCTTCTACGCCATATGGTAAAGCAATAACAGCACCTTTATCAGTTACTTTAACAACAGTTCCCTGGTGAATTGAATCTAAAGTGAAGATAGTTTCAAAAGTATCCCATGGGTTTTCTTCCAGTTGTTTGTGGCCTAAGCTCAGCTTGCGGTTATCAACATCTAGTTCAAGTACAACTACGTCTAATGTATCACCAACTTTAGTGAATTCGTTAGGGTGGTTAACTTTTTTAGACCATGAAAGGTCAGAGATATGGATCAGACCATCGATGCCTTCTTCAATTTCTACGAATACACCAAAGTTGGTCATGTTTTTAACTACTGCAGTATGTTTGCTTCCGATAGGATATCTTTCAGCAACATTTTGCCAAGGATCCTGGGTAAGTTGTTTGATACCTAAGCTCATTTTGCGATCGTCTCTGTCTAAAGTTAAAACTTCAGCTTCGATCTCATCGCCAACTTTCAGGAATTCCTGAGGGCTGCGCAGGTTTTGTGACCACGACATTTCTGATACGTGGATTAAACCTTCAACACCAGGAATGATTTCAAGGAAAGCACCGTAATCAGCAACAGTAACAATTTTACCTTTAACTTTAGAACCAACAGCTAAGTCAGTACTTAAAGATTCCCAAGGATGAGGAGTCAATTGTTTTAAGCCTAATGCAATACGTTTTTTCTCATCATCAAAGTCAAGCACTACAACGTTGATTTTCTCGTCTAAGCTCAATACTTCTTTTGGATGCTCTATGCGGCCCCATGAAATGTCAGTAATGTGAAGTAATCCGTCAACGCCACCCAAATCGATGAATACACCGAAGTCAGTGATGTTTTTAACAGTACCTTCCAATACCTGACCTTTTTCAAGTTTAGATACGATTTCAACTTTTTGGCTTTCTAAATCGTCCTCAATTAAGATTTTATGAGATACAACTACGTTTTTAAACTCGTGGTTGATTTTAACAACTTTGAATTCCATTGTTTTACCCACGTATACATCATAATCGCGGATAGGTTTGATGTCAATCTGAGAACCAGGTAAGAAAGCTTCAACACCCATGATGTCAACGATAAGACCACCTTTGGTACGGCTTTTAACAAATCCGTTGATGATTCTGTCATTGTCAAGGGCTTCATTGATAGATTCCCATGATCTTTGGGTTTTGGCTCTTTTACGAGACAGAATTAACTGGCCGTTAGCATCTTCAGGGGCTTCCACGAAAACGTCAACTTTATCGCCAACTTTCAAATCAGGTGTATCACGGAACTCAGAAGTAGATACCAAACCGTCTGATTTAAATCCTACGTTCAATACCACATCTTTGTTGTTGATTGAAACAACAGTACCGCTGATGATTTCACCTTGAGTGATTTGATTGAAAGTATCGGTATACATGTCTTCAAACTTTTTACGGTCTGCATCACTGTAATTACCGAATGCTTTATCATCTGCATCCCAGTCAAAATCCTGATCTGGAGTTGCCAATGATGATTTGATCTGTTCGATCGATACTGAATCAGCTTCTGATTCAATAGTCTCTTTCTCAGCCAGACGAGCGTCCGCACCTTGAAGTTCGGCTGTTTTAGCCTCTAGTTCTTTTTCTGCTACTTGTTTCTTAGCCATTAAAATTAAATCTCCTTTTTCCCGTTAGGGACGGCAAAGATAGAAATTAATATTTTTAGCACAAAGGTTTTTTTGATAAATGTTGTTGATTTAGAACATATTGTATCGAAAAAATCTTTGTGCTAATCCCTATTATATATACTATGCATTTTCAAGATCGGCAATGATGAGTTTTTTCATTTGCATTAATGCGGTCATAACGCGTTGGCCCCGTTCCCGGTCCGACATCAGCCTGCCCAATATTTTCGGGATGATCTGCCAGCTGATGCCATATTTATCTGTCAGCCATCCGCAAGCAACCTCACGGCCTCCGTTGGCTGTAAGTTGTTCCCAGTATTGGTCAATCTCAGCTTGCGTATCACATTCTGCAACTATTGATATAGCGTCGTTAAAACCAGATCCCTGATCTGAGGAACTGTCCATTGCCATCACCATAAAATCATTGAGTTTAAATTGGGCATGTTTTACAAAATTTACCGGTTCACCATCAGCCTCACTGTATTTCATAATCCCGTCGATATGCGATTGAGGAAATACACCGGCATAGAAATTAACTGCTTCTGTCGCTTTACCGGCCCGGGTACCTGTAAACATAAGTGTCGGACAAAATTTTTGGAAGTTATCCTCATTTGTGCCGGTATACAACTGCCAGGAAACACCATATTTATCTTCAATCCATCCATATTTCGGGCTCCAGTCGTAATTGTTAAGCGGCATAAGTACATTGCCTCCTTCGATTAAGCTGTTCCAGTATCGTTCCGTTTCCTCTGGTGTGCGGCACATGACCATAAAAGAAATAGATGGATTAGGTAAAGCTGTCGGTCCATCATTGAGCAACATAAATTTTTGTCCGCTCAATTCAATCTGAATAACATACGGAGAAGTCTGGGCAATTCTGCCTTCACCAAAAGTCTGCATGTAAAAATCCGAAGCTTCCGCAATTTTGCCCCTGAGTGTGAGGCAAGGATAAATGGAGTTGTTCATGATATCGTTTTATTTTAGCCAGTCTGTTTTTTGTTATACTCAAATGTACTGAGTATGTTGATCACTAACAGCGTGTTATGGCGACATTAACAGGGGGCAAACGCGACAAACCTATGCAACGCGTGCCTTAAATTTATCCCGGTAATCTTTTGGGGTCATGCCAGAGTTTTTTTTAAAGAGCTGCCTGAATGCTTTCAGGTCATTATATCCCGAGTTCAGCATAATCTCCAGGATGCTCTGATTGGTTTGCTCAAGTAGCTTTTTAGCTACTTCTATCCTGGTTTTCTGCAGGTACTCGATTAGCGTATTTCCTGTAGCCATTTTGAAACGGCGTTCAATATTCCTTCTGCTGGCAGGGATCTGCTGTAAAATATCCTCAACGGTTGCGGCCTTATTGTAAGAATTTTCTATGCACAACTGAGTTTGGGCAACCAGTTCATCACCATGGTCCCTTGGTGGTACAAAAGTGCCAAAATAGCTTTGCTGTCCGCGATTCATGTCTATAGCAAATACTTTTGCCACACGAATTGCTGTTTCCCTGTTTGCATAGTTGTGGATCAGTCTGAGCAAAAGGTGAAAGGTACTTGTGGCCCCGCCGCTGGTATATATTCCATGGTCGTAGGTCACTACTTCACTCGGTCTAAGGTAAACGTCCGGGTAATTAGCCGCAAATGATGTACAGGCATGGATATGGGTAGTTGCATTTTTTCCGTTCAGCAGGCCGCTGGCACCCAGCAAAAATGCACCTGTACAAAAGCTGGCCAGCTCAACACCTTTTTGGTGCTGCTGACGAAGCCATGGTATAAACTCCAGGTTTTCCTGAACAGCGGTATGAACATCCTGGGTCGCAAAAGCGGGAATCAGCACCAGATCCTGTTTGCCGCTTGCATTCAGCGGTTGCGGTACATACTGATTAAAAACAGGGACCTCGTTACTGCTGTTGGCGGCATACAATATGCTTACGTTAAATAGTGCTTCCTGTCCATTGGCTTCGTAGTAGCTGTTAACAGTATCAAAAACGTCAAGTATAGCCGCTACACTAAGCAAGCGATATTTATTGGTCAATAACAAAGCTACTTGTGTCATTACTTTCAGGATTAAACAGACTGCAAATTATGAAAATAATCCTGAAGATTGGCTACAAATAAAAAAGGCCGCCTGCTATGGATCAGGCGACCTTAAACAATATACTTTAAATTATTATTTGCCAGATTTTTTGGCCTCTGCTGGTTTTGCTTCTGCTTTAGCTGCTTTCTTAGCTGCTTTTTTGTGATGATGTTTAGGCTTTGCAGTTTCGGTAGCTGGTTTTGCTGCCGGCGTTGTGTTTTGTGCAAATGCGCCAAAAGTTGCTGCAACTAATGCTAACGCTAAAATTGTTCTTTTCATGTTTATAATTATTTAGTGTTTTTTGTTATACCAAATTTGCAAACACAATATGAAGATTTGATGAAGAAGAGCGCAGGCAGAAAAGCAGGTTACTGCGGAAAGTTAATCCGGATTTCTGTGCCTTTGCCTTTTTTCGATTTGATATCGATCTTAAGCTCGTGGAAGGTGGCAATGCTCCGTACAATAGCCAGGCCCAAACCATGACTGTCTTCCCGCTCTGATTCCAGTTTTTCAAAGCGGACAAATGCATGCTCCAGCAGTTCAGTATTCATTCCTATGCCCGTGTCTGCAATCACAAGTGTATAAGTTTCCGCCGCTGGCATATCCGAGATGTTTACGCTGCCTGAAGGTATGTTGTATTTAATGGCATTGCTGATCAGGTTCGTTATCAGCGTGTGGAACAGGGACCTGTTCCCGGTAAAGGTATGGTCTTCCTGCAGCTGGATGTTGAATTTCAGCTTCATCATCAATAACCTGTGCTCCAGTTCTTCATAAACCTCTTCAACGGTATGCCGTACCGATATGGTGTCTGGCTTGCTGTATTGGTTGTTTTCTACTTTTGAAATGAGCAGTAAACTGTTGATGATTGCCTTTAAACGGCCCAATGTCTTTAAACTGGCAAATATCTTGTTTTCACCTTCCGGCGTTAGCTTTTCATCATTAAGCAGATTTTCCAATCTGGTGTTCAGCACTGAAATGGGCGTAAGCAGTTCGTGAGAAACATTGGCAATGAATTCTTTTTCGGTCAGAAAAAGGCCGGTGATCTTTCGCATCAATGCACTGATACTACGGTCCAGGATCCTGAAATCTTCGGTGCTGGTTTGAACCGGCTTGTAATTGAAATTGGTAGGTTCATTTACCTTATTGAGCTTCTGATCGATGATCCTGTAAAAAGGGGTAAGTAAAAAGCGGGTAAAGGCAAGGTCGGTAATCAATGTCAGTATTACAGCCGCTATCAATATGCCAAAGGTAAACATGGATATGGTACGTTCCAGCTGGGCAAGGGTCGACATGGTTTCACCAAGTTCCAGTCTGTAATTTCGCCCCTCGTAGTTAAAGTCTGTGGTCAGGATCTGGAATTCTTCCTGACTACTTTCAATGCTGCGTAACTCTCTTGTAAACTGTTGTTTGATTGGCTTCTCGTCATTTCTGATTTCCTTGAGGATGATGTATTCCTCGCGCAGCAGGTTGTAATCGGTATAAGTTTTTTGCATAAGCAGGTCATTTACCTCTACACCGGAAAGATTAGCTACCAATCTTCTCTTTTTCTGTATCAGCCGTTGCTGTATGTGGTTTATAGAGATTCGGTTGATAGATACAAGAATGAGGATGCCCAGCATGGTAATGATGGCTACCTTTGTAAGGGTGTTATATAAAGCAAGTTTGAACTGTAGTTTCATGTTACTTTATTTTTCAGATAGCCATCAAAAGTTAACCCTGTAGCCAATACTTCTTACGGTTTCAAACCAATCAATAGGACGGTGGGCAGCCAGTTTTTTACGGAGATTTTTTACATGTACATCCACAAAATTAGAGTCAGAATTTACTTCGAGTATATCTCCCCACACATGTTCAGTAAGATTTACCCTTGAAATTACACGGTTTTTGTTTAGTACCAGGTAGTTGAATATTTCAAACTCTTTGTTTGTCAGATTAATCCTTTGCCCTTCAAAAGTTACCTGGTGGTTCCTGATGTCGAGCAGGAAATTGTGAATGTTGACTTCATTCATTTCCAGTTTGTGTTTCCGGCGGATGATCGCATGCATTCGGGCCAGCAGCTCTGTCAGTGAAAAAGGTTTGGGCAGATAATCATCTGCTCCGGCCTCCAGACCTTTAATGCGGTCGTCTACATCGCCCCGGGCTGTAAGTATAATGACGGCGTCTTCCCGCCCGGGTATTTTTTTCAGCTGGTGCAGCAATTCAAAACCGTCCCCGCCAGGTAAGCCAAGGTCAAGCAGTATAAAATCGTAAGTGTTAACAAAAATTTTCTCTTCAGCCGAAGATTTTTTCCAGGCATGCTCAATAGTATAACCCTCCTTGCTCAGGAATTCGCCCATTTCCAGGCCAAGTGTCTTTTCGTCTTCAACAATCAGGATGTTCATGAGACATTTTTATACCAAACTTACGCAATTTCCCGTCATCTCAAATGGATTTAAGAGATGACGGGCTAAGCGCTATATTATTCTTTCCAGCCGCCGCCTAATGCACGGTAAAGGTTTACTACAGATTGAAGCTTTTGTAACCGGTCATTTATACTGCTTAGTTGTGCCGCAAGCAGGCTTTGCTCCGAAGTCAGCACATCCGTATAATTTGTAGCAGAGCTGTAGCGTAATAACTCTTTTGTATAGTCGACCGCCTTGGTTAAAGAGGCGATCTGTTTTGCCCTGGTTGTTTCTTTTTCTGAAGCTGCCTGATAAGCATATAAAGCATTTGACACTTCCTGACCACTTGTCAGCAAGGTTTGCTGGAAACCATAAAATGCCATTTGTTGTTGTGCTTCTGCAGTTTTTAACCGGGCCTTATTTTGTCCTTTATTGAAAATGGGCTGGGTAATGCCGCCAATTAAATTGTAAAAAACAGAATTGTCGAAAAAGTTTTTAAGGCTCAGACTGGAAAGCCCTCCGTTTGCAGTTAGGGTTAAAGCCGGGTAAAAATAGGCTTTAGCTACATTTTTGTTTTCAAATGCTGCCCTGAGAGCAAATTCAGCAGCTTGTACGTCGGGCCTATTTTGTAGCAATTGAGCCGATACGCCGGTCTGCAGGTTGCTGTAAACCGTCTGCTGGTCAAGTGTCCCGCGGTCAATCTTTCCGGCGCCTTTTCCTAACAGGATGCTCAATGCATTTTCCGTTTCCCTGATGCTTCTCTTCAAATCCGGGAGCGTAACCTGGGCTGCATATAAATTGGCTTCGCTTTGTACAACAGCCGCACCGTTTACCACAGCGCCCTCTTTTAAGGACTTCATGGTCTCCACATCTGCCTGTCTGATCCGGATCGTTTGTTCCGTAATCGACAACTGTTTGTCCAATGCCAGCAGGTTGTAATAGCTATTGGCAATGTTTGCAATCAGCTGGGTCTGTACCGCTCTTTTTGCTGCATCCGTTTGCAGCAATGAGGCATAGGCAGATCTTTTTGCACTGCTCAGTTTTCCCCAGATATCGGCTTCCCAGCTGGTGCTAAGCTGCGCCCTGTAGGTTTGTGTTTCAGTATTGATATTGATTCCCGGAGGAAAGTTTAGCGCAGCTCTTGATTGTTTGGCATCTGTTACCGAAACATCGGCGGTTAAACTTGGCAGCAGTGCCGCCTTGTTTTGCAGCAAGGTAGCTTCAGCAACTTTTATCCTTTCGATAGCCTGTTTCAGGTCAAGGTTCTCATTGATTCCCTGCTGGATCAGAACCTGTAAAGGGGCATCGGTAAACAGGTTTTTCCAGGGCAGATTGGCCATAGTACTGGTATCTGCAGTGGTATTGTCACGATATAAATCGTTGCTGTTTAACGCCGGGCGTTCATATTTTTTGGTTACGCAGGCTGTTAAGCTCAATGCCGAGAATCCGATGATGAAATAATATTTATGATATCTGGTGTTCATGTTCTTTAAATTAGTGTTCACGGACGTCAACTTCTGGAAAATCTATCGCTGCCTGAGGTCCATACCCTTCGTCGAATGGTGATTTGCTGCTCACTTTTTCCTGTAAGCTCTGGAAAACAATAAACAGGGCAGGGATAACGAATACGCCAAATATGGTTCCGATAAGCATCCCGCCAACAGCTCCTGTACCTATCGATTTGTTACCTGCAGCTCCAACACCGGTCGAAAGCATTAGCGGCAATAAACCCAGTATAAAGGCAAAGGATGTCATTAAGATAGGACGTAAACGTGCTGTTGCGCCACTAATGGCCGCACTTACAATGCTCATCCCTTTTCTTCGCCTTTCTACTGCAAACTCTACAATCAGAATGGCATTTTTGGCCAGCAGGCCCACCAGCATAATCAGGGTAATCTGGGTATAGATGTTGTTATCTACCTTGAAGATCTTATCGAAGATGAAAACGCCTGCCAAACCAATAGGGAGGGAAATCAATACCGCCAGCGGCAGGATATAACTTTCGTATTGGGCACAAAGCAGGAAGTAAACAAAGATTACGCAAAGCAAAAAGATAAATATGGTCTGGCTGCCACTCGACATCTCTTCGCGCGATAAGCCCGAGAACTCATAACCATAACCCGTAGGCAGGTGTATTGCAGCCTCTTCCTGTACCGCTTTCAAGGCATCACCCGAACTAAAGCCCTGGTTTGGACTTCCAGTTACTGCAATAGAGGTAAACAGGTTAAAACGGGATATCGCCTGTGGTCCGTATACCTTTTTCAGGGTAATAAAATTGCTGATCGGTGCCATTTTGCCACTGGCGTTTCTTACATATATACTGTTCAGCGTTTGCTGGTTCGCCCGGTAAGGGGCATCCGCCTGGTACATTACACGGTACTGTTTCCCAAATTTATTAAAGTTGGATGCATATACACCACCATAATAGCCCTGCAATACACCCAATACATCACTTACACTTAAGCCGGCCTGTTTTACGGTGGCCACGTTCACATCAATCTGGTATTGTGGAAAATTCGGGTTAAATGAAGTAGAGGCATATTGTATTTCCTTCCTTTTGCTTAAAGCAGCCAGGAACTCATTACTTATATTATTGAATTTATTGATGTCGCCACCGGTTTTGTCCTGCAGCTGGAACTCAAAACCTCCGCTGGTACCAAATCCCTGGATGGTAGGAGGGGCAAAGAAAATAACCCTCGCACCTTTAATACTGGCCGTTTTGGCAAACAGTTCGCCAATGATGGCTTTTACATCCCTTTGCCGCTCATTCCATGGTTTTAATTTTCCAATTACCATCCCGTAAGAACTACCCGAACCACTGATCATGCTTCGGCCTACTACGGTAAGTGAAAACTTAATTTCCGGAATACTGCGTGCAATACTGTCAATTTGCTTAATTACAATCGCAGTTTGCTCCTGTGAGGTAGCCGGCGGCAGGGATATATCTGACATAATGGTGCCCAAATCTTCGTTAGGTACAAAGCCTTTAGGTGTGGTATTCATCGCCCATATCAGCGTCACTGTAAACAGTACAATGCCCAATCCGGCTATCCATTTTCTGCGTGCCAAAAAGCCTACAGACCTTTTGTACCTGCCAGTCATGGCATCAAAAGAAGCATTAAATGCTGCATAAAAGCGCTGCATAAAATTTTTAGGCTTGCCATGATCTTCAGCATGCGGTTTCAGGAACAAGGCACAAAGTGCCGGGCTCAGAGTTAATGCGTTGATGGCCGAAAGGATAATGGCAATAGCCAGTGTTAAGCCAAATTGCTTATAAAATACACCCGATGAACCCTGGATAAAACTTACCGGCACAAACACCGCCGCCATAACCAGTGTAATGGAAATGATGGCCCCTGTAATGTCCTCCATGGCATCTACAGTAGCTTTTTTTGCAGAAGTGTAGCCATGGTCAAGCTTCGCGTGGACCGCCTCCACAACCACAATGGCGTCATCTACCACAATACCGATAGCCAATACCAGCGCAAACAGTGTCAACAGGTTTATGGTAAAGCCAAACAAACTCAGGAAGAAGAAGGTTCCGATAATTGCCACAGGAACACTGATGGCTGGGATTAATGTGGAGCGGAAGTCCTGTAGGAAAAGAAAAACCACCAGGAAAACCAGGATAAAAGCTTCTATAAGTGTATGGATTACTTTCTCAATAGAAGCATCCAGAAAGTCGTTTACATTTACCAGTGTGGTATAATGTACGCCCTTAGGGAAGTTGACGGATGACTCGTCCAAAACTTTAATGGCACCTTCAATTACTTCCTTGGCATTAGAACCGGCAGTTTGATTAATGGCAATACCTAACGCAGGTTTACCATTAAAGCGTACCGAACTGGCATAACTTTGTGCCCCCAGTTCTATACGGGCAATGTCCTTTAACCTCAGTACCTGTCCATTTTCGGCCGTTCTGATAATGATATTGCTGAACTCTGTTTCGTTTTTTAAACGGCCCGAGTATTTTAAAGTATATTGGAAAGACTGTTCGCCCCGCTCTCCGAATTGCCCTGGTGCCGCCTCAATATTCTGTTCGGCAAGTGCCACACTGATGTCGTTAGGCACCAGTCCGTAGGTGGCCATTACTTCTGGTTTAAGCCAGATGCGCATGGTATAGTCCATCAAACCAAATGCTGTGGCATCACCAACCCCATTGATCCGTTTGATCTGAGGGATCAGGTTAATGTTGGCATAGTTCTGCAAAAAGGTCTGGTCATAGGAAGCACTATCGCTATATATACCAAAAATCAGCACGTTACTGGCCTGCCTTTTTGCGGTGATCACACCCGATCGGGTAACCTCGGCGGGTAGTAAGCTGGTAGCCCTGGCCACACGGTTCTGTACGTTTACGGCAGCAAGGTCGGGGTTGGTGCCCAGTTTAAAGTTAACCGTAATGGTTGCCGTACCATCGTTACCAGCCGAAGAAGTCATATAGGTCATGTCTTCCACACCATTGATCTGCTCTTCCAGCGGTACAACAACACTATTCATCACCACATCGGCATTGGCCCCCTGATAGGAGGCAGAAACCTGTACCGTTGGTGGGGCAATTTCCGGATATTGGGATACAGGAAGCGTAATCAGGCCCAGTATCCCCAGAATAACAATAATAATGGATATTACTGTGGATAATACAGGCCTTTCTATAAATTTCTTAAACATATTGTTCTATTTTTGGGTAAGCTCAGCGTATACGGAATCAGCACTTTTCTTTTCAGATTTAATCTCGGCACCGTCTTTTAAAGACTGGAAGCCTTCCAGTACCACCTGATCGCCCGCTTTAAGTCCTTTGGTAACTACATAAAAATTGCCTTTGGTCAGCTCCATAACCTCAATCTCGGTACTTTTTGCAATTCCCTTGTCATCTGCTATGTATACGAATTTCTTGCCCTGCAAATCTGTCGTCGATTTTTGCGGGATAAGGATGACATTTTCGAGGTGTTGCGGGATACGTACCGAGGCACTGGCGCCACTTCTGAGCAGGCTTACCGGATTGGAGAATGTGGCCCTCAGGCTTGCCGATCCGGTTCCGGTATTGATCAGGCCATTTATCGATTCTATTTTCCCGTTTTCTGCATAGGTGGTCCCGTCTGCCAGCACAAGGGCAACGGCAGGGATATTTTTTAGCTTGGCCGCAAGGCTGCTACCTTTATAGCTGCGCGAGAATTCCAATAGCTGTTTCTCATTCATAGAGAAATAAGCGTAAATCCTCGATATATTAGAAACCGTTGTTAATGGCTGAGCACTGGTTCCACTCACCAGGCTACCGGTTTTAAAAGGAATGCTGCCAATTACCCCATCAACCGGACTGGTAATGCGGGTATAACCCAGGTTTACTTTAGCGTTTACCAATTCGGCCCTGGCTTGTGCCAATGCTGCTTTTCTGCTTTGCAGGGTTAGCTGGGCCGCATCCAGATCGTACTTGCTGATGATGTCTTTTTCAACCAATGGCTTGGTCTTGTTTACCTGCAGCTGGGCAGCATTCACATCTGCCTCTGCACTGCTGATGGCTGCGCTTGCCGTTCTTACCTGCTGTTCATATTGCGGCGCATTGATGCTGAAAAGCAATTGTCCTTTTTTTACTGTTGCACCTTCATCAACATATATTTTTTCAATAAAGCCATCTACTTTTGGCCTGATATCTACATTCTGGATCCCTTCCAGTGTGGCCGGGTAGTCTGTTTCCAGGTCGGTCGACTGTGGTGCTACCGCAAATACCGGATAAGATTGTACCTGTGCAGGGGGCGGACCAGCCTTTTTCTGATCGCCGCTGCTGCATGAACCGATAAACAGTAATGCCGGTAATAATAAGTAAAGTGATTGGATGTTATGTTTCATTTTAAGGGGTATATATAATCTTTATTAGGGGAAAATTATTTCAAAAATGAGCTGTTTTCTTTCTTCAAGAAGTGCGTTATATTCCTCATCATTCATGCCAAAAAGGATCTTGTTTAAAGGGGCTGTAACCAGTGGATAGGCCATTAAAGAAAACAGGTTTATGGTGAAATGCCTTGGGTTCATGCGTTTTATATTTCCTTTGTCCATTTCCCGCTGCACTTCCTCCAGAAAAGTATTCACTTTTTCGGCCCTTGCTTTCTTGGCGTTGATCACATCGTTTCTGTTCATTTCCGTGATAACAAATATCTCGCGATAGGGGTAGCGCATGGCTTCTTTAAGAAATACCGAGATCAGGTTTTCAATTTTTTGCCGGAAAGGCATATCCGATTCCATAACCTCATCAATCATGCTTACCAGGGCTTCCTGGGCTTCATTGAATACCTGGTCAAACAGCGCATCTCTCGATCGGAAGTAATAATTTACCAGGGTGCGGTTTACCCCGGCGGCATCCGCAATCTCCTGAGTAGTAGCATGAAGCTTGCCCTCCGCAAAAAATAATTGCTTGGCTGTATCCTTAATTAATTGCTCTGTACCGGTATCTCTGCTGGTCATTTCCTGAGTTTGACAAAATTGTTAAACAAAAGTATTGAACAGAGATTTTAGTTAAAACATCAGAATGTAATGTTTAGGTTAAGGGATTAATTGTAACCAAATATTTGCAGAAAATTGCCGGTCTATGGCAGGTGCTGGTGTACCATATCCAGTGCAAAATCCAATTGCTCGGTCTCGGTAAGTTCGGTATTGTCCAGAATAATGGCATCTTCTGCACGTGTAAGGGGGCTCTCGGCCCTGGTAGTATCGGCATAATCCCTATGGGCAAGATTTTCAAATACCTCTTCCAGGGTGGTTGTGGTATCTCCCTTGCTTTGTAATTCTTTAAACCTGCGCTCGGCCCTGATCTTTGGATCGGCTGTCATGAAAAATTTAACTGCAGCATCCTCAAATACAGTAGTGCCTATGTCACGGCCGTCCATCACTATATTTTTAGATTTACCCATCCGTTGCTGCTGTTTTACCATATCCTTGCGTACAAGTTTATTTGCAGAAACCTCGCTTACATATTCTGATACCGGCATTTGTCTGATCTCTTCTGATACCTCTTCGCCATTTAAGGTGATGTGCGACTGGTAATCCCTCGAGTGGAAATTCAGTTCAATGTGCTCAAGCGCATTGGCCACTGCTTCCTGGTTATTGACGTCAACGTTGTTACGGATAAAATAAAGTGTAACTGCGCGGTACATGGCGCCACTATCGATGTATATAAATCCCAGTTTCTTTGCTAAAGCCTTGGCAAGAGTACTTTTTCCACAGGATGAATAGCCATCAATGGCTATAACGAGGTTTTTTCTCATAGGTAGGCAAAGTTAGTATTTTCATACCAAAAGAAATCAAATGTTAGAGTAAGCTTATTTTTTTTTGGTCGATACAGATGAATTGCGTACGATGAGGTCGGTCGAAAGTATAACTTTCTCTACAGGCTTTTTATTAGATTCCATTTTTTGCAGCAGGATATCAATAAGTTTAAGGGAAATGTCCTTCACGGGCTGGGCAATCGCCGTAATTGATGGGTTATAGATCCGGAAAAAATCCTGGTCATCAAAAGCTACAACGGCAATATCGTCAGGAATCTTCAACTGGAGTTGATTAATGGCTTCAAGGCCTTGAAATGCAAGATAGTTGGTTGAGAAGAAAATGGCATCCAGTTCCTTGTTTTTTTTTAAGTAGCTACTTATAGATTTGATGTTTTGTGCCGCTGTATGATCAAAAGGTAGTTTTAATATTTTTGATTTTTTCCCATTTTCAGTAATGGTTTTTTCGTAGCCATGGTATCTTTCCAGCATTTGCGTTTGTTCTGAGGAGGTGGTTACCATGGCAATGTTTTCATATCCGGTCTCAAATAAATGCTGCACTGCTTTTTTCGAGGCATTAAAATTATCAACCACAACATAATCTGTTTCCAGCTCCGGAAAATACCGGTCAAAAAGGACCACGGGTATTTTATTGTCAATCAGGGATTGGATTTCCTGCTCAAGTCCCTTTGGTGGGGTGATGATGTAGCCGTCCAGATTGCGTCCAATAAAAAGTTTGATTAGTTCTTTTGATTTTTCTGTATTGTCGTCAGTACTGCAATAAATTATTTTATATCCCCTTTTATAGGCATCTTCTTCAATAATCCGGGCTACAGCAGAAAAAAAAGCGTTCGAAATGTCTTCCACAATCAGACCAATCATGTTTGTTTTTCCGGTTCTCATGCCCCTGGCAAACAGGTTTTGTTTGTAACCTGTATCTTGAATTGTTTTGAGTATTTTTTCTTTGAGTTCAGCGCTGATCCGTTTTTCATCAGCCTTGCCATTGAGCACAAAGGAAACCGTTGTGATTGACGTGTTGCATCGTTGAGCAATATCTCTGATAGAAAGTTTAGCCATGTGATGTACTAGTGTTTTACTTTATAAAATTTGTAAGCGAACAGAAAAATCACAATATAGCATATAATTGGGGTATAATAGGCATTTGCAATCCCGGCTTTGTCGGCCACTGCGCCCATTATGAAAGGAAAAAATGCTCCGCCTACAACACCCATGGATAAAAAAGAGGCGGCCTGTTGTGTGCGTGCACCGAGGTTTTTGAGCCCAAGACTAAATATGGTAGGGAACATGATGCTAAAAAAGAAGTTGATCATCAGCAAAGCAATAAATGACGCCAGACCAAAACTCTGTGCTACGATGAAACACATGATGATATTGCCTAGTGCAAATGCAGCCAGTAATTTGTTGGGTGCAATAACCCGCATTAAAAATGTGCCGATAAAACGTCCGGCAAGCATCATCCCCATAAACAACACCATGTAGTTCCCTGCCTCAGCATCACTAAAACCCATTTTTTCGTGGCCATAATTGATAAAAAATGCCCAGGTACCAGCTTGTGCTGCTACATTAAATAATTGTGCAGTCACTGCCCATACAAAATGTTTATGGTCAAAAAGCTTTCTATCGGGGGCCACATCTATGTTCACAGCTGCAGCATCTGCAGCTGTGACCGCATGTGGGTCTGTTGTAGGGGGCACCTTTACAAAAGAAAAGGAGATGGCCACCAGCAATATAACCAGACCAATCACAGCATATAGAATTTTAACAGAGGTCAGGTCTGTACTGCCTTCTACATTGTTGCGCAATAAAAAGTAACTCCCGATCGCGGGGCCAAGCATAGCACCCACCGCGTTGAACGATTGGGCAAAATTGATGCGTTGATCGCTGGTCCGTTGATCGCCTAATGAAGCAACAAAAGGATGGGCTACGGTTTCCAACGTAGATAAACCACAGCCAACAATAAAGAGGGCGATCCCAAAAAATGCGAACGAAGAGATATTGGCTGCAGGTATAAACAAAAAAGCCCCAATGGCAAATAAGGACAGACCTAACAATACCCCTTTTTTATAGCCGAAACGTTTCATAAACAGACCGGCAGGTATTCCCATTACGGCATAAGCACCAAAAACAGCAAACTGCACAAATGCCGATTGCGATTTGGAAAGGCTCATGGTATGTTGGAAATGTTTGTTCAATACATCGGCCATCGTAATGGCAATGCCCCAGAACATAAAAAGTGAAGTGACAAATACAAGGGTAACCAGGAATTTCCTGTCGGTAAAGGCGGCTTTTTGTTGCATGGTTAGTGTTTTATTTGGTTAGCTAAGATTTTACTCTGAAAAAGTATATTCAAACATAGTTATACTAAAATGATTTAGCAATAGTAATTTTTTCTTTTATCTTTGAAATCGCCCGCTTTTAGAAACCAAAATATAGCATGATATGAAAAGAAGAATTTTTTTGCAGCAGGCCGGACTTCTAGCCGGGGCACTGATGGCCGATAAGGTCTCATTTGCTGCTTCACCTGAATTTCCGGTGGTCAGGGTTGCCCAGTCCAAGAGGAACTTTCAAAGTAAGGCTGTTGAAAATGCGATAGCAGAATTTAAAAAGAATGTAAAGAACAAAGAGTTGGGGTGGCTGTTTGAAAACTGCTTTCCCAATACCTTAGATACTACGGTAACCTATACCGAGAACAGTGGCAAGCCCGACACCTATGTGATCACTGGCGACATTGATGCCATGTGGCTTCGCGACAGTACTGCCCAGGTAAGCCCATACCTGTCGCTGGTGAAAACAGATAAAAAGCTGCGTGATCTTATTGCCGGTGTAATCAATCACCAGGTAAAATGTATCCTTAAAGATCCTTACGCAAATGCCTTTTATGGAGACCCCAATAAGGTTGGGGAGTGGAAAACAGATCATACAGATATGAAACCTGGGATTCATGAACGCAAATGGGAGATAGATTCACTGTGTTATCCCATTCGTTTGAGTTACCAATATTGGAAGCTCAGCGGTGATACTGCGCCTTTTGACGCTAAATGGAAGGAAGCCATTGCATTAATCGTAAAGACCTTCAAAGAACAACAGAGAAAAGATGGGCAGGGACCATATCGCTTTCAACGTGAAACTATGTTTGCCACAGATACCACACCCTTAAGCGGATACGGTTATCCGGTGAAACCCGTTGGGTTAATCTGTTCGGCATTCAGACCAAGTGACGATGCTACAATCTATAATTTTCTGGTCCCGTCAAATTTCTTTGCTGTTGTTAGCCTGAAGCAGGCGGCGGAAATTTTACAGTCTGTACAAAAGAACAGTGTATTGGCAGCAGAATGCCGTACACTGGCCGCAGAGGTAGCAGCTTCGCTTCAAAAATATACAGTGGTAACCCACCCTCAATTTGGGAAAGTATATGCTTTTGAGGTGAATGGCTATGGCAGTTTTAACCTGATGGATGATGCCAATGTACCAAGCCTGCTGGCTTTGCCCTATTTGGGTGCTGTACAAGCTAATGATCCTGTTTATCTGAATACCCGCAAGCTTGCATTATCGGCTGAGAACCCTTTTTATTTTCAAGGCAAAGTTGCGAAAGGTATAGGCAGTCCACATACCGGCATTCATAAGATCTGGCCTATTGCCCTGGTGATGCAGGGACTTACCAGCACCAATGATGCCGAGATCAGGTCCTGCATTCAAATGCTGCAAAAAAGCCATGCGGGTACCGGATTTATGCATGAATCGTTCGATATGGACGATCCTTCTAAATTCAGCAGATCCTGGTTTGCCTGGGCCAATACCATCTTCGGTGAGTTTTTATGGAAGACTTATAAGGAAAAACCTCATTTACTGGTTTAATTTAAAACGTTTTAGTTGTTTAAAAATTAAAATATGATTAGAGAATTTTTGACTACTTCTTTACTAATGATATCTGCGGCTTTGTCTGCACAAACCGTTGGGAAGGTCACGGATCCTGTCGCTTGGGTGAACCCTTTAATGGGAACTGCCAGCAAACCCAGCCTTTCTAACGGGAACACTTATCCTGCAATTGCCTTGCCCTGGGGAATGAATTTCTGGACGCCTCAGACCGGAAAAATGGGAGACGGATGGGCTTATACTTACGATGCCGACAAGATCAGGGGCTTTAAGCAAACCCATCAACCTTCACCCTGGATGAACGATTACGGACAATTTTCGATCATGCCTGTAACCGGCAAGATGAAATTTAATCAGGATGACCGGGCCAGCTGGTTCTCCCATAAGTCTGAAATGGTAAAACCCTATTATTATAGTGTATATCTTGCGGATGCAGATGTCACCACAGAAATTACGCCTACAGAAAGAGCGGCCCAATTCCGCTTCACTTTTCCGGAATCAGATGCCTCGTATGTGGTTATCGATGCTTTTGATAAAGGCTCCTATGTTAAAATCATTCCTGCAGAGCGTAAAATAATAGGTTACAGCACCCGTTACAGCAGCGGTAAACTGGAAAACTTCAAAAATTATTTTGTCATTTATTTCGATAAAGCCTTTACTTCTGCAAATGGATGGAAAGGCAATGAACTGTTAAAAGGGGAGCTTGAGGTTAGCGCTGATCATGCTGGTGCAGTTGTCGGATTTAAAACAGCAAAGGGCGAGCAGCTAAATATGAAAGTGGCCTCATCCTTCATCAGTTTCGAACAGGCCGAACTTAATTTGAGCAGAGAGCTATCCAATGATAGTTTTGAAACCACCAAACAAAAGGGAAAAACAATCTGGAATAAAACCTTAAGCAGAATTTCTGTAGAGGGTGGTACTGTGGATCAGACACGTACTTTTTATTCCAGTCTGTACCGTATGCTCTTCTTTCCGCATAAAATGTATGAGGTAGACAAGACCAATAAAATTGTTCACTATAGTCCATATAATGGTAAGACCTTACCAGGCTACAGGTTTGGTGGTACTGGTTTCTGGGATACTTTCAGGGCTTTATATCCCTTCCTGAACCTAATGTTTCCATCGATAAATAAAGAAATGCAGGAAGGCCTGATTAATGACTATAAGGAGGGTGGGTGGCTGCCGGAATGGTCGAGCCCTGCTTATGCAGATTGTATGATAGGCAATAACTCCGCTTCTGTTGTTGCAGAAGCTTACATTAAAGGTTTGCGTGGATATGACATTAATACTTTATGGGAAGCCCTTAAACATGGAGCAAACAATGAAGGACCACAGGCAACCGGCCGTCGCGGTGTTGAATATTACAACAAGCTTGGCTATGTACCTTACGATGTAAAGATCAATGAAAATGCGGCAAGAACTTTAGAGTACGCTTATGATGATTTTGCGATCTATCAATTGGGCAAAGCTTTGGGTAAGCCGGCATCCGAAATAGACATCTATAAGGAACGCAGTATGAACTACAAAAAACTGTTCGACCCTTCAAGCGGTTTAATGCGTGGTAAAAATCAGGATGGCAAATTCCAGTCCCCGTTTAACCCGTTTAAATGGGGGGATGCTTTTACCGAAGGCAATAGCTGGCATTATTCCTGGTCAGTGTTCCAGGATATTGATGGATTGGCTAAATTAATGGGAGGCAAAGAGAAGTTTGTACAGAAGCTGGATTCCGTATTTACCCTCCCGCCTGTATTTGACGACAGTTATTACGGTGGTGTAATTCACGAGATCCGTGAAATGCAGATCGCCAATATGGGACAGTATGCACATGGAAACCAGCCGATACAGCATATGATCTATCTGTATAATTATGCCGGGGCACCTTGGAAAACACAGCATTGGGTTCGCGAAACGATGGACAGGATGTATAAACCCACTCCCGACGGTTATTGTGGAGACGAAGATAATGGTCAGACCTCTGCCTGGTACGTGTTTTCTGCCCTTGGGTTTTACCCAGTTACACCAGCAGTAGAACAATATGTGATCGGGGCACCTTTGTTTAGGAAGGTAACATTGAGCTTCGAAAATGGCAAATTGTTAACCATAAATGCTGCCAAAAACAGCAAAAATAACAGGTACGTACAAAGCTTAAAATACAACGGAAAGTTGTATACCAGGAACTGGCTAAGTCATTCAGGTTTGCAGCAGGGTGGGGAACTGACATTTGAAATGTCGGCAACACCAAATAAAAACAGGGGGGTAGACAGTACAGACTACCCTTTTTCATTGTCCACAGTAACGCAATAGCGGGATATTAGATGAAAAAGCTCTCGCTTCAACATGGAACGGGAGCTTTTTAGGAGCATTTGTGTTTCTGTACTTAGCCCCCTTCATTTCTTAAGTCGATTTCAAAAAGACAACAGCTTGGTTCCTTTTGATAATGGCTTGGTAAATTTGCGGTATCTGTCAGTTTAACTATCCCTAAAAAATCAAATCCTGATGATGTATAATGTGTTATCAGTTTGGTATTGTTACCAAGCGTGTCTAATCGCACAAATCGTTTTCCCATTTGTATTGCGTATTGTTTTGCCCATTTTACAATTTCGTCAATGTATCTGTTTCCACGTAATGTGGGATTTGTGCAGATGCGATGGATGTAGATTGCATCATTTTTATCTTTTTCTCCCCAAATTTCCTTGTCTTCAAAAGTAACCGCCCAATTGCAGGCTATTAAATCGTTGGAAACTATTTTCCATAGCCGTCCTTCTTTTATTTCATTTATAATGAACGCGTCCTGAAAAAATGGCCAGACAACCATCTTTCTTTGAATTTGTAAATTTCTTGCTGCTTCGTAGAGCGATAGAATTTCTCCAACATCATTCAATAAGCATTTTTTAATTTCCATAGCCTTATTTGATTTATAACTGCAATTTAGGTTTAGCTTCGAACTCAGCAAACCCGAATCTTGCCAAAAAGATAGGAATCAGGACCCGTACATTAGGCTATAGTACTTACATGATGGATTTCCTGTTGCTTGATCAGTTTTTCCTTACGATAGGTTTCCTGTAAATGTGCAAGGCAATGCGCTAAGTACTATGGTTTATCTGGAGCAAATTGTTGCAGGTAAAGAAATGATAAATTGTTACTTTTGCTGCATGGTACCCGTTAAGGAAGATATCCTGAAAGCAGTAAGCTTTAAAACATCGCGCAGTGGAGGCAAAGGTGGTCAAAATGTAAATAAGGTTTCAAGTAAGGTAGAACTGATATTTCACCTTGCAAATGCTGATTTTTTTGATGAGCAGCAAAAGACATTGCTGCGGGAAAGACTGGCCGGACGTTTAGACCAGGAGGGAAACCTGCATGTCGTTTCGCAGGAAGACCGGAGCCAGCTGCTGAACAAGGAAAAAACCATCGCCAAGCTGATTGCCCTGTTAAAATCGGCATTGCATGTTCAGAAGAAAAGAAAACCTACTAAGGTGCCAAAAGCTATAATCAGGAAGAGACTGGCTGACAAACAATCTGTAGCACAAAAAAAGGAATCAAGAAGAAAACCACAGGTAGACTAAGTGCAAACGCGGCTCCCTAATTAAAGCGATAAAACATACTGATAGAACCATATTGATGCGCCTTTGCAGTGCTTTTTACTTCTTTGGTCTTAAAGATCATCCCAAAATCAAAAGTAAAACGTTGTGAACTGTAGTTTACACCCAACTGCTGCGCAAACACAATTGGTTTTACTCCAAATGTAATCGGGTCGTTATCGTTAAACATGCTTCCCTGAATGGTCGCATCATAAGCTATAACATTCAACTGGGGTTTGGCATAAAAAAATACCTCACGTTTTACCAGGGCCTTGGTTTTTGATTTATTGCCAATTACAGCGTTGGTATAGGCCGAGTTAAACAATTGGTTCAGCCCACCGGCCCTGAATAAAATGCCGGCCCCGGCCCCGTTAAAAATGGTTCCCACGTTCGCATAGCCTTCAAAGCTGAAGTCAGTTGCATTGTTTTCCGCACGGTGCAGCAAACGGGTGTATTGTCCGGAGAAATTAATGGTCAGCGCATTTTTGATCTGGTATTGCCAGCCGTCAAGCGCATAAAACCCTACTACATCATGCAGCAACTCCTGCCCATCTTCTGCCAAAGAATTTGGCCCGGTGGTACCCAGCTTTGCACTAACCTTTAAAATGCTCTCGTTGCTATAAAACCAGTTCAATGCAGCACCGCCATATAAGTAACCCGCAAAAGGGCGGTCCTGCCTGGTTGGGTCTGGTGCATAACCCGATATAGGGTTATACATTTCCTGACCTACGGAAATCTCATAAGTCTTTTTCTCGAGCTTCGGATTTAGCTTCTCCTGGTCCATCGCATGACGAAAATAAATGAACAGGCCATTGGTATAATAGCGGTCAGAACCTTGCGCCAGGTAAGAATCGTTGTCACTTTTAAACCCAAACTCATTTTTATAAGCCTGGGCGTAAGCAAAAGTGCTAAACATTGAAATGAGGACCAGGACAGTAAATAGCTGTTTCATCAGATCTGAGTTTTTTTAGGGGTAAGATCTTGTGGGTTCTTTACTTTTTCTTTGGTCAGGGCCAGTTCAATGACCTCTTTCATTTCAGTAACATAATGGAAGCTCAGGTCTTTGATATAACTTTCTTTGATCTCCAGAATGTCCTTGCGGTTGGATTTGCATAAAATGATGTCTTTGATATTTGCGCGTTTCGCAGCCAGTATCTTTTCCTTGATGCCACCAACCGGTAAAACCTTACCACGAAGGGTAATTTCGCCGGTCATGGCCAGGTTCGACTTCACTTTACGCTGTGTAAAGGCAGAGGTTAATGCAGTAAGCATAGTGATACCTGCCGAAGGGCCGTCTTTAGGTGTTGCGCCTGCAGGAACGTGTACGTGTACATCCCAGTTGTCAAATAACGCATAATCTATCTCAAATAAATCCGCATGGGCACGCAAATAGGCCAGGGCAATAATGGCCGATTCTTTCATCACCTCACCAAGGTTACCGGTAAGTGTAAGTTTTCCTTTTCCGGGGCTTAAGCTGGCCTCTATGAAAAGGATATCGCCCCCTACCTGTGTCCAGGCCAGGCCGGTTACCACACCAGCTACTTCATTGCCTTCGTACAGGTCTTTATCGTACAAAGGGGCGCCTAAAATGCGTTCTACATCTTCCTGGTCCAGGGTAGGGTCATAGCTTTCTTCCATCGCTATTTTAGTAGCCACACCGCGTACAAGCGAGCCTATTTTTTTCTCCAGGCCACGAACACCTGATTCCCGGGTATAGTCTTCAATTACCTTTTCAATTAAGGCGCTTTTTAAATTAATGTCCTTTGTTTTTATGCCATGCTGTTCTTTTTGTTTAGGCAGCAGGTATTTTTTTGCAATTTCTATCTTTTCTTCGATGGTATAGCCATTCACTTCAATGATCTCCATACGGTCCAGTAATGCCGGGTGGATGGAACTCAGCGAGTTGGCGGTTGCGATGAACAGGATGTTCGACAGGTCGTAATCCGCTTCAACATAATGGTCATTAAACGCGCTGTTTTGTTCGGGATCCAATACCTCCAGTAATGCCGATGAGGGATCGCCCCTGAAATCTGAACCAACTTTATCTATTTCATCCAGTACAAATACAGGGTTTGACGCGCCTGCTTTTTTAATAGATTGGATAATCCGGCCTGGCATGGCCCCGATATAGGTTTTCCTATGACCACGAATTTCGGCTTCGTCCCTGATCCCACCCAATGCCATACGTACATATTTACGGTTCAATGCTTTGGCAATAGATTTGCCCAGCGAGGTTTTACCTACTCCCGGGGGCCCTACAAGGCAAAGGATCGGGGCTTTCATGTCACGTTTCAGCTTTAATACCGCTAAGTATTCTATGATACGTTGCTTAACCTTTTCCAGTCCAAAATGATCCTTATCTAAAACACGCTGCGCACGTTTCAGGTCAAAATTATCCTTGGTAAAATCATTCCATGGCAGATCCAGTAACAGTTCGAGGTAATTGATCTGCACCGAATAATCTGGCGCTGCAGGGTTCATGCGGCCCAGTTTCTCCAGCTCCTTGTTAAAATGAGTGGCTACCTGGGCCTCCCATTTTTTCTTTTTAGCACGGACTTCCAGCGCTTCGTATTCAAGGTCCGAAGAGTTTCCGCCCAGTTCCTCCTGAATGGTCTTTAATTGCTGGTTTAAGAAATAATCCCGCTGCTGCTTATCCAGATCGGTGCGTACTTTAGACTGGATCTGGTTTTTTAGTTCCAGCATCTGCAGCTCCAGGGTAAGCAATTCCATGACCATCATGGCACGTTCACGCAGATTGGTCATTTCCAGCATCTTTTGCTTATCAGCCACATCCGCATTCATATTTGAAGAAATGAAGTTGATCAGGAAAGATGTACTTTCTATGTTTTTAAGTGCAATACCCGCTTCGCTTGGAATATTTGGAGAAAGCTGGATGATTTGGGTAGACATTTCCTTTATAGAGGCTACCAGTGCCTTAAATTCTTTGTCTGCTTTATGTTTGGTCTCAGCAAATTTGCTGATGGTAACTTTAATGTAAGGTTCAGATTGAACTTCTTCCAGCAAACGGAAGCGCTGTTTGCCCTGGATAATTACTGTGGTATTTCCATCAGGCATTTGCAGCATTTTAATGATCTGGGCTACTGTGCCCACACTATTCAATTGCTCAAATGTGGGGTCTTCAATAGATACATCCCGCTGCGAAACCACGCCAATGATCCTGTCACCCTTATACGCTTCCTTTATTAATTTTATAGATTTATCACGACCTACCGTTATTGGAATTACCACACCTGGAAAAAGAACCGTATTCCTTAACGGAAGAATTGGTAAAACTTCTGGTGTGTCCTCATTATTCATTTCATCTTCATCCTGCTGAGACATCAATGGGAAAAATTCGGTGTCTTCATTTATGATAGGTAATGCATTGCTAAAATCGAACGGATCTTGTTTGCTCATTAAATAAGTCTTTCTAAAAAATAAAAACGACAATCTGACAGCATGTCGTTTAAAAAATATTAATTGTATTGTACAGAGGTATTTTCAACTCCTGTGCCAAAACGATAATTAAGGTATTTGCATGTAAAAAAGTCATGCCCGGCAATAATAATTAATTAATACATCATAATTTGAATTATTTGGCGTTTTAGTTAGATATTTGTAAATGGTACGATAGTTGTCTATATCCAACCTTTTAAATATATTTATTTTTTAAATAGAAATTAATGAACTATTTCAGGCAATCGATTTTATTGTTATTTGTTTTTTCTGTAAGTACCACTTTTGCACAAAACGGGGGCTATGATAAGCTGGGTATGCAGGCCTGGATGAAGGGCGATTATAAAGGGGCTGTAAACCAGCTGGAAAAAGCCGATGCCAAAAATCCGAATAATGCCAGCGTGCTTAAAATGCTTGGATATTCTTATTTCCAGTGTGGAGATTTTGAAAACTCCATCAAAACATACAGTAACTTGATTACCTTAAAGCCTTCCGATTATTCTGCATACTATTACAGGGGCAAAGCTCGTCAGAACATTGCTAACGATCCTAAGGAGTCATTGAATAATTTAAGGGAGAATTTCTATCTGGCAGCAATTAAGGATTTTACCAAGGCCATTGAGATCAATGGGGAAGAAGACCCTCAGCTGCTTCAGAACAGGGCATTGGCTTACAAGGATTACGCCATTTACAAATCCTATAAAATTAAAACCAAGGCTGAAAAAACCGCCTGTATATCGACTTTTAACAATTCAATTGCCGACTTTCAAAAGGTGCTGTTGCTGCAGCCTCAACGAAAAGATATTCTTTCCCTGATCGACTACGTAAAAGCACAGATCAGCAGCCTTAAATAAGCTTACTTAAATCTTCCGGTAATACTGTAGTTTTTTTCAGAAAGCAGTTTGATATGCTGTTTTTTCTTAATCTGGTACAGGCTATCCGGGTAATAAGAAAGTGTATCCGATGAACTATACAATATGTTTGTGTTCTTTACCAAAATCTGAATGCCATAGGGTTTATTTTCCTTTTTAAGGATCAATACCTCTTTTACAGGTACTTTTTCCTCTGTAGAAGTGTATAACTCCCGTTCATTGTTTTTTTGTACACTAAAAAGTCCGGCCCAGCCGCTGCGGTTGATATCCACATCATTAAATACAGCAAACTCTTTTTGCCAGTCGGCAAGTCTCATCTGTTTGGTCTCACTGTTGCCGTTTACCATTACCGTTTTGGTGATAATCGGGTTGCTTGTTTTAAGCCTTAAGGCTTCTTTTTCGAAATAGCCTTTCAGGTCAAAATAATTTAAGTTGTGCCCTTGTTCCTGTTTAGCTGGTTTACAGCTGTAGAAGAACAAGGGTACAGCAAAGAAAAACAATATTTTTCTCATTACACCAGGCTGTTGCCGGTCATGATAGCCGGTTTAGGAATTCCCATGATGCTCAGGATGGTAGGGGCGATGTCGCCAAGTTTACCATCGGCTATATTGTTGTAGTCCGGGTCTACCAAAATGCAGGGAACCAGGTTTGTAGTATGGGCAGTGTTTACAGAACCATCCTCATTGACCATGAACTCTGAGTTGCCGTGATCGGCAAGGATAATAAAGGAGTATCCATGCTCAAGCCCTTTGTTTACCACAATTTCAGTACAACTATCGGCAGTTTCAACCGCCTTAACTACCGCTTCAAAAACACCTGTATGGCCTACCATATCGGGGTTGGCGAAGTTCAAACAAACAAAATCTGCCCAGCCGGTTTCCAGCTCTCTGCAAATTGCTTCGGTAATACCGGCAGCACTCATTTCCGGTTGTAAATCATAAGTAGCTACCTTAGGTGAAGGGATCATGATCCTTTTTTCATTTTCAAATACCTGTTCACGGCCGCCGGAAAAGAAAAAGGTTACATGCGGATATTTTTCAGTTTCAGCAATCCGGATCTGATTTTTGTGGTATTTTTCCAAAACCTCTCCCAATGTTTCCGTAAGATCGTCTTTGGTGAAGATCACTTTTACATTTTCAAAGTTTTCGTCATAGGTGGTCATGGTTACATAATACAACGGTAGTTTATGCATCCCAAAATCAGGATAGTCATTTTGTGTAAGGGCTGCGGTAATTTCACGTCCGCGATCTGTCCTGTAGTTAAAGCAAATGACTACATCTCCTGGTTGTATGGAGGCAACAGGTTCCCCATTAGTTTGCGTAACTACAATTGGCTTAATAAACTCATCGGTAATTCCATCTTTGTAAGATTGCTCAATTGCGGTGGCAGGGTCGCTTGTCGGTTGTCCAATGCCCTGGGTAAGCAAGTCGTATGCTAGTTTAACCCTTTCCCAGCGGCTATCCCTGTCCATGGCATAATAGCGGCCTATCAGGCTGGCAATTTTAGCTGAAGTATTTTGCAGATGATGTTCAAGATCTTTAATGAAGTTCAGCCCCGAATTCGGATCGGTATCCCTTCCATCCATAAAGGCATGAACAAATACCTCGCTAAGCCCCTGCTCCGTTGCTGCATCACATAAAGCTTTCAAATGATTGATATGGGCATGAACGCCACCGTCAGAAGTGAGGCCTATAAAATGAACAGCTTTGTTGTTATTTTTTGCATAAGCAAATGCATCAAGCAATACCTTGTTTTTAAATAATGTCCTGTCGCTGATCGCCTTGTTGATCCTTCCGAGCTCCTGGTATACAATTCTCCCGGCACCGAGGTTCATATGCCCAACTTCAGAATTGCCCATTTGTCCGGCAGGCAAACCAACTGCTTCTCCTGAAGCTTCCAGTTTAGAATTGGGCCATTTTTGCAATAAGGAATCAAAAAAAGGAGTGTTGGCTGCATATGCTGCATCTGAATTGTCTTTTTTCCCGTATCCCCAGCCATCAAGAATAAGTAGTACAAGCTTTTTATTGTTCATTCGTGTTTGCTTTATTTATAGTGTCAACCGACATAGCAAATATAAGCCTATTGCTTCTTTTTTTTGAATCAATTTGAGTTTTATGATCTATTAATGGCATAGTTTATGTGAGTTCAAAACATTAGCTATACAGAGATGATAAAGCCCTTACTTTTTTTATTTTTATTTTTTATAGAAATCCCTTACTCTTATACGCTTCAAGGCGATATTATAGATAATTTGTCTGCACAATTTAAGTCTGGAAATGCAAAAGAGATTGCTACAAATTTCTCTTCGTCTGTAGAATTAATCATCATTGACGACGAAGATGTATATTCTAAAGCTCAGGCGGAGCAGATTTTACGAAATTTTTTCACAAAATATCCACCTGTAAAATCAACCGTTGTACACCTCATTAATACCAATCCGAATTTCCGTTTCGGTATACTTTCCCTGCAAACAAAGAACGGGAAATTCCGCGTTTCAATAACGATGAAAAAATCGGGGACAGCTTTTTTTATTACAGAATTGAGAATAGAGCCTGATAAATAATAGTAAAAAATACTATTTTTGGGTTTAAATAATAATTTTGGATAAGCTAATCATAGATCAATTCATAAAAAATGCTATTGCCGAAGATTTGGGCGATGGTGATCATACCTCTCTTTCAACCATTCCTGCCAATACGCAGGGCAAAGCAAAACTGCTGATTAAAGATCAAGGCATTTTAGCCGGAGTAGAGCTGGCATTGGAAATATTTAAGCAGGTTGATGCCCGCCTGGTTACAGAAGTACTCATTCATGACGGTGCCGAAGTTCAGTATGGAGATATAGCGCTTACTGTCTCCGGAAATTCCCAATCTATTCTTCTTGCTGAGCGCCTGGTACTGAACTGTATGCAGCGCATGAGCGGCATTGCTACCAAAACAAACCGTATTGTGAAGCTTTTAGCAGGATACAATACACGCTTACTGGATACACGTAAAACAACACCTGGTCTGCGTTACCTTGAGAAATGGGCGGTGCGTATAGGTGGGGGAGTAAACCACCGCATTGGTTTATACGACATGATCCTGATCAAAGACAATCATATCGATTATGCAGGTGGCATTTCCAATGCCATTAAAGCGGCCAATCAATACCTGGCCGATAAAGGCAAGAAATTACAGATTGAGATTGAAGTAAGGAATATTTCTGAATTGAACGAAGTTTTACATACAGGCGGAGTGGACAGGATCCTGCTGGATAATTTTAGTTTTCCTGATCTGACGGAGGCCGTTCGTCTCATTGACAAAAAATACATTACTGAGGCTTCGGGTGGCATTACAGAAGAAAATGTAGCCGATTATGCAGCCTGTGGAGTAGATTATATTTCAATGGGGGCAATAACCCATTCTGTTAAAAGTTTAGACATGAGTTTAAAAGCCTTTTAGGTTATGATTTCTATCTATTCTATTTCGGCAGTTCTATTGGCCTATTTATTTGGTTCTATCCCCACTGCGGTTTGGCTGGGACAGGCATTCTACGGTGTTGATGTAAGGGAATATGGGAGTGGAAACGCAGGTGCAACCAATACTTTCAGGGTTTTGGGTAAAAAGGCAGGAATCGCGGTAATGACTATAGATATTGCAAAAGGCTACACCGCAACTAAACTTGCCTACTTTATAGGTCTTTCCGTAACCGGCCCCCAGCATTCCGCCCAATTCGTAAATTATGAGCTCGCACTTGGTGTTACCGCAGTTATGGGGCATTTGTTCCCGATATTTGCGGGATTTAGGGGCGGAAAAGGGGTAGCTACCCTTTTTGGAATGATTTTAGCAGTTAACTTTCCTGCAGCAATGCTTTGTGTTCTTGTATTTATTACAGTCTTACTGATTACCAAATACGTTTCTCTAAGCTCAATTTGTGCCGGATTTACTTTTCCGCTGAGTATAGTATTCGTATTACAATCGTCCATAAAATCTGAAGTGCTCTATGGCATGTGTGTTTGTGTGCTGATACTGGTAACCCACCAGAAAAATCTGGAGCGACTGTTAAAGGGAAAAGAATCCAAAGTATACCTGTTTAAAAGGAAAACGAATTAAACAAAAAACTTATGAAAAGAGCATTAATTGTAGGCATAACCACTATAGGACTTGCATTTTCTTCCTGTTCTACCGTGCCACTGACAGGCAGGAGCAGATTGAACCTGGTAAGTGATGCTCAGGTATTGCCAATGGCTTTTCAGGCCTATAACGAGTTTTTAACGGAGAATAAAGGCGCAGTGCTTTCTGCTTCAAATGCAGATGCGCAAAGGGTTAAGCGGATCGGTAACAACCTGATTGCGTCCGTAAAAAGCTATATGAACAGTAACAATTATGGCGACCTGATCAAAGACTATAAATGGGAAGTAAACGTAGTGCAGAGCAAAGAACTGAATGCCTGGTGTATGCCTGGCGGCAAGATAGTGGTTTACACAGGTTTATTGCCCGTTACCAAAGATGACGCTGGATTAGCAACTGTTATGGGACATGAAATTGCCCACGCCATTGCCGGACACTCTGCAGAACGCATGTCTCAGCAAATGGTTGCCCAGGGAATTGGTGTTGCTGGAAATGTAGCCCTGTCAAAAAACTCAAAAACCCAATCTGTATTTAATACTTTATATGGTGTAGGTACACCGCTGGCGATGCTAAGTTACGGACGTAATCAGGAGCTGGAGGCCGACAGGTTAGGTCTCATCTTTATGGCAATGGCCGGGTACAATCCGCAAAGTGCAACTGCTTTCTGGCAAAGGATGTCGGCCGCCTCACAAGGCAGTCAGAAACCACCTGAATTTTTAAGTACGCACCCTAGTGATGCAACCAGGATCGCGCAGATACAAAGGCTATTGCCAGAGGCACAGAAGTATTACAAACCTGCTGGAAGGGTGAATTAGCATACAGGCTGCCACATTTGGCAGCCTTTTTTATGGAATAAGCGTCTGCACCAGCGCAGAAGCTTTTAACAGACATTCTTCATATTCTGCCGCAGCCTGCGAGGCGTAAGTAATGGCACCCCCTACCTGGAACGACAAATACCCTGTTTCTGCCTGATAGAGCAGGCTCCTGATGATCACGTTAAAATCAAAACCCCCATCAGGACTAATATAACCCATCGCTCCTGAATAAGCCCCGCGTTTGGTACATTCATATGTTTCTATCAGCTCCATAGCTTTAACCTTTGGCGCCCCTGTCATAGAACCCATAGGGAAAGCTTGTTTTATGGCGTCTATAAAATGCACCTCTGCATCTAATTCGCAGCTTATGGTTGATATCATCTGGTAAACCTGCGGAAAACCGTAGATGCCAAAAAGTTCATCTACCTGTACAGTACCTTTTACTGCACTTTTTGTAAGGTCATTGCGTACCAGGTCTACAATCATCACATTCTCAGCCTGCTCTTTGGCGTTTTCCCGCAAAGCCTGTTTAATCAATGCATCTTCTTTTGCATCCTTACTTCGCCTGGCAGTACCTTTGATGGGTTGCGAGATCAGCCTGTTTCCTCTTTTGCAAAGAAACCTTTCCGGACTGGCAGAAAGAATGTACTGGTCTTTGATTTTAAAGAAACCCGAAAAAGGGGTAGGAGATACCTCACTTAATTTATGATAAATGTTTACCGGATCTATAACAGCATGTTCCGCGAAAAACTCCTGGCAAAAATTAATTTCATAAATATCACCCCGTACAATATGCTGTTGCAGGGCCTCTACAGTTTTGATATACAATGCCTTTGATAGGCGACTTTGAATTTCGATCGCCGTGTTTGCTTTTGCAACCGTCGGTTCCATATGATTAATGGTATCCAGAATATCGGCTGGCCCCTTCAACACGGTTATTGCATTTTTTTTAACAGCAATGAGGTACTGAGGAATGAAAAAAAACAGCTCAGGAAAATTGTGCTGGTCTGCTCCCGTTGAGCCCAGCTGCTCAATTTCATTTTTAAGGTCGTAGCTGAGCAAGCCAAACATCCAGCCAGGCTGCTGCTCATAAAAAGCTTTAAGCTCATTAAATTTATGCTCAGAACGGGCGTTCAACACTTTTTGATCTCCGGCAGCTATAATGAGGTCAAAATTCCCATAAGGATCCGCATAGCCATTGGAATCAAGTATACAGCAAACATCAAAGGCCGCTGCCCAAACCAAGGCTTTTTGTTTAAAAGAATGTAAATCCCGAATGCTCATTTTAATTGCGCAAATGTAAAATTAAAAAGGCGGCCATTGGCCGCCTTTTTATCTATATTTTAGATAAACTAATTCAAAATTAACGTTTGTACCCGGTCTGGTCCTACAGAAAGGTACTTAACCGGAACTTCCAGCTCTTTCTCCAGGAATGCGATATAATCGCTCAGCCTGGCAGGGATTTCTTCCACTTTACTTACTTTGGTCACATCGGTTTTCCATCCTTCAATTGCTTTCAATATCGGTTTCGGTTTCACTGATATGATATCATATGGCATGTAGTCAATTGTTTCACCATTATGTTCATAGTGTGTACATGCATAAATCGTATCAAATCCATCCAGTACATCAGCTTTCATCATGATGAGTTCCGTTACACCGTTCAGCATGATTGCGTATTTTAGGGCAGGCAGATCAATCCATCCGCAGCGACGGGCACGCCCCGTAGTTGCGCCAAACTCGTGGCCAACCTGGCGTAAAGTTTCTCCTACCTCATTGTCCAGTTCGGTAGGGAAAGGACCACCGCCTACACGTGTGCAATAAGCTTTGAAGATACCGTAAACACTGCCTACCTTGTTTGGAGCAATGCCCAGACCAGTACAGGCACCGGCGGTAGTGGTATTTGATGAGGTCACGAAGGGATAAGAACCAAAATCCACATCCAGCAAAGTACCCTGTGCGCCTTCAGCCAAAACGGTTTTGCCTTGTTTCAGGTAGCCATTTACAAAATGCTCACTATCTACATGAGGGATGCTCTTAATGAAATCAACTGCTTCAAAAAAAGCAGCTTCTTTTTCTGTAAGGTCATATTCAAACTCGTAATGCGAAAGTATTTCTTTGTGTTTTTCAACCAGCCGGTTATAACGTTCTCTAAAATCAGGCAGGGTAGTGTCACCTACTCTTAGGCCATTACGACCGGTTTTATCCATATAAGTTGGGCCAATTCCTTTCAGTGTAGAACCGATCTTATCTTTGCCCATTTTCTGTTCATTTGCTGCATCCAGCAACTGATGGGTTGGAAGGATGAGGTGCGCTTTGCGTGCAATTACCAGTTTACCTGCGGCAACCGGGTCATGCCCTGCTTTTTTCAGGTTATCCAATTCCCTTTTAAGAATAATGGGATCTATAACCACCCCGTTTCCAATCAGGTTCATGGTCTTTTCATTAAAGATACCAGATGGAATGGTGTTTAAAACAAATTTTTTGCCATCAAATTCTAAAGTATGGCCGGCATTCGGACCGCCTTGAAAACGAGCTATCAAATCATATTGCGGACTTAGAACATCAACAATTTTTCCCTTGCCTTCATCGCCCCATTGCAGGCCCAGAAGCACGTCTACTTGCGTCATTATTTAAATTTAAAAATGGAAATATTATAATTGGTTAACTTGCATGCTTAATGCCGGTGGCATTCTGATTATTCATTGATGCCTTTGCTGAGCAATCAAAGCAAACGCCATAAAGATTTAAAGAATGGTGTTTGATGTCAAATTTTAACAGTTCACCTACCATGCTTTGTATCTGTTGTATACGTGGGTCGCAGAATTCTACAACTTTTCCGCAATCAATACAGATCACATGATCGTGCTGGTGGTAGCCATAAGACTTTTCAAACTGTGCCATATTCTTACCAAACTGATGTTTGGTAACCAGGTCGCAGGATACCAGTAACTCTAAAGTATTGTATACTGTAGCCCTGCTCACGCGATATTTCTGGTTTTTCATGTGGATATAAAGGGTCTCCACATCGAAATGATCATCTCTTGAGTAAATTTCTTCTAAGATGGCAAAACGCTCCGGTGTTTTTCTCAGACTTTTATTTTCGAGGTAGGCTTCGAATATTTTTCTAACCAACTCGCTGTTGTGGTTTGTCGACATAGTTTTTAAACTCCTTTCAAAGGTATCAATTTTTTATATAAACGCTATGATTTATTGTTATTTTTAGGCGTCAAAACGTGTAACCCCGGTTACGCCTTTAACTTCTAACAGATTTTTAATCAGGTTGTCCAGGTGTTCCTTGTCATTTACAAAGATCATAATGGAGCCATCAAAAATACCATTATCTGTATCTACAGTTATTGAACGCATATTTACCTTAAAATCGTTCGAGATCACCTTGGTAATGTTATTGATCAATCCAACATCATCAATGCCTATAATGTGCAGTCCCGTAAGGAAGGTCAGTTCTTTTTGTCTGTTCCATTTCGCCTTAACTACCCGGTACCCATAATTGGCCATGAGCTGCGCTGCATTCGGACAATTGGTGCGGTGTATTTTTATTCCTTCGTTCACCGTAACAAAGCCAAAAACATCATCGCCAGGAATCGGGTTACAGCAGGCTGCAAGTGTATAATCTATCTTTTGCAGGTCTTCTCCAATCAGTAAAATATCCGACTCAGGGCCTTTTACTTTACTCAGCAATGCATCTATCTGCTGGTGTTCGGTCTTCTCTGCACCACGGTTTTCTATTTCTTTTTCACTGGCCAGGTAATCCTTCAGGTCTTTTAACTCAATTTTTCCCTTGGCAACTGCAATAAAAAGTTCTTGTGTCGAGGGTAATTTAAAGAAATAACTAAGCTTGTTTAAATTATCGGTGTTGTAAGTGATTTTAAGTGACTTCAGTTTACGCTCCAGCGTTTCCTTACCCATTTCGGCAATTTTCCGCTTTTCTTCTTTTAAGGAAGATTTGATCTTGGATTTTGCTTTGGCGGTAACAACAATGTTCAGCCAGTCTTCTTTGGGTGCCTGCTTGCCAGAGGTGATGATCTCTACCTGATCGCCATTCTGCAGTTTATAGGATAGCGGTACGAGTTTATGGTTCACTTTAGCTCCTATGCATTTCGCCCCTACATCCGTATGGATCTCAAAGGCAAAATCGAGCGCTGTAGCGCCAAGCGGGAGCTGCAGTAAAGCCCCTTTCGGGGTAAAAATAAAGATCTCGTCCGAAAAGAGGTTCATCTTAAAATCATCCAGAAAATCCAGTGCATTGGCTTCCGGGTTGTTCAGCATCTCTCTAACTTTCATGATCCACTGATCCAGACCGTTGTCGTTGCTCGATTCTTTATACTTCCAATGTGCTGCAAAACCTTTTTCTGCAATTTCATTCATCCGCTGAGTGCGGATCTGGACCTCCACCCATTGTCCCTTAGGGCCCATTACCGTGGTATGCAAGGATTCGTATCCATTTCCTTTAGGAGAGGATACCCAATCGCGCAAACGGTCGGGGTTGGGGCGGTAAAGGTCGGTTACAATGGAATAAGCTTTCCAGCAGTCAGCTTTTTCATTTTCAGGCGGGCTATCAAGAATAATCCTGATGGCGAAAAGGTCATATACCTCTTCAAAAGGGATGTTTTTGCTTTTCATTTTGTTCCAGATGGAATGGATAGATTTTGGCCGGCCGTAAATGTCGGCAGTTAAACCTTGTTCCGCCAGAATCTCGTTGATCGGCTCTACAAACCTTTTAATGAATAAAGTCCGTTCTGCCTTTTTTTCGTTCAGTTGAGTAGCAATGTATTTATAGGTGTCTGGTTCCAGGTATTTCATGGAAAGATCTTCCAACTCAGATTTTATAGCATATAAACCTAAACGATGGGCAAGGGGGGCGTACAGGTAAATCGTCTCAGAAGCAATTTTAAGCTGTTTTTGCCTGGGCATGAAATCCATGGTACGCATGTTATGCAGCCGGTCAGCCAGTTTAATTAAAATCACCCTTACATCATCTGCCAGGGTAAGCAGCATTTTTCTGAAATTTTCTGCCTGCAACGAGCTGTTGTAATCAAAGACCCCCGATATCTTGGTCAGCCCATCAATAATTTTGGCGGTCTTTTTACCAAACTCACGTTCAATGTCTTCCAGCGTAATGTCTGTATCTTCTACTACATCGTGCAGTAATGCACATACAATAGAAGTGGTGCCCAATCCAATTTCCTCGGCCGCAATCTGGGCCACAGCAATAGGATGGTAAATATAAGGCTCTCCGGATTTTCTCCGCATGTTTTTATGGCTTTCCAATGCCATATCAAAAGCCTTTCTGATCTCCTTTTTATCCCCGCGCTGCATTGTTGGCTTACAAGCACGTAAAAGCGCACGATATCTTTTTAATATTTCCTGCTTTTCCGCTTCTAAATCAATAACTAATGCGTTCTTCATTGATGTCCCCTTGTTTTTTCGTTTTTGTATTTTGTGTCCCCTTAATATAATTCTTTTTATATTGATCTGAAAGTTTGCAGATCAATTATTTTACCAAATAAATTTTGTCATGCTGGTTACAGAATCATTGCCGTAAGGCTATTGTCATTTTGTATTATTTACGTAAAAATTATACCTGTTTGTCGTTAAATGGGTATATTAGATTACGAATGGAACAAAAATATAAAATTAGCCTTAACTTTGCGGAGGGATAAATTTATGAATTTTTACAGGCTATTTATTCTTTCAATTGTCATTATTTCAGGCGCTTCTGCAAAAGGGCAGGTCAGTTCTGTGCCTGTCAAAATGCCGGTAATGGGAAAAAATGATACGATCAGGGTAGCCTCTACAAATGAAAACGGGGAGATGATCCCATGGATACCCCTGGATGAGGTGGTAATCTATGGATTTCGTATCTTCAAGTCGCCGGCCGAGCGTGCTGCATTCAACAGGTTACGGTATAACGTAATGAAAGTGATGCCTTATGCCTTGTATGCCAAAAGAAGGTACGAACAGCTGGAAAGGGAACTTGCTGTTACTGCTGAGAAAAAAGAACAGAAAAAGCTGGTTAAACAATGTGATAAAGAGATCAAAGAAATGTTTAACCGGGAAATTAAAGAACTCACCATTACGCAGGGACAAATTTTAACCAAATTGATAGATCGGGAACTGGGCAGGACCACCTATGACATCATTAAGGAAACAAAAGGTGGTGTTACAGCGTTTTTGTACCAGTCGGTTGCCAGGGTGGTAGGCCACAACCTGAAAAGTACATACAGTCCGCAGGAAGACAGGGATATTGAATCCATTATTACTTCTTCAGGCTTTTATCAATAATAAATTATGTATGACCAATCCAAAAGCGTGTACCAGTTTAAGGTGAAACTCATCAATGGTACCGAAAAGAGCCTTTCTGCATATAAAAATAAAGTACTGCTGATTGTCAATATTGCTTCAGCCTGTGGTTTTGCCCCGCAGCTAAAGGAACTGCAGGAGCTCCGGGAACAACTGGGTACATCAGATTTTGAGATACTGGGCTTCCCTTCAAATGATTTTGGCCGACAGGAGCCATTGGAAGGAATAGCCATTAATAGTTTCTGCGAAGCCAACTACGGCGTGCAGTTCCCGGTTTTTGAAAAGATCATGGTCCGGGGCGAACAGGCACACCCCTTGTTTAAATTTTTAACACAAACATCCACACCGCGCTGGAATTTTCATAAATACCTCATCAATAAGGAGGGCGAGGTGGTCGATTATTTTTTCCCTTTTACAAAACCGCTTTCCTCCAAAGTAAAAAAGAAAATACAACGCTTACTTTAATAGATTAATAAGATACAGAATGAAGTTAGATATTTTGGTGCTTGCTGTTCATCCCGATGATGCTGAACTGGGATGTTCAGGAACTATTGTGAAACACATTGCATTAGGCAAAAAAGTTGGAATAATTGATTTTACAAGAGGGGAATTGGGCACCCGGGGTACTGCAGCAATCCGCGACATAGAAGCGGCAGATTCCGCAAAGATCATGGGCCTGCAGGCCCGCGAAAACCTGAAATTCCGGGACGGCTTTTTTGCCAACGACGAAACACATCAGCTGGAGGTCGTTAAAATTATACGTAAGTACCAACCTGAAATTGTGCTGACCAATGCTCTGCACGACAGGCACCCTGATCATGGCCGGGCGGGCGACCTGGCAAATGATGCCTGTTTTTTATCGGGTTTAGCTAAAATAACTACGGAACTGGATGGAGCCGCTCAGATGTCATGGCGACCAAGGCTCATATTGCAGTACATTCAGGACCGCTATATTAAACCAGATATTATTGTAGACATTACCCCGTATTTTGAAACGAAGATTGCAGCCATCAAGGCATTTAAAACCCAGTTCTTTAATCCCGATCTGGACGAACCGGATACCTATATTTCCTCTCCCGAATTTTTTGAAAGTGTAATTGGACGGGCCCGTGAATTTGGTAAAATTGTTGGAGCCACCTATGCCGAAGGTTTTACCTCACGTAAGTTATTGGGGGTAGATAACCTTTTCAATCTAAGGTAGTCTAGGTAAAAAGGCTATATTACGCCAACAAAATAGCAGATATGCTGTTTTATTTTAAACAGCATGCCATGGCCAATATTTTTTCATCCTTAAAAAATGCTTATACACTTTTTAAAAGTGTCGATTTCAAAAAACTGGAAGCCCTTTCAAAAAAAGTAGACCTTACCAAAATTGTAGAGTCCGTTTCTAATCTTGATGAAACCCAGCTGCAGGGTTTGATGAAGATGATGGGAAACCCAGGCAAAAAGAAGGAACTGCCGCCGATTGAAGGCGATTTTTACCATCTGGGAGAAGAGGCTCTCAAAGACGAAGACCGTGCCCTGCAGCTAAAAGTCAGGGCCTTTCTGGAAAAAGAAGTAAAGCCCGTGGTTAATAAATACTGGTTGAAAGCGGAATTCCCATTTGAACTGATCCCTAAAATCGCCGAAATGAACATTTGCGGCCTGACTTATCAGGGCTATGGCTGTCCCGGTAAAACAAATTTGATGGAAGGTATGCTGGCCATGGAAATGGCCAGGATCGATACCTCCATGTCTACCTTTTTTGGCGTTCAAAGCGGACTGGCCATGGGGTCTATTTATTTGCTGGGCTCAGAAGAGCAGAAGCAGCAATGGCTGCCCGACATGCAGCAGATGAAAACAATAGGGGCGTTCGGTTTAACAGAACCTGAAGTAGGCTCGGGTGCGGCCGGTGGTTTAACTACCACAGCAAAACGCAAAGGAAATAAATGGGTTCTGAATGGTCAGAAAAAATGGATAGGCAATGCCACCTTTTCAGACATTACCGTTATCTGGGCCAGGGATGTGGATGACAATCAGGTAAAGGGTTTTCTGGTCAGGAAAGGAAGCCCGGGCTTTGCCGTAGAAAAGATGCAGGATAAAATGGCCCTGCGCATTGTCCAGAACGGATTGATTACCCTAACCAATTGCGAGGTGGATGAAGAAGATCGTCTGCAAAATGCAAATTCCTTTAAAGACACGGCTAAAGTATTAAAGATGACCAGGGCAGGGGTTGCCTGGCAGGCCGTAGGCTGCGCCAGGGGTGCCTACGAAAGCGCTTTAAACTATACGCGGACCAGAAAGCAATTTGGCAAACCTATTGCTTCTTATCAGCTCATACAGAACCACCTCGTAGAGATGCTCTCTAACCTTACAGCCATGCAGACCCTTTGCTTCCGGCTTTCTCAGCTGCAGGATCAGGGCTTGTTAACAGACGAACATGCATCGCTCGCCAAAGTATTTTGCTCTATGCGTACCCGCGACGTAGTCAGCCGGGCCCGTGAAGTAATGGGGGGGAATGGTATTTTATTGGAGTACGATGTGGCCAGGTTTGTAGCAGACGCTGAAGCCATTTATTCTTACGAAGGAACAAAAGAGATCAATACGCTAATTGTTGGCCGGGCCATTACAGGTTTTTCTGCCTTCGTATAACAAGCTATAAGGCAGGCAATATACGTTCCATTACCGCTATTCCTTCATCGATGTGTTTCTTTTCTATACACAAAGCTGGTCTGAAACGGATGGTCTGGTTGCCGCAGCCTAAAAACATCACATTGTTTTCCATTCCTTTTTGGAGAAAAGCATCGCGCATGGCCTTGCTGTCGAAGTCAAAAGCACAAAGCAGGCCTTTGCCACGAACATTACTCATTTTATCATGCCTGGCAGCAAGCTGTTCCAGGTTGTCCTGTAAATAACGGCCTACAACCGAAGCATTGTCACATAAATTGTCCTCAGCAACAATCTGCAGGATCTGCGAGGAACGTACCATGTCTACCAGGTTGCCGCCCCAGGTAGAATTGATGCGTGAAGGGATCCTGAAGACATTGTTTTCTACCTGGTCTACCTTATGGCCAACCAGAATGCCGCATACCTGCATTTTTTTACCAAAAGCGATGATATCCGGACGTGCCTGCGCGCTATAGTGCTGGTGGCACCAGAATTTACCGGTCAGGCCAACACCCGTTTGCACTTCATCATAGATCAGGAATGCTTCATTTTCGTCGGCCAGTGTTTTCAGCCGGATCAAAAACTCTTCACGAAGGTGGTTGTCGCCCCCTTCTGATTGCACAGGTTCAACAATTATGGCACAGATGTCGTCTTTATGATCCGCAAATGCCTGTTTGATCTGGGCAATCGAAATTTCTTCACTCTCTATAGCCAGTTTTAAATTTGCAGCCTCCAGCGGAAATTTAACGGTAGGTACCGATACCCTTGGCCAGTCAAATTTGGCAAACCATTTGGTTTTGTCAGGCAGGGTGTTGGTTAGGCTTAAGGTGTAACCTGTACGGCCATGGAAGGCCTTTTCAAAGTGTAACACTTTAAAACCTTTCTCTTCCTTATATCCTTTGGCAAAATTTTTCTGGACTTTCCAGTCCATAGCCACTTTAATGGCATTTTCAACTGCAAGGGCCCCGCCCGCAATGAAAAATGCATGCGGCAGATAGTCAGGAATACCATGCTTAGAAAAAGTAGCTACAAACTGGGCATACTGCTGCGTATACACATCAGAATTTGACGGATTTGCCAATGCTGCCTGTAAAAGATTGCTTTTAAAAGCTTCGTCGTGTATCATTTTAGGATGATTGTATCCTAAGGGTACTGATGCAAAGCAGGTAAAGAAATCGAGCAGGGTACGGTTGTATTTCGAATCGTAAATATAGGCGCCCTGGCTTTTTGCCATATCATAGGTCAGATCAAAACCATCTGCTAAAATATGTTTGCTTAGTGTTTCATTCACCTTGTCCGGAGCTACATTCAGTTGATACATAATTTCTATTTTTGGTATGCTTCAAATGTAGCTAAAACCGCCAAATTAACAAATCCAGGCATTATTTCGGACTTTCTGACAAAAACTTGGTTTAAACTGTTTAAAGTATGATTTTGGTATAAAATGAATTTTGGTCTAACAAATGTTGGTAATTTTCATCTTACTCTTTTGATATTTTCCCCGATTTATCCCCCCCCAGTTTTTTGGCTGCTTTAATAATGAACGCTGCAATTTCTTCAGGATGGGATACCATCGACGCATGGCTTGACGCTAATGAAATGGTTTCTGCTTTCATCCTTTCGGCGAAAAAATGTTGTGTAACCGGGGGGGCATTCTGTCATTTTCTGCTACCTGGTACCATGTAGGCAGAGTTTTCCAGCCTAAACATGGATTTATCTTTCCAAAGGAATCCATTTTATCCGAACGTAGAGCTGCCGCCCCGGCTGGCGGATCTGTCTGCCTTAATAACATACCCAGGTTCTCATCTGCATCAGGTGCAAAAGCTGCAATATAAGCCCGACAACCTGATCACTTTTACCAGCAGCTTCGGTAATTACAACACCCCCAAAAGAGTGCCCAACCAGCAGCGTTGGACCATTAAAAGATTCTACCAGGCGCCGTGTTCTTTCACTATCGTCAGCAAGTGAAGTAAGCGGGTTCTGAATCGCACCTACAGTATAACCTGCAGCAGCTAGGATGGGGATCACTTTACGCCAGTGCGATCCATCGCCCCAGGCGCTATGTACAAGGGCAATGCTGATTTTCTGTTTCATAGGATTGGTTTTTTGCGGGTATTATCCTTTTCGATGACAAGTGCTAATGTAAATAGTTTAGATTTTATTTATCTTTTACAATCAATTTGTAACGCATGCTTCCAACCTTCAACATAGAGGAGATTTTTAACACTCCTTTTAGCCAGGAAACGTTTAAAATCCTGTACCATCAGCCTATAAATATGCCGGTGATCCTGCATCCCCATAAGCACGATTTTTATATGATCATGGTTATAGAACAGGGTTCAGGTGTACATACCATAGACTTTCAGGATTATGAAGTGAAAGAAAGGACAGCTTTCTTTCTGGCCCCCGGACAGGCACACAAATGGATACTATCACCCGATACTACCGGTTATCAGGTATTGTTTTCTTCCAGCTTTTTGCTGCCCTCTAACCAGAATTTTCCTTTTTTTAATATTTCTGCAATACCAGCCCTGCTGCTCGGGGTATCCGACTACGATCAGCTCTTTAATGAGCTGCAAAGTCTTCAACAGGAATCTGTACTTAAAAAAGCGTTTTACAAAGAGCAGTTAAAAAACAGGCTGCTGGTTATCCTGACCCTCTTAAAGCGTGCTTATTGGAATGCTTTCAAGGATACGGAGTACGTTGGCAATAACCGTATTGTTCAAAATTACCTCCTTTTGCTGGAAAAATATTACCACACCAACAGCGAAGTGGCCTTTTATGCAGATAAATTACATGTCACCGCAAATTACCTGAACCAGGTATGCCGGAAAAAATGGGGAACCACAGCAAGTAACCTCATCAAAGAAAGAATATTGCTCGAAGCAAAAAGGAGCATTGCGCTTACAGATCTGGACATTAAGGAAGTTGCTTTCAGTCTGGGCTTTACGGATATATCTTATTTTTCAAGATTTTTTAAGAAACAAAGCGGACTAAGCCCGCTTGAATTCCGAAACAGGAATAAATAGTACCTGTCGAACGCTGATTTGTCCTATATTCCTATTTACCCGGCCAATATTTTTGTTGCATTAAATTGTAACTAAATATTAAAAACTTATTAAAATGAAAAATCTGTTATTATCAAACACAAAGATGTCTTTATTGACCATTTTATCTGTTGCGGTTTTCGCACTTTCCTCCTGCAAAAAAGATGACGATAAAGCCCCTGAACCTGCAGGTTCACCTTCAGAAATCCTGGCATCGGTTACCTGGAAATCAACTGTGGTTAAAGACCAGACTGGAAAAGATGTTACAGCAGAAAATGGCGGTTACGTAGGCTTGGCCAAATATGATTTAAATGGCAATTTCGAGATCAGGGGCTTTGACGGGGCTTTGAGGAGTTCCGGACAATGGGCACTTACTGCCGACGGGAAAAAACGAATGCTGATCGGTACCACTGCAGCAGGAGCGGCCTTCTCAAGGGTAGTAGATATCCTGGTGCTGAATAAAAGCCTTTTCACCTATAGGATCACTAACCCGCAAGGTGTTGTGGTAGATGTGGAGCACATACCTAACTAGGACGACAAGGACTCCAGTGCCTGTTTAAAGTAAATTTTAAAAGTTGTGCCTTTGTCTACCTCACTTTCAACCGTTACTTTTCCACCCATGGCCTCAATCTGGTTTTTGGTAATGAATAAGCCTATTCCTCTTGCATCTTTATTATCATGAAAGGTCTTATACATGCCAAATATTTTATCCCGGTTTAGTTTTAAGTCGATGCCAAGGCCATTGTCTTTGATACTAAGCTCAACCAGGTTGTCGGCCATGGCTGATGATAAATTGATTAAGGGTGAACGCGCCTTCGAATGATATTTGATGGCATTGGTTAAAAAATTAAGTAAAATACTATCCAGATAGGCGGGTACTGCACTAATGACCACATCAGGTCTGACCTCATTGATGCAGTGCACGCCTTCTGCTTTTAGTAAGGCCTCCACATTTCCTATGGCACCATTAATGGCATCGCTAAGGTTAACACTGATCAGGTTCTGATGAAGTGTAGTGGTTACTGCAACCACTTCATTCAGGTGCCCTATGGTTACCTGAAGATTTGATGCCGCGTCACGGAACATTCTGAATAGCTCCTGCCGGGAATTTTCGTCGGTATCGGTTTCAATAAAATTAAGCAGCATGCTCAGGTTGCCCGAGTGCGAACGGAGGTTATGTGATACGATATGCGCAAAATTAAGCAAACGCCTGTTTTGATCACTCGTTACATCCAGTACGCTTTTGATTTCGGTCTCCGCGGCTTTCATTTTACTGATGTCTGTGATCTGGGAGATGAAATGCAGGGGCTTACCCTTATTGTTTTTTACCAGTGACACCGCAAGGATTACGGTAACAATATGTCCCATTTTATGGAAATACCTTTTTTCCATCTGGTAATGCTCTATCTCTCCGTCTACCAATGAAGTGAGCAGTTCAAGGTCTTTGTTCAGGTCGTCCGGAAACGTGATGTCCTGAAAGGTCAACTTCATCAGTTCCGCCGAAGTATAACCCAGTATCTGCAGCAGGCTGTTGTTTACACGCAGCCATTTACCGGAAGGACTTACTATGGCCATTCCGATAGCAGCATGTTCAAAAGCCCGGGTAAAGCGCTCTTCACTTATTTTCAGTTTATCATTCAGCAATTGGTGGTCTTTGCTTACTGCTCCATTTGCAACATGCTGGCCGTTAACAGGCAGGTCTATCTGCTGAATTGCAACCAGGAGGTAAGCAGGGTTTCCCGCTGTGTCGTTTAGTAGCAAACCGGTATTTCGTGCCTGTATTACCGTGCCGTTCTGGTGCCTGTATTGAATAAACAAATGCGATTCGGGCCGGCTTTTTAACTGTGTTGCAAAGTCCTTAATGCCATCTTTAAAAAGAAAAACATGCGGATCATCTAAAATTGCATTGACACCATAACCTAATGTTTGTCTGAATAACGAATTTGTCCACATATCCCCCTGGTCTTCCATATGGCAGTACCACAGGCCCATTGATGATGATTCCATAATAAAATCAAGCGCAGGCCCATTTGTTTTTATCAATTGATAAAAATCGCTTTTTAACGTGTCCATAAAATATTTGTATCCCTCTTAGCTCAGGAGGGGCCAAAGATACAATCATCCCCCTAATTTTTGAACCCTCCTAATCTTATATAATTTAAGAATTATTTTTGGGATTTTAAAACTTTTCCTTCATGCCCAGTAAGCCAAGCAGTCCGCCGGTATGCAGCGCTATGATCTTATCTGAAGGATCAAAATAGTTGTTTTTCAAGAGGTCATTTATAGCGTAGAACATTTTTCCGGTATAAACAGGGTCAATCAGCATGCCTTCACTGCGGGTGAATTTTTTTATAAAATCGATCAGTTCAGGCCGGGTTTTCGCATATCCTCCAAAATGATAGGTGGTATGCAGTATCAGCTGATCAGTATGGCCGGTATACCTCGCAATTTCATCTGCTATAAAATCCCCGCCTTTTAAAACCGGTACAACATGGAGCCTTGTTTTCAGTCCGGCCCGATAAATTCCATTTAGCAACCCTGCCGCTGTAGTTCCGGTTCCTGCTGCACAAAATATATGATCGGTATCGGCGGGCAGTTCCGCTATAATTTCCGCACAACCTTTAAGGGCTTCCGTGCCGGCCCCGCCCTCATCTACAAAAAGGGCATTTTTATCATCTGCAAAGTAGGTGTCAAAGAGCAAAGATTTGTTTTTATAGCTTAGCCTGTCGGTAAATATCAGTTCCATACCAAACAAACGGCACAACATCAGCATTTCGTTGCCTGCGCACTCCGTAGCATCTCCGCGCACAAAGGCTGTGCTTTTCAGTCCCGCCCTGGCACATGCAGCTGCGGTAGCTACAATATGGTTAGAGTACGCCCCTCCGAAGGTTACCAAGTGGGTTCTTTGCTGCACTTCTGCAGCGGCCAGTATATATTTCAGTTTACGCCACTTATTCCCGGAAATATAAGGATCAATCAAATCATCCCGCTTTACCAGTATCTGGTATTCAGAAAAATAATTCAATTGCTGTAGGGGACTGTATATAGCTGTAAACATGGTTGCAAATATATAGAGCCCTGGTTACTGGTCAGGATTATTGTTTGAAATAAATCTTTTTAAGCAGGTAGGGAAAAAAATTGAGGATAATCTTAACGTTTTGAGTAAAGTTTTTCATAAGCGTTGGTTTTCGTTTTTCATTTGTTCAGAAGCCGCAAATCTTCAAATATTTTTTTTTAATATATCAACAGGTAACAGCTTCATTCACATTAATTTTAAGGTATGCGGCTAGGTTGAACAAAAAGCAGACCAATTTCTTTTTTAAATATGTAATTGTTAAAGATTAGTTTTGTAGCCTGGAACCTGCAGGCCTGGAAAGCTGCGGAAAGCTCCATTACCTCGTAAATCATAACAAAAACTTAATGGAAAACAGTTATACAGAGCCGGAATCAGAAGAACAGGATTTATACGAACACTTTAATATTGTTGTTGATAAAGGACAGTCTTTGCTGCGTATCGACAAGTTTTTGATGCACCGTCTGGAAAATGCTTCACGCAACCGTATCCAGAATGCAATTGATGCAGGAAATGTGCTGGTCAATCAGAAAACCGTTAAGCCTAGCTATAAGGTAAAACCGGCCGATGAGATTTCCATTGTATTTCCGCATCCACCCCGCGATACTGAAGTTTACCCTGAAGATATTCCATTGGATATTGTTTATGAAGATAACGACCTGCTGCTGGTCAACAAAGCGGCGGGCATGGTGGTACATCCGGGCTACAACAACTATACAGGCACGCTGGTAAATGCCCTGGCTTTCCATTTTGAGCAATTGCCGCAGCTGCCCGGCAACGAAGGTCGTCCTGGTCTTGTGCACCGCATCGATAAGGATACCTCGGGTTTGCTCATCATCAGCAAAAACGAAATGACCATGACCAGATTAGCCAAACAGTTTTTTGATCATAGCATCACCCGTAAATATGTGGCGTTGGCATGGGGCGATATTGAACAGGATGGTACGGTAACGGGTTATATAGGACGTAGCGCTAAAAACCGCATTGTGATGGATGTATACGATGATGAAGAAAAAGGTAAGTGGTCTGTAACACATTATACCGTGTTAGAACGTTTAGGTTATGTAACTTTAATCAGCTGCCAGCTTGAAACTGGCCGTACACATCAAATCAGAGCACATATGCAGCACATTGGTCACCCTTTATTTAATGATGCCAATTACGGCGGAGATAAAATCCTGAAAGGAACAACCTTTAACAAATACAAACAATTTGTTAACAATTGCTTTGAATTGCTGCCACGTCAGGCGCTTCATGCCCAGACGTTGGGCTTTATTCACCCCACCACCAGAAAGTATATGGAGTTTGAAGTTCCCCTGCCTGCCGATTTTGACGCTGCATTAAATAAATGGAGAAATTATATTGTAGAACCGAGCTAAGCCCCCTCACCAACAAAATGCAGCAATATATTTTACATAATGATGAGTTTGTTACCAGCAATCAGCCCATCCTTAACGCCGGGAACCGCGGTTTTAAATATGGCGATGGGCTCTTTGAGACCATGCGTATGTGTGGCGGCAGGTTACAGTTTGCCGCTCAGCATGCAGATCGTTTACACGCTGGGATGAAAGCCCTGAAAATGGATGGCAGCACTTTGCTTGATGAGTATTTTCTAAAGCAAAAAACCACCGAACTTTGCAAAAAGAACAAATTAAAGGAAAATGTACGTTTCCGCCTGTCTATTTACAGATCAGGCGAAGGCCTGTATACGCCAGACAGTAATAAGTCGGGCTATCTGCTCGAGGCTTCTCCACTCCCCGACGATCACTACGAATTTAATAAAAAAGGGCTCATTATAGATGTGTATGATGAACTGACTAAGCCCGTAAACAAACTTTCCAACCATAAAACAAGCAACTCTCTTTTATACGTAATGGCTGGACTATATAAAAAGCAGCACCGGCTCGATGATGCCTTCATTCTAAATCAGCATGGCTTCTTATGCGAAAGCATCAGTTCCAATATTTTTGTGGTGTACGACCAGAAGGTCTATACTCCGGCCCTTTCTGAAGGCTGCGTGGCAGGAGTGATGCGGAATGTAGTAATGAATATGGCAAAACTCAACGGTATTGAGGTCATAGAAGCACAGATTAATCCCGAGATCTTAAAAGCTGCCGAGGAAGTGTTTGTTACCAATGCCATCAGCGGCATTCGCTGGGTGATGGGCTATGGCCGTAAGCGGTATTTTAATGAGATTACAAAAATCCTGAGTGTAAAGTTGAATCAGCTTTAATAGTTTACAACCGGATCCCTCTCAAAAACTCTTCAACTTTCATCCGCTTTTTGCCCTCGTACTGTAAATCGGTCAACTTAATAAAACCGTCTTTTGCGGCAAACTTTAAATAGGATTTTCCGTCCGACAGGAAGGCACCCGCGGCAAGTCCGGTTTCTTTATCTTCAAGTTCCGCCCGGAAAACTTTGAGCGTTTTATCGTTCAGTCTGGTAAAAGCAGTAGGATATGGGCTCAGGCCGCGGATCATATTGTAAATAACTTTAGCCGGCTGATTCCAGTCAATCTGGCAATGCTCCTTAAATATTTTAGGAGCGTGCTTTAACTCATCACTTTGGGGTTGAGGCCATTCTTTAAAATCGTCCTGTTCAATTGCCTTTACCGTCTTTACCAGTAGTTCCGCACCGGTGTTCATCAGCTTGTCGTGCAGGTCGCCCGCGGTATCCTCATCCGCAATACTTACTTTTTCCGAAAAAATCACATCACCGGTATCTATTTCATGTTTCAGCAAAAAGGTGGTCACACCACTTTCTTTTTCACCGTTAATGATGGCATGGTTAATCGGTGCCGCGCCCCGGTACTGGGGCAGTAAAGAGGCATGCAGGTTGATGGTTCCTTTGGCGGGCATGTTCCATACCAGTTCAGGCAGCATCCGGAAAGCTACAACAACCTGCAGGTCGGCCTGTAAGGCTCTTAATTCTTCAATGAACAAAGGATCTTTGAGTTTCAGGGGTTGCAATACTTTTAACTCATGCGCTACTGCATATTGTTTCACTGCACTTTCCTGTAACTTTTGTCCCCGGCCGGCAGGTTTGTCTGCCGCAGTTACTACAGCAGCAATATCAAATCCGGCTTTTACCAAAGCGTCTAAAGCAGCAACTGCAAAATCGGGTGTGCCCATAAAAACTAATCTCATCTTCCTGTTGTTTAGCTAGCAAAATAACTAAAAATTTAACGCATATTTTAACTGAAATGTATGACAGGCACCCCAGATGAGATCGTAGAAAGTGGATTGACATTTGCAACAGATAGCCAGCCAGGGATATACAGAAAAGGAAAACCCGGTAAATTTTATTATGTAGATGCCCGCAATAAGCCGGTTAAAGATGGTGCCCAGCTCGACAGGATTCAGTCCCTGGTATTACCCCCGGCCTGGACCAATGTCTGGATTGCTCCTAAAAGAAGTGCCCATTTGCAAGCTACAGGCTTTGATGTCGCCGGGAGAAAACAATATCGCTATCATCCCGACTGGACCTCCAGGCGCTCAGATAGCAAGTACTTCCGTTTACTGGAATTTGGCAAAGTATTGCCGCAGGCCCGCAAACAGATCGCCCGCGACTTGCGGCGTAAAGAACTTGACGAAAGAAAAGTACTGGCCATCTGTTTACAGCTGATGCAAAAAACATTGATCCGTATAGGTAACGAATCTTACAAACAATTGTACGGAAGTTATGGTTTAAGCACACTTAAAGACAAGCACGTTAAAATTAATGGCAATGGAATGAAACTGGTCTTTACCGGCAAAAAAGGAGTAAAGCAGGAGATCAGTCTGAACGATAAAAGCCTGGCCAGAATGGTCAAAAAATGCCGCGACATTCCCGGACAGGAACTCTTTCAGTACTATGTAAATGGATCAGAGCACAAGCCAATAGATTCCGGAAGGATCAATAATTACATTAAAGAAATTACAGGGAATGATTTTACCGCCAAAGATTTTCGCACCTGGGGTGGTACCCTGGAGGCACTGCGGCAATTGGCCGTATGCAGTAATGCTCCTGAACAAAAAGCAAAGAAAAAAGTAATCGTAGAGGTTTTGGATTGTGTAGCCGGCAAACTTGGCAACACCAGGGCTGTCTGCAAAAGTTCCTATGTTTACCCCTTGCTGCTCGAGGCTTTCGAAAATGATGAACTTGGAAAATACCTCAGGAAGATCAATACCGATAAACCCAATGGATTGGAAGATGACGAGAAAATACTGATGCAGTTTTTAAAGGCCGCTCAGAAAAAATAATCAAAGGTTCAGGCTTTTGGAGCTTTTTTTACCGGATGTACTGGTTGTTCGCTTTCTTCTCTTTTTTTTGCCGGGTTCTTAAAGTTTGCCTCTTCACGCCTGTAGTCTTTATCCTCTGCTTTCTTTACTGTTTTATTACCTGCAGGTACCTTGCCTTTTGGTGTTTCCTCAAGGTAATTGCTACCGGGCTGCTCATTTTTCTTTTTTCGCTCGCTGTTCATATTTATATTGTCCTTTATGGATACAACAAATACTTTTTCCGCATTGTTTTATACTTACTCAGTCCAGGCTCCCAGCTGGCCCTGATCTCTTTTTCTGATTTACCTGCAATGATCTGTTTTCTGAAATCGGCTACACCAATCAGTTTTTCAATCGTGCCCATCTGTTTACTCAGACTGGAATTGAAAAAGTCAGCTTTATTCGGAGAGTTTTTGTACAATTCAATAATCCAGCCAAGGTTAATCTGTTTTGTTTTCCGGAAAATTTCAGTATCGTAACTTCTAAGGTCCAGACCATAGCACACCTGGTTCATAAAAAGCGGGCTTTCAGACATGCCCGGAATGCTTACCGGTGTAAATGAAAAGCTGTATTTACCTCTTAAAGCAGGTGCACCAACAATAGTAAATGGGAATTGCGTACCGCGGCCATAGTTCAGATAGGTACCTTCAAACAGACAGGTAGTTGGATACAGCAAAATAGATTGCGGGGTGTTCAGGTTTGGCGATGGATTAACCGGCAGCTCATAAGGGGTGTCGTGCGTATAATTGGCCACTTTAATGACCTTAATTTTGCATTTTAGCTTGTTGTCCAGCCAGTTCTCACCATTCAGCATCTGCGCATATTCGCCAACAGTTAAGCCGTGTACGGCAGGAATAGGTTTTAAACCAATGCCCGATTTAAACTGTGGGTCCAGCACCGGTCCATCAATGTAAAAGCCATTCGGATTTGGTCTGTCCAGTATCAGCACTTCTTTGTCATTGGCTGCGCAGGCTTCCATTACATGCTGCAGGGTATTGATATAAGTGTAAAAACGTACACCCACATCCTGAATGTCGAATACCATCACATCAATATCAGACAGCTCAGCTTTGGTGGGCGTTGAATGTTTGCCGTATAGTGAAACCACCTTGATCCCTGTTTTGGTATCAATCTCGTCGTCTACATGGGTGCCATTGCTGGCATTCCCCCTGAAGCCATGTTCAGGGCCAAATATTTTAACAATCTTAACACCCAGTTTCAGCAGGCTGTCAATTGTAGTTTCTTTGTTTATCACAGAGGTCTGGTTCACCACCATTCCCACGCGCTTCCCTTTTAAATAAGGTACATACAGTTCTGTCTGTTCCGCACCTGTCTGTAATTTCCCCTTCTTAGGCTTGTCTATGTCTTCTGCCTTCACTTTATAAGGGTTTGGCACCGCAGGGTTAAAGGCAACCGTGGTAGAGGGGCCGCAGGCAAGCAGCAATAGAGATATTAAAACAATGTTCAGCGTGTATATCAGGGATCTTGTCATTTTCACCTTTTTTAATTTATATACCTTAAATCAAAATCAAATAAGCATTTTTGCTAAGTTACAATTTATTGCAAAAGGTTGAATACAGAATATTTCATAGCAGGGCGTATAGCCATAAAATCGGAACGTACTTTTTCCAAACTCATTGTTCGCATAGCTATCGCAGGCGTAATGCTAAGCCTGGCTGTAATGATGCTTTCTGTTGCCATCATTAAAGGATTTAAGACGGAAATACAAGAGAAGGTAAGAGGCTATATCGGTGATGTGAGGGTCTTTAAGTTCGACCTGAACAATTCCTTTGAACTTTCGCCTTTTGTGCCGGCTAAAGAAACTTTAGAAAAGTTAAAGAACGATCCGGAAATCGACTTTTTTCAGCCTTATGCAACCAAGCCGGCCATCATTTCGGCCAATAACGAAGTAGAAGGGATCAATTTTAAGGGGATCGACAAATCTTTCAACTGGGATTACATTAAAAAGCACCTGGTCAGCGGAACTGTGATAGACTTTACAGATAGCGCCAGGGCAACCAGGCAGATCATGATCTCGCAGTTCACTGCCAATAGACTAAAATTAAAAGTGGGTGACGATTTTATTATGTATTTTGTGCAGAACCCACCACGTAAGCGTCCCTTTAAAATTGTAGGTATTTACGATATTGGTGTGGAAGAAATCGATAAAGGCTTTGTCATAGGCGACTTAAATATCATCAGGCGTCTAAACAATTGGGCACCCGATGAAATAGGTGGAATAGAAATCAGGATCAAAGATTTTTCTAAACTGAAAGATGTTTCTACGCATATCTATAACAATATGGAACTGAACCTGAAATCAGAATCCGTAGCCGATTACTTTCCGGCAATCTTTACCTGGCTGTCCTTACTCGATATCAACACTAAAGTACTCCTCGTTTTAATGATGCTGGTTGGGGTCATCAATATGATCACTGCATTGCTCATCATGATTCTGGAGCGGACCAATATGATCGGTATTATGAAAGCCTTTGGTATGACCGATGCCAGTGTCATGAAAGTATTCCTGTACAATGCCATGTACCTCGTTGGCTTTGGTCTGTTGCTGGGCAATATACTGGGCCTTGGCCTGGGGCTCCTGCAAAAATATACGCACGTTTTTAAACTCGACCAGAGTTCTTATTACCTGGCCTATGTACCTATAGAATTGCATTTTACTGATGTGCTGATCCTGAACCTGGTTACCCTGGTCATTTGCCTGGTGGTATTGATCCTGCCATCCATGCTGGTCAGCCGCATCAGTCCGCTAAAAGCCATCAGATTTAAATAAGCACAGGCCGGAATTTTTCATCACTTTGGGTTCTTCACATATTTGTCAAGCCAGGCATTCATTTCCCATAACATGTGGAGTATGTTTTCTTTGCCGCTATAACTGTGCGATTCATAGGGCAGGAACACAAAACGCGTAGTCCCCCCGAAGCCTTTAATGGCGTTAAATAAACGTTCGCTGTTGATCGGGAAAGTGCCTGGATTGTTATCCGAATCGCCATGGATCAGCAGCAAAGGCGTTTTGATCTTATCTGCATAGCTAAAAGGGCTCATTTCATAATAGAGTTGTGGTGCTTCCCAATAGGTACGTTCCTCATTCTGAAAACCGAAAGGGGTAAGTGTGCGGTTGTAGGCCCCGCTGCGTGCAATCCCTGCCTTAAACAGATTGGTATGTGCCAGCAGGTTGGCTGTCATAAATGCACCATAGCTATGGCCGCCAACGGCAACCCGGTTCTTATCTGCCACACCCATACTCGAAAGTTTATTGATGGCGGCCTCTGCATTCAGTTTAAGCTGTTCAACAAAGGTATCGTTTGGCTTTTTTCCTTCAGCTGCCACAATCGGCATTTCAGCATTGTCAAGCACCGCATAACCCTGCGTTACCCAATAAATAGGAGAAGCCCAGCTTATGGCCGTAAAGCGGTCTTTAGAGCCTCTGATCTGTGCTGCATCCGCTGCAGAGTTGAACTCGCGGGGATAGGCCCAGATCAGCAGCGGCAAAGCCTTATCCTGGCCTGTGCGGTAACCTTTAGGCAGGTATAAATTTCCGGTAAGGTCTATACCATCGGAGCGCTTGTACGAGATTTTCTCTCTGATCACGCCATCCAGGGCAGGGTAGGGATTACTGAAATTGGTGATCTTTCGGTCGGCCAGCCTTAATATCAGGTTTTTGATGTAATAATTCGGAACTTCTTTTTGTGATTCCCTGCGGGTCAGCAATATCAATTTGTCCGGATCTATCACATCAGTTACGTATTCGAATACCCCTTCATTACAGCGCCAGATGAGCTCGCTCTTTTTGGTTGCCAGGTCAAACTTAGCCAGAAAAGGCAGGTCGCCTTTGGGCGATGAGCCTGTGGTGTTGTTCATGAGCAGCTTGCTGCCTTTGTCTATTGTTTGCACCACATAACGTCCGTACTTGTTTTTTGTCGTTATCGGGTTTCCGGGATCGTTATAGGCATCGGTACTGTTTCCTTCATATAAGGTTTCCAGTGCTCCGCTTGCCGGGTTAAAACGGCTTACCCGCTGGCGTTGTTTGCTTCTCAAACCCTCCGTTACCAGTGCCAGACTGGCATCCCCCCATTGTGTTCCGCTGTAACGCATCTTTGTTTTGAACAGCTCCTTTGCTGTTCCGTTGAAAGGGGCGCTCAGCGCAAAAACTGCATCATGGAATTCCATATCTTTTTTGATGAGTCCGCTGTCCAAAGGCTGTGCCCAGGTTACTGTGGCTGCTTCATCATCGCGCCAGTCAAATCTCCGCGGTACGTTTTGTGTATTGTCGTAGCCAGAGGGTGTACCTTCTGTTGAAGGCAGTTTTGCCAGTTCTTTGAGCACTTTTCCGTTCATATCGGTAATGGCAACTACAGAAGGGAACCCACCTGCCGATACCAGGTAGGAAAAAGGTTTCCTGATGGTCCTCACCAGCATATAATTCTTATCGGGCGATAAACTGAGGCTTCCATAAATGGCGGGTTTACCCACCGGGGTTTCCAGTCCGTTTTTGTTTTTAACAAGCTGTGAAGTCGCGTAAAATTCAAATAGCTGCTCGTCGTAGGGCGATTTGATCAGGTCCTGAAAAGTAGGGCTTGGCGCAGCCTTGCCCAGGTTCTGCTGTACCGTAGGACCTTTCGGCATCAGTGGTTTTACGGGTGCAGCACTGGCTGGTTTTATTGCAGTCCGGTATAATAAAGTGTTATTGTCCAGCCAGATGATACCCGCACCCAATACTACGTTCAGGGGTTGCTTATTTATTTTTTTTGCTTTCTGTGTTGCAATATCGATCAGGTAAAGATCAACCCCCTTCTTACCTGTATGTGTAAAGGATACCGTTTTCTCATCCGGGCTCCAGTTTACATTGCCAGCATATAGTGGCTGTGGTAAGCCCCTGATAGCAAATGTTTTATTGGTTTTGATGTTTTTCAGACTAAAACTGCTGATGAATGCCTGTCTGCTCGGCGAGTAGTTTTCAGGATTGATTCTTAAGCCTGCAATGCGGTATTCCGGCAAAGCAAGTTCCTCTACCGATGGGTACGAATTGCGCCCGCTCAGCAGCATCCATTCGGCTTTACTGTCAAGGCTTATTCCGGGTGTGGGCTTGGCCAGCAGCAGGTCGGCCATTTCCTTTGGCGGTAACTGGTAATCTACAGCATCTTGTGCCTGAAGGGCAATGGTGCCTGTAAGCAGGTACAGGCTAAGCAGCAATCTTTTCATCAAAATAAGTTTAGAAAGCTAAACTTACACAATGTTCGGGTCAGATGCGATTGGTTTATATCAAAATATTGATACAGAAACTATTTGTTGCAGATCAGCAAATTGGATTGCCCTAAGCGCTGGCAGCCCCTGCTGGCAGGAACAGCCACATCACCAACCGGAAGGTAACGCAGGGTACCCGCCTTTTTCGGTACATAGATCACCACTTCGGTCTGCGAATAAGAATGGGGCAGGTATTTAATGTAATAACCATCCGGGTGCAGGCCCCAGATCCCGCTCGGGAAGTCGGCATTCACCGGAGCAACACCGCCAAGCATGGCCAGACTTTCGATCTGGTCATAGGAAGCATTGGCCTGGTACATCATTCCTCTTATTTTGTTCTCTATCTCTATGACCGTTTTAGCAGGCTCCGGAAGGTTGCTCGTTAACTTAGCCATAGCCTCGCCAGACAGGTAGTCAACAAGCGTATTGCCCAGGGCCGACAGGTCGTCCTTATTCAGTAGTTTTGCAGCCGTCAGCTGCAGATCGGGCGATAACTTGCTGAAGTTTGTTTTGGCTACAATGGCCCACAACAACAGCTGAACTTTACGCTGCTCAATTTCAGGGTGCTGCTCCCAGTTTGCAATCAATGTTCTGGCTATTTTTTCCTTGGGTCCGGCAAGTGGCGCAAATAAATAGCCGTTACCTTTGTCGGGGCCGTAGGTTCCTGCCTGGAGACAAAAGCTTTTAAATGTTCCGGTATAAAATCCCGGTTTCAGCAAAAAGCCCTCGGCCGAAGTATAGCTGCCCATTAATGCACATAGCTGTTTTTTTACCGAATCGGCACCAAAACCTGGGGGAAGGGTTTCTTTTTTATTACAGTCGTCAAAATTTGTTGTAATCGGTTGCGCCTGAAGTAATTTCAGCTGTTTGTTATTGAGCAGCGAAGATGCGCCGCTGTTGATGGCGTCCTTTAATTTTCCAAACTGAGCGTATGTATTCACAGAAACTACGCAAAGCAGCAGGAGCAGGGTGGTGATCTTTTTCATAGAAATAAGTTAAATAGATGAGGATAATTCTACACCAAATTTAACATTGTTTTCTTTTATCCCGCAAAAAAATTACACCCGGAATATGTGGTGTAATACCTTCCTGTACAGCTCGTCCGGTAAAAAAGGTTTGATCACCATATCGTCAATCCCTGCTTCTTTTACACGTTGTGCGATCTCATCAGGCAAGTTGGCCGTAAGGGCAATAATAGGGATGCTAACCCCGGTTTTGCGCATCCTGCTCGATGATTCATAGCCATCCATCACTGGCATGTGCAGGTCCATCAGCACCAGCTTATGTTTGTTTACATCCAGTTTTTCCAGTGCTTCCTGTCCGTTCAGTGCCACATCAATGGTAGCACCCCAGCGTTCCAGGTACCTTTGTGCCACCAGAACGTTCATCAGATTGTCTTCCACAAGTAAGATAGGGATATCCGTAAGCGGTTTCTCATTTTCTTTTGGCAGCTGTTCTATGTTCTGCCGCTTCAGCATTTTGGTGCTTTTGTCAAAAGTCTGGATAAAATAGAAAGTCGAGCCCCGGCCTTCATCACTAATGAGGTTTAATGAGGAATTTTGCAACTCAAGAATCCTTTTACAGATGGACAGGCCCAGGCCGGTGCCGCCAAAGCCACGTGAAGTAGAAGAGTCTGCCTGGGTAAACCTGTCAAAAATTACTTTTTGCTTATCCTTTGAAATTCCTATTCCGGTATCTCTAACCTGTATATTTAAAGTTACCGTGCTTTCCGTTTGCGCAGCAACCATCACACGCACCTGTACCGATCCCTGGTTGGTAAATTTTATGGCATTATGTACAAGGTTGGTGATCACCTGAGATATCCGGGTAGGGTCGCCCATGAGTTTGTGCTTTAATGCCCTGTCTACATCCAGAGTCAGCTCAATGCCCTTATCATGGGCCGAGGTTTGCAGACCTGAAACAATGTTAGCGGCAATAGAGCAAATGTCCATTTCAATATGCTCAAATGCCACTTTCCCCGCTTCAATCTTATTGTAGTCCAGAATGTCATTCACAATGGAAAGTAAATTGTTAGCCGAAAAAAGCATCACGTCCAGCTGCTCTTTCTGATCTTTCCGGGGATCGTTCTTGAGCAGCATATGGCTCATCCCGATCACTGCATTTAAAGGCGTTCTGATTTCATGGCTCATGGTACTCAGAAACTCGCTTTTTGCTTTCAGCCCCTGTTCAGCTTCGGCCCTTGCCTTTTTCTGTTCAAAGGAAACGCGGTGTGACAGGATTAGCGACTGGAGAAAGAAAAAAGTAATGTAGAAGATGAAACTAACCAGCTGGTAGGCAGGAATTATGGACCAGTAATGCAACAGCGAAATGGCAAAAACAGGCATCAAAGCAAAGGAACTCATCAAGGTGTAAATGGCACCAGGCCTTTTTCGCATATAGGCCAGCATATAAACATAAGGTACATACACCAGGCAAAAAAGCATGACCACCAGGAAAGGATTGATCAACTGCGTAAAATAAATGGGCTGAAGAAAAATAGTGAGCAATGAAAAGCAAAAACACAATGCACTTATCGTATGGATTACATACGGACTAACTTCAGCGGGATAAAGGTAACGTGTGTATAATGCGAATAATCCTATTCCGCAGAACAGGCTGAAATATTCTATTCGGATAGCCAGGTACCAGTTCAGGTTGGGGAGTACTGTATGCAGCACATAATTATCGATACCGATAATCCTGTAACTGTAAACAATAGAGAAAAATGCAAATAACAGTATGGCCTTATCCCTGTTGCCCATCAGGTAAAGCCCCAGAAAGAAAAAACCACCCATCATCAGACAGCCTGTAAGCAAAAGATCAATTGCCTCCGATTGTTTTCGTTTTAAAATGATATTCCCCTTGTCGCCTATCGCAATAGTTTTCTTTACCCCGCCCTTGCTGTGTACAAAATTGGCCACCTGCAATAGCAGTTGTAAAGTATCCCTGCCATGCGGGATCTCTATGATCTTTTGTTCAAAATAAGGTGCAAAATCCTTTGCAGATTTGCTCACATTTCCATTGGAAGCAACTTCAATCCCGTTTATAAACAACTTGTAGGCCGAATACACCTCGGGCATACTGATGCGCAATGAGGTGCTCTTTTTTGGTAAAAATATAGTAAGCTTATAAGTAGCATATCCAAACGAAGGGTAGCTTTTGCCGGCAATTTTATCTGTCCACCGGTAAGGAAAATTCACCAGTACGCCATTGGCGGGAATAACATCCTCTGGTCCGATTAGCTGATTCCAGTAAAAAAGCCACTGCCCGTTTAAAGCAACTTTATCGTCCAGTACTTGTCCGCGCAGGTCAATAACGCCCCCTTTTGCAACAGGAATTGCTGCATTTCTGGTAGCGAAACTATAAGTTGTCAAGCAGCAAAGCAAGAGCAATGTGCTGTAAAAATACCCCCTGGCCCTCATAGGAATGATTAAAATCCTCAATTAAAAAAATAGCCGCATTTAGGCAATGATTTTAATTAGCGCGCAAATATATAGTAATTAAAGAGTTAATGACTCAATAATTTTATAAAATTACTGTGATTTTGATCACAAAATATCCCGATCCTTTATTTCTTGTGTTGTATGAAGTGAATCGGGAGGGCCAGGGGATGCCAGGTTTTTTATTTTGCCTGCTGACCTGCATTGTAGCTGATCATCCACTGCGTACCGTATTTATCGGCCGTTATACCAAAATAATCACCCCAGAACATGTCTGCCATTGGCATTTCTATTTTGCCGCCTTCAGATAGGGCCGCAAATATCCTGTCTGCATCTGTTTTGCTTTTTACGCCAAGCGACAGGTAAAAGTTATTGCCTAAAGTAAGTTTTTGCCCGAGGGATTCCAGTGTATCAGTCGCCATCAGCACCGTTCCGCCTGGAAGCTGCAACGACATGTGACAGATTTTGTGCTTGTCTTGTTCCGGCGTTTGGTCATCAGGTACGTCGCTGAAGCGCATTACCATGGTAATTTCCCCACCAATTACAGATTTGTAAAAATTAAAAGCTTCTTCGGTTGTTCCCGGAAAGTTCAGATAAGGGTTAAGCGTGATCATAACTGTAAGTTTTGTTTTAAATTCTGTTTGTTACCATACAAAGGTAGTGTCGCTATGCCAATAGCCGGGGGTGTCAATCCGCCAATATAAGGGGTTGACTGCGACATATTTTTACACTAATTTTGATAACATGAAGCACATATCAGTTCTGGTTCCAAAAGGTTCCACCGCCTTAAGTTGCATAGAAGGCCCTTTTATTTTATTCAACAGGGTAAACGATTTTCTGGCCTCTATGGGTAAGCCGCCCATGTTCATTGTACAGCTGGTGGGCCTGAGCAAGGACGCCCAGGTATACGACAGGCTGTTCAGGGTGTCGCCCGACCTGGTCATTGCCGATGTTTATAAAACAGACCTCATCATCATTCCTGCCGTAAATGGTGATATGGACAAGGTAATTGAAGATAACAATGACTTCTTGCCCTGGATTGCTGTGCAGCACAAAGCAGGGGCTGAGGTGGCCAGCTTATGCGTAGGTGCATTCCTGCTGGCTGCAACGGGACTCGTTAACGGAAAACGTTGTGCCACGCACTGGCTGTCGGCCCATCATTTCAGCAAAATGTTCCCCGAAGTGGAAATGGTGTCCGATAAGGTGGTTACCGATGAAAACGGGATCTATTCCAGCGGAGGGGCAAACTCTTTCTGGAACCTCTTGCTCTACCTGGTGGAAAAGTATACCGACCGTGAAATGGCGATCCTTTGTTCAAAGTATTTTGCCATCGAGATAGACAGGAGCAGTCAGTCGTCTTTTATCATGTTTAAGGGGCAGCGCGACCATCAGGACGAATCCATTAAAAAAGCCCAGGACTTTATAGAGCTTAATTTTCAGGACAAGATCAGTGTAGACCAGCTATCGGATATGCTGGCGATAGGCCGAAGGAGCTTTGAGCGCCGCTTTAAAAAGGCAACCACCAATACCGTTGCCGAGTACATCCAGAGGGTAAAGATCGAAGCCGCAAAGAAAGATTTTGAGACCAGCCGCAAGAACATCACCGAAGTAATGTGTGATGTAGGCTATTCTGATACCAAGGCCTTTCGTACTATCTTTAAGAAAAATACAGGCTTATCGCCTATAGAATACAGGAATAAATACAACAAAGAAGCCCTGGTTTTATAAAAGCACCCGGCTTGTAATTTATTTGCGTAAATTTGTGGCTTCATCAATTATAAAGATACCGTGTCCTTAGATAAATTAAAACTCAGCAAGCCCCTTATCACAGCCATGACCGATGCCGGATACATCTCCGCAAAGGAAATCCAGGCAAAAACCCTGTCCAGAATTATTGGCGGACAGGACATCATTGCCATCGGACCTGAAGGTTGCGGTAAAACCACCGCTTATGTGCTTGGCGTTTTAATGAAGTTAAAGTACAGTACCGACGAAGCCCCTAAAGTGTTGATCCTGGTGCCCGATGGAGAACGCGTTGAAGCTGTTATTGCAGAATTTATGCGGCTCAGCAGGAACAGGAACCTTCGCATCATTGGCCTGTATGGTACAGGAGGGATGGAAGAAGACATCAATATCCTTTTAGACGGTATAGATATCGTTGTGGCTACACCAACGCGGGCACGCGCGGTATATCTCAAGCTTGGCCTTAACCTGAACCGCCTGCAGATGCTCATCGTTGACGATGCTGAGCTTATTGTCAAGCAAGGTATGCAATTGCCTGTGGCCGAGCTGGCCCGGAGTGCGGGGAAAGTACAACACCTGATCTTTACTACAGTGGTTCACGACAAACTGAACATGCTGACCGATCAGTTCATGAATTTCCCTTTTGCAACTGTGGAAGTGGAAGAATTGGGCAGTGCCGAAGCAGAAACCCATGAACTGCTGCTGTACCAGCTGCCTAACTTTAAAACAAAAGTCAACCTCCTCAACCTGTTGCTTAGCGATGAAGAGGTGTTTGATAAAGTACTGGTATTTGTAAATACACGTTTAACCGCACAAAAGCTGGGCAAGAGTTTACGTACTGCCCGTCCGGGAGATGTTTCAGTTCTAAACCCCTTGTTTTTTGATGAAGAAGGGTTCGACCATATCGACGATTTTAAAGAAAGCCCGGAAGCCAGGGTGTTGATCGCTGCCAACGAAGGCTTTTCCGGAACTGACTTCTCAGGTATTCATTTCATATTCCATTTCGAAGTTCCCGAAGAAAAAGAGCTTTTTTTAAGCAGGGTAGTAAAAAATAACGAAGAAGAGCTGGTAGCTATCACCTTTGCATCAGATCTGGAACTGGGGGAAATAAAAAAGATAGAACAGGCTATGGGCAAAAAGATCGAAGTCATGGATCTTCCGGAAGAGCTTGTGATCGATAAGGCCGTAAAAACTGCAGCCAAAACAAAAAAGGAAGATGATGACCTTCCCAAAGGTGGGGGTGCCTATCACGAAAAGAAAGAAAGCAACTCAAAAAATTACAATTACGGAATAGGACAGAAGGCCAAAATGAACATGAAAAAGAAGCACAGCTAAAGCTGCTTCGCCTCGTTCCAGTACACATCCATTTCTGCCAGCGTCATGTCCTGCAGCGCCTTGCCATTCTCTTTGGCCTTGCTTTCCAGATACTGGAAACGCTTAATGAATTTTTTGTTCGTTTTTTCCAGTGCATTCTCCGGGTTAATGTTGATAAACCTGGCGTAATTGATTAATGAGAACATCAGATCGCCAAATTCGCTTTCCGCCTTTTCAACATCAATAGCCTCATTGTCCAGCACGTTAAACTCCTGCTTAAACTCCTGCATTTCCTCTTCCACCTTTTCCCAAACCTGGGTTTTGTCTTCCCAGTCGAAGCCCACCCCACGTGCCTTTTCCTGAATGCGGCTCGCTTTTACCAGCGAAGGCAGTCCCGCAGGAACACCGGCCAGTACAGATTTGTTGCCTTCCTTTAATTTTAATTTCTCCCAGTTGCGTTTCACATCCTGCTCATCTGCTACTTCCACATCGCCATAAATATGCGGGTGTCGGCTGATCAGCTTGTCACATACCCCGTTCAGGACATCGGTAATGTTGAAATCATTAGTTTCCGAAGCAATCCTGGCATAAAATACCAGGTGCATCATCACATCGCCAAGCTCTTTTTTTACCTCTTCCAGATTGCCTTCCAAAATGGCATCCGAAAGCTCATAAGTCTCCTCGATGGTCAGGTGCCTTAAGGTTTCCATGGTCTGTTTTTTATCCCATGGGCATTCGGTACGCAGGGTGTTCAGTACATTTAACAATCTTAAGAAAGCTGCAGAAGGTTCAGGAGCAGTTAAAGGAGCAACATGATTGGGCATAATAAAATTGATTATTTTATGGGCTTAAAGGTAATCATCATTGCGCTTAAAAAAGAGCAAATTACTCCTGTTCTTCCAGTTTTATTTTCTTGGTAATGCGGTATACCCGGCGTTTCTTTTGCGGCTTTTCTTCACCGCCCAGTAAAATACCCCAGGGTTTCAGCTGTTCTACTTTGTCAAATATAATCTTAAGCATGGCCAGGTAAGGGATACACAAAAACATACCCGATATGCCCCAGATCATTTCACCTACCACAATACCAATAAAAGCAAACAAAGCATTGATCTTTACTTTAGAGCCTACAACCAATGGCATTAGTACATTACCATCCAAAGCATGGATACTCACAAAGGCAATCAGTACCAGTAAAACCTTGCCAGCCCCTGCGGTTGCAAAGGTGATCAGTACACTGATCAGCAAAGCCGTAAAAATGCCGATATAAGGAACGATATTGAAAATCCCCGAGATCAGTCCTAGCAGTACCGCATATTTTACGTTCAGCACCCACAGGGTGAAGATCATCAAAACAGTAACGATCAGCATCTGCAGAAACAAGCCGGTAATGTATTTTTTAATGATGTACTGGATCTGTCGTACAATTTCGCTTACCTTTTGGGTGTGCTTTTCTTCAAATACCGAGGTCAGAAACCTGAACAGGATCCCGCGGTAATTCAGGATGAAAAAAGTAAACAGCAAGAGAAAAGAAAGGAACAGCAGGGTTGAAGAAAGTGTAAGTAAAGTTGCGCCCAATACAGAGGCGCTGGTGGCAATGGCACTGCTGGCACTATCTTTAAGGTAATCGATCTGTTTTTGGGTGTTCACATCAAAGGTTCTTGATATCCAATCCTGTACATGGTGAAAAGAGCTCTCGGCCTGGTGTTTCAGTAAGGGCCAGTCTTTCCAGAGGTCGGTAAGCTGGTTGGCCAGGAAATAGAGTATCCCGGATATGACTCCAATCATCAGCACTACAGCTATAATGGAGGCTATGCTTCTTTTAAAACGCCATTTGCGTTCCATAAAATTGGCCATCGGCAATAGCAGCAGGGCCAGTAAAAAGGAAGTAAGCAAGGGTGCAAGGATAGTCTGACCTAAAATAGCCAGGTAACCGGCACAGATAATAGAGAACAACACCATGGCCAGCTTGGTGTAAAAGGGTAGGGAGACCTGTTTCATGGGCAGATGAGATTAATAATGATTTAAATTAACCAAAAACAAATGCCCTGCCAAAATAATTATTGCCAGCTGCTGGCTTCATCCAATATGGCAATATCTTCATTGTTCAGTTTCAGTTCTGCAGCCCTGGCCAGATCTTCCAGCTGCGGCAAACTGGTCACGCTGGCTATGGGCGCTGTAACAGAGGGGCGGGCAATGAGCCAGGCTAAGGCAATACTGGCCAGGCTGGCATTGTATTGCTCCGAAACCTCATCTAAAGCCTTCAATATTTTAAAGCCGCGTTCGTTCAGGTAATTTTTGGTAGCGGCACCGCGCTGACTTTTATTGAGGTCGGCCTCCGACCTATATTTTCCACTTAAAAAGCCGCTAGCCAGGGCATAATAGTTAATTACACCCAGGTTCTGGTCAACAACCACCTGTTCCAGTTCTTTTTCATAGCCTTCACGTTTGTACAGGTTGTACTCGGGTTGTAAGCTCTGGTATTTTGGTAACCCCAGCTTTTCGGAAGCGTCCAATGCAGCCAGCAAACCAGGCACTGAATAGTTGGAAGCGCCGATCCAGCGAACCTTTCCGGCTTTTACCAGCTGATCATATGCCTCCAGTGTTTCTTCAATCGGGGTATTCAGATCCTCATAGTGTGATTGGTATAAGTCTATATAATCGGTTTTCAGCCTTTTTAAAGAGGCGTCAACACACTTCAGTATATAGTCTTTAGCCAGGCTTTTTGTGGTTGTTCCTGGTATGGAACCTACTTTGGTGGCGATAATCACCTGTTTCCGGTTTTTTCGCCGTTCCATCCAGTTGCCGATAATCGTCTCCGATTCCCCGCCCTTATTTCCCGGCACCCAATGCGAATAGGAATCGGCTGTGTCTATAAAGTTAAAACCTGCAGCGGTAAAGCCGTCCAGTATCTCAAATGATTTTTGTTCGTCTATGGTCCAGCCAAACACGTTGCCCCCAAAAGTAATGGGGTAAACAAACAGGTCTGAACCGCCTAATTTTCTTTTTTCCATTGTTCTGTTTTTCTGGCCCTTAACATTTCTCTTTTGCCTGGTGCCCCCGGCAATTTTTCTATTGTAAAGCCCGCCGCTTTTAAAGCCCTTTTTAATTTGCCGGTAATGGCGTAGGTTACAAAAATACCGCCCGGTTTCAGGAATTTGCAGGTATGTGCAATGATCTCATCCGTCCACATTTCCGGTTGGTGCTGTACGGAAAAGGCGTCGTAGTACAACAGGTCAACTTGCATATTGGTTTCATACCTGTGCAAATAGGTATGCATAATTCTCAGTTGCTGCTGTGGAGCAATGTTTACGGTTTGCTGCAGGGCTTTACCGTAATTGTTCACCAGGCCTTCCCAGATTTCAGCGGGCACATAATTCTGATAGCCCGTTGATCCCAGTTCTTCAATGGGCAGCGGAAAAGCTTCCAGTGCGGTGTACATAGTAGGTACCTGCTGTTCAGCGCCCCAGGCAGCCGTAAGCAGGAAGTTTAATCCGGTGCCAAAACCAACTTCCAGTACACTGATTTCCTGATCAGGGAAAAGTGCAGCTGTATGTTTCAGCCCAGCCTCAATAAATACATGTTTACTTTCCTGAAGGGCACCATGTTTGGAGTGGTAATGCTCCCCAATAGCTTCATTATACAAGGTATTTGAACCGTCGGCAGTTAAGGTAATTTTGTTCATTTGCTACAAACTTAGCTAAAACTGATTAACTTTAAACACTAATCAATTGTTATGGACATTGAAACATTCAGGGAGTTTTGTTTAAGCTTAAATGGTACTACCGAGGGCATGAAATGGGAGCATCTTTGCTTTATGATTGAGGAAAAGATATTCGTAATTGCATCATTGGAAGACGGACACCTGAGCATCAAATGTAATCCGGATGACTTTGATGCGCTAGTGGCAAGACCAGGCATTCAGCAGGCCCGTCATATGGCCAAAAGGCAGTGGGTAACCCTTACCGGCCTGGATGCGATGCCCGATAATGAGTTAAAGGATCGTGTGGCTGTTTCAAGGTCTTTGGTGCTGAGTAAGTTGTCTAAAAAGATACAGGCTAAGTACGCCTGATTTTAAATTAAGATCCATTCCCAATAAGCAATAGATTTGTCATAATAATCTAATCTCGTTAAATTAGATGGTATCAAACAATCATTGTTATGCAATACAAGAAAACCATTACTCTTTCAATATTATTGGGCACCGCAATACTGCTGAGTGCTTTTATGCCACAGCAGCAACAGGAACCAAAACCGACCAATCTTAAAGTATTGCCCAAAAACATCAGCCACGACGACCTGGATGAGGTTATGGATGGCTTTAAAGCAGCCTTAGGAGTAAAATGCGGCTTCTGTCATTCCCCAAGAAAAGACAATCCTAAGAAGCTTGATTTTGCCAGCGATGACAATCCTAAAAAAGAGATTGCCAGGGACATGATGCGGATGACTGCCAAGATCAACAAGAAATATTTCCATCAAAAAGATAAAGAAGGAAAACTGATCAATATTTCCTGCGCAAGCTGTCACAATGGAAAAGAGGAGCCGGTAACGATTAAAATTTAAACAAGAAGAGGACGCAATGTGTATCCTCTTCTTGTTTTTAGGAAAGGTTTACCAGAGCCTGATCCTGTCTTCTGGTTTTTTGTACAACTTATCTCCAGGCTTCACATCAAAGGCCTTATACCACGCGTCCATATTTACAGGAGCGCCGATAGTCCGGAACTGGCCAGGTGAGTGCGGATCGGTTTTTATCATTTGCGCAGCAGTTTCGGGCAGGATATTTCCCCTCCAAACCTGTGCCCAGGATAAAAAGAAACGCTGGTCTGGGGTAAAACCATCTATTTTGTCATTGCCCTGACCTTGTTTGGTCATCTTAAATGCTTCATAGGCCGCATTTAAACCACCCAGGTCGCCTATGTTTTCACCCATGGTGAATTTGCCGTTCACGGAGATGGTATCCAGCACCTTGTACCCATCAAACTGTTCACCCAGTAATTTTGTTTTTGCGTTGAATTTATCCCGGTCTTCTGTTGTCCACCAGTTGCGGAGGTTGCCATCTTTGTCGTACTGACTGCCGGTATCGTCGAAGCCATGCGACATCTCATGTCCGATTACCGCACCTATGCCACCGTAGTTTACTGCATCATCGGCATTAGGGTCGAAGAAGGGGAACTGTAAAATCCCTGCGGGGAATACGATCTCGTTCATGGTTGGACTGTAATAGGCATTTACTGTAGGTGGCGTCATGCCAAAGCGCGTGCGGTCAACCGGCTTACCCAGTTGGTCTACCATCTCTTTGTAGCCCCAGGCCCCGGCATTGCGCAGGTTCTGCAGGTAGGTTAGTGGTGTGATCACCAGCCCGTCGTACGTCCTCCACTTAGATGGATAACCTATTTTTGGCCTGAAAGCATGCAGCTTTTCTAGGGCTTTTTGTTTGGTTACATCGCTCATCCAGTCCAGGTTTTTGATCCTGATCTCAAAGGCTTTCCGCAGGTTCGCGATCAGTTCGTCCATCCTCAGCTTGGCATCGGGCTTAAAGTATTTGGCAACGTAAAGCTGGCCCAGCAGGTCGCCGATGGTGCCGTCTGTTAGTTGCGACATCCTTTGCCAGCGCGGGGTTTGTATTTTTTGTCCGGTTTGCGCCTGGTTAAAGGCAAAGGTGGCATCTACAAAAGGGCTGCTTAAGTTGGGTGCTGCACTTTTTAATACATTCCATTCCAGGTAGGTTTTCCAGTCGCCCAAGGGAACAGTTTTAAGCATACTGTTCATACTTACAAAGAATTTTGGGGTTGAAACCAGTACCGTATCCTGTCCGTTTACCAGGAATTTAGTAAACATGGATGACCAGTTGATTCCGGGCGTGGTTTTGCTGAAATCTGCTACGGTGAACTTATTATAGGTTTTGTAGGGATCGCGCATTTCTACCCTGCTTAGCTGAGCCTCTGCTAATTGTTTTTCTATGGCCATAACCACAGCAGCTTTTTTTGCTGCATCTGCGGCAGTGCTTCCGGTTAATTTGAACAGGCTGATCATGTAAGCGGTATAAGCCTCGCGGATCTTTACACTCCTGCTATCGTCTTTCAGGTAGTAGTCGCGATCGGGTAGGGTAGTTCCGCCTTGTGCGAGTTGCGGCAGGTATTTGTTTACATTTTTCCTGTCCTGCCCAACGCCGAATCCAAACAGGGGGGCGGCAAGACCTGTGGTACGCATATATGCGATATGGTTCAATAGATCTGCTGTACTTTTGAGCTGTTTGATTTTTCCCAGTTCCGGTTTAATTGGAGTATAACCCAGTTTTTCGATGGTCATGCTGTCCATCGCCGCCAGGTAAAAATCGCCTACACGTTTTTTTACTGATCCTACAGCTGCGGAGCGGTTGGCAGCCGCCTCTTCCACCAGGCCTTTTACAGCATTGATGTTGAAATCTCTGAGGGCATTAAAGCTGCCCCAGCGGGTTTCTTTTGCGGGAACGGGGTTGTTTTTAACCCAGGTGCCACTGGCATAGCGGTAAAAGTCATCTCCCGGTTTTACCGAAAGGTCCATATTGGCGGGGTCTATGAATTTTTGTGTGGATTGTGCATTGGCCGAATAGCCAGCCGCTATGATGCCCAAAACGGCAAAACAGGTTTTGAGTGGTCTTACTTTCATGATCATATATTAGTTGATGCAAGGTTACATCATTGATATAAAAGTAATAAATGCGCTTAAAGAAGCATCCTGTATAATGAAATTATTACTTGTTAAACCAGTAATAAATCTTGGTGAGCCCAAGCTTCCTGAGGATGGTACCGGTAAAAGAAAATACATTTATAGACTTCATCTCTTGGTATTTTATATCTATTTAACATATTTTAACAAATAATATTGTGCAGCTTGCAAAATTTATGTTAAGTGCCCATTTTTTTGCGCTGTCCGATGTAGAGTCCTACAATCACCATCAGTGTGCCAAAAACGGTATACAGGGTGATGGGTTCGCCGAGCAGCCACCAGGCATAAAAGAAGCCAAAAAGCGGACATAGAAAAAGCCATAGCGAGGCCCTTACAGTATCTATTTTTAAGAGGTAGAACCAGCAGATTAGGCCGACTACTGAGACAGCAAGACTGAGCCATAAAACGGAATAGATGAACCGGCCATCCAGCTGTACGGCAGAAAAATCGCTGAAGATAAAAGTAAAGGGGAGCAGGAACAGGCCGCCGAGGCTCACCTGCCAGCCATTGATGAGCAGGTTGGGTAAGGTCCACTGGATACGTGCATAGTAAACGCTGGCAAAAGATACCGCAACCATACTGACCATGAGGATCACGACACCAAGGATGGTGGTGTCGCTGCTTTTGAGCAGGGGATAGGTAGCCAGGGCAATGCCTGCCATGCCAATGAGGATACTCCATATTTCTGTTTTTGCAGGCCGGCGTCCCATTAACCAGGAGGAAAGCAGTACAATGAGCAGCGGATTGGTAGAGGTGGATAAGCTGCCTATACCTGCTGCGGTATATTTCATGGCGCATACATACAGTCCGAGGTATACCGTAGTATTTAAAAAACCGAAAATAGCGAGTTGCCGCCATTCTGTATACGTTGGGAGGCGGTATTGCTCATCCCTGCTGATCAGGTAACAATAACCCAGCAACACCAGTCCGGCTATGAAAAAACGGGTGTTACCCAGGATCAGCGGAGGAGCAGAATGGATGCCAAATTTGGTGGCTACCGAAGCTGATGCCCAGAACATTGCAAAGAGTAAGCCAATAATGATGTTCTTCACACATCAAAGGTAAGTCAAGAAAGGATGATATTTGCAACATTTTATCTAAGTTTGGCAGAACTAATTTATTTGATAGCATTAAACCCATCAGGAATTAACCTAATGAAAAGACTGATTTTATTTTTTCCCATGTTTGCCATCGCTTTTAGCGGTATTGCGCAAAACAAACAGCTGACCATGCAGGATGCCATGAGCAATGCCCGTACTACGCTGGCCCCTGAAAACCTGTCGCAGATTCAATTTATATACGGAACTGAAGATTATGTGTATGCAAAGCGTATAGGCAATTCGCCGGTGTGGTTTAGCGGCAATGCAAAGTCTGCATCAGACCAGCCTTTTCTTTCTTTGGGCCAGCTGAACCAGAAATTAAAAGCAGCGCAAAAGGATACACTGAAAATGATGCCGATGATCCAGTTTAACCAGGGACCGGAATGGATCCTTACGCTGAACGGTAGTAAAGTAGCACTGGACCCGGCAAAAAATACGCTAAGGGTACTTGTAGATCAGGCTGTTGCCAGTAAGGGTAACGTAGAAGAAAGTAAGGCAGGCTATGTAGCTTATCTGGATAATTTTAATTTGTTTGTGGCCAAAGGTGGCGATCAGAAGCAGGTAACTACCGATGGTACTAAAGATATTGTGTACGCTTCTTCCGTACACCGCGATGAGTTTGGCATCAGCAAAGGTACTTTCTGGAGCAACAACGGCAAGCAGCTTGCTTTTTACCGTATGGACCAAAGCATGGTTACGGACTACCCGATCATCGACTGGACTACCAGACCTGCCCATAACGTGAACATCAAATACCCTATGGCGGGTGATAAGAGCCACCAGGTGACTGTAGGTGTGTATAATGCCGAAACAAAAGCCCTGGTTTACCTGAAAACGGGTGAGCCGGTGGAGCAATACCTGACCAATATTGCCTGGAGCCCCGACGATAAATATGTATATATCGCTGTTTTGAACCGCGGACAAAACCACATGAAGCTGAACCAGTACGATGCGGCTTCGGGTGAATTGCTGAAAACACTGTTTGAAGAAAAAGACGACAAGTATGTAGAGCCCCTGGTGCCGATGCTGTTCCTTAAGAATGATGCTTCGAAATTTATATGGCAGAGCAACCGGGATGGATGGAACCACCTTTATTTATATGACCTAAAAGGCAAAATGCTGAAGCAGCTGACTAAAGGCAACTGGGAGGTACTGGAAGTAAAAAGTTTTGACGCCAAGGGCGACAGGTTGTTCTATGTTTCTACTGAAGAATCGCCGATTACAAGGAATTTGTATGAGCTGAACCTGAAATCGGGCAAATCAAAACGCATTACCCAGGGCTTTGCGATGCACAGCACACAGGTGAGCACTTCGGGCAATACCGTGATAGATGTTTGCAGCACTCCGGATGATCCACGGGTAATCCAGTTGGTAGAAAGCGCATCATCGAAAACCAAAGTACTGCTCAAAGCGGCGAACCCCCTTGCGGCCTATGCTACAGCGAAATCCGAGATCTTTACCATCAAGGGCAAATCAGGAGACGATCTGTATGCCAGCTTGTATAAGCCTGTTGGTTATGAAGCTGGTAAAAAATATCCGGTTGTGGTGTACTGGTATGGCGGTCCGCATGCCCAGCTGGTGATGAATGGCTGGAATGCGGGTGCGGGCGACTACTGGTCGAGGTACATGGCGCAGCGTGGTTATGTGGTGCTTACTGTTGATGTAAGGGGCAGTGACAACCGTGGCCGTGCTTTTGAACAATCGATGTTCCGCAGGGCAGGTGATGTACAAATGGAAGATATGATGAGTGCTGTAGATTACCTGAAAGGCCTGCCTTATGTAGATGCAGCCAATATGGGACTTTTTGGCTGGAGTTTTGGCGGTTTTGCTACTACAGATTTTATGCTGACACACCCTGGTATATTTAAGGCTGCTGTCGCAGGCGGACCCGTAATCAACTGGGCTTTTTATGAGATCATGTATACCGAACGTTATATGGATACCCCGCAGGAAAATCCTGAAGGTTATGCCGCAACTTACCTTAGCAATAAAGTAGATCAGCTGAAAGGTAAATTGCTGCTGATTCATGGTCAGCAAGACCCGGTAGTGGTGCAGCAGCACTCTGTAGATTTTGTGAAACATGCCGTTGATAAAGGTGTGCAGGTCGATTACATGATCTATCCTGGTCATGAACACAATGTGATTGGCAAAGACAGGGCACATTTATACCAGAAAGTAACGGATTATTTTGAGCTTTATTTACGTAAGGAAAAATAACAGGAAAAATAACCGTTCTCTTCAACGGCTGCATAATTTCAGTTTTTTCTTGATGAAAAAACTAAAAAGACGCTAGGCCGTTTCTGAGAAGGTAATTTTTCTGTGGAATAAAAAGGGGGGACAGTAGTAAAACCACTGTCCCCTTTTTATTACCTTTTTTTCAGAAAAACTTAGTAGATCTTTTTTTTCTTGTGATGACTAAGGGATTTTGTACTTTCAGGAGACCTATTTGTAAACTACGATATGTTATGAGCCAATCAGAAGAAAAATATGCTGAGCTTGCCGTAAAATGGGTTGACAAAAGTATCAGTCCGGAGGAACGTCAGGAATTTAACGACTGGTACCAGCGCGACCAGGACCAGCCACTTGTTATTCCGGCTGAATTTGCAGCTGATTGTCAAATGCATAAAGAACGTATTTATGAAAAGGTGCTGGCAGGTATTGAAGACAGGAGAGAGCCAGAGGGAAGAAAGCTTTGGAAATCTGTTGCTGTTGCGGTATCTATAGCAGTACTGTTTTCTGTAGCACTGTATTTCTATTTACAGCCAGCCCGGCATTTCGACCTGGAGCAGCTGGCTAAAGAATATGGCCATGGTAAACATGTGGCGGTGCTGACCGATCAGGATGGCCGTCAGTTTTTATTGGAAGATTCCATTTTTAATATGAAAGCAGAGGCACAGCGTTTTACTTCGGGCAGTGGAAACAGCTTGGTTAAAATTGAAACGCCGAGGGGTTCGCACCATCAGGTATTGCTGGAAGACGGGACAAAAGTTTGGCTGGGTGCGGCAAGTTCCATGAGTTGGGCGGTCGAGTTCCCTGGAAATACCAGGAACATCAGGCTTTCGGGAGCAGCTTATTTTGAGGTAGCACATCATCCTGAAAAGCCCTTTCAGGTGAAGGTGATCAACAACAAAAAAGCCCTGGATATTGTGGTTATTGGTACTAAATTCAATGTGAGTGCCTATCCCGAGGATCCGGAAGTAAAAACTCACGTTTTCGAAGGAGTGGTTAAACTGAGTTCAGGAAGCCAAAGTACCCTTTTAACCAGAAATGAACAGGTGAGCTTCAGGAATGGTATTTTCAGTGCTAAGGAAGTGAAAATAGATGAAGGTTGGATGAGGTTCGGGGCATTGTATTTTGACAATGATGATGTTTACCAGGTGATGCGTGTAATTGCCAGGGAATACAATGTGGAACTGGAATACCATAAGGTTCCGGGCGAAAGAATGCATTTGACAGGCATAATTAGCCGCAGGACGAGCCTGAAAGAGTTTCTTCACATCATAGAGGTGGCTACAGATTATAAGTTTTCCCTTGAGGGTAAACGTGTAATCGTTTTTGAAAATAACGATCATCGGTATTGATATGACAGCTTACAAGACTTTTAGCGATATTGCATTGGTAGCGGCCTTGAAACAAGATGATAAATCTGCATTTGCAGAAATTTATGAGCGTTACTGGGACAAGCTTTTCAGCGTGGCAGCACACAAACTGGAGCAGCTGGAGGATGCGGAAGAGGTTGTACAGAATATCTTCATCTCCCTGTGGAACCGCCGCCTCAGCCTAAATATTACCGGAAGCCTGAACAGCTACCTGGCTGTATCGGCCAAGTACCGGGTGATTAAAATGCTGGAAAAACAGCTGAACCAGAAAAAGTACGCCGATAGCCTTGGAAAAGAAAGGTTGCTGGACGATTCCACACAAGAGTGGCTGGAATTTATGGAACTTAAAGGTCAGCTGGAACAATTGATCACGGGGCTTCCCGAAAAATGTCAATTGGTTTACCGCTTGAGCAGGGAACAGGGCTTTAGCCAGAAGGAAATTGCCGGGCAGCTTGGTATTTCAGAAAAAACTGTGGAGGCGCATCTGGGTAAGGCCATTAAAACCATCCGTACAGGATTGAACGTTTTTGTTGCTTTCCTTCTATAGGTTTTCTTTTTCCAGAAAAATTCAGTGCTCGGAGCCGACATGCAAACATTTTGCCCTTCCGCAAAATGTTTGAGGAGGCGAGGAGTATCTGTATTTTTTTCTTTAATTTTGCGCTTTCAAATTCTGATACTTTCAAAATACAATGAGCATTTCAACTAAATACGATCCGGCAGCGACAGAAGATAAGTGGTACAGTTACTGGCTTTCAAAGAAATTTTTTCATTCTGAGCCAGATGAGCGTGAGCCCTATACCATTGTCATCCCTCCGCCAAACGTGACGGGTGTGCTGCACATGGGACACATGCTGAACAACACCATTCAGGACGTATTGATCCGTAAGGCCCGCATGCAGGGAAAAAACGCATGCTGGGTTCCGGGTACCGATCACGCTTCTATTGCTACAGAGGCGAAGGTGGTTGCTATGCTGAAAGAAAGAGGTATCAATAAGGCCGACATCAGCAGGGAAGAATTTTTGAAATATGCCTGGGAATGGAAAGAGAAGTACGGAGGCATCATTCTTGAACAATTGAAAAAGCTGGGCGCCAGCTGCGACTGGGATCGTACGCGCTTTACCATGGAGGATGACCTTTCGGATGCGGTTATTGATAGCTTCATTCACCTGTATAGGAAAGGCTGGATTTACAGGGGCATCCGTATGGTGAATTGGGATCCGGCAGGTAAAACGGCAGTTTCTGATGAAGAGGTGATCCGCAAGGAAGTAAACCAGAAGCTGTATTATATCAAATACACGGTTTCAGGTGCTGAAGATTTCATTACCATTGCTACTACGCGCCCGGAAACCATTATGGCGGATGTGGCGATCTGTATCAACCCTAATGATGAGCGTTACACTCACCTGAAAGGTAAAAAGGTGTTTGTTCCTTTGATTAACCGTGAAATTCCGGTGATTGAGGACGAGTACGTAACGATGGATTTTGGTACCGGCTGTTTGAAAGTAACACCTGCGCACGATCTGAACGATTATGAACTGGGGGTTAAACATAAGCTTCCGGTAATAGATATTTTAAATGACGATGGAACACTGAACGAACTTGCCGTGATACTGGTAGGTGAAGACAGGTTTATAGCGCGTAAAAAAATTGCCAAACTGCTGGATGAGGCCGGTCATCTGGACAAGGTGGAAGACTATAAATCGCAGGTAGGTTTTTCTGAGCGTACCGATGCGGCGATAGAGCCTAAGCTGTCGATGCAATGGTTCTGTAAGATGGACCAGATGGCCAAACCGGCACTGGAAGATGTGCTGAACGGCGATGTAAAGCTGATCCCGGAGAAATTCGTGAACACCTACCGTCACTGGATGGAAAATGTGCGCGATTGGAACATCAGCAGGCAGCTTTGGTGGGGGCAGCAAATCCCGGCCTGGTACGATAACCAGGGCAACTGGGTAGTAGCCAAAACCAAGGAAGAAGCATTGGATGAGTTCCTGAAACTGAAAGATCCTGATGGTGCTTTTACAGCCGAAGAAAAAGCAGGTTGTAAAAATCAGCTCGCTGCTTTTATAAAGCAGGATCCGGATGTGATGGATACCTGGTTCTCGTCGTGGTTATGGCCGATCTCGGTATTTGATGGTTTTAAAAATCCGGACAACAAGGATATCAATTATTATTATCCGACCAATGACCTGGTAACTGCACCGGAGATCCTTTTCTTCTGGGTGGCCCGTATGATCATGGCCGGACATGAATTCAGGGGACAGAAACCTTTTACCAATGTTTATTTAACGGGCATTGTAAGGGATAAGCTGGGCCGTAAGATGTCGAAGTCTTTGGGCAACTCGCCGGATCCGATTGGGCTGATTGAAAAATACGGTGCCGATGGGGTGAGGGTAGGAATGCTGCTTTGTTCGCCTGCGGGGAACGATTTGATGTTCGACGAAAGCTATTGCGAGCAGGGCCGTAATTTTGCCAATAAGGTTTGGAATGCGTTCCGGCTGGTAAAAGGCTGGGAGGTTGACGATAACCTGGAAAACCCTAATCAGCAAGCCATCCTTTGGTTCGAAAGCCGCTTTAATGAAGCACTTGCCGAGATTGAAGATAACTTTAAACAGTACCGTTTATCGGAAGCTTTAATGGCCACCTATAAACTGGTATGGGACGATTTCTGTGCCTGGTACCTGGAAATGGTGAAGCCCGCTTATCAGCATCCTGTTGATGCCGGAACACTGAAAGCTGCGGTTGCCTTCTTTGAGAAAATACTGACGCTTTTACATCCTTTTATGCCTTTCCTTACCGAAGAGCTTTGGCATGATGAATTGTTTGGGGCAAGAGGAGAAATGGACTGCTGTATTGTAGCCAGCTACCCTGTTGCGGGTGCAGCTGATGCAGCTTTACTGAAAGATGTAGAGGTCATCAAAACGCTGGTTGCCGAGATCAGAAATGTAAGGAACAGCAGGCAGATTTCGCCTAAGGAAGCATTGCCACTGGCGATTAAAGTAAATTCGGCGCTGGACTATGAAAAGTGGCTGAATATTGTATTCAAACTGGCGAACATCAGTGAAGTGGAGCTGGTAAACGATAAGATTGCCGGTGCCGTTAGCTTTATGATCGGTAACGATGAATTCTTTATTCACCTGAATGAAGCGGTTGATGTTGATGCGGAAAGAACACGCTTAAATGCTGAACTGGTTTATTTGCAAGGCTTTTTGAAGTCGGTAAATGCCAAGCTGGGCAATGAGCGTTTTGTTCAGAATGCGAAACCGGAGGTGATCCAGAATGAGCGGAACAAACAGGCTGATGCAGAAGGCAAAATAAAGATCATTGAAGAAAGTCTGGCCGCTTTAAGCTAATAACCTACAGGAACAATGCGGTAAGCGCATCTTCTGTCGCCGGCAATGATGTGGTTTACCCTGGTAACGCTGACGTCATTGCCCAGTATAAATTTAAAGGTATTGAGTTCAGAGGTGCAGAAGCCCTGGCAGATTTTGGCTGCGGCACAGATGGGGCAGTGGTTTTCCACTAGAAGATATCCTTTGTCGTCTTTACTGTATTCGGCCATGTAACCTTCGCGGCTGCGGATTTCGGCGAGTGTTTTTATCCTTTCCTCTAAGCTATGGTTTTGGTTGAGCTGCTGCTGGTAACGTTGTTTGGCCCTTTCTTCTCCGGCCGAAATGACCGATTGAAGTGCTTCTTCTCCGAGTGTTTCTTTCATCAGCTGGATCAGTTTTACCGTAAGCTCTGCATGGGTATCAGGAAAACCTTTATTGCCCAGTTCGGTTAAGCTGAAATATTGAGTGGGGCGGCCAACCCCTTTAGATTCGTTGACAGATTGTATCAATCCTTCTTCAGTCAGCTTCAGCAATTGCAATCTTGCACCTTCAGTGGTGATGTTCAATTCTTTAGCTATTTCCGTTGCTGTTAAAGGACCCCGGGTCTTCAACAACATTAAAAAACGATTTGTCTTCATAATCTAATAAAACAAGTAAAGACTTGTTTTATTAACAAAAGTACTAACTTTGCTGTACATAATAAGCATATAAGGAATTATAATTTGTCCATGCATCCTGATGTAATCCCTTTACCTACCGGAGGCCCGCTATTTTAACCTGGCAATAGCAGGTATCCAGTAACCAATTTTAATGAAGGCCGACTGTCTGGAAACCACCGTGTTTTTGGGAGTAGGGGACGGTGACGCCTATTTTTTACAATAAAACAAATGAATATGAAACCAATAAAATTACCCTTATTAGCCTCACTGCTCTTTTTATTGCAGGCTTGCGGGCCGGAGCAGCCTGCTGCACAGCAGGAAGCCATTCAGGAATATCCTGTAACCACCATTGAAAGCCAGGAAGCAACCATCAATACCGAATATCCTGCCACCATACAGGGGCAACAGAACATAGAGATCCGTCCGAAAGTAGACGGCTTTGTGGCGCAGATCTTTGTTGACGAAGGTGCCGCAGTAAAGAAAGGGCAATTGCTGTTCAAAATTAATGCCCCGCAGTACGAACAGGAAGTAAGAACTGCCGCTGCTGCCATTAAGAATGCAGAAGCTGAAGTAAATACGGCAAAGATGCAGGTAGAAAAGACCCTGCCGCTGGTTAAGGAAGGCATCGTCAGTGATTATGAACTGAAATCGGCCAATTTTAACCTGCATGCCAAAGAGGCTGCACTGGCACAGGCTAAAGCCAGCCTGGCAAATGCCCGTACAAATTTGGGTTATACCAGTATCAGCAGTCCGGCTGATGGTGTAGTGGGCAGTATCCCTTACAAAACAGGTAGCCTGGTGAGCAGCAGTTCGGCCATGCCTTTAACTACAGTATCCAATATATCGCATGTATTTGCTTATTTCTCGTTCAACGAAAAGCAGTTCCTTGATTTTACCGAGAGTTTTGCGGGCAAAAGCATGAATGACAAGCTGAAGCATTTTCCGCCAGTAACCCTGTTGCTGGCCAATGGTGCCGAGTACGATTTGAAAGGGCGTATGGAAAGTGTTGGCGGACTGATCAATAGCGAAACCGGAGCTGTAAACCTGAGGGCAGGATTTCCTAACCCCGAGGGGCAGATCAGGAGCGGCGCAAGCGCTACCATCCGGATTCCGGTTAAGGTAAAGGATGCAGTGCTGATCCCGGCAAGTGCCACTTACGAGATGCAGGAAAAGCTGATGGCCGTAGTGGTAGGCAAAGACGGAGTGGTTAAGGTAACGGAGATAGAGGTACTGGACCTGCCTTCGGGCCAGAGCTACGTGGTGAAAAAAGGCCTTAAGGCTGGCGACCAGGTAGTGACAGAAGGTATGGGCGGTTTAACCGACGGGACAAAGATTAAGCCTGTAAACCCGGTTAACGCCACTGCCGCCAAAAAATAGATTTGATACAAAATATTTAAATAACGATGTTAAAGAAATTTATAGACAACCCGGTATTATCTACGGTAATATCGGTGATCATTGTCATTCTGGGTTTGCTGGGCCTGTTCTCCCTGCCCATATCCCAATATCCCGACATTGCGCCGCCTGCAGTTGAGGTAACAACTGCTTATCAGGGTGCCAGTGCCGATGTGGTGATGAAAAGTGTGATCACCCCGCTGGAAGAACAGATCAATGGGGTAGAGAACATGACCTACATGACCTCTAAGGCCAGTAACGATGGCAGTGCCAGCATTACGGTTAACTTTAAGCAGGGCACCGACCCTGATATGGCCGCCATTAACGTACAGAACAGGATTACCAAGGCCACCAGTTTATTGCCTGCAGAGGTGATAAAAATGGGGATCACTACCAGCAAAAGGCTGAACAGTGAGGTGATGGGCTTTTTATTGTATAGCGAAGACGGCAAATACGACCAGAAGTTCCTGGAAAACTACCTGAAGATCAATATTGTTCCACAGATCAAAAGGATTCAGGGAATTGGTGACGCGATGGTATATGGTAGTATGGACTACAGCATGCGGATCTGGCTAAAGCCTGATGTCATGGCTGCTTATGGCCTGATGCCCAGCGATATTGTAAACGCCCTTGCAGAGCAGAACATTGAGGCTGCACCGGGTAAAGTAGGCGAAAACAGTAACCAGAGCTTTCAGTATACATTGAAATATACCGGCCGGCTGGAAAAAGCTTCAGAATTTGGAGACATTATTCTGAAATCGGTAGGCAACGGCCAGGTGTTGAAATTGAAGGATGTGGCTGATGTGAAATTGGGTTCGTTTACCTATTCGGCTACCTTAACGGCACAGGGGCAGCAATCGCCCTATGTGGCGATCAGCCAGACTGCTGGTTCAAATGCGCATGACATCATCAAGCAGACCGAAAAGATCCTGAAAGATGCGGAAAAGAGTTTCCCTAAAGGTGTGAAAATTGGTGTGTTTGCAAACGCGAATGAGTTCCTGGATGCTTCGATCTCTAAACTGATCTATACCATAGTTGAGGCCTTTATCCTGGTATTTATTGTGGTGTTCATCTTCCTGCAGGATTTTCGTTCCACGTTGATCCCTGCTATTGCGGTGCCTGTGGCGATTATTGGAACATTCTTTTTTCTGAAACTGTTTGGTTTTACCATTAACCTGCTAACCCTTTTTGCGTTGGTACTGGCCATAGGTATTGTAGTGGATGATGCCATTGTGGTAGTGGAGGCAGTGCATGCCAAACTGGATCATGGTGCCAAATCTGCCAAGAAGGCGACCATGCATGCCATGAGCGAGATCAGCAGTGCGATTATCTCCATTACACTGATTATGGCTGCGGTATTTGTGCCGGTAACCTTTGTTACCGGATCGGTCGGGGTGTTTTATAAGCAGTTTGGTTTAACGCTGGCTGTGGCCATCATTATATCGGCTGTAAACGCGCTGACCTTGAGTCCGGCCTTGTGTGCCTTGTTGCTGAAACCGCATAGTGCGCATGACGAGCCTAAAAAAGGCTTTATGCAGCGCTTTTATGCCGGATTTAATGCTTCCTTTACGGCCATGACCAACCGGTACAAGAAATCGGTTGTGTTCCTGGTGAACAAAAAGTGGATTGCCTTTGCGGGAATTGCTTTGTTTTCGGTGCTGTTCTGGTTTTTGGTAAAGACCACGCCAACGGGCTTTGTGCCGAATGAAGATAGCGGGTCAATTTATGGTAACGTGATCCTGCCGCCGGCTACCTCGCTGGAACGTACGGAAGTAATTGCCAACCAGATTGACAGCATTGCAAGGTCGATACCGGAAGTGGAGTTGTCGGCCCGACTGGCAGGTATGGACCTGATGAGCGGGACCGGGAGTTCTTACGCGGCTATTTTTATCCGCCTGAAACCCTGGAAACAAAGGACAAAAGAGGGCCAGGATATTAAAAGTATCGTAGGTCAGCTCTTTGCCAAAACTTCGGGCATTAAGGGGGCAAATATTATATTTTTTGCAGCCCCGACCTTGCAGGGTTTTGGAAATAACGATGGTTTTGAGTTCCAGCTGCAGGATAAGACCGGCGGAAGCTACAAGGCTTTTGACGGGGTGATCGGTAAGTTTATGGGAGCGCTGAACCAGCGCCCGGAAATTATGTACGCGGCAACTTCCTACAATACAAGTTTCCCTCAGTACGAGGTAAGTGTGAACGTAGCCAAATGCAAGGAGGCAGGTGTGGCCGTGAATACGGTTCTGGGTACTTTACAGGGCTACCTGGGCGGAATTTATGCTTCTGATTTTAACCGTTTCGGTAAACAATACCGGGTGATGATCCAGGCAGAGGCAGAACAAAGAACCAACAAGGAGGCCATCAACAAGATCTTTGTAAGGAACGAGCGCGGTGTAATGGCGCCGATATCGGAATTTGTTACTTTGAAAAAAGTTTACGGGCCTGAGTTTATCAGTCGTTTTAACCTGTTCACTGCCGGGGCAGTAAATGGAGCGCCAAAGCCGGGTTACAGCTCGGGTGATGCAATTAAAGCAATACAGGAAGTTGCTGCGCAGACTTTGCCGCAGGGTTATACTTTTGAGTTCTCCGGCTTAACACTGGAAGAGATCTCGAGCGGTAACCAAACCTTACTGATCTTTATGTTGAGCTTGCTGTTCATTTATTTCCTGCTCAGCGCGCAATATAAGAGCTATATCCTGCCCTTTTCGGTATTGCTGTCGCTACCTATTGGACTGGCGGGGGCCTTTTTGTTTGCCCGTTTGTTTGGGCTGGACAATAATATCTTCCTGCAGATCAGTCTGATCATGCTGATCGGTTTGCTGGCCAAAAATGCGATCCTGATTGTAGAGTTTGCCCTGATGCACAGGCTAAGCGGCAGGAACCTGGTACAATCGGCCATAGCAGGTGCCGTAGCCAGGCTAAGACCAATTCTGATGACTTCCTTTGCTTTCATTTTCGGATTGCTTCCATTGATGATTGCAACAGGCGCCGGAGCAATCAGTAACCGTTCTATCGGTACTGCTGCTGTAGGTGGGATGCTGATCGGAACAGTGTTCGGGGTGTTTGTGATCCCGGTATTGTTTGTGGTGTTCCAGGCTTTGCAGGAAAAGATCAGCGGCGGACCAAAAACTGCTGAAATTGAATAACAGATAATTGAATAAAAATGAAAAGATATATAGGATTAATGCTGGTATTGGTAGGTTTTGCTTCATGCAGGATCTCCAAACCTTACCAGCAACCTGAGTTCGATACTAGTAAGCTGTACAGGGATGCGGAGGGAACCGATACGAGCAGTATGGCTTCCGTACACTGGAAAAAGCTGTTTGCAGATACCATCCTTACAGGATTAATTGCAGAAGGGTTGAACCAGAATATTGACATGAAAATAGCCCTGCAGCGCATCAATGCTGCAGGTGCTAACTTCCGTCAGAGCAAAGCTGCCTTTTTGCCCGATTTGAATGGTACGGCAAGTGTAACGCAGTCTAAACTGTCCTTCCCGCAAGGGTTTGGCATCATCAGTTCCTCTACGCAGTACGATATGGGCCTGCGGGCAACCTGGGAAGCGGACATCTGGGGGAAATTGAAAAGTGCCAAACGAGGCGCACTGGCTACTTTGCTGCAAAGCGAAGCTGCCCGCAGGGCGGTGCAAACGCAGCTGATCGCCGATATCGCCGGTCGGTATTTTACTTTACTGGCGCTTGACCAGCAGTTGCAGGTTTTGGAGCAGACCGTAAATAACAGGAAAACGGATGTACGTACCATGAAGGCGCTGAAAGCGGCCAATGTAGTAACGGGCGCGGCCGAAGTACAGAGCGAAGCGAGCCAGTATGCCGCTGAAGTAGCCATCCCCCGTTTGCAGAAACAGATCCGGGAGACGGAAAATTCGCTGAATGTATTGCTGGCCAGGCCTTCATCGGCGGTCAGGCGTTCATCTTTAAATGAGCAGCGTTTGCTGACCGATCTGAAGACGGGAATACCTGTACAATTGTTGCAAAACCGTCCGGATGTGAAGCAGGCTGAATATGCTTTCATGGCAGCCTTTGAAGCAACGAATGTAGCCAGGAAACTGTTTTACCCATCTATAACGCTTACGGCTAATGGCGGTTTTACCAGTTTTAGTCTTAAGGACTGGCTGACACCTGACGGACTGTTCGGTAATATAGCTGCCGGAATTGCACAGCCTATTTTTAACAAGGGTGCCAACAAGGCCCGGCTGGCCACAGCTCAGGCTGCGCAGCAGGAGGCAGCATTGAATTTTCAGCAGTCTTTACTGAAGGCCGGAGAAGAAGTGTCGAACGCGCTGTTTGCTTACCAGACTGCGGGAAGGCAACAGGAGATCAGGGTAAAACAACTGGCAGCTCTTGAAAAATCTGTTGATTTTACCAAGAAGCTATTGCGTTACAGCTCGGCAACGAATTATACGGATGTACTGACTTCTGAGCAGAACTTACTGGCCGCGCAAATGGAAGATATTGACGATAAGCTGCAGCAATGGCAGGCAGTGATTGCTTTGTACCGTTCGCTTGGTGGAGGTAGTGAAAAATAACCGTTCTCTTCAACGGCTGCATAATTTCAGTTTTTTCTTGATGAAAAAACTAAAAAGACGCTAGGCCGTTTCTGAGAAGGTAATTTTTCTGTTAAGCAGGGGTACTAGCCTGGTGTCCGGTTATGCTGTGTTAAATAGCATTCCGTTATATGTGTTAACCATGCATTTAGTTATATGCGTTGATGTTACTTAACATTACGTTTAGTTATGCAGACTATTTAATAAAATAAAGGCTATTAAAATTGTATTGTACAGGCCATTAAATTGGATTGTCTTTTTCAGCTGTTCGCGTTTTACCTGAATGACCGAACAATAGGTGATACTGTAGTGTTAAGCATCATGCCAAAAGAAAAATATGCCTTCTGTGAAGGGGCATAGCGTCTTTCCCGGTTCTTCACCGGGAATTATGCAGCCCCTGAGCAGAACGGCCTTATTTTTCTAAAAACATCTTTAAAAACTATAGCGAACTGTATTCCGGTAATTCAGGCACAAATGCGAACTGCCCCTCCTGGTGGTTTATGGTGGCATAACAATGTTTCAAACCATTTGTTACCACCAGCCATTTGGTCTTGTGCACAGAATTGTACCTTGCTGCCTGATCAAATACCATTTGGGTGATTTTTACAGCAGGGGCCTTGCATTCGATGACCATAATCCTTTCGCCACGGGTGTTGAAGATCACCACGTCGGTTCTTTTTTGAAGTTTGTTGAGGTTAAGCCCTCCTTCAATCTGTATGAGCGACTTTGGGAATTTTTTTTCGAGGATCAGGTATTGGATAAAATGCTGCCTTACCCATTCTTCCGGTGTGAGTACCAGGTGCTTTTTCCGCACTTCGTCGAAAATAAAATGCCGGGCATCCTTTAAGGTAATTTTAAAAGGATAAGCAGGCAGGTTAAGCGGGGTAGGTATAAATGACATTTGTGCAAAAGTAGACAAAATTTTTATCTAAGTTTACAGCATTATATGAGTGCCGCCGACATAATAAAAGACATCAAAGCAAGAAAGTTTAAGCCTGTTTACCTTTTACATGGTGAGGAGCCTTACTACATAGACCAGATCATCCATTATATGGAAGAGCATATTCTGAACGATATGGAAAAGGGTTTTAATCAGACGGTATTGTACGGGAAGGATACCGATATGGCTACCATCATGAATGCGGCCAAACGTTTCCCGATGATGTCTGATTATCAGCTGATCGTGGTAAAAGAGGCGCAAGATTTAAAATGGGCCAAAGAAGCAGAAGGCAGCAGTAAGCAGGCCGAGTTTGTATTGAGTTATTTCGAAAAACCTTTGCCAAGTACCATTTTGGTGCTGGGCTATAAATACGGCAATTTCGACAAGCGTAAAAAGATCTATAAGGCGATAGATAAGAACGGGGTGGTTTTCCAGTCGGACCTGGTCAGGGACTATAAACTGGCACAATGGATAGACGAACTGGTAAAAGAAAAGGGGTATAAGATAGCGCCGCAGGCATCGGCCCTGATGGCCGAATATTTGGGCGCCGATCTGTCTAAAATAGCGAATGAGGTTGAAAAGCTATTGCTGAACATTGGTAAGGACACTACCATTGATACGGATATTGTCCAGAAGAACATCGGCATCAGCAAAGAGTACAATGTATTTGAGCTGCAAAAGGCCCTGGCGGTAAGAAATGTATTGAAGTGCAACCAGATCATCAATTACTTTGGCGATAACCCTAAGGCCAACCCAATGGTGATGGTAATGGCTAACCTGAGTGCTTATTTCACCAAAATCCTGAAATACCACTATTTGCCAAATAAGGGTGACGCCGCCAAAGAACTGGGCGTGAACCCTTATTTTGTGAAAGATTTTGAAACTGCAGCGCGCAGCTACAATTTGCCGAAAACTTTTGAGATCATTGGCTTGCTGAGGGAGTATGACCTGAAGAGCAAAGGGGTAGACAGCACCGGCAATACTACCGATGGCGAACTGCTAAAAGAGCTGCTGTTTAAAATGCTGCACTAAGCAGCAATGCTACATCGGGAGATTGATGAACCTGAAACCAATCAGGAATGCAATTCTTAACACAAAGAATATGATCAATGCCGATTTTACCTGCTTATTTTTAACAGTAATCATAAAGGCAAGAAGGGCTGCTATGGCGATAATGTCAGATGTCCATCCGTAAATATTATAAACATAGCTGATGGAGTCATTGCCAAGTAGGTAGGGAATAGCCACCTTTTGAATAAGCAGGCTAACCAGGGTGCTCAGGTATTCTATTCCAATGATGATCAGCAGTGCTTTGATGGCGTAATTGTCTGCCAGCTTGGTTTGAGGGGCGAGCTCATCGCCGCAGTTTCCGCAGAATTTTGCTTCAGGTAGATTTGGAGCATTACATTTTATGCAGTTCATAGTAGTGTTTTAGTTGAAAGGCTCTATTTTGTCAATTACCATGGTATTGGCGGCGCGGTCGCCAAGTTTCCGGCCGTCTTCGGTAGCCAGCACCATAATGGGTTCTATAAAGTTGCCTACTATGGGTACCAGGCCCAGTAAACACGATACAATGTTCCTGACCAGGGATTTTGATTTGTTGATGGGTTTGTTGGTCTCCAGGTCTATCACCACAAGTTTTAAAGCCCTTTTGCCATAGCTTTGGCCTTGTCCGAATCCATCTTTTAAAAGCTGATAAGCAATGGGCAGCAGAATAAGCAAAAGGCCAAGCAGGCCAAATAATATGGTAAGGCTATCTTCCCTTCCATAAGCGGCCATAAAAGCCAGGAAAAAGAAAATACAACCGGGAATTGCGAGGGCAAGTACAATTAAACCATCCAACAAAGCGGCCAGGAACCTGTTGCCCATATCAGCCTTGGCATAACCCATATGGGTTGTGCGTTTGGGCTCAAAAGGATTGTTTACTGTCAATGGGTTTTCTGTTGGTTGCGGGGTTGGTGTGGTTGTGAGTACAGTACCATCATTGATGCAGAATTTTACATCATCGGGGTAGCTGGTGTTGCATACAGGGCAAATGTTGTTCATAGGGAAAGGGGTAATTTAGCTGACTAAGATACTATCTTTTTAAGATACTTAATGTGTAAGGTCTACAACTTTGGTTTCGCTACAGTTCCATTTCGGATTTACTCCAGTTCCTGGTCAGTTGTAGCTGAAGTGAAACTTTGTTCAAACAGAGATAGAAGGGAATCTCGCGAAAGCTTTTCATCGACAGCTACTGCCTTTCTACCGATTCTTTATTTGAAGGCTTGCCCTTTGCAGGTAGATTTGAGAAGTATTATAATAAACCTTATAAAAATGGACATGCTGTCGTTTATCACAGATGACCGCTCTTACGTTGATGACTTAAATAAGGATGAACCTTGTTTGCATCCCGACTATTTGGTAGTTACCGCTTTAAAAATGATGTCGACAGACAACCTGAGTTCGGTAGCCATTTGTAAAAATGGCCGCTACCTGGGCCGGATTTATGCAAATGAGCTACAACGATTTGTTGATAACAGCGAAGATGAGCTGGTTTACCACCGGCTTAATTTTGATTTGGAAACTGCAATTGCGGTTATGCGACTTGAGCAGCAATGAACCAACACTTTTTGTTGTCGATAATGCGACTTCCTCCTTCCGGGTCTGAATCTCTTAGATCTATTTCGGATGCCAGCTTGTAAAAGCTCTCACTTCTTAAAAAGAAGCCATCCCGCATCTTATGCACACGTATTACCTGGAAGATTTCTTACACTGTTGGTATCTAGAAGAAGTAATGTCATGATATAATAGCCGCTGTATTTTTTTTAACACTATCTGCAGTCTCTTATATTTATATATCTTCGCTAACGTAGTATTTTTCTGATGTTCAATAAAGTGTAAACTACATAAGATGAAAAATATTTCTAAAATTCTTTGCCAGACAATATATTTTTCTGATTACAATTGCTGCTAAGATTTCGTAATTTCATATATAGAGGGATACCAATGGCCGCTTATAGCACATATACCGATCAGGAACTTTTGTCTTTGTTAAAAGAAGAAGACCATATTGCTTTTAACGAGGTACATCACCGGTATTATACTGAATTGATCCGCTATGCTTACCACATTGTTGATGATAAGGAGGTTTGTAGTGATTTGGTGCAGGATGTATTGGTTTGGTTTTGGGAACACAGGCAGCAGCATCAGATGCGGAGCATTAAGGGTTACCTGATCATGGCGGTTAAATATCAGGTGGCAAATTATATCCGTAAAGGCAAGGTAAGAGCAAATTACGTGCTGTCTGCCGCAAGCGTTGAAACGCACACATTGAATGAGGAAAGCCTGGAGTTAAAGGAACTTAAGGTAGTAATAGACACCCTTATACAACAGTTGCCCGATAAATGCGGAGAGATTTTCAGATTAAGCAGGGAAGAGCAATTGAGCAATAAGGAGATTGCAGTTAAGCTGGGAATATCGGAAGTAACAGTAGCTGTACAGATTAAGCGGGCTCTGGATAAATTACGGGGCAGCCTTGGTAAAATGTATTTCTGGATAAGTTTCTTTATCTAGCTGCCATTAAAAAATATAAACAATATTTTTTTTCATTTCCTGTAAATAATTGACTTACTAAAGTTACTTACTACTATAAAGCACTAAAAATGACTAAGGAGGAACTCAGCCAATTGGCAAGCAAAGTAGCAGAAGGTAAAGCCAGCATGGCTGAGCTTGCCCGCTATAATGCCGCCTGTGAAGCTTTTCAAAAGGAGGAAATAGGTTGGCCTGGTATGGAAAAAGAGCTTGTAAAAATGGAAGTAGCTTCCTTAAAGCAGTTCTGGGCAGAACAACCTGATAGGGGGGGAGCAACAGTTAAACTCTGGCCACGGATAGCCATTGCGGCCGCTGCGGTAGCAGCGATTGTTTTCGGCATCTGGTTTTATAATAGCGGCCCTGAGATCCTGAAAGATCCCGGATCAGGTCCGGGACAGGATAACGTGGCGAAGCACGACATTGCGCCGGGTAAAAATACCGCAACATTGACCCTCCCCGGTGGTAAGACTATAACACTTAGCGATGCTAAAAATGGGGTTGTTGTAGGGGAGGATTTACGCTATAACGATAACACTGCCGTCATTTCGAATAACTCCGCTGAGCTCGCGAAGGGCTCGGTTCCCGGCAGCCTCGAGATGACGTTGAATACCCCCCGTGGAGGAACCTATCAGATTACTTTATCTGATGGTACAAAAGTATGGCTTAATGCTGCATCAAAGTTAACCTACACTGCTGTTGCGTATCAAACTGGGCAACGCAGGGTAAAATTGGATGGCGAAGCCTATTTCGAAGTTGCGAAGGATAAAGTGCATCCTTTCATCATAGAAAGTGCAGGGCAAAAAATAGAGGTTTTGGGCACCCATTTTAATGTAAACAGCTACAGTGATGAGCCGGTTACAGAAACTACTTTATTGGAAGGTAGTGTTAAAATAAGCTCCTCTGGGCCGCAAAAGAACAGTTCTCTGCGGGGAGGAGAGCGCAGGCAAAATGTGATCCTCAAACCAAACCAGAAGGCTGTTTTAAAAGGTGAAAAAATAAAAATTGGCAATGCAGATACGGAAGCGATTGTGGCCTGGAAGAATGGCTATTTCAAATTCAATGAGGAAAGTATACAAGACGTTATGCGGAAATTATCGAGGTGGTATAACATAGATGTAGTTTACGCGCATGATTTGCCGCAGGGAAAATTTACCGGACGGATTTCCCGGTTTAAGAAGATCAGTGAGGTGCTTGCATTAATGGAGTTTGGCACATCAGTCAAATTTAAAATAGAGGGAAGGAGGGTTACGGTTATCGGAGAAAAATAGCTAATTAACAAATAACCGGCCAAATAGAATAAAACAGGTACCGATTGCGACGGTACCTGCTTAGCAGTTGGCTCTTTTAATATTAAACTAATCCTATCAAATAAGGGCTTTCGTCTTCAACCATCTGGAAAATGAGAAAGACAAATGCCGCAACCAACTAAACAAATGTACAATTTTTACCTACAAAAACTATGGGCGCCACCGCGCTTCATTGTTAACCTATTTCTGATCATGAGGCTAACCACCATCATATTGTTTATGGCTATTCTTCAGGTAAGTGCTGGTTCTTATGCACAACGTATTACCTTATCTGAAAGAAATGCAAAGCTCGTAAGCGTTTTTGATCAGATCAGCAAACAAACCGGCTACGATTTCTTCGTTTCAGACGAAACGCTTAAGCATGCAAAACCTGTTAACATTAACATCAAAAATGCCGAATTGAAAACAGCCCTGGAAAAAATACTGGAAAATCAACCCTTTGAATATACCATTGGAAACAAAACTGTATTGATCAGGGAAAAATCACCTTCATTTATTGATAAACTTATAGCTGCTTTTAAAGATATTGACGTAAGGGCAAGAGTAATTGACGAGAAAGGAGATGCCCTTGCTGGTGCTATTGTTAGAATAAAGGAAACAAAGCGGTTTACCATTGCCAACGACAGAGGAGAATTCTATATTCCGAAAGTTGATGAAAATGCAGTACTTGTGATTAATTACCTGGGATACCAGGCAAAAGAGGTTAGGGCAGGTGCTGTTCTGGGGTCCATAACCATGGTACGGATCAGCAGTAAACTCGAAGAGGTCGGCATTGTTGTCAACACAGGTTATCAAAAAATCAAGAAGGATCAGTTAACGGGAGCAGCTTCCACAGTAAACGAAGAAACCTACAAGCAGCGCGAGGCCATAACCGGAAATTTCCTGGAGAGCCTGGAAGGCAAGGTGCCCGGATTGGTATATAACGGGCAGACCGGTGAACTGACTATCCGCGGGGTTTCTACTTTTGATGCTGTTAAACAACCTTTGATTGTTCTGGATGGTTTCCCGACGGAGATAGATTTAAGGACAATAAACCCTAATGATATCGTTTCTGTGTCTGTATTGCGGGATGCTGCGGCAGCTTCTATTTATGGGGTAAGGGCTTCCAATGGGGTAATCATTGTAGAAACCAGACGTGGAAAATCGGGTAAGCCGCTTTTTAACCTGAACAGCTCGGTTGCGTTTCAGGCCAGGCCGGATTTCAGTTATCTGAAATACATCCGGGCCGACGAATTTGTACAGTTGCAGCGTGAGAATTTTTACATCTCCAAACCATCTACCTCTATTTACGATCTGGGTTATTATAAAATGAACCCTGCTCAGGAAATCCTGTTTAAAGGGCCAAGAACCGGGGTTGCCAATCCCGTGTTAAGCCAGCAGCAGGTCGATCAGCAATTGACCGCATTGGGAGCATATGATAACCTTGCCGACTACGAACGCCTGTTTTACCGGCAAAGGCAAACGCAGAACATCAACCTGGATGTGAGCGGTGGCAATGACATCAGTACTTATTTTATCGGGATGAACTATATTGGGGAAAACCTGGCGAATCGCGGATCGGACAATAAGCAGTTCAACCTGAACATGGCCAACACCATTAAATTCTCAAAAAGGTTTAATTTTGATTTCAGGGGAACCTATACCAACAGCACCAATAAAAGTGCAAATACACCGGGCTATGGCGATTTTTTTCCTTATGAGCGTTTGACAGATGAAAATGGCAACGCATTACCGGTTACGCTAGGGCCGGGTCGCGATTTTCTTTCGAATGCCATTCTTAATGCTACCAATGAAACGAATAAGGCAACCGGACTCTATGATCTGTTGTATTATCCGTACCGGGAACTGGCCAGTAACAGCAATACTGTTAAAAGCGCTGCCGTAAAGCTTCAGGGAAGGCTGAATGCAAAAATTACGGACTGGCTGAATGCAGATCTGGGCGGAAACTATGAGAACCAGCAAATGCTGACTGACCGGCTTCAGACAGAAGACGCTTTTGCAGCACGTTTGCTGATCAATTCAATGGCTTTGAAAGATCTGGCAACGGGAAAAGCCTTATTCAACAATATGCCCAAAGGGAATATTTTGAGAAAGAATACCCAGAAACTGATCAATTATACCCTGAGGGGGCAGCTGAATTTCAACCATAATTTTGATGGTGGGAACCATAGCATTTCAGGTATTCTGGGCCTGGAGCAGAAAAAGACCATGAACGACGGTTACACGACATCTTTTTTTGGTTATGACGGACAAAGCCTGATTGTGAAGCCCATCAATATGGGGGCACTGAATGCAACGGTTACACCTGCATTTAATGTGGGCATGATGGCAGGGGGTGCCAGGTTTAGCAGCACTAACTATTTCGGCGAAACTTCGACCGACCGGAGGTTTATGTCTTATTACGGACAGGGAACTTATATCTACAAATCGAAATACGTGGCTACAGGTAGTTTCAGGATAGACAAGTCCAATCTGTTTGGTGTAGATCCTAAATACAGGAACAAGCCATTATGGTCTGCAGGATTGAATTGGCGTTTGGGAGAGGAGGACTTCATCAAAAAATACAGCTGGATTGACCAGTTACAATTAAGAGCTGCAACAGGCTTTAACGGAAATGTCCCGAACAGCAACAATGGTGCTTTTTTAATCCTGAATTCAGCATTAAATACGACTTTTAGTACCCCGCTAACCTATAATGAAGTACTGACTCCTGAAAACCAATCACTGAGATGGGAAACCACCCAGAACTATAATTTTGGTCTGGATTACAGTTTTATAAAAAACCGGATCTCGGGGTCGGTTGATTATTACATCAAGCGGACAAAGGACGTGTTCGGGAAATTTGATGCCGATCCTACAACTGGCTTTAACCAGTACGATGCCAATACGGCATCCATTGAAAACCGGGGGCTGGAGCTGTTGGTAAACAGCATCAATTTGAAGCGGAACAAGTTCGAATGGCGTACGCAGCTTACAGCTTCTTTCAATTACAACAAGGTATTGGCGGTAAAAGCTACAGAATTTGCCAATTCGCAGCAAATTGCAAGTGCAACTACACCCGTAAAAGGGCTCCCGATAGGGGCATTGTACAGTTATAATTACGGCGGACTGAACAGAATGGGGCAACCCTATGTGCTGGACAAAGCCGGTAACCAGAAAGTACTGTCGCTGTTCAGTTTTGGTTCGGGCATTGTGGATGTGACCAAAGACGACCTGTTTTACAGCGGGACTACCACGCCAAAATATGTACTGGGTTTCAACAACCAGTTTAGCCTGGGTGCTTTTGACCTGTCCTTTTTGCTGATGTATTATGGTGGGCATGTAATGCGGGTGGAGCAACCCAATCCAAATAATATTACTTTTTCGGCCTTCCCACTGCAGGGTGCTGCCAATTTCTGGAGAAAACCTGGTGATGAGCAAAATACCATCATTCCAGGATATACGGGGGCATCCAGTCTGGCTCCTGGTTATTACTCCAGCACTGCTTTGTATGGCTATCAGTATGCTGCCCAGTTTGTACGCAAAGCCGATTACATCCGGCTGAGGGATGTGGTACTGACCTACCGGGCAAAGGCAAAGTTCCTGGATCGGGCGGGACTGAGGAATACACAGCGGCGTTTCCAGGCACAAAATCCATTTCGCTATACGTTTAGCGGAAATGACATTGACCCGGATGCGATTGACCGGGTATCGGGCGTGCGTAGACTGGAGATCCAGCCGCTATACAGTTTAACTTTTTCTACAAATTTTTAGAACAACCAAGATGAAAAATCCATATATCCTACTGTTCCTTATTGTGGTTGTGAATACTTCCTGTAAGAAGTTTCTAGAGGTGAAACCTAAAGGGATTATTTTGCCGGAAAAGGTAGCAGATTACGAAGGATTGTTGAATGCGCCAAGCATGACGAAAACTTTCCCGATTAACCTGCTTGATTTTACGGACGACAACTTCAACACTTTTGAGGCAACCATACAATCGCCAACCGCTAACGGCTATTACTGGCGGCCGGTGATAACGATCAATGAAAAGGCCAATCCTGATGTTTGGGGGCCATTGTATCGTTGTATTTATTCGGCCAATGTCATCATTAACGGTGTAAAGGGGGCTACAGACGGCACGGATGCCCAAAAACAAAGCATATACGCAGAAGCCCTGATGGTACGGGCGGGTTGTTATATGGATCTGCTTACCGTATTTGCCAAAGCTTACGACCCAGCTACTGCCGGTTCAGACCCGGGGCTGTCCCTGGTAAGCAGTACCGATGTGAACGACAAGGTGCCAGGCAGATCGTCATTAAAAGCTACACTTGATGCCATGATTGCCGATGTGGTTTTAGCAGCAGAGGCTTTGCCTGTAAGTAACATAAACCGCTACCGGGCCACAAAGTATGCCGCATATGGACTGCTGTCGAGAATTTATCTGTACATGGGAGATTACGTGAACACAAAGAAATACACAGACCTGGCCCTGCAGGGACCACATACTTTGCTGAACTATAATGCTTATGCTACATATACCAATGTACCTGTGTATGACCTTAATCCGGAAGTGCTCTGGCAGCGTGCTGCGGTTAGTGGTTCACCAACTTTTATGCTCTATTCAACTGATCTGAAAAGTTATTTTGATGCAACAGACATCCGCTATAGTTTTTTGACGGTGACCAACAACAATGGTTTAGGGCGGGCCGGATTTTCGGGCGTATACAATTTCGGGATCACTTATCCTGAAATGTACCTGACCCGGGCAGAGCTGCTGGCCAGAGAAGGGAAATTTAACGAGGCCATGGCTGTAGTGAATACCATACGGAAAAACAGGATCAGAACGGCCAGTTATGCCGATCAGTCGGCCACGTCAGCAGAGGAAGCCCTGGTAAAGGTGCTTGCTGAACGGAGAAGAGAGCTGGCCTACAGTGGTCTTCGCTGGTTTGATATGAAGCGTCTTGACCGTGAGGGCAGGATGCCCGAAATAAAACGGATTAACCCTACTACCCAGGCCGTTGATGCGTCATTGCCTCCACATAGCCCTAAATATACTTTTGAAATACCAATACGCGTAAGCGCATTTAATCCTGGTATGGAACTGAACCATAAGTAAAATCAAATATTTATAACAGATGAAAACAATAGTAACCCTAATAACGCTGATCACTTTAAGTTTTGCCGCCAGGGCACAAAAGGATGCGTCTATGTTAAAAGATGACCTGGTTCCCGACAAAAATAAAACGCTGGCAAAATATCTGCCCATAGGTAAAGAGGGGTATTTTTACAGGTTTTACATAATGCCGGTAGAAGAAATGCAGCAAAAGCTTGAGGCTGCTAAAGTGGCTATGCTATCTGAAACGAATAAACAAAGCGATCCGGTACTTAAAACACTAATGGAAAAGGACGTCGATTTTGCAGCCCGTGAGGCGCTAAAACAATTTGTGTCGCTTTATGGAATGGACTCTGTGGGTATGAAAAGCCTGGAGAAAGTTCTGGTTGAAAAGAAGGGCGATCCGAATTTTACAAAATACCTGATGGAGGCACAAAGCAAAGCCTTTGCAAAAAAACTACCTGCAGAAGAACGTACAAGGCTGATGGGTAGAGTTTACGAAAACCCGGAGCTGGACAATGAGGCCCTGTTTAAAAGATCTGCTGCATACCGTTCCTGGATTAGCAACTATATCACGTATTTAAGGACCAGCAAGTATAGGGCAGACACTACCCTGGGCTACGCTGGTACCCCGCTTGTTAAATTGAAAGTGGTGAATGCGGAAGTCCCTGCAGGTTTTATTAAAAATTACCTGAACTATCAGCTGACTGGAGAAGTGCTGAAAATGGTGAAGGACAGTGCTGCAAAGGAAAATACCTATCGGAATTTTATGGCTACAGCGTCTAACCCAGAGTATAAAAAAGATATTGAAAGCATTTTTGCGAATTATAAGATGATGCAGGGAAATGCGCTGTCGCCGGAATTTAATTTTGCAGATGTAAATGGCAAACTGGTTTCACTGAAGTCGCTCAGGGGCAAGTATGTGTATATTGATGTATGGGCCACCTGGTGTGCCCCATGCAAAGCCGAAATACCCTTCTTGCAAAAAGTTGAACATGATTATGAAGGGAAAAACATTCATTTTGTAAGCCTTTCAGTAGACCGTATGTCGGATAAAGCGAAATGGGTCAGTTATGTGAAGGACAATAAACTCGGTGGGATACAGTTGATGTCGGATAAGGATTTTAGTGCCGACTTTGTCAAGAAATACAACATCAATTCTATTCCCCGGTTTATTTTGATAGACCCCGCAGGCAAGATTGTGGATGGGGATGCAAAAAGGCCTTCTGATGCTAAACTAAGAGCGCAGTTTGATCGGTTGCTGAAGTAAAAGGAATTTAAGCAGGCGCATCCATTCCTGGGTTGTGCCTGCTTTCTTTTTTTAGCTACAGCGCTTCTATTTCTTCTATAGTAAGGCCAGCAGTTTTAGCAATAAATTCAACAGACAAACCTTCTTTTTTTAGTTTACGAGCAATTTCAACAGCTTCTTCATGGCAGCCTTGATTTTTAGCTCTATCCAGCAATAATTCTTTAACGCCCATTGGTGTTGTTCTTCCAGTTGACAGTTCTACTTCTTGTTCAAATCTAGCCATCAGATGACTTGCCCCATAACCCAAATGAGCCGCCATAGGGGTCAACCACTTCTGCTAATTTTGATTTCACTTCAGCAGGAGTTAATTTCGCTATTTAACCCATAACCTTACGAATGGCAGGTTTAGAAAACGAAATAAAGGCAGATTATATTGGCAGGGTAAATAAGGCGTTGCAATTTATTGACGAGCGGCTTGACACAGCGCTATCTTTGGAAGTGGTCTCAAATGTTGCCTTTTTTTCTCCGTTCCATTTTCACAGAATATTTAAAGCAATTACCAATGAGACTTTAAATTCTTATGTAAACAGACGGCGTTTAGAAAAAGCTGCAGCTGTTTTAATGCATAAGCCAGAAATAAGCATTTCTGAACTTTCGTTGATGTACGGCTTTACGAGTAATTCGTCTTTCACCAGGGCATTTAAAAACTTTTATGGTCTAAGCCCTTCAGAATTTCGCAGGCAAAATCCGGGTAATTTTAGCAAGATCGGTAAAGAAGAAAGCAAGAATGGACAAGAGATGCCCATCTTTGAAAAATACATTTGCAACATTAATCAACTTAAAAATTGGCTGCAAATGAATGCAAAAATCGAAATCAAAGAAATGGGAGATATGAACCTGGCTTATGTGACCAGTATTGGACACGAGGGAATTGCGAATGCGTATAATGTATTGATCAAATGGGCGAAGCTGCAGGGCCTGCTTGATATTCCGGGCACAAAAATGGTTACTATTTATCACGATAGCTTTAAGATCACTGCACCTGAAAAAGTTAGAATAAGTGCCTGTATTTCCTTAAATGATCCGCTAATAACAACTAAACAAATTGGCTCCTGTACCATTGAAAAGGGAAAGTTCATTGTTGGCAGCTTTTTTATACCCTTGTCGGATTTTGAAAAATCATGGAATGGCCTGTTTATCTGGATGAATGAAAATGGATATAAAAAAGCCGAAAGGAACCCCTTTGAAATTTACCATAGTGACTACAGGGTACACCCGGAAAAAAGATGCCTGGTGGATTTTTACATACCCATTTTATAACCTATAGGTATTTACGATCCCTAAAATCCTGGACCGCTACCCGGCATTTGGGAATCATTTATAATAAATACGTCCGTCTGCTACATAACATCCGTAATGGGTTACCCCCAGCTTTGAAGGTATTTCAAATGACAATTTATAACCAGGCACATGCGCAACACCGATTCAAATTTTGCAAATTGCAAAGGTGTCGTTCCAAAATAAGGGATCGCATATTTCTGTAATGGAAATACAAGCAATTTTTATTTTGAATTTACATAGCTTTAATATGTTATTACGCTTAGGATTTAGCTGGTTTTAACTATCAACAATAGATTTCGGACAGATTTTTGTATGTTTATCCGAAAACAGGAGAACGACGATTATGAAGCCGATTTACATCCCTATATTGCTTTTGCTTATTTTTTTTCAAAGCTGCGGACTGAACGAACGTGAGAAAAACCTGAAAAAGCAGCAGCAGGAAACTGCACAAAAGGAGCAGGAATTGCTGGCCTGGGAGCAGCGTTTGAAACTAAAGGAACAGGAACTGGATCATATTAAATTATCGCTAGACAGTGCAAAAAAACAAATCGATTCGGTTGGTGTTCACAATCCAGCCCTGATAGGGAAATGGACAGTTAAAATGACCTGTACCGAAACAACCTGCGAGGGTTCTGCGTTAGGAGATACAAAAACAGAACAGTGGGAGATGAGCTATAAGGATAATAATGTAATTGTTAAAGCCTATGCCGGGCCGGTACTGATCAGGGTGTATATTGGCAGTTATAAGAATGATGTGCTGAAAATTGTAGATGAAAAGCCGAATTCGGGCGCATTGATCAGTGCAACGCTCAATTTTACAGGCGCTGAGAAAATGGAAGGATCAAGGGAGATTCAGCAGAAAGACTGCAAAATAGTTTATGCATTGAACGCCAGGAAATTGAAATAACCGTTCAAAAGAGCCGCTTATGATTTTATTATCTTCGTTAGATTTTTCGCTGCCGCTGCAGAACCCGGTTATCATTTTTTCGCTGGTGCTGTTTATCATTCTGTTTGCCCCTATACTGCTGAACAAAATAAAAGTACCCCATATTATCGGTTTAATTGTAGCAGGCGTTATTGTTGGGCCTTATGGTTTAAACCTGCTGAAACGGGACAGCAGTATTGTGCTGTTTGGTACCGTGGGATTGCTGTATATCATGTTCCTGGCAGGTCTGGAGATCGACCTGGCCGAGTTTAAAAAGAACAGGAAACGCATCCTGGTATTTGGCCTTTTCACCTTTGTGTTTCCGCTGGTGTTTGGCTCGCTGGCCAGCTATTACCTGCTGGGCTATGGTTTCCTGTCTTCCTTGTTACTGGCCAGTATGTTTTCTACGCATACCCTGGTGTCTTATCCTATTGCCAGCAAGTATGGTGTGATCAGGAACCGGGCGGTGAGCATGACCGTGGGAGGGACAATGATTACAGATATTCTGGCCTTGCTGATCCTTGCGGGGATTGCGGGTATGACCAAGGAGAGTGTTTCTCCGGCCTTCTGGCTGCAGCTTGGTGGGGCTACCATTGTATTTGTAACCATCGTTTTTGCTGTATTCCCGATCATCATCAGGTGGTTTTTTAAACACTTTGAAGATAGTGTATCGCAATATATTTTTGTGCTGGCCATGGTTTTTCTAGCCTCTTTCTTGGCCGAAGCGGCAGGTATTGAGGCCATTATCGGTGCTTTTTTTTCGGGCCTGGTGCTGAACAAGTTCGTGCCACATACCTCGCCGCTTATGAACAGGATAGACTTTGTGGGGAATGCACTCTTTATTCCTTTTTTCCTGATCAGCGTGGGCATGCTGGTGGATGTTACGGTTTTGGTAAAGGGCTGGGGTGCGCTAAAGGTAGCCGGTGTTATTATTGCGGTAGCAGTTGCCACCAAGTACCTTGCAGCCTGGCTAACGCAGAAAATATTTAAGCTTAGTGCTACCGAAGGGACAATGATCTTTGGCCTAAGTTCATCTCATGCCGCTGCAACGCTGGCCATCATTTTGGTAGGGTATAACATCATTACCGGAGAGACCGCTGCGGGCGAACCCATCAGATTGCTGAATGAAGATGTACTGAACGGTACCATTCTGTTGATCCTGGTAAGCTGCGGGGTAAGTTCATTTGTTGTAGAAGGGGCGTCCAAAAAACTGGCACTTGAGCAGGACGCACAGGATGCCACACCCCTGGAAGAACAGACCAACGAAAAGATCCTCGTTACCCTGGCTTATCCCGACATGGTGACCCAACTGGTTGATTTTGGCATGATGCTGAAATCAAAAAAAACACATACATCGGTGTATGGCCTGAATGTAATTGCCGATGAACAGGTGGTAGATACCAATGCCGGGACATCTAAAAAGATACTGGAGAAGGCCATTTCTCATGCGGCAGCCTCTGAAAACAGTCTTATTCCGGTAACCAGATACGATTCCAGTATCAGTAACGGAATTGTGTATACCATTAAGGAGCATGGGGTAAGCGACATTGTGATTGGCATGCACAAGCAGGCCGACCAGCATACATTTCTGGGTACCAAGGCAGAAAATATCATCAAAAGGATACACGAAACGATTTATATTTACAAACCTACTCAACCGCTCAATACCTTTAAAAGGGTTGTTGTGGCCATACCGCCAAAAGCGGAGACAGAGCCAGGGTTTTTACATTGGCTGAAAAAGCTGATGGCCATTGCCAAAGAAGCCACCATACCGGTAAACTTTTATGGTACAGCGGAAACCAACGAGGCTATCGGCAAAATTACAGAACGGACTTCGGCCACAGTGAAAATACAGTTTACTGAATTTAACAACTGGGACGATTTCCTGATATTTAGCAGGGAGTTAAAGGTGAATGATCTTTTTATCATCATTTCTTCCCGTAAAGGGCATAACTCTTATATCCCCCAGTTAAACAAACTGCCTTACTACCTGTCGAACTATTTTGTAAAGCAAAGCCTAATTGTGCTGTATCCGAAGCAACTGGAATTGGGTATTAACATGGGCAATATAGAACAGGCAGACAGCCACTTCATTGAAACCCTTTCTGAGCAGCTGGGGGTAATTGGTAAAGCGGGCAGATATGTAAGGGGGCTCTTTAAAAAGTAAAATGATTGACTTGCAATTGTGCAGATCATTCAGGTTTTATTAGCTTTGGTACTCAAATCAAAAATTGCATAATGAATCATTGGTTAGTAAAAAGTGAGCCTTTTAAATACAGCTGGGAAAAATTTAATAAAGATGGCCGTACCTTTTGGGACGGTGTACGCAACTACCAGGCGCGTAACAACCTGAAAGAAATGAAAGAGGGCGACCTGGTTCTGTTTTACCATAGCAACGAAGGCAAAAATGTGGTAGGCGTAGCTAAAGTAGTAAAGGAGTTTTATCAGGACCCGACTACTGATGACACCAACTGGGTAGTAGTAGATCTGGCACCGGTTGAAACGCTTAAAAATCCGGTATCACTGGAGCAGATTAAAGCAGAAGAAAGCCTGAAAGACATTTCGCTGGTAAGGCAGGGACGCTTGTCTGTAATGCCTTTAAGGGCTGCTGAATTTGATAAGATCCTGGAAATGTCAGAAAAATAGGCTATTCCGGGAAGAAGAGTGCTTTCAGTTCTTTGGCATCGTTAGGCTGCATTTTTCCGCCTAAGATTAAGCGCAGCTGTCTTCTTCTTAATGCTCCGGCAAACAATTCTATTTCTTCCTGGGTTTCCGGTTTCAGTTCAGGGACAGGTATGGTCCTGCCGCTTTGGTCAACCGCTACAAAGGTATAATAGGCTTCATTGGATTTTGCCCGGCTTCCCGAAGGGATATTTTCGGCCCACACATCCAGACGTACTTCAACAGAGGTATTAAAGGCCCGCGTTACTTTGGCTTCTATGGTAATGACATCACCCAGTTTAATGGGCTGCTGAAAAGATACATTATCTACCGATGCGGTAACTACAATGCGGTTGCAGTGTTTTTGAGCAGAGATGGCTGCTGCGATGTCCATCCAATGCAGCAAACGGCCTCCCATTAAATTGTTAAGGGTATTGGTGTCATTGGGCAATACCAGTTCGTTCATCACGGTGAACGAATCTTTCGGGCTTTTAACTTTTATACTCATAATTTCTGCAAAAGTACGTAAAAATGAACATACCTTGTTAAAACGATTACAGGCTTTACCAGATGAAGGCGGTAAGGCCAAGGCCGAAGCTGAGGTGGTTGAACTTTAACCTGGACAGGCCGCCGGGGATGGGGTCGTAAATCGGATTGCCGTTCTCATCTGTTTCATTCAATCCCAGGATCTCAAAGCCGTGTCTGGAGTTAAGATAGGTGGTATAGGCCTTGATGGCTACATTTCTGGCTATCCTTTTTTGTATGCCAATACCAGCAGTCCAGCTAGGCGCCCTTTTGGGTTTATACTGCATGATAGGTAATTCAGGCCTGCCGTATTCTTTTTCTGCGGCAGGGTTCAGTTTCAGGATCACGTTGCCGGAACTGCCATAGGAAACACCGGTGTTTAACTTGGCCGTGATGAACCAGTTGTTGGGTAAAGGATAACTAAAATAAGGCCCTATATTGAAATACCTGATGCCTATTGGCTGTGTGTAGAGGTCCTCGCTGATGGTTTTAAGGTCATCGTCCAGTATTACCTTTTCGGAACTTACCGGAAAACTGCTGAATGCAAACTCGCCCCCGATACCAAAATTCCGGTTGATGAACCAGGCACCCTCAATCCCCAGGTTAAAACCTCTTTTTACGTACAGATCTTCTGAATTTGCCAGGGAAAGGTCGTTACTGGTGCTGATGGCATAGCCCAGGTGCATTTCCAGGAAGCTGGGCTTGTTGTTAATGGGAACCGGGTTGTTCCGAAGCGGCGCATTCATGCCCCGGTTCTTAAAAATCTGGTCGGTGATGTAATAACCCAGTTCTGTGGAGGCGATGCCGATGGCTGCGCCTGCCAATACGTCGGGAAACCAGTGCCGGTTGTTTAAGCCACGGCCCAATGCGGTTGCTGTAGCCGAGGTATACCCCATAACGCTGTATAGGGGGTGCCGGTATTCGCCATACTCTTTATGAAGAAAAGTTGCGTTGGTGAATGCCATGGCGGTATGGCCGGATGGAAAGGAATTTCTTGAAGTTGCATCTGGTCTTTGTACGCCCGCAGTTCTTTTGATACTATTGACCAGGACCCCCATAATGCCCATTGAAAAAGCGTAAGATACTACTGCCCGTTTTGGGCTGTGCCTGCCCTTTACATGGGCTGCATTGAGCAGCAAAACCGTAGCTGCGGGGGCATATTGCAGGTAATCATCATAACGGTACCGGAAGGTGGGGATGTAACGGTTGCGGAGTTCCCTGATCTCTTCCTTATGCGGCCAGGTAAGTGCGGTGGCCCCGAGTAAAATGGCAGGAACGGCAGTTTTTTGTACTGCATCACATTTTAAAAAGCGACTTATGGGTTTTTGTAGTGTAGTGTCGGCATGTTGCGCATGAGCAGTAATAGTTAAGGAAAGGGCCAGCAGAAGAGCATAGCAGGTTCTGTAATTTAAATGCATGTCCTAATTTATTGATTTGCCCTTTTGTTTCCACATATGTGGAGAGAATATTCAATTCTGCAATTAAACAAATCATGGTTTCTTGTGTTACTTTTAGACATGAATAATGAAACACTGTTACAGTATTTTCACTGGTATTATAATGGGGATGAAAAATTATGGGATAAAGCCATCAGGGAAGCGGAATCTTTAGCAGAAATGGGCATTACAGCGGTTTGGCTGCCACCGGCTTATAAAGCCGAATCGGGAGCAGAGTCGGTTGGATACGATCCCTATGATCTTTTTGACCTGGGGGAATTTGATCAGAAAGGTACAGTGGCCACAAAATATGGTAACCATGTGCAGTACAGGGAAGCCATTAAAAGTTTTCAGGCCAGGGGCATTGCGGTAATTGCGGATGTTGTATTTAACCATAAGGCCGGAGGTGATGAACTGGAAAAGGTAAGCGTTAGGACCGTAGACCCGCAGAACAGGTTAAAATTCACTTCAGAGGCATTTGAAATAGAGGCCTGGACCAGGTTTACCTTTAAAGCGCGCGAAGGTAAATATTCGGATTTTATATGGGACAAAAACTGTTTTAGCGGGGTTGACTGGGCTGCTGATCTGAAAAAAACAGGGATATATTCTATCCAGAACCAGTACGGGGAAGGCTGGGAAGAGGTCCCTTCAACCGAACTTGGCAATTACGATTACCTGATGTTCAATGACATTGAATTCAGGAACCCCGCTGTAAGGGCCGAACTGAAGTACTGGGGAGAATGGTATTTTAATAATTTTGGGATGAACGGCTTCCGGCTAGATGCCGTGAAACATATTTCTACCGCATTTTTAATGGAATGGCTTGACCATATGAACCACACCTTCGGAAAGGACTTTTTTGTGGTAGCCGAAAACTGGAACATAACCGAAGTTGAGGCACTTACACAATACCTTGACATTACAAAAGGGAAAATGCAGTTGTTTGATACCAGATTGCACCAGAATTTGTACCTGGCCTCAATTACGCAGAATTATGACCTGCGTACGGTTTTTGAGCAAACCCTGGTTCAGTCCCATCCTTTATTTGCGGTAACTTTTGTAGATAATCATGATTCGCAGCCTTTGCAGGCACTGGAGTCTTACGTAGAATTTTGGTTTCGCCCGCTGGCTTATGCGCTGATCCTTTTGAGGGAGCAGGGAATACCCTGTGTGTTTTACACGGATCTGTACGGGGCAAAGTATGTGGATAAGACCGATGAAGGTTATGAAACAGGGGTAGAGCTGGTGGCATTGCAGTTACTTCCTAAATTGCTGCGGATACGCGGGGATCTGGCTTATGGGCTACAGCGCGACTACATTGACCATCCGAATTGTATAGGCTGGACAAGAGAAGGGGTGGCAGAAAAAGAGCATTCGGGTGTAGCGGTGCTGATGAGCAACGGAGTGGCTGGTGTTAAACGTATGGAGATGGGCCTGGTACATGCCGGAAAGATGATGACAGATGCCTTGGAGCTATGCGCAGATAGGGTGTTGATAGACGAAACAGGCTGGGCTGAATTTTATTGTAAGCCAGGAAGTGTTTCTGTTTGGGTATTATCTGCGTAGTGTATTAACGTTGCTGTAACCGATCAGTTCTTCCCAGCGGGCACCGGGTTTGCGGTAATAAGCAAATACCTGGTAAGTATTGGCTGTTTCAAAATAAGACCCTTCAAAAATGGCCTGGTCTGTTTTGCCTGTTGCTTTATCTACCCAAATGTATTTATAATCGTATAAACCCTGTTTAAGTAAAATGTTGCCGTAAAATCTGCGCTTTGCGGGTTCATAAGTCATTTTGCTATTTGCATCAAGGGTATAATTGTTGAAACGTCCTACCACATAGGCTTCGCCATTTGAAGTGGCTGGGCTAGCATTCAGGGTAAAAAAGACATGGGCGTAATCGCCATCTGTATTGTTGTCCCGTCCTTCCTGGTTGCGGATAAAGAAATTGCCATTCTCATCAACCAGGTTGGTGTATTTAGGTTTATTGCCATTCACATCCTGAAAAAGTACGACATCAATAACAGAGTCCCTAACAATGTCCTGAACATTTTCGGCCTTATAGCGCAGACTGCGGATGTCGAATTTCCTGAACTCATTTCCGGCGGGGAAGTCGTTTGCCGTAAGTTCGTTATATACCAGCGATCCCGGCCTGATAAAAGTAGGTTTGGTATTCAGTATGGCCGTTTGGGGAATAAAGTTTTGCATCACAACCGCTTTCAGGTCGGTATAAGGATTCTGGATCGGTGTTTTATGAAAAATGGTAAAATTAACTTTCTGGTTGCTGAACCGCAGGGGCACCTGGGTGCTGGCCGTAATTTCTACACCTATATCAACCAGATTTTCTACCACATAAAACCTTTGCGATATGACGGGTTTTTGCTGATTTCCATCTTCATAAACTTTAAGCAGGTAATTGCCCGATATTTTGGGCCTGATCTGGCTGTTGGGCAGGCTGAGTTCGTAGTGGGTATACTTTTGAATGGTATTGAACGAATATTTATAATCGTTGATCCTGTCGTCATTGATCCCTTCCAGGTAATCTATAGGCGATAACCGCGAAGATTTCCAGTCAGACGTACAATGTTCTATGGTATACCAGTAAATTTTGCTGCCACCGTTAAGGTCATCAAATGAAAACAGGAGCTGTTCGTTTGATTTTAAGGTAATTACAGGGATGGATTGTTCTTTTTTAGTGTTGTAACACTGCACGGTTTTAATCTGCGGCAGATAAACCCTATTTTCATATACAAATTGCCGGTTTTGGGCCGGGACAATCTGGGTGCTGCACAAGAGCAAAAAGAACAATCCGATCTGTTTTATCATTTGCTTTCCAGTTCCATGATCTGTGAAGCCAATTCTTCCCAGGTATTTTGAGCAGTGTCTAGCAGGAATTTAGCTGTGGTATACTCCTTATTGGCTTCGGCCAATTTGCCGGAACTGGAATAGACTTCTTCATCGGCCAGTTTTGCCTCGATGTTTTTTACACTTTGTTCAAAAGCTGCAATTTCTTCCTCGGTTTTTCGCAGCTGCTCATTCAGCTTTTTTAGTTGCTGCTGCGGATTTGTACCGGCCGGTTTTTCTTCTGCCTTTGGTTTAACCTCTTTTTCCTGTTTTACAGGGATAGGAGTAGCTGCGGGCTGCGGCCTTTTGGCATTCCATTCTTCGTACTCTGCATAGGTGCCAGGGTATTCTTTAATGTCCTTTTCTTCAATAAACCAGATTTTGTTGGCCACATTGTCAAGGAAATACCTGTCGTGAGATACTGCAATGAAAGTTCCCTCGTACTGCTGTAGTGCCTGGATAAGGATATTTACCGACTGGATGTCCAGGTGGTTGGTAGGCTCATCCAGAATGAGGAAGTTAGAGTCTGTGGTAAGTGATTTGGCCAGCGCAACCCTGGATTTTTCTCCTCCTGAAAGCACTCTGATCTTTTTGAAAACATCGTCGCCCGTAAACAGGAAGCAGCCCAGGATACCGCGCAGCTCAGTGTCGGTATGTTTAGGGGCAAAGGCCTGCAGCTCCTCTAAAATGGTATTATCGAGGTGCAGGGATTCCAGCTGGTGCTGCGCAAAAAAGGTGGTGGTTACATTGTGGCCGGTTTCGCATTTGCCTGTAAATTTCTCTGTACCGGCAATGATCCGGAGTAAGGTTGATTTACCTTTACCATTTGCACCGATCAGGGCTATTTTATCCCCCTTTTCAATTACACCTTCTGCATTTTCCAGGATTTCGACATTGGGATAGCTTTTTGTGGCGCCTTCAATACGGATCACATGGCGGCCCGAAGGTTTGGAAAATTTGAATTGAAAATTAACAGTTGGGTTATCATCGTCTACATCTTCCACGCGCTCAAGTTTATCCAGGGCCTTCATCCGCGATTGCGCCATTTTAGCCTTAGAGGCCTTGGCTCTGAAGCGTTCTATCAGACGTTCTTCCTGTTTGATTTTGGCCTGCTGGTTTTTGAATTCTCCCTTTTGAATTTCGCCTCTTAGTGCTTTTTCTTCCAGGTAGAAAGTATAATTACCTGCATAGGGAGTCAGTTTTCCTTTGCGCGATTCTACGATTTTGTTGACCACTTTATCTAAAAAGTACCTGTCGTGCGATACGATGACGATTGCGCCTTCAAACCCTAAAAGGTAGGTTTCCAGCCATTTGATGGAGGGTAAGTCCATGTGGTTGGTCGGCTCATCCAGCAGCAGGATGTCTGGTGTCTGTAAAAGGATTTTTGCCAGCATCACACGCATGCGCCATCCTCCTGAAAAGGTATTCAGGGGTCGGTGTTGATCCTGCGTACTGAAACCCAGACCGGCCAGGATCTCATTGGCCCTGTATTCAATATTGTATCCGTCCAGCGCTTCAAACTCCTGTTGTTTATCGCTCAGTTTATTTAAAACTTCTTCAGAATAATCGGTTTCAATTTTCTTTAATAGCTCTTCTATTTCATCGTGCAATTGGTTCTGCCGCTCAAAAGCTTCCATTGCTACATGCAGGATACTATGGTGGGAATCGTAGGAAAGTAAATCCTGGTTCAGGTATCCGATTTTTAAGTCTTTCGACATAGAGATCGAACCCGAAGAAGGTGCATATTCTCCAACGATTATTTTTAGTAGTGTAGATTTTCCTGTTCCATTGGCACCTATCAGCCCAATTCTCTCTCCCGGTTTAATGTGCCAGTTTGCCTCGTCGTATAATGCCCTAGAGCCCAGCAGGAATGTTAAGTCGTTTATTGAAATCATTTGGCTGCAAAAATACAACTTTGCCCTGAAATTTGACGGAATTTAAAAACGTTCCTTATCTTCGCTGCATGTATCAGCTCATCAAACCTATATTTTTCCAGTTCGACCCCGAGAAGGTTCACTATTTTGTTGTAAAACGATTAAAATGGTTTCATGACCATTTTCCGTTGGGTAAGACAATTTTGCGCAGCAGTTTTGATGTGAATATTAAAGGACTGGAACGGGAGGTCTTTGGTATCCGGTTTAAAAATCCGGTGGGACTGGCAGCAGGCTTTGATAAAAATGGCGAATATATTGAGGCACTGAGCGATCTGGGCTTTGGTTTTATAGAGGTTGGGACAGTAACTCCTTTACCTCAGCCAGGTAATGAGAAGCCGAGGATGTTCCGGCTGGAAGAGGACAGTGCGCTGATCAACAGAATGGGTTTTAACAATAAGGGGGTAGATACACTGGCTGAAAGGCTGAGGTTACTGCGGGATAAACATAAAGATATTGTAGTTGGCGGGAACATTGGCAAGAATAAAAGTACCCCAAATGAAGATGCAGTAAACGATTACATCAAGTGTTTCGACCGCCTTTTTGATGTGGTAGATTATTTTGTGGTCAACGTAAGTTCGCCCAATACCCCAGGACTGAGAGAACTGCAGGAAAAGGAACCACTGATGAATTTGCTGAACACACTTCAGCAGCGGAACAGCAAAAACGGAATTTCCAGACCTATCTTATTGAAGATTGCACCCGATCTGACCAATGAACAGCTGGACGATATTGTGGAGATTGTAATGCAGACAGGAATAGCTGGTGTGATTGCAACGAATACGACGATAGACAGGAACGGTCTGTACACTCCCGAAAAAATAGCCAGTGAAACCGGTGGTTTAAGCGGTAAACCCTTAACGGTACGATCTACGGAAGTCATCAGGTACTTGTCGGAGAAATCGGGAAAGGCATTCCCTATCATTGGGGTAGGTGGGATCCACTCCCCGCAGGATGCAAAAGAAAAGCTGGAAGCTGGTGCTTCTCTGGTGCAGTTGTATACCGGTTTTATTTATGAGGGTCCGGCCATTGTAAAGCGAATTTGTAAAGAGCTGGTAAAACATTGATGCATTAATTACAGCCGGGTATGGCTTGATGTGAATACCCTGGCGCAGGGGAAATATTACTTAATTTGAGCATGAAATGCAGATTATTATTTCAAATCAGGAAACTTTCAAAGTAATATTTCTCAAGTACCATAAATCATTATGCCTTTTTGCCCTGAAGTATTTGAAATCAAAAGAAGATGCTGAGGAAGCGGTACAGTCCGTTTTTTTAAAGATGCTGGAAGTAAAAGTGAATTTTGAGAGCCAGGAAGTTTTAAGGGCATACCTGTACCGCTCGGTTTACCATACCTGCCTGAATTCCATTCGCTCAAAAACCCGGCAGATCAATAGAGAAGACTTCTACCAGTCGCAAATTGACCCCGATGAACAGCCCTACCTGAACAACATGCTGAGAGCGGAGCTGACCGCCATTTTAAGCAGAGAGCTTACCTTTTTGCCCAAAATACAGGCTGACATTATAAAGCTGAGTTATTTTGAAGAACTGTCTAACGATGAGATTGCTGCAAGGCTCGACCTTTCTTTGCAAACCGTAAAGAATTATAAGCATATGGGATTGAAAAGTATACGCAAGCGCTTCTCCAGGGACTCCGCATTTTATACTTTTATAACTTTTCTTATCAATTTTGTCTAAAATCTAAGTACTTATTTTTTGCCGCGGTGTCTTAAGAGAAACAGACACCACCAATGGAGCAAAATTCGGAGGCCGGTTTAAGCCGGATCATTTACTTATTTGAGCAATTACATCAATTGTCGATCACGCGTGAGGAGTACCAGGAATTAAAATCATGGGCGCGGTCTTCTCCGGCAAATGCCCGGATCCTGAACGATTTTTTTGATGAAGAGAAAAGCAGGGCAGATGTAGCGCAGTGGAATGCATTTGATTCTGACGCTGCTTTTGAGCGGCTGAACCGCAAGTTCAGAAGAAGGTCTGTTGTGCGGTATACTGCAATTGCTGCCTCCCTGTTGTTGGTTATTGCCACCGGACTGCTTTTTATTGCCGAAAGGAATGACTGGTGGGGCGGACAAAAAATGGCACAGGTTAATGACATTCAACCTGGCCGGAACAAGGCCGTCCTGAAATTTTCAGGCGATAAAACGATTGCACTAAACGATGCACAAAACGGAATCCAGATCAATGATAAAGGAGTAGCCTATCAGAATGGCGAGCTGATTGATCCGCAGCAGGGAGCGGTAACCCGGCAGGTGACCTTAAGTGTACCAAAGGGTGGGAAATATGAAATAAAGTTGGATGATGGTACGCACATATGGGTGAATGCTTTTACCGAGCTCAAATTTCCAGAGCGCTTCAAAGGATCGAAATACAGGGAGGTGGAGCTTTCCGGAGAGGCCTATTTTGAAGTTGCCCATGATGCTGCAAGGCCATTCAGGGTAAAAATGCAGGAAGAAACGGTAGAAGTTTTAGGGACTTCATTTAACCTTTCTAATTATGCAGCCGATGATTTTAACAAGACTACGCTGCTGTCGGGTAAAGTAGGGATAGACATTCCGAAAACAAAAGGAGGGAATGAACGGACGATTCTTTTACCCGGACAACAAGCGGTATACGATAAGCAGTTAAAGCAGCTTCACGTTGCTGATATAGATGCAAAAAATGCAATCAGCTGGAAGAATGGTGATTTTATGTTTGACAATGAGGACATCAGTGCCATTGTAAAACAGCTGGAAAGGTGGTACGACATTAAGGTGACTTATCAGCACAATTTTAAAGGTTTCTATTTCTCTGGTATTGTTTCCAGATCGCAACCTTTATCAGCAGTGCTGGATATGCTGGCCAGTACAGGTAAAATAAGGTACAGCATTAATAAAGACAGAAAGGAGGTGATATTGAGCAGGGAATGATACTTATTTATTGAGTGTAAATCAGATTTACACAGCCGTGAAACCAATTAAACCATTACAAACCTAACTAAATTATTCAATGACTTTATGTAAGCGTTTTATCCGCACGACTGTTCGTAATGTAATCGTTTTTTTAATGATTACCGGACTGGCCATCGCTTTTAACACCGCAAATGCGCATAGCCAGGGTATTACCATGAACAAAAGGGGCATTAACCTTAGTGAATTGTTTAAAGAACTTCATCATAAATACAATTATGATTTCTTTTATGCAGAAGGTGTGCTCGACAATTCCAAACGTTTTGATATTGCAGTTACCAATGCTACAATTGACGATGTTTTAAAGAAAACCTTAACCGTTAATTTATTAACCTATACCATCAATAAGAATATTGTGGTAATTAAACCCGGACCTGCCTACCAGCAGAATTCCATTCAGGGCCGCGTGCTTGACGAAAATAAAACACCCCTGGCGGGTGCCACTGTTTTGCACCTGAACAGCAAATCTAAAACCACGACCGACCGTACAGGTGCATTCCGTTTGGTAAATGTACCCCTTACGGGCAAATTGCTGATCAGCTATATTGGTTATGAAAGCATGGAGCTGCCTGTAGCAGCAAATATGGGGGATGTAACCTTAAAAAACGCAAGCGCCGACCTGCAGCAGGTAGAAATTAATGTAGGCTACGGCAGGCGTAAGGCCATAGATTTAACCGGATCGGTAACCAGGGTTACCGAAGCGGAACTGGAAGGAGCCCCGCCGCATGCAGATATTGCATCCATGATACAAGGTAAGGCCGCCGGAGTGAACGTAATGGTAGCCAATGGTGCGCCTGGGGCAGGGGTTTCTGTCATGATCCGGGGAACTACCTCGCTTACCGGCAACAGCCAGCCCCTATGGGTAGTGGATGGGGTGCCGCAATACAACGTAAACGGCACTGATATTGGGCAGGTACTGTACGATTACAACATCAATGATATTGAATCTGTAGATATCCTGAAAGATGCTTCTGCTACAGCAATTTATGGTTCAAGGGCTGCTAATGGCGTAATCATTATTACCACCAAATCAGGAAAGAAATTTAAAAAGCCACAGATAGATGTAGCCTATAACCATGGTATCCAGAAACAGCGGGATGGTTTCCGTACATTGACTACTGAAGAATTTAAGCAGGTAGTAACTGATGCAACAAGAAACTACTTTGCTACCACCGGAACAAAAGGTACTTCAGGAGCCCTCCTAACCCTGCTGGACGAAAGTAAAATTGTTGCCGGCGCAGAAGTCGACTATTATTCGGCACCCTTTTTATCGACCGCCTTTTTTGACGGACAAACCAATTGGTGGAAAGAGCTGAGCAGGGATGCAATAGAACGTAAGCTGGATGTTTCGCTCAGGGGAGGTTCGGAAGCTTCCAGTTATTACGTTTCGGTAGGCGTACCACAACAGGAAGGTATCATCAAGGGGAGTCGCAGAAGAGGCTTTTCCGGCAGGGTTAATCTGGATTCCAAGGTGTCTGATAACTTTACCATGGGCTTGATGCTCAACGGTTCAAATTCAAACATTGACAATAAGGACGGGATGATCGCCAAGATCTGGGATTTCAGGCCGGATTTTCCAATGTATACTGCAGATGGAAAAATCTTTGATCCGGGATATAATGAGGAAAACCCAATTACTGCTTTAAAGAATAGAGATCTTTCTGTTCGGAAAGGTGTAAATGGATCTGCTTTTCTTCAGTTTACGCCGGCAAAAGTATGGACGCTGAGGTCGGCCATATCCATCAATTATAACCAAACGGTAACCGACAGGTTTATGCGGGAGGGGACGGCAAATTCGACACATAAGGGACAGGCCAATATTTCCCAGAATGAATCTAACAACTGGGTGTTTGAAAATACGGCCCGGTTTGCCAAATTATTTAACCAGGTGCACGACATAGATTTTCTGGCAGGATTTTCTATGGAAAGAGGTACTTATAAAGCTTTTTCGGTTGGCGTACAGAATTTTCCGGATCAGGATATCATGACCAACCTGAGCAGCGGAACCACACCTTTGAAACCTGCATCTTCCAGTACCTCAACGGCCCTGGTCTCTGCATTTACCAGGGCCAATTATAAGTTTAAGGACCGTTATCTGGCTACTTTCACTTTCCGTGCCGATGGCTCGTCCAGATTTGGTCCGGACAGAAGATGGGGGCTGTTCCCTTCAGGTGCACTCGCCTGGATCATTACCCGGGAAAGCTTTATGCAGCACATCAATACCGATGTTTTTAACCTGTTAAAGCTGAGGGGTTCTTACGGTATTTCCGGTTCGCAGGTGCTGGGAAATAATGACTGGAGGACCACTTATGCCGGTGCGCAGTTTGAAGAGCAGCCCGGTTTTGCACCAAACCAGCTGGGGAATGCCAACCTGAGGTGGGAGCAAACGCTCACCAAAGAAGTAGCCCTGGACTATGGGTTCTTTAAAAACAAGATCTCTGGTTCATTTGGTGTATATGATAAAGAAACGCGGGATATCATTTATAATAAGAACATCCCATCCAGCAGTGCCTTTATCAGCGTGAAACAAAATATAGCCACCATCAGAAATAAAGGAATTGAGTTCTTTATTGACTACAATGTGTTCAGGAAGCGGGATATGAACCTGAGCTTTAATTTTAACATCGCTCATAATACCTCTACAGTGACACAAATAAACGGTGTCGATAAGTTTATAGACCTGTACGGTGGAAATGCCCTGGCAATAAGGATGCAGGAGGGGCAGCCAATGGGGCAGTGGTACGGATATAAATGGAGCGGAAGGTATTACCAGTCGATGGAAGAATACAACCTGCTGTCCAGTCAGAACCCAACTACGGGGGCCAAAATCTGGTACCAGAACGGGCAGAGCAACATCAGGCCGGGCGACCTGAAGTTCGACGATACAAATGGCGATGGAATTGTGAACAACGACGATAAAGTGCCCTTGGGGACTTTTCAGCCTAAATATTTTGGCGGCTTTGCAGCGAATTTCAGAAAGGGTGGGTTGAGCCTGAACATGAATTTTACCTACAGTACCGGGGCCTTAAGGTACTGGTACACCAACTCGGCCAACTGGTATGTTACCGGCTTATTTTTACGCAACTACCCCGAATATGTGCTGGATAGCTGGTCTACCAACAACAGGCTTTCGCAATGGCCAAGAATGGCATACGGGGAAGGTTCTTCCAATAACTTTTCCGACTTCTGGCTGTCGAAAGCCGATTACCTGAGGCTTTCACAGGTAAGGATCAGTTACAGGTTCCCTGACAAATGGATCCAAAGTAAGATAAAAGGCGGACTGGACCTGGCGGTATCGGCATCTAACCTGTTTACCCTGACCAATTACAACGGCATTGACCCGGAAGGTAATTTTAAACTCTCGGGCGGGGCTACCGGTACAGGGACCGATTTTGGTACCTATCCGTCTATCCGGACATTCAACCTGAGCATCAGGTATTCTTTACGATAAAAATGATAAGGAAATGAAAACGAAATTATATTTATATCTGGGGGTTTTAATACTGTCTTTGAGCAGCTGTGAAAAGTTCATTACCCAGGATCCGGAGTTCCTGTTGACACCCGAAGTGGCCGTTACAGATGAGGCCTCTGCAAAAAGCCTGCTGAATGGTGCCTATGCCGGGGTAAACACAAATGACTGGACTGTCCGTTTTACGGGTGGCTTTAGTTCGATGCTGGGCATCATCAATATGAATACTGCTGCCTATAATTTTAATATGACCGCAACGGGTGATAATGAGGCCCTATGGAAAGCCTTTTATGTGGCCATCAATAATGCCAATGCCGCTATTGAAGGAATACAGCCGTTGACCGACGATAAGTTTAAATTGCCTCAAACCAAGGCAGAACTGATTGGTGAAGCACATGGTTTAAGGGCTTTTGCCCATCTGTATACCCTATGGTATTTTGCCAGGTGGTTTGATCAGCCGGATTCCAAATATGGAATTATATACCGCGATAAACTATCGACCCTTGAGAATGTTTACCAGCCACGTTTAAGTGTAAAAGACAGCTACGCCAGGATTATAGCAGACCTGGATTACGCGATTGCCAATGCACCAAATTTTTACAACAACAAAAGGTTTTCCAGGCAACTGGCCAAGGCTTTAAAAGCAAAACTCTTGTTAAACCGGGGCTGGGGCAATGATTATGCAGATGCACTGATCCTGGTAAATGAGGTCATAACGGAAAGCACTGGTCTTGGAGTAATTTTAGAGCCTTCGCTGAGCCAGTTGTACCAGAACAGCTGGGACTCAAAAGAACTGCTGTTTTGCCGCTACAGGGAAAAAACAGATGACGTTATTGCTGCCTATAATTATACCTATGGGTATAATTATGCTACGGTAACTGTGACTACACAAGGAAATACTATTATTGGTGCCGATCCGCGCCATGTGGAGGGCTGGGGCAATGTAAAGTCGCCCATAACAGGTAACAATACCACCAAATGGGCCCCTAAAAAGTTGTGCCGACTGGGCCGGCAGGTTGGCGGCGATAACGATAAGTATACGGTTTATTACCTGAGGCTTACCGAGCTTTACCTGATGAAGGCCGAACTGCTGCAAAAAACAGGAGCCAGTTTTGCACAGGCTATGGATCCTATCAATTACGTCAGGAACCGCTCTGAGCTGGGTAATTTATCTGTGGGCAATAAAACCGACTTTGAAAAAATACTTTTCAGTGAGATACTGAACGAACTGAACCTGGAGAATGAGGCCGATTGGATGTCGTCTTTAAGGTTAAAAAATGGAGGAGACACTTACATGCTGCAGGATTTCAGGGGCGCAGCTACGGTGTTGGACCAGAACAAATTTATCTGGCCCATCCCGACTTCAGAAATGAAGTTCAACAAGTTAATTGATCAGAATCCGGGCTATGAAAATCTAAACTATTAAATGATGAAGACACTATTTGGTATAATGATCCTGGTACTTCTTGCAGGCACATCCTGTAAGAAGGAAACCAAACTGAGCGATGAAACCATCTTTCTTCCTACAGACCTATTGTTTGAAGATTTGAAGGTGAGCCGTTTCGGGCATAAAATTCCGACGGAAAGTTTTAGCAGTTCCATAGCAACCTTTAATGTGGAACACGAAGGCGCTGACTGGAGTGGTTTTGCCATTTCCGGCAGAAATTACAGGGGCTTTGTTAAAACTGCTGCAGAGGCAGATTCTACGCGGTTTAGCGTATATACACCACAGCCCAATGCAGGCGGTAATTTTTTGGTGGTACGCGCAAAAGGCGATAAAGCCTTTATTTCGCTATCCAGACCTATAGAAATTGATAAAATACTGCTGGCCAATACTACGCAGGTTTACCAGACCATTATGTACGGACCTGGTAATGCCACGGTTGGGAATACCTTTTCGCCGGGAACTGTGGTGATGACCGCCGCAAGAAAGGACAACCTGAAAGTAAGTATAAAGGGTTTTTTAAATGGAAACCAAACGGGGGTGGTAGATTTTCTGCTGGCCGATAGGAGTTCTGATGCCCTGAAAAGGACAATAACCATTACCGACTGGATGCCGGTTTCGCTGGCCGCGCTGGGTAAGGTAGATAAGATTGTTTTCAACCTGGAATCAACAGATAAAACTGCTGGGGTAATGAATACGCCAAATTATTTCTGCCTGGATGGCATCAGGTTTAAAGAGAATATAAATTAAAATAAGAACCATATGTTACGTAAATTATTTTTGTTAAGCAGTGCTTTACTGGTACTGATTACCGGTGGGTTTCAGCATTTGAAAGCCCAGAACAGGAAGGTAGACCTGAAAGAGAACCTGCCATTTAATGAGGTGTTAAAAATGGCCAAGGAAAAGAAAAAACTGATCTTTCTTGATTTTGGATCGATTACCTGTAAGCCTTGTATGTACATCAAAAAGGAAGTACTTACACTGGATAGCGTGGCTGATTTTATTAACGAACGTTTTGTGAGTGTAGATTATAATGTTGGGGCCGAGAAAGACAGGCTGAGAAAACTCTACAGTGTAGTTGGTGAACCTGTATTGCTGATCCTGGATCAGAATGGTGTTTTAATGCACCGGATGGCGGGAAAAATGGAAGGGAATCAACTGATGCAGCGGTTTAAGCAGGGGCTGGATGTAAACAATAACTTTGTAGCCCTTACTGCCAGCTACAATAAGGGAACACGCGATGCAGGGTTTGTATTGAAGTACCTGGAAACACTATTCAACGCCAGTGAAACAGAGACCATGAACAGGGTGGTAAAAGAATACCTGCAGGGCCCGGTAGAACGCATTAAGGAGCCGGGCGTATGGAGTGTGTTTTATAAGTACGATCAGGATATTGCCAGCCGGGAGATGATGTACATGTTCGACAACCGGGAAGAGTTCTATAAGTTATTTGGTAAGGAAAAAGTAGATGGTAAGATCAACAAGCTTTATTCAGAAAAGTCGATCTTTTACCTTTACGGACATAAGCCACCTATTGATGACCCTAAGTTCAGGGTGTTGCTGGATTACCTGAGGAAAACAGATTACCCAAGGGCAAGTGAATGGCTGTGCTATTTTGTACCGGCACAGTATAAATATAAAGACTGGAACAAGCTTGGGCAGGAAGTTGACAATATTTATTCCTTTAATGTCCTGAAAGGAAAAGTGGGTGCCAGCTTTAAGGACATGATGCTTACCCAGTACATGATGTATTGTGATGATTTAAAAGCGATGAAGTATCCCATCAGGTGGAGTGAGGAGCTGCTGAATACGGCGGGTACTGATGCAGAGAAAAAACGTTATGCGGCTTCAAGGGCCAGTCTGCTGGAAAAGGAAAAGAACTTTGACAAGGAAAAGCTGAACTGGACCGATATGAATTAGACCAGTCCGGGAAGCATAAAAAAAGCACCTTTATCAAATAAAGGTGCTTTTTTTGTTTCTTAAAAAGAAGGTTATCCTTTTGCAGATAATTGAGCTAAAACAGCATTGTTTTTAGCCAATTGATCTTTGGTAGATTGTTTAGATCTGCTGCCCAACTCAACGTTTGTGGCGCGTTTCAGGAATTTCACATCTAATTTTGCGAAAGTTTTATTTCTTCTGTCTTTTCTTTTTAATCTGGTAACTGCCATGTCAATTTTTTTTATTTATTAATAAATCTGGAGGTCGAGAGCGGATTCGAACCGCTGTACAAGGTTTTGCAGACCTCTGCCTAGCCACTCGGCCACTCGACCTGTTAAAATTCAGGCTGCAAAAATAGCAATAATAAGTTACTATGCAATTAATTTCTAAAAATTTCTGACGATATCAGCACATAATATTGCGGCCGAGATAGCAACATTCAGAGACTCAGCCTGCCCAATACGCGGGATCGTTACCGGATGGCTGATTAATTTCATCACTTCCGGTGTAATTCCCTGCCCTTCGTTGCCCAAAATCACCAGGCCTTCTTTGCCCCATTTGGTTTTATACATACTGGTACCGTTTAATACTGCGCCAAATACAGGGAGTTCAACATGTTTTAAAAAAGCCGGCAAATCTTCATAATAAATATTTACGCGGCTTAGGGAGCCCATGGTGGCCTGTACGGTCTTGGGGTTGTAAACTTCGACACAATTGCTGGAACAGATGATGTGCTTAAAGCCAAACCAGTCTGCCGTGCGGATAATGGTGCCCATATTGCCGGGATCCTGCACACCATCGAGTGCCAGAGAAAACACATTTTTAAGCGCCGCTGTATCCAGTAAGGGGTTTTCAGGAATATTAACCAGGGCCAGTACACCCTGTGGGGTTTGCAGTGTACTAATCTTATCCAGTTCAGCGTTGTTTACTTCAAATAACTTTATATTTGCCGGTAAAGCTGGAAGTAAAGACTGGTATTGTTTCAGGTAGTAAATGCTGTGTACCTGGTAGTTGGATTGTATAAATTCTACGATAGATTTTATACCTTCAATAATAAATATTCCGTTTTCTTTGCGGTACTTTTTTTGATGTAACGATTTTATAAAATTTATCTGTGATTTTGAAAGCATACCACGATTATAAAAAGAATGTTCTGTTTCCTGCAATATTACTATTTATTATTGTTTTTGTTACAGCATGTTCATCAACAAAGTACATTGCCGACTACCAGTCTATCGTAAAAAAGGTAGAGATAGACAGCGTTCCGAAGGAATTTGAAGAGGAGGCGCTGAATTATATACAGAAAGACATCAGGCCTTCCTCAAAAATCGGGATCAACGTATTGATCTATAATATGTTCAATACCAAAGACGGGAAGTATAAAACCAGCAATATTAAGCCTTTGGGTACCCCGCCGCCAATTTTAGACAGTGCGCTGGTAGAAATTTCACGCAATCAGATAGAGAAGTACCTGATGAGCAAGGGATATTTTAATGCAAAGGTTAAATCTGGTATTACGGTGAAGGACAAGCGGGCTGCGGTTTCTTTTAAAGCGAACCCGGGAACACCTTTTTCGGTAAATAAAGTAGAGTATGATATCCCTGACCAGAAAATCAAAGAATTGTATCTGGGCAATAAAGATGCGTTCAGCCATTTGAAAGCGGGCAAACGTTATGATGATGATTCATTGGCTTACGAAAGGGACCAGATTTACCAGGTGATGAAGCAGAATGGTTATTTTGATTTTTCGAGGCCATACATCAAGTTTACGGTAGATTCTAACCTGAACAACAGCAAGGCGAACGTAAAGCTGATTATAGACAACCCTGTAGACAAACCCCGGCATGCACAGTACGATATTGGAGAAACCAATATTTTGATTGCGCCAAATGCAGATGGTTTCCCGGATTCAATGGAACTCAATAAGAGGATCTACAAAGGGGTGAGGTATACAGACCTGTCTAAAAAGTTCAGGAGGAACCCGATTTCCCGGTATAATTTTTTACAGGAAGGTGAGCGGTATGACATCAGGAACGAAAGTCTGACCTACGACCGCATGTATGAGCTGAGCGTATTTAAAAATGTTAAAATAGAATATAACCGGCCGAAAGACAGTTCTCTGGTGGTAAACCCTGTGATTCAACTGATTCCTCAGAAGATCATGAGCAACAGGATAGAGGGGGAAATTCCTTTTAATGCAGGTACGGTAGGTTTTACCTTAAGTAATACCTATACCAACAATAACCTTTTCAGGGGGACCGAGAAATTTGAATTCCAGATAAAAGGCGGATTGCAATCCAGACTGGGACAGGGTACATCTGTTTTTAAGGACATTTATCAGCGTGATTTTTCTGTAAGCGCCAATTTAACCGTTCCGCGTTTGATGCTGCCTTTTATCAGTGCCCGGCCCAGCAGAAGGGGAGGGATGCCACGTACGATATTTTCATCAAGCTACGTTTATGGTTTGCAGAAAAATGCTTTTACGCGTAAGGTAATCCTTACATCTGTGGCGTATGAATTCAGGGAGTCAAAATCAAAGATTCATACCGTAACCCCTCTGAATTTTGAGTATAGGTTTGGTAATGTACTGCTGGATTCTCTGAGTTCAAATGGAGCATTTGCAAATAACAATAATATCGTAAACCTGCTTTTGCTCGATAGAAAAAATGTAACCTTTGGCGTTAAATATACCTTTTCATTGAATGCCGAAAAACTGCTTACAAATTCAAGTTTTCTATATTTCAGAGGCGATCTAGACCTTGCCGGTAATTTAATGCAGGGTCTTTCAAGATTGTTTAAAACCAGGGTAGACACAGCTGGTTTCAGAACGATATTTGGGGTACAGTTTAACCAATATGTCCGGCCTGAGTTTGATGTGCGCTGGTATAAATCGCTTGGCGGAGACCGGCAATTTGTAGCCAGGATAAACACAGGAATAGGTTATGCTTATGGAAATTCCAAAGAAACCGGTATTCCATTTGAAAAGATGTTTTACGCCGGAGGATCGAGTGGGGTACGGGCCTGGCAGGCAAGGACGCTTGGCCCTGGAAATTACAATAGAGGAGAAAGCCTGGTTTCAGAGGAAATCAGGAAGGCGCTTTTTGGATTTGATCAAACCGGAGAATTACATATTGAGACCAATTTTGAGTACCGGTATAAATTGCTGAACAAATTTTTCGGAGCCAAGTTAAAAGGGGCTGTATTTCTGGATGCCGGGAACATCTGGAACGTCTCAAGCGGTACCTCAGAAACCAGATTTGACTTTAAAAAACTGGGCAGCCAGATTGCTCTTGGTACAGGCACAGGCTTCAGGTACGATGTGCAGTACTTTGTATTCAGGTTTGATATAGGCCTAAAACTGAAAGACCCGCAGTTTACCGGATCAGACCAATGGGTCATCAGCAAGTTTCTGGGCGGGGGAAAAGCCTTCAGAAGTGCCTACGATGCAGCCAATACGCCCGATAGGTACCGCTTTGTACAATACAATTTTGGTATAGGTATGCCTTTCTAGAACAGGCTTTTTAAGCCGTCAAATATCGTTTCAAAAAAAGTAGACAGATTTAAACCGTTGCTGTGGTTGAAATAAATGAAGACGATCATAATGATAACAGCAACTATGATAAATTTTCTGAAGGCGAAAGCCAGGAAAATGATCAGTGCAGGAAAAAGGACCAGCCACATGCTGTTAATGGCATAGGGATCCAGGCCCCGCTCATTTTTATACACATACAGCAGCTTACTGTGCGTGCCTTTATCGTTTTGGTGTTTGATGTAAACAAATGCAGAGCGCTCCAGTTGAAGCGGCAATACAGCCACGCCACTGTGAAATGTTAAGGGCTGTGTAAAACCACTAACTGTAAAAGTGTACAATCCGTTAATATTTTCTATGGGGTTGTCTGACGAATCGGCTGCAATAATGGCCAGTTTACTGTTTTTTAACAGGTTTTCTTTGACGATAAAATTATTGATGTCTGATTTCTGCGCAAAAGCCATAGCGCTGATGGCCAAAAACAGGAGCATTAAACCAAGTTGTCTCATTCTGTAGATCGTTTATTGTAAATTAAGTACCCCAAATGTAACAAAACACCGTTTCTTTTTATCGGGTTGTCGTATAAATTATAACTCAGGCCAATCGGGCCTAAAGGGGTATGGTATACCAATCCGGCAGTACCGGCATAATGCCATTTGGTAAAAGCTTTTTTATGCGCCACTTCCTGGAAGTTTACTTTCTCAAATTCCCGGTATGGCAGAAATACGTAGCCTTCCAGTCTTAGGTCCAGATTTCTTTTGATGTTGTAAACATTTTTAATGCCTCCGGCAAGGTAAGATGTGGCCCTGAAATTTTCCAGAAATACCGACCTGCTGTCTTGCAAAGGATAAAATGCAGGTGCGGCAAGCAGGCTTGAATAATAATTTGAAAACAGCGGGATGTTTGAGAATACGGCTTCGGCCTGATAGCCCAGTGTATACCTGCCCAGGTGGAAGAAATAATTTTCATCGCTGGCCTTGATCTTTACCCATTGCCTGAACTGCTTGCTTACACTTACTTTCGAAGCAAGCATACTTCCTGACCCATTGATATTACCCGGTGTATAGCTTTCCCTGCCTGCAAAATACCCGAAGCTGAGCAGGAAGTTACGGCCCCTGCTGGCATATTGCTTGCGGTTAAAGGCATATTGCTCAAAGGAAAGTGCAGATAAGGATCCGGTGAGGATTGTTTTTTCAAGTACATCGCCAATGGCAAAGGTATTGTTAGGGCTATACCTGTCGTTGTTGTTGATAAAGGCGCTGCTCAGCGTAATTTTAGCATTTCTGTTTAGGGGCATACCCATTTTGAGCTCTATTTTTCGGTCGGACTGCTCTATGTAAGTCGGATGCGGGTTTTCAATAAAAATGGAGCTGGTATTGTAATAGTTAAAGTGATTATAGGTTACGTCTGCAGCCAGAAAAAGGGGGAGGCCAGAAGGATAGTCTATGCGGCCATTCATTTGCAGGGATTCGTAAAAACGGCCTGAATAGAGGTTTACGCCAAAAGTATAGGCTTTTTTGTTAAGGTAATTGTATTGTATGCCCAGGAAAACATTGCTGATGGGCCGGGTAGAGATGTTACCTCCAAAATCAATCTTGAGGCTTTTGCGGGGCTGGGCCAGTATGTCAAAGTTGTAACTGTCTGCTATGGGATTGTAGGTTATTTTGGGGTAAATGGTTTCAAAGGTTTCATCGGCAACCAGTTTATAGTAGCCCTGTTTAATGTCGTTCAGGTTAAATGTAGGTTTATCGCTTTTAAAAAGACGTTCTATATACTTTTTCTGCTGTTTGTTTACACCAGTAACTGTTACGTTGCTGAACACAAGATCAGGTTTTTTACTGTTAAAGTCTTTTCGCCTGGTCATGAGTTCGTTGATGTTGACGCGCCTTTTGACTTTCTTTTTGATCTGCTCCATATTGGCCATTGTAGCGTCATAGCCTTGTTTGATCAGGGCTTCCACAGGGTTAAAATTGGTTACGCTATAGTCTTTCAGGTCGGGCTGGATGTAAACGCCGTTTTCACCAATCAGGGTAGAATCTGATTTTGAGAGGAACATAAAAACCATTAACCGGTTCATTAGCCGCTCATCACGGTTTTTAGGATATTCATTATAGGTTTTTGACGATACATTGGCACCGATCATCAGGTCGGGGTTAAATTCCTTTTTCATCACATCGGCCGGGAAGTTATTGTACAGCCCGCCATCAAAAACATACTTCTCGTCCAGTTTTATGGGCCGGTACACCAGGGGAACGGTCATGGTGGCCCTTACTGCTTCGGCAAGGCTGCCTTTTTTTACCGTGATGCTGGTTTGCGACAACACGTCGGACACCATACACCGGTAGGGTACAAACAGGTTGTCAAAATTGTCTTTGGATGCAGCAGATGCCTGCGAAAAAAGTTCGAGCAAAGCGAAATTCAAAGGGATGTCATTCACCAGGTTGGACCTGAAGCTCATGCGCAAACTGGTGTCTAGTGAGAGCTTTGCTGTAATAATTGAAGGGTTCAGTGGCTTTTTCTGGAAGAAAAAGGAATAATCACTTTTAAACCTTCCGCTTACCCAATCCTGAAACTCGGGGCTTAATGCCAGTTTTTCAATTTGTGTGGGCGAATAGCCTGCGGCGTACAAGGCACCTACAATGCCACCCATAGAAGTGCCGGTAATGTAATCTATCGGAATGTTGTTTTCTTCGAGCGCCTTTAATGTGCCAATGTGTGCAATACCTTTGGCCCCTCCGCCACTCAATACCAGCCCAACCTTCTGGCCATAACCCGGAAATGCCAGAACAGCAAGGATGATGATAAACAATTGCTTACGAATGATCACACCCTAAAAATAGGGAAATTAGTTCAGAATTTATTCTGCATCGGCACTGGTGATGAGCATGGTAAAATTGTAGGATAGTTTGTCCCCTTTTTTCAGGTGATGCTCACCGCTGTAATTGTCGGCCAGTATGGCTTTGCCCTTTTGTTCTATATGAATACCGCCTTTACCTGAATTTGACCATGATGAAGGCAGGGTTTTACTTTCATTACTGCTTAGCTGGTATTGCAATCCGCCTGCCGCATCACCAATCCATACCTTGTCCTCTCCTTTATGGGCAGAGGCCCATTTCCAATCGACCACATCCGGGCGTTTTTGTTCCTTTAAACCCAGGCCTTTGATAGCGCCGGCAGCTTCGGGGGTAATGGGCAGGTGCAGCCGGATGTTATCCAGGTCGATATCATTGACTGCAGTAACTTCAACCGCATAAGACAGCAGGCCTTTGGCAGTTAAACTTGCATTTACCTGCATAGTGAGGCTATCTGAAACATTTTTTACAGACCATTTTATCTCCCCGGGTTTCTGGTCAGAAAATTTCAGGGGCTCGCTTTTTAGCTTAAGGTCTTTGTGATTTGAGCTTACAGGCAAATGGAAATGGATAGGCTCGGTGATCAGCTTCAGAGAGGTCTGGATCATTGCCGGAAAACCATCTGAATTCAGGACTACCTGTTTTCCGGGGATGGAAATGGTTTTATCATTAATTGTAAGTTTTTGTGCAGCTACGGTTTTACCCAGCAGCAAAACCATAAAAAGGGCAATGATCTGTTTCATTTTTTAAGATTCAATTTTTTGGGTAAGGTAAACAATTTCCTTTATAGACTCATCCATTTGTATGGCGGTATGTTTTATCCTCGCCAGGAGTTCCAGATTGTCGGGATCATCTGGCTCATCGACGTTGAAGAGGTCTACCAGTCCGATTAAATTAGATACAGGCCCTCGGATCTGGTGTGCCTGTACCCAGGCAATCTCTTTAAGTTTTTTGTTCTGCATCTCTATTTCCAGCGCTTTTTTCTTAATGGCATTTTCCGCTTTAACTTCGTTGTCAATGTCTATGGCCATTACCAGCTTACAGCTTTTGCCGGCAAACAGGATGTCGTGTGTAAATACATGCACATAGAAAACTTCAGCATTTTTGCGGGTGTGCTGCCAGATGCCTGCATCTGCATAGTTTGCAGGCAGTTCTTCATTAATTTTAAGAAAAGCGTCAAGTTCGCTTGAAGGCCTGATATCTTTGGCATTCATTTGCAGGAAATCGGCTTTGCTGTAGCCGTATTGGCGTAATGCTGCAATGTTTACTTCCAGGAAGCTAAAAGTATCTTTCTGGTAAATGTACATAGGGCTTGGGTTTTCCCTGAAAATGCGTGCATAATTGTAGCTGTTCTTCTTTCTTTCCATAGCCAGCAGCAACGTCTTTTTCAGCAGGAGGGGTTCCAGCCAGGATTGCAGCAGCCAATCGTCTATCCCGGCAGGCAGTACTTCATCTCCAGGCACAACATCGGCTACCAGGATCAGGGGTATGTCCGGAAAGTCGGTATTGAGTTTCTGGATAATGCCTGGCGGACATTCCATGTCTTTATAGACCAGAAGGATGACTTCAAATCTGGGTGTGTCTTTTTTTTTGTAGTCAGATGCAATGATGCTAAAAAGCTGATCCTGGTTGTATCCAATTTTTAAAAGCTGCGCACAGATGTGGTCAGCAGGGGATGAGTCGGTCCCTTTAATGAGGAATACATTTTGATCAAACATAATCTTAAATTATATGAGCATCAATTTGCCGCAATAGTATTCAATTTATTCAAATATACCTATCTTAGGTATTAAAAAATAACAGATATGAAGAAATTAATTGTATTAACCTGGGTTGCGTTATTGTTTACAACCTTTGGTGCTTCGGCTCAGCAGGACAAGAGTAAAAGACCTAGTCCGCCAGCCGTTGTAAAAGAAACACTGGGTTCAGGAGCGACCATTACTATTGATTACAGCCAGCCTTCAGTGAAAGGAAGAACAATTGGAAAAGAGATTGCCCCTTATGGAAAAGTTTGGCGCACAGGGGCTAACGAGGCCACTATTTTTGAAGTAAGTAAGGATGTGAAAATAAACGGCAAAGCCCTTGCTGCCGGTAAATATGCATTGCATTCTATTCCTGGAGAAAAGGAATGGACGCTTATTTTTAATAAAAAATGGCAGAAATCGGGTACCGATTACAACGAAGCTGAAGATGCTTTGAAGGTAGTGGTTAAGCCAGGTAAGTCTGCATCCTTTACAGAAAAAATGACTTTTACGGTTGATAAATCCGGGAAAGTTGCGCTGATCTGGGGTGATGTACTGGTTCCTTTCACAGTAAAATAAAATGATGTGGATTTAATCAAATGAATCCATATATTTGCGCTCCTGTTTCCGTAGTTCAATGGATAGAATTTTAGATTCCGGTTCTAAAGATGGGGGTTCGAATCCCTTCGGGAACACTTCAGAAAGAGGGGATTTCAGCAATGAGATTCCCTCTTTTTTTTGTATATAATTGATTTTCAGTTTCTTGTATTTTTGCTAGGTTTTGAGATCTAAAAGGTATTCGAACCAAATAATATATCTCTAGTATAGTAAAACTTTCGATTTAATGAAAATAGCTAATAAATGGGGATTAAATCTAATCAACTTAAAAGTTCGAAGACATTCAAACCTACTAGAATCTTGTGATATAATTCGGACTTTGTTATTAATAAACCTAATTGAATGAGCTTTTTAGACAGGTTTTCTTGATTTCAGTAATTTATCCCTAGTGGAGTGATTTTTTTATTTAGCTCGAGATGATCAGTTCTGCCAAACTCTCTAGGAAAGGCACGATATCCTGTGCATTCCCGGGAAATAAGTTTTAGGTGTTTAATATAGGGCCTAGTTCACGCTTTTCATTATAAATATGGATATTGCATTTTAGATTTATACGACAACAGGAAATGAAAGAAATAGTTGAGGACGAAAATTATTGGATTGAAGCGTTCCAGAAAAGGGAAGACAGGGCTTTGGCTCATTTTTTTGATCTTCACTATAAATCACTTTGTTATTTTGCGGGGCGACTTGTCCAGAATGATGCTGAAGCTGAAGATATTGTGTCGGGTTGTTTTGTTAAACTCTGGAAATCCGATCGTGAAGTTAAAACGGTCGAATCTATTAAAGCATTTCTTTATATAGCTTGCAGAAATGCTTGTTTTGACCATCTGCGTAAATTAAAGGTTAGAACAGTCTTACAGCAGGAATACTACGAGCAATTGGAAACATCTGACCAAACTGTGTTGGTGAAAATAATAAAAACGGAAGTATTGGACTTACTGGAGAAAGAAATCGAACTGTTGCCGGAAAAATGCAGGGAGGTTTTTCGGTTGTTTTATTTCGAGCACAAAAAAACAACGGAGATTATGGCTTCGTTGATGTTAAACGAAAAAGCAGTACGTTACCAGAAAGCCAAGGCTATAGAGATGCTCAAGATCTCACTGTTAAAAAAGGGACTAAAAGAAGGCTTATATCTCGCTCTATTACTATTCTTAGATCAGTAGTAAAATATTTTTATTTTTTTTAGGCAAAAGTCTTCTCGCTACGTATCTATATTAAATAAGAATAAACAAATCTTAAAATTAATAAAAAATATACGTGGATGCTTGAAAATGAATTTCATATCTCCAAGTTGATCGCTTCTTATATGAAGGAGACATTAACTGATCAGGAGCAGAAAGAACTGGACGCATGGCTTTCAGTTTCACTGGATCACCAACAACTTCTGGAAGAATTGAGTCTAGAGTCCCACTTGAATCAAGAACTCATCTATTTTTCAGGGGCAAATAAGAATTCGGTCTGGGGCAAAGTTCAAAATGAGCTAGACCGGGATATTAAGATGAATTCGTCAATACGAAAATTATGGCCTCGCATAGCTGTAGCTGTTACTATTTTAATTACTGTAAGTGTTGGATTGATCCTTTACTTAAATAACGGAATGCAAAATAGCATCAATCAGGTTTCCTACAGTAGCGATATTGCTCCCGGGAAACATGGTGCAACTTTGACTCTTGCAAATGGAAGAAGAATCAGGTTAAATGATGCTGGAAATGGTGAAATTGCAAATGAAGGTGGTATGATTTTAACTAAAACAGCAGATGGTCAGCTTGTTTATGAGATCAAAGACGCAAATGGTTTCCCTGAAAAGATTAATACATTAAATACTGCCAAAGGTGAAACCTATATTTTAACATTACCTGATAAAAGTAAAGTTTGGCTTAATGCCGCTTCACGTTTAACTTATTCTACTACTTTAAAAGTGCGTGGAGTGCGTAGGGTAAAACTTGAAGGTGAGGCTTATTTTGAGATTGCTAAAGATAAAATACATCCTTTTGTAGTAGAAAGCAGAGGACAGCAGGTAGAAGTGCTCGGTACCCATTTCAATGTGAATGCCTATAATGATGAACCAATAATTGCAACTACACTGTTAGAAGGTTCAGTTAAAGTAATAGACGGAGCAAATAAACAGATTTTAAAACCAGGTGAGCAAGCCCTCAATAATAGCCAAAAAATTAAAGTCGAAAAAGTAAACATAGAGAGCATCACAGATTGGAAGGATGGTGAATTCTCGTTCAATTATGTGGATTTTAAGACAGCTATGAGAAAAATAGAAAGATGGTATAACGTAGAGTTTATTTATGATCCGTCTCTTCCAGCAGAAATGCAAACTGGTGGCTGGATATCAAGAAATAACAATTTATCATCTGTATTGAAATTGATAGAATCTTCTGGTCTAGTACATTTCAGAATAGATGGCAGGAAAATTTACGTCACAAACTTCAATTAAATATTTGTTTACCATAAAATCAGCACAATGATAGAATTTTTACTAGAATAAAGCAAAAGGATATATAAACGAACCAGAAGTGCGACTAACACTCCTGGTTGCGGTTTGGATCAATTAATAATTCAACTAACCGCAGACACCTCTCGTGTGAATATGTAAGGTAGCCTGCTTAAACCAAACTATAACAAATGTATAAAAATTACACCAAGAAATGGGGTATAGCAACACCGTTATACCATAAAATATTGCTAATTATGCGATTAACCACCGTGATATTAATAGCATCGCTACTACAGGTTAGTGCCGCAACATTTGGACAGCGCATTACTATTGATAAGCGCAACGTGGCACTTGAATCTGTTTTGAAGGAAATCCGGAAACAAAGCGGATATGACTTTTTCTACCATGGGAAAATCTTTTCGAAAAACCAGCAGGTGAGTATTTCAGTAAATGAGGTGACTGTTGAAGAAGCGTTAAAGCTGCTCTTTAAAGGTCTTCCGGTAAAATACCAGATTGAGGGTAAGAAGGTCGCTATTAAAGCTGAAGAGGGGAACGCACTTAATAAAGTACTTGAGTGGCTGGCCGAGATTGAGGTGCGTGGTATGCTGGTTGACGAGCAAGGGAACAAACTTTCCGGAGCTACAGTTAGGGTCAAGGGAACGCAAAATAGAACAATCACTGATGCAAACGGATCGTTTTTATTAAAGAACGTTAATGAAAATGCTGTTATAGAAGTTTCTTACATTGGATATATAACCAAAGAACTTAAAGCTACAAGTAATCTGGGCACAATTGCCCTGGTTCCGACATCGGCAAATCTCCTGGAAGTAAATGTGGTGAGCACAGGTTATCAGACATTACCGAAGGAGCGCGCCACAGGAGCCTTCGGGCAGATTGGAAAAGAAGCGCTGAGCCGTCGTCCTGCTTCGAACCTGTCAACTGCTTTACAAGGCCTTGTGGCAGGGATGCAGGCGAAAGAAAATGCAGATGGCTCAGTAAACTTTATCATCAGAGGAAGTACATCGATGTATGCCGACAGATCACCATTAGTAGTTATTGATGGTTTTCCGGTTAGTAATAGCGACTTCTCCTCGATCAACCCGAATGATGTAGAAAGTGTTACTGTACTGAAAGATGCTGCCGCTGCCTCTATTTGGGGAGCTCGTTCGGCGAATGGTGTAATTGTTGTCACCACAAAGAGGGGTACTTCGAAACAGGGGTTAAAGGTGGAAGCAAATGTCTTCAGGCGTATATCCAAATCCCCTGATCTAAACCAGATTATGCTGGCGGCAAATTCTGCTGATCACATTGCAGTGGAAAAAATGGGTTTCGCAAATAACTGGTTTTTTGGCTCTAGTAATTATGGAGGGAGTTTCCCCTCAAATCTTTCGTATTCAATGACTTTGGCACAAGAGCTATTGTATGCCAATAAAAATGGAAAAATAAGTACGACTGTGATGAATTCTAAGTTGGATAGTTTAGGTCTTATCAATAACAAAAGCCAGATTAGTAATGAATTGATGAGGCCGGCGGCTTTATCTCAATACAATGTGAGCTTGAATGATGCGACCGAAAAAACAAAGACCTATGCTTCATTGCTATTTGAAGACAACGATACAAAGTTCAAAGGTTCCGGATATAACCGGTTTGGAATAAATTTTAACAATGAATATAGACCAGCCAGTTTCATAACCTTTAATTTTGGACTTTATTTACAATACCGGGAATTACAAAATAGCGGTGCAACAACAGCGGAATTGCAGGCATTGTCTCCCTATGAAACATTATTAAATCCTGACGGGGGCTATTCACCAAATCTTGCAGGACAGAACAGGGAGATCTTATCCATGTTGCCTTTGAACCTTTTCCCTTATCCTGACTGGAGTTATAATTTATTGCGTGAAGTAAGAGGACGGAAACTCAAGACTCAAGAGTATAGTGCCCGAATTCAAACAGGATTTAACCTGAAAGTGATTAAAGGCTTGACCTTTGATACAAAGCTTCAATATGAGCGTGGCAAAATTGATGTAGACAACTACTATAGTGATGATACCTATTTAGTCCGAAACATGGTTAACACATATTTGGAATACAATAACACGACTAAGACAGTGGGTAAGGTATATATACCAAAAGGTGGAATCGGACAGAGTAACAATACCAATTCTGCTAGTTATGTATTCAGAAACCAGTTGAATTTCATTAAAGACTTGGGTACGAAACACAATATCAATGCAATTGCTGGTATGGAAATTTCACAATATCGTACGGATACAAGGACTAACCCATGGCTTTATGGCTATTTCCCAGACAAACTGCAATCATCGGTGCCGCCTTATGGATACGGAAGTAGCGTTGCCCTGTTGACACACATTACAGGTCCCGCGGTAACACTTGTAAATCCTTTAACACCTAATTCTGGCAGCGCGGGAAATACAACCCTGGGATATAACTTAGACCGGTATATTTCATATTATGGCAATGCATCTTATACTTACGATAGAAAGTATACACTTTCTGCAAGTATCCGTACCGATGCATCCAATTTCATTACAAAGATTTCTTCTCTTCGTTGGGAACCGCTATGGTCACTTGGGGGGCTTTGGAACATAAAAAACGAAGGATTTGTGCAAGAAATCAACTGGATCGACCGATTGACATTTAGAGCGACTTATGGTCGTAACGGAAATGTGGAAAAGTCTTCATCTACCAATACCTTGCTGAATGTTGGCAATTCGCTGAATGCAAATACTGGAACCATAACTGCTACTATTGCAGATAATGGTAACCCTACGCTACGCTGGGAAAAGACGACAACGACCAACATTGGTACAGATTTTATATTGTTCAATGGCAAACTTTCAGGAAAGCTAGACTTGTACCGCAAGGTTGGTTCTGACATTACAGGACTTGTAGCCCTATCTTCGGTCACCGGAACTATTAGTCAGCGTTTCAACAACGCAGGTATCCTGAACAAAGGAATAGAAATCGAACTTGGTACTCAGTTAAATCTTCCACTTCTCCCTATAAGATATACCACTTCTGTGAATTATGCGTACAACAATAACAGGGTAAATAGTTTATACTTTCCTTCAGTGCTAGCTTTCAATATGTTAAATAGCGCGACTGCATTTGTGGAAGGAAAGCCCATTAACCCAATTTATAGTTATAATTATTTAGGCATGGTTGACGGGGTGCCACAACTCGCAGGCCCTGGAGGTATATCTTATCCCATGAATACAACCACCCTGGCCGGTTTACCTGGAATCCCATTTTTGAACTATGAAGGTACGAACATCCCTCCCCATACTTTAGGCTGGTATAATGATTTTAGATATAAAGGATTTCAGTTTTCAGCACTATTTATAGGGAAGTTTGGTGGGGTTTATCGAAATCCGACATTTAACTACGAAAGTGCTTTTGTTGGCTCAAGTAAAACCGTATTAAACCGTTTCGCAGCAGACGTCCTGGCTGGCAGTACCACAATTCCGGGTTTTCCGAAAGCGAATGAAACCAATCAGTTTCGATGGGATAGATACGTTACCAACTTAGCAGGCTTGGTCGAAAGCTCTTCATATATAGAGTGCAAGGAGCTCACATTGGATTATTCAATTCCAGCAAAAAAAATCCAGAAGCTTGGATTTGGCAATCTTAAGGTTTTCGCTCAGGTAAGAGATTTGGGGCTGGTTTGGTCTAACAACGAAAGGAATTATAATCCGGACTGGTTACCTGGAAGTGACCGCCCGCTAACTTCATATACTCTTGGCATTAACCTGTCACTTTAAATTCTTAATTGACATCAATACATCAATATAATCACGATGAAAAAAATTACAAAATTGACATTGATACTGACGTTGATTGCGTTGGCATCTTGTAAGGAATACCTGGAAAAACCCAATAAGTTACAGGCCGATATCCAGACTGCGGACCAATTGGAAGCTTTGATCAATAATGCAACCTTGTTTTCTACAGAAGGGAGCAATCTTACGGCTATTTATTCAACAGATGATACCGAAATTAGTCAGGATCTCATTCGCGCATACCCAACTGCGGTTTCCCTAAGCAACTTGTTTTATTACGTATGGGACGTTGAAAATGTTATTAATGCAGGTTTCGACGACCTCTGGACGGGCGAGTTTAAGAAAGTTTTCACTGCAAATGTAATTCTTAGTAATTTGGATAACGTATCAGGGACTCAGATTCAGAAAGATAGAATAAAAGCAGATGCCTATTTTATACGTGCATTGAGCAACTGGATTTTGGTTAATCACTATTGTAAACCATATGCTCCATCTAATATGGAAAGTCCGGGACTGCCTTTGAAGAAGACCACGGATTACACAGAAAACCTGAGCAGGGCTACGCTGAAAGCGACTTACGATGCAATTTTGTCCGATGTCATTGCGGCACAGACACTGCTGCCAAGTGAGGATGTGGTTGCCAATCAGCGTTGGAGGGTGAGCAGGCGCGCGATTGATGCTTTTCTGTCTCGATTTTATTTATTTACCGGCGATTATGATAAATGTATTCAATCGGCTACGAATGCACTCAGTTCTACAACGGCACAACTGGTCGATTTAAATACCATCGCTAGTGGAACACCGGCCAGCTACACAAACCCAGCTGCGACTCTGAACTATTCAGTATTAAATGATTGGGCTCCTAACCGTTTTCTATATTGGGGAGAATTTTATTACACAAGGTTATCTTACAATATTAACCAGTGGTACATCCCCAGCCAATCACTTAGGGATTTATATGATCCATCCAATGACATGCGGTATCGATTATTTATCATCCCGAATGGCGGACGCCGATTTAGCGTGATCAGCCCTGCTCAGTTTCGGTACTCTTATTTTAATGATGGGAAGTACATCCCCGCCGGACCTACTGTAGCCGAGGTTTTGCTCAACAAAGCTGAAGCACAGGCAAGAAAGGGTGAACTGGCTGAAGCGCTTAGTTCCGTAAATCTACTGCGTCAGAAACGGCTACGTTCATATACCGCACTAACAGCGGCAAATAGTGAAGAGGCGATTAGCAAAATCTTGCAGGAGCGAAGACGGGAATTGCCGTTCGCTTTTCGCTGGATGGACATCCGTCGCTTCAGTGTAAACCAGGATCCGTCGGACGATGTGATAGTTACACGCAATTTTTTTAAAATAACGCCGGCCGGTGTTGAGCTGACAAGTCCTCAGACTTACTCGTTGCCTGTAAATAGTCTACGATACAGTGTTCCTATAAATGGGATTGACATCGCCGCAAGCCAGGGACAGATTCAGCAAAATAATTATTAGTATGGTGTTTAAAATTATTAACATGAAGAACCTTAAAAAACTAATGAGCGCTCGCCTATATTTGGTTTCACTCTTAGTGTTTTTATCTGGATTCAAAGTTGTCGCTCAACAGAGAATATTTGAACCAATAAAGGATCAGAAGGAATTGAACAGGAGAAAGGTAGCCGTTGAAAAATATCCTGACAGCCTCCCGGTCCATAAGTTATACATTGATGGCATGGGAATCCTTAATCCAGATTTAGTGAAGCAATATGATGTCTGGTTAAAGCAGTATCCGAAATCTGCTGTTACCAGATTTGCGATCGGCGACACATTAGCGTCGATCGAGCAGCCATCAGCAAAACGATATCTGCTGGAAGCTATCAAGTTAAATCCAAATATTGCTAAGGCTTATTTTCGTTTAGCCTTCGATGCGGAACGTTGGGGGGATTTCGCAGGTAGTAGGGATTATTTGGCAAAAGCAGTGTTCTACGAGCCTGGTAATCCTAATTATAATTACTATTACGCGAGTAGTCTGCGAAATTTTGATTTGAAAAATTGGCGGAGGCAGAGTTTACACGTCGTTGATAAATTCCCAAAGCATCAACGTGCGGCGCAGGCCTTATACTTTCTCGCAGAAAGATTGACAGATCGGAATGAAAAGAAGAAATATCTAAAAATGCTCTATGACCGTTTCGATGCGGAGAGTAGCTGGTATAGGTTGGGTATGGAAAGTTATCTTGATATGCTATTGTTTCAGGATCCGGACAGTGCGCTGAACTTTGCAAGGGAGATGGCTCTTAAGCCTAAACTCTCTGAAACTTGGAGACCAATTGTAAAGAGCGTTGAACAAGTTGCTAAAGGGATGAAGCTGATTGAGGCCAACCAACCGGCACAGGCGTTGACCTGTTTTGATGCTGTATCAAGCGTTGGCCGTTATGCCTTATTTAATAAAAGATTGCCACTGCTGAAAGCATCTGCCATAGAAAAAATAGGGAAAGCGGACTCTGCATATAATTACTTAATGGGAATCTTTTTGAAGGCCCCTTCCTTTAAGATCAATAATGCGTTGTTAAGCTATGGTGTCAAATTAGGAAAGGATTCCCTTATTGTTAGAAAGGAGATATTTAAGAAAATGTATGCCGGTGCGATTCCTGTCACGGATTTTAAATTGAGAAATTACAAAACTAATAAGGATGTCTCGCTTGCCGATTTGAGAGGTAAAGTCGTCTTGCTGACTTATTGGTTTCCGGGCTGTGGACCATGCAGAGCCGAATTCCCGCATTTTGAAAATGTGCTCAAGCAATTTGTGAATAAGCCAGTTGCCTATATAGGGATTAATATAGACAAACGGCAAAACGAATATGTAGTACCATTTTTGGATAAGAGTAAATACAGTTTTACTGCGCTGGAGGAGCAGGATGGACGGGTAAAAGGCAACCTGGATAATGGTAGAATAGCACCGGTCAATTTTCTTATCGATAAGGATGGCAAAATTCTCTTCTCACGATTCCGTACCGATGATACTAATGAAGATGAGCTGAAGACGATGATAGAGTTGCTCTTGCTTGATGGAGGAACTTAATGTACTGAAAAGGCTGCTTGAGATGGATTGATCCTTAACAAAGGTGGACCAATTATTAAGTGACCAAAAAATGAGCCCGGCATTTTTTATCGGGCTCATTTTTTTGGACTTGAGTTTTAATCTACAGTTATTATAAGATTGAAATATTTGTTTTTATCAGTTTTTTAGTTGGTTATTTTGTTGCCGGTATTCCAGCGGTGTTTGGTTGGTTTTGCGTCGAAAAAGTTTATTAAAGGACTGTGGATAATCGAACCCCAGTCGGTAAGCAATCTCTGCCACCGTAAAATCACTGCTGGTTAGCAGCCATTTTGCTTTCTCTAACAGGTGATCTTGAATATGTTGTTGCGCGCTTCGTCCTGAAAGGTTCCGCAGTAAATCACTCAGATACTTAGGTGACTTGTTCAATTGATCCGCAAGGTAAGCAACAGTGGGAAGACCACTCGAAAGCAGTTGCTTGTCATTGTTGAAGTAAGCGTTTAGTAAGTTTTCAACCTCGGTAATCAATTGGTGGTGTGCTGGTTTACGCGTGATGAATTGCCGCAGATAAAAGCGATGGCTATAGTGCAGCAGTAACTCCAGGTGGGAGATCATAACCTCTTGTGTCAAACCATCTATGGCGGTTTGTAGTTCCTGACGGATATTATCTACGATTCCATTCATCAATGCTTCTTCCTTTTCAGAAAGGAACAGCGCTTCGTTGATGGCATATGAGAAGAAGTTGTAGGTCCCGATTTTTCGCGCTAAGGGGCAACCTCGCAGAAAATCGGGGTGAAAAGCCACGCACCATCCTTCTAATTTGTGGTTTTCAGGAACATTAGCCACAATTTGTCCGGGTGCAAAAAACGACATCAGCCCTTCATCAAAATCATAATAGCCCTGCCCGTAGATCACTTTACCGCTTACTTTTTTCTTCAGGGAGATGCAGTAGAAATTAAGCGCCAATGTCCTGAAACGCTCATCTGAATTATATTTTACGTCTTCCATTCGGAATACATCAATCAGCGGATGATCAGGGCCTGGTAAAGACAATATACGGCGATGTTCGGTGATAGAATTGATAGGGTATGGCGGCGTTCTGCTCATTAACTGTAATATAGTGAAAAGCCATGCAATGTTAAGCCAAATGGAATAACACTGCATGATAAAAGTTTTATCGGTCGATGCTTGTCATTGCATTGGCATCATATCGGTCACCTGTTGATGTGCCTAAAGGGATAATCGTTTCTAAACGATGCATTTCCTCTATTGTAAGGGCTACGTCGCTGGCTGCCATATTCTGCTCTACATATTTTACGCGCTTGGTACCTGGTATCGGTGTATGCCCTTTGGCCAGTACCCATGCGATGGCCAGTTGCGCAGGCGTAATACCTTTTTCTGCGGCTATCTCATTTACAGCACTTGTCAGCTCTAGGTTTTTGTAAAACTGTTCGCCTTGGAATCTTGGCATACTCCTTCTAAAATCATCGGCAGGAAAGTCATCTGGGCTTTTCAATTGCCCTGTCAAAAAGCCCCTACCTAGAGGTGAGTAAGCAATCAAACTGATTCCCAGTTCTGCCAGTGTGACTGTTATCTTTGCTTCTTCCACATCCCTTTCAAACAGTGAATATTCTGTTTGTACAGCTGTAAGTGGATGTACAGCATGTGCTTTACGAATGGTTGCAGATGATACTTCTGATAACCCGATGTATTTTACCTTTCCTTCCTTGACCAATTCTGCCATCGCCTCAACGGTTTCCTCAATGGGTGTGTTGGGGTCTAAACGATGCAGATAATACAAATCAATGTAATCAGTGCCCAAGTTTTTCAACGAACGCTCGGCGGCTTTTTTAACATATGTTTTCGAGCCATTATAGTTCCAAGTCAGTTGTTCGGTATCATCAACTTCATAGCCAAACTTCGTAGAGATGATATACTTGTCGCGGTTGCCTTTGATCGCTTTAGCAATTAACCTTTCATTGAGCCCCGGACCATACATATCAGCAGTGTCTAAAAAATTGCCGCCCAATTCGAGTGAACGATGTAGAGTAGCTATCGCTTCATTTTCTTCAGCTTTTCCATACATATCAAAACCGGCCATGGATGTCATGCCCATACAGCCCAGTCCCACCTCTGGTACTTTCAGCCCTTGCCTACCTAAATTGATTATTTTCATATCACAGATATTTTTATTAACAATACAAAGGTCGGGTACTACTTGACTACTGATGTATCCATTTGGCGGATTATTGTGTCCATACACCCTATATTGTCGGGCGATATTATATTTAGCATTTCAATCTCAATAATTAGTTCTCTAATTCATTTTCTCACTTAGCAAACGGTATTTGTCGACTTTTTTTCTGCTATCATCGATCGCTTCTTTGGAGATAAGATCCGGTGTTTTTTTCTGTGCTTCAATTAGTAGGCCTAGGACTTCTTGTTGATTCTTCACGGCATCTACGTATCTACCAATTTTGCTCTGCAACAATGCCAGGGCATCCAATGTGAAGGTGTTTTTCTGTCCATGCTTTTCAATAATATCAACAGCAAGAATATTAATTTTATGATTAACATTCTCTTGACTCGCAATATAGCAAGCTAAAGCGGCGGCCACCTTAGGTTCTCTTTCAGCCATCTCTTTTAGGTAATTTATGGATGCTTCCTGATTAAATGCAACTAGGATTTGCATTTTACGCTGCCGGTAAGCATAGGACCCACTGGGACTAACCTTAAGAATGCTGTCTAGTAAGTTTATCGCTTCTTCAGGTCTTTTAGCTGTAATTGCGCTATCTACTCTTCCCATATTTTTCGAGAAAATTGAGCTTCCTTTTGCACTCGCAATTTGTTGTTTTTCATATTCTTTTTTTCTTGATTGAATGTCATACTTACCTTCAAGAATTTCCTTTAATACGCTACTGACAAAATTAGGATGACCAATCCAAAGTATTTGTTCGTTCTTAACTACAAAAGTGGCCGGAATACCAGAAATGCCGGCCTTAGTAAGCCATTTGTTGTGCATAGTCCGCTGGTCATCATCGACAATTACATCGAAACGCATTCGATCCTGATTCTTCTGGACAAACTCTTTTACTTTTGGTGTAATTCCAGAATATGCTTGATCTCCTATACGTTCCAGAATGTTTACTCCAATAACCTTCACTTTGCCTTTATATTGGTCAGCGAGATCTGATATATGAGGCATGGCTGCTATACATGGTATGCACCAAGTGGCCCAAAACTCTAGCACATAAATCTTATCTCCTGACAATTTATCTTGTGGAGTTCCTTTAACCCAATGCGAATAAGATAAGGCTGGAATAGGATCACCTATGCTTAATTCCGGTCGCTGTTGTCCGAATAGCATTGTGTGAGTAAGTAATAATATTAATACCGCAGTTGTTTTGTTTATTAACTTTTTCATTGTCTCTCTCCTTAATTATTTAATAGTTCAACTATCATTTTTATTTCTTCATTTATGAAAGCTGGTCCACCCGAGCTTCCTGCAATTTTAAAGCGTATAAAGCCTTCTTTATCAATGATATACTTTGATGGTAAAGCTGTAACACCAAAGCCATTGCTTACTTCATATTTTTTGTCTTCAGCATTTCTTCTATCCATTAGTACGGTAAAGGTGTAGCCATGATCCGTCAACAGTTTTTCTATTCTTGGTTTTGGATCATCACTCCCTCTTTCTGCAGTATTTAAAAATACAAAGACAACTTTTTCATCATTTTTGTGCCTTTCGACGGCACGTTGCATACCTGGAAAGGATTCAAGGCAAGGTTTGCACCATGTTGCCCAAAAATCAATTATCACAGTTTTACCTTTTAAGCTTGCCAGTGACACTTGGTTCCCTTTTAGATCAGGCAACAAAAAGTTAGGAGATTGCTCTTTTATCATCTTATCGGATAAATGTGATTTATACTCTTTAAGAAGTTGCTGCAACAATTCTTGTATGCAAGGCGTATTTCTTTCCCCCGCAGTCAGCAGTGTTTCTGCAATACTTGGAATGACATAGTAGCGATACGATTGATCTTTGATTTTGTCAATGGCGTCTTTGATGGTCCGACAATCCTTGTTTTTTGCGGCCTCATTTGCGACCTTTCCATACAGTATAGAGAGGTCCCGATCACTAAACCGTGTGCTGACTGTTCTGGCAAACTTAAGTTGTTCGTTATAGTCGGATGTAGCATTCAATTTTTCAATCGCGTTGCTGTACGAAAAATCTCCTTTTGGAAATTTTTTAATAGCAACCAGTTTAAGAGAATCTGCTTTCGTTCGCATTCCAGTGCGGTTATAGTAGTTGACGGCTACAATGATTCCATTTTCTTGCTTGCTATTGACATACGATTCCAGTTTTTGTTTCAGTACAATGGGATCTTTTTCATTTGAGAGCGATTGTAGTTGCTTCTGGATGCTCCCTTCTTGTGCAAAACTGAAGGTAGAGAAGGTCAAAAAAAACAAACAGTTAAATATGATTTTCATAGTTGTTAAAGCAAAATGTTAGCTAAAGCACTACCGTCATCCTTGGATAAACGGTAGAGTATTAATTAATATATTATGGATTGTTTTCCATACCTGGATTTGCAGATATGACCCCTCTCGGTAAACGCAGTGTTAACCTTTGTTGCGGGAGTGTAATGGTTTCCAGAGCTTGTCCGGTTTGAGCATTATACAGGTAATGCTCATAGATTTTGTCTTTAAAAAGGGGGTCGTTTGATAACCTCCGCATATCAAGCCAACGCCAGCCATATAAGGCAAATTCTCTGATGCGTTCCTCTATAATGAACTTGATTAAGGCATTTTTATCCATAGTAGGCAACACTGCCTCGGCCTGTGGCATCCTTTTCTGTCTAAAAGATAGCAATATCGCTTTTGCAGCATCCTGGCTACCAATTCTTGCTTCACATTCTGCTTGCATAAGTTCGACATCAGGCAGATATACCCCCTGAGGTACCTGAGATGTAAAGGGACCTATCCGCCTTTTTAGTCCTGTGACCGGAAAGGAGCCAGTACCAAGGTAGGGGGTATTGCTAAATGACTTTAAACGTTGATCGTTCGTGCTGTAAAGCTGGTTCGCCCAAGGAGCGAGCAACAGATCGTTGGATGTGTTCGTCCAGAAAGAACTGGTTATTCTATTCATAAGACTTTGCAGGTTGTTGTTACCGCCGCTCACTGACCAGGTTGGTACTGCATAGGTCACATTATAGTCGTAAATCCTGGTTTCAAAACTGGTAGGAAAGTGTTTTTTTGCCTCTATTATCCATTTCAGTGCTTCTTCATAATTGCCCATAAACCAGTAAATTTTAGCGAGGGTAAGCTCTGCTGCAGATTTACACATTCGTAATCGCATTGGGACATTGACAGGCATTAAAGGTATGGCATCCTTCAGGTCCGTTATCATGTCGTCGTAAACCTGCTGAACGGAAGCCCTGGTGAAACTGGTTTGCGCCACGTCCGCGATCTTGACCAGCGGAATACCAAGGTCGCTTGTGGCAGTGGCAGCATTATATGGCTTTCCATAGTGATTAATAAGCATCATATTAAAGTATGCGCGTGAAGCTTTGGCTTCTGCCTGAAGACTTCGTTTAGCTTCTTCAGTGCCACCCTCACTATCCATCACTTCATTAATCACCTTGTTATAAATATAGATAGCACGCATGGGGTCTTGCAGTTCTGATGCCGTTTCTTCGGGTTCGTAGATATCTGCTTCCCAACGGAATAATCGCTGAAACCTAAGCGGGGAGGCCAGGAAATAGGTGTTCAAAGTGGCGACCTCATCACCCATTACCAAGGTAGGCGCATCGAATCCTATAGATTGAGAATTATAGAACAGATTTTCATATTCAGATATCTTGCTGGCGATTAAACTTCCTTTAGGAGCCACCTCCAAAAAGTCTTTTTTGCATGAGGTCAGTAGGATGCCTGCGCAAAAAAGGATACTGTATTTATTTATTTTGATCATGATTGTTTTTATTAAAGTGATACTCTGAGTCCAAATGCAATAGTGTTTTGCCCTATACGGAGCGCCCTGATTCCCCCAAGGTTATTGGCACTTTGAAATTCCGGATCTATTCCTTCTTTATTCGCTTTCCACAACATAAGGTTGCCAAGCTGTCCGAACACACGGAGTTCGTTACATTTAATTTTGCTCAGCAGAGATTTTGGTAAACTGTAACTCAGTGTTAGATCCCTGACCTTTATAAAGGACGCGTCAATGACATTATTGTCGCCCAGAATATAGTAGTATTCACTTCTTCTACTGCTATTTACACTGGAAGTAGGCACAAATGACGGTACGTCTGTTTTTGTTTCATCACCGGTCTGTTTCCATCTCTTTTCAAAATCTGCATGCAGATTGTTGAAGGAAGTATTTGTACCGGTATAGCGTAAGTTAACATCCTTTCTGGTTACATGGCCGAGGTTAAATACCATGTTTATCTGAAGATCGATAGCTTTGTATTTGAAAAAGTTGCTAAAACCTCCCGACCATTTTGGCTGTCTTGTTCCCATAAATATGACATCTTCAGCTTTCGTAACAAAAGGTACCTTGCTTGTTGAACCATCATTAAGTCGTATCTGCGGATCTCCCAGGGCGTCAAGACCTATAAAATCATAAGCAAACATAGCATATGCTGGATATCCCTGGAGATTTTGCTCAGTCACTTTTGCGTTTCCAGTTGTAACACTTCTTTGGTTGTACGATTTTGTAATCTTGTTACGGTTATATGCGCCATTTAGCAATGTCCGCCACAAAAAATCCGTTGTTCTGATGTTTATTGTTGTTAGTGAAAGCTCTATACCTCTGTTGGTCAGCTCGCCCGCGTTTCCGAGTATTGTCGGAGAGATTGCTACGGCAAATGGGTTGATAAGCATCTGGTCCAGTAGGCCTTCTGTTTTTTTCCAGTACATATCAAAATTTCCGGAGATTCTATTGTTGAATAATCTAAAATCCACGCCCAGGTTTTTGGTCTTGGTCAGTTCCCAGGTAAGTGCCCTGTTGGCGGGGCTGGTGATTCTATAAACTGTTCCTCCTGGTACAGTAAACCCGCTAGGCGCAGTGGCAAGTAAGATATCGTCTGATGATGCTGTTCCAGGTGCCGGAGAAATTCCCGTAAGGCCATATGTGGCGCGTACCTTCAGTTCATTTATCCAGTTGAGTTCCTGCATCCAGTTTTCTCTATGTATATTCCAAAGACCTCCTACGCTATAAACAGGTTTATTCTGCGCCGATTTGTTGACACCAAATAGATTAGATTGATCTATTCTCCAGCTCGCGTTTATACCGTATTTCTCTAAAAAACTGTAGGCTAGATTAGAATAGAAGGAAATTAAACGGGTGTCGATCTGCTGCGAAGTATAGGTGTCGGGATAATAATAGCTAACACCGCCTGTCGATGGATAGAGGACCCCTGACAAAGGGCCGGCAGATAAAGTTTTATAATCTACCGGTCTTACTGTATAGAGGTTGTCATCAAATCCTCTGATCAGCTCTGTAACATTATTCGTCATCATTGATTGGACTTCATTTCCTCCCAATGCGGTGAGTTGATGCTTAAGGTTATTCCAGTTCTTGTTATATACGAGTTGGTTCCTGATGGTCCAGTCCTGACGGGAAGAATTGGTAGTTTGTAATCTCCCGCCTGTTTCAGGCATATAATAGGTGGGTTGTCCGGTAGTTGCGTTGACCGTTGTATAGCTCAGTACTTCTCGTCTGGTGTTAAATGCCCTTTGATCCTCAAATTGTCTGGAATCGTTTTTTGCGCGTGTGTAATTGTATGTTCCTTCATACCGTAATCCTTTGTATAAGTTTACTTGCATTCCTCCATTAAGGCGCATAGCAAGACCACTACTCTTATTATAACCAAAATTTGGTTCATCCAATGGGGTGTACCCTATATTTATCTTCCCAGCATTTTCTACAGCTTTCCGACGTTCATCCGTCATGTACCTCCACGTCAGGTCAAGGTTATTGCCATTAGCATCCTGGAAGAGTTGATAAGGTGTAAATTTTGAATCAAAGCTGGGATAAGGAGTACTATTTCCGATTGTATTGGTAATATCTGTTACCAGATAAAGGCTGATATTTTTATTGAACCTAAAATCTTGTCGTATATTCAGCTTGTATACATCATTTGATGCCGATGGCCTGTTGCCACTGTTCTTATTTCCGGTATAATTAAATGATCCATAGAAGGAGTATTTTTCTGTGCCTCCACCTACTGACAGCGAGTGATTGCTTGTGATTGCGGTACGGTAGAGGAGTTCTGACATCTGTCCGATATTGCTGATGTTAGCCATACTATCCAGCTTCGCATTCGCCTGATCGGCTGTAATTAGGCCCCTGCTCAGATCATATAGTGCCCGCTCATGAGGCGCAACAATTGGGGAAGTACTTCCGTTAATGGTGGCCCAGGGTACTAATGTGGCATCAAATATTTCGCGGGCTTCTTTGATAAAGCTTTTGCTATTTAGCACAGGAAAGTAATTGAGGTCAGGCCTGGGTTGTATACGCACAAAAGAATTGTAGTCTACTTTAAGTTTACTTGCTCCTTTTTGTCCGCTTTTGGTACTGATTACGATGACGCCGTTTGCAGCACGGGCTCCCCAAATCGATGCAGCTGTTGCATCTTTTAAAACGTTGATGTCGACTACATCGTTAGGATTGATCAAGTTGATGTCGTCATAAGGTACCCCATCCACTACGAACAAGGGCGAACGGTTTGTAGTAGAAACCCCATAGCCACCGATATTAACTATGCTGCCAACAGTCGATAATCCACGTATCTGAAATTGATCTGCACCTGGTGCATTGTTTACTGTTAATCCAGGGATTAAGCCATCAAGACGTTGGATAACATTTAGTGTTCCCACACGATCATTGTAAATATTCATATCTGGCTTTGAAACAGATCCTGCACTACGTGCCTTTGCAATTGTTTGATAACCAGTGCTCACTACATTCACCTCGTTCAACTCTCCGGTTGAGATTTCCAGAATTATGTTTCCTAAATCCTTTGCAGCTTTGATCTCCTTCGTCTTGTAGCCGAGGTAAGCGATTTCCAATATCGAGTTTTCATTTACGTTACTTAAACTAAAGGTTCCATTCTCATTGGTTCTTGTTGCGATATTGCTGCCTTTAATCTTAACACTGGCCCCTGGCAGCGGCTGGTTGTCACTACTCAACACACGGCCGGTAATTGTGATGTCTATAAAAGTAGCAATCATCCGATCTAAAAATGTGGGCTTGTCTGCAAAAGTGATGACGACTACTTTGTTGTTTATCTCATATTTTAACGGCTGAGTTTTAAATATCTCCTGTAATACACTTGATAAGTCTTTATTTTTTACATCAATTGTTACGGGCTTTGCATTTTTTAAATTGCTGCTTGTAAAGACAAATTCATAACCACTCTGGTCACTAATCTGGTCTAGGACGTTTCTGAGCGATGCATTTTTGTTCGACAGAGTAATTTGCTGTGCAAATGTACTTGCGCTAACCTGCATAATAGTGGTGATTAAAATCAAGGTGGTGAGCCGCATAATCAATAGTATTTTTTGGACGCAACCATTAGGTCCGGCCAGTTTGCTGGTATATTTTTTATACATTAGTGTTTAGTTTGGTGCAGAAGCTGTCGCGTCGTAAACTTCAAGTTCTGCAGATTCAGTTGATATTTGATTGATTGCTGATGCCAAATAGTCAGATCCCGATTAGTGTCGGGATTTTGGCTTTTGATGGCTTTGGTATTACTTGCTTACTATAATTTTCCTCCCTTCTATTTTAAAGTTTACGGCATTTGTTTTCCTTAAGATTTCCAGAACATCCCTGATGCTTCGACCTTTATTTATTCGTGCATTAAATCCCTCTGTTGGTAATTCGCCATCATAGTTTATTTCTACATTGTACCATCTTGATATTTTTCTCATGATACTGGTAATATCTTCGTCGTAAAAGCTGAAGTAGCCCTTTTGCCATGCAATCGTTTCTGCTGCATTTGCCGTCGTAGTTTCTATTTTGTTATTGATTTTGATGGCCTGTTGGTTTGGCTTTAGGGTTACTTGGTTGTTGATTCTTACACTACCTTCCAGTAACGTGGTTTTTGTACTGGGTTCATCGGCGTAGGCATTTATGTTAAAATGGGTTCCCAGCACTTCCACTTCCTGTCCTAAACTTTTTACAATGAAGGGTCTGGACTTATCTTTTGCAACTTCGAAATATCCTTCTCCTGTTAGTTGAACGCTGCGTTTTTTTTGTTTGTTGAGGACTGTTGAATAAGTTAAACTGGAAGCAGCATTCAGGTAAACAAGGGATCCGTCTGGTAAACGTATTTGATAGGTCTCACCTTTGGCCGTTGACAGCGTATTCAGGCTGTTTGGATTTATTTTGGATGATATATCACCTTTACCAGGTGGCAAGATAGTATAAACAACTTGGCCACTTGCAGTTTTAGATATGGTGACTCCAATTTCTTTAGCAAGCTCACCATTCCCGGTATCTTTCAGCCTGATTTTTTTACCGTTAGACAGGGTTAGGGTTGCCCCAACCTGTCCCGGATTTATTTTTTCGTTTGTGATTGTAGCTATCCTTTCAGGATTTTTCGTTCGTATCCGCAGTTGGTAAAATACCAATAAACCCACCAATGCAATCGTGGCCACCCAACCCATTTTCCATTTATAAAATTGTTGGATAATAGGATTTGGACCAGTCTCTTTTTCAGTTTTAATTGTATCCTGAAATTGTTTCCATCGACCCAAAACATCGATTTCTTGAAGTTTTTTTGCTTCAATCCTAAGGTTCTGATCATCCATTATTCTGTTGAAAATAATCCTCCTGTATGACTTTTCAGCCAGCCATTGATCGAGTTCTTTTTTCTCTTCGGGAGATAGGATATTCTGCTTTGCACGCAGGATCAGATCAGATGCATTTTCCATAAAATCAGAATGTTTACCTGTAAGACGTTGAAGTTTGAAAAACAACCAAAGAAAAGTTGTTTTTTTATTATTTAGATTGAAAGTAATCTAATAAGACCTGTAGCAAAGCCACAGACAAAAGATTTGTTGCATCTACCTTAATTTTAAGTAGCTGGATAGCTCTTGTTTTTTGATTGCGTACTGACTGTACAGAGAGATTCAAGATTTTTGCTATTTCTTGTGTGGATTTACCTTCGAAATATAGCATCTTAAATATTTTTTTACATTGATCAGGAAGAGATTCTATGCCTTGATATACTTGGTTGAGTACCATGGCATATATTTCTTCGCCCTCAAGGATCTCATCTAAACTATAAAGGCTGTTATCCAGATCCTCAAATATTTTCGGTTTGCGCTGTTGTTTCCGAATATGATCAAGACTGGCATTTTTTACGCTGGTATAAAGAAAAGCGGCCAGATCTTTAATTGATGGAATATGATTTTTCTGTTGCCAAAAGCGGGTAAAGGCATCCATTACTATGTCTTCAGCTTCAGGCATGTTGTTGATAATTTTGTTAGCAAAATAACAGAGTTCTGCATATTTGGCATCAAATATTACCTTATAAACGGCCTGGTCACCATTGGCGAGCATTCGTTTTAGTTCTTCATCTTTCCAGTTTATATTTGTCACGCCTACAATTTCTCAAGATAATTTAACTGATGATTTTTGCATCAAATATTGGTGTCTAGTCAAATAGGGACTGATGAAGAGCAAATATGCATAAATATATAGTTTTTTGCGATTATATGGAATTATCACTGCAAAGGCAGAGTGAATATTTCATCTAAAACGATCGCCCATTCCGCATTTGTATCATGAAGCGGTTAAAGCTCTACTAGAGATAAACACTATTTTAGCATATCCCTAGTAGAGATAAATGTGATTTTTTGTACACATAAAAACAGCCCACTAGAGACTGCAAGTGCACCATTTGAATTAAAATGTTTGGTGGTTGTATAAAACCATTATCTACGATAATTTAACCATAGAAGCTGTTTTATCCCTTTTTCTTTTTCCAGGTCCGCTTATATTTTAATGCGAAATCTCTACTAAGGGGTTCTTGGTTAACCAACTCACTAATCCTTGCAATTTTCCTTAAATCATCTATAAATTTTTTTGAGTTCAGTTCGAAGGGGAACACAGATAAAATGATAAAACCGCCTTTATTTAATTAAGGGCGGTTTTTTATTTTTCGTATCTTTTTAACTATCTAACCATTTTGAACAATCTCTCCCAATTTACCCACATCTTCCAGATGATAAGGTGTTTCCTGATACACAAAGTAGTTGAGCCAATTATTGAAGAGTAAATTCGCATGACTTGTCCAACATACCAATGGCGCATTCTCTGGATTATTGTCCCGGTAATAGTTTTTCGGTACAGGCACATCAAGACCTTTGTTCCGGTCTCTTACATATTCCTCGTGAAGGGTTAGCGGAGCGTATTCTGAGTGACCAGTAAGATAAAATTCACGCCCGCCCCGGGAATATAAAATGGCTACTCCTGCATCCAAAGATTCTGACAGAATATGAAGATCTTTCTTATCAGCCAGATCTGATTTTAATATTGTAGTATGCCTGCTATGAGGAATAAAGAATTCGTCATCAAAGCCTCTTAACAACGAGTGACCTTTTTCAATGGCAGTATGCTTGAAAACCCCGGATAATTTCTCGTTTAATGGCTTTTTTTCTACTCCATAAAAATGATAAAGCGCAGCCTGAGACGCCCAGCAAATATATAGAGTTGAGGTAACGTGTTTTCTGGCCCAGTCGAAGATTTGAGTGATCTCATTCCAATAGCTTACTTCCTCGAACTCCAGCATTTCTACGGGAGCGCCGGTAATGATCAAACCGTCATAGAAGTTTTCTTTTATTTCGCCAAAACCTTTATAGAACATTTCCAGATGTTCTTCAGATGTATTTTTAGAAGTGTGAGAATCGAGTCTTAAAAATTCTACTTCAACCTGTAGGGGATTGTTGGACAATAAACGAACAAAATCAGTTTCAGCAGATATTTTAAGCGGCATCAGGTTAAGAATAAGCATAAGCATTGGGCGAATATCCTGAGTATTCGCTCTCAGATCACTCATAACAAATATATTCTCCTTCTTTAAAAGCTCAATCGCTGGCAAATTATTTGGAATCTTAACTGGCATTTATCACCTCCCTTGTTCTTATTTAAAAGCCAAAAATAAGAATAATACATTGAACTATAAGCTAAGATAAGTTTACCGGCAAACTTCCATCTCAGCTCCTTGACTTCTGGAATGTTTATGGATTTGGAACATTTATGAATGGCTACCTAAAGGTGGTAGATCCATCAGAATTGCAATCAGTCTTCGACGAAGCCTATGATAATAAGTATTTCACAAACGGTTATGATTCAATTATTGAAAGTGGAGACGGTCTTCAGTTCTCTCTGAATACTTTTGGCAATGTCAGTTTTGCTATAGTTCCTCTTCCTTCGCTGGTTCTTTTATTGCGTAGTTCGAATTGGGCGCGATGCTCGGGGTTCATTACATTGAAAATCTCTATTCTTTCCTTTATAGAAGAGAGCCCTATGGATTTACTTTTGATGGCTGAAAAGGTTTTGAATTTTTCTGCTTCATCTATACCGATCCCATTGTCTTCCACAGTAAAAAGCAGGATGCTTTCGGTCTGCTCCAGGCTTATTGTAATCGCATTATTTTCGGCCGTTGAATTCCGCATGCCATGATGTATTGCATTTTCAATGAGCGGCTGTACCAGCATGGGGGGCAAAAGTATTCTGGAAAGGTCTATAGACGGATCGGCATGAAAGGAACAGCTAAACTGTTTATTGAAACGCATCACCTCCAGCTCTGCATACAGTTGGAGTGCCTTCCATTCCCTGTCGGCCGAGACCATGCTTTGGGTAGAGTTCTCTAGGATGAGCCTGCTCAGTGAGGCGAACTTCTGTACCAGCCTGCTGGCAGTTTTTGAATCGTTTTCTACGATATAGGACTCAATCGAATTCAGTACGTTGAATATGAAATGTGGATTCATCTGAGCCCTGATGGCCTTGAGTTCACTTTCTGACAATTTATTCCTGTTGATTAGTTCTTTGTTCTGCTCTTCCGCCTGCTTCTTTTGCACCTCATTTTTTAAGCGCAGGTGCCTGATGCGGGAACGGTTGAGGAGGAAAATCAAAATGGAACTGACTAATATAATGACCAATGCGCCATACAGGTAGACTTGCCTCATTTGTAGTTTTGAGACCTGCTGTTGTTGTTTGTAAGTTTCTTCTTTTTTACGAAAAGTATATTGAGCCGCCAGGGATGCAATCTTGTTTTTGCTTTCCTGCGAGTACAATGAATCGCTAATCTGCCGGGATTTCTTGTAATTCAGGAGTGCATCCTGATATTGACCGTTATTTTCCTGCAGTAGTGCCAGCTCTCCGGAAAAATAGCCAAGGTTATCCCTGTCGCCAACCTGCTTGCTGGCTGCTACTGCTTTTTTTAAATAAAACGTTGCTTTTTGAGCCGTCCTGGGGTCTTTGGTCTTAAAGAAGAGCCGGGTATACGTTGTACCGATGTTGCCCAGGTTGGTAATGGAATTGGGATGCAAGGGATTGGTTTCATCGAAGAGCTGCTGAGCCATTGTGAGGTATTCCAGCTTTTGGTTTGCATTACCTTCATGCATCAGCGCAATATGTGAAAGTGTTTTTGCCTGACCCATTTTATCGTCCAGTTCTTTATAGTGTTTTAAGCTCTGTTGAAAATAGGGCTCAGCTTCCTTGAGTTTCTTTGTAGCCAGATACACTGAACCAATACGGTCGGCAGATCTTGCAAGTCCGGACAGGTCATTCAGTTGCTCATAAGTCCGGAATGCCTTCAGGCTATAGGATAGTGCTATCTTAAAGTTCTCCTGTGAAAAATAGACATCGGAAATGTTGCCGTACAATAATGCGGTATACCCCTTATCATCAATGGCCTGAGTGATTGCTAAAGCTTTAAAACTATTTTCAAGCGCTCTTGCATCATCTCCCTGACGTTGATATACAGACCCGATATTGATAATATTTCCAGCTTCAGCCCGCTTGTTTGCAATGCTTTTGTTGATCTTTAAAGATGCTTTGTAATATTGAATGGCCTTTTCATAACTGCCGTTATTACTGTAAAGACTGCCTAAATGATCATAAAATGCGGCAATCCCTCTGGGCCAGTTTATTTTTTTTGCCGATGCCAGGCCCTGCTCAGCATAGCGCATTGCGGAGTCTGTATCTATATTTCTATAGGCATCGGAGATCCGATAGGTGATTTTTATTCTGGCCGAATCTAAAGTTTTGTATGTTTTAAGGACTGCCTTCATGGAATCAATAGCTTTCAGGCCATGTTTCTGGCCGTTTACTTCTATTGCGCTGATTAACAGCAATGGAATAAGGATTATGATCGATAGCTTCATAGTATGGACAGTTTGACGAGCTCAAAATAACACAATATTCTGCTGATTATAAGCAGGCTACACTAGGTAGAAATGTCTGCTCACTCATCAGGATTGCCTGCAGGCTCATTTTGGAAAAAGCTGATTGATTTTAACTGCAATTTTAATTTGAAATCAACGGAATTTTTAAAACAAAATCATCCCTATGAAATCTAAACATATCTTAAAATGGTGATCTGGCTGCAATAAAAAATCAAATCATAATCATTTCACTAAATCTATCACTATGAAAACAATACAAATTTTTGCGTTCGTACTAACCATGATCACCTTGTCTGCCTGCGCGCAGTTGCAGCAGGCGGGCCTGGGCAGTAATGCAACCGCTAATGCTGTTGACAATACAAGTACGCTGCCAACAGGAGTTTATTTTATTGTAAATGCTGAAGGAAAGGCTTTGACCCCGCTAAATCCATCCATTGCTGAAAATGTGTTTTTACGCCCTTTCACAAAAAGTGGTGTTCAGAAATGGCTGGTTACCCAGCGTAAGACCACTAAAGGAATTACTTATAATATTTCACTGGATGGCGCTGATAACCTGTATCTGCAACCCTACGCCGTGAAAGACCATACACCTGTTATCGGCGGGAGGAATAATGCGGGGATATCGTATAAGATTACGGCAGCACAAAGCTCGAAATGCTGGTACATAAAAAGTACTTTTTATAATGGTGATGCCCTGCGCAGTTTTGTGTTCAGCCCCAATACACCAACAGAGATCCGTTTTGAGGCGGCTGAAAACACAGGCAAGTTTTTATGGAAATTCATTCCGGCAGATAATTAAAATTAGAGACTGATGAAAACACTAAAGACAAAGGCAGTAGCTACATACATTTTTGTATTGTTTGTAAGCTTTATCGCCTGCAAAAAAGATAAAACTGATATGGGTGGCAAAGGCTATTATCAATATGGCGGTCAGAAATACGAAATTATAAGCGCAGCGCTTCTTACTTATCACGAAAACCTGACACTTGATCTTAAAACTGCCAATGCGGCCCAGTATGTCAGGATACAGTTTAATGACGTAGGTGGTATTCTACCAGAAGGTACGCTGACCCGTAACGAAAGTACCGGGGTCTATAAGCCTGCAGAACATTTTACATCGGTGATTTTTGGCGCAAATGGATTGGATAATGTAGCTGCCGGGGGGACTATAACCATTAAGAAAACAGATAAGGGTTATCAGGTTACCTTAAACCTAATAGCTGAAAATGGCGAATTAACGGGTGTTTATAACGGCACACTTTCTGAAAACTAAATTGGAATTATCATGAAAAACATAAAGCACATTTACAAATTGATGCCCATACTACTATTAATAGTATTGGCAAGCTGTAAAAAGAAGTCTACCATTCCTGATGCCAGTCAAATTGCAGCCAGCGAACTGTTGGATTATTACCTTGTTGCTGAACATGTAACAGGGGGCAATAAATTACTGGTGTTGTATTTTACAAAAGAGGGTGATGCAGTCAAAGCCAATGCGCATCTGCAGGGTTATTTTCGGGCAAGCGAAGTCGCCATTAAAAATTCGATACTTAGTATTGACTACAATGGGAATGGAAAATCGATGTACAGTTTTGGCCTTGAAAAGGATGCCGAAGGAAATTTGAAGTTAAGGTCCTATGATTTCCAATATGATGGTGCCGGTAATCAACTAGCCTATGCAATAATGGTTAAAAAAGCGGAGGCATTTGCGTTTGCAAACCTATCATTTAAAACAGGCAATACCATTTTCAGTTTCACCAGTAATGGGGGAACTGAAGTATTAAACTGGCCAGGCGACCCCAGTCCTTATTATAGACTTACAAACATTGGCTTTAAAACAAATAACGACAGATTTTTGGGTGTAACAGTTCCAAATTGGAACGGCGTAAACTCGCCGGTTTTGCTGCTTGAAAAAGACGATGCGCTGTATGTGGCTAAAGAGCACGATGCTGAAGTACCACAGCCCGCTTGTAACCTGGTACTTCCGGGCGTAACTTTTAAATCAAGATCAACAGATATCGCCAATGATCAGAAGGCTATTTTATCTTCCGTGGCGCAAATCCTGAGAAACAGCCCAAACTGCAAGGTCGTTGTTACCGGATATTGCAACGGTGTACTTGAAGATAAAAAATTAAGCTGGAACAGGGTGAGGAATGTCATTCAATATTTTACAGAAAAAGAAAACCTGGACGGCTCCCGGTTCATTTTCAAATATGCGCAGGCCGGCGGTGATTGTAACAGCGTAAACCTGATCAACGCTGCGCAGGGTGAGGGGGGTGGCGGAGTGATTCCACCGTTTCCGACCCAGTAATTTTAAAATAGGCATAGCATTAGAACAAATAAATCCTAAAAGTGATGAAGCATGTAAGTAAAACAATGACAGTGGCTTCTATAATCCTGCTGGTAGCCTTTTCGGCCTGCAAAAAGAATAACCCTGAAAAGGATGTCGGAAAAAGCAAATTTGATATCAATAACCCTGTCGGGTATTTTGTATACCTGAAGATGGCTAATGACGATGGGACATGGATAATACCCACGATAATGGAGTTCATGCCTGGAAAAACGTTAAAACATTATACCGCTATGGCCAGCCAGACTTACTCTTATGAAGTGATTGACGGGAATGTTATCAATTTGGTAGGCCTCAATTATCGCTTTGTTATTGAAGATGGTAAAATAACAACTGAAGTTGCCCGATTCAAAGAAGTGGCACTTTTAAAAGCAGAGGAAACCAACCAGTTGGCTGGAAAAACTTTTGCCGGTATTTATTATAAGCCCGATGGAAGTGTGCTGCACCCGAATTTCTTTTACAATTTTTCTGGTAACGAGAACAAAGTTGGAGCAGGCCTTAAGACAGGTACAGTAATCCGTACCGAAAATTACACCTCTATAGGTAACATAGCAGCTGTGGCAGCTATTCCCGGAAATGAAGATAAAGAATTTATGGTACTGGTAAACGGGAAATTAGAAGTAAGCTACTACCAAAAAAATCCTTACAGTGAATACTATGGCAGTTTTAGCCCGCAATAAATCACAGTAATAATATTGCTCATGATAGCTTCATTACCATTGAAAAACAAAATTATATTCCAGCATAAACCCTTATGACCCGGCGAAAAACTTTGAAGGAGGTCAGGTAGGCATTGATAATGTTTACGATGAGTTCAATGGAGGTAGTGTCAAGATTGCCAAAGATGCTGAGCAATACACCATTGATCTGGATGTTACGACCGCAAAAAGAAATTTAAAAGGCCAGTTTAAAGGTACGCTTAAAAAGATCTGAGCGAAAGATGATGAAAACTTGGGGCCAAAGAATTTGGCCTCTGGAAATAAAAAGAAGATATTTAATAAATCAATAACATCAGTTATGTTAAAAGCGGTCATATTAGATGATGAAGTAAGAGGAAGCAGCCTGCTAAACCGTAAGCTGGAAGCCTTCGGAGAAGATTTGCAGGTGGAAGCTGTTTTTAATGATCCTTTTAAAGCACTTTCGAAAATTGTAGAGCTGAACCCTGATGTGCTTTTTTTAGACGTGGAAATGCCTGGTTTGAATGGTTTTCAGTTTTTGGAAAAGCTGGGTGCTTTTAGATTTCAGGTAATTTTTACGACCGCTTATGATACCTACACCCTGGATGCGCTTCGGCTGAGCGCGGTGGATTACCTGGTGAAGCCAATTGATGAAGATGAACTGCATACGGCCATTTTCAGGCTTAAAAAAAGGGTTGCGGATGAGCTGAAAAAGGTTGCTGTAGGCGGTCAAGGTGCTGGGCAGGCAAGGATTGCGCTGTCTACTGCTGAAGGGGTGTATTTTATCAATAAGGCGAATATTATCAGAATTGAGGCGATGAGCAATTACAGTACATTTTACCTTCTGGAACAGAAAAAGATTATGGTGTCCAAAACCTTGAAAGAGTTTGAAGGGATGTTGCCGGAGGAAAATTTTTTGCGCGTGAACCGTTCGGTTATCGTCAACCTGGACTATGTGGAGAAATACAGAAAAGGGGATGGAGGGACTCTGGAGATGAGTGATGGCGCTGAAATAGAGGTCTCACCTTCCCGAAAAGCGGAATTGATCCAGCTGATGTTTTAAGGTTGATTTTTTTATACCTGTAAGTGGTTTTCCGAAACTTAATAATGGCATTAGTGATTCTAAAGTTTTTTCGGAACAAGCTGATAATTTCTTTGAAAACTTTTCGGGTTCATGTCTACAAATTCGTAAGATTCGAGTGAGGAAATTTTATCACTGAATGCCTCCAAAGCCTCTTCCTGGCTCCATTCTTTCGGATACCGGAAGCCATCAAAGACAACATTGCGTACCACGATTTTAAAATCGTGGTTGAATTCTTCTTCTCCTGCATAGGTCAGGGCAATTTTTCCGGTCCATTCCAGGTCCATTCCATCTATAGTTTTACTAAAAGCCAAGCGATGCCCTGCACATGTGTCGTGCCCCAACAGATAGATGGAAAAAGCAAGATTATCATGGTCATCTTCACTTTGTAATGGCAGAGGGTTGGCTACAAGGCCTTTATCTATTAACTCCTGGAAACTGAATGGGGCATTGGTCGTGTCAACCAGGATACCTTGATTATCTCCCCAGTAAGTAGATGATAAGGTACAAGCCTGATAATTATCCCAAAAAACTTTTGAGTGCCAGTTGGAAACCGTTTCCCCATCCACTGATGGTAAATGATTATCGTCAACATCATAATTTTCTGTTATGAGGTGGAAATCGAACCATAATTGATCATCTTCGTCTATTCGGCCGCTCCATTTGAATTCTTTTATCCAATGTCCGTTCGGATAGGGGCTATCCATAAAATAAATTCTGCTTGCCTTATTCATATCTTGTTCTTCTTGGAGCGCTTCACGAAATTGTTGTAGACAAAGTTACATGATATAAGTGTATAATCAATGGCTTTCATGAAGCAGCTAATCTATAGCTACAATTGTGTGAACAAGGGTTTAGAAGTATCCTTTACTTTGGCATTGCTTAATACAGGGAGGTTCAGATTGACATACTAAATATTTACAGAACTAAGACGGCTATACCTTTTGATTCAATAAGGTCATCATCCATTGAGGTGCGAGCTTTTCGCGCTGTTTAACTGTAGCTAAAAATCTTTCTGCGGGTACAGCTCCGGTAGACTGCATGACTGGTTTCATGATAAATGGAAACAAAATCATGCCCAAGTAGGTGATCAGGTGATGAACGGGATTTGTTTCCTGATCAGTCTCAGCTAACTGGCTTATGTAGTTGGATTGCATGATGCTTTCATTGAATTTGATCTGGTTTCCAAATCCTTCCGGGTTGGTCTGGATTTCGTTTAGCACGAAAATTGGTAATGATGGTTCTGCCAGTAGCATTTCTGTATAGTGCTTGCTGATCAAGACCAGTTTTTCTTCGAGTGTGGTATTAATGTCGTTTAGCACCGGAAGAATATTGGCGAAAAGCTTATCTACATTTTCTGCCATTACGATTTGAAATAGTTTTTCTTTGCTTCTGAAGTAGTAGTTCAGCAAGGCTAGATTCGTGTCTGCTGCTTTAGCTATATCCCTGATTTTAGCCGCAGCATAGCCCCTTCGCATAAATTCAATGCGGGCGGCTTCTTTAAGACGTTCTTCGGTATTCTGATTCTTTGTTTCTTTTTCGTGCTCCATGCACCGTAAAGATAATTCAAAAAAAAAATATATCAGTATTAAACAACTGTTTAATACTTTTGTTTAACTATCTTTGTGGTACACATATTCAGCATCATGATTGAAATATTACTGTCTTTTTTGCTTCCCATTATTCTTTTGCCGCAAATTGCTGCTGGATTACTTGCCAAGCAACTTGGAAGGAAATTCTGGTTCTGGTTTTTGATCTCGTTTTTAATCCCTATTATTTCTCTGATTGTATTATTGATGTTAAAAGACAAAAACTCTAATCCGCAATCATCTGAAAACATCGTTTAATTCAATGTCAATTTTAATGAGATAAGTTGATCCGTGGTGCTTTTTTTGTTCTTCTTCTGATTTAACCAGGTGCAGATTACGAGACTGTACACGATGTATGATGGCCGATTGAAATCGTGATGGAATTCCGATATTCGATATACATGATTTATCTCTACTACTAGTGACGTTCTAAAAACCACTTATCATTAGTAGGGATGACTTTGTAGTTTCACTCGACTTTCCTGATTGGTGTAATATCGTTTGTAACGAAGTTTGAAATCTCTACTAAGGGGCTCACTATTAACAAGGGTGTCCAAATATGCTATTTTCTTCAAATCATCAATAATTTTTTTTGAGTTTAGTCCCTTCGGGAATACTGTTTAAAAAGCCGTTTCTCTTTTCAGAAAAGCGTTTTTTTTTACACCTAAACCCCGGCATATACCCCCTGTGGGAACTGAAATATACTGAAAATATACTATAGTAACAGCAAATCTAAGCTAAAATCATTTTCTTGTTATTCCTGCTCCACTCGCTCCAACTACCCACATACAATTTTGGTATCTCTAAACCCGCATAGTCTATCGCTAAGAGCGTATGACAAGCGGTTACACCAGAACCACAATGTATAATCACATTTCCAATTTTATAATCAGTTAGCACTTTTGAATATTTTTCTTTTAGAATTTCAGGAGCTAAAAAAGCCCCATTTGCATCCAGATTCTCAGTAAAAGGGATATTTATTGCATTAGGTATGTGGCCAGCAATTAAATCTATAGGTTCGGTTAAACCTGCAAAGCGATTTGCATCACGAACATCAATAATTGCATGATTATCACTGTTGGCAGCAATCTCCACTTGATCCATTTCTGCCAGTGGCAACTGCCATTCAATGAACTGGTCTGGCTCTGCTGGTTTCGCTGACGGAACTTCTGCATTTACTGCAAAGCCGGCTTTAATTGCAGCAGTATAGCCACCATTCAAAACCTGAACTTTTTCGTGACCTACTGACTTTAACATCCACCAGAATCTTGCAGCAGCATTAGATCCGTTTTTATCGTCATAAACAATTACATTCGTATCTTTTGTAACTCCATATTTCCCTAAAAGCTGGGCAAAATGCCCTAAAGGTGGCAGCGGATGCCTACCACCAATAGCAAAATCTTTAATATCAGCCAGATCAGTATTTAAGTCCAAATAAAAGGCGCCATTTAAGTGTTGTTCATCATATCTTGGTTTCGATCCTGCACTTACATCAAAAAGGGTGAAATCGTTTTTACTTAGTATAACCAATTCCTCAGGTTGTATAATTGATGATAGTTTCATAGTCTTTTTTTAATTGTGAATGTATAAAAATAGGATTATAAATGGCCTGGCTATGGCGGCAGATGTAGTTACAGTGAATGCTTCTAATGAAGCCAAATTATCAGCGAATGGTGACTTTTTTAAAGTTGCCGGAGCTGCAGTTACCATTAACCGCATCAATACCGTGACAGGTGTGTATTACCGCGGCAAAGATAGGATTTACAGTGTCGTTACCAAATCTGGCAAGCGGGGCTGTTGCCGCCATAAAACAGGATGATTCCGTTACTGGCGACTGGCAACTTATGTCTTCAACTTTGGCGATGTAATTGCTCTGAAGGGGGATATTAAAAAACTGCCAGCTTCTTCACCCTTTTTCTCTTCAGGATCGATCTATTTTAACTGTACGGACATCTTAATACCTATTCTTATTTATATGAAGTTATTTCTGTTTACTAGTGTATGCTTTCTTTTGTTTTTTAATACCCGTTCCAATGATTCTTTAAGGGTTTCAGCTGCAACTCAGTTTCTGCGTTTGATGCCAGGTGAGGCGAAGATTGATGGTTATATAGGTAGAAAAATAGATGCCTGTATTGCCAGCAGCATCAATAAAATGGATGTGCCCATGCTGGTCGCCCCTTTTAAAACACGAACTGAAACCAGGTATTGGCAGTCGGAATTCTGGGGCAAATGGTTTACGGCCGCCTGCGACGCCTATCGCTATACCAAAGATCCGCTGATACTGGCCAGGTTAAAACAGGCTGCAGAAGGATTGATGGCTACCCAGACAAAAGATGGATACATAGGTAATTATAAAGAAGATGCCCGTTTGAAAGAATGGGACATTTGGGGCCGAAAGTATTGCCTGTTGGGCTTGCTTTCCTATTATGAGATTTCGAAGGATAAAAAATCATTAAACAGTGCGAAGAGGCTGGCCGATCATCTGATAAAAGAAATCGGGAACCGCAACATTAGCCGGTTTGGAAATTTTAGAGGTATGGCTGCCTCCTCAGTGCTGGAACCTGTTGTATTGTTATATAACTATACCGGGGATGATAAGTATTTAGCATTTGCGGAGGCTATAGTAGCGGGCTGGGAGCAGGATGATGGTGCTAAGCTGATTTCTAAAAGCTTAAAAGAGATTCATGTAGCTGATCGTTTCCCCAAACCGAAGAATTGGTTCAGCCCGGAAAATGGCCAGAAAGCATACGAGATGATGTCTTGTTACGAAGGGCTGATCGAGCTTTATAAGGTCACAAAGAAGGAGGAATATAAAGTAGCAGTTGAAAAGGTTGTAGCGGATATCATAGATACCGAAATTATGGTCACAGGATCGGGGAGTAGCCTGGAGTGCTGGTATGGCGGAAAAAGCAAGCAAGGTATACCCGCAAAAAACATGATGGAAACTTGTGTTACAGCAACCTGGATCAAGCTTTGTAACCGCATGCTGCAATTAACAGGAAAGCCCGGATATGCAGATGAAATTGAAAAAGCTTTTTACAATGCTTTGTTGGGGTCAATGACGCCTGATGGGGGATCATGGAGTAAATACAGCGAGCTTAACGGGCACCGTCATTTGGGCGAAATGCAATGTGGCATGCCCTTAAACTGTTGTATGGCCAGTGGACCAAGGGGCATGATGGTGATACCCAAAATGGCTGTTATGGCAGATAAATACGGGCCTGTAGTTAACTTTTTCGGCAACATAAGCGCAAAGGTGAAACTTGAAAATCTGGAGGTTTCTATTACCCAAAAATCTCTTTTCCCTAAGTCAGATGAAGTCGTAATTTATGTAGAGCCTGCTAAAAAGGCAGTTTTTAACCTGAAGGTCAGAATTCCCGGATGGTCTGATCATACAAGTATAATCCTAAACGGTGATACCATAAAAAATATTAAATCCGGCTCATACGCTGAATTAAACCGGGAATGGAACAAAGGTGACAAGATTGTGATTAAACTGGATTTAAAAGGGAAAATACGGACTGATGAAAACAAGACACACTTTGCCGTTCAATACGGCCCTTTGATCCTGGCCGCGGACCAGCGGTTTAATCCGGGGCAGACCTACCGGTATTTTGAGCCTGTTACGGATAAATTACAGCAAATAAAATGTACACTGGTTGAAAGTAAAGACCCGGATATCTTTTTTCTGGCTAAAATTCCCTTTCGTACTTCCGGCCAGCTTACCGAACTCAGCTTAACAGATTATGCTTCTTCAGGAAATACCTGGAATCCTGGTTCCGGCTACATGGTATGGTTCCCCTACCTTTTTGATCCGCGACAGAAATAAATGTAGCTATTGATTTTTAATCTTAAAACAACATTTTATGAAATTTAATAAACAATCATTTTTAGTATTACTCAGCCTTTTGGTATACCATCTCACACTTCGCGCCGCAGAGCCTGTCGAAAGTCCGGGAAACCTGATTGCTCCTCCTAATTCCAGTACCGCAACATCGGTTACTTTGTTGTGGGACAAACCCTTAAATTATACCCATATACAAAAATATAATGTATACCTGAACGGCAAAAAAATAGCGGAATCCGCTAAAACAAATTATACGGCCACAGGTTTAAAGCCCGGCACAGCATATCAATTTTCCATCAGTTCAGTTGATGACAAAGGCGTCAGCTCCAAAATGAGTAAACAACTGATAGTCAAAACCGCAGCCCTAAGTAAGATTTACAATATCCTGAACTTTGGTGCCAAAGCTGACGACAGTACCCCGGATACAAAAGCGGTACAAAAGGCAATTGATGCCTGCAACTCCGGTGGAACTGTACTTGTGCCCAAAGGCCAGTTTATAATTGGCGCAATCTTTTTAAAAAGCAATATGACCCTTTTAATTGATAAAGGAGGAGAACTTAAAGCCAGTCCGGCACTCAATGATTACCTGCCAATGGTTAAAAACAGGTTTGAAGGCTGGGAACTCGAAACTTATGCCAGTCTGATCAATGCCGGTAAGCTGGATAGAAAGCCGGTTTATAACATTGAAAATATTGCGATCCGTGGTGAAGGTAAAATTACAGGGGGGAGTTCTGAATTGGGCAACGCCATGATCGGTGCAAAAGGAATAAGGAGCCGGGGCAGACTGATCTGCATTATGAATGCCAAAAATGTGAATGTACAGGGACTTACGCTTCAGGATTCCCATTGCTGGACGCTGCACTACATCTATTCCGATAAGGTAACCTGTCACGACCTGAATATCAGGAGCACAGCGATTAATGGGGATGGGATCGATCCCGATTCCTCTACAGATAGCTATATTTTTAACAGTACTTTTTCTACAGCCGATGATTGTATCGCCATCAAATCCGGTAAAAATCCGGAAGGAAACATCGTTGCGCGGCCAACAGTCAATGTCCGTATTTCCGATTGTAAGTTTGTTAAGGGATTTGGCCTCGCCATAGGAAGCGAGATGTCTGGCGGTGTTAAAAATGTTATCATCAGGGATTGCGAAGTGGGCAACCTGAAAGAGGGGATACAGATCAAGTCCAGAAAGGATCGCGGTGGTTATGTAGAGGATGTCTACGTAAGCGACTGCGATCTGTTGCGGATAAAAATTGAAACCACTGTGGCCTATAATAGCGACGGAGAGTCAGCACCCGCTCTTCCACATTTCAGAAACCTGGTGTTCAGTAATATGAATATGTCAAAGGCCAAAGCGAACGGTACCCCCATATCTGTAGATGGTTTTGCTAATGTTAAGCATTACACCAGCAATGTAACTTTTAAAAATGTGGTGCTTCCGTTAAATGCTGCAGTGTCACTAAACTATTGTAGAGACATTAAGTTTGAAAACGTGCTTACTGTAGATCATAAAGCCCCTGTTTATAAGATCACCAATTCTGAAAATATCCAAAAATAATGTCAATACACCATATACATATGAGGTTCTTTATAAAACTAATGCTCTTTTTTGGGCTGTTGTTATTTTCTGTTTTTGTACATGCACAACTCAGAATTCCGGGATATTTTTCTGATCATATGGTCTTGCAAAGGGCACAGCCAGTTAAGATCTGGGGCTGGGCAAATTCAGGATCTATTACTAGTGTTACTTTTAACAACGTGACTTATACTGCCCCTGTAAAGGAAGATGGCACCTGGTCGGTAAATTTACCAGCAACAAACGCAGGTGGTCCTTACGATATTAAAATCGTGTCGGTACAAAGCAGTATTATTTTGAAAGATGTGTTATTTGGAGACGTATGGTTTTGTAGTGGGCAAAGTAATATGAATTTTAGGATGAGTGCGATAAATAATTTTGCTAAGGAAAAGGAGGATGCCAATTATTCTTCAATCAGGCAGTTCGACGCCAATAGAGTGGGTGCAGAAGTTCCGCAAAAGGATGTCGCAAAAAGCACTTGGGTACCATGCAGTCCGGCTACAATTCAGGCGTTTTCTGCAGTCGCATTTTGCTTCGCAAAAGAGTTGTATGTAAAAAATAAGGTTCCTATCGGGATAATCAATGCCTCCTGGGGTGGATCGCCTATTCAAACATTTATGAGCCCGGCAGCATTAAAGGATTTTCCTGATTATAAAGAGCGCATTGATGCGATTACCCCAACATTTATAAGTGATTTGAAACAGAAATATAAATTGGAGAACCATAAGTGGGCATTGAAATTTTATGCGCTTACGGATTATATCTCACAAGATCTGAAGCTTTCCAGAGATCCTGCATTTTTTGATACAGTTGATTGGTTCAATGTACGTGTTCCAGGATACCTGGAACAGCAGGGGCTAAAAGTAAAAAATGGCATTAGTTGGTATAAGAAGGAGTTTGTGCTGGATAAATTGCCTGAACAGGATATTAATATCGACTTGGGGCGAATTAAAATGTCATGTGTAGTTTTTATAAATGGACAGTTTGTTGGCCGACAGCTTTCGATCTGGTACAATGCAAATTATAAAATACCAAAAGCAATGCTAAAAAAGGGGAGTAACGAAATACTGGTATGCTCTTACAATGAAAATGGGAGTACTGGTTTTCAGCCGGTTTATAAACCGAAACTGATCATCAACACAGCACCTCAGCAACATATTTCTTTGGAAGGTACATGGCTTTTTAAACAAGGCAAAACTTATGAAAATCCGGGAGTTTTAGGCCCCTTGATGCCGCTGGAATATTTTGAACACCAGTATCCTACTTTAGTTTACAATGCTGTTGTCGCCCCGTTTTTTAACTACGGAGTAAAGGGAGTGCTTTGGTATCAGGGAGAGGATAATGCTAAAAATTCTGTGTGCTATGATTACGAGAAAATGCTGAGTAATCTAATTGTGGACTGGCGTACTTCATTCAATGCACCAAAACTACCGTTCCTGATTGTTCAGCTTGCGAATTTTAATCCGGTAAAAAGTAAACCAGAACCTACAGCATGGACTATTATTCAGGAAGCACAAACAAAAGTAGGGCAAAAGGTAAAATATGCGGGGACAGTGGTGATCAATGATATTGGCGATGCGATTGATATCCATCCCAAAAATAAGCAGGATGTTGGAAAAAGACTGGCACTGCTTGCCCGAAAGATTGCTTATGGTGAGGCCGGTATTACAGCCTCCGGACCGGAACTCAAAGCGGTGGAGAAAAATAACGGCCGTTTGATCATCAGCTATAACAATATTGGAGGAGGCCTGATAAGCAAAGATGGAACGGACAAGTTAAATGCTTTTTGTTTGGCGGGTAAAGACCATGTGTTTTACAGGGCAGATGCAAAAATTGAAGGTGATAAGGTTATTGTCTCAGCTGACCAGGTCAAAGATCCTGTATATGTGAGGTATGCCTTCGAAGACAATCCGGGCAAAATTAATTTCTATAACAAAGAAGGGCTGCCTGGAGTTCCGATCAGAACAGATACACTAAAGATCAAATAAAACCAAGCTATGATGAAGAAAAATTTACTTTTTGTAATGTCTGCCATGCTGTTCAGCCATGCAGCTAATGCCCAGTTGCTCTCCCAAAATTTTGATGCATCGGCAAAAATTAAAGATTATGTGAGCAGCAAGCCTGATAAAGGCCAGTTTAACGCCATCACCAGTTCCGGGCCAGGTGTTGCCATAACTATTGAAAACAACAAGCTTAGGTTTGACCGCAGCAAGAACACAGATTTTGGTTCTTTTGCGCGCATTGTTGATTTCGCCCCTGTCCCTCAAAAACTGGCGCTGAAATTCGATATTTCCATTTCAAAAAACACCGCTATGGAAAGCGCTGCAGCCTTTCAGTTTGGCAGTGGTTTTGTGAAAGAGAACAATTCACTTTCGGGAACACCTTACGAAAACCAGGCGGCAGTCCATTCAGTTATAGGAATTAGCTTTGGCGCTAATGAAGGTGATTTTTCCATCAGGCATATCGGGGCAAAACAAGAATCCGTAGTGGTAAATGGGACTAAAACCATCACCTGGGTCATCAATAGCTCTTCGTCGGCAATGGACTATACAGCTCCTAATGGTGCAGTCCAGAACCTGCCTGCTGATCGTTTTGATGTCTGGATCAACAATACCCTGGCGCTGAGTAAGAAGGGAGCAGTTAGTCCCGATCAGTTGTTAAAGAACCTGAAATTCTCATTCACCAAAGGCTCCGGGATCATAGAGCTGGACAATATTGAACTTACAGATCTTTCAAATTAATGCTATGAAATCCTTATCCACTTTAATTAAGCTGGTTGTTTGTTCCAGCTTTTGCCTCATTATAACAGGCAATACCAGCTACGGCCAAACACTGGTTACCTATCCGGAACCAGTGGCGTCTTTTGAAAAAAAATCCGATTTGTATCTGGTTTCTGTAACCTCGGGGAGTGAGACAAAAGACAGCTATGTATATGTGAGCCGCGCTGGTACCGGGGCCCCATTATGGGAATGGCAGGGAATGGAAGGCAGGACCTTTCATTTTACCACTTTTTCCTTTTCGGGCACGGCAACCGTTACCGTCACAAAACTGGGTTCGACAGCTACATCGGCCACGCTCCGGCCCGATAGGGTGGGACTGGGCACCGTTTCTACCACTTCAGTTTCCGGTGGCAAGCAAGTAACGTTTACCCTTAGCCAATCCCGGAAAATTTCTGTTGAATTTGATGATGATGCAGGACTCCAGCACACACTGATGATTTTTGCTGATCCCCTCGAAGCTGCTGCTGATATACCTGATTCAACCGCGGCCAATGTATACAAGGTGAGTACCGTAGATACGCTGATTGTACCTGCCGGAAAAACCATTGTTTATTTTGCCCCGGGACTTTATAATATCCATTATTGGAGGGTTCCGGCCACTGTTAGCCAGGTTTACATCAGCGGCGGAGCTTATGTTAGGGGATACATCGGGGCCAACCGGACAACCACAACGCTGTCCTTGAAAATCAATGGACGTGGCATCATTTCAAATGATGTATGGGGCTTTCATTATCCAAAGGTTACACCCCCGTATGATCCGGTTTCTACCGACTGGTACAAATCAATTGTCATCAGTGGTGGGAAGAAGCATACTGTAGAAGGTATTACCCTGGTTGATGGAACATCTTTTAACGTAGTACTTTCCTGCGACAGTTCCCTGGCCAAAAATTTAAAAATCCATGGATTCAGGTATAACAATGATGGGATCACGCTTGCCGGTTCAGACGCAACCGTTACTGATTGTTTTGTAAGGGTTGGCGATGATGGCATTCTGACCAATGGAAGTAAAAATTTTAAGATAGACAAATGTGTGTTCTGGCATTTAAGAGGTGGCAGTATCATACAGCTGGGATGGCGGCCTCATAACATCAGCGGGACCAATGTGATTGAAAATTGCGATGTGATCCATGCCGAATGGATTTTACCACAAACACAGAATTCAGGTTTTATCAATTACATGGGAAATGTCTCGGGAGCCTCAAATGCTGTGATTGAAAATTTTACTGTTAAGGATATTTATTTTGATACGGAGGTTTTAAAGCTCATTGACCTGCGTGTTGACCGTGGTATTAAATTTCCGATCAATATCAGAAACTTTTTATTCAAAAACATTCATGCCAAAATCCCATTGACACATCCCAGTTTCTCCAGCTATTTTAACGGTTATGATGCTACAAATAAACTCTCCAATATCCGGTTTAATGAGTTTTATATTAACGGAACACTGATTAACCAGGCAAATCATGCCGACAGTGGTTATTTCAAGAGAGGGAATTATGCTGATCCTTTGATTTTTTTCGAATATACCGATCTGTCGTCCGAAATATTTAACCAGAATTTTAATTCCTCATCAAGCCTGTCGGCTTACATCAGCGCAACGCCAGATAACGGGCAGTTCACATCCCTAAGCGCAACGGGGCCGGGAACCATCGTTTCCATTAACAGCAATAAGCTCCGGTTTAACCGCTCGGCAACTGCCGATTACGGTTATTTTGCCCGGACCGCGGATTTTTCTCCTGTACCAGAGGTAATCCAGTACAAAGCCGAGGTGACCGTATCGGGCAACACTGCGGGGGTTACCCAAAATCAGGTGGCAGTATTCCAGGTAGGTAAGGGGTTTGTTGATGGTAATAATGCCTTAACCGGAACGCCGCTTGAAAATAATGCCTTGCTGCATTCCCGACTGGGTATAAATTTTGCACCCACAGTAGGCCAGTTTAGTTTCAGGGACATCAGTGGGGCATTGAATTCAGCAGTATTTAGCGGCACCCAATCTTTTACCTGGGTGATGAACAATTCGGGCAAAACGGTAAGTTATGTTGCTCCCGATGGATCGGATGAATTACTTGCTGCGGACAGGTGGGACTTGTGGGTTGGCAACGTAAAAATATTCGATGAAAAACTGAGCAATGGAGCTGCGGATGTAACACTGAGTGACTTAAAGTTTGCCTTTATCTCTGGAACGGGGGTCATTGACCTGGATAACATCGTACTCACAAGTCCCGTCATAACGGGGATGTTTTCTTCATCGGCCTTGCCATTAACCGAACCTGCTCCCGCCGTACCCAAGCTGCCTGTTAAACCCGAAGCACCAGTCAGGCCACTTCTTCAGCTTTCAGTATATGCAGCACCCGATCAGATGCAGGTTGATGTTTCTGTCAAATCAGAAAAAGAAGAAGAAGGAGAACTGGGCATCTATAATTTCAATGGGAAGGAACTTTTGAAAACAAAGGTGAGACTGGAAAAAGGAACCAATAAGTTTAGCCTCCCTGTACGTAACATGAGGCAAGGAATCCATATTGCCACCCTCATCACAAATTCAAACGCGGCAAGAATAAAATTCATCAGGTAAACACAATTATTTTAAGCCGCTTCACCCTTTTACATTTTAAATATCCTCTGTATAAATAAGATGGTCATAAAAAGAAACTATTTCCTCATTTTTATTTTACTATTTAACTGTGCCCTGGCCCAGCAAAAGAATAAGGCTTTTGCTGAGGTTGATGCCGTAAATCCATTGATCGGCACACCTGCCAAAGGAAAGGGAGGAACGATGCCAGGTGTCGGACCTCCCTTCGCGATGACCAACTTTACCGCTCAAACGCGTGAGAATAAGATGAAAGCGATGCCCTATGTTTATGAAGATACGACCATTCATGGGTTTATAGGGACGCATCAGCCAACGGTCTGGATGGGCGATTATGGTTATATTTCCGTAATGCCACAGGTGGGGGCGCTTGCTGTACTCCCGGAGCAGCGAAAAATGAAATTTTCACACCAGGATGAAACCTCCAAAGCTTATTATTATGCGGTGAAAATGCACAATGGGCAAGGTGCGCAGATCAGCGCTGAAATGGCTGCCTCAGAAAGATGCGGAATGATGAAGTTCACTTATCCTGCAGCCAGAGAAAGCCATTTAATTGTACAAGGGATCAATGTAAATACGGCAGAAGATGACTTTCACAATAAATCCAATAAACGGTCCAAACTCAAAGGGTACATTTACATTGATACACTAAACCAGGAGATTGTAGGATATAACCCTGACCGGACAGCCTATAACCTTGGCCCGGAGCTGCCTAACTTCAAGGGATACTTTGTTTTGAAATTCAATAAGACCATCAAGGATTATGGTGTTTGGACACAGGATGCCATTGTTAAAGCTGAAACCGAAGTCTATGGCAAAAGAATAGGCGCCTATATTAGTTTTCCTACTAAAAAGAATGAAGTATTAACATTGAAAATTGCTACTTCGTTTATCAGTATTGAACAGGCCAGGGAAAACCTGGGTAGAGAAATTCCGGGTTGGAACTTTGACAATGTGGTAAAAACAACACGTAGTAAATGGCAGAAAAATCTGCAAAGAATTAAAATTGATGGCGTAACGGCTGATCAGCGCGCTATATTTTATACGGCAATGTACCATACGATGCTGTTTCCAAGAGAGTTTTCTGAGTATGGCAAATATTACAGCGCTGCCGATGACCAGGTACACAATGGGGTTTCGTACAATGACTATTCCCTCTGGGATACGTTCAGGGCTTTACATCCTTTGTTTATTTTTACCCAGCCCGAACGCGTAAACGACATGATCAGCTCAATGCTGCAGATGTACAAGGAGGGAGGATGGCTGCCGATGTGGCCCAATCCGGCTGAAACAAATATCATGATCGGTACACACGCTGATGCGGTGATTGCGGACGCTTATGTAAAAGGTTTCAGAGGATACGACCTGGACCTGGCTTATGAAGCCATGAGAAAAAACGCCATGGTGCCACCCGACCATGATACCAAAAGCTGGGGCTATGACCGACAGGAATGGAGTGGTTTTGAAGGGCGGACAGGGTTGAGCTACTACCATTCACTGGGCTATATACCGTCAGACAAGACTGCTGAATCTGTTTCCAGAACACTGGAGTATGCACTGGATGATTATTGTATCGCACAGGTTGCAAAAGGATTGAACAAAACAGCCGACTATAACAAATTGATCAAATGGTCTGAAAACTATAGAAACCTGTATAACGAAAAAACTGGCTTTATGGAACCCCGAAAGTATAATGGCAGCTGGGGCGGCGATGTAAAGCTAAGCTTTACCGAAGGGAGCCCATGGACCTATCTTTTCTGTGTCATGCAGGACATTCCCGGAATGATTGGCATGATGGGTGGGAATGAAAAATTTGCCAAAAAACTGGATCAAAACTTTAATGGCGGACATTATGCCCACAATAATGAACCCGGACATCATTATGCTTACCTGTATAACTATTGCGGACAACCTTGGAAAACACAGGAACTGGTTAGAAAACATACCAGGGAAAATTATTTAAACCAGCCGCAAGGCATCAACGGGAATGACGATTGCGGACAAATGTCTGCCTGGTATATTTTCAGTGTAATGGGTTTTTATCCTGTAACTCCCGGTTCCGGCATGTACGCAATTGGTGCCCCGCAATTCCCTGCTTTAAGCCTTAGTTTTAATATTGACAATAAATTGCGTAAACTGGAAATTAAAGCGAACCATCTTTCTGAAGAAAATAAATACGTAGAATCTGTTACATTTAATGGAAAAGTTTTAACAAGTCCCTTCATTAGCCATGACCAGATTGCCGGCGGGGGGAAATTAGTGTTCAGCATGACCAATACACCACAGCAATATGAAAAATAACATCCGTTGGTTAATTTTAATACTGGTTTTTGTTGCTACGGGTTTAAACTTTCTCGACAGGCAGGTCTTGTCCATTACCATTATCAAAATTCAAAAAGAATTTAATCTCGATGACGTCCAGTACGGGATGATCAATACCAGCTTTTTGATCAGCTACGCATTGATGTTCACCATTGGAGGGAGGCTAACAGAATTATTTGGCGGTAAAATAGGACTCGGCATTTCGGTACTGATCTGGTCGGCAGCCAGTGCATTGCATGGAGTGATAGATAGTTTTTACCAGTTACTGGTTTTCAGGTTCCTGCTGGGTGTAGGCGAAGGCGGGTGTTTTCCCGCAGCAGCCAAAACGGTAAATGAATTGTTTGAAAAAAAGGAGCGCGCGTTTGCTAACGGTATAGCCATAGGCGGGTCAGCAATAGGTGCGGTGCTGGCCCCTCCGTTAACCATTCTCATTTCTAACTCTTTTGGCTGGCGATGGAGTTTTATCATTCCCGGCGCAGTTGGGATTGTATGGGTAATATTCTGGGTCATTATTCCCTGGAAAAACAGCCGGACAACCGAAGCACAACATTCCCCTGCAAAAAGAGAGAAAGCAATCCCTTTTCTTAAAATCCTGAGCAATAAAACGGCGCTCGTTTTTTTGTTGATCAGGTTTTTACTCGACCCTGTCTTCTACTTTATCATGTTCTGGATTCCCAAATACCTCAATGAGCAAAGAAATGTTTCCTTTGAGGAGATCGGAAAATTACTGTGGATCCCGTTTCTGGCCCTTGGGCTGTCTAACATGTTGGGCGGCTGGATTTCCGATAGGCTTACCAAAAACGGCCTCTCCATAAACAAGGCGCGTAAAATAGTGATGGGTATAGCTGCTGCATTAACACTTTCAGCAATTATGGTACAAAGTGTTTCATCGGTGGCGCTTGCCATCACATTAATGAGTTTGCTGATGTTTGCACACGGCTTCTGGATCACCAATTACATTACAGCCATATCGGATGTATTTGGCAGCAATGGGACCTCTACCGTGGTGGGCTTATCTGGTACAGCAGGGGCAATTTCAGGTTTGCTGATCAACCCGCTCATTGGCCTGGTTGTACAAAATTATTCCTACAGCCCTTTATGGGTCATTTGCGGGCTCATGTATCCTTTTGCATTCTTAATTTTTTTGAGGTTTGTGCCCAGGATAGAACCACTAAATAAAGCATGAATTAAAACAACAACATATTAAACTTAAACCTATGACTGAATTAGAGGGGCAGCTGCTTGCAGAGCCAGATAAAAAGAAACAAGCCATACCAGTAATTAAGCGCCGGGTAGAAACTGTGCCAAGGATTGGGGTTTTTGGGGTTGGCTATGTGAAATACTGGAGCCAGTTTGAAGGACTGTACGATCAGATGATGGAAAAGCAGGAAATCCTGCTGGGAAAGCTGCGTAAAAATAAAGTAGAAGTGATTGATTTCGGAATGGTTGACGAGGTGAGCCGTGCATATGAACTTTTGCCAAGGTTAAAAGCTGCCAATTTAGACCTGATCTTTTGCGACATGCTTACCTATGCAACCTCCAGTACATTTGGTGTAATCATTAAAAACATGGATGTCCTGGTTGTGCTGGTAGCGCTGCAGCCAGACAGTGCTTTAGATTATAACAACGCCTCTACTCATTTGCAATTGTATAACGACGATATCTGTGCTTTGCCCGAGTTTGCCGGTGTGGCAGTCAGGATGGGCAAAAAAGTGCCTGATATGATTATAGGTACTCTTCATAATGATCCCGGCTCGGAAGCTGAAATTGCTGAATATTGTAACATTGCAAGGGTATTGCATGACTTAAAAACAGCGAGGATTGGTCATATTGGTCATCCTATAGAAGCCATGCTGGATATGCATTCTGATGCGACCATGCTTACTGCACATTTTGGCCTGCACATTGTACAATGCGAGGCTAACGAGATTGTGGCCAAATATGAAGGGATTGCCCCTGCGGATGTGGAAGCAGAGAAAAAACGCATACTCGAATTCTTTGATACGCCCGATCCGGTATCAGACCCTATTTCAGAAAAATTAAAAGAAGCTGATCTTGAAGTAGCCGCAAGGGTTTCGGTTGCACTAGAGAAATTTGTAGAGGACAAAAATCTGGATGGTCTGGCCTATTATTATGAGGGCGAAGACAACAGTACTACCAGGCAGGTGATGACCAATTTAATTGTAGGCAATTCCCTGCTCACCGGGGCAGGTTTCCCTATGTGTGGAGAATCGGACCTGAAATGTTGCATCGCCATGTTTATTATGGACCGGCTTGGAATAGGGGGCAGCTTTGCTGAATTTCATCCCGTGGATTTTAGTGAAAACTTTATACTGGTAGGACACGATGGCCCACATAACATTACCATTGCCCAGGGAAAACCAATACTACGCAGTTTAAAAAAATACCATGGTAAGCCAGGTTTTGGTGCAGGTGTAGAATTTAAAATTAAAGAGGGGCCAATTACCATGCTTTCCATTACTTCTACTTACGAGGGGAAGTTTAAATTTGTTATCGCCGAAGGGGAATCTGTTGAAGGACCTATACCACCTACAGGAAATACGAATACCAGGGGCTTTTTTAAACCGGATGTACGTACCTTCCTTAAAAAATGGGTGAAAGAGGGGCCAACACATCATTTTGCGCTCGGAGTAGGGCACCATGCAGAGACAATTAAAAAAATTGGTGAATATTTAAATATAGAAGCGGTAATTGTTTAATGAAATTAATCAGCTATTTTTTTCTGGCTTTAACCGGTACCATTTTTTATAGCTGTTACAGCATAAAAAACAATAGTTCACCTGTTCCTGCCAATACACTAAAAGGTAAACCTTTTGGGACAATTACTCTTGAAACTTCATTAAAGCCATTTAAGAAGAATGATAAGGCCTATATCAAAAGTGTGGCTACTGAAATGTTTACACAATGGGCATCTCTGTTAAGACATGCCGATACAGTTGCCATTATGCTTTGGGCCTCAGATGGATCTGAAATACTGAATTACAGCGGTAAGCCAGGCCAGTCACTGGAATGGGCCAGATACATCGGTAACCCAAATACCAAACATGCTGTCGGTTCGGGCCCTAAGGAACTCTCCCTGCATGAACGGGCATATCTTTATATGGATAACCCGCCTAACTTTACCTATAATGACCTCAAACTGATCATTAAAATTTTAAAGGAAACAGGTACCAGGTTAACCGGTAAGCCCGTTAGGATAGGCTCAACATTTGACCCGGGGCCGGAATTTGCCCGTTCGGATTTTAAATACAAAAAACACCCTGAAATTTTACTGGGCAATGCTATGGGTACCAAATCCTTTGTAAACTGCTACTCAGTATTGAACGCAGACAAGGAATCTTATGCCGGTTTTCCGAATGGAATTGAAGCGAACACCCCATTTGGTAAGTTTTTTGGGAGGCAAAGCCGGCATTTTTTAAAAGATATGGGTTTTGATTACCTGTGGCTCAGCAATGGTTTTGGCTTTGGGATGGAAGCATGGTCGTCTAAAGGAGCCATATTTGACGGCAAAGCATTTGACACAGGGAAACTGGCAGAAGTGCAGACTAAGAATCTCGATTTTTGGAAACTCTTTCGTACAGAATGCCCTGAATTTCAGATACAGACCAGGGGTACCAATCTTTCCACAGGTACCGACCTGGCCAGGGACGGGGTAGACCTGAGGGGAATTTACAAAGGCGGCTTTAACCTGTTGCCCCCACCAAATTCGCCATGGGCAGCTTTGGATGGTGACTTCGGTATGGAGCTGGTGGGCTATATGTCCAGAATTTCTGAATTGCCCGATAGCCGGTACCTGTTCAGGTATTATATACATGATCCCTGGTGGGTAAACAGCCCATGGTTTGACCGCTATGGTGCTGAGCCACACGACATTTATATGCCTATGGCCGTGAGCCGGATTGATGCTGAGGGAAGGGTAACTTTACCCAGTCAGCTGAATTTCCTGTCTATCGACAATTCTTTCGGAAATATGCCTGCGCAGGTTCCTGATGAGGTTATCCCGCACATCCTCAAAGCCCGCTATGATGCCCCTTCTGCCCCTGGCCCGTTGGTGTGGGTTTATCCTTTTGACGAATACCACGACTGGACCTACCAGGAAAAGGACCGTTTAAAAGAAGTGTATTTTGGAGACTGGTTTATCCGGCAGGCGATTAACAATGGATTTCCGCTTAACACGGTTATTTCCACTGGCTCTTTTAACAAGCTGATTCAAGACAAACCAGCTTATTTCAGGCAATCCGTACTGCTTACCGTTGTTCCTTCTGCGGGGTCGGTATTTGAAAACGAACTGATCCGTTTTATAGAGAACGGGGGTAAAGTGATGGTGTATGGCCCGGCCGATCATGGGAGTGAAAAATTTCTGGAACTGCTTAACCTTAAAAATATTGCACCATTGGAAGGGGAGTTCAACATCGATACTGATTTGCAGGCCGATCAGCTGGAACAGGCTTATCCAAAAAAAATGCTCCATCAGTCGCTGTTTTCTGCAGGTGGCATCCGTACGGTATTAAAAAATAAAACTGAAAGTACCACGCATGTATTGATGCGTATGCAGCAGGGAGCAGAAAGCAGGGATGGCCTGTGGAGCAGGGCCAAACAGGATTGGAATGGCGGAAAACTTATTTACATACGTGGTACCAGTTCCAGCAGTGCTAAAAATGAAAAACTGCTCACACCAGACAATCCCGCTCTTTGGGCAACAGGTCCTTTATATCTCCGCTATGCACTGCAGGAATTCGGGTATTATTTCCTGGTTGCCAAACAAAGTCCGCTAATCAAAAGCCCGGTGTTAACGGTCGCCAGAAGCAACAATGCTTTTTACTTTTCAGGTTATGTTCCCGGAACAACGGCTAAACAGCTTTTTAAGTTTCCTCAGGGTGCGCCTTTACTTACGGGATACGAAACCATGCTTAAAAATGGGGCCAGCACTTACCATTTACCTACGGCATGGCATAAAGAGTGCCGTGTATTTGTCCTGCAAAATGATGGTATCATATCCGTAAAGGAGACCTATCCCGGAGATGCCCAGGTAAGCAGAAGAATAGAGATCAGGGGACTGAAAAACGCTGATTTAAGGGTGTTTCCTGATGAGGGGACCACCAAAGAAAAACTGCAGGCTTTCCCTGGGACGAGCTATCCATGGAGAGGACAAAAAATAGACGTCCAGCAGGGAGAAGAAAAATTCGGGAACAATTACCTGATAAAGAATGTGACCGGTACCCTGGTGCTGGCCTGGTAAAACCTTTGCTATTTAAACGATGAAAGAAAGACTATTATTTATATTGATGATGCTTACAGTTACTGCCCCCTGCACAGCGCAGGTGGCTATTCCTTCCGCTTATCTCAATGACATCAAAACTGAAATGGGTAAACAGTGGCCAAAAAACAGAACTATTAATCTGGTTTTTCATGGGCATTCGGTGCCTTCGGGCTACTGGGCCAATCATGAGGTGCATACACTGGAATCCTATCCTTACCTGCTGCTGAAGAGCTTAAAAACCCTGTACCCTTATGCTGTGATCAATGTGATTACAACTTCCATTGGTGGCGAAAACGCAATAAAGGGCGAGGCCCGTTTTGTGCAGGATGTATTGCCCTATAAGCCGGATGTATTGTTTGTTGACTATGCACTGAACGACCGTGCTGCCGGACTGGAAAAAACAAAGGAAGCATGGGAAAAGATGATCCAAAAGGCACTGGAGGCAAAAATTAAGGTTATCCTTTTAACACCTTCTCCCGATACAAGATCCGATATTTTTGCAAAGGACAGCAAAAGCTTGTCGGCCCATGCAGATCAGATCAGAGCACTTGCCGCAAAATATCATATTGGCCTGGCCGATCCTTTTAACTTATTTCAGGAAATACAGAAGAAAGGGCAAATGGCAGAATATATGTCGCAGGTTAACCACCCTAACCTGAAAGGGCATGAGATAATCAGCGGAGAGCTGATGAAGTGGTTCAGATAATTATTTACTTATTAAAAATCATTAATTTTAAGAAATTTTAACCTTATGAAGCCCAAGTTTATCAGCATTAGTGAAGAGATCATTGAGAAAATAAAAGATGGGGAACTGATGCCCGGAGATAAGGTGCCTTCTGAAAACGAACTCATCAATACCTACAAAATAAGCAATACTACTGCCCGGAAATGTTTGCTTGAGATCGAATCAAAAGGTTATGCAAGACGAATAAAAGGAAAAGGTACCTTTGTGTTGAACAGGACCGTAGAACATCAGCTGGTACGTACACTTGGTTCTATACATTCAACCAGGCGTGGATTTAATGAAGGGATCAAAGCAGAAGGTTTTACCCCCAAAAATATCATCATTGAAAAAACAGTGCTGAACGAAGGCATCTCTTCTGATATTGTTGGAAAACATTATATCATAGATGGACCGGTGTTAAAAATACGCCAGCTTAGGTATGCAGATGATATTTTGATGAAAGATGAGACCAGGTATGTATCCTTAAAGTTATGCCCAAAAATTGACCGTTTGTCTACCGAGATTTCCTATTTTAAAACCTACGAAGAAGAATATAAATTAAAGATCTCGGATATTAAGCAAACTTTAAGCGTAGATATTCTTGAGGCCTCATCAGCTTTAAATAATTTCGAGGTAGACAGGCAGATTCCCGTTTTTATACTGGACAGTGCTGTGTTGTGTGATGGCGAAAAGGTTGTCGAAATAGAGCGCTCCTTTTACCGGGGCGACAAATACAAATTCGCCATTATGGCCAGTCCGGAATACGATGTGAGTCCTACCTTTAATTTAAAAAAATAAGCAGCTGCTTATTTTTTTTTGCTTCACCCTTTTTCTGCGGCTAAGTCATCTATTATGTAAAGACAACCAAATATTTATTTCGTATGAATCAAAAATCTTGTAGCTGGCATTCCCTCTTGCTTATTGCCCTTGTTCTGCTCACAGACCTGCCTGCTCGTGCACATCTTTTTGTACAACAGGAAATCATTAAAGGAAGGGTAACGGACGATAAAGGCGGCCCTATGCCTGGGGTTAGTGTGGTCATAAAGGGTACACAGAAAAGGACACAGACAGACGGGAATGGCAATTTTTCTTTACCGGTTACAGACCGCAATCTGCTTGTCCTGGTATTTTCGTATGTAGGTTTCCAAACATTGGAACTCCCAATAACAAATCAAAAAGAGCTGAAAATACAAATGAAATCGGCCACAGGATCCCTGGATGAGGTTGTAGTAGTGGGGTATGGAACTGTAACCCGCAGAGACCTTACCGGCGCGGTGGCTTCTGTAAGCGCAAATGACCTGAAAGATATTCCCATTTCCTCGGCAGCAGATGCACTGGCGGGCCGTTTGGCAGGTGTACAGGTTACCTCATCAGAAGGTGCACCAGGTTCAGAAACCAATATCATTATCCGCGGAGGTGGTTCCATTACACAAGATAATGCCCCTTTATATGTGATCGACGGTATGCAGGTAGAAAGTGGCCTGACCGGCATTTCACCGCAGGATATTGAATCTGTTGATGTATTGAAAGATGCATCGGCAACAGCTATTTATGGTGCCAGGGGCGCAAATGGCGTAGTGGTTATTACCACAAAAGGAGGAAAAGACGGTAAAACAGTTGTAACGCTGAACAGCTTTATGGGCATTAACAAATTGTCGAATAAATTAGGGGTAATGGCCCCTTATGATTTTGTAGAATACCAGTACGAAAGAAGCAGGGGGAATGTGAATGCCGAGACCAGTTTTGCACGGAAATATGGCTCTTATTTTGATACCCTGGCAGTCTATAAAAATACACCTGCCATTGACTGGGAACAGGAAATGTTTGGGAGGAATGCATTCATGCAAACACATAATTTTTCGGTATCAGGAGGTAGTAAATCCACTACATTTAACCTGAGCCTTACCAAAAATATACAAGACGGGATCATGTTAAACTCTGATTTTGACAGGAACATTGCCAATTTAAAACTTGACCATGTAGCCAGCAATAAATTTAAGATCGGCGCTACAGTAAGGTTTGTTTCACAGGATGTAATGGGCGCAGGTACAAGTGCGGCCGGACAAACGCAAACTTCAAGATTAAGGCAAACCATTAAATACAAGCCTTTCATCAGCAATGTTAACCTCGGTATTGAAGACTTTGACCAGGCTTACTACAATGAGACCAATGCAGTAGGAAATGGAGTGTTTATTATCAATCCAATCGCTTTAAATAAAGCCGAATACAGAAGCAATGCCAGTAAAGGGGTAAATGTGGCTGGCTATGCCAATTACAGCTTTACAAACTACCTGTCTTTCAGAACAACCGCCGGCTATGATTACAATAACAATCAGGCCGATTCCTTTGACGATATCAATACACCCGGATCGATATTTTATGGACTTGGCCTTCCGGTTGCAGGAGTCATCAATACGCAAAAAACGGTACTGAACGTATCAAACGTATTGAATTTTTCGAACGCAAAAATCAATACACGCTTCAATAAAAATAATGCAATAACTTTTTTACTGGGGCAGGAAATTTATGAAACCAATGTGCGTCAAAACAATGCTCAGTTAAATGGTTTTCCATCAGGGATCACGGCAGATAAGGCACTTGGGCAGTTGAACCTGGGCACTATGCGTACCGGGTTTCCGACTTCGCTGATTTTAGAAAGCAAAATTTTGTCTTTCTTTTCAAGGGCAACTTACGCCTATAAAAGTAAATATCTGGCTGCATTTTCTGTCAGAACAGACGGATCAACAAAGTTTGCACCCGGTAAGCGCTGGGGCTATTTTCCTGCTGCATCCCTCGCCTGGAGAATTTCGCAGGAGAAATTCATGAAACCCCTCACCTTTGTTTCTGATATGAAACTGAGGCTTAGCTGGGGAGAAGCCGGGAACAACCGGATTGACGACTTTCTGTACCTCTCAGCATTCCAGACCAATTTATTTCCTTATGGTTTAAATGATGTAATGCAGCCAAGCTATACGGTTACCAGGCTGGCCAACCCAAATTTGAAATGGGAAAAGACCATTTCCAGAAATATCGGACTGGATGTTGGCTTACTGCAGAACAAACTTCAGTTTACATTCAATGCCTATCAGAACGATGTAAAGGACCTGCTCATCCCGGTTCCTATTCCGTCCAGTTCTGGTTATGCAGCCCAATTACAAAATGTTGGTTCGACCAGGAACAAGGGGGTTGAACTGCAAATGGAAGCCAATGTCATTGCAAAAAAAGATTTCAACTGGAAAACCAATTTCAATATCTCTTACAACGAAAACAAGATCCTGGCCCTTTCCACTTATCAGAAATCTTACCTCCAGGGTTCCGGCTGGGGTATTTCAGGCCAGCCAGACTATGCTGTTAGTGTTGGGCAGGCAGTAGGTGCCATGTATGGCTTTGTCAGCGATGGTTATTATAAAACTGAGGATTTCAATTATGATCCGCTAACCAAAATTTATAGCCTTAAAACTGGTGTGCCCGATGGCCTGGATGCAGCAGGTGTTTCCCAGCCCGGCAGCATTAAGTTTAAAGACATTAACAACGATGGCGTAGTAAACCAGAACGACCGGACAATCATTGGTAATGCCAATCCGAAATTTTCTGGTGGGATTAACCAGCAATTCAGGTATAAACGATTTGACCTGAGTATATTTGCCAATTTTGTAATTGGCAATGACATTATGAATGCCAATAAGGTAGAATTTACCAACGGCTTTGTGACAGATAACAACATGCTCGCGATTATGGGGAACCGCTGGAAAACGATTGATGGCCAGGGTAACCTAGTCCAGACTACTGCAACCGTAGCCGGAAAACAGGTAGCCATAGGCGAAGCCCCTGAAATACTTGACGGGATAAATAAGAATGCAAACATCTGGCAGCCTTTAAAAGGTACAGGAGCCTATTCCTTACACTCCTGGGCTGTAGAAAATGGCTCGTTTCTGCGTATTAATAACATTACCTTAGGGTACAACTTTTCTTCAAGCCTGCTTTCAAAAATAAAGGTGAAATCGTTGCGGCTATATGGTACGGTAAATAACATTGCGGTCATTACGAATTATAGCGGATATGATCCTGAAGTCAATGCGATAAGAAATTCGCCGGTTACAAGAGGAGTAGACTATTCTGCTTATCCTAGAAGCAAAGCTTATATATTCGGACTTAACCTAACACTTTAATCAATTCATAGCATTATGAAATTACAATACTACACCCGTTCAATTGTGCTTATGCTAATAGTTGCATCTGTATTGATTCTACCCTCATGTAAGCGCTACCTGGATATTGAACCACAATCATTTTTTGATGAAAGTTATACCTTTAGTACAGTTACTACGGCTACCAGCGCTGTAATGGGCGTTTATGGAAGACTTACCGGAGAATCTGCCTATGGCTCCCGGCTTTCCTTAATTTATCCCGTTGATGCGGATGATTTCCTTGCCTTCGGTAATACTTCATCAGGTGGAGGAGATAATGGGGCTAAAGCAATTGCCAGATATAATGCGGCACCTGAAAATATTCAGTTAGAAAGGCCATTTAACCAGCTTTTTAGTGGTATTGAGAGTGCTAATATCTGCATTAAGAATATTCCGAAAATGGACCTGTATACCAATGGTACAGCCGCTGATATCAGATCATTAAAGCGGTTACACGGTGAGGTCCTGACTTTAAGAGCACAGTTTTATTTTGAACTGATAAGGGTTTGGGGAGATGTTCCCGCACAATTTGAACCTTCTGCGGATCAGACAGATCTGTTTAAAACAAAGACGGATAGGGACAGCATTTATAACAGGATACTAGACGATCTTAAAATTGCAGAAGAGCTGGTCCCATGGAGAAAGGAACCGGGGATTGCTATAGATGAGCGGATCACTAAAGGAGCGGTAAAGGCTATCCGTGCAAAGATTGCGCTGTTTTGTGGAGGTTATTCGCTAAGAAGGAATTCAGGTGTAATGGAAAGGAGGGCCGACTACCTCGAATATTATAAAATAGCGAGAGACGAATGTAAGGACATCATTGATTCAAAACAACATGCGCTTAACCCAAGTTTTGAAGCTGTTTTTAAAGACAATATAGATGCGCACAAAATAGAAACTAATGGAGAAGTAATTTTTGAAGTTGCACTGGCGGGAGGCCTGAACACAACAGATGGAAGGTTAGGTAATTCTGACGGGCCTAATGTCGGTGCCAATGCAGGCGGTGGTGGGGTAAGGGTTTTACCAACTTATTATTACTCCTTTGATGTGCTGGATTCAAGAATGCCTGTAACCATCGCGGATTATACGATTAACCCCAGTAACAATAAACTTGGGGCAGTATTGCCGGCTGCCGCTTCTGGTAAATTCAGAAGAGACTGGATTTCGAATCCTGTTGTAGATTTGAAGTCTACGGCCTCATATTACGGTGTAAACTGGCCAATAATCCGTTACTCGGATGTATTATTAATGTTTGCTGAGGCAGATAATGAAATTAATTCAGGGCCAGGGACCGATGCCATTAACGCGGTGAACAGCGTTCGTCAGCGAGCCTGGGCTAGGGGGATCAAAACTATAAATGTAGTAAATGGCGGGGCAGGCTATACAGCCATCCCCGCGGTAACCATTACCGGAACTGGAACAGGCGCGGCGGCGGTGGCCAGTGTCTCTGGTGGAAAGGTGGTAAAAATAACCATCATAAGTGTTGGCGACAATTATACAGCAGCTCCGGTTATTTCTTTTACAGGAGGAAACGGAACCGGAGCCACGGCTACCGCTACAATTTTGACAAATAAAGCTGAAGCAAACCTAACGGCACAACAGACCGCCGATAAGGATGCGTTTTTTGATGCGATTGTAAATGAAAGGTGGTTTGAATTCGGAGGAGAGGGAATTCGTAAGTATGATTTGATCAGATGGAACCTTTTGGATCAGAAAATTACAGAAGCGAGAACGAATCTTACCAAGATGCTGAATAAACAGGCCCCATATCAAAATCTGCCACAGGTGAGGTTTTACAAAAATACTTCACCAACACTAATCTGGCAAAACTCCATGTACGAGCCAGCCCCGGCAGCCGCATTAACTGGTTATACTTCTGTGAGCTGGATCGCAGCCCTTTCGGCATTGTATGTTACGAATGTAGCGGAACTTTATCGGCCTAACCATGGTGAACTTCTCCCTTTGCCGAGAGCAGTGATTGATGCCAATCCTAGGTTAAGTCAGGATTACGGGTATTAATGTTTTTTGAGAAAGAACCCTAAGTGCATAATTTGATTGAAAAAATTATGCACTTAGAAATAAAATTTGTATTATAGTATTGTAATTGTAACCAAATATAAACCCCGTAAACGATGCCGATAGCCTAGTTTTTATAAAACTCAACACAGTATGCAGCAGGATCATACACCAAAATGTACGATCTTTTTTAATGTTAAAATAAACTTAGTGCGTTAAGTTAGTTTAAAAATGTTAAAGTTAGCTCGTATTCAACCTTTGAGTTTATAAAATCCGGCGGCAAATGTTTACTTGATAAGCCAAATGATATGAGAATAAATGACGACTTAATCTTATTGCTGTTAAAGGACGGTAATAAAAATGCATACGAGCATTTGTTTCAAAAGTATTATCATACACTCAGGTCTCAGGCCTGTATGCTCCTTAAGGATAGTATGGAAGCTGAAGACCAGGTTCAAGATCTGTTTATAGAAATAATGGATAAAAAATTGGCTGATAAAATCAATTCAAATTTAGGTGCTTATCTTAAAACCTGCTTATATCATAAATGCCTTGTGGTATTAAATAAAAAGAAGAGAAGGCAGTACCAGATTGAACAGTATAGGTTAGGCTGTGATGATCTGGTTTATAATGATCAGCTTGAGCACCGTGAATCGGAGCGCTCAGTGTATCAGTTGCTCAGAAACCTTTCTGTCCAAAGATTAAATGTATGTAAGTTGGTTTATCTGGAGAAAAAGAAATATAAGGATGCTGCTGTAGAAATGGGAATTACCATAAACTCTGTTAAAACACACCTCAGATTGGCCAATAAAGCTTTAAGAGAGGAGCTTGAAGGATCCAAATCTTATGTGATGAACGTATTGTATGCCTAATTTTTTGTCTTCTTTGACTTAGTGCGTTAAGGTCTGTTTTACCAGACTTACCCTATGCTGATTATGCTGTCTCATCATATGCAATTTCCAGTTTATCAATTGCGCTGTAAAAACGGGATTTAGCTAAAAAAGCGTTTGATACTAATCATTGGATAAATTCTTACCTTTAAAACATCTACTTTACTGAAAAATATAAATGAGAGAGATTATCGCTTTAATTGTCCTGGTGTTCATGTTTGGGCTAACTAAAGCGCAAACTCACCGGGAGGATCTGGAAATTCATTGGCCGAAGTCGGAGGGTTGGAAATTGGATGAGAAATTGTCAGTCCAGACAGATTTTTCCCGACGTCATTATAAATGGGATGTTAAGGGAGAAAATAAGGAGGGCTGGCAAAAAGTGGTATTGATATTAAGTGATGACATCACAAAAAATACTAAGCCTTTGGACAGCATTGATGTGTCTCATGACTTATTAAAAGACAAAGGGATTCGTTTTACGCTCCTGTCTGAAAATAAAAATAGCCTTAATCCCTATAGACTGATCAGCCTGGAAAACCGGACGCTGAAATCTGAACAAATACCAGTTTCAACCCTAATTTATATCATAGATGGCAAGACTTGCCGTCATATGGTCCTGGTCTCTATGAAAGCAGTAAAATTTTCAGCTGATTTTTTGAAACAATGGTCAGAAATTTTGTTAGGTAGCAGGATCATTCCCTCAAAAGATGGGAATTTTGAACTTACCAAAGATGCTTATATTGACTTTAAGGCGCATAATGAGGTTAATGAATTTTATGTTACTGCCAATTTTAAATCAGATCAGGTGCAGCATTTGCTTACGGGGCAATCTGCTAAAATTGTGGTTGATGATTTTCCTGAACTTAGCTTTTCAGGTAAAGTGACGGGAATCAGTAGTTTAAAAAATCAACTTCCTTTTGTTGCTCCGGATAACCAAAGCGGAAATTATGTGAAAATGGAGCAAAGGATTCAGGTGGTGATTAAAGTGGAAATACCGCCAGCGGATAAGGATAAGTTTAAAAGTCGCATGAGTTGTACGGTCATTGTGGCTACAACCCCATAAAATGACATTGTCGAGTAGGCTAAGATGGTTAATGTGTTAATAATTTAAGGAATAAATGGAACAGCGTCAAACGGTCAATTGGGAGGTAAGGCTAGAGGAAAATATTCCTTTGACCGCGGATGAGATAAATGAGATGGAGCGGGGGCATAAAGCTATGTTGAGAATGATTGCCCTTACTATTGCCCTTGGTATGGTTTTTATGGGCGTGATTGCTGTTTTTTCAGTGAAGAAAGAGACCCTGGATGGGCTGGACTATGAGGATTATTTCGCTTTTTTGTGTGTGGGATTGTCGTTTTTTTGCTTTTGTTATCTGATGGCCTGGCTTTGTATTCAGTATTTCAAGTACAATTGGAGGAAGGATAAATCATCGGGGAAAAATAGATTATCGACTGTAGTTGTTGACCGGGATAAGACAGAACATGCGGAATACCTTACTTTTGAGGGGCCGGCTCACAAAATCAGGATTGAGGTTGACCTCGAAGATTACCAACGTTATCCAGTGGGTTCTAAAGTGTTGGTAACTTATCTTAAATTCAGTAAGAAGGCGCTTAATATTAAAACCTGGGTGTAACTACGATTAGCGTAACCGGGGAACTAAGAGGCCTGTTACTGCACAGGCCCTGTACAGCACTTTGCTGTAGTCAATAGTAAAGTTTGGCGATACACCGGTAATGGCGCGTTTCAGGTTGTAGCCTACGCAGGCGTTCACTGCCGACATTGCCACGTCGTAATCGGCAAAGCCTGGTTTTACCAGTTTACTGATGCGGTTTAACCAGCCGTTCATCAATCCAAATTTAAAGCGCTGATCCAGCATCGGCTGGGTTGGCGGCACTGACGATTTGTGGGGTTTAATGGCAAAGATGTTTTTTCCTTTAACCCAACGCCCAACGTTGTTACCGGTTTTTCCGGTGAGGTCGCAAAACGGACCTGCAAATAGTTTTCCCATTGTAATAGGTTTTAAAAATTAATAAATCTGTTAACTCGTTGAACTTGGCCAAACCAACAGCACAAACGTATTTACATCATTTATAAAAACCTAACAATCAAGCCTTACCTTCCGGAGATTGCCGAACATTTGCCGGAGCACCGGAAGCAGTTTAATAGGAACAACATTTAAATAGTGAGAATTAATAGTGGCCTTTTAAGGAGTAAACACTAATTACATTCTCAGTGGCATCGTATATAATCCGATGCTCAGAATTAATTCTTCTCGACCATTGTCCGGAAAAATCATACTTTAAGGCTTCAGGTTTACCTATACCTTCATATGGATGTTTGATCATATCAGCCAGAAGCTGCTGAATTTTCTTTTGAATGATTTTGTTACCAGATTTTTTCCATTACTCAAAATCCTCGACGGCTTTTTTGTAGAAAACTATTTCCACAGATCATCAATATCAACTCTAACACCTTTTTCTCCTGCTTCCCTTGCTTTTATACCAGGTAAAACTTTTGCCACAAATTCCGGATCATAAGGACTTTTTTCAGACTTGAAATCAATCTTCAACGCTTTCATAAAAGCCTTAATAGCAGCCAGCTGCTCTTTGGTTTTTGGTTGTACAATTAGCGTTTCCATACTACAAAAATAGCAAATATTCTGCCAATAAGACAATCACTGGCTTCCAGGTAAAAATTTACACTGCCGCGTTTGTGGCAAATTTCTATTAGATGTTGCTATTTTCTGTAAGTTCATGAAGCTTTTGCTGCAGCAGTCTTTTGTCCGGTAGCTGCGTTTTTTAGGGTAGTCCGTCATCCTGAATTTATTTCAGGATCTCCGCACTTGCTATTCCAATTCGTCAAATAAATCTTTCCAGTTTGGATTTAAACTTTTAATAAGGTTTATCTTCCAAGATTTCCGCCAGTTCTTTACTTGCTTTTCTTTAGCAATAGCTTCTTCAATTGAACTAAACTGCTCAAAATAAACAAGTTTATTACAGTTATACTTTGCGGTAAAAGAATCTGGATAATACTTTTCTTTATGCTCCTTAATCCTAAAGTACAAGTCTGAAGTAACACCTACATAAAAAACTGTTGAATAGGTATTAGTTAAAATATAAATGCAACCCCCTCTTTCCATATACTATGCAGCATTTTTAATTGTGTCTTCGGTGGTGACACAATTGACAAGTCTGAGTAGGTTTCATAGAATTGCTTCATCCTATACAAACCCCTGCGATTAAATCCCTTCAATTCAGGATGGTTTTTACCAATGTAGTTAGCTAATTCAGTCACTGTCTTATCCCCCCAATTTGTTAGGGCAAGTTACGATTGAATATATGCCCCAAGGTTTTTATCAGAATTCTTCTTACCCTTCCATTAACAAGAATGTACCCTGGATTGATCAGCAAATTAAGAAGGATGCTAATTAGCATCCTTCTTAATTTGTTTTTTTTATCTTGTAAAAAAACATTTCCAATCAGGCATACCTTATAAAATTTTTCGCCATGTTTTGAAATTGGAAATTCAATATGGCGACATGGGCTTTTTAGTATTCCGGCCAGACTGAAGAATTTGCTGGAATGGCGTGTGGCTACGAGGGCATTTCTGGATAAGCCGGTGGGCTTTGTGACTGCCTCTACTGTTGGTCAGTTTACCGAACCTGAGTTGAAATTGCTTAATTAATTGTAAGTTTTAATCATTAAATTTAGAAGTGAATGGCACTTTGAATACCATTGCTTATAATTAAATGCCTTTAGGATCATTTAGTTTCAAAACCTGACTGAGACTTTTTGCCAAGCCTTTTTCCGGCAATTTTGATGTCCTTTATATTGGTTTCACTAAGGGCAAGTTCCAAAATTTCTTTTTTAAGATTTAGCCTGTCTAATACGCTTATTAGAAATAACTCTTCTTTTTTGTTTGAGAAATTATTGTTTATGATCAGTTCAATTATACTTGAAAAAGTATCTATCAGTTCTTCCTTCCCAACAAAATCCGCATCCCGCTCAGTGCCTTTTAAAGACATCGAATCTAATATTATATCCATCAGATGTTTGCTTTCCTTGTGATCTATCTGAATTGAATCTCCCAGTTTTTCTAATTGTAATGTTGTCATCTTAAATTTCCCTCATGGTTATTAACGTTTGCTTGCCTTCCTTAGTTATACCTACAACATTAAATGATCTGCCTGCTTTAAATAACACCTCTTTTTCATTAGATGGGTTGTGTATACCAAATTTAGCAATTTTTTCTATTTCTTTCCCGGTCTTCGATAAAATGACGAACAACGTATTTTTGTTGTAACCCATAGCTATCAGCCTTGATTTACTGGTAGATATAAATGCGAATTCCTTAATGGGTTTACCCGAATCATGAGCATGGATGTATTGCTTAAGTTCAAAGGGTGTTAGTTCTACACATCTATAAACCAAGCCCCTAAAATTATCAAGTTTAGCCAGGCAATAATCAACTGCCGTACCAAGGCTTGTAATATTCTTACCTTTTGATGTTCTTAATAACTCATTAACCCCCTCATACCCATCTTCTGAATATTTATAAATCACAGCTTTCTCGTATAAACTTAGCTGTGGTAATTCGTTATTACGTTCGCTTATTTCTATTTCACGCAGTTCCTGTTGCAGGTATTCCTTTGCGTAACGTTCTGCTTTATTCAATTTATCCTTTTTATACGAACTTAACTGACAACTATCTAAAAACCACAAAAAGCACCAAAATTATTTTTTTCTGTTTTTTCCTTATAGAAAAGTATAGCGACATGAGGGGCAATAGGCTCCCTGTCGTCGGTATAATATGAAACGGAAACCTAAAGCTGATGAGGGAATAGAATATGAAGCATTTTTGGTTAAAAGAATTATTTCGTAATTTTGATGGTATGAAAGCGAGGGAGTTAAATAAAGAAAGTGTACCAGCAGTGCGGGTTAATAAGGCTTTAAATAAGTACAAGGATCTTCCTATTTTTCAATCTAAATTAGATGAGGCCAACGAAACATTACGTACTGTTGGCTTACCTAAACTAAAAAAGTAGCAACAAAAGCTAGTAGCCCGTTACCCCCTCATCAGTTTCAACACACTGGCTTCCAGGTAAAAATTTACGCTGCCGCGTTTGCGGCAAACCAGCTTGCTTTTGCGGGTATATTCGTACAAGGTACGGTCAGATATGCGCAGCATTTGTTTAACCGTTGCGCTATCCAGCCAATGGTCTTTTTCTGCTGCTTTTTTCATTTCAGCCAAATACGCCCGTTGTTCCTCAAAATAGAGGAACAGCAAACGTTCTATCCGAAGTAAAATGGCTTTGGTCATTGCGCATCCCGTTCGTATATATCAATCAGCCTGCCCTGCAGGCGTACCAGCCTTTGCTCTGCCAGAAGCATAAACCCTGTATCAGCAAAAAGCTAATAATGGCTAACAATACCAGCAACCAAATACTTTGGTCTACTTGCCCGGCTGTGCTGTCATTATACAACATCACCTTCTGGGCAGTAAACCATACCATCACCAGCACTATGGCCATCAGGTAAGGTTCTATTTTCCTAACCGGCTCCCCATTAGCCAAAGCCAATGAAAGGTACGCTTCTACGTTGTCACCACTCCAATCCGGCGGCAATTGCAAACTGTAGGCCAGGGCCGACCTTACCACTATGCCTTGCAGGGTAACAAACTTATCCTTATCCGTGTTATACACCATAAACGTCACCTTATCCGTAGGTTTTGAATTGGTGTCGCCAGTAACCGCCAGCCAGCTGTAATCCAGCTTGGCCGCTGTGGTAGTGGCTATCAAAGGGTTGTTTGGTAAATCCAGTTTACCCCGGCTGTACAGCACTTTGCTGTAGTCAATAGTAAAGTTTGGCGATACACCGGTAATGGCGCGTTTCAGGTTGTAGCCTACGCAGGCATTCACTGCCGACATTGCCACGCCGTAATCGGCAAAGTCTGGTTTTACCAGCTTACTAATGCGGTTTAACCAGCCGTTCATCAAGCCAAATTTAAAGCGCTGATCCAGCATCGGCTGGGTTGGCGGCACTGACGATTTGTGGGGTTTAATGGCAAAGATGTAAAAACCTAACAATCAGGCCTTACCTTCCGGAGATTGCCGAACATTTGCCGGAGCACCGGGGAAGCAGTTTAATAGGAACAACATCTAAATAGTGAGAATTAATAGTGGCCTCTTTTAGAGAATAGACTATTTCCACAAGTCTTCGGTAGCTATTTTTACGCCTTTACCGTTTCTTATTTCTTCTTCAGCTTCCAAAATCATTTTTACAGATTCCGGATCATAAGGACTTTTTTCAGACTTGAAATCAATTTTCAACGCTTTCATAAAAGCCTTAATTGCAATTAATTGCTCTTTGGTTTTTGGTTGTACAATTAGCGTTTCCATACTACAAAAATAGCAAATATTCTACCAATATGCCAATGCCCTAATATCCTGTGGAACGCTTGCTGTTGAAATCAATTAAGCTATAGCAGGGCAAGATAGTTTGATGATTTTTACTTATTATTGGCCCGATTATTCAAGTCAGGTCTGTTATGCCCATAAAAATACTTTATAGTGATGATGAATTGCTTGTGCGGGTCTCAAAGGGAGATCAGCAGGCTTTCGGGATGCTCTATGGACGTTATGCAGACCGGGTTTATGCGCAGTCAATGAGATTGCTTCGCAGCGAAGAACTCTCCAGGGAGCTGATGCAGGAAGTGTTTTTGAAGTTGTGGCGTATGGGGAGGGATTTAACAGAAATTCAGAATCTGGATGTTTACCTGAAAAAAATGACCAGGAATCGTTGTCTGAACGAGTTACGCCGCATGCTTAGGGAAAAGAAGGTAGGTGAGGTATATCTTGAAGATTATGATGAGTCGCACAATGATACCGAGGAAGGAATCTTTCTTAAAGAAACAAGACAGGTATTGGATACGGCTGTAGCACTCCTACCTAAACAACAACAGGAAGTTTACCGCTTGTGTTACCGCCAGGGGATGAAATATCAGGAAGTTGCTGATTTACTGAATGTCTCTCATGCTACTGTCCAGTCGCAAATGAAAAGGGCGCTGAAGTTCCTTCGTGCTTACCTTAAAGATCATCCTGATCTTGCGGCTGTTATTATTCTTTTAAAATTATTTTAATTTTTTTGCCTCGATTTATTTTGGGCGGTGTCTATAGCTAAAAGGAGTATTTGTTTTTGCCGGAAGGTGGAACATAACTTAAACTTTAGTAATGGACAAACATACAATCACATATTTATACCGGGCATATCTGGCTGATTCACTGGATGCCCATGAATTAGAAATGTTCAGAAAGCTGGTATTTGAATCAAATCCTGAGTTAGAGGCACTCATAGATGGGGATTGGAACAGAGTTAATGGCATCCAGGTTCCTTTAGATGTTAAGGAGCAGGTTTTGGAGTTTATAGTGAGCCATAAACAAGAGCCTATCCGCAAAAGTATTTGGCCGCGTATGACAGCTATAGCGGCATCTATTGTGATTGTTTTAATGGGCGTTTATTTCTTCACTGTAACCCCTGGTCAGAAGTTTGGCGGAGAGTCGCAATATGTTACTGATGTTGCCCCTGGTAAACAAGGTGCTACACTTACCTTAGCAAATGGTAAAAGAATCAGGCTTTCTGATGTGGTAAATGGGGAAATTGCTCAAGAGGCCGGAGTAAGGGTAAATAAGGCGGAAGACGGGCAATTGATTTACGAAATAACAGGCTTAGGCAAAACTTCTCCAGATAAATTGTTAAAGATGAATACGCTTTCTACAGCGAACGGGGAAACGTATCGGCTGCGTTTGCCAGACGGTTCCCTTGTTTGGCTGAATTCGGCTTCAAGTTTAACGTATGCCGCAAATCTTATTGATGAGCAAGGGCAAAGAGCAGTAAAACTTACAGGAGAAGGCTATTTTGAGGTTTTTAAGGATAAGAAACATCCTTTTATCGTCAAAACAGATAAACAGGAAGTAGAAGTTCTGGGAACTCATTTTAATATCAATAGCTACAGCGATGAACCTATAGTAGCTACTACGTTAATTGAAGGTGCGGTTAAGGTCAATTCCAGCAGTGGAGAGCAATTGCTAAAACCCGGACAACAGGCTATTAATGATGGAGCCACAATTAAAGTAGCTGCAGCTAATCTTGAAAATATCACAGACTGGAAAGGGGGTGATTTCTATTTCAATGGAGTGGACTTTAAAACCGCCATGCGTAAAATAGGCAGGTGGTATGATGTTGAAATTATTTATGATATCACCGTACCAGCCAATATAGAGGCAGGAGGCTGGATTTCAAGAAGTAAGAAGCTGTCTGATGTGCTTAAGTTCATAGAATCCTTAGGAATTGTTCGGTTTAAGCTGGAGGGAAAAAAAGTATATGTAATGAAATAACTGATCAGGGGAAAATCATCAACCTATAACTACAATAATTAACAGGGGTATTACCAAAAAATCTATGGAATGAGAAAATATATACAATAAGTATTAAGAATAAAAAAAGAACCAGGAATGCGACTAACATCCCTGGTTATAGTTCGATCAATCAACTAAAGTTAACTGTTTATCGCAGATGTCCAGGCTCTTCAAAACTAAGACATTCTGCTTAACCGACTAAACAAATGTATCAAAAAAATACCAGGAAACCAGGTGTACTAACACTGTTATGCCACAAAATACTGCTAATTATGCGACTAGCCGCCGTAATATTAATAGCATCTCTAATGCAGGTCAGTGCTGCTACTTTTGGCCAGCACATTAATCTGACCCAGCGTAATGTCTCGCTGGATAATGTGTTGAAAGAAATCAGAAAGCAAAGTGGATATGACATTTTATACAACAGCAATTCGATTGCTAAACATCAGAAATTGAATGTTGATGTAAAAAACCTCACTATTGAACAAGCCTTAACCGTTATTCTGAAAGGTTTGCCACTAACCTTTGAAATCAATAATAAAGATGTCACTATTAAAAGCAAAGAGAGGTCTTCATTTTTGGATAAAGTGACTGCTTATTTCGCTAATATAGAGGTCAGGGGGCGTGTAGTAAATGAGGAAGGAAAACCTGTAGAAGGCGCAACTATTGCAGTAAAGGGATCTTCTATGACAACCTTCACCAGTAGTAGTGGCGAATTTGTGTTAAAGGGGATAGCTGAAAATGCGATCTTAGAAATACGCTATATTGGATATGAAACTAGGGAGATAAAAGCGGCTCCAGACTTAACGATTACACTATTACAGTCCAGTGCAAAACTGAATGAAATAGAAGTGAATGCTGGCTATTACACGGTTAAAGATAGGGAGCGGACGGGAAATATTGCAAAAATCAGTTCTAAAGAAATTCAGAACCAACCAGTAAATAATGTCCTTTCTGCTGTTCAGGGAAGAATGTCGGGTGTCAGTATTACCCAGAATTCAGGAGTTCCAGGCGGCGGTTACAGCATCCAGATTCGCGGTCGCAATAGTGTCCGTACTTATGCCAACAGTGAGATCGACGGCAGTCAGCCATTGTATTTGGTTGACGGGATACCTATTGGAAGCGGAATGACAACTACTTATGGCGGAAATATCCTGTCGGATGCCAATCTTAACCCTTTAAGCAATATCAGTCCCAATGATATTGAAAGCATCGAGATTTTAAAAGATGCAGATGCAACAGCAATTTATGGTTCCAGGGGTGCTAACGGTGTGGTGCTGGTAACTACAAAAAAGGCGAAGAAAGGAATATTGGGACTTACCTTGAATTCATCGTATGCTTTAAACAACAGCTTGACGAATCTTGAGATGATGAACACCGATCAATACATTGCCATGCGGAAGCAAGCCTATGCTAATGATGGAATTTCAGTATACCCCGCTACAGCGTATGATATTAACGGAGTCTGGGATCAAAATCGTTATACGGACTGGAATAAGGCGATATTAGGAAATACCGCAGTAACATCCAATGTTCAGCTGTCATTATCCGGTGGTGGAGAGAATACCTCTTTCCTGGTAAGTTACGGACATAATGAGCAGACTACGGTATTTGCAAAAGATTTCCAGTATAAAACCAATACAATCTTAGGTAATATTGGACATCGTTCTGTTGACAACCGTTTCAATTTTAATATGTCGACTTTATTTTCCAAGCTGGAACACGATGTTATCAATCTAGACAATACCAGTAGTGCGTTGTCTCTGTCACCCAATGCACCTGCTTTATATGATGATGCAGGTAATATCAATTGGCAAAACAATACTTTCGATAATCCTTTGGCAGCTTACAACAGCACCTATTCGAATAACAATATCCAGTTTATGAATAACTTTAGGGCGGGTTACGAATTGTTACAAAATCTGCAGATAAAACTTAATGGCGGGGTCAATTATCAGACTTTCGATGAATTGTCATTACAGCCTAGTACCATTTACAATCCATCTTTAGGTGTCGGACCTGCTAGTTCCAGGGCCCTCCAAAGCAATAAAAGCAGGTTTTCATATACCTTGGAACCTCAAGTGAACTGGGATCTCAAAAAAGACCGTCATCAACTGGATGTGTTAATAGGAGGGAGTTATCAAAGTGATCTTAATACCCAAGGCGCCATTCAAGGGTATGGTTTCACCAACAATGCCTTTATTCAAAACATTTCTGCGGCAACCACCAAATTAATATCTGACCAGATCAGAACCGAATATAAATATGCGGCAATATTCGGAAGGGTGAATTACCAGTTTGACCATCGATTTATTATCAATTTCACCGGCAGAAGGGATGGTAGCAGTCGCTTTGGATCTAATCGTAAGTTTGCCAACTTTGGGGCTATAGGAGCAGCGTGGCTATTTTCAAATGAAGGTTTTTTGAAAAAACTTTCATGGCTGTCTTTCGGAAAACTAAGAGCGAGTTACGGTTCCTCAGGCACGGATAACATCGGTAATTACCAGTATAATGACACTTTCATTACCTCCACCCTAGGTTATAACAATATAACTGGACTGGTTCCTTCAAAACTGTTCAATCCGAATTTCAGCTGGGAAAAAACCATCAAAATGGAATCAGCTTTAGAATTGGGGTTCTTTAAAGAAAGATTGAATGTTGCCACATCATTTTACCACAACCGATCATCCAATCAACTTGTCGGCTACCAACTCCCTTCAGTAACAGGATTTACATCTGTGCTGGCCAACCTGGATGCTACCATCCAAAATACAGGTTGGGAATTTGATCTGGTGGGACGTCCGCTCATCGGCGCTTTAAAATGGGAAATGTCCTTTAATCTAAGCATTCCCAGGAATAAGCTTTTATCATTTCCAGGGCTGGAAGGATCGACCTATTCCAACTCGTATGTGGTTGGCGAATCTGTCAACATTCTTAAACTTTACCATTTAGAAGGTATAAATCCTCAGAGCAAACAATATGTTTTTACGGATTTTAATGGTGACGGTAAGATCAGTTCATCTGACGATCGTCAGATAGTTAAAAATATAGGTGTGAATTACTTTGGGGGATGGAATAACAATTTCAGTTATGAAAATTGGACATTTTCATTTCTGCTGCAATTCGTGAAACAGCAGAGTAGGAATTTTAACTACCTGATGTCATCGCCTGGCTTAATGCGTAATCTGCCGGTCGAAGCGCTGGATGTCTGGTCGCCTGAAAATCCTGGGGGAACTTACATGCCTTATCATACGACTGCCTCACCATTGCATAGTTTATTTCAGATGAGTGATACCAGTGTTTCCGATGGATCATTTATCCGCTTGAAGAATGTTCAGGTGACCTATCGAATTCCATTGAAAGGCAAAGTGATCAAAGACCCAAAAATTTATTTTCAGGGACAGAATCTTTATACCTGGACCAGGTATTTTGGATTGGACCCTGAGTTTACATCCATCGGATTCCTGCCTCCTTTGAAGACCTATTCTTTTGGAATGCAGATTAACTTTTAAAACAGAGAACAATGAAAAATTATAAACAGCTATATATCATCATAGGATTTTTGTTATTAAGCAGCATGACTTCTTGTGAAAAATTAATCGAGGTGGATTTGCCTGCCAACCAGATTGCCTCTGACCAGGTCTTTGTAGACGTACAGACAGCAGATGCTGTTTTGGCCGGATTGTATTCCGGATTACGTGACAATTCACCATTTGCTGGAGATCAGTCGGGCAAACTATTGGGGCTTTACACTGATGATCTTGATTTTTATTCTACCACAGCAACCAATGGACTGCCTGAAATTGCAAAGAACCTTCAGGATGATTCAAATGCCAGTATCTATACGGATTGGTCAACGGCCTATAAGCAGATTTATGTTGCCAATACCATACTTGAAGGTATAGACCAATCACAGTCTATAGCTGAGGTAGATCGTAATCGGATAAAAGGAGAAGCCTTACTTGTGAGGTCTATATTGTTATTATACCTTCAACAGGTATATGGAGATATACCATATCCTTTGACTACTAATTATCAAGTGAATCAGTACATCTCCAAAACCACTGCTGTTCAAGTCTTAGTGCAGTTGACTACAGATTTGAAAGCGTCAGTCAATCTGCTTTCTGATACCTACAGGAACGCAGAGCGTATATTCCCAAACCGTAAAATGGCAGAATTGCTTTTGGCAAAGGTCTATATGCTTGAGGGAAAATGGACAGAAGCTGAAGTGTTACTGAAAGGTATTATTCAAAGTCCACTCTACCAGTTTCAAACAGATGTCACAAAGGTGTTTCTCAAATCGGGAACCCACATCCTGTGGCAATTGAAGCCTAAAAATTCTGGTGATGCCACAAAAGAATCAGGAACCTATTACTTTGTGAATGCTGCACCTTCCAATATCGCGCTGAGCACAGATTTGGTCAGTTCTTTTTCATCAACTGATCTTCGCAAGCAAAACTGGATTGCAACCGTTACTGTTAATGGTACGAGCTGGCACAGGTGCGAAAAGTACAAGAACAGGACAGCTAATACCACAGAATATTCTATCATTACACGTTTGGAAGAGGTTTATCTTCTTTTGGCTGAAGCCTTAGTGCAGCAGGATAAAATTGAGGGGGCATTACCTTATGTCAATAAAACAAGAGAGCGTGCAAGTCTGCTACCTTTAGAAATGCCGCTTACCAAGGAAAATGCGTTGAAGGAAATTGGTTTCGAAAATCGCAGAGAGTTTTTTACAGAGATGGGACACCGCTTTTTCGATCTTAAAAGAACAGGAAAGCTGGACGCTACGCTACAGAATAAGCCTAACTGGAAGTCTTATCATAGATTTTGGCCTATTCCCCAAAAGGATATTTTGTTGAACGTCAATTTAAAACCGCAGAATGAGGGCTATTAGTTTTAAACAGTTGTTTTTCCTGGTAATCATATCTGTATGTAGCCAACGGCTTTTGGGACAATATAATATTGATTCTATAAAACAGAGATATGCTACATTCTATACCATTGCTCATTTTAAAGTATCAGATGACAACCGGTGGATTTCTTTTTCGAAGATTTACAAGAAAAATACAGACACCACTATTGTTGCAAATGCAGATAAACAGCAATCTATTAAAGCTGTTTTGGTTGGTGTTTCTGAAAGCTATTTTTTGAGGGATAATCGTTTTTTCTGGCTTGGAAATGGCAAAGCGCAAATTATCAATCTTCGAAACGGAGGTAAGAAAGAATTTAAGGAAGTTAGCAAAATAGAAATACTACCCACTCTGGGATATTATGCTGTTTTGTATAAAAGCCGTTTTCTGGAAGTATTTGACAGCAAAGACAAACTTGTTACCTCAGTTTCTGATGTGACACAGTTGGTCAGTAATAAACGGGATAAATTATATGTAATTGTTAAGCAAAATAATCTCTCATCTGTCTGGTCTCTGCAATCCAAAGAATTTAAAAAGGTCTATACCTCGGAACAGGGTATCAAAAAAATCATGCTCGCTCCCTCACAGAAATATCTGGCGGTTACAGAGCAGGAGAAGTCTTCTGATGGATTGCAGCTTGTATTACTCGACACCAACTCACTCAAAGTTTCAAGAGTTGGCAATGGTTTTATTAAATCTGATTATATCGAGGTTCGTGAGATAAATAACGGAGTTGCTTTTTTTCTGGATTTTAATAGCCGGCCAAAACCGGCTCCCACCGCTCAGCCAGAAATAAAATACGGTACCGATCCTGATCTTTGGTTGTATAGAATGGGAGAGCAGTATCATGAGTACTGGGTGTACGATGTGAAATCAGAGCAGTCTCAAAAGGTAAATCCTGATCTTGCGTTTATGGCCGCTATGGACCATGACAGATATTTTCTAAGCTTCGATCGAGAGGAGAGGAGTGCCTACATCAGTTCGGTTTCCTGGTTTGACATTTATTTATATGACCGATTTGTTAAAACTTCAAAAAAGATACTCACTCAGACTTCAAATCTGGTAGTCAGTCGGGGAGGTGAGTTTATCATAGGATTCAACGAAGAGAAAAAACGATGGATTCTGTATCATACTCTGTCATCGAAAGAAACGATTATTGAAAACGCAGAAATCCAAAGGCCGGTATTCAGCGAAGATAACCGGTATGCTTTTTTTGAAAGCAGCAGCGGTCTTTACCAGCTTGATCTGCATACGCAAAATCAGCCACCGATAGCTTTAACGGAAAATATAAAAGTTGCTATTCTCAATGTCAAAGAAGATGTGATCTATGGAACGCTAGGCGCAGATTTTAGAATCCGCAGCATTAATGCCAAAAAGCCTATTATCTTTGAACAGTATGATCAAAACAGCAATGAAACATCGTATGCCGAGTGGTTTCAAGATAAAATAAAGGTGCTGCTTCCGACCACTAAAAATAGAGTGAGTGATTTTAAGATAATTTCTGGTAATAAGACTTTTTTCAGCCTTGAAGAAAATTTTAATATTCCGCAGATAATATATAAATATAATGGTGCGCTTAAGAAAAAAGTGTTCCAAAGCAATATACATGATAGGAAAATTTACACGGCGAAACAGGAAGTATTGTCATACAAGAATAGCTTGGGGGTATCTATTAAAGGCGTATTATATTATCCGCTTAACTTCGATGCCCAAAAGAAGTATCCTTTGGTTGTGTCGATTTATGAAGTTCAGAATAAAAGTGCATCGGTGTATCCCTATCCTTATTTTTCCGGAATAGGGGTTAACATCCGGTCATTGATTGATAATGGCTATTTCGTTTTTCTTCCCGATGTGGTTTTGGATAGCCGGGGACCCGGGTTTTCTGCGTTGGATTGTGTGCATTCAGGACTGGATGCCCTGAAAGGATATACCAATATTGAAAGCAGTAGAGTAGGGCTAATGGGGCATTCATTTGGTGGGTTCGGGACCAGTTTTATAGCGAGCCATTCCAATCGTTTTGCGGCCTATATATCAGGAGCCGCAGTTACCGATCTGGTGAAATTTTATTTTTCCTTCAGCCAGGAAAGGAAACTTCCCAATTATCCACGCTTTGAAAACGGACAGTTTGATATGAAAGTGCCATTTTCTCAGAACAAGATGCTCTACTACGATAATAGCCCCATTGCCAATGTAGAGAAGGTGAATAAGCCGATTTTTCTCTGGGCAGGGCTGAAAGACGGAAATGTCCCTTATGACCATACCGAGGAATTTTATACGGGTTTACTACGAAATAAAAAAAAGGCGGTAGTACTGTATTATAGAGATCAGGATCATGATCTGGCAAAAAACAGTGCTGAGAGCATAGACCTGCATTTGAGAATCCTGGAGTGGTGGGGCTATTTTTTAAAAGATAAACGGGATATTCCCTGGATTGATAAAGAAATAAAGAGGGGTGCCAATTAGAAATTGAAAACTTTTTCCTCCCGGGAAATCCAGTAGCAGGAGGGTAAGTTGTGGTGGCGTTCGAGCAACTATACCTTCTATATATGCCGCTGGTAAGCACAAGCAAATCTTTTATGGTTATTTTATCTGAGAATTTAAAGGCCTTTGTTCTATCAGTATATTTAGCTGAAAATTAGTAAATAGTAACGCTCTTGGCGAAGTAGGTTCTGTGTTGGCTTTGCTTATTGTCTATTGCTTTTGTTGAAAATAATACTCAGCTTTGTTCAGAAACCACTCTGAGTACGGGGAAACCAAGATCAAAAAATATAGATTTATTTAAGATTCCGTGTTTTTATGTAGGGAGTTTATTGAATCTAATGTTCATGAGGGAATACAGTAGCCATAGCGATCAGGAACTCATCTGCCTTCTAAAGGATGGGAATCAACGTGCGTTTAAAATGCTGTATGACCGATACTGGGAAAAGCTCATTCATTATGCAGCACACAAGACGGGGGATCTAATGGAAGGGGAAAATGCTGTACAAGAAGTTTTTGTTTCTTTGTGGAACCGAAGAGAACAGTTGGACATTACCACTGACCTCAGCAGGTACCTGACCGTTTCTGTGAAATACCGGGTCATTAAGATTCTAAATAAGCAGCGTACCCAGCGGATTCATGAACAAACGAGTCTAGAGAGCTGTGACCTGCTGGATGATTCCACCCAGCAATACCTTGATCTGGAGGAACTCCGTAACTGGTTGGAAGAAAATATCTGTAAGCTTCCTGAACAAAGTGCACTAATTTTCCGGATGAGTAAAGAACAAGGTTTGAGTCATAAAGAAATCAGTGAAAAAACCGGCTTATCAGAAAAAGCGGTTAATTCACACCTTGTCCGGTCAAAAAAAACACTATTGACTAACCTGCGTTCTTTCCTCAATGCCTACCTGTTATAATTTTTAAATCCTAAAATTACCTGAATAAAAATATTTTGAAATAAATTGAATCATTTGCTTTTGAAAAGGGACATGTAAATATAAGCCCCTTATTGCAAATGGTTAATAAAGATAAAATCAGGTTAGAAGAACTATCCCATAAGTCCCTTATGGGCACAATAACCGATGCTGAAAAAAAAGAACTCGGTGCCTGGCTAAACAACATAGAGGAAAAACCACTGGAAATTCCCGGTGATAGAGCCCAAGATAAAGAACAGTATGGTGAACACATTTTTCAGCGGATCAGGGAGGAAATCGGAATTCAATCGGAAACGCAAACTCCTAAACTTTGGCCGAAAATTGTTGCAGTTGCAGCAGCAGTTTCTATTATGGTACTTGGTGTATTTTTCTTCAACTATCGAAACAGCTCAGTACAGGATCAAGATAAAAACAACTTAGTTTTGCAGTATATCGCACCTGGAAAACAAGGAGCGACTCTTACTTTGGCCAGCGGAACAACCATCAAATTATCCGACACCCAAAATGGTGAACTCGCGAAACAGGCAGGTGTTACCATCACCAAAACGAAGGAAGGCCAGCTGGTTTATGAAATCAAACCCAGCACCGGTGTGTCCACCGATCTCGGCGCGGTCAATACCCTTACAACCGCTAGAGGAGAAACCTATAAAGTCAAACTTCCAGATGGAACTGAGGTGTGGTTAAACGCCGCCTCTAGTATTAGATATGCAGCCAATTTGCTAGAATCTGGTAAACGAAAGGTCAGTCTTCAAGGTGAAGCTTACTTTCAGGTGGCAAAAGACAAAGCGCACCCATTTGTGGTAAAATCCGGTAATCAGGAAGTCGAAGTTCTTGGAACACAATTCAATATCAATGCCTATAAAAGCACCAATACGAAAACAACCTTGCTTGAAGGAAGTGTAAAATTAGCTTACAATGCCCAACAGAAAATATTATTGCCCAACCAACAGGCTACAACGGGAAAAGGAGATATTGCAGTTAAAGACATAGACGGAGAGTTTGCAGTTGCCTGGAAAAACGGATTTTTTATGTTTGACTCCGAACGCCTGGAAGACATCATGGAAAAACTCTCCAGATGGTATAACGTAGAAGTGGAATTTACAGAACCAGCACTCAAAAATATGACCTTCTTTGGGACCGTCAGCAAATCTGAAAACATATCTAAAGTATTAAAAGCACTTGAACGCACAAAGTCAGTAACCTTCATCGTAGAAAACAACAAAGTTATCATCAAAAGGAAATAATCATTCTTGAATCAACTAAACCACAAACCGCAATTAAAAAGAATATGAAAAAATAATATTAAACACAATTGGAAATCATAAAAAAGGACTCCGATTTGCCTCGAAGTCCTAAAAACTGATTTACCTAAAAAATTGAACTATCAACTATTTACGAACTAAGCAACGTGTCAGAGTCGTGGAAAACCAGCACAATGCTAAAACCAGTTTACCAAATGTATAAAATTTATACTCAATATTTTTGTACGCCTCAGTGCTACATCAATAAATTCCTGATAATTATGAAACTCACTACCTTCATATTTATGTTATCGCTCATGCAGGTAAGCGCAGCCAGCTTCGCACAAAAGCTCACGCTCAAGCAAAGCAATGTTAGTATGGAAAAAGTCTTTCTGGAAATCCGGAAACAAACCGGCTATGATGTACTCATAGAAAATTCGAATTTAAAAACCAATAATACGATCAGTGTCAACTTCAAGGAAGCATCTATAACTGAAGTCATGGACATCCTCCTGAAAGAAACAAACCTGAGCTACAACATCGAAGACAAGCTCATTGTCATCACAAAGAGAGAAACCAGCTTACTGGAAAACCTCGTCAATCGATTTCGCGCAATTAACGTTCGTGGTAAAATTCTGGATGAAAAAGGTCAGCCACTAGTGGGCGCTACGGTTGCAATAAAAGGAAAGAATAGGTCGGTGAAGACAGATCAGGATGGTGCCTTTTATCTGGATAATGTTGGGGAGAATGATAAGCTGGTGATTAGTTATATAGGATATCAGACCAGGGAGGTTGATGCAACCAGTAATATGGGGAGCTTATCGCTGGTTTTAGCCGATAGTAAGCTCGATGAGGTTACAATTAATGCTGGTTATTACATGGTTAAAGATAGGGAACGGACGGGAAGTATTTCCAAAGTTACTGCAAAGGATATCGAAAAACAGCCTGTAACCAACGTACTGTCGGCGGTTCAGGGGCGTATGGCGGGAGTAAGTATTACACAGAACTCAGGTACTCCCGGTGGAGGATATGAAATACAGATACGAGGGCAAAATAGCTTGCGGAAGGGGTCTTTTACAGACCCCATTGCTAATGTCCCTTTATACGTAGTAGATGGCGTCCCTATAAGTGAATTTTCCAATTCGTATTCACAAATCTCATCTACAGCTATTCCTAATGGAAGTATTAGCCCTTTAAATAGCATTAACCCTAATGATATCGAAAGCATTGAGGTACTAAAAGATGCTGATGCCACCGCTATTTATGGTTCCCGTGGTGCTAATGGGGTAATTCTTATTACCACCAAAAAAGGAAAAACAGGAAAGGTGCGCTTGAATTTCTCTAACAATTATGGTATCAGTAAGGTCATATCTAATCTGAAGCTACTGAACAAAGATCAATACCTCCAGATGCGTCGGGATGCATTTTCGAATGACAAGATCACAACCTATCCTGCCAATGCGTATGATCTCAATGGCACTTGGGATCAAAATCATGAAACAGATTGGGTCAAGACGCTTATCGGGCAAAAAGCAACGTTAAGCAACACCCTAGTTTCAGTAAGTGGGGGAAGTGAAACAACAAACTTCATGTTGAGTTTAGGCCATAACGAACAGACAACGGTATTCGGACAGGGCTTTAAATATGCCAGCAATACTTTTAATTCCAACATTTCACACCGTTCCGATGACAATCGCTTTCTCATGAGTATTTCCAATATGTTCACTCAGCAGAAAAATAATATAGTAAGGACCGATATGACCAGGGATGCGTATTTATTAGCTCCTGTTTCACCTCAGCTTTACAATGAAGATGGAAGCCTGAATTGGGCTGACAACACTTTCACAAATCCTCTGGCGGCTTATAATGCCTCTTACAACAATGACACCAAATTGTTTCAGAGTAATATGAATACGGAATACCGCTTCTTTCAAAATCTTAAAATTAAAGTGAATGCTGGGCTTAATTATACTGCTGTTAATGAAATGGCTTTAACACCCAACACCGTTTACAATCCAAATTTGGCAAATGGAGCCTCAAGTGCCAATTCTCAGGCGAATAAAAAGTCATCGAAGATATTCTCTTTTATCGCAGAACCTCAATTGAATTGGCAGGGGAAATGGGGGGACCACAATTTAGAAGCCCTTATTGGAGGAAGTTTTCAGAGAAGTCTGAGGAATACGGATGATAGGTTAGGATTTGGATTTGAAAGTAACCAGTTCATTACCAATATTGGGGCTGCAAAAACGGTCATGACCTTTGAAGATTCCGATATCGAATACCGCTATGCCGCACTATTTGGAAGGCTTAATTATCAGTTTAAGAGCAGGTATATCTTAAACCTCACCGGAAGACGGGATGGGAGCAGCCGTTTCGGTCCGAACAAACGTTTTGCTAGTTTCGGTGCACTTGGTGTAGCCTGGATTTTTTCTGAGGAAGAATTATTGAAAAATATGCAGTGGCTCAGCTTTGGAAAGCTCCGGGGAAGTTATGGTTCGGCGGGCAGTGACAATATAGGTGATTTTCAGTTTCTGGATAACTACATCGTTTCTTCAGCTTCAATTTATAACAATATTACAGGTCTGTCTCCTTCCCGCCTTTACAACCCCGATTACAGTTGGGAGGTCACTAAAAAATTTGAAACTGCGCTGGAACTTGGTTTTTTTAGAAACCGTTTGAATCTTACCACAGCATGGTACCGCAATCTTTCTTCTAATCAACTGGTCGGTTATCAGCTTTCAGCCGTAACAGGATTTACCAGTGTAATAGCGAACCTACCAGCAACAATGGAAAATACCGGTATCGAAATAGAACTGTCAGGTCGTCCTTTGGCAGGGAAAAATTTTCAATGGGAATCCGGTTTTAATATCAGCTTTCCAAGAAATAAGCTTTTGTCATTTCCAGGGCTTGCAGGTTCCTCCTATGCAAGTCAGTATGTGATAGGGCAACCTGCGAACATTATAAAACTTTATCAGTTGGAGGGCATTAATCCTGCAACAGGTCAATATCAGTTCACTGACTTTAATAATGATGGCAAGATTTCTGCCTCTGATGACCGTCAGGTGATTGAAGATATTGGGATCAAATTTTTTGGTGGATGGAACAATAGTCTACATTATAAAAACTGGGACTTGTCGGTACTTTTCCAGTTTGTCAAAAAGAAAGGCCGGAATTATAACGGAATTATCCCTATGCCCGGGTTAATGAACAATCAGCCTGTTGAGGTGCTGAATGTCTGGTCAGATAATAACCCCACAGGTTTGTATATGCCGTACAGTACCAGGAATACGAGCAGTCATAATTTATTCCGTTCCAGCACCGTTGCTTTTTCGGATGCTTCTTTTATCCGGTTAAAAAACTTGCAGTTGGGATACAAGCTTCGATTAAAAAGTGTACCATTTAAAGATGTTAAAATTTACTTTCAGGGGCAGAACCTCTGGACACAGACTAAATTCTTCGCCGTAGATCCTGAATCCTCCTCTTTGGGTTTTCTACCACCAATGAAAACCTATTCCTTTGGAGTCCAGTTTAATCTTTAAAATTTATAAAAATGAAAAAATTAAAATATGCCATATTTATTATTGCAGTATTTATAATTACTTCTTGTGAAAAACTAATAGAAGTCGACATTCCTAATAATCAAATAGATAGAACGGTTGTGTTTAAGGACGTACAGACAGCCAATGCTGCATTGGCGGCATTGTATGCTGATGTAATGAGAAGTTCACCTATTGCCGGGGGAGATCTCGAAGCTTACCTAAGTGCCTATACCGATGAACTGGATGACTTCACAACAGTTGCATCTGATAGTAGAGATATCTTCCTAAACCAGCAGATAGATAACAATAGCATTGTATATAATGCTTGGACTGGAGCTTATAAACATATATATTCTGCCAATTCCATTCTGGAAGGTGTTGCGGGATCAACTGGCATAACAGCTTCGGATAAGAAGTACTTAAGAGGTGAGACCTTACTGATCAGAACCATTATGTTCTTCTACCTGAACCAGCTTTACGGTGATATTCCTTATCCCGAATCCACCGATTATAATGTGAATAACAGTATTAAGAAAACAGCTTCTGCCCAAATGTTGACGTATATGGAAAGGGATCTTACCGAAGTATCAGCGCTCCTTCAGAATGAATACAGGAATGCCGAACGTATCTATCCCAATCGAATGGTTGCCAGGTTACTTCTTGCAAAGATTTATATGTCCAAACAAGAATGGGAAAAGGCCGAAGCTGCCTTAAAAGAAATCGTTCAAAATCCTATGTACGTTATGCAGCCTGAGGTAAGCATGGTATTTCAAAAAGCCGGACAACACATTTTGTGGCAGTTAAAGCCCCATAATAATGCTTCTTTAAGACAAGCGACAGGTTATTATTTTACAAACTCGGTGCCTAATACCTGGGCTATTTCAGCATCTTTGATCCATTCGTTTCAGTCAAATGATCTGCGCTGGCAGAATTGGATTGCTCCAGTTACCTTTAATGGAAATATCTATTACAGGGTAGAAAAATACAAAAATCGAAGCAATACGAATACAAACGAATACTCTATTGTATTCAGGTTGGAGGAGGTGTATCTGTTACTGGCAGAAGCACTGGTACAACAGGATAAGATTGCCGATGCATTACCATATGTGAATGCTACAAGGCAAAGAGCACAGCTTTCCCTGCTAAAAATGCCCATATCTAAAAATGTGTTGTTTGATGAAATTCTGCTTGAAGATAAAAGAGAGTTTTTTGCTGAAATGGGTCATCGTTTTCTGGATTTAAAAAGATTGGGAAAACTCAATACACTTATAACAACAAAGCCCAATTGGAAGGATTTTCACAAACTTATGCCAATACCACAAAAAGAAATTCTTCTCAATGCTAACCTTCAACCACAAAATACAGGGTACTGATGATGAAATATATTTTGTTAACACTTATGTTTGCCGGAAATTTACTGGCTCCGGTAAAAGCACAATCTGACACGATAGCCAAATGGAGGGATAAATTTGCAACGCTAAGCGGCGTTCCAATGATTTCGCCCTATGGAAATTGGATTAGTATTCATAAAACTGATAAAACGGATGGAAACAGCTCTTTTGTTGTTAGCACCAAGGCTCCTACAAAAACTGTACACAAGATATTACATTCTAGATTAGTCTTTTTAAATGAAGAAGGAGTATTGGGACAGACAGGACCAAATGTTGAATTTCTAAATCTCATCACCGGTAAAACCTATAAGTACGATAATATTGAAAAAGCTTATATCCTGGAAAAACTTAATAGATATGCGCTGTTAACCAAAGATCGTCAACTTAGGATCTATAATACCTTAGGGAAGGAGCTTTTGGATTTTACAGAAGTAGAAGGGGTGTTAATAACCGATTCTAAAAGGAAACTATTCCACAAAAAAGAGAATGCCGGAAGATCAGAGATTATAGAGATTTCCGGAGATAAAGAAAATGTTATTTACACTACGCAGAACCCAATCCGGAAAATAGAACTTAATGCTTCTGTAAAACAGTTGGTCATTATAGAAACGACAACACACGATGACAGATTGGTTGTACTGGATGTCGAAAATGCTGGTAAAAAACTGTTGGAAATGGATATTCCTAAGAAGTCGATGGTAGAGCTTTCTCCAATACAAGAAGGGAAATCATTCCTCATCAGTGCGAGAGTAGTTTTTACCGAAGAAAAAGATCCTATAGTAGAAATTTGGCATGGTAATGATCCTTATGTTAATGAACATTATAAGATGTTTGTTCATAAAAAATTCTGGATCCTGAATCCGAAAAATAGCAAATTACAAGAGATAAAGGTGCCGCAAAATAATGAAGTTAATTCTCTTAACAACGATCGGTATTTCCTGACTTACCTCCCTCGAAAAGGTCATAATTTTATTACCAGCGAACCGGAATTGAATGAAGCTAAAATTTATGATCTGAAATTAAATACCTCAACTGATTTAGGAAATTTAAAACTAGTAAAAAGATTGGCTAAAGAATGGCCTTTGCTACTTAATCATGAAATTTTCTGCTCAGCAGACGGAAAATGGTTTTTAGGTAGTAATGATGGTGGTAAATGGATATTGTATAATTGCAATGGAAAAAAAGAAGCGCTAATAGAAAGAACAGATCTGGAACAACCCGTGTTCTCTAAGAATGGGGATTACATCTATTTTGAAAGCAGTAATGATCTGTGGAGTTTTAATATCCAACAACAGAAATTAACCGCTCTAGGAATCGGAAAGGGGAAAATGACAAAAATCAGAAATTATATTTCTGAAAGAGATGGATATGCAATGGCTTCATACCTGCCAACAGAAGACCTTTTGGCTGAGGTTTATGATAAAGAGAATAATATAATCTCTTACACACTGTTTCAACACGGGAAGTGGAAACAGGTTATTCCACCAACGGAAAATAGATTAACTAACAATAGTTTGATGTATGATCCTGACATGAAATCTTTTTATACACTGGAAGAGAATTTTAATCTCCCGCCGACGCTGTACAGTTATAATACCCGAGGACAAAAACATTTGCTTTTTGACGGCAATATTAAAGATAATGGAGTGAAAAAGATAAGACAGAAGATTTACAGCTATTCAGCAGTTGGGAAGAACCTTAGCGGAATTTTATATTATCCTGTCAACTTTGACCCTACTAAAAAGCATCCGATGATAGTCCGTATATATGATATGCAAAGACATCTTTCGAACGGCTATCTTTCGCCGTTTAAGGTAATGCCTGAAGGCTCCCAGATAAGAACTTTACTTGAACAGGGTTATTTTGTCTACCTCCCTGATACTACTGTCGGTGAAATGGGTCCGGGGCTTTCGGCATTAGAATGTGTGAATAATGCATTGGATGTTGTGCTGAAAAATCCAAATATCGATCACACCAAAATTGGTCTATGTGGGCAGTCTTATGGTGGCTATAAAACCAATTTTATTTCAACTCACTCCAATCGTTTTGCAGCTTACGTATCTGGTGCAGGTATAAGTGATATTATCACTAATTTTTATTCATACAGTTATGTCTGGAATAAACCCTTGTATTTTATATATAATACAGTTTATCAGATGGGAACAACCCCTGCTGCTGATAAAGAGAGATACCTGAAAAATAATCCCATTCTTAATGTTGAAAAAGTAAATGCACCAATACTCCTATGGGCAGGCAAGAAGGATAAGAATGTTCCTTATACACAGACGATGGAATTTTATATAGGACTTAGACGTTATAAAAAAGATGTTATCGCCCTATTTTATCAAAACGGAGACCATTCATTTCCAAGCGGCACTCTCGAAGAAAAAGATTTAAGCAATAAAGTACTGGATTGGTGGGATTATTTTTTGAAAGACAAAAAGAATGTACGCTGGATTGATCAGCAAATTAAGAAGGATAATCCTTCTTAATTTGTTTTTTTAATCTTCTAAAAAACATTTCCAATCAGGCATATCTTTATAAAATGACAGCAATATATTTATCTATGTCTCTTTGAAAGGCTTTTGATTCAGAATAAATGGTAAAAATTGTACATCTACGACTTCGTTGTCCATTATTCTATATCCCACAGCAGAGGGTCAGTAAATCCTGGGCGAAAATGTATGGAATAAGCTGAAAGCCGAGCCATAGCCCGGCTTTCAGCTTATTTTGAGATTGCAGACGATTTGTTTGCTTATCGGGATTTTTCTTTACTTTTTGGCTCCTCTTTGTCTTCCGTAAAACCATATCATAACAATTAATAAAAAAAACACTCCTGTATAAACCAAGAACTTATTTGGTTCTATCTTTTTGATCTTGTCTTGCTGTTTGCTTTGTTGCTTTTCTTGTGTCCTTAACTTGCCGGATTTAGCCTGTTCCCCTTGTTCTTTAATTTGTTGGAACTGGTAAAAGCTACTGTCATTCCAGTATGTAAAAACGCGGGTTTCTTTATCGGCACGTTTCAATATCAGCTGGCTTGATTCCATTTGTTTAGATGATGACTGTACATCTTTGGTTGTGATTTTGTTTGTTTTTTTGAACAACGCACACCCAGAAAGAATGATAAAAAAGAATGTAAATAACATATATAGCTTTTTCATTTTGTACCTTCTCTCTTCCTAATCCAATCTGAAAAACTGTGAATGGTTTTTACATGTCTTAGCCGTTTATAGACCCCATCGCCGTCTCGATCTCCAGATGGGTTGGTGTTGGCCTCCACCGTGGCAATCCAGTCGCCTTTACGGCTATCAATAAAACCGCAGTGGGCAATTCTTTTTAAGGAAGGAAAATAAATTCCAAAAAGGTTTGCGGGCACAATATCCCTTACCAATCGGCTATTAGGGAACAGTGCTGGCGACCAGCCTGTTCGAGGCAGGGCATAACCTGCCTCTTTGAAAACCCAGGAGATAAATGCTGCACAATACGGCTGGCCTTTAGGTAAGCCAACCGTTGCCAGATAGTCTTCAATTCGTTTACCATCATTGTTTCCACTAGCTTCGCGAACGCCAATTTCAGCCCTGGCTATTCGCAACACGTCATCCCGAAGGAAGCGCAACGATGAGAGATCTTTCGACGAATCTGCTAACAAATTGCGTTCAGGCACAATGCTCCGGCCAATAAAAGCGAAGCAAAACAAAGCCAGTATAATTTTAATTGTTCCCATGATGTAAGTGTTTTAAATCGTTTAACCATATGGTCTTGTTTGGGCAAACCCAAACACATCCAGAATTTTTGCAATAGCCACCAGCTTAAAGCAACAATTGCTATAAAGCAACTGAAAGCAATCAAAGCCATCAGCCATATATTTGGGCCAATAAACCCTTCTGAAGGATCTGTGCTTACAATCCAGTATTGCAGCACAAACAGGAGCAAAAGCAGTAATGCCAAAATCCGGTACAGTGAATGGCTTAAAGAAGTTTTATGCGAAAGTTCCGTTACGGGGGTACTTTCCTGAATATTTTCTTTCAATATTTTTAAAGTATTCATGATGTTTAGTTTTTGATTGTTTATGGAAGAAAGCCGCCGGCGTTAACCGGGCAGCTTTCTATTAATTCTGCTTACAGTACAGTGAACTCACCAATATACTCGCTGTCTGATACCAGCTTTTTATGGATAATGGAACTGAAACTGATGTAGCAATGTACCTGGTCGCCGCTGTAGTCGGGCGGCACAATCAGGTTGTAGCCCAGGGCAGATCGTGCTGCTGCAGATGGCAAAACCACAAAAGTGTCTTTTGTTGGATTGTACACTACAACATTTGCCCTGTCGGTAGCATCCTTGTATTTGCCATCCGGTACCGTGTTTAGCCAGGTAAAGTCAATCCGGGCTGCGGCAGTAATAGCCACCTGAATGCCATTGGCCAACAGCAATTTGCCCTTGTTAATCTTTACCTTGGTGTAATCAATGGTAAAGTTTGGGGCAACACCAGTTATGGCATTGCTCAAATGATAGGCAACCGCCTGGTTCATGGCACTTGTAGAGCCACCGCCAGAGCCGAAGCCCATGTCAATGAAGCCGGACAGGCGAGCCACAAAGGCAGTGACCATTCCGAATTTAAAGCGCTGGTTGATCTGCAACTGGGTAGCTGCTTTGTTACTTGCTCGGGGTAAACCCCTGATCACATCTCGGTTGCGCCAGTAAGCTCCTACAACGCTGCCTGTCTTGTTCCTGAATCCACCTAGGATTCCTTGTCTGATAATTCCCATAATTTTAAGGATTAAAAGGTTAAAAAATCTGTTAATTGGCTCAAAGGAATACAATTTGGAAGCCTTTGGGTAGTGTATGGGGGTGCTGGCACCCCATACCTTAAACAGCCAAAAAACATATCAGCGAACCTCAAACGCAATAAAATTTTAGTTGAAAAAACTCAGGCCAGGTCAAACTCTTTGTCGAGTAGTTTCAGCATCCTTACCAGTGCGGCCCGTACTGTTTTAGCAGTGGCTTGTACAGTCTGGTTGTATTTGTTGGTAAAACTATGCTCGGATATCCTGTCACCGGATATCCCAGGCGTTTTAAAATGCCTGGCAACAAATAAGAACAAATGCGATTTGGGCTCTGCTACTACAACACCAGCATTAATTAGCAGCTTAAAAAAATAGGCCAAAGCATCAACAGAAAAGGCAACTGTTATGCGATAATTCTCTGAAGATGGAGGTGCAAGAGCTCTGCAGTAATGCTTGAAACCATCCGATTTGAAGTTAAGCCGTACCATTAATGCAACCAGTTTTTCAGTGATTCCTTCTTTAAATTCATTTTCGCTAAGCTGGAATATCCAGATCTGAATGGCCTGAAGGATGTTGATCTCCTTGTAGCTACCATTTCCAAAGGCAACAAGCCTGGTCATTTTACCGGCAAGAATGGCCTGTAAGGTCTTATCTACCCCGGCTTTGTCCAGAACCGAAAGCATTTTGTCTACCTGTGCCTCAATTTGTTTGGCTGCACTAAGGTAAAGTACCACAGCGGCAGCAAATTTAGTTACTTTCATGGCAGTACCCTCCCCATATAAACACTATCGGCTATTCTTTTCCTGTCGGTCGAGGTTATGCTCAGATATACTTCCAGTTCCTTTCCAATGAGTTGCTGATCAAACTGAAAACTATAATGTAGAGCCGATCTTTTAACTCCACCTATAAAACCATCGGTTATTTTAAGTTCAGGGCTATACAAAACAAGCATCAGCTGATCATCAAATGATGCGGTGTATAGTGTATTTTGTTGCCATGAGATTTCAATGGTATCGGGAGCAGCCAGCGCTATCACCGGATGCTTTAGTTCGGGAAGATCTCCTTTGCTGATGATAAACCTGCTATAATCAATTGCAATGCTGGGGTAAACGCCAGTAAATATTTGAAAGTTTGCTGAAAAGGCAGCATTGATTTCGGTTTTCCTTATCGCCAGCTTCAGAAATCCTACTGTTAAATAGGGGTGAAAGGGTACGAGCCATTGCTGCACAAATTTGAATTTCTGTTCGTTTGCCAGCTGTGCAGCGGTTCGGTGTGTTTTTACAGTTTTGGTTTTGTTGTGCTCGCGCAAATACGCAATCCCCTTCCAGGATGATCCTACAACAGGGCCCAGTTTTCCCCGAATCGGGCCCAATATTCCTTTGATTAATTTTGCCATGATGTTTGTGCTTAATGAAAGTTTAAGGATTAATTTGCCGCGGTACATTTAGCGTTCCTATGAGGAAGTACTTTGTACCGGCGGCCTTGCTACCAGAGCAGTAGCAGAGTACTACCCAAGTAGTATCTGAGCAGTACAGGCAACAAGCCTGAACAAAACCATTCTATGGAGCAACTGATTCATACCCAAATCTATTGTCAGCTTAGAAAAAACGGGTCGCAAAATAAACCTTATGCCGCATTTGTCGCTTTATGTATCTTTTGGTAGTTTTCAAACCTTTTGGCACAAAATGGACTTTATGTCGTTAAATTAGGCAGATACACTATTTGAGATTTGATTAACTAACTGAAAATCATTATATTGTGTACTGATTATTTTTAACCCACTGCCCGGTTGGGTTCCGTAAGGGATAATGACCTTGCGCTAGCGCTACCTTATTGTTGCGGTATAACACACCTTAACATGGAAAGACTATGTATTTATCCCAAAGAAGCCGCCCGGCTTTTAAATATCGGGGATAGGCAAGCACAAAGACTGTTCAGAAACATCCGTTTTGCATTAAACAAAAAAAAACATCAGTATATTACTGTAAAAGAATTTTGCGAGTATACCGGCATCGATGAGCGGTTCATTGTTCTTTAAGGTTAATTTATTATATTTACCTTTAAATTGACCCGATCTCTCTGCCATGAACAATATCGACCGGCTTCTGGAAAAGCTCAACAAAATGGTTTCTCTGTCAAAAGTATATGAAGAAAAGTTACGGCCTTTACCAAAATTTGCCATTAAAAAGAGTGGCTATAGGTTTATAAAATCCGGAAAGGTAGTTAGAGGGTCATGGCAACTCATTTCCGGCTACGTAATTGCATTTACAAAAGATGCCAACGGTAATTTATTGGCTATGAATATCTACACTTCGGGGCAATTTTTTACGGAAATATCTAATTTGCTTAATGAGCAGCCTGCACTTTATGAATTTGTTGCTATTGGTAAGGTGCAAGCGCTTCAAATGACGCAGGTTCAGTTTAAAAAACTAAACAAATATCCCGAAACCGGTAAGCTTTGGCTTGAAATCAGTATTAAAGAATATGACCGCGAGGCTTTGAAAGATAAAATGCTTTTGCTACCCAAAAAGGAACGCATAATTAAGTTCTTTCAGGATTATGATATTTTTGACTTGCCAGATAAATATGCAGCTAATTTTTTACGAATACCCCTGGATGAGTACCTGGAGTTAAAAGTAATGCTATTGGATTCAGGTGAAATTAAGGTGCCTCTGCAAAATGTTAAGCCAGTTAATCGTACATTTAAGAGGCAAAGTGTTTATGAAGTAAAACAATATCTGAAAAACAATTATGCCCGGCAAGAAGGCAATAGTGTCAATGAAATTGCATCTCACTTTAATACCAGTCCAAAAACATTGGCCAGGGCATTCGGGGAGGTTTTAGGTACCAGTGTGCATAAACTACTTTTAAGGATACGCATGGAAAAGGCATTTTCTCTTATTGTCGAAAATAAAATCCCATATAATGAGGTGAATCTCGAGGTAGGCTATAAGGATATCTATTATTTCAATAAAGCATTCAAAAAGTATCATGGGTTTTCAGCTAAAGAGGCACCTTTCAGGAAGCTTTAACAATATGCTTACGCTGTTTTAGTAAAATTATAACCCTTATTGCAGTTTTTTATTCAAAAATTGTCCCATATCTACATTTTTTTCGATTAACAAAGTAGGGAACTTTGGTTTAGCCAAAACTAAATTAAATGCGCTATGCAATCACACATTACATTAGACCTTGTGGGTGCAGTTATTAAAACCCTCCAGTTTAACCAGCTTCCTGAGTTTTGTATGCCATTAAAATGTGCACTTGCGCAATTGATATCTATAAGAGAAGGACAGTTTTGCAGACAATCTTTCAGCAATTACTTTGCTCATATTGATTTGTTTGAGTACATCCTGGAAAAAGAATTTACGCTGGATTTTAATGTTCATACATCTGGCATATTCATATTACTTATGCTTCAGGGACATTCTGTATTTACAGATCCTGCAAAGAACTTCATCACCGAAGCTCAGGGAAACAGCTGTTCAATTCAGCATGTTGGAGAGGGGATTTACAAGCGTACTTTGTTTAAAGGCGAGCATAAGATACTGGTTTTAACTATACGTCCGGAATGGTTTGTGCGGATAACTAAAAACTTTACTCAATTCAAACCTTTGGTTGAAAATTATATAAGCCCTGTCAAACCCATTTATGCTTTGCCCGGTTGCCCGATAACATCAGCCATCTTAAAACCCTTAAAAAAGTTTCAGGAGCATGATGGGAGCAATGAAAAAGAACTCAACAAGGCAATGCATGATTTTTCAAGTGAAGTAATTTACAATTATCATCAAATGCTCGTTACCGGTCGTTTGATGACGGACGCTTTGCATGAAATAAAAGCAAAGGAGATTGCAAAGTTTATTCGGGAGAATTATGGTGATGGAATTGTTGATAATGTGGCGCGGCTTGCTTCGATGTTCAACGTATCTGAAAGATTGTTCTCCCATTTATGCAAAAAGGCTTTCCAGAAGTCGCTTCACCAATATGTGATCGATTTGAGAATGAATTACGGATTATTCTATCTGGTTACAACCACAAAATCGATCTCTGAAGTTGCATTCATGGTTGGATATAACGATCCGGGATATTTCAGCAGGGAATTTAAACGATACCATAAAATAGCACCTACAGAAATACAAGCTCTGCTCTTATAATGATTTAGAATAACAAATACTGTGAAAATCCTGCAAATATTTAATACAATGGCGTGAAAGTTTGCAGAATTCTACAAGTCGCTCTCAAAAATACTCTTGAAATTTGACATTACTAACCAAATAAAAAACAGAAGAATGACCAAAACAAACCGAAAGAGTCTAAGCCCAACCCAGACAGCGCTAGCTGGGAAAGCTATGATCCCTTACCATGTGTCTTTAACTAAAACAGAAATGAAGCCTATTGAACTTCATCCCGTTGAAAAAGAAAGGCGAACTGAAGAATTTTTGCTGATGGCCCATAAAGAAACTTATTCCATTCATGGTGTTTGGAACGAAGACGATGCTGAAATCATCAACATTCTGCTCATGGCTCCAAACCGCAAGGAAGCATTAGCGCGAGCTATCGCCATTCGGGCCAAGTTGCTGGATGCGTTAATGTGGAAGCGTACCGAGTACGGAGAAATAAAATGGAACGATGATGAAAAAGATTTTGAACCTGATCAGTTATAGCTTTATACTATTGTATTTATACGCAGCAGCTAGTAAACTGATGGGTTTTCAGGAGTTCAAGGTACAACTGGGCCAATCGCCAGTGCTTACAGGTTATGCAGGTATAGTTGTGTGGTTAATTCCAGTTGTTGAAATTGCTATAGCAGTACTGCTGGTTTTCCAAAGAACGTTGCTGGTCGGATTGTATGCTGCCTTTGGCCTGATGCTGATGTTTATCGGGTACATACTTGTTATCCTGTATTCCGGTGAACAGATACCGTGCAATTGCGGCGGTTTGCTCGATGCAATGAGCTGGACACAGCACCTGGTATTTAACTCGGTATTTGCAGTGTTGGGGCTAATAGGAATAATATTATACAACGTATTCATGAATCAGGAGAAGCTGAACAACTGTAAAACATAGTAAGCATTAACCAAATTTAAACGAAAATGAAACGATCATTTTTAACATTCGTTCTGCTGGCAATAGTTGCTGTAGGCGGGGTGTTTGCTACACAGAAGGCACCGGTAGCACAAACACCACTTAATTCTTATGTTTATTACATCGAAAATGACTGTGATAAACCCGTAATCTGCAGCACAGAATATGAAGGGCCGGTTTGTGCCGACGTTTACTCTGATGTAACGGTATATAATTCTCCAGGATGTCTGGGTGGGCATGAGGTGACAAATGTCCTGGGCAGGCTGCCATTGTAATCAATTTCAGGGAAGCGGCCTGCTTCCCTGATTTATCCAACCCAATATGAAAACGCTGTATGGCTTATTGATTGCGCTGCTGATTAGCGCAGGTGCTATTGCTTTGCTTTGTTATTCGCCAGAAAGGCAGGTAAAAAACGGATTTAATAGAAAGGATATTTACATCGCTAAAAAACTGAACGAACTGGACATGAAATACAACTCCTACTTTATTAGCGGTCTAAGTGACAGCCGGATCTTCCTGGGGAATTACAACGCTCCGCTCAGGCTGTTCGGCTGCTCATACAGCTTAACCGATACGCGATATGAAAAGATCCCTTTTACCTATAGCAGCAAAATAAACTGGCAGTTGGCCAAAATGCAGGTTGATAGTCCGTGGTTGTATTTAACTGAATACAAAACACCTTCATTTGTATCAGCAAAAGTACCTTTCAAAAATGAAAGAAACCATATTCTACAAAGTATACAGGCTGAACTGATACTAGCCCTCTCACCAAATAGCGTAATTATAAACGGCTACGATGCAGAATTAAAACAAAAAGTGCTGCAAAAGATAACATTACAACCTAAACTAAACCAAACCAATAAACACGCGCACCAATCGCAGCAGGATGGGAGTTTCTCTATTGATGGGTTCATGTTCCTGAATAAGGAGAAAGGTACCATCCTGTTTGTGTATTACTACAGGAACGATTTTGTTTGCCTGGATACTAATCTGAATTTACGGTATACCGGAAAAACCATCGATACCAATTCAAAGGCTAAAATAAAAGTAGCAGAAATAGAAAAAGATGGCAAAAAGCTTCGCACACTGGCGGCTCCACCACTATATGTAAACAAACGAGGGTACAGCAATGGCAATTACATTTACATCCAATCGGCTTTGATGGCCGATAATGAAAACAAAGAAAAATTTAAGCAACATGAGGTAATAGATGTGTATCTGCAGGATAACGGAGAATATAGCCACAGCATTTACCTGCCAAAATATAAGGATAAGAAACTGACCGGTTTTGCAGTGCGTGGAAGAGCATTGATAGCCCTGCACGAGCGGTATTTAATAAAATATTCTATTCGCGATTGAATCGGGAGATGCCGAAAACCCGAGCAAACATAGTAGGCATTTAACTCTAACCACTTTTATTATGAAAAAGTCGTTTTTAACACTGGCGCTTTTGGCAACATTAGCCGTAGGCGCCGCAACTGCACAGGTTTATGCACCACTTGGTACAACCCCGTTACCTTGTGATCCGGGATTCTTTACCTGTGCAATGTATGCCGGAACTACGGAAGGCTATTCTGATGCCTATCCAAATCAGGGAGATCACAATAGGGTAGACCTTATTGAATACTCCCTTAATTTTTAATAACCCAGCTGGCCTGCCTGCAATTGCACACAGGCCAGTTGCTAACGCTATTGAATGATGAGAAAATTATTATATATAACAGGAGGAATTGTATTGTCTTTTGTTGCGGTGTTTCTGGGTTCTAAGCTTTTTAAAGCAGATAGAAATAAGGGCTTTCACAGAAAGATAATCGAGCAGGATTTTTATATCGCAAAAGTGCTTCAGCTTCCATCAGGTGCCTATTATTTTGTTGATCACGCAGAAAGGGGTCTGTACCTGAAGGACTTGAAACAAGCAAACAGCCTGTTCATAACCGGCCATGATCTTTCCAGGGTACACAGGGTAAATCTAAGCCCAATACCTGGCATTGATGATAAGCGAAAAAAAATAAACATCGGGGTTTCCGATACGATTATACATGCAATAGATCATAAAACCGGACAGGTAACCCTCCTCAATAAAATGACCCGTAAAATCAGGCGTTTTAAAGAACCGCAGGTCAGGATAGACAATACTATCTTGATCTCCGATCAATCGTTGATTGGGAGGAGTACCATAATAAATGGTGCTATCACGGGCAGACAATTGATAAAACTTAATTATTCAGAGGCTAAAACCAAAAATACCTTTCAGTTGGAAAAGCAGGTAGACGGGTACTTTTGTACAGACGGCTTACTGAGATATGATCCTGCCGCCGGCAGGCTAATTTATATGTATGTTTACCGCGGAGAATTTCTTTGTCTGGATACCAATCTGAACCTGCTTTATAAAAGCAAGACCATAGACACGGTGAGCAGGGCCGAAATAACTGTCAACAGGAAGGTCAATAATGGTCAGTTGGTTTCAGTTACCCAGTCAAAACCACCAAAGCCGGTAAACCGAAATCTTATTGTCCATAGGAACCTCGTTTTTATGGTTTCCACAATTAAAGCAGATAACGAAGCCAAAACCGATTTTAAAAGTAATCAGGTTATAGATGTTTATGCTATCAATAGCGGCAAATATTTATATAGTTTTTATATCCCTAAATATCTGGGACTAAAACTGAACGATTTTAGAATAGCAGATGATTTTATGTTCGCTGTTTTTGGCACTAACCTTGTAAAATTTAAATTTAACAAGGCGGCGTTATTGCTATAAACACCGCCTTGATACTTCGCCTATAGCATCAGCGCCTTGTTTATGAGGGTAATGATGGCGTCGGGTTTGGGGTTGATGTTACTTGCATATATTTTTCCGTTTTTATCCAGCAGGATCAGGAAAGGAAAACCAGAAATTCCATAATGTTTAAAAAACGGATGATCTACACCAAGCGTTGAGTTCAGGTTCAGGTATTCCTGGGAAGTATATTTGCCACTTTTAACGCTGTTGAGCCACTGGCTGTTGTTTTTGTCAATACAAAGGGATATGCAGAGAAAATCCTTGTTCTCTTTGAAAACCGGGTATACCTGTTTATGGAAAATTTTATGAAATTCCATGCATGCCCCACATCCGGTAAACCACATGTCTATGAATAATACCTTACCCTTTAATGAAGCCATAGCTACTTCGCTACCGCTAATGTCTTTAAATACCCCGTTAAAGATTGGAGTGCCGGCCAGTAACCTTACTTTTGTGGTATAAGCTTCTTTAATAAATGGCTTTGTAATGTATTTCTCATAAGCTACCAGCAGCGAATCAATTACATGGTTGTCTATTGCCATTTCCCGCACAAAGCCTATTTTTTTCAGGGCCATATTGGCTATGAGCAATTCCCTGGTTAGCCCGCTGTATTTACTTTCAAAAACTTTATAGAGCGCAGGCAGATCAACTTTGCCATTGGTTAAATACAGGTTCCGTGCTTCATCTACAGCTACTGTCGCCAGGTAATTTGGGCAGTTGGCCATTAAGGGATCAAAAGGATAAGAAAAACGCTGTTTGTTTTTCAGAAAACTGGCTTTGATCAGCTCGCTTACTTCCGGGTTTTGTTTGCTGTATTTGGCCCGGTAATCGTTCATTCTCCAGGTCCATTCATGGTAAATTGCACCATAATTATAGGTCAGCATTTTTTTAATTTTCTTGCTCAGGCCAGATTGCTGAATCAGGTCGGTTTTAGCTTGTGCCGTTTCTATGGTCAGTTTTTCCAGTTGCAAAAGTTTGTGCGCAAAATTTTCAGGTTTGTCTAACACGATGTCTTTATTGATGGTTTTGCGATAGGTGCCAAATGGCCCACGGCTTGGCGCAATCTTTTCCAGCTGGTAAGCAATATTGTATTTTTCTGCGCCATACCCTGAAAAAGCAAGCTCCGCATGTTGTGTTGAATCATTCCGGATGATATCGATCTTTATCTGATCTTCTGGCTCTACCATATAGTGCAGGAAGCCTGTGCCGTTTACCGTTTTTTGTTTGTAACGGGTCCAGAACACCATGCGGCTGATACCTTCATACTTTGGAAGCTGAAAACTAAAATTTCCATCTTTATCTGTGCGTAGCCTTATCGCCTGGCCTACAACTCCTTCCGGGCAGTTTGGCCTGAAAAAGGAAATAACTACAGAATCGAAGCTGCTTTTACCGTTTTGAAGTGACCTTAGGGTTCCGCTGAACCTTGGCTGTGCATTCAATACGCCCACCATGCAAATGAGTATAAACAGGGGCGCTACTAAAGTTTTTTGTATGAATTTCATGTTCGTTTTTTGAAATGAATATTGATTTTAGTTTTCGTAACCCTCGTTCTGGCTGATGTTGCGGTTGCGTTCTGTCTCGGCCTTTGGGATAGGGAAGAGGGTATAAGTTGCCTTCCATTTCGGTTTTATGGGAGCCAGTACAGCGGCAGACCTGCCCGCGCGTTTCAGGTCGAACCAACGGTGCCCCCATTCTGAAAACAGTTCAACCCGCCTTTCCTTTTCAATTAATTTTAACAGGTCTGTTTTGCTGATATCCGGGTCGGTGTTTTTTACGAGAAACAGGCCAGCCCTGAAGCGGATGGCATCCAGATCATCTATAGCACCCGGTAAATTGTTTTGCAGTGCCCTGGCCTCGGCCCTGATCAGCAATAGCTCGGCCAGGCGCAATACCGAAGTGTACTCGGTTACCACTGTTGATGCCCTGACCTTGTATTTGTAGGGATAATAAAAAGTGCTGTTTCCGGCAGCAATGCTTTTTGCCCATGTTGTTTTTCTCTGGTCAGCAGGTTCAAAAGCATTCAGCACAAAGTCTGGCCTTAAAGCAACCTGGCTGCCGGCAGGGGCAGTGGTTAAGTTGAGCAAAGCACCGGCAGGGGTATTGGAACCGGCAGGCGGGGCCAGCTGCCAGATGTTTTCTTGGCTGTTGCTCAGGAAAACCTGGTCTAAACCGGTAAGTTTATAGGTGGCTGTTTTTTCAATAACCCTGCTGGCATACTTTTCTGCATTGGGCCAGTTTTGCAGGTACAGGTATGTTCTGGCAAGCAGCATATGAACAGCAGCCCTGTTTGGCCTCACCCTTTCAGTTGTAATATAGGCATCGGGCAACAATTGTTCCGCCATTTGCAGATCTGCAAGCACCTGATGGTAGATCTGATTTACCTCCGCTCTGGATGCCTTACTGTTCAACTGGTAATCTGTACCCAGGTGTAAAGGAACGGGGCCATAAAGGTTTACCAGGTAAAAATAATTGAATGCCCGGGTAAAAAGCACTTCGCCTTTGAGTTGATTTTTAACGGGAGGGGTTACACCTTCAGAACGCTCCAGCCCTTCCAGTATGGTGTTGGCATTGTATATCCGGGCATACAGGGCTGTCCAGGTGCTTAAGGCAAAGGCATTGTAGCTAAGCAATTGGTTTTGTGCCAGCTGCTGGTTTTCTGTACTGTAACCTATAAATTCATCGGCCGAAAGGCCAAGGGCTACAGAAAGGCTTTGCGCACCGCCAGATGCATAACCACTGGCTGCCATTTGCTGGTAAATGCCCAGTACTGCTGCCGTAGCCAGGTCATTGCTCCTGAACACGGTAGCCGGTACCAGGCTGTTTTTAGGGGCTTCAATTTCAACCAAGTCTTTACAGGAGCAAAGACAAACACCCAGTGTTAACAATACCAGAAGGGTTATTTTATATGTATACATGATTGTTGATTTTATAGGATGAGTTTTAAACCGATGGTAAGTGTTTGTAGCGGTGGCAGTTTGCTGGCCAGGGAACCCGGGTTTTCCGGGTCCAGCCCTTTAAAACCGGTAAGGGTAAGCAAATTCTGCCCCTGCAGGTTAAGATCCAGATACTTTATTTTAAGTCGGTTAAGCCACTGTTTGGAGAACTGATAGCTAAGGGAAACATTTTTAAGGCGGGCAAAAGAATTATCGGAAACTGACTGGCTTCCTTCTTTGCTGCCAATGCCAAAATTGGTAAAACCAGCAATATTACCTGAAAATTTAGGGATGTCTGTAGCATCTCCCGGGTTTTGCCAGCGGTTTAACAGGGCTACCGGTTGATTGCTTACCGGCGAGGCGGCCAAAAAGAAGCCGGGCGAAAGACCTATTCCCGATAAGAGGCTGTTACCGTTCTGTTTAACAAAAGAAATCAGAAAATCCAGACTAAAGCTTTTATACTGAACCGTATTTTGCCAGCCCCCATAAAACACCTGACCCATAAATTTGTACAGGTAGCGGTCGGCATCGTTCCTTAATCCATTGCCATCAATGTCTTCCGCTACATAAACACCCGTCTGCGGGTCGACATAAGTGTTATAGTAACGGCGGATATCCAGTGGCTGGCCAATAATATAACTGGTTGCATTCCCGGAATTGGCCAGATCCGGATAGGACAGGAGTTTGTTTTTAGGGAGGGTAAAGTTGAAACTTGTTTGCCAGTTCCATTTTTTACTGCTGATCAGCCCGACAGAGGTTTCAAATTCTAAACCCGTATTCTGAACAGTAGCGGGTAAATTGGCAATGATGGATGCAGCACCCACGCTAGGTGGCAGGGGGGTACCCAATAGCTGATTGGAAGACCTGTTTCTGAAATAAGCAAGCTGCATATTGATCCTATCTTGTAGGAAGCCCAATTGCAGGGCGGCTTCAGCTTTAATGTTGGTTTCCCAGGCAAAATCCGGATTGGCTATCCTGTTGATGTAAATTGATGGACTGCCCTGGTAAGAGGAACTACCCGAATACAACTGCATGTATTGATAGTCGGCTATCTGGTCGTTACCGGTTATGCCATAGCTTGCCCTCAATTTACCAAAACTTAAAAAGGGCAGGTGCCTGCGGATCAGTTCTTCATCGGAAAATATCCAGGCTGCACCAACTGCTCCGAAATTGGCGAATTGCCTGCCGGGGCCAAACCTGGATGAGCCATCCCTACGACCGGTTAGGTTAAAGTAATACCTTGCTTTTAAGGAATAATTAAGCCGGGCAAATACGGCAGTGTATTTGTATTTAGTGTAGCTGTTCTCATTGATGCTGAAAACAGAAGCAGACGAAATGTTTTCCATCAGTTCATCACTACTGAAATTAGCGGCAAAAATATTCCGGTATTGTGCCGTACTTTCCTGAAAGCTCAGGCCTGCTAATGCGTTCAGTTTCCCTGCGCCTATTTTGTGCTCGTAAGTAAGTTGTGGCTCTGCAACATAAGAGCTGTTGGAAATATTGCCGAACTGGCTTTGCCTGTTGGCAGGGTTAGGGTTGGTTGCCGGGTTACGGGCGGCGTTAGGTAATTTACTGAGTTCTTCCCGTTTTAAAGTAGTATAGCCAATACTGGCTTTTAGGATTAAACCCTTCAAAATACGGTAACTCAAATCGGCATTGGCCAGCAGATTGTCGCCTTTTGAAACAGTGGTGTTCAGCAGGTTTGCAATTGGGTTGCTACCAATTGCAAGGTTATTGTGGTACCAGTGCAGGTTGCCATATTGGTCATAAACATCGGGAGCGTTGGGTGTACGTACAATGTTGGTAGTAGGTTCAATAGAAGGTAGGTTATTGCTGCTGTAGGTGTAGCTTGCAGTAAAACTTGCTTTAAAAGGGCTTTTTGCCCCTCCGAAATTGATATTGCTGTGGGCCCCGCCTCTTTTGAAACCGAAACTGCCGGGAAATACTGTGCCTTCGGTATAATAGTTTGCGCCAAGCAGATAACTACTTTTGGTAGTTCCACCCGAGATTTTAACGGCACTATTGCTGATGTTGGCTGTTCCACCAATGAGCAGGTCCTGCCAGTCTGTATATTTATCCTGGTCCCATGCAGTAAGGTCCATATCTGCTGCAGAAGGGCTTAGCCCACTGTTCTTTAAAGCTTCGGTACGCATGGCAAGGTATTGCCGGGTATTCATCAGCTGGAGTTTATGGCCTAGCTGAGCAAAACCATAAGATGTACTTCCTTCTATCCGGATTTCTCCCAAAGCGCCTTTCTTAGTGGTAATCAGGATAACCCCATTGGCGCCCCTGGAACCATAAATTGCCGTGGCATCCGCATCTTTGAGTACCTCTATGCTTTCAATATCAGCCGGATTGACCAGGCTTAAAGGACTGGCATCCCCTAAAATAGAAGAGTTTGCTGTATTGATGCGGCTAGAGGGGTAGGTTACCCCATCAACAAGGTACAAGGGTGCGTTGCCGCTCGAAATGCTGTTGCGACCCCTGATCTGTACTTTGTAACCACCACCGGGAACACCGGTTAGCTGCGTGATCTCGAGGCCTGCCACCCGGTTTTGCAGCGCTTGCAGCGGATTGTTAATAGGCTGCTTTTCTATTGTTTTGGCGGTAATTTTGGTGATGTTCCCAGTTAGTTCCCGCTGCTTAACGGTGTAGTAGCCTGCATTTATGGTTACTTCGTTAAGAACTTTGGTTGTGGTATCCTGTTTATTGTGCGGCTGTTTGGCTTGTGGATGCTGCGCCAATGCTGTAAAATTTAGGCAAAGCGCGGCCAGCACGATTAATTTTATCGTTTTTTGCATACTTAGTTTATTTATGAATAGTTACAGAGTTAGTTGAATGTTGTCAGTGTGGCTAAGGCGGTTCCCCTACAGCTAATAGCTGGTCGTAAGTTATTCCGTACAGCTTGGCTATTTTATGGAACATCATGTCGGAAGGGTACAGGAAATCTTCTTCCAGAGCCACATAAACATGCAGTGTTAGGTTTAGCAAACCAGCAGTTTCGGCTTTGGATCTCCGGGCTTTTTGCCTTAGCATTGTTAATTTTTCGCCAGGTGTGTGTTTCATGAACTGAAGTTCCATAAGTTATGATTTAGCTGTTCTGAGGGTTGAGGATAGGATATCAATATTGAATAGGGAAGTATTGTCGTGTAGAAACCCGATCAACTCCTCATAAAATATCAGCAGCTTTAAGCGCTGGTTTGTATCCAGCGTCTCGAGGTTTAATGCATATAGGCTTTTCAGGAACAATTCAATGTATTGCTGGCAGCTTTCCAGCGAGTAGGTGATGGTTTGGGCTTGGCTCATGGTCATTTTCAGTTTTAATTTGGTTAGTTTAAAGCTTAAAATGAGCCTCGGAAGGGATTTAGAAGAGTAGCGTTGGAATCTATTATACTTTTAGTTTAGAACTGGCAAGGCTTAAAAGCAAAGATGCACTATAGCGGGCTCTAAATACCGCCCAACCAGGCTTCTCACGGCCTCGAGCACGGATTTACAATAGAGCCCATAACGCTATAGTGCACCTTCAAAAGTACAACAATATTTGTTATGGGCATTAATCTATTGTCTCGGCTCTTTATTGTGAGAATTTGGTTGGCGAGACTCTTTATTAATACCTCATTAAGAAGTAAGTTATATGTTACTGTTGGTTTTTATTTCATTGGCTGTTCGTTTTGTTATACGGATTATTACTAATAATCAAATATATTAAAAATAACTAAAACAACCAAATATTTCTTAATGATTAATTTTGTGTGTTTATTTCTTAAAAATTGGATGTTTGTACAGAATTTTGATTGAACGCATTAGAAGGCTTGATTTTTTTAGAATTGCGTAACTTACAATTGAAGTGTATAAGAGTGTACTTATTTAAGTAACTAGACACAACTCAAACAACATAAAATTAAAAGCCAAACCAGTGGCTTAACTGCTTCCAAACAGTTATCTTGGATTACTTTCTCATACTATTTCAGATATTAATTTTGGCGCTTTTGTTCAACCTATATTTATGTCACCAAAAGGTTAAAAAAATAGCTGAACACGCTTCCCGACATATCATAATAATTAACAATTAAAAATTTTCTCTTTACCGTACCAGAACTTGTACATTGCCAAATCGTAATCAATTTACTTCTTTACTATATTTATTTATATATTCTGTTCTATGAAAGAAATTAATTTTTTTTGATCTTTTTCATTGTATGGTTTAATGACAGCCGTAGTTATCACCTTTCCGTCTTTTCCAATCATAATGAGTGTAGGATATTTCATCACTTTGAAATTTTTAATAATTGGATGGTCTGTTCCTTTGCCCTGTGTAAATAGATCAATGCTGTATTTATTGGTATAAATTCCTTCTTTTACACTACTTTTCCAAGTTGAAAAATCTTCATCCGCGCTAATACTTATAAAGACTACATTTTTGTTATTTTTAAAATATTCTGCTACTGGTTTTAAATTTTTTGCCATCACCATGCATCCACTACAACCTGTAAACCAATAATCCATGAGTATAAGCTTTCCTTTGAATTCTTTTAGGCTTCTTGTTCTATTATTGAAGTCAGGTAATTGAAATGCGAATGCTTTACTCCCCTCTGAATTAGTATTCTTTAGCGAGAACAATAAGCTCCTACAATCTGGGTCTTTGATAAAGCTTAGTGTTCTCTCAATTTGATCTGACACTTTTGGTAAATCACTAAATCCTCGAATTAAATATTGGGTAACAGCTCTATCCCTTAATATTCCGTTAAATTTTTGTTCAATTTCCTGACTTCCATTCTTTGTTAATATAGGATCTCTATGCATTGCTAAAGATTCAGCAAATCCATCAGTTTTTCTCAAATATAGGGATGATAGATAATATAAGTACTCTTGCGAATAAGCTAGTAATGAATCGGGTATTCTTGAAAAATCGCAAGCTTCTCTATTCCTATAAATATTAGTTAAAGAATCTCGAATATTTCTTTTTTGAGTATCATCTGAATTTGAGTTGAATCCATTGTACATTCTGGTAAAACTGCTCCAAATTTTATTCTCTGTTTCAGCTAACAAATTACCCATTAAAACATTATAGACTTTATTAGATAACTGTGATTTATACCAATTCAGAACTTCCTGACTACATTTTGAGGAAGCATAAATTCGTTTTAGGCTGGAATGGGCGTCTGGAATATAATTTGTATAATACAACGAGTCTTTCACTAATTCCCCACCAACCGAATTGTATTTCGATCCGGTATTGGGATAAGGAAAAATTTTAGAGATTCTATCCATATCATACCTACATTGATACTTCTCAGAACCTCTTCCTCTAAACATCACTTTCTCAGGCTCTATGTAAACTTGAATACTATCCCCAGGTTCAGCTATGTAATTTACTAATAAATACCTGTTCTTTCCCCGTAGGTTCAGATAAAAAAACTTTTCCTCATTTTCTGGATAAATTTCAAAATGATTGTTACTTAAGCTATCTTCAAGTTTTATAGTTTCAAGTGCTCTAAGCGACCATCCATTATGTTGATATTCTATTGAAATAGTATCTTTTACGATAATTGGATAAATTACGTCTATATGTATCGTTCTGCTTTTGTTCTGTGCGGAAGATAAAACCACACAAAAGAAAGCAATTGTAAAAAAAAATATTTTTTTCATTGTTAGTGGATCTTTTGTTAAAATTTGATTTAAAAATTTCTAATGGCGGGATTGGATAGGTCTATCTGTGATAATTACCAGAAAGACTATCCAACTTCTTTATTTAAAAAAATTATATTTTTGCTAAATTTCTCTCTATTAATTCAATCAATTCTTTCGCTTTGCTTGGAGCAGTCCAACCTGGTCTTGGCGGACTTCCAGTTATAATTTTTCCATATCCATCTATTAATAACAAATTTGGATAACCTGAAAAGCCGTAATGTTTGATTATTGGGTGTTTTGACTTTAGACCGTTTGTATAAAGGTCAATGCTACCTTCGTTACTGTATAATCCGGATTTGACACTTTTCTTCCATCCCTCGAAATCTCCATCAATACTTACTCCTACGAAAGCAACATTTGAATTATTTCTAAAGTGGTCTACAACAGGCTTTAAAGCTTCGGTTAATTGCTCGCAACTTCCGCATCCGGTAAACCAAAAGTCCATAAGAATAACTTTCCCTTTAAAGTCCTTTAAACTGACATTCTTTTTACTAGTGTTCTGTAAAGAAAAATCGAATGCGGGTTGTCCAGGCGCCAGAGCGTTAACCTTCGTCAATAGCAACTCTTTACAGTTTTTGTCATCAATCAAAGGAAGTACGTCTCTTAACCAATTTACTAGATTAAGATTTCTTAAAAAAAATACTGTCAAGAGCCTGTCCCTCAAAAAACCTTTAAAATTGTTTTTTAAATTATTGTAGGAAGCTATATCTGAAGAAGAAGTCTCAAAACTTAAAAACATGGCAGAGGAAGCCAATACCGTGTCGGAAAAGATTCTCAAGTCGTATTTTCTCCGTGCGGAATACAGCTCGGAAACTTTTTTTAAGAGCTGTATTCTATTTGTCTCATTGGTATTATTCTCTCCATAAACGCTTTTTACTTTTAGGAGCAATTTTGTACTCGCATCTTCTGATTGACTAACAATATTTGCTTTGATGAGGTTATATGCGAAATCAGAAAGATTTTCTTTATGCCACTCCAACACGTTCAATGCTATCTCGCTTGCAGTATAAGTGCTTTTTAGATTTCTTTTAAAATCCTTAATAAGGTATTCAGTGTAAGGATCATCAAGGACTACCAGCTTACTAATACGCGTTTCTTTAGGTGGGGTAGACATATCCCTTGGAATAAACTTCTTTGCCTCCAAAACATCATACTGACATTGAAATTTTTCATGCCCACGGCCAGTAAAGTACCATTTATCATTATATAATGTACACACTATGCTATCTCCAGGTTCGATAATAAAATCTTCTATACTTAGATCTCTCTTAAAGTTAATAGAAATGTATGCCCCTTTTTCGGTGGGTAAAAATGAAATATGGAACAAATTGTCTTTTTCTGTTCTTTCCATTTGTATATTGGGAATTTTATAAAAACGAGTGGACCAAAGGTGATTTTTATAAGTTACCCATACCTTATCGGCGGTAGAATTACTATCTAGGATAACACGTACTTTAGCTCCAAGACTAATTTGTTTTTTTAATTTCTCGGCCTTAGCTATTACACATAGTTGACAAATAAACGCAACTAGGAACACTTTAATTATATTTTTCATTGTTAGCGGATATTTTGTTCAATATTTGATTTTAAAATTTCCAGTGGAGGAATCGGATAAACATACCTAGGATCATTAGGCGGTAAGCTATATATTTTTCCATTGACAGTCTTTGTTAACGTGGTTGCAAAGCGAGGATCTTTATTAAACCGCCTTAAATCTTCCCAGCGTGTATTGGATGTAAATGGCAGTTCCTTGCGTCTTTCGGAGAGGATAAGTTTTAGTGCTCCTTCTTCATTCGATACTGAAGGCGATTTGTAAGCCACATTTCTATCCCAGCGCATTTTTAATAATTGGTCTAAAACGGTGATCCCACTTTGAAGATCTCCAAGTCTAAAAAGACATTCTGATTTGATAAGGAACAATTCATTCGTTGCAACTCCTGCAAAATCGCTACTACTGCCATTTTGATTTCCTGTAAAAGAAATGTTTGGTAAGATTCCTCTATAGAATATCTTTTTCCTTAAGTCGCCAGCAGTATAAGAATTGAATAAATCTGGAGAGACAATCCGTGTTGATCTTGAACTTACCACCGCATATCCAGTGTTAGTTGAATAGAAAATAATTTCCGGATTATTTGTTCTGAAATTTGGAAGAGAATAAGTCGTAGACGAACTTAAAGTATTGTAATCTATAAGCGTGTTATTTGTCGCCAAAACCTTTTCTGCATATTTTAGTGCATTCTGATAATCTCCCATAACAAGATATGTTTTAGCCAGCAGACCTGCTGCTGCTGATTTTGAAGGCCTTGTTTTATAAGACGGTATTTCTGGAAGTAATTCTTCGGCCACTAGAAGGTCCTTAAGTATTTGATCATAGGTTTGCCTCACAGTCGACCGGGTTGACTTGATATTTACGTCCGAACTTAATCTTATAGGAATTCCCAAATCAGAATTAGCTTTTTCCGACTCAAAAGGCTTACAGAATAATTGAGCAAGATTGTAAAAGACAAAGGCTCTGAAAAATAAAGCGCTGCCTTTAAGACTATTCCACTTATTCCGATTCACTTCATTAACATTTATTTTCTCAACTCCCTCTAAAGCTATATTTGAATATTCTACTATTTGATAGGGTTTTGACCATTCCCAGATCGGGGTTGTTGTTGAACCTTCGTAAATATCTGATGTCCATGAATACATGTTCTTTACCTTGGTATCAGAAATAGAATTGAATGAATCATCACTAATGATATAATTGTCAGCCCCAATTACACCTAGCGAAGGATAATATGTATTCATGATGTCGGTATTATCAAGTATTGCCTGATAGTCCTCTAAAGTACTTGGAACGACATCAGATTTACTAGATTTCTTATCTAACCATTCATCTTGTTTTTTGCAACTAAGTAATGAAAGTGATATCATTAAAATCAATGTTAATGTTTTCATTTTTCAAGATTAAAAATTCGCTCTTATGCCCAATGCATAAGTACGAGGTGAAACGATATTTCCTGTATATCCAGAAAAAAGATTTTGATTGTAATCAGGATCAATACCTGAATTATTAGCTTTCCATAGAATGCCGATATTATTAACATAGCCGTAGATTTGAGCCGATTTTAAACCAATTTTAGAAGAAAAACCTTTTGGAAAATTGTACGCAATTGATACATCCTGTAATCTGATATGGTCCCCCTTTTCCACCAACGCCTCCGAACTCTGATAAAAACTATTTCTATTGGCATTGGTATCATACGTGAAGGAAGGAACATTAGTGTTAGATTCATCACCAGTTTTTTGCCAACGACTATTATAATCTGTATTTAAAAATTTCAAGGTTTCAGTATAATTCGTATTAGCTGAAATTTTTCTGAAGTAATAATTTAACCTGTACGTTATATTTGCTGAAATTGAAAAATCGCCGTAAGAGAATGTATTCCTAAATGAGCCAATAGTTGTTGGTCTGGATGAGCCGTGATAAACAAGGGCACTATTATCATTGGAATTTATTAAGCCAACATAGTCTTTTGAAGATTCGCCATTAAGATAGCCCTGTGGGTCTCCATTTGTAGGATCAAGACCTGCCCATTTATAGGAATAGACGCCAAACAATGAGTTACCCTTTACTGGAAAGAGTCCACCATTGAACGCTAAGATGGAATTGTTTAGGGCAAGTTCAGAATTTGAATACTTTAAATCGTATTTTTTTACTTTATCTTTTATAAAATTAAATATAAAATTTGTCGTCCAATTAAACTTTCCTTTAATATTCTGTGAGGTAAGATTTACCTCGAAACCTTTTGTTTCCACTTGGGCTGAATTTGCCTTGTAGGTTTCAAATCCTGTTGAGGGAGCCAATATGGTGTTTTGTATAAGATCATCACCAACTTTGTCAAACCATTCTATTGTTCCTGTAATTCGATTATTTATTGATGCAAAATCGATGGCCAAATTTAAGTTTTTGATTTTTTCCCAGCGAAGTTCTGGATTTGGGGGACTCTTAATTGTTGCTATCCTGGCACGTGTTAAAAGACTGGTTGAATATTCAGCTGTCAGATATGCTGATGCGTTATATACATTGCCATTAAATCCGTAGGTACTACGCAATTTTAGATATGGCAAAAGTTTAAAATGGTAGAATGATTCATTACTAATATTCCATGTTAAACCTGCAGACCACAATGGTGTCACTTTATCATTGGTATTGACACCAAAAATGTTTGCGCCATCTTTTCTACCGCTTAATGAAACCACATATCTTTTATTATACACATATGAGGCATTTGCAAAATAGGAAACAAAGCGATTGGTAAACTCTGTTGGAGCAACGTCTCCATCAGCCGCTGGTAGTAACCTGGTTCCATATGCCTCTGGATTTACACTGTAGTATGTATCGTAATTTAAATTTGTAACAGAAATTCCAAGCTCATCATCATAACCATAAAGGTTATTCGTAAAAGATTTCGTAACTACCTGACGGATTTCAGTTCCTGCTATAGCATTAATTTGATGCTTATCTTTAAAACTTTGATCATAATTTACTTGCCATCTGAATGAGTTTGCTTTTGTTTCCATATCGACGTTACCAAGAATACCACCTTTTGGAAATGGATATGAAAACGCCTTGGTAATATTGTCATACTGGGTATAGGTATTGATCAGATTTCTAGCATAATAGCTTTGTACACTGTTGAAATTAGAATTTTCACCAATTTCATTTTCCATTTGGTATTGAATCTGGGTTTTTAGGAAATTTGTAAATGTATAGGCTGCACCTCCTTTTAATAGTACATTATTATAAGTGGTTTTGTTCTTAGAGAAATCCCTTTCGGCTAATGGCCTATAAGCCCAATCTAGAAAGCCCAAATCTTCCTTTGATTTTTTATAAGCATCGCTATACACGTATGGAACACTAAGAGCATTACCATTCTGATCCGACAACTTGTTATAAGGCAAACTTGAGCTGTAACCTGATCCAAGAACATTATTTGTCCGATTATAGATAATACCAGCAGAAAACTCTAAATTCTTTATAGGTCTGAATGTATTGGTAGAGCTGAAACTAGTCCTATTATAGTCATGATTGACCATATAGTTCCTATTTTTATCAATACCAAATGTCAAGGCGTAGGTTGCTTTTTGTGTACCTCCCCGCAGATTTAATGCATATTGCTGATTAAAGCTTTTCTGATAAAAATATTTTGAAATTTCATCACGAACGTCCAAATTCCTCAATATGGATAATTGGTCATTTGCCTCCTTATCAGTGATAATCCCCAACTTTTGTTTTGAATAGATTTCTACACCTCCCGATAATGCAGGATAAGTCATGGTATTTGTAATATCAGAATCGTAGTAACCTTGGTCAAAAAGATATTTTTCTATTTCTAAATAGTCGGTAGATTGAATAAAATTTCGGGAATATTTTAGATTAGGCTTTTCACCAATCGTAAAATTTGAATTAAACTCGATATTTAAGGATTGATTGAGTTTACCTTTCTTCGTTGTTATTACAATCACGCCATTACCCGATCTTGCGCCCCAAATTGATGCAGCGGCAGCATCCTTAAGAACAGTTATGCTTTCAATGTCGTTGGGATTTATATTGTCTAAATTACCCTCGTATGGAAAATTGTCAAGAACTATCAGTGGATCAGCGCTTACTTTGGTATCAATTGTGCTTGTTCCTCTTATGGAAATACCAGTTTTAGAATTAGAAGGCAAAAGACCTGTCGAACTTGAAGCTTTACTAAAGCTCAAACCACTGGTAATACCATCTAAACGATCTAAAATATTCGTGCTTACTCGTCTATTTAGTAATTCATTATCTATTTGAGTGAATGAGCCCGTGGCTCTTTCTTTAGGAATATTTTGATAACCTGTAGATACGACTTTCACCTCATCTAATTCACCAGTGTTAATAACCATTACCAGTATCCCCAGATCTGGTTTTGCAGAAACTTCTATGGTTTTATACCCCAGATAAGAAATCTCTAAGACCGCTTTTTCATCTATTCCACTTAAATAAAACTCCCCATTTTCATTTGCTCTGGTACTCTGGTTCGTACCCTTGACTTTGATCGCAGCCCCCGGCAGATTATTCCCGTTTTCATCAACGATTTTTCCTTTTACATCTACCTTCTGAAATCGGGCAATAAGGTTATCAATAAATGATTCTGGCTTTTTCTTAATGGTGATGATCTTGTCAGACATTTCATAAGTCAATTCAAGGCCTTTCAAAGCACTGCTCAGCGCTTCCTCCACAGTGGCATTAACCACGACTACACTAACCTTTACATTCTTCAGCACCGTCTTGCTTTCCGACAAAATATCGTAGCCACTCTGCTTCCTGATCTCCTTCAACACCAGATCAAGCGGTGCATTTCTCTGGTTCATAGTAATGTGCTGACCAAAAGTAGCTGCACTAAGCTGCATAAGCGATACTAATAATAATACAGTGGTCAGTCGCATAATGAGCCATATTTTAAGGTATAACGCATACGTTATACCAGTTTTTTTGGTATAATAATGATACATTTGTTTAGTTTGGTTCTATGCAGGTGCCTCAGGCCTGGTAAACTTTCGGCGGCCTGCAGTTAAAACAGTTGATTAAATTAATTGTCCAAACACAGACCAGGGGCATTCCGCTTCTGGTTTGCTTTTTTATCTTATTCTTACCGTCGTAAAATTTCTTTCATCTCCGATTTGATTTAGGTTCATAACTCTGTTAATTTTTGTTTCACTCTAGGGAGATGATCTCTTATTGTTTTTCAGCACATAAATTTTTCGTCCCTCCACCTTAAACCGGATGATGCCCATCGACTCAATCGATTTTAACACACTGGATAATTTCCTGTCCCGCGACACCCAGCCCACCGTTTCAAAATCCTCGGGCACAGCATCTTCATAAATTACTTCCACATCATACCAGCGGGCAATCTTTCGCATCGCAGACTTGAAATCCACCCGGTTCAAATTGAAATCACCATCTTTCCAGTCCGTGATGTTGTCTGTATCCACAGCCTTCACCACAATTGCCCTTCCGTCATTTAGCGCTTGCTGGTCAGGCTTCAGTGTAGGAGTTTGCCTGGCTCCTACCAGTGAAGTGACTTTTACAGAACCTTCCAGTAAGGTAGTTGCAGTCACAGGCTCATCCACATAACTATTTATATTGAAATGGGTACCTAAAACCTCTACTTCCTGCTTGTCAGTCGAAACTATAAACGGATGGGCTTTATCCTTCGCAATTTCGAAATATCCTTCGCCGTCAAGTTTGACCCTGCGTTTCCCACGCTCATTTAGGTTAGCAGAGTATGTTAAACTTGATGCAGCGTTTAAATAAACCAAAGAACCATCTGGCAACCGAACCTGATAGGTTTCCCCTTTGGCAGTAGATAATGTATTTATTTTGCCTGGTCCGGATTTCGATCCCTTAATCTCATATACCAATTGACCATCAGCAGTCTTGCTAATCACCACACCAGCTTCTTTGGCCAGTTCGCCATTGGTTGCATCACTTAGCTTGATTTTTTTACCGTTAGCAAGCGTTAAAGTTGCTCCGGATTTTCCTGGAGCAACATCATTTTTCAGTGCAACCTGGTCCGATTGCTCTATGTTATTATTTAGGTTATAATAATATAAACCCGCACCGAAAATAATCGTAGCAATGGCAGCAGCGATCGCAATGCGTGGCCAAAGATTTAATTTGCGTGCAACAGGTGGGGGAAGGGGAACAGGTTTTCTTTGCGGACTAAATACCTCAGCAAGGATTACCGCCCGCTCATCTTCAGAGATCACCGAGACGTTCTCAGATTCCGAATAAAGCACCGCTACCAGATTTTTCACTTCCTGCTCATACATAGGGTCATTTACATAACTCCAGAATTCTTCCTGTTCCATCTCTGTTGCAGACTGATTAAGATGCAAAGCAAAAAGCTCGTCCAGACGTTCTGTATTCTTAGTCATACCTTTTAGAATTTTTATTCCCCTTTTAATGGTATGACAACTGCCGGGCATCCAGGCAATTAGTCTATGTTAAAATAAAGTTAAGAATGTAAGTTAAGTTATTGATAATCAATAAGATTATTTTGATAGCATCATCACCAGTAAAGGATAAAACACTGCATTTTTAGCGAAGTGCGCCCTGATCTTTTTCAGTGCAAGGGTCATATGCACATTTACTGTACTTGATGAAATATTCAATTGCGCAGCAGCTTCCTCATATTTCAGTCCTTGCTGATGACAAAGTATGTAAACCTTGCGCTGCTGAGGGGTAAGCGAGTCCAAAGCCTCATTTAGTACTCCCAACGCATCATTATAATCGAGCTGAATGCTAGTCGAATCGTCCAGTTCAGTCGAAACTGATTGTAATACCTGGTTATTCCTGCTTTCTCTTGACATCTTTTTCAGCACATTCAGCGAATGGTTTTTTACAAGACGGTTCAGATAAGCGCCAAAATTTTCCACGGTTATCAAAGATGCACGGTTATCCCAGATTTTAATAAAGATCTCCTGTACGATTTCTATTGCCCGATCATGCGACCAGGTAAGTTTTTTTCCCACAGCGTACACATCCCGCTCATAATGATTGAACAAAACTGTAAAAGCATATTGATCACCCCCGGCGATTTTGGCCAGCAATTCGCTTTCATGGTCAATGGGTTTAACAGGCATTATAGCTATCTATTTATTATAAATTTACGCAATTCAGGCGGCAATGATACTTAATATTTCCTGAATAACCGAACTGATACCCCCCCCCTGTATGGGCAATAGCATCTATCTGTAAAAATACCTGGTTATGTCTTGCGGCTATAACTTGTCCTTGAGGCATCAGCTTACAATATTGCAAATAGTGGAAAAAAAGATCCATTAGTTTTGCAGCAGGTGCCCTGGAAAATGTATTTTAGTTCCTGGGGGGATTACAAGATAGCGAAAAAGAAGAATAAGCAATACCTTGATAATGATAGTACTAAAAATGCTACATATTTAAGAAGTATAAACTCTGAGACTTTAACCGCTGATCCTCCGCCAAAGGATAAAGATCAATGATAATTAACATTGGTACAGCTACTTTTATTGAAACGCTGTTAAAGAAAAAAGCGGAACCAGTCAGGTGACCAGCTCCGCTTAAAAAAATGTGATCTTCCGCTCGAGCTCTTCATTAAACAAATAGTGGCACCGATTGCGGGAGATGCACCAGCGCCAGAGCCATACTTTTCTATCGCCGCAATAGCAGCAGCCTTGACCTTTGGATGCTGGGTAAATCCCAGATAGTCGTTTGAAACCAAACTCACAAAATTACGATGTGGATTACTAGGCAGATTGAGTTCGATCTCAGGGCCACAGCCAGAAAGGTTTTCCTGCCGATAATTAAACTGTCCATTCTTGCTCCGGTCAATAACATAATCACCCCAAAGTTTTGCCCATCCATAGGGATCCATCCCTTGTATGTTCTCGAAGTCCTTAAAACTTGCTTTTTCAAAATCAATATTTTTCATGTTTTCCTTATTTGAAAGCAAGTTCGCTATGGTTTATACCCTTGGTGGGGAATTAAGGGACGATATTTAAAATAATTCAAGATGTTCAAGTAAGACAAGTGTTGTATAAGCCCCAGACATTCAAAATAAATAGTCAACAACTAATTTTTAAAAAACATGGCGAGAATCATCCAGCCGTATTCATCTTTTATTAACTGTCTCTAAATTATTTAAGCATTTCATTGCAATCCTTTCCATTAAGAGATCTCTCCGTTAAATACCTGCTCATCAAACTGAGTAGCTTGCGAGATTGAACTTTCCCGTATATGCGTTTGTTCATAGCATCTGTTCTGGTTTACACAGGCAAAAATTCTAAGGATCATTTTATAACGCAGCGCATTATATACAGACATTTTGTGTTTACCCTCCACAACTGTCTTGCGAAGGAAATAGGCTTTAAGCTCTGGGATCAAACGAATGGCCTGTATGGCGCAGGTATGTAACAGCGATTTCATTTTCTTATTTGCCACCTTTGAAACCCTAGGCCTGCCTCTGTTATTACCCGATTCCTTTACAAAAGGTGCTACGCCTGCATAACAGGCAAATTTTTTCGGATTATTAATATCCCGGAATTCATTTGTACAAATAATAATATGTGTAGCAGTAACTGGTCCAACACCTTTAACCGAAGTTATCAATTTCATCAATTGCTTTAGACGTTCATCTGCTGCCATTATATCCGAAATAGTCTGTTCTACCTCGATTAAGTCATCCTTAAGCGCTTCACTGCTCCTCTGGCATAAGCGATGCCCTTCCTTAGCAATACCTTTTTTAACAAAACTGATCTGCTCTTGCAATGGAATGGTAAGAATCAACCTCAAGTTAACTAGGCGTGTCCGGATTGAAGTCAAATCGGCTAATTGCTGGATAACCAATCGGCGAGGGATATACAACCGAAGATGTTCCCTACTTTTGTAAGCATACTCAGCAATACGGATGGCATCAATTTTATCATTTTTAGACCTGATGTTACCCAGTGAATTTCTAATCTGTAAAGGCGCCTCTACCACAAGGTTCGTCTTCAAACGTTGTAAGCCGTATATTAGGTGGTTTGTATAGATACCCGTCTGCTCCATGCAAAAAACCGCTCTGGTCAGCGTAAATCCAGGCAACTTTTTCAATTCAGAGATAAAATCGCTAATGCTTTCTTTATCATTACCCGTCTCCCTATGAAATAACAGCACCTTTCCTTTCATTACTGCATGATCCAACTTGTTGCGTGAGATATCGGTTCCAATAAAATAAGTATACTTTTTCTGCTTAACGTGTTCCATACTTCTTTGATGTTATACATTGAATAAAAGCCTCTAAAAACAGCGTGGGATGATTTTTGTTAGTAGGTCATAAGCCTAAAAAGCCACACATGCGCCCACGCTGCCATATTTTCACTGTAACAGTCAGGTATAGCCGGGCATTATTTCCTGTAATAGGTCCTATTCCTGGCGAAGACGACAATGCACCCCAGCTATACATGACTGCAAACAACATTAATTTTAATATTCCTCTATGATAAAATAGGTTTACCACCTATATAGTCCTTAATCAAAACATTTATGCTTGCTGAATCGACAGCTTGCGACAACAGCTTGTAGACCTTAAAAGAACACAACATCAAATGGTGGATACTAAAAGGCTCACATACCTTGGATATATAAAATAGGAAGGGATTTTGATATTAAAAGGGCAGTGGTTAAACATCGACTTCCAACGATTTATTATCTAAGTTAGCTTTTATCATATAGGTGAGGATTGAGTAAAAAACTTATCAAAAAGGGGACTTACCAATCCTGGCAGTTTCCCCTTTGGCTATTAACTATGTAACCTAAATTCTTATTATGTAACTGGAATACTTAGTGACACTTCTTTTGGCGGTAAGCATTGGCTATCGGTACAGGCCATGAAGCTCACGTTAACCTTAACCTTGGTTTGTTTAGCCCTAAGTTTTATCTTCTGCGAAAATAAAACGGTATTTGAAAAATAATAGACATTCATTTCGAATACTTTCTCATACTTCACCAATGGCTTAGGCTCTATCAATTTTCCAACGAGTTCATAATCTTTTGATTGAGCAAACTGAAAAATAGTAGGTTGTGGCCCTCCACCTTTTTGGGTAGCCGAATAAATATGCCATCCATTACTCATTGTTGCTTTAATAAGCAACAATGAGTAATGGAAGTTCTTTTGACCTTGTAAATCCAACTTACGGGATCTATAATTTGTGCATTTAAATGAAAAGCGATCAATATAAGGGTGCTTAAACTTAATATTTTTTTCATGTATGTTTTTGGTCTGATTAGCTTATTATCCATTTAACTACAAATACTTATCTACAAATTTCTTAAAACCAGCCTTGTCACTACGAGGATCGGGAGGTGTGCCGCCCATATTTCCATCTTTATCGACAACTATCAATTTTGGATAAGCAGTAAAATTTAGATACTTTATAAAAGGATGATCAAAGCGTTTTTCTTCCGTATACAACTGCAATGAGCTTTTACTTGAATACTTTCCTACACCCCCAAGCCAGTCAGCTCTTTTATCTACGTTTACTGAAACGAATTCAATATTCTTACCGTGATACTCCTTTTCTAGTTCTTCCATAACTGGAACCATTTGTTTACAGCCCGAACATCCATTGAACCAAAAATCAAATACTAATACCTTTCCGTTAAAATCTGCTAGTTGATATATCTTACCACTGGGATCAGGTAAGGAAAAATTAAAAAAAGGTTTACCAGAGGCGAGATTGTATTGTACGTGTTCATAAGTAGATTTTACTTCGCCATATAATGGATTTTTCGGATCTGCATTGTTTAGATAGAATTGATAAAATTCTTTTAATGCGGACTCGTCTAGTCTTGACTTAAAGTCTTCAAGCAAACACATTGATAATAGATAATCTCTAACAATGGGTTTACCATTTACACGTTTTAAGCTCATCTTTGCAATACTGAATCTGTTTTTTTTCCTGAAAGACTCCCCTCCAACATATACTGGATTATTGAATTCTGAAAGAACAATATAATTGGAAATTGTCTTGAAACCTTCATAATAGATTACATTATCAATAAAAAAGACATCCACTCTACTTTTTTCAATGATGTATTTATTGAACAAAAACCTCAATGAATCATTTTCGGTGTATACAGAGGAGTAAAAAAGCATGTCCAATATTCCGTCGTATAAGCTTGCCTTCATAATGTTCTTTGCATTTATAGAAACATTACCCTTGAAGGTGTTAAACACCGAATCTATCAAACTTAACTTTCTATCTGCGCTTTCGTATTTGTAGGTCAACGATTGTTTCTGATAATTAGGTTCCGAGTTCCAAATTTTAAAAGAACTAACTACAGCACTTTGTAGCAGATTAATTTTCTCACTTCCTTTACCAGAAAAACTAAGTTTCGTGATTCCCCAAGGATAACCTAAATTTCTTTTCAGCTCTGGTATAGCAATATGGATATTATCGCCAGGCTCCACGAGGATATTAAATACACCTGGAAAAAAAACGAAATTATCATTAATTATTATCGCCACTTGCGTTGGCCTGTCGATATTAAATTTCAATTCAAAATTTCCAGTCCTTGTTGCAAGTTTGTAATCTTTATCATCTAAAAGACCTTTAATCTGAATGTTTATATTAAGTAAAGAGTCCTTTGCATTTGCAACTGTTCCCGATATTTTTGTATTTCCTTGCGCCAAAACATTAATTGAGCAACAAAGCAGAGTGATTATATATATTAACTTTTTCATGTTGTTGTTTTAATATTGATTTTGAATGATGCCGTTAAAATTGATGACATACTGAGGTATTGGGAATACATATCTAGCGTCATTTGGTAATAACCTGAACTCTTCGCTTCCAATCTTTCTAACAAGAGTTTTTGTATATTTTGGTTCCTTGTTTAAGCGCTTTAAGTCTTGCCACCTTAGTCCTCTTCCTAATAACTCCTTGCGTCTTTCTTTCAATACTGTTTCCAAAAGCTGATCTTGATTCGCGATGGAAAACGGCTGGTAGGTTCCTGTCTTATATCTTTTTTCTAATAAGAGATTCAAAGCGGCATTTGCAATGTCCAACCTGCCTAATCTGGCAGCACATTCTGCTTTAATCAATAAAACTTCATCAGTGGCGGTAGCTGTGAACAATTGTCCACCTCTATAACTTCCTCTATAATTCGGCTTTCCATCAGCATTTATTCTAAAAAAGAGTGTTTTTCTAAGGTCATTATCTTCGTAAAGTTTGAATAGTTCCCCGTCTGTTCTTCCCAACGTAAAACTCGAAACCTGCCGTCTAAGATCGCTAATGATATGCATTTCTTTTGTTCCAATATTTAATGGCCTGGAGGGAGTTGCATTGACAGTATTATAATTTTCAATATAACTATGATATTTATAACTCGAATCTGCAGCATTAAATGCACTAGTATAATTGTCCATATATAAATATGCTCTAGCAAGTAACCCAAAAGCCCCTCCTTTTGCTATAGCAAATTGGTTAGATTGAGTAACAGGTAAAAGGTTGGCTGCTTGCTGAAGATCTGATATAATTTTTTGATAGGTATTCTCTAAATTATCTCTTAATATTTTTTCAGAGATATCAGAACTAAGCTTTAAGGGAATTCCAAGATCTGAAGTCGCTGTATTTTTATTGTAATATTTACAGAATGTCATGGAAAGATTTAAGAACTGCTTGGCTCTAAAATATAATGCCGAACCTTTAATTCGATCATATTGTACTTTGTTATTATCATTCCGTTGGATCTTTTCGAGACCATCAAGTACAATATTTGCAATCTGAATTTGGGCGTATGATAAATCCCATTCATCGAAATCTGAGATTCCGTATTGAGGTATTTCAAACGATTTCCATTTAATCATGTCTCTATCGATACTCCAGTAAAAAGCATCTAATTGCTCAGGAGTAAACTCATAGTCATCACATGCAATTTCTGATGCCCCTCTAGCATCGTAGCCAAGAGTGCCAGTATTTAATAATAAATCCATGTCGCTTAACGTAGTTGGAACGACCAATTTAATATCCTGCTTTTCTTCAAGCCATTCCTTAGAGCAAGAAGATGACAATAGGAGGATTGTTGCTAATAATATATTTAAAATATTTTTTTTCATGATCGCTCTATTTAAAAATTACAGTTTAACCCCAAAGCCAAAGTCCGTATTGGTTTCATAATAGAAAAATCAGGATCTAGCCCTACCTTGTTGGCTCGCCATAAAATACCTATATTGTTGGCGTAGGCAAATAGCTTAAAATTTCTTAGGTTAAGTTTTTTCAAAAAATCACTATTTAAATTAAAGGACAACGATATATCCTGTAAACGAATGTGATCTCCCTTATTTACCAATGCTTCAGAAAACTGATAGTAATTATCCGCTAAATTATTAGCAGGATAAATCAAAGCAGGGATATCTGTCTTTAATTCATCTCCAGGATTTTGCCAACGGTTATAATAGTCGCCGTGGACAGAATAGCTTTGTAGGCCAGAGTTGATAAATGAATATCGTCTGAAATAGTATCCAAAGCGATAGGTTATGTTGAAAGAAAGTTCTAACTGTTTATAACCAAATGTATTGCGCAATGCTCCAAAATATGGTGCCAAAGCATTCCCATTGTAAACCAGATTATTGGCTGGGTCTTGTGAGAGCGCAGTTGTAATTTGACTATATTCGGTAGAAGCCTGTCCATTTAAAAAGCCCTGAGCCTGTCCTGTATTGGGGTTTAGGCCTGCCCAAGGATAAGAGTATATACCAAACAAAGGCCTTCCCACAACTGGCGAATAACCGGTAGGAGTTCTTCCAATGCTATAATCATTTATTCTAACAAAGCTACTAATATCCACTATACGTTGATACTTAATTATTTCATCCTTAGCATAAGAGAATATTGCCGTGGTTAACCATTTAAAGTTTTTTGATTGGATATTGATGGAATTTAGTTCAACGTCTAATCCCTTTCCTTTCATATTCGCCAGGTTACCTCGATAAGATGTAAACCCAGTTGTCGGATCTATCGGTCCATTGCCTATCAAATCTGTCCCTTTTCTGCTGAAGTACTCTACGCTTCCAGATAGCTTGCTACCTTTCAAAGTAAAATCTATACCAATATTCCACATGGCATTTTTTTCCCAGCTCAAATTTTTATTCGGCGGATTTACTAGATATGCGGCGGGTAATTGGTTAATGCTATTGCTTGTTAGCCTTGCAGTGGTGTATGCGGTCACTCTTCTGTCTACATTTCCACTGTATCCAAAAGTGGATCTGAAGCTTAATGTTTGTAGCCACCTAAAATTGTAAAAATTCTCTTTGTCAATGTTCCATTTACCACCTACCGACCATAGGGGTACAGATTTCTGGTTGGTATTGACACCAAAAAGGTTTGATTGATCTACACGGGCACTTGCTGATAGCACATAACGCAAATCGTAGTTGTAAGCCCCGTTTACGTAATAAGAACGAATTCTATCCAAGGTTTCAGAATAGTCGTTATTCTGGGAAATTAAGTTAGTATATCCTTTTCCATATTGCTCAAATTGGGAGATATAATCTACTATAATGCTAGACCCAACATTAGGATCAAATCCATATAATCTACTGGAAACCCCATTAGTCTTATTCTGCCTAGCTTCAAAACCCGCAATGGCATTCACCTGATGCTTGTTCCATTTCTTATCGTAGTTCAACTGTAAGCGTCCATTTAATGCATTGAGTTCGGTATTTGTATTATCTAATATCCCTCCCAATGGAATATTCCTTTTCATGACGCCACTTGAAAAAGTGGTATATAAGTTTGTCTGATTACGTGTGAAATAGCTGTCTTGGTCGTACAAATTGCGGCTTTTTCCTGTCTGATTTTCATATTGGAAACGCACTTCAGCAGACAGGGATGGGATAATAGTGTATTTAAATGCGGTATTCAACCTCATTTCCGATTGCTTTACCTTATTATCCTGATAATTCAGTTCATCAAGCGGTACAAAATCCCAGTTCAATAATCCAGCATTTAAAGCTTTTTGTTTTAAAACTGTGCTATGATCTTTAATTACTACTGCGGGATTGCCATTATCATCTACCAGTCTGGCGTAGGGATACATCATTTCTTGTCCCATATTGTTAAGCATGGATACCACATTTGAAGTGGATTGGCTGTTCTGGTTATAATTTAGACCTATTGATAGTTCTAAGTTTTTGATAGGACGAAACACTTGATTAGAATTCAAGCTAATCCTGTCAAAACTGTTTCCAATCTCCGAGTTCCTATTTTTGTCAAAGCCTGAAGAAAAATAATAACTGTTTTTATCCGTACCTCCGCTGAGGTTTAGTGCATATTGCTGCTTTACAGTAGTTTGATATAGGTATTTTTCCATATCATTACGTAAATCGTAACCACGTAAAGCATCAATTTGAGCATTGGCCTGTTGTGCCATTATTAATCCGTTCTTTTGATTGTTGAGAATTTCCACTACAGGGGAATAAGGTCTGTTGGCGGCCGTATTACTGATAATCGTATTATAGTACCCCTTATCGAAAAGCATTTTTTCAATATCGATAAAATCAGTAGAGGCTATTATTGGATTATACCACAGATCAGGTTTTTCGCCAATAGTCACATTCGAAGTAATACCAATGCTCATCGGTTGGTTAGCCCGTCCTCTTTTGGTTTTGATAACGATTACACCATTACCAGCCCTTACGCCCCAAATAGAAGCGGCGGCAGCGTCTTTTAAAATATCTATATCCTCAATATCGTTCGGATTGATGTTATTGATATCGCCCTCATAAGGAAAGTTATCTACCACTATGAGCGGTTGGTCGTTACCAAATATCGTAGCCTGTCCACGGATTGTAAGCTTTGGACTTCCTGAACGCTCATCAAACAGAATTGAAGGTGCTATGCCCTTTAATCTGCTGATCACATCGGTAGAAACCTGACGGTTAAATGTAGCATTATCGACTTTGGAAAAAGAGCCTGTAGCTCTTTCTTTTGGAATGGACTGATAACCACTTGCAACAACAGATACCTCATCTAAGTCACCAGTGTTAATAACCATTACGAGTATCCCCAAATCAGGTTTTGCAGAAACTTCTTTGGTTTTATATCCCAGATAAGAAATCTCTAAGACCGCTTTTTCATTTATTCCCTTGATCGAAAAATTTCCCTTGTCATCAGTTAGCGTTGACTTACTGCCATCTTTCACCCGAACATTGGCACCAGCAAGCGGCTGTCCGTTTTCATCCAGAATTCGACCTTTAACATCGATATCAAGCAGACCAATTCTAGGTTGTTCAGGTTTTTTATCCACCACGATGATCATCTTGTCTTCAACCCTGTAGGTAAAGGGCTGATCTTTGAAACATTTATCGAGTACATCTATCAGCTCCTCTCCATTCACGGTAATGGTAACAGGTTTCGCTAATTTGATCCGCTCCTTGTTGATCATAAACCCGTAACCGCTCTGCTTCTTCAGCTCCTTAAAAACTTCGGTAAGTGGTGCATTCTTTTTAGACAAAGAGATTTTCTGGGCATTTGCAGCCAGCGTAATCTGCAAAAAAGCCATCAATAATATTAAGCATGTTAAATTTATCCTCATAAACCATTTTCTAATATTTGGATTCCATGCAATTTGCCATAAACTGGTTATGGACTTTCGGACATGGCTAGTTATACCATATCCAATTGTATAGTAAAATTTATACATTTGTTTAGTTCAGTTTAGTTGTTGAAAATTGTGTTTAGTCGCATTATTATCCGATTAGCTGAATATTTAATCGGGGGCGCTTCCAACGCCTCCGGTTTACTTTCAGCCAACCTTAATTTTATTTTAAGGCATAACCAAAATCCTCCTTCCTTCAATCTTAAAATGTATACCCTGACTAGCTTCCAGCGCCTTAAGCAACTGTGAAAGCTTTTTATTTCTAGGGAAAGCACTCACAATACCAGAAATATTCACCTCTCCCTTATATACAACCTCTACATCATACCATCTGGCCACCTGGCGCATAACCGCTTTTAGGTCTTCCCCGTTGAAAACAAAGTCTCCATTTCGCCAGCCGAGTGCCTGTTCTGTATCAGCTTTAGAGACTTCTACCGCATCATCCTGTAATGTTCCCTGCTCACCAGGCTTTAGTATTTTGAAATTTTTGGAATGATCAGGCAATATTTTTACCGAGCCTTCCAACAGCGTGGTCTTCACTACCATCTCATTTGCATAGGCATTGATGTTGAAATGTGTACCCAATACTTCAACCGTCTGTCCAGGTGAAGACACTCTGAATGGTATTTGTTTGTTATGTGCCACCTGAAAACAAGCTTCACCCTGAAGTTGAACCCTTCGCTCTTTTTGGGAAGCAAAAGACACCGGGAATTTTAAAGTTGATGCCGCATTTAGTGAAACAGCCGTTCCGTCCGGTAGCGTGATGTCATACTTGCCACCATTGGGGGTTTCTATGGTATTGTACTCCAAAGGAGAATTAACGTTCGATTTGTTTTCGGCTATGGTGTAAACCAGTTGCCCATCAGCGGTCTTGGTAATCTGGACATTGGACTGGTTTGCAATGTTACCATTGCTTGCATCGGTAAGCGCAATACGTTTTCCATTGGCAAGCGTTAGATAAGCTTTATTGCCAGCAGGCTCAATATCCTTTTGATGCACAGCTATTTGTGAATTACCTTGAGGCTTCTGATTGATGTAAAATAACCCTGCTCCAAAAACAACTACCGCTATGGCAGCAGCAACCGCAATCCTAGGCCATAGTTTTTTGACAAACGGTTTTTCATACTTAAGTTCTGGCTGAGGTTGCGCAAGAATATACGCTTCCACATTGGAAACATGGGCAGCATTCATTCCTGGCACATCTTCATTTTTACTGTCCCAGAAGCTGTCGACCAATTCCTGGAACACTTGATCATTATCCAAATCCAGACCAAGGTTATCCCATTCCAGCTGCTCTTCAGCGCTAAGGTCATCTTTGATATATTTTTCGTAGAGGAAAACTGCTCTTTCGTTTTTCATTTCTATATGGGATTGGAGGTTGTTTTTCACATGAATTTAACATCCCCTTAATAGTAAGTAGAACTCCTGTGACTTTCGGGGTAGTCGAACTGGAAAAAAAAATTAAAGCAAGCGGAAAACGATCACAAGTGCTGCAATGTCCGAATGACTGGAAAGGTGGTTTCGTAAGAATTTCAATGCTTGTTTCATGTGGCTTTGAACAGTACCATGAGAAATATGCAGCTTTTCGGCTGCTTCCTCATACTTCAGGCCATCCTGATAACATAACTGGTATACCAGCCGTTGCTGACTCGGCAAAAGCATGATGCCTTCATCGAGGATTTTGCGGGATTCCCTATGCAAGATACCTTCTTCAGTTTCATTGTGCACATCAGAATAGGCCGCCTTTAATTCTTTGACCGCACGATCTTCAATAGCCTTACGTCGAAACAGGGCAATTACTTTCCTTTTGGCCACTGTCTTTAGGTAAGCATCGAGGTTTCTGATTTCTTTTAGCTTATCGCCACCCTGCCAGATGAGCAACATAGTTTCCTGCACTATTTCTTCGGATAACTCTTCGGAGAGCAGCAAACGGAAGGAAAATTTATAGATTTTATCGTAATAGGAGTGATAGATAGTACTGAAGGCACGCTGATCCCCCCGGGCAATTCTACCTAGCAAATCGGTCTCATCATGAAGGGTTTCTATTCCCATTTACCTTGTTCCTATCCCTTTAAATTTACGAAAAATAAAGGTCAATATTAAAGATATTTCCTTAATTCCCCACTATTAAATTTTTAGCAAAAAGAGCATACAGAATCATTTTTGCTTAGTAAAGGCTGTTTTTGACACTGTCTTTTACGATATTCCGTTCTTTTGGAAATGAAAAGTTTAATCTATTTTCGCCGTAGGTCGTGCTTGGGAAACATAATTTAGTGTCTTTTAGGATTACAGAAAAACGATAGCGAAATTGGGCAATGTCTCCTTGATGATAATTCCTAAATAACCGACCAGAATAATATTTAAACTAATGAATCCATGAAAAAAATCATTTTATCAATTTTAGTAATTGCAGGTATTGCATCCTTGCAATCCTGTAAAGATCAGTTTGAAGACCAGTTGGTTGAGACAAAAACAGAAAGCAAAATCGCTTCAAAGGAAGCGATGCGGAAGGTTAGTGATAGTACCGCCAATCTCAAATCTATAGACATTAACATCGCAAGTGTAAACAGAAAAATATATTGCCTGGTAAAATATTTTTAGAAATATTTTAATAGTGTATGCCTTACACACAGTAGTTTAAGTAGAAAATCTGCTTTGAATTATCTTTAAACCTAGTTTTAAAAAGAAAATAAAATTTCTATTTAAGCTATTTATTTACAATTACAACCGTCTTTCTACCCTTTAGCTGCATTACCAACTAACCCAATCATTTTCATACATTTGAATAAATTAAACTATAGTAAAGCCATGTCTACTCAAAAACCAGATTTTTTTGCCCTGATGAACAAAATGATAAATCTTTTATCAACTCCAGAGTATGACGATAACTATTGGGATGTACTACAGTTCTTATATGCCACTGAGGTACAAAGTAGCATCAGATTGTACCGTATGAACCCTGATAGTAAAAATGCCATTACCGAGCTGGTAGCAATGAAAGTTGAGGCCGAGAAGCTATTGGAAAAAATTGCCGCATTAAAAGCATCGCCTTTGTTAACCCTTACCAACGACAGAATGGAATGTCTGGATGGCTTGGTAGTTCAAATGGAAAAAATAACCAACGAACCTCTTGTTACCAGATAAGTTGACAGGCAATCAGTATGTTATCTGCCCAACATAAACACTATTCGATATCGCCTTCCTGTCATCAGCCACAAAACTGATATAACATTCCAATACCTGGCCGCTAAGCTCATGGGGGAGTTCCATGGTTTCGGCACCGGTAATTCTGCGTGCACCGCTTACTGTATAAAAAGACTTGTTGATTGCCGGTGCATATGCCAGTAACATTACCTGCTGGCGCTGGTAATAATACCCCTCGTTTACATCAAAACCCCAGGTAAAAAGCAGGCCATTGGCCAACGTTGTTACTTGCGGATCATCGGCCATTGGCAATATGCCCTCGGTAAGCCGTACTTTAGAATAATCTATACTGTAATCGGGGTACTCACCTTGTATGGCATTTAACAGCTGGTTAGATTTGGCGGCATTATTTGCAGTATAGGTTTCATTAGCCGCTGCCAGGCCAAAGCCAGCAGCCACAAATTCGGTCATGCTGCCGATAAAGGTATTTACTACCTTCATTTTTTGCCTTACGGCCAGTTGTTTTAAGCTGGGAGGAATATTGCTTTTTCGTTTTTTAAGCCTGATTAAGGGCTGCCCTTTTCTGATGTAACCTTCAATATTGCCTATTTTACCACTTATGGCACCAAAGATGCCATTGTTTAGCTTTGCCATACTGCGCTTGTTTAAGTCTGGTACTAAGCTAATTTGGTTAGCTTAAACCGGCAATAAACTTTAGCCTGCGTAAAGTTATTTTCCTTTTTTGCTGGTGTAAAAATAGGCCATTCAAAGGCCCAGGCCGGCCAGTACTCAACCAATACCCGAAGAATAGCCGAGTAGGGGCAAAGGAAATTCTTTTGCCATCTGGGAAAGATATCACTGGCAACTTTACACATCTTGTTTCACTTTTCAAGAGCACAGACGCCTTAAGAAAGAGAGAATGCTATAAAATAAATACTCCATTTTTTGTGGATAGTAGGGTATTGACCTCATAAGTTTACCAATAGAAACGATATAGTATCGTAATTGTGTATTTCGTTTTTTTAAATTTATTTCAATAAATAAAATATCAGTACATTTGTAATGGTTATACTTATTAAAAAGACAATACAGGAATTTGCAATGAAGCATCCTATAGCGGCACCAGCTTTAAACAAATGGTATAATACTGTTAAAAGTGCTGATTGGAGCCGTTTGACAGATGTTGCCACGGATTTTAACCATGTAGACTACGTAGGTAATGACAGGTATGTATTTAACATTAAGGGAAATGACTTTAGGATAGTAGCAATGATCTTTTTCGATAAACGTACTGTCTTTATCAGGTTTGTGGGCACACATAGTGAGTATGATAAAATTGATTGTTCAACGATTTAACACCAGTATATGATAAGCAAAATAAGAACTGAAGCACAATATCATCAGATACTACAATTGATAGAATCATTTATAAAAAAAGCTACAGATAATGGTGGTTTTTGTACACTTTCTGAAGCTGAAGCGAATGAACTGGAACAATTAAGTGTGCTGGCAGAACAATACGAAGATAAGGTGTTAAAGGTGATGCCAATCCCCGTTACTATAAATGCCGTTATTCAGCATAAAATAAAGGAATTGAACATTACGCAGGCAAAGCTTGCTGATTTACTGGGAATTGGAACCTCTAAGTTATCTCAAATACTTACCGGCAAAAGAGAGCCAGATGTTCCATTTCTAAAAGCAGTTCACTCGAAACTGGGAATCAGCGGTGATTTTTTACTGGAAAGCGTATAAAATAGATATTTTATCTTTTATGGGTAATAACCGTTATATAGTTGTCAATATCTCTTTGAAAGGTCTTCCAGTTAAGATAAATGGTGTAGATTAATTTGAGTTGTGGTAAATCAAAAGATCGGCCAGCCCCTATTCCACATTTATATCAGATTAATTTGAAATTTTCAGATGTCGATGGCAATAATTTACTAAATAGTGTAACTGAAACCAATTTTTCAGAATATATTACCGTAACGAGTGAAAATGGGAAAGTAATTTCAAACTCATTCAGAATTGAGATGTTTGGGGATCAAAAATACTTGCAGATTCAATGCCACAGTATGCCTGATGAATTCCTGAAAACAATTAACGTTTCCATTAAAAATGTAAAAATAACTGGGACAGAAAATGTAAAAACAATTGTAACCAATTGGATATTTGAAAGAAACCAAGCCGCTATAGCAGGTGTATTTTTAGATGCAAAAGAAATAGTTTCATCTAAAGATCCTCAGGCAAGCAAATTTATTTATTATAATATCGAAAAAAACTAAGAATGATTATGCCGTTTAATCCCATTGCGACTCGGGTAGAGCATTTTCAGAATTGGCTATCTGATCTTATTTGTATATTTCGGCAACATTCTCCGAATTTCCCAGGCAAGAAGGGGCAGGATATTTGTGGCGGAAGTCAATAGAAAATAAGCCTAATTCTTGTGATGTATTTAAAAATCTACTCGTTGCTTTTATTTTTCGGTTTGATACCATTCCTTGATGTCAATGCACAAACAAACGGAATAACACCCCTGCATAAATTTATGCAGGTAAATGCCGATACGACGATCCTTCTTGAGCATGCAAGCGGCTGGATCGGCCCACCTCAGTATTGGATTCTGAGTAAAAAAGGCGATACCACAACTGCCTATATCTATGATTTGCCGCACAAGGCCGATGCTCTGGTTCCAAATGCTATTCGAAAAGCTATACAAAAGGCGAGTGGATTTGATCCACTCCGGAAGATAGAAGTAAATCAATTTTTCAGACCCGTTGCCATGCCTGGCAGGTTAAAAGGAAAAGCGTGGGCCATTTTGATGGCGGAAAGGCCATGGAGTATTTCGGATGATAAAGTTGATGGCCGAGGATGTCCACCCAAAAAAGACCGATCTGTAATTTTGGATGGTGGCACCACAAACCTTTATTTGATTACAAAAGGAGAAATTAAGAAGCTTTCATTTTATGCTCCCGCCTTTTACGAAGAACAGTGCCCAGGAAGAAAAGGCCGGCAAAGTATTCTGAGAATAGAGAAGTTTTTTAGTGATTTGTTTAAAGAGGAAAGTAGATAGACATAATAACTGACCATTGCTGTTTTGTACAGAATACGCATGGCCTGGTTGACCAGAACTTTTGGCGCTGTGAAATGGTCAAGAATTAAAAAGCCTACCTATATACCACGGCTGGAACTAATAGTGTTAAAGGTTGGGGGCGAATCTTCATACATGGACCTTAAAAAGTTATTGAATGACCTTCACAGTTATTTTTGCTTAAAATCTTATAAGAGAAGGTGTCGTGGATGACAGTTTCTTAAATTAAGTAATTTGATTGGTCCTTGTCCTATAAGTATATTTACGAAATATTTATTTAATATTGGGACTTGGACTCGTTAGAAAAACTTTCGGATTTAGAGTTAACCCTCCTCCTAAAGGAGGGCAATCAATCTGCATTTACTGAAATCTATGAACGTTACTGGGCTGGACTTTTTCGGCATGCTCAAAAAATGCTTCGCAATGAGGAGGAGGCCGCTGATATTGTACAAGATATTTTTGCGATGATATTAAACAAGGCAGATAGTTTAAATTTCACAGGCTCTATTTCTGGATTTTTATATGCATCAGTAAGAAATAAAACTTTAGATTTTATCCGGGGTAGCAAAGTCCGTGATAAATTTATTACGACAATGATGTCCTTAAGCGAAAAGAATCATTATCATCTAAACGAAGATTTGATTGCACAGGATCTGGCTATGCGCATTGAGGAAGGAATTGCTAAACTTCCTCCAAAAATGCGGAGAGTATTTGAGTTGAGCCGAAAAAGCGGTCTTTCACAAAGTGAAATTGCAGATAAACTGGACATTTCAGAAACGACAGTAAAAAAACAGATTGGTAGAGCGATTAAAATTTTACGAATGCGTATCCAACTTATTATAATTACTACCCTGCTACTAATTTTTTAAATTATTTTTTCCAAAAAAGTCTACCCGGGTATACTTTAAACGTCTTTACCATTATAGAACAAAAACCAAGTTCAAATGGAGAAGGAAAAAGCTGAAGAATTACTTATAAAATATTTTGAGGGAAACTGTACAGCAGAAGAAAAGTTACTGATCATGCACGGTTACAATCTGTTTGAACAGGAAAGTGCAGAGTTAGAAACAGAGCCTGATTATGATTATTGGAAATCTAGAATAAGTCAAAATTTACCAGTAAAAAGAAACTTTAGCTTATGGCCACGTATTGCTGCGGCGGTGGCTGTAGCAGCATTCATTTTTGGTGCTGGCCTTTTTTACTTCTCAAAAGAGAACAATTTAACAGAACAAAGTAATGCCTCCGCTCAGGATATTGCCCCCGGTAAAGCTGGTGCAACCTTAACACTTGCAAATGGCCAGAAAATTAGTTTAACCGATGTAGCAAATGGTGAAATAGCTACAGAAGAGGGAGTAGTTGTTACAAAAACAGCAGATGGAAAACTTGTATACGAGATTAACGCCGACCTGGCAAAAGGAGGCTCTCCCCAAGTGAGCAATTCTGCAAACACCCTCTCTACAGCAGTTGGCGAAACTTACATGTTAACATTACCGGATAAATCAAGGGTCTGGTTAAATGCAGCTTCCAGTCTGACTTATTCTGCAGACCTGCTGGATCATGGAGTCCGAAAGATCAAGCTTAAAGGGGAGGCATATTTCGAAATTTATAAGGACAAGTTACATCCTTTTGTTGTGAGTACTTCGGGTCAGGAAATTGAAGTTTTAGGAACACATTTCAACGTCAATAGTTATGCTGATGAACCTGTGACTACCACGACCTTGCTTGAGGGAAGTGTGAAAATAATTAAAGGTAGTGAAGCCCATATACTCAAACCAAACCAGCAGTCTCTGCTTAGTGCTACCAATTTTAACATTAAAAATGTAAATACTGAGCAAGCAGTGGCCTGGAAAAACGGATATTTTAAGTTTAAGGATGAAAAGATAGAAAATATTATGCGACAGATTGCCCGATGGTATAATATTGAGGTGGTGTTTAGTGGAGAAATTCCGCAAGAAAGTATAGCCGGAAGGGTTTCACGGTCAAAAAATATTAGTCAGGTATTGAAAGCTCTTGAAGCCACCAAGTTAGTTCACTTTAAAGTTGAGGGAAGGAAGGTGATTGTGAGCAAATAGCAGGAATTAAATTAACCAGATTCCGAAGGGGTCGGAATCTGGTACGTTTGGCTTTGCCAATAATAAATTATCAACTGAATCGCAGTCGCCCGAGCCTTGGACAGTTAAGGCTTCTGCATCACCAAACCAATGCGAATGTATAAAATAAATACCAACAAAATTGGTATACACAATGGCGTATACCTAAAAATACTGCTAATTATGCGCTTAACCACCGTTATATTAATAGCATCTCTTATGCAGGTTAGTGCAGCTAGCCTTGCCCAGAAAATTTCCCTGTCAGAGAAAAATGCACCGCTAGAAAGAGTCTTCGATAAGATTTATGTTCAAACAGGCTTCGATTTTGTAATCCATGCTTCGTTACTCCGTAATGCTAAACCAATAAATATCAAGGTAGAAAGCATGGAGCTTAAAGAAGTGCTGGATAAAATTTTCATAGATCAGGGGCTTGATTTCGAAATTCAGGAGAAGATGGTGGTTGTGCGGAAGAAAGTGCCCTCGTTTATTGATAAAACCAAAGATGCCATTCTTAATTTATTCCAGAACATAGATGTGAGGGGGAAAGTATTGGACGAAAATGGTTTGCCGTTACCAGGGGCAACGATTAAAGTTAAAGGAACGAATCAGCGAGGAGTAGCCAATGCTACAGGCGAGTTTTATTTGCAGAATGTAGACGAGAAAGCTGTACTGATCATTAGTTTCATGGGGTATCAGAATAGGGAGATACTTGCAGCAAAGGAGATCGGAGCGATTAAGCTGGTTTTAAGTACCGATAAGCTGGAAGAGGTGGAGGTGGTGTCGACAGGATATCAAAAGATTCCGAAAGAAAGGGCAACGGGGAGTTTTGAGTTTGTGGATAATAAACTGCTTAATCGCAAGGTGTCAACAGATTTTATAAGCAGGCTGGAGGATGTGGTGCCCAGTATAGCAATCTTCGATAAGGGGCAACGGGAGACGAAGGGGTTTCTGATGCGGATGAATGTCAGAGGGCAAAGTTCGCTGACAGCTGCAAGCCCGCTGATAGTCGTGGATGGTGTACCCTATGAAAGTAAACTTGCTGATTATGGGCTTGGTGAATTCAATAATATCAACCCAAATGATATTGAGAATATTTCAGTTTTAAAGGATGCTTCGGCAGCATCAATATGGGGAGCTCAATCGGGTAATGGTGTCATAGTCATTACAACCAAAAAGGGGAAATTTAATGCTCGGCCTAAGATCGCATTCAATTCAAATATAAGTATTAAGAACAAGCCTGATCTTTTTTACTATCCCCAGATGACAACAAAGGACTATATTGATCTGACACAACTCTTATTTGATAAGGGGCGATATGATTCGTACTTTAATGACTTGTATTATAACCCGATAGATATTGTCTGGTCAATGAAAGATCAACGTGATGGGAATATTTCCAAGGGTGAATTAGAAGCGCTAAAGGATAAGCTTGGCCGTCAGGACCAAAGAAATGATTTTTTAAAATATATCTACCGTAAAGCGATAAACCGACAGGTAAATGTGCAGATCTCAGGTGGTGGAGACAAAGCAAATACATTGTTCTCCATAGGCTATGACGGTAACAACAACGAACTTGTCACTTCTTCTTACAATCGGGTGGTATTGAGATCGGCATCTCAGTTTAAGCCCGTAAAAAATCTCCTGCTAGATGTATCGATGACCTATACCCGGTCAAAATCAGTGGATAGTTGGGATTTTGTTGGCTATAACATCTTGGGGAAAGGTGTTGAAAACCCGCCTTACCTGCGTTTGGCCGATCAACAGGGTATCCCGCTAAGTTATGATATTTCAGGTTTTAACCGTATTTATCGTGATACATTGGCCAATGGAAGGTTGCAAAGCTTTAACTATTCGCCGCTAAATGAAATCAATGAGTCAAAAGTAACCCAAAAACTTCATGAAATTCTGGCTAATTTTTCGGCTTCTTATTCCCTGAACTTTGGTCTGAAGCTCCATGCCCTATATTCTTATCAAAATACCCAAAATCCAATAGAATCCTGGCGTGGCCTCGGATCTTATTATCTCCGTTCTATGATCAACGATTATGCGTCATGGGATGATAAGCAGGTCACATGGAATCTGCCTGTAGGTGAACAGTTAATTACAAATAACTGGAACAGTTATATCCATCACGGTAGATTAAATATGGAGTACAATAAAATATGGAATCTGAAAAACGAGATAAATCTTCTGGCGGGCTATGATGTCCGGCAATTGCAAAAGAACCTTTTGGTGTCTCAGTACTATGGCTACGATAGGGAGACAGGAACATTTAAATCGACCGCTTTTGGAAAGGAAGTACCATACCTCAACGGAATGTTTGGTACATATGCTTTACCTGACGATGGCCGAATAGAAGCACTCACGAATAGGTACTTATCGTATTATGCCAACGGTTCTTACAGCTACGATCAAAAGTATATCGTAAGCGCTAGTTTCCGAAAGGATGCCTCAAATCTGTTTGGTGTCAAGGCCAATGATCGGGGACAGCCTTTTTGGTCTACAGGACTAGCTTGGCTTATTTCTAAAGAGGACTTCCTGAGCAGTCGCTGGATTGACATGCTTAAAATTAGGACGACATATGGTTATAATGGTAACGTCAACAATTCTGTCGCAGCCTATCCCATTATCAGTGTTCAATCGGCGGTAAACAGTATCACGGGACAGAACTATGCAATAATGAGTACACCGCCCAATCCTAAACTACGATGGGAACGAATTGCTAATCTCAACTTCGGCGTTGACTTTGGCTTATTTAAACATCGTCTGAATGGTAGTGTCGAATATTATCAAAAGTGGGGAAAAGATCTAATTTCGGTTGCACCAGTGGACCCGACGCTAGGATACAGTACACTTACAGTGAACTATGCAAATACCAAAACTACGGGTTGGGATATTTCACTACAGGCAAAATCCGTAGAGTCAAAAGATTGGGGCTGGCAGCATAATCTGGTTTTTTCTTATAACAAAAGCTTGGTGACCAAAGCTTATACCAGTCCGTCAAACCCTTCATACCTGTATATGGCTGGAAATAATTCGAGTCCAATGACTCCTGTGGAGGGCGCCGACCTATATGCGCTACTGAGCTATAGTTGGGCTGGACTGGATCCGGAAGATGGTAGCCCGAGGGCCTATCTTAATGGCGAAATCAGCAAGGATTACCTGGCAATCAGAAATAGCAAATTGGATCAGTTACAGAACAATGGGTCGACAAGGCCGCTCTATTTTGGTTCACTGCAGAATACTGTCAGATTTAAAAATGTTGAACTTTCTTTCAATATTGCTTTCCAACTGGGGCACAAATTTTTGCGTTCATCATTCAGTAATAGTTATTTTATCGACCGATACATTGGCCATTCGGATTATGCGCTCCGTTGGCAAAAGCCCGGAGATGAGCTGACGACCAATGTACCAGCTTTTACCTATCCCAATAGTTCGCTTGCAAGTGAGATTTATATGCAATCCTCAACACTGGTAGAAAATGCTGGACAAATCAAGTTGCGCGACATCCAATGTAGTGTCCAGATCCCTTACTTAAGTCGCTTTGGACTGAAAGATTGCCGTCTTTACGGCTATTTTCAAAATATAGGAACATTATGGCGCGCAAATAAAAAAGGTATTGATCCTGAATTTGGAAATTCTTATCCTGATCCGTTGATGTGTTCACTAGGGATCAATTTTAACTTATAATTTGAAGAATATGAAACTATATTATCATTATTTCATTGTATGGGTAGTATTACTAACAGGATGTAATTCATTTTTGGATAAAAAATCCGATATCCATATGACTATACCCAAGTCCTTGGAGGATGCAAAGCTGTTGTTAAACGATTATACCAATTTGACAGGAGGGTTTCCTATATACGGGGAACTGGGCACGGATGACTATTATGTAACTGATGCGACCTGGAATGCAGCATCTTCATTGGATCAGCGCAATGCCTATATTTGGGCCGATGAACCTTACACGGATGCTATTCAGTGGCAAAGACCATATAAAGCTGTTTATGTTGCAAACCAAGTATTGGACATTTTAAAACGGCTTAATGCCGCTGATAATATGGAGGAGTATGCTCGTTGTAAAGGAGCCGCTCATTTTATACGCGCGTATTCATTTCATATATTGACAGAATTGCATTGTCCGGCTTATACAATAAATACAGCACCTAATGACTTTGGAATCCCTTTACGCCTGGATCCCGGAATAGACGGTAAGTCAAACCGTGCTAATCTGAAAGATACGTACGATCAGATTATCTCCGATTTTAAATCAGCGGCTTCCTATCTCCCTATTGTAGAAAGCGTGAAAGGCAGGCCTTTTAAAGCATCGGCCTATGCGGGACTTGCCAGAGCTTATTTAGATATGGGAGATTACGACAATGCATATTTATACGCAGACTCTTGTCTGCGGTTGAGACCTGAGTTGATCGATTTTAATAGTCTTAAGGCAACAGATGCTTTACCAATTCCAAAGTTTAATATTGAAGTTTTGTATTCAGCATTATCGACAACTTTAGGGATCATGGGAGCCAATTTTGCCTTGATGGACAAAGAATTATATAACAGCTATCATACAAATGACCTGCGCAAAGGCATCTTTTTTAAGGCTACTAACAATCCCCCAAATTCCTTTTTATTCAAAGGTAGTTATGATAAATCTTCAGCCAATATTTTTATGGGGCTTACCACCAGTGAGGTTTATTTGATCAAAGCAGAAGCAGCCTGTCGTATTGGAAATATGAGGGAGGCTTTAGCCTGTACAAATAAGTTGCTCAAAAACCGTTGGAACAAGAATACATCTTATGAGGAAATTGCTGAGAATGATCCTAATAAGTTATTGTCACTTATAGTCAACGAGCGCAGGAAAGAATTACTTTTTAGAGGACGTCGTTGGGCAGACCTCAAAAGGCTCAATTTAGACCCTCGCTTTCAGAAAACATTAGTAAGAACACTCGGGGAGAAGAGTTACTCTCTAGCGCCCAATAGTCCTAAATATGCTTACATGTTATCAGAAACGGTGATAAACTTGGCAGGTCTTTCTCAAAATAAAAGATGAGAATATAAAAACAAAACACATGAAAAATAGACTATTATACATATACATAATTGCGCTGATATGCAGTGTACTTGTAGCGAAAGCTCAGCCAAATTATAAAATAGATCTTAAAAAAAGGTTATTGGTAGGGGATACTTTCATAGCACCAGATAACGTGTCGTTAATACGTGGTAACCTCAAGAAAATAGATTGGAAAAAGATGAAAAAAAAAGTTGTCCTATTAGACTTTTTCGATACCTATTGTGCTTCATGCATACAATTGATGCCGCATTTGCAGGATATACAAAATACCTATGGTGATAAAATCCAAATAATTACCGTTACCTGGCAAGATAGGGAAACGATGGAGAAGTTCTTTGCTCAAAATAAGTATTTGATCGATCATAAAGTAAATTTGCCCGTAATTTATGACGACACCTATTTAAAAGATCTATTTCCACATCAGTCTGTGCCACATGAAGTACTTATCTATCAAGGTCGTGTGCAAGCTATAACGGGCCCAAATTATATCACTGCGGAAAATTTGCTTAAGTTACATAGAGAAAAGCAGATCAATCTCCCCTTAAGAGACGAGTATGGAAAGGCTGACCTAAAAGGCCAGATGCAAAGTGCATCAACAAATTTTAAAGCAGGTACGTTAATTTCCGGCTTTCAAGAGGGAATACCTTATCAATCATGGAGAATGGAATCAGACTCGACAACTGGACTTTACAAAAGTTCAGTTTATAATACATCTATCTATAGTGCATTGCTTGGACTGGCAGCGAAAGCTAAATTGAAAAAGAAAATGTACGTGCCACGAATGGATCGAGTGATCTGGCAGGTGAAAGACTCTTCGAAGTTTTATGATTTCGAACAATCCGACCCGTTTTGGGAGACTAAAAATAGCATTTGCTATGAACGATATGATCATGTAACCCGACCAGATTCAGTACTCGCACATATTATACTAGAAGACTTTAAAAGCTTCTACGGTGTAACCATAAAACCTGATGTGCGTAAAATCAAGGTTTTACGCCTAGTTCCAACTAAGGCCCAAACGGAAAACAACCCAGAACCTACTGATGCGGTTACCTATAGAGGGACAGCGGTATTTGCTGGCTTTACGGATATGAGCATGCAATTTCCACCGATACTGGACGAGGTAAATAGCGATGTTAAATTAAGAATTGCGCCATACAATAGTCTGGAAGAATTGAATAAGCAACTTGTCCGTTATGGGATTAAGGCTGAATATGGCTTAAGTGAAATGGATGTTTTGGTTATCGAAGAGTACTAAAAAAGGATAGGATATGGCGCATAGCCATATCCTTTTCCTCATGGATATACTTAATTCAACAACTATCTTGCTTTAAGTCGAACATTTGCCGTATTATTTTGCGAATCTAAAGCTTGCACCATTTCAGATAAGATAGCATTATCCAAATCTGGATGATTTGAACCATCATCATTAGCTTGAATGGCACACAATCGTTGAGTAGGGGTAGAACAGCTTGGTGTTCCACTCACCAGAGTATAATCATTTGCATTGGCAGGGTTTGACCCTGTGAAGCTATACCAACTCATAATTGTAAGGTTTAAAATGTTAATAATTTAAGTTAATGATCAGTACGCTGCAGCCATACCGGCCCCCATAATAGCTACCATCATTGATAACTAACAGTCTGGCGGGGTGCCCCTTTTGCCAGACCGTTTTTTTACCCTTGAACTTTTGTCTCCCCAAGTTTACCATGTGAATAGGTGTATTAAGCAATTGACTGAAGTAACTGACATTCCTATGCAGGTAAGCCGCCAGATCTTTATTCTGTATGAGGTTATAGGACTTGACATATCGACTATAGTAAATGATATAGATGATCTGTTTGCCTTCTGTGCCATGTTCTTTTAATAATTTGGCAGCTCTTATAACGGTTATACTTCAAAATTATCTATAATTGCGAATATTTCATGATTTCAGGTAATGGGGAAATATAAAGGGCTTACAGAAAGAGAACTGATTATTTTGCTTCAGCAAGGTGACCAGGGCGCATTACGCCCATTGTATGAAAGCCATCTAAAACCATTGCATTATTTCATTCTGCGTATTGCTAAATCTAAGGAACTGGCTGAAGATGTGGTACAGGATGTATTTGTTAAATTGTGGGATAACCGTGGGCAGATCGATCCTGATCAACCCTTTAAGACTTTTTTGTATACCATTGCAAAGCGTCATTTACTGAATATGCTGAAAAGGGTACAGCATGAGACGCTGATACTGGACCAGATCAAAAAATATACTCCTTTCTCTGAAGATACCACTGATCTTCAGTTGGACTATACTGAGAGTAATGAATTGCTGAAAGAAGCAATAGAGAAATTGCCACCTCAGTGTAAGGCGGTTTTCACCAAATGTAAAATCCAGGGAATGTCTTATAAGCATGCAGCCCAGGAGCTAGGAATCGCTGAAGGTACTGTACATGCACAGATGGTTAAAGCTTTAAGATTGATAAAGGAGTACATTACCTTTAAAAATGCGATCCTGTTATTGCTCGCTTATCTTAAAAATTATTAGTCTTTAAATCAGTGAGTTAATAATTAGTTCACATTTTTTTAATACCTGGAATATACCGGGTGCTGCTGCCAGTTGTATAAGTTACAAAATGGCGAAAATTGGATAGGCAAATCATAACCCTCTTTCAGAAATACATCAATGAGCAGTGCACCCAAGGGGAGCTTGAAGAAGTATTTGCGATATTAAAAAATGGTCTGTATCCATTGGAATGGCAAAAGGTGATTGATGATGAGGCGGAAGATGTACTGAGTTCTGGTAAAGAAAGCAAACTCTCAGTACAAGAGGTAAATGACATCTATGCCGGCATAGCAGCAAGGTTGAAATCGGGAAAACAGATTCAGAAATTATGGCCACGTATAGTGGCGGTTGCTGCAGCAGTAGCATTGATTGTTTCAGGTGTTTATTTCTTTAATTATAGGAATGATCAAACAGATGCTGGTCTGAGCAGCGCTTCGATTCATGACGCGAAGCCAGGAAAAGTTGGGGCTACGCTTACACTAGCTGATGGTAAAAAGATCCGTTTGGATGATGTGGCTAATGGAGAGCTGGCTAGTGAGGCGGGTGTTTCGATCAGCAAATCTGCGGATGGCCAGCTGGTTTATGAAATAAAAGCGGGAAAGGCTGATCCTGCCAGGATCAATACCTTATCTACAGCTAAAGGGGAAACTTATAAAGTGCGTTTGCCAGACGGCTCTTTGGTTTATTTAAACGCTGCTTCGAGTTTGACCTATGCTGCTTCTTTAAATGAGCGTGGGAAGCGCATAGTCAAACTAAGCGGTGAAGGTTATTTTGAAATTGCTAAGGATAAAGTGCATCCATTTGTAGTGAAAACTGCTGGACAAGAGGTGGAAGTGCTGGGTACGCATTTTAATGTGAATGCTTATTCGGATGAGGTGGCAGTTAAAACTACTCTGCTGGAAGGAGCTGTTCAGGTGAGTTCTGGTACGGTACGGCAGGTATTGAAACCAGGCTTTCAGGCGGTTAATGATGGCCGTTCAATAAGGACTGCAAAAGTCAATACAGAGGATGTGGTAGATTGGAAAGAAGGGGATTTTTACTTTGAAAATGTGGATTTCCGATCGGTCATGAGAAAGATTAGCCGCTGGTATGATGTGGAACTGGTTTACGATAGTTCGGTGCCTAATACGATAAAGTCCAATGGAGTGATTTCCCGTAACAATGATTTATCGGCGGTATTAAAATTAATTGAACGGTCCGGGCAGGTGCACTTCAGGATTGAAGGAAAGAAGGTATTCATAACTAAGTAACGTTCATCAATTTATTACAGCAATTAATAGAATTATACCAAAAGCGAGCGCATGAACAAACTATTACGACAGAAAAATTAAAGACCAAGCAAACCAGAAGTGATTACACCCCTGGTTTGTGTTTGGAACAATTTATTAAACAACAAAGTGTCAACCGCAGTACGCCATAGTTTTCGAAGACAGGAGGCGCCTGCATAGAACCAAACTGAACAAATGTACGATAAAATATCACCATTTGGTAGGCTTCGGCTGTACCATAAAATTATGCTAATTATGCGATTAACTACCGTTATATTGATAGCATCCCTCATTCAGGTGAGTGCAGCGAGCTTCGGGCAGCGCATTACGATGAATAAATCCAATGCTTCTATATTTTCTGTGTTAAAGGAGATCAGGAAACAAAGCGGGTATGATTTCTATTATGATGCGAATACGATTTCCCAGAATCAGAAAGTGAGTGTTGTGGTATCCAATGCTACGATTGAAGAGACCTTAAAAAATACTTTGAATGGCCTGGATCTGGTTTTTCAGATTGAGGGGAGGAGTGTTTCTATAAAGAAGAAAGAGGAACCTGCCTTTCTTGACCGTCTGGCTAAGCGCTGGGCTGATATTGATATCAGCGGTACTGTCGTATCTTCTGTTGACGGTAAGCCGATCCAAGGTGTTTCCATCCGTGTCGAAGGTGAAAAGGGTAGGACCTCGTCTAATAAGGACGGTTCGTTTTCATTGCCAGTCTCAAATGCTAAAGGTACTGTCTCTTTCTCCCATGTGGGATTCAAGCGATTGGAAGTGCCGTATACCGCCGGAGTATTATTGACTGTAAAACTGATACCGCTGGAGAATCAATTGGAAGAGGTGGCGGTTGTAAATACTGGTTTTCAGAAAATACCCAAAGAGCGGGCTGCCGGTTCTTTTGAGCTCATCGACAGTAAACTGCTAAACAAGCGTATGGGGGCGACCATTTTGGATCGTCTGGAAAATGCGAGCGTAAGCACCCGTTTTGAAAAAGACTATCAATGGGGAGATCAGAGCCAATATGCGGATTTACCCCAGTTCAATTTTGAAAATAGGGGGCGTACAGCGATGGTTGGTAATACATCCAGGACTATTGTCTTGGATAATGTATTGTTTGAAGGTGACCTGCGGGATATCAATCCCAATGATATTGAGTCCGTATCGGTGCTGAAAGATGCGGTTGCTACTTCCATATGGGGGACCAATGGTGGCGGTGGTGTCATTGTACTTACCTCGAAAAAGGGGAATTTTAATAGCCCCTTTAGACTTTCTATCGCCAGCAATTTGACGGTTCAGGAGCGACCAGATATCTATGCCCTCCCATTTATGAAAAGTACAGATTTCATAGATTATGAGACCTATCTGTTTAACAACAGTTATTTTAATAGCAAACTGAATAATAAAACGAGCTTTCCGACGCTCACTCCAGTAGTCGAAATCCTGAATAAAATTAAGAAAGGTGAGATGACAGCAGCGGATGGAAATAGATTGATAGATGAATACCGTACTTATGACATCAGGGATGATTATTACAAATATGTGTACAGGCCATCCATCATGCAACAGTATGCACTGAATTTATCGGGTGGGAATTCTAGGATAGCCTACAATGTATCTGCTGGACTGGACGATAATAAAAACTCGAAATACTATTCGGAAAATAACCGTAAGACACTCCGCGTTTCCGTTAAGTCCAATCCAATCAAAAATTTAAACCTGAATACGGATATTAATTATACGCATGTAGGGGCGCGGGACTATAGTATGAACCAGGAGGTTAGCTACCAAAACTCTACCATAGGACAGGAATGGCCTTATCTCAGATTGACGGATGGTCAGGGTAATTTCATTACATCGGATGCGGTACCTTATCGGAAGATATACCGCGATACAGCAGGGAATGGCAAGCTGCTGGACTGGAGCTACAACCCGCTAAAAGAACGGAAGGATAATTTTAATAAATATAGAACTGGCGACCTGATGATTAATCTGAATGTATCTTACAAGATACTTCCTAAGCTAAGTATCCAGGGTATTTATGCATATCAGACGGTATCATCAGCGGTAGATGACTGGGTAGGGCAAGGATCTTTTAGTGCGCGCAACCGGATTAATCTGTATACGCAGTACAATGATAAAGTGGTGCTCAGGACTCCGGTTCCGATCGGGGGGATATTGTCCAAAGGGAATCGATATTCTAATGCACATACAGGTAGGTTACAGCTGGATTATAGTACTGATCTAAACAGCAGCAATAGTAAGCTGGATATATTGGCTGGGGCTGAGGTCAGGCAAAAGAACTATCAATCGGATGACAGGCTGATCTATGGCTATGATGCGAATACCCTGTCTTTTGTATCCATGGATTTTATATCTTTATTTCCGACTTTCAATCGCAAAACTGGAGGATCACGTATTCAGGAAGGGATTATTTTAGAGCAGCTGACCAACCGTTATCTTTCCGCTTTTGCAAACGCGAACTATACGTTTAAAGAGCGGTATATATTGAATGCTAGTGTCAGGCAGGATGCTTCCAATTTACTGGGGGTCAAATCTAACCAAAAATGGCAACCGCTATGGTCTGCCGGAATGGCCTGGATATTATCCAAAGAATCTTTTTTAAAGCATTGGCAGATTGATCTGCTCAAGCTGCGGGCAACTTATGGCTTTTCGGGAAGGGTGAATGGCAACTATGCCGCGCTGCCGATCATTGAATATCGTGGCAATGACCTATTGACTGGATTGAGATATGCCAATATTGCTACGCCCGCCAATCCTTCGCTCAGGTGGGAGCGGAGCCAGACTATAAATCTTGGGGTCGACTTCGGTGTGTTTAACAACAAGCTCTCGGGGTCTTTTGAATGGTATGTCAGGAATGTTAAAGACCTGCTGGCCAATATGCAACTCGATCCGACAACCGGATATGATAATATGATCATGAATGGTGGGCAGTTCCGTTCAAAAGGATTTGAACTAACACTGAATACTATGAATGTCAGGACCAACAGCTTTTCTTGGTTATCGACCATGATGCTGAGTAAAAACAGGACCAAGGTGGTCAAATACGCTTATAAACTGCCTACTGCGGATTCTTATGTCTACAACTCGGGGTCTGCGGGCTCATTTCTCCTGGAAGGACATGACGAAGCTGCCGTACTGGCCTTTCCTTTTGCAGGTCTGGATCCGAATACGGGTGATCCGCAGGGTTACTTAAACGGCGAGCTGTCAAGAGATTATCTATCAATATTATATGGTGGTACGGAAAATCTGGTTGATCTAGGGCCGGGCAGACCTACTTACTATGGTAATATCGCTAATGAATTTGTGGTAGGAAAGTTTTCGATGCGCTTCAATATACAGGGACGGTTCGGCTTTAAATTTTTCAGGAGCACATTCTCCCAGATCGGTGCAGCAGATTCGCGGATAGGACACCCTGACTACGCGCTAAGGTGGCGGAATCCAGGTGATGAGTCTGGGACAGCTATACCGTCACTTAAATATCCAATGGATTCCTTTAGGGATAGCTTCTTTCAGAAGTCAGATGCGCTGGTCATCAAGGGGGATCACATCAGGTTGCAGGATATCTTTGTGTCCTATGACCTGGGTAAATGGAAGGGGATCCGGTCACTTTCCGTCAACGCCTTTTTGAAGAATATGAATACCATACTATGGCGGGCCAATAAATATGGAATAGATCCAGAATATCGGGATGCTATTCCGCTGCCTTTCTCCGCTTCGTTTGGTATCAATGTTGGATTTTAAATTGTTAAAGATGAACTTAAAAATATGTGTACCAGTAATAATGGGGATACTGTTTGTATCCTGTTCCAAATTTTTGGATCTAAAGCCCGATGCTAAAATGCGGGTGCCTACGAGTTTGGAAGATGCCGAAGCTTTATTGAATGATCGCGCCAGTATGAATTCTGCTTATTCGCCGATTGCTGAAGCTGCAGCCGACAACTATTACCTTGAAAAGGCAAATTTTGATGCTTTTACGAATCTAGCGGAAAAGAACATATACATCTGGGAAGCAAAGCTCGACGTCAACTATACCAACTGGCAGGCAAGCTACAAGGTGGTGGCAATAGCTAATCAGGTGATCGATATCCTATCAGGATTAAATCGGAGCGATAATCCCACTAAGTATGACCTGATCAAAGGGCAGGCACTATTTTTTAAAGCCTTTGCTTATCAGCAGATCGCAGATGCCTTTACACTTCCGTATGACGACAGTACAGCAGCGTCACTGCTGGGTATTGTATTGCGTAATTCGCCCAATGTGGATGAAATATCATACCGCACTGACCTCGAAAGTTCATATGCCGAGATCAAAAATCTATTGCTGCAGGCGATAGACCTTCTTCCGGCTCAGGCGGCAGTCAAGACACTGCCGTCCAAGGCTGCTGCATATGCGTTATTGGCCCGGGTAGCATTGATCATGCAGGATTGGCCCTTGGCACAGAACGCTGCCCAAGAATGCTTGGCAATCAACAGTGAACTGATTGATTTTAATCAGCTGAACAGCACTTCACTGACACCTTTTGAGTTGTTCAATAAAGAGGTGTTGTTCCATGCCGTCACTGGGGCGAATGTCACATTATCGCCGGGTACTTGTTTTGTAGATACTGTTTTGTACAGCTCCTATGACGATAATGACCTGCGAAAGGTGATTTATTTTTCAAAGGGAAGCCCGGGAAAGGCGGTATTCAAAGGAAAGTTTGATGGTGCTCAAAATTCGTTTTCTTTTTGTGGACTGACCATGGATGAGGTGTACCTCATCCATGCAGAGGCAGCAGGAAGGACCGGCCAATTGGACTTGGGATTGCAGACCCTCAATACCCTATTGCGTAAGCGCTGGCTAAGGGATAGTTATGCTGATATAAAGTACGAAGGAGCTGTGAAATCCATGCAGAAGATTTTAGATGAACGTCGCAAATCACTGATCTTGAGAAATACGAGGTGGATGGATATCAAACGCCTCAGCACCGAAAAAGAATATGCTGTCGAGCTGAAAAGAAAATTGGGAGATCAGACCTACATACTACCCACTGGCGATCTTCGGTTTGCATTTTTGATTCCAATTCGGGTAGTCAACCTAACGAACACTATTCAACAAAATCCAAGATAATAACATTGAATTATGAAAAATTATATAAAATATTTATTCATCTGCTGGATGCTATTCAATACTGTAGTATTAAATGCGCAGGAACGAAAACTCGCTATTCAAAATGTGATCCAATGGCAAAAAAATCACACGCTATTGGATGGGAAGAGCGAACTGCCTATTAAAAAGTTTGGATCCAAGCTGGTGTTGCTCGATTTTTTTACGACTTGGTGTACCTCCTGTATTGCGTCCTTTCCGTTTATGAATGATCTTCAGGTGAAATTCAAAGATCAGGTGCAGGTGCTGATGGTAACGCCCGAAAGTAGGACTGTTGTCGAAAAGTTTTTCAGTAAGAACGATTATGTGAAAGGGAATAAGCTACCGATTGTGATAGAAGATAAATGGTTTAGTGGATCTTTTCCGCACAAGGGTGTACCACATGTGGTGTGGATTTATAAAGATACCGTGATAGCTATTACGGGCAAAGATATGGTCACTTCGGACAATATTGAAAAGGTTTTGGGCAAAAAAGATATTACCAATTGGCCGGTTAAAAATGACTTTGCGGTTGATTCTGCCGTAGTTGGGGGTTCACAGCTGGAAGATAGTTATATTTCAAAGTTTGGATTCTACAAAATCGGCTATCCGCTTCAGTATCGGATCGACACTTCAAATCAAAAATTAACCTATCACATGACCAATGTGGATCCGATACCCGCTTTGCTTTATGTTATTGGCTTGGAAAAGAAATTGCCGCTGATGAAAAAGGAACGTATTATATTGAACGTCCGTAATCTGGATAGATTTATTAATGTAGACAGTATTCCAAAATCTTTTTGGCTACAAAAAAATGCCTTTTGCTTTTCCTCGGATTGGCCAACTAGCATGGAATCTTCTAAAAGGAATAGTGCTTTACTCACAGAACTTGCTAATCGTTTAAATATTCACGCGACTTATGAGCATCAAAAAGCTAGGGTATGGCTAATCAGACCCGATCCCCAATTAAAAAATAAAGTTCAATCCGGTGATATTGAAATAGGTAACTGGAAAACACTCTTGGAAATCGCTAATCCCGATTTTCCACCATTGATCATCGAAGGAGTACCTTTAATTACAAGAGTTGCATCCCAATTCGCGGTCAATGATTTAGTGAGTTTGAAAAAAGCAATGGAAAGTAATGGCTTCTCAGTAGAAGAGGTCGAGAGAAAAATTGAATGTCTGGTTATTTTTGATAAATAGTGTAAACAAAAGAGGATGTCAAAGGCATCCTCTTTTAAAGTTCAGAAATAGCTTTTGTCTTATTCGTAATACTATAGAGGAGCATACAACTTAATATAAATATCCTTGATATTTTATACTTATTTGCAGGAAATGCATTAACATTGTTGTGATATGTTGAAAATTTCCCTGAGCGCAAATAAGTAAATGTTACCTTACCGCACATATTCCGATCAAGAACTTCTTGCTTTGTTGAAGCAGGGTGATCAATATGCTTATACTGAAATTTACCATCGGTATGAAGAGGTCGCTTATGTGTTTACCTACAAACGTATTGGGAATAAGGAAGACGCCAGAGACATCCTGCACGAGGTCTTCTTGTATTTATGGGAACACCATGAGCAAGTGGTAATCATTAAAGGAATACTGCCTTTTATTTTTACTGCCGTAAAGAACAGGATATTGAATAGAATTAAGCATCAAAAGGTTTCTGCGAGATATTTGGACGCTTTCCAAAATTACCTTGAGTTTAGCGAAGACAGTGCTGATCATCTCTTAAGACACAATGAACTTACCACTCTGATTGAAAAAGAGATTGCTGCTCTTCCTCGTAAAATGAGACAAGTATTTGAACTCAGCCGTAAAACAGAATATAGCCGCAAGGATATAGCCGCGGAATTAGATCTTTCGGAAGAAACCGTTAAGAGTCACATGCACCATGCGCTTAAGATTTTGAAGTCTAAATTAGGCTCTAAAAGTTTTCTCATTTTTTTTTAACCCTTTAGGCTTTGTAAGTTGTCATGTAAGTGAATTGCCCCAATAGGCAAGCTTTATGAATAAAAAGAATGCAAAGGAGTTAATAGGTAAATACAAGGCAGGGCAGGAAACTCCCGAAGACTTAGCCCTAATTGAGGAATGGATTATGCTTGGCAAGGTGCGTGACCTGGATTTGTCTGATGAGGAAATTCAGATTGAATTAAACCAGATCCGAAATGGATTGCCTCTGCATTACAAAGCCCAAAAGCTAAACCTTTGGCCACGTAGAATAGCAGCGATTGCAGCAGCAGTTACGGTAATTACTATGACTTTGTGGTTGTATTATCCTGTTAGCCCAGCTGGTGAGTCTCCCGGCGCTTACCACTATGCAAATGATGTGGAACCAGGAAAGAATAAGGCGACCATTACTTTAGCTAATGGTAAAACAATTGCACTTAATGATACAAAAACAGGACTGATTATAGGTGCTTCGAGTTTGATGTACAATGATGGTAGTGCTGTTCTAACCCCTTCATCGCAAGAAGGTGAAACAAAGCAATCTGCTCAAACCATCAGCACACCACGAGGTGGTACCTATCAAATTACCCTATCTGATGGGACTAAAGTATGGCTCAATGCAGATTCAAGGTTAACTTATGCTACTGTCTTAAATGCTGGTGGAGAGCGGAAAGTGGTTCTACAGGGTGAGGCGTATTTCGAAGTAGCAAAAGATAAAAAACATCCTTTCATAGTGAGTAGCGATCAGCAGGAAGTTAGAGTGCTGGGTACTCATTTTAACATCAACAGTTATGCAGATGGTGGTGGTACTAAAACCACCCTTTTAGAAGGGAGTGTGAGGGTATCAGGAACAGGCGGAAGAAAAATCCTGAAGCCTGGGTATGAGGCTGTAAACACAGGTGCAAACATAGAAATTCATAAAGTGGATACCCAGGCAGCTATCGCCTGGAAAAACGGAGAATTTATTTTTGATAATGAAAGTCTACACAGCATCATGCAAAAAATAGCCAGGTGGTACGATGTTGACATTGTGTATGAATCTGGGGTAAATACTGCGCAGACTTTTGGAGGAAAGGTGTTACGGAACAAGCCAATTTCTGCAGTTTTGAGGAGTATGCAATCAACTGGTAAAGTTGTATTTAAAATAGAAGGGAAAAACGTAACCGTAGGGAAATAATCAATAGAAATATCAATTCAAACTAAACTATAAACATGGAAATATTTTACAAAAACGGCCCATAGCAGATGCTTTGACAAGAACGAAGCCGAAAGTGCTTGCTACACTTCCGGCTAAATGTTCAGGTTAACCTGGTTAACAATGTGACTTATAAAACAAGTAGAACCCAAACAATTCAAACATAATGATTTTTTACAATATAGACCAATGCCGGCCTCGAGCTGGCATGGCTAAAATTTTGTTGGTAATGAGGCTAATTGTAGTACTATTAACAACCGCTATTTTACAGGTCAGTGCCAGTTCCTATGGCCAGAATGTGAGCATAAAAGAGACTAATGTTAGGCTAGCAAAGGTGCTGGACGAAATTAGAAAACAAACTGGCTACGATTTTTTTTATAGCCAGGGCATGATGGAAAATTCCAATCCAGTAACCGTCAATCTAAATCAGGTGAGTATTGAAAAAGCCCTTGAAATTTGCTTTAAAAACCAGCCGTTAAGTTATACGATAGAAAATAAAATTGTAACGGTTAGGGAAAAGAAGCCATCGGTGGTGAATGAAATCCTGAATTCAGTTCAGAATCTGTTTCGGGCGATTGACGTGCGGGGTACCGTTGTGGATGAGAGAGGAGAGCCGTTACCTGGAGCAACAATTAAAGTAAAGGGAGCAAATCAGCGAGCCGTAACTAATGCTAAAGGTGAGTTCTATTTGCAGAATGTAGAGGAGAACGCTGTACTGATCATTAGTTTCATGGGGTATCAGAATAGGGAGATACTTGCAGCAAAGGAGATCGGCGCGATTAAGCTGGTTTTAAGTACAGATAAGCTGGAAGAGGTAGAAGTGGTCTCCACAGGATATCAAAAGATTCCGAAGGAACGAGCGACGGGGAGTTTTGAATTTGTGGATAATAAATTACTCAATCGCAAAGTATCCACCGATTTTGTAAGCAGGCTGGAGGATGTGGTACCCAGCATTTCTTCAATGAAAGTATTTCCTGAAAATAAGGGTGTACTGCTGGGGATCAATGTGCGGGGGATGAGCACGATGAACTCCAATGTATGGCCTTTGGTCGTCATTGATGGTGTTCCCTATCCCAACAACTACGACATCTTTAACGGAAACTTTATGAATATCAATCCCAATGATATTGAAAATGTCTCCATTCTAAAAGATGCAGCTGCTTCTTCGATCTGGGGAGCACAGTCGGGCAATGGGGTGATTGTTATCACGACAAAGAAAGGTGCATTTAACCAGCCATTCCAGCTTTCTTTTAATACCAATATGACTGTAGGGCGGAAACCCGATTTATACTATTATCCGCAAATGCGCTCCTCGGATTATGTCGATCTAGAAAAGTACCTGTATGATCAGGGATACTGGACCAATCGTCTAGATCAGTATAGCATCGCGCAGACGCCTGTGATCCAGTTGATGAAAAAGATCCGGGATGGTCTTATCAACCAGCAGGAGCTGGATGCTGAACTGGTAAAGTTAAAAGGCATCGATATGCGCGATGATTTTACCAAATACTATTATCGTCCTTCGTTCAATCAGCAGTATAACCTGCAATTGACAGGCGGCAACCAAAAGATAAATACGCTCTTTTCGGTAGGGTGGGATAAAAATAAGAGTAGCCTCATTACTTCTGATTACGAACGGATGACCTTACGGAACCGGACTGAATTTAACCCGGTCAAAAATTTAAATCTTTCGCTTGCCCTTACCTATACGGAGTCAAAGCGAAAGCAAGCGATGTTGAATTCCTCAGGTTATGAAGGGGTAGGGCGAGGTTTTGGAAATTATCCGTACCTGGATCTTGCCGATGAGCAGGGGAATCCTCTTGTGGTGGATGCGGTACCCTTCAACCCAATTTTTAGGGATACTGTCGGCGGCGGGAAGTTGCTCGACTGGAAGTATAGACCATTGGCGGAAATCAATGAGACCGCCGACATCCTCCGTGTGAAGGAAACTTTCTTGACCTTCGGTGCGAATTATAGACTCACCGACAATTGGAAAGTGAATGGATTGTTGTCTTATCAATATCAGTTTGAACCCAACGATGTATGGCGGGGTATAGGCAGCTATGAACAGCGCAGTACGCTAAACTACCATGCTACCTATGATCAGGATAATGTGACCTGGGTCGTACCCTATGGCGATTATATGAATAAAATGGATCGCCAAAACCAGACACTTCAAGGGCGGTTGCAACTTGAATTTGATAAGCAATGGGGCGACAAACACCTTGTTTCGGCAATAGCGGGCTACGAGGTCCGTCAGGTAAAAAGTGATATGAGCATGAAAATCCTCTGGGGTGTAGATCCAACTACTTTGTCTTTTCAGACCATGCCCTACGGGATACCTATTAAGGCTTTGAATGGTAAGGATGGTACGAAAACACTGGTGGACTTTTCAACCATGGAGGCGACCAATTACCGGTATATCTCTTATTTTGCTAATGCCTCTTATACCTATGACAATCGTTATACAGTAAGCTCGAGTGTACGGAAAGATGCCTCCAACCTATTTGGTGTGAAGAGTAATGATCGTGGCCAACCTTTTTGGTCTGTCGGCGCCGCATGGAATCTGCATAAGGAGTCATTTGTAGATGCCGAGCTTATTCAGTTGTTGCGCCTGAAGGCTACTTACGGCTATAATGGAAATGTCAACAATAGCACCTCAGCCTACCCGATTATATACAAAGAGAATGCTCCGCATTATATCACTGGGCTCAACTATGCGACCATGCAAAGTCCGCCAAATCCAAACCTGCGCTGGGAGCGGGTAGGGATGGTTAATCTTGGACTAGAATTTGGAATATTGAATAACAGGATTTCTGGATCTTTTGAATACTATCAGAAATATCCAAAGGATCTCATCACAACGACACAGGTAGATGCGACCACTGGCTTTGGGCTTTTGAATGTCAATGGTGCGGATCTGCTCGGAAAAGGGTTGGATATCAATCTGGTGACAGAAAATATCCGATCGAAACAGTTTTCATGGCGGACAAACGTTGTTTTCTCCTACAACCGCACACGGGTGAAAAAGTCGTATATCGACAATGCACGTGGAGTCGATTATGTTACTGGCCCTTATGGTATGTTAGTCACGCCTATTGAAGGTGCTGACCTGTATAGCCTGTTGACCTACAAATGGGCGGGTCTGAATCCCGAGACGGGGGCTGCGAGGGGTTATGTAAATGGTGTAATATCGGAGGACTATAGCAATATTGTCTACAACACAACAGTGGATGCCTTGGAAAATCATGGTTCACTCAAACCGGTTTCTTTCGGTTCACTGCGCAATACCTTCGCTTATAATAATCTGGAGCTGTCATTTAATGTCGTCTTTCAGCTCGGACATACCTTTCAGCGGATAAGTTTTCAGAATGAAAGTTTTATCCTGGAAGGAATGGGCCACAATGACTATACGCTGCGCTGGCAAAAGCCAGGTGATGAGGCTAGAACAGACGTGCCGGCTTTCCGATATCCAATAGCCATGAGCGAAAGCCGTTTTTATGCAAACTCTTCGGCATTAGTTGCCAAAGCGGATTTTATAAAACTACGTGATATTCAGTTGTCTTATCAGTTTCGCAAACTTGGCCGTACGCCGATAAAAAACCTGCGTATATACGGCTACTTGCAAAATATTGGGATGCTCTGGAAAGCCAATAAATGGGGAATAGACCCCGAATATGGCCGTTATACGCCCGAACCATTATCCCTTGCATTGGGAGCTAGTTTTAACCTTTAATGATAGATAGATGAAACCAATAAAGCTAATTTTTCCGCTTGTCCTACTATTCGTCGGTTGTTCAAAATATTTGGATCTAAAGCCCGACAACAGAATGGCTGTACCACAGACACTCGCCGACTGCGAATTGCTACTGAATGATTACAGCACCATGAATACCGGATTTCCCTCGCTCGGGGAGAGTGGTACGGATGATTTTTTTATAGAGCCGGGAAACTACGAAGCGCTTACAGATATGGACGAAAAGAATGCCTATATCTGGTCAAACGAGCCTGTGTTAAGTGACTTCCAATGGCAGAGCACTTATAAGGTGGTCTTTGTCAGTAATCAGATCTTAGCCGTATTGGAAACTCTGCCACAGAAATCTGGCAATGACTATAAAAAAGTATTCGGGGCTGCGCATTTTTACAGGGCTTTTGCTTTTCACCAGATCGCCGAAGTTTTTTGCTTGCCATATGAAGAGTCAAAGGCTTCAGCTGCTTCGGGTATTCCTATACGCACTAGGCCATCACTGGAAGGTAATTCGCTGCGGTCAGATCTTAAGACTTCTTATGAGCAGATTATAGCTGATTATAAGATAGCAGCTGCAAATCTACCTGTGGCCGAAAATAAAAAAGGTAGACCTGCAAGGGCAGCGGCTTATGCTGCTCTAGCAAGGGTATATCTAGGCATGCAACATTACGAAGAGGCATATAAATATGCGGATTCGTGTTTGCGGCTCCAGGCTCGACTGATAGATTTCAATACATTGAATGCCAGTGACGAATTTCCGATCCAGCGGTTCAATACAGAAGTGCTCTTTCCGGCCACGACAGGCTATTCTGATCTGATGCAGTATTATTATGCACGCGTCAGCCCTGAGTTGTATGAAAGTTATGCCGATGCTGATCTTCGAAAGACCATCTTTTTTGAGCCCAGTTATACCGATGTGAGCACTTATAGTATTACGGCGTCCTATGACAATTATCCATCAGGGATTTTTATAGGGCTGACCACCAGCGAGGCCTATCTGATCCGGGCAGAAGCTGCTGCACGCTTGGGGCGAAATACTGTTGCGCTGGATGACCTGAATACGTTATTGAAAAACAGGATGGAAACGGCTGCCTTTCAGGCGGTCACTGCGGATGACCCTCTTGCACTGCTACGGATTATACTGCTGGAACGCCGGAAGGAGCTGGTCGCAAGAGGACGAAGATGGGCTGATCTCAAACGGCTCAATATGGATAGCAGATTTGCAAGGGAGCTGACTCGTCGTGTAAATGGTAAGACCTTTACCTTGAAGCCTGGTAGTTTAAACTATGCGGTACTGATTCCACAGAAAGTGATTGACCTGACTGGCATGGAACAGAATAAACGCTAATAAATAATTAATTAAAGACATTGAGAAAAAAGTATCATGAACAAACTAAGAATATACACTGCTATTTTAACGGGGATAATCTTATTCCTCCTGACGGCCTTTCAGGCAAATGGACAAATCAGAGCGTTGAAGGTGGGGGACAGAGTTCCTGCTGGAATGGAGCATCGCCTCTTAAACTATAAAAGTGCAAAGGTAAATCTTGATGAACTACAGGATAAGGTCGTTATACTTGATTTTTTTGATACATACTGTAGTAATTGCATTGCAGCGATGCCAAAGCTTCAGAAATTGCAGGATAAACTGGGGGATAAGTTGCAGATCATTGTCGTCACCTGGCAGGATAGTGCTACGATAACCAAATTTTTTCGTACAAACCAATATTTGAAGGAAAACAAGGTCAAGCTGCCCATTATCGTCTCGGATACGTTATTGTCAAAGCTGATTGTCCATAAGGGCCTACCGCATGTGGCCTGGTTATATAAAAATAAAGTAGCGGCAATCACCTTTGCAGACTTCTCTAAGGCTGAGCACGTAGAGCGTCTCTATCAGGAAGGGAAAATCCAGCTGCCACTGAAAAATGACTTTGAAAGCAATGAGCCTAAGACTGCCTTGGGATGGAACGGGGCTATTGCAGATAAGGGTGGATCGGTATTAACGGGTTATAGCGATGGTGTGCCGGAGCGCGGATTTACAATCTATCGGGATACAATGGGGTATGGAACCTACGGCACGATAAAAAATACGCCTATACTAGCTGCTTATATCTCTATTTATACCAAGATTAGAAAGCCTAAGTTTTTGTTAAATAAAGAGCGGATAGCATGGGAGGTAGCGGACTCTAGTAAATACAGTTATCTTTCGGATAAACTATCTTCCCGTGAATGGCTATTGGAGCATGGTATATGCTACGAACGCAAAATCATGCGTAATGTGGATGACGCGGAATTTTCGAAAAGCGCACTGGAGGATCTGAATCAATTGCTGGGACTGGACGTGTATTGGGATGAAAGGATAAAGGATTGTCTGGAGCTAAAAAAACTGCCGGCTAATAAAGTAAAGAGACAAATAACAATCTCCGATAAGAATAACATGAAAAGTGAGGATAAATTACCAGTGGAGGGAACTGATGTGTTGGCTTTTGTAGTGGATATGGCAAAAAAATATCCTCCTTGTATTGATCTAGCAAAAACGGATATTAAAATGGAAATAGGACAGTTTAGAACGCTGGAAGAGCTGAACCAGCAGTTGGCAACGTATGGGCTTGTCATCAGTAAAGGCAGGCGTGCGATTGAAGTGCTTGTGGTCTCAAAGAAATAAATCTTTTTAGCATATTCATCGTAAAATAAATTGCTTCTTGTTTTTCGTTTTTTAAGCCTATTAAAGGCTGGCCTTTTCTGATGTAACCTTCAATATTGCCTATTTTACCACTTATAGCACCAAAGATGCCGTTAAATGCCGTTATTCATCATAAAATAAAGGAATTGAACATTACACAGGCAAAGCTTGCTGATTTACTGGGTATTGGAACCTCTAAGTTATCTCAAATACTTACCGGCAAAAGAGAGCCAGATGTTCCATTTCTAAAAGCAGTTCACTCGAAACTGGGAATCAGCGGTGATTTTTTACTGGAAAGCGTATAAAATAGATATTGGCGGCTTTCCTTTCAGACTATGGGCTTAAGCTGCAAAAGTACTTTAACGGTCTGGCGGGGTACTCCTTTTGCCAGACCGTTTTTTACCCTTTGAACTTTTGTCTCCCAAGTTTACCATGTTAGTAGGCGTATTACTTATGTTCCTTTTTCTCATCACTAAGATCGAAAGAGAATATGTGATTACTGCAACCGCAAGAAAAATTGCCGATTAAAAATATTGCCGAGGGGCTGAGTAGCGGGGAAATAGCTGATAAATTATTTATTGCCGAATCAACGGTGAAACAGCACAGGAAAAATATTTTAGCGAAGGCTGAATGTAAAAATACCGTGTAGCTGGTTAAAACCTGCATCTTACAGGGCTTAATTTAGCCTGTCGCCACGCGCCCGTGTAGAAATTATTCATCAAATGAAGTCTCATAAACCACTTCCCGATTCATATTCAATAGCCTGAAATTGTCAATTTCTCCTGCGCCCTTGAATTTGCATTTGATCCCTTTTACATTTCCTATGGGTTCATGGTACCTGTTTTTATAAACCGATTTGCCGTCAATAAATACATTGACCCTTTTATTGATCACCTCGATACGTACTTTTTTCCATTTGGAAAGATCGATACTCAGGGGGCTAAGGTCGTGAAAATTCCCATTGTAATGGATTTCTCCGAAATCGAAAGAGGCAAACTGTGCACATTTGGGTTTCACTAATTTAACGCGGCCTGTTTTAAATTCGCCAAGGTATTCCACACTGCTGTCAAAACAATCAATGCCGCCATTTTCAGGATCATTCCTGATGTCCAATTCGATGATCAGATTATCGCCGTCTATATTAAAGTCTTTGATGTTCCGGTAATCTGTCCAGTAATCTTCAACGGGGTCCAGGCCAATGTTGCTTAACCGGTCTGAACGGAAGGATAAAGCTCCCTTGTAGTGGAATAGGCTGGTATCACCAACCAGTACTTCTTTTTGTCCCTGCTGTACCACACATTTCCAGCCATTAGACACCACCTGAACATTCTGAGCAGCCAGCACAATGCCATCTGCAAGTAGCTTTAAGCGGTAGTTATCCGGAAGCTTAAAGAAATAGGTAAATTCTCCTTTTCTGGTAACCAACGGACGAAAAAGACCGTAATCAAGATCAATTGCCGCACTGTTGTACCTGGTTGCTTTTAAGTCGTATCTGATGGCAATATTATTAGGAACGATTGTTTTAATGGTCAGCTCGGCTGAGGCTCGCTGTGATTTCCAGACCAGGTAGGCAGTGATACACAACAGAACGATTATTACCGGGAGTAGCCAGTTCAGGAAACTGAACCGCCTGGCAGGCTCCGACTTGTTTCCGGTACTAAGCACTTCAGGCTGTTCCCTATTTTCAATGGCATCACTCCGTTTAAAATCTGCCCAGGTGCGGAAACCCAGGTAAAGGGCCAGGGCATTTTTTGTGGCCATCTGAGGTTCATAATAACCCTCAGCATCCGGAACCTGGCGGATAATTCGTTTTAAAGTTCTTATGCTGATAGACACTTTTGTACTCTCAAAGATCTGGTCACTCAGATTTTTGAAGTCATAATCTACCCAATCCTGGGTTTTTCCCCAATCTACTTTCTGTTCTATAAGGGCAATGCACCTTAAAATGTATGATCTGTTATCCAATTTGTCTCTAGTTAATTAGCTCGTACAGAGGTGGTTTTTGTTCTGCATGTCTATGCCTCATTTTGTCCGTAACAGGCAACAGCATTGCAGTGTAAATTTAAAAAATCAAAGTAAAAACCAAGTTATAAATCTTAATGCAGAAACCAGAATTTTTTAAGTTTAGGTATTACATAAAGGCAACATTTTTATGTTACTCCTTTTTTGCCATCCAGTTCAGCAATTTAAAAGCACAGGAATTTACCAGATATGTAAACCCTTTGATCGGTACTGCCATCAGTACTACAGAAAGTGCCAGGTTGCACAGTCAGGACGGGTCGGAACTGAGGGGGCAGACCTTTCCTGCGGTAGGTGTGCCAAACGGGATGACCAGCTGGACCCCTCAAACCCGTGCTACGGAAAGAAAATGTGTGGCACCTTACTATTATGAAGACCAGCAGTTGCAGGGTTTCAGGGGCAGTCATTGGCTCAGCGGTTCCTGTACCCAGGATTATGGTAGTTTTACCATTATGCCCATGGCGGGGCAGCTGGAAACCGATCCTGTAAAGCGGGCTTCGCGATTCAACCATAGCGGGGAACAGGCCAGACCTTACAGCTACCGGGTAAAACTGGAAGATTACAACATCCATGCAGCGATGACCGGGCTCAGCCATTCGGCCCTGCTTAATTTTACCTTTGATGGAAAGCAGGAAGCCTGGATTGTTGTAGAGCCCAATAGTGATGAGGGGCTGGGTTTTGTACAGATTGATGCGGCAAAAAGGGAGATCAGCGGTTACAATCCTGTATACCGGATTTACCAGGGCCAGGGCAAACCGGCAGGCTTTAGTGGCTACTTTGTAATGGTATTCGACCGAAGTTTTGCTGCACAGGGCACCTGGAACGGTGGGACCATTAAAAAGGGCGTTGCACAGGAAAAAAGTACCGGCAATGCTGTGGGTGCTTTTGTTAGGCTGTCTTTAACCAGGGGCAACCTGGTTAAAGTAAAAATAGGTACGTCTTTTACCAGCATGGAACAGGCCCGGAAAAACCTGTCTGCCGAGATACAAGGCTGGGATTTTGTGGCTCTGGAGCAACAGGCAGCTGCAGCCTGGAACAAAGAACTTTCCAAAATTAAAGTAGAAGGTTCCGCAAAAGATAAAGTGAATTTTTACACCGCGCTTTACCACAGCAAACTGTTGCCAAGGGAAGTGAGTGATGTGGATGGCAGTTACAATTCATTTGCCCGTTCCGGAGGTATACAAAAGGCAGAAGGGTTTAAATATTACGACGATTATTCTTTATGGGATACCTACCGCGCTCTGCATCCCCTCCAGTTGTTGCTGGAACCCGGGCGTACAACTGACATGGTTACTTCTCTGTTGAAAAAAGCCGAACAAGGTGGATGGCTCCCTGTTTTTCCCTGTTGGAACAGTTATACCTCGGCCATGATCGGAGATCATGCCATTGCCATGATTGGAGATGCACTATTGAAAGGGATTAGCCTGAAAGATGCCGAAAAGCTTTACCAGGTGATGCGCAAAAATGCTTTTCACGTGAATGAAGATTCCCTGAGCTATAAAGATGGCCGTGGCCGCCGTGGCCTGGCTTCTTACTTGAAATATGGTTATGTCCCGCTGGAAGATGCGGTGCCGGATGCTTTTCACACCATGGAACAAGTATCCAGAACACTGGAATATGCCTATGACGATTATGTGCTGGGCCGTGTGGCCGGTATGCTGGGTAAAAAAGAAGACCATCGGCTCCTGATGAACCGTGCGATGAACTATAAACGTGTGTTTGATACCAGTACGGGGTATGTGCGGGGGCGTTATGCCGATGGCAGATGGATAGCATCTTTTGACCCTTTTGCCCTCCGTTCCAGCTTTATTACCGAAGGCTCTGCATTTCAGTATACCTGGTATGTACCACAGGATGTACCAGGTTTAATGGAACTGATGGGGGGCAGGCAGCAGTTTATAAAGCAGCTGGACCTATTGTTCGATAAAAGGCATTATTGGCATGGCAATGAGCCCGGGCACCAGAGTGCTTACCTGTATGTATATGCCGGCGCACCTTGGAAAACCCAGCAAAGGATCAGAAATATCATCAAAGAAGAATACAGTATCGGGCCGGGCGGGCTTAGCGGAAACGAAGATGCGGGACAAATGTCGGCCTGGCTGGCCTTTGGTATGATGGGTTTTTATCCTGTTTGCCCGGGAAACACGGAATACATCATCGGTACTCCTTCCTTTTCCAAAATGAGCCTGTCTCTGGACAATAATAAAACTTTTAACATCATTGCCCAAGGGCTGTCGGACCGCAATTTTTACATCCGGAAAGCGGTGCTGAACGGAAAACCGCTAAACCGGGCTTATTTAACTCATGCAGAACTGTTGAGGGGAGGTACATTACAGCTTTACATGAGCAGCAAACCGAACCTGCAATGGGCTAAAAATGTATTGCCAACACAAATGAATTAATTAAATATTTATCAAATTATGAGAGTCAGCTATTTATTATGGAAAGCTTGTTGCTTGCTGCTTTTTTGCTTTCCTTGCTCCCTTTCGGGGAAGTCTGGTCATGCCGGGCCCGGGAAAGTCTACAACATCCTCTCTTATGGGGCAAGGCCAGACGGGCAACAGGTGAATACCAGAAACATTCAACAAGCCATAGACGAATGTGCCAGAAACAAGGGGGGAAGTGTAGTCGTACCTGCCGGAAAATTTGTAACGGGTACGTTGTACCTGAAAAGTAAGGTGAACCTGCACCTGGAAAAGGGAGCGACCCTTTCCGGAAGTACCGATTTAAAGGATTACCCGGTAAACCCTTCTAAAATATTTGAGGGTGAAAACAAGAACCTCAGCCTCATTTTTGCAGAAAATGCAAACAACGTATCCATTTCCGGTACAGGCGAGATTGACGGCAATGGCTGGCACGCAGTGTTCGCACGTTTCGACAACAATCCCAGACGTCCGAAAATCCTGCTCTTCCTGGGCTGCAAAAATGTATCGGTAAGCGATATTACGCTCAGAAATTCAGCCTTCTGGGTACAGCATTACCTGGGCTGCGACCAAGTGAACATCAATGGTATAAAAGTATACAGTCATGCCAATTTCAATAATGACGGGATTGACATAGACAGTAAAAACGTGACCATATCTGATTGTATCATTGATACCGATGATGATGCGCTTTGTTTTAAAAGTGATACGCGCTTCCCCTGTGAAAATGTAAAAGTGACCAATTGTGTATTATCCAGTAACTGTAATGCTATCAAAATGGGAACGGCTTCTTTCGGTGGTTTTAAAAACATCAGCATCAGCAATTGCGAGATCAAGCTGCCTTCAGAAGACAAATTTCGCAACTGGAGCACAAAAATTACGGGCATCAGTTCAGCCATTTCCACGCTCTCGGGTATCGCGCTGGAAATTGTAGATGGCGGTGCGATGGATGGGATCAGCATTTCGGACATCAATATGATGGGGGTACAGACGCCCATTTTTATCAAGTTGGGTAACAGGAGGCCTGGAAAAGACAAGAACGGGAACCCGGTTCCGGGCAGTTTAAAAAATATATCGATCCGTAACATCCAGGCTAAAAGTAATAGTTTGATGAGCAGTTCGATTACAGGTATGCCGGGGCATGAGGTTAGCCAGATCAGACTAGAGAATCTGAGTTTTAAAACCCCCGGAGGGGGTACCAGAAAGGATGCCGAAAGGATTGTGCCTGAAAATGAAAAAGACTATCCGGAAAACAGAATGTTCGGCTTTAGCTTGCCGGCCAGCGGTTTTTATGTACGTCATGCCAGTCAGGTAAGCCTGAAGAACGTTAGCTTCCACAGCCTTACAAAAGACGAGCGCCCCCTGTTCTTTTTTGACGATGTGAAAAACAGCAGCCTGAACGGTATCCATATTCACACACCGACCGGAGGCTTCTGCTCATTTGATGCGGAGCTGAAAAGTAAAACTGGGAAATTACCCGTTTTTACCGGATGGAAAGATCTGAACGGCAACCAGAAAAAAGATGCTTACGAAGATCCGAACGAATCCATCAACAGCCGGGTCAAAAACCTGCTGAGCCTGCTGAGCCTGGAAGAAAAGGTGGCCACCATTCACGGCAGTTCTACTTTTACCTCAGGTGGGGTAGCCAGGCTGGGCATTCCGCCCATCAACATGTCTGATGGACCGCACGGGGTGCGGCTGCGTCCTTTGCCTGGCAAAAAAGAAATTGAAGGTTCGGTTACTTATCTTCCGGTAGGCAATGCCCTGGGTGCTACCTGGAACACGGAGCTGGGCTATGCTTACGGAAAAGTACTGGGCCAGGAAGCCCGATACTGGGGAAAAGATATCTTGCTCGGGCCGGGTGTCAACATCATCCGTACACCCTTAAATGGCCGTAATTTTGAATACCTGGGAGAAGACCCTTTCCTGGTATCGAAAATGGGACTGGGTTACGTAAAAGGTATCCAGGACCAGGGCATTTCGGCTTGTGTAAAACATTTGGCTGTAAACAACCAGGAATTCAAGCGAAACTTTGTAGATGTACAGGTTTCTGAACGTGCCCTGCGTGAAATTTACCTGCCGGCATTCCGGGTTGCGGTAGAGGAAGGTGGCGTGCACACCATTATGGGTGCTTACAACAAGCTAAGGGGGCAATATTGTACGCATAACGATTATCTGATCAATAAAATATTGAAAGGTGAATGGGCATTTAAAGGAATACAGATCAGCGATTGGGGAGCGGTACACGATACGATGGAAGCCCTGATGAACGGCACGGACATTGAAATGGGGACACCAAAAAAATATTTTATGGGCGATACAGTGGTGCAGCTGGTAAAATCCGGTAAAGTGCCACTTGCGGTTATTGACAATAAGGTGGAGCGCATCCTGGGCATTATGTTCAAGACTGGGATGTTCGACAACAGGGATAAAGGCAGCATCGAAGTGGAAAAAAACCAGGCTATGGCGTTAAAGATTGCGGAAGAAGGTATCGTTCTCCTCAAAAACAACAATAAGGTGCTACCTTTTAAAGCAGAGCAAATCCGTTCAGTAGCGGTGATCGGCGCACTTGCCGATTATACCCATCACGGCGGTGGCGGCAGTTCAAGAGTGCCGGCAAGGTACGAAGTAACACCACTTCAAGGATTAAAAAAGTTGCTGGGCAATAACGTTCGGGTCCAATACGAACCCGGATACCTGATCCAGAAGGATTATCGTGCCAACGCTTTGAGAATTGCCGATGCCGTAAAAGCCGCTAAACAAGCCGATGCGGTTGTGCTGGTTGCCGGTTGGATTCATGGTTATGGCGAAGGCATGGAGCAGGAAAAGAACCCCGCATATGATGCCGAAGGAAAAGACAAGCAAGATCTCATCTTACCTTTCGGACAGGATGAACTGATTGTGGAAGTTTTAAAAGCGAACCCTAACGCTGCAATTGTACTGGTTGGCGGTGGTGCTATGGACATGCGTAAATGGGAGCCGCAGGCCAATGCCATGCTCGAGGCTTGGTATCCTGGCACGGAAGGCGGGCGGGCAATTGCCAATATCCTGTTTGGCAAGGTCAATCCTTCCGGGAAACTACCGGTCACTTTCCCTAAAAAGCTGGAAGATGTGGCTGCACATGCACTGGGCGATTATCCGGGCGACTCAAAAACATTTAATCTGGTTTACCATGATGACCTTTTTGTGGGGTACAGGTACAACGATACCTACAAGGTTGCGCCACAGTTTGCTTTTGGTCATGGCTTATCTTATACCAACTTTGCCTATAGTAATGCCAGCTTATCCAGAAAAGCGGAGGAACTGCTGCTGAAATTTACCTTGCGCAATACCGGCAAAACAGCCGGGGCAGAAGTGGCCCAGGTGTATACCAGTTATCAGCACCCGAAAGTGACCAGGCCCCTAAAGGAGCTGAAAGCTTTTAAGAAAGTATTGCTGAACCCGGGCGAGTCCAGGGAAATTGTACTCAGCATCCCGCTGGCTGAGCTCCGTTATTACAATGAAAGCAAAGGCTACTGGGAACTGGAACCGGGATTGGTGCAGGTCATGATCGGTAGTTCATCGGCCGACATCCGTCTGGAACAAAAAATAGTGCTTTAGTGATAAAAAACACCGGATAAGGGGTATTCCGCGTGTGTTTGCCTGTCTTTGTCCGGCGTTTTTTTTAATTATGTCCCTAATTTAGTTTTCGAAATCCGCATCATATGCCCTTTCCGGGATAAGATGTATTATTCGGGATTTATGGCCCTGCCTTAGACCGATTATTAAATAACTTTATAAACCAAATAAACCAAATTACGCGTATGATCAATAGAATTTACTCGATCTTCTTTTTTCTCATTTTCCTGGGCTTTCATGTCAGCGCCCGGCAAACTGTAGCAATAAAGGTTTCTGGAAATGTGAAAGACAACGCTGGCATTGTCATGCCAAGTGTAAGTGTGTATGTCCAGGGGACCAAGCAGGGCGTGTCTACCGATGCCAAAGGTAATTATACCATCCAGGTAGCAAACGAACAGGCTGTGTTGGTGTTTTCCTATACCGGATATGTTAGTCAGCGCAGAACTGTTGGAAAAAACAGGATCATTGATGTTGCGCTTGCCGAAGACCTCAAAGGACTGAATGAGGTGGTTGTGGTGGGCTATGGTACCCAGAAACGAGGGGATGTGATCTCTGCTATTACTTCTGTAAAGGGTAGTGAATTACAGAACATTCCCGTTACCAATTTTGATGCTGTGATGCAGGGTAAGGCCGCCGGTGTACAGGTGGTACAGAATTCAGGTGCACCAGGTGATGAGGCCTACCTGCGAATCCGGGGAAGTGGTTCTTTGTTCGGAGAGAACAGGCCCTTATATGTCATTGACGGTGTACCGATGAACAATATTGCTGCGGGAGCAGGGCCACAGAGTACTGACGGACAAAGGGTTTCTGCTCAGAACGACATCAACCCGAATGACATCGAATCTGTTGAGGTGTTAAAAGATGCAGCTGCAGCCGCAATTTATGGCTCGCGCGGGGGCAATGGCGTAATCCTCATCACCACTAAAAAAGGAGCCATGGGTAAGGCTAAGTTTAACCTTAACATGTATACGGGAGCGGCATCGGTAACCAGGAGGCTAGATCTGCTGAATGGTGAAGAATATGCACAGCTGATCAAAGAGTCAAGGGCAAATGGCAACCAGCCTGTAGACAACGACATCATCAATACGGGGATTAATACCAACTGGCAGGATGCGGTTTTCCGTACCGCACCGGTATCCAACTATGCTTTATCCGTAGCCGGTGGTACAGACAAAGCTACCTACTATGTTTCCGGAAGCTATTTTGATCAGAAAGGAACCATCATCGGCCAGAAATTTAACCGCCTGAATGGTCGTGTAAATTTCGATGCCAAAGCAACCGACAACCTGAAGATCGGTGCCAATATCAATGGCAGCCATTCTTTGAACAACCGCAGGGACGGTGGTTTTTCCGGCCAGTCTATCCTGACACTTGCCCTGGTACAAAACCCGAACAACCCAGTATACAATCCTGATGGTACTTATTTTAGAGATTCCAAAGGCCGGTTAAATCCGGTGATGCTGGCCAATAAACTGCGTTTTATTGCCGAAACTGACCGTTATGTAGGAAATACGTATGCCAATTATACCATTGCTAAAGGCCTGCAGTTTAAATCCAGTGTAGGTTTCGACCGTTTGTCGATCACCGATGACCGCTACCTTTCCAGGGAAGTGAATAACGGAGGAAATGCCAGTGGTGCTCTAAGTGTATATTCAGTGATGTTATGGGTAAATGAGAATACTCTGTCGTACAATAAAACCTTCAATAAAAATCATAAACTGACGGCTTTACTGGGCCAGAGTTACCAGGAATCGGCTACACGCCGGATTGGTGCGGCAGGTAATACCAACTCTACCGATATCATTGAGGCCATTACAGGTTTCACCAACCGGACTGAAGCCTCCGATTACCGCTCCAGATGGGCAATTGTATCTTATTTCGGCCGCGCGGGCTATGCGTACAAAGACAGGTTCCTGGTAGAAAGTGCTTTGAGGATTGATGGTTCTTCCAGGTTTGGTAAAAATAAGCAGTTCGGTTATTTCCCTTCGGTATCCGGGGGATGGAAAATGAGCAACGAGGCTTTTATGAAGAAACAACATACCATTAGTAACCTGAAGCTGCGTGCCAGTATCGGGGTAACTGGTAACAATGAAGGACTTGGTAACGATTTTCCATCCCTGGCTACCTACAATGTCGGAGCCAATTATGGATCACTTGCCGGGATTGCACCCAGCAGTTTATCTAATGTTGACCTTAGCTGGGAATCTACTACACAGACCAACCTTGGACTAGACCTGGGTTTATTTAAAGACCGCATCAATATTGTGGTAGATGCTTATAAAAAAGTAACCAACGACCTGATCTTTAAACTGGAACTGCCTTATACCTCTGGTTTCAACCGTACTTTTGGTGCCAATATCGGCCAGATGAAAAATGACGGACTGGAGTTTCAGCTGAACAGCCGCAACCTGGTGGGTAAATTTACCTGGTCAACCGATTTCAACATTTCATTTAACCGGAACAAGATCACCTACCTCCCTTTAACGGTAGAGGGTGACCCGAGAAGCGCAGACTTTACCGAAGGGCTTCCAAATGCTTTCAATACTACCAACCCGACCAGCATTTTCCGGGTAGGGGAGTCCGTAGGTTCCTTTTTCGGCTATCGCAACCTGGGTATAAACCCGGCCACTGGTAATTTTATTTATGAGGACATTACCGGGGATGGGGTAGTGAGCACGGCAGACCGTCAGATTGTAGGCAATGCTTTACCGGTCCATACTGGTGGTATTACGAATACTCTCGGGTATAAAGGTTTCGACCTGAGCGTATTTTTTTACTGGTCTTACGGCAACGATGTGTATAACCAGACCAGGAATGTGCTGGAAAGGATGAGCAGTTTAAACAACGGAAATAAAAATACCCTGCGCCGCTGGACCCCACAGTATACCGTTACTGATGTGCCGAAAGCCATATGGGGAGATCCGGCAAATGCAGACGGACTGACCAATGCCGAGGTATCACAGCGTTTTATTGAAGACGGTTCTTTCCTGAGGCTGAAAAACGTGACACTTGGCTATGCGCTTCCTTCAGCTTTCCAGAAACGCATGAAGCTGAGCAATGCCCGTTTCTATGTAAGTGCACAGAACCTGTTTACCATCACCAATTATTCGGGTTATGATCCGGAGGTGCAGAACCAGCAGTTTAAAAACTCGCAGCTGGGTATTGACTGGGCCTCACAGCCCCAGCCAAGAACATTGATGTGTGGCTTTAGCCTGGGATTTTAGGCATATGATGAATTATTACTGTTTTAAAGATATAAAGATGAAAACAATAAGCTATATAATCCTTTTTGCTGCGATAAACCTACTTTATGGATGCAGTGTAGACGGGCTGAGCCCGGAAGATCGTATTGTGGATGCTAATTTCTGGAAAACCAGGGCCGATGCCGAAGCTGCAGTGATCGGAATTTATGACAAAGTACAGGCGATGGTGAAACAGGACCCGGTAGCTTTTGACGTAGGATCAGATGCCATCAGTGTGTTACAGGTAACTGATGATTACCTGGCGATCAACCAGCACAATATTACTGTAGACAACCCGAGGGTGAAAGATTACTGGGAAAACAATTATGCCGGTATACACCGTGCAAATGACGTGATCAAACACATTCCCGGAATTAATGATGCCGCTTTTACCACTTTGCAACGCGATAATTTATTGGGGGAGGCCTATTTTTTAAGGGCATACTTTTACTTTAACCTGCTCAGGGCTTATGGAGGTGTACCCATTGTAACGGTACCTTATGAGTCATTCAACGCAGACTTTACTATCCCACGTTCAACGGTAGATGAGGTGTATAAACTGATCATTGATGATCTGCGACTGGCAGAGGGCAAGCTGCAGGTAAAATTTACGGATGAAATGCAAACCAGGGGCAGGGCTACTACAGGTGCTGCCAATGCACTGCTGGCAAAAGTATTTCTCACAAAGAAAGACTATCCAAATGCCATTGTCGAAGCTGGCAAAGTAATCGCCAATCCTAATTATGCACTTACAACAGGCCGTACCAATTACCTGAATATGTTTACACCGAATGGCCGGAATACCCGTGAAGGGATTTTTGAGATCCAGTTTATCAGTTCTGCTACGGAAGGACATGGGCTGCACCGGTATTTTATGCCGGTTGCCAATGCCAACCAGATCGGGGGGGAATATATCATGGTACCAACGGCAAAAATTATTAATGCCTACGAGAGCGGTGATTTCCGGAAAGACGCTGCGGTAGCCATCAGTACCAACCCACCTTTCAGAAATGTAGGCCAACCCTTTGTTAATAAATATGTAAGGACAATGGCCAACCTGGATGGCAATGTTTTTGCCCTGCGCCTGGCTGATGTGATCCTTTTGAAAGCAGAAGCCCTGATGCAGGACCAGAAACCAGGGGATGCTACGGCGCTGCTGAATATGATCAGGAGAAGGGCATTCGGCCTGGACCTGAATGTGCCTTCCGTACGTGATTTTCCAAATGCTTCCGATCTGGCCAAAGGTTATACACTGGAACTGGCGATCGAGAACGAACGCTTCCTGGAACTGGCCTTTGAAGGACAGCGCTGGCATGACCTGGTGAGAACCGGCAGGGCAGTCGCCGTGCTGGGTATCAACACGAAAAAAACTTTGTGGCCGATCCCTCAGCGGGAACGCGACAGAAACCCAAGGCTGAACCAAAACGAGGGATACAATTAGTCTTATATTTTAAACTACAGTTAAAAATGGTAAAATTTAATCGTGTAGTCATGGTGGCCAGCTTCATGCTGATCACTGTGATTTCTACAGCACAGGATCGGAATATAGGCGTGAATGAGGTATATCCTCCAGCTATGTTTAAAGAAAACGGCGGACGTTTTATTAATGTTAAGAAGCTGGTGGAAAGTGGGGTGTATACCTCCAATGCCAGTGGTAATGGTGTTACGGACGACAGTGATGCCATCATTGCCGCAATGGATTGGGTCATGAATCGTTTAAGGGCTTCAGGCCAGCCCTGTGGCTGGCGGGAAAGCTGGTACATTTATTTCCCGAATGGTACTTATAGAGTTTCCAAACCGCTGGTCTATTCCGGTGATCAGGTTCCGGATTGTGTGCCTGCCCAGGTTTCGGCTACCCGTGAGGGGACAGCCGGACTAAAGCTGGTGGGGCAAAACCGGGACTCGGTTGTCCTCAAACTGAACGACAATGCTACCGGTTTTGGACCCGGAATGAAAAAGCCAGTGGTTTCTTTTTCGAAATTTGATAAGGGCACTATTTTTAACAATGCACCCGCTGGGTTTCATTTCCGTAACATCACGATAAATACCGGCTCGGGCAATCCTGGTGCCGTAGGTCTTGATTTTTATGGGGCCAATACTGCCAGGCTCGACAATGTTAAAATAACGGGCGGTGGAGAAACCGGTTTGCATGTGCGGATAGGTTCTGCACATGGATATTACAGCAACCTGGTGATCGATGGATTTAAGTATGGCATCTACCTGGATGGTGACGCAGAATCACACCCATCAATTGAATATGTTAGCCTGAGTAACCAAAGTGTTAGCGGAATCCTGCTTTCGGGGATCTCTACTTCCTTAAGGAAAGTTAAGAGTACCAATGCCCAGACCGGGATGATTTTACAAAAGAAAGGCAACCGTTTCCCCCATGCCGTTCTTGTGGACAGTAAGTTTGAGCATGGTTCGGCCCCAAATACGGGCATCCGCATCAACGATGGTTTTCTGTTTGTGAGGAATGTGGAACTGACAGGTTATGGTACGGGGATTAAAAAAGGCGATAGCACTGTTGCTGATAGTGGCGGCATTGCTGAATATTCCAGTGGTTCCTATATTGCTTTCAGCGAATCCAGGGTGAGGAGCGGGGCTGTGAAATCCATGAACCTGCCCGTTGCAGATTATCCGCTGCTGACCTGGGAAGCTAACTTCAGCAACTGGGCAAACGTAAATGATTACGGAGCAATAGGAGATGGGCTTACTGATGATATGGCAGCCATACAGCTGGCCATGAATTCCGGTAAAAAAGTAGTGTATTTTCCCAACAATAAATATAAAATCAGTGGCACGGTAAATTTGCCCGCTACCGTGAAAGAACTGCAGGGTGCCGGGGTTTGGATTGATGGCGGAGGTGTAAAATTTGATGTCAATCAGATGTCTGCTGATACATTGCTGCTGCGGGATATAGAGCTGGTTACCGGATCAATTAAACACTCCGTAAAGCGGAACCTGTTTTTAGAAAGCACTTCATCTGCAGGTAATGCTTATTCCAGCTTTTTGCCAGACTCAGGCGCCTGTGTATTCGCCAATAACAGCCATGGTTTTGCACGCCTGGAAGGCACTATTAAAAATGTAAAAGCTTATGTCCGCTTTTTAAATAACGAAAAGGCAGACCATTTTCAAATCAATGCGGGCCTCAACAGTACCCTATGGGTGCTTGGCTTTAAAACAGAAAAGACCTTTACGGTAATGAAAGCCAGGGATGGTGCAAAAATGGAGATTTTAGGTGGTTTGTTGAACCGCTACAGTACCGATGTAGAGCCGGATCCTGTAGGCATCCTGAATGATAATTCTTCTGTTTCAGTAATTGCTGCTACCAATGGACCCGACCGCCACTGGAATCCGATGATCAAAGATATTCAGGGCAGCACGACCAAATCCTGGCTGATGACGCAGTTCCCTTTTCGTGGCTGGGGAACAAATATTGTGATTCCACTGTATGTAAGTTACGCGCCTTAACCTTTTCCCGACCACTTTTATTGTATTTGGATTAAAACCTGTAGTAAGTCGCTCCGTTCGATAACTCGACCTATTTTAGATCTATAGTTCCCTCTGTTCAACCATCCAGCATGCGTTTTCATTTTTTCTCCAGAGGGACAGGTATAGTCCATCGCTATTAAATACAAAAGATGAAAGAGGAAAAAAGTTTTTACTGGGTGCTGTACTGGGCATTGGCGAAGAGAATGTAGTAATGCCTGCTGAATGTTAACGTTCCTAAACACACTTTTATTTAGGCGCCATAGTCATTAAGTTTAATCCTGTAAACAAGGATTATGAAATTATTTAAGGCTTTAATTATTGGAGGAATATTGCAATTTCAGGTTGATGTTATAGCACAACCTTATTTTCAACAGGACAGTATACTCATTTCCGGAAAAGTTTTAGGGTTCCAGTCGGGTGGAACCGATAATTTTATCACATTTTCCACTTACAACCTGAATGGTGTGTCGCACAAACAGGCATTTCAATTAAAGTCAGACGGCTCCTATGATGTTAAGCTTTATCAACCTTTTCCGGGTGATGTAGAACTGAATTTCAAGGATACCTATCTTAATTTGTTTGTTGAATCGGGGAAGCGTTTAATCGTTAATATCAATGACGATAAAATAAGTACAGATGGCCATATGGCAGATATGAACCAATTGATGTTCGATTTTCAAAAAGCGTTCAATCAGCATAAATTTATTTTTTCAGCTAATATAGGTGATCCTACACAGCCTGACAGCATTTTTGCAGAAAACAGATTGAAGCGATTAAATGAAGAACTAACATTTTTATCGTCTTTTTTGAAAGAAAATAATGTTAAACATAACCTGTTCGCAAATTGGCAACGCAACCATCTTACCTATATAGCCGCCAGGGAACTGATGCTGTTCCCCTTCTTCGGCAAACAAAATAAATCCATTACAGTCAATCAGCTATTTAATTTCATAAAGCAAATACCTGTTGATAACAACGCTGCACTCTCAAATTCTGCCTATTACAGCTTTCTTGATGTGCTCAACACCAGCCAGCGGATTATCCTCAATATTAATCCAATATATGAAAGGATTAAACAACAGAATGGCTACAACCTTACACCAGTACTTTTAAATAAAATCGACAGTTTATCAAATGGTATTGTACAACAAATTATGTACTACCAGGTGTATCAGCCCCAATTTAAGAATGTCAGTAACTTTATATCGGTTGAACATCGGTATAAAACAATTGCAACTGATTCCTTTATTAAAACATTAATCGATGAAAAAAACCGTTCGGCCATGAAGGGCTTTGTAAGTTATAATATCCTGGATCGGTTAAAAGATATTAATGTAAGCTATGAATTAAAAGAACGCTTAATAAACTTGTTTGGAGCGGAAAGGGGGCATTACCTTTATCTTGACTTTTGGGGAGAATGGTGTGGCCCCTGTATGAAAGAGATGCCAAATTACCCTAAAATGATTAGTGCTTTTGAGGGCAAACCAATTAAATTTATATTTATGACTGTTTATACGCCACAACAGGTTATGATGGATGTAAAAAACAAATACCATATTGATGCTGAGTTTATTAACCTGACCAAAGATGAAGTGGCAATACTGAATAACGCATTTAATTTTAAAAGCTATCCGTCGCATTTTCTGATTAACCCCTTGGGAAATGTGATGAGCAATTCTATCGGGGGAATAAGGAACCAGGAGAACCTGGGGGCTGTGGTAAAAGCCATTGAAAATTTTATGCATTTAAAAAAGTTTTAAGTTGGAACAGCCTATAAAAAAGAATATCCGTGCACTAACAGTACTTGTGGGCCTGGCCATAGCGGGAATACTTGTATTCCAGGTAATGTGGCTGCGTAATAGCTATCATGTGAGCAAGCAACAGTTTAACATTAATCTGCGAAAAGCGTTTGATGAAACTATAGCTAATTATAAATTGCTAAAAACAGACACTGTAAGAAGCCTTTTAGGAAATCTACTCTTGTCAGATAAAGATTTCAATTATCGGATTTTTAGATACAGTAAAGGGCTGACCATTGGTTACAGGAATGGGAATAACGCATATATTATTTATCCGATTAGGCCGGAAGACACCGTATCCATCAAAAAAGATCCAATTGCTTACCTGCAAAAAAAAATACATGTTCTCTCTTTGGAAGAGCTAAACCGGTTGTATTCTACTTTGATTGGGGTTAAGGATTATCCTGCCCAGTCGGGAAATGAAGAATTGCAGACAAAATTGATGACCCTTTATCAAAATCTGTATGCAGATACCTATGTTTTAAACCGGATTTCAAAAGAGGTATTTATTCGTAATGGGATTCAGTTTAATGACAACATTCGCCATTTTAACGATGTGAGCGATATTAGGAAAGAGAACCCAGATCCGAATCTAAAAGGAGGGGCGCGCAACCGGGTGCCAATAGTACCTCCAGATGCGCCTTTAACTTTAAAGGTACAGGCCCTCAACAAATATGAAAAAGAAATAAATGAGTCGATGGATAGCGCTTGTGTCAGCCAATTGCTTCTTTATAATCCAAATGATATCCTTTTGGGAAATAGTCCGCTTTTATTTATTGCTGTGAAGACGCAATCGGCTTATGTGCTTAAAAAAATGGCAGTAAGCATTGTGGGCTCTCTGTTGCTAATGCTATTCCTGGGGTTCTGTATGGTGTTCATGCTCTTTTTGATTCTTAAACAACGAAAACTTGCTGATATGAAGAATGATTTTATCAGTAATATTTCTCATGAATTGAAAACACCAATTGCCACAACACTTGCCGCAATACAGGGAATGGGGTATTATGATGCGGAAACAGAAGCCGGGAAAAGAACCAAATACCTGACGGTTGCCGCTAATGAACTAAGGAGGCTTTCAGATATGGTTGACAAAATGCTAAGCATTACTGTTTTTGGGAATGGCAAGTTTGAGATCAATCCGGTGAGTTTCGATTTGAAGGAGATGATCAGCAGTATTATTGCAAACGTTGGCCTTGCGCAATCAGAACAATGCCTCATTAATCTGGATTACAAAATAGAGCGAAAAATATTTGCCGACAAAAGCTGCCTGTATCAAAGTATTAGCAATCTGGTAGATAATGCAGTTAAGTACGCCATTGACACACCAAATATATTGATTAGCTGCAGAGAGGTGGCACATGGGATAGAAATTAGTATACAAGACAATGGCCCTGGCATTCCACTGCAATATCAAAGATATATTTTTGATAAGTTTTTCAGGGTGCCACAAACCGGAGGGCATAAAATTAAAGGACATGGTTTAGGCCTGAATTATGTTAAAAGCATTATTGAAAAGCATGGCGGAAGCATCTCACTAAAAAAGTCAGATGCATCTGGTAGCACTTTTCTGATTATATTACCACAATGAATAATGAAAACCGTCATATTTTATTAGTAGAAGATGAGTTAAATCTTGCCGGGATCATTAAAGATGTTTTGGAAAACCAGGGTTTTAAGGTAAGCAGTGTTGCTGATGGCAATGAGGCTTATTTCAACTATTTAGCAGTTAAACCAGACCTTTTGATTTTGGATGTAATGCTACCTGGTGAAAGCGGACTTGCAGTTGCAAAGAAAATAAGAATTGAAGACGATTCAACCCCGATTATTTTCCTGACTGCAAGGTCAATGCCACAGGATGTATTAAACGGGTTCGAGTCGGGGGGAAATGATTACCTAAAAAAGCCATTTGATATGGACGAACTGCTGGTAAGAATTAGAGTTTTGCTTACCAGGAACCGCTTACTGGAACAGCATGGAATACTGAATGGTGTTGTGGAAATCGGGGAATATCAGTATGACGTTAAACGTTCGATACTCTTACATCAGGGATTATCCCGGCAACTTTCGGCGAGGGAAGGGGAAGTACTGAAAGTACTGTATCAATCCCGTAACAGATTGCTGACCCGCAAAGATTTATTGGTTCAGGTATGGGGGGATGATGATTTCTTTAGCTCAAGAAGTTTGGATGTTTACATATCGCGTTTACGTAGATATCTTAAACCCGATCCGCTGGTGCAGATCATCAATCATCGTGGATTTGGCTACAAATTGATATGCTAGTTTTACACCAGGAACGGAGCTAATTCAGGCGCTTACTACCACATCGTAATACGCATGAAAAAAGCGAAAATAGAAATGGGAGATGCCTGCCGCCAAAGCATTCAAGGTATAAAGGATACGCTGCATCAATATGTTTCGTAAATTTACCCCTGACCACACATAAAAAGAAAAGGCTTTCCAAATGAATATAGCTTTACGACAGCATATAGAAAAGATCACATCATTAACAGATGCTGAATTTGAATATGTTGAATCGATGTTCACAAGGAAAAGGTTGAGGAAGCATCAATTCCTGATACAGGAAGATAGTGAAGTGTTGAATGATTATTGGGTAGTTAGCGGATTACTAAAAGCCTACCATACGGATGATGACGGGAAAATACATATCCTCCAGTTTGCTATGGAAGATTGGTGGATTTCAGACTACCAGGCACTTAACAACCATACTCCTGCTACTATTGCCATAGATTGCATCGAGGATTGTGAACTGCTGGTTTTATCCAGAGATAATAAAGAAAAGCTTTGCAATGAGCTTCATAGTATTTCCGATTTCTTTCGGAAAAAATCCAGCGCCGGCTACGTAGCGCTACAACAGCGGATTTTGCTGTTGCTCAATAAAAACCCTCAGGAAAGGTACAATCGTCTTTTTAAACTCCAGCCTATCTTAGTTCAACGCCTGCCTAAAACCTTGCTTGCATCCTATTTGGGTGTATCAAGAGAAACCTTAAGCCGTTTGAATCACCCTTAATGTGATTGTAATCACACTAATTTTGTGATCAGTTCCCTTTTTGTGCAGCAAGCTTTATCTCAATTTTGTGAAATCAGATTTAACAAATAAAACACAAAACTGTTATGCTAATGAATTTAATTAAATCAATAATGATGGGATGCAGTATCTTTTTATGCTCTGTTGCTGCAGCACAATCAAAAAAAGCAAATACGATGAAAAAGAAAATCTTGTTTGTGGTAACCAGCCACGATAAAAAAGGAAGTACAGGTGAACCTACCGGTTATTACCTGGCGGAAGTGAGCCATGCCTGGAAAGTATTAAAGGAAGCGGGCTATGAAATTGACTTTGTCAGTCCAAAAGGAGGAAAACCCCCTGTAGATGGTTTTGATTTAACCGATAGCGAGAATAAGGAGTTTTGGGAAGATAAATATTATCAGAACAAAATTAACAACAGTTTAAAGCCTGCTGATGTCAAACCTGAAGACTATGCGGCCATTTATTATGCCGGCGGACACGGTGCTGTATGGGACCTCCCTGATAACACCGCTATTGCTGCTATTGCAGGTAAAATATATGAAAATAAGGGGATTGTAGCAGCTGTTTGTCATGGTCCGGCCGGTATAGTCAACATCAGATTAAACAATGGCAAGTATCTTGTTGAAGGTAAGAAAGTAAACGGTTTTACCAATGAAGAGGAGGCTGCGGTTAAACTGGATAAGGTTGTGCCGTTTTTATTGGAAGATAAGCTGATTGAACGCGGCGGGGTTTACGAAAAATCTGCCCCATGGAAAGAGCATGTGGTAACAGACCAACGATTGGTTACCGGACAAAATCCGCAGTCGGCCCGTGCTGTGGGAAAAGCACTTTTGGCCTTGCTTGAGAACTGATATTGGCGGGCCTTGCATCCGCCATTTGAGATTTTGCATTAAATCCCGGATCAGATTGGAGTTTTGTTAAATTTCTCCGTTAGTGATTGAAACGAAGGGAACGGTACAACTGGTATGCTACACTATGTTTAGGTAATTAGTGCTATTTTCTTCAAATCATCATAAAACTTTTTTAACTTTGGTTCATCGAGGAACACTTTTTCAATACTGGTATAGCCCTGTGTTAAAGTTTTCAGAAAAAATTAATAAAAGGGTTATAGGTATTCTGTAGCCCTTTTTAACTCACTTATGCCATGGTTGCCTACACCGAATATACTGACCAGGAACTTAGCAGTTTGTTACAGCAGGGCGATCATGCCGCTTTTACAGAAATTTATAACAGGTATTGGCGTAAGATCTTTGTTGTTGCGCATAAGCGCCTGGGCGATCAGGAAGAAGCTGAGGGAATTGTTCAGGATTTATTTTTAAACCTCTGGCGCAAAAGAGAAAGCTTTCAGTTAACAACCGGATTTCAAAATTACTTTGCAATTGCCCTGAAATTCGAAATTCTTGATGTGATGCGGAAATGGGCCAATGTAAGCAAATATGAAAATGAACTTTCTTTTACTTACACCGAGGCTGATGAAAGCATGTTGCGAGCTGCTGATCTTGAAGAGCTGAGGCAAAAAATCCAGCTGACTATTAGCGCACTTCCCGAAAAATGCCAGCTGGTGTTCAGGCTCAAGCATGAACAGGGCTATTCTCAAAAACAGATTGCAGAAGAAATGAACATTTCAGAGAAGACTGTAGAAGCGCATCTGGCCAAAGCTAAGAAACAGCTTAGAGGCAAGATGGGCGGTCTGCTTGAGCTGGTATTGTTTCTTTGTTTTTAAAAAAAAATTGGCCAACTAAGGGATTTTCATTTCTGAAACGGTTATGTAATAAAAGGGATCACATATGCCGGCAGACAAACCAAATCATACTTTATTAATATTGGCCAAAAAATGGCTGGCAGGGAAAATTACTGATAAAGAGCGGTTAGAATTTGATCAGTGGTATAACTCTTTTGATGATGGGCATCACGAACTGTTTACCGATGAGACTGAGGAGGGGATGGAAAACAGGATAAAACAGGCAATTTTTAGCAGGGCAGAAATTAGCAGGCCCGGAACAACAAAACTCTGGCCGCGTATAACAATAGCTGCGGCTGCAATTTGCGGCATTGTTTTAGGTATCTATTTTTTCACAGATCCGGGCCGGATCAACAACAGGCAAAACAATTTAGGTGACGCAAATCATATCGGCCCAGGTAAAAACGTTGCAATGCTGATGTTTTCCAACGGAAAGACCCTTAGCCTTAATGAGGCGAAAACCGGGGTCATTTTTGATAGGGAGAAGATCAGGTACAATGATGGTACAACAGTTGAAACGGCTTCGGACGACAATAGCGGGGTTCAGATGGTCACTGCATCAACACCTCGTGGAGGTACTTACCAGTTCACCCTGCCCGATGGTAGCAAAGTCTGGCTTAATGCCGACTCAAAGATTTCCTTTCCCTCACAATTTAACAGGACCGGGCGCAAAGTTGTTCTGGAAGGCGAAGCATATTTTGAGGTTGCCAAAAAACATGCCCCTTTCAGTGTACAGAGCCGGCAGCAGGAGGTAATGGTGTTGGGAACGCATTTTAACATTAGCGCGTATACCGGAGAACCCCAGGTTAGAACCACTTTGCTGGAGGGCAGGATTCGCGTAACAGGTGTAGCAGAGGCAACCCGGCAGGATGTAAACCCTGTGGTCCTTAAACCCGGAGAGCAGTCACTCTTTGTAAACAACAGGATTACAATAAGCAAGGTCGATACCGGCGCTGTTATTGACTGGAAAAATGAGCTCTTTATTTTTGATCAGGACAGGCTTGAAGGCATCATGAAAAAAGTAGAAAGATGGTATGATGTAGAAGCGGTATACCTGGATCAGAACGTAAAAAGAGAAGTGTTCAGCGGAAGGATTTCCAGGTTCCGGAATGTGGGTGAGTTGCTGAATAAGCTTAGCCAGACCGGTGCTGTAAACTTTAAAATCGAAGGAAGGAGGATTTTGATCACGAAATAAATTCTACTACAACGACACCCATAAATTATCAACTAAACCAACCACACAAACTAATGTATAAAATTTACAACAGAATTTTATATGGCCTGCCCGGTCATGTAAAAGAAATTCTATTTATTATGAAATTAACTTTCCTTATACTCCTAAGCACTTTGCTGCAGGTAAGTGCCAGCAGCTACGGACAACAGGTAACACTGCGCAAAAGCAATATAGCCCTGGATGAAGTATTTAAGGAAATAATGATCCAAACCGGATACAATGTGTTATGGCAGCCAGATAAGGTCATAAAAGCAAAGCCTGTAAATGTTAATTTTAACAGCACCGGGTTAAAGGCCGCATTGAATACATTGCTTGCCAACCAACCCTTTACTTATACTATTGATGGCAAGACAATTGTGATCAGACAGAAAGAAAAGGGGGTATTAAATTCAACACTCAGCACAATTACCGACCTGTTTAAAGTATCCAATATACGGGGGGTAATATTAGATGAAAATAACAACCCTTTACCAGGTGTAACCATAAAGGTTAAGGGAACTAACCTCATCGTTCTTACAAATAGCAAAGGTGTTTTTGAGATTTCCGGACTGGATAAGGATGCAATTTTATTGATTTCATCTATTGGTTACAAGCCGGTTGAAGTTAAGGCAGACAGTAGGTTTTTTCCCCTGAAGCTGGAACCTTCAATGGGGCAGCTGGACGAGGTAACGATCAGCACCGGTTACCAGACTTTACCATTGGAGCGTTCTACCGGTTCGTATGGGATTGTGACCGAGAAAAAATTAAACACCCGAATGGAAACCAGTATCCTGGACAGGTTGGAAGGCACTGTACCCGGACTTTATATGCAAAACGGATCAGTAACGATACGGGGCTTGTCAACCTTGTATGGAAACCAGCAACCGCTTTATGTAGTGGATGGCTTTCCATATGAGGGGGACCTGAACTACATTAACCCTGCCGATGTGATCAATGTGACTGTTTTGAAAGATGCTGCTGCAGCTTCCATATACGGAACCAGGGCCGCAAACGGGGTAATCTCCATTACTACCCGCCTGGGTGTTGCAAAACAATTGCGGGTAAATTACAACAGTACGTTGTTTGTTACCCCGCTGCCAGACTTCTCTTACCTTAACCTGATGAACTCTGCCGAGGTGGTTGGTCTTCAGCAGGAATTGTTTAATATGAAGCACCCGAGTTTTGATGATGGTGTTAATCGGGCAGCACAGCCTAAAGCCATTGAGGCGCTTTACCAGTTTGAGCAAGGAGATATCACTGCGGCGCAGCTGAATGCAACGCTGGACCGCCTGAAAAGCCTGGATGGCCCGGCGCAGGTGAAAGAGCAGATGCTTCAGCGGATGTTTAAACAGCAGCATAGTTTTTCGGCCACTGGTGGCAATGAAATGAACCAGTTCAGTACAGGCCTTTATTACATTGGTAACAAAGGGTATAATAAAGGGAGTAACAGCGATAATCTGAACCTGAACATCAGAGATCATGCAAAGGTATTCAAATGGCTTACTCTTGATGCAGGTATTACCGCAAATCTGGCTGCCTCGAAGTTTAAGCTGCTGGGCGGCATGGATTATACCTACTATATGCCATACGAAATACTGAGAGACGAAAATGGCAATACCGTACCCTGGAGCGATGGAAAATCCCAGTTTGAAATGAACAGGCTTAAGGGGCTGGGCCTGCTCGATGAAACCTTTAATCCGCTTGACCAGCTGAACAATGGGGAGAACAGTTCAAAGAATAACTACATCAGGCTGCAGGGTGGTTTCAATATCAGGTTTATGGAAGGGTTAAACCTGGACGTGAAATACCAGACTGAACGGGGAAGTTTTTACAGCAAAACCTACCAGAGTAAAGACTACTACAGGGTGGCAAGGATGATCAATGATGCTACACAGATCAAGAACGGTCAGGTCATCAAAAATATACCTGATGGCGGGCAGCTTTATGAATCGAGGGGCGAATCCAGGTCATATACCTTGCGTGCGCAATTGAATTACGACAAGCAGTTCAGTTCGCGGCACCGTTTTACGGCTTTGGCCGGCGCCGAACAAAGGGCAGTAGCTTCAACTTCAACAAATGTACATCGGATGGGTTACAGTGATAACAACCTTATTTTTAAACCGATCAATGAACAGGCCCTGGCAGGTAACTTAACCGGAACAGAATCTTTACAAAGTACATTTAGATACAATTACAGCGAATACAACTTTTTTAGGGCCCCGGAAGACAGGTACGTGTCGTTATATGCCAATGCCGGACATACCTATAACAACAGATACAACATAACCGGAAGTATCCGGGTAGACAACTCCAACCTGTTTGGTACAGATCCAAAGTACAGGTACCTGCCGCTCTGGTCGCTCGGTGGAAGCTGGAAGATTTCTAATGAAAGCTTCATGAAAAATGTTTCCTGGGCAGATGTATTGAACCTTCGTGCTACCTATGGCTTAAGTGGTAACGTAGCTAAAAGTGTTGGGCCATTTCTGCAGGCCAGCGCAGATTTCAATTCCGATACCGGGGCCCCTGTTACACAAATCGTAAGCCCGCCGAATAAATCACTTCGCTGGGAAAAAACCGCGGTGGCCAATATCGGGCTCGACTTTGGCTTCCTTAAGAACCGGATATCAGGATCAATAGACATTTACAACCGCAAAACGACCGATTTGCTTGGTGAGCGCAGAACCGATCCTACCAATGCCTATCAGACAGCACTGATTAACTACGGAAGTTTGCACAATCGGGGATACGAACTGGCGCTGAATACTGACAATATCCGCTCGGCTAATTTTACCTGGCAAAGCAGGCTGTCTTTTAGCCACAATAGCAATAAGATGACTGAAATCAGTACAGACGACGAATCGGTATATAATTATACCAACGGAACCGGTATGGAAAAGGTTGGCTACCCGATGAAGAGTGTATTCAATTTCCGGTATGCAGGGTTAAACCCAACCAATGGGACCGTCAGGGTTTACGATAAAGACGGAAACATCGTTGAAAACTACAATCAGCAGGCGGGGTATGTAGAAGCCATGACAGATGTGAACGGGTTGGTTTTCAGTGGTACCCTGCTGCCTACCTATACCATTGGGTTTACCAATAGTTTCAACTATAAACAGCTTAGTCTGAATGTGATGATCATTGCAAATGGTGGCCATGTCATCCGCGATGCTGCGCCACAAATTATTCAGAACAGCAATTTTAGCCGGAATATGGACAGACGGGCACTCAATTTCTGGAGAAACCCAGGCGATGAAAATATACCGGGCATCATGCCTGCACCTGATCTCGGCAATTCCTCTACCTTCTATTATCAGTCGGTCTGGAGAATGAACGACATGAACACTTTTAAGGCTGATTATGTTAAAGTCCGCGATATCTCCCTGAGGTATGATTTTGCTTCCACACTGCTAAAAAATGCAAAGGTCTCTTCTGCCAGACTTACTTTACAGGTGCAAAACCCGTTCAGCTGGTTCAGAAACTCGAAAGGGCTTGATCCTGAAGCCTATTTTGCGCAGCCATCGGAATTTTATAGAACATTACCTGTAACCCCGGTATATATGCTGGGTATAGATGTCACTTTTTAAAGATATGATCATGAAAATAAAATATTTGTATATAGCACTGGTACTTTTTTCGCTGTTGGGCTGTAAGAAGTTCCTTGATATTGTGCCTAAAGATAAATTCATTCCAACTACAGTTGAGGATTATGAAAACATGCTGAATTTCGCTACGGTGACCACCTACGGCGATTACTATGAGGACCTTATTACGGATGATGCTTTTTTGCCTGAGGGCGAGCCTGGTAACCTGTATACCAAACAAAGGTTAAGCAACCGGAAGATTTATCAGTTCGATAAGAATGCTTTTGGCGAGGGTGATAACGACGTATTGTGGAGCGAGGGCTACAAACGCCTCTTTTATTTCAATACCGTGATCAACAACATCATGGAGGCACAGGGCGGCAGCGAAGCAAATAAGCGCAGTATCCGTGCCGAAGCATTGCTGGGGCGTGCGCTTGAACATTTACTGCTGGTAAACGTATATGCGCAGCATTATGACCAGGCTACAGCCGCAACCGAACCCGGCATACCTCTGGTGCTCGAAGCAGACATCAGTGCCAAACATCGCAGAAATACCGTTAAGGAAGTATATGATCAGGTTATAGCAGATCTGATATCAGCAACCAATGACCTTCCCCTTAATGCAAAACTCAATAGATTCAGGGGCAGGAAGGCAGGGGCCTACGCGCTCCTGAGCCGTGTATATCTGTTTATGGGCGAGTACGGAAAAGCCCTGGAGAAGGCAAATGAAACACTCAGCTTGTATAGCACCCTGGCAAACATGAACAATTATAAGGTAATTATACCTGGCCCTTTTCCGTTTGTACCGGGTACCCCGGTGGGTTGGACAGATGTGCCGCGGGGGATTGACCATCCGGAAGCAATTGTTGCCCGTACCTTTCTGCGTCCGTTTGGTTTGGGGCAAGACGTATGTGCTTCAGCTGAATTAACAGCGCTGTTTAGCAACGACGATAAACGCTGGACACTTTATTATGCCAATGGCTGGCCGCCGGCACCGCCTTTCAATTACATGACCAGGTATGGGGTAAAGATTTTTCTTCGCGGAGATTTTTTTAATAATGCCCTGAATACGCCTGAAGTTTACCTGACAAGAGCAGAATGTAGCGCCAGAACCAACAACCTTCAAGGGGCGCTGGATGATGTAAACCTGTTAAGGCAAAACCGTATCGTGCCGGCAGCCTATAAAGTATTTACACCAGCAGATTTTGACAACGATGCTGAAAAAGTACTGCGATTTGTGCTTGAAGAACGCAGGAGGGAGCTGGCCTTTACCGGACTAAGGTTAATGGACCTGAAGCGTTTAAATAAAGAAACAAGGTTTGCGAAAACGATTAAACACACAGCTGAAGGCCGGGAATACATTTTACCGCCAAACAGCCCGAACTACCTGAGGCAAATCTGGCCGGCGGCTTCTGTAATGAACCCGGACTGGCAGTTAAATCCCTAAGCGCATTTTACAATAAAATCCCATATGAAAAAAAGTATCGTAAAGCTGGAGCAGCTTTCACACCGGTATAGTAAAGACTGGGCCATTAAAGACATTAGCTTTGAAATCAATAAAACCGGAATTGTTGGTTTATTGGGTTCCAACGGTGCCGGCAAATCTACGACCATGAATATCCTCTGCGGCGTGTTAAGTCAGACAGAGGGCAGGGTAGTGATTGAAGGCTTTGACACAAGAGAGCATCCTGCAGAGGCAAAAAAACGCATTGGTTTTTTACCACAGAACGCGCCCTTGTATCTGGAAGTTACAGTAGATGAATACCTGACTTACTGCGCAAACCTCAGACATATTCCCGCTAATAAAATCAAAGCCGCCGTTGACGAGGTCAAGGAAAAATGTGGTGTAGCCCATTTCAGTAAAAGGTTGTTAGGGAATTTATCTGGTGGATACCGGCAGCGTGTAGGGATTGCCCAGGCCATCATCCACCAGCCCTTACTGGTTGTTCTGGACGAGCCAACAAATGGCCTTGATCCTAACCAGATCCTGGAGGTAAGGCACCTGATTAAAGAAATAGCAGAGGAACGGTCGGTCATCTTTTCTTCCCATATTCTGGCCGAAATCCAGGCAACCTGCCACGATATTATTATGATTGAAGGGGGTAAAATCGTGTTTTCAGATACAATGGATTCCTTTAATAATTATATAGAACCGAACAGTCTGGTAGTCACTTTTGGCAATCCGCCGGAAAAAGAAAAATTAGCCTCATTGCCTGGGATCAATAATGTGGAATACATAACCGATAAAACCATCAGGATGCATTTTAACACCACACCCGACATCACAGAAAATATAGTAGAAACGAGTGTGGCCCAGGGCTGGAAACTCAGAGAAATTAACCTTGAAAAGAGCGCGCTGGATACCATTTTTGCTCAACTGTCAAATAAAAAACCAAACCACACCGCATAAAGATGAGAACAATTTTTAAAATTGCACGTTTTGAGCTAAGCACTTTATTTTACTCTCCCGTAGCCTGGCTGGTATTAATGATCTTTCCTATTCAGGCAGGATTAGACATCACCAAATTTATCCAGATGATTGGAAGGGCATCAAGAATGGGGCAGGAGTTTACAGAGATCACCGATAAGATCTTTGGTGGAAATTATGGTTTCTTTGCCGGTGTAAAAAATACCCTTTACTTATATATTCCATTACTAACCATGGGGCTCATCAGTAGAGAAACCCATAGTGGTTCCATTAAGCTGCTGCTGTCTTCCCCGGTTAAGGTGAGGGATATTGTATTGGGTAAGTATCTGGCTATGATGGCGTATGGTTTAATTCTGATATTCATCGTCGTACTTTTTGGGGTAGCTGGTGGATTGTCCATAAAAAACATGGACTACGGACAGGTTTTTGCCGGAACTTTTGGCCTGTATCTGTTGATCTGTGCTTACGCTGCTATAGGATTGTTTATGTCTTCCCTCACGTCTTACCAGGTGGTGGCGGCCATCAGTACACTGGGTATATTGGGTGTGCTTAACTTTATAGGCGGCTTGTTACAGGGCGTAGACCTCATCAGGCATGTAACTTATTTTCTTTCTATCTCTGGCAGAACGGAGCAGGCTATCAGTGGCTTAATCAGTACCGAAGACGTCGCTTATTTCCTGATCGTGATTTTTTTCTTCTTAATGCTGACCGGGATTAAACTCCAGGCCGGAAGAGAGGCAAAACCCCTGCGGGTAAAGCTATTGCGCTATACAGCGCTAATCTTTGTATGTTTTGTTGCCGGGTATATCAGCTCAAGGCCTTCGCTCACCGCTTATCTGGACCTTACCGCCGTAAAAACGCGCACACTGAATGCAAATAGTGTGGCCCTCATCAAAACAATGGATAAGCCGCTCAGGGTTACTACTTATGTGAACATTCTTGATGAGAATTATTACATGGCGAAACCAGAAGTTAAAAGCGCAGATGAAAAAACACTGATGCAATACAGGCGCTTCATGCCCGACCTGAAAATGGATTATGTGTATTATTATGATGTTTCGAAAAATGCCAACCTTTATAAAAGTCATCCAGGGATGGACGAGAAGGCCCTGGCAAAGAGTGTGGCCGATGTTTACGGCTTAAATTTTGAATCCGTTCTGACACCAGCTCAGATCAGAAAAATAGTGAACCTGAGTGGCGAAGAAAACCGGGTTGTAAGGCAGCTGAGTTATGGTGATCAGAAAACATTTTTGCGCTATTTTAATGACATGATGATGTATGCCAGTGAGCAGGAAATTACAGCTGCCATCAAACGCATCGTAATGCCTTCGAAAATTCCTGCGGTCGTTTTTCTGACTGGGCATGATGAACGCAGTACTTACAAAACAGGTGATAAAGAATATAGGGTTGCTACTACAGAGCTGACTTTCAGGTATGCGTTGATTAATCAGGGTTTCGATGTAGACACTGTTTCTTTGCATACGCGGGACATTCCTGCAAAAACCTCGGTTTTGGTTATTGCAGATCCCGGACTTAGTTTCTCAACCTCCGATCTGGATAAAATTAAGCGCTATATAGACCGTGGTGGAAATTTATTGATTACAACTGAACCGGGCAGGCAAGCTTTTCTGAGCCCCTTGCTGGCTCATTTAGGCATTGGAATGAACAAAGAAAGTGTGATAGAGAAAAGCAGGGATTTTGCACCTGATTTTATTCTGGCTAAGTTTTCTGAACAAGCGGGCCCGTATTTTAAGAAATACAATAGTACCTGGCAAGCTGATGGGGTTGTTGCCATGCCTGGGGCAGTAAGCCTGAATACCATTTCAGCATCAGCCTTTAACATTACACCAATTCTAACCGATCAGCAAAAACACCCTTTAGTACTTGCACTTACCCGCAGGATCGCTGATAAGGAACAGCGGATCATGATTGCGGGAGATGCAGATTTTATGAGTTCAGTTGAAATTGCCAGGGGAAGGCCTGTTACCAGAAACTTTGACCTCATCACCGAGACATTCAGGTGGTTTACCGGCGGCGAATTTCCGGTCAATACTTACCGGCCTAAATCTCAGGATGTCATCAGCAGTGATGACAATGGCGTACTGGCCATCAGGATATTTTTCTTTGGCATACTGCCATTCTCTTTACTTATTACTGCAACCTTATTGCTGATTTACAGAAAAAGAAGGTAACTGCGTTTCTGATAACTTTTATTGAAAACGGGCTGCAATCAATTGCAGCCCGTTTTGTTGTTTGACCCGCAAACATGTGGCATCCTTATTATTGCCTGATAAATGAAATTTAATATCGGATTAATGGTTCCATTGAAGGCCTTCAGTGTCGAACTCAATTGCACGGGTTCCTTGCTGGTAAAATTCCATTTCAATAATTACTTTCTTCGAATTCTTTAAATTTTTGAGAAACTTAGAGGTGTTTTTTAAAAAAGCTACATCTGAGCTGTGGTCAGATGCACTAACGAATGTGTATGTAGATGAAGGTTTATCGTCAAATCTTACTCTGAAGTTTGATCCATCGTAAGAATCGATTATTAACTGCGCTTTTGAGAATTGGACAAACACATCAGTTTCTCCAGCCATTTTTCTTACAAAAAGCACAGCTGCGCAGCCTCCGTCGTAAGGAGCATCAAAATGTAGCAACTCCTTTGCATCAATACTAGCATGATAAGTTTTCTTTGATGTCATTTTGTCTTCACTCTCGGAATAGGTCCAGCCAGTAGATGGTGCAATGTGGCTGGTATCTGGCGCAGACGTAACCTTAGATGTATCTGTCAAATTCTGCTTATTAGCTTCTGTGTTACAGCTAACAACACCAATAAGCGAGAATGTGGCCAAAATACCTGCGGGCCATAAAAGAAATTTTTTCATTGAGTTAAAGTTGCTTTTGAAAGTAGTTTTTTGATTTACAGATTCTTATAATGCTATTTTGAAAGTAAATCTATTGATAGACGTATTAACAATAATAACAAAGATACAATATAAACTTTAACACGTATGCAAGTTAAATGCTACAAATTAAACTTAAAGATCATACAAATTTAATTTTAGTTGTGTTTTTCTTTCAAAATATTTCCTACCTTGGATATAATTCGTGTACGTACACCAATACTTAGGGGACACATAAACTGATAATGATAAAGCCGGAAAAAATAGAACATAAGGATGTCCTGACCAAAGACAAGGCCCTGGAATTGATATTCAGCGACCTGTTCAGGGCATATGAGTATCCGCTTTATACGCTTGCGCTAAGATTGTCTAAAGATGATTTTGTGGCCAAAGACATCATTCAGGAAGTTTTTATGAGCCTCTGGAACATGCGCGAGAAGCTGCACGAGATCAATAACATTGAAGGCTACCTTTTCCGCATTACCCGTTTTAAGGTAATCGGGCATCTCCGTAAGGTATCTGCCGATGACCGTTTGAAAGAAAAGATCTGGCTGGCGCTGAAAGACCTGGAACAGGATGGCGCTGCCCGCATTGAAGAAAAGGAGTTTAATGCAGTGCTTGCAACAGCCATAGCGCAGCTGCCCCTCAAAAGAAAGCAGGTATACCTGCTCAAGACAAGCGAAGGCAAAACCTATAAGGATATTGCCGACGAAATGAAGATATCACAACATACTGTTAAGAATCACCTCTCTTCCGCAACTGCGAGTATTCGTGATTTTTTAAGTTTGATTTTCAGGTAATTACGTATTTTTTGTAAATACAGCTAAAATCCGGATAGGAAAGCGCTGCCACCTGAAGCTACTATATAGAAAAGCTTCAGATGAAAGAACGCATCGCCTACCTTTTTATGCAATACTACACCAACAGGTGTACCCGGAAGGAATTGGAGGAATTTTTCCAGTTGATCCACACTGCAAAGCACGACAGCGAAATTAATGAACTCATAAAAAGCACTTACGATGAGATCAAAAAGAATAATCCTTCTCTTACCTATATTGATGAGGGAGGAAAGCTTGTGCTCAGGGAACCGGATTGGTTACAGGAGGCGGCTGGCGATCCGCATGAGCAACCGTTAAAAAAAAGAGCGCAGCCCGTATGGATAGCAGCAGCAGCATGTTTACTGCTGATCGCCTTTGGGGCAGTAGGCTTGTGGAGGCTCAAAAGAACTACGCCAGAAGTTGCCATTGTACAGAAATTTACAGAAAGGGCAGAACATAAGTTTCTGTTACTGAACGATAGCACACAGGTTTGGCTGAATGCTTCGAGCACCATTAATTATCCTGAACATTTTGACGAGAAAAAACGCGAGGTATACCTCAATGGTGAAGCTTATTTTGATGTAAAACATGCAGATAAGGTGCCATTTATCATTCATACCGGCGATGTAACCACCGTGGTCCTGGGCACTGCTTTCAACGTAAAAGCTTATGAGGGGCAGCAACACATTACTGTAACGGTAAAGCGCGGCAAAGTACAGGTCATGAAATCGGATAAGGTGGTATCTACCTTGATTAAGGGCCAGGAAGTCAAGATCGATAAAAAAGAAATCCACCAGACAGATAAAGCTGCAGACAATAACCATGCGGGGGCCTGGCAATATGGTTACCTGTCTTATGAAGACGAAAGCTTTGCCGACATCATCAGTGACATGGAGCGGGTTTATAACACCGAAATCATTGTAATGAACCCACAACTGAAGCAAACCCTGGTAACCACCTCATTTAACAGGGATATCGGGGCCAAAAAGGCGCTCGAGATCCTGTGCAGGCTAACCGATGCAAAGCTCGAATTTAAAAACAACCAATACCTTATAAAATAACCAGACAGTCAATCGATTATTCACTAAAACAGCAATTCATGAAAGGAGCCAGACAAAAATAAAAAGACCGCTTCCGGGTACCAGCCGGAAAGCGGTATGATTAGTTAATAACCCATTTCGAGAATTATTAAAAACCATTCAAAACTATGCATTTAATCTTTACAAAGTGCCGGGAGGCGTGCTTTATTCATGTTATTATGAAACTTTTTTATCTGATATGCTTTTTAACGCTTAGTGGAGTACTTCAGGCAAATACCCTGGTTGGTCAGGACCTGAACAAGGTATTTGTATCCCTTGAATTAAAGAATACCAGTTTAAAGGAAACACTTAAACAGATTGAACGGAATACCAAAATACGCTTCACTTACAAAAGCGAAGATATTGCCGGGTTTAAGCAGATCAACTTCCATAAAAGCAACCAGAAGCTGGTAGAGGTACTGGATGAACTGTTTAAGGGCAGTAACCTTACCTATGAAGAGATCAGTACAAACGTGTTGATCATAAAAAAAACGCATGATGCTGAGCTGCAGCAAGCTGCAGAACCTGCGCCCCCGGTTGTCCTTAAAGGAAAAGTTACAGATGAGAAAGGTTTGCCTGTACCGGGGGTAAATGTGCTGATCAAAGGGACCAGCAATGGTACGGTAACTGCTCGCGACGGAAGTTTTACCCTGACTGCACAGCAAAATACAGGCACACTGGTAATCTCTTTTATTGGCTACATTAAACAGGAAATCAGCTTTTCGGGCGCAGGCAATTATAATGTTAGCCTGGTTACCGATGCTAAAGGCCTTAACGAAGTAGTGGTGATCGGTTATGGCACAACAACTAAAAAAGACCTGACAGCTTCTGTTGGACAGGTTAAAATGGACGACCTGGTTAAAGCCCCTGTTTTTACTTTTACTGAGGCACTTGCTGGCCGTGTAGCGGGTGTACAGGTTTCCACCAGTGATGGGCAGCCGGGCAGCGCACAGGATATTGTTATCCGTGGCTCGGGTTCACTTACGCAAAGCACAGCCCCCTTATATGTGATTGATGGCTTTGCCATGGAGAGCTTCCAAAGTAACTCCTTAAATCCGGATGATATAGAATCGATCACCGTATTAAAGGACGCTTCCGGAACGGCTGTATATGGGGCCAGAGGGGCCAATGGAGTGGTGGTTATCCAGACCAAAAAAGGGAAAGCCGGAAAGCCTGTTATTACGCTGAACACTTCGTTGGGTATACAGGAACTGAGAAAACAAATGGAGATGATGAGCCCCTATGAATTTGTTAAGATGCAGTCAGAAATGATCAACACTGCCCTGGTGAACCAGGTTTATTTTCCCAATGGCAAAACGCTGGAATCTTATCGTAATGTGGCCGGGGTAAACTGGCAGGACCTGATCTTTCGCCGGGGCACAATGCAAACGCATAATTTTGCCATCCGCGGTGGCAGTGAACATACCAGGTACTCGGTATCGGGTGTGGTAAACGACCAGGAAGGACTGATGATCAACTCAGGCTATAACCGGGCGCTGGCCCGGGTTTCTTTAGACCAGGATGTAAGCGAGAAGCTGAAAGTTGGTTTCAATGCCAATTACAGCAGCGCCACTTCATTTGGGCTGGGGGCAGCTTCCAGTACCGGCACGGCATCGATCTCTAATTATATATTTGCCAACGTGTATGGCTACAGGCCCGTTTCGGCTAATGAAAATGTAAACCTGGAAGAGGAACTGTTCGATCCGGATGTGGCTGTAAACTCCAGTAATGTTCGCATAAATCCGGTTATAACTGCAGAAAATACATACCGGAAAACCATCAACAATGAAATTGTTGGAAATGCTTATCTTACTTATAACTTCATCAAAGAGCTGGCTTTCAATTCAAGAACAGGCTATAGAAAACGCGTCGTCAGAGGTGAAGCTTTTTATAACTCTCTCACTCCGCAAGGGTCTGCCAGTCCGGTCAATACCAGGGGGGTAAACGGCAATTTCAGTTTTGCTGAAAACAATACCTGGACAAATGAAAATACGCTAACCTATCAAAAAACTTTTAAAGAAGATCATAAACTCACCGCATTGGCAGGCTTTTCACTGGAAGGAGTGGCTACAAATACCTATGGGGCTACTTCGCAGTTTGTTCCTAACGAACAACTGGGAATGCTTGGACTTGATGAAGGAACGCCTTTAGCTATCACGGCCAGTGGTGGCGACAATAAACTGATGTCTTTTTTTAGCAGGGTAGATTACAACTACAAATCCAAATATCTGCTTACGCTTGTTGCCCGTGCAGATGGTTCTTCGAAATTCAGGCCGGAAAATCAATGGGGGTATTTCCCATCTGCAGCTTTTGCATGGAACATGACCGCCGAAAGTTTCATGAAATCTGTTCCGTTTATATCCAATTCCAAATTGAGGTTAAGCCATGGTTTGTCTGGTAACAACCGGATCGGTAATTATGAAACATACAACCGGATCAGTTTTGACAAGATTGTGAACGGTGTTTCTTTTAATGATTCCCCACAGCAAAGTTCCGCCTGGTTATCCGAATTAGGGAATACGGACCTTAAATGGGAAACCAGTATCACCAGCAATATAGGATACGATCTGGGCCTGTTCAAAAACAGAATTGAACTGACGGCGGAGTTGTATCGGAAAACGACTGATAACCTGTTGCTTGACGCACAGATCCCCTATATTTCCGGATATTCAAACACGACCAAGAACATCGGGAAAATAAAAAATGAAGGATTGGAATTCGCTCTGAATACGGTTAACATCAATACCGATTCATTCAGGTGGGAAAGTAATTTTAACATCAGTTTTAACAGAAGTAAAATTCTTGAACTGACAGAATCCAGTACTTTATTTTCGGATGTTTCCGGTGGTTTTTCGCCTGCCCCAGCTTTATGGATAGCAAAAGTAGGACAACCGATATCTGTGTTTCACGGTTATGTTTTTGATGGCGTATACCAGTATGAAGATTTTAATAACCCCGTGCCCGGCCTCTATTCGCTTAAGTTGGATCGGCCAACCAATGGCAATTCCCGGGCCGCTATCCAGCCCGGCGATATCAAATATAAAGACCTGAATGGTGATGGGATTGTTAACGGTTTTGACCAGATGGTAATTGGCAGGGCTGAACCCATACATACCGGTGGCTTTTCTAATAATTTCTCTTATAAAGGCTTAAGTCTGAATGTGTTTTTTCAGTGGTCGGCCGGAAACGATATTTTTAACGGCAACAGACTGGTGTTCGAAGGCAATTCTCAGTATGCCTATCACCTGAACCAGTTCGCTTCCTGGGCAGACAGGTGGTCGCCTGAAAACCCGAGCAATAAAAACTTCAGGGTGGGTGGTCAGGGGCCAACAGCATATGGTTCTTCCCGGGTGATTGAGGATGGCTCTTATCTGCGGTTAAAAACGGTCTCCCTGGCTTATCAGATCCCTTCAAGGTTTATAAGTAAACTATATCTGAAAAGCCTTTCAGTTCAGGCTTCAGCACAAAACCTGGTTACCTGGACAAATTACTCCGGACTGGATCCCGAAGTCTCGGTTAAGAGTTCTGCTTTAACCCGGGGCTTCGATTACTCGGCCTATCCACATGCGCAGACCATTGTTTTTGGATTAAATGCAACTTTTTAAAATGTATTTTAAAGATATTATCATGAAAAAGATCACTTATTTACTGATGATCATAGCTTGTTTAAGCGCAAGTTCATGCAAGAAATTTCTGGCAACTGATCCGCAGGATTTCATTTCCCCGGAAAATTATTACCAGACGGAAGAGCATCTTAACCTGGCTTTAAATGGAGTATACGTTCCATTATATTCCAGGCCGGTTTATGGCAGTGTATATTCGGCCAAAATGAATATGTGTGCCGATGAAGCATTTTATGCACGGCAGGAGATAGGCATGCGCACCAATTCACACGGTGCCGGTGATTCGGAACTGGAGGCGTTATGGAAAGGCATGTATACCGGTATAGACCGTGCAAATGCTTTGCTTGCCAACCTTCATAAACCCACAATGGATGAAGGCAAAAGGCAGATCATTCGCGGGGAGGTACTGTTTTTAAGGGGGTATTATTATTTTATGCTGGTGCAGAATTTTGGAGGTGTACCCCTTGTACTGCTGCCCACTACCTCTCCTGAAAGCGCCGGACAGCCCCGTGCAACTGCTGCAGAAGTATATGCCCAGATTGTAAAAGACATGGAAGAATCTGAAAATCTGGTACAGCCCATACGTACTTTAGGTTTTGGAGGCAGGATCAGTAGATCTGCCGTGCGGGGTATGCTGGCGCGTGTAAATCTGTATATGGCGGGTTACCCCCTAAATGATGTATCGCGATATGCCGAAGCAAGCAAGTGGGCAAAAAAAGTAATCGATGATGCCGAAGCTGCACATACTTTGAACCCGGATTATAAAAACATTTTTATCCGCTATGCCAATGACACTTATGATGTCAGTGAAAGTATATGGGAAGCTGAATTTTATGGCAACAACTCAAACAGTAACAATACTTTTGGTGCTATTGGCAGTCTGATTGGCATTGCCACAACAAATGCCACCGTAGGGGGTGCTTACGGGATGCACCAGGTTACGGCCAAGCTATACCGGAAATACGAACCAGGAGATGACCGCAGGGATTGGAACATTTCTACTTTTACCTATAATGCAACTACCGGGGCCAAGGTGTTTTTTAGTCAGGGGCTTTTAGACAACCCCGCAAATACGAATATCTATACCCGATATGCTGCGAAATTCAGAAGGGAATACGAGAAAGTAGTGCCGAAAATAGCTTACAATACCCCTCAGAATTTCCCTATCCTGCGGTTTTCTGATGTTTTATTGATGTATGCAGAAGCAGAAACCCAATCCAAGGGGCTTGCTACCGTTGATGCTGTTGAAGCTGTTAACAAGATCAGAAGACGGGCCTGGTCGCAGGGTATTAAAAATATTGCGGTTACCAATGGAGGATCGGGGTATACCACCGCACCTTTGGTTACTATTTCTGGTGCAGGCGGTGCTGTGGCCACAGCTACCATATCAGGCGGTGTAGTAACAGCAGTTGTGCTCAGTCCCGATCCGGCAAATGGGCTTGGCGCCACCAGGGGTAAATACACATCGGCACCCGCCATAACCTTTAGCGGTGGGGGTGGCAACGGAGCTAGCGCTGTTGCAACGGTTTACAAAGCAGAAGATGCCAATCTTACAAATACCCAAACTGCTTCAAAAGACAGTTTCCTGGAAGTGATTCGCGACGAAAGAATGAGAGAGCTGGCTTACGAAGCTCTAAGAAAACCTGACCTCATCCGCTGGGGAATGTACATGGCTGAAATGAAGCAAACGTTGGCCATGATGCAATCAGACAATGCGGTTCAACCGCTGACCGCATCCTGGTATACATTAACCTATGCAAATGTGGAAGAAAGGAATCTTTTATATCCTATCCCATCCCGTGAGATCACACTAAATCAGGCCCTGGTCCAAAATCCGGGTTGGTAATCATCGACATAAAATGACGAATATGAAGTTTATATATCAAAAACTAGTTTTAGTATTAATTGTACTATCGGGCTGTTCAAAATCTGATGAAGTTGCGATGCCTGATTTTGAGGTCAGCACAACATCATCTACATTTAAAAAGGGTGTGCCTGTGGTATTTACCTTTAGAGGAAATCCTCAGCTAATTTCTGTATACACCGGCGAAACAGGCAAGGACTATGCCTACAAAGATGGAAGGGTAATGGACGTAAGCAGCCTTAACCTGTCTTTTAATAGTGCAGTAACGAATGGAGGAACAGGTAGTCCCCAAACCGGGATGTTTACCCTTATGGTTTCTACCGATTTTAACGGCGATTATTCAAGCATCTCCAGTGTAGAAAATGCCACCTGGACTGATGTGACCAGCAGGATGAGCAAACAGGAAGCGGCTACAACTTCTGGTATAAGTGCGGCTACTCCAGCTGGAGGAATGTCACTTACCGATCTTCGGGTAGCCGGAAAACCATTTTTTATAGCATTTAAGTATAACATCCGTCAACAAAGTATTTATGGTGCCTGGAGAACATGGACTTTTCAGGCCTTTAACCTCACCGCAACCGGCACAGCCGGCACACAGGTACTGGGCAGTATGACCACAACAGCTTTTCGCGTAGTACAGAAAAATCCGGAAATCATTTCCAGGACTGCAGCTACAACTACTGTGTTAACCCTGCAACATGCAGACTTAGCACTTACCCCTGGGGCAGCAGAGATACCAACACAAAACTGGGTGATTACACAGGGATTTACAAATACCAATAAAATTGATTACGGGCCCGATCTTGCTATTCCCATACAGGGTGGTACTAACGGGGCAGACAAAAAGAACTATGCCTACACCTTTGCCAACGCAGGCAATTACAAAGTATATTTTGTGGCCGCCAATGCAAGTTTAAAGGATAGAAAAGAAGTGGTAAGATCGCTGGATATTACGATAACTGATTAATTTTTATTGGCAACCGTTATAGGTGCCGGGATGTCCTTTGTGGTTAGGGGCAGGTGCCGTTTCAGCAGTAACAGGTTGCCGGAGGGAGCGCGTCTGAATTGTCAGACGCCTCCTTGTTATTTAACAAATACACACAAATGAACAACAGAAGAGAATTTTTAAAACTAACGGGACTTGCAGGGGCCGGACTACTGGCCGGCTGTAGTACCAGAAACCTGGCAAAAGACTCCGGCACTGTATTGGAGCCAAGGCAAATGCAAAAGTTTAACATGTGTGGCTATGCCGCACCGGCACTGCAAACCGTTCGCATAGGCTTCATAGGGGTAGGCAACCGGGGTGCCGCGGCCGTAAAACGTATCAGTAAAATTGAAGGGGTAGAAATTAAAGCGATCTGCGACCTGCGTCCGGAAAAGGCTGAGGCCGCCAAACAAGCCATAGCAAATACCATACATCGGCCAGATCTTTATAGTGGTGCTGAAAATGCGTGGAAAAAAATGTGCGAACGCAACGATATTGACCTGGTTTACATTGCCACACCCTGGAAATTGCATACCCCAATGGCAGTATTTGCTATGGAGCACGATAAGCATGCGGCAGTTGAAGTTCCTGCTGCAGAAACCATTGAGGAATGCTGGCAGCTGGTAGAAACTTCTGAAAAAACAAGGAAGCATTGTATGATGCTGGAGAATTGCTGTTACGATTTTTTTGAGTTGCTTACATTAAATATGGCCCGGCAGGGTTTCTTTGGCGAGATTGTACATGCCGAAGGCGCTTACCTGCACGACCTGCTGGAAGAGAATTTTTCTAAAGAGAAATACCAGGACATGTGGCGCCTGAAAGAAAACTACATTAGCGGCAATCTTTATCCTACGCATGGCTTAGGCCCGGTAGCTCAGGCAATGAACATCAATAGGGGCGATAAAATGGACTACCTGGTATCTGTATCGGGTAATGATTTTATGATGGGCGCAATGGCCCGGGATCTGGCCGCTAAGGATAGCTTTTACCAGCAATTTACCAGGAAGGGTTTCAGGGGCAATATGAATGTAACCACCGTTAGAACCAACAAGGGCAAAACCATCATGATCCAGCACGATGTAAGTACGCCACGCCCTTATTCCAGGCTGCACCTCATCAGTGGAACCAAAGCTATCGCTCAGAAATACCCGTTGCCTGCACGTATAGCTACCAGCCATCTGAACTGGTTGTCGCCCCAGGAAATGAAGGCATTGGAACAACAGTATCAGCCGGCGATAGTAAAACAAATAGGTGAGCTGGCCAAAAAAGTAGGTGGCCATGGCGGTATGGATTTTATGATGGACTGGCGTTTAATAGATTGTCTGCGCAAAGGCCTGCCCCTGGATATTGATGTATATGATGCCGCCAGCTGGAGCGCCATTAAGCCTTTAAGTGAAAATTCCGTGGATAATCGTTCCAATTCAATCGATATTCCTGATTTTACAAAGGGACATTGGGCTTTAAACAAACCCTCATCGATGGGTCTTTAACAATTCTGTTCCGGCCAGTAAGAAGCTTGTGTATACCGCTGTTTTTCTGTTCATAACTAAACGCCGCTGAATGCTGAAAATCCACCATCAACCTTAATGATAGTTCCTGAAACGAACCTGGATTCTTCACTCAATAACCACACCAGGGCGCCTTTAAGCTCATCGGGGTTGCCGAACCTGCTGAAAGGTGTTTTTTTGATCACCAGATTGCCGCGTTCCGTGTAAGAACCGTCTGGTTGAGTAAGTAAGGCCCTGTTCTGTTCTGTAATAAAAAAGCCGGGAGCAATAGCATTCATCCGGATGGCATCTCCATAACGGATAGCCAGTTCGGTGGCAAACCATTTGGTATAATTGTCTATTGCCGCCTTAGCCATGCTATAACCCAGTACCCTGGTGATGGCATGGTCAGCTGCCATTGAAGAGATATTGACAATGCTGCCCTTCCCTGTTTTTGCAATGGCCTCGCCAAAGATCTGTGTAGGGTTAAGGGTACCCCAAAGGTTCAGATCTGCGACCTCCCGCATACCAGCCATGCTGAGTTTAAAGATGTCGGCGCCAGGCTGGAGCACCCCTCCGGGCATATTGCCCCCTGCTGCATTCACAAGACCATCTATCCGGCCATAAGCATCCCATACCTTGTCCTTTGCCGCTAGCAGCTCTGTTTCGTTCATCACATCTGCTATTAATGCAATGGCGTTACCACCCCGCTCAATTACTTTTTCGGCACGCTTATGGGCTGTCTCCATATTTCGCCCAAGGATGCCTGCCGTACCGCCGGCAGCGGTAATGGCCTCAATAAAGGCTTCGCCTAATATGCCCGTACCTCCGGTAACTACAATTACTTTATCTTTTAAACTGAAAGGATCCATGTCTGATTTGGTGTATATTAATGTTTAAGATTACAAGTTAATATTCTTATAGCAGCATTACCAGTTGTCTGTCCGGAATGAAGATGCCGGTAAGCCGTCGTTGTTAAACAATTCGGCTTTTACCCATTCTTTGTAGGCATACCGTACCGCTATCGGTTGAGGTACGTCATTACTGCTTAGTGTAATCTGGTTTGCCTTAATGATTGCTTTTGCCGGATAAAATTTCCTGTCTTGACCCGCAATTTCAAACAGGGTCAGTGGTTTCCTGTAAGAGGTGAGGTAAGGAGCATAGTCAAAGTTCAGGATTGCTGCATTGCCTTCAATCTGCATGGTTTTAAGTTCGGGCGAATGGTAATTAATGCCTTTTATGCCGTAAGTTTTACCCAATGCCCAATAGGCTGCGCGCAGGGCCGGTGTAGTCTTATCCATAAAATGGATATCGGTTTCCATGCCGATATCCAGCGTACATACCATACCGCAGTTCGGGATTATTTTTGAGGCTTTGAGCTGGGCTTCGCGCAGTCCCGGGCCATTGCGGGTTTTATCTGTACCTCCATAAGGGGCAATCTGCACATAGTAAAATGGAATTTCGCCTAGTTTCCAGATCTTACGCCAGTCGGCCACCATTGCCGGGAACAGCTTTTCATACAATTCCGGTTCATGACGGTTAGATTCGCCCTGCAGCCATAAAAAGCCTTTAATCCCATAGCCTGCAACGGGGGCAATCATGCCATTGTACAGTACCGTTGGCTCCTTATGAACGGCTTGTGCGGGATCTAAGCGTTCAGGTATTTTAACTTCTGGAAAATCGTTCAGGCTATTCCTGCTCATCCAGGCCTCTATCATGGTGCCGCCGGCGGAAGATAAAATAATACCTATGGGAACCTTTAATTTCTTTTGAAGGAACTGACCATATTGAAAAGCGAGGGCACTGAAATCGCGGGCAGTTTCTGAGGTAGATTCCACCCAACGGCCTTTGAGGTCTGCTGCCGGAGCAATATTGGCAGCCCTGCCAACCCGGTAGAGGCGCAAACTGGGGTTATCCGCCGCCAAAATGATTTCGCCGGCATTCAATACCGGTGATGAATTGCCTTTTAATGCCATTTCCATATTGGACTGGCCAGAGCAGAACCAGACTTCACCAATGAGTATGTTTCGGAGGTTGAGCAGGCTGCCATCATTAAAGGTTAGGGTATAAGGGCCTCCGGCTTTTGGCGTCTGTATTTTTAAGGTCCATTTCCCGCTGGCCGGAACATGAAGGGTATAGTTTTTCTTGTCCCAGCCCGTGATGATGTGCATAGTGGCATTGGGGTTTGCATGGCCCCAGATAGCTACGGCCGATTGCTGCTGCAATACCATATTGTCGGTAAAAATGGAAGGTAGCTGAACTTTAGCTACTGCCTTCAGGCCGGCACACAAAACAAGAAGAACTAAAATGGGTATACGCATAAGGGCAAATTGATTTAAAGCTAAGATAGTCTGTAGTGTATTTTAAGATGCATGACATTTAAGTCATATGTACAGGGGACATGCTTCATGCCCACCGTTCCATACAAAAATCTCCGGATTGATCATTTAGTACGGTACTTATGTTTCATTTAGCCTGTATAATTAGTGATTTAACACTATACCTTGCAGCAACCAAATAACCCAGTTCCAAATCTATTAAAGAAGCGCATGATCCGAAGGCTTTTGTTATCCTTTTTTTTACTGAGCAGTACTTACCTGTCTGTATCCGCACAGCAGCAGCCCAGGCTGCAATGGTCTATAAATGACAGCTGGAAATACCTGCCCCAGGGTGCTGACTTTGCACAAAGGCCAAAGTCAGATGATTCCAAATGGCAATCGGTAAATATTCCGCATACCTGGAACGCAAAAGACCCCTTCGACGATGATGAGACTTCACGAAGGGACATCAGCTGGTATAGGAAAAGACTTTTGCTCGATCAGCGGTTCAGGAATAAAAAGATCTACCTCAATTTTGAAGGTGCCTACCAGGTGGCCGATGTGTATGTAAACGGGGTATTTGCCGGTCAGCATAAAGGAGGATATACCGCTTTTACTTTGGATATTACCCATCTGGTGAAGCTGGGCGATAGCCCCGCAGAAAACCTGATCGCCGTTCAGCTCAACAATGCGCAGGACAATTTTATACCGCCCTTGTCTATTGGTTATGCGTCTTATGGTGGCATTTATCGTGATGCCTGGCTGATCAGCACCAATAAGCTCCATTATAAATTACTTGACCATGGTTCTTCAGGCATATTTATCAGCACACCCCGGGTTGACAGTACTGCGGCCCTGGTGAACATCAGGGGCACGGTGAACAATGACGACGAAGTAGAAAGAAAGCTTGAAATGCTGCACCTGATCTACGATGCACGGGGAAAGGAAATTTCCCGCATACATAAAAGTTATACCGTTGCAGCTGGCAGGGAAATGGTATTTGCATTGGATCTGCCGGAAATAAGAAAACCTGAACTGTGGTCGCCAGATAAGCCTTATTTATATACCGTAAAAAGCCAGCTCCTGGAAAACGGACAGATCATTGATGAACTGAACAATCCATTGGGCTTTCGCTGGTACAGCTTTGATGCGAATAAAGGGTTTAGCCTTAATGGTAAAAAACTGGTGCTGAAGGGCACCAACAGGCATCAGGACATGAAAGATCATGGCGATGCGCTTTCGGCAGAAGACCATTACCGCGATCTGAAGCTGATCAAGGATATGGGCTGTAATTTTCTCAGGCTGGCTCATTATCCGCAGGCACCTGAAGTATTGAAACTGGCGGATAGGCTGGGCCTGCTGATCTGGGAAGAAATCCCCCTTGTAAATTATATGAACCCCGTACCCGAATTTCTGAAAAATTCAAAAATAATGATCCGGGAGATGATCAGACAGAATTACAACCACCCATCGGTAATCATCTGGGGCTCCATGAACGAGGTCTTGCTCTGGAGCGAAAAGGCAGAGCGTATACAGGTACAGGAGAATGCTGAGTATGTGAGCAAGGTGAAACGCTATGCGAAGCAGCTGGACAGCACCGTAAGAGCAGAAGATCCTTACAGGTACAGTACCATGGCCATGCACATGGGCGATGATTATGACAAATACGGACTTTCTGATATTCCCCAGCTGGCGAGCTATAATATTTACAATGGCTGGTACAGCGGTAAGGCAGCGGAATTTAAATCCATTATAGACGAAAAACATCATCAGAACCCTAAACAGGTACTTTTTATCAGTGAATATGGTGCGGAGGCCGACAACCGGGTAAATACTGAGCATCCGCAGCGCTTTGATTTTACAGGGCAATACCAGCGCATGTACCATGAATCGTATCTGAGTCAGATTGGGCAGATGCCTTACCTTGCCGGAACGGCCATATGGAACCAGTTCGACTTTTCGCAGCCTAATGTAGGGGGGGTAAGCAACAATATGAACCAGAAAGGGATGGTGACATGGGACAGAAAACCAAAAGATTCCTATTACCTTTATAAGGCCAACTGGAATGCCGAACCCATGGTTTATATTGCCTCACGTGACTGGACACATCGGGCAGGCCTTGCAGGAAACCCGTCTACCATTGAAGTTTATTCCAACCTTGGAGAGGTTACCCTTAGGGTAAACGGTGTAGTTGTCGGAACGAAAAAACCTGATCATATTAAAAAAATGGTATGGAAAGTAAATTTAAAGGAGGGCTTAAATGAAATCAGTGCCACAGGTAAATCAGCAGCGGGGCTGTTCAACGATCATCTGGTACTGAATTATAAAGTCTACACAGCAGAGCTGGAGAGAATGCCCCGTCCTTTTACGCAGCTGGCCGTAAATGTGGGTTCCAATACCCAGTACCTGGATAATTCAGACCATATCTGGCTCGAAGACCGGCCTTATCGTTCAGGCGGTTTTGGCTGTACCGGCGGAAGCCCGGCCATGCTCAATATCAAAACAGTAAAGAAAAATACGAACGACAACCCGCTTTTTTATACCTATCAGGACGATATTAAAGGTTACCGCTTTGATGTGCCCGATGGTACATATGACCTGGAGCTTTGTTTTATTGAACCCGATAAAATACAGGCCGGTGAGCGGGTATTTGATGTGAACGTAAATGGCGAACGGTTGTTGGAACATCTGGACCTGATGGCCGGTTATGGCTTTGGGGTAGCCGTAAAGAAGAAATACAGGATCAGTGCTAATGGTGCGGGGGTGCAGGTAGCATTTAAAGCGATAAGGGGAAAAGCGGTTTTAAGTGGAATTAAATTGAAAGCGGTATTATAAGCGACATTAAGAAATGAATATTAAAACACTTTTATTGGCGATGTGTGTTTTTGCGGGTGGCAGTTTGATGGCCCAGCAGCAAAATATTGCCCTGAATAAAGAAGTTACTGTATCTTCTGAAGCCCAGGGATATCCGGCTTCCAATATAGTAGACGGCAAAATATCGCGGCATTCTGTCTGGCGCGCTGCTGCTGTAAAGGCACCTCATACGGTAGAGATCAATTTCAATAAATATTACAACATCAGCGAGCTTCGGATACATAGCGGGATCATGGACGGGGAAAAGAAGCCTGATGAAATGAGCCAGGCTGCAGGTTTCTGGTCGGTGAAGAATTTTAAAATGCAATACTGGGATGATGCCAACTGGACAGATTTTCCCAGGTCTGAAATCCATGAAAACCGGCAGACCAATGTAAGCATGACGTTTTCTCCTGTAGTGACTACCTTTAAGATCCGACTGGTATGTGATGATGGAGAACCCATCAGCATTATGGAAATAGAGGCTTTTGGTATTGCAGCGCCGAACATGCCCGCCCCGCCCACAACAGTCCCTGAAACTAAAAAACAACAACGCATCAGCGGTACGCAAAGTGCTGTCATTAAAGTAGAAAAACAGGTTTCGGGTAAGACTATGAAGTTTGTAGGTTACAACCAGGGATATTATATGCCGGGCAGCAATGTTTCCGGCTGGATGGAATATGCCAATGTAAACAGCGTGCGTTTGTGGGCCTCGTTAAACGCGTTTGTACCTGAAAAACTGGTGCAGGTTGATCCGCAGGTAATTTCAGTCGGAGAGTTTGATAAGCGCAAGAATGAACTCCGGGCAAACCCTGAGCAGAACAGCTACCTGAAATGGGATGAATTGAACATTTTGTACGACTTGCCGGATTCTTCTTCAACCAATGCCATGGTTTACAATTATGCTTTGAAGGAATTGAAACGCCTGGGCATAGGCGTAGTCCTGCAGGTGGGCAGTACAGATTTTAAGGACAACTGGGAAAATAAATGGAAACAGTGGCAGCGCTATTATGCACTTGCGTACCACTCGGCCAAGACCGGTGATGTATGCATGTTCGCCATGCAGAATGAGCCTAACCATAGAAATTCGGGGCCAATGAAACTGGATGACTGGATCCTGGGGATGCAGATCACATCGGATGCCATACACTGTGCCATTGCCGATGTGAACAAGAAATATGGTAAAACACTGCAGGCAAAATTTGTAGGCCCGGTAACAGCCGGGCAAAATACCGATTGGTGGGCAGCGGTAGCTGGGGCAATCCGTACCGATTACCAAGGCAAACAGACAAACAAAGACCTGATGGAGATCTTTTCTACCCATTCCTATAATTCCCCGGCAGTTGGGTACGCTTCCCGCATCAGCAATATCCGCAAAATCATAACCGAACATCATCCTGCAGGGCAGTCGCTCCCCATCGTTTACACCGAAATTGGCCGCTGGATGAATGCTTACCTGATTGATAAGGAAGAAACCATGGACGATCCCTCGCTGTTTACAGAATGGGCAGGTATTTATTCCAATAACATGAAGAATGGAGGGTATGGGATGTGGGCCTTTAAATTTGCCAATACCGCAAGCGGTCCTTATCCAAGGGGCATAAAATCTGGTCATCATTACATCTGGCAGGGTAAACGTATTGTAGAGGACGCCTATAAAAACCTGGCTTTACAGAAGATGGTGAAAACAAGTGTATCTGCAAGTGCTGCTGGGCTGATTACAGATGGGGACAAGTCGGATGCCTCTGCCTGGGTTTCAGCTGTCGATGGTGAAAAATGGATAGAGATTGATCTGGGCGGTATCATGGAAGTGGGCAGTGCCCTGGTATATACCGGCTCTGCAGGGGGAGTATACACTGCGCCCGACCGCATTAAAAACTTTAAACTGCAATATTTACATAACGGACAATGGCTGGACATTAAAGGTGCTGAAGAAAAGGACAGCAGATATGCACAGATCTTCAGTATGTTTAAAGAACCGGTGCGTACCGGTAAAATCCGTTTTGTAAGTAATGATAAGGGGCCTTTAAAAGTAAGGGAAATCAAAGTATTTGCCAAAGGCGATGGGCCATCAGCCAAAGCTGATTTTAATGTGTCCGGCATCCAGCGCACCGGCGAAGTGGTGCGCTTATTTGCCAAAGGTTTTAAAGAAGAACGTAATTTACTGAAAACCAAAGCCTCGGTTGATGATGCCGACCTGGATACCTACACCAGTTTTGACGAACAGACCGGCAATTACTATATGTGGCTGGTACAGCGTGGTGATTTCAGTTATAACTTGTCTATAGACCTCTCTGCGTTGCAACTGCCTGCAGGTACACCTGTAACTGCCGAAACTGTTAATGCGCTTTGTTATGGCGAAGTAACCGATGTGATCAGCTTGCCGGCGGGCGGAAGCTTTAATTTTAAACTGGCTCCTCAAAGTGTAGTACTTCTGAGTATACCATCCGTCCGGTTGACGAGAAATACTTTTTCCCCCGTGGCAGATGCGGGTGTAAGGGGGGGCAAATACGCAGCGCTCAACTATGGTAAGGAAAAACAGCTTACAGTTCAGCTGGCTGCCGGAGTACCGGACAACAATCAGGTGGCCTACGTTTATTTTGACCTTTCGGGGAAAGATATGACCAGGGCAAAAAAAGTGCTGGTGGGGTTCAGAGGCAAAGCCGAACAGGGCATCCGGCCTTTCCGGCTGCATGTGTACGGTATCCCAGGGACGGGCTGGGACACCGAGCAGTTGAATTGGCTGAATGCCCCGCTGCTCGATAAGCAGGAGGCCCTGATCCATGATGTGGGTGCTAAAGCTTTTGTGGCAGGTGAGCTGGCTTTTGACACGAAAGACAAATATCATCAGCTGGATATCACAGAAATGGCCCGAAAGTATGTAAAGGAAGGGCTTACCCTTGTGCTGGTCAGGGAAACCAGGCAGCTGGGCGACGATGAAGATAAAGGTAGAAAAGTGCTGATCAGTGCTATGGAAGGAACGAACAAACCGCTGCTGGAAATCTGGCAGGAGGCATTAAAATAATTGTAATCAAATAACCAAATAGAACCAAAATGAAAAGAGCCCTGTTATTTAGTTTTTTATCCGTCATCTGGACCAGTTTTGCTTTTGCGGAGTCTGCTTATCAGCTAACACCCTTTACGGGTACCGATTATGTGAGGGTTGTAGTAAACAAAGCTTTTAAAACCGCACCTGGCCATACTTTTAAACTTTTGATCCGTTCCCCCGCCGGGGGCCAGATACTTTGGCAGGGGCCGGTTACTGCTACAACTGCTGTAAACGAAGGTAACAATCACCTGGCCTTTACAGTCCGGAACCTGAAACCGGTTTTATGGACGCCCAACAACCCCTTTTTATATGAGATCACCTTGCAGCAATACAGTGGCAGGGTTTTAAAAAGCGAGTTAAAGGAACGGGCGGGGTTCAGGAGTTTTGAGCGCCGGAAAGGTAACCTTTATCTCAATGGGAAGCCTTTGTTCTTAAGGGGCATTGCCATCAATCCACCGGGAAGGGGAATTCCGGATGCACTGGAAAAAAGCCGGGCATTTGCCTTGGATTATGTGAGGTATATGAAAAGCGTCAATGTAAACATTATCCGTATCCCCGATGAAGAAGCCTGGTTTGATGTGTGCGATGAACTGGGAATGATGGTGTTTGGAGGCAATTACAGTGGTAAGGTAGCTAGCGGTGAAAAGGTAACAGAACAGGAAAAAGTTGGCGATGAAACCGACGGCGGGTTTCCAAAGGATCACGATAAAGGTGTGGCCTGGTATGAAAATGAAAAGCTGGGGGCCATTGCACATCACCCCAGCCTGATGATTTATGCCATGACCAATGAAACGCCTTTTAAAGGCAGCAGGGCAGTAGCATGGGAAAAATTCCTGGGTTATGCATACGGTAAACTCAAAAAATGGGACGAAACGCGTGTCTACATCGCCAATGCCGGATATGGTTATGGTAAAACCGGAGACATCCTGGACATTCACCGCTATTGGGGCTGGTATTACAGCTCGCCTTTCACCTTTTTGCACATCCGCGACAATGCCCGGATTGTTCCTTATCCTAAAAAGGAAGATATGCCCATTACTTTCACCGAATGTGTGGGCAATTATACCGGACCGGACGGTCGCTACAACCTGACGCCCCAGCACAAGAACCCAAGTTCACAGTTGGCCTGGACAGGGCATGAGCGCCAGGACCTGCAGCCATTTCTGGCCGACGAGCACCAGTGTTTTACGCTGAGGCAGGCCACAGAGACTTTTCGTCAGCTCCGTCCGGTGAACCCAGACCTGAGCGGTGTATTTCCTTTTACCATTCTTTTCTACAATTGGAATACGATAGAGAAATTCGCGGATATGAAGCCGAAGCCGGTAACCGAGCAGGTTAAGATCAGTTATCAGCCGGTTTTATTGAGCTGGGAATGCTGGACGCCAAACGTGTATGCGGGCGCTGAAATCAACCCGATTGCACACATCAGCAATGATGACAATGACTTTAAAGATCTCCGGAAGGTAAAGCTGGTCTATCAGATCAGGGATAAATCCCATAGTATTGTGTACGCCGACAGCGTTGCCCTTCCTGACATCCCCTATTATGCCAGCGCAAAAAAGAAGCTGAACATCAAACTGCCTAAAAACCTGAATTCCGGGAAGTATGAACTGATCGGAAAGCTGATGTCGGAGGGCAGGCAGGTATCGCAAAATTACTACAGGTTGTTTGTGGCCGATGCCAGCTTTACCAAGGCGGTGCTACCGCTTGAGTCTGAAGTATTGCTGTATGATAAAAACGGAAGTACCAAGAAGTCACTGAACGGGCTGAACATCCGGTTTAATGAACTTGGTGCTTTTAGTAAGCTGCCGGAAAAAGGTGTACTGATTATCGGCGAAAACGCTGCCGACCAGGAGCTTGCTGATCATGTAAAGCTTGTAAGGGATTTTATGAGCGCTGGAGGTAGGGTAGTGGCTTTAAGGCAGGATAGCCTGCACATGGTCAACTTGAACCGGCTTGCGATCAATAAGCTGGTAAACAGTGCTGTAGATATTGATGATCCTGTATACCCTGTTTCTTCAAAATCGCCCCGTAATGGTTATTATGTAAATGCAGAGCGTCCCGGACATCCTTTGTTTTCCGGCATTACCAGGGAGAACCTCCGCATCTGGTCTGATTATACAGCCTGGGACGAAACCAAGCCCGGGTTTCCGGCCATACAGCCGGTAACGGACGGATTTGTCCTGCAAAACAAGACAGACGTGGCCAATACTGCCATTCTGGCCAATTACAGCTCTGGTTTGCAGGGAATTGCCATTGCTGAGCAATTCCTGGATAATGGAAGCCTGCTGCTTTGCGGACTCGACATTTCCCGCAGAACGGCGATTGACCCGGTAGCTGCCCGTCTCATGCATAATATTGTGGGATACTCCGCTACAGTATCGGGACATGAAAAATATCAGCTGATCACCGCGCCGATTGTATGGGGGGAATATGAAACGGAAAAAGGGCTAGTAGTAGACGCCTATAGTGGTTTTCTGGTGAACTCAACCCCCCGTGTGCCGCCAGGGTACCTTGGCAAAGGCATTGTAGTCACCAAAGAAGGGTACCAGCTGGCAGGTGGGGTACGCTCGGGTTTCAATACCCGACCAGGGATACAGTATGTAGCCAATGGCCGCCGTCCTTTTGGCCCTTATGTGCAGAGTTTCGGAGGGCAGCCTTTACCGGATAAAGACAGCACAGAAGGCATCGGAACTTTCTGGTGCCGCATTCCGGATGGACAGGACATGGCCACCTCTATGGTCTGGAACCCGGGCAGCGAACCTGTAGAGCTTAAGATAAAGGTGAATAATCTTGCAGAACAACGTACAACCGTTCCGCCCGGAGCAAGGATGGCCATAGAAACACCGGTAAATGCCAGTGTGGTGAATATGACCTATTCCGGCGACCGCCGCCTGGTGATACTGGAAACCGCATTTAGTAAACAGAAATAATTCATATCATGATGTATAAAAAAATAGGTATTGTACTGCTTTGCCTCCTCCCGCAATTGTTACGGGCACAACAAAGCGTGGCTGTGCCCGACGGGCCTGCGCAACGCGCATATGAAATTAAAGTATTGACCCGCATTGCTGATCCGGTATTAAATGCCTTAAGCAAAAACCAGCTCAAAATCACCATGCCGGTAGAAGCGAAAGTAGCGAAAGACAGGGTATACAGCACTTACCTTGAGGCCTTCGGACGTCTGCTGGCGGGAATGTCGCCCTGGTTGGAGCTTGGTCCAGACAATACCGAAGAGGGAAAACTGCGTAAAAAGTATATCGAACTGGCAGTCAGCTGCATCAAGAATGCAACAGATCCCAAAGCTGCCGATTTCCTTAATTTTAATGAAGGCAGGCAGCCGCTGGTAGATGCTGCGTTTTTTGCCCAGGCCCTGATCCGTTCACCGAGGCAGTTATGGGGTAACCTGGACGCGCAAACGCGTAAAAATGTACTGGACGCTTTGAGGTCGAGCCGGGTGATTCTGCCTTCCTATACCAACTGGCTGATGTTCAGTGCTACAGTAGAAGCAGCCCTGCAGAAATACGACAATTCTGGCGACAGGATGAGGCTGGATTATGCCATTAAGGAACATTTACTTTGGTACAAAGGGGATGGTATATACGGCGACGGGCCCAGCTTTCATTGGGACTATTACAACAGCTTTGTGATCCAGCCCATGCTGGTGGATGTGCTGAAAGTACTGAAGGAGGCAAAGATGGACCCTAAAAACTACTATGAACTGATCCTGGGCAGGGCACAACGCTGGGCGGCAGTTCAGGAGCGCCTGATCTCACCGGAAGGTACTTATCCTCCACTGGGCAGGTCATTGACCTACAGGTTCGGGGCATTTCAATCGCTCGCCCAGATGTCTTTAATGAAAACATTGCCGAAGCCGCTCCGCCCGGGCCAGGTTAGGTATGCGCTTTATACCGTGATCAGGAAACAGATCGAGGCGCCCGGGACTTTTGATAAGGATGGCTGGTTAAGGATAGGGCTTTACGGCCACCAGCCCAACCTGGGAGAAAACTATATTTCTACCGGGAGCCTTTATTTATGTTCCCAGGGCTTGCTTGCCCTGGGCCTGCCTGCTTCCGATCCGTATTGGCAGGAAGCCAATGCAGACTGGACAGCCCGCAAAGCATGGAAGGGCGAAATGATAGAAATAGACCATGCCTATACAGATCCAAAAGAAAACTAACCAGATATAAATATAACGATGAAGACAATCAACCGCATTCTGATCAGCACACTGATTTTAGCCTGTACCTCCGGTACTGCCGGCGCACAGCAAAAACTAAATTATAAGCCCAAACCAGACTTGATAAAACTGATCGGTAAAAACCTGAAAGATGCTGCCGCACAGTATAAAGTATTGATGAAAAATGTGCCCGCGGATAGTTTGCCCGAAACCTTTGAAAAAAACAGGTCGAAAAGTACAACACCTAAAAACTGGGTGAGCGGCTTTTATCCGGGTACCTTGTTTTACCTGTATGAAGGTACAAAAGATAAGATTTTGTATGATGCCGGACTGGCCAAGTTACCCATCATGGAGCCTATTAAATATATTGATTCGCATGATATAGGCTTCATGATGTTTTGCAGTTTCGGCAATGCCAACAACATCAGGCCCAGCGCAACCTATAAAGATATTTTACTGACCAGTGCCCAGAGTTTGAGCAAAAGGTTCAATCCTATTGTAGGTTGTACCATGTCCTGGGGCTCCAAACCTGGCGAATTCAGGGTGATTATAGACAACATGATGAACCTGGAACTGCTGATGTGGGCTACCCGGGTGAGCGGTGATTCTTCTTACGCAAAAATTGCCATCAGCCATGCCAATACCACCATGAAAAATCATTTCCGCCCCGACTATAGTTCTTATCACCTGGTAAACTACAACCCGGCAACCGGCGGCATCAATAAAAAACAGACCGTTCAGGGCTATGCCGATGATTCTGCATGGGCAAGGGGACAAGGCTGGGGGTTGTACGGTTATACCATGATGTACCGCGAAACCAGGGACCCTAAATATCTGGACCAGGCCAGGCATATTGCAGAGTTCATTCTGAACCATCCAAATCTGCCAAAGGATAAAGTGCCTTATTGGGATTTTAATGCACCAGACATTCCTAATGCTTACCGGGATGCCTCAGCAGGTGCAATTTATGCTTCAGCATTAATTGAGCTTTCGGGTTATGTGGATGCCGTAGCCGCCAAAAAATACCTTGATGCTGCAGAAACAATTATCCGGACGCTTTCAACAGACAGGTTCAAAGCTGCCTATGGCGAAAACGGTGGCTTTATCTTAAAACATAGTGTGGGCCATTTACCAAAACCAGCCATGATCGACGTTCCTTTAACCTATGCCGATTATTATTTTGTGGAAGCGATGCTGCGCTATAAAAAACTTGGGAAAAAATGATCAGGCCGTTTGCAGTTAAATATATCGCTGTGTTGTTTCTGTGTATTTGTTTTGATTTAACAAAGGCACAGGAGGGAGCGACGCGTTATGTGCATGCCGACATGAAGCAGGCGGCCGGAAAAAAGAATAGGGCATACAGTGAATGTATAGGGGCGGGAAGGGCAAACGAAGGCTTGAGGGCCGACTGGCAGGAGCAGCTGGCCATGTTGCAGAAAGATGTACATTTTAAGTATATTCGTTTCCACGGGCTGCTGCACGATGATATGCGTGTTTACAGTATTGATAAAGCTGGTAACCCGGTTTATAATTTTCAGTATGTGGATAAGCTGTTCGATTTTTTACAGCGCATCCATATCAGGCCTTTTGTCGAATTCAGCTTTATGCCTGCGGATATGGCAGCTGGTACCAAGACCATTTTTTGGTGGAAGGCAAATGTAAGCAAACCTAAATCTTACGCACAATGGGATACACTGATCGTTAAACTGGTGAAGCATTGGCAGCAACGCTATGGAGAAGAAGAGGTTAAGAAATGGTATTTTGAAGTCTGGAATGAACCCGATCTGCGTGGTTTTTTCGATGGCTCCCAGGCCGATTATTTTGAACTGTATGCCCATACTGCAAGGGCGGTAAAAAGTGTGTCATCGGCCTATCGTGTTGGCGGACCGGCCACCTCCGCAGTAAAATGGATAGCTGATTTCCTGTCTTATTGTGAGCGGGATAAGCTTCCCCTGGATTTTGTAAGTACGCACGATTATGGTACCACCTCGGTGCTGGACGAAATGGGGACGAAAAAGCAGCAGCTGAAAAATATCCGGGATACCCTGGCGATCGATGTGAAACGGGTAAGAAATACCATTGATGCTTCCAGCTATAAAAATGCTGAACTGCATTTTACCGAATGGAATACTTCACCTTCCTCCAGAGATCCGATACATGATACCTACCAGAATGCCGCATATATTTTGCATGTGTTAAAAAAGGCATCTGCATACAGCAATTCCATGTCGTATTGGACTTTTACTGATATTTTTGAAGAAGCAGGTCCGGGGCCTACCCCTTTTCACGGCGGCTTTGGCCTGATCAATCTTCAGGGAATCAAAAAACCAGGCTACCATGCTTACAGGTTTATCGAACAGCTGGGAGAAACGGAGCTTAAAAATGAAGATGAAAGCTCGTGGATCTGCAGGTCTGAAAATGGGGTTCAGGCCCTGATCTGGGATTACACGCAGCCTTCGGCCGGTTATACCTACAATCAAAATTATTTCAACCGCTTACAGGCGCCTGCAGGGAAAAGAACGGTAAGGTTGCGTATTTCCAACCTCGAAAAAGGCAGGTACCAGGTTGAGGAATACAGACTGGGCTACGGACAAAATGATCCTTATACCGCCTACCTGAAAATGGGCAGCCCAACTAACCTGAGTCCGTCCGAAGTGAGCATTTTAAAACAGGGATCAGCCGGATTGCCGCTCAGAAAATTGACCCTAAACCTAAAAGCGGGAACATATGAACAACCGATAGAACTACATGACAATGAAATTGTACTGATAAAGCTTACCAGACACCTTTAGCATGTATTTATGAACGATTAGACCCGCGTAAATCAGCAGTCTAAAGACTAATATTGAACGAACAAACCAAATATTTAACCAAAATATAAACCAAATGCGTATGGACAAAACTATACTCCCGGAATACGGCTTGAAAAGAGAAATGGTAAGGTTGTGTCTTTTACCTATCCTGTTTTTAATGCCGGAGCTGGTTTTTTCTCAGACCGGGCCTGTCAAAAAAGACAGCCTGCCCGTAACTGAAACCATCAGCCTTCTGAATAAAAGCCAGAAAAAAAGCAACCTGCTCCAGTCAACTGCAACGGTATATAATGAGCAGCTGATCACAACTCCTGCGCCCTCATTTTTACAAGCTTTGCCGGGCCGTTTATCCGGGCTTTATACCCGGCAAAGAAGTGGCGTTCAGGACACAGACGATCCGATTTCGGTAGTCGACTTCAGGATCAGGGGCCAGGTGCCCATCATTCTTATCGATGGTGTACCCAGGGATTTCAGTTCTATCGATCCGGAATCCATTGAATCGGTTACGATCCTTAAGGACGCTTTGTCTACCGTCATGTTTGGCCAGCGCTCTTCAGGCAATATCATTCAGGTAACAACCAAAAGACCTGTAGTGAGCCCATTCAAATTATCCTTTACTGCTCAGCATGGATTGCAAAGCATGATCAACAAGTCGAAACCTGTTTCTGCAGCAGATTTTGCCATTTTGTATAATGAGGCGCGTAACAATGACGGATTGGCACCGGTATATTCGGCCGCAGATATCCTGGCCTACCAGACCGGCTCCGATCCCCTTTTTCACCCCAATAACGATTACCGTAAACTTTTTTTGAACAAGAATGCATCTTTAGATCGTTTCAACATCAATATGCAGAGCGGTAACGAGACTGCCCGTTTTTATGTGGCGATGGATTATCAGAAGGAAGGCGGTTTTTTCAATACCGCTGATATCAATACCTATAGTACCAATGCTGGCGTAGACCGCTATATTGTCAGGTCTAACGTAAGTGTGGACCTCAACAAGACACTGAATATCGGACTGAATATTTTCGGCCGTATCCAGGATGCCAACCAGCCCGGAGGTACCACTTCCGCTATTTTCTCGGCAATAGCGTATACCCCGAATAACGCCTACAGCATTTTCAATCCGGACGGTTCATTAGGTGGCAACAGTACTTTCTCCAATAACATCTATGGTATGCTCAACAATTCGGGGTACCTGAAATCAAGTGCCAGAGATCTGGCCGCTGATATGGAGATTACCCAGAAACTGGGGATTATTTTGCCAGGTCTATGGATCAAAGGAAATATTTCCTACAACAATACCGTAGCCACATCGGTAGACCGGACAAAGGATTTTCTGGTTTATAATCTAAATATTGGCAGTGGCACCCCGGTATACACGCCAATAGGCACAAGCAGGAGCCAGTCGACCACGCTGTCCATCTCGTCGCGGCGTACCTATACTTATGGTAAACTGAGTTTAGGGTACGACAGGAATTTTAACGGGCATAGCCTCAGCCTGCTCGCCCTGGCTGATAACCAATCGACTACCTTAAACCTTGACCTTCCGGCTACCTATACCAATATAGCCGGTAATGCCACCTATAATTTTAAAGAAAAGTATTTTGCTGAAGCTGCACTGAGCTATGGCGGCCACAACCGTTTTAAACCTGGCAGCAGGTTTGGGCTGTTTTATGCCGCAGGTTTAGGCTGGAACCTGGCTAAAGAAGATTTTCTGAAAGAGGTGCCCTGGATCAATACCCTGAAACCCCGCATCAGTTACGGGCGTACCGGTAATGCGAATGTAGGCTATTATGTGTACGACCAATATTATGAATACGGAGGAACAAGCGCGGCCTATTATTTTGGCTCTACACCAGCGGTAGCCAGATATTACAGGGAAATGGCCCTGGCCAATCCTAACGCAACATGGGAGAAGGCAAATAAACTCAACATCGGACTGGACGTGGAAATGTTTGACAGTCGGCTGAAAATCACTTCAGAATATTTTAACGACAGGTATTCTGATCTGATGCAGGACAGGGGAAAGTCCATCCAGCTGATCGGACAAACCTTTCCTGCTGAAAATGTAGGTAAGAACAGGTATACCGGTGTTGAAAATAACATTTCCTGGAATGGTAAATCGGCTTCATTTGGCTATTTTGTTTCGGGAAATATCTCTATGCTGCAATCTAAAGTGTTGTACCAGGACGAGGTGTACCGCCAATACGGTTATCAGAAGCGTACTGGGCTCCCGGTTGGCCAGGTGTTTGGTTACCTGGCCGATGGGTTTTTCCAGTCGCAGGCCGATATCAATTCCAGCCCTGCTGTTGACGGGTATACACCCGTACCTGGCGACATCAGGTACAAGGACCTGAATGGGGATGGCATGATTAACCAGTTTGATGAAACTGCACTGGGTACGCAGAGGGCGATGATCTACTATGGTTTGACCGCAGGTTTTAATGTGAAGGGATTTGACCTGAGCATTTCTATCCAGGGTGTAGCCAACCGGGATATCGTTATTGGCAGTGGGAACAACCTGGTAGCGAATGCACTTGCATTTGACTTTCAGAACAGTGGCAATGCCCAGGCTTTTGAACAGCACCTGAACCGCTGGACACCGGCGAATGCCGCGAACGCCACTTATCCGCGGCTCTCCATCGGTACCAATACCAATAACCAGCGCGCATCAAGTTTCTGGGTACAGTCTATGGCTTATCTGCGCCTGCAAAACATAGATATGGGCTATACACTTCCTGCAAGTCTAACCAGCAGGATCAGGGTAAACAGCATCCGAATTTTTGCGAACGCATTTAACGTGTATTCTTTTGATAAGCTGAATTACAGCGATCCGGAAGGTTACAACTCTATTTTTCCACTTCGCAGAACTTTCAATATAGGCCTCAATGTTAAACTATAAATGCCAAGACCATGATAAATTATAAACATCCATTGTTTGGCCTCGCTTTTACAGCCATGGTCTTTACAGCTTGTCAGAAAATGGAAGACCGGCCTCTGGAAAAGATTACTGAAGAGTACCTCTGGGATTCCAAAGATTCGTTGGGTACCAATGCCAGTTATTTTTTAAACGATATTTACGGCGATCTGCCAACCGGCTATAACCGGATTGATGGTAATCTTTTAGATGCTGCCACGGATGATGCTGTTCCATCGGCAGATAATACTGCTATTTCGAGGTTTACCAATGGAGGATATTCACCCCTGGTAAACGACGATAATTCCTGGAATGCGAATTACACCAGTATCAGGAAATGTAATCTTTTTGTACAGAATTTTCCTAAGGTAAATCTGAAAAAATCTGACCCGGCCATATTTATACAGGGGCAATACTGGAAGGCAGAAAACCGCTTTTTAAGGGCCATATTTTATTATGAACTCATCAAACGCTACGGCGGAGTACCTTTGCTGGGCGATCGCGTCTTAACTGCTAATGATGATCTGCGTCTTCCGCGCAATTCTTTCGATGATTGTGTAAACTATATTGTAAGTGAATGCGATGCAATAATAGCCGATTTAAGGCCGGATCCTATCCCTGCGGGAGAGTATGGCAGAATCACTAAATCTATAGCCTTAACACTAAAGGCAAAAGCATTAGTGCTGGCGGCGAGTCCGCTAAACAATGCAGGCAATGATTTTGGCAAATGGAGAAAGGCAAAAAATGCACTGGCCGATGTGATCCGGACAGGGGTTTATAGCCTGGAACCTTCTTTTGCAAATGTATTCCTGGTGCGTAAGAACAATGAAGTGATCCTGGCCTACCAGCGGGCTTTGACATTTGATGTGGAAACCAATAATGCACCAGTTGGCTATGTAAACGGTACCACGGCCAGTCGTGGACGGACCAGTCCTACACAAGAGCTTGTAGATGCTTTTCCTACCATTAAGGGCCTGCCTATTACTTCAGATTTGAAGTCGGGAGCAAATCCAACAGGCTATGATGGTAATAATCCTTATGCCAATCGCGATCCGCGCCTGGGTTTAACCGTATTCTATAACGGTGCACGCTGGCTCAACCGCGAGGTTGAAACATTTAACGGAGGGCGAGACCGTCCGGGAACCGCTATCATAGAGACCAAAACCGGTTATTACATGCGTAAGTTCATGGCCGATTTTTCTAACGGAACAGCCTATTCCAATCAGACACACAATTTCCCGATATTCCGTTATGCCGATATTCTGCTGTTGTTTGCAGAGGCCAAGAATGAAGTGGATGGTCCGGGGACGGGTGCCGACTCTGTATACACTTACCTGAGGGCCATCAGGGCCAGGGCCGGTATTCAGGCCGGAACTGCACCAAATACCTATGGACTACCTAACGGCCTTACAGCGGGGCAAATGAGGGAGTTCATCCGCAATGAGCGCAGGGTAGAGCTGGCATTTGAAGAACAGCGTTTCTGGGATCTGAGGCGCTGGAAAATTGCTGAGCAGGTATACAATAAATCCCTGCACGGCATGCGAATAAACAGATCAGGTACTACGCTCAGTTATCAGATTGAAACACTGAGTATCCCGTTCCAGTTTTTTGCCCCAAGAATGTATAGGTATGCCATTCCGTTCAGCGAAATCTCTAAAAATATAAACCTGGTACAAAACGAAGGATATCAATAGTAACTGTAATGGGTTATTGCAATTTAAATGATTGAAGATTATGAAGAAATTAATACAAATGGTCATCCTGCTTTATTGCTGTTTGCTGCCTGTTATGGCCCTGGCGCAAACAACAGTTCGCGGCACAGTTAGAGACAATTCAGGTGTTGTACCAGGGGTGAGCATACAGGAAAAAGACGGGAAGGGGAACGGGACCAGCACCAATGAAAAAGGAGAGTTTCGCCTTACATTAAAAGGAACATCAAATGTACTGGAAATTACGGCTATTGGCTACCTGAAGCAGAGTGTCAATATTGGCGGTCAATCCACGGTAAACATTATCCTTAAAGAAGATACCAAAGGTTTGGAAGAGGTAGTGGTAATTGGTTTCGGAACGACAAAAAAAATCACGAATACCGGTGCCATCAGTACCATTTCGGCAGCAGATATCCGCACTACACCAACACCAAACATCCAGAATACGCTTGCAGGCAGGGCGCCTGGCTTCATATCACAGCAACGCTCCGGTCAGCCCGGTAAGAGCGGCGCAGATTTTTATATCCGCGGTGTCAATTCACTTTCCGGTGAGTCGCAAAAGCCTTTGATCATTGTTGATGATGTTGAGTATACTTATGATCAGGTAGCGCAATTGGATGCAAATGAAATTGAGACGTTTACCATACTGAAGGATGCATCTACCACGGCTGTATACGGAATAAAAGGTGCCAATGGCGTACTGGTGATCACCACAAGACGGGGTAAAACGGGCAGGCCAATGGTCAACTTTAACACCGAATCCGGCTGGCAATCGGCTGTACACAAGCCCAATTTTCTTGATGCCTATACAGTGGCCAGTTTAAAAAATGAGGCCATACGGAATGACAATGATGGTACCCCGCTGGAGTTTTCAGATGCAGACCTGGAACACTGGCGTTTAAAAGACGATCCTTATGGTCACCCTGATGTAGACTGGTACAATGCAGTATTTAAGGATAATGCCTACCAGATACGCAACAACGTAGATATTTCCGGAGGAAGTGAGAAAGTGAAGTATTTTGTATCTGCAGGGCATGTTTTCCAGAACGGAATGCTCAGAAATTTTAGTAAAGGCACTTATGAGGCTCCGGAAAACAACTATGCCTATCAGCGCTATACCTTCCGCTCCAATCTGGATATGCAAGCTACCAAAGATCTAGCCCTGCGCCTGGATCTGACCGGTCGTGTGGGCAACATTACGGAGCCGCATATTGCCACTTCACCATTGAGTACTGTTTATAGTTTTCAGCGTCTTCCACCTTATGCACAGCCGCTGCTTAATCCCGATGGCAGTTATCCGTGGGCTTTCAGGTCAAGGCCTTCTTTTTACGAAACCAGCTTAATCGGTCGCCTGGCTTTGCAGGGTTACGATAAAACCTATAGAAACGAATTTAATGTACTGGTTAGTGCCGATCATAAACTTGATTTTATTACGCAGGGACTGTCTGTACAGGGTAGGATTGCCTATTCGGGCGATGTGAGTTACGACAGGGGGCTTTACAGGAATAATATCCCTGCATTTTACTACAACCCTGAAAACAATAGCTATACCATACACAGCAATAACCTTTACCGTTTGGAACCCCTGACCAGGACAAGTTCAGCAGAAAATACCATTACCCGTAAAACATTGAATTCATTGGTTAAACTGAACTACTTACGCTCATTTGGCAACCATAACGTAAACGGATTGATATTATATAATATCAATGACGTTACAAAGGGAGACTATAATTCTGATACCAATGTTAAGCTGCTGCAGGAATATGCGCCGGTAAGTTCCAACGGGGTGACGTTTAGGGTAGGTTATGACTATAAACAACGTTATCTCATTGATTTTAACGGCGCTTACAACGGTACCAGCCAGTTTGTGGGTCGGCAGAAGAAAGGCTTTTTCCCTGCAGTATCTGTAGGCTGGAACATCGCCGAGGAAGCCTTTGTCAAGCAACACCTGAAATTTCTTGATTTGTTAAAATTAAGGGGATCATGGGGAATGACCGGATCTGACATTACCGGAGGCAATATCTATGTAACAGAACAGGTTTACGAAGCAGGCCCGAATTACAATTTTGGGGAAACCTCTAATACCTTTACCAGCATACAGGAAGGCACTTTAGGAAATTATGATATTACCTGGGAAAAGTCTAAGAAGACAGACATTGGTCTGGATGCACAACTTTTTAGTGGGAAGCTAAACTTTACCTTTGATTATTTTTATGATTACCGATACAATCAGTTGTGGACAAAGCAGGATGTATTGAATATTCTGGGGGTTGCGCTTCCTAAAACCAATTCCGCCATTACTGAAAATAAAGGTTTTGATGGCCAGATTGGGTTTCGTCATAAGACCGGTGAGCTGAACTATTCGGCTAATTTTACTTTCTCGAGGGCAAAAAATAAAGTGGTTTACCAGGGAGAGGCTCCGCCAAGATATGCCTATCTCGCAAAAACCGGCCTGCCAATAGGCCAGGGCTTTGGTTACAATGTGCTGGGCTTTTTCCAGACCCAGGAAGAGGTTGACAATTATGCCCACGTTGCCAATGCAAAACCCGGCGATCTTAAATATGAGGATGCCAATAATGATGGCGTAATTGATCAGGAAGATTACCGGGCCATAGGTAAGCCTAACCTGCCGCAAACGGTTTTAGGAACCTCTTTGGGAGTGGAGTATAAGGGATTTAGTTTGAATGTGTTGTTCCAGGGTAGTTTCGATTACAGCTACCGGATCGCTACGGCAGGGGTAATCCCTTTTCAGGGTAACCTCCAGCGTTCTGCCCTGGGCAGGTGGACTCCGGAAACAGCAGCCACAGCTACATTCCCAAGGCTGAGCAATAACCTGGCAGGGCCAAGCAGCCCCTCCAATGCTTCTTCTTTCTGGATGGTGGATGCCCATTATATCAGGCTGAAATCGGTAGACATAGGTTACAGGCTCCCGAAACAGTGGCTAAGTAAAGTAAAAGTAAGTTCGGCCAGGATCTATGTCAGCGGCTACGACCTGTATACCTGGGCAAATTTCGACCTGTATTCTCAGGATCCGGAAATTGCAAGTAATGGCAGTGCGGGCACCTATCCTGTACAAAAGGTAATCAATTTAGGACTGCAGGTTGGATTTTAATATTTAAGAAGATGAAAAAGAAAATATTTTTAGCTGCGGTTTTTATGGTTCTGATGGCTGCAGCCTGTAAAAAAGGCGGGGTGCTGGAACAGGTCAAAACCACAGACCTGACAGAAGAGAGCACCTTTGCAGATAGTGCCCGTACCATGCAGTTCCTGACCAGAATCTATACAGACATAGGTTTTAGCGCTGACCCTAAAAGATTTGGCAGCAGTGTAGGGGTTTACAGCATCTGCGACGAAGTAGAAGGCTCGTTGCTTTCTGCCACCGCATATAACGTGATTTTTCAAACGGGTTCCATCAGCGCTATAAATGTACCTACTGATGCCTGGGTAACTACCTATGCCAATATCAGGAGGGTGAATGTGCTGCTGAGTCATTTGTCAACTGTTCCGCTATCTCAGCGTTTAAGGGACCGGATTGCCGGTGAAGCACGTTTTTTAAGGGCCTGGTACTATTTCATATTGATCAAACACTATGGAGGCGTTCCGTTGATCGGGGACGTAGTATATGGCGCTACAGATCCGGTTCCGGGGAAACGCAATACCTATGAAGAATGTGTGAATTATATTGAATCGGAATGTAAAGCTGCGGCACAGATCCTTCCACAGATCTATACCGGGCTTGACTTCGGACGGGTAACGAAAGGTGCTGCACTTGCACTCAGATCCAGGCTGCTGTTGTATGCAGCAAGTCCGTTGTTCAACGGCAGAGCCGATATGGATGGAGTTTTGGGTTACCCGAATGCTGATCCGGGCCGTTGGAACAAAGCTGCCCAAGCGGCGCTCGATGTGGTTAACCTGAACCAGTACGGTTTGTATGAGCTTGCAGGCGGAATGGGTTTTCAGAAGGTATTTACCCTGCGCAAAAATAATGAATACATCCTGGCGGCAATGGCAGGTAACAACAGGACGCTGGAAGCCATCTGGGATCCTCCGACGCGTACAGGTACAGGCAGTGCAATGCCTTATCAGGAATTGGTAGATGCTTTTGGTACCATCAATGGTAAACCAATTACAGAAGACCTGAAATCATCTGCCAACCCCACGGGTTATGATCCTGCAAATCCATATGTTAACCGCGATCCGAGGTTCAACTGGAGCATATTGTTCAATGAAGGTATGCGCCTGAATACCAGTAAAACAGTCACCCCTGTATTTACCTATTCCGGTGCTGCCCAGGATGGCTTCAACTTCACCAAAACAGGGTACTACCTGAGGAAAATGCTGGACGACAATACTATTGCCAGTACCACATCATCTGCCACAGAGCGTTGTTTTCCTTTAATACGCTATGCGGAGATCCTGCTGAATTATGCGGAAGCAAGTAATGAAGCAGGGGATTTGCAAACTGCTTACACGCAGGTAAAGGCCATCCGTAAACGTGCAGGCATCCTGCCCGGAGCGGAAGACAATTACGGACTTTCAGACGGACTTACAAAAGAAACTATGCGTGCGGTAATTCAGAACGAAAGAAGGGTAGAACTGGCCATTGAAGAGCACCGCTACTGGGACGTACGCAGGTGGAAAATTGCAGAGAACGTATCCAATAAAACTCTGCATGGAATGAAGATCACCAGGGTAGGCACCGGCACACCAGCAACCTATACCTATGAACTGATCAATATCCGTACACCGGCATTTATTGCTCCAAAATATTATTTATGGCCGATCCCTCAGAGTGAGGTCAACAAATCGGCAGAGCTGATGCAAAACCCCGGATGGTAAAGTTAAATATCAACAGAAAAAAAAGATTATGAATCCAATACGTTCATCAGGCATTAACCTCAGGCCGATCATGGCCTTCATGATCATGGGGATGCTATTCAATTCCTGCAAAAAGGATAAATTCAGTGTACCACTCAATGTCGGTACCATCAGGTTTGCGGCAAATGCCTATACCATTGAAAACAATACTGTAGATCCGCTAACCATCGTTTTGCCCCTGTCGCTGCCTTTAGAAGAAGAGGCTACGGTACTCATTTCGGTCGACGGGCAAAGTACCATTGCCGCAGATCAATATACCATAACACCGGCTATCCCTGCAGGCGGGTTAACCCTTAAATTGCCTAAAGGGGCCACTGAGGTTTCCTTTCAGGTCAGCTCTTTAAATAGTTTTGAGGGAGAAAAGTCGTTGGTATTAAAACTAAGTGCTGCCACAGGCGGGCTTTCCGTTGCCAATACCAATGCAGTTTCCAGTATCACTATTAAGGGAAACCCGATTATTCTGCCGGAAATCAAGACCTCAGAATCCGGACTGGCATTCGGCAATGTAGTGACTACCAGCATATCTGATTCGAAATCCTATGTGCTGACCGGCGTTAAGCTCAGCACTGATGTACTGATCAGCGCTACTGCAAATTTCCAGGTATCATTGGACGATCAGGCATTCGGCAGTAGTTTAACTATCCCGTTTGCCACACTTAATGCAGCGCCGGTAACGATCTATGCACGGTTTTTAGCAAATACAGGTATTAACCAAACGGTTACCGGTTCCATTTTGCACAGTTCCGGAACAGTTCCTGATGCCATTGTAAGCGTTTCAGGTATAGAATACGGGGTGGCTGCCCCCGGGGTGCTGATCAAGAAGGAAGACCTGGAATACGGGACTACTGCCGGTGCCTTATCTACAAGGAGCGGAGGCAGCTGGGCCACTTTCTCTGCCGGGGGATCCAGTGCTGTACAATATATTTCTGCGGGCCTGACTTATACTGGTTACGCAGGTTCAGGTATTGGCGGCGCCCTGGTTTCTGAAAACGGAAATGGCTCAAGAGAAGACATCAGCTGGGCATTTCCCGCACAAACCAGTGGCGTAATTTATACCGCCCAGATGATAAATTTTGCTTCTGCACCTGCAACTGCCGATTTCTTCCTTTCGCTGGGTGATGGTGCTTCAGGTACCACGCCGGCATATTTTAATCGTATTTATGCAAAAGCCAATGGCAGTCAGCTTTCTTTGGGTATAGGCAGGAATTCCGCAACGGCTGTATACAGTACAACCGGGCTAGACTACGGAAAAACCTACCTGGTAGTCCATAAATATGAATTTGCGACCGGAAATTCTGCTTTATATCTCATCGGAAGTACGATTCCTGTTATAGAGCCTCCGGTTCCTAACGCAACATCGGTGGCTACCGGAGATCCGGCATCCCTGACCAGGGTAGTGATCAGGCAAAATACAAATGCTCCGTTGAAAGCTACGGTTGATGGAATCAGGGTAGCAACTTCATGGAAGGAAGCTATAGGACTTTAAAAAAATAAGACATATGACCACATTAAGAAGAAATATTTCAGGTTTGCTGCTGGTGCTTATCCTTGCTGCGGGCTGTGTGAAGAACAGTCCGCAGCCTACCATACCTGCCATGCCCGAATTGCCCCCTGTAGCCGGGGGCAATGGCTCGGCAATGATTACCGTAGATTGCGCAGTGCCGCAGGGTGATGTGATGCGATTTGAACAATCCAACGTTCATTCTACCACTTCAAACCTTCCGGGAGAAAATGCACGAACCTGGCTGCAGTCTCTAAACCACAAAACCATACGTACCTGGCTGGCATTGAGTACCATCAACAGCAAGGGTTATAATTACAAATACAGCAGCGATGTTCCGACCGAAACTTCCCTGGCCTATTATTCTACCTGTGCCGATTCCCTGCTGATCGCCTTAACAGCCTACAAGTCGTCACCCTCAACGCCATTACCTGGTGATGGGAAAGGGAGCTTGTTCCAGAATTTTATCAAACAGACCATCATCTACTACAAGAACAAATTCCCTAAAATCAAATACATACAAGCAGGCAATGAACCGGATTATGCCGGAGAAACAGCCGTTAGCTATTATGAGGTGTACAAGGATTATTACAAAGCCATCAATGCGGCGAATGCCGAATTGGGACTGGCAGGGAACAGCAGGCTGATGCTGAGCAATGGGGCATTTACCAGTACTACGAATTTTTCGGCACTGGTGGATTATACCAATCAGTTCCTGGCATTGTATGCAGCAGATACAGACCCGGGTAAACGACTGGATTTTTTTAGCATGAACTGTTATACAGAACAGAGCAACCCAAAGTTATTTGAAACTGCCAAACCGCAGATCATTGCTGCACTGGCGGCAAAAGGTATTTCAGCAAAGCCTGTGTTTGTAACCGAATATGGTTTGTCTGGCGGCGATTTCCTTCCTGCAGCTTGGGTAAGGGCACAGCTCATGACAGCCTGGGCACCTGCACAGCTGGCAAAGGCCTTTTATCTGTACGAGGGCGGGGTAGACCGGGTATTCAACTGGGCCATTAGCCATGGTGAAATCCTGCATAAAAGCGAACTGGCCGACCTGAACAATGCCTATCCGAACCCTTATGGTTATGCCCTGATGTTTGGCAAACAAATTTCCGATCGCGGTACCCGGATCAAGGCTACCTCAACCAAACTTTCGGCCCAGGGCCTGGGGATCAATGCCCTGGCGGCCACGGGCAATGGTAAGGGAATAGCCGTTTTGGTATGGAATTTTAACTATACCAATTTTACTCCCGATCAGGAGATCAGCGTAAAGATCAACAATATCCCACAAACCGCTTTTACGGGTAAGATCAACACAAAAATATACATGATCGATTCTAAGAACAATAACATCTATACCAACCCCTCACAAAACAGCCTGACCGTAAGTTCAGAGCAGACATACGATTATGCTGCCTCACTTTCTGTTCCTCTAAAACTGGAAGGTAACTCGGTGGCACTGATTGTACTGAACCCATAGCAGGTCACGCACCTTTCTCCGGTTAAAATTACCGGAGAAAGGTATTTTTATATCAGTAGGTTGCTTTTATTCTAGCCGATTCTTCAATAAAATCACTCCATAACCTGGCCCCTTCAATGTTGTGGCCAAACGTCATCCTGGGTTTTATTGGCGTTTGAGTACCGTTATTGGCCATGAATTCCCTAAGCTGGGTATAAGAACGGTGAATGTTAAAGACTGAAACGGGCGTTCTGATCCAGGTAGGGATGTACCATTTATCGAATGGTGGTCTTTCGGCCTTTAAAATCTCCACTTCCAGTTTTTCAAGGGGAACCATAGCTTCCTTAATTATTGCCCAGGCTTTTATGTCGCCTGGTTCTGCCAGGGCCTTTAACAGGTACAATGCAGCCTGAGTGGGCCTTTGGTCTATCCGAAGGCCAAGTTCGATATGTTCAAAGAAGAACTGGATTTGCTCCCGGTTTAATTTTGGCCGGAGCAGGCTGATATTCCTGAAAGCAGCTTCGAATTTTTCGTTCCGTTCTTTCAGTTCTCTTATTTTGGCGGCTTCTAATTTTGCAGGTGGTTTTTTACTGAACCTTCTGTGCAGCTGATCCAGGATCAGTTCAAACTGTGCAGCACCAAAATAGGTCTTTTCAGAGCTGTCCATCAGCGAATAGTAATCCTGGTAGGCCCCTACCACTGCATCCACATTCGGATGACCAAAATACTCAGCTGCCCACCAACGCAGATAGGTTTTTGCAGCATCTTTAGACTGCAGCAGGGCCGGGGCATTCCAGCAGATGTCTGCAATCATTCTGGCTTCCATCACATGCTCGCGCATTTCCGATACATTGACCAACATGAATTCCGTAGCACCCGAATCCACAATGCGTTTAAATTCCCCGGCAATACGGGAAGGAGCAATCACATGTGTGCCCTGTTTAGTCGGGGGGCCACCAAAGTAAGCCAGGTGGTAATATACCCCATGTTTCCACTTGTCGGGTCCCGATGGCAGATCCCGCATGATCCCGTCGTTGTTGTCGGGCCATACAAGGATTACATCCTCAGGTACATTGAAATCCTGGGGATGTTTCCTGTACTTTTCGAGCATCTCGGTATACAGGGTAAAATGAAAAGCTGGCTTTTCATGACTTGGAACTAGTTCTTTCACTGTTTTTACCTGTGCATCTATGGCCTCCCTGAATACTTTTGCCTGCTCTTTTTCAGCAGTCCCCGTCGGAAATGTGTAGGCATGATCGTCTGTGCCACGCAGGCCTACGGGCCATATTGCGCTCAAAGCCTTGTTTTCCTCTACCCCGCCACGCCAGTACCTGATCATGTTTTCCTTGTTTTTGAACCAGTCCCATTCTGTACTCACCCCTCTTTTGTCGGCCAAATGGAAACGTTCAATGCCAAATGGATTGGACAGCAGAATATCATAATGGTGTGAAGTGTAGAAGAGGCCCCAGTCGCTTGCACATTTTTGCACCTCATAACGCCTGTGCACCCGTACATAAGGCGCCGTCATGTTCATCTTCAGGCGCAGAGCAGTCTCAAAAAAGCGTTGATACCATTCCAAAGACACATCGCCGATGCGTAAAGGAAAACCATATTTATCAAAAGGCCGCGGGAGCACATCTTCATCATCATGAAAAAAGCCCCGGTATTTTACGGTTGGGGTATCGGCAAAAAAGCGGGTTTTTCTGAGGGTTAGATTGGCATGAGGCAGCGGCTGGTAACCTGTCCATAAGTACAGCGGGTCTATGCCCAGCCGTTCCGCCAGCGTATATGCAGCAAAGGCGGTACCCCGGAAATCAGCACCCGTAAGCCATACGGTGTTGTTTGCAGTAAGTATACAAAATGCCTCCCATTTGTTTCGCAGCTGTTTTATCATGACATCTTCAGGCAACGCACCGTTCCCCAGGGTGGTCAGCACAATGTTTATGGCATCAGGAACAACTGCTTCCAGAACTGCCGGGCGATGGCCGCTGATCTTTTCAATATCTGAGGCAAGGAACAAAGCGGCCTGATGAACGGCTGTATGTTCGGTCTTCTGCACAACGATGTTGCAATACTGTAAAAGTATGTCGCCATCCCTGGCCTGGCCAGTCCGTACCCATGACCCTCTGACCCGTTCTGCAGCCTCCGGACTTTCAAAAAAGCTGGCCTTGGCAACTCCGGCCACCATTAACCCAAGCGTTGCAGAACAACCTTTTATAAAATTTTTGCGGGAAATCGTCTGTTTCATATGCATCGTTAAAATTCGTAAGCGCCCAGGGCAGGTTTGGCCATGGCAACAGGGTAACCGTCCAGGTCGTAGGTGTAACCGGTTTTTTTACCTCTACGGAGCGCCGGACTATTTGGCTTTAGCCGGAAGTTACAGTTGGCTGCATCCACAAACAAGGGGTCTGCTATCAGGTCGCCTTTACCCGGGGTAATGCCTACCGGATTGGAATTGCCTGGAGAAAAATACAGGTTCATATCTCTTGGCTGATCGCCAATGGCTACCCTTACATGCCCGGTAACCTTCTTTACCGGGCCAAACACGCCCAGGTCCGGGGCCAGATAAAATATATTGTTGCGGACATTGAAGAAAGTCAGGTCAGGGTTGAAGGTCCAGAATACGTAACGGTCTACGTTAGGCTCTCTTGTGCGGACTATAGTATTGTTACATACATTTACTTTATAACCGCCCCCGCCAATAAACTGGTTCCGGTCATCACTCAAATTGTAGGCTACAGTTACGCTGTCCACATTTCTGGCCGCAATTTCCAGAAAACCATGGTTGTTGACAGAGGTGTTGTGGTGGATATGGATGTTGCTGGCCGTAAAATTGTCATCAACTCCATCCAGTTCTATTACCCCACCATCCGATCCGTACGGTCCCCCATAGGCACCGTAGTTTTCGATCCTGTTGTGCGCGATCTCATTGTTGCCCGAAACTACCATGATGGCAATAGGACCCCATGAGTAGGCCATCATGTCTGCAGCGTCGTGCAAATAGTTCCTGGTAATCAGGCTATGGGTACTTTTAACCTTGATGCCTACCGGGGTGTGAAAAAACTCGCAGTTTTTTACAACCTGGTGCCGGGTGCCCAAAGCCAGGTAAACTGCGCCCATTTTTTGTACATTTTTAGTCGTTTTATCGCTGCCAGGGGGATTGGTGTTATCGTGGAAATAAAGTCCGTCGATCACCACGTAGCTTCCTTCGATCCTGAAGATGTTTCCAGTCAGTACATTCCAGTCCGGATTGCTGAAAGCAGGAGCGTGTCCGGCACCGTATTTTTCAAATACAGGCGTAAGCTCTTTTCTCGGTGTTTTTAAGATCAGTTCGGCTCCCGCACTGTAATGGGAAATGACAATTGGTTTTTCTGCAGAACCCGAACTGTTCAGGATTACCCCGCCTCTATAAGCTGTTCCCCTGGCAAACAGTATGCTGTCGCCGGGCGCAAAACTGGTCTTACCAATATTATTCATGGTTTTCCAGGGTTTTTCTTTGCTGTTGCCGGTATTGGTGTCGTTCCCGGCTTTGCTGTTGATGTAATAATTGGTGGCATGGCTGCGTATGCCCGCCAGCAAAAGCGTAAAAAAAAATAAATTTTTAAAATTCATACAGTCTCTATTCGGTTGGTTTATGAAATTTAAAGTTAAGGGTATGCCTGAGGAGTAAAACCGTAATATCGTGCAAATGTGCAGGCCTGTTGTAACATGGTGATATGAAACATTCATCATGGTCTCCCACACAACGCAGTGCTTATCTTGCGTAAGTAAATAACCAATCAAATTATACAAATGGAACAACTGACGCAAACCTTCAGATGGTTTGGCCCCGATGATGAAGTTACGCTGGCTTACATCAGACAAACCGGTGCTACCGGAATTGTTACTGCTCTGCACCATATTCCCTGCGGCGAGGAATGGAGTATTGCAGAAATTGCATCCAGGAAAGATGTCATCACCGCCTCCGGACTAAGCTGGGAAGTGGTTGAAAGTGTGAATATTCATGAAAGTATTAAAACCGCTGAACCTGAGCGTGACCATTACATAGAAATTTACAAGTATACGCTGAAAAACCTTGCGGCATGCGGACTGAAAACAGTATGTTATAATTTTATGCCGGTACTTGACTGGACACGCACGCACCTGGATTTCCGTTTGCCCGACAATGCCAGTGCTTTACGTTACGATGCTGTGGCACTGGCTGCCTTTGACTTGTTTGTTTTGCAGCGACAGGGAGCTTTTCAGGAATATACCGGCGCACAGCAGAAGGCTGCCAAACAATATTTTGAAGGTATAAGTGAGGCAGAAAAGGAATTGCTGACGAATACCATTATGGCAGGACTGCCAGGCACCGATGAGGTATTTACTGTCGAGGCGTTCCGTCAGCATTTAAGACGTTATGAGAAAGTAGATGCTGTCAGGTTGAGAGAAAACCTGGCTTATTTTTTAAGGGAGGTTATCCCCGTAGCGGAAGCAGAGGGCATCAGGATGTGCATCCATCCGGACGATCCTCCGTTTCCTATTCTGGGCCTGCCAAGGGTGGTTTCAACAGAAGAGGACCTGAAAACCATCGTCAATTTTATTCTTTCTCCCAGCAATGGCATCACTTTTTGTAGTGGCTCCCTGGGGGCCAATCCCGCAAATGACCTGCCGGGAATGGCAGGCCGTCTGGGTCCGTATATCCATTTTATACACCTCAGGAATGTGCAGCGTGAAAATGACGGCAGTTTTTATGAGGCTGCGCACCTGAATGGCAGTACAGATATGTTTGCAGTAATGCAGCAACTCATCAAAGAACAAAAGCGTCGTGAAAATGCCGGCAGAACGGATACGAACATTCCTATGCGGCCGGACCACGGGCATAAAATTCTGGATGACATCAACCGGAATACTTATCCTGGCTATTCCGTAATCGGGCGGATGAAGGGCCTTGCAGAACTAAGGGGGCTGGAGCTGGGTATCCGCAGGTCTTTATATCAGGAAGCTAGTCCTTAAATTTAACCGGAAAAACACGGATATGAGAAAAACGGGTATTTTTTTATTGCTCCAATTTATTTTAAATGACTTTATTTTAATGCAAAAGGCTACAGCCGCCCTCTTTGCAGGGCTTGTGGTAACGGTAAACCTCCCTGTTATTTATCTTTTTCTATAGCCTGACTTGCATACTCCTTTGGTGTATATCCAAACTGTTCTTTGAAGCAGCGTCTGAAGTAATCGATATCCTGAAATCCCACCATATAAGCCACTTCATTTACGTTGAGCTTGTTCTGTTCCAGCAATTGTGCAGCACGTTTGAGGCGGATACTCCGGATAAATTCAATAGCAGTCTGATCTGTCAGGGCCTTGATTTTCCGGTACAGTGTAACCCTGCTCATGCCTACTTCTTTACCCAGTTCCTCTACGCTCAGGGAAGGCTCACTGATGTTCTGTTCAATATAGGCCATTGCTTTTTCCAGGAATTTCTCATCCGGTGAAGTAATGGCTACATTTTTTGGCTGTAAGCTGATTTCCTTCCGGTAGCGCTCGCGCAGTTTAAGCCGCGAATCGAGCAGGTTCCAGACCCTGGCTTCCAGCATGTTCAGATTAAAGGGCTTGGTAATGTAATCATCCGCACCGGTTTCATAACCTTCAATTTTGTAGATCAGTGGTGTGCGGGCCGTGAGCAGAATAATAGGAATGTGACTTGTCCGCGTATCAGATTTGATGTTACTGCATAGGGCGATGCCATCCATCCCGGGCATCATCACATCGCTGATGATGATGTCGGGGATCAATTCTGTGGCCAGTTCCAGGCCTTTGTTCCCATTTTCCGCCTGGTGGATTTCAAACTCTGTCTCAAAATGACCGGCTATAAACTGGCGTACATCAGGGTTATCTTCTACAATCAGCAAAATCAGCCGCTCTTTGTCTATGGCATTCAGTACATGTTGTTTCCTTCGCTCTATTGCCTGTCTGGAGGCGGCTGGTACCTCAGCTTCTTTATAGCCAGCTATATTTTCACTGTTTTTATAGTTGCTGATCATTTCTTCGGGACTCAGATGCGCGTTTCCAAGAGGTAATAAAATGCTGAATAAGGTCATTCCTTTTTGCTGTGGACCGGCCATGGTGCTCTGCACGGTTATGCTGCCATGGTGCAGTTCAATTAATCCTTTGGAAAAGGCCAGCCCGATACCTGTACCATTGGTATTCGCATTGTCGTCATCGAAATGATTAAATTGTTCAAATATTTTATGGATATGCTGTGGTGAAATACCAATACCGTCATCTTCCACCTGGATCAGCAATTTTCCTTCATCAGTTCTGACCCGTACCAGCACCTGCCCGCCTTCTGCGGTAAATTTTAAGGAGTTGGACAAAAGGTTGTACATTACCTTTTCCAGTTTGTCGCGGTCAAACCAGGCCCGGATGCTTTGCTGTTCGGCAATAAGTTTCAGGCGTATCCGCCTGTGGCTGGCATAAGGTTCAAAGGCTATCAGGATCTCCTTCATAAAGCGCACCACATTGCCTTCGGCCGACTGCAGCTGCATGCTGCCAGATTCAAACTTCCGGAAATCTAACAGCTGGTTGATCAGGCGCAGCAGGCGCTCACCGTTGCGTTGCATCAGCATCAGCTGGTTCTGTATTTTGTTGTTGCCCTCGTTCAGGCCCAGGAGCTTATCTATTGGTGCAAGTATCAGTGTAAGCGGAGTCTTGATCTCGTGTGAGATATTGGTAAAGAAACTGAGTTTGCGCTGGGCGAGTTCTTGATCTTTTTCGTGGCTCTGGTGCTCAAAAGCAAGGTCGTTTTTGAGTTTGGCTGTCTTTACGGAATAATAATAGAAGGCATACAGCAGTAAGCCGATAACCGTGGCGTAAATGAGGTAAGCCCACCAGGTCTCCCACCAGGGCGGCAACACTGTGATCTGCAGCTTCCGGATTTCATTATTCCAGATCCCATCGTTATTGGCAGCCTTGATCATAAAAGTATACTTTCCTGCATCCAGGTTCGTATAGGTAGCTGTACGCTGATTGCCTACAAAATGCCAGTCGTCATCGTAAAAGCCATCCAGTTTATAGGCATATTGATTTTTTTCAGGATTCACAAAATTGAGTGCAGCAAATTTGAAAGTGATGAAAGCCTGATCGTGCGTTAACGTAAGCTGATCTGTTTCGCCAATGGTTTTTTTTAAGGGCGAATGTTTAGTATTTATCGGGACGGGATTGTTTTTGATCAGAAAATCTGTGATCACTACTTTAGGCTTAAAGCTGTTTCTCACAATTTTTTCAGGAAAAAAAGTAGTCACCCCGTTTATTCCTCCAAACAAAAGTTCTCCATCGTCACCCGTTTCGGCTGCTCCGGAAGCGAACTGGTTACTCTGTAGGCCATCTGCAACTGTATAATTCATCACCTCTACCATTTCAGGTTTTATAGGCAAAGCCAGGTTATTGAACCGGATCCTTGAAAGGCCTTTATTTGTGCTTAGCCATAAATTACCAGCCCTGTCCTCACGTATGCCATGGATTACGGAATTTGCCAGCCCGGATTTATTGGTAATGGCATAAAACTTTCCTTTATCGTAAAGGTTCAGTCCGCCACCCTCGGTACCTATCCATAGCCGTTTTTTATGATCTGAAAATAAGGCGAGTACGGTATTATGACTTAAGCTGTAAGGGTCTTCAGGCCGGTTTACAAATTGCTTGAAAGTATTTTTTCTTTTATCAAAAAGGCTGAGGCCAGTTTCTGTTCCGATCCACAAATTACCATCTGGGGCTTTCAGTAAGGTAATGATGATGTTACCGCTTACACTTTGTTTGTTTTCAGGATTGTTGGTATAGGTGGTGATCCTGCCATTCTTGTCTCTATACTTCAAACCCCTTCCGTCAGTTCCCAGCCACAAACCATCACCATCTACTGCAAGGGCATATACCTGTTTGTTTTCGGGCTTGGCATCATTTTCAGCAATCTCATAATTGGTAAACTGACCGGAAGATGTATTCAGGTAACCCAGGCCATCATAATTGCCTATCCATAGCCCATGGTTTTCATCTTTTGCCAGCGATTTAACAATATTCTGCTGTTTGCTGTTGATCACATAACTATTGTAGATGCCCCTTTTACGGTCTACATAATTCAGGCCCCCGCCCTCTGTACCGATCCAGAATGCACCTTTGCCAGCCTTAAGGATGGAACTTACCACCCTATGGCTAAGCCCTGGTTTTCTGCCTGCCTGCTCACCTATGTAGGAGAAATTGTTGCTTCCCGAACTTAAGATGTTTAAGCCGCCTGCATAGGTGCCAATCCATATATTTCCTGCACGGTCTTTAACAATATCCCTTATGGAATTGTGGCTGAGTGTTTTCGGGTCATATGGATTATAGCGGTAATTTACAAAACGTTCTGTTTGCAGGTTCATTATACTTAAGCCATCCCTGGTACCAATCCATAACTCATCCCTGGCTGCAGGAAAGAGCACGCGTACCACATTAACAGGCAGGCTGTTGCTATCGTTTACATTGTGCCTGTAGTTGATCAGTGTGCTGTTCTGAGGGTTAAATTTGTACAAACCGGAAGACTCCGTCCCAAACCAGTAATTGCCATAGAAGTCCTGTTTAATCGTCCGCACATTGCTTTTTCGTAAGGTTATATTGTTTTTGATGCCTTCAGGCAAGGATAAGAATCTTTTTACAACCGGGTCAAAGCACTTCAGGTCGTTGCCGATGCTGATCCATAACATGCTGTTCTTATCTTCAAAAATAGTCTGGACTTTATTGCCGCCATTGAAGTTATTGCCTGCAGGTTTGTAGCTGATGATCTTTTTGTTTTGGTAGTCGTAACGTTTTAATCCGTCAAAAGTTCCCATCCATAAGTTGCCACGGCTATCGTAAAGCAATGAAGTGATGAAATCATTGGATAAGGTGTTGAAGCTTTCCGTATCCCTGTCCAATAAATTCAGACCTTTAGAAGTCCCGATCCATAGATTTTCTGCGCGGTCCTCACATAATGCGTTGATCTGACTGTTACTCAGGCTTTTCTTATCGTTGTTTTCATGTTTGTAAATCGTGAAGTCATAGCCATCATATTTGTTCAGGCCATCTTCTGTACCAATCCATATAAAGCCTGTTTTGTCCTGTAAAATACAAAATGCGGTGTTCTGTGATAAACCATCATTTATGGTAAGCCGCTTAAAGCTTGGATCCTGGCCAAATGAAGCTTGGGCAATTAAGGTCATCAAGGTCAGGAAGGCCCCTCTAAAGGTAATGCACATTTTTTTTGATTAAAGCAACGTAAGGTTATATTTGGTAAACTAAAGTTACGTATTTAAAAAGAGAATTATCATTGCCTCTACCTAAAAATCCTTTTGTAAATAAGGTTTAAATTAACCCGCAGGAGTGATTGTCAGCTTACCATATAAACGAACAGTTAATCGTAAAAAAAAATAATTTTTTAAAAAATAAAAACCACTTTTGCAGAACTGAAAAGCAATAGAATGATCATGTAAAAAGTACTGCATATATGGAAGAGGAAGTTGTTGAAGAAATCGTAAGCCTTATTGAGCAGGATGATGACGCACAATTGAAAGTTTACCTGGATGATCTTAACATTTCGGATGTTGAACACCTGATAGACGAACTTCCCCAGCATGCAGTAAAGTTCATTGAGACCTTATCTGTAAAAAGAGCGGTAAATGTTTTCAGGATCCTCGATTTTCCGACTCAGGAAAGGATCATTAAAAAGCTTCCCGGAAATAAACTTGCGGAACTGATCAACCTGCTGCCCCCTGACGACCGTACTTCATTGTTCAGTGAGCTCAAAGGTGATGCCGTTAAAAAGCTCATTATTTTGCTTCCTGCGAAGGACAGGGTTGAAGCCCTCTCGCTTTTGGGCTACGAAGAGGACAGCGTGGGGCGTTTGATGACACCAGATTACGTGGCCGTTAAAAAAGACTGGACCGTGAGCCGTGTATTGTCGCACATCAGGCGCTATGGTAAAAACTCGGAAACCATCGATGTGGTTTATGTGATTGATAAAGAAGGTGTGTTGCTTGATGATATCAGGATCAGGGAAATCCTCCTGGCCGATCCTGAAGCAAAAATAGGAGATCTTACCGATCACCGGCTGATCTCTCTGAAAGCAAATGATCCGCAGGAAGAGGCCATCAATGTGTTCAGGATGAACAACAGGGTAGCCCTGCCAGTAGTAGACGATAACAATGTATTACTGGGTATTGTAACTGTAGACGATATTCTCTGGATTGCCAACGAAGAGTATACCGAGGATATGCACAAAATAGGGGGTACCGAAGCTCTGGATGAGCCCTACCTGGATATGCCGATATTAAGGTTGGTCAGGAAACGGGCAGGGTGGCTTATTGTGCTTTTTTTGGGAGAAATGCTCACTGCAACTGCTATGCAGCATTTTGAAATTGAATTGCAGAAGGCAATTGTGCTCTCGCTTTTTATTCCTTTAATAATGAGTAGCGGAGGAAATAGCGGTTCGCAGGCATCTACGTTGATTATACAGGCCATGGCACTTGGAGAAATTACGATTGCCGAATGGTGGAAAGTAATGCGGCGTGAAATAATTTCTGGGCTCATGCTGGGTATGATACTGGGAAGTATTGGCTTTCTAAGAATCATATTGTGGCAAAATCTTCATATTTACGACTATGGCGAGCATTGGCTCCTGATTGCCTGGACTATATTTTTTACCCTTATCGGTATTGTTTTATGGGGGAGTTTGATTGGATCAATGATGCCGATCATTATGAAAAGACTTAAACTGGACCCGGCAACATCATCTGCTCCGTTTGTAGCCACAATGGTAGACGTAACAGGAATCGTGATCTATTTCAGTGTCGCCGTGCTTATCTTAAAAGGGGTGCTGCTTTGATAGGGTGAAAATAAACCGTTCTGCTAACACCCCCCCGTCGTCATTGCGAGGCCAGACTGCGCGAACAGCCTGTGCTGAACTTGTTTCAGTATGGCAACTTTTCAGCTGCTGGGAGTAGCTTCTATAAGTTAAAACTGCCCAGATAACTACTATTACTGATCTCTTTCCTGTTCTCAGCAACAAAAGAGAGGTACACCTCCATATGTTCCGTTAACAATTCTGCCTGCAAGACTCAAAATAGACTCAAACTGAAGCACATCGCTTCCTTTGATGACCAATTCATCACCACCTTCGCTCCGGTAAAGATCAGACAGGAAAGACAGCACTTCAACAATTTCATTTGGAGAGTATTCATCTTCCAGAAAATATAGTGAAATACTGTTTTTACTTACTGGTGCCAGAGACTTGTTAAGCAGATTAACCGTTTCTGTAACTTCTGAAATATTACTTTCATATTCGAAACCAGAAGCGATCATAGATATGCTTATGTGGTCACCAAGGCCATTGTCTGTTGCATCTCCCCAAATTAGATCTGCTGTCAGGCCAGCTTCATTTTGTATGGCATCAGTAATAATGTTAACTTCTTCCATGCTTACAGGATTGCTGTCACTGGAGGCAATTTTTATCAAAACATAACGTGCATTTTCAATTTCTTTAGGTGACAGAAACGGCTTCGAAAACGATGATTCAGTGGCAAGGCGGGCCCGATCTCGCGTTCCAAACTGACTCGTTGAAAACTTTACAAGTCCTGCTTCCTTCAATACTGCTCTTACGTCTCGGAAATCAACGTTAATCGAACCTCTTGCCGAAATAATACCCATTATTGTATTAACTGCTTCAGACATCATAGCATTAGCGTTTGAAAAGGCTTCGCCGAGTGTTAAGTTTCCATAAACCTCACGTAAAAGATCGTTGCTTATAACAATGTAAGCATCTGCTGATTTTTTTAATTCCTCAAGGCTCTCTAATGCCTGCATCTTTCTTCGCTTTCCTTCAAATGCAAACGGCATAGTAACTATAGCAATAGTTAGAATTCATTTTTCTTTTGCGGTTTTTGCAATGATAGGAGCTGCACCCGTACCAGTTCCGCCGCCAAGGCCTGCCAATAAAAAGATCATTTTAGTATTGTCACTGAGCAGGCGTCGATTTTTTGGATCGATTCCAGGGCCGCCTCTCTTCCCACTCCTGGAATAGAGCCTGCTGGACTACCAGAGCCAATTAAAAGCTTCGCTTTAACGTTGCTACGTTGCAAGGCAATGGAATCTGTATTGCATGCAATTAGTTGGGCTGAAGTTCCTCGGTCGTTGATTTACTGTAACGCATTACATCCCCCTCCGCCGACGCCTATTATCTTGTACTTCTGACTAGAGTCAGCAGCTGTTGTGGACTCAAATTTCATATAATAAGATGCTTTAATTTAGACTACCAGGTTATTATTTTTGGTTTAATATCCTAATATAAGCCTGTTTCCCTTTAACAATCGAATTTTTGAATGAAAATATTTTTACTCTAAGTAGAAAACCTTAGGAGTGTAACAATTATAAACTTTGTTTTGGAATCTGTGGTTAGAAGGTTTTGCATCAAAAAAGGCTCCTTCTATAATCATATTTTGCTATATTTTTCTATTTTCAATATCCATAATTATAAAAATAAATTTTTGTATTTAAATAATTCTATCTTTAATTGAAAACATGGCGTCATTTAAAATACCTAATAAACCTAATACTATAATTTTATTGACCTTTAAGGTGCTCCTTGCTTTATTTTTGGTTTTTATAGTCACCAGTTTTATCCTAGTTTTTTATTATCGCTTTTTTAATCCTTCATCTACCCCTTTTATGAGATTTAGAATGGAGCAGCTAGGAAATAAGCATATAAAAATTAAGTGGATACCTTACGAAAAAATAGGTAAAAATATAAAGCTAGCTGTTGTTACTTCCGAAGATTCTTCTTTTTTAAATCATAAGGGATTTAATTTTAAAGCGATTGAAAATGCATACTATTTAAATAAAAAACTAGGATTTAATAAATATGGTGCCAGTACAATTTCGCAACAGGTAGCTAAAAATCTGTTCTTATGGAATGGAAAATCTTGGACGAGAAAAGTTTTAGAGGCATATTTTACATCATTAATAGAATTAAATTGGAGTAAAAAACGTATACTTGAAGTTTATCTCAATATAATAGAATATGGTAAGGGGGTGTTTGGGATTTATAACGCAACAAATTGTTATTTTGAAAAAAATCCCTCAAACGTCACTCCATTTGAGGCTTCTTTAATCACGGCTGCTCTTCCCTCCCCACTTCATTACTCACTATTAAAACCATCAAATGAGCTTCTTCAAAGAAGTGCCAGAGTCAGATATTTAATTCGCCGTTATAAAGGCAAATATAATTTGGACAGCTTATAAATATTTACAATTAGAAAGGTGGGATTGGAATGTTCTTTACTGGCTATGGAGTATGAAATTTTTCTGGGGAATTTATTAATATTTCCATGACGTGTCTTACTGAATCAGTTATTTTTGACTTTATCTTTACAGGCTGATCTAAGATTACTTTGGCAATCTTTTGGGCCTTAACATACTGTCTGGTACGAACGTAGATTGTTGCTAGGCGGTACTTAGGAAGAACCCGATTAGGAAGCATATTTGAAGCGTTAGCAAACGCCAATTCAGCAGTTTTAAACTGTTTTAAATAATAGTTTGCTAAACCTATATTCATTTGTAAATTGACATCATTACAATATGGCAATGCTTCTTCCAGAATTTTCAATGCTTTTTTGTAGTCACCAGATAATACAAGTGCAGTTCCATAATCCAATAAAAAATTACCATTCTCATAAAATATATCATATTGTAAATCGTATTCTTCCACTGCCATAGGGTAGTCATTAGATCTGCTATATAAATAGGCTTTATTCCAACCTTTAAGGCCATCATAAAGTTTATTAATGTTATTAAACGATATTATTGCCAAAAGGCAAACACAGATTAAAATTAATAATCTTTTATAACCTGGAAATGCAGGCAATCCATTGATCTGAAATTTATATACACTCTTTTTTTCCAAGTTTACTATCGTTGCAACAATTGCTACGAAAATTATTTTTATAGGAAGAATCTGACTAGGATAAGAAAAGAACGCACCAATCAAGCCTGAAATGACAATAATCTTTAAAATCTGTAAGTTCTTCTCTTGGATTGTTTCACTTTTGGTCTTTAGAATTGATAAGACTAACACTAGTGCCAGGACTGCACCAATAAATCCATTCTCAACTATTATCTGAATAAAATCATTAAAAGAGTAAGATATTTGATCAGCGAGCATGAGTTCTTTCGCAGACCTAACAGTACTGAAATACTTAGCCTGTTCAGTCATATATGCAGATTGTAAATTATCAAATCCCACACCCATCAATGGTTTGCGTAAAATCATATTACCACACACTTTCCATATGAGCAGTCGGCCATCTGCTGAATCTTTTTTAAAACGATAAAGCGCGAATACCGTAGACATTATTACCGCGAAAAATAACACTGCTATCAACATTCTACGGAATATTCGTTTATTGTCCCAGAGAACTTGTTTAATTTCCCTATAGAAGAAAATCAATACTGACAATGCAAGTGAAACAAGGGCCGCTCTGGCTCTTGTAAGAACCAAAACTATTATCAGTAGCACAACAATTGCCATTAATATATATTTGGTTGGGCGTTTCGCTCTCTCTTGCAGAGACTCATAAAAAGCGATATTATGAATATTACTTTTATTTATATAGTGTAGGAGAGGTATAAGTATAATTATTGAGGATACCAAATACTGGCCTAAAATGCTGGGATTTCCAAAAGAGCCGGTAGTCCTATACAATTCATGGTGGCTGGGTAAAATCTGATATTGCTGAAGAATCGCGTATAGAGCCTGAAGAATCCCTGAGATTACTATGGACTTTAATACGATAGACGGTGAAATTGTGAGGCGACAAATTACATACAGAACCGTTAGATATGCAATTTGTAAAAGATTAAAAGACGAAAACATTGTTAACGCTATCAGTGACCTGCTGGCAACAATGAAAATGACCGTAGCTAAAACTATAAGATCAACGGCTTTAATATTAACCTTGGTAGCTGTTTTGCGAAATATTAATTGAGTTGTACACAAAACAGCTAAAATGGTTACTAGGTAAAGGAAAACTACTAGTCCAAGATTATTATTTATGTTTCTGGGGCGTACATCTGGACTTATTAAATCCTCAACAAGAGGTACCAGAACGACGATTGTTGTAAAAATAAATTTATTGCATATATCTGTAAGCTTTTCTATCATACCAGCATCGAACCTTAGCTTGAAGAGCTTAAGTAACATAAGCAATACTGTTATTTAAGCGCGTGAATAATTATAGGCAGTACCGCAATAATTAATATTGCAATAAGTATTATTATTATTCTTATTTTGTTTTGTCTTATTATTTCCTGATTATTATACCGACCCGGGTTCAACCCCCTTCCTCCTGGAAATATGGTAGAAACAATTTCTTTAAATTCAAAATTCTGAGATTCATTATTTAATTCAGTAGAATTTAGTTTTTGGAACTCCCAAAATCCGTCTTCAGTTACTCTGATAAAATCTCCTGATACACTTTCTTTATCTTCTATTATCATTACATATTTTAAATCAAGCAAGGTGCCAATTGCCTTAGGACCATCCTCATTATTGAGACCCTCCTCTAAAAATAGCTCATTAATTTTTTTTGTTTTATTTCGGTCTCTGCAAAGATTTGAAAGTATTTGGTAGGTAGCGCTATCTTGAGGAAATAAAGACTTCTTCATATTTATATATTAGTTAGTCCCCTATTTAATTAATTTTTTAGCTTTTCGAAGGAGCACACGCATAGACTCTCGGTCCAATTTTCCATAAGTGGGGTATGTAGAAACTAATTTGCTGGTATAAAAAATCATCATTTTCCTTGATTTGATAAAATTATCGGGATCACTTACCCCCTTATCCTTATAATAGTTCAGGTCATTTCCCCTATTAATACCTTTAACCGTCGTGTCAACTTTGCCTTTACGCATTTGTAACATATATCCCTGCACTTTGAGGGAAGTATGCTGCATATTGACAAAGTTTGTGTCGACACTCAGTGCCTTTGCAAATCCATCAAGATACCTTACCCGGCTGATACTGTCCAGTTTTTCAAATTCTGAAATTGTCATTTTTTTTGGATCTTGTGCCTGTGCAACGCTGATGAAGAAAAATGAAAAAATCATCAAAAGAATTTTGTTTTTCATAGTTGACTGATTTGGGTTAAATACACTTAAAATAGGAAGATGCCCCTGTGGGGGAGGCGTATAAAAATAAAAAAAAGAGGCCGATCATGAATTACAATACGGCCTCTTTTAAATCAATTTTTAGTTGCTGGCTGTTCAGCGCGTTTTTTCTTTAGTATGCTTATAACTCTAAATGGACGAGCCGCTCGTGAAAAGATAAATTTCTTGGTGGCCCTGTCTAAATGGAATAATTCCGGATACTTTTTTCTCAATAGAACAAGGTGGTGTATTAATAAAACCTTATTTTTCACATATTCTTCTGGATTCGCAATATTTTTTTCCTTGTAAAAAGCTATAAGATCAGTTTTGAAAGCTGGGTTGGGCCCTATCCCTTTTTTGTGTTTATGAGCTTGAATCTGGGCAACAGCGTTCTTTCTGACTGCTTTGTCAAATTCTATAAAATTTGAATCAGCAGTAAGCATCTTTATAAGTTCCGTCTTAAATGTGTTTTTTTCAGAAGCCATCATAGTTGCATACGGCTTTACTTTCAATGCTTCGTACTCTTCTGATGAGACACTTTTTTTACATGCGATACATGAGATCAAAAGAAATAATGCAATTGTTATTTTAATTACGTTTTTCATCTTTCCTATATTAAGATTATAAATTAGCACAGTCATGTGCGCAGTCTTCCCATTCATCTGCTGAATTATCCATCGATTCATTGTAGGTTGTTTCCGCTTGCGAAAGACAATTCATAGCAGTGGGATAGGAGCTAGTCAATAGGTCATAAACGGTAGGAAAGTTTGTCCAGTCTGGGATACCCGGCAGAAGAGCACCCGCCCATGCAGTGATGACATCATCCGAAACTTCATCTAAACATCCAGCTAAAGTAATTTCATAGTCCATCATATTGTCCGCGAAGGCACTCTGGGCGAAGTATGAACAATCATCGTCGCAAGATTCAGCTTCAGTATAAGTAAAATTTGCAAATGCCAGTTCATCCTTTTTACCAAAGCTATTAGCGGTATTTGCACTGAATACTAATAGAGTTATGAGAAAAATTAAAAAAGGGGGGTTAAATTTAGATTTCATAGTTTAGGTTTTAAAATTTTTTAATGTTTACTTTTTATCTTATTAATTGTTCTAAGCTTTTTATCCATAGGCCTCAGGTTTATATATGACTAAAGAAAAAATTAAGATTAAGGAGGGGACAAGAAACTGAAGGGTGCATATTCAGTTGTGATGTCTTTGGAGCGCAAATAGTCATCATGTAAAGTACATTAGAGTGATTTGTTATTAAATATAGAGTATTTAGTTTAAAAACAAAATATAATTTTATTTTTTGTGTGTTACAATCTATAATTGTTTGTAAAGATATTTGAGAAGGAGAAAAAAGTACTTTTTGATTTAAACAGATCCCGACAAATGGTTCCATCTTTTAAAGAACCTGAGCCATTTGCATTAAGATTCCTTACTTTCTAGACAAAAGAGTATTTTCGAAGGTATTCAAAATTGCGGAAATGAGTAAAATGACTAAAGAAGAGTGAGAATTGTACCACTCAGATGTGAAAGCAAAATCTGACTGGAATGCGGGTATTTGTTACGCAGAAAAGAAGGCCGCTGAGCAGGCAGAGCAAAACAAAGCCATTGAAATTGCCCTTAAGATGAAACAGAAAGGTACCTCTAATGAAGACCTTGCCGAACTAACAGGCCTTACTATCAAAGAAATAGAAAAGCTATAATTTTTTTACATCTGATTAGCCCTTGCCCATTCCACAATTCGCAGAAATATATGTAAGTTGCAGGCAACTAACAAAAAAATAAGATGAAGAAAACGATAGGAATAATGGCTTGTGCGCTTATGCCATTTTTAGGCTTCGCACAAAACCCACAGCAAGACTGGCATTTGAAATCTAAAGACACCGATAAGATCTATGGTACAGGTGTGATCAAAGCTTATGCTGAACTGCTAAAGGGTAAGACACCTAAAACGGTAGTGGTAGCCGTATTGGATGGTGGCATAGATACTTTGCATGAAGATCTGAAAGCAAATTTATGGCGCAATGTAAACGAAAGACCGGGTGATGTAGATGTAGATGGAAACGGCTATAAAGGCGATGTGCTGGGCTGGAACTTTCTGGGCGGAGCTACCGGTCAGGTTACAGTTGAAGCTACAGAGGTACAGCGTATTTATTTTAAATATAAATCGCAGTTCGAAAATGTAAAGAACGAACAGGACTTAAAAAAGAATGACCGGAAATTGTACCAGCAATGGTTGTTTGCAAAAAAGAACCTGACAAAAAAAGATTCTGTACCTCCGGTTGACTACCGCGGCCAGCAGGTGAAAGATGATTATTCCAATATCAAAGATCGTTTTTACGGAAATTCAAACCTGATGGGCGATCCTTATTTTCATGGTACGCACGTAGCCGGCATTATTGGTGCCGAGCGTAGCAATGGTAAAGGAATGGACGGCATAGCCGATGCAGTGAAACTGATGGGGATCCGTGTGGTGCCTAACGGTGATGAATACGATAAGGATGTAGCATTGGGCATCAGGTATGCAGTAGACAACGGCGCTCAGATCGTGAATATGAGTTTCGGTAAAAAGATTTCTCCAGACCGTAAAATGGTTGAAGATGCGATTAAATATGCAGAGAAAAAAGGTGTGTTGCTGATCAATGCCGCAGGTAACGATGGTGTTAATGTAGATAGCCTGCCGCATTATCCAACGCCGTTCTACATGAAAGGCGATAAAAAATTCCCGAATATGATCACTGTAGGCGCAAGCGGACAAACAGAAGCAAGTCTTATAGCCCCGTTCAGCAACTACGGCGATAAAACTGTTGATGTATTTGCGCCTGGCGTAGCCATTTATGCTACCTTGCCAAAGAACAAGTACCAGCCCTTATCGGGTACCAGTATGGCAACTCCTGTGGTTGCAGGTATAGCTGCCCTGATTAAAAGCTATTACCCGGACCTTACCGCGAAACAGCTTAAGCAGATCATAGAGGAAACGGTTACCAAAATTGATTTCCCGGTTACCAAACCAAAGTCAAAAGGCCAGAAAGTAGCCATGACTGAGCTTTGCAAAACCGGTGGGATTGTAAATGCTTATGCTGCATTACAAATGGCAGAGCAGATGAGTAAAGCCAACTGATCGTAATAAATGACAGGCTACAGTGAAATTCCTGATGCTGACCTAACTGCTTTATTGAGAAAAAGTGACAAGGGGGCATTTACCGAGATCTATAACCGGTATAAAGGCGCACTGTATGTATATGCCTGCAAAATTGTTAAAGAAGAGGACCTGGCGGAAGACCTTGTTCAGGAAATCTTCATCTCTTTATGGGACAAACGGGAAACGGTGGTTTTTAAAACCGCCGTTTCTGCTTATTTATTCACTGCCTTGCGCTACAAATTCTTTGATTGGGTGGATAAGCAAAAGGTAAGGGCCGATTATGCCGCCTCACTGCAGGTTTTTATAGACCAGGGCGAATGGGTAACCGATAACCATATCGCTGAAAAAGAGCTGCTGAATTTTGTAGACCGGCAGATTGAAATGCTGCCCGAAAAAATGCGCAATGTTTTTCTACTCAGTTATAAGGAGAACCTCAGTTTTAAAGAAATTGGTGAACGTTTAAATATTTCTGATAAAACCGCCCAGAACCAGGCAAATACTGCCTTAAAAATACTAAGGACCAAACTGGGTACTTTTGCCGTCCTGTTTTTTATTTTTCATTAATTTTTTTATATATCTGGGATTTTTGTGCCGGTTAACCTACTTATGGTAAAGGGGGATGTTTTAACCCTTAGCTATTATGGATAAATACCAGGCCAAAGAACTGATTTCAAAATACAAACAGGGGACAACCACTGAAAAAGAACGGCTGCTGATAGAACAATGGTTCTTAGCAGATCTTGAAGAAAGTGCCTGTGTGCCAGACAGGAAAAGGATTGACGCTGCCGATCGCCGCATCAGTGCGCATCTGCAGCAGCATATTGGGGCTGCAAAACCTGCAGGCCAGCCACTGTGGTTACGTGTTGCCGGAGTGGCCGCAGTAGTGGCGATTGCCTTTGGTATATGGTTTTACGCCATCAGGCCTTCTGCCGGGGAAAGCGCAACTCCCCGGAACTATGCAAACGACATTCAGCCCGGAAAGCATACTGCAACGCTGACACTGGCCAACGGCAGGACTCTTGCGCTGAGCGATGCAAAAAGCGGGGTTGTTATTGATGTTTCGAACCTGAAGTATAACGATGGAACCGATGTGGAGGCCGTTGTTAAGGAGGCTCCATTGTTCGGTAAAGAGATTATGACCATTAGTACCCCGCTTGGCGGGACTTACCAGGTTGCGTTGCCCGACGGCACTAAGATCTGGCTAAATGCAGGTTCTTCCCTTAAATTCTCTGCCGCATGGAAAGGGCAGCCAGAGCGTAAGGTCTGGCTAAGTGGTGAGGGCTATTTTGAAGTAGCCAAAACAGCCCGCCACAGCCCTTTTATTGTGGTAACAGCAAAACAACAGGTAGAGGTGCTGGGTACCCATTTTAACATCAGTAGCTACACTGATGAAAGTGATACGGAAACCACCTTACTTGAGGGTTTGGTGCGTGTTTCGTCATCCCGAACCGCAAGGAGGGATGAGGTGGTACTCAAACCCAATCAGCAATCGATTTTAACAAATAACAACCGGATCACTGTAAAAACTGTAGATACCGAGCGTGCAGTTGCCTGGAAAAATGGCCTCTTTATTTTTGATGATGAGCCTCTCCATCAGATCATGAAACAAATTGCAAGGTGGTATAACGTTGAAGTCGTTTATGAGGGGGTAGATGAAAATAAAAAATTTGGAGGGAGTATTTCCAGGGCAGGGCAGTTGTCAAAAGTACTCCGGCAGTTGGAAAAAACCGGTGGCGTGCAATTTGAGATCCAGGAAAGGAGGGTCATTGTAATGAAATAACCGCTACAAAAAATAACCGGAAGTATTTTACCACTCCCGGCTTTTCGTTTTGATGTTCACCTATGAAAATGAATTAACCTTATCAGTTAACCGTTACGGCTGTCTATAAATTTCGACGTTTCCAGGCAACCGCAACAAACCAAAACAATCAAATTTATGAATTTTAACCAACTATGCAGGCATGTTGTGCCAATAGTTAAACCTAGGCAATTGCCGGTCATTGCCCATGCCCTTTTAGGCGCAGGCAGAACCAGCAACAGAGAATGGATTATGCGGATTAACTTAATCATTACAATAATGACCCTATGCCTGGTGCAGGTTTACGCAGGAACATATGCGCAAAACATCACACTGCAAAAGGACAAGATAGGCTTAAAAGAGATTTTTCTGGAGATCAGGAAACAGACCGGCTATACGGTAGTTTACGAAACTGAACTCATCAGTAATGCTGCGGCAGTAAAAGCAGATTTTGTAAACGTGCCGCTAAGAAAAGTACTGACACAGGTTCTGCAACCACAAGGGCTTACTTTTTTTATTGAAGACAAGGCCATTTCTGTGCAGAAAAAGGAAAAGAATGTGGTAGATAAGCTCTATGATTTTCTTGCGGTGGCAGAAATTAAAGGTACTGTACTTGACGAACAGAACGAGCCGCTCCCCAATGTAACTGTACAGTTAAAGGGCACAAACATAAAAACCCATTCCGGCAAGAATGGTACTTTTACCATACAGGCACTCGCGGAAGGAACGCTTGTATTTTCTTATGTGGGATATGTAAGTCGTGAACTGCCTGCCAGACCGGGCATGACCATTACCATGACCCCGGAACTCAATAAGCTGAACGACCTGGTGGTGGTAGGTTACGGTAGCACCCGTAGGAAGGACCTGACAGGTGCTGTGGCTTCGGTTGACATGAAGGAGGTAAGCAATGTACCTTTTGTAAGTCTGGATAATGCCCTTACCGGTAAAGCCGCAGGTGTACAGGTAGTACAGGGCGATGGATCACCGGGTGGGGTGGCTAAGATCCGTATCCGCGGTGGCGCATCCTTGTTAGGTGGAAATGACCCGCTTTATATTATCGATGGTGTGCCCGTTACAGTGCAGAACAGTTACCTGAAGACCTCGGCCGAAATCATTAACCCGGTAGAGGCTACCCTTCGTAACGAAGCAGGGCTCCTGAATGGGACCAGTGTTTCAGGCTCTTTTGCAAGGGGGATCAATAGCCTGGGCGGTATCAATATCAACGATATCGAAAGTATCGATATCCTTAAAGATGCTTCCGCAACAGCGATTTATGGCTCTAAAGCAGCAAATGGTGTGGTTATCATTACCACAAAAAAAGGAAAGCTGAACCAGAAACCTATACTCGAAGCCAATTACTACACAGGTATTACCAGTCCGGTTAAAGAAAAACTGCTGAATAAGGACGAGTACATTATGGTCATGAAAGAAGCTGCCAAAAATTTCAATGACATCAGGGCCGAAATTGGCAGGCAGCCTAATGCAATTGCCACCAGCATTTTAACAGACCCGAATTTCTTTGGGAGCAACAATACCGACTGGCTTGATCTGACCTTAAGAAATGCCGTAAGCCAGAACGCCGATATATCTGTCCGGGGTGGCGGCGCAGGTTCTACCTATTATACTTCCCTGGCGTACATGAAGCAAAATGGTGCAGTTTTGGGTTCTGATTTCAGTAGGATTGCCGGAAAAATTAACCTCGACAATACCATCACCAAAAAACTGCGGCTCATCACCAATCTGGATTATGGGTTTTCCAAAAACAACATCAGCAACGGGGTGTACTCACATGCTTTATTGGCCCCGCCAACAATCGCTCCCTATAATGCCGATGGCAGTATCCGAGTATTTACAAATAAAGACCTGGGAACAGGTGCTTCCGAGGCTTTCCTGTCCAGGCACCAGAATCCGCTGGCACTGCTAAGCGCTACCAACGAAGGTAAAACGACTTCATTGATTGGCTCTTTATCGTTAGAATACGAAATACTGCAGGACCTGAAATTTAAAAGTACAGTATCAGTAAACCACAGCAATTATCATCAGCTCAATTACGCCCCGGGCATTGTAAATGTGGGCAGTAAAAACGGACAAACCAGTTCTCAGGGCGGGATTGCCACACAAGGGCAGACCGAAACCAATACCGTATTCATAGAAAATACTTTTACCTGGAACAAGCAGTTCGATGAGGAGAACCGCCTGAATTTACTGGTAGGTACTTCATTTGAAAAGAACCGCTTCAATTCCTTTTCTGCAAGCGGACAGGGCTTTCCTGATGACGACTTTTTAAATGGCCTGTCATCTGCGGCCATACCATTGGCCCCCTTTAATGCCTCCGGACAAAATGCATTGCTCAGTTTTTATGTAAGGGGCAATTATGCCTGGAAAGAAAAATACCTGCTTACTTTCACCGCAAGGTCTGATGCCTCCTCTAAATTTCCTGCTGAAAACCGGGTAGGTTATTTTCCTTCGGGAGGACTGGCCTGGAGGCTTTCGCAGGAAAATTTTTTGAAGAAGGCCAGCTGGATAGATGACCTGAAACTGAGGGCCAGTATAGGTTATACCGGTACACAAAATATTGGTAACAATCTTTTTTATACCTTATATACACCTGCGTCATTTGGAGGCGAAAATGCATTGATCCCTACACAACTGGGCAACAATACCATCAAATGGGAGTCAACCCTGCAGAAAGACCTTGGGCTCGACTTCTCTCTGTTTAAATCCAAGCTATCCGGAAGTTTTGGTTATTACCAGAAAATCGCAAGCGGCGTATTGTTCAATACACCGGTGGGTACCAGCTCGGGTTTTAAAAATGTGATTGCCAATGTGGCGAACATTCAAAATAATGGACTGGAACTGGACCTCCGGGCGGAATTTATTGCTAAAAAAGACTTCCAATGGTCGGGTGGGCTTAACATTTCCCGAAACAGGTCTAAAGTGCTCAAACTTTCCAATGTATCGCCCGATCCGGCAAACCCGGGCGTTTATATTTTCGGAAATGCTGTGCTGAAAATCGGAGAACCTTTAGGCCTTTTATATGGCGTGCCGCAACAGGGAACATTAAAAACCCAGGCAGAGCTGGATGCTTATAAGGAAGTGAACATGTTATACCAGTATGGCATCAATCCTTATCTGGGTATTGGTTACAGCAAATTTGAACTGGATAAGGATGGTTACTATAAAAGGGATATCATAGGGCGTGCGGAACCCGATTTTTATGGGGGCTATACCAATACCTTTACCTACAAGAATTTCAGCCTTATTTCCTTGTTTACATTTTCTTACGGAGGCGACATCCTGTACCTGCGCGATGCGCTCAACAAGCAGGCAAATAACCTGACCAACAGGGGGAAAAGCATCCTTAACCGCTGGACACCGGAAAACCCAACATCCGATCGTCCGCGCCTGGTTTACCTGGTTTCAGCCGAAAACATGACCCCGGCAAGTAATGATGTGTATGATGCTTCTTACATCAAGCTCAAGTCCGTTACCTTAAATTATCAATTGCCTAAATCACTGCTAAATAAACTGAAGATCAGCCAGTGCTCGGTGTACCTCTCGGGCATCAACCTGTTTGCCATTACCAAGTATCCCGGCGCCGATCCTGAGGTGGGCGATGATCCTTACAGCATTATTGGAGGATATTCAGATGTAGCAGCCTATCCTGCGGTACGTCAGTACAGCGCGGGTATACGTTTAGGGTTTTAAGTTAAATTATTGAAAGATATGATCATGAAAAAGAACATTATATTCATCCTTTGCTGCAGCTTATTGATGCTGCAGTACGGCTGCAAAAAAACATTAAGTGCTTTGCCCGAAAATGCCAAAGTAGATGCCAATACCATACTGGATCAAAAAACTGCTGAAGTAGCCTTAAAAGGTGCATATTATCTGCTTTACAATATTCCATTTCGTGGCACCAATACCACCTGCTGGGACACCCACCAATGGCAGCCGGCCTACTACGCAGGTTACCTTACCGGTGCATCAGAAAATCCTGAAGAAGAAAACCGGTATACGGAAGCCTATACCACAAATGCGATCTGGGAAGAGTCTTATCTGACCATAAATGCTGCAAACGGCATCATCAACAGGGTCGAGATGCTGCCCGATAACAAATTTACAGGTAACCGTAAAAACGGGATCCTGGGCGAGGCCCGTTTTTTAAGGGCATATTCCCATTTTAAATTGCTGAGCTATTATGCAGAATGGTTTAAGCCTGACAGCCCGCATGGTATTTTAATCCGCGACGTGCTTTCTAACCTCAGTAACATCTCCAAGGCAAAGAGTAGTGTAAAAGACAGCTATGATTTTATCCTGGCCGACCTGGATTTTGCAATTGCCAATGCACCTGCAGATAATCCAAATTATTATGCAGGCAAATGGGCTGCCATGGCCCTGAAAATGAGGGTGCTGATGAGCAGGGGGCAGCAGGCCGATTATACTGGTGTTATTGGTATTGCCAATGAACTGATCCAGAATGGTCCTTATCAGCTGGAAGCCAATCCAAGGGATATTTTCCGAAGCAAAGGCCTGAGCAGTAAAGAAGTTATAATGGGGATAAAACCCCAGCCAAATCAGGAGAACGATCCTTATAACCTGAGCATCTATTATTCTTATTATACCGCGCAGATTACCGTAGGACATGCGGCTACGAAGGAACTAAGGGCACTATTTACCGCCAATGATCCCCGTGGTAGCTGGGTTACCGGCGCAGAGGTGCCAAACAACGATAAACCGGGATCCTGTTTTTTCAGCAAGTACATTGCGGTAAATGCAAAACCTACCATTGTTTCCGAGACCGCTTATGCATTCCGTTTATCTGAAGTTTACCTGCTTAAAGCCGAAGCCATATCACGCTCAAACGGCAGCATTACAGAAGCTAAAGATATACTTAAAAAGATCATGGGGCAGGCCGGGGTTACTGATTTTACAACCATCAGTAACATCAGTACACATGAAGCCCTGCAGCTGGAACTGTTTTACGAAATTACGAGAAGTTTGGTAGGAGAGGACGGGCAGGAGTGGATGGCATTGCTGCGCCTGCCTTTTTCAACAGTGAAGACATTGAAGCCAAGCATTACCAACCAGGCCCAGTATATTTTACCTATCCCTACCAATGAGTTCCTGACCAATCCGGCAATAGGGCCTCAAAATCCGGGATACAATAAATAAGGCGATAACATCTTGAAAAATAGTAAACTTAATGCATAATTATTCTGGAATTTATTACTTTCGGTAACAATTTAAATATAAACTCATGCTTAGAAAAACACTGGTAGCAGGGATGGCATTATTTATGGTTTCCTGCGGTAATTCAAACAAAGAAGAAAAAAGTACAGGTGTTGGCAGTGTGGTAGAAGGTGTTAGTAATCTGAACAAGATGTCTAATGCTGCAGAAAAGATGGAAGAACAAACCAATGCTTTAAAGAAAATGACCCCTTTAACCAATGATGAGCTAAAAGCGGTTGTTCCTGAAACCCTGGGCGGCTTAACCAGAAAAAGCTTTAGTGCAGGAGCATTGGGTACCACCGGGTTGAGTTCTATTGACGCAACTTATGGCGACGATACCAAATTCGTGAAAGTTGGTGTCATGGATGGAGCAGGTGAAACCGGAAGTGCGTTGGTTTCTTTAATGGCCATGACGCTGAGTATGGATAGCGAGTCGGAGTCAAATGGTACCAAAACTAAGACTACCGAGGTAAACGGAATCCGTTCTGTAACTGAAGAAACAAAAACAGATCAATCCGTTCGTTCATCAATTAAATATCTCTACAAAGACCGGTATTCGATCAGCCTGGAAGGCGAAGGCTATAGCCTGTCGGAACTGGAAGGTTTTATGAAATCTTTAAACACCGGCGCTTTAAAATAAGCGCAAACAAAAAAGGCCCCGAATTATCGGGGCCTTTTTTGTTTATACGTTAAACCTGAAGTGCATGATGTCCCCATCTTCCACTACATAGGTTTTTCCTTCTACACCCAGCTTACCTGCATCTTTACAGGCATTCTCTGATCCAAGGCTGATATAGTCGTTATATTTAATCACCTCTGCGCGGATAAAGCCTTTTTCAAAATCGGTGTGGATTACACCGGCAGCCTGTGGGGCGGTAAAACCTTTGGTGATGGTCCAGGCCCTTACCTCCTGTACACCTGCAGTAAAGTAAGTGTAAAGGTCAAGCAGACGGTATGCCGCAACAATCAGTTTGTTTACGCCAGACTCCGTCAAGCCCAGGTCGGCCAGGAATTCCTGACGCTCCTCGTAGCTCTCAAGTTCAGCAATTTCAGATTCTATTTTAGCAGAGATCACCAGTACTTCGGCATTGTCGTCTTTTACTGCTTCCTTAACGCGGTCTACATAAGCATTTCCATTGATCACTGAGCCTTCGTCTACGTTGCATACATACATTACAGGCTTTTGTGTCAACAGGCCAAGTTCCTGTATGTATTCGAAATCTTCGGCAGTTACTGCTGCTGAACGCGCAGATTTTCCACTTTCCAGATGTGTTTTGATTACACTTAATATATCGAAAGTTCTTTTGGCATCCTTATCGGTTTTGGCCATTTTTTCTACTTTCTGAATGCGTTTGGTAACGGTGTCCAGATCTTTAAGCTGTAATTCAGTATCAATGATCTCTTTATCGCGGATCGGATCAACAGAGCCGTCTACGTGGATCACATTTCCATCATCAAAACAACGCAAAACGTGGATAATGGCATTGGTAGCCCTGATGTTCCCTAAAAACTGGTTGCCCAACCCTTCACCTTTTGAAGCACCTTTTACCAGACCTGCGATGTCAACAATTTCTATGGTGTTAGGCACAATACGGTTTGGTTTCACCAGTTCGGCCAGTTTGGTCAGCCTTTCGTCCGGTACGGTAATTACACCTATATTGGGTTCAATAGTGCAGAAAGGGAAATTAGCAGCCTGAGCTTTTGCGTTAGATAAACAGTTAAATAATGTAGATTTTCCAACATTTGGTAAACCAACTATACCACATTGTAATGCCATGAATGATTTTTTTCTTGATTTGGCGCAAAGGTATCAATTTTTTAAAAATATTTTTTATGTTTAGGGTACTTAAACCCTATTGGGTAATTATTAACGACTATGGAGAATTTTGAAGAGCGAGAGCGACAGCCCGAGGAAGAAGCAGTACAGGAAGAGGAACAACTGGTAGTAACAGAAGAAATCAGGAGCTATATCTATGAAACCGCAAAATGGACCAGGTTTTTGTCTATCGTGGGCCTGGTTTTTTCAGCATTCCTGGCCTTGATGGCTTTCAGTGCAAATGGATTAATTGAAGGGCTCGCTACGGCAGCACCCAGCAGCCCGCTGGTACAGCTGGGCACTACTTTTTTAACGGTGTATTTCTTGTGCATCTCGCTGATGCTGTTTTACCCGAGCTTTTTATTGTTTAAATATTCCAATGCAGCAAATACAGCGGTGTTGTATGCTGATCAGGAAAATTTTACGGTGGCCATGAAGAAGATGAAATCCGTATTCAAATTCTGGGGTATTGTAACCATAGTTATCCTTGCTTTAAATGTGATCAGCGTATTGCTGGCCATTCTCGCAAAGGTGGGTACAGCTTAGTAATTTGCTGCTGTACCATTGATGGCCGGGCTTCGTCTTTCTATGACATGCTTAAAGCTTTTGATCTCTTTTTTCAGCAAGGTTTCAAAATAAGGGTTCAGCAGTCTGGCCAGCCCGAGGCCCAGGCCGCCTGCAGGTGGGTGATAAGAAAGCACGATCTTTAACAGGGTACTTTGCCCCTCGGCCGAGGCTGCAAATTCTACCCGGCCAACATGGTGTATGAGTGTGCCCGGGGCAGATCTCCAGCCAATCAGGCGTCCGGGTTCATCTTTAACGATCTCTGCTTCCCAATCGATGGCAAACAAGCTGCCCATTACATTTGATTTCCAGCGGGACAGGCTTTCATCTACCATCTCCACATTCAACAGGTGTTTAATGCTGCCGGGTAAATTGTTCAGGTTTCGCCAGTAAGCATAAACCTGGTTTGCAGGTCTTTCGATCACAAACTCGCCCCTGATGTTGATGGCGTGAGGTTTGCTGGCGTCGATTCCAAGTTGCTCATAAATGAAGCATCTGCCAGTGAAAGCACGATAGGCGAGGTATGCACCATAAAGGAAAGTTCCCCTCAAAGGTTTTGTTATTCCACGGCTCATCAATACACCGCCTAAAAGCATCGATACCATACGTTCATTTAAACCTATATTTTCATAATGCTGTTTTTCGATAGAGAATTTTCCGGAATGCAGTTTGAGGTTAGTTTGTTGAGTCTCCATGGTTATTTCTTTTGCTGTTTTTCAATTTTTGCACTTATTGCGGCCCCAATGGTATTGATAGTTGTTGGGTCAAGTTTTCCCCATATTTGTTCCCAGTTGCCATCTTTTTCCCTTCTTACCTGGGTAATCTGCTCATCGTTTAGCGCGCATATGAAGTATTCATCACCATCGGTAGTCTCTTGAGAATGAATTTTAATGCCTTGTAATGAGTTGTTTAGCTGAATTTTTATTTCGAAATGTGGATTGTTTAAATCTATTTTTGTCATTGTGGTATATTTTCTACAAATTGCGTTTAAATATTTCAGCCTGTGCTTGTCAGAAGGCTTTGATATTAACAGATTGCAGTAATTAATGTTTTAATTTTTAAGGCTTAACAAAAAAATCTATCCGCTTTATGACGTATGATAAAAACTATCCGGAAGTGTACATGGGTTATTTCAATTACCGGGACCCATTTACTGATAACCTGGAAAACATTTACCAAAATCCTGTCGTAATTCCTATTTACCATATTGATCAGTTATTTAATGATCAGGCAATTGCAGCTACAAAAAGAATGGCTGAGATAGAAGGAAATCCCGATTTTAAAGAAGAGTTTGAAAGTTTAAATGCCCAGCTGACAGAGCGCGATCAGCATATTTTTAAATACTTTCATTTTATTGCTGCCCAGCGGCATGTTTTGGATGAGTTAAAGATGAAATACCGTGATTTTTACGAACTGGAGCATACCCTAAAGCAATTTGAAGCCATAGGCTATGATGTCAGCAAAGCACGGGAAACCGATCTGGTAAAGAGAAAAAAACAGTTACTCGACTTCCAGGCGCATTTGTGCTGCCGCCAGTTCGCTTAAACGGTTTTTTGCCTGTTATGACCTTTCACCAGGAAGGTAGACATGGCTGCAAGCAACATAAAGCCTCCTGCTGTAATTAAAGCGTAAACGGCCTGCCCGTTAAACAGGTGTTTTACCATGTACCCGCCGATAAAACCATTAACCAGCTGTGGCAGGGTAATGAAGAAATTGAATAAGCCCATATAAATCCCCATTTTGTGGGCCGGAATGGCATTGGACAAAATGGCATAGGGGGTAGTCAGTATGCTTCCCCAGGCTAATCCTACTGCTATCATCGGATAGATCAGCAATTGTACATCCTGAATGTAATAAACAGAAAGTAATCCTATCCCGGCAACGGACAAGGAAAACACGTGTGCATTCTTTTTGCCTATAAGTTTGAACAAAGTAGGCAGCAAGATGGCATATAATGCAGAAACTACGTTGTAAATGCCAAAAAGGATACCCGTCCAGTTGCCTGCATCTGCATAGGCAGCAGAAGAGGTATCAGCAGGGGAAAGCTTATAGATGTGCTGTGCGATGGCCGGAGTGGTAAATACCCACATCGAAAACAAGGCAAACCAGGAAAAAAACTGGACCACACCCAGCCTGAGCATTACTTTGGGCATGCCTACAAAATCTTTCAGGATATGGACCAGACCCCTGTGCTTTTCCAGCTGCTGCTCATGGGGGTTAAATTCCCGGTGTTCCTCGGGTGAATATTCTTTGGTGGTACAAACCGTCCACAACAAAGTACTTATCAGTACCAGCGCGCCCGCATAGAAGGAATAGATGACATTGTCTGGCACTTTTCCAGGCGCTGCGATTTTTGATACGCCAAAATATTCGGCCAGTACATAAGGTAAAAACGAGCCCAGGATAGCACCGGCGCCAATCAGGAAAGTCTGGACAGAAAATCCGGTGCTACGTTGCTGCTCCGGCAGGTTGTCGGCCACCAATGCCCTGAAAGGTTCCATCGCCACGTTGAATGAAGCATCCATGAGCATCAGCATTCCGGCACCAATCAATAACGGCGGGAAAAAGAGGGTGAACAAAGCTGCATTGGGCATTAATGCCAGCGAAATTGCTGCGATAATGGCCCCGCCCAGGAAATAGGGCCGTCTCCGGCCCAGCCTTGTCCAGGTATGGTCACTGTAATGCCCGATAATGGGCTGGATCAGCATGCCACTAATAGGGGCAGCCAGCCAGAACAGGGATAGATGCTCTACATCGGCACCAAAAGTCTGCAAGATGCGCGAGGCATTACCTGTTTGCAAGGCAAAACCAAATTGTATACCCAAAAAGCCAAAGCTCATGTTGAAGATCTGTGAAAGGGAAAGCTGTGGTTTTACCCGGATTTGTGGTGCTGTGTTCATACGATTTGGTTAGGATACTATCTGGTCAGGTTAAATGAAGTACGGCGTGTTTCAGTGTTATAAATGACTGGCAAAAAAAAGTAAAGAGCGGCTGATGTGCTTTTCCCAATAGGGCCATTCGTGCCCGCCTTCAAATTCTTCATATTGGTGCGCAATGCTCTGGCTTTTCAGCTGTTCATGCAGTGTACGGTTATATCGGACCAGCAGGTCATTATTCCCGCAGTCGAAACGCAAAGGCGGTACATTTGTTTTGTTTTTAAGCAGGGTTGCCAGCACACTTTCATCCACAGGGTTTGCCTGTTTGTAGGCAGACTGTGGTCTTGTGGTAAAGAAAGGCATTTGCTCCAGGTCTGTAATGGCCGAGTGCGCCGAAACTGCTTTAAAAAGGGAATGGTGTTTAACACCGATCCTTAAGGCACCAAAGCCGCCCATGGACAAGCCGGAAATAAAAAAAACAGATTGCGGGGAAACCTGTGGAAGTACTTCCTGCAGGGCCTGCGGCACATCTGTAACAATCCAGTTTTCAAAATCATGACCATGATGTGGCAGGTAGGCAGAGCCATCTCCCCATAAACCATCCGAGGGCATAGCAATGATCATATTTGGGAGCATTCCTTTACGGATCATTTCCATGGCCTGCAAGTGAACCCCGGAGCGATAAGCCCAGCTCCAGGCACTTCCATATACGCCATGTAGTAAAATTACTACTGGCAGGTTGCGCAGGTCTGCGCTGCCCGGAGGGACAAACACGCAGATGTCCCCGCGTCCGGCTAAGTTTTCTGTACCCACTGTAATGAAGCGAAGGTTGTCCTTTTCATATTTTGGGTTTGATATTTCTATGGTTCTGAATGCTGACATGTAATTGTTCAAATTAATCAAATAAAATAACCCCTTTGGCATTTTTTCCGGCAAGCATATCTTCAAAAGCCTGTTTTAGCTCATGAATGCTATAGGTCCGGGTAATCATTTCTTCCAGCCGGAGCAATCCCCTGTCGTACAACGAAACTATGGCCGGCAGATCAATTTGCGGTCTGCATTTACCGTACAAAGGATTGATGTAAACCTTATCCCATTCAAACAGGTTCATGTCGAACGCAATTTCCTGCTCAATGCCACTTACCTGTATGGCGGTACCGGCATTTCTGACCATGGCGAGCGGGGCTGCACCAAGTTCCGGAATGGCCGTGCATTCGAAGGCATAGTCTGCGCCTCTTCCCTGGCACATTGTTTTTACTTTTTGTGCCGCGAGCAATAAGCCCTTGTCTGTTTTATCGGCCAGGATGCTGTCGGTAGCCCCAAAAGAAAGTGCCATTTTCAAGCGGTCCGGGTTAATGTCTACCGCAATGATCTTTGCGGCGCCCGAGAGCCTGGCTGCCTGAATTACGCTTAGTCCTACACCACCGGTGCCCAGCACCACTACGCTGCTGCCAGGTTTTATCTTGGCGGCATTTACCACGGAGCCATAGCCGGTCATGATGCCACAACTGATGATACTTGCTGCAGGAAATGACATGCTTTCCGAACTGTTCAAAACAGCAGCTTCTGCTTTAATAATTGTATATTCTGCAATAGTGCCCAGGTTAAATGACCGTTCTACGGGTTTTCCGTTCAGCCTGCTCCCGTCGGGATGGGCATGACCGCCATTGCTGTCCCAGGCCTTGCCGGTTACCGGCGAATTGTTTTCGCAGATGTGCTGGTTACCTTCATTGCATTGAAAACAATGCCCACAGGGCATAGCCCAGTTCAATATCACTTTATCGCCCGGTTTAAGGCCTGTTACGCCGGCACCTGTTTTATCTATTATACCGGCACCTTCATGACCGATGATCATCTGTTTTCCCCAGTTCAGGGAATCGTAATCGGTGTGGCATAAACCTGCTGCCACTATTTTCACCCTGATTTCACCGGGTGCAGGATCGCTCACCTGTATTTCAGAAATTTCAAATTCACCTTTTCCGTTGGTGATGGCTGCTTTACATTTGATGGACATTTGATGTTTAATTTAAGGGGGCTTTGCCAAATAAAAAGATTAAAGGAATGGAAAGCCTTTCAGACCAGGCCTGTTCATTGTGTTTATCATTAGGGAAATACTGGTATTTTAGCCGGATGGCGCTGTTCTTTGAGAGTATGCGGTTCATCCGTTCGTTTGCAGGTAAAAAGTCTTTGTCCAGGTCCAGACCGCCGCAATCCAGGTAAATCCTGCTTCCGTTTAACCGGGCAGTCCCTTTTTCAGCTTTCTCGGGCATATGGCCATCGTCAAAATAGAAGCCACTGGACAGGCAGGCCGCTTTAGAGAATACTTCCGGGTACTGCCATACCATATAAAAAGAGATCAGCCCGCCCATAGAGGAACCTATGGCAGCGGTATTGGCCTTGTCTTTCAATGTCCTGAACTGCTTATCGATAAAAGGTTTAAGTTCTGTAGCGATGAATCTGATGTAATTCATGCCCTCAGGTGTTCCGGAATATTCTACCCATCTGTCTTTGGTATTGGCAATGCCAACGATAATAAACTCTTCGATTTTACCTTTTCTCATCAGGCTATCGGCCGTTTCGTCCATGCGCCATTCCCCGCCGGCGCCATTGGTATGGTCAAAAATATTTTGACCGTCGTGTGCATACAGCACAGGGTACTTTTTGTTCGGCTGTTTAAAATAGGATGGGGGCAGCCATACCACTACATTACGCGTGTACTTTAAAAGTGGAGTGCTGAAATTATGGTAATACCTTACTGTTCCGGTAATGCTGCGCTGGTAAATGTCGTTCCAGCTGCTCGGTCGTAAGGTAACCAGGGTATCATTGGATACCGTAAGGGAGGTTGCAGCCGGAATTTGTCCGTTGTTGTTGTATAAGGCCTCACGGTAATAGGAACCCCGGGTTACTTTAAAATTTACTTTGGTGTTTTTGGGAAGGCTAAGCTCCTGTACCCAGGTGCTGTCGTTCAATCTGTCCATCTTTTTACTCCGCGGGTACATCCAGTTGCCCCATATGGACTGGTCGCCAATGATGACGAGGCTATCGCCAGCTGCTGTTTTAAAGGGGGTAATTACCTTTATGCTCAATTTAACCTGCTGGGCTACAGATGGCTTGTCAAATAAAAACAGGCCCAGCAACAAATGCATGGTAAAGACTATAGGTTTGCTCATTGATCAGGTATTCTGGTTATTTCAAAATACGGGTTAATAAGTTGTACCTACAATGCAGAAGTTGTCACAAAAGTGGGATATATTGTCTCTTTGTGAATCAAAATAGTACCTTGGTGTTAAAAAAAGACAATGATAAGAGCTACGCCAGAAATTGTACAGCCAGCCAGCGAGCAGTCCTTCCTGCTCAGGGCATTTGGAGATGAGGCTTTTAAGGCCCCTTATCACTTTCATGTAGAATACGAACTGACATTAATTCTAAACGGCAAAGGGAAGAGGTACATTGGAAACCATATGGCCGATTTTAAAGCTGGGGATATGGTGTTGGTAGGTGCCAACCTGCCCCATTGCTGGAAACTGGTGCCGGAAAAGCAAAGTGATGCCAGGGCCATTGTGATACAGTTTACGGCTGATTTTTTAGGTGAACATTTTTTTGACAAGCCCGAAAACGCAGCGATCAGATCGATGTTCCAGAAGGCTGTCAACGGGATCTGGTTTGATACCGAAAGCTTTACGAAAGTATATGCCGCCATTCTGGAGATGCAGCAGCAAGACAGTTTTAATGCTTTGATCAGTTTTTTAAAGATACTGTACCAGCTTAGCCAGTCGCAAAAAGTGGTGTTGCTCGATAAAGAGCCGGAGGTGGTACGGCTCAGTCTGGTAGAGCAGAAGCGGATCAACCCGGTATTGGCTTACCTGGTAGAAAATTTCAGGAAACAGGTTTCATTAAACGAGGCGGCGGCGCTAACGAATATGACAACCAATGCTTTTTGCAAGTATTTCAAAAAGATGACCCGAAAGACCTTTATGGAGATGGTGATCCAATACCGGCTTAATTATGCTACCCAGCAGCTGATCGAGACAGATAAGCCCGTGTCGGATATTGCATTCAGCAGCGGCTTTACCGATGTATCGCACTTTTATAAGGTATTTAAGTCGAAAATGGGGATCAGTCCGCTGGGTTACAGAAAGAAATTTATGGTGGCGTATTGATATATTTATCTGTCTTTTTTTGATTTTTAACACATTTGGATAAAATACACCACTTTATAAGTAATTTCCTCATTTTTTTACGTTGTGGATTGGCTTTACTTTGAATCAACCAATTTTATAAAGTATGAAGACAGAAAGCACACATTTGCCAGACCTTAATGATGTAAAGCCGACAGCGCAGGATAAAATAAACGAGTTTCAGGAAAAAGGCCATACGCTGATTGAACATGTGATCAGTCCGGAGGAAGCTGCTGTTTACCAGAAAGTCATCAGCAATGCAGCGGCAAAATACAATGAAGAAAAGAGAAAGCTGGAAGATCGGGATACTTATGGCAAAGCTTTTCTGCAGATCATGAACCTATGGAGGGGCGATGATGCTGTTAAGAAGTTTGTGCTGGCCAAAAGGTTTGCCAAAATTGCGGCCGACCTGCTGGGGGTAAAGAATGTAAGGCTTTACCACGATCAGGCGCTATTTAAAGAACCAGGTGGTGGCCCTACACCATGGCACCAGGACCAGAACTACTGGCCTTTGGATACCAATAACACCATCACCATGTGGATGCCGTTGGTAGATATTCCAAACCCTGAAATGGGAATGCTCACTTTTGCATCAGGCTCACATGTAAACAATAATGTGTTCGACTATATCATTTCTGATGAATCAGAAAATGCTTTTGAAGACCATGTGAAGGAAAAAGGTTATGAAATATCGAGGCCTTCAGCAATGAAAGCCGGGGATGCCACCTGGCACAGGGGCTATACGATACACAATGCACCGGGCAACAGCTCAGATAAAATGCGTGAGGTAATGACTATCATTTACTTTGCAGATGGCGCAAAGGTTACTGAGCCTCAGCACAAATGGCAGGAGAACGATAGGCAGGCCTGGCTGATGGGGAAAGCTCCGGGCAGTGCGGCCGATTCAGAATTAAACCCCTTGCTGCTGTAAGCAGCAGGGGCGCTTTCAGCGCTATTAGCACTCTTAACGCTCTTAACGCTCTTAAACTCTTAATGCTCTCCGCTCGCCAGTAATATTGCAGAAAAAACCAGATATATTTATGAACGGACTTACAAGAGGCATTGCCGGTTTAATGATGATTTTCCTTTTTGGTACAGGCTGCCGTGCGCAAAAGCAAAAGGCACCGGCCGATGAAGTGATGTACCATGTATTTCAGCGAAGTTTTTACGATGCCAACGGAGACCAGCACGGTGATCTGAAAGGCCTGAAGGAAAAACTGGGCTACCTGCAGGAACTGGGCATTACCTCTATTCTAATGACCCCGCTGTATGAATCTGTCTATTACCACAACTATTACTCGAGCAATTTCGATAAAATCGATCCGCGCTATGGCAGTATGAAAGATTATACAGACCTGGTAAAGGAAATCCATAAAAGAGGTATGAAGATCTATATGGATATGGAAACCCAGTATGTTACGGAAGACCATCAATGGTATAAAGAATCTTTAAATAACCCGGCTTCAAAATTTTCTGATTATATCCTGTACGATGATAAAGCCCAAAGCAAACCTTCTTCTATTGTTTACAACATAACCGAGTTGAAGGGCTACGATGGCACTGTGCGGAAAATTACTACCGTAAACCTGAACAGCAAGGCGGTTCACGATTACAACTTTAAGCTGTTTAAATTCTGGCTCGACCCGAATGGTGATGGTAAGTTTGACGATGGGGTAGACGGCTATCGTCTGGACCATATGATGGACGACCTTGATAATAAAAAGCGGCTGAGCAATCTTTTTACCACCTTCTGGGTACCGCTGATCCATAAACTGAAGCAGGTAAACCCTAAAATTACGATTATGGCCGAGCAGGCCAACTGGGGCTCTTATGGGATAGATTACCTGGAGAAGGCAGCGGTAGACCGTGTTTTTGCCTTCCGTATCCAGCAAGCCATTCCTTCCTTTAACAAAGAAAAGATTGCTGCTTATGCAGATACTACCTTTTCCCGGACTCCAGCAAATAAACAGCAGATTGTGTTTGTAGAGAACCACGATATTGCCAGGTTTGCTACTGTTGTTAAGCAAAACCCCGGTAAAGAACGCGTGGGTGCAGCGTTGAACCTGCTGATCGGGGGAGTACCTTCGATTTACTACGGACAGGAGATTGGCATGCTGGGCGATACCTGGTTTGGCAAATATGGGGGCATTACCGATGCCAATGAAATCCCATCCAGAGAAGCTTTTGAATGGTACAAGCGTGCCGAAGGCAAAGGCATGACTTTTTGGTACAAAAACAGCGGGCCATGGTGGGATACCAGCACGGTAAAAAGCAATGATGGTATTTCTTATGAGGAACAGAAAAGTGATCCGGGCTCTTTATGGAATTTCTACAGGCATCTTACTGGTCTGAGGAAAGAAAACCCGGCCTTCATCAACGGAGTGTATGCGACCCTGCAAAATGACAATAAGGATGTATACACCTTCAGCAGGGGCCAGGGTAAAGAAAAAGTGATTGTGGCTGTGAACCTGTCGGACAGGGAACAGCAGTTTAATGTAGAAAATGCCGGTGCTGGTAAGCTGAACCAGCGCTCTGGCGCAGGCACAGCAAAGCTGAATTCCGGTAAGCTGACAGCCGGCATCCCTGCCTATGGACTGCAGGTCTGGCGGATTGAAAATTAATCATACCTGTGAGGGGATCTGTCAGCACCAGGGGTGCTGAAGATCTGCTTACGAAAAAATAGAACCAAATATAAATTAAACCTTAGTGTATGAACGTATTAACACCTTTAAAACAAGGGCTTGCGGTGCTGCTCATTTTTACTGCAATGCTGGTAAAGGCGCAGAGCGGATCGGTTTCCGGCCGTGTACTCGATGAAACCGGCCAGGGGCTTCCCGGGGCTTCAGTAGTGGTGAAGGGGACAACAAGGAGCACCGCTACCGATGCAAAAGGCAATTATCAGATCAGTGGCCTGCAAGGGGGCAATCTAAGCTTAACTGCCAGTTTTGTAGGCTATGTAACACTTGAAAAGAACGTTACAGTTTCAGGCAACACCACCCTGAATTTTAACCTGATGCCCGATGCAAAAGGGCTTACCGAAGTGGTGGTGATTGGTTACGGAAGCACCACCAAAAAAGCCCTGACCGGGGCAGTAACTACGGTTACAGCAAAAGACTTCCAGAAAGGTGCCATCACCTCAGCCGATCAGCTCATTCAGGGTAAGGTTGCAGGGGTTACCATTATTCCGGGTGGCGGACAGCCAGGTTCTTCGGGTACCATACGCATCAGGGGTGGTGCTTCTTTAAATGCGAGCAACAATCCATTGTATGTAATTGATGGCATTCCATTGAGCGGTGAAGGCATCAGTGGGGCACCCAGCCAGCTGTCGCTCATTAATCCAAATGAAATAGAGAGTTTTACGGTACTTAAGGATGCGAATGCGACCGCAATTTATGGTTCGCGGGCTTCCAATGGGGTGATACTCATCACCACCAAAAAAGGGGGCGGCGCTGCTCCCGTGTTTAATTTCAGTACCAATAATTCCTATGCAACGGTGGCAAAAAAGGTGGATGTGTTGTCGGCCAATCAGGTGCGTGACTATGTAAACCAAAATGGACTGGCCGCTACCAAAGCATTGCTGGGTACGGCCAATACCGACTGGCAGGACGAAATCTACAGCAATGTATTTGGTACGGATAACAACCTTAATCTTAGCGGTACCTTTAAAAAAGTGCCCTATCGAATATCGGCAGGATATCTGGATCAAAAGGGCCTGTTAAGAACGGACTGGCTCAAAAGGGGGACAGGCGGCATCCGTCTGACGCCTTCACTGTTTGATGATCATCTGAAGGTAGATTTAAACCTGAAGGGTTCCATTTCCAATTCGCGCTTTGCCAACCAGCTGGCTGTACCCAATGCCATTGCTTTCGACCCTACGCAAAATGTGCATGCCGACAACCAGTTTGGGAATTATTTTGAATGGGCAAGCGGCAATGTGCCCAATGTGGCCACACCAAGAAACCCGGTTTCCCTGCTGGAGCAATATGCCAACCGTGGTAAGGCCGACCGTAGCTTTGGTAACCTGCAGCTCGATTACTCCTTTCATTTTTTACCGGAGCTGCATGCCAACGTAAATATTGGTTATGATGTGGCCAAAGGCCAGGGGCAAACTGATGCGCCTGCAACAGCCGCCAGCTATTATTTAACCAAGGGCTATTCCCTGGCTTACCTGGCTACCCAGCAGGATAAATTTATAGAGGCTTACCTCAATTATACCAAAACGGTAGAAAGCATCAACAGTAATTTTAACGTTACTGCCGGTTATGGTTATTACGACAACTCCAAAAAGAATTACTTTTTGCCCACCTATAATGCACTCGGACAGGTGCAGTTAACGCCCAATTTCCCTTTTGAGATCCAGCGGAATAAGCTGCTTTCTTATTACGGACGTTTTGTGTACACCCTGGCTGGTAAATACATTTTATCGGGTACCATCCGTGCCGATGGTTCGTCTAAATTTAATCCTGATGGCCGCTGGGGTTATTTTCCTTCGGCAGCCTTTACCTGGAGGCTTAAGGATGAGTCTTTCCTGAAAGACAGCAAAACGCTTTCAGACCTGAAGATCAGGCTGAGTTATGGCGAAACCGGAAATAAAGATATCCCTGTAAATTATGCCTACCTGGCCAATTATAACCTTGGGGCAGACCAGGCGCAATACCAGCTTGGCGATAACTTTTACCAGTTATACAGTCCGCAGCCCTACGATAAAAACCTGCGCTGGGAGTCTACCACTACCTATAATGCAGGACTGGATTATGGTTTCCTGGATGGGCGCATTTATGGAAGCGTAGATGTTTATTATAAAAAGACGAAAGACCTGCTGGCTACCATCGAAATTCCCATTGGTACCAATTTCAGCAACCAGCTCCTCACCAATGTGGGCAATATGGAAAACCGGGGCATTGAAGCCAGCATTAACCTGGCGCTGCTCAAAAGTGAACGTTTGAACTGGGATATAGGTTTTAATTTTGCTTACAATAAAAACAAAGTTTCCAATTTAACCCTCAATAAGAACCCCAATTACAGGCAGGTGGCCAGGGGCATCACCGGGGGGATAGACAATTATATCCAGTACCATGCGGTGGGTTTACAGCCTTATGCCTTCCTGTTGTACAAACAGGTGTATGATGCTTCCGGAAAGCCCCTGGAGGGGGTTTATGAAGACCTGTCAGGCGATGGAAGGATTACCGGAGATGACCTGAGGTTTTACAAATCGCCTGCCCCGGTTTATGTAATGGGCTTCAATACCTCATTTAATTATAAAAAATGGACATTGACCACGGTGCTGCGTTCCAATCTTGGTGCATACATCTACGACAATGTTTCGTCCCAGTTTGGGGTAAGCCGTTTTATGATGAACGAGAAATACATCAACAATGCCGCAGCAGATATTTACAAGAGCGGGTTTGTAACCAATCAGTATAAGAGCGATTATTACCTGAAAAATGCATCCTTCCTTAAAATGGACAACCTGGGGTTGAGTTTCAATGCCGGTCGTTTATCAAAAAGTGGTTCGGCAACCTTATCTGTGTCGGCCAACTGCCAGAATGTATTTGTTGTTAGCGATTACAAAGGTATTGACCCTGAAATCTTTTCAGGGATAGATTACAATTTATACCCAAGGCCCAGAACCTATACCCTGGGTGTAAATGTTGGTTTTTAATTCAAAGCATAAAGAAATGAGGAATAGCTATAATATATATACCGCCGCTTTGCTGATCCTGGCATCGGTATTCGCCTCCTGCAAAAAAGAAAGTTTAAACCTGACCCCGACCAATGACATCATTGCCGATCAGGTTTACAGCACACCTGAGGGCTATAAACAGGCCTTCGCAAAAGTTTACGCCAGCTGGGCGCTGGTGGGTACCAAAGGCCCGGGCAGCCTGGTTGGCGACCTGGCGGGCTTTGATCCGGCACAGACCGATTTCCTGAGGCAGTACTGGAACCTGCAGGAACTTTGCAGTGATGAATCCAGTTGCGCATGGCCCGATCCGGGTGTTCCAGATGCCGTATATGGTACACCGGGGCCCGACAATAACATGATCCGAGGTTTATATGCCCGTTGTATTTACCAGATCACATTGGTAAATGAATTCCTGAGGGAAAGTACACCAGAGAAATTGAGCAGTCGCAACATTACAGGGCAGGCTGCAACGGATATTGCGCTGTACCGTTCGGAAGCCCGGTTTTTAAGGGCCTTTCAGTACAGTGTATTGATGGATCTTTACGGCAATCCGCCATTCCTGACCGAGGCAGATGAAATCGGAAAGGTAGCGCCTAAACAAATTAAACGGGCCGATCTGTTCAATTATGTGGAATCAGAACTGAAGGCCATTGAGGGCGAGCTTGCGGCACCGATGACCAATGAGTATGGCAGGGCCGACCGCGCTGCGGCATGGACCATTCTGGCGCGTATTTACCTCAATTCAGAAGTATACCTTGGTGCAGGTAAGGGTAAATATACCGAAGCGATTGCGTATGCCAGCAAAGTGATTGGCGCCGGGTACAGCCTGGCAGGTAACTATAAGCATTTGTTCCTTACAGATAACCGTTACACCAGTAAAGAGATTATCCTGACCATCAATTACGACGGCTTTAAAACGCAAACTTATGGTGGCACAACCTTCCTCATCAATGGCAATGTAGACCCGGGCATGAACCCTGCTTCGTTTGGTATTCCTGGTGGCGGATGGAGCGGATACCGTACCAAAAGTACATTGCCGTTGCTGTTTGGGGATTATAGCGGCAATACTGACAAGCGCGCTTTGTTCTTCGGCAACAAAATAGCGAACGATGACATTTCGGTTTCTACGGATGGTTTGCGCACCACCAAATTCAGGAATGTAAGCTCGACCGGTGAAATGGGCGGCTCACAGGACGGGATGCTGTGTTCCCTTGATTTTCCTTTGCTGCGCCTTGCAGATGTATACCTGGTGTATGCCGAGGCGGTATTGCGTGGCGGAACAGGGGGGAGCATGGGACAAGCCCTTGCTTATTTTAACCAGATCAGACAACGTGCCTACGGAAATGCTTCGGGTAACTTGACTGCAATTACACTGAACGACATTTTAAATGAGCGGGGCAGAGAGCTTTACCTCGAAGGTTACCGCCGTACAGACCTGATCCGCTTCGGTAAATTCAGCGGATCGGACTACCTCTGGCCATGGAAAGGTGGGGTAAAAGCAGGTAAGGCACTGGAAGATTTCAGGGTCCTTTTTCCGCTGCCTTCCACAGATGTGATCGCGAACCCAAACCTTACCCAGAACACAGGATATTAAATATTTAAGTCATACAGATATGAAATCATTGATTTTAAAATCCATTCTCTTTAGCCTGATGGCTATTGTATTGTGGTCCTGCAAAAAGGACGAAGCACCGGTTGTGGCCACAGCAGGTACTCCGGGTGCTTTGCAGGCATCGGCCAGTACCCTGGTTCTGGATAAAACCATGCTCAGCACCAATGTGATTACTTTTACCATGGCTGACGCTGATTTTGGCTATCAGGCTGCCATTACCAATACCCTGCAGCTTTCGGTAAAGGGGCAGAATTTTGCTGCCGATAAAACCAAAGAATTTACGCTGGAGCCCAAAGTGAAAAGCAGAAGCTATAATGGCTTTGATTTTAACAACCTGCTGCTGGCCCTTAACCTGCCCACTTCCAGCAATTCAGATGTGGAGATCAGGGTTAAATCTTCGATATCCAATACCCTAAGCCCGGTTTACAGCAATGTGGTAACCATTAGCGCGCGTCCATTTCCATTAACCGCCTGGGTATACGTTCCCGGAGCTTATCAGGGCTGGGACATTTTAAAGGCCGATAGCCTGGTATCGCTTACCGGAAACGGCATTTATACCGGGGTCATTAATTTCAGCGCTGCCAATTCTGAGTTTAAAATAACTCCTGCCAAAAAATGGGATGTTTCTTACGGAGACGGGGGCGGCGGAAAGCTGAGTAAAACAGGAGGAAACCTTAAAAATACTGCTGCCGGTCCGCAATTGTTAACGGTTGACCTGAATAAAAACGAATGGACAATTGCGCCGGCAAGCCGCTGGTCTATTATTGGTGATGCAGTTCCCGGCAGCGGCTGGTTTCTGGACACTGATATGAAGTACATTAATGATGGAAAGGGCCAATATGCCTTGACTACCAATCTTTTGGTTGGGGAATTTAAGTTCAGGAGAAATTACGATTGGGGCACAACCATAGGTAACGGGGCAGCCAATATCAAAGTTACAGCAGCCGGTAATTACACTTTGGTCCTCACTGTAAATGCCGACGGAAAAACAGGCACTTATACCATCACTAAAAATTAAGCACAAAACAGTATATACCGATGAAGAATTACATTAAAGCAGACGAGTGGAAGATTATTGAAGAGGGCTTTGATCCGCTTTTAAATAAAATATCAGAGAGCATTTTTAGTCTGGGCAATGGCAGGATGGGGCAGCGCGCCAATTTTGAAGAAAGCTATACCGGTGACACCTTACAGGGCAATTACATTGCCGGTGTTTATTATCCGGATAAAACCCGTGTGGGCTGGTGGAAAAACGGTTATCCTGAGTCGCTGGCCAAAGTGATCAACGCGGCCAGCTGGATTGGCCTGGACATCAGCGTTGATGGCGAAACCCTGGACCTGGCGCAGGCCGAAGTGAGCAACTTCAGGCGCGAACTGAACATGCGGGAAGGTTACCTGCTGCGCAGTTTTACAGCCCGGTTAAAAAGCGGTAAAACACTGGAAGTAACTGCCCAGCGCTTTTGCAGCATTGCCAACGATGAGGTGGCAGCTTTGCGCTACAACATCACTCCTGTAGATTTCAGTGGTACGATAAAGCTGACCGCTTTTATTGATGGTGATGTGATTAACCAGGACAGCAATTACGGCGAAAAATTCTGGGAACAAGTTGAAGGAAAGCTGAGTGATAACGAAGCTTATTTAACACTCCGGACCAAAAAGACCGCCTTTGAAGTATGTACAGGGACCAGCGTCAGTGTTTTTAAAGGTAAAGAACAGGTGCATCCTGAAATGGAGGCCGTTTATAAGGAAAAATACCTGGGACAAACTTTTAACATGGCGTGTTCCCCTGAAGACACCCTTAGCATTTGCAAGGTGGCAGCCAATCTTTCTTCGGAAAACCATCCTAAAGATCTGTTGATGGCACACTGCAGGCAGGTGGTACAAGCAGCAGCAGCACTTGGGTTTGAGCAATTGCTGCAGGCGCAGGTGGCGGCCTGGGCCAGCAAATGGCAGGAAAGCGATATAGTGATTGAGGGGGATGTTGCAGCACAGCAGGCCATCCGTTTCAATATTTTTCAGTTGTTCCAGACTTATACCGGTAAAGACGATCGCTTGAACATAGGGCCTAAAGGCTTTACAGGGGAAAAGTACGGAGGCTCCACTTTCTGGGACACGGAGGCCTACTGTCTGCCTTTTTACCTGGCTACAGCCGAGCCTGCCGTAGGAAGGAACCTGTTGATATACCGTTATAAACAATTGGATAAGGCTATAGAAAATGCGGAGAAGCTTGGCTTTAAAAATGGGGCCGCGCTCTACCCGATGGTAACCATGAACGGGGAAGAATGCCATAATGAATGGGAGATCACTTTTGAAGAGATCCACCGTAACGGGGCTATTGCTTTTGCCATATACAACTACATCCGTTATACCGGAGACGAGGCCTATATGGCAGATTATGGACTGGAAGTGCTGATCGCCATTGCACGTTTCTGGAAACAGCGGGTAAACTGGAGCAACGACAAGCACCGCTACGTAATACTTGGCGTTACCGGGCCTAACGAATACGAGAACAATGTAGACAACAACTGGTATACGAATTTAATGGCCAGCTGGTGTTTAAAATATGCTGCTGAAGCCGTGTATCAGGTAAAAATGCAGCTGCCTAAACAATACCGGCAGCTTGCAGGAAAACTGGATTTTAAAGAAAAGGAACTGGCAGACTGGGCGGTAATCGTCGAAAAGATGTACTATCCGCAGGATCCTAAAAGAGGTATATTTTTACAGCAGGATGGCTATCTTGATAAAGAACCACTGACAGTAAAACACTTGTCGGCTTCCGACCGGCCCCTAAACCAAAAATGGAGCTGGGACCGCATCCTGCGCTCCTGTTTCATCAAACAGGCCGATGTACTGCAGGGCTTGTATTTCTTTGAAGAGGATTATGATCTGGAAACCATCCGGAGGAACTTTGACTATTATGAACCCAAAACGGTACACGAAAGTTCTTTATCGCCATGCGTACACAGCATTCTGGCCGCTAAATTAAATGATGAGGCCCGTGCTTATGAGTTTTACCTGAGGACGGCACGCCTGGACCTGGACGATTACAATAACGATACAGAAGACGGACTGCACATTACCTCTATGGCGGGTACCTGGATGAGCATCGTAGAGGGCTTTGCCGGAATGCGTGTGCGTGAAGGACAATTGCAGTTTAACCCTTTCCTGCCAGGCAAATGGGAGGCATTTTCTTTCTCCATCCTGTTCAGAGGGGCAAGGCTCAACATCCGGATTACCGAGCATGGCATAAAGATCAAAAATGATTCGGCTGTTCCCCTTACAGTTAAGGTAAGGGAAAGTACCCGCCAGCTTGCTGCGTACGGGGAAATTAAAGCTGACGATAGCATGATCTGGCCGGTGATGTAGCCTGAAGTATTTTTGTTAAGTTTGTAATGAACTTACATCAGACTGTTATGAAATTGAACTTTTTGGCTATCTTGTTTATGCTGCTGCCCTTTGCTTCGGTAGCACAGGAGGATCAGAGTACCTTAACTAAAGTGGGTGATGATGTGCCTCAGTTTGCTTTTGAAATAGAGAAAGGAAAACAGGTGAACATCAGCGATTATAAAGGGAAGCTGATACTGATTAACCTGTTTGCTACCTGGTGCCCGCCTTGTAATACCGAATTGCCGCTGGTGCAAAAGCAGATCTGGGAAAAGTATGGCAGTAATGGGGGCTTTGCTTTTTTTGTGTTCGGACGCGAAGAGGGTTGGGACAAACTCATTCCCTATAAAGAGAAAAAGGGCTTCACTTTTCCGATCCTGCCGGATGCTGACCGTGGGATATTTAAAAAGTTTGCTACCCAAAGCATTCCAAGGAATATCATTGTAGATGAAAATGGAAAGATCATTTATCAGTCTATCGGTTACACTGAAAAGGAATTTGCAGGAATGGTGGCATTGATTGATGCCCATATGCAGAAGAAGCAGGTACAGGGTAAATAAGTACTGAACGGAGAATTGATGAATGCTGAACTGATTGGTGACTTAACACCGACCTTAAAAGCTTATGCCTATAACATTTGCGGTTCTGTAGCCGATGCAGAAGACGTAGTACAGGATGTATTGCTGAAATTCCTGGATGTAGACCAGCAGCACATTGATAACGTAAAGGCCTATCTGATCCGGATGGTGATTAATCGCGCCATTGATCAGAAGAAAAAACTGCACAGGCTGGTGCTGGATTATCCGGGAGAGTGGCTGCCTGAGCCTGTGGCTGCTGAAAAGGCCGATGCCGGGATTAACCGAAAAGAACTGCTGTCGTACTCGCTGATGGTATTGTTGGAGAAACTTAACCCAAGGCAAAGAGCGGTATTTATTCTTAAAGAGGCATTTGATTACGAACATACTGAAATTGCCGAAGTTTTGGCCATTAAGCCCGACCTGTCACGGCAATTGCTTACACGTGCAAAGAAAAGTATCGGAGCACCTGGTTTGCATACGGGAAATACGGTTCCGGAGGCTTTTTTAAACAAATACCTTCATGTGCTGCAATCGGGCAGTATGGAGCAGCTGGAGGCCCTGTTAAATGAAGATGTGGTGTCGGTATCTGATGGTGGTGGAAAAGCAAGGGCGGCTGTAAAACCGGTGTATGGCAAAAAATCTGTTGCAGCCCTTTTACTTGGCCTATACAGGAAATTTAACGAACAGGCACTGGTGAGGCAGGGCTGGGCTAACGGGCAGCCGGCATTGCTTTATTTCTCGGCAGGGCAGCTGATCAAATGTGTTACCTTTACTTTTCAGGAGGGCCGGATCAGCCAGGCTTATATCATCAGAAACCCCGACAAATTAAAAAATCTGAATTAAATGAATTGAGCTGTCACATATGAAAAGGCTTTGCAGTCATTAAGACAATAAAAGAAAAATCATATGGAAAGAATTAAAAACAGCGATGTTCCCCAAGGTTTAATGGCCGCAATGCGTGGCGTTCAGGATTACATCGATCAATGTGGTTTCGACCCGCTTTTGCTGGACCTGATGCGTGTCCGCGTTTCACAGATCAATGGCTGCGCCTATTGTCTGGATATGCATGCTAAAGAAGCTTTGCATGCAGGTGAGACCGTACAACGGCTGATCTCTGTTTCGGCCTGGAGGGAAGCACCTTATTACAGTCCGCAGGAACGCGCCTTACTGGAATTTGCAGAGCTGCTGACCCGGATGGAGGAAACGGCAGAAATTGACCCGGTTCATGAGGAAATGCTAAAGTACTTTACCAAAGCCGAGATTGCGAATCTCACCGTTGCAATAGCGCAGATCAATTCCTGGAACAGGTTTGTAAGATCCACAGGTATTGTTGCCGGAAGTTACATAGTGAGCAAGTAGTGTTCGATCAGATGAAAATCTCTCCTTTCATATAGAGTACGGCTTTGCCAGCTATTTCTACCCTGCGGTTTAATACACGGCAATGCAATTCTCCGCCGCGTTCAGACAGCTGGAAAGCACTTAGTTCGGTTTTATTTAATTGATTAGCCCAGTAAGGTGCAAGCGTAGTATGTGCAGAGCCTGTAACAGGGTCTTCATTTACACCAACGGCGGGGCCAAAAAAGCGGGACACAAAATCGTGATTTTTGCCCTTTGCCGTTACCATAATTCCCCTTGCTTTCAATCCGGAGATCAGCGGCAAATTGGGCTTTATGGTTTCAATGTCTCCCTGTTCGCTGAATACCAACATGTAATCGGTTTTGCCTTTGAAAGCCGCAACAGGTTTTTTGTCTGTGGCCGCTAAAAGTTCATCGCTCATTTCTACTGCTGTAAATTCATCTGCCGGAAAATTCAGTACAAATTTGTCCTGCTGAACGGTTACAGGTAAGCTGCCACTTCTCGGGGAATAGAAATTGATCGCCTCCCGCTGATAATTTTTACAATGACGCAGCACGTAAGCCGTGGCAAGCGTTGCGTGTCCGCAAAGGTCAACTTCTGCAGTTGGTGTAAACCAACGTATTTCAAAACCATCGCCTTTGGGCACATAAAAAGCTGTTTCAGACAAGTTGTTTTCTGCTGCTATCTTCAATAGTATTTCATCTGCAAACCATTCTGCCAATGGGCATACTGCCGCAGGGTTTCCTGTAAATACACGATCTGTAAAGGCATCTACCTGATAGATGGAAAGTTTCATAGACTTGCTCTTTTGTGTAAAGTTAAAAATTAACCTTGGTTAACCTGTGTATTACAAATGTTTATTACATTCGCGCTCATATCTAAATCTCTCTGTAACAATGAACAAAAATCAAATAGGGGTAAACCCAATTCTGGTTGTCATAAGCTAAATACGTTTTTTATGATCAGAAAAAGTCACCTCCAGAATTTATGCTATGCTGTGGTTTATCCCCCTGTCTATCTCCTCAGCATGTTGCCTTATTTTATCTCTAATCTGCTCATTGGGCGCATGATGTTCTTTCTGACCTATTATGTGTTCCGTTACCGCTATCCTGTTGTACTTCAGAATATTTCAAGATCGCTGCCGCAAAAAGATTATAAAGAGGTTAAACAACTGGCCAGGGAATATTACCTGCATCTGGCAGCGATGATTGTAGAAGTAGTCCGGTCTTTTTCCATCAGAAGCGGGCAGCAGATGAAGCGGGTCAGCTTTTCAAACTCAGCATTTTTAGAAGACTATTACGCACAGAAAAGAAATGTTATTGCGGTGCTGGGGCACTATGGCAATTGGGAATGTTTGAATATACTCCCAATGCATCTGCCCTTTCAGGTCAATGCCATATACAAGCCTTTGTCCAATCCGGTTATGGGTAAGCTTGTGCAAAGGATCAGGACGCGTTTTGGTGTGCGGTTAATCCCAGCTCAGTATGCATTAAGACAGCTTTTGAAACCACAGGAAAAACCCCAGTTCTCTTTGTTTATTGCCGATCAGTTTCCGGGAAAAAACGCAAAATGTGAACTAAAGTTCTTAAATCAGGATACGCTGATGTTTAACGGTGCAGAAAAGCTGGCGGTAGCAACCGATGCCGTAGTGGTGTATATAGACATGAGGCCTACGGGGAACAACCGCTGGAAAGTAGATTTTTCACTCATCACCGATGCCCCAAAACAAACCCGTGACCATGAAATTACAGCAGCTTTTTCCCGCAAACTGGAACAAAGCATTTCTTCAGGTCCGGCCTACTGGTTATGGTCGCACCGGCGCTGGAAGTAAGTTTATTAAATCAATAAAGCTTATTGTGTGTTTTTAATTTTAATAATACTACATTTCGTTAAACAAGAAGCGAAATTTAGGAGTACGAATGAAACAAGCACATAACAAGACACAAATTGAGGAAGAACACTGGTCGAAATTGTTGGAATCAGTAGTGATTAACACTACTGATGGTGTGCTGATTACCGATGCTAAAGTTAATCCAGGACCAAATATCGTTTATGTGAACGCCGCACTGGTCAGGATGTCGGGCTATAGCAGGGAAGAACTGATTGGCAAGAGCCCGAATATATTTCATGGACATAATCTGATACAAGAGGGACTAAAGAAGATTGAAACTTCAATAAAAAACAAGGAGGCCTGCAACGTAGAACTCATTAATTACACTAAAGAAGGTAGTGCCTATGACGTAAGCATTAACATTTGCCCGGTCTCGGACAATACGGGGGCGGTAACCCATTGGATCTCTATTCAACGGGACATTACTGAAAACAGGAATTATGTTAAAGCAATTGAAGCACAGAATAAAAAATTAAGGGATATATCATGGTTGCATTCGCATAAGATCCGCTCGCCATTGACCAGGATAATGTCGATTGTTGACCTGTTGAAAAACCATTCCCTGGAAGGTGATCAGGATATATTGCACAACTATCTTTTAAAATCTGCCGAAGAACTGGATGGTGTGATCTTCGACATCACCAATAATGCCGGCAGCGATAATTTCATTATGAATGAAAAAAGGTTTTATTCCTTTATGGATGAACTGCCAGGTTTATGCTGGATTGCCGATGAAAACAATATTTTGCGCTTTGCGAACAAGTGTTTTTTTGATACCCTCCACCTGTCTGCCGAAGTGATCGGTAAAAAACTGGAAGATATTTTTGGTGAAGATATAGGCCGCAATGCCAAAAGCAATAACAAAGATGTGCTGCAATCTGGTGAGAACAAAGAATTTCATCAAACCGTCAGGGACATGAAGGGCCGCCTGCAGTACTATAAAACCTATAAATTTCCCTTTCATGATGTGGAAGGAAAAATGGTTGGGGCAGTTGCTTTCAATGTAACCAAAAGGGTTAAGCTGGAAGAAGAGCTGCACCAGAGCGAAGCCCAGTTTAAGCAGGCCTTTGAACATTCTTTAATTGGCATGGCACTCATTAGCCCACAAGGAAGGTGGAAGCGCGTAAACAAAAGTTTATGCCAGATACTGGGCTATACAGAAGAAGAAATGATGGCGATGAATGTAAAAGACATCACGCATCCAGACGATGTAAAAGGCAGTATGGCGGTACTGGACGACCTGGCGCGGGGCGAGATTGAGGAAGTCAAATATGAAAAACGATACCTGCACAAAAATGGTGCGCCGATCTGGGTAATTATTGCCGCTACCATGCTTTACGACAGCTCTGGGGTACCTCTGCATTATGTTTCACAGATTGAGGACATTACCAAAAGAAAAGAGATTGAAAATGACCTGGTGCTGAGTGAAAAAAAATACCGTACCATTTTTGAAAATGTGCAGGACGTATTTTATCAGACCAGTCAGGAAGGTATCGTTACTGAAATCAGCCCTTCTATAGCCCAGCACTCGGGGTATACGCGCAATGAGATCATTGGTAAGCCAGTAGATCTTTTTTACTACTATACGCAGGACAGAGAACGTATTGTTGAACAATTGCGCCTTAACGGGGCTGTTATTGATTTTGAGGTCCGTCTTAAAACCAGGGACGACGAATTAAGGTACGCTTCAGTAAATGCCAGGCTCATCATTGAAAACGGTGTAATTACAGGTACGGAAGGAAGTATGCGGGATGTGACCACGCGGAAGTTTCATGAAAATGCACTTCAGGCATTGAATACGGAACTCACTGCATCGAACGAGCAGAAGAACAAGCTTTTTTCCATTATCGGGCACGACCTCAGGAACCCCATATCAGGAAGCCTGCAATTGCTGGATATGACACTGACCGATTTCGAATCCAGCTCGGCGGATGAGGTACACAGTTACCTCTCCATGATGCGGACTGAACTGAGCAATGCCAACGCATTGCTGGAAGACCTGCTTACCTGGGCAAAATCGCAGTTTAATGCAGTTAGTTTCAATCCGGTGGAAATCAAAGACCTGCCGGGTTTGATAGAAAAGTGCATTCAGACAGTAATGCCTGCCGCGCAAAAGAAAAACATTGATATAGTTGCTTCGTTAAAAGGCGAAATGTTGCTCCATGCCGATACCGGAATGCTGGAGACGATAATTCGTAACCTATTGTCCAATGCCGTTAAATTTACCCACATCGGCGGCATGGTCATCATTAAAGTTTCGGGCAATGAGAATGGTCTGCTGTTTTCTGTAAAAGACAACGGACAGGGGATCCCGGAGGATAAAATAGGGGAATTGTTCAATAAAAATTCCAATTACACCACCTTCGGCACACTGGGCGAAAAAGGCACCGGATTGGGGCTTAGCCTTTGCTACGATTTCGTTTCCAAACATGGGGGTGCCTTATGGGTAGAAAGCGCTGTAGGGTTTGGAACTACTTTTTACTTCAACATCCCGGATTTACTGAAAGAATAGCCGCTATGTACGGAGCAATAAACCGATCACATTTTTTAAGGCCGGATTTCTGTTCGATTCCTTCCAGGCTACATAAAGTTCTGTTCGCTGGGGAATATCTTTCAGTTCAATAAACTTCACATTGAGGTTATAGCCAAACTGCAGGGAAGTAGGAACTATGGCCAGCCCAAGTCCTTCTTCCACCAGTTTAAAAATGGTCAGTGCGTTTACCGAGCGGTGGAAAACCTTTGGCCGGAAACCACTGTCTTCACAAATACTGGTGATCAGGTCGTGGTAAAAGGGGCTGTCCTCGCTGGAAAAAAATATAAAGGCCTCATTGCTGAATTCCCGGATGCCTTTAAAATTGTCTTCGCTTACCGGATGATCTTTGGGCAATACCAGTGAAAAGGTATCCTGGTGTACAAGGTGCCGGGAAATGCCTTCTGGGAGCCGGTGAAGCCGTACAAAACCCAGGTCGAGTTTGTCCTTTTCCAGCAGTTCAATCTGCATTTTATTGGGCATTTCATCCAGTATCGTTTGCACCCCTGGGTATTCACGGTTTAGGTTCAGTACCAGTTCCGGGACAATTTTCTGTGCAGCAGAGCCCAGAAAGCCTATCCTTAACTCTGTTTCCTTTCCCTGTCCGATATTGTCCAGCTGTCGTTTGATGGTTTCCAGGTGGTTGAAGATAAAATCTACCTCATCTTTAAGGTAGATCCCGGCGGTGGTAAGCTCTACTTTTTTCTTGCTGCGGTCAAACAGCGCCACATTAAATATTTCTTCCATCTGCATGATCTGCCTGCTCAGCCCTGGCTGGGAAATGAACAGCCTTTCGGCAGCTTTTCTAAACTTGAGTTCCTCTGCCAGTACCTGGAAATATTTCAGGTGCCTCAGTTCTATTTGATAACCCATGGTTATTGATTGATGATGTAATTGGTATTTATAAGTATCAAAGGTAGAGATTATCTTTGTGTAAACGATTTTTAATATGAGTGTGAATCAGATTTTTAACTACGGATCGGACTTTCTTACTGCTGGTAAGGCATTGGCCATTGCCAAAGGCATGCTAAAGGGAATTTTGAACACCGAAACCCGTCAAAAGATAAATGAAAGCAGTGCAATAGTAGAAAAGATTGCGCAGGCCGATAAAGCAGTATATGGGGTGAATACCGGTTTTGGCCCGCTTTGTACCACTATGATCTCGGCAGAAGATACCCGGAAATTACAGGAGAATATCCTGAAAAGTCATGCCGTAGGTGTAGGAGAGCCCATCGATGAGGAGATTTCCAGGTTAATGCTGGTTCTAAAACTGCAGGCCCTGGCCAAAGGCTATTCGGGCATTCAGGAAATCACACTCGACCGCATGATCTGGCACCTGGAAGCAGGGGCCATACCAGTGGTGCCTAAGCAGGGCTCTGTAGGGGCGTCTGGTGATCTGGCGCCTTTATCGCACCTCTTTTTGCCTTTGATTGGCCTTGGGAAATTGCATTACAAAGGAGAAATCATCCCCACCAGAGAGCTTTTAAATATACATGGCCTTCAGCCCATTGCTTTAGGCGCAAAGGAAGGTCTTGCCCTCATTAATGGCACGCAGTTTATTGCCGCACATGCCGTAAAGGTTGTGGCACGTTTTCACAATGTGCTGGCAACGGCCGATATCACAGCTGCAATGATGCTGGAAGGCTTATTGGGTTCCGCAAAGCCATTCGACGAAGGGCTGCACCAGCTAAGGCCTTATAAAGGGAACCAGCACGTTGCAGCCAATATACGAGGATTGCTGGCCGGTTCTGAAATTGTAAACTCACACCAGAATTGTGCAAAAGTGCAAGACCCTTATTCCCTGCGCTGTGTACCGCAGGTACATGGGGCCTCACGCAATGCCTGGTTGCACCTTAAGGAAACACTGGAAACAGAGATCAATTCGGTAACCGACAACCCCATTATTTTTAGTGAAGACCTGACCATCAGTGGTGGGAATTTTCATGGACAGCCCATTGCCATGCCACTGGATTATGCTTGTCTTGCGGCATCTGAGATCGGCAACATCTCCGACCGCAGGGTCTATCTTTCACTGGAAGGCAATACAGAAGGTGTCCCTAAACTGCTGATGAAAGAAACGGGAATAAATTCAGGATTTATGATCCTGCAATATACTTCAGCTGCACTGGCAAGTGAGAACAAAGGACTTTGTTTTCCGGCCAGCGCCGACAGCATCCCTACTTCGCTGGGGCAGGAAGACCACGTGAGCATGGGATCCATCAGCGGCCGGAAAGCTTTGCAGGTGATTGAAAATGTAGAAAAAATATTGGGTATAGAATTGTTCTGTGCAGCACAGGCCATGGATTATCATGCACCACTGAAATCGGGCTTTGTGATAGAAGCGGTCCACCAGCTGGTACGTTCAAAAGTAGCGCACCTGGAAGAAGACCAGATCATGTATGAAATGATGCAGGCTACCATTGATATGGTACAGTCGGGCGCCATTGTACAACTGGCCAACGCTGTTGCTGCCAAAGAATCGATTCCCCAAACAACTTTCCATTCCACGTTCGAAAATTTCTAAGCCATGAATTTTAAAGCGCAGATCCTGCAGGGCATACCCCGGCAGTTACCAGAAAAAAAAGCCCCGGATACCAGTGTAAGTCATGCCCCTGTACGTAAGGATAGCTTGAGTAAGGAAGAAAAAAAGCTAAGCCTGCGTAACGCCCTGCGTTATTTCCCAGAGGAATGGCATGCCGAACTTGCAGTTGAGTTCCTGGAAGAATTGCAAACCTACGGACGTATCTATATGTACCGTTTCAGGCCCGATTACGCCATGCATGCACGGCCTTTGCAGGAATATCCTTTTCAGAGCCTGCACGCAGGCTGTATCATGCTGATGATCCAGAACAACCTGGATCCTGCTGTGGCACAACATCCGCATGAGCTGATTACTTATGGTGGCAATGGCGGGGTGTTCCAGAACTGGGCACAATACCTGCTCACCATGCAATACCTGGCCAGAATGACGGACGAGCAGACTTTAAACATGTACAGCGGGCATCCGCAGGGTTTGTTCCCTTCTTCAGCTGCGGCTCCGCGCGTGGTGGTTACCAATGGGATGATGATACCCAATTATTCTTCACCGGATGATCTGGAAAAATACAGTGCATTGGGTGTAACGCAGTACGGGCAAATGACCGCAGGTTCCTATATGTATATAGGTCCGCAAGGTATTGTACATGGCACAACCATCACCCTGATGAATGCCTTTCGTAAAAAACTGCAGCCGGATGAAAGTCCGGCAGGCCGGATTTTTCTTACGGCCGGATTGGGAGGGATGAGCGGTGCTCAGCCAAAGGCAGGAAACATTACCGGTTGTGTAACCATATGTGCAGAAGTGAACCCTTCAGCAGCGCGTAAAAGGCATCAGCAGGGCTGGGTAGATGAACTGATCGAAGACCTGCAGGCGTTGGTAACAAGAGTGAAAAAAGCACAGGCAGGTAAAGAGGTGGTATCTCTGGCCTATATCGGCAATGTGGTCGACGTTTGGGAACGTTTTGATACAGAAAACATTTTTGTGGAAATCGGATCCGACCAGACCTCACTGCATAACCCCTGGTCTGGTGGTTATTACCCTGTTGGTCTGAGCTATGAAGAAGCCAACCGGATGATTGCTGCCGAACCGGCTCGTTTTAAGGATAATGTGAAAAAATCGCTGGTGCGCCATGCCAATGCAGTAAACAAACATGCTGCAAAAGGGACTTATTTCTTTGATTATGGCAATGCTTTTCTGCTGGAATGCAGCAGGGCAGGGGCAGAAGTGATGGCTGCCAACGGGATAGATTTTAAGTACCCTTCTTATGTAGAAGACATTCTGGGCCCGATGTGTTTTGATTATGGTTTTGGACCATTCAGATGGGTTTGTGCTTCCGGTAATCCTGAAGATCTGGAAACCACAGATCAGCTGGCCTGTGAGGTAATGCAGGAGATTGCCGGTGATGCCCCATCTGAAATCCAGCAGCAGTTGCAGGACAACATCACCTGGATAAAAGAAGCTGCCAAAAACAAGCTTGTGGTGGGGTCACAAGCCCGCATATTGTATGCCGATGCCGAAGGCCGGGCAAAGATCGCTGCCCGCTTCAATGCAGCTGTAGCTTCAGGCCGTTTGTCTGCTCCGGTTGTGCTTGGGCGCGATCATCATGATGTCAGCGGAACAGATTCTCCTTTCAGGGAAACCAGCAACATCTACGATGGCAGCCGCTTTACTGCTGATATGGCCATTCATAATGTAATTGGCGATAGCTTTAGGGGCGCAAGCTGGGTGTCTATCCATAACGGTGGTGGCGTTGGCTGGGGTGAAGTCATTAACGGAGGCTTCGGAATGGTATTGGATGGCACAGATGCCGCTGCCGGGAAACTAAAGAATATGTTGTTTTTTGATGTAAACAACGGCATTGCCAGGCGAAGCTGGGCCCGTAACAAGGAAGCCAGGTTCGCTATTGAAAGAGAAATGGACAGGACTCCGGATTTAAATATTACCCTGCCACATCTCGTTAACGATACTTTACTCGATAACCTGTTTTAATTTTAAGCAGGCAGCAATTTGGAATAGGCATCTTCCAGTTCGGTATGCCTTTTCCAAAAAGGCTGTGGTGTTGTGCCTTCCAGATTGGCCAGTAAAATTTCCAGGTGGTTATGCCATCCGCTTGCAGTGCTGATCTGCTCCGTTGCATTGCTGAGGTTACGGTGTGTGATGATCAGGGTTACCCTGTTGTCTTCCGCTTCGCTCAGCTCAAAAGTAACCGCCGAGGAACTGCCCCAGGTGAAGGCCAATAAATGTGGTGCCTCTACCTTCAGCATGGTGTCTGTTTGCCGATGACAGGGATCCATGTCCTTATATTTTTCAGGTATCGCATCCGGTAAAGGACTAAGTTCACTGTGTACGAAACAAAGGTCAACCTTGCCGCCTTCAAAAAGTTCCATTTCTCCTTTTGCGAGCCATTTGCCCCGTTTTTCTGATTCGGTAAGGTAAGCCCACACCCTTTCAATAGGGCCCGGTAAGTTGCGCTCAAAGCGAATAACGCCCGGCGCTATCAGTTTTCCATAATTGTTCATATCATTTACTTTTTTGATTTGCTTAATTTATTAATGGTCTGTGACCCCCTTTGGAAATTTATCGGCAATCAGGTTCAGGTTGATGCCATGTTCAAGGTAAGCCTTTAATCCGTCAAGTACGGTTGTAAAACCGCCGCTGGCCCCATTGATCTCCGCAAGCAGCTCATCTCCTGAAGTCTGGAAGCCATATTGTGTAATCGTCACATAGGTGGTGTCGCCTAGTGGTTTAAATTCAAAATCAACAGTGGTCTGGTACTGGTCCCACTGAACGGATATCTTTTTATCTGCTAAGATCTCTTTTACAAATACCTGACTTGAAATATTGTACATCTCCCATTCCCAGGTAATGGTTTTACCTTCTTCCAGTTTTCCACTTCCCCTGGTAAACCAAAAGTTTTTGGTGATGGCAGGGTCAATAAAAGCTTCAAAAACAGTAGAGACCGGTTTCCTGATCAGCATTTGTGCTTTCACAGCGGGTGATTTCTTTGTGTTCATAATTGTTTTAGATTAAATGACTATTCGTCTTCGTTCAATAAATTCTCCAGGGCATCCAGTCTGTTGTTCCAGAATATTCTATACTGCTCTGCCCATCGTGCAACCTCTTCAAGGGCGTGCAGACTGGCCCGGCAATGACTTTCCCTGCCCTGTTTTTCCATAACAACCAATCCGCATTCTGTCAGTATGCGCATGTGCTTTGAAACGGCGGGCTGACTGATTTCGAAATTTTCGGCAATGGTGCTCAACGTTAGGGTCTGATGCGCCAGCAATCCTATAATTGCCCTTCTGGTTGGATCTGCAATGGCCTGAAATACATCCCTGCGTGCTATCATTGTATGTTTATTTAAATATAACCGAATGGTTATGTAAAGGTATGTATAACCATTCGGTTTAGCAAATATTATTTGATAAAACGAATCAGGGCTGATAAGGGTAGTCGCTGCACACCCTTGTCACACCAAGTTTCAGTACCTTCGCGATATCCTGTTTGCTATTGGTATTACCGCACAGCAGCTTGATGCCGTTTTGATTACAGAAATCAACCACCTCTTTATTGATTAAATTTGGAGAAGGCGCATAGTAATCGGGAAGAAAAGTCAGCTTTTTCATGTTATCGGCAAGACTGCCCTTTACGGTAATCAGCATAACCGCAACTTTGGGATGATCCCTTCGTACGATTTCCAGTGTCCTGGGGTCAAAGGACTGTATGATTACCCGGTCCTGCACGCCGGCCCTGTAAATTACCTTCATCATCCGTTTTACAAATTCTTCAGGAGCAGGCTGGTAAATCCCATCCCTGGCTTTCGATGTTTTGGTTTCGATGTTATAAGTAGGCTTTGGGTAGTTTTTCAGTTTAACATAAGCCTCTACTGAATCCAAAAGTTCAGCAAGCAAAGGAATATGCGCTTTAAAGTTTTTTTGCTGCGGAAAGTCCTTATGCTGCTTGGATCCTACGTCGTAGCTTTTAACTTGCTTATAGTTCATCTGGTAAATGGCCAGTTTTTTCTGAGGGTCGATTTCTTTACCGTTCTTGTCTAAGGTAATCAGGTGGTCCAGAAAAGGGTCATGAGAGATGGCCGCCTTTTTGTCTTTGGTGAAGGTGATGTCGAATTCCAGCACATCGGCTTTCAGGTCTACTGCATTTTTCATAGCTGCAATAGTGCTTTCTGGCATTAATCCCCTGAAACCGCGATGGGCATGCCATTCGGGCTTAGATTGGCCGTAGGAAGCCTGGTATCCGAAAGCGCAGGACATGAAGACAAATAAAAGCTGTTTTTTTAGCATAGTTTATAGGATTATGGTTTATGGTGTGTTTGCGCTAAGGCATTGCAATATTACTTTTTTGTATGTTAAAAAATGTTATTTTTTGTTATATTTTGTTTAACATTTTGTTTAACATTTTGTTGTGTTTTAACCTTGCCTAATTTAATCCCTTGTTTCTGTAGGGAGTGATACAATAATCCAACAATATTCATTAACATTGGAACCAGGATCCGGTAACATTAACGGGGGAAAGCTTAGACAATGATTGCTTATGAGGCATATACTGATCAGGAACTGCTTGAGCTTTTAAAAAAAAGTGATCAGGCTGCTTTTACCGAAATCTATGACCGTTACAAATTGTTGCTGCACCGCTATGCCTATCGCTGGCTTCAGGAGAAGGAGGCTGTAAAGGATGTCATACAAGAGCTTTTTACCGTTTTGTGGACCAGGCGTGAGGCTTTGGTGCTCAACGAAAATTTATCCGGATATCTTTACGTTTCTGTACGGAACGGCATCTTACGCAAAATTAGCCAGGATAAACGTTTTGCAGCATATGCGGCGTCACTGGCAGATTATGCGGATAAAGGAGAGAGCATTACCGATCACCGTTTAAGGGAAAATCAGCTCAGAGCAATTATAGAAAAAGAAATTGCCACACTGCCCTCTAAAATGCGGGAAGTATTTGAACTGAGCCGGAATTCGCACCTGAGTCATACGGAGATAGCAGAACGTCTAAACCTTTCTGAACACACTGTTCGTACACACATCAAGAAAGCCTTGAAAATCTTAAGGAGCCGTCTGGGTTTTTACCTGTTGATTTATTTTTTTATGGGCTGAAAAATAAAAGGATATAATTTATTTGCATTTTTTTTCTGAACCTTATACCCTCTAAGTCTTAGTTGTGTCTCTAATACCTTTAAGTGACCGTGTCAGATCAGGTCATAGCTAAACACATGCAACAGGAAGATAAAGGAAAAGTGCTTTTACAGAAGTATCTGGACGGCGAGGCAAATGCCGAAGAACAAGCTATGGTGGAAAGCTGGCAGCTTGATTTTTCCCTGCTGGAAAAAAGGCCTCTGGATGATAAAGCCGCTTTGAACGACCTTGCCGAAATCAAAAAGGAACTGAACAGTATTTCAGGTGCCGTGGGAAAAGGCCGGCTTTGGGTAAGTGTGGCCGCGGCGGCAGCTGTTGTCGTTCTTTGTGCTGGCCTATGGTTTTACTATTCCAGCTATAAACAGGAAAGTAACCTCCGGAAAGACCTTTATGCCAATAATATCGGACCGGGTAAAAATAGTGCAACACTTACATTGGCCAGTGGAGAGGTACTGGAGTTGAACGGGGCTAAAAGCGGGATTGTTGTTGATGCTGCTGGTTTGAGGTATAAAGATGGTACCGTGCTTGGAACCAAGGTACTGAGTTCGGGATCTGAAGTCATAACAGCGGCAACACCTAAAGGTGGAACCTATCAGGTTAGCCTTCCGGATGGGACCCGTGTCTGGCTTAATTCGGCATCAGAAATCCGGTTCCCTTCCAGGTTCAATGGGCAGAAAAGAAGGATAGTGTTAAGCGGAGAGGCTTATTTTGAGGTAGCAAAAATGACTAAACCATTTGTTGTAGCTACAGGCGGACAGGAGGTAAAGGTATTGGGTACGCATTTTAATGTCAACAGCTATAAAGACGAATTGGTTACTACCACTACTTTGCTTGAGGGGGCAGTACAGGTAAGTTCCTTACCGGGCAACATGGTAAATCTACGGCCAGGGCAGCAATCGGTGCTAAGCGGTTCAGCATTGCGGGTAAGTCCTGCAGATACTGATATGGCCATTGCCTGGAAGGAGGGCTATTTCAGGTTTAAGAATGAATCTGTTCCCGCTATTATGCGCAAACTTTCGCGTTGGTACGATGTGGAAATCGTATACAGGGGCGACCCTGGCAAGGAGGCTTTTGGTGGTAAGATCAGCAGGTCTAAAACACTGGCAGAAGTACTGGAAATGCTGCAGTCTACAAAGAAAATTCATTTTAAAATAGAAGAAAGGAGGATCATCGTGCAATAAAACTTACACACCGAAGATGATCCCATTAAGGTTAAAAACCAGGGGCCTTGAGCCGCCCCCGGTTTAAATATCCGGGTATCATCTGAAAAACTGCAACTAACAATTTTAACAACAAACCCAAACTAAACAAATTTATGAATTTTTATGATCTAACCCGCCATAGGCCTAAAACCTGTTGGAGGGGTCAAATAATGCGTATTATGAGGTTAACCGTCATCATAATGACCACCATGCTGATACAGGTAAGTGCCAAAAGCCTTGCTCAGAAGGTAACTTTATCGGAAAAGAATGCCCCTTTGCTGCAGATCTTCAACCAACTCAGCAACCAAACGGGGTACGACTTCTTTTACTCCAACGAGAGCCTGAGCCTGGCAAGGCCGGTAAGTATAGAGGCCCGAAACCTACCTTTAAATGAAGTGCTGGAAAAAATATTCGAAAAACAGGATATTGTGTATGTGATAAAAAACAAGGCAGTTATCATAGCCCGGAAAGAAGCGTCCCTGCTCGATGTCATCAAAAGCTACCTGCAACGAATGGATGTGAGCGGAAAAGTTCGCGACGAAAGCGGAAAGCCGTTGGCCGGAGCTACCGTGAGGGTTAAAGACGGAAATAAGCTGATGATAACTGCTGAAGACGGGGGCTTTTCTTTCAAAGGACTGGATGAAAAGGCAATACTGGTGATTTCTTACCTGGGCTACAAAACCATTGAAGTCCCTGTGAAACCTGTAATGAACATTACCATTGAAGCCGAAAATGCCCGGCTTGAAGAAGTGGGGGTCATAAGTACCGGTTATCAGAAAATAAAAAAAGACCAGTTAACCGGGGCGGCCTCAGGCATTGATCAGAAGGATTACCAGCAACGCGTGGCCGTAACAGGAAATTTTCTGGAAAGCCTGGAAGGAAAGGTGCCGGGCTTAATTTATAACAGTGCTTCCGGCGATATCTCCATTCGTGGGGTAAGTACATTTGATGCCGTAAAAAGACCATTAATTGTGGTTGATGGTTTTCCAACAGAAATTGACCTGAGTACAATTAACCCCAACGAGATCGTATCCGTTAGTGTGCTAAGGGATGCTGCTGCAGCATCAATTTACGGTGTTCAGGCTTCCAATGGAGTTATTGTGGTGGAAACACGACGTGGTAAATCCGATAAAGCCGGCAGGCCTGTATTTAATTTCAGGACTACCCTGGGCCTGGAACAGCAACCGGATTTTGGATATATGAATTATATCGGCTCTGCGGAGCTGATTGAATTGCATAAGGCCATAGTTAAATCTGGTTATGATAGCCGGGATCTTTACAACGAATACAATCCTATAGACCCCGCAAGAGTGATCTTGTTTGACCGCGATGAGCAGCTGATCACCGAGCAGCAGGCCAATGAAAAACTGGCCGCTCTGGCATCATACAACAATCTTTCAGACTATGAAAATCTCTTCTACCGGAAACGACAGGTAGAGAACATCAATTTTGACGTGGGTGGCGGAAATGAGAAAGGAACCTATTTGCTGGGACTAAACTATATTGCTGAACGACCTCAGGAGGTAGGCGCTGATCACAAACGGGTAGTGCTAAATGTAGCGAATACCTACCAGTTCAGTAAAACTTTTGCATTCGACTTCAGGGGCATTTATACCAACAATCAGATCAAAACAGGCAAAACTGCGCCTTATGCCGATCTGCTCCCTTACGAACGTTTAATTGATGAAAACGGAAACGCACTGCCCGCAACCTTTGGCGAGTTAAAGGAAACCTTTTATGCCATTAATGAAACTTACAACAACCGGGCTAAAGCGCTCGGACTGTATGATCAGCGTTATTATCCCTATGGAGAACTGTTTGCCAACACAAACAAAAGTTCCTTAAACTCGTTCAGGGTGCAGGGCCGGCTCAACAGTAAAATTACCAGCTGGTTAAACCTCGACCTTGGTGGAGCATACGAAAATGAGCAGGGGGTAACCGATCAGTTAAAGACAGAACAGGCCTACAGTGTGCGCTACCTGGTCAATTCAAAAGTAAGAAAAGACCCCACAAAAGGTACCCCTCTGTTTACAGACCTGCCACAGGGTGATATTTTAACCAAACAAACCTTAAGAAACGTGTCTTATACATTGCGCGGACAATTCAATATAAACTATTACACTGAAAACAGGAAGCACAACATTTCAGGTATCCTGGGGGTAGAGCAACGTAAAACCCAATCCGATTCCTACAAAACAACCTTTTTTGGATATGACGGGCAATCGCTCATCAATAAACCGGTTAATTTCCAGGTGCTGAACTCTACAGTTAGCCCGGCTTTTCCCGAACTTGGTAATTATGGTTCCAGGTTCAGTCAGGCCAATTATTTCAGCGAAGCATACAGCGACCGCAGGTTCCGGTCTCTTTATGGTCAGGCAACGTATGTGTACGACCGCAGGTATGTGGCCAGCGGAAGCTTGCGTATAGACCAGTCTAACCTGTTTGGTGTAGATCCCAAATACAAGAACAAACCATTATGGTCGGCCGGGTTAAACTGGGTATTGGGCGAAGAAGAATTTATGAAACCACTGAACTGGGTAAACAGCTTACAGTTAAGGGCTGCCGTTGGCTTTAACGGAAATGTGCCCAGCAGCTTTAACGGACCATTTCTGCTGTTAAATTCCAGACTGAACACGATGTTCAATAGCGCATTGCTGATGTATGATGTGCTCTCGCCCGAAAACCAATCCATTCGCTGGGAAACCACCTATAACTATAATTTAGGTTTGGATTATGGGCTGCTGGACAATAGGGTTTCAGGTACGGTTGATCTTTATTATAAGAAGACGAAGGATGTATTCGGTATCATGTCTGCGGATCCTACACTCGGCTTTAATCAATACAGTGCAAATACAGCCTCGATTGAAAACAAAGGTCTTGAGCTGATGATCAATAGCCTGAATGTGAAAGGCACCCACTTTAGCTGGCGTACAGCACTTACAGCCGCATTTAACCAAAATAAAGTGCTGGAGGTTCAGCCTAAAGACAAAACCCTGTCGTACGATATTGTGACAGGAACCGATCTGCAAAAAGACTACGCCATGAATGCGGTTTTCAGCTACAGGTATGCCGGTTTAAATGAACTGGGTCAACCTGGGGTGTACGACAGGAAAGGCAATATTAAAATACTGAACACTGAGGGGGTGATTGATGATGTAGGTTTCGACGATCTGGTGTATAGCGGAACAACAACACCTAAATATGTAATAGGATTGAACAATCAGTTTTCTGCCGGGCCTTTTGATTTGTCTTTTCTTTTTATGTATTATGGAGGGCACATCATGCGCGTGCAGCAGGCCGATCCAAACGATGCAAATATAGGGTACCCTTTAAAGGGTGCTTCGGTTTACTGGAAACAGAAAGGCGATGAAGCCCGTACAAATGTTCCGGGCTTTCCGGTATATGGTACGCCCGGCGATTTCAGCTATGCAGCAAGGGACGGCTTTACCTATGCCGATCAGTTTGTAAGGAAGGCCGATTACATCAGGCTAAGAGATGTTATCCTAACTTACAATCTTAAGGACAAGCTGCTAAAGCGGGTAGGCCTGAACAATGTACAGCTGCGCTTCCAGGCCCAAAATCCTTTTAAATATACCTTTAGCGGGAATGACATTGATCCGGAATCAATTAACCGGAGGACGGGTATAAGGATCCTGCCCCAGCAATCGTTCTACAGTTTAACATTTTCAGCTAACTTTTAAGCTCATTCAGATGAAATCATTACAAAAAAAAGAAATACAGGTCTGCATATTTGTTTTATCGATGTTATTTTTCCTGCCTTCCTGCAAGGATTTTTTGGAGGTAAAACCAAAAGGAGTGATCATTCCCGAAAAGCTGAGCGACTATGAAAATATACTGAACTCGTTCACCATGACGCGGACTTTTCCTTCAGCATTGCTCTACTGTACGGATGACTATTATGAGGATTATAGTCCGATAGACCGCAGCGTTCAGGCCAATATGTTTTTCTGGCGCAGGGAAGTAGATGTGAACGACCAGGTCAGTCCTGCCATATGGGGGCAACTGTACCGTGTCATTTACGACGCAAATGTGATTGTTAAGCATGTGATGAACGCCAAAGAAGGTACCATACAAAAGAAGAAGGAAGTACTGGGCGAGGCCTTATTGATCCGGGCCGATGCCTATTTTACTTTACTTACAGCTTTTGCAAAAGCTTACGACCCCGCAACTGCTGGTACTGATCCCGGACTACCTCTGATCACTTCCAATGATGTGACCGAAGTTGCTCCTCAACGCTCAAGGCTCCAGTCTACACTGGATACCATCATTAACAATGCTGAGCGTGCGGTGGAATACCTGCCTTTAAATAACCTGAACCGTTACCGGAGTACCCGTGCTTGCGCCCAAGGCTTTCTGGCCAGGGTTTATTTGTATATGGGCGATTATCCCAAAGCTGCCAGCTATTCAGAAGAAGCTTTAAAGGCGGAGCATCAGCTCATCAATTACAACACACTCGCCAGTAAAGACGATCTGCCTGTAACAGACCTCAACCCGGAGATCCTGTGGCAGCGGGCAAGCGAGGAGTTTAATCTGCCCAACTTTATGCTGTACTCAGACAACCTGAAAGGATATTTTAACGCCAATGATCTGCGTTACACTTTATTTTCCGGAACAAACAACAAGGGCCTTTACAGGTCTGTTGCCCGGGGATGGGGGAATTTTGGCATTACTTTCCCGGAACTTTACCTGAACCTGGCCGAGACGGCAGCCCGGACAAACCAATTGACGAAAGCGATGGAAATGCTGAACAAAATCCGGATTGTAAGGATTAAAAGCAGCGCTTATCAACCTTTAACGGCAGCTGATTCCGAATCGGCCCTGGCAGCAGTACTGGCAGAGCGCAGAAGAGAACTGGCTTTTGGCGACCTAAGGTGGATGGATATGAAACGCTTAGACAAGGACAATCGCATGTCTGATGTCCAAAGGATCAACAGAAAGACAGGTGCATTGCTGGCTACACTCAGGGCGCATAGCCAGGACTATACCTTGCAGATCCCTGTCAGGGTCCGGAATTTCAATCCAAAGATGGAACTCAATTAAGTTTAACCAGATCCAAACTCATGAAAACAATATTTTATGTCCTGCTGCTGCTGGGCGGCAGCTGCTATGCCCAAACCGGTAAAACCGAACTGAAGGACGACCTGCTTAAAAATAAAGATGTGTTGCTTGCAAAACACATCCCCAGGGCAGGTGGGAGATACCTGTACAGTTTGTATGTAATGCCATCCAATGAATTTCTGGAAAAGGTTAATGCCTATAAGGCGGACCTGAGTAGTCAATATGCCAGCGAAAAAGATGCTGGATTGAAAGCGCTGATGATTAAGGATGCAGATTTTTCTGCAAGGAATGTGATCAGCTGGTATCTGGAGTTTTATGGGCTGGATTCCATGGGGGTAAAGCGCTTTCACGATCTGCTGGAAACTAAAAAATATACAGATGCCCAGATCGATTCTGCCCAGAAAAATGCTTATGTAAAGCAACTGAATGAAAAAGATAAAAAATACCTTAGCAATATGGCCAATGTTGGTGCATCAGTAAACGAAGAGGCGTTATTTAAACGTTCTGCAGCCTACAGGCAATGGCTGGATAATTACCTGATGTACCTGGAGGAAACAAAATACAAAGCAGCTATCAACTCAAAACCGGGAGCAAATGGAGTAATGAAAGTTAAGATCATTGACCGGGAGATCAGTAATTCGTTTATCAGAAGCCATCTCAGCAGCAAAGCAACTATTGCAATTATAAAAGCGGTAAAAGATAATGCTGTTATAGAAGCGGCCTACAAAAACTTCAAGGCATTGCCAGGTAATGCTGCCTACCTTGAAGAGGTGGAGCAGATTTATGCAAACTACAAAAAAATGAACAGTAAAGGTCCCGCTCCCGATTTTACCTATGCAGATGCCGACGGTAAAATGGTTTCCTTAAAAAGCCTGCGCGGTAAATATGTGTATATTGATGTGTGGGCAACCTGGTGTTCGCCCTGTAAGGCCGAAATTCCTTTTCTAAGAAAGCTCGAACAGGAACTTCATCACAAGAACATCTATTTTGTGAGCTTGTCGGTCGACAAAATGACCGACCACAGCAAATGGGTAGACTATGTAAAAAAGCACCAGCTGGGAGGGATACAATTGATCTCCGATAAAGACTTTAAAGCCGATTTTGTAAAACAGTTCAACATCAGTGGAATTCCAAGATTTATCCTGATAGATCCCGAAGGAAAAATCATTTCCGGGGATGCCAAAAGACCGTCCGATCCAGAACTGAGGAAACAACTGGATAAACTCCTGAAGTAAATGTATTAGGCCGGGCTTGCCCGGCCTTTAAGTTGTCGCGAATACCCCTCTAATTTGTCAGGTTAATACAGCATGCCCAATTGGCTTTGCAGCTAAATTTGCAAGGTATAACAATCAATTACATATGATACTTCAAAATAAAAATGCAGTAATTTATGGAGCAGGGGGATCATTGGGTGGGGCAGTTTCGCGCGCGCTGGCTGCTGCGGGGGCACGTGTATTTCTTACCGGCCACCGGCTGGCTTCGGTTCAAAAGGTGGCAGATGAGATCCGCTCACGTGGTGGAAGTGCGGAGGTGGCAGAAGTGAATGCCCTTGATCCAACAGCGGTTAATGATCATATCTGGTATGTGGCCAGCACGGCCGGGAGCGTAGACCTCTCCTTCAATCTCATCAACACCCAGGATACCCAAGACATCCCCCTCGTAGACATGTCGCTGGACGATTTCACCCGCCCCATCAACATTGCTATGGAAACCCATTTTTTAACCACTACAGCTGCTGCCAGGGTAATGATGAAACAAAGGTCTGGTGTGATCCTTTCGCTTACCGCAACCCCGGGCGGTACAGCCTACCCATTGGTAGGGGGCTTTGGCCCTGCCTGCTGTGCCCTTGAAGGTTTTTCCAGGGACCTGGCTTCGGAGCTTGGGCCCCATGGCGTGCGTGTGGTAAACATCCGATCGGCCGGATCACCCGATTCAAAACCATTTATTGATGCCCTTGCCAGCGGAGGGCCTGAGGTTGCAGGTTTCATCAAAAAACTGGAAGAGGATACCATGCTCAAAAAGCTGCCCATGATCAATGATATTGCCAATGTAGCTGTATTTCTGGCCTCAGAACTTTCAGGGAAAATAACAGGGGTTACCATTGATGTAACCAGCGGTACCACCAGTGCGCTGAATTATAAAGTTGCAAGGATCCCTTTTGTAGCCAAATAGGCTGGAGATTCTCTTCAAAATTGTATATTAGTTTTTAAACTGAACCATTTTGAAGATGATGAGATTGAAGTACCTTCTGTTGCTTTGCTTTTGCCTCCCTTTTTTTTGCTATAGCCAGCAGGCCGGAGCAGATACTGTTGCCAAAAAGAACAGCTTTAAAATAGCCCCCTTTATCATACCTGCTATATTTCTTGGCTATGGTGCAATGGCAGGGGGCGATAATTTTGTTCATGATCTGGACGTAACCACCAGGGCGGAATTGCAGGAAGACCATCCTTTTTTTTCTGCGAAGGCAGACAATTTTATGCAATATGCACCTGCAGCGGCAGTATACGCACTAAACCTGTCAGGTGTAAAGGGCAAGCATAACCTGGTGGATGCGACCGGTATTTATGCCATATCTTTTGGTTTAATGAAAGCTTCAACACTTATTGTCAAATCGGCTACAAACCGGCTGCGGCCCGATGGCAGTACCTATAATTCCTTTCCCTCCGGTCATACGGCCACCTCATTTGCGGCCGCTGAATTTTTAAAGCAGGAATACAAAGACGTCTCGCCCTGGTACGGTTATGCGGGTTATACGGTAGCTACCGCAACAGGTATCATGCGTTTGTACAACAACAGGCATTGGGTAAGTGATGTGGTTGCCGGTGCGGGCTTTGGCATCATTGCGACCAAAGTCAGCTACCTGGTGTATCCAAAATTAAAGCGACTGATTGCCGGGAAGCGGCAGCAGGATTTTAGTTTGGTACCGATTTACCAGGAAAAGACCTTTGGTTTATCCTTTGCCAGCCGTTTTTAACTTCCTGTCACCAAACCGGTGTGTTTCACCCTCTTCTCATAGGCCCAGTAAAACACAATAGGATAAACAAAAAGATTAAATAGCGTATTGGTTACCAGACCGCCAATTACTACGATGGCAAGCGGTTTGGAAGCCTCAGAACCAATCCCGGTTGATAAAGCCGCTGGCATTAAACCTATAGCCGCCATCATGGCCGTCATAATTACCGGCCGCATCCTGCTGGCCACACCATCCCTTACCGCATCGGCAAATGCCCAGTCGGCCCGGTGTTTCAATTCGGCTATATTGCTTTTAAACCTGGTGATCAGGATTACCCCGTTTTGTACGCAGATGCCAAACAGGGCAATGAAACCGATACCTGCAGAGATATTAAAATTGACACCGGTAATGAGCAGCGCTGCAATTCCACCAACCAGGGCAAAGGGGACATTATTTAAAACCAGTAGTGAATCTTTGATGTTGCCAAACAATACAAAAAGAATGAAGAAGATGAGCAGCAGACTGATCGGCACCGCTGTCGACAGTCTGGAAGTTGCCCGTTGCTGGTTCTCAAAATCGCCTGCCCATTCCAGTTTGTAAGCTTTAGGGAGTTTGATCTGTTCTTTTACTTTAGCCTGCGCTTCGGCAATGGTGCTGCCCATGTCGCGCCCGCGGATAGAAAATTTGATCGCCCCGTAGCGCTGATGCTTGTCACGGTAAATGATGCTCGGCCCGGTTATTTTGCGGATGGTGGAAATTTCGCTTAAGGGAACTTTGGTGCCCGAAAGGGTAGGGATACGTAAAGCGCCTATTGATACCTCATCATTTCTGAAATCTTCAGGATAACGGATCCTGAGTTCAAACTTTTGTTCCCCTTCATAAATCTGTGTTGCGGCTTTGCCGCCAATGGCCATTTCAATAATGGAGTTGGCATCCTCAGTCCGGACCCCATACAAGGCCATCTTATCCTGGTCCAGGTTAATCTGCAGTTCCGGCTGTCCGAGGTTCCTCAAAATACCCAGGTCTTCTATTCCCGGAACGGTTTTCAGGATATCGAAGATCTTTTCTTCCTGTGCTTCAATATATGCATAGTCGTTGCCAAACATTTTTACCACTATAGAGCCCTTAACACCCGAAACTGCTTCTTCCACATTGTCGGATATGGGCTGCGAAAAATTCAGGCTGATGCCGGGGAAGCTTTTTAATTTTTCCTGCATGCGCCTGACCAGCTGTTCCTTACTTTCTTTACGTTTCCATTCCGATCTGGGGTAAATGTCTACCAGGAACTCCATATTGTAAAAACCTGTGGCATCGGTGCCATCATTGGGCCTGCCGGTTTGCGACAGTACCTGCCGTACTTCTTCAAAACTTAAAAAGATCTTTCGGATCTCATCGCTTAGTTTTTTGGTTTCATTCAATGATACACTTAAAGGCGCACTGGCCCTCACATAAATAGAACCTTCGTCCAGACCGGGCAGAAATTCTGTGCCCAGAAATTTAAAACTCAATAAACCTGTAAAAAGAACAACCATGGTTCCAATAAATACGGGTTTTCTAAACCTGAAAGCTGCGTTAAACACCCTCATTACCGCCCGGCTCAGGTAGTCCAGAAAAATGTTGTGTTTTTCCCTGACATTCTTTTTCAGCAATACACTCGCCATAGCAGGCACCAGTGTAAAGGTGAGTAGCAAGGCACCCAATAAAGCAAAGCTTAATGTCCAGGCCAGGGGCGAGAACATTTTACCCTCTACCTTTTCAAATGTGAAAATAGGCATCAGCCCGGTAATGATGATCAGCTTGGCAAAAAAGATGCCTTTCCCATTTTCCAGGCAGGCTTTTTTAATGATGCCCAATTTGCTCATGCGGTTGAACTTTTCAGTGCCGTTTTTAGCTGCACTATGGTCCAGGGCCACAAAAATCCCTTCAACCATAACCACAGCGCCGTCTATGATGATCCCAAAATCGATTGCCCCCATAGAGAGCAGATTGGCCGACATGCCCTTAAGTTTCAGACAGATGAATGCGAATAACAGCGCAAGGGGAATGATGAGGGAAACGATGAGTGTCGTCCTCCAATCGGCCATAAACAGGAACACGATCAGGGTCACAAAAATGATCCCCTCCAGCATGTTGTGCATTACGGTATGGGTAGCAAAATCGACCAGGTTTTCCCGGTCATAAAAGGGACTTATCTTTACATCTCCAGGAAGGATATGTTCATTCACCTCCTTAATTTTAAGCTTCAGGTTACGGATCACCTCGCTGGGGTTTTCGCCCTTGCGCATCACCACAATGCCTTCCACTACATCCGGGTCGCGGTCGCGCCCTACCTGTCCCAGTCTCGGTAAGGCCGATTCTGTAACCTCTGCAATGGTTTTTACATATACAGGGCTGCCGTTAAAATTATCGACAATGATGTTTTTGATGTCATCTATATTGTTCAGCACACCAATGCCCCGCACTACGTAGGCTTGTCCGCCCTGCTCAATCACATCGCCGCCTACATTGACATTGCTTTTGGATACTGCGTCAAACAGTTCGGTAGCAGTTACACCGTATTGCAGGGATTTCTGCGGATCAACTGTAACCTGGTAGGTTTTAACCTCCCCTCCAAAGCTCACCACGTCGGCAATGCCCGGAACCGAGAGGAGCTCTCTTTGTACCACCCAGTCCTGCAGGGTTTTCAGTTCCCTTACCGATTTCTGGTCGCTTTGCAGGGTATAACGGAAAATCTCGCCGGTAGGGCCGTAGGGAGGCTGTACCTCGGGTTTTGCCCCTGCAGGCAGATCAGCCTCATCCAGATGGTTGTTTACCTGTACCCGGGCAAACTGGTAATCTACATCATCTTCAAAGGTGATTTTTACAACAGACAAACCAAAAAGGGAAGAAGAACGGATGGAAGTTCGCTTTTCGGTAGGGTTCATGGCTATTTCAAGGGGCCTGCTCACAAACTTTTCTACCTCTTCGGCGCTTCTTCCCGGCCATTGGGTAATGATGGTAATATTGGTATTGGTTACATCGGGAAAGGCTTCAATAGTGGTGTGCTTAAAGCTGAGGTAGCCTGCTAAAACCAGGATAAAAGTGGCAAAGAAAATAAAGTACTTGTTTTTCAGTGCAAAGCCGATGACAGACTTAATGAATTTATTCATCAGTATTGGATTTTAATAAGACTATGGTTTCAGGCTATCGTAAAGGAAGAGCTGTTTGGAGGCAATTATACGATCACCCGCCTGCAGGCCTTTGCTGACGTAGGCTTTGTTTTCAAATTTCCTGCTCAGCTCCACCTCCTGGATACGGATCTTTTTAACCGGATCGAGGACCAACGCATAGTATTTGTTGTTGTCAAAAATGAGACAGCTGGCGTTCATTACAGGCAAACTGTTGTTGTTCCTCCCTGCAATCTGCACACGGGCCATCATACCCGGTTTTAACAGGCCTTTTGTATTGCGGACCACAACACGGGCATTCATCACTTTACTTTCATTATCCAGCATGCTGTAGATCTTACTGATCTTTCCTTTAAAGACCTGATCGGGGTAAGAAAGAACAGCAATGCTGACCTCATCCCCCTGTTTAACCTTGGCAATATCGCTTTCATAAATGTTGATCATTGCCCATACATCAGACAGATCGGCAACAGTAAACAGTTTCTCACTGTTGTCGGGCCTCACCTGCATGTTATCGGTCAGGTTCTTTTCAATGATAAAGCCCGAAATTGGTGATTTTAGCGTATACATGCCATTTTTGTTCCCGCCGTTCAGGTTCAGGATGGTACGGTTCCTCTTATCTTCTGCCAGTTTCACCAGCAGTTCATTGTTGGCCTGTTCCAGTTCACGGGCCGATGCCAGTCCGCTCTTGTACATATCTTCCGCCAGTTTCGCATTTCTCTGTGCATTCTTCAGCTCCGCTGATGAACTGATGGCCTCTTTGTCGAACCCGGCCATTTCTGCACTGGTCATGATGGCCAGTACCTGTCCTTTGCCAACCCTGTCACCCAATTTAACCGGAACCCGCTGTACATAGCCGCTTACCATAGGATAGATCCGGGCGATCTTCTCCTCGTTGGCGGTAATCCTGGCCGAAAAGTTCAATGCCGTCAGGTTGTTGGCACCCTGTACGGTGTCGATTTTTAACCTGCTGATCAGTGTATCTGTCAGCTCAAACTTTTCTTCTTTAGGCAGTTCTTTTGTTTTTTCCTGGCAAGCCGGCAAAAAGAGGACCGACAGCAGCGCAATACTGATGTTTTTAAGCATATGTTGCATTTTGATTTATTTAAACAGGCTGGAACCGGTTACAAAATTGAGTTCTTCCCTGGCGTTCATCCTTTCGTATTTCAGTTCATTCATCTGCAGCGTACTGGCTTTATAGGAATCGTAAAAATCAAGGAATTCAATCAGGCTGATGTTCCTGTTTTTAAAGTTCCGGATCACCTCTGTAATCAGTTTATCGAAATCGCCGCTGAAATTCGGATCTATGCCCTGGTGGAGGTTTTCAGTTCTCAGGGCCGAGGTATAGGCGTTGTAAACTTCATTTTCAAGCTTCAGGTTTTGTTGTTTCAGGTTTGTTTTGCCTTCTTCGATGGCAATTTTTGCTTTTTTGATCTCGCCCTGGTTGCGGTTAAATAGCGGAAGCGGTACTTTGATGCCTATGCCGGTATATTTTTCAGGATAACTTCCCTGCAGGTCATAGCTTAAGGAAAGTTCTACATCGGGAACTGCGTTGGCCTTTTGTAGTTTAAGGTTGTTTTCCGCATAGCTGATGCCAGTTTGTGCCAACTGTAAATCGGCCCGGTTCAGCCTTGCCGAGTCCAGCAAAGTGATATAAGACCACTGCTCCGGATGGTAATCCTGTTCTTCAGCACCTGTGGGTTCCAGCTGCAGATTGACATCCGGTCTGATATTCGTCATCAGCCTGATTTCTGTTTGCAGGTCTGCCAGGTTGTTGACAAGGCCTGTGTATTCTACCTGCAGACTGTACAGCAGGGATTTGATCCTGATCATGTCTTTCATGGCCACATTGCCCGCTTTAAACTGCTGTTCATTGGCGCCTAATAGCGTTTTCAGCGAGCGGATCTGTTCTTCATATACTTTTGCCGATTGCTGCTGGTAATAAGCTTTGTAAAATGCTGAACCCAGGCTAAAGCGAAGGCTGCGTATCAGGTCGAAATACTGATGCGCAGCCATTTTAACACCAGCGCCCGCCAGCTGTATATTTTTATTGCGCTTACCTGCCAGCCTGATCATCTGCGATAGTGTGGCCTGATACTGACCTGTGACAGCATTGGTCTGCAGCCATTTTTTGGTGTCTTTGTTGTACAGTTGATTTTCGTAGCTCAGTTCAGGGTTGTCAAATAGCCTGGCTGTAATGATTTCGGCCTTTGCCTGTTCAATTTGGTAATGCTGGGCAATCAGCTGATGGTTTTGCGCTGCAAACATTTGCTCTGCCTGCCGGAGGTTAAGCTTGAGGGTATCTTGTGCTATGCCGGCTGAGGTAAAGCCGGGCAGGAAAAGTGCAATCAGGAGTAATGCTGTTTTCATCTCCGGCAAAGCTATCTTCAGGAGATTAAAACGGGATTAAAGCGAAATTAAAGGGCCATTAATGTTTAGGAAATTGACAGTAAAGGTAGTGCCCTGACCAGGCTCTGAATTGACCTGGATACTGCCTTTATAGCGTGTAATGATCTTATGGGCCATATAAAGCCCCATGCCGCTGCCTTTTTGATGACTTTGTGCAGCTGAACTGTAAAAGGGTTTAAAGATCTCTGTAAGCTCATGCGTTTGGATACCGCAGCCCTGGTCTGTAAAGGACAGGATCATACCGGCTTCCGTAATTTTTAAAATGACTTGTACAGGTTGATGATCAGAAAACTTAAATGCATTGGAAAGGATATTGTTAAAGGCTATCTGCAGCAAAACAGGATTCGCCTGTATGCTGAGCATCGTTTCGTCTTCTGGCAGATCACTTGTCGTAATGATCAGTTCGCAGTTTTCTTTTTCTTTCCATTCTGACTGCAAAGCCCACAGCATTTCATCTATACGTACCGGACTTAAAGCAGCCGAAGCAAATTCAAGATCGGCCTGGGCCAGGCTCATTAAGCTGCTGATGGTCTGTTCCATTTTTCCTGCGTCTTCCAGAACCGAGGCCAGTGCATTTCTATAATCTTCCTTTTCCCTGTCTTGCGAAAGTGCAATCTCGGCGGCTATGGTCATCCGGGTTACAGGAGTCCTCAGTTCATGGGATGCATTGGCTACAAAAGTTTTTTGCAGCACAAAGGCCTGCTCCAGATGCTCCATCAGGTTGTTGAAATTTTGCGCCAGCAAGCCGATCTCATTTTTATTATTGCCTTCCTGTACGCGGAAATGCAGGTTGTTTGATTTGATCTGTTTAACTTCCCCGATAAAGCGGTCCAGCGGCTTTAATATTCTTTTGGCAATCCATCTGCCCGATAAAAGCAGCCCTGCAAAGATGACCACAAAGATGATGATCATGATCTTTTTAAGTTTATCCAGCCGGTAATAAGTACTCCGGTCTATGGCCGAGGCCAGGATCACAAAATCGCCCTGGTTATCTTTATAAAAAATGCCTACCACCTGGCGCTTACCATCCTTAAACTGTATTTTCTTTTGTTTTCTGACCTTATTGATGATCTCATTGTCCCAGTACTGCTGCGCATCACCAATAAATGTGGCGCTGTTCTTTGAGTTATAAATACGGATGACCTCGCTGTTCAGGGTTTCCAGGTATTGGTCCCTTACTTTTTTCAGTGAATCTGATGAGATTTCATCTGCTTCCAGGTAAAGCTTGGCCGTTACCATGGTACGGTCTTTCAGCCTCGAAAAAAAATCAATCTCCATAAACCGGGCAAACATAAAATATACCGCGCACAATACGCCCAGAAGGGTTACAGTGCTGATCAGCGTAAAATACAAAGCCAGGCGGTCTTTAATCTTCATCGGTACCTATTTGAGTATATAGCCCATATTGATTTTGGTATGAATGACCTTTCTTGAAAAGCCTTTCTCAATTTTATTGCGCAGGAAATTTACATAAACGTCTATCACATTGGTGCCGGTATCGAATGTGATGTCCCAGGCATGCTCTGCAATGTACTGTCTGGACAACAGCCGGTTAGGGTTGCGCAGGAACAACTCAAGCAGGGTGTATTCCTTGGCGGTCAGTTCAATGTGTATACCGGCCCTTTTCACCTCTTTGCTGTAGGTATTCAGGGAGATGTCTTCAAACACCAGTTCCTGTTCTATTGTTTCTGGCGCTATGGCATACCTGCGCAGCAAGGCTTCAATCCTGGCCAGCAATTCTTTAAAATGAAAAGGCTTGGCCAGGTAATCATCGGCACCGGCATTTAACCCTGTTACCTTATCATCTACATTGCCAAGGGCAGTCAGCATTAAGATGGGCAGGTTTTGCTGAACCTGACGCAGCTTGCGGCAAAGGGTTATGCCATCCATGCCCGGCATCATGATGTCCAGGATCAGCAGGTTGAAATCCGTACTGTCAAAATTTTCCAGCAGCTGTCTGCCGTCTGTAAAATGGACTACTGCATAGCCACTTTCTTCAAGTCCGGTTTTTACCAGACTGCCAATTTTAAGGTCATCTTCTGCCAGTCCAATCTTAAACATACCGCAAATATAGGGCTTAATCGGAATTGGCATGAATCGCCTGACAAATCCCCGCTATTTAAAAAAAGAGAGGTGTCGTTAAACACCTCTCTTACCATCAAACCTCACAAAACTATTTACTTTTTTTGCCGTCTTTATTTGCTTTGTAGCGCATGTCTGGCGTGCCGTCTTTTTTAACCGGTCCGGCTGGCTTTACTACAGCTTTTACTTTGTTTTCTTTTAAACGCATATCAGGAGTGCCGTCTTTTTTTAAGGTACTTGCTTTTGCTCCAGTTGCAGCGGCTGTAGTTTTTACAGTTGTGGCAGCGGCTTTAGTTTCCTGTTTCACCGGCGCAGCAACGGTTTTAACCTCTTTTTTTACCATTTTTTTGGCAGGGGCAGCTGCCGGTTTTACTGCTGGTGTCTGGGCAAATGTGGTGCTTAAACCTAATGCCATAATTGCGATTAAACTCAATAACTTTTTCATGATCTTTTTATTTAAATGCTGTTCATTAATGATGAAGTAAAGTTGAAGGATTAGCATGAAGAATACATGAAGATACATGTATAGGATAATAATCTTACCTTTGCACAAATTTTATGAAAAAGATCACTGATTACAGAAAACTATTGGGTGTGCAAAAGGATGCCGAATTGAAAGAATTAAAAACCGTTTACAGGAATTTAATGAAAGACTGGCACCCGGATAAATTTCAGGACAGCGAAGAAGCTAAACTGGAAGCAGAAACCAAAAGCAAGGAAATCATTGAGGCTTATCATTTCCTGGTCAGCATTGCTCCCGAAACCCTGGCCCTTTCCTTAGAAGAGTATACACAAACCATTACCAGCTGCGGCATTGCCGATTACAACTGGGCCGGCCTGGTGCTTACCGTACATTTCCTGGATGGCAGTGCTTATGAGTATTTTGGCGTTCCTAAGGCCATTTATGTAAAGCTGGTCAATGCCGATTCACCGGGCAGATTTGCACGCCGGCATATATTTCCTGCCTTCCCATATAGAAATATAGCCAAATTACAGACCGCGTAAATGCTGGCTTTCAAAAAAATGCTGTTGGCATTGTGCTGCTGTGGCCTGCTTTTATTTTATTCATGCGGTACAAGTAAAAAGGCAACTGTTGTTGCCGATCCAAAAATGGCAACAGACCAGCCACAGGTGGGCAGAGAGTTCAGGGCAGCCTGGGTTGCTACTGTAGCCAACATCAACTGGCCCTCAAAACCAGGATTGAGCAGTATGGATCAGCAAAAGGAGGCTGTTTTTCTGCTCGACTTTCTGAAAAAAAACAATTTCAATGCGGTGATCTTTCAGGTACGGCCGCAGGCAGATGCGTTGTATAAAAGCAGCCTTGAACCCTGGTCGGCCTTTCTCAGCGGAAAACAAGGGCAGGCACCCAATCCCTATTATGATCCCTTACAGTTCTGGATAGATGCTGCCCATGAACGCGGACTGGAACTGCATGTCTGGCTGAACCCTTACCGCGCGCACCATACCTCTGGCAAAACCATCAGCGAACAGTCTATCGTTAAAAAACGCCCGGATCTGGTGGTAAAACTGAAAGATGGGCAATACTGGATGGACCCGTCCAATAAAGGGACGCAAGACCACGCCGCTGCTGTAGTGAAAGACATTGTAAAACGGTATGACATAGATGGCGTACATTTCGACGACTATTTTTATCCTTATGATTCTTATAACGGCGGGGCCGATTTCCCGGATGAGGCCAGCTGGGCGGTCTATCAGAAAAGCGGCGGTAAACTGTCGCGGGGCGATTGGCGCAGGCAGGGGGTAAACCAGTTTATTGAGCGGGTGTATAAGGAGATCAAAGCCGAAAAGAAATATGTAAAGTTTGGCCTGAGCCCCTTTGGCATCTGGAAGCCTGGTTATCCCGCTTCAATTGAAGGGATGGACCAGTACAATAAACTGTATGCCGATGCAAAACTCTGGCTAAACAAGGGCTGGATAGATTATTTTACCCCTCAGCTGTATTGGGGTATCAATACCATTAAACAAAGCTTTCCGGTGTTACTGGGCTGGTGGGCCAGTGAAAATACCATGAACAGGCACCTTTGGCCTGGAATGAACGTGGGGCTGGGCGGCGACGATAAGAATGTAGATGAAATTGTAAACCAGATCATGATTACCCGAGGCATGCTGCCCAATAGTACTGGTTCAGTGCACTGGAGCATCGGAGGCCTGACCAAACACGAAAAACTGATCAGGGGAATTGCCGAAGGGCCCTATAAAAAACAGGCACTTGTTCCTGCAAGTCCATGGCTGGATGATAAAGCACCTGCGGCACCCGATGTGAAAACAGAACTTCAGCAGGGGCAGGTAAAGGTCAGCTGGAACCATGCTGACCTTGCCGATGTGTTTAAATGGGTGGTCTATTACCAGTATGGCAATACCTGGAATTATGCAGTCCTGAACCAGAAAGATCGTTTTCTGGTGAAATCTGCATCAGAAGCAGGACAGAAACTGAATAAAGTAATGGTCACGGCAGTTGACCGGACCGGAAATGAGAGTATAAAAAGAATATTTTTTCCGTAAATTTGCTTAAAGGGGATTTTAAGCATGAAGGCCTATAATATGCTTGCTGATATTGAACTCGTTGCTTTATTAAAGGAAAGCAACCGGGACGCCTTTGCGGAAATATACAACAGGTATAAGGGCATTTTATTTGTTCACGCCTATAAACGTTTGCTGAACAGGGATGAAGCCGAGGATGCAGTCCACGATTTATTTGCTGCGTTATGGTCTGGCAGGACGACTTTCAATTTGCAGACCGGTAATTTACCTGGCTATTTGTACAGTGCGGTGCGGAACCGGGTGCTGAAGGTGATTGCAAAAAGGCAATTTGCTGAGGGGTACCTTGCTTCAATAGCAGAAATGGAAAACACTGCTACCGATTACAGGGCCCGAGAGAACCAGCTAAAGGCGATTATAGAAAGAGAGGTAGCCCTGTTGCCTGCCAAGATGCGTGAGATATTTGAACTGAGCAGAAATGCCCAGCTCTCTCATAAAGAAATCGCCGCCCAACTGGATGTCAGCGAAAAGACAGTAAAAAACCAGATCAACAATGCCCTGAAGATATTGAGGATGAAGTTAGGGCTGTTCGTATTCCTTTATTTCCTGTTCCACCATTAAAATTTAATTTTTTTTATTTTTTTTCTGGGCCCTAAGCCCGCTTCGGGGGTCTGGTCTTTAATTGCAGAATAAATCTGTACAAACTATGGAAGACCGCAGAACCGAAACATTGTTGAATAAATACCTTGAAGGCACTGCAACCCCGCAGGAAGCAGCGGCTGTAGAAGAATGGTACCTGAAATTTAAGGATGTGGAGCGAGGGGAAATTACGGATACATTTATCGAGACTTCTACAGACAGGATCTGGCAAAGGCTGGAAAAGCAGCATGGTCTGCCTCAATATAAAAGAACGATCAGCATAAAACTATGGGCAGCCGCTGCTGCAGTTGTGGTTGTGGTGCTGGGCGGACTTTTTTATTACAGCAATAGAAATTCCAATCCGGCCCCGCTGTTGGCAAAACAGGCCGATGTTGCCCCGGGAGCGAATAAAGCCGTACTTACTTTGGCAGATGGCCGTAAAATTAGTCTGAATGATGCTAGAAACGGTGCGCTGGCCCAACAGGCCGGAATCAGCATTTCCAAAACTGCCGACGGACAGCTGGTATATGAACTAAAGGCTGGTGAAAAAGAACTGGACACTAAAGGGTTCAGTTACAATACGATAGAAACCCCGAGGGGAGGGCAATACCAGGTCTCCCTGCCAGATGGGACTAAGGTCTGGCTTAATGCCGCTTCTTCACTTTCTTACCCTACAACTTTTGCCGGACAACGCCAAAGAATGGTGCAACTTACAGGAGAAGCCTATTTTGAAGTAGCAAAAGACAAACAACATCCTTTTAGGGTAAAAAGTAAGAGCCAGGAGATAGAGGTATTGGGTACACACTTTAATGTGAATGCTTATGCGGATGAGCCTGCTGTAAAAACAGCCCTGCTGGAAGGCAGTGTAAAGATCAGCGCCGGGACAGCCGCTGTTGTGATCAGGCCAGGGCAGCAGGCCAGCCTTAAAAACGGAAGTATCAATGTAGAGGAAGTAAATACAAGCGTTATGGCCGATTGGAAAGATGGCAGGTTCAGGTTTAAGAATGAACCGCTGGCCAGTATTTTAAGAAAGGTTTCGAGGTGGTATGATGTAGAGGTGGTCTATAGCCCCGGCTTTAAAGACATGCCCACTTTTACCGGATCGGTTTCCAGGCTCGACAACGTATCTGCAGTGCTGAACATGCTGGAAGAAACCAGCGACGTGAAGTTCTCCATTGAAGGAAAAACCATAAAAGTACAATAACGATACTGGCCTGACCAGCCATTTAACAGATCAACAATCCACTAAAAAAACAAAATGAAGAAACAGCTACGAAAGAGAAGTTAACAGGATGGGTTTTTAAGCAAAAAAGCCATGAAAGTGTGACTAGCACCTGCATGGCCTTATGGCCGAGTTAACCCCTAAAAACAATTTTGCGAAGAGTTTTAACCGTATTAACCCAAACCTAAACGAAAGTATGAAATTAAATGCTTTTTACCTAGGCATGCTGCGCCTGTGGCTGCCTAATAAATTATTGTTAATTATGAAACTGATCATAATTATGCTTTTTGCCAGTTTAATGCAGGTCAGCGCAGCCGGCTTTGCACAAAGGCTTACTTATGCGAAAAAGAATGCTACACTGGAGCAGGTTTTTCAGGAAATTGAAAAACAAACGGGCTTCCAGGTATTGTACTCCAACCAGAAAGTAAACGATGCCAAAAAACTGGATGTGGATTTCAAAAACTCCAGTGTAAAGGAAATTCTGGATTTTTGCCTGAAAAATGAAGCTTTAACCTATAAGATTGCGCAAAAAACGATACTGATCAAAGAAAAGGCTCCGGTTTTTCAAACCAGGATGCCTACTTTCCCAATCGAGATCAGGGGGCAGGTAACAGATGCCAAAAAACAACCCATGGCCGGGGTAAATATCCAGGTAAAGGGGAAAAGAACAGGGGTGATTGCAGACGGCGAAGGCCGTTATAACATCAAAGTGGATGACTCGGATGTATTGGTATTTAGTATGGTAGGTTTTAAAGCCCAGGAAATCGCCGTGAAGGGGATGCAACTCCTGAATGTTACTTTGCTGGAAGATGTTGGCGAACTGGAGCAACTGGTAATTACCGGTTATGGCAAAAAGAAGGTGAGCGAGCTTACCGGTGCTATGGCAACAGTTAAAGGAGAAGAACTCAGGAATGTGGCAGCGGCCAGTATTGCCCAGAATTTAAAAGGAAAGCTGGCTGGCCTGATTGTGAGCGACCAGGGGGGCGATCCGGCAAGTGTGGCCAGCCTAAGTGTAAGAGGTACCGGCTCATTGGGTGGAACTTCATCTACTCAGCCGCTGATTGTTATAGACGGATTGATCCAGGACATGAGCAATATATCAACCGTTGCAGGTGCAGGAAATATTCTTAACCTGAGCCCGAATGATGTAGAGTCGGTTACTTTGTTAAAAGATGCTGCTTCAACAGCTTTATACGGATCGAGAGCAGCCAATGGTGTATTGGTAATTACCACCAAAACAGGTGCAGGATTGCGTTCGGGCAAGCCACAGCTCAACATGGAAGCAAATTACAGCTGGGAAAATCCCACTTTTGGAAAATTCAGAATGATGAACAGTACAGAGCGTTATGAATTACTGGGCCAGGCTTATGCCAATGATTACAGAAACCAGAATCCGACCAAAACAGATGCCGAAGTACAAGCCTATCTCGCTACCGTAATGCCAAATAAGGCAGATGCTTTATCACACGATACAGACTGGATGAAGGAAGGTTACCGGACCGGACAGGTCCAGCGCTATAACCTCTCGCTTGCCGGTGCTTCCGAGAAATTCAATTATTATGGAGGTGCTACCTACCATAGGGAACTTCCCGTGGCGATCACTGATAAATTTGAACGCTACAATATCAGGGTAAATACCGAGTATAAACCTACATCCAGGCTGACCATCAATACCGGTTTCAATGCACTGTATTCACCAACACAGAACTCCGGATTAGGTAACTATCGTCCTAATCTATATAAAATGATGCCCTGGGATTATCCTAAGAATGCCGATGGCAGCTACCGTTTAGGTGGTTCCAATGAGCCTAACTGGTACACCAAAGGTGTTTTTAACCCATTGTACAATACACAAGAAGGGCTCAGCTACCGCTACGACAAGGCCTATATAGCGGGGCTGGATGCGAAAGTAAGCTATAGTTTCAATTCATGGCTCGATCTTTCCAGTTCCAACCGCATTACACTCACGAGTTCCAAAAATGGCTTCTATATTGATCCGCTCGACCTGAGTTCAGGCCGGCCGGGCGGTTCTTATTCAAGAAACATTACCCAAAACCTGAATTACATTACCTCCAACCTGTTAACTTTTAACAAGCAATTTGGTCTGCATCAGGTAAAAGGGCTTGCCGGTTTTGAGTTCAACAATGTGCGTAACGAAAATACAGGGGGGACTACCACAAACATTACTTCCGGCCTTTTGTCATTAAGCCAGGGTACATTTCAGGGGATAGTTGAAAATATTGCCGAGGTTTCCTACCTGTCTTACCTGTCTGAAGCAAATTACAGTTACGACAACAAATATTTTGTGTCAGGCTCATTCAGGAGGGATGGATCCTCAAAATTTGGAGCGAATAACAAGTACGGTAACTTTTATTCTGTGGGTGCTTCCTGGACCATCAGCAATGAGGCATTTTTAAAGAATAACAAAACGCTGACCAACCTGCGTTTAAGGGCAAGTCATGGTACCACAGGTAATGCCGATCCGGTAGGTGCATATGCTATTTATGGGGCTTATAACTTTATAAACGGAACTTTACAGTACGACGCTAAACCCGGTATTGTACCCGGGCCAAACGACAATAACCCCGACCTGCACTGGGAAGTACAGCGCATGAACAACCTGGGGCTTAATATTGGTTTATGGAACCGTTTAAACCTGGCGATAGACCTGTATGACAAAGCCAATACCAATATTTTAAGGACAGTACAGGCTCCGATCAGCAGCGGTGTAACCGGCGTAGTGAAAAATATTGGTAAAGTTTCCAATAAGGGTTTTGAGTTAGACCTCAATTCATTGAATATCGACGGGAAAGTAAAATGGATTACCAATCTGAACCTGGCCTTTAATCGCAATAAGGTGCTTTACCTAACCGATGTACCTTCCACTTTGCCTACTACCGGTGGTTTTGTCATTGCCCCGGGTTATGCCATTGGCACCATTTATGGTATTGTGTATAAAGGAGCAGATCCGGATACCGGCAAACCATCTTACGAAGTACTTAATGCAGATGGCAGCAAAGGCACCACACTGAACATCAAGGAAGCTACTTTGCAAATCCTGGACTCCCAGCAACCTGATTTTTCGGGGGGTATCACCAATTCAGTAAGCTATAAAGGTTTCACCCTCAGTGTACTGGCAAATTTCGTTACCGGACTTAAAATAAGCAACGACCTGCGCGGCTTTATCTTTGGCCCGCTGGAAGTAGATGGCGCCTCAAAAACACTGAACAATACAGCACTTCCCAAAGGACAAACCCGCTGGGAGAAGAAAGGGGACATTGCCTTTGCACCTGCCGCTACTTTAAATGGCTATCCGGAAGCCAATGGTTATACCACCACAAGGTTTATAGACAATGCCAGTTTTTTCAGGATACGTAACATCAGGTTAACCTATGATCTGCCATCGAGGTGGCTGGATAAGGCCAAGATAGGTAGAGCTTCGTTTTTTGTTGCTGCCGATAATGTTTTCACCATCACCAGGTTTACAGGTCTGGATCCGGAAGTGGGGGGCAATAGTTTTGAAAACGGATCGAAATATCCGATCAACAGAAAAATCACATTAGGACTTAACATGACCCTGTAACCAGGCCGGTCAATAAAAAATTTTCAATCATGAAAAAGATTCGCAATTATAGTTTACTGCTTTTAACTTTATTGTTACTTGCAGCATGTTCCGAAAAGCTGGACCTGCGTCCGGAAACCAGTATGGATACCGATAAGGCACTTACAGGAGAGACCAATCTGAAGCTGGCCACCAGCGGCAATTACAGTCTGTTCAACGATCTTGATTTTATGCCGACGTATTTTCATATGGTTGAGTCTCCCGTAGATAACGTAGAAGCAACATCGGTTTTTGACCCGGGCGGCACCCGGCAATATGGGGCGTATTCCTATGTCTATTCCCCAACAATGGCCAATTCCAGCCGGATGTACGCGAATGCCTATAAGCTCATCAGAGGTGCGAACAATGTGATCGCCGCTATCCCTGATGATGCCAGTCCAGTATTGCTGCAGTTGAAAGGGGAAAATCTCTTTTTAAGGGCTTTTGCCTACCACTCTTTGGTCAAAGCTTATGGCCGCCCTTATGTACAGGGCAGTGGCAACAACCCTGCGGTACCTATTATTGATAAACCCATGCCAACACTGGAACGTCCTGCCAAACGCCATACTGTAAAAGAAGTATATGATTTTATGGTCGCTGATCTGTTGAAAGCAGAACTGCTCATGACCATAGACAACAACAATGCTTATGCTTCCAAATACACTGCGCAGGCAATGCTGTCATCGTTATACCTGAACATGGGCAATGATGCAAAAACCATAGAATATGCCGATAAGCTGATTGGGCAGACTGCCAGATTTAGCCTGGTGCAGGGCGATGCCTATAAAGGCTACTTTGCTACCAACCACAGTGCAGATAAGGAAACCATATTATGTATTAAAAACCTGGATGGCACAGGCAGTGGCTTTTTTTACTATAACCAGAGCTATACGGTAGAAAAATTTGCTGCGGTTTCGAAACCTTTATGGGATTTGCTGAACGAAGGAACCGGAGATCTGCGAAAGAATTTTTACAAAGCACTGAAAACAGCTGATGGCACAACCTGGAACTTTACCACCAAATTTGTACAGAACCCAGCGGTGAATACCACCGAAAAAGTGAGCTCACCGCCAATTTATCGCCTGGCAGAAATGTACCTGAACAGGGCTGAAGCCTATGCCAAACAAGGCAAAGACCAACTGGCCATCGACGATGTGAATACCATCCGAAGAAGGGCAGGGCTTACGGGCACTGACCTCTATGCCGTAGGCAGCTTACGTGGCCGTAGCAGTGTTTTACAGGTGGTTTTAGATGAACGGCGTTTAGAGTTTGCTTTCGAAGGAGGGCAACGCAGGGATGACCTGCTGCGGAATAATTTGCCTATGATCCGGACGTATGGCAAAGCAGGGCAGCCTGGATCGAACATTACCGTACAGCCTACTGATGCACGCGTAGTTTATTACCTTCCTTTAAACGAGACCAATGGCGTAACCAATTCTTTAGAACAAAACCCTTAACCTATGAGATTTTATTGTATAACATTAAAAAGCCTGCTGCCGGCGCTGCTGATGCTCAGTAGCCTGACAGGATATGCCCAGCAAAAAGATAGTTTTACCCTTTCGGGCAAAATAACCAACGCGGATTATGATTTAATCTACCTTCGGTATGTTGCCCCTTCGGGAACCAATGTACTCGACAGTACCAAAATTGCGAATGGTGCATTTCAGTTTAGAGGCCAGATAGCCGAACCCACAGTTGCCTTTCTGTATGGGAAAATGAAAAGCCAGAGCATGGACGACCCTAATTTTACCAGCATATTCCTGGAGCCTGCGCCGATGAGCATTCGTGTGAAAGCAGGAGATTTCAAGAATGCTGAGCTGAAAGGCTCGGTAAGCCATGACCAGCAAAAGGCCCTGGATAAGCTTAAAGCACCGATAAGAAAAGAGATGGAGCCTGTTCTGGAGGTTTATAGGAAAGAAAAGAACCATGAAAAGGCTGCTGAAATCCGGGAGCAGTTTGAGCCCTTCAATGCAAGAATGGACAAAATAGATTTTGCCTTCTTTGCTGCGCATCCCGATTCCTATGTAACGCCATACCTGATGCGTTTTAAAATTGCAGGTCTGAATACAGCAGAAGCAAAAAAAATCTATAACAGCTGGACAAAGCGCATACAACAAAGCAGCTATGGCAAATACATAGCTGAAGAGATCAAAAAACTGGAAAGCGGTTCCCCTGGTAGCAAGGCAGCAGCCTTTACGGCAAAGGACATCAATGGCGAACAGCTGAGCCTTTCAGATTTCAAAGGCAAAAAGTACGTGATGATTGATTTCTGGGCCAGCTGGTGCGTGCCTTGCCGCAAAGGTAACCCGCACCTGATCTCGGTGTACAATAAATACAAAGAAAAAGGGCTGGAGATTATTGGCGTGGCCAGCGATGATAATGCTGTTGAAGCCTGGAAAAAGGCGGTGGAGCAAGACAAGATCGGTATCTGGAAACACGTGTTAAGCGGCTATAAACGTGATGCCAGCGAAGCTGAGAAAGGGACACATATTAGCCCACGTTATGGTATCCACACCTTACCAACAAAAATCCTGATTGATAAAAACGGGATCATTATAGGACGCTATGGCGGTGGCGGAGAAGACGATGCCGCAATGGATAAAAAACTGGAAGAGATTTTCGGAAAAAGTTAAATTAATAAAAACGTAAAACGGAGGGCCTGTACAAGTTAATTTGTACAGGCCCTTTGCATTTTTATGACATTATGTTATTGGCTACTGCAATATCCACATGAGATCGTCAGTACGGTCATTTCCCTTATATTGCCTGTCAAGGGCCGCTTTCAGGTTTTCAAGATTGTAATTATATTCTTCTGAAGGGTAGGTGTAACGAACCGGGATTCGGGTTTTGTCAAAAGGATTTGTACTTGTTGCCGGGTTAACAGGAAGGTTAGGATAGCCTGTACGTCTATAGTCGTAGTAAGCATCGTAAGGATACTGCATAAAATACAATAAGTATTTTTGCATCCAGATTTGTTTCAACTGTCGGGTTTGTTCTGCTGCAAAAGACACATTAACGTTTTGTAAGTAGGTATCCGTTATATAAGTAGCTGTAATTTTTCTGCCACTATGGTACCTGGTGTCATCCGGGGTTGTATTGTTTACAAAATTCATCGAAGCTCGTATTCCTTCTTCGTAATAGGTTTTGGCCGAACCTGCAGCCCAGCCCCTTACGATTGCTTCGGCTATGATCAAATTTTGTTCTGCGTAGCCAATCCTGACCAATGGTTCCCCAGGCGCATAAGCCGTATAACGTAAATTTAGCTGTGAGTATTTTTTTGCATTAAATAAAGCTACAACAGCCGTAAACTCAATCGATGGATCGGTACCCATATAGGCATCCCAGTCGGAAGATAATTTGCCCTCTGTCTGGGTTTTATATACCGCAGGGGCTGCAAAATAGAACAACCGATAATCACCATATTTTTTCATAGTGTCTATCATTACACTCGAAACCATACTGTAACTGGTAAATTTATTGATGGAGTTGTTAAAAGGGTAGAGCTGGTTAGCCTTATCTGAATACACCAGTTGAAGGTTGTCACTATTGCTGCGCAGCAATGGTTCAGCCTGCAGGATTTTTGCAAAGTTTTCTTTGATTTTCAGATCTCCGTCAGACTCTTTTTTTGAAAGGCTAATTAATACCTTTAAGCGAAAAGAATTCACAATCCTACGCCAGGTATCAACATTGCCATTTAGCAAAGGGTCTCCTGAGAAATTTTTGCCTGCAGCAAAAGCTGCAGCTGAATTTTCCAGATCTTTTAGCACTTGCTGCATAACCTGTTTCTGTGTATCATATTTAGGGGTTACATTTCCGGTCTCCGCGCTAAGCGCCTCAGCGTAGGGGATATCACCAACACTTAGCGACAAATAATAAAGCTTGTATGCTTTAATAAACAACCCTAATCCGGTGTAAGCATTTTTGTCTGTTTCTGCTGCAGCATCGATCATTTTCTGTACGTTGGTCAATACAGGTAAGCCACCGAAACTTGCACTTCCGAAATTATTGTACTGTTCACCCTGTGGTAACTCCCCCCATGCCATCTGTTTATTCGTTAGTGCAGACAATATAAAACCTTTATCTCCGCCTGCTCTTGTAATGTTCAGAATCAGGTTAGTTGCTAGCAAGGACGCGGTTGTCTTTGTTGGTGAATTGGGATTGGTATTGATATTTTCAAATTTCTTGCAGGACTGCAGAAACACTGAAGTTACTACAATTAGCAGTATGTATCTATATAGTGTTTTCATTTTTTCTTGATTTAAAAAGTAGCTTTTATATTAAAACCCATATATCTTACTGAAGGTGAGTTGAGGTTATCGCCACCAACATCTGGATCTGAATATTTCCAGTCTTTAGTCCATAGCAGCATATTCTGGCCTATAAAACCAACAGAAGCATTTTTCATTCCGATATTTTTAACCAGTTTGGTGGGAAGCATATACGTAAGCGATAACTCCCTTAACTTAAAGAAGGTCTGCTTAAAGTAGTTTTGTGTTCCCTGTGAATTCCTAACATAGGTTTCATAAGATACTGCTGTGGTATTTGGTTCGAAAACACGGGTGTCTGTCAGAATGTTCCCAAATACATCCCTGGTGGTTGTGCCCGATACAACCTTAACGCCGTTGGCTACAAAGGATTTCTTGCCATTTACAACCTCATCATAACGCCAGTTGTTGTCGCTGTCGATATGAGTACCTGAGCTCCACATGTAATGAATCATATTAGAATAAGCGGTGCCACCAACGCGACCATCAAATGAAAAGTTAAGTGTAAAATTCTTATATCTAAATGTGTTATTCAAACCCCATATCCAGTCCGGATCGCTATAGCCCTGAATGGTTTCTTGCTGACTCCTTATCGGAAAACCGTTTTGAAGGATCGGCTGACCATCAGGTGACTTATCCCATGAATTACCGCTAACCCAGTCATAACGACTTCCTTTAGTAACCCATTGTTTTTTTGTACTATAAATCGGATCTAGTGCCGCATAATATCTGCGGTTTGTAGACCAGTTCAACCCAAGATCCCAGCTAAACCCATCATTTTTTACAACTGTACCCTCCAGTGTCAACTCGACACCCTTTCTTTCAAGTTCTTCCTTAGTATTGATCAGTACTTTACCTACGCCAGAAGCACTACTCACAGTAGAGGAAATGATCTGGTTGTAATACAGGTTATTAAAATAAGCTACATCGAAGCGGATGCGGTTTTTCAGAAAGAAAAATCCAGCACCATATTCGTAGGTTCTGTTGGTTTGTGGAAGGATGTCGGCTCCCCGAATGGTTGTAGGAAAGCTACTTGAACTGGCTCCGTTCCATACATTGGTACTGATGCTGTAACTGTTGTTAATCGCATATACGTCAGCATCCAGTTTGGTTTTTGTCCATGATCCACGGAGTTTGGCCATACTTATCCATGAAGGCAATTTAAGCAGTTCTGAGAAAACGAGACTTCCCGACACAGAGGGATAGAAATAAGAGCGCTCGCTAGCTGCAAGGGTCGAAGACCAGTCGTTTCTTCCGGTAAGGTCAATGAAAGCAAAATTGCCATAGGAAATACCGGCCTTTGCATACAAACTGTTCACTTGCTTCTTATAAGCGCCTGGTGTACTCTTAACCGGATCTACCGAGGCGGCTATAGAATAAAATCCCGGAACGGTGATTCCATTTTGGGTCTCTGTATTTAACGAGGAATGTTCCCTGTAGAATATACCCCCACCAATTAATCCATTAACCTGAAATTTTCCGAATTTGTTTTCCGAAAGGAGCATCAGGTCGTTATTTGTGGTAAAAGCATCCGATTTGGTTATACTGTAATATCCTTTTTTGTTCCAACCCCCAACTGCACTAATGGAATTGCGCCATTGAATAGTTTGTGAATAGGTGTCAATTCCAGATCGTAACACTGCTTTTAACCAGGGTTTTATCTGGTAATTCGCATTGACATAACTGTTTGTTAAGTTGTAATTGTCGCCTCTTAAAATTTCATTGGCTATAAAATAAGGATTGTCATACCATGTGTTCTCCATCCAGTTTTGTAGCACGTTCTCTTTGCCGGCAACCCAATAGTTTTTATAATCACGGATATCGTATTCGGTTCCCGACCAGATCAGGAGGTTATACAAATAACCTCCGGCTCCATAACCTGCACCGATATTATTTGGATAAAACCTTTTGTTAAAAGTAAAACCCGCATCCAGTGTAAAATCACCGGCTTTAATATCTCCCGAAATGCTGGCAATAACCTTGTTCAGTTTGGTGTTGGGGTACTGTCCGCGGTTACGAACATCTGTTAAGGAGGCCCTGAAACCACCATTTTTCCCACTTTGCGCGATACTGATGTTGTTGTTTAGGATAATACCTCGTTGAAGGAAATTTGCCAGATTATCTTTTCCTTTTGAAACCAGAGGCATATCTTCAAATTGATAGGTACTTGGGTTGTATTGTTTGGCCGTCCTTCCGATATCCAGTTTGTCTCCCCATACATAATCACCAACCCCATATTTACCTCCTCCTCCGGAACTGTAGCCCGTCTGCACTTTAGGAAAGGCCAGAAAACCAGCAGAGAACATACTGCTGCTGTTCACAGCGATATCCAAGGCACCATCCTTATTCCCTCTTTTTGTGGTGATCATGATGGCTCCATTTCCTCCCCTGTTTCCATATAGGGCAGATGCGGTTGCTCCTTTAAGCACATCAATACTTTCAATGTCATCAGGAGAGATATTATCCAGAGTTACGTCGGAGGAGGAATGTGGTACCCCATCAATTACCAGTAATGCTTCAACACCACGGAGTCTGATAGATGGAATAGCAGCAAACTCTGTGCTGTTTTGAATATTCAATCCAGCTACTTTACCGGTTAAGGAAGTGGCGATATTGACGCCTTTGGTAGAAGTCAGACTATTACCAGATACCTTTTGGACAGCATAACCCAATGATTTTTCTTCCCGTTTGATCCCCAGTGCTGTGACTACCACTTGTGCAAGTTCTGTTGTCGCTACTTTCAAAGTAATCGAAATGTTACTATCTGAAGTAACGATAACTTCTTTTGTTTCGTAGCCTATGATGCTGATCACTAGGATGTCGTTTACGGCCGCATTAATGGCAAACGAACCTTCCGCATCACTAACTGTATTTTTTTTAGTCCCTTTGATGGAGACTGTAGCGCCCGGAATTGGTTTTGAACTCTCATCTAGTACCTTACCCTTCACATCAACCGCAACGAACATCCGCATTAAATTGGCAATGAGCGAAGGTTTAGGCATTAAGACTATGGATTTATCTTCAATGGCAAAAGTAACGTTCTCTTCCTGTAGAATTCTGGTCATTGCAGTTTCCAGTGATGCATTTCTAAGGTTTAAGCTGATCCTTTTATTTCTATCGATTTTCTCAGACTGGGATATTACAATATAGCCCGTTTGTTTCCTGATCTGAGAAAAGGCATCCCTTAGACTGATACTTTCCTTCAGAATGGTAATGTTTTGCGCACGGGTAGAGGCACTTACCTGGATAAGTGACGCTAGTAATATGAGAGTTGTTAGCCGCATAATTGCCCATATTTTATGGAAATGCCGGTTGGGCATACCAATTCTTTTAGTATAATTTTTATACATTTGTTTCGTTCGGTTTTAGCACGAGTTAAGTTAAAGCGTTTTGTGCCAGCTTTTCTCGCAGGTTTATAGCATGTGCCTTTTGCTTCGAATCTTTAAGCACACTGCCTTATTAAATCTCTTTTATTTGGTTATGGCCGGAAAACTTAAACCAGAGGTGTTCACGCACTTCTGGTTTTTTATTAACCGTTGGTTTTGTTATTTTGTTACGATAATCCTCCTTCCTTCGATCTTAAAGTTGACACCTCCGGTTAATTCTAATTTTTTTAGAACCCGGGAAAGGTTTTCATATTTGGAAATCCCCCCAAAGTACAGTTTGTTTTTGTTTGCGTTACGATAAATCACTTCAACGTCATACCAGCGGGAAATTTCCTTCATAATGGTTTCCAGTGGTTCATCGTTGAAAAGGAACAAACCATTCTTCCATGCAATCACGTCGTCTGTTTCTACTGTTTTTATCAGAAAACCATTGCCCCTTGTCACTGATTGTTGTTTTGGGGTCAATATCTTCTGGTCTTTATTGTCGGCCACCTTTACAGACCCCTCCAATAAGGTGGTTAAAGTTGCGTTCTCTTCTGGGTAAGCATTGATATTAAAATGTGTGCCCAGCACAGTGACCTCCTGTTTAGCAGTTTTAACAATAAATGGATGCTTTTTATCTTTTGCAATTTCAAAATACCCTTCTCCTGTTAATTCGACCTTACGTATACCGTTTTTATTCAAGGAAGCAGAGTAAATCAGGCTGGAGGCAGTATTTAACCACACCATACTGCCATCAGGCAGACGAATCTGATAAGTTTCGCCCCTGGCAGTCGACAACGTGTTCATCTGGTTAGTCTGATTACCTGAATCTTCTATCTCATAAACAAGTTCTCCTTCTTTTGTTTTAGAAATGTTCACACCCGCCTCCTTGGCAAGGGTGCCGTTGGTGGCATCAGATAACGAGATCTTTTTTCCATTGGCCAAAGTTAAAGTAGCTGACTTTTTGCCTGGAGCGATGTCGTTCGCAACAAATGCGGTGGCTTGCTTTACCTGTGTTTTGGAAAAATAGAAATGGTACATTAAAAAGCTCATACCCAGAAGTACGGTCACAGAAGCGGCAATAAGCGGCCACCTGAAGCGGGCAGACCGCCTTGGAAGTTGTACAATGGCAGGGGTTGTCAGATCAAGCGTAAAGATATTTTTCAGCATGGCATTGATCTCTTCTTCGCTGAAAGCTTCCGTCTCGGTTTCTTTGTTCATCAGAGAAACAAGGTGTGCTACAATCCGCTCGTCGTAGTTCCCGCCCAGAAGCTGCTGCAATTCGACCTGTTCGGCTATTGTCAGTTCAGATTCGAGGTAGCGTTCTATAATGCGTTCAATTCGCTCGTCTTCCATTTAATTTATTTTCTGGCTGTTAAACATATATAAGAGCCACAACTTGGGCATCAGGACTAATGGTATTTAAAATTTATTTTCAATGTAAAAGAAAAGGAAGGCAAGGAATGCGTATCCGTTCTGGTCCAGGTGTTTCCTAATGAGCTTTAAGGAAGTTACAAGGCTGTTTTTTACGGTATTGGGAGATAGGCTAAGCTGCTCTGATATCTCTGTTATGGTTTTGTTTTCTGTTCTGCTCAATTGGTAGATCAGCTTTCTTTGCGGGGATAATTTTTCGATAGCAGCAACAATAACAGATTTGATCTCATTGAGCTGAATGGTCTGGTGCGTATGTTCGGTATGCAGTTCCTGGGTTGCCAAAAGCCGGTTGATCGCTTTTTCGTGAATGGTCTTATCCCTTAAATAATGCAGGCACTCATTGGCCGCAAATTTAAAAACCCACGATTTGATGTTGCTGACCTCCGAAACTTTATCACGGTTAAGCCATACCCTGATAAAAGTATCTTGTATAATCTCCTGGGTGCTTTCATTGCTCCTGGTAAAGCGGAATACGAAGGGTTTTAAGGTGGGGGCCAAGACCCTGAAGAGTTCTTCAAATGCCTTTTCATTTCCTTCCGATATCTTCTGAAGAAACTGATAATCGTTTAATAAGGCTCGATGCGGCATACCATTTTATAAAATCCCAAACTTAGAGAATTTAATTCCTCTGCAAAAGTTTACAATAATAAATTTATGTTAATTTTCGTCAGATTGAAAGTTAAATTTATGTTTAGCCTAAAGTAAACAATTCTATCATTGCAGTTTTCTTTCTGGGATTTTCTTTGGTGTTTTACACACAATCTAAAAATACTGTACAGTATACCCTTGTTTTTACCGGTAATTCTTATTAAATTTAATCATCGAACATACCCCTGAATTTAGAAGCCTGTAGAAAGATATACACTTCTTTACTCAAAAGATCCCCAGAAAAACTACTGATCTGCCTAACAAAAAGAGATGTGTCCTATCTGCTCTCGTAGTAATAAGTAGTAAATCACATATAAATCACAAGAAAATAACTGAATTATATTACCGTTGAGATATCCTTGACTTACCCTTGAGATAGGGTTGGTTTACCTATAGGGTATTTCAAGGGTAAATCAATAGTAAGTCAAGGGTATTTCAACTGTGTGATTTACTAGTGATTTATATGTCAATATTTTGTCGTCATTACGGGAGATGATGCTGAGCAGTAGGTGTTTATAGGTGATTTTAAGAGAATGGCCGCAGGGATTGCGGCGAAGATTTAAGCAATATAAACAATTTTTATCTATGATCCGCTAAGAAATCGGTAACAATAGGTAAGGCAACAGGTGGATTATGTGCTTCATTCAGGGTTGTTAATTCGCCCATATAAGTGCCATGGCCGCCTGGAATGATAGCCAGACTGGCATGGGGCATGCGGCGCGATAACTCTACAGCATGCTCAGGTGTGGGCACATCTTTATCGCCGATAAGGATCAAAACCTGGTTTTGTATGGGCTCTATGGCTTTGTCTGGAATATCGGTAAATCCCTGCATCCGGTGTGCACATTGGTTAAACATAATATCCAGGGCTTTTTTGCTTGGATTGATGGCTAGAAATGCTTTTACATAGGGTTCAGGCATATCTTCGAATTTCGCATTTTTCATACCTTCCCAGAAGCCCGCAGGAACTCCCGATCTTTTATACATGGCAGAGGCAATGATCAGCTTATTGACCAGCTGTGGATGACGGATGGCCATTTGCAATGCGGTAGTGCCCCCATTGCTAAAGCCAAATATATCGGCTTTTTCAACCTTCAGCTGTTTTAACAATTCCGCCACATCATCGGCATCCTGCTCAAAGCTGATTTGCCTACCGTCACGGTTATCGCTGTGGCCGTGGGCCTGTAATTCAACACCAATTACCTGATGTGTTTTGGCAAGTTCGGGCAATATCCTGCCAAAGGTTGTGGCTATGGTAGATGCTGCACCATGTATCAATACCAAAGGGTTTCCTGTTCCATGTATTTCATAATACATGCTTAAACCATTTACCTGAGCGTACTTTCCTGTTTGTGAATTGGCTGTGTCCATAAAGCAGATGAAGAGTGATAGTAAAGTTATGATCTTTTTAATAAATATTTTCTTTTATATGCAATTACATGGTTGCAAATATAAATGCAATCATGTAATTGCGCAAAATTATTTTGAAATCGCTTGGCAAGCAGAGACAAATCGACAAAAAAATGAACAAATTTTACAGATTTCATTCATTTACTTTGGTCTGTAAGAAACCAAATAAAAACACACACTATGTCAAAACGATTATTTTTATCGCTGCTTGCAACATTTGCTTTTCAATTCTTATTTGCCCAAAAGGGGGCGCTTAGCAATTTTCCCAAAGGCTCAACGCCGGAAGAAGTGGGCAGGCGGCTGGCCTATCATTTTGTAAACAGCCGGCACGACCTGTATGCAGGCAGGTACATGCATTATGCCGGGGTATGCACCTGGAATGGTGCCCTGGATTATGCATTGAAAACAAAGGATCAGAAGTTGATAAAGCTTTTACAAGATAAATTCGAACCTTTTTTTACTTATGAAAAAGCACTGCTGCCACCTAAGAACCATGTGGATTACAATATGTTCGGTAGTCTTGCACTGAAACTCTACCAGATTACAAAAGACGAACGTTACAAAAAAATGGGACTTGCCTATGCCGATACGCAATGGGAAGTACCCCGGAATGCAAACACGGCAGAAAAAGCCTGGGCAGAAAAAGGTTTTTCCTGGCAAACGCGCTTGTGGATAGACGACATGTACATGATCACGGTAGTACAAAATGAAGCCTACAAAGTAACAGGCGACCGTAAGTATATCGACAGGGCGGCAAAGGAAATGGTGCTTTATCTGGATGAACTGCAACGGCCGAACGGATTGTTCTACCACGCTCCGGATGTTCCTTATTACTGGGGGAGAGGGGATGGCTGGATGGCCGTGGGGATGCCCGATTTGCTGCGCTTGTTGCCTAAGGATCATCAGGACCGCCCACGTATCATGGAGGGGTACCTGAAGATGATGAAAAGCTTAAAAACCTATCAAAGGCCATCCGGCATGTGGAACCAGCTGATTGACCAGCCTGATCTCTGGGCGGAAACCTCGGGAACAGCCATGTTTACCTACGGGTTTATTATTGGCCTGCAGGAAGGTTGGCTTGATGCTGCAGAATATGCCCCGGCAGCCAGAAAGGCCTGGCTGGCCATGGTTCCCTATGTAGACGCACGGAACAACGTAACTGAAGTTTGTATCGGTACAGGTAAAAAGAACGATAAACAGCACTACCAGGACCGCCCACGCAATGCTGGAGACCTTCACGGACAGGCACCTTATATTTGGTGTGCTGCAGCACTTTCCGGGAAATAGTATGGCCTTAAACCGATCTCTATGAAATAAAATAGTACACTGTTGTTTTGCTAATATTTTTAGCTTAAATTTACTGCTGCTTAGTTTTAATCCGTGGCAGACAGACACATCATTCATATGGATCAGGATGCTTTTTTCGTAGCCGTTGAGTTACGGAAAAATCCGGCCCTGATCGGGAAACCCGTCATTGTTGGTGGTACGTCAGACCGGGGCGTGGTCACTTCCTGCAGTTATGAGGCCAGGAGGTATGGTGTACATTCGGCCATGCCCTCTGGCAGAGCCAGACAGCTGTGTCCGCATGCCATTTTTATCAGAGGCGATATAGATGCTTATTCAAAGGCTTCGCATGAAATTACCGATATGATCAGGGAGAAAGTGCCCCTTTTTGAAAAAGCCAGCATTGACGAGCATTATATAGACATGACGGGGATGGACCGCTTTTTTAACTGTATGCAATATGCCCGTGAACTGCGTGCATCCATTATGAATGAACTGCAGCTCCCTATTTCCTTTGGGTTATCGGTAAATAAAACTGTAGCCAAAATGGCTACCAATGCATGTAAGCCCAATGGTGAGAAAAATGTAGAGCAGCATGAGGTACAGTCGTTCTTAAATCCGCTTTCTATCCGTAAGATACCCGGGCTGGGCAAAAAAAGCTTTGCCTTGCTGAGCGATCGGGGCATTCAACATATTTTTGAACTTACACAGATCGAACCTGATCAGATGCATGCGTGGATGGGGAGAAACGGGCTGGGACTGCTGCAAAAGGCAAAAGGGATAGACAACAGTCCGGTAGTGCCTTACGCCGAACAAAAAAGTATAGGGACACAATGTACCTTTCATTCAGATACCATTGATATAGGCCTGATCAATACCTTGCTGGTTTCGATGGTAACAGACATTGCCTTTCAGCTGCGGGAAAAAAAGAAACTTACGGCCTGCATCACGGTAACCATCAGGTATGCCAATTTCGAAGATGTAAGCAAACAGGCCATGATCCCCTATACATCGTTAGACAGTGCGCTGATCCAGATGGCTAAAGAACTGTTTAAACAGGTATACCAGAAAAGGATGCTGCTCAGGCTGGTAGGGGTGCGTTTGTCTCACCTGGTAAATGGTTTTGAACAGATCGATCTGTACAATAAATCGGAGGCGCAATACAACCTGATGCAGGCAATGGACAAGATCAGAAGGCGTTTCGGGGAAAAAGCAATCACAAGGGCATCTGTGGTGGACCTAAAGATCTGATGATGTCTTAAAGCGGATAGGCGGTCTCGGTTTTGATCTCCGACATCACAAAGAAACTCTGCACCGTACCTATATTGCTGAGCTGTGCCAGTTTACTTCTCAAAAAGTTATGGTAAGCATCCATATCGGTGATCACAATCCGTAGGATAAAGTCGAAGGCCCCGGTCATGTGGTAGCATTCCATCACTTCCGGAAACTTCACTACCTCTTTTTCAAAGCCGCTTAATGCCTGGTCGGTATGCTCTTTAAGCTGCACCTGCGAATAGGCAATCAGGCTCTTGCCAATCTTTTTACTGTCCAGGATGGCTACTGATCTTTTAATGTAACCTTCTGATTTTAATCGCCTTACTCTTTCATGTATAGTTGCGGTTGATTTGTTGAGTTCCAGTGCCAGCTGCTTGTTACTCAGCAATGCGTCCTGCTGCAAAAGCCTTAAAATACCAATGTCTGTTTTGTCGAGATCTGCTGTATTCATTTTCAATTGATTAGGTCAAAGTGTCCGCGGTACACTGTGACTTCGAAATTAATTAAAAAAAGCAGTCAAAAAACTAATTTTCCGTAAAAAGAGTAATTTTTATTATGATTTTCCATAAAATAATCGGAAATAAAAGATATCCATTGATCTGAAATCCATTTCTTCTGACCTTGCCAGGGATGAGACAATTAAAGATAGAGCAGTCCATTACCAATCGGGACTCGGACTCAATAGAAAAATACTTGTATGATATTGCAAGGATTGACCTGCTAAGTGTTGAAGAAGAGATTGTGCTTGCCCAGAAGATCAGGAAGGGCGACCAGTCGGCACTGGACCGTTTGGTAAAGGCCAATCTGCGCTTTGTTGTATCTGTGGCAAAGAAATACCAGAACCAGGGTATCCGCTTGTCTGACCTGATTGCCGAGGGAAACCTGGGTTTAATTAAGGCTGCGCAGCGCTTTGATGAGACCAAAGGGTTTAAGTTCATTTCATTTGCAGTGTGGTGGATCCGTCAGAGCATCATGATTGCGATTGCCGAGCAGAAACGTATGGTGCGCCTGCCTGCAAACCAGATAGGAGGGATCATGCGGATCAATAAGGCAATGGGAGAATTGGAACAAAAACTGGAAAGGGTGCCAAGTCTGGAAGAGGTTTGCGAGTTTATTGAACTTCCGGAAGAAAAAGCGATCGATTACATGCATCATGCCCCTATGACAACTTCTCTGGATGCAGTGATTGCGGAGGAATCCGGATTTACACTGGCGGAAACCCTTGAAGACAGCAATATAGAAAAGACAGACACAGGCGTGCTGCAAAATTCTGTTTCTGTGGATGTGAAGCGCCTGATGAAAAAGCTGCCCGAGCGTGAGAAAGAAATCCTGTCTATGTTTTATGGCTTAGGAGGTTACACCCCGATAGGGCTGGATGAGATTGGCGGTAAAATGAACCTCGGAAAAGAGCGGGTAAGACAGATTAAAGATAAAGCCCTGAAAACATTGCGTTCAGAAAAACCAAAATCTTACATGATGGAATACATTTGATTATATTTACGGTATGGACAAATCTCTGTACCTGGATCATCTGAACCTGTTGCCAATTCCTGGGGAAGCATTCTTTTATCCGGACTTTTTTGATGAGGAGGAAAGTAATGCCCATTTCAGTTATTTTACTGGTGTGGTTAAACAGGAGGATAAACTGTTAAAAACTTTTGAACCTGGCGATGAATCCTGGCCCGATCAACTCCTGCAGACCCGGGACAATATAGCAAGGGCTTTTGAGGTGGAGTTCAATACCTGCCAGCTGAACTATTACCGGGATGGCAGCGATAGCATGGACTGGCACCGCGATAATCAGAAAGAGTTGGGCCGTTATCCCTTTATTGCTTCTGTAAGTTTCGGCGCTTCCCGGATATTTCAGTTCCGGCATTATGCAGAAAAAATACCCATTATATCGGTCGACCTTACTCATGGCAGTCTGCTCATCATGAAAGCAGAAACCCAGCACCTCTGGGAACACAGGCTCCCTAAAACCATAGTACCTTCAGGGCCGCGCATTAACCTTACCTTTAGACTGATCCAGAAATAGCAGTATTGTTGGTTTTAAGTCAGAAAACCAGATATAGTTTTGGGACTTGGATTTATGTGTTATTTTTGTTAACACTGTTAACTTAAATGTATGGCCTATGGGAATTGCAGAACGAAAAATCAGACAAAAAGAAGAATTCAGGGCAAGTATTCTTGAAGCCGCCTGGCTTCAGGTGTTAACAGACGGCTGGCAATCACTGTCTATCCGCAAAATTGCCGATGCCATAGAATACAGTATACCGGTAATCTACAATCATTTCGAAAACAAGGAAGCCATTTTATTGGAATTTACAAAAGAAGGCTTTCAAAAGCTGGCGGATGCATTGCAGGAAGTGAAGCAGCAACATACCCATCCCTCTGTGCAGCTGGAAGCCATCGCCAATGCCTACTGGGATTTTGCTTTTGATCACAAAGAGTATTATCAGCTGATGTTTGGGCTCGGGATTCCGGCATGCGACCGGGTAAACCAGATTGTTGAAATGAAACAAATGACTACCGTGATGATCTCTACCATTCAGGAGGCCATTGCCGGGAGTGCCCATAAAGAAGCTGATGTATTTTTGAAATACCATACTTACTTCTCGATTTTGCATGGCCTGGTGTCAATACAAATGATAGAGAAAGACGGAAAACCCGGAGAAGAACACCGCAGGATTTTACAGGATGCCGTGTCGGGCTTTATCAAATCATTGACCAGCTAATCAATCGCTATTTTTTATTATATTTAATTTACCTGGAACAAATTTATGAGAAGACTATTTAACACTAATTTTAACCACGAAGGCATACACGTTATGCTGCTTGTTTTACGCGTAGGTATCGCATCTTTTATGATTGTACACGGTTACCAGAAACTGGGCTGGCTTACTGCGGGCGGAGAAATACAGTTTGGTGATCCTATAGGTATTGGTGCGCCGGCATCGCTGATTTTAACGGTATTTGCCGAGTTTTTCTGCTCTATCCTTATTTTACTGGGATTAGGTACAAGACTGGCGGTAATTCCGTTGATCATTACCATGCTGGTTGCGGTATTTATTGTCCACTCGCCTGATGGTTTCGACAAAAAAGAACTGGGATTACATTATTTACTGGTATATCTGTTTTTATGGGTTGCCGGAAGCGGAAAATATAGTGTTGATCACCTGATCAGTAAAAGCTTAAACAGCCGTAAGCGCTAAACGGGCATTAAATTTGATAGGTTCCTGTTATGAAGAAAATATTTTTGTTGTGCCTTACGGCCATTGTGATTCAGAGTTGTGGTTTAAACAGGCAGACACAACAAATTAAAGCCCTGGAAAAGTGTACTTACCGGATAACCTCGGCCGATCAGATTACGCTTGGCGGTGCCGATGTGAAGAAAATGATTGGCAACGGAGATGTGAACCTGGGCAGTTTGCCGGCCCTGGCATTGGGACTGCTGAGAAAGGATGTGCCTTTACGGGCGCGTTTAAACCTGGAAGTGAAAAACCCGACTGCCAACGATGCGGCTATCAATGAATTCGAATATAAGATCCTGATCAACAGACAGGAACTGGCTACGGGATTTGTGAACCAGGCTTTGAATGTTGCTGCCGGACAGGCCTCTACCGTACCTGTAGATATGGAAGTGAATGTTTATCCTTTCATCTCGAACAGTAAGGTGATGGGCGAGATCAGCGATTTCCTGAAAAGTGGCAAAGGCGGACCTGAAAAGAAAGGGATATTGACCTTAAAAATCAGACCGAGCATTAAAGTAGGGAATTCACTGGTAAAATATCCCGGGTTCATTACCATCGATAAGGAAGTAAGCAGTAAAATTCTCCTATAAAAACTGTCGTATTTTGACAGTATTGTTACGCGCTAATCATTTATTTGAAAAACAGATTGATGTTTTTTAGTTAATTTCGAAACATCGGGGGCAGCTAAAAGGCCCTTGCAAATCTGTATATGAAGTTTCGCTTATACCTGCTGGTTGTAACAGCAGTTGTTCCCTTATTAACCAAGGCGCAGATCATGCAGCAATTGAATGCTGCTGAAATTAAACAAGGCCTGGAAGCATTAAATGTTACCGGCAGTGTGCTGTATGTTGCGGCGCACCCTGACGATGAAAATACCCGTTTACTGGGCTACCTGGCTAAGGAAAAGAAAGTCAGGACAGGTTATTTATCGCTGACAAGAGGTGATGGCGGGCAGAACCTGATTGGAAATGAACAGGCCGAACTGCTGGGACTGATCCGTACCCAGGAACTGCTTGCTGCCCGCAGAACGGATGGTGCAGAACAATTCTTTACCAGGGCCAATGATTTTGGTTTTTCAAAGAACCCGGAAGAGAGTTTTAAGATCTGGGATAAGCAGAAGATCCTTGCCGATGTGGTTTGGGTAATCCGTAAGTTCCAGCCAGATGTGATCATTACCCGTTTTCCAGAGGATGGAAGGGCTGGTCACGGACACCATTCTGGTTCTGCGATACTGGCCCGCGAGGCATTTACCGCGGCAGCCGATCCGAAGCAGTTTCCGGAGCAGCTTGCATTTGTAAAGCCATGGCAGGCCAGACGAATTGTATGGAATACCTTTAATTTTGGAGGGAACAATACCACTTCCGACGATCAGCTCAAGATCGATGTAGGTTCGTACAATGCTTTGCTGGGCAAAAGCTACGGCGAGATTGCTGCCGAGAGCAGATCTAACCACCGGAGCCAGGGTTTTGGAGCTGCAAGACAGCGTGGCTCTTCTATAGAATTTTTTACACCTGTGGCGGGCGAAAAAGCCAGCAGGGATATATTTGAAGGTGTAGATTTTTCTTTAAACAGGATACCCGGCAGTGCTGCCGCACAGCAATTGTTGAATGAAATCAATAAGGAATACAATGCCGCTGACCCTTCGGCTGCTATAGCTAAACTTTTAAAATTAAGGGAGCTGGTAAAAGGTAAACCTTTTAAGCAAGAACTGCTGGATGACCTGATACTGGCCTGTGCCGGCATCTGGTTTGAAAGTGCTGCGGCAAACCCTTCTTATGCTTTAAATCAACCCGTAAATGTAAAAGTACAGGGAATTGCCAGGGTAAAGGATGGCTTTCCTTTAAGCATTAGCCTGGAAGAAAGCATTACGGGGGCAAAGTTTGACCTGGCACCCAATAAGTTTATGTCGCAGGATAAAAGCCTTTCCACAAATCAGGCCAAGCTTACCCAGCCTTACTGGCTGGAAAAACCGCATCCTCTGGGTACTTTTGTGGTAGATTCCCTTTCCAAGATTGGCCTTGCCGAAAACGGCCCTGGCCTTAGCGCTTTATTTAAAATTAAGATCGGCGATCAGGTAATTCTGAAAAAACGCCCGGTGGTGTACAAGTACACAGACCAGGTTAGGGGAGAGATTTATCAACCGCTGGTGATTGCCCCACCCGTTACTGCAACCCTGGCCGAAAAGGCGTTTATTTTTACTGGCAATACGCCAAAAAAGGTAACGGTTCAATTGAAAAGTTTTAAAGAAAATGCTTCCGGATCGGTAGTACCCCAGCTGCCTTCAGGCTGGAAAGTTAGTCCGGAAAAAGCCGACTTTACGCTTTCCAGAAAAGGAGAAGAGCAGTTGCTTGAATTGACAGTTACGCCGGGAGGAAATACTGCAGGTGGCAACCTGAGCCTGAATGTGAATGTTGATGGGGTAAGCTATAATAAGGGTTTACGGGTAATTGATTACGAGCATATCCCGGTACAAACCCTTTTTCCTCTTGCCGAGGCGAGAGTGGACAAGGTGGAGCTGAAACTGGCAGGAAAACGTATTGGTTACATTACGGGCGCAGGTGATCTGGTGCCTGAAGCATTAAAGCAGGTAGGTTATGATGTGGTTAGCCTAAATGAAAACCAGGTGATCAATACCGATCTCTCTGCTTTTGATGCCATAGTTACCGGCGTGCGCCTGTACAATGTGAACGAGCAGATCAGGAGCATGCAGCCAAAGCTGATGAAATATGTAGAGAACGGCGGAACATTGCTTGTTCAATACAATGTGAACAGTCCTTTGAAAATAGAAAACCTCGGCCCTTACCCTTTCCGGCTGTCGCGCGACAGGGTTACGGAAGAGGATGCAAAGGTGGATATTTTAAAGCCGGAAAACCCGGTATTTAACTATCCGAATAAATTAACTGCAAAGGATTTTGAGGGTTGGATACAGGAACGTGGATTGTATTTTGTAACTGATGCCGATCCTAAATATACTGCTGTTTTGAGCATGAACGATGCCGGGGAAAGCGCTAAGACGGGTTCGCTGATCATTGCTGATTATGGTAAAGGCCGTTTTGTGTATACCGGACTGTCGTTTTTCCGGCAGTTGCCAGCGGGTGTACCGGGGGCGTACAGGCTGTTTGTGAACCTGTTATCAGGCAAAAAATAACATGAGAGCAGAGGAGCCAATAGATAAGGAAACGCAGGAACTGCCACCTTTCGTTAAAACCTGGAGACAGTTTTACCGCCTGCTGATTGGCTGGCTGGTATTCCTGATCTTAATTTTTTACGCCTTTACAAAATATTTCGAATGAGCGTTTTAGACTGGTCGGTTTTAACCCTTACCCTGGTGGTTATTGTTGTATACGGCATTTATAAGAGTCGCGGTGCCCACAACATTCAGGGCTACCTGCTGGGCAACCAGTCGTTGCCCTGGTATCATGTATGCCTTTCGGTAATGGCTACCCAGGCTAGCGCAATTACTTTTTTATCGGCACCCGGACTGGCCTATTCCTCGGGCATGAGCTTTGTACAGTTCTATTTCGGCCTGCCATTGGCGATGATCGTATTGTGCATCACCTTTGTGCCCATATTCCACCGTTTAAAGGTATACACCGCCTACGAATACCTGGAACAGCGTTTTGATTTGAAAACAAGGGCGCTGACAGCCTTTTTATTTTTAGTCCAAAGAGGGCTTTCTACAGGCATTACCATTTATGCGCCCTCCATTATTTTATCAACCATTCTAAACATCAATACTACCTATACTACACTTTTTATGGGTGGCTTGGTGGTGTTTTATACAGTTTACGGAGGAACTAAGGCAGTTTCCTATACCCAGATGCTGCAAATGAGCATCATCTTTTGCGGCTTGTTTGCAGCAGGTGTAATGGTGGTGTACCTGTTGCCGGCAGACATCGGTTTCAGCAAGGCCATTAGCATAGCGGGCAAGATGGGACGCACGAATGCTATAGATTTTAAGCTGGACCTGAACAACCAGTATACAGTCTGGACGGGATTGATAGGCGGCTTCTTTTTGCAGTTGTCTTATTTTGGTACCGATCAGAGCCAGGTAGGCCGGTATTTATCGGGCGCTTCTGTGAGCGAAAGCCGCCTGGGCCTGCTGATGAACGGTCTGGTTAAAATACCGATGCAGTTCCTGATTTTGCTGATCGGAGTACTTGTCTTTACTTTTTACCAGTATAACCGTCCGCCGATCTTCTTTAACAGTTTTGAACTGAATAAACTGGAAAAGAGCAGTTATGCACCGGAGCTGAACCGGATTAAGGCCGATTATAAGCAGGCTTTTGATGATAAACAGGCTGAAGTAAAAAAAATGAACGCTGCATTGGATGCAGATAACAAACAGCTTATTGACGAGCAGCGGATTGCCTTACAGGCTGCTGATGAAAAGGAAAAGTCGATCAGAAAAGAGGTGACAGACCTGATGCTGAAGAATGACGAACACGCCAACATCAAGGACAACAATTATATCTTTTTAAGCTTTGTAACCGAATACCTGCCCAAGGGCTTAATCGGTTTACTGATTGCTATTATTTTCCTGGCTTCTATGGGTTCTACGGCTAGTGCCTTAAATTCACTGGCCTCCACTACGGTGATAGATATTTATAAGCGCCTGATCAGGAAAGATGCATCTGACCACGAATACCTGCAGGTATCTCGACTGGCAACGGTATTCTGGGGGCTGATCTGTATTGTAATGGCATTGTATGCCAGTAAGATTGGTAATTTGCTGGAGGCTGTGAACATACTGGGTTCCTATGTTTACGGAACTATCCTGGGGATTTTCCTGGTGGCATTTTATGTGAAACAGGTAAATGGAAGGGCGGTATTTATTGCGGCGCTGATTACAGAGGCTATAGTGGTGGTGATGGGAAGAACGGAGCTGGTAGCCTATTTGTGGCTGAATGTGATTGGCTGTTTGCTGGTGGTGATCATATCGCTGATCATTCAGCAGGTTGTTGGCTTCAAAGATTTATCTCCTAAAAAAGCCTGATATTGTTCGCCTCGCCAAATCGTTTCTCCTTCAGAAACGATTTGCATGTCGGCTCACAACACCAGGCTTTTTTCTGGCCAGGATGCTTATTTCTTGGCCTGGCTCATCAACTCCGTGTGTAAGCGGATGTATTCCGGATTTTTAATTTCTGTTGCAATTTGCAAACCTTCAGTAGCAGTTTTAAGTGCTCCGGCTTTATCACCGGTTTTTAACTGAAGGCGTCCTTTCAACAATTTAATCCATGGTGCTTTGGTATTGCCTGCATCGGCAGCAGTAGCCCATTCCAATGCCTGTTTAGCATCTTTATTGTTTGCGTAGTAATACTGGGCAGCCTGGAAATAAGGTTTTTTCTCGCCTTTCATAGCTTGCTCAATACTTGCCATTACTGTTGCATCTACTTCTGTAGTCAGGTCTACACTCAATGCGGTATTTTCCCACATCAGCTGTAGTTGTGCAGAAGAAGCCAGTACGTTTGCAAATTGCATGGTAAAGGTTTCCACTTTTTCTTTTGTCTTGGTTGCCTTAACTTTAATCCTCAGTACATCATCTGCTTCTTTGTATTCGTAGGCACCCCATTGTTTTGCGCCTTTGTTGAAGATCACTGTCCATTCGTTCTCTCCAGGGATGGTAAACAGACCGTAATCGCCGGCTGCCAGTTCCTTACCCCCAACTTTTACAGGCTCAGTAAAGCTGATGACAGTTGCAGAGTTTGCTCCTGTACGCCATACACTTCCGTAAGGTTCCAGTCCGCCAAAGATTTTACGGCCTTTAACATTCGGGCGCGAATAGCTCAGTGTGATTTTACCTAAGCCAAACTCCTGGGTAATGGTTTGGCTGCTGCTGGCCTGGGGCATTTTGATGCCTTGTGCCTGAAGATCAGTGTTCAATGCTACTGCGAAAGCCAGTACGAGCATTGCTTTAAATGTTGTTTTCATCAGTTTGATTTTTGTTTTTTAATTGTGGATGAGCTATCATGAGTCTGGTGATTTGTTGTTGCAAATGTAAACTCATGATGGTTCATCTGATTGTAAGTTTTGTGGATACTAAATTACGTTTATGATTGCTTATTCTATATTAAATGTGACATCTTCCTGTTATTTGACGAATAAATTAGAAAATCATCTTAAATTAGCCTGCATGGTTAATTTATGTTCTATGCGCTCCAGTGTTTTTTTGTTTTTCATATTGTGTGCCCAGGTTACACTGGTTAAGGCTCAGGATGTAGAAAAAGGAGTATCCAGAAAACTGGCCATATACAGGAAATCCGTTTTAAGCAAGGTAAATTACGCGCTTGAGCTGGATATCCCGAAAGAAAGGGCAAAGGAGATTATGGCACTGGAGACCGTAACATTTGACCTGGCCGAAAACAAACAGCCGCTGCAGCTTGATTTTAAGGAAGATAAAGCAAAGCTGTTGAAACTACATGTAAATGGCCGTGCCATGCCGGTTGTACACAGCAATGAACACATCGTGGTGGATGCTGAACATTTAAAAAAAGGGACTAACCGGATTAGTCTGGAATTTCAGGCAGGCGAATCGGCCTTGAACAGGAACGCTGATTACCTTTACGCCTTGTTCGTGCCCGACAGGGCCCGGACGGTGTTCCCTTGTTTTGACCAGCCTGACATTAAAGCTACCTACGATTTAACACTTAAAGTGGCGGGCGACTGGAAAGCGATGGCCAACGCCCCGGTTAAAACGATTACCGAATTGGGTGGTCGTAAAACCTATCAGTTTGAGACTTCCGATACCCTGAGTACCTATCTTTTCTCTTTTGTGGCGGGGAATTTTAAAGAAACAACTGGCATGGTAAGCGCTATGAAGACTGATTTTTTATACCGGGAAACAGACAGCGCAAAGATAAAATACAGTATGAACGACCTGTTTAAGATTCATACAGACGCGTTGAAATATTTTGAGCAATGGACAACCATACCTTATCCTTTTAAAAAGTTTGGCTTTGCAGCCATTCCTGATTTTCAGTTTGGTGGTATGGAACATGTTGGTGTAGTCCATTATAAAGCCTCATCGCTGTTTTTGGATGGGACAGCTACAAAGGATCAGCTGAATTCGAGAAGTAACCTGATTGCGCATGAAACGGCACATATGTGGTTCGGCGACCTGGTGACCATGGATTGGTTTAGCGATGTATGGATGAAGGAAGTGTTTGCCAATTTCATGGCAGATAAGAGTACGGAAGGAAATACAGGAAAGGATGTCTTTGACCTTAAATTCCTGGTTGACCATGTACCTGCTGCGTATGGGGTAGACCGTACACAGGGCGCAAATCCCATCCGCCAGGATCTGGACAACCTGAAGGATGCAGGGACCTTATATGGCAACATCATTTACCATAAGGCGCCCATCATGATGCAGCAGCTGGAACGTTTAATGGGCAAGGACAAGTTTCAGCAGGGGGTAAGGGAATACCTGAAAAAGTTTGCGAACAGCAATGCCTCCTGGCCAGACCTGATCAACATTCTGGATAAGCATGCCGATGCCGACCTGCAGCAGTGGAATAAAGTTTGGGTAAATGAACCTGGCAGGCCGGTGATTGATTACCGCATGGAAAAAAAAGGCAATAAGATCGGAAAGTTTATGGTTAAACAACGTTCCGAATACGGCCAGAACAGGATATGGCCACAGCTTTTTGAACTGACCTTATATTATGCGGGTAGCAGTAAAGAAGTAACCGTTAACTTAAATGCCGAAGAGGTTGAGGTGAAAGCCTTGCAAGGCATGGCTGTGCCTGATTTTGTATTGTTTAATTCATCCGGGCAAGGTTATGGGGTGTGGCCTGTTGACCGGGCCATGTTTAATCGCCTGCAGGCTATGGACAAATCGCTGCACCGGGCATCGGCCTATATTTCACTCTATGAAAATATGCTGAACGGCCGGGCCGTAAAACCCCTGGAACTGTTAAACCTTTTGGCAGGCTGTATAGGCAGGGAAAAAGAAGAACTGAACCTGAAACTGATTACCGGTTACATGGGGACAATTTACTGGGAGTTTATTTCTGTGCAGGAACGTACTGCCATACATAAATTACTGGAAGAAAAAATCTGGAATGCGATGCTTGCACAGCAGCAGCCTAACCATAGGAAATTGCTTTTTAAGACTTACCAGGATGTGTTTCTGAGCCAGCAGGCTATGGAAAGGTTATATGGGGTATGGAAAAAGCAGGCAGCTCCAAACAACATTAAACTCTCTGAGGATGATTATACATCACTTGCTTTTTCTCTCGCACTCCGGGAAGGGCATGACCCTGCTATCCTGAAAGAACAGCTGAGCCGTATCAGCAATGCAGACAGGAAAACACGCTTTGAATTTATCATGCCGGCAGTATCTTCCGACCCGGCAGAAAGGGATGCATTTTTTGGCAGACTGCAACAGCGGAGCAACAGAAGCAAGGAAGCCAATGTAGGCACAGCATTGTATTACCTGCACCACCCATTAAGGCAGCAGACCTCCCTGAAGTACCTGCAAAAAAGCCTGGACCTTCTGGAAGAGATCCAGGCTACAGGAGATATCTTTTTTCCCCAGAACTGGCTGCAGTCTATTCTCAACTATTATCAGGACAAACAGGCCGCAGAGATTGTGACCGGATTTTTAACTGCACACCCCGGTTATAATCCTAAACTGAAGGCCAAGTTGTTACAGGCAGCAGATAACCTGTTCAGGGCAAGAAAACTATTGAACGGACTGTAAGGGCAGTTCTTTATAAGTGATTTTTATCTGCTGGACAGTTTTGTTGCGGGTGATGCTCATTTTTGAAGGATAGCCTTCTGCATTGTACTCGTAGCTGAAACTGAGCTGTTCCGCCCCTGTACCAGACCTGACGTAGGAGAGGATATTATTTGGGGCAGATGAAAGAAACCAATGTTCAGATTCGAGCGCAAATAACCAGTTTTTGCTAATGTGTATGGCTATCCCTTTACGGTCATCGGAAGTATATTTTACAGTGCTGGTTTGGTCAGGGTAATTCAGTATCGAAACATTGGTCAGGTTTCCGGAAGAATGGTAGGTCATGCTGTGTAATTTCACAGGATTACCAGCGCTGTTGTGGTATTTTATTTCAGCAGGCAGGTTATTGCTATTGTATTGAAACCTATAATCGCCCTGAGGAATATAACCATCCATTAAATGATCATAATTGAACAAAACTGCCCTTTTTATGCTTTGCATATTGTCTTTTTCATAAAATACAGTTCGGTACAAAACACCATTTTTAAATTTTTCCAGTTTTGAAGGCTTTTGTTCAGCTGTGTAAGAGATCAGTGTTTTTTCTCCGTTATTCTCCTCTATGGCGGTAAGTAGATTTGAATTTTCTTTATACTTCAGGTTGAGGATTAATCCATCTGTTTCCAGCTTCACCGGAATACATACTTTTTCTGGTTCTTTTTTCGGAGGATCTTCGGGCTTCAGTGCCTTGTTCTTTTTACAGGCTGTGTTTAGCAATAACATTATAAAAATAGCCGAGAGACGCAAACATTGTTTTAAACTGTTCATTGTTCAATGGTTTAATGAAAAAATTAGTCAACTAGTGTAAAGCTAGATATGTCGATTATGTTTATAAACAAAAAATTCTTTAAAAATTAATTTAAATTTCTTGTTGTGAAATTATATCATCTCTAAGTTCTGTGCTGGATTTTAGTCGTTGTTGCAGAAAGGGCAGGAATTCTACAGGAAAAAATGTGAATTTTATGATCAATTTTTCTCTGAAAAACAGCTCTTTTAAATAGATATGGCGTACTTTTACAACAATTCTTTTTTTAGCACATAACGTTTATTAAAATGGACGATTTTTTAGCTGCCCGCCTCCAGATGGCATTTTCCTTAGGCTTTCATATTGTTTTTGCTTGTATAGGTATGGTAATGCCTTTTTTTATGACGGTAGCCCATTTTTACTGGTTAAAAACCAAAAAAATAGTTTATCGCGACATCACCAAGGCCTGGAGTAAAGGTGTGGCAATCTTTTTTGCTACGGGAGCGGTGTCGGGCACGGTATTGTCGTTCGAACTCGGCCTGCTCTGGCCCAAATTCATGGAGCATGCCGGGCCGATATTTGGAATGCCGTTTTCTTTAGAGGGGACGGCATTTTTTATAGAAGCCATAGCCCTTGGGTTTTACCTTTATGGCTGGAACAAGATCAATCCCTGGTTTCACTGGGCAACGGGTGTGGTTGTAGGCATCAGCGGTTTGGCATCGGGTATTTTGGTGGTTGCAGCCAATGCCTGGATGAACAGTCCGGCCGGCTTTGATTATATAGACGGACAATACCTGAACATAGATCCGGTAAAAGCGATGTTTAATGAGGCCTGGTTTTCGCAATCGCTGCACATGTGTGTGGCCGCATTTGTGTCAACAGGTTTTGCGGTTGCGGGGGTTCATGCACTCATGATCTTAAAAGGTAAAAATATACAGTTTCACAGCAAAGCTTTTAAAATTGCAGCCGTATTTGCAACCGTAGCGGCCTGTTTACAGCCTATAAGTGGCGACATTTCTGCAAAGGATGTGGCAAAAAGACAGCCTGAAAAGCTTGCCGCTATGGAGGCCCATTTTCATACCGAACGGAACGCTCCGCTGATCATTGGCGGTATACCTGATACTGCAGCCCGTAAAGTGGATTATGCGATCAAAATTCCGGGACTGCTGAGCTTTATGGCGACGGGCGATTTTAACGGAGAGGTGAAAGGACTGGACCAGGTGCCTAAAGATGAACAGCCCCCGGTTGCGGTTACCCACTACGCCTTCCAGATTATGGTAGGGCTGGGCATGGCTATGGTGTTGCTGGCCATTTTGTATTTCGTTGCTTTGTGGAAGAAAAAACAATGGCTAAACAGTAATTGGTTATTGAAGCTATTTGTTGTAGCCACTCCTTTGGGTTTTATTGCACTGGAGGCTGGCTGGACAGTAACTGAGGTTGGACGGCAGCCCTGGATCATCAGAGGGGTGATGCGAACGGCAGATGCGGTTACCCCAATGCCGGGCATCGCTTATTCTTTTTACTTGTTTACCGCTGTTTACATTTCCCTTTCCATTATTGTGAGCCTGTTGCTGTACCGGCAGATCAGTATGGTGGGCAAACTATACGATTCAACTTCAGATCAATCTAAAAGCTTTTTATGATATACGTAGTTATTGTTTTTCTCTGGACAGCCATTTTGTTGTATATTTTGCTTGGTGGTGCTGATTTTGGCGCGGGTATTATAGAGCTGATGACGGCTAAAACCAATAAGGCCAAAACACGTAAAACCATGTATAAGGCCATTGGTCCTATATGGGAAGCCAATCACATGTGGCTGATCATTGCCATTGTAATTTTGTTTGTCGGCTTCCCTAAAATATACACCACCATTTCGGTTTACCTGCACATTCCGCTGGTTTGTATGCTGCTGGGGATCATCGCCCGGGGAACGGCATTTGTGTTCAGGAATTATGATGCCGTGAAAGACGATATGCAAAAGATTTATACGCCAATATTTGTGTATTCGAGTTTAATTACCCCTTTTTTTCTGGGGATTATTGCCGCCAGTTCGGTATCCGGACAAATAGACCCTGAGGCCGGGGATTTTTTGTCGGCCTATGTTTTTAGCTGGTTAAACTGGTTTTCAATAGCGGTTGGTATTTTTACAGTAAGTATTTGCGGCTTCCTTGCTACGATCTTTATTATCGGGCAAACCGACAACAACGGGGACAGACAGCATTTTATTGGAAAGGCAACCAGAACCATTTTTATTGTTATGTTTTGTGGTGCCCTTGTTTTTCTGGCAGCGCATATAGAACATATTCCTCTGGCCACCTGGATTTTTGGAGATACACCAGGGCTTATTGCGATCATAGCTGCAAGTATTTCACTGGTCATTATGATTTATGCATTAAAAAGGAACAAACCCATCTTGCTGCGGTTGCTGGCTGGCTTCCAGGTTACGATGATCCTGTTTGCTGCAACTTATACGCATTTCCCCGATATTGTATTGTTAAAAAACGGGAATAACCTCTCTTTACTTACCCATCAGGGACAATTTAAAACTATTGAATCACTGGGGTATGCCCTGCTGATAGGTAGTTTGTTCATTTTGCCGGCCCTGGTTTACCTGATCTATATCTTTCAGAAACGAAAAGAAGAGCCGGCCGGACATTGATTTCTGGATATGGTTTGTAACAAAAGTAGATACGAATACTTAAAAGCATAGATTTTGTGCTTAATTCGTGGGCTTTTTTATAGTGCGGGTTAAATTATGGGGTGATTGTATCATTTCAGATTAAACCTAAGCACTTTTAAGAAGTCTTAACCTTAAAATGTTGCAAAAAAAACACCAGATATGAAACAAGGATTGATCAGGCCGATATTAAATATGCTGCTGCTTGGCAGCTTTAGCCTTGCTGCAAATGCACAGAAAGTGACCGAACTGCAGGAGGTGAGCATACAGGCTCCGCATACGGTTAAAATTGACGGTAAAAATTTTGAATGGAACGCTTCGGACTTTTCGGCTAACAAGCGGACAAATATTTCCTATTTGCTGAGCAATGATGATAAGAACCTTTATCTGGTGATCAAATCGACAGATGCGTTCAACAATAATAAGATACTGGCTGGGGGTATTACTTTTTCTGTAAATCCGGATGGCAAGAAAAAAGAAAAAGAGAGCATCACCCTGACTTATCCGATCATTCACAGGACGGGTATGAGAGGTGGACCTGGTGGTGGTGGAAGAGGGCAGTTCAGGGCCATGGGAATGGCAATGGGGGCCGCCGGCGGGCAACCAAACACCAAACAAAGGGATTCTATGATGGCTGCTATGCAAAAAACACAGCTTGTGCAGGCCAAGGAGATTAAGATCAGAGGTTTTAAAAATACAACCGACACTTTACTCTCCATTTATAACGAATATGGCGTTAAAGCTTTTGCCAACATCGAGAAAGACAATTCTTTTTTTTATGAGGTGGCTATTCCCTTAGAGGCTTTAGGTCTTTCTACAGAAGCTCCAAAAGAATTTGCATACAACATTAAAATTAATGGTTTGCAGTTCAATGGTTTTGATGGAGGTGGCGGTGGCCGCGGAGGTTTTGAAGGTGGCGGCGGCGGTGGCGGCGGAACTGTTGTTGTTAGTGGTGGCGGCGGCGGCGGTCGCGGTGGCTTTGGCGGCGGTGGTCGTGGTGGATTTGGAGGTGGCGGAGGCTTTAACTTCCAGGAGTTGGTGAGCCCGACAGATTTCTGGGGGAAATATACATTAAGCAAAAAATAATAGCAAACATAGCAGACAGTTGTTAACGGCAGGGACTCATTCGCTTTAACACAACACACAAACTAATACACACCCACACACAAATGAAATCTTTGAACCAGGTTAACGCTGTACAATTGTACGCCAGTCCCCCACATGCACATTACTTTAATTTAATGATGCGCCTCAGTATTCCCTTTTTCTTCCTGTTGTTTAGTGCTGCACAGCTTTTTGCTCAGGACAAGCCTAAAACACAAGATCCGCCACCTCCGCTTCCAACGCGTGAGATCAGCGGTATTGTAAAGGACAGTACAGATCTTGGCGTAATTGGTGCCACGGTGAGTTTAACGTCAGATAAGGATACCTTAAAAACGAGTACAAACTCTGACGGTATATTCATCTTTAAGAATGTAAAATCAGCCACTTATACATTGGTGATACAGAGTATAGGCTATGAGAAATCAAAGGCCATGCGTTTTAAACAGAACGACATGATTCCCAGGATTGTAATGGACCCGATTTATCTGAAGGAACAGAAAAATACCTTAAATGAGGTTGTAATTGAAGGGACGCCATCTATTACCTATAAAACGGATACCGTAGAATATAAGGCGAGTGATTATGTGGTCAGGAAAAACGCTACGGTTGATGAGCTCTTGAAGAAGATGGAAGGTATGGAGGTGGGTACCGATGGAAGTTTAGTGCACCAGGGAGAAACAGTTGCCAAGGCCAAACTGAATGGTAAGGAATATCTTGGGGGCGACATTGCCAATGCCATTAAAAACCTGCCGGCCGAGATAGTGGATAAGATTCAGATTGTAGACGATTATGGCGACCAGGCGGCACGTACAGGTGTTAAGGATGGTGACCCTCAAAAGATATTGAACATCACGACAAGAACGGATAAGTCGGTCGGGAACATGCTGAATATGAACGCTGCCGGAGGCAGCAATGAAAGAAAGGAAGCAGGCTTGTTTGGCACCCGGATTAACGGGAACCAGCAGATGGGGATAAATGGCAATTACAGGGATGTGATTAACCTCAATTCGCTAAGTGGCTCTACGGAAACTATGGGCGCCAATTTCAGTTTGCGCGATAAGATCAAAAATAAAATGGAGTATAACGTTAATTATCGTTTCAATAACTCCAATAACGACAATATAAATAAAACGGAATCGCTTGTAAATACCAATGGTGGGCCATTGTTCAGTACGAACAACAGCAACAGGTTACAAAAGTCGAAAGACCATGAATTTAAGCTGGAGTTTGAGATGGACCTGGACTCAAATGATTACCTGAAGGTGGTTCCCAGCTTTAAGTACAATTCTTCAAACAACACCAGTAGTTCTGAGGTTTTTCAGAGAAATGAGGACGTTAGCCAGGGGCAAAACCAGGATCGGAACATCAGGAACTCAAATTCGAGAACTGCGCCGGAATTGGGGATTTCCGCTTTTTATCAGCATACCTTTAAGAAATACAGAAGAAATTTCTCTTCACAAATCGATTTAAACAGGAACAGTCAGGATCAGGATCAGGAGCAATATCAAAAAACCAGGGCTTATCTTACGGCCGGGGAAGAAGAGGATATCACCAACCGGATTATTGCCAGGAAAAACCTGCGCAACAATTACAGGGGAAGTTTAACTTACGTGGAGCCCCTTGGCCTGAATACACAGTTTGAGGTAAACGCCCAGGTAAATTACAACGGCTATAAAAATGATGCAACCACCAGGGATATTCTTGATTCAGGGTTGTCTGGTGTCATAGATTCCCTGAGCAATATTTACGACTATTCCTTTACCCAGGGCCGGGTAGCGCTGAACTTTAGGTATGGTATGGCTAGTACTTCTAAAGTGAGGTTTTCTGTGGGTTTAACCGGTGTACCGGCATTGTTGTCGGGAACAAAAGTGAGTCTGGGTACTTCGACCAATCGCAGCAGTTTTAACCTGATCCCTATCGCCAGGTTTGAATACCGCTGGACCAGACAGCAGAAGTTATCGTTCAATTATTCAGGAAATGCGGTAGAACCGACCTTTGATCAGATTCAACCCGTGCGGGATGTGACCAACCAGAAAAACCCGGTTGTAGGTAACCCGAACCTGGCAGCAACTTTTGTACATACACTGAGGGCAGATTACAACAACTATATTGCGAATTCCAAGCTCAATATTTCCTTTAACGGAAACGGATCCTATACAAAAAATGCGGTGATCAGGAACGTAGTTGAGATTGCGGATCCGGATATCCCCGGAGCAAAAATTAATGAGACCCGTTTCATGAACGTTAGCGGTGTTTACCGTTTAACCGGTAACTACAATATCAGCAAACAGATCAGTAACAGGAAGTACAGTCTGAACCTGAACGGTACGATGAATTACAGTCACAATTTAAATATGCGCGACGGTTTACTGAACACCGCCGACATCACTTCGATAAACCAACGTTTTGGCCCCAAGATCAACCCTACAGACTGGCTTGAAATTAATGCCGATCTGGGCTATCGTTACGATAAAACGGTAAACAGCTTGTCGAGCTTCAGAAATACCAGCAACAGTACTTTTTCTGTTAACCTGGATGGACGCCTTTATTTATGGGAAAATTGGATGCTGACCTATAATGGTAGTAAACAGTTTATCAGCGGTATTCAGGGAAATACAAACAACAGCCCATTAATCATCAATGCGAGCCTGGAGCGCCAGCTCTTTAACAGAAGGGGACAAATTACATTCCAGGCTTTTGACGTGCTGAACCAAAATAATTTCATCAATAACCAGCTGAACGATGATGGTGGTTATACCAATACTTTTGTGAATACAACAAGCCGGTACTTTATGCTTAAGCTAAGTATGAGGCTGCAAAAATGGTCTGGTGCACATGGCCGTGGCGGCAGAGGAATTATGCGCAGGGGAGATGGCAGTTTCATGTAACAGCTGCAGATTTATGGAACATATAGAAAAGGCCGGCAGGAGATTATCCTTCCGGCCTTTTCTATTGTAAAGGAAAATTTACGGAGATGCTGAGGAATTAAAAATATTTATTTAACATTGAAAATATTTTAAAGTTCTTAAAAATAGGACCGTCAAGTACCCGGGGGAATTAAAACATGGCATTAAAGAGCGCAAACGAGGAGCAATTGCTGTTAAAGCAGATTGCTGAAGGCAATGAACAGGCCTTTGCTGCTTTTTTTTATCAATATTTGCCCGTTTTACAGCCTTTTGCATTAAAATTTACCAAATCCGCCGATGCTGCCGAAGAGATTATTCAGGATACTTTCTTAAGGGTATGGTTAAACAGGGATAAACTGGAAGCTGTAGAAAATGTAAAAGCATGGCTGTATAAATATGCCTCAAATGAGTGCCTGAACTACCTGCGTAAGCAGCTTAAACAGGCAAAAGCAATTGATGGCTTCGGTGTTGAGCATCCTCAGGAAAGCAACAGTACGACGGATGCGATTGACCTGAACGATGTGAATCACCTGGTTAAGGAGGCGATAGCCAGGTTACCGTTACAGCGCAAAAAGATTTACCAGATGAGCCGCACTGATGGTATGAGTATTCCGGAAATTGCCGTGGCCCTCAACATTTCTCCAAATACGGTAAAAAATGCCCTGGTGATCTCGCTTAAAACCATACGGGAACATTTAAACAAACATGGAGTGGCCCTTTCTGTGCTGGCTTACATTTCTTTAATGAAATAAATATTTTTTTATAACCGATAGTCCTTTGTGCGGTTTGCGGTTTCTTAGTATCAGAATCTTATGAAAGAAAGAATAAATTACTTACTACTCAGGTTTGAAGAAGGGACACTTAGCCGGGCAGAAACTGAGGAGTTGATGGCATTATTGGAGCTGGATGAAACTCCGGTTAGCGATGCCATTGCTAAGCGGATTGATGCACAGTTGCCAACCACAGTTGAGCCGGAGCAATGGGCGCCGGTATTGGAAAAGATTCTTTCTGTGGACAGAAAAATTCCTCAGGGCAGACTGTTGATGCCGTTATTCAGATGGGCTGCGGCGGCAGTAATATTAATTACGTTAAGTGTCGGGGGCTGGTTGTATTTTTCAGGAGGATTGGATAAAGATTCAAACAAAGCACTTTATGCCAATGATATTCAGCCGGGAGGTAACGATGCGATCCTTACCCTGGCCGATGGATCAGAGATTTCGTTAACTGATGCCGGAAGAGGTAAGCTGCTGGAAACAGCAGGTGTGCGTATAGAGAAGCTGGCAGATGGTCAGCTGGTGTATACGGCAAACAAGGAACCGGAAAATACAGGTGCTGAAGTGACTTACAATACCATTACTACGCCACGCGGAGGGCAATACCAGGTCAATTTACCCGATGGTAGTAAGGTATGGCTTAATGCCGCATCTTCGATGAAGTTCCCGACCAGTTTTGCCAAACAAAAGGAGCGCAGGATTGAGCTTAGCGGTGAAGCTTACTTTGAAGTAGCGAAGAATAAAGAGCAGCCGTTTAAGGTGCTGACGCCATCATCCGAAAAAGACAGGATGCAGGAAATCGAGGTATTGGGTACGCATTTTAATGTGAATGCTTACGATGATGAACCTGAAACCAAAACCACATTGCTTGAGGGAAGCGTTAGGGTTTCTGTTCCTGTATCTGGCGCTGCGGCACAGCTGCTTCCAGGGCAGCAGGCGATCATGAAAAATAGGGCTTTACAAACGGTTAATATAGATACGGAAGAGGCTGTGGCCTGGAAAAATGGCAATTTTATATTTGCCGGAGAAGGGATTGAAAGTATCATGCGTAAGATTTCGAGATGGTACAATGTGGAAGTGGTTTATCAGGGTAAAATTCAGCCCAACAATTACATAGGTACCGTATCCCGCTTCAGTGATGTGTCTGAGGTGTTGGGTATACTGGAACTGACAAAGGCCGTACACTTTAAAATAGAAGGAAGGAGGATTACAGTTATGCCCTAAAATCTACTAAACGCCTCCTGTAATCCAAAAAAAAGCCAGACCCGACTGCCATCGGAATCTGACATGCGGTTTGGATTACTCAATAATTTGCAGAAACAGTTTATCAACAAACCAAACCAAAACAAATGTAATGAATTTTTACAATGTCTTTAGGCAGGGGCTAATGCTATGCCTGCCCGACCAAATATTGCGGATAATGAAGCTGACCACTATTATCATGATTGCCTTTTTTATGCAGGTAAGCGCAAATGGCCTTGCTCAGAAAATCAGCATTTCTGAAAGCAACGCTACAATAAGTAAAATTTTTAAACAGCTGCAGCAGCAAAGCGGCTATAATTTTGTATATACTTCGCAAACGCTTGAAGGGTTAAAACCTGTTCATGTAAAGCTGAAGAATGTAAGTTTAAAAGAAGCCCTGGATGTTTTAATAGCAGATCAGCCGATCACTTATGTGATCAGGCAAAATGTTGTAGTTGTACAGCGGAAAAACGATTCAGGTGAGCCTGTACAGGCAGCAATTGAAATTAAAGGAAAAGTAACAGACGAGCGGGGAAAGGAGTTCCCGGGCGTAAGCGTGAAGTTAAAAGGAAGCCGTGTTACGGTGGCCACGGATAACTCCGGCCAGTATAAAATTACCGTGCCGGATAATGACGCGGTTCTTGTGTTTTCTTATGTAGGCTACAATGCCGTTGAAGAAGCGGTAAAACAGCGTACTACAATTAATGTGAAGATGGTACCTGCTGAAAGTGCATTGAATGATGTGGTGGTAACGGGATATCAGTCATTAAAGAAAAAGAGTTTAACAGGTTCTGTTACAACTATACAGCTAAAAGACCTGGAAACTGTTTATCAGCCAAATATTGATAAGTTATTGCAGGGACAGGTACCCGGAATGACCTTAATGAGTACTTCAGGAGCACCCGGGTCTATTCCGCAGATCCGTATCCGTGGTACGGCAACTTTGAGTGGAAACGTGCAGCCATTATGGGTAGTTGACGGGATCATATTGGACGATGCAGTTAATGTGTCTGTTGATGATATCATGACCAACCGTAACCTGATTGCTTCCGGTATCGGAGGTATCAACGTAGACGATATTGAAAGCATAAACGTGCTTAAAGATGCGGCTGCGACCGCAATATATGGTACCCGTGCTGCAAATGGGGTAATCGTGATTACCTCAAAAAAAGGTAAAGCAGGGAAAACGCGTGTGAACTTCTCGAGTAACCTCACCTTCGGTGAAAGACCCCGGATTGAAGATGCCTACATGATGAATTCAAAGGAGCGTCTCGATGTGAACAGAGAAATGATCCGCAGAGGCGTTTTTAATGCAACCACTCCAGCCGCAGGTGAGTACAATACCGTTTCGGATTTTGAACGTTATTTTATCGATGTGATGGATAAAAAAATTACATGGGATGATTTTAATCAGCGCGTTAACTATTTAGAAACTGTCAATACCGATTGGTTCCAGCATCTTTTTAGAAATTCGGTCACAAACAGGCAAAACCTAAGTGTTTCCGGAGGAGATGAAAGAACAACATTTTATGCTTCGGGAAGTTACATGAATGACCAGGCTACGGCTAAAGGTGTTGGACAAAAAACTTACACGGGATCATTAAAAGTGTATACCAGGATTTACGATAAGATCCGGCTCGGGGTAATGATGGATGTCAATGCACGTGAAAACAAGAGTTTCTTTGCGGTAGATTCTAAAGAAAATCCTTTCGAATACGCCATATATACCACCCGTGCGCAACCGGCAAAGAACCCGGATGGAACTTATAGCCATTTTTATTTGAATGGGTTGGAGTATAATTTCCTGGAAAATAGGGATAAGGGCTGGCGCAACTCGCGTAACTTCGGTTTTAGGGGATCATTGGATTTGGAATATAAAATTATCAAAGATTTAACCTTTAATTCCCTTTTTTCTTACGCTAAACAAAATACAACAGATGAAGATATTGCTGTTGACGACAGTTACTTTGTACGCATCAGAAAAAAAGACAATCGTGAGATAGTTAATGGTCAATACGTGTATGTATGGAAAGATGGTGGCTATAGAAAAGACCGCAGTTCGTACAATGGTTCAATTACTTTCAGGAATCAGTTGACCTATAATCCATTTTTCAATAATATCCATTATTTGAATGTGATGGTTGGACAGGAAGTCCGGAAATCCAAGACCAGTGATGTTAGTGCTGAAGTCTACGGGTACTCTCATGACAGAGGACACCAGCAGATTCCACAATTTGATTATATGAAAAAAATGGGGGCGCCATACTGGAGAGAAAACCTCAATGACGGCGCAAATTTGTCCTATTTTGGTTCTGTTAATTATACCTATGATAACCGGTACACGGCCAGTTTCAACATACGCACGGATGGGTCTAATCGTTTCGGGTTGAAGACCAATCAACTGTTCCAGCCATTATGGGCAGTTGGTGCAAACTATCAGATGAAAGAGGAGAAGTTTCTTAGGGATGTGAACTGGCTTTCATACCTGACATTCAGAGGATCATATGGCAGTCAGGGAAATGTTGCTTCTCAGGCTTATTCAGACTTAGTGGCCAGAATTGGTGCTGTAGCCCTTGAAAATCCATCAAATTATCTCATCATTGATGCGCCCAAGAATCCAAACTTAAAATGGGAGCAGACGTACACCACAAATTTAGCGTTAGAGGCAGGATTTTTCAAAAGAAAGCTGATGTTCAACGTAGAGTGGTACAACAAGAAAGCAGTTGATCTGCTGGGTAGCAGACAGGTATCACAAGTAACAGGATTCGATCAGATACAGGTCAATTGGGCGTCTATGTTGAATAAAGGTTGGGAATTCTCTTTAAATACCATTAATATGGACAATGGCAATTTCAGATGGTCTACCAATGTAAACTTTGGGTTTAACCGGAATAAGGTATTGGATGTATATGCCAAGCCAACTGTTCAAAGTCTGACTAATTCCAGAAGGAGCCAGTATTCAACGGCAGCAGTAGTGGGACAGCCTATTGATGGGCTTTGGTCGTATCGTTATGCTGGTCTGAATCAGCAGGGAAGAGCTACGTTCTATACAGACAAGGAAGGTGTGAAAGTATTAAATGGAATGACGAGTATAGATGGACTGGGGTACTCTGGAGTGATAAATCCTAAATCCCAGGTTGGTTTTACAAACACATTTACCTATAAACGCATTACATTATCAGCTTTGTTTGTGGGTAGCTTTGGAAATGTGATGCGCTTACGTAATCTGTCTAATGGCAGCTACTTAGGCTTCCCAGACCCTACCCAGAATATGTCTAAAGAGTGGGTGAACAGATGGCAAAATCCTGGTGATGAAGCGTATACGAATATTCCGGTTCTTGAGGTAGGTTCAGATAATGCATTAATTGCATTAAACCCTAACAATGGTGCAATGTTTGACAATTCCGATCTTAGAACAGTTAAAGGAGATTTTGTACGTTTTCAGAATTTATCTATTGGATACGATTATTTTACACCAAAGTTACGTGCTATAGGCATACAAAATATCAGGCTGGCACTCCAGGGAAATAATCTTTATGTATGGAAGGATAAAGCACTAAAGGGGCAGGACCCAGAAGCACAAGGATCACCGATCCTTTCGTATTCATCAACTCGTGCAAGTGCAACTGCAATTAATTTTGGCAACACATTCCTGCCCGTACCGAGATCCTATTCCTTGTCTTTAACTGTACAATTTTAGTAGTCAATATCATGATAAAATTTATAAAATATTCGTTTCTTTTATTGTCTATAGCACTCATTGGCTGTAAAGATATGTTAGATATTAAGCCAGTACATAGTATGACACCCAAATCTCTGGAAGATTTTGAGGCTGTTTTACTTGGAGGATATCCCCGGTCTGATTTTTTTATCAAGACAGAGATGCTGACTGACAATGTATATGTCAATTTTAATGCGGAGGTCCAGCCTTCCCAGGAGGTTGAACGCTGGTTTACTTTTTCATCGTCCTTAATTGCACCAGGTACACAATCGGACCCTTATTGGGGGCAGATGTACAAGAGTATCTACTATGCCAACTCGGTTTTGGATAACCTGAAGGGTATGTCTATAAAGCCGGAACAGAAAGCACTATTTGAGCAGGTTCAGGGCGAAGCTTATGCGTTGCGCGCCTACAGCTATTTTTACCTGATTAATTTTTATGCAGATGTTTATAGTCCGGCCAATTTAGGCCTTCCTGGGGTACCTATGCCGCTTACAGCCGAAGATGTTAACGTAAATGCGGGGAATAATGTCCGGACACCTATTGGTGATGTCTGGAACCAGATCGTCAAAGATATTGAACTGGCGACGGGTTTACTTACCGGAAAAAAGGTGACGGATAGATATAGGTTCTCCTATAATACATTACAGCTATTCAGGGCCCGGGTAGATTTAATGATGGGCAATTATGAGTCTGCTATAACCTATGCCGGTTCAGTCATCAGCAATTATCCTCTGGCAGATTTATCGGGCATTGAAAAAAGGATAACAGAAAATGGTTTTAAAAGTGCATTAGCTTACAACTTTGGGTTTGTAGACACGCAATTGAATAAAGAATTGATGTTTTTTGTAGGTGGACGTGCAAATATGAATCCATATTATTATTCAACAGGATCTGTAAAACCGACTGAACAGTTGCTGAGTCTAAGTACCAGGTATGGAAATGTAAGTGATTACCGGCAGTTGGTTTTTGATCATTTTGAGGATAATGCTACACAGGTGATTAAAATGGGTAAAACTGTTTATAAGATGTATGCCTCACAAGATCTCTATTGCTATTATGTAGGTTTTAAGGCCAGCGAGGCGTATTTGATTCGTGCAGAAGCCCAGGCACGTTTAAACAAGTCTGACCTTGCACTAAACGATATCAATTCGATTTTGAAAAGCAGGATGCGTAAAGATTTTGTGAAGACACTAAAAGTCAGTGATTTTGCAGATAATACAGCCGTATTGGACCGTGTTCTGGAAGAACGAAGATTGGAACTTGCTTTTGATGCCGGTTTTAGGTTTATGGACTTACGCAGATTGGGGAAACCTAAAATTGAACATGTATTCAAAGACGCCAGAGTTTATACTCTGGAAAAAAATGATCCGCGTTATCTTATGCAGATTCCGCCGTCCGAATCAGAAAATAGTACTGGAATGCCATTAAATCCGAGATAAAATGAAAAGATTAGATTATATTTTAATAGCAGGTGCAGCATTGATCAATATGACTTTTGCAAGCTGCACAAAGGAATCCGAAATATTACCTTCGGAAGAATTGGGACTGGAGCAGCTATTCAAGCCAAAGGCAAATGCAAACCCAATTGAAAAAGAATTATATGAAAATTATGGTGTATGGGTGCGAACTGAGTTTACGGACTCCAGAGAGGTATACAACGCTTATTTAGGTCAGGATGTTAACAATGCCCGCTATCCTGCGGTAAAGGTAGATGAAGACAAAAAGGAAAGTGCCTATATCTATATGAAAACGCTTTTGTCTAATATTTCTAAAGATTATGTGAAGCAGGTTATGCCCAATGAAGTATTTTTTATCAAGACATACGGGCATCCGCTATGGGGCTACCAATTTTATGTAGTCGGCCGGAACAGACTCGCTTTTGCGTGGCCAAACACAACATATGGATCCCAGCCGGTTGTGGATGCTAACGTTCATTACTATAAAGATTCTGTCTTAACCAGGGAAGTATGGCGCAATTTGAGTGACATGGTTGGCAGCCGGATTCCGGAAGAAATCCCTGATTTCGAAAAGATAGGTAAACCGTATGATGGGGGAACTGCCTTTACTAAGATCCGGGATCAGTACTTTATTGATTATGATCTTGCCAAAAGAAACAGAGAATGGCAGGCCCTGGCTGATCAGGGAGGGTACCTGGATCCTTATGCCTCATTCTCTTTTAAAGCGGAGTACGCTGCTTTTTTTAAGCTAATATTGTTGGAATCCTATGAAAATATTGATAAGCAATATTTAAAAGGAAATGACATGCGCAGACAAAAATACAATCTCTTTGTGAAGTACTTTAAAGATAAATACAACTGGGATATTCAGGCTACCGGTAATAAATACCGGCAGGAGTTGAATAAGTATAAATAAACACGAACGCTGCTCAGATCACCTTGTCGTTTTTATGGCGGGGTGATCTTTACTGTAATCATTGCATAATTGCTATCTTTGCAATGAGATAGCGGATGAAGACCATTTACCAATCGATACCAGACCATGAACTGGTCGGCCTGCTTAGGGTGGGCGACAGGTTGGCTTATACCGAGATCTATAACCGTTATAAATTCATTCTCCATACCCATGCCTACAAATGGATGCGCGATAAGGAAGAAGCTATGGACATTATCCACGAGCTTTTTGTCACCTTGTGGGACAAGCGCGAAACCATACAGTTCAGTACCAGCCTTTCCGGATACCTGTACGTGTCCTTAAGAAATAAGATTTTTAATCGTGTTTCCCGCCAGAAACTGGAATCGCAATACATTACTTCCCTTCAAAGTTTTATAGATAAGGGCGATTGCATCACAGACCACCGCGTTCGTGAAAAAGAACTCAGTGCGCTTATCGAAAAAGAAATCTCTGCATTGCCCGTTAAAATGCGTGAGGTTTTTGAATTGAGCCGCAAATCAAACCTGAGCCATAAGGAAATTGCAGAACAGCTTGGCCTTTCTGATCAGACCGTTAGAAAACACATACAGCATGCGTTAAAGATTTTGCGGGAAAAACTAGGCCTGGTACTGTTTCTGTTGTGATCTGACAATAAAAATAAAATATTTTCATTTTTATTTACCCCATAGGCTACACGAATTTGTCTTCCATACAATAAGCGCCCTGGTGGCTTTAACTATGGAAAAAATAAACGCAAAAGAACTGTTGGCAAAATATGAGGCTGGTACCTGTACCGAGCAGGAAAAGGCTTTGCTGGAAAGCTGGCATCTGGACTATGCGTTTGAGGAGCAGGAAAAGTTAAGCTTTGATGAGCAGGCAGCAGATCTGGATAAAGTTTGGGGCAGATTACAATCGGAACAACAAGCGAAAACCACGCGGATCTGGCCATTTATGGTTTCTGCGGCCGCTATTCTGCTGATTGCGGGTATTGGGATCTTTTTTTATCACTTAAAAAATGAAGAAGCAAAGGCATTTGCCGCTGCTGCAGCAAGTTTGCAGCCTGGTAAAAATAATGCGGTGCTTACTTTGGCAGACGGAAAGAAGATTGTGCTTGATGATGTAGCGAACGGGGAAATAGCCCGACAATCGGGGATAAGTATTAAGAAATCTGCTGATGGAACAATTGTTTATGAAATCGCAAATCCGAAAGATAGGCCCTCAGCTGCCAATACATACAATACCGTAGGCACACCAAGGGGCGGTAAATACCAGTTAAACCTGCCAGATGGTAGCCGGGTGTGGCTCAATTCAGCATCTGAAATCAGTTTTCCCGTAGTCTTTGCGGCCAATGAACGTAGGGTGACCTTAAAAGGGGAAGCTTATTTTGAGGTAGCCAAAAATGAAAAGCAACCCTTTCATGTGCACACCGAAACTCAGGATATAGCCGTATTGGGCACACATTTTAATGTCAATGCTTTTAGTGATGAGCCCGCAAGTAAAACTACCCTGTTGGAGGGCTCAGTAAAAATTACCGCCAACGAGGCATTAGGACCCGTTAAAGCGCTTGTGTTAAAGCCGGGCCAGCAGGCTGTCATGAGTAACAGCCTTTCGCTTACCAATGTAAACACGGAAGAGGCCGTCAGCTGGAAAAACGGGATGTTCCAGTTTAATGAAACAGAATTGAGCAGTATTATGCGGCAGGCAGCCAGATGGTACGACGTGGATGTACTTTATGAAGGTAAAGTGCCATCTATCCGCTTTAGCGGAGAAGTTTCGCGAAATGTAAACGCTGCAACATTCTTAGATATGTTAAAATTCCTGGATGTTAAATTCAGGCTTGAAAAGCTGGGCGGGGGCCGAAGCACAATTATCGTTTCTCAGTAAAATAGCAATTAACAGAAACACAAACATAAATTAAAAACATGAAGAAAGCGTTACCACCAAAGTAAAGGAGCTGGTCGCTGAATAAAAAAACCGGGAAAGTGTTGAAGCACTTACCCGGTGAAAGCCCGGATCGCAGCCCGGTCTTATGTTCAGCTGATCGTTCAAAATCATCTGGTTGCCCAGATGAAAGCATGTAGCAAACACCTTAAATTATCAACTAAACCTTACAAATGTATGTATTTTATTAATACTTCAAATGGTATGGACAAGCCTTGGCTTGGCTCATATTTTAAACTTTTTAAAGGTATTTACAAGCCTAGTTTTCTTGTAAATGCCACAACCAGAGGGCGGATTATTATGCGGATGAACCTGATAGCTATTTTGATCACCATGTCGCTGATGCAGGCTGCAGCAAGCAGTTTTGGTCAGTACGTTACACTGCGTCGCAAAGATGCAGACCTGAAAGAGGTGCTCAACATCATCAAAAAACAAACCAATTACACTTTTCTTTACAACAGTAGTTTGCTTAAAAATGCGAAGACGGTATCGGTTAATTTAGATAAGGTTACCCTGGAAGAGGCATTGAATGCCTGCCTTGAAAACCAGGATCTGAGCTTTAAGATCATCGAAAATACCGTGCTGCTGAAAAAGAAAGAAGCCGGGTTTATGGACAAGGTTATCAATTATTTTAATGCAATAGATGTACGTGGTAAAGTCTTGGATGAAGACGGTCTGCCGCTTCCGGGAGCAACGGTGATGGTTAAAAATAGCAAGAAAACAGTACTTACCAATATAAGTGGGGAGTTTGAATTGAAAGGTATCGATGAGAAAGCTATTCTGGTTGTTTCTTTTGTGGGTTATACTTCAAAAGAAGTTCCTGTTGGTTCAGCTGCAAATTTAGTGATTCGCCTACAGCCAAATCCTTCCGAACTTACTGAAGTCCAGGTGTCAGTAGGTTATGGAGCTGTTAAGAAACGTGACCTGACCGGGTCTGTTTCTTTGGTAGATGTAGGGGAGATGCAAAAACAACCTGCTTTTAGTCTGGATGTTGCATTGGCTGGTCGTGCGCCAGGAGTAATGGTGGTTAAATCATCCGGCGCTCCGGGGGCTGATGCTTCTATCAGGATACGTGGGGCCTCATCTGTATTTGGTGTAAATGAACCCCTGTATGTGATTGACGGGGTTCCGATTCAGATTGGGTTGGGAAATGGTGTTGAAGCTTACAGAGCTACGAAGTCATATCAGATTTCTCCTCTGGCATCCATTAACCCCGAAGATATTGAACGTATAGACATTCTGAAGGATGCTTCAGGAACCGCTATATATGGTTCCAGAGGTGCCAACGGCGTTGTTTTGGTAACTACAAAGCGGGGAAAAGGTAAACCTACGTTAACATTAAGTTACCAGGGGATGACTGACCGGTTTGTCAAAGATTTTGACATGTTGAGTTCAGATGAATTTTTTCAAGTGGCTACTCAGGCATATAACAATGCGGGAGTCACATTTCCAAACAATTTTATACAAAATAAAGGGGTAAGTACCGACTGGCGCAAATTGGCCACCAGAAATAGCTATTCCAATATGCTGAACCTGGCTTTGCGTGGTGGTTTGGGCAACGGGCAGACAAATTATGCATTTTCAGCCAGTATGAATAACCAGGCTGGTGTCATCAAAGCAAGTAATATTGATCGTTACAATATCCGTGGCAATATAGAGTCTGAAATCGTAAAATCAGTTAAAGCCGGTGCCAATATAAACTATGCCAAAAGCATCTCAAATGGATCATCGAGTACCTTTTACTATAATATCGCCAGCTACAGGCCAGATATCCCTGTATTTGACGGCAATGGCAGATATGCAACAGCCATTGACAGTACTGGGGGAAACCCGGTAGCCAGGACGCATTATATTGATGAACTTACCGGAGATAATCTGATGGCATCTATGTTTGCGGAGGCAAGACCCTTTGAATTTTTACGTTTAAGGTCAACACTTTCCTACAATCAGACAGATAATGTTACTGTAACTTATACACCTAGCTACGATCCCTTCGAAATGAAAAATAAAAGAACGGGAAGTCGTAAGGATTTCAGTTATAAATTCAGTTCCATGATTTTTGACAATACAGCTACGTTCGATAAATTTTTTGGAAAGCACTATCTGAATGCAATGGTGGGAGCTGCCTTTACTACCGATCGGCTGAATAACATGAGCCTGGAGTCAGTTAATTTTCCGGATGATAATGTGTTGAATAACCTCGGTTCTGCTCAGTCCATACAAAGTTATAAGTCAAACGGAACTTTAACCGGTCTGCAATCTTATTTCGCCAGGACAAACTACAATTATAATGGCAGATACTACTTCACGTTTACTGCACGTACCGATAAGTCTACTAAATTTGGTCCTAATAACCAGTGGGGCTTCTTTCCATCAGCCGCTGTTGCCTGGAGGCTTTCAGAAGAATCATTCCTCAAAAATTACAAATGGATATCAGACTTAAAGATCAGAGTCTCTACCGGAAAAACAGGCTCAGCGAATCTGAACGACAACATGTACCGTACACTTTTTGGTACTGATGGCAACTTTATATTCCACAATGGTCAAACCGGTGTAGTACCGAATTCGGTGCCTAACCCTAGTGCCCGCTGGGAATCGACAAACCAGACGGACATGGGCGTAGATTTTGCGTTTTTAAACAATAGAATCCGCGGATCAGTTGATGTTTACCGCAAATACACCAAAGACCTGTTGTTAACAGTTCCTGTTCCATTTGAAACAGGTGCTACTTCCCTGATGGTAAATGTGGGAGATATATCTAATAAAGGCTTTGAATTTGTAATTGGAGCTGATGTGATTACCCAGGGTAAATTTAAATATACCACCGATATCAATTTTAACAAGAACATCGGCCGTTTAGAAAAACTCAATTCCGGAAGCTCGAATGCTTTGAACAGGTTTAAAGAAGGCGATCTTTTAGGTACCATATTTGGTTATAAAACAGCCGGACTTTTCCAGACTCAAGCTGAAATTACAGCGCTGAACCAGGCGTCACCCAATAACAGTACCTATCAGTCGGTTAAAACAGCACCGGGTGATTTAAAATTTGTTGACGCAAATGGGGACGGGTTTATTTCCGACAAAGATGTGGTGAAGCTGGGTAGTGCCGAGCCAAAATTCTTTGGAGGATGGAATCATGTGCTTCGTTATGAAGGATTGGAAGCTTCTTTTTTGTTTTATTTTTCTTATGGTCAGAAGCTACAAAATGGGGCAAAAGCCAGTGCAGGAATTTATAATACCGACAAAAATTATTACAGGTCGGTTTTGAATGGATGGACTGAGGATAATAAAAATACGAATCAGCCAAGAAATGTTTACCGAGATCCGAATCAAAATGGACGCATATCTGATTATTTCGTTGAGAATGGGTCATTCCTGAAACTAAAAAACGTTCAGTTGGCTTATTACATTAACCCAGCGAAATGGATGAAACAACAGGTTAATCAAATCAAGCTGTATGCAGGCGTTACCAATTTATTTATTTTGACCGGGTACGATGGTGCTGATCCGGAAAACGGCTCATCATCGGGTGCTGGTCTTTTAGCAGGGGGATACGACTCGGGAATATATCCCTCAACAAGAACAATTAATTTTGGCTTTAACATTACTTTCTAATATGAAAACGAGATATTTATCATACGCAGTAGCGGGCTTACTCGCTTTATCGTTACAAGCTTGCAGCCTGGTAGACGTAACCGACATCGAGCCCCCTTTCAAATTGAGTGAAGAAAGCGTGATTACCGATGTTGCGTCTGCAAACAAGGTTCTGACCGGAGCTTATGCACAGTTACATACTTTCGATATGCTGGTTACTGAACCAGCTGTTACCGGATGTATGGGATTGAGTTTTGACGTCAGCACCTCGGGTGGAAGTACGTATCAGCAATTTGCAGATAATGATATAAAAGCTGACAATTCCCAATTGTCGGGGATTTATACAGGATGGTATTATTTAATTTCAGTAAGCAGTCATGTTATTGAAAAGACCGACAAGTTGCAAACAGCCGACAACAGGAAAAATGAAATTATCGCCGAAGCGAGTTTTTTACGTGCTTTGGCCCATTTTTCATTACTCAGGCTTTATGGGCAGTTTTTTGATACTTCCTCAGAATATGGCATTGTAACCTGGGATACGCCTGTTAGAGATATAGTTGCAAAGCCCCGCTCTACGGTTAGCGACACCTATGCGTTAATTGAGAAAGATCTGAAATTTGCCATAGCAAATGCGCCGCAATACACATCTGGCAAATATGCATCTAAACAAGCTGCCAATATGTTGCTTGCCAAAGTATATCTGTATAAGAGGGACTACACCCAGGCTGCCCAGTACGCTACCGCAACTATTGATCAGCGGGGAAATGCAAAACTGGAAGATAAATTTGCCGATATATTTATAAAAAATTTCAATTCAAAAGAAGCTTTACTGGCTCCCCCGTTTGATGATAAAAGTGAACGCAACAATAAAGCTTTTGCTTTCCGCTCTTATGTGCTGCCAAAAAGGTCTTATTACGATTTGTTAGCCGGAGATCCGAGACAAAATATTGTAGTTACTTTTACAACAACGACGCCGGTTGCTACCAGGAATGGCAAATTTACCAATACGGTGTCGGCTAGTGGTCAGACCTTAACCGCCAATACAGAATATTTTTTAAGATTATCAGAGGCTTATTTGATTTTGGCCGAAGCTTTAATCAGAACAGGAAACCCTGCAGATTTAGCTAAAGGAAGAGACATGATCAATGTGATCCGTGGTCGTGCCGGTGCGAATTTAATTCCTGCTACTGTGCAGACGAAGACTGAATTGTTACAGGCTGTGCTTAAAGAAAAACAATTGGAATTGGGTTGTGAGAGTGGAGAAGAATGGTATGATTTGGTTCGGTTCACGGTTGAAGGAGACATCAATATCATAAATTACAAACCAAACGTAACCAATAAAAACAGGTACATTGTCCCTATTCCACTTGCAACTGTAAAAGCAGGAGACAATGTCGTTAAACAAAATCCGGGTTATGAATAGAGTGTTCACATGTCTTTTCCTGCTTTTAGCTTTAAGCGCACAGGCTCAGGAAGAAATTAAATTCAACCAAAACGGCAACTGGGAACAAACCAAAGCCAGGGCAGGAGCTGAGAACAAACTGATCTTTGTAGATTGTTATACCGATTGGTGCGGCCCATGCAAATGGATGGATAAAAACGTATTTACTGCAGCCCCGGTTGCCAGCTTTTATAACACCAATTTTATCAATGCCAAAATTGATATGGAAAAAGGTGAGGGGATTGAACTGCGTAAGAAATATGCTATCCAGTCTTTCCCAACATTCCTTTTTGTAAACAGTAAAGGTGAGGTCGTACATCGTACAGGTTCCAGAATGTCGGTAGAGGAATTTCTGGAAGAGGGAAAAAAGGCAGCAAACCCCAGCAAAAACCTTTCTTTCTTAAACAGGAAATATGAAGATGGGGCACGCGATCTGCCATTTCTGCTGGACTATTTTATGGTATTGCAGAAATCGGACAGATCAAGTGCTGAAAAAATAGGAAAGGATATTGTTAATGGAATTTCGGCCGCTGAATTAAATACTGAGCTGGGATGGAAAGTAATCAAAACACTGGCAAGAACCGAAAGCGATAAACTGGGTGCGCATTTTATGGCCAATGAAAATGTCTATGGCAAATGGGGCAGTCAGGAAGAACGCGATCAGTTAAAAGACCGTTTGATTACCAGCACCATGTACGGCTATATCTATGGTAAAGATGAGCAGGCCTTCATGAAAAAGCTGGTTTATTTTAAAAAATCAGATAAGATAGACCGCAGAAAACAAGGCATTATGCTGGAAGCAGAGTTTTATCTGCAGGAGGACAGAGCTGATGATTATGTAAAACTGACCAATGCAGCTTTAAAAAATGAGCTGAAAAATGATGCAGATAAACTGAGTTTCCTGGCTAGAAGATCATCAGGAGGTAAAAGCAGGGATGTAACTGCATTGCCTGCCATTCAGCAGCAGGCCTACCTGATGGCTAAACGTGCAGTAGAACTGGAACCGGAAGAGTACAGTGTCCAATCCACCTTTGCGCTGGTATGCCTCGGACTGAAGAAAAAGCCTGAAGCGCTCGCTGCGGCCAAAAAATCGAGAAGCCTCGCAGATGCCGAGACTTCGAAGATTCAAAAGCTTGCACAAGAGCTGCTGGATAAAGTGGAAGCCCTATAAACAGCCTTATGTTTAGTCCGATACACCTGGAAGAGCCTGTCGACACATTTTGTGAGACAGGCTCTTTTTGTATTAAAATTTATACATTTGCTGAACCTGCTATTGGCTTTCACATGAGTTCAACAACTTTACCTGACGAAAAGCGATTACTGATTCTGCTTAAGCAGGGCGATGACCATGCGTTTGAAGAAATTTATCGCTTGCACAGTAACCGGCTTTATAACAATCTTTTACGTCTGGTAAAATCAGAAGATCTGGCAATGGATCTTTTGCAGGACCTCTATGTAAAGTTATGGAACAACCGTTCGGCGATTGATGTAGACAAGAGCATTGGAAGCTATCTTTTCAGTATTGCCAAAAACCTGGCTATCGACTTCTTCCGGAAGGCAGCCCGTGAAACAAATTTGCAGAACCACCTCATTGCTGTAGGAACAGAACTGCACAACCATGTTGATGAGGTTTTTTTTCATAAGGAGACTTCTGCTATTTTGAACAAGGCAATCCAGGCATTACCTCCCCAACAGCAAAAAATCTTTAACCTCTGCAAAATGGAAGGTAAAAGTTACGAAGAGGCAGCGTCAATATTGGGCATTTCGTCCGCTACCGTCGGCAATCAGCTGGTTAAAGCTGTAAAAAGTGTAAAAACGGCCATGTTGTCTTCAACCGATGCACTTGTGATCATTCTTTCCATCCTGCTTACCCGCGGCATAAATTAAATTTATTTTTTTTCCCAGGCAGTAGTATGATTTCTTTTTTCAGGCGTAATACAATAAAAAGAACTTTTGAAAAATACAGAGCAGCTCCATATTTTATTTCAAAAATACCTAGACCAAAGTTGCAGTCCGGATGAGATGAAGCAGCTTCTGGATTACCTGTCTGCGTCCGAAAAACACGACGAGCTGCTGGAAGCATTAATCAGTCCGGTGCTGGAAGACCAGTACGAAGCGCCAATGGATGCAGAAAGCAAACGTCTGCTTGACGCTGGTTTTCAGCAGATTTTGGCAAAAAGAGCAGCTCCTCAAAAGCGCCAGGCAGTTTTAAGGCAATTTTATTTTCGCTGGGCCGCCGCCGCCGCTATATTTTTTATTGCCGTTTGTACTGCTGTATTTTATTTTTACCCGCAACCAGTTAATGAAACACAAGCTACAACCAGTTATGTAAAATTTAAGCCTCAGACAGACAAAGCCAGGCTTACCCTTGCAGATGGTACGGTGATTAATCTGGAGCAGGTTGCAAAAGGAAAAATTAACAATAAGAATGGTGTAGTAGTAACCAAAACCGCAGATGGGAAGCTGGTGTACGAAGCGAAAGCAGAGCAGAAAAATGCAGCAATAGCTTTTAATACTTTGGTTACGCCACGTGGCGGGCAATATAAAATTATTCTGCCGGATGGATCGGCTATCTGGCTCAATGCCGCCTCTTCATTACGCTTTCCAACGCGTTTTTCCGGAAAGGAAAGAAGGGTAGAATTGAATGGGGAAGGCTATTTCGAAATTGCAAAAAATGCTGCTCAGCCCTTTATAGTCACTGCCCGCGGACAGGAAGTAACAGTATTGGGTACGCATTTTAACGTCAATGCTTATGCGGAAAGTAATATAATCAAAACCACCCTGCTTGAAGGTGCAGTTAAGGTAAGTAAAGACCAGACTGGTTACTTGCTGGTGCCAGGCGAAGAAGCCGCTTTAAATACCAGTGACAATACCATCTCGGTAGCTAAAAATGTTGATGTGAATGCTGCTGTAGCCTGGAAAGACGGAATGTTCAGGTTCGAGGCAACCGATATCAGGGAAGTGATGCATGAGGTAGCCAGATGGTACGATGTGGATGTACGTTACAAGGGCGATTTTACCGATGTTGTCTTAACGGGATGGTTCTCAAGGGGAGACGATGTTAAAAAAACGCTTAAACTGCTTAAAGGAACTGAGCAGGTAGATTTTGTCATTAATGGAAAAACAGTAACCGTAATACCCTATAAATAACCAACTAAACTTAAAACTTAAAAAACAGAACCAATTATGATTAAAACCTAGACCAAAAGACCGCTGTGAGCCATAAAAAAACGGATCCCGATCGCCATCGGAACCCGTTAAACAGTTGAGGCTCACCAAAAAAAAACGACACGCTAATATCTTTTTTACTCTAAACCTCAACCAATACAAAAGTATGCAACTTATTAAGTATTGCAAGAGCTTGTGCAAGCAAGGTTTTTTGCAAGACCAGCCCCCTGGTGGACTTACATCTGGAAAAGAGACGCTCTATAAGCGTTTCAATAGAACGATATTGATAATGAAACTCACTTCTATTTTTATACTCGTTGCTTTTTTACACGTAAATGCCAGCTCATTTTCTCAGCGTGTTACCATTAAAGGGAAAAATATGAGCCTTAAGCAGGTATTCCATGAAATGGGAGCGCAAACCGGCTATGGGTTTTTATATAATCCCAAACTGCTCAATCCTGATGTAAGGATCGGGTTAAACCTTAAAAACGTTCCCCTGGCAGAGGCCATAACCGAATGTCTGAACGGACAATCATTAAAATTCTCTATTGTTGACAAGACGGTTTTGCTCAGCCCTTTGTACGATGGCGTACCGCATTTGTTTACAGACAGAATTGCCGCTTTTATCGTAAAGGGTCGGGTAATGAACGAGAAAGGAGAACCTTTAGTTGGTGCCACTGTTCAGGTAAAAAATACAAAAATAGGCACGAAAACAGCCGAAAAAGGCAGTTTTGAACTGACTATCCCTGATTCTACACGTATTCTGGAGGTAAGTTACCTTGGTTACGAAAAACAGGAAGTTTTACCGAAAAGGAATATGTTGATTACACTGCAACCTAAAGCTGCGGGTTTAAATGATGTAGTAGTTACGGGTTATTTCAAGAGAACAAAACAAAGTGTTACGGGCTCTCAGGTGGTAGTACAGGGCGACGAATTGAGAAAAGTGGGATCCCTGAACCTTATGCAGGCGCTAAATGCATTTGATCCTTCAATCAGAATGGCACCGAATTTAGAATTTGGTTCCGATCCGAACCGGGTACCCGAAATTACTGTCCGGGGTGAAAATGGCTTTGACCTGAGGTCAAGTGCCGACGATTCAAGAAGTAATCCCAATGCGCCGTTGTACCTGTTAGATGGTATAGAGGTATCAGCAACCCGGATCTATGACCTGGATATGAACCGTATTGAATCTTTCGTGATCCTGAGGGATGCTTCTGCCACCTCATTATACGGGTCCCGAGGTGCCAATGGGGTAATTTTGATTACGACCATCCCACCTAAAGTAGGAGATGTCCGGATTTCTTTCAACTCCAATACCACCTTTTCTATACCGGATCTCCGGGATTATAATTTGATGAATTCCCGTGAGAAATTGGAATATGAGCGTTTAGCAGGTTTGTTTACAAGCCGGACCAATAGCCGTGAGGAACAGATAAAATTGGATATGGATTACAGTGACCGCCTGGCTGAAGTAGCCCGGGGAGTCAATACCTATTGGTTGTCTAAACCCGTGACTACAAGTGTTAACCAACGTTACACCGCTTTTGTGGAGGGTGGAGACAGAAGCATCCGCTACGGTGTAAACTTAAACTACGACAAAGATAGAGGGGTGATGAAGGGATCCGGTCGTGACCGTTATGGAATCAATGTAAGTCTTAACTATTATGTAAGACCTGACTTCCTGATCAGAAATGATTTGACCGTTAACGGTGTAAAAGGTGTCAATTCTCCTTACGGTTCATTTTCTACCTATGCCCGTCAGAATCCGGTTGAACGGATTTATGACCGCGAAACCGGGGAGTTTATCCGCTCCTACGAATTCAATAACGCAGTTAACCCCATGGTTAATGCTGCCTTGCCCAATACAGACTACAATCGCTATACAGAGATTCAGGATAACTTTAATGTAGATTGGCGCATCAATTCTAATTTTAGGGTGACAGGTAGAGCTTCTTTAAGCAAAAAGATAAGTAAAACTGAACAATACCTTTCTCCGCTTTCTTCCGCATTTGACAGAGATACAGAAACGAATAAAAGAGGCAGTTACACCATTTCTGATCGTGATGATTTGAATTTTGATGGAACCATTACGGGAGCCTACAATAATGTGTTTTGGGATAAAGTGTCGACCAATATTGGTTTGGGGGCAAACGTTGTTACTACTTCGGGAATTGGCGAAGGTTATACGGCTACCGGATTTTTGAGTGACAACATGAATTTTATCCAGTATGCGCAGCAATTTAAAGAGAATTCAAAACCTACAGGCTATTTTGATAAATCCAGGATGATTGGTGTTTTTGCCAATGCCAATATCGGCTACGATAGCCGTTATTACCTGGATCTTTCTTTCCGTACCGATGGTTCCAGCCGTTTTGGTAAAGAATCACGTTTTGCCCCCTTCTGGTCGGTCGGACTTGCCTGGAACGTAGATAGAGAAGGCTGGTGGAAGAGCGATGTAACTTTAAAGTTGAGAGCTTCCACAGGAAGTACAGGTTCGGTTAATTTTTCTGCCGATCAGGCAATCACCAAATACAATTATAACTCAGAATACGAGTACAATGGGTATTATGGTGCACAATTGCTCGGCTATGGTAACCCGGCGTTAAAATGGCAGAATACCATACAGAATAATATAGGTGCCGATCTGGCCATGTTCAACAATTTCCTGGTCTGGAACATTGATGCCTATATCAAACAAACTCAAAATCTGTTGTTACCTATTGATGTGGCTCCTTCTACTGGGTTCTCCAGCTATACCGAAAACCTGGGGTCCATGGAAAACAAAGGGATGGATATGCGCCTGCGCTTCAATGTACTTCGCGGTCAGAAGAATGCCTTAAACTGGAATTTTACATTAGGGGCTGCCACCAATACAAACAAAATTAAAAAGCTGTCCAATGCATTGGAAGCGATGAATGAGGAAGCAAATTCAAAGGAGAACGTGACAGGCCCTAAACCCCTGCGCTCTTATCAGGCAGGCAGGTCGCAAAGTGCATTAATGGTGGTAGAATCACTGGGCATTGATCCGATGACAGGTTATGAAATTTATAGAAAATTAAACGGAGACCTGACCTTTGTCTACGATCCGAAAGATAAAATTATTGTAGGTGATATGAATCCTGAATGGATGGGAACTTTCCAGTCCAATCTCCTTTACAAAGGGCTTAATTTGTATTTTATTTTCGCTTATGAATATGGTGCCAAGATTTACAACTCTACATTGGCACAGAAAGTTGAGGGCTCAGATCCCCGGTTTAATGCTGACAGGCGTGTTTTATACGACAGGTGGAAACAGCCCGGAGATAATGTGTTATTCAAGAAAATTGATGACACCACGCCGCCTTATCAAACTACGCGTTTGGTTCAAAAAAATGATTTCCTGAGACTTCAGACTTTGTCTTTATCCTACGATTTACCAAAGGGTACTTTGGAACGCCTGAAGCTGGAGCGGGCCAGGATCATGGTATCAACCAGTGACTTGTTTAGATTTTCTACCGTAAAAATGGAAAGAGGTACAAGTTTCCCTTATGCGCAGACATTTACAGTTGGACTTAATTTGACATTTTAAAAATATTGATATGAAAATAAAGTTTTTTATGATGATATGCTCGGTTTTCCTGTTCAGCTCCTGTAACAAGTGGCTGGATGTAGATCTGGCAGATAAAGTGACCGAGGAGAAGCTTTTCAGTACCCCTCAAGGCTACCAGGAAGCACTTGCTGGCGTTTATAGTACAATGGCATCTCCGGCATTGTATGGACAGAAGCTGACCATGGAAGATATTGATGTATTGGCTCAGTACTATAGTTACGACGGCATAGCTGCTGACTATGAAAAGTTGAAAAAATATGATTACGAAGACGCAGGATCTCAAAGCCGGATTTTAGCAATCTGGAGAGGATTGTATGCAGCCATAAGCGGTGCCAATAATATTATCAAGTGGGCTGGAAAAGACAATAAGGTCCTTGATGCATCAGCTAAAAATCAGGTTTTAGGCGAGGCCTATGCGCTGCGTGCCTACCTGCATTTCGATTTGATCCGCATGTTTTGTCCGGATGTAAAAAAGTCGCCCAAAGCTGCTGGAATACCTTATAACCTGCAGTTTGGTGTATCGCTTCCCCCGGTATATACCGTGGAAGAAAATGTTCAGCTGGTAGTTGATGACCTCAAAGAAGCCGAAACATTGCTGGCTAAAGACCCCATTACCTCGGTAAAGCCTTACGAAATGGCGAGTAAAAACATGGCCGACAAGTATGTTGCCCGAATGAACATGTATGGGGTTAAGGCTTTATTAGCCCGTGTGGCTTTAATGCGTGGCGATAAAACAAGCGCCATTAAATATGCAAAAGAAGTGATTGACTCCCAGCGATTCAGGCTGCTGGATTTTGCGAACGCAGATAAACCTGAAACGGAAATTGATATGCTTTTTTCAGACGAACATATTTTTTCGCTAAGGAATAAAAACCTTTCTGATTATACGATTGGCCTGCATTATCCGGAAGTAACCGGAAACGCTACCCGGTTTGCCTATTTACCTTTTGTAAACATTTCAACAACATATGAAGGCAATAATGATGATATCCGCTACATCAAGTGGTTCTCTACGGTGAACGGGAGCTTTGTAAAATACAATGTAGCTAACAAAGATAAATTCTTTCCAAAGATGCCGATGATTAAACTCTCTGAAATGTATTTAATTCTGGCGGAATGCTATTTAGGAAAAGATGATCAGGCTGCACAAACCTATATCAATACATTGAGGGATCACAGGATCCGGAACAATTCTCACTGGACTTACCTGACCATGGATTACATCATGCAGGAGGTTAAAAGAGAGTTTGTAGGCGAAGGACAATTATGGTATGCTTATAAACGACTAAATCTGGGCATCCAGACCAGCAGTGGAACTGTTGGCATGGTACCTCCAAGTGATAAGATTTTTGTCTTCCCGATGCCATTAAAGGAGATTGAAACAGGTAACCGTAATTAAAATAAAGGTGAGATGAAAGATATATTTAAGTTAAAATCAATGTTGGTATTCCTGGTAATACTTACGTCCTGTAATCAGGATATTGATAATTTTTATGATGAAAAAGCCAGGATTCAGTTTAAATACTTTAATGAGGTCACGGGGAGTGACAAAGTAACCAGACGGACCTATTCTGACAGAATTACCTATTCTTTTGGTATGAAGGAAGAAACTGTTGAACGTGATACCGCCAGAATTGTTGTTGAGTTTTTAGGCAACGTTTCCAACCTGGATCGCAACTATCAGGTGCGGATTGTTGCGGATTCTACCACAGCGGTAGAAGGGGTACATTATGAGCCTATTTCGGCCACACAGATTTTCAGAGCGGGCAGAATGAAAGATACCTTGAAGATAGTGGTGAAAAGAAAGGCCCTGAGCAGTAGTTTTTCGAACCCGGAAGATAAACGTTTGATGCTGGAAATGGTTCCTACAGCAGATTTTAATCTGGGTATGAAAGATGGTTTAAGAACTAAACTATACATTAATAATTATTTGTCTGAACCCATTTGGTGGAAAGATCCAGGCCGCAGTACCCTCCAGTTTTACCATCCTAAGAAATGGAAAATCCTGATTTCTTTCAATCAGAAATTCTCTGATCCGCAAAAGTGCGAATTTGATTACAATAACCAGGGCAGGTCCTATTTTCAGGGATTGGCCAGTTACCTGAGCGCTGTTCCCACCTTTGATGATGAAACCGGAGGCCGGATATACATCGACAGAATAGTTCCCAAACCATAATTGTTAATTTAAAAGATCAAGTAATGAAAAGATGCAATATAATACTACTGGTTCTTGCCGTATTTTTCCTGAGCGCCTGTTCCAAAGATCTAGGTACTGACCAGGCGGATTATCGGGATATAAATGAGGTCACAATTGAAGGAATCGATAAGAATTACGCACGCGATATGGACGATAGCTTAAAAATCGAGCCTAAAGTTACCGGTACAATATACAGTGATACCAGCAAGTTCAATTATAGCTGGGACATTAGTAATACGATCGTTTCCACCAGTTTAAATTTGAAGATCCGGGTAGATATGGTGCCTGGTAATAAGATCTCCCGCTTTATTGTGGAAGATAAAGTAACAAAGGTCAAAAAGTATTTCAGATTTGACCTGAATGTCTCCTCGTCTACCGCCGGGAACCTGATTATGGTATTGAGTAAGTCCAATGGAAAGGCCGAACTGTCCTATCTTCGTTTGGATAAACCAGCCAATTGGGCCATCAATTATTATGAACCCCGGTTCGGGACCCCTCTGGGTATAAATCCTGAGCGGCTGGATATGTTGATGGTGGAGCCAACAGGTACCGCGCTGGCTGCAATTGAGCCCTTTGCGAACAGATACGGACGGGTGATGGTTTTGGCAGATAACAAAATAGCCCTGATTGATAAGGGCAGTCTGGAACGGAATGTTGTCCCGTACCTGGAGGGTACCGCCTTTACAGGAACAGCATCTTATCCGCCTCCTAATATAGAAGGGTATAAGCCTGAATTTATGGCCCAGGGTATTTCACTTTGGAGAAATAATCCTTATGGAAGTAACTTTCACCAAAATGTAGAATTTCAGTTGGTCTCAGGTGGTGCGCTCTATTTCGCAGCTTTAGCGCCTCCTCCATTTAGCAGTTCCTTCGTTTATAACCGTAAGAGCGTGTACGGGCAGACGGGTTATTTTTCTGCTTTTGGTTATTATGATACCATGGCTCCTACACCCAATGGAACGCTTTTCCAGCATGGTTATACTCTAGGCAATTTTATAGTGTTTGACAGGGTGTTTGGTCGCTTCGCCTATTCCAGTTACGGCACGAGTTATACGATCCCGACTACGGATGTAAAAGCTTTCCCGGGGCATGAATTGGTTTATGGATCCGCTACCAGTCAGTCCGGAACTTCTTTCGCAGTATTAAAGACTTCGGCTAATGCACTTCGTTTTTTACTATTGGGTAAAGTAGGGAATAAGTATTCACTTACCGGAGAAGTAGCTGGCGGAGTGGCCAACGATAAGAGTAAGTTTTACAATCTGAAAACTTCTCCCTATCTGTTTTTTACATCCGGTAATAAATTGTACAAATACAATATACTTGATATTACTTCCAATAGTGTGCCTAATGAAAGTCATGCCGTACTGTCTTTAACGTCTTTGGGCTATTCTGCTGATGCGGTGATTACCAGTATGACCGTTTCCAGGACTGAAAAAAGTTTAATTATAGGGGTGTCCCGATATGGGGCAGATAAGGAAGGCAATGGCCAGGAGAATAAAGGAGATGTATTGGTGTTTAGTTTGGACAAAGCAGGACTGGGATTGACATTAAAGGAGAAATATGTGGGCGTATCCGGAATACCTGTTGATGTCAAAATCAAATATCAAACCCATTGGAGAGATGGTAAAGCCAATGGCGGAGTGATAGAACTGGACAATATTTAATTAAAAATAAAGATAGAAAGTTATGAAAATATATTTTTCAATGCTATTGCTGTCACTTCTTTTCCTCGCTTCCTGTGTAGAGGATAAGAGCAGCTACCTTACACAAGAGAAGAAAGAGGTAAAGGTAGATGGTTATGAAGTAGACGGTGAACAACCGGGCGAGACCGAAGGCATATTGCTGCCTGGCCTCCACCAGATCAAGTTAAAACTTACCACTAATGGCGTAGAATCAGATAGAAGGTTTACGTATTTTATGCCGGTTTCTATCAATAAATCGAAACCGATTTCTTTGATTTTTAACTTTCATGGGAGCTATAGTGCAGGGGTAGACCCTTTACAAGGCATCTCAATGAATCATCCGCTTTCGCAACTGGCGATCAAAGAAAACTGTATCGTTGTTTTCCCGGCAGGAGAAGATACAGGGGCGGCTGTAAACTGGCAGAATTCAGCTTATCATCTGCCATTTGTGGATGCCATGGTCGATTATTTCAAAACGCATACACCTGTTGCCGATGTAAACAGGATCTATACCTGTGGCCATTCCAGTGGGGCAATTTTTTCTTTTGTATTGGCCTCTTATCGTTCTGAAGTATTTGCAGCAGCGGTGCCGGTTTCCGGACAAATGAAATTGTCTGCTTCGGATGTTCCATCGAGAGCAGTACCGATCAGGGCTTTTAATGGGACGACCGATGCTACCGTTGTATATACTGCAGCTTTGGATAATATAAAAGCCTGGGCCAATACCATTGGCGGGTATTTCGTTTCGGACGCGATGAACAGTGATACCTTAAAGATCGATAACTATAAATCTTATCTGACCACAAAATGGGGAGGTGGCAAAGCCGATATTGAATTCTATTCCATCGTAGATGAGGGACATGGTGTGAATTGGTTTTACATTATGCCTTTGATGTGGGAGTTTATGAATGCCCATCCTAAAAATAAGGTTTCGTCAGGTCTGTATTTATCCTCTCAAGTCAAAAGATTTGACGCGCAGGAAGGCCAGACTTTTAGTTCGGAGATCCGGCATACTGAAGGCGCTACGGTAAGCGTGGTCTCCGCACCTTCAGATTGGACGGTAACCTATAGCAACAAAATACTTAGCGTAAAGGCACCCAATGATTTCTTTGGATCCACCACCATCAACAGAAAAGGGAATATTAAATTAAAAGTAGAACGAAACGGTACTTCTGCCGAGATTACCCTTCCTTATACTTTAACTGCACCTAAAACCTATTATGAAGTAGGAGACGTGGTTTACGATGCTGCCTACAAGCCAACCGGTGTTGTGTTCTGGGTAAATCCGGCCAACATTAAAGAAGCGAAAATTATTGCTTTAGAAAACGTGACCAGGAAATTCGGGCCTGTTGGTACTACTTTCTTTACGCCTGATTATAATGATGGTTATGGAAATACCCTTGCTTTGGTAGCACGCAACAAAACGCTCAACCTGGGGCTGACTGCAGCTACCAGTGCATTTATGTATGCCTACGAGTATAAAGCAAGCCCGGGCACAACAGCGGGCTGGTATTTACCTGCTGTAGATGAACTGAAGCTGGCGGACGCAAATTTAGCCATTGTGAATGCCACTTTAGCTAAATACGGTACAGTTTTAGAAACAGCAAATTCTGCAGGTTCTTACCACCTGTCTTCCACTGTGGTAAACCAAAACGGTAAAAAGTTTTATACTTACGACTACCACAGCAATCCAAGTTTTCACGGTTATTATGTAGTGGCAGAGCGATCAGATGATACCGCTTTTATTTCGACAAGACCAGTTAAAAAAGTAACTAAACCCTAAGGATAAAAAAATAATGGGATTACACATGAGAAAATTAAGTTTATTGCTATTGATCCTGGTTGCATTTAAAGTAAATGCGCAGGAAGGGATCAAATTTAACCAGACCAGGACCTGGAAAGAAACTACCGAAGCCGCTGCAAAAACAGGCAAACTGATATTTGTAGATTGTTATACGGATTGGTGCGGGCCATGTAAATGGATGGACCAGAATGCATTTACCGATGCAAAAGTTGCTGCATTCTACAACCAGAATTTTATCAATGCTAAAATTGATATGGAAAAGGGCGAAGGGATAGAACTGCGTAAAAAGTACAGTGTACAATCGTTCCCTACCTTTTTGTTTATCAATGGTAATGGAGAAGTTGTACACAGAACCGGATCAAGGATGCCCATACAAGAGTTTTTAGAAGAAGGAAAAAAAGCCGCAGACCCGAAAAAGAACCTTTCCTACTTAAACAAAAGATATGAGGAGGGTACACGTGACCTTCCTTTCCTGCTGGATTATTACCTGGTTTTGAATAAATCCGACAGGTCAAATGCTGAAAAGATAGGCAGGGATATCGTGAGCGGAATCAAGACAACGGAATTGAATACCGAACTGGGCTGGAAAGTGATCAAAACGCTGGCAAGATACGAAAGCGATAAACTTGGATCCCATTTTATGGCCAATGAAAATGCTTACAACAAATGGAGTACAGCCGAAGAACGTGATCAGCTAAAAGACCGTTTGGTTACTTATACCATGTATGGTTTAATGCGCAATAACGAGCAGGCTTTTATGGACAAGCTGGCTTATTTTAAGAAATCAGATAGAATTGACCGCAGAAAACAAGGGGTAATGCTGGAAGCCGATTATTACCTTAGTGCGGGAAGAACGGATGACTATGTCAGGTTAACCAGTTCAGCTTTAACAAATGAGTTGAAAGATGAAGCAGAAAAACTGAGCTTTCTGGCCAGAAGGGCCTCTGGAGGAAAAAGTCAGAATGACCAGGTTTCAGCTGCAATTATGCAGCAGGCTTACCTGATGGCAAAAAGAGCAGTTGAGCTCAACCCGGAAGAATACAGTATCCAGTCTACTTTTGCCTGGGTATGTCTGGCCATGAAAAAGAAACCCGAGGCTTTGACGGCGGCAAAAAAATCACGCGCACTGGCGGATGCAGAGACTTCTAAAATCCAAAAATTGGCGCAGGAGTTATTGGATAAGGTGGAAGCTTTATAAAAAATCTTATTCAAGCCGTATTTGATAGGTAACTATCAAATACGGCTTTTTTTGTTGCCCAACTTTCGAATATATTGCTAAATTTGTCTTAACCAGACATTAAATTCATGAATTACAGGCTCTTATCTGATGATGAACTCGTTGTTCTTTTAAAAGAAAGCAATGAGCATGCATTTAAAGAGCTCTATCTGCGTTATTGGAAACAGGTTTACCAGTCGGCCTATAAGAAAATTTACCATAAAGAGTTCGCCGAAGAGTTAACGCAAAACCTGTTTGTTGACCTGTGGCGGAGAAGGGAAAGCCTCAGCATCAATTCATTGAGTGCTTATCTGTTTGGCAGCTTAAAATTTAGTATCATCAATCATTATAAATCTTTAATGGTACAGCAAAGTTACCTCAGCTATGTCGAAGAATCCGGCAATAACAGCCTGGTCAACAATACCGATTACCTGCTGATGCTGAATGAACTCTCTGATGCCCTGGCCAGGGGAATTGCCTTGTTGCCAAAAAAAACTGCTGAGGTTTTCAGAATGAGCAGGATTGAACACCAATCGGTAAAAGACATTTCAAAAAAACTGAACATTTCCGAAAAAGCTGTGGAATACCACATCACGCAATCGCTCAAATCCATACGGCTGTACCTTAAAGAATACCTGGCCCTGATGGCAGCCTTTCTGATCTTTTTTTAAAAATATTTTATTTTTTTAGGGATAGCGGCGGCTTAGCTTACATATAGTTTAAAAGCTATAAAGATGAGCAGAGAAGCATTTCATTTGTTATTGGAAAAATACCTGAATAACAGCTGTACTCCGGAAGAGAAAGAAATTGTTGAAAAATGGTATGGAATGCTGGACAAGCAGGATCTTGCTGCGGAGGAAATAACCGGGCTGGAGGAAAAGCTCTGGGATAAAATCCATGAAGCGGCCATTCCGGCCAGGCAGGAACCTGCACAACCAGCAAGCAAGCCCAACTACAGGCTTAAACAGCTACTTAGATTTTCTGCGGCCGCAGTACTGGCAGGTTTGCTGCTCAGTGCCGGCTATCTGTTCTTCGGGAATAAGAGCCGTAAGCCGGAATTTGTGGTTTCCAATGTTTCCAATGGCACCATGAAATATGCAAATACCGGAGATAAACCTGTTACGATTAAACTGGAAGATGGTAGTTCGGTTATCCTTCAGCCAAAAGCTGTATTGAAGTACCCTTCACATTTCTCTGCAGCTTTGCGGGAAGTTGCGCTGGAAGGAGAAGGTTTTTTTGAGATCAGCAAAAATCCACTGAGGCCATTTCTGGTGTACAATAAAAATGTAATTACCAGGGTGGTAGGAACCAGCTTTACCGTAAAAACAAATCACGGTAAAAACGAAACAGAAGTGATTGTTAAAACCGGGAAAGTGGTTGTTTCGCCCAATTCGGGCAATGTTAATCTAAAAGCGCTGTTGAAATCCCGGAATGGGGTGATACTTACGCCAAACCAGAAAACAGTATACAATGCCAGCAAAAATACCTTTGCAACAAGCCTGGTTGACCACCCCGAGCCGATTGAGCTGAAAGGTAGTAAGGCCCCGGTAAAAGAAAATTACCTCTTTAACGATACCCCGGTTGCAACCGTGTTGACCCAGCTGCAGAAATCATATGGTATTGAATTTATAGTAGAAGACAAACAATTGTACACTTATACATTTACGGGCGATCTGTCGGAACAAAACCTTTACCGCCAGTTGGATTTTCTGTGCGAATCTATTGGTGCCAGCTATAAGCCGAAAGGAACTAAAATCATGATCTCCTCAAAGGAATAAATACCATCAACCAATTCTAAAAACCTAACCAGACCAGCCAATGAAAAGAAAAAAAACTTACTGACCAAAACAAAAAAACTGACAATGTTGCGGGACATTGCCAGTTAAAGAATTCTGTACGAAAAATCTCACATTAACGAACAAAACTTCTAAAGTTATGAAAAAAAAGCGATTTGTTGCTTTAATAAAAACAGCAATGAGAATATCTATAGCCCAAATATTTCTGGTAATCCTGTTTGCATGCAATGCCCTGGCAAAAGAAACCAAAGCCCAGGAGGTATTGGACAGGGAAATATCCATCCGTATTCAGGATGGCAAAATTACGGAGATATTAAAAGAGGTTCAAAACCAGACCAAAGTTAAATTCATCTATAGCCCTACAGTTATCGGGGCCGACCGGAAGACCTCGGCCAACTATATCAAAAAGCGTCTCGGAGATTTCCTTGATGAAACCTTAAACCCACTGAATATATTTTACAAGGTAATCGACAACCGGATCATCCTGTCTGATAAGACCTCAAAAAGGAGCAATACATCCGATGGTAGCCGGCTCCGCTTTCCGGTTAAGGGAAAAGTAAGTACCGCTAAGGGGCTAAGCCTGCCCGGTGTAAGCGTAAAGGTAAAGAATGGGACAGCGGTAACCATAACCGATGCCAATGGAAATTACGCGATAGAGGTGCCTGATGCAGAGGCCATCCTGATTTTTTCCTATATCGGTTTTATCAGAAAGGAAATACCGGTAAAAGGGCAAGGTACATTAAATGTGCAGCTTACAGAGGATGAAACCTCTTTAGGAGAAGTTGTGGTGATGGGCTATGCCACTCAAAAGAAAAAAGACCTTACCGGTGCAGTTTCTGTGGTCAACGTTTCTGAAATGATAAAACAGCCCAGTGCCTCCGTCAATAACCTGCTGCAGGGACAGGCCTCTGGTGTTACCATTCTAGGGTCCGGACAGCCGGGCGAAGAACCCCAGGTACGCATACGGGGGGTAAATACATTTGGCAACAACAATCCGCTGTATGTGGTGGATGGTGTGCCTACCATGAACGTTGCCGATATCAACCCGAATGACATTGAATCTCTGCAGGTCCTTAAGGATGCCGGTGCAGCTTCAATTTACGGTTCCAGGGCTGCGAATGGCGTTATCGTCATCACCACCCGTAAGGGAAAAGAAAAAGTAAGCGTAAAATACGATACCTATTACGGTACGCAGCGTCCCAGAAAAGGAAATGTATGGGACATCCTGTCGCCACAGGAAATGGCCGATCTGAAAAGGCTTGCCGAAACCAACTCCGGTGCACATGAATTTGACGATCCTTTATACGGAAACGGGCCAACTTATGTTTTACCCGATTACATCTATCCTTTAAAAGCCAAAGAAGGAGATCCGGAGGTAAACCCTGCCAACTACTACGTGAAACCGCTGTTTACTTCGGTAAATGAGTACAATAACTTTCGCAGGATTAACAGGGCAAATAAAACTGGGACCAACTGGTATGAGGAGATTTTTAGCCCGGCGCCCATGAACAGTCAGAACATTTCAGTGAGCGGAGGCTCAGAGCAGGGCAATTATCTTTTTTCGGCAAACTATTTTAACCAGCAGGGTACCCTGGCCCAAACCTATTTAAAAAGATATACCCTACGCTCAAACACGCAATACAACATCGGTAAACACATCAGGATAGGAGAAAACCTGGCTTATACCATTACCAACAACCCCCAGATTGGTGGCTTAAGCGGAGACAATGCCATAGGCCATGCCTTTCGCGAACAACCCATTATTCCTGTTTATGACATCATGGGAAATTTTGCAGGGGGATATGGAGGACAGCTTGGCGATGCCTACAATCCGGTAGCGATGTTATACCGTACCAAAGACGATAAGGCTTCAGATTACAGGCTTTTCGGAAATGTTTTTGCAGAGGCAGACCTTTTTGGTGCCTTTACTTTGCGGACTTCTTTTGGCGGAGATTCCTATTACGGCTCATCGCATGCCTTTGTGTATCCACAGTATGAGAATGGAGAAAACAACACCAACAACAGCTATAGCGAAACTGCTTACAACGGTTTGGAATACGTGTGGACAAATACCCTGTCGTTCAATAAAATCTTTGATAAACATAGTTTAAAAGTGCTTGCCGGAACAGAATATTTCAAAAACAGGTACCGCACTATGACGGGCAGTAACAAGGGCTATTTTTCATTTGATCCGGATTACACCAATCTTTCAACTGGTAGCGGTCCGATGGAAACATCCAGCTCGAGAACCGCTGATGCCCTTTTTTCGCTCATCGGGAGGGTTGATTACAGCTTTGACGAGAAGTACCTTTTGGGTGCTACCATCAGGAGAGACGGGTCCTCCAAGTTCCTGGAAAATATATACGGCTGGTTCCCGGCTGTAAGCGCAGGCTGGCGGATTTCGAAAGAACGTTTTTTAAGCAGCGCTACCTGGATTACCGACCTGAAGCTGCGGGGGGGATGGGGCATTATGGGGAACCAGCTGAATGTAAGCGGTGGAAATTCCTTTAGCACCTTCGGCAGCGCAATAGGTCAGTCGTACTATGCCATAAACGGCGGTAACAATATCCTGGCAGGTTTTTACCAGAACCAGATTGGAAATCCGGGGGCAAAATGGGAGAAAAACATCAATGCCAATATCGGGTTTGATGCCACATTATGGGGCGGGAAACTCGAAATATCGGCAGATTATTACCGCAAAAACATCCGTGATCTGTTGTACAATCCTGAAATGATAGGCACCGTAGGTGCAGCAACGGTACCCTTTGTAAACATTGGCCAGATGAAAAATGATGGCTTCGATATTTCCCTGTCGGGAAATACCATGCTGAGCAAGAACCTTAAGCTGAACGCTACGGCCACCATCACCACTTACCGCAATGAAATCCAGAAAATTTCTGCTGATGCCAAATATTATGAGATCGATGCACGCAGGTTTGATGGCAGTAACATTATCCGGAATGCTGTTGGACGTTCAGTCAGTGAATTCTTTGGCTATAAGGTAGCTGGTTTCTGGAACTCAGAGGCAGAAATTGAAGCCGCCAATGCAGCCGCCCGTGTAGCCAGTGGAGATCAGACGGCAATTTATCAGAATGATATCGGACTGGGCCGTTTCAAATATGCCGACATCAATGGGGATGGCAGGATTACGGCCGACGACCGTACCTTTTTAGGCAATGCAAACCCCGATTTCAGCTATGGTCTTAACCTGGGCCTGAGTTACAAAGCCTTTGATTTCAGTGCCTTCTTTTATGGCGTTCAGGGGAACTCAATCTGGAACCAGGTGAAGTGGTGGACAGACTTTATGCCTTCATTTGACGGGGCAAAGAGCCGTACCGCACTTTATGATTCCTGGACACCTGCACGTATAAATGCAAAAGCCCCGATTCAGGAAACCGCACAGTCGTTCAGTACCAACAGCGTTCCCAACTCCTACTTCGTCGAAAAGGGTGCTTACCTGCGGTTAAAAAATGTGCAGATCGGCTATACCTTAGCCCCAGGTAAATTACATAAGCTGGGTATCAATAGGTTAAGGGTCTATCTTTCAGGTGCAAACCTGTTTGCCATCACCAAATATTCGGGTGTCGATCCGGAAATTGGCATTTCAAGCGATAATGACGATGAGCCGGGCGGACAAACGGCCTACGGTATAGACGATGGCTCTTATCCGAGTCAGCGTACCTTTCTGTTGGGTTTAAACTTACATTTTTAATCATTTGAAGACATGAAAAGATCAGCATATCTATTAATTGTATTGTTTTTTACCACACAATTTTATGCGTGTAAAAAAGCTTTGGAACAGCCTGCCCTGGGGTCGCTCAGCGAAGAGATCATCGCCAATAAAAATGGGGTAAACGGACTGCTTATCGGTGCCTATGCCGCACTTGATTTTATGGAAGGAGGAGACCGGGCCCTTGGTGGGGGTGATGCATGGCAGGTATCGCCAACAAACTGGGTTTTTGGGGCTGTAGCGGGTGGAGATGCCTCAAAAGGCAGCGATGGGGCCGACCAGCCTGCAATAGACCCTATCGCCAACTTTTATTCCGATGCCAATAACGTGTTTTACAATGGGAAATGGAAAGCACTGTTTGAATGTGTGACCCGTACCAATAATGTATTGAAGCTGTTGGCCAAAGCAACCGATATCACAGCTGATGAACGGAAGAACATTGAAGGGCAAGCCCGTTTCCTGCGCGGCCATTATTATTTTGAGCTTAAAAAGATGTGGAATATGGTACCCTGGATTGATGAAGGTACCACTGCTTTTAATCAGCCTAACAACACAGACCTATGGCCCAAAATAGAGGCCGATTTAAAGTTCGCTTATGAAAACCTTCCGCCAGCACAATCCGAACTGGGCCGGGCAAACAAATGGGCCGCGGGTGCTTACCTTGCCAAGGCCTATCTGTACCAGCATAAATATTTAGCTGCCAAACCTGTATTCGACCTTGTGATAACTGCAGGCACTACCAGTTCAGGGCTCAAATACGACCTTAACGAAGAGTTTGAAGACAACTGGAGGCCAAGCCGGGAAAATAACCCTGAAGCTGTATTTGTCATCCAGATGGCTGCAAATGTAGATGCTTCCGGGCCTTCTCACGCAAATAACGGCGATATGTTAAACTTCCCCTATGGTGATGGCAGCCCCTTCAGCTGCTGCGGCTTCTTTCAGCCCTCTATTGACCTGGTAAACCATTTCCGTACCAACCCTGCAACAGGCTTACCCTATATCAGCAATTACAATAACTTTCCTGTAAAAACAGATATGGGCATTGAAGGGAACCAGCCTTTTACGCCCGACCAGGGAACACTTGATCCGCGTTTAGACTGGACGGCCGGTCGCCGGGGCATTCCTTATCACGACTGGGGGATTTATCCCGGCAAACCCTGGGCGCGTGACCAGAGTTATGGCGGGCCATACGGACCAAAAAAGAACGTTTACTGGCATGAAAGTGCCGATACCGATGGCGACCAGGGAACCTGGGCACCCGGAACAGCAATAAATTATTCCATTATCCGGTTTGCCGATGTATTGTTAATGGCGGCCGAATGTGAAGCCCAGGAGGGGAGCCTCAGTAAAGCACAGGAATATGTGAACAGGGTAAGGGGGCGTGCCGCAAACCCGGTAACCTGGCTTTACAAATACAAAGACGATCATGACCCCTCGGCCGGGTTTTCAAATGAGCCTGCAGCCAATTATAAAATCAATGAATACCCGGCAAACGACTTTTCTTCGAAGGGGAAAGCCTATGCCCTGACTGCCATTTATTACGAAAGAAAAATAGAACTGGCCATGGAAGGGCATCGGTTTTTTGATCTGGTAAGATGGGGAATAGCAGAACAGGAATTAAATGCGTATTTTAGTTATCAGGGACAGTTTACTTCGGATGTAAGAAAAGGCAGGTTTGTTAAAGGTAAACACGATTTCTACCCGATTCCGCAACGCCAGATCGATCTAAGTCAGGCCAACGGTTCGGCTGTTTTGAAACAAAATCCAGGATACAATTAACCTAATATAACCACCTAAATGAACCAGCCACAACGTTTTTTGTCCCTTGACGTATTCAGGGGAATGACCGTGTGTTTCATGATCATCGTGAACACACCTGGAACTGGCGCAGAACCTTTTGCCATGCTCGACCACGCGGCATGGCATGGTTTTACACCAACAGATCTTGTATTTCCTTCCTTTTTGTTTGCTGTAGGGAACGCCATGAGTTTCTCCATGAAAAAATTTGCGCAGATGGAGAATCCCGCAGTGCTGATGACGATAATTAAACGGGTGCTCCTCATCTTTTTGCTCGGCTACCTGATGTACTGGTTCCCGTTTTTTAGTCACAATGAAAATGGCGGTATCAGTTTATCCCCAATCGCAAATACAAGGATTTTTGGTGTTTTGCAGCGCATTGCAATTTGCTACGGCATAGCCTCGCTTTTAATTCATTACCTGAGCACCCGTAGTGTAGCGCTCATCAGTGTGTTGTTTTTAATAGGCTACTGGGTTGTTTTGCTCGTATTTGGTGATGCCGCCGATCCATTTAGCATGACCGGTAATGCCGGACAGCAGCTGGACCTGTTCCTGCTTGGCGATAAACACCTGTATCATGGTGAAGGTATAGCGTTTGATCCTGAGGGGATACTCAGCACCATCCCGGCCTGCGTAAATGTGATCATCGGCTATTATGCCGGTAAATTTATACAGGAAAGGGGCAAAGGGTATGAAACCATCGCTAAACTGATGCTCGCGGGTGGCCTGCTTATCCTCATCGCACTATGCTTTAACCCTGTGTTCCCCATCAATAAAAAACTGTGGACAAGTACCTTTGTTTTACTGACCTGTGGACTGGACCTGCTCATTATCGGGGCGCTTATTTATAGCATAGAGGTCTCGGCTTACACCAGATGGACCGGCTTTTTTACTGTTTTTGGGAAAAACCCCTTGTTTATTTACCTTGTGTCGGAATTGCTGCTCAGTATTATCTATGTCCTGTTCCCTCATTCAGATTTCAGGAATTGGATAAACAGCAATTTCTTCCAGGTTGTTGCCCCTGGTCCCATAGGTTCATTGCTCTTTGCCATTTGCTTTATGCTGGTATGCTGGGTGATAGGCTATATCCTGGACAAAAGAAAAATATACATACGCGTTTAACTATCACCCGATCATAACTCTCAAAATGAAGAAGAAAACTGCTTTTACCATGGCTTTGCTCCTGTGGCTTAATGCGCTCAACGCGCTTAACGGTTTTGCTCAGGAAAAACCTGGTTTTAACGTGGACAACCTCGAGCTCAGCCGCGAGATCCTGAGCCGTAATTACAAAGGTTCCGAACAAACCTTATCTGTTTTTACCCTTCGCATTAAAGGCAAACAGAGTTTTCCAGCCAGTGGCTGGACCATTTATTTCAACACCAGGCCCATGTCTGTAGGCGGTGCCGATAGTCTTTTGTTTAACATTGAACAGGTAAATGGCGATCTGTTTAAGCTGAGGCCTAAAAAAGGATTTACTGCTATTAAAGCAGGGGGATCAAAAACGATTACGGTACTTTCTACAGAAATCAAGAACAAGACCGACCTTTCACTAGGCTTTTACCTTGTATGGGACAGTGCAGCCTCAAAAGCCTATGCCATTAAGCACAAAAACATCAACCCGGTCAAACTTTTTGAAGAAACGGAAACAAAGCTCTCGGCCGATATTTACCGGCAAAATCAACTGATAAAGAACCTGCCCAACAGTCAGCTGACCAGGATTTTTCCAACACCTGTATCCTATAAGGAAAATCAGGGTATTTTTAAGCTGGCCCCCTCTGTAAGTATAGTTGCCGATCAGGAATTTAGTAAAGAAGCCGGCTTATTTGCCGATGAACTGTCGCATATGCTGGGCAAACGCCCTGTTTTTAAAGGGAATGCGGAGAAAAATGTGGTACGAATTCAAAAAGGAGAACTAAATGGCGCCGAGGCCTACGAGCTTAGTGTTACGCCCGAAAGAATCCTGATTACTGCCGCCGGCCCGGCGGGTGCATTCTATGGCCTACAATCTTTAAAAACATTGTTCCCTGTTTTATCCTGGAAAGGTGTACAAAAGGAAATTGCTGTTCCCGCAGTAACCGTTGAAGATGCCCCCCGTTTTGGATTTCGGGGTATCATGATGGATGTGGGCAGGAATTTTCAACCCAAAAAACAGGTGCTAAAAACGCTGGACGTAATGGCCTTGTGCAAAATGAATGTGCTGCATTTCCACTTAAATGAAGATGAGGGCTGGCGATTGGAAATCCCGGGCCTGCCAGAGCTCACAGCCATTGGCGGGCATCGGGGGCATACCCTGGACGAGAAAGATCACCTTATGCCTTCTTTCGGATCAGGACCTTATCCGGATGTAAATTCGGGCAGCGGTTTTTATACCCGGGCAGAGTTTATCGAAATTCTTAAGTATGCGCACGCGCGCCATATCCGCGTGATTCCGGAAATTGAAACACCCGGACATGCCAGGGCTGCAGTGCGGTCTATGGATGCCAGGTATAACAGGCTCATGAAAGAAGGTAAGAAGGAAGCGGCAGAACAGTACCTGCTTAGCGATAAACAGGATAAATCGGAATACCGATCGGTACAGGGCTGGAACGATAACATCATGAACGTTGCCCTGCCTTCAACCTATGCTTTTTTGGAGAAGGTGGTAGATGAAATGCGCGCCATGTATACCGAAGCTGGTGCTCCCCTTCAAACCATCCATTTTGGTGGTGATGAAGTGCCTGCCGGGGTATGGGAAAAATCGCCTGCTGTAAATGAATTGCTCAAAAAAGACCCCTCCATTGATGGTGTGGATGAACTGTGGTATTATTACTTTAAGAGGGTGAATGCCATGCTTAAAAAGAAGCAGCTTTATCTTTCGGGCTGGGAGGAAATAGGGCTGCGTAAAGCCATGGTAAACAGACAAAAGAAAATGGTGCTGGATACCCGCTTTGCCGGTGAAAATTTTCATGCGGATGTATGGAATAATCTTAAAGGCAATGAAGACCTGGCTTACAAACTGGCCAATGCCGGTTACAAGGTAGTCCTTACCTGTGTCACCAATCTTTATCTTGACCTGGCCGTTAACCCGGCCTTTGATGAGCCCGGGCAATACTGGGGTGGTTATATAGGCATCGAAAAACCTTATCAGTTTATCCCTTTTAACCTGTTTAAAAACCCTAAAGATGGCGCCAACGGCGAGGCGATGACACAGCAGGCCTCAGCAGGTAAAACCATGCTTACCGAAGTTGGAAAGTCAAATATCGTCGGAATCCAGGGGCCGCTGTGGAGCGAGATCATCACCAGTGCCGAAAGGTTTGAATACATGATGCTGCCAAAGCTTTTTGCAGTGGCGGAAAGGGGCTGGGCTACAGATCCTGCATGGGCCACAGAAGCCGACGGACTTAAAAGCAATAAAATGTACCAGCAAGCCTGGTCTGAATTTATGAATACAATGGCCAAAAGGGAATTGCCCCGGATAGACCATTATGCAGGTGGTTATAACTACCGTATTCCGACCCCTGGCACCCTGGTCGAAAATGGCATGGTGCATGCCAACGTGGAATATCCTGGCATGGTCATCAGGTATACTACCGACGGATCAATGCCAACTGTAAACAGTAAGGTGTATACCGGGCCACTTGCCGCAAAAGGAACTCTTCAGTTCAGGGTATTTAATGCTTTGGGCAGACCGGGTAAAGCAGCAACCGTAACAACGGTAGCCATCAAATCTTTGCCGAAAAATTAACCGGTAAAAACTCAAACCATAAAAAAAGCCCGGTTCATTTGAATATGAACCGGGCTTTTTTGTAAATATATTTTCTAGAAAGAATAATCGTCTGTCTGACTTTTAACTCCTTCGTGGTTCTCAGAATACTCGTAGCGTTTTTCTACCACATCCTGATGGTTTTTAATGTATTCAACAGTCTCATTTAATCCCTCAGTAAACTTCTCAAAATCTTCTTTGTATAAAAAGATCTTATGCTTTACAAAAACACCGTCCTCCAGTCTTTTCTTGCTTTCGGTTAAGGTTAGATAGTAATCTCCTGATCTGGTTGCTTTTACATCGAAAAAATAAGTTCTCTTACCTGCCCTTACTTTCTTAGAAAAAACCTCTTCTCTCTCTTTGTTGTCAAATTCTCCCATGGTTGGTATTGATCTTGGTTTTGGTTCGGGTAAATATAAACTAATAATTACTAAAGTTCAAAATGAAATTAAACAGATTGATTTTCTTCTTCCAGCAATTGGTTCTGGTACATTTCTGCATAGGCCCCGTTCAGCTGCAATAACTGCTCGTGGTTGCCCTGTTCAATGATTTTTCCATCGTCCAGTACAATAATCTTATCCGCATTTTTTATGGTTGAAATCCGGTGGGCAATTAAAATACTCGTCTTATTTTTCATTATTTTGCCCAGATTTCTCAAAATTTCTTCTTCTGTCCGGGTATCTACCGCTGAAAGGCAGTCGTCAAATATCAATAAACGTGGTTCTTTAATCAATGCCCTGGCTATAGATACACGTTGTTTTTGTCCGCCTGAAAGCGTAATGCCCCTTTCTCCGAGCATGGTTTCAAACTTCTGCTCAAAGCCCACAATGTTGTGGTAAACCGCTGCGTTTTTTGCCGCATTGTCTATTTCTTCCTCTGTAACCTGGTCTAAACCAAAGGCAATATTGTTCTTGATCGTATCCGAGAACAGAAAGACTTCCTGTGGTACAAAGCCGATCTGGTTGCGGTAGTTATTTAAATTGAGCTGGCGGAGGGATTGCCCGTCGACACTGATCCTGCCGCTGTCAATGTCGTACATCCGCATAATTAAATTGGCAAGGGTCGATTTTCCTGATCCCGTACGGCCAATTATAGCCACAAATTGTCCCTGTTCAATTTCAAAACTTACGTTTTTCAGCGCTTGTATGCCGGTATCCGGATAGGTAAAACTAACCTGTTCAAATTTAATGTTTCCCCTCAGCAGCGGTGTTTCTACATTTTCAGAAACAATATCGGGTTGCAGCTGTAAAAATTCGTTGATGCGCTTCTGAGAGGCCGAGGCGCGCTGAATTAAAGTGGTTACCCAGCCCAGCATGGAAACCGGAAAGGTAAGCTGATTGACATAAACGATAAACTCAGCAATATTACCAGGTGTGATGGAGCCATTGATGACCTGTATACCGCCAATATAAATGGTAAGGATAGTACTTAAACCTACCAGCAGCAGCATGGTGGGGTAAAAAAGTGCCTGCACCTTAACCAGGCCCATGGCGTTTTGCTTATAGCCCTGGCTCTCGGCCGCAAATATCTTTTGGGTATAATCTTCTCTGACATAAGATTTAATGACCCTTATTCCTGAAAAGCGCTCCTGCACAAAACTGGATAGCCTGGAAAGCTGTTCCTGTATCTGCTCGCTTTTCTGGTTGATGAGCGTATTGACAAAATAAATGATCACCACCAGTACCGGCAGGGGCAGCAAACACCAGATGGCCAGTGTTACATTCACAGAAAACATGGCATAGATGACCAGCAGAAACAACACAGCGGTGTTGATGGTATACATGATTGCCGGCCCCACATACATCCTCACCCGGTTTACATCTTCAGTAGCCCGGTTCATCAGATCGCCGGTATTGTTGCGACGATAAAAGCCCAGACTTAATTTCTGATAGTGTGCATAAATTTCATTTTTCATGTCGAACTCTATGTGCCTCGACATCAGGATGATGGTTTGCCGCATAAAGAAAAGGAAGAGCCCCCTCAGCAGGTATAGCACGAGTACCAGCAGGCCAAAATAAAACAGGCTGTAGCTGAAGGTATCATATACGATTGAAGCACGCTCAAAGCCATTAAACAACCTGTAAATCTGTATGTTTTCGGTGATCAGATTAAAGGCATGGCCGATTACCTGGGCCGGGACTACACCAAAAATATTGGAGATGATCACGAAAAAGACCCCTGGAATAATCCACCATTTATATTTATAGAAGTATTTGTTTAAAAAACGCAGGTGTTTCATTATGAAGTAAAGTTATCCAAATGAAGGTATTTTTTTTAAACTCTTTGGTTAAAACAATGTAAATAATGTTTTTTTATACTAGTTTTGCGGGATATCTGATAAATAAAATTATATGTCTGGTAATAGTTCTATTGTGAATTCAGTTTTAGATCAATTAAGTGCATCGGGGCACAAGAAAGTCGTTTATTGCAATGATCCCGATACCGGATTAAAAGCAATTATTGCCATTCATGATACTACATTAGGCCCTGCATTGGGCGGAACCCGCATGTGGAGTTACGCAACAGAGGCCGAAGCATTGGAAGATGTGCTCCGCTTATCGAGCGCCATGACCTATAAAGCTGCTATTACAGGACTCAATTTAGGCGGTGGAAAAGCGGTCATCATCGGTGATTCCAGAAAAGGCAAATCTGAAGCCATGATGCGCAGTTACGGCAGGTTCATCAAAAACCTGAACGGGGAATTTATCACTGCCGAGGATGTGGGGACCACTACAAAGGATATGGAATATATCCGCATGGAAACCAGCCATGTTACGGGTGTACCTGAATCATTGGGCGGTGCCGGTAACCCTGCACCAACTACAGCCAAAGGCGTATTTTTAGGTATTAAAGCTTGTGTTAAAGAGGTCTTTGGCACAGATATGCTTGCAGGGCGGTCGGTTGTGGTTCAGGGAATAGGAAATGTAGGGGAGCACCTGGTGGCGCTGCTGAGGGCAGAAAATGTAGAGGTTTATATCAGCGACATCAATGAAGAACGTTTGCAGCATGTTGCGCGTACCTATAAAGCAAAGCCAATCAGCGCCGATAAAATCTTCGGGTTGGATGCAGATATTTATGCCCCTTGTGCTTTGGGCGCCACAGTTAATGATAAAACCATTAACAAAATGAAATTTGCCATTATTGCGGGCTCTGCAAATAATCAGCTGGCAGATGAAAATGTGCATGGACAGCTGTTGCTGGAAAAAGGCATTTTATTTGCTCCGGATTATCTGATCAATGCCGGCGGGCTCATCAGTTGCTATTCTGAACTTACAGGATTTGGTAAAAAACGTACCATGCAGCTTACAGAGAATATTTATAACGCCACAAGAGACGTTATTAAGATGTCTAAAACAGATAATATACCAACAATCTGGGCTGCGAACCGTATTGCTGAAAAAAGAATAATAGATATCAAAAAAATAAAATCATCATTTTAATCACCTGGTAATTTACCACTCGTTCTTACATTCATGTTAAATAGAAGGCACTTAAGAATTAAAGCTCTGCAAAACATTTTTGCTTGGCACATGACAGACAAAAGGGATCTCGCTTCCTCAAAGAAAGCACTCCTGCAAAGTATTGACAATGTATACGAAATGTATATATGGATGCTTTCGCTATTGGTAGAGGTTACAGAGTACACAGAAATAGATGCTACAGAGCGTGCCAATAAGCACCTGCCTACAGCTGAAGATCTTAACCCTAACCTGAAACTGCTGAACAACAAGTTTGCAGTTACATTAAAACAAAACCCTGATTTTAGTGCTGCAGTGCATAAATACAAGATCAACTGGATGTCCGATCCGGAATTTGTAAAAGCCATCTTCAATACATTAAAGGTTACCCCCGAGTACACAGCCTATCTGGCCGATGAAGACAACAGCCTGGAAGAATCAAAGACCATCATCAAATTCATATTCAGAAAGATCATACTGAAAAGCCACAACATTATACAGGCATTTGAAGATAAATTCATCAACTGGTCTGTAGACAAAGAGGTAATGCAGGGGATGGTAGCCAAAACCATCAAAAATTTTACATCAGAAGATCCTTTCAAAAATAAACTGACACCAATTAGTCAGGACTGGGCCGAAGATGGTAAATTTGTGGAAGACCTGTTCATGTATACCCTTAGGAATGACAAAGACTATCAGGCGCTTATTGCCGACAGGACCAAGAACTGGGAGTCGGAGCGTATTGCCCTGATGGATACCATTCTGATGAAAATGGCCATTTGTGAGTTGATGAATTTCCCTTCTATCCCTGTTAAAGTGACCATTAATGAGTACCTGGACCTGTCAAAAGATTACAGTACACCGAAAAGTAATTCATTTATTAACGGTATCTTGGACAAAATTTTGGGCGACCTAAAAAGAACCAATAGTATACATAAAATTGGTCGCGGATTAATAGAAGAATAAATATGAAACAAATCTTTGTACTGGCACTGGCAGCTATAACATTTGCATCATGCCAAAACACTACTAAAACAACTGAGGGATCGGCGCAGGCCGATACCGCAACTGCAGGCGTGCAGGCCGGTGCTGATGCACCTGCACCAGCCAATGCGGCCGTGATCAGTTTTGAAAAAGAAAACTACGATTTTGGTAAAATAAATCAGGGCGAAAAAGTAGCCTACAGCTATAAGTTCAAAAACTCGGGAAAAAGTCCGCTGATCATTTTAAATGCAACAGCTACATGCGGCTGTACCGTTCCGGAAGTGCCTAAAGAGCCGATCAAGCCAGGTGCAGAAGGAGAAATCAAAGTAGTGTTTGACAGCAATGGTAAATCAGGTATGCAGGATAAGGTCATTACAGTAACCTCAAACGCACAACCTCATATCGCCAGTCTGCATTTAACAGGCGAAGTAAAAGAGCAATCCAATTAAAAAAAAACGCAATTAATAAATAAGCATATGACATCAGCAATAATTTTACAAGCCCAGGGAAATGGCATGTTAAGTACATTAATACCTATGGTTTTGATTATGGTAGTATTTTACTTTTTCATGATCCGGCCGCAGGTAAAAAAAGCCAAAGACCTTAAGAAAATGGTTGAAGGCTTGAAAAAAGGAGATAAAATTGTAACAACAGCCGGTATTCACGGCCGTATAGCAGATATGAACGATACCACATTTCTAATTGAAGTAGAAGGTGGTTCCAAAATCCGCTTCGATAAAACTGCAGTATCCTTAGATGCAACCAAAGCGGTAGCACCTAAAGCAGAAGAAGCACCTAAAGCGTAGCTTTAAAAATCATTAAAGGTAAAAGCCGCATCCTTGTTTGGTGCGGCTTTTGCATTTGAGTATATTTGTTAACGATATGCCGTTTATCAAACTCACAAAAATTGAGCGGAAGCGCTTCCTGGTTTTAATCACCTGTCTGTTGATCGCAATTGCAGCGTGGTTATTGATGGCATTGGACAATAAATATGTATATACGGCTAAAACCGTACTCAAGTATACCAATATCCCCCAGAAAAAAGCTTTTCACCCCTTGCAGCCGGATACCGTTGACCTCCAGGTTGAAGGTACAGGATGGCAGCTGCTTTTTGCCAGGTTAAGGGTAAAACCTCCTTCGATATCCATTAACCTGGAGAAACTCAACAACAGGAATTACATCCTCTTCTCAGAGCAACTGTTTAACGTAAACAGGCAGCTGGAAACATCGCAGAAAATTATTTCTGTAAAACCCGACACCCTTTATTTCGACTTCTCTGAAAAAACTGTAAAAAGGGTGCCTGTAAAGTTGGTTTCCAGCCTGAATTTTAAGCAGCAGTACGGGATTTCCAATCCAATTGAAATTATGCCCGATTATGTCACCATCTCCGGGCCCGAGGATGAACTGAAAAGGATCAGGGAGTGGCAAACAGATTCCTTAAAACTGGATGACTTGCAGGCAACAGCCAGAAGTGTGGTGCCCATGACCCAAAGCAGCATGAAAAATGTAAGTATTTTTCCGGCTAGCGTAGAAGTTAAGGTGCCTGTCGATGAATTTACCGAAAAGATACTTGAAGTTCCCCTGAAAATTACCAATAACAGGGAGTATTACAGCATAAAGCTGTATCCAAAAAAAGTAAAGGTTACTTTCCTCGTTGCCCTGTCGAAATACAATCAGATCAATGAAGATTTTATAGAGGCGGTTGTAGATATGAACGAATGGAAAGTGTTAAACCACAGCCGGCTGAGTGTGAAGATCGTGCGTTTTCCTGACTACTGCAGATTGCTGAAGGTAGAACCAGGAAAAGTTGATTTTATTGTAGAAAAATAATGCTAAAGATTGGGATAACAGGAGGTATAGGTAGCGGAAAAACAACCGTATGCAAAGTGTTTGAGACATTGGGTGTCCCGGTTTTTTACGCAGATACCGTAGCCAAACAAATTATGGTGAGTGATGCGCTATTGGTGGCAGGTGTTAAAAGTGCCTTTGGAAAAGAAAGCTACACTGCCGATGGATCGTTAAATAACAAGCACATTGCCGGTATAGTATTTAACAATGCCGAAGAACTGGCCAGACTGAATGCGTTGGTGCATCCTGCCGTGTTCAGGGCCTTCGATAGCTGGGTAAAGCAGGTTCCGGCGGCGGTGCCTTATGTGCTTAAAGAAGCTGCCTTGCTATTTGAAAGTGGTTCCTATAAGCTATGCGATCAGAATATATTGGTGCTGGCACCAGAACCGGTGAGGTTGCAGCGTGTAATGGAAAGGGATGGTGTAACTGCAGCGCAGGTGAAAGCGCGTATGGATAAACAGCTACCCGACGAAGAGAAAATTAAACTGGCAGACCAGCTTATAAATAACAACGAAACAGATTCGCTGATCATTCAGATAACCAAACTGCATCAGCTGTTTTTAAACTCCTCTGAATGATACTCGATGATTTTATAGTAGCCACCAAAACAGGCTTGTTTTGCAGATACGGTGATTTTTTTTTAGACCCCAAAGAAATTGTCAAACACGCGGTCATCTCGCATGCACATGGAGATCACGCCATAGGAGGGAACCTTTCGGTATATTGCACCGAAGCCACTGCATTGTTTATGAAACACCGCTACAAGAAATTTGCCGGTGAAGCCTTTTACATCAAATCTTATCATACTTCGTTTGAACTGAACGGGATAAAGATCAGCTTTGTACCAGCAGGACATATATTGGGCTCTGCACAGGTTTTAATGGAATACATGGGCGTAAAATACCTTTATACAGGCGATTATAAGCTGCAGCCCGATAAAACCTGTGAACCCATTGAATTTGTAAAAGCCGATGTGCTGATCACTGAAACAACTTTTGCTGATCCAGAAACGGCACATCCCGTAGCCGAACAGGAAATCCTGAAGCTGAACAGCACCCAAAGTAACATCATGCTGGGGGCTTACGCCCTGGGCAAGTGCCAGCGTCTGATTAGTTTGATGAATGACCATTGTATAGAAAAAAGGATATTGCTGCACCACAGTATGCTGCCTTTTGTAAAAATATATGAGCAGATGGGAGCAGATCTCGGTCGACATGAGCCCTACGACCGTAAGGTGATGAAAAACAACCAGCGCAATATGGTATACCTGGTACCGCCTATGGTGTTCAATAGCTATTTCAGGGCCGTTAACGTAGTCAGGGCCTTTGCAACAGGCTGGAAGCACCTGCAAAACCAGAACGGGATCCAATTGTACATCTCCGACCATGCTGATTGGAACGATATCCTTTTGACAGTGGAAAAGGTACAACCTTCGCAAATATGGACCAACCATGGCAGTGGAGTACAGCTCAAAAAATATTTCGAAGGAAATTTGGTCGTTAAATTGCTTAGCTGATGGAAGAAGGGGTGGATTACTATTTTAACGAACAAGGTTTAATGGTATTTACCCGGGAGTACCACCTGAAAAGAGGGTACTGTTGTAAGAATAAATGTAAACATTGTCCGTGGGGTTTTGGAAGGACAAAGCTGAAACAAAAACCGGGAAAAGATAAATAAAGGAAATTCATGATGGAGCTGCAGAAAGAAACGCAAACCACCCGATTTGAGAGCATACACCACCAGGTTATCGTAAATGTACTGCACAGTAGTAACTGGTGTACAGAAAAATTAAGACAAACGATTTTGCCTTTTGATGTCACCACACAGCAGTTCAATATATTGAGGATATTGCGTGGACAATACCCTCGTACTTCTACCATTAACCTACTGAAATCTAGGATGCTGGATAAAATGTGTGATGCCTCCAGAATTGTGGACCGGCTGGTTCAGAAAGGATTGGTGCTTAAGGCGCCCAATGCAGAAGACAAGCGCTCGGTAGACATCCTGATCAGTGATAAAGGATTGGCACTGCTTAGCGAAATGGATAAAGATGTGAGCCTTTCTGTCCTTATTTCAGGTAATTTAACCGAAGAAGAGGCCATTCAGCTCAATACCCTGCTCGACAAAATGAGGGGCTAGTGCGCGTGGTGATGGCTATGTCCTGAAGTATAAAACCCAATAAGCGCAATGGCTACACCACAGATTACCGCTATCATTTTACGCTTGCTGACCTTATGATCGACGCTTGATTCAAACAGGATCGTAGTAGATATGTGTAAAAATATCCCGATCACAATACCCATGATCTTGTTGAAATAAGCTTCCACACCACCAATACTGCCATTGCTCAGTCCATAACTCACGTAAAAGCCCAATGGGGCCATAATGGCAAAAATACTGATGTAAAGGATCACACTGTTCCGGTTAAAATGGCTCTGCACAAGGATACTGGCCAATGCAAATGCTGCAGGGATATGGTGAAGGGCAATACCATAAATTAAGGCATTGTGCTGGTCTTTTGCCAAAGGCATACCCTCTAAAAATGCATGTAGGCACAAGCTGATCATGATGCCATAGGGAAACACATGATTGTCGTTATGCTTATGGATATGCCCGTGTTCCACACCTTCAGAAAATTGTTCAAGTAGGATCTGCAGTAGAAAACCGATCAAAATAAAGATGCCTATCTCGTCGTGGTCCGGTCCGCTGTAAGCCTCAGGGATCAGGTGTAAAACCGTAATGGCAAACAGGTAAGCCCCGCTAAAGGACAGGATTAACTTTAACAACTGAGACTTGTCGCTCTTTACTAAGAAGATGGCCGCGCCGCCTAAAAAAGCACTTAGAAATAATATGAGTAATTTCCAGATTTCCATTATTGCTGTGGTTGTATTGTTTTATAAATTTTAGCGGTGCACAAGCCAATGGCTGTTCCAAGCACTGCGCCGACCATGGTGTCTATAGGGTAGTGTACCCCGACATATACCTGTGAAAAAGAAATGATAAATGCCCATGCCAGGCCAATGGGCAATACGGGCTTCCATTTAGGATAAAAAACGAAGATCAGGAAGATGGCTATAGCAAAATGATTGGTTGCATGCGCCGAAGGGAAACTGTAGCCGCTTCCGCAGGGCACCCTGTGGATAATCTGATCTGTCAGGGTCATTTCGTTGCAGGGTCTGATACGGCCAACCAGCGGTTTGATGATCCTGGATGCCAATGCATCGCCTATGCCAAAGGTTACCAGCAACATCCCGATGATGTACCAGCCCTTTTTTTTATATTCAATAAAACTAAAAACAACGATAAACAGGTATAATGGAGCCCAGAAATACCGGTTGCGCATCAACGGCAGCAGCCAGTCGAAAAATGGATTGGCCAGGCCCCTGTGTACCTTTAAAAACAGTTCTACATCAAATTGCTGCAAACTTTCTATCATGCCTTCTTGCAGATTAAGATTAGCCGTTCTGATTTGTTCTCATCATACTCGTCCAGGCCATAGCTTCCGAATTTAGCGGTAATGCTTAAGCCGCTTTTCTGGAACATACGCTCAAAATCTTCCAGTTTAAAAGCCTGTACGCGCTCTTCGAAGGCGAAAGGTTTGTCGCGGTGCTCAAAATTTATATGCTTGATGATCTTTCCGTTGGCCACAAATTTACTGAGATGGAACTCTATGCCATCCACGGTTTTGGTCTCCTTATGGGTCAGATTTTTAATGATCTTTTCGGTATTGAAATAGTCAATGACCAGTGTGCCATCAGTTTTAAGCCCTTTTCTGAACGATTTTAAAGCATTCACATGGTCTTTCTCTGTCTCAAAATACCCGAAGCTGGTAAACAGGTTCAACGCAATGTCAAAATAGTTGATGAAACACAGTTTGCGCATGTCGTGCACAAAAAAATGCAGGTGCTTCTGCTCAAACTGCTGGGCATATTTAATATTTTGCTCCGAAAGGTCTATCCCTGTTACATCGTAGCCTTTTTTATTCAGGTATATGGCATGCCGGCCTCTGCCACACGCAATGTCCAGTATCCGGGAGTCGGCCGTTGGCTTCAGATAGGCCGATAGGTTGTCAATTAAAAACTCTGCCTCCGCATCGTTACGCTGACTGTAAAGGATGTGATAATAAGGGGAGTTAAACCAGTATTGAAACCATTTGCGCTGCATAGAGCCAGTATTTTTAATGTTTAGAAAAAGACAAATATAGTGTTTTGCTCTCCAACCAAGCGGATAATTTAAAAACCAAATGCAATTAAACTGCATTAATGTGATTAATGACCTAAGTTAAATAATTGGTTAGCCTAATTTTTCTTATTTTTGGTAAAAACTAAATAACTTGACACTAATAAAATCAATCTCCGGAATCAGGGGGACGATTGGTGGCATTGCCGGCAATGGTTTAACCCCAATAGATATCGTAAAATTTACAGCAGCCTATGGCTCCTGGGTAATCAACAGAACCAACGTTAAAAAAATTGTACTTGGCCGCGATGCCAGGATTTCTGGTGACATGGTAAACAACCTGGTCATCGGGACACTGCAGGGCTTAGGCATTGAAGTGATCGATCTCGGGCTTTCTACCACTCCAACCGTTGAGATCGCCGTGCCTATGGAAAAAGCAGGCGGCGGTATCATTTTAACTGCAAGCCACAATCCCAAGCAATGGAACGCTTTAAAGCTGTTAAATGATAAAGGTGAATTCATTAGCGATGCAGATGGAAAAGAAGTGCTGGAAATGGCTGAAAAAGCTGAATTCGAATTTGCAGATGTAGATAGCCTTGGCAAGGTAATCAGTAATGATACTTACCTGCAAAAACACATAGATGTTATTCTTGCCCTGCCATTGGTAGATGTGGAGGCCATAAAAAAAGCCAATTTTAAAATTGCCATTGATTGTGTAAATTCTACAGGCGGAATATTTGTTCCCGCCCTTTTAAAAGCACTGGGTGTAGAAACCGTATACGAATTGTATTGCGAACCGAACGGGCATTTTCCGCATAACCCTGAACCACTGCCGGAAAACCTGACCGAAATTGCCAAAGTTGTACAAAATAAAAAAGCCGATCTGGGTATTGTTGTTGATCCGGATGTTGACCGTTTGTGTTTTGTATGTGAGGACGGAGAGATGTTTGGCGAAGAATATACACTGGTTGCGGTAGCCGATTATATCCTTAAAAATACACCTGGAAATACGGTGTCCAACCTGTCTTCTACAAGGGCATTAAGAGACGTGACTGAAAGGGCAGGGGGGCAATACAATGCCTCTGCAGTAGGTGAGGTAAATGTGGTGAACCAGATGAAAGCAACCCATGCCATTATCGGAGGCGAAGGCAATGGAGGGATCATTTATCCTGAATTGCACTACGGCCGTGATGCACTGGTGGGAATTGCCTTGTTCCTTACACACCTGGCAAAATCTGGTAAATCTATTTCGGTGCTGCGCAGCAGTTATCCGGAATACCACATTTCAAAGAACAAGATCACGCTGACCCCGGAAATGGATATCGATGCATTGATGCTGAAGGTGCAGGAGAAATATAGACATCAGCCCAATACCACTATCGACGGATTGAAGATCGAGTTCGATAAGGAGTGGGTGCACCTGCGCAGGTCAAATACCGAGCCGATCATCCGGATCTACAGCGAGGCTGGCACCGAAACCGTTGCTGAAAACCTTGCGGCAAAGATCATCTCGGATATCAAAGAAATATTAAAACTGAACTAAAAGAACTAACTAACTTATTATTATAAAAATGGAACGCGTCTATTTAGATAATGCCGCGACCACGCCTTTGGATAAGGATGTAATGGCCGAAATGGTTTCCGTAATGAGCAATTATTACGGAAATCCTTCGTCAATTCATGCCCAGGGCCGTGAAGTACGTACCTTAATTGAAAAAGCAAGGAAAACAGTTGCAGGACTGTTAAATGCAACACCTGCAGAGATATTTTTTACCTCTGGCGGTACCGAAGCCGATAATACAGCCATCCGCTGTGGCATTGAGGCTTATGGCATCGGGCATGCCATTACCTCTAAAATCGAACACCATGCGGTAGAGCACACTTTAAACCAGCTGTTAAAGCAGGGGAGGATTGATAAGCTGAGCTTTGTCGATATCGATGAAAAAGGGAACATCAATTATGCGCACCTGGAAGAGCTGCTTAAAAATAATAGCCGGTCATTTGTGTCTTTAATGCATGCCAATAACGAATTGGGTACTTTAACGGACATAACGCGGGTGGGCGACCTGTGCGAGCAATACGATGCCATTTACCACTGCGATACTGTGCAGACCATGGGACATTATGTGCACGATGTAAGAAAGCTGAAAGCACATTTTATGGTTTGTGCAGCCCATAAGCTGCACGGTCCTAAAGGTATAGGTTTCCTGTTTGTGAACCATAACATCAAAATCCCGCCAATGATTTTTGGTGGAGCACAGGAACGTAATATGCGTGGCGGGACAGAAAATGTATACGGAATAGTTGGACTGGCAAAAGCCCTTGAAATGGCCTATGCCGAGATGGAAAGTCACCAGCACCACGTTCAGGAATTGAAAGATTACCTCAAAGATAAGCTGAGCAGGGAAATTCCCGATGTGCAGTTCAATGGTGAAACCGCTGCCGATAAAAGTTTATATACCGTACTGAACGTTTCGTTTCCGGCAATGGATATGGCTGATATGTTGCTGTTTAACCTGGATATCAGTGGTATTTCAGCTTCGGGCGGTAGTGCCTGTTCGTCGGGTTCCAATATCGGCTCCCACGTACTTTCGGGTATCAAGGCCGATCCGGACAGGCCATCTGTACGTTTCTCTTTCAGTAAATACAATACGAAAGCAGAACTGGATTATGTAGTAGAGAAAGTAAAAGAGATTGTAGCTAAAAATGTAGCGGTTTAATTCAACCGCTACATTTTTTATTTAGTTTTTCATCATTTTAATAAAGGCCGCCAGTTTGGCTTTCATCGCCCTGCGGTCTACAATAAAATCCAGGAAGCCATGCTCCAATACAAACTCCGCTGTCTGGAAGCCTTTTGGTAAATCCTTTTTAATGGTTTCTTTGATTACCCTTGGCCCTGCAAAACCGATCAATGAGCCTGGCTCAGCAATATTGATGTCGCCAAGCATAGCATAAGAAGCCGTTACTCCTCCGGTTGTAGGGTCGGTAAGCAGCGATATATAAGGGACCTTTGCTTCACTCAATAACGCCAGTTTAGCCGAAGTTTTTGCCATCTGCATCAAAGAAAATGCGGCCTCCATCATACGCGCACCACCCGATTTTGAAATCATCAGGAAAGGGATTTTATGTTTGATGCTATAATCAATAGAACGGGCAATCTTTTCACCTACCACCGATCCCATTGATCCACCAATAAAATTAAAGTCCATACAGGCCACTACCAGGTCTTCACCTTCTATTTTACCGTGTGCAGCCCTGATGGCATCTTTTAGGCCGGTTTTGGCCATGCTCTCTATCAAACGCTCTGTATAGGGTTTGCTATCGGTAAAGTTCAGTGGATCGCCTGAAGTCAGGTTTGAAAACAATTCCTTGAACTCATTATTGTCAAATAGTACCTGAAAGTATTCTTTGGATCCAACCCGCAAATGGTAGTTGCAGTATTGGCAAACATATTTATTTTCTAACAGGTCGGCACTGTGCAACGCTTTCTTACAATTAGGGCACTTGTTCCATAAACCATCGGGTGCCTCTTTCTTTTCTTCTGTTGACGTACTGATACCTTTTTTTTCTCTCTTAAACCAAGCCATGTTATTTGTTGAAAAATGCGAGTACAAAGAAACAAAAAAAAATCAGAACACCCTGCGCAAGTTTAGCATAACTTTAATTTGCCCAAACCCATAATTTTCATAACTTCGGCGTATCTAAAATTAAAAATAATGAGTTTAAAAGGCTATAAAGGCGTAATTTACGGAGATGCCGTTCAGGAATTGTTTGAACAGGCAAAAAAACATCAGTTTGCTTTACCTGCAGTTAATGTTATCGGAACCAATTCCATTAACGCTGTAATGGAAACTGCAAAAGCGGTTAATTCACCGGTTATCATCCAGCTGTCTAACGGCGGGGCGCAATTTTATGCAGGTAAAACATTAAATAATGATAATTTAAATGCCTGTGTATTAGGAGCAGTTTCTGCGGCTAAACACGTTCATTTGCTGGCAGAGCACTATGGTGTGGCCGTAGTATTGCATACCGACCATGCTGCTAAAAAACTGTTGCCATGGATAGACGGATTGCTGGACCATGGTGAGAAGTTCTTTGCAGAACACGGTAAACCATTGTTTTCTTCGCATATGCTTGACCTTTCGGAAGAGCCGATTGAAGAGAATATGGAAATCTCTGCCAAATACCTTGCACGTATGGCTAAAATGGGCATGACCATTGAAATTGAGCTGGGTGTAACCGGAGGTGAAGAAGATGGGGTAGACAACAGTGATGTAGATAGCTCTAAATTATATACACAGCCTTCTGAAGTGGCTTATGCCTACGAAGAACTGAGCAAAGTAAGCGATAAATTTACAGTAGCAGCTGCATTTGGTAATGTGCATGGGGTTTATAAACCAGGAAACGTGAAATTACAGCCGGTGATCCTTAAAAATTCACAGGATTATATCAAAGAGAAATTCGGATTGTCTGCCGAAAAACCAATCAATTTTGTGTTCCACGGTGGTTCTGGCTCTTCCCAGGAAGAGATCAGGGAAGCGATTTCTTATGGCGCCATTAAGATGAACATCGATACCGATATGCAATGGGCATTCTGGGAAGGTGTGCTGAACTATTACAAACCGAATGAAGCTTATCTTCAGGGACAGATCGGTAACCCGGACGGAGAGGATAAGCCAAATAAAAAATACTACGATCCGCGCGTATGGTTACGCAAAGGCGAAGAACAGTTTGTTGCCCGCTTAAAACAGGCATTCGATGATCTGAACTGTACTAACGCCAGCGACAAGCTATAGTAGTTATTACAGAATTTATAATAAAGAGCTGCACCAAGACCATGGTGCAGCTTTTTTTTGTTTCATTAGGTAGTTGCCTAAATAATGATGAACTTTAACATGATAGCCTTGGTCTATGAAAAAGAAACAAGAAAAAAACAACAGTTTATTTGAGCGTTTTGCCAATGCGGCAACCAAATTTACCGGCAGTTCACCGGCATTTCTTATGGCTACCGCTATAGTACTGGTGTGGGCACTAACAGGCCCCCTGTTTGATTATTCGGAAACCTGGCAGCTGGTTATCAATACCGGAACCACCATCATTACTTTTCTGATGGTCTTTTTAATCCAGAAAGCACAGAATAAGGATGGGAAAGCCATTCAACTGAAACTGAATGAACTGATTGCAGCGCATGAAAGGGCCAGTAACAGGATGGTAGATATTGAAGACCTGACAGAAGCAGAGCTGGATCAGTTGCATAAATTTTATGTCACCCTTGCTGAACTTGCAAAAAAGGAGAATGATATTCATTGTTCACATTCCATAGATGCTGCTGAAGAAATCCATCAAATTAAAAGAAAAGTAAAAACCATATTGACAAAAAATCATGGAAGCACTACTGGTAAATAAGGTAAAAACCAAGGAGGAACTGGAAAAGGTATTTGCAGTAAGAAAAACGGTGTTTGTAGAAGAACAGAATTGTCCGCCCGAATTGGAATGGGAAAATGAAGAGGAATCGATACACTTTTTGGCTGAAATAAATGGGGAACCTTGCGGGGCCTGCCGCTGGCGTAAAACAGAAGCAGGGTATAAGCTGGAACGTTTTGCTGTTTTAAAGGAGTTCCGGGGCAAAAGGATAGGACAGGCCCTGGTGGCAGCTGCATTGGCCGATCTGCCCGAAAGTGCGCATTACATTTACCTCAATGCACAGTTGGAGGCCATGCGATTGTATTCCAGGTTTGGCTTCATTGCTGAGGGCGAGCAGTTTGAAGAAGCTGGCATACAACACATGAAAATGGTAAAAAAATCTTAAAGAAATACTTTAGAAGAGTAAGCAACAGCTTCCTGCCAGTAGTCCATATTTAAGCCCAAGGGCTCATTTTTTGCCTGCAAATAACCAATCAGGTCTTCAGTAGCCATATTTCCGGTTAAATCGTCTGTTGCCATAGGGCAGCCACCAAAACCTTTCAGGGCACTGTCAAAGCGCCTGCAGCCGCTCTCGTATGCGGCCTGTATTTTTTCATTGCGGGTATTGGGTGTGCTGTGCAGGTGCAGTCCAATTTCTACGTCCTCGTAACGCTTCAATAAGCCCGGTAAAATGGCTTTTATCTTCTCGGGCGAGGAAACCCCTGTGGTATCCGACAAGGCCAGGATACGGGCGCCATGGCCCACCAGCTGATCTGCCCATTGTTCCACTATTTCGGCATTCCATTCATCTCCGTAAGGGTTTCCAAAGCCCATCGATAAATAAATTACAGCAGTTTTATTGTTTTTATCGGACAGTTCCAGTAACTGCTTCACCGTATCAACAGACTGCGCTATACTGGAATTGGTGTTGCGTTGCTGAAAGGTTTCTGAAATAGAGAAAGGAAAGCCCAGGTAACTGATTTCCTCGTACATGGAGGCTGTTGCTGCACCCCTTAAATTGGCCACTATGGCCAGCAATTTTGAGGATGTGTGGTCCAGGTTGAGCCTCGCCAGAACTTCGGCAGTGTCCTGAAGCTGGGGGATGGCCTTTGGCGATACAAAACTGCCGAAGTCAATCGTATCAAAACCAACTTTCAGCAACAGGTTGATGTAGGAAGCTTTAATATCGGTAGGTATAAAATCATGCATGCCCTGCATGGCATCCCTTGGGCATTCAACCAATTTAACCGGCTTTTGTTGTTTCATGTACTGTTAGTTCGTTGTCTATACTTTTTTCCTTAAAAAACGGGCGGATGATCAGTCTGGTACCCCTGTCGTAGCTAAAATAACTCCACACCCAGTTTACAAATACCACCAGCTTGTTCCTGAAACCCACCAGTGTCATCAAATGTACGAACATCCAGGTAAACCAGGCAAATACGCCCTGAAAGCGGATCTTATGCAGGTCTACCACTGCGCGGTTCCTGCCCACTGTGGCCATGGCACCTTTGTCGAAGTATTTAAAGTGCTCTACGGGTTTTTTCTCAATGATATTGATGAGGTTTTTGGCCAATAGCTTACCCTGTTGTATAGCGGCCGGGGCTACGCCCGGATGCCCGTTGGGGAATTCTTCTGTAATCATGGCTGCCACGTCTCCAATGGCGTAAATATTGGAATAACCTTCAACCAGGTTAATTTCATTTACTTTCAGACGGTTTCCCCTTACCACATGCTCGGTACTCAGGCCATCTAAAACCACGCCCTTAACGCCAGCCGACCAGATTACGGTGGACGAGCGGATTTGCTGTCCGTCGACCAGGCTCAACATGGCACCATCGTAGCCAGATACGCGGGCATTGTTCATGATGGTTACCCCCAGTTCTTTAAGGAAATCGGCCGATTTTTGCTGTGCCTGTACAGACATAGCACCCAGCAGTTCTGGCGACCCTTCGATCAGGTAAATGTTCACATCGTCTATATTCAGATCGGGATAGTCATTTTTAAGCACGTGTTTTTTCAGTTCGGCCAATGCCCCGGCGGTTTCTACACCGGTTGGGCCGCCACCTACCACAACAAAGTTGAGCAGCTGCGCCCGGTGCAGCGGGTCGGGGGCAATCTGCGCCGCCTCCAGGTTTTGTAAGATCAGGCTCCTCAGGTTCAGGGCTTCAGGAATGGACTTCATAGGCATGGCATTGTGTTCTATTTCTACCTGCCCGAAAAAGTTACTGGTAGAACCCGTTGCAATTACCAGGTGATCGTACTCAATCACACCTATTGAAGTTTCAATGGTATTGGCTTCAGCGTTTACCTGATGTGCTTCTGTAACCCTGAAAGTCAGGTTTTTCTGTCCTTTAAAAATCTTACGCAGGGGAAAGGCGATGGAATCTGCCTCCAAGCCCCCTGTTGCCACCTGATACAGCAGGGGCTGGAAAGTATGGTAATTGTGCTTGTCCAGCATCATCACATCTACCGGTTTGTTGCGCAGCTTTTTAGCCAGTTCAATCCCTCCAAATCCACCACCTACAATAACTATTCTTGGTTTGTTGCCTTTTGGGAAATGTTGCTCCATGATCTTGATTTAAGTAAATATACATAACAAACAAAAAGGCACCCAAAAAGGGTGCCTTTATTTATCACGGGTTTGTAATTACTTATTTTTTGTTTTTCACTTTGGCCTCTCCAAGATCCAGTACAATAGGGGTAGAGATACACAGTGAAGAGTAGGTACCAATGATACGGCCGATCAGCAGGGCGAAAATAAACCCGCGGATGCTGGTACCACCGAAAATAAAGATCACCAGCAATACAAAGAATACCGTTAATGAAGTCAGGATGGTACGGCTCAGTGTGCTGTTCAGTGCAAAGTTGATCAGGTCTTCTCTTTCCTTTCCGTGCAGGTCTTCTTTACCTTGTTCTGCCAGTTTCTCACGGATCCTGTCAAATACAACTACCGTTTCTGTCATGGTATAACCCATAACAGTCAGGATCGCTGCGATAAAGTCCTGCCCAATCTCTAAAGAGAACGGCATCACACCATCTAAAATGGTGTAGAATGAAAGTACCAGCAATACGTCGTGGAACAGGGCGATAACCGCACCTAAACCATAGTTCAGTTTCTTGAACCTTACCACGATATAAATGAACATCACCAGGCAGGAGAACAGGATGGCACCATAAGCACCATATACAATGTCGCTCGCAATGATAGGACCTACCTTCTCATTACTTTCAATGGTATATTTTACGCCTGTTTTGGCCAAGCCAGCCTTTAAAGCATTTTCTACAATCTTATCTGCCTGTATGTCAGAGTCGGTAATGTGGAAAGTAGTGGTGATCTTCAACTCATTGTCGGCGCCAGCTGTTTTAACGATGGTTTCCGACTCAGGGAATACGCTTGAAAGCTGTGCTTTTACATCTTCTGTATGCATTGCTTTATCGAAGTGAACGATATAGGTACGTCCGCCTTTGAAGTCGATACCCAGGTTCAATCCGCCATTTTTAAAGTAAAAGATGAAACCTAAAACAATGATTACTGAAGATATGGTATAGTATAATTTTCTGTGTCCAACAAAGTTGAAGGCAATGTTTTTAAATGCGTGGATGGTTGCTTTGTTACCAAAGGTAATGTTCGCTTTTTTCTCCAGCAGTGTATCGAATACCAAACGCGAGATCAGTACGGCGCAGAATAATGAAGAAAGGATACCGATACAAAGGGTAGTGGCAAAACCCTGAACAGGGCCGCTACCGAAGATGTAAAGGATCACACCCAATACCAGTACGGTTACGTTGGAGTCGATGATAGACGACATCGCATGTTTAAAACCCTCTTTGATGGCTACCGGGGTAGATTTACCTAAATTCAGCTCTTCCCTTACACGCTCAAAGATCAGGATGTTCGCATCCACCGACAAACCGATTACCAAAACAATACCGGCAATACCAGGTAAAGTCAATACCGCACCCAGTGATACCAGGATGCCCATAATGAAGAACAGGTTGATGACCAAAGCAAGGTTGGCTACCCAACCGGCTTTGTTGTAATACAGGGCCATGAAAATCAGGATCACCACAAAGGCAAGCACGAATGACAATAAACCATTGTGGATCGCGGCTTCACCTAATGAAGGTCCTACCACAAACTCTCCAACAATTCTTGCCGGGGCAGGCAGTTTACCTGCTTTTAAGATGTTGGCTAAATCCTGTGTATCGTTTTGTGTAAAGTTACCGGTGATCTGGGAAATACCGTTAGGAATCTCGTTCTGTACTGTTGGTGCAGAATAAACCGTGTTGTCTAAAACAATCGCGATAGATTTTTTATCGTTTACATCGGCAGAAGCTTCTGCCGTAATTTTTTTCCATTTGGCGGCACCGTCGCCAGTCATGTACATGGTTACTTCCGGTTTACCATCCTGGCTAAAATCGGCACGTGCATCGCTGATGGCCTCGCCACCAAGATCTGGTTTACCATCTAATGAAGAAACTTTAATGGCATACAGTTCAAAAATTTTGCTGGTATTGGCTACACCAAGGTCAGCAGGTTTAACACTCCACATGAATTTGTAAGTCTGAGGAATGATAGCAGCGATCTCAGGTCTTCTGAAGAAAGCATTTACCTTGGCCGTATCTTTTTGTGCTGCAAAACCAACAACCGGTCCCGGACGTAAAGCCTGCTGTCCGTTTTCGCTCTGGTAGGTTGGAGGCTGTAATACCGCAAATAAAGGATTGGATTTTATGGCTTCGTTATTTTTAACACTGGCCGAATCTTTAGTATCTGTCTTTTTTGCCAGTCCGGCCAGTTTACTTCCACTTTTTGCAGCAGTATCTTTTGCAGCTGTTGTAACCGCAGTAGTATCTTTTAAGGTAAGCGCAAGCGTTTTGTTGATGTTTTCCATTACAGGGTATACATCCTGGTTGCTGTACACTTGCCAGAACTGTAGTTCAGCAGAACCCTGCAGCAATTTATGTACCCGGTCTTTGTCCTGTACACCCGGCATCTCGATCAGGATACGGTTGGTACCTTCCTGTTTCTGCATGTTCGGACTTACCACACCGAAACCATCGATACGGCTTCTGATGATGATGAACGAGCGGTCGATTGCACTGGTGGCTTCTTTAGACAAAAAGCTTTTTACTTCGTTGTTGCTTGCGTTTGGCTTCAGCAGTTTTGCGTTGTCCTGGTTAGAGAAAAAATCTACCAGCTGTTTGCCCGGAGCAAGTTTTTCATATTCATTTACAAACAGAGTGATGAAATCTTTTCCACCTGCATTCAGTTGCTGCTGAGCGTTAGATAAGGCCTTGTTAAAATTAACATCATCGGTATTACCGGCTAATGATTTTACCAGTTCACCTAACGATATTTCCATCGTTACGTTCATACCACCCTTAAGGTCTAACCCTAAGTTAATTTCTTTTGCTTTACAGAATTGATAATTAAAACCAAAAAGCGGATAAACCGGCACAGTGGCCATCGAGTCTAAATAAGCTTTTTCTTTTTCTACGTCTCCTTTAGCATAAGCTTTTGCGTCTCTTTCCACTTTCGAGGTAACAAAGTTGAATGAGAGAGAATACACACAGACAATACCCAAAAGTATTGCCATAAATTTAATAAAACCTTTACCCTGCATTTGTTTGTAATAATTAGTCTATATCTGCTATATATTTTTTTAACAAGTCGGCAAATCTAATTATTTTTTTAATTAATAGGCCACCTTATTGTTTTTTTATTATAGAGGCTCAGTTATTTCCGAAGAAGTGTCGAAAAAGTATAAGCTACGCTGTTTTTTTCATCCGGTAAGTGCCTTTCAATATTGGTCTCTTCCCAGATGCCGGCATCAATTTCAGGAAAAAAAGCATCTGCTTCGTAGCTTTTGTGTACCCTGGTCAGGTAAATGCGGTTGCTACGGGCAAAGGCCGACTTATAGATTTCGGCCCCACCAATAATAAATACTTCGGCTTCGTTACTACAAAGCGCCACTGCTTCATCCAGATGGTTCACAACTTCGACACCAGGTATCGCCAGTTCCGGGCTTCTTGTAATTACAATGTTACGCCTGTTGGGCAGGGGCCTGCCTATGGAATCATAGGTTTTACGGCCCATAATAATGGTATGGCCGGTAGTGATTTGTTTAAAATGCTTCAGATCGGCAGGCAGGTGCCACAGCAACTGGTTATCTTTTCCTATGGCATTGTTTTCGGCAATGGCAACAACTATAGAAAGGATCATACGGCTACCACTCCTTTAATGTGTGGATGCGGATCGTAGTCTTTAAGTGTAAAATCTTCATATTTAAAACCGAAGATGTCCTTTACTTCAGGATTGATTTCCATTACCGGTAATTGCCTAGGTTCCCGGCTAAGCTGCAGCTTGGCCTGTTCAATATGGTTGTTGTACAAATGGGCATCACCAAGGGTATGGATAAAATCGCCATATTGCAGCCCGCATACCTGCGCTACCATCATGGTCAGCAGGGCATAGGAGGCAATGTTAAAAGGAACGCCCAAAAATATATCGGCACTGCGCTGATACAACTGGCAGCTTAATTTTCCATCAGCCACATAGAACTGAAAAAAAGCATGGCATGGCGGAAGCGCCATATTTTCTACCTCTGCAACATTCCAGGCCGATACGATGATCCTTCTGGAATCGGGATTGTTTTTAATGGTATTTACAATCTGCGCAATCTGATCTATATGTCCGCCCTCAGGTTTAGGCCATGAGCGCCACTGAGAACCATAAACCGGGCCCAGGTCGCCATTTTCATCTGCCCATTCGTCCCAGATTCGCACACCGTTATCTTTGAGGTATTTGATATTGGTATCGCCACTTAAAAACCAGATCAGCTCGTGGATGATCGATTTTAAGTGCAGTTTTTTGGTCGTCACCATCGGAAAACCTTCCTGCAGGTTAAAACGCATCTGGTAACCAAATACGCTAATGGTTCCCGTTCCGGTACGGTCGTGCTTTTGCGTGCCATGATCCAGCACATGCTGCATCAGATCTAAGTATTGCTTCATATTGTTTACAGGGTACTTGTATGCAAAAGTACGCATAAATGTGTACTTATAAAACGTCGGGGGCCAAACACTGTTCCGTTACCATGCGTTTTTTTTCAACACCCAGCTTTTCAAGACCGGGTGTTGCTAAGGCAACATTGGTCAGGGGGGGTAATTACAGGGGAGTTTCAGTTTGTGAATGTCCGACCATACGGGGCTTATCATCGCGCCACATACTCCGGCCGGATTAAAAGCAGGGCTGTTGATCACAGTTTTGGTGTTGTCCTGCAGAAAAAAATAATTCAGGCCATCAATGGGGACTTGATGTTGAATTCAGCGCCTTTAAGTCTTGCGAAGCTATCTTCGGAAAAATTGAATTTTTGCGTTTCCGGGTTATAGCATCGTCAGATGACCTCTCTCGCTGGCTTATTAAAGCGATTGATCATATCGCCATCGTAATTGCCCCTGATCAGCATGCTCAAATCCTTGCGGATGCGCTGCCCAATCCAAATGTCAGCTGCCACAGCAAAGCCATTCATAAATTTAGTAAGTTTGCCGGCGGACCTTAAAATGCAGAATACATGCTTGCTTTTGCCAATGCCAAGATCAATCTTGGTTTAAACATTACGGAGAAAAGAAGTGATGGTTACCATAATATTGAAACCATTTTTTATCCGGTGAAACTGAACGACGTAGTTGAAATTACAGACGCAAAGGAAACGACCTGTGTGGTAGAGGGAATTGATGTGCCCGGAGCGGCCAAGGATAACCTCTGTTTAAAAGCTTTTGATGCATTAAAAAAAGATTTTGATTTACCGGAGCAGCAGATTACCCTGTTAAAGAATATTCCGGTTGGTGCAGGGCTTGGCGGGGGCTCTTCGGATGCGGCCCATCTGGTTAAACTGGTCAATAAAAAATTCAAGCTGGGCCTTTCTGTTGCAGCGATGCAGGATTACGGCAGGAAGCTGGGAGCCGATTGTGCTTTTTTCATTGAAAACAGGTCTGCATTTGCTTTTGACAAGGGCGATGAATTTGAGCCAATCGCAATAGATTTGTCAAATTATCACCTTGTGCTGGTAAAACCACCTGTGCACGTCTCTACAGCAGCAGCTTATGCCGGAATAAAGCCCGCAAGCCCTCGCAGATCGATAAAAGATTTAATACATTTGCCTGTAGAGAAATGGAAGGGGCAGCTTGAAAATGATTTTGAGCCTTCTGTTTTTTCAGGTTATCCGGAAATTGAGCAGGTTAAAAGCAAGCTGTATCAATCGGGGGCATTGTTTGCTTTAATGAGCGGCAGCGGTTCCTGTGTATATGGCATTTTTGATCAGAAGGTCAGTTTGCCGGAGCTGGAAAAATGCAACAGGGTGTTTTACAATGTTTAGGTTGATATCCTTTGCTGTAGGCACAAAAATACCGTAAATGATATACAATAGAGATTAATTATCAATAAATACAATGCAGGAAGAGAATTTTGAAACACTGGCCATACGCTTACAAGCTGAAAGAACCCAATTTAAAGAACACTCGGTACCATTGTACCTGACATCGAGCTACAAATTTGACGATGCCGAGGATATGCGCGCCCTGTTTGCCAACGAAAAGGAAGGCAATGTTTACAGCCGTTATGCAAATCCGAATACAGATGAGCTGATCAATAAGCTGTCTATGCTGGAAGGTGCAGAAGCGGGATGGGTTACAGCGAGCGGAATGGCGGCCATATTTACAACTTTTCTGACTTTCCTCCAGTCTGGCGACCATGTACTATCGAGCCGTTCGGTTTTCGGTTCTACGCACCAGCTGCTCAACAGTATTTTTCCTAAATGGGGCATCAGCTACACTTATGCTGATCTGGACAAACCCGAGGAGTGGGAGCAGGGGATCAGGCCGGATACAAAGATGATCTTTGTGGAAACGCCTTCAAATCCGGGTATCGACATTATTGACCTGGAATGGCTGGCCGGACTGGCAAAGAAAAATGGCATTATGCTGGTGGTAGACAATTGTTTTGCTACACCATACCTGCAGCAGCCGATAAAGCTGGGTGCGGATATTTCTATCCACTCGGCAACTAAATTCATAGACGGACAAGGCCGTACGCTGGGTGGGGTTATCCTGGGTTCTGAAAAACACATCAAGGAAATTGAAGGTTTTGCAAGGCATAGCGGGCCGGCCATGTCACCCTTCAATGCCTGGATTTTGTCTAAAAGCCTGGAAACACTGGCTGTGCGTATGGACAGGCATTGCGAAAATGCCTTGAAAGTTGCTGAATTTCTTGAAGCGCACAGCAGCATCAAAAAAGTGATGTACCCTTTCCTGCCTTCGCATCCTCAGTATGAAATTGCCAAAAAGCAAATGAAACAGGGGGGTGGAATTGTAACCCTGGTGATTAATGGTGGTGTTGAGGCGGCCAGCCGCTTTATGAACAAACTGAAGATGTTCTCTATTTCGGCCAATCTGGGTGATACAAGGTCTATTGCCACACATCCGGCAACCAGTACGCACTCGAAATTGAGCGAAGCGGAACGTTTGCAGGTGGGCATTGAGCAGGGGACGATCCGGTTATCTATTGGCCTGGAGCATATCAACGACATTATTGCCGATATAGAACAGGCTTTGGCTTAAGTAATTTTGGCATAAAAACAGGAGCATAAAAAATGCCTGAGTTCAATTGAGTTCAGGCATTTTTTTATGTGGTTAAGGCTTACTGGATGTAATCCCTGTCTTCATCGCTCAGCTTGTTCTTGTTGTCGTACTGGTCAATTTCCCGGTCGTAAGAGCTTATGGTAGTTTTAGGCCGGCCGGCCCAAAAGCCCAGTATAAAGCCTACGAAAGTGCATACACCCACTACCAGCAGCTTGGAAATGTCTTTCTTAACGAAGATAAAGTTGAATTCCACTGCATCTGTATTGATCATTAAAAAAATAGTAATGAGTGCTGTAAAGATGATGATGAAGACGGTTTTGCTGCGCATGACTTAAAAGCTATAGTTTAAAATTAATTCTAATATAGGGTTTTGGTTGTAAACTTTATTGACAAACACAAATCTCCCGCCAACTTCTACATTTGGCTGGTAACGCAGCACGTTCATGTTGCTGCGAAGTTCAAATCCATAGGTTTTGGGCTCTCCCAGATTGGTTTCGGTGCCTATATTTTCGTAATGACAGAATATACCACCCCTTATGTTCCTGATGTAGGCAATGGGGCCAAGTTCGGCATCAGGAAAGGCAATAGGGAACCTGTAGTTGAACAACAGCGTATTTTTCAGCATGCTCATTGCCCTGATGTTGTTGTAGCCGTATACAGCGTTAATTTCCCTTTCGAACTTTCTTACGCCTGTTGCATGCTGGTAGTTGAAATTAGCCAGGAAAGAATGGTTTCTGAAAAGACCGGGAAAGTAGAAGAAAGCCTCTCCGGCAAATAAACTGCCGTCCAGTTGTTTGTCGAATGGCTGGTGTAAATAGGTTGTCCTTAAAATCTGTGCCCAGCGCGGCGCCACATCACGTTCGGCCTGGCGGATGCTGTGCTGGAAGGTGAAACTGTATTCCATTGGAAACTTTAAGGTGGAAATGTAATTGGCTGGCATGTTTTGTGGCTGGTACCTTTTGGTAAAGCTGGTGGCTGTTTTTAAGGAGAAGCTATAGGTGCTGCCCAGGGTATTGAGGTTGATGGGTAGTAATGCCTGCAACTGTATGTTGTTCTCGCGCCAGTCGCCCTGGAATATGCCGCTGTTGGTGCTGTAAAATGTTCTTCTTGGCCGGTTCCTGTAGGTGGCACTGATGATGGGATAAAAACTTTTCAATACAAAACCTGCATTGTACTCAAAACGGTTGAGGTCGCGGTGGTACTGTGCGCCTGCAAAACTGCTGAAGGTGCTGAGCAGGTTGTTGGAGTTGAGCTGCAGGCCAAACTGGTATTCGTCTTCAATAATCGGAATGATGCTGTGCACATTGAACAAGTTGCCGAACCTGCTATAGGCTTTGGAGCTGTAGGTGCTGTCGGGGATTTTTGAAAATACGTTTCCGGTATGTTCCTGTTTTTCGGCGGCCTCGCCAAAAAATACAAAATTGCTGGCGCCGGTTTGACGGGGGCTGAGGGTGGTTTCGGCAACCTGGTATCCGGATGCAGTGTAGTTGTTAAAAATTATTGTTTTTGAATTTTTGCTGAAAGAGGGATTAAAAGCGCCGTATTTTGCTGCGCTCAGAGCGCTTATTTTTTTTGTTTTGATATCTATGCTGTAAATGTTGTCAACTCCGCTATAATGCGCGTTAAATGCGATCTGGTCGTTGATGAATACTGGTCTTGTAATCTGCTGTTGCGTATTGGGGATCATCTGCTGGCTCTGGCCGGAACGGTTGCTGATCCACATGGCCTTTCCTTTTTCCGTTACGCTGATATAGGCCACCGTATTTCCGCTGGCGTCAAAGGCCGGGGTTTGCAGGATCAGGTTCTGAGGGTTGGGGTAGGTGTAGCGCAGTTTTCCGTTTGCAGCATCAAGCTCTACCAGGTTGCACTGGTTGCTGAGGTCGAACCTTACCGCGATGATTTTTTTGCCGTCGGATGAAAGAGAAGGGGAGAAGAGTCTGCTGCGGCTGCTCAACTTTTTTACTTTTCCAGTTTTAAGGTTGTAGCTGCAGATGACACTGTAGCTGCGTTGCCGGTAGCGCGGATCGTAACGCACCTCGTCCCATACGATGAGATCGTTGGCATAACTGAACCAGGGCTGCTCCTGCCTGCCGATGTTGAGCAGGTGTTTTTCTTTTTTGTTTTTATCGATCAGAATGAACTGCGGTACGTCGGCCTTACTTTGCTTTAAAGTTAATATGCTGTTTTCGTTAATTCTTACCGGCATGAAATAGCTGCTGGCATAGCTTGCTGGTGCATTGAGCGGACTGTAATTTTCGGAAGAAGATTTTGCGGCCTGCTCCGTCCATTTTTCTTTGATCAGCGCGCTGGTTTGTTTGAACCAGTTGTGACTGCCATGTCCTGTTAATTTTTTGAGTGTGTTGGAAAATGGGTAGGGACGGAGGGGACGGCGACGGATGTCGGTCAATACGCTGTCGAAAATATTCCGGCCTTCCTGTTTCCGGATGTTGGAGGCGATGAGGTAACCGAGCTGATAGTAGCCCGGGGTGATGTCTTTTTCAGATCCGAAGTTTGCTTTGCTGTAAGAAAAATTCCGGCCTTCCAAAAGGGCTGCCCGGTAAGGCATGATCCAGGAGGGCTGCCTTCCGCGACCGGCATTGGTGAGCGAGGTTTCCGTACTTACGGCGTCGCCTTCAAAGAACCAGATCGGGAGGCTTGAGCCGAACCAGGCCAGGTACACTTCCTCCGGAAAAGGGTGTGCCTTTCCGCCAGTCAGTTTGTCGAACTGTGCCACATGCCGGAGCTCATGAACGGCCAGGTTGTTGAGCCAGTCCTGACTGTCGAACTGCTGCGGTGGGGTGGTGTAAAATTCTGACTTTTTCGGGCCCAGCTGAACGAAGCCATTTGCGATCACTCCACGGTTTTGGAGCAGTACCGGGATGCTGGTTTTTTGCCTGCCCAGACTGCCGCCTACATAGGGGTAAATATGGGGCAGGGTATTGGCCATTCTTTGTGCCTCTTTTTCCATTTCCTGAGGATAGATGACTTTGAATCCAGAGGTGTTAATTTGACGCCATTTTACACTAAGTGGGTTTTGCTCTTCGTTGAAAATCTGTGAAAAAACTGATTGTGAAATAAAACTTAATATTAAGGTTATTTTAGTGCTGATTATCAAAGTTTTATTGTGTTTTTTTATCTTCATTTATTGTGTTTGCTAAAATTATTAGTTTTTTAGATTTTTTTTGATTGATTTTATTTTATCTTTTATTTTATGTGATTGTATTTATCTGTTTGATATTTATTGTGTTAAGTGTGTTTGTGTTTTTTAAAGTTTAATGTGTTTTTTAGGTTTTTAATGGTGGTTTTAGCCGTTTTTTTATTTTCAATCCCTTGTTCCGGCTGCACATTAAATTATACAATTAAGGTACACTATTTACCCGAGAAATAAAACAAATTTTACAAAGCATTTTTTGATTTTGTATATGGATCCTGGGATTTATGTGTGGTTTTTCTGATAAAAAATATGATCTTTTTTAGCCCTGGATGCCACTTGATTTTGCGTATTTTTTGTCTCTTGCGGCCTCCCCTTCCCTGCTGGAAAAGGGAACCGGTAAGGTCAGAAAACAGCCGGGTTTTATAGCCTGGTATTTTCCAGTTTACTGATCGTGTTTTTTGTATTTTTTGTAGATCGGATAAAGGAATACCGTGGCCAGGATCAGTATGGCGCCGAGGTAAAATCCGGTCGACATGGCCTCTCTTTTTCCAAAGAAAATGAAGGCAAGCAGGATGCCGTATACCGGCTCAAGGTTGGTGATGAGCGCTACCCTGAAGGCGGACAAAGTACGCATTACAGAGACCGCTGCAACGTAGGCAAGGGCGGTACAGACGGTGCCCAGGAAAGTCAGGTAAAGCCAGTCGCTGACACTCAAATTGAAGCGCTCTGTGGCCAGTGTTCCATCAGTCAAACGGTATAAAGTGATCCAGAAAAAGGCTCCTGAAATCTCATAAAAACCAATGATTATGGGGTTGCTTTTTTGCACCAGCGTAGCATTTATTGAGCTGAAAAGGCTGGCTGTAAGGGCTGCCAGAAGCCCGAAAATAATACCTTTTGTATACTGCGATTCGAATTTGAAGATGAGGTAAATGCCCGAAATGATGATCAATCCGACCACAATATCGGTTGTTCTGATTCTTTGTTTTCTGATCAGTGGTTCCAATATTGCTGTAAAAAGCGTGATGGATGACAGGCATACCAGGGTAACAGAGACGGTAGAAACCTTGATGGAATGGAAGAACAGGATCCAGTGTGCAGCAACGATGCTGCCTATAAAAAAGAATTGTAAAAATTGCCTTTTTGTTACCCTGAGGCTGGTTTTACTGAGTTTAAAGTAGATGAAAAGGGTAATGGCAGCAATCAGCACTCTATACCATACCATTTGTACCGCATTTACGGATATTAAGGCGCCAAGTATCCCTGTAAAGCCCCAGATGAACACGGTGAGGTGTAAAATTATAAGGTTTTTTATGGGGTTGTCCGGATCTTGGGACATACTATTTTGGTGCTTTTTTGAGCAGGTACAGGCCTAGTAAACCGAAGAAAAGGGTGGGTGCAATGGCCGCAAAAAGGGGCGGCATGCCGCCTTTAAGCGAAAACATTTTTGCGAATTGGTTAAATACAATGTAAGCAAAACTTAATAAAATGCCGATTCCCAATGGGAGTCCGACCCCGCCACGGACCTTTCTGGAGGATAAAGCTACGCCGATAAGGGTAAGCACAAAGGCCGATAAAGGATGTAAATAGCGCTTGTATTTCTCAAACAAAAGGTCGTTCCAGATACCTGAGCCCCGTATCTTTTCCTTCCTGATTTTCTCAGAGAGTTCTTTGTTGCTCAGGTTCTCGAAGATGTTGTCGTAGGCCGAAAAATCATCAGGACGCATGTCGAGCACCGTGTCTTTAACCTGTGCCGAGCCGCTTGTAAAAGTCTCTTTAAGGCCGTTTATATCTCTTACAGAGTAATTGCTGAGCTTCCATGAGCGTTTTAAGGAATCCCATCTGATCTCATCTGCAACCAGCTTTTTGGTCAGTTCATCCCCTTTAAACTTGTCGAGCGAGAACCTGGTGCCTACCTTGGTTTTGTTGTCGAAATTGTCCATGTAAATATAGGTGTTGTTGTCCAGTTTCATGTGGATGTTACTTTTACTGGAGGGGTCATTCTTCTTTACATAGGTGTTCTCGAAGCTGTTTTTGAGCTGATTGGTATAGGGCAGGATGTATAAATTGGAGACCAGGTTAACCGCAAAAATGATGGATGCGGATACAAAATAAGGCATCAGGAAGCGGTTGAAGCTTACTCCGCCACTTAAAATGGGTACAATCTCGGTCTGATCGGCCATTTTAGCGGTAAAAAATATAACCGCAATAAAGTTGATCAGCGGCGAAAGCATGTTTACATAATAAGGTATAGAACCTGCATAATACAGGGAAACAACCTGCCAGAAGCTAAGATTTGCGCTTAGAAAGTCGTCTAGCTTTTCGGATAGGTCGAAAATAATGATGATCACCACAAATAGCGTAAGGGTATATAAAAACGTACCCAGGTACTTGCTGATGATGTACCAATCTAAAATTTTAATCCTGTCTTTGATAATGCGCATCTATAATTTATTACCTAAGATAGTAACCATTTTGTTTTTCCAGGCGTAAAACTCGCCGTTTATGATTTTCTCTCGTGCGGTTTTAACCAGCCAAAGGTAAAAATGCAGGTTATGAAGTGTGGCAATCTGGGCGCCGAGCATCTCTTTTGAATGCATAAGGTGCCTCAGGTAGGCCTTGGTGTACACCTTGTCGGCCAGCAAATCGCTATCTGCCTCTATAGGCGAGAAATCATCGGCCCATTTTTTATTGCTGATGTTGATGATGCCATTTTTGGTGAAAAGCATGCCGTTCCTGGCATTCCGGGTAGGCATTACACAGTCGAACATATCGACACCCAATGCAATGTTCTCCAGGATATTGATCGGTGTGCCTACTCCCATTAAATATCGTGGCTTTTCGTAGGGAAGGATGTCACAGACCACTTCTGTCATGGCATACATCTCCTCCGCAGGTTCGCCTACAGATAATCCTCCGATGGCATTGCCTTCGCGGTCCATAGCTGCAATAAATTCAGCCGATTTGATCCTCAGGTCTTTATACACAGACCCTTGTACGATAGGGAACAAGGTTTGGCTAAAGCCGTACTTAGGTTCGGTGGTGTCGAACCGGGTGCAGCAACGTTTTAACCATCTGTGCGTCATGTTGATGGAATTTGCTGCGTATTTGTAGTCGCATGGATAAGGTGTACATTCATCAAAGGCCATAATGATGTCGGCCCCGATAGTGCGCTGGATATCCATGGCGTATTCCGGCGTAAAAAGGTGTTTAGAACCGTCTATGTGCGAACGAAAGGTTACGCCTTCTTCTTTGATCTTTCTTACTTTACTTAATGAATATACCTGATAACCACCACTGTCGGTAAGAATAGGCCTGTCCCAGCCAATAAACTGATGTAAGCCACCTGCACGTTCCAGAATATCCAGACCTGGTCTTAAGTATAAATGATAGGTGTTCCCTAAGATGATTTTGGCATCGACATCATTTTTGAGCTGCTGCTGATTAATGGATTTAACCGTTCCTGCAGTGCCGACAGGCATGAAAATAGGTGTTTGTATTTCGCCGTGGTCTGTAGTGATTGTACCTGCTCTTGCTTTTGAATGCTGATCGGCCGCCTCTAAATTAAATTTCATCTATGTGTGTTTAGCGGATCAAGTTTTAATCCGTTTCTTTAAAATCCCGGCAAAAATAGCAAAAATCGGAGGATTAAAGGGTTAAATTTTTTATCAACATAAAGGAACATTACAGATTAAAAACCAGAAATTTGACCCCTTCAAAAATACATCGTGGAATTAACCTTTTTAGAGCGTTTAGCGCGCGCAACACATATTGGAAACTTTGAGATTGTCCTGCTCAGTATTTTACTTTTTTGTTTCCTGGTACAGCTATATTTTAGCTTGTTTGTACACCTTAAGCTGGCAGTTACAAAGGTAGACGAGCTCCCGCAATTGGCCAGAAAGCCCCTGAGCGTGATCATCTGTGCACGCAATGAAGTGGAAAATCTTAAACAATACCTGTCTGTTGTGCTGGAACAGAACTATCCTGATTACGAAGTTGTAGTGGTGAACGACCGCTCCTGGGACGGAACGCATGAATTGCTGGAAACTATGGCAAAGCAATATAAAAGGCTTAAGGTGGTTACCGTAACGGAGGGTACCAAGTTTATTGCGGGTAAAAAATTTGCGGTAACCATGGGGATAAAAGCGGCTTCGTACGACTGGCTGGTATTTACGGATGCAGACTGTGTACCGGCTTCGCCGAACTGGTTACTGGGTATGCAGCAGCCTGATGAACAGCAAGCCGAGATTGTGCTGGGCTATTCGCCTTACCTGAAAAAAAGAGGTTTGCTGAATGCTTTGATCCGTTTTGAGACTTTTTTTACAGCCGTGAATTACCTGTCTTTTGCTTTAAAGGGTATGCCTTATATGGGGGTGGGCAGGAATATGGCCTATAAAAAAACGCTTTTCTTCAACAATAAAGGCTTTGCCGCGCACATGCATATCCCTTCTGGCGATGATGATCTTTTTGTAAATGCACATGCCCATAATGGCAATACATCCATAATGATCCATAAAGATACCTATGTGTGGAGTGAGCCGAATAGTAGCTTGAAAGCTTATTTGCGGCAAAAAAAACGTCATTTCGGTGCCGGGAAATTGTATAAACCTAAGCATAAGTTTATTTTATCGCTGCAGATTGCGGTACAATTCCTTTTTTACGTGCTGCTGATTGCGGGAATGTGTTTTAAAACCACTTTGTATCCAGCTTTGGCGATCCTTATATTGAGCATTTTAATCAGATGTTTTGTTTACCCAAGGTTACTGAAACGGCTCAATTACGGTGATTTGAGCTGGTGGTTCCCAATTTTGGACTTGCTATTGTTCATTTTTTTAGTCTTTAATAGCATTCTGTCTATATTTGTTAAAAAAGTACAGTGGAAATAAAATCAACGTTAATACAGAAATACTTCAGGGAGCTTACGGAGCAGCAGATTGCCCGGTTTGACCAGCTGTATAGTTTATACAGTTTTTGGAATGCGCAGATCAATGTGATTTCCAGGAAAGATATTGATGAACTTTATGAACGCCATATTTTGCATTCACTGGGAATTGCTAAATTCTGCACGTTTAAACCGGGCGAAAAGGTATTGGATGTAGGTACAGGGGGTGGTTTTCCTGGAATTCCGCTGGCTATTTTGTTTCCGGAGACGCAGTTTCACCTGGTCGATTCTATAGGGAAAAAGATTAAAGTCGTTACAGAAGTGGCTGCTGCTTTAGGTTTGGAAAATGTTAAAGCCAGCCATTTGAGAGCAGAGCAGGTTACAGATAAATATGACTTTGTGGTTTCCAGGGCAGTTACACGGTTGATTGATTTTTATCCCTGGATAAAAGGAAAGTTCAATAAGGAATCTAAAAATGCAGTTCCCAATGGGATTCTTTATCTGAAGGGTGGAGACCTGGCCGAAGAGATTGCTGAATCACGCCTAAAAGCGGAACTATATCCGCTTTCAGCTTACTTTAAAGAAGAGTTTTTTGAAACCAAATACGTGGTTTACATTCCGCAGTAAGTTAAATCTGATTTAATTTTTCTTTATTTCCTGAATTTTTATTACCTCAACAGGTGGAGGTGGAGGAGGTTCATTTTCATTCCTTTTATCTGCTTTAATTATTGGAGGGGCGAATTTGAGCGTTTTCACTTCTACTTTTTCGGATTTCCCTTTTTTAGGTTTAGGTGGTGCAGGTGCAGCTGGCGCAGGGGGAGGTGGGGGTGCTATGTTTACTTTCATAGGCTTTTTAGCAGATACTTTGACCTTTTTTAAGGTGTCCTGATTGGCTGCGCTTACTGATTTGTACTTTTCGGGGTACAGGTCTACCGTAGCGTAATCTTTGGTAAAGGCCATGGTAGATGCGCAGAGCATTCCACCTGCAAGAGGCAGTGCCAGCAGGAGTCTGAGCCTTGCCCATCCTGCTGATCTTTTTTTGTTTAACATGTCGATTCTCATTTTTAATATAGATTGATTGAATATTTGATTAGTGAGCTGGTTTGGCACAACACCAAATGAATTCTGGATCAGGAACATCGCGTATTCATGCTTCTGAACGGTACCGGTTGTGACTTCATCGGCAATGTATTCATGTAAAAGTTTGATGTCTTTCTTTAAGAAATAGGTAACAGGATTAAACCAGCCCAGGATCCGGATGATTTCAAAGAATACGATATCGGCACTGTGCTTCTGATGAATGTGTACCAGTTCATGCCTGATAATGGTGCTTTTATCTGCTGCCTGAGGGTTAATAAACAAAAATTTAAAAAATGAAAATGCGGTTTCTGAACCGGGCAACTCTATGTAAACCACATTGTCTTTCCTGATTCTTGGATTCTGAAATGCCCGCAGAATGATGTGGCTGAGGTTGATCAGGAACCTGAATAGAAATGCAGCAGCGATGGCTATATAGCTGTACACCATTAAATTAAGTTCGGGGTAGGGTTGTATAGCTATTTTTGTAATTTCAGTACTGGCTTGTTCTGCAGCATTTCGGCCAATTAAATTGTACAGATAACCGAGCTGGAGCAGGGGAAGGGCAAAAGCAAGGGTTGTTGCGGCAATCAGGTAATATCTGTTTAGCGTATAAAAGGTTTCTCTGTATAAAAACAGCCGGTAAAAACCGTAGAATACCGCTAAATATATATTGGCTTCCAGTAAATAATATAAGGCGTTCATCATTTTTTGTTTTTAAGTTTTTCTGCCAGCTGGATCAACTCATCCAGCTCATTCATGTCCATATTTTTTTCTTTTACCAGGAAGGATACCAGGCTTTGATAGGAGTTTTCGAAATAATTGTTCATTACTTTGTCGAATGCAAAATGCTTATACTGGTCCTCACTGATCAAAGGGAAGTAGATATGTGTATTCCCGATGGCTTTGTGGTCTATAAAACCCTTACCTTCCAATACCCGGATTACGGTAGATACGGTATTATAAGCTGGTTTTGGCGGCGACATTTTATCAATCACATCTTTTACCAAACCTTCTTTTATCTCCCATAAAATCAGCATTACCTGCTCCTCTGCTTTTGTAAGTTCTCTCATTGTTGTATTCTTTTTAAGGTTAGTATAAAGCTACTACTATTTTTATAGTTTACAAACTATTTTTATAGTTTAATTTTAATTAGCTGATAATTAGCTAATTAATTTTGTTTGTGTGGTTGTAAGTAGGTAAACCCTATAACTTAGCCTATGAGTTTAATTTATAACATAGCGCTTACGCTTGTCAGGAGTGTAGGAGACGTCACCGCAAAGAAATTACTGGATCATTTCAGTACTTCAGAAGCCGTTTTTAAGGCGAGGAAGCGGGAACTGATGGAAATCCAGGGAATAGGAGAAGCCATTGCTTCTGAGATTTTAAATCATAAAGCTGCACTGGAGGCAGCAGAAAAGCAGCTTGCCTTTATAAAAAAACACAAGATACAGGTGTTTTTTTATACGGATGAAAATTACCCCAGGCGATTAAAAAACTGTAACGATGCGCCGGTTATATTGTATTACAGGGGAACTGCAGATTTAAACCATCCCCGGATCATCAGTATTGTTGGCACCAGGAGGGCAACAGAATACGGCAGGAAACTGTGCAGGGAGCTGGTGGAAACCCTGGTCCCTTATGACGTAATTATAGTAAGCGGAATGGCTTATGGTATAGATGTGGCTTCGCACAAAGAAAGCCTGGCACTAAATATCCCTACGATTGGGGTTATGGCGCATGGTTTAGACCGGATTTATCCGCCTTTACATCAGCCTATTGCCCAGAAAATGGTATTAAACGGGGGACTTCTGACCGAATTTTTGCCGGGTACTGTTCCCGATAAAGAGAATTTTCCGAAACGGAACCGCATTATTGCGGGTATAGCGGATGCTACCATTGTGGTGGAAGCCACAGCCAGAGGCGGGGCGCTGATTACTGCTGATATTGCAAATTCATATAACAGAGATGTATATGCTTATCCGGGCCGGACAAGCGACCAGTACTCCGAGGGTTGTAATTTCCTGATCAAGACCAATAGGGCGGCTTTGATTGCGCATGCCAGGGATTTGATCTATTACCTGGGATGGGAAGAGACACTCCCCGAAAAGGCTGATTCGCAACTACAAATGGCTATTGACCTTTCTACAGAAGAACACAAAATTGTAGGACTTTTAAAAGATACAACCCTGGCGGTAGATGAGATCAGCGCCAGGTCTGGCCTCAGTCAAAGCAGGCTGGCCATGCAATTGCTGAGCCTGGAAATGAAAGGGATTGTAATTGCTTTACCAGGTAAAATGTATAAACTGAATTAGCATATTTTCCGTCAGGCCTTATTTTCATTTGTTATTAAGTCTATTAGAATACTAGATTAAAATATTATTTTGTATTTTTAAATATTTTGATATTATAGTCTGAATTTTACTTTGTAAATAAAATTCCAATCTTCAATCCGTATTTTTGTAGCATGTGGTACAACAACATTTTGGAAACGATCGGCAATACGCCGCTGGTAAAATTGAATAACATTACAAAGGATATCCCGGCTATTGTGCTGGCCAAGATTGAAACAACCAATCCGGGAAATTCAATTAAAGACCGCATGGCGGTGAAGATGATTGAAGATGCGGAGCGGAGTGGAAAGCTGAAACCCGGGGGGACCATTATTGAAGGTACCTCTGGTAATACCGGTATGGGCCTGGCTATGGCCGCCATTATAAAAGGTTATAAGTGTATTTTTACTACTACGGACAAACAATCCAAAGAAAAGGTAGATGCGCTGCGTGCTTTCGGGGCCGAGGTGATTGTGTGCCCAACCAATGTGGAGCCGGAAGATCCGCGTTCTTATTACTCGGTGTCATCACGCCTGGAACGAGAGGTGCCGAACTCATGGAAACCTAACCAATACGATAATTTATCTAACAGTCAGGCCCATTACGAGCAGACCGGTCCGGAGATCTGGGAACAGACAGAAGGTAAAATAACCCATTTGGTAGTAGGTGTGGGTACGGGGGGGACTATTTCCGGTACGGGGAAATACCTGAAAGAGAAAAATCCGGATATAAAGGTCTGGGGGATAGATACCTATGGCTCAGTGTTTAAAAAATATAAAGAAACAGGGATACTGGATAAAAATGAGATCTATCCTTACATCACTGAAGGGATAGGTGAAGACTTTTTGCCAAAGAATGTTGATTTTGATATTATAGACCTGTTTGAAAAGGTAACGGATAAGGATGCGGCCCTGATGACCAGGGATATTGCCCGTAAAGAGGGGATATTTGTAGGAAATTCTGCAGGATCTGCTATCGCAGGCTTGCTGCAGCTGAAGGATAAACTGAAACCTGAAGATGTTGTAGTGGTGATTTTTCATGACCACGGCAGTCGGTATATGGGAAAAATGTACAATGAAGACTGGTTGCGCGAACGTGGATTCCTTAAGGATGAAAAGCTTACCGCCCGTTCTATCCTGCAGAAAAAAGAAAATACAGAGATCATTACTATAGATTGTGAAAAGACCATTATTGAAGCCATCAATAATATGAATACACTCAATATTTCTCAGATCCCTGTTACCCAGAAAGGTATGGTTGTGGGTAAACTGGCAGAGGGCGATATCCTGAAGGCATTACTGGAAAACCCGTCGCTGAAATCGGCCCCGGTAGAACAGATCATGACGGCTGGTTTTCCTTTTGTGGACATGAATACTTCCATAGACCGGATTTCTTCGTTGATCAATAAAGAAAACAGTGCGGTATTGGTGGAGGATGAGGAAGGGAAAATTGAGATCATTACCCAGTATGATATCATTAATGCTATTTCAGGTTAAGGAAATGGAATTGCATAAAAAAGCCCCTTAAGGGGCTTTTTTATGCTTAATGCGTTGGCGCTGATGCTTCTACACGTTTGATCTGGGCACCTAGTGCGCGCAGTCGTGTGTCGATGTCCTGGTAGCCGCGCTCAATCTGCTCGATATTGAAAATGGTTGATTTACCCTCTGCAGACAAGGCTGCAATCAGCAGGGAAACCCCGGCACGGATGTCAGGAGAGGTCATACTGATGCCTCTTAGCTTGTACTTTTTGTCAATACCATTTACTGAGGCCCTGTGCGGATCGCAAAGGATGATCTGCGCGCCCATATCGATCAGTTTATCCACAAAGAATAACCTGCTTTCGAACATTTTCTGGTGGATCAGCACATTTCCGCGGGCCTGTGTAGCTACTACCAATACGATACTCAGCAAGTCCGGGGTAAAGCCAGGCCATGGAGAGTCGGCGATGGTTAGCATAGAACCGTCGATAAATGACTCAATTACATAGTGTTTTTGAGAAGGGATATAAATATCGTCCCCTTTTAATTCAAATTTGATACCCAGTTTTTTAAATACATCAGGTATTACACCCAGCTCTGAATAACATACGTTTTTGATGGTGATTTCAGATTCGGTCATAGCAGCAAGGCCAATGAAAGAACCAATTTCTATCATATCAGGGAGCATCCTGTGTTCTGTGCCACCTAATTTTTTAACGCCTTCAATGGTTAGCAGGTTGGAACCTACACCCGAGATTTTTGCACCCATGCGGTTCAGCATTTTACAAAGCTGCTGCAGGTAAGGCTCGCAGGCGGCATTATAAATGGTGGTGGTACCTTTAGCCAGTACAGCTGCCATCACAATATTGGCAGTTCCGGTAACAGAGGCTTCATCCAGCAGGATATAAGCTCCTTTTAAATTGGTTGCATCTACGTTAAAGAACTCCTTTTTAGTATCATAAACAAATTTTGCACCCAGTTTTTCAAAGCCTATGAAGTGTGTGTCGAGCCTTCTACGACCAATTTTATCGCCTCCTGGTTTAGGGATTGCGGCTTTTCCGAAGCGGCCCAATAGCGGCCCTACGATCATGATGGAACCTCTTAAGCCACCGCCTTTGGTTTTAAAAACATCCGACTGAAAGAAATCAAGGTTAATGTCTTTGGCTTCGAAAGTGTAGGTGTCTTTATTCAGGCGTTCAATGGTTACGCCCATATCTCCAAGCAATTCAATCAGTTTGTTTACATCTTTTATATCCGGGATATTGCTGATGGTAATCTTCTGGTCAGTCAATAAAACGGCAGAAATAATCTGTAAAGCTTCATTCTTTGCTCCCTGAGGCTGAATTTCACCTTTTAATTTCTTTCCGCCAATTATTTCAAATGCGTTCATGTTTATTCGTAAGATGTATGGTAAAAGGTAAAATTAGTGCCGTTGTTTGGTGTTGTTGTTGCGCTGCTGACGATTGTTATTTTGTCTGTTTTTGCCGTTGTTCCTATTGCGGTTATTGTTGTTGGATGGTCTTGCCGGGGTCGCAGGCTTAAATTCAACCTTATTTAAGTTGATGTTTTCATCCAGTTGCAGTTGTCCGCCTGATAATTCGCGAAGATTCTTTAATATGGTTTCATCGGCAACACTGTCTTTATTCCAGGTAACATAGGCCATTTTCATGAAATTGGCTATGCCTTGTACCAGGGCGGCCCTGCGTTCAGGTTCTTCTACTTCCTTAGCCCGTTCAATCATCATTTCAACGGTTTTACCATAATGTTTATAGGTGATTTTTTGCTGGGGGTAACCAATATGCTGTGGTTTAACCAGTGCAGCTTCGGGGGTAGGCTTTGGATAGGGGCTGTCTACATCTATTTTATAACCTGAAATGATGTGTAAATGGTCCCACAGTTTATGCTTAAAATCTGCCACATCACGTAAATGTGGATTTAAAAAGCCCATCAGGTCGATTACCGCCTGGGCGTATTTATTACGCTCTTCAAGATCCGGGAGCTCGATAATGTACTTCACCATATTTTGTACATTGCGGCCATATTCGGCTAATATCAACTCGCTTCTTGTGGTATTGTATTCGAAATTCATTTATATTTTTTCGTTTTTAAGATTAATATATGCCTGTCTATCCTATCAGACACATTCACGCCGGCACAGTCATTAAAGGAATAACAGTAAAAAGCCGGTTTTAATATATGTAATCAGTTTTTTATTTGTTTTCAGACCACTAGCGGTCTGTGTAAGTTCTGTAAATATAAGGGTTATTTCACAATTCGCAACTTTGCAAATTTCAAGAGCAACTGCTTATTGCCCAGGCCCTGAAAAAAAACGGTAGCTTTTACATCCGGTAAAGTACCTTCCAGGCTGATTATTTTTCCGAAACCGAATTTTTCATGCTCTACATCCATACCATTCTGAAAGGCATTGGCCGCATCGGGGGTGAAGCCTGGTGTGGGTACGTGTGCCTTAGGCAGCATGGCGGTAGTTTTAGGTCGCTGTGCAGGCGCACTTACTGTTCCTGTACCTCCCGAAGCTGGTTTTGGTTTGCTAAAGCTATCTCGTTGCTGCGTCCAGCTGCGTCTTTCGTTATCAAAACTGTTATCGCCCAGGCTGCTTTTGGAAGGTTTTACAACCTCAATTTCCAGGAAACGGGCATTGATCTCGTCGATAAAGCGGCTGGGTTCGCAATTGGTCAGTGTTCCCCAGCGATAACGCGAAGTGGAATAGGTAAGAGTCAGTTTTTTCTCGGCTCGGGTTACGGCGACATAGAACAACCTGCGTTCTTCTTCCAGGTCTGAGCGCGAGTTGAGCGACATTTGTGAAGGAAAGAGGTTTTCTTCCAGTCCGACTACAAAGACGTTCTTAAACTCCAGCCCCTTGGAAGAGTGGATGGTCATTAATGAAACAGTATCTGCATTTTTATCGTCCGCCTTATCATCATTGGTCAGCAAGGCAATGTCTTGCATAAAAACAGCCAGGCTCCGGTCTTCGATGTCCTCGCGTTCACCAAACTCCTTAATACCGTTTAACAATTCCTGTATATTTTCATGGCGTCCGCGGCCTTCTTCCGACTGATCGGCATGCAGTTCCTTTAGTATTCCTGAGTGTTGGGCAATGTATAAAGCGGTTTCGTAGGCATCCAGTTTCTTTGCTTCTACTGCGAAGCTCTGAATCATAACGGCAAAATCATTCAACTGATTAGCAGTTCTGCCCGGTATATATTGTTGTGCGTTACAGATGACCTGCCACATGGTGATGTTGTGCTGATCGGCTGCAACCATAATTTTTTCTACGGTGGTATCACCAAGGCCCCTGCGTGGGTAGTTGATTACCCTTTTGATCGCTTCTTCATCAGCCGGATTAAAGGTTAGCCTGAAATAAGCGATCAGGTCTTTTACCTCTTTACGCTGGTAGAAGGAAAGTCCGCCGTATATCTTATAAGGTATGTTTAATTTTCTTAAGGCTTCCTCCATGGCCCTCGACTGGGCGTTGGTACGGTACAGTATGGCAAAATCATGGTATGTATAACCTTTCGTGCTGCGTTCCTGTACAATAGCTTCAGCCACCATTTTTCCTTCCTCGTTGTCGGTAAATGCACGCTGTACCTTAATCCTGTCGCCCGCTTCGTTGTCAGAGAACACGTTTTTTTCAAGCTGGTTTTTATTGTTGGCAATGATGCTGTTGGCGACTTCAACAATATTCTGGGTAGACCGGTAGTTCTGTTCCAGTTTATAAACCTGCAGGTCGGGGTAATCGCGTTCAAAGTTCAGAATGTTCTGGATGTTTGCACCCCTGAAAGCATAGATACTCTGGGCATCATCGCCCACCACACAGATGTTCTGGTAGGCTGCAGCCAGTTTTTTAACGATGGTATATTGCGAAAAGTTGGTATCCTGGTACTCGTCTACCATCAGGTATTTGAATTTCTGCTGGTATTTGTTCAGTACGTCGGGGTGTGTTTTGAGCAAAACGTTGGTTTTGAAGAGTAAATCATCAAAATCCATTGCCCCGGCCTTAAAACAGCGCTTGGTATAGGTTTCATAAATTACTCCTATTAAAGGACGTTTATTGCTCACATCCTCTGCCTGTATTTCCGGGTTTTGCATGTATTCTGTATGGGAAACCAGGTTGTTTTTGGCTGATGAGATCCTGTTGTACACAAAATTTGCATTGTACAGTTTGTCATCCAGCTGCATTTCTCGAAGTATGGTGCGGATCAGGCTTTTGCTGTCGTCCGTATCATAAATGGTGAAATTGGAAGGGTAACCAATTTTTTCTGCTTCTACACGTAGTATTTTGGCAAATACAGAGTGGAAGGTGCCCATCCATATGTTTTTAGCCTCGCTGCCCACCACTTTCATGATCCGCTCGCGCATATCTTTGGAGGCCTTATTGGTAAAGGTAAGTACCAGTATGTTAAACGCATCTACCCCTTTTTCAATCAGGTGTGCCACCCGGTAAGTGATCACCCTTGTTTTTCCAGAGCCTGCACCGGCGACAATCATTGCCGGGCCTTGTGTGTTTTCTACTGCTGCGCGTTGTTGGGGGTTTAAACCTGCTAAATAATCCAAAATCCGTTCCTGCTGTTAAATGATGCTATTGAAAAGGTATACTCTTATTTTAGGTACAAATTTAAGAAATTCTGCTTGCTTAACCACATATGTTGGTAAAATACAGAAAGCAGGAGCAGATCTAGCTCCAGCTTTTTTTGCTGCTTTCTATTTTGTAGGTCCAATAATTTATCATGCGGTTAATTTTAGTGTAATTGCCATATTTAAAATGAATTACACCGGCAGCTGTATGCAGCATAAGGTGACCAGCATCAGCCTTTTTGTGCCAGAAATATTGTTTTGCTGTGATTGCCTGAATTTTGTGGGGTTCAATAATTTCATGTTCCACATCCCATATTCCGCTTCTTTTGATAATGAAATCGTTGTTTACGTACAGGCGATGTCGTTTGAACTCAAAATAAAGCATGATTCCCACAATTATAGCATAAGGCAGGGCAAGTATAAGGTATTGTCGGACTGGCGGATGTAAGCTCAAACCAATGCCCGCAAAGATGACTACAGGGAGAACGATCTTGAGCATCACCTGCAGAAATATAAACCTGTAATTGGGGATTAATGCTATTCCGGTCGACGGAACCTGTTGATAGATCATTTTCATGATCTCGTTAAGTTCGGTAACATCGCAGCCTGGAATTTCTATATCTGTTTTTTTATATTCTTCTTTATCTGTGGTATTATAGCTGGCCTGTTTGATCTTTATGTTTATCAGGTCAAACTTCTGCTGAAAATAATTCTGGCTCCAGGCACTCAGCTGGACTTTATTTGGCTTAAGCAAGACGTTTTTCCTGGTAAACAGGCCTGAACTGATGGCCAATGCATTGTTTTGTCTGATGATTTGAAAATTGAAATACCTGAGCATAGTCCTGACGATATTGGTAACCAGCACGAGTGCCAGTCCGGACAAGATTAAAATACATACAGAAAAAAACGTAACCCCACGGTGAAGCAGCTGCTCTACCTGGTTGCTTTCAATTTCAAAGGCCGAGTTGTAATCTTTGAAGAACTGAATTAAACCTATAATAAAACCACCCAGCAATAAAAAACTTGCGCCGTAGTTGGTCGTGATGCCAACTTTTAATAGTGTCGGGATACTCAGGTTTAAAAAGGGCATAATATGCTGTTCCTCTGCTTCGTTACCTGTGACCGGGGTTTCATGAACCGAGGTTTTGCTTAGCAATCTTTGCTTTAGTTCTACTGCTGTAAGGTGGTCTATCGCTTTAATGCTGGCTTCCTTTTTTTCGCTACCTGCAGTATCTATTTCTAGGCTGTAAACACCTATCATTTGCTGGAGGAGCGATTGATTGATGTTGACCTGCTGAATTTTACTGAGTTGTATGCTGAGTGTGCTTTTGTTGAAGACACCTTCATTGATTACAAACTCCTGTTTTTCTTCGTCCAGAAAAAAACTGAACTTCTGGTATCTGATATAGGCAAAGACGGCCAGGAGCGCGATCAGCAATACCGATCCGGCAATAACTGCGGTCATAAAGACAGGCATGTGACTTGAATCCCTGCCTTTGATGGCAACGAATAAGATAGGTAGCGCTATGGCCCTTACTACTTTTTGCAGAGTATTCACAAACATGACCACAATACCTGCAGCAGACTGTTTGCGCGGAATAGAAAAGTCCTGCTGCACTACTGTTTGGTTATCCATTGTCGGCCGTATTGATCTGTTTCATCAGGATTTCCCTGATCTGCCGCGCCTGTTCAATTTCAATTCCGGGAATATGCAGGCTTCCGGAACTGCCACCGGCGGTAAAAATCCTCAACTGGCCCAAACCATACATCCTGGAAAACATGCCCTCATCCAGCGCAATATGCTGGATCCTTGAAAAGGGAATGATAGTGGTAGAAATGGCAATGATACCACTTCTGTACAGCATGTCTTTTTCCCTGATGGCATAGCCCCGTCTGCCGATATCTGTTTTATAAAGCAGGTACAAAACAATTGCCAAAGCAATGTACCCGAAAGCCATTACATATATATAAGGTCTGAATGCTGCAGAAAAATACAGGACTGCGAGCAGGCCGGTTGCCAGGAGCAGCAGGAAAAACATCAGGTTTAAAATCACTACTTTCCAGTATTTTTTACTGACCGCATTTAAGGGTGTTTCTTCGTATTTTGGCAAATCGCCAATGTCCAGGGTATCGTTTGTAAAATCCAGCATTTAATAGGTTTGACGTCATAACATGGTCCAAGTTACAAAATATTTTAAGCAGCCATAGTTACCTTGGTTTATCTTTTACCTTGTATCTTTGTACAAACTAATTTGTTATGCAAGAGATCAAAAAATATGTTGAAGACAACAGGCAGCGCTTTTTAGATGAGCTGTTTGAATTGTTACGTTTCCCATCTGTAAGTGCCGATCCGAAATATAAAGGCGATGTACTTAAAACTGCTGATTTTGTAGCGCAGAAACTGAAAGATGCCGGTGCTGACAAAGTTGAAATTTGTGAGACTGCCGGATATCCGATTGTTTATGGCGAGAAGCTTATCGATGAGAAGCTGCCTACTGTTTTGATATACGGACATTATGATGTACAGCCTGCAGATCCTCTGGAACTCTGGGAGACACCTCCCTTTGAACCAACCGTGCGTGATGGCAAGATCTATGCACGTGGCGCCTGCGACGATAAAGGACAGTTTTATATGCACGTAAAAGCTTTTGAGCTGATGATGCAGACTGGTACGCTGGCCTGTAATGTGAAGTTCATGATTGAGGGCGAGGAGGAGGTAGGTTCTGCAAACCTGGGTACTTTTGTACATGCAAATGTAGAACGACTGAAAGCAGACGTGGTGCTGATCTCTGATACCTCGATGATCAGTATGGAAAACCCTTCTATTGAGACTGGCCTGCGTGGCCTGGCCTATATGGAAGTGGAAGTGGTGGGGCCTAACCGCGACCTCCATTCTGGTGTGTACGGTGGTGCTGTAGCCAATCCTGCAACCATTCTGTGTAAAATGATTGCTTCATTGCATGATGAGAACAATCACATTACTGTGCCTGGTTTTTACGACAAAGTTGTGGAATTGACAGCGGCAGAGAAAAAGGCTTTAAATTCGGCACCATTTGACCTGAATGAATATAAAGAAGACCTGCATATCAAAGCGGAGTGGGGAGAGAAAGGTTACTCGACCTTAGAGCGTACCGGAACAAGGCCTACATTAGAGGTTAACGGAATCTGGAGCGGTTATATTGGTGAAGGCGCCAAAACGGTACTTCCATCTAAAGCCAATGCCAAAATTTCTATGCGTTTGGTACCTAACCAAAGCTCTGATGAGATTTCTGCGTTGTTTACCAAACACTTTGAGAGCATTGCGCCTGATTATGTAAAGGTTAAAGTAACTGCGCATCATGGTGGTGAGCCGGTAGTTACCCCTACAGACAGTGTGGCTTACCGTGCTGCTGAAAAAGCCATTGTAGACTCATTTGGTAAGGAGCCGATCCCTACACGTGGTGGCGGCAGTATTCCTATTGTAGCGTTGTTTGAAAGTGCTTTGGGTATTAAATCTGTACTTTTTGGCTTTGGTTTGGATAGCGATGCTTTACATTCACCAAATGAAAAATACGATATCTATAACTATTATAAAGGAATAGAGACTTTGCCTTTGTTCCATAAGTATTTTGCTGAGCTAAGCAAATAGTATATTGGCAGAGTGCTTATTTGCATGGTGCCTGATTTATAAAAACATCAATATTCCTGCTCTCCGCGGATTCTGAAGAAGAATCCGGATGTTGATCAGGAACATTGGTGTTTTTATTTTGGGCGCATACCTGTATGGAGCATTGAGAGTTTATTGTATTTTTGCAGCATCATGCCTCCAGCACCTAGAAAAACACCTGTTTCCCGAAAATCACCCAGCACCCGTCAGACTTACGTGATGGATGAAAGCGGCCGGCCGCAAAAAAAAACTATTGCCAGAAAGCCTGTCCGCAAGAAAAAGAAAGGCTTATCTACAGAATGGAAGTTTATGATTGTTATACTGCTTCTGGTTTTGTTTTCGCCGTTTTATTATGCTTATGTCATTAAGGGCTTCAGTTCAACCTGGCGATGGATCCGCGATATTGGTGAGGATCCCAATTACCGTACCTACAGCAGTTTTGATATCCGCATCCCGAAGGGCTATAATATTCATGGCATTGATGTTTCTTACTACCAGGGTAAAATTGACTGGAAAAAAGTAAAAGACATGAAAGAGGACGACGTAAAGGTAGATTTTGCCTTCATTAAGGCTACTGAGGGCTTGTTTATGGTAGATCCTTATTTTCAGCGCAACTGGCGGGAGGCGCCCAAGGCAGGGGTAATTTGTGGAGCCTATCATTTCTTCAGGGCACATAAGCCGGGTTTATGGCAGGCCAAGTTTTTTCTGCAGACTGTAAATTTTGAGGCAGGAGATTTGCCACCAGTCGTAGATGTTGAAGAACTGAATGGTGTCTCTGCATCAGAAATGCGCAAACAGCTGAATGATTTTGTGAAGCACATAGAGCGTAAGACCAAAGTAAAGCCCATTATTTACACCGGACTTTCCTTTTATAAAGACTACCTGAAAGGGAATTTTGAGGAATACCCTTTGTGGATAGCCCATTATCACCAGCCGAAACTGAAGGTCGGTGCAGATACAAAATGGCATTTCTGGCAACATTCTGATAAAGCTAAAATTTCGGGAATTAACCATGTGGTTGATTTTAATGCATTTAACGGAGATAGCCTTGCATTTGATCGTTTGCTGATCAAATAAAAAGAAAAAAATCTCCATAGATGTTCGTAAAAATCAGCAATAGTGCTATATTTGCACCAAGTAAGGATTTTTCTTTAGTACATCAATGCCCGGATGGCGAAATTGGTAAACGTTGCGGTCTCAGAAGCCGTTGGAGCACAATCCTTGAGAGTTCGAGTCTCTCTTCGGGCACATCGAAACTTTTAAAAGCCTGCAAAACATTGTTTTGCAGGCTTTTGTTATTATAAGTAGTCTTAAAGAATACAAAATGATCAGACTGAATAGTGAAACACCATCAGAAGTGCTACAAGACGTGAAAAAAGGTGATCTGGTTACAGATACTTTTAGTAAAACCGGACTGGTAGAAAGCGTGGAAATAACGGATGATGGACTTTATAAGATCTATACTTTTCATCTGGTTACGGGCCGAACCATTACCATTAAAAGATAAAATACCTTTGGTTTATAATAAAGGGGATAAAAGCCGTGCTGCCTTTTCCAGCAGGTGCTTATATAACGGGCGATCAGCCCATTGCCCAGGGTTAATTGGCCTGGCATCTTTCAGGTCCTCGTAAAATACCGTGCGCAGCTCAGTGGCAATTTCGTTATCGTATACAATGGCATTTACTTCAAAATTGAGGTCGAAGCTCCTGAAATCCATGTTTGCGGTACCAACAATAGCGACCTTACTGTCGGTTACCATGGTTTTTGCATGGACAAAGCCCCGCTGGTACTGGTAAATTTCTACTCCGGAACGGAGCAGGTCGTTATAGTAAGACCTGGCGGCGGCGTTTACCAGTAGGGAATCCGACTTGCCTGGAACCAGTAGTTTTACTTTAATTCCACTTAACGAAGCGATGGTGAGCGCATCGAGCAGGCTTTCGCCCGGAATAAAGTACGGACTGGTGATCAGGATTTCTTCTGTTGCCAGGTTTATGGCCTGAAGGATGGAAAATAAAATGGTTGGCGATTCAGAATCGGGCCCGCTGGCGGCAATCTGTACAATCTTATTTTCTTTTTCCTGCTGCTCAGATAGCAGGGTTGGAAAAAAGCAGCGGTCGGGCTGCAGTTCTTCGCCGGCGCAGAAATTCCAGTCGCACAGGAAAAGGTATTGCAGGTATTGGGTTCCCGGCCCGTCTATCCGTAAATGGGTATCGCGCCAGTATAGGGTATTTCCGTTGTTATTGATGTATCTGTCGCTTACATTGATACCGCCTACAAAAGCAGTATTGCCATCTATCACAATAATTTTCCTATGGTTTCGGTAATTCAGCCTGTTGGCCAGGAGCATGAAATGTACTTTTAGAAATGGAAAAGCCAAAACACCTCCGCCTTTGAGTCGCGGTACAAGTTTTTTGCGGATATCACGGCTGCCGAAGTCATCATAAATGAAACGTACGGTAACACCTTCTTTTGCTTTTTTGATGAGTGCATTTTCGATGGCTGCACCTATCCGATCATCCTCATATATATAATACTCAATATGAATGTGGTGTTTTGCATTTTTAATGGCTTCCAGTACTTCCGGGAATTTATTTTCGCCGTTCACCAGTAGCTTGACGGCATTATTTGCGGTTAATGGACTCATAGAATCCTTTAGTACCATAAAGGCCAGTTCTTTATTACCGATTACAGCGGCGTGGTTGTCTTTAAAGGTTTGCTCAGAGTAATTCTGTATGTTTTGTTGAAATTTTGTGGCAAGGTCGTCGTTTTCATAAAGCTTTTTACTGTACATTTTTCTATGCCGGTAATTGATACCGAAAGAAAAATAAAAGATCATTCCCAGAATAGGCACAAAAATAGCAAACAAAAGATAGGCAAGGGTTTTAGTGGTGCTGCGGGTATCGTAAACGATGCGCAGACAAACCAGGATTAAAACCAGTACATAGGTGACTTCAGCAATCAGCCACCAGTTCATCATACTATCCATTTATCGCAGTTGAGTAAGAAATGCGGATCTGCATCGGCACCTATGCCGGGAGTGTCCGGAACATCAAGCAGATAGCCATCATAGCTCAGGCCACCTATAACAGGGTCAACCAGATGGCCGAGCAGGCAGGTGTCCAGATCGAAGAAGACGACATTGGGACTTGCCAGCGCAAAATGTAGATTGGCACTCAAGGCGATACGGCTTTCGAGCATACTGCCTATCATACATTTGACCCCGGCTTGTATGGCAACCTCATGAATTTTCTGTGCTTCCAGAATACCGCCGGATTTCGCGAATTTGATGTTCAGGTATTCGCATGACTGGCTGTTGATGAGCTTACGGGCATCATGATGGTTGTAACAGCTTTCATCTGCCATGATTTTTATGGGCGAGTTGAGGTGCAGTTCTGGCAGTTGATCGTCAAACCAGGTGCGCATGGGCTGTTCGCAAAATTCGATGTTTAAAACGGCAAGCTCGCCTAATGCAAACAGGGCATCGTCGAAACTCCATCCCTGGTTGGCATCCAGTCTGAGAACCATATCCTCGCCAACTGCTTTCCTGATCTGTTTTACCCTCTCAATATCATCATTTATTTTTTTTCCCAGTTTAATTTTAATGATCCTGCAACCCTGCTGCTGGTATTTAACCGCCGAAGTTGCCATGTTTTCAGGGGTATCGATACCGATGGTCATGTCGGTTTCGATTACCCGTTTTTTTCCACCTAAAAACCGGTACAGCGGTAAATGGGCCTTTTTTGCAGCAATATCAAACAAAGCCATATCAAATGCACTTTTTATGGTACCGTTGTGCGCTGCATAGCCCAGCAGGTCTTTCATCCTTTCGGGAATATCCAGAGGGTCTTTACCAATCAGGATCTTTGCAAAATCCTTTGCCATGGCCAGACAGGTTTCCTGGGTTTCGCCAACAATCATCGGAAAAGCAGAGCATTCGCCTACGCCGTAAATGCCAGCATCAGTGTATATCCTGATCAGTACATTCTGTGCAAAATGCATGGTTCCTGTAGCAATTACAAAAGGCTCCATAGGTATGCTAAAACGGTAAATCTCGGTATGGGTAATTTTCATGGCACAATAGCTTTACCGTAAAAATACAATATAAATTTTACCTTTATTGTATGAATTCAGAACCTAACAGCTTAATCAAAGCCTCGTCGCCCTACCTGCTACAGCATGCCTATAATCCGGTGAACTGGTACGAGTGGGGGGAAGAGGCCCTGCAAAAAGCACGTAAGGAAAACAAGCTGGTCCTGGTTAGCATAGGCTACTCGGCCTGTCACTGGTGTCATGTGATGGAACGTGAAAGTTTTGAAAACCATGAGGTGGCCGAGGTAATGAACAGGCATTTTGTTTGTATAAAGGTGGATAGAGAGGAAAGACCAGATATCGATCAGATCTATATGCTGGCCATTCAACTGATGACCGGAAGTGGGGGCTGGCCTTTGAACTGCATTTGTTTGCCCGATCAGCGCCCTATTTATGGAGGAACTTATTTCAGGAAAGACGACTGGATTAATGTGCTGCAGAGTGTTGCCGGACTTTGGGCAAACGAACCGGATAAGGCCAGGGCTTATGCCGACAGGCTTACAGATGGGATAAAGAATGCAGAAAAGATTATCCCTGATATTAAAGTTGAAGCCTATACCCGACAGCATCTGACGGATATCATTGAGCCCTGGAAACGCTATTTTGACATGAGTGAAGGTGGTTATAACCGTGCGCCCAAGTTTCCTTTACCCAATAACTGGCAGTTTATGCTGCGCTACAGTCACCTGATGGCAGATGATGCTACCCATGTATCGGCTTTGCTGACCCTGGAAAAGATGGCCATGGGCGGTATTTACGATCATGTAGGTGGTGGTTTTGCCCGTTATTCGGTAGATGGTAACTGGCATGTACCGCATTTTGAAAAGATGCTGTACGACAACGGACAGCTGATCAGTTTGTATGCAGAAGCTTTTCAGTATTCAAAATCCGCACTCTTTAAAGAAATTGCAGAAGAGACGATTGCCTGGCTGGAAAGGGAAATGACCTCCGCCGAAGGCTTATTCTTTTCGGCACTGGATGCGGACAGTGAGGGCGTAGAAGGAAAATTTTATGTGTGGGACAAAACAGAGTTTGAGGCAGTACTTGGCCTGGAAGATGCTGATTTACTGGCCGATTATTTTGGGCTAACGGAAGAGGGAAACTGGGAAGAGGAGCAGACCAATATCTTGTTAAGGAAATTTACAGAAGAGGAATGTGCTGAAGTAAAAGGCCTTAGCATCATTGACCTGCTGCAAAAGATAAAAAATGCGAAAGCCAGGCTGTTGGAAGCGCGGAGCAAAAGGGTACGACCCGGGCTGGACGACAAATGCCTTACGGCATGGAATGCGATGGCCATTAGAGGTCTGGCCGATTGTGCCATTGTATTTGCCAATCCACATTATTACGCCACGGCTAAAAAGGCCGCTGTATTTATACTGGAAAATCTAAGGACAACAGATGGGGGGCTGTACCGGAATTATAAGAACGGAAAAGCCAGTATTGCCGGTTTTTTAGATGATTATGCTTTTTTTATAGAGGCATTGATGGCCTTGTACGCTTACGATCTGGATGAACAATGGCTGCAGGAGGCCAGGCGCTTAAGCGATTATGTATTGCTTAATTTTGAAGATACGGACGGGTCAATGTTGTTTTACACACCCGGAAACGGGGAGGTGCTGATTGCCCGCAAGCATGAGATTATGGACAATGTGATCCCTGCCTCAAATTCGGTCATGGCACAAAACCTGCAGAAGCTGGGTGTGGTGTTTGACGATGACAGGTGCCTATTGAAGGCAGAAGCAATGCTGGCCGCTGTTTTGCCACGAATCAAAACCTATGGCTCTGCCTATTCCAACTGGGCTATACAATTGCTGAATGAAGTGTTTGGTATAAATGAGATTGCGATAACTGGTGAAGGTTTTAAAACAGTTAAGACTGAAATCGATAAACACTACATTCCCAATAAAATTACATTGGGAGGAACAAATTCGGGACTGCCTTTGTTAAAAGATAAGCAAAGCATTGAAACAAAAATCTATATTTGCCGAAATAAAGTGTGCCAGTTGCCGGTGTCTACCGCTGAGGAAGCATTAAAATTGATAATTAAATAACATTCTAATGAGTATTAAACCCAATACAGTGGTATCATTAACGTACGAATTGCATACGACTAATGAAGAAGGACAACAAGTTTTTGTAGAAAAAGCAGAGAAAGACAATGCACTCGTTTTTTTATATGGTACAGGAATGATGTTGCCAAAATTTGAAGAGCATCTGGCTGGATTAAATGTTGGCGATAACTATAGTTTTGAGCTTTCGGCGGCTGATGGCTATGGGGAGATCGATCCAGGTGCATACGCTGATTTGCCAAAAGAAATGTTTAAGGATGTTGACTTGCCAGCTGTTGGCGATGTAATTCCTTTACAGGATAACCAGGGTAACCATTTCAGGGCTGGTGTTACCGCTATCCATGAGGATGTGGTATCTGTAGATTTAAACCATCCTATGGCTGGTAAAAACCTGATTTTTGCCGGTGAGATCCTGATGGTGCGTGAAGCTACCCAGGAAGAGTTGAGCCATGGCCATGCGCATGGTGCAGATGGCCACTCAGGTCACTAATTTGCATTACACTTTTCGCAAATGCCGTAAGCTGTAGAGCTTACGGTTTTTGCGGTAAAGCCTTTGGGCATTTTTATTCTTGGTACCTGTATTTCCAGGCAATAGATTTTAAAACACTGTGTGCAGTTGAAATGCACATGCTCATCATGGTGATGCTCTTCTGAACAGGCATCGGAACAGATGGCATAGTTTGCCGTTCCGTGCATATCCATGATCCGGTGAAGGATTCCCTTATCTTCATAAGTATTCAATATCCTGTAAAGCGTAACCCGGTCAATTTCCTTACCAAGTTTTTTCTCCAGTTCCGGTTGAGAGATAGCCGCTTTATCTAAAGCTATTTCTTCCAGCACGCGCACCCTTTGGCGGGTATGCTTTAAATCGTGCTCTTTTAATATGTTTACAGGATCAATATTCATAGCTTAGGGTTTATATGGCTTTGGCACCCACCAGTGAAATTGGCGGGTTATCCATTGCATTGCCTCCGTTTAATTTAAGTGTCCCTTTGATCACCACGGTTTTATAGGTGAATTTTATGGGCTCGGTCATTTCAACCAGTACCATAATTGGAACCCCGTTTTTTCCGCAGTAAAAACACTGGTTAATGGGCAGGGTAGAAAGCATGAATTTACTTTGTTTCATGCCATCTTTAATAGGTACGATATAGCCCTCAAGCTCAAAAGGTTTACCAGCATGTTTTTTTATATCGGAAGTAAAAATGGCCTGCATCTCTGTGTCTTTAACAATCTTGAAATCAACACCTCCAATTATGTCCCAGTTGTCAGAATTGATCTGATCATTAGGATTGTGCTGCGCCTTAACCGAAATTCCGATAAAAAGCAGGGCCACCAGTAATATTTTTTTTATCATCATTGTATGTGTTTAACGTAATAACCGCTAGTTTTTGGACAGTATCTTAGATATATTTGATCTGTAGGCCTGTACCGCAGGTATTACAGCTGCAAATATACCAATCGCAAGGCCTGCAGCAAACAGGTATATTTCATCATAAAGTAAAACAAAACCACTCAGCTGTGCCTGACCGCTTTCCTGATTGCTGCCAATGAACTCTAAAACCAGGTGTCCAAGCGCTATCCCGATCAGGGTACCCGCTAAAGTAAGCATAATGCCTTCGGCGATGACTATCATAAATAGTTTTGTGCGGGATGCGCCCAGTGTACGCATAACGGCCAGGTCGTAATTGCGTTCTTTCAATGAATTGTAGAGATTTACAAATACACTAATGGCTGCAATGAGCATAATGAGTACTGCAAACCATTGCAGAGTATCCATGCCCACACCAATTAGGGAAAACAGACGTGTACTTTCCTGTGCAGGGGACGCGGACTGCATATTGGTGGTTTCGTTCACCATTCGCGGGAACATGGCTACCGACATAGGTGAGCGGTATTGAATGAGCAGGGAAGTGAGCTCGCGTGACTGCTCTGCTTCAGCATGCCCATGTCCTTCGTGCTCATGGCCCTCATGATCGTGTCCTTCGTGGTCGTGGTGCTCGTGATCGTGGCCCTCATGTGCTTCATGATCTTCGTGATCGTCATGCATTTTCCACACACTGGCCACATTGGTAAGGATAAGGTTGTCGGTTACATTTCCCTGAGGTTCCAGGATTCCCGAAACGGTATACTGGTGATGTTTGTGCACATCGGTATTTCCGCTGAGGCCATGGGCACCGTAGAAAGTATCGCCGATTTTCAGCTTTTCGTTTTTTGCAACGGCAGCGCCGATGGTGGTTTCAAAGTCGGCTTTCCAGAATTTACCCTGCCGGGTCTTCAATTTATAAAGGCTTACAAAGTTGCTGTCGGTGCCCACTATGCGCAGCCCGTTGTAGTTATCGCCCAGTGCAAGTGGAACAGCCCGTTTCACAAAAGGACTATGGGCCAGCTCCATTGCCTCTTTTAAAGGGATGTTGCCGGTCGGGAAATCAATATGATATATACTGCTGAGAATCAGCTGCAGTGGGCTGCCTTTAGCGCCAACCACCAGGTCTATGTCTTTAGAATTGTTCTCCAGTTTTTCACCGATTTGTCTGGAAGCAAGTAGTAAAATGGTTAAAATGCCAGTCCCAAAAGCAATGAGCATCATGTTAAGGGCGGCTGATAAGGGTTTAGACCACAGACTTTTCCAGCTTATTTTTAAAGGGCTCATGATAATTGGTAGGTATTTGAAAATGCATCTTTAACTCTTTTGTCATGCGTAGCCACAACCAATGTTGCCTGGTTTATGCCCGATTGCTGCAGCAGCAGTTCAAGTACCGCTATCGCGTTTTTATCGTCCAGGCTCGAAGTCGGCTCATCTGCTATCAGCAGTTCCGGTTTATTGATTACCGCCCTGGCAATGGAAACACGTTGTAATTGGCCTTGGCTAAGCTGGTTGGGATAGGCGTGTTTTTTATCGGCTATGCTTAAGGAACCCAGTACTTCATTTACCCTGTTTAAGTCGGTAGGCAGCCCTGCAAAACTTTGCGCCAGTACCAGGTTGTCTGAAATGCTCAGACTTTTGATCAGGTGCGGACGCTGAAAGATGATCCCAATGTTCTGTCCCCTGAACTGATCCAGTGCTTTGGAGGATAAACTGTAAATGGAAGTTTCGTTGATCATTACTTTCCCCGCTTTTGGCTGCAGTATTCCGGTGAGAATGTGCAACAGGGTAGTTTTTCCGCTTCCGGATTCGCCAAGCAGCAGCCATTGCTCGCCATGACCAATCTGCCAGTCCTTAAAGCTGATGGAATGTCCGCCGGTATATTGATGTGAAACCGATTTTATGGAGATCATAGCCGTTATTTTTTTAGATGGTTGTTTAAATACTTCAGGTAGAGTTTTTTGCCATCCATCTTTTCATGTTTGCAGCCCGGGTTGATCATGCTTACAAAAGCCAGAAATGCCGCGAATATTAGTTTCTTGTTCATATGGGGTTGTGTGATACACAAAAATAGTATATGCAATTTAATTGCATATACTATTCGTGTAAAGTATTTGCTACTGCGGGTTAAAATAAACCGCAATTTTATTTGTGCTGGCAGCTGCGGCTGTATTTCCAATTGATAAAATGTGCCGCAGCAATGGTAAAGCCACCCAGTGGAATCAGTATAGCCTCCAGGCTTTCTATAAAATAATGTCCCAGCGCTATTGATCCAAAGCCAGCCAGCAGTACAGCAATAGGCGTAATTTTTTTGTGTTTAGGATACGAGCTGGCAAGCGACCAGACACCTATAATTAATGAAAGGCAGATCATGCTGATTTCCACCCAGCTATTGGCCAGAAAGCCTAATCCCCATAGCGGCAGGGTGCTGATAACGAAGGGAAGGGCAGCGCAATGAATGGCGCAGGCCAGGGATGCAGTAATGCCCAGCTGATCAAGGCGTGCTGATTTAACAAATGGCTTCATCTTTTGAATTTGTTTTTTATAAAATGAACAGATAGATTTTTATAGTGCAAATATAAAAGCAATAAAGTTGCATTTGCAAAAGATGTTAAAAAAAACTATGATATAAAAAAAATGCCCTCCGTAAGGAAGGCATTTTTTTCTTTGAAAGTCAGGACATTAACCTTTGTACATTTTTGCCCTCAGCTCTGCTACATCCGGACTGCTGATGTATTCATCATAGGACATCATTTTATCTATGGCGCCGTTAGGGGTCAGCTCAATGATACGTGTCGCAACAGATTCGGTCAGGGCATGATCTCGTGAAGTAAAAAGAGCAGTGCCTTTAAAATCTTTCATTCCATTGTTCAGTGCAGTAATAGATTCCAGGTCGAGGTGGTTGGTTGGTTCATCAAACAATAAAAGGTTGGCATGTTTGAGCATCATCTGCGAGAACATACAACGCATTTTTTCGCCCCCCGACAGTACTTTTACATTTTTTAGCACCTCTTCTCCAGAGAAAAGCATACGACCCAGGAAACTCCTTACAAATTGCTCGTCCTGATCTGTGCCTGAGTATTCACGAAGCCAGTCGACCAGATTTTCGTCTTTATTTTCAAAGTAAATAGAATTGTCGTTAGGGATGTCGGCCACATTGATGGTCACACCAAACTTAAATTCACCTTTATAATTCTTTTCCCTGCCGGTAAGTACATTGTAAAAAGCAGTTGTAGCCAGGCTGTTCTGAGATAAAACCGCAATTTTATCGCCTTTATTTACCATGAAGCTCACATCCTTAAACATTACTTCATCATTTAGTGAGCAGGATAAATGTTCCACCTGCAGAATCTGATCGCCAGCTTCCCTCCCCAGGTTATTAAACAAGATGGCCGGGTATTTCCTGCTTGAAGCTTTGATTTCTGAAATGTCGATCTTATCCAAAGCCTTTTTACGCGAAGTTGCCTGTTTGGATTTAGAGGCATTTGCACTAAAGCGCTGGATAAACTCCTGTAACTCTTTCACTTTTTCTTCCAGCTTTTTGTTTTGGTCGCTGCGTTGTTTTAAGGCCAGTTGACTCGACTCGTACCAGAAAGTGTAGTTACCGGAGTAGATACTCATTTTGCTGAAGTCGATGTCCACAATATGTGTACAAACCGCATCTAAAAAGTGCCTGTCGTGCGACACCACCAGTACAATGTTCTGATAGTCGGCCAGGAAGTTCTCTAACCAGGCAATGGTATCAATGTCAAGGTCGTTGGTAGGCTCATCCAGCAGCAGAATATCGGGGTTACCAAATAAGGCCTGTGCCAGTAAAACACGCACCTTCTGGTTACCATCTAATTCCTTAAGTTGTTTATAATGGTATTCTTCTTTAATACCCAGGTTGCTCAACATGGTAGCGGCATTGCTTTCCATATTCCAGCCGTCCATTTCTGCAAATCTGTTCTCCAGTTCGCCGGCACGTTCGCCATCTTTATCGGTAAAATCTTCCTTTAAATAGATGGCATCCTTTTCTTTCATGATGTCGTACAATTCCTTGTGGCCCATCATTACAGTTTCAATTACACTGAATTCATCAAACTCATAGTGGTTTTGTTTTAAAACCGCCATACGCTCTCCCGGGGTAAAAGCTACTGTACCTGTAGTCTGGCTTACATCGCCTGATAAAATTTTAAGAAAAGTAGATTTACCTGCTCCGTTGGCCCCAATTACACCATAGCAGTTGCCCTGGGTAAATTTTAGGTTTACATCTTCAAATAAAGTTCTTTTTCCGTAGCGGAGTGATAAATTAGAAACTGAAATCATATTGCTGAAAAATAAGCCGCAAAGGTAAGTATAATTTATTTTATTAAGTTTGATCACTAGATTTTTGTATGGTAGGTAAAGAAGAACTGATTGCAAGACTGGATACTTCCATGAAATTTAAGATGGTTGACAATGTTACTGCCATCATTGAAGGCCATAATCCGGATATTGCCGATTTGCTGGAACTCAGCTTTTATAAAAAGAAGGAGGTAGCTTTCAGAGCGGCCTGGATGCTGGAATACCTGATGACAAACCGGCCTCAGGAGTTTCGTACCCATGTGCCGGCCTTGCTGAGCCTGCTTCCCCGCCAAAACAACCCTTCGGCTATGCGTCATTATGCCAAAATTGTGGCACTGATGACAGACAGGAACGCAGATCCGGTTTATAGGGAGCTTTCAGATCAGATAGATTTTGACCCGGTAATAGAGGTGTTGTTTACCTGGCTGGTTGATCCGGAAACACTGGTGGCTAGTAAAGTACATTGTATGCAGGCCCTGGCCAACCTGGTGCCACGGTACGATTGGATAAAGGAGGAACTGCAGGAAACCATTGAACATCTGATGGGTATAGAAAGTATTGCTTTTTTTGCCCGTGCTAAAATGGTAAAGAAACAATTGAAAAAGTATTACACCAGGTAAACATTTCACCCGTCCTTTAATTTTATTTTTGCAGGCATACGTACGTTTGTCTAAGAATCATGGAAAGCGTTAACAAGAACGTTATGGAGAACAAAGAAATTACAATTTTAAGCAATATCATTAAGCGCCGGAGAAGCATTTTCCCGGTTAGCTATACTCAGGAAGAGGTTCCGGTAGAGGTGATCCGGCAGATTCTGGAAAGTGCTAATTATGCACCTACACATAAACTTACAGAACCCTGGCGCTTTATTGTATTCAGGAACGAGGGGAAAATAAAACTAGGGCAGGAACTGGCCCGTTTGTATAAGGAAAGCACACCATCGAACCAGTTCCTGCAGAAAAAATACGATAGCATTACAGAAAAAGCAGGGCAGGCCAGCTGTATCATCACTTTGAATGCAAAGCTGCATAGCGATAAAATTCCTGAATGGGAAGAGCTGGCTGCTTTGGCCTGCGCCGTACAGAACATGGCCCTTACTGCCGAGGCCCTTCAGGTTGGTGCTTACTGGAGTTCGCCCGGCATGATTGCAGATCTCAAAGAATATCTTAACTTAGGTGAACATGAAAAATGTTTTGGACTTTTTTACATGGGCTATCACAATGAGGAATCCAGGGAAGCCAAACGTACACCGATAGACGAGAAAATTAAATGGATAGAGTCGTAAATATGGACAAAGAGCATTTATATCAGTTATGCTTAAATTTTATTGAACAGCGCATCCAGACCGCAGAAACTGCATTGGCGCAAGCCCGTGAAGCCAGTAACGACGACACAAAAAGCAGTGCCGGTGATAAGTATGAAACCAGCAGGGAAATGATGCAGCAGGATATAGATCGTAACAAACGCTTATTGATTGATGCACAGGATAACCTGAAGGTATTGGAAGCTGTTGGGCATACAGCCGCCGCCGATACGATAAGTGGCGGAAGCCTGGTACATACCAGCGAGGGTATCTTTTACATCAGCATCAGCGCCGGTCAGCTACAGATAGAAGGTAAAACCGTATTCGCTATCTCTGCTGCCTCGCCAATAGGTAAGCTGATGCTTGGACATAAAAAGGGAGACGATTTTACCTTTAACGGCAAAAAATACAAGATTATAGCTGTTGAGTAATCTATTTGAAGCTCTTATTGATGCTGTTGTACAGGTTTCTGGCCGTATAGGTTCCCGGATCTATGATGCGCCTGATGGTGTACATTGGGTAGTTTTCATCCCTTTTGGTAGACAGGATAAAAGCTGCTTTAAAACCGTGCTCCTTTAATTTGGACAAGTTGGTGGCTTTAAATACGCCATATGGATAAGCAAAATATTCTACCTTTTTACCGGTTATGGCCTCCAGGGTTTTATTGGGCTTGTCGATCTGGATTTCCCAGTCTTCATCAGTAAACTGCGCAAAATTCTTGTGGTTCCAGGTATGACTGGCGATGACATGCCCTTCGTCAGACAGTTCTTTGATCTGGGCTTTGTTCATGTATCTTGGCCGGCCTATTGATACCGTCATGATAAAATACACACCTTTAAAACCATGCTTTTTTAGCTCTTTTGCACCCACTGTATATTGATCCAGGTCGGTATCGTCAAAAGTAATCATGATGGGTTTCTCTGGTAAGGTGGTCCCATTGTTCAGGTAATCGTATAGTTGGTCTGGCAGGATGGTATGGTAACCACTATCGGCCAGCATTTTCATGTGCTCCGCAAATTTGGCCGGGGGCATGATGTCGTCATGCGCACGTTTGGAATCAGAAGCCTTCCAGTCCCTGATCTGATGGTAACAAAGTACCGGCACTTCCTTTTTGCTTAAAATTTCGGCTGCGGTAGCTTCTTTTTTAGCGCCTCCTTCAACATTTGCAGCAGCTGTTTCACTAGTCGGACTCAGCTGCATGTTGTTTGTATCTATGCCGCCTTTTATAGTATTGGTACAGGCAGCAAGCAGTAAGCCTGCTGCCATGGTAGTTGCGAAAAATCTGCGTTTCATTTTCAGATGAGAGAACCCGGAAGGGTATTAAAAGCTTTTTACGATGCTGTTGTGCAGGGTTTTAGGACTCCAGTAACCGCTGGCAATGATCCGTCTTATGGTAAACAGGGGCTCGTTCTGGTCTCGTTTGTCGGCCAGTGAAAAGGCCATTCTGAAACCGCGTTTCTTTAACTGCGGAATGCCCTCTGCATTCCATAAACCAAAAGGATAGGCAAATTCCGTCATTTTTTTGCCGGTAATCTCTTCCAGTTTTTTTGTTGGCTTATCCAATTGTTCTTCCCAGTCCTTGCCCTGATATTTTTTAAAGTTTTTATGGTCGTAAGTATGACTGCCAATTACATTGCCTTCATCAGAAAGCTGTTTGATCTGTTCCTTAGTCATATAATCTACAAACTTACCCTTCTTGCCTATAGAAACGGTCATGATAAAATAAACTGCCTTATAACCATACTTTTTTAAAGTTGGTGCAGCTACTGTAAACTGGTCCATATCGGTGTCGTCAAAAGTAAACATGATCGGTTTTGGTGGCAGAGGGGCACCTGTATTTAAGTATGCATACAGCTGGTCTGGTAAAATGGAGTGATAACCACTGTCGGCCAGCATCTTGATCTGGTCTTTGAAATTCTGGATCTCAACAATATAATCTTTGCCTATTTTGCCATCTGTAGGTTTCCAGTTGCGCACCTGGTGGTAGCACAATATAGGCACCTGCTTGCGGGCCAGGATGGTTTTAGCATCTGCCACTTTTATTTTAGACACATCAACAGGGGCAGCTTGTGTGCCATCTGCTGCTGCCGTTTCACTGGTGGCTACAGCAGTGCTGTCTTTGGCATAGGCCTGATCGCCATTGGTTTGAGATTTTGACTGACATCCGGCAGTAAAAATTACTGCTGCAGCCACTAGAGGTAAAAAGTAAGCTTTCATATAAGGTATTTGGTACAAAACTAAAAAATCAAATCAATAAATGGTAGCTATCGCATTTATTACAATAATTTTCTACCATGGAATGTATTAATCAATATTTTTAGCCGATTAATTTATATCCAATTCATAATGAACAAACTTTACCTGCCGCTGGCACTGGCCTTTTCTACGCTTTGTGCCGGCCAAGATGCCCTTGCACAAACCAAAACATTTACGATATCCGAGACACAGGCTGTTGCACCCCGTGCAAACTATCAGGCAGCATCCAGGTTTTCGCCCAATAAACTCCGTAAAATGGTATATTCTACAGCGGTAGATCCCCATTGGCTAAAGCTGAGTAACCGTTTCTGGTATGAGTACGAAACACCGGCCGGAAAGGAGTGGTACCTGGTAGACCCCGCTGCCAAAAGCAAAAAGAAGCTGTTTGACAATGCCAAACTTGCTGCAGAAATCACCAGCACCATCCGCGATCCTTTTGATGCCCAGCATCTGCCGCTGGAAAACCTGAAATTTTCGGCAGATGAGAAGCAGCTTACTTTTGAGGTGAGGAGTACGATAGATGAGCTAAAAAAAGACAGAAAAGACAAAAAAGCAGCCGATTCTATGCAGAAGAAGGTGTTTTATTTCAATTACGACCTGGCTAAAGCAAAGCTTACCGAAATTCCTAATTATACGAAACCCAAGGCCAAACCTTCCTGGGGTTCGGTAGCGCCCGATTCCTCTGCTATTATTTTCAGCCGCAATTTTAACCTCTACTGGATGGATAAGGAAAATTATAAAAAGGCGGTTAAAAATGAAGAGGACAGCACCATCGTAGAGCATCAGCTCACTAAAGATGGCGTAAAATTTTATCCCTATGGAAGCAACGGCGACGGAGAAAACAATGAAGAGAATGAAAAGAACAATAAGAAAAGACGCCCGGCTTATGTCATGTGGTCGCCCGATTCCAAACATTTTGTGCTGAACCGTACAGATTCCCGTAAGGTAAAAGACCTCTGGGTAATCAATAACGTGGCAGCGGGCAGACCAACCCTCGAAACCTACAAATACCAGATGCCCGGCGAAAAGGAATCGCCCATTACAGAAATCCTGCTGTTCAACTTTACTTCAAAAAGTTATAAAAAGCTGAATACTGCGGCATTTAAAGACCAGACTGTATCGGTTTGGGGTGCCCCTCTGAAAAATAAGGACCGCGACAACGAATTCCGCCCTTCTATCTGGCTGGGAAACAACAGTAAAATATATTTTCAACGTACCAGTCGGGATTTAAAGCGTATTGACGTTTGTATGGTCGACATCAATACCGGCACAGTTACACCTTTAATAGATGAACGCTTCAACACTTATGTAGAGGTAAGCCGGCCCGGATTGGTTAATGATGGTAACGAGTTGATCCACTGGTCGGAGCGCGATGGCTGGGCGCATTTTTATCTGTTCGATGGAAATGGTAAATTAAAGAATCAGATCACCAGAGGTGCTTTCCACTGCGAAGAAATTGTAAATATAGACCAGAAGAACCGTGTCCTTTATTTTACAGCCAATGGCAGGGAAAACAAAGAAGATCCTTATTACCTGCATTTGTACCGTATCAATTTTGACGGTTCGGGCATGAAACTGCTGAACCCCGGCGATTTTGACCATGCCATTAGCATGAATGATGAAGCGAAATTTTTTGTCAATAACTTTTCGAGGGTAAACACAGTGCCGAAATCGGCATTGATGGACAACAACGGCAGGGTGGTGATGAACCTGGAAACTGCCGATCTTTCTTTGTTAATGGCTACAGGCTATAAATTCCCGGAACCCTTTAAAGTAAAAGCCGATGATGGGCTGACCGATATTTATGGGGTAATGTACAAGCCTTTTGATTTTGATCCGAACAAAAAATACCCTGTTATCGAGTACGTATACCCAGGGCCGCAGACAGAGGCGGTAAACAAAGCCTTCAGCAAAAGCATGGACCGGACCGATCGTTTGGCACAGTTTGGTTACATTGTGGTTACAGTAGGTAACCGTGGCGGTAACCCGGCCCGTTCTAAATGGTACCATACTTATGGATACGGCAATCTGCGCGATTACGGACTGGCAGATAAAAAGGCTGCAGTAGAGCAACTGGCCGACAGATACTCTTTTATTGATGCAACCAAAGTAGGTATTACCGGTCATTCTGGTGGTGGTTTCATGTCTACAGCCGCAATGCTGGTATACCCCGATTTCTTTAAAGTTGCAGTTTCCAATGCCGGAAACCACGACAACAGCATTTACAACCGCTGGTGGAGCGAAAAGCATCATGGGGTAAAAGAGGTAGTATCTGCCAAAGGCGATACCACTTTTACCTACAGCATAGATAAAAACCCGGATCTGGCCAGAAACCTGAAGGGGCATCTGATGTTAATGACAGGGGATATCGACAACAATGTGCACCCTGCAAATACCATCAGGGTAGCCAATGCGCTGATGAAAGCCGGAAAACGGTTTGAACTGGTAATGGTACCCGGACAGCGTCATGGCTTTGGTGAGCTTACCGAGTATACTTTCTGGAAACTGGCAGATCATTTCAATAAATATCTGATTGGTGACGACCGGGCTTCAGGAGAAGTAAATATCCTGGAAATGGACAGGGAAATAGAGCGGAAACGATAAATGATCGACTAAAAGAAAAAGGCCTTTGCAACTGCAGAGGCCTTTTTCTTTAACCAAACTTAAATATTAAGTAAAAGTCATCCTAGAAGTGGAACATTACACCCAGTTTAGGAGTGATAGTGCTGGCGTCTAAACCAAATGAATTGGTTTTTGTTTTGATGCCAGTTGCTTCGTCTTTCAGGCTTGTGTTGCTGTAACCTAAGCCATCAACAGAAACTTCAATACCTACTCTTTTGGTTGGGAAGAAAGCAAATCCAGGGCTTAACTTTACACCAATATGAGTTACGCTACCAGTTTTATCGCCTACATCACCTGTAACCTCATCAACATCTTTCATATTTCCAAAAACCATAGGCACTGCCAATTGTCCAAAGAATTTGAATTGGTCAGACAAACCAACATAATAACGGCCAAAAGGTGCAACCTGGAAGCCTTGAGTTAAAGAACCGCGGCTTACTTCTTTATCATAAGCATAACCTACACCTGTACCAACAGCAAAGTTGTCGCTTACGAAGTAACCTACAGAAGGACTTACTTCAAATTTGAAGTCAGCTTTATCGGCACCATCTTCTTTTGTAGAGTTTAAACCTACGGTACCACCCACAATAAATTTACCTTTTTCGGTTTGTGCTTGTGTACCAAATGCGATACCTGCTACTGCTACTAATGATAATAATAACTTTTTCATCTCTTTGTTTTTTATAATTAATAATATGACCAGTATTGACTTTTACATTCTGACCATTTACGATATATAGTCAATGCCTGTGCCAAACATAATGTGCCTTGAGATGTGCGAAAATAACCTTTTTGGTAACCGCTTAATTCCTAAGTGAATAGAATTTTTCAGCAAGGTCTTTATTATTTTGGTGTGACAATCTTACTTGAATTATGACAAATCCAGCAGTTTTTTATTTATTCGTCCTGACTTTTTTTGTAAAATTGTCAGTATGATCCTTGCCTGTTTTGGCATACGATCTGACAAAAGGTTGTCAGTCTGCTGACGTTTTTTTCAAAAAAACTATAAATTCATAAATCTTTGTGCACACCTAAAACGTTATACGTAATATGAGATTATCAATAGAAAGAAAACCAGTTAAGGTGTACCCCGATCCCAAGCGGGTAATTGCAAGATTTTTTTTTAACGGAGATGAAAGGGCAGTTGAGGTGGTGAAACACGTGTTGGCACTTTCCGACAAAGAAGTATTCGGCCTGATCTCGCCCCTGCTTCAGGAGTATTCCAAGCGGCACCGGAACATCACTAAAATCCTGACACGTCACTGTAAGAAAATTAAACACTGTATAGAAACGGCGGGTTATGATTTTGAATCACTTGATAAGTACCAGAAATTACTGCTCGGCTCTTACTTTACCCACGAATACTCTATAGAATCAGCTGCTTTTTTTAACCCTTCTGTTGTTGAAGATCCCGACCAGTCAGACCTGGTAGAGGGCGAAAAAAGGCTCATCATCAGCTTCAGGGCGGTAGGGGAAGGACATATTTCCTCTGTGGTATTCAGAAGGGCGCTTATTGACCGTGATCACAACATCAGCGTAATACCTGTTGGAAATTATATAGATGAAGCTGAAGTCATTAAAAATGCGGTATACAATAAAAAATTGTTTCTTAAAAAGGCAGCAGACTCCAGAATTAACATAGAAGTGCTGGATGAGGTGGGGCTAAAACTCGAAGATAAATTCGATTATGCTACGCTTCGCAAGGTTATACTTGATGGGAAGTCGCTACAGGAAAACGACCTCAAAAAACTGGAATACGACAAAATTCTTTGGTTGTCTGATACTTATCATGAAATCAGTTTTTCAAGGGATACCGATATTTCAGACCGGGTCATCTTTCCAATTTCAGAATTTGAGCGTAAAGGTATAGAAGACGCCCGGTTTGTCCGATTTGTGAAAGATGATGGCAACGTTATTTTTTATGCTACCTATACAGCATTTGATGGTGCCATGATTATGCCTAAGTTGTTGCAAACAATTGATTTTTATGATTTTAAGATCAGTCCGCTGCATGGCATAGGTGCACAGAATAAGAATCTGGCACTATTTCCACGTAAAATAAACGGCAAATATGCCATGATGTCGCGTATCGACGGCTGGAACAATTACCTGATGTATTCAGATAAGCTCACAGTGTGGGACAATCCTGTTAAACTACAGGCCCCGCAATTTCCTTGGGAATTTATTCAGATCGGCAATTGTGGCTCTCCTATAGAAACAGCGGCCGGATGGCTGGTTATCACCCATGGTGTAGGACCCATGCGCCGTTACTGTCTGGGCGCAAGCCTGTTCGACCTGAATGATCCTTCTATTGAAGTTGGTCGCTTAACTGAGCCTTTGGTTATTCCCAATACCGATGAGCGGGAGGGATATGTGCCTAATGTACTGTATTCCTGCGGCTCTATTATCCATAATGATGAACTGATTATACCTTACGGCTTGTCTGATTATTGTTCGTCGTTTGCTGCGGTGAAAATAGACTTGCTGCTGGAAAAACTGAAGAACTCCAGCTTTAAGCGGGAGCCTTCAGCATAATAATTTAGCTGAGCATCTGCTTTTGTACAGAACTACTCAGATCGCCACTTTGGATATATTCATATTCGAGTGCTTTTAGCACAACCAAGTGTGATATCCAGTAGGCTAGTGTGCTTTCGGCGCCCTGGTTCCGGTTCACACCCTGTGGCTGAAGCCCATCCCCGCAACCTTTTGTTTCATGATCAAACAAGGGCAGGTGCAGACTGTTTTCACCTAAAAACCACTGGTAGCAGAGGTACATCTGTTTGATATAGGTCAGGTCACGCGTAATCTCGTAGGCTTTAAAATACATCAGCACCATGGCCATGGTTTCTATGGCCTGCTGATCATACACCGCCATCCCGTTTTGGCCCTCCCTATACAGCCAGCCATCATTGCCTACAGGGTTTAAATAGCCCTGCGACAGTGTTTTGCTGCTTAGAAACTCCATACTTTCCAAAGCGATCTCGAGTGATTCCTTATCCCTGCTGCACTGGTAATACGAAAATAAAGCAAGTGGCAATATGCCATTATCATAGGTCATTTTCTCTTCAAACCAGTGCCAGTTTTCCTGCTTGTTTTTACGGTATGCAGCTTTTAAGGGCGCAGCCAGCTGGTCAAATTGCTCCCTTACATAATCGTCACCCGGATGCGCTTTCAGGTAATTAGACAAGCCGATCATTGTGTTTCCAATACCCCTCAGGTGCTGAAGTTTCTGGAAATGAGGAACAGATTTGCTAAACAGCTCGCGGGCAAATTCACGGTAAGAATTGTTTGGCGCGTTGTTGATCAGGTAGCCGAGCGACCAGATGGTACGCCCAAAAGAGTCTTCAGAACCGACTTCATCAAGATACTCCCGGGTAAAACTCAGGAAGTTCCTGAAATTTCCGTCATCACATTGCATATATTGGATGTAACTCAGGTAAACGGGGAGCAGTTCGAGGGCGACCTTGCTTTTATTCTGCTGATAAGCCATAATGGCCAGGATCAGTGCGCGCGCGTTATCATCTACACAATACCCTTCTTTCAGGTTAGGGATGCCAAATTTGGCATGCTGTACAATGCCGGTATCATCTGTCAGCCGCTGCACGTGTGCAAGGCTAAAGGAAGGCATGGCATCAGGATCAATGATTTGTTTACCTGAACTGTCTTTCTCGGCGAGCGACTTGCTGATCGCTTCATCCAGCAGGTCTACAAATACCTGTCCGGTACTTGGCCAGCGCAAATGGATACCATATTCATAAGCATTTGCTTTCAGGGTGTTTAATTTCTCCTGATCTTCAAAAAGCTCATTTACTATAGTTGCCAAAGCATCTGAATCCTTGAAATCAAATAACCTTCCCCTGTCATCTGCCAATAGTTCCTGCGCATGCCAGTAAGGTGTAGAGATCACTGCAGCGCCGGCACCTATGGCATAGGAAAGCGTTCCGCTGGTAATCTGAGCTTCATTCAGATAGGGGGTAATGTACATATCGCATGCTGTCAGGTAATCGAACAGCTGTTCTTCAGATACAAATTTGTTAATGAAAGTAATGTTATCTTCTACATTGAGCTTACGGGCAAGCCTTTTCAGGCTGTCACGATATTCCTCGCCCGAGTTCCGGATCACGCCTGGGTGTGTAGTACCCAGCACCACGTACATCACATCAGGGTTCTTTTCTACTATTTTAGGTAGTGCTTCAATAACCGTTTCCAGCCCTTTGTTTCTGCTGATCAGTCCGAAGGTAAACAGCACTTTCTTATTCTTGAAGGGTAGTGAGCCCTTAACCGGATTGTCTGTTTTAGGCTCAAGATCAGGAACCCCATGCTCAATCAATTGAATTTTATTAAAAGGAATGCCATATACACCGGTTAAAAAGCCTACTGCCCGGTGGCTCATCACCACTATCCGCGAAGAATGTTTGGCTATCTCCCTGATGATGGTGAGCTGCATATAACTCGGATCTTTTAATACGGTATGTAAAATAGTAATGAGTGGTTTTTGCAGCCTGGCGATCAGTGGCAGGATATAAACCCCATGCTCACCCCCATAAATTCCAAACTCATGTTCCATAATGCAGGCATCAACTAAACTGGTATTGATGTAATCTGCTGCCCTGATGTAATCTTTCTGGTTTTCCTGCCGAATTCTGTATTTTACTTCATGAGGGTACTCATATTCATCTAAATGATCAGAATCATTCATGGCTACTACATAACTGTCGTCAGAAACAGCAGTTTTATCATAACCAATTGCACGGAGCAGATTGTGGTTAAAGGTAGCGATGCCACACTCGCGTGGCGGGTAAGTAGAAATATAAGCGATTTTCATATGTTAAGGAATCTTTACTGCTATAGGAACAAACTTTAACTGGAATTGTTCTATATATGTTGATTTTATTTATGAAAATCGGTTAAAAATTAAACAAAAAATAAAAAGCCCACACCTTTGTTGAAGATGTGGGCTTAAAAACTAGGAAATCTTACTTATTTATTATTTAGGAAAACAAATTTGTGGTCAAACATATCCAGTTTGATCTTACTGTCCTTATCTATCTTTCCGGCCAGGATTTCTTTAGAGAGTTCGTTTAAAATACGTTTTTGTATGACGCGTTTCAATGGCCGTGCTCCAAATTGCGGATCGTAACCCAGTTCTGCCAGCCAGTCCAGCGCTTCCGGAGAGGCTTCCAGTTCTACACCCATTTCGGCAAGCGTATCCTGTACATGTTTAAACTGCAGGCTCACAATATCCCTCAGTTCGCTACGGTTCAGCGGTGTAAACATGATCAGTTCATCAATCCGGTTTAAAAATTCCGGTCTGATGGTCTGTTTCAATAATTCAAACAGTTCGTTCTTGGTTTTGGCTACCACTTCATCGTGATTTTCCTCATTTAATGATTTAAAGTTATCCTGTATCAGGTGCGAGCCGATGTTGGAGGTCATGATGATAATGGTGTTTTTAAAATTCACCACACGGCCTTTGTTGTCGGTTAACCGGCCATCGTCTAATACCTGCAGCAAAATATTGAATACGTCCGGATGTGCTTTTTCAATCTCATCCAATAAGACTACTGAATAAGGTTTGCGGCGTACGGCTTCCGTTAACTGTCCGCCTTCATCATAACCCACATATCCCGGAGGGGCACCAATCAGCCTTGAAACCGCATGGCGTTCCTGATACTCGCTCATGTCTATCCGCGTCATTGCATTTTCATCATTGAACAGGAATTCGGCCAGGGCCTTTGCCAGCTCAGTTTTGCCCACGCCCGTAGTGCCGAGGAAGATAAAAGAACCAATTGGTTTGCGCTTGTCCTGCAAGCCTGCCCGCGAGCGGCGTATAGCATCCGATATGGCTTCTATTGCCTCATCTTGCCCTGCTACGCGCTTGTGTAGTTCAGTTTCCAGATTCAGTAGTTTTTCCCTTTCACTCGAGATCAGCTTGGTAACCGGTATACCGGTCCACCTGCCCACTACACCTGCAATGTCATCAGCAGTTACTTCTTCCTTCAGCATCCGGCCTTCAGTCTGCTGTGCTTCCAGCTGCGTTTTCAGTTTTTCAACTTTATCCTGGGCTTCTTTTATCTTACCATAGCGTATTTCAGCAACCTTTCCATAATCACCTGCACGTTCAGCCTGATCGGCTTCCAGTTTGTAATTTTCGATCTGTTCAATTTCGGTATTGATGTTGTCCACCAGGTCTTTCTCTCCCTGCCATTTGGCTTTGATCTCGTCTCTTTCGGCAGATAAATTGGCAATTTCTTCGGCAAGTAATTTTACTTTCCTGGTGTCATTTTCCCTTTTTATGGCTTCGCGTTCAATTTCAAGCTGCATGATCCTTCGGTTCAGCTCATCTACCTTTTCAGGCACACTATCCATCTCCAAACGCAGTTTGGAAGCTGCCTCGTCCATCAGGTCGATCGCTTTATCCGGTAAAAACCTGTCGGCAATATAGCGCTGCGACATCTCTACGGCGGCAATAATGGCCTCGTCTTTAATTCTCACCTTATGGTGGGTTTCATACCTCTCTTTCAATCCACGCAGAATAGAAATAGCATCCTGGGTATCCGGCTCATCTACCATTACCTTCTGGAAACGGCGTTCCAGTGCCTTATCTTTTTCCAGGTACTTCTGGTACTCGTCTAACGTGGTTGCACCAATGGCACGAAGTTCACCGCGGGCAAGGGCAGGTTTAAGGATGTTGGCCGCGTCCATGGCGCCCTCGCCACCACCGGCACCTACCAGGGTGTGGATCTCATCGATGAACAGAATGATATCGCCATCGCTTTGGGTTACCTCTTTAACTACCGCTTTCAAACGTTCCTCAAATTCACCTTTATATTTTGCACCTGCAATGAGTGCGCCCATATCCAGTGAATAAACTGTTTTGGTTTTCAGATTGGTAGGTACGTCACCTTTGATGATCCTGAAAGCAATGCCTTCAGCTATTGCTGTTTTGCCAACACCAGGCTCACCAATCAGGATAGGGTTATTCTTGGTACGTCTCGACAGGATCTGTATTACCCTTCTGATCTCTTCATCACGCCCTATAACAGGATCTAACTTACCCGATTCTGCATATTCATTCAGGTTACGTGCATACTTATTGAGTGCATTATAGGTGGCTTCGGCATTCTGTCCGGTTACATGGTTATCGCCACGCAAAGCGATAATTGCTTTTTTCAGGTCTTTTTCAGTTACGCCCTGGTCTTTCAGAAACTTGGACGTATTATCGTTTACCGAGAGCAGGCCAAGCAATACATGCTCCACAGACACAAACTCGTCCTTAAATTCTTTCAGGTAAGCTTGTGCTTTCTGCAAGGCCGAATTGCTTCCTGAGGTTAAATAGGGGCTACTGCCCGTAACCTTAGGGAACCGTTCAATTTCAGCATCCAGCTGCTGGTTCAGTACATTCAGGTTTACGTTTAGTTTCTTTAAAACATAAGAAACCACATTTTCATCAACAGTCAGCAAACCTTTTAAAAGGTGTGCTATTTCAATAGCCTGCTGCTGATTGCCCTGGGCTATTTCGGAAGCCTGTTGAATTGCTTCCTGGGCTTTTATTGTAAAGTTGTTGAAGTTCATATCACTACTTAAACAAAGTAAATGCCGCCTTGGTTTTTTGATTAAAACCGGAAATTTTGTCCTTTAACTGATCAGATAGATGACTAATTTGCAGGCTTAAGCCCTATAGTGTGAAATTATGTCTCGTTTGGATTAAACGGAACCCTTCTATATAACAAGTCCTCACATAACCCACACCTTCTACACACTTTCTTCACAAAAAAGTACCTGTTTGTGGGTTTGGTGTGAAGGAAGTGTGAACCAGGTGTGAAGAATGCATAAAGTTGTGAAGAAGTAAAGCCATTTATAGGGTAATATTCTTCCAAATTTCCGATATTTGGGGTTCTGCCTTAAAATCCTCCTATGTTAACACCTCTTGAAAATTTCTATTTGCAGCAGGAAGAGCCTTCCAGAGGCTGCCTTATGGCTTTACGGGATTTGATATTGAAACAGGATCAGCAGATAACGGCAGAATGGAAGTATAAGCTCCCGTTTTTTTATTATCGGGGCAAGATGTTGTGTTATCTCTGGATACATAAAAAATACATGTACCCTTACATAGGGATTGTCAATGGAAATAAGATCGCGCACCCAGATCTGATCGTTGAAAAGCGGGCGAGAATGAAAATTTTATTGGTTGATCCGCAAAAGGACCTTCCTATAGAAAAGATCAGGCTCATACTGAACCAGGCATTGGCCTTATATTAAAAGAAGATGAAAGAATTTATTAGATTGTACCTGGATGCCTATAAAGGGTTGTCTGCTCCGGCGTGGATGCTGGCGCTGGTTATGCTCATCAACAGAAGTGGGGCAATGGTGATCCCTTTTTTGGGTGTTTATATGGTTAATCACCTGCATTTTAGTCTGGAGGACACCGGAACGGTATTGAGTTGTTTTGGAATAGGGGCTGTAGCAGGCTCTTTTTTAGGAGGTTGGTTGACTGACAAAGCCGGGCACTTCAAGGTACAGTTGTACAGTCTGATCCTTACTGTTCCTATGTTTTTTCTGCTTCCTGAGCTTACTACCGTTTTAAAGCTGGCCATTGGCGTATTTATGCTGAGCATCATTTCAGAAACATTCAGGCCTGCAAATTCGGTTTCTATTGCTTATTACGCTAAGCCTGACAACGTTATCCGCTCCTTTTCATTAAACCGGATGGCCATGAACCTGGGTTTTTCTATAGGTCCGGCACTGGGTGGTTTTCTGGCAGCTATTTCTTATGCTTTTTTATTTTATGGTAATGCTATTGCTGCCTTTTTATCTGCTTTAATGTTTTTTCTTTATTTCAGAAACCGCAAGGGAAATGAGAAAAAGGAGCTGAAAGAAGAGCCTGTTTTAAATAGCGGAGTAATTGAGCGTTCTCCTTACCGCGATAGCCTTTTTATAGCTTTCAGTATCCTGAGTTGTGTATTTGCCATTTGCTTCTTTCAATTGTTGAATACGCTGCCTTTATATTACCGTACAATTTACAAACTGAGCGAAGCAGATATTGGGGTGATCCTGGCTTTTAGTGGTATGGTGGTGTTTTTATTGGAGATGCTGCTGGTTCATATTGCAGAGAAAAGAATGACAGCAAGGGAAGTAATCGTGCTGGGGGTGTTACTTTGCGGACTTTCCTTCCTCATCTTAAACCTGGCTGTTGGGGTATGGGTGTTGTACCTGGCCATGTTTGTATTCTGCATTTCTGAAATTCTGGCCATGCCTTTTATGGCGACGGTAACTTTGCAGCGTTCCTCATTAAAAACACGGGGTGCATATATGGGAATCAATGCGCTTTCTTTTTCTGTAGCTCATGTATTTTCACCATTTGTAGGTACAAGGATAGCTGCCGAGTGGGGATTTGAAGTTTTGTGGTACGGTACCGCAGTTGTCCTGCTACTTACGGGCATAGGCTTTCTGCTGGTTATGAAGCGGATGCGGCTATAGTGGCCACTGTTTTAGTGGTTTTATGTTGCTTTCTACTTGTTTTTCCGCTGTTTCAGGTATAAGTAGTACCGTTAATGCTTTTGCAGAACTCGCGGGCAGGGAGGTTTCAAAACCGATCATTACAGTTCCAGGATTTGGGGCGTCATAGGTGGTTGTGGGGCTGGTAGACCAGGTTTTTAGGCTGATATCTGCAGGGCCTAAAACACGAAGGATTAATTTTTTGCCCTTTTTCTTGAGTTCAGCTTCGTTCTTACCTGTAATTTTAACTTCCGCAGTGGTGAGCATGGCCCAACGAACAACTGAAGGATTGTCATTATTTTCCAGTTCATCACGGATTACTACATAACTGCTGTTTACCAGGGCAATTCCGCGTAGGGCTTTGGTAAGTTGGTTTTTATAGACCGAACTGATATCGAGCACTGCATTTCTGAAATAAGGATCATCAGCGTAGCTGATGATCGGGGCCGTACCTTCAACCTGCTGAAATTCATTGTTAACACTGAGGGTGTTGTGGTAAAGATTGTTGTACCTCAGTACCTGCCAGCGCTGAGAGTTTTGCTTCATGTTCCAGAGGTCGACGCCTTTGGACTCCAAAGATTCATAGCCCTGCATTCCAAAGTCGCTGGCCCAGCGTACGCCATTCGCCTCCATTACAAAAGAACCCACATCCATATGGCCGTGGTTCAAGGACGGACTTCCGCCTTTAATACCTACATATAAGGCGTTCGGGTCTGTCCATGAGCTGCGCATCATCACGACCGGATTAGCACCTTTTCCCGTCCACATATTTTCTTGTGGGGTAGGAATTTTGTTCAAAGGAATACCACTACCCCAAATGAGCAGAGCAGGAAGAAGTCGATCGTTGGTTAGTGTATTGGTGTTTTTGTTAAGGTACCTTAGCTCGTTAAATAATAGAGATGGATTTTTCAATTTTGTGGCAAACCAGAACATGGCGGGGTTAATCTCGGCGCTATTTCCTGAGTCGAAATAATTAAAGGGCAGATTGGTGGGACCGGTCATGTTGAGCAGATAGCCCGCAGTTTTTAAGAAGCCAGCTTTTTCTCCCAGACCAAAATCAGTGTTGAATGCTTTTTGAAAAGCACTGATGAGCATAACATTAAACGTTGTACCATAGTTCCAGTAGCCATATCCCTCGGGATAAGCTCCATCGGGTTCATAGACTTTCATGGGCAGGTTAACTTTATCTACGGCCCGCTTGATGATGGTATTGGAGAATTCGGGCTGATCTTCGTATAATGCTATTGCAGCAAAGGAAAGGCCTGCATTACAAACCTGGTTCCAGTTGTGTGCCGCATTAAGCCAGAACATATTGCTGCCGGTTAACATTGAAGGCTCAAGACCTTTGGTAAGAAGCGCTTTTTTTATATCAGAGCGGGAGTTTTGGGATAGATCATTGTAAAGCCAATCGTACCCAATGGCGAGCGCCATGGTCATTTCTGCTACGTCCAGGAAATGAGAAGGGTTCCAGTCTTCAAAAGCAGCGGCGGCAAGCATTTCCTGCTCTGCCCTTTTCAGGTATTTTTCCTGCCTGGTCATTCGCCAGGCATAAGAGAGGTAAAAGACACGCTGGAGACAAGTTCTGGATTTATCAAGTAAGCGGCGGCCAATTTGTATGCGCTGTACTGGTGCCTGCTTTAGAAAACTATCACACTTGGTGAGTATACTTATATGTACTTTTTGTAGTGTGGCATTGGACTTGAGGCTTTGACGGATATTTTCTTCTTCATCCTGTAGCAGCAATAACCTTGGATGGTTTGGAACATTCATTTTGCCGACAAGGGTGTTTTGCGCATAAAGGCAAAATGTCAGCAGTGAAAGAATAAGGGTAAAAATCTTTTTCATCTGTGATAAAGTTGCCATCAATATACAAAAAAAGCGTGCCGGATACGATTACCCGGCACGCTTTTTTATATTTAAGGGATACTTATTTCAGAATCTCTGCTAATCTTTCTGTCTGATGATTGGCCAGTTTTTGCAGCGGTCCGGCGGCAAGCATTTTCATCATCATGTTCAGATCTGCAGAGATGGTGTGTGTAGCAATAGTGCCTCCGTTGCCATTATCGGCTACTGTCCATTTTAATTCCACATCAAAAGGGGCTTTTTCGGTCGGTACGGCTATTAGTTCACGGTTTTCTGTGCGGCTCGAAATTTTGATGGCAAGTTTGGCCATGTTTTGTATGGTAAAACTGGCTTCATCCTCGGTAGAAGACCAGTTGTATATATTTTCAGGCATCAATTGCTGGTGATTGTTCAGATCGGCCAGAAAGGCATATACTTTTTCTACAGGCAGGTTTAGCGCTGTAGTACTTTCAATAACTGTCATTTGCTGTTAGGTTAGTTCTTCTAATTCTTTTCCCCATTCAGATGGGTTTCTGCGCCACTTTGTTAAAAGGTCTACGTCTTTCTGAGCTATGAAGCTGTGTTCTGCTGCGTATTCAATTAAGGTATTGTAATTGGAAAGTGTAGCATAACGACATTTGGCTGCGGCAAAATTTTCGTCGGCCTGGTCGAATCCATAAGTAAATATAGCTACTAATCCTGCAACAGATAAGCCTGCATTTCTAAGGGCTTCAACAGCTTGAAGGCTGCTTTTCCCGGTAGAGATGAGGTCTTCAATAACCACCACACGCTGTCCTTCAACGATTTCTCCTTCTATCAGGCTTCCTGTACCATGTTCTTTCGCTTTCGATCTTACGTAAGCAAATGGCAGGCCCAGTTCCTGGGCTACCAGGGCACCCTGAGGTATGCCGGCAGTAGCAACGCCTGCGATGAGGTCAACGGATCCGAATTCTTCCTGGATAAGTTGCGAAAGTTTTTGCCTGATGTATGTCCTTACCGATGGATGGGAGAGTGTGATCCTATTGTCACAATAAATAGGAGATTTCCAACCAGAAGCCCATGTAAACGGGTTGTTAGGTTGTAACTTTATTGCTTTTATTTGTAATAAAAATTCAGCTACCTTTAATTCAATATCACTTTTATTATACATAACGCAAAAATACGGAATTCTTTACATTTGTGCGAACACTAGCCTAAACTATGTTAGCCGTTTGACGTAGTACCGCAAAAATACTTGTTTAATTAATTATACCTATGTCTGCAAATATCGGTAAATAATGTTGCAGGGGGAAAATCTTTTTTGCCCTGTCCTGATTACCAGTTTGATAAAGAGTTGATGATATAGCTGTAATATAAAATTTTGTTTCCATGTATACCTGTTGTGTGTTTTGAAATTTTATTCTGTTTTTGGTGGGTCATTCCGGACAGCCTCCTGTAATGAACAGAGTTCTAGTCTTTTTGATATAAGCTGTTGAACTTTGGCATGCAGAATTAAATTTTCAAATAGCTCATGAAGGAAATCAAAATGGAACGATCCATTACCACCAGAGGGCAGGATTCACTGCAACGTTATCTTAAGGATGTCTCAGGATATCCTTTGCTCAGCGCAGATGAAGAAATTGCATTGGCACGTAAAATTAAAAATGGAGATCATGCTGCTTTGCACCAGCTGATCAACTGTAACCTTCGGTTTGTGGTGTCGGTAGCAAAAAAATATGAAATGCAAGGACTGCCACTTGCTGATTTAATTGAGGAGGGAAATATTGGCCTGATGAAAGCTGCAGAACGTTTTGATGAAAGCAGGGGTTTCAAATTTATTTCTTATGCGGTGTGGTGGATCAGGCAATCTATTTTGGAGGGTATAAGTACGCATAAACGCTTGATCCGTTTGCCATTAAGCCAGATAAACGGGGTGCATGGTCTCGAAAAAGCAGCACAGATACTTGAACAGCAGCTGGAACGCCGTCCGGTCAAGGACGAGTTGATTGAGTTTATGGACATTTCAGAAGGTATGGCGCATGATTACCTGCAAAGCACAGTCTGCGGCTGCTGGCTTGACCAGCCTTATGAACCGGAAAATGGGGAACTTCTGTATGTGACACTGAAAGATCCTGGCCTACCCGAACCAGATGTGGAGTTGGGAAAAGCAGGATTGAAATCTGATATTGAACTGATGCTGAAAGCGTTAAGTCCCCGTCAGCAACGTGTGCTTAGTCTTGCTTTTGGCCTTGGAAATGATTTTCAGTTAATGAACGACGATATTGGTAGTTTATTAGGACTTAGCACGGAAACGATCAGGCGGGCAAAGAAAAAGGCTCTCACACAACTTCGTGAGATTAAGAAAATCCAGATGATGCGGGAGTATCTGTAATAAATTGTCAGATAAATTTTAAAGAGGTGCAGTAATTCTGTACTTTTAAAACCTGGTTTTTGGCTGTTCGGTACCATGAGCATAGCCTTAAACTTTTTTAATGCAGGCAGCAGTTATGAAAGCATACAGAATTTATATTAACGACAATACTTTATACATCGCATCTTCCTTACCTGAAATGTCTGATGAAGTGGAGCAGCTAAGTGTAACAGGTTTTAGTTTTGCAGGTTTTTATACATCCTTGGGCACAATCGCCGGAAAAAATTATGTGCTGCTGGATGCCGACCCAAAAGCTTTGTTTAAAAAAATCAGGAAAAGCTGTCTGATCATTAAAGCAGCAGGTGGATTGGTGGCCAGTACAAAAGGAAACTACCTGTTTATTTTCAGAAACAAAAAATGGGATCTTCCAAAGGGCAAGGTAGAAAAAGGTGAGAAAATGAAGGAGGCGGCGTTGCGGGAAGTAGAGGAGGAATGTGGTGTAAAGATATGGACCAATGACGAGAAGCTTTGTAAAACTTATCATGTGTATACACTGGGCAGCAAAATTGTGCTGAAAAAGACCAATTGGTATAGTATGACGGTTAAAGGAGAGCCTAAACTGATCCCGCAAAGGGAGGAGGGTATTACCAAAGCAAACTGGCTAAACAAAACAGAACTGGCACCGATATTGGCCAATACCTATCCTTCTATTATGGATGTGCTGGAAGCAGCCGAACTTTTGGGGCAACGCGTTTTATAGGTGAGCGATGGCTTCCGGGGGTAAAAACTTGCTCACATCGCCATTGTTCCTTAAAATATCCCTAACGATAGTAGAACTGATGGCAGAGTATTCGGGCTTGCTCAGGATAAATATCGTTTCCATTTCAGGCATCATGGTCTGATTGATCTGTGCAATGGCCCTTTCATATTCAAAATCGCCAACAGAACGGATACCCCTTACCATATAGTTTGCATTGATCCTTCTGCAGAAATCAACAGTAAGGCCTTCATACAGCTGTACATCAACATTTGAGATTCCTGCAAATACTGTTCTTACAATTTCTCCTCTTTTTTCTGCCGATAAAAAACTTTGTTTTGAACTGTTCAATCCTATACCTACCACAATTTTATCAAACAATGGTAATGCACGTTTTAATATGTCTACGTGGGCAATGGTGATGGGATCAAATGAACCAGGAAAGAGTGCGATCTTCATAACGTAAATAGATTAATCGGGTTTTTCAAAAAAGCTGAAGGAGGAATTTCCATACCGCCTGGTTTCAGTAAAGCCAGGCTTATCATTCAGTTTTAGCAAAGATGGGTGTTCTACTATTAACAAACCGTTATCAGTAAGTAAGTTGTTTTTAAATACCAGTTCAGGAATCAAAGGTATGGTTGGCAGGTTATAAGGCGGATCTGCAAAAATGAGTTGAAAACTTTGCTGATGTTGTTCAAGGAATTTGAAAACATCGGCCTTATGTACTTCGATTTCTGTTAGTTTGTGTTTGTCAGCAACTGATTTTACCCAATGTACGCAGCCGGAATGTTTGTCTATTGCTGTAACCTTTTTTATACCCCGGGATGCGAATTCGATGCTGATGTTCCCGGTTCCGCAAAAAAGATCCAGCGCCTCGCAGTTGTCAAAGTCGTACGTATTGTAAAGGATATTAAAAAGTGCTTCTTTGGCCATGTCTGTTGTAGGCCTTACAGGTAAATTCCCGGGGGCATTAAAGCGGATGCCCTTTAATTTTCCTCCTATTATTCGCATAGATCGAGTGCCAGCAGGCTGCTGTAATAGTGAGCGGGCATGTCGTCCAGAATTTTCTGGTCAATTTCTCCCGCAAAAGGTAAATTAAAATGTATGTTGCTAAAATACTTTTGTATACACTTATAGTAGGTATTTTCCTGGTCTATAATTCCACTCAGGTATACCTGGGTGTTGCTGGTGTTGATGTTGAGCTGACTGATGATGAGCAGCAGGTAATAATTAAACTCTTCTGCATGATCTGTTTGGTAGTAATGCTGAAAGATGAGCTGGCCATTTTGTGTGTAGGCTACATTAAAAGACGCAGCTGTAAAGTCGAGTACCAGGGCCTGATTGCTGTTTTGTGCAGCCAATGTTAAAACTGATGCATTTTGTGCGTAAAGCTTGTAATTGTTTAAAGAACCTGTCAGCATATCTTCAGTAAATTGCTGAAGCGTAAAAATGGAAGTGAAGCCAAAAACATTGAAAGGCCTGGTGTATAAATTAGCAGATTGTTCTTCAGTAAAGAATTTTGCATACTGGTTCAATTCCTGTGCATTGAACAGTTCATTAGGAATGTTTATGCTGTTTTCGGTATGTACAGCGGCTTTGACCTCTTTAAAAGGCAGACCTAAATAGCTGTCGTTTTTAAGCCTGCGGGAAAGTGTTTGTGGAACATCTGTACATTCCTGCTCATCATATACGGCTTTAAGCTGTTTGCTGTTTTTATCAATAATTGCGTACGACAGACTATCTGGTGTTATTTTCAACAACAGATCGCAATCTTCTGCCGTATTTGGGTCAAATTCCGGATCAACTAATAGTATGCTGTTTTTATTATCCATATTAGCAAAATTAATCCTTTTTTCTATAACATCACCATCGCATATTTGCTAAATGGATAAAGCAGCAATAATACAAGCTTCTTATGAATTCGTACCCACAGCAGAACAGCTTGATTTTTGCAGGGAAATGGCCTCTTTTTTATCCGGAGGACTGGATGGGCAATGTTTCATCTTAAGGGGCTATGCCGGGACAGGTAAAACCACTTCGCTAGCTGCCCTGGTAAAAGCCCTTCCACAGTTTAAAGTACGATCGGTATTGCTGGCCCCAACGGGTAGGGCAGCAAAGGTAATGGGCAACTATACCGGTAAAAAGGCACTTACTATTCACAAAAAGATATACAGAAAACGTTCTGCCGTTGGTACTGACCTGTCCTTTCAGCTGGCACCTAATCTTGCCGAGCACACTTTGTTCATCGTAGATGAGGCATCTATGATTGCCGACGAATGGATTTCGCATACTGGTTCCTCTTTTTTAAAGGACCTGATGGAATTTGCATATAACGGTAAAAACTGTGCAGTGGTATTTGTGGGCGATACGGCGCAGCTGCCTCCGGTTGGCAGTATTGAAAGTCCGGCTTTAAACCCGGCTTACATCGCTTCAAATTTTGGGAAACAGGTAAGGGCGATTGAACTTAAAGAGGTGGTAAGGCAGGAAAAGAAATCGGGTATCCTGGCCAATGCCACCATGCTGCGCAGGATGATCAGCGATCTGGAAAAAGATGAAGAGGGTAACATTATATTGCCGAAATTCATGACCCAAAATTATAAGGATATTTTCAGGATGACCGGTTTAAAGCTGGTAGAGGGATTGGAATATGCCTATCGGAAATTTGGCATAGAAAACTGCCTGGTGGTTTGCAGGTCTAATAAATCGGCAAATGTATACAACCAGCAGATCAGGGCGAGGTTGCTTTACAGGGAAGAAGAGCTGACAGGTGGAGATCAGATCATGGTGGTGCGGAACAATTACTTCTGGCTTCCTGAAAATGAATCAGCAGCCTTTATTGCCAATGGTGATATGGCCAGGATCGTCAGAGTGAGGAAAACCGAAGAAAGGTACGGATTGCGATTTGCAGAAGTACAGTTGGAATTTCTTGACTTTCCTGATGTTGGTGCAGTTACGTGTAAGGTGATGCTGGATACACTCACAGTTGACGCTCCCAATTTATCTTATGAGCAAAACAATCAACTCTTTGAACAGTTAAATATAGACTATGAACATATTAAAAATAAGCGGGAAAGGTTCAATGCAATTAAGGAAGACCCTTATTACAACGCACTGCAGATTAAGTTTGCTTATGCCGTGACCTGCCATAAAGCTCAGGGCGGGCAATGGGACGCTGTGTTTGTAGATCAGGGTTATTTAACAGATGAAATGGTAGATATGGATTTTTTAAGGTGGCTATATACTGGTGTAACAAGAGCGAGAAGAGAATTATTTTTAGTAAATTTTGCGGCTAAACTGTTTTCGGCCCCCGCAGAAGAGCAGTTTTAACCTTAAATTGATATTCGTTATGAGATTTGCATACTCTGTTAAACAAAAAATGAAAATTGCGGTACTGTTGTTCTGTATCATGGCTTGTACCTTACTGATCAGGTTTTTAGAAGATAAGAGTGTGAAAAGCATGAACGAGTCCTTTGTATCGATGTACAATGACAGACTGATCCCTGCAGCAGATCTGTTTTATGTAGCTGAAAAGGCCTACCTGAAAAAGTCGTTGTTTGAAGATGCCTTATACGAGCCGGAGCACCTGTTTAATGTCGATAAGTTACAGGTGCAGCTGGCAGCACTGAATACCTCTATAGATTCGCTGATACAGAAGTACAGCAAGACCTTGCTGGTAAGGCAGGAAAAGGAACAGCTGGTACATTTAAAAAACGGACTTGGCAGTACGGTAGAAGTAGAAAATAAAATCCTAGCAACTGCAAAGGCGGAGGGGCTGGGAGCAGCAAGGGTGCTTTATGAAACAGAGGGGCGTGAATCTTCCAGGACGACCATCAAAAAACTTTCTGAACTGATGAACATTCAAAAGCAGGTAGGTGAGGAGCTGATCAAGGATTCAGCCTTTATGGTATCGGGCAATAAGATTTACTCAGGCTTTCAGGTTGTACTGGCCATTGTGATCGGGATATTGATTGTTGGTATTGTATTTACCTCTAATGTGGTGAAAATCAGTAATGATAAGTTTAATTTAAATTAGCCTGCAGCTTAAGGGCTTGTGGTACCTGTTTCTGCATAGAAAATCTTTTGTATAGTATATTGTTACCTAAATTAGTTATGTTTGAGTATACGAATTAATGCTAAAGAGGGTGAAATAATGGATAGCAACGTAGTGAGTGTGCTTAAAGATGAAAACAGGCTTCTTGAGGAAGCTGCTGCGGGAAGCCGGACGGCTTATACCATCTTATACACTTTTTATTTACCCAAACTCTACAAATATATTCTGCCTTTTACGCGTTTTTCTAAAGAAGATACCGAGGAAATTCTGCACGATATTTTTATGAAAATATGGGAACGAAAGGAAGGCCTTTCGGGCATAAGGTCTTTTAACAGCTATATCTACAGCATGGCAAGGAACAAATTGGTGAACCTGCATGAGCATAGCAAAGTAAAACAGAAGGCGTTTGATTACATTGTAAACCATAGCGAATTGTCTGGAAACAGTGCAGATCAGAATTATATTTACAGCCAGTACCGGGAGGTGATGCAACGGGCCATTGATGCTCTGCCACCCAAACGCAGGCAGGTGTTTGAAATGAGCACTTATGAGGAGTTGTCGCAGGACCAGATTGCCACAGAACTAAAAATATCCAAATCGATGGTTAAAAAACAATTGTATGCAGCCACCCGGCATGTGAAGGAATACTTGCGTTTACACACCGATCTGACCGTTTTTATGGGCCTTTGTTTTGCCAGCGGATTAATCAAATAAAAATATTTAATTTTTTTCGGTAGAGGGGTATCTAATTCCGGAGCTTGCCTGTCTCATCAATAAACCGGCTTACTTTATGACCCTACAAGAAGTAAAAGATTTATTGAAACCAATTGCTGCTGGTACCAGCACGCCATCACAAAGAGATGCTTTTGCGACTTGGCTGGATTATGCAGAACAGTCTGATTATAAGGAATTACTCCAGGCCTGGGAAAAATTATTGGAGGATCAGCCTGCAGAGCGCTTGCATCATCCGGAATTAATTTCCAGAATAGAAGCCAGCATAGATAAGACTGAAGTTGCAGCAGTTCCTCTTTATGAGCGAAAGAAAAACCTGTTCCTGAACTGGAAAACGGTAGCCGCTGCGGTTATAGCCATAACTTTTGTTATTTTCCTGTATCGTTCAATGAAAAATACGTCGCTGAATAACGGTGCTCAATATGCAAATGAGATTAAACCCGGGGGCAACAATGCTGTACTGGTACTTGCAGATGGCTCGAAAATAGATTTGAACAAATTGGGAACTGGGGAAGTAGCCCGGCAGGCGGGAATTAAGATTGTGAAAAGTGCAGACGGCCAATTGGTTTATACCATTATAAAAAATAGCGACGCAAATGCAGGTGGGCTTTTTAATACTATCAAAACCCCTATTGGCGGACAGTACAAGGTTAATCTTCCCGATGGCAGCCAAGTTTGGCTAAATGCGGCTTCTTCGTTACGCTATCCTGTAGCTTTTGGAAACGATGAACGCAGGGTTGAGCTTACCGGGGAAGCGTATTTTGAAGTGGCAAAGGATAAGGCGCGGCCATTTCGTGTGTTGAGCAGCCAGCAGACCGTGGAGGTGCTGGGGACACATTTTAATATCAACAGCTATGCTGATGAGGGGAATACCCGAACCACCCTGCTTGAAGGACGCGTGAAGGTATTTACCGCTGTAAATAAGAAAAATGTAATCCTGAACCCAGGGCAGCAGTCGCAGGTTGATACCTACAATATCAGCGTAAAAGATGTTGATGCCAGTGAAGCAGCCGCGTGGAAAGAAGGATATTTTGTATTTAATGCAGAGAGCATTCCATCGGCCATGCGTAAGCTGGCACGTTGGTATGACCTGGAAATATCGTATGAAGGAAATATAAATGATAAAGATCTGGCAGGCTCGGTATCGCGTTTTAAAAACGTATCTGAGGTACTTAAAACACTGGAATTAACGGATATGGTGCACTTTGAGATTGATGGCCGGAAAATTAAAGTTATAGCGAATTAGCACTGTGAAAAACAATACCTGAGAAATCAACCAACTATAAACCTAAACCAACCAAATATGAAGAAATAGAGACTCACCACAATTGGTTTATCTGGATTAAAAAGACCGGGAGGTGCTTGGAACCACCTCTCCGGTTAATTTGTCTGGATCAAACTTAATGAATTTTCGAAGACCAATTATTGTCAATCCAAACTAAACAAATGTATGAATAAAAATATTCATTGCCGGCCGGCCTGTGAACAAAGGTGGCTATGTATAAAAAAACAGATCATCATGCGCATTAAGATCATCGTCGTATTAATGACTGCAGCATTTTTACAGGTAAGTGCCAATGGTTTTGCCCAGAAGATCACTTTAGCTGAAAAAAACGCTTCTCTGGAACAGCTTTTAAGTAAAATAAAAAAGCAAAGCGGGTATACTTTATTGTATAGTCCGCAACTCATCAAAAAAACAAAACCAGTTTCGTTGAATGTCACCAACGAAGAACTGATCGCTGTCCTGGAAAAATGTTTTGAAGGACAGCCCCTAACCTTTGCCATTAACCAGAACACCATAGTGGTACGAAAGCGGGAAGAGGAAAGCCATATGTCATTTTTGGTGTTACACTTTAAACTGATTACCGGTAAAGTAACAGATGCCAAAGGTTTGCCTGTACCAGGTGTAACTGTAAAGGTTAAAAACAAAAACACAACAAGAGTAACCGACAATAAGGGCGATTTTTCTATTGACGTAGAAGATGATGATGTGCTTGTTTTTAGTTTTATCGGATTCAAGAGAAAGGAGATCGCCGTTAAGGGCCAGCAGTCGCTTAAGGTTGCGCTGGAAGAAGACCAGTCGCAGTTAAATGATGTTGTGGTTATTGGATATGGCGAGCAATCCAGGCTCAAAACTACCTCCTCTATATCCACTGTAAAAGGGGAGCAGCTGGAGAATAAACCTACCGCAACCATTGAAGCAATGCTGCAGGGACTTGTACCTGGGTTACTGGTTCAGAATAGTTCGGGGATGCCGGGCGCCAGAAGTAACATTCAGGTAAGGGGATTGGCTGCGGTTTCAAGGGATGCAAATTCGAATATTGTAAGTCCGCCGCTATTTGTGGTAGATGGGGTACCTATGGAGCAGGATAACTTCGATACTTCAAATCCAAACCAATCATTAACCAGCTTGCTGGCAGGAATTAACCCTTATGATGTGGAATCTATAGATGTATTGAAGGATGCTTCAGCCACAGCAATTTATGGTTCACGCGGTGCAAATGGTGTGGTGATGATCAAGACCAAGCGCGGTAAAGCAGGAAAACCTATTGTAAATCTAAATACACAATACGGGTTTTCCTACTATCCCGAATTAAGAAGCACACTAGGGGGGAATGCTGAACGGGCTCAAAAGCTGAAATTATGGGACATGTATCAGAAAGCAACGCCGGCTGAAAACCCTAAGAATAGCTATGGAAATCTGCCAATTGAATTGACTGATAGTCTGAATAGCTTTTACAATAACTCTACAGATTGGCAGGGGATTTTGTTCAAAAATGCAAATTTTAAAAATATCAATTTAGGCATTAGTGGTGGAACTGAGAATGCAAACTATAGGATCGGAGCCGACTACTATGATGAAAAAGGTATTGTTGTAGGATCAGGTTTTACCCGGTATTCATTAAGCTATAATGGCCAATTTAGCCCGCTGCCCAGCCTCAATATTTCGGCCCAGGCCATTTTGAACCAGGTCGATGCCAGCGCTAAGCGAGGTTCTGACAATACAGCTTCGGTAATAGGTAATGATTTTACCTCTTCTTTATTTCCTTCACCTTCAAGCGGTTATTTTACCCGGTTTTTAGATGCCTATGATAAGTCTGTTAACTTAAACCTTAGCAGGAACATTATTGCTAAGTTAGAATTGAATTATGACGTTTTTAAATGGCTGAGCCTGGTTTCAAGAGCTTCGGCAGTTTACAGGTTCGACCGGCAAAGAGGTTTTGTGCCCTCCCTTGCATCAAGTAATGGAAAGCCTTCTGCCTCATACTATGCGCTGGAGAACCTTAAATTGGTAAGCGAGACTTACCTGAGATTAAACCATAAAATTGCGAATGCACATACCATTGATTTTGTATTGGGAAATGCCATTGACGTTACCACTACAGACTACATCAGAGGCAGTGGTACAAATGGACCTAGTGATGCACAGCAGGTTATTTTTGGATACCCGCAAACCAATATCTCATTGCTGACAAGTAATACAGACTATGGGATGCTGTCTTATTATTCCCGTTTATCATACGATTACAAAGCTAAATATATTTTACAGGCGGCAATCCGTACAGATGGTTCATCGAAATTTGGGAAGGAGAATAGATGGGGGTATTTTCCTTCTGCATCGGCTGCCTGGATATTTTCAAAAGAACCTTTTTTTGAAAAACTGAGTTCCCGGTGGTTCAATTTTGGTAAACTCAGGACTAGTATCGGGCGTGCGGGTAGACAATATGATGATAATTATCTGTCCGTAGGCCGATACAATGCCAATACTACTTATGGAGGGGTATCCATTCTTGCTCCTAACTACGGCGGCTCAAACGGAATCCCGTTGCCGAACCTGACCTGGGAGAGTACAATTAACTATGGTGGGGGACTTGACCTGGAATTTTTTAACGGAAGGGTAACTTCTTCTGTTGATTACTACTACAAGAAAACAGATAACTTTCTGTTTGATGATCCGCTTCCAACCACAAGTGGTTATGCAAGGCGTTTTATCAATGGCGGGGCCTTGTCCAATAAAGGGTTAGATTTGACTTTTACCATTTATACGCTACCGGTTAACAAGGCCTTTCAATACAATATTACTTTAAACGCTTCCAAAAATAAGAATACCCTGCTGAAATTGCCGGATTTTGGCCGGAGCATTAGTCGTGGTGTTACTGGTGCCTATTTGCAGGTAGGAAGACCATTAAATGGTTTCTATCTGCTGGAATATATGGGGGTGTATAAATCAGACGATGAGGTGCCAATTAATCCCTATACAGGTGCCAAGCTCAGGTCTATCTATAAAAATGTTGTAGGTTTTGGGGGAGCCTATCAGGCTGGCGATGCAATATTCAGAGACCAGAACAATGATGGCTTGATCAGGATAGATGACGACGATTACTCGGATAAAATTTACATGGGCGATCCCAATCCGAAAGTTTACGGCGGTTTAAACCATTCGTTCCGTTATGCCACAAAATCGGGTGCTGCATGGCAGCTGGATGTTTTTATGACCTACTCTATAGGTAACAAAGTGATCAACCAGACTTTAAACGATCGTTTTAGAAGCATTAGCTGGGAGGGTAATGGAAACCTTAATTTCCCAAGCGGACAAAGAAATCTGGTTGATATTTCTAAATATGATATATGGACGCCTGAGAATCCCGACGCAAAATACCCTAGTATAAATCCATGGAGAAAGGATCAGGTAAACTATGACTTTATAGGCAACTACGTTAGTAACAGTAGTTTGTTTTTGGAAGATGGCAGTTTTTTAAGGTTAAGGAATATCAGTCTGTCGTACGATTTTCCGCAAAATTTTATAAAGAAATTCAAAGGAAGGCGCTTGAGGGTGTTTGCAAGTATGGACAATGTGTTTCTGTTGACCAAGTATACGGGGGTAGATCCTGAGAATGTAGATAATTTCGGAAAAGAGCAAGGTAATGGATATCCGATACCTAAGAAGTTCAATTTCGGGCTAAACTTTGAATTGTAAATTTTAATAGTCAAGATCATGTTAAAATATAAAACCCAAAAAGCAGCAATCGTTTTGATCGTACTGTTTTTTACACTAATGTCTTGTAAAAAAATACTTGAACGAGATATTATTTTGAGTCCAACGGATGCAAATGCCTTCGAATCGCCGGAGGATGTGAACCATGCTTTGGCCGGAGCCTATGTTTTGCTGCGGGATATTTTGCCTGACAAGCTTTTTCTATTTGGCGATGTACAGGCGGATAATTTTAATAATCCAAAAAACAAAAGTTCAAGGACAGAAACAGACCTTCAAAGGAGAAGTGGTATAGGTGATCTCATTCAGGCCGGAGCAGGTGATTGGAATGGCTTTTATAAAACCATTGCCCAATGCAATCTGATATTGGAACGCATACCTGGGGTGCAGGGGTATACGTTGGATCAAAAGGAACGTTATACAGGGGAAGCTAAGTTTTTGCGGGCACTTTGTTATTTTTACCTGGCACGGTTCTACGGAGATGTTCCGCTCATTTTGAATTCAGTAGATATTTCCAATGTTGCCCGTTCACCGCAGGATAAGGTATTTGAATTAATCAACGCTGATCTGGATGACGCAATTTTAAAATTAAGGGTGGCAAGTCCCGACGGAGATAAAAACATTCGTGCAACTAAAGGTGCTGCAATTGCAATTAAGGCGCATGCCAAGGCCTGGCAGCAAAAATACGACGAATGCGAAAAACTCTGCAACACTGTAATGACTATGGGCAACTATAGCTTAATTACTGACTCAGCAGCTTTGATCAATATATTTATCGGTAAGTCGCAGGAAGGTATTTTTGAACTGGATTTTGATTCTAAAAATAATGAACTCCAAAAGAATAAAATGTATAACAGGACGCTTGGAAGACCTTATTATAAAGATCAGAGTGACGGAGGGGGTGGTACAGACGACTATGTTCTTGGCTTTACGCAAACGGTTAGAAAAGTTTTGTTTCCCGATGCAAACAGGGATATCAGAAGGGATGTTTGGTTTGTTAAAGATACCTGGACCAAGGACATTCTTTATTTTGGGAAATACCGGACATTAAAAGCACAGGGGGATACGACCTCGCAGAACATCAATGAATCTAACATGATCATTACCCGTTTGGCCGATATTATTTTGTTAAGAGCAGAAGCTTTGAACGCTTTAGGCCGTACATCTGAATCTGCTGTTGAGCTCAATAAAATTCGTAACCGAGCGAAAAGGACAACCTACAAAGGCGATGGGATTTTAGCAGATACGATTTTATTAGAGCGCAGAAAAGAACTGCTGGGAGAAGGACATTACTTTTTCGACCTGGTGCGGACCAGGCTAATGGCAAAATATCATTCTAAGATTAAACAGGCAGACTGGTACGAAAAAGGTGCATGGCTGTTGCCAATAAGTCCTTCAAATATTGCGGCCAGTAATTTTGTAATTACTCAGAATGAGTTCTGGAAATAGGTTCTGGTAAAAAAGAGATCAGTTTAACTAAAAGATTTTCAAATGAAGAAGATAAATATTATAAAACCCGCATTTTACATCTGCATTTGTATAGCTGCGTTTGTAGCTTGTAAAAAGCATGATTACTATAATGATGGCGGCCTGGCTAGGCAAAGCGAACTCGAGAAGTCTATGACCATGTACGACTTTCTGACGAGTAAGAAACAAGGGAATTTTGATTCCTTGTTAAAGATCATCGACTTGACGGGAACGAAGTCTGTTGTCAACCAAAATAACATTACTTTTTTTGCGCCCTGCAATGAGAGTGTTATGGGCCTTCAGAATCAATACCGGGCAAATCCTGATGATGCAAAGCAGCTTCGACGTCCTTTAAATAAGATGAATGTAGATACACTAAAAATGCTGTTGAACAGGCTAATTGTACCCAATTCCAGAATAACAATTGACCAGGCGTATATCGATGGGGTAAAATACTATAAGGACAGCAATGGCGATAGTTTGTTGATAAAAGGGGTAAGAGATGATTACAATAATGGCGGTGTAACAGCTATTGGGCAAGGTCGGATAAAAATCGTTTATGAACACCGAAGGACGCTGAAAGATAAAGAGAATTCAATTCTGCAAATGAAAACCCACGATCTGATTACAGCAAACGGAATGATACACGTTTTGCAGGGCGGATCTAGTTTTCACACAGGTTTAATCATTAAAAAATAAGTGTCATGAGAAAAATATTTGCATTAAATTTTGCTATCGCGATACTCTTGATGGTTTCGTGTAAAAAAGACAATAGAAATGGATTTATCAGCAGTAATATCAAATATAGTACTGCTGTACAGACGGCCAATCTTGGCGGCTTGTTATACAGATCTGGCCCGATGTTACCGGATGAATCGACCAAACCACTTGAATTTTCAATAGCGGCAATAAATAAAGCTGACGGCTCTTCAGCCGATTTTTTATTGAATACCACGATTGATACCTATTTCTGGAAAGGGGCGTATACCGGAAAAGAAGTAACAACCAAAGAAGTAGATGATAAAAGAACTAGCGTTAAAAGACCGATCCTTGATATTAATCCGTTAAATGGTGAACTGTTTGTATATCCGGAGCTGATAGATGCAACCAAATTTCCTTCGGGTGTATATACGGTGGATATAAAAGTGAAGAACAGTTCAGGCGAAAGGGTCTTTCCCAAGGCGCTTACACTTACAGTCAAGTTTGCCGGTACCGGCGATTACTTTTACCAGTTTTCTGGTGTTGATGGTAAAGTTGACAACATCAAGGTGGAGTTTAAACGCATTGCTGAAACTGGTAACAAACTGATTGTTCATATTCTTAAGCCAGATGGGACGCCTGTTAATCCTGCGGCATTGCTGGGTTATGATTATGACCAGACAGGCACCTCTCCGGATATTAAGGATTGGCATAACCTGGGGCCCGGAAACCCAACCAAGTACAATAGCCTGAGCGACCGGCTTGAACTGGATGTGAATTTTCCTTTACCTTATATTGCAGGTAAAAGGATTACTATAGATCAGTATAACAATGGGAGCATTAACGGAGCCTATTTTAATTACTGGTTCAATTTTGCCATTTATAAAGAAGGTATATGGGACATTACCATAAAAATGGAGTATTAGGCTTTAAGAACTTTCACTAAATTTCCTCTTGCCTGCTGATGTTAAATCAGCAGGCTTCTTTATTTATTGGCAGTGCTATTGTAAATGTAGAGCCCTCATTTTCTCTGCTTTGAACGGTTAATGTGCCTTTATGCTGCTCAATGATCTGCCTGGAAATGTGCAGGCCCAGGCCTATTGATCTTTCGCCTTTAAGCCCCGGTCTTCCGGCTCTGGAAAACTGGTCGAACAGCATGGTCTGTAAGTGATCGGGGATACCTATCCCAAAATCCTCAATACTAATGTGGCACTGCTCGTTAATTCTGGAAACGGCGATATTGATGGGCGCGTCTGCTTTTGAGAATTTCAAACCATTCCCGATCAGGTTATCGATAACTCTGGTCAGCTTGGAAAGATCTATTGCGGAAGTCAGCTCCTGTTCCTTGGCGCTAAAAACAATCTTACGTTCGTTGTTCAGGTTCTTTTGCCAGTTGCTGCAGATGTTGTTCATAAAAGTAATGATGTCGGTGGTCTGCAGCTGGAAAGGGGCTTTGTTGTTCTGGGCAATTTCGAGCAGGTCGTCAATAATATTTTTAGCCTGGCGGGTTGAACTCAGAATAAGCTGCATTTCCGTGTTGTCCTGCTGCTGGCTTTCTTCGAGCACAATTCTGGTGAGTGCCTCTATATTATTGAGTGGGTTTCTGAGGTCGTGTGCCACAAAACCAAGGATCTCGCTTTTCTGATGATTGAGCAGTTGCACTTCCAGGTTCCTTTCTTCCAGCTGTTTTAATTGAGTAAAGTGTTTGGATTTAAAATAATAGCTGTATCTCGAAAACGTGTAAAGCGCCACAACCAGGATAAATGCAGCCATGAAATTGAATACCTTATCGGTAAGGTTTAATCCAGGCAGCGTAAGGGTAAGGCCAAATAAAAGGAACACATATAATGAAAGGATGACGATCTGCTTTACTTCAAGCGCAAAAAATAAAGAAACCATCATAATTCCTATAAGGAACACGGCCAGGGTATTTTTTGGGTTATGGAGGGAAAAAATATAACTGACAGCAAATGTGGTGGTCAGGATAAAACAGCAGCAGGTAACAATCAATATATTTCTGCTTGTTGTGGTCCAGCGGTCACTTTTTAACGCATGGTTACTCAACAATAGAAAGCCTAATGAACCTGTTATGGTTAGCCAGTTGTTAGAGCTGTATTCCGAGTAGTTGGTCATTGATGATAAGCCTTCGTAGCTGAATAATGAAAGCATCCTTACCGTAACCGAAACAAAGAAGTAAATACTGCTCAAAACCCTTACCTGTTTAACGTTAATGATGCTGTAGGCCTCCTTAAAGGCCTGGGCATATTGGTTGGGCGTTTGGTATGTATAAAAACTAAGCAAGTGGTGAATTTGCTAGTAAAAATAACGAAAGGAAATGATTTGTACGATTTTATATTACTTTTGCTGAAAGTAATAACTATGATCACGATAGCAGCCATCGAGTTTAACTATGCGTTTTTTTTAAAGCTTTTAAAATTTGGCCTGGTAGGATTTGTAGGGCTCATCGTCGATTTCAGCATTACCTATATCTGCAAGGAAAAATTAAAGATCCATAAATATGTTTCCAGTTCACTAGGCTTCAGCATTGCTACTGCAACCAATTATCAGCTGAACAGGCTGTGGACTTTCGGGCGGCACGATGCGGCAACCATGATGCAGTTCGGTAAATATTTCATGATCTGCCTGGTAGGACTGGCCTTAAGCAATATTCTTATCTATCTGTTGAACGATAAGCTGAAATGGAATTTCTATGTTGCCAAAGGCTGTGCCATTGTAATCGTGTCGTTATGGAATTTTTTTGCCAATTATCTGTATACTTTTGCTAACTAAATTCCTTTATTGATGCTGGAAACAAAAAGAACCCCACAGCAGATCCTGCTTGTTTTTTTAGGTGTATGGACGTTGATCAATATCATCCAGGCAGCATTTGTAGAGGTTCATGCAGATGAAGCCTATTACTGGGTGTATTCCAGGTTTTTAGACTGGGGCTATTTTGATCATCCGCCGATGGTTGCCTTGTTCATAAAAATCGGGGATGCACTGATACCTTCTACTTTAGGTTTAAGGCTGCTTACGGTACTGAGCAGTACTGCTTCTGTGTACCTTTTATGGAAAATGTTGAGCAGGTACGGGAAGCACATAAAACTGTTTATATTGCTGTTCGGGTCGGTTGTTTTGTTCCATGTTTATGGTTTTATCACCACACCGGACGCGCCATTGTTTTTCTTTACTGTGCTTTTTCTGTACCTGTACCAGCGTTATGCAGAAGAAGATAAATTCAAATGGGCATTTCTGCTGGCTCTGGTTATTGCAGGCATGCTTTACAGTAAATATCACGGTATCCTGGTAGTGTTCTTTACCATACTTTCCAATTTTAAGCTTTTAAAAAGGCCCAGTTTCTGGTTTATTGTGCTCATTGCAGCAGCGGCTTTTGTTCCGCACATCTGGTGGCAGATACAAAATAATTATCCTTCTTTCTATTACCATGTGATAGACCGCTCGTCTGCATATTATAAGTTTAGTTTTACCACAGAGTATTTGCTGGCCCAGCTGGCGCTGGCCGGACCTCTTGTAGGCTGGTATATGTACAGGCAGTCTTTCCGTTTAAAGGCAGATGATGCTTTTATCAGGGCCCTTAAGTTTAACTGTTTTGGGATATTCATTTTTTTTCTGATCAGCACATTGAAAGGAAGAGTTGAAGCACATTGGACTTTACCAGCAATGATTGGCCTGTTTATGCTTTCCTATATTGCTATGCTGCGGTTTAATCTGCCTAAATGGTTCGAAAAGCTCGCCATGGTGAATATTTTTCTGGTTATCCTGGTCCGGCTGGTGCTGATCTTTCCTGTCGACGCCCTGATGAGGATTAAGGTGGTTTCCTATTATTTTGGAAACAAGGCCTGGGCCCAGGAAATACAAAAGAAGGCCGGTGATGCACCGGTGATCTTTATGGATTCTTTCCAGGTACCTTCCAGATATAATTATTATATGCACAGTACAAAAGGATTTTCCTATGATTCCAGGCATTACCGGAAAAACCAGTACGACATTTGGCCGCTGGAAGACAGCATCAGAAATAAGCGGGCCTATTTTGTACTGCAGTATCCTTTGGAGGGGCTGGGTAGAATAGATACCATTCAGACCGATAAAGGGCTTTTCTATGGCGCCTGGATCGATAAGGTACGCATGTACCAGAAACTGAACATAAGCCTGGAAGCGGTACCTGACAGCTGGGAAAAAGGATCGGTAAAGGAATTGCAGCTGAAGATCAGCAATCCATACCGGGAAAGCATAACTATGGGCAATGCCGGCGCAAAATGGAAATGCTACCTGGAATATGGATTTAAGCTTGGTCCTGATCTGGGCGAGTTTAAAGCTGTTGGTACAGACCTGGAGCCTATTACAATTGGGGCAGGCCAGTCTGTGCTGGTTAAAGCCAGATTAACGGCGCCTTTGGTTCCGGGCAAATACAAGTTGCTGTTTTCCGTACGGACAGATCCTTTTTCAGGGGCCAGGAACAGCAGCATGATTCCGGTAGAAATCAGGTAAGCTTATTTTCTCAGTTCTCCCGGAAGGTAACCGAAATGTTTTTTGAATGCTTTAGAAAAGTTATAAGGTTCGTTATAGCCCATGGTATAGGCAGCCTCATATACCGTGCAATGCGTTTCGAGCAGCATCTGCCTGGCATAATTCATCTTTAGCTCATTCAGGTAACCAAAAACGGTCAGCCCAAACAGTTCTTTAAAGCCCTTTTTAAGCATGAATTCGTTTAACCCCGCTTCGCGGGCAATGCCATTCAGGGTCAAAGGATCGAACATCCGCTGCTGGATGTACTGACGTGCCGCATGGAGTTTATCGACATTATGGCGTTCTATTTTCACTGGTTTTGCACCGTTTAAAGCGTCTGCCTGTTCGGCCTGAAGTAAAAAAAGTTCAGTGATCTTCGATTCAAAAAACAGCTGCTTCATGTTACCGGTATATACACAATGGTGCATGTCATTAATGATGGATTGCTGTTTAGGTGTGATGGGGAGCGCATGCTCAGAAATGTCGGCCATTTGTCCCGCATCCACTTTGTCCCAGAAACGTTTCAGGCATTCCAGGTCGGTGGAATATAAGCGGCTGAAAAAGGATTCGTAAAGGGAGATGCCGAAATTACGTACTTCCGGACTGCTTAAAGCATAGTAGCCATCAAAGGCAGGTACAAAAGTAGTGGCATGCTGGTTGTCTTTAAGTACGTACTTTTCTTTGCTGTTTGCTTCCCAGGCAGAACTGATGCCGTGTATAGAAAAATACATGTTCAGGGTGGGCGTTTCATTTTGCTCGCGAACAGTTAATTCCTGCTCCAGTTTGCTGCTGCCAGAGAAGATGTCTGCACCATTAATTTTGACTTCGCTGAAGTTTATGTAACCGGTATTACCCAAATAGTCAGCACATTCTGTTCGGTCAACTTCCGACATTTCGGTACATAAAATCAAATTCAATTCATTGTCGATCATAGGGTTATGTTGTAATGATATTGATAGCTTTGAATTAACGAATCTAATGAAAAATTTAAATTTAAACGAAAGGGTCAGGAAATAAATCCTTTTAACAAGGTTATTACTCCTTATTGAAGGGGTACACAAAATTGATTTTTATTCAACTTTGATAGTGCTGAAAATGGCTATTTTGAATCATGTAATCTGACGAAGATGAAACAGGAATACATAGAAATAAGGGGTGCCCGTGAAAATAACCTGAAAAACATTTCCCTGTGTATACCAAAGCGCAGGATTACTGTTTTTACGGGTGTTTCGGGTTCTGGTAAGTCGTCTATAGTATTTGAAACCATTGGGGCGGAGGCGCAGCGACAGCTGAATGAAACTTTTTCAACTTTTGTGCGGAACCGGTTGCCCAGGTTTAATCAGCCCGATGCAGATGCGATAGAAAATCTTTCTACCGCTATTGTGATCGATCAGAAACGCCTGGGGGGTAACTCGCGCTCAACAGTGGGCACGATAACCGATATTTATGCGATCCTGCGGTTGTTGTTTTCGCGACTGGGCAAACCTTTTGCCGGATACTCCAACGCTTTTTCTTTTAATGACCCTTCGGGGATGTGTCCTGAGTGTAATGGGCTTGGTGAAACGGTAAAACTGAACCTGGATAAATTTCTGGACCGCTCCAAATCCTTAAACGAGGGGGCTATTTTGTTCCCGGTGTTTGCCGTTGGCAGCTGGTATTTTAACTCTTATGCCTATTCTGGTTTGTTCGATAACGATAAAAAACTGGGCGATTACTCAGAACAGGAATGGCATACCCTGCTGTATGGTAAGCCTAAAAAGTTTATGGCCAGAAAGGACAATGTTCCGTTGAATGTGAATTTTGAAGGTTTGGTCGACAAGTTTAACCGGATGTACATTAAAAGGGATACCAGTATCCTTTCCGAATCGACCCGTGGAACACTCGAACGTTTCATGTCGTTTTCTGCCTGTCCTTTATGTAAAGGAGCCCGCTTAAACCAGGCTGCATTGAACAGCAGGATCAATGGTTACAACATTGCGGAGCTGACCAGCATGCAGATTGACGAACTTATCGGCATTATTGCTGAAATAAATGACCCGGTTGCCGAGCCCATGATCTCAGGATTGATGATGCGTTTGCAGCACCTGATGGATATGGGTCTGGAATACCTGAGCCTGGACCGGGGAACAGACACGCTTTCAGGGGGAGAATCACAGCGCATAAAGATGGTGCGGCACCTGGGCAGCAGCCTTACCGATGTGATTTATATTTTTGATGAACCGAGCATTGGTTTACATCCGCGCGATGTGCACCGGTTGAACGAACTGCTGCAGCAATTGCGGGACAAGGGAAATACCATCCTGGTGGTAGAGCACGACCCTGAAGTAATCATGATTGCAGACCATGTGGTAGATATTGGTCCGTATGCCGGGGTACTGGGTGGTAATATTGTTTATGAAGGTACAGCAGAGGGGTTAATAAAAGCAGATACACTGACAGGCAGGTACCTGAGCAGGAAATCATCCCTGAAATCGCAATTCAGAACACCAAAAGGATCCCTTACGATAGAGAATGCCAGTCTCCATAACCTTAAAAATATTACGGTTGCTATTCCTGTAGGAGTGCTTACGGTGGTAACGGGAGTGGCCGGCTCAGGAAAAAGCACGCTGATCAATGATGTTTTTGCAAAACAACATCCGGAAGCCGTGCTTATCGATCAGTCGGCCGTAAGCACTTCCATACGCTCCAATCCGGCTACTTATACGGGTATTTTGGACGATATCCGCAGGCTGTTTGCCCAGGAGAATGGCGTGAGCGCTTCGCTGTTCAGCTTCAATTCAAAAGGTGCCTGCTCAAACTGCCAGGGATTAGGTTTTATCTATACCGATCTGGCCTTTCTGGAACCTGTTAAGGCCCCATGTGAGATATGCGGAGGTAAAAGGTTTAAAGAAGAGGTCCTGGAATATAAACTAAAGGGAAAATCTATTAGCGATGTTCTGGAAATGACTGTACAGGAGGCGGTGGAGTTTTTTGATAAAAAAGACCTGAAAAAGCGCCTGCAGGCCATACATGACGTGGGGCTGGACTACCTTACACTCGGACAGCCTTTAAGTACCCTTTCGGGTGGTGAATGTCAGCGCATTAAACTCGCCGGTAATCTCCACAAAAAAGGCAGCATCTATGTATTGGATGAGCCGACAACTGGGTTGCACATGTCGGATGTAGGGCATCTGCTGGAAATTATGGACAGCCTGGTGGATAACGGTAATTCCGTTATCGTAATTGAACATAACCTGGATGTGATCAAAAATGCAGACTGGGTAATTGACCTGGGCCCGGAGGGTGGAAAGAAGGGAGGAGAAATCGTATTTACAGGTACACCGGCGGATCTTCTAAATGAACCGGGTTCCTTAACCGGACAATATTTAAAAAAAAGCAATGAATACATATATGAAACCTAAAATCTATCTCATAATGGTGCTGCTTGCATCGGTTCATGTTGTGGTGAAGGGGCAGGAAACAGAGCCCTTAAACTATAAACTGAGCCTGAAAGCCGCAATTGATTATGCCCTGACACACCAGACAGCTGTTTTAAACGCGGTGGTGGATGAAGAAATGGCCAGGAATAAAGTTAAAGAAACTGTAGGCATTGGTTTGCCGCAGGTATCTGCAAGTTATAACTTCCAGGATTTCTTAAAGCTGCCTACCACCTTATTGCCCGGAGAATTTTCAAATCCACCCTCAGACACGCCAATTCCAGTTAAATTTGGTACTAAATTTAACTCTACAGCCGGAATAGAGCTGAGCCAGCTCATTTTTGATGGCAGTTATATTGTGGGTTTGCAGGCTTCGAAAACCTATAAAGAATTATCGGTAAGGAATAGCAGGCGTACCCGGATTGAAACAGCAACAGCAGTAACCAAAGCCTATTATTCGGCTTTGGTGAGCACTGAGCAACTTGGCCTGATTGATGCCAATCTTGTACAGCTTTCCAAATCTTTAAATGATACGGAAGCCTTGTTCAAAAATGGATTTGCGGAAAAAATTGATGTAGACAGGCTGCAGGTTTTGAAGAACAACCTGGAAACAGAAAGGGAGAATGTGACAAGGCTGCTGGAACTGAACATCAACATGCTGAAGTTCCAGATGGGCATGCCCATACAGGCAGAACTTGCCCTTACGGATCAGATCAAAGACATCAGGGCAGAACAGGTATCCCTGGGCGTAGCAGATACAACGGCTTACAAAGGAAGGGTTGAATATGCTTTGCTGGAAACACAGCAGAAGTTGAACGAACTGGATTTCAAAAGGCAGAAAAGTACTTTCCTGCCTAGCCTGAGAGGTTTCGCCAGTGCATCAAAGAATTTTCAGTCGGACGAATTTTCCAAACACTTTGACAACCGCTTTCCAACCTCTGTTATTGGCTTTACGCTTTCCTGGAACCTGATTAATGGCGGGCAACGCATTTATCAGATGCGGAATGCGAAACTGACCATTAAAAAGACAGAAAACGACATGCTGAATTTGAAGAATGGCATAGCGCAGGAAGTTTCTGCTAATCAAAAACTTTACCTGAACAGCAAGCGATCTGTAGAGAACCAGGAGCGGAACCTGGCCCTGGCCAAAGAGATACTAAGGGTTACCCGGATCAAATATGAGCAGGGTGTAGGCTCAAGTTTGGAGGTCACCACTGCAGAGACCTCATTAAAAGAAGCGCAGAACAATTACATTAAAGCTTTGTATGATCTGCTGATCACTAAGGTAGACCTGGATAAAGCAGCAGGAAGAATCAATTATTAACCTCAAAAAATAACCATAAAATGAAGACATCAATATATACCCTTGCACTCGCCCTTGTACTGGCTTCCTGCTCATCGGAAAAGCCAAAGGATAAAAAAACGGAGCTGGAACAGCTGAAAAAGCAGCGTACAGAATTAAATGGCAAAATAGAAAAACTTGAAGCCGAACTTGGTCAGAATAAAGCGGTAGCTGACGTTAAAGACGTAACAGCAACCGAACTTACGGAGATCCATTTCAGAAGCTATGTAGAAGTGCAGGGAAAGGTAGATGCAGAGGACAATGTGGAGATCATGCCGGAATCACCGGGAACGGTAACTCAGATCTACGTAAAAGTTGGTCAGCAGGTGAGCAAGGGGCAGGTACTGGCCCAGCTTGACGATAAGGTGCTTAAGCAGGGGGTGGCACAGATGCAGACCCAGCTCGATCTGGCAACAACCGTATTTAACCGCCAGAAAAACCTGTGGGACCAGAAAATCGGGACCGAAGTACAGTACCTGACGGCTAAAAGCCAGAAAGAGGGGCTGGAAAGACAGTTGGCAGGGTTAAAATCGCAGGCGGCAATGAATAAAATCAAAAGCCCTGTTTCGGGAACTGTGGATGCCATGGAACTTAAACTCGGACAGTCGGTAGCGCCGGGAAGTCCTACGGGCATCCGGGTTGTAAATGCCAGCAGGCTTAAAGTGAAGGCCCTGGTTTCTGAGAATTACGGCGGAAAGGTAAACCAGGGTGATGAGGTTCAGGTTTCGCTGCCTGATGTTCCGGACAACCTGCAGGCACATATTTCTTTTGCTGCAAAAGTTATAGATCCGGTTTCCAGGGGCTTTAACGTGGAAGTGAAACTGCCTTCCAATAAAAGATACCGTCCAAACATGGTGGCCATCCTGAAGATCGTAGACTATAAAAATGATCAGGCCCTGGTTGTTCCCATCAATGCCATACAAAAGTCTGAAACGAGTGAGTATGTATTTACTGCGGTAAATGGGAAAGCTAAAAAGGTAGACATCAAAACCGGTAAGGTTTCGGATGGCAAAGCCGAGATATTATCAGGGTTGAAGGCTGGAGACAAGGTGATAACCACAGGTTTTCAGGAGCTGAACGATGGTGATAGTGTAAAATTATAGACAGCTTTATTCATCAAAAAATGAAGGATATAAATAAAGAGTTTAAGCCCTCCAGTTGGGCGATTGATAACAGAACAGCAATTTATGTGTTCACCTGTTTGCTGGTTATAGCAGGATACTTTTCCTACCAAAGCCTGCCCAAAGAGAACTTTCCGGAAGTAATCATTCCAAAGATCTTTGTGCAGACTATTTATCCGGGTACTTCACCCTCCAATATGGAAAACCTGGTGACCAAGCAACTCGAAAAGGAAATCAGGGGGACCCTGGGCCTGAAAAAGGTAACTTCCAGCTCCTTTCAGGATTTCTCTTTTATTACTGCTGAGTTCAATACCGGGGTCGACATTAAGGATGCCAAGCAACGGATAAAAGACGCGGTAGATAAAGCGAAACCCGATCTGCCATCGGATCTTCCTGATGATCCGGTAATTATGGACATCAACCTTTCAGATCTGCCCATTATGTATATTAACATTTCGGGAGATTATGACCTGAAAAAGCTGAAAGAATATGCCGATGATATAGAAGATCGGGTAGAGGGATTGAAGGAAATTGCAGGGGTAGATATTGTAGGGGCACTGGAGCCAGAGATACAGATCAATGTAGATTTGCAGAAGATGGACGCTGCCCAGATATCTTTTACGGATATAGAGAATGCGGTTAAGTATGAGAATTTAACCATATCGGGTGGTTCTGTGAAAATGGACGGCATGCTCAGGACCCTGAATGTTAAAAAGGAATTCAAAAATGCTGAAGAGATTGGCAGCATGGTGATCAAAACCCCTTCGGGAGGCTCTGTTTATTTAAAAGATATAGCTGAAGTGAAAGATTCATTTAAGGAGCAAAACAGTTATGCCCGTTTATATGGCAAAAATGTAATCACACTGAATGTAAGGAAACGCAGCGGCGAAAACCTGATCGAAGCTTCTGATAAGATCAATGCTATGCTGAAGGAGATGAAAGGAAAGGTGATCCCACAGAAGCTGGATATCACCATTACCGGCGACCAGAGTGATCAGACCCGGATTACCCTGCATGATCTGATCAATACCATTGTTATTGGTTTTATCCTGGTTACGCTGATCCTGATGTTCTTTATGGGGGTAACCAACGCCCTTTTTGTTGCGCTTTCGGTTCCCTTGTCGATGTTCATTGCTTTTCTGTCTATGCCGGTACTGGGTGGCATGTTCGACTTTAACTTTACCATGAATATGATGGTATTGTTCTCCTTCCTGCTTGGGTTGGGGATAGTTGTGGATGATGCGATTGTGGTGGTTGAAAACACCCATCGTATTTTTGACAACGGGAAAGTACCCATTGTTCAGGCAGCTAAAACGGCTACCGGAGAGGTGTTTTTGCCGGTACTTTCGGGTACACTGACCACACTGGCTCCTTTCTTTCCCTTGCTTTTCTGGCCGGGAATTATTGGGGAGTTCATGTACTTTTTACCAGTGACGCTTATTGTGACCTTGACTGCGTCTTTAATTGTGGCTTATATTATCAATCCTGTTTTTGCAGTTGATTTTATGAAACCCCATGATGACCATGAAGATCAGCGTCCGACTTTTAACAAAGCGGTTAAACGTACTATGCTGGTGTTTGCTATCGTTGCGCTGCTGGCCTATCTTATCAATTTTGGCATGGGTAACTTTGTCGTATTGATGGCATTGCTGTATCTTTTGAACCATTTCTTTCTGTCGAGGCTGATCAAAAAATTCCAGACTGTCACCTGGCCAAAGGTGATCAACGGTTACCACAGCCTCATTATCTGGGCGCTTAAACGTCCGCGAACCATGATATGGAGTACAGTAGCTTTGTTTTTCTTTACTCTTTTCCTTGTAGGAGTTGTGCCGCCAAGGGTGGTGTTTTTTCCGACCGCCGATCCGAACTTTGTTTATGTTTATGTGGAGCTGCCGGTGGGTACCGATCAGGCCTATACCAGTAAAGTAATTGAAAAGGTGGAAGAGAAAGTGACTAAAGTAGTCGGTCGTAACAACCCTGATGTGTCTTCCATCATTTCCAATGTAACTGTAGGTGTAACAGATCCGCAGGGTGAAGATCAGGGAGAATACAGCAATAAAGGTAAGGTCACTGTCGCTTTCGTTCCCTTCGGTAAGCGTAAGGGGGGAAGTACTGCTGCCTACTTGGACAAAGTTAGAGAGGCAGTGAAGGGCATCCCGGGGGCTGAAATCAGTGTGGCTCAGGAGCAGGGAGGACCACCAACAGCAAAGCCGATCAGTATTGAGATTACAGGTGACAACCTGGATTCCATAGCCATCACTTCAACGCGGTTAAAGAAATTCTTAGACAACAAGCAGATTGCAGGAGTTGAAGAGCTTAAGTCTGATTTTCAGAACAATAAACCGGAAATAATTTTTGACGTCGACAGGGAGCGTGCAAACCGTGAAGGTGTTTCAACGGGTCAGATTGGTCTGGCACTCCGGACTGCACTTTTTGGTAAAGAGGTCTCTAAATACAGGGACGAGAATGAAGACTACGAGATTAATGTGCGTGCAATGGAGGCCCAGCGCAATAACCTGGAGGCATTAAGGAATATGAAGATCACCTATCGGGATATGGCTATGAACGGGATCATCAGGCAAGTGCCAATCTCGGCTTTTGCCGACATCAATTACGTAAATACCTACGGTGGTATCAAGCGTAAACAGCAGAAAAGGATCATCATATTGTCATCCAATGTATTGTCTGAGTACAACCCTAATGAAGTGGTAGCCAATATTCAGTCAGAGATCAACGAATTCAAAGCGCCGGATGGGGTAGAGATCAAGATGGCAGGAGAGCAGGAAGAGCAGATGGAAACCGCGGCGTTTCTGGGTACTGCTTTGGTGAGTGCATTATTTATCATCCTCATTATCCTGGTGTTGCAGTTCAACTCGATCAGTAAACCTGTAGTGATCTTAAGCGAGATCCTATTTAGCATCATTGGTGTACTGCTGGGGGTTACGATTTTTGGAATGGAACTTTCTATAGTCATGACCGGACTGGGAATTGTAGCACTTGCCGGTATCGTGGTTAGAAATGGCATCCTGCTGGTTGAGTTTGCCGATCTGATGGTGAGCCAGGGGATGGAAGTAAAAGAAGCGGTAATTGAGGCCGGACGTACCAGGATGACACCAGTATTGCTCACTGCGACCGCAACCATGCTGGGCCTGATCCCGCTTGCTGTAGGTTTGAACATAGATTTTGTGACCATGTTTACAGAATTGCACCCACACATTTATTTTGGAGGTGATAACGTAGCATTCTGGGGGCCATTGTCCTGGACCATCATCTTCGGGTTAAGTTTTGCTACTTTCCTCACTTTGGTACTTGTACCATGTATGTACCTGGTAGCGGACAGGAATTCGAAGAAAGTAAAATCATGGTTTAAAAAATAACCGTTCTCTTCGAAGACTGGAACACAGCTGCGCAATGTTCCTAGGTCTCCTCTGAGAAGGTAATTTTTTCGACCATTTTGGGAAGGAGGTCAGGTGAAGTTGCAGAAAGTAAAGTTTTGACAGAGCATAGCGGAAAGGCAGGGTGTGTGCCTGGATGCTATGCTTTTGTTTGTCTCTTTTTCTTTCCCGCCCTGCCTTACAGAAAAATTACCTTCTCAGAGGAGACCTAGGAAAATTTTGTCCTTCTTCAGGACAAAGGTTTCCAGACTCCGAGGAGAACGGTTATTTTTGATTTTAACATATTTTAACATTAATTCCCCCTGCAGGTATTGTGAAAAAAATAAGGTTTGTCTAATTTTCGCAGCGAATAAAAAAATGGGTATAAATGGAAGAAGTAACTAATATGACTACACCTTCATCGTATGGAGCTGATATCCGTGCTTTGAATGAAATGATACAGAAGGAAAGTGCCTTTATCGATCTCCTGTTTATGGAAATGGATAAGGTTATTGTGGGGCAGCGGTATATGGTGGAACGTTTAATGATCGGTTTGCTTGCCGATGGGCATATCCTGCTGGAAGGGGTGCCCGGACTAGCGAAGACGCTTGCGATCAATACTTTGTCCAAATCTATAGATGCAGGTTTCAGCAGGATCCAGTTTACACCAGACCTGTTGCCGGCAGATTTGCTGGGCACCATGATCTACAACCAGAAGAAGGAAGAGTTTATCGTCAGAAAAGGTCCCCTGTTTTCCAATTTTATTCTTGCTGATGAGATCAACCGGGCCCCCGCAAAAGTGCAGAGTGCCTTATTAGAGGCCATGCAGGAGCGGCAGGTGACCATTGGCGACAATACCTTTGAATTGCCTAAGCCTTTCCTGGTGCTGGCTACCCAGAACCCGATTGAACAGGAAGGGACCTATCCGCTTCCAGAGGCACAGGTAGACCGCTTTATGCTTAAGGTTGTGATCGGCTATCCGAGCAGGGAAGATGAAAAAAGGATCATGAGGGCAAATATTGCACCGCAAGGGATGCCTAAGCCGAATGCAATTCTTCATCCGGATGATATTTTAAAAGCCAGAAAGATCGTGAAAGAGGTGTATATGGACGAAAAGATTGAACAATATATCATCGATATCGTCTTTGCCACACGCTTCCCTGACCAGTATAAACTGGCCGACTATAAAAACCTGATCAGCTTTGGTGCTTCGCCAAGGGCAAGCATTAACCTTGCACTGGCTTCCAAAGCTTATGCGTTTATCAAAAGAAGAGGTTACGTGATTCCTGAGGATGTGCGGGCAGTATGCCATGATGTGCTTAGGCACCGTATCGGCCTGACCTATGAAGCTGAGGCTGAAGACATCAATACGGAAACCATCATTACCGGGATTCTGAATGCAGTAGAAGTTCCTTAATTATGGATACCAAAGATCTTTTAAAGAAAGTAAGAAAAATAGAGATCAAAACCCGGGGATTAAGCAACCAGATCTTTTCAGGGGAATACCAATCGGCTTTTAAAGGGCGGGGTATGGCTTTTAGTGAGGTTAGGGAATACCAGGTGGGCGATGAGATCCGTACCATAGACTGGAACGTAACTGCACGTTTTAACCACCCCTATGTAAAGGTTTTTGATGAGGAACGGGAAATGACCGTGATGCTGCTGGTTGATGTTAGCGGCTCAAAAAACTTTGGCACCCAGGTTCAGCTGAAACAGGAACTGGCTACTGAATTGTGTGCTGTACTTTCCTTTTCGGCCATACAGAACAACGATAAGGTGGGTGTTTTGTTCTTTAGCGATAAAGTTGAGAAATTTATTCCACCGAAAAAGGGCAGAAGCCATATCCTGATGATTATCAGGGAATTGATTGATTTTAAGCCTGAAAATAAAGGGACTGATGTGGCCGAGGGACTGCGGTATTTTACCAGTGCCATTAAAAAAAGATGTACAGCCTTTTTGATCTCTGATTTTATGAGCAGGCCCTTTGAGAATGAACTTAAAATTGCGAACCGGAAGCACGACCTGGTGGCATTGAGGTTATACGACATTCATGAGGAAGAATTTCCGGATCTGGGCCTGATCCCGGTTAAGGACGAGGAAACAGGACAGATTGAATGGATAAACACGGGCGATAAAAAAGTACGTCTTGCTTTTAAAACCGCTGCCCTGGAAAGGAATGGCCGGCTCGAAGACCTATTCCGGAAGTCGGGCGTAGACTTTACAAAGATCGGTACCCATGAATCCTATATTAAGCCCCTGATGACATTGTTTAAGAAAAGAGAAGCGAGAAGGTAAGGATATGAAGCAGTATTTTAGTTTTAGGATTTGTTTGTTACTGCTTCTGGCAGGTTTTACCCTTAGGGGAAATGCGCAGGACATTAAAGTGACGGCTAAACTGGACCAGACGATGATTGCCCTGGGTGATCAGACCAGGCTGAAACTAAGCGTTCAGCTGCCGCAAAAGGCACATGTCGATTTCCCGGCACTGAGCGATACCATTTCTTCTAAAGTACAGATCGTGTCGCTGGACAAGACAGATACGCTGACAGATAAAAGCAATCCGGCACTGAGAACAATTACGCGGCAATACACCATTACTTCTTTTGAACCGGGTTTACACATGGTGCCGGCTTTTGTATTTCGCAGCGCCGCGGGCGAACTGAGCACGCAAGCCCTTCCTTTGGAAGTAAAAGAAGTAAAAGTAGATACCACCAAAGCAATCTACGACATCAAAGAACCGATTGCCATTTCTTATTCTTTTATGGATTGGTTAAGGGACAATTGGAAATGGGTGCTTGGTGCCTTATTGGGCATATTGTTGATTGCCGGTTTGCTGTATTATTTCATCAGGAAACGTAAAAACAGACCGGCTCCGCTTGCAGCTCCCATACCTGCTTTACCGCTGGATACCCTTGTACTGGATAAACTCAATACCCTAAAAAACAAGAAACTCTGGGAGCAGGGGCAGGTTAAAGCCTATCATAGCGAGCTGACCGATATTGTAAGGGATTACCTGGAAAAACGTTATGGCATTAAAGCATTGGAGCAAACCTCTGAAGAGATTTTCTCAGGACTGAGGCATTTAACCATAGCAGAGCAGGACAGGAACAGGCTGCGGCAAATGCTGCTGCTGGCCGATCTGGTGAAATTTGCAAAAGAAAATCCATTGCCCGCCGATAATGAACAAAGCATGGAAAATGCCATGGATTTTGTGAAGAACACAAAGGCACTGGCTTCATTGACTGACGATAAAAAGGAGGAGAAAGCAAATGGGGCTGTTTAAGGGGATTGAATTCGCCAATAAAGGTTTTTTCTGGCTTCTGTTGCTGGTACCGTTGATGCTGGCCTGGTACATCTGGAGGAACAGGAAGCTGCAGGGCACTTTGAGCATGTCGGCCGTAAAAGCTTTTGCGCTCCCGAAAAAGAACAATTACGGTCTTTTGAGACATTATGGTATGGTGTTGCGTTTGCTGGCATTAATTGCGCTGATTGTAGCACTGGCCAGACCGCAGTCGGCCTTTAGCTGGCAAAATTCTACTACAGAAGGAATTGATATTGTAATTGCCACCGATATTTCGGGCAGTATGCTTGCAGAAGATCTTAAGCCCAACAGGTTGGAAGCCGGAAAGAATATTGCCATAGATTTCATCAAAAACCGACCCGAAGATAGGATAGGCCTTGTTATTTTTAGCGGCGAGAGTTTTACGCAATGTCCGCTTACCATCGACCACGATGTGCTGATCAATTTGTTTGGCGATATCAGCAATGGAATGGTGGAAGACGGAACGGCAATAGGAATGGGCCTGGCCACAGCGGTTAACCGGCTTAAGGAGAGTGATGCAAAAAGCAAGGTAGTGATCCTGCTTACCGACGGTTCGAATACTACGGGTTCTATCCCTCCATTAACAGCAGCTGAGATTGCCAAACAGATGAAGGTAAGGGTGTATACCATTGGCGTAGGTACAAAAGGCTATGCGCCATATCCGGTAAAAACACCTTTTGGCGTGCAGTACCAGCAGGTGCCGGTAACTATTGACGAAGGGGTACTTTCCAAGATTGCTGCAGTAACAGGTGGTAAATACTTTCGTGCTACCAATAATGAGAAGCTGAAGCAGATTTACCAGCAGATTGACAAGCTGGAAAGGGCGAAAATTGCGGTTACGCAGTACCATAAAAAGACAGAACGTTTTCTGCCTTTTGCACTTATTGCGGCCTTACTGCTGCTGATAGAGTTTTTATTGAGAAATACAGTTTTTAAAGGGGCCTTAACTTAAACCGATGTTACGTTTTGAACATATAGAATTTTTATGGGCACTGGCGGTTATTCCTTTGCTGGTATTGCTTTTCTGGGGGGTACGCCGCTGGAAAAAGAAGGCGCTGGCCAGTCTGGGTGACCAGCATACCGTAAAAAAAATGATGCCGGAGGTATCTTTCAGCCGTCCCGTTTTAAAGTTTGTATTCTTTTTACTGGCCTATGCCTCGCTGGTACTGGGCATTGCCAATCCGCAGATCGGGACTAAAATTGAAGAGGCCAGGCGCAGCGGCTCTGACCTGATGATATTGCTGGATGTTTCCAACAGTATGCTGGCTGCTGATCTGGCGCCAAATCGTCTTGAAAATGCCAAGCGGGCAATTTCACAATTGATAGACAACCTGCACAACGACCGTATCGGTATCATCATCTTTGCCGGTGAGGCCTATGTACAGCTGCCCATTACTACTGACCATTCTGCAGCCAAGCTTTTTTTGAACAACATTACTACAGATATTGTACCCACCCAGGGAACGGCAATAGGTGCTGCAATTGACATGGGGATGAAGTCCTTTAATTTTGTGAACGGCACAAGCAAGGCCATGATCTTAATGACAGATGGCGAGAATCATGAAGATGATGCCGTGGCAGCTGCTAAAAGTGCGCGTTCTAAAGATGTAGCGATTCATGTGGTTGGTCTGGGATCGCCGGAAGGCGGGCCGGTGCCGATTTATAAAAATGGCAGACCGGTAGGGTTCCATACCGACGAAGCGGGTAAAACGGTAATGAGCAAGCTGAATGAACAGATGTGCAAAGAGATTTCGGAGGCTGGAAATGGGGTATATGTGCGGGCAAGCAATGCCAACAGCGGTTTGGGTATCGTGATGGACCAGGTCAATAAAATGCAAAAGAAGACTTATGACAGTAAGGATTTCAAAAGTTATGAAGACCGTTTCCAGTTTTTCCTGGGACTGTCGTTGTTGTTCTTGCTGCTGGAGTTCTTCATTTCCAACAGAAAGAACCTAAAGTTAAGTGAGTTGAACTTGTTTGAAGTGAGGTAAAGATGAAACAACTGATCATTATACTATCCATCTTGTTACAGGCTGCTGTCGTTTTCGGGCAGAAGGAAAAGAAATATATCCATAAGGGGAATGAACTGTATAAGCAGGGAAAGTATGCAGAAGCAGAGGCTAGCTACAGGACTTCCGTAGAAAAAGCGAAAGCATCTGTGGCAGGGAACTTTAACCTGGGTGATGCTTTATACAAGCAAAAGAAGTATGACAATGCTGCACAAAAATTTACAGATATTGCGGCGTCTGCTTCGAATAAAAATGTAAAAGCCCAGGCTTATCACAATTTAGGAAACGCTTTACTGGAAGCAAAAAAGCTGGAGGAGAGCATTGAAGCCTATAAGAAGTCGCTGCTGAATAACCCTAAGGATGACCAGACCCGGTACAACCTGGCCTATGCGCAGGAAAAACTGAAACAGCAGCAACAACAGAATAAGGACAACAAAAACAAAGATAAAAACAAAAAGGACCAGAATAAGGATCAGAAAAATAAAGATCAGAACAAGGATCAGCAGGAAAAGGATAAAGAGAAAAAAGACCAGCAGAACAAAGACCAGAAAGACAAAGACAAACAGGATCAGGATAAAAAAGACCAGCAGGGGCAGCAGCCACAGCCAAACCAATTGTCCAAAGAAGATGCAGAACGGATGCTGGAAGCTTTGAAGAACGAAGAGAAGAATACACAGGACAAGCTGAAAAATAAAAAAGCCAAAGGCGTGAAGGGACGTATTGTTAAAGATTGGTAAGGGTACTTAAAATGAAGATGAAACACTATATATTGTCGGTTTTGCTGCTCCTGACCAGCGCTGTATTTGCTGCAGGTACCAGGCACTTTCAGGACATAAAGGTAACTGCCACTTTAAGCAGGAGCCAGGTAGCAACCGGAGAACCTTTTGAGCTTATCTTTTCCATCAGCGGAAACGGAAATATAGAGTCTTTTAACCCTCCCGCATTCAATGGTTTCCAGGTGCTGGGCGGTCCAAACCAATCGTCGAGTTTTACTTCCATAAACGGAAGGACAACGTCCAGTATGTCCTTAAGTTACGACCTGATGGCGGTAAGGGAAGGAGAATTTACGATAGGAGGAGCTTCACTGGTGATCAATGGCAAAACCTATAAAACCAATGCAGTTAAACTAAAGGTCATAAAAGGCAGTGCGGTTCCCCAGAACCCACAGGGCAACACTGGTGGCAGCCGGCAGCAGGACCAGCGGGTGGAAGGGGAAGCTTCGAATATCTCCAGGCGTTTGTTCATCCGGGCAGTGGCCAGTAAAAATAATGTATTTCAGGGGGAGGGCCTTTCGGTAACCTATAAGTTGTATACCAATATTGAGCTGCTGGACAATGCACTTGACAAGTTGCCTGATTTCAACGGATTCTGGAGCCAGGAGATCAAAAACAACGATCCAAATGTTCGCTGGGAGACAGAGACCTATCAAGGCAGCAGGTATAATGTGGCTGTACTGAAAGAAATGATCCTGTTCCCTGAACGTTCCGGAAAGTTGAGCCTGGACCCTTTGGCCATGACCTTTCTGGTGCGGCAGCCTGTTGCCTCAGGCAATTCAAGTGACCCTTTTGATATGTTCTTTGGTTCTTATAAGGACGTTAAATACAAAATCAAGAGTTCGCCCATCAACATCAATGTAAGGCCATTGCCTGAAACTGGTAAACCTGCAGGTTTTGAAGGGGCCGTAGGGAATTTCTCTATAGCGGCTATTGTAGATAAACATGCGTTAAAGGCAAATGAGGCGGTTAATTATACTTTAAAGATAACCGGTTCGGGTAATTTAAAGCTGCTGAAGGCACCGACGGTTAATTTTCCTGCCGATCTGGAGAAATACGACCCTAAGCTCACAGATCATCTGACAGAAAGCCTGAACGGTGTATCGGGAAGCAGGGAGTACAGCTACCTGCTTATTCCGCGGCATGAAGGGAATTATACCATTGAACCTTACCAGTTCTCGTATTTCAATCCGGCAACGCAAAGGTATGTGACACTTTCTACCGGATCATTTGATTTAAAGGTGGCCAAAGGTGCACCTGGTTCTAACGTTACAGCTTATTCTTCGGCCAACCAGCAAGACATTAAAATGCTGGCTAAAGACATCAGCTATATCAAAACGAATACTGGCGGATTGTATAAGAAAGGCAGTTCATTCTACGGGTCGCTGGCCTATTACCTGTTATTGTGTGTAGGACCTTTGTTGTTCGTTGCCGCATTTGCCTATCGTAAACGGTACAGGGAAAACAACCGCGATCAGGTGGCAGTGAAAGGCAGAAATGCGAATAAAGTGGCTGCCAGACACCTAGCAAACGCAAAAAGACAATTGCAGGACGGTGACAAAAAGCTGTTTTATCAGGATGTTTATAAAGGTTTGTATCAATACCTTAGCGATAAATTCAATATTGCTGCCGCCGAGCTGAATAAAGCGCATATCCGTACACAGCTTAGGGACAGGGGCATAGGGGAGCCGTTGATCAAACAGCTGGAAGAAACGCTTGACCTTTGCGAGATGGCCAGGTATGCCCCGGTAACCGGTATATCAGAGCAGGAGGTATTTGATAAAGCAAAAAACACCATTAATGAGATCGAGACCAATGCATAGACAACTAAAAAATATCTTATATGCCTGGCTTTTGTTTCTGGCCATGCCCCTGCTTTCCCTGGCAAATGAACAGCCGGAGACTTTGCTGAAAAAGGGCAATGCTGCTTATGCCAGGGAACAGTATAAAGAAGCAGTTACGGCATACCAGCAGGTGCTGGATGCAGGGTACGAATCTGCTGCCCTGTATTTCAATATGGGCAATGCCAATTATAAGCTAAATGAAATGCCTCTGGCAATCTTAAACTACGAAAAGGCACTTAAATTAACGCCTGGCGACCGGGACCTGAAACTGAACCTGAAACTGGCAAACACTAAAATAACGGACCGGATAGAGCAGGTTCCGGAGTTTTTCCTGAACAGCTGGTGGAAGGGGTTTATTTTCTTTTTTTCCGCCAGCACCTTGTCGGTATTCAATATCCTTTGTTTTTTTCTGGGCTTCGCCCTGCTCATCGCTTACCTGTTCCTGATTGATGTATTCCGCAAAAAGACTGCTTTTTATGCAGGTATTGTGCTTTTGTCACTCGGACTGCTCAGTTTTGTAATGGCCAATGTACAGTCGGCCTATATGGGCAAGCGGGAGGCTATTGTTTTTAGCGGCGCCACAGATGTTAAAAGCGGGCCCGACACCAAGCAAAAGACCTTGTTTGTGATTCATGCCGGAACCAAGGTAAATATCAGGGAAAGCAGCAACGACTGGATCAATGTTGAACTGCCGGACGGCAACTCAGGCTGGATGCGCTCGGCCGATGTTAAAGAAATATAATATCTTTACAGCGGCGTTCTGCATTAACTTATTATCAGATTGAAAAAAGCATTAAAAATTACGGGAATAAGCTTTGGCGTTTTATTGCTGATGTTATTCACTGCACCCTATTTATTTAAAGAAACCATTTCAAGGGAAGTCCAGCAATCCATCAATAAAAGCATTAAGGGCGAAGTTAAGTTCAGTGGTATAGGACTGTCTTTTTTTAGTCATTTCCCGTCGCTTACACTTAACCTGAATGATTTTTTGCTGAAAGGCGCAGCGCCGTTTGAAAGAGATACCCTGCTGTATAGCAAAGCGCTTGCATTCAGGGTAAACCTGGCCAGTATTTTCTCCGATAAAATAAAAATAGACCAGGTATACCTGGATGAGTCGGTGATCAATATTGAGGTTGATAAAAAAGGGAATGCCAATTATGATGTTTACGAAAGCAAAGAAAAAGCTGCCCCGCAAAGCGATACTGCTGCTACAGCGATAAAGATAGAAGGTATTTTTATCAACAAAAGCAAGCTGGTTTATAACGATCATTCCGTTCCGATGCTGATCAGTGCCAGGAACCTGAATTATTCGGGTAAGGGCGATTTGAGCAAGGCGATATTCGACCTCAGCAGTAAGGCAGAGATCGGCTCACTGGATGTTTATTATAACAATGAACCCTATCTGTTGAATAAAAAGATCAATGCAAGGCTGGTTACCAAGATCAATACCAGCTCACTGGACCTGATGTTTGATGAAAATGACTTGAAGATCAATTCTTTGCCTATTCATTTTGTGGGCAGGTTTTCTTTTATAGAAGGCGGGTACGACATCAAGTTCAGGACAAAGGCGAAGGAAACCGATCTGCACAATATATTTACGGCCCTGCCCCCTGCAATTGCAGAGCGAATGGAAAAGACAAATATCAAGGGCTATGCAGAGATCAAGGCCTCTTTAATCGGAAAATACCTTGCGGGGCAGCACATTATGCCTACGCTGTCTTTTGATTTAAAGATCAGGGAGGGTGAGATTTCTAACCCTAAAGCTCCGGAACCCATCAGTAAGCTGTACATTAACCTGCAGACCAAGCTCCCTTCTTTAGACCCGGATAGCTTGTACATCAACATGGATAGCTTATATTTCAATATAGGAAAGGATTATGTAGGCGCCATGCTCAATTTCAGGGGCTTGAAAGAACCGGAGATTTATGTAAACAGCCGGGCAGATATAGACCTGGAGAAATGGGCGAAGATCTTTAGCCTGGAACAGCTCAGGGGCAGGTTTTTAATGGACCTGCATGGCGAAGGTAAGTACACCAAAAAGGTGGTTCGGAGTGGCATCAGGCAGGTAGATACGGTAATCGCTACCGTTCCTGTGTTTAAATTAACTTCAAGCCTGAGCAATGGCTATTTTAAGTACGCTTCGCTTCCGGCGGCTATCGATAAAATCAATTTTAACATCAATGGCCATAACAAAGATGGCGATTACAAGCATACCGAATTTGAACTGAATAACCTGAACATACAGGCACTATCCAATTACATCAGGGGATTTGCAAAGCTGAAAACCTCGGGCAATACACCTATTGATGTGCAGTTGAGCGGACTGCTGAACCTGGCGGAAATTAAGGAGTTTTATCCCATAAAAGACCTGGAACTGAATGGTAAGTTAAACCTGAACCTGAAAAGCAGGGGTGCTTATAACAAAAAGAGAAAACAGTTTCCGGTTACCGAAGCGGCTATTCTGTTGAATGATGGCAGGATTAAAACTGCACATTTTGATCAGGCCCTGGAACGGATTACGATTGATGGCGTACTCACCAACCGCGACGGCAGTTTAAAAAGTACGGTAATGAACATTAAGCCGGTGTCTTTTGAAATGGGCGGACAACCTTTTCAGCTGCGGGCTGCGGTACAGAACCTGGAAAATATCAGCTACAAAATTACCTCTAAAGGCAGCATTGATATCGGTAAGATGTACCGGATTTTTGCGGTGAGGGGTTACGATGTAAAGGGATCTGTTTTTACGGATGTTTCATTTAGCGGTCGCCAAAGCGATGCCATGGCCGGAAGATATAACAAACTGGACAACAAGGGTAGGGTAGTGATTAAGGAAATGACCTTTAATTCAGACCTTTTCCCGAAATCCTTCCTGGTAAAAAATGGGGTATTTTCCTTCAAACAGGATAAAATGAAATTTGAGCAGTTTAAAGGCAGCTATGGGCAGTCTGACTTTAGCATGGAAGGTTTTCTCGGAAATGTAGTGAACTATGTGCTTTCAGATAAGGCCAAACTTACGGGTAATTTTAACCTGAAAAGCGGAAAACTCTATGCAGATGAATTTATGGCTTATAATGATGCCGCGCCAGCATCAGCTTCAAAAGGCAGTGCTGCCAGTGGGGTAATCATCATCCCTGATAATTTAAATGTAAGTTTAACAGCAGACGCAGGTTCAGTGTATTACAATGGCCTGGTCATAAAAAATGCAAAGGCTGGAGTTACACTCAACAATGGGATGCTGGAATTGAACCAAACGCAGTTTAAGCTGATTGATGCTGCGGTGAGCATGGACGCTAAATACAAAAGCCTGAGCCCGGTTGCAGCTACATTTGATTACCATATCCAGGCAAAGGAATTTGACATTGCAAAAGCCTATAAGGAGATTAAACTGTTCAGGGATATGGCTACCTCGGCTGCTAAAGTTAAGGGGGTAATAGGCCTGGATTACCAGCTTTCGGGTAAGCTGAACAAAGATATGATGCCGGTATATCCTTCTTTAAAAGGGGAAGGCGTGCTTTCTGTGAAAAAAGTAAGCCTGATGGGCTTTAAGCTAATGAATGCGGTAAGCAAGGCGACAAAGCGCGACAGCCTTACTAATCCGGATGTTTCAGAGGTACAGATCAAAAGTAAGATAGCCAATAACATCATCAATATAGAGCGGTTTAAAATGCGTGTAGCCGGTTTCAGGCCACGTTTTGAAGGACAGGTGAGTTTTGATGGGCGCTTGAACATGAGCGGCCGTTTAGGCCTGCCGCCATTTGGTATATTGGGTATCCCTTTGAGCATTACCGGTTCACAGGAGAATCCAAAAGTAGCCCTTAAGCGGAACAAAGAGGGTAAGCTGGAAGAAACATCGGAAGAGTAACCGCAGTTAAGGTGTTTTTCTTCCTATAAACGGACCATTACCCAGTAAAAATTGAATTGCTTTTTCAATATTCCGGTTTCTGCTTTCCTCGGTTTTTAAACCAGAAATGTACCTTACGATCTCCTTTTGCAGGGAAGGACTGAGCTGCTCAAATTTAGATTTGGCTGCTGAATTCTCTTTTAATGCTTTAACCAGGTCAGCGTGAGGTGCAATTGTTTTGTCGGAAGGATCAAATTTAATGGTCACTTTAATGTTTTCTGCGATGCGCCTGGGTGAATCTTTGAGCATTGTGGTATTGATGTAAAGTCGCCAAAGTCCGCTATACCTTAACAACGTTTGCTGGTAGGGCATGCCGTTTATAGTTCCGGCTACTGGAATAGGCCCTTTGTTTTTGTCGGCCTGATCAAAAATTTCGGCCAGGATAGCTTCCGGAACCTGAACATAGGGGTTGATCCCAATTATTTCCAGCCTGGCCTGGAAAGCATGACTTTTCATTTTTTGTTTTTGAGGATATCTGGCTTAAAGATAAAGAAACTTAGTAATGCTGGAAATTCAGACCTGGCGCTGCTGAACAATTAATTTGTACATTCGTTAATGTAATGCAAGCCATCTGGAAATGAATAAATATTTAAAACACATTCCAATTCTACTAATTTACAGCCGCTTATTGTTTAGTGTGGTGATTTTATCGCTGAGTTTTGTACAACCGGCGCATTTCAGACCGGTTATCAATATGTTGCTGATAATTGGCTTAATCTCTGATGTTTTTGATGGGATTATCGCCAGAAAATTAAAAATTTCTACGGTTAAACTTCGCCGTCTGGACTCATTTATAGACCAGATTTTCTGGTTAAGTGCATTGACTGCAGCCTATGTAATTTGTACTGATTTTTTTAAAGAAAATGGACCCCTGCTGCTTACCTTGCTGGCTGCAGAAGCCCTGACGTATGTAGTAAGTTACCTGAAATTCAGAAAAGAAGTGGCTACACATGCCATTTCTTCAAAGTTCTGGACACTGACTATTCTTGCTACATTGGTACAGATTATGGCTACCTGCGATTCTGGCTGGCTGTTTATGACTTGCTTTTACATCGGAATGATTACCAGGATGGAGATCATTGCTATTCTCATTATCATCAGGAAATGGGAGAATGATGTGCCAAGTCTTTATCATGCGGTGATGATCCGAAAGGGCAAGCCAATTAAAAGAAATAAGTTGTTTAATGGTTAAGGGGAGATTTTAAAAAAAACTATTTCCGATTTCTGCCTTCTGGAAAAAGAAGTTTTTCTTCAATTTCTTCCAGGGTTTTATTTTTGGTTTCCGGAACATATCTTAAGAGAAAAAGGAAGTAAACAAAGCAGATCACTGCGAATACCAGGAAGTTCATATAAGTTCTGTGCCCGAAATAGTCAACCAGCACCGGGAAAATATAAACTACGGCAAAACAGGCCAGCCAAAGCGCTGTAGTAGCTACAGACATCGCCAATCCTCTCACTTTATTTGGGAAGATTTCTGAAATCAATACCCAGGTAACAGGTGCAAGGGTAGTGGCATAAATGGCTATAAAAATGAGAACCAAAATGGTTACCAATGGGCCCTGCAATAGGTTAAAGTAGAACGCGCCACCAATAAGCAGCAGTAAAACAGACATGCCTATACTTCCGAGGAGCATTAGCCTTCTGCGTCCAATCCGATCTACCAGTTTCATAGATAATAATGTGAAAATTAGGTTAATAAGGCCAATTAGGATTTGCTGAAACAGCTGATCGCTCACGTTCATTCCAGCCTTTGCGAAAATGATCGGGGCATATACAAAAACGACATTTGCACCGGATATTTGTTGAAATATCGCTATGACTATGCCAATGCTCACAATAAAGAGTATTCCCGGCTTGATAAGATCGGAAAGCTGAACTTTTTCTGTCTCCTGATCTTTTCCGCTTAGCCATCTTGGGCTTTCGGGTAAAAACAAAGCAGAAATAAAAAACACAGTAGCAGGCAGGGCAGCCGAAGCAAACATCCATCGCCAGTTATTGGATATCCCGGCTAATAAATAGCTGGAAGTATAAGCCAGGAGGATACCTAATACAATGGTCAGCTGGTTGATAGACACCATCCGGCCACGGATGTGGGCCGGGCATACTTCGGCGATATATAACGGAGAGAGCATAGACGCCGCTCCAACGCCGATTCCCGCCGCAATGCGTGCAATGATGAGTAAATGATAGTTTGGTGCCCAGCCCATGGCCAATGCCGAAATGGCAAAAATAAAAGCCGATGCAATTAAAGGTATTTTTCTGCCAAAACGATCTGCAAAATAACCTGTAATGAGGGTGCCCAGGATGCAGCCAATATAGATAGAACTGCTTGTCCAGCCAAGTTCAGCCTCACTTAAATTAAAATAGGGTTTAATAAAAGGAATGGTACCGGAAAATATGGCAAAATCAAAGCCAAACAACAATCCGCCAAGCGCAGCGATCAAACTAATTAGAATTGAATAATTCGGTTTTTTATCCATTAAATGAAAATGTTTGGTTAGAGATTCAGGTCATGTAGTCCTGTAAGCAAAGATATCAGGGCAGGAAAATGAAAAAATGTATTATTTTATGGAAGCGATAGATTATCTTATGATTTAATAATAAACTTGTTCCGATATTCCTTGGGCGACATGCTCATTACTTTGGCAAATAGTCTTGAGAAGTAGTAAGGATCTTCAATGCCCAGCTGATGAGCAATCTCTTTTACCCTCATGGGGGTAAATTGTAAATATTGGCAAGCTTTCTGTACCTTAAGGTGATTAAAATATTCAATAGGGGAAAAGCCGGTTTTCTTTTTGAACAGGTAAGCATAATGAGAGACAGATGTATTTACATATGCAGAAATTTCCTGAAGAGAAAGTACAGATGACATATTTTTTTGCATATATAGAATGGTTTGATGTACAATATCGGTTTCATTATCATCTGAAGAAGTCTCATTAAAAATGGAATCGAATAAAAAAGAAGATAAAAAATGCAGCAATAACATGTTTACATAACACAGGTTATCATGGCTGTAACCCCGCTCTAAATGTTTGTATAATTCGTCGAAGAGCTGAATGCGGTGTTCATTATAAGACAGGGTTCCTGTATAGGTTCCGGTACGCTGAAAATAGGTTTTTATGAAAGCATCTGCTGTCTCTCCCTTAAAATGAATCCAATAAATAGACCATGGATTTTTTTCTTCTGAGGCATATCGATTGACTTTTCCTGCCGGAACGATGAAAAAATCACCAGGATTGATCTGATATTTTTTGTCACCTATCTCTGCCCAGCCAGAGCCTTCTATATTATAGATAAGGATATGTTGGTCTATGCCCTGTGAGCGTACCCTGTAGTGAAATTTAGCCTTAGGATAGTATCCGATATCAGTAAGATAGGCACCTGCTATCAATGGATTGTGACAGCAATATTTAGAAAGTATGGTTCGGGGCAGAACTATGGCCCTTTGGCCATGAAAACCGTCTTTTTTCTTCTCTGTCATGCGGAATTGATTATCGTAAAATAATCCATCATTATAAAATATCTGTCCATGTTTTGCACAAACGTTTGTTTATAGTTTTACACTCAAGCACAAATTCAATTCTAACCAAACTTTGTAAACGTATGATTTTTTTTTACCAAAACGAACAGTTGGTTTGAAGCCTTTAAAAGTAATGCCAGGCCTAGTCTGGTATTTGCCATTATTAATAACAAGTTATGAACGATATGTATGTAAATGCTTGGGAAGAAAAAGTGATCATTCCAACCTACGTGACAGGAGAAGCCAATAAAAATCCAATGTTCTTTGAAAAGCGGATTTATCAGGGTAGCAGTGGCAGGGTTTATCCCAATGCAGTAATTGAAAAAATAGCCGATGAGAAAGAAGATAAAGAATACATTGGTTTATTTCTCGAAAATAAATACCTGAAAATTATGGTCCTGCCCGAGTTAGGTGGAAGGGTTCAGATGGCCTACGATAAAATAAGGCAGCGGCATTTTATTTATTACAATCAGGTTATCAAACCGGCCCTGGTAGGTTTGTGTGGCCCATGGATCTCAGGTGGAATTGAGTTTAACTGGCCGCAGCACCATCGTCCGAGTACTTTTGAGCGATTGGACTACACCATAAAGGAGGGGGATCAGGGCAGTAAGATCATCTGGATCAATGAAGTGGAACGGATGTCGCATACTAAAGGGACGGTCGGATTTGCACTGTATCCCGATAAAGCTTACCTGGAGATTAAAGCGAAGGTTTATAACCGCACCAGTCTGCCCCAAACGTTCTTGTGGTGGGCAAATCCGGCAGTAAAGGTAAACGATTACTACCAATCAGTTTTTCCCCCTGATGTGTATGCTGTTTTTGACCATGGCAAAAGAGATGTTTCTGAATTCCCAATTGCAAGAGGTACCTATTATAAAGTAGATTACGCTCCTGGAACAGATATTTCTATGTATAAAAATATACCTGTTCCAACTTCTTATATGGCCATCCCCTCTAAATTTGATTTTATTGGCTGTTATGAACACGATACCGGAGCTGGAATGTTACATGTTGCCAGTCATCATATTTCTCCCGGAAAAAAACAATGGACATGGGGAGATGGTGAATTCGGACATTCGTGGGATAGGAATTTAACAGACGAGGATGGGCCGTACATAGAGTTAATGACTGGTGTTTTTACAGAAAATCAGCCTGATTTTGCCTGGCTGCAGCCTAATGAGGAGAAAACTTTTGAACAGTATTTTATGCCTTATGTAGGAGTGGGTATGGTAAAAAATGCAACTAAGGAGGCCATGGTAAATATCGAACTGGAATCAAACGCGCTCGTAGTAAGGGTTTATGTAACGGCAATTTACCAACAGGCAACGTTAAGGATATTGGTGAAAAACGAGGAGGTACTGAACTCCCGTTTGGATCTGAACCCTGAACAGGTACTTGAAAAAAGAGTAGATATAGCCTCAGATACCGCCTTGGAAGACCTGGAAGTGATTCTAGAAGACACAGAGGGGATCATTTTGGTAAGTTACAAGCCGGAGAAATATAATGAACAGCCTTTTCCTCCTGCGGCTACAGCGGCAGAAAAACCGGAAAATATCAAAAGTACAGAAATGCTTTATTTGAATGGACTTCATTTAGAACAGTATCGTCATGCTACATTTAATCCCATGGATTATTATGAGGAGGCCTTGAAAAGGGAGCCTCAGGATATCAGGTGTAATCTGGCTGCCGGACTATTGTGGCTTAGAAAAGGTCAGTTTTCAAAAGCTGAAGGCTATTTTAGAACGGCGGTTCAATCCATCACGTTAAGAAATAACAATCCCTATAGTGGGGAGGCCCATTATAACCTGGCCTATTGCCTGGTGTTGCAAGATAGAAAGGAAGAGGCTTTTGATCTGTTTTACAAAGCAACCTGGAATGATGCATTTCAGCATATCGCATATCTCGCCCTGGCCAGAATTTCTGCAGGCAGAGCTGCCTTTGGGGAAGCCCTGGATCTGGTAGAAAAATCCTTGCTTAGGAATTACAATAGTCCAACCGCAAGGCATATTAAAGCGGTCTTGCTTAGGAAAAGGGGGGGGGGCGACCAGGCAAAATCTGTGCTTAAGGATGCCCTGGAATATGATCCTTTTAATTATGGCTGCCTGTTTGAACAATACCTGGGCTATAGTAATGAGGGGGCACAGCGAGAGGCAGAGGCTGTACTTTCGCTCCTGATCCGATTGATGCACGACGCTCATCAAAATTACCTGGAATATGCACTTGATTATGCGTCTGCAGGTTTTTATGCAGAGGCAATTCAATTTTTACAGCTGTACGTAGGCCTTAAGAAGGAAGTTTATCCGATGATCTATTATACCATGGGATGGCTGTATTCAAAATTGGATGATTCATTAATGGCTGCCGAGTTGTTTAAAAAAGCGGGAATGCAGTTGCCAGACTATTGTTTTCCAGACAGGGTTGAAGAAATGATCATACTGAAAACGGCCCTTGCAGTTTGTCCTCAGGACACAAAAGCATGGTATTATTTGGGAAACTTCTGGTATGCAAACCAACAATACACGGAAGCTATAGATTGCTGGGAAAGGTCTGCAGCCATGGATGATAGTTTTGCCATAGTACACCGGAATTTAGCTTTAGCCTATTACAATAAACTAAAAGATCATAAAATGGCTCTTTTAGAGATGGAAAAGGCTTTTGCCTGTAATCAAAGCGATTCAAGAGTGTTAATGGAGTTAGACCAGTTGCATAAGCTGTTAAACTATCCGGTACAGGTGCGGCTTGACTTCTTAAATAAATACCCTGAGCTTATTGTGGACAGGGACGATTTATATCTTGAAAAGATCACCCTTTTGAATAGTTTAGGTGCCTTTGATCTGGCGAAGGGATTGTTAGCCGTTAGGAAGTTTCACCCCTGGGAAGGAGGCGAAGGAAAGGTCATCAAGCAGTACCTGATTTGCCATATCGAACGGGCAAAGGAATTCTTAATGGAAAAGAACTATGAAGGCGCTTTGACGGCCTTAAGGGCTACGGAGCATTATCCCGACCATCTTGGTGAGGGTAAACTCTATAACATGGCGATGAATGACATCCATTACCTGATGGGAAGTATTTATCAAATGCAGGGCGCTGCAGAGAAGGCAAAAGACGCTTTTGAACGGGCCACCCTTGGTGGTGAAGAGCCGGTACAGGCCTTCTTTTACAATGATGTACAGCCAGATCAATTGTTTTATAAAGCGCTGGCATTGCTTGCCCTGGGGCAGAAGGAGAAGGCCAATTATTTGTTAGAAAAGCTGATCAATTTTGGTAAGCAACATGAATATGACGAAATAGAAATCGATTATTTTGCCGTTTCGCTACCAGACCTCGTACTTTTTGATCAGAACCTGGATACAATGAACCGGGTGCATTGCCATTACATGATGGGACTCGGACAGTTGGGCTTGAAGAAGTTTGAACTGGCTGAGCAACATTTTAATGAAGTATTAAAATATAGCGTAAGCCATCAGGGGGCATTAATCCATCAAAAAATGCGCGTGTTTTTTGAGCAGTCCTCTACTGTCTTAACTGAATAGTGTAAGTAATTGAAAATCAAACGTATGGGAAAATAAAAAAATGTCTTGTGTTAAGGGAAACTTACACAGAATGCAATTGCTAGAAAACAGAACTACGATAAAGAAATAAACCAAACTAAAACCAAATAAATTATGAATGAAAGTATCTTTTCCTACATAAGATTGAAATATACCTTATGTATTTTTTTACTGGGTATCGGTGCGCAAATGGCTGTAGCCCAAACTGAAAACATCGTCATCAAGGGGAAGGTGAAAGATGCAGAGGGCCTAGGATTGCCTGGTGTGAGTGTTGTATTGAAAAACAGCACAAGGGGGACGAGTACAGATGGCCAGGGTAATTACAGCCTTAAAGTAACTGACCTGAAAGGAACACTTGTTTTTTCCTTTGTGGGATACCTAAAAACAGAGGTCGAGGTTAAGGGTCGTGATAAGATTGATGTTTTGCTGCCTGCCGATAAAGGAGAGCTAAACGAAGTTGTTGTGGTGGCCTACGGGCAGCAAAAAAAGGAAAGTCTGGTCAGTTCCATTACCACCATTAACCCTAAAGAGTTAAAAGGACCTACAAGTAACCTTACCACTATGCTGGCCGGAAGGTTGGCGGGCGTGGTAGCCTATCAGAGGAGTGGTGAACCTGGGGCTGACAACGCTCAGTTTTTTATTCGTGGGATTACTACATTCGGATCTGGTAAAGTAGACCCATTGATCCTGATCGACGGTATGGAATCCAGTTCAAATGCATTGGCCAGGTTGCAGCCAGATGATATCGCGGGTTTTTCTGTATTGAAGGATGCAGCGGCATCATCACTTTATGGGGCAAGAGGTGCCAATGGGGTTGTAATGGTGACCACCAAATCTGGTGCCGAAGGGAAGACCAGTTTTAATGTGCGGGCAGAAAATTCACTTTCTTCCAATACACAGAACTTCAAACTGGCCGATAACATCACGTACATGAAAATGGCAAATGAAGCGGTACTGACGCGGGATCGCCTTGGAGAATTGCCTTATCAGCAGAACCAGATCGACCGGACCATAGCCGGAGACAATCCCCTGCTTTATCCCAATAACGACTGGATTGACATGTTGATCAAAGATTATACAAACAACCAGAGGTTTAACATGAACATGAGTGGTGGTGGAAAAACTGCACAGTATTATATTGCAGGTACCTTCAATGTAGATAACGGGGTGTTAAAATCTGAACATGGAAACAAGTTTAACAATAACATCAAATTGAAAAGCTATGAAGTCCGTTCAAATGTCAACATTAAACTTACCCCTACCACAGAGGGTATTGTCAGAACTTCAGGAAGTTTTGATGATTTTCAGGGGCCGATAGGCGGCGGGGGAAATATATTTCAAGGTGCTATAGCCGCAAATCCGGTAAAATTTCCTGCCACCTTTCCTGCGTCCGACCTATCCTATGCGCAGCATCCCTTATTTGGAAATGCCAAAATTAACGAAAGAGGAGAGGCTTTGTACTTTAATCCTTACGCCGAAATGGTATCAGGGTTTCAGCAATCAAATTCTTCAACATTAAATGTACAACTTGAAATTAAGCAGGATTTCAAATTCCTTACACCCGGGCTTACGGCAAGGGTAATGGCTTATACACGGCGCTTTTCTTTTTTTGATGTCAGCAGAAGATATAATCCTTTCTTTTACCGGGCAAATGCAACCACTGCTGCGGGCGACAAATATAACCTGGAACTGCTGAACGAGAAAACTGCGACCGAATATTTAAATTATTCGGAAGGTGGAAAAGTTTTAAATACAGTTGCTTATCTGGAGGCTGCGGTTAACTATAACCGTACCTTTTCAGAAAAGCACAATATTGGTGGGCTTTTAGTTACCCAGATGCGGAACTTCCTGACGGGTAATGCTGGTGATCTTCAGTCCTCATTGCCTTTCCGGAACCAGGGCTTGTCCGGAAGGTTTACCTATGGTTTTGATAACCGGTACCTGCTGGAAGCGAATTTTGGGTTGAATGGTTCTGAGCGGTTCGCAAAAAATCACCGGTACGGCTTTTTTCCTTCTGTAGGTGTGGCCTGGAATGCCTCCAACGAAAAGTTTTTTGGTCCGCTAAAAAATGCGATAACCAGGTTAAAGTTCAGGGCAACTTATGGATTGGTGGGGAATGACCAGATTGGAAATACCGGCGACCGTTTCTTTTATTTATCAAATGTTAATCTCCGGAACGGCAGCCGAGGATCTGCTTTTGGGACAGATTACAGTTATAGTAAAGAAGGTGTATCCATTTCCAGATATGCCAATGAATCGATTACCTGGGAAGAGGCAAAAACGATCAATGTGGGGATGGATCTGAGTCTTTTCGGCAGCATGGATATTATTTTGGATGTCTACAAGCAACACCGGAGCAATATCTTAATGGACAGGACCTTTATTCCCACCACCATGGGGCTTTCGGCCGGTATACAGGCAAATGTGGGCGAAGCTGAAGGGCAGGGAGTGGACCTTTCTGTAGATTACAAAAGAGATTTCGGAAGCCTGTGGGTACAGGGCAGAGGAACATTTACCTATGCAACCAGTAAGTTATTGGTGAATGAAGAACCCAATTACCCTGCCAACTTAGCTTACTTATCCAAAGTTGGTAATTCCCTGGGCCAGAATTATGGGTTAATTGCCGAAAGGTTATTTATTGATGATGAAGAAGTGAAAAATTCACCTGTTCAGAGTTTCGGAGAGGTGATGGGCGGGGATATTAAATACCGGGATATCAACGGGGATGGTATTATCTCTTCTCTTGACTATGTTCCATTAGGTTTACCCACAACACCCGAGATCATTTATGGGTTTGGATTGTCTGTTGGCTATAAAAAATTTGACCTTAGCGGCTTTTTTCAAGGTTCTGGCAGGTCTTCTTTCTGGATTGATCCCGACAAAATCAGTCCCTTTGTTTTAAATGGCGCTTACCAGCACGGACTTTTAAAAGCAGTAGCTGAAGATCATTGGTCGGAAGAAAAAAGGGACCTTTATGCCTTTTGGCCACGTCTGAGTCCCAATCTGAACAGGAATAACCTGCAACCTTCCAGTTGGTGGATGCGCAATGGTTCTTTCTTGCGGCTAAAAACAGTTGAATTGGGCTACAATCTTTCGAGTAAATCGCTAAGTAAAATCGGACTGGGATCAATCAGGCTTTATTGTAATGCCAGCAACCTGTTTGTTAAAAGCAGTTTCGATCTATGGGATCCGGAGATGGGGGGCAATGGCCTGAGGTATCCCGTTCAAAAGGTGTACAATTTCGGACTAAATGTACAATTCTAAACAAATAAGAAATTCGATATGAAAAGATATACTATTCGTCTAACGCTTTCGGTGGTATTGCTGATGTTAATGATGAACTCCTGCAAGAAAGGGTTTCTGGATGTGGTGCCAGACAATGTATCCACTATAGACCATGCTTTTTCCAATCGCAACGAAGCAGAGAAATTTTTGTTCACCTGTTACGACGGCTTGCCGCGGGAAGGACATCCGGAAATGAACGCCGGTATGAATACCGGTGATGAACTATGGATCTACTGGCCAATGCCTACTGGTGAGGACTATGCAAGCTTATCTCCTTATAACATTGCAAGAGGGCTTCAGAATAAAGACGAGCCTGAACTGAATTACTGGGACGGCTTTGATGGCCGGTCTATGTGGCATGGAATCCGGAATTGCAACATATTTTTGGAGAATATTGATAAGGTTAAAGATCTGGAACCCTATATGAAAGACCGTTGGGTTGCAGAGGTTAAATTTCTGAAAGCGTATTTTCACTGGTATTTATTCAGAATGTACGGGCCGATTCCTATTGTAGATAAGAACCTGCCGATTTCCGCATCGCCTGAGGAGGTAAAAGTAAGCCGGCAACCTGCAGATTCGGTAGTAAATTATATCGTTAATCTGTTAGACCAGGCAGCGGCGGGCGAAGAAAATGTAGGATTACCCGATAAAATTCTGAATTTAAGTACTGAACTGGGAAGGATTACCAAGCCTGCAGCACTTGCGATAAAAGCGAGGGTGCTGGTAACCGCTGCCAGTCCTTTGTTTAATGGAAATCCGGATTTTGGCAGCCTGAAGAACCTGGATGGAAAAGCGCTGTTTAACACAACTTATGACCAGAAAAAATGGGAAAAGGCAGTAGAGGCCTGCAGGGTAGCTGTTCTTGCGGCAAAGAATGCTGGTGCAAATCTGTACCGTTTTAATTCCGCCACCACTACAGTGGATGAGGCTACGAAAATAGAGATGAGCATCCGGAATGCGGTATGTGAAAAGTGGAACACAGAACTGATCTGGGGAACAACCACCAAACCAAACGATACCTGGACGCTGCAATTGTATGCCGCCCCGCAGTTGGAACAGAACGTTGCCAACTCCGGATTAAAGGGACAGCTTGCACCTACCTTAAAAATGGCTGAGCTGTTTTATACTGAAAATGGCGTGCCCATTACCGAGGATAAAACCTGGGACTATGCCAACAGGTTCCAGCTCAGAACAAGCACCGCTGCAGATGTTGGCATACAGAATGGTTACCAGTCGGTAAGCCTGCATTTTGACAGAGAACCCCGTTTTTATGCAGATATGGCATTTGACGGTTCCAAATGGTTTATGGAAAATGGGAATTTCAATATTCAAGCTAAATCGGGGCAGTATTCCGGAAAAAAACAAAGCCGTATCTATTCTGTAACAGGTTATTACACCAAGAAACTCGTGAACTGGGAAATGGTGGCCAGTGCAACAAACATAACGGTAGAACGGTATCCATGGCCGGTAATGCGCTTGGGCGACCTTTATTTACTATATGCCGAGGCATTAAATGAAACAGATAACAGGCCGCAGGCATTGGAATATCTGAACCTGATCAGAGACAGGGCCGGACTCAAATCTGTGGAATCTTCCTGGACCAGCTTTTCAAAAAATCCGGGTAAATATGCCGATAAGAATGGTTTAAGGGATATTATACAACAGGAACGCTTGATTGAAATGGCCTTTGAGGGCAGTCGTTTCTGGGATTTAAGACGCTGGAAAAAAGCAGGTGAACTCCTGAACCAACCGGTCTATGGCTGGGACGTGATCCGTTCAGACTATGCAGATTACAACCGAAGGGTACTGTTGTTCAATCAGAGCTTTAACAGTCCAAGAGATTATTTCTGGCCTATAAAAGACAATAGTATAAGGGTAAATCAAAATCTGGTTCAAAACCCTGGCTGGTAATTATAGCTATAGAAAATTGAATGCTTAATCATTGAAAACAACGAAAATGAAACGATTAATATATGTGTTATGTGCGGGATTGTTATTCGTGGGAACGACTGAATCCTGTAAAAAAACTGAAGTGGGCACAATTGATAAAAACGATCATCAGGCGCCTGGTCCGGTTAGCAACGCACAGGTTGAAAACTTAAATGGGGCGGCAAAAATAACTTACAGCCTGCCAAAGGACAGGGATTTGCTGTATATCAGGGCCGAGTATACCAATAAGCAGGGCCTGGTTCGCGAAACAAAAGCGAGCAGGTACCTGGATAATTTAACCTTAGAAGGTTTTGGAGATACGGATGTTTACGAAGCCAGGTTATATGCAGTGGATAAGAGTGAAAATGAATCTGTGCCATTGGTTGTAAAAGTGCAGCCAAAAACGCCTCCTTTTGAATTGGTTCATGACCAGCTTGCGGCCAAAGCTGCTTTTGGGGGGCTTGATGTCAGCTATCAGAACCAAACAGAATCGGATCTGGCTATTGTGATTTTAACAAATGACAAACTGGGTAATTTTGTTCCGATAAGGACATTGAATACGAAGTCGAAGACCGGTAGTTTTGGGGCGAGGGACCTTCAGGCGGTTGAAACCAGATTTGGACTTGTGGTAAGGGATCGCTGGGGCAATCTGTCAGATACCACTTATGTAACCCTAACGCCGCTTTACGAGGTGCGACTGGACAGGACAAAAATGGTAGACGCAAACATCAATAAGACGGATGCGAAAAATTACCCTGGAAATGAAGTTAAGTATCTTTTTGATGGTGATGTAAGTAACAATACTGCATACCATACAATCGATCCGGTGAGCATGCCGCAGTGGTTTACTTTCGATATGGGCCAAAAAGCCAAACTGAGTCGTTTGGCCTGGTTCATGAGACCAGGATGGTTTTATGCGCTTCATAATCCTAGAAAAGTGGAAATATGGGGTTCAAACAATCCCGCTGATGATGGAAGCTTCACCAACTGGGTATTGTTAGCTACCCACGAACAGATTAAACCATCCGGCTTACCGCCCGGACAAAACTCCAATGCAGATAACGAGGCGGCACTTCTGGGTGAAACCGTTACTATCCCAATAGATGCGCCTGCAGTAAGGTACATTCGGTTCAAGACATTAAGAAACTGGTCTGATGGTGTCTATGTAAATTTCACGGAGCTGGCCCTATGGGGTAATCCACAGTAAAATCTGGTATAATTATAATTAACAGCAAAAATTATGAAAATGATAAAATATCTGCCCTGCTTTTTTCTGGTCCTGGCAGGCGCATGTATCAGTTCCTGCACAAAGGAAGATGATTATAAAGAAATGACTAAAGACGGCGAGATTTACTACCCGGGAAAGGCCGACAGTGTAGCTGCTCATGGTGGCAACAAGAGGATTAAATTGCAGGTCCATTTGGGGAACGACCCGCTGGTAACCAGGGTTAAGGCATTTTGGAACAACAATTCCGATTCGGCGGTAGTCAACGTAGTGAAAACAACCGGTAAGGATATTGTAGATCTGCTGATCAATAATCTCAATCAGGGTACTTATTCCTTCGATGTGTATACGTATACTGCCGAAAATGCTAAATCGATAGTAAAAAAAGTTACCGGGATGGTATATGGTGATAATTACCTGAAAGTACTGTCTAACCGTACTATTAAAACTATTGGCTACTCGCTGGATGGAAAAAATCTTGTGATAGACTGGAATACCGCACTTGATGGCGAGAAATCCATAGAACTGAAATATACAGATGAAGCAGGGGCAACAAAGACCTTAATTGTTCCGGGAGGAGCCTTAAAGACGGAGTTATCGGGGTATAAAAGTGACACTAAACTCACCTACCGGTCTGTTTTTCTTCCTGAGCCCGAGGCTATAGATGAGTTTTCAGTAGACTATACTGAGGTAGGGGTCCCCGTATTCGAACGGCAGCTGGATAAGTCAAAATTTAAAGAATATGTACTGCCTACAGATGCCCGGGATGCCTGGGGCTGGCTGATGCCTTACCTGTGGGACGAAAAATACAATACACCAGGCTTTGCCACTACCAATGGGATACCACAATGGTTTACCTTTGACATGGGGGAGTCTGTTTCCATCAGCAGGTTCAAAACCTGGCAGGCTTCCGACAGGCTTTACAGGGGAGAGAATGTAAAGAAATTTGAGTTGTGGGGCAGTAATAATCCTGCCGCCGATGGATCCTGGGCCGGTTGGGCAAAGCTGGCCGATTGCCAGTCTGTAAAACCTTCCGGCCTGCCTGGTACAGAAATGACTGCGGGTGACGCCGATTATGCAAGGGCAGGAGAAGAGTTTAAACTTTCTGCAGGAACGCCTAAAGTTAGATATATTCGGATAAAGATTTTGGAAACCTGGGGTAATGGTTCATTTACAACGATGGGAGAACTTAGCTTCTGGACAAGTGATCGAATGGCCCAATAATATCAATTTTAACGAATTACAATGAGAATACAAGCCAGAACAAAGTAAATTGACTCTGCTCTGGAAATTTATGCGAAATTTAAACTGGCAAAATATAATGAAATCAACTATGGTTAGAAGTACGATGACAACACTCTGCTTAGCTCTTGCAGTTCAGGCAACGTTTGGACAAAGTAATGTTTCATCTTCTAAAATTATTAAAATCGACGGAAGTGGCGCTGGAAGACTTTTTGACGGGATAGGTGCTGTTAGTGCCGGTTCTTCTTCGAGGCTGTTAATCGATTATCCCGATAAATCAAGGAGCGATATATTGGATTACCTCTTTAAACCAAACTTTGGCGCTGGTTTTACCTATCTCAAAACTGAAATTGGGGGGGATGGCAATACGACCTGCGGCTCGGAACCAAGCATTGCCAGAACAAGGGAAGAAATGGAAAAACCTCATTACAATAGGGGCTTCGAATACTGGCTGATGCGGGAAGCAGTAAACAGAAACCCGGGTATTGAACTTGATGCCCTGGAATGGAGTATGCCCGGATGGTTTAAAGGCGTTTGGTCGCAGGATAATGCTGATTATCTGGTCAAGTTTATCGAAGGCGCAGAACATTGGGGACTCAAAATGAAATATATTTCCGGCTGCTGGAACGAACGTGATTATAACAGAGACTGGATTGTCAACGTTTTAAGACCTACATTGGATCGAAAGGGATTTAAAGATATTAAAATAAATGCACCGGAAGGCGCAGGTAAGGCCTGGGAAATCAGTGATTTGCTGGTTAAGGATACTGTATTCAGGAATACAATTTCATCAATCAGTTACCATTATCCGGATTCCTATATGTGGGGATACAGAGGTGAAGAGCCAAACCCCAACTCTGTTTTAACCGATTTGCCATTGTGGTCGGGCGAGGATTTTTCGTTGCCCGGAGCATCCTGGAGAAACACAACATACCTTGCAAAAAATATTTTAAAGTGCTATATCAAATGGAAAATTGTGAAGGTGAATATGTGGTGCCCTATTGCTTCCATGCCTGATATTTCCTGCTTTTCGAATGTTGGTATTATGAAAGGGGTTACGCCATGGTCGGGTAATTATGAAGTTTGGCCGACCATTTGGGCTGTAGCGCACTTTAACCAGTTTGCCAAACCCGGATGGAAATATATAGACAGCGGCTGTGGTGAATTGAGCGGCGACGGTGCCTATTGTACCTATAAAAATATGGATGGCAGCAATGATTATAGCATTGTTGTGGTGAGTGGCGCTGATGCACAAAAATTATCATTCCGTATTTCTGACCTTCCTAAAAACAAACTCAATGTATGGAAGTCGGACAGTAAAAATCAGTTTCAGAAACAAGAGGATATAGCTGCAGTCGACGGTGTCGTTACCTTATCGGTTGATCCGGAAAGTATTTACACGATAACGACTACCAGCGGTCAGCAAAAAGGAACACATGCTATACCTAAGGAAAAGGCCTTTCCAACAAAGTATAGTGATAATTTTGACCGTTACTCTTTAGCGCAGGCACCACTTTCTCCCAAATACTTTTACGACAATTCAGGTGCTTTCGAGCTAACATTGGGTGAGGGGAACAATAAATATCTGCGGCAGTTGCTTGTAAATGACATTACCCATTGGATTCCTGATGAGTGCGCCTATACTTTTGTTGCGCAGAATACAGAATGGGATCAGGGAGAAATTTCTTCTGATGTTTTTGTAGAAAATGATGCATTCAATGGGGTTGGTTATGCCGGACTAATTTTGAGGGGAGCCTACGATAAAGCCAACCAGTCAAATATTCCATACGGTTACCGTTTTAATATCTATAAAAATGGCACCTGGAAACTTGAGACAAAGAAAAAGACGCTTGCGAGTGGAAATGTAGATGCCAGTAAATGGCATAAACTGAGCCTCACTGGAAAAGGAAACAATATTAAAGGTTATATAGATGGTAAGTTAGTTGTTGATATAGTGGATGATACTTACTCAATTGGGGCTGCAGGTTATGTTTCGGGCTTTAATTTTGCCGGATTTGACAACCTGGTGCTAAACTATACGCCGGCTTCGGGCAAATTGCTGTCGGCATGGAAGCCTGCTACCTCTCCAGTTGATCCCGTTGGCCATAGTTTGATCGGTGCTTTTGACGGCAATAGCCTTTCCAAATGGAGCCCAAAAGCTGATGGTACGGAACAGCATATGGTAGTTGATCTGGGGGCTGTAAAGAAAATCAAAAGATGTGAAACCTTTACGGATTTCGTAGATAAAGGTGTGCAATACAAAATTGAATATTCAACTGATAACGTAAAATGGTCGGTGTTTGCAGATAGAACGGCTAATACCAGCACATCAATCCCATGTTTTGCAGATCAAGGCAATGCTAATGCCCGCTGGGTGCGATTGACACTTTTACCATCAAAAGATAAGACAATAGCAAGTATTTATGAATTTAAGGTTTACGGAGATTAATTATCTTCATAATAGGACAAATATGGATTCGAAACAATATATATCATGAAGAAACTGTTAGCGGTATTTTATTTTTGCTACCTCGCACTAACAAATGTATTCGCCCAACAAAAGCCTCTAAAATTATGGTATGATAAACCGGCGGAAATTTGGGAGGCCACATTACCGCTTGGCAACGGCAGGTTGGGAATGACTCCTGATGGCGGGATTTTAAAAGAAAAAATCGTTCTCAACGATATCACTTTATGGTCAGGCAGTCCGCAGGATGCTAACAATTATGAGGCATATAAAAAGCTGCCTGCCATAAGAGAATTACTTGTGCAAGGGAAGAACGATGAAGCCCAGGCACTGGTGAACAGCAATTTTGTTTGTAAAGGTGAAGGTTCAGCGGGTGAGAGATGGGGTAAATTTCAAACGATGGGGGCGTTGGAAATCGATTTTACCTACAAAGCAGATCGTGCGGGGAAACAAGAGACCGGGGCATATCGTCGGGAGCTATTATTAGATCAGGCGATTGCAAACTGTACATTTACACGTAGCGGTGTAAATTATAAAAGAGAGTACTTTACAAGTTTTGACGATGATGTCAGTGTGATCCGGCTAACAGCTGATAAACCCGGACAGCTTAATTGCCGGATTGCCATGAACAGGCCGGAACGTTACCGTGTGGAAACAACGGGCAACGAGTTGCAGATGTCAGGCCAGCTCAACAATGGTACTGACGGCAAGGGGATGCGTTATTTGGCCAGGGTCCAGGCAAAATTGAAAGGTGGGACTGTCCATCCGGAAAATAATAATTTAGTAATTGAAGATGCTACAGAGGTGTTGATTTATATTTCCGCGGGAACTGATTTCAAAGGTTTTGCCTTCGAAGAAAAGACAGCTCAGTTTTTGGCTAAGGCAATGAAAAAAAGTTATGATCTGCAAAAACGCGGACATATAGCTGCATTTAGCAGGCTCTTCAAACGGGTTTACTTCGATCTTGGTGAAAGCCCGACAGCAGATTGGCCAACAGATCGCAGGATCGCTAATTTCTACAGCAATTTTGATAAGGACCCATCACTTGCTTCCCTGTTTTTTCAATATGGAAGATATCTGAGCATCAGCAGCACAAGAGTGGGGTTGTTGCCGCCAAATTTGCAGGGCCTGTGGGCACAGGAGATCAATACGCCATGGAATGGCGATTACCATCTGGATGTAAACGTGCAGATGAATCACTGGCCCCTTGAGGTGGCTAATCTTTCGGAACTGAACCTGCCGCTTGCAGACCTGGTAAAAAGCCTCATTGAACCGGGAAAGAAAACGGCCAAAGCATATTATAATGCTGACGGCTGGATTGCGCATGTCATCACCAACGTATGGGGATTTACAGAACCTGGTGAGAATGCATCATGGGGAGCGTCAAATGCAGGTTCAGGTTGGCTATGCAGCAATTTATGGGATCATTATGCTTTTACGAAAGACCTGGGCTATCTCAATGATATTTATCCGGTATTGAAAGGCTCCGCCGAATTTTATAAAAGCGTGTTGGTTAAAGACCCAAAAACAGGCTGGATGGTTACTTCTCCTTCGGTTTCCCCGGAGAATTCTTTTTATATGGCCAATGGCAAGGTCGCAAGTCTCTGTATGGGGCCTACTATTGACAATCAAATTGTGAGAGAACTTTTTAGTAATGTGATCAGTGCATCAAAACAATTAAAAATTGATGCAGCATTTAGAAAAGAACTGGAGAATATGCTGACGTTAATACCTCCTGCCGGAGTAATCAGCAAAGACGGGCGTATACAGGAATGGCTGGAAGATTATAAGGAGATTGAACCAACTCACCGCCATATTTCTCACTTATATGGGGTATACCCAGCGGGATTGATCACACCTTCATCTACTCCTGAACTGGCAGAAGCAGCAAAAAAAACGCTTGAAGTAAGAGGTGATAACAGCACGAGCTGGTCTATTGCTTACAAGATGCTGTTTTGGGCAAGGTTACATGATGGTAACAGGGCATTCAAATTGATCAGAGAGATGTTGAAACCGGTTGCTGACCCGAATAATATGGGCGGTGGAGGAGGGGTTTATCCAAATTTATTTTCAGCACATCCTCCGTTTCAAATTGATGGTAATTTTGGAGCTGCAGCTGGTATTGCTGAAATGCTTTTACAGAGCCATGATGGTTATATAGATTTATTACCGGCTTTACCTGCTGTCTGGGAAAATGGTGAGGTGAAAGGGTTCAAAGCAAGAGGCAATTATACCGTAGATATGAAGTGGAAAGATGGTAAGATTATCAGATATGCCATATATTCTGCTAAGCCAGAAAAAATTAAGGTCAGGCTCAACGGCGAGTATAGCGCGTATACCACACTTAAAAATCCATTGAATGGCAACAAGCGATAGACAGTTGTTTTTATTGAAATTAAAATATAAAAAATGCTCATAAAAAAGTGCGCTCTTAAATTAGGTTATTGTTTATCTCTTGTCTGTATTGGCAGTATTGCTGGTCCGTCCCTGAGCTGTTTTGCTCAGAAGCAACCTATTGAATTTTCACCCGTAGCGTATGTAAATCCATATATGGGGAATATTAGTCATCTGCTTGTCCCTACATACCCTACAGTTCATCTTCCCAATAGTTTGCTGCGGGTTTATCCCGAACGATCAGATTTTACCTCAGATAAAATTCACGGTTTGCCTGTTGTGGTAACGAGCCACCGGGGCAGTTCTGCATTTAATCTTAGTCCAGTACAGGGAAATGCTAAAATTGAGCAGCCTGTTATGGATTACAGTTACGACGACGAAAAGGTTACTCCATTTTCTTACCATGTTTATCTGGACGAAGATGATATATCCGTTGAGTTCGGTGTGTCGCATCAGTCTGCAATCTATGGCTTTAATTTTAAGGGTGCTGCGGCGAGGTCACTCTTATTCAATTCAAGAAATGGGCACTTACAATGGGACGGAAATTCTTTATCTGGAAGCCAGGAAATTGGGAATAATACTAAAGTATATATTTATGCCGAGCCCAATGTGAAGCCCATGGCCATTCAAGGTCTTAAAAGAGGGCAGTTATTTCCTGCTAATACCGTTAAGGGTGAAGATGCCTGTTTGCTATTGAGTTTTAACAAAAATCAGTCGGATATAAAAGTTAGATATGGAATTTCATTCATTAGTGAAGAACAAGCCAAAGCTAATCTCAGACGTGAAATAAAGAACTTTGATTTGAAAAGTGTGATCGGTAGGGGTAAAGAAATCTGGAACGATGTTTTAGGCAAAATCAAAGTTGAAGGGGGGACAAAAAATGAAAAACATATATTTTATACGTCACTTTACAGGGCATTTGAACGGCCTGTTAATATTTCGGAAGATGGAAAATACTTTAGTGCATTCGATGGTAAGATCCATAATGATAACGGACAGCCCTTTTTTACAGATGACTGGATCTGGGATTCTTATCGTGCACACCATCCGCTGAACGTTCTTATCGATCCGGAAAAGGAGTCTTACGTATTGAATTCCTTTGTTAGAATGGCAGAACAAATGAGCGCGTACTGGCTTCCCACTTTTCCAGAGATCAACGGGGATAGCAGAAGAATGAATTCGAATCATGGAGTAGCTTCTATTTTAGATGCATATGAAAAAGGAATTCGTGGCTTTGACCTGGAGAAAGCTTACAAGGCTGCAAAAGGAGCGTTGACAGAAAAAACACTGGCACCATGGTCGGCTAAACCCAAAGGAAAACTGGAAGAATTTTTCACTAAAAATGGCTATATCCCGGCATTACGTCCGGAAGAAAGAGAAACCATTCCAGAAGTTCATTCCTTTGAAAAAAGACAACCTGTGGCCGTAACCTTAGGAACCTCCTATGACCTGTGGTGTCTGTCAAAGCTGGCAAAAATACTTGGTTACGAAGATGACTATGCGCTTTTTTCGAAACAAGCATTCAGTTACAGGAACCTGTTTAACGAAAAGACTAAATTTTTCCATCCTAAAGATTCTTCAGGTAAATTTATAGAACCATTTGATTATGTTTTCTCGGGAGGGTTGGGGGCAAGGGAATATTATGGGGAGAACAATGCATGGATTTATCGCTGGGACGTTCAGCATAACATCAATGATTTGATTCAGTTAATGGGTGGCAGCAGGCAGTTTGTTGGATACCTGGATGAGATGTTTAATGCTTCATTGGGAACAGCAAAATTCGCATTTTATTCTCAATTGCCAGATCATACAGGAAATGTTGGCCAGTACTCTATGGCAAACGAACCATCATTACATATTCCGTATTTGTACAATTTTGCCGGACAACCATGGAAAACTCAAAAAAGGATCAGAACTTTGATAAATCAGTGGTTTAGAAATGACCTTATGGGAGTTCCAGGCGACGAAGACGGTGGCGGTCTTTCTTCATTCGTTGTATTTTCGCAGCTGGGATTTTACCCTGTAACTCCGGGGAACCCTACCTATACTATTGGAACTCCATTTTTTGAAAAAGCTACGATTAAACTTAAAAGCGGAAAGGAATTTGTTATAGTCGCCAAAGGCACTTCAGACACCAATAAGTACATTCAATCGGCAAAAATAAATGGCGTAGAACTTACGAGGCCCTGGTTAGATCATAAACAAATTATGAATGGCGGAAAACTGGAATTTGTGATGGGACCAAAAGCAAATAAAAATTGGGGAATTAGGTCTAACCACCAATGAACTTATCCTACGTAAAGTTATTTTACTTTTTTGCTGGCATAAAAATAGGAGATTGAAAAGCCCTGAGGGGCCGTATCCAACCAAAACGCGAAGAAGAGGCGGGCAGGAGCAAAGGAAATTATAAAGGGCTTATTTCTTGACTTAAGTAAAGGAGTTATGGCTTCTCGCCAATCTACCTTTGCATATCATTTAACAATTAGTCATATTGATATGCAAAAGAAGATTTTATGGATTGGGCTTGCCCTAACGTTGGCAGGCAGTTTACAGGTGGAGGCACAGCATGCCCCACAAGACAGTACTAATAAAAAGTATTTTGTTGGGAGTACATTCCTGATGTTAGGAAATTTTATTCCTAACGACCGAAATCCACCTCATTTTATACAACTAAATGTTGGCTATAGGATCACACCTAAAGATGTTGTTTTCCTGGAATTAAAAAGATCAAGGTTTGCTTACCCTTTAGGTATCCCCTGGGGAGAATCATTTGATGCACCAGGCGAAAACTATCCCGGACATGTACGCCAAAATGTAATTGGATTGGCATACAATCGTTTTTGGTGGAAAGGATTATATACAGCCATTCATGCAATGAATGCTTTTCAAAGATATTATGATGAGGATGATAAAAAGATTACAAATGGATTCACTTTATTTATGACCTACCGTTTGGGTTACCAGGTTAAACTATTTAAAAACCGGTTCTTTATAGAACCATCTATCGGTTTGACGCATTGGCCCATAAAAACCAACACACCACAATCTTTTGAAGAAAAGGAAAGTAAATGGCCTAAATACTTTGGTTTTGAACCCGGGCTTCATTTTGGGTTTAACTTTTAGCAATTTGACTGACCATTTAAACATCTTGACATCACCAACTGGCAAGTTTTATAACAATACAATGGCTTGTTTTTAGGTGCCTATAAATAATAAAAACCCTGAAAAAAATACTTTTCAGGGTTTTGTGGAGCCGAAGGGGTTCGAACCCTTGTCCAGTTGTGCGATAAATTATGCCTTCTACATGCTTATTTTCCAATTAATTGTAGGGATCTGGCGGGCTGGAAACCGACCTAACCTTTCACCTTAGGTGCTTTATCTCACAACTGTACCACACCTTACAGTTGCCAGCGTTGTTATTTCGATGCCCCATATTCTAACCTAACATCGCAGCAGTTAGAGGGACAAAAGCTAGGCTAATTCTAAATTAGGCAGCTAAGGCGTAGTTATTTTCGCCAATTATAGTGTGAACGTTCTCTTTTAAGTGCTCTCCGTACAACGCACTGCATGCTTACATACCCAACGTCACCCTGTCAAATCCAAAACGGCCCCATGTTAAATATGCTGATGTTCAGGGATTAAACTTTTCCTTGCCCATCAGCATACAAAGATACGAAAATTATGCCATTTTACGGCCAGGATATTGTTGTAAAGCAATGTCGAGGCAATCCATGGCCTTGTTAAGGTCCGCTGTGTTCAGTACATAAGCCATTCTGACTTCATTTTTTCCTGAACCTTCGGTTGAATAAAAACCTGTAGCAGGTGCCATCATGACAGTCTCGCCATTGTTGCTGAAGCTTTCCAGCATCCATTGACAGAACTGATCGGCATCATCAATAGGCAGTTTGGCAACTACATAAAATGCACCGCCCGGGTTAGGGCAAAATACGCCCTCCATGGCATTTAGTCTTTGTACAAGGGTATCCCTGCGTAAAGTATATTCTTTATTCACTTCTTCAAAATAGCTGTCTGGCGTATCTACAGCAGCAGCTCCGGCAATCTGCTCTACCATTCCCGGACTTAACCTTGCCTGTGCAAATTTTAAACCTGCCTGTATCACCTCTTTATTTTTGGTGATCAAGCAACCCAGTCTGGCACCGCAAGCGCTATATCTTTTAGAAACGGTATCCATTACCACCACGTTCTGCTCTAAACCTTCCAGGTGTGCCGGTGAAATGAATTCACGGCCATCATAACAAAATTCACGATAGGCTTCGTCCGAGAACAGGAACAGGTCATATTTTAAACAAAGTGCCTTTAAGGCCTCCAGCTCTTCTCTTGAATACAGGTAACCGGTTGGGTTGTTCGGGTTGCAGATGATAATGGCCTTTGTTTTTTCGGTGATCAGCTTTTCGAACTCAGCAATAGGAGGTAAGGCAAAGCCATTTTCTATATGAGAAAGGATAGGTTTAACCACCACATTGCTCATGCAGGCAAAGCCGTTGTAGTTTGCATAAAAAGGCTCAGGGATAATGATTTCATCACCTTCGTTTACACAGGTTTGCATGGCTATGGTGATGGCTTCTGAACCACCTACGGTAACCAATATATCGGCAGGAGTAATGTTATAGCCCAGTTTGTTGTAATATTCTGCCAGCTTGCTGCGGTAGTTTAAAGTACCTTCCGATGGGGTATAAGCCCATACGTTAAAGTCTATATTTTTAATGGCATTCAGCATTCCTTCCGGGGTCGCAATATCTGGCTGCCCGATGTTTAAATGGTACACTTTTTTACCCTCCTTTTTTGCCTGATCGGCATAAGGAGTTAGTTTTCTTATTGGTGAAGCGGGCATTTGAAGCCCCTTTTCCGAGATGTTAGGCATGTTATAAATGCAAGAATGTGAATGAATAAGTTAGTTTTTCTATGGGCACAAAATTAAAAAACCTCGTTGATTAACGAGGTTTTTAATCAAAATATCTTTCAGGTTCCCTATTTGCTGGCTGCAGCTACAGTTTCTCCTTTAATGTACAATACTTTGGTAGTGGTTTTAGCATTGGACGTAATGGTAATGCTTTTGCTGAACGGCAAAGCAGCGCCTGTAGGGTTGTAGGTTACTTTAATTACACCTGCATCACCTTTTTTAATAGGCGTTTGGGTATACTCCGGAACGGTACAGCCGCAGGTAGTCTCTACTTTGGTAATGATCAGCGGCTGATCACCAATGTTGGTGAATTTAAACTCTACGCTTGCTGGTTTGTTCAAAGGAATTTTTCCGAAATCATGACTCTCTTTATCAAACTTGAACTCGGCAGGTTTTGACTGGGCGTTAACAGCAACACTTAGTCCTAAAGTCAGCGTAAACAATAATAATAGCTTTTTCATCAGTGTCTTTTTTTAATTCGTTGTGGACAAAAATCCAAATGTATTGATCAGTTCAATAACCGCCTTGAATTCGTCCTGTTGGATGGTTTATGAGCAAATTTAATCTTTAATTTGGTAAAACAAAAAGTATTCCAACATATAAATTAATCAACACTGTTAAGTCATACTTTAGATTTTGTGTATCTTTGCCGCATAACTTTTTTGCTTATGATGCCAAATGTTAAACTCACTACCAACCCTATTGATGCCGCTGAGTTAAGTTTTGACGACTTCAAAACCATTGTTATAAATGATTATAAAATAGCTTATGAAAGCAGACAGGCGAGTTTACTTGGGCGAAAGGAAGTTTTAACAGGAAAAGCAAAGTTCGGCATTTTTGGAGATGGCAAAGAGTTGCCGCAGATTGCAATGGCCAAGGCCTTTAAAAATGGCGATTGGCGCTCGGGTTATTACCGTGACCAGACCTTTGCCTTTGCTGCGGGGATTTGTACCATTAAGGAGTTCTTTGCCCAGTTGTATGCCAACCCAAGTGTGGAGGCTGATCCTGCATCGGCAGGCAGGCAAATGAACTGTCACTTCGCTACCCGCTCCATCAACGAAGATGGCAGCTGGAAAGACTTGACACAAATTAAAAACAGTTCTTCAGACATTGCACCTACAGGTGGTCAGATGGCCAGACTGGTGGGGCTTGCATATGCTTCAAAGCTATACAGGCAAAACCCCGAACTGGAATACCTGAAGAATTTTTCTGTAAACGGAAATGAGGTAGCCTTTGGTACCATCGGTAATGCTTCAACTTCGGAAGGTGTGTTTTTTGAAGCAATGAATGCCGCCGGTGTTTTACAGATCCCTATGGCGATGTCTATCTGGGACGATGCTTATGGCATTTCTGTTCCTGCAAAATACCAGACTACCAAAGAAGATATTTCTGAAATACTAAAAGGCTTTCAGCGCGATGAAAAAGGCGAGGGCTACGAAATTTATAAAGTAAGGGGCTGGGATTATCCGGCGCTTTGCGAAACTTACCAGCGTGCAATTGATGTTTGCCGTACCGAACATATTCCTGTCCTGATCCACGTAACAGAGGTTACACAGCCGCAAGGTCATTCTACTTCCGGTTCGCACGAACGTTATAAGGATAAAGCCAGGCTGGAATGGGAAAAAGAATACGATTGCATTCTTCAGATGCGTAAATGGATGCTCGAATCGGCTATCATTACCGAGGAAGAACTGACCGAACTGGAGGTGACAGCCAAGAATTTGGTACGTGAAACCCAGAAAGAAGCCTGGAATGAATTCCTGGGTTCTATTAAAACTGAAAAAGACCAGGTGATTGCTATGATCAATAACCTGGCAGCGGGTGATCCTACGTTAATCAAAATTGCAGCTCAACTGGCCAATACACCGGATGCACAAAGAAGAGAAGTGATCTCATCGGCAAGAAAAGCTTTGCGCTTATCTGTTAGCCAGTCGTCAGCAGAACGGACTGCGCTTTTATCCTGGTATAATGAACAGGATGAACTCAATATAGATCGCTACAATTCAAAATTATTTACAGACGGCAGTGAAAGCCCCTCGCTGATCAATGAACTGAAACCGGTATACACAGAGCAAAGCAAAATGGTTGATGGCCGTGAATTGCTGAATGCCTGCTTCGACTCGAATTTTGCCCGTGACCAGCGTTTGGTAGCCTTTGGAGAAGATTTGGGAGCCATAGGTGATGTAAACCAGGGTTTTGCCGGTTTGCAGGCCAAATACGGTGATCTGAGGATCACAGATACCGGTATCCGGGAAATGACCATAGTAGGGCAGGGAATTGGTTTGGCCTTACGTGGTTTGCGCCCTATCGCCGAAATCCAGTACCTGGATTACCTGGTTTTTGCGCTGAATGTATTGAGCGATGATCTGGCCAGCTTGTCTTACCGTACCAAAGCCGGACAAAAAGCACCTGTGATCATCAGGACACGCGGGCACAGACTGGAAGGGGTATGGCATTCCGGATCGCCTATAGGAATGATCCTGGGTTCGCTAAGGGGCCTGCACATTCTTGTACCAAGAAATATGACCCAGGCAGCAGGAATGTACAATACCTTATTCAGGTCTGATGAACCTGCGCTGATCATAGAATGCCTGAATGGCTACCGTTTGAAAGAAAAATTGCCGGAAAACGTTGGTGAATACACAGTTCCCTTTGGAAAAGCTGAAATTGTAAGGGAGGGTGCTGATATTACGGTGGTTTCCTATGGTTCTACCTTAAGGATTGTAGAAGAAGCTGCCGAAGAACTGGCCCAGATGGGGATATCGGTTGAAATTGTAGATCCGCAGACTTTACTGCCTTTTGATACGGAACAGATCTGTGCCGGATCATTGGCCAAAACCAATAAATTATTAGTGGTGGATGAGGATGTGCCGGGAGGCGGAACCGCATTTTTACTGCAGCAGATACTGGAAGAGCAAAAAGGTTATTACCATTTGGATGGGCAGCCTAAAACACTGAGTGCCAAAGCACACAGGCCTCCTTATGGTTCTGACGGGGATTATTTCAGTAAGCCTTCTGTAGATGATGTAATCGAAGCGGTATATAGCATGATGCATGAGAGCAATCCGGGTAAATATCCGGCGATATTCTAAATCATCACCAGATATTGTTAAACAAAACAAGCAGGTCATAACCTGCTTGTTTTGTTTCTGAGCAGATGATCTGCAAGCACCAGCGCAGCCATTGCTTCTACAATAACTACTGCCCTTGGTACTACACAAGGATCGTGTCTGCCTTTTCCTTTGATTTCAGCAGCTTCTCCTGCTGCGTTGATGGTTTGCTGGTTGTGCATAATGGTAGCTACAGGCTTGAAAGCAACAGTGAAATTGATTTCCATGCCATTAGAGATACCTCCCTGAATACCTCCCGAGAAATTGGTCAGTGTTTTAGGTGCCCCCCCGGTAGCCAGGAAAATGTCGTTGTGCTCCGAACCTCTCATTTCGCTTCCAGCAAAACCAGATCCATATTCAAAACCATGTACGGCATTGATGCTGAGCATGGCCTTGCCCAGATCGGCATGGAGTTTATCAAACACCGGCTCGCCTAAACCAACCGGGCAATTTTTGATGATACAGTTGATCTTTCCACCAACAGTATCTCCGTCTTTTCTCACACTGTCAATGAATTCGATCATCTGGTGTGCAGTTGCCGGGTCTGCACAGCGTACGATATTGTCTTCCCTGGTTGCCAGCAATTCAGCGATATTATCGCCATCCAGATTGGGAGCCGTGATTTTTCCTACTGCAGCAACATGGGCAAAAATTTCAATACCATGATGTTTGAGCAACAACTTGGCAATGGCACCGGCAGCTACTCTTGCGGCTGTTTCCCTTGCCGAAGAACGTCCGCCACCGCGATGGTCGCGGATGCCATATTTGGCATCGTAGGTATAATCTGCATGAGAAGGGCGGTAAACATCAGTATTGTGACTGTAATCCTTGCTCCGCTGGTCTTCGTTAGGAATGAGCATCGCGATAGGGGTTCCTGTACTTTTCCCTTCAAATGTTCCGGATAAAATCTGGACTGTATCGCTTTCTTTACGCTGTGTGGTAATTTTTGATTGTCCCGGCCGGCGTTTGTCCAGTTCCGACTGGATAAATTCCAGGTCAATAGGCAACTGTGCCGGACAACCGTCTAAAATAACGCCTATGGCTGTTCCATGTGATTCGCCAAAGGTGCTGATGCGAAATAACTGACCAAATGTATTGCCTGCCATATTTAAATTTCTTTTACTGTAAAACCTGCTTTCTCCAAATCTTTCCAGAAATCTGGATAAGATTTCTCTACCACCTGGTAGTCTTCCATCTCCACTTCTTTAATAAACAGACTCAAAGGGGCAAACGCCATGGCCATTCTATGGTCATCGTAAGTGGCAAAAGTTACCTTTTCCGGAAAGCTAAGCTGCTTGCAATTTAAGGTATATACTTCATTATCTTCTGTCAATACCACACCAATTTTGGCCAGTTCCTGCTGTAGGGCCAGAACCCTGTTGGTCTCTTTTATTTTCAGTGTTTCCAATCCGGTAAATGAAAGGTTTAAGCCTTTGGCAGCAGCACACACGATAATGGTTTGTGCCAGATCGGGGCAGTCCTTTAAGTTCAGCACTTCATGGATGGCTACCGAGGTGCCGGACTTTAAGGCAATTCCGTTGGCGGTTTGTGATGTGCGTACCCCAAAAGGCACCATAATATCCCTGATCCTGCTGTCGCCCTGCAGGCTCCTTTCTTTTAAATGCGGCAGGCTGATGCTTCCATGGTCGGCCAGGGCAACAATACTATACCAGTAAGAGGCCGCGCTCCAGTCGGGCTCAACAATTAAGTTGCAGGACTCAAAAGGCTGGTGATCGATATGGATGGTTTGTCCTTCCCATTTGTAGCTGATTCCTGCTTCTTCGAGCATGCTCAGAGTCATCTCCAGGTATGGGCGTGAAGTCAGTTCACCTTCAATTTCCAGGGATAAACCTAGAGGTAGGGAAGGGGCGACCATTAACAGCGCAGATAGGTACTGACTGCTGATGTTTCCGGCTATTTTAACCTTGCGGCTGCTTTGTGCAAAATGCTTGCTGATATCGATAGGAGGAAAACCTTCCTGACCGGCATACCTGATCTCAGCACCAAGCTCCCGCAAGGCCTCTACCAGTAATTTTATCGGGCGTTCTTTCATCCTGCCAGAACCGGTAAGGTGAAACATCCCTTTGGTAATGGTTAGATAGGCGGTAAGAAAACGCATTGCTGTGCCGGCATGGCCAACATCGACAGAGAAAAAGGTATCCGGATCATTTTCTTCCCGGATGGCTTTGAGGATGTTGTTCAGCGTAACGGTGTCTACGGCATCAGAAAGGTTGCCCACGCTTATCAGGCCACCAGACAAGGCACTGATGATCAGTGCCCTGTTGCTTTCGCTTTTTGAACCCGTTAAGGCTATTTCAGCATTTATATCTTTATTCCCTTTAAAAGAAACAATTGCGTTCTTACTCATTGTTAAGATTTAACTTCTGTATGTGCTTCTGCGGCAATACCTTTTTCTGCTTTGCCTGCATTCATAATTTCTGTTTGTTTACGGATAGATTCTCCGTGTACCAATTCCAGGAATTTTTCAGTAAAGTTTAAATCTAATTTCAATGCTTTTGCAAATGAAGCACCTTTTTTAACGATGGCTTCCCAGCGGTTTACCTGTAAAATGGTTACCTGGTTGTCGCGTTTAAATTCACCTATTTTAGCAACAATGGCCATACGCTCGCCCAGTTTTTGTAACAGCAGGTCATCTATTTTATCGATTTGTTTACGCAGTTCTGCCAGTTGATCAGTAAAGGCTTCGTTTTTAGACTCAGGCTCACGTACGGTCAGGCGGTCTACCAATTCACTCAGTGCGGCCGGGGTAACCTGCTGTTTGGCATCAGTCCAGGCTACAGATGGGTCTAAGTGCGATTCAATCATTAAGCCTTGCATGTCAAGGTCAAGCGCCTTCTGAGAGATGTAAGGGATCAGTTCACGGTTACCGCAGATGTGGCTTGGGTCATTAATGATGGGCAATTCAGGGCATAATGTTTTCAATTGAATGGCAAGTTCCCACATTGGTTCGTTACGGAACGAGCTTTTTTCGAATGAAGAGAAGCCGCGGTGAATGGCACCCAGTTTGGTAATACCAGCTCCGTTGATGCGTTCTAAGGCACCTATCCATAATTGAAGGTCAGGGTTTACCGGGTTTTTTACCAACACAGGAATGTCCACACCTTTTAAGGCATCCGCAATTTCCTGAACAGTGAAAGGATTAACGGTTGAACGGGCACCGATCCATAAGATGTCTACTCCTGCAGCCAAAGCCTCTTCAACATGTTTTGCGTTGGCAACCTCTACTGCAGTTGGTAATCCGGTTTCTGCTTTTGCCCTTTTCAGCCATTCCAGCCCGATGCTGCCGATACCTTCAAATTCTCCCGGACGGGTACGTGGTTTCCATATACCGGCCCTTAATACGGATACTTTTCCGGTTGCAGCAAGTAAATGTGCAGTAGTTAACAACTGTTCTTCGGTTTCTGCACTACATGGACCGGAAATGATCAGGGGCTCGTTGTTGGTGTTAAGCCATGTGTTTAATGGCTGAATGTTCAATTTTAGTTTCATTTTGTTGGGGTTTAAATTTTTATTTTACGAAGACTATTTTTCAGAATTTATACTTTATCGTTCTTTTGGTACTCGCCCATAATGTTGAAGTTAGCTGTGTATTTTAAAGCTTGGCGAATGGCTTTATCGTAGTTTTCCATATTGCTCCACTCCATATCTACATAGAAGTAATATTCGTTGCGTTTACCTAAAACCGGCATGCTCTGGATTTTGGTAAGGTTACACTGCTGCTCGGCAAAAATATTCAGGATTTTGGATAAGGCGCCTACATGATTTCCTGTCTGGAAACAGATGGAGGCTTTATTGATGTCTTTCAATTCCTCGGTTTTGTCAAGTTTAAGGATCAGGAACCTGGTGAAGTTCTTTTTATTCGATTCAATTCTTCTTTCAATGATGTTGAGGCCATACATTTCGGCAGCAAGGGTATTGGCTATGGCCACTGTATCTGTTAGCTGCTCTTCTTTGATACGTTTGGCACAGGCGGCAGTATCACTACCCTCAATTACCTGTATCTGTGGGTAATCGTAGAAAAAATCGACACACTGGCGCAGGGCAATAGGATGGGAGGTAGCATATTTTACGTCTTCAAATTTAACACCAGGCAAAGCCATCAGGTGCAATTGAATGGGCAGGTATACTTCACCTACCACTGCAAAATTATATTCGCGGATGAGGGTGTAATTGGGCAAAAGGCTTCCGGCAATAGAATTTTCGATGGCCATGACAACGAAATCCGCTTCTTTTTTTTCTAAACTCTCACAGGTTTGTTTAAAAGAATTGCATTCGATAGTCTGAATGTCCTTTCCGAAAAATTTGAAGGCCGCTTCTTCGTGGAAAGATGCTTTAATGCCTTGTATTGCTACTCTTGGTCCTTTTTTCATTGGTTTAATTTTATCCTTTTTTTTAATTCTGGCTATGTTTAAACAAAAAAAAGTCCCGGCGTTGGGCCGGGACTTTCGTATACAATTATCGTGTTGATATCAGTGCATATTAGTCCCGGCTCTTACTAAAGTAGTAAAAGTAACCAAACCAATATGTAGTGATATTATTTTTCATTTTTCTTCGTTGTGATGAGCAGCTGTTGCCAGAACCCATCTTTATTTCATTTTGCCAAATGTACTAACAAAATTTTATTTGTCAATACTTAAATAAAAAAAATATTTTTTTGTTGTTCCCGGTTTATCAATTGAGACTTAAAACTTTAGCCAAATGGGTTAATTGCCGATCCGGTTAAAGTAAGTAAAACTTTCTAAAATGTCTTTTTCCGATACCCTGCAGTTGTAATCGCATTTACCGGTACTGCTCAGCAGCGAAAACATGATCTGTCCGTTTTCATTCTTCTTATCGCTTTGCATAAATTCCATTAACTGGGCAAAACTCTCTTCCTTAATGGTATAAGCAGGGTACAATTTGCTGATATAAGCAGTAATATCTTCCAGTTCCCCGGCCTTAAGGGTGTTGTTTGTTGAGGACAGGAAGGCCTCGCAGATCATCCCTATAGCAATGGCTTCGCCATGTGTAAGCGGCTGTGCGTCGTTGATGAGCGAATAAGTCTCCACAGCATGGCCAATGGTATGCCCGAAGTTGAGAATCTTTCTCAGTCCTTTTTCATGTGGATCTTCGGTTACCACTTCATTCTTTATTTCAACCGAACGGTAGATGGCCTGGGCAGAAACCTGCAGGTAATCGCTGTTCTTTAATTGCTTATAATATTCCTGGTCTGCAATTAAGCCATGTTTGATCATTTCAGCAAAGCCAGACAGCAGTTCCCTTGGTGGCAGTGTTTTTAAAAAGGCCGTTTCAATAAAAACACATTGCGGAAGGGTAAATGTACCCACCATGTTTTTAACATTATCTACATCAATGCCGGTTTTGCCGCCAACAGAGGCATCTACCTGCGACAATAAAGTGGTTGGGATATTGATGAAATCGATCCCTCTTTTATAGGTAGAAGCCACAAATCCACCCATGTCGGTAATTACACCGCCACCCAGATTGATCATTAAACATTTGCGGTCGGCACCAAAATCAAGCAGGGTTTTCCAGATACCTATACAAAAATCGATGTTCTTGTTTTCCTCTCCGGGATCCGTTTCTATCAGGTCAAAACCATGGAAGTCGTCCATCATTTCGCGGAAAAGCGGCAGGCATAGCTCGGAAGTATTACTGTCTGCAAAGACAAAGATCTTGCTGTATTTGCCCGATTCAACAATGTTTGTTAAGGATTCGAGGCCGGTTTCAAAATAAATGCTGTGACCGGCACTGTCTAATTTGTTCATTAAATTACTGTTATTTTTTGTCCCATAAAATCAATTACATCGCCAACGCGGACTTTCAGTCTCTTGCGGTAGTCTACCGTTCCGTTGTATTTGATCAGGCCGTCTTCAACTACGGTTTGTGCTTCTCCGCCACTTTGTACCAGTCCGGTCGCTTTTAACAATTGAATAAGCGGGATAAACTCGCCCTCTAATTTAAATTCTATCATCGCATGGCAAACTTACAATTAATTATAAAGTGTTTTACCACCAATAGCAAGGGAATTTATACTTTTGCATGCAAAATGACTAACTGACATTCGTAAATGGAAACACCCCCCAAAAAATCATTAAATTTTGATGATACCGAAATTGCATTCCGCAATAAGTCAAATGCCGAATTAAACGCGGCTTACTGGCTTTTTAAGATCATCAGCAGTAATTTTTTAACAAAAATAGGTCCGCCCATTACCAACTTTAGCCTTAACATAGGATTGCCGATCAAAGGCATCATTAAGGCCACTATATTTAAACACTTTTGTGGCGGGGAAACCATCGCAGAATGTGAGCATACCATTGCACAGCTGCATTCGGGCAATGTAGGTACTATTTTAGACTATTCTGTTGAAGGGGAAGAGGAAGAAGCCGTTTTTGACTTTACCTGTGAGGAAATCATCCGGACGATTGAACGTGCAGCAGGTGATCCACGTATTCCCATTACGGTTTTTAAGGTGACAGGTATAGGCAGGTTTGGCCTGCTGGAAAAGCTGGACGCCAAAAAGGAGCTGAGCGCTGCCGAACAGGCTGAATTCGATAAGGTCAGAAAACGTTGCGAGAAGATCTGCCGTGCTGCATTTGAAAAAAATGTACCGATTATGGTGGACGCAGAGGAGACCTGGATACAGGATACGATTGACGAGTTGGCTATGGACATGATGCGCCTGTTTAACAGGGAGCGGATAATTGTATACAATACCTACCAGATGTACCGCCACGATAAACTGGTCGATATGAAGGCTGATCACCTGATTGCAAAAGCTGAAGGCTTTATACTGGGGGTAAAAATGGTACGTGGTGCTTATATGGAAAAGGAAAGGAAACGTGCCGAGGAAATGGGCTATCTTTCGCCTATACAGCCCGATAAGGCGGCGTCCGACAGGGATTACAATGCTTCTTTGCACTACTGTATGGAACACATAGCCGAAATTGCTTTTGTTTGCGGTACCCATAATGAAGAAAGCTGCCGTATTCTTGCACAGCTGCTGGATGAGCATAACATTAACCACAACCATCCGCATGTTTATTTTGCGCAATTGCTGGGCATGAGCGATAATTTAAGTTTCAATTTATCTGATGCAGGATATAACGTTACCAAGTATGTGCCTTATGGGCCTGTTAAGGCGGTGATGCCCTATCTTTTCAGAAGGGCGCAGGAAAATACTTCTATTGCCGGTGCAACCAGCAGGGAGCTTGGCCTGATCATTAAGGAAAAAAAGCGCAGAAGGCTTTAACAAAGTTTAACAACATAGAAAAGGCTTTTGCATGTGCAAAAGCCTTTTCTATGTAGCATTAAAAAATTAAGCCAGATCGAACCTGTCCAGGTTCATCACCTTGTTCCATGCCGATACAAAATCGGTAACAAACTTTTGTTGCGCATCTGCACTTCCGTATACCTCTGCTACTGCCCTAAGCTCGGAATTGGAACCAAAAACAAGGTCTGCTCGGGTGGCAGTCCATTTTTTTGCCCCTGTAGCACGGTCGCTGCCTTCATAAATTTCCCTGTCTTCTGATGCCGCTTTCCAGGAGGTATTCATATCCAGCAGGTTTACAAAAAAATCATTGGTTAGCTGCCCGGCACGTGAGGTAAACACACCATGTTTACTGCCATCGTAATTCGTATTCAACACACGCATACCGCCCAATAGTACAGTCAGCTCTGGCGCTGTAAGTGTGAGCAGCTGAGCTTTGTCGATCAGCAATTCTTCTGTCGATACCGGAATTTTTGCTTTCCGGTAATTTCGGAAACCATCGGCAATAGGCTCAAGGTAACCGAAGGATTCTACGTCGGTCTGTTCCTGGGCAGCATCCATACGGCCCGGGCTGAAAGGAACTGTAAGCTTATGGCCTGCGGCTGCTGCTGCTTTTTCAACCCCTGCGCAGCCTGCAAGTACGATCAGATCTGCCAGGGAAATTTTTTTGCCGTTTGCCTGTGCCGCATTAAATTCCTTCTGGATATTTTCCAGCACGTCCAGTACCTTTTGTAATTGTGGCGGATTGTTTACCTGCCAGTATTTTTGCGGGGCAAGCCTGATTCGGGCACCATTGGCACCACCGCGCTTATCGGAACCGCGGAAAGTTGAAGCAGAGGCCCATGCCGTAGCTATCAGCTCAGATGTGCTTAACCCTGATGCCAGTACTTTTGCTTTCAGGGCGCTAACATCATCCTCAGCGATCAACTGATGGTCAACAGCTGGAATTGGGTCTTGCCACAACAGTATTTCTTCCGGCACATCCGGCCCCAGGTAGCGTGAACGAGGCCCCATATCGCGATGTGTCAGTTTGAACCAGGCACGGGCAAAGGCATCTGCAAATGCATCAGGATTTTCAAGGAAGCGGCGGGATATTTTTTCATACGCCGGGTCGAACCTCAATGAAAGGTCGGTTGTCAGCATCATAGGAAGCTGCTTTTTCGAACTGTCAAATGCATGCGGAATGATTGCTTCTGCATCTTTGGCAACCCATTGATGTGCACCGGCAGGGCTTTTAGTGAGCTGCCACTCGTGGCCAAACAGGTTCTCAAAAAAGTTATTGCTCCATTGGGTAGGGGTTCTGGTCCAGGTAACTTCCAATCCGCTGGTAATGGCATCGGCACCTTTACCGCTGCCAAATTTGCTGGCCCAGCCAAAGCCCTGCTGTTCAATACCTGCAGCCTCGGGCTCCTTACCCACCAGTGCTGTGTCACCTGCGCCGTGCGTTTTGCCGAAACTATGGCCGCCTGCTATCAGCGCTACTGTTTCTTCATCGTCCATGGCCATTCGTCCAAAGGTATCACGGATGTCTCTGGCTGCAGCTACCGGGTCGGGATTGCCATCTGGTCCTTCCGGATTGACATAAATCAACCCCATTTGTACAGCTGCAAGTGGTTTTTCCAGTTTTCTGGAGTGAATGTCTCCATCGGCATTGTCATCCGCTACCAATACACTTTCACCTTCTACCCCCGAAGAACCATGTGCATAACGTAGATCGCCGCCCAGCCATGTTTTTTCTGCACCCCAGTATACAGATTCATCTGCTTCCCAGACATCTTCACGTCCGCCGGCAAAACCAAAGGTTTTAAAACCCATTGACTCCAATGCAACATTACCCGTCAGGATCATCAAATCTGCCCAGGAAATGTTGCGGCCATATTTTTGTTTGATTGGCCAAAGTAATCTCCGGGCCTTATCCAGACTAACATTATCAGGCCAGCTGTTTAATGGTGCAAAGCGCTGGAGTCCGGCACCTGCACCCCCGCGTCCATCACCTACACGATAAGTGCCTGCACTGTGCCATGCCATGCGGATGAACAGGCCACCATAGTGGCCAAAATCTGCCGGCCACCAGTCCTGAGAGTCAGTCATGAGTGCATGCAGGTCTTTTTTTACCGCTTCCAGATCCAGGCTGTTAAAGGCTGCTGCATAATCGAACTGCTCATCCATAGGGTTCGAAAGGGAGGAGTGCTGGCGGAGAATATTTAGTTTTAACTGATTTGGCCACCAATCGTTATTTCGTGTACCGCCACCGCCAACATTATGCTTCATGCTGCCGTTATGAAACGGACATTTACTGATGTCATTAGAATTGTTTTCCATATTTCTTCATTAAATTATTAAGCTATAACAATGCACTTTTGTTAGTTATTTCAGGCATTGTTATAAATTTATGGATAATCAGATCAGGATGCAAACAGCAAATATCTATAAAGGTATAGAGGTTTTCTATTTAATCTCTTTCAATAAATGGAGATTGACTATAGGATGTGGTTTTCTGCCAAAACCTGTTCCAGTTCTCTGGGGTGCCTGGTCATCAACAGGGTATGCAGACCAGCTAATTTTGCGCCTTCGATATGCTGCGGACTATCGTCTATAAAAAGGGTCTCGTCTGGGTTCAGCTTATTCTCTTTAATGACCTGTTCAAATATTTCTACATTAGGCTTGCGCAAAAACATTTGCTGGGAATAGTATGCTTTTTCGAACAATGCGGCATTGTCTTCCATATTGAATTCTCTTTTCAGGTAATCTACGATGTAATTGTAATGCGTTTCATTATTGTTACTCAGTAAAAATGTGCGGTATTTCTGTTTTACTTTAAGCAATACATCATGAACTCCGGGAGGTACACCAATCAGTAAGCTGTTCCAGGCATCATCAATTTGCTGGTCTGTGAGGTCATTGTTACCTGCCGCTTCACGGATCCCTTCCCGGAACTGGGCCGGAGAGATGGCTGCGGTCTCAAAATTATTAAAAAGCTGATGATGGCTTTTGTGCGAAAAGAATTCTGTATTATTGGCAATACCGAGTTGTAATAGAGCCTCTTGAGCCTTTTTGAAGTCAATTTCGAAGATTACATTGCCGTAATCGAAAATAATATTTTTTATTTTTTGTGCTAAAACTGTTTCCATAATTGAATACAAATATGTAACATTGCACTCGCAAAATCGAAAAGATTTTCACTGCGCCTATAGCTCAGTCGGTTAGAGTAGAAGACTCATAATCTTTTGGTCCCTGGTTCGAGCCCAGGTGGGCGCACAGTCAAAAAGCCGTTTCTAATGTTTTAGAGGCGGCTTTTTTATTGCCCCTGGGGGCCGGCTATGCTGCGGCAACCTGTACTCATTTAAAATATCATAATTCCAGCCGTCCAGCCAATCCAGCCCTTCAGTTTGGTATGATGCAAATTAAACTGATCTTTACGGTGGAGCAGATCAGCATAACCTTTATAAACGGCAGACTGATCACTATAGTAAATATTTACTGAAGGACCTGCTATAAGTCTAAGCTTATCTGCTATACGCAGGTTTAATCCCAGATCCAGGCGGTTCAGAAAGTTAAGGTCTCTCCAGTTGCCCAAATAAAGGTAACGACAGCTCAATTCGGGGCTAAAGCTAAGAGGGGCGCCAGGGCACATCATTGTTCCGAAGCCAAATCCAAAACTATATTGTTGATTTTTTTCTCTTAGGTTCGCACCGGCAAGGACTGCAGTATAAAGATTATTATTGCCGGTTTTCAGCGCCAGGTTGAGGTCCGTAGTTTCGTTGCTGCTCAGCGTTATCCGCTGAAAACCATCGCCAATTAAATTCAGCAATCCGAAACTATAACCTGTAGAGGCTTTGGCGATATTGATCAGTCCGAACTGTAACCCATTAAGCTGGTCAGCCCGATTTATAATTCCCGACATTTGCAGACCTTCTGATTTTCCATGAACGGTATTGAATATACCGGCCAGCTGCAGACCTGAAGCATTTTTCTTTACTATATTATAGATGCCTGCAAGTTGTACCCCGTCTGTTCCACCTCCGTTAATATTAAAAATACCTGCTACCTGAGTACCGCGCATGTTCATTTTATTGAGATTGAATATACCGCCGACTTCAACACCATTTACACCTGCATTGTAACCACCAATCACATTGAGCGCTATTTGATTCACAATTTGTCCGCTGAAATTGCCATGAGTATTAATTGCGGGTGTTAAAGAAGCCTGATAAGGTGCTTTGGAAATGATGGTCCCAAGATTTAATGCATGTATACGCTGTTTTGATGAAATAAGAAATTTTGCCAGTCCGTTTTCAAGAAGCGTGCCCGGATCCTGAGAAATATCGTTTTTCCGGACAGATCTCTTTGCTTGCCTGATGTCAACTTCCAATAAATAATAGGTAGTAAGTTCTTTATATTCTTCTTTGCTGATGCTGAGGGCAAGGGGTTGAAAGATATGCGACAGATCGATCTTAAAATATCCGTTTTCGTCGGTTAAAGTGGCCTGGGCAAGATTCCGCTCATAAACACTGGCATTGTGTATTTTAGCACCTGTTTGTTCGTCAACCACATAACCTTGTATGGTGTAATGTTCCTGGTCGCCCGATGCTTTATCCAGAATTAAGGTTAGACGTTTCGGAGCGTAACGCAGGATAAGAAAATTTTTTGTTTCCAGGTAGTCGTACCGTTCATTAAGCAGCTGGTCTAATGCATCCTTTACACTGATTGCTGTAACCTGAAGACTAACCAGACTATCCCTTGGTATGATCCTGCTTTGATACGAAAACCGGAATCCGGCCTTTTCTTCGATCTGATCCATGACTATACCCAGGGGCTGTGTATTGCAGTTAATGGAAATGCTGCGGCCCAGTATAGACTGGGCATAGCTGTTCAGATGAAGCAGGGATATGCAGACAAGCAGTAAGAGGCGGTTAGTAAAAAGACGCATAAAAAACTTTATTTGAGTATAATTTGCTGGTTTTTATACTCAACCTGAATTTTAAATGTCCCTTTAATCACTTCCAGAATTTCAGTGAGCGACTGGTTTTTAAAATTTACAGTGATCTCTTTCTGCTTTAATGCTGGTGTAAGGATGCTGATGTTTGCCTGCTGGGTTTCATTTAAAACATCTACCAGTTCCTGCAGCGGGGTATGGTCACATATCAACTCATTTGTACGGTAATAGTTGTATAACCTGCTTTGGGTATTTTCTACAGACAGGTTTTCCTGCTTAGCGTTAGCTATTGTTCGTTCTCCCGGATGCAGTTCTACACTCCGGTGTGCTTTACTCACCTGTACAATGCCTGTTTCAACTACCACAACGGTAGTATTGTTCCTGCCTTTTACATTAAATGAAGTGCCCACTACCTTAACTGTAACGTCGTTTACTTTTATTACAAAGGGTTTTGCTGCATCGGCGGTCACCTTGAAAAAGGCTTCCCCCTGTAAACTTACTGATCTGGTTTTACCTTTAAATGCACCTGGATAGGTAATTTCAGAGTTTTTGTTTAAGGTGATTTTTGAACCGTCAGGCAATATCTGGTTCATAACTTTGGCATTGCTTTTTAGCGTAATGAGCCTGGTGCTGTTATAATATTGCAGGCCAAACCAGGTAAGGCCACTAATCAATACAACAGTAGCTGCTATGCTAAGCCAACGGTGTTTTAAGCGCCGGACTCCCGGATTACCCTGTTCATTGAACTGGAGGCGGGTTTCCAGTTTGTGCCATGCAGCTGCTTCCTGCTCTTCCTGGTTTCCTTCAGTCAGACTAAGGCTTTCTTCCCAGATGAGCTTCAGCTGAGCTAAATATTTTTGATGTTCTGAGCTTTCCTGAAGCCATAGCGCTATCTCATTTGTTTCTGCCGCATCGGCTTCATTCATGAGATATTTGACCAGCAGGCCATCGTTTATTGTATTTTCGTTGCTCATGATATTAAATGTAATAAGATGACGATAAGGGGAAGGAATTCAATAAGTTTGATTCGCATAACCTTCAATGCTTTTCCCATCTGGTTTTCAACTGTTTTTATAGATATGTTCAACGCGTCTGCAATTTGCTGATATTTGAGTTGCTCAAAACGGCTCATCTGAAAAATAGTACGGCATTGTTCAGGCAGTTTTGCAATTGCATGCTGAATTTGCCGGTTTAATTCTGAAGCGATCAATTGATGACTTGCATCGCGGTCTGTATTTTCCATTTGTTTGGTTTGATGGACCTGAAAGGTATTTCTGACTTTTTGGTGCCGGAGCTGACTTAAGCTTTCGTTGTATACGGAACGATAGAGCAATGATTGAAGGGAGCCCTCGGGCCGGAGCTGGTCCCTGCGTTCCCATATCCTGCAAAATACCTGTTGTACAATTTCCTCGGCATCTTCATTTTCTTTAACAAAAGTATACGCATAGACCCGCAGTTTTCGGTAAAACTTATGAAAGATTTCCTGAAAAGCGTTTTTGTCTCCTGCCCGGATACGTTCCAGAAGGTTGTGATCTCCGTTATAATCCATAGGGAATGCTAAGATATTTAAACATGGGCTCTTTTCGCAGATTTTCTTTTAGCTATACGATCGGGACTTGCAAAGATGTAATACAGCTTACTGCCAAAGCTTTTACTTTGTCTGACATCTGCTACAATATCCTGAAATTCATGTGTATTTAGATAAAGAGGGTCTATTTTACTTTTTAAGGAACTGGTAATTCCATATATAGGTCTCTCTGTTTCGTACTGAAATGTTTTGAACAAATGGTCCCATACCATGAACACTGCCCCGAAGTTTTTATCCAGGTACTTTTCCTGGCTGCCATGGTGCACACGATGGTTAGAGGGGGTGCCCAGGTATTTTTCAATGAAGGGATTGAGCTTTCCAATAACTTCGGTATGTACCCAGAACTGATAAAGTAAGCTGAGCTGATTGGCGACAAAAAAGATAACAGGGTGCACCCCCGTGAGCAACAGGGGAATGAAGAAGATCACTTTTGTGTATTGGAACCAGCTTTGTCTGAAATTAACTGTCAGGTTGTAATGATCTGCTGAATGATGCACCACATGGGAGGCCCAGAAAAAACGGCAAAAATGAGAGATCCGATGTGTCCAGTAACTACAGAAATCGTAAATGATGAAGCAAGGTATTAAAGTCCACCAGTTGAGCGCCATCCGGTAGGGAAGTACATTATACAACCATACGGTTCCGTAAAGCATAACGGTTTTCATGGCTAGATTGATCATCAGGTTTCCTGCTCCGACAAGCAGTGAGCCGATGGTTTCTTTGGACTCGTAGTTTTTTCGCTCCAGAAAATAAGAGCCCAGGAGTTCGATGATGGTGATCATAATGACTATGGGCAGTACATAGACAACAAGATCTGGTGCTTTTTTTTCAAGGCTGCTGATCTCTGTGAAGTCAATTTGAGGGGCGGCAAATATCTGCTGAATACGGAAAGCAATGTGTTGCATAAGTTTCATGATTAAGGATTTGAATAAGTAATGGGATTAGTGGCGGGAGTTAGGCCATTTGCATTTTAATGGTATACAAGGTGTTGTGAATGATGATCTCATGGCACAGGCCGTTCGCGAAATGATAATCGTTATAATTTCCGTCGGGTAACTGGATCCGGTAAGTGTGGGCACCGGTGCGTTTAATATCAAGAAATTGCTGGTAGTTATCTGAGTAGACCTGTTCCAGTTCGGAGGGTTCATTTGCATAGAGCATCATCAGGTTGTAACGAATTGGCTGGTTAAGCCTGGAAATGTTCTGGTTAGAATGAAGCTGATAACTATTGTTGACCAAACGGGTTTGTTTATTTGCCTTTTCTTTCCCGTTTACACGACGTTGTACGCTTGAACTGATCAGCTGCCCGTTTTGGAAATGGGCCCTTTCTTCTATATTTACCTCTATATTAAACACAAACCTTGTTTTTGTTAAGGAGGTCATGGTCAGGTACAGATTTCCTGATTCGTTCTTTTGGGAGAACTGCATTTGTCCTATCACATTGTCATTCCGGATGATGTTGTATTTAACTCGTTTTTCCTGGGCAGAAATGTCGGTTACAAGATAGGTAAGTAAAAATGCTGTGATGAGTATTTTTAATGCTGAATAATTATTAGCTGATGTTTTCATAGTTGAAGTGGGTTGCGTACTTGTTCCTGTTTTGTTTTATACTCTTGTTACGCGCCACTTCGGTTTTACCCCTATGCCCATTTATTTTTTCCTGAATTTCTTATACATCCGGATTGTATTCCACTATCTTTGCGGCTCAATTTAATACCCCCATTTCGTGATTAATGTAAATAATATCTCCGTTTCATTTGGCGGAACTACCCTGTTCAGTGATGTAACCTTTTCAATTAATGAAAATGATAAAATAGCCCTGATGGGTAAAAATGGTGCAGGTAAGTCGACCATCCTAAAAATAATTGCCAATGCTGCAAAACCTACTTCGGGTAATGTAACCGGGCCAAAGGATGCCGTAATTGCCTATTTGCCACAACATTTGCTTACAGAGGACAATGTTACCGTATTTGAAGAGACCTTAAAAGCTTTTCAGGAGATGCACCAGATGCAAAAGGAACTGGACGAGCTGAACGAACAGCTTACCATCAGGACCGATTATGAAAGCGACGATTACATGAAGTTAATTGAGCGGGTATCGGAACTGAGCGAGAAATTCTATTCGGCTGAAGAAGTCAATTATGACGCTGAGGTAGAAAAGGTATTAAAAGGCCTGGGTTTTGAGCGTAAGGATTTTACCCGTCAGACTTCTGAGTTTTCGGGCGGATGGCGCATGCGGATTGAACTGGCCAAGATCTTATTGAAGAAACCTGATCTGATTTTATTGGATGAACCTACCAACCACATGGATATTGAAAGTATCCAATGGCTGGAGGACTTTTTAATCAACTCGGCAAAGGCTGTGATGGTGATCTCGCACGACCGTACTTTTGTAGATAACATCACCAATCGTACAATTGAGGTTACCATGGGGCGGATATACGATTACAAGGCTAAATACAGCCACTATCTGCAATTGCGGGCCGACCGCCGTGTGCATCAGTTGAAAGCTTATGAAGAGCAACAACGTTTTATTGCCGATAACCAGGAATTTATAGATCGTTTCAGAGGCACTTACTCCAAAACTTTACAGGTGCAGTCAAGGGTAAAGATGCTCGAAAAACTGGAAGTCATTGAGATCGATGAGGTCGACACTTCGGCATTGCGTCTGAAGTTCCCGCCTTCGCCACGTTCTGGTCAATACCCGGTAATTGTTGAGGAACTGACCAAAAAGTATGGTGATCATGTGGTATTCGAAAAGGCATCGATGGTAATTGAGCGGGGAGAAAAAGTGGCTTTTGTAGGTAAGAATGGTGAGGGTAAGTCGACCATGATCAAGTCCATCATGGGCGAAATCGATTTTGAGGGAGGTTTAAAAGTGGGGCACAATGCGAAGATTGGCTACTTTGCCCAAAATCAGGCTGCATTGCTGGATGAGAATTTAACAGTATTTGAAACTATTGACCAGATCCCGTTAAGCGATGGGACGGTAAAAATCAAAGACTTGTTAGGGGCCTTTATGTTTAGCGGCGACGATATTACCAAAAAAGTGAAAGTGCTTTCCGGGGGTGAGAAGACACGTTTGGCGATGATCAAGTTGTTGCTGGAACCCGTAAATGTGCTGATACTGGATGAGCCAACCAATCATTTGGACATGAAGACCAAAGACATTATCAAAGGGGCATTGCAGGATTTTGACGGCACCCTGATTTTGGTATCACACGACAGGGATTTTCTGGACGGGCTGGCACAGAAAGTATTCGAGTTTGGTAATAAGCGCGTGCGCGAACATTTTGAAGACATTAAAGGTTTCCTTGCTTACAAGAAAATGAACAGTCTGAAAGAGATTGAGCAAAACTAACCGGTTGCTGCAGCCCTTAGTAATTTAAGATAAGCAAAGCCAAGCAGGGGAAACCCGATGTGATAAATAACGACAATAAGCAGTGGCAATATACCTTCCGGTTTAACGGGATCTACAGCATATGTCTTTATAAAAAGCTGCAGGCCAATATTTTTTTCTTTCGAGAATAAGATCATTGAAGTAAAATTATATCCTAAATGTAAGGCAAAAGGGAGCAGTACGCTACAAGTTTTTACAAATGCCAGGGCCAGTAAATAACCCATTGCAGCGGTGGAAATCAATACGGTCAGCATCTGAACCGGTTGCCCGAAGAGGTTATAGGAAAACCAGTGGTAAACACCAAAAGCGAGGGCAGATGTTAGAATTGCTTTCCTGGTACCCAGCTTTTTGAGAAGAAAGTACAGGAGTGCTCCGCGAAAGATCAATTCTTCAAAAACTACTGCCTTTAATACATAAAATAGGCCTTTTATGAAGTCGCCGGCAGTATAATGCGGATTGAGCTGATATGGGTTTTGTACCCACAGGGAAATGCCAAGGTAAAGCGCAGATAAGTAAACCAATGGCAGGACGAAGCCATACAGCATCAACAGGAGGCGTTTGGTAGTGATGTGAAAACCTAAGGCATTCAGGTTTTGACCGAAGCTATATTTTAACAGCAGCCAGGAGAATAATAATTCGAAAGCAATGGCGATCATGAGTTTTTTCTGTAAAAGTATATGCATGAAACCGCTTTAGTTTACGACATTTACATACGTCGTAAAATGTCGTAAGTCAAAGTGACCAATAACACGGAAAAAGAAAAAATTGCGGGCCTGATTAGAAATGCGCGATTAAGTAAGGGCTATTCGCAACAGCAACTTGCAGATCTTGCGCAGCTTAACCTGCGTTCGGTACAACGTATTGAAAAGGCGGAGGTATTGCCGAGAGCTTATAACCTTAATCTCCTGGCCAAACAATTGGATTTGGATCTGGATGCATTAGGATTCAGTAATGATCTTCAGAAAGCGACTCTTTTAAATTCGGCACCGGTTGGTAGGCAGGCCGGCAAAACCGGAAAACTTATCTTTAGCGTTACAACCGGACTGCTCACTTTTCTACTTACAGCTGCTTTTTTATCACAATCCAGCGATTTTCCGGAAACAAGCTTTGAGTTGTTTTTGCTGCTGGCATTTGTGGTAGCTCTTTATGGAGCTATGCTTTGGCGCATATGGAAGCGTTAAAAAAAAACTAATTATTGGCTTATCCGATTTCCCAACCGGTTGGTGTGGGCCTTTTCGCTCTGAAAATCCTGATGTGTTAAAAGTATATTAGAAATTCAAGGGTAAAAGTGTTGGCATGGTTCCCAAAATTCCGCTATGGTGATGGCCTGCAAAATTGGCTTTACGCAATTGTATTTTGAATTGACTCTTCTGGAAAGTAATAAATCCTACAAGCATTGAGATAAATTATCCACAACTATGTCTCCTGCACCAGGTAATTTTGTTGGATACTATTTTTAGTTTTATGGTCTCGGAATCAATCACAAGAAAAAAATTCATCCGCAATTCTTCAATTGCGCTGACAGGTATAGTGGCTGGCAGCCCTAGTTTGAGTGCGAAGCCCGTTCAGGAAGACGCTGCGGCTCCAACAACCTTTAAGAGGAAAAGCCTGGTATTTAAAAATGTCAGATTGGAAACAGGTTTTACTTACGAAGGAGAGGATGTTATTGCTACAAAAACAGGACTTTTTTCTGTAGAAATAGAAAACGGGAAAATCAAAAACGTTGGCCCTAATCAAGCCAATGCAAATGCTATTGATGCCAGGGGCATGTTGATGCTGCCTTCATTTAAGGATATGCACATTCATCTCGACAAGACCTTTTATGGTGGTCATTGGCAGGCAATAAGGCGGGGAGCCGGAGGGGTAAAGGGAATGATTGCACTTGAACAGAAGATACTGCCGGAAATGCTAAAAACTTCTACCTACAAGGCGGAAAAAATGATAGAATTGCTGCAGTCCAAAGGAAGCACTTTTGCACGAAGCCATGTGAATATTGAGCCTACTTCTAAACTGGAATCATTAGCGCATTTGCAGAAAGCTTTAGAAAACAAAAAGAATGTTTTTGGTGCCGAATTGGTGGCATTTCCACAGCACGGTGTTTTTTATACCGAGTCTGTGCCTTACCTGAAAGAGGCTGCGAAAATGAATGTCGACTTTATTGGTGGTGTCGATCCTTATTCCATTGATGGCGCCATCGAAAAAACGATAGACTTTACGGTTCAGCTGGCTTTAGATCATCACAAAGGGATAGATATCCATCTGCATGAATCCGGAGAATCTGGCTTAAAAACGATAAACTATCTGATGGATAAGGTAAATGAAAATCCGGCGCTGAAAGGAAAGACCTACCTCAGTCATTGTTTTGCCCTGGGCCGTTTAGACAAAGCAAAACAGGAAGAAATGGCTGAGAAATTAGCTGCTGCGCAGATTGGTATCGTTTCTACCATTCCTTTTGGCGGATTAATTATGCCAATCCCGACATTGATGAAAGCAGGTGTGAAGGTAATGACAGGAAACGACAGCATTGTTGACCACTGGAATACATTTGGGACGGGGAGTGTTTTGCAAAAAGCCAATCTGGCGGCACAATTGTACGGATATTCTACGGAATTCGGCCTCTCAAGAATTTTAAAACTGGCAACCACAGGTCCCTTGCCTCTGGACGATAAGGGTGTTCAGCAATGGCCAAAAGCAGGAGATGAGGCGAGTTTGGTTTTTATTGACGCAAGTTGTTCAGCTGAAGCAGTTTCCCGGATATCACCTGTAAAATCACTGATGTACAAAGGGAATATTGTTTTTTAATGGAAATCAGGACTATGTAAAGATCAGCATTTGCAAAAGACCAGTATCGTTTAAGAATGTAGGTTTAGAAACATAAATTTGAATAAAAAAAATTATGTTGAACCAACTGAGAAAATATAACAATTGGGCAAATTCACTTTTGTTGGATGCCTTAACAGCCAATTCCAGCTCGCTTCCCGAATCCTGTATTTCATTGTTCAGTCATATTGTAAATGCCCAAACGATATGGGTTTGCAGAATAAAAGGCATAGTGCCTGAAGTGAGTGTTTGGCAGCTACATGATCTGGAATTATGTAAAGTACTCCTTGAGAACAGTGCAAATGAGTTGTCGCAAATAGAATACCCTGAGGCCACAGAATCCCCTATTATTAAGTACACTGTCTCAACCGGTGATTATTATGAAACATCTGTTTCTGATATCTTGATACACGTTTTTAATCATGGTACCTATCACCGCGCGCAGATAGCCAAAGAAATGAAGCTATATAACGTTAAACCTGTTAATACAGATTACATCCAGTTTGTGAGGCTGCAATCCAAAAGAGGTTAAAAGAATAATAAAATAATCTACTACTTTAAGGGCTTTAAATCGTCTATAATTAACAACCAAGCAAATTAATAGATATGCCCAGAAATTTACAGACCGAAAGCCGGAGGACCTTCCTTAAAGGAGGGTTTGCATTAGGCGGACTTGCGCTTTTAAACCCTCAGCTGGCAATTTCCAATCCTGGTAATTTGTCCGAAGAAAAATTCAGTATCCTTACCGGGCCCTACTTACAAACCAATTTTGGAAATGGGATTTCCATATTATGGATTACCAATAAAAACAGCAATAGTTGGGTTGAATATGGAGAATCGGCTGAGCAGTTAACCAATAAGTCTTATGGAAAAAGTGAGCTTGGCCTGAAGCCTGCCGGGAGACTAAACTGTGTAAAACTATCAGGTTTAAAACCCGGTGTCAAATATTATTATAGAATTGTTTCCAAAGAGATTCTGGATTTTCAGCCTTATAAATTAACCTATGGTCAAACAATTTCCGGAGCTATTGAAAGCTTTTTAAACACCGATAGCACTAAGGATGAGATCTCTTTTGTAATGATGAATGACATACACGATCGTCCGAAATCGATTGCTGCACTTTTAGACCTGGATAAGGGCAATAAGCGGGACTTTGTTTTTTTTAATGGTGATGTTTTTGACTATCATACCGATGAAAAACAGATCATTGATCACTTATTGCAGCCTTGTGTGGATTACTTTGCAAAAACAACTCCATTCGTTTACGTACGTGGCAATCATGAAACCAGGGGTAAATTTGCACGGGATATGGCCGGGTACTTTGATCATGTAGGTTATACCGCATTCACTTTGGGCCCGGTACGCTTTGTAATCCTGGATACAGGAGAAGATAAGGAAGATGTACATCCGGTATATGCCGGGATTGTTGATTTTGACCAATACCGCGAAGAACAAGCTGTTTGGCTGCAGCAGGAAGTAAACAAAAAAGAATTTAAAAATGCTGCCTTTCGTGTGGTGCTGATGCACATTCCCCCTCGTTATTCTGGTGATGCGCATGGAGCTGTTCATTGTACAAAACTTTTTGAACCCATCATGAACAGCGCGAAAGTAGACCTGGTCATGAGTGGCCATACCCATCGCTATAAGGTTCACCCGCCGGCTGAAGGGCTGAACCGGTATCCGATCATTATTGGAGGGGGGCCAAAGGAGGGGAGCAGAACTCTGACCCGCGTTAAGGCGAGCAGAAAACAGATAACAGTAAGTATGCTGGACGATTCCGGAAAAGAAGTAGGCAGTTACCTGGTAAATAAGCGATAGATATGACCCCAGAAGACAAGGAGAAATATATAGAACTATTGAAATCTGCTTTTTTGAGTTATGCACCGCTGGCAGCTGAGACTTTAGCATCAATTGAAGCGATGGCACAATTTCAATCGCTTAAAAAGGGCGAAATATTACTGCATAGCGGCGAAGTTGCTAAAAACCTGCATTTTATTGTTAAAGGGGCAATGCGGGCTTATTTTGGTGATGAGAAGGGAAATACCTACAATAAAAATATTTTTCTTGAGGGGTATTTTGCAGGCTCCAAAGTGTCGATGATGTTGGGCAAACCATCGGGTTTCACGTTACAGGCTTTGGAGGAAACCATTATTATCAGTCTGAATTTCAAAAAATATAAAGCACTGATTGACGAACGACCCGATTTTAAAGATTTTTACATTGCTTATCTCGAAAAAAACTGGGTTATTGATAAAGAGGAAAGAGAAATTTCGCTGGTAATGGACACTGCAACTACCAGGTATTTGAAATTGCTGCAAAGGCATCCGGGTATTGATAAAAGAATTCCGTTACAGCACATTGCCTCACATTTGGGCATAACCCCAATTCAATTGAGCCGGATCAGACAAACACTCAAAAAATAAAATACCCAAATTAACATATGTAAAGCATTTTGAAAAAGGACGGGATTACTTTTGTCCTATGAATCAAATTGCACTTTCAGCCCTGGCCTTTTTAGGAGGTATTTTTTTAGCCATACAGGCAGGCTTTAACAGTCATCTCGGGGTGCTGTTAAAAAAGCCCCTGCTGGCCGCAATTGCCACTTCCCTGAGCAGTACGGTATTTGCTTTAATTGTTGTATTGTTGACCATGAAAAATATGCCGGCACTCAGCACGGTTAAACAGGTGCCTTTTTATTTGTGGTTTACGGGTGGGCTGTTTAGTGTATTCGGAATCAGCCTGTATTTTTATACCATTCCAAAACTTGGTGTTTCCACGATGATCTCTCTTGGTCTATGCGGACAATTGATTTTTGCGCTGATAGCAGGGCATTTTGGCTGGCTTAATTTGCCACAGGAACCCATAACTGTACAAAGGATAGCCGGAATTGCGGCAATGATGATGGGAATTTTACTAATTAATTTAAAATGATGACAAAAGATCAGCTGATTATAGGAAATATTGATAACCTGGTTACACTTTGGAAAACTGCGGGGGCAGCCTTTCAAGCTTATTTCAATAAAGGTGATTATGAATATGTTCAAATACCTGGTTCGGAATGGCCCAATAAAATCTGGTTTAACAGGGAAATTTCCAGGCAGGATGCTGAGCTGGTTTTAGCGCAAAATTCAGCTTCCGATACCAATTTGGTGATACCATATTGGGACTTATACGGAACTTCTTCCCTCAAAAATCTTGAAGCGGGTGGCTTTACCGAAAAAAGCAGGCAAATTGCCATGTGCCTGGAATTGGGAAACCGCTTTGATGAGCAAAAGCGCCTGGATTTTAAACGCCTAACCAGCAGTAAAGACATGAAGGAATGGGCTGCACTCTATCCACAGGCATTTGGCTACAGCATCAGTGAAACTATTCTGGTTAATACTTTCACTGAAATTCATTATTATCTTGCCTGTTTTGAAAATCAGCCGGTTGGCACGGCGATAATGTTTCAGACAGGAGAAATTATCGGGATACATGGGGTAGGAGTTAGTCCGGATGCCAGGCGAAGTGGTTATGCCGAAGAAATCATGAAGTTTGTACTTAATCGTGCCATTGATATGGGCGCCCGGTACACAATGCTCCAGGCATCAGACATGGGCAAGGGCCTGTATGACAAACTGGGATTTGAAACACAGTTTGTGATTAAAAACTATATTGGTCCGGGTACATTGTAGGCACGGCTGAGCGCTAGTACCGCTGCTTTTCCAGTTCAATTTTAAGTTCCTGCTTTAAATTTTTAGCTTTTTCCATCCATTCTGGAGCTTTATCACGGATATCATCTGCTATAGAGCGCCCATTGATGTCTTTTTTAGTAACATATTTAACCACACCGTATATTGCGGCGCCAATTAATGCTGTTTTAAATAGTCCCATTTGTCTGAAGTTTTTATATTTGATTAAACAAATTGTGAGAAGAAAAGTTTATCCTGATAGGTAAAAAGATATGAGAAAAATTATAGTATCCATGCACATTACCCTCGATGGGTTTGTGGCCGGGCCAAATGGCGAAATGGACTGGATCAGTTTTGACGACGAATTATTTGATTTCGTAGAGCGTTTTACCGCTAAAGCCGATACGGCCCTATACGGAAGGGTTACTTACCAGATGATGGACAGTTACTGGCCTACTGCGGCAGAAAAACCACATGCCTCAAAACACGATATCGCACATTCCAGGTGGTATAAAAGCGTTGTTAAGCTGGTAGTTTCAGCTACTATGTCGGGGCAGGATAGCCCTGATACGCAATTTATAGGAGCGGATATCGCAAAGCAAATTGAGCAGATCAAACAGCAGGCAGGTAAAGATATCCTGATATTTGGAAGCCCATCGGTAGTCCATTACCTTACGCATAAGCATTTGATCGATGAATACTGGCTGTTTGTAAACCCGGTATTGATGGGGCAGGGCATCCCTATGTTTAAAGACATTACCGAAAGGGTAAAACTGAACTTTCTGGAAGCCAAAACCTTTGCCTGTGGTGTAACAGGATTGCACTACGAAAAAAGATAGGGCTACAACACTGCTTGTTGCGTACCCGAAAAGTTTTAGGTTGTTTTATAAAATAAATAGGTATCTTAGGCTCTCGTAATTGCTCGTTGGTACCTGTCGGCACCAACTTTGGTTTATTTATTTTTAACGCAAACTAGCCCCTTTACATGACCAGATTTCGGGACTATCTTATCGGAAAAAAAGATGCATTTACCCTGGAAGGCAGAATATTTCATTCTGTTTGTCTGGTGGCCCTGATGGGCTTGCTGGCATGTATTCCTTTTAACGCTTCGCTAGGCCTTACTGGTCTTTCTATCTTAATGTGTGGTCTTCTGGTGGTTGTACTGATCATATATTACTTTTCAAGGTTCAGGCATAGAACAAGTGTGGGTATTGTTATCCTGCTTCTAATGAACAATACCTTGCTCATGGTTAACTATTATTATAATTCTGGGATAAATGGCCCCAGTTCGGTAGTATTTGCCTTATCTTTTTTAATAACAGTATCTATTGTTCCTAAAAGGCATTTCTGGATATGGCTTCCTGTAAACATTGTCATTGTATTAGGCTTACTGTTTTTTGAATTCAATACCCCGGGGGCTGTAAAAAACACCTACCCGGATGCAGAAAGTAAATTTATAGATATTGCTTTTACCTACCTGCTTTGCGTAGCCATAATTCTGCTCATTACATCTTTCATCCGCAATTCCTATTATAGCGAAAGAGAAGCTACTGCTCAAAAGAACTTGGCACTGGAAATCAGTAACAACACCAAGAATAAACTACTATCTATATTGGCACACGACCTTAAAGAGCCGCTTGTATCCATACAGGGATACCTTGAACTGCTCACTGAATATAAACTGGAAGAGTCGGAGCGACTGAATATGGAAAAACAATTGCTCAGCAGGACCAAAGACACGGCCTTTATGCTTAGCAATGTGCTGTCCTGGACAAAGAGCCAGATGGATGCTGTCCAGATCAGTTTAACATCTTTACCCCTGAAACAAACATTGGCAAGTACACTTGATGTGCTGGAAGCTATTGCAAAAGAAAAAGGGATAGAACTACAGAGTGACATTACAGACGAACATTGTGTACTTGGAGATCCGGATATGCTGCAGCTTGTGGTCAGAAACCTCATCACCAATGCCATTAAGTTTACTTTCCCGGGAGGGGATATCACAGTTTCTGCGCAAAAAGATGGAACAAATTGTTTGATCAAGGTTAAAGATACGGGCTCGGGTATTCCTGCAGCGCAGCAACCCTCCATTTTTTCTCCGGCACTAAAACCAACCTTTGGAACAGGAAATGAACGGGGTGCAGGCCTGGGTTTAATGCTGTGCAAAGAGTTCACCGAATTGCAGGGAGGGAGTATCAGCTTTGAAAGTGAGTTGAATGTTGGCAGTACATTTATGGTTAGCATGCCCCTGTGTGTACCGTCGGACCAGGAAAAAAGTATAAGAGAGAAAAAAGGTGTTTCATTTTAATGAAACACCTTTTTTCTCTCTGAAATATTAATTCCCTTATTTGATAGACAGCAGGAAGCCTATAGTAAAGTTGGCATCCCAGTCGAACACAAAAGTGTCGCATTTGGTCACATCTTTTATGGCTTTGTAAATGTTTACGCCACTTTTAACTTTTATTTTATCGGTATTGTACTTATCAGGGTCATTCAAAACTGTAAACCTTTCTTCACCTTTGCGGGTTTGATTTGCAAGTTCAAATGGAACACCACCAATAATGAAGCAAATTTCTCTTTTTGATACCGGGATCTTTTCCGCTACAGCTTTAACCTGCGCATATACGGCCTCATCTTTCATGTCTTTTTCGTAGTATTTGGCACCCGGTGCTTCCGCCGATTGAACATCACCACTCATCCACGAAATCTTGGTATTGCCAGACCCTATATCTACTACAAAAGAATTGTCGTAGTAGGCTGCAGGTAATACGCATTTCAAAGCCAGTTTTCCTTCCTGCTCGGCAGTAACCAGATTAACCACATAGCCCATTTTTTTTAATTCCGAGGAGATGATGGCAGTTTTGGGCTCCTTTTGGGCGCCGGAGCTGATTACAAAATGAATGTTCCTGGATTTTACCCCCTTGTCGAACATCGCACCAATATAATCTTTCAGGCCGGTACGTATGTCTGCAGTACTGGCCATGCCTTCATATACGAAGGACTTACCGAAGTCTTTAGAAATAATCTCCCAGCGTTTCTCTTTGTCAATGTTAACCACAAAAGAATTAAAGCCTGAAGCACCTACCTCTACTACGCCTTTGTATTCACCGTTTACCGGTTTTTCGGGTGTATAATTAAAAGTCCTTTCTTCGTCGCCACCTTTTACAGCAGGGGCGGGTACGCTGATGTTGGTGGTATCGCCACCAGGGCCACTGCCACCAGGTACGGCATCAAATTTCCCACTTTGAACCGCCCAATAGCCTGCACCAATAATGGGAGCAGCTATAATTAATGCTTTTATTGGCCAACGTAGTCTGGCCCAGGTTGATTGTTCTTCCATTTTTTTGTTTTATAATAAGTTGATTGTTTGATTAATCCAGCAGGGTAAAGCCCTTGTCTACTTTTTCTTCCGCTTTAAGTTCATATGATGAATCGGCCATTTGACTTACGTTAAGCATCTTAAGGTTACGTTCGTCAACTTTATGGATGAACTCTTCAAGTTCGCTTTGTGAAGGTGCACCACCAACGGTAATGTTATTATTCTGATCCAGAAAATCAAGATTAGACCGGATTGATGCAATGTTTTGACTGATGGCACCGGTGGCGGCATTCATTGCTTCCTGAAATACCCAGCCATCTTTGATATTAAACACTTCAGCAAGACCGTCAGTAGCATTTTTCATTTTCTGTGTAGCTTCCAGCTTCTTGGAAATAATGGAAATACTGCTGTCAAGTGTACTCACATAGATCCGGGCAGCACTTTCGTTGTCTTTTAAAACTTCCAGTACTTTGGCAAACTGGTTTGCATATTGTACATAGCTTCTGGCATTTTGTTCCTCAGCTTCGCCTTCTTTACCTAGCAGGAATGCTTTGGTACGGGTTTCTTTGGCGTCCCGACCGTATTCATTAGCCTTTTCATTATTGTTATTGGTATTTTCCTGTTTTGCCTTTTCATCCAGATTCGCCGCTTCAACAGTAAACCTCTTGGCATAAGTATACTTCTCCTCCGCGGTCTTTTGTGCAGTCTCCCCGCTTTGAATCATGTCAATCCTTACACCATCTACATTTGCAATTTTGTCTTTAACGCGTTTTAAGGTGTCCTTGGCATCTCTTGAAAGCAGCTGTAGTGTCTCAATAGGGTTGTTTCTTATCACTGCTTTTTCGCCTTTAAAAAGAAGGACAGTACCCAAACGGTGGAGCAGGGCAATTATCTTGGGAGCCAGTAACAGCAGCGTAATCAGAATAATGCTGAAAATAACAAACAGGATGCTTTTTCCCGCATAAAGCAACATGGTGGGCAGAAACTTAAAAAAAGCATAGGAACCACCCAGAATGATAACCCAGAACAAGATACTTGAAATGGTTTTTCTTGCCTGGGGTGTTTGCATCTGGCTTGGTAAATGATCTCCCAGTACCTGAAATATAGGTAGCTGGCTTTTCAATTCGGCCGGAATGTTTACATATTGATTTTTGTTTTCCATAGTAGGGTTTTAGTTTATATTACTTTCAATGATGCTCAAGGCATTTTTGATATCATTAATTACTTCGGTTACAGCAGTGTTGCCAATCGCAATTTTATGGTCAATGTCCTGGAGCTGCGGAGTATACCTAACATTGATTTCTTTCAGGTCTTTTTGTTTTGTACTTAATTTCAGCTGTAATTCAGCAATGTTTTTTTCAAGCAATTGTATCTCATCACTTAAGTTTGCTTTTTCTGCAACCAGATTTTTTTCGATATTTTGTTTTTGCTGTTGTTTTTGCTCAGTTTCCTTATCTATAACCTGTTTAAGTTCAGTCGAATAATACTGCGCTGATCTGATCAGTTTGTTCTTGTCCAGGGTTTTGTCTACATACTTCAAAGAAGTGAAAGCTGCTTTAATGGAGCCAGCGTCAACACTGCCCATTTCTGCGGCAGCATTCCAAACTTCAAAAAAGTCGATCCCTGGTTGGTTCATTTGTTCCAGGATTTCCAATACCTTAATCTTCATTTGTTTCAAATCTGTTGCTGGTAACTCCGCCGTATTTTGCGTTAGATCAGTTTGTGTGGCAGTAGTTACATTTTCTTTTGATTTTGTTTCAGGTACTGGTGTAGTTACTCCCGGTTTTAGTTCCGGATCGGTAGTCTCGTTGCTATCCACAAAAATTAGTTTTTTTAAACTTCTTAAAATACCAAATGATTCGTTAACCGGTTCTTCGCTCATAGTTCAATATTATTCTGTAGCTAAAATAACAAAAAAGAATACAAGTGGGCAGTTTAATATGCATAAAAAAAGCCTCTACCAGAGGCTTCTAAGAACTAAAGTGTTTCTTTAAAAGATCTTCCAGTTCTTTTGGGAACAGCGGTTTCCTCAATAGTTTTACCACGTGCAGGCTGGCTTCAGCTTTTTTTATGTCCCCAAAATCAAGGGTTGATGAAAGCATTGCAATCAGGCATTTCCCGGTAAGTTGTTTAGGCAATTTTTTATAAAGTTCTAAAAACTCAAAGCCATCCATATCGGGCATTTGTATATCCAGTAAAATAAAATCTGGTAGTTTTTTCTCCTCACTCAGGCACCTGTTTAAATAGGCAAGCCCCTCGTCTCCGGATTGACATACTACAATTTCGTCAAAGAGGTTTGAGATCTTAATGATTTTTGAATTGATAGTGAGATCTACGTCATTGTCATCAATCAATAATACTGTTCTATGGCTATTTAACATTGGGGATGGTTATTTTAAAGGTAGTGCCCTCAGCTGGATCAGAGCTTACGGCTATTTTTCCATTAATCTTATTTAATGCCTCTTTGACAATGAATAAGCCTAATCCGCTACCATGGTTAACTTTACTTTTGAAGAACTGGGTAAATATCTTTTCCAGGTGTTCGTTCAGGATACCCATTCCATTGTCGTGAATGGAAATTTCAGCCAGATCTTTTCTTACTTCAATATGTATGTTTACCTTTTTATTTGCCTCGGTTTCTTTCTGATACTTTATGGCATTCGAAATCAGATTCCCAAGTATCACTTCTATCCGGAACGCATCCCCGTAAAAAGGAACTTCCTGCTCAATATTAGTACTAAACGTAGTTTCTTTATCGGCATACGAATACAGGTCGATCAATTCGGGTACCAGTTTATTAAAATCTACCAGGGTATGTTCAGAAACAGTTTTGTTATTTTTATAATACTGAAGTGTTTTCTGGATGTAGTAATCCAGTTTATTGGAACAGGTTTCAATCAGACTCCAGTACTCACCGCTTGATTCGAACATGCCTTCCATCTTTACCAGGTTAACAATACCCATCGCCGAAACCAATGGTGCCCTCAGTTCATGCGATATACTGTAAATAAACCTGTTGAGTTCATCATTTGTTTTTTCAAGTTCGGCCATTTTATTTCTGAGGTCAATTTTAGACCGGTATGCGTCGTAAGCATTTTTAATGGAATTGTGCAACTCCAGATCATTCCATGGTTTTGTGATATATCTGTAGATATCCCCATGGTTAATGGCATCGGCAAGTGCTTCAATATCTGTATATCCTGTCAAAAGTATCCTGATGGGATCAGGATAGGTATCTGTAATGCTTTTAAAGAACTCTACCCCAGTGGTGCCGGGCATTTTCTGATCGGCCAGGATAACATGTACAGAAACATTTTCCAGAATCTTTAAACCATCAGCAGCAGATATTGCGGTATATATTTCATATTGCCTTCTAAAACTTGCCTTAAATGCCTGCAAGTTGTTTTCTTCATCATCAATATATAGAACTCTTACATTGGGTGCACTCATAGTACGGGCGTTGTTATTTAGTATTTACAGGTAATGTAATGATGAATTCTGTACCTTGATCTACCTCGGAGAGAACATCGATATGACCTTTATGTTTCTCAATAATACTAAAAACAATTGATAAACCGAGGCCTGTTCCTTCTCCAACTTCTTTTGTAGTGAAAAAAGGTTCAAATATTTTATGTTTAACTTCATCTGTCATACCGGTTCCGGTATCTTTGATGCTTATTTTAACAATATTTTCTTCATACCAGGTACGGATGGTCAGCTGTTCTTCCTCTCTGTTCTTGCCGTTCGATTTGATGGCTTGAATGGCATTGGAAATCAGGTTCATAAATACCTGGTTTATTTTTCCGGGAAGACATTCCACTTTTGGAAGGTTCCCTAAATCTTTAACAACAGTCAGGTTGTCTGGCATCGTGTTTTTTACAAGGACCAGGGTAGATTGCAGCCCTTCGTTCAGGTCGATAGGTTTCAGGTCATCTTCGTCCAAACGACTGAAGTTTCTCAGGCTTCGGATGATTTCAGCTGTTCTTTTAGCACCGTCTGTTATCCCAACCAGCAAACTCTCTATTTCGTTATTGATAAAGTCAAGGTCTATCTGTTTCTTAAAGGCATCAATCTCCTGCAACTGCTCGGCCGCGTTAGCTGAAGTATAATCAACCTGTTCATACCGATGGATGATCTCTTTCAGGTCGTCTATATCCAGTTGTAATGGTTTGATGTTAGAGGTCACAAAATTTATCGGGTTGTTGATCTCATGTGCAATACCGGCAGTTAACTGACCTAATGCAGCCATTTTTTCCGCATCAACCAGCTGTGACTGGGTATCCTTTAAATTGGTGAGCGCCACATTTAAACTCGAATTGGTATTTTGTAATTCGATGGTACGCTCATTTACTTTGTTTTCCAGTTCAATATTTTGTTCTCTTACCAGGCGTTCATTTTCTTTAAGTGCCATCAGAGCTTGTTTCTGCGCTAATTCATTCTGATTTTTAAAGAAATTGATCCTGTCGGCCAATGCAAATGATAACAATAACACTTCCAGGACCGATGCAAACTGAACAGAATAAGTAGAAAAAATAGAATATTTAATGATCTCGTAATCTTTCAGAATAAAGATCATCATCCCTATAAACAGGAACGACCAGGAGGCCAGGTAATAACCTGCTGGTTTAAAGTTCTTCTTAAAGTATGCATTTAAGGCACTGATGAAGGTAACGATGGATCCTCCAAAAATAGAAACCTGCATGCCAATAAAGGATACCTTCTTATAACCCATAAACAATACTATAGTGCTGATTACGGTTAATACGAGCATTATATTTAATATGGTGTGCAGCTTTGGCGTGTTTTTTTTCGTGTTTAAGAACGATTTGGTAAACAGGATCGAAGCAATTAGCCCCAGGTTGGAAAAAAGAATAACTGAAATGCTGTTAAACCAGAGGCTGTTTATGTAAAAGTATTTGTCAAAATATCCCTGTATAGTAGTTTGGGTAAGCCAGGTAAACAGAATACAAAATATGTAATTCAGGTAACTGACGTCCTTTACGCTAAAAAAAAGAAAGAGATTATAGGCAAACATGATCATCATGATGCCGGTGTAAATCCCAAAAAATACGTCTCTTAGTGAAAAAAGCTCTAATAGATTGCTGCTTTTACTTATAAAAACGGGGGAGATTACCACGTCATCTGAATGCAGTTTTATGTAAATGACAGGGTTTGATGCGATAATGTCCTTAGGGATTTTGAATGTTTTGAGGTTGCCTGAATTTTCCATGGAAGCAACCAGGGTATAATTGTTGTATTCAAATTTCTTTAAAACTTTATTGTCCTTTACAAAATAAACCTCTGCCTGTTTTAACCGGGGTTGATCAATCAGGATATTTACATATTTTGTGAGGTCTATATAAGATGGAACAACTGTTTTTATCCAAACCGGATGAGGATAATTACCGATATTGATAATATTAGATGCCGGCTTACGAAACTCTGCATCTTTAGCAATTACCGCATGGATACCAATAGCATCAGACTTACTGATATAAAGCTTTGAAAAGTGCAGGATGTTTACCAGTGAATCCTGTTTATGGGCCTGTGCATTCGATGCATCGTCTGTGTCTGCAAGCAGGATATGATGTCCAGAGGCATGGTTAAAAAATGCGGAGAGCAGCATTAGGCTTAATACAGCCAGGTTTCTAATGTGCTTCAGGATCATAATGCAATATCGATGTGGACGTCTATAAAACCATCATTTGCCTTATTGGGGATCTGGAATATTTGTTTCGGGTTAGCTTTGAAAGAGAAGATGTTGTTGCGTACTTCATCAATCGCCAGTGGTAAAGTTTCCAGTTCATCAGTAATTACTGCTGTTGCCGTCAGATCTTCTTTCGGGTAGTAAAAACGGCCATTTATTCCAATCTCGGTAATCACCCTGAAGCCACCCCGCACAGCATTCCGGTGAGTTGCGGGGGCTGTTAAACCAAAAAGCGTGGTTAAACCGATAAGACTGGACAGGGCAACACTTACCTGACTTAAAAACAGACTGCCGACACCCAGACCTGCAATCTCCCATGAATTCCATACGCCACAAAGCTCACCTGTGCCGTTGGCCGTCCGGTCGCTTACCATGGTATGTATTTTGTCGTCCATATAACCTACAGCTTCTTCAATAGGAAGTGGGTTGATGCCGTTTGCGCGATGGATCCGGGACCCTGCAAGGGCCTTGCCGTTTTCCTCAGCGCTTACCAGTACAGCATAAACATCGGGATTCAGCACCCAGTCTATTTTTGCCGAAGTAATTTTAGTAATGCCAAATATTTCTAATACGTGTGTATGCCCCTCAATAAATTTCATGCAGGCCGCCCGATCGTCTACGGCCCTGAAAGCTTTAAAATAAAGCTTATTGATCTGCGGTTTATGCTGTTCCAATGGACAAAGTTTTATTTAAAGGTTTTCTAATTGTACGTTGTGGTGATGATTCTGCTTTAAAAATTCTAAACAAAAATATTTCTGCAATATTATCAGTTATTTTAAACAAATGCTTGAATTTTTGATGTAAATTGAAAATTTGCTTTCTATTTTCTTCCGGCAGATCGTTTAATTCCTGAAAATTATTCTTGTAAAAGAAGATTAAAGGAACATTTACGGGGTGTATTTGATAGCCTAATGCCGTGGCTGCCAGCCACATTTTCTCTACCGCCATGCCACCTTTCAGGTAATTTAAAGGATTGCTTTCGGGTAGTGTAATTAAGCCAATTGCGGGGGATGATTGGAATTGCTTTAATGCAAGTTTTTTGAAGGCGCTGCCACCTTTTATCTTTTTCAGGAACTGAACTGCCTTTTCATCTTTCATCAATCTTAATCCAATCTGATCGTTATTGCTCAGGTCAAGGGTATTGATACCTATACCATCTTCAGTTTCTGTAATTTCTTCTTTGGTCCAGCGCATCTCTTTTACAATAAAATCATGATGTGCTGCCGGAATAAACATCCGAAGCAGATCAGCTTCGCCTGAGATTTCGCCCAGTGCCGTTTTTTCCTCGGCTCCTTTGAGCCATTGCAGGTTAATTTCGCTGCCGGCAATTGTATTTTGAAGCTCCTGAAGGTCGGCTTCGCTGATTTCCTGAGTCTGGCCGGTGTTGCGGTTGGTATGTCTGTTGGCAATCTGTGCCGCCAGATTTTTTTCCTGTTCACTGGCTTGTCCGTCTGTTTTAAAGCTGAACAGCGCAATATGCTCCGGGAAATGTTCGGGAGTGAATTGCCAGGTTACAGTCAGCCCGTTTACAGCTGCCTCCAGCAGCAGGTTTTCAATGGCTGCACCGAGTGATGTATAGCTGGAAATGTAATCCGGGTCTAAATAAGCACCTGATACTTTCCTGTTCATAAACAGATGCAATGTTCCTTGCCGGTAATGCCAGTGCCATGGCTGGTTATTGCCTCCCGAAGGTGCTTTGCCAGCTGCTGCAATCAGCGCTCCGATAAGTTCTTCAGACAGCGCATCACCACTTGCCCCGCTTCCGATCTGTCTGTCTGATAAAAATTGTTCAACCTCCGAAACATTCAGCTGTTTAACTGCTTTTTCCTCGTTTGTTTTTATCTCCGGACTTTCATCAGAGATCAGTTCGTCCATATCAATAAAGAACCTTCCGGATACCCGTAAACCACCAAGCAATATTTTTCTCGAAAGGTCGGCTGTAATTCCGCCTCCATAAGTTACCGCGCTGGCCAGCTGCGGCCAGGTAGAAATGGTAGTCATGATTTCGATTGCAGAGGCCTTCATGCGTGGAGACAGTGTTTCTACGCCCGTTACAGGGGCTATGTAGGGTAGTTTTTCATCCAGGCTTTTCAGATTTTTGAAAGCAGCCATGTCCATGTGTGCGACATAACCATGTAAAACGGGTCTGTCCGGCTCAAGGTCAAAACGCTCGATATCTATAGTACAGCGGTCGCTGCCTTCCATTAAAACAGGGATGCCCAGTGCTTTCGCTTTTTCGCGGGCACTAATTTTTACATCAAAACTATCGCATTCATCAATTAATAGATCCAGTTTGCCATTTTCTGTTAAAAAAGCATCTATATTCTGGTCGGTAATGCCTTCATGGAAACACACTACATTTAAGTAGGGGTCAATTTCTGCAATTTCACGGGCAACAATAACTGTTTTTTGAAGATGGATATTGTGTACCCCCGTTCTGATTCGGTTTAAATTGGAAAGGTCAAGTTCATCGAAGTCTGCAATCCTCAATTCTCCAAATCCCCTTTCAATAGCCAGGGTCAACGAAACAGATTGTCCAACCGAAAGCCCCATTACACCAATCCTTTTACTAGAAAGGCTCAGCTGTTCTTCTGCAGTTATTTTATGTTTGTTCCTGTTTGTTCTTACAACGGCAAACTCTTCTTCATCCAGCAGGTGTACCAGTTTTTCGGACCAGGGATAATATACCCACAGGCCGTAGTCTTCAGCAGGGATATTTCCAAAATGAGCTTTGCTCAGTTGCCCTGCAGCAGCAGGGGCAATACCGGGATTTAGGCATTTTACCAGTTCAGTTACCTGGGCCTGGATGGTATCAAAAATCTGTATGTGCGGGTTTTTAATTAAAAGATCTGCAAGATTTTGCTTTTCGGTACTGTTTTTGGTGTTAAATAATAGGGGTTTGTAGCTGGTATTGAGTTGTTTTGTTTGATGGATTCGTGCTTCAAAATTGGTATCTGAATAAGCTTGGAACTGCATTTCTTTATGTATGTATGCGATAAAATTAAAAAAAAATAGGTAAATTATTGAAAGAACTAAAAATAGGCTTTTAAGAGTAATAATAAAAAAGTATTTTTAACTTTTATTTCCAAACAAATGAATGTGAATATCCTATATGTTGATGATGAACCTCATAATTTAAGTGCCTTTAAAGCTACTTACAGGAGGTTGTATAATGTTTTTACCGCTGAGTCTGCTGATGAAGGCAGAGTTATTTTAGATAAAGAAGAAATTCATATCATCATCACCGACCAAAGAATGCCTAAAACAACGGGCGTAGAGTTCCTGGCTTCGATATTGGAGAAACATCCTGATCCGATAAGGATGATCTTAACGGGGTATACGGATATTGATGCCGTAATTGATGCGATAAACAAAGGGCAGGTTTACCGGTACATTCAAAAGCCATGGATGGAGGCAGATCTGAAGATCAATATTGAAAAGGCATATGAAATTTACATGCTTCGCAAGGAGAACAGGGACCTGACCGCAAAATTATTGCTTGCAAACCAGCAACTTGAATTTTTATTACGACAAAATCTGTTATCTTAGATATCCTATTAAGGGATATCTAAGTTATGTATAGATGGGGTTTAATACTATGGATGCTCTCCTGCTTCCTGTGTTTTGCTGCGGAAGCCCAGAACATTTCCAATGAAGGGAAAGATTTTTGGGCTGTATTCCCCAGTCACGACCCCTCCAGGAATGGCAATACAGGAGTACCTGCCCTGGCTAATGTACGTATTTATATCACCGCTAAAGTTGCTTCTGAAGTAACTGTTAGTTGTGGGACATTTAATACTGCGCCTATAACTGTCCCGGCAAATACGGTTGTATGGGTTGATGTGCCCAGGACCGATGCCTATCTTGACGAAATAACTGATATTAACAGAAGTGTTCCTAATAAAGGCATTCATGTTCAGGTTACGCCTGGGCATGAAAAAGTAGCCGTATTTGAACACATCTATGCCGGTGCACGTTCTGCAGCTTCACTTATTCTTCCCATAGAAGCTTTGGGGAGGGAATATTATTCCATGAATTATACACAGGACCAAAGCAACAGGGAAACCAGTAAAAATTTCCTGGTTCTGGTTGCTGCAAATCCTGATACCAGGCTTATTGTTCATAGAAAGGACGGTACCACCTTTCCTGTACTCCTGGCAAATGCCGGAGATGTATATGAATACATGCCCGCCAACCGCGAAGACCTGACTGGTGTTTACGCAGAAATTGATCCCGCTTCACCCGATAACTGCAATAAACGTTTTGCCGCCTATTCGGGCAGTACCTCACTCATCATAGGCTGTAATGGCTCCCGTGATCCGCTCTTCCAGCAATTGTACCCGCCTGGTAGTTGGGGCAAAAATTATGGCGTTGCGCCTTTTAAAGACCGGCGCTATATTGTAAGGATACTTGCCGGGCAAGACAACACCAATGTACAGTTTAACGGCCAGGCAATTTCCTTAAGTAAAGGAGAGTTTTTCACGAGTCAGGAACTTACCGAGGCTTCTTTTATAACAGCCAATAAGCATATAAGTGTGGCCCAGTATTCGCTTACCCAGGCTTGCTCATCTGGCAGTGGCGAGGAGTTAATTGGTGACCCGGAAATGGTGCTCCTTAATCCTGTCGAATTTAACGTCAAGTCAACCACACTATTTTCTTCCGATCAACAGAATATTGATCATAGGTACATCAATGTATTGATGAAAACGACTGCTACCTCAACTTTTAAGGTTAACGGTCAGGCGGTAAATGCAACCTGGAACCCTGTACCATCCAATCCAACATATTCCTACACGCAGATCGAAATCACAGATATCAGTTCCTACCTTACCGCCAATGAAGGTTTTAATGCTGTAGCCTATGGTTTTGGAGCTCATGAATCTTATGCCTATTCGGCTGGCACCAACCTTGCAGCCAATACTTATTTCCTGGTAAGCAACAAAATTACCCAACGGGATGCCCAGAACGCCTGTGTTGGACAGGAGTCAGATTTTAAAGTCATCCTGCCCTACCTGGTGTCTAAAATTACCTGGAAACTGGATGATGGAACGGAAGAAGAAGGAACTTTAAATCCAAGGATCATTACGGCATCGGATGGCAGTTTGTCTTATGAATATACCTATGATAAAAACATTACATTTTATGCATTGGGGCAACATGAGGTGGTCATCAAAATAGAATTGCCCAACAATGGGAGCGGCTGCCTGAGTGAAGGTGCTGAATTCACCTATCCATTTGACGTGTTTCCGTTGCCTATAGCAGACTTCAATGTGGCTGCCGACAATTGTCCGGACACAGAAATCCAGTTTACGGACCTCAGTACTTCAAATCTGCCAGACAACAGGGCTTTAAATAAGTGGTTATGGGATTTTGGTGATAACAGTACTTCAACAGAGCAGAACCCTAAACATGTTTATACTTCCTCGGGATCCTTTGAAGTAAAACTTTCTGCCGGCCTTGATGAAGCTTGCATGTCGGATGTTAAAACATTTACAATTAGTATCCGTCCTAAAATCAATGCTGCTTTTTCTGCTCCGGCAACCGGATGCGTCAACAAGGAAATTGCTTTTATTGATGCTTCATCCTCTGCTGCAGGTCCGATGGTTTCCTGGCAGTGGGATTTCGGTGACGGCTCCGCGGTATCAACCCTACAGCACCCTAAACATACTTACCAGAACGCAGGTACTTTTACCATTACACTGATTACCCAAACCGCCAATGGCTGTCAGAGCCTGGCGGCAAAAAGGGAGGTCGTCATTCACAGTTTGCCTGTTGTTGATTTTACCTTGCCAACAGTATGTGTTAATGATGTAGCTCAGTTCACTAATAAATCGGTAAATGCCGATGCCAGCATTACAGGTTTAACTTATTCCTGGAATTTTGGTGATGGGGCTGCTTTGGCTGCCGATAATGTATCGACCCAGACCAATGGGAGTCACCAATACCGCATAGGCAACAATTATACTGTAACATTAACAGCAACCAATGCCAATGGCTGTTCATTTTCTGTTTCCAAACAGTTTACGGTAAATGGAGGGCATATTACACCTGTGTTTGATGTTGTGAACAGAAATGCGCTTTGCAGCAGCCGAAAAATTACTGTTCAAAACAAATCGACAATAAACAGCGGGAAAATAATCAGACTGGTCTGGCTTATAGATGATGCAGCGCAACTGACCGTAAACGACCCTGAACCGGATGCGTTTTATGAGCTTAGCCCGCCCCCGGCCACCAGTTCTATGCCCAAAAACATAGCCATTAAGCTGTTGGCCTACTCGGGCGATAATTGCGTTGAACCCCTTATTGAGAATGTTACACTTTATCCCGCTCCGGCATTGGTTTTTGATCCTATTGCCCCTGTATGCTTGAATTCTGCAGTATTCCGGATACAAAGCGCAAGAGAAACCCTGGGTATTCCTCCTCAAAATTCAAGCTACTCTGGCCCGGGTATCATTAGTGTTGATGGAGATTTTGATCCCCGGCTTGCAGGGGTCGGTACCCATACCTTAACCTATCACTACAGTTCTGCTGCAGGCTGTGAAGAAAGCATTACACAAACCATCAGGGTAAATCCTTTACCAGAACTGGACCTTAAGCGGGATATCTATTTGCTTTCGGGAGGCGAAATCAGGATAGATGCCCGGGCCAGCGGAAGTAATCTGCGTTACAAATGGCTGCCGGCTGCCGGTTTAGACCGCGATGATGTGTTGAACCCTACGGTTAAAATTGATGAAGACCGCGAATATACCTTAACCGTTACCACTGGATCGGGTTGCAGTACTACCGCTAAAGTAAAGGTACATCTGGTCAGTTCCATAAATGCTGCCAATGCCTTTAGCCCGAATGGCGATGGTGTAAATGATACCTGGGTTTTAAAGTATATCGAAACTTATCCTGGTGTTGCAGTTGATATTTTTAACCGATATGGCGAAAAAATTTTTTCAAGTCAGGGATATTCAATACCTTTTGATGGTAATTATAATGGAAAACAATTGCCGGTTGGTACATATTATTATATGATCGATCCAAAAAACGGGAAACAAATAATTAAGGGTGCATTGACACTGGTACGATAAATGAGCGCTAGGATTTACTTTATTACATTATTAATGACGTACGGTGTTTTATGCACCGCTCAACAGCGCCCTCAATATACCCAGTATTTGTTCAACAACTACCTATTGAACCCTGCCATCAGCGGCATTGAAAATTATGCCGATGTAAAAGCAGGTTTTCGCAAGCAATGGGCGGGTATTGAAGGTGCACCACAAACTTCATTTCTCACCGCGCACTGGAACCTGGGAGGTGGATACCTTTGGCGTAATGCCTTGTCACTGCCCGATAAGGGCGATGATCCCATGAGCCGAAACTACATGCAAAACTACACCTCCTCTCCAGCCCACCATGGTATGGGTGTTACAGCGGTTTACGATGAAACCGGTCCGCTTTCGCGCCTGGATGCCAGTTTAACCTATGCCTATCATCTGCAACTCAGCAACACGTTTAACCTTTCTGTAGGTATTGCAGCAGGGATCAGCAGGATTGCGCTGGATGCAAATGCGTTACATTTTGAAGATCAGATCAATGAAAGGGCAGTATCCAACCAGCTTTTGAGTCAGCTTAAGCCCGATCTGGGCTTTGGACTTTGGTTATATAGCGGACGTTTGTTTGCGGGGGCTTCCGTTCAGCAGGTACTCTCGCAAAAGTTGTCTTTTACCAGTGATCCTAATTATAACAGCGGCAAAGAGGTGCCACACTTTTTTGTAACTGCAGGTTACCGGATGTACATTGATGATGTGATTAGCGCTACCCCTTCAATTATGTTTAAACAGGTTAGCCCAACTCCGGCTTCAATAGATGTAAACCTTAAAATGGCCTTTAAAGACAGGTTCTGGGTAGGAGGGAGCTACCGTAAAGACGATTCCTTTTCTGCCCTGGCCGGAATTAACATCAGTAAACTCATTAACCTTACCTATGCCTACGATTTTACCACATCGGGACTGAACCAGGTAAGCAACGGGAGCCATGAAATTGTGTTGGGCCTGCAGTTAAATAATGTTTATGAGGTTTTTAGCGGTACCAGGATGTGGTAAGGGGTTAAAGTTCCTTTCTCAACCTGGCCACCGGAATGTTCATCTGCTCGCGGTACTTGGCTACTGTTCTCCTTGCAATGTTGTAACCTCTTTCTTTAAGGATTTCAGTTAGCTTTTCGTCTGCCAGTGGTTTACGTTTGTCTTCGTTTCCGATACAATCTTCCAGGATCTTTTTCACCTCTTTATTGGATACCTCTTCGCCGCTCTCTGTTTGAATGGCCTCCGAAAAGAAGGATTTTAGCAGGAAAGTACCAAATTCGGTCTGTACATATTTGGAGTTGGCCACACGTGAGACCGTCGAAATGTCCATGTCTATTTTATCTGCAATATCCTTCAGGATCATTGGGCGCATCTTACGCTCGTCACCGGTCAGCAAATACTCATACTGGTATTGCATAATGGCATTCATGGTTTTAAGAAGGGTTTGCTGTCTTTGTTTGATGGCATCAATGAACCATTTTGCCGAATCCAGCTTCTGTTTTACAAACTGAACGGCTTCCTTCATCTTCTTGTCTTTTTGCGCAGCCTTATCGTAGTGGTCAAACATATCGATATAGGAGCGGCTTACCCTAAGCTCGGGTGCATTTTTTGAGTTCAGGGTCAGGATCAGCACCCCATCATTATTGCTGACATGGAAATCGGGGATGATCTGCAGTTGTTTCGTAGTAACCTGGTTAGAATCACCGGGTTTTGGATTTAAACGCAGGATTTCGGCAACCACCTCTTTTAAATCCTCACTACTCAGGTTTAAAGATTTTTCAAGTTTGTCGTAATGCTTACGGGTGAATTCATCCAGGTAATTTTCAACGATGAGAATTGCTTTCTGAATGATGGGGTTATTTGGGTCCTTACGTTTCAACTGCAAGGTAAGGCATTCCTGAAGGTCTCTGGCAGCAATGCCGGGAGGATCAAAATTCTGGATTACTTTCAGCATTTCCAGTACATCTTCTTCTTCAACCATTACGTTTTGCGAGAAGGCAAGATCATCTATCATGGAAGTAACAGGCCTCCTTAAATAACCATCGTCATCCAGGCTGCCTATAATCTGCTTGCCGATAATAAAATCCTGATCGGAGAGGGGGACTAAGTCCAGCTGTTCCTGAAGGCTTTCGAAAAACGTGCTTTCTATAGCTATAGGCGTTTCCTTTTTTTCTTCATCGTCATCCCCGTTATTATACGAAGTGCTGTAATCATTTACATCATCGTCCTGCAGGTAATCATCAACGTTAAACTCATCGGCACTTTCTTCACCGCTGCCGGCTTCAAAATCTTCCGGGGTATCGTTCAGATCATCATATTCTCCTTTCGGCTCCTCAGCAATCATCAAGCTGGGATCTTCAAGAGCTGGGTTTTCTTCCAGTTCTTCCTTTATGCGTGTATCTAAAGCAACCGTTGGTACCTGCAGCAGCTTAATAAACTGAATTTGCTGTGGCGATAACTTCTGAAGTAATTTTTGTTGTAGATGTTGTTTTAGCATAAAATGATGAGCAGGTATTTATGTACCCGCTCCAAAAATACACATTTCGGACAGATAAAAGTAATCCGGAAAATTATATTCCTTTTCAGGATTGTTAAAATCTGCTGCAAACCTTACATAACAGAAAAAAGTTATAAGTTCATCAATCGATAATTAAACAATAATTATACAGTTCAGACTGGACAATCACTGGACGATCACTGGACAATTACTGGATAATCACTGGAAAATTTTTTAAGGTTAATGCTTTTTTAACATAGCTTTCCGGATTTATGGTATGATTTTTATAAATTAGTTTAAACTAAAAACAACTATGATATGGGATTTGTAAAAGAATTTAAAGAATTCGCCATTAAAGGCAATGTAATGGACCTGGCTGTCGGTGTGATCATCGGGGGGGCATTTGGTAAAATCATCGACAGTGTAGTGAACGATTTGGTTATGCCTTTAATTTCAGCGGTGATAGGATCTCCTGATTTTAGCAATATGTATGTGGTTTTAAAAGGGACAGTAACTGAAGGACTGGCACTTGCGGATGCCAAAAAGGTTCCCGATACTGTAATTTTTGCTTATGGTAATTTTATTACTGTAGCCATTAACTTCCTGTTGCTTGCTTTGGCGGTGTTTATGCTCGTTAAGGCAATGAACGCTATGAAACGTAAGGAAGAAGCAGCGCCTGCTGCGCCTGCGGCACCTTCAAAAGAAGAGGTACTGCTTGCAGAAATCAGGGACTTGCTGAAAGCAAAATAATTAAGAACTTATTTTTTTTGCACCCGGATAGACTTAAACTATCCGGGTGTTTTGTTTTACCGGCAAAATACGGACGTTTACCGGCAGAAGACCCTCATATATACACCTGGTATTCCGAAATTGCGCTGAGCTGTCTACTTTTGACCATGCAGATTAAACGAAAAACTGCATTGAATTAAAAAAAAGAGGTACTGTACCTTTAACAATATTATTAAGCATATAAAAAAATGGAAAAAGTAAGAAGTAATTCTAGCAGGGTATGCGGCGGGCTGATCATTATAGGTGTGGGGCTGGTTTTTCTTTTAAGGAATGTGGGGGTAGAGGTACCCGACTGGATTTTCAGCTGGCCTACCTTATTAATCGTGATTGGCTTGCTGATTGGCTACAAGCGAAACTATAATGGACCGGGATGGATGATCCTTACCCTTGTGGGGGTGTTTTTTACAGTCAAAAATATAGTCGACTTTGATGTGTCCAGGTACTATTTTGCCATGATATTTATCGTGCTGGGCCTGGTCCTTCTTTTTAAACCTGCGAGGTCAAAGACAGAGCACGACAGGTGGCATGGCAAATGGAAAAGCAGGATGAAGCGTAAATATGCTGAAATGGGTAATTTAAATATACCCGGAGATGAGACTGCTGAAGATCCTTACACCAGTCGCGATAGAAACGACGTTATTGAATCGGTGAGTATTTTTGCCGGGAACCAGCACAAGGTTTATTCAAAGAACTTTAAAGGGGGAGAAGTAGTAGCAGTTTTTGGCGGGGCTGATGTGGACCTTAGCCAGGCCGATTTTGAAGGGGTGATTAAAATTGACGTAGTGGCTGTTTTTGGCGGTGTAAAGATTGTTATCCCCCCAAGCTGGGAAATCAAATCGGAAGTTACTGCGATATTTGGGGGCATTGACGATAAAAGAGCACTTGGTACCCCTGCTGCCGATGAACCGCGTAAAGTATTAATTATTGAGGGGGTGACTATGTTTGGTGGGGTTGATATCAGAAACTTTTAAAATACATGATCATGAAATGGTTTGTAGCACGATACATTTATCAGATAATTACCGGAGAGGGTAACCATGCACCGCAGTTTGATGAGCAGCTGAGGCTGATCGTTTCGACAGATAGCAATGAAGCACTTTGCAAAGCCGAAAGTCAGGCCGACAGTTTTCATAACCCTTTCAGGAACTGCAGAGGTGATCTGGTAACCTGGAACTTTATTTGTGTGGCTGATCTTTACGAGATACAGTCGCCCACGGATGGTGCTGAACTCGCCTCTGTATTGCACGAACCAGATGATGTTAATGGTTTTTTAGACAATGTAAATCAACATAAGTCGTTCTTACAACAACTTTTACCATTTTCAACTCCTTCAATTAAATTGTTTTGACGAATACACCCTTATCCATTCGCCGGATTAAAAAAATTGCCTCATTTATTTTTCTGGGATGGGTAGTGGTATTTATTGTTCTTTTTAACACAACGCTGAATTTTAGCTGGCCCATTTCTATTGCCGATAGTGTAATTACAAATGGTTTACTGGCACTGGCCTGTATCATCCTGAGCAACCTGCTGGGGTTTTATCAGCCTAAAAATGAGACCATCGTTTTTGTACTGGCGCTTACCTTTATCCTGGCGCTGTTCATCACCTTTGCCAGCAAGTTTCTGCTGCTGGCGCTTTTCTCCGATCAGCAGACTTATATCAATTTTCTGAAATTTTCGCTTACAGTACGTTTCCTGATCCTCTTTGTTTTTATAGCCTGGTGTGCCCTGGCTAATATTTTGTGGTATCGCCTGGAAGAGCAATCGGCTACACAGGAAAGGCTGCTTGCGGCGCAAAACCTGTCCAAAGAGGCCGAATTGAACAAGCTGCGTCACCAGTTACAGCCCCATTTTTTGTTCAACAGTTTAAACTCAGTTTATGCCCTAACCATAGTGAACCCAAAGGAGGCAGGAACAATGATCACCAGGCTTGCTTCCTTTTTAAGGGGTACCTTAAAAAGAGATGATGAGGTTTGGGTCAATGTAGCAGAGGAAATGGAATACATCGGGCTTTACCTCGATATAGAAAAGGTACGGTTTAGCCATCGCTTAAATATTGATGTGAAAATAGCCGAAGAAACCTTAAATTTATGCCTTCCGGGAACCCTTTTGCAACCTATTGTGGAAAATGCGATAAAATTTGGATTGTACAACACTGCAGCGGCCATTACCATTTCGATGGAAGTGAAGTTGCAGCACAACCATCTGGTGATTACGGTCCAGAACCCCTTTGATCCTGAATTGAAGGCAACAGGCGGAACGGGTTTTGGGCTATCGGCCATCAGACGCAGATTGTATTTGCTTTTTGCAGATGAAAAACTGTTACGTACAGAAGCCACCCCGGATAATATGTTTATAACCACGCTTAAAATACCTCAGCAGAATGATGAGAACAATACTGATTGACGATGAACCCCTGGCCAGGGATGTTGTAAAACATTACCTGAGTAATTTCCCTGATGTTGAGGTCGTGGCCGAGTGCAGTGATGGTTTTGAAGGGATAAAAGCCATAGGGCAGCATCAGCCCGATTTTATTTTTCTGGATATACAGATGCCGAAGATCAGCGGTTTCGAGATGCTCGAACTGGTAGAAAAACCTCCTGCAGTAATATTTACCACAGCTTTTGACGAATATGCCATTAAAGCTTTTGAAGTAAATGCGATTGATTATTTGTTAAAACCGATTGAGCAGAACAGGTTTGAACAGGCGATGCAAAAACTTCCTGCCCGGTTAAATAACGCAGAGGTGGTTACCCAGGAACTGTTGGAAGTGGCCAGTTTAAGTCCGGCCCAAAACAACAGGGTCGTGGTAAAGAAGAACGGGGTGATCAAAATTATCGCGGTAGCAGATATTCATTACCTGGAGGCTGATGATGATTATGTAAAGCTGAGTACGGCCGAAGGAATTTACCATAAGAACAAAACCATGAGTTTTTTTGAACGCACACTTGACCAGGAGCAGTTCATCAGGATTCATCGTTCTTATATCATCAATCTGGCACAGGTTACCCGTATTGAACTGAAAGAAAAAGACAGCTATGTGGTGCTTTTGAAATCAGATATCTGGCTGCCTGTAAGTAAAACCGGCTATATAAAACTGAAAGCAGCCCTTGGGATGTAAAAGAAAATTAAACTATAGCAAATTGTATTTGCAATTAAATAAAAATCGCCCTATATTTGCACCTCTTATTAAAAAAGATTAGTCAAGATATAATACAGTTATGAAAAGAACATTCCAACCTTCGCAAAGAAAGAGAAGAAACAAGCATGGCTTCCGCGAAAGAATGGCTACAGCAAACGGTAGAAGAGTATTAGCTTCACGCCGTGCAAAAGGAAGAAAAAGATTAACGGTTTCTAGCGAAGGCCGCCACAAAGCATAATTTTTGATTGCGGTACTTCCGGTACCGGCAGATCAGAATATCTGCAGATTTGCAATCAAAAAGATGAACACATTCAATAAAGAAGAACGGTTATGCAGCAGGAAATCATTAGACCTGCTATTTAAAAACGGTTCTTCTTTTTTATTATACCCCTATCGTATTTCTTATTTATTTGTAACCGAAGCACAGCAGTTTCCGGTACAGGTAGTGATTAATGTGGCTAAAAAACGGTACAAAAGGGCGGTAGACAGGAACCTGATCAAACGCCGTACCCGCGAAGCCTATCGCCTGCAAAAGGAAACTGCGCTTTATGGTAACCTGCTGAAAGATGCCGATCAGTTGCTGCTGCTTTCTGTACAATTTGTAGGTAAAAAGATTTACGATTATTCTTTCCTGGAAAAAAAACTTGCAGGTGCTTTAAAACGCCTGTTGGCCGAGCTGGAAGGAAAAAACGCAGGAAAAGCTGATGGGACTGATTAAACTGCTCATCGGCTGGCTTTTTTTAGGGCTCATTAAGCTCTACCAATGGTTCATATCACCTTTACTTGGAGCAAATTGCAGGTTTACACCTACCTGTTCTCAATATGGGATAGAGGCCATCAAAAAACATGGCCCTTTTAAAGGGGGCTGGCTCACTTTAAAACGGATCGGCAGCTGTCACCCCTGGGGCAGGCACGGGCATGATCCTGTTCCATAACATTATTTTCCTTAATTTACCCGCTATGGCTACGATACTTCAAATAGAAACCGCTACACAAGTTTGCTCTGCTGCTATTTCCAGAAATGGGGAAACCATCGCCTTAAAAGAACAAATGGCCAGCAATATCCACGCGGGTAGTTTAACCCTGTTTATAAAAGCTGCGATGGACACGGCAGGTTTACAGTTTAAGGACCTGGATGCGGTAGCCGTAAGTAAAGGGCCCGGGTCTTATACCGGTTTAAGGATAGGGGTGTCAACTGCGAAAGGCTTATGTTTCGCATTGGACAAGCCACTTATAGCCATCGATACACTTAAAATGATGGCCGACGGTTTCCTGAAGCTAAATGCGGGTTATGAAGGGCTGGTTTGCCCTATGATAGATGCCCGGCGGATGGAAGTGTTTACTGCTGTTTTTGATGCCAGGCTAAAGCCGGTAAGACCCATCGAGGCAAAGATTATTGATACAGAGAGCTTTGCTGCTGAACTGGATTTGGCGCAAATTACCTTTATAGGAGATGGCGCCATGAAATGCGAAAATGTATTGCAGCAGGCAAATGCCGTTTTTATGTCCGATAATTTCAATTCCGCAGCAAATATGAGCCAGCTGGCCAATGCTGCTTACGCAGAAGGACAGTTTGAAGATGTAGCCTATTTTGAACCTTTTTACCTGAAAGACTTCGTGGCGACAAGCCCCAAAAATAAATAATCATCGTTTTTTCGAAAACACACTGAACAGGCGTTTAAAGAAGCCTTTCTGTTCATCATCTATACCAGGCATGGTACTGCTGTTTTGCGGATGTTCTACCGTATTGCCGAATTTAAAGCCTAGTCCCATATAAAATGATGCGCCGTTGTATCCTGTGCCAACAGCCGCATCCCCCTTGATGGCACCGTTTGCCTGACTTACCGTTTTAAACAGGTTGTCAGAGCCCAGGAAGACTTCAAAATTCGGGGTCTGGTACATTCCCTGAAGACCCATGAAAAACAGGTTATTGAAATTGTAGGCAGGAATTGCACTTAACGACAGGTCTTTGTATTTGAACTTGCTGACAAAAGCGGCCTCCCCGCCTTTATAAAACAGGTTTTTGGAAACTATAAGGCTGGGGGTATAGGTAAAATCGGGTGCAGATAGGGTAAATGCTTTAGAAAGCATAAAATCTACTTTGGCATTGGTTGCACTATAGAAGCTGCCGGTATCAGCCTCGTCTATAGCAATGTCTGCAATTTCATTGGCCACCTGATTAGCCGATTTCTGCGACAGATTTTCGATGAATACCTGGGTGTTGATTTTATTGGTGAAAGCTTTTTTTCGCCATTTAATGAAACCCAGGTCTTTGATATTGGCCATCATAAACACACCACTTCTGGCATGGTAACTGGTACCAAAGCTAAGCGCCATACCGGGGTTTCTAAAGGTTGGCACCAGGTTGCGGGCCGAGAGTTCATCTGCGTCCTGAAACGTAGACCGGTAAATTCCTTTAACCCGTAAGGAGATGAGGTCGTTTGCAAAATCCTGATGCAGATAAGAATCGGAAATATTCAGTTTATTATAGGTAATGCCACTTAACAGGCTCAGTTTAACGCCAAAGGCAAGTTTCTTATTGTAGTTTTCCCTGTAGGTCATGCTAAACTGATGATAAGATTGTGCATAGCCGTCGTTATTAAACACATCATCGTAAGGGTTATTGTCAAATCGCTTGTAAGAATCCAGTATAGCAAGGGTTTCATTCGTATAATCTACATGGCCATCGCTACGGAGTTGCCAGGAAAAGCCCAGCTCCTTTTGCCATTTGTAGGACTGAAATATCCTGAAAGTGAGGAGGTATATGTTTATATTTTCGTGTACGGTATTGATGGCACCTGTTCTTAACGGCAGGCTGCTGGCATTATAAGTTCCTTCATTTATGGCCCTCCTGATGAGGTCGTTATTGCCTTTGTTTGCAGCATTCAGACCCAAATAGGGCAGTAAAAAGTTGGAGGCAAATTTTCGGGAAGAGTCCAGTACAAAAGTTTTCTGCGCAGGGTTTTCAAATCCGTCAAAAAGGGTTCTGGTATTGAACAGACCGTACTGTTGTGCCTTTAAAAGCAGGGGTGCACTAAACAATAAAAAGTAAAGTATAAGATACTTTTTTAGCATATGGGATAATTGGAGTTATAAAGCTAAAGAATCTTTTTGTAAAACGTCGGGCTGTTTGTTGATTAAAATATTGGTCTGAAATTTACCCTTATCGCCGCTAAGCTGGCAGGTAAAGGATTCATATTTTTTTAAGCCTTTTTCGGCAAGGAAATGGTTGTAATACGGCAGAAAAATGTGCTTTTGGAAGATAGTTGCTGAATTGTGGTGATCTATGTAAAAAATAAGATTGGAGCTTTCAGGAAGCTGATTGCTGGCGCTGATATAAGCCGGATTGCTGATGAGCAGATGGTTGTTGGTATAGCTGTTTAAAAACGATTCCAGTGTACCCACATTGTTTGCAAAGATCATATAATTGTCTATTATGGTATAATAGGGTTTTTTGAAATTGCTAAAAGGTAATCCGAAATAAACATACAGCAGATCCGCTTCTTTAAATGTTTTGATGTGCTCGTTGTAATCTTCGCTCAGGTCGAGTAAAAGTTGCATCATTTTATCGCCGTTAGTGAGACTGATTGCGCCTATTTTTTCCGAAGTACTGAGCTGGAAGGTAATGAACTGGTCTTTAAAATATTTCGGGAACAGGTCGTCCAGATTCAAGTGATAACCGGCGTTGATATCGCTGATGCGTTTGCTGATTTTTTTGTCTTCCTGTTGGCTGAGGAACCAGCCGTTTAACTTCTCGCGCCAGGGAGCGTAGGCATCTATCGCAAAAATGGTATAGGAGGAGGTATTGGCAGGCAAAATGTTTTGGATACTGATTTTTTTGGATTGAAGCGACGAAAATAAATTGTAATAGCTATTCTGGTCGTTCACTATGGTTGTTCCGGTGAGCAGTACTTTGTCCCTGCTGAAGTTGTAACTCAGGGAAGCAAAAGCGTTTTGCCGGTTTAAAACGGCAAGCTCTCCATTTAATTTACCAGCGATGATATTTTTGAGCAACTCTGGTACATGATTGAAATCGATGTACAGCTGGGCAAGACTGTTTTTAGTGAACCTGTTGTTTTCCTGTATATAGCTGATAAATTTGTCGGCTTTTTTTTCAGTGTCTTTGGTCAGCGCGGCTTGTACCTGCTGTTCGGAATGGGAGAGGATCGCCAGATTTTGTTTCAGGCCCAGGTAGAACACCGTGCTGTCAGGTAAAACTAACCTGCTGATCTCCTTTGTAGTTTGTACCTGAATTTTGCCTCTTTGCAGCGAAGCGAAGAGTTGCTTCATGTTTTCCTGGTTACCCAACTGGGTACTGCATAAAAAATCGATTTCCTGTTTGTTGCCCGCCACAAAACTGATGTAAACTTTTTGCTGGTCTAAAGCCTGACTGACGCCAGGTAAATTGAACAGGTGTTTTTTTAGCGTGGTCAGGAGTTTATATTTATCTGCTCCAAGTATTTCTTCAAACAACTGCTGCTCTTTTAAGATATCGGTTACGCCTTTATCATTCTGAAAGGAGAAAATAAAGCCGGAGCTGGCAGCTGCAGCATGCAAACCCATGTCGGTGATATTCTGATCTTTGTTGAGCCTCGAAAAATATAAATAAGCCATAGTCACAATGGCAGCAAAAAGAATAACAATACTAATCAGGATCTTTTTCATTAGTACAGGGGTGTATGCAAATGGGTTTCAGATGTTATCCCTACAAATTTAACTGAATACTTTGGTTATTTATTTTAATCCTTGATTTTAACCGTAAATACCGTCGTTTTGTTAATTTTGTAACATAAAAGCCGATCTATTATGAGCAGAAGAATTATCCTGACCGCAGCATTATTTGGCGCTACTGCCGTTATATTTGGTGCCTTTGGTGCACACAGTTTAAAAAATGTGCTAGCGGCCGGTTCGCTCGAGATATGGGCCAAGGGCGTAGAGTACCAGTTCTATCATATTTTTGCCTTATTGTTTCTGGCGTTGTATGCCGGTAACAATGAAGGACTGCTGAAATGGTCTTACCGTTTTTTTACATTGGGTATCCTGCTTTTTTCCGGCTCCTTATACCTGCTGGCAACCCGAGACATTCTGAACATTGGTTTTGTAAATTATATAGGACCAGTTACCCCGCTTGGCGGGCTGTGCTTTATTTTAGGCTGGTTATTGTTGTTTTTTGCCGCTTTCAGGTCTAAGTAATGATGGACGCCGAAATGCTTGAATTCAGGGAAAGGGAGACTTTGTTTGTCGAGGTTGTTTTGCCCTTATCCCTTGCAAAAAACTATACCTACCGCGTTCCATTCGACCTGAACGATCAGATCGAGGTTGGCAAGCGTGTCGTGGTGCAATTTGGGAAAAACAGGATCTATACCGCTTTGGTTAAAAACATCGGTTATATAGCACCAGAGCATTACGAGGCTAAATACATTATTGACGTGGTAGATGAGCATCCCGTAGTTACGGGCATACAGCTACAGCTATGGGAATGGATAACCGGTTATTACCTGTGCAACGAAGGTGATGTCATGGCAGCAGCTTTGCCTACTGGCTTAAAACTTGCCAGTGAAACCATTATTGTGTTAAAAGAAGAAGTAACACCGGAAGAGCCTTTAACTGAAAAGGAAAGTATCCTGATCAATGCACTTAGCCATCAGAAACGCTTAACCGTTGAGGATGTTTCCAGCTTACTCGGGCAAAAAAGGGTATATCCGATCATCAATTCACTGATGGGGAAAGGCCTGGTATATATTGCCGAAGAAGTAGTGGAAAAGTACAGGCCCCTGCTCAAGTCTTTCGTTTCACTCAGTCCCTTTTACCAGGAGGAAGAAAACCTGCGCCAGTTGTTTGATATACTGGAAAGGGCTCCAAAACAACTGAATGCACTGCTCACTTTTATAAAACTGTCGCGACAGCAGGGGCTGGTCCCAAAACATCAGTTGCTGGAAGAAAGCGACTGTGGACAGGCCGCTTTTAAAACATTACAGGATAAAGAGATCTTTACGGTTGTAAAGCGGCCTGTAAGCAGACTAAAGGAAAATGATGACGATTTTGTCCTGAATTTTGAATTGAGCCCTGCACAGCAGAAGGCAAAGGAAGAGGTTGAAGCGGAATTTGAACAAAAAGATGTGGTACTGCTGCATGGTATTACTGCTTCAGGAAAAACGCAGATCTATATCAAACTCATCGAAAAAGCCATTGAACAGGGTGGACAGGTATTGTTTTTACTCCCGGAAATTGCATTGACTACCCAAATCGTTCAGCGCATACAACGCTACTTTGGAGATGCCATTGGCGTTTATCATTCTAAATTCAACAACAATGAGCGTGTAGAAATCTGGAATAAGGTATTGAACGGTAAATACCGGGTGGTGCTGGGCGCAAGATCGGCTGTATTCCTGCCTTTTAAAGAATTAAAGCTGATTGTTGTAGATGAAGAACACGAACAATCGTATAAACAGCAAGATCCTTCGCCACGTTACCAGGCCAGGGATGTGGCCGTGTACCTTGCGCACCTGCATCAGGCAAAGACCATCTTGGGATCGGCTACGCCCTCCATTGAGAGTTATTATAATGCCTTAAACAACAAGTATGGGCTGGTTAAGTTAACCGAACGTTTTGGAGGGGTATCCCTGCCCCTGCATCAGGTGGTCAGTATTTCGGAAGAGACCAAGAAGAAAAAAATGGTTTCTTACTTTTCTTCAGCGCTGGTAGCTGAAATCGCCCTCGTTATGGAACAAAAGGAACAGGTGATCCTGTTCCAGAACCGCCGGGGTTACGCCACTATTTTAATTTGCGCCACTTGTGGTTATGCGCCTAAATGTGTGAATTGTGATGTAAGCTTAACCTATCATAAAACCAGCGGCAAACTGCATTGCCATTATTGCGGTTACCATCAAAGCAGCATCAGCATATGCCCGGCCTGCGGATCAGTGCACATAGAACAAAAAGGTTTTGGAACAGAAAGGGTGGAAGAGGAACTCAAGCTGATCTTTCCGGAAGTGAACATTGCCAGATTGGATGTAGACAGCACGCGGACGAAAAATGGATTGCAGCAGATCATTTCTGATTTTCAGGAAAAGAAAACCGATATTCTGATTGGCACCCAGATGGTGGCAAAAGGACTCGATTTTGATAATGTAACCTTAATAGGGGTCATCAATGCGGATACTTTATTGAATTACCCTGATTTCAGGGCCTTTGAGCGCAGTTACCAACTGCTGGCCCAGGTAGCAGGAAGGGCAGGTAGAAGAGATAAACAGGGCAAGGTGATTATCCAGGCCTATGATGATTCGCACCGCATCATTAAACAGGTAATAGAAAACCAATACCAGGAAATGTACAATGAAGAACTGGCTGAGCGCAGACAGTTTCATTACCCTCCCTTTACAAGGCTTATTTTTGTCAACATCAGGCATAAAGACCAGGACCTTTTAAATGCAGCGTCACAAAAATTTGCTGCCGCACTTAGGGGGCAGCTCGGGCATCGGGTGCTTGGACCTGAGCAGCCTATGGTATCGCGTATCAGGAATTATTACATCAGACAGGTAATTGTTAAAAGTGATAAGGACACTTCCATTCAAAAGGTAAAATCAGTTTTAAAAAATACAATTACCGAATTTCTGAGTGAAAAGGATTACAGGTCTGTAAACATCCAGGTAGACGTTGATCCTTACTAAATTTTATTGGGATTGATTCTGTGCCGATTAGGCTTTTCAATTGTATTTAACGGTAAAAACATTCAATTATTAGCGTTCAAAAAGCTATTTTTGAACTGAAATGGCATATAAGTTTGTTGATAATTACAGAGAGCAGGGCGCCAGAAAACGGTTGGTAGCCCATCTTGAATCGAGGGGAATTGCGGATAAGAAAGTGCTGAAAGCCATTGGCAAGGTGCCAAGGCATTTCTTTTTTGATGAGACCTTCTGGAACCAGGCCTATAAAGACATTGCATTTCCGATAGGTGATGGGCAAACCATATCCCAGCCTTATACCGTAGCTTATCAGAGCGAGCTTCTGCACATCAAAAAAGGCGATAAAGTACTGGAAATTGGAACCGGCTCTGGTTATCAGACCTGTATCCTGATGGAGTTGGGCGCAAATGTATATACCATAGAGCGACAGGAAAGCATTTACAGGCATACCATCAGGGTTTTACCCGGTATGGGATATAATGCACATTTCTTTTTTGGCGACGGATCGAAGGGCATTGCAGAACATGCACCCTATGATAAGATCATTGTAACCGCAGGTGCCCCCTTTGTGCCCGAAATCCTGTTGAAACAACTTAAAATAGGTGGTATCCTGGTGATCCCGGTAGGTGATGAGCATTCGCAGAAAATGGTGACCGTGATCAGGGTAAGTGAAACAGATTTTGAAAGAATAGAACTGGATACCTTCAGGTTTGTACCCCTGGTAGGCGATCAGGCCTGGTAAGGTAGTTAAACCTTCATGGCCCGGTCCATCTCCCGTTTAGATTCCCGGTCTTTGATGCTGTCCCTTTTATCGAATTCTTTTTTACCCTGCGCAAGTGCGATTTCTATTTTGGCAAAGCCCCTTTCGTTGGTAAATATGCGTAAGGGTACAATGGTATAGCCCTTTTCTTCACTCTTTACCTTTAGTTTTTTCAACTCTTTTTTATGCAGCAGCAGCACACGGTCGCGCTTGATCTCGTGATGGTGAAAGGAACTGTGGCTATACTCGGAGATGTGCAGGTTTCTTACATAAAGGATATTACCTATAAACATGCAGAAAGCATCGGTCATATTGGCCTTGCCTTGTCTGATGGCTTTGATCTCGGTGCCCAGCAAGGCCAGTCCTGCATTATATTTATCTATAATGTGGTAGTCAAAGTAGGCTCTCTTATTTTTTATCTGGATGTCGTTCTTCATAAAGGCCTGCTAATATCCGAATTTTATCTTACAATCAGTACGGGAATGGATACTTTGTGCCGGACGGAATTTACGGTGGTACCCAGTATCAGGTCCTTTAAACCCTTATGCCCATGCGCGCCCATTACCAATAACTCCAGCTGCGTTTCGTTACTGATCTGTACGATGGCTTTAACAGTGCCGCCAAAACCAATATGCGGACTGGCTTTATAACCCAGGTTGGCCAGATTATCGCAATATTTCTGGAGGTTCTCCGTATCACTTTGTGTCTCATGGTCCATTGCCGAGTCGCCATAATACCTGGCCGCTGCTGTTTCCACCACATGGATAAGGTAATAATGCGCCTGTTTCCCCCCTTGGATAAGGGCATGACGGATGGTATTGCGGTCATTTTTAGAGAAGTCGACCGTAATGCCGATGCGGTTATAGTCGATTTTTTCTACCTGTTCTATATCGAGGGCTTCGCCGTGGGGCACGTTGTTATGCTCGCGTTTAATACGGCTTACTATAGGGTAGATAAAAATATAAAGGAGCAACAGGCCTATTAAGATGGCCAAAGGTACTATAATGGCATATACATACCATCCGCCCCCGGCTCCCCAGCCTTTGATCTCTTCAATCACCAGTTTTACGTTTAAGCCCACAATGATGAGCGAGCTTACCCAGGCCAGGGTCTTTACCCAGGGTTTGATGGCAAAACCTTTCATGGTCTTTTTGTCGGAGGTCAGGTGGATCAGGGGGATTACTGCAAAACCAAGCTGCAGGCTTAAAACCACCTGGCTAAGAATCAGCAATCCACCCAATGCGTTATCGCCCAATATCAATATGGTGAAGAATGCAGGAATGATGGCAAGCAAACGGGTAATTAACCGGCGCAGCCAGGGTTGAATGCGTAGTTTCAGGTGACCTTCCATTACAATCTGTCCGGCCAGGGTACCCGTAACGGTAGAGCTTTGTCCTGCCGCAATCAGTGCGATAGCGAAAAGGGCAGGGGCGACATTGCCAAATATATGCTGAAGTAATTTATGGGCATCCTGTATTTCTGCTACTTCATGTAATCCATTTTTATAAAAAGCTGCGGCAGCAAGGATGAGGATAGCGGCATTTACAAAAAATGCCAGGTTCAGGGCTACTGCAGTGTCAATGAAATTGAATTTTATGGCCTCGCGGATGCCTTTATCATCGCGTTCAAATTTTCTGGTTTGTACCAGGGACGAGTGTAAATACAGGTTGTGCGGCATCACCGTAGCCCCTATAATACCTATGGCGATGTACAAGGCTTCGCCGGATAAGATTGAAGGTTCAAATCCACGGGCTATCTCTTTAATTGAAGGTTCCACAATAAACATTTCTATCAGAAAAGAAACACCTACAATGAATACCATAGATACAATGAAGGCCTCCATTTTTCGCATGCCCTTATTGAGCAGGAACAGCAATAATACGGTGTCAAAAATGGTGATGCTGATGCCCCAGATGAGTGGGAGCCCGAATAAAAGTTTCAGACCTATGGCCATCCCAATAATTTCTGCGAGGTCGCAGGCCACAATTGCCGTTTGTGCCAGTCCGAATAAGGGGATATTGACCCATTTAGGATAAGCATTTCTGGAAGCCTGTGCCAGATCAAGTCCTCTTACGATGCCCAGGCGTGCACTTAACGACTGCAGCAACAGGGCAATGAGGTTAGACATAAGTAATACCCAGATCAGCTGGTAACCGAATTTACTCCCCCCGGCAATGTCTGTTGCCCAGTTTCCGGGATCCATATAACCTACACTTACCAGGTAAGCCGGCCCAATGAAGGAGAGGATGCGACGCCAGCCGCTGCGTTTGCTGGTATCTACACTCTGGTGTACTTCGCTTAAGGATTGGGTGTCTTTATGCTGTTGAGCGGTTTTCATACTTATAGTTTAATGAGGATATGTTTGGCTACTTCGCGACTTACATTGATCTTTTTTTGTTCCAGGTTCAATTCTATGGAGCCATCAAAATCATTGATCTCCATAATTTTAACCTTTTTCCCGAGGGTGAGGCCGGATTTTTCAAGGTGCTTTAAAAATGCAGAAGAATGTTCACTTACCCCCATAATCAAGCCCTGATCTTCAGCTTTAAGCTTATTCAGTTTAACAAATGGAACGGCAATGAAATTTCCGCTTTTGTCCGGTATGGGATCACCGTGTGGGTCACTTTTAGGGAAACCCAGGAATTCATCCAGACGTTCTACCAGATCGGCGGATTGGATATGTTCCAGGTCTTCAGCAATATCATGTACCTCATCCCATTTGAAATTTAATTTTTCTACGAGAAAAACTTCCCAGAGGCGGTGTTTACGGACAATATTCACGGCCGCAGACTTTCCTGATGCCGTAAGCTGAACCCCCTGGTATTTCTTGTAATCTACCAGCTGTTTGTCGGCCAGCTTTTTCATCATGTCAGTAACGGAGGCCGCTTTTGTCTGCATTTTTTCTGCAATGGCATTGGTTTGTACAGGGGTATCCTGGTTTTGCGACAGATGGTATATGGTTTTCAGGTAGTTCTCTTCAGTAAACGATTGCATTTTTGTTTGTCTAACTAAATATTTAGACAAATCTAAAAAAATATTAAGAAATAATCTGTAATTTTTTTGTTTTTATTTAGAATAAAATTTGGCAGGTAAGCAGTTCTTATTCTATCTTTGGCAGATATTTTTAAGATAATGGCAGCAGAACTAGATAAAACGGATTTTAAGATTCTTAAATTATTACAGGAAAACGGCAGGATGACCAATCTGTTGTTGTCGCAGGAGATAGGCCTGTCACCCGCGCCAACATTGGAAAGGGTAAGGAAGCTGGAAGTGTCTGGTTTTATCAAGAGTTACCATGCTTTGGTTGATGAAGAGAAGCTGGGTTTGGGCATCAAAACCTTTATACAGGTTCAGCTGGATTTTCACAAAAACAACACGATACAGATTTTTCTGGATGAGGTAAACCAGATCAAAGAAATTACAGAATGCCACCACGTAACTGGTCAGGCCGATTTCTTATTAAAGGTATACGTCAACGACATCAAGGCTTATGAACGCCTGATTATGGATAAGATCAGTAAGATCTCTGTAGTAAAGACTTTTCAGACCATGATGATCATGTCGACGACCAAGAAGGAACCAATCGTGCCTTTGGAGTATTGATAAGAATTGAAAATAAAGCGGCCTGTATTGTCTACAGGCCGCTTTATTTTTAGGTAATCTGCCAGTTTATGGGCTCCTGCCCCAGTTCAATTAACTTTGCATTTGCCCTGGAAAAAGGTTTGCTGCCGAGAAAGCCGTTGTAGGCCGAAAAGGGCGAGGGGTGTGCAGCGGCAATAATGGTATGCTTTGTTTTGTCAATCAATGCAGCTTTATTTTGTGCATACCTGCCCCATAGCAGGAAGATAAGTCCATTTCGTTTTTCAGACAGTTCTGTAATGATTTTATCGGTAAAGGTTTCCCAGCCTTTGCCCTGATGGGAGCCGGCCTCGTGTGCTTTTACCGTAAGCGTAGCATTGAGCAGTAAAACACCTTCATCTGCCCATTGTGTAAGGTTTCCATGGGTTGGAACGGAAAATCCGGGAATGTCATCTGCCAGTTCCTTGTAAATGTTCTTTAAGGATGGTGGTACCGCAACTCCTTTTTGTACAGAAAACGATAAACCATGGGCCTGTCCGGTCCCATGATAAGGGTCTTGTCCTAAAATTACTACTTTAACTTTATCAAAAGGCGTATGGTTTAAGGCATTGAATATGTCTGCACCTTTAGGGTAAACGGTATGGCCTTTTTGTTTTTCTTCCAGTAAAAAGGCTTTAAGTGATTTCATATAAGGCTTTTCGAACTCCCCCTGAAGTACCTTCAACCAGCTTTCTTCTAATGCAGCAGACATGTTTTATTTTGGAATTAATAATGTTGTTAATGATTCTGTTTTTTATAGAGATCGGGCCTGTAACCTGGCCCTTCTTTTTTTGTTGAAATTATAAATTAAATCTAATTTCTGGTATTTAAACACGATATTTGCAAAAAAAATATAATAGCGTATGCCAAATGTAGTTCGTTTGATTTTAGGTTTTGCAGTGTTGGGAGGTTCAATTGCCCTAATGGTCTTTGGATTCTGGGGTTGGGGGATTTTGGCCCTTTTTATCAGTATTTTAATTTTTGTTACTTTTTTCTTCAATGAAAATATGCTGCTGGCCCAGTGGTTCTTAAGAAAAGACAATATGGTGAAGGCCGAAGCTTATTTAAGAAGGATCACCAATTATGAGAAACAACTCATCAGGGTTCAGCACGGTTATTATAACCTTTTAATTGGCTTAATTGAGTCGAGAAAAGCGCCGATGCAATCAGAGAAATATTTCAAGAAATCACTTTCTTTAGGTTTGCATATGGACCACAATATTGCCCTGGCTAAATTGAGCCTTGCAGGAATTGCAATGGCGAAGCGGAACAAACGTGAAGCTCAAATGTATTTATCAGAAGCCAAGAAAGCGGATAAAAACAAATTACTGGCCGATCAGATCAAACAAATGAAAGACCAGATGGGGATGCTGGATAAGCAGCAACAGGTAAGGTACAGATAAACGAAAGCCACATGAAAATGTGGCTTTTTTATTTATCGCTTAACCTGTCAAAATTTTCACTTGCTTCTGCATAAGATGTTCTGCTGATGATGTCATCTTCCAGGTAATCTTTGCTTCTGCTGAAGAACAATTGCTCGGATTGTATCCTGGTGATCAGCTGACGGATTAAGGTCAGATCAAACGCCTCCTTGCTTAATTTGATGCAATATTCTTTTTCGGTAATTTCCAGACTTGAACTGTTCATAATCGTTATCATTTAAATCTGCATAAAAATAAAAAAGGCTTGCTGCAAAAATTGCAGCAAGCCTTTAAGTTTTTGTTATTTATATGTTAAGCAAACCAGGCCATAACTTCTTCTTTTGAAGGCATATTCAATTCCAGTTTCAGCTTTTTGCGCATGCCGCCCAGGTCGTTAAATACCTTGTTGGGATTAGCGCCTTTCAATTCATCAATGGTGTTGATGTTCATTTTTCTGATCACCTGTACCCATTCGGCCGGGATACCTGCATTTATAAAATCTTCGTCTGTAGTTACTTTAGCTTTCTTTTCAGGGCGCATCTGGGGGAAGAACAATACTTCCTGGATGGTCGACTGGTTGGTCATCAGCATCACCAAACGGTCTATGCCTATACCCAATCCGGATGTTGGCGGCATACCATATTCCAGGGCACGGATAAAATCATCGTCCATGGCCATAGCCTCATCATCGCCTCTTGCTGCAAGTTTCAGCTGATCTTCAAAACGCTCGCGCTGGTCGATCGGGTCATTCAGTTCTGAATAGGCATTGGCAATTTCTTTACCCATTACAAACAGTTCAAACCTTTCTACCAGTCCATCCTTACTTCTGTGCTTTTTAGCCAGCGGGGTCATTTCCAGTGGATAATCCGTAATGTATGTTGGCTGGATCAGGTTTGCTTCAACCTTTTCGCTGAAAAGCTCATCAATCAGTTTACCCCGGCCCATAGAAGCATCTACTTCTATGTTCAGGTTTTTGCAGACTTCTCTGATCTCGGTTTCTGAAAGGGCTGAAACGTCGATGCCTGTATATTTCTGGATAGACTCATACATGGTCAGTTTTTCGTATGGGCCTTCAAAATTGATCTCATGCTCAGCAACTTTTACCACAGGTGTACCATGAATAGCTACCGCTACTTTTTCCAGGCATTCTTCTACCATGGCCATCATCCAGATATAATCTTTATAAGCCACATAGATCTCCATTGAAGTAAATTCAGGGTTATGCGTGCGGTCCATGCCCTCGTTTCTGAACATTTTACCGAACTCATACACACCGTCAAAGCCCGCTACGATTAGCCTTTTCAGGTATAGCTCATTGGCAATACGAAGGTATAAAGGCATGTCGAGTGTGTTGTGGTGGGTTGCAAAAGGACGGGCCGCGGCACCACCATGAATCGGCTGCAGGATAGGTGTTTCTACTTCCATCCAGCCCTGATCGTCAAAATAACCTCTCATGGTATTGATGACCTTGGAGCGGTTCATAAAGATCTGTTTGAAATGCGGGTTTACGGTAAGGTCAACATAACGTTGTCTGTAGCGCATTTCAGGATCGGTAAAGCCATCGTAGATATTGCCCTCTTCGTCGCGTTTAACAATAGGCAGCGGCTTTAAGGATTTGGACAGCAGGGTCAGTTCAGTGACGTGCAGCGAGATTTCCCCGGTCTGGGTGGTGAAAACGTAGCCCTTTACACCAATGAAATCGCCCAGATCCATTAATTTTTTAAATACAGTATTGTACAGGGTTTTGTCTTCGTCAGGACAAAGATCATCGCGTTTCAAATAGACCTGGATCCTGCCGGTTGAATCCTGTAGCTCTACAAAAGAAGCACTGCCCATGATCCTGCGGCTCATGATCCGCCCTGCAATGCTGATGTTTTTATAGGCTGTTTTATCGCGTTCGTAGTTCGCTAAAATGTCTGCTGCGTTGGCAGTAATTTCAAAGGCTTCGGCAGGGTAGGGATTGATGCCCAGCTCACGTAATTGGTTCAGCGAATTACGGCGCAATACTTCTAATTCTGATAGTCCTGTACTCATATATTTTTTTGTATCGGCCTTATGACCAGATAGCTTAATTGTATAATAATTTAAAATTAGGCAAAAATAGGGATTTTAATCGGCATCTACAGCCTCTGCATACATCTCGTTGATGGCATCTGCGTACTTCGCTTCTATGATTTTGCGCTTTGCTTTTAATGTTGGAGTGATTTCACCTTCTTCAATACTGAAAGGGTTACGCTTAACCTTGAAATTTTTAATGCGCTCAAATTTAGCCAGTTCGTTAGATAGCTTTTTCAGGTCCTGGCCAATCCAGTCCGTGATTTCTTTTTCTGCGATAAAGACTTCGGGTTTTTCGAAAAAGGATTCAGGAAGTTTAAACGCTTCCTGCATGTTTTCTTTGCTCGGAATAACGATCGCCGTAAGGTATTCACGTTTGTCGCCTATCAGGAAAATCTGGTCTATTTTCAGGCTTTTTAAGTAAATATTTTCTACCGGGGTAGGGTAAACATTTTTTCCGTAGGCATTTACGATCATGTTTTTAAGCCGGTCTGTGATCTGCAGGTTCCCTTTGTAAAAACGGCCGATATCGCCGGTATGGAACCAATCGTCTTTATCAATTGCCTCTGCCGTCTCGGCGGGTTTATTGAAATAACCCTGCATTACACAATGGTCCCTTACAATGATTTCCCCCTCGGCACATTCAAAATTTTCTTCAAAGGTTTCATGGGTCTGAATGCTGATCATTTGTTTGCTCTCCACATCCTGTATGCCAATTTCTATCCCCGGAATTACCCGGCCTACGGTACCATACACCTGCCGGTGATACTCTGTAACAGCCATTACCGGCGATGTTTCCGTAAGACCAAAACCTTCTAATATTTTAATACCAAGGTTTCCAAAAAACTCACCTACATTTTTGGGAAGGGCTGCACCACCAGAGATCATGAACTTTAAACGTCCACCTGTTTTTTCTTTGATTTTGCTGAATACCAGTTTTTCGGCAAGGGCCTTTTTTGCACTGAGGACGATGCCAGGGGTGTTTCCTGCTTCTTTTACCCGCCTGTAGTCCTGGCCTGCTTCAAGTGCCCATAAAAAGATTTTTGCCTTTACACCACCAGCGGCAGTACCACTTTTAATGGCTTTGTCGTGAATTCTTTCCAATAGCCGCGGGACACAGCTCATTACCGTTGGTTTTATTTCAGCCATATTTCTGGCCAGCAATTCCAGGCTTTGCGCATAGGCTATTTTACAGCCCTGGGCACAACATACATGGTAGGTAGCTGTACGCTCAAAAACGTGCGATAGCGGCAGGAAGGACAGGAAGGTTTCCGTTTGATCAATTACTGGAATTTGCTGCAGACAGACCTTTACGTTTTCTACAAAATTACTGTGAGAAAGCATTACTCCTTTTGGCGTTCCTGTAGTACCCGAAGTATAGATCAATGAAGAAATGTCAGCTGGTTTTACAGTATGGCGTATCCTTGCTATTGCCGCTAACTGTTCTGCTCCCAGTTTGCCCGTAGCAGCCAGCACTTCTTCAAAGCTGATGATCTGTGCTTTCAAATCCTCAGGAATACTTATTTTCTGATATTCCGGAAATGCGGGGATGATGTATTCCAGGTGCCTGCAGTTGGCCGCAATTTTCAATATTTTTTTATACAGGAAGGTATTGCCGATCAATAGGGCACGCATGCCCGAATCGTTTACAATATAGGCCACTTCATGTTCAGACAGGGTAGGATAGATGGATACGTTAATGGCGCCCAATTGCTGTATACCCTGGTCGTAATAAACATATTCCGGCGAATTTTCTATCATCAGGCCCATACGGTCGCCTTTAACAATCCCTTTTTGCATGAAAAAGGCCGAGACAGCATCTGCACAATCCAGGGTTTGCTGATAAGATATTTCCTCCCAAATCGTATTTTTTTTGTGGATAAGAAATGTTTCTTCCGGTTTATGGATGTTTTCTACCACATTGCGCAGTAGGCTGGGTATGGTGGAGCGCTCGTTAAATAATTCCATGACTGCTGGTTTGGTTATTATAAAAATAGGCCGCTCCAGATTGAACTGTAACGGCCTATGCAAATATAATAATTGTATTTAAACAGAAAAACTTTCGCCACAACCGCAGGAGCGGCTTGCATTCGGGTTATTAAAATTAAAACCCTTTCCGTTTAAACCATCTGTAAAATCAAGCTCTGTACCTGCCAGATAGAGGAAAGATTTCATATCCAGGGCAATCCTGATACCTTTATCTTCAAAAAACTGATCTCCGGCACTTTCTTCATTGTCGAAATCCAGATTGTAAGATAGTCCTGAACATCCACCGCCCTTGACAGACACACGCAAAAAATAAGTTGTATCCATCTGCGCCTCTTCCATCAATTGGTCGATTTTGCTTTTTGCTTTATCAGTGATCGTAATCATTTCTTTACTATTTAGACCTGTCTAAGGTCATACAAAAACTATACCTTATTCAAAACCAGTAAGACTGATTAGTGATGAGATTTTGGCAATTCAATTGGCTCCATGCCATTTTTAACACGGTAGTCGTTGATGGCCGATTTGATTGCATCTTCTGCCAATACCGAACAGTGGATTTTTACCGGTGGTAAAGCCAATTCCTCAACAATATCCATATTGTCGATGGTCAGTGCCTCATCAATGTTTTTGCCTTTCAGCCATTCTGTTGCCAGCGATGAAGATGCAATTGCAGAGCCACAGCCAAATGTTTTGAATTTAGCATCTGTAATGACATTGTTTGCATCTACTTCAATCTGAAGGCGCATCACGTCGCCGCACTCAGGTGCGCCAACAAGTCCGGTACCAACCGATTTGCTGTCTTTATTTAAGGTACCAACGTTTCTTGGGTTGGTATAGTGATCTATTACTTTTTCTGAATATGCCATTTTATTCTGTTTTAAATTTTTTTAGTGTTCTGCCCACTCAATTTTACTCAAATCCACGCCTTCTTTAAACATTTCCCAAAGCGGCGAAAGGTCTCTCAGGTGGTTTACTGCTTTCTTAGTATTTTCTATTGCATAGTCTACTTCCTCTTCGGTTGTAAAACGTCCCAATCCGTAACGGATAGAAGAGTGCGCCAGGTCGTCAGACAAGCCTAAGCTTTTCAATACATAAGAAGGTTCCAGAGAAGCAGAAGTACAGGCAGAACCCGAAGATACCGCCAGGTCTTTCATGGCCATCATTAAGCCTTCACCTTCTACATATTTAAAAGAAATATTAGCTACATGTGGTAAGCGGTGCTGGGTATTTCCGTTTACATAACTTTCTTCAAGCTGGGTAAGTGCATTTTCAAGCTTGTCGCGCAGGGCCGATAAACGTTTGGCTTCTTCTTCCATTTCCAGGCGGCAAAGCTCACAGGCTTTACCCAGGCCAACAATACCAGGTACATTTAAGGTGCCTGAACGCATTCCGCGCTCATGACCACCGCCGTCTATCTGTGCAGTTACCTTAACCCTTGGGTTTTTACGGCGTACATACAATACACCAACACCTTTTGGACCATACATTTTATGTGCAGAAAAAGCCATCAGGTCAATTCCATCGGAATTTACATCTACCGGTATTTTACCAACAGCCTGTGTAGCGTCGGTCATGAACAGTGCGCCATGCTTATGCGCAATAGCGCTAATTTCTTTAATGGGCTGGATTACACCGATTTCATTGTTGCCATACATAATGGTAACCAGGATGGTCTGCTCGGTCATTGCTGCTTCAAGTTCCTGAAGATCAATTAATCCATCTTCCTTTACTTTTAGGTAGGTTACTCTTGCACCCTGTTTTTCCAGGTGTTTGCAGGTATCCAGAACCGCTTTGTGTTCAGTAGTAGCGGTAATGATGTGATTACCTTTTTCCTGGTACATCTCAAATACACCTTTGATGCCAAGGTTGTCTGCTTCAGTAGCACCTGAAGTAAAAATAATCTCTTTTTCAGTACAGCCAATCAGCTTTGCAACCTGCTCGCGTGCGTAGTCTACACCCTCTTCAGCAACCCAGCCAAATGCATGGTTACGGCTTGCAGCATTGCCAAATTTGTTGGTGAAATAAGGCAGCATCGCTTCCAGTACCCTTGGGTCAAGGGGGGTAGTTGCGTTATTATCTAAGTAAATAGGAAGTTCCATTATAATATATATGTTGTTATTAACAGACAAAGATACAAAAAAAGATTGCCAACAATTATAAATAATAGCTATGACGGTATAGTTAAAACATGCATTTTTACATTCTTCTAACGTTTTAAGCAGATATGAATAAGATTGAACACATTGGTATTGCCGTAAAAGACATGGATGCTTCCTGTGCACTCTACGAACGGTTGTTGGGTACCGCTTGTTATAAAAAGGAACTGGTGGAATCTGAAGGGGTGAATACAGCCTTTTTTAGAACAGGTGAAAATAAGATTGAGTTGCTGACAGCTACCGCTGAAGAAAGCCCCATTGCCAGGTTTCTGGAGAAGAAAGGAGAGGGGATACATCACATCGCATTTGACGTGACAGATATCGTGTCGGAAATGGCCAGGCTTAAAGCAGCAGGTTTTATCCTGTTAAATGAAAAACCCAAAAGGGGGGCAGATAATAAACTGGTTTGTTTTGTACATCCTAAGGGCACAAACGGGGTGCTTGTAGAACTCTGTCAGGATGCCGGATAATTTTTTCCACACATACTTGCTATTAAAAAATAAAATTCTGATATTTGCATCCTTAAAAATAAGCGACAAATAAGATATAATAATATAATATGAAAAAAGATCTGCATCCATCAAGCTATAGATTTGTAGTATTTAAAGACATGTCAAACGACTACGCTTTTTTAACAAAATCTTGTGTAGATACGAAAGAAACTATCCAGTGGGAAGATGGCAACGAGTATCCTTTATATAAATTAGAGATTTCTCACACATCTCACCCTTTCTATACCGGAAAAATGAAATTGGTAGATACAGCTGGTCGTATCGATAAATTCAAAACCCGTTACGCTAAAAAGTAATTCCACGGAAATAAGAAATTATTTGAGTCCCGATGCTGTTGCTTCGGGACTTTTTTTATTTTTGTAGCTTATGATGATCAATTTATTTGATGATAATGCCTGGCAGTCCCTTCGCCCATTATCTTTTACAAGACCTGTTGCAGATCTTCGTGTAGGAATCCTAACGATTGCAGAGAAATGGAAGAAACATCTGAATGCCGAATGCGGGTTTATCACTTTAGCGCACTTATCCGTTAAATATCCATCATTAAAAGAGGGCTGTTTGTATATCAATGGCTCTGTTTGTCCGGATGGACCCTTACTCGAAGCCGTTGCAGCATTGCAAGCCGGTGAATCGCTAAAAAAAGGTGAACTTCTGATCGCCTTTAAAACCGATGCCGGAACAACTGATGTAATGAAAACAGCAGATCAGTTAAAACCGAAGGAATACAACGGAGATTTTATCAGGATTGTTGTCCCTGAAGATATTTTCAGAAATAACGATGTTGAACTTAGAAAGGATTTTGCGCTGATCACAAAGGGACGAACTTCCGGAACTTTGAGTACTACCAATACCTTATTGGGTAACGATATCTTTGTAGAAGAAGGCGGAGGAGCAGAGTGTTCCACTTTTAACAGTTTAAACGGACCTATATATATAGGCAGAAACAGTCAGGTTTGGGAAGGTTGCCATATCCGGGGTTCTTTTGCGCTGTGCGACAATTCGCAGATTAAAATGGGTGCAAAGGTTTACGCACAAACCACCATTGGCCCGTACAGCAGGGTTGGCGGAGAAATTAACAATGCCGTGATCTGGGGTTATTCCTCCAAAGGACATGAAGGCTATCTGGGTAATTCGGTGCTGGGACAGTGGTGCAATATCGGGGCCGACAGCAACAACTCCAACCTGAAAAACAATTATGCAGAAGTAAGGCTTTGGGATTATGCAACGGAAGGCTTCCGGAAAACCGGCTTGCAGTTCTGCGGCCTTATCATGGCCGATCATTCCAAATGCGGAATCAATACCATGTTCAATACCGGTACGGTGACAGGTGTCAGCGCTAATGTTTTCGGGCCGGGCTTTCCCAGAAATTTTATACCCGATTTTGCCTGGGGAGGTGCACAGGGATTTGATGTATACAAACTGGATAAGATGTTTGAAACTGCGGAAAAAGTATATGAACGTAGAAATATACCCTTTGATCAGACAGAAAAAGATATCTTGCAGGCTGTTTTTGACATGACCGGAAATTACAGGCACTTCTAGACAGCTGCGCCGCCTGAAATCTTTCAAGTAAAACCTAAAATAACAATATATAATAACGATGAGGAAAAAAATAGTTGCAGGAAACTGGAAAATGAACCTGGATTATGCAGAAGGCATATCTTTATTTTCAGAAATAGTCAATATGGTAAGGGATGAAAAAAAAGGCGATCAGACGGCCATCATCTGTGCACCATACATTCATTTAAACAGCCTGGCTAAATTAGGTGGCGATGTAGTGAAGATTGGTGCGCAAAATTGCCACCAGAGTGATAGTGGTGCATATACTGGTGAAATATCGGCCGGTATGATCAAATCCGTTGGCTGCGCCTATATCATCATCGGGCATTCAGAAAGACGTCAGTATTTTGCTGAAAGTGATGAATTGCTTGCTCAAAAAACACTGAAAGTACTGGAAAATGGGTTAACCCCAATCTTCTGTATCGGCGAGACACTGGAAGAAAGAAATAATGGCAGCTATTTTGAAGTACTTAAAGCGCAGTTGGAAAAAGGCCTTTTCGGACTAAGTACCGCAGATTTTTCTAAAATAGTTATTGCCTACGAACCGGTATGGGCTATCGGTACCGGTCTTACCGCTTCATCAGAACAGGCCCAGGAGGTACATGCTTTTATCAGAAAAGAAATTGCAGCCAAATACAGCGATACTATAGCAGAGGAAACGACGATTTTATATGGCGGAAGCTGCAACCCTAAAAACGCAGCAGAACTTTTTGCCCAAAAAGATATTGATGGAGGATTAATCGGCGGAGCTTCCCTGAAATCGAGGGACTTTGTGGATATCGTTAAAGTTTTTAATTCCTAGATGAACTATATACAGGTAAGTTTCAGTTTTACAGCGATAGAAGAATACCAGCAGGATCTTTTAATTGCTGAACTTGGCGATATCGGCTTCAATACTTTTGAAGATACAGCAGCGGGTTTTGTAGCATTTATTGATTTTCCTGCTTACAGCGAAGGTCAGTTAAAAAAAGTGCTGGAAGAGTTTGAAGGCGAATTTCAATGCAGCTATGAAGTGGCAGAAATTGCAGGGAAAAACTGGAATGAGGAATGGGAAAAGAACTTTGAGCCTTTGATCATTTCCGATCAATGCTACGTACGTGCAACTTTTCATGAACCCCAGCCTCAATACCCATACGAGATTGTGATAGACCCCAAAATGGCTTTCGGCACCGGGCACCATCAAACTACAACCATGATGATCCAGTATCTGCTGGATACCGATGTCAAAGGTAAAACATTGTTGGATATGGGCTGTGGAACGGCTATTCTTGCTATTCTTGCTGCAAAAAAAGGTGCTTCGGACCTGGTGGCCATAGATAATGATGAAGTCTGTTACCTCAGTGCAATCGAAAATTCGGCGCTGAATAACATCGGCAATATAGCGGCCTTGTGTGGCGGTAAGGAGGTTATTCCGGATCAGACATTTGATGTGATTCTGGCTAATATTAACCGGAATATCCTGTTAGACCAGATTCCCTCGTATAACGATGTGCTGAAACCAGGCGGCAGTATTTTCTTTAGTGGATTTTATGAATCGCCCGATCTCGATATGATCAAACAGGCCTGCGCGACTTTCGGTATCCGCTACGTTAACCATAAAAAGACAGGAGAATGGGTAGCCGCTTACTTTAAAAAGGATTAAACCACAGACGATAGTAAATTAAAAAAAATGCGTATACATTTTATTGCCATTGGAGGGAGTGCCATGCACAACCTGGCTATAGCATTGCATAAAAAAGGATACCAGGTTACGGGATCAGATGATGTTATTTTTGAACCCTCAAGCAGCAGGCTGGCCAGATATGGTATTTTACCAGCACAGATGGGTTGGAGCGAAGCCAATATTACACCTGATCTGGACGCGGTAATTCTGGGTATGCACGCGCTTACCGACAATCCGGAATTGCTTCGTGCGCAGGAGCTCGGGCTTAAAATATATTCATACCCGGAGTATATTTATGAGCAGACCAAAGATAAGCTGCGGGTTGTCATAGGTGGAAGCCATGGAAAAACCACCATTACTTCCATGATCCTTCATGTACTCAATTTTTATAAACGGGATTTTGACTACCTGGTAGGAGCGCAATTGGCCGGTTTTGATACCATGGTTAAAATTACCAGCGAAGCACCACTGATCGTTATCGAAGGAGACGAATACCTGGCCTTTCCAATAGACAGGAGACCTAAATTTCATCTTTATAAAGCAAATCTTGCAGTGATCAGCGGAATTGCCTGGGACCATATCAATGTATTTAAGACATATGCTGATTATGTCAGGCAGTTTGAACTGTTTATAGATACGATCCAGCCAGGCGGTAAATTAATTTATTGCAGTGCAGATAAGGACCTAAAAGAGGTAGTTAACAATGCCACCGCGGCAATAGAAAAAATTGCCTATGAAATTCCTGATCATATGGTGAAGGATGGAATTACCTACCTAATGCCGGAAGAAGTGCCGCTGAAAGTATTTGGAGATCATAACCTCATGAACCTTAACGCAGCTAAATTAATTTGTGCGCAACTGGATATTGACAGCAAACAATTTGATGCCGCTATATGTTCCTTTACCGGTGCTGCAAAAAGGCTGGAGCTCCTGAGGAATGAAAATGAAACAAATGTATATAAGGACTTTGCACATTCACCCTCCAAACTGAAAGCAACTATCGAGGCAGTTAAAGCCCAGTTTCCCAACAGGAAATTAGTAGCGTGTATAGAGTTACATACATTTAGCAGTCTGAATAAAGACTTTTTAGTTCAATATGCTGATACCATGAAAGCTGCGGATGTGGCAATTGTTTACATCGATGAAAAAACTTTTCAGCATAAAAAGTTAGAACCATTTAGTAAAAAAGATGTTCAAAGGGCGTTTAAAAGTGAACAATTGCACTTTTTTAACAACCCAGCACTATTGCAGGATTATTTGTTAAACGTAAATTTTTATCGTACGAACTTACTTTTGATGAGTTCTGGAAATTTTGGGGGAGTTGATCTCGTTAAATTGGCACGTGAGTTGAATACAGTTGAGCAAGGAATTTAATACAAGATTACACACCTAAATTAATAATATGAATATCATTGGAAAAAACATTAGACAGCTGCGCCAAAAAAATGGCTGGAGCCAGGGGGAAGTGGCTAAACGTCTAAATATTTCAATCCCGGCGTTCTCAAAAATCGAAACTGGTATCACTGATATTAACATTTCACGGTTGGCACAAATCGCTAATCTTTTCGAGGTATCCACTATGGATATCATATCCAAAGAAGGAGAAAATCCTCAGTCACTTAATTTTGAAGAAATCAATGGCTTAAAAGAAAAGCTGGCGCAAAGAGAAGAAGAGATCATCAAACTTCAGAAGAAAGTAATCGATCTTTACGAAGAAATCAGAGAAAAATAATTTAAAAGATCTTTCGCATAGTCAGGTGCCGCTTTCCAAAAGTGGCACCTGTTGCTTGATGAATAGCCAACATTTTATCGTTAAAATCGCCTACCCACGACAGTTCCAGTTCCTCATACTGATTCATTGGCAACACATACTCCTTTAACTTAATGAACAATGCCGATTCCAGGCCATGCTTCTGATAAGCAGACTTTGTTCCCATAACTATTGCGCGCATACGTTTTACACCCAGCCAGCGCCTGTAAACAAATTTTAGCTTTTCTATGAGGCCCAGTTTGCCGTTAAAGCCTTTGATCATCTGGTTGGCATCCGGTATAATTACAACAAATGATGCGGGCTCTCCATTCACATAACCAAACCAGATCAGCTTTTCATCCATAATGGTTTGCATTTTTTCAAAACTCTCCTCCAGCGTTTCCTTTTTTATCGGAACAAAGTTCTCAAAATCCTTCCAGGCATCGTTATAAATTTCCATCAGATCGGATACATATTTTTCCGCCTTTTTCTTGGAAAAATGTTCAAAGGTATAGCCTGGTTTATTGGCCACCCAGTGCGCAATTTTAGTAAAACGTTCCGGAAAAGGTTTTTTTACCGCAAGGTGATTGGTGATCTGTTCATATTCTTTCTTGAAGCCATATGCGGTAAACAGCTCATGATAATATGGAAGGTGATAATTCATTCCATAGGATGGAGGGGTATAGCCCTCTACCAGTAAGCCCCAGAAAGAATCGTTCTCCCCAAAATTAATGGGGCCATCCATGGCTTTCATTCCGTTTTCTTCGAGCCAGACTTTCGCGGTGTCAAACAGCAGGAAAGCTGCCTTTTTATCATTTATGCATTCAAAAAAGCCAATTCCCCCTGTTGGCTGTGCGTACTGGTATGCTTTTTTATCGTTTATAAAAGCAGCAATTCTGCCAATACCATTTCCGTTTTCGTCTTTTAATATCCATCGGACGCATTTGCCGTGTCCGAAGAAAGGATTTTTGTTGGGGTCAAATATTTGCTCAATATCCTGGTCCAGCGGACAAATCCAGTTTTTGTCATCCTTGTAAATCAATCGGGCAATAGCTAAAAAATCTTTTTCTGAATGTTTTCCGGATACTGTAGTTATCTGCATTTTAGGCGAATAGGGCTGGGGTTAAAATAAAAAGCATCCCATAAGGATGCCTTTTAATATTCTGTTTTTAACTGTTAATAATTGTCGTCATCGTCATCGTCCGAACCAAAGCTGTCAAAAGAGTCCAGATCATCTAATGGCATGTCAAAGTCATCATCGTCGTCATCATATGACTTCTTTTTACTTGTTCCTTCATACGAATCTTCCAGCTCTTCTTCTGGATCTTCTGCTTGACTTTTGTTGATTGGTTTTTTTGGAGTTTTCATTACAAAAAAAATAATTCCGTAAAGTGTTTTATTGATATGTTAAATTTACTAAAAATCTTTTTAAATCAAAAGAACGATGTTTTTTTTAATTTTCAGCTGCTCAAAAGTAAGACAAAAAGGAATTCCACAAAGAATTTTTTAAAAAAAAATATGCACAATTTTTATGTGGATATTGTTGGACAAAATAGCTACAATACCGCGTAAAAAAAAATGGTAAAGCTATGAACTTTACCATTTTTTAACACACAAATGAAACCTGAATTGAGATATAGTTTTAGGTTAGGTAAAAATATCTTTGATCAATCCTATAAGAACGCATTTTACAAACTTCTGTTTGTTTTAATATCTATAACAAGTTTAATGCTATTTCCAGTACGATTCATTTAAAGTTAGTAAGTGGTAGGAATAATTGAGTAAACGGTAATTTACTGTTTTAAAGGGATCAAAACAGACACGTATGTGCCCGAAATGCCGTTCTGCCTGATCTCAATCCGTACCGGATTTACTTCAACCTGGTTCAGCAAATTAATCCGCTCATTGGTCAGGCTCATGCCTTTGCTCTGGTGTTGGCCTTTTTTGTTGCGCAGGGAATTCTCAATACCTACACCATCATCGATAATTTCGATCAGCAGGTGCGCAGTGCCCTGCAAATCAATCCGGATGTCAATCTTTCCGCCCTTCTCTTTAGGCATTAAGCCATGCCAGATGGCATTTTCTATGTAAGGCTGCAAAATCATTGAGGGAATCAGCGTTTCTTCCTTATCAATGGCGGGGTTTATCTGGATGTTATACTTAAATTTTTCTCCAAATCTCTTTTTCTCTAAACTCAGGTAAAGCTCCAGGTATTCCAGCTCCTCATCCAGGCTAATGAAACTCCTGGTACATATTTCCAGGTTTTTTCTGATCAGTCTGGCAAAACCCGTTAATATTTTATTGGCCGAATTGGTGTCTTTGGTATTGATGTAATGTTGTATAGAATTCATCACATTAAAAACAAAATGCGGGTTCATCATGGCCTGGAGTGCACGCTGTTCCAGCATCAGAATTTGGTTTTTTAGCAGTAACTGCTGTTGCTCCTTGTTTTTTTGTCGCTTTGTTACTACTACTGCAGCCTTATAAAAGGCAAAGCCTGCCAAAACAAAAACACCTGCAAGGAACCAGTAAGTTTGCCAGAAATGTTTTTTTAAAGAGAAGTTTACTTTGGCAGGTACGCTCCACCTGCTGTTATTGGACCTTGCACTGATCTCAAAAACATAATCACCAGGCTCCATAGATGAAAACTCGAGTCGTCTGTTTTTGGTCTCCGTCCAATTGGCATCTGCTTTTAAACGATACCGATAGGTGATGTTTTTATTTTGAAAATCAATGGCACTGTAGGTAAATGTGATGTTATTGTTTGCAGGGGGCAGTGTATACAACGGATCATTTAGTCCCAGTTTTACCTTATTGTTTGCTACCGATGAGATGAACACTTCAGGCGGCTCATTGGTCTGATTTGCATTTTTATAAGAAAAATAAATCAGTCCGTTATTGGTGGCAAAATAAGCATAACGATCGTCTATATACAGGCAGTTCACATCGTCAGACAGCAGGGAGTTGGTGTACTCAAAGGCTTCTACCTTAACCTGTGTATCATTTAAAAACAGCTTGTTGATTCCATTATTGGTAATTACCCAAATGTAATTGTCTTTGATAAAAAGACGCTTGCAGATGTTATCTGCCAGGCCCTCTTTTTGTGTAATCACTTTAAAAAGCTTCTTGTCCTTCAGGAAGAGGATACCATAACCGTCCGTTGCCAATACAATAGTTCCATCATCCAGTTCACAAATGTCATTTATCCGTTTGGTGAGCAATTGGTTGTTCCCGTAATAGCTGTACAGGTTCCCTTTCGAAAATTCGGAAAGGCCATTGATATTGGAAAACCACAAATTCTCCCCTTTGTCATAAAATACACGGTACGACCTGTTGTTAAAAAAACCAACTCCCTGCCTGAAGTACAGCGAGGTGAACTCAAATTTATGGATCCGGTCGGGCAAAATGAAAACACCCGAAGAAAGGGCCAGGGCCAGGCTATTGTCCTTGCCAATACTAAAAGATTTGACTACGTATAAAGAATCGTTGGTTTCCTTTAGATATTCAATTTGTGGTTTTTTGCCATGAATCCCCGTTATCCTTCCTATCCCGTAATCGGATGCAAAATACATGGCATCGTTGAGCGTATCTAAATCAAGCTGTTTAATGGTGGCGTATTTCTTTCTTTCGGGTAACTGGATTTTACTGACCTGGTAACTGTTTGGCTGCAGAATATTGATGCTCGCGTCGTCCATGCCCAACCACAATCTGTTCTGATCATCTTTCATTACACTTTTTACCCCGTCTGTATTTAAGCCATTGCCACTGTTGATCAGGTATAGGCGTTCTTCTTTCCTGGGCAGCATGTATATACCTGTATTGGTGGTAAACCACATGTTGTTTTTAGAATCTTTTATGACCTGACTGCTGGATATGTTAGGTAAATACCGTGTTGTTTTACCATAGGGCTCAGTATGGTAAATGCCATTGCTGTTGCTTAGCCATATGTCATTGTTCTTATCCAGAAAGAAAAAACCCAGGTCGTTTGTCAGTAAGGTGCTGTCTATCTTCAGCCTGGTGTACTGCCTTAAACCATTGTGTATGTTCAAGCCATTGCGCCCAAGATAAGCCATGGTTTTGTCTGGTAAATTTAAAGAAGTTTTATAGGAGAGGGGCAGGGTAACATGGGGTACAATCTGGAATTGTTTATTTTTAAAGACTCTTACACAGGCTTTGCCAAAGGCCCAGATGTTTCCGGCCCTATCTTCATGAATAAAGGTATTGATAAATTGCAGACTGGCATTGGCCGACATGTATTTCATAATTGACTTCCCATCGTACATCACCAGCAGGTTCTTATTGGTGCCAAACCAGATACGGCCTTTGCTGTCTTCAAAAAAAGAGACCACCACAGCATTAAATTTCAATAATTTCAACAACTGGTTATTGGTCTCGTTGTATATTTTTCCGTTGAAATAGTAGCTGAGCTGACCATTCAATGCAAGGAACCAAATCTTTCCGCTCTTGTCTTCCTTCATTTGCAGGATCTGGTTGTCGGGCAATCCATCGTCTATAGAAAAGTTCTCAAACAGTTTGCCGTCAAACCGGCTTACTCCCGCATCGCTGCTGATCCAGATATAACCCTTTGAATCCTGAAGTGTATAATAGCAGTTGTTACTGGGTAAACCGTTTTTTGTGCTGAAGTGCTGCAAATAGGTTGTCTGTGCATAGCCAGGCAGTTTAGAACTCAAAAACAGTGCTGTGAGTGCAAAAAAAAGCAATGCCGGCCTCAGCATGTTATTTGTCATTGTCAAGGCGTGTATAGGATTTGATCCGTTCTGCAAAATCACTGGCCCGGCGTCGGGATACGGCAAGTTTTTCACCATTTTTCAGTATCACTTCCAATCCGTTCCTGGAATTGTACTCCTTCAGGTAATTAAGGTTAACAATACTGGATTTGTGGATCCTGACAAATTGATGGTCAGGCAATATTTCCTCATATTCCTTCAATACCTTTGATACAGTGATCCTTTCCCTGTTGGCAAAGTAAAATACAGAATAATTACTATCGGCCTCAATGTGAATGATATCGTCAATATTGACCAGGGTATAGCCCTGTCCGTTGGGCAGACTGATCTTACGGATTTCAGCTCGTTCAGAAAGGTTTACTGCCAGATTTTGCAGACTTTCGTTGCGGTTGTTTTCGTTTTTGTTCAATGCGATAAACCTTACTGCCTTATCTACCGCTACTTTGAGTTCATCAATGTCAATGGGTTTGAGCAGGTAATCAAGGGCATTGGCTTTAATCGCTTTTAAAGCATACTGGTCGTAAGCGGTCGTAAAAATAATATGTGCCTTATTGGATTGCGCATAGGGGATGAGTTCAAACCCGTTTTCGCCGGGCATGGCAATGTCAAGAAAAATCAGGTCTATCGAATGTTGTGTCAGTAAGTTCCTTGCTTCGGATACTGACTTTGCAATACCCGATATGTGTACATCCTCGCAATTCTCCTGTAACAGAAAGTACAGGGAGGAGCGGGCAAATTCTTCATCATCTACAATAATTGTATTCAGCACGGCTTTAATTTAATAAGGTGAATTTATTAAAAAAATGCCATATCCCCATTTTATGCCGCTAATAATTGATCACTTGTTCTTCCAGATGATCGGGCAGGTCGCGGTAATTGTACTGTTGTCCGCGCAACTGCGGCTCAAACCCAGCTTCTCTGATTGCATCCTGTATTCCTTTTGCTGTAAAGCGGTGCGGGGCACCTGCGGCCGATACTACATTCTCTTCGATCATGATAGAGCCAAAATCATTTGCTCCGGCATGCAGGCAAAGTTCTGCCACATTTTTACCTACCGTGAGCCAGGAGGCCTGTATGTTTTTAATGTTGGGCAGCATGATCCTGCTCAGCGCCAGCATCCTGATGTACTCATCACCGGAAACAGTATTGCTGATGCCTCTCAGGCGTTTCAGTAAAGTACCATCGTCCTGAAAAGGCCATGGTATAAATGCGAGGAAGCCTTTGGCATCGGCAGGTTTTTCACTTTGCACTTCCCTGATCCATACCAGGTGCTCAAAACGTTCTTCGATGGTTTCGACATGACCAAACATCATAGTGGCCGAAGTGGTGATATCCAATTGATGCGCTGCACGCATGACATCCAGCCATTCCTGCCCGCCGCACTTTCCTTTCGAGATCAATCTTCTTACCCTGTCGTTCAGGATCTCTGCACCGGCGCCAGGAAGAGAATCCATACCCGCTGCTTTCAGGGCCTTTAAAACTTCGGTGTGCGATAAGCCTTCCAGCTTTGCTACGTGTGCAATTTCGGGCGGGCCTAAAGCATGAAGTTTCAAATCCGGGTACAATTCCTTCAATTGTTTAAACAAATCTGCATAAAACTTCAGGCCCAGGTCGGGATGATGCCCCCCCTGCAAGAGCAGCTGGTCGCCCCCCAGTCTGAACGTTTCTTCTATCTTTTGTTTATAAGTTTCAATATCAGTGATGTAACTTTCCTCATGGCCGGGCCTTCTGAAAAAATTACAGAACTTACAGTTGGCAATACAAACATTGGTTGTATTCACATTTCTGTCGATTTGCCAGGTCACTTTTCCACTGGGCACCTGTTTTTTTCTCAGTTCATTGGCCACATAGGCCAGTTCGGCAGTAGCTGCATGATGATATAAAAAAACACCCTCTTCTTTAGTTAAAAAGTCGAAATTCAAGGCCCTTTGTAGTAATTCGGCAGTATTCATGGTACAAATATACCATAAGTTGTTTTGATCAATATAATTTGTTTGTCTTAATTAGCGGCACTTCTATTTCCAAGCGCATAATTCCTATCTTTGGCGCAATTATTTTCAATTTATGGTAGATTTTAATCGTTTTACACTGAGTAATGGCTTACGTGTGCTGGTACATGAAGATGATACTACACCAATGGCAGTACTGAATATTTTATATGATGTTGGTGCGAGGGACGAAGAAGAGGGAAAAACCGGTTTTGCCCATTTGTTTGAGCACCTCATGTTTGGCGGCTCTGTAAACATTCCCAGCTATGATGAACCTTTACAAAGGGTAGGGGGCGAAAACAATGCCTTCACCAGTAACGACATTACCAATTATTACATTACCCTGCCGGCTGTTAACCTCGAGACTGCTTTTTGGCTGGAGAGCGACCGGATGCTGAGCCTTGCTTTTTCGGAGAAAAACCTGGAAACACAGCGAAATGTGGTTTGCGAAGAATTTAAACAACGGTACCTGAACCAGCCTTATGGCGATGTATGGTTAAAACTAAGGCCATTGGCCTATACCACGCACCCTTACCGCTGGGCAACCATTGGCCAGGACCTGAAGCAAATTGAGGATGCAAAAATGGAGGATGTAAAAGCATTTTTCCAGAAGCACTATAACCCTCAAAATGCCATTATGGTGGTAGGCGGAGACGTAAAAACAGAAGAGATAAAAGTTCTGGCCGAAAAATGGTTCGCACCAATTCCGGCTGGCGAAAAATACCTGAGGAACCTGCCGAAAGAGCCCCTGCAAACAGCGGAGCGAAAAGAAACAGCAACAGCCGATGTGCCTTTAAATGCCATTTATATGGCCTTTAAAATGCCGGCGCGGGGTGATAACGATTACCAGGTATACGACCTGACGTCGGACGTATTGTCGCAGGGGCAGTCATCCCGGCTGTACAATAGCCTGCTCAAAGAGCAGCAATTATTCAGCGATATTCATGCCTACATCACCAGCAGCATAGACGAAGGACTCTTTATTATTGAAGGTAAACTGGTGGAAGGTGTAAATATGGAAAGGGCAGAGGCAGCTATCTGGACGGAACTGGATAAGCTTAGGGCAGAGCCGGTTACTGAAGCGGAAATCACCAAAGTAAAAAACAAATCAGAATCTATAATGGTGTTTGCCGAAATGAACCTTTTGGACAAGGCCATGAACCTGGCTTATTATGAATTGTTAGGGGATGCCGGGGGACTGAATACCGAGATCGATAAATACCTTGCTGTTAGCCCGGAGCGCATTCAACAGGCTGCCAAAACTACTTTTGTGAAAGCGCAATGTTCAACTTTATATTATTTAACCGCCAACAATGCTTAACCGTACACTAGCCCCGGAATCTAAACAGGTAGATGACATCAATTTCATCGAACCTTTAAAACAAATACTGGACAATGGGATACCGGTTTTTACCATCAATGCCGGTAAACAGGAGCTTGTCCGCATAGAATTTATATTCGAAAACGTCAACTGGGATGCCAAAAAACCTTTGCAGGCCATCGGTGTCAGTCACCTGGTCAACAATGGAACAGCCTTGCTAAGTGCAAAGGAAATTGCAGATAAAGTAGATTATTATGGCGCTTTTTTGCAGACGGAATATGGCGCCGATCAAACCTGTGTAAAACTATACACCCTGAACAAGCACCTGGTTTCCGTATTGCCCATCATCAGGTCAATCCTTAACGAAAGCATTTTTCCTGAACAGGAGCTGGCTATTTTTGTTCAGAACCAAAAACAATCCTTACAGGTAAACCTGCAAAAGAATGATTTCCTGGCCCGTAAACAATTTGCGAATACGCTTTTTGGAGAAACACCTTATGGCTCTAATATCGGTGCCGCCGATTATGATGCATTAACAAGGGCTGAACTGATCAGTTATTTTAAGGCTGCCTACAAACCACAAAACTGTACCATTTTTGTAGCAGGTAAGTTCGAAGAGAAAGAATTTGATACGCTAAACGGTATCATCGGGAAAGACTGGAACAATACCGAAATCTCTGTCATTAATAAATTCAGCTTTGCTGCAGTACCGGGCGGAGATGTCCTTATCGAGAGAGCTGATGCCATTCAATCGGCCATCAGAATGGGCACATTGGCCATTAACAGGAACCATCCTGATTTCCCAGGGTTCCAGGTGCTGAACTGTGTACTTGGTGGTTATTTCGGATCAAGGTTAATGGCTAATATCCGGGAAGATAAGGGTTATACCTATGGTATCGGTTCTGCGGTAGCTTCTTTAAAAAACGCCGGATACTTTTTTATTGCAACAGAAGTTGGTGCTAATGTTTGCAGTAGCGCCCTTACTGAAATCGAAAAGGAGATCAGCCTGCTTAAAACCGAACTGGTGGCAGACGAGGAGCTGGCTCTGGTACGCAATTACATGCTGGGTGCTATGTTGGGTAGCCTGGAAAATGCATTCTCTCATGCCGATAAATTCAAAAATGTGTACTTCTCGGGACTAGATTACAGCTACTACGAAAACTATATCGAAACGGTAAAGACCATTACCGCCCCCGAGTTGAAAGCACTGGCCAACAAATACCTCAATACAGATACCTTTACCAGGGTAGTGGTGGGGAAAAACTAATTCACTTTCAGTAATGTAACCACACCATCCATGGTAGCTACCAGGATGGTGTTTTTGTCAATTACATTTACCGTGTTTACCATCGAATTGTCTATTTTATGCGCCCATACTATTTTGCGTGAGGCAGGGTCAAAGGCATACACCACACCGTTTCGTGTGCCGAAAAATACCTGCTTGTCTTTGGCTATCAGCATTGATGGTACATGTTCATAACCAAAGCCCAGGTTTAACCGCCATAAAATCCCCGGATCGGTAGCCTGCGTTTTATAAGCCACCACCTCATCGTTCATGGTTTTTCCAAAAATCATAGTTCCATCTTCCGCTATCCCCGCCGATTCACGTACAGTTGCTTCTTTATTTCTCCAAAGTGTGGTCCCATTATTGGCATCCACTGCGGTAAGTACCCGGTCGGGCGCCGCAAAATAGACGATATCATTGTGTGCCATCGGAGTACACATGGCCGGCGAGAACATGCGGTTCGCACTCCCATTGTTCCATTTCCACAACAAGGCACCATTGCGTTGGTCCAGGGCATACAAATGCCTGCCCCAGGAGCCAAAAAAGATTTTGCCTTTGTATAATAGTGGTTTTCCCACTATCGTTCCTTCCACACCGTCAAATGTCCAGAGTTGTTTACCTGTCTGCAGGTTTAGAGCCCTGAAATTATTGTCGCTTCCGCCAATGTAAACAATCCCGTTTTCAATAACCGGACTTCCCAGTACTGAAGCTTTAGTCTCAAACTTCCAGATTTGTTTGCCGCTGCCCACGTTTAAAGCATAAATAAAACCATCTCCTGAGCCCAGTACAACCGTATTACCGCTTATTGCCGGAGAAGAATAGACCGCCCCCTTGGTCTTATAAACCCATTTCCGGCTGCCATTTTTGATAGACAAAGCCTCTACTTCACCAATGTGGTTACCAAATATGACCAGATCCTTTGTTGCTGCAGGAGTGGATATCACATTGGCCGCAGCATGGTAATTCCAGACCTGTTTTGCCTGAGGGTAGCTGCTGTTGATCCCGTAAGATGGCCGTTCTATTTTTTCTGTACTGCTTGCAGTAAATTTACCCAGCGCAATTTTTCTCCATGGCCTTTCCAGTTCCATGCCAGGTCTTTTAACAGCAAATAAAACAGAATCAGGGCGCATGGTTACAATGTTATAACCGCCGATGCTGTCTTTTGCCCTTAAGTTGGAACGGCCCATAGTGCCCGGTACACCTTCAAAATTTAAGGCCTGGTTGGCATGGCCATGCCCGCATATGGCATATTGTATATTGTATTTTTTGATCCTGTCTGTCGCTTCATACCAGTTGTCGAGACTGTTGTCCACAGGGTAGTGGTTAATGAATACAACCGGCATGGTTGCAGATGTATGCTTTAAAACTTTATCCAGCCAAACAACCGCATCTCTTGGAATGTGGCCGTCCGACATCCTTACATAAGGCCCCGATGCACAGGCGATAAAGCGGTAACCTTTATGATCAAAAGTAAACTTATCACTGCCAAATTCCTTTATGAAATCTACCCCTCCCGATTCAGACCAGCCGGTATCGTGATTGCCCGGGATCACATGAAAGGGAATTTTGAGGGAAGCCAGTATAGATTTGGCCAGCTTAATTTCGAGCCCAGTGCCCATTTCTGTTACATCACCGGTAACCAGCACAAAATCCAGGTCGGTCTGTTTATTGATATCAGCTACCGTCCTTCGCAGGTCATCCTCACCCGTTGCAGTACCCACATGTGTATCGGTTACAAAAGCGTATTTAAAGGTCTGAGCATTGCTGTTTAAAAAGCATAAGGTCAGTAAAATGAAAAAAAAGCTATATTTCATAGTGTGGTCACATTTGTCATGGCCCAATTTACAGTTTTTTTGTGCCAATCGTTATCTGAGTGTAATGTTTTACTTTCAATGTGCTTTATTCGTAATACTATTGCACAGTTTCAATAATAATCGTACTTTTGCCCGGCAAATAGTAACTCTTAAATTATTTGCTATGCAACTCGATCCCAACAAATTTATCGCCGAAGGTCTTACATACGATGACGTATTATTAGTACCCGCTTATTCTGAAGTTCTGCCACGTGATGTGGATACCGGGAGTTTCTTAACCAAAAAAATACGCCTGAATGTTCCTATCGTTTCTGCTGCAATGGATACCGTAACAGAAGCCGGTCTCGCTATTGCTATCGCTCAGGCTGGCGGTATTGGCATGTTGCATAAAAACATGAGCATAGAACGTCAGGCAGAAGAAGTAAGGAAGGTTAAGCGTTCGGAAAGCGGGATGATCCAGGATCCGGTTACCCTGAGTGAAAATGCCAGGGTTGCCGATGCTTTCCAGATCATGAAAGATTTTAAGATCGGTGGTATCCCGGTTATTGACAACGAAAATAAACTGGTAGGTATCATTACCAACCGCGACCTGCGTTTCCAGAAAGATATGCAACGCAAGGTATCGGAAGTAATGACCCGCGAAAACCTGATCACTGCTCCTGAAGGAACCACCCTTTTACAGGCCGAAGAAATTCTGCAGGACTATAAAATTGAAAAACTCCCTGTAGTGGATAAGGGTGGTCACCTTGCCGGATTGATCACTTTCAAAGACATCCAGAAATATAAAAATTACCCTAAAGCCTGTAAAGATGAGCGCGGACGTTTACGTGTTGGTGCTGCTGTGGGTGTTGCTGCCGATAACATTGACCGTGTTGCCGCCTTGGTACAGGCAGGAGTAGACGTGGTAACTGTTGATACAGCGCATGGCCATTCCAAAGGGGTTATTGACATGGTAAAGGCCATCAAACAAAGATGGCCGGATTTACAGGTCATTGCCGGAAACATTGCCACTGCAGAAGCAGCGATTGCTTTGGCCGCGGCTGGTGCTGATGCCGTTAAAGTAGGGATCGGTCCAGGATCTATCTGTACTACCCGCATCATTGCCGGAGTAGGGGTACCTCAATTGTATGCCGTTTTTGAATGCGCACAAGCGCTTATCGGAACCGGAATTCCCGTAATTGCAGATGGAGGGATCAAACAAACAGGCGATATTGTTAAGGCTATTGCCGCAGGTGCAAACGCAATCATGGCAGGCTCATTATTTGCAGGTGTAGAAGAATCACCGGGCGAAACCATCATTTATGAAGGCCGTAAGTTTAAGTCTTACCGCGGTATGGGCTCTGTAGAAGCCATGCAGCAAGGTTCTAAAGACCGTTATTTTCAGGATGAGACCGATGTAGTGACCAAACTGGTACCGGAAGGTATTGTAGGCCGTGTGCCTTATAAAGGAACACTTGCCGAGGTTATTTATCAGTATGTTGGCGGTTTAAGGGCCGGTATGCACTATTGTGGTGCAGCTACCATCGACGATCTTCAGAAAGCCAAATTTGTACGAATTACTGCTGCAGGTATGAGAGAAAGTCACCCGCACGATATTTCTATCACTAAAGAGGCACCAAATTATTCGAGATAATTCTAATTGACGATATGGAATTCCCTGCTGAGAAGCGGGGAATTTTTTTTACAAAAACTCGTCCGGACTGATCTGCCAGGTCCAGGGTTTTTTAAAGCTGGTAAATGTACGGAGGTTCTTCAGGGCTAAGGGCTGCTCAAAGGTCTCATTTGCTGATGCTTTGTTGTCAATACTACCACTGGTAACGGTACGTTTTTTATTCACAAAATCGTATTGTTTGTCGTTCATTTCGCCTGAACCTGTGTGCCAGGTATAGTTGTTGGCCTTTGTCAGCTGCCATTCCTTATCCTGATATTTAAAGGTGTAAAATAGTTTCCAGCGCCAGTTGCCCCCACCTTCAAAGCTCAATGAAAGCGCATTGGAATCAATGCTCAAAGGTCTTATGGGATCGCCCATACCGCCCCCTTCTTCAGACCGTAAAATGAAATTATTGTTCTGTGTAACCAGTTTGTAAGCGCCCGAAGCCGAACGCCTGAAATATATGGCCAGTATCCTGGGTTTTTGCACTTCAGTAATGATTTCCGTTTCATTGTCGCCGTAAGCACGGTTTTCCTTAACGGGCCTGTAAAATTCCATCACCAGGGCCAGGTCGCTGATGTTGTCATTGTTCAGGTCGCCCCGTACGCTGTCTATTACTTTCCAGGTTGATGGTACCAGTGAAGCGATGGTTTTTCCTTGTTCCGGAACCAGGGGGAATTTAAAGGTTTGGGCATGTAAGGCGGTATGGCAAAGTAAAAGAAAGCCAATCAGTTTAGTTCTCATATCAATGGGTAAACGAAAGTTATGCCGAAATAGTGTCGGTAACACCGGGTTTGGGTAATTGAAAGCAGAATGAAACCAGCCTGCCACTTACATTTACCTTTAATTCGCTATTGTTCCCTTTCAGGTATTCGCGGCAAAGGTGCAGGCCCAGTCCAATTCCTTTTTCGTGCCCCGTACCGGAAGTGGCCTCAAATGCGCCGGTGTTGGTAATACTTTCTATATTGAGCTCATTCGAATTGGAAACCGTATTGCTTACACAGACTTCTATACCGGTCTTATTTTTCGTCAAACTGATGCCAATGCTGTGCGAGGGCGGGGTAAATTTTATGGCGTTATCGATGAGGTTCCGCAATACCAGCTGGATCTGGTTTTCATCGGCGTAGACCATCGGATTTTGCACAGCCTGAAGGTTAACTGCAATTCCTTTAGCTTGTGTAAGGGGCGAATACACCAGAATCAGGTCTTCTGCCATCAGTTTCAGGTCAAACATCGTGGGTTGGTTTACTACACCCTCCATCTGGCTCTTGGCCCAGTACAACAGGTTATTCAAGGTATTGTGTATGGTGTCGATATTTTTTTTGTTCTCATTCAGCAGCATTTTTAACTCATCAAGACTAAGCATGTCCATGTCTTTTAAAGAGAAAATGCTAACCAGGCTGTTGAAAGGACTTCTCAGGTCGTGCGCAATGATAGAGAACAGCTTATTTTTTACCGCATTGGAGGCCTCAAGTTGTACAATGCTCTCACTGAGCTTAAGCGTGCGGTCTTCCACCAGTTTTTCCAGTCGCTGGTTCTGTGTCTGAACCAATAAAAGGTTCTCATCGCGTACCAGCTGCTCGTTGCGGATAATGGTGCGGTAACGATCGCCCAGTGCAAAGGCAAGCAGTAAAAGTTCTATGGTAGAGCCTATCGGTACCAGCTGAAAACTAAAATCCCGGAAAGGTAAAATCCCTTCCATACTAATTACGGCCAGGACTATCGTAAAGGCAATAAAGGTCCAGGCCAGGATAAAATATTTTGCCGGTGCATGGCCCTTACGGTAGGCCAAAACACCATAGGTCCATAAAATGACGGCCGAACTTATGGAAAGGTACTGGGCCAGGATGGCTGATATGCTTTTAAGACCGGCAGCGCTGGTTAGCAGCATAACTACACTAAACCCGATCAGTGCTGTACAGACTTTGCTGAACGAAGGAAGCAGGGTGTGCAGGTTCAGGAATTTGCTGGAAAACAGGATACCCGAAATGATGGATATGCTGAGAAAAAGGTGGGGGTAAAGGTTCAGCATGATCCTGAATTCGTCGCCCAATAAATAGCTGTAGCCCCTCAAATAACCCACCACATACATCGCCAGGGAAATCACATAGATGCTGTAATAAAGATAAGTCCGGTCTCCTATGCTGAAAAAAAGAAAGATATTAAAAACAAACAGGGTAAGCAGTATGCCAATGTAAACAGATTGCATACTGTTTTTAACAGATAAGCCAGGTACAAAATTTTCGGAAGTGGCCATTTTTATAGGCAGCAGCAAAATGTTATTGCTCTTAACCCTGAGCCAGATGGTCGAAACACCAGCAGATTTAGTCTGTTCGGGCAGGGGAATGATGTAGTTGTTCCTGGTAATTACCCCTGGGGCCGAGGCTTGTATTGACCCTGCGCTTTTATGGACCAACCGCGCATCGGCTTCAACATAACAATCTATATGTTCGATGTTTGGTACATCTATTACCAGGTAATCCCTGCCAGCTGTAGCACTCTGGTAACTGATCTTTATCCAAAAGGCAGATTTTGTATTTCCTAAATTGAGGATCTCGCTTCTACTTTGCTGAAATTCCCCATTGTTTTCCAGTGTTTTAACTTCGGCAAAACTAAGGTTGGCCCCCTTGTCTTCAAAATAGCTTACCTGTTTACCAATATTACCATAAGTGTAGCTACTATCCAGCAGTATAGGCTGCCCCTTTGTATGAAAACTGAAATGGCATAAAAGAAGGATAAACAGGCTGAGCAGGCGCATACGATTTTAATAAGGACTTGTGCCTAATGTAAACAAAATACGGAATAAAAGGAAGGTAAGCTGTAATTTTACTGACCGGCTTAAGTATCTTTCCTGAGCACTTCAAGTGGCGGGTGGTTGAGCACGTTCCGGCTGCTCCATACACCTGTAATTACTACCAACAAAACGATAGTGATAAAGAATGCTGCAACTGGCCATAGGGCAGGTGTGAAACTGGTTGCAAAACTGAACCTTGCCAATGCCCAGCTCCCGCCCAGTGCAAGGATCATCCCCGCGGCAGCGGCAACAGCACCCAGAAACAGGTATTCTAAGGCAGTGATGACCAGGATCTGCCTGCGGCTGGCACCCAGGGTCCTGAGCAATATACTTTCGCGCAGGCGCTGGCCCTTGCTGGTCAGCACTGCTGAGAGCAATACAACCCAGCCAGTGGCCATGCTGAAAATAGCCATAAAACGGATCACAAAGCCGATCTTGGACAGCAGTTCATCCAGTATCTTAAGCACCAGCTCAAGGTCTATGACCGAAACATTTGGAAAATTACGCACTACGGTTGTCTGGAAAGCTGCAGATGCCTTACCAGAAGGCACACGCGTCATCAGCACATAGAACTTGGGCGCATCTTCCAGCACACCAGCCGGAAAAACCACCCTGAAATTGGTTTGCATCCGGCTCCAGTTTACTTCCCGCAAACTGCCTACTACGGTAGGTACCAGCATGCCCTGCACATTGAATACGATCTTGTCGCCCACATCCACATGAATCCTTCTCGCATAATTCTCTTCCAGGGATACGTATACGATCTGGTCTGCCGCCACCTTTCCAGCCCATTTACCAGCGGCAATCTTTTCGGCCGAAGTAAGGCTATCCTGCCAGGTTACCCTCAGTTCTCCTTTAAAAGCCCGTTGCGAGGGTTCCTGCTGTTTGCTGCCCCTGGCTTCCCGGTTGTCTATACTGTCGGCTTTGGCCAGTTCATTGGCTGTTTTACCATTGATCTCTTCAATACGTACCGTTACAATGGGAACCTGGCTCATTACCGGTAGTTTCTGTGATTTCACCAGCGCAGCCATTGCCTCTTTTTGTTCACTTTGTATATCGAAGAGCACCATATTGGCCTGGTTTGAACCCGAAGATAAGGTAACCCGGTTCATTAAGATGCCCTGTACGAAGAACAGGGTGCAGATAAAGGCGGTCGACAGGCCAATGGATACTGTAAGCATCAACGTTTGGTTGTTCGGACGGTACAAATTGGCAAAGCCTTGTCGCCATAAATAACTGGCAGAACCCGGCAGCAGCCTGCGCACCAGCCACATCAATAACTTTGAAAGGGCAAAAAGTAAGGCAAAGGCAATCAAAATTCCCCCGGTAAATACAAGGGCCTGTATCCAGCTGCTCATCTGCATCCAGGTAAAACCAAGTACAAAAAGCAGGATGAGCAGGTATACCAGCCATTTCAGCGGGTCGAAAGCTTCTCCTGCCTTTTCGAAGGAAAGGCGCAGGGCATTTAAAGGCGAAATATGCCTTACTGCAAGTAAAGATGGGAGGGCAAACAATGCTGAAATGATGAGCCCCAGCAAAATACCTTGCCCGATAGCCCGCCAGGATACCTGCATGGTAATTTCAACAGGGATAAAATCTTTCAATACCATAGGCAGCAAAAACTGGATCAGCGTGCCCAGCAATGAACCTATAACAGCCCCAATGAAACCAATGGCCACAATCTGGATCAGGTAAATCAGAAAAGCCTCGGCAGATTTTACCCCCAGGCAACGCAGGGTCGCTATTGAACTCAGCTTTTCCCTGATGTACACATGCACCGCGCTGCCCACACCAATACAGCCCAGTAATAGCGCAATAAACCCGGAGAGGGCCAGGAAACGGTTTACATCTTTGAACGATCTGCCGGTATCTTCTTTTTTGGACGCTACAGTTTCTGTGTCCAGGTTCTCCTTTTCGAGCAGGGGCTGCAGTTGTTTTATGGTTTTTTCCACTGCAGATGCACTGCTGTACCTGAAATAATATTTGTACTGGATGCGGCTCCCTTTTTGGGTAAGGCCTGTTTGTTCCAGGTATTGGAGCGGAATATAAACGATAGGGGTAACGGTAGATGAAATCCCTGTTTGTCCGGGTGCTTTATCTATTGCCCCTTCAACTGAAAAAGACAATTCACCTACTTTAATGGAATCGCCTCTTTTTACATTGAACTGCAGCATGAGGGTTTTATCTACCAATGCTGTTCTCTGGCCTTGCCTGAAGCTTTGAGCTGCACTTGCGGGCGTAGTTTCAATTTCACCGTAAAAGGGATAATTGCCCTGTAATGCCCTGATCTGAACCAGTCTGCTGCCCTGGTTTTTTGTAAAATAGACCATAGACACAAAGTTCCTTTCTGTTGCCCGCTCTATACCCAGCGTATCCAGCAGTATCATTGTCTTTTTGGCAGGCAGTTTGCGGCCCTCAATGATAAGGTCTGCACCTGTGAGTATTTTAGCCTGGTTGTCTATATCCCGCTGTAAATTGTCTTTAAAAGAATAAACAGCAACCAATGCAGCTATACCCAGCACGATAGCCGAAATGAAAAGGAAGAGACGCGCTTTGTTGCGCCGGCTATCCCTCCAGGCCATTTTAAATAGCCAGCTACTGGCTACAGGGCGATTTATAGGGGATGGATTTTCAGGCATGCTGGTCTGATTGAATGAGCCCGCTTTTTAACCTGATGATGCGACTGGTACGTGAGGCCAATTCCAGATCGTGCGTTACAATAACCAACGTGGTCCCTGCCTCATGGTTCAGGTCGAACATCAGTTTTTCAATCTTTTCGCTGGTTTCCCCATCCAGATTGCCGGTAGGCTCATCGGCAAAAAGTATAGCAGGACGGTTGGAAAAGGCCCTCGCCAGGGATACCCTTTGTTGCTCCCCGCCCGAAAGCTGTATGGGGTAGTGATTTGCCCGGGCCGATAGGCCTACCTTATCCAGTAACTCTACTGCCCTGGCACGTACATCTTTCTCTCTGCGCAATTCCATGGGTACCATTACATTTTCAAGGGCGGTAAGCGTAGGCATGAGCTGAAAGTTCTGAAAAATAAAACCTACATAGCGGTTTCTTACCGCTGCGCGTTCATCTTCCGTAAGCTGGTCAAGCTTTACATTGTTCAGGGCCACACTGCCCGAACTTGCCCTGTCCAGGCCGGCACATAGTCCCAGTAAAGTTGTTTTTCCGCTGCCAGAGGGGCCGGTAATGGCAACGGTAGCACCTTGTTCAACAGAAAAACTAATGTCGCTTAATACGGTAAGGGCATTGCCTGCACTTTTGTAGGTTTTACTGACGTTCTGAATATCGAGAATGTTTTGGATGGGCATGCAAAAATGGATTTATAGGAGGTTTGCAATATTTTAAACTTAACGGTTGAATTGCTGTTAAATGTACAAGTATTCACTACTTTTAGATTTATATATCATATATATGTTACGTATTAAATTTATGAGTTCAATAATTCTGCTAGGCATGCTCAGTGCCTGCGGAGGCAACCAGGACAAAGATAAAACAGCAGGGACGATAACTAATGCAAAACCTTCAGAGGCTGCACCAACAGTTACAGACACAAAGGCAAAAGTACAGAACATCCTGTTTTTTGGTACCAGCCTTACTGCAGGTTATGGCTTAGACCCTGCAGAGGCCTATCCGGCACTCATACAAAAAAAGATCGATTCACTTGATTTGCCTTACAAGGTGATCAATGGCGGTTTAAGCGGCGAAACCTCTGCTGCAGGAAAAAGCAGGATCGACTGGCTGCTGAAACAGCCAATTGCTGTTTTTGTGCTGGAACTGGGCGCAAACGATGGTTTAAGAGGTTTATCTGTAACCGAAACTTCTACAAACCTGCAGGCTGTAATTGACAAGGTGAAAGCAAAATATCCGAACGTAAAAATGGTCATGGCCGGAATGCAGATGCCGCCGAATATGGGGACAAAATATACAGCCGATTTTAAAGCAGTATTCAGTAACCTTGCCCAAAAGAACCAGATGGTATTTGTGCCATTCCTGTTGGAAGGGGTAGGAGGTGTTGCCAAACTTAACCAGGAAGATGGCATTCATCCCACAGCAGAGGGGCAGCAAATCCTGGCCGAAAATGTATGGAAAAAGCTGAAAGCCGAGCTGTAGCCCGGCTTTCGGCTTATTTCGTTAAATCTGCCAGCTTCTTCATTAAATCTTCAGCATGCAGGTTTTTTGCTAGTATTACACCCTTTGCATCCAGTAGCAGATTTTGAGGTAGCGCTGTAATGCCATAAAGTACAGCAACCGGATCTGCCCAGCCTTTTAAACTAGACACCTGTTGCCATAACAAGCCATCCTTTTCGATAGCTGCTTTCCATTTCCCTGTGTCGCTGTCCAGCGACACACTCAATATATTCAACTCTTTGCGGCTATAAGTGTTGTAAGCCTGTACCAGGTAAGGGTTTTCCTTACGGCAAGGACTACACCAGCTAGCCCAGAAATCCAGGATGGTATATTTACCACTGTTTAGTACAGTCTCCAGCTTTAAGGTATTACCTTCCGGGGTCAATGCTTCAAAATGAGGTACGTTTGCTCCGGCAACCATTCTCCTGGCTTTGGCAATTCGCTCGCCAAACATTTTTCCCTTATTGCTGTTTTTTATCCTGTCACTTAATTTCTGAAACCTCGGGTATACTACTGCATGATCTATGAGGCCACCAGATTGTTTTATCAGTAAATCCAATGTGATATGGGAATCAGGATTGTGGTTCATAAATTCGTTGGTTGTTTGGGCTATTTGAGCGTCCAGCATAGTTATTTTGTTCAAAAGTTCCTGCGCCGGGGGATGCTCCTTTTCTGCTTTTGGAATGCGGTGATATTTTAGCATATACTTCATTTTTTGTCCCTGCAGTGGCCGCGAAGGCTCCATGAGCCGGTAATAATCGGCAGCAATCTCATTGCCTCCTATTTTTGCATGTTTCAGGGAATCAGTTGTAGCTATGCTGGTAAAACCTGGGGCCAGGTAAAAATCAATATCATTTGAAGAATTCACGGGTCCTACAATCAGATAAGCTATACCGGCCGCATCAACCTCACCTTCCAGTGTAAATGTGCCATTGTGAATAAGAGTACTGTCATGCTTGCTTTCATTTAGTTTGGTGTAATATAAGTGTACCTTTTCTCCGTCATTAGAAAGACTGAGTTTACCTTTTATGGTAAAGGAACGCAGTTGTGCCGATGCAATTATGGGCATGGTTATGCACATTAATATTGCTTTTATATATTTTGAGGTCATACGTATAAGATTTGTTCAGGTACTTTAATTGTAGCCAGGGTTTTGTGTAAGAAAAGGATTTCTATTGACGTCATCTAATGGAATAGGAAACAGTTTAGCTTCCGGCCGCCAGTTTGGTTTATCTTTCAATATTTCGTCTGCCTTGCCGGTTCGTTTTAAATCCATCCATCGGTGGCCGTATTCGCTGAAGAATTCAACAAAGCGTTCCTGTGCAATCAGGGTTAAAAGCTGCGATTGTGTGGCCCCGGGGTTTTTATCCGAAATTAAAGAGATGCCCGAACGTTGTCTGACTGCATCCAGATCGCTGATGGCCCCACTCAACTTGTTTTGCATGGTCCTGGCTTCTGCACGGATCAGGTACACTTCAGAGAGGCGAAGGAAAACATTGGATTCTGTTTTTGTCGTACCGGTACCACTATTGATTTTGTATTTGTATGGATAATGATAGGGTTTGGTTATACCTGCGGTTGTAATCGTATTTGTCCGGATCCATTCCACTTTTCTCTGGTCGCCAGGCTCAAATGACTGATATAGCTTGTCTGTAAGCAGATAAGTGGGGACGGTAATTACAGAAGAGGGAATAAAATTATATGCATCCCAAGTGTACAGGACATTTCCGGGCTGCTGCAGCTGTAATATAACTTCTTTGCTGCTGGTTAAAAAGGTTTTTTTCAGATCATTTTCCATATCGTACATGGTTTTACCGGCAACATCTATTACAGCGCCCGCCTGCACCTCGGCATTTGCCCATTCCTCCATGTATAAGTATACTCTGGCCAGCAGCGCACACGCAGCATATTTATTGGCACGCAGACGCTGCGTGCCCAGATAAGCGGGACCGAGATTATTTACCGCATATTTCAGGTCTTCCACTATAAGTTTATAAATTTCATCGGCAGAAACCCGGGGTAAATTGGCATTTACGCGGTAATCCGTACCAGTGGGCATCGGAACATCACCATACAGGTTAAGGAGGTAAAAGAAGTTGGCTGCCCGTATAAACCTGGCTTCGGCAAGGAATTGCTTTCTGGATGCGTCGGTAACCCCCTTGGATTTTTCCAGATTTTCTATAACCGCATTTGAATTGAACAGAAAATTATACAACGTTCCCCAGATGCCAATGCTGTTAATGCTGTTTGTGGAACTTATGGCGTTGATATAGAATTCGTTATAGCTGTTGCTGGTAGTGCTGGGTTCCATTTCATCCGCACTTACTCCCATAGCTGTCTGCAGATGTATTCCATATGCATTTATGGCAGGAGTAGGCCCAAGGTAGCTGCCTATGAGTAAACCATATAAGCCTCTTACGGCTGAAGCTGCCTTGGCATCACTGTCAAAAGCTATGTCTGAGGTCATCTGGTCTATCGGGGCGGGTACCTCCACAAATTTTTTGCAGCTGGAAAAGCCAAGCCACAGGCAGCCAAGTAAAAGCAGGTTGTTTTTTATATAGGTTTTATTTAAGCTCATGATTGTCATTTTAAAGTGTTATTTGTAAGCCTGTCGTAATGATGCGCAGGGGAGGCATTCGGGTGTAACTTTGTGTTTCAGGATCCGCACCTTCGTAATTCGTAAATACAAACAGGTTTTGTGCCTGTGCGTAGACACGGATTGCGTTTACCAGCTTTGTTGGAATGGTATAAGAAAAAGAAATATTTTTTAGCCGCAGATAATTGATGTTGGTATATGCCCGGTTAGAAAAGGTCATGGCGTAGAAGCCTGTGATACCTGTTATGGGACCGGAGTTTGTAGTAAATTTCTGAATATCTGTAATGTCACCCTCTTTTTGCCATCTCTTCAAAGCCAGCGTAGGTACATTGTAAGCGGTTCCTGGTGGATAACTGGAATTGCCGCTTCGCCAGTCCCTTCCCATCTGACTGTTGAATTGTAGGAAAAAACTCAGAGTAAAGCCCTTATAGGTAAAGGTATTGTTTAAACCGCCAAAAAATTTAGGGTCAAGCGTTCCTGACACTGCATAATCGTTGCTAGAATTCAACCTGTTGTCGCCATTTACATCTTTTGTGGTATAAAGTCCGGTAGCCGGATCTACTCCGGTATACTGCGCCTGGTATATCCTGTTTAGTGATTCGCCGATGGTGTAGGTTCTGGCATAGCTTGATTTTTCCAGATCAGGGAATTTTATAAGCTGGTTTTGTGGAATGCTGATGTTAAAATCAGTATTCCAAGTAAGCGCCCTTTTGATATTTTGGGTGGTTACAGTAAATTCCAGGCCTCTGTTCCTGACTTTTACTCCGGACAAATTCTGCTTAATGGTTATAAAACCAGTCGTTCTGGGCAACAAATAGCTTACCAGTGGTTCTGAGGAAATATTCTGATAGGCTGATGCCGTAAACAGGATTCTGTCGTTCAGAAAGCCGAGTTCCAGGCCAACTTCGGTTTTGGTATTGCTTTCCCAGTGCAGGTTGGGATTATAGAGTTTGGAAGGATATATTGCTGATGAATCTGCATAATTTCCCGCGGAGGCCCAGGCATCAAGGTAAGCGTATTCGCCAATCTGGTCGTTGCCGGTAACACCATAGCTTGCCCTCAGTTTACCATAGCTCAGTACCTTGTTTTTCTTCAGCAGGGATTCTTCGCCAAATATCCATGCTGCCCCGATGGCAGCAAAGTTAGAAAAACGGAATTTCGGGCCAAAACGACTGGAGCCATCCCTTCGTCCGGTAAAATTAACAATATATTTGTCTGCAAGGTTATAATTGACCCTGCCAAAAAAAGCCTGGTATTTGTAGTGGGTTAATGTGTTACTGGCCGTAATGCCGGTACCTGGTGCGCCTTTCAACGAGCCGAGCATCTCATCACTAGTATAACCTGTAGCACTTGTTACATCACCTTCGACACCGCGTTTATTGTAAGTTGCACCCAGCAATACATCGAGTTTGCCCCAATTGCCGTTTTTGATATGGCTGCTATATTCCAGTTGTGGCTCTATAATCCAGTTTTTGAGCTGATTGTTGCCAAAATAGGCCTGGCCACTTAAATTGGAAAGCCTGGGGTTCTGTGCAGCGATGGGGATGAACTTTTTCTCATCCATTTGAGTAAGGTTATACCCGAAAGTACTTCTGATCACCAAACCCCCAAACAGCTTATAGCTTATCAGTGTATTTGCATTCAGATTGCCCAGCTGGGCCAGATACTTTTGTTTAAATATGGCCAGAGGATTGTCTTTTTGTATATATAAACCAGTCTCATTCCAGGCCAGTTCACCTTTTTCATCATAAAGCCTGAAATTAGGGGGAAGTACCGTGTATGTGGCAAGATCAACCGCCAGCAAGTTATTTTTACTGGCTATATAATTTCCCGAGAATTCTACACTGAACTTTCCATCCTCACTCAGGGTACCAACATTCACGCTCATCGAGGCACGCTCTGTTCCCATATTGCCATGCCACACAGTACCTTCTTTATGATAACCTCCATTGATCCGGTATCGGGTATTTTTATTGCCGCCCGAAAAGCTAAGCTGGGCATCGTTGGTATGGGCGGTATTGCCGATTAAAAGCTTGGGAAAATTGGTATAACGGTTGATATCCCATAGTAGCAGGTCGTAAGCATTACTATTGGTTTTTACAATTTTATCATTGGTAAAAGCTTCGTTTCGCATGTTGATGTATTGTTCTGTGTTCAGCATTTTTGGTAAGTAAGATACCTCACTGATACCAGAATACAGATTTATATCCATACGCAGTTTTCCGGGTTTCCCCTTACGGGTAGTAACGAGTATTACACCATTTGCCCCTCTGCTGCCATAGATGGCTGTGGCATCTGCATCTTTAAGCACGTCTATACTTTCGATATCAGCCATGTTGAGGCCCGATAAAGCGGATAAGCCATCAAGCGCTGTGACACCGAATGGTCCGGTTACCTGGTTTACCTTGTCATTCCCTGCGGCCATAGGCACCCCATCCAAAATAAATAGTGGTTGGTCTGAACTCAGTAATTTGTCGAAATTAGCCCTTCCGCGGATCTGTATATTTAAACGGGCGCCCGGAACGCCCGTGCTCTGACTTACCACCATACCAGGTATGCGGCCAATCAAGGCCTGCATGGGGTCAGATACCGGTTGTTTTACCAGCTCATCTCCACTGATGCCGGAAATATTGGAAGTGGCTAAACGCCGGGAGCCTTTACTGTAGGCCTGCACGGTTACTTCATCCAGTCGCGCATCACTTAGCTGAAGCGCTATAATGCCTAATTTTTCAGTGGCTTTAAGGGTGAAGTTTTTATAGCCGACATAGCTGATCTCCAGTTCAGTACCTTCTTCAATGTTGCTAAAGAAAAACCTGCCGTTTTTGTCGGTTTTAGTATGCTGCCCGGTTTTTGCCCTCACGGTTGCCCTTTGTAGGGGCTGGCCTTCAGGATCGATCACCTGACCGTTTACCTCTATGGCTTTAAAATAGGACAGGAATTTGCCAAGTGCATCAGAAAGCTCCGTTTTTGGCCTTACTTCTATGGTATTTCCTTCCAGATGGTAGTCAAAAGGCTGGTCTGCAAACAGTGCCGCTAAAACCAAAGTCAGCTCCTGGTTGTGTGCTACCAGGGTTACTGGTTTTGCTTTATGTAGCAAATCATTATCAATCAGGTAATTGATGCTGGTCTGTGCACTGATTTTATTGAGTACGCTTTGCAGTGTGCTCCTACGCGCATTGAGGCTTATTTTCTGCGCAAATGTGGATGCACTGACCTGCATAAAAAGTACCAGCATAAGTACTATTGTAATCTTCATGATCCTCAAAAATTGTATAGCATGGCAGCTTCGCCAGTACCATAATTTTGTGTAAATTTTGTACATTTGGTTAGTTCGTTTAAATAGTTGATTGTGACATGCAATACCTGGATAAACTGAACATTGATCAGGGGTGTGTCCAGCACTTCTGATCTTCATTTTATCAGGTCTTCCTTTTACAGGGAATGATTGTGGTAAACTCTAATTCATAACGTATACTTTTCTCCCTTCGATTTTAAATTTAACTTTACCCGAGGCTTCAATCTGGGCTAGTACCTTAGAGAGCTTAACTGCTCTGGACATCACCCCTGTCATTTTTAAGCTTGGCTTTTTGCCTACATACTCAAATTCTACATGGTACCAATTCCTTAGCCGCTGTAGTATGGTTTCCAGATCATCGTCCACGAAAACAAAATCACCTCTTCTCCAGGCCATAACGGCCGCCGTATCTGCTTTAACTACATGTAAAATCCCTTTAGATGAATTGGCCTGTTCGCCTGGTTTTAAGGTTTTTTTCAGATCAGGTTCCTGCAGCAGGTTTACCTGCACCGAGCCTTCCAGCAAAGTAGTTTTCACCTCGGTCCCGTAATCGTAGGTATTCACGTTAAAATGTGTGCCTAGTACCCTAAGTAATTGGTTGCCAGATTGTAGAAGGAAGGGTTTTGCCGCATTTTTAGCTACTTCAAAATAGGCTTCACCGCGCAGCTCAACCGTTCTTGTATTTAACTTGTCAAAGGTTGAAGGGAATTTAAGAGTGCTGGCGGCGTTAAGCCATATTTTGCTCCCATCCGGGAGAGTGAGGTAATAAGTGCTACCGTGTTGGGTATTGGCGGTAAGCACTATAGCTTTGTTATTCAGCAATTCTGTTGCAAGCCCAGGATGATTTGCTACCTTACTACTATCCGTATATTTTAAACCGGAACTGCCAATTATAACTCCTTTTTTTGTATTACTAAGCGCTATGATGTCGCCATCGGGCAGTGTTAAGGTTGCTGTATTCGGTAGCGGCGGAATATCATTGCGCGCAGCAATTTGTCTGCCGCGCTCTTCTAAGGACTGGTCTGGCTTGAAGAACCAGATGCAAAACACAATTGCAGCGACTGTGGCAGCTACACCCACAAGCCGGGGCCATAGTTTGTAACCGGGCTGTGCTGCAACAGTATTATCAGGTAAGCCAATTGTCCGTAGGAGCTGCCGGTATAGCCTAAATTTTAATTCCCGTTCGTTTCTGTCCCCGGAATTCCACTCAATTACTTTTGGTACGGGCTGGTTATACCAGGCATCCAGTTGCTCAGATTCTTCCTTACTGATGGTTCCTCGGAGCTTTTTTTTTGTAAGTTCTTTTAATCGTTCAGTGTTTATTGCGGCCATGATATCAAATCCTTTTTATACATAGCCAGTAAAAAGGAGGTGATACCCTTAGTTGAACTGAAAAAAAATATAATATATATAACGATAGAACTTTTCCCGGAGTGTCCTTAGGGCTTTCTCTATATGGGCTTCTACCGTTTTTTGTGAAATTTTAAGCAATCCGGCAATTTCTTTTCCTTTCATTCCATCGTTCCTATGTTTAAACACAAGTCTGCATTTTTCGGGAAGTGCAGCTATGGCGCGCTCCAGGTCTTGCTGAAGGTCGGTAAAATCCAGCCATTGCCGGGTGGCATCATCGGCTACGGGCGCTGGTTTTACATCTTCAATAAAAGGGTGCCTTTTTTTCCTGTCTGATATTTTGTTGAATACCTCGTATTTAACTGCAGAGGCAATGTAAGTATGCATGGTATTTCTGATCTCTGTGCTATGCCTTCGCTTCCACAGGTTGGCAAAAGCGTCCAGTACAACTTCTTCGGCACCGTCGTCAGACCGCAGGAGGTAGGAGGCCTTTACCAGCATTTTTTTCCAGTACCTGTCGAACAATGTGCTGAAAGCACTTTGGCTGTCTTGCTTTATCAGGACAAAAAGTTCTTCATCAGAAAGCAGTTTGTGATTTTTCATATTGTCAGTTATCCGTCAGTTAAATTTAGTATTTAATATGCAATCTTATGCAAAAATTGGAAAACCTGGTAAAGCAATATTAAATTTAATGTAGCTTTGATTGCTATGCAGGGATATGATACCATCAGCGATTTTGAACTGCTGGACCTCCTGAGGTCTGATGACCATGCCGCGTTCGCTGAACTGTACGAGCGTTACAAAGTAGTACTTTACCTCCATGCCAAACGGATGCTGGCCGATCAAGACGAGACCAAGGATGTGATCCAGGAAGTATTTACACAATTGTGGATCAAAAGGGCTGATATTGTCATCAGCACCTCCATTAAATCTTACTTATATACCAGCATCCGCAATAAGGTATTTAACCTGCTGGCCCATCGTAAATTTGAAATGAATTACCTCAATTCTCTGCAGCAGGTCATCGATCTTGGCGAAACCAGTGTGGAAGCGCAGCTCAGGGAAAAGCAGTTGATTGCAATGATAGAGCGGGAAATTGAGCAGCTTCCCTCAAAAATGCGCGAGGTTTTTGAACTGAGCCGCAAGCATCACCTCTCCCATAAAGAGATCGCCGAAAAGTTGAACATTTCAGATAAAACCGTAAAAAAGCAGATCAACAATGCCATCAAAATCCTGCGGCTTAAAATCAATACCATTTTACTTGTTTTCCCTTTCCTGTAAAATATTTTATTTTTTTCTACTACCAGGGTAACTTTCATTTGTCATAACCGCATAAAAGATAAAAAAGCTTTTTAAGGTAATGGACAACAGCAAAGCTAAAGCGATACTAGAAAAATATAAATCCGGCACATTGAACCAGGCAGAACAGCACCTGCTGGAAGACTGGTATCTGGGCTTGTCGTACAGCAATAAACTTGATCTTGAAGAGGGAGAGCTCGATCAGAACCTGGAGGAGATCTGGAAAACGATCAGCTCAAATACTGCTGTTCCTATGCAGAAAACCTATAAAATTGTATGGTGGAAAAAGCTTGGTGCGGCAGCTGCCGTATTGCTGGTTTTTGGGGCAGGATTCTATTTCTACAACCAAAAAGAAAGTAAAACAAGTCGGCCCCAATCGTCCTTCACAACAGCTGTTCAGCCGGGCAGCAACCGCGCCACCCTAACTCTGGCCAATGGTAAAGTAATTGCGCTGGACGATGCCGGTAGTGGAAAGCTCGCCGAGCAGGCTGGGGTCAGCATTACCAAAACAAAAGACGGGCAGCTGGTTTATACCATCGCCAATGGGGCAGCCGGCAGTAACAAAGAAACGATCAATACCATTACCACACCAAAAGGGGGGCAATACCAGGTTAACCTGCCTGATGGGAGCAGGGTTTGGCTCAATGCTGCTTCTTCACTGCGTTACCCGGTCTACTTTACAGGTGCAGAACGCAGGGTTACCTTAACCGGTGAAGCGTATTTTGAAATTGCAAAGGTATACAGCGCTGCGCTGTCGCAACGCGGTAATGCCCCTCAAAGAAGAGTGCAGGCCCCTTTCATTGTCCTGACAGACAAACAGCAGGTTACTGTTTTAGGTACCCATTTTAACATCAACGCTTATACTGATGAACCGGTTGTAAAAACCACCCTGCTGGAAGGTGCAGTTAGGGTAAACCGGACCGCTGCTCCGGCAACTGCCCTGGTATTAAAACCCGGTGAGCAGAGTAGTATAGCCGGCAGCCAGCTAAATGTAGTCGCCGTAAATACCGAAGAGGCCATTGCCTGGAAAAACGGAATGTTCATGTTTAAGGATGCCGATCTGAAGACCGTAATGCGTGCCATAGCCCGGTGGTACGATGTGGAGGTGCAGTACGAAGGCACACTTCCGGATAAAGAATTCTCGGGTGATATTTACCGCAATCTTGACCTTAACCAGGTATTGAGTGTACTGAGTTTTTACAAAGTGCATTTCAGGGTTGAAGGGAAAAAAATAACCGTAACACCATAACCTATCAGAAATTAACCAATTCTACATAACCAAACTAAAACGCAATGAAAATCAGACTCCGACAATGCTAGACAGATCAGGGGAAAGAAAAAACCGCAGAAGTGTTGGAGCACAACTGCGGCAATATCTGAGTTAACCCTGCCCGGAAATCCGGGAAAACAATTTCGAAAACTATTTACTGTATTAACCCAAACACCACAAAAGTATGAATTTTAATACGATTACTACAGCTATGTCCAAACCATGGCTGCCCCCTAGACTGTTACTCATTATGAAGCTCACCACACTTCTTTTGTTTTTAGCACTGCTGCAGGCCAGTGCGGAAGGGTATAGCCAGATTACCCTGAAAAAAAACAATGTGACATTTGAAAGCGTTTTGCAATCCATCAAAAAACAAACAGGCTATGCTTTTTTTTACGACAGTAAGGACATCAGGCTCAGCCGGATCAGCATCAATGTCAACAATGCCAGTTTGAACGATGTGCTGGCCGAGTGTGCCCGGGTATTGCCACTTACCTTTAAAATTGTAGGGAACAACGTGTTGTTGAAACGTAAGGACACAGCCATTCCCGGCTTCGATCAGCAGTACGCCGCTATCCTGGTAAAAGGAAAGGTTTTTGACGAAACCGGAAAGCCGGTTCCGGGGGTAAGCGTTACCCTGAGTGGGGCCGATTACAGACAAACCACACAAACCAATTCTGGTGGTGAGTATTCCTTTAGTGCGTCAATGGCGGGTACCTTTACCTTAACGGTGAGTTCCATTGGTTATAACAAGCAAGTCATTACACTGGAACTGAATAAAGACAATATCAGCCACAATGTAACCCTGGTACCTTCCAATGAAGACCTTTCGGAAGTTATGGTAGTGGCTTATGGTACACAAACCAAGGCCTCCTTTACCGGATCGGCCAAGGTGCTGAAACCTGTCGTTGTAAACGGGGCGCCAAGGGTATCATTACAGGAAAGCCTGCAGGGAAATGTACCGGGATTGATCTCTTCCAATGGCTCGGGCCAGCCGGGCGCGGTGCCTAATGTACGTATCCGTGGTATAGGCTCTGTAAATGCGGGCAGCGGGCCACTATATGTGGTCGACGGAATTCCACTAGAATCCGGCCAGATCAGCAGCCTGAACAGCTTCGATATAGAAAACGTAACGGTGTTGAAAGATGCAGCAGCGGCTTCTATTTATGGGTCAAGGGCAGCCAATGGCGTCATTATCATTACCACCAAAAATGGCGTTGCAGGAAAAACAGTGATCAGCGCATCCATACAATCGGGCGTCAATAACGTTACCCCGATTAAAAACAATAAGCCTCTGAGCACTGCCGAAATGCTGGAATTGCTGAGAGAAGGCTGGGTAAATAAAGGCAGTGATCCGGCTTTGTTCGACAAGGCAGTGACCGATAATGGGGTGGATGCCAATATCAACACCAACTGGTTCGACCTCCTTACCCGTACCGGGAACCATACCCAGCTCGATCTTTCGGCAAGCGGTGGTACAGAGAAAACAAAATTTTACGTTTCTGGTAGCCACTATGTAGCCAAGGCCGCATTACTGGGCAGCGATTTTTCGCGCAGCACAGGTAATTTAAGGCTGAGCAACCAGGTTTCAGAGAAACTTTCCATAAACGGTGGATTACAGGTAAACTACCGCCGCAACCACAGCCAGGCCGATGCCGGTACTTTTGGCAACCCGGTAAGGATGTACTCCATCTATCAACCCTGGTTAAGGGCCTATAACGATGATGGAACTTATGATTTCAGTTATTTTAACAGGTATAATCCAATTGCACAGGTAAAAGAAAGCTATGACGAAAGCACTACTTTTGGCATGCTTGGTAATTTTTTAGCCAAGTATCAGATCCTCCCTTCATTGTCCATCGAAAACCAGTCGAACATCAGCTTCGGCTACAATGAAAGGACAGAATACAATAAATCGGGCGTAGGTACTTCACGTACCGATGGCGGAAGGGCCACGGCCAGTACCAGCCGGTACATCAACTGGGTAAATACGGCCATTTTGCGTTACAACAAAACCTTTGGCGATTTAGGTTTGAAAACTTACCTGGGCTATGAGACACAGGAGGTAAAAGAGGTGGGTACCAGCGTGCAAAAACGCAACTTTTTGCCCAATACCTATACCTTAGACAACGCATCTATATTGATGGACGGAGGATCGAACGCTACGGGGAATACCCTGAACTCAGTGTTTTTGAATGCCACGGCCGATTACAAATCGCGTTATTATTTAAGTGCTTCGGTTAGGCGCGATGGTTCATCAAGGTTTGGAGCAGACAGGCCGTACGGTAATTTCTGGTCGGTAGGTGCCTCATGGAACATCAGCAAAGAAGTGTTTATGGAAGGACAGAAAGTTTTTTCTGACCTGCGTTTGCGTACCAGCTATGGGGTAAACGGAAATCAGGATATCAGCAATTTCCTTTCCAGGGCTTTGTATAGCAGTTCTTCGTACGATAATGCACCAGGATTGGTTTTTTCCAATTATGGCAATAACCTGCTCACCTGGGAAAAGAACAAACCCTTTAATATCGGTCTTGATTTTGGGCTGCTGAGCAACAGGATTACGGCCACAGTTGAATACTACACCCGTGCTACTTCCGATTTGTTGCTGAGCAGGCCCATCTCGGCTACCAATGGCCTGACCAGTTTTACCGATAACGTTGGTGCCATCAAAAACAGTGGTCTGGAGTTCGACCTGAACAGCGTAAATGTCAGGGCGGCAGGCAATGGTTTTGGCTGGACTACAGAGTTCAACATCTCTACCATGAAAAACAAGATCACTGCTTTGAGCAGTCCGATCATTTCAGGTGGCTACAACCGCTTTGTAGGCGGCGATTATTATCAGTTGTACATGGTGGGCTATGCAGGGGTAAACCCCGATAACGGGGAGTCGTTATGGTATACCGACGGAACAAAAACCGCTACCACCAATGTTTATGGATCGGCCGCCCAGTTTAACCAGGGCAGTGCTTTACCCGATTTTTTTGGCGGTTTAACCAATACCTTTACCTATAAAGGCTTTTCACTGAGCTTCCAGTTCAACTTTAACTTCGGTAACAAGATTTACGACAACTGGGGTGCAACAGGCAATTCAGATGGTTCGGGCGGTTTTACGCCTACCACCCGGATGACCCGCTATACCTACGAGAATAGGTGGCGAAAACAGGGGGATGTGACCGATCAGCCTAAAATGTTTTTTACAGGTACACAGTCTGGCTTGTCCAGTCAGGGTTCTACCCGTTTCCTGTATGATGGCGACTATATCCGCCTGCGCGATGTAACCCTGGGTTATCAGCTTCCGGAAAGATGGATCAAAAGCATCAGTATGAGCAGCGCCCGTATTTATTTCAGGGCAAACAACCTGTATACCTATATCAAAGACAAACGTGTCAATTTCGACCCTGAGGTAGGGATAGATGGTTTGGCCGATAAAAATATACCAGTTTATAAAACTGCATTAATTGGTCTTGATCTTAAATTTTAATCGATACAGCAATGAAAAAATCATATAAAATACTAGCTGTGCTGTTGATGGTTCTGTCATTCAGTGCATGTAAAAAGGAATTCCTTGAGGTTGATCCTCAACAGCAAACCGCTGTGGATATGGTAGTGATAGATTTGCCTAGTACCAAGGCTGCGGTAATGGGTACTTATGCACTGCTGCAAAGTGCTGCTTATTACGGACGGAGCATGGTGATCTATCCGGAAGTGATGTCCGATAACTTGTATATCAGCAGGCGTAATTCTAACCGTTATACGGCTTATGACCAGTATAATGCGGCAGCGAACGACAGCCGTTCGGCTGAAACCTGGAACATCTTGTACCGTACCATTGTGAATGCAAACATCATTATTTCCAAAGGCGAACTGCTGAATGTTCCTGAAACCCAGAAAGCAGAAGTAAACCACCTGATTGGCGAGGCTTATACCTTAAGGGCGCTGGCACATTTTGACCTGTTGCGTTTGTATGCCTTGCCTTACAATGCTACTGCTGCTGCAGGCCATATTGGTATCCCGGTTGTAAACAAAAGCGGTACCAGCAAGGAAGATGTGATCTCGCCATCACGCAATACAGTAAAAGAGGGCTATACCCAGGTGGTAAACGACCTGGTAAAGGCGGCTACCCTAATGCCTGCCGCAGCACCGGTGGGTTTTGCAGCTTCTAATAAAGGGCATATTACACATTACGCAGCAAAAGCATTGCTGGCCAGGGTATACTTATATATGGAAGACTGGGCAAATGCCGAAACCCTGGCCACCGAGGTAATTACCGGTAATAAATATACTTTACTGAGCAATGCCAACTATGTAAGTGGTGCTACCAATTTTAGGAACCAGAACAATAGCGAAACGATTTTTGAGATTGTGTACAATACGACCAGTAACCTGGGTACAGATGCCCTGGTAGCCTTTTTGCTGCAGGGTGCCAGTTATGGCGATGGCCTGGCCACCGACGACCTGTATAACAAATATACCGCTACAGATGTACGCCGTGGCTTTATGGCCAAAAGTAAAAGATCAGGATCGGGTGGTGAGGATCCTGCAGTGATCATCAACAAATACAACAATACCACCACTTATGAAGAGGGGGTTAAGGTGATACGTTTATCGGAAGCATACCTGATCAGGGCAGAAGCAAGGGCCAGACAAACAGGTAAGGATGCACTGGCAGCAGCCGATCTGGATGCGGTAGCCAAACGTGCCGATACCGCCAAACCAACCACTACCGAAACAGGAACAGCTTTGCAGGCCCTGATTTTGCTGGAAAACCGTAAGGAATTTGCTTTTGAAGGACACCGCTTGTTCGATCTTACGCGCAACAAGCAGAATTTCACCAAATACCGTGCAGATGGGGCTACCATTGCTGTTCCCAATACTTCGTTACGGACCATATTGCCTATTCCGCTGGCCGAGATGAACTCCAACCCGAATATGGAACAGAATGAGGCTTATAAAACCAATTAAATGATGATGCTGTTTCGCATGATGCCAATGCTTGCCGCAGGTTTACTTTTTTTTAATGTAAACCTGCAGGCACAGCAGGCCGGAAATAAGAACGACGGCCCTTACGTACTGTACCGTGGCGGGGCTATGGTAATTAGCCGGATCGAGCCTGGTAAAGACAAAGGCGCGCAAGCTGTAACTGAGCGCTATCCGCTGAAAGGAAAAGATAAAGTACCCGTTGTGGTCCGTTTTTCCGATCATCCCGGTTGGGACTTTACAGTAAAACTGCAAACTACGCTTGTTAATGAACCTTCCGAATTCAGGCAGCCGGATAAATTGCTGGCACTTTCGGATATAGAGGGCGAGTTTGAAGCTTTAAGGAAGCTGCTGCTGGCCAACAGGGTGATGGACGAACATTACAACTGGACCTTTGGCAAGGGACACCTGGTTATTTGCGGCGACCTGTTTGACCGGGGATTGGATGTGCCGGCAACCATATGGCTTTTGTATAAACTGGAGCAGGATGCTAAAACAAAAGGTGGTTATTTGCATACCATTCTGGGCAACCACGACATCATGAACCTGAGCGGAGACGTACGTTACGTTAAAGAAAAGTATTTCAGCAATGCAAAGCTGATGGGGTACGACTATATGGAACTTTACGGGCCGGATACCGAACTGGGGCGCTGGCTGCGCAGTAAGAACCTGGTAGAGAAAATAGGTGATAACCTTTGTCTGCATGCCGGCGTGGCACCCGAGATCAATAAGCTTAACATGAGCTTAAAGCAGATCAATGAAAGCTGCAGACCTTATTACGATAAAGCCAAAAAGCCGGATTTGTTTGCAGATAAAACCATATGGAAATTTTTTGATGGGACAAAATCGTCCTTGTTCTGGTACCGGGGATATTTTCATGAACCAAAGGCAACAGAACAGGAGGTTGATGAAACCCTTTCGCTCTATAAGGTTAAACGCATTATTGTAGGCCATACCATTACCGATACCAATGTTGGCTTTTATTACAATGGTAAAGTGCTGGGGATTGATGTAAACCAGCATAAAGGGCATCATGAAGGTGCTTTATACAATCAGGGCAAATGGTATAAGGTTGGGGTAACAGGCGCAGCAGGTAAGCTTTAGCAAAGGATCATATAGCTTGCTGAAATATAATGCAGACAGTAGTAGGGTCAAGCGTGGCAAATTCTTTAAGTCCCCAGGGTTTGGTAATCACTCTATTGGAATTGGGATGCAGAATTTCCGGTGCACGATCTTTGATCTCACGGTAGATGGCCTCAATATCATTGGTCGCTATTCTGATTTCAGGCCGGTCACCCTCTGCAAATTCTTTGCTGTCTACCAGCAGAAAAGTAATGTCATCCCGGTTAACGATGTATAGGGAATCGTCATGGTAACCGAGTGTAAAGCCCATGCCATCAATGAAAAATTTCAGTCCTACATGAATATCTGAATAAAATACTTTTGGAAGAATTTGCTGAAGTGCCATAGTGGAATTTTTATTTTGTTGATTTTGGAAGGTCCTTGTGGGTGGTAAAAACAATTTCGGGCTGCTGATCAAATTCAGATACATAAAGGCAATTTGCTCTCGTTGTGATCATTTGATACTCCTTTCGTGTTTTTTTTCTGATATACTGTTTTTTTCTCTTTTTGTATCTGTATCCATTTTCACGAAAGCTTTTCTCCATTTCCTGAATAACAGGTTTGGGTGCAGTATAGCGTATTTCAATACTGATGATGTGTTTGATGGAATCGGTTTCCCGAACAGACACCTGTAAGATTTCCTGCGTGCTGTTGTTTCTGAATGTTTCGGCTGTAACCTGTATGTTTCCGTTTTGGTTGTAAGGAGCACTACCTGAAATGGAATAGAAAGGGATCTTTCGTTCAATGAACCGGTAGGTATCCCCGCTTAACGATTTTGGATGTTTTTGTTTGACTACTATCGTATCAAAATCTTTTACGGAAATGCTTTGTGCAAAAGCAATTTTTGTGAGGATAATCAGTAAAACAGATAAAATTTTTTTCATAGTACGATTGTCTGTATCCTAACAAATATTAGGCCGAAGCCTTGCGTTTTGATCATAAAGTTTTACCTTTGCAATTCATCTGATGATATGATGAATAGTACATGGGAAACAGAATCATTAAAAAGTCTCTTGCGGATGAAGTAGCATCCAAAATTCAGGAGCAGATTTTATTGGGCAAATACCAGTTAAACGATAAGCTACCTATAGAGCCCGAACTGATGAAAAGCTTTGGCGTTGGCCGTTCTACCATACGTGAAGCCATAAAAATCCTGACCAATACGGGCTTATTGCGGGTACAGCAGGGGGCTGGTACTTTTGTAGAACAGGTAACCGGCACCAGGGAACCTATGGAGCAGCGCCTAAAACGCGCCAACGTGCAGGACCTGGACCAGGTGCGGCAGCTGCTGGAAATGAAGATTGCCGAACTCGCCGCACGAAACAGGACAGATGTCGATATCATGGTCATTAAAGGTCACCTCGAGGACAGGAAGAACGCCGCGATCATGGGCTTAAAAGAGGCCTGTATTGATGCAGATGTAAAATTTCATATGGCCATTGCCGAAGCCTCAAAAAATGAGATCCTGGCCGAACTTTATAAGTCGACCGCCATACACCTGAAGAATTGGTTTATGACCATATACCCCGACACAGTGATTTTTGAAGAAACTTACCCCATTCACGAACAGCTGCTGAAAAGCATCATCGCCGGCGATTCCAAGAAAGCCTGGAGCATTGCCGCAAAAATATTAGGACACGTATCTCAATAACAACATGAAAGAAACAAGTACAAGTACCATTGACCCCAAACAAGTTGCACAGCAAACCGTATTTCCCATACTGTTTGCCATCAGCTTTTCCCACTTACTGAACGATACCATACAGTCGCTCATTCCGGCTATCTATCCGTTGGTTAAAGACAATTATAACCTTAGCTTCTCGCAAATTGGCCTCATCACCCTTGCCTTCCAGATGGCTGCTTCTTTATTTCAGCCTTTTGTAGGCTTGTATACCGATAAAAAACCTCAGCCCTACTCACTGGCCATTGGAATGGGTTTTACATTGATAGGTCTGATCACTTTATCCCTGTCTACCGGATTTTATTTTATGCTGCTTTCGGTAGCCTTAATTGGTACCGGATCCTCCATTTTTCATCCTGAGGCTTCGCGGATGGCACATGCGGCATCCGGCGGGCGCCGCGGGCTGGCACAATCTATTTTTCAGCTGGGCGGAAATGCCGGGAGTTCAATAGGACCATTGCTGGCTGCCTGGATTATTGTGCCCAACGGGCAGTTTAGTGTGATCTGGTTCTCTATCATTGCCTTGCTGGCCATTATGATATTGACCCGGGTAGGCAAATGGTATAAAGGCTATATGGTAAATTTAAGGGCTAAACATGGCAGTAAATTGACTGTTGTGACCAATAATTTTTCGAAAACCAGGGTGGTAACTGCAGTTGTTATTTTGCTGGTGCTCATCTTTTCAAAATACTTTTACATGGCCAGTTTAACCAGTTATTTTACTTTCTATTTAATTGATAAGTTCCATGTATCGGTGCAAACTTCACAGCTTTATCTGTTTGTATTCCTGTTTTCAGTTGCTGCAGGTACATTGGTGGGTGGCCCGGTGGGCGACAGGTTTGGCCGTAAATATGTCATCTGGTTCTCTATCCTGGGTACCGCTCCCTTTGCATTGATGCTGCCTTATGCAAATTTATTCTGGACAGGCGTGCTGATCGTTCCCATCGGGATGATCCTTGCTTCTGCTTTCTCGGCCATCCTGGTGTATGCCCAGGAATTGATCCCGGGTAAGGTAGGCCTGGTTGCTGGCCTTTTCTTTGGTTTTGCATTTGGTATGGGCGGAATTGGTTCTGCTTTGCTGGGCAAACTTGCCGATAGCACCAGTATTGAATATGTATTCCACATCTGTGCTTTCCTGCCCCTGATTGGTATCATTACCGGGTTTCTGCCTAATATTGAGGGGAAAAAGAAATCTGCGTAAGCGGCTGCTGATGTTACCGATGCTCAAAGATAGTTTTTATGTGATCACTGGCGGGCCGGGCATGGGTAAAACCACATTGCTTAAGGAACTGGAACACCTGGGTTATACCTGCATCGAAGAGTCGGGCCGCAAGATCATTATAGATGAACAGTTGCGTGGGAGAAAAGCCCTACCCTGGAAAGACCCGGCTCTTTTTGCCAGGGCAATGTTCAATTGTGCGGTAAATGATTTCAAAGCCCATACGGCAGGCCAGGGCCCCGTATATTTTGACCGGGGCATTCCTGATGTAATTGGTTACCTGCAACTTTGCAGACTTCCGGTTCCTGATGATATGTTGCGTGCGGCAAAAGCACTGAGGTACAACCAAAAGGTATTTATTACACCTCCATGGGCCGAAATTTACAGGAACGATGCGGAAAGGAAGCAGTCGTTTGATGAGGCGGTGGCTACCTACGAGGTCATGAAAGTCGTATATGCCGATCTTGGGTATGTACTTATAGAATTGCCAAAATTCCCGGTTTTGGAAAGGGCAAACTTCATTACCGGGCAAATTGGCTAAAAATCAATGCGCTATACTTTTTAAAAAATAACATTAATTCGGTCATTCATAATATAATTTCTATTTTTATATATCAAATGAAACCAAATATGATGAATGATTTAAATTTAACAAACAGGAGGTCTTTTATAAAGAAATCGGGTATAGTTGTGCTGGGTGCCACACTGGCTTCCCAAACCGGCTTCGGATCGCCGTTGTTCAGTTCTGCCAAAACCCTTAAGGCAGGTTTAATCGGTTGTGGCGGAAGAGGGACTGGGGCTGCAGCGCAGGCATTGGCTGCCGATCCTGATGTGGTCATAACCGCCCTGGGTGATGTTTTTGAAGACCGTCTGGAAGGGGCCCTGAGCGCGCTTACCAATATTGACGCAAAAAGGGTTAAGGTAGATAAAAAAAGAAAATTCATAGGCTTTGATGCTTATCAGAAGGTCATAGATTCAGGAGTGGATGTGGTATTGTTAACCACCCCGCCTGCTTTCAGGCCAGATCAGTTAACTGCGGCAATAAACGCCGGTAAACATGTGTTCTGTGAAAAGCCTGTGGCGGTTGATTCGCCGGGGATCCGTAAAGTGCTGGCAGCAGCAAAAAAGGCGCAGGAGAAAAACCTTGCCCTGGTATCGGGCTTTTGCTTCCGGTACGACCTGCCCTCAAGGGGCGTATTTAGCCGTGTTTTAAATGGTGATGTAGGGGAGATCAAAACCATCTCTACCTTCAGGAACGGCTCAGGCAACTGGTCTAACCCGCGCCAGCCCGACTGGAACGACCTTACCTATAAAATGCGCAACTGGCATTACCACAACTGGCTTTCGGGCGATTTTATTGTGGAACAGGCTGTGCATAGCTTGGACATGATGTCATGGGCCATGGGCGATAAAATGCCGCTAACCTGTACCGCAACCGGTGGAAGGCAGGTGCGGGTAAACGAGATCTACGGAAACATATACGATCATTTTGCTGTAGAGTTTGGCTATGCCAACGGTGCCAAAGGTTTCCATTTCTGCAGGCAGCAGGAGGGAACATCGCACCGCAATACAGTCGATGTGCTCGGTACAGAAGGCAGCGCCTATATCAACGTGGGTATGAAATATGAACTGAGCGGCAAGAACAACTGGAAATACGAGGGCGAAAAGAAAAATATGTATCAGATACAGCACAACGAGCTGTTTGCTTCCATCAGGAACGGTACGCCGATCAACAATGGCGAGTTCATGACGCAGAGTACTTTATTGTCTATCTGGGGCCGTATGGCAGCTTATAGCGGACAAACCATCAGTTATGAAGATGCCCTGAACTCAAATGTAGCCCTGGGACCAAAATTTGAAGATTACAGCTGGGATATGAAATGGGACGACCAGCCGGTAGCTTTACCAGGTATAACCAAAGTGATTTAAGCACCTGCATTTATATATCATGAATGTATTTAGAGGAATGGCTGTGGCCTTTTTGCAGTTATTGCTGTATGTTGTAACTGCGTACGCACAGGTAAAACCCATACAATTCGGGCAGGAAACCGAATTGCCGGGCCCTGCCGGGAAAGCCAAAAAACAAAGCATCAGCTGGATAAACGTAAATACAGACCCGGATACCTGGCGGCTGGAGAAGGATCTGCTGATCTGCACCGGTAAACCCATCGGGGTAATGCGTTCTGAAAAGCTTTACGATAATTTTATCCTTGAAGTAGAGTGGAAACACCTGGAGGCCGGTGGCAATTCAGGGATATTTGTATGGAGCGATGCCAAACCGGGCGAAAAGAACCGCCTGCCGGGTGGGGTAGAAGTGCAGATGCTGGAGCTGGACTGGGTAAAGCTGAACGCCAAAGATGGTGTGGAACAGCCGATAGCCTATGTGCATGGCGAGCTGTTTGGTGTTGGCGGTGTAACCACCATTCCTGATAATCCGAGAGGTGAACGCAGTAAATCTGTAGAAAACCGCTGCAAAGGCAGGGGAGAATGGAACAGTTACCGTGTGGTTTGTGTAGATGGGACGATTAAATTGTCGGTAAACGGCAAATTTGTAAACGGTATCAGCAGGTCAACTGTAAAAAAGGGTTATTTGTGCCTGGAATCGGAAGGCGCTGAGATTCATTTCCGGAACTTAAAAATCACACAGCTGTAAAAAAATACAATAGCTCAGGATAAAACGAAAGTCTGGCTGAAAGAAATTGTTGTTTATGGCCTTTTTTCTGAAAAATTTTCGGAAATAAAAGGGCGTATTGTTATTATAACTTGTATTAAAGAGTTTTACTGAAAATTATTTAATATAAAAATGTTAACTGAAAATCTGGAGCAGGCTTGTTTATCGCCCGACCTGAACAACAAATTTCAACACCTGTGGCACCTGGTTGGGAATACCCCAATGCTGGAGCTGCAATATACCTATAAAGGAAAAGCCGGGAAAGTTTTTGTGAAGTGTGAGCATTACAACCTTACAGGGAGTGTGAAAGACAGGATGGCTTTGAACATTATGTACCACGCCTATAAATCGTGTGCCATAAAACCTGGTGATACCATTATTGAAGCTACAAGCGGCAATACAGGTATTGCATTTGCCGCTATTGGTAGGGCCCTGGGGCATCCGGTTAAAATTATCATGCCCAACTGGTTAAGTAAAGAACGTATAGATATCATCAGGAGCATGGGCGCCGAAGTGATCCTGATCAGTAAAGAACAGGGCGGCTTTTTAGGCAGCATCAGACTTTGCGAAGAAATGGCCGCCAAAGGTGGGGTGTTTTTACCAAGACAGTTTGAAAACCAGTACAATGAGGAAGCGCATGAAAAAACTACCGGAATGGAGATTTGGGAACAATTGAAGCTGAATGGTCTTAAACCTGATGCTTTTGTTGCCGGTGTAGGTACCGGAGGTACGGTAATGGGCGTAGGAAAAGGCTTAAAGGCCCGTAACCCTGAAATCAAAATCCACCCGCTGGAGCCTGCCGAAAGCCCGACATTGACCACCGGTTATAAAGTGGGCAGTCATCGTATCCAGGGGATTTCTGATGAATTTATTCCTGAGATCGTAAAGCTGGACGAACTGGACGAGGTGATACAGGCCAACGATGGTGATGCCATTATTATGGCGCAAAAACTGGCCAAAGAACTGGGGCTTGCCGTTGGGATTTCATCTGGCGCAAATGTAATAGGGGCCATCAAGTTGAGGGAACAAATGGGCGATGATGCCATTGTAGTGACCATACTGAGCGACAGTAACAAAAAATACCTGAGCACCGACCTGGTAAAAGAAGAGACCATTAAAGATTCGTTCGTATCTACAGATACTGTATTTACCGGGTACCAGCCAATCTGCCGTTTAAAATAGCTTGTTTTTAGAAAAGAAATATGAAACTAAACCACACCAAATTTTTTAATATACGACTGCTGACCTTAGCATTGTTTTTGTTCCTGGGTACAGGTACTGCTGTATGGGCACAAGAGGCCGACACGAGTATGGCCGATATTGAATTTACAGAAATTACGCCGGAAACAACGCCTGCTTCTGCAGATACAGCTGCTGTGGCCCCTGCAAACACAACGAAAGACAGTGTAAGCAGTGATACTACCACCGTTAAGGCGGATACCAAAGCTGCAGCGCCATCGGCTGAAAAATCAAAGACCCTCTGGGAAACTTTTATTGCCGGTCTTGTAGGTGGTTTTCTGGCCTTCCTGATGCCATGTATCTTCCCGATGGTACCACTTACCATCAGCTACTTTACCAAAAGGGCAGGCAGCAAAGGTAAAGGGATCGGTCAGGCACTGATCTACGGATTGTCCATCATTGTTATTTATGTGGCTTTCGGATTGCTGATCACCGTGATCTTTGGTTCGGCCGGATTGAATGCATTGAGTGCAAGCGGGTTGTTCAATTTCCTGTTCTTTATTTTGCTGGTGGTATTTGCCATCTCATTTTTCGGGGCTTTCGAAATTACCCTGCCCAGCTCATTTGTCAATAAAATAGACAGCAAAGCCGATAACAGCAAAGGTTTGCTGGGGATCTTCTTTATGGCAGCCTCACTGGCATTGGTTTCTTTCTCCTGTACAGGACCTATTATCGGTACCTTACTGGTAGATGCCAGCTCAAAAGGAGAGCTGCTGGGCCCGGCCATTGGGATGTTTGGTTTCTCACTGGCTTTGGCGCTGCCATTTACCTTGTCGGCCATCTTTCCTGGCTTTTTGAGCAGCATGCCAAAATCGGGCGGCTGGTTAAACAGTGTAAAGGTATGCCTGGGTTTCCTGGAATTGGCTTTGGCCTTAAAATTCCTTTCCTCTGCCGATCTGGCCTGGCACTGGGAGTGGTTCGACCGTGAGATCTTCCTGGTACTGTGGATCGTGATCTTTGTGCTGATGGGTGTTTACCTGATGGGCAAGATCAAGTTTTCGCACGACAGTGATGTGCCTTATGTATCGGTACCACGTTTGTTCTTTGCCATTTTGTCTTTCTCCTTTGCCGTATACATGGTACCAGGTTTATGGGGTGCACCGGTAAGTGTGCTGAGCGGACTGGCGCCGCCAATGAATACCCAGGATTTTATCCTGACTGCAGGCGGCAGTGGCCCTTCGGTTGCAGGGACCAAAGGTTTCCCGGCAAAAGTGAAGTACAGTGAATCCTTAAAACCACCAGTAGGTTTCAAAGTATTCTTTGAACTGGAAGAAGGTCTGGCTTATGCCAAAGAAGTAGGTAAACCTGTGATGCTTGATTTTACCGGTCATACCTGCGTGAACTGCCGTAGAATGGAAGACCTGGTCTGGATAGACAAAGAGGTAGGCAGGTTGATCAAAGAAGAATATGTGTTGATCCAGTTGTATGCAGACGACCGCAACATCAAAATGGAGCCGGGCAAGATCCATTATTCTGAAATACTGAAACGCAAGACTGACGATCTGGGTTACTGGAACCTTGATTTTCAGGCTACAAAATACGGGTCAAACGCCCAGCCTTTATATGTGCTGGCCGGACATGACCTGGTTCCTCTGGTAAAACCACAGGGTGCCATATTCGATGCCAAAGAATATGCTGCTTACCTGCAAAGTGGTGTAGATGCCTATAAAAAGGGGAAATAAAGAGCCTATTCATAAAAAAACGAAAATAGGTAGTTAATAATTAAACTTAGGTCGGTGGATGCCGACCTTGTTTATTTTATGCCCCTGAAGCTTAACGATTTGGTTGAAGTTAACCTCCTCAGCCTGAGCAATGTTTGAAATGTTTAATACTTAAATTGAGCTTTAGTCGGTAAACTATGTTATTTTTGGCTTTTAATCGCATAAATTAGGAAATAGTTGACAAAATAAATATGAAAAGAGTAGTAGTAACAGGTTTAGGCGCTATAACCCCATTAGGGAATACGGTAGATGACTTTTGGAAAAACATTGTGGCTGGTAAAAGCGGCGCTGCAGCGATTACAAAATTTGATACTTCCAAATTCAAAACCAATTTTGCTGCTGAAGTGAAAGACTTCGATGTTGAAGCATATATTGATAAAAAGGAAGTTAAAAAATATGATCTGTATACGCAATATGCGATAGCAGCGAGCGATCAGGCTATAAAACATGCCGGTCTTGATTTTGAAAATATGCCCGAAAACGAACGCTATGAGGTCGGCGTAATCTGGGCATCGGGCAATGGAGGGATCAGTACTTTTGAGCAGCAGCTTAAAGAATACCATCTGGGCGATGGGACACCAAGGTTTAGTCCATATTTTATTCCTAAAATGATCGTTGATATTGCTGCAGGTGTGATCTCTATCCGTCATAAATTACATGGCCCTAATTATGCCACAGTTTCTGCCTGTGCTTCATCCAATACTGCAATTATCAGTGCTTTTGATACCATCCGCTTGGGTAAGGCCATCATCATGGTAGCCGGAGGTTCGGAAGCGGCCATTACAGAATCATCTGTAGGCGGCTTCAACTCTGCACATGCTTTGTCGAAAAGAAATGATGACCCTGCGGGTGCTTCACGACCTTTTGATAAAGACCGCGATGGCTTTGTGATTGGTGAAGGTGCCGGGGCCCTGATCCTGGAAGAACTGGAGCATGCCATTGCCAGGGGCGCCACCATTTATGCTGAGCTGGTAGGCGGCGGTATGGCTGCAGATGCTTACCATTTAACTGGTACACCTCCGGATGGATTGGGTGCATCTTTAGGTATTGCCAAAGCACTGGCTGATGCAGGTATCGGGCCTGAAAAAATTGATTACATCAATGCACATGCTACTTCTACCGGACTGGGCGACATCGGCGAGTTGCAGGGAATTAAAAAGATATTTAAGGATTTACCGGTTGCCATCAGTGCCACCAAATCTATGACCGGGCATTTACTGGGTGGTGCGGGAGCCATTGAAAGTATCATCAGTGTGATGGCTATAAAGGATGGCATTATTCCGGGAACGATCAATACGGAAAATGTTGATCCTGAAATTCCTGCAGGGATGAACCTGGTTATAGGGAAATCGATTCACCAACCGGTAAATTATGTATTGAACAATACCTTTGGTTTTGGCGGCCATACGGCAACGTCGATCTTTAAAAAATATACGGCAGAATAAACGCAGCCGGAATGATACGAAGGGCCCGGCTGTTTTTTTAACGGCCGGGCCCTTTACTTATGATGCTGCTATACCAAAGCCCGAAATGGACTTTTGCTCTCCATAAAAATAAAATCTAACTTGCCGATATGAACATAGAATTCAATAAGAACGAGGACGTGAACAAGCAGTCTGTTTATGAATTAAAAACACGGCTTAAAAAAATATTTGCGGGCGGAGGAGAGAAAAGCGCAGCCAAACAAAAGGAAAAAGGCAAGCTGCTGGCTCGTGAACGGATTGCCTACCTGATCGACACCGCATCCCAATTTTTGGAGATAGGGGCTTTTGCTGCCGAGGGCATGTATGCCGAACAGGGGGGATGCCCTTCAGCCGGTGTAATTTGCGGTATAGGCTATGTCTCGGGCAGGCAATGTATGATTGTGGCCAATGATGCGACGGTTAAAGCGGGGGCATGGTTTCCGATGACGGCTAAAAAGAACCTGAGGGCCCAGGAAATAGCTATGGAAAACAGGTTGCCGGTAATTTACCTGGTAGACAGTGCCGGCGTTTACCTGCCCATGCAGGATGAGATCTTCCCGGATAAGGAACACTTTGGCAGGATGTTCAGGAACAATGCCATCATGTCGTCTGAAGGTATTGTGCAGATTGCCGCCATTATGGGGTCATGCGTTGCCGGAGGGGCCTACCTGCCTATCATGAGCGATGAGGCCATGATCGTTGACGGAACAGGGTCGGTATTTCTGGCCGGTTCTTACCTGGTAAAATCGGCCATAGGGGAAGATGTAGACAATGAAACACTTGGCGGTGCCACTACGCACTGCGAGATATCGGGCGTTACCGACTATAAACATCCCAACGATCAGGCCTGTTTAGACAGTATCCGTAACATTATCAGTAAAATGGGAGCGCCTGAGGTGGCAGGTTTCGACAGGATCAAACCTGCTTTGCCCAAACTGGATGAGGAAGAACTTTATGGTATTTTGCCTGAAAACAGGGAAAAACCTTATGATATGCTGGATGTCATCCATCGCCTGGTAGATGATTCTGATTTTGAAGAATATAAAAAGCTGTACGGACAAAGCATTATATGCGGACTGGCAAGGATAGATGGCTGGGCAGTTGGCATCGTGGCCAACCAGCGTAAAGTAGTGAAATCTAAAAAAGGGGAAATGCAGTTTGGCGGGGTAATTTATTCTGACAGTGCCGATAAAGCCACACGTTTTATCATGAACTGCAACCAGAAAAAGATACCACTGGTATTTTTGCAGGACGTGACCGGCTTTATGGTGGGCTCCCGGTCTGAGCATGGGGGCATCATTAAAGACGGGGCTAAAATGGTAAATGCTGTGGCCAATTCTGTAGTACCCAAATTTACCATAGTGGTAGGCAACTCTTATGGAGCAGGTAACTATGCCATGTGTGGCAAGGCCTATGATCCGAGGTTGATTTATGCCTGGCCAAGTGCTAAAATAGCGGTAATGGGCGGCGCGCAGGCGGCAAAGGTTTTGCTGCAGATCCAGGAAGCATCCCTTAAAGCCAAAGGGGAGACGATCAGCCCCGAAAAGGAAGCTGCATTGCTGTCTGAAATTACCGACAGGTATAACAGCCAGACTACACCCTACTATGCCGCTGCCCGCCTGTGGGTAGACGGGATCATAGATCCAAAAGATACGCGTAAGGTGATTTCTACGGGCATTGAGGCCGCAAACCAGTCGCCCATAAAAAAACAGTTTAACGTAGGAGTGATCCAGACCTGATTGTAATTATAATCTATACATCACAATGTTGCATTTGTTACATCAATGTTGTTTGTGTATAGCGGGATAAAGCGTAATTTTGTATAACAATAGATAAATATATGTCACAAGAACAAGAAACAGAACACGTTCAATGTTTAATTATAGGTTCAGGACCTGCCGGATATACTGCTGCGATCTATGCAGCAAGGGCAGATCTGAAACCAGTTATGTATACAGGTATGGAGCCTGGCGGACAGTTGACACAAACTACTGATGTAGACAACTTCCCTGGTTACCCGGCCGGGATTATGGGCCCTGAGATGATGGAAGATTTCCGTAAACAGGCGGAGCGTTTTGGTACCGATATCCGTTTTGGTTACGTTAGTGCGGTTGATTTCTCTTCGCTGCCGCATAAAGTAGTAGTAGATGACATCAAAACCATTACTGCTGATACCGTGATCATTTCTACAGGTGCTACCGCCAAATGGTTGGGACTGCCAAGTGAGCAAAAATACAATGGCTTTGGTGTTTCTGCCTGTGCCGTTTGTGACGGGTTTTTCTTTAAAGGACAGGATGTGGCCATTGTTGGTGCCGGTGATACGGCCGCTGAAGAAGCGACCTACCTGGCCAAACTGTGTAAAAAAGTATATATGCTGGTGCGCAGGGATGAATTCAGGGCTTCAAAAGCAATGGTACACAGGGTGTTGAATACACCAAACATTGAGGTGATCTACAATACTGAAACCAAAGAAATATTGGGCAACGGCAAAAACGTAACTGCAGTAAGAGTGGTGAACAACCAGACCGGCGCAGAGACAGACCTGCCTGTTGAAGGTTTCTTTGTGGCCATTGGTCATAAACCAAATACAGATATTTTCAAAGGACAGCTGGATATGGACGAAACCGGTTATCTGAAAACCATTCCAGGGTCAACAAAAACAAATATTGAAGGTGTTTTTGCAAGCGGTGATGTTCAGGATAGCTATTATCGCCAGGCGGTAACTGCAGCCGGATCGGGCTGTATGGCCGCATTGGATGCAGAACGTTACTTAGCCGCTAAAGAACACGTTTTGAAGTCGGTTTAATAATTAATAACAAATTATAAAAAGGGATAGGGTCTTTTACAGATTCTGTCCCTTTTTTTTTACCTTAGGCTTGAAATCAATCTAATATCAATCACACTGATGAAAAAACTACTATCTATTGTGTTGCTTGCATTTTTATATGTGAATGCTGAGGCACAAAGCGACAGCAATATGGGAATTATTCCCGTACCGGTGTCTGTAAAAAAGGGTTCAGGAACATTTAAGCTCGATAAAACCGTTGTGCTGGTTTCGAACGACCAGAAGAACGCCAGATCGGCCGACCTGTTAAATGCCTTTGTGACCAGCCATGGTGGTTTCGCCCTCCGCACAGTTAAAGCTGCAGCTGCCAATGAACGTGCGATTATTCTGAATAGCGAAGGAGCTGATAAACTTCCGGCAGAGGGGTATACCATTAACATTACACCAAAGAACATTACCATTACCGGTAGAGATGCAGGCCTGTTTTATGGGGTACAATCGGTAATACAGCTGATGCCTGAAAAGCAGAACAATGAGATCCTGATCAGCACCGCTGAAATCAACGATTATCCAAGGTTTAAATACCGGGGCATGCACCTTGACGTGTCGCGTCATTTTTTTCCTGTAGCTTTTGTTAAAAAATACATCAATTTGCTGGCCCAGTATAAGATCAATAACTTTCACTGGCATTTAACAGACGATCAGGGCTGGAGGATAGAAATTAAAAAATACCCTAAGCTGACCACAATAGGAGCATCCCGCAACGGAACGATTATTGGTCACCACCCCGGTGTAAATACCGATGGAGAGGAGTATAAAGGCTTTTACACACAAAATGAGGTAAAAGAAGTGGTGGCCTATGCTGCGGCCAGGTTCATCAATGTTGTACCCGAAATAGAATTACCAGGGCATGCTTCGGCAGCTATCGCCGCTTATCCGGAACTGAGCTGTTTTCCTGACCGCGATACTTTTGTAGACGCCAAAACCCCCTGGTCCGGTTCGCGTAAAGGCAAGCAGGTACAGCAAACCTGGGGCGTATTTGACGATGTGTTTGTGCCCAGCGAGAATACCTTTACATTCTTAGAAAATGTTTTTGATGAAGTAATTGCACTTTTCCCTTCCAAATATATCCACGTTGGCGGTGATGAATGCCCTAAAGAATACTGGAAACAAAGTGAGTTCTGTCAGAACCTGATGAAAAAGTTGAAGCTAAAAGATGAGCATGAACTACAGAGCTATTTCATTCAGCGCATGGAGAAATACATCAACTCGAAAGGACGCAGAATCATTGGCTGGGACGAGATCCTGGAAGGCGGCCTGGCACCGAATGCTACCGTGATGTCCTGGAGGGGCACGCAGGGCGGGATTGCTGCTGCCCAGCAAAATCACGATGTAATCATGACCCCGGGCGGTCCTGTTGGTTTGTATTTCGATCATAAACAATCTAATTCAGCAGATGAGCCTACTAATATTGGTGGACTGGCCCCCTATTCCCTGGCATACGCTTATGACCCTATGCCGAAAGAGCTGAATGCCGATCAGCAGAAATACGTAATCGGCGTACAGGCAAACCTATGGACGGAATACATACAGTCTGCAGAAAAAGTGGAATATATGGTCCTGCCAAGGATGTATGCTTTGGCTGAAATAGCCTGGAGCCCTGCAGCACGTAAAGACCTTAAAAACTTTTCGGAAGAACGCCTGCCCTTGCACCTGGCCAGGTTAGATAAGACCGGTACAAATTACTGGGTGCTTACGCCGCTGGGGCTGGACCAGAAGGTAATGAACGGAGAAGATTTTAACATCACTTTAAAGGAGCCGATACCGGGATCGAAAATATATTATACGTTTGACCTTACCCGTCCTTCTGAACTGGCTGAGCTTTATACCAAGCCGATTAAAATTAAGGTGCCAAAGGGACAAAAACAGATATTGAAAACCATTGTTATCACCAAGGGCGGAAAAAGCAGCGTGGTAACCGAAACGATATTGAACAACGGCAATCCCGACGTAAAAACCAAATAAAAGGGAAGTCTGAAAATAAACAGATAAAGCAATGAGATATTTAACAAAGTTGGCCTTCCTGCTTGGCGGAGTTATTTTAATGGCTTCCTGCAGCGAGAACAAAGAAGAAAAAACCGTAGTGAAACAGCAGACGGTAACTGCTGAAAAAAAGAGCGGACAATTTCCTTTTTATAAGGACATCAATGTAAAGCCCGGACTGAACTTTGAGGTGGTAAGCTGGGGGAAAGGGGTAGACAGCATAGGCGGCTACCTGATCCTGATGTCTGATTCGGTAAGGAACAATTACAACTCTTTTTCCAATGAACGTAAAGGGATCATCACCGATGTCTGGAACATGGATATGGACAACGACGGTAATCCGGAGATTTATATTGAACTGCTGAGTAAGAAAAACGTACTCGACCTGAATGTCTATGAATATTCAGGCGGCGATTTTCGTAAAATTACTTTTCCGCCCCTGAGCAGCAACATGAAAAAGAGCTATGCAGGAAATGATAAATTCCTCATCAAAAATGGCGAACTGTTCCGTTCTTTCCCTGTTGTAAACCCAAAAGATACTACAGTTAAGGCAGGTGAGGTAAAAATGATCCAGTACAGCCTAAACGGTAACAGTTTCTCTGTAAATGAAGTGAAACAGGAATAATAAATTTATACCAAACGGTTGCTTTTAGCAACTTTTATAGCATCTGCCTTGGAGTTCACATTGAGCTTCAGGTAGATGTTTTTTATATGTGTTTTAACGGTCTCTATTTCTATAAACAGCTCGGTAGCAATCTGGGAGCGGTCTTTGCCCCGGGTAATTAAACTCAGGATCTGTGTTTCCCTTTTGGTGAGCGGTGAATCCGGGTTCTTTTGCAGGGAAATGATCACTTTTTTTGCCACATTGGGGCTCATCGGGCCGCCGCCCTGCAGTACCTCTTTAATGGCTTCGATCACTTTTGCCGAAGGGGTATTTTTAGTGAAGTAACCGGAAGCCCCGTTGGCCAGTGCCTCCAGGATTATTTTTTCCGTTTCATGCACCGTAAGCATGATGATGTAAACCTCGGGCAATAATTTCTTCAAAACAGGAAGTGCGTCTATACCATTGGTTCCGGGCATTTGTATGTCCAGGATAATGACATCCGGATTGTCTTTAACGATCTTTTGTCTGGCAGCGTCAAAAGAGGGGTAAGTATTTACCACCTGGTAGGGCGAAGTATTGTTGATCAGGTAGCTATAGCCTTCCCTGATGGTCTGGTCATCCTCTATAATGACCACCCTGGCTTCTGTCTGGTTATGCATCTTTTGACGGTTTAGATTTATTAGATTTAACCGAGAGCGTTTTAACCGAGAGCGCTATAATTGTACCTTTTTGATTTGAACTGATGTTTAATTTACCATTGATCCGGGCTGCGCGCACATTCATATTGTTGATGCCATGGCCATTGCCTGCAGATTCGAGATCAAAACCTGTCCCATTGTCTTCAAGCTGAATTTCCAGTATATCCTTATCGATTTTTGCAATGAACTGGACATGGTCGGCTTTTGAATGTTTTAAAGCATTGTGTATCGCCTCCTTAAAGATCATTAAAATATTCCGGCTAAGCTCTAAAGGAAGCCTTTTGTCCATGTCTGCCAGGGGAAGATCTTCCTCGAAAAAGATGCTGGTTTCGTTAAACATCTCGTGTCCGAATTCCTTTATGCGGCTCAGCAGCTCATATAAGGTGTCGTGTTTCGGGTTTAAAGACCACAATATATCCTTTGTGCCGGTATACAGTTCGTTCACATTGGTTTTTATTTTTTGAATGATCGCCTTTTTTTCGGTGTCGTTGTTATCCATCATACTGTTCAGTACTTCTGATAAGACTGATATTCGGGTAAGTTTGTTACCCAGATCGTCATGAAAATCTTCGGCGGTTTGTTTTCTGATCTTAAATTGCTCTTCCAGCTTTATTTTCAGCCTCAGTTTACGTTGTCTCTCATTGAGGTTAATGATCACATATACGGAAAGTATGATCATCAAAACAATAATAGAAAGTATAAAGATCTTGAAAATGGTGGTCTGGTAATAAGGCGGTGTAATTTCGAAGCTGAAAGCTGCAACCTTTGCCGAACTTATGCCGGAAGGGGTGACTGCCTTTACCTGGAAAGTATATTTGCCGGGGGGCAGGGCCGTATAATTAACAGATGAATTGCTGGTGGGATGGCCAAACTTGGTGTCGAGGCCTATGAGCCGGTACTGATACAGCACCGCTTTGGGATTGCTGAAATAAATGCCCGTGAAATTGATGTTGAGGTGATTGCGGTTGTAAGGAAGGGAGATGTTGTTGTGCAGCTCATTTTCGTTATAGGTAGCTTGAAGGTTGTTTTGTCCCCCTTTTTTGTTTTGAGACAGCACGCCAGCAGAATTGATGAAAACATAGGGCCTGCTGCTGGCAGAAGGACTGGCTGTATTGTCGTAAACGATGGCGCCTTTGGTGGTACCGATCCATATGTTGTCCTGATGTTCCAGAATGGCATTCTGGTTGCATTCTACTACCAGCGCATTCTCATTGCTGTTCCTGATCAGGCTGAAATCTTTTGAACTGAGGCGGTTTATGCCCCGGCCTGTTCCCACCCAGATGACCCCTTTGCTGTCGGCCAGTAAGGCATAAATATGGTCAGAAAACAGACCATCGTTCGTACTCAGTTGTTTAACAGTGTTGTTTGTCCGGTTCCAGATGACCAGTCCGTTGTCGGCCGTTCCAAAAAGTATGTACGGTCCGCGTTTGAGCATGGACAGGATGCTTGAACCGGAAAGGGCTTTGGGTTTTAAGGGAAGTACTTCCTTCTTGTTGCGGATGAGGTAAACCCCATTCTGGGTGCCGGAGAGTACAGAATCTTTACCGATCTCGAGCAGGCTGCTGGCAAAATGTCCGGTAATACGGCTAATTTTATTGGTCTGGTGCTCCATTATAAAACACCCGTAATTGGTAGATAGCCAGATGTTCCGGCTGCTGTCTTCCATAATGCTGTTGCAGGCTACACCGCGACTGCCATTGTCTATACGCCTGAAGCGTTTATTGCTGTATATCCAGAGCCCCCCGCCAACGGTACCGATCCAGATGCTGCCCTGACTATCTTTGAGCAGGAAGTTAATGCGCCGGGTGTCTTCATTATCTGAAGGGATGACCAGCCTTTTGATCTGATCGTTTTTATGTACAAAAAGCCCGTCGTAAGTTCCCATCCAGATCTCATCAGGATCGGGACCGTTTATGATGCTCATCACAATGCTGTTTTGCAGGCCCTGCGACTCGTCGTAGGAAACATAACCTCCGCTGTTAAACTTAAAGATACCCGAGCCATCTGTCCCCAGCCAGATGTTGTTTTCGGCATCTTTAAAAATGTGTTTGACCTCATTGTCGGTAAAACCATTTTTTGCATTGAAATGGATCTGCAGGTTTTTGCTAAGGTACCAGGCCCCTTTATTGGTGCCCAGCCAGATGTTTCCCCTGGCATCCTGGGCAATGGCAGTGCCTTTTTTGATGATATCGGTATAGACCCTGCTGAGCTGTCCTTTTTCGGCAATGAATATACCTTCTGTAGTCAGCAGCCAGATTTTGTCTGCTTTCTGCCGGTCCACCAGGAAAGCGGCGATGATCAGGTTGTTTACCTCTTTGCTTAATAATTTCGCATGCCATTTGTGGTTTTTCAGGTAAAACAATCCACGTTGGTATACAGCGGCCCATACATTCCCAGAACCATCGGTACCTAATGCGGTTACCATTTCGGTGCTATCAGCCGTAACCCTTACAGGTTGTGTTTTTAAGCCGCTTGTTTTAAAAATCCGTCTTTCAGCTATGCCATAGATCTCGCCTGAAGCGCTGCGGACCAGGTCGCCCGTCCAGTTTTTGTGGCCTTTATAATTGTAAAAGGTACCATTGCTGTAATGCGACAGGCCCCGGTCGGAGCCTATAAATAAATTGTTTTGTTTGTTGAGGGCCAGGGAAAGAATGAAATTGCTGTTCAACCCGTTGGTTTTGCCCAGGTTGACAAAGCTGCTGCCATTGAAGCAACTGAGCCCGCCCAGGGTGGCTATCCACAATCTTCTTTTCTGGTCCTGTACAATGGAAGTGACCTGCGACTGTATCAGTCCGTCCTGAATGTCGTATTGCTCAAAGTTGTACCTCTGGCCAAAGCCTTGCAGACAGATGCCTGAGCAGAAAAGGGCAATGAAAACTATTTTGACAAAATGCACGGTTTAAAGGTAAGCGGTTTTATCCAACTGTAAATATATTTATCAGCAGACAGATAAACATCACCCTTTAAGGGGTGGTTTTTGTAACAAATTTGTTTGAGTTCAAGTCAAATCTATAATTACATAAGAAAAAAAGATAATCAGCTAAAAATAAAAATACCCCCTGAAGGGTTAGTGTTTTGTACTGGTATTCCGTTAAATTTGTTTCATGTTCAGTTAGTTGTAGGGGCTAGCATATATTTAAAGATATGGACTTTAATAAAGGGTATAGGGTAGTTTTTGTTAAGTGTAAAGAAACTTCATTGTCTTTCTTTATGAATGTTCCTGGCTTTGCCTTTTATGAGAACATCGAGATACAGGGTAAAGAATGTCCTATTTTAAAGCTAAGCAATGATGATTTTGTGATGCTTGTTGAAAAGGAATGTGCAGAAAAGGAGACAATAGTTTTAAAAACAGATGACTGCCTGAGGGACTACTATTTATTTAAACAGAAAAGTATTGCAAGTCTGATGAAACCAAGATATGTGGCTAAAGGGCTTGAGCTCTGTTTTACAGATCCAAACGGTAATCAGTTTATCATGCTCGAAGAGCGTGACTACACGGATGCCTGAACCAGTTTTATAAGGAATAAATTAAATGAAGTACAACAGGATATTGGTAAATAAGAACGAGATCATAAGTGAAGTTACTTGTGGTGCTTATTATCCAATGCTTACCGGTAAGTACGCATTTAACGCAGTTTTTACGGGCGAGGTAAGTTATACCATCGAGAAACGCGCCGTTACACTGGTGCCTGGTAGTTTTATTTTCCTGAACCACGATACCTGTTATTCCAGCAGGATCGATTCGCCGGTAGAGGTAAATACTTTGTCGGTTTGGTTTGATCCTGAATTTGTTCGTGATTTTGAGTATGCCAACTTTTCGGATGAAAGAACTTTACTGGATTGTCCGGAAATGTTTAAACAGGAGCAACCCCGTTTTATCGAGTCGATATATACCTTAAATGGTGACATTAAATTCAATTTGCTGCACCTGGCCAGGCACCTGGAAAAAGGTACTAACGACCAGCTCCTTTTGAATGAATACCTTAACCATTGCCTCATCAATTACTATAGTCTTTACCATTCCGAAATCATCAGAAGGGAAGATGCCCTGAAATTTCTGAGCTGTACCACAAAAACAGAGATCTTAAGACGTTTATCGCTTGCCCGGGATTACATGATCAGCAATTACAATCAGAACATACGTTTGGACGACATTGCGCAAATGGCTTGTCTGTCGGTAAACCATTTGCTGCGTACCTTTAAACAAGCCTATCAGCAGTCGCCCCACCAGTTTTTAACCAAAGTAAGGCTCCAACAGGCGAAGCATCTATTGAGAAATACGGATTACCCTGTAAATGAAATTGTAGACATTGTCGGTTTTGAATGCCCGAGTTCTTTCATTCGGCTTTTCAGGAATTCTTTTAACATCACTCCAGGTCAGTACAGGTAGTTTAATGTATTGATTTTCTTACATTTAAAAGTGTTATTGGCACATCGTTTCTTATCGGATTCCTGGAAATTTAATAAAAAAAGAAACCATGAGAACAACGATTTTTAGGAGTCTGGCTGTACTGGGTATGGTCGCATTCACCTCATCAATTGATCCTGTTAAAGGCCTTACTGCAAAGCCCGACCTGGTTATTGATGCCTTTATTGATGCGCAAATGCATAACGATGCAAAACTGATAAGGGAGATCCTGGATGACGATGCAGTGGTCAACGTGAGCAGGGGCAAAACCATCATAAAGCACACAAAAAAGGAACTGCTGAGTTTCTATAAAAAAATCGGTTATGTGACCCTCAACTGTAAAGCCAACTATGAAATCCTTTCAGAAAGTGAGAATGTGATCCTATCCAGGGTCGACTTTAAATTCGACCATTTTACACAGCAGAATTTTTTGACCATCCAGAAGGATAAAGATAACAATTGGAAAGTCGTAAATATCAACAGATTTAATGTTTAGTAAAAATTATGGTGATTTTCGCTTATCGACAGATGGCCTGTTCCCTTAAATTTGAAACCAGGAAGCCCACTATATAAATTTGGATGAATTTAATTTGGGTTAGTTAATAATAAGGTCATCCGATGAGTCCGGATGACTTTTTTTATTTTAGTGGGAGGTAAATTGTTCTCTCAGACGCTCAAATTTTTCAATCAGTAAGGCAATCCTCTCTTTTTCTTTTTTCATCACCGCTCTCCGAACCAAGGTAGAGCAGAAAATCATCCAGCCGAAAGTCAGGAATATAATTAAATATTGCAACCAGGTGTCGAAATAAGTAAGGATTTCAAAAAAGTAGAAAACAATACCCAGACTTAAGCCAATCGCATATACCCAGTACATCTTGTTGTATAAGTTAAAGCGACTGATCTGGTAAAGTTTTAAGCTGGCAAGGAATTCATTGGGGTGAGTGGTAAAGTCGTTACCCGCTATAAGTCTGTGGCTACGGTACAGCATAAAAACCGATATGGCAATGGCTAGCAGAAATAATGTGATGCCTGCATGGGTAGTCCAGGAACTGAAATCGAAAAACAACCATAAGCTGGCTACGGCTACAAAAGATATGCCCATGCCCACAATGTTCAATACGGATTTGCTGCGGATGGCGTTTACCTCTTTTTTTGCCTGCTTCAGCATTTCATCCGACGAGATTTTAACCTCAACAGTATGTGCTTGCCAAAGCGATTGTATGTGATCAAATTCTTGCATGCTGATTGTATAATTCTGTAAGTTTTAATTTAATGCGGTGAATCTTTACCCTTAGGTTGCCTTCGCTGATACCCGAAATGTCTGCAATTTCATTGTACGGCAGCTCGTCGAGTACCATTGTAATGATCAGGCGGTCGTTCTCTTCCAGTTTGGATATCGACTTGTAAAGCAATGCAATCTGTTCGTTCTTCTCTGAAAGTTCTTCCGGCCTGTTCTCTATGATGTTATCCGTAAGTTCGTCTTTTGCCTGTCTTTTTTCTGATCTTAAATAAGTTAAGCAGGTATTTACCGCAATTCTGTAGATCCATGTTGAAATCAGGGATTTGTTCCTGAATTTGTCCAGATTTTGCCAGACCTTTAAAAAGGTTTCCTGCAAAAGATCATTGGCCGCATCTTCGTCTCCCGTATAGCCATAACACAAATGGAATATCTTTTTAGAATTTGTATCGAAAATTTGTTTAAATAACTGATCCTTTTTTTCCATTAATTAAAGGCTAATGGTGTTTAGATGGCTGCGGTTTAAAAATGTTACAGCGTTAACAAGGGCAAAAATAATAAATGTTTGCGGGCTTGGCGCAATTAATTACTTTTGTTGCAAATCAAACAAACCTTGTATATGAAACAAAACCGGGCCGGGTTAATCACTTTGCTGTTCATCACCATTGCAGCATTGCTAGGTGTGCTAAAGGACTTTAACATTGTTGATGTTCCGGAAAACGTGATGATGGCAACCCGCTGGCTGCTGGCCATTGAGCTGGTAGCTTATGCAATAATAAGGAAAAACCTGACTACCTGGATTCTGGTATGTATGGTGCTGGGCGTATTCGTGGGAATCGATTATCCGCATGTGGCCGTAGCCTTGCAGCCTTTGAGTAAAGGCTTTATCAAACTGGTTAAAACCATTGTGGGACCTATCCTTTTTGGAACACTGGTGTATGGTATTGCCGGTCATTCCGACCTGAAACAGGTAGGGCGTATGGCCTGGAAATCGATGTTGTATTTCTATTTTGCCACTACAGTCGCCCTGTTTATCGGACTGGCTGCCATCAACCTTACCCAGGCCGGTGTTGGCGTAGATATTCAAAATATGCCGCATAATGAACTACCAAAGCCTGTAAAAGATGTGGCCGATGAAAGCATACTCAGCACCTTGCCTGAAGGTGTGCACTGGCTGTACAAAACCCTGGCTTTTTTCAGGAATATTTTCCCGGAGAATATTGTGAAGTCTGTTTACGATGCGCAAATCCTGCAGATCGTGATCTTTTCGGTTATTTTTGGTGTTGGTCTGGCGATGGTTGATGAAAAGAAACGCAAACCTATGGTTGATTTCTGTGAAAGCCTGTCGGAAACCATGTTTAAGTTTACCAATGTCATCATGTATTTTGCCCCAATCGGGGTAGGTGCTGCCATGGCCTATACAGTAGGGCATATGGGGGTAGATATCCTGAAGCACCTCTTTATGCTGGTTGCTACCTTGTATATGGCTTTAATAGCCTTTATCCTTATCGTATTACTGCCAATTGCCCTGTACATCAAACTTCCGATCATGAAGTTCATCAGCGCTATTAAGGAGCCGGTTTCCATTGCTTTTGCGACTACCAGTTCTGATGCTGCACTGCCTAAGGCCATGAGCCAGATGGAAAAATTTGGTGTGCCCCGTAAAATCGTATCATTTGTAATTCCCACAGGGTATAGCTTTAACCTGGATGGAACCACACTTTACTTATCGCTTGCCTCTATATTTGTGGCGCAGGCTGCAGGGATGCACCTGAGTTTTGGTGAGCAGCTGCTGATCGTATTTACATTGATGATCACCAGCAAAGGGGTGGCCGCAATACCGAGGGCATCATTAATTATTTTGATTGCAACTGCAGACCAGTTTGGCCTGCCAACATTTATTATCGCCGCCATTCTGGGGATTGATGAGCTGATGGATATGGGCCGAACCTCTTTAAACGTTATAGGAAACTGTCTGGCCACGGTAGTGATTGCCAAATGGGAGGGTGAGTACAACCCGGATCAGGTTGAAATTAAAGAAGCATAATATATGAGTACCAACGCAAAAAAAATATTTTTAGCACTAACTATTATTGTCCCTTTTCTGGCTTACTGCATTATTTATTATGTGCCTATGTTCAGGAATGCGCCCTTTAAACTGAAAGAATTTGAGTCGATAGAATTTAAATGGGGATTGGGAAATAACCTTGAAAACTCCTACAATTCGGCTACTGGTGACTATCAATATGTAAATGCCCAGGATTCATTGATCAAAACCAATGTAAAACTCAGGAAGGACGATATCCTCTACTTACATTCCAAGGCAAGTGAGCTGGGTTTCTGGAATTTTCCGGACCTGATTGCCAATTCGGGTACCAACCTGGACTCTTCTAAAGTATTGCGCTATGTGATGGTGTTCAATTACAAGACCAAGTCGAAAAAGGTAGTGTATCTTACAGATTATGCAGAAATACAGAAACTGAAAGGGCTGGCCGAGCAGATGAAAACCCTGCTGATGCAGAGTATTAATGATGCGGAAGAACGGTACGGAAAGAAAGAAGCTTTAAAAAACTAAATGAGTTGTGTATTTAGAAAATAAAGTTCTATATTTGCACCTCGATAAAAATAAACAATTTAAAAATAATAATTAATTAACAATGTACGCAATAGTAAATATAGCAGGACAGCAATTCAAAGTTGCAAAAGACCAGCACCTTTTTGTACACCGTTTACAAGGGGATGAAGGCGCTAGTATTGAATTTGACAATGTATTGTTGGTTGAAGACGGTGGTAAAATCTCTGTAGGAGCTCCTGCATTGAAAGGCGCAACAGTTTCAGCTAAAATCGTGTCTCATTTAAAAGGTGATAAAGTAATCGTTTTCAAAAAGAAACGCAGAAAAGGTTACAAAAAGAAAAATGGTCACCGTCAGTATTTCACTAAGATCCAGATCTCTGGTATCAGTTTATAATTATTGTTAAACATAAGGTTACCTCATAAGGTAGTTGATAAAATATAAAACAAGATGGCACATAAAAAAGGAGCCGGTAGTTCCAGAAACGGACGTGAATCGCATAGCAAACGTTTAGGTATCAAAATCTTTGGTGGTCAGGAAGCTATCGCCGGAAACATTTTGGTACGTCAGCGTGGTACAAAACATCATCCTGATAAAGGAGTAGGTATCGGTAAAGATCATACTTTATTCGCTTTAGTAGATGGTACTGTAATTTTCAAAAAGAAACAAGACAATAAATCATATGTTTCTGTATTACCTGCAGTTGTAGCTGCTCCGGTTGCAGAGAAAAAAGCACCTGCTGCTAAAGCTGCCAAAGCTGCTGCTCCTGTTAAAGAAGTTAAAGCTGAGAGCGCTGAAAAAGCACCTGCTAAAAAAGCACCTGCAAAGAAAGCTGTTAAAGCTGAAACTGAAGGTACTGAAGCAGAAGCAACTCCTGCAGAATAATTACTGGCATTACGTCATAAAAAAGGGTCATAACAAATGTTATGACCCTTTTTTTATTTTAGTAAATGCTCAGGCCCTTACTTTGGCCCTTCTTGATTTAATGTGGTTTAGTTCCTGCTCCAGCCTTTTTAAAGACATGGAAAAACTCCGGAACGAGGTTTCAAGATCATTTATAATCAGGTCTATTTTCGCAGGGTGTTCAGTCGCTGACTTAGGAGGTTCTTCGCCGTGCAACAGCCACTCGTAAGTTTTGCTATAATACCTGGCGATCTCATGTAAAGTGTTGAACGTAGGGTACTGATTGCCTAGCTCTATCTGTGAATAATTACTTCTTGATAAATTCAATATATTGGCAATGAATGCTTGCGAAAGACCATTTGTTATCCGCAAAACCCTGATACGTTCGCCGATGTCTTTCTTTGATAGAATTTCTTCCATAAGTAATAGTTTATTTGCTCCCATATTCGTCTCGCAAATATGGCTCCATAAAATCTATCTTATATCCGTGTATTATAGAAAAGTGGAATATATTGTCAAATACTCCATCTTTTTTGAAGAAAAGCTGATTGTTGTAATGGTTTACTCCGATAAAAAGCCCGCAATTGGGGCATCAATTGTGGAAATCATTGCACAGAATGACAAGCAGAATTAGTGTTCCCTGCTCATCAGCAGGTCTGCAAGTTCATACAACTGCGACTTTCTGTCTTCCTGCACATCCAGACTACTTAATGCGTTAAATGCCAGATCGGAGTAGTGTCTCATTTCTATGCTGGCCAGTTCTCTGATGTTATACCTGTCGTAAAGTGCTGTGATGTTATTTATCTTCTCTGCATGGTTTTTATTGTTGCTTTGGCTTTCCAGTTCAGCCAGGTCAGCAGGATTGGCCAGTTCTTTAAGTTTCAGGAGCATCAGTGTTTTTTTATTGGCGATGATATCCCCGCCAACCTGTTTGCCAAATTTTTCCGGATCGCCATATACATCCAGGATGTCGTCCTGCAGCTGAAAAGCGATTCCGAGGTTGACCCCGAACTGGTACAGCTGACCAGCCTGTATGCTGGTAGCTCCGGCCACCTGAGCGCCCAACTTCATGGCCCCACCCAATAGTACGGCAGTTTTGAGACGGATCATGTTGATGTACTCGGGAATGCTTACCGTTTGCAGTTCCTCAAATTCCATATCCAGCTGCTGCCCTTCGCAAACACCCTGTGCAGTGGTATTAAAGGTTGCCAGTGCATCTTTCAATACTGCGCTGTCCAACATCGAGAGGTGTTTGTTGGCCTCTACCATCATCACATCGCCACTCAGGATCGCGTTGTTTACGCCCCATTTTTCATGAACGGTTTGTCTGCCCCTTCGCAGGGGTGCATTGTCCATGATATCGTCATGGATCAGCGTAAAATTATGAAAGGTTTCAATGGCCAGGGCAGCGGGCATTGCTTTTTCTATAGCCGCTCCAAACAGATCGGCTGCCATTAAGGTCAATGCGGGTCTTATCCTTTTGCCGCCCAGGCTCATGATATAACGTATGGGCTGATAAAGTCTTTCCGGTTGGGCCGGGTACTGGATGTTCTGAATAGCGTTTTCTATATTTTCCTGCAATCGGTTTGGGGTATACATTAGCTTAAAAAGGGTTTGCCCGGGGCATTTTTTATTGTTGAATTAAAGAGAAATCGATCTGACGTTTGGAGAGGTCTACTTTTTTTACTTTTACCTGTACTTCATCGCCCAGCTGGTATTTCTTCTGTTTACGCTGACCAACTATACAGTAATTTTTTTCGTCGAGCACATAAAAGTCGTCTGTGATGTCCCTTAACCTGATCATACCTTCACACTTGTTTTCGGTCAGCTCCACATACATTCCCCATTCGGTAACGCCCGATATGATGCCGGAATAAATATTGCCCACATTTTCTTCCAGGTACTCAGCCTGTTTGTATTTAATGGATGCACGTTCTGCATCGGCAGCGCGTTTTTCCATAGCTGAGGAATGCGAGGCAGCTACTTCGTATTCTTCCTCATTGGCCGATTTTTCGTTGTTCAGGTATGCAGCAAGCAGGCGGTGTACCATCACGTCAGGGTACCTGCGGATAGGCGAAGTAAAGTGGGTATAGTGGTCGAATGCCAGGCCGTAATGACTTGTTTTCTTGGTGGTGTAAATGGCTTTGGCCATAGATCTGATGGCCAGCTGGGTCAGCACGTTCTGTTCTTTCTTACCTTCCACATCTTCCATCAGGTAGTTCAGGGATTTCGCAATCTCCTTGTCCGATTTCATATTGATCTTGTAACCAAAGCGTGCGGCAAACAGGGCAAAGCTGCCCAGGTTTTCCAGGTTTGGCGAATCGTGCGAGCGGTAAACGAAAGTATATTTCTGTTTGCCCTTGCCTTTTTTAGCGATGAATTCAGCTACTTTTTTATTGGCCAGCAGCATAAAATCCTCTATCAGCTTATGGGCATCTTTGCGTTCTTTGACATACACGCCAATGGGTTTGCCATGCTCATCAAGCTTAAATTTTACTTCCGTACTTTCAAAACTGATGGCCCCGTTTTTGAATTTCCTGTCGCGCAGTATATAGGCCAGCTCATTGAGCTTAAGAATTTCTGCAGCATAATCCCCTGTTTTGGTTTCTATCACCTCCTGGGCCTCCTCATAGCTAAAACGGCGGTCGGAATGGATCACCGTTCGGCCAAACCATTCGGTCACCACGTTAGCCTTATCGTCGAGCTCAAATACAGCCGCAAAACAAAGTTTGTCTTCATTTGGCCGTAAAGAACAGACCCCATTGCTTAAACGTTCAGGCAGCATCGGGATTACGCGGTCTACCAGGTATACCGAGGTGGCCCTGGCATAGGCTTCCTTATCCAGGCTACTGTTGGGTTTTACGTAATGCGAAACATCGGCAATGTGTACGCCTACTTCGTAATTGCCATTGTCAAGGGTTTTAAAGGAAATGGCATCGTCAAAATCTTTGGCATCTGCCGGATCTATTGTAAAGGTAACGGTGTTCCTGAAATCCCTGCGACCTTTGATTTCGGCTGCACTTACCTGCTCGGGAATGGCATTGGCCTCGTTTTCCACTTCGGCCGGGAAGCTGAGTGGAAAGCCGTATTGGGCCAGGATGGCATTCATCTCGGTATTGTTCTCACCCTGCTCGCCCAGGATGTGCATAATTCTGCCGATTGGGTTTTTGGCCCCTTCAGGCCATTCGGCAATGCTCACCTGTACTTTCTGCCCGTTCTTTGCCCCGTTAAGATCGCTTAGCGGAACAAATATATCGTGCAGCATTTTGCGGTCGTCTATGTTTACAAAAGCATAACGTTCCGATATGCGGATAACCCCTATGAAATCGGTTTTTGCACGTTCAATGATCTCTACAACCTCTCCTTCATTTTTGCGCCCGCTTTTCTTGGCGTAGATATAAACTTTTACCTTGTCGCCATGCAGGGCAGTGTGAAGTTTTCGTGCCGAAACAAATACATCTTTTTCAAACTCATCGTCAGGAATCACAAATGCGGAACCATCAGTTGTCATATCTACCTTACCAGTGAGGAATGTTTTGAGGTCTTTTAACCTGTATTTACCTTTTTCGGGTTCGGCAAATACACCTTTGCGGGCCTGGGCCTTAAGTATGTCCTGTATGGTTTCCCTGGATTCAGCGTCGGTGATGTTCAGTTTCGCCGAAACCTGTTTGTAATTCAGGGCTTCTTTATTGCTTTTCTGCAATACATCGCTAATCAGTTGGATTAAAACGACTTCCAGATGAGAGGATTTCTTTTTTGCCATAATCTATTTATGAATCTCCCGAAGGTAACAATTTGAAGCGAGTATTGTTGTATTTTGTACCTTTGATTACCTGTACATGGTTTAACTTAAAACGACTAAAAATGATTGAAGACAGAGAAAGAAAAACGGGCAAGGAGCTTTTGATGATTTTTGGTAAAGCTGTTGTCTACTTATTTCTGGTCTATTTTTACATCAACAAACCTTTGTTATATATCAATTATCCGGGTATCGAAAAAACAGCCGGGGCAGTAATGGTATTTCTAGGGCCGAGCCTGATCATATCAGTTGTAAGATTGATTATCATCTATTGGTACATCCGCAAGCATAAATTTAAAAGCAATGTAAAGGATAATTTTATACTGGGGATCAACAGGATTGAATCCATACTGAATACTGTTTTTATGGTTGTTGCGGCAGTCACTTTATTTGATATTACCCTCGATAGATTTATCTTCAGCGTTTCTATCGTTGCGGCTGCTATTGCCGTTACTTTTAAAGACTATATCAATAACATGATCAATGGGTTGATCATTATGTTCTCTGACCGGCTTTCGCTGGGCGATCACATCAGAATAGGGGACCATGAAGGGAAAATCCTGGACATTACGCTGATCAATATGATCCTGCAGAACGAGGACAGCGATATGGTGATCATTCCCAATTCACTGGCCTTTAGTTCGGTGATTGTAAACCAGTCTAAACAAAACACCAAAAAACTCAGCATAGAGTTCGATATGTCGCTGGCCAATGGCTTTACACCGGAATACCTGGAAAACCATTTAAATAAGGTGATCCACAGTTATTCTGAAAACGTAGTGGAAGGGGGGCTAACCGTTAAAACGATTGCCATCAATAAAGATGTGGTCATATTTAAGGTGATGATCCTGCTGAAAAGGTACGATAAGGTAAAGGAGCGGGAAATCAGGAGAGCCATCAATACTGCCCTGATCAGGTTATCTGCCACACTTCATGGCACAAAGGAAAACAAACTATCCTAAAGCTCGGTTTCCGGGGATGGCGGCAATCAGGCGTTTGGTGTAATCTGCCTGTGGATTATGGTAAATATCTTCGGGAAAGCCCTGTTCCTCAATCCTGCCTTTGTTCATCACCAGCATGCGGTCTGAAATGTGTTTTACCACAGCCAGGTCGTGCGAAATAAAAATATAGGTGAGCCCGAATTCCTGCTGCAGTTCCCTGAGCAGATTGAGCACCTGGGCCTGAACCGAAACATCCAGGGCAGATACCGACTCGTCGCAGATGATAAACCTGGGTTGTAAAGCCAGTGCGCGCGCAATCACAATACGCTGGCGTTGTCCACCCGAAAATTCATGTGGGTATCTGTTAAAATATTCGGGCTTCAGGTCTACCCGGTTCAGTAAATTCAATACGTGTGCCCTTCGCTGCTCATTGTTTTCGAACATTTCATGCACCTGTAAGGGTTCCATGAGCGCATTGCCAACTGTTAAGCGGGGATTAAGTGAGGAATAGGGATCCTGAAAGATGATCTGTATGTCTTTTCTCATTTTCCGGAGTGCTGATGTATTCAGTGCGCCCAGGTCGGTCCCATCAAACAGCAGCTGGCCCGAGGTAGGCTCCACCAGCCGCAATATACTCCGGCCCAAAGTTGTTTTTCCGCATCCAGATTCTCCTACAAGGCCTAAAGTTTCGCCTGGGAACACATCAAAACTGATGTCGTCCACTGCCTTTACATAACTGCTTGTTTTGCCAAACAGGCCTTTATTTATAGGGTACCAGGTGCAAAGCTGCTTTACCTGCAGCAAAGGGGGCTGGTTGTAAAGTTCTTCCCGTCGCCGAACAATTTCTGCTGAGGTATAGCTGTTAACTTCCAGCAGGTGGGCCAGGGCCGTATCCTTATCGTCATTCAGGAAATCGGCCACTACCGGCAGTTTTTTCAGCAGGCGCTGTGGTGAAGGCCGGCAGGCCAGCAAACCTTTGGTATAGGCGTGCTGGGGTGTGTTGAATAAGGTTGCCGCTGCCCCTTGTTCAACAATCTGTCCTTTATACATTACTGCAACTTCATCTGCAATTTCACTGATCACTGCAAGGTCATGCGAAATAAAGATCATGGCCATTCCGCGTTCTTCCTTAAGTTTTAGCAGCAGCTGCAGTATGGTTTGCTGAACGGTAACATCCAGCGCTGTGGTCGGTTCATCGGCAATCAGCAATTCGGGGTTACAGCTTAGGGCCATGGCAATCATTACCCTTTGTTTTTGTCCGCCCGAAAGCTGGTGCGGATAGCTGTCAAATATCTGTTCCGGTCTCGGCAGCTGAACCTCTTTAAACAAAGCAATGGTTTTTTCCTTTGCGATGTTTTTATCTACTTTCTGGTGCAGCATGATGGCTTCTTTTACCTGGTAACCGCAGGTAAAAACGGGGTTCAGAGAGGTCATGGGCTCCTGGAAAATCATGGCAATTTTATTGCCCCTGTATTTCCTGATCTCTTCGGCAGATAAATTGAGCAGGTTGATATGCTCAAAATCAATATTGCCCTCAGTTTTTGTTCCCTGTGGGTCGTGCAGGCGCATGATAGAGAAGGAGGTGACAGATTTTCCTGAGCCCGATTCGCCTACTATACCCAGCACTTTACCCTTTTCAACCCCGAAATTTACGTTATTGACCGCCTTAAACCAGGATTTGTCTTCCTTGTTTAAGAATTGTATGTCCAGACTTTTAACCTTTAGCATCTGAGAACCAAGGTAGTGATTTAGCACGAAACCCATCGAATTTAAGAAAGCAAAATTACTCGCTGAAATCCGGCCTGTTTGCTTAATTTTGCAGTATGGAAAGAGAGATCCTTGATACCAAGCGTAAAGCTTTAAAGATTAACTTAAACCCTAAGATTTACGGAACCTTTGCGGAGATTGGTGCGGGGCAGGAGGTAGCCCGTAATTTTTTTACTGCTGGTGCTGCATCAGGTACGGTAGCTAAAACCATGTCGGCGTACGACATGACTTTTAGTGATGCGATTTATGGTGTGGAACCTTCGGGAAGGTATGTAAGCCAGTCGAGGTTGTTAAAGATGCTCAGCCATGAATTCAGCCTGCTTACTGAACGTTTAAATACAGAGAAGTACGAGGAACGAGCTTTTTTTGCTTTTGCCGATACGGTTACCACCTTAAACTACAACAAATCCAACGATCCGCATGGTTGGATCGGCATCCGCTTTCAGGCCGAGCCGGGCGGGGAACCAAACGAGATCTTTTTTCATGTCCGTTTACTGGATACCGATGCTGCCCTGCAGCAGAATGTGCTGGGAATCATAGGGGTAAACCTGGTCTATGCAGCTTATTATTATAACCACGACCGCAAAGCGATGATTGAATCGCTGGCCGATAATTTAACGGTTGGTTCGGTTGAGATTGACCTGATCTCTGTCAACGGCCCTATATTTAAGGATGCAGATAACATCCTGCTTAACCTGTACCTGATTGTTAAGGATTTTTCGGATGCTGCGATATTTGATGCCAATGGTAAACCTTGTTTGCCTAAAGACCTGCTGTATAAAAAGGACATCATGATTTTGCGCACCAAATATGCACAGAAATCTAATCCTAACTTCAGTATGTTGAACAAGGCGGTAGACCAGTTTGTACGTACCGAAAATGTGCAGGAAGACAACCTGAGCGTGCTGATCGAGGTATTGATGTCTAATGTTTTATCTGCCGGCGAGGAAATGCACGATATAGACCTGCGCGCAGTTGCCAAACGGGCCGAGGAGATGTGTAAAACCGGAAACAAGGTTATAGTATCCAATTTTGCACGGCACAATAAGCTGGCAAAATATCTGGACCGCTGCAGGCCAAAAAGCGTCGGGATATCGACCAATATCAACAACTTAAAATTTGTGTTCAATTCCAGCAATTTCGGCGAGAATTATTCCAGTCAGCTGCTGAGTTATGTGAGCGATATGTTCAGCAAAAACGTGAAATTGTTTGCCTATCCTTTCCTCGATAAAAAGACGAATGCTGTAATTACCAGCGCCAATATGCCGGTAACACCCGATGCAAAACCACTGTTCGATTTCTTAATCCTGAACGGCTATATCACCGATATTGAAGACTACAGCGAAAGCGATGTAAAAACCGTTTAATACAGCTGTATAGCAATTGGGTCAGTCTTGTTCAGAACTGTCTGTGTAATTATTTTTTTACTTATGGGTTAAACAGGCTGAAAGGTTTACCAACACAGGCTAGTTCCTCATATTGATAAACTGTAAAGGCTGACCAAAATCTTCCTGTCTGCAAAGCGCAATAACCTTTTGCAAATCGTCGATGCTTTTGCTTTGTACACGTACCTGGTCTTCCATCATAGAGGCCTGAACTTTTAGTCCGCTTGCTTTAATTTTTGCCACAATTTTTTTTGCTGTTTCTTTATCTATGCCTTCTTTTACTGAGATTTCCTTGCGGATCATGTTGCCGGATGCATATTGTTCTTTACCAAAGTCCAGGCTTTTGGCATCCAGGTTTTGTTTGATCATCCGTGAGATGATGGCATCCTGAATAGCCTTTAAACGCATGTCATCTTCCGTCACTACGGTAATCACATTGGTTTTTTTATCGTGCTCGATCGTACTTTTTGAAGTGCTGAAATCGTAACGGTTGAGGATCTCCTTTTTGGCATTGTTCATCGCGTTATCAAATGTTTGCGCGTCTACTTTGCTTACAATATCGAAAGTGGGCATGATTATTATAGCTTTAGGGTAAAAAGCACAAATATATAAAAAACAAATTCATAAAACCCCTGTTAGCATAAGCACTAACAAACTAAAACCTGTAATTATGAAAGCCAAAAAAGCCAGAGCACAAAAAGCAGCAGCAAAAAAAACTGCGAAGAAGCAATTGGAGAAAAGTTTAACAGAAAAGATCATGGAAACTGTTAAAAATTTAGGACAGGATGCAGAGAAGATAGGAGAGGATATTGCTATAGTAAGTAAATTTGTTGCCAAGAAGTTAAGTAAGAAGTTTAAAAGTGTTAAAGCCGCGGTTAACGAAACGATAGAAGAAGCCAAGGCTGCGAATAAAAAAAACGTAAAAAAAGCGGAAAAGAAAGTTACTGCTGTTAAAAAAGTAGTGGCTAAGGACGCAAAGAAAGCGCAGAAGACCGTAAAAGCTGCGGTAGCCAGAGTTAAACCGGTAGTCCAAAGCGTTAAGGTTGCGGCCATTGCTACAGAAGAGAAAGCCGCCAGTGCCATTGCAAAACCAGCAGCTAAAGTAGCAGCCAAAGCTAAAACAGCAGCTTCGGCAGTAGCAGCAAAAGCTGCAACGGTGAAACAAGAAGTTAGCGCTGCTGTGAAAGCCCCGGCTAAGCCTGCCACTAAACCTCTTGCAAAAGCACCTGTAAAAAAAGCAGCCGCCACAAAACCAGTGGTTAAAGCAGCGGCTAAGCCTGCCGCGGCCAAACCAGCTGGAGCAAAAGCACCTGTTAAAAAAGCAAGTCCGGCTGCCAGCAAGCCTGTAGCTGCTAAGCCTGCAGCATCTTCGGCAGCAGCGGCAAAACCTGTTCCTGCAAAAGCACCTGCACCTACTGCCACTGCTGCACCAGCTACCAATGGAGCTGCTGCTGTAGCTCCGGTAAAGACTGACGCAGAAAAGAAATAGCAGATGTTAATTAAGAATTGCATAATTACTTGATAATTAACAATTACTTAACAATAGAATTCGCAGTTTTGAGCATCCCTGTTTTTAACAGGGATTTTTTTGATTTTTTAAATGACAAAGAAGAAGGCTCCATTTCTAAACAGAGAGATCAGTTGGTTATATTTTAATGAGCGCGTTTTACAGGAGGCAGCGGATGAAACCGTTCCTTTGATAGAGCGTATAAAATTCTTGTCTATTTTTTCTTCTAACCTGGAAGAGTTTTACCGGGTAAGGGTGGCTACGTTAAGCAGGCTGAGCAATCTGAACGATAAATCGAAAGCATTGCTGGGCTTCAACCCTAAAAAGATCTTAAATGAAATCAAAAACATTGTTGTAAAACAGGAGCGGAAGTTTGAGCAGCTGTTTAAGGCCACGCTGATCAATGAGCTGGCCCAGAACCGCATCTTTATCCTAAACGATACCCAATTAAATGTTTCCAGGGGAGAATTTGTCAGAAATCATTTCAGGGACAGGATCTTGTCTAACCTGGTACCCATCATGATTGACCTGGATAAGCCCTTTCCGGAGCTTAAGGACCGCTACCTGTATTTTTTTGTACGCTTGTCCAAAACATCAGGTGGTAAAACAAAGAGTGAAAAATATGCATTGGTAGAACTCCCTCCAGACCTTCCCCGCTTTCTTGTACTGCCTGAAACCAATGGGTTAAAGTTTATTATCCTTGCAGAAGACATCATTAAATATTGTATGGACGATATTTTTTATGTGTTCAATTACGATAACCTGGATGCCTTTTCTATACAGCTGACCAGGGATGCTGAACTGGATATCGATAAAAACATCAGCGACAAGTTTATTGAAGAGCTGAAGGCCAGCCTGGATAAACGTAAAAAAGGTAAGCCGATGCGTTTACTGTATGATACGGAAATGCCTTTTGAAATGCTGACCGTGCTGATCAGTAAAATGAAAATTGAGGCCGAGGGCCTTATTCCGGGAAACAGGTACCATCGTTTTGGTGATTTTATCGCTTTTCCGAATGTAGGGAGCCAGGACCTGGAATATAAACCGAATGTACCGCTTAAAGTGCATGGATTGCACCGCACAGAAAGCATTTTTAACAAATTGCAGGGGAAAGACTACCTGATCAATTTGCCTTACCAGTCTTACGATTACATTATCCTTTTCCTGCGTGAGGCAGCTATTGACCCTAAGGTAACCGAGATCAACATTACCCTTTATCGCCTTGCTGAGAATTCAAGGGTTATCAATGCCCTGATCAATGCGGCCAAGAACGGCAAAACGGTAAACTGCCTGGTAGAGTTAAAGGCCAGGTTTGATGAACAGGCCAATATATTCTGGACCAACCGTTTGCAGGAAGAGGGGGTAAACGTAAACTACGGACTTACGGATTATAAAGTGCATTCTAAAATATGCCTGGTGAAAAGAATGGAAAAGGGCAGGGCGGTATATTATGCAAACCTGGCTACAGGAAACTTTAACGAAAAGACCGCCAAGCTGTATTGCGACCACAGTATTTTTACTTCAAGAAAAGAGATTACCACAGATCTGCTCAAACTCTTTAAGGCACTGAACAAGAAGACCGTCACCAAAGATTTTAAACATCTGATTGTTTCCCCACTTGAGTCGAGAAATAAGTTTTATCACCTGATAGACCGGGAAATCAAGATTGCCAGACAGGGTAAACCTGCCTACATGATCTTGAAAGTCAATAGCCTCGCCGATGAAGGTATCGTTGAGAAACTATATGAGGCCAGTAATGCCGGGGTTAAGGTAAAGCTGATTGTACGAGGTATTTGCACGCTGGTACCCGGAGTTCCGGATTTCAGCATGAACATCACGGTGATCAGTATCATTGATAAATTTCTGGAGCATGCCAGGGTGTTTATTTTTGGAAATAACGGCAAGGAGGAGATGTTTCTTTCTTCAGCCGATCTGATGAGCCGGAATTTTGAGCATAGGGTAGAAGTCGGTTTCCCGGTGCTGGATGAAGAGGTGAAACAGGAGATCAGGGATATCATTGAGTTTCAATTGCAGGACAATGTTAAGGCGCGTGACGTTACCCGCCTGAACAACAATAAATACCATAAAAACAATTTAAAAACCAAAATTAGGGCGCAGGTGCAGACCTATAATTATTTAAAAAACAAACATCAATAAAGCCAATGTTAAGATATGCTGCCATAGATATAGGTTCAAATGCGGTCAGGTTATTAATTGCCGATATTTCCAAAACTGAGAACGGTTATGGATTTAAGAAAAATACCCTGGTAAGGGTTCCTCTGCGTTTGGGGGATGACGCTTTTCTTGACCATCGCATATCAGACCGTAAGGTAGAGGAATTGCTGAAAACCATGACTGCCTTTAAGAATCTGATGGAAGTATATCATGTATCTGCATACCTGGCCTGTGCCACTTCTGCTATGCGCGAAGCCCAGAACGGGGCCGAGATCATTAAAAAGATCAAAAAACTGACAGATGTAGACCTGGAGATCATAGAAGGGCAGCGTGAAGCCAACATCATCTATGCCAATCATATTGAAGAAAACCTGGACATTAAAAAAAGCTACCTGTATATTGATGTAGGCGGGGGAAGTACTGAACTTTCTGTTTTTGTAAACCGGGTTCCCGTAGCCTCCAAGTCCTTTGATATCGGTACCATCCGTATTCTGGACAACCAGGATAAGGACGAAACCTGGGAGGAAATGAAGAACTGGGTTAAGGAGCACACCAAATCACTCAAAAACCTGGCTGGCATAGGTACAGGCGGCAACATCAATAAGCTGTTCCGCATGTCGGATGAAAAAGAAGGCATGCCGCTTACCTTCCTCAAGCTGAAAGCCCTTTACAATCAGCTCAACTCACATTCACTTAAAGAGCGCATCAGTGTATTTGGCTTAAATCCTGATCGTGCCGATGTAATTATCCCGGCCTGTGAGATCTACATTACTTTGCTAAAATGGACAGGCATCAAACAGATCTATGTGCCAAAGGTTGGTCTGGTAGACGGGATCATCAGCCTGCTGATTGAGGAGAACCTGGTGGATGCCGATTAAGGTAAATAAGGGCCAGGTAACTGCCGTGGTGGCTTACACAGTCAGGTTGGGTACTTTTATAGTCAACATTTAAGGGGTCATAGAGGCTGATCCGGATGCAGGCTTCCTTAAGCACTGTCTTGTGTTGTGCTGCGATGGTATGGATGTAATTTTCATGGATACTGCTTGCCGTAAAATAGTTCTGATCTTCGTAGTTTACATTTCCGGTAGCAATTTCCGATAGCAGAATAAGGTTGCTGCAGGCAATGCAGCCAGGTGTGAAGGTCCTGATCTTTGTTTCCCGGCTGTGCACTTTATAGGCAGATTCTTTCATGGTCCAAAGCAGCCATACCATGATCCCCGGATCTCCTGCCGTACTGATCAGGAAGCGCTCCTCGGCCGTAAAAATCTTGTCAAGATAACCTTTTCTTTGCCAGTTGCTTTCTTTTGCAGCCTGGCCTAAATCAACGATGTCATTACCTATCAAGTGCTTTCAGTTTAGCCTCAATAATTTCAAGGGTTGCTGTTACATTCAGCATGCGTGCCATTTCCAGGTTATCGATCTCGATATCGAACTCCTCTTCCACATCCAGCACCACATCTACCAGGTTGGCAGAATTGATTTTAAGGTCTTTAATAAAATCGGTATCGGGGCCGATGTTTGCCAGGGCGGCTGCATCATGGGTGTAAGGGGCAACAATAGCTTTAAGCCTTACAATGAGCTCTTCTCTCTCCATTTTAGTACTTTTTAAAGATGATACAAGCGTTTACATCACCAAACCCGAAGCTTGCCTTAACTAATATATCAATGTTTTTGTAAAGAATTTGCTGTGGCACCTTATTTTTATCTATTAAAGCAGCAATTTCGGGGTGCAGGTCTTCACAGTTAAGGGATGGGAAAATAAAACCCTGCTGTAATTGTAATATTGAAGCCAGACATTCTATACTTCCTGAAGCACTTAAACAATGCCCGGTCATGGCTTTCAGGCTATTGATATAAGGGAAATCGCTGCCTTTTCTGTTCAGTGCAATGCTCCAGTTCTGCACTTCCAGTGCATCTTTTGCTGTGGCCGTGAGATGCCCGTTAATGGCATCAATATCATTGGCCTGGATACCTGCGTTTTGAATGGCAGTTTGTATGCAGCGTTGTATGGCAAGGCTATTGGGGGCAGTCATGCTGCCATTACCTCTTTGTCCACCAGAATTGATATTACCACCCATTACTTCGGCGTAAATAAAAGCACCCCTTTCCATTGCACTTTCCAGGCTTTCCAGTACAAAGGCTGCTGCTCCGCTGCCTGGTACAAAACCGCTGGCACTGGCACTCATGGGCCTCGATCCTTTTTCGGGCTCCTGGTTGTGTTTAAAAGTACATACTTTCATGGCGTCAAATCCGGCCCAGATATAAGGGCCGCTATCGCTTGTACTGCCGGCAAGCATCCTTGTTGCCTGCCCGCTTTTGATGCGTTCATAAGCCATTAAAATGCTTTCTGTGCCGGTTGTGCAGGCAGAAGAGTTGCTGCTCACCTGGTTGCCCAGTCCCAGCTTTCCGCCCAGCCAGGCACTGATGCCACTAGCCATAGTTTGCGCCACTACACTGCTGCCTAGTTTACGCACCTGCAGGTCATCCACTTTGTAAATGGACTCCCTGAATTTATCAATGCCCGAGGTGCCCATGCCAAATATAGTCCCGCTTTCCCAGTCGGGCTCTTCCTTATTTTCTATAGGCAGCCGTGCATCTGTCCAGGCATCCATACCGGCAATCAGGCCATATAGAATGCCTGTACTGTTAAAGTTTCTAAGTTCCAGTTCGGTCATGTACCTGGCAACCAGTTCCGGGGGCAATTCAGGTTTTCCCGCAATCTGGCAGGAGAACTGCAACCGCTCCAGCTCCGGATCGTGCCTGATGCCCGAAGTACCATTTTTAATGGCTTCGGTAAACGCGGTTAAGCCAACCCCATTTGGTGCAACAACACCCAAGCCGGTTATGACCACACGTTTAGCCATTCATCCTGTTGGTTACCATGCCGGCTATGGTTCCTTTACAAACCACCTCACCGGCAGCATTGGTCATTTGTACCGTACAGTTCAGCTTTTTAAAGCGGAAGTATACCTTTTGGGCAGTTACAGTTACTTTTTCTCCCGGGAAAACCGGTTTCATGAAATCAATGGCGGTAGAGGTCAGCATGACATGCCCGGGCAATCCACCTTCTGCAGTTCCGGATAAGTAGATACCCAGACAAACCAGGCCAATCTGTGCCATGGTTTCCGTTAAAATTACGCCCGGGGTAACCGGGTTGTCTTTAAAATGGCCTTTATAAAAATCGAGCCCGGCATCAAATGTATAGGAACCCTTAACGCCATTCTCGTCAATTTCTTCCAGCTCGTCTACAAATAAAAAGGGTTTGGAATAGGGCAGGTGTGCTAAAATCTCTTGTTTGTTCATGTTGCTTTTTTTACCATTTTAACAATATTCTTTGCGCCGAAAAGCCCGGGCCGAAGCTGAGCATTAAGCCGGTATCGCCAGTCTTTGCCGCTCCATGCATATATCTTTCCAATACATACAATACTGTGGCGCTCGACATATTTCCGTATTCGCGTAAAATATTTTTAGTCTCGTTTATATTTTTGCCTAATTTACCAAATAAGGCTTCAACTGTCTGAATAATTTTTTTTCCTCCGGGATGAAATATCAGGTGGTCAATGTTTTCTATTTTTAAATTGTTTTTTGCCAGAAAGGGATGAATGATATCCGGGAAATGTTTTTCTATATTTTCGGGTACAGCAACATCCAGTACCATTTTCAAACCCGTATGGCTCAGGTCGAAACCCATCATTTGTGTGGCATTGTAAAAATGGTACATCTCATCGTCAATAATTTCAGGTCCGCTTTCATTTTCATGTGAAGACAACAATACGCAGGCTGCCCCATCGCCAAAAATTGCGGCACTTACGATATTGGCCATAGAAAAATCGTTGAGCTGGAACGTTGCTGTGGGCGATTCCATGGCAATTACAGCTGCGCGGCTGCCCGGATTGGCTTTTAAGAAATTCCTGGCGTAAATGATTCCTGAAACCCCGGCTGCGCAGCCCATTTCAGTTACGGGCAGGCGCACAATGTCTTGTTTTAACTTAAGTTCATTGATGAGGTATGCATCTATGGAGGGGATCATGATGCCTGTACAACTTACGGTGATGATATAATCCAGATCCTGCGCGGCCCAGTCTGCTTTGATTAAGGCCTGCTGTAAACAAAGCTTCGCCAGTTCAATGCCTTCCCTGATGTAGATCCGGTTCCTTTCTTCAAAAGAGCTATCGCTGAAAACGGCTTCGGGCGACATGATGGAGTAACGCCTGTCTACCCCCGCATTTTCAAAGACCTTCTTTACTTTCCGGATAAAGCGCGGGTCTTGCCCCGTGAGCCATCCTTCCAGAAAAGGCAGTATCTCTGCCGTTGTCCTGGAATATTGGGGGCTCTGGCTGCTAACTGTTTTAATTTTTACCTTCATATTGTTGCAATTACCCATTGGTAGCGGAAAGCCCAGCACCAGCGGAGCGTATAATTTTTAAGGTTTAACTGCTTGGAAAAAGTAAGCAGTTCCTTTTTTTTAAAGCCTCTTAAAATAGATATCAGGCCGTCATCTCTCGACATCTTATTGAGCCCGAACACAAAACAAATGGCCATAAACAGGTAATAAGCTATTGCGCTTCTGTGCAGATCATTAACCACTATACCCATATTTGTTTTGCTTTTAAATCCGGCCATCAGCTGCAGCAATTCCGTGTTTTTGAAATGGTGCAGGGTTAGGGTACAGAGTATAACATCATAGGTCTGATCTTGTTTAAGTTCCTCGGATATATCTGCGCAACGGTAGCTGATCTGGGTATAGTTTACAGACAACTGCCTGGCATGGCCAATGGTAAATGCATTGGCATCTATTCCTGTCAGCTTAAATTTCAGACCTTTCTTACCTGCATAGTCAGCCAGGAACCTGAGCATATCGCCATTGCCACAACCTACATCCAGAATGCTGATTTCCCGTTCTCTATTCTGTTTGTTTATCAGTTGTTTGAGACCGTTTAACGTTACTTTATTTCCACCCAGCAGCTGGTTTATCCGGGCAATTTTATCGAGTGCATCTTTCAGTATTTCTCCTTCCATAGAAAAATCGTCCATGGTTTCGGCAACTTCGCTTCTGTTGGTGGTATCTATAATCATCTAATAAATGGGCTTTCCGTGTGTGTGCCTAACAATTGAAGGCAGCAAGGCAGGAAATCTGTTGAGTATGCCCTGCATGGGTTTAAATAAACTGTCCTTTTGCATAACTCCCGATAAAATCCTGCCCATCACTAAGCGGTTCTTAAAGTTTTGGTTCCAGCGGTTAATGTACTGTAGTTCCATATCCTGCCTGGAACTCAGGTAACCTTTCAGATAAGCAGTGCTCAGTTCAGCACAAATTTTTGCACTGTGTATGGCCATGGCCATACCGTTACCGCACAGCGGATGGATGAGCCCTGCGGTATCACCTATCATGAGTATATGCGCACAGATCAGTTCTTTTTTTTCGAAAGAAAGCTGGCTGATGCTCATCGGTTGCTCAAACAGCATAGTACTTTCTTCAAAAATCTTTTTCAGGAAAGGGTTGGCGTAAAGGACCTTTTGCTGGAAATCCATAATGTTTTTGTGTTGCTTAAAACTTTGGTAAGCCGCGAGGTAGCAGATGTTGATGCGATTGTCTTCTACGAGCGAAACCCCGCAATAACCACCGGTAAAATTGTGGAGCTGTACCAGGTCGGACGGGATTATTCCACTGTAATGGGCTTTTACAGCCAGCCAGGGCGACTTTCGCTGTATGAAACTGCGGGAAAGTTTCTGATCTAAGGCCGAACGTTTGCCAAAGGCGCCAATAGCGAGCTTTGTTTTTAACATGCCGTTGCTGGCTGTAGTTATTTCAAATTCGTTTTGTTTAAATGTAACGTCGGTTACCTGGTCCTTTATTAGTTTGCAACCCCTTTGAACTGCTTTTTCATATAAAAAGTTATCAAGGGCAAAGCGGCTCAGTCCGAAGCCGCCAAGCGGAAGCGCACTGCCAATAACTTTTCCATTAAGAGAGGAAATGGAAAGCCGTGTGATGGGAGCAGGCTTAAGTATAATTGGATCGGCATCCAGCCATTGCAGATAGGGCAGTACCTCGTTGGAAATGTATTCGCCACAAACTTTATGATGGGGATAGCTTTGCTTTTCAACAACGATAACGTCAAAGCCCTCTTTAAGCAGATGCAGGGCGCAAGTTAAGCCGGCAAGGCCGCCTCCAATAATGATAATGCTGCTTTCAGGTTTTGCTGGCATTGGTTAAAGCTATATCTGATTAAATATACAATATAGCCGCTCAATAGTTTTACAAAGGCCTAAAACTTATAGCATCTTAGTTGTCTGTCGCTACTGCTGTTTCGCCGGTTGATGTAAAAACCAGCAGATATTTCGTGACTGCCGTAATTGTAGCTGCGCAGTTTGTTTAAGGAATAATCATAAGAATAGCCTATCCTGAGGTTTTGAGAAGCAAAAACTTCAACAATGGCACCAATGGCATTTTGCCTGGAAAGATCGGTTTGCTGGTAATTCTTTTTGTAAAGATCAAAGGATGTCCTGTAAAAACCACCTATCCAAAAATTCTCTTTAAATAGAAAAAATGCATTTAAATCGACAGCAGAAGGCCCTTTGGTATCGTCTTTAATTAAAATGACAGGCTTAAACCGGATGTCTTCGTTCAGGTTCAGCATGGTTCCTGCGGTAAGGTAAAAATGCGGCTGCGGTACGGGGACCATTCTGTTTTCGGTATTTTTTTTTGACATGTACCTGGCCAGTACATTGGTGGCAGAAAAGCCCGCGAAGAATTTTTCGCTGGCATAATAAACCCCAAAACGTGCATCAGGTACGGTATTGGTCTGCGCACCAAAAGGGATCAGCCCATCTGCCGGGTCATAATTGTCGAGCTTGTTTCCATCCATGCCCAGCTGCATCAGGCCGGCAGCAATTCCAAAGGCCAGCCTGGATGAACCATCGTCATTCAACCGGATCCGGTAGGCATAATTGGCATAAGCAGTAAGGTAACTTTGCGCACCTACCTGGTCGTTGGAAAGGATGAGGCCGAGGCCCACGTTGCCATCATGAAATGCGCCATCGGCAGCCAGTGAAAAGCTTTTGGGGGCGCCTTTAACACCTTCCCATTGCGAGCGGTAGAAAGACTGTACATAGATATCTTCCTTGTAACCCGCGTAGGCCGGATTGATATGGAGGCCATTGAACACATACTGTGTAAACTGGCTGTCTTGCTGGGCACTGGCTTTAAGCGCCATGCAAATGACGAGTATCGACAGGATCAGTTGTTTCCTGTTATTTGTTGCGGAGTATCGTAACATAGCCTTTATAAACTTCCCATTTGTTTGTTGCGGTTTTTACTTTCAGCAGGTAGAAATATGTTCCTTCATTTAAGCCAGTTGCAGCCCAGTCGTTGGTGTATCCTTTTTTATCGTATACCGTACCTCCCCAGCGGTTTACTATGGTCAGCTCATTAGCCTCATACAGTTCCAGCCCTGGAATTTTAAAGGTATCGTTCAGGCCATCTCCATTTGGTGTAAAAACATTAGGGATGATTATTCCCGCTATAGGTTTGCTGTCTGTTGCACTGTTGTTCTGGAGATCGGGATCGGTTTCCGATGCGGTTACGGTAGCTGTATTTTTGATGACACCGGGTTTGGCAGCTTTTACCTTTATCCGCAGGTCGGCCATTTGTCCGTTATCCAGTTTGCTGATCTCCCACAGGATGGTACGGTTGCCCGGACTGTAATTGGCATAGCCCAGCATGGGAGTAATGAGCTGCTGGAAAATGAGCTCCTCGGGCAGGACATCCCTGACCTTAACCTGGGTGGCATCTGCAGTTCCATTGTTTTTAACCTGAATGAGGTATTCAAAAGTATCGTTGATGGTAACGGCCCTTGATTCGGCATTTTTGCTGATCATCAGATCGGCGGTAAGCACCGGGGCGGGGCCGATATTGACCACTACAGGGTCAGAGATGTCGGACGCGCAACCCTGGGCATTGAAGGAGACAACGTTGTATTTTCCACCTTCTAAAACCGTATAATCTGCTGCGGTAGCACCGGCAATAGCTGCGCCGTCTTTGATCCACTGGAAGGTTGCTGCATTAACAGAATTGGCCTTTAGCTTTACAGATGATCCTTGAGGGACGGTTACTGTTTGCTGGCCACCAGATTGCGCAAAGCCTGCCGTTGCACTAAGCAACAGCAGACTTGACACAAAATTGGTTTTTCTGTTAGACATGTAGGGTTCAATTAATATGGAGGCGCTATTCAGACATTAAGAGACTGAAATAACTGGTTTAGCAGGTTTAGCAGTTACAGTAACCGTTGTATTTGCAGATTCTGTACATGGAGTTCCTCCTGGTGATTTTAGTGTTTTACCTGCTGGTACCGTATAGGTTACATTAGAAGTAACAGTATAGCTGCCGGCAGTTGTAGTAGTCATATTGAATTTTTTGGAATCACTACCGTCTACTGCACCTACGCCTGAACCCGGTACCGTTACCCAGGCATAGCTAAAATCAACACCAGTAGGAAGTGTAGCTGAATTTGCAGGAGTTGCTAAAGAACTAATAACTGTTTTTGTAGTGTTTGTAGTTCCGTCGATACAATAAGATGCTGTTTGTGGCGTAACGGTAACTGTATATGCTGGTAACATATATACCTCGATTGGATCAGAAGGATCACCGGTACAACTTGCTCCCGATGCGCTGATGACATGCACTCTCCAATAGTGACTACCGGCTGCGTCAAGTTCTGTGCCCCCGGTTACAGTTAAATTTTCAGAACCAGCGGTTCCATTGTACGTTTTTACAACTGCTGCTGATCCTGAAATGGCGGTACCTCCGGCATCAACTTTTTGCCATACAGTTTGATCGCCGGTAGTCAAGGTATAAGCGCCTGTATAAGCCAATGTAACTGTACCTGTACTACAAACATAGATCGCAGGATCGGCTAATGCTGCAATTGGCAACAGGAACATTGAGCAAAATGCCAGAATTAATTTGATTTTTCTACTTGTCTTTTTCATGATTTTAATTTTAAGTTGAATATTTATTTTTTTATTGTGATACGATGTGAGGTGCTTGCGGTTTAGGGTTAACTTTTACAATTACATTAGTTGATTTTGGACAACCATCGCTGGTTAGCGTGAAAACATAGGTTACATTTATGGGCAATTGTGTTGTGTTTACGAGTATTTCGTTGATTTGATTGGAACTACCTGAACCCGCTGGGTTACTTATTCCGCTTGTTAATGCCCTGGTCCATGAAAAACTTGTGCTGCCAAGACTACTTGTAGCTGCATAAGAGAAATTTGTTCCACTGCAAACCGAAGGGGTTAGTATACTTGTAAGATCTGGGAGCGGTTTTAGCATTATTGTAATTACATTGCTGTTGGCCGAACAGTTTATACTGTTTAATGCTGAGGAAGCCACCCGTCTATAATAGGTAGTTTGTGTCAGGGCTACAGTTTCAGTAAATGTCTCATTCGTAGCAAGGTTTATATTGGTAAAAGCAATATTGTCTGTTGATTTTTGCCATTGGTAAGTTGCTGCACTACCACCGGCGTTAACTGTTGCTGCCGTAGTGCTGGTAAAAGCGGCAGGTATAGAATTGCTACATATGGTTTGATTGGCGGCAATTACACCACCGTTTATAGTATTTACCGTTACTGTTACCGGAACCCTTGTCGATTCATTGCTACAGCCCGATTTAGCTGTTGCAACATAGTATGTAGTATTTACTATGGGATTTACGGTATAACTGTTCCCGGTCGACAATAAAGTGCCGTCTGTTGCTGCATCATACCATTTAAAAGTGTTGCCGGCGGCAGGTACATCGGGTGCTAAAATTGTCGAAACATCCGGACATGCGGTTACATTTTGTAAAGTTGCAGGCGTGAATAATGGTTTTTGCGGTGTTCTTTCTATCTCATGAACATATAAATTCGAAAACAGATTTAATACAGATCCGAAGTTGATGGTTACCCGGTCAAAAGCAATTCCCGGGGCTACAGAAAAGGTAATAGGGGTTGCATTACTTAAAAGGCCCAGTAAATCAGCGCTCAGGAGATTTCCCAAACCGGCTGTCCAGACTGCGGTGGTTGAACTTCCATTGTATGCAGAAACAGTAACGTTGTTTAGCAAACCCACTGATAGAACGGCAGCTGGCGCTGAAATAGTCATTTTTACTTCGTCTGTAGTGTTTGATGGACTGGAGAAATAAAAATTCTGATTCGCTGAACTTAATAATGCACCGGGTGTAAGTGTAGAAAAGGTTGTCCTGCTTCCGTCTATTGCCCTTTCTGGAGTTGAAACATTAACGCCATTGGTTCCTAACACCAACCCACAATCAGCTGTATTTGTAGTGTTGTAAAAAGCATAGACAACATCAGTACTCGCAGTTCCGGCTCCGGGAATGAGGCCACCATTCCCTGTTACATTTAAACGAACTGTATTAAATGTGCTGGTTGCAGAAACTGCGTAGTATATTGAACCATCAGCAGCAGTTATAACACTAAAAGAACTTCCTGTCGCAAGTGTTGTATTGTTGTAGGCCTGTGCAGTAATTGAACCGCCAGTATTCAGATAAGTTATGTTTGATACTTTAATGTATACAATTGTATTGGAAGGGATAGACGAAAAACCCAGCCCGATCCAGCCTGTAACAGCTGAGCCTGTTAATCCACCTGTTCCTGTTGCAGAGATATTGGCTAATGGAGGAGTTGACGATGGTGGTGAAGTGCCCGGGGAACTAGCTGCTGCTTTTGTTTCATTGGTAATGGTTACCCCTGTAGTGGTTCCTATTTTAGTAACCGTTGTAGCATAAATTCTTTGCCCCTTAACCTCATTCACACCACCAACCATTACCATTAAAACCAATAGTAAAAGCCAGTATTTCGTTATGATCTTTAGATTAAGTGAGAGCATGAACATTTTTCCTTTTAATCCCATCCCTGATACAATTAGGACAGTTTTTTTCGTCCTTTCAAAATTAGCCCAGAAAGGGGTGTTAATTATTGTTCATGTTGTTCAGTTTTGAACTGTAAGGAGGAAGCTTATATTCTTATAAACGGGATGATGTGCTGATAAAATGTTGTAAACTAATAAGTTTTATTGTCTGTTGAGTTTTGTTCATTTTGTTCAGTGTAAGTCATTGAACAGAATAGAAATAAAACGAGGTTTTGTTGAACCTGGAGCACATGAAATGCATACTATATTTTATCACAAACCGTTGGCTACTGTACTGCCAGAAAGTAATGCCTGTCGCTAAGGCATTTTATTTATTTTTGAGCTGAATACGGAAAACAAAATGAGATGAAAGAAAATAAATACGATGACCCTGCCTTTTTTCAGCAGTACTCAAAAATGAACCGTTCCCAAAAAGGATTGGAAGGCGCGGGGGAGTGGTATGTTTTAAGAACTATGCTTCCCGACCTTCGTGAAAAAGCAGTGCTTGACTTGGGCTGCGGTTTTGGGTGGCATTGCAGGTATTTTATGGAAAACGGGGCGAAATCTGTTGTAGGCGTAGATATTTCTGATAGAATGCTGGAAAAGGCGGGGCAGATCAACAACATTGAAGGAATTCAGTACGAAAGGATAGCTTTGGAAGATGCTATGTATCCTGCTGAGAGTTTTGACCTGGTATTTAGTTCGCTTACCTTTCATTATATCCAATCTTTTGACAAACTCATTCACAATATATACAGCTGGCTCCGACCAGGAGGAATGTTGGTTTTTTCGGTTGAGCATCCGGTTTTTACTGCAGAGGGCACACAGGATTGGGCTTATGATGAATCTGGCGAGAAACTCCATTGGCCGGTTGACAATTACTTTGATGAAGGAAAAAGGGACACCGTGTTTTTAGGGGAACAAATTACAAAATACCATAGAACCTATGCTACCTATATAAATACGCTGATCAATGCGCAGTTCAAAATTGTGGAGGTTAAAGAACCTATGCCCGATGAGCAAATGCTAAATGACATTCCAGAAATGAAAGATGAACTCCGAAGGCCAATGATGTTGCTGGTCTCTGCTCAGAAATAGCGACTGAATCTGAATAGCTTTGGGTTTCAAAAATTGTTTACCCAGGGCATAAGCCTAGGTAAACAATAGCCTAATTTTTGTAAAAGAAATCGCGGTTATTCTGCTGCAGCCTGCTCATTAACCGCGCTAACTGCAATTTCAGTCAGGGCCACATCCGTAGCTTTTTCATTGTCAAGGGTAAATTGCAGTAGTTCTGCAACATCCGTATGCCCCATATTTTGTGCAAAAACTACCAGTGTGCCATAGGTGGCGATTTCATAATGTTCTACTTTCTGTGCGGCCAGGATCAGACCTGCATCACGGATCAATGTACCCGAATCTGTATCTTCAATGATACTCTCGGCTTCTTTTACCAGGCCTTCCATCGCATCACATTTTTTTGCCTGGGCTTTTTCATCCAGTAGCTGAAAAACCTGTTCCAAAGTAGCGATGTGCTCATTTGTTTCCTGCGCATGCTTTTCAAAAGCGTCAGCAAGCTCTGGGCTGGTTGCTGCTTTTTTCATTTTAGGGAGTGCTTTCGAAAGATGTTTCTCAGCCCAATAAATGTCTTTCAGTTCGTCCACAAAGAACTCATGGAACTCTGAATTTTCCATTTTTCCCGTTCTTGATTTGCTGGTGCCTTTTGCACCTGTTTTTGTTGTAGTTGCCATAATTTTTAGTTTTTCATTAGTTAAACAATTTGTTTTTTCAGTAGTATTTATGTTTTAATGATTGCCCGCTACATCTTCGTTGCGGGCTAATTAACCAGCAACTTTAAGATTTGTTTAGACTTTATTAAAAGAAAAGTTTTTGCTAAAAATAAAAGCAGAAGCTTTTTAAAACCTGAGTATGTATACAACAGTAAGGTGATAAGATTGTTTAAGAAAATACAATAAAAAATTAAACAAAAAAAAACTAAACAATCTCTATTTCAATATGTTGAATTAGCACTGCATTAAAAATCTACCACTTTTAAATCTAATTCAATGGCAAAAAAAGATACTCAGGTAAAACCTGGAAATCAACCTGAAAATGAAAAAACCAGATCCCTGCAGGGGCATACAGCAGATGCAGCAGGGGAACCTATGACAACAGATCATGGCGTAAAGATCAATGACGATCAGCATTCTCTTAAAGCAGGAGAACGCGGGGCTACCTTGCTCGAGGATTTTATCCTTAGAGAGAAGATCACACACTTTGATCACGAACGTATTCCGGAACGTATTGTGCATGCCAGGGGGTCCGGTGCCCATGGTGTGTTTAAACTGTATAAATCCCTCGGAAGCGTTACCAAAGCCGGCTTTTTAAATGATACAGAAACCGAGACACCGGTATTTGTACGTTTTTCCACCGTTGCCGGGTCCAGAGGGTCTACGGATCTGGCAAGAGATGTGCGTGGCTTTGCGGTTAAATTTTATACACAACAAGGGAATTTTGATCTGGTAGGCAACAATATGCCTGTATTTTTTATTCAGGATGCGATGAAGTTTCCTGATCTGGTGCATGCGGTTAAACCTGAACCTGACAATGAAATACCGCAAGCCGCGTCTGCGCACGATACTTTTTGGGATTTTATTTCGCTGATGCCTGAATCTACACATATGATCATGTGGCTGATGAGCGACAGGGCCATCCCCCGCAGTTTGCGTATGATGGAAGGATTTGGGGTACATACATTCCGCTTTATCAATGATAAGGGGGAAGCAAGTTTCGTAAAATTCCACTGGAAACCATTGCTTGGTGTGCATTCTGTGGCCTGGGACGAAGCGCAGAATATATCCGGAAAGGATCCTGACTTTCATCGCCGAGATCTTTGGGAAGCAATCGAGAGCGGTGCTTTTCCAGAGTGGGAACTAGGTGTGCAGATTGTACCAGAAGCAGATGAGTTTAAGTTTGAATTTGACTTGCTTGATCCTACCAAAATTATTCCCGAAGAATTGGTTCCGGTACAACGTATAGGCAAAATGACACTGAACAGAAACCCGGAGAATTTCTTTGCCGAAACAGAACAGGTAGCTTTTCATGTGGGCCATATTGTACCTGGTATAGATTTCACCAACGATCCTTTATTGCAGGGTAGGTTATTTTCCTATACAGATACGCAACTGATCCGCCTGGGCGGACCTAATTTCCATGAAATTCCCATAAACCGTCCTGTCGTGCCTGTCCATAATAACCAAAGGGACGGTTACATGCGTCAAACGATCAACAGAGGTAAAACCAGTTACGGACCAAACTCTCTTAGCAATAATGATCCTCAGCAGGTCAAGGCTGCTGACGGAGGTTTTACTTCCTACCAGGAACGCATAGACGCCAAAAAGGTAAGGGCCAGAAGCAAGAGTTTTTTTGATCATTTCAGTCAGGCCAAGCTATTTTTTAACAGTCAGTCTGATCCTGAAAAGAACCATATAATTGATGCGCTTAGTTTTGAGCTGGGTAAAGTAAAAACAGTAGCCATCCGACAGCGTATGATTGGGATTTTGTCTCTGGTGGATGAAGGACTGGCCACCCAGGTGGCTTTTGCACTTGGCTTGAAAAAACCAAAGAAGCCAGAGCAGCCGATTAACCATAGTATCCCTGCTGATGGCGATCCGTTGGATTACCAGCCTTTAATGGTTGAGGGTAAACTTAAAACCTCTGCCGCATTGAGTATGGCCGGAACAGTGAAAAATAGCATTAAGAGCCGTAAAATTGCGATTTTGGCTGCCGATGGGGTAGATGCAAATTCATTAACAACAGTTAAATCTGCAATCATCGCAGCAGGTGGGGTAGTTCAGGTAATTGCGCCAAAATTAGGGCTGCTGGTTGCCGCCGATAATGCTGAGATTCCAGTTGATGAGAGCTTTCTGACCGCAGCTTCGGTGCTTTATGATGCAGTGTATGTGCCAGGAGGAACAAATAGCGTAGCCACTTTGGAGGCAGAAGCAAATGCAGTCCATTTTTTAAACGAAGCGTTTAAGCACTGTAAGGCTATCGCTGCAGATGACCATGCCATACAGGTGCTGGAGGCAACCTATTTTTCTAGAAAACTGCCCGAAGATTTTTCAGATGAAACGGTGCTTAAAGAAGGTATAGTTATGGGAAATGACCCTGCTAAACTGGCCAAGCAATTTATTCAGGCCATAGCGCAGCATCGCTTCTGGGAGCGGGAAAAACCACGCCAGGTTCCTGCTTAGCGCTGAAGTATTTCAATAGCGGCTTCATTGCCCTGCTGGGCGGCCAGGTCTAAAACAGAAAGTCCGCGAACGTCCAGCAGGGTTTTATCTGCCCCATTGTCCAATAAGAGTTGCAAGAGGTCGTTTCTGCCAAACATAGCGGCAAACATCAATGCTGTTCCGCCATTGCCATGCTGTAGGTTTAAACTTGCCCCTTTACTGATTAAAAGCGCAGCAATTTCCTTGTAGCCTTTAAAGGCAACGCCCATTAGAGCCGTATTGCCGCCATAATCCTGTGCATCTACATCTGCACCTGCTTCCAGCAATAATCTGGCAGCCTGGTACTGGTTGTTATAGCAGGCGATAATCAGTGGCGTGTATCCTTTCTCATCTCTGGAGTTTACATCTGTATGCTGACGGATCAGTTCCTGCAGTACTTCGATGTTGCCGATCCTTGCTGCGTGGATGATAATCTGAGTAGTTTGTGTCATTTTTTATTAACATCCATAACGATAGATTGTTTTTCCGGAGGCCAAAGGAGAAAGTTGTTTTTGGCTTCGGTATCATAGGCTATTTACCCATCCCCGGAAAAACCGAATGATGTCAATAAACCCAGTAATACTTAGTTTAGTCTGGTTCCTTTTGGTACTACAATTTTTTTAACAGTTGTTGGTCTGGTTGTAATAAAATAAGGATAATCCGGGCCTCCTCCCGTCGGGTTTGCCATACTTCTTAAGCCTGGTGCACTTAAAATTTTAAAACATCCCGCTAAAATCAACGGGATGTTTTGTTTTCATCAAAAGCTTAGCGACAAACTACTGTACCCTGTCTGGGTGGAAAAACAAGCGCACCCGGTCCAGGCTCGAAGCGCCTGGGGTAACAAAATAAGATTGTACCAGACCTTTTTCTCCGGCAAGCGGAAAGCCCATTCCAAAAACTGAAGTTTTACTCTGTTTCTCATCGTCCTGGAAAGCCCATTGATCTGTTGTTCCGGCCTTGGTAAAACAAATGTCAGCCTTGCCCACTTCATTTTTATGATCAAAGTTTGCGCTTGGCAAATAATTGAAATATACCCAGGTTCCTGGCAACACATTCTTCGCCAGATATTCGCGGTACTCCTGTCCGTTGGTTTCGTCCTTTCTATACAGGAAAATATCAACCGGATCGTTGTTTTCTGTGTAGTGCATGTAAAAACCCAGTTTATTTGTACTGGCATCTGCAGCCGGGGCATTGAGGCCAATTTCTTTACCATCTATGTAGATGAAATTAAAAATGGCCTTTGTGCCGCTTTCCGGTAGTGGCTTAGTGAACAGTACCTTGCCGCTTACCGGGTTTTTGATGCTTAAGATGCCCGGTTTTTTTGCCATAGGGTAAGTGTGTACTGCATTAAAGTCGAATATTGATGCGGGCTTAAGCACAAATTTTCCATTCGAAACGGTTTTGTCGTATCGGGCTGTATCTATCACAATTTCGAGTTCGTCGGCACTGCCGTTGTAGCCGTTTATCACTACCTGTATGGCTTTCTGGCCGGTCATGTCTTCTTTATTGCAGGCAGAAAATGTGGTCAGCAGCAATAATAATGGTATTGTGGTTTTTATATAATGGGTTATGGATTTCATTTTCTGTCTTTTATAGTTCTAAATCTTTGTTAAACCGCATGCTGTCGCCTACAGGACCTTCACTGAAAATATACAGCTTGGAAGAAGTAGCCGATGATGCCGGTTTAGGCGCGGTAGAAGAGGTGGCATGCCAGGTATAAGCTGTTCCTTCTGTGTAAAGCTGGTTGGTACCTGCCTTGTATATATATACCACAAAAGAAACAATGGTATTTTGCCCGTTATACTGCTGCCCAACAGTAGAGAAGGTTGGGATGGTAACCGGATTACTGAATTCGTAAGGTTTGGCATTTTTAATCCGCCCCAGTTCTTCAAATACCTTAGGTGTCCAGTAGTATTTTCCCAGTACAATGTCTACAGGTTCTGAATAGTTGGTAACCGTAGGCTTAAACATATAGCTTACTTTAATTTTACCTTCCTCTGCTGCCGGTATTTCAGGCATATCATTTACCTTGCCGTTCATGTAAAAGAAGCTGATTGTTGCCGCCCCGTCTGCTTTTTTCAGTTCCTTTTCCAATACAGGTTTTCCGCTTTCCGTTTCTGTGATGCTCAGCTTCACGGTGTTCTGGTTTGGCGGAAACAGATAAGCTCCGCTCATGTTGAAACGGCCGCTGGTGATGTACGCCGGAAACTTTACAGTATCCAGTTTTACCAGGAGGTCTTTACCGTCGCTGTTATAGCCTTTTACCGTAACGGGCAGCATATCGCCCTTGTATAAAAAGTTATCTCCGCCTTTATTGCAGGCAGTTTGCGCCAGCAGGAATATTCCTGTGCATGCGGCGTAAAATATATTTGTGATCTTCATGGTCTTAATTTTTGATGATTGAAATCGTTTAGAAAGCATAAGAAACCGACAGGCTGAACGAGCTGCCTACTTTACGGAAAAATGTATCCTTGTCACCAATCCTTGTTTTGGTTTTTCCATCAGCTGAGGTCTCGTAATACCCCTCTTCGTATTTCTGAGAAAAACCATATTTCCATTCGTAGATATCGGCCCAGTCTGACACACCCGTTGCGGTAATTGCAGACAGGTTCATGTCTTTCCATTTATCCAGTAGTTTATAGGTTGCTTCGCTGTTGATAAAGAAGCGATAAGGATTGTTCAGGAGGTTACTCATGTTCAGTTTTGCTTTTAATTTTTTGTCTCTTAAAAAATTATAGCTCAACTGGGCATCCAGCTGGTTGCGCGGGCGTTCATATTCTACGATGCTGGGTAATATTCCGGTAGCAAATGTTTTGTAACCCATATGGTTAAAGGCGATGTTGGCGCCGAAACGAGGGCCATCGTACTGCAGGGCGATATTGTACAATACGGGCACCTGGCCATACAGCGGTCTTTTTTCGCGGATCATCTGCCTGGTACGGTACTCAAAACTTCGGCCGTATTTATCATCGGTCATGCTTTTTCCAACAAAGGTACTGGCCTGCACCTCTGAATTCTGGAGGGTAAGGTTACCGCTCAGGTAAATGTCGTCCAGGAACTTCCATTCCGGTTTTACAAAGCCAAAGCTTTTGCGGAGGTCAAATTCCCAGCCGCTTACCTTTGCCCATTGAGAGTTTTGTGTAACCACATATACCCTTCCGGTATTGTCGGGCTGATTGCGGTAGATCTCAACAGGTTTATCAAAATATTTATAGAAATAACCGAATGATAATACCTCTCCAGGCTTAGGGTACCATTCTACCCGAACATCATAGTGGTCTATCAGCGTAGATAAAGCACCCTGGTTGCTGCGGTAAGCGGCAATACCCGGATCGTAGCGGATCATGCGGGAGTTTTCTATCAATGCCGGTCTTACTACAGATTGTGAGTAAGCAGCCCTCAGGTTAAGCTCTTTTAACGGGGTGATGGTCATGCTGGCCGAGGGCAGGTAGCGCCAGGTCTTTTCTTCATGCTCCGGATCGGCAAAAGCAGATACAATTTTCCCGGTTCCGGGGTCTACAAATTGACGCTTTTCGCTTTGCTCAATCAGGTTCCTGGTAGCCAGGTCGTTTACACCGTTTTTAATCCATTCGTATTTGTAGTACTCGGCCCTGGCACCCCATACCAGGCGCAGCCATTTTGTAAAACGGTTATCCAGCATGGCATATACCGCCTGGTTTTTATTTTTGCCCTGGTAACCATTGTAGGAGAATCCTGCCGGATAATAGAAGAGGTCGCTTTGCGGGTCTTTAAATTCCAGGTACTTGCTCCATTCCTGCACGGGTACATAAGGGTAAATGCCACCGGGCTTTACGGAACCAATAGGCAACAGTGTCCAGTCGTAGGTGCCCTCGCGCTGCATGTACTGATAGCCGGTTTTGGCCACCTGCTTTAAACCTGCAATGTTGAAATTGTAATTCAAAGCAGCTTCGGCAGCTTTATTTACTTCATCGTATTTGTATTGGGCCCTGTTAAAAGTACCGCCTCCGGGGTTAGTGATGGCGCTGGGCATCACATTGTATATGATTCCGTTCATGGTTTTGGTGGGCCCCAACCAGGCTTCTATGGCATCTTTTTCCAGGTTAACAAGCTTATTTCGGGAAACATTCCAGTCGAAACGGAAAGCGCCAAAGGTATGTTCACCGTTGATGCGGTTCTGGAGCAGGTCAATAAATTTCGGGCGGTCGTATTCACGGATTTCGGGAAACCCTTCGCGGCCAATCTCGTTCCCCCAGCCTACAATGCGCGAGAACTGGTTGCTGAACACACGCGAATAAAAATTACGTGAGGTGATTTTATGATTTTTGGAACTCCAGCCCATATTGAGCAGGGCACCCCAGCTGGTATTGAAATTGTATTGATTGGCAAAGGTAGGGTCAACCTCCTGGCCTGTTTCCGTGTTAATGATCTTGTTGCTCAGTTTTTCCCAGTTGCCGCGGCCAAACTGCGAAATGTCTTCATTAGATTGTTCATTGCGGTAACTCAGCGAGCCCACAAAACCAATGCGGCTGTTTTTAAGGTCGTAACTACGGCCCAGGCTAAACTGATAGTTTTGGCCGGGTAGTGCAGTATATACCCTTGTACCCGCTCTTTCCAATCCGCCAATCCTTTTGTTCTGTTCTGCAATCATGGCCGGTGTGATGGGGGTAACGCCCTTTGGTGGTATTGCGCCGGGGTTGGTAGGGATGTAATTCTGGCTGGTAAACACCATGATGTCTTTTGGAAAATGGTCCCTTACGCCATCATCGAAACCCAGGTAATCGTTTTTGCCGCGACCATAACCCAGGAAATCTTTGCCGGTACTGCCTTTGATGTATTTGCCGCCGAAACTGAAATTATTGAAATTCTTATCGGGGATGGCCAGTGTATTGATCTGGATCAGTCCGCCACCAAAACCGAAGCTGAGATCGGGTGTAGCGGTTTTGGACACAATCACATTGTCAATCAGGTTAACCGGCACAATGTCAAACTCGAAATCCCGTATCTGCACATCTGTGCTGGGCAGGGTAGCACCGTCCATCATGGCCAGGTTATACCGCTCTGCAATCCCCCGCACCACTACCCGGCGGTTGTCGTTGGTACTTACGCCCGAGATCCTTTTCAGGGTCTCGCCAATGTTTTTATCGGGCAGCGCAGCAATCTGTTCTGCCGAGATACCATTGGAAATGCCGGCTTCGTTTTTCTGGCGGGTATATAGTGCGTTGATGCTTTCTTTTTTGAAGCTGGCAGTTACTACCACCTGGTCTAATGTGCTGGTAATGGCAGTCAGCACAATGTCGAGCCTGGTCAGTTCGCCCGCTTTAACTACCACATCAGTAATACGTTTGCTCTGAAAGGATACGTAGCTGGCTTCCAGGGTATAAGTACCCGGGGCTATGCTGAAATTGTAGCTGCCATCGGTATTGCTTTGTACTGCCTGGCCGCCCTGGAGCAGTTTAACACTGGCTCCCGGAAGGGCTTCGCCACGATTGTCCAATACCTTACCGCTAATGCGCCCGGGTTGCTGCCTTGCAGCATTGGGTATTACCGGCGTTTCTGCTTTGGTAACTACCACAAGCATGTTCTTTACCGTATAGCTATAAGGCTGATTGGCAAAACAGGCATTGAGCACCTGTTCTACAGTAGCATTTTTTAGCTGAATGCTTACCGGCCGGGCATCGTTAAAAAGTTCGGTATCGTAAAAGAAATCATATTTGCTTTGCTTTCTGATTTCTTCCAATATGGAGTGGATACTGCTGTTCTGCCTGTTCAGGTTGATGCGCTGCGCATAGCTGGCGGCATTGACCTGTATCAGCAAACAGGTTATTAATATCATGGTGATTTTCATAACACGCATGCATTGATAAAAATTCATATTTTTGTTAATGTTAAAATGAGTTGATGATGTTGTAGCTTCAATATTTTCGATAAGCTTTAACAATACTGCCAGAGGTGTTCCCAGCACCTTTGGCTTTTTTTGGGCTTACCGTTCGTATGCTGGTATTAGTCGGTCACGATAAGCCTCCTTCCTTTTAATGTTGCTGTTGCTTTTTTTGTGGATTGTATCATTTCTATAATGGTAGAAAGTGGTTGTGTGCGCGACACCATCCCGTTAAAGCGCATGTTGCCCAGCTGATGCGGGTATTCCACTTCTATATCGTACCAGCGCGACACCTGCCGCAATACGCTTTCGAGGGTTTCGCCCCTGAATATAAAATCCCCGTTCTTCCAGGCCAGCTGTTGAGCAATGTCCGCTTCCTTTACCTGAATATCCCTGTTTAAGATGGCTTGTTGCCCGGGTTTTAACAGTGCAGATTGCCCATTTCTGGCCCGTACCCGAACGCTGCCTTCTACCAGGGTAGTTTTTACCATACCTTCATCGGGGTAGGCATTTACATTAAAATGGGTACCTAAAACCTGTATTTCCTGCTGGTCGGTTTCTACAATGAAGGGCCTGGTTTTATTTTTTGTTACTTCAAAATAGGCTTCTCCGGTCATTTTTACCCGACGTTCTTTTGCATCAAAATGCAAAGGGTAGCTCAATGAAGAAGCGGCATTCAGCCAGGCCTTTGTCCCATCGGGCAGGGTAACCTGGTATTGCCCGCCTTTTGGTGTAGCGATGGTATTTGTAGTCCGGGCCTGTTGTGTATTACCCTTGGCTACACTATACAGGATATTGCCGTCTTTCGTTTTTTCTATCCGCATTCCGTCCTCCGTGGCAATCGCTCCGCTTTTTGCATCTTCCAATGAGATGATCGAGCCGTTGGCCAGGGTTAAGGTAGCTTTATGCCCGCCAGGAAGGATGTCTGTTTGTTGTGCCAGCTCCCTGTTATCTGCAGCTTGGGGGCCTGTGAACAGCCATGCCACACCTGCCAGTAGTACAAAACCGGTAAATACTGCGGCGTAGCGCAACCAGGATATCCTGCGCATTAACGGCACAGCAGCGGAACCATCAGCAATCCTTTCATTGATCTGCTGCTGCCAGCTTTCCATTTTTGCGGCAGCTACATCGTTATGCAATGCTGTTTGCTGCGCTGCCTGGGCATCCTGTTCGTCCATCAGCTGGTGCAGGTACGCCATCATATCTGGATCTTCCAGAAGCTGGTTTACCTGTTGTTCTTCTGCAGTACTGCACTGATGGTTCAGGAACCTGATGAATAATAGTCTGGTTTGCTCTTCCATAGCCTTTAAATATCCTTCTTATGATACTACTCGTAAAAAGGAGAGGCATACCACCTACGGAAAATGAAAAAAAATATTCAGGCTAGATGGCCAGGTATTTTTTTGTGCGGCTGCGGAAGGTTTCCAGTGCAGATGACATGTAGTTTTCTACAGTATTTACCGATAGGTTCATTTCTCTGGCAATCTCCGGGTAGGTAAGCCGTTCTTCCCGGCTCAGCTGGAACACACGACGGCGCTGAGGCGAAAGGGCCTGCAGCACATCCTGGTATAGTCCGTCTGCATCGGCTGCCATGAGCTGATGATCGGCAAGTCTGCGGTCGGCCAGGGTTTCTGTGAGTGTGGTTTGCTCAATAGCTGTTACAGCGGTAACCATTTTACGGCGCTGATCTACAATCTTATTGCGCATGTAGCGGTAAAGGTATGCACCCACCTCGCCCTCAATTTTCCTGGTATGTCTTTTCTCCCAGATGTCGAAAAGCAGATCGAGCATTAGCTCTTCAGCAATATTTTCGTTGGGGATATAACGCAGGGCCTGTTTGTATAAGCGGGCGGAATGCCGGCTAAAAAACTCATTATAGGCCTTAACATCATCGTGCTGACAACGTTCCAGTAATGCATGATCGGTTGTATGGGTGTAATCCACTTCAGAAAAAATTTACCGGAGCAAAACTGTTAAAATGGCGTTTGCTTAATGTGAGTTGTATATTAATTTTTTATTAATAATTCTTAATATTGGCCCCGGTATCCCTATATTAAGGGCTGAGGCAGATCACCATGGTAATTAAACCCCTTCATGAAGAAGCTGAGTTACTGGCTAAAATAGCGGAGGGCGACCATTTGGCTTTTAAGGTGATTTACGACCAGTACTACAGGCAGGTTTATAACTTTGCCTTCAAATGGATACAGGACAAAGAATCGGCACAGGAAATTGTGCAGGAAACGATGCTCCACCTTTGGGAGCTGGGCTATAAGCTTAAGCACATTCACCATGTGGAAGCTTACCTGAAAACCATTGCCAAGCGTAAGGCTATTGATGTTTTTCGTGCAAAAATATTGCAGGAAAAATCTGTAAGGGCATTGGCAACGGCTTATATTGACGGGCATAATGAGACCGAAGAAGGCATCCTGATGCGGGAGGCCAGGAACATTCTGGCCGAAGGGATCAGCCAGCTTCCGGCCCAGCAGCAGCAGGTATATAAGCTTTGTCAGCAACAAGGACTTAAATATGAAGAGGCCGCCCGGCAATTGGGTATTTCTCATGGAACCGTACAAACGCACATGAAGCTAGCTTTAAAATTTCTGCGTGCCCACGTGCTCAAAAATACAGATGTAGCCGTTTTACTGGTGATTTTGAAATTATTTTAATTTTTTTTGAATCTCATTACCTCGATTCTTTTTGTCGTCCGACTTCAATTTAAATGGGCAGCATGCCCCGGCTAAACATGAACAAAGAAAGATTAAGCTATTTGCGTTTGCAGTACCTGTCTGGCAATATCACAGCCAGGGAACTGTCTGAATTGAAAAGCCTGGTAAATGACCCTAACCTTGATGCTGAGTTTTCAGATCTCGCGGAGGAAGTTTGGATGGCCCCGGATTCGGATGTTCAGCCCATGACTGCAGAAGAAGCAAATAAAATATACCTGCAGGTAACTTCGGTTGTCCAGCAAAAAAGACCGGTTAGGCTTTGGAGACGCCTGACAGTTGCAGCTTCTGTTATTTTAATTGCAGGCTCAGGATTGTACTTTCTGTTAAACAAACAAAATTCAGGTTTCAAAGCTACTTCGGTATACGCGGCTGATGCAGCACCAGGAAAGGTAGGCGCAACCCTTACGCTGGCCAACGGTAAACAAATCGCATTGAGCAATGCCAGCAAAGGAGAGCTGGCTAAGGAAGCCGGTGTCATGATCACTAAGCAGGCAGATGGCAAACTGGTATACGAGGTAGCTGCGGGGGCTAATGATCATAAGGTAAATACCCTGGCCACCGCACGGGGAGAAACCTACCAGGTTCGTTTGTCGGATGGCACTATGGTTTGGTTAAATGCAGATTCAAAGTTGACCTATGCCGCTTCCTTAAATGGGAACAAAGGGCAGCAGGAGCGTAGGGTAAAGCTGGAAGGTGAGGCTTATTTTGAAGTAACAAAAAATAAAAACAGTCCTTTTATAGTAGAAACGGGAGGGCAGGAGGTTCAGGTACTGGGTACGCATTTTAATATCAACAGCTATGCTGACGAGCCTGTGGCGACTACTACCTTATTGGAAGGAAGCGTGCGGGTTGCAGCGGGTAAAGCCGGGCAAAGCGTGATCATTAGCCCCGGGCAGCAGGCCATTAATCGGCAAGGCAGTCTAAAGGTCGCCCAAGCCAACCTGGAGCAGGTGATGGACTGGAAGCAGGGCGATTTTTACCTGAACCATGTGAACTTCAAAACCGCGATGCGTAAAATTGCCCGTTGGTACAATGTAGAAGTGGTTTACGACGCCTCCGTCTCCGATATTACAGAAGCTGGTGGCTGGATTTCAAGAAATAAAAAGCTCTCCGAGATATTACAGTCCATAGAAGCTACCGAACAGGTGCACTTTAAGGTAGAAGGACGAAAAGTTATTGTATTCAAATAATCCAAAATAACCGATAACCAGAAAAAACAGGAAACTATGCAGAGAAACTTACCATAAAAAACCAGAGGGAGGGGAACAAACCAGATCCTGGAAAGGATCTGGTTATAGTTTGGCCACAATTAATTATGTAAACCGCAGTTGCCCGCACCGTGGAAAGTTCAGGGCGTACTGCATAACCAAACCAATACAAATGTATAGAATTTATACCACAAACCGGGGTATGGCGCTAAGGCTGTACCGTAAACTATTGCTAGTTATGCGACTAACCACCGTGATATTAATAGCATCCCTGATGCAGGTCAGTGCAGCAACATTTGGCCAGCGCATTACAATGGATAAAAAAAAAGCATCCCTTGAGGCAGTGCTGAAGGAAATCCGCAAGCAGAGCGGCTATGATTTTTACTACGATGGCAATGTGCTTTCATCGGCTCCGTCAGTTAACATCAGCTTAAAAAATGCCAGTCTGCCCGATGCCCTGCGTGTGGCGTTAGCGGGACTGGACATTACCTATACCATTAAAGGAAATATCGTGTCCATCAAAAAGAAGGCCCCCAGCTTTCTGGATAAGGTACTTGGCGCTTTTGCAGATATTGACGTACGCGGAACAGTGGTGGATGCGGATGGGAATGCGCTGAGCGGTGCCACCGTTAAGGTTAAGGGAACCAATCGCGTAGTAGTTACCGATAATAACGGCGAGTTTAACTTCAGAAATGTAGATGAAAATGCAGTTCTCGAAATTTCCTACCTGGGCTATCGTACCCGGGAAGTTAAGGTAGCTAAAAACATGCCCCGTATTTCACTGGAACTTTCCAGTGGTGAACTGAGCGAAGTATTTGTGATCTCGACCGGTTACCAAACGCTTCCGAAAGACAGGAGTACCGGTTCTTTTGCACATGTAGATGCGGGAAAAATGGCCCAAAAAAGCACCGGCATGAATGTGGTAGACCGCCTGGAAGGCCTGGTCCCCGGACTTGCTGTAAATTACGGTCAGGGTAACGACAAGCTGGTGCTGCGGGGCGTGAGTTCTGTCAATCTTAGCCGTCAACCTTTAATTGTACTGGATGGTGTGCCTGTAGCCGAATACCGTAACATAGAATCCCTGGTGAACCCGGCGGATGTGAAGGATATCACTGTCTTAAAAGATGCAACAGCAGCATCTATATGGGGTGCGCAGGCTGCAAATGGGGTAATTGTGATTACGACCAAATCAGGGGAATACAACAGCAGTAAAATTAATATCGCTTACGATGGCTTTGTTTCCTTTAAAGGAATGCCAGATTACAGCAGCTTAAACCTCATGTCGGGCCAGGAGTATATTGCTGCTGCCAAACAACTGTTCCAGAACAGCAATTACCTTACCGCATTTCCTTTCAATACAGTGAATGCCTTTAGTAACGGAAATTATCCCCGGATATATCCGCATGAAAAGATCTTCTACGATCTGAAAGCCAATCCAGGTACAGAGGCGCTTGCCAATCAGCGCTGGGATTCCCTGGCCAATTTATCCAACAGGGAGCAGATCGATAAAAATTTTTATCAGCAGGCCATGCTCAGTTCACACAGTGTAACGCTGTCTGGTGGGGGCAGGTTCAATAAATTCTTTGGTTCGCTGGCCTATAGCAGGTACGACAATGCCGACAAATCGACACGCGACAGGTATAACTTTAATTTACGGGAAGAATGGAAACTGGCCAAATGGCTTACGCTGGATCTGACCGGTAATATGTCGTACGAGAAAAACCGGGTGCTGAACAATATCTCTTATCCAACGCCTTTTGTAAGCGGTTTGGATAACTATGTGCCTTACGCACTTTTTGCAGATGGAAATGGAAAACCTTTGTCGCATAGTTATTTATATATGACTGATGCTTACAGAAGTACTGCAGAACAGAGAAGCAAGATCAGCCTTGACAACGTTCCTTTAAATGAGTTGAATTATAACCGTAACGACAACAGTGTTTTGGCAGCCAGGGTAAATGCTGGACTAAAAGTGAACCTGTACAAAGGGCTTAGTTTTACAACCCGGGGCCAGTACCAGAAAACTATAGACGATGGTTACAATTTTTACGATCAGAATGCCTATAGGGTACGTTTGGAGGTTGTGCAGTTTACACCGATCCCTGCAGCGGGAGCCGAACCGGTATCTCTTTTGCCAAGAACAGGCGGGCATTATGCTACCAATAAGTTAAATGTGACCGCCAGGACCATCAGGAACCAGCTCGATTACAATCTGCAAACCGGTGATCACCAGATTACGGCACTGGCCGGACAAGAGGTTAAAAGTACACTTTTTGATGCGACCCGGACCTTAACCAGGGGTTATGATTTCCAGACGCAGACCTATACCGCCTATAACCAAAAAGATCTGGAGAATCCTGGTATTCCTGCTACCGGCGCTACCGGTGCAATATTACCAGCGGGAACGAGCAGCAGAAACACCCTTAGATCGGTACCAATTACCAGGGCCGAAGATGAATTTCGCTTTATTTCCTTTTATGGAAATTTAGCCTATGCGTACAAGAACAGGTATAATTTTAATGGGAGTTTGCGCTACGATCAGTCTAACCTTTTCGGTAAATCCAAAAGCAGCCAGAATAAACCCATCTGGAGTGTGGGTCTGAGCTGGAACATGGATCGGGAGGATTTTTTCAAGTCTGAGCTGATCAGTAAACTGATGTTAAGAGGTACTTACGGTATTGCAGGTAATTCGCCAGCTGTGGGCAAAGGCGGGGTTGCCGATGTCCTTTATGCCAGCAACAGTCCAACTTATGCCGGCCTGGGTACAGGATATGTGATCATCAGTCCGGCCAATAACCGCCTGGTATGGGAAGAAACAAGGTCTTTAAACTTAGGTGTTGATTTTGAATTGCTCGACCAGCGGATTTCGGGAACAGTAGATTATTACAGCAAAAAAACACCTAATTTGCTGGGTGATCGTCCCTTAGATCCAACAACCGGCTGGACCAGCGCTTATGGTAATTTGGGGGAAATGCGCAACAAAGGGGTCGAAATTTCAATCAACAGCAGAAACATCAGCCAGAATGAGTTCAGCTGGACAACCAACTTTAACATTTCCCACAACAAAAATAAAGTGGTTTCTTTAAAGCGGCCTGTTGCGTTGACGGTCGATTCGAAGACAAACGGTGGTTTTATTGAAGGCTACTCTGCCTACAGCCTGTTTGCCTATAAGTATGCAGGTTTAAATGCCGACGGAAACCCAATGGTATATAAGCAGGATGGCAGTACCGGTATGTTTACCAACCAGCTGGCTTTAGCCGATACCTATTACCAGGGAAGTACGCAACCCTTATGGTATGGGGGGATAACCAATACCTTCCGCTACAAGGATTTTACGCTGTCGGGCCTGATTGTGTATAATCTGGGTAATGTAATGCGTGCTGATGCGAACCGGTTTTATTCAGGAAGGCTGCTTGGCAATATCCAAAGCAATTTTAACGAAAGGTGGCAGAACCCTGGCGATGAGGCAAATACCGATGTGCCTAAATACATCCCAAGTGAAACCACAAGCCTCAGCCAAAGGACCACGTCTTTTTATAACCGGAGCGATGTCAATATCATCAGCGCTTCTTATATACGCCTGAGGGACCTGACCTTGTCGTACGATCTGTTCAAATCAGGCTTGTCTAAACTGCATTTGCAAAAGGCCAGGGTATATGCCCAGGTCACCAATGTATTGCTTTGGACAAAAAATGACAGGGGGATAGATCCGGAGTACTACGATTTGTCGCAAGGAACGAGGTTAAAAGTTAACCCGGCATTTTATACCCTGGGGCTAAACCTTTCTTTTTAATGATCAGCAAAAAATATATTCCAATGAATATTTCAATGAAAAAAATAGCGGTGCTCATCCTAATCTGCACTGTATTTACAGGATGTAAAAAATTCCTCGAGATAGAACCTAAAGGAAAAGCCCTGGCCAAAAAAATAGAGCATTACAACGGTCTTTTCAACAATTCCTTAATCAATAATTTTCAGAATTTAAGGATAACGGCCACCACCAATGCAGTAACAGGTGAGCTGGGCTTTTCTTTCAGTCTAATGGGCGAGGTAGAAGCCCCTTTTTATATGTCTGATGACATGATAGCCAATCCGGCTACTTTCCAGAACTTCAGCCTGATCAATCAGAACAGCTACAAATGGGCCGATAATATTTATTTGCCCGAAACCAACGCTTCAGAGTGGGGTGCCTTTTATTCACATAACTATGTATACAATGTAATAGTCAATGGGGTAATGAATGCCGAAGATGGTACCGAGGCAGAGAAAAAGGCTTTGCAGGCAGAAGCCAGGGTAGCCAGGGCTTATATGCATTTTTGGGCGGCCCAGTTTTTTGCCAAACCCTTTAGCCAGGCTACAGCTGCTACAGATCCTGGGGTGCCAATTGTAACGGAAGCGGATACTGAAACCAAAGGCTTTAAACGGGCTTCAGTAAAAGAGGTGTATGATTTCATTACCACTGAAATTACCGGGGCAATCCCCAGCTTAAATCCCAATACCATAAACAAAGGAAGGATAGGGCAGCTGGCTGCTTACAGCATCCTGGCAGAAGTTTATTTCAATATGGGAAAATACCAGGAGGCACTTGCTCCCCTCAATAAAGCATTTGAGCTGCTTGGCTCGAGCAAAGTGCCCATTTCATTGTACAACTACAACACCAAAGTTAATGATTGGTACAATGCACTTGCCCCAAACTCTGGTCTGGCTGGTTTTCCAACTCCTTTTGACAGCTTTGAAACCATTTTTGCAAAGCAGAGCACTGCCCCGCTTTCCAGCGCGTTCAGTAACCTGGTTATGCTGACCCCTGAAACATATGCGTTATTTGGAGCAGATGATCAGCGCAGAAAAGCATTTAGCGATAAGAGCCTGTTTTCTTCTTCAGTGCAGTTGCCGGGTTATCAGAGAGCAGCTCCTTTATCTGTAAACCTGGGGCCAACACTGCCTAACCTGTACCTGATGAAGGCAGAATGCGAGGCACGTGGCGGACAACTTACAGATGCAGAAAATGACCTGGAAACTTTACGGAAAAACCGCATGCCTGATGCGACAGCACAGGTGCAATATACAGGACAGCAGGAGTTGGTTAAACTCATCCTGCGCGAACGTATCCTTGAATTTGCGGCCACCGGCAGAAGGTGGCTCGATATGCGCCGATTGTTTGATGATACCCAATACAATAACATCCGCGGAACGCGGACAATAGGAGGACAAACCTATACCTTAAGCAAAAACCGCTTAACGCTAAGAATTCCGCCGATGATCCTGAACTTTAATCCATCTATGCCCGATAACCCATAAACCATGTCAGTTAATTTAATTAAGTTAGTGAGTATAGTGCTGATCAGCATAGGCCTGCATGCGCAGGCTTATGCTGCCAGCCAGAACATCCCCGGGGATACCGCGGTAGTAAGGATAAAAAGTAAGGATACTACGAACTATCCCGTAAGGTTGATGTACAGCCCGAACAACGAATCCAAATTTGTTTTAAGTGCGAAACCCATTAAAGGTGTTTACGAATTCCGTTTGCCTTTAAAGGGCTACAGTAGAGCTGTGTTATACATTACCTCTGTCCATAATCTGATTAAATCGGGCAAGAGCTTTGTTCCGCAACCTGCCCCGCAGTTCCTGATCAAAGGAGGAACAGCGGTTACTGTAACAGCAGATTTTAACAATCCGCTTGACCTGTCGCTGAAAGCCAGCGATGCTGAAATCAGGTTGTACGATAGTTATGCTGCCAAAGAACGGCAAACGCACCAGCAGATCTGGGCACAGACCAAAATCAAATATTCGCAGTCAGCCGGGACTGAAAAAGTACACCAGGCAGAAGCGGAAATAGCCGGTTTGTCGGCCCAACTGAAGGCCTTTAAAAAGCAGTTTACAGCGCAACACCGCAATACCTTTTCGGCATTGATGGTATTTGAAAGCTATTACACGGAACTGGGCAATGAAGCGGCGTTTAAGCAGTTAAAACAAATGGCAACAGTCTATAAGGATAGTCCGGAATGGAAAGCTTTATATGCAAAACTGGACGCAGCCAATGCGACTGCAAAAGGCGCTGTTGTCCCGGCGTTTGAGGTACAGGACATCAATGGCAAGTCCTTTAACTCCCGGAAGCTGGAGGGCAAATACCTGCTGATCGATTTCTGGGGAAGCTGGTGCCAGCCCTGCAGGGCCAGTCACCCCGAACTAAAAGCCATTTACGAACAGTACAAACCAAAAGGACTGGAAATATTGGGAATTGCTTTTGAAAGCGGAACTATGGAAAATCAGCAGAAGCAATGGAAGAAGGCAATAGCCGAAGACCAGATCAACTGGATACATGTGCTCAATACAACAGAAAATAACCTGGTAAAGCTTTTCGGCATCAGTTCTTATCCTACAAAAATCCTGGTAGACCCTAAGGGGAATATCCTGCTCCGTACCAGCGGGCATAGTGATGAACTCAAAAAGCTGCTGGAGACTGCCCTGGGCAGCAAAACTTCTGGACTGGTTTCCTTAAATAAATCTGTTGGCAGGGATAACCTTTTGAATTACCTGAACCAGAAACTAACAGAAAATACCATGGAATCTAAAGCAATTTTGAAAGCAGAGGCCGAGGCCCTGATGCAAAGTGCAGATGAAGAGAACCTGCTGCTGGCATTAAAACTTTATAAAGCAATGGGCAGTGCCGATACTGCTGCGGCTGTAGAAAAGGGAATGCTTAAAAAATTTCCGAAGGGGGTAATGGCGCGCGATCTGGCCTATGACAAGATTTTTGGGGCAAAACCGGAGCCTCCTATAGCCGAAGTTGAAAAGAGCTATTTAAACTGGTTGAAGGCTTATCCGGCCGCTACCTATAGTGCAAAACAGCAGGAACGCTATAATTTTGCGCTTTTGACCCTTGTGCAGCGTTTTTCCAAGGCCGGAAATAAAGAAAAAATGGACCATTACCTGGACCTGTTGCAGGAACCGAACTTAAAAGCCGTAGCCTTGTACAATGTGGGCAAAGATTTTATGGACCGCAATCAGGTTTCTGCTGCTGTACAATACCTGGGCCCTGCTTTAAAATTAAGCAGGGAAGCTAAGGTTTCGACCGATCCAAAAACGAGGAAGGGCTTTGCAGCTATGTACTATGGCAGCATCGTAGATACCTATTCGTCAGCGTTGTTGTCATCCGGAAAGTATAACGAAGTTGTAAAGCTGACGGCCGACTTGCTGGAAGAATACAATTATACGGGCATGAACTGCCAGCAACTGGTATTGACACTGGCAAAGGCCAGGGTGAGCAAAGGAGAAAAATTATATGCTTTTCTGGCGCTGGACAGGTACCTGAGGGCAAATCCGCAGACGCCACCAGTGCTGGAAATGGCCAAAGACCTGTACACCATGTTAAATGGAAGCAATGCTGATTTTGAGGAATACCTGAGCGGTTTACTTGCCGGAAAACAAAAGCAGCTGACCGATCATTTAAAAACAACAATGGTTAAGGAAAAGGCGCCTCTGTTTTCGCTTTATAACCGCAAGGGGCAATTGGTTAACCTGGCCGATTATAAAGGCAAAGTGGTTGTGCTCGATTTCTGGGCTACCTGGTGTGTGCCTTGTGTGCAGTCTTTTCCGGGCATGCAGGCCACAATTGACCATTATAAAGACAACAAGGATGTTGAATTTTTATTCATCAATACCTGGGAAACCAAAGCTGGTTTTGAAAAGAATGTGGAGGAGTTGATGGACCAGCACCATTATACCTTTAATGTGCTTTACGACAAGCAAGGCAGCGAAAATAAAGAACTGGCAGTGAAACAATATGGTGTAAAAGCCATCCCTGCAAAATTTGTGATTGATAAAGAGGGCTTCATCCGGTTCAGGGCAAGTAACAGCCGTACAGATAAGGCTTCTGTACTGAACGAGCTGTCGGCCATGATTGATATCGTTTTGAAAGAATAACCTACTAAACCAGATTTTTATCGACTTTACCATGCAAAATCATTTAAGAATACAGATATTGGCCAGGCCAATTTGATAGCTTATTGGCTGAGCTTTTTTATAAATGATTGAATTAACGCAAAAATTCATCAGTACTACAGTTTTAATAATGTTGCTTTTCTGCAGCATTAGTGCTTACGCACAAAATAACAGACGGGTTAACGGCAGTGTTGCCGATAGCAGCAACACTGCCGTTAAAGATGCCAATGTAATACTGATCCTTGATAAAGACACTTTACGTACAACTACCGATGACTACGGAAATTTCAGCTTTACAAAGATAAAGGCCGGATCTTTTGTGCTGGGGATCAGCGCCCTTGGGTATAAAGTTTTTAAAGGAAACTATTCTTTTGGCGACAAAAAAGTATTGAAACTTGGAGAACTTGTACTGAAGCAGGATGCGCAGACACTCAAAGAAGTGGTGATACAAGGCAAACCAAATCCGGTAAGGGTAATGCAGGACACCGTTGAGTATAATGCCGGTGCTTACAACGTGCTGGAAGGCGATAATGTGGCCGATCTGTTGAAGCAACTCCCGGGGCTTGATGTGGATAAGGATTACAACGTTAAAACCATGGGTAAGGAGATGACTAAGCTGAGGGTAAATGGCAAAGATTTTTTTACCAGTAATGTGAAGGATTTTATTGCCAGGCTACCGGCTGGTATTGTATCTAAGATCCAGGTTATTGACGACTTTGGGGATGAGGCAAATTTTACAGGAATTAAAATGGGTGAACCTGTTAAAATGCTGAATATCGTAACCAAGCCGGGGATGAACAATGGCAAATTTGGCCATGCAAACCTGAATAGCGGAACGAATGACCAGATTGGAGGTGGCGGAAACATGAACTTATGGAAAGATACCAGGCAAAGTAGTGGGGGGCTGAACTACAGAACTTCGAACAACGGCGCCGGAACAGCGCAGTCTATGCAGCTGAATGCTTCTCATTCCGATCGGGTCAATGAAAAATTGAATTATGGCGTAAATTACAACTATGGCCGCAATGGAAATGCCTTTAGCAACGAAAGAACTGTAGAGACTTTAAATCCTGCGGGTACTTTTTACAATAAGACCTTGGGCAATGGCGAAAACAGGAACAACAACCATGGCCTTGGCGCGAATCTCAATTACAGGACTAAAAAGATTTTCCTGGATGGTGGCGTACAGGCCGGCTATAATGATGGCGAAAACAACAGCACTTCATTAAACAACCAGTGGGGAGTAATTAAACAAGACTTTAACAACGTTAACCAGTCGGCCAACAGATCACCAAATGTTAGTGCCAGCCTGAATTTATCCAAACTCATGAAAAAGAAAGGGAGCAGCTTATCGGCCAACTTTGGTATTTCCAGTTCTTCCAGCCATTCCGATCAGTTGATTAGTACCAATACCCTGTATTACGATAAAATAACCCAGCGTTTAGAAAAAGATTCCCTGCTGAACAGGAACCTGATTACCGATAACAACAACCAGAATTTTAGTTTTGGTTTCAGTTACAGCATGGCTTTAAAGAAACCAAAAGATACCTTGGCCATCCAAAGGTTAAGCTTAAACTATAAACTCTCTGCAGGCAGAAGCGCAGGCACCGTGCAAACCTATGTATTAGATAGCCTGGGCAAGCTGCCGGCATTTGTAGATTCATTGAGCACCGATTTTAATTCTGTATTTATTAACCAGAGCATAGGTTTAAATTATGGGTATACCAATAAAAAGATGCGTTATAGTTTCGGAGTGAATGCCAGCCCCAATTTAATCAGCAATAATTATCTCCATTTGGGGCAAAAGATCAGGAATAACAGCCTGAACTATTCACCAGGTATTAACCTGAGCCGAACCTTTGCCAAAGGCAAATCCCTAAGCCTTAATTATAACGGCCGAAACACCAACCCTGCGATAAACCAGTTAAGGCCGATCAGAAATGCTGAGAATTTACAAAACACCGTAATTGGTAACCCCAACCTGAAACCTTCATTTAGTCATGGTGTTAACGCCAGTTACAACTATGTAAACATTACAACAGGCGCCTCTCTGCAAACGGGACTAAGTTTTAGCACTGTACGAAACGAGATTGTGAACAATGTGTTGCTGATAGCTGATACGCTAAATAGCTTAAAACAGGAAACGCGTTACGAAAACACCAACGGAAATTACGATGCGAACAGCAATTATGCATTAAACCTGCCCTTTAAAAAGAATAAATATTCGGTTTCCTATTCCGGTAGTTTCGGCATCTCTAACAAGGCTGTTTTTTTTAACAATAAAAAGGAGTTTGGTAAGGGCCTTAATGCTGCCCAGCGTTTGAATGCAACATTTAATTTAAAGCGGGTAAGGGCCGGGGCCGGGGTAAGTTATAATTTCAGTTCAAATAACAATGCCCTGAACCAGAATTCTATAGCCGATGTACTGGGTCAGGTAAATGGTCGGGTTTTATACCGGAGCCACAGCTATTCTGCCAATATGAACGGTTCCCTGAATTTAGATAAGCTTACGCTTGATACCTATCTGAATTATAACCTAAGTAAAAACAGGGGAGAGGGACTCAGCGATAATTTTAAAGATGTTCAGCGACTTTCTATGTCCTGTTCGGGCGTATGGAGGTTTAAAAAGACCTGGCATTTGAATTTTAGCGGCACAAAAAGCATCAATTCGGGTTATGCTATGGCCAACACCAATCCTTTTATCATCAATGCGGGCATCAGCAGAAAGTTTTTCAGAGACCAGTCGCTTAGTCTGAACGCCAATGGTAACGATTTACTGAACCAGGGAAATAACCTGGGCCGGTCTGTTTCGGGCAGTTCCATAATAGATCAGCGTACAAACCAGGTTACCAGGGTATTTACTTTTGGATTGAGTTATAACATCTCGAGGTTTGGCGGCAAGGGCTTCAGGGTTGATCCGGACTGGTAGTTTTTTTTGTTCTGAAGAAATGTATAAGATTGCGGTACAGGCCCCTTTATTGTTTTTTTAGCCTGGGTGTTTTATGTCAATCCCCAGATTTTCAGGTGTATTTGGGCTTTATCCATTCTCGTATTAAATTCCGGCTTCGGTGCCAAAGGTGATGCAAAATTGATTGATAACTGTTATTTTTATATTATGTTGAAGATTATAAATGTTATCCTGATGCTTGTGGCCGTATTTATGGGGCTTAAACAAGGCTATGCAATGTTTTCGGTAAAACCGGAAATGCTGGAAATGTTCGGTAAATGGGGTTTTTCAAAAGCCGGTATTATGATTAATGGAGCCGTCACGATGATTGCCGCGGTATTGATTTTGTTCCCCAAAACTTTTGTATGGGGCAATTTTATAATGGCTGCGGGAATTTTGCTGATCATCTGTTTAGACCTGTTGGACAAAAATTTAAAAGGTGCAGCTATTGAACTGCCATTTTTATTGCTTAACCTGGTCATCATTTACCTGCAATATCCTTTTAAGAATTAGTATGCACACAATCTTGCCCTTTTTACTCTTGATGATTGCGGCCATTGTGCTGCTGGAAATATGGGCCGACAAACTAAAAATTGCTTATCCCATATTGCTGGTGGTAGCCGGATTGGTCATTAGTTTCATACCCGGACTGCCTGTCATCAAGATCAACCCTGATCTGATTTTTTTTATATTCCTGCCGCCACTGTTGTTTGAGGCTGCCTGGTCTATCTCTTTTAAAGAGATGAAGAAATGGTGGCGCATTATTGGCAGTTTTGCTTTTCTGGTGGTATTCTTTACGGCTTTGTCTGTAGCTCTGGTTACCAATTACTTTATTCCGGGCTTTACCATAGCACTGGGTTTTGTGCTGGGTGGTATTGTTTCGCCACCTGATGCAGTAAGTACCGGTGCGATCATGAAATTTGTAAAGGTCCCCAGATCAACTTCGGCCATTCTGGAAGGGGAAAGCCTGTTGAATGATGCTTCTTCACTGATCATTTTCAGGTTCGCGGCGGTTGCTGTTGGTACGGGGCAGTTCATCTGGCAGGATGCCTCACTCAGTTTCTTATGGATGGTGCTGGGCGGTGTAGGCATTGGTTTGTTATTGGGTTGGATATTTGTTCAGGCGCACAAAAGACTTCCCACAGATGCACCCTCCGATACTGCATTTACACTAATAGAACCCTATTTTATGTACCTGGTAGCCGAGCAGCTGCACAGCTCGGGTGTATTGGCGGTAGTAAGTGGGGGGCTGTTTATGGCTAACAGAAGGTTGTTTTTTCTGAACAGTACCAGTCGCATTAAGGGCTCAAGTGTTTGGGAGAGTTTTGTGTTTATTCTTAACGGTATTGTTTTTCTGATCATTGGTCTGTACCTCCCCGAGATTGTTGCAGGGCTGCGTGCCGATGGAACGCCACTTTCTACGGCAATTGGCTACGGAGTGATGGTAACCGGAGTCTTGATTGCTGCCCGGATCATCAGTTCCTATGGCGCAATGATTGCAACATTGATCTTTCGCCGATCTGTAATGCCTCATGCGGGCTCTAAAAGACGGCGATTTATGATGCCGCTTTTACTAGGCTGGACGGGCATGCGGGGGGTGGTTTCGCTTGCTGCGGCGCTGGCTATCCCGGTTACTTTGGATGGCGGAGATGCTTTCCCTCACCGGCACCTGATTTTATTCATCACCTTTGTGGTGATCCTGCTTACGCTGGTGGTACAGGGGCTTACCCTGCCTTATTTCATCAAACGCAGCAGGCTGTTTGACGCCTACGCTGAAAATACCGAAGAGGAGACCGTCAAAAAGATGAAAAGAGGTTTAAGGTCACATGTGTATAAATACCTCAAAGATAAATATGAGGGCGAGCTGCAGGATCATGCGGGCCTGCAAAAGATCCTCAAGCATTGGGAAGAAAAGTCGAAAGCTGCCGATGAGGACGAATGGCTGGACAAAAAAACGATAACTGTATTTATGGAATTGCTGGAATGCCAGCGGGAGTACCTGGCTGAGCTGAATAAAGACCCGGCTATTGATGAGGAAATTATCCGGCGGCAATTGTACCAGATTGACCTGGAAGAAGAGCGGCTGAATATTCTAATGCCAAAATCATAGCATTTAAAGCCAATATTGTTGAATCTGGTGATGGAAATACCTTTAAATTTGAAGGTGAATACACATTTGAATTTGAAAATATGAAAAGATTGCTTACAATTTTGTTGTTAATCTCAGGTACTGTTTCGGCACAGCAGACCATTAAACCCTACGGTGCGCTCCCTTCAAAAAGGCAGCTGGCCTGGCATGATATAGAAGTTTACGGACTGATCCATTTTACACCTACTACTTTTGAAGATAAGGAATGGGGGTATGGTGATGCCGATCCGAAAATTTTTAACCCGAGTAACTTTGATGCTGAGCAAATTGTGAGGTCGGCAAAAGCTGGTGGAATGAGGGGGATTATTCTGGTGGCCAAGCACCATGATGGTTTTGCACTTTGGCCTACCAAAACAACGCCCTATAATATCAGTAAAAGTCCTTTCAGAAATGGTAAGGGCGATTTGGTTAAAGAGGTACAGCTGGCTGCCCGGAAATACGGCTTAAAGTTTGGCGTTTACTGCTCGCCCTGGGACCGCAACAATCCTCAGTACGGAACGGCAAACTACCTGGCCATTTATCAGGCACAGCTAAAGGAACTGTACAGTAATTACGGTCAGCTTTTTATGAGCTGGCACGATGGAGCCAATGGTGGCGATGGTTACTATGGCGGGGCGCGTGAAAAGAGAAGCATAGACAATACGGTTTATTACGACTGGAAAAATACCTGGGGTATTACCCGGAGAATGCAGCCAATGGCGAATATATTTAGCGATGTGGGGCTGGATGTACGATGGGTAGGCAATGAAAAAGGAACGGCTGCCGAAACCAGCTGGGCTACCTTTACCCCGATGGCTCCTGAAGGCAAAAACGAAGCTGTTCCGGGACAGGCTAATTATCCGCAAAGTCCTGAAGGCATCAGGAATGGTAAATTCTGGATGCCGGCAGAATGCGATGTGCCATTGAGGAAGGGTTGGTTTTATCATGCTAAAGAAAAGCCCAGGAGCCCCGAGGCCCTTTTTGACCTTTACCTTAAAAGTGTGGGGCGTGGAGCCGGACTGGATCTTGGTTTAGCACCCGATACCCGTGGGCAGTTGCACGAAGACGATGTGGCTTCGTTAAAGGATTTTGGCGCTATGGTTAAAACAACATTTGCCAACAACCTGGCCAAGGGAGCCGTTATTAAAGCCAGCAATACCAGGGGTGCCAAATACCATAGCGCTTTGTTGTTGGATGGCAATAAACAGACTTTCTGGGCAACTACTGATCCGGTGCATCAGGCAAGTCTGGAAATGGACCTGAAAGGCCCTCAGACTTTCGATATCATCAGTTTACAGGAATACATCCCGCTAGGGCAGCGCATAGAAGGCTATAATATCCAGATATGGGAAGGTAATGCCTGGAAAACGGTTTATGAAGGTAAAAGCATAGGTGCAAAAAAACTGGCAAAACTGGAGCAGCCGGTGACTACAAATAAATTAAAGCTGAACATTACCCAATCGCCTGTATGCATTACACTTAGCGAATTTGGCTTGTATAAGAAAGCAGGTTTTTAAGTTTAATTACAAAATAGCTTACCTCCAATTGTAAATATTGGAATAGATTTGCAGGATACTTATTATTCAATGGAAATCGCTGGCTATTTTTCGTCAATCTTTATCGGATTGTCACTAGGGCTTATTGGCGGAGGGGGGAGCATCCTCACCGTGCCTGTACTCGTTTATCTGTTTAGTATAGATGCGGTTCTGGCTACTGCCTATTCCCTGTTTGTGGTGGGTACTACGAGTGCGATTGGTTCTATATCCTATTTTAAAAAGGGATTGATCACCGTAAGAACGGCCATGATATTTGGCATCCCTTCTATTGCGGCTGTTTTTTTTACCCGAAGGTACGTTGTACCGGCTATCCCTCAGGAGGTTTTCAGCATTGGGGATTTCACCGTAACCAGGAGCATTTTACTGATGGTACTTTTTGCGGTTTTAATGATTGTGGCGTCTTACAGCATGATCAGACAGCGTAAACTGGCTGATCTGGAAGAAGAAAATACGGAACCCAATTACCTGCAGGTTTTTGTACAAGGGCTTTTGGTAGGCTTTGTAACCGGCCTGGTAGGTGCCGGCGGCGGATTTCTGATCATCCCGGTATTGGTTAACGGATTAAAAATGCCGATTAAGAAAGCTATTGGAACTTCCCTGGTGATTATAGCGCTGAATTCCTTATTTGGGTTCTTTACTTCTTTTGGCAGCAACCTGGTAGACTGGGCTTTTCTGCTGCGCGTTACGCTGATTGCCATGGCCGGTGTTTTTATAGGAACCAGCATTTCGGGCAGGATAGATGGGAAAAAGCTGAAGCCTGCTTTTGGCTGGTTTGTGCTGGTTATGGGGGTTTATATCATCATCAAAGAGATCTGTAAGTAAAAAAATCTCAAAAAAACGAGGCCATAGCCGGGCTTTGATCGTAATAAAAGTAAAAAATGCGATCATCCATCAAACTTCACCTGGCTGCTGCTCAAGCGGAAGCCAAAGTAACAGTTCAATCTGTCAGTCATTACCATGCACATATTGAACTGTTTGATTGTACGGTAAAGCGCGACATTGAGATAGATTATTCTGTACCCGAACCGGCAATCTTTATGTATGTTGAGCTGAAAAAGAACAGCTGTTATTTGTGCTACAAACCTGTGGGAAATTACCGTAGAAAGGTCTCCGCCGGAGTAAACCGGATCATGCTGATTACTTTTAGAACAGACTGGTTAATGTACAAATGCCAGAAATTACCCGAGCTGAATGCCATTACTGCTGCAGTTTCCAATCCAGCGGCAAGGCAGATGAGTCTTCCGGCCATTGGTATTGGCCGAAGTTTATTTGCTGCCTTGAGGAAGATGGACAGGCCTGGCGATGATCCTGATGATGCTGCCTATAACTTTATCAGTGGATGTATCAATAAGTATTATAGTAAGTTACAATACCGCAATCAGAAAAGTGCTGAGATCTCTGCTTTCGTAAAGCAAAACTTTAATTCTGATGTGGTAGAGAAGATGCCTGAACTCGCTTCCCGGTTTTTTGTCTCTGAAAGGACTATGGCCCGTTTGGCCGATGTTACTTTCGGAATGCCGCTCCACACGCAGGTTATTAAACTGAGAATGGACTATGCGCTTGAACTGCTGTTGACCACCAGGAAATCAATTTTTGAAATTGCAGCTTTGAGCGGGTATTCAGATGCGCATTACTTTGGCAAGGCTTTCAAAAAATATTTCGGGGAATGTCCTGGACTTTTGAGAAGAACGCGCAGGAAAGCCCGAAGGATAGAGATACAGGTAGGGGCTTGGGTCTCAGGATGAAGCTTCACTGAATACCATATTCAGCATCTTTGCTCCGCCTTCTGCTTCGTTGATGTCAAAAGCGCCAAAACCCAGCATCATGTGATTGGTTTTGATGGAAGTTTTCTGGTTGTTGGGATGGTAGGGTACAGGGATGCCGCCATCGTCCAGCTTTTTTAGCATTACGTTCAGGTCAAACTTCTCATCGAATTTGAGCCAGAAAGTAAGGCCATGTTCCGGTATGGCATAGGTTACAAACTTGTGCAGATAGTGGTTCAGGATCAGGTGCAGTTCATCGCGATAGGTTTTTGATTGTAACCTGATCTGCCTGGCATAGTCGGCCATGTCACCTTTGGCTATCATTTCGGCAAAAGCCTGTTCTTTAATAATGTCCCTTTCTTCTATAGGTTGGGCGGGCAGGGTCTGCAGTTCATTGATAAATTGAACCGATGCCACTACAGCGCGTAAGGATTGCGCATCAGAAGTGGCCTTGCTTAGGGCGGCCATATAAATTACAAAACCATCGTGATCATAACAGGCCAATGGTTTATAGGGGGTAGTGCTGTACCAGAATTCGTGGTCATCCTCTTCCTCAATAATGCACATCCGGTGTTTTTTTGCCAATTGTACAAGCTGTTTACAGCTATCTTCGGACAATGTAAAACTTTCAGGAAAGCTGCATTGAGGCCTGATGTGTATCGCCCTTACCCTGGTGTGTTTCAGCATCTGTTCTATGCGTTCTATAAAGTCGGGATCTCTGCGGCTGATGGTAAATACGTTGGCATTGCGCTTTAACAATGCAGCTAGTAATTTTGAGTCGTGAGGGGAGGTGTTGATCACCACATCACCGGTATTGATCAGAATTTTAAACACCCTGTCGAGTGTACTTTTTCTGCCCTTAACTACATCCAGCATATTGTATTTTAACCCGAAGCCCCGTTTACGGTTTAAATAATCTACCATATTGTCTTTCAAATACCTGGCATCGTAGGTATTTAATAGTTCTGCCTGGCTCAGCTTTCGACTTTCTTCGCGGAAGCGATTGTAATATTCGGAAAACTTGTCTTCAGGAAAGGCCGCAGGGCTGGGAAAATCTGTACCAACGGCAACAAATGGTGCTTCTATAAAGGCTGGTTGGAAAATATCCTCTTTTTTATTGATGTATATCAGTCCGGCCGGGAAGTGTTCTGTAAAACCCGAAGTTCTGTGTGGGATATCTTCTGAAGGATTATTGGCGGAAACAATAGTACCGGAGCCTGGATTGCTGGCCAGCCAGTTGCCATCGATTAGTTTGATGTAAGCCCTTCTTACTGAACTTTCACTAATCTGATTGAGCTTTGCTAAAGATCGGTATGCGGGCAGGTGGTCTCCAGGCTGGAGGTTCTTGATTTTTATTAAATCGATGATGAATTCCTCAATCTGACTTGTGCATTTGGCTTTGTCTAAATTCGGAATTACCCAGTTCATACTGTATTTATTCTTCATATTTTGAGCATTAATTGAGAGTTGATAATCTTAATCAAATGTAAACTAAAAGATTAAAAATAAAAAGAGATTATAAATTGCATTCAGCAAAAATCTTATAAGTGCGTTCAATTATCCTCAAATAAACTGTTGAACTTTATTAAAGTTTGTTGAGACACTAATTTTTTTACAAAAAATACACTAAAGATGATTGACTGTCAAAAGAATTACGGACCTGATCTGACAAAGGACATTGTAGAAGTGTTAAAGGCTTGGAAGCCAATAGTACTTGATCAGGATCAATTGGTTTATGAAGCTATAAATATTATGGCTACGCACCATTGCAAATCCCTGCCGCTCCAAAGAGATGGCCGTTGTATTGGCACCATCCGCATGAAGGACCTGATCAGGTTTATTGAGGCTGGCCCGACACCTGAAGTGATCTGTCATAAATTGAATTACACCCTCTATAGCGCATTGCACATCATCAGCAAAGGATTTAAGCAAGCATAAAATTCTGTTAATATATCTATCCATCACGCTCCATTTTTTTAACCCTCGCTTTTTAAAAGAAAGCACCTTAACAATCTCAAACCCATGGATACCTACAAAAAACAATTGATTGATGAACAAATTATTCCATTTTTTAATCAACCCTCAACAGATGAAAAACTAATAAATAGTTTATATGTTATGTGCCATTTGCATACAGCAATAGGGCGGCAGATATTGGAAAGACCTGGTTCTTTTGAAGAGGGCCGTTTATGGTTTTCTGTCGACTCGATGGTACAGGCTTATTACTATTGTAAAAACAAACAATGTAAGTGGGGCACCCGTATCTGGAAAAAGCGGGAATTTGCTATCGATAGCAGCAGCTTTTTGCATAAGGAGCCCCGTACAGATTACATCGAAATACTGGAAGCGGGCGAAGTACTTTCTATAGCTTTTACTGATCTGCTTAAACTGATGGATGCCCATCCTGTAATTAAAGCTAAAGTGCAGGAAATTACAGCATGCAACGAAAGATACTATCATTACCGTACCCAGCTTTTAAACAAGCCGCCGTTGCAGCGGGTGCAGGAATTTGAAGCTGAAAACCCGCTGTTTATAAAAGTTGCAGGCAAAGAAGCTGTGGCTATGCACGTAAGCCTGACCAGGCAGGGATATTATGCGCAATTAAAGAAAATGGCTTTTGCCGAAATAGATTAGCAGTAAACAGGATTACACTTTTTTGTAATCCTGTTGCTAACGCTGCCTGCAGAAGAGGCGTAATTTTGCTAGTCCAAACCAAAACCATTTTTTTATCCCTAATCATGAAAAAAAATTATATCGTTAACCTCTTGTCGTTCTTACTCGTTCTGTTATGGATTTATGCTGCCATAAACAAACTGATGGACTTTGAAAAGTTCAAATTACAACTGGAGCAATCTCCAGCATTAACCGGCTTTGCTGCCGCAATTGCACTGGCAGGGCCCGCTATAAAAATTATCACCGCAGTGCTGCTGTTTATTCCCCGGACCAAGCTGATAGGTCTTTATGCTGCCTGCGGATTGATGGTGATGTTTGCCCTTTACATCATTGTTATTTTAAATTTTAGCGGGCACCTTCCATGTGCATGTGATGGGTTGCTGAAAAACATGGGCTGGAACGGCCACCTGTTGTTTAATGTTGTATTTGTGCTGATTGCTGTTACCGGGATTATTTTGCAGACCCGGTCTAACAATAAGAAAGCCAGCTAAGTAACGTAAACAGGATTACATTTTTTTGTAATCCTGTTGATAACGCCCCCCTTGAAGATGCAGTAACTTTGAGGTATAAATTAGAAAAGAAAAACTGACTTATTATTAACGCATTCTTAAAACAACACCTATATGAAACCTGCCATTTATAAGCCGTCACTATATTGTTTTTTAATCTTTACTGAAGAGTAGGCCAGGCTGGTAGCGAGAGCCAGCCTAGGTTTACTTTTCTCTCTCGCAGCTTGAATAGTGAAATTAAATAATGACAAAAATTATTAAAATGGAAACAACATTGAATAAGCACTCGAAAGGATGGATGTCGGATAAGACGAGAAGGGTAGTGGTAGATGTAATTTGTTACCTGTTTGTATTGTTGTTTTTATATGCGGCTACTAGTAAGCTTCTCGAGTACGATAAATTTCAGCTGCAGATCAGTAAGTCACCAATTATAACGGATTTTGCAAGTGTATTGGTATGGCTGGTGCCAGGATTGGAGATTGTAATCTCCATTATGCTATTGATTAAAAAAACAATTACCGCAGGGCTCTATGCTGCCTTTATGTTAATGTCACTGTTTACCTTTTACATCTACGCGATTTTGAACTTTAGTGACTTCATACCTTGTTCTTGCGGAGGTGTCCTTGAAAATATGAAATGGTCTGAGCACTTTATATTCAACATTGTCTTTATAATATTAGCAATCTTGGGGATTTTGCTACAAACTAAAATTAAGCCTAAAACACTCGGCTAGACGCAAATTTATAGAATTATGAAAAGAATTGTTTTTGCTATACTAGTAGTTACAGTAGCTGCCAATAGCACTCTTTCGCAGAGTTTTCGAGCCACATCTGCGCCCGGGGGGTCTGTATTTGATTGTATATCTGCACCACATCCTTTATGCATTTCATTTTATCCAGTTTATTATAACTCAGGACCGTTGGAAGGAGAGCGTGTGCCTGATGGTGACCCCGCATACAATTTAAATCTCATTTTAAATTAAACAATAAATTCGAAAGCATAATAAATCTATGATCACAGTATTGGTACAAAATAAAACTAATTAGTTTCATTATGAAAAAAGCTAAAATCTTCTCTGTATTATTTTTTCTAAGTATTGTAGTAATAACTGGGTTATATCAATATTCAAAATGGGATAAGCGTGAAAAGAACGGATTCGAACGCAAATTTGTCTTGAATAAAACTAAATATCTAACGCAGTTACGATTAAGAAAGGATAGTTACCAATTTGCTAATATAACTCAAAATCAAATAACCCTTTATGATTTTAGAAATCCCCTCGAAATGGTGAATTTTCCTCTTGATTTGTCACAAGTAAAAGAGTTTTCTGTTAAATTACCATCTGACAAGGAAAAATCTCCTGGAATCACTTCTTATACGTTCGCTAGTTCTAATATTGTTCTTTTAGATGGGAAATCTCGAATGGGCTATAAGTTTAGTAACGATTTAAAAAATGTGTCAAGGAAGGAAATAGACTCACAATATTTTTACCAGTCTAAAGCGATTACGCCAAATTCCTTTATAATTAGCAGCGAAATGATGGATCATGGAAATAAAAGAAAGGTTTTGAAAAAAGTAAGTTGGGATGGGAAAAAGATCAGCGAATTTATTCCAGAGAAACAAATTGATGGGATTTTTTGCACAGATGGCTTTTTTAATTATGATGATAATACTAAACAACTGATATATGTTTACTACTATCGCGGACAGTTTATCAGGCTTGATTCCAATTTAAATGCTAAATACTTTGCAAAAACGATCGATACAGTAACGCATGCGGACCTGTCATTGAAGAAAGTTAATAACGTTACAACGCACCTGAAACCTCCTCGGCAAGTAAACAAAAAAGTAGCTCAAGGAAACAATTTAGTCTTTATTCAGTCAGCTTTAAAAGCTGATAATGAAAAAGATAGTGATTTTGATAATTCAATCGTAATTGATGTTTACGGGTTGCAAGAAGGAAAATATGAATATAGTTTCTATCTACCTAAAATAGAAAGAAAGAGATTAACAGATATAGCCATATTTAAAAATACAATTGCGGTTATTTATCAGGACATAATAGCTGTCTACAAAATCAGAGCGTGAACATCCTTTAGAATATTCAAAAATCTATTAAAAAATATTTATTGCGCAATTAAATCAGGGAAAGCCGAAAACCTGGAAAAGAGTAGGTAAACAACCATAAATTAAAACAAAATGAAAAGAATCATTTTTGCTGCATTAGTAGCCGTAGTGGCTGTTGGCAGCGCGTTCGCTCAAAAACCTTTCCGTTCAACTCCAACTGGTGGAACTACATTTGATTGTCTTGCTAATCCAAGCCCTCTATGTTCATCATTGGGTACAATTTACTACAATATCGGTGATCTTGAAGGACAAGCTGTGCCTTCACAAGATGCAGCCTACAATCTGAACATTGTACCATAAGTAGGATAAGGTATTTAAAGGTCAGCAGTAGGCTGGCCTTTAAATTCTAAATAGCTGTTAAAGAGTCTCTGATCATTTTTGCCACACCTGCACTATTTACGTAAATATCCAATAGTGTTATTCTTGAGATCAGCTTCCCATCTTTATTGACCAATAGAATAAAAGGGAAAGCGTTTGCATTGTAGTATTTAAGCATAGGATGGTTCCACGAAATATTTCCTGTAGTTAACTCAATAGCCCCTTCCTGACTAAACTTCTTACTCCTAATAGCTTTAAACCATTTTTCTCTAGTATTATCGGTGTTGACACTAAGGATTTTAAATTTCGGATTATTGATGAATTCTGGATGAACTTTCTCTCTAAACTTTTCCGAAAAAAGTGCACAACCAGAACATCCGAGAAATGAAAAGTCAATCATAAAGACTTTTCCTACCATGCTTTTTAGACTAACAAAATTTCCTGAGGTATCCTGAAAAGAAAAGTCATATATCTTGCTTCCTTTTGAAAATAATAATTGTGAACGGAGTGCCTCTTTAAGTTCGGGCATAGAAACAATTTTAAGAGCTTCATTTAAACAAGAGTCTCTGCTGGAATTGTCTGAAATATATTGACTGAGTAATGGGTAGGTAAATATTTGCGTTAGAAGACATTCTTTTAAAGCACCATTGTCCATTTTCTTAATTTCATTGTATTGATCGGTAAAGGCATAAAAATTTCCTAATTTTTTTAATTTTACCTCAAACATAGCATCAAAGGATCTGCTTAATTTGTAATTTCGACTATATTTTATCAAAGGGTCAGTAGAAATAGGGCGTAAAAAAGTAATTTTTGAAAAATAGAAATCACTAAGCAATTGTTTTGCCTCTTTACTGTTAAAGCTGTCGAGAAGCAAATTAATGTAATAGCGGAAGTTATTATAAGAACTTAATTCGTATTTGAAAAATGTTGAAATATTCGCTCCTAGCAGAGCTTCATTTTCTATTATAGAAGCATTGTTTTTCAAAAGATCAACTTTAATGTCTTCGAATAATACGTTTAGAAATTCTCTAAACTTTGTTGATTTATAAAAATCTGAATCTTTTAAATCATCTTTAAGAAGATCGTTTTTTTTCTTTTGATTAGATAAAAAATCTCTATTTCTATCATTTAAAAGAGTTAGAACTTTATATTTCTCAGATTTAGGCCCCGAAAAATCCAAAATCAAGTTCATAAAACTCGATTTTGGATTTGAATTTTTTTTGAAAGTAATTACCAAGTGGTCTGCAGGTTCAGCATACAAAATATCTGAACTTTGGATGTCTCTTTTTTCAAAGTCATAAAAAGCGGTAATCTGAAAAGGAATAATAGGCTGATTTTTTGGTAAGTATAGCAGAAAGTCACCGGTAGCATTTTTTTTTAAGACGATATTTTCCAAATTAGACTCGACAATTCCATTAAAAACTTTAACTAGGATGCTATCAGGCATTTCTTCATTGGCCGAAGGATGTAAAACAATCGCTGCCTTTGAGTTACCTATAACTTGTCCAGATACTGGATGGTTTGTAAAGGACAAAAAAAATAAAACATGGATGATTAGCTTTTTCATAAGTTTGATTAAGAGTTTTAGTAATAGACTAGTACCCCAAATTCTGGCCAGAATTTGGATTACCAGTAATTTCAGCATTAGGTAGTGGATATAATACATCGGTATCTTTCCATGTAATTCCCTTTAATGGAGAAAGAACGGTTGAGGCTCGACCACTCCTCTTAAGATCCAACCATCTGTGACCCCATTCACAAAACAATTCTATCCGTCGTTCCTTTTCAAGTGCTAATAAAGCATCAGATTTATTCAAGTCTAATGGGAGGGCGGGAATTGAATTGGATGGGGTTCCGTTTGGTAATGGCCTTTGTCTAATCACATTCAGATCTGTAATGCCCAATGAAACATTTCCATTATTAATTCTTGCTTCAGCTCTAATTAAATATAACTCTGCCAATCGGATGACCATTGAATACTCTGATACTATTCCATTTGTAGTTGTTCTGATCTTATATTTATAAGGATAGTTGTATGTACCCGTTGAATTTGTATATATTCCTGTCCACTTTACTTTTCTATTGTCGCCAGTTTCAAAAATCTTCATAAGCCCTTCGGAAAGAGATATATTGGCTGGGGTACTGACTAGAACATACACTGCGCCATCCCTAGTATTGCTTCCCGCATTTGGCATTAATTGCCATATAGCTTCCTTACTGTTTTTTAAAAATATTTTGTCTAAATCGTCCATTAATTCGTATGTGGGCTTTTGATCTATTACTTCTTTAGCCTTTTGAGCAGCAAGATCCCAGTTTTCTAAATAAAGATATACTCTCGCTAACATAGCTTTTGCTACCCATTTATTTGGCCTAACCCGCTCATTAGTTACATAAGATGAAGAAAGAAGATTTTCTGCATCATTTAAATCAGCGATAATCTGATCGTAAATTTTCTGCTTCGAAGCCTTTGATGCTATTTTATTAACTCTATAATCTGAGGTAAGATTTAAAGGGACGTCTCCAAAAAGATTTACAAGATAGAAATAGCTAAATGCCCTAATAAATTTTACTTCACCTTCAAGTTGCTTCCTGACATCATCACTCAAACCATTTGGGCTCTGAAGACCTTCCAATATAGAATTTGCTGAATAAATACCAGAATATACATTGTTCCATACGGCTTCAATATAACCACTGCTTGAAGGAACTTCATTTCTATAAAAGGCTTCATGTAAAGGATTATGACTTTTCAATTCGTCAGCTGAAAGTCCAGCTAATACACCTACGGATTGCTCGCTTCCAGAAAATGGATTAAGTGTTGTTGCCATTATTCGGCTATAGATACCAGTCACAGTAGAAGTGGCAATTTCATTATTTGCAAAAAGTTCACTAGGAGTAATTGAATCTTTTGGTGAATCAATTTCTAAAAACTTTTTACACGATGACATAAAAAGTATACCATTTATCAATAAGATAAGAATCGGGGTTCTACCGATTTTGTTTATTAATTCCGACCATTCTATCTCGCATAATAAAGATTTTAAAAAAGGCATATTTTTTTTAGTGATTTTTTGCATGATTTTGTGGTTAAAGTGTGAGCTGTAGCCCGGCAGAAAATACCTGAAGGGATGGGAGGTTATTGGCGCTGAGCGTTTCTGGATCTAAACCTTTGTAACTTGTAATAGTTAATAGATTCTGTCCCTGCAGAAAAAACCTGGCATTACTTATTTTTAGTTTTTGTATGAACTTTGTAGGTAAATTGTAGGAAATTGAAATGTTCTTTAGTCTTATAAATGAAGCGTCTTCGATAGCAAGACTTCCAGAACTGACGGCATTGCTATGAGTCGAGAATGCTGAGAATGATGTGGTGTATTTTTGAAATCTTGAATTATCTCCTGGATTTCTCCAATGATCTGCAACATCACTTGTTTGATTTCCAACTGGACTTGACGCAAAAAACATTCCTGCAGGAAGAAAATGTGCAGAACTTAGCCCTGATTGCTTTACAAATTGAAATAAAAAATCTAATTGAATTCCGTTATGGGATAGAGAGTTTTGGAGGCCACCATAATAATCGCGTCCAATGAAGCGTATATTACGAGCATCTTTAATGAATTCAATAACACCATTTTTGTCGTAATCTTCAATAACACTTAAACCACTTTGACCATCAACATATGTGTTATATAATTTTTTGATCGTAAGGGGATAGCCAATTTCATATGCTCCAGCTTGAGAGCTAGTTGTTAATCCCGGATATGATTCTAACTTGTTCTTCGGAATAGTTAAATTAATTGAAGTAGACCACGTAAACTTACCTTTAGAATAGTTATTTGTATTTAATGTAAATTCCCAACCAGTATTAATAACTTTTGCAGGTAGGTTATCTCTAAAACTTGCAAAACCAGTACTTGGCGTAAGTGACGTCAAAAGCAGTTGATTTGAAGAATGGTTTCTATAATGGTCTATAGATAGATTGATCTTATCCTTCAGGAACCCTAATTCTAATGCTATTTCAAGCTTTTTGTTAACTTCCCAAGCTAAATTCGGATTTCGTAGCTGAGAAGGAATGACAGAAGACACTCCCTGATATGTGCCTGATGGCCTCCATAAACTAATATAAGCATAATCACCTATTTGATCATTCCCAGTGATACCATAGCTGCCACGTAATTTGGCGAAACTCACAAATGGCAGATTATCTTTAAAACAATTTTCATTACTGACAAGCCAGGCAGCACCTATTGCACCAAAATTCGCAAAGCGATTATCAGTCCCGAAACGGCTACTTCCGTCCCTTCTAGCTGTTGCATTAAGAATATATTTATCGCGAAAAATATAGTTAACTCTACCAAATATAGCAGTGTACCGATATTGTAAATATGTTCTAGCGCTCACTGTCAAAATTGATGCTGCCGCAATATTTCCCATTAACGCATCACTTGTATATCCCGACCCTTGTACTTCTTGTCCTTCCGTAATATTTTGCTGAAAAGTCGTGCCTACTAACATATCGAGTTTTCCCATTCCAATTTGTTTGCTCCAATTGGCCTGGGCTTCTGTGATCCAGCTGTTGAGCGAATTATTCGTGAAAAATGATTGCCTTTGGGCAGAACCATAATTAAAGGCGGGGCTAAATGTTGTAAGTGGTAGCATACTGATTTCACGCCTATCCATTTTGGTATACCCCATGCTTGCCTGTACCTTCAAATCAGAGATTATGTTGTAACTAACCAGTGCATTGCTTATGAGATTATTTGTCTTAGCGTTGAAAGGTCTTTGGGTTTCAGCTATCGGATTCATATACATTCTAGCCACACCACTTTCATTATAATCCCAATTCAATCGGCCTTTTTCGTCGAGAAGTGTCGGATAGTTTGGAACTAATCGGATAAATTGTGTTAGATCTGTGGTAAATAAATTACTATTAATTTGACTATAATTTGAGTCAAATGATGCCCTCAATTTTTTATTGTCCGAAGTATACTGCAAACTAAAATTACCTGCCCCTCTTTTATATGAATGTTCACCGGGAAATACCGTACCTTCGATATAATAATTAGCGCCCACCAAAAAAGTTATGTTATTAGCTCCTCCTGAAAGGGATGCTAGAATATTTGTAATTGGTGCTGTTCCACCAATTAACTCTTTTTGCCAATCTGTATATCTACTTTGATCCCAAGTACCGTTTATATCATAATCTGTAGTTGAAGGAGTTAACTTATCGTTTGCAAAAGCTTCTTTTCGCATATCCAAATATTCATCAGTATTCATCAAATCTAATTTCTTGCCTACTTTTGAAATACCTTGATTAATTGAAAAAGAAGCCTTAGCCTTTCCAATTTTGCCTCGTTTTGTTGTAACTAGAACTACGCCGTTTGCTCCTCTAGAACCATAGATCGCAGTAGCGTCAGCATCTTTAAGAATCTCGATGCTTTCGATATCGTTAGGATTTATACTAGCGAGGGGATTAGCTCCTCGTGTTGAATAAATGCCGTCCTTAGATCCTCCCAAACCAACTGAGGTAAAAGGAACCCCATCAATAATATAAAATGGTTCACTTCCATTCGAAATACTGTTTTGCCCTCTAATTCTTATTGAAAAACCACCGCCCGGTAAACCGGTAGTTTGAACTATTTGCATTCCAGGAATATTAGCCTGCATCGCCTGTAATATGTTGTTGACTGGTTGTTTTTCAATATCTTTTGAGGTTATTCTTGAGATTGCTCCAGTTCTTTCTTTATCTGGTACAGTATAATAACCAGCATTTATTTGGACTTCTTGTAGCCTGTCAACGCTGATTTTTAATATGATAACACCTATGTTTTTTATAGCTTTTATTTCTTGAGGCTGATAGCCCATAAAAGAGATTTGTAACGTTGTATTTTCTTCTATATTCTTTAACAGAAATTCTCCATCTGAATTCGTAGCTATAGAGGCAGTTCCGCCTTTAACTTTTATTATGGCACCAACCAAGGGCTCATTTTTTTCATCAACAACCTTACCTCTTACATCAATCAACTTAAACAAATCCATCACTTTATCTACAAGCGAAGGTTCGTTCTCTTTCTGCTTGATAAAAACCATTTTGCCGTCAATTGAAAAGGAGAGGGGGAGCTTGCCAATGCACTGGTTCAATACGTCCTGTATACTCGATTTCCTGAAATTGGCATCGATAAGCTGATTGGCATTCATACTTCGCTCGTTCCAAAGGATATTGTATCCGGTTTGTTTCTTTACCTCTTTAAATACCTGAGATAAAGGCACCTGTTTTTTTACGTAGGTGAATTTTTGCGCCAGGGTAGAAGCACTTACCTGTAACATGCTGATTATTAATATAACGGTGGTTAGGCGCATTATAAGCAGTATCTTATAGACATACCGGTTAAGTATATCAGGTTTGTTGATATAATTTTTATACATTTGTTTAGGCTGTTAAGTTGATGGTTTCCTGATTATCATTTTGACAGATATTGGCCAGTTGTGTTGCAATCACTTCTGGCCTTTCTTGTCTAAAGGAGTAATACTGCGTTAAGTAAGGCAATCTTCTGGTAAAATATGCTTCATATTCCGTTGGTTAAGGTTAGTTGATCTATTCATTTAACTTTTTACAATTCTATCCTGGCCGGGAAAGTACCTTTCTCCCGGAATAACTTATTGAGTGCGCTAATTAAATTCAGATTTTATGTTACATGGCAACAAAGACTTTCTTCCCCGTGACCCTAAATTTTACATTGCTTGTTTGTTCCAAAGCGTTTAACACTTTGGAGATCTTATCATACCGTGACAGCACCCCTCCAAATAATTCCTTACGAGCCTGCTGATTTTCGTAGATTACCTCTACGTTATACCATCGGGCTACTTTTCGCATAATGCTCTCTAAATCCTCATTTCTGAACACAAATTCGCCCTTTATCCAGGAAACTGCCTCGTCTGTATCTACTTTTCTAACCTTAATAACAGAGCCGTTGTTAATGCCTTGATCCCCAGGTTCCAGAATGGTTTCCTCGGCCTGCAGAAGCGGAGAGGTAATGCCCACTGAACCTTCCAGTAACGTGGTTTTTATATCTTTTTCGTCTGTATAACAATTGATGTTAAAATGGGTCCCCAATACCTTTACTTCCTGGTTTGCGGTTTTCACTATAAAAGGCATTTTTCTGGCCCGTTTCTTCATCCCAAAAACAGATTTTACCTGAGCAACCTCAAAATAGGCTTCCCCAAGCAGCAAAACCCTGCGTTCTGCCAGTCCCTCAAAGGTAGATGGGAAACGAAGTGTGGAACCAGCATTGATCCATACATTGGTGCCATCTGGCAATGCAATATGGTATTGACCACCTCTAGGAGTGGTTACAGAATTTAATCCCTTATACGGATTTGAAGACACCTCATTTACAGAAACCAAAGCCGGTATAGAATCCCGGGTTGGTGCCGCTTTGATGTCAGGGTTAAATACATAGGTCAATTGCCCATCTGCTGCTTTAATGATCTTCACACCCCGGTCAACTGCAAGCTCTCCGTTTTTAACATCTCCAAGGTTTATCTTTTTGCCATTGGCCAGAGTAAGGGTAGCCTGGTTAGATCCCGGCTCTATATCATTGGCATATTCTTCTATTTGTGGTTTACCTGATCTGAACAGCAATATAGCAAGGCCACCTACAATTAAAATGGCGGCCGCCCAGCCTGTCATACGTAAAACCGGGTTAAGTCTTTTGGGCTGCTCAGGAATTTTTGCACCCCTGATCTGGAGTTCATAGAGATCGGACTCTACAGCAAGTAAATCCTGTTCAGTAATCTTTGTGTTGATGAGGTAACCTTCTACAAGAGCGAGCTCTTCCGGAGTACATTCACCAGCTTCATATTTTTTTAGCAAGTCATTAGCGTTAAAATTTGCCATTATATGTTGTTTTGGTATTTATACGACTGTAAGCTAATTCCGGGTTCAAATAATATTAAAAAATTATTAATTTTTATTTGAGTATGCCTTTCAGCAATCTGAACAGGCTTTTTTACAGCATCCATAAAAGAAATAATAAAAAGAGGTGAAGTTTGCTACGCAGAATTTTAAGCGCTCTGTGTAAATTTGTTTTCACCGTATTTTCGGGCATGTTCAGGTATTCCGAGATCTGTTTTCTGTTCATATCTGTTTTTCTGCTCAACTCAAATACCTCGCGCATTTTTTCGGGCAGGGCGGCAATTTCTTTTTCAATTAAGGTAGAAAGCTCATTGTGCCGGGCCAGGTGGTCGGTGTTGTTTTGGGTCTGGTTCAGGTATTCCTGGAAATGGTCTGCATACTTATGCAGTACCTTTTGATGTTTGTAATGGTCAAGAATTCGGTTTTTTACTACGACAAAAAGAAAAGCCGCCAGCTCTCCCGGAATATTAACAGTAAACCGTTTTTCCCAAATACCTGCAAAAGCATCATGCACCAGATCCTTCGATAATTCTTTATCGTTAAGACGGCGATAGGTAAAGGAAAATAATAAGGTAGAATAACGATTAAAGATTTCTATAAATGCAGTATCGTCTGAAACCCTCAAAAGCCCGACCAATTCTGCATCAGAAAGTTCCTTATAATCTGCCATTCTAAATACGTCTAAGTGTGTTAATTTTAGTTATCCCTGAGTTGAAAATATAAAAAAGAACACCCCTAACAGGCTTAAAAGCCCATTCATTCTGTTCATTCAGGCTAGCTGAAGACTGATTCATTATTATGTATTTCATTTTCAGTTGATTGAAGAAATACTGAAACAAATTAGTTACTTTAATCACGATTTTTCCTATTTGTGAATATTGAAAAAGTAAAGTTTGTTTTATATCAAAACGCCCGGAACTACCGTAACTGTAAAATCGTTCCGGATAAAATAAATGTACCATTTGCTGAAACACTTGTATCTAATAAAAGGTTTGCTGTACCTATTTATTTTTCATAACCAAATATGCTATTAATAACTTAAACAATTAAATATTTCTTAATGATTAATAAAATATATTTTTGTATTAAAATATAGATGGTATGACAGAATTTTGATGGTAGAGAAAACAGGGTTTTGAGCTGGGTTGTTTAACTTTACGTAAACTTTAAAACACCTGTACCCATGCTAAAAGAATCCCTGAAATCGCTCTTTACAAGAGACCTCAATAAACTGAAATCAGAAATTGAACAATACCAGGATGAGAAAAACATCTGGCGCATTGATAAAAATATTGCAAATCCTGCGGGTAACCTCTGCTTACACCTTGTGGGCAACCTGAATACCTTTATAGGTGCCGAACTGGGGAAAACCGGCTATGTAAGGGACAGGCCGCTGGAGTTTTCGCTAAAAGATGTGCCTCGCGCCGAGCTGATCCGTAAAGTGGAAGCAACAATTGAAGTAGTGAACAATGCAATAGACAGTTTATCTGAGCAAGATCTGGAAAGTGATTACCCGCAGTCAAAAGTTGTAGAAGGAGGGAGTTCGGTAGCTTTTATCCTGATGCATTTGAGCACGCACCTTGTATACCACCTTGGCCAGATCAATTACCACCGCAGATTATTGGATATTTAGCCCGCACAACCGCTGGCATCTGGGTTAAAGCCGGAAAATAAAATATTTTGATTTGTTGCATAAAAATAAATAGCTTAGATTATATCTCTGTTTGTTTACAATAAATTAATGTTAGTTGTTTTATTTTGGCAATAGTTTAAAGGATGTAGGCTTATATGTGCACTGAACTGGACTTCAACTTTTTTCTGCTGGTTAAATCCGACAAACACCGGGCCTTTAAACTCGTGTTTGAAGCCTATTGGCATGCGCTTTATAAGCAGGCATATAAAAGGGTGCAGTGTGCAGATATGGCCAAAGACCTGGTTCAGGATTCTTTTTTATCACTGTGGAACAAGATAGACCTGCTCGATTCGGAAGGAAGTGTGCTGGCCTACCTGTATGCCGTTCTGAGAAATAAGATACTTAAACTTTATGAAAAGGATGAGGTGAGGGCCAGGTATGCCATAAGCGTAAGTGCACTTGAAACCCCTTCCGATCTGCACGCACAGAACACACTTATTGAAAAAGAACTGAAAGCCCTGATAGAAAAAGAAGTGGCCAGCATGCCACCCAGAATGCGGGAAATTTACCTGCTTAAAAAAGAAGAAGAGCTTTCTGTAAAACAAATTGCGGTTAACCTTTCCCTTTCTGAACAGACCATAAAGAACCAGTTGCAGACTGCGTACCAACGTTTGCGCGTAAGGGTTAAAGATTATAACCCCGTTCTGGAGCCCAATGAACTTTTTTTGAAAAAAAAGTAACCGGGCTATAGTACTTTTCTTTCCCATATCGGATATCTAAGTAAAAGCAATATTTTGGATACCGGGAAACTAAATGATTTACTAAAGAAATACAACAATCAAACGGCTACTGCTGAAGAAAGGAAAGCAGTGGAAGATTGGTATGAAAGGATAAACGGCGAAGTGCCCGATATGGACATTGCTGATTTAGCCAGTACAAAAGTAGATATGTTCAATTTTCTTGAACAGCAGATTGCACCTGCTGCTATTGCTGAGCCTGCCAAAAACAGGTTCAGGATTTACAGAACATATTTGGCTAAAGCGGCAATTTTTGCAGGGGTATTGTTGGGAATTGCTTATTTTTTCCTTAAAAAACCAGCGGGTGATGAGGGAAAACAACTCCTTACCCATCAAAACATAAAGCCAGGGGGCAACAATGCCGTACTGCAGCTGGCCAACGGTACCAGGGTTGTGCTTAACGAGACCGCCGACGGACAAATCTCCAGTCAGCAGGGGATCAGCATCGTTAAAACCAAAAGCGGAGAACTGGTTTATCACCTTACCGAGCAGGCAGGGGCAAATGCATCTGCTATGAATACGGTAACTACCCCGCATGGGGGGCAATACCACTTGATATTGGTAGATAGAACAGAAGTATGGCTCAATTCGGGCTCCTCCATAACCTTCCCGGCGGCATTTTCGGGTAGGGAACGTAAAGTTAAAATAACCGGGGAGGCTTATTTTGAGGTGGCTAAAAACAAGGCCAAGCCATTTGTGGTAAATACTGGTAAATCAGAAATTACGGTTCTTGGAACCCACTTCAACGTTAACGCCTACAATGACGAGGAAGCAGAAGCCACAACCTTATTGGAAGGGGCCGTCAGCGTGAAAAGTGCTGATCAGCAGGTGTTCTTAAAACCCGGTCAGCAGGCCAGTCTGCAGAAAAACGCGAACCGTTTAAGCATGCATGAAGTGGAAGACGCCGATGCGGCAGTGGCCTGGAAAAACGGATACTTCCAGTTCGATAATGCTGATCCGGCAGCAGTAATGCGGCAGATAGCCAGGTGGTATAATGTTGATGTTCAGTATAAAGGAGCCCTACCGGTAAAGCAATACAATGGAAAAATACCGCGGGGGGTGAGTGCGCAAGAATTGGTAGAGATGCTTTCTTACAGTGGCATAAACTGTACCATACAAAACAATAGAATCATAGTTACTCCTAAATAGATAAACCAAACCAGCTCACCATTAAACCAGCAAATATGAAGAAATAGCAAACCCGCCACGCCACAAAAATCTTCAAAAAAAACGAGAAGTGTTCGCAGCACTTCCCGTTGAAATTTTGGGATCAGGACCTGATTGATAAAATCTTAATCAGGTAAACAAAATGTAACAAGCTATAATGTTTAAACCCCAAATTCAAAGCTATGAATTTTTTTACATTCTTTAGCGCTGTATTTATACTGCAGCGCAAACCAACGCAATTAATATTGGTTATGAAGCTAACAACAATACTACTCCTTACCGGCCTGCTCCAGGTTAGTGCAAGTGTATATAGCCAGAAAATAACTTTAAAAAAGAAAGATGCTTCTATAAATGCGATCTTAAGATCAATAGAGAAGCAAAGTGAATATGGATTCTTGTATGATCAGCTGGAACTTTCAAAAACCGGCAAAGTTTCCATTGATGTAAAGGATGCCCCAATAGATGAAATCATGGACATTTGCCTTAAGGACCAACCCTTAACGTATAAGATCTTTAACAAGACGATTATCATTAAGCGTAAGGAAGCGCTCTCCCAGACTTTTTTCCGCAATATGTTCGAGATCATTAAAGGTATCGTGATCGACGAGAGCGGCAGACCTGTGCCGGGGGCGAGCATCAAAATTAAAGGGAGCACAGTTTCGGCTATGACCACTGCCAGCGGTGAATTTACCATCAATGCCAAAGCAGGCGATGTACTGGTGATTTCCTACGTTGGTTCAAAAACACAGGAAATAACAGTTGGCAGCAACAAAGAGCTTCGAATTTTCCTGAAAGACGATGTAAAAGCCCTCGATGATTTTGTAGTGGTAGGGTACAGCAAGCAAAAAAGGATCAATCTGAGTGGTGCTGTTGACGGTGTTACATCCAAAGAAATAGAAAATAGGCCTATAACGAGCATTGGCGCAAGCCTGCAAGGCTTGGTGCCTAACTTAAATATTTCTAATGGGAGCGGAAGGGCCAACGATGCTACGGGTTTGAACATAAGGGGAGTAACTTCCTTGTCTGGTACCAACCGTATGGGAAGTCCGTATATCCTGGTAGACAATGTGCCTTATACAGAAGATGAACTGAGCCTGCTGAACCCGAACGATATAGAAAGTGTATCGGTTTTGAAAGATGCCGCTTCTGCAGCCATCTATGGCGCAAGGGCTTCTTTTGGTGTGATCCTGATTACGACCAAAGCCCCAAAAAGCAATAAACTGAGTGTAAGCGCCAATACCTTTTATGGGTATAAAACCTTAGGCAAGCTCCCGCAAACCATTACCGATCCTTATGTTTCCTATACTACAAAACATGAGGCCGCATTTCCTTATTACCCTCAGTTGTTTAATGATGAGGCCATCCGGAATTACGCAAAACAACGATCTGAAAATCCATCTTTGCCTACTACCTACTTAAATCCATCAAATGCCAATCAATGGATTTACGTGGCCTCTACAGACTGGTTCAAAGAAGCATTCAATAAAACCTCACCAAGCTATAATGCCAATTTTAACCTGGCAAAAAAGACAGAAGATGTAGGTTACCTGCTTTCTGCAGAGTATATGAGAAATGATGGGGTGATCAAGAATGCCAATGAAGCTTACGACAGGTACAACCTGAGGGGAAAAATAGATGTGAAAGTATTCAAATGGCTGGATTTTGGCAACAGTACCACTTTTTCTACTTCGCTTTATGATGCACCTACTTCTTCAATGGACAATTTCAGTTATTTCTGGGAAATTAACAGACAGAATTCCCTGGATGCTGTTTACAATCCGGATGGTACCTATACCTCGGCCGGTGCAAATACAATTGGTCGTGTTCAAAAAGGAGGCCGGACAAACCAGAGGTTCAATAATTTCCTGACTACTTTTAATGCTACAGCGAGTGTAATTAAGGGGATATTGGATGTAAAGGGCGATGTAACTTTTAGAAGGAATATGGGAATTCGTAACGAAGGTGATTTTCAGGTAGCTTACAGCAGCGGCCCAAATACAGCTACTCAGTATGCAGGCCCAGGCACTTCATATGTCCAGGCGCGCAATTCCCAAACAAGAAATGACATTGTAAACCTTTATGCGGATTTTCACCAAACCTTTAACAAACATTACCTGCAGGCGCTTGCGGGTTACAACCAGGAATATAGATATGATCAGAGAGCCACAGTACGTAAAGCGGGATTGATCAGCTCTACATTGCCATCACTGAATCTGGCAACAGGAACCATAACTACAAGTGAAAACATTGAAGATTGGGCTGTTAGAGGACTTTTTTACCGCTTTAATTATATTTATAACGATAAGTATATTCTTGAGTTCAATGGAAGGTACGACGGAACTTCTAAATTTCCTAAGAATGATCGGTGGGGCTTTTTCCCTTCTGCTTCTGCAGCTTGGGTTGTTTCAAACGAAAGTTTCCTTAAGTCTTTTAAAGAAAGCGCTAAATTTGACCTCTTCAAGTTAAGAGCATCTTATGGGGCCCTCGGTAATCAGAATGTAGGTGCCTACGATTATATTTTGTACCTGACTTCCGGTAATATAGGGCAGATATTGGATGGTAGCAAACCAACAGCCGCATATTTACCGAAACCTGTCTCGCCAAGCCTGACCTGGGAGAGGGTATCAACCGTAAATCTTGGTGTTGATTTGGCCTGGTTTAACAACAGGCTGAATGTAAATTTTGATAAATATACCCGTTATACCAAAGATATGCTAATGCCAGGTAAAATGCTACCCGGTGTTTTTGGCTCAGCTGAACCAAGCATTAATGCCGCCGACTTAAAAACAAGAGGTTGGGAATTGAAAGTAGGTTGGAATGATGCCGTAAATATTGCACAAAGCCCGTTCTCTTACGGAATAACGCTCAATTTAGCCGATAGTCGTTCTTTCATTACTAAATTTGACAATCCTACCAAAGATTTAAGACAATATTATGTCGGACAGGAAATGGGAGAGATCTGGGGACTGGAAACCGAAGGCTTCTTTCAGAGTCAGGCAGAGCTCACCAGTCATGCCAATCAGCAGTTTTTTGTATCTGATGATGCAGGAGGAACTTTTGGTGTGGGAGATTTGAAATGGAAGGATCAGAATGGGGATGGCTTTGTAAATAACGGAAAGAATACACTTGATGATCATGGAGATCTGATTAGGATCGGTAACTCCAATCCACGCTACACTTTTGGGGCGGACATTAACTTGTCCTGGAAAGGATTCGATGTACGTTCGTTCTTTATGGGGGTAGGGAAACGCGATTTTTATCCAAGAAACAATAACGTTTATTTCTGGAGTGTTTTTGCCCAGCCCTGGACAAACCCAACTGTACAGGCGATGGATAGATGGAGCCCGGAAACACCAAACGCCTATTTCCCGAGATTGAAATCTTACATCGCTGAGGACGTTTCTGAGCTGGGCTACCCTCAGACCAGATATTTGCAGAATTTTGCCTACCTGAGGCTAAAGAACCTGACCATTGGTTATAGTTTGCCACAGTCAATCACTAAAAAATTACAGGTAAACAGGCTAAGGTTCTATTTCAGCGGTGAAAATATTTTTGACAAGTCTGGTGTGAAATTTAACCTGGACCCTGAAGCTTTAAGCGGAAACGTTTATCCCTTCCAGAAAACCTATTCTTTTGGCCTTAATGTAACACTTTAATTCCTAGAATCATGAAATTTAACAGATCAATTTATATAGCACTGATTATGGCTGGGGCCTTCCTTGCAGGCTGCAAAAAGGATTTTTTACAGAGAGATCCCCAGTCAGACATAACTGATAATGTATTTTTTAGTAATGTGAATGATTTAGTCACTTACACTAACGGATTATATGTTGAATTACCTTCACCGGTTGATGACATGAATACTGATAATGTTGCCACCCATAATGTGAGCGTGGAAACGGACCAGCTGGTAAGAGGCGCAATTACACCTGATAATTACGATACCTGGGATACCAACGGGGCAAAAAATTGGACCAAGGACGACTGGAAAAAGTTGCGGGCAGTTAATTATATGCTCGATAATGTGAGCAAAGTTACCGGAAACCAATTGGATATAGATCATTATGTAGGTATTGCCAGGTTTTTTCGCGCCTTTTTTTATTTTGATAAAATAAAGAAATACAGCGATGTGCCATGGTACAGTTCTGCACTTTCTTCGGAAGATCAGGACTTGTATAAAGGACGTGACACCAGGGCTTTTGTAGCCGACAAAGTACTGGAAGACCTTCAGTTTGCAGTTGATCACATCAAAGCAACAGGTACAAATACCAGGGTTACAAAATGGGCAGCGCTGTCTTTATTGTCCCGCTTTGCTTTATATGAGGGAACTTTCAGAAAGTACCATAGTGAATTGAACCTGAGCAACGACTATACAAGGTTTCTAAACATCGCTGCTGACGCAAGTACAAAAATTATAAATGAGGGTGGTTTTAGCATTACAGGTAGTTCTGTTGCAGATTATTCTTTGCTGTTCAATTCAAGCGTATTGGCTGGAAATAAGGAGATTATTTTATGGAAAGATTATGACGCCAGCCTTGATGTTGGGAATTCTTCAGCACTGGTATTGAATTTCAACTTTGCTTTAAGTAAGAGCCTTATGGATACTTACCTGAATACAGATGGAACCCCTTTTACTAATTTTACGAAGCCATTTACACAGTTATTTGATAACCGTGACCCAAGAATGAAAGCTACCATAAATTATCCTGGATGGGTTCAGCCGGGAAATACAGCGCCTTACAGGTTGAATCCTACAATGGGAGGTTATGGTCAGATTAAATTTTATCCTGCAACTTCAGCTTTAAACGCTGGTTATGCCAAGCAGTATAATGATCTTCCGGTTTTCCGTCTGGCAGAGATTTTACTCATCAATGCTGAAGCAAAGGCGGAATTAGGAACAATTACACAGAATGATCTGAATAATACTGTAAATAAACTAAGAGCCCGTGTTGGGATGCCAAACATGAACATCGGGGCTGGATTGGATCCTGTGCTGGCAGCCCAATATCCAAACGTTACCGGAAGCAATGTGAATGTATTGCTGGAAATCAGAAGAGAAAGAAGGGTTGAACTAGCAGGAGAGGGTTTAAGGTTTGACGATCTGATGCGCTGGAAAGTAGGTAAACTGCTTCAGAATAACCAGCAAGGCATGTATATCCCTGCGTTGGGCGCATATGATGTAACTGGCGATGGTGTAGAAGATATTGCTGTGCTTGCTTCGCCTTCTGATGAAGCTCCGATTGCAGGTTTACCAGGTGCTGTTAAAAGCGGGCTTGCCAAATATTATCTGAAAGATGCCGCAGGAAAAGACAATACTTTTTACCTATCAGGAGGTAATTCTGGTTATGTTGTCTTCACCAGGGATAGGGTGCAACCAAGGACTTTTATTGAGCCCCAGTACTATTATCGTCCGATTCCACGTCAGCAAACTTTGCTGAACCCGAACCTTAAACAGATATTTGGCTGGTAACCATAAATCATAAAACACAAATGAAAAGAAGGAATTTTCTTAAAAGCTCTGCATTGTTCGGAGCAGCGGGTATTCTTCCCACCGGGGCCATTGTGGCGGCCCCGGCAGGGAAAGCCCCTGCTTTAACCATTGCCCACATCACCGATGTGCACATCCGCGGTAATGACGGTATTCCCGAACGTGCGGCAAAATGCCTGGACCGTGTACTGAAACATAAAGTTGATTTTATCCTGAATGGAGGGGATTCCATTCATGATGCCTCCTACGACAATGTAAAGCGCGAGCAGGTTTTGGAGCAATGGGCGGTATGGGACAAGTTTATCGCAAAAACCGATCTTGAAGTTTTCAGCTGCATAGGCAACCACGATTTGTGGTGGAAAGCACCAGACAAGCAGGATGAGATGTACGGAAAACCTTATGTGGTTAAACGCCTTAAAATCCCTGCTCCATACTACAGCTTCCGTAAAAAGAACTGGCATTTCATTATTCTGGATGGCAATGGCCCCGGAATTAAGCTGGATGCCGAACAGATGAACTGGCTGGAAAAGGAACTGGATGGCCTGAAACCCAATACCCCTGTATTGCTCATGTCACATTACCCCGTTCTTACGGTAACCAATACCTGGGAGGGAGGGCAGCATGGCGATCATAAGGAGCTTAAAAAGCTGTTTTACAAACACCGCGATAAGGTGAAGGTATGCCTGAGCGGGCATCAGCATTTGCTGGATGAGGCCGTTTACAATGGGGTTAGGTACCATTGCAATGGCTCGATGAGCGGATTCTGGTGGGGAAAGGGTGATGAGAAATCGGCCCGCCCGTATTTTTACCAGGAGAGCTCGCCAGGTTATGCTTTGCTGAAGCTCTACGAAGATGGTCGGGTAGAGAACGAGTATATCCCATTGGATTTAAGTTAAATATTCAAATCCCTATATGACAATAAGGCCGGGCATTTTGCCCGGCCTTATTCGTTATTTATATCGGCATTGCTGCCATTTAGGTTGGCCTGTCCCGTGTTCTCCACCTGCTGTGTGCCGGAAAACAAGACGCATAAAAAAGACATTTGCTGCAATAAAAAGTACAATGGCCAGTATGGCCGCAACTTTTGTTAAACTTGCTAAAGCCGGGTTCTTTGCAAAGCCCCCGAATATGTAACCGATAATAAATACCATACAAACCCCAAACAGTATCCGTATGGCCATAATGAATCCAAAACCCATGATCTTAAAATTTAATTGTAAATGATTATTTGTAGTTGGCAAGCAGTGTAGTGTTTTCTGGTATACCCCAATGTGGCGCTGTGCCAGTTACATTTACTGCTTTTAATCTTTTAAGGCTCTCTGTAGCCAGTTGTTTTGCCTGCGCTTTGTCGCCTCCCCAAAGTTTTGGGGTGTTGTACAGTTCCCAGGCCTGTACATAAAGGGCCCTGGGGTTTGCGGCGTCAAGTGCCTGCGCTTTTGCCCGGTATTGCTGCGAAAGCGGGCCATACTTACGTCCGTAGCTCATGGGGCTGATAAATACCTTTGTCCGGTAAACCATACTCAGCACGGTATATACCTCTGCACACTCTTTCTTTTGCTTCAAGGTGTCCAGCAAGGATTTCGCTAGCAGTGCCTGCTGTTCGCCACGGTTGCTGTAAGGCTCAATACTTTCGCCGTCATCTTTCCTGATGAAGCCGATTTTTGCATTGCAGAAAGCGGCGTAATAGTAGGGCAGCCAGTTCTTTTTCTGCTGTCCGCCAATACTGAGAAACTCTTTTTCAAGTGCTTCATAATCGCCGGTCTTTCGGGCCTGGTCTAATTTGGTTACTGCATTTTGCAACGCATTTGTACCCTGTTCCTGGGCTATGCCCTTGAAATAAAATGGTACCATTGCCAGAATAAGGCATGCTAACTTTTTCATACTTGTGGTTTTTAATTATTGAAAATTGATTATAGATTTTTATCGATGAAATCGGCCGTTCGGTCTATGCCAAAGCTCATGAAGATGCCCGCATAGAAATACCTGTCGGCCGGTAAGGTTATGGCCGTTTTATTCCGGCCGTCAAAGCTATAGTTGTAGCCAAATACCTGCCTGGTACCCAGCAGATTATTTACACCAATACTGACCCCTGAAATTGGTTTCTGCTTCCAACTGCTGAACAGGGAAAAGAGGTGGGCCAGCTGCAGGTTCATTACGCTGTAAGGCCTGGCTGTTCCCCGATCGGCTATTTCAAACTGCTGGAGGCCATTGTACCTGATGTTGTAATAAGGCCTGCCTGTTGCAACAGCATAGGAAAGGTTTAAAAATGTATTGATGTCCTGAAAATTCTTTTTTAGGGCAACTGTAGCGGTATGAGGGGTAGTATAATCCGGTTTCAGGGCATAAGGATAGTTCAGGAAATCGCGTTTGGAATCCAGAAAGGTATAGCTGATCCAGTAATCGAGGTTCCTGATCGTTTTTTTATCCCTGAAAAACAGTTCGAGGCCTTGGGCATAGCCCGATCCGCTGTTGTTCAGGAACGGTGCTGTTTTTACCAGATGGTGATATTGTTTGCGGTATAATTCCATACGGAAAAACCTGTTGTTTGCTTTTTTGGTGTAGTTAAGCACATAATGTGCTGCATTTGAAAATTTCAAATCAGTGCTTTGATACAGGATTTCATTTGAGGGTTGCTGATAAAAGATGCCATAGGCAAGATTCAGTTGTCCACCATCATTGAAACGATAGGCCAGGCTGGCACGTGGGGCAATTGCCGGTTTGTTTAAAAGTAAGGAATATTCTGCCCTGACACCCAGCCTGGCAGCCAGGCCGGGTGTCAGGTAAAGTTCGGCTTCTGCAAAAGCTGCCGACAAATTATCGGTTAGCAGCAAGGTGCTGTCATTGGAAAAACCATTGTCCCGGTTGTAAAAATGTTCTGCTCCTATGCGCAGGGCCTGGTTGCCGGAAAAGATCCTGGTAAAAACCACTCTTGCCTGTGCAAAATCAGATCTGATTTGCCGCTCATGGTCCCTGGCAGAACTGCTGCTTAGGGTACGGGTATCGTTGTAGCTGTATGCCATACCGGCATCCACAAGCCAGTTTTCATTCAGCTGATCGTGGTAACTCAGGTTGTTGTATATGCTTTTTCCTTTTACCTGGTAGCTGGACTGCAGGTTGGTGTTGTTGATGTCCGGAGTACGCATCCCCACATCACTGGAGTTCCAATTGGTATAGAACTTAAGCATGCCCGATTTTCCTGTTTGTATTCTGAAGTTGGCATCACCCTCCAGGTATTTCGGCCCGCTGAAATAATCGGGCCTTTGTTTAACAATGGAATTATATAAAGCCGCATTGCTGTAGCGTAAGGTAACACCATAACTGCTTTTTTTATTGCGTGCCAGCTGCTGGATACCAGCCCCGACATTTGCAGGGAACAAAGAAAAGTTAGCCGAGGATTTTTCTGGTAATCCACTGCTTTCCAGGATCAGGACACTGCTCATAGCCTGGCCGTAAAGTGCAGAATAGCCCCCTGTATTGAACAATATACCTCTAAACAAAATGGGATTAACGCGCGCATACTGCTGCATGCCAGGTACAGCAGGGTAATTGGGGCTTTTGAGTAAGGTGCCATCAATAAACTGCCTGGTTTCCTCGCCGGTGCCGCCGCGTATAAACAGGCCATCACGCTCGCCGATCTGCTGTGCACCGGGCAGCGAGCGTAAAGCCAGGGCAATATCAGCATTGTTTCCTGCAACGGTAAAAGCATCCATTGCGGTAAGAGAGGCCCCCTTTGCTTTGTCGCTGGCTTCAAAAGACCCCGCACTGATGGTCACCTCTTTTAAAGTCCGGCTATCCTGTCCGTAAACAGCCATGAAGGTTGTTGACATAAAAAGTGCAGCTGCTGTCAATCGTAAGGTATTCATTGCCTTTATATTTTGATGTATTTACAGGCAAACCTATAGCTAAAACCAACAGGTATTTTGGCGAATAGACCACATGGGGAATTGTGCAGACGAATGCCGGAATTCCGGGAACTAGTTTTTCCGGGCGTTTAACAGAACGGATAAACTGTCTTTATAAGACTCACTTACCGGGATTTCTTTTTTGCCTATGCAGACAAAATCGCGTTTAATGGTACTGATCTTTTTTGCAGCAACAAGAAAGGATTTGTGACAGCGTATAAAGGTGCCAGCAGGGAATTTTTCCTCCATAGCCTTCATGGTCATGCGGGTAAGGATGGGCTTTTCGGCAGTAGAAAGGTAAATCTTGATGTAGTCCTTCAAGCCTTCAATATATTCAATGTCGGCCGCAATGATCTTTACCTGGGTATATTCTACGTTGACAAAAAAATCCTGCAGTTCAGGGGCTTTGGCAACCGGGTTTTGTAAATGAAACAGTTCGTTGGCCCTGTTACACGCTTTCAGGAAACGTTCAAAGCTGAAAGGTTTTAACAAGTAATCTACCACCTGCAGGTTAAAACCCTCCAATGCATATTGTTCGTAAGCGGTAACCAGTATCACCATGGGCGGGTTTTTTAAAGAAGCCAGAAATTGAAGCCCGTTTAAGCCCGGCATCTGGATATCCAGAAAAATGAGGTCTATCTGTTCTTCTTGCATCACATTGCAGGCTTCCATCGCATTTTTACAGGTGGCCGTCAATTGCAAAAAAGGCACCTGGTCAATGCTGTCTTCCAGCAAGTCCCTTAACAGTTGTTCATCGTCTACAGCAATGCAGCGTATCATATCAATTGTAAAGTTAAGGTAATATGGAATTGGTTACCTGTCTGTTGGATTTTTAAATTGTACTTGTTCTTGTACAGCAAATCCAGCCGCGATTTCACATTTGCCAGGCCGATGCCCGAATGTCCGTCTTTACTGCTGTTTGACTGTTCATCAAACTGGTTAATGGCTTCAAAAAACAGCTCATTATTAGTAACAGATAAATTGATGCTGATGACAGGGTTTGTCTGATAACCAATGCCATGTTTAAAAGCATTTTCTACAAATGGAATGATGAGCATAGGTTCAATGAGCTGCGCTTCACTAATGGTATTTACTGCTGTGTGATACCTGATCTCTACGTCGGTGCCAAAACGCATGCGCTGCAAGGCTATATAATTGTTTAAATAGGCGATTTCCTTATCCAGCCTTACTTTTTTGCCTTGTGTTTCATACAGCATGTAACGCATCAGTTCTGAAAGCATGATGAGCGAGGGTTCCATCTGGTCAGATTTTTTCCTGGCCAGCGACACGAGGTTGCTGAGCACATTGAACAGGAAATGCGGACTGATCTGCGAACGGAGGAATTTGAGTTCGGTAGAAAGCTGTTCGGTTTTTATTTTTTGCTGCTCGCGGTCCTGCCTTAGCTTATCAATCACTTTACGGTAAACAATACTGATGATAAACACCGCAACGGATGGGGCAAACACAAACTTATAGGCGGTAAGGTCTTTCAGTACTTCGGGAAACCACCAGGCCAGCATATGGTATTTTAACTGAAAGGAGCCCAGGATCAGCGCTGCAGAACATACGATATACAACCACCAGAACCGCCGGTTAAGCAATCTGGGAACAAGAAAAAATGCGTTAAAATAAAAGATGAAGAGATGTATCAGTCCGGCAAGGCTGAAAAAATAACCGGGAATGGGGCCTATTTTATATTCGTGTGCTGCTGAAGATACGAGGTAGGGCAGGAGCAGGACCATGGCCCAGATGAGTGCATGAAGGGCGATGCTGATGTACCGGAATTTGACTGCTGTTTTCATTGACCTGGACCGAACTGGAAATTGAGTTGCCGCTGCTGATAAATTTAATTATTTGGCGGCAACTCAATGTCATTGAATAGATAAGACCGGCAATTGTGTAGACGAAAAGGCCTAATTGTCCAGCAGTTTTGCTGCTGCATCATCTAAAAACCAGGTTACCCCGCCATCAATTGGGTTAATCAATTGTGCAGGATATAGTTTGGTATTCTTTTTCGGACTTTCAATCACCTGCTTTACCGCCTGGGCCTTACTTTCACCAAAAACAAGGAAAGCTACATTTTTAGCTTTGTTGATGAGCGGGGCTGTAAAGCTGATCCTCCAGGTAGACAGCTTTTCTACAAAAACTGAATCTATCTCAACGTTTTTATTGTTCAATATCGTTGTTCCCGGGAACAGCGATGCGGTATGGGCATCGTCGCCCATGCCCAGCAGGATGAGGTCGAACACCAGGTCGGCACCATCAAAATGTTTGGTAATGGCCTTGGTGTATTCAATTGCTGCTTTTTCGGGCGCAAGGGTAGTGTCTACATAAAAGATATGGTCTTCTGCAATATTCAGCGGATCGAGTATGGCCTTTTTGGCCATCAGACCATTGTAACTTTCATGGCTGGGCATCACATTGCGCTCATCACCAAAAAAGAAATATACTTTGGTCCAGTCTATCTTATCCTTATAGGTAGTAGCCAGCATTTCATATAATGCTTTTGGTGAGTTCCCGCCTGTAAGTACAAAATTAAAGCAATCCTGCTCATCAATAGCTTTATTGGCTATTTTGATGATATATTCGGCAAGATCTTCCAGCAATTCGGGCTGTGTTTTATAGATCAGTAAATTCATTAGTCTTTATTTAAAGGTAGCGTAAACCAATGGAAGCCATCTCTGGCAATCAGCGCTTCAGCATCTTCAGGGCCCCATGAGTCGGCTGCATAGTTAGGGAAGCTGAGCGACTTTTTGCTTTCCCATGCATTGATTACCGGCATCAGCAGTTCCCATGCAATTTCTACCTGGTCGGCACGCATAAACTGGGTCTGATCGCCGGTCATTACATCCAGCAACAGGGTTTCGTAGGCCTCTGGCGATTCCGTGGTATAAGTGCCTTTATAGTCAAACACCATGTCTACCGGGTTTAAGGTCATGTCCAGTCCGGGCCTTTTGCCCTGAACCTGTAACCTGATGCTCATTTCCGGTTGTATGCTGATGATGAGCCTGTTTTGCTGCCAGTGTTCGGCTACCGATGCAGGGAATACCTGGTGTGGCACATCTTTAAACTGTATGGTAATGAGAGAAGAGGTTTGTGACAGGCGTTTTCCTGTACGTACATAAAAAGGTATTCCTTTCCAGCGCCAGTTGTCTACAAAGAACTTAATGGCAGCAAAGGTTTCTGTATTTGATTGTTTGTCTACATCCTTTTCTGAACGGTAGCCAGGTACTTCATCGCCTCTGATCCAGCCCTTGGTATATTGTCCGCGTACGGTGTTGAAGCGGATGTCTTCGGCCGAGAACGGGCGCATCGCTTTTAACACATCTACTTTTTTATCCCTGATCTCATCTGCATCGAAATTGATAGGGGTTTCCATACCAATGATGCAAAGCAATTGCAGCAGGTGGTTCTGGATCATATCCCTCAGGGCACCCGAACCATCGTAATAGCCACCCCTGTCGCCCACACCCAGCTGCTCGGTTACCGAGATCTGCACGTGGTCTATATAATTCCTGTTCCATAGCGGCTCCAGGAAGGAGTTGGCAAAGCGGAAAGCCATGATGTTCTGCACGGTTTCCTTACCCAGGTAATGGTCTATGCGGTAAATCTGTTTTTCTTTAAAACGCTCTCTCAGGATCTCATTGAGCTCACGAGCGGTTTCCAGGTCTTTACCAAACGGTTTTTCTACCACGATACGGCAGTTGTCTTCGTTTTCTGCCAGCTTAAATTTGGCCAGACGTTTGGCAATAGAAGGGAAAAGATCTGGTGATACGGCCAGGTAGTATACAATTTGTGTGTCGGGGCCAAACTCATCCTTAAACTTATCTAAGGTGTCTTTAAGTGTATCAAAAGAGGCCGAATCTTTAACATCAATCGGGTTATAATGAACGTTCTGAGAAAAGTTGTCCCATTTCTCCTTGTGCACCTTACCAGTACGTGAAAAGCTGTTTACGCCTTCCATCAACGTTTCCCTGAACTTAACGTCGGTTAAAGGTCTTCTAGCTGTGCCAATGATGGCAAACTTTTCAGGCATATAGCCCTCGGCATAAAGGTTGTAAAGAGCGGGCGCAAGTTTGCGCAGATTTAAATCACCGGTACCACCAAATATTACAATTATGGTTGGATTAAGGCTGATACTTGTCTTCATTATATGGGTTTTTACAAATTATCTGAATTCCAGTCGGCATGGAAAATGCCTTCTTCATCTGTACGTTCAAAAGTATGGGCGCCAAAGAAGTCCCTTTGTGCCTGGGTTAAATTAAGTGGAGAGTTAGCTGTTCTTAAGGAATCGAAATAAGTTAAGGCCGAAGCAAGGGCAGGGATAGCGAAACCATTCTGTATGGCATTGCCCACCACTTTACGTGTTCCGGGTACAATTTCTTTCAGTTGCTGCTGTATGCTGCCATCTGCATAAAGGTGCTCCAGTGCAGGTTGTTTTTTATAAGCCTGATAAATGTCTTCCAGTAATACGGCACGAATGATACAGCCACCACGCCAGATCTGCGAGATCTCCTGCAGGTTCAGTTCATACTTGAATTCCTTAGAGGCCTGGGTAAGCAGGTGCAGCCCCTGGGCATAGCAGGTAATCATAGAGAAATAAAGGGCTTGTTCCAGCAATACCTCAAATTCTGCAGGATTATCAATTTTTTCTGCGGCGTGTGGCAAGGCATCGGCCAGGGCAACACGCAGCTTTTTATATTTGGAAAGGTCACGCGAGCTTACCGATTCGTTAATGGTTGGGATAGGCAGCTGCAGGTCCATAGACACCTGTGAGGTCCATTTTCCGGTACCTTTGGATTTGGCCTCATCTTTAATCATGTCAATTAAATAACCGCCTGTTTTTTCGTCCTTAACTTTAAAAACATCACGGGTCACTTCCAGCAGGAAGGACTTTAAACGGCCTTCATTCCATTTTTTGAAGGTATTGTAAATCTTTTCATTGTCGTAGCCCATGCCGTGTTTCAGCAGGTAATAGGTTTCGGCAAGGATCTGCATCATGGCATATTCAATACCATTGTGCACCATTTTAACGAAATGGCCTGAAGCCCCCGGACCGATATAAGCCACGCATGGATCACCGTTCACTTTAGCAGAAACAGCTTCCAGAATAGGTTTTACTGCATTGTAAGCAGTCTTGTCGCCTCCAGGCATCATGCTCGGTCCGAAACGTGCGCCTTCTTCGCCGCCCGAAATCCCCATTCCAAAAAAATGGATACCCTGTTCCTCCAGTTCTGCAGCCCTGCGGCTGGTATCGGTAAAATGTGAGTTTCCGCTATCGATGATCATATCGCCCTTAGCTAACAGGGGAACCAGCTCCTGGATAACGTTGTCTACAATCTGACCTGCCGGTACCAGCAGCATCACCCTTCTGGGCAATTCCAGACTTTGTATAAAATCTTCCAGCGAAGCGAAGCCTTTTAAGTTATGGGCTTTTCCATCTTCTTCCAGCTTTTGCAGCATCCTGGCATCTTTATCGTAACCGGTTACAGCAAATCCGTTGTCGGCCATGTTAAGCAGTAAATTGCGGCCCATGGTGCCAAGGCCTATCATTCCTAAAGTATATTTGTTGTCCATTGTCTATTTTTTATTGGGATGGTTGGTATACACATGGTATTTTTCTTCCAGGTCCCATAGTTTTGCGCCGCCCTTAATGCCGTCCTTGTTGCTTACCAGTTTGATGTTGTGGTCGAGGTCCAGCGTAATGTGTTTGGCGTTGCCGCCACCTATATAGAGCGTGTCGTAATTGAATACTGTTTTATAAATTTCGATGATGTGTGCCAGGCGCTCGTTCCACTTCTCCACACCAATCTTTTCAAAGGCCCTGTCGCCAATGTAATCGTCGTAATCTTTGGTTTTGGTAATGGGCAGGTGTGCCAGTTCCAGGTGGGGCAGCAGATCGCCATCAAACACCAGGGCGGTGCCAAAGCCTGTGCCTACGGTAAATACAATTTCAAACCCTTTACCGGCCACAACCCCTAAAGCCTGCTGGTCGGCATCGTTAATGAGCCTTACCGGTTTGCCAAAAAGGTCGCTCACCTGCTGGGCCAGGTTCACATTTGTCCATTTGTTTTTGGCCAGGTTTACCGCAGTTTGTACCCTGCCGCATTTTACGTAACCCGGAAAGCCAATGGATATCTTTGAGAAATCCTGGTTTAAGGTAGCCACCAGTTCCTGAATGCATTTCAGTACCGCTTCGGGTGTCGATTTTTCTGGTGTAGGAAGCTTTTTGAATTCTGAAAGCAGATCGCCCTCTGGACTTAAAATGCCAGCCTTAATGCTGGTACCGCCAATATCTATGGATAAAATATGATTAGAGTCCTCTTCTTTTTTTGTAACTGGCATGTTTTGTTTTTTGAATAAAAAATGGCCTGTTCTTAAATATCTTTCAAAATAACAAAATTAAGATCAATTTTCACCTATATAATCTGCTTAATCGTAGACCGATGTTATCTTTTTTTTGTAATATTAATCAGCATTTCGTTTTGCTCATCTTCTTCTTTTACTTCCATAACCGATTCAGTATCTGCAAATAGTTTTCTGTCCCGGGAAAGCGTTGGCGGCGTACCGGAAATGCCGATTCCGGCCAATGCCAGTACCATAAACAGAAATACAGCAGATAACCTCATCAGCTTTTTAAACTGTTTCATGTATCTGTTTTTAAAAATGAATGATTGTTGCCAGTGTGCTGGCATTGAATGTTTTACGCTAGCTTGCAGCGTGACATATCATCATCATTTTTAGCTACAGATTTTAGCTGGTAGAAGAGATTGATTTTTTGAATGGCCGACAGGGGAGACCTGCAGGTTATTGTCTTTACATTGAGCTGGAGGGTGTGCCATTCGGCCAAATGCAACAAGTCATTTATCCGGATAAAAAGATGTTGTTGCCGCCTGATCTGGTTTACAGCTCTTTTGTAACTGATGCTTTTTGACTGGCTGAGCCTGCTTTCTCCTAAAAAAGAAGTTTGCTGCTTATCCGGGCCTGTATATGCAGCTGATACGGTAAACCCCGAAAAATTAAAAAAGCTAAGCAGCAAAACAACTGCGAACAGCCATTTTGAGCTACAGCCCTTGTAATTGATGAGGTTTTTTGTTTTCATTATATAGCAAAGGTAGTTATAATATCAAAAACAGCGCTGTAATAAAATTACAGCGCTGTTTAAATTCAGGCTAGTGTTTCCCTTTGCCGTTTCCTTTACCATTGCCATTACCTTTGCCTGGCTTCCCGTAACCCGCTTTGGAGTTTCCTTTAAATTTATTTTTTGGATGCCCTTTAACTACATAGTACCTGGGATCATCGCTTCTCAGGATCACTGCCTGTCCGCGATTGGATTTGTACTTTGCATATTTAACCTTATGGTCTTTAAAGTGAAGGTAGGGCTTAGGTGAATTGATGACCACCTTGTAGCCATTGTACAGATCGTAATTCCGGTATCGCACAGGAAGGTTCGAATTGAAAACCCATGCCCCATTGTTCAGGTACACAAACTGCCTTCCGGGAACGTCATAATAACTCTCAATATCCGGCAGGTAGTAATAATCTACATGATCATAACCTGTTGGACCCCAAAGTGGTTGCGATCCGATATTCACATTTAAGCTGATCTGTGCAGTAGAGGGCAGCGAAATAAAGCCGGATACGCTGAGCAGGATTAAAAAAACTAATTTTTTCATGATACAGAGTTTAAGTCTGATGGTTATTGTTTTAGAACAATGGTGCCCATGTTATTGTTTTGACCCAATGCCACAGCAACATTTGTAACGGTGCTGTCTTTATAGCCTGTAACAGGTACAAATTTTACGCTGTAGTTTCCGGCAGCCAGACCGCCCACAGTAAATTTTCCGCTCAATGGATCAGCAACCGTGCCCACAGTGTCTGTCCCGGCAATTACCAATACTTCAGGGTGGCTTAGTAATGGAAGTACAGTTCCGGAGATCAGCCCGGATGTAGCTGCCGTCAGGCCTCTTACCACAGGTTTAAGCAAGTACTTGCCGTTACCAGTACTAACAATAGATTTTGCTGCATCAAAATCCAGCAATAAAGAATAGGTTACACCTGGTTCCAGGGAAGGGTTTGCTTTAAGTTTAACTTTCCAGCCGGATGATTGTCCGCTTGGTGTAGTAAGGGATTGCTGTACACCACCTACAACAATGGTATTTCCTGTTTCGTTTAAAACCAGCCTGATCTCGGAGATCTCGCCGCTTGGCATTTCCCCTGAGGCAACCAGTATATCAGGCCTGCTGCTGCCAATCCGGAAGTCCAATATGTTAAAAATACTTGCCGAGGAAGCAAAAGTATAAGGTTTGCCACCCGAAACCAGCACAATTTCCTTCACACTCAGATTAATCTTATCGAAGTTCCCCGGAGCATCGGTCATCCTGACCTCCACTTTGGTTGTACCTTTTGCAGTGTCATTGTTGTCATCTTTGCATCCATTAAGAAAAATGAACGTCGTAAAAAGAAGCGCGAAGCCTGCATATGCAATTCTTAGTTTCATAGTTTTAGATTTTAAATAAATATTAACATTTTTGTTACTCAAAGTTGGATAGCGAAGATGAATTGAACATGAAATTCCGGATTTAATTGACCCTGAAATTTCATCTTAAATTCATGTTGGACTGTGACATTTGCCAGGACTTATATTTACATAATGGGTAGGTTATTCATTTTCAGAACTCTATTAATCGCTATCTTTATACTGACACTGTACCAGACGGCAGGGGCCAGCGGCACTGCACACACATGGCAGGATGAAAAAAAAGAAAAGCGCGGCGAAAAACCGGATCCCAAAGGAAAACCGGATCAGCAGGAACCGGTTAAGCCAGATATAAGGGAAGTGCCAAAAGCCCGTAAACAATCGAGGCCGCCGGTGGTTAAACCTAATGTTAAGGCAAAGCCGATCAAGGTTATACGTCCCAATATTAAAAGGCCATAACAGATAACCCATGAGAGTCACATCCTTATTTGTGCTGATTTGTATAACCTGTTTAAAGGTACGTGCGCAGCAGGACAGCACGCAAAAAACAAGCCTGACCCTGGCTGCTCTTTATAGCACGGATGTGAGTTATTATGGGCAGGCGACTACCGAAAAACTACCTTACGTACTGGTCAACGCCACCCTCAGGTTCCCTGTTGGCCTGTATCTCTCTGCAGGTTCATACAAGCTTTTGAATTACGGAAGCGGCCTGTCTGAAACAGACCTGGGAGCTGGTTTTGATTATAATTTTAACGACAGGTTTAAAGCCGGACTGGCGTATACCCGTTCTTTCTTTCCATCCAATTCCCCGCTGTTACAGGCTGCAAATGAAAACAATGTGAATGTTTCTGCAAATTATACCTGGCCCTGGCTTAAAAGCTCGCTTAGTGCCGACTATGCTTTCGGACAACAGCAGGATGTCTTTATCAGCCTGACCCATTCCAAAGAGATTAACCTCGGCAGTTTATTTAATAAAAAAAATGCAGTTTCTATAGAACCTGCTGTAGAACTGGTAGCGGGCACCCGGCATTTTTATGAAAGCTATACCATAGAAAAGAGTAACCGGGATAAAGCAAAGGGGAAGGGCAAAGCCCCGGTGCAGCCAGGAAATTCCAATTCAACCACTACTGTTGTTACTGCGTCCGACAGTTTTAATATGTTATCTTATAATTTTAAACTGCCACTTTACCTGAGCCGGGCAAACTATATGGCCGAGTTTAGCTACCAGTGGTCTGTGCTGGGGGCAAAAGCAGATGCTGAACTGAAATCCCGGCAATCGTTTTTTGGTCTTGGTTTTTACTATCAGTTTTAATCTTACCGCAAATGAAGGTATTAATTGTTGAGGATGAAAAAACACTGGCCTACGAAATGGAGGCCTTTCTGAAAAAAGGGTTCTACCTTTGTGATATTGTACATTCCTTCAGGGCTGCGCTGGAACAGCTGGAACTGAACACCTACGATTTCATATTGATAGACCTGAGCCTGCCTGATGGTGATGGTCTTGAAGTTTTAAAAAGGGCAAAAACGAGCAACCCGGATGCCGCTTACATCATCATCACGGCCAGAACAAACCTGAAGGACAGGGTGAGCGGACTGGACCTGGGGGCCGATGACTACCTGGCCAAACCATTCTATCTTTTGGAACTGCAATCGCGAATGCAGGCCATTGCCCGCAGGAAATTCAGCATTACAGAGGAACTCATCGCCATTGGCAGCTTTCACATCGATATCCCTAAAAGAATGGTGCTGTTCGGAGCAGAAAAGATAGAACTTTCCCGTAAAGAGTTTGACCTCCTGAGTTACCTTCTGCTGCATAAAAACAGGGTGCTTACGCGCGTGCAATTGAGCGAACACATCTGGGGCACCTTCGTGAACGACGATTACGATTCCAATTATATTGATGCACATATCAAAAATATCCGTAAAAAACTAAACGCATGGGCCGATACAGACTGGCTCGAAACCGTACGTGGTGTGGGGTACCGGATTAAAAAATAAACAATGAAACTATCGGCTAAACTTACCATTTTCATTACCGGATCAAAACTGGTGATTGTATTGCTGTTTGTTCTGACACTTCCATTTCTGGTCAGACAGATCGCTTCAGAATATACCAATTATACTTTAAAGCAGCAGCGAAAGAAGGTGCTCAGCATAATAGGAAAGAACGGCCTGGATTATTATTTTCAGGGCGATGAGACCTATGGTAGTTATACCATGCTCAAAGAAGAATTCATAGCCCTGCTGCCGGTTGGTGCCGGAATAAAGATGGATACCATCAAAGATTCCCAGCGTTTGATTGAAAGCGATACCCTCAACTATAGGGTTTTAAGCTATACCTTTAAGGAAAAGAACAAGAACTACCTGCTCGAAATTGGTAAGACAACGGCAAGTATCAACCAGTACAACAAACCTTTACAGGAATTTGCTTTATACGTGCTGATCACCCTTATTGTGCTCACGATATTGATTGACCTTACTTTTATCCGTTTACTGATCCGCCCGCTGGCAAAAATTATAAATACCCGGCTGATCAACAGAAAGTTTCCTTTTAAAGCAGAACAGCAGCAGATCAAAACCAGTACAACTGATTTTAAATACCTGGATGAATCGCTGATCCTGTTAATGAACCAAATCAATGAGGCCTTTTATAAGGAAAGGGAATTTACCTCCAATGCCTCGCATGAGCTGATGACACCAATCAGTATCTTACAGAATAAGATGGAAAACCTGCTAAGGGAGGAAACACTGGACGAGCCCTCAACTATAGCTGTTGTAGAAATGATGAAAACGGTAGACAGGTTAAAAAACATAACGAAATCATTGCTTCTGATTTCCAGGATTGAAAACGAGCAGTACATCAGAAAGGAAGAGGTTAAACCTTTACAGTTGTTTAACGAAATCGTCGATGAGATCGGCCATAGGCTGGAGGAAAAGGAAATAAAGATCTTTTTGGATGTTTCCCCTGCGGCGGTACTGAAAGATGTGAATAAGGACCTGTTGTTCCTGCTGTTTTTTAACCTGCTGCACAATGCCATAAAATTTAACCGCCTTCATGGAGAGATTTTTATAAATGACAGCTATTTAGCCAATGGCGCCTATGAGCTTACCATTAAGGATACGGGAATCGGGATTGCCAAAGCAGATCTGCCCTTTGTTTTTGACCGCTTTATGAAGACCAATCTGGAAGGAGATGTAGGTTACGGGCTGGGCCTGGCCATTGTGAAAAGTATCGCATTGTACCACCAGGTACAGCTTAATGTTCAATCAGAAGTAGGTGAAGGCACAATATTTACAATTTTGTTTCCGAAAAATTAAGGGGCGAGGGCTTCCAGTGTTTTGACCAGGTCAATGAATACTTTGGCATCTGGTTTCAGCTCCCTGCACCTTTTCGCCCATTTTAGGGCATCTGCCAATGCCTGGTGCTCGGTAGCGGGTAAATCAGCAAATGCTTTTGCAGCAGTGTAAAGTTGTTCGGCAATTTCCATGGTATACTGGTTTACCAGGTATTTTTTTTCTTCTTCAAACCCCGGGGTTTTTGTGCTGTCTTTCTCACCGCTGATAAATGGCTGCATTACTTTGTCGAAGCGGCGTTTATCTTCGGCCCGAAGGCTATCAGCAGAAATAGCAAAAGGTTGGGCAGCCATTTTGTAGCCTGCATTTTTTACACCCTGATAGTTACGGGTTAAGCCGTAATACATCAGATCGTACCGGTTCATGACGGCTTTCTGGTTTTCGGTAAGGCCATAAAGCTGTTTGCCAAATGCCATCAGATCTGGATAGGCTGTCAGTCTTTTCTCTGTTAATGCAAGTCCCGCTGCATTTCTGACCACTTTTTCAAACAAACGGTTCGTGGTTTTTTCTTTTGAGGCTATGCTCAGTTTATCGTAATAGCGGATCAGGTGATCCAGCGATGCAGACTGCTTTCCGCTCAGCTGATTGGCCAGATACAGCAGGGTCGCATCTTCGCCTAACTGCCCCTTGGGGATGGTTTTAAAATAAGCATCCAGCACCGCTGTATTGTCCATATTCATTGCCGAAAGCCGGTCCAGATAATTGCGCAGAAAAAGCGGGTCACGGTTACCCTCATGATAAGTCTTTTCCAGATGAGCAAGATTAAATTTATCGCCACCGGCCTTCAGGGCCTCATCGGCGATGTTAATAAAGGTTTTTTTTTCTCTTTCGCCCACTACCTTGTGCACAAGATCGCCGTTGCTGTTCAGAAAAAGATAGGTAGGGTAAGCCCTTACATTATATTTCGCGGCAAGGTTTTTACCCTCACCTTTTTCTGCATCTATTTTATAATTTATAAATGTGACGTTGTACTTGTTGCCAACTGCCTGTTCGGTAAATACAAATTTATCCATGTATTTGCAGGGGCCGCACCAATCGGTATAAACATCTATAAAAATCATTTTATTGGTTTTAGCGGCCTGGGTCAGTAGTTGCTGCCAGCTGCCTTCAAAGAACTGTATGCCCTTTTTATCACTGGTTTGGCCAAAAACTGATGCTCCATACAGCAAAAAAAAACAAATTGGAACAAATCTTTTCATTTTATCAGCTTGGATGTGCCTGATAAAGTTAGTCTTAAAAAAAGGAAAACCATAATCAATGGCGACTGTTCTTATAAGACATCAAAACCTTTTAAAAATGGAAAATAATAAAGAAATCTTAAACGATCTTGTACAGATTACAAACGACAGGATCGCCGGCTACCAGAAAGCCATTGAAGAATTACATGTAGAAGATACAGATCTGAAAACCCTGTTCGTTGAAATGGTAAGACAAAGCCACAGGCACAAAGCGGCACTGGTTCAGGAATTGCAGGTACTTGGTGGTGATGCGGATACGGGTACAACAACATCCGGAAAAATTTACAGGGCATGGATGGACATTAAAGCCATGTTTACTGGGCACGACCGCGAAACGGTTTTAAGCAATTGCGAATTTGGCGAAGATGCCGCACAGAAGGCGTATAAGATGGCGCTTGAAGCAGATGGTTTATCAGCAAATTTACGATCTTTGATTACCGATCAGCAAACAGAGCTAAAGGCTTCGCACGACGAAATCAAAGCGCTGAGAGATCAGTTGGTATAATAGATGAATCAGGGGCTTTTAGCCCCTGATTTATTAATAAGTAGAGCACATATGATACAGGTAATACTGGCAGAAGACCATAACATTGTAAGAAACGGGATCAGGATGATACTCGAAATAGATAAGGGCATTCACATTGCGGCCGAGGCTGTAAATGGCAGGGAGGTGCTGGAATATCTTTCCAAAGCAGATAAAACTGATGTGGTACTTGCCGATGTCAATATGCCGGAGTTGGATGGCTTAGGTTTGCTTAAAGAAATTAAAGCGCGCTGTCTGGATACAAAAGTTGTGATACTCTCCATGCACGACAATGAAAAATATATATCCGAGGCCTTTATCAACGGCGCGGCTGGGTACCTGTTAAAAAGCGTAAGTGCCGATGAACTTATTTTTGCACTTAAACACGTTCATAATGGGGGTAAATACCTTTGTTCGGAACTTGCCATGAAAATGTTCGAAAAGTCTATACAATGCGGGCCAAATATTTTAACCATCTCAAACGACAAAACAGACTTCTCGGCCCGTGAAATTGAAGTGCTGCATTTGATTGCGGAAGGCTTAACCAATAATGAAATTTCTGATAAGCTGTTTATCAGTAAAAGAACTGTGGAAGGGCACCGCCAGAGTTTACTCGAAAAAACCGCTTCCAGAAATACCGCCGCACTCATACGATATGCCGTTTTAAACGGCTTTGTGCAATGAGGCAGCACTGCATGGATTAGCCTACAGGTAAATATTTTTAATACAGGTATAAATACGGTAGTTTAAGGATGTTTATACCCGATGTGAACTGTGGAAATACCCAAAATATTTACTGGTTCCTTTAGAACGAAGGGTCTGTTAAAAAAGGCCAGCTAACGGCATAGTGTTTGGGATTTTAAGGTAACCCTAATCTTAAAACCCCTTAATATGAAAACAGAATCACTGGAATTTAACAGGCAGTTATTTACATTCAGAGACACCTTACGCCACTTTGCAATTTCATTTACCAAAAACGAAGACGACGCCGATGATCTGGTTCAGGAGACCTTCCTCAAGGCAATTCGTTATGCTACAAAATTTGAGCAGGGAACCAATTTAAAAAGCTGGCTGTACATGATCTTAAAAAATACTTTTATCAATAATTACCGCAGGGCCAACAAGCTTAAATTTTATAAAGCCGAAAGTGCCGGGCTTGCTGCCGATAATTATAAAAATAATGCCGCAAGTAACAAAGGAGAAAGCAAGTGCGCGCTGGATGACATTCAGGGAGCCTTAGCTAAATTACCTTATGAATACTACTATCCATTTATCAAGTATTTTGAAGGTTATAAATACCACGAGATTGCTGCAGAATTGAATATTCCTATAGGTACTGTAAAAACCAGAATTCATTGTGCCAGAATGGTGCTAAAGAAAAACCTGAAGATGTATCATGCGGAGTTCCTGAAAAATTAAAGCTGTTCCTCCTGATATGGCTTTAAAAAAAAACATTTTTCCAAATTATTATTCCGGAACAAGTGGCCTGCTGCTACCTGTCCGGAATAAGCTTTTTTATCCGGAAGCGTTCCGGGACAAAAGCCGCCTGTGTTTTTATGGTTCTTTAATGAACAGTCTTGAAGTGAACAGCTCTTTTTATAAAGTGCCAAAAGCCGCTACAGTAGCGAAATGGGCACATGAGGTGCCCCATGATTTCAGGTTTACTTTTAAGCTTTACAGGGGCATCACCCACAACAAGCATCTTGCATTTGATCCGGAAGCCGTAAAACATTTTATGGAGGTTATTGATCAGGCAGGCCATAAAAAAGGGTGTTTGCTGGTGCAGTTTCCACCCAGCGTAAGCATAAGTGAATTGCGGCAGCTGGCCTTGCTGATGGATGTACTGAGAGCTGCTGATCCGGAAAGCAAATGGAATATTGCATTGGAATTCAGACATATATCTCTTTACCGGGACGAAGTGTACAGGTTGCTCAATACGTATGGCATGGGTATGGTAATTCAGGATAAGCCACCTGCAGTTACGCCAATGCTGGAAACAGCGCTTCCTTTTATTTACCTGCGCTTTCATGGCCCCGATGGAAGGTACGGAGGAAGCTATGAAGATGAGGTGCTTTACGAATATGCAGGGTATATCCGGAGCTGGTTGCAAGAAGATAAAACTGTATTCTGTTATTTTAACAATACCATGGGTAATGCAATAGCAAACTTATTTACCCTGAAAGATATGGTGCTAAGCTAAAGGAAGTTCAATCTTTCGGCTTTAATCCCAATAAAAATATTAGCTTTAAATATTCAAAGACTTACATCCTTTTGGTGTATAATTGGGAACTTAAATAAAAATGAACAAGATTTATTTCAGAATATGAATGAGGAGTTGCGGGGCGATCAAAAATTAAACGAACTCAGACTTGCTGAACTTGATGAGAAGCAGGCACGACTGGCAGCCATTGTTAATTCATCCGATGATATCATTATAAGTAAAACGCTGGAAGGTATAATTACAAGCTGGAACCCTACTGCCGAAAGGGTATTTGGCTACCAGGAAAAGGAGGCGATAGGGCGGCACATTTCTATCATCATTCCCCCTGATCGTTTTCAGGAGGAAGATTACATCATTTCCCAGATTAAAAATGGCCGGAAAATAGACCATTTTGAAACGGTACGCATGGGTAAAGATGGAAAGCTGGTGCAGCTGTCGATAACAGTATCGCCGGTTATTGACGAGAACGGCAAAATTATCGGGGCATCTAAAATCGCACGTGACATTAGCGCGCAGGTCATATCGCAGCATGCTGCCAGGCAATATACCGAGCGGCTGGAGATCATGAATATGGTGATGAGCTCCATTTCAGAAGAGTTGGATCTGAATAAGATTTTGCAAAAGGTTACCGATGCCACCACTAACCTTACAGGGGCAAGGTTCGGTGCTTTCTTTTACAACAAGATAGATGAAGAAGGTGAATCTTACATGCTTTATACCTTGTCGGGTGCACCCCGTGAAGCATTCGATAAGTTTGGAATGCCCAGGAATACGGCTGTTTTTCACCCCACTTTTTCCGGTGAGCGCGTAGTAAGGGTAGATGACATTACAAAAGACCCTCGCTATGGCCATAATGCTCCTCATTTTGGCATGCCAAAAGGTCATTTGCCGGTGGTGAGTTACCTGGCTGTGCCTGTGATATCCAGATCGGGCAAAGTGATAGGCGGATTGTTCTTTGGGCATCCCGAATCAGGAAAATTTACCGAAGAGCATGAAATATTGGTCACTTCGATAGCTGCACAGGCTGCCATAAGTCTGGACAATGCAAAATTATTGGAGGAAGTGATGGCCCTGAACGACAAAAAGGACGAATTTATCGGACTGGCCAGCCACGAACTTAAAACACCGCTGGCCAGCATCAACGGTTATCTTCAGATACTCGGCAGGAGGATTGCAGGTACCGAGCATCAGCTGTTTCTGGATAAAGCACTGCACCAGGTTTCCAGACTTACCACACTGGTTAACGATTTACTTGATATTTCGAAAATTGAGGCTGGCAAGCTAAAATTAAGAATCGATACCTTTGACCTGAAGCAGATTGTTGAAGAAGCCATTGAACTCATCCAGCAAAGTGTATCCGCACATACCATAACTTTTAAAAGTGATGTAGCACAATGCCTGGTGGATGGCGATGCCCAGCGGATCGAACAGGTGGTAATTAACCTCTTGTCGAATGCCATAAAATACTCGCCTTTAGCCAACCGTGTTGAAGTAACACTCAGGTACGAAGCCGAAAAAGTGGTGGTGTCTGTAAAAGATTTCGGTCCGGGCATACCAAAAGACAAGCTAAAGAGCATCTTTACAAGATTTTATCGTGTAGACGAGTCAGCACCCAACATTTCGGGACTTGGAATAGGCCTGTATCTGGCCAATGAAATTATCACCCGTCATTCCGGAGAAATATGGGGAGAAAGTGAAGTTGGAAAAGGAAGCACTTTTTACTTTACCATACCTGTGAACATAACCTCATAATCAGGAAGGTATGGTAAGCTGTACCCTTGTTCCGGGATTTGCCGGAGAAATGTTGAGCACACCCCTTAGCAGCTCCACGTGTTGCCTGATGGTGTGCAAGCCAATGCCATAGGAAACCTTCTTTGCGTCAAAGCCCTGGCCGTTATCGCTTACCTCAACGGTATACTGCTTTGCATCGTAATTGATGCCGACGGTTACTTTATTTGCGCCGGCATGTTTGATGATGTTGACAAGAAGTTCCTGAACGCTCCGGTAGATGACAATTTCAATGTACTGTTCCATAACCTCAGGCAGGTTATGGAATAAACAACGAATATCCAGTACGCCCTTAAACTGTTTGCATATATCTTCAATGGCTGCCTTAAAGCCAAAGTCCTGCAGTACATTGGGTATTAATTCATGGGAAATATCTCGGGACTCCCTGATGGCCTGTTGCAGGAGTGAGGTTGTCGTCTGTCTGATTTCATCATGGCGGGCTGTCCAGGATTCACCTTTTTTCAGGTTGATCTGGTTAAAATTAAGCAAGGCCCCGAATAGAATCTGCCCAAGTCCATTGTGCAGGTTTTCTGCAATCCGACGGCGCTCTTTTTCCTGGGCGTTTAGCGTAGCTTTGAGCAGCTCCCTGCGATGTTGCTGCTTTTTTTCTACTTCCTGTGCTTTAAGCAGGTTCTCGGCCGCTTTTTTTCGTTCGGTAACGTCATTAAAAAGAACCGCAACATGATGGTCTTCGGGCGCATCAATTCGGAAAGCATAAACGTCGTACCAGCGGCCCAGGGCGGCTGCATATTCTTCAAAATGCCTAGACAGTCCGGTTTTTGCAACTTCTCCGTAGATTTCGTACCAATGATTTTCGTGCTCAGGTAAGATGTCCCTTACTGTTTTTCCGACTGTATTTGTGAGGCCTGTTTGTGCTTCAAATGCTTTGTTCATCTCCAAAAAACGGTAATCTACCGGTTCATCTGCTTCATTAAAAATCATTTCGATTGTGCAAAAACCCTGCTCAATCGAGTTGAATAACCAAACATACTTATCGGCAGCCTGTTTGGCCAGGTCATCTTTTATGTTCAGCAGCTCCTGCTCCGCTCTTTTTTCTGCAGTGATGTCGCGCGTGGTCATGATAATACCATCTTCATACTTCACGAGTGCCTGGTAAAACCAGGCGTCCCCAAAATGTTCATATGGATAATGATGTTCGTGTTTATAGGAGATGCCAGTTTCAGTAACATGAACCATTTTATCAAAAATCCCGCTCACAATTACTCCAGGGCTTAATGTGGTCAGGCGTTTGCCAATTACATCCCCATTTTGCTTAACGCCCTGGGTATTGTTCAGAATCCATACAAAGTCGATGATATTTCCCTTTTCATTTCTTACGGCTTCAAACACCTGGATGACGTCGAGTGAGCTGTCGACCACCGATTGGAAAAACTCAAGTCCGGATCTGGCATTCAATTCGGTGGTTTTGATATGGGTAATGTCGATGGTTGAAGTTGCTACTCCATCGTTCAGTTTCACGACCGACTGGTAAAACCAGCCCTTAAACTGTTCATGAACGTAATGTCTTTCTGATGCATCGGGAATGCCGGTTTCAGTTACCTGCTTAAAGGTATCGAATATCCCTTCTTCAATTACACCCGGATTTAAACTGAGCAGGCTCTTGCCCAGGACATCGCCATACACTTTTTCTGAAGCTGGGTTGTTTAAAATCCATTTAAAATCGATAATAGTGCCTTTGCTGTCGCGTACAGCTTCAAATACCTGTATCATGGCAGCAGAACTGTCCATGGCAGATTGTAGTAATTTTTGCTTCATTTGGGTGTTTGGTTATGCACTTTCCAAATCAAATCTTCAGTGCGATAGCCTAAATTTTTTGCTGGTGAAAGGTAATCTTTTTTGATGGATATGTTTGCTGGTCTCTGATTCATAAAATTTCATGTAGGTAATGGAATGGATACACCTCACTTGCGGTGCTTAACAATCCTGAATGAAAATTTGTTTTTAAGGACCGCAGGCGGCTTGCTCAGGATTTTTTATGGGATCCTGATGTGATCAGCATTCGCTTTTTGAATTTTAAGTTTTTCGGCTTCTTCTTCCGCTGTGATTTTTCCTTTTTTCAGATCTATCCGGATGATATTGTATAAACTCATATACAGGTTAGCCATCCATACAATGGTAAAGCCAGCTATGATGTAGCCAATCCAGTTTTCGTAAAGTAATTTGTAATCGGTTATTAGCAGTAAAATGAGTGTTACATAGTGGCTGAAGCAATATTCGCAGGTAAACACATAAAAAAATTTCCGTTTCAATAAGGTACTGCAGGATTTTGATTTTGCAACACAGTATTCCCGGGGCTCTTTAAATATTTCTTCTTTGGTAACTGTCCAGGATATGCAGGCAACTACTATTGCCAGAATAAAGAACCAAAAAGGGTGGCTTTCCATAGTATCGTTTTTATGTTAAACAGCCAGCTATAAATAATAGTTTCAAAATTGCTGCTTATACTTTTTATCGGATAAAGCCATGCTTTAATCCTGGATCGATTTTGATTTGTTCTTAAGGTCTCTCAATAATTCGATTTCTACAGCCTGCAGATCATACAGTTTTTTGATCTGCTCTCCAAGCAGCAGGTCCATTTTCTGGTGCAGGCTGCGAATACCCATTTCGGCTTTGAGGTTAATCAGATAATCATTTTCACTTCTCATGCGGTCTTTTTCTTCTTTTCGGTTTTGACTCATCATAATTATGGGAGCCTGCAATGCCGCTATACAGGAGAGGATCAGATTCATCAATATAAACGGATAAGGATCAAAAGCCCTGCTGCTTATCGCTGTAACATTGTAAACAATCCAGAGGGCCAGTAGAATGACAAAGAAAATAATAAACTTCCAGCTTCCGCCAAAACGGGCTACCCTGTCAGAGATTTTTTGCCCGTTTGTGAGCTGTTCTTTAGCCGGGTGGAGCAGATTGTTGAGCACCAGATCTTCTTCTTTTATTGTTTCCTCAACAATTTTATGAAGTTTGTTGAGGAATTCGTTTTCAGCAGATGATACATCATCATTCAGTTTTTTTTTCATGCCCATGGCGTTGTTCATTTTGTGAAATAATCTGATATAATTTTTCTACATCTTTCAGATGGCATAGTTCTGTGCCGGGGTTCATCGTTGCAGCGGTGCCGCAGGCGACTCCATATCGCGCTGCATCGGTAAGACTTCTGGAGTCAAAAAGGCTGTAAACAATTCCTGCCAGCATGCTGTCACCAGCCCCTACGGTACTTTCTGTTTTCACTGTGGGAACTTTAATCTTCAGGGACATTGATGGCGTAACGAGGAAAGCCCCCTCAGCACCCAAAGAAGTAACAATGACTTCGCATTTGTATTTGTTCAGCACTTCTTTAGCCGCTCTTTCAGCATCATCAACTGCCAAAACCTGCAGCCCAGACAGGTTGGCCAGTTCCTTTAAATTTGGCTTAATCAGGTAAACGCCTGCTTTCAAAGCCTGTTTAAGCGCCTCACCCGAAGTGTCGACTATAAGTCTGGCATTTTTAGCCTGGCTAATTTCTGCTATTTTTTTAAAGATGTCTGGTGGCACGCCCGGAGGCAAACTCCCGCTAACCACTATGTAAGCGGGAGCTTGCTGTTGTTCTATTAGCTTAAGACATTTTTTATATACACTGCTGCTAGCGCTCACCCCCGGCATGCCAAACCGGTACTGGTTATTGGTTACAGTTTCTTTTATCGTGATGTTTTCACGGGTATGCTCCTTTGTTTCTATAGGGAGCACATCCACTTTTTCATCAGTAAGCAATGTTGTCAGCAATTTTCCCGTGTATCCACCGGCAGGATAGATCGCAATAGCATTTCCACCCAGTCTTTTAATTGCCCTGGCCACATTTATTCCTCCACCACCTGGTTCATAAACAGGTGCTGTGCAAGTCAGTTTTTTTTCCGGGATTAACAACGGCACCGAGGCGCTCTTGTCAATTGCCGGACTAAAAGTTATTGTTATAATGTGGCTGGTTATCATTTTGGTATATTTTAAGTGCTTTTTTAAGGGTCATCCGTCCATTATGGATACGCGTTTTTACAGTGCCTAATGGAACGCCGGTTTGCTCCGCAATTTCATGATATTTATATCCGCTTATAAACATTTTAAATGGGATATACAGGTCGGAAGGCAGCTTTTCCAGCGCAGTTTCAATATCCTTACCGGTGAACCTGGATTCACCCGCATTATACGCGGTAAATTGTGAAAGTACTTTTCCCATATCCACATCATCAAGTAGTCCTACCTTATCACGCATAAATTTCAATTTCCGGTAGTTATTGATATAGGTATTTCTCATGATTACAAACAGCCAGGCCTTAAGACTGGTGCCTTTTTTGAATTTTTCAGAAAATCTCAATGCTTTGATGAGGGTATCCTGTACCAGATCGTTTACATCTTCAACATTTATGGAGAATCTTCTGGCAAAATTAACCAGTGCTGAAATTTCTGTCAGCAGCAGATTGTGAAATGCTGTCTGCGCATGCTCAGAGGGAATATTTTGTTTCATGGCTATGAGTTTTAGATAAGTAAAGCTATTTATCTGAATAGTAACCTGCCGTGAGGTTGCGCACAGCATTGTGTGCTGTTAATCACTCATTAATGTGCCGGAAGTCATATCTTATTTCCCTTTGTTCCTTCAACTTTATGTAAAATAATCATACAAAGATGAACGACGTAATTTTACAATCGCTGGGGGCTGCCGGGACAGTGACAGGTTCCAAACATTTACTGAAAACTCCCGAACTCAATATCCTTATTGATTGCGGTTTGTTCCAGGGAATAAAGTCCCTTCGCGAACAGAACTGGCAACCATTGCATATAGCTGCCTCAGAAATTGATGTGATCATTCTGACCCATGCGCATCTGGACCACTGCGGCTATATTCCCTTGTTGGTTAAAAATGGATTCAAAGGAAATATTTATATGAGTGAACCAACATATGAACTTACACAGCTGATACTTCTGGATAGTGCAAAACTACAGGAAGAGGATGCTGAACGGGCAAATAAACATCATTATACCAGGCACCATCCGGCAAAGCCGCTCTATACCGTTGAGGATGCCCGGTTTTCCTTTAAACATTTTAAGGTCATCAACTGTGATGTTTATGTCAGTTTAAGTGATCACATTCATTTTCGGTTTAAAACCTGCGGACATATTTTAGGGGCATGTTCTATAGAACTGACCTGTTTTGAAAAAGTAATTGTTTTTTCGGGCGACATTGGAAGAGATAATAGTCCGCTTTTACCGCCGCCGGATTTTTTTACCGCTGCCGATTATATCGTAATGGAATCCACTTATGGTGACAGGCTTCATGACGATACAGACCCCTATGACGAACTGGCCGATGTCATCAACAAAACAATCGATCAACATGGTAATATTCTTATACCCAGTTTTGCGGTAGGGCGGGCGCAGGAACTGATTTATATGATCAATACTTTGCAAATACAAAAAAGGATACCTTCGGATTTGCCGGTTGTGCTGGACAGTCCAATGGCGGCAACGGCAACCAGTATTCTGATCCGTTATGCTGATGAATTTACTACAGTTTCAAAGGCGGAATATTTGCAAGTGAGCAATCATATCACCATTAACCGTGAATTCGCCGACACCATTTCTACGATTGATAATAAAAGAAGTAAAATCATTATTGCGGCAAGCGGCATGCTCTCTGGTGGCCGTGTACTGGAATACCTGAAACACTATATTGGAGATGGTAGAAACACCATTCTTATTATCGGTTTCCAGGCTGAAGGAACCCGGGGTAGGGCATTGCTTAATCATAGCCATGAGTTAAAAATTCATGGCAGGTACTTCGAAGTTAGGGCCAATGTGAAAGAGATACAAGGCCTGTCGGCACATGCAGATCAGGCGGAGCTTTTGCGCTGGATAGGAAAGTTTGAAAAGCAGCCTAAGCAGATCATGCTGGTGCACGGAGAGCCCTGCGCCCAGGAAGCGCTCAGGGTAAAGATTCAGACCGAACTCCATTTGCCGGTGAAAATTATGAAGCAGGCAGAAGATGTTTTACTGTTTCATGCCTGATGTTGTATTTTTTAAAATGAGTAAGTCGGAAATTATATTTTTGCAGGGGCCGCAGTCAAGATGGAAAGAACTGCTTTTTACGCTGAAAACAATGCGTGAATTTATTTATGGCTTTAGAAAGCTGCATTTTCTTGGCCCCTGTATTACCATTTTTGGTTCTGCCCGTTTTAAGGATGATCATCCTTATTATGATTTCACGCGTAAGGCAGCAGCGGAATTTGCCAAACTCGGCTTTACCATAATGACAGGGGGCGGGCCTGGTCTGATGGAGGCTGCCAACCGGGGTGCCAGGGATGTAGGTGGACGGTCAGTAGGCTGTAATATCCAGCTTTCCAGAGAACAGCAGCCTAATCCCTACCTGGATAAATGGGTTTATATCCGTCATTTCTTTATCCGTAAAGTTTTGCTGGTTAAATATTCCTTTGCTTTTGTAGTGATGCCTGGAGGCTATGGTACGATGGATGAGTTTTTTGAAGCCTTAACTTTGATCCAAACCCGCAAGATCAGTGATTTTCCCATCATCATTTTTGGGAAAGATTATCATAAAGAACTGCTGGATCACATTATGCAAATGCAAAAGTACCGTACTGTTACTGATATGGATACACAATTGTTCCTGGTAACAGACAGCATTGAGGAGGCTGTTACGCTGATTAAAGAAAAAAGTATCAAGCGTTACGCCCTTAAACCTGAGCAAAAGATAAAGCCCTTCAAATGGCTCTTTGAAGATAATTGAACGACGAACGTTTAAAGGAGTTACGCAATTGTAATTTGCTTGTTCAGATACACATCCTGAATGGAATTGGTACCTGCGTAAGTCCTTGATCAACAGGTAGTATAGAAAGGTAACCGCTGCCCGCAAGCCGGCCGTGCCTGTACAATACTTCCATGTTGCGCAGGGTTTGAATGTTCCTTGAAGAATTCAGGAAAACGCGGTCAATGTAATCCGGACCGGGAAGGCAGAGGTTTTCTTTTGGAACAAGCTTGCATTGATGGGTAAACAGGTTCTCATCCTCTGCAATCAGTTTAATGATCTCGTGGTAATCCATAACGAACCAAATTTCGGAGAAACTGGCTGGCGGCAGAGTGACAGTTGTCATTCATAAAGCTGACTTCGATCATTTGAAAGCAATAAATCTATACAGAAATTGACCTACAGTAACTAAAAAGATAAAAACCATGATACAACCAGATTTCATTTCCGTTTTAGCCTTTTTGTGGTATTATCTGGGCATATTTATTTTTCTTATGCTCACCCAGAACATATTGGGCAATGTACTAAAGAAAACAACAGATAATGTTTTACATCATAGCCTGAGGTCTTTTCTGTTTGGAATAATTTTTTTTGCAGGAGTACCTGTAGTTGCGTTGCTTTCAATAATAACCTTATTTGGTATTCCATTGGGGCTAATGGTTTTACTCGTTTATATCATTTTGGTTCTATTGTCTGTTTTTATATCTGCCGTTTCAGTCGCAAACTGGATTAATAAATTAGGAAATTTTAACCTGAGTTTCTGGCCTCTTACTGGTTTTTCGCTAATCATTTTTTTATTGATTAACCTATTACTCATGGTTCCACTCATAGGCTGGGTCGTGTTAAGTATAATTTCCTGTTTATCATTTGGAAGTATACTGTTCAGTATGAGAATAAATTTATATAGTGCCGAAAATCATGCCCTATGGTGATGCCTGTCATTATTTAACCCATTGAAATTTAAGAGCTTTAGATGAAAAATAAGAAGTTATGAAAATGCACACCACCTTTCATTTTAACGCCAAAAAGAAAATATATACTGCATTGGCGCTTATTGTTTTACTGCTGCACCTAACCGCTTATGCCCAGGCCGCAACACTATTTAAAGATACCACGCTAAATGCAGAGATAAAACGAGTGCTTGCCAGTAAAACAGAAATGTCAGAATTTCATTATCCGAAATCTGTTGAAAGGTTCTATAGCCAGACAGGATTTCAGGCAATGTGGGCCAGTCCGGAAAAAGATGTGCGGAAAACCTGGGAAGCGTTGTTGATGCTTGATTGTGTTCTGCAGTTTGGCCTTAATCATGCAGATTACCATCCAAAAGAAGTCTTATATAGCACTATGCATGACATACTCGAAAGCCCATCTGCAGTAAGCACCTCACAAAAAGTCAGATTTGACATGATGTTGAGCGATGCATTGATCAGCTTTATGAATCATTTGCACTTTGGGAAACTAAACCCTGCAATTACTGCTGAAACAATAGACCAAGGCATGGTCAATGGCTTTTATGCCGAAGAAATTTTAAGAAAGGCCATACCGCAAAAAGATTTTATGAGTGCAGTTCTGGACGTACAGCCCAAAACAAAATCATATGTGCTCATGCAGGAACAAATGAGATTAATGACAGGACAATATGTTGGGGATTGTTATGAGGTCCCTAAAGGAGTGGCCCGAAAACTGGCCATCAACATGGAAAGGCTGCGCTGGGCAGCAATAAATGAAGATACTTTTATACAGATAAACATACCTTCCTATACTTTAAAGCTTCAAACGCCAGATACGATTTTCCAGTTCAAAGTGGTTGTAGGTAAACCTGGAAACCAAACTCATGAACTGCAGAGTTCCATAACCCATTTTTCCACTGCTCCAGACTGGAAGGTGCCTAAAAATATTTTTACTAAAGAAATACTGCCCAAGGCGTTAAAAAATCCGGCTTATCTGGATAACAATCATTTTGCAATTTACGACCACCATGGAAATTACATTGCAGCAGTCAGAGAGAACCTGCTGGCTGTAAGAAAAAATCCAGGAAACTACTTTCTGCGTCAATCTGCAGGCTGCGATAATGCGCTGGGACTTGTTGTTTTCAGGTTTCAGAACCCATACGATATTTACCTGCATGATACCCCTGAACAGCAATATTTTAATAGAGAAAATCGTGCCTTAAGTCACGGTTGTATCCGGGTGCAGCAGGCCGAAAAGTTAGCTACATTACTCCTGACGCTCGACGGGGCTAAGCAAAAGGCAGCATCCTTACACCAGGCAATGACTGCTTATTTGCCTAAAAATTTTACCCTTAAAAAAGCGGTTCCCATTAAGGTCACTTACTTAACCTGCGAAATAGGCGAACTGGGAATTGTGGAATATGATGACATCTATCAGAAAGATGAGGCACTGGAAATGGCTTTTTACGGATCTGGTGTACCAGATGGCATCAAAGAAGTCAAAATAAAACAGCTAAACTATTAAATGAAATGTTATGAAAAATATCCTAGTACCTACTGATTTCTCTTTGGCTGCGAAAAATGCTGGTGCCTACGCCATGCATCTGGCCAGAGAAATTAAAACCAACATTAAGCTTTGTAATGCGATAATGGTACCCGTTGAAATCCCGGTTGCGGCACATGTTGCTACACCTTTAATCGCATTTGAAACACTTGAACAGGAAGCAGAAGCCAGCTTACAGCGGCTGGCCATGAAAATGGAGGCTGCAGAGGAGTTTGCAACCCCATCGGATGGCTATCGCCCGGCAGTTGAGTTTGCAACCGGCATTGGATCCGTGTCTTTTGTGGTGAATGATCTAACCCGGCATAAAGATGTTGGTATGGTGGTTATGGGCATGTCAGGAGCAGGAGGCGTTACGCAGTTTTTAATGGGAAGCAATAGCCGGGCGATGGTCGAAAATGCCAGACTTCCTGTTTTGCTTGTACCTAAAGCAGCCACTTTTAGGCGCATACACAAGATTGCCTTTGCCACAGACCTGAGCAAAGCTGATATCGCGGTAATTCATGTCCTCGCGGGTTTTGCAAGAACTTTAAATGCACAGTTATTGCTTGCGCACATCACCAGCAAAGATGAAAAAATAACTGAGGCGGAACAGAAGGAAATTGACGGGTTTTTAAATGACATCACCAATAAAGTAAACTATCCTAAAATTTATTACCGGCATATTTTAGATAAAGGGGTAGACGAAGGCCTGGACTGGCTTGCAGATCATGCAGACGTACAGGTTCTGGCCATGGTTCACCGGCAGCATAGTATACTTTACAGGTTGTTTAAAGGCAGCCATACTCAACGGCTTCGGAAACATATAGAAATTCCACTGATGGTGTTCCCGGCAGATTGTTCATCCCATGTGTTATAAATTTTCGGGTTATTAAAAGTTACAATTATGAAAAAGATCTTAATGCCAACAGATTTTTCCGTGCCAGCAGAAAATGCCGCGCATTATGCATTACAGCTTGCAAAAGTTTTAAAAGCAGACGTGATTTTATGTAATGCCTACAGAGTTCCTGCCGAAGCACCAATGGCTGCCCAGGTAGCCTGGCCTCTGGTAGATTCATCGCAGATAGCGCAGGAGGTTTCCGGAAACCTGGATAATATGGTCAGGGAGTTGTCCGCCGGAGCCTGCACTACTGAAGCCGGTGAGTATTGCCCGGAGTTGACTTACGAAAGTGCCAAAGGCAGTGTTTGCGAAGTTGTTTCCGCATTGGTTAAGAAAAGAAAAATAGACCTGGTAGTAATGGGGATGGCCGGGGCAGGCAGTGTCACCCAATTGGTGTTGGGCAGCAATACCCGGGAGATGATTGATAAGGCGGATTTTCCGCTTTTGCTGGTTCCTTACGAAGCGGCTTTTAAAAAGATCAGGAAAATTGTATTTGTCACCGATTTGGATGAGGATGAACTGGAAGCAGTGACAGAACTGACTCATTTTGCCGCCTCATTAAACGCACAGATCGTCATTGTTCACATTACCAGTAGAGCTGTTAAACTGGAAGGCAAGCTTCATAAAGAAATGGAGGAGTTTTTTCAAAGCATATGTTCAAGGGTAGATTATCCGGCTATCAAATATGAATACGTGTGGAACATCGATGTGGATAACGGACTTGATTGGCTTGCTGAACAAAAGGACGTGGATATCATTGCTATGGCCCATCATGCGCACAATCTGCTATACAAATTGTTTATCGGCAGTCATACGCACAAACTATCCCGGCATACAAAAATTCCATTGCTGGTATTTCCTTTTGCTCATTAAATCTAAAAAAATAAATAGTTATGAAAAAGATCCTCGCAGTTTTCGACGGTTACAAACTATGTAAAAGCACACTTCAGCACGGCATTAGAATCGCTAAAGAAAATGGTGATCATTTGACCGGTGTATTTCTTGACTCCTTTTTTTACCGGAATTACAGTCTCAGCAAGGTGTTGAAAACATCTTTAAACCCGGATGAGACCATTAAAAAACTGGATAGGGAAGATGAGTTGCAAAGGAGTAATTCAGTTTACGAATTTGAGACTGCCTGCCAGCAGGCAAATATTAGTTTTTCCATCCACCGCGATCATAGTGTTCCGCTCATTGAACTGCAGTACGAAAGCATGTTTGCAGATCTTATCGTAATTAATGAACGTGAAAAGTTTACCCGGTCTGATACCAGAAAACCTACAGAATTTATCAGGGATTTGCTAACGGATGTTCAATGTCCGGTATTGGTGGTTCCTGATAATTTTTTGGAAATTAAAAAGCTGGTGTTCCTTTACGACGGCGAACCTTCTTCGTTGTATGCCATAAAGATGTTCAGCTATATTTTTGAGGGATGGAAAAATCTGCCTGTGGAGATCATTACGGTTAATGAAAGAAATGTTGCAGATTTTCAGCTTCCCGGATCTATTTTAATGACAGATTTTGTGAACCGGCGATTCCCGCATTCAAGTTTTACCTTGTTGCGCGGAAATACTGAGGAAATGGTACTGTCACACCTGCTAAATGCCGGCGAAGGTCAAATGGTTGTTTTAGGTGCTTATCAAAGAACTGAGTTTTCCAGGTGGTTGAAGCACAGTATTGCCGATACCTTAATGATCGGACTGGATATGCCCTTATTTATCGCACACCATTAGTCTGTTAACTTTTGCGCGCCCAGCGATTTAAGACCTTAATGGTTTGGGCCGCAATTTCCTGTAAGGCCTCCTGGGTCAGAAATGCCTGGTGAGGGCTGATGAGCACATTTTGATGGCCCATGAGTTCAGAAAGTAAAGGATCCCTTACCTGGTCTACTTCGTGATCTTCAAAAAACAACCCTTTTTCAAATTCATAAACATCTAATCCCAGGTAACCGATTTTTTTTCGTTTCAGGCCTGCAAGCGCATCGCTGGTTTTAATTAAACCGCCGCGTGAGGTGTTAATGATCATTACCCCATTTTTCATTTTTCGTATGGCTGCTGCGTTGATGATATGCTTTGTTTCAGCTGTAAGTGGTGTATGAAGAGAGATAATGTCAGAGACCTTATATAAAGTTTCCAGGCTAACCATTTTTACATTATCCAGGTTTTGAGGCTTAACATCGTAGCCCAATACCTTGCAGCCCAATCCATTAAAAATTGTTGCAGTTGCCGCACCTATATGCCCCAGGCCTATCAGACCAACGGTTTTTCCGTAAAAATTAAACCCTGTTAAACCGTTAAGGCTAAAGTTGTATTGGTGGCACTGGTGGTTGGCCAGAACCAGGTGCCGGCTCAATGCCATGGCTAGGGCAACGGCATGTTCTGCTATGGCTTGCGGGGAATAGGCAGGTATATTTGATACTTTAATCCCATGCTGTTCCGCTGCTGCTTTATCAATATGATCTGTACCTACAGATCTTGTAACAATATATTTAATGCCCAATGCTGCCAGTTTATGGATAACCGGTGCCATTACCTCATCATTTGTGAATACAACAACGGCATCGTTTCCGGCCGCTTTGCAGGCTGTGTCTGCATTTAATGCATCAGCAACGAAAGTAATTTCGTGTTTTTTTTTATTGGCTTTAACCAGCAGGGGTTTTTCAATTTCCTTGGTGCTGTAAAAAATTGCTTTCATAATTGTGTTCCGTTAATTATACCTGGTAAAAATAGGGAGCAGCCAGGTATCGCAGAATGACCGTTGTCATCCTCCTGCCTGATTGCGCGCACAATTAATTTTTCATCTTTACCAGCTTTTCGGTATTGAGCAGTTGGATTTGATTGCCATTCTTCTCCAGAAGGCCTTCAAATTTGAAATCGGTTAACGTTCTGCTCACAGTCTCAACTGCTATGCCTGCAAGTGCAGCAAGTTCTTCTCTTGAGACAATGATCTGATCGGCTTGTTTTACTTTTTTATTCAAACGTAACAATACCCTTGCCAGGCGTTTGCGTACAGAGTGGTAAGCCAGTTCCAACAGCTGTTCCTCTTTTTCGTGGATATTATTGGAAAGTATTTTAATAAACTGTGTACTGATTTCAGGGTATTTGTTCAGCAGGTTTAAGACCTGATCTTTTGGCAGCAGGTATAAGGATGTATCTTCAACAGCTTCCGCTGTTTCCGCAAACGCTTCTTCGAGTAAAAGTGTATCCAGGCCGATATAATCATCGGGGCCATAGAGGCCGGTTATGAACTGTCTTCCGTCTTCTGCAATTTTCATGGTTTTGATGTTCCCATTTAGGATCATATATAAGCCACTAAGGCTATCGCCTTCGTAATAAAGGATCTGCTTTTTTTTAAGCTGCTTAACTTTCCGGCCGTTGATAAGCGCTTTTAGCTCGTCCATACCTTTGCCTGTAGCTGAAGTAAGCTTTTCGAGCGTTTCAAAAGCCGAACCATGATAGGTTTTTTGCCGCAGGTGTTTGTTAATTCTTGTTTCCACTGCATGAAGTAAATCCATATCATCAAAAGGCTTGGTAAGGTAATCATCAGCACCCATTTCCATTCCTTTCCTGAAATCAATACGGTCGGTCTTTGCAGTAAGAAATATAAAAGGAATGTCGGCTGTCTCGTCGTTCTTATTCAATAAATACAAAACACCATAGCCATCCATTTCAGGCATCATAATGTCGCATAGAATTAGATCAGGTTTGTGTTTCAATGCCAGGTCGAAACCCGACTTTCCATTGTCGGCCTGAAGAACCGTATAACCGGAAAGCTCAAGTATTTCTATGCAGCTTTCCCGGATGTCAATATTATCTTCAATGATGAGAATTGTTTTCATACGAATCTCCCGGTATTTTGACAACTAACATTATTCATATGAGATGATGCATACTGATTCCAGTTATGTTTATGAAGTTAAACAATATAACTGAAAATTAACGTGTAATTTTTTTAAAAATTAAGAATGTATGGAAAAAATGTAGTTCCCTGACCGAAAAGTTTGAAGTAAAAATAGCCTTTAGGTAGTAACAACTAACTCTATATTAATAGAAGTGCCAACTTTGTTTTCGGCCGATAAGATTTCTATTTGACCATTCAGGTACGAAACCCTGTTTTTCATATTATGAATGCCCATACCTTTAGCTAAATGAGCCGGGTCAAAGCCCTTTCCATCATCTTCAATGGTGATATAAAATATATTATCGGTTTGGGAGCACTGCAATAAAATTTTTTTAGCCTCTGCATGTTTAACCGCATTGACAAGCGCTTCTTGTACAATGCGGTATATGTTCATCTGTTCTTGTGGCAACAAAGTATGTTTAATGCCCAGGTATTTAAAATCGATATTCAGTTTTTTAGAAGCTAACGATTCGCATAAATCCCTTAAAGATTCCTCCAGGCCAAAGTTAAGCAGCATTTTGGGCATCATATCATGTGCAATCCGGCGCAGTTCATTTATCGAACCTTCCATTTGGTTCATAATCTGCTGCAATTGTGGGTCATTATTATTGCTCTTTCCTGTGGCGTAATGAACCAGATTAATTTTTATTCCGGCAAGGGTTCCGCCCAATCCATCGTGCAGATCGCGTGCAACCCTGTTCTGTTCCTCTTCTTTGGCATTTAACATGGCCTGCACAATTTTTATCTGCTGCCTGCGGTCAATGTCTTCAATCTGCTGCTGATGGTTCAGGTCTTTCTGTACAGCTAGTTTTTTACTGCTTCTATAAAAAAGCCAGCCTAAAGTAGCAACAGCCAATAAAAACAAACAAGCTATCCCAAATAGCCAGCTGAATAGCTTGCTGTTCTTTGCCGATAGGTTTGCTTTTTCATTTTCGGCATTAAGGGCAATTATCTTTTTTTCCTTCTCCGCTGTCTTAAATTTTACTTCCAGTGTACTTATTTTATGCTCTATATCTTTTGTATTTATGCTATCCCGCAATTTAGTGTACTTTTTAAGCCAGGCATAAGCCATTTCGCTATTACCTAATTTGCTGTATGTTTCCGATAGTTCATAATATTGCATTAAACTATTTTGTGACCAATTTAATGTATGGTTCTCTACAATATTTCTAATAACATCCAAAGCTTGTTTATATTTCTTTTGTATAACTAATATTTTATATTCCTGAAAAGAAAGGCCTTCTTTTAAATATACATTTTTTGACCGCTTTGCTACACTGATACCTGCTCTAATGCTTTTAATACTTTTATCATATGCTTTGATATGTCTATAATACAAGCTCTCTATTGTATAATAATTGATGTAGTTTTCTGCTGAAGGGCATTTTACCAATAGGTCTTTGGTTTTATCTAGTGCTATTTTTGCAAGAGCTAGTTTTTCCGTGTGTACATAGTTTTGGGTAGAATATAAATAGGTATCAAACACGTTATTCATATTTGATACTTTTACCTCATCATATATCGAAATTGCCATTTGAAAATATTCTTCTGCTTTATCATACTGCCATCTATTTTCAAATACCAAGCCTGCATCAGTATAATATTTTGCCAAGTATTCCTTGTTCCCAGCTTTTTTAACCAAAGGGATGGTTTTGCTCAATAGTATATCAAGCATTAAAAGGTCTTCATCTTTTTGCTGTTGCAGATTGGCATAGTTTCCCCAACTTCTTGCCCGGAACAAATAAGCTTCTTTGATGTCAAATTTAGATAACTGCTTATCTGCCTCTAAATAGATTTCTCTGCTTTTTAAGGGATTAATGCTGTAGTAATATCCGCCCAGATAATAGTAGTAAAGTGCCTTGACATAAGGAAATTTATCTCCATATTTTAAGCCCTCTGTAAGGAATTTTTTAGATTTCAACGTATCTATATCCGACCAATAATCTGATAATAAGAATAAGGAACGAGCTTTTAAGCTATCAGATTTTGTGTTTTTGGAAAGTTGTAACAAACTATCAGGATAACGTGCGTCGGTTACAAGCAGTTGCGACAATGCCGATAAGTAACCGAAACTAATAAATAAGCAAAATATGACAGATCTTTTCATTAAAAACATAGGTTGCGTGCATCAAACATAGTTAAAGATAGCCAGCTATTTATAGATAAAATGGCTGTAATCGGGGATATTTACTGACATCCTATCCGCTATTTTTAGTTTATGAAACACTTTATGAAACTATGGTTAGCCTTTATATTGTTGCTATGTACGACAAATGTTTTTGCCCAAACTGTTTTTAGGGTCGATGATTTTTCCAAGGAATATTATGGCAAAATTGTTATTAGCGATACCACCGAAACCAGTCCTGGATGGGTGGGCATATACAAACGTAGCAACAATAAACGAATAATTAAGGTAAATGCAACTCGTACAGATTGGCTGTTGTGGGAAGTTGAATCAGAGGGCAGGCAGAACGCCATCATTTATAAAGATTTTAACTTTGATGGTCTTAAAGATTTTGCCGTTCAAGATGGGTACCACAGTTGCTATAACGCCCCCTCGTTCGCGGTTTATTTAGCAACCCCGAAAGGATTTGTATTCAATAATGATTTTACCCGTTTAACGCAAAACTACTGTGGTATGTTTCAGATTGATAAAAAAACAAAAACCATTAGCAACACGACCAAAAGTGGTTGTTGCTGGCACGAGTATTCAACATTCAAAGTCAACAATAACATGCCCAGGGCCATTAAAGTTGTTACAGAAGACTGTCGGAGCCTTGAAAGTTATTGTAGGATGAGGATACAAAAATGGAACGGAAAAAGAATGGTTATAAAAAAAAGCATCAAGCTAAATACTAACCGAATAGATACCATTTTCTCCTTTATTGTGCCTGAAAATGGCAAACGTATTTTACTTTTTACTATTGATAATCAACTGGAATATGCCTTGTTTGATAAAACAGGTGCTGTAGAATTTACCTACCCCTATGGCGCCGGAGATAATACTTCAGGTTTTAGGTTTTATGCCGATAAAAACAGACGCCTAGAATTTTCCAATAAAAAAGTCCGGTATGCTATTTTTGAACGGACAGATGGGATTGGTATTACTATTTGGGCTAAAGGCAAAACTTATTGCTGGGAAGGGGAAATGGAAACCCGCAAGGGCGGATTATATAAATACACTACTATGGGTTTCGATAACGTAGCGCAGCCACCTATTCATCATTCGAACTGAATATTACAAAATAGGTTTACTACATTAGTTGTTAAATTCAGCCTTCTCAATATACCATGGAACCAAATGAAATAACAGGCCTTAACCAACAGCAAATTGATGAATCGAGGGCTAAATACGGCAGCAATTCATTTGAACATAAAACGGAAAACAGTTTCTTAAAAACAATTAAGGTATTGTTAACCGAACCCATGGTGTTGCTGTTGTTTGTGGCTGCGGCCATATATTTTATCAATGGCAGCTATAGCGACGGGACTTTCCTGGCTATCGCCATCGTTTTGATCTCTGCCATTTCCTTATACCAGGATTCAAGGAGCAGAAATGCACTGGCCCAGTTAAAAACACTGACCCAGCCTAAATGTAAAGTGATCAGGGACAAAGAAACCATTCAGATTAAAAGTGAGGAACTCGTTGTTGGGGATTACTTAATCGCAGATGAAGGGACACTTATTGCAGCAGATGGACTAATTATCCAGTCGAACGATTTTTCGGTAAACGAATCGATATTAACGGGCGAATCTTTAGCTGTTTATAAAGCTCCGGACCAGGCCGACAACCTGGTGTATTCTGGTACTACTGTTGCCAGCGGTCTTGCCGTTGTAACTGTTACTGCCATTGGAAACGAAACCAGGCTTGGGAGGATAGGGAAAAGCCTGGAAAATATCGATGAAGAGAAAACTCCGCTGGAAGTGCAGATCAACAATTTTGTAAAAAAAATGGTATTTGCCGGAGGTATTGTTTTCCTGATTGTATGGGCCATTAATTTTTATAATTCTGGCGGTATACTGGATAGCTTAATGAAAGCGCTTACCATTGCCATGAGCATTTTGCCTGAAGAAATACCGGTAGCCTTTACCACATTTATGGCCCTGGGGGCATGGCGGTTAATGAAAATGGGGATTGTGGTAAAACAAATGAAAACGGTAGAAACACTGGGCAGTGCTACGGTAATTTGTACAGACAAAACAGGAACCATTACTCAGAATAAAATGACGCTGGTTGCGCTGTATGAACTGTCGAAAGGGCGTATTGTTAATCCGGAGGAAGCGCTTGGTAATCAGGAAAAAGAGCTAATCAGAATGGCCATGTGGGCCAGTGAGCCCATTCCTTTTGATCCGATGGAGGTGGCGCTTCATGCCGCCTACGGCAAATTTTTTACCATCAATGAAAGGCCGCGATATAAGATGTGGCATGAATATCCTTTGGGAGGCAAGCCACCCATGATGACCCATATTTTCCAAAATGAAACCGGTAACCGTATTATTGCTGCCAAGGGAGCTCCGGAAGCTTTGCTGAATGCTTCCAATTTAAGTACAGAGGACAGAAAGCATGTGGAAGAGGTAATGAATACGCTGGCCAGCAATGGTTATCGTATACTTGGAGTAGGGGAAGCTATTTTTGCAGGTGACGATTTTCCGGCTATACAGCAGGATTTCAGCTTTAAATTTAAAGGACTGGTAGCATTTTACGATCCGCCGAAGCAAAATATCCGGTCTGTATTTGACAGTTTTTATGCTGCAGGAATTGATGTGAAAATCATCACCGGCGATAATGCCGCTACCACCTGTGCCATTGCCCGCCAGATAGGGTTTCGTGGGGCGGAAAGCAGTATCAGCGGTGACGAACTCATGAAACTTACAGAGACTGGCTTAAGGCAAAGGGTAAGCGCCACTTCTATTTTTACCAGGATGTTTCCCGAGGCAAAGCTCAGAATTATAAATGCCTTAAAGGCTAACGATGAGATCGTTGCTATGACCGGTGATGGTGTTAACGATGGTCCGGCATTAAAGGCTGCGCATATTGGTATAGCAATGGGAAAAAAGGGCACTGAAATTGCAAAGCAGGCCGCTTCGCTTGTGCTTGCCGATGATGATCTGGAAAAAATGGTTGCGGCAGTGGCCATGGGAAGAAGGATTTATGCCAACCTTAAAAAAGCCATTCAGTACATCATATCTATTCATATCCCCATCATTCTTACGGTATTTATTCCTTTGGCATTAGGGTGGGTATACCCTAATATATTTTCGCCGGTGCACATCATATTCCTTGAACTGATTATGGGACCCACCTGTTCAATCATTTATGAAAATGAACCCATGGAGAAAAATACCATGCTGCAAAAACCCAGGCCATTCAGCAGCACTTTTTTTAACTGGAGAGAGCTCTTTACAAGTGTTGTACAGGGGATAGCTATTGCAGTGGCAGCCTTGTTGGTGTATAGATATGCTGTTTATTATAATTATACTGAGGCAATAACCAGAACCATGGTTTTTACCGTACTGATTACAGCAAATGTATTTTTAACGCTGGTTAACCGCTCGTTTTATTACAGCATTTTTACCACGTTGAAATACAAGAACAACCTGGTTTTAGGGATTATTAGCTTAACCCTTGTGATTACAGGTTTGCTGATCTATAACAGCTGGTTGTCCGCTTTCTTTGATTTTAATCCATTAGCCATAGGTCAGTTAGGCCTGAGTGCAGGTGCCGGGTTTCTGGGTGTAATCTGGTACGAATTGGTTAAATGGAAAAAAAGGAAGTTTACCTAATTCCAGCGCGACTAACCAATTTTGCGATATTTTTAACAAATATCTTACGTCCGTCGGTTTCTAGAATTTGTTCTGTTTTGAATTCTTTGAGCAGGCGAATAACGTTTTCTTTGGCAATGCCGGCCATATTGGCCAGGTCTGTCCGGCTAAGGTCTATAACAGGGGCTTCTCCGGCAGCTGTCTCTGTTTTTGATTTTTCGCGGAGAAGGATAAGGGCCGTGGCAAGTCTTTCTGCAGCGGTTCCCTGGGTGGAAAGAGATATATGGTTGGCCAGAACTGCATATTCATGACTTAGTGCTTTAAGTAGGCGGGTGGCAAATGCATTAGAATGCCTGAGTGCTTGCAAAAAGTCTTCTCTGGGGATAAAGGTGATGATGCTTTCCTCAAGTGTGGCAGCCGAGTCCGGATAGCGTTCTCCGGCAAGTACTGCATGGTAGCCAATAAGTTCGTTCTTATGGGCCACATAAATAATTTGTTCTTTTCCTGCAGGGCCGATTTTATATTTTTTTACTTTCCCCTGGTGGATGAAGCAAATATTTGTGGGAACCATGCCTTCTTTGAAAAGTGTTTGACCTTTCTCATATTTTTGTGCGCCTTGTTTGGTGATCAGATTGTGGTATTCTGTTTCAGTCAGGCAACTAAAAATGTCGGGTGTATTGAAATTCCATTGTTCGATGGGGAAGATTCCATTTAAGCTCATGTTGTAAAGATACTAATAAGCCATTATTGTACTGCGGGTCTTTATGGCTGTCGGACCTGACTTTTTAAGTTTGCATTGATTTTACGCAGGCAGATCAGGGCATAGCGCAGGCTACTCCATTGGCCACTGGTGACTGTTAAAGGCGATAGATTTTCAAGCTCATTTTCTAGTTTGGCAAGGGTTTGAATTGCAGGTGCCGTTTTTAGGGTTGTCAGGCTATTAATCAGAATGTCTACCTGATAATAGGTTTTTGCTTCGCTGATTTGGTTCAGGATAGTTTGAAGTTCTTGATGGTGTGACATGTCCGGCAAAATTAAAGATTATTTGTGTTGGCTGTGTTGGGGGCAAATCAGTCTGAATGATGATAAATATCATCTTTTTTGCTTGTTGCATTAGCTACTTTTGATCATGTTAAGACATTTGGGCATCAAACGGACTTATAGACATAATGTGAAGCTGGCCTCTTTACTATGTGTAACAGCTGGCTTTGTAAATGCTGCCGGATTTTTGGGTTTTTCAGTTTTGACCACAAATGTGACGGGACACGCAGCCGTATTTGCTGAACGCGTGGCGATGGGAGACTGGACGACAGCCCGGGTGGTAGCACTTTGGATGTTGTTGTTTCTTATGGGGGCTCTGGTTACAAGTTTGGTAGTGTCTATGATTGGACGTGACCAGCGTTTTTCTTATGTAATCCCGATTTTATTGGAGGCTCTGGTTTTGTTTTTGGTGGGCTTGCTGGGATTCCGGTATAACGGCAGTTTGGTTTCCAGGGAGTTTTTTGCCGGCAGTCTGTTATTTGTAATGGGATTGCAGAATGCGCTGGTATCTATGATTTCTGGTTCAGTAGTGCGTACCACACATCTTACCGGAACCTTTACTGATCTGGGTATAGAACTAGGTCAGGTACTGCGTGGCAGAGAAGGCTTAAACACTGCATTGCGCTCCAGGATTAAGCTTCGGTTAGTGATCATTTTCTTTTTCTTGTTTGGAGCATTGCTTGGTGCTTCTCTGTTCCGTATGTTTCACTTTCACGCATTTTTATTACCCGTTGCAGTGTTGCTGTATGCTTTACTATATGATGTTTTCAGGATCAATTTGAAACGGCTGATCAGGCGTTGGCGATTTCCATTAAACATTTGGAATATTGAACCAAAAATAGAAAGGAACACAAACTTTATTCATGATGATGATCACGCTATCCGCTGATTATCATCATGTTTAATTGCCTTCAGTGATGTTAATTTCGAATAGATTTTAAAACGCCATACAGATGAAAAGAATTCTTGTAACCACAGACTTTTCTGCGAACTCAAAAGCAGGCTTGCGTTTTGCCATTCAACTGGCAGCGCAGAATAATTACCAGCTCACCTTTTTTCATAAGGCCCCTGCTTGTCATTAAAAAGGACCAGGGATAAATTCTTAATGCTATGAAAACAAAAGAAATTGACTTTATCGGATATACCACCCAGTACTGGTGGCTGATGTTTTCAGCCGGGTTCCTTTTTATTGGATTGGGCATTTGGATTCTGGTTTCCCCGGTGGCTTCCTACCTTTCTCTAAGTTTATTGTTTGCTTTCGGAATGATCTTCTCGGGTTTTTTTGAAATTGTCTTTGCAGTTGGCAATTATAAAACCCTGCACGGCTGGGGCTGGACTCTGGTAGGAGGCATAATAGATCTTTTTTTAGGACTCTATCTATTGAGCCTTCCCTTGCTCACTATGGTGATCATGCCAATAATCATCGGACTTTGGATGCTTTTCAGGGGCTGTATGGCCATTGGCAGTTCCCTGGAACTGCGTGCCTATGGCATATTGGATTGGGCCTGGTTGTTAATCACCGGGATACTCATCGTTATCCTATCCCTTTTGATCATCGGACATCCACTATTTGCTGCTGTAAGCATAGTGATATGGACGGCTTTTGCATTTGTTCTTTCCGGCATATTCAGAATTTATCTGTCCCTGCAACTAAAGAATTTTAAAAATATCAATAAAACCAGGAAGTGAGGATGATATCATTTAACGATTATGGAAAAGTATATTAAATATTTCAGTGAAATTAACATGGCTGATCTGCCATTGGTGGGAGGTAAAAATGCTTCCCTGGGAGAAATGTTTACAAGCCTGACACCCAAAGGTATTCTGGTCCCGAAAGGTTTCGCCATTACAGTAAATGCTTTTCAGGATTTTATTGCTTATAATAACCTGGAACATCAGATAGGTGTACTGATGAAAGACCTGGATAAGGCGGACTATCACAACCTTGAGGCAATAGGTAAACACGCCAGAATGCTGATGATGTCCGGCCGTATACCTGCCGATCTTAGCCTGGAGATTACTACCGCATATGAAAATATGTTTGAGGATGGAATGGAGGAGGTGGCGGTACGTAGCAGCGCCACGGCAGAAGATCTGCCTGATGCAAGCTTTGCCGGTCAGCACGAGTCATTTCTAAATGTTAAAGGGAGTTTTGCACTGCTTTATGCAGTAAGGAAATGTTTCGCATCGCTTTATACGGATAGGGCAATTAAATACAGGGAAGACAAAGGTTTTAAGCACGATAAGGTATTTCTTTCTGTTGGCGTTCAGGAAATGATCCGTTCAGATATCGGGTGTTCAGGCGTTGGTTTTACTTTGGAACCTGAATCTGGTTTCCGCAATGTGGTGCATATTGCCGGTGTGTGGGGGCTTGGAGAAAACATTGTAAAGGGAACGGTAACGCCTGATGAATTTCTGGTCTTCAAACCTACCCTCGAGAAGGGGTTTAAATCCATTATTCAGAAAAACCTGGGCAGCAAAAGCAAAATGATGGTTTATGCCGAACTGGATGATGAGGTAAACGAGGTGGTTAACCAGGATACGCCCCCCGAACTGTGCAACCGTTTTGTTTTAGAAGACAGGGAAATCGAAAAACTGGCCAGATGGGCGCTTATGATTGAACGGCATTATAAAAGGCCTATGGATTTTGAATGGGCGAAAGACGGTATAGGTCATCAGCTTTATATCATTCAGGCCCGGCCGGAAACTATCCATGGCAGGGTTGAGACGCCTCAGCTCATCACTTATCAGCTGAATGAGAAAGGGGTTGGAATTTGCAGGGGGGAAGCAATAGGGAGTAAGATTGTTTGCGGCCGCGCCAGACTGCTTTCTTCTCCTGCCGAAGCAGTGAAGTTAAAACCCGGTGATATCCTGATTACGGATACGACCAGCCCGGATTGGGATCCGGTTTTGAAGAAAGTAGCGGGCGTAATTACCAATACGGGCGGAAGGACCAGCCATGCAGCTATTATAGCAAGAGAACTTGATGTTGCGGCTATAGTTGGAGCAGGCAATGCGACAGGTAGAATTAAAGATGGAGAAACGATCACACTGAACTGCGCAGAGGGCAAAACAGGGTATGTATTGCAGGGGGCACTTAAATGGAACAAAACAGTTACCGATCTTGTTGATTTTCAGCTGCCTGAAACCCCTAAAGCGCAGCTGATTGTAGCCGATCCGGAAAAAGCGTTTACCTTATCATTTTATCCAAACCACGGTGTAGGCCTGCTTAGAATGGAATTCCTGATCAGTAACTGGGTACAGGTTCATCCGATGGCGCTGGTAAACCCGGAAGCAGTTACCAAAGAGGCCGATAAAATGAAAATAGCGGCTTTAACGCGAGCGTATACTGATAAGCCAGCTTATTTTGTAAACAAGCTATCGCAGGGCGTTGCCATGATTGCGGCAGCTTTTTATCCAAAAGAGGTGATTGTAAGGATGAGTGATTTCAAGTCCAATGAATATGCCGGGCTAATCGCCGGAGAGGATTTTGAGCCGCGGGAGGAAAACCCCATGATTGGTTTCAGGGGAGCGTCAAGATATTATCATGAACGTTATAAAGCGGGTTTTGAACTGGAATGCAGGGCCATGAAAGTAGTCAGAGATGAAATGGGTTTTACAAATGTCAAACTCATGATCCCTTTTTGCCGTACTGTAGAGGAGGGTGCTAAAGTAGTTCAGCTGATGGAGCAGTTTGGTCTTAAGCGTGGAGAAAATGGACTTGAAATTCTGGTAATGGCCGAGATTCCCAGCAATGTATTGCTGGCCGACGATTTTGCAAAGTTATTTGATGGCTTCTCCATTGGGTCTAATGACCTTACCCAGCTTACCTTGGGAATAGACCGGGATTCGGCCCTGATCGCCGATCTTTTTGACGAACAGAACGCCGCCAGCAAACAATTGATCGTACAAATGATCCAAAAAGCAAATGCATTGGGAAAAAAAGTAGGGTTGTGCGGGCAGGCCCCGAGCGATTCAGCTTCCTTTACGCGCCTGCTGGTAGATACGGGAATAGACAGCATCTCGTTTAACCCTGATGCCCTGATAAAAGGAATAACAAATTTAAGGCTGGGTCAGCCCTTAGGCTGTAGTTTAAAGTGATGGCCTCCAGTCCGGTACGTTAAAATGGCAGTTCCTGCTTTAATATAAGGTGAAATTAAGGTTGTTCTTCGAGTTCCTGCACACTTTCCTCGTACCTGCTCAATACCTCCTGCATAAAACAGGTACTTTTTACGAACAGGGTAAGCAGGAGGTATTGAGCAGCTGATAATCAGCTGGCTGCTGAATCCTTAATTCTCCTTAGTCTGTACTTTCTTACCTTATTTTATAGAAGGATGAACAAACGCTGACTCAGATTGTTCTATTGCTAAGTTAGTTTAGAGAATAGCTGGCCAGTGATTGGATGATCATATGCTGCTATTGAATAATGTGTAATTTATAATTTCTTATGTTTAGCCTGTTGCTGTAGTAACAGGCTAAATATTTTTGCTAGATGCCTGAATTTTTTCGAAATTTAAGCAAAGTGCCTTGTCATATGATTATTGGAAGAAAAGCTTTAAGATGAATTTTGAAAAAATAATAGAGAATATAAAATCAAAGGATGATTTTACTGCTTTCGTTGGAATTTTAATGCAGGATTTTCAAAACAACGTAGGCGAATGGGAAAATAGAACGGTTGATACCTACCTGGAGGCTATTCAGCGTTATACCGAAGATCTGGATGGTTATTTTAGGAACCAAAATGTTCCGGTTCCCGAAAATGTTCCCTGGAAGGTTTTTGCGGTTATTCTAGTTGCGGCAAAAATGTATGAGTAGTGTGTAGAAGTCCATTTTTCATGGAACTTCTGCTTTAGGCGGCCTGTCGGGTATGAGCTTACCGTTTTTAAGGTTTTTGGAGAGGAACTTTGCCATCTCCAGGTTTCTGCGCAAGCTACGCAAATGCTTTTTTGCCATGCTTACAATAGCCGTATCGCCGGATAAAATTGCTTTTTCATAGCGGTTTATAATTTGCTGATGGTTACTGATAGAAGTAAGCAGGTAAGTTGTGTTAATATCTGAATTTGGTTTTTTTGCGAACATCACTTCCCGGATCTTCTGCGGCACGGATGCAGAATCGGCAAGTGTAACTTTTTCCGGCCCGGCTAAAACCTGCAGATCCTTATGTGCAAGTATGCACATATCAATGGTTTTAACAGCATATTCCCTGATCCGGGAAAGCTGCGTCTTGGTTTTTATTTGTTTGGACAGGTTGAGTTCCCAGGCATAATCCATTGAAACTTTTTGCAGAAAATGTCCAATGTTCAGGGTATCCTGAATAGAGATCCGCGCATTTACAACATGGACGTTTGCTGTTGTGAAAGAGGAGGCGGTTAGTACGCATACCGAACTGAAAATCAGGATGCGAAATCTTAAATTTTTCATGTTTTTTTGTTAAACCAAATGCAGTGATGTAAACAATTCAAATGCGTTTCTGGTTTGGAATGATCAGCTAAATTTCTGGGTTTTAGTGTTGATCAATGTATTTCCAGACCATTTGATGTTTAGAATGTTAACACCTGACATATTTTTAGGATTAAAATCTTATAATTGCATGGATTATTATGCGCTCGAATAGGTTTATGCTTCGCTAATAAATAAATGGCACAGGAAAATGGGGGAATAATAACCCCGGATCAGTTTGAAAGCTTTGTAAAGGACAACTATCGTTTCTTATGTCTGGTAGCATTCAGGCATGTGGGAGATATGGATGTCGCTAAAGACATGGTACAGGATTTCTTCCTTGATTTTTGGAACAGGAGAGATCGGCTGAATATTCAAACTTCATTATCTGCCTATGCAAGCCGTGCCATCAAATACCTGTGCATGGCGTACAAGAATAAACAAAGACCAACCATAAGCCTCGATGAGCATTCGCTGGAAATAGAAGGATTTGATGCCGGAGCTGATCTGGACCATCTGCTAAAAAATGAAATGATGCATAAGCGTTTGGAACAGGCAATTGATAAATTACCTGTAGAACGGCAAAAGATTTTTTTGTTAAGCAACAAAGAAGGCTTAACCTATCAACAAATAGCTGATCGGCTGGATATTTCCATCAACACTGTAAAGACACAAATCAAAAAAGCTTATGCTTTTATTCGTGAAGACATGGGCGACCTTACTGTTTTGGCTATTTTATTGTCTTCAATAAAAAACTTTTAATTTTTTTTCATTTCCGGTCACCCGTTTTTATTTTTTTATCACATAGCTACAGATATGAACAGTTACGATCAGTACAATTCTTCTGAATGGCAGGCATTTATTGCCGATTTACAACGTAAAGAAGCCATTTTGCTGCATAAAAAAGCGGCAGGAAACCTTGACGCCGACGAAGAAGTACAGCTGGAGGAAATCCAGGGCATTTTGTTGAATACAACTTTAGCGGAAGTCTTTCCATTAATTGATACCGAGCTTGGCTGGCAGGCGATAAGGAGCAGGATGAGTGTTCCTGTAACCACAGTTCGTTTAAATCCCATGCGCCGGTACCTGGTTTATGCCGCATCGGTAGCATTGGTTATTGGCCTGGGCTGGTTGGTTTTGAAACAAAACAGGATTTCTGATAAAAACCCGGTAGTTCAACAGGATGTAGATAAGCATAAGGCTACCCTGATATTGGAAAATGGAACCGCCATTGCATTAGACCATAAAACAAAGCAAAAAATAACTGATGGAACGGCCGTCTTATCAGACTCTGCCAGGGCTATCAGCTACCAGGCGGCTAGAGCGGCAGCGAATGTTTACCATACCCTGGTAGTACCCAGGGGCGGAGAATATAAGCTGCTGATGAGCGACGGAACAGAAGTCTGGCTAAATTCTGAAACCAGGCTACGTTATCCGGCGACATTAAATGAAACGGGAGAAAGAATGGTTTACCTGGAAAGCGGAGAGGCCTACTTTAAGGTAACCAAAAATAAGCACGCACCATTTATGGTAAACCTGAACGGAATGCAGGTTGAGGTCCTGGGGACATCTTTCAACATCAATAGCTTTAACCAAAAAATCAGCACCACACTGGTTGAGGGAAGCATAAGGGTAAACCGAAAAGGAAAACCACCGGTTTTACAGGTTCCGGGTGAACAATCGAATTTTGACCCACTAACCGGCGGTATTACCAAATCCGAAGTGGATATATATCCTTTTACATCATGGAAAGATGGCTGGCTGGTGTTTAACGACAATTCAATTGGAGAGGTAATGGAGCAGGTTGGGCGTTGGTATGATTACCGTATTTCTTTTGAATCACAAGAACTTAAAGCACTTCGGTTTGGCGGTAAATTGCGCAAATCTAAAAAGATTACCGATGTGCTTAACGTAATAGAACGCTCCAACGAACTCAAATGCAGCATCTCAGGACAGACAATTTATATACAACATAAAAATTAATCCACCACAAATCAACTAAACCACTAAAACTTATTCAATGAGAGAAAAATTTACCAAGCCGATTATCGGAGGCAACGCGCTTTGCCTGAAAAAACTGATTTTTCTGTTTGCTTTTTTATTACTGGTAAGCCAGAATGGCTTTGCTCAGGTTAAGAAAATTACCCTGAATATGAAAAATGCGAAGCGTACGGCCATACTTAACGAAATAAAAAAACAGGTGGACATGGAGTTCTTTTACAATGTAAAGGAAATGGACAAGTATGGTCTGATGTCTATTAATGTAAAAAACGAATCTATAACAGAAGTGATCAAGCTTTTGATAAAGGATACCAATTTAAAATATACCATCGACAATAATGTAGTGAACATTTTGCTGGTAGGAGAAACTACAAAAGCAGGCGAATATTTAGGGCTTATGCTGAATGTTTCGGGAAAGATTACCGATGAAGAAGGCAAGCCATTGCCTGGCGCCAGCATCAAGGATTCAAGAAATGAACACGCCACAACCAGTAACAATAATGGAGAGTATAGCATCAATGTAAGAAGGGGTGCTTCGCTTATTTTTAGTTATGTAGGTGCCGAAGCTTTTAGAACTTCTATTAATGCCGTTGGGGTTACTGAAGTAAAACAAAATGTGCAGCTGAACACATCTGCAAATGTGCTGAACGAGGTTACGGTATCGACAGGATATCAGGATATTACGAAACGCAATCTGGTGGGCTCTATAGCAACCGTGAAGGCCGATGACATTAAAGCTGCTGGCATCAGGAGCATTGACCAGCTTTTACAGGGCCAGCTTGCAGGGGTTTCTGTAGCCAACCCGACCGGAATAATCGGTTCCTCACCAAAAGTCAGGGTCCGCGGAACTTCTACCTTGCTCGGTAACCAGGAGCCTGTTTGGGTGGTAGACGGTATCATACAGCAAGATCGTTTGCCTTTTGATTATTCGCTGATCAATACCAGCAGCAGCAGTGGGATCAGGGACCTGATTGGTAGCTCTGTTTCTTTTTTTAACATTGAGGATATTCAGGATATTTCTGTTTTAAAAGATGCGTCTGCTACAGCCATTTATGGAACCAAGGCTGCCAATGGCGTAATTGTGATCACCACAAAAAAAGGAAAAGCCGGCCCTGCCCGGTTCAATTATGTGACCAATCTTTCCATCTCGGCAGCTCCGTCTTATCGTGATTTTAACCTGATGAACTCCAAAGAGCGTATTGATGTCTCTAAAGAGATTTATGCGAGGGGGCTTACCTTTCAGTTTGTACCAGATAACCTTTCTTACGAGGGATATCTTACCCAACTGCTGAACAAAACCATTACCCAGGAACAATTTAATGAAAAAGTGGGCAAGCTGGAAACCATGAATACAGACTGGTTTGGCCTGTTGTACCAAAATCCATTTAGCCAGAACCACGCTTTAAGCGTATCGGGAGGAACTGATAAAATAAAGTATTACGCTTCTATGGGATATGCCAGTAATCGGGGAAATACCATTGGAAACGGCCAGGATACTTATAATGGAAACCTGAGTATTAATGTGGATGTATCAAAAAAATTAAAACTGGGCTTCAAATTAGGAGGCAATATGGGTAAAACGACGGGTTTTTACCAGGTAAACCCTTTTAATTATGCATTTAATACCAGCAGAGCTGTTCCTGCTTACCATGAAGATGGCAGCTATTATGCCTATAAAAGAAGCGGCGATTTTGATAGCTTTAATATTATCCATGAAAGAGATAATACAGGAAATAAAAACAAGTCGGCAAATTTCTCTGCGACCACAAATCTGGATTATAAATTCCTGGAAGATTTTACCTTTCAATCCTTACTGGGAATAAACTATACCCAAACGAATGGGGAAAGTTATGCAACTGCACAGTCTTATTACATTGCACAGAATTTTCGTATGAACGCCTATAATTCTGCGGTTCCGGGGACGCCGGCATATGCGGCCTCTTATTTACCGCAAGGAGGCCTGTTGCATACCACGGGTGTAAATAACCAGTCTTATACCTTCAGGAATTCCATCACATACAATAAGAATTTCAGAAAGGATAAAGATAACCTGACCGTACTTGTAGGGGCTGAAATGCGCAGTTCGAAATATGATGGGCTTACGCAGGCAAATTTTGGTTATATGCCAGAGCGTGGTCGAACTTTTGCTGAAATCCCGGTTACATATCTTCCTGTTGCTGCGGGGGCAACACCTCAGCAAAGCCCAATACTTTACCGGAACATACCTGTAATAACAGATCAGAAGGCCAACTTTGTGTCTTACTTTGGTACGGCTACTTACAACTGGGACAATAGGTATGTGCTGAATGGGACAATCAGAACTGATGCTTCAAACCGGTTTGGTCAATCTACAAATAACCGTTTCCTGCCGATATGGTCGGCAGGGATTAAATGGAATATTATGGAAGAAAGCTTTTTTAGTGACAAGCTGAAATGGCTGAACCAGTTTTCATTCAGGACAACCTATGGTTTTCAGGGAAATGTAGCCGAAAATTTTGGGCCGGAACTGATATTGCAATATCCAACCAGATCTATCAGTACGATAACCGGAGAAGGGCTTTTGAACATTAAAAACCTGGGCTATCCTGATTTGCGCTGGGAAAAAACAGCAACAATAAACCTGGGGCTTGACCTGGCTATTTTAAACAATCGCATCTCGGCAACAGTAGATTATTATAATAAAAAGACTACTGATGCCCTGGCAGAAGTTGTAATCCCGGTTGAATACGGGGTAGCGACTATGCCTGTTAATGCAGGAAACATCCGCAATCATGGTTATGAAATTTATATGAATGTTGTACCAGTAAACTCGAAAGACTTTACCTGGGCAGTAAATTTCAATACGGCCAGGAATTTTAACAAGGTAACCAGATCGGGAAATAATCAGCTTGAAACCTGGAATTCCCTTGCTAGCGGATCAGCTTATGTGGAGGGCTATGCAGCCAGTAGTTTCTTTGCATTTAACTACAAGGGGCTGGATCCTGCTACAGGATATCCAACCTTTAATATTCCGGAACTAACGGACGCAAGTAAAAAGAATGTATCCTTGTTAATGCAGCATGCCGGGCAATTGGATCCGAAATTTACTGGTGGTTTTGGTACCAATATCCGGTACAGGAATTTTAGTCTGAACACCAGTTTTGTGGTTAGTATGGGTGCCCAAAAGTTCCTGGCCCCGTTATACAACAATAGCAATCAATCTGCGCCGTACCCAACACAAAACCTGTCATCGGTATTAAATGAGCGCTGGCGAAAACCAGGTGATGAGGCTTTTACCAATATCCCCTCTTTGCCCACAGCAAACATCCCCTTTACCTATATTGGCAATTCAAGTTATCCGATATATAGCCTGTATGACAATTCAACGGTAAGGGTGGTTGATGCCGATTACCTGCGTTGCCGTAACATTGGTTTTTCTTACGCTATTCCTCCAAGGATGCTGGCTAAGGCGCATATCCACCAGCTGAGTTTACAGGCTTCGGTAACGAATCTCTTTTACCTTGCATCAGGGAAGCTTGAAGGCATAGATCCTGAGGTTTCAGGAAACAGTCTGCCAATGCCCAGAACGTATTCCTTAACCTTAAACGTAGGTTTTTAATCAGATAGTTATGAAAAAATATATAAGCTTAGGTTTGCTCTCATTTACCCTGATCCTGGGTTCCTGTAAAAAGTTCCTGGAAGAAAGCAATCAGAATTTGCTGCGGCCCAGTACTGCATCCGATCTGGCCCAAACACTATTGGGTGAAGGTTTTCCATTGACAGACCGCTTCCACACGTATATGGATGTGATTACAGATGACGTGGAGGCCAATTACCTGAACGATCCCTTCCAGATTGCCGCATTATCCAGATGGTCTTCTGCCTTTTTGTGGAAGAAAACCATGTTTGAAGATATGCCGGTTTCCGGAATACCGGGAAGTGACAGCTATACGACTTATTATGCCAGAATAAAAGGGTGTAATGTTGTATTGGATTACCTGGATAAAGTATCGGGAACTGCTGCCGAAAAGGCCAAAATTAAAGGAGAAGCATTGTTTCTTCGCGGGTTTTATTATTTTAATCTGGTTAATTTATATGGTAAAGCTTATGCTGCAAATGGCAGCAATCCGGAGACTGATTTAGGGGTGCCTTTGGTGTTAAGCTCGGATGTGACCCGGGACCTGATCAAAAGGGCAACCGTTGCGCAGGTTTACAGCCAGGTAGAAAAAGATCTGTTGGATGCCCATGCTTTGTTAGGTACCAGCCCTGTTTCTAATGTTTACCATCCCGGTGCAGGTGCAGCTTGTCTGCTGCTTTCAAGAGTATATTTATACGAAAAGCAGTGGGACAAGAGTATAGATTATGCGACCAGGGCACTGGCCGTTAAGTCGAGTCTGAAAAACCTGAATGAAGTAGCAGCTAATCCACCATCGGGCTTTAATGAAGCAAGCCCAGCTTACCAGATGGTCAATGCGCTGGTTAGCCCCGAGGTATACTGGGGATATGGATTTGATGGCGATTATTCCGGTGCGGCACTGGGTGCGGGTGTGCCGGGGGTTTTGTTTGAAAAAGGAGCCTTTACCGTATCGGCAGCGCTTTCTGACTCTTATGAAACTGATGATAGAAGAAATGTCCTGTATTTCAGTTTTGCGGGGCAGTACAACCAGAATACAGGCGTTTTGACATGGTACAAATATTATGGTTTTAAATACGGATCCTTAACTGCTATTATACAAAACAGCAAGGCTTTAAGGGTTTCTGAGGCCTATCTGAACAGGGCGGAGGCCAATATACAAAAAGCCTTGGCGGGAAGTGTACAGGGGCTGGGCGAGGCGCTGGCCGATCTGAACTTGTTGCGCTCCAAACGCATTACCACAGCTAAATTCCAGAACATCAACATCACCGATCCTGCTGCGTTGTTTGAGTTTTACAAAGCCGAACGTCGCAGGGAGTTGTGTTTTGAAGATCAGCGATGGTTTGACCTGAGAAGGTGGAACCTGCCGGTTAGCCACTCAATTCAGCTATCGGCCACTGGAACAGATACAAAAACGATTTCAGCCGGCGACAGTGAGTTTACCCTGCAAATTCCGCAAACGGCGATGCGTGCCAACGCTGAACTTGTTCAAAACCCCTAAACTTTAGATAGATGAAAAATATAGCTTTAATTATAGTCTTCCTGGGATTAATTTCATCGGGATGCAAGAAAAAAGAGGTGTTGGAGCCTGGTGACGCTAAGATTGAATACAAACTTCCGCAAGGTAGCAATGCCTTTGATACCGACCTGGTTAACATTTATCAAAACTATGGCAGCTACTTTCTTTACAAATTTAACCCTGCAGTAGATTTTGCATGGGTACCAGCTGCTGTGGGTACAGATAATTTATTCAGTACAAAATTTTCATGCGAACAGGCCGATGAAGCAGCTGTGGCAAAAGTTCTGCCCTTTATGCAGAAAAACTGGTTGAACCTTTATCCGGATACATTTTTGAAAAGGACCTTGCCTTTTAAAGTACTTTTGGCCAAAAATCTAAAAAGGCTGGTAAACCCAAACACTTCAGATTATACCTTAAGCAATACCGGACTCACTTCCGGAACCTTTCCGAATACGATTTTAGGGTATTATCACATTACGATCAGTAATTTTTCAGCTTCATTCGATGCGATGACATTACCTCAAAAAGCATTTTTTAAGGGAGATCTGCATATTGAATATTGGAATTACATGTTTAGCACGGGTAAGGTTGGCATGGCAAGTGGTTTCGCCCAGGTTAGTAATTATACGCTGACGGTTTCCCAATCAACAATGTATGCAAACGGGTTTTTAGATACCAGGGCAAAGTCCCAAAACAACCCCGCGTTGTATGACCTCAGAACCTATGTGAAGGCCATCACCAATAATTCTAAAGCAACACTGGACAATACCATTCTGAAACCGGCAAATGATACCAAAGGCCTGGTAAAACAAAAATATAACCTGGTGATCAACTATTATAAAATGGTTTATAATGTTGACCTGCAGGCCATAGGAGATGCAGTGCTGGTACCCTAACTAAAATATAATTAAAACACACAAATGAAATCAATAATCATAACAGCTTCTTTTAGCGTTCTTTCCTGGGGAATGGTGCTGGGTCATAGTTTAAAACCTGATATTGCCCTTTCTGAACAAAAGGAGTATCTGGCCGTTGATACCTTGAAAAGGAAAATTTTAAAAGCCTGGAACAGCGAATTGTTTTGGAAAGCTGACATCAGCCTGGAGAATTTTGAAAAGGAGGTTTTGAATTGCCGGCAAAAGGCAGCGGAGCTGGTTAAACAACAACCCTTAAGGGCCATTGAAAATAAGGTATTCGCTGATTTTGCAGAACTCTCTGCCCGAAGAAGTTTTTTGAGGAACCAAAAAGACAAATCGGTAGTGCCGCAAAGTTTTTACGGATTACTGGATGTCTTGAGCATCAATGACCCGCTATTTCAAAATAACAAACAAACCAGTGAGTTCTCTAATTTTTTTAATGCCTATGTGGCCTTGCTGCATTATCGTTTGGGAAAAGCGGAGCCGACCATGTTTGATCAATCGAAGTATGCTTTGACCCATTTAACCAACGAGGAGTTGAAAAGTGATTTTGTTGGAATGAGCATTTCCAGCAGGAACAGCCGTTACATGATGGATCCGGAGATGATTGATCTGATCAGGGCGGTAAACAGGCTGTCTAAAGATGAGGCCTTTAAAAAGAAGGTGAATGAGTGGGAAGCTTTGTATTCACCAATAATGGCAGGTAAACCTATGCCGGATTTTGAATTGCCGGATCAGCACGGTAAAATGGTAAAATTTTCTGACTTTAAAGGTAAAGCCGTGATTATTGATGTCTGGGCTACCTGGTGCAGTGTCTGCATCAAAGAGATGCCTTATTTTGATGCCTTTAAAAAAGAAATGAAAGACCGCAATGATGTGGTGTTCATAACTATAGGTTGGGAACAGGCCGATGCTGTAACAGAATGGAAAAAGTTCGTTAATGATCACAAACTTGAAGGTATTCAGTTGCTCTCAGTACGTAACAAAAATGAAAAAGATAACCTGCAACAAAAACTGGTGCTCCATACCATGCCCCGGTACATTTTTATTGATAAGCAAGGGCGGTTTGTAGATTCCTATGGGCCTTACCCAAGTAAGGCTGGCTTTAAAGAAATGCTGCTGAAAACAATCGCCAACTAACAAAGTACAATTATAAAAGAACCAAATCAAGATGAAGTTTTCGAAACTATATGTCGTTTTAGCATTAAGCGCAGGTTATATATTGAATGTGGATGCACAGGTTGTTGTCCCAACTCCAGGCATGAGAGATGCAGCCGCAGAAAAAGCCGGAAAGCCGGTTCCGCGGAAAAACTGGGAGCATCTTTCTTTTGAGAAAGATAGCGTGTATGGTATAGCGTTGGATAGGGCTTACCATGCATTTCCAAAAAACAAGGCAAAGAAAAAGCTGGTTGTAGCCATTATAGACTCCGGTGTAGATACGGCGCATGCCGATCTGAAAAATATGCTTTGGACGAACGAAAAGGAGATCAAAGGAAATGGCAAGGACGATGACAACAATGGTTATATAGATGATGTCCATGGCTGGAATTTTCTGGGAACTGCCGACGGAAAGCACAATGTGGTTAAAACAAACCTGGAGGCCGACAGAGAGTACCTGCGTTTAAGAGACAGGTACATCAACGTTTCTTTTGATGACTACCGCAAAAATCCAAAATATGCCTATTTCCGCTCGGTGGTTACTAAATCGGCACTAGGCAGTAAGGAATTTGCGGTTATAGTGGTAAAGCGATTGGCCGAAGAGAATAAGAAACTCGTGGCAGAAATTCAGCAAAAAAATCCGGGAAAGGTATTGCATATGGTAGATTATGCGGGTTATAAACCGACAGACAGCATGTTCATGTATGCCCAGGCGGCAGTGATGATGGCCGTGATGTATAAGAAAGTACCCGATACAACTGTGCTGGGGCCTTTTATGCAAAAGTTTTCGGATGATATGATTGCTTCTAACCAGCAGGAGTACCTGACCGCAAAGCAATCTGTAACGGATAACCGGGATTTGATGGGCGATGATTTTACAAAAAACGTCAACCGGTATTATGGTAACAATACCTTACTGTTGCCCAACGCGAAACATGGAACGCATGTGGCTGGTATTGTAGCTGCTGAGCGGAATAACGGACTGGGTTTGGATGGCATAGCCGATAACGTTTCTATCATGGCGATCCGGGCCGTACCAGATGGAGATGAATACGATAAAGATATTGCCAATGCCATTTACTATGCAGTGGACAATGGTGCTAAAATTATCAATATGAGTTTTGGCAAACCTTTTTCACCTCAGAAACAATGGGTAGATGAGGCGTTCAGATATGCTGAGAAAAAAGGGGTACTTATTGTAAAGGCGGCTGGTAATGATGCAAAAGACCTGGATGTAGACAAAACTTTTCCGGACGCTGTTTTTTTAGATGGTAAAAAAGCTGGAAATGTGATTACTGTAGGTGCATCAACGGCGGAAGGGAAGGCCGCTCAGTTTAGCAATTACGGCAAAAATACGGTAGATCTGTTTGCTCCAGGGGTTGATATCTATTCTGCTGTACCCAATAATGAATATTTGTTTTTACCCGGAACAAGCATGGCTAGTCCCGTTGTGACAGGTACTGCTGCACTGGTTTGGTCGCGTTTTCCAAAATTAACTTACCTTCAGCTAAAAGAAATCCTGCTTAAATCGGTTACCAGGGTGTCGGGTGTTACCCTACTGCCGGGGGCGCAAGATCCAATTGAAGTTCCTTTTGCCACACTATCGGCCACCGGAGGAATTGTGAATGCCTATGAAGCCTTAAAACTGGCCAATACTTATGGAAAATAAAGTTTACCTGGCAGTATTTTTTATGCTGCTGGGTTTTACATGTTGCTATGGTCAGGATATAGCCATCAGGCCAGATACTATCCCTTTTGAATACCGGAACAATATGATCATTGTTAAGGTAGATATAATGGGTAAGCCCCGTAATTTCTTCTTTGATACCGGAGCACCTACATTAATTTCGAAGGAATTACAACAGGAACTCCACCTGGTTTTAGGCTCAGCTAAAGTTGTAACAGACGCCAGTAGTAAAACAACTGAAATGAGCGGGACAGTTATTCCCTCATTAAAACTTGGGAACTTAAAGTTAAGTGATGTGCCTGTGACTGTATTTGATATGCGCAAAAGCATTCCTCAGTTGGCCTGTATGGATATAACAGGCTTTTTAGGTGCAGATATGTTCAAGCATAAGGTTTTACAGATAGACCTGCAAAATAAACTGTTTATTGTGGCGGGGGCGGCGGCTCTACTGCATCTGGATGAGCAGTTTGTAAGTAAAATGACGCTGCTGAAAGCACAGAACTCACCCATGGTGGAGGTGAAGTTTGGAAAAGTCTTTATGGAAAAAGCGTTGTTTGATACGGGCATGACGGGTGGTTTGTACAGCATTGCGAGACAAACCTATAGTTATGTCAATAAGACAACATCCTTGGATTCCTATGTTGTGGCCAGAGGCTATGGGGCAATTTCAAAAGTTGCTTCGGGTACTGAAGCGGAAAGCGAAAAAATTAAATTGAAATTTGATGAATTTAGCATTGGCAAGGCTATAATTAAAAAACCTTTTAGTAACACTGGAAATCATACCTATTCTTTATTGGGTGTGCAGCTGTTAAAGTATGGCAAAGTTACACTGGATTTCATCAATGAACGCTTTTATTTTGAGCCTCTTGTTCCAAATACAATAGCGCTAGCCGAAAAAACTGTGGGTTTTGAGCTTAAAATGGAAGGGAATAACTTTTTTGTAGGTATCGTATGGAAAAACTCAGCTGCTGAAAGGGCAGGGCTTAAGGCTGGGTATAAGATTATTGAGTACGGTAATAAGAAGGTAGAAAACCTGAATGAGCAAGAGGTTTGTGAGATTTTACTGGAAGAGAAGGACAAGAGGGTTAAAGAAATGACGGAGTTAAAACTGAAGTTTTTAGATGATAAAGGCAAGATAAGGTCGGTTATACTTCCTAATGTCGAGTACGGTACCAGTTATTAAACTTACTTTTATGGAATCGCTTAAGCAGAATTGAATAACTCTTCCAGTACCCGATAGCGGAAGTTGAAAATTGCGTTTAATTTTTTCTTTACCATCAGGTCATGTGCTATTTTACCAATAAAGCCAAAGGGCAACTCATAATCTACTGTATCTATCATCAGAACCCCTAGCTGGTTTGGAATAAATTCATGGTGGTGCCTCCACAATTTGTACGGGCCTTTTTTCTGAAAATCGGTAAAGCTTTTTTGATGGTTTACTGCTGTAATTTCGGTTTGCCACCGCAGTGGGATACCCAGCACAGGAGAAACGGTATAATCGATAATCATTCCTTTATAGATCCCGGCCTCAGGCAGATTGCTCAATACAACAAAGCCCATCTCTTCAGGCGTAATGCGCGACAGGTTGTGTGGGGAAGAAAAGAAATCCCAGGCAGTTTGAATGTCACAATGTAATTGCTGCTCCCTTTTAAGCTGATAAATTTTTCCCATAAGTTGATGCTGTACTGAAAATGTATTAGTTTATAAATATACTATAATATTAAATTAATAGCGTGTGTAAAATTATAATAGTATTTTTGTATACTAATTTTTGTATGGACAGGCATACATTTTGCAGCCATTAAATAAACGAATTATGAAAAAAACACTTGCGTTAATAAACGGTATAGCTTTAATTATTACCATTGCAGTTAATTATTTGTCAAATACCGGGCTGTTAAATGGCAATACCATGAAAACGGTGTCAGATAAATATTTCAATTACTTCACTCCGGCCGGTTTTGCTTTTTCTATCTGGGGGCTTATCTATGCTGGGCTGATTGCGTTTGTGATTTATACAGGACGTCATGCGTTTAAAAAAGACAACGACGATCCAATACTTACGAAAATTGGTTGGTGGTTTGTGCTTTCCAGTTGTGCAAATTCATTATGGGTCATTTCCTGGTTATATGAATACACCGCCTTGTCGGTTTTAATTATGGTTGTTATTCTTGTTTCCTTAGCAAAGATTGTTGTGAACACCAGAATGGAGCTGGATAAGCATCCTTTTAAAAGGTACCTTTTTATTTTTTGGCCATTTGCTATATATTTTGGATGGATTTCTGTGGCGCTTATTGCCAATATAGCTGCTTTCCTTACAAAAACTGGATGGAGTGGATGGGGAATCTCTGCTGCTGCCTGGACGATCATTATGATTTGTACAGCAGGCCTGGTAAATATAGTTATGGTCAGGATGCGAAACCTGCGCGAATGTGCCGCTGTAGGTATCTGGGCCTTACTGGCCATTTCTGTCTCAAATGTCAATAATAACGGGCCCAAATCCATTATTTATACCTGTTATGTGGTAGCCGCAATCCTGTTTATAGTTATCATCCTTAGTGTTTTAAAAAATCGCCATCGGTCTATTGAAGAAATGTAGGAATAATTACATTCTATCTGGGCATATAAATATTTAAAATGAAACTTACTGTTACCTAATCTGTTGTAGTGAAGGAAATGCCTTGAACTAATAAGCGATTATGCAGAATTTTTTAAACAGTGAGCTACAGGAAATAACAGATTTAAAGACTGAAGCCAGAAGTGCTCAAAATAAATTACGCTCTTTTTTTGAGAGCTCAGGCGTAATCCACCTGCTTATAGGCACTGACTGCCGGTTAATTGATTTTAACAGGGCTGCTGAGGCTTTTGCAAAAAAGTACTGTAAGGTAAATATAAAAGTAGGTACAAAGGTATCACGGCTTTTACATAAAGATCAATTATCAAGCTTTATGCAAAATTACAACAAGGCACTTGAAGGTATCCCGGTGCGTATGGAACAGGAGTTTAAGTATGCATTGAAGGCCATAGCTTATATCCATTCACACCATTTTCGGGCACCGGTTACCAACATTATGGGGCTGATGAATATCTTTAAAGCAAACGGATACAGGACCACCAAGGCAGGGCTGTTGATGATGCAAAGGGCAGTAAACGAATTGGAAGTACAGATGAATAACATAGAAGAACATATGTCGTAGACTATGGTAGTTATAATTGAATAACTTTGAGAAACCATGGAAATTCCATTATCTTTGAGAGGCAGGTCTAAATAGGAAAAGAGGGCTAACTTGTCAAACTTGAAAATTTAAGCCCAAAAAAATGGATATTCCTATCGATTCGGCTGTTTGAATGAAAGGCGATTATAAATTACTGACAGATGTACAACTTGCCAACCTGCTCGATCAGCAGGATAAGGCTGCATTTGAAGAAATTTACAGGCGCTATTGGGCGGTGCTTTATGGCTTTGCCCGTAAAATGCTTCAGGACAATGAGCAGGCTAAAGACATTGTACAGGATACCTTTACCAAGTTGTATATTCAGATCGGGGTATTGAATTTTCAGCAAATCAATATAGCTCCTTATTTATACACATTGGTTCGGAATGCCGTAATTACATATATTAACCGTAATAAGTTAAAAATCAATTACATCAGTAGCTTTCAGGAGTATGTAAATGCGGGAGAGTATGTAACCGACAATCAGGTACTGGAAAATGAAATGCAGCGGCAAATTGATCAGGAAATCGCCAGCCTGCCACCCAAAATGAGAGAAGTGTTTGAACTGAGCCGCAAAGCAAACCTGAGCCGTAAAGAAATTGCCGAGACAACACAATTGTCTGAGGAAACCGTGAAGAAACAAATTTATAACGCACTTAAAATTCTGCGTACGAGACTAAAATCTTATTTTTTTTAAAAAAAATTAGTTTTTTCTACCCCTTTTTAGCAGGCTGTTAGTTATACCCATATAACGAATGTTATTTTTATAACTACTGAACATGACAGACCAGGAAGCTAAGGCATTATTAACCAGATATGAGAATAAAGAATGTACCCCGGAAGAAAAGATCCTGGTCGAAGGCTGGTACATCCATACACTCGGCACCAAAAACCTTCCCGGAGGTAAAACAGATTTAGAAGGCATTGAAAAGGAAATCTGGAGCAATATTGCAACAGGTGCTTTTCCTGCAGGGCGAAAGTCAGTCAGACTTTGGTCCCTTATCCCGGTAGCTGCGGCGGCAGTAGCCCTGCTCGTGGCCGGTATCTGGTTCTTTCGTGTTCAGGATAAAAGTTCCCGGCTTACCCGTTATACGACTGACATCGCACCGGGCAGAAATAAGGCTATCCTGATGTTGGAAGACGGTAAGGTCATTAACTTAAGCGAACATCAGAAAAGTGTAATTGTAAAGGCGGGGCAGCTGGCGTATGCCGATGGTACGGCAGTGAGTATCTCCGCAAGTCAAATGGCCGTGATCCGCACACCACGTGGCGGAACCTACCAGATTAGCCTTGCTGATGGTACCAAAGTATGGCTCAACGCAGAAAGCAGCCTTAAATTTCCGTCCAGCTTTACCGGTGCGGGTCAACGTAAGGTGATACTAAGTGGGGAAGCCTATTTTGAGGTAGCTAAGAACAGAAAACAACCTTTCGTGGTGTCTTCCGAAAAGCAGGAAGTACAGGTTCTGGGAACCCATTTTAACATTAGTGCCTATGCCGATGAAGAAAATGTTAAAACAACCTTGCTGGAAGGTGCTGTGCGGGTTAATCAGACAACCATAGCTCCGGGTGAGCAATCCATATTAAAAAATGGCCGGATGCAAGTTCGAAAAGTAAATCCGGAAGATGCGATAGACTGGAAAAACGGGGAATTTTCGTGTAAAAATGAACCCCTATATCAAATTATGCAAAAAATTGCTCGCTGGTACGACTTAACAGTAGTATATGCCCATCCGGAGCTTAAAAATATCACTTTTAGTGGATCACTATCCCGTTATGACCATGTTTCAGGTGTTTTAAGTGCCCTCGAGCAAGCGGGAACCCTCCGGTTTAAATTAACAGGCCGGCAAATTCAAGTATTATAAACCAAAACCTAAACCAAATCATTATGAAGAAAAATTTACCCTGAGCCAAAGCGGCGGTTAGCTTAAAAAAAGCCGGAAAGTGGTGGTACACAATCCGGCGGAAGTTTGAGCAAACCCTTCCTTAGGGGCAGATGCCGGTAAGGATAAAAATAGACCAACTATTCACGATCAACTCAAACCATTCAAAAGTATGAATAAAAATGCTTTTAATTCAGGTATGCCTAGATTTAGGCTGCCTGCTAAACTATTTTTAATTATGAAACTAGCTACTTTCATAATGATCCTCACACTTGCGCAAGTAAATGCAGCTAGTTTTGCGCAGCGACTCAACTACAGCAAGAAAGCTGCCAGCTTAACTGATATCTTCACTGAAATCAAGAAACAGACCGGATATCATGTGTTTTATGCAGATGAAAAAGTCAATGTCAATAGAAAACTGGATGTAGATTTTAAAAATGTAAGCCTGAAAACTGTGCTCGATCTGGTTGTAAAAGGGCATCCGATAGAATATTCTATTGATTCCCGGAACATCATTATTAAACCTAAGGAATCCTCCCTGATTGATAAAGTCCTGGAGATTTTCAAAACCATTGATGTCAAAGGCCGGGTGCTGGACGAAGAAGGAAAGCCACTTGCCGGGGCCACCATATTCATTATGCAGGAAGCAGAAGAGGTGAGCTTTGTTCAGGAAGATGGCCTGAACCTGATGGCTAAGAAGTTTAAAGTTGCAGGGGTAACCAATGCCTCGGGAGAATTTTCAATCCGGAATGTAGATGAAAATGCCTTTCTCATGATTTCCTATATCGGGTATATGCCCAGGCGTGTGAAGGTTGCTAAAGACCTGGGAGACATCTCGATGGATTTGCAGTCAGGCAAGCTGGTTGAAGTGAAGGTTACGGTCAATACCGGTTACCAAACCCTTTCCAAAGAGCGCAGTGCGGGGTCTTTTGCCAAACCTGATATGAGTATCATTGAAAGCCGGACTGGTAGCATGAATATTTTACAGCGACTGGATGGCCTTGTAGCCGGCTTAACAGTAAACAACGCACCAAGTGCAAGTCAGAGCCCATTCCTGATCCGTGGTTTATCTACCGTTGGTATTCCGGCAGATAATGAATTTGGAGCTTATGTAGGTACCAATAGGAGCCCGTTGTTTGTGGTGGATGGCATTGCGCTGGACGATTTGTCTGCTGTTAATCCTCAGGATGTGGCCGACGTTACCGTTTTAAAAGATGCTACTGCTGCTTCCATATGGGGTGCACGTGCCTCCAATGGGGTCATCGTTATCGTCACTAAAAGAGGACTCAAAGGCGACCGCATACGGGTAAACTATGATGCTTTCATGAATTTTCAGGGGAAGCCCGATCTGGACTATTTGCCTACCTTAAACAGCCGGCAATTTATACAGGCTGCTACAGAACTTTTTGACCCGGTACTCAATCCCTGGGAAAGTGTGGCTGAATTTGGCTCTTCAGGTACCGGGGTTGCACCTCATGAATTGATTTTATACAACAGGTACCGCGGACTAACCACTGCAGCGCAAGCCAGCTCCAGCCTGGACAGTCTGTCGGGAATCAATAACCGCCAGCAGATCAAAGATCTTTGGTACCGTAATGCTTCTTTAATGAACCATACGCTTTCTTTATCGGGCGGTAGCAACAACTATACTTTTTACGGTTCTGCAGCTTATACCAATACCACCAGCAACCGTCCTGGTGAGCAAAACAACAGTTATAAAATCAATGTCAGACAAGACATTTCCCTCGGTAAATATGTGCAGCTTAACTTGATCACCGATCTGAGCAATACCATTACCAGCAGCCACCGGAACATAGAGATCGATAACAAATTCTATCCTTATCAATTGTTCAGGGATGCTGCGGGAAATAACATTTCCATGCCTTATATGCAGTTTTTAAGTGAAGAAAACAGAATTGACTTCCAAAACCGTAGCCGCATTAGCATGGATTACAATCCATTGGACGAGTACAATTATGGGTACAGTAAAAATAATGGCATTCTGAGCCGTAATATTTTAGGTCTCAATGTGAACCTGGTTAAAGGTTTGAAATTTGAGGGTACCTATGGCTATATCAAAGGTAGCGGAAAGGGAGAGCGTTATGAGGACACCAAAAGTTATAAGGTCAGGAGTGAACTTCTTGAGTTTACCGTAGCGCCCGATGCAACTTCCAGCCCGGTTTATTATTTACCCAATAGCGGAGGGCGTTACACCACTACCAACCTGAATCAGCAAAACTGGACCATCAGGAACCAATTGAGCTACAACAACAGCTGGAAACAAGATGTACACCAGTTAAGTGTATTACTGGGGCAGGAAGCGCAACAACAATTGGAATCCAGGAATGGAAGTACCGTTAGGGGCTATAATGAATTGCTGCAAACTTATGCCTCAATAGATTATGCTACCCTGGGTGTAACCGGTGTAGCGGGTCCGCTTATGCCCAACAATTTTGGAAGAAGCTTGTTGCCTGATGATGCTTTCAACCAGTCTGAATACCAGACCCGGTTTTCTTCTTATTATGCCAACATGGCCTATACCTACAACCGCAAATATTCTATCAATAGCAGTTTCCGGATAGACAAGAGCAATCTGTTTGGCCTGGACAAATCGGCGCAGAATAAACCGGTTTGGAGCATAGGAGGGAAGTGGTTACTGGGGCAGGAAGGTTTTATGGCACCAGTTTCCTGGTTAAATACCCTGGCCTTACGGGCAACCTATGGCATCACTGGTAATTCACCAGTACCTGGTACTGCGGCCTCTTTTGATATTTTGCAGACGCAGAGGAGTAACTTTTTGCCTGGTGGAGCGGGGCTTCGAATAGCCACTGCATCCAACGCCAAACTTACCTGGGAGAGTACGCAAACCATTAACCTTGGACTTGATTTCTCCGCATGGGAAAATCGTTTGGGCGGTTCCATTGATGCCTATCAAAAGAAAACCAGTAACCTGCTGGGCAATCTGCCAACCAATATTTTTACCGGGTATTCCAGTATCATCGGTAACCTTGGCGATTTGCAGAATAAGGGCATAGAACTGAGCTTAAATTCTGCCAACATCCGCCAGGGGCGATTCAAATGGAATACCATTTTGAATATTGCCTATAACAAGAATACCATTACCAAACTTAATTTAAGTACACCGGTTACCCAGGCCAGTGAGCGGATTTATAATAACTATGTAGCCAATTATCCTGCATTTGCCGTTTTTGCTTACCGTTTTGTTGGATTGGATGAGATGGGTGACCCCCAGATCAAACTGGCTGACGGTACAATAACCAAAACTCCGTACGTAGCCAAACCGGATGACCTCAGGTTTATGGGAACTTACCAGCCCATATGGAATGGCGGCTTATCGAATGTATTTAGCTATGGTGGTTTTGGTCTGAGTGCCAATATGGTCTTCAGTTTGGGCCATGTCATGAGAAAAGATGTTAATGAAGCTTACAACGGAAGATTGTCGCACATCAATGTAGAAAGCCAGAGTACCGGAAGTGGTTTCAGGGGCGGTAATTTAAGGGCAGATTTTGCTGATCGCTGGCAGAAGCCCGGAGATGAGTTACACACCAATGTGCCGGCTTTTGTGGTCAATAGTTCGCTAAGTGACACCCGCAGGGATGTCAGGTACTACACCCGTGCCGATATCAATGTGGTTAGTGCCTCTTACCTGAAGTTGCGGGATATTACCTTGTCTTACGGCCTGCCTGCTTTATTCCTTAAAAAGCTTAAAGCAGACCAGGTTACCTTTCGCGCTCAGGTTTCCAACCTGATGTTGTGGAAGGCCAATAAAGATGGTATTGATCCTGAATTCCAGGAAGCAGCCTTTGCTTACCGGAGCATGCTGGTTAACCAGGGTGCGGTATCATTTGGTTTGAACGTAAAATTCTAATACACACGGAAATGAAAAATTTAGCTACAAACATCAGGATCAGGGTTACACTGGCCTTGCTGATGACCATCATTTTATCCTGTAAAAAATCCTTTCTGGAAATTACTCCCAAAGGAAAAATGATCGCACAAAAAGTGTCTGATTATAATTTGTTACTCAGTAACCTGGACCTGGTTAACATTTCTGCAAATGCCCAGGTAGTGATGGGGGATGAGGTGGTTGCCGTTGAACCTTATTTTAGTGGGGCCGAGTTAAAAACACAGCGACTTTTTCGCTGGGACGATGTGGTTTACGAACCAGATGAGAAACCCTCGGAAATTGCCGTTCCCTTACAAAATATCTATACTTTCAATAAAATTATCAACGAAGTGCCCAATGCCACGGATGGTACCGAACAGCAAAAAATGTCGATACGGGCCGAGGCTATGGCCGGCAGGGCCTGGACTTATTTCCTGCTGATCAATTACTTTGGTAAACCTTACAATACGACTACCTCTGCTACAGATCCGGGCTTCCCAATTGTGAAAGACGCCGATGTAACGGCGAATAAGTTTAGCCGGGCAACTGTACAGGAAGTCTATGATTTTATCCTCGCCGATCTGCTGGCTTCAATTCCGGACTTACCTGAAAAAACAACGCACCGTTTAAGGATGTCAAAACCTGCTGCGGAAGGTTTGTTGGGTAAAGTGTACGTTTTTATGGGTAAGTTTAACGAAGCGATTCCTCATTTTGATGCTGCCCTGAACGGTATTAAAAATTCAGCAATTCCTGTGCAGCTTTACGATTATAATGTCACTTTTGCTACGGGAGGCGACTTTTTACCCATTGATCTGTTTGGACCTACTTATCCGACAGTACCTAACAACCTGGAAAATGTATTTGGTAAGCAGGCTTTTAACAATTGGAGTTTTACCAATAACGAACTGGTAATAGATAAAAAAACTGCCGACTTATATACCGCTGCAGATTTACGGTTAAATTTCTATTCTACAGATGCTTTTTTCGGTCCTGCGTATCCTTCAGGATTGCTGCGGAAAATTGGACCGGGCAGCATTCAATTTGGCGTGGTGGTGCCTGATCTGTATTTGCTGCGGGCTGAATGCAAGGCCCGGGCAAACGACTTGCCTGGTGCTAGGGCTGATGTTGAGGCCTTGCGCAGCAAGCGGATGCCTGCGGGAAGTTTTGCTGTTCCGGCTGCCACCGCCGGACAAAAGATGCCTTTGCTAAACTACATCATGGATGAACGCCTGCGCGAATTTGCCATGAGTGGCTATCGCTGGTTCGACATGCGGCGGTTATCTGTAGATCCACTTTTCGGAACTAAAACTTTTACCCATACACTGTATTCGAATACAGGAAGCAAGACTACTTTTACTTTCCGCCCGGAGCGTTTTGTACTGCGTTTTCCGGAAAAAATAATCAATGAAAATCCAGGTATGCAAAATAACCTATAAGCATAAATCATCCATTTTTTATCAAATAATTCGAAACAGATATGTTAAAAACACTAATTACCGCAGTAATGGGCTTGCTTGCCTTTTCTGCAAATGCGCAAAACGGTTTTTCCATCAAAGGAAAAGTGGCCCCGGAATACAACGGACAAAAAGTATTGCTGGATTATCGGGACAAAGGCAAGATGGTTAAAGATTCTGCCATTGTCAAAAATGGGAGTTTTTTACTGCAAGGCAAAGTGGGAGAAGTTGTACAGGCTAATCTGACTTTAAAGCCGCTAAAAGCAGGAAAAGCACCTTCAAACTATAAAGAAATGATGGCCGTTGATGAACAGGATTTCTTTCTTGAAAATGCTGGGTTTACTGTTGCCGGAGCAAACATTAAAACTGCCCTGATTAAAGGTGGCAAAGCACAGGCAGATTATTTATTGCTACAATCGCAATTGAAACCCCTGGAGGATAAGATGAAGCCCCTGAGCGAGCAGATGCGCCGGCTGTTCGAAGAAAAGAATGAAGCTGCTTCCAATGCACTTTTCCCGCAGTTGCGTGCCATCCGTGTAGACATGAATAAGGTGGAGGATGATTTTATTCGCCAGCATCCGGATTCCTATGTGAGCCTTAACCTGATCAATGGTAGAGGGGGCGTAATAGAGCCATCTAAATTTGAGCCGTTCTTTAATCTGCTCAGTACGCGGATGAAGAATACCAATACCGGGAAAGACCTGGCTGCCCGCCTGGCAATTGCGAAAAAAACTGATATCGGGCAGCCTGCTGTTGGTTTTACCCAGAACAATACTGCCGGGGTACCGGTATCATTGGCTTCTTTAAAAGGGAAATATGTGCTGATTGATTTCTGGGCGAGCTGGTGTGGCCCATGCCGGGCTGAAAACCCCAATGTGCTTAAAGCTTATCAGAGGTTTAAGGACAAAAATTTTGAAATCATCGCTGTTTCCCTGGATGATAAAAAAGAGGCCTGGTTAAAGGCAATTGAAACCGATGGTTTACCCTGGATCCATGTGAGTGATTTAAAAGGCTGGAAAAATGAGGTTGCTGCTTTATATGATGTTAAAGCCGTTCCGCAGAACTTTTTGCTTGGACCTGATGGTACCATTATCGCTAAGAATCTGCGCGGCGAAGAACTGGAAAGCGAACTGGCTAAATTCATCAAAAACTAATCCTGTATTGAGCTAATTCTAAAGTCATGAAAAGATATTTTTTGACCCTATGCTTTGTTTTTGGTCTGTTTAGCAGCTATGCACAGCAAGGCTATACGGTGAAAGTCAAAGTAAGCAACCGCAAAAATTATACGCCATATCTGGCGTACCCCACTACAGATAGTTATGTAGTAGATACTGCCTATACCGTGTTGAACGGTTGGATGTTATTCAAAGGTAAAGTTTCCGGAACGGCACTGGCCAGCTTTGGTTTCCGCCGGAATCCGGCAACGCAAATTGAAACCGATGGTGGTGGAATGATTCCGGGTCCTTCACTTAATTTCTTCCTCAGCAATGAAAGCATACAAATAGAGGGGGATGCAAATACGGTGTATATGGCAAAAGTAACCGGAGGAAAAGCGAACCAGGAATGGGCGGTGATTAAGGCTAAACAAAATGCCTTAACCCATCAAACCTGGACGAGCTTAAAGAAAGCATTTGATACTTATAAGCCGGGAACCGATTCACTGGTTTTTAAGCAGGCTTCTAAAATACGTGATGTCAACGCTGCAAAGGAGGAAAAACTACAGCTCGATTTTATGAAAAACTATCCAAACTCACTGGTTAGTATGTACTTTCTTGCCAATATGCAAAATTCTTTGAGTTTCGAAGCTTTAAAGGCAGCTTATACCAAATTAGGTGCGGCACATAAAAACAGCTCCTTTGCCAAAGGAATTGCAGGCAAAATTTCCAGTATGGAAGCTACGGCTATCGGTAAAAAGGCAATTCCGCTCCATAAAAAAGACATCAATGGTAAAGATGTAAATCTGGAGAGTTTAAAAGGGAAATATGTGCTGCTTGATTTCTGGGGAAGCTGGTGCGGGCCTTGTCGTTCTTCCCATCCGCACCTGAAGAAATTATATGCTAAATATAAAGCTGAGGGATTCGAAATCGTGGGGATTGCACAGGAGCAAAGCGAGAAGTTAGCAGACAATTTAAAGACCTGGAAAAAAGCAATTGCAGAGGATGGTATTGGCTGGATACAAGTGTTGAACAATGATGGCATCAAAACTTTTGATGCAGTTCGTGCCTATGGCGTAAGCGCCTTTCCAACCAAAATTTTATTGGATAAGGAAGGCAAAATCGTTGCACGTTATGTGGGGGATGGTGAGGAGATCGATGCCAAACTGCGCGCTCTTTTTGGTAAATAATTATAATTAAAAAATCAGATGAAAAAATATTTGTTGTTGAGCTGCCTGTTGTTTTGTACAGGTGCTTTATTTGCCCAGGGTATTAATTTTGACCACGGTACCTGGAAGGAAGTTTTGGCCAAGGCCAAAGCTGAAGATAAATTGGTTTTTGTTGATGTGTATACCAGCTGGTGCGGTCCGTGTAAAAAAATGGCCGCCGAGGTTTTTCCGCTTGCCGAAGTTGGGCAGGTATTCAACCCCAATTTCGTTAATTATAAAATTGATGCAGAAAAAGGAGAAGGTATTGACATTGCCAAAAAATTTGGGGTAAAGTCTTTTCCTACCTATTTGTTTGTAAACGGAGATGGCATATTGGTGTACCGTTCTGGCGGCTATAATCCGGCACCGGTTTTTTTAAAGGAAGCAGGAGTTGCGATCAAAGAAAAACATGACCCCAAACCATTGGCTTTATGGGATGATGAGTACCGGGCCGGAAAAAGGGATAAGGCTTTTTTAATCGGCTATCTAAAAAAAAGGTCGGTGGTTAAAGTGCCGAATGGGGATATCCTGGAAGAGGCTTTTCCTTTATTGAGCAAGGAAGATCTTGGGAATAAGGAATTGATGGATGCGATATTTGCTTACGATCCGAACATGACTTTTGTGCCTGGTGGTAAATTTTATCAGTACGTGATCCAAAATCACGATTCGATAGAAGGGCTCATTGGCAAAAAAGACAATTACGTATTGGCTGTAATGGATGCCGGAATGTTTCAGTATTTCAATACAGAGATCATTAAAAATAATAAAGCGCAAATGTTGCCAGTGATGCTGGCTGCACAAAAGCAGGTGATGGAATTGATGAAGCGCGAGGAAGTGGATGCAACTTTGAAAGGACTGACGCTGAGGTATTACAAGGGGACTAAGAATGCAAAGAAATTAGTTCCTGCGGCTTTAGATTATGTGAACAAGGGTTTGCTGAAACTGGATATTCCCGGAAAAATAGCTGCGGATAAAGCTGCGTTCCAGAAAATGAGGGAGCCTTATTTACGCGGGGAGCAAGATTCGACCAAAGTGGAAGGTTGGGCTGCTATGCAGCGAATCGCTGCCAATGAGCAAATGGTAGATTTATCGTACAAATTACGGGATGCCGCAGAAGCTGTTTATGCTACAGTAGATGATCCTGAAATGCTTGCTAAGGCTATTGAATGGGCAAAATTGGCCGACACCTATTTCCCTCATTTTTCTACAAAAGCGGTGTATGCTGGTTTATTGTTGAAAACCGGAAGAAAGCAGGAAGCTATAGCCCTGATGAAGGTGGCAAGTGAAGATGGTTTTATCAAAGGCGGCGATAAACAGAAAATGTTGCTGGCCAATGTTACACAGATGGAAAAGGGGGAGGTTCCTGAGCAATTGTGGTAAGCGTTTTATAACTACCGGTAGCGGCCAGCTGCTAACGCAGATGGCCGCTACCGGTTCGCCACAATCAAAAATTGGCTAAATTGAAAGGAAGAGCAGCACCGCCAGGTATGCTGTTATGCCTGCAATGAGCAGGTATTTACTGGCGCGTACAATTCCTGCAGTAAGCATAACAATGCAGCAGGCTGTTGCCCATAACACGTAGCCATAATCTGCTTTTGCCAACAGGAAAATGAGGTGTACAACGGCTATATTGCCTGCAATAAGGGCCCTTGGAATTAACTGATGCTGTATGAAGGCGAATGTTTTCATATGGGGGCAATGCTGGATTTGGTTTTTAGTTTCTTTAGTATGGCGCGTACAATGGCATACATAATAAAGCCGGCCAGTGTGCCGTTTACAATAATTGCGGCAACAAATGCAGCTTGCCGGTAACCGATAAGCATGCTGATGACTGCGATAACGATGAGTACCAGTAAAATCAATACGGTATAAATAAATGTAGTTTTTAACGGGCTTAGGGTTCTTTTCTTCTTCTTATCTGTACGGTACAGGTACACCACAAAACCACTGATGGATAAAAAGGCACTGGTTAAGCCCAGCATGGCATACAATATTTTTAGGCCCAGGCCTCCAAAATCCCCGAAATGCAAGGCTTCCTGCACGGCATACAATTTATCGGAAAAAGAGGCCTGCCTGATGTCGAACTTAAACAAAGGCTGGTAAGAGGTTTTGGAGATTACCAGCGCATTGATGTTCCTTTCGTAAATAAGCCCTTCTATGCTGCCATGTACTTCTATACTTGCCGAGCCGTCTTCGGAAGCGCGCATGTAACCGGGTTTTAATTCAGGGAATTCCTTTTTAACGGTTTTAAATACCTGGTCCCAACGTACCGTGGTTTTTGCATCTTCTTTTTTATCCATGATTGCCCTGGCTTCAAAATGGCTGGGTTCTTTTACCCCAAACCACTGCATCAGCTTGGGCAGCAGCCCAAGCCAGGCCCCGGTACAGGCAATCACAAAATTAAATGCCAGGGCACTGATGCCCAGAATTTTATGCCAGTCGGCCATCAGGATGCGGGTATTTTTTTTACGGATTTTGGGGTAGGGCTGCTTTTTCATAAAGCTGCTGTAAATGAGCATGCCTGTAATGGTAAGCACAATAAAGGCAATGCCGGCCAGGCCCACCAGCTGTCTGCCCCAAAAGCCTTCGTACAGCCGCACATGCATCTGCCGCAGGTAGTTGGCCAGCGAGTTTTGCCGGTCTCTGCTGCCTATAATCTTATCCTGGCCGGCATCAACAAACAGGAAATGAAATTTGCTGTCGGCTTTACCTTTTCCCTTTATGGCAAAACTAAAGGTGGCTGTTTGCCCGGGCTTATCGGGCATATCTATCAGCAAACCGCTCATTTTAGGGTAATCTTTTTTGGCCTGGGCCAGTGCACTGTCTATTCTGGGCGTGGTATAAGGAGAGGATGAAACCGAATAATACTGTTTCTGGATGAAAAGGTCTATTTCAGGAATAAACACGGCAATAGCCCCGGTAATACAGAGTATGCCAATAATGATGCCTGTGTATAAACCTGCCCAATGGTGTATTTTCCAGAGCAGGTTCTGGTTTTTCTTTTCCTTACTGTTCGGTTTCATCGCTTAGATGCTAAAAAGTATAACCAATACCCACCATAAAGTTACGTGGTGCGCCAGGGTATAAGCGGTTAAAATCGTATCCGCCCACCCAATGTGTTTTATTGAACACGTTATTGAGGTTGGCAGAAAGTTTGAACTTATCAATGCTGTAATACAGTGCGGCATTGAACAGGGTATATTCAGGCAGTTCAAGTCCGTTGATCAATGTGCTTAGTGTATTTCTTTTGCCAGTGTAATTGACACCCGCCCCCAATCCCAGTCCTTTTAAATCGGGGTTGACGAAGGTATATTTAGCCCATAGCCCGCCTTGTGCCTTAGGCGCATTGGCATTTAGGAAGCCAACATTTTCTGGTTTTTCGCTTTTTGTAGTCTCGGCCCTGCTGATGGCAAAATTAGCTGTAACGCTGAAGTTGGGCATAATGGAACCGTTAATATCCAGCTCTATACCTTTTGAACGTTGTTGCCCTACATTTGAATATAGATCCGGTTTGGCAGGGTCTAGCCTTAATTGGGCTAAAACATTGTTCATTTCAATTCTGTAGAAGGAAATATTGGCCGACAAGCGTTTTTCAAAAAACTCTGTCTTAGCCCCCACTTCATACATATTGCTGATCAAAGGATCAAACGGGCCACCATATATTTCAGGTGCACCTATTGTTCCTGCAACCTGTGGTTGGTACCCTTCGGTATACGTTCCGTAAAAACTAACCTGATCAAAGGGGGTATACACCAGGCCAACCCTGGGAATCAAAGCCTTTTGCTCCACGCGTTTCTCATTGTTTTTGGTATAGTTTAATACGTCGGTATAGTATTCTTGTCTGAGTCCTAACAGGGCTTGAAATTTGCCCCAGGAGATTTGGTCCTGCAGGTAAATGCCATTTACGTAATATTTAGTAGCTGCCTGTGCAACAGAAGTATTGATGTACCCTGAAATTTCGGAAATGGAGTAATCTGGGTTAACCAAATCGAAGTGAGGGACGTTTGGTTTTGGATTACCGTTTTCCATAATAAAGTCACCAGGTTTGTTTTTGTCGTAATTACCTACATTCCCATTTGTTTTGCGATAGCCGGACGCATTATAACTGGAGTTTCCAACCGGGTTTATGTTTAAAATATAGTCATAACCGGTAACTATTTTATGCTTTAAAGGGCCGGTATTAAGATCAGAAACAAAATAGAGCGTAATGTTATCATTGTAATTTTTTGCCTGCCTGCGTTGGGTGATCATCCCCATTTTTGTAGGGATGGGATTACCCGCTAAATCCGAAGCATAGCTGTTAGAGGTTCTATGTTCCAACAAATCTTCGTCGTACAGAAACTTCATGTACGACGCATTGAATGTGATCTTGTCAGTGATCTTTCTTTGCAGAGAGGTTGTCACATATATATTTAACTCATTCTCAAAATCGTTCCGTTTACCAATAGCGAAAGAAATGGGCGTTGAATTAAGATTGGTGCCAGCTGTGGCATCAAAGATTGGCTGGCCCCTGTCTAAACGACTTTTGGTTTTAGAATATACAAAATCAAAGTTTACCTGTGTTTTATCATCGGGGATAAAGGAAATGGAAGGTGCAATAACGAGATCCTCGCCACCTTGTAATACACGGAAAGATTCTGCATTCTGATAGGCCAGGTTTAAGCGGTAAAGCAAAGTCTTTGATTCGTTCATTGGTCCTGTAAAATCGGCCATCAGCCTGTTTGTATTGTAACTGCCGGTAGCAAAATTGATAGACTTGCGCGCTTCGTCCAATGGTTTTTTGGTAACAGTGTTTACTGTGCCGCCCGGATCGGTATTGGCAAACAAGGCGGATGCCGGGCCCTTGATGACCTCTATACGCTCTACATTGGGCAGCAGGGGTTGGCTCCAGCTGCTGGTTGGGGTACGCAAGCCGTTAATTAAGGCGTTGCCAGAGCGGAAGCCGCGTAAAGAGATGTCGTTGTTATAATAAGAGAAATGGGTTGCACCGCTGATGTTTCTGATCACATCGCTGGCTTTAAAGGCTTGCTGGTCGTCTATGACCTCTTTAGTTACATAGCTGATGGCCTGTGGTACGTATCTGAGCGGGGTTTCTGTTTTGGTGCCGGAAAAGGATTTCGTGTTTTTGTAAGCCTGTTCCTTTCGGCCGGTAATTTCTACACCCTGTAATTCATTGTCTTTATCCTGCAGTACCACAATTAAATACGTTTTTCCCTGCTGCAGGTTAAAGCGGGTATTGCGGGTATCGTAACCTATATAAGAAGTGGTAAAATTATAGGTACCCGGCGCAAGATCCGGGAATTCAAAAGTTCCATCCTGATCGGTTACCTGAACAATTTTTTTTTCGATAAGTTTTATGGTAGCCCCTGGTATAGGCTTGCTGTTTTTGTCGGTTATTTTACCGCTTAAAGTAAGCTGGGCAAAAGCTGCAGGTGAAAATAGGGCAAGGCCTATCAGGGAGAGCGCAGTGTAAAGAATTCTCATATACCACTTATTTAGATTAATTAAAAATAATGACAAATATAGGAAGAGTTTTGATATTGGCAATAGGAGTGAACAAAGACAAAATCAGTTTTGCCCTTTATTCCTTTACAAATGTTACAATTGTAAGTGTAACATAAGTCCCTGCCAGGCGTTTTCTAAACAATAAACTTATATAAATTGACGAAGTATGAAATGTCCAAGCTGTAATGAAACCTTATTAATGAGTGATAAAAATGGAATTGAAATAGACTATTGCCCTAATTGCCGGGGCATTTGGCTTGACCGCGGAGAACTTGATAAGATCATTGAACGCTCTGCTGCTCATTATTCCAATAAAGACAATTATCAGAAAGACCAGGATCGTTATGCTCCCCGTTATGAAGAGCGTCATTCCAAACCATACCACAAGAAAAAATCTTTTTTGGGAGATATTTTTGATTTCTAAAAGGCAAAAGCAGCTTCAATATGCGCTTTAGCCTTTATTTTTCAAAGGGTATACCAGCTCCCTTTTAGCTTCATTTACCACAAAAAAACTTTGCAATGAACCTATATTGGGCAGCCGGTTGATAAGGTAGCAGAGTATATGAAATTTGCTGTTTATACTTTTTCATTGGACAAAGTAATGGGCGATGAAGACAGGGCATTGACACTTTAAAGTATAAAGCCCCGGAAACACCTCGGGATTATTTGTAAATAACTCGACTGCAGTTATTTGTTTAAATGAGCAGGAAGCTTTACCTGGCTAAGCATAGTCTTGGCTTTTGCTACCTTTGTTAAGATATAAGGGTCGTTTGCGTGGCTTTTTTCACTTTTTACCACTTGGGCTTTGGGATAGCCTTGTTCCGTAACTCTTACAAATTTAACTGCACACATATTAATTCCTTTCATTATTATTATCAAATATATTGATTTACTCAAGGCAATTTAATTTATATCGCAAGAAATGGTTATAATTGACAGTCTTTTACCTTTTCAAAAAGATATTTCAATGGGGAACTATGCTGGATATACTGATGAAACGCTTTCCGGTCTGCTAAAAGACGGAGACCATGCTGCGTTCAACGAAATCTGGGACCGCTATAAATCAAAGCTGTATACTTTTACTTTACGCATGCTTGGCGACCGCGAAGCGTCCCGGGATCTGGTATCAGATTTATTTGTTACCATTTGGTCTAAGCGGGATGCCATTAAACTCAGTTCCTCACTTTCGTCTTATTTATATGTGTCTGCACGCAACAGGGCGTTTGATGTGATCTCGCGCAGAAAAGTTGAAGGTAGGTATATAGACAGTTTTCAACACTACCTGGATAGGGGCGAAGACAATGCCGACCACCTGGTAAGGAGTAAGGAAATGGCTGCAATGATTGATGCTGAAATCCACGCTTTACCAGAAAAAATGCGCGAAATTTTCCTGCTTTCCAGAGAAACCCAACTGTCAAGAGCTGAGATTTCGCAACGGCTGGGCGTTTCTGAGGAAACGGTAAAAAATCAGATGCATAAGGCGTTAAAACTCCTGAAGTCCCGTTTGGGTGCTGCATTTATTTTGATCTTTTTTTAAAAAAAATCATAGTCGCATAACCCTAAGTGGTATGCTCTCCGTCCTAAGTACAGATTGCCCAGAATGCAATCCCGATTTCAGATGGAAAACAAAGATGCTAAATCTATTTTTGCGCGGCTAGAAGCTGGTGAGGCTACAGAAGAAGAGCAAAAATTGGTTAAAGAATGGTTACTTTTTGGGGAACTTCCGGCCAGCGGTGTTTCAAGGGAGGAACTGCTGTCGGATATAGCGTTGATGGACAAGCAGGTTCGCCTGCCTGTTTCGGTAAAGGGTAGGGTCCGGCTGTGGCCGCGTATTTCAGGCATCGCCGCTGCGGTAGCGCTTATCACATTTGGCATTTGGTTTTATAGCAGCCGCTTTAAAGATACCGCCGGCACAGAACTTGCCATGGCAGCTAAAAACATTGCCCCGGGTAAACAAGGTGCTACGCTTACACTAGCTAATGGCAAAAAGATCAGATTAACTGATCAGGCCTATGGACAGCTGGCCGAAGAAGCTGGCGTTCAGATCAACAAAACTGCAGGTGGACAAGTGGTATATGAAATAAAAGGCAGACAGTCTGAAAGTAATAAAATAAATACCCTCTCAACGGCCAAAGGTGAAACCTATATGATAACCTTGCCAGATAAATCAAAAGTCTGGCTTAACGCCGCTTCGAGTTTAACTTATTCTGCCAGCCTAAATGAGCGTGGGTTGCGCAGGGTAAGGCTCGAGGGCGAGGCTTATTTCGAAGTTGCAAAAGACAAAAAACATCCATTCATAGTAGAAACAACGAAGCAGACTGTTAAAGTTCTGGGCACACACTTTAACATCAGCTCTTATTTTGATGACCGGTCAACTAAAACCACACTAATTGAAGGATCAGTACAAATCAATAAGGGTACAGTACTTAGGCCAGGAGAACAGGCAAACATACTGGTGGACAAGAAAATAGCTGTTTACAAAGTTGACGTAGAGAAAGCAATAGCCTGGAAAACCGGCAGGTTTATGTTTGAAAATGAAAAGATTGAATCTATTATGCGGCAATTGGCCAGGTGGTATAATGTCGAAGTTGTTTATCAGGATGACGTACAAGATATTCCATTTACAGCATTCATCAGTAAGTATGATGATATTTCTACGATCCTGGATAAAATTACCTATACACAGAATATTCACTTCAAAATTGAGGGAAGGAGGGTCATCGTGATGAAATAGAAGTCTACGTAAAAAGGGTAGATCAGAAAAAAGCGGAGGTAATTGGGACTACCACCGCTTTAAATGCCTGGTTCTGCCAAATCATTCCTTCAAGAGAACTAACTATCAACTAGAACCAAACAATCAAAATTAATGAAAATTAATGGAAAATTTGGAGGATATCCTTTTTGGGGCATACCTCCTAAAATATTGCGGATTATGACCTCGAACCCGTTCTTTTGGGTGAGAAGCCATTACACCTTAAAACAATTTTTACGCGCGATGAAACTAACGGCCATTGTAATGTTAGTGTTCCTGGTACAGGTAAGTGCCTTAACCAAAGCACAAATTACACTCAATGAGAAAGGAACATCTTTGCAAAAAGTCCTGGAAAAGATCAGCAAACAAACTGGCTATGACCTGGTGTACTCCAATCTGGATTTTAAGCATACAAAACCAGTTACATTAACACTGAGTAATGTAAGTATAGATGCTGCTTTACAGGCAGCGTTCAAAGAGCAGCCGGTAATGTATCAGGTTTCCGGAAAAACACTGATGATTAAAAAGAAAGATGAGCCTTCCTTTCTGGAGAGGATTGTTGATCGTTTTGCTGCTATTGATGTGCGCGGCCGTGTGGTGGATGAAGCGAAAAATCCGCTGCCAGGGGCAACTGTAAAGGTTAAAGGGAAGAACCAAATGACCAAAACGAACAGCAATGGCGAGTTTAGGCTGGCTGATGTCGAGGAAAATTCCGTATTGGAGATTAGCTATGTTGGCTACAGAACCCGGGAAGTTAAGGCGGCCGCGCAGCTGGGAACTTTAATAATGGAGATCGGAAACAGCCAACTGGATGAATTATCTGTTGTTTCTACCGGATATCAGGGCCTGCCAAAGGAAAGGGCTACAGGATCATTCTCTAAGGTGGATAATGATACCTTCAATAGGCAAATATCCACCGACGTCATCAGCAGGTTGAAGGGTATAGCGCCCTCTATCTTTTTTGATGAACGTTCGGTCAATCCAAAGTTAACGATTCGTGGGCAGGCAACAATCTTTGGAAATGATCAGCCACTCATTGTTGTGGACAATTTTCCGTACGAGGGAGATATCAGGAACATCAATCCGAATGATATTGAAGATATTGATATCCTAAAAGATGCGGCAGCTGCTTCTATCTGGGGTGTCAGGGCAGGAAATGGAGTTATTGTAATCAAAACCAAAAAGGGAAAGGCCAACCAACCCATGAATATTAGTATAACTGCTAATAACACTTTTGGCGAACGTCCTGACCTTTGGTACGTCTCGCGGATGAAGCCAACTGATCTTATAGATATAGAAAAGATGTTATTTGAAAAAGGGGCATACAATACTATTATTAGTAACACAACTGTCAACAGACCCTACTCTCCGGTAATAGAAATCCTGAACGATCAAAAGAACAATCGCATAACGGCGAATGAGGCTAAGACCAGGATAGATGCTCTACGTAATTATGACCTAAGAAAGGACATGCACGATTATCTTTACCAGACCTCTTTAAACCAGCAGTATGCTGTTAATCTTAGTGGTGGTTCGGAGAAATATACCTATTATTTTTCTTCGGGTTTTGATAAAAATCGTGGTGCAGAGATAGGAAATAGCCTGAGTAGGATAAGCCTGAACAGCAATCAGGTTTTTAAACCTTTAAAAAACCTGGAGATTAGCGCGGGTCTTGCCTACAACCAAAATACTCAGACCACAACAAATGTGGTTTCAATGCTCAATAACATGGGGCAGGAAAAGATGTACCCATATGCCCGTCTTGTGGATGATAATGGCAACCCAGCCGTGGTAACTAAAGATCACAGTACTGTGTTGAAACAAAAAGCCTTGACGGAGGGCCTATTGAACTGGGATTTTTTGCCCTTAAAAGAACTGGCGCTACAAGACAATAAATATAGACAAAGTGAGATGCGCTTAAATACGGCTGTAAAATATGCGATTCTTCCACAGTTGTCGGCAGAAGCCAGGTTTCAGTATGAAAACCAGTTAGGCCGACGGCGTAATTTTTATGATCAGGAAAGCTATGCCATGCGCGATCAGATTAATAAGTATACCACGTTTACAAATGGGGTAATGACCCGTAATATACCTTTGGGCGGCAGACTGGATAATACAAATACAGAACTCAATGCGCTTAACGGACGGTTTCAGTTAAACTACGATCAGAAATGGAATAAACATCAGGTCAATGCTATTGGAGGTTTTGAGGTAAGGGAAACTAAATCCAGCGGAATAAGTTCTAGGCAATATGGTTTTGATCCAAATGTGGGTTCAAGCATGCTGGTAGACTACCTAACACGCTTCACCCAGTATGGTAAGGGGGGATCTGCTACGATTTCAAATTCTGACAGTTACTCCGGTACAGTAGATAGGATACGGTCCTACTATATGAATGGCGCCTATAACTATGATTTGCGTTATGTTATTTCTGCAAGTGCCAGGATAGATCAATCCAATCTTTTTGGAGCGCAGACCAACCAAAAATCTGTGCCTTTATGGTCGGTCGGAATGAAATGGAATGTAAACAAAGAGGAGTTTTATAAATTAGACTGGTTGCCGGAATTGAGTTTACGGTCTACTTACGGATACAGCGGAAATATTGACAGGACCACTACTGCTTATACCACTGCCCGCCTTTCCAGAAATAGTAACAATAGCCTCCCTAACGCAGATCTGGTAACTCCGCCCAATAAAGAACTTCGTTGGGAAAGAAATGCCATGTGGAATATTGGCCTTGACTTTGGTTTTAAACATAATCGGCTTATAGGAAGTATAGAATATTTCAACAGAACAGGTACAGACCTGATAGGCAATGGTGAAATAGATCCAACCACTGGTTTTACTTCTTATAGGGGCAATGTGGCCAATATGAAAGGCAGGGGTATAGATTTGGAGATAAACTCGATTAATATTAGATCGAAAAGTTTCAATTGGCAGACTTCGGCGATCTTTTCCTATGCAAAAGACGAAATAACCAAATACCAACGAATTGCTACCATCAGCAGTTTTATCAGTGTTAACGATTTCAGTATTGGCCGTACACCAAGTGGTTACGCACCGGTAGTAGGGCGGCCGTTATTTAGTGTTTATTCCTATCCATGGGCAGGTTTGGATCCTAATACGGGACAGCCAAGAGGTTATTTGAATGGCGATCCATCTTCTCAATACTCGCAGATCACCTCATATTTAAGCCAGGATCCCGCTAACAATCTGATCTTTAATGGCAATGCGTTGGCACCGTATTTCGGTGCGTTGCGTAATACGTTTGACTATAAAGGGATAGAACTTTCCTTCAACATCACCTACCGGTTTGGTTATTATTTCAGGAGCAATACGATCATGTACTCGGCATTATATACTTATTTTGATCACGGTGATTTTTACAGACGCTGGCAGAAACCTGGAGATGAGTTAATTACCAATGTGCCTGCTATGAGGTATCCGGCCGATCTGCAAGCTGATGATTATTATCGTTTTTCAGAAGCAATGATCAGCAAAGGTGATCATATCCGTCTTCAGGATTTGACACTTGCATATAATTTTAGGGGTGTAGCCTTGCAAAAACTGAAGATCAAAAACCTGAAGTTGTTTGCCTATGCCAATAATCTGGGCATTTTATGGAGGGCCAATAAGGTAAATATGGATCCTGACTTTCCAACGATGAAACCTGCTCGAACACTTGCGTTTGGCATAAACTGTGGATTTTAACGATACTGATTATGAAAAGAAGTTTTTTTTACACCGTACTATCGGCGTTTCTTTTATTACTTTCCTCCTGTAGCAAAGAATGGCTGGAGGAAAAACAGGATATTAAGCTGGTTATTCCCCAAACACTGAGCGACCTGAATCTGTTGATGAATTCCAATAGGTTCAGTTATGATGGCCGTGGATCTTCCGAAGCCTCAAATGATGATTTTGAAATGACCCTGGAGGAATTTAATTCCCTATGGTATGATTTTGAACGTAAACTGATTACCTGGAATATTGATGAATTTCCAAAATTAGGATCCGTAGAATATCAGGAAGAATGGGATTATCCATATGCTCAGGTACAAGCCTGTAATGTGGCCTTAAAAGCCCTTGAAAAAATTCAGAGAACTGAAAGCAATGCCTCCATATACGACCGCCTTAAAGGTACAGCGTTGTATCACAGGGCAAGAGCCTTCATGAACGTTGCGATGACTTTTTGCAAGTACTATGATCCTGTTACTGCCGGTACCGATCTGGGAATCCCGTTAAAACTGGATGAAAATATCAATGAACCGATTTTCAGAAGTACCTTGGCAGAAACCTATCAGCAGATCACAAAAGATCTTGCGGCGGCGGCAGGTCTATTACCTGAAAACCAGATATCAGTTACTCATATTACCAAGGGAGGGGCTTATGCATTGCTGGCTAGAACTTACCTGTATATGAACGCCTATCAACATGCTTTAGAAAATGCTGATTTGTCCCTCAGATATCATCCCTTCCTGGATGATTATAATAAAATAGATCCTGCGCCCTCATATCCGTTAGCAAATAACAGCAAGGAAACACATATCAGAATAGAAATGACTGTCGGCTATGGCAGTGCCGGTTTTACTTCAGCGGTGCCAAATGAATTGTATCAGCTATACAGCGATAATGACTTGAGGAAAACCCTATTTTTTAAGGTGCAGAACGGAAGGGCTTTTTGGAGAGGAGAATTGGTAAATAACAATCTCTCAGGAACTGCAACAGATGAAGTATTGCTTATTGGAGCAGAATGTGCAGCTAGGCTCAATAATAAAGAAAAAGCCATGGCGCTGCTCAATACCTTGCTCGAAAAGAGGTTGAAAACCGGAACATTTATACCCTTAAGTGCCGGGAACAATGAGGAAGCATTGGATATTATCCTAACGGAAAGAAGGAAGGAGCTTTTGAAGAGAGGATTACGTTTTCAGGATCTCAAGAGGTTAAATAAAGAAAACAGGTACGCCAAAACAATCGTCAGAAAAATTGGTGACAAGACTTATGTGCTTCCACCAAATGACAAACGTTATGTTTTTCCAATTCCGCAGTATATTATTAATTACAACGGCATACAACAGAATCCACGTTAAAGAGTTCAACTACCATACATTTTTAATAAAAAAACAATGAAAAAGATCATAGCTATTATTTTCTTCGCCCTGGTATGTACCAGAGTGGCCTTTGCTGGAAGCAATACACGTATATCGGGAACAGTCCTGAATGCAAAAGACTCCACATTAAATGTGACAATGATAATTTGTGACGCATTTAAGTTATCAGATACCGAAACAGAATCTCAAATCAAGACGACAACTGGAAAATTTGACTTCAGATTTTACATCAATAAGCCAACAGCTATTAGATTACGTATTAATAATAAACTTGTCTTTTTTCCAGGCGTGTATGAGATATTGGTAGAGCCAGGTGATGATATTCATATTTCTATCCCGGAAATGAAGAAAGCCGGGTATTTCGGCTTTGGCATCACAAATTTGGATCTGTCGGGAAGAGGCAGTGAAAAATTGATTTTCACTAAAAACATGGTAGATGCAATGTTAAAAATATTTGCAACAGATATTAAATATAAAGACCAATCTCTAGCCTATAAATACGAAACTTCAGATCGAAAGTTAAATGCTATTGACTCTATATATTACAATTATAAAGGAAAGGTCGCTCCCAAAGCAAAAGATATCATCAGGGCGCAATTGTATGATGCGGTGTTAGATATGCTTTTTGTCAGTTCAACAAAAAGTGAAAGTGACTCACTAAGATTATTATTTAGCAAATATATTCTGGCTAAAAAGCGAATGGATGTCTTTTTTAAAGACGATGTAATTTATTATTATGGTAGGCTCGTTTTGCCTAATTATATTTTATTGGCAGAATTTGAGAATCCTGTTTACACTGGAGGCGAGCAATTCAGACTTAATAAAAGGTTGAATTTGGCAAAGATAGCGCTAAAACATGTGAAAAATAATGCTATTGTGCGGGATTACTTATTGTCTAATTTAACTTATGCTTTGGTGGAGGAGCAATATGACAGTCCCGACGTACAAGCTTTGTATAAATTATACAAAGAAAAAGCAGATGCCGGTAATCCTTTTTTTAACCAGGTAGTATTAAGTTTTGAGCAGACTCAAAAGAATTTAACACGTGGCGTTCCTTTTTACAACTTTTCATTACCCGATCCCACAGGAAAGATACACCGCTTAGCGGACTTTAAAGGGAAAGTCCTGGTTTTTGATTTTTGGTTTAATGGCTGTTTCGGGTGTAAAAGTATGGCCTCGGTAATAGAAGAATTAGAAAGAGAATATGAAGGAGAAAAAGTACAGTTCTTATCGGTAGGCACTGATAAAAAGGCTGATTGGTTAAATGGAATTGGGAAATTTTGCAGTAAGAACTCCTTGCAATTGTATACCGAGGAACAGGGTTTTAAGCATCCCTTTATTAAACACCTGAACTTTTCTGCCTATCCGCGTTTAATTGTTGTAGATAAAGACGGTAAAATGGTAGGTACGCCTCCAAATCCGCTGCTAGATAAGCAAAGTTTTAAAAAATTTATAAATAAATACCTATAATAATGAAAAAGATCATAGCAGCTATATTATTTGCCCTGTTGTTTATCGTAGAAGGCATTGCACAGGGGAGCACAAGAATATCCGGAACCATTCTTAATGCCAAGGGTTCAGTATTGAAAATTGAAGTTTCTATTTTTGGATTTAAAGAGAAACAAAGTCATGAATTCTCAACTAATACCGGAAAATTTGAATTCAAATTTGATATAGATAAACCCACAGCAATTGGTGTACATATCAACAATAAATATGTCGTTATGCCTGGTGTTTGGAATATCATGCTGGAACCTAACGACGATATCCATATTTCTGTTCCAGAAATGAAATCTGCCGGACATTTTGGTTTCGGGATTATGAATGTAGAGTTTTCCGGGAGGGGGAGTGAGAAACTGAACCTGTTAAAAAGTGCGGTTGGTTCGATTTTACAACTTTCCAACTTAGCTCCCCCACTTGGCAAGCAATCATTAACCTATAGATATGAGCTTGCAGACCGGAAACTAAATATAGTTGATTCTGTTTTCTCAAATTACAAAGGCAAGACCTCTCAAATATCCAAGGACATGTTTAAGGTTCAGTTATACGATAATATTCTCGACAATGTGATGTTGGGTTCATTGCGAAGCGAAAATGACTCTGTAAAGTTCCTGTTTGAAAAATACATAGTAGAAAAAAAGCGAATGAACACCTTTTTTAAAGATGATGTTATATACTATGATGGAGGAAAAATTGTGTCTGATTACATCATTTTGTCCGAATTCAGAAATCCAGCATACGTTGGGGGGGATGCTTTTAAAACACGAAATAAAATCAGTTTGGCTAAAATGGAGATAAAATATCTTAAAGAAAAGCCTGTTGTAAGAGACTATCTGCTTTCTTCACAAACATATGATTATATCAGATCGAAATCGGATGATCCGAATGTCAAAGAGTTATATCAGTTATATGTTGATAACGTAGATCCTAATAATCCATTCTATAGCAAAGTCAAAAATGCTTATGAATATGTGCAAAAGAATTTGACGGCAGGCACTCCTTTTTTCAAATTCTCTTTGCCAGATCCCAAGGGAAAGACTTACCAGCTTGCCGATTTTAAAGGGAAAGTGCTGGTGTTAGATTTTTGGTTCAATGGTTGTTCAGGATGCAAGCAAATGGTACCATTAATAGAAGAATTAGAAAAAGAGTATGAAGGTAAAGATATTCAGTTCATATCTGTAAACGTTGATAAAAAAGACACTTGGTTAGACGGTATTGGCAAATATTCTAGCAAAAATTCTCTGCAATTGTATACTGAAGAGCAAGAAAGTAATCATCCCTTTATTAAGCATTTAAATTTCTCTGCCTATCCTCGTTTGGTTATTGTAGATAAAAATGGGAATATGGCAGGTACACCTCCGGATCCGCGCAGTGATAAAGCAGGTTTTAAAAAATATATTGAGAAGTATCTGTAGTTAAAAGGAACATTCAGTGTGCTGGAAAAGTTAAGTGCGGGCAAGGCTTTCCAGCTCATTGAAAAAAGTCGTCTGGATTTACCCATGAACACGCTGGTGGAAATTTTTCTGCCTTTGCGTGGGCATGGGCCGATCTGGGTTTTAATTTTTCACATTATAATATTAAATCAGTTATCTCGACGGCTTTTTTAGATCTAAATTTACTAATTTTCATGTTATAATGTGAATTTTGTTTGTTTATTTGTTTGTTTGGTGTATTTTTATACAAAAATCACACTATAATGTTAAATTCTATTTCGGAATCGATTAAAAGGCGTAGAAAGGAACTTAAGTTGTCACAGACTTATGTTGCAGATATTGCTGGAATAAATTTGAATACCATTTCCAGAATTGAACGTGGTGAGGCCAATCCTACGGTAGAAGTTTTAGAGAAGATTGCGGATGTGCTGGGCTTGGTTTTGAAATTGGAAGTTAAGGGTTTGAATACAAATGAGAGCAGGTAAAGTATTTCTGAATAAAAGGTTTGCCGGTATCATTACTGAAGAAAACAGGAAGTTATACATTTTTAAGTATGATGCTGATTATTATAACGATACAACTGCACCTGCAGTAAGCTTAACTTTGCCAAAAGCAAACAAAGAATACCGATCTGATCATTTGTTCCCTTTCTTTTACAACATGCTTGCCGAAGGGGTAAATAAAGAATTGCAAAGCAGACAATTGAGAATTGACAAAGACGATGCTTTTGGATTGCTGCTAGCTACAACAGGTAACGATACAATTGGTGCAGTTACCGTTAAACCGATACCACAAAATGAGCTTACTAGAGATAAATAATTGCCCCGGAACATTGGCCGAAGGATTTGATACGTATAGTGGGCTGGCTTTGCGCAGGGTTTTTTATGGAAAAAAAGTAAGTCATGTATTGCCGTATATGGCGCCCGATAAAGAAGGGAAAGATACTGAGCATTTTATTGAAAACCGCAAAAGGATCTCTATTTCTGGTGTTCAGGAAAAGATGTCGTTATTACTGGAAAAAAATAAATTGCGATTAACTGAAGAAGGGGAGCAGGGGACTTATATTTTAAAACCTATACCCAGGGATGTTAAACAAACCAGCCAGGTACCAGCCAATGAGCACCTGACCATGCAAATTGCCAGGCAGGTATATAAGATAAGCACTGCCGAGAATGCGCTCGTCTTTTTTGAAGATGGCACACCTGCTTATATTACTTTAAGGTTTGACATTAACCCATCAGGTGGTAAATACAGGAAAGAAGATTTTGCAAGCCTGGCCGGAAAATCGAACGATACGGATGGGCCAGATTTTAAATATCATTATAGTTATGAGCAGCTTGCCGCACTAATAAAGCAATACGTGCCCACCTGGAAGGTAGAAATGGAAAAGTTTTTTAGGCTGGTGGTGTTTAATTATCTTTTTTCTAATGGGGATGCGCACTTAAAGAACTTTGCGCTGCTGGAAACCCCATCGGGCGATTTTGTATTGAGCCCTGCTTATGATTTGCTGAATACAAGGATTCATGTTGACGATCCGAATTTTGCATTGGACAGCGGACTTTTTGCAGATGGCTTTAAATCATGGAAATGGAAAAAAAACAATGCACCATCTTCGCTGGATTTTATTGAATTTGGTAAACGTATTGGTATTCGGGAGAATAGAATTGAAATGCTGCTGGCTCCGTTTTTAGAGCGGCAGCCATTGGTTGAAGATTTGGTTAGCAGGTCGTATCTGAAAGACGAAACAAAAAAAGCTTACCTTCTTTATTATAATAGAAAAAGGAACCTTTTGAAATGAAATAAGGGCATTTTTATTGGAGATGGGAAGCGATTATACCTTTGCTGATAACCAATACAAGCTAGAAGTTGGTGGGCAGGAATTTCACTTGTAAGAGAAGAAAAGGTTGTACTGGATGACATCATTACACATAGCCTGCCGCTCAGCGAGGTTGCACAGGGGTATAAACTCTTCGATGAAAAAGAGGATAACTGTGTAAAAGTTGTTTTAAAACCTTAATAACCTTCACGTAACCCCACTCAGCTGGCACGTGCTTTTTTAAGGATATTGCTGATCACTTCGTCCAGCTGATTGGCTGAAATTATTAAATAGTTTGACAGTTCTTTTATCGATGAACTGGCTTTATCATCATCATTTAAGATCTGTGTTAGGCTCATGATCTTGGCTAAGGGTGCTCTTACCTCATGAGCCTGGATCCAGGAAATGTCGCGCAGGAGTTTATTTTGAGCTTCTATTGCTTTAATTTGATTTATCCGCTCTGTGATGTCCTGCATTGAACCGATCATCCGTACCGGGTTGCCATCACTGTTAAATTGGATGAAAGATCTGTCCAACACCGATTTATATTGTCCGTTTGCGCATCGGAAGCGATATTCTACCTGTAACCTTGATTTTCGTTGCTGGAGGAGTTGCTCAAACTGTTTAAATACTTTTTCCAGGTCATCAGGATGAACCTGGCTTTGCCACCATTCAAAACCACACGAATTCAGGTTATGACCAAAAATACCCTTGATGCCCTGGTTCCATTCGATCTGACCAGTTTGCATGTTCCAGTCCCAGATGGCATCGCTGGTAGCCTTCGAAACTATATTAAAACGTTTGATGCTTTCTTCAGTTCTGAGTTCATTTTCTATGCGACCGGTGATGTCTCTCGAGTTCACTACAATGCCGCCTATAGCAGTATCATCTGTCATGTTGGTGGCGATGGTCTCAATCCACTGATATTGGCCTTTCGAATTTTTAAACCGGAAAGGGGGCAGCTTCACCTGTTTTTTTGTTTTTAAGGTTGTAAACTGTCGAAAGGCTTTTATCCGGTCTTCCGGATGGATGTTGGCAAAGGCATTTTTCCCTATGAGGTCGGCAGCTTTTATGCCCAATATGGGCATGATGGTAGGGCTTATATATTGATAATTCCCGCTTTGATCTAATATGGCAATGAGGTCAGACCCATCCTGTACCAGCGCTTTGAACCGTTGTTCGCTTTTTGCGAGCGCAAGTTCGGCATTTAAACGTTCAGTTTGATCTATGACCATGACCAGGCGGGCATTTTTCCCATCAAAAAACACCGAGTTCCCTTCAACATGTACAAAAATAAGCTCACCATTTTTTTTTCGGTGCCTTACTGCAGCAGAATTAAAAAGCCCTTTAATGATTCTGGTATTCAAGATATCCTTTAATTCTTTAAGGTCTTCAGGGGGTCTTATGTCTTCAATCGTCATGTTCAAAAATTCATCTCTGCTATAACCATAATGCTTTATAGCCGCCTCATTAACATTTAAGAAATACAGTGTTTCCTGGTCATAAACCCATTGCGGCAATGGGCTCAGGTTAAAAAGGTCAATATACTTTTGCTTTTCATTTTTGAGTTGTTCTTCAGCTCGTTTGCGTTTGGTGATGTCTTTAAAGTAAACAGACAGTCCTTCGCCTGAAGGAAATGCAGCTACTTCCACCCAAATGTCTTTTGGTGGGAAATATTCCTGAAAACGTACGGCAACATTTTTTGCAACGGCTTTGTGGTATTCGGAATAGAACTTTAGCGGAATGGCATCTTTATACTCTTCCCAAAGGTTCTTCCCAATGATTTCATTTCTTGGCCTAAGTAACAGCTTTTCAGCTTCGTTGTTCCAATAAGTTACAGTCCAGTTGCTGTCTACCTCAAAAAAAGCATCCGTAAAGCTTTCCAGGATATTGGCAATTCTTTTCTGGTAATTTTGGAGTTGCGTTTCAAAGTTCAATTTTTCAGGATTATCCTTGCCAGATTGTATATTCTGCTGAGGTTCGTTCATCTGTGTTGGAATTTGAGGTGTTAATAGGTTAATGTAGCCGCTCACTTTAATACATCCTTACCCTGATGCCATCCGGCAATTGGTTTTTAGTAATTGATCCTTCCATTTGATGTTTTTATTAAATAGTAACATCTAAAATACCGTATTGTTTGGTAATATGAGTTACCGGTATCTTTCTGAACCGATTATTGAATAAATTTGTAAAAAACAAATCAGACAATGGATTCGATACAGATTAGAAAAGCTACAGCCAGGGATTTACGTACAGTTCAGCTCATTGGCAGAGAAACATTCTTTGAAACATTTGCCGACAGCAATACCGAAGATGACATGAACAAGTATTTAGAAGACAGTTTTAATGATGGTAAGGTATCTGCTGAATTGAGTAATCCAGATTCATTGTTTTATATTGCCTGGGCAGATGAAACCCCTGTTGGCTACCTAAAAGTAAACACTGGGGCAGCACAAACAGAGCAGCAGGATAAAAAAGCGCTTGAAATTGAGCGTATTTATGTAAAGGGCAGCCATCATGGCAAAAAAGTTGGTCAGCTGCTTTATGAAAAAGCTTTAGAAGTAGCCCAACAGCAGCATAATTCCTACCTATGGCTGGGCGTTTGGGAAAAAAATCCAAGGGCCATAAGATTTTATGAAAAGAATGGATTTATAGCATTTGACAAGCATATATTCAAGATGGGCAATGATGCGCAGGTTGATATTATGATGAAGAAGGAATTATAATCTACCAAGCCATTGGAATAACAAATATGAACTAAATGCTGGGAATAGCATTTTGCAGAAACCTTCTCAAAAGCCTTTTACAATCTTGCATACACTGAATAAAAATAGTCAAAGCTATGTTTTTGGGATTGGAGACAGAGATAGTGGTTACCTGAAATATGGGAAGCCGCTGTAAAATTTGCCGGAACAAGTGATCCTGTTCCAGTTTTAAGCAGGGGTGTTGTTAAAGCGAAAAGGGTAACAACCAGAAGATAGAATTATGTAGAAGAATTTTTTATACCAGAGACTAAAGATGCTGCCGAGTTAAAAAAGCGCAACCGCTTTTTTCGTAGCTTTATAGCCAACTTATCAATGAAGCGGGATTTGCTAAAAACCTTTAATTATTTTTGTCCAACAGGAAGTACTGATGTCGAACTATAGTGAAAAAACTGACAAAGAGTTGATTGCATTATTGAAAGATAATAATCATAACGCTTTTAAGGAAATCTACAATCGCTATAACGGGCTTTTGTTTGCATACGCTTATAAGAGATTACAGATAGAAGATGAAGCAAAGGATGTGATCCAGGAAGTTTTTATCGGACTCTGGGAAAACCGCGCTGATTTTATTCTAAAAACTTATCTATCCGGGTTTTTATATAAATCTGTTCTGAACAAAATATTGAATATATGGAAGCACAAACGTGTAATCCGGCATCATGTACTTAGTCAGTCATTAGAAGTAGATGTAGATTCAAAAGAGACTGATTTTCTGATTCGGGAAAAGGATATCCTTGCTTTAGTGGAAAAGGAAATTGCGGCTATGCCACCCAGGATGCGTGAAATTTATGAGTTGAAGTACCGGCAGTACATGTCGGTGAAACAGATTGCAAAGGACTTGAACATTTCTGAAAATACTGTGGCTACTCAACTCCAGCGTGCTGCTGTTCATTTGAAAAATAAACTGGGCGTGATGGTTTTTGCAATTTATATGCTGCAGAGGTGATTTTAAACCTGTTAATCGTCGTTTTTTTTAATATTTATTTTTTTGAAAAAAAAGTTAAATGCTTGTGGTTGATTGCTCGGGCTGAGTTGTCTATGTGGCATAAAATTGTAAAATATTAACAACTGACAGGCCGTATGGATAAAAGCCAAATTAACGAGTTACTGGATAAGCTGGCTGCGGGCAGCTTTACTGCGGTTGAAGAGCGGCAGGCTCTTAATTATATTCATAAATTTAATTCTGATGGCCCCACCGGGCTAAAAGATGAAGATTTTGCTAAGGCCGAATTGGACATGTGGCAAGTGATTGATCGGAAAAGCAGACCTTATCATTTTAAGCTGTTTAAACGTTTTGCTGCCGCCGCTGCAATTATATTGATATTTGGAGGCGGTTTTTACTTTCACAATCGTAAAAACTCAGATTCAGCAAAGCTTGTTTCCTACACAAAAGATATTCCTGCCGGTAAAGATGGTGCTACTTTAACCTTAGGAAACGGGAAAAAGATAGTTATTTCTGAGGCGTCTGTTGGGATGTTGGTTGATGACCCGGATATCAACATTATCAAAACTGCCGATGGGATGATTGTTTATAAAGTGAAGCCATCCGGCCGAACTGTTACAGCATACAATACTTTAGAGACAAGCAATGGTGAACAGAGTAAGATCATTCTGCCTGACAACTCTAAAGTTTTCCTGAATGCAGGATCTTCGCTAAGCTATCCGGCATCTTTTTCTTATTTAACTGAAAGGCGGGTAGAGCTCTCCGGAGAGGCTTACTTCGAGATTTCGAAAGATAAAAAACATCCCTTTATAGTCAGAACCAGGAATCAGGATGTTAAAGTGCTGGGTACTCATTTTAACATAAACAGTTATAGCAACGAGCATACAACAAAAACCACCTTATTAGAAGGAAGTGTGCTCATAGACAATAAATATGTACTTAAACCTGGGGAGCTTGCCATTAATGATAATGGTAAGTTGGATGTTATGCCAGCAGACATAGATTTAGAACTGGCCTGGAAGAATAATGATTTTTATTTTAGGGAAACAGCTATGGAGCGTGTGATGAAACAAATTGAGAGGTGGTATGACATCAAGGTCGAATATGCTGATCCCCGCCTAAAATCTATATCTATTAATGGTCTTATATCCCGGTCTAAGTCACTTTCAATTGTGCTGGAAAGATTAGGTGCGGCTGGGCAAATGCGTTTTAAAATAAATGGGCGTAACGTAACCGCGCTGCCGCGATAAAAATAAATCAACCCGAGAACTATATAATAAACCTAAACCAAACCAAAATGAGAAGACATTTACGACAGAAAAGTTAAAAGCAAAGTAAGGCCGTTGAAAAAGAGCCGAAAAGTGCTGTCAACACTTTCCGGCGAGTTTGAGCGACCGTCCCGAATATTCGGGAGAACAAATGATGTAGTCAACAACAAGTATCAACTCAAACCAATCAAAAGTATGGAAATATATGCTTTTAACCAAGGTATGTCACGCCTGTGGCTGCCGCAAAAACTATTGTTAATTATGAAACTAGTCATAATTATATTCATCGCTTCTCTAATGCAGGTTTCTGCTGCGGGCTTTGCACAGAAGGTGTCATTAAGCGAAAAGAGCGCTTCATTGGAATCTGTTTTCAAAAAAATACGAACTCAGACCGGGTATGATTTCGTTTACGATTCAAAATTAATCAACACAAATAAAACGGTTAGTCTGAATTTAAGAAATGTAGATCTGGAAAACGCTTTATCCAGAATTCTGGATGGACAAGGACTTACTTTCGAAATTAAGGATAAGGTGATCGTTTTATCTAAAAGAACACCTTCATTCGTAGATCAGCTGGTGTCTAAATTCAATTTTATTGAGGTTTCAGGAAGGGTATTAGATGAAACCGGAAAGCCATTGCCCGGCGCTACCGTTAAGGTGAAAGGCAAGAACATCAGTGCCGTAACAGATAAGAATGGTCGTTTTTTTATCTCTGGGGCTGCTGTAGATGATATCTTGGTGATTTCATATGTTGGTTACTTAAGTACGGAAACTGTCGTGAAATCTATACAGGAAGCTGATCTTTCTATAAAATTAAAACTGATCTCCAGCAACTTGGAAGAGGTAGCAATTGTAAACACAGGATATCAGAAAATACAACAGATAAAAATGACCGGATCTGTAACAACAATAGGGAGTGCTGAACTCGACAAAAGAAACAGCACCAATATCATGCAAAACCTGGAAGGGCTTGTGCCGGGACTGGTACAAACCCGCTTGCGCACAACCATCAGGGGTTTAAGTACTTTCGATGATACGATGCGCGGAATTCTGTATGTTGTAGATGGATTGCCCATTGAAGGCAATATCAATCAAATTAATCCCTATGATATCGAGAGTGTGAGCGTATTAAAAGATGCTGCTGCTGCTGCAATTTATGGTGCCAGGGCGTCAAATGGTGTAATTGTAATCACTACAAAGCGAGCTAAGGAAGTTGGCAAAACAGCGATAGAAGTTTCCGGCAACATCAGCATCACACAAAAACCAGACTACAGTTATCAAAATTGGATGAGCCCTGCCCAGCAGGTAGATTATGAGAGTGACTACTATAAATGGTGGTTTGGCGGTGGCGGAAACGGCGGGCCTGTAGTTGCAAATCCAATTGGGGATTTCGAAAATAGAATAGCCTCATCAACTTTTATTACCCCCATTGCCTACGCCTATTATCAGCAGAAAAAAGGGACAATTAACCAAACTCAGCTTGACGCAGTATTGAATGACCTGAAGAAGAATGATTTTCTTGCTCAATATAAAGATAACGCGATTCAAACCGGGTTAACACAGCAGTATAATTTTGCCATAAGGACCAATAATGGTAAAAATCAAAACAGCCTGGTTGTCAATTATACTACCTTTAATAATGGCGGAAATAATTTAGCCCTGATAAATTCTTTTACTAAAACCCTCAATTTATTTTACAAAGGCTCTTATAATGTAGGAAAGTGGTTAGATCTGGATTATGGTGTAAATAGCGTGATTGGTAAGATCAGGGCACACAATAGTGAATTTGCCAATGATCCAAGCAATGTGCCGGCTTATTATAAACTACTGAATGATGACGGCACAAGGGCGTATTACTATACCGGTCGTTTTAATGGTTACAATGCGATTAATAACGAAACCAGCTCAGCCCTGGCTTCATTTAAGTTCAACCACCTTGATGAGCTGGAACGTGATTTTAATAACAACTCTACATTAAACACGAGGTATTATGTGAATTTGAACCTTAAACCCTTGCAGGGCCTGACCATATCACCTATGTTCCAGGTTGAGGATGGCCGCAGTACTTCCTCTACTTATTCAGAGGCCGAGAGTTATACGATGCGAATTCTCCAGAATGTGTATACAAGCCGTACAGGCACCGCTGGAAATTATGTTTATACCAACCTTTTACCAAAAGGCGGTAAAATGATGACTGCGCAATATAAAAGCACCAATTACACGGCCCGGGCACAGGCCAATTACAACAGGGAATTTGGTAAACACGGTGTAATCGCCTTAATCGGAACAGAATTCCGCCAAACACTTACAAATGCAGGCACCAAAGGTATTTTATTAGGTTTTGATGATCAGCTGCAAACCCAATCTACCAATCAGGTAAATTTTGGTACACTGTATAACATTAACAATGGCGCAATGTGGGATGCTAATTATCCTACACGTCAATATCATTTCGGGCAGATTTCAAGTATGGCCTTAGACCCACGTGAAACCAAACATCGTTATGGCTCGGGATATGCAAATGTTACCTATACCTATGATAGAAAATACAACCTGTTTGGTTCGGCCAGGAAGGATTATGCTGACCTGTTTGGTGGAGATGAAAAATATCGTGGAAGGCCGCTATGGTCTGTAGGGGCTTCATGGATTGCTTCCAATGAGGATTTCGTTAAAGATATAAAGCTAATCAATTACCTGAAAGTCAGAGGTTCTTACGGATTAACTGGAAACATCAAAAATGTAACTGCATTTCTGGCGGCTACTACAGGAATAAACCCGGTAACACAATTGCCAAATGCCAGCGTATCTAATCCACCTAACCCTCAGCTAAGGTGGGAAAAGACTGCTACTACAAATATTGGAGTAGATTTTGCTATGTTGGATAACCGTTTAAGAGGAGCGATAGATTGGTACAGACGATTAGGTACAGATTTGTTTGCCAATAAACGGCTTGATCCATCAGAAGGGTTCATTTCCATGACCATAAATAACGCCAGTATGGTTAATAAGGGACTTGAATTGAGTTTAGGATATGACTGGTTTAGACCAACATCCAGGAACGGATTTGAATGGTCCTCAAATTTAACAGGGTCTTTGAATAACAACAAGGTAATCAGTGTAGACGAACTGACCCGAAACCCTTTCACCTTAGCCGCAGGAGGATCCTTCAAAGTAGGCTATCCGGTTGCCTCTATTTTTGCGTTTAAATTTGCCGGATTAAGCGCTACCGGTGTTCCTCAGTTTTACAATGCTGCGGGACAACCCACAACAGCCTCGCTTGGACCGAATGACGCGGATGCTATAGTTTACATGGGAAATGAAGACCCAAAATATAACCTTGCAGTCAATAATGATTTTAGTTACAAAGGTTTTAGTCTTAGCGTTTTTGCAATTTATCAGGGTGGAAATTACTTTAGGGCAAGGCAAGTACCTATTGGATATCCTGGACCTAGCTACAATCAGACACCTTCTTACGTGTTAAACGGATGGTCGCCAACGAATACCAATACAGATGTGCCTGCCAGTGGTCAGTTTTACCAGGTTCCATTGAATAACCAATACTATTACGCTGATAACCTGGTGCGAAGCGCGGATTTTTTCAAGATCAGGAACATCGTTATGGGCTATATGCTTCCACGCGAAATCGCATCGAAAATTAAAGCCGCAAACCTGAGGCTACGTTTGCAGATAGACAATCCGAATATTGTATGGTATAAGCAAAAGGATATCCGTATAGATGCTGAAACCAGCGGTGCAAGGATTCCTACTTCGTTTGTTTTTGGTCTGAATGCTAATTTTTAATGATGATGAACATGAAAAAAATATTATCCTTTGCAGCCATTATCATCCTGACATTAGTGTTTGGATGTGCAAAATATACAGATATCACGCCCAAAGGGCAGAATTTACTCAACCGTGCCAGTGACTTGGATTTGCTGATGAACGTCAATTTTTCCGGACCGGCCTACGATTACTTAAGGCAGACTATGCTGATTAACGACAATTATCTTCTGGCGGATAATGTACCAAATGTAATTTCCGGGGTTCAGAGTGTAAATAAAATTTTGCTGACTTATGACGAGACAGGCGATAGGGCAGGTCTGACTGCAACTGATTCGAGATATGAAGGGATTTATGCTACCATTTCTAAAGTGGCAAATATTGTGATTACCATGGGCGATCAGGCAAGCGGCGATGCCCAATTGATTAAACAGCTGAAAGCAGAAGCTTATATTTTAAGGGCATTTTTACATTACCGTTTGGTAAACATTTATGCCAAAGCCTATGACCCCGCAACAGCTGCAACTGATGGTGGTATACCTTACGTAAAAGATATTGTTTTTGATAAGGTCAATGACAAGAAGACTGTAAAAGAAGTATACGACAATTTATTAGCGGACCTGGATGCGGGAATTTCTGCTGAAGGGCTGCTTAGTACTCCTAAGAACAGTATGCGTATTGGAAAAGGTTTTGCTTATGGTGTGAAAGCACAGGTACTTTTATCTATGAGAAACTATCCGGCTGCACTGGAGGCCGTAAACGAAGCTTTGAAATACAATAGCACCCTGGAAGATCACCGTCCGTTATTGGCCATCAATCCCATTTCGGCCCGGACACTTAGCCGGGTGGGAATTAGTGCTGCCGATAATATATTTTATGCATTTGGTAATAGTTTCGACCCTTCTATCCTAACTGCGTCTCCGGAGGTATTGACAAATTATGAAGCTGGAAATATCATCAAAGATAGGACGGAAACCTATAATTACCTTTATGGACAATTGTATGTAGGTTTAAATAACAGCCCTGCCTGGCTGGCAATTAATTACCAGGGTAACTCTGCCGGTATGACCGTTTCGGATTTAATTTTAATGAAAGCCGAATGCCTTATCCGGACCAATAAAATCAACGAAGGAATGGATGAGGTAAACAAAATCAGGATCCGTCGCATCGATCCTGCCAATTACGTTACGCTTTCCGCTACAACGGAAGCACAGGCAATGGGCTATCTGCAAAAGACCTCGCGAATTGAATTTATTTTTACGATCAGGAACTTTATCAACATCAAAAGGTGGAACAGGGAGGGCAAATACCAGCAAACCATTACCAGGACAGTTAGTGGCAAAACCTATACTTTAATGCCCGATTCCAAATTGTACATATTCCCTTTTCCACAAAGTGCTACACAATTTAACGAAACATTAAGCCAAAACTATTAATGCTCCAAAATAGAGACACCATAAATAACAATATAAAATAAAAGTCATGAAAAATAAAATTGGAAAAATACTTATAATATCGCTTTGTATTTGCTTAGGTATTAATAATGCAAGCGGTCAAAGTTCAAATAAACTAACGATTGGCGATACTGCCCCTGCCTTAAAATATTCAAAATGGATCAAAGGAAAGCCTCTAAAATCCTTTGATGGCGACCAGCTTTACATCCTGGAGTTTTGGGCAACCTGGTGTGGGCCTTGTAAGGCAGCTATGCCCCATATTACCAAACTTCAGGAGGAATACAAAGATAAAGCAACATTTATTGGTGTCGGTGTATGGGAAAAAGTTGCTAAAGATAAACCTTACGAGAGTTCGTTGCCTGCCGTTGTTAAGTATGTAAAGGGGAATGATGCAAATATGGGCTATTCTGTAATTGCTGATAACAACGAGCAGCATATGGGTAACAATTGGTTAAAGGCTGCAGGCGAAAATGGTATTCCATCAACTTTTATAATTAAGGATAATAAAGTCATGTGGATTGGTAGTCCTGCTGAACTTGATACCATTATACCAAAAATAATTTCAGGTAAGTACGATATGCAAGCTTTTAAAGCATCTTTTGAAAAAAGGGCAAATGCAGGTAGAGATCAATCTGCAAAAATAACGGCTGTACTAAAGCCAATTGAAGATGCAATAAAAGCAAAAGATTTCAAAAAAGCATTTGAATTGATGGAAAGAGGAAAGACTGATTTGCCTCAAATGAAAAATTCATTCGATTTGATGAAGTTCAGCATATTGCTTGACAATTTTAGTCTTAAGGACGTGCAAGAGTTTGCTTCAAAATGGGATTATCCCAGTGCTGCATCTATGTATTTAGAGCAAATATATAAAAGAGACAACTTGTCCAAAGAAACCTATCTATGGGTTGTAAAAAACTTTGGTAGTACAGAAAAGGTGACAAATCCTCTAATATTTGATGCCTTAGCAACTTGTTATGCTAAAGCCGGCGATTTTGCAAATGCGGCAATACATCAGGAAAAGGCACTGGAACTTGCAAAAAAAGCTTTAAAGGAAGGTACGATGGTTGGTTCGGTAATGGATTATACTGTTAAAGAATACGAAACTAAGTTAAAGGAGTATAGTACTAAAATTAATTAACGCTAAATACCTTTTTGTATTCTCGTAAATTTACAATTGTTAAGCCCTTGGATATTATCCAGGGGCTTTTTGTATATAAGCTAAGCTGTCTTAGGAGGAACTGCTGGTCAATTATTTTCAAGATCCACGGGAGCAAAACGGCAACGGAAATGGCGAACAAGGAGCTGGTGGCGGCGAGCGGGGATCATCAACCTCGGAATATGACCAGCAAGACGACTCAAACTCCTATCAAGAATCGGATATTGACGATGAAGAAGGTGAGGATGATCTGAACGATAGTAAAGAAGCCGAGGATTATGATGAGCAGTTTTGTTTGTCAATTAAAAACATTAAGTTCACGTTAATGTTTAACTGTAGTATAGTTTTATAAAAGATCAAAAACAATCATCCCATGAAGCAATCAGATCTTTCTGAACAGAAGTTCAATGCCATTTTTACTTATGCCCCCCTGGGCCTTGCCGAAATTAAAGAGGATGGCAGAATAACAATGCTAAATTTAGCTGGCCAAACTTTGTTACATCCTGTGTGTGAGTTCTATGAGCTGGATACCGAAAACCTCTATCCCATTCTTGATAAGATCTTCCCGGGCATGACAGAGCGGATTAAGAGTTACAGGGAACCTGGCGGCCAGATCATTTACAACGAATTGCACAAGTTTAAACTGCCCCCTCCGAATGACCAGGTAGAGAAGCATATCCAGTTCAGCGTTAGTAAAATGTTTGAGGACTGCATTATTGTAGGCTTTGACGACCAGACTGCTAAATACCAGGAAGAAAAGGCCATGCAGCAGGTTAAGCTGGACAATGCCGTAGCACAGGGTAAGTTCGAAATCGCTTCGGAGGTATTGCACGATATTGGCAACGCCGTGGTAGGCTTTGGCTCGTATTTAACACGCATTAACCGTGCTATGGAACTGGATAATGTAAAAAACCTGGAAAACACGGCACTGTTTTTAAAAAGCCAGCAAGATGCGCTGGCCACAGCCCTGGGCGAACAGAAGGCCGGTGCTTTGCTAAATCTCATAGAGGGGATTGCCAAGTCGGAAAAAGATAGTCAGGCAGAAATACGCCGCGCAGTTACCGAACAGCTGAGTATAGTGAGCCATATCCAGGAAATACTGAACATACAACGCCATTATATAACAGGCAGGGGCACGCCTGAGCGCAAACCGGTTAGTTTAAAAGAGATCATCCACGATTGCCAGTCTATGCTGTTTGCCTCCTATGATAAAAAAGGGATTGCCTTTAGCATAAATGCGCCAGCAGAGGTGCCATTGATTAAAGGCGATCGTACCAAGCTGATGCAGGTAATTTTAAACCTGCTAAAAAACAGTATCGAAGCCATCGATTTAGATGCCCCGAAAAAGAACATTTCTATTGAACTGCTTCCTAAAGATGAATTGTTGGAACTGACAATAATGGACAGCGGGAAGGGCTTTGATGCTGCTACCGCCACCCATATTTTTGAAAGGGGCTTTACCACAAAAAACACAGGTACAGGCCTTGGACTCTACAATTGCAAATCCATCATAGAAAGCCATGCCGGCTCTATTGAGGTGAGTAGCAATGGCCCCGGCCTTGGCGCAACAACCCTGATCAGGTTTAGCTATTAGTATTTAAAATCCATCCCTAATCTACTTAATTATGAACCAAGTAAATACCGCTGTATTGGTAATTGACGATGAAGAACTGGTACGCGATAACATTGAAGAGATACTTACACCCCGAAAGGCAGACCTTGCCGATAGCGGCATTACTGCAGCTGCCAGCATTTTGTTTGATACGCCCCAGGAAATCCTGACCCCACGTGCAAGTCAGATTCCTGTTTTTACGGTAAAAAAAGCCGCTAACGGGATGGAAGGTGTTGAAATGGTAAAAAAAGCAATTAAGGCAGGAAAGCCCTATGCCGTCATTTTCCTGGACATCCGTATGCCAGGCTGGGACGGACTTGAAACCGCTATGCAGATCCGTAAATACGACAGCAAGGCCGAGATTATCTTCATTACTGCTTATAGTGACCAGTCTGTAGAAGATATAGTAGATAAAGCTGGCCAAAATGTAGGCTACCATTGCAAGCCTTACGCCGCTGAAGAAATTACATTGCTGGCTACAAAAGCCATCACAGATTACGACCGCCTTCGCAATCTCGAAAAACTAATTGAATCCATATCCTCAATCGGTTTAAGCGAGCGGCAGTTGAATTCCCTGCTCAAAAACATCCTTGAACAGCTGGCCATCTCTGTAGGTACCGATATGGCCCTTCTAGGTAAATTAAATGATGATTTCAGCTACGAAAAAATCCTTTCTATCGGGGCAATCGAAGCAAGGATTAACCTTGATGAACTGATCAACAGGGTAAAAAAAATCAGCATTGCGGCCGATGAAGTGGTTCAACTCGAGGAGCTGGTTCTTGCCCGCATGGACAGTTATTCAGTTTTTGCAGTACTGCAAAAACAGGAGAAACTAAAAACCGAAAAAATGTACCTGCTTAAACTATTTGTGCAAAATGCAGCCCAGGCCATTCGCAACGCAGAACTGACGGAACAACTTATCCAGAAAGAAAAGCTTTCTATTGTAGGTAAAGCCATTGGCATGGTGATGCACGATCTCCGTTCGCCCATCAAAAACATGAAAATGATTACCAGTATGATGATGGAAGAAAACAAGGAACCGGAGTGGACGCACCTGCTGGACGAATGTGCACTCGAAGCATCAGAGATATTTGATGATTTCCTGGACTTTATCAAAGAAAAGCCGGTTCAAAAGGCGCCGGTTAATTTACAGCGCCTGATTGAATCTGCGGTGTACATGGCTGTCCGTACTGATAAGCAGCACATATCCATACAGCGGTCAGTTCCTTCAGAACTGCTTGTACCATTGGATGAACGAAAAATAAAACGGGCCCTGCTAAACCTCATTAATAATGCTATTACGGCTCTGGAAGCTAAAAAGGTAAAAGAACCCGCCATCCAGATCAGCGCCAGCCTTGATGATAAAAGCAACCAGGTACAAATCACTGTAGCAGACAATGGGCCCGGTATCCCATCAGAAATCATCAGTACCCTTTTTGATCCTTTTATAACCACCGATGCCGTTAATGGTACCGGACTAGGGCTGGCCATAGTTAAACAATGCGTTGTTGCCCATGGGGGAAGCATTAGTGTTACCAACCATAACGGCGCAGTTTTCAGTATCCTTTTACCCTTTGAACAAAATAGCGAAACCAGTTAATTTATACCAACCCAAGTGTATGTGAGATGCCAATGCGGGTATTTGGAATTTTATTTTGTTTCAGGCGTTTTTAGGGTGATGTACGAAATGATATTTGTATCACTGTCCAGATGCTTACCTAACAAAACCTTTCATTCACGTAAGATATTGGCCTGTTCGCGTAAAAGATTTGCAACACTACACCACAACAACTAGGTTTGCGGCTATAACAGCATGAACTATGTTTGCCCCTCCTGAAAATGGATGTTTTCAGTATCCCTCATACTGTTAAATGATACATGCCCTGCAATCCTCTATTATTGCGGGGCATTGTTTTTTCATTCGCACACCAAACCAGCTGATTGTCAGCTTTCGGTGTGTGGTTTATAATTCGAACTTATCTAAGATGGTTAAAGAGAAGTTGTTCTCTTTGGGCGTTTTAAATAAGGGAACAAAAAAAAGGAGGAAAGGAATGCATGTTTACCCCTTCAGCGAGCTCTACGCAGTAAAATGATTTCTATGGTTAAACCAAATTTTAAATCAAAAAAAGTCATGAGCAATAGATTGACCCCAACCATCCCACGACTTTAATAACACCATATATTTTTTACTAACTAGCCGACTCATCATATGCCAATGAATTTGATAGTTCACGGTAGGCGTTGGTTTCCTTTTGCAATTGCTCTGCCACCTGCTCTGCGGTAGCAACAGCATCAGCCCCTGCGAGGAAACGCCTGGGTGGATTAGATGCATCCACAATAGTAATTAATGCCTGGGCAAGTTTAGCTGGGTCACCTGTCTGCTGACCATTTGCACCCTTCCAAAACTCCAGTTGCTGTTTCCTGCCTTCGTCGTAATCGTCAATCGTGTTTTCTGTATACTTTGTAGATTCTTCCGTAAGCAATTCAGTCCGGAAAAAACCGGGGTTAACAATGGTTGTCTCGATGCCGAATTGTTCCACCTCAGTTTGCAATGATTGCATCCAGCCTTCGAGACCGAATTTTGAGGCAGAGTAAGCGGAGCAGAATGTGTAGCCCGTTAGTCCTGCAGTCGATGATATGGTTATAATTTGCCCTGAGCGTTGTTTGCGCATAACAGGTAAAACCGCTTTTGTTACTTTCATTGGCCCGAATAAGCTGGTTGCCAACTGGTCTTCAACTTCTTCCATAGAAAGCTCTTCAAAATAACCGGCATTGAAATTTGCAGCGTTATTTACCAGCACGTCAATCTTACCAAACTTGCTCACCCCAGTCTGAACTGCGGCTTCCGCATCTGCCACATTGGTAATATCAAGCTTCACAACTAATAGGTTCTTATGATCGCCAATCGCTTTAAGGACCTTTTCAGGATTACGTCCGGTAGCGATAACACGGTGTCCCGCATCAAGTGCCGCTTTAGCTATATCAGTTCCCATACCGCGCCCTGCGCCGGTAATGAGCCATACTTTATCTGTCATAATTTAAGATTTAAAAGGTATAATCAATTGAACTCATGTGAGCTTCTCCCATACGATCTCCATACACAGGGAATTTTGAAAGGCAAGTTTCTATCTCCTGAACATCTTCTTTACTCATTTCAATTTCTTGTGCTCCAAGATTCTCCAATAAGTGTGATTGGTAACGGGTACCAGGAATAGGAACAATGTTTGGGCTTTTGGCCAGCAACCATGCGAGGGCTATCTGTGCAGGTGTAGCGTTCTTTTTGGCCGCATAACCCTTTAGCCATTCGATGATTGGCATATTCAATGGCATAAATTCCTTTGAGAAACGCGGGAACCCAGCCCTGAAATCTGTTTTTTCGTCATACTTCGTATTCGTATCATACTTTCCGGTAAGAAAGCCAGCGCCTATGGGTGACCATGGCACGAAGCCGATACCAAGTTCCTCACAGGTATCAAGCACTCCGTTCAGCTCCACATTACGTGTCCACAACGAATACTCAGATTGGACTGCCGATACAGGTTGAACTGCATGTGCTCGACGGATGGTCTTTGCACTAGCTTCGGACAATCCGAAATGTAAGACTTTTCCCTGGTGAATCAGTTCCTTTATCGTCCCTGCCACTTCTTCTATCGGTACATTTGGATCGACACGGTGCTGATAGTATAGATCAATATGGTCTGTGCGCAAGCGTTTCAATGATTCCTCCAGCACTTTTTTTATATGGGCAGGGCGGCTATCCAGTGCAACCGTGCCATCGATAGCGAAACCAAACTTGGTAGCGATCTTCACCTTATCACGGAACGGCTGTAATGCCTCTCCAACAAGTGTTTCGTCCAGATAAGGGCCATACACTTCCGCGGTATCAAAAAACGTAACGCCACTTTCAAATGCTTTACGGATTGTTGCAATTGATTGTTGGTGATCTGCAGGCGGATTATAGTTGCCAGTCATATTCATACAACCAAGCCCAATTTCAGAGACCTCCAATGTTCCCAGTTTTCTTGTTTTCATTTTATTTTCCACTTTGTTAGTTTTTTCAGATGAGCTTATTGATCCAAAAGAATACAATGGCGCAGCCATCAGGCCAGCACCTGCTAAGGTTGTCATTGCCAAAAAATCCCGACGGTTGATTGCTTGCTGATCTTTCATAACACAAAGATCGCCATAACTAAATTTCTGAAATAAAGAAATACAAATGGAAAAGTATAATTATCAAAGATGGGCTGCCCGGACTGTTTTAGGAACCTGCCCGGTCTTCTTCTTGAAAAAGTTATTGAAATAGGTTGGATATTCGAAACCCAGAGCGTATGCGATTTCAGCTATACTCCAATCGGTGTGCTGCAACAGCGCTTTTGCCTCGCTAATAATCCGGTCAGCAATATGGATGCTTGTTGGCTTCCCGGTGATTTCCTTCACGGCGCTGTTCAGGTAATTCACATGCACGGAAAGAGCCTCAGCGTAATCCTGGGCTGTCCGCAGCGCTAAAGGCTGACCCATATTTTCAATCGGGAATTGCCGTTCCAACAACTCCAGGAATACCGAAGCTATGCGAACCGCCGCATTCTTCTGTGAAGGACTGTTATCTGAAGGCTGTAATTTCAAGGCCTCATGAATGATCAAACCGATGTAATTGCGGATTAATTCATCTTTATAAGCATAGTCAGAGTCCTGTTCAGCAATCATTTTCTTAAAAATATCAGCAATTTCGGTCTTCTGCGTTTTGGTGATCTGGAATATCGGTGTTCCGCCAATCTTGAATAGTGGCGAATGCAATACACTTTCAGACCTTTCGCTTAACCTGAAAAATTCTTCTGTAAATAGGCAGGCATATCCATCAGTCTGGGAAATCACTTCACAGGAATATGGAATGCGTGGATTGCTAAAAAACAAAATAGTTTCCCCTGTTTCATAACTCTTATCAGCATAATGGAAGATGTATTTGCCGGTATTCAAACTGATCTTATAAAAGTCTTTCCGGTTATAGCTATGCCCATTGGGTGTATTCACATCCACCTCATAAACTTTAAATCCTTTGAGCTTCACTTCTGCACCGAATGCCGAAATAGCGGGTTCTGTATTTGCTGACATACTGCAAAGTTAAGAAAATCAAAGAATACACAGCTAACTAAACTGCCACGAGGGAGTTTTGATCCGAGTACGCTTTCTTATATAACCTATTATTATTCACACAACTGAATAAACGTTGTACAAGTTTATTCCTTACTGCGTTGATTACTTCCAGTTCATAACTTATATTTTGGGTTACCGTTAATTTATTTAAACACACTCAATACCTTACTAATGAGTCTTTACACTCGAATTTCTATTTGAAGCTTGTTTAAACAGCAGCCAGGAGCCTAAATCATAAAGTAGATCATTAATCTTGCCCGCAAGTTAGTTCGCCCCTGTCTGTGTTAACTTTTCAAATAAATGTCTGGAATATTTAAATCTTTGCAATCAATAACAGTGAAGAGGCATGAATCATGAATTAGATCTCTAATCTTGCCCGTAGGATAAGTCGCCTCTTCACTGTTATAGCTGTCTTAATCAGCACTTAAAAAAACTTATTTTGCACTTAACAAAATCTTATACAAACCTAAAGGCCCGTAGGGCAGAGAGGAGTAAAGCGCCAACCCTCACCGTCCTTCGGACACCTCTCCCGGAGGGAGAGGGAAATGCAAAATGCTACAGGTTAGTCTGTAATATTTCATTAAATAGACAAATCTGTCTATTTGTGTTCGTAGCTTTACCCTCATCAAAAAACTCAATCATGAAAAAACTGAGGGGACAAAACGTAACTGATAAAATCCTGGATACAGCAGAAAGGCTTTTTTACCATCAAGGATATAATTTAACGGGCATTAACCAGGTTATAGCCGAAGCAGATATTGCCAAAGCATCGCTTTATAAGCACTTTGAATCTAAGGCAGATCTGATGGTTGCTTATATCGAGCGCTTCAGAGGAGAATGGTTTGAAAACCTGCAAACCTGGGTAGATAAAGCTAAAGATCCTAAACAGAAATTACTGTCCATTTTTGACCATCTGAGTGAACGGCAGCAGTTCCGCGAATATAGAGGTTGTCCTTTTATAAAGGCAAATACCGAGGCGGGCCAGAGTGAACCCAGGGTACTGGCCGAAATACAGAGAATGAAACTGCAGCTGAAAAGCTTTATTGTAAAACTGGTTTCTGGCTCGGAGCATAAAAAGCTTTTATCCGATAAAGAACTCAGTGAAATGATATTTCTTTTGCTCGAAGGCGGTGTAACTGCAGCCGCTGTATTCAAAACGGCGGATGACCTGCAAGCTGCAAAGGGGATCATAGAAAAATTCCTGTAAGATGAAAACCCTTCAAAACAAATGGCTGGAACTGGTCATTGTGCTGTCAGCACCGTTACTCTCTGTAATCGATGTATTTATCATCAATATTGCTATTCCGGCAATTAAGGCAGGCGTTCATGCCACGGATGCAGAAGTTCAACTGGTTATAGCCGGTTACCTGCTGGGCTATGCAGCTTTCCTGATTACCGGTGGCAGGGCTGGCGATCATTTTGGGCGAAAAAAGGTATTTTTCTGGGGCATGTTTGCTTTTACGGTGACCTCTTGCCTGTGCGGCCTCTCTGTAACACCTTTGCAGTTGAACCTAACCCGGTTTCTGCAGGGCTTAAGTGCCTCTTTTATGGTGCCTCAAACCATTGCCTTCATTCAAATTTTGTTTACAGATAAACGCGAAAGGGCCAGGGCTGTTGGTCTGTTCGGTATTACTTTAGGCTTAGCTGCGGTAATTGGCCAGGTGCTGGGAGGTTATCTTTCTGATACCCATTGGGCAATTGCAGGCTGGCGGCTGATTTTCTTTATTAACCTGCCCATAGGTATATTTACTTTATGGGCCACTAAGCGATATGTTACCGAAACAACCGGCAACCTGGGCAGTAAGTTTGACTATGCCGGGGTGCTGATTTTAACGCTGGCTTTATTTAGCCTTATTTATCCATTAACCCAGGGGCGCGAAGCAGGATGGCCTTTATGGAGTATCCTGCTTATTGTATTTTCTATCCTGTTATTTGCGTATTTTATTTATGACCAGAAGGCTAAACTGGCGGCAGGTAAAACCCCGCTAATAGATGTGCGCCTGTTTGAGCTCAAAGATTTTAACATCGGTTTGTTTGCAGTATTGTTTCATTTTATGCTGCATACTTCTTATTTGCTGCTTAGTGCGGTTTACCTTCAGAAAGGACTTAGAATTTCTGCGCTGCATAGTGGCTTGTATTTTATTTTGCCCGGCATTATGTTTATTTTCTCTTCTATAGTTGCTTCAAAACTAATAGTGCGTTTTGGTAAGCGTGTTTTACAGGTAGGGGTAGTATTGCTTGCGCTGGCCTTTATATTACAAATGATACTATGGACCCCCGGGGTTCAAACCTGGATAATTATTTCGCTAATGGGGCTTTGGGGGCTGGGAAATGGATTGGTATTGCCTTCCCTTTTAAACATTGTGCTTCAACGTGTACCTGCAGCATATGCAGGCGCCGCTGCAGGAATCTATTCTACTTTCCAGCAAACGGCTTCGGCATTGGGCGTGAGCATTATAGGCGGAATATTCTTTACATTTTCAGCTCATGGCTGGCAGCAGGCTTTTCAGGCAGGCTTAACTGCCATATTGGTTTGTGTGTTAGGGGTAGGAATTCTACTTTCTATCTTACCCAAACACAAGCCCACCTAACCATTCTCTCTTTCACGCCAAACAGCGAGTATCCTGCTGCCGTATTCCACACCAAGCGTGGCCTCTGCCCCCGTAATCAATATCAGTAAGGTTGGCGGTTGCCAGAATGGTTGCGGTAGTAACCCCTTGTGCTGTGAATTAAACGCGTATTAATCCTTGGAAAACAGGTATTTAAACCGAAACTTAGTTTTTTTGAGCTTGTTATACATACCTAAACAATTCATACCATGGAAAATCAAGAGCAAAATCAACAACAGGGTAATCTGGAACAACCAGGTCAGGAACAGAATTCTGCAGGTCAGCAGCAACAGCCGCGAAATGGCGCTGGTGATAACGGTAACGGAGGTAACCATCCTGCCGGTGGGGCCGATCCACGGGAGCAAAACGGCAACGGAAATGGCGGGCAAGGAGCTGGTGGCGGCGAGCGGGGATCATCAACCTCGGAATATGACCAGCAAGACAACTCAAACTCCTATCAAGAATCGGATATAGACGATGAAAAAGGTGATGATGATCTGAACGATAGTAAAGAAGCCGAGGATTATGATGAGCAGTTGTAAATTTTTTTAAGGCTGATACGAGGTCAAGTCAGTATATTATTGACTTGACCTCGTATATTTTGCTGTAAGCCGCCCATCACTCATAAATGGCTGTTTTAATGCACGCTTAGACCTTTCCACGCTTCTGGTGCTTTTTTAAAACGAATAAAATATGGAAATCACAATTTATTTAAGAACGGGGAGGTAGCTAGGCTGCTTATGAAAGGTAAGAATAGTGTTAGGTTTAAAACGCTTGGAAAGAATATGGTGGTTGTAGAATAGGTATAATTGCAAAAGATTTTTGTAAATTTGTATACTGAAGCGTAGATATCAATTATGAAAGAGGTAACTATTAAATATAAAAGCAATAAGACCCTGGAAGCCTTAAAGGATTTAGGGAAATATTTAGGCTTTTCCGTTTGTGAAAAGACTGTATCCAAAAGAAAAGAAGAGATAAAGATTAATGGTGTTACCATGGTGCCAGGGGATGAGTCTATAGATATTTCAGAATTACATGAAGTATTTACCGGTAAAGGTTTAAACGCAACTCAACTCAGGAGTTCAGGATGGGAAAGAAAAAGATAATTTGTGATACAGATGTCTTGATCGATTATTTTGATGCCAGTCAAAAGCGCCATTCCGAAACCAAAATCATTTTAGACCAAAATATTGGACTTTCTAACATTTTAATTTCATCTATTACAAAAATGGAGTTAATATTAGGTGCCACCAATAAGGCTGATCTTACTGCTTGCTCTTGCTGATTCGATGATAGCAGCTACTGCGATACAAACAGATTTGGAATTGTTTACTTACAATACCAAGGATTTTAAGTTTATAGCCAAGCTGGCCTTGTTTAGCGTAAAATAGATCATTTGTCATAAGTATCGCGACATTTTTGCATCTTAATATTTTTATGCCCCGCTTTTTTCATAAAGCGGAGCATTTCTTTAGCCAACATCTTTCCCTTAGCCTAGATACCTGAAACAAAACCTGGTATCCCGTTTAATTTTTTTAACAAGTACAATACGAGGAAAAAAATATCCCCATTCTGTGGCTAGTAATTAAAATCCTTAAATTATTTAGTGTGACCAAAAATGCGCTATAATTTTTTCCTTTTTCAAAAGGTTTCCATCGCTCATTATAATAGCCTTGTTATGCAAGTAATTGTCTGGCTGGTAAAAACGCTGCCTTAAAATGGTTGGTTTCGGTTCGGCTAAAATGTTTGTGCTGTACATGGTTTATATAGTTTTGTACAGCAAATGTGGGATGGGGTGCAGGGCAGAGCCGGAACAAAACCGGATAGTTCCGGGTATATCCGTATCATTTTTTTGAAACGGATAATCTTGACTCTAAAGATTGAGCTGGTAATTAGGTACATCGGCTTTCTCTCTCCTCTTGAGGAGAGATCCCCGAAGGGGAGAGAGGAGTAGGCAACAGCCCCTCATCGGCCTGCGGCCACTTCTCCCCAAAGGGGAGAAGGAATGTAAGGTGCAAAAATACCTGTGCTAAATTGTGGATGTAAGCTACCTATTCCTATAAGTTCGTAAGTATAATATGGAGTATATGAACAAAACGAGATTTACAAACAAAACGGAATTTATAGAAAAAGTAGCATTCAGAAGGCAACTCAGGCTGGAGGCTACACCAGCTGAAAGACTATTGTGGTATGCCTTAAGAGACAGAAGGTTTAAGCAAATTAAATTTAGAAGACAGCATAGCATTGGTGCGTATACTGTAGATTTTTATTGTGCGCAGTACAGGCTGGTTATAGAGCTGGATGGAGCAGTGCATGATGACATTGCACAAAGCGCTTATGATATGAACAGAGATGCATTTATAAGAAGCCAGCGATACCAGGTGTTACGGTTCCAGAATGCGGATGTTTTTGATTGTATGGAGTGTGTATTGACAAAAATAGAAGAAACAATTTTGCACTTAAAATGCTAAAACGTTAGTTAGATGCACATGCATTCTCTCTCTTCAGGGAGGAGAGATGGGCGAAGCCCAGAGAGGAGGCCCCTCACCGCCCTGCGGGCACCTCTCCCCAACGGGGAGAGGGAATGTATCTTTATACTTTTATATTTTTTTCTATCTTCGCTGCGAGAGCGTTAATTTGCGGTAGGTGGTTCATACTATCTGCCGCTTTTTTATGCGATAATTTTATACTCGGTTGCTCATATAGCCTAACAACCCATCATCCCTATACGAATAATACCCATCAGCTAGTTTCATTCGCGTAAGATATTAGCCTGCTTGCCTTTTTTCTTTTTCGCACACTACTGTGTGCTAAATTTATTTTGCAACAATTATCTTGTTTTTTGATGCTTAAACGCGGTTTTTGAACCAAACCAGCTGATTGTCAACTTTGGGTGTGTGGTTTTTAATTCGAACTTATTTAAGTTTACCAGAAAATAAGTAAATTTATATAGAGGGATAATTTGCATACCATGGCTGATTACAGCAAATATACAGATGCCGAACTGGCGGCCTTGCTAAAGGCAGGGGATGCTGTGGCCTTTAGGCAGGTTTACGATGCCTATTGGCAAAAATTACTCTTTGTGGCCGCTAAAAAGCTGGATGATGTTGCCGAAGCCGAAGAAGTGGTGCAGGATATATTCCTGAATTTATGGAACAGGCGCGAGGGCTTTGAGTTAAAAACCAGCTTTGAACATTATCTGGCTGTGGCCACCAAATTTGAGGTGTATAAGCACAGGGCCAAAAGGGTTAAACAACAAAACCTGGAACATGAATTGGAAGCCAGTTACGCAAACCGTGAAAACCACGATTGGAATTTGTATGACATTGAAGCCCTGAAAGCCAAACTGGCCGAAACCATTAATGCGCTGCCCCCAAAATGCAAACTGGTTTTTACCATGAGCCGCGAAAGCGACAAAACGAATAAACAAATTGCCGAAGAAATGGGCATTACAGAAAAGGCGGTTGAAAAACACATTACCAGCGCCATGAAGGTTTTAAAAACCAAATTCGGCAATTCTGCAATGCTGATTTTGATGCTCATGTAACTTATACTTTTTTGATGGCCTGTTTTTACATCATTTAATGGCCCCAAACAAAATCCTAAACATGAGCCGGTGAGCAAAGTTAAATGAGCCTTAGCGTAATGAAGAAAGGTAATGTAATTGCTACTTTTGCCATAGGGAATAATTAATACAGTTATATGGAACAGCCAGATAAATTAAAGACCATTAACTATTCAGGTATATTTCTTTCCTGTTTTTCGGACTACAGCGAAAAATGTATTCACGCTACACCGGAACACGTATTGTTGTACCTGTATTCCGGAGAACAGGTGATCGAGGACAGGAATAAAAAGATTACGATAAAGGCGGGGGAATGCGCATTTATCCGGCGCAACCACCGTTTGATGATGTACAAGAACAGTAAGGGCAATGAGCTTTATAAAGGTATCTCACTGACCTTTAACCGGGGCGTCCTGCGTGATTTTTATAGCAAGCTCAGCAAGACTGATATACCTAAGAAAGTAAGTATTTCAGATAAAAACGTTATCAAGATCGAGTCGCGTGCCGATATTACCAGTCTGTTCCAGTCTCTAACTCCCTATTTTGAGGACAATGTGAAACCGACCGACGGGGTGGCCCATCTAAAATTGCAGGAGGGTATTTATGCCCTGCTAAACAATTCGGATATTTTCTTCCCTATTTTGTTTGACTTTACTGAACCCTGGAAAATAGATATTCTGGAGTTCCTGAATGACAATTACATGGATGATCTCACAATGGAGCAGATCGCTTCATATACAGGCAGAAGCCTTGCCACATTCAAGCGGGATTTTCAAAAGATCAGTAGCCTAAGCCCTCAGAAATGGCTCATCAAAAGACGTTTGGAAGCGGCTTACGTCAAACTGAAAGAGGAAGGGAAAAAGGTACAGGAAGTATATGTAGAGGTAGGTTTTAGAAATCCTTCTCATTTTTCTACCGCATTTAAAAAGCAGTATGGATTTCCACCCACTGAGATTTAAAATTGAGCCTGGCAGAAAAGTTATTTGAGCCCCGCAGTAAAGTCACTGCGGGGCTTTGTTTTTAACTTTGCATTGTATTCAACAGGACAAAAATGGAGAAAAGAGCAACGGATATATTTGAACGGTTACGAAGTGGTGAAACCATCCTGCCCGGCGACCCGGAAGCGTACAGGATGCGGGAGGCTTCTTTTGCAACAATGAAATTATCAGCCCAGATGAATGGTTGTTCTGATCCGGCGGAGATCAGGGCGTTATTGGGCCAGATCACTGGTAGCAAAATTGACGAAAGCACAACTGTGTTTCCACCTTTAAATATCAATTATGGTAAGACTACCAAAATAGGCAGGAATGTATTTATAAACTTTGACTGTACCTTTCTTGGGCTGGGCGGTATTACAATTGAAGATAACGTGTTGATAGCACCCAAAGTTAGTTTGTTATCCGAAGGTCATCCAATATCGCCCGAAAACAGGCAATCACTTGTTCCGGGCCATATCCATATCAAAAGAAACGCCTGGATAGGGGCGAATGCAACTATACTACCAGGGGTGACTATCGGTGAAAATGCAGTGGTAGCTGCAGGGGCCGTTGTTTCCAAAGATGTGCCTGACAATGCCATTGTAGGAGGCGTTCCTGCAAAAGTCATCAAACTAATAGAAAATGAGGTATAGGTAAGCTGGCTTAAACCGGTAACAGACGAGGGATTTGCAGAGGTGAACAACACAAAATATTAAAACAGAAACAATGAAAAGATTATCAATTGTAGTGGTTACAGCCCTATTACTTTTAGGGCAAGCCTGCACACAAAATAGGAATAAGCAAAATTCGGAGACAATGAATGACAAAGCAAAATCAGAACATTATACTTTCAAACTGAGCGATAAGGTTACCCGTCAAAAAGTGAACTTCAAAAACCGTTACGGCATTATCCTTACCGGCGATCTATACCTCCCGAAAAATTACGGTAACGAGCCTTTGGCCGCCCTTGCCATCAGCGGGCCTTTCGGTGCGGTAAAAGAACAATCATCCGGATTGTATGCCAACCAAATGGCAGAACGAGGTTTTATTGCACTGGCATTCGATCCTTCTTATACAGGTGAGAGTGGAGGGCAGCCGCGCAATGTGGCATCCCCTGATATCAATACCGAGGACTTTAGTGCCGCTGTGGATTACCTTGGCCTACAGAAAAACGTAGACAGGAAACGCATCGGTTTAATCGGCATCTGTGGTTTCGCAGGCTTTGCCTTAAACGCTACTGCTGTTGACAAACGTGTGAAGGCCGTGGCAACCACAAGTATGTACGATATGTCCAGGGTAATGTCAAAAGGCTATTTCGATGCCACAACATTGGAACAACGCACTAAAATCCTGGAACAATTGGGCGAGCAGCGATGGAAAGACGCGGAAGCAGGAACATTTGCGCCAGGACCTATATTGAATGCTGAAAAACTTAAAGGCGATGAACCGCAATTTGTAAAAGAATACCATGATTATTACCGTACACCTCGTGGTTTTCATGAGCGTTCGTTGAACTCTACAGGTGCCTGGAATGCGACCAATTCACTGTCCTTTATGAATATGCCGTTGCTCACTTATATCAAAGAGATCTCGCCAAGGCCAATGCTGCTGATTGCGGGCGAAAAAGCGCATTCCCGTTATTTTAGTGAAGATGCTTATAAAGCGGCTTCCGAGCCAAAAGAACTAATGATCATTCCTGGCGCGGTTCACGTGGACTTATATGATAAGATAGATGTCATTCCTTTTGATAAACTGGAAACATTTTTTAAAGAACACTTAAAATAAGGCGATGAAACAGCCACTTATCACTATAATGCTGATGGTTTCGGTGCTGTGCAGCAGTGGATTGGCTGAGGCATTGGGCTTAGGGAATGTATCTGTTATGTTTGAACGGGGATAATGTATTCGGTAAAAAAAAATAATTTCATTGAGTAAAAAAGCAGGAATCACATTTCTGCTTTTTTAATGGCAAAAACATGTGACTATAGAGCCAATAAGCCATCAAACATTGTAAAAACAAGCCACTAAAGGATGTAAATTAAAGCTCAAAGATTTATTTTAAAATATTTTTAAAAAAAAAGGTAGGGTATCCCGTGTTTTTTGGGGCTTGTATATATATGGCCCAAAAAATGAATGAGGATAGAATAGACGTACTTGCAAGTAAATGGTTAAAAGGAACCATTACCGAGCAGGAATTGCAGGAACTGGAAGCCTGGTATGCTACCTATGACAGCATGGAGCAAGCGGTAGGTTCTGAAATGGATGAAGCTGCTTACGGGAATGCCTTATATTATGCCATTGCAGAACGTGCAAAAATTAAACCAGCCAAAACAACCAAACTGTGGCCACGCATTTTTACCGTAGCCGCTGCGGTAGCAGCCATTGCCTTTGGGGTTTGGTTTTATACTTCCAATAACACCGCCCGTCATCCTGAACTTGTTTCAGGATCTCCGAACTATGCCAATGACATTGCCCCGGGTGGCAACCGTGCTACTTTAACCAGCAACGGCAAATCTATAAACCTTAGTGATACCAAAGCAGGTATTGTAGTAAACGACGACATTAAATACAACGACGGAAGCATCGTAAACCCGTCATTGCGAGGAGGCACGACGCGGCAATCTCATCTCCTTACCGTCATCACTCCACGGGGTGGAACTTACTTCGTTATTTTGCAGGATGGGACCAAAGTCTGGTTAAATGCTGATAGTAAATTGGAGTTTTTATCAGATTACCGAAATAAACTCCAAAGAATTGTAAAAATTGAAGGTGAAGCATACTTTGAAGTAGCAAAGAATAAACGTAAACCTTTTATAGTACAAAGCGCAGGACAGAACATAACCGTACTGGGCACGCACTTTAACATCAGTGCATATGAAGGCGAAGCAATTAAAACCACCCTATTGGAAGGCTCGGTGCGTGTGGGCCTTCTCTCTCCTCCAGGAGGAGAGATGTCCGCAGGACAGAGAGGAGCCGTAACCCTCAAACCCAACCAGCAATCCCATGTTACCCCCAACGCTGGCATAACCGTAACCGAAGCAGACCCTAACGCTACTGCCTGGGTAAAAGGAGCTTTTAGCTTTAACAATGCCAGCCTTGAAGTGGTAATGAAACAGCTTGCCCGCTGGTACGATGTAGAGGTGGTGTACCCTAACGGGATACCCAACCGAAGGTTTACCGGCGATTTGGATAGAAAGCTAACTGCTGCAGAGGCATTAGATCTGCTGCGTTTTACCAAAGTAAAGTTTAAAATAGATGGAAAGAAAATTATAGTAACTAAATAAAAACAGAAATCATCAAAGAGCCTAACCAACTCTTACCAGATCATAAAGATTAAGAAACTAACGAATAGGAGGAACAGAACCAACGCCTTAAATGAACAGGAAAACCTAAACCAGATAGGGGGCTTTAATGAAAAAAGCCGGAAAGTGTTTCGACCACTTGCCGGCAGATGATTGAGCCAACCTTTGCCGATTAAACACCGGCATAAATATTATTACTGAACAACATTTTTATCAACTCAACCAAAACGAAGTTATGCAAATTATTGCTCATAACCTAGGTATGCTATTACGTATACCGCCTAAACTATTGTTAATAATGAGGCTAACCACTTTCATATTAATTATTGCCCTGGCACAAGTAAGCGCCAAGGGATTTGGACAGAAGATAACGCTCAACACCAATCATACGCCTATTGAAAAAGTTTTACAATCTATAAGAGATCAAAGTGGTTACAGAATTTTTTACGATGCTGATGATTTGAAAAACCAGCATGTAACGCTGAACATTAATAATCTATCTGTTGAAGAGGCCATTAAAGCCACCATTAAAGGCTTGCCCTTAAACTACAAGATAGTTAAAAACAGCATTGTGCTAAGTAAGGAGGAACCCAGTTTTCTGGAAAGGTTTTTTCGTGATGACGATGATGGCAAGCTTGCTGATATACGTGGTGTGGTGCGTAATGAAAAGAATGAAGTTTTGGAGGGTGTTACGGTGAGTGTGAAAGGAACTAGTAATAGAACAAGTACCAATGCAAAAGGAGAGTTTTTGCTGAAGGGAGTGAGTGAAGATGCTATGCTGGTGTTTTCAGGAGTGAGTATTGAAACTTTTGAGGTGAAGGTAAACAGCAAAAAGGAATTGAATGTGAATGTAAGGACAAGGCTGGTGCAGTTGGAAGAGGTGGCGGTAAATTACAGCACTGGATATCAAAAAATCCCCAAAGAAAGGGCTACAGGAAGTTTTGTGTTTATAGATAGTGCTATGATTAACAGGAGTCCTGAAGCTAACATTTTTAAACGTTTAGATGGAATAGCACCGGGGGTACTTTTTGATAGAAGAGATCCTACAAGTTTGAGAATACAAATCAGGGGATTGTATACTCTAAATGGACAAACTGCCAAGCCATTAATTGTAGTAAATAATTTTCCATATGAAGATGATATCAACAACATCAATCCTGCAGATATTGAAAATATAACCGTATTGCGAGATGCGGCGGCAGCTTCTATCTGGGGTGCACGGGCAGGTAATGGTGTCATCGTAATTACAACAAAGGATGGGAACTTTAACCAACCGGCTAAAGTTTCTATAACATCAGGCATAACTATAACACCAAAACCCAACCTATTTGCTCTACCCATTATTTCCACATCGCAGTTTATGGATTTAGAGAAACTGTTATTTGATAAGGGTGTTTTTGATGACAAACTAAACAATAATTTTTCTTTCCCAACAGTTACCGAAGGCGTGAGAATACTCTCCGATTTAAAGAATAATCGGATTACTCAACAAGAAGCAGATACAAGATTAGATGCATTAAGAGGCAGAGACGTACGTAATGACTTTTTAAATTACATTTACCAGACTTCAGTAAATCAACGTTATGCTTTAAATGTTTCAGGTGGATCGGCAAATATGAAGTACTATCTCTCCGCTGGTTATGATAAATCCAAAAATCAACTGATTGGTAATGGAGATGATCGAATTACGTTGAATTTTGGAAATACACTTAATATAACACCCAAACTTCAATTACAAATAAATGCTTTTTATTCAACATCAAGAACTACCGCAAATAGCCCTGGGCAATACGGCGGGGGAGAATATAAATGGGGAGAATACGTATTACCTCCATACGCCCGTTTGGCAGATGAGCAGGGGAATCCCTTAGTTATTGATCGATCTTACCAAGATAACTTTCTTGATACTTTAGGAAAAGGAAAATTATTAGATTGGAAATACCGGCCTTTAGAAGAACTAAACCTGGCAGACAATTCAGGAAAGAATAATGCTTTAAATGCCAATTTTAGTTTGAATTACAAAGCATTTAAATGGCTGCAAGCCATCATTCAGTATCAATATCAGCAGTCCAATAATTTGTATCAACAATATGCGAGTATTGAGACTTTTGCTGCCCGAAATGTCATAAATGGTTTTACCAATTTGAATGTAACAAATCTTTCATTGCGCTATCCTGTACCTTTGGGTGGGACGTTAAAAGAAGATAGAAATGGAATGAGTGGGCAGGCGGTAAGGGCTTCTTTGAATTTTAATCCAGACTGGAATAATCACAGCTTAAACGGAATTGTCGGTGGAGAATTAGTGGAAAACAAAACCTCATTTACGGGTGATCTGCTTTATGGTTATGATAAAAGCACACAGACTTTTAAAAATGTTGATTTATTTCGCCAATATCCAACTATGCCCTTCGGAAACCTGGCAAATATCAAGACTTATGACCGATTGGGGAACGGTACTAATCGTATTGTTTCAGCCTTTGCTAACCTTTCCTATTCATATGCCAACAGATATGTGATTTCTGTTAGTGCAAGAAACGATGCTTCCAATCTTTTTGGTGTTGAGGCGAATCAAAAGTGGAAACCGCAGTGGTCCGTAGGGGGGAAATGGAATATACATAATGAAAATTTTTATAATGTTGAACTGTTACCTAGTATAAGTGTACGAGCAACCTATGGTTATGCAGGAAATACGAATAACTCAGTTTCGGGATTGACGACGCTGATTCTTTCAAACTCTACTAACCCGCTGTATACAAGTCTTTTGTATGCGGATATGCAACAATTAGGGAATCCTTCGTTAAAATGGGAACAGGTGCAGACCTTAAACTTTGGAGTTGATCTCGGATTTAAGAAAGATCGAATCAACATGTCTTTAGATTATTTTGTAAAAAAGTCCAGAGATGTAATTTCTTTAAGACCTCTACCATCTTCCGTTGGAGTAAATAGTATAATGGCAAATTCAGCTCAAATGCAAGGGAACGGATTTGACTTTCAGTTGAGGTCGAGAAATATCCAGTCCAAGTCGTTCATGTGGACAAGTAATTTCTCAGCAAGTTATAGCGTATATAAAGTCAGTAAACTTTTGCTATCAACAAATACCCAAGGTCTAGTATCCGACGGACGTAGTATAGAACCGATAGAAGGGTTTAGCCCAGATTTGGTCATTAGTTACAGATGGGCTGGGTTAGAACCGCAGACCGGCGCACCTTTAGGGTATTTGAATGGGGAGAGATCTAGTGATTACGATGCAATTACCCAAAAGCCTTTTTCAGAGCAAAATAAAAATGGATCGTCTATACCGCTTTATTTTGGAAATTTGATTAACAGTTGGAGCTGGAAAAACATATCATTCTCTGCAAATATTAATTTTAAGCTCAAATACTACTTCTTTAGACCTTCTTATTTAGGCGGGCAGGACTTAGGAGCTATACCAAGTAAAGAGTATCTAAAAAGGTGGCAAAAGCCTGGAGACGAACAATACACGAACGTCCCTTCTCTGGCATTTCCAAATGACTTTAGAAGAAACACATTCTATAATTTTTCGGAAGTGAATGTGGAAAAAGCTGATCATGTTCGCCTAAATGACTTGCAGATGGGCTATAGTTTAAATAGAAACAATTTTCGCAGGTTACCTTTCCGGCAATTGGACCTCTCTTTAAGCTGGAACAATCTAAATATATTACTATGGAAAGCAAATAAAGTAGGATTAGATCCAGAACATCTCAATGGAAGGATCATGGCCAGAACAATTGCGTTAGGAATGAATTTAATTTTATAAAACAAAATATTATACGATGAAAAATATTGAACATTTAAAATGGTTGTATGTAATAGTTGGAGTCGTTTTTTTGGTGTCATTTTATTCCTGCAAGAAATACTTGGAAGAAAAACCCCAATCAAATTTGATCTTGCCTGAAACAGTAAACGATCTTCAGCTTATACTAGATGACAATTATATCAATAACCAAGCAATTTCTTCTCTTACCGAAGTGTTAAGTGATAATTATTATGTTTTGCCAGCTACTTTAAGTGCCGCAGATGCAGAGCTGATAGCCTTCTACAAATGGCAAAGCATAGATGCAAAAGTATACAACTTCTGGGAAATTTCATATAAATATGTGCTGAAGGCAAATGTAGTGTTAGATAATCTGGATAAAATGAAAAAGAAGAATTTGCAAGAATGGAATAATGTAAAAGGGCAAGCATTGTTTTTGCGATCTTTTCTGTTTTATCACAATGCCCAGCTTTATTGCGCTCCTTATAGTAGCATATCAAATCCTGGGATTGTTGTTCGTCTCAGTTCTGATTTTAATGATAAAGTAAAGCGTGCAACAGTGGCTGAAACTTATGAAAGGATTATAGAGGACTTAAAAATTGCAAGTTCGTTATTACCAGTGGTACCTGGCTATAAAACAAGGGCAAGTAAACCCGCTGCATATGGCGCATTGGCCAAAACTTATCTTTCGATGAAAATGTACGATAGTGCAGGTGTGTATGCAGATAGGTGCTTGAAACTCTATGATAGCTTAATGAATTTTAATACACTTACTGCATCATCTGCTGCGCCGATTAAAAGATTTAACAAGGAAGTCATTTACCATATGGAAAGTGGCCAAATTACCAGACTTCTTTCTCCTTCTAGAGCTAAGATGGATTCTGTCCTTATGAATTTGTATGCCACTAATGATTTGCGTAAAGCTGTGTATTTTACCAGAAATACAGATGGCAGTTATCGATTTAAAGGCGACTATAGTGGCTCCGGCACAAGCAGCGGTTATGCTTTTGGTGGTATAGTAACTGATGAAATGTACTTGATCCGTGCAGAGAGCTCTGCAAGAGCGGGAAATATTACTGAGGCAATGAAGGATTTAAACACTTTACTTCAAACCAGATGGAGTAACGCTGTGCCGTATAATCCAATAATCATTACAAGCAAAATTGAAGCCGTTAAAAAGGTGTTGGAAGAGCGAAGAAAAGAACTCCTATTTAGGGGAACCCGCTGGACAGATTTAAGAAGACTGAAGGATGAAGCAGATTACTCTGTTACTCCTACCCGAAAAATTGGTGCTGAAGTTTTTGAACTGAAACCAAATAGCCCAAGATACACCTTGCGTATCCCACAAACTGAAATCGATCTGGCGGGAATTGAGCAAAATCCATAATTATAAAATAACACACATATGAAAATAAAATTAATTTACCTTGCCGCTATAGTGGTGGCAAGCTTGCAAAGCTTTGGACAAAATTCTTTGAAGATCGGACAACAATTGCCTGATATCGAGATCAGTAAAATTTTTTACCATAAAACTGAAAAGGCAAAATTATCCGATTTTAAAGGCAAACTTATCATTCTTGACTTTTGGTCGACGGCATGTAGCTCATGTATTGCAGGCATGCCGAAGATGGACACTTTGCAAAAACATTTTGGAGATAAGATCGCTATTTTACCCGTTTATGTCTACATCAATGGTAAAATGGATCAAACCCTTGTCACCTATTTAGATTCATACTGGCGTTCGAGTTCCATTTTATCAAAGACTTCATTACCCTCTATTTTAGACGATAATTTTGCCAAGCACTTTCCGGTAAGAGTTGCTTATCAGGTTTGGATTGACGAGTATCGAATAATTAGGGCTATAACAAGTCCAGAATATGTAAACAAAAAGGAAATTCAAAAAATGTTAAACGGAATTTTTCCAGAATGGGAAATAGAATTAAAAGCCTTCTACGATGGAAAAAGCCCCTTATTTCAGCAGACAAATTCAACTGATGCTATATTCCATTCGGAATTTTCATCCTATCGTAGAGGCTTAGACAGCTCTTTTGGAATTATAGAGGAATCCAGACTGAAACGTCAAAAATTATTTATTGCTAATAGCCCCATTATAAGCATTTATCAGCAAGGCGTTTTTGATTCAAATGGCAAGATTACGAATGATAATATAGTTATTGAAACGAGTGATTCATCTAGGTATTTTCCTAATACCTATTTGAATGAATGGCTTGCTAAGAATTCTTATTGCTATGAGGCTTATTTTCCCATATCAGAAAATAAAACTAATGTTCAAAAAAAGATGCTTACTGATTTGAACAAGCGTTTAGGGGTAAATGCGAGATTTGAAAAGCGTGAAGTGGATTGCTGGATTTTAAAACAGAAAAAAGTAGCTAATACTTCAAATCCTTTAACAAAAGGTACTGCATATAAAAATATTGAGGAGTTGGTGTCGTATATCAAAAGTACAATTTATGATAAAAATACCAAACGAACATATCGAAGCTTACCCATCCTGAATGAAAGTGGACTTAAAGATAAAATTAATGTAAAAATTGATCGAACTGCAAATTTAAACATTGCCAATATCATTAAACAGCTAAATCAGCAAGGCTTTGACCTGGTAAAGGAGAAGCGATTGAGAGAGGTATTTGTTATAACTGATAAATCAGAACTAAAAGGAAAGTAGTGATGAAAAGATTAATGTTATTGAGTATAGTTATGTTTCTAGCGATAGTAACACATGCTCAGATTGGTAAAAAGGCCAGTTGGAAGTTTACGGCGAAGAAGATAAAAACTGGTTTATATGAGCTACATCTAACAGCTGAAGTGCAGGACGGCTGGAATATTTACAGCCAATGGACTCCTAAAGGTGGGCCACAGCCCACGGTAATTACGTTTGAACCTGACACTAATATATTGCTGGGAGGAAAAGCCAAAGAAGTAGGCCGAATGCGGATTAAGCATGAAGAAGTGTTTGGCGTTGATGTTCACTACTTTATTGATAAGATTGATTTTGTACAGGTGATAAAACTTAAAACTGTAAAACCTGATTTCATTAAGGGTAAGGTAAGTTACATGACCTGTGATGACACTCAGTGTATAACCGACGAGATGGAGTTTAAAATCGCTCTTAAATAATTAGTAAACCCAATAACAAACTATATTATTCATTTAAAACTATTTCTATGTTACGTAAGAAAATTTTATTACCACTTTTAGCGTTGGCTATTGTTGCAACTGCAATGGCATTTAAACAAGCGAACACTCCTAAGATTGAGTCACAATTGACTGAAGGGAATGCTGTTGACTATTACTATCCTTTTCATTACATAGGACCTTCAAGCCCCACAAGTTTTAGCGATTATACTAATCCTAATAACTATGTAATCTTAGCTCCCGGTGAAGGAGTTGGAGATTATTGCGAGTCCGGCGATGATGCCTTATGCATTATTATGTGTCAACGAACTTTTACAGGAGGAAGTTGGAAACCCGATTTTTCAGATACAAGCTGGGGAAATACCCAAAGCCAGTTGTATAACTACTATTGGTATGGTGCAGTAGGATTTTCACTTTATACAAAGGCGCTTTATTAAACATGCATTATTGGGTTAGGTGGAAAGGTAGAAAGGCCTTTCCATCTTTAAAATATGACAAATTTGCGCTCTTCTTATTGTAAAACGCTCTTAAGATAAAACAACACACAAAAACATGAAATATTCAAAATTTATCATTTTGTATGGCCTGGCCTTTACCTTTTTTTCCTGCGGGATTTTTAAAAAGCCTCAGAAAAAGGTATCGGTTTCGGCCGGTATTGCTATGAAGAACCTGGCAGATACCACAAAAAAAGCCACGGCATCTAAATTGAAACCTTATGATCAAATTATTACCAAAAAAGCCGTAAGTGGAGTGGGGCTGATTAAAGTACATCGGGTAGAAGACAAGTACTTTTTTGAGATCCCTGATTCGTTGTTAGAGACAGATTTGCTCATTGTGAACAGAATATCAAAAGGAGCCACTGGTGCAAGCAAAGGCATGTTTGGGTATAGTGGAGACCAGATCAACGAAAAGGTAATCCGTTTTGCTAAAGGACCTAACTACAAAATATTTATAAAGAGTATGTCTTATACTGAACGATCTGCAGACAGCAGCGATAATGGCATGTACCGCTCTGTGAGGAACTCTGGTTTACAACCCATAGTAGCATCATTTGATATAAAGGCATTGAGCAGGGATTCTGCCGCATCGGTAATTGATATGACCGATTATTTAACTGCAGATAATGAGGTGCTTTTTTTTGATTCAAAAATAAAAACTGCTTTGAAAATTAGTGGATTGCAAGCCGATAAATCTTATATCTCGGCTGTAAGGACATTTCCTGAAAATATAGAAATCAAGACAACGAAAACTTATAGCACTGCAGAACCTGGCGTTAATGCTACTTATGAACTGAATAGTTCAATTATTAGATTACCAAAACGGCCAATGGTACCAAGGTTATATGATGAAAGGATAGGATATTTTGCTACGGGTTATACAGATTTTGACCAGAACCCCCAGGGTGTGGAACAAACCAGCATGATTACCCGCTGGCGTTTGGAACCGAAAAAAGAAGATGAAGCCAAATATTTAGAAGGAGAATTGGTAGAGCCCAGGCAGCCGATTGTGTTTTATATAGATCCTGCAACACCGAAAAAATGGGTGCCTTACCTGATGCAGGGAGTAAACGACTGGAATGTGGCTTTTGAAGCAGCTGGTTTTAAAAATGCCATTGTAGCTAAACCAGCGCCGGGCAGCGAACAAGATAGCACCTGGAGCATAGAAAGTGCAAGGCATAATGTAATTGTATATAAGCCATCGGCCGTTGCGAACGCCAGTGGGCCGCATGTGCATGACCCACGTACGGGTGAAATATTAGAAACGCACGTAAACTGGTACCATAATGTAATGCAATTGCTACGCAACTGGTACTTTATACAAGCTAGTGCAGTTGATCCAAGAGCCAGGAAAATGAAGTTTGATGATGAATTGATGGGGCAGTTGATCCGATTCGTTTCTTCACATGAAATTGGTCATACATTGGGCCTGCGCCATAATTTTGGTTCTTCATCAACCGTACCAGTAAAAAAACTGCGTGACAAAGCCTGGGTAGAAGCCAATGGGCACACCCCAAGCATTATGGATTATGCACGGTTCAATTATGTAGCACAGCCGGAGGATGGCATATCGGAAAAAGGCATTTTTCCCAGAATCGGCGATTATGACAAATGGGCGATAGAATGGGCTTACCGTTGGTATCCGGAAATGGATAAGGTAAAAGAGAAATCTTTTTTGAACAATTGGATCATCAAAAAAACTGAAAATAATAAACAGCTTTGGTTTGGTTCAGAAACCAATACTACCGACCCGCGTTGCCAAAGCGAGGATATAGGAGATAATGCCATGATGGCAAGTGGTTATGGAATCAAAAACCTTAAAAGAATAATGCCCAATATCCTAAAATGGACTAAAGAAGAGAACGAAGGGTATGATAATGCAAAGCAGATCTATGGAGAATTGTTGCAGCAATACGATAGGTACTTAGGCCATGTGGTTAAAAATGTTGGAGGTGTAATGTTTAATCCTAAGGTAGTTGAAAGTAAAGGCGACTATGTAGCGTTTGTGCCAAGAAGAAAACAGAAAGAAGCTATACAATTTTTAAATACAGAATTGTTCAATACGCCGATATGGCTTCTAAATAAAGAACTGTTTAAGAAAACTGGTTCTGCGGGTTTAACAGGTGTAATTAGTAATGCCCAGAACAAGGTATTAGGAGCCCTGGTGAATGCCGCTGACCTTAATGGGATGCAGCAGGCACTAACGATGAACGGGGAAAATGCATATGGTCCAATAGAATTGCTACAAGATTTACGTGGGTGCATCTTTAATGAGCTCTATACAGGCAAATCGATCAGTATTTACAGGAGAAATCTGCAGAAAAGTTATCTAGATAAACTATTTCAGGTACTTAAACCTAAAAGTACTCCTTTTCCTGGTACAGAACCTGATTTGAATGATGTTTCGACCATTGTAAAAATGGAGATTAGAACATTGCATAGTTTAATTAAAGGGGCAATTTCTAGGACTTCTGAACGGATGAGCAATGCACATCTGATGGATTTGAACGAGAGGATTAAGGATTTTTATAAAGATAAGAAATGATGATAATTATTAAGAGAACCTGCGATTAACTGCGTTGAACTCATGAAAAACTCGGTTAACGCCTCAATACATCATCCAAGCGAAGGGTTCTGCCAAGCCCTTCGCTACTTAAATAAATTAACAGCAATCATGAAACAAGCACTTAAAGACATTAACCTAATCACACTGCCCCTGGCCATTCTGCTAAAGGACATTGCCAATACCAACGAAGAACTGATCCATCCCGAACATTTTGCCAGCAGGAGCAAAGTCATTTACCGGGAATTGCTGGACGGGCTACAGGTTTACCTGTTTGATGATAACCTGTACATGCTGAACCACTACTTTGAAGCAAGAGACGCATTGAAAATTTTATTGGACCGTGCAGAGGAACTGGCAACCTACCACAGCCAGTTAATTGGCAAACCAGATGTAAGCCCCTATCGTGCCGGACAGGCCATGTTTGTAAGCAGCCAATTAAGCGATTTGATTGCATTTATACAACCAGATAACCTGCTAAAACCATAAAGTATGAGCCAGGAGACACAGCATCCCACATTGATTATTAAAAGTCCTGATGGTACAATCATCAAGCTTTACCAGGAGCTAACGCCAGAATGTATTAAGGAAATTTTAGATCAGTTTATGGTAACTGAAAAACTGGTTAAATAAAATTAACGCTATTGCAAAATGGAACAGAAGCCCGCCTTATCAAAGGAGTTTATGGAGAACCTGGAATGCATTACTGAGCATTTGCATGGTAGGCCCATTACAATAGATTTCGCCAGTGAATGGAAAATTAGTGAAGCAAATGCAAAATTGTTACTGGAGTACTTGTACCAAAGGGGTAGGGTAGAAATTGCCTGGCTGCCGGAAATGAAGGAACTCTGTTATGTAAAGAAAAGTTATACCGTAAATTGAAAGACAGATAAGAAGCCATGGAAAATTATATCCCTCCAGACTGGAAAATGATGAACCGGCTTCAGGAATTGATAGAAAGCAATTTCAGGGAAAGGCATGAGCTTCAATTCTATTGCGAAACATTGGGTATTACCATAAGAAGATTGAACAAGGTTACAAGGTTCTATTTTAAGAAAACACTATACGAGCTTTTGCAAGACCGCATTCATAAGGAGGCGGTATTTCTGCTTTCGGAAACTACGATGACGGCGAAAGAGATTTGCTTTGAGCTTGGGGTATGCGACCCCGCGCATTTTACCAGGAGTTTTAAGCTGATGGAAGGGGTGACGCCGAGTGAGTTTAGGAGGGGGCTTTTGGGGGAGGTTTGAGGGAGAAAATGTTAGAAAGCCTATAGTTATGTATTATTTTTGTACCTCGGGTAAAGTAATTTATTCGTTTTCAATCCTTTTTATTTTTTGTATCGGGAAATGTATAGTCACGAGATAGGTTTTGACATTCTGAAATAATTTTTTATAACAATTTTTTACAGGTTGAAGTGGTTTTAGCCTGGCTACGTTCTTTAACATTTTGTCTAGTTTATTTAAGTTGGTTTTGCCCGTCAAAATTTTGACGGAGAATGCCTATTTTGTAACAGTCCTATAATTAAGCAATTATGAAGCGTTTTTATTTATGCAACAATCCCGATGAAGAACTACCCCCAGGGGTGTTAACCTACATTTACGGGGCTGTTAAGCCACGTTTTTTTGCTACGCTGACCAAACTGGATGGCAGTATTCCTCTCGCCTCTATTGCTTACGTGGGGATTACGGTACTGTTTTATTTTCGTGCCCCGGGTGATGAGCAGGTATATCCTTATGCCTTAAGGGTGACAGATAATATTGACCAGGGGGTGCACCATGACATGATCAGCATACTTCAGCACGTTGCCGAATGGTATGCCTATCATCAATCGGCCCAAGCTTCGGCTAAGCATATGGAGTTCGGTTTATTGAAAGAGTTTTCTGAGCAGTTAAACGGCTTCCAGATCCTGGAAGACGAAAAGACGGGCAGTTACCTATTGAACTTTGCTTTAGGGGCTCATGGTTTTGACAGCCTGGATGCAGCATTGAAGTTTCTGGAAGTGCATTTGAATATTGATAAGGCGATTGTTTACGGGCCAGACCGCGCCATTAACCGTTAGGCTGCTGCCTGTTTGTGCTTCCATTTATGAGGCAGCAGATTGATGAGTTCAGCTTTGGGGCAGGTAGCTACCCGTAGGAGCACGTCCGTTAACCAGGCTTCAGGATCTATGCCCTGCAGTTTGCAGGTCCCCATCAGGGAGAACATTACCGCGGCCTCGGCTGCTGCCTCGTGTGAGCCTGCAAAGAGCCAGTTTTTCCGGCCAACGGCCATGTCCTTGATCATTCTTTCCGCGCAGTTGTTATCTATCTGGAGCATGCCTTCTGTAGTGTAGAGCATAATGCCTTCCCATCTTTTTAAGATGTAATTGATAGCGGTGGCAATTGGGGTTTCCAGCTTAACGGTATGCTGGTTTTCCAGCAGCCATTTATGAAAGGCCTGTAGTATGGGGACGGCATGCTTCTGTCGTATTTCGGTGATTTCTTCCCATTGATATTCCATTTCCCGGCATTGCCGCTCAATGGCATATATGGGGTCAAAGAACGTTCGGATCACGTACCTTGCCTTTTTTCGGCTGCCCTTATGGCCTTCGGCCTGCAGGAAGTACCGGCGGCAGTGGGTCATGCATTTGCCGTGCTGTACATCCAGCTGGAGCCCATATTTATCATAAGCACCGTAGCCATCCGTATGCAGAATACCTTTGAAGTTACCTAGTATCCCGTCTATATCTTTATGGCCCCGGCCTTTTGCATATTTGAATACAGCCAGGCCCTGCGCAGGGTTTACAAGTACCCACATCTGGCCCCGGTGCAGCTTGTCTTTACCTTCCTTTGCTTTATCAATAACTTTGAAGCCAGTTTCATCGCAGTGCAGGTATTGGTTTTTGACAGCTTCTACCATCAGCACCTCCCAAAGTGGTGTTAGTGCTTTGCAGCCGTAGCTGATCCAGTCATTTAAAGTAGAATAGGCAATATTGACACCCGAACGCTGGTATTTCTGCTGCTGTCTTTGCAGGGGCATGTGATACAGGAACTTATCCAGCAGGAGCTGGGCAATCATGCTTGCGTCTGCTTTGCATTTGGCCGGAGAACCTGGTATTGGTGCGGTAATGGCAATATCCGAACCTTCCGGAAGCCATACATGACGGACAATTTTATGTACCTCCATCCATGCTTTATGATGCACCAGTTTGTAAACAGTGGTTTCGCCTTTGTAGATGCTGCCTTTTGGTCCTGCAACTGTAATTGTTTTAACAGGAAGCCCTTGCTTAAGGATATCTGTAGTAGGCTTCTTTTCGATTTTAACGTGGCCATGTTCAGCAAAAAAGGCATTGGCCTCAGCCAGTTCTTCTGGCGTTAGACCAATGCCTTTAAGGCTGGCATCGAAAGTAGTATCGCGTGTTTTTTCGCTCTTATGGCCGTACTTGTCTTTAACCAGCAGTGCCTTACTATGTTTGATCTTATCCAGATCCTTTACGAGTTTGGCTACCTGTTTTTGATCTCCTTCGGTTTGAGTTCTAAGCTCGTTGATCAGCTTTTGCTGCAGGTCACAAAGTTCAGATAGGTTATGGCAGCGTTGTTCTAATGAGGATATGGTAAGTTCTTGATCTGCAATTTGATGGTCTTTATCCAGGATCTCAACAGCCTGCTGGCGGATAATATGGTCTTGGGAATCAACAGTATCGGAAAGATCGGTTACTTGTTGCTGCAGCATTGCATTTTCCAGCCTTAAGGCCTGGTTTTCCTGCAGGGCAGCTTCCAGTAGTTCGCTACAATTGATATTTGCTTTATATCCCATATAACGGGAAACAAAGCTGGTATTTATCGCTTTACAGCGGTAGTGGAATTTGCTAACATATTAACAGCTAGCACTTTCTTCGTCGCCGGAATCTTGCTTTGGATCTATCTTAAAGCCATTTAACAGCTTCATCAATTTTCCCGCGTCAACATCTAAGGTTTTAAGCGAAGGGTTAATGTAAGGAATGTGAAAGGTGGTTTCACTGATCAGGCCACATTGTAGTAAAGTGAACAACGGATCATCGTATAATAATCCCTTGATCTCTTTGCGCGATTTGTTATAAAACAGGAACATGATCGGCTCGTCTTTAATGCCTTTGCCCAGGTGACGGAAAACCATTTTACTCAATCCGTTTTTACCATTTCTGAAATCAACCGGCTCGCGAAATATTCGGTATTTAAGGCGGCTTGGAAATAGAAATATGCTCATGATTTCAGGGATTTAAGATAGCTGTGTGGTACATATTGGTAGAGTTCTATGTCGCCAATGCGTGCGAATAACGCTCCGGTTTCTACAGTTTGCTGTTTTTTGCCGGTTCGGGTTGTGGTTTTAGGAGGTTCCGCGTCGAGGATTTCGATCGAAATTGTTGACCCTAATGGTTTTAGCTCAGGATATTCTTCAATCCATTGATGGAGTTCCGCTTGGGTTGTACCATTTGCGTAACAGAACTCTTCAACGCTGTAACCGGTTTGATAGTAGTCCTGAAGTACCTTTTTAATCGCTTCTTCGGACAGTTTTAAGTTAGTATTCATACTGTAATATTTGATTCCCACTAAACTAGACAGAATGTAAAATAGAACCACTAACTAAAAATATATGAACTCGTGACTATACAACTACACAAGCTTGCTCAAGACAGGTACATCGATATTGCCTACCAATTGAACTTTGAGGACCCGGGGTATTTTTGCAGGTGGTTTAAGCGGATGACGGGAATGACAGCTTAGGAGTGGAGGAGGAATAGTTCTTTTTAATTTAACTAATAAGTTATTATATTTACCATAACCAAATATGAATTCATGGAACGCTCTACTGAACAATTCGTTAAAGAAATCAAAAGCTTATTTGAGCGAGGAAAATTTGTAACGATAATTAATCGTTTAGATGATGACGCCCTTTTATCCTATAACGATGCAGAACTTTATGCCTTGGTCTCAAGAGCCTATAGCAAAAAGAAGATTTATGATAAAGCTTTTAAGTATGCTGATGTTGCTACTAAATTGAATCCAATGTCGGCCCTAGCCTTTTTGGCAAGGGGAGACGCACAGGATAATGAAAATCAGTATGAAAGTGGCATTGCGGATTATGAAACAGCAGTTTCTCTTGATAGCAATTTATGGGAGGCCTGGGCAGGAATGGGATATTACCATTATCAACTTGAAGAGTATGCTGAAGCTAGTATGAAATTCACTTCTGCAATTCGGTTAAAAAAAGATGTAGCATGGCTATACAATTACAAAGCTGCCAGTCAATATGAATTAAAGAATTATCGTGGCGCTATACGAACCTATAGTAGCGCAATAGCTATTGACGATCAGAACCCCGAATTGTTTGTGAGTCGGGGAAACGCTTACCTGCGGTTGCAAGATTTATCTAAAGCGGAGAAAGATTATAATAAAGCAATGGAGTTAGATCCAGAAGATTTTGCATCTTATTATAATTTGGGCTTACTGTCTCGGAGATTAAAGAAATATTCAGAAGCTATTGATTATTTTACCAAGGCACTTAAATTAGACAGTACTTATCTTGATTCTTATTATTTTCGGGCTTCATCACATAGGCAGTTCGGGAATTATAGAGAAGCAATAAAGGATTATGAACGGTACCTTAAATTAATTGGCAATTCGTCAAGCTCTCGGGTGATACTTGCAAGGACTGCCATAACCGATCTAAAAAAGAAGATTGAAAACGAGTGGTATGATGAAATTGATAAAACAATAAAATCTATTCAGGAAATATTACTATTTGAAGAAAACTGTTTAACACACTTTACAAGTTTGTCCGCATCACGTGCTATGATTTTAGAAGAAAGCCTGTTTCGCTTATCGGAGGGGAACTTCTTGAATGACACTTCGGAGGGGAGGGAATTGTTTAAATATTTGTCTTATTCTGTAGTTAAATATGTAGATGACGATACCATTGCCAAAACTTATGTAGAAAGGCCATTTATTGGAAGTTTTGTAGCAGATACCAAACATGATGATTTAACGCTTTGGCGCATGTATGGTAAGGAAGCTTTAACTGAAGCAAAAGGTTGTGCCTTGACGATTAAACGACAGGAGTTTATTTCAAATCTTGAAGCTTCTCTAGATTTTGAAGATAAAAATAGAAAACAAGATATCAGTCAACAAAATGATCGGTTTACTTTCTATAAAGTCGCGTACAGAGATCATGATTCTTTTAAAATACCTGGTGCGAGTACAGTACAAAATGAAAGATTAAACAACTTAATGGAATCATTAAAAAATCAGGTAGATGTACTTACTAGCAAACAGAAAGATAAAATAACAAAGCTCCTGAACGATATTGCATATTTGTTTAAAATAGCTGATTATCAATATGAAAATGAAGTGAGGCTAGTAGTAAATGGTATAGGATTTAAAAAGACGATTGATAGTGGCGTGACTCCGCCAAGAGTTTTTATTAAAATGATAAGTATTATACCAGTATTGCATAAAATTACCCTCGGGCCAAAGGTTGAAAGGGCAGATGAATGGGCGGCAGCATTCAATTATAAAATTAATGAATTATCACCAGATAGGGATCAAAAGATAGAAATTGTCATTTCCAGACTACCTTTTAAATAGAAACTTAGATAGACAAATATTTCATGCGGAAAAGATTATCTGATATAGTTATAGAATCTACTGACCAACAGCAGGATTTTTTTGATCATTTGTCTGAAGACAGCAACTCTAGAATTTTAGTGTCGGGGCCTTTTGGCTCTGGTAAATCAACTTTTTTGAAAGATTTTTTTGAGAAATATGGCCACAAATACAGTGTTTTCAATTTATATCCTGTTCATTATTCTGTTGCGTCTAACCAGGATATTTTTGAACTAATCAAATTTGACATCATAGCAGAGTTACTCATAAAATACAAGGATGATATTGAAACTTTGAAGAGCCAGGAATTTTCTTTGGCATTGCGGCTCCAGACTTTTTTATTGTATAATAATACTGTAAACAGTTTGCTTAAGCCCTTAATCGCAGCAATGAGTGGTATTGGTAAACCTGTCCATGAAGTACTGGAAACAGTGGATAAGCTGGATTTGGAATTTAAGGGTTATTCGGATGATGTAGAAAATGCTAACGAAATGACGATAAAACAATATCTGAAAAAATTCGATAAATTAAAGGGAGGGATTCATGAGATGGATGATATTTCGATTATCATAAGTAACTGTCTGAATGACTTAAAAGAGAAAAAAGAAAATACCCAAAATATATTGGTTATTGATGATCTGGATAGGCTTGATCCCGAACATATATTCCGTTTGTTTAATGTTTTTAGTGCTCATTTTGACTCGGTAACTGATGAAAATAAGTTTGGGTTTGACAAAGTACTATTTGTGTGCGATATTGATAATGTACGAAAGATGTATCAGCACAGGTATGGTAAAGATGTAGATTACGACGGCTATATAAATAAATTCTATTCTATAAAGCCATTTGTTTTAGATACAAAGGAGATTGTTAAACGGAAGCTGAATGACTTTTTTAATTCAAAACGTTGGATTACGGATTCGTCAATAAAAGAACATATAGAGCATTCTGAGTTTAAACGTAGTTTAAATTTCATCCTTTCTGGATTAATTGATAAAGGCGTGTTGACTTTACGAAACCTTGACCATTCACCGCATTTTGTATTTGATCAGAGCAGGCACATCTCGCTTGCCGGGGACTTTTCCAGAACTTATCCGGCTTTTTTGTTCGATTTTATAATTTTAATAGAATATTTAAAGACGTTATTTCCCGATAACCAGACATTATTAATGAACTTACTGATATTATCGGGTAGTTATTCTGCTGATTATAATCCAGAAATAAACAAACATATTTACAATAAGAGCGAAATTGACTTATATATAGCAAGCATATGTCTAACTTTTTTACTGTCACCAAATAAGCTTGCTAACTATGAAGACAGTAATGAAAAAAACTATCGATATCCCTTTACGGATAAATGCCATATTTACTTTCGAATTGAGTCACGTTCAAATTATACCAAGCCGATTGCCACAAAATTTATGACGAGGCCTGGTCGCATCGGCATAGATGTAGAGTTTAATGTTTTTTATATTTTGCATGAAACATTAAAAAAATGCATGGAGGACGGGGTCATAATTTAAATATTCTTGCGGCCTTTCCGACCGGACTATGCTCAATATGATTTTTGAACAAAAAGCAAATTGAAAATGCGGGAACGAATTGTACCCTTTGAAGATTGTGAGCCTATGCCGCAGATAGAATAGCGCGCATCATGCGGAGGTGATTTAAATAATCTAGTTTTCGCTGTTTATTTTTATATGCTCCAAAACCCTCATATGGATTTTATGAACTATATAATTACTCCATATACGCCAATAGAACCCAGGTTTGATGTTGTGATAGTACCAGGTGGTACCCTCGAGCCTGGTATGGCCGTTAGCTAGTCTGGTTAACTTAAACTGTCCTTTTTTAGAAACAAAATAATCATGTAGGTGTGGTGCATCTACATCCCAAAAGCTAATTTCTTTCATTGGGGCTGGTTGCGCCAATACATCAAATTGCAATAAACGGGGCTGGTCCCATACGGTAATTGGTTCTACAAAACTACCTGTTGTAAAGTTGCAGTGCCTTATTGCACCAACCCCTTTTCCTTTGATTATTGCGTTTATAGGATATGCTATTCCCGTTTGAAATAGAAATTCTGTTGGTTCAGCAAGTTCTGGGAATTCTACAACATTATGCCAAACGACTTCCGGACTTGCTTTGATCTCGACAGCTGTGCTTACGGAGGTCAATTCCGGTAAAACATCCTTTTCTATAAAAGCTGTTGTTGGAATGGAGCAAATTAAAATAAGCAACAGTACCTGGGAACCACTTTCCTGTCTGTTAAAAACACTGGCAAGTCCGCTTCCAATCCAGGTAAGTATCAACGCAAATGGAAGCGCCATGACAATGCAGATTAAGCCCTCTATTGCAAATAACAGAAACAGCAAGCATAGCATAAGGAGTGATAAAAATGCCGCTTTATGGCTTCCGGGATTATTTCTTTTGTGGTGGTATAGTGTGGTTGCGCAGAAACCAATAAGTATTGGCAATAGGATGAACAGCGCTATGCCATAAGTTCTGAAGTAAAAAATTGTGATCACACTAAATAAGCCTGCCATAGCAACGGTAATTGCCACGGACACTGCCAGCCGTGCAGCATTGTTTTCTGGTAAAATAGATTTGAGGTTAATCATATCCAAAGTTATTTGTTTTATGTATAAGTAGGCTCATTTGATGTATAGACTTTGTGAGATTTCGTTCATATTTTGGACAGTTTTAAACCTGAAAAGTACAATTATCACCTTTACATCTGAGCTTAATCTGCGTTGATATTCAGTTTAAAGTAAACCTATTTTAATCGGGAGGTCTTAAGAAGTTAAGTTTATGAGAGAAGAGATAAAATTCATGAAGCCAACCATTGATGAAGGGTAAAATAGCCATTCTCTTCAGAGAAGGCAATTTTACTTTTATAAAAAAGGGAAAGTGCCGGAAATGCAGGAACCCTGTTATGTAAAGAAAAGTTATACCGTAAATTGAAAGACAGAAAAGAAGCCATGGAAAATTATATCCCTCCAGACTGGAAAATGATGACCCGGCTTCAGGAATTGATAGAAGGCAATTTCAGGGAAAGTCATGAGCTTCAATTCTATTGTGACGCGTTGGGTATTACCATAAGAAGATTGAACAAGGTTACAAGGTTCTATTTTAAGAAAACACTATACGAGCTTTTGCAAGACCGCATTCATAAGGAGGCGGTATTTCTGCTTTCGGAAACTACGATGACGGCGAAAGAGATTTGTTTTGAGCTTGGGGTATGTGATCCCGCGCATTTTACCAGGAGTTTTAAGCTGATGGAAGGGGTGACGCCGAGTGAGTTTAGGAGGGGGCTTTTGGGGGAGGTTTCGGGAACGTTTGAATTTGTGACTACTGTATATGTCATTACTACGTCGAGATTAGAATTTCAAGTTTTCTAATGAACATCGGATAGCGCTTATATCGAAAATGTTAGAAAGTCTATAGTTATGTATTATTTTTGTACCTCGGATAAAGTAATTTATTCGTTTTCAAACCTTTTTATTTTTTGTATCGCAAAATAAGGACTATTGAGGTCTATCCCAGCTTTGGAATAGACCTTTTTTTTGGAGCTGCCTTAAGTGCATTTTAACAGTCTGATATGCTACTGCGTGAAAATTTGATCTCTCGGAATTGTCCTCTGTTAAGAGTCTTATGGTTTGAGTTAGGTAGGAAAAGGGTATATTTACTTTACTCAAATTTAAATTAACGATCCATGAGAGATACACTGTTCATTAGTCATGCTACACCTGAAGATAATGCATTTACAATTTGGCTTGCCTCTAGGTTAGAATTATTAGGGTACAGGGTTTGGATCGATAAGAATGAACTGTTAGGTGGTGAGAAGTTTTGGAGCGATATTGAAGTAACAATTACTAAATACGCAATTAAGTTTTTAATGGTTTACTCCAATAATATAACTTATAAAAACGCTGGGTTTGAAATCAAAGCTGGGATACAAAAAGAAATTAACTATGCCAATCAAGTTATTATAGAGAATCCTGATTTAAAAGATTTTTTTACAATTCTGCATATTGATAATGCGCCAAGAAATCTTTTTCCTGGCGCATCTGATTTAAACCAAATTTCATTTGAAGATAATTGGGCCGAAGGATTGAATACTTTAGCCAAAAAACTCGAAAAAGATCAGATCCCAAAAGTTAATGTTAATGATACTACTGAGGCTGCAAATTTCTATTTGGAGAACTTTTCTGTCGAGAATGGAATCGTTGAAAAAGAAGAGTTGTATTACACAAATTGGTGGAGTATAAAATATTTGCCAGAATATTTCTATATTCACCAGTTTACTAATGAGGCTCAGTCTAAGGCTGTTTTTGACAAAAACAATGAGTTAGTTGGATTCAGAGCTGCTAATACAATTATAAGTTTTACCTCTAACCTTGACCTAGAAGTTGAGGGAAGAGATGGACATGTACAAGTCCAAAAAAGGGAGGTTTTTAAGATAAAAGTTACTGATCTGCTGCTAGGTTATGAGAAAGAAAGTTTCCCTAGTTACCGTGATAGTGCAAATTTTTTCAAACGCTTGCTAAAGAGAACACTTCATCTTTATTTAAAGAAACGAAAATTATTTTGGTATGAACTTGCTAATAAAGATCAAGCTTATTACCATACGCATGAAAGTCTTCCTAGTAGTAAAGTGGAATTTAGTTTAGCTATGCATGATAAGAAGAAAAAGAAGAATTTGATTGGAAAACATTTAGATATAGGAAAATGGCATTATGCGCTATCATTTAAACCTGTACTCTTCCCTTATCTCGGCTTCCATTTACGAAGTCATCTCATTTTTTCGGAAACAGGCTTTGGCGCGATAAAAGATAAAGATTTACAACATAGTCATCGTAGAAAAAAAGGTAAACGTATGTTTAATGAGGACTGGCGCGATTTACTGCTGGCATTTATGTCCTCACTAAAAAATGGTCATGATGCGATTATACTAGATACAAATAGTCTAAACCAAATAGAAATGAAAGCTGAGCCCGAAACTTTTCTGTCAAAGTTTGGATATATAGATCCAAAGGACAAAGAACGGATGGGTGTATTCGTAGAGGAAATTGAAAGAGAGGAACCATTAAATGAATCATAGCGGTAATATATACAACTTAGATCCTGAATTAACTTTTATAAATGAGCCTAATCTATCGTTTGGTTATGGCCAAAAAACAGCTGATCCAAGAGATGGGCTTATGCTTTTCGGACCATATGATCATCTAAAGATTAAAGGACAGATTAATGTTGGAATCATCGGGAGCAAGCCACAGCGTGAATACCTTAAAGACTATTTAAAGAAACTTCACCAACCTGTCCTGCAGACTGGAAATGAAATTGCCAGACCTTTTTTTCCTGGCTTGCAATCTGCGTTTGGAATCCATATTAATTTTGATAATTTGGTCGAATTGGAAGTTGATCAAAATGAAATTACTAAATTCCTTTTTTATGCCGATGGTCACCAGAGAGTGCATAATTTGACCAATCTTTTTGCGGACCAGCTTATTCGTTACACTCAAGAAGAGGAGCGGCCGGTGACAGTTTGGTTCGTGGTTATCCAAGATGATATTTATAAATTTGGTAGACCTAAAAGTAAGCTCCCTAAGTCGGCAGAAAACATTAAATTGGGTTTAAAAAAGAATCAACGTAATACTGCTCAATCTTTTCTTTTTCCGGAAATGGAGGAATTAAAAGACGCTTATACTTATGAAATTAACTTTCACAACCAACTTAAAGCAAAACTGCTTAAGGAAAAAATTGTGACTCAGATTATTCGGGAAGGTACAATTGCGTATGATCAAATAATCACGGATGAGAAGAAAAGGACAGCGACAGCCGTTTTTGATAGTGCAAAGGCTTGGAATATATCTACAACATTATATTATAAGATTGGTGGACTACCCTGGCGGCTTGGTGATATTCGTGAAGATGTTTGTTATTTAGGGTTGGTTTATAAAAAACTTAACGAAGACCCTAATAATCGCAGTGCATGTTGTGCAGCGCAAATGTTTATCGATTCCGGGGATGGGATGGTTTTTCGAGGTAACATAGGCGACTTTTTTAATCCTAAAACTAAAGAGTTTCATATTTCAAAAAACGATGCAATTAATCTAATTTCTAATTCTTTAGAGGTATTTAAAGAGAAGTTGGGTAAAGGGAATTATCCTAAGGAAATTTTTATTCATGCTAAAACTTATTTTGATGACCATGAGTGGGAGGGATTTAGTGATGCTGTCAAGGATAAATCTAAAATTATTGGTGTTCGTATTCAGCCTACCAGTGAATTTAAATTATTTAGACAGTTCTCATTTTGTGTGCCCCGTGGAATGATAATGAAAGTAGGAACACACAAAGCATTTTTATGGACTAAAGGATTTATTCCAAGGCTTCAGACTCAGGTTGGTTTGGAAGTGCCAAATCCTATTTCTGTTGAAGTTACTAGGGGGGATGCAGATATTGAACAGGTTTGCAAAGATGTATTAGCCCTTACAAAACTTAACTATAATGCCTGTATATTCGCCGATGGACAGCCTGTTACTTTGAGATTTGCAGATTCAATTGGAGAAGTGCTTACTGCGGGCAAAAACATCACTAATAACATTCTTCCTTTTAAACATTATGTGTAACTTTTTCTAATATGCTACTCACTATTTTAAGGGCTGTTCAAAAGTTGGTTTTGATGAAGGGCTTTTATAGCGTTTATAGACTTTGTCAGAATGCTTACAAATGGTTAAAGTTTTGATTTTATAATTTTGATCAATTCGCGGTAGTGGGTAGTGTATTGATCGGGGGCTCCGGATAATTTGAAAGGCTGGATGGCAATCAGTGTTTTTTATTTTATTTTAAAATTGAAAACAACGATACCTATCTGAACATTTGGGGCAGATTCTGATTGTTCTAAGCGGGCACCCATCACTGCATCTTTACATTTTTGCCATAATTCACGGTCAGTTAGGGTGGTGCCTTTTACACCGGGTGTAGCGTCTATTACCGTCCCATTTTTGTTAATTTTTAACCTTACAGCAATTTTTCCCATTTGCTGACCATCATCTTCAGGTAAAACAAGATTAGTAAATTTCCTTAGTGCAATTGGCGTTTCTCCAAAACCAGAACCACCATCACCTTTATGAATAGAAAGCCGATCGTCATTTTCATCCTTCGTTAACAGACTGCCTTTTCTTTTATATATCTGAAAAGAAAACGATGATTTTGGAGCAATAGTCACAGCATAACCGTAAGTTTTTCCATCATATGTCTTAACTATGTTACCTTGCTTTGTAACCTTTGAACCTACAAAGGTTGGGTTGAGTGCAAGCAGGGATTTAGTCAAAAGATCATAATTAATTTTATCACAAATAAAGAAAACCTCATTTTCATTATCATCAACCTGTTCTATGATTATGGTAGAGTTATTATTGCCGTTACCTTCAAATTTTAAAGTTGCAGTACCATCTTGATTTTTTGATTCGCTTAACTCCCAGCCTTTTCTTGAAATAATTTCTTCAGTTACATCTGCCACAGGCATACTTACATATCTAATCAGGGCGTTTAATGCAACAAATTGCGCCTTAGCACCCATTAATGACACACTAAGAAGTATTGAGAGTAATATTGTTTTCATTTTGATAACGTATTTAGATCAATCTAATATAGAAAAGATTTAGGCAAATGATTACTAGTGAATCCGCATTTTAACTCCTTAATCTTGCCAGGATGTTCATCGATTTATACCAGGATTTGCTTTGGAAAGTTTAAGTATTGCTAATCCGGAAATGGTAATAATTGATTCCAATTGTCAGTAAAGTGAAGCTGGATACCCAAAGCCAGTAACCTGGTTCCAGGCTTAAAATCTTACCCATTGTGCCGCTTTCAGCAGCTAGTACTTCATCCCAGAGACTGAATGACCAGGCGATCATTGCTGCTAATGCGGAAAGCCAATAGCTATTCGGTTTGGGCTTTGGAAGCGGCGTTTTCAGAACAGGTTCTATCTTAACCACAGGATTACTTTCTTTCAGGAATCGAATGGCAGCGATCAATGCAATGGGATTGGCTATCCAGATTAATGACTCAAACAAACCACCACCAATCCAGGCTATTCCGCCCGTCAGCAGGAGTGATAAACCATCAGTTGTTTCTACTTGAACATACTGATAGCTGAATGCCTTCTGCGTTAGCGAAGCGATGAAGACTAATGCCGGGAGCGTTATAATAGCCGGTCTTAGATATTTTTGTTTTGAGCTCATTAATTGATTCTTATGACCAAGATAGTGATTACACGAGCAATAAGGAATAAAAAGATAATCAGGACTTGTGCATTCGAATTATAACCCTGTAAGTGGAAAAGTCAGAATTAGAAAATTATACATATCATTGCTGCGCACGTAGTCTATGAAATATACTTTAGAGGATATTATTAACTTTTTAAAGGATCAATCTCTTGAGGATGAAATTAGTCCGGAAACGAATGTATGCGATGAAATAGGAATGAGGGGAGATGATTTTCACGAAATGATGACAGCGTATGCTGAAAAATTTTCAGTTGATATGACTGGTTATCTGTGGTATTTTCATTCAGAAGAGGAGGGCAGCTGGACAAGTATCAGTTTATTCCCTCGAGCGAATGAACAGGTTAAGAGAATTCCACTAACCCCCACGATGCTTACCGACTTTGCTAATTCTGGTAAATGGAATGTGGTTTATCCAGAACATAAAATAACATTGACTGAATATAACAGTTACTTTACACTGTTCATTTTAATTGTTTTAATAGGTTTGATTATTTATCAATTTATTTGAGACAGATCGTTATTCCCCAAGATTTGCAAAAATTCCACAAGAACGAATAACAGGAAGAAAAGCGCAAAGAGGAAAACTAACATAGAAATAGTAGAAGCGGAAATAAGAAGAGAGAAGAACATAAGTCTGTTCCCCAAGATTTGCAAAAATTCCACAAGAACGAATAACAGGAAGAAAAGCGCAAAGAGGAAAACTAACATAGAAATAGTAGAAGCGGAAATAAGAAGAGAGAAGAACATAAGTCTGTTCCCCAAGATTTGCAAAAATTCCACAAGAACGAATAACAGGAAGAGAAGCGCAAAGAGGAAAAACTAACATAGAAATAGTACAAGCGGAAATAAGAAGAGAGAAGAACATAAGTCTATTCCCTGGTTACACGATCTAAATTATTCTTTCTTTAGCACGTACATACTTGAAAACAACTTGTTGTCATCAAATATTAAATTGATCTTATAAACAGGGTTTTTAATTTCGATGGTATTAGAATATTTTAATGCTATATCTCCAATGATATCCTTTTTATCAATCACTTTTAAGATATCCTCTCCTTTCATCCCTGTTTTTAGTTGATTTTCAAACGAGACAGCTACACCATTAAAGTCATTAATGGAATAGCCTTTTAGTATGTTATTCTTTTGATCATTTTCCCCGTTTTTACCTGCTGTAAAGTAGAAATAGAAATTATTGTATTTATTTTCATGTATAACTTCCTGTAAATTTCCATTTGAGTCTGATGTGATCATTCTTTCAAAATTTTTGCTGGTGGCAGACTTAAGAAAGTCAGTTTCCGTTGAAGTACCCAGATTAAGGTCATTGATATTCCAATTTTTGTCAATTTTTAAGACCGGTTTGTTTTTTATGTCCTTTGGATCTGTTCGGTTCTTCGTTAAGTCTTTCGTGTACGCTTCATTGTTACACCCTCCAAAATCTATAAGACCATTCATCGTGTCCCAATAACACGTTTTTGATAAATCAGTGCTGTTCAGTACAATGAGCCGGTCATAGTCTGGGGCATAAAAAACATATTTATTCTCCTTCTTTACGTTCCAATATAATCCGTGATCTGTATTAGGATTCTTAGTTCCCTTTCCATATCGGGCCTCCAGTTTTTTCAGGATCTCTTTTTTTAGATCCGGGGACTTCATTTCCACTCTGAATCCATATATATTGTCGTTCGCTTGATATTCTTTCAAAATTTTGGTAAGCTCTGCCTTGTCTTTAAATCCCTGCATCGCAAAATGACCACCTCCAAATTTGGTAATGCTGTCTGTTTTCAACCGTTCGGCATTAACCTGAAAAAACACTTTTTGCCCTTTTAAATCAATTCCATCAAATATGAATTGTCCTGATGCCTTTCCTTCAATCAGGAAGCAAAATGGGTATTCGACGGTGTTTACTTCAAGCGCATTTTTATCTTTAAAATCGATTACACTTTCAATCGGTTCTTTCAGGCTTAGTTTTGATAGATCTATTTTTTTTGGTTTACTGCAGGCAATGATTAAAAATGATAAAAAGATATAACATAAGTACTTCATGGTATTTGCAAATTAATATGACCAGGCCAATATAGGAAGAATTATTACAGCCGTTGATCTCTGATTTATAAAATACCCCAATATTGAAGAAGCAGTCTGCAATTTACTCGCGAAATAAAAACCTGGAAGAACTGAAAATTACTTTCGCACTTTTGATGAAAATAGATAACAAATAATTGGCATTTGAAAAAATAACTGTATATTAAATTAATCATTCGTTTAACGTGTAATGGACTGGAGGTGAGCGTATTTAAATTTTATGAATATGTTAAAAGACGTCAACGACCAGTTCCTAGCGACAGATGGCAGCAAAACTCCATCAAATGCAATAGAAATACCTTCAATCTCGTTGCCTAAAGGAGGTGGGGCGCTAAAGGGGATAGATGAAAAATTTGCTGTAAATGCAGTGAATGGCACAGCTTCGTTGTCTATTCCATTACCTTTTTCTCCTGCCCGTGGGGTAGTTCCTACATTAGGGTTGTCTTATAATTCTGGCTCTGGTAATGGCATTTTCGGATTGGGCTGGAATTTGGGATTGTCTTCTATCAAAAGAAAGACTGAAAAGGGCTTACCTCAATATCTGGATGCCGCTGATTCGGATATCTTTCTGTTTTCGGAAGCTGAAGACCTTGTGCCCGAATTTAAAAAAGACACAGACGGATGTTTCATCCTGGATGAAGGCCAATACACCGTCGTTGAAACAGACTCTGCAGACCGGCTGTTTACCATCAGGCGCTACAAGCCGCGTATCGAAGGTCTGTTTGCACGGATAGAACGATGGAGCAATAAGGTGTCTGACGAAAAAAAATGGAGGGTAACTACCCGGGATAATATTACTACTCTGTTTGGCTGGACCATTAACGCAAGAATTACCCATCCGCAAGATGAAAGCAAAATATTTGAATGGCTACCCGAATTTGTATTTGATGATAAGGGAAATTGTTCACAATATATTTACAAAAAAGAGGACAATTCCGGTATTGAAGTATCTTCACTGCACAACCGCAATCGGATCAAAGGCAACCTGATCACTTATACCAATCTTTATCCCGATAAAATCCTTTATGGTAATAAAACCCCTTACGAACGGTTTGGGGATCCACTGCCTTCGGAAACAGACTATCTGTTCCAGACTGTTTTTGACTATGGCACCCTGCACACCAATGACGCTGTTGAAACCATCAATAACTGGGATTTCCGGATTGACGCTTTCTCTGACTACAAAGCAGGGTTTGAAATCAGGACGACCCGTTTGTGTAAAAGAGTATTGTTATTTCATGTTTTTGAAGAGTTGGCTTTAAGGCTGGATAAGTTGGATAAAAAAACGCTGATCAGGTCTGTCAACTTTGAATACGACACGGCAGCTGAACAGGATTTTACTTTCCTGAAAAAGGTAACTTCATACGGTTATATAAAAAAATCAGATGGTTCTTATGCTCATAAAAGGCTTCCTTCTATGGTGTTTGATTATCAAAAGCACGAATGGAACAAGGATATAAAAACAGTTGCACCTGATGCGCTCATTCATGCTCCTGTTGGATTGGGTGAATACCAATATCAATTCACTGATCTGTACAATGAAGGACTGGCTGGTATTTTGACCGAACAGGCTAATGGCTGGTATTACAAACATAATTTAGGGAATGCCGTATTTGAACCCGCTCAAATGGTTTGTTCCAGGCCTTCATTTGCCGGCCTTGGAACTACTTTGACGCTAACAGATCTGGACGGTGATGGAGGAAAACAATTGACCAGTTTTGGTACTGCCCCAACAGGTTTTTTTGAATTGGGTGATGATGGCGACTGGCAGTGCTTTCGTCCTTTCAAAGCAATGCCGAATGTTGACTTTGGAGATGCCAACATAAGATTATTGGACCTTAACGGCGATGGAAAACCTGAGGTGTTGATATCGGAGGATGATGTTTTTACATGGTATGCCTCTGAAGGCAGGGAAGGCTTTGCAACGGCAAGAAAGACCCTCAAGTCATTTGATGAAGAAGCTGGGCCCCACATGGTGTTTTCGGATGCCAAACAAAGCATTTATCTGGCTGATATGTCTGGTGATGGCATGACAGATATATTACGCATCAGGAACGGAGAAGTGTGTTACTGGCCAAATTTGGGATACGGCAAATTTGGGACAAAAGTGACCATGGATCAAACTCCTGTTTTTGATCATCCCGATGCATTTAACCCACAATACATTTACCTGGCCGACATAGATGGTTCCGGTACCAGTGACATTGTTTATTTGGGTAATAATAAATTCAGCTGCTGGAAAAATCTCAGCGGTAACCGTTTTAGCATTGCCCCATTTGAAATAGAGGTAATTCCTGAGGTTCAAAATGAAGCCCGTATAACGGTAACTGACCTATTGGGGAATGGAGTTGCCTGTATTGTTTGGTCCAGTCCGCTGGCAAAAGATGCACATGCGCCACTAAAATATATCGACCTGATGAACAGTAAGAAACCGCACATTATGGTTTCCTATAAAAACAATCTCGGAAAGGAAGTATCTTTAGAATACAGCCCCTCTACTAAATTCTATATAGAGGATAAACTGGCCGGAAGTCCATGGGTTACCAAACTGCACTTTCCTGTCCATTGTGTTTCAAAGACTGTTACAGAGGATAAGGTATCCGGATACAAATTTGTTACAGGGTACAAATACCATCACGGTTATTATGATCACACCGAACGGGAGTTCAGGGGATTTGGTATGGTAGAACAAACAGATACTGAATTTTTTGAACATTGGAAAAGAGAGGGGGCTGCAAATGTTACAGAAGCCAGGTTACATCAGGAGCCTGTGATAACTAAAACGTGGTATCACACCGGTGCTTTTTCAAAGGATGGGACAATATTAAATCAGTTTGAGGCCGATTACTGGTATGCGGAGCTGAAAAAGTTGGGTACTGTGTATACACATCGGGAAAAGAATTTGCCCGATACACGACTGGTAGCTGCTTCAGGTATTGATGTTTCAGCATTGGGGCACCTTACGCCAGGTGAATGGCACGAAGCCATGCGTGCCTGTAAGGGTATGATATTGAGATCAGAAGTATTTGCCAAAGACGCTGCTACTTTTGGCAATACCGAGGCAGCATTACAAAGGGAAAAAATCCCATTTTCTGTAGTATCGTCTAATTGCCTCATCGAATTGGTTCAGCCCAAAGGGAAAAACCAGCATGCGATATTTACAATAAATGAAAGTGAAACTATTACTTACCGCTACGAAAGGGAGGCCGATGACCCCTGTATTGCTCATAAGCTCAATATCAGTTTAGATAAATATGGAAATGTACTGGAGAGTGCTGCTGTTGTTTATCCCAGGCGGATATCCAATATTGAAACATCCTTACCTGAAACAACCCGGGATGCGCAGCAGAAAACTGTAATTACCTATACACAAAATCAGTTTACCAATGAGGTGATCACACCAGGTACCTACCGATTGCCACTGCATTCGGAAGTGAACACATTTGAGCTAAGGGGAGTTATTAAAACTAACGATTACTATTCTCCGGAAGATTTTGCTGATATTCTTCTTGATACCCGATCGGACATAGTTAGCTATCAAGAGTTTGATATAACAGCTGTTGCCGGAAAGGCCCAGAGGAGACCGATAGCGCATACCCGGTCACTTTTTTACAAAAGTAATCTTACTGATCCGCTGCCCTTGGGAAAAATGACATCTTTAGCTCTGCCATACGAAAGCTATCAACTGGCATATACACCTGAACTGCTTAAGGATATTTATAAAGATAAAGCAGATAACGGCACATTGGAAACGTTAATGGCAGAGGGCAGATTTACCCACGTTATTGACGAAAACGGGACAATGGATGCGAATTGGTGGGTACGCTCTGGTACCATGCATTTTATAAAAGACAGTGAAGACGAACAGGTTGCGAAAAACCGTTTTTATACCCCCGTTTCCCATAAAGATCCATATGGTGCGGTAACCAAAGTAAAATATGATGGTACTTATTTCCTGTTTGTAGAAGAAACGGAAGACGCATTGGGGAACAAGACGGGCGTAGTTGACTTTAACTTCCGTACGCTTTCTCCCCAACGTATGATTGACAGTAACAATAACTTATCAGAAACGATCAGCGATGAGCTGGGGATTGTAAAAGCAATGGCGGTAATGGGGAAAGGGGCACAGGCTGATGAGTTGTTCGGACAGGAAGAAATTACGGAAAATGAACAAGCGGGCATTAATCATTTTTTTACTGTTGCCGATGCCCCCGGGATATGTGAATCAGTCAGCCTACAAAACATAGCGAAACAATTGTTGCAACGTGCCACTACGCGTTTTATATATAATATTGACAACTATGCTCAAAATGGGCAGCCATTTGTGGTGGCCACAATAACAAGAGAAATACATTACCGTAGCGAGGATGGGCAGCTTAATCCTGAAAGTGATGTTCAGCTTAGCTTTGAATACGTCAATGGCTTAGGCGAGGTAATTATGAAAAAAGTGCAGGCCGAACCTGGATGGGCAAACTATGTAAGGTCTGGTACAGGTGATACGATTATTATTGACCGTGTTGATACCAATAATTCTGCTGGAGGCAATGCCAGACAACTGCGCTGGATTGGCAATGGACGTACAATTAAAAACAACAAAGGTAATGCAGTAAAACAATATGAGCCGTTTTTCTCTGTTTCCCCAAAATTTGAAAACGAAAAAGAGCTGGTGGAAACGGGCATTACCTCAATTTTGTTTTATGATGCTGCCGGACGTCTGATCAAAACTGAAATGCCTGATGGCAGCTATACTAAAGTAGTGTTTGATTCGTGGAAACAAGCTGTTTATGATGCCAACGATAACATACTGGATAGTGAATGGTATTTAAAACGGACTGATAGTGGAAGAACCGATTTTATTACTGATCTGAATGCGCAAGTAGCAGCAGTTAAAGCTGCCAAACATGCCAGCACACCTAAGGTGTTGCATTTTGATACGCTGGGCAGACCGGTATTGTCCGTTGAGCACAATAGGGATACCAGTACTGGCATAGACGAATATTATAGTACCAAAATTGTGCTTGATGCAGAAGGACATCTACGCAGTGTTATAGATGCCAGGGAGTTGGCCGAAAATGGGTTTAAGGGCAATGCGGTAATGCAATACAAATATGATATGCTAGGTAACCTGGTATATCAGCACAGCATGGATGCTGGCCGGCGCTGGCTGATGCTTGATATTATGGGCAGTCCTTTACATACCTGGGATGAGCGGGACTATGAGTTCCAATATTTTTATGATGTGTTGCACCGTCCAATTGAAACCAAAGTTAAAGGAGGGGAGGGAGCTGTGCTTAACCACACTTTTAACCGGATATTTTATGGTGAGCACGAAGCTGAACCTGAACGAAAAAATCTGAGGGGAAAGCCGGTTAAGCACTATGATACTGGGGGGCTTGTAACTACGCCGGAATATGATTTTAAAGGGCAGCCTTTGCATACCAGCCGAAAGTTTTTTAGCAAATACAAAGAAGTAGCTAACTGGACTGATGATAACCTGGTCAATGACCTGGAAAATGATGTGTTTACTCATACTACCTATACAGACGCCCTTGGAAGAATAATCAGGCAGATTACACCCGACGGGGCTGTTATTTTACCTTCCTATAATGAGGCCGGGTTGTTGGATGGCGAGGAGGTAATACATCATCATTCTGCTGTTACAACTACCTATATTAAAGATATTGACTATAATGAACATGGCCAGCGCAACAAAATTATTTATGGCAATGATGTAATTACCCGCTTTATTTATGATGAAGAGACCTTGCGTTTAAGACACCTGGAGACCAGGAGAAAAAATAATGAACTGCTGCAGGATTTGTATTACACCTATGATGCTGTAGGCAATATTACCTGTATTGAGGATAAGGCGCAACCTGTTCAGTTCTACAGCAATCAGGCAATCATCGCAAAGAACGAGTATACTTACGACGCGCTTTATAGAATTATAGCTGCAACAGGTAAAGAAAATGATATCGTGCCGGGCTTTGGTGGCTGTGATAACTGGAACGATAAAGCATTTATGCATGTGCTAAACCCTGTTAACCCAATGGCGGTAAGAAATTACAGCCAGCACTTTGCCTATGATGCGGTAGGTAATATTCTGCAAATGAAACACCTTGCCCGGGCGGGAAACTGGACCCGAAACTACGAATACCAAACCAGCAACAACTGGCTAAAAAGTACCCGGATTGGTGATAATGGTAACCCTGTGAGTTTCACATCCTATAAGCACCATAACCCGCATGGCTTTATAGAAACATTGCCCCATCTTGAAAAAATAAACTGGAATTTTAAAGAAGAGATGGTACTTACGATAAGGCAACACTGTACGGATGACCAGATACCTGTAATTACTTATTATCAGTATGATGGCAGCGGACAGCGTCTCCGGAAGATAACCGAAAACCAGGCAGCCGCCGGAAATGTTCCCACAAAAAAAGAGGAACGTATTTATATAGAAGGTTATGAGAGTTACAAAACCTACAAGGAAAATGAGCTGATTTTTGAGCGAAGTACACTTAGCCTGCTGGATAAAGGGCATCGTTTTGTAATGGTTGATACCGTTACAAAGAATATGGAACCTGGTGCTGTTCCTTCAGATCGGGTAGGGACAAGGTTATCGTGTTATCAGCTACATAACCATTTAGGCTCGGCTGCTCTTGAATTAGACGATACTGCCAGGATAATTTCTTATGAGGAATACCATCCTTATGGTACAACAGCTTATCAGGCGCGTAGCACAGAGATCAGAGCTGCTGCTAAGCGTTACCGCTACGCTGGTATGGAAAGGGACGAGGAAACAGGCTTGTCTTATCATAGCGCACGATATTATATGCCCTGGATGGCCAGATGGCTGAGTGCAGATCCGATAGGCCTGGCAGACGGTACAAATGTATTTGCATTTTCGCGGAACAATCCAATTGTTTTAACCGATACATCTGGGCATCAATCAAGCAGTCCGCCACTTACGGGGCTTTGGGATGGAGCTGCATATAAGCCTGAAGCACAGTATACAAAATTTATTAGGGGTAAAGAATATACACTTTTACTGCCCAATGATGCCCCGGATGTGATCGCGATTATTCCAGGCAACGCCTATTGGGAACAACTTGCATGGCGAGTAGGTAGCCGTGCAGACACCGTAAAAGAAACAACGCCTGGTGAACTTAGTTTCTCTGCCCCGCCATTGGTTGATGCCGGGCCGATTCGTATACCTCCCAAGCCTAAACCAAAGCCTGAACCTGTATCGGTCGATTTTGATGATGATATCATTGAAGTGGCTAAGCAGCGTACTGCTGAAGATATAGACGATGATATTTTCAAAGTAAAATCGGAAATCAGGAAACTGCAGCCGGAGCTGGAGAAGTCCCTTGAAGAAGCCAAATCCGAGTCTTTAGGCGTTGTTCCTATAGTGGGTTGGGCTCTGGCCTCAATTTATGACCTTTACAGAGGTGATAAAAGTAGTGCTGCGATGAATGCTGCAGAAGAAGGTGTTGAGCATTTTGCAGAAAAAGTTTTCGGTGAAATTCCCTTAGTCGGTCAGGCATATGATACCAAGAAACTGCATGAGGCGATGATGAAAGCAGGTGAAAATGCAAAGAAAATGAGCACACTGAGAGAGCAGCTCTACAGATTGAAGGTAGAACGTGGAGATCCCGATGCGAGATTGGACTCTGACGATGGGCGGACATATCTGGGGCCTGGCGGGGTACGGTTTGATAAAAAAACAAATAAACCTATGAAACGTATTCAGGATGGTTGATGAGCTAAAAGCTTAGGAACATTTAATCTGCATACATATAAACGACAATATCTTCCTGACCATGAAAAAAAAGGTTATTGAAAGCGAGGCCGGAGATGCCCGGCTGATGGAAAACATAAAACTGTTTTCTGCAAATTTTAAAGGGAAAGCTGGCTTAACAGATGCTTTTACCAAATTGTACCTGAAGAATGATGGTAACGTACCTTCGGTACTGGCCCAGCTTTCAGGGAACAAACTCTTTTCTAAAAAAACTTTAGCAGATATCTCCTTTACTTTTGGGTTAATGACGTGGGCCGGCGCAAATCAGGTGTTGATGGATACTTTTCGGGGAGATAGCGCAGTGAATTCCCTGCGTGATATAGCGCTCAATTACAACAAAGAGGCTTTATCAAAAAAAATAGACAATACTGCTACGCCGCCATTGCAAAATAAGAAGGATTTTATTAATGGTCTGTATACGAACCTTTATGCGCTGGAACCCACAGCTATAATTGTCAATATGATTAACGATCCGAAAGTGCCCTTGTGGAACAATGAAACTGGCAAGATCATTTCTTCAATATTGTCTAGAGTTCCGGATTTCAAGATTACCACAACATCTGTTTATGAGTTGATCAATGATGAACAGCTGTTGAAGCCCGTAGCGAAAAAATATATAGATACGGTAATCCATAACTTAAAGGTGCTGCAGCGTGTAACTTTAATGAGTCCTGTTCCTGAAGCTGTTCCGGTTTTGATCAACAAAAACTATCTATCTGTACCTGCAGTTACTGCCTTGCCGCTTAAGCAGTTCATCGCCACAATGCAAGGCACTGAATTGTCAACCGATATCCTGAAACGTATTTATACAGCAGCGCAAAAAAAGAAAGCTTTTTATGAACATTCGCTGCTTAGCATTAAGGAAGCTGGGATGAAAACCGGTATCGCCATGATTGATGGCAATAGCAGCGGTAAGAGTGGCGCTTCTGCTGTAGACCCCGATGTTGAGGGCATCCTTTCTAAAAACAACCTGAGCTGGAATCTCCTCTTTGGCGACGCTGATTTTTGTGAGTGTGGCGAATGTACCTCAGTGTATAGTGCAACCGCCTATTATGTAGACCTGCTGCAATATTTAAGAAACAACAACCTTGACACGGGTAAGGTAAAAACAGGTACTGAAGACAATCCCCCTTTGCAAACACTTTTTGCACGTAGGCCCGATTTGGGCCATCTGGAACTCAGTTGCAAAAATACCAATACCATTTTACCTTATGTTGATCTGGTGAATGAAGTGATGGAGCAGTATATTGTCCTCAAACCGGGCGGTTTTAATAATTATAAGGGGTTTAATGTAGACAAGGAGACCAGCGGCGAACTGTTATCGGCTCCGCAGCACACCAGTAAAGAAGCTTACAAAGTGTTGCAAGAAGCTTTTTTCCCCTTTAGTCTGCCATACCATCAGCCCATTGACGCCATCCGTATCTTTTTAAAACAATTGAATACCAGCCGATACGAGTTGATGGATACCTTTCAAAACAACCATTCGGATATCAGATTGGAAGTAGCTGCAGATGCAGAGTTTCTTGCACTTACAGAAGAAGAATATCGGATCATCACAAAAAAGAATTTCGATGGAACAAACGACAGTCGTAACACAAAAGAATATTATGGCCTGGCTGTGGCTACAAATTGGCGCGAGCGATTATGCCGCGTAAAAGATGAATTTCTGCCAAGAACAGGACTGCTATACACTGAATTGGTTGGCCTGCTTCAAACAGAATATATCAATCCGGGGCTCGTTGTTCCGGAATATGGCGAAATGCTGCGCAGTCTTTCACAACCTCTCGCGGCGGCATGGCTTACTTATCAGGATGATATGGGTGGAAACCTGCTGACGGATAACCCCCAGCTTAAAAAACTGCTGGATAAATACGATGAAAAGACACGTTTACAAAAACTGAGTAGCTTTTTTGAAAGTATTCCGGGCTGTTTTGCATTGAATAGCCCCGATAATGATTGTAACCTTGATAAGGTTACGCTCCTGCGTTATGATGAAGATTTCCTGTCGGAGGATGATTACAATAAATTCAACCGGTTTATCCGTCTTTGGCGAAAAATGGGCTTTACTATTGAGGAAACCGATCAGGTCATCATGAGTTTAGGCAGTGGCGATATTACGCCGATAATGATCCATAGGTTAATGGCCGTTAAGAAGATAATAGATCTTACCGGCATCGAGCTTAGTAAACTGCTATGCTTTTGGGGGAATATAGGTACGGCAGGAGAAAATGCACTATTTAACCGTTTATTCATAGCTCATAACCTGGCGGCTATTGATCCGGTTTTTACAACAAAACTATCCGGTACCGAAATGCTGGCCGATCATTTACCGGCGATCATGGCAACGCTCAATTTATCGGCAAATGATATTTCCCTAATCAGCACCTATAAATCTTTGTCGGGGCCTTTAACGCTTACCCTTGAGCATCTTTCTTTATTGTATCGTTATCGCCTGCTTTCAAAAATGCTGGGATTGAATATTTCCAGATTGATTAACCTCATGGAAGTGGTGGGAGATGTTTTTGAAAGCCCCCATATAACACTTCGTTTTCTTGATCAAATAGCAGAGGCCGAAACAGCTGGGTTTACGTTTGATCAATTGAGCTATATGGTTAATGGCACTGGTAATTTATCTCATCTTGACAATAAAGCAACCCTTGCCCTGGCTAAAGACATTTATGACGGACAGACTGCGATTGAAATGGAACATGCCGATATTGTGCCTGATGCCGCAGCAACAAGCGATGCGGAGAAGCTCGAATCGATCATAAGCAAGGCCACTACTGAACTGGTACGCAGCAAAGCTACTTTGTTATTTGAAACGGACCGGGCAGAGCAGCTCATCTCAATTTTAGAGGGGACAACGGTTTACAGTACCTCGGCACCATTGTTGGCCGACACGGTACTAACCGATAGCGCCACGCTTGGGGCAGCCCTCAAACTAAAAATAAAATACCGGAGAAATGACGATACAGGTACCGGTTCTCTCCAGGTAAACGGGGCGCTGACGGCGAATGAATTGGCAGAGCTGGAAGGAGCAGTGCCTGGTACAAATGCCTGGACACAGGCTGTAGCGGAAATAAAAAGGCAGCAAGATGAGTTGTTCAACGATATACTTGCTGGCATTTTCGTAACAAGCCCTGTGGAAACAACCTTACTCAAATCTGAAAATAATACAAGTTCTGCGCCGCAAAAACGTATCGCTTTTTTGGAGGTGTTTTTACCTTATCTGAGAGAGAAACTTATACAGATACATGTTGTAGCTACATTGTCTGCTCAAACAGGTTTAGACCATTTGCTGGTACAATCCCTGATTAAAAATATCTTAAAGCCAGATGGGGCCTCGTTGTATGCCCAACTCACAGCTCCCTCTACATCGCTTGCCCCTGCATCCTGGTATGGCAAGCTGATTCCTGCATCAGAAGATAACTTTACGTTTATTGTCAGGGTAGGTACAAATGTAACTTTCAAGTTAAGCCTGGATAATGTTGTTGTGCTGGAACATACAGGGATACCTTCGAATGGGGACTTTGAACTGCGTAGTGAAGCAATAAAGCTCAGCGCCGGAAAAGTCTGCCAGCTTTCGCTTGAAGGGATTCTGCCGGAAAACCTGTTCTGGAAAACAGAAACTTCCGCTATAGAAAACATCCCGGCAAAGGCGCTGTTACCTGATGCGAAACTAAAGGCTATTAGGAGCGCATTGAGACAGCTCGGGAAAATGGCAATACTGGTCAAAACACTTGCTTTAAGTGCCGATGAGCTTAACCATATTCAGGCAAATCATTCTGATTTTGGGGATATTAACTTTAGTGACCTGAGCTTTTACCACCTGATAAGGATCATCCGCTATTGCAGGCTTCGCGATTCGTTGCCTAAAACCAGTCTCAATCTATTGCAGTTCTGGGAGCAGCTGAACCAGGCTGGTGCAAACTTAACCGAACAAATAGCACAGCTGACCAAATGGAAACAAGAACAGATCAGCAAGCTTATTTCCGGTCCGCATTTTAATCTGGTTGCAGCTGATTTTAGAAACGAAAAGAATCTTTTGAAGCTTCAGCAGGCACTTTCAGTAGCCACTAATATTGGTGTAGACATTGATACCTTATTTCAATGGGCAATACCATCTTTTGCTTTTGATGCAACTCGGGCTATAGCAGAAAGTATTCAGATGGCCTTACGCGCCAAATACAACCAATCGGATTGGGAGCAGGTTGTAAAACCCTTAAATGACGTTTTACGCAACAATCAAAAAAATGCATTGATTGCCTATCTGTTGCAGCAACCGGAACTCAAAACAGCAGGAGTTACAGATGCTGACGGCCTGTTTGAATATTTCCTGATCGATGTACAGATGGAGACCTGTATGGAAACCTCACGTGTTAAACAAGCGATTTCTTCTGTTCAATTATTTGTTCAACGATGTTTCCTGGGGTTGGAAGAGGTGATTTACGGCATCGCCCCAAATGCGCTGGACAGGGAACGATGGGAGTGGATGCAGCATTACCGGGTTTGGGAAGCCAACCGAAAGGTTTTTCTTTATCCCGAAAATTGGATAGACAGCAATCTCCGCGATGACAAAAGCCCATTTTTTAAAGAGCTGGAGAGTGAGTTGCTTCAACAAGACATTAACCAGCAAAACGTAACCGAAGCGCTGAAAACTTACTTGTACAAAGTAGGTGAAATAGCCAATATGGAAGTGATTGGTCTGTACATTGAAGGTAAAAAAAACGGAGATACCGTTTGGCAGGACGGTGCCAGGTTGCACGTGTTTTCGCGCAGCCGTAATGCTCCGTACTTCTTTTACTATCGCTACATGGCACTAGATGAAATGAACTGGTACCCATGGGAAAAAATACAGGTCGATATTCCTAGCTATGATGTTTTGTTTACTGATGGACGCATTCTCGGCAATGGCTGCTACCTTACACCTGTGATCTTAAACGGACGGTTAATGATTTTCTTTCCGCAGATTACTGCTAAAACGAAGCCTAATATTGGTTCGGGACAAATTAAAACCCTGGCTGATAAAACGCAGGACCAATTAAAACCAATTGAGTACCGCGAAATAAAGATGGCTTATAGCGAATACAAAAATGGCAAATGGACACAAAAGCAATTGAGTACTGATTGTCTTTACGATGTCAGGTTATCCCTTCCTTCATTGGGCGCATATAATTTCTACCCGGTAATATCTGGTGGTTTTGTTAAAATTACTGTATACGGAAATTATGCGGGAAGATACAAAATAGGTGCATTTGATTTTGACGGCACGCTTCACACAGGTACGGTCAGCTCATCCGAACTGGGAGGCCCTGACGCAATATACTTTGACTATTCCAACGGTAAACGTAGTAATCAGGATCATGAAGAAAGGTTAAATATACTGTTTGATAATTTCTTGGTAACAAAGTTCCGGTGGGTACCAAACAGGTCTACATGGGCCTGGGAAAGTTATCCATTCTGGTTTGTAAATGCTGCGAAATTAATAGAACTTTCCAATTTACCTCAGCTCAAAGAACTGTTTGATTATACACTTTCTATCCCTGCTGATGGGCTGGAAAATGCGTTTGGTAAAACAGCCCATGCAAGTTACCATGAGCTGAAGCGGCCTTATTCGCTTTACAATTGGGAATTGTATTTTCATACTCCCGTTATGATTGCCGATGCACTTAGCAAAGCGCAGCAATTTGAGGAGGCTATGAAATGGTTCCATTATGTCTTTAACCCGATTGCCGAGGGTACAGATGACAAGCGCTTCTGGATGTTTGGTCCCTTTAAGGAAACAGACAGCAAAAACATACTGGCACAAATTTTCGGAAGCCTCGGTGCCAATGAGCCTGATCCGGCGATTAGCGAATGGCGTAACAATCCTTTTAAACCGCATGTGGTGGCGCGAAGCCGTCCGGTGGCCTATATGAAATGGGTGGTGATGAAATATATCGACAATATTCTGGACTGGGGCGATTATCTTTTCCGGCAGGATACGATCGAAAGTATTAACCAGGCAACACAACTATATGTTCTGGCCGGCCATATCCTTGGCCGAAAACCAATGGTAATTCCTAAACGTGGTGAACTGAGTGCACAAAGTTACAATTCCTTAATGGACAAATGGGATGCTTTCAGCAATGCGATCAGCGAGATGGAAATTGCGGCGATTTATAATATCCAACAACTTGGGTACAGTGACGAGACAGCAGGCGAAACGGCCGTTGCGGATATTTTTGGTACCGCCAGTGCATTATATTTCTGTATCCCCAACAACCCTAAACTAACTGCTTATTGGGATACACTTGCCGATCGCCTATTTAAAATACGGCATTGCCTGAATATCGAAGGTGTATTCCGCAAATTACCGTTGTTTGAGGCGCCGATAGATCCGGCTTTGCTGGTAAAAGCAGCAGCACAAGGGCTAAGCCTGTCAAGCGTGGTTAACGACCTGAACACCTCTATGCCCAATTACCGCTTTTATTACCTGCTGCAAAAAGCATTAGAGTTGTGCGGCGAATTAAAATCAATGGGTGGAGCCATACTTGCTGCTATCGAGAAAAAAGACAACGAAACAGTTACCCTCATCCGTGCCAGGCACGAAAGTACGGCCAATAACCTGATGATGGAAATCAAAAAGCTGCAATTGGAAGAAGCCCAAAAGTCACTTGATGCACTGCTCCAAAACCGTAAAGCGCCAGAAGCAAGGATGAAATATTACCTGCAGCTTATCGGCGAAGATGTCGGGAAAATACCCGGACAGGACACCGATTTTGCAGAATTAGCCAATGGGATAGATCAGCCTGTTGACGAGAGCGGATTGAAGCTAAGCAAGTTTGAAAAGGAAGAAATGGACAAGTCTTTTGAGGCACATAAACTTCAGACAGAAGTTGGTCAAAAAGAATTATTGGCCAGTATACTTCATTTATTACCTACAGCTGCTGTTGATGCAAAGCCGTTTGGGATTGGACTGGGTGTACAGTTTGGCGGACCGATGTTGGGCGGCGCTATGCAGGCATGGGCCAAGGCATTACAAAATGATGCAAATGTTAAAACCTATGTAGCATCAATTGCGGCAAAAAAAGGTGGTTTCCAAAGGGCAATGCAGGAACGAATATTTCAGACCAATGCTGCTGGCTTTGAATTGAAGCAAATAGACAAACAGATCACAACCCAGCAGATCAGGATCGATATGGCTAACCAGGAGATTCGTAACCAGCAAAAACAAATAGACAATGCTGCGGAAATAGAAGAATTCTTAAAAAACAAGTACAGTAACGAAGAACTATATACCTGGATGCGCGGGAGCCTGAAAACGCTTTACCGGCAGGTGTATAACCTTGCTTATGATCTTGCCAAAAAAGCCGAAAAAACCTATTGTTTTGAAAGAGGTATCAGTAACACAAATTTTATCCAGTCCACTTATTTTGATGCAGGCAGGGAAGGGCTATTGGCAGGTGAGCAGCTTTATGTTGGTTTGAAACAACTTGAGACTGCATATCAGGAAAAACGTGGTTACGACTATGAGATCACCAAACATGTTTCTGTTTGTAAGCTGGATCCGTTTGCACTCCTGCAGCTTAAAACAACCGGCACCTGTGAGTTTGACTTACCTGAAGTTCTGTTTGATATGGACTATCCGGGGCATTTTAAACGCAGAATTAAATCTATTTCGGTTTCTATTCCTTGTATTGCTGGTCCGTATGTTGGGGTAAATGCTACGCTACGTTTGCTAAACAACAAATTCAGGAACAGCTCTATATCAAACAACTATCCTGAAAAAACAGACGAACAAGATGAGCGTTTTATAGCATACAATATCCCGATCACAGCTATCGCGGCCAGTTCTGCGCAGAACGATGCCGGTATGTTTGAACTCAATTTTAAAGATGAGCGTTATTTGCCATTTGAAGGCGCGGGGGTAATCAGCCGATGGAGGCTGGGGCTCCCTGAGTTAAGACAATTTGATTATACGCATATTGCTGATATCGTATTGCATGTAAAGTATACCGCTTGCGAAGGCGGACAGCAATTAAAAGCGTCAGCAGTACAGTCTGTATCAGGACAGCTGAACAAAGTTAGCCAGCAACTTAATGAAACCGGCATGCATTTGCTGATTGGTTTAAGACAGGATATTCCTTCTGGATGGAATTTGCTTAAGACCGGAGGGACTGTAAACCTAAGCATTGATAAATCCAGGTTACCTTATATGGTTCAGGGGATGAACGTTGGGTTGAAACAGGTGACATTTATGGCCCAGGTAAAAGGTAACCCACAGACTTTTACCATGACGCTGGACAACAGCACGGTTACCCTTGAGCTAAACACTGAACTGGGCACGCTCATAGGTACAAGTATGGCAATTCAGTTGGAAACATTGTTTACGCTATCAGTTGCTGAAGCAGATAAGGGAAAAATTGAAGATTTGGTATTGCTGATAAAGTATGGAATGTAGGATAGTACTTGCCAACCCATAAAATAGAGTGGAATAAAAACAATCCGATAATAGCAATTGTCTGGTCGTAAAAGTACTGCTTTCCCCGCTTGCTTTGCAGCAGCCGGATTGGGAAAATAAGTTGTTTCCTGTTAATTTGAATAAGCAGCAGGCGTAGAACAGCCCCGATATTGATACGGAGAAAACTGTATCGCGGCAACATGAGGTAGAGTTGTATAATCATTATGCCTGGCCTTCTTTCAGGCTTAGTTTTGATAGATCTATTTTTTTTGGTTTACTGCAGGCAATGATTAAAAATGATAAAAAGTATAACATAAGTACTTCATGGTATTCGCAAATTAATATGACTAGGCCAATATAGGAAGAATTATGATTGATATCTGGCTACTGGGCTATGAGGAGGTATTGAGGGAAAACAAATATCTGGCTGCGAACTATTCTCAATTGGCTGATCAGGTATGGATGATAGGCTGCTCCGGTCGCATTATCAAATGAGCGAGGGTGCTTTACCGAATTTTTGTTTGAACGAACGTGAAAAATGGGGCAGACTCTCGAAGCCGAGATCTAAATAAATGGCTGATGGCTTTTGATGTTTCTGCTCGATCAAATGCTTTGCTGCATTAAGACGTTTATCTAACAGCCATTGACGCGGCGGCATGCCAAAGGTTTTTGTAAAGTCGCGTTTAAAGCCTGCCAGGCTGCGTCCGGTGAGCCGTGCAAATCTTTCAATAGGGACATTAAAATGAAAATTGGCCATCATAAACCGTTCCAGATCGATCTTATGAGGTTCTGCAAAATCAAATAAGTACGACCTCAATTGCGGCAGACTATGTAATAATAGTTTAACACCTTCTTTGACTTTGAGCATACCCATATCTTCTGTAAGCGGCCCTGCTATGGCACGTGCATAAGGAATAATGGATTGAAAATAACCAACAAGAAATGGATCGGGTGGAATAGGCACATTAGATGGGCCAACATATTTAGGACTGGCACCGATTTGTTCTTCTAGTGCTATTTTACGCAACAGATCTTCCTGAAGGCAAATGACGATGCTCTCGTAACTTTGGCCTGGAAGAGGTGTTTTAGTCAGTGTACCCAGCTGATTTTTACCGACCAGCATCATTTCGCCTGCTTTAACCTCCATGCGCTGTCCGGCCGTTTCTAAATGAAGTTGCCCGGAAACCATCAATACCAATGTATGATGGTTCCAGAAGCATACTTTATCTTTCCGTTCAGCGGAGAGATAGGAATAGAAGATCACACCTGGAAGTATTTCAGCTGGATTGGTCATTTATCTCTGTAAATAAGTGCTGCCTAAGATGGCGCCCGGTGCAAAAGTAGTGTTTAATAATTCTATTTCAGACGCCGTAAATTCAATACTCATGGCAGCGATATTTTCCGGCAACCTTGAACGGCGGCTCATGCTTACCAATGGCATCATTTGGCCGCCTTGCTCATTTACCCAGGCGATAGCGATTTGTGTAGATGTAGCTTGTTTATCTTTCGCTAAGGCCTTTAATACTTCCACCTTTTCCAGGTTTTTGACGAGGTTATCGCCCTGAAAGCGTGAGAAGTGCAGGTGATAGGCATCAGCTGGAAGCGGCGCTTTCATATCGCCTGTTAACAAGCCTTCGGCTGTGTTGGCGAAGGCGACTACTGCGATACCCAATTCTTTAGCGGCCGGTAACAATTCGCTTTCTATCTGCCGGTCTGCCAGTGAATAACCAATTTCTAATGCGCTTATCGGATGAATCTTATTTGCTTCACGCAGTTGAGCAGCCGTAATCTCAGAAACACCAATGTGGCGCACTTTACCTTCTTTGATTAGGTCGGCTATGGTACCTATAATATCTTCTACTGGTACGCTGTTGTCCATCCGGCAGGGCTGGTACAGATCTATGGTTTCAATGCCTAAACGGGTAAGCGAATAATTGATGAAATTTTTAATAGCCACAGGACGGAGGTCCAGGCCCAGCCATTGTCCATTATGAAAGAAAGCACCAAATTTAACGCTGATGAAAGCATCGTCCCTGCGGCCTTTAATGGCTTTGCCAATTAACAGTTCATTGTGCCCTGCACCATAAAAATCGCCGGTGTTTAAGAAATTGATGCCACTGTTAAGCGCAGTCTGTATGGTAGCTATACTCTCGGATTCCTCTGGCGTTGGACCTCCCCATACAGAAGACATGCGCATACAGCCCAAACCAAGTTTGGACACGAGGGGGCCGTTTTGGCCCAGTTGTATTTTTTTGATCGTTGTCATGATACAAAGATCAGCGTTCGATCCATATTTAGCTTACCTATACGGCTCAAATTAATTATCCCAGTGGCTCATGATGTATTAAAGATTTAAAGAACACCACTATTTAGTATTATTGGTAAACTTGGTTATACAGCTCCTAAAGTACTCAGCGTTAGCATTTATTAGAGTCTGATTCGTTTATTGTTTAACAATTTTAACTTTGTATTGGCCAGTTTAATCGTTATCGAAAGCTTAATCAATAATAGGAGATCATTTAAATAATTCGGTAACCACCGCTTCCAGCTTTTTCTGTAACGTACTTATTTCGGTGGTTTTCACTTTTCTGTTGATTCTCATGTCATTTCTAAGCTTCAGGTAATAATCCAATTCTCCTCTTGTGGTTTCAGGTTTGATCTGATGGAAATTTGATGCTATCCAATAATCGCCTTTGCACTTATCATTATATAATTCTAAAAAGATAAAATCGTCTTTTTTATCTCCATTGATGTCCTTAACCACAAACGCGGGAATAGCCAGGTCACAACCCTTTACCGTGGATACAGACTTAAATTTTGAGATCGCCTGGTTTGTTTTTGGACTGATAAAAAAATAGGTTAACGAAGCTGTTTCTTTATCACCGGTCTCCAAAGTGCAGATGGCCAATACCACCTGTTCATTATCGACTTTTGTAATGGAGGCTCTTTTTAAGATGACCGGAAATACCTCCCCGGTATTATCGTTTTTTATTGTTGGAGGTATCACCTGCTTTGTATAAGCAAAAGTGGCCTTTCTCCAGTCCGGTAGTACCTTCGGGGTATGTGTTTTATTTGTCTGTGCATGAGCCCCGGTGAATAGGAACAGCGCTATAAAAAATAATAGCTTGCTGAGTTTCACAGTGATGTTTCCTGCAGTGCGTATACGTGGTTTACAAAAATCCTTTGCTTTTCGGATAATGAATGCATTGATGCTGACATTAAGAGAAGGTATTGAGTGGCATTCCATTGTATATCGTTTTTAGCTAAGGTATTCATTTTTCTTGAATGGTGTTTTTGTACTGGCATTAAACGCATACAGCAAGGGTTTAAAATGTATGGGCTCAAACCACCCTTTTTTGAGGAGTTTCAGGCTGGGTTTAGGGTAACTGTTTATTCTGAGCCAGAAGCGGCTGTTGATTTAAGTTGGGTGAAAAGTTGGGTGAAAAGTTAACCAAAACGCAAGTGTCAATTATTGCTGAAATGCGGAGAAACAATAAGGTTAGCCTGAAAGAAATGGCCAAGAGTTTACGTATTTCAGATACTGCTATCGAAAACAACATCAAGTATCTTCGTGAAAAGGGCTTGATAATAAGAATTGGACCAGCAAAAGGCGGATATTGGGAAGTTAAAACTTAAGTCTATTCCCCAAGAATGAATAGTGTTATTCATTGACGATCTCTGAAGGCTTCCTTTTAATAACCAACAAATCGAAAAAGCCCAGTAAAATAATCCAGGCTGCAAAAAACACCGTTACTGGAATGCTGATTACATTCGCTATAAATGGCAAAGCAAGAATAACAATACCCAATAAAACCGAGATGGTACCATTAATATACTTCAAATATTTCGGGTAGTTTCCCGATAGTGAATTGATAGCATCTATGGCCAGCAAAATTGCATACACAACACCTATAAAATTTGCTAATTTCTCTGGCCCGGTTAAATTACTGATGCCTAAAGTATTTATAGCGCTGATAAACCCAGCAATTGCAAATATTGCTTTGGTTGCGATCCACAAATAGTAGGTTGATTGATAAAATTGCCGCATATTTTGTTTCCCTTGTGAGTTTAAAAAAATCAGTTCTTATTGTTGATATTAAATCTCTTCAATTGTTGCGCACGGGCTTCCTGGAAGTATAAAACGGTAGCAAGGGTTGCTATAAAGATTAGATAGTACTTATAGAGCATTATTAGATTTTATTTATTTTAAGACAATAATAAGGTTTCAACTTTACTTACGCAACGTTGGGATGGATTGGAATAATTCCGATATAAAAGGTTAGTTCAAAATTTCTTTAAGATTTTTTTGCTAAAAATATTAGTATTTTATCTTTGATTGACTTAGCTTTGTTAATCCTAAGTTTTTATATGATGAAAGGAGTTGAGCAAAAAGTGGTTTACTATGATTGAATTGGTTTATTTTGATCGGAATGCAGTGAGTGAGGCTTACCAGGTGATCCAGTTTCGGGCTGGAGAATCCTGGCGCATTGCCCGTGACGGGGAGTTGCTGGGTAGTGTGGAAAAGCTGAATGGCGTATGGCGAGTGCGTGAAGGATCTGAGCTGGCTGAGGAATTGATCGGAAATATCGGCAGGCTCATTGATGCACAGCATTTCAACAAGTTGCCTAACGATATTAAAATACACTGGCCAGGTCAGGTTCAGGAAGTGATTCCTTCAGGCGATGAGGAATATCTTGTTATCACTAAACCTGAGATTGATTTTGAAAGGTTTGTGAAAATATTTACCGCCTATATTCCGCACCTGCTGAAGGACGAATGGCCGGTTTTGTTTAAATTGTATGATGCAGGTATGAACCAGGATTGGGAAGTAAGCGCCAGGGCGATAAGGAAATGATGATCTTATTCATTGTAATCTACCCAGGTTAAGCCCTGATTGAATTTAGGTACCATCGCCCAAACCTCGTTAGGGGTTTTGCCCGCAGTCATGATAAATTTCCAGCTTTTGCCCTGATCACCACTGATGGCTAAAAAGTTCCAGTGTGACGACGAATTTTTACCTTTAAGATTCCACTCTATAATGCAATGGAGTTCCTTGCCTGCCTTATATACTTTTGATACTTTGCCAAGTGATTGCTTTCTGCGTTCAAGTCTAATCATTGCAGATTCCCGGTCATCATTCTTCAATGCTTTTATCCACTGTGCTTTACCTCCACGGTATTTGATTTCAGTTGGGTAGAAATAAGTTGTATACGCTTCATAGTCCTTTTGGTCACGAGCTTTAAGCATAGCCGAGGTCACTTTTCTTATATTCTCGGCATGCTGACCAAAGCTGCTGGCAAAGTAAAGTAGAAACAATAATAATAGCGGAATTCTTTTCATAGCATTAATTTTTCTGGCAAAGTAGTAATTTCTTAGCCAATAGTTTTCTTGTTCTTGGTGTACCATATTTCTCAATAGCATGCCCTAGGGAATGCTTATTTAAGCTCATCGCTTTTTCTAAGGCCTTTTCAAGTATTTTTGGTTGGTCTTCCGCCAGGTAATCCAGGTTATTGATTAGGTCAACTACCAGAAACTCCTTGGTAGGCTTCGGTGGAAAGGCCGATTTTTTTTTGAAAGTGAACAACTTGTTGCCTAGTCTAATATCTCCACTACGCAGATGGTTGTAAACGATCTGCTTATTATACAACTGTGTAGTTCCAACTCCCAATGCGTTATAGGAATTGAAGGAAGTAATCAGGAAATTGTCGTTGTCCAAAAATTTCTTGATCAGCAACTGATCCGCAGGTGGTTCAAAACCGAAAGCATTCTTCTTCGGAAAATGATATAGACCAGGTCCAACCTTTTTCAAAACACCATTGCTGGTAAGCTGAGAAAGATGTCTATCGATAGAACTTGACCACTTTTGCAGTTCATCCCTCTTATAGATATTTCCTTTCTTTAAATGACTTTTTAACTCATTTAATTTTGACATAATATTTTCCTTTCAACAACAAAGTTCAGAATTAATGGTGATATTTTGCATGATTTTTGACTAAAATTCATGTGAAAATTATCTTTTAAAAAATTAGTAGATAGCAACTTATCTGCCGCGGCGATAAATTACTTTGGTCTCAAGGGAAAGCCATCTCTAGTCCCCTACACAAAAAGCTAGTCAACATCGGCTCACCATCGAGATCGATAATGAAGAAGTGGCCTGGATTAAAATCTGGGCCGCTTTTTTATTTTCATCTGTAATTTTAGTTGATGGATTCATCGTTTTCTGCTATTGCCTTATTACACAAGTAAACCGCACTGACCTGCAATTTACCGGATAGCTATTGTGGTTACTTTCGCAATTAGCTAACCGGTATATATGAACCAAAATATAAAATTCATGAAGCTTACACCTGGTGAAAAGTTTGCCTTGCTGCGCAAATTAAATGGTAAGAGTTTGGAAGAGGTGGCTGCTTATATGAAATTGACGCTTGATGCTTACCTGAGGCTAGAGGACGATTTTGTTTACCCTAGCGACCAGCAGATTGAAAAGCTGGGCAGGTTTTATGGGGTAAGTTATGAGGAGGTGATGGCGGTTGGAGAAGAAAATTGACGTCTCTCGAGGTGATTAAATAAGTGTTAAAGTTAGACGAGGGGAGCGGTGTGGTCCTCTCGTTTTTTCTATTACACTGAGTTCTTTGATTTAATGGTTTAATACAATATTTTGGAAAAGCGAACAGCATTTTTACGTAATTAAATGCTTAAATTAATTATTAGTTTATTTAAGTTGTTTTGGTTAAATTTGTAGCGTTAAATAAAACGGTCGTCATCCTGAAATAAATTCAGGATGACGTGGTGTGTTAGCAGTATGACGGGAGGATAAATAGTAATTTTGTATATATGAGAACCAAAGAGAAGAATTTAAAAAATTCTGTTGGTATTTCCGACAGCGAGTTTATTGGAATAGTTGAAAGACTAAAAGACCGTGAGCTTTTTCCAAAGAAAAACGAAGAGGCGAAGAAAACATTGAGCAGGATTAAATCCTGGCCAGTTAAATAGCTTGTCACAAGTTGTGATAAGCTACCTGAAATAAAGTATTAAACCATTTTATCGGTAATGAATAATGAAAGCGGAGGCGCAGGCCTGCGCTTTTTTTATGCTGTGTTTTTTGTCAGAATTTTTATGACAAAAGAGGCAGATTTTGTGATTTAACTATATAATTTTTATGATGGATAAAAATATTTTACTGGCCCATTTCTGGGTAAATTCCAATCATCTGGTAACAACTGATGGTATAGAGTTGGATTTGATGCTGACTTTACTGCGCAGCGGACAGGCCATTTATAAGATTTTTGACAGTTAGGAAATGATGTAAATTTTTTTTCGCACAAAATGCATTAAAACAGACGCTCAAAATCCCGCTAGGGGAGGAACAATTTGAAGCTGAAAAAATGCCCTTTGCAGGGGCAAAAAGCCAAGCCAGAAATTGAACTGAAATTGCTACGCTCTTTTTTTGCCCTGGCGGCCAATTGAATTGGAACAAAACACCCCCTGGAACCCCGGTTTTTGCACACCTGAGGCAACAAAAGCGATTTACCTTCGCCATCGATCAACCGAAAACAATAAAAAACTATGACGACAACTGATCTGATAAAAATGACGGACGTGGAACTGCGAAATGCAAGTTTTAAAGACTTTGTGGATATGCCTGGTATGGATGCTTTTGAGTGGGCGGCTTATTTTGATGCTTATATAAAGAATTGGCTGGCGCGCGATCATTGGCACTACCGGCAGGAAAATACCAGCGGCTGTTTGCCCGAAGTGGAACTGAACCTGCCGGGCAACCCTAACAAAAGTTTTGTGGCACTGGTGCATAACGATTACCTGGGCTTTACCCAGCATCCCTTGGTAAAAGCTGCTGCGATAGCTGCCATAGAACAATATGGCGTGGGTACTGCAGCCAGCCCTGCCATAGGCGGGCAAATGAGTTACCACCGCCAGCTGGAAGAAAAGATAGCTGCCTTTTTTAAGCGCGATAGCGCCCTGCTGTTTACCACTGGTTATACCGCCAACACCGCCACCATGCAGGCGCTGTTGAAAAAGCAAGACCTGGCCATTTTGGATATGAGTGTACACGCCAGTATGTACGAAGGGGTACAGCATACCAATGTAAAAACCTTTGTGCACAATAACATGGAAAGGCTGGAACGGCTGCTGCGCGAAAACCAGGGCAAATACAGGAGCATGTGGGTAATAATAGATGGGGTGTACAGCCAGCCCGGTGATTTGGCACCGCTGGGCGAGATTGTAAAACTATGCAAACATTACGGGGCATATTTGGTAATGGACGATGCACACGGGGTAGGCGTAATTGGTGATACCGGAAGAGGTGTGATTGAGCTGCACGAGGCCTGGAAAGATGTAGATGTAATAACCGGCACCTTTAGCAAAACCTTAGGCCATTTGGGTGGCTATGTGGTGGCCGATGAGCAATTGGTAAATTACCTGAAATTCCAGGCAGGCCAGCACATCTTTTCGGTAGCGGCTACCCCGGCATCGGCCTGCATTCTTAAAAGTATAGACCTGATAGATGATGAACCCTGGTGGCGTACCAGGCTTTGGGAAAACATCAACTACCTGAAAAAGGGCCTGCACGATTTAGGCCTGGATACCGGCACCAGTGCCAGCGCCATAGTACCGGTGATGACGGGCAACCCGGGCCTGAATGCCGAGGTATGTAAATGGCTGCTGGAAGCCGGGGTGTATGCCAACCAGATTGGCTACCCAGCGGTCCCAAAAAACAAGGCCCGCATAAGAATGAGTGTAATGGCCACCCACAGCATAGACCACATGGACACGGTACTGAATGCCTGGGAATGGGTAAAAACGAAAATGAACATCAAAAATTTTGAATAGAGAATTTGCTTTAAAAATGGGAAAGAAAAGAGATCCTGAAAGTAAAAAGGAAGAAATATTTAAGGCTGTAGCTTCGGTTTTAAGGAAGAAAGGTTATGCCGGTTTAGACATTAGCACCATTGCTGCAGAGGCCGGCACATCACGCAAGGTGATTTACTATTACTTTAAAACCCTGCACAATTTGCTGAAGCAGTTTATAACCCGCGAAGATTACTGGACTTTGTTTTTTGAAACTTATCAGCTGGGCGAGCTGCCTGCCGAAAAGGAAGTAAGGGATACCTTTATTACCATGATGCAGAGCAACCTGAAATATTTTACCGATGAGGGGGATATGCAGGAGATCATTTTATGGCAAATGAGCAAGCTAGACCCTTTAACCCGCCGCATATCGGAAAGCAGGGAAGAACAGGGAGCCCCGCTGCTGGCACTTACCGACCCTTACTTTACCAACTCTAACTACAACTTTAGGGCGCTGATATCCATTATTCTAGCCTCTACTTATTACCTGGTATTGCACAGCAATAAGAACAAAAGTACGGTTGCCGGTATAGACCTGAACCTGGCCGAGGACTGGTGGACCATACACAAAACGTACGGGCAAATAATTGAATTGATGTGGCAGGCCGCGGCCCGTGAAGAGCGTGAAGAGCGTGAAGAGACTGAAACTGAACACGAACCAAATATGAATTACGCTTTTGAGAAATTACGTAACCTTGCAGCCGAGGTGGTGCTTTTAGGCCCGGCTGATGACACAGGCAACACAGTGCATACCGCGCTTAAGGCAGAATGCCACAACCTGGAAATGGTGATGATGCGGCACCTGCTGAAACTGAAAAGCAAAACAAGGATTAAAACTTATTTGTACATCAACTTGCATACGCTGGTTTCGGTATGCGACAGCCTATACGACCCCTTACGCAAACACAACCCCAATGCACAGGCCGTACTGGATTTGCTGGACACCGTACGCCAGCAGCTAAACGGCTACATACCGGGCAACCTGATTATCCCCCGGATGTTCCGCGACAGGGAGAACCGCGTATTTCAGGAACAAATGGGGGTATTGCGTACTAAGATATTGGCATTGAAGCTGGATGAGGTACTGATGAAACTGCTGCTTGCACCTTACCAGCGCTTTGGTGACCCCAAACTGCGTATGGAATGGGGAGACTTTAAGTACCTGCGCAAGTTTAACAAGCGCCTGTTGGATTGTGTGGAAGAGGATTACGTTACTGCCGACGGGATTTTGGAGACTTTGCTAGGATTAGGTTTTAACGATACGGCTTTTATACATTATTATTTTCAGCTGATGCGCAGTAAGGCTGCCGAGGCTGACGGGGTTGCCGGGCGGCAGGAACTGCTGATTAAATACCGATCGGCCATTAAGCAGGTGGTGCAGCTAACCAAGATGCGGTTCGACAATTATAAGCGGCCGGTGATTGAGGAATTGACGAAGTGGCTGGATGCGGAGTTGGAGGTGTTGAGCAAGAAGAAAGGAAGTAGGGTGCTGGTGTGAAAAAATAACAGGCACCTCCCTTGAATAGAAGTGTTATTAAATAATAGGTATGACAGAGCTTAACTATTTCGAAGCTATAATAAAGGTGCTGGAGCAGGGCAGTTATTACTGGGAGCCAGATATGGTGGCTATCCTGCACCGGACAAAGACCGAGATGATGGAGGATGGGTTGAATTATTTGATTGAAGCGGGTTGTGACTTGTACTGGGAAATAAAATACGGCGAGAAACGCTGTTGTGCGCTGGTGGTACGGGCGATGAAAGTAGAAGAAAGAATGCAGGGGTTACCGCTGAACATGGAAGAGATGCACGAACAGGACATTATACGTGCATTGATTGGGATTTTAAATGAGTTGTGTGATTGGTTTAGGGATTTAAAACATACTGATGAATATGAGTTTTGAGCGATTAAAGAGGTTAAGTAAACAAGGTTGGTGTAGTGCTATGGTGGAGGCTATTTGCTGGTTATATTTTTTATTGTTTGCTTATGCGGCTTTTGATAAGCTGATGGGGTACGACAAGTTCGTGGTTACTATGGGGCAAAGCGGGATGTTAACGCCTTATGCTTCGGTGCTGGCTTGGTTGGTGCCACTTGTGGAGGTTGTGCTTGCTTTGATGCTGGTGTTGAACTGGTTTAGGTTGTTTGGCTTGTATGCTGCTTTTGGTTTGATGACGATGTTTACCACCTACATATTTATGGTGCTGTATGTAATGGAAAAAGAATTATGTGGGTGTGGGGCTGCAATTGAGGCATTGGGATGGGGTTGGCATATGGTGTTGAACGCGGGGTTTGTGGTGTTGGGGGTAATAGCAATCGTGTTGGTTTATAAGGGGCAAAACAGCCATTCACCTCCCAGGCTGGAATAAATTGTTTTCCCCAGAGGGAAAAACAAATGAGTCCTATGCCTGTTCGGCGAAGGCAATTTTGCCCCTTACCAACACTAGCGAACAATAACACGCCATTCGGGCGTATAACGATATTCTAACGTGCACAAATGAATCCGGAGGAAGCTGAAAAGCCGGTAAACAATAGAGTAGGCATTAAACTATAATATTTTAAAATTTATGAAAAAAGCAATTTTTGCTGTTATGGCCCTGGTAGCCGTAGCAGGTGGAGCCGCTGCGTTCCAGAATTCAACTGTTGAAGCTAAAAAAACAGCAACACAGTACACCTATTACCTTGAAAATGACTGTGAAACTCCGGTGATTTGTGATACGCAGGTCCAAGGCACTGCCTGTAGTATTGAATACGACGGAATCAGCGTTTACGACGCACCAAACTGCTTAAGCGGCCACGAAGTAGGAATTGTGCTGGGTAACAAACCACAGTAATCAATCTATCAGGGGGCGCTTTTGGGGTGCGCCCCTGATTTTAACTCTCAAATATGAAACTGACTTATAAGATACTACTCGTTTTTATCATCAGCGTTGCTGCTGTAGTTACACTTTATTTAGTACAACCCAGGCCAAAAAAGAATGGCTTTAAACGCGGGCACAGGTATGCTGTGCAGAAACTGGATTCACTGGAACTGAAATTTGGAGGCTGGTACATCACCTGGCAAGGTAAGAACCGCATTTATTTGAGCAATAGCAAGGCCGTGCTGGCGCTGTTCAGTTGTAACTACAATTTGCAGGATACTGTTTATGGCAAGCTGAGCTTTGCAGATGCGCGCAGGCTGAGGCTCGCTGCCTTGAAAGCCCGGATTGTAAAACAGCTAAACCCGGGAGAGGATCCTTTTAAAAGTGATGGCTTTGTGAATTTGGATGAAGCCACAGGCCGGATGGTTTATACCTATTATTACCGAAATGCCTTTGTGTACCTGGATACGGGATTGAACTTGTTGTATAAAGGAAAGCTGATTGACACCAACAGCCTTGCTAAAATAGAACTCGGCGCGTATAAAGCTGGCAGTAAAACCATACGTACCATGGCCAAACCTGCACTAGTGGTCAACAAAAAAGGGTATGTGGATGGAAACTATTTTTACAACCATGCTGCCCTGGCTGCAGATAACGAAAGCCTGGAAGATTTTAACAGGCACGAAGTATTTGATGTGTACAAGCTGGATAGTGGTAAGTATAAGTACAGCTTTTATGTACCCAGGTATAAAGGCAGGATGCTGACAGACTTTGCCGTGCAGGACAATATGCTGATTGCTTTGTATGAAAGGTATTTGGTTACTTACGCTTTAGCAGGAAAGGAGGTTAGGCAGGCAAACTAATTTGCTTTTAACTGCGGTTAAAAGAGAAGGCCCGCAAAGGAGCAGGGCCTTTACCCAGACTTACGGTTATACTTAAATGCGTAAGGAGGAATTGACGCTGAATATTTACAGGATAAATGACAGGCGGGGATGTTTGGTTGTAATAGTAAAAGGTAAGCAGCCTTTGAAGATTTTGAATGTACTGGAGCCCTTGCATTTTGTGGGCTGGATAAAGCAACTGAGTATGGCTATTGGTACAGGTGCAAAGCAGGATTGTAAATATGATTTGAAGGTTGCAGGCGGTAGGGATTATGAGTTGAAATGCAGATTTTCGGACGAGGTTGTTTGGCTTGAACTCTGCTTTAAACACCTGCTTAGGCTGCAATGGAAGGGCAGCGCACATCAATTTGCAGCTGCAGTTGATTGGATGATTGCAAAACTGCCGAGGTTTTTTTAGGTTGCCACGTCCTGCGTCCTCGCAATGACGGCCGAGCAAAAACACAAGCTGCTATCGTTGCTAACCACAGCTATAAAAAGGTTGCAAACGCCAATAAACCCATAAAATTTATAGATATGGGCAAGTATAAAAAAGGTATCCTTGGAAATTTCAGGGGTAAAGTTGGCTCGGTTGTAGGATCGAGCTGGCAGGGGGTGCATTATTTAAAAAGTATCCCTGACTTTGGGGACTACACCCCAACAGCAGCACAGTTAAATGTAAGGTTTAAGCTGGCCATGGTCACTACATTTTTAAAGCGGCTTAAACCGCTGATTAATGTAGGTTACCAGCAATTCAACAAGGGCATAACGCCAATGAATGTTGCAACTTCTTATCATTTGAAGAATGCAGTTACCGGAACAAGTTCTGCTAACTATGCCATTGATTACACAAAAGTAATGTTTAGCGATGGAGAGTTGTCAGCGGGTGCAAATCCTGGTGTTGCCGTTACAACAGCGGCTAAGCTGGATTTTAGCTGGGACAATGATGCACTGCCTACGACTACTGGTGGTACAGACCGGGCAACGGTATTGGCCTACAATGTAGATAAAGGTAAGTTTACCATGCTGCCTTCTGCTGCTGCAAGATCTGCAGAGGCATATGTGTTGCAGCTGCCGCCAGACTGGGGCACCGATCAGGTGCATGCCTGGATTTCTTTTGTAAGTGTTGATGGGAAAGAGGTTTCCAATAGCAGTTATATAGGGGAGTTTACGGTGTTGTAGTGAGAAATTCAGCATGAACTCTTCTGCGGCTGCATAATCGCGCTGAAAAATCGCGAAGACGCCAGGCCGCTTCAGAGCATGCAAAATTTCTGCTTATACAACACCAGGGCTGTGCATATATACAGCACAGCCCTATTTACTTAATAAATAAGCTATATGTATGAAAACAATAGGTATTAAACATTGGGGTATCAACCTTATAGGCTTTATTAATGAAGCCAAGAAAGAACATCGGCTGTTTGTATTGCTGATGCTGGTATGGAGCGGGATAACCAGTTTTTTGGATAACCCTGAAATGACTGCAGGGATAAACCAGAGTGTGCCACTAATGGTGGTGCTAAGCCTGATTACATTTTTGTTGTTGTTGGAATTGAGCTGGTGGTTGTTTATGAGGTTCTGGTTGCGGATGGGTTTGCCGGGTATGGACAGGATGGTTTTACACTTTGAAGATTTACAGGTATGGCAAAAGCTGACATTTTTATGGGCATCGTTTTGTTTGGTGCTGTTGGTGGGGTTGGGGTGTATAGTAGCAGTGGTGTAAGCCCCTCTCTCCCCGCGAGGGGGATCTCTCCTCGGGGAGGAGAGAGAGGCAGGGTGGTTAGCATTGCCAGAGCGGAGGTGGGTGTTAAAGAATTGACCGGTAAGAATGATGGGAAGAGGATAGCGGAGTATCTGGCGTATACCGGAATTAAAGTTCCGGCACCTTATTGTGCTGCTTATGTCTCTTTTGTTTTTGGGAAGGCGGGATATAGTCAGCCAAGAACGCCCTGGTCGCCTGCAATGTTTCCGGCATCGAGGATTGTAAAAGAGCCGAAACCTGGGAATTTGTTTGGTATTTATTTTTCGGAACTAAATCGCATCGCTCATGTTGGGCTGGTAGCGGAAGTAAGGGGAGAATGGCTGGTTTCTTATGAGGCGAATAGTAACAATAACGGCAGCAGAAATGGTGATGGTGTTTACCAGCGGCTTCGGCATAAACGGACGGTTAGCAAGTATGCTGACTGGATAATTTCAAATAAAAACAAGCATTATGGCAAGATATAAAAATGGAATAAACGGGCCGGTATCCGGTAAAATTGGTAATGTGGTAGGTGCTACCTGCCGGGGTGTGGCTTATCTGCGTAGTATGTCGGAAGGTACTGCTGCCCCAACCCAAAAACAGATTAACCAGCGCCTGAAATTTGCGCTGGTAATGGGATGGTTGAAACCACTACTGAACATCATTAACATAGGCTATCAGATTTTAACGGGTTATAAGACGTCAATGAACAGGGCAGTGTCTTATCACCTGAAAGAAGCGGTAACAGGGAATGCGCCGGATTATGGTATTGACTTTAAGAAAGCAATATTTAGCAGGGGGGAGTTGCTGACATCATGGATATTGGAGGTGCTGTGCCTGGTAAATGCAGTGCTGAAGATTAAATGGGACAATTTACCAGCATCAGCATTTAACAACGATAAAGACAAGGCTAATTTTATTATTTATAACCCTGCAAAGGAAGCTTTTGTGACTTTTGAAGGTGTTGCTTTGAGGAGTGATAAAGAAGCGGTGTTAGAATTGCCGGAAGATTTTATGGGGGATGTAGTGCAAGCCTGGATGCATTATGTGAATGCGGAAGGTAATGCGGTAAGTACCAGTGTTTACGTAGGCGAGCTGGTAGTGGCCTGAAACAAAAATGCCTGCCAGGTGCAGGCATTTTTAGTGGAATTGTTTCTGCTCCTGAACGTTCGTTCATAGAATGAATATTAAAACATTTTTGGAAATTATGTTGTTTTACAGATGCTTATAAAAACCAATCTTTATGAAAACTTTAGAAAATTCATTAACCGCCGAAACAGACGAATTAAACCCGGCTTTATTAGCGGGCGGGTATGCTGGTCCGGAAGATGAGGATGAGGACGATGATGATGACGATTTCCCTTCCAGGGAAGATGTTGAATATGAAGACGATGACCCGGATTTGGTTAAGGAGGTTGAGGATCCTGACTTTGATAACGACGACGAAGAGGAAGAGTTTTATTAAAGCGGCATAGGTTTTGGTATCCCTAATTGCATTTACCTGCATTTATATGGAACCAAACTTAAACCTTCGCTTGAATTTATTGGACAATTACAGTCTGAGCACAAAATTTCCCCTGAGTATATGGAGCCGTTTACTCTGGCTTGTTGCCGGGGATGAACTTATTTTCATTCATTCCGGATCAGAATTTGAGACACAGCAGTTTAGCGGCGCTGGCTGGGCTTTGGAATTTAACCAGCTTTTTGTGGTAGGTTTTGTAGAACGCTATCCAGATGTGTACAACAATGCACTGATGACCACAAGGATAAGGAATGTGAGCATATCTTTAAGCGCCAAATTAAGAACTGACATGAATGACCTGGCCATTTTGCTAAGGCATGCCCAGGAAAAGGAACAATCGGAACTCTATTTGCAAGCTTATGCCGATCTGATTTTACTGAATGCCAATCAGGCCTACGCGAAGCAGAAGGGAAGGCTTGATTTATAAAACTTTTTAGCGCTTTACCTGTTCTTTTTTAAAGGATAAAGCCATGGAAAGACAGAAAAAGCAGAAACCGCCTCAAAAACCCGATACTAAATATCCTGTTCCGCCTTTTCCTAAACAAAAGCAGACGCCGCCCGGAAAAGAGCAAAAAATGAAACCTTTAGCCGATCATGGTGAAGAAAGCTATAAAGGTTCCGGAAAACTTACAGGTAAAAAGGCCATCATTACTGGTGGAGATTCCGGTATTGGAAAGGCCGTTGCCATTGCTTTTGCGCGCGAAGGGGCAGACGTGCTGATTAGCTACCTAAGCGATGAAGAAACAAAGGATGCGCAGGATTCGGCCAGATATGTAGAAGAAGCTGGTCAAAAGGCAATTTTGGTAAAAGGCGATATCAGAAAAGAAAGCCATTGCAAAAAAATCATAGCAAAAGCTGTAAAGGAGTTTGGGCAAATAGATATTCTGGTAAATAATGCCGCCTTTCAGATGGCCCGGAAAGATTTGGCCGACATCCCGGGCGAAGAATGGGTAAAAACATTTGAAACCAATATCCATTCCATGTTCTATTTGAGCAAAGCTGCCGAGCCTTACATGAAAAAAGGAAGCAATATTATTAATACCACCTCGGTAAATGCCTACAACCCAAGTGCCGTGCTATTGCCTTATGCAGCTACCAAAGGTGCCATTCAAAATTTTACGGCCAACTTAAGCCAGATCTTATTAACTGCAGGCAAAGGTATAAGGGTTAATGCGGTTGCACCTGGTCCAATCTGGACACCACTTATCCCCTCAACCATGCCAGATCCGGAAAAATTTGGTATGGATACGCCTATGGGCAGGCCAGGGCAACCTGTAGAAGTAGCTCCGGCCTATGTTTTCCTGGCATCTGATGAAGCCAGCTATATTTCAGGAGCAACCATTCCGGTTGCAGGCGGAAGGATTACGATTTAAATACGCATATGTATGCCTTTCGGCATAGTTCTTTTACTGACTTTTGGTATCATTCGCTGTATTTCCGTAAATTGGCATAAAATTCATGAACAATTATAAGGGGTATTCTGATCGGGAACTAGCGGCTTTACTAAAGGAGGGCGACCGGTTGGCTTACACAGAAATATTTGAGCGGTATTCCAGATTGCTGATTGCACATGCCTACCGCATTCTTGGGGATCAGGGCGAAGTAAGTGACCTGGTTCAGGATGTAATGCTCAAACTATGGGAAAAACGTGTACTGCTTAACCTTAACCTACCTTTGAGTGGCTATCTCTTCACTGCAGTACGCAACAGAATTTTTAACGCCATGTCGCACCACAAAGTTGTAGGACGATATGCTGAGTCTATGATTGCTTATATGGAAGGCACGCATATTTATTCGGATGAGCAGTTTCGGGAAAAAGAGTTGATGGCTTTGCTCGAAAAAGAAATTGGGGCACTTCCTGATAAGATGCGTGAGGTTTTTATACTATTCAAGATGGAGGAACTGAGTTATAAGGAAATTGCCGATCGTTTGGGCATTTCCGATAAGACCGCCAAACAACAGGTATACAATGCGGTTAAAATCCTGAAGACGAAAATTGATAGCTATTTGACTTTGTTTCCTTTTATTTAAAATGCCCCATTCAATGCTCTAAGCCGGTATTTCAAATTAATATATTTTTTTTTAAATCCGGCTATGACTTTTGGCACCTTAGGCTGTATTGGTATTAAAGGGGCATTTATCCCGAAATGAACATGACCGAACAAGAACAAGCCGCAGAATTTATTCATAAGTACCAGCAAGGCGAGTTAACACCCGAACAGGAATTGCGTTTAAACGAATGGTACCTGCTGTATGTGGCGCAAAATAAAAATGAATTGACAGCCAGTCAAATAGAGCAGACTGTAAAAGAGCTGCGCAGAAAGTTACCACTGCAGAAGCCGGTTAAGGTGTACAGGTTGTGGTTGGGTATTGGCGGCATAGCTGCGGCAGCCATTGCCGCAATCACAACGGGCATTTGGTTATATCAGATTGGTTTTTCGGATTCTCGCCGCGAGTTGAGTCCGACCCACTTTTCAAACGATATCGCCCCGGGTACCAACAAAGCAACTTTAACACTTGCTGATGGTAAGGTGATTAATTTGAATGATGCGAAAACAGGCATTAAGATGGATACAGATTTAAGATATAATGACAATACCCCAGTCATTTCGAATGAAGAGCGCAAGCTTGTGGAAAACACAGACAAGAATGAAATGAAACTCTCTACCCCACGGGGAGGCACTTATCAGATTACTTTATCTGATGGGACAAAGGTATGGCTTAATGCTGCATCAAGTTTAACCTATACCAAAGCACTGAACAAAGGGGGGCAACGAAGGGTGAAACTGACAGGTGAAGCCTATTTTGAAGTGGCTAAAGTTTTCTCTCCCCAAAGGGGCGGGCGTGCGCCTTTTATTGTAGAAAGTAAAGGTCAGGAAGTTGAAGTGCTGGGTACACATTTCAACATCAACAGCTATGCTGATGAGGAGTATGTGAAAACAACTTTACTGGAAGGAAGTGTTAAGGTGTCACATCGATGGCCCGTGAAGGAGGGGCAAACTGAGGTGGTACTCAAACCAAATCAGCAAGCTGTTCTGGCAGATAACAGCAAAATACAGGTAAACAAAGTTGATGCGGAAGCCTCGATAGCATGGAAAAATGGCTACTTCCTGTTTAAGGGAGAACACATAGAACCCATTATGCGCCGACTGGCTTATTGGTACGACATAGAAGTAGTTTACGTGGGGCAAAAACCTAAAGGGCAGTTCAGGGGAGTGATTTCAAGAAACAACAACCTATCGGAGGTATTAAAAATGATGGAGTTAACGGGGGCTGTACATTTTGAAATAGAAGGGAGGAAAGTATACGTAAAAGAATAGCCTGTTTGAGAAAACAAGAACAATAAAATAAAGCCAGGTTGATTGAAAAAGACCAAATCCCGAGGGCAATCGGGATCTGATCAAAAATTCAGTTGCCTGTAAATTGCTTAGACACAATTTTAATCAAAAACTGAAAACCAAATGTACAAAATTTACACTAAACCAGGGTGTTGGCCACCAGGCTATGCCATACAATTTTTGAGAATTATGAAGATTCTGCTTCTACTGATGACGGTTTGTCTTATCCAGGTAAGTGCCGGGACTTACGCTCAGCGGATCACCCTGAAAGAAAAGAACGCCTCTCTGATCAGCATCATAGAAAAAATAAACCGCCAAAGCGGCATAGAGTTTATCACTACAGACGAACTGCTGGCCAGTGCCAGAACAGTAAGTATAGACGTAAAGGGCCTTGAACTGAACGAAGTGCTGAAAAAGGTTTTTGACGGACAGAAACTAACTTATACCATCGAAAACAACAAGACCGTAATCATTAAAGCAAAAGTGCCTTCCTTTCTGGACAGAGTGGTGGCTGCTCTTGCTTTTATTGACGTTTCAGGCCGTGTGGTGGACAAAGAGGGGAAGCCGCTGGCCGGGGCCTCTGTGCTGGTAAAAGGCAGGAAAGTAGCGGTGAGTGCAAACGCAAATGGTGAATTTACCCTGCGAAATATCGAAGAAACCGATGTGCTGCTCATCAGCTATATAGGCTATACACCCAAAGAGATAAAAGCGGCCGATTTGAAAGCAAACCCCAATATACTACTTGCCGAAGTTACCAACGAATTGAGCGAAACTGTGGTGGTAGGCTACGGAAGCCAGAAAAAAGCGGACATCAGCGGCGCCATTGCTACCATTGGCGAAAAAGACCTTGGCAAAAGAACATTGGGCAATGCCAGTTTTGACCGTGCGCTTGGCGGACTGGCAAAAGGTGTTTTTGTGACCGAAACCAATGGGGAACCGGGGTCGGCTGCTACCATCAACATCAGGGGCTTTACTTCTCCTTTTTCGGGTGGTAACAATGAACCCCTTTTTGTAATTGACGGTATTATACTCAATACCGATGCACAATACAATACCGGCGGCGAAACTGTATCTGCCATTCAAAACAACCCTTTACTGGCTATGGACCCTGCCAATATAGAGAACATCAGTATTTTGAAGGACGCTGCCGCTACTGCGATATATGGCTCGCGCGGGGCAAACGGCGTAATCATCGTTACTACGAAAAAAGGCCGTAAAGGTGAAAAGCCTATCGTAAGCCTATCCTATACCAATAGTTACGCCAGTCCTATTGCCAGGCTGAAACCTATGAATACCGCACAGTATAAAGACTTTACGGACCTTTTACTTCGAAATACGGTAGATGCAGTAAACAGCGGGCAGCTTCCTGTATCGCGGTTAACCAATTATGCTGGTACAGGACTTGCCAACCTTAGCCTCAATACCGCTACCCAGAAATATACCTACGGTGGATTGATCCCGGGCTTTTTCGGCAATGCCGATATTGACTGGTTTAAGCAGATGTACCGCAGCAATGCCAACACCCAGCAGGCCAACCTGAGCATCAGGGGCGGCAGTAACAACACTACTTACAGTGTGGGTGGGTCTTACTACGACCAGCAAGGACTCATGCTCAACAGCTCATTAAAACAGTACAGCTTTAACCTTAACCTGAACACTGCGCTAAGCAAGTACATCAGTACAGGTGCTTCTTTAAACCTCAATGCAAATACCAGTAAAGGAGGGAATAATCCCGATATTGGCATAAGGGGACAATTTTATCTTGTTTCCCGGCCCGATTTACCCATTTATGATGAAAAGGGCTTGTTTATGCGTCAACCAGTCCTTTTTCAGGGACAGGGCTATTCCAATGCCAACCCGGTAGCACAGTTACAGCACGAAAATACTGCTAAAGGTTATAACCTGGCAGGAAACGCATTTATTGCGGCCGAGCCGATAAAAGGACTCAAATTAAAAGCAGCTTTTAATACAGGGATGTTTTTAACCAGAACAGACCAGTTTTCTCCGCAGGTTACTTACAATATTGTTCCAAGTAGCCCGCTGGCCGAATCGACATTGAGTGTTTCTGATGCCTTGATGTCCAATTACATTACAGACATCAGTGCCGATTACAATTTGAAGTTAAGTGAGCTTCAGCAGTTAAATTTTACTGCAGGTTATATCTGGGACCGAACCATCGTAAAGCGGACATACAATTATTACCAGGGCTTTCCGGATGATAAGATCTTAAACAACGTAAACAATGCCCGTACTGCAGTGGCTTACGGTGGCGGATCTGTGGAAACCGGCTTAAATTCTATTTTTGGAAGGCTGAACTATAATTTTGGCGACAGGTACCTGGCTACAGTAAATTTCCGGTCGGATGCTTCTTCCAAATTTGGTCCTGGCAACAAACGGGGCTACTTTCCCTCCCTTTCTTTAGGCTGGAACATCAGCAACGAAAGCTTTTTTGATAAAAAAGGGGCTGTAGAGCGTTTAAAATTAAGATTAAGTGCAGGTAAAACCGGTTCTTCAAACATCAGTGATTTTGCCTATTTTCAGTTCTTTCAAAAAGGCTTCCGCGATCTGGGCCTGTACAACGGGCAACCTGCCGTAGAGTTTTCGGGCACCCTCTCCAACCCGGGAATCTCATGGGAAACCACTTATGATTACAATGCCGGATTGGATTTTGATTTCAAAGGAAGGCGCATTTATGGAAGTATTGATGTGTATTACAGGAACACGCCCAACAGCCTGGCGGCAACACCGTTCCCTGTAGAACTTGGACTCACATCCTACACATCAAACCTGTTAAACATGAGCAATAAAGGGATAGAAATAGAAGTGAATGCCGATATTTTACGCCAGCCAAAAGGCTTTAACTGGACTGCAGGGCTAAACTGGTCATTAAACAGGAACCGCATCAAATCTCTAAACGGCGGAAATCTAAGCAACGATCCTTTCATCAATTCCTTTTATGCAGATAACTACATTGAAGGGCAGCCTGCCGGCACCATAAAAGGTTACAGAACTGCAGGGATTTTTCAAAACCAGGCCGAAATTGATGCTTTAAATGCTGCAGCGGTTGCCAGGTATGGCGCAGGCAGTTATTACGACCAGAAAGCTACTTCGCCCGGCGATGTTAAAATGGTGGACGTGAATGGTGATGGAAAGATTACTGTGGCCGACAGGGTTGTTCTGGGCAGTATTCAGCCTGATTTTTTTGGCGGCATCAACAATACCTTTTCCTATAAAGGATTTGAGCTGACCGCCTTTTTGCAGTTTGTTAAAGGCTCGGAATCAATCTGGTCCAATGCATCTTCCGGCGCTATCCCTCTGGATAACAACCTCGCCATATTTGCAAACAACACCTGGACAACTGAAAATCCGGGGGCCAAATACCCCAGGGCAGTACTCGGTAACCCAGGCCAGAACTCGCGGGCCAGCGACCGTACGGTATTCGACAATTCTTACCTGCGGTTAAAAACCCTGTACCTAAGCTATGCTTTTGCGCAACAGGTAACCAACAGGTTAAAGATGTCCGGTTTATCTGTATATGTTTCGGCAACCAATCTGTTTACAATCACAAACTGGCGCGGTACCGATCCCGGATCTTTATCTGATGGAAGTATTATAGGCAGAACTCAAAATGCAGAGCCTTATCCCCTGGCTAAAACCATATCGCTGGGCTTGAATGTTCAATTTTAAACATAAGAAGATGAATACATATTCAAAAATATTATTGCTGCTGATGACCATAGGGCTCTGTTTGAGTGCCTGTAAAATAGACGACATTAAACCAATGAACGCTTTGACCGAAGAAAACGTGATCAGCAATGAAGCTACGGCACAGTCCGTGCTCAACAATGTATATGCAAAGACACGCGGCCTGTACACTTCTATTTCCGGCTACATGACTGAATATCTGGGCGATGGATTGGTTATCCTTACCCAGCAATACGGAAGCCAGAACATGGATATAAATGATGTAAGGTTTGGTGATGCATTTATTGGCGGCTATTTTCAGGAACAATACCAGCTCATTAACCAGGCCAACTGGCTGATTACCCTCCTGGAACAAGGCAAAGCAGCAGGCCTTGGCGAGCAGCGGAAAAACGAAATGATTGCCGAGGCAAAATGCCTGAGGGCCATTTCCCATTTTTATTTACTGAGATTTTACGGACAATTCTACGACCTGAACTCAAGCTATGGCATCGTAATCAGGACAAAACCTGCCCAGGGTATTGACAACCAGGCCAGGAATAGTGTTAAAGCAGCTTATGATGCTATTGTGGCCGATCTGGAGTTTGCTGCAGCCCACGGACCTAAAGCTGTTGCACACAGGCTTGCTGGCCAAACCACAGCAAGGGCTTTTTTAGCAAAAGTTTACCTGTACATGGGCAATTATGGGGCAGCGGCAAGCCAGTCGCTCCTGGTGATCAACAATACAGATGGCTATGCATTGGAGAGCCAGTACGCCGATATTTTTAAGAACCGCTTTGATTCCAAAGAAACCTTTTACTCGCCTTTTACAGATGGATTGAATGAACGCGTTGGCCCTGTTAATCAAATCAGGAACAGTAATTTTTCAGCAAGCCTGCAGCAGCTGGCCGATGCTGCTGTTGCAGGGCCAGGGAGCCTTTCGGGCGCAGGCAGCGGTTACGACCCCAGGTTTAGCTATGTGTATGCTGCTGGTACAAAAGGGCCTAACAACAATGGTAAGCACCCTTTTCAGGTTAACAATCCTGGCAATGGGATACCTTATGGAAATACCATTTATCCGTTAAGAATGGCCGAGATCTACCTCATCTTTGCCGAAGCTAAAGCACGCCTGTCGGCAACGGTGGATGCGGATGCGGTAACCCGCGTAAATGAGATCAGGAAAAGGGCCGGCACCATTCTGGCACCAATTGCACCGGCCGATAAGAAGGCCTTGCTGCTGGCCATATACCAGGAAAAGCTAATGGAACTTGCCGGCGAAAATGGGGAGCACTGGTTTGATATTGTACGGTATGACCGGCTTGGGGATATACCGGCCGGCACAGTCAAAGCCAGCATCAGCAATTTGAACAAACTCATTATGCCCATTCCGGTTGCCGCAATGGGGGGTAATAAACTGCTGGTTCAAAACCCAGGCTATTTAGAACAATAAATTAAATCTTTCGGATCAAATAAAAATAGGATAAGATGAGAAAAGTATTAATGATGCTGATCCTGTGCGCAAGCACAGGCATCGCATCAGGACAAAAAAAAGCGGGATCTGTAGATTCAACAGCGCAGGAAATTGTATTTCAGGACACCTGGAAAAGACAACAGCTGTTTAAAAAAACAGATCTTAAGACCATTCCCGCAAATGAGCTGTTGAAGCAATTCAATGAAATTTCTGATCATTCTATTGCATTGTTAAAGGCAAATAAGGAAAAGCTTAGTCCTGCATTTTATGAAAAGCAGCTGATTGATTTTGTATATCACAAAAAAAACAATGCTATGGGTATTCCCTTTATGCTGCAAGGCCTGGGGAAACGTAAGTTGTCGACCGTAATTCCGGACGGCTACTGGAATCTTGATAAGGGCGTTAAAATGGATGAACAGCTGCTTTCAAATCAAACCTATGTTATTTTTATAACGCGGAAATATGTTGATTTTTTAAGGTTAAAGGCCATGGCGGCACGGGGGGAAACAGACAGCATTTTGCCTGCTGAAGAAAAAACAAACCTGCAATATCAGCTGATTGAAAAACATTTTTCAGGAAAAAACCGCAGCATTGCCCTGCGCAAAAACTTTGAAACGGCCTCTTATGGGGCAAAAGACATGCAAATGTATAAGCCATTGCTGGATAAATACCTTACACAATATGCCACTGCCGAAGATGCCAGGGAAACCCTGCTCATTTTTGAGAAATTTACCAGGGTAAAAACAGGCAAAGAGCCGCCCTTCTTTACACTTAAAAACCAGGATGGCAAAGACGTGACCTTAAAGGATTTTGCAGGTAAGGTGGTGTACATGGATTTCTGGAGTAGCGGGTGTGGCCCGTGCAGGTATGAAATGAAAAATGGCAGTCCGAAATTGCATGCCAGTTTCAAAGATAATAAAGAGGTGGTTTTTCTGTATATAAGTATTGATGACAGCGCTGACCTATGGAAAAAAGCTATTGCAGATGACAAGATAGAGGGGATACACCTTTTATCACCAGGCGGCTTTAAAAGCCCGGTTGCTGAAGCCTTTAACATTATGGGCATTCCCCGCTATATCATAATTGGCAGAGACGGGAAAATATTTGATGATGATGCGCCAAGGCCAAGTCAGGATATTACCCCGGCCAGGATCAATGAAGCATTGCGGCGCGAAGAAAACAATAGCTGAAGTAGGTTGTTTTATTCAAAAAGCAACAATAGATGAGATCAATTTGGAAAGGTGCCATTGGTTTTGGCTTGGTTAATATTCCTGTTAAACTCTTTTCAGGGGTACAAGACAGCCATCTTGATTTGGACATGCTCGACGAGCGGGATCACGCCAAAATCAGATTTTTGCGCGTAAACGAACATACACACAAAGAGGTTCCTTACGAAAAGATTGTGCGCGGCTATTTTTTGAAAGACCGTTATATCATACTGGATGAGCATGATTTTGAAGATGCAGCCCCGGAAAAGAACAAAGTAATAGAACTCGAAAATTTTGTGGATATAAAAGACATCAACCCGATTTATTACGAAGCATCTTATTATACCGAACCTGAAAAACAGGGCGTTAAAGCTTATGCACTTTTGCTGAAAGCCCTTGAAAAATCGAAGAAAGCGGGCGTTGCACGTTTTGTGCTCCGTAATACCGAAAACCTTTGTATAATACATCCAATGGATGGCATAATTGTAGTTACGAAAATAAGGTTCGAGGAAGAAATAAGGGATAGGAAAGATTTGAAAAAGGTGGGAGATAGCAAAATCACCAAAAAAGAAATGGATGTGGGTTTAGCGCTGATTAAACAATACAGTTCTCCCTTTAACATCAGTGCTTTCAAGGATGAATACAATTCAGAACTGCTCAAAATCATTAAAGCCAAAGCCAAAGGTAAGCGCGTAGTTATCAAAAAAATAAAACCTCAGAATGCTGGTAGCGACAATTTATACGACCAGTTGATGAAAAGTCTGGGCACTAAGCAGCAGGCATAGCGTTATTCTGGAAAAAGCAGGTACGAACAGGTTTGAAAACCAAGCCGTTTTTAGATTGTTAATCAGTTCTAAAACATTTGTTTATGAGCCTGAAAAAATATAACGAAAAGCGCGACTTTAACAAAACCACCGAACCTAAGACTGGCAAACCTGCTGCAAGTGGTAAGCTGCAGTTTGTAATCCAGAAGCATGATGCTTCGCGCCTGCATTATGATTTCCGGCTGGAGATGGGGGGCGTATTGAAAAGCTGGGCAGTACCGAAAGGACCTTCTACTGATCCTAAAAACAAACGCCTGGCCATGATGGTAGAAGATCATCCTTTCGATTATAAGAATTTTGAAGGCATCATCCCTAAAGGTGAATATGGCGGCGGAACGGTGATTGTATGGGATGAGGGTACTTATGAACCTATTGAGCAGATTAAGGGAAAAAAAGCCCAGGAGAAGCACCTTTTGCATCAGCTGCATACCGGGTCATTGAAAATCATTTTACATGGCCAAAAGCTCAAAGGTGAATATGCATTGGTTGAAACCCATGGGATGGGCGAGAACGGCTGGTTGCTGATTAAGCATAAGGATGAGTATGCTTCGACAGCTGACATCACCAAAAAAGATAAATCTGTGCTTTCTGAAAAGACCATAGCACAAATGGAAAACAGCAGTGAGAAAGTGTGGAAGAACGGGCATGAGGAAGACCTGATTAAACCGTTGCTTAAAAAGGGGAAAAAAGCAAAAATTCCAATAGGGATGAAACCTATGCTGGCCACGCTGGTGGATGAGCCTTTTGATGATCCGGAATGGATATATGAAGTGAAATGGGATGGCTACCGCGCTTTGGGCTTCTGTAAAAAGAGTGGGGATGTGCAGTTGCTGTCGCGCAACAATAAACAGTTTAACGAAAAGTTCTATCCCATTTTTGAATTGCTGCAAAGCTGGAAAATGGACATTGTTGTGGACGGTGAAATTCTTGTGATCAATGATAAGGGGATTTCGAAGTTTGGCGATTTACAAAACTGGAGAAGTGAGGCGGATGGCGAACTGGTATATTACGTGTTCGATCTGATTTGGTTTGATGGTAAAGACTATACTCAGCTTCCTTTACTGGAACGGCAGAAAATTTTAGCTGCAGTTTTACCCCAGAATGATGACCGCATAAGGCTGAGCAAAGTATTTGAGGCCAAGGGGACTGAATTTTTTGAGGCTGCCACAAAAATGGGCCTGGAAGGCATTATTGCTAAAAAAGCAAACAGTGTATACGCAAAAAATGCCCGTTCAGCTGAATGGCTGAAAATTAAGGTAAACCTGCGTCAGGAAGTGGTAATTGCTGGTTTTACAAAAAATGAAGGGACCTCTAAAAAGTTTAGTTCGTTGCTGCTGGGCGTTTATGAGAACGGAAATCTGCAGTATGTGGGCAAAGTAGGCACTGGCTTTAACGATAAGGCCCAGCGGGAAATGATGGCTCAATTTGAACCGCTGATTATCAATAAAAGCCCCTTTTCGGAAATACCGGATGTGAACAAACCTTCACGGTTTCGGCCTAACCCGCCTAAGGCCAAGGCAACATGGCTTAAACCTGAACTGGTATGCGAAGTGAGTTTTACCGAGGTAACCAGCGATGGTGTTTTCCGCCATCCTTCTTTTGAAGGGATGCGATCAGATAAGAAGGCCAAAGATGTGCTGAGAGAGGCCCCGGTTGAAACTAAGGCAATTGTTGAAGCGGAACTGCCTGATGAGCAGGAGACCCAACCGGTACAGAAAGACCGGCATGCAGGGGCAATAAGACCGCCTAAAGCTGCCGGGCGCAAGACTTTGCTGAACCCTAAAGACGAAACCCAGGTGCGTAAAATAAACGGTCATGAATTGAAGTTTACGCATTTGAGTAAACTTTACTGGCCGGAAGATAAGGTGAGCAAACGCGATATGTTTAATTATTATTACCAGGTGGCCGGTTACATTTTGCCCTATCTGAAAGACCGGCCGATGTCTTTGAACCGATTTCCGGGCGGTATACATTCCAAAGGGTTTTACCAGAAAGATGTGAAAGGCAAGGCTCCGGATTGGGCAGAGACTTTTCCTTACACCACAGGCGATGGGGAGGAAAAGGAGTATTTGCTGGGCAATAATGAAGCTGCTTTGCTTTGGATGGCCTCTTTAGGTTGTATTGAAATGAACCCCTGGTTTTCCAGAAGGCAATCGCCCGACAACCCGGATTATTGTGTGATAGACCTTGACCCCGACAAGAACACCTTTGACCAGGTGATTGAAGTGGCCAGGATGGTAAAGGAGGTGCTTGACCAGATGGAAGTACCTTGTTATGCCAAGACCTCGGGATCAACAGGCATGCACGTTTACATCCCCCTGGGTGCTAAATATACTTACGACCAATCGCAGATGTTTGCTAAAATTATTGTTAACCTGGTACACCAGCAGGTTCCGGAATTTACCAGCCTGGAAAGAATGGTGGACAGCCGTAAGGGAAAGATGTACCTGGATTTTCTGCAGAACAGGCCGGGCGCCACAATTGCAGGGCCTTATTCTTTGCGCCCTAAGCCGGGCGCTACAGTATCTATGCCTCTGGATTGGGACGAGGTGAAGCCGGGGATGAAAATGACGGACTTTACAATTTTTAATGCCCTGGACCGGCTGAAAGAAACCGGTGATCTTTTTAAAGGCGTGCTGGGTAAGGGCATTGACCTTACCAAAGCGATAAATAAGGCCAAAGCAGTGTTCGGCTGAGCTACAAAGCGCTATTGATTTTTAGAAGCGAGATAAAAAAAGAGTAGATTTAAGCCTCAATTTATCCGATATGGCAAAACATTTTACGTCTAATGACCTTGCAGGTTTTGTATACGCTGAGTTGCAGCGCTCTAAAATAAAGGAAGAAAAACCTACTGAGGCTATTTTAAAGGAATTGTTTAATACCTTGTACTATACGAGTCTGCAAACAGAGGAGGGGCAGTACATCAAAGTTACCGTTACTTTATTGGACCATCGATCTATAGAAAGAGATGAACCGGTACAACACGATAACTGGAACTTCTTTGCTTTTGAACCACCTATAGAATTTTCGATAAAAAACCTGGTTAAGCTCTCTAAAGCTGCCGATCCCTGGAGTTCTACATTGTCTGTTCATTATGATGAAAATCATAAGCTTTTTATTTATGGAATGATTGACCAGACCTATCATTACCAGAGCTACCTGAATTATGAGCAGGATGATAAACCACCTTATCCGGGGATCATTCAAACCATGATCAATGGTATCGGCATCCTGAATGTAATGCTGGATTATCATCCGGTAGCCACGCTGAACCAGAACTCCCTGGTTAAATTGTATCCGAACGTTTTTGAATATGGGCCGGTTTCAGATTTCATCCGAAAGAAAGCGATATACAGCAAATCTTTTATTGAAAAGAAGGTAGGGCATGACCTGAGTGCTGATGATGCGGGGGTGTACAACGACATTATTTTTGAATATGTGATCCAGTCCATTAGCCGGATTTTGCTTAAAATAAAAACCTATCATCATGGGGGCGCGATATTGATTACAAAAGATTTTGTGAGCGATCTGACCACGAAATACCAATTGGAATATAACCGGATAGAATCGGCAATTTTACATATTCTGACCAGTGTTACGGATAATGATTTGCTGCTGGATGAGATCAAAATGTATAAACGCAAGAAACGGGACATTCCTTCGGTGCTCCACGACGAGTTTAATGAGAATGCACTGGAAATTGAAGACAGCTATAATGAGCTGATTGGTGCTGTAAGGTTTGTTTCTTCTTTAAGCTGTGTAGATGGCCTGGTAGTTTTGTCGCCTCATTTAAATGTACATGGGTTTGGAGCAGTTATCAATGAAAAAGAATTGCCACCCTACGTTTTCCTGAACAGATCATCCAAACTTTCAGTGAACAAGGTAAGAATAGACCCCAGGCATTTCGGAACAAGGCACCAGTCGATGTTTTCTTATTGCTACAAACATCCCGAAAGCCTTGGTTTTGTGGTGTCTCAGGATGGAGAAATCAGGGCCATCAAAAACGTAGGCGGCGAAGTGATGATGTGGGAGAACATTAAGGTTTACCAATTTGAAAGGAGCAGCAAAATGCCCAAACTGCCGCCAAGGAAGTAATGGGCATTGCTGCAGTTATGCTTTAGCGGGCCGTAAATTAGGTTTGAACAGGTAAAAACTGAGGATTGCCAGTATCCAGACACCAATTCCACTAAAAAGCGTGAGCAGTTCAAAACCATAGCTGAGCGCTGCCTGGCTTTCCCTGCCCAGGCCGTTCATATTGCCTGCAGCTATTTTTTCGGTTATGCCCTGAAGCTGGGTTGAGCTGAAGCTGCCTGTAAATGTTGCTTTTAAGTGTGTGCTGATGCCTTTACTCAAAACCAGGCCCATTAAAGCGATGTTGATTGCCAGGGTAATGAGCCTGGCGCTCATGTCTATCCCGGATGCCATTCCGGCACGATCGGAACTTACGGATCCGGTGGTGGTATTGGTTACAGGTGTATTGCAAAAGCCGAGGCCAATGCCAGACAAGAGGGTGCCGGGAAGCATGCTGAGCCATCCCGGATGTGCGGCCCTGATGCCCAGCCACATCAGTATAAAACCAAGGCCAATGCTGAATAAACCAAATGGAATTACAATTCCGGGCCGGTATTTTAGCAGCAGGCGTTCCGCCAGTGGTGGGACAACCAACGTTGGCAGGGTATAGGCCAGCAGGACGGTTCCGGCAAAAAGGCTGCTGTAACCCAGTACTCCCTGAAAATAAATTGGCAGGTAGATCATGAAGGGCCAGAAGCAGAAGTTCATGCCTATGGAACCAATGATGGCGCCCGAAAAGTTACGCACTTTGAATACGGTAAAATCAAACATGGGCTGAGCGAAGGTTTTTTCGGCATAGAGAAAGAGCAGGAAAGCAAATACAGCGCCTGCAAGGATGAACAATGCGGCTGTACTGCCGAAGCCCAATACCGGCCCCTGGATGATGAAATAGATCAATGCAAAAACGGCTAGCGACAAGGAGATCATGCCCCAAACATCCAAACGCTGGGCCTGGGTATTTTTAGATTCTGATATACCTGCAAGCGCTAAGCCCAGGGTAAATATGCTTAATGGGAAATGAACCAGGAAAACCCATTTCCAGCTGGAAAATGAAAGGATCAGGCCCCCTATAAGCGGGCCAAAACCCAGGCCTATGCCAAATATTATGCCCCACATGGCAAATGCTTTGCTGCGCTGAGGCCCTTCCTGAAACTGGTGAGACAGAATGGCGATCTGGCAAATGAGCATAATGCCGCCACCCAGCCCCTGGAGAAAACGACTAACAATGAGCAGCGGCATGTTTGTAGCCAGACCGCAAAGCAAAGAGGTGATGCCAAAGAGCACCAGGCCAATGACAAATACCAGTTTCCGACCGTAACGATCGGCCAGGGTCCCTGTAGCCATCAGTACCGTTGTGCAGGCAATGGTGTAAGCATTCATAATCCATTGTACATCTGTGAAGCTGCCATGTAATATTTTCTCCAGGCTGGGCAGCAAAACAGGAACACTTGAAATTTCCAGTCCGAACATGAGTGATGACAGGCAGATGGCCGCAAGGGTAAGGTTATTTTTTTTCTTGTTATGCATAGTTGTTGTTTTTATGACAAAAATAGACCGGTAAAAGCGCTTTTGTTCGGTTCATTTCTATTATAAAAAGGTATGTTTGTATTATGGTTAAACAGAACATACACCAGGCTGTAGAGGTGGAGTACCTTAAAACAGACCATTGCCCGCTGAGCAACAGGCAGTATAGTTTTTTTGAAATGGTATACCTGATTTCAGGAAAGGGATTTGTAAACATCAACGGGAACAGGATGGCCTATCGTGATGGCAACCTGCTGCTGCTTGCGCCCAATGACCACCATCATTATGAAATAGTGGAAGAGACAGAATTTCTGCTGATCCGTTTCAGTGACAGCTACATCAGGAGTTATCCCTGGAAAAGTATACATCACCTGGAGTGTCTGCTTTTCTATGCGACCAAATTATCGGGTTGTGTAATGCGGTGCAAGGAGGACAGCCGGCTTGTAGAAAGGATAGTAGATTCATTGCTTTTTGGTATGAAGCTGGGTGGTGTTTACCAGCAGGACCTGGAGATGAACCTGGTAAATGCCCTGATTGTGATTGCTGCCAGGAATATCGCTAAATTAAGACCAGGAAATGTGAGGGATAATACGGATAAACGGATACTTGAGATCATTAATCATATTGAGCGCAACATTTTTATACCGGAACAGCTAACCGCCGCGGCTATTGGCGATACTTTTGGCATTTCCCAGACCTATCTGGGTGTTTACTTTAAAAAACAATGTGGGGAGACCCTGCAGCAGTTTATAAGTGGCTACAGGATCAGGTTGATTGAATGGCGGTTAAAATTCAGTGATTTGAGGATCAATGAACTGGCTGATGAATTCGGGTTTGCAGACGGGAGCCACCTGAACAAGTTCTTTAAAAAGCAAAGAGGAATTAGTCTATCTCGATATCGTCAGGCCCTGCCCGGACTTGAATCCGGGTTACTCCTATAGGCCTAGTCGATCTCGATATCAACATCTCCCGATTCTATATCCTCAGGTTTTCCTATGGTTACGTTTAGCTGGAATTTGCCTTCAGATACGGTCTTGGTTTCTGTAGAACCGCTATCGGGATCAGTATTATCTGTGCCAATGTGTATAATAAATAAAACTCCTTTGAACTGAAATTCCCCTTTTATGGTTTTTTCATTTACAAATTCAGTAATTTTTACTTTGCCTTCGGTACCGATGAGGCTTTGTGGCAGATCAGTGGAAGTATAAAGTCCCAGCAAGTCTTCTCCTTCAACGGTATATTCTCCAACGCCATGAAAATTGCCGATGGTAAGATTAATCTGTTCATCTTCGCTGATAATTCCGCTGATGTGCATAATATTCAACTCCTTCACATATATTGCTAAGGCATTTTTACTTCCCTTGACTTCTTTAGCCGCACCATCAATTTTGAACGAAAGATTTGGGGTAATCCAGTCTAATACCGGTACTTTTTTACAGGAACTGGTTATACTAACCACCAGCAACAGGAGCGCATAAAAGCGAAATCGTTTCATTGACATTAATTTAGATAGCGGAAGGTAAGAAAAATCATTGATTTTTCTCTACTTTTTCATGATAAGGAAGATACATGGGAAGGGCCGCCGATCCATACCAGCCATAAATTTCAACGTCAAGCAGTTTATGCCGGATTGCCGGATCTGTGTTCAGCAAAGCAGCGGCTTCTTCCATACTTGCTGAATTTAAGATGAAAATGCCCCGGTAATTTTTGTCATTCTTTTTCATGGGCCCTGCCACCACAAGTTTGCCCTGTTTGGCAAGCTGACCTATGTTTTGCATGTGGCCTTTAAAAAGACTGTCGGTAGTTGTTTTATTTTCAGTGGTATTTGCCCCGGTTTTTAGAATAACGAGATAATACATTTTCATTCCATACGCATCGGCCTTGAGCGAGTCAGCCAGTTTTTTATCATATTTAGGGTTGGCCTGCTGTGCAGAAGCCAGGCTGCCTGTACATACCAAAAGGCAAATAACAAATGAGCATATGCTATGTTTCATAGTTAAAGATAAAAAAATAGCAACTCAATGAAAAGCAGTTTATTACTCAAAAGATAAACTTATTTTGTTGTAGCCCAGCCCTGTGAGCAGGGGGCGAAGGACGTTTAATGCATTTGCCCGGGTTTGCTGCAGGATATCTGACTTGCGGACTTCATCTGCGATTTGTTTTTCGGCAGTTTTGTAGGCTGCATCAACAAGATCGGCCTCACGGAAAAAGGCCATTTTGGTATCGTAAACCCGCGAAGATTTGTGGTCTATTTTGATGTAACAGATTTCGGGTTGGGGCAATTGTATGTTTACAGAATCATCGTAAACCTTGATGTGTTCGGCTTTAACCCTGGCAAGGTCTATACAGCCCACTGCATCGGCTTTGATGATGAGCAGCACGCTGGCATCGGGTAGGAAAGGGGTTTTGTTTTTATGTTCCAATACATCGCTGATGCGGTATTTTACGAGCTCCAGTTTGCCCATAGCTTCTACACGCTCCAGTAATAGCTGATGTTTGCTTTCGACAGTGGTTTTGAAACTGAACTTATCGGCAATTAACCAGCCAAGAAGTCCGATAATTGCTGCAATGATTAATAATTTTAATATTTTAAGCATGAATAAAGCTATCCAATTTACAGGCCAAAGTTATTTTGTCAGTAAATTGATACGTACTCAGCAAAAAAAGAGCTGTACATTGTACAGCTCTTTCCCGTAAATAGTGGCTTACAGAGGTACAGTGCCTTTTTGCTCGGTTTGCATAGGAGGCAGCTTTGGGGCCTCTGTTTTCTTTTGTTCTGGTTCGGGTGTTTTTCCATCGCTTGGCATCTGGCTGCTCCCTGTTTTTGCTTTATTGGCCGAGGGGGCAATAGATCTGGATTGTGTACCTGCACCGCCAGCCCCTGATCCCTGAGCGGCTTTTTGCAGGTAGGCCTTGAAATTGCCAGAAGTATATTGCAACTCTTTGCTGTTGTCTTCCGACTGTTTTTTCTGTACAACAGGCCCTAATTTGAGCCCTGGAGTTGTACCCTGAAGCAATTGTGCTTTGATGCTCTCGCCTGTTTTGAATTCCTGTGCCTTAGTGTTTGAGCCAAGGATTAGGATAACACTGACAAAGAGTAGTGTGCTGATATGATGAATTGTTTTCATGTTGATTTTTTTAGCTGATGATTTAATGTTATTTAATGCTGACCAGGACTTTGATTTTACTTATACCTTTGGCAGTATAGCCTTCAAGCGCTTTGCCCAGTACCTGTCCGATTTTAACTTTTTCGGGATCGGCTTTCATAGCCACTCCCCGGGTTGATGAAGTAACGAGCAGATCTCCTCTGGATATAGGCCCTCCCTCGTCGCAAACCTTGGTTGGGATAACGCCTACAACGCCCATAGGAACCTGGTCTGTGATGTCTTCTACACCTTCTTTTTCTGTTAGCAGTACCCCCGGTTTGGTTGCGTATACACCTGCAACCAGGGTAGAATAAGCGCCGGCAGATTTCTCTACGGTGCGGTCGGTATTGGTAGAAATTACCAGCACATCTCCGGGTTCATAAGCCTGGAGCGAACCTTCTACTTCAAAGGATTCCGCAATGTCTGCACCTGAATTTTGGGTACCACCATTAAAGAAACCACGTCCGGCAGAGTTGATGCGGGCAACATTTACGGTTCCGGGGTTGCCGCTTTTGAACAGGGCGATTGAGCCATTGCTGTGCTGCTCGAAAGTGGCCACAGGGTTGGTGTTACCAGTGTTGTAATTTACAAAACGGGCTGCCCTGCCATCACCAAAATTTGGGATCCAGCCGTATACAGCACTACCCGTGCCATCGGCGGTGGCTTCAATGCCATCACCACTATTGGAAGCATTTGCCGTTATCCCATTTCCATTACCATCTGCTATGGCAATTAATGCAGGACCATTTCCTGCAGGATTGGAGGCATGGAATAAACCAGCATACCCACCTGTACCGGAACTTATTCCATAAATACCTGCAGTACCGAAGTTAGCAAATTGCGAATTTACTTCACCTCTTACAGCAGGAGAGGTACCGGTAACCCGGTCTACTTTGAAATTCCCTGCAATTCCATTTCCAACAGTAGTTACCGTAATGACATCACTGGTGTTTGCATCATTGAAGATGTTAAACCTACCTGCCCTTCCTGTGGCGAATGTAGGGACCCAGGCATAGAGTGCATTCCCGCCACCATCAATATTGGCTTCTACGGCATTGCCATTCTTACTTGCATTGGCTGTGATGGCATTGCCGTTTCCATCCTGGATGGCTACCAGGGCAGGGCCATTACCTGCAGCATTGGATGAATGAAAAAGACCTGCAAAGCCACCTGTTCCAGAGGAAACGCCAAAGATACCCGCTGCACCAAAGTTGCCAAAAATGGTTTTTACTTCAGATCTTACGCCTGCAGCCACACTATTTGTATTGTCTACCAGAAAGGAAGCTGCATTTCCCTGCGTGTTATCGGGGATATTTCCATTTCCATTGGTTTCTACCTCCAGGGTATTTCCGAGGGTATTTGTAGCATTGAAATTTTCGAACCTGCCAGCCCTGCCATTACTGTTGTTAAGGCCAACCTGGCCTAGTACACCAACTCCGGTACCGGTAGCATTCGTAGAAATGAAACCTCTCACACCATAACCGCCACCGTCATTGCGGCCTACAACTGCTCCGGCAATGTCGCTGGTGTTAATTCCGACTACAGCTTCTCCACCCGCTGTATTATAACCTATCACACCGGCTCCCGTTATAGCAGCGGTGGTTCCACGAACGCCATGGGAACCGGCACTGCTTGCATTTACGGCTGTGCCCGATCCGGAAGTATTTACAGCCAGACCGGTTCCATTGCCCACTGTAGAGACATCGAGCGCAGTACTGTTGTTTGCATTGTTAAAAATGGAAATGTTTGCTGCCGGACCATTGTTGCTGGTGGCAGTTAAACCTGTCCCTGTATTGCTGTTTGCGTATACGCCTGTTCCTCCTGCCGAAGCATTTCCATATACACCAAGTCCATTTGGGGTAACTCCGTAAACGCCCCAACCGGAGCCTGCCTGAGAGCCCCATACCCCTATCCCTAAGCCTCCGGTACCGTTGTTGACGCCTCTTACTGCGCTGGAAAATCCACCTGGTGTGGTGCTCGAAACAATGCCTCTTATGGCTGCTATGCTACTTGTTGTTGAGGAGGAGGTACCTTCTACGGATGTTCCATCGCCTGCATTGTTGATAGAAAATAAGGTGCCGGCATTGTTTTCATTGGCATTAAACGGTAATACAAAACCACCACCTCCAATTGAGCCTGGAGTCCAGGCTACGCCGTTGAACTTGAGTACATCGTTTAAAACCGGGACTACATTGGATACCGGCCTGGTCTGGATATTGGCCACAACCGGATTTGGATAAGTGCCGGAAAGATCGCCGCCTGCGGCACCATTTGGAGGCAGGGCGGCGGGGATAATTCCAGGGGCTAATTTGGGCAGTGTTACTGAACCGTCCAGCAGTTTGGTAGTAGTTACTTTACCATCGCCAATTAAAGGGTTTGGATAAGTGCCGGAAAGATCGCCGCCTGCGGCACCATTGGGTGGTAAGGCAGTTGGAATAACACCGGCCGCCAGTTTGGGCAGTGTAACCGAACCGTCCAGCAGTTTGGCGGTAGTTACTTTACCATCGGCAATTAATGGGTTTGGATAGGTGCCGGAAAGATCGCCGCCGGCTGGGCCGTTAGGAGGCAGGGTAGTGGGAATAACACCGGCAGCCAGTTTAGGCAAAGTTATGGCACCGTTTACTATTTTAGCTGTGGTAACCTTGTCATTGCCAATAGTTGGGTTAGGGTAGTTGCCGGTCAGATCGCCCCCGGCTGGGCCATTCAGGACCCCTGGAACACCCTGGATACCTTGTGGTCCTATCGGGCCAACGGGTCCCACCGGCCCGATAGGGCCGGGTGTGCCGGCTGCTGCATACAATGCAAAAGGAACGCTCATTAATTGTGTGGTGCCCAATGCCGTATAGCTGCCTCCGCCAAGAGCCATCTCTACCTTGGCATATTGGTTGGCATTTTGCCATGGTATACCGGCAAATGTGCCTGTTAAGGCGGTTCCCTTACCAATTTGCAAAGTAAAAAGCCCGAGCTGGTTGGTGTTTAGCGAGTGCTCTTCCATATACTGGACAGGGCCATTAGCAGCGCCTCCGAGCACAGATATTTTAACTTTAACCGCCTGGTTGGATAAGACCGTTCCATTTGTATTTCTGGCTACCCCCTGGTAGTTTATTCCGGTTAAGCCGCTTTGTGCCAAAATATTTTGACTGGCAAAAAGCGTGATTAAGAAAGCGAATACAGTAAAATGTTTCATATAATTAGCGTTTGAATAGGTTTATGTGAATTATTTTTTTGCTGGTTTGCCCAAAATAGGGGCGTAACTTAAGGTGAAGCGCATGGTATTGCGCATGACATACCTTTCCGCACTTGGGAAAATATAGCTTACATCTACACGGATGGGATTTGCATTAAAACCCACCCCTGCTGCAAAATGCTGTCTGTTCCCTTTTTCGGGGTTTTCATAAAAGTAGCCGGTACGTATAAAGAATTGATCGTAATAGGAGAACTCCAATCCACCGGCTATCGTAAATTCCTGTAATTCTTCTTTAAAGCCACCGGGTGCGTCGAATAACGAGGTAAACAACGCACTTGCTACACCTCTGTTGGGGTCTTTTCCTTTTTCTATCTGGTTGGTTATGTTTCCCTCCTGATCGAGTTTGTAACGCGGCGGAGTAGGCACCATGAGTTTGTTTACATCCAGTAAAAGGGTTAACCTGTTTTCGGGTGTGGCATAGAGTGAATAGCCTGCACCGATCCGGAGGTTCATGGGCATGAAGGTGGTTTGTACTTCGTTGTATTTTAACTTGGTACCTATATTTGTTAAGGCTAGCCCCCAGTTAAACCGCCTGCCATATTTGCCTTTTTGAGACAGCTTATCTGAGTATAGGGAAATGTCGGCTGCAAAGGCATCGGTACGTTTTAAGAGCAGGTTGTTGTAGGTTCCGGAGCCGATATCGCTTTGAAAATACCGCGCGGTTAAGGCCATGGCGAAGTTTTCACCAAACTTTCGGACGTAACTGGCATCAATGGAAAATTCATTGGCTTTATAGGCCTCAAGCAGTTCACCACTTTCGTTCCGGAAGCTAATGGTACCCAGATCAAGGTATTTAACTGACAATCCAAGGGCCTCTCTCTCGTTAAGGTGCCTGTACGCGGTTAAATAACCCAAATGCGAGTCTTTGGTGAGTTCTCTCATCCAGGGCGTATAGGATACACTGACCCCCATTTTTTCACCAAATATCAGTTTAGCAGCATTGATGAAAATGGAGTTGGCGTCTACCGGTAAACCAGTTCCTGCCTCGGCTACCCCAGCGTTTCTGGCATCGGGACTGAGCAACAGGAAACCTGCACCGGTATTGACAACCCTGCTATCCTGCTGCGCGTAAATGTTAGGGTAGCAACAGACCATGCATGCTGTATAACATACAGCAAGGTAAATCGTACGTTTCATAAGCTTATTGTATAACTAGTTTTTCGGAATACTGCTTAAATGCTGCTTTGAGCACAACATAGTAAAGGCCAGAAGATAGCCCGGAAATCAGCAAAGGGTATTTCACTTTACCGGCCAGCAGGTTTACTGTAAAATTTCTGACCGTTTGCCCGGCGTTGTTGACCAGCTGCAGGTTAACAGGGCCTGATTTTAGTAAATCGAACTCTACATAGGTTGAACCGGTGGCTGGGTTAGGATAAACAATAAAACTGTTGACGTAATTGATTTCCGGGTCGGTTTCATTGCCAGCTACTTCTGGCTGCTGGAAGCCCTGCGTGACCAGTAAGGGTGGACTTTCAATGGGATTTACCAACACATCACCGATAGTGTATTGAATAATGGTGTTGTTGATTTGTGCGGTACCTCCGGTACTTGCTATTACAGAACGCTGAAGCTGTGCCTGCTGTGCAGAGGCAGTTGTTCCGGTAGCTAAGGCAAAACAAATAGGGATGATTGTTTTCATAAAAGGTTGAATGTTAGAATTTAATTTAGACTATTCTAAGTTGTTGAAAATCATGAAGCTTTTTGAAGAGAATGATTGAACGGTATGTTTTAACGAGCGGGGAATAATTCTGGTTGAGGGAAAAATATTTCCGTCCATCAGATTTGTCGGAAAGTAATGTTTCATTTCTTTCGTTTGTTAAGATTGTTAAATAGAATTACTTAAAAGTAAGTGCTTTAGCAAAAAATAAATAGTAAAAAACAACGGATTTTTAATTAAAGGTCAAGGCTGTCGGTAAGCTTGCCTGTGAAGTTCAATTGCCCCATTTTATGCAATTGCGACGGGGTACAACCATAGAAATGTTTAAACTCCTTGATAAAGTGTGTCTGATCAAAAAACTCAAACCTATCTGCAAGATCTGTCCATTTCAGGCTTGTGTTTTCACATAACAACCGCCTGAGCTGGCTAAAGCGGACGATCCTCCCGAAAGTTTTTGGACCGAAGCCGATCTTTTCTTTGAAATGATCGCGAAGGGTGGTGGGCGACATGGCTACCTGCCTGCAAAGTTCATCGATATGAATGTTTCCTGCATATGCTTTAATGAGGTCACAGGCGTATTCTATCCTTGCGGTGCAGATTTTATCTGACAGGAACAAGCGCTGTAACAGCCAGCTTTCAAGAATTGAGATGACCTTTTGCGGGGATTTCATTTCATCCCGCATCTGACAGATGGTTGACTTTAATGCTGGAAACAAAGCCTCCATGTCTGTAGCCGAATTGGTGAAATGATGTTGGGGAATGCCCAGGAGTTTGTAGGCACCAAAAGGTTTAAAATAAACCTGTACTACTTTCCTTGTAAAAGAGTCGAAGGAACGGAGCCGATCAAGAAAACCCACATAACTAAGCGGGTTTTTAAAAGTGTTGGTGGTATTGAGTTCGCGGATGAGTTTTTTTTCGTCGAGCGAAAAGCACATTACGGTATAGTCTACAGGAAAAATATGGATGGGATTATTGCTATCAATTTGTTCATTTATTTCCACGTAACCGTATGCCAGTATATATGGCTGTAGCGCAGGGTTTGGGGTAAATGGATTGATAATCAAAACGTTTGCTTAGATGTAGAACAAAAAAAACATTTTTTTGCAGCAATTACAAAAAAATGTTTTTCCATTTAACCCTTTGTCACAAGATTGCCTGATGGATTAATAAATCATCCGCCAGAGTATTTAATTTAGTTGAAAGATCAGCTTCCTGGCCAGGTCAATTTCCTGTTTTGTGATGGTGTGCGGCCGTCCAGGGTAGATTTTTACCGTAACGTTGGCGTTCATTTTTTCAATAAGGCCTTTGCTCAACTCTACCCTTGAAACAGGCACATGCGGATCGGGGTCGCCGGTGGTGATCAATACCGGCGTTTGTTTAAAGTTGCCCTTGTAGTTTTGCATGTTGATTTCCTTGCCAATCAACCCGCCGGTGAATGCAACTGCCCCTGCGTACTTTGCTGCATTCCGGCTGATGTATTCCAGCGTTAAACAGGCACCCTGGGAAAAGCCTACAAAATAAATTCTATTCTGGGGAATGCCGGCATTTTCGATAGCTGTAACCAGATCTTTAATTACTTCAAGTGCGGAGTCTAAAGCCGGCTGGTTTTCTTTAACCGGTGCCATGAAACTGTATGGATACCAGCTGTTGTTTGTAGCCTGGGGTGCAAAGAACGCCGCATCTTCTATTTGCAGGTGATCTGCCAGAGCAATGATATCCGTAGCGGACGCGCCTCTGCCGTGAATAAAAATGACTGCACTTTTTGCTTCTGCTACCGGAGCTCCGGCAGTAATGGTATTTTTTTGATGGGTATACATGCTAATCTAATTTTGGTAATATACTTTCTATTTCTTCTCTGCTGCTTTCGTATTGTACTGGTAACTTTAAATTCCTGCCCAATTCTTCAAGCGGTTCATCTATGGTGAAGCCCGGATTATCGGTAGCAATTTCAAAAAGCACACCTCCCGGCTCGCGGAAATACAGCGAATAGAAATAGTTACGGTCTATCTTTGGCGTGATGTTCAATCCCATTTCAACGATTCTGTCCCTGAAATACATTAGCGTTGCTTCATCTTTTACCCTGAAGGCAACATGGTGCACGGAGCCGCCTGCGATGTGTCCTATTGCTTCACCAGGTGCTTCTACCAGGTCTACAATAGCTGCGTGTTCAACTGCATCAGTTGTGAACCTGGAGCGGTTAACTTCTTTTTCGGTTAATTTATAGCCAAAAATTTGGGTTAATACAGCTGCGGTACCTTCCATTTTATTGGTGGTAATAGTTACATGATGAAAACCATGAACAGCATTTTCTTTGGTGACTTCGGCAGTTTCCCACTGTGGCCTGTTGTCTTTAACTTTGGCCTCTGTAAGCTCAAATTTTAAGCCGTCCGGATCGAGGAAGGTGAGGTAACGTTCGCCAAACTTAACCGCTGGTTTATTGTAAATTACATTGTGATCTTCAAAACGTTTTTGCCAGAACTCCAGGCTTCCTGCCGGAACGCTATAACCTATTTCTGTTGCCTGTCTTGTTCCCCGGCGCCCGGCAGGCATGCCTTCCCATGGGAAGAAGGTTAAGATACTTCCGGGGGTACCTTTTTCATCTCCGTAATAAAAGTGATAGGTATGCGGGTCATCAAAGTTAACCGTTTTTTTGATCAGCCTTAAACCTAATATGCGGGTGTAAAAATCATAGTTCCTTTTTGCATTTCCTGCGATTGCAGTAATGTGGTGAATACCTAAAATTTCGTTTTTCATATATTTCCTTTTTTTGATAACACAAAATTACGCCCTGTGAATTTTAAAAATCTTACCATAGATTAAGAAATGCGTAGCTTTATTTTCAGATATTTAACTCATGACTAAATTTGTTCTCTTCCCTCTTTTGTTAATGGTAAGCTTACTTACCCGGGCGCAGGATTCTATTGATGTAAGGATTTATCCGAAGTATGATAGTGTAGGTAAATTTCATCGCTTTCTGTTTGGTGAGAATTACCGTAAGGAATATGCGATGCCTGTAAAAGTACCGGTGATCAGGATTTCTGTCATAAAGGGAGGACTGACACCTACGCAGCGTGGTGGAGGTAACCAGTCGCACTCCCTGCGGCTGGTAGACAAACTAGGGAAAGAATGGGTGCTGCGCAGTGTAGAGAAATTTCCGGAGATACTTTTGCCTGCGGTATTCCGCAAAACATTTGCGGGCGAGGTAGTGAAAGACAACATGTCGGCCCAGAACCCTTTTTCGGCCCTTGTAGTTCCGGACATTGCAGATGCAGTAAATGTGCCGCACAGTGATCCGATGATTGGCTGGGTAATGCCCGATGAAAAGCTTGGGGAGTTTGCAAAGGTATTTGCCAATACCCTGTGTTTGCTTGAAGAGCGGGAACCTGCAGGGGATACCGATAACTCGGAGAAGATGATGCGCAAGCTGAACGATAATAATGATTATGCCTATGACGGGCCTTTGTTTTTAAGGGCCAAGGCCCTGGACGCTTTGCTGGGCGATTGGGACCGGCATGAAGACCAGTGGAGGTGGAAGCCTGTAAAAGAAGAGAACGGAACAACAAGATACATACCTATACCCCGCGACCGGGACCAGGTGTTTTACCTGTCGGAAGGTATTATACCCCGTTATGCGCAGGCTTCCTGGTTGCTGCCCATGATTCAGGGGTATGAGCGCAACCTGCCGGATATCAATTGGTTTTTCTGGGAGGGAAGGGCGGTATATGCGCGCTGGTTTTCCCAAATGAACGAAGAAGAATGGAATAGGGTAGTTAAGGAGTTTTGTGCCTTGTTGACTGACGAGGTATTTGAAAAAGCCCTGAAGAAACTGCCTGAACCTGGTTACAGTTTAAGGCATGACAGGTTACTGGCACAGCTTAAGGAAAGGCGGGCAAAGCTGCCTGTGATGATGAACAGGTATTATCATTTCATAAACAGGATTGTTGACATACAGGCCAGCAATAAAAACGAATTTATTAGCATTGTTGATGCCCCTGGAAGGGCATTGACAGTAACCATACATAAGCTTACAAAAGATGGAATGGTTAAGGATGTGGTTTTCAACCGCACATTTGATCCGTCGGTAACCAAAGAGATCAGGCTGTACGTAAGGGATGGAAACGATAGCCTGATACTCAACAACAAAACATCGCCCATTAAGCTCAGGGTTATTGGGGTGGAAGGAAAGAAAACCTATCAGATCGACAATAGTGTAAACAGGGTACAGGTATTTGGCATGGACAATAATGTAAGCCTTAGCGGAAACACGGCAAAGATTGCCAAACGTTTTGACAGTGATACTTCCAATACACATTTTGTATACACAGACCTGTATACCAGGAAAATGCTGCTTTTAAATGCCGGGTACAACATCGACGACCGGGTATTGCTGGGGCTTTCGTACAAAATTGTACAACCGGGTTTCCGGAAACTTCCATTTGGCAGCACGCATTCTTTCTCGTTCCTGCATTCTTTTGCTACCGAAGGTTTCAGGTTCAATTACCGCTCGGAATTGTTTAAGGCCCTGGGAAAAGCGGATATTGTTTTGCAGGCTGATGTATTTGCCCCTGAAAACTCTCAGAATTTTTATGGCCTTGGTAATGAAACTACTTTTAATAAGACCGGTGATTTTGTAAGGTATTACCGGGCAAGGTTTAGTTTGTACCAGTTTGAACCCTCGGTGAGGTGGCAGCGCTCAAAGTCAACTTTAGGTATCGGTCCGTCGTTCCAGTATTACAGGTACAACCAGCACGATAATAACGGGCGGTTCATCAGCAATACCTCTGCATTGAACTCGGCCGATAGCAGTACCATTACCAAAGACAAAGCATTTGCGGGGCTTACTTTCAACTTTGTCCACAACAACAGGAACAGCGACATTTTACCTGATTCGGGCAATTACCTGGACCTGAAGCTGACTGCCTATAAAGGTTTGAACTCCTATTCAAATTCTATAGCACAGCTTACTGCGGGCTTTTCAGTTTATAAAGGTATAGACCGCAGGAGCAGACTGATCCTGACCGACAGGATTGGAGGGGGAATGACTATAGGTAAACAGGCCTTTTACCAGTCGCAGTTTTTAGGCGGACAAGGTAATTTGCTAGGCTACAGGGAATTCAGGTTTGGAGGGCAACACAGTCTCTACAACAATCTGGAACTGAGGTATAAAGTAGCTGACTTTATCAATTATATACTGCCCGGACAGTTTGGTCTTCTTGCCTTTCACGATGTAGGAAGGGTATGGGCAAGGAATGAGAAGTCGGATGTGTGGCACCAGGGCTATGGGGCCGGGGTGTATTTTGCCCCTGCAGCGTTAACGGTATTTCGCCTGGTGGCGGGGCATTCCAACGAAGGCTGGTACCCTTATGTGGCCATGAAATTCAGGTACTAAAAATGACCGAAATTCAATAATTGCTACTTTTGGAATGACATAAAAGCTGTAATTTAGCGTTTCGCTTTTACAGGTAGCAGAATTACTTAAGATGAAAAAAAATTTTGTATCCAATTCCCGGGAATCTATAAGAATGTTTAAGAACCCTTTGTTCGAAGCATTATCTAAAGTGCCTTTTTATGTGCCTTTAATTGTTTATATACCTGTTATTGCCTACTTTTTCTGGGCTTCGGTTACTGCCAATGGTTTTCTTGTGTTTCTGCTGCACCTCTTTTTAGGTCTGCTGATCTGGACCTTAACCGAATATGTGTTGCACCGCTTTGTGTTTCATTTCTATCCATCTTCGGAATGGGGCAAACGCATACATTTTATATTTCATGGTGTCCATCATGATTATCCGAATGATGCACAGCGTTTGGTGATGCCGCCCTCGGCGAGTATCCCCCTGGCCACGGCATTTTACTTTCTTTTTCGCTGGCTTTTGCCTGTAGAAATGCTGGATGGTTTTTTTGGAGGTTTTATATCAGGCTACCTTTTTTATGACATGACGCACTATATGCTGCACCATGCACAATTTAAAAATGGGATATGGAAAAAAATTAAACAACACCATATGCTGCACCATTATGATGACTCTACAAAAGGCTATGGCGTAACCTCCGATCTGTGGGACCGGATTTTTCGTTCGGGCTTCTTAAAAAAATAACATTCGTCTTTTTGTACTGGTATTCCGGTATTTACCTATACCGGAATACCAGTATATTGCTATGCCGATTTGGTGTTTAGGGCTTTCTGTTTCTATATTCGGGTACGTACCCAATAAACCAATCAAAATGAAAGCATCTTTCATACTTTTAATTGTATTTGCCGGCATTTTGCTGAACGGCTATGCAGGCAGGGGTGTAAAATCGTCGGGTACCCATGTTGGGATTAAGACTAAAACCATTGCAGTTAACTTAGATGTACCCTGGGAAATTGCCTGGGGGCCGGACAATTGTATCTGGTTTACAGCGCAGGGCGGAACAGTAAGCAAGGTAAATCCTGAAACCGGTGAGAAACAGCTATTGCTCCGGATTGCGGATACCTTCAGAAACCGGTCTACCGGTTTGCTTGGAATGACTATACATCCCGATAGGAAATTGCCTTATGTTTTCTTGGATTATACTTATAAAGAAGGTAAAAAGGTTTTTTTGAGGCTGGTAAGGTATACGTATATAAACGACACTTTAATACACCCGCTGGTATTGTTAAACGACATCCCTGCAACTACCGGCCACGCCGGCTCTAGGCTTGTAATTGCACCGGATGGTAAGCTGATGTTAACTGTAGGCGACGCAACCAATGGAAACAGTGCCCAGGATACCAATGCCTTGACCGGGAAAATACTCCGTCTGAACATTGATGGCAGCATTCCGGTTGATAATCCTTTTGGAGGAAGCCCGGTTTGGTCTACCGGACATAGAAATCCGCAGGGGCTGGCCTTTACCAATCTGGGAACATTGTTCAGTTCGGAGCATGGGGACGCAATAGGCGACGAACTGAATCTGATAAAAAGAGGAGGGAACTATGGCTGGCCCCATGTTGAAGGCTTCTGTGATACAGAAAAGGAACAGCTGTTTTGTAAAACACATGAGGTTACAGCACCCGTAAAGGCCTGGACGCCAGTTATCGCACCGGCAGGGATAACTTATTGCGGAGCTAATTGCGCGATAAAAGAATGGAGGAATGCCCTATTGCTGGTAACGCTGAAGACACAGAGCCTCAGGGTACTGAAACTAAATGACGCAGGAACAAAGGTAATTGCGGAGCAGGTTTACCTGGATCATGAGTTTGGTCGTTTGAGGGGTGTATGTGTGTCTCCTGCCGGAGAGGTATATGTGTCGACCAGTAACCGGGATTGGAATCCCGGCCAAGGATACCCTAAGCAGGGAGATGACAGGATCATCAAAATATTGCCGGGTGACAGTAGTAATGGTGGTTTTGTACAGGAAAAGCAGTTAAAGCCTCCATTAACGGATGGGGCAGTTGTTTACAACAATTATTGTACTTCCTGTCATAAAAACGATGGCGAAGGGCTTGCCGGGGTTTTTCCACCTTTAAGGGGTACCCAGGAGGTATTGGGTGATAAAAACAGATTGATAAAAATAATACTGAAAGGACTATCCGGGCCGGTAATTATAAAAGGCAGGAAATACGATCAGCAAATGCCGGCCTTTGATTTTTTAAGTGATCGGGAAATAGCACTTGTGGCGACATATGTACGGACACGCTTTGGGAACAGTGCCGAAAACATAACCGGGGCGCATGTAGCGAAAGTAAGAGGCGTAGTAAAAAAATAACCAAAACTAAACCAATGTATGAACAGAAAAATTATTAAACAGTTGAAGCTGATTGTTTTACCGGTTGCACTCTGTTGTTTTTTTACACCGGTTGAGTTGATAGCTCAACAAGCTAAAAACATTACGGGGATTGTAACCGATGCAGAAACAGGAGTCTCCATTCCTATGACCAGCATCAGGTTGAAAAGGACCAGTGCGGTTGTCACAACAGATGCTAACGGTAAGTACACATTAAAGGCAAACAGTGGCGACCAGCTTACTTTTTCCTATATAGGATATACAGAACAGGCTTTTGTAGTAGGAGAAAAAAACGTGATCAACGTGGCACTTAAAAAAGCGGTTTCCAATTTGTCTGAAGTGGTAGTGGTAGCTTATGGTACCGTTAAAAGGTCTGATCTGACGGGTGCAGTGGGGCAGGTAGATATGACCGATATGGCCAGGGCTCCTGTGGCCAGCTTTACAGACGCGCTGGCAGGGCGTGTTGCGGGGGTACAGGTTTCTGCCCAGGATGGCCAGCCCGGAAAGGGCATGAGCATCGTTATACGTGGCGCAAACTCCTTAACCCAAAGCAACTCCCCTTTATATGTAATTGATGGTTTTCCTATTGAAGATCCGGAAGACGGCATGCTGAACCCGGATGATATAGAAACCATCAATATACTAAAAGACGCCTCGGCGACAGCCATATATGGCTCGAGAGCAGCAAATGGTGTAGTGCTGGTTGAAACCAAAAAAGGAAAGATTGGCAAAGCCGTAGTGACTTTTAATTCTTCCTATGGCTTTCAGCAGGTACAGAAAACCATACCGGTAATGAATGCCTATGAATTTGTTAAATACCAGACTGAACTGAACCAGACCTCGGCCAATAATACCTATTTGACGGAGGGTAAAACCCTGGAAACGTATCGGAACATGGAGGGGATAAACTGGCAGGAACAGGTTTTTCAGCAGTCGCCGGTTGCCATCAGCAATATCGCCCTGAGAGGAGGGAACAGCCAGACCAGGTATTCCATTTCCGGCTCATTGTTTGATCAGAAGGGGATTGTCATCAACACCGGCTTTAAGCGCTACCAGGGCAAGGCCTCGATTGATCAGACCATCAGCAAAAAGCTGAAAGCAGGGATCAGCGCAAACTATAGTAAGATCAATACCTATGGGCAGCCCATTTCTGAAGGTAACGGGCCTTCTTTTACGACTTATCTGCTGTCGCGAGCCTGGGGATACAGACCTGTAAACGGCCGGAACAACCAGGATATGCTGGAAGAGGACGGGGATTTTGAACTCATCAACCAGTTCGACATCAGGCTCAATCCTATTGTTACGAGCAACAATGAGTACAACAGGAGCCGGACATCGGATTTTCTGGCCAATGGATATGTTACCTACAGCCCTTTGAGCAATCTTGTATTCAGGTTTGCAGGCTCGGTTTCCGACAGGCAAAAGAGAGGGGTTTTATTCTACAATTCAAAAACTGTTCAGGGGAGCCCGCTAAATGCCCGTAATGCGAAGGGACAATGGGGCTCGGTAATTTACAATGAGATCAATATCTTGTCCAGCGACAATACGGTTACCTATACAGCTGCAATCCATAAAGCCCATAAAATAACTGTACTGGGAGGGTTTTCGTTTCAGGATTACAATGCAGAATCTTATGGTTATGCCGCGCAGAATCTGCCAAACGAGCAGTTGGGGCCAACAGGCCTGGATGAGGGTGTGCCTTATGCGGGTTATGCAAATTCGGGCGGAAACTTTATGGCTTCGTATTTTGGCCGTTTATCCTATAACTACAAGTCGAAATACCTGCTGGAATTCACATTCAGAAGTGACGGTTCCTCAAAGTTCGCCAAAGGACATAAATGGGGATATTTTCCATCAGGTTCTTTTGCCTGGAACATGCAGGATGAAAGTTTTATGAAACCATGGACAATGGTATCCAACTCCAAACTGAGGCTGAGTTATGGCAGTACCGGAAATAACCGTGTAGGTAATTATGATGCCTTTGCGGGCCTGAGCTTTCCAATCGCCAATTCTTATTCTTTTAATAATGCTTTGCCGAGTAAGGGGGTAATTGTGAGCGGATTGGGTAACAGGAACCTGAAATGGGAAACCACATACCAGCTGAACGTTGGTTATGATCTGGGTTTATATAAAGACCGGATTGCCTTTACAGTAGATTGGTATAGGAAGACGACGAAAGACCTTTTGCTGAATGCTGACCTGCCTGCAACAACCGGTGTACTGAATGTACAGCAGAACATTGGCAAAATCAGGAACCAGGGAATTGAGTTTGCATTGAAGACGGTAAATATTAAGAACAAGGTATTTGAGTGGTCGAGCAATTTTAATATTGCATTTAACCAGAACAGGATTCTGGAGTTGGTGAGGGATCAGGATGCGCTGTACTCAACTGTTAACTTTGAATCGCAATATAATGCCAATCCGGCTTATATTTCGCAGATTGGAAAGCCCGCAGGGATGTTTTACGGTTATATTTTTGATGGCGTTTACCAGCTAACCGATTTTGATAAATCGCAGGCAGGGGTTTATACTTTGAAACCCGGGGTCACCAATAACGGAGCTTCGCCGCAGCCCGGGCACATCAAATACAGGGACCTGAATGCTGACGGTATCATCAATACCGACGACCTTACGGTTATTGGCAGGGGGCAGCCCATTCACACCGGTGGTTTTTCCAATAATTTCAGCTATAAAGGCTTTGACCTTGGTATTTTTCTGCAGTGGTCTTATGGTAATGATATCATGAATGCCAACAGATATATGTTTGAAGGGAATGGTAATGTGAGGGTGAGTTTAAATCAATATGCAAGTTATGTAGACCGCTGGAGCGAAAGCAATCCTACCAATAAGAATTTTAAGGCGAACGGACAGGGCACTATTGGCAGTTACTCCTCCAGGGTAATTGAAGATGGTTCTTATTTACGGTTGAAAACAGTTTCGCTGGGTTATAACCTACCGATCTCCTACATTAAATCGGTAGGCCTGAGTAAACTAAGGTTAACCGCGACTGCACAGAACCTGGTGACTTTTACCCGTTATTCGGGTATGGATCCTGAGGTATCTGTAAGGAGCTCAGTTCTTACTCCCGGGTTTGATTTTTCGGCTTATCCCATACCCAGAACCATTGTTTTTGGTTTAAATGCAACATTTTAATTTCTGACCTTATTCTATAAAATGATGAAATACAGTTATTTATTATTGTCTGCCCTGTTGCTGGCCGGTTTTTCTGCCTGCAAAAAGCAGCTGGATACCAAGCCCAAAGATTTTTTTGAACCTTCTGATTATTATCAGAATGCCGAGCAGTTAAATATTGCATTGAACGGAGTTTATGATAACCTGGCTGTGGTGTACTCCAATCCGATCCATTTTCGCTGGGGCTTTGAAGGAGATGAATCCTGGTATGTGAAGAGTGCACCGCTTACCGGACCGCATATTTACGATTTTACAGCGGCCAATTCAGAGATTCAGAGTTTCTGGAACACCCTTTATATAGGGATTGGGCGGGCGAATTATTTACTCGCCAACCTGAACAATAATCCGGCTATAGATGAGGCGGTACGGGCTAAAGTGAAAGGTGAAGCACTTTTTTTGAGGGCATATTATTATTTTTTACTGGTGCAAACTTACGGTGGCGTGCCTTTGATGCTGAAGCCAACCCCCTCGGTTACTGCGGTTGATGTGCCCCGTGCTACGGCAAAAGAGGTTTATGAACAGATCATTGCAGATATGACGGAAGCGGAAGGGCTGGTATCGGGCATCAGCCAGCTGGGCTTTGGCGGTCGGGTAAACAAATCGGCAGTAAGGGGTATATTGGCCAGGGTTTGCCTGCATATGGCCGGTTACCCTGTTAAAGACCAGAGCAAATATAAGGCTGCAAGAGACTGGGCTAAAAAAGTAATGGATGATGCAGAGGCCGGACATGCCCTGAACCCTTCTTATTCGGGTGTATTCATTAATCTTGCCGCTGATAAATACGACATTAAGGAGTGTTTGTGGGAGGTGGAGTTCTGGGGCAATAAATCGGATGCTTTTACTGAAACAGGTTCTGTAGGGGATGTAAACGGACCGGCCTCATCCAATACGGCAACAGGCTTTGCCTATGCTGGCCTTAAGGTAACTGCAGATTTGTATTATCTTTTTCAGGAGGGTGACATCAGGCGGGACTGGTCTATTGCCAGGTTTACGTATGGGGGTGCCAGTCAGCCCGCCAATTCCAAGACCTTTATTACCACTGTTAACCGTACTACTGCCTACAACAGGTTTCCGGCAAAGTACAGACGGGAATATGAAGTTGTGTTGCCAAAAAATACAACAGGTACCCCTATAAACTGTCCTTTGCTCCGCTATGCTGACGTGCTGCTGATGTTCGCTGAAGCAGAAAACGAGATGGCCGAAAACTCAGTGCCTACGGCTGATGCCATAGAGGCTGTAAATAAAGTAAGAAGAAGGGGCTGGTGTACAGGGATAAAAACCCTGACCATTGGCAATGGAGGATCCGGGTATACCACAGCTCCGACGGTAACATTTGTAGGGGGCGGAGGTTCAGGGGTAGTGGCTACCGCCAGTATTTCCGGTGGTAAAGTTACCGGGGTAACTTTTGCCAATGATGCAGTTTACGGGACGTCGAGGGGTGTGGGGTACACTGCAGCCCCTTTGATCGCATTTAGTGGGGGGAACGGTTCGGGTGCAACAGCAACGGCAAGCATTTATACACCAGCGGATGCACTGGTACCTGCTGCGGTGACCGCCAGTAAAGAAACTTTCAGGGCATTTATCCGCGACGAAAGATCGCGGGAACTGAGTGGAGAAACCTTTAGGAAAGGGGATCTGATACGCTGGGACATTTTCGTATCCCGGATGCATGAGCTTTCAGCTACCATTGAAAGGGATTTGGGTACCTCCACAACTCCCGCCTATTTAAACCTCTTTATCAAAGGTTTTGGCCCGAACATTACCGACAGAAATAAGCTTTGGCCAATACCGACAAGGGAACTTACATTAAACAGGGCCTTGACGCAAAATCTAGGCTGGTAATTTTAAACTGACATGAAAATGAGAACTTTATTTATTGCCTTAATGGTTGTATCAGTTATAGCGGGCGCCAGGGCTCAGCAGCGCTTTGTTTCATTTGATGCTGGCATCCCTTCAAACTGGCAAACCAATGCCGATTCAGCACTGGCGGCAAGTACTGAGCACATAAAGGCTGGCAAAGCTTTGAAATGGCATGCAAAGAACGGCAAGTACATCCTGGCAACAAACCTGGCTATCCCTAAGATATCGCTGGATACTGCGGCATCGGCAATTGCCAGGATGTTTATTCATGCTGCGGCCGCATCTAACGATACCCTGCTTTTTGAATTTATGGATGGTAGTGGTATTGTAAGACGTTCAGGAAAAATGCTTTTGAATTATAAAGGCTGGAGGGAATTTCACCGTTCGTATTATTACGATTACAGTGCCGGAAGTCCTATGGCGGGTTTTTTGTTGAATGAGATGAAAATTACCTATAAGCCAGCCAATACTGCCGACAGCTGCCTGATCTATATTGATGAGGTGACGCTCATCGGAAATAAAGATGTAAGAATCCCAGGGCCGCATGTATGGCCAGATTATCCCCAATTTGTAAAACAGGTAACAAATGCCCCGTACCTGAATGTGCTGGAAAACTGGAAGAACGGACCGGATTTGCCGGTTGTTGCAGCAACAGCACAGGAATTGGGAGATCTGCAAATGCTAAGGGCGCATTTTGCCAGAAATTCTGATTCTGTAACGGAGACAGCACTTACTGCAGCAAAAAATTATGTACTTGCCTGCAGCATTGGCTATCATACAGACGGAAATATCAGGGGGAATGGCATCTCGAAAATATACGATCCTGCTACCCTTGTTCTCATCTCCGGGCATTGCAGTTCACTGGCCAGAGCTGCCAATAAAGGAGATACTGATGCAAAAGACAAACTCGTATTGTTTACAGCGTACCTGATGAGTGAAGGCCTGGCAGAGGGCGGCAGAATTGTGTTACAAACGAATTCCTACACCAATCCACGGATTTTTCCGGTAGGTTTCCTGGAGGCACTACCGCATTATACGCCTGCGCTCAGAGCTGAGGTCATAAAAATGCTGAAGTGGGCCAACGAATATAGTGTGATCTATGGTGCGAATTTTATGGAAGGATATAGCGTAGACTACCTGAAATTAAGGACTGCATTTTTGTTTGAACTGGCCGTATTGGATCCCGACGACAATGTGGCGGTAAGGGAATTAAAAATGGTTAAAAGGTTCATGGAGCGCAATACCGTCCCTTCGCTTGGAGGAAGGGATGGGGTTAAACCAGATGGGGTGGGCTATCACCATGGCTCACAGCATACAAGTTATATGGGGGCCTGGGCCACATGGATAGGGTTGGCTGGTTTGCTAAAAGGAACCGCATACAAAATTGATCTGGCGGCGTACAGGCGTATGAGCACAGGTTTGAAATATCTGATGATGGGTTCATCCAAAGGTGTGCTTTTTGCGCATGCCGAATCGGGAAGAAACCCTTTTCCTGCGGCCTTACCGGTGAGCATAACTGATTTTGAGAAGTTTATTGAGATTGGGGGAGATATACAGCATATTCCCGCCGACCCTGAAATGGGGGCTATTTACAACGATGTGACTGGTACAAGCAAATATTCAGTTGATGCTGTTTCTACCTCGGGTTTTCATCAATACAATTATGGTGCTTTAGGAATTCTGAGGAAGAACAAATGGACAGCGGTAATGAGAGGCTTTACCAGCAAAATATTTGGAGCAGAAATATACAAAAATGAAAACCGGTATGGGCGTTATCAGAGTTATGGCAGTCTGGAAATCCTGTATGCAGGTTCGCTGGATGCAACAGGTTACATCCTTAGTGGAAAAGGCTGGGATTGGAACGTTATGCCTGGTACTACAACGGTTCATTTTCCCACTTTTTCAGGCTTGCAACCATTGAAAGATACGGCTATGGAATTTCAGAACCTTAATTTTGCAGGTTCCTTATCTTTGGGGGATGATGGCATTTTTGGTTTCAACTTTGCCGAGATGGCTAATGGCAATTATCTGCCCTCAAGGCTGAGGTTTAAGAAAACGGTCTTTGCCTTCGACAGCATCCTGGTATGTCTTGGAAGTAACATCAATGCCATAGATGGACGGGGAAATGTGGCTACTAATCTGTTTCAGGGCATTAATAAAACAGTCAATCCGGCGATTTATGTCAATTCAGCTACAGCGGTTACCACCGACTATGACCAGACCCTGGACACACAGCTGGCCGGCCTATGGCTCGTAAACGGCCAGTCTACCGGATATTATGTGGCCCGCGGAAATGGGACAGTCCGGGTTTTCAGGGGCCCGCAATCTACTCCTAGAGAAACAGTGATGGATCAGACTCTTCCCAACTCATTTGAAACGGCTTTGGCCAGTAAGGCATGGATCAATCATGGAGTTAATCCGATAGAGTCTGGTTATCAGTTTGTGGTAGTACCGGCTACAACGCCTCAGGCTATGCAGGCCTTAGCTACACAGATCGAGACAAATACAGTATACCAGGTGCTTAAACAAAGCGATACCATGCATGTGGTAAAATACCTGCCTAAGTCGCTTACCAGCTATGCCTTTTATAAAGCCAGTAACACAGTAAATACAGGATTTGTAAAAAGTGTTTCCGACGTATCGTTGCTGGGTATAAAGGAAAACGGGGATACCCTTACCGTGACCATGAATTCACCGGATATGAATGTAAAAAAAGAAACTGCTTACGATTACTACTGGCGCGCTTATCCAAGGTCTGTAAGCCTGGTGCTTAATGGTAACTGGGACGTACTGGAAAACCCATTTAATGTTTCTTTTAGCTCACAAACAAATTCGGTTACCCTGGCATTTAACCTGGAACATGGGTTCTCTAAAACGCTTAAACTGATTAAAAGAACCAGTCTGCGTTTTTCCGGAGCCACTCAGCCGGTTGGCAGTATACAAGAACTTTCTAAAATTAGTTCTGATGTATCTCCAAAAAGAAAACTCAAAATATTTCCTAACCCGGCGAATAGAGATATGGAGGTCGAATATGAAGCTGCTGATGCCGGAACAGCCGATATGCAAATTGTGAATGTGCTTGGGCATACCGTGCTGTCTAAAAAGGTGCAGATAAAAAAAGGACTGAATTCCAGCCCGGTAAACGTTGCTACACTTGTGCCTGGAACCTATGTTGTAATACTGGCTAATGGATTTATGCAGCAAAAGGGAATTTTTGTAAAATACTGACGACAACAACTCAATGAGTTATAGCTTTAAAACAGAGAAAATGAACACAATAGAGAAGATAGGGATAATTTGCATTGCCCTGGTTGTGCTTGCCGCTGGATGTAACCAGGATTCAGGTAGAAAAGGCAGGAATGGTACCCAACTACCCCAAAGTGACAATGAAGAGGTAGCCCGTTATATGGAGTCATTTAAAGGTGTTGGTGCACTCAGTGATACTTCAAAACCTACGCTTCCGCAAAAAACGCTCAGTCATTTTAAATACCCGAACGATCTGGCCTTAGACCTGGTTTTGGCTGAACCACAGATTGTACAGCCCGTAGAATTGAGTTTTGACCACAGGGGAAGGCTTTGGGTGGTACAATACCATCAATATCCCTATCCGGAAGGCTTGAAAGTGACCAGTATCGACAATTACCTTAGGGTAAAATTCGATAAAATACCAACTGCTCCACCGGGAGGGGCTAAGGGCGCAGATAAAATAACCATCTTTGAGGATACCAACGGAGACGGAAAATACGATAAGGCAACTGATGCAATTAAGGGGCTAAATATTGCAACCAGTGTAGTAACCGGTCGCGGTAAAATTTGGGTGCTCAATCCGCCGTATCTGCTGGCTTATCCGGATAGGAACAACGACGGGATCCCCGAAGGTAATCCGGTTGTTCATTTACAAGGCTTTGGACTGGAAGATACACATGCTGTAGCAAATAGCCTGCGATGGGGACCAGATGGCTGGCTATATGGGGCACAGGGGAGTACCGCTACTGCAGATATCAGTTCTTCTGTTTCAAAGCATGTGGCTTTCCAGGGGCAGGCCATCTGGCGCTACAATACAGATAGCCATGTGTTTGAAGTATATGCCGAAGGTGGCGGCAATACTTTCAATGTTGAATTTGACAGCAAAGGCAGATTGTACTCGGGAGATAACGGTTACGATCGGGGTCCTAATTTTAAACAGGGTGCCTATTACCAGAAGAGCCTGGGCAAACACGGACCTTATACCAATGCCTATACTTTTGGCAACCTGAAAAACATGCAGCTTAGCGGCGAAAGAAAACGCTTTACACATTCCCTGATTAAATATGAAGAAACCGGCCTGCCTCAAAGATACAAGGGTAAGATGTTTGCTCTGAACCCGTTGCTGAATTTTGTACAGCTTACAAGGCTGGAGCCTTTCGGATCCACATTTAAGAATGTTGACGAAGATAAGGTCCTGACGACCGGCGATCACTGGTTTCGCCCGGTGAATGTAAAGGCCGGACCTGATGGTGCTGTTTATATTGCCGACTGGTACGACAGTCGTCTTTCGCATGTAGATCCCCGCGATACCTGGCATAAAACATCGGGAAGGGTTTATCGCCTGCGTAGTAAAACGAATAAAGCCATACTGCCAAAGTTCGATATCAGTAAGTATTCGGTACAGCAGCTCATACAATTGTTAAAAAATGAAAACAAATGGTACCGCCAGCAGGCGCAGATCCAGTTTGCAAACCGTAAAAACAAATCTTTGGTGCCACAGCTGCAGCCACTGCTAAAATCTGCGGATGGGCAACTGGCATTGGAAGCGTTATGGGCTATTAACCTGAGCGGCGGGTTGAATGATGACATTGCGCTCATTGCATTGAGCCATAAAGATCCCTTTGTGAGAAACTGGGCAGTACGGTTGGCAGGTGATCGTCAATCGGTCTCTCCTGTAGTTTCAAAACACCTGATCAGGCTGGCAGAAACAGAAGCAGATCCTGAAACCCGGAGCCAGATTGCTGCTACCGCAAAACGTTTGCCTGGTGATACGGCTATCCCTATGATCGAAGGCTTATTGAAAGGCGGATATGATGCCGCCGACGCGGATATTCCTTTGCTGATCTGGTGGGCCATAGAAGCCAAAGCTGAAACAGATCGCGGTAAGGTGCTGGATATATTTCAGCGGCCTGCAGTTTGGAAAAGTAAAACCGTTCAAAATACAGTACTGAAGCGTTTGATACAGAGGTATGTGATGGCTGGTGGAGAGGCCAATTTTACAGCCGCTGCGAAGTTAATTGAACTAGCCCCTTCAAAAAATGCAGCAAAAGAATTGATCAGTGGTTTAAGTGAAGGCCTTCGCGGGCGGGATTTGATCGGACTATCACCCGCCCTTGCGAAAGCCATAAAACCTTATCAGAATGAACTTTTTGGCGGACCGCTGGCATTGGGTATCAGGCAGGGAAAGATCGGGGTTGTTGAAAAAGCCATTCTGATTATTACTGATTCAAAGGCCGATCCACAACAGCGACTGACCTATGCCAGGCTCCTCGGCGAAAGCGGCCAGAAAAAGGCAGTGCCAGCCTTATTGAAAATAGTACAGACATCGGGTTCATCGGCAGCCTTAAAGCAAACCGCTTTGCAGGCCTTACAGTATTTTGATATGCCTGAGATTGGCAGAAAAGTCGTGGCCGCATATCCGCAATACCGGGGAGATGTGGGGGTAAGGAATGCTGCGATAGACCTGGTGTCCAGCAGATCGTTATGGGCAGCTTCATTTCTGGAGGCGATAGAAAAAACCAGAAATATCAATAAAGCTGATGTACCTGATGCAGTTGCCCGTAAACTGAAGCTGCTGAAAGATCCAGGTATAGCTGAAAGGGTAAACAGGCTGTGGCCAAATGTGAAACTGGCCACATCTGCCGAAAAAAACGAAAGTATAGCCAGATTTGCAAAAATTATCCGTTCTGGCAGGGGAGATCTTCAGAAAGGAAGAGTTTTATACCTCAGCAATTGTGGCCCTTGTCACCGTTTGTTTGATGGTGGTGGAAATATAGGGCCAGATCTGACCGGCTACGATAGAGATAACATGAACAGCATGTTGCTCAATATTGTTGATCCCAATGCTGATATCAGGGAAGGTTATGTGATCCACAAGATTGTGACAACAGACGGGCGTACACTGGAGGGGAAAATCATCTCAAGAAATGGTGATGCCATCACACTTCAGCCCGTTGCAGGAAAAAACATGGTGCTTTCTGCAACGCGGGTTAAGGAGATGAAAGCCCAGCAGGTTTCTTTGATGCCTGAACGTATCTTAGAACATCTGTCTGAGCAGGAAGTGAGAGATATATTCTCCTATATTATGAAAAAATAAAGCAAGCTGAAGCGCGTTCCCCAAAAAAGATATTGGATTTTAATATTTTAATTTATATTTTCGGGTACGTTAACGAAGTGTTAAATAAACTGTTTGTCAATACCGTAACTAAACCAAATTAAACCCTGAAAATGATATCAAAACTTAAAAAATGGCTGCTTTCCCTTGGGCCAGGAATTATTACAGCAGCCTTGGTTTTTGGCCCTAGTAAAATGACGATTACTTCAAAACTGGGGGCCGACTATGGCTATAGCCTGTTGTGGATTGTTGTGGTGGCTATTTTTTTTATGACGATTTTTACGGTTATGGCCGCCAGGATTGGCGTGGCATCAGAACAGTCACTCCTGGGTACGATTCGTCAGAAATGGGGAAATGCTGCCGCTGTGGCCATTGGACTGGGGATTTTCTTTGTTACCACCTCCTTCCAGGCCGGAAATTCTATTGGCGTAGGCATTTCAGTGGCTGAGGCCACTGGTACATCTCCTGTGTTGTGGGTTATTGTATTCAATCTTGTAGGCATAGGTTTGCTTTTCTTCAGGGCCTTTTATAAAGTGCTCGAGAAGCTAATGATTTTTTTAGTGGCATTGATGCTTTTTGCCTTTGTAACGACCCTGTTTTTTGCAAAGCCCAGCGTTTCGGGTATTACAGGTGGACTGGTACCTGAACTGCCTGACGGATCAGCGGGCCTGGTTATCGCTTTTTTTGCTTCCTGTTTTTCTATTGTGGGTGCTTTTTACCAGAGTTACCTGGTACAGGAGCGGATAAAGGTAAACCCTGAGATCAAAGAAAAAAAGAGCCACAGCATTACAGGAATTGTCATCCTGGGCCTGATGAGTGCGATTGTGATGATCTGTGCCGCCGCAGTTCTAAACACCAAAGGAATTAAAGTAAACACCGCATCCGATATGGCAAGGGCATTGGAACCCCTGTTTGGCAGTGCTGCTTCTATCTTTTTCCTGGTTGGACTTTTTGGTGCCTCTTTTTCTTCGCTTGTAGGAAATGCAACTGTTGGTGGGGCTTTGCTGGGCGATGCATTTGGTAAGGGCAGTCAGCTGAATTCAACAGCAGTCAAATTGCTGATTGCCATGGTGATGGTATTTGGTGCTGTTATCGCCATTAAATTTGGCAAACTTCCGCTCGAACTGATCGTTTTTGCCCAGAGTGTAACAATATTTCTCGTTCCTTTCATTGGTATTGCCATGTATGCCATTTCCAATGACCCTAAGATTATGGGCAAACATGTGAATTCATTGTCTACCAAGATATTTGGGGCTATAGGCCTGCTCATATTGATATTTCTTGCACTGAGCAACATTAAAGAACTGTTTTTTAAGTAATTCAATAATCCTATTTTAAATGACCGAATTAGCACAACTGGAACAAGAGTTATTAAAGCCTTCTGAAAGGCTGATTGCAGATATCCGTAAAATTGAGGGCGACATTATGTTGTTGGGTGTTGGCGGTAAGATGGGCCCCAGTATGGCCCGACTGGCAAAGCTGGCGGTGGATCAGGCCGGACTGAAAAAACGCATTATCGGTGTATCCCGTTTTTCTGATGGCAATGCCCGGGAAGAACTGGAAACCGCCGGGGTAGAGACCATTTCTGCGGACCTGCTGAATGAAGCTGATCTGGCAGGGCTGCCAGATGTTGAAAATATCATTTATCTGGCTGGAACCAAATTTGGTACTACCGGTAAAGAGGCCTTTACCTGGGCCATGAATGCTTACCTGCCCGGTCGTGTTGCTGAGCGTTTTAAAAAATCACGCATTGTTGTTTTCTCTACCGGGAACGTTTATCCCTTTACTCCGGTTACTTCTGGTGGTTTGTCTGAAGATCATCCGGTTGCTCCGGTTGGCGAATACGGGCAGTCTTGTCTGGGAAGAGAGCGTATCTTTCAATATTTCGCCGAAAAGAACCAGACGCCAACCCTTATTTATCGTTTAAATTATGCAATCGATCTTCGTTATGGCGTTCTGCTGGAACTTGCCAAATCTGTAAATGAAGGCCGGTCAATAGATTTGACTACCGGAAATGTGAATGTGATCTGGCAGGGAGATGCCAATGAGATTGCGATCAGATCTCTGCTGCATTGCAGTGCACCTGCGAAACTATTAAATGTAACCGGGCCGGAAACACTTTCGGTAAAGTGGCTTGCTGAACAGTTTGGCATGCTGCTGGGTAAAGAACCACTGTTTGAAAATGAGGTTCAGCAGACAGCCTTGCTAAACAATGCGTCAGAAGCCCATAAGCTGTTTGGTTACCCAAGGGTAACCATCAGGGAAATGATGGATATGACAGTTAGCTGGTTACAAGGGGGGGGTAAAATCTCCAATAAACCCACACATTTTCAGGAAAGGAAAGGACAATTCTGATGGTACAGCAATTAAAACCCGAATTGAAGAAGTTCCTGGATGGAGGTACAGTAATCCCTGCGCATCCACTGGCATTAACCGCAGAAAGGAAGCTGGATGAGGTGCGGCAGCGGCAGCTGACCAGGTATTATATGGCCGCGGGTGCGGGGGGGATTGCAGTAGGGGTACACAGCACGCAGTTTGAGATCAGGGAGCCAAAGATTAATCTTTATGACACTGTCTTGCGTCTGGCAGCCGAAGAGGTAGAAAAAGCAGCGCTGGAAAGGCCTTTTATCAAAGTGGCTGGGATTTGCGGTCCTACCGCACAGGCGGTAACTGAAGCAGAGACCGCTCTTAGGTATGGCTACGATATGGGGCTTTTGAGTATGGGCGGATTGCAGGGGTGGACAGAAACAGCGATTCTGGACAGGGTAAAAGCTGTGGCAGCAGTAATGCCTGTTTTTGGCTTTTACCTGCAGCCAAGTGTTGGCGGACGCATCTTCAGCTATGATTTCTGGCTGCAGTTTGCAGAAATAGAAAATGTAGAAGCCATAAAAGTAGCTTCTTTTAACAGGTACCAGACCCTGGATGTGGTTAGGGCTGTATGCCATTCAAGCAGAACAGATAAAATTGCCCTTTATACCGGGAATGATGATAATATTGTTGCCGACCTGCTCACCAGCTATGAGTTTGAAGTAGGTGGAAAGAAAGTAAAAAAAGAATTTATAGGTGGATTGCTGGGGCATTGGGCAGTGTGGACAAATGCTGCCGTACGCTTGTTTGAAGAGGTTAAAGCCTGTAAAAGGAATGGGGATCAAAATGCAGCCACATTGTTAAACAAGGGCGTGCAGGTAACAGATATGAATGCGGCGATATTTGATCCTTCGCATAGCTTCCATGGCTGTATACCCGGTATACATGAGGTGTTAAGAAAACAGGGATTGATGGAAGGAACCTGGTGTCTGAACCCTGAAGAACAATTGTCGGAAGGGCAGGCCGCTGAAATAGAACGCGTGTGTGCTGCTTATCCGGATTTGACAGATGAGGGTTTTGTTAAAAAGTTTCTCGGCTAGTTATTGTCAGAAAATAGCATCAAGGAAATACCAGGAGAAATGAACCGAAGAGCCTTTATTAAGAACACCGGTCTGATGGCTGCATTTTCCGGAGCTGGTTTCAACGAAACTTCTTTTTTTGCAACATCAATTATGAAAGAAATTAAAATAACAAATACTGATACCGATTTTGAACGTGAAAAGCTGATCCGGCCTTTTGGATTTAAAGGAGGCTATCTGACAGAACTCTGGCAGGTAGCTTCCAGAATTCAGACCGAATCGGGGCTGACTACCACTGGTATAGCAACACAAAGTGTTTTATACGGCGATGCTGACCTTTTTGCCAGCCATACCGAAGCAGCAGGGAATGCATTGATGTTCCTTGTGGTGAACAAGGCGCTGGAACTAATCCGGCAAAGTCCTTTTAAAGATCCCATTGCATTGCTGGAAGCAATATTTCCTGAATTGTTTAAAGAAGCGAAAAGGATGACCGGTAAGACTGATCTGAACCTAAATTTTGTTTACAATGCACTCATCAGCACCGACAATGCCGCCTGGTTAATGTATGCTGCTGAAAACAAGTACAAAACCTTTAATGAAATGATCCCGGGGCCTTATAAAAAAGCCTTATCACATAAAAACCGCCAGGTTGCGATTATTTACCAGGTGCCTTATGGGATGCCGGTATTGGATTTGACAAAGGCTGCTGCCGAAGGTTATTTTGTTTTTAAAATAAAAACAGGGTATCCGGGAAGCCAGACAGAGATGTTGCAGAAGGATATGGATAGATTGAGTCAGGTGCATGCTGCGCTTAAAGATCTGCGTACACACCGTACACCCAATGGTAAACTGATTTATACAATGGATGCGAATGGCAGGTATGAACGTAAAGAATTACTACAGCGCTACCTGGACCATGCCAGGAAGATAGGAGCTTTTGAGCACATTTTATTTTACGAGGAGCCGCTCGCGGAACATAATGATGAAGATGTATCTGACCTTGGCATAAGGATGGCTGCGGATGAAAGTATACATACGGAGGCCGATGCTACAAAAAGGATAGAACAGGGTTATGGCGCACTGGTGCTTAAAGGAATTGCAAAAACACTCAGTATGTCAATGAAAATTGCCAAACTCGCGGCAGAAAATCAAATTCCCTGTCTGTGTGCAGATCTTACCGTGAATCCGATACTGATAGACTGGAATAAAAACCTTGCAGCCCGTTTGATGCCTTTCCCGGGCATAAATATGGGCCTTATAGAGACAAATGGCGACATGAACTATAAAAACTGGAAGCACATGCTCAGCTATCATCCTCATGCCGGGGCAGCCTGGACTAAAACAATAGGAGGCGTATTTGAACTTGGGGACGATTTTTATACAAAAAGTGGAGGTATTTTCGATACTTCTGTCCATTACGAGCAAATGTTTAAGAAATGGAAATAAATTATTAAATATTTAGAAGGTGGATTGCAGGAAATATTTATTTTTAAGCCGAACACAATAACCTAATAGTAACACACACAACAATGAACAAGAACTTATTTTTTTCAGGCTGCCTGGCATTGGGTATATTTACTGCAGGAGCAGCCAAAAGTCAAACTGCTGATCCGAAAAAAGACATTGAAGCAGGAAAAGCACTGATCGCAAAATCAGATTGTTTTGCATGTCATAAACCAGACGGTAAACTGGTTGGACCATCTTATATTGAGATCGCAAAAAAATACACGGCTACCGATGCAAATGTTACACTCCTATCCGGAAAGGTAATAAAAGGAGGCAGCGGTAACTGGGGCCAAATCCCTATGGCTGCACACCCAAAAATTTCGCAACCAGATGCAAAAAAAATGGTGAAATATATTTTGTCGCATTCTTCAGCAAAAAAATAAACCAGAGATGAAATCAGTATGAAAGTGCCATTTCAGGTAGCATCCGAAATGGTGCTTTCATGACTTTAAATTAACAATATGAAATTTGTGTTCCTTTTATTTCTTGTTTCGTTCAATTGTGTTTTTTATGGTCTCGCCCAGCAAAGTCCAGATAAGGTTGATCCGGATTTTCATTTGTACCTGCTGGTTGGACAGTCAAATATGGCCGGGAGAGGGAAAGTGGATAGCATTAGTAAGCAGATTAACCCGAGGATATTGATGCTGAACAAAAATGGAGAATGGGTGGAGGCTACAGATCCGCTTCATTTTGACCGTCCGGCAATGGTTGGTGTTGGCCCTGGTCTGAGTTTCGCCCAGCATATGCTGGATAAAAATAAAAAGATAAAAATAGGTTTAGTTCCATGTGCAGTAGGAGGTTCTTCAATTGAGGTATGGCAGGCCGGGAAGGAATATTTAAAAGACCACCCTTACGATGATGCAATAAAACGAGCTAAAATCGCAATGCAATATGGGGTGCTTAAAGGTATTGTATGGCACCAGGGAGAAGCAGATAGCAATGAAGAAAAGTCAGGACGTTATATGGCTAAACTGAAAAAGCTGGTTGCCGATTTTAGAAAGGACTTACTGGCTTCTGACCTGCCTTTCGTAGCCGGGGAGCTGGGACATTACCGTGAAAATTACAAGCTCATAAATGCGGTATTGAAAGATTTAGCAGATGAAGTGCCAAATTCCGGACTTGCTACGGCTGAAGGGTTAATACATAAAGGAGATGGGACGCATCTGGATACCCCTTCAGCAAGGGAACTGGGAAAACGTTTTGCTATCGTTATGCGCAAGTTGCAAAAGAATCGTAAATAGTAAACCTTTATGGATTAATGCCAAAATAAATTTGCATGTTTCTTCTTTAGTGCGTATATTCGGGTACGTACACATCATTGTATATCCTTAAGAAGAACAAGGCTTTTAACACCACATTGAGAACAAAATTGTAAGTTTATTTTATAGACAAATCATTATGAATAGTTACAACCGGAGAAATTTTATCAGAATGGCAACTTTAGCAGGTGCAGGCCTGGGTGTTGCAGGTAGTTTTGAATCACTATATGCAAAATCAAGCGTATTGGCAGGAAAAAGGGTAGGGATCATAGGGCTGGATACCTCACATGCCGTTGCTTTTACCAAGACCCTGAACGCAGCAGATGCACCGGCCGAGTATGCTGGCTATAAAGTGGTGGCAGCCTACCCGAAGGGGAGTAATGACATCAAAACCAGTGTAGACAGGATCCCGGGATATACAGAAGATGTAAAAAAACTTGGTGTTGAAATTGTCGGCTCGATTGCTGACCTGCTGAGGAAAACCGATGTTATATTGCTGGAAACAAATGATGGACGTTTGCATCTCGAACAAGCTTTACAGGTGTTTAAGGCACGTAAACCTATGTTTATAGACAAGCCAATGGCGGCTTCGCTGGCAGATACCAATGCGATATTTACAGCTGCAAAAAAATACAATTCCCCTGTATTCTCTTCTTCTTCTTTAAGGTATATGGATGGCATATCTGACGTAATAGAGGGTAAAATTGGAAAAGTGCTTGGTGCAGAAACCTACAGTCCTGCCAAATATGAAAAAACACACCCCGATCTGTTCTGGTATGGCATACATGGTGTAGAAATGTTGTTTGCGGTAATGGGACCGGGCTGTAAAACGGTCACCAGAGTGCATACAGATGATACCGATGTTGTAGTCGGTGTATGGAACGACGGCCGTGTCGGTTCTTTTAGAGGTACACGTAACGGCAAAAGCGATTACGGTGCGAGGATATTTGGTGAAAAGAAAAACATTACCCTTGGCGAATTTAAAGGCTACAACCCCTTGCTTCAGCAAATCGTTAAATTTTTTGAAACAGGACAGGCACCTGTCCGACCGGAGGAGACCATAGAAATTGCTGCTTTTATGGAGGCCGCAGATGAAAGCAAAGCAAAGGGTGGCTGTCCGGTGAGCATGACGGGATTGTTAAATAAGGCTAAATAAATTGATATATATGGATAAATCAGCAGACAAAAACCGTCGTCATTTTATAAAAAATGCAGTCACTGGCGCGGCCGCACTATCATTGGGCGGTGTGCTACCTGGGTTTAGTGCCAAAAGTTATGCAAGTATACTGGGGGCAAACGATAAGATCAATGTCGCCATGATGGGGGTAAATGCCAGAGGGCTTGCACTGGCTGGCAACTTTTCACTGCAGCCAGGCTGTGTGGTAACCTATATCTGTGATGTGGATAGCCGTGCTGCTGATAAATGTGTTGCTCAGGTAGAAAAGAACCAGAACAGGAGACCGAAGTCGGAGCCGGATTTCAGAAAGACCCTTGAGTATAAAGATGTTGATGCCCTGGTTGTAGCTGCACCCGACCACTGGCATGCGCCTGCCGCAATACTCGCTTCGAAAGCAGGTAAACATGTTTACCTGGAAAAGCCCTGCAGCCACAACCCGGCAGAGGGTGAACTGCTGCTGGCGGCAGCAAATAAATATAAAAACGTAATCCAGATGGGCAACCAGCGCCGTTCATGGCCAAATATTGTTGCTGCCATCAGGGAACTCCATGGCGGAGCAATAGGACGGCCTTATTTTGCAAAAACCTGGTATACCAATAACAGGCTTTCCATAGGTCAAGGTAAAGAGACAGCTGTCCCGTCATGGTTGAATTTTGATTTGTGGCAAGGGCCCGCGCCACGGATGGTTTATAAAGACAATATTTTACATTACAACTGGCATTGGTTCTGGCATTGGGGAACAGGTGAGGCGCTAAACAACGGAACTCACATGGTTGATATCGCCAGGTGGGGACTTGGTGTAGATTATCCCACCAAAGTCACCTCATCAGGAGGCCGTTACCGGTATCAGGATGATTGGCAAACGCCCGACACCCAGGTTATAAGCCTGGAATTTGGCAAGAAAGGTGCCATTACCTGGGAAGGAAGGAGTTGCAATGGCCGGAATGTAGAAGGTGCCAGCGTGGGTGTTATTTTTTATGGGGAAAATGGGTCCCTGCAAATCGACGGCACAAATGGATATGTGATTTATGATTTAAATAATAAGCTGGTAAAAGAGGTTAAAAATGATGTTAAAGTTGATGCGCGAAGTCTAACCAATCCTTCACAAGCTTTAGATGCCTTGCACATCAATAATTTCTTTGATGCGATAAAAAAAGGGACCAGCTTAAATTCGGATATTTTGAGCGGTCACCAAAGCACATTGCTTGTACAGTTGGGCAATATTGCACAGCGTACCGGAGCGGCCCTTGATATCGACCCCAAAAACGGTCATATTTTAAACAATAAAGCAGCAATGCAATACTGGAGAAGAACTTACCAAAAAGGTTGGGAACCAACGATCTGATCGCATGGAAAAAGGAAATATTGCTTCGGTTAGTGTAAGCTCGTTGAGCAAGCGCGATACACTCATTTCAATTTTTATCATCGGGTTGCTGTTCTTTATTTTTGGCTTTGTAAGCTGGGTAAATGCCATCCTGATCCCTTATTTTAAGATTGCATGTGAACTCAATAATTTTCAGTCTTATCTGGTTGCCTTCGCTTTTTACATCTCTTATTTTGTGATGTCTGTACCTTCATCTTACCTGTTAAAATCTGTTGGATTTAAGAAAGGGATGATGATTGGCTTCTGGACCATGGCCCTGGGCGCATTTATTTTTGTTCCAGCGGCACTTGCCAGGACCTATGAAGTATTTCTGCTGGGCTTGTTTACGCTCGGTTCTGGTCTGGCCATATTGCAGACGGCCGCCAATCCTTACATTACCGTATTGGGACCGAAAGAAAGCGCGGCCCAGCGCATCAGTATTATGGGGATCTGTAACAAAGGGGCTGGTATACTTGCGCCTTTGCTGTTCGCCGCTGTAATATTGAAGGCTACAGATGCGGATCTATTTAAACAGCTGCCCACAATGGATGCAGCAGCCAGGAGTGCAGCGCTTGATGAGCTGATCCGAAGGGTAATACTTCCTTATTCCTGTGTAGGTATTGTTCTTTTATGCCTCGGTTTATTTGTGCGCTATTCTCCCTTGCCGGAAATCAATACCGAACAGGAAAGCGAAGATGTGGCGCTGGCCAATTCCGGTAAGACCAGCATCTTTCAGTTTCCCCACCTGGTGCTTGGTGCTTTGGGTATATTTTTGCATGTGGGTACCCAGGTGATAGCCATTGATACCATTATAGGTTATGCCGGATCCATGAACATTCAATTGCTTGAGGCTAAAGTTTTTCCATCTTATACTTTGTTTGTGACCATTTGCGGTTACCTGCTGGGCATTGTCGCCATACCCCGGTTCATTAGTCAGGCCAATGCTTTAAGAGTATGTACCTTACTCGGCGCTATTTTTACATTGCTTATCATTTATGCAAAAGGGAGCATTACCTTTTTAGGCCACCAGGCCGATGTTTCTATCTGGTTTGTCGTATTGCTGGGGTTTGCAAACTCGCTGGTATGGGCAGGTATATGGCCACTTGCGCTCGATGGTCTGGGCCGATTTACAAAATTGGGTGCCTCTCTGATGATTATGGGACTATGCGGAAATGCAATTATGCCACTTTTTTATGGCTATTTTGCCGATTTATTTGACTTAAGAACAGCTTATTGGGTCTTATTTCCCTGTTATCTGTATCTTATTTTTTATGCACTTTACGGACATAAGCTGAGGAGCTGGTCTGCTATAAAATCTTAAAAAAATGCTTATGCTTTCTAATCGTCATTTTAAATTTAACAACAATCAAGGCAAAGTAGCTTTTGCCCTTTGCCTGCTTTTCGTGACCGGAACAGGTTGCCAAAATACCACCGGGGAGTCGGAAGAGGCCCCTATAAAGCTGATTACACTTGATCCCGGACATTTTCATGCCGCTCTGATACAGAAATCTATGTATAAAGAGATCAGCCCGATTGTACATGTCTATGCACCTGATGGGCCAGAGCTTGATGCGCATTTAAAACTCATTGAAAAATACAACAGCAGGGCAGAAGAGCCTACAAAATGGGAAGAAGTAGTGTATAAGGGGCCGGATTACCTGCAAAAAATGCTCGATGAAAAAAAAGGGAATGTAGTGATCCTGTCGGGCAACAATCAGAAAAAAACAGAATACATACAAAAGTCTGTTGAAGCAGGAATTAATGTTCTGGCAGATAAACCTATGGCTATCAATACCGAAGGATTCCAGCAGCTGGAGAAATCGTTTGAACTTGCCCAAAAAAACAAGGTGTTGTTATATGATATCATGACAGAACGTTATGAAATTACGAATATGCTTCAAAAGGAACTTTCGGAGCAGCCGGATATTTTTGGAGTACTGGAAAAAGGGACCGAAGGTCACCCGGCGATAACAAAAGAAAGCGTGCATCATTTTTTTAAATACGTTTCTGGTGCGCCTTTAATCCGTCCCCAGTGGTTTTTCGACATCAATCAGGCCGGAAACGGGTTGGTCGATGTGACTACCCATCTGGTAGATATGGTACAATGGGAAGCCTTTTCAAATGAACTTATACATTACAAAACTGATATAAACATGCTTTCTGCAAGGCGTTGGACAACTTCAATTAGCCCAGGACAGTTTAAAAAGAGTACAGGTAAAGATACCTATCCTGCTTACCTTCAGAAAGATATTAAAAACGGAGTATTGCAGGTTTACGCTAATGGAGAAATGAATTATACCATCAAGGGGGTGCATGCAAAGGTTTCCGTAGTCTGGAATTTCGAGGCGCCTGAAGGTTCAGGAGATACCCATTACTCGGTAATGCGCGGAACAAAGGCCAATCTCATCATTAAACAGGGGAGTGAACAGGGATATAAGCCCACACTCTACATTGAGCCGTTAAAATCAAATGATGCAGCATATGAAAAAGCCTTAAAACAGGGCATTGAGAAGATTGCAAAGAACTACCCGGGCCTCACTTTAAAGCCAGTCAAAACAGGTTGGGAAGTTGTTGTTCCTGAAAAATACAAGGCCGGACATGAGACCCATTTTGCAGAGGTAACTAAAAAATACCTGCGTTTTCTCAAAGAAGGGCAGCTTCCCGGTTGGGAAAAGGATGCACTTTTGAGTAAATACTATACCACAACAAAAGCACTTGAGCTTGCTTTGAAAAACTAAATTCACAAGGAATTAAACTTACATTTTACAGATAATACTATTGTTCGGGTACGTAAACAGTGTGATAATAATATTTATCTTTGCAAATAATTTCAGCCTTGAAATTACAACAGATTATGAGTGAGAGGAAACTAAAAATATTTAACGGCAACATTATAACCCCATACCGTATTATAAAAAATGGAACGCTCGTTGTTTGCGATGGCACAATCAGTGATGTTATAGAAGGCGATATCGAAGTACCCGGGGCAGTCCAGATAGATGCTAAAGGCAAGTACATTGCACCCGGATTTATAGATATGCACATTCATGGCGGGGGTGGTTTTGATTTTATGGATGGTGATGTGAGTTCTTTCCTTAAAATTGCTGAAACCCATGTCAAATATGGTACAACAGCCATGTGTCCGACTACATTGACCAGTGAACTGGCACATTTACTGGAAACGCTTGACCATTACGAAACTGCCAAAGCAATAAATAAAACCGGCTCGCAATTTCTGGGTATGCACCTGGAAGGGCCATATTTTTCTAAAAACCAGAGTGGGGCACAAGATCCGCGCTTTATGCGAAACCCTGAGCCCCGGGAATATGAAAAGGTTTTGTTCCATGCGCAGTCCATCAGAAGGTGGAGCGCAGCACCGGAGCTTAAAGGTGCACTTGAATTTGGCCGGCATCTGAAGGCCCTGGGCATTCTTCCTGCCATTGCACATACCGACGCCATTTATGAAGAGGTGCTGGAAGCCTTTGAAAATGGGTACACCCTTGCCACCCATTTTTATTCGGCCATGTCGGGCGTAAGCAGAAGAAACGCTTTCAGGTACGCCGGTGCTATTGAAGCTGGTTACCTGATTGATGAAATGGATGTGGAGATCATAGCTGATGGCATACATCTGCCACCGCCTTTGTTAAAGCTGGTGTATAAGATAAAAGGAGCTTCCAGAACGGCCCTCATTACTGATGCCATGAGGGCTACAGGAATGCCTCCGGGTAAAAGCATTTTAGGCAACAAAAAAGACGGACTGGAAGTTTTAATTGAAGATGGGGTAGCTAAGCTGATGGACCGCAGTGCTTTTGCTGGTAGTGTAGCTACTGCCGACAGGTTGATCAGAACCATGGTTAATGAAGCAGGTGTTCCTTTACAGGAAGCGATACAAATGATGACAGCCACCCCAGCCAGAATTTTAGACGTTGCCGATAAAAAAGGTACAATACTGAAAGGAAAAGATGCAGATCTGGTGCTCTTTGATGAGCAAATAAACATTGCTAATACCATCATAAAAGGAGAAATTATTTACAGCCGGGAATTAGAATTGCAATACAATCCGATCCTGGTAAAAGAATAGAAAAATGGTCAGAGAATTTACAACAGACAAACTGAAAGTACAGGTACTGGAAGATAGAAATTTGCTCGGAACACGTGCAGCTGAAGCTGTTTATCAGAAAATAAAAGCTTTACTGGGCACAGAACCTTATCTCAATATCATCTTTGCCGCGGCCCCCTCTCAGAATGAATTCTTGTCTGCATTGATTGAAAAAGACATAGACTGGTCGCGCATCAATGCCTTTCATATGGACGAATATATTGGCCTGGCTGAAGACGCCCCGCAAGGTTTTGGTAACTTCCTGAAAGCGGCGATTTTTGACCATGTGGGTTTCCGCAGTGTAAACTATATCAGGGGAAATGCAGCAGATACAGTAGCAGAGTGCGAACGCTACGAAAAACTGCTGCTGCAATTTCCGCCGCACCTGGTTTGCATGGGCATTGGAGAAAATACCCACATTGCTTTTAATGATCCACACGTAGCTGATTTTAACGATACAAGACTGGTTAAGGTAGTTGACCTTGATCGGGAATGCAGGCAGCAGCAGGTAAATGATGGCTGTTTCGGTAAAATAGACCAGGTGCCCGAATATGCCCTTACCCTAACTATTCCGGCATTGTTCTCTGGTAAATATATATTCTGTATGGTTCCTGGCGAAAAAAAAGCGAAGGCAGTGCACCATACCTTAAGTCAGGAAGTTACTGCGCAATATCCCTCAACCATACTGAGGAAACATGAAAACGCGGTTATGTTTACCGATAAGCAAAGCAGCGTTTTTGTTTAAGGGAAAACCACCGGAAACGCTCCGGTCAAAAAATATTTTTGCTTTTTTAGGAGCGCATTTATTTTATTTGATAAAATAAATGCAAATTTATAGCGATGAGGCCTTAATGTGGTAACACAGCAATTGTGCCTGCAATGGGATCATGACCTTTAAAAACGAGATAAACTAATGAAAAAAACTGAAGAGAAAGCACTTGTTGGTGTACGTGAGATCGCAAGAAAAGCAAATGTCTCTATAGCAACTGTCGACAGGGTTTTGCATAACAGAACAGGCGTATCTGCTAAAACAAAAGAGAAGATTGACGCCATCATAGAAGAATTAAACTATAAACCCAATATTTTAGCAAGGCGCCTGGCATCTAAACAAATCCTGAGGTTTGCTGTGCTAATCCCTTCAGTATCCAAAGAAACCGATTATTGGAATGCTCCTTTGAGTGGTGTTTTGCAGGCCGAATCCGAAATCTCGTCTTATGGTATTCAGGTAGAAACTTTTTTGTTTGATCAGAACGATAAAAAATCATTTGTAAAACAATCAGAAGCTGTGCTCAGGGGCAATTTTAATGGTGTACTTTTAGCTCCGATGTTTATAGAAGAATCGAGCAAATTTGTAGATGAATGTGCTCTGCTCAACATACAATGTGTCTTCATTAATTCGGATATTCCGGACAAGAACAGTTTATGCTACATTGGCCCTAGTCTGTACCATAGCGGCTATCTTACAGCACATATTTCCGGTTATTTATTGAAAGAAAACGATAAGGTCCTCATTGTAAATATCTCTAAGGAAATAGACAACCACCACCACCTGCTTCGCAAAGAAGAAGGTTTCCGGAAGTATTTTGAAGATAACCATAAAGTAAACGAAATCCTCAAAGTTGATATCCGTGATACTGCCTATGATTCTGTTAAAAAAAGCCTTTCGGCTGCGCTAAAAGACAATACTATAAACCTCATTTTTGTAACCAATTCCCGGGTGTCTTCGGTAGCGCATTATCTGGAAGAGGAGGGGATTGAAGATGTTAAACTGATCGGTTTTGATTTTCTGACTGAAAATATAGCCTATCTAAAAAAACAAACCATAGATTTTTTAATTTGCCAGAAGCCGATAGAACAGGGGTATAGAGGTATTATGGCACTTTACACCCATTTTGTACACGCAAGTCCGATAGATAAAGTGTACCATATGCCTATCGATATCATTACAAAAGAAAACCATCAGTTTTACAGAAACTAAGCCAGGTTTATCAGCGCGGTGATCTGATGATTTTGTTTATATTTGTTTAACCTATTGTTGAATATGAACGAATCAGCTCATCATGATAAAAATGAGGGGGAGAAGCTCCATGAATTAACTGCTCATTTGCAATCGCTCATCACTTCTCTTGAAGATATTGTGTTTGAGATTGACGGAAACCAGGTTTTTAAAAACGTGTGGGTATCCGATGAACGTTTATTATTTATGCCTAAGGAAGCCTTCCTGGGTAAAACGATAACAGAAGTAATGGGCGCTGGTTCTGCGCTATTTACAATTCCGGTAAATGAGGCGATAGAAACCGGAACAGTTCAGGAAATCACCTACAAACACCTGGATGAGCATCAGAACCAATGGTTTAAGGCAAAAATAAAGCCGGTACTGAAATCTTCGGTACCGGAAAATTATATCCTGGTGCTGAGCATACAGGATGTTACGACACAAAAACTGGCCGATATGGCCCTGGAAGAAGCCAAGCTGCAATTGGAGCTGAGTAATATGGCTTTGGTGGAGGCCAGGGACAAAGCAGAAAAAGCATCAAAAACCAAGTCAGATTTTCTGTCAGTAATGAGCCATGAGATCAGGACGCCATTAAACGGTATCATTGGCATTGCTAACCTCTTGAAACTGAACCATACCATGGATCAGAAGGATTATATTGGTAACCTGATCTTCTCCGCAGATCATCTGATGCAGCTGATCAACGATATTCTGGACCTGACCAAGATTGAAAATGAAAAGCTGGAACTGGTACTTGCCGAGGTAGATCTGTTCAGGCTAATAAAAAATATTAAAAATCAGTTTAAATCTTTAGCCGAGGCCAAGGGAATACAACTAAAAAGCTATGTCGACGATGAAATTCCGCAAAAGCTTATTGCCGACCCGATACGTCTTAGCCAGATGCTGAATAACCTGATCAGCAATGCCATTAAATTTACGGATAAAGGAGAGGTAACCCTTTTGGTAAAACTTTTGTCTGCTCATTCCAACCAGGTAAAACTGCATTTCAGCGTAAAAGATACCGGAATGGGCATTCCGCCCGAATTACAGAAAACGGTTTTCGAAAGTTTCAAACAAATTCAGTTATCGGCACAACGGGAACATACAGGAACCGGGTTGGGTTTAACCATTACCCAAAAGCTTGCCGAACTGCACAACAGCAGGGTAATTTTAGAGAGCGAAACAGGTAAAGGTGCTGAATTTCATTTTGACTTGGTTTTTGACATTGCCGATAACCAGGATTCTGATGACAATGCAACGGCACTGCCGATGTCTGCCGTTTACCAGCATAAACTTAAGGGATTGAAGGTATTGCTGGTGGAAGATAACCTGATTAACCTGATGGTTGCCCAAAAGCACCTGGAGTATTTTGGGGTACAGGCCGACTGTGCAGACGATGGCAACAGCGCCCTCCAGTTGATGGAAGGAAATGAATACGATGTGGCCATGCTTGACCTGCATATGCCCGGTCTGGATGGATATGCACTCGCAGAGATTATACGCCGGCAGTACCCCACTGTCCATCCGGTAATCTTTACAGCAGATATTATGACCGAAGTGCGGCAGAAATTTGCCGCCATAAACGTTTACGATATCCTTAACAAACCATTTGCGCCCGAAAAGATGTTCGAAGTGCTCTTTAAAGTGGCCAGGTCAAGAGGGGTGTTATAACGGCCACCATGCTAAGATAGTTTATTAAAGAGCCAAAAGCATCCTGAAATATGCTGTTAAAAATCTTCAAATTGCGTTAGCCAATTTGAACCAAAACAACATGAACAGAATCTTTATGCGAGGCAGGTATTTGATTGCCCTCCTTTGTCTAAAATTAACTACCGGATATGCACAGCAAACACCTTTACCTAAACAAACGGATCGCTGGGCAATACAGCCGAATGGAAGCATTACATGGAATATAGATAAGCGCATTCCCCATACCGATCATATCGAGATGGCGGGAGAGCAGGTAGCCATATGGGTTGAATATGGATTAGATAGCATTAAACGGTCAAAAACAAACAGGACGATCGTATTTCCAACGTTCAGGATGCTTCCTGATGGTACAAGGTCCCATATCAGTTATTCCTTTCAGGACAATGAACTGCCAAGGTTTTACATCAATAAAAGGCTGCTGGATTTTGGTGTCGCTAAAAGTGGTAAATCAGGTAGTTTAGGCTACAGCATCAAAAATATCAATCAAAAGGGTATCATGCGCGTAAGTGCCGAAACCGGAAACCCTGTACTAGCCACGATAACACGCAGTTTTTTCCCTTCAGCTGATCAGCCTATGGCTATCGAAAAATTTGTTTTTACCAATGTTTCGGGAGCAGATTTGCCTGTCGCCATGGAATATCTCAAGAGAGAGGTCAGAACAGATGCTTCACGAAGCAAGGGACAATCGCATAGCGTCATCATGGGTACAATAGGAGAGGGAAACCGGATGCTGAAACCCGGAGAATCAGCAACATTTGCAGTTTATTACCTCGCAACAGACCACCCGGAACAGCTGCCTGCTATTAATGCAGACAAAGAAGAGGAAAAAAGAATGGCAAGAATAGCAGAGATTCAGGGGCCATTAAAGCTGGAAACACCGGACAAGATACTGAACACTGCTTTTGAATTTGCCAAACTGCGGGCCACCGAAAGTATTTACAAAACAAAGGGCGGTTATATGCACGGCCCCGGTGGCCTGGCTTATTATGCCGCTATCTGGGCAAACGATCAGGCCGAATACGTCAATCCGTATTTTGCTTTTTCGGGCGACAGGATCGGACACCTTTCTGCCATGAACTCCTACGCCTGGTTTGCCAGGTATATGAATCCTGATTATAAAGCAATTCCAAGCTCCATTGTAGCTGAAGGAGATGCCGTATGGAAAGGCGCGGGTGACAGGGGTGACCAGGCCATGATTGCCTACGGCGCATCCCGGTATGCCCTGGCCACAGGGAATATAGATTCTGCCCGTAAACTATGGCCTTTAATTGAGTGGTGCCTGGAATACAGCAAACGAAAAATGAACACAGAGGGGGTGGTTACCTCTGATAAAGATGAACTGGAAGGCCGTTTTCCTGCCGGAAAGGCCAATTTGTCTACCAACACCCTGTATTATGATGCCCTTCGGTCGGCAGTGATGCTGGGGCAGGCGCTTGGTAAACCTAAAAGCCAGACAGATGCCTACCATAAGCAGGCTGATGCATTAAAGGCAAATATGGAGAAATACTTTGGTGGCAACGTCGAAGGTTTTGAAACCTATAAATATTACGAAGGAAACGATGTACTCAGGGCCTGGATTTGCCTGCCCTTAACCGTGGGGATCTTCGACAGAAAGCAGGGTACCATTGATGCGCTTTTCTCGCCAAGGCTATGGACTGCCGATGGTTTGGCTACACAAGCCGGTAAAGAAACTTTCTGGGACAGATCTACTTTATATGCATTAAGAGGCGTATTGCAGGCTGGTGAAACTGGCAAAGCCATGGACTTTATTAAATATTATTCGCGCCGCAGACTCCTGGGCGATCATGTGCCTTATCCCGTTGAGGCTTACCCTGAGGGTAACCAACGCCATCTATCTGCCGAAAGCGGTCTTTATTGCCGCATATTTACTGAAGGTTTATTTGGCATGCGCCCTGTAGGTTTCCGGAGTTTTGAATGCGTTCCAAGAATGCCGGAAGACTGGAACAATATGGCTTTACGTCACATTCATGCATTTGGAAATGTGTTTGATCTGGAAGTATCCAGGACCGGGAAGAATATGTTGCTCATCAATATTAAAAAAGATGGGAAAGATTATAAGTACAAGATAAAAGAAGGGGCTACGCAACTCATTAAACTATAGTGCTGAAATGAACAATTCAATAAAATACCTGTTTTGCCTGCTCTGTATCTTTGGAATTTTCTTCAGTGTTTCTGCCCAGCAAGACAAACAGATCATCATTGCAACAAAAAATACCAGTTTGATTTTTACGGTATCAGGGGCTCAAAAACTTTACCAGAGCTATCTTGGTCAGAAATTAATTAATCCATCCGACCAGTCGTTGTTGACCGCAACCAGGCGTGAAGCTTATATCGGGGCCGGGATGGGCGATTTATTTGAACCCGCAATCAGGATGGTGCATAGCGATGGCAATCCTTCTCTGGATCTGAAATATACCAGCCACAAAATCAATAAGCAGGATAACAATGTAAGCACCACTTCTATCAGCTTAAAGGACCCGCAATACCCGGTAGAAGTATTGCTGCATTTCACCGCTTATTATAATGAAGATATCATTAAAGAATGGACGGAGATTAAGCACAACGAAAAGAAACCGGTTACCTTAACCAATTATGCTTCTTCCATGCTGCATTTTGATGCCTCAAAGTATTGGCTCAGTCAGTTCGACGGTGATTATATGACCGAAATGAGAATGAAAGAAAGTCAGCTAACCACAGGTATAAAGGTACTTGATAGTAAATTAGGCAGCCGCGCACACATGTACCGTGCTCCTTGTTTTTACCTTTCTTTAAATAAGCCATCCGATGAAAATAATGGCGAACTCATCGCCGGAACCCTGGCCTGGTCAGGCAATTTTCAATGCTCATTTGAAGTAGATCAGCAAAACGGTCTGCGTCTGGTTACCGGCATGAATCCCTACGCTTCTGAATATAAATTACAGCCTGGCAAAACTTTTGAGACTCCTGCATTTATATTCACCTATAGCAAAAAAGGAAAAGGGGAGGCCAGCCGTAACCTGCATCGCTGGGCCCGTAACTATGGGGTGCTTGATGGCAATAAACCTCGTTTAACACTGCTGAATAACTGGGAAGCCACGCATATGGATTTTAATCAGGACATACTGGTTGAACTGTTTGATGGGGCAAACAAGCTGGGGGTAGACCTCTTCCTGCTGGACGATGGTTGGTTTGGCAATAAATACCCGAGAGATGCAGATAAAACAGCTTTAGGCGACTGGCAGGTTGACAAAAAGAAACTGCCAAGCGGTATCGGCTACCTTATTAGCGAGGCAAACAAAAAAAAACTGCAATTTGGTATATGGCTGGAACCGGAAATGGTAAGCCCTAAAAGTGAATTATACGAAAAGCACCCCGAATGGATCCTAAAACTTCCCAATAGGGAGGAAGCTTACTCCCGCAATCAACTTGTTCTGGATCTGATTAATCCTAAGGTGCAGGACTTCATCTACAATATGGTGAATGATCTGGTTACCGAAAACCCCGGAATCGCTTTTATCAAATGGGATTGCAACCGGATGCTCACCAATACCTATTCTCCATTTTTAAAAGAAAACCAGGGCAACCTGTTTATCGATTATAACCGGGCGCTCTATCAGATACTGGAACGTTTAAGAAAAAAACATCCACACCTGCCAATTATGCTCTGCGCAGGTGGTGGGGGCAGGGTAGACTATGGTGGTCTGAAGTACTTTACTGAATTCTGGCCGAGCGACAATACCGATGGTCTGGAGCGGGTATTTATACAATGGGGTTACCTCAACTTTTTCCCTGCATTAACCGTCTCCAGCCACGTAACTTCAATGGGCAAACAATCACTGAAGTTCCGTACCGATGTGGCCATGATGGGTAAAATGGGTTACGACATCAGGGTAAAGAACCTTACCGAACAGGAAATTAAATTCAGTAACCAGGCTGTTAAAACCTACAAGCAGATCAGCGATGTGATCTGGTTTGGCGATCTGTACCGCCTAGTCTCGCCATACGAGGAAAACAGGACTGTTTTGATGTATGCCAGTGAAGACAAAAACAGGGCTGTGCTTTTCAGTTATCTCCTCAATTTTCGCAGAAAGGAATATATGGGCAAAGTACTCTTGCAGGGACTCGACCCTTTGAAACGTTACAGAATAAAAGAAATTAACCTCTTGCCTGATGCCAGATCAACTTTCCCTGATGACGGAAAGGTTTTTAGTGGCGATTATCTGATGAATATAGGATTAAACCTTTCTTCAGGAAAAATAGCTCCGCTTAGCAGTTCCATTTTTGAAATTATAGCACAATGATACCATGAAGACACTTAAAATAATACTTGGTTTATGGATGATCACGGCATTTACAAATTTTGTAAATGCCGCTGATTTTGACATTCTTAAATATGGTGCCGTTGGCGACGGTGCAACCCTGAACACAGTTGCCATACAAAAAGCAATTGATGCCTGCAACCAGTCAGGTGGTGGTAAAGTCATCTTTCCCGAAGGAAAATTCTTGTCAGGAACTATAGTAATGAAAGATAATGTAACCATTCATTTCGAAAAAAATGCGGTATTGCTGGGCAGTACCGACCTGAAGGATTACCGTAACCTCGATCCTTTTACCGAAGGTCTGGGCATTGACGTGGGCTGGGCACTTCTGGTGGCTGTCGAAGTAAAAAATATCAGGCTGGAAGGAGCGGGAACAATTGACGGACAAGGATCGGCCATCAAAGCGAGGCATATCCTTACCGACACCAGGCCTGAGGGGCAGCGCTGGGGTCTGCGGCCATTTCTGGTACGTATTGTACGTTGTGATGGGGTAACCGTAAATGATGTAACCCTTAAATATGCCGGTGCCTGGACTTCCCATTACTTTCAGAGCAGGAACCTTCACATAGAAAATGTAAAAATTCAAAGTGTGGGGGTGGCCCATAACGATGGGATTGGTATTGACGGATGCCAGGATGTGGTGATCAAAAACTGTGATGTAGAGAGTGGCGATGATGCATTAGTATTTAAAACTACTTCCAGCAAAATGGCCTGCAAAAATATTGAAGTCAGCGGCCTCCGTTTGAAAAGCCATCAGGCGGGTATCAAAATGGGGACTGAATCTATGGCAGCCTTCGAAAATATCAGGATCTTCAAATGCCACATCTACGACACACGTAACGGAGGGATTAAGCTCCTTACTGTCGATGGTGCGCACTTGCGTAATGTAGAGATCTCTGACATTACCATGGAAGAGGTAAGGACCCCGATGCTTTTTCGCCTGGGCTCGCGCTTAAGTGTGTTCCGCAAAAATAGCGATACCAAACAATCTACCGGTACTTTTGAAAATGTGGTTATCCGCAATGTAAAAGCAAATGCTGCTGCAAATGCCCAGCTCATGCCGCCTTCAGGTATTCTGATCACTGGCGTACCAGGACATTACATCACCAACCTTACTCTTGAAAATATTGAGATCAGTCTGGCAGGTGGCGGATTGGCAGAACACGCCAGACAGGTTGTTCCTGAAGCTATAGATCAATATCCGGAAGTCAAGACATTCGGGCCAAGGGTGCCGGCATATGGGGTCTGGGCAAGACATGTAAAAGGGCTTAAGCTGAAAAACATCAAATTTAACCTTGGCAGCAATGATCTGAGGCCAGCGCTGGTGTGCGAGGATGGAACAGACATCGAGGTGCTCGACTGGAAGCTTCCTGAAACTACTGGAGCAGAAGCCATTATCCGGCTGGAAAATGTTCAGAATGCGGTAGTAAAGAATGCCGGGGGTAAATCAGGTGCTAAAAATTTTGTACTCATTGAGGGGGAGAGTAAAAATATAAAGCAGGACCGCTAAGCTACATGTAGCGACTTCTGTTCAGTTAAGGCTTTAATGTGCTCCAGTGACCCCCGAATCTCAGTGATAGGGAAATCACCCCTTTGACCGTAAGTCTGTAGCCTCAAATATTCGCCCCATACCAGACCCCTTCCGTATTCGGTCTTGGACCACATTTGTCTGCTTATCGGATATTTTAAATAGTCAGAAGGTAAGGGCAGGGGTATACAATGCAGCATTACCGATGGAAAAAATCTTTTCAGGCAGAGTGAGGCCCTGGTGGATGCATAAGAGTGGGATAAAAAAGTCATGCTCCGGATATTCTTAAAAGAGAATACCTTTTGCGCTTCTACAATATTATCCAGCGTGTTTTTTGATTTGCACTCGGTGAATATTTGCTTATCTGCATACTTTTCCAATGGTATATAAGATTTGATCAAGGCAGATTCGGCCTCTTTTTTATAGAAAGACCCATTATAATTCGCTACACCACCGGTAATTAAAACCTGGTTAACCAGACCTGCATTCAGCATATAACTGATGATGTCTGCAATTTCCCGGTGCTGAACATTGGATCCGAAAACGAAAAGTAAATCTGTAGGTTCCAGGCTCTCCTCCTGAAAGCATAAACTTGTCAATGCTTCGATCAGTTCGGTATCCATATCCGGACTTTCGGCAACTTTTACAATTTCCCTGAATAATTCTTTTGACTCCATCTGGTTATCCTATTATTCAGGTATAGACGTATGGGCCATCACATTTGCTACAGTTGCTTAAAAATATTTTTTCAACCTTTTGTAGAAACGTGCTTATTTTAAACTCAAAGCTGATTTATTTCAACTTTTCGTTTAAATCTGTAGCTGCTTTATAATGTGCTTCCAAAGTGCGCAATGCCTTGATGGCAAAATTTTGAAGTGGTGTATCGCCAGATGTGGTTGCCGATTTAAAAAGGTCAAGCGATTTGATATGATCTTTTACCATCATTCCAATATAGTGTTTGTCAAATTCCGCAGCAGGCATATTTTTCATTTCCTCCATATGCGCCAGATCCGCCTGTGGAAGGCTGGTGGGTAAGGTCATACGTTTGCTTTCCGCCAATTTTTTTAAACGCTCGGCTATTTTACTGTGATCTCTGACTACTGTGGTAGCAAAGGTTCTCACCAGTCGGTTGGTTGATTTTTTCTCCGCTATTTTTCCCAGCTCTATTTCTTTCATTCCACCAAGTGCTGCTTCGTTCATAAAGACCGACATATCCGCCCCGCGGTTTAAAGCGGTTGTATCTGTAATTATATGATCCTCCATGGCCGAATCAACTGCCGCTTTCTGAGCATCTTTTGTACTGTTGTTTGCATTTTGGCAAGCCTGGAAAATAGAAAAACCAAGCAGAATTATGGCCAATAAGGTTTTTGCTTTCATGATTAATGTCTTAATTGTTAGTTTAATTAACTACAATTGAAGCTGGAAAATGTTTTTGAAAGCAGCTAAATGGCTGCTTTGTTGATTTTATGATAATAAAAATAAGAGATCATCAGAATTCCCAAAACAACCAGTGGGAAAATAGCCTGTCCGCCTATACCGTCTACGGCGGCATGACTGATGCTGGCAAATACAAAATCGAACGCAAAACCAGCATAAATCCATTCTTTGAGGCGCCCCTTAATTTGAGGAAGGATCAGGCCAATTGAACCAAGCACTTTAAATATAACCAGGGCATTGCCAAAGTACTGGGGATACCCTAAATGTCTGATCCCTTCTTTAGCCAGTTCAGTTTGTGATGTAAAGGCGGGCATAACTCCTTCAAACAGAAAGATCAGAATTGTTGCTGTCCAGAAAATAATTTTGTCTTTTTTCATGATGTTTATAATTTGTACTACAAAAGTATCGTCTGGGTTTAAAAGCCATGCTGGGGGGAAACGACAATGTTAAGGGGTGTTTGCGACATTCTTTTTGCATGTATGTTATAAAACCCTGGCAAGGCTTCCTAACTGCTTTAAAGTGGAATTGAGTTCTTCCGTCCAGGGCAGGCCAATACAAAGCCGCATGCAGTTTTGAAACTGATCCTGAAGGGTAAACATTCGGCCTGGCGCAATGCTTATTTGTTTCTTTAACGCATAATTGTACAATTTTGCCGTATCTATTCCATTTGGGAATTCAACCCATAGGGTAAGTCCACCTTGCGGCCTGCTTATTTTTGTCCCCGGAGGAAAATGTGCTGCTATGGCAAGGGCATAACGCTGATAGTTTTCCTGTAAGGTTTTACGCAGTTGCCGCAAGTGATGGTCGTACCTGCCCGTCATCAGAAAATTTCCTGTTGCTTCATGTATAACGGAGGTAGAAGATAAGGCGTGTACCAGTTTTAATCTTAATATCAGATCCTTATACTTACCTGGGGCAACCCAGCCAACACGGTAACCGGGAGCAAGCGTTTTAGATACTGACCCACACCACAAAACATTGCCCTCTTTGTCAAAAGACTTACAACATTTTGGGCGTTCAGCGCCAAAATGAAGGTCACCGTAAGTATCATCTTCAATCAGTGGAACATTATGTTTGGCCAAAAGTGCTACAATTTCTTTTTTGTGCGAATCAGGCATACAATAGCCATAAGGTGTATTGAAATTCGGTACCAGCAGGCATACATTTATTTCAGGGAGCAATTTTTCCAGCGCCTCGATAGCTATTCCCGTAACAGGGTGTGTGGCAATTTCCAGTACTTTTAGTCCCATGCTTACTGCAAGCTGTAAAATGCCCGGATAACAGGGGCTTTCCAGGGCAAGGGTGTCACCTGGTTTGGTTAGTGCCATAAGGCATAAAGCCAATGCGTTCATACAGCCATTGGTGGTTACCACATCACTTTCCTTCAAATGTCCCTCCCAGGCCAACGAACGGACAGCTATCATTCTTCGAAGCTTTACGTTTCCTTGTAAAGGCTCGTATGCTGTGCCGCCTTCTTTCAACGCCCTTGTGGCCAGAACGATTTCTTTCTTTAATTTTGCCAAGGGTAAAAGATTGCCTGAGGGTACCCCAATAGAAAGAAGGGTCAGGTCATTTCGCGCCATGTTGGAATAAACACTGTCAATCAATTCATTTGGTTCCATGTTTTTGACAACAGGGAGGGGTTGGCTCGTTTCAGGCAAAGGAAGCTTGAGGTAGTTTAGCGGACTTACAAAATAACCCGATTGAGGTTTTGATTGCACCAGGGATTGAGCTTCCAATTCAAGAAATATTCTTTTCGCCGTATTTATGCTGATCCCATGTTCCCTGCTCAATGTCCTTACAGATGATAAACGCTCTCCAGCCCTTAAAACACCTGTTTTGATCTTATCGGCAATATTACCTGCTATTTCGTTGTATAAAAAGTCTTTCTTCACCTTACAAATATAATTGTGTCCATTCAAATATTAAAAATTGTATCTGTGTTTGCTGTTGTGCTTCCGCGACTTTTGGGTTGAAAATTTTAGCATCATGACAGGAGCAACTAAAGTAAAAGAAGATACCGCACAGGGCTGGATAAACGGTTTTATAGGTGTGGTATTGTTTAGCGGGTCTTTACCCGCAACAAGGATAGCAGTTTTAGAATTTAATCCGGTATTCATTACCATGGCCAGAGCTTCCATTGCCGGCATACTTGCACTCATTGCCTTGCTGGTTTTTAAAGAAAAGCGGCCAGCTAAACAGCAGCTTTTGCCCCTTGCAATCGTAGCGCTCGGGGTAGTAGTAGGTTTTCCCTTATTGAGTGCGCTGGCATTGCAATATGTCAGCTCTGCCCATTCTATCGTTTTTATAGGAATTTTACCAGTGGCAACAGCTGTTTTTGGGATCATCCGCGGTGCTGAACGTCCGCGGCCCATATTCTGGCTTTTCTCTGTTGTAGGGAGCCTTTTAGTGGTAGGGTATGCCGTTGCACAAGACCTAAGGGCTTCAGCTGCCGGTGATGTGCTGATGCTTTTGGCAGTTGTACTGTGCGGGATAGGCTATGCCGAAGGGGCCAGACTTACCAAAACTTTAGGTGGTTGGCAGGTAATTTCCTGGGCTTTGGTACTTTCACTGCCTGTAATGCTTCCCCTCACATTTCGTTATATGCCATCTTCTTTTGAAGGTATCACAACCGGAGCATGGCTTAGCCTGGCCTATGTATCCTTGTTCAGCATGTTTATAGGTTTTATCTTTTGGTACAGGGGATTAGCACAGGGGGGGATAGCAACAGTAGGACAGTTACAGCTCCTGCAGCCGTTCTTCGGACTGGCCCTGGCTGCTTCATTGCTTCATGAAAAAGTAAGTGCTGGAATGTTGGCTGTTACAATAGGGGTGATATTATGTGTAGCAGGGACGAGGAAGTTTGCAAGGGCTTAATGCTTACAGTAGGCGTTAAGAGGACAGATAATGAACGGAATGAACACCTGTATCATGAGGTATTCTGTTCTGGCTGTTGTTAAATTAGGGTTAAATCAAATATTAAACATCATGAACAAACTCGAACTTAACAATTTCGGTGTTGAAGAATTAAACACCGCGGAAATGACAAAAACTGAAGGCGGTGCGCTTTTAAATGGATGGTTAGGGGCATTGCTACAGCCCATAACAGCTACAGTTGGCACTGTAGCTAACGATACCTTTCAGTTTGCCAATAAAACCGTAGGTACGATCTTATCATTGCTCAGATCTTTGTAAAAGTTATTGACGCTTTTAAGAAGGGCTTATCAATAAAGGGGCAGCAGCCCCTTTATTTTTTTGTCTTTTTAAATAAGCAAAGATCACGCTGTTACAAAGCAAATCATAAAATAAGTAAATCTAAATTTGCAGAACCAATCCGGATTTGTACTTTTGCGCCGGAGAGTTGGCAGAGTGGTCGATTGCGGCAGTCTTGAAAACTGTTGAGTGTAATAGCTCCGGGGGTTCGAATCCCTCACTCTCCGCAAAAAAAAGAGCCTTACAGGCTCTTTTTGTGTTTTAAGCCATGCGATAATGATCGGAAACTTAATTTTAAAACTCATAACCTCTGCCTTGGTTGGCGCATTTGTGGGATTGTTTTACACTGTATTACTAAGTGCACATGGTTTTAAAAAAATAAGCTATAGATACATCACACTTTTTATAGTTGGATTGATATTCACATTTAGCTTTTTTGGTACTGAAGCAGCCGGCATAATAACTGCCTTGCTGGTAATTATGGTATTTATACTGGCCATTGCACTTTTTGTACGTGGTTTGGGCAGCAGTTTAAGTGAGCAATGGGCACGACAACAGCCGGTTGACCCAAACACAACAGGGGACCGGCCAGTTATTGGAATCGTTAATTATTATGGGGTATGTTTTCATGTCATCGTGATTATACTCATCTGCCTGTCGATTTTTACTTATTCAAACGATGTCATCCTGAATGAGGAACGCATCACGCTCCTGATCAGAGATGCTTTTTTTCAATTCTACAGCACACTGATGTTGATGGCCATTGGCATATTTAATCCTTTTGTTGCGCCTTCTGCCCGGTTAATGGGAACTGCAAAGCTGGTTGACCCGCTAAAGTACCCGGTATGGCACAGGCTTTTGGCAGATAAACGAAGCTGGACTGTCGTTAAAACACTGATCACTATCCTGATCATCACATATTTTGTGAGTAAGGGTTATTTTAACCTGCCCGATTGGAACACAGGCGGCATTTACATGAACGGTTATATATTGCTGATCGGGATTTTCATTTTTATCAACCTGCTGCAATTGATTCGCAATCCGGATGGCTTCTTTAAAAGAAACATCCTGCGTGTGACCATGCTTTTCCGCTCGGCATTTATGAGTTTATTTGTAGCCGCGATAATGGTTTTTACCACACTTTTTATTTCTGCTGTTGCCGGAATTGATACGAACCGGCTTAAAGTAAGTTCGGAAGCTATACTATTCCTTGGCTTTAACATCGTTATGGCATTTAATGAATATAAAATCGCCAGGGTTTCCATTTCTAAATAATCTGTATCTTGGATACTTTAACCTTAAAGTATTAAATCAGAATGAGCAGAGCTGAAATTATAGCCGACAGGCTGAGAGAAGTATTTTTGAACGGACGCTGGATCGCCAATACCAATTATAAAGAGCAGTTGTCAATGGTGTCCTGGCAGCAAGCCATACAAAAGGTTAGCACCCTGAATACAATTGCGGCTTTAACTTTTCACGTTAATTATTATTTAGCCGGAGTTTTGAAAGTACTCAATGGCGGAGCACTGGATATAAAAGATAAATATAGCTTCGACCTGCCGGAAATAAAGACAGAACAAGATTGGCTTAGACTTGTGAATGAGTTTTTAATTAATGCGGAGCATTTTTCTGATAGGGTGGCCCAACTGTCTGACGAAACATTAGCGCTGGTATTTGTAGAAGAAAAGTATAAAACCTGGTTGAGGAATGTCGAAGCGATGATAGAGCACAGCTATTACCATTTAGGCCAGATCACACTTATCAGAAAAATGATTGTCGAAGGTGTTGAATAGTTCTGTCTGCTTTTATAAAACGACTTTTATACTAAAAAAATGATAAGATTATCTATACAAAAGCTATTCTGCTGACAATCCTCATGCTCAAAAGTTTAACCTTGCTTGGGCAGAGCGATCAGGAAATAAAATTCAAGGCCCCAGCCCTGCACTTTACCCAATCGGCGCCCCTGGGCAATAGACGAATGGGGGTGCTATGGTCTTTGGAAAACCCAAATCGTACAGATGCGGCCAGTCATCTTAAGGCTTGCAGCAGCTGCTGCAGGAAGGTGAAAACAAGGAAGCACAGGCCTGTCTCCAGAAATATTTTAACAGTGCAGGTAAGGGCTCAGGCCATGGCAAGGGAGTGGTCAGTTTTATGACTGGAAAAGGTGAAAGGTTTTTGATACAGTAATATTGAAAGCCAGATAGGGAGTGGAACGCAATCAGGAATCTGGATCTACAAGCATTAGAACAACTTTATAAGCTGTTTCTTTCTCCCAGCCTGCAATCAGCCAGGCGATAAAGCTCAAAGTGAAGATATCCTTATTTTCCGGGCTATCCAGCTGTTTTAAAACTGCATTTTTATAAGTTGTTTCAAAAATCACATCGGGCTTAAGCAGGAATCTTTCAACCAGTCTCAGGTAAAATAATACGCGTTCCTCTGAAGTTTTGAGCAGGTATTTTTTATATCGCCGCCGGAAACTGCTCAGCCTCGACATCGCAAGCTCAATGTTGGAAAACTGCGCATGGACCAGAATTTCCATCAGATGCTTTCGGATGGTCCATAACATCCCCATTTTTTTTTCGTACCAGGCATCGGTACGCGTCAGCAAACTCAGTTGTTTCAAACTTCCCCGATCATTACGCAAAGCTAAAAACATGGTCAGACATATGCTTAAGTCCTCAATATCTTCCGGTTTGGATGTATGTTTTGTGTTGAAAAGCGCTTCCTGCAATAAATTGATTGCCTCTTCAGCAAAACCTGTAAAGAAAAGGCTAAGCGCAGAGAGTAACTGGTGACGTAAATAAATATATTTTATAGTCCTGTTTTACATCCGACATTCGCTTTCCTATTAATCAAAAACAAAATAAATATGGAACCGCTACAACAAAGAACAGAAGAAAAATCGCCGGTCGTTAAAAATGGCGAGAACCTTAGAAATCCGTTTAAACCAACCGCTGCATTTATTGGCGCCTCCTGGTTTGCCTTATTGACCGGGGCAGTAGGGTATTGCATTGGCTTATGGAATGCCGGTATGGAACTGAACGAAAAAGGTTATTACCTTACCATTTTATTATTTGGCCTGTTTGCCGTAATCTCTGTACAAAAAAGTGTAAGGGACCGGGCTGAGGGACTCCCTGTTACCGATCTTTACTACAGCCTGAGCTGGTTTGCCACCATTGCCGCAATGGTTCTTGTGATCATCGGTTTGTGGAATGCAGATATTGCGCTTAGTGAAAAAGGTTTTTATGCCATGGCATTCTGTTTGAGCATGTTTTCGGCGATTGCCGTACAAAAAAATACCCGCGGCGCAAAAATGTTCGAGGATAAAGAACTGTAACGTAGCGGTTGCCTCCCCGCAACTCCTTGCCTGGCAAGCCTGCGGGGTTTTTAGCCAGTTCAGCTATTGCCAGTGCTTTCTTTTTGTTAATTTTAGCCAATACGAAATTTAAGTTTTTTAAAACCAGACTATAAATCACCTCGGCAGGAGTATGATTGTCGTAAAGGGAGTATTGACAATGGAAATAAGTAGCAAATGGAATTAAGGGAAGAAAAATTAAAAAGCATTATTGATTGGTCGGAAAACAATAAGGATGTCAGGGCGGTCTTGCTCACAAGTTCGCTTGTAAATCCTTTAGCACCTGTAGATGAATTTAGCGATTTGGATATTGAACTCGTTTTAGAGCACAATGCCGGTTATATCTCCGACAATAATTGGGTACACAATTTTGGAAAGTCCATTGCGATGATCGAAGAAGATGAAACGTGTTTTGATCTCAAACATGCTATGAAAATGGTTTTGTATGATGACGGTATGAAAGTTGATTTTAAATTGTACAGTAAAGCCAGTTTTTTGGCAGAGGCCGGTCAGAATGAACTTCCTGAAGATTGGGATATTGGCTATAAAGTGCTGATCGATAAAGATGGGATAACGCAAAAGCTGAAACAACCTACCTATCAGGTTTCCATCATAAAAAAGCCTGCAAAAGAGAAATTTAAACAGCTTTTAAATGATTTTTGGTGGGACACTACCTATGTGGCAAAATGCCTTGCAAGAGATGAGCTGTTCTATGCCAAATTTATGTCGGAAAACAATATCAGGACTGACTATTTAGTGCCTTTAATGGAATGGTATATTGCAAGCCAGCACCACTGGAACATCACAACCAATAAGTATGGCAGACTTTTTAAAAAATACCTGAACGTCAAAATGTGGGCAAAAGTGGAAAAAACTTTTTCGGGAAGCGATGCTGCGGACAACTGGAATGCCTTATTTGCAATGGCAGATTTGGTTTCGGAAATTGGCACCGAATTGTCCGAAAAACTAGGTTATGAATATCCTGGAAAGTTGGAAACAGATATAAGGAGCTATCTAAATACAGTTAAAGCGCAGCAATAAACTGTAATGTCCAATCAAGGCCGCGTTAGCCTGATGCAGTAAACAAAAGAAATATTAAACCTTTGATCCCGTTTGTTACAATAATAAAAAAGAGCCCTTAAGGCTCTTTTTTTGCGGAGAGTGAGCGATTCGAATCTCTGGAACTATTACACTCAACAGTTTCAAGACTGCCATAATCGACCACTCTGTCAACTCTCCGGCGCAAGAGTACAAATCCCAATTGGGTTGCAAATTTAGATTTACTTATTTTTGGGGAGAAGTTTGTTTTATCTGGGTACCAGCAAAATGGCATCGGCAACAACCCGTCCGTTATTGCCCTTATTGGCTATTTCAATATAAGCCTGCTTTCCGGTACCCAGTTTGTACAGCCCTAAACTTATCCACTCACCTGAGGTTTGCCCCAGTACCTTAACCTCCTCATCTGCTATTAAAATCTCTTTGGTTTTCTTTCCATCATAAACATTGACCTGAGTTACCGCTGCTCCGTTTTTTTGCTTGGGATAATAGGTGAAAATTTCATATTTGCCAGCTGTATGTACCTCGGGAATATATTTTATTTTTCCGCCCGATTGTCCCTCTTCACTTAAGTAGTAATCAGGCCCATAACCACCGCGGAGCTGTACTTCCCAGCTGCCTGTTTTCTGCACTTTTAACGGATCATTGTTGTCTACCAGGATTTCCGGAATGCTCCCGTCAACCAGTGGATTGTTTTTAAGTTTAGCCTGCACCCCTGCAACATCAACCTGTTGTACGGTCTGCTTTTGGTCTATCGCCTGCGCAGCTGCAACAGCGGCAGATTGTCCAAGCACCATAAAAACAGGCTCCATGCGGATAGAACCGTAAGCAATATGGCTGGCCGACAAACAAACTGGCACCAAAAGATTACTGACCTCGTTGGCTTTAGGAACAATTGCACGATAAGAAATAGGATAGGGGCCAAAACCCCCTTCTTCTACATTTCCTTCGTTTTTTACCATTCCATTTACCACCAGCCTGTTGCAGTTATGGGAATCCATCGTATAAGCAGCCGTGCCCACACCATCGTTAACCAGTTCTTTTCCCTGACAATGGTGCTGGGTCATGACCAGGCTGCCAACCATTCTGCGGGCCTCCCGTATGTAAAGCTGGTGAGACCAGTTTCCATTACTTGTATATTCATCTTTTGGATATCCCCATTGCTTAATTTCTGCCCTGATGTGCTCCGCAACACGCGGATCATTGCCAACAAAATAGAGCAGCCCTTTGGTATAATCGACATGTGCTTTCCAAATCTCTGCCCTTCTTTTATAGCTGGCATCCGGATATTCCCAGTTCATTCCAATCATGTCTGTCGAAAAGCCGTTCCTGTTGTTGATGTCTGTTTTTCCATTGGGCATCCCGCTCCATATAAAACCATCCTGCAGTGATTTCCATGGTCTTTTTCCCATTTGCCTAAGCAACAGTTCATATCTTTCAGGCTGATAGTTTTCGGGTTTGGTGATAGGGACCAGGTTGTTTTTGTTATTGGTTAAACAGATCCGGAAATTATAGGCCTGAACTTTTTTATCACCCGAGCCGTCTTTTTCCAAAACACCTGGCTGGATTCCCCAGAGCAGACCGCTTGATGCATCGCCAGGAGTTTTGTAAGGGTCTATTCCATCAGGAAGCTGATGCCCTGTCATCAACTGGACGCCATTAAATGTTTCCTTGTACTGCTCATTTGCCTCCCTGCCTACCACATAGGACACGCCAGCTTTTGCCATCAGGTCGCCCTCATAAGAGCAATCAATAAACATTTTGGCCCTGATCCTTTTTCCGGGTCTCGCGTTCCTTGTGTTTTCCAATGTTATTTCTGTAATCAGTTTACCATTTTTGGTTAGGCCGGTTAAACGGTTTTCATACAAAACTTCCACTTTAGCCCTTTTTATGTAATCGAGAAAAAGGTTTTCAGCAACATGAGGCTCAAATATCCACTGTTCAAATTTGCCATAGTGCAGACCAATTCTTCTGTAGAAATCAAGGGCCAAACCGCTAATGGCATATTTGTTCCCGATATCAGTAAGGCCTAAACCTCCGGAGCTCATCCCTCCAAGGTTTTTTCCCGGTTCGATCAGCAGGACAGATTTACCTAGTTTAGCTGCGGTGTAGGCAGCAATTACACCCGAAGAAGTACCCCCGTAAACGCAGATGTCATACTCGGGGCGTAAAGGTTGCTGGGCGTATACCGGTTTAACCAATAACACGGTAACAAACAGCAGGGTATTTAAAAGATAAGATTTCATATTGATAGGTATATGTGACATTAATAATTGGGGTTCTGGATTAATTTTGTATTGGTAACCGTCTCAATATTCGGAATTGGCCAAAGATAGTCCCTGTCCTTATTAAAAGTGCGTACCTCTATCACCCTCATATCTGCACGGTTGGGCACTGCCGAATAATCAGCTAAGCCATTCTCATCAATTTGTGGCGCCGCTGCCACCAATCCTCTTTGTACCCTGCCATAGAAATTTCCGGTCATGGCTTTTTCAGCAATCTGCCATCTGCGCAAGTCAGACATCCTGAAACCTTCCATGGCCAGCTCATAGAGCCGTTCTTTGCGGACCAGACTCCTGAATTCCTGTTGTGTTTTACCTGCAGTAATGGCTGGCATAGTTACGCTCGGGCGCGTTCTTATCAGGTTGATGGCATCGTATGCGGTCTGGTCCAGCTGATTGAGCTCATTTTTTGCTTCTGCATAGATCAGCAGGATCTCGGCATAGCGGATCTGGATCACGTTGATTTCCGAATTGGTGCGGTCGGGCTTGTCTTCCAGGTCTACATACTTTTTCCAGCAATAGCCGGTAAAGGTTGCAAAAGCATTGATGGCCTCCTGGTTGTCTACCCGTGTTGCAGGTGTGGTATTGTAATTCCAGCATTTTAAACTGTCACGATGCGTTTCAAACTGATAATTGTAAAAAACTGATCCTGGTAAGGCAATGGTAAATCCAAGCCTGGGATCCCTGTTTTTATAGGGTTCTGCTGGATTGAAAAGTGGCGATTCATCAATGTTTAAGCCATCGGTGCAAGGGTACACATCAACCAGCGACTGTGACGGCACTTTGTTCGAAAATCCCTGTCCGTTGCGCGACAGGAGGTTATTGGGTGTAGAGTGGGTTTTGGTTTTTGAAGCACGGAGATATTGAAAGGCCCAGATAACCTCGTTGGAATTTTGCCCGGCATAACTAAACAGGGCACCAAAGTTATTGTGCAGGTTATAGATCTTTAGGTCCATAACCGCTTTTGCCGCCTCGGCGGCTTCAGCCCATCTACCGTTGTTTAGTGCCGTACGGGCTTTAATGGACAATGCAGCCCCTCTGCTTGCCTTTCCTACTTCTGCTCCGCTGTAAGTTAATGGAAGGTCGGGGGCACATTCTGTCAGTTCTTTTATTACGTAATCAACAATACCCTCTTTCGGGGTTTTGGCAATCTGTGCATCTTCCAGTTTCAGCATATTGGTTACCAAAGGTACCCCTCCAAAATAGTCTGCCAGGTATTGGTAGGTATAGGCACGTATAAACCGGGTTTCAGCTTTCGACCGGTTAAATATGGCTGGTGTGGTTTTATCTTTCACCTTTTCTATATTGTCCAGTACAAAGTTACATTTCGCTATTACGCGGTATGCTTCTGTCCAGATGTCTTTCGCATAGCTATTGTTGCTATCGTGATTGCTCTTGCCAAGACTTTGTAATGCGCTGTTGTTACGGTCCCAGCCAATATCTGTTCCATCATCTATGGTCAGGTTAAGAGGCATTCCGTCAAGAGGAGAATAAGACACGTATCTGTAAAGACCATTTATTGCAAGAAGCAGTTCATCCTGGTTCGCAAAAAAAGTTTCATCAGAAGGACCAGACAAAGGGTTTTTATCCAGATATCCTTTCTGACATGATGGGCTCACTGTGATTAAAACAGCTGCCAGTATAATGAGGTAAAAATTTGTTTTCATCTGTTTTATCTTTAAAATGTAGCTTCCAAGCCAAAACTGTATAATTTAACCTGCGGATAGATACTACCTGAACCTACCGGGGCTTCCACATCGTATCCGCTAAGGAAGCGGTCAAAAGAAGCCAGGTTGGAACCATTGGCAAAGATCCGTAAGCGGTTAATACTCATTTTTTTTGTAAGGTTAGCAGGCAGGGTATAGCCCAGCTGAATATTTTTAACACGCAGATAAGAAGCGTCCCTTCGCCAGAAACTGGATGCCTGTTCGTTGTTGGATTCGCCGAAAGCCAGCCTTGGGTATTTGGCATTGGGGTTGTCTGGCGACCACCGGTCTTTATTTTCTTCGCGGATTGTACCGCCCAATGCACCACCTACGCTGAATGGCTGAACCCCAGGCCCGTTCAGGTAACCATCAGCTTTGCCTACTCCCTGCAACAGTACAGAAAGATCAAAGCCCTTATAAGAAGCGGCAAGGTTAGCAGCATAGGTGTACCTCGGAATGGTCCCGCCAATGATAATTTTATCACTTTCATTGATCAGTCCGTCACCATTCTGATCCTTGTATTTGATGTCACCGGCTTTCACCGTACCGAATTGCTTGGCGTGGGCGGCTACTTCGGCATCAGACGAAAAGTAGCCCAATGCTTCATATCCGAAAAGGGAGGAAATAGAATAACCTTCACGGTGAACGGTCAGAGTGCTGGTCTGGTTAATCCCTCTCATATCTACCACCGTATTTTTTACATCCGAAAGGTTGAAGCTTAGGTTATAGTTGAAATCCTTTACCTTTCCTTTGTAAGCAAGGCCCAGTTCCCATCCCTTATTATCAACCGTTCCGGCATTTTGGTTGGGCCTGTTCAAACCAATAATCAGGGGAATGTCAAGCAGTAAAAGAATGTCACGGGTACGTCTTTGATAATAATCGGCCGTTACGCTCAGGTTGTTAAAAAGGGTAAGGTCAATTCCTATATTTTTTTCTTCGGTGCTCTCCCAGGATATATTCCTGTTGGCCATGTCCTTTAGTGTAGCAGTATTTACGATCTGTTTGCCCATAGCCATAGATTCAAACACCAGGGCTGTAACGGAAGGATAGGTGCCAATGAGCTGGTTTCCAAGTTTCCCCCATGATACCCTCAGCTTAGCCTCGTTCACAGTGTTTTTCAATCCAGCAAAAAAAGCTTCTTCAGAAATTCTCCATCCTGCCGATGCAGATGGGAAAAAACCATATTTGTTGCCTTTGGAAAAGCGGGAGGAGCCGTCATAGCGTGCATTCAGTTCCAACAGGTATTTACCCTTGTAGCTGTAATTGAACCTGCTGAACAAGGATTGGAGCGCCCATTCTTCAGCACTTCCGGTAGCGGTTTGATTCAAAGCAGAGCCTCCGTTCAATATCGGGTAATTGGGCAGAATGTAAGTATCCCGGTATGCAGAGATCCATTCCGAATAATAATCTTCTCTTGATCCGCCCAATAAAAATTTAAAGCTATGATCATTTAAATCTTTGCGTGCAGTAATTGTAGCGCGGATGTTGTTAAAAAAGGATTGCGACTGTGTCTGGTTTAATGAGGTAAGTGCCGGTGTCAGGAAACTAAGGCTGCCATTGGGCAGATAAGACTGGATTGCTTTCCTGAAATTTTTACCGGAAGAAAGTGCATATTTTGGCGAATAAGCAGCTTCTGCTTCCAGCCACTCAACTGGTTTATAATTAATCGTGGCATTGATACTCCCAAAAGGAGCCCTGGTTCTGTTTGTTCCCCCGTCTTTACTTGCCGAGATAGGGTTGTTGCCATTCCAGCCCACTCCCCATTGCCCGCTTTCATTGATACCGATCAGGTTTGCCGGAAGACCATTGGTCCATTGGAATATTTCATTTGCCGTGGCTGCAGGGTCGGTAGTGATGGCATTTACGTATTGAAGATCAATCCTGGCCTTGAGTTTGTCCGAAAAAGTAATGTCGGCATTACTGCGAATGGTATACCGTTTAAAACCCGAATTCTCAATGAGCCCTTTCTGATCAAAAAGACCAAAGGAACCCAGTATTTTTACTTTTTGGGTACCACCCTGAACAGTCAGAAAATGACTTTGCTGCAAACCGGAACCTGTAAGGGTCTCTTTTTGCCAGTCGGTATTCGGATAGAGATCGGAACTGACCCCATTTTGTTCCCGGTATTTTTGGATGAGTGCCTCTGTATACAATGGGGTACGGCCGGTATTGGTATAGGCTTCATTGATCAGTAGCATGTAGTCGAGCGCATTTACCAGTTTTGGCATATTGGTTGGGTCCTGCCAGCCAATGTAATTGTTATAAGAAATGCTGACCTGATCTGCATTAGCCCTTTTTGTCGTGATCAGAATTACTCCATTTGCCGCCCTTGAACCATAGATGGAAGAGGAAGCAGCATCCTTAAGAATAGACACAGATTCAATTAAATTGGGGTCGATGTTATTCATAGATCCCTCAATTCCGTCGATCATAATCAGCGGATTTGCGGCGATCGATAATGTAGGGTCTGATTGAGAGGCACTCATAGTGCCAATACCGCGGATACGGATATTTCCCCCATCAGCTCCGGGCCTCCCGGAAGTTTGCCTGATGGTAACACCGGGAGCCATTCCCTGCAGGGAGGCAGAGGTTTGCCCCATTGGCCGGACAGACAGGTCTTTTCCTGAAACCATGGAAACAGCACCGGTAAGGTTTACTTTCTTTTGCGTACCATAACCCACTACCACCACTTCTGTAAGGTCGGCATTGTCTTCCTGCAGCTTCACGTTAAGCGTAGTTTGGCTACCCACCTGGATTTCCTGGCTCAGGTAACCCACAGAAGAAAACAGCAGGGTGGCACCGCGGGAAGCTGCAATGGTATACCGCCCCTGTGCATCGCTTGCTGTACCTGTACCGGCATCTTTTACCCTGATACTTACGCCAGGCAAGGGGTTTCCGGTTTTATCGGTCACCGTTCCTTTTAGTTTGGGAGCATTGTCAATGCTTACCTGCTCTGTTTTAAGTTGCTGGGGCTGGACTTGTCCTGTCGCTTTTTGCAATACAATGTATTTTTCCTTGACCAGCCAATCCAGCTGCCGGCCTTTCAAAATACTGCTCATTACAGCGCTAATTGATTCCCCTGTAAAATCGACAGAGATCTTTTCAGAATCGTCCAGCAGTTTGTTGCTGTAAAACACGGTGAGCCCCGTTTGTTTTTTGATGGATTTAAATACATCGGCAAGCGTGATGTTCCTGCCTTTGATACTGATCTTGCTGTTGGTCTGGCTTCGGCCGGTTAGGGATAGCAGCAGCAAGAAAATTACCGGCAATATCAGCCGGCCCGATCGGGTAAGTTCTTTAAGCATACATTTAAGGTTTATAAAAGGTTTGCCTAATGACGCTGCACTTACCCAAATGGGTGAACGGAATTTTTAAAAAAAATTATCGGAAGGTCAGTGTACCATTTTTAAGCTCTGCTTTGATACCTGAAGATAGCTGTAAATTGGCTAAGACTACCTCTATTGATAATTTTTTATCAATCTCTCCGGTAAAAGCCTGCTCAGCAATTCCTGGTGTTTGCCAGGCAATTTTTACATCAAACCAGCGGCTAAGCACAGCTGCAATTTCCGATAGGGGCTGCTTGTGAAAAAAATAGGTGCCCTTTCTCCATGAAAGCACTTCCTGGGCATCAAATGGTCTGACCTGTAGGTTTTGTGCTTCCAGTATCACTTCCTGGCCCGGTTTTAACCGAAGATTTTGGTTTTTTGTTGTGGCCGATACACTGCCTTCTATCAGGGCGGTTGCAAAACGGTTCCCGTCATACGCATTGACATTAAATGAAGTTCCATGGACATGGATATCCGCGCTATTGGTATGCACTATAAATTCCTGTTTCAGATTTTTGGTAACTTCAAAATAAGCTTCTCCTGATAAATAAACCTCACGGGCCTGTTCCTTTCCAAACTGTACAGGGAAACGCAAACTCGAAGCCGCGTTTAACCAAACCTTTGTACCGTCGGATAAATTGACGCTATAATCTTTTGCTGCAGGAACAACAAGTGTTGCCCATTCCTTACGAACAACCTCGCCAGCGGCATAGGTCAATTCCTTTTGACTGGCGTTAAACCGGGCATGGCCCAAAGTAACCACACGGTCTGATGAGAGGTCAACAGCAGCACCGTTCTCAGTTTTAAGGTGAACCTGCCTGGATATTTGTTCCTGATCTGCTGCTGCTGTACCTTTTGTTGATGTGAAGTACCATATAAAGGGCAGTGCAAGCAGCAGTATTGCAGCCGCGCTGCTCAGCAGCCACCTGTTTCGCTTAAAAAATGAATCTTGTATTTCATTAAAGCGGGGCTGGGTGTTATTCCATGCTGCATCCGGGTCTATTCCGGATAAAAATGAATTCCCTCTGGTACCTTTCATTTTTACAAGTAATGTTTCCCAAAACTCCCTTGCCCGGATATCATGTGCAATAGCCTGTTCGGCAATCAGGTTGTCCTCATCACTAATTGTTCCCGCTACCTTTTCAAACAGAAGCCCTTGTATGTATTCCTCGTTATATTCCATTACTAAGTATTAGACGCATTTTTTTTCATTTAGGTGAATGTTCATTTAAAATTGACCAGTTTTTTTTGCAAAGCCCTTACTGCAAGCTTTAAATGCGTTTTTATTGAATTCACCGAAAGCCCCATTTCCTGTGCTGCCTCCTTGTATTTTTTATCTTCCATATATACCAGCTTAAATGCTTTCTGCCGTTGCAGGGGAAGCTCATTGAAAGCCAGATTAAGGTTGTCCTCATAGTGATCTGCTTCCGGCTCTTCCTCCATGACTACATCACTGCAATTAAGGCTGTATTCATTAAGCCTGCGCTCAGATACCTTTCTTTTTCTAAGGGACATGATACACTGATTATGTACTGCCCTGAGTAAATAAGCATTTAGTGAAGTGTTGATGCTATGAAGCCTGGCTTTTTGCCAGATGGCAACAAATAAGGATTGAACCAGATCTTCTGCCTCCATCTCGTCTTCCAGCATGAAATAGGCTTTAGCAGAGAGCATTTTATAATACTTCTTAAATATAGCTTCATAAGCAGAGGGGTCTCCGTCTTTAAGCCGATCTAATAATATTTGGTCTTCCTCTCTCATACAGAATATCAGACAATATAAAAGTAAATAAGAACAAACGCAAAACTGCGCAAGCCGATCTGTTTATTTACTTAGGTGAGGCAGCGGTTGGCCGGGAAGTTTGAGGGCCGAATAAGTTAATTGTATAATCAAGTAATTTGTTGTCCCCATATTGACCGTGTCCCGGGACAATAATTTTCACATCTGGGTACGCCTTTTTAACGCTTTCAACTGTAGCCGGCCAGTTTGTAACGTTAGCGTCGCCTAAAAAACCTTTACCTGCACCCAGTTCTTTTATTAAACAGCCCCCAAACATGATCTTTTCTGAAGGAAAATAACCAACCACATTGTCTTTTGTATGTCCTTCTCCAAAAAACTTTGCAACAATATTTTCATCCCCTACTTTTAAGACAAGCGAATCCCTGAAGCTGTTTTCAGGAATGGCAAAGCCTTTCTCTTTTGCCAGTTCAATTGTTTTGAAATAGGCATAGGAAGGAACATCATTTTCATCAAATGCCTTTAGTCCTCCTAAACAATCATCGTGGAAATGGGTAGGAATAATTGCGTTTATTTTGCAGTGGAGCGTTTCTTTTATCCATTTAATTAATGCCCCTGAACTTTCATCGTTGGTTGGTGTATCGAAAACAATTGCCTCATTGCTGTTTGTAACGATGAGGCCGTTACAAGGGACCTTCCCGAAATCGTCGGTTTGTAAAAACGAGGTATGTTCAAAAGAATTTTTGGTAATTTGGGTTACAATTAGTTCATTCGATTTGTAAACCTCTTTGGGTTTGAACACCTCTTGTTTCTGAGAACTGCAATTTAAATTTAACAGAGAAATTACGATGATCAATAAAATATTTAAGGCTTTCATTTTGTTTTGCTTTTTAGAATCCGCCAACATAGTAAAAAGGTGAGACCGGGAAATGCTGACCGGCTATTCATTACAATATACAAAAAAGGGATGATTGAAAAATCATCCCTTTCTGGCGGAGAGTGAGGGATTCGAACCCCCGGAGCTATTACACTCAACAGTTTTCAAGACTGCCGCAATCGACCACTCTGCCAACTCTCCGGCGCAAAAGTACAAATACCGCTTGATTTTACAAATTCAGCTCTTAATAATTTAACGATAAATTGTTAAGGGCTTAAAAATGAGTTAGTAATTTTTTTTATTTTCCGGAATTCTGATGTTCAGAAGGCGTTTTTTTGAACAGATTGAAATTAGGACGGATGATTTTTACGCTGCGTTTAGACAGGTCTACGCTTGCGTTCAGCTCAAAACCGATCAGCAGGATCAAAGAATTCAGGTAAAGCCAGATCATCAGCACAATCAGCGTACCGATAGAACCGTACACTTTATTGTAAGAACTGAAATTGTTGATGTAATAAGAAAAGCCCCAGATGGTCAGGAAAGCAAGTATGGTTGCCAGCCATGACCCTGCACTAAAAAAACGCCATTTCTTGGCATGTGCCGGGCCGTACTTGTACAATACCGATATGGTTACAAAATAGAGTATACCCAACAGCGACCAGCGTGTAAGACCAATCAGATAACCAATAAAATTCCCTTCCATGTCTAGTTCCGTATCGATATAATTCAGGGCATATTCGCCTATGGCCATAGCGATGATACAGATGATAACCGAGAAGGCAATAATGAGGGTCAGTACCACAGCAATCAGCCGCTGCTTTAACCAGGTCCGTGTTTCAATGATCAGCGAAGATTTGTTAAAGGCCATCATCAGGTTGTGTACCCCGTTGGTTGCAAAAAACAGCGAAAGTAAAAACCCGAAGGACAGCAAGCCCCGGTTTTGCTTGTGCACAATTTCATCCAGCGTAGTGCTGAAAGCATTATAGGCATCAGCAGGAAGCACAAGCATAATGAGCTGCATCAGCTGGTCCTGGAAATGGAACCTTTTGGGTATAAAAGGGATCAGTGTAAATAAAAAGATGATCGCAGGAAAAATAGCGAGCATAAAGTTATAGGCCAGGGAAGAGGCTTTATTGACCAGCGAATCCTTCCCGATCTCCTTAAAAAAGAAAGTGGCAACAGTGTACAGGGGCAGGGGACTAAAACCCGGAAGTATGCATACTTTGGTCCAGTCTATAAACAGGGAATAGATCCTGATCTTTAATAGCTGCTTGTGTATCCACTCCATTTACCAAATCTACTCAAAAACTATTTGTAAATGTTGCGCTTGTTTAAAGCGTCCCGGTATTTCTTCGCATTCATCTCATGTTCCTGTACCGTTACCGCAAAATTATGATAGCCCGAAAAGTCCTCTTTTGCACACATATAAATATAGTTGTTCTTTTCCCGGTTCAGTACGGCATCGATGGCATTTATGCTCGGCATCATGATGGGCCCCGGAGGCAAACCTGCATATTTATAGGTGTTGTAGCGCGATTGTACCTGTAGTAAGGAATTAGTTACCCGTTTTACTGTAAAATCATCGTTGGCAAAAATCACCGTCGGATCGGCCTGCAGCAATATACCCTTATTCAATCTGTTTAAATACAGGCCGGCAATGACCGGCATTTCTTTATCGTACAAAGCTTCTGCATCCACAATAGAGGCCAGTATAGAAACCTGTATCGGACTAAGGTTAAGTGCAGCAGCTTTTTGCCTGCGTTCTTCTGTCCAGAATTTTTCGTACTCTTTATGCATCCTTTCAAAGAACTCTGCAGCGGTCACGTTCCAGTACATTTCGTAAGTGTTGGGAATGAACATTACATAGCTGTTGTCTTTATTGAAGCCATATTTTTCAATCAATGCTGCTGAATCCAGCAGGTTGATAAAAGTCAGGGAGTCGGGTTCCAGGTTGCGCGACAGGTAGCCTGCAAAATTCTCTTTTTTTCTCAGGTTCTGGAATTTCAGCTTTACAGGGTCCTGGTTACCGGATTTCAGCATATTGATGATGCTGCGGTTGTTCATTCCCTTATTCAGCTTGTAGCGGCCTGGCTTTAAGGAGCGGGCCAGGTCCATTTTTGCGGCAGCCTGACTAAAAGTACCGATCTCCGTTAAAATGTCTTTACGGCGAAGTTCTTCAAAAAGATCGTCCAGCTGCGAGCCGGTCCTTACATACAGGTACTTTTCCTTGCCTGTGGTATTGGGTGAAAAATACACCTTGTAAAATTTGAAGCCATAGTAGCCGCCTACCACTAAAACCGCCAGCGCTAAGGCCAGAAAAATTTTGCCTTTAGAAGTTTTTTTTTCGTTTGTCATATACAGAAAGTAATCAATCTTTATTTGTTGGAAAGCGTAATGTTTACCGGTGTGCCTATTTGAACCTTCGTTACCGAATCGGTTGCAAAAGGTGTTTGTTTAACTACAACTGCCGTTGCCGAATCGGTAATGTTGCCTTCATACGTAATAATCCCTAGGTTTAACTTGGCGCCATGTCTCAAGACAAGCAGGACTTCGTCTTTGGTAAGGCCGATCAAAGTAGGGATTTCCACTTCCTCATTTCCCTGCCCGTCGCCCAGCACCAGGTCTATCCGCGATCCCTTTGGTAAAGTTTCACCGGTTTTAATCGGCTGTCCGCCAAACAAAGCCTGCAGCACCACATCCCTCGCCGGATCTGGTTTATAAGTGGTATCACCAAGTTTCAGGCCAAAGCTCTCAATCAATGCCTGTACTTCCCTTAAAGATTTGAATTCCACTTCAGGAAATTTAACATTTGGTGCCTGGGCGGCATTCACTGTCAGGTAAATGGTACGGTTATCTTTTACAAAGGTATTGGCATTGGGGTCCTGGTCAATTACCATTCCTGGAGGGGAGTCCATAATGTACACCGAATCTACCTCATAACGTAAACCCAGTTCTTCCAGCTTTTCAACAGCCTTTGCTATAGACATTCCCTTTAAAACCGGAACATTAAGTCCCTGGCCATGTTTGGTATAATACCTTAAGCTAAAGAAAGCAATCAGCAATATCACCACTACCGTAAGTGCAGCAGCGATAAGGTTGTTTCTAAAAGATTTTGTCTTCAGATAAGATATGAATTTGCCCATAGCAGTTTAATGTCTTTTAAGGTATAAGCGCCAAATTTAGGCTAAAAAAATATTTTATTGGAATTAAAATAACATCTGCGGCAACTAATTTATATTTGTGTGCTGTCTTAACTGTCAGGCGCTTTCACAAGCAATTTAAAAATATAAACGAATGAAAAAAACAATAGCATTGCTAACCGGTGGTACTACAGGAGAATGGGTGGTATCCGTTAAAAGTGCCGCTACCATTGCCCAGAACCTGGATCCGGATAAGTTTGATGTATATAAAATTATGCTTACACAGCAGGGGTGGTTTTATGAGCCGGCCGATTCTGTGAAAATTGAGGTCGACCGTAACGACTTCTCCATCAACCTGAAAGGGAAGAAGATCAAATTCGATGGGGTCTTTATCGCCATTCACGGGGCACCCGGCGAGGATGGTAAATTACAGGGCTATTTTGACATGCTGGGCCTGCCTTATACCACTTGTGACGCCCTGACTTCGGCGGTTACCATGAACAAAGGTTATACAAAAGCCATTGTGAATGGCATTCCGCAGTTAAATATTGCCAAATCTGTACAGATCTTTAAAAATATACCACATAGCCTGGAACAAATCAAAAAGGAACTTAAAGTGCCTTATTTCGTAAAGCCCAATAACGGCGGCAGTAGTATTGGCATGAGCAAGGTTAATCATGTCAACGATCTGGAAGCTGCAGTAGAAAGGGCATTTAAAGAAGACAACCAGATCCTGATCGAAGAGTTCATTTCGGGCAGGGAGTTTACCATTGGCGTGGTAAAGCTGGATGGCCAGGTCACCGCATTGCCTGCTACCGAAGTGGAAACTGCCAAAGAGTTTTTCGATTTTGAAGCCAAGTACACACCAGGCGTGGCCACCGAAACCACTCCGGCTATGATGAAACCGGAAACGCTGGCCAGGGTTACCGAAATTGCTAAAAATGTATACCTGAAACTGAACTGCCGCGGAGTGGTACGCATAGATTTTATCCTGAACGAAGATGAAGGTGATTTTTATTTTATAGAGATCAATACCATTCCCGGACAAACCGCAACCAGCTTTATACCCCAGCAGGTGGCAGCAGCGGGAATGAAACTGAACGACTTTTATACCAAGCTGATCCGCGAGACCATCGGCTAAAATGTTTTTATACAAAAAAGCGGCTTGTGAATTTGTCACAAGCCGCTTTTTTGTATAAGTAAACAGGGCTTAGAACCTGAAGCCGATGCTTAGTCCGGATCTTAACCCGGCCCAGGGCCCGCTAAAATCAACTTTGGCGCCCTCGCCGTTTACGGTAGATTTTGTTTTTACCAGCGGCAGGTCTTCCAGGTCGGTCAGTGCATCCCTTAAAGCATCCTGCTCGTCATTATTTAAGTTTTTTTTGCCTGAGATGTTGCCTGAAGATGTACCATAATTTGGCCCCAGGATCCACCAGTCAAGATACACCAGTTTGCTCAGTTTCCATTGTGCACCAAATAACACCCCACCGGTAAATGTATTTACACTTCCGCTCAACGGCATGGTTTCGGATCTGCTGGTACCGGCTACTTCAACATCAAAAGTATAAGGTACTTCCGCATTATAAGTAGCATACCTTACAAAAGGTGCTACATAAAAACCTTTAAATACGCCCTGGCCCATATAAAACCTTACTTCCGGTGTAATGGAGAAGTTCCCGGTTTTAAAATCTTTAATGCTGTTCCAGGTATCATCATCGTCGATCAGGTCTTTTACCAGCGAGGGAAAAGGTACACCAGATTTAGGGGCAAACCTTAAGCCAACAGCTACCGATATCTTTTTGGTAACAGCGCGCTCATACTGAAAAGAAAGGTTTTTAAACAACAATGCCCCCGCATTCCATTTTACAAGGTTTTTGCCATCTGCATCTTCCTCTTTTTCCTGTGCAGTCAGGCTGGCTGAAGTACAGAAAATTAACAGCATCAGCAGGAGTAATGAATTTTTAGTAAAATTTTTGTTCATAATCGTTTGTTTGGGTTTGAAAATATTTTCGTCAAAGTTATCTTAAATTACCAAGGCAAAAAATACCCCCGATGAGGTATTTTATAAATGCTATGGTTAACTTCGTAAATTGATTATGTTGCTGTGCTTATGATGATAAAATACCTGCTAAATAATGGTTATCAGTCGGTTATATATAAAAAAGGGGAGGTGGTTTATGAACCTGGCGCCCAACCCCGGGCCGTTTATTTTATTGTAAACGGCGAGGTACGGATGGTAACTGTAAACGACGATGGCAAGGAGTTTATACAGGGCATTTTTAAGAGCAACCAATACTTTGGTGAACCTGCACTGCTGGTAAACAAACCTTATCTTGCTTATACCATTGCAACCAAAGACACTGAAATCATTACGGTGTATAAAGACGCCTTCTTTAAATTGCTGGAGACAGACCGTAATTTCAGTACAGAATTGATCAGAACACTGAGCAACCGTTTATTTTACAAATCCATGATGCTGGAAGAACTGGCCAATGAACAGGCCGAACACCGCATCAGGACCCTGATTGCCTACCTGCTTAAAAATCTCGAAAAAGACGTGGTAATGGACGTTACAAGGCAGCAATTGGCCGATATGAGCGGGCTGCGCGTAGAAACAGTGATCCGTTTGGTTAAAAAGCTGGCGGCACAGAAGGAACTGAAGCTCCTGAAGGGAAAGATCGTTAAAATCTAGATATGATCCAGATCATAAAATAGCAAAACAGCTCTTCGTACCTTTGTTTAAGATTAAAATTTATAAGGTATGAAACCGATATCAAAATTAGCAGCTGTTGTACAGTGTAAATGTCCGCGGTGCAGGGAAGGGGCAATGTTTTCAGGTAAGGTGTACTCCTTTAAAGGGCAGGCTACAAACGAATATTGCAACGTTTGTAACCTGCGCTTCGAGCGTGAGCCCGGATTTTTTTATGTGGCCATGTTTATCAGTTACGCCATGAACGTGGCCGAGATGATCAGTATCAGTGTAGCGGCTTATGTACTTGGGCTCGATCTGGTTTACGAGAACCTCTGGATCTACGCAGGCATTATCCTGTTTGGTGTGTTTTTATTTGCACCTTTCAATTACCGTTATTCGCGTGTATTCCTTTTACACTGGCTTACACCAGGCCTGGGCTACGTGCCTAAACCTTAACTGTTTTCCATTTACCCTTTTTAAACAGGATAAACCCGGCCAGGGCGATGCCTGTTTCGGCAACGGGAATGGCAATGAATACGCCTACCGGGCCTAAACCGAATTGTTTTGCCAGTAAAAAGGCCAGAGGGATCTGGAACAGCCAGAACCCGAAAAAATTTACCCAGGTTGGTGTCCAGGTATCGCCGGCCCCATTAAAGGTGCTCATCAGTACCATACCCATGCCATAAAATATATAGCCCAGGCTCATGATCTGCAGGGCATTGATGGCCACGTCCTGTATTGCTGTGTCGTTGCTGAAGAAAGCAATAAAATACCTTCCCCCGGCAAAGGTAAGGGCCATAACCAGCAGCATATAGATAATAATGTACTTGCCGGTCTTCATTACCGATTGTTCGGCCCTTTCCAGTTGTTTTGCGCCCAGGTTCTGACCTACCAGTGTGGCAGCGGCATTGCTCATGCCCCATGCCGGCAGCATAAAGAACATCATCAGCCTCAACGCGGTCTGGTAGCCGGCCGAGCCATGATCGCCACCTGTGGTAGCTACCAGCTGTGCCAGGAAAATCCAGCTACAGGAAGCAATAACAAACTGAAATATGCCGGGTGTGGCAATTTTTAACAAGGCAATGATCTGTTCCCAGTGGGGCTTTAGATAGGTCAGCCTGATTTTCAAAACACCGCTGCCTTTAAAAAGATGGTACAGCTGATAGCATACGCCTATACCGCGACCAATAGAGGTGGCTATTGCTGCACCTGTTAAGCCGAATGCAGGTATCGGCCCGAAACCATTGATCAATACCGGACATAAAATGATATTGGCGATATTGGCAATCCATAAACTTTTCATGGCTATTGCTGCATTTCCTGCACCTCTGAAAATTCCGTTGATCAGGAAAAGCAAGACAATAATTACACTCCCGCCCATCATGATGCGCATAAAAGGTGTGCCTTGTTCTGCAGTTTCGGCCGAAGCGCCCATCAGCAAAAGGATCTCTCTGGCGTAAACCAATCCGATGATGCTGATCAGGATGTTAAAGACCACAGCTATAAATATGGCCTGCATGCCGGCCTTTCCTGCTGCTTCGGGATCTTTTTCGCCCACACGGCGGGCAACAACGGCCGTTGCGGCCATACTCATGCCAATGGCCAGCGAGTAAATAATGGTCAATACGGATTCAGTTAAACCTACAGTTTGTATGGCATGGCTGCTGTTGTGCAGATGGCCAACAAAATAAAGGTCTACCAATGCAAAAACAGATTCCATTGCCATTTCCAGCATCATAGGTATGGCCAGTAGCAGGACTGCCCTGCGCATGCTCCCTTGTGTGAAATCAAGTTCGTCGCCTCTTAAGGCCTGTTTTAAAAGTGTAAAAATCTGAGATAGCCTACCCATTGAAGCTGTATTCTGTTCTGACATAAAAAATGGAAAAAAATAAAATATAAACCGTTAAGCAGCACTTTGGTGCTGAAGCTGATGTTTTGCGGAAAGGGTGGAGCCCTCGGTACTTAGAACCTCAAACGGACTGCAAAGATTTTCATCGAATTGCGGTTTTGTAAAACAAAAATATAAAAGTTTTTTTATTTACAACAACTTTTCTTAAGCCGGATAGGAGCAAGACAGTTTCTTCCACTCTTTTTATGTTAACAGGTTCATCTTGGGGTCATTTCGGGTTCACTTCGGGTTCGCCTCGGCTAAAACCGTCCAAAACCTTATATGAAGCCGAGGTGAAGACAGGATGATGCCAGTATGGGCAACCAGGCTAACTTATCTGTATAGCGGCAGAGAATAGAAGAATTAAATGGAGTAGGCTTTGATCATTTCATCGGTAACCTTACAGCCGCGACCGGTGGCAGTATCAATCATGACATAGTCAAACCAGCCATCGGCGGCTATTTTACCCGTACGTTTGTTTTCGATCTCAAACTGTACACGGCAGCCTTTTTCGTTAATGGTCAAAATCCCGGTGCGGATCAGGATCTCGTCGCCCAGGATCAGCGGACGCTTAAAATCGACCAGCGCGGTGCGTACTACCCAGCCAAAACCACTTTTCAGGAAGGATTCCATAGGCATTTTGTAAAACTCGGCCATCTGCTCGTAACGGGCAGCAAGTACATAATCGAAGTATTTGCTGTTGTGTACGTGGTTAAACATGTCAATGTCGTCAGGACGTACCTTTAACTGGCTTTCAAATATGCTGTACTGATTTTTCTCCATGGCCTAACAATTGATGCTGCAAAAATAGGATTTAGTTTAACTTATATTTGCCATCCAAGGGTAAATTGAAACTTTCTTGATAATCTTTAAAACATACTGTATCTTTGCCGGCAATTAATTAATTTATAAACACTTTAGTATCATTCAAGAATGTATTTAAGTAAAGAAGTAAAAGCCGAAATTTTTAAAAAACACGGCGAAGTAGAAACAAACACGGGTTCTGCAGAAGGTCAGGTTGCGTTATTTACATACCGTATTGCGCACTTAACAGAGCATTTAAAGAAAAATCGTAAAGATTTTTCCACTCAGTTATCACTACAAAAATTAGTAGGTAAACGTCGTGGTATTTTGGCTTACCTATACAAAAAAGATATTGAGCGCTACCGTGCTATCATCAAGACTTTAGGTCTGAGGGATATCATCAAGTAGTTTGCTTTTATCAGGAAAAGCCATTCTTCTGGAATGGCTTTTTTGCTTTGAAAATAAAAAACATATATAAACAAGGTGTGTGAAAAGAGGAAAACACACCACAACTATTATTAAATGAATGTAATAAAGAAAACGTTCGATCTGGGTGACGGAAGGACAATTGAAATTGAAACAGGAAAACTGGCTAAACAGGCTGATGGTGCTGTTGTCGTAAAAATGGGTGATACCATGTTACTGGCTACTGTAGTATCTACTGTGGGTGCTAAAGCAGGTGTTGATTTCCTGCCTTTATCGGTAGATTATCAGGAGAAATATGCTGCAGCAGGTCGTATACCTGGTGGGTTTCTTCGCCGCGAGGCCAGATTGTCAGATTATGAAGTTTTGATTTCACGTTTGGTTGACCGCGCTTTACGCCCGATGTTCCCTGAGGATTATCATTCTGATACCCAGGTAATGATCTCATTGATCTCTTCTGATAAAAATATCATGCCAGATTGCTTGGCTGGTTTAGCCGCTTCTGCTGCTATTGCGGTTTCAGACATTCCGTTTAACGGCCCGATCTCTGAAGTACGTGTGGCCAGAATTGACGGCAAATTTGTTATTAACCCTTATGTAAGCGACCTGGAGCGTGCGGATATCGAGTTTTTGGTTGCAGGTACTGAAAAGGACATCGTAATGGTAGAAGGTGAGTGTAACGAGATTTCTGAAGCCGAAATGGTTGAAGCAATAGAATTTGCACATAAAGCCATCATCATCCAGGTTCAGGCACAAAAAGAACTGACTGAACTGGTTGGTAAAACCGTTAAACGTGAGTATTCTCATGAAGACAGCAATCCTGAATTGAAAGAGCAGGTTTATGCTTATGCTTATGATAAAGTATATGCCATTGCAAAAAGCAATACCAGCAAAGGTGAAAGAGGTGATGCCTTTGGTGCGGTTTTGATGGATTTCATTGCTACTTTAGGTGAAGAAATCGATGATGTAACCGGCTTTTTAGCTAAAAAATATTTCCACGATGTACAGTATGATGCGATCCGTAACCTGGTACTTGATGAAGGTATCCGTTTAGATGGTCGTGATGTACGTACGGTACGCCCGATCTGGAGCGAAGTAGGTTATTTACCAGCTGCACACGGATCTGCTGTATTTACACGTGGTGAGACCCAATCGTTAACCACCGTTACTCTGGGTTCTAAAGATGATGAGCAAATGATTGACGGTGCTTTCATCAATGGATACAATAAATTCTTATTGCACTATAACTTCCCTGGTTTCTCAACCGGTGAGGTTCGCCCTAACCGTGGTGCCGGTCGCCGCGAAATTGGTCACGGTAACCTGGCCATGCGTTCTTTGAAGAAAGTACTGCCAGGGCTGGAAGAAAACCCTTATACCATCCGTATCGTTTCTGATATTCTGGAATCTAACGGTTCTTCATCAATGGCAACAGTTTGTGCAGGTACACTTGCATTGATGGATGCCGGTGTAAAAATCAAAGCGCCTGTGTCGGGTATCGCTATGGGATTGATCACCGACGAAAAAACCGGTAAATATGCCATCCTTTCAGATATCTTAGGTGATGAAGATCACCTGGGGGATATGGACTTTAAAGTTACAGGTACTGAAAAAGGTATCGTAGCCTGTCAGATGGATTTGAAGATCAATGGCCTGAAGTGGGAAGTGCTGACCAACGCTTTAAACCAGGCTAAAGAAGCACGTCTGCACATCCTGAACGAGATGAAGAAAACAATTGCTGCACCTCGTGAGGATTATAAAGCACATGCTCCGCGTATTGTTTCCCTGAGCATTGATAAAGAATTTATTGGTGCGGTAATAGGACCTGGTGGTAAGATTATCCAGGAAATGCAGCGCGAAACCGGCGCTACCATCTCTATTGAAGAAGTAGGCAACAAAGGTATCGTTGAGATCTTTGCTGATAATAAAGCTGCAATTGACGCTGCCGTAGGCCGTATCAATGCCATCGCTGCCAAACCTGAAATCGGTGCAACTTATGATGGTAAAGTAAAATCTATTATGCCTTTTGGTGCTTTCGTTGAGATCATGCCAGGAAAAGATGGTTTACTGCACATTTCTGAGATCGACTGGACGCGTTTAGAGACGATGGACGGTGTGTTTAAAGAAGGAGATAAGGTTCAGGTGAAATTGCTGGATGTTGACAAGCAAGGCAAAATGAAGCTTTCCAGAAAAGCATTGTTGCCGCGTCCGCCAAAACCGGAAACTGTAGCAGCAGAAAACAAACCTGCTTAAGTAATTGAGGTCATTTTAAGCATAAACCCCCGCCAACAGCGGGGGTTTTTATTTAAACGGGTTATTTGTTTATCTTTACAAGGTATCCATACCATAAATCAAAAATTAACCAAATGACCCATCTTATTGCCCCTTCCGTACTTTCTGCAGATTTTGCCAACCTTCAGCGTGATGTTGAAATGATCAACGCCAGTCAGGCCGACTGGTTTCACGTGGATGTGATGGATGGAGTTTTTGTACCCAATATTTCTTTTGGTTTTCCGGTGATGGAAGCGATAAAAAAACATGCAAAGAAGCCCTTGGATGTGCACCTGATGATCGTAAACCCTGATCAGTATATTGAACGCTTTGCGGCGGCGGGAGCCGATGTGATTACTGTTCATTATGAAGCCTGTACCCACCTGCACAGAACTGTTCAGGCCATTCATGCGGCCGGTTGTAAAGCCAGCGTAGCCCTGAACCCGCATACACCTGCGGCTTTGCTGAAGGACATCCTGGGTGATCTGGATATGGTATTGATCATGTCGGTAAACCCCGGTTTCGGTGGACAACAGTTTATTCCGAACACACTCCATAAAGTCAGGGAATTAAGGGCAATGGCAGCCTTAATAAAACCCGATCTGCTCATAGAAGTGGATGGGGGTGTTGGCCTTCACAATACAGCTGCCCTGCTGCAGGCGGGGGCAAATGTATTGGTTGCAGGGAATGCCATATTTGCGGCCCCTTCACCAACAGCTATGATCACAGAACTTAAACAGGTAGACGGCAGTGCTGTACAGGTATAACTTATAAAACCTTGTTAATGCTCAGGACCTATTTATTGCTGTTTGTCATTTTGCTGGGTTTTACCAGCGCAAATGCGCAGCCCCTGGTAAAAATATCGGGACTGGTTAGCGACCAGCTGGGCCATTCCCTGCAGCAGGTTACGGTGACCATACTCGGGCAAAGCCAGTCGACCATTACCGATGAGCATGGCCTTTATAACATTTACTCCAAAACCAAAGCCTTTACCTTAAAATACACATTACTGGGCTATAACCCTGTATTGATCAATGTCAATGAGGAAAAAGCCGGCCGGATTACCCGGCATGCGGTGCTGAGCATCAATCCTGCTGAGTTGGAGCAGGTGACCATTACCAATAAACAAAACCAGCTGAGCAACAGTACCATCATCAATATTGCTGATGCCGCTGCTTTACCCGCTGCCTCCGGAAATTTTGAAGCTATTCTGAAGACACTCCCCGGCGTGTCGCCAAACAATGAACTGAGTGCCCAGTATAGCGTCAGGGGAGGTAATTTTGACGAGAACCTGCTATATGTAAACGATATAGAGGTCAACAGGCCCATCCTGGTGAGGAATGCCCAGCAGGAGGGGCTTAGCTTTGTTAATCCTGATTTGCTAAGCTCGGCAAAATTCTCGGCCGGAGGTTTTGAAGCCCGTTATGGCGACAAACTTTCGTCGGTGCTGGATGTGAAATATGAGCGCCCTGACAGCAGCTCGGCTGTTTTAAGTGCTGGGTTGCTGGGTTTATCTTTCGGGTCTAAAATTGTAAACCGCAAAAGCTACCTGCTTGCCGGAATCAGGTATAAGAACAATACCGGTTTATTGGGCAGTCAGGATAACAAGGGTGTGTATACCCCCAATTTTACGGATGTACAAATGGTGTATGGCCATGAGTTTTCGCCCCGCCTGAGTTTAAGTCTGCTGGGTAGTTTTAACAGTGGGACCTTTAAACTGATCCCGGAAAACAGGGAAACGGTGTTTGGTACTGCTACCGCCAGGATGCGGCTGAACATTGATTATGAAGGTGAGGAGAAAGACAATTACCAGACCGCAGGAGGGGCGGCAACCTTAAAGTTCATTCCTAAACCCAACTACGTCCTGAAATGGATAAACAGTTTTTTCCAATCGGAAGAAAAGGAACAGATTGACCTTACGGGCTGGTATTTATTTGATACAGGAAATGCCGGTGTACAAAACCGGGCTATAGGCGCTTACATCAGCTATGCTGCAAACAGGCTCAGTTCCAGGAGTTTCAGTTCAGAGTTTAAAGCCGATCAGACCTTTCAGAACCACACTTTTTCCTGGGGACTGAGGTTTGAAACGAAAAATTACAGCGATAACCTGAATGAATACAGCCTGATTGATTCAGCGGGTTATCTTCAAGATGCCGAAACCCATAACTTTTACCAGGACAACCGTGTTTTTGTCCAGAATAAACTCGGCATCAGGTATTATACTGCCTATCTGCAGGACAGTTACCGGCTATCGGGCAATACCGATCTGCAGCTGGGGGTACGCGGAAGCTATAACGATCTGAGTGAACAGTTTCTGTTAAGTCCGCGCCTGCTGCTGGCCTATCGCCCGGCAAACAACAGAAAGATCTTCCGTTTTACGGCCGGACTGTACCAGCAGGCCCCGGATTACAGGAGCATAAGGGGTTTTGATGGTACACTGAACCTGCAGCAAAAAGCACAGCGTTCGTACAATACTTCGGCCGGACTGGATTATGCCTTTGACGCCCTGGGTACCCGCCTGAAATTCAGTTCAGAGCTCTATTTTAAATACCACGACCGGCTGATTCCTTATCTGATGGACAATGTACGGGTGAAATACCTGGCCAGGGAAGAGGCCAGAGGATATACTTATGGTGCCGATTTTAACATCGGCGGAGAGTTTGTGAAAGACCTGTTGTCTTACTTCAGGCTGTCGTTTATGAAATCGGCCCAGGACATCAGAAACGATGGTAAAGGCTACCTGAAACGGCCAGCAGACCAGCGGGTAAATTTTTCTGCTTATTTCCAGGACCGCTTGTTAAACAGTCCAGCCTACAAGGTGCACCTTAGTCTGCTTTATGGTTCCAGGCTGCCGGTTGGTTCGCCGCTTATGCAAAGCTATTCAGATAGTTTTCATATCCCTGCCTATAAGCGGGTCGATATTGGTTTTTCCAAAGATTTTCTGGACGATTTTTCAGAAAAAAAAGCAGGCCTTCTGGAGAAATATTTTAGTTCGTTTACGGCATATGTTGAAGTATTTAATTTGCTGAATATCAACAATACAGTTTCTTATTTGTGGTTGAAAGATCTGGATAACGTACAATATGCTGTACCTAACTACCTAACAGGTAGGCGTCTCAACGTAAAATTGGTCATCAAGTTTAAAAAATCGAAGGGATAAACGACATAAAACTGTTACATTTACAGGCAATAAATCTAACATAAACAATGAGACACAATTTCGGCGCAGGCCCATGTATTTTACCTCAAGAAGTATTTAAACAAGCATCACAGGCAGTATTAGATTTTAAAGACGGTTTATCCATCCTGGAGATCTCTCACCGTACGCCTGAATTTGAAGCGGTTGTAGATGAGACCGTAAAATTGGTTAAAGAATTAATGAACGTACCATCGGGTTATTCGGTTGTATTGTTACAAGGCGGTGCGAGTTTGCAGTTTTCGATGGTTCCTATGAACCTGTTGCCTCAGGGCGGTACTGCTGCTTACCTGGAAACAGGTGTTTGGGCCAATAAAGCCATTAAAGAAGTGAAAAACTTTGGAACTGCAAATATTGTTGCTTCTTCAAAAGCCGATAATTATACCTTCATTCCAAAAGGATACAGCATTCCTGAAGACAGTGCTTATTTTCATTGTACTTCAAACAATACCATTTACGGAACAGAAATGTTTGAACTGCCTGAAACCAGCGTGCCAGTGGTGTGCGACATGTCGTCTGATATCATGAGTCGTGTAGTTGATGTTTCCAAATATGATCTGATCTATGCAGGTGCACAAAAAAATATCGGCCCTGCCGGTTTAACTATTGCCATTGTTAAAGATGAGATCCTGGGTAAATCGGGTAGAGGAATTCCTTCAATGCTGGACTATAAAGTGCACATTGACGGTGGTTCTATGTACAATACCCCCCCGGTATTCTCCATTTATGTGGCTATGCTGAACCTGAGATGGTTAAAATCTAAAGGAGGTGTTGCTGAAATTGAAAAAGAGAACATTGCAAAAGCAAATGCACTGTACAAAGAGATTGACAGAAATTCTTTATTTAAAGGTACCTGTGCGGTAGAAGACCGTTCAAGAATGAACATCTGCTTTGTAATGGAAAACCCTGAACTGGAAAAACCTTTCCTGAAATTTGCTGAAGAAAATGGCATTGAAGGTATCAAAGGACACAGAAGTGTAGGCGGTTTCAGGGCCTCTATGTACAATGCGCTTCCAATTACAAGCGTACATGCGCTGATTGATTTAATGCAGACTTTTGAAGAGAACCACAAATAGATAAATTAATGATTAAGATCCTTGCAAACGATGGGATAGATCCCATTGGTAAAACTTTACTGGAGCAGGCAGGTTTTGTAGTAGATACAGAAACTGTGCCTCAGGACCAATTAGCCGAAGCGTTAAAGAATTATGATGGAATTACTGTACGTAGTGCCACACAGCTGCGTAAAGAGTTGATAGACCAATGCCCCAATATTAAATTGATTGGTCGTGGTGGTGTGGGTATGGACAATATTGATGTGGAATACGCCCGCAGTAAAGGCATTGCTGTGGTAAATACCCCTGCTGCATCTTCTTTATCTGTTGCTGAACTGGTATTCGGACACCTGTTTACCGGTGTACGTTTTTTACAGGATGCGAACAGAAAAATGCCAGTTGAAGGCAATACCAAATTCAATGCATTGAAAAAAGCCTATGCCAAAGGCACGGAGTTGCGTGGAAAAACGATCGGTATCATTGGCTTCGGAAGGATTGGTCGCGAAACTGCAACTGTGGCTCTGGGCCTGGGCATGAACGTATTGGCTTACGATCTTTTCCCTTTTGAAGGCAACATTACCCTGAACCTTCAGGGTGGCATTAAGGTAGATATCCCTGTAAAAACAGTATCGCTGGAAGAAGTGATCAGCAATAGTGATTTCATCAGCTTGCATACACCTTTTGCGGATAAACCTATCCTGGGTGCAGCGGAATTTGAAAAAATGAAAACAGGTGTTGGCGTGGTAAACTGCTCAAGGGGTGGTACCATCGATGAGACCGCTTTGATCGCTGCTTTAGACAGCGGTAAAGTAGCTTTTGCAGGCCTGGATGTGTTTGATAACGAGCCTACACCAGCTGCAGCGATTTTACAGCACGCAAAAATATCTTTAACGCCTCATATTGGTGCTTCTACCAATGAAGCACAGGAACGCATCGGTACGGAACTGGCAACATTGATTATTGAGCATTTTAGTAAATAGTAAGAATTGAAAAAAGGGTACCTGATTAAGGTCGGGTACCCTTTTTGTTTTTAAACCAAATATATGCCTGAAATTAAGCCATTCTGTGCGCTTAAACCCGCTGTTCATTTGCAGGAGCAAGTCGTAACGTGGCCGCTTGAAAATTACAGTACGGGCGAAGCACGCCTGATTGCTTCAGAAAACCCATGCAGTTTTCTGCACCTGATTGATCCTGAACTGGATAACCCATATCTGCGCGGAACAAGGCAGGAACTGATTTTTAAAAAGATCAGCGAAAACCTGGAAGGCTTTATAGAACACAATTACCTGGTTAAACAGCAGCAACCTGCCATTTACATTTACCAGGTGAGCCATGACGGCCTGGTTCAAACCGGCATCTGGACATTGACACACATCAGCGATTACCTGGAAAACAGGATAAAAAAACACGAATCTACAGTTGAACGCAGAGAACGCCTTTTGGCTGATTATCTGCAGCAAACCGGACTGGATGCAAACCCGGTATTGGTTACCTATCACCCGGATGCAGTGGTAGAGCAGCTTACAACGAAGTATGTAAAACAAAAGCCTGATCTGGATTTTGTATTTAAGGATGGCACTGTGCATAAGGTATGGGCAATTACAGATGCGGGCGACCTTATGGCTATTGTTAAAGCCTTTGCAGAAATGTCCGTGGTTTATATTGCTGATGGCCATCACCGCGCGGCATCTATGGCAAAGATGGGCCTGCAGAAACAGGCGCTGAATGCAGATAAACATGACGGTACAGAACTTTACAATTATTTTAGCACCGTTTACATGAATACCCGGGAGGTAAAGGTGCTGGAATTCAACCGGCTGGTCCGGGATCTTGGCGGTTTAGACAGGGAAGCGTTTATTGCAGCGATTTCCACTTCATTTGAAGTAGAGAAAGCTGCTGAAATGGTGCAGCCTGCTTTACACAAAATAGGGATGTACCTTAAAGGACAATGGTATGCACTCCGGCCAAATCGGGAGATTTACAACGAAAATGATCCGGTTGATGTGCTTGATGTCAGTATTTTGCAGAACTTTATCCTGGGACCTGTTTTGAACATCAATGATCCGAGAACGGATGCCAGGATTACTTTTGAAGGGGGTAGGACACCGGTTCAGGCATTGCAGACCAAGGTAGACAATGAATTGTTTGCCCTAGCATTTGTGCTGTACCCTACGGCGGTTGAGCAGGTAATAGCCGTTGCTGATGCCGGAGGGGTAATGCCGCCTAAATCGACCTGGGTTGAACCCAAGTTCCTGGTGGGGCTGCTCACCAGTTTCTTTAATTAAGAGAATTGGTCAAGGCCCAGTACCTGTAACCCAATATGGCTTTTTGCATCGTCGTAAGTTTCATCGGGTCTTTTTTGTACAAACTGGGCAGCACTGCATTGTTGAGCTTTACCAATAATTTAAACAGTTGCTTTTTCATTTTTTTTCATTTTTCTGAGGCATATAATGGTCATTGTCCCGGTTAGTATGCTAAATAGCCCCAGCAGGACAGAAGTAAAATTTTTCGCTTTCCTCAGGGTTTTCGCTTCGTCCTTTAATTTCTGGTTCTGGTCCTGCAGGGTTTTTATGGATTGTTTATAATTCTGTATCCGGTTGCTGGTTTCATTTGCATCGGTTTTAACCTGCCTCACTTCCAGGTCTTTGTATTCCATCAATACCTTCAGCTCATTGAAAATGTTATTGTCGTTCAAAACAATCTGCCTCAATATTTCATTGGAATTGCGGATGTCTTTTTTGGTCTGGAACCCAAAAATACCTGTCCGTGCATTCAGGCTCTCGTCGTATTGACCAAATCTTGCGCTTCTTTCGGCCAGGAGGGCATTTACCCTCAGGCGCTGGGTTTGATAGGCACTGGTATCGGTCTGAAAGGCAACAGCACTAAGACCAGCTGTTAGCAGTAAAAAGAAAAGGATATAATGCATATTTCGTTTTTTGTTATTTACCGAGCAAACTCCATGCCTCAGCTTTAATCCGGAAATTTGGCTTAACCTGTGCCCAGGTGGTTCTAAAAAGTTCTGAATTGCGGTAAGCGTTTAAATGTTGCTCGTCTTGCCAGTGGCTGATGGTAAAAAATACACTCGGATCGTCATGGTCTTGCAGCAGTTGCACACTATGGCAGCCTTCAAAAGCACTGATCCGGGGTTGTACTGCCTTGAACAGCTGTTGAAATTCTTTTATAAATTCCGGATGGAAATGCATTTTAACCAGACGTACCAGCATAGCTTAAGGATGAAATTCGACCCTGATGATGTCGTTCAGATGCAGGCCCAGCAGGCCGCTGGCCTTGCCCTTGTTGATGGCAATCTCGAGGTGGTTACTGATGCCAAACAGGCAGAGTTTTTCGCCTTCAGGAACTTCATTGTAATGCCAGCTTAGCTGACTGATGGTTTCGCTTTTTCTGAAGTAAAGCGTAAAATCCCTGTTGCGTTGAATTTTGGTGAACAGCTCTTTGGTGATATTGGTAATTACATTACTGAAGGTATCGATGTAAATGACGCTTCCCCTGATGATGTCGCGCTCAATAACCGGTGCCAGTAGCATTCTTTCTTCCACACTGTCGGTAGCCACCCCTATATCTTTAAGTTTTGCCCCTTTCGCCAGCTGAGTGGCCGCTTTAACAAAAATATCAACTAAAGGGAAGTGCAGGTATTTAAGGTCCTGCATAATGTTAAGTTCAACAATCTCCTCGGGCTTCTCGTCAAAAAGTAAAGAAAAGACCCCGTTATCTGCCCCTACAAAAAAATGATCCTTGTGTTTTAAGGCAATGTATTTGGTATGCTGACTGAACACGGAATCAATACCGATGAGGTGAACGGTGCCCTTTGGGAAATAAGGATAAACGTTCTTTAAAACAAATGCTGCATGCGAGATATTGAAGGATGGTACCTCATGTGTCACATCAACGATAGTAGCAGTAGGCAAGATGCTCAGGATACTCCCCTTAAGGGCAGCCTGATAGAAATCTTTTGAACCTAAATCTGTCGTTAATGTAATAATGGCCATTAAAAATTGAATATTTATTCTTAATCTTGCGTAAGCGGCAAATCGCGTACAAATATTCAATTTTTATATCAAAATATACACTCCTATCTAAAAAACAATATTTTGAACGAACTTAAATTAACATTAGAATCGGTAGATCCGGTACAATTTTGGGGCACCAATAATGAGCATTACGAGCTGATAAAAAATGCTTTTCCGAAACTTAAAGTTGTAGCAAGAGGGAATGAGGTTAAGGTACTTGGTGACGATCAGGAACTTAAGGGCTTTGAACAGAAATACAATCAGCTGCTTGGGCATCTGGAGAAGTACAGTTCGTTAACGCCAAATGATGTGGAGTCGATTTTAGTGGCAAAGAAAGTACCGGCTGCTGCTACCGAAAACGGAGCAGAGAAAGCTGCAACCGGTGGTGGTGGAGGTGAAGTGATTGTATATGGTACCAACGGCTTGCTGGTAAAAGCAAGGACAACCAATCAGCGGAGGATGGTAGACAGCATCGGTAAAAACGATATTCTGTTTGCAATCGGTCCTGCCGGAACCGGAAAAACCTATACTGCCGTTGCTTTGGCGGTAAGGGCTTTGAAAAATAAAGAGATCAAACGGATTATATTGACGCGTCCCGCCGTAGAAGCAGGAGAGAACCTGGGCTTTTTACCGGGCGACCTGAAAGAAAAGGTTGACCCTTATCTGCGCCCTTTATACGACGCCCTGGATGACATGATCCCGGCCGAGAAGCTGAAAACCTATATAGAAAACAGGACTATCGAGATTGCACCCCTGGCATTTATGCGGGGAAGGACGCTCGACAATTGTTTTGTAATCCTGGACGAGGCACAGAATGCAACCGACCTGCAGCTGAAAATGTTCCTGACCCGTATGGGGCCATCAGCAAAGTTCATCGTAACAGGTGATGTGACACAGGTGGATTTGCCTAAAAAACAAATGTCGGGCCTGCACAATGCATTGCGCATCCTCGATGATATTCCCGGCATAGAGATCATTTACCTGACTGGAGAAGACGTGGTAAGGCACAAACTGGTAAAAAGAATACTAAAAGCCTACGGCGATATACAATAATATTAAACAATCAATAAACGCTTTTTGGCAAACAGCATGACAGCAATTAAAGAAACAAATTTTAGCTTTCCAAAGCAGACTAATTTTTATAAGGGGAAAGTGCGCGACGTTTACACCATTGATAACCGTTTTATGGCCATGGTGGTGACCGACAGAATCTCTGCTTTTGATGTGGTTTTACCTGAGGCCATCCCTTTTAAAGGACAGGTGCTGAACCAGATTGCGGCTAAATTTTTAAGTGCAACAAAAGACATTGTTCCGAACTGGGTAATTGGTGTGCCCGATGAGATGGTAACTGTTGGCCGCATATGCGAGCCTTTTAAAGTAGAGATGGTGGTGCGGGGATACCTTGCCGGACATGCCTGGAGAGAGTACAGTGCCGGAAAACGCAGTGTTTGCGGGGTTTCCCTGCCTGAAGGTTTAAAAGAGAACGATAAGCTGCCAAAGCCGATCATTACGCCAACAACAAAAGCAGCGGTAGGGCACGACGAAGATATATCCCGGGAGGATATCCTGGCTAAAGGAATTGTTTCCCTGGCCGATTATACCCAGCTGGAAGCCCATACCTATGCTTTATATGAGCGTGGTACACAGATGGCTGCTGAACGTGGTTTGATCCTGGTGGATACCAAATATGAATTTGGAAAGGTTGGCGATGAAATCTACCTGATCGATGAGATCCATACGCCCGACTCTTCCCGTTACTTTTATGCCGAAGGTTATGCCGAAAGACAGGAAAAAGGCGAAGCCCAGAAACAGCTGTCTAAAGAGTTTGTAAGGAAATGGTTAATTGAAAATGGTTTCCAGGGAAAAGACGGACAAAGCATACCGTTGATGACACCGGAAATTGTGAATTCGATCTCCGAGCGTTACATAGAACTTTACGAGCAGATCACGGGTGATAATTTTGTGAAAAACGAACAGACCGATGTAACTGCACGCATTGAAAAAAATGTGAATAGCTTTTTAAATACGCTATAAGTTTTAAACAGCTCCTTATTATCCAGATAAAAATAATTACTTTCGTATTAGACTAAACAATCAATATCATGAAATTTTCAGTAGATAAGCATGAAAAGTATGTTGTATTAAAGCTCAATGAATCGAAGCTTACAAACGACAATACACCGAAGTTGAAATCTGAGTTCATTTTATTGAACACAGAAGGATACTGTAACATCGTGGTTGATCTTTCGGCTGTGAAACAATGCGATGACTCCCAGGACCTGAGCTCCCTGCTTTTTGGCGACAGGCTTTGCAAAAAAGCAAACGGATTGTTCATTGTTACAGGAGTGAATGAGGTTTTAGCCAAAATACTGGAGATGTCTAACCTCGACCAGTCGCTGACCATTGTAGCTAAAGTTGATGAAGCTACCGACCTGATCTTTATGGAGGAAATAGAGAAAGAATTGCTGGGGGGCGTAGATAAAGGTTAATGAAGTTTGAGGTTACTATTTTAGGCAGCAGTTCTGCAACCCCTGTATACAATAGGAATCCTACCGCCCAGCTTTTAAATTGCAATGAAAAATTCTACCTGATTGATTGCGGGGAAGGTACCCAGCAGCAATTGATCAGGTTTGGGATTAAAGCAAACAAAATAGATTTCGTATTTATCAGTCATTTGCATGGCGATCATTATTTCGGATTGATTGGCTTATTGTCGAGTTTACACCTCAATGGACGCATTAAGCCAATGAAAATATTCGGGCCACCGGCCCTTGCAGAGATACTGGAACTTCAGTTTAAGCATTCGGAAACCGTAATCCGCTACCCTATAGAGTTTGTAGCTACACAGGCTGATGAGTCTGTGCAGATTTTCGAAAATGCGGATCTGACTGTGGAGACCATCATTTTAAACCACAGGATTCCTTGTACAGGGTTTAAGTTTGTACAAAAGAAACGGTTGCGTAAGCTAATGATTGAAAGACTCGAAGCAGATAGGGTTCCGGTTGAATACTATCCGCTGTTGAAGAGAGGGGCGGATTTGGATTTGCCAGATGGTACAACCCTGTTAAACGCGGAATATACCACTGATTCTGAACGCCCAAGAACATATTGCTACTGTTCAGATACATTGATGGACGAACGTTATTTTGAAAGTATAAAAGGTGCTGACCTGTTGTATCACGAAGCTACCTTTTTACAGGACATGCTGGAACGGGCAAACCAGACCCATCATACGACAGCATTACAGGCCGGACAAGTTGCTAAAGCTACCGGGGCAGTAAAACTGCTCATCGGTCATTTTTCTTCACGTTACAAGACTTTACCGCCGCTTTTAGAGGAGGCCCGGACGGCATTTGAAAACACAGAGCTGGCCCTGGAAGGTAATACTTATTCCATACCATAAAAAAGCCCCGGCGTTTGCCGGGGCTTTTTTATGGCCATGTATGTTATTTGTCCTTTTTGTTACCACCGCCGAATACAGAGAAATGAACGTAACGTTTAGGGTTCTGTTTCAGGTCAATCATCAGGTTATCCAGACTTTTTGAAGCGTTATTCAGGTTATCGTACATTTTGGTGTCGTTAACGAGTAAGCCGAGTGAACCTTGCCCATTATTAATTTTACTCACTATGGTCTGAAGATCGGCCATAGCTTTGTTTGCATTGTCTATGGTTTGCTTAAAGTTGGCAGCAGCAACCTGATCGGTAATGGTGTTGATGTTATCAAGAATGCCGTTGATCTTTTCATTGTTCTTTTTTAAATTGTTGGAAATGGCTTCAACATTGGCAAGAATTGCCGAAACTCTTGAGCCTTCGGAGCCTACCAGATTGTCTACTTTTTTAGAGGTTGCCTCTAAAGAAGCAAGGGTAGAAGCGATACTGTTGAAGCTTTTGTCGACATTCTTTTGAAAGTTAGGGTTCAGAATGGCATTTACACTGGTCAGGATAGAATCCATTTTACCAATGATCAGCTCAGCTTTTTTCTGAACCGGCTGTACAGTTTCAAGCAGGCCTTTTGCTACATTGGCGTTCAGGGTATCTCCATCATGTGCAAAATCCTGCCCGGTTCCCAACTCCATCACAATCGCTTTGCTGCCCAGAAGGTCTGTTCCCTCCAGTTTTGCAATACTGTTCTTAGGAATCTCGTATTTCCCTTTGATCTTCAAAGTGGCCAGGATACTTCCGTCCGATTGTAGCTGCAGCTGGTCCACACGTCCGATCTGAAAACCATTGATCAAAACGGGCTTGGATACGCCCAGACCGTCTACGCGGGGGTACCGTGCATACAGGACAGTCTCATTAGAGAAAATGGCATTACCTTTTAAAAAATTATACCCGATAATTAATAAGGCGATGGAAAAGGCTGCCAGTATGCCTACTTTAGTTTCGTTTGCGATTTTCATTTAATTGACTTCAGTTTCTTTTTTATATGTTTTAACTGCCTTAAATATCGAATTTACAATTTCTTCCTGTCCGTTAGCTGAATTCATATAATCTTCTTCGCTTGGATTGGAAATAAATCCGATCTCTGTTAATACAGCTGGCATTCCACATCGTTGTAAAATCAAAATGCCCTGCTCTTTTACACCCCTGTTAACCCTGTTATTGTCGTTGGTATAGTTGTTCTGGATTAACCGGGCCAGCTTAAGGCTTTTATCTCTAAATGTATTTTTGAACAAAGATAGTATAATAAATGTTTCCGGATCGTTCGGGTCGTAGCCATCGTAGTTTTGTTTGTAGTTTTTTTCCAGCTTGATATCGGCATTCTCCCTTATGGCCACATCCTGCTCATCCAGGCGGTGCGATCCCGCAACAAAAGTTTCGGTGCCACTGGTACTGGTGTTTTTTACATAACCATACTTGGCTATTCTTTTTCCATTTTTAGCCTTGGTGTAACCGGTGATCACCTTTCTGTCGGGCATGGAGTTGCAATGAATGGAAATAAAGATGTCGGCCTTGTTGTCGTTGGCCAGGGCGGCCCTTTTGTGAAACTCCACGTCAATATCTGTTTTCCTGGTGTACAGGATTTTAACATCAGGCATTTCTTCTTCAAACTTTTTGCCCAGTTTTAAGGCCACTTTTAAGGCTACGTTCTTCTCCAGTGAATAGCTTCCTGCAGCTCCGGATTTTGGTCCTCCATGACCGGCATCAATAACAATGGTTTTAACTCTATATCCCTGAGAAAAAGTAGTTTGTGTACTTATAATTAATGAAACGGCAAGCAGGAATATACATTTTTTCAATCTCATCTCTCTTTATTCTGTGTTTAAAATTTTCCAATACTGGTGTTATCCTTCAATTCCTTTCCTATAATTCTGAATAGCCTTCAATAAGCATTCCGTAATTTCGTTCTGTCCAGTCTCAGAGTTCATGTAATTCTCTTCATCAGGATTGCTGATGAAACCAATTTCTGTTAAAATGGCCGGCATTCCCGCACGTGCCAGTACGGCCAGGCTCTTTTCCTGTACACCTCTGTCTACGCGCCCAACACTTACATACTGGTCTTGCACCAGCTTGGCCAGCTTTAAGCTCTGCGTCCGGAAAGTATTTTTCATGAGCGAAAGGATGATGTAGTTTTCCGGATTGTTGGGATCAAAACCTTCATAGTTCTCTTTATAGTTGTCTTCCAGAAATATGGCCGCATTTTCCCTTTTGATCACTTCGTCCTGCTCATTCATCCGACCCATCCCCGATACAAAGGTTTCTACGCCGCGTGTTGACGTGCTTTTGCGGTAAACAGTTTCATAAATGGGTGTTTTTTTACCCTTTTTGCCTTTTTTGTATCCAGTGATAACCGTCGATCTATGAACCGGCATATCGTTGCAATGGATAGAGATAAATAGGTCGGCCTTGGCATTGTTGGCAATGGCAATCCGCTCATAAAGCGGGATGAATACATCGGTTGTCCGGGTGTAGATGACCTTAACATCTTTCATGTTGGCTTCTATAGCAGCACCCAGGTGCAACGCTGTTTTCAGGGCCACATCTTTTTCGGTAGAGTACAAACCCCGGGTAGAGCCGTCGCGCCCTCCGTGACCTGCATCTATAACTATAGTTTTTATTTTGTATTCTTGTGTAAATGCCTGGTAATTAGACAGGATAATAAAAATAAAAGAAATAAATACGATCAAAATTGCATTTGGTCTGAGCAATGGTATATTTTTCATTAATTTTGAACGTTTTGGATTAAACATTAATGCAAAAATAACATTCACACACGAATTTGAAACTTTTACGCTACATCATTTTTTTAAAAACGATTGTTTTATTAACATCTGTTAGTAACCATGCTTTTGCATTTAATTCTTTTTCAGGCTTTCAGGTTGTGCAGCAAATAGATACCCTAAAAAAAGATACAACCAAAAAAGCAAGCCTTCAAACCAACCCAAAAGATACCACGGCTTCTGAAAAAATCCAATATACCGCCAAAGACTCTATTGCTTTTAGTAAAGATAGCAGCGTAGTCTATCTGTATGGAAAAGCCAGGGTAATTTATCAGGGGTTGGAACTGGATGCAGAATTCATCAAGTACGACAACAGGACCAACTTAATTTATGCCCGTGGAACCACAGATGCGAAAGGGAAATACATTGGCAGGCCTATTTTTAAAATGGAGGGGCAGAGTACATCTCTGGCTGACTCATTGGTATTCAATACCGTAACAAAGGCGGGGAATATCTGGGGTGTGTATACAGAACAAGAGGGTGGTTTTTTTACCGGAGGTAAAGCCAAAAAGCAGCCCGACGACGAGATTCACAGTAAAGGACAAACTTACAGTACCTGTAATTTACCACATCCACATTTCGGGATCCATTTTACCAAGGCCATTGTAACGGAAAATCAGATCATTGCCGGGCCCCTTTACCTGAAAATAGAAGACATTCCTTTACCCCTGGGTTTGCCTTTTGCGTTTTTTCCTAAACCCAATAAAAAAAGCTCAGGGATCATACTGCCCAGTCCGGGCGAGGATTACAGCCGGGGTTTCTTTTTAAGGGATGGGGGGTATTACCTTGGTTTGAGCGACTATTGGGATGCCAAAATTACCGGAACAATCTACTCCTATGGCTCATTTGATACCAACATTGCATCCAACTATACCAAAAGGTATAAGCACAATGGCAACATCAATTTCAGGTATGCTTATACCAAGAATGGTACGGAAGGAACGAAGGATTTCAGTAAAGGAAGGGATTTCCGCATCAACTGGAGCCACCAGCAAAATGCCAATGCAAAGCCTGGAACAACTTTCTCTGCCTCTGTTGATGCAGGAACGTCATTGTATGACCAGCGGACAGGCGCAGGGGGGACTTACGATCCGAATATGACCGCAAGGAATACTTTTGGATCCAGTATTTCCTATAGCAGGACCTTTGGTAACGGGATCCAGATGACCAGTGCTTTGCGGCACAATCAGGAAACTGCAACCAGAAATGTAAGTTTGACCCTGCCTGATGTTACCCTGTCTGTGCCTACGTTTAACCCTTTTGACTCTAAAAAAAGGGTGGGCGAACAGAAGTGGTACCAGAAAATTACAGTGGGTTACAACATGCAGGCGACCAACCAGATCAGCTCACCGGATTCCTTGCTGTTCAGAAAAGAAGCCCTTAAAAAGTTCAGAAACGGGGTGCAGCATACCATTCCCATCAATATGGCCTTCAATGTGCTGAAGTATTTTAACTTTAACGTAGGTACATCCTATACCGAGAAATGGCACTTTCAGTCGATCCGGAAAACCTACGCCAAGGTGCCAGGTAAATCGGATGCAATATTTATAGATACCATACCGGGTTTTAACCGTTCGGGCCAGTACGGCATCAACGGCGGACTTTCCACAAAAGTCTATTCAACTGCACAGTTCAAAAACCTGGGCAACTTTAAAGCGTTGCGCCATGTAATGACCCCAAGCGTGAGCTTTAACTATACACCGGATTTTTCTGACGTCAGTAAGGGCAATTATAAATACGCTTATTACCAGAACGGGGAGCAGGTATTTGAAAGGGATTATAAGGGCAACATCATCCCCACTAAATATTCCATTCATGAGTCTTCGCAGTATGGCGGCCCTGGTATCGGAAAATCTGCATCTATGAGTTTCTCGCTGGATAATATAGTGGAAGCGAAGGTTTTATCGGCTAAAGACACCACCGGTACCGGAGAGAAGAAAATCCCGATCATTCAAGGTCTGAGCATCAATGGTTCCTATAACTTCCTGGCCGAAAATTTCAAGTTATCTGACCTGAACTTCAGCGGACGTTCACAGTTTACAGATAAGCTGGGCATCAACTATTACGGTACCTTAAACCCATACCTGTATGAGGATTATACCAATGAATTTACTGGTGCCAGGGACAGAAGAAAGATAGACAGGTACACCTGGACCCAGGGTAAATTTCCACGCTTAACGAATTTTGGTTTTTCATTCAACTACAGTCTGAACCCCGAGGCCCTGAAACGCAAAAATGAAACCGAAGACAAGCTGAAAGAGCAGGCCAACAGAGGGGGAATGACTCCTGAACAGGCAGAGGCCCTGGCTCTGGTGAGCCGCGACCCGAATGCTTTTGTTGATTTTAATATTCCATGGAACTTCGCCTTTGCTTATACTTTTAACTATCGGACAGATGAAGTGAGCCGCAATGGTACAGTAACCAATACCCTTAACTTTAACGGTGATGCCAACATTACCCCGAAATGGAAAGTTACTTTCAGCTCGGGCTGGGATTTCCAGAAGAAAACTATTTCCCAGACCAATTTTTCAATTTACCGCGATCTGCATTGCTGGGACATGAGCTTTACCTGGGTACCTTTTGGTTTCTATCAAAGTTATTCGGTAGATATAAAAGTAAAAGCTTCTATCCTGCAGGACCTGAAACTGAGCAAGAGAAAAGGATTTTATACCAGATTCTAAACACATTTTATTATGCTAGCTGAAATTATAACCATTGGTGATGAAATACTGATTGGTCAGGTTGTGGATACCAATTCTGCATGGATGGCCACTCAGCTGAACCTGATCGGCATCAGGGTGAAACAAATCACATCAGTGTCCGACGATGCAGATCACATTACAGAGGCCCTGAAACTGGCCGAAAAACGGGCTGATATCATTTTAATGACAGGTGGCTTAGGGCCTACTAAAGATGACATCACCAAAATCACGCTGGCCAGGTATTTTAATATGGAACTCAGAAGGGACCAGGCTACATTGGATCACGTGACAGATATCTTCACACGCTTCAACAGGCCGATGATAGACATGAACCGCAAGCAGGCCGATGTGCCGGATGGCTGTACGGTGATCCAGAATAAAAATGGCACGGCACCCTGCATGTGGTTTGAAAACCAGGGACGTATTATTGTGTCTATGCCTGGTGTGCCATTTGAGATGATGTACCTGATGGAAGAGGAAATCCTGCCCCGTCTGCAGCAGGCCTTTAAAATGCCGGCTATTCTCCATAAAACCATATTGACTGCAGGTATAGGGGAATCTTTCCTGGCCTTTGAGTTGGAAGAGATAGAAGGCAGTTTACCAGCACATATTAAACTGGCTTATCTGCCTAAATTAGGCCAGATCAGGCTAAGGTTAAGTGGCAGTGGGGCAGACGAGGAACTGTTAAGTAAAGAAATTGAACATTATGCACAACTCATCATAAACAAAGCCGGGAAATATGTCGTGATAGACCAGGACATTGCGCTCGAAAAAGCGCTGCTAAAGATTATGGAAAAGAAAAAACTGACTTTATCTACCGCAGAAAGCTGTACAGGCGGACATATTGCGCAATTGATTACCCAGCATCCCGGCTGTTCGGCCGTATTTGCCGGTGGTGCTGTTACTTATTCCAATGCCTTGAAAATGTCTGTCCTTGGTGTAAAAGCGTCAACACTGGATGCGCATGGAGCCGTAAGCGAGCAGACCGTAAAAGAAATGGCCCTGGGTGCAATCCATCATTTTAAAACAGATTATGCTGTTGCAGTAAGTGGAGTTGCTGGCCCCGACGGTGGAACCGAGCAGAAACCGGTTGGAACAGTGTGGATTGCAGTGGCAAATCAAGATCGTGTAACTGCAAGGCTGTTCAATTTTAGCGGGCGCAGGGCACAGAATATAGAGCGTGCTGCAGTAGCTGCTTTGACAATGGTTTTGAATGAGCTGAAACAAGATGTGGCTTAAGTCTGCAAAATACTTTACTTTTGCACCTGATACAAATCATAAAATAAAAAATGGCTCAATACGAATTATTGTTACCTAAAATGGGGGAGAGCGTTGCAGAGGCAACCATTATTAAATGGGTTAAGCAGCCCGGCGATCAGGTGAACCTGGACGATACGATTCTGGAGATTGCTACGGATAAGGTTGATTCTGAAGTGCCATCACCTGTTTCAGGTAAATTGGTAAAGCAATTATTTAAAGAAGACGATATTGTACAGGTAGGTGCGGTAATTGCCATCATAGAAACTGATGCTTCAGCTTCAGTTGATACGGAAATTAAAGTGGAAATGCCTGTGGTTTCAGCTGAGCCGGTTGCGGAAATCATCTTGGAAAATATTCCGGGAACTGAGCAGCTTCCTGCTGATTTTACATCAGATCGGTTCTATTCTCCGCTGGTAAAAAATATTGCTGCGCAAGAGGGGATTACCGTTAACGAACTGGATGGTATTACTGGTACGGGCGCTGAAGGACGTTTAACAAAAGACGACCTGTTAAATTATGTGCAAAGTAAAAAAGGCAGTAGTCCGGTTGCCGCTGCTCCGGTAAATAAACCTCAGCCAGAGCCTGTGAAACCTGCGGCTTCGCTGGAAACACCTCCACAAAGTCCAAAAGCTGCAACTCAGCCTGCTGCATCCAGCATGGGCGGGGCAGATGAGATTGTTGAAATGGACAGGATGCGCAAGCTGATTGCTGAACATATGGTGATGAGCAAGCAGACCTCTCCGCACGTTACTTCCTTTGTTGAAGCAGATGTGACGAATATGGTGATGTGGCGTGAAAAGGTTAAAAGGAATTTTGAGAAACGTGAAAACGAAAAAATTACTTTTACGCCCATCTTTGTTGAGGCCGTAAGTAAAGCGATAAAAGATTATCCGATGATCAATGTATCCGTAAACGGTACGCAGATCATCAAGAAGAAGGACATCAATATAGGGATGGCAGCTGCTTTGCCTAGTGGTAACCTGATTGTTCCGGTCATCAAAAACGCGGATGAATTGAATCTGCTGGGTTTAACCAAAGCAGTTAACGACCTGGCGGGGCGCGCCCGTGCTTCAAAACTGAAACCAGACGAAACTCAGAACGGTACTTTTACCTTAACAAATGTAGGGTCTTTTGGTAATGTGATGGGCACGCCGATCATCAATCAGCCTCAGGTGGCTATCCTTGCGGTTGGTGCGATTAAAAAGAAACCTGCAGTTCTGGAAACGGAGTTTGGGGATGTGATTGCCATCAGGCACATGATGTTCCTGTCACTTTCCTACGATCACAGGGTTGTAGATGGTGCTTTGGGCGGCTCTTTTGTACGTAGGGTGGCAGATTACCTCGAGAACTGGGATGTGAACAGAGAACTATAAAAAACAGTATAACATAAAAAAGGCCCCAATCGGGGCCTTTTTTATGTCAAAACAAAAAATTAATTAAAAAAAGTGGCTTCTTCTTCAGCTACAGATTTCAGCTGCTGCTCCGTATAGGTGTATTTTCCGGTATGGGCAATAAAAATATCTTTCTGCTCCAGTAACTCGCGGTTGGCCAGTAAGCTCTTAAGGCTTACACTTCCAATCACATATTTGTAGTCATCGCGGGTAAAGCGTTCTACGATATTTTCGATCTTTAATTTTTCGATGGTATATTCATGTGTATAACGCAGGTAAACTTCCAGGTTTACATCGTCAGTATGTACAAGGCCATTATGCTGGTGGTATTTTTTGTACTCATAGCGATAATCGTACCTTAAAGCTGCAATGTCCGATAAAACTGCCGCACCTGTAGGGTGGCCACCAGCGCCTTTTCCGAAGAAGAACTGCTTGTCGGCAAATGCCGCCTGAACGGTAACCCCGTTGTATTCGTTTTCTACATTGAAAAGGAAATCGTCTGATTTTACGAATTTAGGCAATACATAGGTCACCACCTGCTTGGTACTGATTTTGCGCGCAGTTGGTACCAGTTTAATTTTAAAGTTCTTTTCACGGGCATACCTGATGTCATTCTCCGACAGGTGTTGTATTCCTACATTAAGAATTTTATCCGGGTTAATGAACAGTCCGTAGGCATGTGCAGTAGCAATGGCCAGCTTAAATTTAGGGTCGTACCCACCCACATCCAGGATGGGGTTTGTTTCTGCAAAACCAAGATCCTGTGCTTGCTTTAAGGCCACACCATATTCCAGGTTCTCATTAAATATTTTCGATAAAATATAGTTTGATGAGCCGTTGAATATACCGCTGATGCCATGCAGCAGTTCATTGTCGTAATACTCTTCCAGGTTACGGATAATCGGGATACTGCCGCATACAGCACCTTCATACAACAAAGACACATTATGCTTCTCCTGTAGTTCAACAAGTTCGGCAAGGTGTGTGGCGATCATCTTTTTATTGGCAGAAACTACGTTTTTACCGCTTATTAATGCTCTTTTAACAATATTGAAAGCCACATCGGCATCATCAATCAGTTCTACAATGGTATTGATCTCTGTATTGTTCAGCAATACATCATGATCTGTTGTAAAAAGGTGGGCGTCAAGCGTCCGCTTTTTCTCCGGGTTTTTGATGGCGATCTTAATGATCTCGAGGTTTAAATCCTGGCCACGAATGATGTCGTGTAATCCCTGACCAACTACTCCAAAACCAAATAATCCAATTTTAAGTTTCTTGCTCATCTATTATTATGCTGTTTTATGTAATTTAATTATTTTCTTGTTCGTACTTTCCTTCAGGAAATTGCCAATGACATTCGTCAGGGTATCTGTCTCAATTAAGAAGCCATCATGGCCATAGGCTGATTTTAAACTGTAAAATTCTGCCCCCTGTATGTTCCTGGCCAGGTATTCCTGTTCCGACTGTGGAAAAAGCATGTCGTTTTCAATGCCAATTACGAGCGTATTTGCTTTTACAAGGGCCAGGGCCTCTGTAATACTGTTACGGTCCCTTCCTACATTATGGCTGTCCATCGCTTTGCTCAGGTACCAATAACTATAGGCATTAAAGCGTTTGCATAGCTTTTCACCCTGGTAGTTCTGGTAAGATGAGGCCCTGAAGCCACCTGTTTTATCGTTAACGCTTTCCAATTGGGTTGCTGCATAGGCATCGTATGTTCTGTAAGATAAAAGTGCAATGCTTCTGGCTACTTTTAGGCCTTTTAAACCGCCATCTGGCTTTTGAGCGTAAAAACTCCGGTCGGTAGTAATGGCCAGACGCTGACTTTCATTGAAAGCAATGCCCCAGGGCGAATGAAGGGCATTGGTTGCAATCAAAATCAGGTTCTCAATAGCAGCAGGATCTGTTATCGACCATTCCAAAGCCTGTTGTCCACCCAGCGAACCGCCGATCAGTACCTTTATATTGCTGATCCCCAAGTGCGCAGCCAGTAAGCGGTGTGCCGCAACGAGGTCCCGGATTGAAAACTCCGGAAAAGCCAAGTAATAAGGTTGACCCGTTACCGGGTTTGTGCTTAGCGGACTGGTACTGCCATAATGCGAACCCAGCACATTTGCACAGATGATGAAATGCTCATCAGGGTTAAACAGGGCATTGTTGCCAAACAATCCTTTCCACCAGTCCAGCACATCAGAATTTGCAGTAAGTGCATGGCAGGCCCAAATTACATTGTCCTTTTTAGCGTTCAGCTTTCCGTAAGTCTGGTAAGCAATATCCAGCTTACGCAGCTTTTTGCCGTTTTCCAGTTTAAAGATCTTGGTGTAATTATATGTGGAAATTGTACTCATTATTAATTTTGATGAAGGGTATTGTCTATTTTTTTAGGCTGTTGAAAGCCTGTTCAAAATCGGCTTTGATATCGTCTATGTGTTCTATACCTACTGATACCCGGAGCTGATTAGGCTTAACACCTGCTGCCACCTGTTCGGCATCACTCAACTGCTGATGTGTGGTTGCCGAAGGCTGTATGATCAGTGTTTTTGCATCTCCTACGTTTGCGAGGTGGCTTACCAGTTTAAGACTGTCTACCAATGCCGTGGCTTGTGCCTTATCGCCCTGCAGCTCAAACGACAATACTGCACCGAAGCCATTTTGCAGGTATTTTTTTGCATTGGCATGGTATGGGCTGCTCTCCAGTCCAGGATAGCTTACACTTTTTACAGCAGGATTTTTTTCCAGCCAGGTGGCCAGTGCCAGTGCATTGTCTACATGGCGCTGTACCCGAAGCGATAAGGTTTCCAGTCCCTGCAGCAGCAGGAAGGAGTTAAAAGGGGAGATGGCAGGACCAAAATCCCTTAATCCCTCAACACGGGCACGAATGATGAACTGGATATTCCCGAAGGGGCCCCCAATGCCAAATACATCGTTAAATACCAATCCGTGGTAACCTTCAGCAGGTTCAGTAAACTGCTTAAATTTGCCATTGCCCCAGTTGTAGGTTCCGCCGTCAACAATTACCCCGCCAATGCTGGTACCATGTCCGCCTATCCATTTGGTAGCCGACTGTACCACAATGTGCGCACCGTGTTCCAGGGGCTTAAACAAGTAACCTGCCGCACCGAAAGTATTGTCGACAATGAGGGGAAGGTCGTGCTTATTGGCTATGGCCGATATTCTTTCAAAATCGATGATGCTGAAAGCCGGATTGCCTATGCTTTCCAGGTAGATAGCTTTGGTTCTGGCATCTATTTTGGCTTCAAAATCTGAAGGATCATCGCCATTGGCAAATTTAACTTCGATGCCCAGGCGTTTAAAACCAACTTTAAACTGATTGTAGGAGCCTCCATACAAATGAGAGGAGGAAACAAAATTATCGCCTGATTCCAGTATGTTGTTTAAAGCGATGAACTGGGCCGCCTGTCCAGATGACACTGCCAGTGCGGCAACCCCACCTTCCAGCGCAGCAATACGTTTTTCAAATACATCCGTAGTCGGGTTCATGATACGGGTGTAAATGTTGCCAAACTCTTTCAGGGCAAACAGGTTTGCACCGTGTTCAGAGTTTTTGAAGCCATAAGAAGTGGTTTGATATATAGGAACGGCCCTTGAACCTGTTGTAGGATCTATTTCCTGGCCGGCATGGACCTGTAAAGTTTCGAATTTATGAGAAGCAGACATATTATCTTTTATCTTTTATTTTTTATATGGTTTAATTAATTTTTTAGCACTTACTCCTGGCATAGGCATGCAAGCGGAGCATGTTTATTGGCGTACCCAAAGGGGCCTTCCGGATGGATCAAAAAAATGCAAAAGGAAGATTTTAAGGATTATTGTATGCAACAGCACATACACATGGTATGTTTGGGGCAACAATAATGACGAAGAATTGAAATAATCGTTTTCATATGTTTTAATTTATCTTTCCAAACGGCACCATGCCGGTTGGTCAGGAATTGGCACCTTCTCCATTTTGGGAGGGTTGCCAGTGGGTCACAGAGCCTGTCTCTCGCCACTTCTTTATAAATCAAACCCGATTAGAGGTATTGACTTGATTAGCTTTCGCTAAATAATGTCACAAATGTAGGGTTATGTGCTAAAATAATCAAAATTAAATTCTGAATATTCTTTAATTGATTGATTATTAATAGTATAAAGTTTTATTTGTTGTTGTTTTTGACCAGTTTTTTAGGTTAAAGCCTGCTCAAAATCAGCAATTAAGTCGTCAATATGCTCAAGTCCTGCTGATATCCGAATTAAATTTTGTGGCGTTTTGGTGTTTGGCCCTTCTACAGATGCGCGGTGTTCCACCAGGCTTTCCACCCCTCCAAGGCTGGTTGCCTGAGCAAACAGTTTTACTTTATTTACAACTTTCCGGGCATCATCTGCATTGCCCTTAACCAATATCGACAGCATTCCGCCAAAACCAGTCATTTGTGCTTTCGCAATTGCATGTCCGGGATGATGAGGAAGGCCGGGATAAAAGACCTGTGCTATCCGGGAATGTTTTTGCAGGTAAAGTGCAAGGGCCAGACCATTTTCGCAATGGCCTTTCATCCGGTAGGCCAGTGTTTTTAAGCTCCGCGACAGCAGAAAACAATCGAACGGTGAGGGTACTGCACCTCCTGTCTGCTGGATGTTCCTGATGCGTTCCCAGAATTCATTTTGTTGGGCGGTAACCAGAACTCCTCCCAGTACGTCACTATGGCCGCCGATGTATTTGGTAGAGGAATGCATCACTATATCAGCCCCCAATGTAATCGGGGTCTGCAAACTGGGCGAAGCAAAGGTACTGTCGCATGCCAGGATCAGTCCTTTCGATTTTGCGAGTTGAGCAACAGTCCTTATATCTGTAATTTTTAACAATGGGTTGGAAGGGGTTTCTGTCCAGATGAGCACGGTGTTTTTTTTGATGTGTTTCCCGATCAGTTCAATGTCTGTTAGGTCAATAAAATCGACTTCAATCGTATCTGCAAATATCGTCAGGAGTACTTTTTTTAGTCCCCAGTACATGTCGTCCGGGGCGATAATGTGACTGCCGGGCTTTAAAGCCTGGAAAACAGCCATCCCAGCGGTATTGCCGGATGAAAAGGCACAGGCATCCACACCTTTTTCCAGGACCGTCAGTGTTTGTTCCAGCGCCGAACGGTTGGGGTTACTCATCCGGCTGTACATGTGTCCACCAGAGTAGCCACCCTCCGCATTCCTTAAAAAGGTGGTTGACAAATTTATAGGTGCTGTAACATCTTTCGTGGCGCTTTCATATAAATTTCCTGCATGTATTGCCAGTGTTTCTGCTCTCATTATTATGGGGTTAAATGCTAAAATCTACAGTTGAAGTATAACAATGTTAAAGGTAAAAATAATTAACCCTAAGTTTTGGCAGGATTTATGTATTTAAAAAGTAAAAAATTCAAGATATGAAAAGAATATTCCTGATAGCAGCCATTTTATGCAGTTCATTAATGGTGCTGCAAAGCTGCTCACCAAAAGGTGCAGCTACTACCCAACAACCTTTAAAAAGAGGTAATATAACAGGTAACTGGGTTTTGAACGACATTACTTTTGAAGGGATTCCTCAGACTTCGGTAAAATCTTTGTTCGGAGAAAGTTCTTACAAGTGTTTTGTGGGTAGTACCTGGAGGTTAACCAATAGTGGTAATGGCAGCTATAGCTTGCCTGGTGGTGCCGATTGCGCAGCCAAAACACAAACCATTTACTGGTCGGCCAGCACAAAAGAAGATACTTTCCAGTTTAAAAAATTGTACGAAGGTGATAAAGCTAAAAATGTAACTGAAGGCTACAGAATGCTGCTTTCATCAACAGACGGACAGACGATGGTGATCAAAACACCTGTAGAGTACAGAAGTGCTACAGCTTATATCGTATTGAACTTTAATAAAGCTGCAAAATAAGAGGAAAAATAACTGTTCTCTTCTAAGGCTGGAACACAGCTTCGCAATGTTCCTAGCCCTTTTCAGAGCAGGTAATTTTTCTGGGAAAGCGTAAAAAAGAAAGCCTGCAATGTAATTGCGGGCTTTCTTTTTTAGTTTAGGCTTATTGCTTAGCGGGTTAGCGCTCGTATTTCCAGTTTCTGTGTTTACCTTCTGAAATTCACTCGGCAGCAGTTTTTAGCCTTTTTTCTCTGATGGGCTCGGTTTTGGCTTCTATATATTCCTTTTTCTGCGAAGGCCTGCATTTGTTGAAGTTTTCTAAAGCTGAAGCATTGATATAGGCTTCTATCCTTGCGTCGTATTTCTCCATGGTCGGTGTATGGCTTATCTAAAGATAAGAAAGATCTGTCTTTTACACAGTGCTGACAGGTAAAATCGGTTTTAAAAACAGGTATCTTACGATTTTATGCTACTTTTGTTCATTATACATTACAGATGGATACTACCTCAAAACTCGCATTGCTGCTGGAAGATACCGAGCTAAAGGCAGAGCTTAAGGCAATTGCCCGGAAAGTTCAGCAGCAGGAAAGGATTACTTTCGATGAAGGCGTTTACCTTTATGAACATGCTGAACTTGGTTACCTTGGCGTTCTGGCCAATTACATCAGGGAACAAAGGCATGGCGACCGTACTTATTTCAACCGCAACTTTCATATTGAACCTACCAATGTTTGCGTATACGACTGCAAGTTCTGCTCTTATTCGAGAATGATCAAGCAAAAGGAAGAAGGCTGGGAAATGAGCGTTGACGGAATGATGGACGTATTGAAAAAATACGATCATGAACCGGTAACCGAAGTACACATCACCGGAGGTGTTGTGCCCAAACAAAACCTGGAATTCTATAGCGATTTTTTCAGGAAAGCAAAGGCACATCGCCCTGAGCTTCACATTAAAGCATTAACACCGGTAGAGTATTACTACATCTTTAAAAAAGCCAGATTAAGTCATTACGACGGAATGAAATACCTGCAGGAAGCAGGCCTGGATTCTATGCCGGGGGGCGGGGCCGAGATTTTTCACCCCGAGGTACGTGAAAAGATTGCGCACGACAAATGCAATGCCGAACAATGGCTGGATATACATGAACAGGCACATAAACTGGGCATGAAAACCAATGCTACAATGTTGTATGGGCATATAGAACAGTTCTGGCACAGGGTAGACCATATGGAACGCCTGCGTCAGCAGCAAGATAAAACAGGAGGTTTTCAGGCTTTTATACCGCTTAAGTTCAGAAACCAGCACAACCAGATGGACCATGTGCCTGAAGTTTCTGTAATCGAGGATTTAAGGAATTATGCCATTGCCCGGATTTACATGGATAATTTTGACCACATTAAAGCTTACTGGGCGATGATCAGCAGGCAGACTGCACAGTTGTCGCTGAACTTTGGTGTAGACGATATTGACGGTACCTTAGACGATACCACCAAAATCTATTCAATGGCAGGTGCAGAAGAGCAGCATCCTGCAATGAGTACCCAGGAATTGGTAAGCCTGATCAAGCTGGTGAACCGTAAACCGATTGAAAGGGATACCCTGTACAATGTGGTTACAGACTATACAGATGTTACTTTTGGAGATGAGCCGAAACCACAATATTATAAACTGCCAGTAATCAACTAAATGGATAAAGAACTCTACATCATCAGGCATGGTGAAACCGATTTAAACAAACAGGGAATTGTACAGGGCAGGGGCATCAACAGCGATCTGAACGATACCGGCAGGATGCAGGCAGCTGCATTTTACAAGGCCTACAAAGCTGTGCCTTTTGACAAGGTATATACCTCTAAATTAAAGCGTACCCATCAAACGGTTAAAGGTTTTATAGATGCAGGTACACCCTGGGAGCAACTGGAAGGACTGGACGAACTGGCCTGGGGCATATGGGAAGGGAAACCTAACGACGAAAATGCCATTTGTGCTTTTAAAGGCCTGATGGAGCAATGGGAAGCGGGTGATTACGATGCCCATTTTGAAGGTGGCGAAAGTCCGAATGATGTGGTAAAAAGGGAACAGCAGGCGCTTGATATCATTAAGGCTGCTACGAATGAAAAAAGGGTGCTGGTTTGTATGCACGGCCGCGCCATGCGTTTATTCCTTTGCCTGCTTACCAACAAGCCTATTGCCGAAATGACAGCGTTTCCGCATCAGAACACTACACTTTATAAGGTTGAACTTAGTGGTGACCAGTTTGTGATCACTGAGTTTAACAATACCGATCATTTAAAATAAATTCAACTGTTGAACAAGATTAAAATCTCTGCTGTTTCCTATACCAATACCAAACCATTTATTTACGGAATTGAACATTCAGCCCTGCTGGAACAGATCGATCTGAGCTTAGATATTCCTACAGATTGCGCTGCTAAATTGATTGATGGACAGGTGGATATCGGTCTGGTTCCTGTTGCGGCAATCCCTCAGGTTCCCGGCGCGCACATTGTGGCCGATTATTGCATCGGTTCTGTAGGTGCGGTAAATTCAGTATTTATTTTCAGCAAGGTCCCGGCAGGTGAAATTAAAACGGTAAAGCTGGACAGCCATTCCAGGACATCGAATAACCTGGCAAAGGTGCTGCTCAAATTTCATTTCAAACAGGAGGTGGTTTACACTACTGATGCAATTGCTGAAACAGATGCATTGGTACTGATTGGCGACCGTACCTTTGGGAAAAAGGAGCAGTTTGCCTATGCTTACGATATGGGACAGGAATGGATGAACTTTACCGGCCTTCCCTTTGTATACGCGGCCTGGGTGGCCAATAAACCCATTCCCCAGGCTTTCATTAATGATTTTAATGAAGCTCTGGCATTCGGACTTTCCAAACGCAGTGAGCTTTTGCATGCACTGCCAGTGCATGCTGATTTTGACCTGGAAGATTACCTGCTGAATAAACTGGATTTTGAGCTTACCGACAAAAAACGTGAAGCACTGGAATTGTTCCTGTCCTACATTACAAAATTATAAACCTATTCACATTTTTTTACTTTTCAACAAATCGTAAAGCCTATACCTCAAGGTAGTATCTTTACGATTTTGTAAACAGATTCATTTTGGCTAAAGATCATACTAAAGAAACCCCGTTAATGCAGCAGTACAATGTGATTAAAGCAAAGTACCCGGGTGCATTATTATTGTTCAGAGTTGGTGACTTTTACGAAACATTTGGCGAAGACGCAATCAAAACTTCGCAGATCCTCGGCATTGTGCTGACCAGGAGGGGGACGGGGCCTAACGGCGCGCTGGAGCTTGCAGGCTTTCCGCACCATTCTTTGGACAATTACCTTTCCAAGCTGGTGCGTGCCGGACAGCGGGTAGCCATCTGCGATCAGCTTGAAGATCCTAAAACCACTAAAACCATTGTCAAAAGGGGCGTAACCGAACTCGTTACACCAGGTGTTGCCTATAACGACAATATCCTGAACCAAAAATCAAACAATTACCTGGCAGCGGTTTATTTCGATAAATCTACGGTAGGGGTGTCATTTGCAGATATTTCTACAGGTGAATTCCTGGTGGCACAGGGCAATGCAGAATACATAGATAAGCTATTGCAAGGCTTTAAACCCAACGAAGTTGTTTTTCAAAAGAGCAGAAGAAAAGAGTTTCTGGAACTGTTTGGAGATAAATTCTACACCTATCACCTGGACGACTGGGCCTTTACATCAGATTATGCCAACGAAACACTGACCAAACATTTTGAGGTAAATTCATTAAAAGGTTTTGGCGTCGACAGGCTGGGCAGTGGTATTGTTGCAGCAGGGGTGGTATTGCATTACCTTAACGAAACGGAACACCGAAATTTAAAGCACATCACTTCCATATCGCGATTGGAAGAAGACAAATACATGTGGCTCGACCGCTTTACCATCCGTAACCTGGAGCTGGTGAATTCGCCAAACGAAAACGCGGTAACGCTTTTTGAGGTACTGGACAATACCTGTACCCCAATGGGCGCCCGTTTGCTGCACAAATGGATCATTATGCCCTTAAAGGAACTGAAACCTATTCAGGAGCGGTTGGGTATGGTCGATTACCTGGTAAAGCACGACGTGCTTTTACAGGAGTTTTTAACGCACATCAGGCAGATAGGTGACCTGGAGCGGCTAATCTCAAAGGTTGGTCTGCAAAAGGTTGGCCCGAGGGAACTTTGCCAGTTAAAAAAGGCACTGTACCATATAGAAGAAATAAAATCATTGGCCCAGAAATCAGGAAATGCTTTCCTGCTGGCACTTGCCGATCAGCTGAACCCATGTCTGAGCATCAGGGAAAAGCTGGAAAGGGAACTGCAGCAGGACCCGCCGGCATTACTCATTAAAGGGAATGTGATTGCCGATGGGATAGATGAAGAACTGGACCGGCTGCGTAAAATTTCTTTCGGGGGTAAGGATTACCTCGTAGAAATCCAGAAAAGAGAAGCCGCTGCTACCGGTATTCCATCTCTGAAAGTTGCTTTTAACAATGTGTTCGGTTATTACCTGGAGGTTACCCATACCCACAAGGATAAGGTGCCGGCCGACTGGATCAGGAAGCAGACGCTGGTGAGTGCTGAAAGATACATTACCCCCGAACTAAAAGAATACGAGGAGCAGATCCTTGGTGCTGAAGAAAAGATCCAGCAGATTGAAGTGAAGCTGTATAACGAACTGATGTACCAGGTGAGCACCTATATTAAGCCCATACAGCTGAATGCTTTTTTGGTTGCACAACTGGATGTACTGCTTTGCTTTGCCCAGCTAGCGGTTAAGCACCATTATGTAAAACCTGAGATCACTAAAGGTAAAGCTTTGGATATCAAGGGTGGAAGGCATCCGGTAATAGAACAGCGTTTGCCTGTGGGCGAAGAGTACATCACCAATGATGTATTTCTCGATAATGAGAGCCAGCAGATCATCATCATTACCGGTCCCAATATGTCGGGTAAGTCGGCCATACTACGTCAAACCGGTTTAATTGTTTTAATGGGACAAATGGGCTGTTTTGTGCCGGCAAAAGCAGCTACAATCGGATTGGTAGACAAGATATTTACCCGTGTAGGGGCCTCAGACAACCTGTCTTCAGGAGAAAGTACCTTTATGGTGGAAATGAATGAAACCGCCAGTATCCTGAACAACATTTCGGACAACAGCCTGATCCTGCTCGATGAAATTGGCCGCGGTACCAGCACCTACGATGGGATTTCCATAGCCTGGGCAATTGCTGAATTTTTACATACGCACCCATCAGCGAAGCCAAAAACGCTGTTTGCTACCCATTATCACGAGTTGAATGAACTGGCCAGTACCATGAGCCGCATCAAAAACTTTAATGTTTCCATTAAAGAGGTGGGCAATAAAGTGATCTTTTTAAGGAAACTTGTGCCGGGTGGAAGTGAGCACAGCTTTGGTATCCACGTGGCCAAAATGGCGGGTATGCCGCCTAAGCTGATCAACAGGGCCAACGAGATTTTAAAGAAGCTGGAAATAGACAGAACAGAAGGTCAAAGCATTAAAGACAGCATCAAGAAGGTGCAGAACCAGGCATATCAACTGCACATGTTTGCTGTTGATGATCCTATCCTGGTAAAAATAAGGGATATGCTGAACAACCTGGATGTGAATGTACTGACTCCTGTGGAGGCTTTATTGAAATTGGATGAAATACAACGTTTAATCAAACAATAATATGGAAGTTTTGAAAAAAATACAGACAAACAGATTTGCGCTCCTTATGCTGCTGATGGCTGCTTTATTTTTTTCAGCATGTAGCTCCAGGAAAAAAACGGTCAGGCCCAATGTATCTGCCGTAAAAGCTGCCGATGCTATGGCACACCTGAGGAATAAACAGCTGTACCGTTTTATTACCGATTGGACGGGCGTACAATATCGTTTGGGCGGACTGGACAAAAGAGGGATTGATTGTTCGGGCTTTGCATTTCTGCTGCAGAAAGATATTTATGGCAATACACTGCCGCGGAGGTCCAGGGACCAGGCAAATGTAATTAAAGAAAAGAGTGTAGCACAGCTGAAGGAGGGCGATCTGATCTTTTTTTCCTTCGGGGGCGGGATGGTAGACCATGTAGGTGTTTATTTAAACAACAACTGCTTTGTACATGCTTCTACAACCAGAGGTGTTGTGGTAGATGATCTGAGTTTACCGGCCTACCAGCGGGCCCTGGTCAAAGCAGGTTCTTTAACTAACTGATTTAAAAATAACCTTGGCCTGATCGGCAACACTCACTTCAGTGATGAACTCTGCAAAAGCTGCGTAGCGTTCGGCAGGGTGGGTTCCGCTGTTTAAAACAAATTTCCGGTTATATATCAATTTATTACCTTCTTTTTTAATGCTGACCTGATAGCTGCCAAATTCATTATTGATAAAAGTGTTTTTGGGCATACTTTCTATGTCCACGTTATCTGGTAGTGTGTAAATAAGTTCATCCTCATCTACATAACCTCTGTTGATAAAAAGGGGCAGGGTTCTGTTGCTCACTTCCGGCACAGTCCGTTTTCTGTTGAAGGCATTGGGTACCAGGTAAAAATGGTTGCTGGTTCTTGAAGCATAGCGCGAAATACCGAACTCCAGTAATTCTGTTGTGCGTGGTGTTTCCCCTTTATCCTGGGTTATTTTACAGGAACTGAAATCAATATTGCCGAGGCTGTATGTATCCTTTAAAAGTTTCAATTGTTCCTTTAAAGGTTGGTCAATCAGTTGATTGCAATTGTCATATTGAGCGCCACCGTAAATGGTTTTCAGGCTGCCCTGAACATTTCCTTCCCCATCCAGGTTAAGTTCGCCCTTGCGCTTTTGGGTGTTCATCGGGGTAGTTAAAGCGGGAGTCCTTAGTATTTTACCCCCTTCCGGGGTACAGGCCAGTACGGTACGGTCGTCGGTAAAAGTACCCAAATAGCCAAAAGGACTGGTCTGGCTGGTACATTCCAGCCAGGTGGTGTCATTTTTAAGCGGCAGGCATAAAATGATATGATTGCCCTGGTTCATACTGGCAAAATCAGCATCCATGTCCTTTTTAAAAGGACCTGCATTCACTACGCAGTAATAAGAAGGAATGTTTACCACATTCAACAGGCTCTGGGTATAATTGACCAGGGCCTTGCAGTCTCCGTACGAGAGCTGCTGAACTTCTGAGGCCTGCATGGGCATTTGTCCGCCAATGCCTATCTGTACACTGATATAACGGGTCTTTTTTTGTACATATTCATATATCTTCCTGGCTTTGTCCTTATCATTGTCCACACCCTGTACCAGGGCTTTAACAGCTGCAATGGCATCCGGAGGCAGGTTTTGCCTGTTTTTGATCAGCTCCGTATATTCCCACATCCCCAATTCATTCCAGTTCTGATAGCGGCCTTTATACCCATAATAACTAAACGCTTCCGGAGCAATTTTTACAAAGGTGCTGTAACGCTCCGGGTCCGGGGCAAAAGGTTCGGGTTTAAATGCCGGTACATTGTTAACCGTCCAGGTCATGCTTTTGGATTTGGCGGTACCTGTTACTTCAGGATCGCCTTTATAATTGACGCTTTTGACCCTTATTTTATCCTCCGGTTTACAGGTAAAGGTAAAACTGTTGCTGGCCACGGCAACACCAGGTATGCCGCCCGCACGCCATGCCGGTATCATCAGATTTTGTTTAAACTTCAATTCATACTCGCATAAAAGGGTGTAAGGATAGTTCATAACCGTAGGGGCAAAATGCTTTAAGCGATCGTCTTCAAACAGGGAAATGTCGCTCACCGCACTATGATCGGAAAAATTGCTCAATGTAAATTTACCCCTTGGTTTTCCAAAGGCATCCAGAATAATGCCTTTCGCCGATTTGATGGCCAGATTTTTACTGTAAGGTAAAGTGAGCTCGGCCTGTTCATCTCCGTTTTTATTGAGTACAGTCACCACCTTTTTTACGGTCATGATCACCTGGTCATCCGCCTGCATATCCACGGTAGTTTCCATTTTTCTGATCACAGCGTTCGCCCGGTTTTTTAATGCTGCCGGGATTTGATCGGCTGCATATTCTTCCTGTTGTGCAAAGCTGCTAAAGCTGCAAAGCAGCAGCAGAAAAGGAATAAGGTTTTTTAAGGTCATTTTACTTTTTTAAGAACAATATCTGTTTTCTGTAACTGGATGATCCTGCTGTAGAGCTCCTTAAGTGAATGGTATTCATCGGAATCGTATACCGCTTTGTTGAACTGGAGCAGCTCGGTGAAAATCAGGACATCCTCTTCCAGACTGGTGCTGCATACAAAGCGCCCGCCGTTATCTGCCAATACCATATTGATTTCTTTGGGTTTATCGGCCAATGTGTAATTGCCTGGTAATTTAAGCGATAGGGTAAAACGAATTTCACTTTGGGTACCAAGATCGACCGGGTAGCTACGCTCGTTTAGATTGAATGGGTTTCTGGAAATACGTTCCACAAAAAAAGGATTGAAGAACAGCGGATCATGATTCAGGTCCTGAAAAGCCGACATCTCAATTTCATAGGTTTCAGTAAGGACATTTTCCAAGCTGTCCAGATTTTGTATCTGATGCTTGAGGATGCGGATCTTCGGCATACTTTCATCCAGCTGTTCTACATATTCATCTACGGAGCTGGCGGCAGTAATTTTTCTGCGCTTGTTACATCCCGCATATCCTAACGAGTAAACGCTCAGGGAGCCTTTTATCTTTCCATCCTTTCCCAGTTCGGCATTCAGGCTGTAACGGGTGGTCTCTTTCTGACTGGCTTTAAGATCGTACCAATAAGAGGGTTTTTTAGGGTTGATCACCCTTCCTTGTCCGTTAATGCAATGTAGGGGAAGCAAGCCAAAAGGCATCAGCGGCTCGGAAGCATCTAGCAGGTACGATTTTCCATCAATGTTTACTTTCGCAACCACATAATTGAAATCGCTGATCACGGGATACAAGCTGTTTACCGTACCATTTGACCGCGTTGAAAGAATCATTGCTTCCGCATCCAGGTCAGCGGCATTCAAAGCAGCTACCAGTGCCAGGTTAATGTCTCCTATATTTCCGGTATGATTTTCAAGTGCTTTTTTGATGGTGTTTTCGCTAAAGATTCCGATAAAACCATTTTTTTTGATATTCCGCTTAATGTAATAAAAAACTGCTTGTGCTTTACTCAGGGGATCAGAGGCATTTTTGAGTATTTCTGGCAGCAGATCTTTAAATATATCCTTTCTTTTCATTTGTCCCCCGAACGATTTATCATCCAGCAACTCATGATCCACATCTTTCCATTCTTTGGTGACACTTTTTTTTGCGCCGTTCATCATGTAATATTCGGCCAGTTCAAAATTGATGGCCGACCTGAAATTACTGGCAGCAGTCATGTAGTCCTCTTCGATCAGTGCCGGAACGTTTTTCATAATATAGGTCATCTTAGAGCAATCAATGCTTCTCCCTGCAATTCTGAGACATTCTTTATTGAGCTCGGCATTTTGGGAACTCAGCTTCTGCGCACCGCGAAGACTTACATTATAATTGTATAAAGCGGGGATATTGGCAATGAATTCGCTATGCAGCTTAGGGATACCAGATTGAAATTCCCAGCTCCTGAAGTTGTAGAGGCTGGGCGAGTGGATGCGGTAACTGTATTCAACAATGCTGCCCTTAGTAAGATTGGGCATGGTGAATTTTGTCAGGTTCACATATTTGTTCTTTTTCTCCCTGAATATTTTTTTCTTGTCCAGTTCTGTCAATACCGGGCGCCCGTTTACTTCATTGATGGTTGTTGCTTTAAGGTCATAGATCATATCTTCCTTATCGCCATAAATCCGCTGCGGAATAACAACGTTGGCATTTTCAAAACCATTTTTGTTGAATATCTTTATGCGTACATGGTATTCAAAATCGATGTATAAATTGCCGTAGGCATCATCAACCCTGACAGCTGCAGTACCAAATTCCCTGAGCACAACCGCATTGGCGTTGCTGTCCAGATCAACCTTTTTTAGGAGCAATTCGTCTCCACTTACATTGGCATAGTCAAAGTTTTGTGCAAATGCTGTTCCCGAAAAGAAAAAAGCAGCTAAAAAAACAAGATATTTCATAAATGAGCGTTTATCGCAAAAACATAGCGCAAGATATATGCTGGAATTTGAATAAAAAAATAGATTTTAAACTATTCCAATAGAAATTAATGTGTTATCAAATAAGTTGAGGATTAATGAATGATTTTTACGACTTTTGAAAAGCTACGAAAAAGTTAAAAATGAAATTAAATTTAAAACGCCCACTCGCTTTTTTTGATCTGGAAACCACCGGTGTTAATGTTGGTGCTGATCGTATTGTTGAAATTGCAATATTAAAAGCCATGCCGGATGGATCTGAACTGATCAAAACCATGCGCATCAACCCGGAGATGCCTATTCCTCTGCATTCTTCATTGATCCATGGAATTTATGATGAACATATTGCCAACGAGCCCACATTTAAAACTGTGGCTGCCGAACTTGCCGAATTTATTGGGGATGCAGATCTTGCCGGGTACAATTCCAATCGTTTTGATATCCCGGTATTGCTGGAGGAGTTTTTAAGGGCGGGCGTTGATCTGGATATGACCGACAGAAAGTTTGTTGATGTACAGAATATATTCCACCAGATGGAGCAGCGTACGCTCAGGGCTGCTTACAGGTTTTACTGTGATAAAGATATTGTTAATGCCCATTCGGCCGAAGCTGATATCAAGGCCACATATGAGGTATTACTGGCACAGATTGAACGTTATAAAGATGCGGAATTTGAAGATAAACAAGGCCAGATATCCAAACCTGTGCAAAATGATGTAGATGCCCTTCATGTATTTACCAATATGAACAAACCGGTTGATTTTGCCGGCAGAATGGTCTTTAATGAAAATGACGAAGAGATATTCAATTTTGGTAAACATAAAGGCAAAACTGTTGAACAGGTATTTGATATAGAACCCAGCTATTATGCCTGGATGAAGCAGGGGGATTTTCCGCTGTATACCAAGAAAAAACTGGATGAGATATGGGCAAGGTGGAGTAAAAAAAAGGAAGCCAATAAAGTCAAACAAGCGCAGGCCAAGCCACAGCAGCAGTACACCAAACCCCAGCAAACCCAGGAAAAAAAAGATCGGCCTGCCAAAGAAGTGACCAATGATATGTTGGAGCAGCTCAAAATGAAATTTGGGAAATAAGCCCTGAACCTATGATCAGAAAAAAACGACTGGCGGCAATATTTCTGTTGTTGTCTGCGCCTGCGTTCGCCCAGGAAAGCCTGCCTGTGCCGCCAAATATACAACAAGCCTATTCAAAAGGGACAAGGCATGTTAGTGGTAAACCGGGACCAGGCTATTGGCAGAATACCGCTGATTATAAGCTGAAAACTAATTTTGATCCGGCATCGCGTGTGTTAAAAGGCGAGGTAGAAATCTCTTACCTCAACAATAGCCCTGATACGCTTAAGCAGCTTTGGTTTAAACTCTATCCTAACCTTTATAAAAAGGGCGTAAACGTGAAAACGAAGCTTGCTCCAAAAGATATGGGTGCAGGTGTTGATGTGCAATTGCTACAGGTAAATGGGAGGACAACCATTCCGGTAATAGATGGTACCAATATGCATGCTGACATTGCGGAACTTGCACCAGGCAAATCCCTTAAACTAAAAATAGATTACCAGTATATCTTAAATAAAGGCTCGCATATGCGTACTGGCCAGGTGAGCGATAGCGCCCATTTTCTGGCTTATTTCTTTCCAAGAGTGGCGGTGTACGATGACGTAGACGGATGGAACAAATACCCATATACGGGTGAAGAGGAGTTTTATAACGACTTCTGCAATTTCAGGGCCGACATTACTGTCCCAAAAAACTATGTGGTATGGGCTACCGGCGATCTGCTGAATGCAAATGAAGTCTTTAAAAAGGAGGTCGCAAACCGCTTAAAAAAGGCCGAACATGCGGATGAAGTTATAGATGTCATCACCGCTGAAGACCTGAAACGTAAAGCCGTCACCAGCAGCAAGGATTTCAATACCTATACCTTTGAAGCAAAAAATGTGACCGATTTTGCCTTTGCTACCAGTAACCATTACCTGTGGAAATCGACCAGTGTGATGGTTGACGCCCAGACCAAAAGGCGGACCAGGGTAGATGCTGCTTTTAATCCTGTTCATCGCGACTATTACGAAGTGGTAGATTTTGCGGCGAAAACCGTGCAGCTGATGAGCCATGTTTTTCCAAAATGGCCTTTCCCATATGCACATGAAACCGTTTTCGACGGACTCGATCAGATGGAATATCCCATGATGGTAAATGATAACCCGGTCGAGAAAAGGGAAGATGCCATCACACTTACCGTTCACGAGGTATTTCATACCATGTTCCCTTTTTATATGGGTACCAATGAAACCAAATACGGCTGGATGGATGAGGGCTGGGCAACCATAGGAGAGTGGTTGCTCGCTCCAATGATAGATACTGCAATGGTAGACGATTATGGGGTCGAATCGACCGCTATTTCTTCAGGAACAGGCAGCGATGTACCTATCGTTACTTTAACGCCAGAGTTAAAAGGTGTTGGTACTTTTACCAATTCCTACCCTAAACCCGGGCTTGGCTACCTTTATGTTAAAGATTACCTGGGCGATGAGCTATTTATTAAAGCGCTGCATCATTACATCAGCCGGTGGCAGGGTAAACATCCCATGCCCTTCGACTTCTTTTACAGTATGAACGAAGGTTCGGGTAAAAACCTGAACTGGTTCTGGAAGCGCTGGTTTTTTGATGAGGGGGTTACCGATATGGGGTTAAAAGCTGTAACCAAAACCAGCAAAGGATACAGCATTCAGATAGAAAATAAGAGCCTTAAACCTCTGCCTGTTGACCTTAAACTGGAGTATGCTGACGGCTCTTCCGAAAAAATCCATCATAGCATTGGCGTATGGGAAAACGGCGATCCTTTGATTCGTATTGAGGTGATTTCGGTTAAAAATCTTAAAAAAGTGATTTTGGGAAGTGTGCATGTGCCGGATAAGGACAAAAGCGACAACGTGTTTCGTGTAAAATAGTGTAAAGGCCTCTTTAAGAGGTCTTTTTTATGAAATCAATATTCCTGGCCAGCCCCTTGAACTTGGTGCGTTTAACGGCAGAGTTTTTAAAGATCGTTTTAAATACATCCTCTGTAATGTCCAGCCATTCCTCTTTTTTCATTTGCAGCAGCTGCGCATTGGCTGCAAATTGGGGTTCTGCATGCGGTACGGCGAAGCGGTTCCATGGGCACACATCCTGGCACACGTCGCAGCCAAACATCCAGTTGTCCATCTTATCTTTAAAACCCTGATCAATTTCCTCCCTGAGTTCAATAGTGAGGTAAGAAATACATTTCCTGGCATCGACCACGAAAGGAGATAAGATGGCCTCAGTTGGGCAGGCATCAATACATTTTGTGCAGGTGCCGCAATGGTCTGCTTCAAAAGGATGGTCGTATTCCAGATCCAGGTCTACAATGAGTTCTGCCAGAAAGAAAAAGGAGCCGCTTTTTTTATTGATCAGGTTGCTGTTTTTGCCAATCCAGCCGATGCCGGCGCGTTTGGCCCAGGCGCGGTCCAGTACCGGTGCCGAGTCTACAAATGCGCGGCCGTCTACCTCACCAATTTCCTGGCGGATATAGTTGAGCAGCTGGAACAGTTTATCCTTAATTACCTGGTGGTAATCCATTCCGTAAGCATATTTGGAGATTTTTGGTGCTTCCGGATCCCTTTGCTGTTCGCCCGGATAATAGTTTAAAGTGAGCGAGATCACTGATTTTGAGCCTTCAACAAGCAGCCTGGGGTCAAGCCTTTTGTCGAAATGGTTTTCCATATAGCCCATCTGCCCGTGATGGTTGTTCCGGAGCCATTTTTCAAGTTTTGGCGCCTCTTCCTCCAAAAAGGTTGCCCTGGCAATACCACATTGCATAAAGCCAAGCCTGAGGGCTTCATCCTTGATCATTTTGCTGTATGTTGCTGCATTGGCTGCCATTGGGTACAAAGATAGGGCTTTGTTGCGGAAACTTTTTACCGGCTGGCTTGTTGTTAGATAAACCAAAACTTAAAGTCATGGAAAATCAGGAATCGAAACATACGGAAGACCCAAACAAACCGCACAAACCGATAGAACATGATTATGCACATCATCAGGACGATCCGGGGCCTTCGCCCCAGGCGGTGAAAGAAAAAGACATCAATGGTGCTGCAGTAGTTTTAAGATGGCTGATCCCATTGCTGGTGATCGCCCTGCTGATCTATTGGTTCGTTTATAAGGGGGCGCATAGTTAGAAAGTAAGGCTGTTATTTTAACAGCCTTACTTCGTAAAGGTCTTTGCGACGGTCTTTCAGTATTTTTACTGTGCCGAAATGGTGCAGTTCATCCAGCAAATGAAGATCAACATCTACCACCAGCATCATTTCTGTGTTCGGCGTAGTTTCGGCTTTTACAGCATTTGTCGGAAAAGCGAAATCAGAAGGGGTAAATACGGCCGATTGCGCAAACTGGATGTCCATGTTATTTACTTTCGGCAAATTGCCTACACAGCCGGCAATAGCCACATAACATTCATTTTCAATGGCCCTGGCCTGTGCACAATGCCTCACCCTGGTGTACCCGTTCTGGGTATCCGTTAAAAAAGGCACAAACAGCATTTGCATGCCCTGATCGGCCAGTATCCTGCTCAGTTCAGGAAATTCCACATCGTAGCAGATCAGTATGCCTATCTTTCCGCAGTCGGTATCAAATACCTGGAGCTGATCACCGCCCACCATGCCATAATATTTCTGTTCATTTGGCGTAATGTGTATTTTCCGGTATTCATCGGTTTTTCCACTTCTATGGCATAAATAGGTGGCATTGTACAGTTTGTTATTTTCAAGAATAGGCATGCTGCCCGATATAATGTTTACATTATAGGCCAGTGCATATTGCTGAATGCGTTCTACAATTTCGGCAGTATGTTCGGCCAGCTTGCGCATGGCTTCCATTTCTGGTAAGTGATTGTAGGGATGCAGCAAGGGGGTATTAAAGAATTCAGGAAACATGATGAAGTCAGATTTATAGCCGCTCACCGCATCCACAAAAAATTCAACCTGCTCATAAAAAGCCGCTATGTCGGGGAACAAACGCATCTGCCACTGTACCAGGCCTATTCTGATGGTCTTGGCCGAACGGGCCGAAGCGTCTATGCCCTGGTAATAAATGTTGTTCCATTCAATCAAAGTGGCAAATTCTTTAGATTCATGATCGCCAGGAAGGTAGTTCTTCAATACCTTCCTTACGTGAAAATCGTTCGATAGCTGGAAGGTAAGGGTAGGGTCGTAAATCTCTTTGGCTTTAACCTTATCGATGTATTGTCTCGGGCTCAGCCGGTCTGCAAATTCATGATAACCGGGGATACGCCCTCCGGCAATAATGCTTTTCAGGTTCAGGCTTTCACAGAGTTCTTTCCGGGCCTCATAGAGTCTGCGCCCCAGGCGCAGGCCCCGGAATTCCGGGGAAACAAAGATCTCAATTCCGTATAAGGTATCGCCATTTGGGTCGTGGGTAGAGAAGGTATAAGCCCCGGTGATCATCTGATAGGTATGCTTATCGCCATACTCATCGTAGTCTACAATAATAGAAAGGGAACAGGCTACCACTTTATCATCAACTGCAATACACAATTGTCCTTCAGGAAACAGCTTTAAAAGTCTGGAAATGGTTGCCTTGCTCCAGATCTGCCCGCCAAGCGTATCATAGGCCTGCAGCATAGATTCTTTCAGGTCATCGTAATCTTCTAAAGTCAGTTTTCTTGTTTCTATATTCATATTCGCTAAATTTAAGGAATAGGAAACAGAAATCAGCCTAAATTCCGGAGTTTAAAACAATCGGCCGCTTTGTCCGGGGAAATTTCTTTTCAGGTGTTTATAGGCGGCTTCAGTGGCTTCACGCCCTCTTGAAGTCCGCATCAGGAAACCTTCCTGGATCAGGAATGGTTCATAAACTTCCTCTATGGTGCCTTCATCATCCCCCACAGCAGTGGCAATGGTCTTCAATCCCACAGGGCCGCCTTTAAACTTATCAATGATGGTGGTCAGGATCTTGTTGTCCATTTCGTCCAGTCCGTGTTCATCAACGTTCAGCGCATTTAAGGCATAACGTGCAATTTCCGTGTCTATTTGTCCTGTACCTTTAATTTGTGCAAAATCCCGGGTCCTGCGCAATAAGGCGTTGGCAATACGTGGGGTACCACGGCTGCGGCGCGCAATTTCATAGGCCCCTTCGTCGGTAATGGGTGTTTTTAAGATTTCAGAGGACCTTAAAACAATTGTGGTCAGTAATTTTGCATCGTAATAGGCCAGCCTGGAATTGATGCCAAACCTGGCCCTGAGCGGCGCCGTGAGTAAACCAGATCGGGTAGTGGCACCCACCAGGGTGAAAGGATTTAAGGAAATCTGTACAGAGCGGGCATTGGGCCCGCTCTCCAGCATGATGTCTATTTTAAAGTCTTCCATTGCCGAATACAGGTACTCTTCAACCAAAGGACTTAAACGGTGTATTTCGTCAATAAAAAGGATATCGCCTTCATCCAGGCCGGTTAAAAGCCCGGCCAGGTCACCAGGCTTATCCAATACCGGTCCGGAGGTTACCTTTATGCCCACATTCATTTCATTGGCAATGATGAGCGATAAGGTGGTTTTTCCCAGTCCCGGAGGGCCATGCAGCAGCACATGATCCAGAGGTTCGCCGCGTAGTTTGGCAGCTTTCACAAAGATCTTCAGGTTCTCCATCACTTTTTCCTGTCCGGTAAAATCTTCAAAAGCCTGCGGTCGCAGTACTTTTTCTATATCGCGTTCAACAGGTGAAAGGTTTTCAGCAGATGGATCAAGATTTTCGTTCATGTGGTAAAGTTAAATAAATGCCTTGGATTTATCCGCTATCGGGCAAATTTGGCGGCAACAACTGCTTCTTTTACACCATTGGTATAATTGTAGAAGCCCTCGCCCGATTTGATGCCCTTGTTACCAGCCATGACCATATTTACCAATAAAGGGCATGGTGCATATTTGGGGTTACCAAAGCCATCCTGCAATACACGTAATATGGCCAGGCAAACATCCAGGCCAATAAAATCGGCCAGTTGCAAAGGTCCCATAGGATGGGCCATACCCAGTTTCATTACGGTATCAATTTCTTCTACACCGGCAACATTTTCATACAGGGAATAAATGGCCTCATTGATCATAGGCATCAGTATCCTGTTGGCGATAAAGCCAGGGTAGTCGTTTACTTCTACCGGAACTTTAGCCAGTTTTTCTGAAAGGGCCATCACGCTTTCAGTCGTAGCATCACTGGTAGCATAACCCCTGATCACCTCTACCAGCTTCATCACCGGTACCGGGTTCATAAAATGCATCCCTATTACCTTATCACCGCGACCTGTTACTGATGCAATCTGCGTAATGGAAATGGAGGAGGTGTTGCTGGCCAGGATGGCGTCAGGTTTGGCAAAGGCATCCAGGTCTTTAAATATTTTAAGCTTAAGCTCCAGGTTTTCTGTAGCAGCTTCGACAATAAGATCGGCCTGGGCCACACCGGTTCTCATATCTGTTAGCGTGGTAATGCTGGCCAGGGTTGCTGTTTTTTCTGCTTCGCTAAGCGTTCCTTTGTTCAGCTGCCTGTCCAGATTTTTTTCAATGGTACTGATTGCCTTTTTCAGTGCATCATCGTTAATGTCGATTAAATTTACCTGGTAGCCAAATTGCGCAAAAGTATGCGCAATACCATTGCCCATGGTGCCTGAGCCAATTACTGCGATGTTTTTCATTTATTTTTTATGATGTTAGTTCACGTTTATGGCGCTAATCTATTTATAATCCACGAACCATCCACCAGATCATACACAATTCTGTCGTGCAGCCTGCTCGGACGGCCCTGCCAGAACTCCAGGTGGCTGGGCTCAATAAGGTACCCTCCCCAATGCAGGGGATGTGGGATTTCCTGTCCCGCATAGGTTTTGCTGAGTTCCTCCACTTTGTCTTCCAGCAACTGGCGGTTTTCCAGTACCCTGCTTTGTGCTGAAGCCATGGCACCGATCTGGCTGCCCACAGGTCTGGAATGGAAATAATCGGCCGAGGTTTGCGCATCTACCTTGCTTACCAGGCCTTCAATGCGCACCTGGCGCTCCAGTTCGGGCCAGAAGAAGACCAGCGCCGCTTGTGGATTTTCCAGCAGATCCTGACCTTTTTTACTCTCATAATTGGTATAAAAAACAAAACCATTTTCATCATAACCTTTCAGCAGTACAATTCTTGCCGTAGGCTTTCCAAACCTGTCGGCCGTAGCCAGTGTCATTACATTTGGTTCATATAACAGCGCATCTACAGCTGCATTAAACCATTTCCCAAACTGTACCATTGGGTTTTGATCAACATCCTGTTCTGTAAGCCGGGCAGAACGGTATTCCTGCCTCAGGTCGTGTAAATTGTTTTTGTTAAGCTCCATGCACAAAAATAGGTTTTAGTTTATTTAATTTTATCCTTAAATTTCCAAAATGATAAGCAGATTACAGCCCGCTTTGGGCAGGTTATTAATTTCTGAACCATTTTTAATGGATCCTAATTTCAAGCGCGCCGTGGTGCTCATTACAGATCATCAGGATGAGGGCACGGTAGGCTTTATCCTGAACCAGTGCAGTACATTATTGCTTAAGGATGTGGTTCCGGAACTTGAGGAAGCCAGTTTTCCTGTTTACTTTGGCGGACCGGTGGAAACCGATACCATACATTTCATCTATCGGTGTCACGATAAGATCGGCGACGGGCAGGAAGTGGCCAAAGGAATATACTGGGGAGGTAATTTTGAAACCTTGAAGGCGCTGATCCGCAACAACAGCATCAGCGAGGACGAGATCAAATTTTTTATTGGCTATTCAGGCTGGGGGAAGGAGCAGCTCAAACGAGAGATGAAAGAAAACACCTGGATCGTATCCGACGATTTCCATCCCGATGTGATTTTCTCCGGCAACGAAGAAAACCTTTGGCGTGAGGTGATCATTAACCTGGGGCCTAAATATGCCCATGTGAGCAATTTTCCCCAGGATCCGAACCTCAACTGATCTATTTTTCCATTTCTGCAGCGCTCTCTTCTACCTTTTTGCGAAGCTCATCTTTGTAAGCCTGCATTTTTTCGGCAAGCGAAGCGTCGGCAGTCGAAAGGATCTGTACCGCCAGCAAACCAGCGTTTTTTGCTGCATTTAAGGCAACAGTGGCCACAGGAATGCCATTCGGCATCTGCAGGATGGAAAGGATGGAGTCCCAGCCATCAATAGAATTTGAAGATTTAACCGGTACACCGATTACAGGTAGAGTGGTAATTGAAGCTACCATCCCAGGCAAATGCGCTGCACCCCCCGCACCAGCAATGATAACCTTTAAACCTCGTGAAGCGGCATTTTTAGCATATTCGAACATCCTTTCCGGCGTGCGGTGTGCAGACACTACGGTTATCTCAAATTCAACCCCAAATTCTTTGAAAATATCAGCAGCATCGTTCATAACAGGAAGATCTGATTTGCTCCCCATGATGATACCTGCTTTGATGTGCTTTTGCACGTTTTTATCATTCATAACGTTCTCTTTAATGCTCATAACACTTTGGTTATGAAATAACTTTTAATGTATTTTTAACGTAGTTGGCTTTTTGTATGGCACTGTCTCGGTTCTGGTCTACCACGGTGATGTGGCCCATTTTGCGGAAGGGCTTGGTGTATTTTTTGCCATAAAGGTGAACATATACCCCATCTATAGCCATGATTTTTTCCAGTCCCTGGTATTTGGCCACTCCATTGTGGTTCTTTTCGCCAAGGAGATTAATCATAACCGCATTGCTGATGGAACGTGTATCCCCTAATGGCAGGTTAAAAATCGCCCTTAAATGCTGGTTAAACTGCGAAACATAGTTACCTTCAATGGTTTGATGGCCGCTGTTATGGGGCCTTGGGGCCAGTTCATTTACCAGAAGTTCACCATCGCGGGTCACAAACATCTCAACCGCCAGCAGGCCGGTAATGTTGAGTGAGGAAGCAATGTTTTTGGCAATCACTTCGGCCTTGTTCTGCAAAGACTCTGGATAGGTAGATGGTGAGATCAGGAACTCTACCAGGTTGGCTTCGGGGTTAAATTCCATTTCGACCATTGGGAAAGTCTTCATATCTCCATTTGGGTTCCTGCACACAATCACGGCCACTTCCTTTTCAAAATCAATCATTTCCTCAATCAGGCAGGGGGCATCGAACGATTGCTCAATGTCGGCCGCACTGCTGATCTTCATCACACCTTTGCCATCATAGCCATCCTTGCGTTGTTTCAGGATATATGGGAAGGCAAAACTGCTGCTCCGGATATCATCCCTGGTGTTTACCAGCTGGAAAGGGGCCGTAGGTATATTGTTTTCCTTAAAAAATTGCTTCTGTATGCCCTTGTCCTGGATCAGACGGATCACTCTGGATTGCGGAAAAACCTGTTTTCCTTCTTTTTCCAGTTGTTCCAGTGCTTCAATATTAACCTTTTCTATTTCGATGGTAATGATGTCTGCTTTTTTGCCGAAATTGTACACTGTATCGAAATCGGTAATAGAGCCGCATTCAAAGTAATTTGCAAGATGTTTACAGGGAGCATCGGTATCCGGATCTAAAACCAGGGTGGTAAGGTTGTAATTGATGCCTTCCTGTATCAGCATTCTGCCGAGTTGTCCACCACCAAGTATACCCAATTTTAAATCACTTATTTGTTTTGCCATATCTATTGAAAAAGTTATGCTTATTTTGCACAAAAATAACAATATAAACGGATTGATGGATGCAGATGCTATAATTATTGGTGCAGGGGCCTGTGGTTTAATGTGTGCAGTGCAGGCAGGTTACCTGGGCAAAAAGGTGATACTGCTGGAAAAAAACGACCAGCCAGGGGCTAAAATACTGATTTCAGGCGGAGGAAGGTGCAATTACACCAACCTGCTTGCCGGCGATGAGCAGTTCATCTCGGCCAATAAACATTTCGTTAAATCGGCCTTTACACAATGGACTGTAGCCGATACCATCAGTTTTTTTGAAACTTATGGTATTTATGGGAAAGAAAAAACCCTGGGGCAGCTTTTTCCGGATGGGAAAAATGCAAAGGATGTGGTAGCAGTATTTACTTCACTGTGTGCAGATTTTGAACAGCGATTGATTTGCGATGCACAGGTAATGGATATAGCTGTAAATGAAGGTTCTTTTACCGTGAAATATGAAAAAGGCGGTAAAGCGAAAACGCTGACAGCTCCTAAGCTCGTTATGGCCAGCGGCGGTCTGCCCATTCCTAAAATGGGGGCAACCGATTTTGCCCTGCGTTTTGCGCGGGGCCTGGGGCTTAACATTGTATCAACAGCACCTGCACTGGTACCGCTTACTATAACCGGAAAGGACGAGGGCTGGTATGCCCAGTTGTCCGGAAACAGTGTTTTTTGCCGTGTAAGCAATGAGCGCATTGCCTTTGAAGAAAACATCCTTTTTACCCACTGGGGCTTAAGCGGCCCGGCCATTTTGCAGATCTCTTCGTACTGGGAAAGAGGAGAGGTATTCAATATAGACCTGTTGCCTGGCCAGCAGATGGGTTCGCTGATTGAAGCGGAACGTAAACAAAACGGCAAAACGCTGCTGTCTGCTTTATTTAACCGCCATTTCACACGGAAATTTACCGATGCCCTTGCTAAATTCCTACCGGTTGAAAAGCAGGTTGCAGTTTTAACAAAGGCTGAGCTGGAGAACATTGAGCAGATTATACATGAGTTCAAAGTGAAACCTGCGGGAGATAAGGGATACGATAAGGCTGAAGCGATGAGAGGGGGGATCGATACGGCCGAATTATCCTCAAAAACATTGGAATGCCGGAAAATACCAGGTTTATTCTTTGGCGGCGAATGTCTGGATGTGACCGGCTGGCTGGGTGGCTACAACTTTCAATGGGCCTGGGCAAGTGGTTTCGTTATTGCCCGGAATTTATAAGTTTAAATAAACTGAGTTTTTCTTTTTTATAAGAGATGTCTGCCTGATACTCATTTAGAATGCGTTCAGGGTGCGTTCGGGATGCGCCCTGATTTGAACAGGGGTTAAGCAAGTGTTAGACCGGGGTTGATAAGGCCCTTGGGTATATCAACCCCTAACCAACCCCTACGCAAGGCCTAATGAACCTAAAGCGCATCCCGAACGCACCCTGAACGCAGTTCAAATGCATCCCGAACGCAAGTCAAGCGTCTCGTTCTTATAGAACTATATCCGCATACAATCCGCTCTCCAGAAATAAACTGGTCTTTTATTTAGGCAACTGTATCGAAATCAGAGTTTTACACGTATAATGATTAAACCAAATTTAAACAGATGAAACCGTCACGATTTTTCAAACCACACATTGGGATGAATAAACCGAGCTTGCGAGTTCTTAAACACCAGAACAATTAAAAGCTTTTGAAAAAGCTGATAGCTTCATCACAGTTGAAAAACAAATAATATACAGATGAAAAAGAATTCGACCTTATTTCTAATTATTGCTGTTTTAATGTTCAATACGACTTCGTGTAAAAAGGATAACAAACCATCTGCTGAGGGCAAAGATCTGATATTGACCGAAAGAGAACAGCAAAAGGTAGAAGCTGATAATGCTTTTACTTTTAAGTTATTTAAAGAAACGCTGTCTAAACCTTTGGCCGGCAAAAACCTGATGTTGTCACCTTTAAGTGTAAGTATGGCCCTAGGTATGACCAGTAACGGAAGTAACGGTACGACCTTAGAGGCCATCAGAAATACCATGGAATTTAAGGGTTTTACAGCGGCAGAACTGAACAGCTATTACCATAAAATAGTCACTGAATTGCCTCAGCTCGATCCTAAGGCCTCGTTGAAAATTGCCAATTCCATCTGGTATAGAAATACGTTTAGCCCATTGCCTGCTTTTCTTAAGGTGAATGCAGATAACTATAATGCAGCAGTCGAGGGACTTGACTTTGCAAATCCAGCTGCGAAAGACAAAATTAATAATTGGGTAAACACCAGCACGAACGGAAAAATCCCAACTATAATTGAGTCAATCGGGCCTGGTATGCTGATGTACCTGATCAATGCAGTTTATTTTAAAAGCGATTGGAAATATAAGTTTGATAAGAACCGGACTGCAAAATCTGATTTTAGCCTGGGCGATGGCAGCAAGATTCAGACCGACTTTATGACGGCAAAGGCCGATGTTAATTATTTAAGTGCGACAGATGCAGTTCTTTATGAACTTCCTTATGGGAATGAAAAATACAGCATGGTAATTGCACTGCCTGCCGCCAATACCAGTATAAACGAATTTGCAAACTCAATTACAACCACAAAATGGAAGGGCTGGATGACGGGTTTTAGAAAAATCGCTGCGGAAATAAAGATGCCAAAATTTAAATTCAGCTATGAATCTAAATTAAATGATCCATTGATAAACCTGGGTATGGGAATAGCTTTTGGCAAAAACGGTTCTGCAGATTTTAGCAGAATTAGTGCTGGAGGAGGTTTACAAATAGACGAGGTGAAACATAAAACCTTTATTGAAGTAAATGAAAGCGGGACAGAAGCTGCTGCTGTTACTTCTGTAGGCATTGTACTGACTTCGGCACCGGGGGTACCAACTCCGATCCTTATTGACCGCCCGTTTGTATTTGCCATCCGCGAAATGAAAACAGGTCTGATCTTATTTACCGGTATCATCAATAACCCCTTATCGGATAAATAAGGGGGAAGCTGATTTTTATTCGCAGTTGGGAATGCTGTAGGTCCAGGTTTCAGCAATGCCGGTTGGGAACGTGTATACCATGCCTTTGCCGGTTTCGAACCAAAGTTTACCGCGTACTTTCTCGCGGTTACCGATTTCGTTCATGGAGAGGCTGTCGAAAATACGACCGTTGATCATCACATATTTGATTTTTTCTGAGTTTCTGATGTCATCCAGGGGGTTACTGTCCATCACCACAAGGTCGGCCAGTTTTCCAACCTCCAGCGAGCCGATTTCTTTGTCCATGCCCAGGTAGGCTGCTCCGTTCAGGGTGGCACAGCGAATAGCCTGCAGGGGTGTCATTCCACCCTGTACCAGCATCCAAAGTTCCCAATGTGCACCCAGCCCCTGTATTTGTCCATGTGCCCCTAAATTCACTTTTGTACCGCCATCGGCTATTTGTTTTACCGTTTTGGCTACTTCTATATGGCCGTAGTCGCCATATTCGGAAGTGGTCCTTCTTCTGGCGCGAGGGTCTATAATAGAGCGGGGTGTAAAGGCCATTAAACGCTCGTTTTCCCATACATTGGTACGGTCGTACCAATAGTTTTCGCCCCACTGACTCCCATAACTTACAATGAGTGTAGGGGTATAAGCCACTTCAGATTTGTTCCAAAGGGTAGTCACATCTTTAAATACAGGTGCCACCGGAATGCTGTGTTCAATGCCGGTATGGCCATCAGCTACCATGTTCATATTCGTATAAAAGGTAGATCCGCCTTCGGGTACCACCAGCATTTTCAGTTGTCTGGCGGCCTCCAGGATCTGCTGGCGCTGATCGCGGCGGGGCTGATTGTATGATTTTACAGAAAAAGCACCTACGGCCTTTAACCTGCGTAGGTGCGACAGCGCATCATCAAGACTATTGATGACCACTTTGAAGTCGCCATCGGCACCATACAGGATGGAGCCTGTAGAGTACAAACGTGGGCCGGTGAGTCGGCCGGCTTTGATCATTTCTGATTGGCTGAAAACCATTTCGGTATTGCTGGAAGGGTCGTGCGCCGTAGTTACCCCAAATGCCAGGTTGGCCAGGTACGACCAGTCCTGCTGCGGCGTAATGCCATCCGGACTGGTACGCAGGTGTGCATGTACATCTATCATTCCAGGCATAATGGTTTTACCGGTAACATCAATTACCCTGGTATTTGCCGGAATGGCAAGGTTTTTACCAATAGATACAATTTTATTGTTTTCAATCAGGATGACACCATTTTCTATCACCTCATCGCCCTTCATGGTAATGATGCGGGCGCCGGTAAGGGCAGTAAGGCCGGTGGGCACATCGGTTTTTAATTTTAGGCCTATGGACAGGCCTACACTGTCGGGTTGCTGAATGCCCTGTGCAGATCCATCCGTAAAGTTAAACGCAGTCTTGATGTCCCTGCTGAAATATTGCTCGCCCAAAGTCCAGAATAATTTGTTGCTGTCCTGGCTCCAGTGGATATAAGTACCGGCATCTTTGGTGATACGGGTAAGGGGGATGGCTTTATTGGTAGATGAGAGCTCGAGTGCGGCGCCGGCTGTAACCATTGGGGTTACATACACATTAAACAATTCCGTAAATGCCATCCATTTGCCATCGGGGCTGGGCGCAAATTGAGTGGCATAGGTTGAGGTATAGTGGGTACGTTCGTTAGCTCCGTTCAGATCTATGCTTTTGAATACTTTTTTGCCGCCTTCAGAAGACTGGAAATAGATCCGGGTATCATCGGTATTGAATTCCGGCCTGATGCCGCTTTCAGAGATCAGTGTTTTTGGTCCGCCATTAACCGGCATGGTAAAAATGCCGGTACCCCGGCCATAGGCATAGCCCAGCACATCATTGCCAATACCTTTACGAAAAACGATCTTGTCACCCTTATTTGAAAATGAAGGAGAGTAATAAAAGCCCTTTTCTTCGGTAAGTGTTACTGTTTTACCTGATTTGAGGTCCGTCTTTTTTATTGCGCCTTTGAACTCATCGCTCCATGTCGCATAAATTACCGATTTCCCATCGTTGCTGATGGCTGGTTCGAACTCAAAGTCAATCCCCTTGCTGATCCTTTCGGGTGTACCATTGGGCAGGTCTTTTTTGTAAAGGAAGCCTGCGGCATTAAATACCACAAATTTACCGTCAGCAGAAGTGGTTAGCTGCCGGATCATTTTTACCGTAAAGTCGTTGTTAAATACCTGCTGCGGGAAATGCAGTGCCTGCTGTATGGTTTGCAGGCTGGTAACGTGGAAGGGGATGTTATTGGTGAAAAGCGAATTCAGGTCGATTTTTTTGATCTTTCCACGGGCATAAAAGACAATGCTCTTGCCATCGGGTGTCCATGCAAAATTGGGATATACCCCAAAAATGGCCCAGGTTTCCTGCTGGTCGTGCGAGAGGTCTTCATATATGGGCCACTCTTCGGCGGTCTGCAGGTTTTGCAATACCAGTACCGATTTTAATCGGATACGCTTTACATAAGCCATCATTTTACCATCAGGTGATACCTGTGGCCTTACTGCACCGCCGGGCTGGGCGATAAGGCTGGTGATTTTTCCGGTAACCAGATCGAGCTGCCTGATGGCGTAAATCATGCCGTTGGGATCTTTGCTGTATTCAAAATTAGGGCCGGGCGACATATCTTCACTGTAATAAAGGTACCTGCCGTTTGGTGAAACATTGGGCTCGCCTGCATCCTGCTGGTCATTTTTCCTTTTGGTAAGTTGTACACCTTCGCCTCCATAAATGCTGTACATCCACATTTCGCCGGCACCAAGGGAGCGGGTACCGGTAAAGTGTTTACGGGCAATCAGGTATTCGCTGTTTGGCATCCAGGTGGCATTGTTCAGCAGTCGGAAGCTCTCTTTGGTGATCTGCCTTTTGCCGGAGCCATCGCGGTTCATAATCCAGATGTTATCGGCACCGCCTTTGTCGCTGGTATAGGAAATGTATTTGCCATTCGGACTGAAACGGGGCTGTATATCCCAGCTCACACCACCGCTTAGCAGTATTGCAGCGCCGCCGGTAATGGGCATAGTATAGATGTCGCCCAACAGGTCGAACACAATATCCTTCCCATCTGAACTTACATCAAGGTTCATCCAGGTGCCTTCATCGGTATTTAAGGTAAAAGATTTGGTGTTTCCGCGGTATTTTTCAATATCCCATTTTGCAGGCTGACCGTTTGTCTGCGATGGCGGCGTGTTTGTGCGTGTTTGTGCAAAAGAAGGTTGAAGTATGAATAAAAGAACTGTTAGTAAAGATAGTGTTCTCATATAGCCTGTATTGGAATTTAGGCCGCAATTTAGTAATATCAGTTCATTTTTATAGTTTTGAGGTGCAACCTTTTTATGAACGAGACGGAGATATTAAAACGATACTGGGGATACGATGGCTTCAGGCCCTTACAGGACGAGATCATCAGATCGGTTTTAAACGGGAACGATACATTGGCGCTTTTGCCCACCGGGGGAGGGAAATCCATCTGCTTTCAGGTGCCGGCATTGGTTAAAGAGGGGATATGCATTGTGATATCACCACTGGTGGCTTTGATGAAAGACCAGGTAGAAGGATTGAAGGCAAAAGGTATTGAAGCGGTGGCTATTTACGCTGGGATGGGCAAACGCGAGATTGACATATTGCTGGACAATTGCATCTATGGCAAGATCAAATTCCTGTACCTCTCGCCGGAGAGGCTGCTATCGGAACTGGTGCGCGTGCGTATTTCTTATATGAATGTGAACCTGATTGCAGTAGATGAGGCACATTGCATTTCGCAATGGGGCTATGATTTCAGACCTCCTTATCTGAGGGTAAGTGAGATCAGGGAAATCCATCCGGATGTGCCTGTTCTGGCGCTTACTGCTACCGCGACCCGTTTTGTGCGGGAAGATATAGTAGAAAAATTGCAGTTCAAAAAAACTCAGGTATTCGTTCAGAGTTTTGCCCGTAAGAACCTGAGCTATGTGGTATTGGATGACGAAGATAAATACAAAAGGCTGATCAGTGTAGCTGCCAATGTAAAAGGCAGTGGCCTTGTTTATGTGCGTAACCGAAGGGAAACGGCCGAAGTAGCTGCTTTTTTAAACAGGAACCGGATTGCTGCCGATTTTTATCATGCGGGCCTGGAAAAAGAAGAACGGTTTAGAAAACAGGAAGACTGGAAACGCAACCGGATACGGGTGATGGTAGCCACCAATGCCTTTGGAATGGGCATAGATAAACCCGATGTACGTTTTGTGGTACATCTGGATTTGCCCGAGAGTCTGGAAGCCTATTACCAGGAGGCCGGAAGGGCTGGCCGGGATGAGAAACGGGCCTATACGATATTGCTGGCCAACAAATCGGATGAACTTTCGCTAAAGGCCAGGTATGCGGACAGCTTCCCTGATGTTGGGGAGATTAAAAAGGTATACCATTACCTGGGCAATTATTTCCAGCTGGCTTATGGTGCGGGCGAAGGTTTGAGTTTTAGCTTTGATCTGGCCGATTTTTGTAAGCGTTTCAATACCGGGGTGATGAAGAGCATGGCGGCGTTAAAGTTTTTAGAGCACGATGGTTACCTGACCTTATCGGAAAATATATTCCTGCCTTCCCGGCTGATGTTCATTGTTGGAAATGAAGATGTCTATCGTTTCCAGATCGAAAATGCGGGATATGATCCCCTGATCAAAACCATACTAAGGTCGTACGGAGGATCTTTTGACCAATACGTAAAGATCAGCGAGGCCGATATTGCCGGGAAGCTGAGAATGTCTTATAACGATGTGATCAGAATGCTGAACAACCTGCAGGAGCAAGGCATGTTGTCTTATTTACCACAATCAGATCAGCCTCAGCTGCAATACATCCGTCCACGCCTCGATTTTACACACATGGACATCGACCTGAAGTATATTGCCCAACGTAAACAGATACAGCAGGACCAGATCAGTGCGGTGCTGGCTTATGCAGGTAAAAAGATATGCCGAAGCATTCAGCTGCTGGCTTATTTTGATGAACCCGGAGCAGATAAGTGCGGGATTTGTGATGTTTGCCTGGCCGAAAAAAAAGCCGATGATGCCGAGGTGCTGGACGATAAAATAGATTTTGAAATTGTAACGCTTTTACAAAGTGAGCCGCAGGTATTGGATGTGCTGGTGACGGCTATCAGTACCGGCACAGAAAACGAAAGGCTGGAACGTATCCGCATTCTGCTGGATGCGGGAAAGATTAAAACAGATGGCAAAAATTATTACCTTTAAACCCATGAAAAGAACATCCATTATCGCCCTTTTTATCCCGTTTCTACTTACGGGATGCGAAAACAAATGTATTGAAGACTCGGGCAACCACGTAAGCAGGGCAATAACCCTGAAAAACTTTGATAAAATAAAAGTGGACGGGGCCATTAAGCTGGTGATGACGCAAGACAGTAGTTATAAAGTGCAGGTAGAGGCCGATTCAAATATCATTACCTATGTTAAAGCGGATGTTTCCGGCTCTGAATTGAGGTTGAAGGTCGACTACGATCGCTATTGTGGTACGGATTCTATAGTTGTAAGGGCGGGTATAGGTGAACTGAGGGGCCTGGAACTGGATGGCGCAGTTGAGGTGTTAGGAGAAGGCCGCATCTATGCCGGAGACGTAGACTTTGCTTTTTCGGGCGCATCTGATGTACGGCTGGATTTAAGCGCGGCTAAAGTAAGTACAAAAGTAGATGGTGTTGGCAAAATTGCGCTGAGCGGACAGGCAGGAACACATGATTTGAAAATTAAAGGTACCGCAAAAGTAAACGCCTTTGATTTTATTGTAGGCGTTTACAATATTGATACCGAGGGTACGGGTAAGGCGGAAATCAATGTGCTGAATGAACTTAAGGTGAAAACTTCCGGATCAAGCGAGATCTATTATAAAGGAAACCCTAAGAAGGTGGATGAGAAAAAATCAGGTGCAACCAAACTGGAAAAAGTAAATTGAAACTAAAGAACGACAAAAAGGTCATCCGGTCCTGGGCATTTTTCGACTGGGCCAACTCTGCTTATAATCTGGTTATCACTTCAACTATTTTTCCCGCTTATTATACCATCATTACCACCACGCAGGAACATGGGGATAAGGTTAGTTTTTTTGGCCGGACATTTACCAATACCGCATTATCAAATTATGCGCTTTCGGTGGCCTATCTGATTATGGTTATTTTACTGCCTATACTTTCATCAATAGCCGATTACAGGGGCAATAAGAAAATCTTTATGAAATTGTTTACCTATATGGGCGGCCTGGCCTGTATAGGGTTGTACTTTTTTAAACTGGACACCCTGGAATTCGGGGTAATCTGTTTTGCCATAGCGGCTATGGGCTACGTAGGCGGGGTGATGTTCAATAATTCCTATTTACCTGAAATTGCTACGCCAGACCAGCAGGATACGGTAAGTGCCAAGGGCTATGCCTACGGTTATGTGGGGAGTGTACTCCTGCAGATCATATGTTTTGTGTTTGTATTGAAACCCGAACTTTTCGGAATTACCGATCTTTCCTTTCCGCCAAGGTTGTCATTTTTGCTGGTAGGCTTATGGTGGATCGGCTTTGCGCAGATCCCTTTTAAAAAGCTGCCTGCTGGCAGTCCCAATTATGCAACCATCAATAAGAAAGTGATCAACAGCGGTTTTCAGGAACTTGTCAAAGTATGGAAGCAACTGAAACACATGAAGTTTCTGAAACGGTTTTTACCGGCTTTCTTTTTCTATTCGATGGGCGTACAAACCATTATGCTTGCTGCTGCCGGTTTTGGGGAAAAAACACTGCACCTGGGTACCGCAAAACTGATTGCGGTAATCCTGATCATACAGCTAGTGGCTATAGCCGGAGCGGTACTGATGTCGCGGCTTGCCAAAAAAACAGGAAACGTAAGGGTATTGATCTTTGTGGTGTTCATCTGGATTGGAACCTGTATATGCGCTTATTTTGTAACCAATGAGTACCAGTTTTATGGCCTGGCTGCAGTTGTAGGTTTAATCATGGGAGGGATACAGTCGCTTTCCCGCTCTACTTATTCTAAGTATCTGCCGGAGAATACACCGGATACGGCTTCCTATTTCAGCTTTTATGATGTGACCGAGAAACTGGCCATTGTAATAGGGCTGTTCAGTTTTGCCTATATAGAAGAGGCGACCGGCAGTATGCGCAACTCAATTATCGCTTTGGCATCATTTTTCGTTATAGGTTTGGTATTTTTGCTGTTCCTTAGAAAGGTTGAATCGAAATGAAGATAGAATTATTTGTGCCGTGTTTTGTTGATCAGCTATATCCTGAAACTGCATTCAATACCGTTAAATTACTGGAAAAGGCTGGATGTGAGGTGTTTTACAATACTGCACAGACCTGTTGTGGTCAGCCTGCCTATAACGCAGGATACTGGGAGCAGGCCAAAGAAACCGGCATCAAGTTTTTGAATGATTTCTCTGAAACAGACTATATTGTAGCTCCTTCTGCTTCCTGTGTAGGGATGGTGAAAGGCGGTTTTAATGATTTGTTTACCAATACGATCGTACACAATAAATGCAGGAATATTCAGGCCAACATATTTGAGCTTTCTGACTTTTTGGTGAACGTGCTGAAGAAGGATTATTTTGGTGCAGAACTGGATGGTAAAGCTGTTTACCACGATTCCTGTAGCGGTTTGCGCGAATGTAAGATCAAAGCGGAGCCCCGGCTGCTGCTTTCCAAAGTTCATGGACTGGAAATGGTGGAAATGAAGGATACGGATATGTGCTGTGGTTTTGGCGGTACTTTCGCTGTGAAGTTTGACGCCATCTCGTCAGCTATGGCGCAGCAAAAGGTGAACAATGCACTTGAACAGGGGGCTGAGTATGTTATTTCGACGGATCTTTCCTGTCTGATGCACCTGCAGGGCTATATTGACAAAAATAATATTCCTTTAAAAACCATGCATTTAGCCGATGTTTTGGCAAATGGCTGGCTTGAAAGTACAGAATATTAATTATCTTTGCATCCGAAAAGAAAATCACATTGTAAGTGATTGTTTTATATTTTTTTTAAAACTTAAATCATAGTTGTAGATGATTAACATTACACTACCTGACGGATCAGTCCGCCAGTATGAAAAGGGCATAACTGCCCATCAGATTGCCTTATCTATTTCTGAAGGCCTCGCAAGAAATGTTTTAGCTGCCGAAGTAAACGGCGAAGTATGGGATTCATCCAGACCTATTGAGGCTGATGCTGCGGTAAAATTGCTGACCTGGAACGACCAGGCCGGTAAATCTACCTTCTGGCATTCATCTGCACACATTATGGCTGAAGCTCTGGAAGCGTTGTATCCGGGAACCAAATTCGGGATAGGTCCGGCTATTGAAACCGGTTTTTATTACGATGTTGATTTTGGCGACAGGGAATTTTCTTCGGATGATTTTAAGGCCATTGAAAACAAGATACTTGAACTGGCCAAACAAAAAGAAGTTTTTGAGCGTAAGGCCATCAGTAAAGCCGATGCCATTAAATATTTTGAAGAAAAAGGCGACGAATACAAGCTGGATCTTTTGGAAGGTCTGGAAGATGGAAAGATCACTTTTTATACACAGGGTGAGTTTACAGACCTTTGCCGGGGTCCGCACATTCCGAACACCGGTTTTGTGAAGGCTGTAAAGCTGATGAACGTGGCTGGGGCTTATTGGCGTGGTGATGAGACCAGGAAACAACTGACACGTATTTATGGGGTTACCTTCCCTAAAGCCAGTGAACTGACTGAGTATCTTCACATGATTGAAGAGGCAAAGAAAAGGGACCACCGTAAACTGGGTAAAGAACTGGAACTATTTGCTTTCTCGGAAAAAGTAGGTATGGGCCTGCCATTGTGGTTGCCTAAGGGTGCTGCTTTGCGCGAACGTCTGGTTCAGTTTTTAACCAAGGCTCAGGCCAAAGCCGGGTACGAGCAGGTGGTTACTCCGCATATCGGACATAAAAACCTATACATTACTTCCGGCCACTACGAGAAATATGGAAAGGATGCATTTCAGCCGATAAAGACGCCACAGGAAGGTGAGGAGTTTTTCCTGAAGCCAATGAATTGTCCGCATCATTGCGAGATCTATAAAACCAAGCCGCGTTCTTATAAAGACCTGCCTTTGCGTTTTGCTGAGTTCGGTACAGTTTATCGCTATGAGCAAAGTGGGGAATTGCATGGTTTAACACGCGTAAGGGGCTTTACTCAGGATGATGCGCATTTGTTCTGCAGACCAGACCAGGTGAAGGAAGAATTCAAAAAGGTAATTGACCTGGTACTGTATGTGTTTAAATCGCTTGGATTTGAAGATTATGTAGCGCAGGTTTCGTTGAGAGATCCTGAAAATAAAGCCAAATACATCGGTAGCGATGAGAACTGGAGGCTTGCTGAGTCGGCTATTATAGAAGCTGCTGATGAAAAAGGATTGCCAACAGTAGTTGAATATGGTGAAGCTGCATTTTACGGTCCGAAGCTGGATTTCATGGTAAAAGATGCCTTGGGTAGAAAATGGCAGCTGGGAACAATTCAGGTAGATTATAACCTGCCGGAGCGGTTTGAGCTGGAATATACCGGAAGTGATAACCAGAAACACAGACCGGTGATGATCCATCGCGCGCCTTTTGGATCGCTGGAACGTTTTATAGCCGTGCTGATTGAACATTGTGCAGGCAACTTCCCTTTATGGCTTTCTCCCGAACAGTTCATCATTCTTCCGATCTCAGAAAAGTATGAAGATTATGCAAAAAAAGTTTCAGATGAATTAAATAATTCCGATATTCGCGGGCTGATTGACTTCCGGGATGAGAAGATTGGAAGAAAAATCAGAGACGCAGAGGTTAAAAAAATACCTTATATGCTGATTATTGGTGAGAAAGAGATGGCGGAAGGTAAGGCCTCAGTAAGAAAGCATGGTGAAGGCGATTTAGGTGAAATGACCCTGCAGGAGTTTAGTGAACTATTAATTAAAGAAATAACAGTTTAAATAAGATACAAATTTGGCATTAGGCAGACCAGGATTTAACAGGGGACCACGTCCTCCTTTTAAGAAAAAAGAAGCAGAACATAATATTAATCAGTTTATCAGGGCACAAGAGGTGAGATTAGCTGGGGATAATGTTGAACCGGGGATCTATCCTTTGGCAAAAGCTTTGGCCATTGCCGATGAACTGGAACTGGATCTTGTAGAGATCTCTCCAAATGCGGTGCCACCGGTTTGTAGAATTATTGATTACAGCAAATTTGTTTACGAGCAGAAGAAAAAGCAGAAAGAGATCAAAGCAAATGCGAAGCAAACTGTAATTAAGGAGATCCGTTTCGGGCCTAATACTAATGATCATGATTTTCAGTTTAAACTGAAACATGCGATTAGTTTTCTGGAGAATGGTGAAAAAGTGAGAGCTTATGTGCATTTTAAAGGCAGGGCAATTGTTTACAAAGAGCAGGGAGAGATCCTGTTGTTGAAATTTGCCCAGGCACTTGAAGATGTGGGTAAAGTGGAGCTGTTACCTAAGCTGGAAGGTAAGCGTATGTTTTTAACGCTGGCCCCAAAAGTTGCTAAGAAATAATATAAATTACATAAATAAAAACAGGTTATGCCAAAAATGAAAACCAATTCCAGTGCTAAAAAGCGTTTTTCGCTTACTGGAACAGGTAAAATCGCAAGGAAGAATGCCTACAAAAGCCACATCTTGACAAAGATGTCGACTAAACGTAAGCGTAACTTAGGACACACTTCAATGGTGTCGGACGCTGATATGGGCAACGTTAAACGTATGCTTTGCATCGGTAAATAATTAAATTTTTAACCAGGTACCCGGTAGTAAGTTTGCTGTAATACGCAACACCGTTTATCAAAAACAACAAAAACATGCCACGTTCGGTAAACGCAGTAGCTTCGAGAAGAAGAAGGAAAAAGGTCTTAAATTTAGCCAAAGGCTATTGGGGATCAAGAAGCAAGGTTTTCACCATTGCTAAAAATACGGTAGAAAAAGGTTTGCAATATGCATACCGTGACCGTAAAGTTAAGAAAAGAGAATTCCGCGGATTGTGGATTCAGCGTATCAATGCTGGAGCACGTCAGCACGGTATATCTTACTCTCAGTTAATTGGTAAGTTAGCCGCTAAAAACATCGGTTTGAACCGTAAGGTTCTGGCAGATTTAGCGATGAACCATCCAGAAGCTTTTAAAGCTGTAATTGATACAGTAAAATAGATATAACGGATTGTTATAAAAGAAAAGGGAGCTTATTGCTCCCTTTTTTATGTCTTTATATTTTTGTCCTCAGATGCAGATGTGTTGCCCTGCTTGAAGGATACTTTCTTTGTCAACAATACTCATTTTAGGGATTCTGCCCAATATTTTTATTTTGCTGTACTGTGTGATGTAGGCTTCGCTTTCAGCATTTGGTGTGCCATTAAAGATCAGGCCCTCAACCGCGACGTTATTCGTCTTCAGGACTTCCAGGGTAAGCAGGGTATGGTTGATGCTGCCTAGGTAGTTCTGCGATACAACAATCACCTTTGCTTCGAGGCTTTTAATCAGGTCCAGTATCAGTTCGGTATCGTTCAGCGGAACCATCAGGCCGCCTGCTCCTTCAATGACCAGGCTGTTGCTGGTTGCCGGTTTCTGCAGGACATTGATGTCAATTTGTACCCCATCCAGGCGTGCAGACAAATGTGGGGAGAGTGGCTGGCCAAGCCTGTATTTCTCCGGATGAACAATGGTTTTAGTATTGCTGATAAGGTGTTTGATGAACAGGCTGTCGCTGATCTCAAGATCGCCCGATTGTATAGGTTTCCAGTAGTCGGCCTGTAGTTTTTCCGTTAGCACTGCGCTGACAACTGTTTTGCCAATGCCAGTGCCAATGCCGGTTACGAAATAAGTATTGCTCATGCGCTGTATGTTTTTATAAGTTCTTTAACCAGGGTTTGTATTTCTGTTTCCGTATTAAAAGTATGCAGGCAAATCCTTAACCTTTCTTTTCCTTCTGCTACTGTAGGGCTTAAGATAGCCCTCACATCAAGTCCTTTTTCCTGAAGTGTTGCTGCCGCTTTTTTTGCAGTATGGCTATCGGGGTAAATTACGGTATGTATGGCACTTGTGCTGGGAATGTTGTTCAGGGCTGCCTTGCCGATCAGGTTCTGGTAGCAGTTGATCTTTTCTCTTATCAAGGAGGTATAATCTGTTTGTTCCAGCAGCTGGTAAGCCGATCTGATATTAGCAATGGTATGGATAGGTGCAGCGGTAGTATAAATAAACGAACGTGCAAAATTGATAAGATATGCTTTCAGGTTTACACTGCCCAATACGGCAGCGCCATGACAGCCCAGTGCCTTTCCAAAGGTAACAACACGTGCAAAGATATCTTTCTCCAGGTCGGGTCGCTGCTGTACAAGTCCGGCACCATGTTTCCCGTATATGCCCAATGCATGGGCTTCATCTACGATCAGGTTGGCCTGATAGGTTTTGCAGAGTTTACTGATCTCAGTCAGCGGGGCCGTATCTCCGTCCATAGAAAATACACTTTCTGTAACTACGTAGCTGTTGCCCTTTGCAAGCTTTAATTTGGCTTCCAGGCTATTCAGGTCGTTGTGTTTAAAAGTGTAGCGGTTTGCATTACTGAGGCGGGCACCGTCGATCAGGCTGGCGTGTATGAGCTCATCGGCAATGATGGTGTCCCCGCGCTGGCCCAGACTGGAGAGGAGCCCCAGATTGGCGTCATAGCCGGAATTAAAGAGGAGCGCTGCCGGAGCCTGGTGAAAAGCGGCAATATGCTGTTCCGTTTCCTCGGTAAACCAGTGATTGCCGCTGAGCAGGCGCGAGCCTCCGGAACCATTTTGATGTGCAGGAATCAGGGCCAGGATTTGTTCGGTTTTTGCATTTAATTCGGCCGACCGGCCAAAGCCCAGGTAATCGTTAGAAGAGAAATCAGCTTGAAAAGTTGCTGAAGAGAGCTTTCTCAAAATACCCTTGTCAGCCCTTTGCTGCAATTTGCCTTTTATGAATTCCTCTGCCTGGTTCATTAATTTTTGTTAAGCTGCGAGATGGATTTCTGCATCTGGGCCATCATGGCGCTTAATGTTTCTATGGTTGGCTCTGGGGTTGGTTCTGGCAATGCCGTTGAGATATAGGCTTTGGCTTTCCAGATTTCAAGGATATCATCGGCCGAAACGGTGTACGGATCGTAGACTTTATTGTCAGAAATCAGTTTCAGTTCTTTGTTTTCCTTAAAGCGGTTTCCGGCCCTTTTGTAAACAACACCTTCAGCGCGACTGATGATGATATAGGTTTCGCCTGTTTTAACATCGTTCCAGTTGTCGAGGTACTCTGCTACAATGATGCTCCCTGGCTGGATGGGCAGCATGGAATCCCCAACAATTTCGAAAGCCCTGAAGGTGCCTTGCCTTAAAAAGGGCAGGGGCAGCTGAAATTTAGGAAGTTCCTTGATGTATTGAGGATCTGAAAAGCCATTGAGGTAACCAGCGCTAGCTTTTACAGGTACCATTTCGATGTTCTCATTGTCGTCCTTGTCGACCGATATACTTAATATCCTAAGGTTTGAACCCTGGCTTTTAGGTTTGGGTTTCCAGTTGTCATTGATGTTTTCGGTCAGGAATTCATCTATGGTCAGGTCAAAATATTCTGCTATTCTTTTTAGTAATTCGTACTTAGGTTCGGCACGATCTTCCTCGTAGGCTCCGATCAAAGAGCGCTTAATTTGCATTGCATCAGCGAATTGCTGTTGTGTTTGCCCCTTTTTCTTTCTTAGGTACTTAAGGTTGGATGAAATATTTGACATAAAAAAAGTTTAAAATAAATTTGTTTTTGCTAATATTGTTAGTATTATTGTGCCAATAATGTTAGTTATATTATTCTCTATACAAATATATACTAATTTATTTAGTTATAAACAATTTTAAAAGATAGTCATGAAAAAATTTGTGTACATCGTAACCGACAGAAACCGTACAAGTTTACATGTAGGGATGAGTTCTAATCTGATTAAGACCCTGGAATTCTATAAGCAAATGCCTTGTTTGTTTTTTGACAGCGGGCAGCAGCTGACGAGGCTTGTTTATTTCGAGGAGCTGAAAACAGAAGCCCAGGCTTTGAGCCGGTTCAAGCTGATCAGCAGGTTTACGCGTATGCAAAAGGAGCGGCTGGTAAGGTCTTGTAATCCTGACTGGGTGGATCTAACGATAGGTCTGGATTTTGAGCACATCACTTCGGGGAAGAAGATGATCAACCAGGTGAACCTGTCGTTTAACATGCTTTCTTAAAATAGCAACACCTGTATAAGTTTCTTTATACAGGTGTTAAAAGATATGCTCTCAACCCGCCATTAACGCTCTCTACACGCGCTCAGCGCTCTCAGTTTTTAGTTTTTTTAGCAGGCTCTCCGCTCTCAACGGAGAGCTTTTTTTACCATCCTGGTGCAAATGTAAGGCCGAATACACCTAGTGTTAGATCTGTACGCTGGAACGGAATGGCATAATAAGGCTCAAGTACAAAATATCCGAATACATTTACCCTTAAAGACATACCTACGCTCATTGCAGGTACGCGTTCTTTCGGATTTGTTGGCTGATTTTTGAATACAACTTTAGAATCTTCATTCCAGGCCAAACCGGCATCAAAGAACAGGTTCAGATCTGTAAACAGGAATTTCGAAGGAATTGCCGATAATTTTTTAGGGCCGGTAAAAGGAAGCCGAAGTTCAAAATTGAACACGGCTATTTTATTTCCGGACAATTGATTGATGTCAAATCCATTGGCTGAACTGTTCCGGGTATTGTACAGCGAGTTTGCCTCATAACCCCTGATCAGATAAGGATAACCTACGTATAAGGGGTAAAGATTTTCTCCGTCTTTACCAATTCTCTGGTAGTTATAGCTTCTTGCAGCAATGGTGATGGGTTTTAGGCGCCAGTATTTTCTAAGGTCTACTGTAACCGCAGAGAATTGGTAATCGCCAAAATACTGTTCTATGCCAACCCTATACCTGAAACCATCAAGAGGAGAGGTGATGCCATTTATAGAATTATCGCCTACAAAAGAGGCATTGGCCTGGAAGATGCTGAAGCTTTTTAATGGAACACCTATATCATTAGTCGCTTCACTTAGAGGGACTTTTCTTTTGTCGGAAGTGATGTAATAGCCCGGGTAGCCATTGATATTTTCATAATAATTGCTGATGCGGTCTACCCGATAGCTGTAACGTGAAACTGCTCCGCCCATTTCAAACCTGTGTACTTTGTTAAAAGGGTAAGCCCCAAATACCTGGGCCTGATCTTCAAAAGTTCTGATCAGGTTGGTACGGTCGTTAATTACATTAATTTCTGTGTCGCCATTTTTTAACTTATCCGGAACGATTTCCCTATAACCGGTAAGGTAAGGAATGTGTGAAAGGGCTACGCCCCAGTTGATTCTTTGTTGCTGGTTGATGTAACCCACCATACCTCCGAAGTCATAAATCTCGCCATTTACGGAAAGGTTGGCGATGATCTGGTTACGTCCAAGAATATCACTGAACATCCCAACGATACCGCCCTGTACACCCGTGCCAAACCTGCTGGTAGAAACCCCCACACCGCTATTGGCCAGGTAATCGAGCTTAAACTTAGGCCGATAAGGAACCAGGCGCATCGAGTCGGTAGTGGTTTTTTCGAAACGCTCAAAGTTGCCGAGGTTAGAATTTACAATGTCGACACCTATGGATTCCATTGGCGGCAATATGGCTGCGTCAAAATTTACAGCATTGGCATCAACAGGTTTCGAACGGAAACTGCTGATCGGGGAATTGTAAAGCGTATATCGCTGTGAACGGTAATAGCTGTAAACGATATCATCATTTCTGGAGACAGAGATTGCCGGAGAAAATTCGGTAATGCCACTGATGCCGGTAAAATAGTCTGTAAGCTGTTTTACGGTATTGTCGCCCAGGTTGTATTCATATAAATTCCTGAAACCATCGCGGTTGGACAGGAAGAACAGGCGCTTGCTGTCGCCCGAGAATTGTGCATTCAGGTTATTGGCACCTGGGAATACCGGGATGTCTGTTAAGGATTTGCTTTCTATATCGTATATGCTCAGGTTTAAAGCATGAACGGCCATATTGTTGTTTTTGGCCATAGATGCCCTGTCGGACGAGAACGCTATTTTCCTGCCATCCTGTGAATAGGCAGGGGCATAGTCGGAGTAGGAATCATTGGTGATCTGGGTAACTTTTCTTGTCTTAAGGTTATAGGAAAAGATGTCGCTCTGGCCTTGTACCATGCCCGAGAAGGCAATGTCTTCGCCGTTCGGCGACCAGGTCAAGTTGCCAAACTGGGCTACTTCACCCATTTCTGCACGTAAGGCGACACTGCCGTTGTCGACATTAACGATCATCAGCTGGTTTTTTCCCTTACTGAAGATGCTGAATGCAAACTGTTTGCCATCGGGCGACCAGGTGCCGGCAGATTCGAGGAAATTAAAATCATCAATATGCGAATTTGAAACCTGGCTGCTAAGCTTTCTGATGATCTTTCCCGTTTTGGCATCAGCCAGGAAGAGGTCTATTCCGAACAGGTCTTTCTCGGATAGGAACGCGAGGTATTTGCCATCCGGGCTGATAGATGGTGCTACATTCATATTACCTGCATTTTTATTGTCGATGATTTTCGTTCCGGTAATTCTGATCTGGGAGCTATCGGCTTTTAACATTGGACGATAATGCGCTTCAATTGCATTTTTCCATAAACCCGAAAGCGTCCTGTCATCGTAGCCAAAAGTATATCTCAAGCCATTTTCATATCCGTATTTTGCAGTTGCCTTAAATAGCGGAACTATGGTGGTATCGCCATATACTGAACCTACGAAGGTCCAGAATGCCTGGCCGTAACGATAAGGGAAATACTTATTGGAGTTGGTGAGGTCTTTTAAAGAGGGGATATCCCTGTTGAGCAGTGCGTCGCGCATCCACATGGAAGTAAAGGCATCTGTTTTACCTACAGAAAGGTATTCGGCCATTCCTTCAATCATCCAGAGGGGGATTTGGCTAATGTTTTCAAGGCCTATGGTATCTTTTTCCAGTAAAAGGTGGTATTGGAAGGCATGGACCAGCTCGTGACCAAGCACGTGCCTGGTTTGGTTATTCAGTTCCATTACAGGCATGATTACCCTGTTTTTAAAGGCCTCGGTTACACCACCCGTTCCGATGCCTACCTCGCCTTGCAGGGCAGTAGTTTGCTGGAAATCGGGGTGATTGTTGTAAAGGATAATTGGATTTTTCTTTAAAAAAGTATCCCTGAAAATTTCCTGGTGCATTTTGTACCAGGTTTCTGCGTCTTGCGCAAATTTCTGGATCATCTTTTCATTTTTCAGGTAATAGTAAATTTCAAAATGCGGTGTTTGCAGCACTTTAAACTTCTCATTGTTGTAGCGTACCCTGTTTTGTCCGAAGTATTGGGCATAGATAGACTGGGAAGAAACGATGAAGATAAACAGAACAGGTAGAAGTCTTTTAAGGAAGGTATAGCTTTTATTCATAACGCATATATTTCATTTAAATTTACGCAAAAAAGTAATAGCTAGTTTGCGGTATTTATATAGGGATAATGTGTGGTGTTATTGGTTATTCTTCTTTCTTTCCCTTTCTTCCTGGCGTTGTTTTTTTCGCAGTTCCCTTTCTTCCTTCCTGGTTAAAGGTACTTCAGGAGCGGGTTGTTTTATTGGCTCAACAGGTTTCTTTTCTTCTGTTTTTTGTACTACTGGCTCTGTCGTAACTGCCGGTTGTTGCTCTTCTATTTTGGGAACATCAAAGTTAGTGGAATCCACGGTCAGGCTATCGTTTGAAGTCGTATCCACTTCATACCTTGGGGTAGGGCAATTGATCTCACGGGTTATTTTGACTTTAGCTTTAGGAAAGGGGCCCATGGTATACCCTGTGCTTGGATCTTTGTATACCTTTTCCATGAATTTCGCAAAAACAGGAAGGGCTGTTCTGGAACCTTCCCCGGTTTCGCCATTTTTAAAATGGGCTGTACGTTCATCGCAGCCTACCCAGACACCTGTTACCAGGTCTTTGGTGATGCCCATGTACCAGGCGTCTACATAGTCATTTGAGGTGCCTGTTTTTCCGCCGATCTGGTTGCCTTTTTTCCAAAGGTCCCATTCCCATAGCGCCTGCGATGTACCGCCTGGCTCTTCCATTCCACCCCTGAACATGTAGAGCATCAGCCAGGATATTTCCTCGCTCAGCACACGTTTTGTTTTTGCTTTGAATTCTTCTATGATGTTGTCGTCCAGGTCGGTAATCTTTTCCACCAGGATAGGGTCCGTTTTTAAACCGCCGTTCAGAAAGGTTCCGTAAGCTTTAACCATTTCGAATACAGAGACGTCGTTGGTTCCTAAACTAACGGATGGTACAGATTCAAGGTGACTGTCGATACCGCAGTCGTGCGCCCATTTTACTACATTTTCCCAGCCTACTTTTTCAGTAACCTGGGCGGTAATGGTATTTACAGATTTTCCCATAGCCCAGCGCAGTGACATTTCCCGATAACTCACGCTCCAATCAGCATTTTTTGGCTCCCAGTATTCAGTTTTACCTTTTTCCTGGTAGGCAATTCTTACCGGTTTGTCGGTAAATTTGTCGCAGGGACTCATGCCGCTTTCCAGGGCGGCAAGGTAAGCGAAGGGTTTAAATGTTGATCCCGCTTGTCGTTTAGACTGGTTTACGTGGTCGTACTTAAAATATTTATGGTCCAGTCCACCTACCCATACTTTAATTTTACCATTAAAAGGATCGAGCGTCATCATTCCTGTATTCATAATTTTTCCATAGTAACGGATGGAATCCAATGTAGAGAACAGGGTATCGCGATCGCCTTTCCAGGTAAAGATCTTCATCTTCTTTTTCCTGTTGAAATAGGCTGTTATGGAGTCTGGTGTATTGAGATATTTTTTTTCAAGTTGTTTGTAGATGGGCAGATTACGCATGGCGCGGTCTGGATAATCCACTTTCTTTCCTTCGGAGTCTTCCCAGGGATCTTCATTTCCCCAAACGCTGTAAAACCGTCGCTGTACAATTTTCATTTGTTCCGCAACGGCTTCTTCGGCATATTTCTGCAGTTTGGAATCTATGGTAGTGTATATTTTCAGACCATCCTCATATAGGTCGTAATTGTTGTCTTTACACCATTTTTCGAGGTACTTATCTACTGCTGCTCTGAGGTAGGAATCGCCATCACTGCCTTCATCAACCCGGCCTTCTTTTAATTTGATGGGCACACTTTTGTAGGCATTCAGTTCGGCAGCTGAAATGTAGCTGTATTTGTTCATCTGAGCCAGGGCGACATTACGGCGTTCCAGTGCTTTTTGCGGATTTTTTACCGGGTTATAGAGACTGGTACCTTTTAACATGCCTACCAGCAGAGCCGATTCGGGAACATCAAGTTCATTGGCTTCTTTATCAAAATAGACGCGTGACGCAGTTTTAATACCGTATGCATTGTTTCCAAAGGATACCGTATTGAGGTACATGGTAATGATGTCATTTTTGGAGTAGTTGGATTCCAGTTTTACTGCAGTTAACCACTCTTTAAGTTTGGCCACAATGGTACGTACCAGCGGAATGCGGCTGAGCAAACCCTGCGATTTATTGTAACGGGTGCGGTAAAGGTTTTTGGCCAGCTGCTGGGTAATGGTACTTGCCCCGCGCTTGTCGCCCGTAGCCGTAGAAATACCGCTGGACAGCAGTGAGCGGAAATCAATGCCCATGTGCTTGTAAAAACGGACATCCTCTGTAGCCACCAATGCTTTAACCACACTCGGCGAGATTTCATTGAAGCTAACGGGGGTGCGGTTTTCTTTATAATAACGGCCTATTAACTTTCCGTCTGAGGTATAGAGTTCTGAGCCTACACGGAGGGTAGGGGTCTTGATGTCCTCATAGGATGGGGAATACCCAAATAACCATAAGAAATTGAGTTGCAGTGCACAGAAGAAGACGATGATACAAAAAAGGAATATGCTAGAATAACGGATGTACTTATTGCGAATTTCTTTAAACATGCGGGTAAAGATCAAAAAAACGTAAAACAGTTTGTGTTAAATAGTGTTAAAAGTTGCAGTGCAAATTAACATATTTAATTTACTTAAATTTTCATGTAAAGTTACAAAGGTTTTAAAAAGATCTATGCTTAGCTTTACGGGTATTGTTAATACAATTTGCAGGAACCTATGAATAAAGAGATTGAACAATTTTTAGCTGTTCCGGGGAAGAAAGTTTCGCTGGATGATTTTTCGACTACCTATAAGGGCGAAAACAATAAGGAAAAGGGGAGCGAGGAGCTGGAAGAGATCAAAACCAGGCTGAGTGCCCTTCAGGAAACTTTGTATGCCGCCGATTCTCATTCTGTTTTGATCCTGTTTCAGGCGATGGATGCAGCCGGAAAGGATAGCGCAATACAGCATGTGATGTCGGGCTTAAACCCCCAGGGCTGCCAGGTATACAGTTTTAAAACCCCTACATCTGAAGAATATGATCACGATTTTTTATGGCGGCATTATAAGGCCTTGCCCGAGCGCGGCCGGATCGGGATCCATAACCGCTCGCACTACGAAAATGTTTTGGTTTGTAAGGTACACCCGGAATATGTTTTAAATGAAAAGTTACCGGGATATGATAGTGTACAGAAAATTGACAAAACATTCTGGAAACGCAGGTATGAGAGCATCAGGAATTTTGAAAAGCACCTTACGGATAACGGGACGGTTATTGTGAAGATCTTTTTGCACGTTTCAAAAGAGGAGCAGAAGCAGCGTTTCCTGGACAGAATTGAAGACCGGGCAAAGAACTGGAAATTTTCTTCCGCAGACATCAGGGAAAGAGGGTTGTGGAAGGATTATATGAAAGCTTATGCAGAGGCAATTGAGGAAACTTCGACAGCGCAGGCCCCATGGTATATTGTGCCGGCCGACAAGAAGTGGTACGCCAGGCTAACCATAAGCCATATCCTGGAAGATGTATTTAAAAAGATGGACCTGAAGTTTCCGGTGTTGGCCAGCGCAGAACTGGAGAAACTGGACGAAATCAGGAAACAGCTGATAAACGAGCAATAAGAGCTTATTTCTTTTTGGCTTTTCTTTGCAGTTCGTAATCAAAAATTACCTGGCCTATGTTTTTCATAAAAGGGAAGCATACCTGATCGTAATCGTATTTGTTGTCATTATAGATGCCATCTTCGTTAGACTGGACAACGGCTGTTAAAAAGAACTCGACCTTGTTTTTGCTGTCTTTGAAGTAAGCATTGTCGATGATGAAACCATATGAATCGCCATATTTATTGTATATTTTCAGATCGGGGTTGATGGTGGCACCCTTTTCCCGGCCGTAATAAAGCATCTTAGCATAGGTTGGCCAGAATTCTTTAGGATCGTAGGCCGGGTAGTCGCTTTCCGTTGGGAGTTTGCTCATATAGGTATAGATGAGTTTGTAATCTTCGGGTGTCAGGTTAAACCTTTCGTTTTCAGAAAAGGCTTGCGGGTAGATGAGTCTTTTCATCAATGCCTGCTGATCTGAAATGCTGAACGCATTTTTGTTGACCAGGCTAAAGGGCTTGTTGACCAGCTTTTCGGCACTATCTATATACCCAACGCCCATAACCGTATTGGTTAAAGTAAGCGGGTATTCTTTAGGATCGTATTGGGCAGGTTGACTGTAAACCAGCTTCTGTCCGTCGTAAAATCTAACCGGATTGGTGTGTTTTGAACTTTCACCGGCATCACCAATAGCTAACCTGTTCAGGATGCGGCTATCGTTAAGACCGTATTTTTTTAGTTTCTGGTTAATCTCTGCACGGCCAATGAATTCAAACAGACGGTTAAATGCATCGTTATCGCTGGTGAGCAGTATTTTTTTGACGTAGTGTGCTATGGAGGGGAGCCCGTTTTTGGCGCTGGTATCTGTATTTACTTTGGTTTGTTTGGTATAGGCACTATCGGTAATCATGGTGCTCTCGGCAGTAAACTTCTTAACCTTCAGGTCGTTTGCCCCAATTTCATTGATCTTTTCCAGTGCAAAAATTACGGCAGCCAGTTTCACCGTACTGGCCGGGTAAAAATAGCGGTGGTCATCCAGGTTATAACTAAATGATTTAAAGCTGATCTGCTTTCTGGCATTGCGGTTAACCTGGGTGTACAGTATCTGCACCTGGTTTTTTTGGGGATGATTTAAAACTCCGTTAAAGAGGTCCGGATGCTGACGCATCAATTGTTCGATGAGCAGGGTGTCGGTTTTTTGTGCCATGGTATTCAAGCTAATCAGCAGCAGGATAGAGAACGTTATAGAGAAAGCTGTTTTTTTCATTTTGAAGGAATAATGACTTTAAATATAGGGATTAAAAAATATATCAAAAACGCTTGTTGCTGATGGACGGATTATTAAGTACCTTTGCCTCGCTTTTGGTTCCCGGCTGTGCCGGCCGGGATTAAAAGGGAATACGGTGCAATTCCGTAACTGTCCCGCAGCTGTAAGCTCTGTAACGGTGTTCAAATCGGGCCACTTTTTATCTTAGAAAAAAAGATAATTGGGAAGGCAGGATATCCGGGAGTAAGTCAGAAGACCTGCCAGAAGTGGTAATATTTCATAGCTTTCGGGGATTGAAGCTTGGAGTGAGTGCTTGTTTATTGTATTTCATTTCCTTGATCTAACTGTTTGCTGTGGGTAAAAGCTCACATCAAAAATGATAAGAAAATCAAATGCCTTTTATGGCATGAATTGTCGTTTATCTGTTTTTTTTAAAGCCACATTATGGTTGGGGCTTTTTACACCTCTGACTTTATTTGCCCAGCAGGATGCTTCGAAAGCAAAAAAAGCCGATTCTATTGATAAAGTGAACCAGCTTAAGGAAGTTCAGATCAGGACTTTAAAGATCAGCCGGCGGCAAACATCATCAACTCCCTTACAAATACTATCAGGCGAAGAACTTCAAAAGTTAAACAGTTTATCTGTTGCAGATGCCGTGCGTTATTTTTCAGGTGTGCAATTGAAAGATTATGGCGGGCTTGGTGGTTTAAAAACCATTAATGTGCGCAGTATGGGCACCAACCATACTGCGGTGTTCTACGATGGGGTACAACTGGGTAATGCCCAGAACGGGCAGGTAGACCTGGGCAAATTTTCGTTAGACAATATAGAAGAGATAGAACTCTACAACGGCCAGAAGAGCACCATTTTTCAGCCGGCCAAAGGTTTTGCCTCCGGGAGTTCCCTGTATCTTAAAAGTAAACAACCTGATTTTTCTGATGGCCGGACACAAAAGATCCGTGCAGCCATAAAAGGCGGATCGTTTGGATTGCTGAACCCTTCTTTACTCTGGCAAAGCAAAATCAGCAATCGTGTTTACAGCTCGCTTAGCGCAGAATATAAAAATGCACATGGGCGGTACAAATTCAGGTCAACCAATGGGGTGTATGACACTACTCAGGTAAGGACCGATGGAGATATTGAAACCATGCGTTTGGAGCTGGGTTTAAACGGGATATTGCCCGACAGCAGTAAATGGAGGGTGAAATTGTATGGTTATAGAGATAACCAGGGGCTGCCGGGTGCAGTTGTGGCGAACGTATCTAATTTTCCGCAAAGATTATGGAACAGGAATGCTTTTCTACAATCTTCGTACGAAAAAAATATAGGTAAATATAGCCTGCTCGCAACGGCAAAATATGCAAATGATTACCAGCGTTACCTCAACCCGGAGCGAATCAACATTAACGGATTTGAAGAGAACAAGTATCATCAGCAGGAAATCTATCTTTCTTTTGTCAATAAACTTGAAATGACGAAATATTGGGATATTGTGTTATCGGCCGATTACCAGTGGAACAAGCTGGATGCGGATCTCTATCGTTTTGCTTACCCGGTAAGAAATACTGTGCTTACAGCGCTGGCTACTCAGTTTAAGTTAGACCGGTTTGATATCCAGGCTAATTTATTAAGTACGCTTAAATATGACCAAACCAGGGAAGGACCGGGAGATCCCGACAGAAATGAACTGACACCTACAGTAATGGTTTCATGGCAGCCTTTTAACCAAAAGGAATTCAGGGTACGTTCGTTTTATAAAAGCATTTTCAGAATGCCGACATTTAATGACCTGTATTATACCTACTATGGGTTTGTCGTATTGAAACCTGAATATACCAAACAGTACGATCTGGGCTTTACTTACCTGAAAGCTTATGAAAACAAATTGCTAAGCCAGTTTTCTGTTCAGGCAGATTTATATTATAACAAGGTAAGAGATAAGATAATGGCGGTTCCTGCGAATAATCCGGTTAGATGGAGGATGGAGAACATTGGCCTTGTAGAAATTAAAGGCATAGATGTAAATATACAGTCGGCCTGGCAACTGGGGCCAGATTTAAAACTGAATGCCGGCATAAGCTATACTTACCAGCAGGCAATTGATGCCGACAAGAAGTCGGACAGCTACAAAGATCAGATCCCATATACCCCCTGGCATAACGGATCTTTCTTGGCTAGCGCTAGCTATAAAAAGCTGTCGTTTAATTACAGCTACCTGTATACCGGCGAACGTTACGACCAAACTGCAAATAACATTAATAACTACGTCTTGCCCTGGTACACACACGATGCCGCCCTTCATTACCATACAAAATTCAATAAAAAAGCAATGAGGTTAACGGCAGAAATCAATAACCTGTTGAACCAGGCTTACGAAGTGGTGACCAATTTTCCGATGCCGGGCCGTCATTACCGTTTTTCACTAACCTATAATTACTAGCAGCCATGAAAAATCTAATTGTCCTGATTGCGATCTCCATATTGATGGTTTCCTGCCGTAAAGAGCTTAAGCCGATTCCTGAACAGCAGCAGCAGGTTTTGCCGCCCAATCCGTCCAGCAGCATCAAAGGTTTTTACCTGGTGAATGAAGGCAATATGAACATGAACAAAGCCTCGCTGGATTATATGGATTATAGCACAGGCATATACCGCAGGAACATTTACAACCAGGCAAACCCGGCCGTGGTAAAAGGCCTGGGCGATGTAGCCAACGATATAGGAGTATATGGATCAAAACTTTATGTGGTGGTCAACGTTTCCAATAAGGTAGAGGTATTGGACGTGAAGACAGGCAAACGCATCACACAGATCAACATCATCAATTGCAGGTACATTACATTTAAAGACGGCAAGGCTTACGTAAGCGCCTATCTGGGTAAGGTAGGTGACCCAACAGCACCTAATGGAATTGTAGCGCAGATAGATACGGCCTCTTTGACGGAAGTGAGGCGGGTTGAAGTAGGCCGGCAACCGGAAGAAATGGCCATAGTAGGGCAAAAACTTTATGTAGCAAATTCCGGCGGTTACAGCCCCTCTGCGTATGAAAGAACGGTTTCTGTGGTTGATCTGAATACTTTTTCTGTGGTAAAGAACATCGATGTGGCCATCAACCTGCACCGGTTAAAGGCCGACCAGTATGGCGACCTATACGTAACCTCGAGAGGAAACTATTACGATGTTCCTTCCAAAATGTTTGTGATAGATACCAAAACAGACCAGGTGAAAAAGACTTTTGACATCGCAGTAAGCAACCTGGCCATTGATGGAGATATCGCCTACTATTACGGATCGGAATGGAGTTATGATGAGGCAAAATTTACGATAACCTACGGGATGCTGAATGTGAAAGATGAAACGCTGATGGACAGACAGTTCATAACGGATGGAACGGAGAAGTCGATCACCATTCCCTATGGCATAGCTGTTCATCCTATAACAAAAGAGGTATTTGTAACCGATGCCAAAAATTATGTGTCGCCCGGAAAAATGTACTGTTTTAGTCCTGCCGGACAAAAGAAATGGACGGCCACAACAGGGGATATCCCCGCTCATTTTGCTTTTATCTATTAAACCCTATATATCTTAAAAATGACATTCAACAAAAACAAACGAACCCACTTAAAACCGGCATTGATCATGATTGCCGCTCTTCAATTGTGCCTTACTGCCTGTGAAAAAAAGGAGCGTGCCGAAGAAGACAAGTATCAACCCAGGCCTGTAAGCCCCTCAAGTTCTAAATTTATCAGCAAAATATATGAGTATATGCCTGCACCCGGACAGTTTATCAATTCCGGACTCGGGGAACTGAAAGCAGCCGAAGCGCTGGTTGGTAAAGCGCGGGAAGGATTGGTATCCTTAGGCGGATTTGGCGGATACCTGATTTTTGGGTTTGACCACTCAATAGCGAATAAGGAAGGTGCTGATCTGGGGATTTATGGAAACCCGCTTACTGGTGAGGGAATGGAATGGTCGGAGCCCGGAGTTGTAATGGTGATGCAGGATTTGAATGGAAATGGTTTACCTGATGACGGCGAATGGTTTGAACTCGCAGGCAGTGAATACAACAAAACTGAGACAATTAAAAATTATACGATCACGTATTATAACCCAAAAAATAAGACCGATGACATCAGATGGAAGGATAACCAGGGTAAAGAGGGGTATGTTTTACGCAATGCCTTTCACAGCAATGCTTATTATCCGGAGTGGATTAAAGATCAGGACCAGCTGAGTTTTAGTGGTACTTTGCTCAAAAACACCTTGGCCACCGGTAGTATCATTACCAATAAACCACTGGAGTGGGGGTATACTGATAACGGTTCTGCGGACTATAAAGGCCTGATGGAAAATACCGGTGCAGGCTACAATTCTTTTGATATTTCCTGGGCTGTGAATGCGCAGGGCAAAACCGTACAGCTTACACATATTGATTTTGTAAAGATCTATACCGGGCAAAATTCCAATGGAAACCCTTTTGAACCGGACAGGAACAACCCGCGGGCCAGGTTCCTGGGAGAGGTTTCTACAGAAGTAGGGGGGGCTGTTGACATCAGTTTACACTTAAAGAAATAATAAATAAACAGATAATAAAAACCACAGGGCAGAGTTACTTTATTTAGCTTTGCCTTGCCAAAAAACAACATGATGAACAAACTAAACTTATTTACACTTGCAGGATTACTTTTGGCATTCAGTGCCTGTAAAAAAGAAAAATTGCCACCAATTGACCCGCAGCCGAATGCAACAACAGGGGTGTATGTGCTGTGTGAAGGACCGTTTGGTCAGAAAAATAAGAGTACGATTACCTATTACGAAATTGCTACAAAAGCTATAGAAAAGGATTATTTTAAAAAACAGAACGGAATTGACCTGGGAACTGGGGCCAGTGCTTTAAAACAATATGGCAGTAAAATGTATTGTATGGTTACGGGCGATAATTCAACAGCAAAAGATGCTTATGTTGAAGTAATCAGCATTGCAACGGGAAAATCAATTAAACGAATTCCATTTTATAATGATACCAAGGATTTTTCTCCAAGAAATGTTGCCTTCTATAAAGGTAAAGCTTATATTTCCTGCTACGACGGCTTCGTTACGAAAGTGGATACGGCAAGTTTAAATATTGAAGCCAGATTGGACGCTGGTGGTGCTATGGAAGAAATGGCCATTGTAAACAACAAACTTTATATTACCAATTCTTTGCATCCATATGTAAGCAATCCAATTAACTCATCTGTTTCAGTAGTTGATTTAAATAGCTTTACAAAATTGAAAGAAATTGCGGTTAGTTTTAACGCGAATAAAATAGCTGCTACCGCAACAGGCGACTTATTTGTAATAACAAGAGGACAGTATTTGCCTTTCGTGGCTCCGGCTTTTGAGAAACTAAGCAGTGTGTCGGATAGTAAAATCCAGACTTATGCTTACGATTTAAATGCCATTACTGTAGCGGGTACAAAGGCATTCGTGATTACCGGGGATTATCCGTCAGCATTAAAGACGTTTAACATTACAAATGCTACCATAGGTGCCGATTTTATAACAGATGGAACTACTTTGAGCAATGTGTATGGGGTTACTGTTGATCCACTTACAAATGATGTTTACGTGGCCGATGCAACCGATTATTCAACTGATGGCAACTTTTTTTGTTTTGCAGCCGATGGTAAAAAGAAGTTTGAATTCGCTACGGGAACAATTCCTCAAAACGCCGTGTTCAAATACAGCTATAAATAACATTTAAAATAGATACACCCCATGAAAGCTAAGCATTACCTGGTATTATCCATACTCTTCGCGCTCGTTTTAACGCTGTTTGCCGCCTGTAAAAAGGATAAGGAAACATCAGAAGCACCTGTGGTGCAGCTGACCGTTGAAGGGACGGTGCTGAATATCAAGGTAAATGAGATGATTGCTTTTTCGGCTTTAAATGTAAACGGCAAGGCCTATGAGCAGGAGTGGAAGCTGGACGGGGAAATACAGGGGAATGGTTCTGATTACGTGTTTAGTCCGATACAATCGGGGATTTATACGATAGATTACCGGGCAAGAAATAGCGGGGGAGAGTTTGTGTGGAGTTATACGGTAAATGTTGGGCTGCCCAATATCCCGGTAACACCTGGCAGCAGCGCCTATGTAAAAAAGGTATTTGACTATTTACCGGGGCCGGGGCAGTTTGTTAACCGGACTTCGGGTACCCTTACTGCAGCGAAAAGCCTGGAAGGAAAGTCGGGCCTGGTATCCTTAGGCGCCTGGGGAGGTTATATTGTACTTGGTTTCGATCATACGGTAATCAACGAAAGCAGCAAAGACGACCTGATTGTTTTTGGTAACCCATTGGCCGATTTTGCAGAACCCGGAATTGTATGGGTGATGAAAGATGCGAACGGAAATGGCTTGCCGGATGATACCTGGTACGAAATAAAAGGCAGCGAATACAACCAGCCCGGTTATGTTCGTGATTATGAGGTAACTTATACCAAGCCGGCTGCGGGTGGTGGCCCGGTGGCCTGGAGAGATAATAAAGGGAACAGCGGTACGGTGAATATGGGTACTAAGGTTCAGGGCTACCCTTCATGGATCACTGGAAACGAATATACCCTGAGAGGTTCACTATTGCCATCCACAAACATCAAAGCGGGGAACCGAATAACCAGTATGCCTTTTGCTTTTGGTTATGCAGACAACCTGCCCGATGGTGATAAAATTGACATTGCAAATGCGGTAGACGCAAACGGGAAACCGGTAGCCCTCGCCGGCATTGATTTTATCAAAATCCAGACCGGTGTTCAGGCCAATATGGGCATACTGGGCGAGTTTTCTACAGAGCTGCTGGGGGTGTTAGACCTGGGGATGATCAAATAAAACCGATTGTTTTGTTATCCGTAGAAATAATATAACTTTGTTGTATAATTTAAATGAACATGTCTGGATCTAAATTTAACCCGAGTACCTTAATCTTATTACTTGTTGTGGTACTTGTAAGTATTTTCCGTGTTGCAGCGCCTAATTCTGATAACTTCAAGGAAATTGCCAATTTTTCAGCTGTAGGAGCTATTGCAATGTTTGGAGCTGCTTATTTCAGTAATCCTTTGAAAGCCTTTGGTTTTCCTTTACTGGTGTTATTGCTGAGTGATTTGTTTATTGCCAAAACATCAGGCTACGGCTTCTTTTATCCGGGCTGGTACTGGACCTATATCGCTTTCGTGCTGATGGGACTGGCCAGCAGGTTTATCCTTAAAAAAGTTAACGTTCAAAACCTGGTGCTGTCTACAATTGTCATTACGCTGATCCATTGGATTGTTTCAGATATCAGTCCGATGTATGTGCCAGGCTTATATCCACCAACATTTGCTGGCTTCTGGGCTTGTCTTGTAGCTGCCATCCCCTATGAGCTGAAGTTTTTATTGGGCACAGTGATTTATGGAGCGGTAATGTTCGGTGTAAAGGCATGGCAGCCTTACTGGAATGCCAAAAAGAGTGTAAGCATTTAATACATACTTATTTTAATGATATTTTAAAGGGTTATCTGGAAAGATGACCCTTTTTGTTTGCTGTACAGCTGTTAAAGTAGCACCAGGTCTTATTCTTTTAAAATAGCCGAGATTTCTTCGCCAATATTGCTTATTATATACTCAGACATGACAAAATTTAACCTGTCAGCATTTAAATTGGGTTCGTAAGGGGGCAAATCGCCAGCGGTAATTTCATCCTCATCAACCTGTTCCCAGCCTTCGCCATCTGCTTCTGGTCTTACCGCTCCTACAATCCCACCAAAATAAATTACTTTATAATAACCTTCTTTGGTGGGTAAAATGGTTAGTGTTACTTCTTTCTCACCAAAACCAACTTTAATATTGAATGGTTCCATGTTATCATAACAGAGAACACAAATTTTTGTTTTATAGGTGTTTACATAAAGGTGATGCCTGCGTTGAAGCCCAGCCAGCCTTTAGTGTTCCTGCCAAAACTGTGGTGATGCAAAGGGACAATATTTTGTTTATATCCCACTGCACTTGGTGTGCCGGAGTTATCCATACTGTAAATGGAATAGGCCGGGCCGGCAAATAAAGTAACGCCTTTAACGATCTGAACCTGGAAATTGGCCTGGAGACGGTTAAGTGTAGTGGCACCGTCCCAGTCGCCAAGGTATACCAGCTGACTACTAAACTCTGCGCTGGCCGACAGACGTTTATTGAATATAAAATCGTGCCCCAGTCCTAGTCCGGCAGTATATATTTTTTCATTCTTTGATCGGTTTGCCCCAGCCAGCAATATGGTGTAGAGTTTGGCATTACCTGTTTTTACAGACAGATTGGTGTTTACGGTTTCAGTAGTATATAAACTGATTTTGTGGTAGCCATGTTTTACAAGGTTTAACAAGCCTAAACTATAGCCCGAGGAGGTATCTGAAACATTAACAATCCCCAACTGGAAGCCACCCATTTTTTTTGCGTAGTTGAACAGGCCTGCGATCTGAACCCCTTTAAGATGCCTGGTGGTAATGTTACCCAATCCTGCTAATTGCAGGCCGCCTGCATTTTTACAGGCTATATTGGTAAGCCCCGCTATCTGTACCCCTTTGACATTTCCTGAAACGAGATTGCAAAGTCCGGCTACCTGGCTTCCACCTGCAGTTCCTCTTACATGGTTCAATAATCCTGCTGCCTGAAAGCCCTGTTTATCGCCCCTCACATCATTCATCAGGCCTGCAAACTGTAAGCCGTTTAACGAGCCTCCGGCTTCATTAAACAGGCCTGCAAACTGCAGTTTTTTTACATCACCCTTGGTGATGTTAAACAAACCGGCAATTTCGAAACCATTGGTACCTGCAGTGTAGCCACCCAATACGTTCAGAGAGAACTTATTGATGACCTGAGAACTCATAAGTCCGTGCGAGCTTAGACCTGGTGTTAAGGACGCCTGAAATGCACTGTTTGCAAAGAAATTGGGAATGTTTAAGCTCTGTATCCTTTGTTTGGAAGAAATGAAGAACCTTCCAATTCCGGAACGTTCTACGTCTGCAAAAACACCGGCAGCTTCATCATCATTTGGACCACTGTAACCTTCAGGTTTTACTTTAATGTCTGATAAAAAAATAAGGGTAGTATCCCGGTAATTTTCTTTACTGGCTGTGAGGGCTACCTGGCTGTGTTCGCCTTTAAATTTTAAGCTGAAATAACCGTTGTTATCTGTTAATGTAGAGGGTATTAATTGTTTTTCATATACGCTGGCCTGCCGGATTCTTTTACCAGTTTCCACATCTACTACGTAACCGCTGATGATGTAGAGTTTTTCTGCGGTGGTGATGTTCTCTGGCTCAATAGTGAGCCGATAGGCCGCATAACGCAGAATGATATATTCCCCGTTTTCCTTATAGTCGACTTTGTTCCTGAACAGCTTGTCGAGAATTTCCCTGACCGGAGTGTCTTTAACATCTACGTTAACGAGGCTATCCTGACTGAAAAGCGAACCGCTATAGGAAAAGTAGAAGTCGCCGGCCCTGCTGATCCGGTTCAGCACATCCGAGATCGGGGTATTTTTTATAGCTATGCTTACCCTTTTCTCCAGGTTATGCCTGGAAGGCGTAAGGGGCATTTGTGCGTTTGCAAATCCGGTCAGGATGAGTAGCGCCAGGGTGATTTTTAATTTCATTTTTTTTGTTTAGACAACAGGATCCGCTGTTCGTTACGGACAAATTTAAGACCCATAGTACTACAGATGGTCGTTAAATTAGCTTCCAGGGTAGTGTCTGCCTTTAAAGTAGTAAAAATGGTTTCTTTTTTTATTGCAGGGTCATTGATAATGATCTGCGCATGATAAGCTTCATTTAGTATTTGAACTACCCTTGGCAGTGGAGTGCCGTTTAAAACAAATTTATTGGTCCGGTAATAATTGTACAGCTCATCGCTGTTTTGCTCTTTAACAAGGTCATGTACACCCTTTTTGATCAGTACTTTTTCTCCTTTATGCAGGGTTATTTCCTCGCTGCCCATGCTAACCTTTACAATTCCAGTCTCTACAATTACTTCAGTAAGCTCATTTAAATGTTTTATATTGAAGGATGTACCCACCACCAGTACAGACACTTTATCGATTTCAATTACAAAAGGTTTGCTTTTGTCGTGTGCAACATTAAAGAACACTTCACCTTTCTGGAAATGCACGTTTCTGTTCCTTTTAAAATTGGAGGCGTAGCTGAGTTCTGCATTTTTATTCAGGGTAAGTTCAGAGCCATCCGGAAGCAGCTCTTTTGTTACCGCATTTCCTGCCGTTAAGGATTTGTAGGAGACAGGTACAAACAGGTTATAGGCCGACCATGCTGCGGCTATTAAAACCAGTACTGCAGCTACTCTGAGCCATTTGTAAGCTGGCTTTAAAGGTCTTACTATAGGTTCGTTAATGTTTTTTTGTGCTGCTTTTTGCTTAAACCTTCTCCAGGCCTCGTTTTCATCAACAGGACTATTCGCAGATAGCTTTTTACTACTGTTCCATATTTTTTCAAACTGTTCAAAATAGTCTTTATTGGAAGCTGAGGCATTTAACCAGGTTTGCACGGTGATGCTTTCCTCTTCACGAGTTTCATTTAAAAGAAACTTTATCAATAATTCATCAGTCATGTGCTTTCTAATTAAAAAAATCCTTGTAATACATCAGGCCTAATAAAATGAGCGTAAGGAAGTCGGCCAGCTTCAGGCGCATCATTTTGAGTGCCTTGCCCATTTGGTTTTCTATGGTTTTTACAGACAGGCCCAACTGATCCGCAATTTCCCGGTATTTTAATTCCTCAAACCTGCTCATCTGGAATATGGTGCGGCATTGCTCGGGCAATTCGTTTAGTGCCAACCCAATTTGCCGTTCCAATTCGGTGGTTTCTACTTTTGACGAGGCAGGTTCATTGTGGCTGTTCATGGTATAAGTAGCAAAATCCTGGTACTTTGTTTTAATTTTTTCATGCTTTAATAGGTTCAGGCTGTCGTGGTACACACATTTGTACAGGTAGGCCTTCACAGATGTCTGAATATTCAGCAGTTCCCGTTTCTCCCAGAACTTTAAAAACATATTCTGCACCACTTCTTCCGCGGTATCTTCATCTCTAAGTATGGCAATGGCATAGGCGTGCAATGCTTTGAAATGCGTTTTGAATAAATGCTCAAAAGCCTCATCGTCCTGCTGCAGGTTTATATTTTCTGAAATATGATTAGCTAGCTTCAAGTGATTAAATCTTATTCAAATATATCAGTTCAGGTTCTTATTCTCTTTAAAATTTCCATTCCGGTTGCGCTGTTGGTGGTAATCAGATCGATATACTGCACCTTTGGAAACCAGAAACTCCCCCCGTTAACCCTAACAAATACCCGTTTCAGCAACAAATTCTTTCCATCGTCTTTAATGTAGATGCGGTATTTATTATCAGTTTCTGATTTCAGGAGATACATGGGCATCTTTTTATAGGCTACCAACCTGATTTCGTATTCATCTACACCAATTGGTTTACTTTGTACACCGTAAGCAAACTTTTTTTCAATAGTCGTCAGCTCTTTAAACTTCTGATCTTCTTCGTATCTGATCCATGAGCCCTTTATGGGGTTATTGGTTTGTAAAGTGCCATCGCTGTTATAATTTAACTCATACACCACGGTATTTGCATCAGGGTCACGTTGCAGAAAAAATAATAAATTACGGCCTTTGGGAGTCGGCAAACCGGTTTGTTCTACTTGTTTCTGTGCATATGAAGCCTGACTTAGCAAAATGAGCATGGTTATGATGATTAACATACTTCTTAGTAATCTTTTTCCAAATGGGGCAGGTGTTTTCAGGGACACCTGCCGTATTTTCGACGCCTTATATCTATATACGCTTGCAGGACTGGCAAAGATGAAAAAGAGCAGTTCTTCTAAACCATCGCTTTGTTTGATATTGTCCTGCATGTCTTTTTGCTTATGGAAATAGTACTGAACCGATATCATTGTTGTAATTTTAAAATTTAACAACTTTGCCTGAACCGCTGACATCTGCATCTACTTCCGGACTTCCGGTATAATAAACCTTGCCGCTGCCGCTGATCCTGGCTTTTAATTTATTCTGAACTTTAACCCTGACATCGCCGCTACCAGAGATATCTACCTCGGCTTTTTGAGCATTGATTTGCTGAAGATCTGCCTTTCCGGAACCTGAAATGTTGACCAAAACCTGATCAGCATCAAAGGCATCCTGCGCAGTTATATTCCCCGAACCGCTAATAGATACTTTTAACTCATCTGATGACGGAAAGGTGCCCTGTATGGTTATTTTTCCACTTCCGCTAAGCGATGCTTTCCTGAGGTCCGGAAGTGTAACATAGGCTTCAACATCATCGTGCTGAATACTGGCATTCTCATAACCCAGGTACAGTGTTTTATTGATGACATTGGTTTTGAAGTAGGGGATCAGGTTGTTGGAGCCCCTTAGTTCTACTTTAAATTCCGTTCCATAAGAAATATAGATGGTATTTGACCCGCTGGTGTTTATTCCTGTAAACTCCCCCGGTGTACGTGTTTCTGTTGTTTTATCGCCACTGGCCGTAAGCCTGTCTTTTGAGCATCCGATAAACAGAAAGCCGATTAATGTAAGGGTTGCTATAGATTTCATAATGATCGTATTATATAATTGAATGTTTGTGATTTTAGAATAAGTATTGTATGCCGCCGCCGTAGCCTACATATAAGGCCTGGAAGTTGTTGCCCCATTTATTTTCCCAGGAGGTGATGTAGCTTTTGTTTAAACTTCGGCCTTCAATAGTGTTGGTATTGAGGTAATTGAATGCAGGTCCGCCAAATATTTCCAGTTTTGGTGTGATTTTGAAGGCAGGCATTAGTTTGAATGAAGTTTTGAAGTATTCACCTGCTTTGAAGCTTTCGAGTCCTGTTCCTACGATCTCAGCATTTAAACGGAACCTGTTAGACTGGAAAAAATGTGCTCCAATTCCGGCCTCGAATGCATAGACCTCTTTTTTGTTCTTAAAGTTGTAACCCAGTCCTATGATTCCATAAAGTACTTTTCCGCCCGATCTGAAAGAAAGCATCGTAGTAAGCGTTTCATCGGTGCTGATGCCCAGACTTTTTTCGCCATTTTTTACAATGTTGATGATGCCGATGGGGTAGTCGCTGCTGTCGGCCACATTGATAAAGCCTGCAAGCTGTGCGCCCTTTACCTTACCTGCTATATTGATAAAACCAGCAAGCTGAGACCCCTTAACGTCTTTTGCCTTGTTCATGAAACCAGCAAACTGGATACCCGCATCCTTTTTAGACAAGTTCATAAAACCGGCAAACTGCGGGCCTTTTACCTCGCTGGCGATATTTGCAAAGCCCGCAAACTGTGCCCCTGTCACTTCCTTTGCGATATTGGCGAAACCGGCAAACTGTGCGCCCTTAACATTACCTGAAGCAAAGTTGCCAAACCCTGCAACAGCAAATGCTTCACCACCGCCATAGGTATTTAGAAACCCTGCAAACAATCCACCATTGGCCTGTTTCCCGATGTGATTGGAAAGGCCGGCAAATTGGAAGCCCTTGGTACCATTGCGGACTATATTGGATAAACCTGCAAAAGAGGCACCCTGTTCTGATGCAGAAACACCCGCCAGCAGGTGAATAGAAAGGTTATTCGTATCTAATGGTGCATGTGTACCGTTTGTACTTAAGGGATACACAAAGCCAATATGTATTTTTCCCGGCATCTTATTCTGACCGAAAGCGATAAGTCCTGTTGCAGATAAAAGCAGGCATATAAGGGTTTTTATGGTCCACACCTGCATGTTTGTTTTGTAAATTCTGAAGTTCATTTTTTGTCTCATTTTGAATTAGGACAACGAGATGAACTTTTACCCCTACGCAGAAGAAAAAATAAATTCAGTCCTTAAGCCTGGGAGCCATAGGGTCGTAGAAAGATTAATGACTTCAACAGAACAAATATTGCCTTATATTTGTGAAGAACGTACAGTTTAAAAATATCAGGTTTGCCTATGTTGTTATATGTAAAGAATATGGTTTGCGACCGCTGCATTATGATTGTAAGACAGCAGTTGGAAAATTTTGGCTTTAAAGTTGACGAAATTTCTCTTGGAAAAATAGCGGTTGAACCTAGTCCGGATGCAAACCAGTTACAAAGTATTGGAGACGCATTGGGCAATCTGGGCTTTGAATTGATTGACAAGGAAAAGGACCAGCTTGTTGAACAAATCAAAACACAAATCATCAACCTGATCCACTATTCTGACCTTAACGGGATTCACCAGAGTTTAACGCAGTTGATAGCTGATAGGTTAAATAAGGACTATGCCTATTTAAGCAGGCAGTTTTCAGAGACAGAGGGGATTACCATTGAAAAATACATTATCCAGCAAAAGATTGAAAAGGTAAAGGAACTGCTGGAGTATGGAGAATTGAACCTGAATGAGATTGCTTTTAAAATGGACTACAGCAGCAGCGCTCATTTGTCGGCCCAGTTTAAATTGGTAACCGGGCTTACGCCAAGTAAATATAAAGCAGCAACTTTAAATGACAGGAAGCCCTTAGATAAGCTCAGATAGATAAGTGAAAAACATAAAAAACAAATTTATAAGTTAAGGAATGGATAAAATGATTAACCATCCCGGTGTAATTATCGGGTTTGCAGTTGTAGTGATCGTAATGCTGCTTTTAGATCTGGGGGTTTTTAATAAGAGGGTACATGCCGTTAGCAGTAAAGAAGCAGCCATATGGTCGGTGGTCTGGATCGGTTTATCGATGATTTTCAGCATGGTTGTATGGCATACTTCTGGCTTTGAAAAATTTACACAGTTTCAATCTGCCTACTGGATAGAAAAGGCACTTTCTGTGGATAATCTATTCGTGTTTATCCTGGTTTTTGGCTTTTTTAATGTGCCAAAGGAATTGCACCATAAGGTATTGTTCTGGGGCATTATTGGCGCATTGCTTTTTCGGGCAATTTTCATTTTTGCAGGGGTAGAGCTGATCAACCTGACCTATTTGCCAGAAATGCAGGTATTTGGGCAGCTGGTAAAGATCAATGTTGTATTGCTGATTTTTGGTTTGTTCCTGGTGTATGCAGGCATTAAATCCGGACTTGCCAAAGAAGATGACGACGGAGAAAAGGATTTTAGTAAAAGCCCCGGCGCACGTGTGATCTATAAGCTTTTTAAAGTAAGCAAGGAATTTGACGGTGCTAAGTTCTTTACTGTGCAGAATGGTGTAAAATTAGCGACCCCTTTACTGGTTGTTGTGGCAGTAATAGAATTTACCGACCTGTTGTTTGCGGTGGATTCCATACCGGCAATTTTTGCCATTGCACCTGATGATCCTTTCATTCTTTATACTTCAAATATATTTGCCATACTTGGTTTAAGGGCATTATATTTTCTGCTGGCTAACTTTATCCACATGTTTAGTTTATTGAAATACGGGTTGGCCATTATTTTATCATTTATTGGAGTAAAAATGGTGATCGGACCTTTTTATCATATTTCCTCTCCTGTATCGTTGTCAATAGTAGGAGGGGTATTGGTCTTATCGGTTATTGCCTCACTTATATTTGCACCAAAGAAAACCAGCGCTGCTGATTAAGGAAAGCAGCATAAAAAAGGCCATGGTACAATTACCATGGCCTTTTTATTGGATTTAACTGCGTTTAGTATAAGGTAAACTCAACGCGACGGTTTTTTTGGCGACCATCGGCAGTTTTGTTGGATGCGATAGGTTGGTTCGGACCATATCCTGTTGCTTCAATACGTGAAGCATTTGCACCTTGTGATACCAGGTAAGCTTTAATAGATTCTGCTCTTTCTTTAGATAAACGTAAGTTTAGTGCCATTGAACCAGTGTTGTCTGTGTGACCAGCTAATTTCAAACTAAAGTTTTTCTCGATCAACAGTGCAGCTACTTTATTTAAAGTTGCATAAGATTTAGCCCTTATTGTAGCTTTACCTAAATCGAACTCTAAATTTTTGATCGCCTCGTCTACTACCTTACGGTCGGCCTCGGTTACCACAACCTTAGTTTCTTTAATTATTTCGCGTTGTACTTTAATAGGGCAACCTGAACCATCTACAACTGTACCAGAAGGTGTACCAGGGCATTTATCAAACTTGTTGGCTACACCATCATTGTCATCGTCACCCATATCTTTGGCATATTGCTCCCTGTCTCTTGCAGCATTTTGTTCAGCAGTAGAAAGTGCCCTTCTTAACTCATCAGACTCTTCTTTGGTTTGCGCGCGAAGATTAGCCAGTGAGCTATAGTTTTGTAACTGAGGTTTCTCTTTGCTTCCCAGTGCAAATTCTAATCCGATATGACCGTAAGAGAACTTGTCGTTTCTGCCGCCGTAATTAAAGCCGTCAAATTTGTCTGATTTCACAAAGTTAACATCGTAACCCATGTCTAAATTGATACCTTTTGCAACACCCAGTTTGAAACCAGCTCCAACCGGTACAAACCATCTTTCTTTATAGCTTTCATTTGCCGATAAAGGAACATTTGTAGTTGAAGCACCTGCAGACATGTATCCGGCACCAGCCTTAACATAAGGGGTAAGTATTGCGTTCTCTTTGTTGATGTTGATGTTAGCAATGTTGTAAATTGCAGTTAATGCAGCAGACCATTCAATTTTTGTTTCATAGCTTGAACCACTCAGGTAGGTATTGTCGCCATTGGCATCCAATCCTCCCGTATTAGACCTTAAGCCTTCAACTTTCCCTCTCAGGAAGTCGGCCTGGATCCCTAAAGATGGAAGCACCTGCTTTTTAATGAAGCCACCGTAACCGATAGTTTCTTTAGCAGTTTGAAAGTCGCGCTCTTTGCCATTGAAAATTGTATTTTGACTAAGTACGCCGCCATGTACACCTACAGACCAGGTACGAAATGATTTCTCGGAAAACCTTCCTGAATCCTGAGCAAATAATTGCGTTGATAACCCCATTAGGGACAGCATTAAAGCCGTTTTTGTAATTTTTGAGTTCATATTGATTTTGTTAGATGTTTAATCTTTCGGCTTTCAGGCCGAATGCTTACCTGCTTGTAATAATCCTGCCAAAGCCATTTTTCTGAATCAATAATCGGGAACTTACTAGGAATCAGCTCGTTATTTTAGTGTCTTGCTTTGCTTTAAAAAATGAGTACTTCAGCTAAATCCTAAGAAATATGTATAGTATTTGCTACAGAATTGAGATTTTCTTTATAGCTATAATTCAAATGATTCTCCTTTTTTCGGAATTGTAACGGCATAATTTTCTTCCTGAACAGCATCGGAAAGTGCCTGCAGGCTTTTATGCTCTCCATGTACCAGGAATACCTGCTTTAATGTTGAAGGCTTTTGCTGCCTGATGATATCCATAAGGTCGTTGTGGTCGCCATGCCCGCTTAGCAAATCGGTTTGTTTTATTGTAGCATATACCATAAGGTCCCGGTTTCGCAACCTGATAATAGGTTCTCCACGCAAAAGTCTGTCGCCCAGAGTTCCTTTAGCACAGTAGCCGATAAACAAGATGGTGCAGTAGTAGTTCTGCAGGTTATAATATAGGTGATCCTGGATGCGTCCTCCTTCCAGCATACCCGCAGAAGATATAATAATGCAGGGTTCATGGTAGTTCGCTGCAGAAATGCTTTCGCGTTTATCCTGTACGTAAGATAATTCCTTGAAATCTGGGGTATTATTTGTATAAAAATCCTGTGCCTCCTGGTTCAGGAAATGCTCGTATTTCCGATAGATTTCGGTGGCAGCACTGGCCAGAGGACTATCGATAAATATTTTAACAGGTGGAAGCAGGCCTTTGCTGAATATTCTATTTAAGGTATAGGCCAGTGCCTGTGTTCGCCCAATGCTGAAAGCAGGGATAATGAGCCTGCCTGGGTATTTGATACAGGATTCCGTGATGGTGTCGATCAGCTTTTGGGTCAGGGTGGTATCTGTACTGTGCAATCTTCCGCCATATGTTGATTCTGAGACCAGGTAATCTACCGGCGGGAGGGGTTCGGGGTTGGTGAGCAGGGGATAACCTTTTCTGCCTACGTCACCTGTAAAGGCAATTTTTTTTGTTGAACCATTTTCAGTTACCGCTAAAACTATTGCTGCAGCACCCAAAAGATGCCCTATTGGAATTAAGGTTAACGTTACCTTTTCATGGAGACGAAATTCCTTATGGAAAGCAATGGTAACAAAACGGTCTACAGTTTCCATTACCTGCTTTTGCAGGTAAAGTGGTTCCGGTCCTTTTCTGCTTCTTTTAGCCCGGGAACGTTTGTTTTGTTTGCTCAGAAAAACATTTACAGAATCGAGTAGCAGCAACTCACTGAGTTCGGCAGTAGGGGCTGTGCAAAGAATCTGACCCTTGAACCCCATTCTGACAAGGGTAGGCAGGTTGCCCGAATGATCAATATGGGCATGGGTCAATATCACCACATCTATTGTTGACGGATCGAAAGGGAAGTAAAGGTTCTCCTGTTGATAAGTATCCTTTTCATAGTCGAGGCCACAGTCTATCAATATATTGTAATCAGTTAATTGCAAGAGCTGCATGCTGCCGGTTACCTGTTCTGCGGCCCCTAAAATTGTGAGTTTCATGTTTTTATTCTAATAATTTGTGCGGGTATTAAGCCAGCTGATCCAGTTTGTGACCTGGTAGGTATAATTTAATAAAGGCAGATGGATACTTGAAATTACTTTCCATTTTAAGAGTTCGTCTTTAAAAACCGGTGTAGTTAAGTTTGCACTTTGAGCGGCTGCGGTATAAAACTCCTGTTTGGCAGGATGGTGCGGACAGCAGGCATTGAATGTATGCCCGTATGCCTGTCTGGCCATTAAATTCAGGCTGAAACCAATACAATCATTAAGATGAATAAGGTTGACAGGAGCCTGCCCGTTAGGGATATCGGTTTTTCCACTAAAGAACCTTCCCGGATCCCTGCCTGGCCCAACCAGTCCGGCGAAGCGGATAATTGTGATGGTAATGTCTTTTTGGTTTTGCAACAATGTTTCTGCTTCCAGTACTGCTTTTCCTGAATCTGTTTCGGGAGCAGGACTGTTCAATTCATTCAATTCAGCATTTGTATCACCATATACAGCTGTAGAACTGATAAATACAATATGTTTTATTTTGCAGTGCTTTGCTGCGTTGAGGATCCGCCGTATTTTATATGGATAATCGGATTGCAGGCCTGCAGCCCTTTTTGGTGGGATGCAGATGAACAATACATCCGTTTTAAAAAAGAGCGCATCGTAATTTTCAGCGTCCTTTTCAAAATTAACGAGAAAGGGTTGAATGGCTTGTGCTGACAGGTGCCTTAATTTTTCGGAACTTGTAACCGAACCTTTTACCTGATAACCAACTGTAATCAGGGCTTTAGCCAATTCCATCCCATACCATCCGCAGCCGAGAATACTTACTGTCGTTAATTCTGCCACTTAACTTTTTGTATTGTGTGCATACCTATGATACATATTTGAACGTGAAAGTAGCCAATTGATGGCTAATATCATAATTTTTGGATTTATCCGGCGTTTTATTTTAACTGGCGGAGATATTTATGGAAAAGAAGGCATGTTGGATACTTCCAATCGGGGATATGTGATTTTGGCATCATTTTTTCATGATAAAACATGTTAACTAAAAACAAATGAAGATGAAAAGGATAGTTTTGGTATGTATAGCAGGGGCAATGCTCGCTGCTTGTACAAATAACAATGCACGTGAAGAGGCATTAGTAAAACAAAAAGTGGTGGCTGCGATTAAAGACAGCTTAAAACTGGACAGTTTTAAAAAGGCAGAAGCCAAAATAAAAGAGAAGGAACAGGAAGCGCAGCGACTGGCAAAAATAAAAGAAGAGCGCCGTATGCTTTTGCTTTCAGAGCGGAACGAAGCCGCACCTGCCAGGTCTTACAGTACTGAAACAGCAGCTCCGGCAAAGAAAAAAGGCTGGAGCCAGGCTGCCAAAGGAGCTGTTATTGGCGCTGGTGCCGGTGCACTTGGCGGTGTGTTGTTGGATAAAAAGGATGGCAGAGGAGCAATAATAGGGGGAGTTGTTGGTGCAGGAACAGGCTATCTGATTGGCAGGGACCAGGATCGTAAATCGGGTAGGGTACAACCTAAGAATTAAAACAAAAGCCCGGCTAATCGGGCTTTAAGTAATTGCGCAGCTATCGGACAATGAGTCCGATAGCTGTTTTTATTTCTTCCTGTGTGTGTGCGAGCAGGTTGTTCACTTCAGTTTCGTTATAGCTGTTCAACGATCCTATTTTTTTAGAAATTACTGCCAGGGCTGTGAGCCCCGAAACGATAGCTGTATCGTATATTTTTTGTCCCAGTTCCTGTATTTTACCGAGATCTTTATTTTGTACATGTTCTTTAAAATCTTTGGAGAAATTCATCAGTTCTGTTCTTAACAATGACAGTACCTTTGTTAAGACGGAAGCATCATCACCAACATATTCTTTAAGCAGTTCTATATTAAAATGATATCTGCTGTCTTCGGAAGCTGAAAGCGATAATTCACTAAGTGGATCTTCAACCGGGTTTTTTAACCATTTTTTAAGTGAGAGTGCGATGGTATGGGCAACAACGGGTTTAGATATAAAATCATCCATTCCGGCTGCAAAACATTTTTCTTTTTCTCCTTTAACGTTTCCGGCTGTGAGCGCAATAATAGGTGTATGTGGTTTGTTTCGGATAGACCTTATCTTTTTGGTGGCTTCATAGCCATTCATTTCCGGCATTTGAATGTCCATTAAAACAATGTCTATTTTTGTTTCTTTATAACATTCCAAAGCTTCCAAACCAGTTTTTGCTTCAAAAATAGTTGCATTGGGTGCAATCCGTCTGACAATTGTTTTAGCGAGCAACATATTTACAGCATTGTCTTCCGCAATTAAAACCTGTATAGGCTCTTCCAGTCGGTCAGTTTCCTGTACAGCGGTATTCTGTTTTTCAGCCTTTTTAGAAATTACGCTGAAAAGTGAACTATACAGATCTTTTAGCTTGATCGGTTTGAGCAAGCGGTGTTGTACATGTAGTTGTTCACATGCTGAAATTATGGATTCGTCGGATGAACTATGCAGTAATACAATTGCCTGCTCTTTTGCTGAGTCTTTTAGGATTTCCCTGATGCGCTTGATGGTTTCCAGCCCATCTAAATCGGGCATATGGTAGTCCATCAGTATTACATCAAATCTTTCTCCGGCATGGAGCAGATTAATGGCCTCAATACCGCTTCCGGCTTCTATAGACGTTATTTGCTTAAGGGAAAGCATTTTGTTGATGATGAGCCGGTTGTTGGTATTGTCGTCTACAATGAGGACTTTTTTAACGGTATCAAGGTTTTGGGTTTCTATAGATTCTCCAGCCTCCGATTGAAGCACGATCTCGAAATAGAAAACACTTCCTTTGCCTATAGTACTTTCAACCTGAAGCTTGCTATTCATCAAGCCTAACAATTTGTTGGAAATTGTGAGGCCCAGACCGGTACCGCCGTATTTTTTTGTAGTTGATGCGTCTTCCTGTGAAAATGCATCGAAAATTTTGAGTCTTTTATCCGGATTAATCCCAATTCCTGTGTCTCTTACAGAAAAACGATATTTGATTTCTGGCAATTCAGGATTGGTTAATGCTTCTACCTTAAGTTCTATTTCACCTTTCTCCGTAAATTTGACGGCATTACCCAGTAAATTAATGAGAATTTGTTTGAGCCTGAGCTCATCAGCCCATATATACTTCGGCAGATCTGCCGAAATGTTTAAGAGCAATTCAAGACCTTTACTTTGAACCTGGTATTTAATGACATCTGCAGATTCTTCTGCCATTTCATACAGGTTGAATTTAGACCAGTTCATTTCCAATTTACCGGCTTCAATTTTTGAGAAATCTAAAATGTCATTGATGGTATTCAATAAGGCATTTCCGGATTGTGTAACAATAGACAGGTATTGTTGCTGGGTTTCATTCAGCTGTGTTTTGATCAGTAAATCTGTAAATCCGATAATGCCATTTAATGGCGTTCTGATTTCGTGGCTCATATTGGCCAGAAATTCTGATTTAGCTTTATTTGCCAGCTCTGCATCTTCCTTTGCAGAGACGAGGCTGGCTTCCATGTTTTTTATTTTGGTAATGTCCTGAACAGTTCCGCGTATTTTATAACACCTGCCTTCCATGAACTCTGGAATTCCAATTGACCTGATCCAGATATCATTACCTTTGGCGGTAGCAAGTTCCAGTTCAAGATCCCAGCCTTCTCCTTTAAGCACGGCAGCATTAAGTGCATTAAACCTGCTATCTCTGCTGGTACCTGGTTTGTAAAATAAAAGTTCATTTTCAGGATTGGGATCAAAATCTGGTTCTATTTCGAATATTTCCTTTGTAACATCAGACCAGGCCAGTTTCTGTTCTATTAAATCGAGTTCCCAACTACCAAGACGAGCGATGTTATTTGCCTGCTCCAGTTTTTTGTTTTTGTTTTTTAGTTCTTTAACAAGGCTATGTCGCTCTGTAATATCAATTGAGTTACAAATGATGTAAGGTTTGGTGGATAAGTTATTTTCGAGAACGGAATTATATATCCATATGATATGATTGCCTTTTTTATGCTGGGTTGTCATTAAGCCCTGGGCTGTTCCATTGAGCTTAATTTCATTCAGGTAATTGTTAACGGAAGGGTGGTGGGCTTTGGGAATAAGGTCAAACAGACCCATATTCTGGAGCTCGGTTTTAGTATAACCCAGGTGCAGCGCGCCTGCATTGTTGATGAACATGAGATTTCCGGACAGGTCATGTGTAAACATGAAGCCCTGAGTGTTTTCAACAAATGATTTTAGTTTACTTTCACTGCTCAGGATTTTTTGCTGAAGGTTTCTATCCCTGGTAATGTCACGCGCAATTGCTAGTATTTTGTGCGAACCGGTTTCAGTTGTTGCGCTCCATTGCAAGGTTTTATACTCTCCTTTTTTTGTCTTAAAACGGTTGGTGAAGTTTACTGCATTTTTTCCGGTTGACAGTCTCTTAAGCTCGTCATTGGTAAGTTGCAGGTCGTAAGGATGGATAAAGTTGTAAAATGAATTATTAAGCAGGTCTTCTTCAGTCCAGCCAAGAGTTGTTGTAAAAGCAGGATTTACTCTTTTTAAAAGGCCGTCGGTGTCTGCTTCACAAATCAGGTCATGAGAGGATTTGTATAATTTCAGAAAATGATTAAGTTCTTTTTTGTTTTTAACCTCATTTACGAGGGAAACTACTTCAGTAGATAGGAGCTCGAGTAATCTTTTCTGTTTTGCGGTAAGTTCCTTTTTAGGTTTTGTATCAAAAACCGACAAGGTACCAATGATGGTCCCGCCAGCATCTATCAAGGGGAAACCCGCATAATACATCATTTTGATGTACTGATGATTGGTGTTTATTTTAAAGCTGACATCGCTGGATGTATCTTGTATTTCCAGGAAACCAGAGTTTTTTACTGTCTGACGATAGAAATCATTTTCAATGGAGATTTCTTCAGCGGTGAAAATCTTATTTGATCTGTACCACTGTTTATTTTGATCAATTAAGGTGATAAAGGCGATTGATGTGTCGCATACTGAAGAGGCGAGTTCTGTGATCCGTTCAAAGTGGGCCTCGTACGCAGGGTCAAATACCTGAGCGTTTTGTATTACCTTTAATCGTTCTTTCTCATTTTCGGGAAGAGGTGTGTATTTCATATGAAAAAGGTTGCCGATAAGCTGTTCTCAACAACAGAGTAAAAATAGTGATTTATATATGAGATAGATGAGTAAAATCTATAAAAAAGCATTCTACAGCGTTTGTTTGGTTACGGTTTGATTTTTAATTTGCTAATATACTCATTATAAGTGTTTTGTTGCTTAATTTTTGTTGAAGTTTATTTTTGAAATAAATATAAGTGTAGTAGGAATATCGTAAATAGCCATTTTGGCCGCTTTTTTACTCAGAGAAAGGTTTTTGATGATTTTGCGAATCATGTGAAAAAAAATACCCAAAATGTAGATTTTTTGAGAAAAATGGTTCAGTGGGGTATGTGTTCTTCTTTGGCTGTATTTTATTGAAAAAAGCCGTTTAATGGGGCTTAGAGTAGATAAAAACCAGTTTTTGAACAGCCTGAAATGTAGGATGTGTGTCGAGATTTTAGATGGCCTGATTTTTTCAATTGGATTCGTGAAAAAGCAATGAAAATGAAAATCTCAACCACCCTATTGATTCTTCTCATTTTATCCTTTTGCAGCTGTAAGAAGGAATCACTGACCAGTGATTTATCAGATGTTGTACTCAATAACAAAGGAATCCTGAGAGTAGAATGCAGCGATTGTCAAATCAGCTATTCTGTTCAAAACAAAGACTACAATGTAAACGTAAAAGATGGCAGTGAAGACATACCATTTTTTTATGCCTCAGATTTTAACTTAAAGACCCAGCTAAAGTCCCTCGAAGCCCAGGGTATTCGTTTAATGGTTATTGACTCCTATGGAAGGGTTGTTTCCAATGAACTGAGTTCTTGCGCCAAAGGCGAAGTGAGGGAAGGGTCTTTCAGGATCAATGCCAGATAGAACTTTACGTTACGGTTTGACCGTACTGGTTGTTGCCCCAAATTAAAACTTTTTGAAATTAATTTTTGAGCATAAGTTGGCTACTTATTAAGGGACAATTTCTGCATAAAAAGGTCAGTTTTGATTGTGGAAGAAAAAACTATTATTTTATTGGCTTTATCATCTATTTAAAAGAATTTATTTATTTAAATTTTTATTGTAAGAAATGCTACTTTTATACCTAACTAAATTAAAACTTCATTTAGGTGATGAAAAGCTTAAATAAAAGAACTAAGTTGGAATAATTTGTTTACGTTTGAATTAATTTTAATAAACTAAAAAAACGCTTTAAAAAGCCATGGATAGCAAGGACGGTAGTAAGAAGACAATACTAGTTGTAGATGATGAACCAAGCATACTTAAGTTGTTGAATTTTATACTGTCTTCTGAATATACTTTGGTTATAAAAACAAGCGGGATCGAAGCAATTGCATGGCTGGAAGAAGGAAATGATCCCGATCTGATTATCTCTGATTTAATGATGCCTTATTTTGATGGTAGTACATTGATTAAAAATCTGAAAATCAGTGGCTTTTATAGAAATACACCAGTTATATTGTTATCTGGAGCAGATGATTTGGAAGATAAGGTGAAAGAAATGCCATTTAAAATAGATTGCTTTTTGGAAAAACCTTTTAATCCTACAATTTTAAAATCTCACATAACACAACTACTCTCATGATGATAACGACAACCATGAACAGGCCTGAGATCAATGCAAAAATTGTGTATTTCGGTAAGCTCCTCAAGAGTGAGGTTTTTGAAGATTTCGACTCAAATTTCAATATAGAGCACTTGGAAGATGCCGATGATTTTAAGCGATACCTGGATAGCAGATCTCTCCTGAGTTTACCGGATATTATACTGCTGGAGGTGGATGACAATAAAGACTGCTTTAACCAGGTAAGTTATATAAAGAATAACCCACTGCTTCACGGGTTGGTTATTGTGCTGCTCGGAATAAAAGAAAATAAGGAATGGAGAAGTAAGGCATTAAAGCTACAGGTAAATGATTACTATACTTATCCTTTTCCGGTAGAAGATTTTTATGAAAGGCTTAATTTTTTGATCAAATTCAAGCTAATCAAACCAAAACTTCTGGAACTTTCCAAACAAATGGATGTGGAGTACCAGATTCCTTTAACAAAAAGGGTTTTTGATGTTTTGACTTCCGGCTTTGCATTGTTGTTTTTAACTCCCCTTTTTATTCTTGTAGCGATACTCATCAAACTGGAATCAAAAGGAGCGGTTATTTACAAAAGTAAAAGGGTAGGTGCAGGATATAAAATATTTGACTTTTATAAGTTCAGATCAATGAGAAGCGACGCAGATCAGATGATTGCTTCTATTGCAGACCTGAACCAATATTCGAACGAATCCAATAAAAAGAATGGCAAGGCAGCTTTTGTTAAGTTTAAAAATGATCCCCGGATTACTAAGCTTGGATCTTTTTTAAGAAGGACGAGTATTGATGAATTGCCTCAGTTGATCAACGTGTTTATCGGAGATATGTCATTAGTAGGTAACCGGCCATTACCGTTGTACGAAGCAGAGCAATTGACCACAAATGAATGGTCTACCAGATTCCTTGGGCCGGCTGGCCTAACAGGCTTATGGCAGATCAGTAAAAGGGGCAAAAAAGACATGTCTGAAACAGAAAGAAAAGAATTGGACAACTATTATGCAGCTAACTATTCTATCTTTTTAGATCTTAAAATCATTGTTAAAACCATACCTGCATTAATACAGAAAGAACAGGTGTAAACAGCAGATAAAATTAACCTATCATATAAATTAATATAGAATTACATGAAAAAGTCGTTACAAATTGCACTAATATTATTAATGGTTACCGGTTTAAAGACTTATGCACAGGAGTCTATTATCGGAGAAATTAATTATGCCGATTTACAGAAGTACATCGCACTGGCAAAAGAAAACTATCCAAAGCGGAAAGCAATCAATGAGACTGTAACAAAAACTCAAAATGAACTGCCTATTACCGCGCTTTCTTACCTGGATATATTTAATGCTTCTTATTTTTACAGACCAGAAAGCAGATCTGTTCTTGACCCGGTAAACCCTTATAATGTGAACGGGTTCCAGTTTGGGGTTAACGTAAACCTGGGCAGTTTTTTACAAAAACCATTCACTGCAAAAAAAGCGAAATCTGATTACAAGATTGCTCAGTATCAGGCGAAGGAATACGAACTGGCTTTAGAAGTTGAAGTAAAAAAAAGATACTATACTTATATACAGCAAATCAACCAACTGAAAATTTATACAACCAGTATGCAGGACAATAAAAATACTGCAGATAATTTGAGAGGAAAATTTGAAAAAGGTGAAATTTCGCTTGATACCTATAATCAATCGAGGATTAACCTGACCAATGCCACTACAGCAAAAATACAAACTGAAGTAAATCTGCTGGGAGCTAAAGATTCCTTGGAAGAGATCATCGGTGTTAAATTATCAGACGTAAAATAGCAAATTGCAATAGATGAACCTGAAGGCCTTTTTAAAACTTCTTAACAGATACAAATGGATTTTGATTATTGTTCCGATCGTAGCAGTAGTCGTGACTTTTTTTCTCGTAAAAAATTTACCAAAGGAATATAATTCTGAAGTACAGATTGCAACCGGAATCATCGATCAGTCCAAACAGGTTGTTGTAAGTGGCAATCAGGGGATGGACTACTTCAAAATAAGTCAGCAATTTTCGAATATTATCGAAAGACTGAAGATGAGGAAAGTGATGAGTATGCTTTCTTACAGGCTTGTTTTGCACGACCTAGAGTATCCAAGCAATGCATTTAAGCCTTACAGTCCAAAAGTAGATTCTTTAAATGCCACACAAAGGGCAGAGGTGATCAGGCTTTACCAGGAGAAATTAAAAAACGGAGAGGTGCTTTCCATTGATGCTAATAAAGGGCCATATAAATTATACGATCTGGCGGGCTCGATGGGGTATGACAAAGAGAGCCTGGAAAAAAAACTAAATATTTTCAGACCTGATGGCAGTGACTTTATCAACGTAAGTTTTACTTCCAATAACCCTGATCTTTCCACATTTGTTGTCAATACCTTGTCGCGTGAGTTCATAAATTCGTACAGTGTTGACGTGGACGTTAACCAAACGAATTCTATTGAATTGCTTGATTCTTTATTAAAAAAGAAAGAAACGGCAATGAACCAGAAGAATGCTGCACTTAAAAATTTTAAGATGCAAAATGGTGTTTTGAACCTGGATAAACAGTCTGAAATGGTGTATGGCCAGATTTCTCAGAACGAGGACAGGAAGGCTCAGGCTTTGCGTGACATCCAGTCAAACCAAATGGCCATAGCCGATATTAATGCAAAACTGAATGGTTCTGACGTGTTTTCGGGCGGGACTTCCACAGCTGATAACCGGGCGATGGTTAACCTCAAAAATCAACTCAAGATTGCGAATGATGCCTATATCGATGGTAATTTCAAAATGGCGGATAAGGCAAAAATAGATTCCCTTAATCGATTGGTTGACAGGCTAAGCAGCCGGATGTCTGACAACAACGTAACTAACCCGCAGGCATCAAGGCAGGCGCTGATTCAGCAGAGGTTAACCTTGGAAACTGCAGTAAGTCAGGCAAAAGGAAGCATTCGTTCTATTGATAATGAGCTGGCTGTTCTTAAGTCCAAGTACAATACAATGGTGCCGTTTGATGCAGGAATACAGAATTATGAAAGGGATGCTGAACTGGCCACTAAGGATTATATGACGGCATTGGATACCTATAACCAAAACAGGACGGAGCAAAACATTGCTTTGAAACTTCAGGTTGCACAATGGGGGCTTCCGGGGCCTCCTTTGCCCTCAAAAGGAATTCTGTATGTGGCTTTGGCAGGGGTGTCGAGTTTTTCATTTTGTTTTCTGGGTTTAATAGGCATGTTTCTGCTGGACAATACAATTAACAATGCGAAGGAACTTCAGTATGCCACCAAATCGAAAGTATTGGGCAGTTTGAATTATATGAAGAATTCAAACCTGAGCATCAGAAGCATCTGGAAAGATAACGAGCATAATCCTGAATTTGCGGTTTATAAAGACCTGCTCAGATCGTTAAGGTTTGAAATTTCAGCTGATTTTGCAAGAAATAACTCTAAAATACTTGGCATTACCAGTTTGAAAGCAAATGAAGGAAAATCGTTTATTGCAAGCAGCCTGGCCTATGCTTTTGCCATGGTAGGAAATAAAGTACTTTTAATAGGCGGGGATGTCAATGTAGCAAAGTCCAATTCAAAAGAGCTTACCTTAAGCCAGGATTTTGAAGCATTTTTGGTGAAGCGTGAAATACAAACCGAAGATCTGATTACGGTCATGAATAAGAGCACAAATCATTCTTCTTTGTTGGAAATGCAGAATGCGGCCAGTTTAAAAGCCGGATTTGAGGTTTTGAGGAATGAATTTGATGTGATAATTATTGACGTTAATACCCTTAGCGATATCAATATGGCAAAGGAATGGTTGTTGTTTACAGAGAATAACATTGCAGTTTTTGAGGCAGGTAACAGACTAACAGATCATGATAAAGAACTGGTAGATTACATCAGAAACCAGCCGGGCTTCCTGGGCTGGGTAATCAACAAGGTGAAATTAGAAAATGTTAAAAACTAATGATTTGTTTTTGCGCTGTGCAGGTTAAAAATATTCTCTAAATTTAAAAATGATCCGATTTATATCTTCCCTATCTCAAACAAAGCGGACTTTGCTTTTGTCTCTTATAGGATTGGTAATTGCAGTCGGAATTAGCTTTTTAACTGTTGCTTCTATAGTTGGGCCGGTTTTATTGGTAGTTGCTGCATTTTTTGTGATCTATATTCTGCTGCTGGCGAGGAATCCCTCTCTGGGGCTGTCAGCTTTAATCGTATACTGTTTTACGATGGGCTTGTTTTCCCGGGAGACAAGTTCTGCTATTCCTTTTGGAATCGGCATAGAAGTTTTTCTATTGCTGGCCTGGATCATTGTCATCATTATGCATAATGAGTTCGACTGGAAAAACATCAATAATCCCCTTACTAAGGTGATGCTTGTTTGGTTTATCATTAGCTGTGTAGAATTGATTAACCCAGCAGGAGCCAGTGTAAGGGGATGGTTGCAGGAGGTAAGAAGTACAGCATTGTTTCCAATTCTTGCTATTCCGCTTGTTTTTTTGCTTTATAATTCGGAGTCGAAGTTAAACCTCTTTATTATTTTGATCATTTCCTTGTCGTTTTTAGCGGCTTTGAACGGAATTAAGCAGCAGCATATTGGCTTGTCACCTGGTGAACAAAGGTTTTTAGACGAAGGAGGATCTATTACCCATATGTTGTGGGGAAAATTGAGGGTATTCTCTTTTTATAGTGACGCGGGACAGTTCGGTGCTTCGCAGGCGGCATTTATCCTGACAGCGGTAATGCTGGCCCTAGGGCCTTTTAAAACCTGGATTAGAATAGCGATGCTAATCTTGTCTGTTTTCTTTGTTTACGGGATGCTGATTTCGGGTACGCGGGGAGCTTTATTTGCTTTGGTTGTAGGTGCCTTTATTGCGATTACGCTGACTAAAAACATCAAGGTTCTGGCATTAGGGATTGTCGGTGCAGCCATGTGCCTGTTTGTATTAAAATATACGTCGATAGGTAGTGGAAACTATGCGATCCATAGGATGCGTACGGCCTTAGATCCTAAGGAAGCTTCGTTAAATGTACGCCTGCAAAATCAGCAAATTCTGGCAGAATATTTAAAGACCCGGCCTTTTGGTGGCGGTCTTGGTGTTATTGGAGCATGGGGAAAGGAGTATAATAAAGATAAATTCCTGTCTACAGTGGAGCCGGATAGTTATTGGGTAAAGCTTTGGGCAATGTATGGTATTGTTGGTTTTACTTTTTGGTTTTGTATGATGATGTATCTTTTGGGCAAATGCTGTGGGATCATCTGGAAAATCAGGAATGCGAAGTTAAGATATAAAGCGATTGCACTATTGTCTTCAACAGCAGGACTCTTTTTTTGTAGTTATGGTAACGAAGTAATGAATGCCATGCCTTCGGCAATAGTAGTCTGGATATCATTGGCTTTTATTTTTATGTGTCCAAAGTTTGATGAAAAACACGAACCTAAGTTTTTAAATGTGTAAGATAATATGCCTTTTGAAATTTTTTTAATTCCTGGCTTGATTTGTTTTGCTGTTGCTTTCTTTCAGGAGTTGAAGGGGAAAAAATAATTATTGGATTGAAATAAATAGTACGATGTCAGTAGTTGATAAAATAAAGAAAAATCATAAACTAAAAAAGATTGCACATTGGCTATTGATCCCTTCCAATGACCACAGGCCCCGCTTGTGGGTAAGGATCTTTGTAAATCCTTTTCTACATAAAAGGGGGCGCAGAAGCATAATCCGTTGGAATAGCCGCATGGATGTATTTCCTTTTAATCGCTTTGTGTTGGGAAAAGGTTCAATTATTGAAGATTTTGTTACTGTAAATAATGGGATGGGGAACGTACTTATAGGCGACCATAGTATTATTGGAATCGGAAGTGTGCTGATTGGTCCTGTAACGGTAGGTAACGATGTTATGCTGGCACAAAATATTGTGGTATCCGGACTCAACCACGGGTATGAAGACCCTGATATAGCTCCTAGTTTGCAGAAAGATACTGTTAAACAGATTGTTATATCTGACGAAGTCTGGATCGGAGCCAATAGTGTGATTACCGCAGGTATTACCATTGGGCGGCATGCAGTGGTAGGTGCGGGAAGTGTAGTTACTAAAGATGTTCCGGAATATAGTGTTGTTGTCGGAAATCCGGCCAGGGTGGTCAAACAATATAGCTTTGAAGAAAAAGCATGGAAAAAGGTTTAAACTGTTTAATATTGTCTGTATGATTGATAGGGATGTGATTATTCTTGGCCAGCAAGCCTGGGATACAGATATAGGAAGCAATTGTAAGAACATTGCAGAGGAAGTTGCAAAGCACAATCGTGTGTTGTATGTCAATTCGCCATTGGACAGGATTACAAAATGGAAGCACAAAGCTGATCAGCGGGTGCAAAAACGAATAGCGGTTATTGAAGGAAAAAGCGAAGGACTGGTTCATGTTTCTGACAACATCTGGAATCTTTTTCCTGATTGTTTGGTAGAGTCGATTAATTGGATTGACAATAAACTAATTTTCGATTTTTTTAACAAAAGGAACAACGTAAAGTTTGCAAAATCCATACAGCGGGCCATAAAGAAACTGGGCTTTAAAGACGTTATCTTGTTCAATGATAGCGAAATGTTTAAAGGTTATTATCTTGCTGACCTCCTGAAACCTGAACTCAGTATTTATTATTCGCGGGATTTTATGCTGGCGGTTGACTATTGGAAGCGGCATGGTGAGCGCCTTGAACCTAAGCTGATGGCAAAAAGCAATCTTTGTCTGGCAAATTCGTTTTACCTGACAGATTATTGCAGTCAGTATAACCCATATGCTTATTATGTCGGCCAGGGCTGTGACCTTCAGATTTTTAAGGTAAATGAGCATGCGCAAAAGCCTGTTGAACTGGCGGATATTCATACCCCTGTTGTCGGTTATGTGGGTGCGCTGCAAAGTTTGCGACTGGATATCGCGCTGATCAGACATCTGGCTACAGAGCGTCCGGACTGGACCGTGGTACTGGTGGGCCCAGAGGATGATGATTTCAAAAAAAGTGACCTTCATGGACTTAAAAATATAATCTTCACCGGGAGTAAACCTATAGCTGATCTGGCATCTTACATACAGTTTTTTGATGTATGTATTAACCCTCAGGTGGTTAATCAGGTGACTGTAGGAAATTATCCGCGTAAAATTGATGAATACCTGGCTATGGGTAAACCCATTGTAGCTACTAAAACGCGCGCAATGGAATTATTTAAAGATCATGTTTATCTTGCTGAAGGTAAAGCGGACTATATCACTTGTATCGGACGTGCCCTGAGAGAAGACAACAAGGAACTTCAGCAATCCAGAAAAGATTTTGCTGAAAGCCATACCTGGGAAAATAGTGTGAAAAACATTTATAGTGCCATTGCCGACTATATAGCAAAAAATGCAACATTATGAACGGAGTTTTGTATAGCTTTATTTTTATACAGGTGCTGGTGGGCCTCCATTTTTTAATGCCCCTTATTTTTTATGTACTGAAACTGCTGAGCAACAGGACTCGTATGACGCATGAGGAAGCTATAGAAGCCGACTATGCGGTCATCATTACTGCTTACCAGCAGGTCAGTCTTGTACCTATGGTTGTTGATTCGATACTAAAAGCCAGCTACAATAATTACCTGATTTATGTGGTTGCAGATAACTGTGATGTCAGTGAATTGAAATTTGATGATGAACGGATTATTGTGCTCAGGCCGGAGTCTGTACTGGCCAGTAATACAAAATCTCATTTTTATGCAATTGACCGTTTTAAAAGGGAGCACAAGTACCTGACGATTATTGATAGTGATAACCTGGTACATGAAGCCTACTTTAATGAACTTAATAAAACTTTTGCTGCAGGCTATGTGGCCGTTCAAGGGGTTAGGAAAGCGAAGAACCTGGATACGACCTATGCTTGTCTTGACGAAGCGGGTGATATATTTTACCGGTTTATAGACAGAAAATTGATGTTTGAGGCCGGATCTTCTGCCGCATTATCTGGTTCTGGTATGGCATTTACAACTGAACTGTATAAGCAATGCCTTGAACATAACCAGTTTAAGGGAGCCGGATTTGACAAAATTCTTCAATATGAAATCTTGTCTGCCGGACACAGAATTGCTTTTTCAGAAAAAGCAGTTGTATACGACGAAAAAACGGCAAAGACAGACCAGCTGGTAAATCAGCGTGCAAGGTGGATCAATACCTGGTTCAGGTATCTTTTTCTTGGCGCTCGCCTATTGGGCAAATCCCTGGTGAAATTGAACAGAAATCAGCTTTTATTTAGTATTATGCTGCTTCGCCCGCCACTATTTATGTTGCTGATGCTTGCTTGCCTTTTTGCAATGGTAGATCTGGTCCTCATGCCGTATATGGTTTTTTACTGGCTGGTTTCTTTGGTTGTTTTTTTTGCCACAGTCTTTATCGCACTCGCTTATTTTAAGGCCGACGAGCGCATATACAAATCGTTGAAAAATGCCCCAAGGTTTATTTACTTTCAAATACTTGCGCTTTTAAAGGTGAAGAAGGCTAATCAACTCTCGGTAGCTACCCAACATTATCATAAAGAGAAAATCAACGAACAGACCAATGAAAAATAAATTACGCATAGGGATAGAAGTACAGCGGCTTTTCAGGAAGAAGAAGCATGGAATGGAAGTGGTTGCCCTTGAGTTGATCAAAGAGCTTCAGCAGATGGACACTCATAACGAGTATATCGTTTATGTAAGGGAAGATGTAGACAAGTGCATTCAGGAAACCGGTAACTTCAAGATCAGGGAAATCAGGGCCAGAAGCTATGCCACCTGGGAGCAGATTGCTTTACCTGCTGCTGTAAAGCAAGATAGACTGGATATATTGCATTCCACATGCAATACCTCTGCGCTTCGCTTAACTGTTCCGCTCGTACTTACTTTGCATGATGTAATCTATTTGGAGAAAACAGATTTTAAAGGTACGGCTTACCAGAACTTTGGTAATATTTACAGAAAATTGGTGGTTCCACGAATTGTGAAAATGAGTAAGCTTGTAATTACCGTTTCTAATTATGAACGGGAAGTGATCCGAAAACGGCTGAATTTACCGGAAGATGCGGTGAAAGTTATTTATAATGCCGTAAGCCCTAAGTTTACCACACAGCTTGAGCCCCGGCTAATAGAACAATTCAGGACTTTGCATACGCTCCCTGAAAAATTTATGTTGTTTCTTGGCAATACTGCGCCAAAAAAAAATACAACCAATGTGGTAAAAGCTTATGTGGATTATAAAAAATCCGATCCGGATGGGCTGCCCCTGGTGATTCTTGATTACGATAGGGAACTGGTTTATGAAATGTTAACGAAACTGAACGCGGTTGACTTAAAGCCAGCTTTTTTATTTCCGGGATATATCCCTTCTGAAGACATGCCCTTGCTCTACAATTGTTGTACATTGTTTTTATACCCTTCACTCCGCGAAAGTTTTGGGTTGCCGATTCTGGAGGCGATGGCCTGTGGCGCCCCTGTTATCACATCAGATACCTCATCGATGCCAGAGGTGGCTGCTGATGCTGCATTGTTCGTTGACCCCTTCAGTAGCGAAGACATTACCTTAAAAATGAAACAGCTTTCTTCCGATAGCGGACTCATGCTTAAAATGAAAGAAAAAGGGATAAAAAGAGCTGCGGAATTTACTTGGAAATCATCAGCAGAACAATTACTTTCGGTGTACCATACGCTTGCAGAATAGTTTTCATTGAAATCCTGTTATGACTCATTTTTATATATAGTTTAATGAAAATTATAAATAGAAGAACAGCGATACTTAGCCTGCTGGCAATTGCAATTGTAGCCTTTGCGGGTTCTTTTTTTTTCAAATTCCGGCGTTTACTTAAAAAACCGGATATAGGTTATCTCGCCGGAAAACAAAGCTTGATTGGAGAAATTGCTGAAACCATTATTCCGGCTACGGATACGCCGGGAGCCAAGGCTGCGAAAGTGCAGGACTTTATTATTAAAATGATAGTTGAGTGCACCGAAAAAAGATCACAGAATAATTTTATAGAGGGGTTGAAAGAACTGGAGCACTATACTTTGAAGACTTTTGGTCGGGACTATTTAGTTTGCAGTGTTGAACAAAGGATGGCTGTTCTGGTACATTTTGAAGATAAAGAGAACAAGAACCCAATCGTGCATAAAATACACCATAAGCTGATGGGAGATACCTTCATTTACCTGATGAAGTACTATACTGTATTGGGGTATTGTACGTCTGAGGCAGGCGCAACAAAAGCTTTGGCTTACGATTATATTCCGGGGACTTTCGAGGCCTGTATTTCATTAACCTCTCACCAAAAATGCTGGGCAACTGAATAACAGGGTAATGAGTTTAATTGATAAAAAGTACAATACATACGACGCAATTGTAATTGGTTCGGGAATAACCGGTGCCTGGGCAGCGAAGGAGCTTTGTGAAAAGGGTTTGAAAACCCTTATGCTGGATAGAGGGAGAGATGTAAAACACATCATAGACTATCCGACTGCGAACATGAATCCCTGGGATTTTAAATACAGGTTAAACAACACCCAAAAGGAACTGGAAACTACTCCACTCAGGGCTTCAATTTCAAATGAAGATGATAGGTTGTTTTATTTAAACGACAACGAACAGCCATATATCCAGGAATCGCCTTTTAAATGGGTCAGGGGCTATCAGGTTGGTGGAAAATCACTTTTGTGGGGACGTCAGTGCTACAGATGGAGCGATTTGGATTTTGAAGCAAATCTGAAAGATGGCAATGGGGTAGACTGGCCAATCCGGTATAAGGATATTGCACCATGGTATGCGTATGTGGAACGTTTTATAGGAATAAGTGGTAAGTGCGAAAATTTACCGCATTTGCCAGACGGAATCTTTTTACCACCTATGGAATTGAATTGTATAGAGCGACATCTGGCCGATTCGATAAAGAAAAACGATGAACACCGTTTACTTACTATTGCAAGAGTAGCAAATCTTACCAGAGGCTGGCAGGACCGTGGTCCCTGCCAGTACAGGAATTTATGTTCAAGAGGATGCCCTTACGGAGGGTATTTTAGCAGTAACAGTGCAACAATTCCTGCTGCTGCTGCCACCGGGAACCTGACACTTAGACCATTCTCTGTTGTTAAGGGATTGATCTATAATGACAAAGAAGGGAAAGCAACAGGAGTACGCGTGATTGATACAAATACCCATGAGGAATTTGAGTTTTTTGCCCGGATAATTTTTGTGAATGCGTCTACTATCGCCTCTACTTCAATTTTATTGAATTCTGTATCAAAGCGTTTCCCAAATGGAATGGGCAACGATAGCGGGCAACTTGGTCGCAATTTAATGGACCACCATTCGTGTTCAGGTGCGAAAGGCAATCACGAAGGTTTTGCCGATAAATATTATAAAGGAAGAAGACCAGCAGGTTTCCTGATACCAAGATTCCGCAACCTGAATGACAATGAAGAACGAGGATTTCTTCGAGGCTATAACATTCAGGGCTATGGTGAACGTGAAAACTGGAGAGATAAAATGGGATTGTTAAGGGGATTTGGTGAAAATTTTAAAGACCAGTTGACTAAACCTGGGCCATGGAGCGTTTGGATGGCAGGCTGGGGCGAGTGCCTGCCAAGTGCAAACAACAGGGTAAGCCTGGATCCTCATCAAAAGGACCGTCATGGCTTACCGCTGATCAGGATAAACTTCTCGTTTGGAGAGAATGAAAATTTAATGATGCGCGATATACGTGAGAGTTGCGGTGAAATGTTGGAGCAAGCCGGGTTTAAAGATGTAGAAACCTTTTCTTATAACAGGGCCGGAGGAGCGACCGTTCATGAAATGGGAACTGCGAGAATGGGAAGGAATCCCCAAACCTCGGTCTTAAATGCCTACAACCAGGTTCATGCAGTAAAGAATGTATTTGTAACTGATGGCAGTTGTATGGCTTCATCCGGATGCCAGAACCCTTCGCTTACTTACATGGCACTTACGGCCCGGGCCTGTAACTATGCTGTTGAAGAAATGAAATTGGGAAGGTTATGAAGAAAATGAGAAGTATTGGTTATGTTTACAAACTACAAATGGAGAAGTTATGCCTTTCAGACCTTTAACTGTTCCCACTTACATTAGAAAACAACAGCAGGATGCTGACTGGTTTTTAAGTCAGGTGGAAGATCTTCGTGGCAACCTGAAGAAATTCAGACCTGAAAAACCAGATGTAAGTATAATTATACCAGCGTATAATGAAGAGAAGTCTATCCTGAGAACACTATCTTCACTAGCAGAAACCCTTACAGATCTGGATGTCGAAATATTGGTCGTGAACAACAATTCTAAAGATAACACCCAAAAATTAATTGAAATGACAGGTGTTAATCATTTAATAGAATACCAGCAGGGAGTGAAACATGCGAGAAATGCCGGGTTGGCAGCTGCGAGAGGGAAGATTATTATGAATGCCGATGCTGATTCTGTTTACAGCCCATATTGGGTAGAACTCCTTGCAAGGCCGCTGTTAGCGAATAAGGATGTTGCCTGTGCCTATGGAAGATTTGCTTTTTTACCAGAGACTTCAGGGTATAGAGTTCCTTATTTTCTGTATGAAACCCTGGGTGATATATTTAAAGGGCTGATTCAGAGGAATAAAGAAGAGGCAATGTATGCTTATGGCTGCAGTACTGCGTATAGAAGGGACCAGGGACTTGAGGTTGGGGGATATGAGCACCCTCCGGGCGCAAATGAAGATGGTTACCTGGCGTTGAAATTAAAAAACAAATTTGGCAGATTACAAAAGATAACTAACAACCGTTCGTTGGTGTGGACCTCAGACAGGCGACTAATGGAAGAAGGTGGTTTGGTGAAGGCCCTTACTGCAAGGCTGCAATCGTTCTCAAAATAACAATTCTTATGAAAGCAAAAATCTCGTTTATATTTGATATGCTCAGAAGCAAGTATATCTTGTCTCTGGCCAGCAATGGAATAAATGCGGTAATAGGCATGGTTACGCTTTCTTTGCTTTTCAGATCGCTGACGCAGGAGGATATGGGCAACTGGGGTTTCTTTCTGACTGTTTTATTGTTGGTAGATACATTTCGATCAGGGTTTTTATCTACAGCTTTTGTAAAATTTTACGCAGGATCAGACGAGCAAAGGAAAAGCGAGATTATAGGATCTACTTGGTTTATAGCTATTTTGATTACCGGAGTGTTCATGCTGATCAATATTCCGGCATATTTCATTTCTCTTCATATAAAGGACACCAGCATTACATTGTTTCTCCGTTTTTTTAGCATAAATTATCTCTTTTCACTTCCCTTTTTTGTTTCCAATTGTATTTTACAGGGAAAACAGCGATTCGACCGCTTGCTCATCCTCAATTTTTCCAATCAGGGCTGCTTTCTGGTTTTGTTACTCATCATGATCTTTATCAATAAGATGGACATTCATAAAGTGCTGTACTGCTATCTTGCTGCCAATCTGATATCAAGTTCAGTAGCCCTGATATGTGGCTGGACTGAAATCAGCAAACTAAAGTATAAAACGAAGGCAGGGGTAACAGAGATGTATAATTTTGGGAAATTTAGTGTAGGCACCAACCTGAGTGCTACTTTATTAAATTCTGCCGATTCTTTTATCATTAAACTTTTTATGGGACCGGCTTATCTGGCCATATATAACGCAGGAACCAAGCTGACGCAGGTAGTGGAAATTCCACTAAGGAGTTTTGTTTTTACTGCTATGCCTTCTTTGTCTGCCTATTTTAATTCCGGTCAGAAATCAGAGTTGCTGCAGGTGATGAAGAAAAATATTGGTTTGATTACCTTTCTTCTGATGCCATTGCTGATTGTTGGATTTGTTTTTGCCGACTATGCCATATTAATCCTGGGTGGAGAAAAGTACGTGGCTACAGAAGCTCCGAATATTTTAAGGATTTTTATGGTTATTTCCCTTCTTTATTCTGCTGAACGTTTTTTTGGTTTAACCCTGGATATTATCCATTTGCCTAAAATTAACTTTTTAAAAGTTATGTTAATGGTTGTTGTAACTGTAGTTACGGATATCGTAGCCATAAAATTAACCAACAGCATCTATGGTGTTGCGGGAGCATCTATTTTAAGTACCCTTACCGGGCTTACGATAGGATACTATGCGCTTAATAAATATTATCAGAAATTTTCATTCTTTACGATCTATCGTGACGGCTATTGGGAGTTTCTTTCATTGATAGAAAGAAACTACAAGAAATTTATGAAACGCAGCTGATCAATTTATCTTGACAAAAGTAGGGGTCTCTGTTACACTTACAACCAGAGAACCATTTACACTTACCTTTTTAGCCAGCATTTCGTCGGCACCAGGCTGTGGAGTGTAAAGGGTAACTTCTTTTACTTCATTGCCCAGGTTTAAAGTGTAGTTGGCCTTCCGGTTTTTCTGATCAGGTACGGTAAGTACATATATTTTTCCGGTTCCTGAAGTATAAAGGTCAACAAGAGGATCAGTCGAAGCTGTTGATTGATAAATGTAATCACCCATTAGCTTTTTTGCCTGATAAATGTAATCAGCAGATATTCTCCGTTTTCCGTTCTCTATCAATCCAGCCGAAGCGTACTGTGTGTCATCGTTAACATTAACATCGTTTAGCATAAAGAAAAAGGTGCGTTTTATTCCCTTTCTGGCATATAAAAGACTGGTTCTGAGAATCCAGTCGGCCTGTGTTTCGCGGGTAGATTTGTTTAAGATCGGTACGACGGCCTGCGAGCTCTTTGGGTTAACATCAAAACCACATTCTGTAACCCATACTTCAGTCTTATTTGCATGGGCATCACTTAGCCGGATAAAGTTGTCCGCTACTGTACCTACGTCTGACAGTTCAGGAGCCTTTCCTGTTTTCCAGTTTTCATTTGAATAGTGGTGGTAGTTAATGACATCAAAACAAAGGGTAAACTTACCGTCTTTAACCCTGTTCAACTTACACCAATCGATCATGCGCCTGATAAAATCCGGATTTGGATCGGCTATACCAGCCATTACTACTTTCATGTCAGGATCTGCTGTTTTGACACCTACATCTGCACCCAGTGTACCCATATGACCATCATAAAAGGCCGATAACTGTGCTGCGTACTGTTCTGGGGTCTGTTGAGCATTTGGTCCTCTCCAGGTCTTATCGGGTTCATTGCTACACTCTATATATCCTAATGTGCCCAGACCTATTTTTGGGGAAGCTGCTTCATAAGTACTTGTTTTAATCAGGCTTCTGTTTACCATTTTGTTTGCTCCGTACCTGGCTGCAATCTGAAAGCCAGCCTTTGCCATGGCAACATAAGATGCCGGAGAATTTTTATCGCGCCCGTAGGGAACAGGGGTATAGTCCCGTAAACTACCGAAAGGATCAGCGGCATTGTATTCAGGATATGTTTTTCTCATCCAGCCTGGCATGATCTGGAGGCAAATGAGGGATGTTATTCCCAGTTCGGCATTCTTTTGATAAATCTGATCGTAGTAGCCCATGTCAAATGCGCCTTCACGGGGCTCAATCCTTTCCCAATCGAGATACTGTCTGAAGCCAGTAAAAGCATTGATCAGATTTACTTTATTTTGATCTAGCTGGCTTGAATTGTCAACGGTATATTCCCAGTCAAATCCATTGACTCCCAATACATCTCTAAATTTGGTTCCGGTAACTGTGACAGGGATGTCTTCATTTTTTTTCGGTACATCCAGTACCGGTTCTGCAGGCAATATCTGCTTTTTTTTGCAGCAGCAGCAGGTTAATGAAAGACTGATGAAAAGCAGGGTCAAGAATTTTATACTCATGGCAATTGGGTTAAATTATTCAACGGCACCTATAGAAGGGGCAGACATAAGTCTCGAACTTCCGTAAAGATCATAAGTCACAGCTTGGTTCGTATAATTTTCAAGATCCCTCCCCGACAGTGCACTTCCGCTGTTTTTCAGACTGGAGGTCGTATTCAGTTTGAAAGAACTGTCGTCCTTTATGCCTGCCTCCTCATATGTTTTGAAATATTTATTGTTGAATCCGTTGCCTTTGGTATCACCCAGTTCATTCCAGATAAAATTGGTATTGTTCTGACCAACAATTGTAAATTTATATCCAATATTGTTAAAGATGTCACATTTTCCTCCAAGAAGGCTGTAAAGGTCAAGAATCTGGGCGGGAAAGGCTCCTTTAGGTAATAGATTGCCGCAGGTATTGTTAAAAACTTCAGCGTTGCTATAAGTTGTTCTACCGCCAATCATATTTCTGGTAAATGCCTGGAGCTCAAATGCACTGTATTGACGCGAGTTGATCACCACATTATTGAAAATCAAGGTTTTTTGCGGAGTGGTTCCAATACTATACACCCAGGCCCTTATTGAATTACCCTGATGGTCTCTTACTATGTTGTTATAAAATTTGCCATTTCCCTGTAGATAAAAAACCCCATTGTGGTTGCTGTTGTCCTGGTTTACATTTTGAACAAAGTTGTTATGGATATCGTATCCATCTACATTTTCCATCACGAAAGCGCTGCCTACACCAGGTGAATTTTTAAAAGTCACATAAGCAATTTCTACATTTCTAAGTAAGCCAGTGATTACGCCGTTTTCTACAGATCCTTTAAATCTGATCAGTGTTCCCGTATTATCGCAATCAATATTTAAAAATTTCAGGTTTTTTGAGCATGAAGCATCGCTTCCATCATAAACCTTTTTTGACTCGTACTGAATGACGTTATAGGTGGATATATTTTTAAAGCTGGCGTTTTTAAAAGTAAAATTATCGACGTTGTTTCTTAACTGAACGGATGCCATATCTGAGTTTTTATCTCGGAAAACAAATCCTTTGTCGATACCGGGAGTTCCGCTTCCTGAGAAAACCACATTTTTTACATTGGAAATACTTACCTGCCTATCGCCAACCAATTCCACAAGTCCATCATTTTCTATGCGAACAGTGCCATTTTCAATCTGAAAATTAGCCACCTGGATATCATTATAAGAGCCACCTTTTATTTTAATTACTGTGTTCGCAGAAATATTAAGAGACTTGCCATCAATCAAAAGGTTACCACTACCAGTACCAAGATTTAGTACAGTTGCATTTGGGGGAGTAGTTGTGGTATCTTTAGGTGGTGTTGTAGGAGGGGTTACAACGGGCACCTCTACCGGAGGAGTTGTTGGCTGTTCAATAGCTGGATTTTTTTTACAAGCCAGACATACTACGGCTAATACACTTAATGATAGGTGTAGCAATAATTTTTTATTCATACTTTTTATTTTATCCCAAAAGTGGCTGCAATTGTAATGAAATTTATACAGAATTTTGTATTTTTAATTTTAACACAAAAGTTTCATATAAGTTAATTTCCTTCAAAACAGTGCGAAAAACGATATGTGTGGAATGTTTTTCCCGCTTCATTAATTAAAGAACTTTTTGTTTATGACTTTTTTGTGACAAATTACTGTGCTTTCATCTAATTTTAGCCCTATGAGGCACTTTGTTTTTTTAGTTTGCGGGTTAGAGTTCGTGCTGAGTTTTTAGATATTGGGGAAATATTTGCACGTTATTGCTCTGGGTTGAATAATTACAAATTCTTATTATAATATTGCATTTATTAATATATTTATCTGATAGTATTTGGCCTATAATTTTGGGCTTGTAGTATTTTTTATATGAAAAGAATTTGCCTTTTATTTCAGTTAGCGGGTGTCATCGCTTTTTTTTATGGTTGTAAACCTGAGCCGGAAAGGACGGGAGTAGAACTGAAACCCTTGAGGGAAAAACAGGTTAAAATTAAGGATATGTTTGGAGTAAATGGTTTTGAGTGGGATTTCTATGACGACCATTATAACTTTGACACAGCTAAATATAATTTAATTAAGACCTTTAGTGGATTCCGGCACTTCCTGGACTGGGAAAGGATAGAACCTTCCAAAGGTGTTTTTCGGTTTAATCACAAACCTGAAGGTGGGTGGAGTTATGATGAGATCTATCAGAAATGTCATAAGGACAGCATAACTGTATTGATGGATTTGCAGATCACCCCTTCCTGGATCGTAAATACTTATCCTGAAGCAAAACGGCAGAGAGATTTAATGCCTATCGAATATAAGGCGGTTAGGGATGCGCCGGCTTCTTATAAGGAAATTGGCAGAGCAGGGTTCCAGATTGCCGCACGTTACGGACGTAACCGCAACATTGACAAAAAGCTGATTCTTGTGCCAAAAGAAACTGCCGATCCTGTAATAGGGCTTGGATATATTAAATACCTGGAAAGCAGCAACGAGCCGGATAAGTGGTGGAAAGGCAAAGACAGTGAGCAGTCACCGGAGGAGTATGCGGCCCAGCTATCTGCTTTCTATGATGGAGATAAGGGGCGGCTCGGTAAAGGAGTGGGGGTTAAAACTGCAGACCCTTCAATGGTGGTTGTTATGGGAGGAATTGCCAAGCCAAATGTAGAATATGTTAAACGAATGGTGGAGTGGTGTAAAAAACATCGTGGCTTAAAAAAAGACGGTAAAATTGATCTTTGTTTTGATGTGATCAATTATCATATGTACTCAAATGATTATACTGGTTGGTTTGCTTCTTTCAGGAGTAAGGGAAGAGGGGTTGCACCTGAAACGAATGACATGACTAAAATAGCAGGTACTTTTACCGATTACGTGAAAGAACTTGGGCAGGAAATTCCGATATGGTCGACCGAAACAGGGTATGATGTAAGTGAAAAAAGTATCCAGCGCGCTATTCCAATAGGTAGTAAATCAGCTGAAGTTACCCAGGCGGACTGGATCTTAAGGTTGGGATTATTATATGCACGCCTTGGTATTGATAAATTATTCTTTTATCAATTGTATGATAATAATGACCCTGGGACGGAAACAAGTAACCCATTTGGGTTTTCCGGATTGGTATCCAAGAATAAAAGAAGGCCAGCTGCTGATTACATTTATCAGGTTACCAGGCTTATGGGGAATTACAGCTATTACAATACCATAAGCAAAGATCCTGTTGTAGATATTTATAGTTACCAGAATAAAAAAATGTATGTTTTACTGGTGCCCGATGAAACAGACCGGAAAGAGAATTATCAGCTGGATTTGGGTGCTGGAATTAAAAAAGCAGTCATTTACAAACTTAATCCCGGAAGTTCCAGTATGAATGTTAAAGAGGTGGCCACTGAGGATGGATTCCTGAACCTGGAAGTAACTGAAACTCCAATGTTTGTTGAAGCTAAATAAATATCATAATCAGACCTGATTTATCGAATCAGGTCTGTTATCTATACTTGTCAGGACTTCTTTGTCATACGAGATATCAAATTTTCTGGCAAATAACATTTTGCTTGCTGTTATTTTTTCCAGATCTTCCATTCCTAATAATTTAGGGTTAGGATTTCCTTCCGACCAGTCTATATAACGAAGATTGTTGTTCACCGTTGAATCCCTGAATTTAGAATTCATGATAATAGTAGCGACAATAAACTCATCTGTCCCCCAGGAATATCTGATGAATTTTATCAGCTTTCTGTTATTAGACAATTGGTCTGATATTAACTTTGCACAATCGTAAGTGATGGTCCACCAGGTTGATTTGCTTCCTCCGTACAATTCTGCATAAATGGGGAATTTTCGTTTTGGCATCACTGTATTGACAACTTTTTGAAAGAAATACTTCGATTTTATATTGAGATCTGTAAAATGATACTTTTCGTACCTCGAAACAGCTGCCTTCCACCAATCCGTTTGTCTGGAAGCATCAAAAGAAATGAAGTTAGTGCCTTTGTTGGCTTCTAAATAAGTATAAATTGATTCTGCAGGATAAAGCGGATAGTCCTGAGCGCTCAAAAGATTGATGAAGTCGTATCGGACCTCAAAAGATAAAACTTCAGTTAATGCACTTACAATTCCCGTTAACAAACTGTTACCTCCCCAGTTACAGTTCACCCTGTTCTTGATGAACTTCAGATTTGGAAGGGTAAGGATGTGCTCAAATGCAAGGATGTCAACTTTTTTATCTACATGTATATAAAAGTCAAATTGAGCGTGGTCAAGTTTTTTTACCAGCCTTAACAATTGTTCAGGACTTTTATGTACCATAATTATATGTGCAACGCGCATATGGAGAATAAATAAAGTGGTTTTTTACAGCTTAAAAAAGAAAATATTCAATCGCTAAGGTAAAGCTAATTAAATTTAATCTCTTATTAGTGGTTAATATTAATTAAATATATACCTATATCTGCTGTTTTTTGTTTGCTAACAGGATTGCCTAACCTTGAAAATTCGCTAAGCAAATTCTCTGTAGGGGATTTTTCTGACTTGTAGTACCAGGCCGGTTCATCTATGTTATCTCCTATATCTGTCAGAAATTGCAGGTTAAAAATCAGCCATACCCTTTTGTGCTTTCCGAGTCTTTTTATTTCGGATTGAAGGTGCCTGTTGTAATCCTCTATATTTTTTGATTCCTTCCGATAGTCCTTACCTTCAACCGCGGTATATTTTAATTCGTGCATCTGGTGGTATAACCGATAGCCAGGTAGGTTGTTCCAATAAATATAGACAACATCGCCTTCCCGATATTCCTGGTTTACATACATTAAAGCTTCCCTTTGAAATGATTTTTTATGTACGTAGAATTTTTCTGGAGACCATACATAGTATGCCGACTGAACTACAGGGCCGCAGAGTAAAAGAACCGCTATCATTAAAAATGAAAATTTTGCGTTAAACCATGATGAAATTAAATCCAGCCCTTTTACAATAATTATTATAAATATTGGGGAAATGAATACCCAAAATCTTTCCGTAAGTGGGTAGAGTTCCATGCCAGAAGCCAATAAGGTTAGTAGAACAGGAAAGAAGAGACTAAAGCATAATATTTTATTTCCTTTTAGGAAACTATATGTGCCTGCAATGAATAATCCTATTGATAATATCGGCATTTTTAAAATAACAGCTATTGAATTTTTTGCAAAAGCAAAATTAAAGTTCCATAATAGCCCTAATGGATAGTCCATCAAACGGTAAAGATTTAAAGCAAACCATTTTAAATCAGTTATTGATTTAGGAGGGAAAGGCATAAAATTGCCATAAGCACGGAACCAGTAAACGATCCATTCTGATTCCGCATGCTTGTGTGTAAATAAGACATAATTCAGGGCAAAACTTCCCAGCCATATCGAATACGGTAGGATGCCGAGGAGTAGAAGCTTCCATTTTTTATTGATTATATAGATCAGGCTTCTGGCAATTCCGATTCCTGCAAGGATAAATACAGAGGAGTACGAAAACCACAAAATTAGCCCCCCGATCATACCCCATAAAAAGAGGGACCGTAAACCTGTTGCCCCATCAAACCGGATCAAAAAGTATAGGCATAAAAGTGTACTTAACAATTCAGTTGAATACTGTTTGATCTCAACGCTATGGTAAATTAAGGCCGGTGAAAAGGATAGAATTCCGATTGCAATTACTGAAGCCCTGAAACCTAAGAAATATTTTGAAACAGGAATGAAAACAAGCAGCGAAAAAAGTCCGGAAATAAGCGGCAGGCATCTTAAGGAAAATTCATTGCTCCCAAACAACCATACAAATATTTTAACGGTAAACAGAAACCCGATGGGAGCTTTTTGTTGATAAAGCAGTGGATCTTTTATCAAATCGATAAAGTTGAACTGAATTAAGCTTGCAGATAAATAAACTTCATCCATCCAAAGAGACCGGTTATAGAAGAAATGATACAACCTCAACACTGTACCCAAAAAAATAAAAAGGAAAAGCAGTGTTTTCCAGATATTTTTCTGTTCGGCACCCTTTCTATAGCTTAAAGTATTCATTTGTAAATAGGAAAAGTGTGCAATATCGATTTTTTTAATAATTTTACTCATAAATAAATTGAAAACGTGAATGATATAGCCTGGGATAAGTTAAAGCTTGTAATATTTGATGTCGACGGGACGCTATATGATCAAAAAAAACTAAGAAGAAAAGTGTTGGCAGGACTACTTGGATATTATTTATTAAGACCCTGGAAACTGAAAGATCTTTATATTCTCTACCATTTTAGAAAGGAAAGGGAAAATAAAGCGGGTTTTTGCTCCACTGATCTGGATAATGCACAATATAGCTGGTGTGCCGAAAAAACAAAAAGTCCGGTACATGAAGTGAAAAAAATAGTTCAGCAGTGGATATTTGATTATCCTGTTAAATTTCTTTCTGATTGCGTATACCCGGGCGTAGCCGAATTTCTTTATACGATAGAAGCGATGTCCATACATAAAACGGTTTATTCAGATTATCCCGCAAAAGAGAAGAATTTGGCGATGAATCTGAGTTTTGAACTTGAGGTGAGTTCAACAGATAACTATATTAATGCGATGAAGCCGTCAGTGAAAGGGCTGGAGTACATTATGGACGTGTTGAAAATTAAGGACAGGGCGTCCTGCCTTTTTATTGGAGACCGGTATGAGCTGGATGGAAAATGTGCAGCTGCGGCAAATGTGCCTTTTTTGCTGATAGACAGGAATGAGGCCCGTTCAGGTTTTTATTATAAGCTTGTGGAGCAGGTTACACATTCAAGAATTTAGTGGTTATTATGATCAGGAAAACAACTTTACAGGACGATGCTGTATATAAAAAAGAGGGTGGGATGCAACAGGCAGGTGCTAGAGATTATATTGCAATTGCCAGGCCAGATAATTGGGTCAAGAATTTATTTATGGTGCCGGGGATGTTATTTGCACTGTCAATTTTTCACACACCCTTCAATGCTGCGCTGCTGTTTAAGATTGCATTTGGTGTGGTAGGGATGTGTTTGATTGCTTCTGCAAACTATGTCATCAATGAATATCTCGACGCAGGTTTCGACAAGTACCACCCGTTAAAAAGAAAACGTTCGTCTGTGGTTTCGGTTGTAAATCCGGTAATTGTGTACTGTGAATATACTGTCCTGGCAATTATAGGACTCCTATTGGCATACGGTGTCTCATTAAAATTTCTTTCAATGGCAGTTTTTTTGCTATTTATGGGGATTATTTATAATGTTAAGCCTTTTAGGAGTAAAGACAGGGTATTTCTGGATGTGTTAACTGAATCGATTAACAATCCTATACGTTTTGCAGCAGGCTGGTTTATTTTTAGTCCTGCGCTGGGGGTACCTGATAGCAAATGGGATCTGGATTGGATCAATACGTTTCCACCTGTCAGTATCATCGTGGCTTACTGGATGGGGGGGGCATTTTTAATGGCTACAAAACGTTTCGCTGAATACCGGTTAATTGCAAATCCAGAGATTGCGGGACAATACCGCAGGTCATTTAAATACTATACAGAAAACAGCTTATTGGTTTCCATGTTTTTTTATGGAATTACCTGTGCCTTTTTTATGGGAATTTTTCTGATCAAGGATAGGATAGAACTGTTGGTCAGTTTTCCGTTTTTCGCTTTGCTTTTTTCCTGGTATTTAAGAATAGGCCTGCTTAATGATTCGCCGGTACAGGGCTCAGAAAAATTATACACCAGAAAATGGTTTATGCTTTATCTGGTATTGTTTACCATTTTGCTCTGCATTCTAATGTTTGTAGATATCCCCTGGTTACACTGGTTTTTACAGAATGCAAACAATTATGCCTACTGATCAGTTTGAACTTTCACCGCTAAAACAAATGTATAAATGAGGAATGAGGATTACGATCTGATCGTTGTTGGTACCAGTTTCGCATCAACGTTTTTTCTGAAGAAATACCTATCAAAAGCTGGTACCGGGAATAAAAAAGTACTTGTTCTTGAACGTGGACATTTTTATGCGCATGAAGAAAGGCTCAAAGTAAAAAGAGGTATTCATTCTGAATACGAAAAATATGAGGAACCCTGGCAAGAGGCCATAAATAACGTAAATCCTAAAAAACTATGGCCGTTTACCACTGGATATGGTGGCTGCTCAAACTGCTGGTGGGGTTGTACTCCGCGGTTTATGCCCTCAGATTTCAAAATGAAGAGCCTTTTTAGAATCGAACAGGACTGGCCCATAACCTATGAAGATCTTGACGCTTATTATTATGAAGCAGAAGAATTGATGTCTGTATCAGGACCGGAAAGTACGCCTTTTCCAAGGACGGGAAAGTATCCACTGCCCCCCCATACTTTTAGCCTGGTCGACAAAATATTACATAAAACCTATGGCAGCCAATACATCAGTCAGCCCACAGCAAGGGCAAGTCGCGCCACGAAAGGTAGAAATGGCTGCATGGCGTCCAGCACCTGCGATACTTGCCCGGTGAATGCAAAATTTACTATAGAGAATTCTGGGATTGATGTTTATAAAGACGAAAGGGTTACCCTTGTTTATGGAGCTCAGGTATTTAGCCTGGAACTGGTTAATAATGTTGCAAAAAGTGTTTATTATATTAAAGATGGAAAAACCTGCCGTACTTCTGCTGAAGTTATCGCGCTTGGTGCAAACCCGTTTTTTAATACAAATATTTTATTGAATGCTGGAGATACCAATCGATTAACAGGTAAGGGTTTTGGTGAACAGCTGGGCATGCAGGTACTGATTTATCTTGATAACATGAGCAATGCCGGAGGAAGCACCTGGGTGAATGCAAATGGGTACATGCTGTATGATGGGGCACACAGAAAAGATTTTGCGGCTTGTTTGATGGAAGTTAGTAATGCGCCTTACTACATCCGGCTTGAGCGTGGCAAATGGCTCAATATAGCCAGTATCCGCATGTTGTTTGAGGATTTGCCTCAAGACATCAATTACATCACCACAACGGCCAACAAACTGGTGCCGAAGGTGAATTTTCAGGAACGATCAGCATACACGCTAAAGGGAATAGAAAACATGAAAAAGAAATTGCCGGACATACTTTCCTGCCTTCCGGTCGAGAAATTAAAGTATCTGGAACCTTTTCCCAACGAAGGACACATTATAGGGGGGACCAGGATGAGCAAAGATGCGGGGACGGGTGTGGTAGACAGGCATCTGATACATCATCAGTATAGAAACCTTTTTGTACTGGGGGCAGGAGCTTTTACAACCTATAGTGCATCCAACCCGACGTTAACTTTGTCGGCACTTTCATTATTTGCAGCCGATAAATCATTCTAAATGAAGAGAAGAAAATTTTTGCTGTTGATGGGGATAGGAGCGGCCAGTCTGGCCATTCCTGCAGGTAGTTATTTTTTGCTGCCATCAATTAGGCAGCATTGTATATTGCTGATCAAACGCGAACTGGCATACCTTAAAATTGCTGAAGGTGTTGTTGAACAGTATGTGGATGATTATCTTAAGACTATGGACCGCAATTTAGTTACAAAATTGAAATGGAAGCTGATGTATTTTTTAAGGACTGGTCCGGAACAATCAACAGTGTTATTTGAATTGGTTAAGTATTTTTTGCTTTCCAGCGATTTTTTTATCCATAAGATGGATGAAAGCAAAACTGTAAATTATCTGGGACTGTATAATCCGTACAAAAGCCCGGTACCTAATCCTTTTTCGTTCGCATTGTATCCTCCTGATGAAATCCGGGATCCTGTCTAACCGAAAGCCCTATTTTTTTATCTTATTTTGCAGCCCCTTAATGAATACATTCGGAATGGCCTTTAACGTATAAGGGATGTTCATTGCAAAAGATTGTCCCAGTAAGTTAAGTGAAGTGAAAATCCTGAATTCACGAATAAGGTTGTGTTTAGACAGTTCAACCAGGCTTGCCATATAACGTTCCTGAAGTATCTTTAATTCCAATCTGGTAAGGAGATGTTTGAACCTGCTCATTTTCTTTTTTAAATCGGCAACGTATAAAAACTCCAGTATTTCGCTCCACTTTCTGCCATCATAAACGTTGTTGTTGTCAATCCGCTTATGCCACAGTTTATTCATGGTAAAAGCAACTTTACACTCCTTGGATAAGATCATTTCCAGATACAAACACCAGTCGTCCCCTATATTAATCTGTTCGTCCCATCCGGAAACAATGGAAGACTTTCTTAAAACAACGGAAGATGAGGGAGAGGGGCAGGCGTTCAGGTAAAGATCCCGGGTTTCTGTGTATTCAAGGTTGATCCAGCCATTTGCTTCTTTTTTGAAGTAAGGTTTTAAAAATGGGTCATTAAGCAGAAAATTCCAGGTATCACCTTGTTTTGCATCCTGGTCCCAATTTGCGAAAACAAAGTCCAGATTTTCAGACTGCAATTTTTCGACACAGCTGCTTAGAAAATCGGGATACCAGACATCATCGGAATCCAGGGAAGCGATGATCGTACCCTTTGAGTTTTTCAAGCCATAGTTCCTTGCCGATGCCTGTCCACCATTTTCCTTATAGTAGTATTCAATCTGTGGATATTGTTTTAACAATTCAGCAGTGTTGTCGGTAGAACCATCATCAATCACAATGATTTGCGTATGCGGGTAGCTTTGTTCAACAGCACTTTTCACAGCATCCAGAATTTTAGCAGCTCTATTATAGGTAGGAATGATGATGGTAACCAGTTCTTGAATGTCCATTAATATTTTTTTGGAAAGGCTCTTAATTACGCTAAGATATAAATATCAGATAGCTTAGACAACAAAAAATGTTGTAAAAGTATTAATTAGAGGTGATCAGCGACTTTAGATCTTTTAAAGAGGCAATGGTTTTAACCGGAAATAATAAAAAATGGATAATCAGTACAAAAAATGCGTAGGGCGTATTCCAGGCCACCAGAAATAACAGCGAAAGTGGAAAATATACCTGATAAAAATCAGCCATAAGTATATGATATGCCTGTCCTTCGGGGGCAATAATTATTACAGGCTTATATTTTAATTTGTAAGATCTGGTTAAGGCCACGATTATATACACCATGAGTAACATCATAGGAAGCAATTCATGGATACTAAACAACATTAAACTTATTGCCGCGAGTTCTACCCCAAAAATTATCAGTTCTGCAAGTCTGAAGTTATGTGGCGCTACCCCTACTGCAAATGTTTTTATTCCAGCTTCCAGATCATTGTTCCTGTCGTAAAATTGGTGCCATAGTATGCCTCGTAGTCCATAACAAAGTGCCCAAACACCAGTACTTCCAAACCACCACCAGTCTATGCCACTGTTTGTAGTATAACTTAAACTACTCACCATGAGCAGACTTGTGAAAATATGTGAGCCACTTGCGTCAGCCAAAACACCCCATATCCCCCTGTTTTTTAGCCTCACCGGCCTGAAAGAATATAAACTAAAACAAATCCAGGGCATGGTATACAAAAAAACGGACAGGCGGTCGGGATAAAGCAGGTAAACAAAAAATATACCTGCGAGCAAACATATAGCTGGTAAAATCCATCTCAGCGAAGGCTTAACTCCGGCAATTCTATTGTGTTTACCACTTGCCAGATCATCTTTGATATCAGTTATGTCGTTGATGATACTTACATAGGCAGCACCGATAATCAACGACAATAAGAGGAACAGGAGCTGGGGTATTGCCTCTATAAATGGGGTTTTAGATTTGATAATAGTTGCGTAGCCAATAGCCAAAAGCGGAGGAAGTTTATACTCCCACCATTCAATAGACCTTATAATTTTTAAAACCATAGCTGTAACAATCTATTTTATCGGATCCAGTAATTGATTGATGTGATTTGCAAACGCTGTCTCAGGAGATAAAGGTAAATGGTCTTTTATATATAAAGAAGCCTGTAACCCTATTTCAGGCCATTTATCCCTCATTTCCCAAGCCCTTTCCATTGCCTTTTCAAAATCTGTTTCTGTAGCATCAGCAATAAAACCGTTTATACCGTCGCTAATTATTGCTGTATTTCCACCAGCTTTGCTTACAATTACGGTTCTGCCCAGGGCCATTGCTTCTATCATAGACAGGGGTAACCCTTCACTTCTTGATGGCAATACCAGTGCGTGGTAATTTCCCCACAGGCCTTCGATGTCCTGATGAAAACCCGAAAATTCAACATTCGGCAAATCAAAAAGCGCGGCCATGTCCTTTATTCCTTCTTCATCCGTGCCAGTTCCAATGAGGGAAATTGAAACAGGCCGGTTTCTCCATTTTTCACTGTTCATTATCCGCAATAGAATATCCTGGCCCTTATCGATAACAAACAGACGTGCAACACAGGCAAGCTTGTAACCATTTTCTGTGGGGGGAAAGGGGAGTACATTACCCCTGGTTTTTACAGGATTGAATACGACTTCACTGTTGTTCAAACGCATGCCAAACTGTTCTTCCGTTAATTGTTTGTTGTGATGGGAAACAAAATAACACTTTCTTGCCTTTAGCAAGGTTTCCTTCATGTAAGTCCTGTCCGTTGGGTATGGCCAATAAAATTCAACAGCTTTTTGTGCTATAATGACATAGGGGATCTTGAGTAAAAGACATTGATAAGCATACAGCAAACCATCAAAGTTTATCCCCTGAGCAATAATAACGAGATCGGGATTAGATACTTTCATTTCCAGATGAAACTTATACAGACTGTAGTTATCCCTGCACTTTTTCAAATCTGCCTTTCGCATCAGGTATTTCACTTTGCGAATCAGCCGTTGTGTTGAAGACATTGGCGGATCCAGTTCAACCAGTTTTACGTCCTGATTGCTGAGTTTAACAAATTCTGGGTGTGAAAAATTAATCTTGTCTTTATAAACTGTCAGGCTTGTTCCGCTTTTTAACATAGGAATACACCTCGCCCACAGTTCCTCACTGCCGCCCCATTCGTCCATACAAAAGGTAATCAGCGCTATATTTTTGTTGTTTGTCTTTTTCAATTTAATGCTAATTTGAAGGATTATTTTTTTTTGCTATCTCCAGCAACCTGAAACGATAAAGGGCGAGGGCTTCCAGACAAAAGCCCGTAGTCATTTCTTCGGACCCATAGGTTTGAAGTTTTTTTGGCCCGCCATAATATACACCCCATCTTTGCCAAGCACCAGATCTGTTCTGATGAGCAACAAGATGAGCAACAGCCTTATCCAATGTAGTGGAATTATCTCCGCAATTGATCAGCGAAATAATGCCCAACGCCGTATCCAGTATGCTTTCTCCCAGTGAGTGATCCGCTTTTGCGGTAAGCAATATCCTTTCTTTTATCGTCTGTGCTGCGGGTTCCAGTTCAGCGCATCCGGCTTTATAATTTCTGGAAAAAAAATAGTAGATCGTAAACGGGTTGCGGTACCAAAGATCACAGTCGCTTTCTTTTCCCTTTTCAATTATATCCAGCATATATTTCAATACAGGTGCAGTGTTTTTATTCAAGCCCAAGTAAAACAATACGTTAGCGTTTACAACTGCATCTATATCATATCTTGTAGCTTCAGTTTTCCTCCAGAACATACAGGTATCAATTGGATGTTTAAGTGCTCTTAGACTAAGCAACCAGTAGGTTTTTATTGGATTATATCTTGTTCTCCAGGTAAACCACGTGTAAAACAAGCCTTCATCATTTCTATTGGCTAAAATGAGTGTTTTATTATCTTCGAAGTCTTTACCCAGTTTTTGAAGTACAATAGCGGCACAGGCTGTATTGTCTACATCAGGTGGACAAATAGGAAATAATGGGTTTAAAATGGTAAAATTATTCCATGTACCGCCTCGCATTGCCTGGTATTGGAGAAAAGCTGCGGCCTTATCCAGTATTTCATTTACTTCAGGAATATACCTTAAATCGAAAATTGAATTGGCTATTAATGATGTAGGAAAAACATTGCTGTGTGTTACGCACATTTTCATTTCATCGTCTGGACAGATATAACAGCAGAATTCTCCATTTGGATATTGATGGTCATAAAGAAACCATACCCCTTTACGAATGGCATTTTCTATGTTGTCATATTGTGTCATTCAGTTGATGTTTTTTCATTAAACAGATTTGCATAATCCCCTTCCATTTCAAGCAATTGTTTGTCTGTTCCTTCCTGAAGGATTTTTCCTCCCGAAATTACATAAATATAGTCGGCATGTTTAATGGCCGAGTGCCTATGGCTGACAATAATACCCGCCCGGTTTCCAATATGTTTTCTGAAAGAATCAAACAATTCCTTTTCTGCAATAGCATCCAGCGCACTGGTTGCTTCATCAAGAATAATAAACCTCGATTCGCTATACAATGCCCTGGCAATGGCCAGTTTCTGCCACTGCCCGATACTGACCTCATGACCATCCTCAAATAACCTTCCCATCATGGTATCATAACCCTTTGAAAATTTTGAGATGAAGGAATGTGAACCAGCATTTTTAGATGCTTCGACCATTTTTTCTTCATTGTATTCCCCGTCGATATTGCCAAAACGGATATTGTCGGCAGCCGAAACATTGTATTTCGAAAAGTCCTGAAAAACAGTGCTGATCTGTCGGCGGTAATCTGCCAGGTCAAACTCCCGGATATTGGTTTTTCCCAATGTCATTTCACCTTCATTGGGTTCGTATAACCTTGAAAGTAACTTGATAAGTGTAGACTTACCCGCGCCGTTTAATCCTACTATAGCGATAATTTTACCCGAAGGGATTTTTAAATTGATATTGCTGAGCGCAGGCTTTGAACTATGGGGGTAGGTGAAACTAACTTCTTTTAATTCAAGATCCAGATCCTGGTCTTCCGGAACGGGAACAGTATTTTTTTGCAGAACGGGCTGTGGGCGCAGGTCAAATAGCTCAAAAATACTATGGATAAAAATATTGTTCTGATAGAGTTGAGAAATGCCGGATGAGACATTCTGTATTAAAGTAAAGGACTGCGGAAAAATAATCAGGAACAGGGCGATGTCGCCCACACTGGTTGTGCCACGAACTGTACCGACGGCAATATAGCCTATACAGGTAAAAAAGCCCATAGTAGCAATTGATCCTGTAATGGTTTCATTTAGCGTCCTTTTGTAACTTAGGTTTAACTTTTGCTGTATCACTTCTATTCGTATAACCTGGTACAAATCTTTGAAATAGGTTCCCAGATTAAAGCTCCTGATCTCTTTGGCAGAGGTATCTGAGGTAATTAGATTACTTAAATAGGCCGATTTTCGTTCCAATGGTGTATGCTTAATACGCCATGTATTTTGTTTGTTTGAAAAATAGATGCGTACGAATAGCGTAGGCAATACAAAAGCAACCAGTAATGGCAGCAGGAACCAATTGATCGTAATGAACAACGACCCCACAGCAAAAAGGTTGAGCGTATTTTTTGCAATTTCCATAATGGTGGTAATCACAATATTAGGACGCTCCGATCCCGCATCCTTTGCTCTTTTCAGGATGTCATAATAATCCGGACTTTCGTAATGGTACAGGTCCATTTGTATTGCCGTATGGTGGATTTTCTCATCTATATAATTCGATACCTTTGTTGCCTGTACCTCTGTAACATAGGCAGAAACTGCTCTGGCAATAGCATATAATACCGACAATACACCTGCAATAAGTACATGCTTAATTATAAGCTCTTCAGAATTTGGCAGGGTATTGATCCGGGCAACTTTGTCGATGAGTACTTTAAGCGCATAAATTGACCCTAAAAACAAAAGAGTTTCGGCAAGGATCATAATTATAGAAAGGATCATCCATCCTTTCGCAGCGAGCCACACTAAACCCAGTGTACGTTTGATGTTGAGGTTCGTTTTTAGCTTTTTTATTTTTCGGATTATTGAATCAACCATGGAAAGAGGACTTAAAACCGTACTAAGATATCAAATTGATAGCACCAGTTATGCAAGGGATATTCTGTCTTCCGTATGTTCGCTTTTAGCTTATCGCCTTGTGAATCGCGAAGGTTTCCTCTTGGACCACTAACGTGCCCGGATTTTTTCTGTATCCCGTTAACTGCATACCTTGCCTTACACCCAACAGGACTTTCGTTACAGATCAGCTTAACCGATTGCCCCGTTAAGATCACCTTTTGTAAAATATCCCTATTTGATGGATTGATTACACTAAAACCATAATTAGCGGCTTTGGAAACCGCAGTTGTATCCAGAACTAAAGGAGGACTAGGAATGTTAAAATTAAGAATAATCGTATCTCTGGACACACGCAGCCCTTCAGGTATTAAACCTTTACTGGGTTTGGATTCCAATAACCGTACTGCAGACAAGCCAGCTAAGTATCCAATTCGTTTCTGGGAAAGACCATCAATATGTACGCGCTCATCTACAAAAGAATAAGGATAAGTTGGCCCCATTGCCATAAATAATGAATCATCACGTATCAATTCCAATTGCGCCTGTGGCACAGATGTTTCATATCCATTAAAATTGGTCGCTTTAAATTCCTTGGATAGTGTTAAGCAATTGGTTTGATATACAATACACTTTACATCTTGTTTCTGTTTAGTAATTGCCTTTATATCGTGATTTAGATCTGTCTGAAATTGTTTGAGGTCTCTTTTATAATCGGGAGATTTTTTCCAGACAATGTCATCTTCTCCCTGCATCCAGCAATAAGCCGGTACAATAAAGTCCCAATCCTTACTTTTTGCCTCCTGGTAGGCATCTTTAATTTCACCTAAAAATTTAAGATACGCCTTGCTTCCTTTGCTCATATCAACAATGCTGGTGGCCCCTTGTCCGCCAGGAAAAGTGCAGATCAACAAACTATCGCCATGTCCTTTATCTACAATATACCTGGCAAGTATTTCCGACATTCCATATATCGAAAGCTCAAACGCCCTGCGTCTGTCGTTAAGTACTTTTTTCGCCCACTGTTTGAAGCGGCTGTCCGAAAAGTACCCAAAATCTTCGTCAAGATTTTCTGTTCGCACCAGATGGTGTGTTTGTTTGCTTAAACTATCGAAGTCCGTTATTCTGATGGCTTCCTCTCCAAGCGCTAAACTTTGCCCATAAACAGGAATGGCTAGCACGGTTTTCTTGTTAAGTGTTTTTTGCCTGCAGCTTTGGAGACTAATACAAGCCAATAACAAAATAAAGCAGAGCGTTTTTAGAAGTATTTTCATTAACTGTTTTTTAATTTCCAGAATGAGCCCTCATAACGGAAGGGCTTGAATTCAATGTAAGTTTCCCTTCCAGCCGTATTTGAAACTATACCACCTAAGCGCATTAAAAACCGGGGGTACGAGCTCTTTTATCAGATAGTGCATGTACCAAATTTATTTAAATTTATTCAAAATCTCTACAACACGGTATATATCTGCTTCACTATGTGCAAAGGAGCAGGGCAAACTTAAAGTTGTATTATGGATTTCTTCAGATACAGGGAAGCTCATGTGGTTCATAGACTGCATGGCTTTTTGTTTGTGCGGGGCAACCGGATAATGTATCTCTGTTCCTATATGATGTTCAAGCAGGTAGGCTTTCAGCCTGTCTCTTTCAGGATGCCTTATGTTATATATATGGTAAACATGATCAAAATCTGAATGCACTACTGGTTTAATAAAACCATCGTTTAATGAACTTTGATAAATGGCCGCAAGTTTCTTCTTATGTGTATTGATTTTATCCAGGTAAGGGAGTTTTATTCTTAAAAATGCAGCCTGGAGTTCATCCAATCTCGAATTGTAACCCACAATGCCATTCAGGTATTTTTTTTCCGAACCGTAGTTCCGCAATTGTTTCAGTTGCTTAAAATGCCGTTCGGACTTGCAAATCACTGCTCCGGCATCGCCAAGGGCTCCCAGGTTTTTGGTCGGGTAAAAACTAAATGCCGCAAAATCTCCAAATGTTCCGGCAAGTTTTCCTTTGTAAGTTGCCCCGTGTGCCTGCGCACAGTCTTCTATAAGTTTCAGTCCTCTTTTTTCAACTACCGACAGGATCGGATCCATATCACAGCATAGCCCATACAGGTGGACGACCATAACGGCCACCGTTTTATCTGTTATAGCTTCTGCTATACGTGTAGGGTCAATGTTATAGGTTTTTATATCCGGTTCTACGAAGACGGGTACCAGATTACAATGCAGAATGGCCAGGATAGTTGCAATATAGGTATTGGATGGAACCAGTACTTCAGCACCAGCGTCGAAATTACAACATTTCAAGGCCAGTATAAGTGCATCCAAACCATTGGCCACACCCACAACATGAGGTTCCTGATTAAAAGCTCCGTATTCTTTTTCAAACGCGACTACTTCTTCTCCTAAAACGTACCATCCTTTATCAAGAAAATCTGAAAATTTTTGTTTCAATAAGCTTTCAAATGATTTGTTTAACTTATTTAAGTTCTCATACGGGATCGCTGTATGGCTCATATATGTAATCTTTAGGGTCGAAAGGTGTAGATGCCAATACCAGCAGGATGGCATCTTTTGAAAAGTTGTGCATCACATGCCAGTCTTCGGGTTCCAGGAAAAGGCATTTTTCCGGCGAGTCAAGGTCAAATACCTCTGATTTTTTACCATCGTTGTTGGTAATCTGACAGGAACCCTGTATACAGATTGCCGCCTGCCGCGTATTGTGGTGCCGGTGTCCGCCGCGGTCAGAATCATCTACAGCATAAATATAAAAAAGGCGTTTGATTTCGAAGTCGACCACCTGGTCAAGAACAGTAAGTATACCCCTGGTATCCTTAAAAGTAGTTAGGTTAATTATATGGGCCATGTCATTATACCGCACAGGGTTAAAAGGTTTACATCAATCAAATCCATCAATTTCGAACTTTTAACAGGATCCATCTTTCGGGCAAAAAGCATGTTCGACTGCTTAATGTCGTCAAAATTATCTTCATCCAGTAATTTAGGGTTTGCCCCGCCCTGCGACCAGTCAATATACCTGTAATTTTCGTTTATCACCTTATCCTTATAAGGTGAGTTCATCAGGATCGTCTGGAAAACAAATTCGTCGGTACCCCAGGATAAAGAAAAGAACCGGCTTAATTTTTTGTCATTTTCAACCTTGTCAACCACATACATCGCAGCCTGCAGACTTAGCATCCAAAACATGGATTCCCCGTAGGGATGCAGGTTGTAAGGTATTTTTCTACGCGGCAGCAGGAAATTTAACAGCCGTTCTATTTTATACTTACCTTTTAGCTTATGATTGATCAGAAAGTACTTCTGCATCCTTAATTGCCCTTCGGTCCAGTCGTTTTTAATGTCTTTATATTTGAGAAACTCATAACCCTTATGCTGACGAAAAAAATCTGCCATCACATCGGCCGACCGGAGCGGATAGTCCTGTCCGCTCAATAAATTGATAAAATCGTATTCAATACCGGTTGCAACAATCTCTTTAATACATTCGAAGGTGGCTTTTACAGTATTATAGCCAGCCCACCGCACATCTACCCGATTTTGGATAAAGTAAACATTTGGAAGCTGTCCCAGAATAAGGTGGGGGGCAATCTCGAACTTTTGGTCAACATGAATATAAAAGTCGAAATCATCATGCATCATCCTCCTGATCATTCTTTCGGTTTGCTTAGGATTGGTATAGGTCAGTACAAGATGAGCGATGCGCATGTTTCCGGGTTTAATAACAAACAAAATAATACTAATCTGCATCAGATGATACACATGTTTAGTGAAATTAAGCTTGTAGATGTTTTTAAATAGGTTATCCTTATGTCCAAAAATATGAAATGTATTCCAATAAATCAGAATAATGGTTTATTATTTGAAATTGTTACATGCTGTTACATATGCTCTTTTGCTTATTCTGTATTTAGAAGTGGTAAGCACAATTTATTTAGACAGTTATTGGTTAAAAAAATCATGATGGTTTCTTCTTGTTTTAATATAGGAAAGAACTATTTTTACTGTTCATGAAGACGACCTCTATCATCACCGTAAATTTTAATCAGCCTCAGGTAACTATAGACTTTCTTAAATCGGTTAAACAGCATACCTCTGTGAACGAAGTGGAGGTAATTGTGGTATGTAATGGAAGCAGCGAGGATCATGGTGATGCTTATAAAGCCGTATATCCAGGCCTGGTCTACATCAGGTCTGAGCATAACCTGGGCTTTGCAGGTGGAAACAATCTGGGGGTGGAAGTGGCAAAAGGGGATTTTCTTTTATTGTTGAATAATGATACTGAAATTACCGCGAACCTTGTTCCGGTAATGCTTGCAGAGTTCGAACAGCATCCTGACATTGGTCTGCTTTCTCCATTGATCCTTTATTTTGACCAGCCGGAAATTATACAATATGCTGGCTTTACAAAAATGAATTACCTTACCTGCCGCAACAAAGGCATTGGAAATATGGAAACCGATAAAGGCCAGTATAACCTGGATAGCAGAGAAACTGGCTTTTGTCATGGTGCAGCAATGATGTGCCGTAAAAAAGATCTGGAGGCAATTGGCCCGATGGCCGAACAATTCTTTTTATATTATGAAGAGCTCGACTGGTGCGAGCAATTCATGAAGGCAGGAAAGAAGATCTGGTTCACCGGTAAAACCCGTATCTACCATAAAGAATCTATGAGCGTAGGAAAGGAAAGCAGCATCAAAACTTATTTTATGACCAGGAACAGGATGCTTTTCATCAGAAGGAATACCGGTATCCTGAATACCTTACTTTTTAGTATTTATTACATTTTATTTGCCTGCAGCAAGCAAATTATAGTTTATTTGTTAAAAGGCAGATCAGACCTGGTAAAATGGGTGTGTAAAGGAATAACATGGAATTTCGTCAATTCAAAAAACAGCAACAACCTTGGATTTAAAATTAACAGATAAATGATAATAGCTTTCTGGATCAGCCTCTTTCTTATTGTATATACATTTATCGGTTACGGTATAGTATTGTATGTTCTGGTAAAGATCAAGAGATTTTTTGTCAAAGCATCCGATTTTAGTGCTGTACATAAATTGCCAAACGTTACCCTCCTTATAGCTGCCTATAATGAAGAAGACATCATTGTTGAGAAAATAAACAATACACTTCAGCTCAATTATCCTGCTGAAAAGATACAGTTTATATTTATTACCGATGGCTCCTCAGATGGTACCGCCGAAAGGGTGAGAACTTTTAAGGAAGTTGTTTTACTGCATGAAGACCGTCGTGAAGGAAAAATGGCAGCCATAAAAAGGGCCATTCCATTTATTGAAGGTGAAGTAACGGTGTTTACGGATGCCAATACGTTTTTAAACAGGGATGCCATTCTGGAACTGGTAAAACATTATCAGAATCCTAAAGTAGGTGCCGTAGCAGGCGAAAAGAGAATACTTGTAGACGAGACGGCAGATGCCAGTTCTGCAGGAGAGGGTTTTTACTGGAAATATGAATCTTTATTAAAAAAATGGGATTATGAGTTGTATTCCAATGTAGGCGCCGCAGGAGAGTTGTTCAGCATCAGAACATCGCTTTATCAGCCTGTGGAGTCAGACACCATTATAGACGATCATATGATTGCAATGCGGATAGCTGAAAAAGGTTATATTATTGCTTATGAACCGGGAGCATATGCTATGGAAACTGCATCGGCCAATACAGCCGAGGAACTGAAAAGAAAGATAAGGATAGCGGCAGGGGGGATCCAATCTATTTTCAGACTAAAAAAAGCCGCCAACCCTTTTTATTATCCGGTACTTACTTTTCAATACTTCAGTCACAGGGTGTTGCGGTGGACAATTACACCATTTCTTTTGGTGCTTACCTTTGCCCTTAACGTTCTTATTGTTGCAACAACAGATATCGTGTTCTATAAATTTTCGTTAGCCATGCAGGTCCTTTTTTACCTGCTTAGTCTTGCCGGAATGTTTTTTGAATCCAGAAGTATCCGCATCAAGGCCCTTTTTGTGCCTTACTATTTCTGTATGATGAATTATGCAGTTGTAGCCGGCATATTCAGGTATTTCAGAAAAGCACAGAGCGCGGCCTGGGAAAAATCAAAAAGAAAATAAAGCCTGTTTATTGTTTTGTGAAATAGGCATGAAAATACTGGTTGCCATATAAAGGCACAATTTGTTCGGGCTTATCTTTAAAAAACTCATCCCATGCCAGTTTAACACCAGGGTTGGCATCATGCCCCGGGCCATTGACATCAGGATCGTTGTAGTCCATCAAAACGCATATTGAACCTGGCGACATTTTAGGGTAAATTTGCTCAAAGCAGAATAACATAATTTCCTTGTGCTGCAGCTTATCACCACCATGGCCGCAGTCAATATGCGCAAAAGCTATCTTTTCAGGCAGTTGTCCGGGTAAGGTTTGCTCAAAATAGCCCTTGTGCAGTTCCGGTAGCCTGAGGTTGGCCAGGCCGAAGCTTTCTTTTAAAACATCTTCTACATTTCCTTTCTCCGCAAACTTAATCTCAAATGAATCGTACAGGTGCAGTTTTTTATCAGAATGGTTCTGCTCAAGAACTTTTTCAAAAAGCAGCGCACACTGTCCGGAAAAACATCCCAGTTCTACCACGTCACCTGCTATACCTTTCTGTATTACCATATTCAGTAAATGGTAATAATTGATTCGCTGTTCAATTGTGTTCATATCTACAGTCGTATCTATAGGACTAATCACCAGGCCAAGTTTTAACTTTCTAAAAACTTTGTTCAAAAACTTTACAAGTTTCAGGAGCGACTGGTTATGTCTTGCTTTGGTATAAGGTGGCTTTGTAATAAAATAGTTGTCCATAAATTCAGTTCTTTGGTCAGTCCGGATTTTAAATTACAGAATGTTTTTGATTTAATTGAGCAATAGGTGTAATTTAAACATTCCAGTAATGTGTTTTTATTGATGATAAGGTAAAAGCTGTGCTCATCATATAATTTTCTGTCAGCAAGGTCGAAAACAGATGGTAAGTCTTGCGGTGATGAACTGTTTTGTTCTGCAGTACATTAACCTCATTCAATTGTTCTTTAACCAGGCCATCGCCTGATGCTTTTAAAAGGGCCTCTTTTCTTGTCCATAAGGTATAAAAAGCGAGCAATTGGTCATTTGCCTTGTGAATGGCATCCTGTTCTTCGCTGTCAAAACAATCCGCCAGCAGCGTATGATAAGAAAAATCGGTCTTTACAAATTCAATGTCAATTCCTACCGGAGCTTTGCTCAATGCAATAACGGCCATTTCTGCACTATGGCTCACGTTAAATTCAATACCTTCAATATAGGGTTTCTTTTGTGCGGACAATTGAAATGTTATTTCCTGCGGGCCTTCATCAAGGTATACGGCAAGCAGCTTTCTTACAAAATATTTTCGGGCCACATAATTCCTGTAATCTTCAACCCTTAAAAACCTCAGGGCTTTTTTACACTCCTGTTCAGTTAATACGCCCTCATAACTGTCTTTTACCTGGCTGTAATACCTGTCGGTATCCATAACAAATACATGATTTTCTGAAAAGTCAGGTTTCATTTATTGCTTTTTGTTATCTATTGCCTCTTGTAAAATCTCAGCCAGGGCCTTGTCATAAGGGGGATAGAGAAAAGTCTTATGATCGCCAGGAACTTCATGTACATTAACGCCTTTCATTCCATAGGGTTTCCAGCCCAGAAAAATCAGGTCGTCCAGATAATAAATACGTTCTTTGGCCCGGAAAAGATCAATTTCAATGTCCATAGGCGTTAGCCTGTATACCCGGTAGGCTTCTTCATAGCTACGGGCAATTTCATGGTCGTAGGTGAAAATCTCAGTATCAGGCTCTTTAAACCTTCCCATTAACTTGCTTATTTTTTTCTTAAGCAGCAGCCATTGATAGCCAAAAGCAATGGCTGGCCTTCGGGTAAACTGATCAAAGAAGAAAGGTATTTTATGCAGTTGCCGCTTTAGTTTTTCGACAATTTTTTTTGTGCCCTGACTGGACGAACCGGTATAAGTGTCAAATATCCCAAGCATTTTTACCTCTTTTCCAGAGGCAAGGAGTTGCCGGGCCATCTCATAGGCAATTTTTCCACCAAGCGAATATCCCGCAAGCAGGTAAGGACCATGCGGATCGGCTTCCTGAACTTCCGAAATATACTTTGCTGCAATTTCTTCAATGGTGTGGTACAATGTGGTTTGTCCATTAAGCCCAAGGGCCTGTAAAGCATATACGGGTTGGTCAGGATCCATGAATTTCGACATAGACTGGAACACCAGGATGTTCAATCCACCTCCATGAACGAGGTAAACAGGTTTCTTGCTGCCGGCAGGTTTAATTGGCACAAGGGCATCCCATTTCGGTAGCAGGGGCTCATCTTTTTTCAACAAAAGGGCCAGCTTTTGTATACTGGAATGGTCAAACAGACTGGCCAGTGGCAAACGCTGCCCGGTTTGCCGTTCAATTTCTACCATTACCCTGATGGCAATCAGTGAGTGCCCGCCCAGTTCAAAAAAGTCATCAGTAACGCTAACTTTTGGCAACCCAAGCGCGGCCGACCAGATCCTTTCTATCAATTCCTCTTCTGCACTTGCCGGTTTAACATAGCTGCGCTGTTCATCATTAACAATGGCTGGTAATCTTTTTCTGTCCAGTTTGCCGTTTGCCGTCAACGGAATTTCGTCAATCTGCATGATCAGGCGTGGAACCATGTATTCGGGTAAATTTGCCTGTAAGTACGCTATTAGAACTTCCCTGTCGAGTTGTTTTTTCTGAACTACCCAGGCAGCCAGTTTTTTCTCGTTTCCTTCTACATCAACCGCAATTACCGCACATTGTTCAACATCTGCATGTTTTAGCAGTACATTGTGTATTTCACCGAGTTCAATTCTGTTGCCCCTTATTTTGACCTGATCGTCAATCCTGCCCAGATATTGAATGTTCCCATCAGGCAGCCAGCGGACCAGATCGCCTGTTTTATATATTTTGGCATCTTTTTCCTCAACAAACGGATTTTTGATGAAGACAGTGTCTGTAAGCGAAGGATTGTTCAGGTAACCCTGCGCCAAACCCTTTCCACCAATGTAAAGTTCTCCGGGAACTCCCGTAAGGGTTCTGTTGAAATGCTTGTCTACAACATACACCTCGGTGTTTGAAAATGGCCGGCCTATAGGTACGGTTCCCTGATAAGCGAACTGTTTATCCACCCTGTGTATCAGTTTTCCTATCGTTGTTTCCGTAGGACCGTAATGGTTTACAAGGAGGCAATCATTGCTCCCTGAACTGATAGTCTCAATAAAATCGGCTGGAAGTGATTCACCCCCAAACATTAAGATTTTTGCAGGGAACAGCCCTTTTTCATCCAGCATCAGGTATTTCCAGTGCGATGGCACAATCTTTAAAAAATCTATACGATGTGACTTAAAGTAATTGTGACTGAACAAAGGATTGTTAAAATTTTCCTTTGCAAATAAATGCAATGTGCCGCCAAAAGTAAGCGCGCTGAAAAGTATGGTGTTTCCAAGGTCAGTAGATACGGAAGTGCCAAGGGCATAGCTTTTACAGTTTGTGATTTCGGGAAGGCGTTCTTTCAAACCATACAGATAATCGGTGATTGAACCGTGCCCGATCATTACACCTTTCGGTGCTCCAGTAGATCCTGAGGTGTAAATAATATAGATCAGGTCCTCATCATGGATTGTTATGCCTGTGTCCTGGTTTGAAGCCTGCCAAACCGGACTGTCTTTCTTGTCAAGCGAAAGATAAAGCATATCGCCATAAACAGGGATGTCACTCAGGAGCCCGGTATCTGTCACCATTACTTCTCTGGTAGAGGAGGAAATGATGTAATCTTTTCGTACCTGTGGAAGCTCAGGGTCAATAGGAACATAGGCCGCCCCGGCTTTAAGAATGCCAAGCATCCCTACAATAAGTTCTGTTGAGGTCTGCAGGCATAAAGGTATCCTGCTTTTTTTGCTGACCCCATTTTCAATCAGGTAATTGGCAACCTGATTAGACAAATGGTCGAGCTGCATATAGCTAAGGGATTGTTCCCCAAAAACAAGTGCAATCTGCTCAGGGTTGCTTTTTACCTGATGCTGAAACAAACTTATGAGATTTTCATTTGCCGGTATTCCTGCCTCGGAGACGGAAAACTGCGGAAAAGGATCGGGGTGTGGCAGTACCTTATAAATCGCAGTTTCCGGATTTTCGGTAACTGTATTTAAAACCGTTTCAAGCTCAGCCATCATCCTGTCTATGGTCTCAGAACTGAACAGTTGTGTATTGTAAGCCCATTCCAGCATCATTGATTCCTTGGAACCGTTTACATTCAACGAGATCTCGAAGGTCTGACAAACACGCGGATTAGAAAATAAGGCATGCTTCAGACCCTTGAACTTCACCCTTTCATCCATCCCCATGTCTACATTGAAAACAACAGGCACCAGGGGGATGCTCGATTTGTCCCTCTTGATATTCAATGTTTTCAACAGCTCCCCAAAGGTTAACCGCTGGTAGTCGTAGGCATCATAAATTTGTGTTTTTCTGATTTTCAGATAATCAGAAAATGACAAATGGGCTTCAATATGGCTTTTAAGCGGAAGCAGGTTTACACAATGGCCAACAAGACCGAAAAAACCCGTGGCCGACTGCCCCGCAGATGGAAGGCCCAATACTATATCTTCTTGTCCTGTACGATGATACAGGTAACATTCAAAAGCTGTGATTAAGGTGGTAACCAGACTGGTGCCTGATTTTGCCGAAAGCTGCTTCAGCTTTGCCAGCAATTCATTGTCTAGCGGATAGTCATTCCGTTTACCCCTGTACGTCCTGTTAACGGGCCTGCTGAAATCAAGCGGCAGGTTTAGTACAGGAACATTTTCTTTATATTGGTTTAACCAGAACCGCTGTGTGTCTGCGTATTCTGTACTTTTTTTAAAGTCGGTCTGCAGTACTGCATAATCGCTGATCTGTTCTGCATCGGGAAGATCTGCGGTTTCGGCGTTACAGCAGGCATTATACAACTTGCCCAGGTCTTCGAGTATAATACCTATCGACCAGCCATCACCAATAATGTGATGGATAATTAACGTAAAATGGTGTGTAAGCGCATTAATCTGATGCAGGTAAAGCCTAAGCAAAGGGCCTGAGTAGAGGTCAAAAGGCTTTCCTATTTCTTCATGTATAAATTCATTTACTTTATTCCGCCAGGCTACGTCAGAAAACTCCTGAATGTCATATTCCAGCAGCTCGGGAGTTAAATCTTTATAAATGATCAGCTGCTCACCATTCGGACTTAAAACCGCCCTTAACGCCTCATGTCTTAAAGCAAGTAATTTTAACGCTTCCTTAAAAGCAGAACGGTTTAATTCACCTTCAAGTGTTAATGACACAGACTCATTGTAGGCCAGGCTGGCGTCCTCGCCTCCAAGGATACAAGACAGCCAGAGTTCTCTTTGCGATTCATTGGTAACAACAACTTTTTCTATTTCATGCCCGGCAAAGGGATCAAATGGCACACTTAAAAGACTATATTTACCTGTCATTTGCTCATGGTTTGATTTGCAGGTATTTTCCCGGGGTTTGCTGATCTTCAATAAACCATGCGGGGTTACCATCGGCATCTTTACCTAACCTTGCACCTTCAACGGGTGGGCTGCCCGCATCCATTACAACCGGTTGAGTTTCATTTATGGCGTATTGAGGGGCGGCCGAAAAAAAACCGGCACCAATCATTTCGTCCATACTCTCCCTGAAACATTCGATTACCTTATCCAGGTCCTCCATCGTGGTGGCTTCAGTTATAAAGCAGGGAAAGCCATCCAGTATGTGGATGCCTTTTTCACGCATCAAGGTAAACATCAATTCACTGTAAGGGACTTCTTCATGAAATTTAATCTTCCATAATGATCCGTAATTGGCTACAAAAAATGGCAGCTGTCGTTTTCCGATCTCCTGGTTCAGTACTGAAGTAATATAAGCTCCTTTATCATTTAAGGATTGCTGCAGATCAGGGCCTTTTTCCTGCATGTACTTCAATGAGGCCCTGGCAGAAGCAAGCGCCAAAGGATGCCTTACAAAGGTGCCCGCAAAATAGGTTACACCCACTTCAGGGTAAGACTGGTCGCCATAGTTCCAGGTACCCCCGTCAAGGGCATCCATAAATTCTTTTCGGCCTGCAATTACCCCGATGGGAATGCCTGCACCAACTACCTTTCCGTAGGAAGCCAGATCTGCTTTGATGTCAAATAAAGCCTGAGCGCCTCCGGGATGCATCCTGAAACCGGTAATTACTTCATCAAAAATCAATGCTGCACCATTTTCACTGGTGATTTTTCTTACCTCTTTTAAAAAGTCTATAGGCACAAATTCGGGTCTGCGGCTTTGGATAGGCTCCGCTATAACAGCTGCAATCTCGCCGGCACGTTCTTTTATGATGGCAAGTGCTTCATCGGTTCCATAATCCAGCACCAATATGTTTTTTACCGCATCTGCCATAATGCCTGCCGCGGCTGGGAAAGACTTCAGTTTTTTGGTTCCCCTTACAAGTACTTCATCTATGATGCCATGATAAGACCCTGTAAAGGCTACAATTAATGAACGGCCGGTTACGGTCCTGGCAATCCGGATACAACCCAGCACAGCCTCAGATCCTGTACTGCAAAGGGCAGAACGGTCAAAACCAGTAAACTCACATACCAGTTTGCTCACTTCGGCAGCAAGCTCATGTTGTGGCCCCACTTCGTATCCGCTATCTACCTGTTCGTGCATGGCCTTCCTGATAGCTTCAGGCTGATAGCCCAGCATGTTGGAACCAAATCCGTTCAGCACATCAATATATTCATTGCCATCAATGTCCCACATCCGGCTTCCGGATGATTTATTGATCACGATAGGATACACCAGTTCTTTGGTAGCTGGTTTAAAGCCCGAAACTACCCTTGGATCGGCCATATACGCCCTGCTTTCCGCAGCATACTGCTTACTTTTTTCCGTTTTTTTATTGTAGCGGAGGGTCAGGTCTTTCAGGAAATTGTTTTGGCGCTCATTGAGTTCGGTAGATTGCCGGTCAATCTTAGGCGTAGCACCAAAAGGTTTCTGGATTTCCACCTTTTCCTGCGCCGTAAGGTCAGATTTGTCCGCAATTCCGTTGGCGGAGGTGTTTTTCTCCTGAACCATAACAGCATGCTGATGGTTTACAGCAACAGGAGCAACAGGAGTTACTGTATTGCCCTGCATCAGCAATACTTGTTTTGATAAAATATCCAGTTGCTGTGCGATTAAGCTCAGTGCTGTAGGATTTGCCGGCATACCATTCTGCTGGATGTAGGCGGGAGCATAAGCTTGTCCGTAAACCGGCGCCGCCTGGTTTTGTAATGTGCTCTCTGCAAAGCCTGGTGTCGCCGGTTCTTCTGCCGCCGGATCAGGAGCCGTATTCTGGTCTATATAGTTTACAAGCGCCTCTACTGTTGTATATTCTTCGTTCAGCTTTCTGAAGGTGATTGGCAAGTTAAACTCTTTTTTAAGTGAAATTGCAACCTGTGTCAACAGCAGCGAATCCAGGCCTATTTCCAGGAAGCTCCTGTTGGATTCAACATCCTGCATTTCGACGCCGGAAGCATCTTCCAGTAATTGTTTAATTTTTGATGTCAGTTTTGCTGTTCTCATTATTTGTATATTCTTGGCTCGGTGTTCATTAAATTGGTTATTTTGTTCCTGAGCGACCGGTGGGGGCTGTAAGCTGTTTGATTTTGGATTTACCCAGAATTTTTTGCGGTCAAACTGATAGGAAGGTAAATGCAATAGCTTTCTTTGCTGCCCTGTATAGTAGTTGTCCCAATCGGGATTTAACCCATGGTTCCATAAATAACCGAGGGCAGTCAGTACCGATTCATAGTCATTTCCGGTATTGGCCATCGAATGAATTGCTGGCGCAGTAAGCTTTGTTCCTGCCGAAATTTGTTTAATTAAAGTTGCGGTTACAGCACCAGGGCCTACTTCCAGAAATAAAGGATGGTCATAGCTTAAAATGGTTTCCACAGCATCTGAAAATCGTACCGTTTCTCTTAGATGTCTGGCCCAGTACGCGGGGTCTGTGGCCTGTTCGGCACTAAGGAGCTTGCCGGTAACTGTAGAAACGATTGGGATGTTTGGCGCAGAAAGTGTCACTTCGGCAACCGTTCTTTTGAATTCCTCTACAATAGGGTCCATCATGGATGAATGAAAGGCATGACTGGTAAAGAGCAGCTTATTGGCAATCTCAAAACCGTCGAGTTCAGCTGAAAATGCCTTAACATCAGCTGTAGGGCCGGCAACAACACATAAATCGGGACTGTTTATTGCCGCTATGGAAAGGCCTTCTTTTAGCAGGGGAGCAATTTTCTGGTGTTTGGCCCTTACAGAGAGCATACTGCCTGCCGGCAATTGGCTTACCATTAAGCCCCTTGTAGCAATCAGTTTCAAAGCGTCCGGTAAAGAGAATATGCCCGACAGGTGTGCCGCAACATATTCGCCAATGCTATGCCCGCAAAACAGGCTGGGCCTGATGCCCCAATGCATCCACAGCCTGGCCAGTGCATATTCGGTTACAAACAATGCCGGTTGGGTGTATTTAGTATTTTTTAACCTGTCTTCCGCTGCCTGGTCTGTATCCCCCGGAAAAATAATATCGCGTATGTCTATGCCAATGTGTTCCATTAAAATAGGCACACACGAATCTATTGCCGCTTTGTAAATACTTTCGCCTTCATAAAGCGCTTTTCCCATGTTGAGGTACTGTGCACCCTGGCCCGGAAAGCTGAAAACGATTTCCCCGGGAAGTTCTTCCAGATAATTGTTTTCCACTTTGTTTACAGTACCTTCTTCCAGCTTTGCCTTTAGTGCTGTAATGCTGTTTACTACCCGGAAGCTGCGGTAATGATAGGCGTTTCTGAATTTTGCGAGGGTATAGCCGATATCTGCTAAATTGTCGCTGCCCGAATAAGGATATCCAGTCAGCGCAGTTTTATATTTTTCCCTGCTGGTTTCGGTCAGGGCCGACCAGGTAATCAATTCAAAAGGCCTGCCGGCTGAAGCAGCAACTGGTAAATTTTCGTACTCCTGTAAAACGACATGTACATTTGTCCCACCTACACCAAAAGAACTCACACCTGCAATCCTTTTGTCTTTCACATTCCAGTCAGTCAGTTTGTGATTTACATAAAAAGGACTGTTTACGAAATCTATATTCCGGTTTGGCTTTTTATAGCCAAGTGAGGCTGGTAGTTGCTTATGCTGCAGGGCAAGACAGGTTTTGATCAGTCCTGCAACCCCCGCAGCTTGTGTCAGGTGTCCGAAATTACTTTTTACAGACCCAAGGGCACAGTACTGCCGGTTTTGCTGATCGCCAAAGGCCGATACCAGCCCTTCAAATTCTATAGGGTCGCCCAGCGGAGTTCCTGTACCATGCGCTTCTATATAGCTGATGTCGGCCGGATCTACACCTGCATCCGCAATGGCCATTGCTATGGCATCGGCCTGGCTTTCTGTATTCGGGGCGGTAAAGCTACCTTTTCCCGATCCGTCGTTATTCACGCCAACCCCCCTGATGATGCCATAAATGAAATCTCCGTTTCTTTCGGCATCTTCCAGCCTTTTTAAAAGCACCACACCGGCGCCGTCGCTAAATACTGTTCCCGTTGCATCATCGTCAAACGGGCAACAGTGTCCGTCTGCACTCAGCATAGCGCCCTCCTGATACAGGTGACCGCTGTTTATGGGTACAGTTACACTCGAACCTCCCGCCAGTGCCGCATCACATTGGCCTGCACGTAAACTATTTACCGCTTCTGCGATGGCCAGGAGGGAGGTTGAACAGGCGGAGTTGACACTTACAGCAGGGCCATTTAAATTAAGGTGGTAGGCAGTTCTTGTCGCGATGTAGTCTTTTTCGTTAACAGTCAGCACCTGCAACTTACCCTGCCTTTCAATCAGATCGGCATTGGGCAGTACATTGTTCTCGTAATAGGTATTGCTGCCGCTTCCGGCAAATACCCCGATTTTGAACCCGGGATTGGCAATCAGGTGCCCTGTTTTTTCCAGTACTTCCTGGGCAATTTCCAGAAATATCCGCTGTTGTGGGTCCATGAGTTCCGACAGCTTCTGGTTGATTCCAAAAAACGAAGGATCAAATTCGTCTGCCTTGTCAATTATACCCCTTGCCCTTACGTAGGCCGGGTCGTCTTTTAAAGAATTCGGTACAAAAGAGTCGATCTCATCAGGACCAAAAAAGGTGGTTGTCTCTTTTCCCTGAACCAGGATATCCCATAATCCATCAATGGAAGTTGCCCCGGGAAACCTTCCTGCCATGCCTACTACAGCGATGTCGCTTTTTAGCTGGTTTGTGGAGGTTGAAGCGGTAGAAAATTTATGTTTTTGTTGCTGCCTGTCCAGGAACGCAGCCATCCCTGAAACCGTCGGGAACTGGTAAAGCTTTGTAATCGGAAGCTGATAACTGAACTGGTACCTGAGTTCCGATACCGTTTTCTGCGCAAGCAGAGAATTGCCCCCAAGTTCAAAAAAGTTATCATTGATGCCAATTCTATCGTACAAAAATACATCCAGCAAAACTTTAGTGATATTTTTTTCAGTTAAGCTGACAGGTTTTTTATACAACTCATTAATAGCTGGTCTTTTTATATCCGGCTTAGGCAGGGCTTTTTTGTCTACTTTTCCACTGGTGGTCTTTGGCAGTTCATCCATACGGACAAAGCTGGCGGGAACCATATAGTCTGGCAGTTTTTCAGCAACATATGTCCTGATCTGCTGCGGGTCAAATGCCTGTTTGTCGCAAACCAGGTAAGCTACAAGCGACTTCCTTCCTGGCAGGTCTTCCCGAAGTACCACCACACATTGATTGGCCTGGCCCTGGTTCATTATGGCTATTTCTATTTCACCAAGCTCCACACGGTTGCCTCTTATCTTAACCTGCCCGTCCTGCCGGCCTATAAAATCTATTTCTCCGTTTTCAAAAAAGCGGCCCAGGTCGCCTGTCCGGTAAATTCTGACCTGTCCGATAGAAGGGTGCTCCCAAAAGACGAACTTTTCTGCGCTAAGCTCTGGTTGGTTAAGATAGCCATTGGCCAGGCAAAGCCCTGCAATACAAAGTTCTCCAACCGTACCCGCTGCGGCAGGTTGCTGATTTTCATCAAGGAAAAAGATCCGGGCACCCGCCATTGGACTGCCGATTGTCGGAATGTCAGCCCACAGGTTTGCATCGCCCTCCAACACAAGTGTAGTTACACAAACCGTCGCTTCAGTAGGGCCATAAATATTCAGTAGTTTTCCCTTATTTAAACTATTGAAAAACTGCCTTATCGTCGGCGTAATTTTCAGCAGTTCACCTCCGGTCGTTACTTCAGTTAAATAATCGGGTACTTTTTGCTCTTTAACAGCGGCCTCTGCCAGGTATTGTAAAGTTACATAAGGCAGGAATATTTTATTGATCTGCTTAGTGCGGATAAAATCAAGCAATCTTCCCCCATCTAATCTGTCATCTTCTGTAATCAGGTGCAGGGTGCCACCCTGGGTAAGCGCCATAAAAATCTCCATAAAGGAGGCATCGAAACTCAGGTGACAGAACTGTAACGACTGTACTTCAGGGCCACAAATGGAGTTTTCTTGCTGCCAGCTTATGAAATTACTAAGCCCCTCATGTCCAAGACATACGCCCTTTGGTTTACCGGTCGAGCCGGAAGTGTAAAGGATACAGCCATTTAGTCCCTGTTGAATCGCTCCGGGTGCTTCAATAGAATAGGTTTCGTCGGATGCAATAGTTTTTAAGCCCAGTACCTTAAAAAAATCGGATTGCTCAGCACGGGCCGCTATATAAGAAATTCGGGAATCGGCCACAATCTGCTCCAAACGTTGTTCAGGATAGTTCGGGTCCAGTGGGAGATAAGCCTTTCCTGATTTAAGAATGGCCAGCACACCTACAATCATTTCGATAGAACGTGTTGCGCTGATACCTATGATTTCCTGTGAAGGGGCGACAGAAACAATGTAGCCCGCAAGTGCTGTAGCTTTTTTATCTAATTCTTCGTAAGTGACTGATTGATCATGGAATGAAACCGCAACAGTTGAAGGGTATTTTTTAGCAGCCTCTTCAAAAAGGTGATGAACCAACAGATCAGTGTTCATATTTGGTTTTTTATGATTAATCATATAGAGAGGCAAATTTAGAATTGGTTGACTGCCAGACAAAGTTCAGCATCTTCAAAAATACTAAAAAAAAGATAACCTGAGAAAAAAACTGGTTCGATAACAAACCAGTTACTTTGCCAGTGTAACTGTGTAAATGGCCATGGTCTTTACTTTCATGGGTTTGCTGGTGGCTTTTTTTGCCTTAACAATTACCCTGTATTTTTTTGTGTCGCCAATTAGGTAAGGCTTCAATATTTCCGGAGGTATGCTAAGCGGTATGGCAAGCGTACTCAGTACCCCTGTTGATGAAACGCTGGCACTTCCAACCAAATTGGTGTCTGCTCCGTTTGTGATTTCCCATTTTACCGTTTCAAGGTTGCCAAAATTGTTTTGGGTGTCAATAGAATCTCTTCCGTTTTTGTCCTTTTCTGTAATCCCCAACAGCATATTCAGGCTGGTTATTTTTATCTGTTTAATATGATCGGTAGTAAAACCCTTTACCTGGTTGTTGATCTGATCTCCAATACTAACGGCGGATTGGAGATCGGGCAGTGTATACGGATCAGTAATGCTGCTCAGCACCGGAATATCAAAAAAAACACTATCCTTAAAGATGATATCCCGTTCAACATTCTCCGATATTTTATTGCAGGAGATGTATAGCAAAACTAAAATGGGCAGGCTAATAAACAGGCTTTTATTTTTCATGATCTTGTCCGGCAGGCGGTATGTGTTTGGCAAATATTCTAAATAAAACCCGGATTGGCAATTTCAAATCTCTCATTTTATAGAAAACGGAAAAATTGGCTGAAAAGTGCCCGACTTCAATTTTATTTGGCGTTTTTGTATGGGAAAATTATATTCTGTGTTAAGTTATAACTAATTAAAATTCAAATATTTTATTATTGATGTGTTGAAGCTTAAGTTCATTAAATGTTGTGATTGCTTTTTATTCTGTTGCTGAAATACAGAATTATATTCTGATTTGTATTTAATGTGTTTGTTTTACAGTGATTTATATGTTTTTGTTTAAACTAATACTGCTGCCTGTTGTAAGCCTCCGAAAAATCCTTGCGCATTCCCTTAAAACGTTCCACTACAGTTGCAATAAAAGTTTCATCCAGCATCTGGAAGATTTCATTTGCCCCTCCTCCCGTAAGGTCAAGCTCCGATAATTTATAACTCTGTTCCAGTGTGCCCTGTTCAAATTTCACAATGTATTTCTGGTTCATGTTAAACAGGGTGATCTTACAATCCGGGTGTGGCAGTTCTGCTAATACTCTCATATGTTTTTATGTTTAAAAAAAGCCATCCGCTCAGGCGAGGGATGGCTGTAAGGTAATTTATTCAGGGGCTATATTTTTACGCCCATTTCTTTTAAAAGGAAGTTTGCCTTGTCGATTTTTGCAGCCACCCAAAGTACATAACGGATGTCGACTCCAATAGATCTGCTGTAACTTTCGTTCCATGCATAATCGTTAATAGTAGCGCCATAAGCACGGTCGAAATTTACGCCGATCAGCTCGCCATTGGCATTCATGATGGGAGATCCCGAATTACCTCCTGTGGTATCCATATTGTACAAAAAGGCAACAGGAACATCTTTAAGGTCTTTTTTCTCGAACGGACCAAAATCTTTGGCTTGCCATAGTGCCCTGATCTGTGCAGGATAATCAAACTCCGGGTTTCCGGTACTGCCTTTTTCCAGTATTCCCTTTATGGTGGTGTAAGGCCGCATGTATGAGGCGTCCGCAGGCCAGTAGCCTCTAACATAACCGTATGTAAGCCTTAATGTGCTGTTGGCATCCGGGATAAAACCTTTCTTTAAAAACTTTTCCTTAACATTCACGTAATCGCCCATTAATTTGTTTAAAACACCCTCTCTGCGGTCTTTCTCTGGTTTCAGTTCGGCAATTTGTGCCGCAACTGCCTTTTCAAATACCAGAAGGGGATCGCTATAGTCTTTTAGCGATTTCGGCGAAGCAAGTAAAGTCCGGAACACGTAATTGCTGTCTTTTAACCTGCTGTCGGTAAAAGCGCTGTTGATATAAGTGTCTATTGTTTTTTCATCGCCTGCAATGCTGTTAAGTGCATTTACCCTTTGGTTTGCCGGAAGTGCAGCAGCATCAGTAAGCATTCGCTTAAAGTTGTTCCTGTCGGCGTCCAGGTCAAATGCTTCGTAATTTCCAGACAGGAATTGTTTTAAGCGGGGCAGGTTCTGGCTAAAAAATGCTTCTTGTTGTGCCGCCGGATAAGCTTCCATTGCAGTTTTAAATACGTTTATGTTTTTAGATAACCCAAGCAAGCTGGTCGAGTTGTAGATCTGGGCCAGCCATAAATCCCTTTTGGCATCGCCATTAATGAGCTTGTAAAGGTTGTCAATATCGGTCATCAGGCTGCCATACTGGGCTTTTACAGCTACATTGCCGTTGATAAAGCTGGCCAGGGCAGCATCTTCTTCTTTCTTTTTGCCAACAAGGTCAATTCCTTTCAGTCCCTGCAGTTTCCCTCTGTAGTTTTTCAGTACATTGGCATTTCTTTTAATGCGGGTAGCCAGCTTAATCTCAGTAGCCTTATCTTTCTTCCCCGCCTCTTCCATGGTTTTGTTCTGGAAATCGTACAGGTCAGAAACATATGGCAATACAAATTGCTGCTGGTATTCAATAAACTGCGCAGGGCGATGGCGGAAAGTTCTGCCCGGATAACCCAGTATAAATACAAAATCCTCTTCGTTGGTACCATTTGCATTAACCTTCAGGAATTTTTTAGGGCTGTAAGGGACGTTGTTCTTTGAGTATTTGGCCGGTTTCCCGTCGGGTGCTACATAAGCACGCATAAACGAGAAATCACCGGTGTGGCGTGGCCACACCCAGTTGTCGGTCTCACCTCCATATTCGCCGATCTGCCGGTTTGGTACATACACCAGGCGTACGTCTTGTATGGTTTTATAGCGAAACAGTACATAAGTTTTTCCAATAAACATTTCTGATACCTCAGCCTGTATAGAAGGGTCTTTCTTTTCGGCTTCTGAGGCAATGTTTTTCATGGCATCATTAATCAGTTTCAATCGGGAAGCAGGGTCGGCAACCTGCGCCACGGCCCCCAGGACTTTGTCAGAAACATCTTCATAACTGTCAGTTATACGGCAGGTTAATCCTTTTGCTTCAATTTCCTGTTCACGTGTTCCGGCTACAAAACCATTGGTCAGGTAATCGTGTTCCGGAGTGCTGGCCAGTTGTACTGCACTAAAAGCACAATGGTGGTTGGTGATGATCAGCCCCTGGTTAGAAACAAACGATCCTGTACATCCGCCTACATTAACCAGGGCGTCGACCAGGCTGGTGCCATTAGGATTATAAATTTCATTCTGACTGATCTTCAGGCCTGCTTTCTTCAAATCAAGCTTGTGGAGCTCACTTAAGGGGAACATTCCTTCTTCCCAGGGTTTGTAACCCGATTGTAACACACCAACTGTAAGCAGTGAGCAGGTCAACAGCGAAGCAACTAAGGTTTTTTTATTCATCTGTATTGTTTATTGTTAGTTAGTCTGATATACCATTTTTGTTGAATACAATGGCAACCGAAAATGCCAAATTTAGTTATTTTAATTTGAGTGGCTGATAAAGTAACTTTCTTATTTTTGCTTAAAATAATTCTTATGCTATGGCCGAAGACCTAACGATAATAACTAATGCAGATAAAGAAACTCAATACCAGTCTTTAATCCCCCAGGTCGCTGCTTTAATCAGCGGCGAAGACGATCAGATTGCCAATATGGCCAATATCTCTGCCGCCCTAAAAGAACAGTTTGGCTGGCTCTGGGTTGGTTTTTATCTGGTTAAGGGCGATGAACTGGTCTTAGGACCGTTTCAGGGGCCGGTAGCCTGTACACGCATTAAAAAAGGAAAAGGCGTTTGTGGTGCCTCCTGGCAGCAGGCAGAAACTTTAATCGTGCCCGATGTGGAAGCTTTTCCGGGTCATATCGCCTGCAGTTCAGCCTCGCGATCCGAAATTGTACTCCCTGTTTTTAAACAAGAGAGCGTGATTGCTGTTTTAGATGTGGATAGTGAATATCTGTCTCATTTTGATGAAATTGATGCCCAATACTTAAAGCAAATTATAAGCCTGTTAAATGACTAAACTGCCTTTTTCTTTTTACCAGAACGATGATGTGAACAGTCTTGCAGTTCAGCTGCTTGGAAAACAGTTGTTTACTAATGTTGAAGGGCAATTGACCGGGGGTATTATTGTTGAAACCGAAGCTTATAAAGGGGTGATCGATAAGGCCTCGCATGCCTATGGGGGGAGGTTTACCAACCGTACCCAGGTGATGTACGCAGCTGGCGGATTAGCTTACGTCTACCTTTGTTATGGCATTCATCACCTTTTTAATGTGGTTACAGCCCCCGAAGGAACACCCCATGCAGTTTTAATCAGAGGACTGGAACCAGTTACAGGCATCGACGTGATGCTGCAACGCAGAAATATGAACGCCTTAAAACCTAATCTGACAGCTGGGCCAGGCGCACTGGCCAAGGCGCTGGCTATTGATAAGGTTTTAAATGCAAAAGACCTGCAAGGGGAAGAAATCTGGATAGCGGATAGCGGAATGTCAGTAAAACCTGAAAATATTGCTGCGGTACCAAGAGTTGGGGTAGCTTACGCAGAAGACCATGCGCTATTGCCCTGGAGATACTATATTAAGGGCAATAAATTTGTAAGCAAACCCAATACTTAACACCCAAAAAATTGCCTCCTAAATCCTGCCCGGGAAGGTTCCTTTTGAGTCTGATATGTGTCGCAGTTTTTTTGATCTTTGCTTGGTCCTTTCTAGGTCGTTCCTAGGTCCTTTCTAGGTCAAATGATCTTGTAACATCCTTGTAAAGATTTAACAAGGTTTAATCGATATTCAAAATATCCCGGGAGCAGTACGGTCTCAGTCTTATTATTTTCAAAATGTGCATAAATGCTAAGCAGTTTTATCTAAGTTTGAAACCATGAATTTTGAGCGCATTGCCAGGCGCATTTTATAACAGTATAATATGATCAATTATAATCCTAAAGACTGGGTAACTTTTATATTTCATGTGCATAAAGCTGATACCATCAGGACCTTATGGCCCTTGATGCTTAGTGTTGCTGTATTTTCGGGTATTATTGCCTATCTGGAGCTGAATTACCTGAAACTTGCAGAAACAACTTATGTTAAAAACATAGGAATGATGCACAATTTGCTGGGTTTTGTCATTTCCATGTTATTGGTATTCCGGACCAATACCTCGTACGACAGGTGGTGGGAAGGCCGCCGTTTTTTAGGGGCGTTAACCAATGTGAGCCGCAACCTGGCCATAAAGATCAAATCACTAAAGCTAAAGCCAGAACATAACGAGTTTTTTGATTATGCCATTCCAAAATATGCTTTTGCATTAAAGGAACATTTAAGGGAAAAACAGTATTTTGGAAAGAACAGCTTGCTGATCGAAGTAGATGCCGGAAAGCATATTCCTAACCAGGTGGCAACCAGTATTTCATCCAGGGTTTTTGAGCTGCAGGCAAGCGGAGAGATCAGCCAGGAACAGCTGCTTATACTTAATGCAGATGTTCAGCAGCTTACTGATATCTGTGGTGGCTGTGAACGGATTAAGCGAACGCCCATTCCTTATTCTTACAGTGCGTTCATTAAAAAATTTATATTTATATATGTCATTACACTGCCTTTTGGCTGGGTATTTAGTTTGGGGTATTTTGTAGTACCTATTGTTCCCTTTATCCTGTATGTGCTGGCCAGTTTAGAGCTGATTGCGGAAGAAATTGAGAATCCCTTTGGAGAAGATGCCAACGATTTGCCAGTAGATGAGATCTGTAACAATATTGAAAAACACGTAGGGGAGATACTGAAATAAGATGCTGAAAATTGCGTGGCATCCGCTGTATGCACACCCGCTGCCAGAGGGGCACCGTTTCCCCATGATCAAGTATGAATTGATCCCCGAACAGTTGATCCACGAAGGCGTAATTACAGCAGTCAATTTATTTGCACCCGATGCTCTTGATGAAGAAACAGTGCTGTTAACCCACCAGCAGACTTATTGGCAACAATTGACAGGCCTTACTCTGCCCGCAAGGGAACAACGCAGGGTTGGTTTTCCTTTAACAGAACAATTGGTAGAAAGAGAGCTCAGGATCGCGAAAGGGACAGTGCAAGGTGCGTTATTTGCACAGCAGTTTGGGATTGCGTTTAATGTAGCCGGAGGGACGCATCATGCAGGAAGTAACTGGGGCGAGGGTTTCTGTCTGTTGAACGATCAGGCCATCGCTGCAAACTATTTGCTAAAAACGGGGCTGGCAGAGCGTATTCTTATCATCGATCTGGATGTGCACCAGGGAAACGGCACAGCCGAGATTTTTTACGATAAACCCGAAGTGTTTACTTTTTCTATGCATGGCGATAAAAATTTCCCCTTTAGAAAGGAAACTTCCGATCTTGATATCGCACTGGAGGATGGGACTGCAGACGAAGTGTTTCTGGAAAAATTAAAAGCAACACTTCCCGTACTTTTGGCCCATCAACCCGATTTTGTTTTTTACCTTTCGGGTGTGGATGTGCTGGCGACTGATAAACTGGGTAAACTGGCATTGAGTAAGGCTGGTTGCAGGGAAAGAGATAGAATGGTACTGCAGTTTTGCAAACAAAACCGTTTGCCGGTTCAGGTAAGCATGGGCGGAGGGTATTCTCCAGATATAAAAGATATTGTTGATGCACATTGCAGCACATTTAAAATTGGTTTAGATATTTTTGAATAATTATGAAGATTGTTATTGCAGAGAAACCTTCAGTAGGGCGTGAGTTGGCTAAGGTTTTTGGTGCTACAACTAAAAAAGACGGGTATATTGAGGGGAAAGGTTATTCTTTTACCTGGGCGTTCGGGCATTTGTTACAGCTGGCCCCACCGCAGGAATACGGATTTATTGGCTGGAGAAGGCAGCACCTGCCTATGCTCCCTAAGAAGTTTAAGCTGGCCATACGGAAAATAAAGACCAAGGATGGGATGGTGGAAGATCCCGGGGTGAGAAAACAACTGGATATCATTAAAAAACTCTTTGATGAGGCTACCGAGATCATTGTTGCAACGGATGCCGGGCGTGAGGGAGAGCTTATTTTCCGTTACATCTATTACTTTCTGAAATGTAAAAAGCCTTTTAAAAGATTGTGGATCTCTTCTCAGACAGATGAGGCCATAAAAGAAGGTTTCAGGAACCTGAAACCGGGAACAGATTACGACACCCTGTTCAATTCGGCACATTGCCGTTCTGAGTCGGACTGGCTGGTAGGGATGAACGCTACCCAGGCACTGAGCATCTCGGCGGGGAACCGTTCGGTTTTATCGCTGGGCAGGGTACAGACACCTACATTGGCCATGATCTGCTCGCGATACCTGGAGATCAAAAATTTTGTGCCACAAACCTATTATCAGCTGGCCATACAGCTGGATAAGGATGGGCAACTGTTCAGAGCAATGTCGGTCAGTAATTTTGATAAAAAAGAGGAAGCAGAAGCGCTGCTGGCCAAAATTGAGGATGTGGCCTCAGGATTTAGTAATGGTGGTAAAATCTTAAATGTAGAGGCCAAGCCCCGTAAAGAACCTCCTCCGCTGCTGCATGATCTGAGCAGTCTGCAGCAGGAAGCCAATAAACGTAAGGGCTTTACGGCCGATCAGACCTTAAGTTTGCTGCAGGGACTGTACGAAAGCAAGCTGGTGACCTATCCGCGTACCGGCAGTCGCTACATTGGTGATGATATATTTGCAGGCGTACCTAACCTGATAGAGAAAGCTAAAGCGCATCCTGATTTTAGCCGGCAGGCAGAGTTTCTGCTGACTGTTCCATTGAATAAAAGGAGTGTCAATGCAAAAAAAGTGACCGATCACCATGCTATTCTGCCTACGGGTGAGTCTCCTTACCAGTTAAGTGGTGATAAACAAGCTATTTATGATATGGTAGTTGGACGAATGCTTGAAGCATTTCACCAGGAATGTGTGAAAGAGATCACCAAAATATCTGTAGAATCGGGCTCCCTGTTTGTTGCAAACGGAACCGTGATCCGCTCTGCGGGATGGCGTTCGGTATTCAATGAGGCCGATGAAGAAAAGAAAGATGAAGATAATCCGGCGCTGCCCAAAGTAAAAAAAGGAGAAGAACTACCCGTTACCAATAAGGCCCTGCTGGAAAAGCAAACCAAACCCAAGGCTATGTATAATGAGGCATCTTTATTAAAAGCCCTGGAAACCTCGGGTAAGGATATTGAAGATGAAGAGTTAAGGTATGCCATGAAAGATAGCGGATTGGGTACACCTGCAACCAGGGCGGCAATAATAGAAACGCTCATCAACAGGGAGTATGTGAGCCGCGAAAAACGGAACCTCGTGCCTACAGCAAAAGGTCTGGCGGTATATGATGTGGTTAAAGACCAGAAAATTGCACAGGCCGAATTAACCGGACAATGGGAGAAACGCCTGGAAGAGATCCGTTCCGGAGCTTCGGTTGTTGATTTTAAAGCCGAAATTGCCGATTATACAAAACTGATCACCAACGAGCTTTTGCTTGCAGGCAATACCCTGGCCCAGAAACTCGCCGAACCAAAGGAAGAAAGTAAATGAGGAAAGCTATGTATTCCATATTAATTGTTATTGTTGCTCTGGCTTTACTGACCGTATGGGTATTGAGCTGGCCTGTATTTGGGACTGCCCCTAAGGGCGAACGTCTGGCACGCCTTTCAAAACTGGCCAACTTTAAAGAGGGGACACTTTCAAATTTATCGCCAACCCCTATGAAGCCCGATAGCGTAAGTTACTGGGACATGATTGTGGGGATGATCAAAGGAAATGAGAACAGTGCGCCTAAAAAAACACTGCCCCACGTAAAGCCCGATTTTTCTGAAACGGATAAAACCAGGATCACCTGGTTTGGGCACTCTTCTTACCTGGTTCAGGTTGATGGAATTAAAATCCTGGTCGATCCTGTTTTTAGCAAACGCCCCTCGCCTTTTTCTTATATTGGTACGGGAAGTTATATGGGGACTGACTTTGTTAAATGCGAAGATTTTCCTGAACTGGATATCGTGCTGATTACACATGATCATTACGATCACCTGGATTATCAAAGTGTCCTCAAACTCAAAAGCAAGACCCGGCTTTTTATTACCTCGCTTGGCGCTGGTGCCCATCTGGAACACTGGGGTGTGCCTCCAAAACAGATTGTGGAACTGGCCTGGGGAGAAGAAACAACCGCCAGGGGTTTAAAATTTACGGCCGCTCCCGCACGTCATTTTACAGGTAGGGGCTTTAAAAGGAACCAGAGTTTATGGTCGGCCTTTATCTTACAGGCCTCTAAACATAAGCTGTACCTTGGTGGCGATTCTGGTTACGATACCCATTTTAAAAAAACAGGGGAGCAGCACGGACCTTTTGATATTGCGATATTGGAGTGCGGACAATACAATGCTTACTGGCCGCTGATACACATGTTTCCCGAACAGACCGTGCAGGCAGCCCAGGATTTAAATGCAAAGGTATTGCTGCCGGTTCACTGGGCTAAATTTACACTGGCCATGCATGCCTGGAACGAACCCGCCATCCGCGTAACCAGAAAAGCCCATGCAGAAAACCTAAAAATCACAACACCTTTATTGGGAGAACAGGTTATATTAGATGAAAGTTATCCGTCGAAAGAATGGTGGCTGGATTAATGTGGTTTCGGTAAACAAAATTGTTGAAACAGTGTTGTTCAGATAGTATCGTTTAAAAGCGGTTTTAATAGGATCATTATGGCAGTAAAGACAGATTTTATAGAAATATTTCAAACCATCAGGGCTGTCTTACAGCCATATGCTACCTTAGGCTTCAGCAACAGGATCAATAGTGAAGTAACCTATGACCTGTGGAGCGATAAGAACGTGGAAATTGAGGGGCGAAAAAGAACTGAAGTATATTTTGCAGGCCTGATGATTAAAAAAGGCCATGTCGGTTTTTATTATATGCCGGTATATGCAGAACCTGAGATGAAAAGAATCTTTGATCCTGCATTATTAAAGTTGCTAAAGGGGAAGTCCTGCTTTCACATCAAAAAACTGGATGATGCGCTTCTGGGGCATATCGAAAGTGCGCTGGCTGAAGGTTATAGATTATATAAGGAAAAGGGTTGGGTGTAGAATTGGATTGGCAGGGCAGTGTCTTTCTGGCCTTGAAGGATAAGGGAATTGAAGTGGAGCCTTTTCTGCACGAAAAGTACAGTTTGCTGCTTTGCAACAGCCTGGCAGCAATTCACCTGATCCCACTCGGTAGTGTTTACAAAGCTGAAGAATTAATAGCACTGCAAAGGGTTTATCAGCTTAAGGGGATTACGTTATTGCAGCTCTGGCAGGATGTGTGGCACAGCAGAAGCGCCCAGGTGCTGAGCAGGGTTGAATCTGTTTTGGGCTTAAATAAACGTTTGCATGGCCGTAAGGCTAAGGTCATCTCCATTAATCAGCAGCAGGCAGATGTTTTTTTAAATGACAACCATCTCCAGGGATCTGCAAAATCAAGGTATAAGTATGCGCTTGAGTTAGAAGGGGAGCTTGTTGCGGTGGCTTGTTTTAGCAATGTCAGGTATATGAAAAAGATTGCGGCAGGCTATCGTTCTGTAGAGTTGATCAGGTTTGCTACACGAATGGGCTTTACAGTTACGGGCGGCTTTAGCAGACTAATGAAGCATATGATCAAAACAATTGGGCCTGATGATGTGATGAGTTATGCAGATCGGGACTGGTCGTTGGGCAATGCCTACCAACAGTCGGGTTTTAAACTGACGGAAATTACCCCGCCGGCAGCCATATGGTTGCGCAGGGAGGATATGCAGCGTTTTTTTTCACATCGTTTACCAGCGGGCGCTTTGCCCGGCGGGGATGTTAATCATTTAGCTGTGCCGGAAAGCGGGTTTATCCCGGTTTTTAATACCGGAAATCTTAAATATGTATTATTCTTGAACTCATGACAGCATTAAATTTATGGATAGGGGGATGAGCACATATAAAAAGCCATTACTGGTAATATTGGGTCCTACGGCTTCAGGTAAAACAAAGCTGGCTGTCAATCTGGCAAATACTTTAAACGGAGAAATTGTGAGTGCCGACAGCAGGCAGGTGTTTGAGGGAATGGATATTGGCACAGGGAAAGACCTGGATGAGTATATTATAGGCGACAGGAAAGTTCCCTACCATTTAATCAATATCCGGCAGGCGGGCGACAGCTACAATGTAAATGAGTTTAAAGAGGATTTTTATAGGGTTTTTACGGAAATAAGCGGTAGAAATGTACTTCCTGTGCTTTGTGGGGGTAGCGGAATGTATATTCACAGTATTTTTCAGGACCATCAATATACTGCCATTCCGCCAAACGAGACACTCAGGGCATCTTTGTCTGATTTAGAACTGGCAGCATTGCGTGATCTTTTGTCAGGTTATTCTCATAAATTCCGGGCGCATGCCGATCTGTCTTCCCGGAAAAGAGTGATCAGGGCCATAGAAGTTTCAGATTATTTATCCTCAAATACGCTGGAAAAAAAAGAACGCCCGCCTTTCGATTCCTGTATTGTTGGTCTCGCTCCGGAAATCGGCCAGCGTCGTAAAAAAATCGTCGACAGGCTTTCGGTCAGGTTAAAAGAAGGGTTGATTGCGGAAGTGGAAGGATTGATAGCTTCCGGGGTTTCTAAAGAGAAACTGATATTCTACGGTCTTGAATATAAGTTTGTTGTGGCTTATCTGTCAGGCGAACTTAATTACAATGAGCTTCAGGAAAAATTAACTATTGCGATATGTCAGTTTGCGAAGCGCCAGATGACCTTTTTCAGAAAAATGGAAAAGGATGGGGTGAAAATTAACTGGATAAATTCCCCGGATCAAACCGATCAGTTTGCCCAGGCCATGACTATATACAATGGCCATTTCAATAAGCCTGCCTAACTTTTAGGGCCAAAATAACAAAACTTAACTTTATTGTTACAATTTATTAATATGCAAAACACAGAGGGCATTGGCATGCTGTTTGTAAAGAGGGGTGTAATAAACAGTTTTGAGTTAGAGATATTCAAAATTTATCAATAATAAAATAACTGTTTATAACACACAAGTACAATTAATAAAATAGAAATTAAAATGAAAAAAGTTACAAGAATTTTCGCAATTGCAGCAGGTCTTTTTATTTTCACTGCAACAGCAACTCAGGCACAACAAAGAGAGAATGCTAAAGGTGTTCGTTTAGGTTTAGGCATCAGTGCTGGTGCACCTACAGACGGTTCTCCTTTTAAACTGGCTTACGGCGCAGACCTGGGCTTCCAGTTTGAATTGTCAAGAGAACTGGCGCTTACTGCAACAGGTGGTTACACTTCATACAAAGCGAAAGACGGACAGGGAGATGATTATAACATGATCCCGGTAAAAGGCGGGGTTAAAGTATTCCCTCAAATCGGTGGTTTATATTTATCAGGTGAGGCTGGTTGCGGTTTCGGTACTAAAAAAGATGTTAAAGAAGCTTTCATTTATTCAGGCGGTATAGGTTACCAGACTGCTGGTGGTTTTGACATCGGTGCAAGATATGAAGGTGTTACGCAGCAAAAAGAGTCGATCTCTTACAGACCACAAAACGGTCAGTTTGCATTGCGTGTAGCTTACAGCTTCAAACTGTAATCATTAAATAGCGATTAAAAAAGGTCCCTGATCACTCAGGGGCCTTTTTTTGTTTCAGCCACCAGGTAATGGCATGCTGTTTGTATCATGATGCTAATGGTGGCAAAAATCCATCTTAACCCTAAAGTAAACAATATTAATATGAAAAGAACTATTCGATTTATGGCCATTACAGCAGCTGTCGTGGCAGTATTTTTTACAACAAATGCAAATGCTCAATCTGCAGATTCCAAAGCCCTTCGTTTGGGCATCGGTCTTAATGCAGGTATCCCGACCTCTGAAGGTGCCAGTTTTGTCATTGGTGGCGATTTACGTCTGCAAAAAGACTTCAGCTCTAATGTTTCTGGTTTGCTGTCTGCCGGTTATAACCACTGGACACTTAAAGATGACGCCGGAAGTTTTGGTATGATCCCGGTAAAAGCCGGTGCAAAAATCTTTTTTGCTGAAAGCGCGTACTTCTCCGGTGAACTTGGTGCAGGATTTTCAACTGAGAGCGGAGGTAAAACCTCGTTTTTATGGGCGCCTGGGATAGGTTATGGTTTTGATAACGGGCTTGACCTTGGCCTGCGTTATGAAGGAGCCGAAGTAAGTGGCGGCGGTTCATTGGGCCAGGTAGCCCTTCGTGTAGCTTATGGATTTAAACTTTAATCCGGTTTTTCAATAAATTTTTGAAAAGCTCCTGATTTTTTCGGGAGCTTTTTTATTTATTTAAAATTAAAATGCTATTTTAACCACAAAAAATAAAACAATGAGGAAATACCTGGCAGTAATGCTAATTACAGGGATAGTTTCCTGCACAAATACAGAGAAAAAAGTAGCAGGGAATTCGGATACAACAGCAAAAGTGGAAGCTGCCGTACAAAACAACGTAGAATTGAAAGATGCCAAAGTACAGGCCATTTATGATGGTTATATTGCATTGAAAAATGCACTGGTAAGCACTAATTTTGAGGAAGCAAAAAAAACTGCAGCAACACTAGGACCGGTTTTGGCTGCTTATAAAGGATGTGAAAATACCGCGTTGATTACTGATAAAATTGCCTCCGCAAAAGATATAGCTGCCCAGCGTAAAGAGTTTACGGCTTTGAGTACTGATGTAATTGCTTTGTTTAAACACGCCGATCTGAAAAAAGGATCTATTTACGTACAGCATTGCCCTATGGCCAATAATGGAGATGGAGGCGACTGGCTGGCTACAGAAAACAAAATCCAGAATCCATATTATGGAGATGAAATGATGGAGTGCGGGCGTGTTCTGGAAGAAATTAAACCTGCGATGTAGGTTTTTCTTACTTGGTTTTGACGCTCATTTAATAATAATTTAACAGCTTTGTTATAGTTAGCTAAAGGCTAATCCGAATAGATTAGTTAAGTTTGTTTTTATAAATTTAAGAATATATATGTCAGATATTGCAGAAATTAAGATTGATGGAAAGGTGTATGAATTTCCCGTTATCACTGGTACCGAAGGGGAGAAAGCTATAGATATTTCTAAACTCAGGGATTTAACGGGGCACATTACATTAGACTTTGGGTACAAGAATACGGGATCTACCAAAAGCGCGATTACTTTTTTGGATGGTGAGCTTGGGATTTTAAAATACCGCGGTTACCCTATTGAAGAACTGGCTGAAAAATCAAACTTTTTAGAGGTTGCATATCTGCTTATATATGGTGAACTGCCTACGCAAGAGCAGCTGACAAACTTTCAAACGCAGATCAGCAGGCATACACTGATCCATGAGGACATGAAGAAATTCCTGGATGGATATCCGTCCAAGTCGCATCCTATGGCCCAGCTAGCATCACTGGTTTGCTCTTTATCTACATTTTATCCGGAATCTTTAAAGGCCAATTCATCTCCTGAAACAATGGACCTGACGATGATCAAACTGCTGGCAAAGTTCCCGACAATCGTTTCTTTTATTTATAAAAAATCTTTAGGCCATCCACTGATCTATCCAAAAAATAAATACGACTACGTAAGCAATTTCCTGTATATGATCTTTGGTCAGCGTACAGAAGAGGTTGAAATAGATCCTGTAGTGGTAAGTGCCATGAATACCCTGCTGATTTTACACGCAGATCATGAGCAAAACTGCTCTGCATCAACAGTGAGAATGGTAGGTTCATCTGACTGTAACCTTTATGCTTCTGTTTCGGCAGGTATAGATGCTTTATGGGGACCGCTTCATGGTGGTGCCAACCAGGCGGTAATTGAAATGCTGGAGTTGATTAAAGAAGATGGAGGCGATACTGAAAAATGGATCAATAAAGCCAAAGATAAAAATGATCCTTTCCGTATGATGGGCTTTGGGCACAGGGTATATAAAAACTTTGACCCACGTGCCAAAATCATAAAAAAGGCCTGTGATGATGTACTCGAAAAACTAGGTATTAATGATCCGGTACTGGAAATTGCCAAGAAACTGGAAGAGGCTGCACTGAGCGATCCTTATTTTGTTGAGCGTAAGCTCTACCCTAATGTAGATTTCTACTCAGGGATCATTTACAGGGCCCTGGGATTCCCTACAGATATGTTTACGGTGCTGTTTGCTCTTGGTCGTTTGCCGGGATGGATTGCACAATGGAAAGAAATGCATGAAAACAAAGAACCTATCGGTCGTCCACGTCAGATTTATGTTGGATATACCGACAGAACCTTCACTAAAATCGAAGACAGATAATATCTGGTTATTTAATTCAATAAAAAGGCCGGTTAGTTTTGCTAACCGGCCTTTTTTATGGATAGGATTAATGTCCCATGGCTTTGATTGCAGTTTCTTCAGCCTTATTGTGTTTGTGCTTAAACATAATGGCAAATACAATGGTAATGATGAGCGCATAACAGGTAAACGAGAGCCAGATGCTGTGCCAGTCCTTAACATCGAGTGCCCGGCTCAGGCTGCCATTTTCCAATACACCGATGCCTTTGTTTTTCAAAAAATCCAGCAGGTGTTCGTTTTTGGCATCTGTTTGTGCGTAAGCTGCAAGAGATTGGACATCACTATAGGATTTGGTAAAATACTTGTCTATCATCCATCCGGAAACCAGGCTGCCGAATACAGCTCCAAATCCGTTGGTCATCATCATGAACATACCCTGTGCAGAAGATCTTGTTTTAGGGGTAGTAGAGGTTTCAACAAACAGAGAGCCTGAAATGTTAAAGAAATCGAAGGCCATGCCATATACAATACAAGACATGACGATCATCCACAGATTGCCGGTAGGATCACCATAGGCAAAAAATCCAAAACGCAATACCCAGGCAAACATGGCAATTACGATCACCTTTTTAATTCCAAACTGTTTTAGAAAAAAGGGAATGGCCAGGATGAAAAGGGTTTCAGAAACCTGTGAAATGGACATAATAATGGTAGAATACCGGATCACAAAAGAATCAGCATAGGCCGGAAATAATTTGAACTCGTCCAAAAATACGTCCCCATAGGCGTTGGTGAGTTGTAAGGCACCTCCTAAAAACATAGAGAAGATAAAAAACAAGGCCATCTTGTAATTGGCAAAGAGTTTAAACGCCTCCAGTCCGAATGCCTGCGCAAATGTTTTTTTCTCGCCTATAAGGCCTTCAGGACGGCATTTAGGGAGTGTAAAGGCATATAAGCCCAATGCCAGTGCAGCAATACCGGCAATGTAAAACTGGTAGGCCGTTGCCTTATTTCCGGTCAGGTTGGTGGTCCACATGGCCACAATAAAGCCTATTGTTCCCCAAACCCGTATGGGTGGGAAATTCTTGATAATGTCTAACTGGGTTAATTTCAGCGTAGTGTAGGAGATGGAGTTGCTGAGCGAAATGGTGGGCATATAAAAACACATGGCCAGCAGCATTACCCAGAAAAACGAATCAGGACTGTTTACCTGAGGCAGGTAAAACAAAACAGCAGCGTACAGGATATGGAGGATTCCGTACAATACTTCGGCATTTACCCATTTATCTGCAATAATACCCGTTAAAGTTGGCATAACCAGCGAGGCAAAGCCCATCGTTGCAAAGATGGCCCCGAATTGCGTTCCGTCCCATTGTTTTGTCCCAAACCAGTAATTTGCAATGGTAATGAGCCAGGCACCCCAAACGAAGAATTGCATGAAACTCATCAGGGTTAAGCGAAACTTAACGTTCATCATAAGAATGGTTTAGTTTATTTTGAATTTCTTTTGTTTAGCTCATCCCGGATACGTGCGGCTTTTTCGTAGGCTTCCTCTGCTATGGCTTCCTGAAGCTTTTGATTGAGTTCTTCTACAGACAGCGATTTATAGTTTGAAGAAGGTATGGAGGAAATATCTTCAGTTCCCTGTTCTTTGGATAGGTTGTCCATGTTTTCGAGGAACAGAAAGTCATTTCCTTCAATTACGATGCCCGCCGAAGAAAGAATAAATTCGTAGGTATAAATGGCAGCGTTAAACCTTACCGCAAGGGCTATGGCGTCAGAGGTACGTGCGTCAATTTCCTGTACGGTTGTGCCGTCGGTACAGATCAGTTTCGCATAAAAAACACCCTCTACCAGATTATAGATCAGGATTTCCCTGATTTCGATGTTATAGATCTGTGCAAAGGTTTTGAACAGGTCGTGCGTTAATGGCCTGCTTGGGGTCATCTTTTCTATTTCTATGGCAATGGCCTGTGCCTCAAATGCACCAATAATAATCGGCAAACGCCTTCTGCCATTTACTTCTCCAAGCACCAGGGCGTAGGCACCTGATTGTGTCTGGCTGTAAGATAAACCAACAATGTCTAGTTTTACTTTTTTCATTTTATTGAAATGTCATTTTGAACCTGTTGAATGCATATCTGTATTTCAACAGGCCCGATATGACAGCGATCTAACCTTTATGTGCTTTTAATGCTTCTATTAATTTTGGTACTACTTCAAATGCATCCCCAACAATTCCATAATCTGCAACTTTGAAGAAAGGAGCTTCAGGGTCTTTATTGATCACCACAATCACTTTAGATGAACTTACTCCGGCAAGATGCTGGATGGCACCCGAAATACCGATGGCAATATACAGGTTCGGACTGATGGCGATACCGGTTTGGCCAACGTGCTCTGAATGCGGCCTCCAGTCGGCATCAGAAACCGGCTTGGAGCAGGCCGTTGCTGCACCCAGTAAAGCAGCCAGTTCTTCTATCATTCCCCAGTTTTCTGGTCCTTTCAGGCCTCTTCCTGCCGAAACTACCAGTTCTGCATCAGGTAAGGATATTTTATTGGTAGCCCTTACAATTTCTTTTACAATAGCTGCAAGGTCTGTCGATTTAATTTCAGGGCTAAAAGTTTCAATAGCAGCATCAGCAGCATTTTCCTTAACACCAAAGGCATTCGGGTTAAGGGCAATTACTTTAACAGCCGAAGTTAGCTCGGTAACGGCAAAAGCTTTTCCGGAGAAGGCAGTTTTCTTCACCTGGAACTTTCCGCCCTCTAGTTGTGGCAATTCTACTGCGCCATCTACCAGTCCTGCTTTAAGTTTTACTGCAATACGCGGTGCTAAACCTTTACCAGAGAAAGAATTGGATAATACCACTACATCGGCATTTTCTTTTTTTGCGGCTTCTGCAATTACAGCAGCATACGCCTGGTTTACAAAGTTTTTCAGCTGCTCATTGGAAACGTTTAATACTTTAGCAGCACCGTACTTCCCTAATTCCTTAAGTTCAGCATCGGGAACATTCCCGATTGAAACAGCCGTTAAATTACTATTTTGTTTGTCTGCAATGGCTTTTGCATAAGAAACTGCTTCAAATACAGATTTCTTAAACTTACCATCTACTTGCTCTACATATACTAAAACTGACATAAGCTCTTTTTTAATGATTTTTTAAAATTTGAAACGGAATGGATTAGATTACTTTGGCTTCCTGGTGCAGCAGATCTATCAATCTGGCAGTTTCTTCTGCCGGAACCAGTTTAACTGCGCCACGTGGAGGCGGGGTTTCAAATTGCTGTATTTTACTGAGTTGTTCTATCTCTTTGGCTTCAACCACCTGCAGCGGTTTGGTACGGGCCGACATGATCCCTCTCATGTTTGGTATTTTGGGCTCTGCAGTACCTTCAGCGCAGCTGGCAATAAATTTGCCGCTTACGGTGATGACTTCCTTACCACCTTCAATTTCGCGCTCTATGGTAGCAGTACTGCCATCATAGTCTAGTTTTTTAATGATAGATATAGAAGGGATGTCCAGGAATTCCCCTACCATTGCCGCCACCTGCGAGCCATTATAGTCGATAGATTCACGGCCGCACAATATCATGTCAAATTCATTGCTCTTTGCATATTCAGCGATCTGGTAAGCTGTAAAATAAGCATCTCTTGGCGCAGCATTGATCCTTACAGCATCATCTGCACCTATAGCGAGTGCTTTTCTTATGGTTGGTTCAGTAGCGCTTTCGCCAACATTAATTGCGGTAACCGTTCCTTTGCCGCCTTCGCAAAGTTCAATTGCTCTTGACAAGGCAATCTCATCGTATGGGTTCACGATGAACTGAACTCCGGATGTATTGAATTGTGTATTATCGTTGGTAAAAGTTATTTTTGTCGTTGTGTCTGGCACATTACTGATACAAACTAATATTTTCATAGAGTTATAAATTATAAATTTGTTTTTAAGTGATGAAAGTTCTTACGAACCATACATTGTCTTTTGCAAATCTAATTAAAAAAGCAGGGATTTAAAATGCAAAGTACCCGATTAGCAAAGTTATTGGAGTTTTTACAAAGTGACCCTAATGATCCTTTTGTATTGTATGCACTGGCTACAGAATACAATACATCAAACGATACGGAAAAGGCACTGGAATATTATTTAAAATTAACCAGGGAACATCCGGATTATGTGGGAACTTATTATCACCTGGGTAAACTTTACGAGAAATTGCAGCAAAGCGATAAGGCAATAGCGGTGTATCAGAACGGGATGGCTGCAGCGCGCAGCAAAAGGGATATGCATGCGTTTTCTGAATTGCAGGGCGCCTATAATTCTGCTGCTGGTTTGGATTATGAAGATGATTAACCAGCAAGGCGGTGAGTAAAAGAAAATTGTTGTTTCTCAGGAACGTAGTTCTTTTCACCTTTACCGCTTTTGGGGGCGCCCAGGCGCATCTGGCACTGCTGCTTAAATACTTTGTTAAAAACACCCGGTTTGTGTCTGAAGAAGAATTGCTGGAACTCAATGCCCTGGCACAAGTATTACCAGGTCCGGCATCAACACAAACGCTTGTAGGTGTTGCGTATAAGGTTGGTGGATTAAAGCTTTCCATTATTACTTTTCTGATCTGGATCCTGCCTTCTGCAGCGATTATGACATTTGCAGCGATCAGCTTTGCCAAGCTCGATCAAAAGGAGAAATTTACAGAGATATTAGAATATATCCAGCCCATTGCATTGGGGATTGTGGCTTATGGTGCTTTTAACCTGGCCAAAAGGGTACTGGTATCACAACTAACTATTTTTCTGGCCATATCGGCGGCCATTGTTACCCTGGTTTTAAGAAATGCCTATGTGTTTCCACTGGCTATTTTATTGGGGGGGATGGTGTCATCTGCCATTGGAACCCCCGCCGAGGAAAGTACCATTCGCTTAAACCTGTTCTCCAATATCAACCCTAAAAAGTTAACCTATTTTTTTGGTGTATTGCTGTTTCTGGCGCTGCTTGGGGCGATTATCAACAGGACATCGCCTTTTAGTCTGCCCATCAGGCTGTTCGAGAATTTTTACCGCAATGGTATCGTAATTTTTGGAGGAGGGCAGGTGCTGGTACCGCTGATGTTTACAGAGTTTGTACAGATGAAGCAATACCTGAGTGCTTCAGGCTTCCTGTCGGGTTTTGCATTACAACAAGCCTTACCTGGCCCTACGTTCTCTTTTACCAGTTACCTGGGCGCATTGAGCATGCGGAACTTTGGTTTTGGCGTAACCGGGCAAATTTTGGGCGGTTTAGTGGGCGTGATCGGGATTAATCTGCCAGGATTGATCCTGGTGCTGTTTATTGTTCCTTTCTGGGAGGATCTGAAGAAGATCACCCGTATCAAATACTCGCTTACGGGTATCAACGCAGTAAGTGTAGGCTTCATTATCGCCGCTTTTGTGCTTTTACTGATCCCTGTTGCGTTAAACTGGCTGACTATAGGGATTATGGTCATCACCTTTCTGATCCTGAATTATACCAGGATCAGTACTCCTTTTATTGTACTTGCGGGCATATTGCTCGGCTACTTTTTGTAGCCCTTGTTAAAATGGTGCATCGTCGTGCATGTCATCCATGCGTGAAGGTTTAATGATGACATTTCCTGCAGGTCTGTCAAAGTCCTGCGATGGCGACATACCTGCACTTGGACTATCCATAGAGAATGAGGTAGGGGCTGCAAAGCTTTCTTCAAGATCGGCAAACTTAACGTACTTCCCAATAAAGCGGAGTGGTACGATCCCGGTTTCACCGTTACGGTGCTTGGCAATAATTACCTCGCCCACACCAGCCTGCGAACGTCCCTGTTCATCTTCGGTGATGCCATAGTATTCAGGTCTGTATAAAAACAATACCATATCTGCATCCTGTTCAATAGATCCGGATTCACGCAAATCGGAAAGCATTGGCCTTTTTCCATTTACACCTGGCCTGCTTTCTACGGCACGGCTCAGCTGTGAAAGCGCCAGTACAGGTACATTGAGTTCTTTGGCAACAGATTTAAGCGCCCTGGAAATACTACCAATTTCCTGCTCCCGGTTGCCACCACCGCTTTGGCCTTCGCCTTTACCATGCATCAGCTGCAAATAATCGATGATGATCAGCTGGATATCGTATTGGGCTTTCAATCTCCTGCATTTGGCCCTGAATTCAAAGATATTCAATGCAGGGGTGTCGTCAATCAGGAGTGGGGCTTCTGTAAGTCCACCTATTTTACTGTGCAATTGCTGCCATTCCCATTCAGCCAGGTTTCCCTTCCTGATCTTTTCCTGCTCAATTTCGGCTTCGCCTGAAATCAGACGATTTACCAGCTGCACAGACGACATCTCCAGGGAAAACACCACTGCCGGGCGTTTAAACTGAACGGTGGCGTTACGGGCACAGGTAAGTACGAAAGCCGTTTTACCCATCGCCGGACGGGCTGCGATGATTACCAGGTCGGAAGCCTGCCAGCCCCCGGTAATGCGGTCCAGATCTGTAAAACCTGAAGGTACACCTGTCAGACCATCACTTTTTGTTCGCAGTTCTTCCAATGTGGCAAGCGATTGTTTAACAATCTCATCCATTTTTTGGGTGTCCCTGCGCAGGTTATTCTGGGCAATGTCAAATAAGTTCTTTTCGGCATGGTCCAGCAGGTCAAAAATATCTGTAGTGTCCTCGTAGGCATTTTGAATGATCTCCGAAGAAATCCTGATCAGTTCACGCTGGATGTATTTCTGGGAAACGATACGTGCATGGAACTCAATGTTGGCTGCCGATGCAACCCTGTTGGTAAGGTTGGTAATGTAATAGGCACCACCAATCATTTCCAGCAGGCCCAGGGTACGCAGCTCTGAGGTAACGGTCAGAATATCAACAGGCTTTGATTTCTGAAATAGCCCCTGTATGGCTTCAAATATTTTTTTATGCCCTTCATGATAAAACATATCAGGCTTAAGAATGTCGATAACGGTAGATAAAGCGTCTTTCTCGAGCATCAAGGCGCCTAAAATCGCTTCTTCAAGGTCGGTAGCCTGGGGAGGTATCCTTCCCATTGTGCTCATGGTATTGCTTAACCTGGCTTTTCTTGCACTAAAATTTGTTTTATCCTGGGATGAAGGCTGATCGTTACTCATGTGACAAAATTAGGCAAAAAATAAGTCCTTTCTTCATTTCTTTATGCACATTTCCACCGGTTGCAATACGAGCATACCAATAGCCTTTTCTCAAATTTTAGCTTTTTGCTAACAAAACTATGTGGAAAAGAATGCCTATTTTTGCCGCTCAATTTTATAGAAATGGAAAATTTCAGAAGACCTTCAAGACCTAAAGAAAATAATGAATTTGTGTTTGGTATACGTGCTGTAATAGAGGCTATTAAAGCCGGAAAAGATGTAGAGAGCATTTATGTTCAGCGTGGCCTTACGGGTGGGATTATTCTGGAGCTGAAAGCATTACTGAAGGGCAGCGATATTCCAGTGCACAATGTGCCTGTAGAGAAGTTGAACCGTATGACCCAAAAGAACCATCAGGGCGTGATTGCTGTAATTTCTTCAATTGCCTTTCAGAAAATTGAAGACATCATTCCATTGATTTATGAAAAAGGAGAGACCCCATTGGTATTGATACTGGATGGTGTTACCGATGTCAGAAATATGGGAGCTATAGCGCGGACAGCTGCCTGTGCGGGGGTTCATGCATTGATTGTGCCTTCCAAAAATTCTGCACAGATCAATGCAGATGCCATTAAAACTTCGGCGGGGGCTTTGTTCAGCATTCCGGTTTGCCGGCACCAGAGTTTACATAAAGTTGCATTATATCTGCAGGATTGCGGCTTACAAATTGTAGCCTGTACAGAAAAAACAAATGAACTCATCTACGCACCGGATTACACCGCCCCGACAGCCATTGTAATGGGGTCTGAAGATGAAGGGATTTCCAATGAGATCATGCGCATGGCCAATCACCTGGCGAAAATACCGATGTCGGGTGAGATCAGCTCGTTAAATGTATCTGTGTCTGCCGGGGTTATTCTTTACGAAGCCATCAGACAGCGCCAGTAGTAACACTTAAATAAACTTCGGACCGAACCTGGCCTTTACATCGGCTACAACCTGTTTAATGCTTTGCTCTTCCGCTCTGGGGCAAATCAGTAAGGTGTTGTTAGATTCCACTACGATGTAATCGTGCAGTCCCTGTAAAATAACCAGTTTATCCTTCGGGACATTAACCATACAGTTCGATGAATTGAACATCATTACTTTTTCGGCCGGGATTACTGCATTTCCAACGTAATCGTGCTCCGCTATATCGTAGATAGAGGCCCAGGTGCCCAGGTCAGACCAGCCAAAATCCGCTGGTAATACATAAACATTGTCTGCCTTTTCCATGATGCCGAAATCTATGGAAATATTGGTGCACTGCTGATAAGCATCGCTGATGAAGTCTTTTTCGTTCTGCGTATTATAAAGCGGGTTGCCCTGTGTAAAGATCTCGTGCATGTCGGGCAGGTGCTTTGAAAAAGCTTTGTTAATAGATTTGGCAGACCAGATAAAGATACCTGCGTTCCATAGGAAATCGCCACTCTGAATAAAGGATTTTGCCAGCTCGAGGTTTGGCTTCTCCGTGAAGATCTTTACCTTATGGATCTGATTGTCGGTTTTTAAAGTGTTCTCGATGTATTGGATATAACCATAGCCGGTATCAGGGCGGCTTGGTTTGATGCCCAGGGTAATGAGGCAGTCGTTGGCCGAAGCCGCCTGTAAAGACTGTTCAATAGCTGCAATGAAAGCATCCTGGTTGGTTATGGTATGATCGGAAGGAGCTACGACAATAGTTGCGTCGGGATTGAGGCTGGCAATTTTCATGGAGCCATAAGAGATGCAGGGAGCGGTATTGCGCATAATCGGCTCTGCCAGGATCTGGTTTGCATGCAATGCCGGCAGTTGTTCCTGAATGATGTCTGTATAGATCTCGTTGGTGACCACAAAGATATTTTCTGCAGGGCAGATTTTCAGAAAGCGGTCGTATGTACTTTGAATCAGTGTTTTTCCAACACCAAAAAAATCAATAAATTGTTTTGGATATTCAGTTCTGCTTACAGGCCAAAACCGGCTGCCAACGCCACCAGCCATTATTAATGCGTAGTTATTCTTATTCATGTCTATAGGAAAGGGTTAAATAATGCCTTCCTGGAGAAGGTCGTGCAAATGTACAATACCAAAATAACTTCCGGCATCAGTAACTAACAATTGGGTAATGTTGTTTTCTTTAATAATTTCGAGTGCATTTATCGCTAAAAGGTCTTTCTCGATCTTTTTAGGGTTAGGGTTCATTAAGTCGCTCGCTTTAATATGGGTTAAATCTGAATGTTTTTCCAGCATTCTCCTGATGTCGCCATCAGTAATAATGCCCAGAATCACATCACCATTCATAACAACTACGGTGCCTAAACGGTTTTGGCTAATTTCAACGATGACATCTTTTACGGAGGCATCAGGATGGATGCTTGGCTTTTGATTTTTCAGGGCCAGATCGCCTGTTTTCAAATAGAGCTTCTTACCCAGTGAGCCCCCCGGGTGGTATCGGGCAAAATCCTGCTCATTAAAATTGCGGGCATGCAGTAAACAGATGGCCAATGCATCGCCCATTGCCAGTTGTGCAGTTGTGCTGGTGGTAGGGGCAAGGTTATGCGGACAGGCCTCTTTTTCTACATGGGTATTTAACACCAGGTCGGCCTGCATGGCAAGCTCAGAGTTCAGCTGGCCAACCATCCCGATCATCGTATTTCCAGACTGCTTCAGCAGCGGAGTCAGTACTTTTATTTCGGGTGTATTGCCACTTTTAGAAATGCAGATGACAACGTCATCTTTCTGGATCATACCCAGGTCGCCATGCACTGCATCTGCGGCATGCATAAAGATAGCAGGGGTACCTGTAGAATTAAAGGTTGCCACTATTTTCTGTGCAATAATGGCACTTTTTCCAATGCCCGTAACGATTACACGGCCCCGGCTTTCAATAATCAGGTTAACTGCTTTAACAAAATCATCATTTATATTTTTAACCAGGCCTAAAACGGCCTGGGCTTCCAGCTCTAAAGTGCTGACACCAGCCTCGATAATAGATTTTTTACTTTTCAAACAGAATTATTTAGTATATTGATGCTTTGAATTAGTGCAAAATTATGTTATTTTGAAGTAAAAATAGCACTGAATATTTTATAGACGAAATGGATGTGAAAAAGTCGTTGTTTGACAACTTACAAACCTTTTTTGGTTTTGATAATTTTAAAGGTGATCAGGAGTCAATAATCACCAATGTTCTTGAAAAGAAGAACACTTTTGTTATTATGCCTACTGGTGGGGGGAAATCCATATGTTATCAGTTACCTGCATTGATGAATGAAGGGACTGCAATTGTTATATCCCCATTAATTGCCCTGATGAAGAACCAGGTAGACCAGTTGCGGGCTTTTGGTGGGAGTGACAGTATAGCACATTTTTTAAATTCTTCTTTGAACAAGACAGAAATTAGCCAGGTTAAGAGTGATTTATTAAACGGACAGACAAAGCTGCTGTATGTGGCACCTGAGTCGCTTTCCAAACAGGATAATATCGATTTCCTGAAACTGATCAAAATATCTTTTGTAGCGGTAGATGAAGCCCACTGTATTTCCGAGTGGGGGCATGATTTCAGGCCTGAGTACCGCAAGATCAGGCATGTCATCAGCGGTTTGGGAGAAGGTATCCCTATTATTGCCTTAACGGCAACAGCAACACCCAAAGTACAGCAGGATATCATTAAGAACCTGGGCATGAGTGATGCTACTTTGTTTAAGTCTTCTTTTAACAGGCCAAACCTTTTTTATGAGATCCGCCCCAAGCGCGATGTTTTAAAGGAAATTATCCGGTACATTAAATACAATACCGGTAAATCTGGGATCATTTACTGTCTGAGCCGTAAAAAGGTAGAGGAAGTTGCCGAATCGTTAAATCTGAATGGCATTAAAGCATTGCCTTACCATGCCGGACTGGAGCCTAAGGTAAGGGCCGAAACCCAGGACAAGTTTCTGATGGAGGATGTGGAGGTGATTGTAGCTACCATTGCTTTTGGTATGGGCATAGACAAACCCGATGTTCGTTTTGTGATCCATCATGACATCCCCAAAAGTATGGAAGGCTATTACCAGGAAACCGGAAGAGCGGGACGTGATGGTGGAGAGGGTGTTTGTATTGCATTTTATACGCAGAAGGATATAGATAAACTGGCCAAGTTTATGAAAGATAAGCCGGTGTCTGAACGAGAGATAGGTACCCAGATTTTAAAAGAAGTGATCGATTATGCTGAATCCGGTGTTTGTCGTAGAAAACAGATCCTGCATTATTTTGGTGAGAATTTCAATGAGACCGGGTGTAATTGCATGTGCGATAATTGCAAAAAACCTAAAAAGCTTTTCGAGGCAGAAGAATCTTTGCTGGTACTTTTAAAACTGATCCGCAACATAGGAGAGAAGTTTGATGATTCGCACATCATTAACGTATTAATGGGGCAGGAAACAGCACAAACGATTGCTTATGAGCACAGTAAACTGAAAGAATTTGGTCTCGGAGTTGTAGAGGGAGAAAATCACTGGAAATCATTGGTAAGGCAGGCAGTATTAAATAATTTCTTGTCTAAAGATATAGATAACTATGGCTTACTGGGGCTGACCAACTCTGGCCGCGATTTTATTGAGAACCCGTATAGCCTCAAATTCATCCTGAACGAGCCTATTGAAAATGCTGCAGACGATGACGAAGATGATGTAAAACATGGTTCAGGAACATTGGATACCCAATTGCTCCAGTTACTGAAGGATTTACGGAAGAAGATTGCCAAGCAAAAGAATGTACCGCCTTTTGTGGTTTTCCAGGATCCATCACTGGAAGAAATGTGTACACACTATCCCATCGCAATGGATGAACTGAAACAGATTTCAGGTGTAGGTAATGGTAAAGCCCTTAAGTTTGGCGCACCTTTCCTGGAACTGATCAAGAAATATGTGGAGGATAACGATATTGAGCGTCCTATAGATCTGATCATTAAAACGCAGGCCAATAAATCGCAGCTTAAAGTTTCTATCATTCAGAACATCGACAGGAAAATTGGACTGGAAGATATTGCAAGGGCAAAAGGCATCACTTACGATGACATTTTAAAAGAGATTGAGGCCATTGTAAATTCAGGAACCAAACTGAACCTCAACTATTTTGTAGACGAGGTGATTGATGAGGACCGTCAGGATGAGGTATTTGATTATTTCCAGTCTGCTGAAAACGATTCCATTGATGAAGCCCTTAAAGAACTGGGAGAAACAGATTATTCGCGTGAAGAGATCCAGCTGATGCGTATAAAATTCATGTCCGAGTTAGGTAATTAATAGCATAACGATAATAATGATCAATTTTTCACTAGATAAATTAAAAAATACAGATTCCGGTAATTTCTTTTTAATGGCTGGCCCCTGTGCAATAGAAGGGGAAGACATTGCCTTTCGTATTGCCGAAAAGATTGTAACCCTAACCGATAAACTGCAGATTCCTTATATTTTTAAAGGTTCTTACCGTAAGGCCAACCGTTCCAAAGGCGGCTCTTTTACAGGCATAGGCGATGAGAAAGCGCTTAAAATACTGGAAAAAATAGGAAAGACCTTTGACGTACCTACGGTTACCGATATACATGAAAGTGCAGAGGCAGCCATGGCTGCCGCTTATGTCGATGTGCTGCAGATCCCTGCTTTTTTATGCCGGCAAACCGATCTGCTGATCGCAGCAGCAAAGACCGGTAAAGTGGTGAACGTAAAAAAAGGGCAGTTCCTTTCCGCAGGGTCGATGAAATTTGCGGTAGAAAAGATTGTAGAATCGGGCAACAACAGGGTAGTCCTGACCGACAGGGGCAATACCTTTGGTTACCAGGACCTGATTGTAGATTACCGCGGACTACCCGAGATGCAAAGTTTCGGGGTGCCGGTAGTGATGGACTGTACACACTCCCTGCAACAACCCAACCAAAGTTCGGGGGTTACGGGCGGCAAGCCGGAGTTGATAGAGACCATAGCCAAAGCAGCTATTGCTGTGGGGGCTGATGGCTTATTTATTGAAACACACCCGGATCCGGCAAATGCAAAGTCAGACGGTGCCAATATGCTCCATCTTGATCTGCTGGAAGAATTGCTGGTTAAACTGATTAAGATAAGAAAAGCGGTTATTTAACCGCTTTTATATTTTAGTGACCACAAAAGAGGTTCTGCGGTTTTGTTTCTTACCGGCCTCAGTATCGTTTGAGACAACAGGTTTGGATTCTCCATATCCTTTAAAAGTCAGCCTTTCCGGGGCAATCTTATTGGCAATCAGGTAATCGTAAACGGATTTGGCCCTTTGCAGGGATAGTTTTTCATTTTGAAGGTTGTTGCCCACATTATCTGTATGGCCTTGAATTTCTATATGAAGCGTAGCGTTATTGGTCAGCAATTCAGCAAGTGTGGTCAATTCGGTTACAGATGCAGGGAGCAGCTGGTATTCATTGGTATTGAAAAAAATGTTCTTCAATACCATATTTTTACCATTAACCAGTTTTTCCAACCCAACAGTTACCAGGAAAGGCTTACTGATATAGGCGCTGTCGAGCTGGTAATTTTCCGAATAAAACAGATACCCATCAGCAGTTACATTAAATGCATAGTTTCCGCCCAGGGGCATAACTGCCAGGAACTCCCCGGTGGCTGCAGAAGTATAATCCTGGTATACCGTTTTCCTGGTCTTTAAATTTACTACCTGCACGTGGGCCTCCAGGAAAGCCTTACTTTCTTTGTCGGTCACAATTCCCTTAACATAAGTAATTGGCCGGGGTTTTTTAGCATCCGGCATTTTAAACTGATAAATGTCCATATCGCCCAGTCCGCCTTTTAAATTAGAAGAAAATAAGGCATTATTGCCATCTGGTGTCACAATTAAGCCGGTTTCTTCATTAAAAGTATTGATTGGATAACCCAGATTTTCAGGTATTGTCCATTTACCCTGCTCATTTACCCTGCTCAGAAAAATATCCTTATTGCCCATTCCGGGCCACCCATCGGATGAAAAGTACAGCGTCTTGCCATCGGGATGCAGAAAGGGGGTATGCTCATCGTATGGGGTATTGATTTCCGGCCCCAGGTTTTCGGGCTGCGACCAGTAACCATCAGCTTTTAAGGAACTTTTCCAGATGTCATAACCTCCCAGACCGCCCGGTCTGTTGCTAACAAAATAAAGCGTGCTGCCATCCGGACTAATGGCAGGCTGTGATTCCCAGTATATGGTATTGATTGGGGCGCCAAGATTAAACGGTTCCCCCCAATCTTTGCCCTCTTTATGGCTTACATAGATGTCGCATCTGCCCAAGCCATCTGGCCGGTTACAGCCAGTAAAAAACAGGTACATCCCATCTGGAGATAAGGATTGTGCTCCTTCATTGTATTTAGTGGTGTTGATCTTTTCACTTAAGGGGACAGGGACCGTCCAGTTTTTTTCTTTCATCCTGGAAATAAAGAAATCCTCATTTCCATCGATGTTGCGGCTGAAAATCAGTTGTGTGCCATCGGCTGTTACAGAAGGAAAATAATCACGGTAGGCCGAATTAATTTCGGGTCCCATGTTTACAGGGTCGTAATTTACCGGCTTTTTTATGGCTTCAATGGCAAATTCACAATCCTTCTGGTATTTTTTTGCCCTATTCAGGAAATCAGGATCTGTGCCTTTATAATTTTGGATGAAGTAAGCTATATTTTTTGAAGCCGAAGCGTAATCACCGGTATTTATGCCAACTTCTGCAAAGCCATAATATAACCTTGGATCGGGATTGCCTCCAAGCCTTATTGCACTGGTATAGCTGGCTTTTGCCTCCTCGTACCTTTTTAACCTTCTGCTGAGATCGGCCAGCTGTATAAAAGCAAATTGAAAAGAAGGATCGGCTTTCAAAGCTTCCTGAAGCAGCGTGGCTGCCTGTTCAAAGTCGTTGCTTTTGAGGTATTCCTGTGCTTTGTCAAAACTACCTTGCGCCTTTTTTACAGGGGAAGTTTGTGCAACTGCAGTTTGCATAAGGGAACATAGGAAGAGGATAAGCGTAATTTTTTTCATCAATGCTACTACTTTAACGACAGATTAAATGTAGCTAAAAAATGACAGGCTATTAAGGGATATTTAAAAACTTATGTGTTTGCAGGGAAATTTCCCATTTAGGGTTGGCCATTACATAATCGATAATCAAGGGGGTGATCTCTTTAGATTTCGACCATTCAGGCTGCAGATAAAGCTTACAGTTGGGCGAGACCGTTTCGGCATATTTCTCTGCCCAGTCAAAATCACTCTTGTTAAATACAATTACTTTTAACTCATTGGCAAAAGGGGTAATATCCGGGCGAGGTGCTTTAAACTTTTTAGGCGATAAACAGATCCAGTCCCAGTTTCCTGAAAGGGGATAGGCACCCGACGTTTCTATAAAGGTGAGAATGCCTTTCTGTTGTAAAGCCCTGGTCAGGTAGTCCAGGTTATAGATCAGGGGCTCACCACCTGTGATAACTACAGCTTTACCAGGAAAACCGGCAGCTTTTTCTACAATAGCATCGGCAGGGGTTAAAGGGTGCAGTTCCGCATCCCAGCTTTCTTTCACATCGCACCAGTGACATCCGACGTCACAACCGCCCAAACGAATAAAATAGGCAGCTTTTCCTGTATTAAATCCTTCTCCCTGTATCGTATAAAACTCTTCCATTAAAGGAAGTAATGTGCCGTCTTCCGGTATTTGATGTGCCATATAAAGGCTGCAAAGGTAAATAAATATCCCGTCAAAATAAGATTATCTGTATCTTGAGCGGAAGATATGACCAATGGATGAATAAATTAAAGTGGCATAAAATTGATTTTAAGGCAGCTGAACAGGATTTTGTACGGCAAATTGAGATAGATGGCAAAAAGCTATGCCTGGTAAAACATCAGGGTGAATTTTTTGTGGTACAGAATTATTGTCCACATGCCGGAGGAGTATTGAGCGCCGGTTGGTGTAAGAATGGGTACCTGGTTTGTCCGATCCATAGATGGGAATATAACCTGCACAATGGACGTGGGGCAGAGGGACAGGGCGATTACATCGATACCTATCCGGTTGAAATGCGTGATGACGGCCTGTATGTTGGCCTGAAGGAAAGCTGGATTAAACGCTTTTTTGGAAGCTAGAGCTACTAACTGTAGATTTCTTTTTTGGCAGATGCCAGGGTATTTTTCAGTAAACCTACAATCGTCATTAAACCTACGCCGCCCGGAACAGGGGTAATCCACGAAGACTTAGGGGCTACATTTTCGAAATCAACATCACCAAATAATTTATAACCCGACTTGGTCTGTTCTGAAATTTCCCTGTTGATGCCCACATCGATAATGATGGCGCCGGGTTTCACCATGTCTGCCGTAACAAAATTCTTTTTGCCAATAGCAGCCACAATGATATCGGCCTGCAAGGCAAGTTCTTTTAAATTTGCGGTGCGGCTATGGGTAAGGGTAACGGTACAGTTTCCCGGATTGGCATTACGCGCCATTAAAATGCTCATAGGGCTACCTACAATATTGCTGCGTCCTACAACCACACAGTGTTTGCCTGTAGTATCAATCTGATAAGCTTGCAGCATCAATAAAATGCCATAAGGTGTTGCCGGGATGAAGCAGGGCAGGTTGCGCATCATTCTGCCCAGGTTTACCGGGTGAAAGCCATCTACATCTTTACGGTAGTCGATTTTCTCCGTTACCTTTTCAGGGTCGATATGCTTAGGCAGGGGTAACTGAACAATTAACCCGTCTACACCCGCATCCTGATTTATTTCTTCAATTTTTTGCAGCAGTTCAGCCTCTGTTACGCCAATATCATACCTGATCAGGGATGACTGGAAGCCAACCTTCTCACAGTTTTTCATTTTACTGGCCACGTAAGTTTCACTTCCGCCGTCATTACCTACCAGAATCGCTACCAGATGTGGTTTTCTGCCACTCTTAGCTAAAAAATCTGCAGCTTCCGCCGCTATTTCCTGTTTTATTTTTTCTGATGCGAATTTTCCGTCAAGTAACTGCATGAATTGATGATGTTGTTTTAAAGTTCAAATATAATCAGCAATGCTTTACATTGCATGAATTAGTCTAGTTTTAATACGGCCATAAAGGCGGTCTGAGGAATCTCTACGTTACCCACCTGGCGCATACGTTTCTTTCCCTGTTTCTGTTTTTCCAATAGCTTACGTTTACGTGAAATATCACCGCCATAACATTTGGCGGTAACATCTTTACGTAATGCACTGAGTGTTTCTCTTGCAATAACTTTTGCTCCTATAGAGGCCTGGATCTTGATCTCGAATTGCTGACGCGGGATCAACTCTTTCAGTTTTTCGCAGATTTTCTTTCCGAAATCGTAAGCGTTGCTGCGGTGGATCAGTGATGATAAGGCATCTACAGGCTCTTCGTTCAAAAGCATATCCAGCCTTACCAGATCCGATTTGCGGTAACCCACCTGGTGATAGTCGAATGAAGCATAACCTTTTGAAATGGTTTTTAATTTATCGTAGAAATCGAAAACAATCTCTCCCATGGGCATCTCAAATACAAGCTCCACACGATCTGAGGTCAGGTAAGACTGGTTAACGATAATCCCCCTTTTCTGGATACAAAGTGACATCACGGGGCCAACAAATTCAGCCTTGGTAATGATGTTTGCTTTGATGAAAGGCTCTTCTACTGAATCCAGTTTACTGGGATCTGGTAAATCAGATGGATTATTTACAATAACTTCGTCGCCTTTGGTTGTACGTGCAATATAAGATACGTTGGGTACCGTTGTAATTACGGTCATGCCGAATTCACGTTCCAAACGTTCCTGGATAATCTCCATGTGCAGCATGCCGAGGAAACCGCAACGGAAACCAAAACCCAGTGCTGCAGAACTTTCCGGTTCAAAAACGATAGAAGCGTCGTTCAGCTGCAGTTTATGCATGGCTTCACGCAATTCTTCGAACTCATCTGTATCTACTGGGTAAATACCTGCGAATACCATTGGTTTAACCTCTTCAAATCCCTGGATAGATTCCAGTGCCGGCCTGTCGACTGTTGTGATCGTATCACCTACTTTTACTTCACGGGCTTCTTTGATACCGGAAATGATATAACCCACATCGCCGGTTTTAACCGAGTTGCGTGGCGCCATATCCAGTTTCAGGATACCAACTTCATCGGCCAGGTATTGTTTGCCCGTATTGATGAATTTAACTTTGTCACCCTTTTTAATTTCACCATTAACTACTTTATAATAAGCAATGATTCCCCTGAACGGGTTAAATACAGAATCGAAGATCAATGCCTGTAAAGGTGCCTCAGGATCGCCAACCGGAGCGGGAACACGATCTACAATGGCCTGGATGATATCCGGGATACCCATGCCGGTTTTGCCGGATGCAGGAATAATGTCTTCACGTTTACAGCCGATCAGATCAATGATCTGGTCTTTTACTTCTTCAGGCATGGCCCCTGGCAAATCCATCTTATTCAAGATGGGGATAATTTCAAGGTCGTGCTCTAAGGCTAAATATAAGTTTGAAATGGTTTGTGCCTGGATACCCTGCGAGGCATCTACAATAAGCAATGCACCCTCACAGGCTGCAATAGAGCGGGAAACTTCATAAGAAAAGTCTACGTGTCCCGGTGTATCAATCAGGTTGAAGTTGTATTCAACATCTCCAACCTTATAATTCATTTGTATGGCATGGCTCTTTATAGTGATCCCACGTTCACGCTCCAGATCCATGTTATCCAGCAATTGGGCCTGTGCCTCGCGCTGGCTAATGGTTTGGGTGTATTCCAATAAACGGTCAGCTAAAGTGCTTTTGCCGTGGTCAATATGTGCAATTATGCAAAAATTACGTATGTGCTTCATCAGTGGCGCAAATATAAGATTTTGCCTTGATTATTTTCTTGGAATTTCATCAGGGTTTTAACCGGCCTGGTTTGCCAGTTCAATTAAGCGTTGTACTGTCTCGCTGTCAGTCAGTTCATAGCTAAATTCATCGGCCACCGCACCCATGTTGAGGCGGGTGTTCCTGAACTGCATCTGGCTCTTAACAGGTCCTTTTGCAGAAGCATGAAATTCGACGGCCCCCGTAGTTTGGATGAGCTGTATGATGTTGCTGGCAGAAACACCGGCACCGGGCATAACAATGATTCTGCCTTTTGCCTGATGGATCAATGCTGCGATGGTTTGGGCCCCTTTGATAGCAGAAGCTTCCCCACCGGAGGTAAGCACCCTTTCGCAGCCAAGCGAGATGATGTCTTCCAGTCCCTGCTGTAAGTCGTTACACATGTCAAATGCGCGGTGAAAGGTAACCGGCATAGGTGCGGCCAGGGCAATCAGTTCTGCACATCTTTCTTTATCAATGCTGCCGTTGGCTTTCAGAATTCCGATAACTACACCATCGCAGCCCAGTGATTTACAGGCCAGGATATCGTTTTTCATTAAATCAAACTCTAAGTCTGAATACAGAAAGTCGCCACCCCTGGGTCGTATAATAGGGTATACTTTTATAGATAGCAACTTTTTTGCCAGTGCAATCTGGGCATAACTGGGGGTGGTTCCACCTTCAGGTAAATTGTCGCACAATTCCACACGTATGGCTCCGCCTTTCTCCGCTGCTTGTGCTGATGCCACAGAATTGGCACAAACCTCCATATTTACCATTTGTATAAAATTATAGGTTATTAATAATGGCTTTTTCCAGGAATGAGCAGGTCGTTTTTCTGTGCTGTACAAACAGCATAACTAAAGCCCTGCTGAATGGCATAGGCACCGTACTCGCCTTTTTTGTTTAAGGCCAGGAAGCCAACCTGTATCTTTTTGGCGGTTTCGGGTTTTTTCCTGATGATCCTCATTACGGCTTCTTTGCAGGCATCTTCGGGAGAGTATCCCTGCCGCATCAACTCTACCACCAGGAAGCTGCCCACATTGCGGATCACTTCCTCGCCAACACCGGTTGAAGTTGCGCCGCCAATTTCATTGTCTACATACAGGCCAGCACCGATAATCGGACTGTCACCCACACGTCCGTGCAGTTTATAGGCCATACCACTGGTGGTACACGCTCCGGAAAGATTTCCTTTGGCATCAAGGGCCAGCATGCCAATGGTATCGTGGTTGTATTGATTTCCCGGGAGTTTGGTAGGGGCAGCTTTGTCGTAGAGCTTGTTCTCGATATTCATGACCGGCTCATATTTTGCTGTTTTGAGCCATTCTTTCCATGCACCTTCGCTTTCTTTGGTAAGCAGGTTCTGTTTTTTAAATCCATTCTCCAGCGCAAACTGCAGGGCACCGTCACCAACCAGCATTACATGCGGGGTTTTTTCCATCACCAGGCGGGCTACAGAAATGGGATGCATGATGTGTTCCAGACCTGCAACTGAACCACAATTGCCCAATTCATCCATAATACAAGCGTCCAGTGTAACATGACCATCCCTGTCGGGCAATCCACCGTAACCCACAGACTGGTTTTTGGGATCTGCTTCGGGAACATGAACTCCCTTTTCTACCGCATCAAGAGCTCTTCCGCCAGAAGAAAGGACTTTCCAGGCAGCTTTGTTGGCTGCAACGCCGAAATCCCAGGTTGAGATGACTATAGGCCTGGTACCGGTATTTACAGCAGGTGGAGCAAATGCTGCGATATTTTTTTTATCAATCATCAGCAAAGATGCTGATACTGCTGTTGTTTTTATGAATTTTCGGCGATTGAACATTGTGCGGCTTAAATGATCTTAAAATTATCAGCATCCTTTAAAAAAGGAAAGCTTTCGCGGGTTTTAACAAGCTCCTCGTATCCTATACTGAAAGTATAGAGGTCCTCATCTTCAGGTTTGTAATAAACCGTTTTCCCCATGGGGTCCAGGCACATGGAATGTCCGCTGTAATAAACTTCTTTTCCATCGTGGCCCATGCGGTTTGTGGCAATCACATAACACTGGTTTTCAATGGCACGAGCGGGAATAAGCGCCTTCCAGTGAGCAGACCTTTTATCGGGCCAGCTGGCCACAAGCAACAGGATGTCGTACTCCTCATTCTGGTTGCGTAACCATACCGGAAAGCGAAGGTCATAACATATCGCGAGGCGTATTTTCCAGCCTTTTAATTCAACAATTACCCTGTCATTTCCGGGGGTGTAATTTTTATCTTCTTCACCCAGTCCAAACAGGTGTCTTTTATCGTAATGGCTGGAACTTCCATCCGGCTGCATCCAGATGAGGCGGTTATAATAATGTTCGTTTTCTTTGATGATCAGACTGCCCGTTACCACACATTCATATTTATCAGCGATCCCAGCCATCCACTGCATGGTTTTTCCGTTCATTTCTTCGGCAAGCTCAGCAGCGTTCATGCTAAAGCCTGTATTGAACATTTCCGGTAAAACGATCAGGTCTGTTTTCTCTTTTACGCCCATAGATAGCCGTAAAGACAAGTTTTGTAGGTTCTTATCAATATTTTCCCAGAATAGATAGGCCTGGAAACTGGTGACTTTAAGGTTACTTATATTTGGACTTTCCATTATATTAGTTTATAGGGATATGGATTATAATTTCATTAGTCTTTCAACGGCTTTTTCCAGGGTTTCTTGTTTTTTTGCGAAACAAAAGCGCAATACCTGATGATCAGTGCCTTTTGTATAGAAGGCTGAAACAGGTACACTGGCTACGCCATGCGTTTTTACCAGCTTTACCGCCATATCTGTATCTTTTTCCTGGTTCAGGTGCGCATAGCTAACGCATTGAAAATAAGATCCATTACAAGGTAGTAATTTAAAACTGGTTTCAGAAAGGAGGGAACGGAAGAAATCACGTTTCTCCTGAAAAAATGCAGACAAACCCAAATAGGTATCTGTGTCCTTAAGATAATTGGCTATTCCAACCTGCATGGGGGTATTTACGCTAAAGACGTTAAACTGATGCACCTTTCTGAACTCTTTGGTCAGCCATTCCGGGGCCAGGCAATAGCCCAGTTTCCAGCCTGTAGCATGCAGCAATTTTCCGAATGAAGCGGTAATGAAACTCCTTTCCCTTAATTCGGGATATAAGGCAATACTCTGGTGTTTCAGACCATCAAATATGATGTGTTCATAAACCTCATCACTTAAAATCAATACATCCGTATTTTTGGTGAGTTTGGTTAGTGCTTTGATGTCTTTTTCTGACAAAGTACAACCGGTAGGGTTTTGCGGGCTGTTCAGAATGATCATTTTGGTATTGGCGGTAAACAATTTCTTTACCATTTCCCAATCTATTTCATAATTTGGCGGCGCCAGCTCATAAGGTTTAACCAAACCGCCGAGTAATTTTACTGTTGGGGCATAACAATCGTAGGCCGGTTCAAAAATGATCACCTCATCTCCCGAATTGATCACGGCGCTTAAAGCTGTAAAAATAGCCTGGGTTCCACCCGCTGTAATGGTTACTTCGGTATCAGGATGATAGTTAGCACCATATAAATTGCTCACTTTTTCGGCAATCAAAGTTCTCAGTTCCGGAAGGCCCGGCATAGGGGCGTACTGGTTAAACCCATTTTTCATAGCCTCGTTTACCAGGGCAATCAGTTTAGGGTCGCAATCATAGTCAGGGAAGCCCTGCGAAAGATTAATGGCCTGGTGTGTATCGGCCAGTTTGGACATTACAGAAAAAATGGTAGTGCCCGTATGTGGTAATTTTGATTGTATAGATATCATGCTTCAACGAAAATAGAAATAAAATATTTATCCCTTTATATCAGATTTATTTAATAATTTCAGCCTGCTATGAGTTTTAAGACAAAAGAGAGCAAACTGTTGCTCGTTTTAGGATCCTTTTTTGTTGCCAATGCTATTTTGTCCGAGTTTATCGGCGTTAAAATATTCACCGTTGAGGGAACACTGGGAATAAAACAATTTGACATCAGTTTGCTCGGTGTACCTAATTTGTCTTTTAACATGTCGGCCGGTGTACTGACCTGGCCATTGATCTTTATCATGACTGACATTATCAATGAGTATTATGGGGTTAGGCAGGTCCGGTTTTTATCCGTATTAACAGCGATTTTAATTTCCTATGCCTTTATTATTGTAGGGGCAGCCATGCACCTTACTCCCTCCGGGTTCTGGGTAAACCAAAACATTAACGGACAGCCCGTAAACATGAATGCTGCCTTTGCGGGTATATTCGGACAGGGTATGTGGATTATTGTGGGTTCCATCATTGCTTTTTTGGTAGGACAGATTGCCGATGTACTGATCTTTCACCGCATTAAAAAGATTACCGGTGATAAAGCGCTGTGGCTGCGTGCTACCGGTTCAACACTGGTTTCACAATGCATAGATAGCTTTGTGGTAATCTTTATCGCATTTTACCTGAACCCACAATACAACTGGAGCTGGCAAATGGTGGCTGCCATTGGCCTGGTAAACTACACCTATAAGTTTATTGTAGCCATTTTGATGACCCCGATATTGTACATGGTTCATGGCATTATCGATGGTTACCTGGGCCGTGATCTGGCCCAGCGGATGATCAAAATGGCTGGCAGGAGGTAGTGTGGGGCTTAAGGCCTGTTGACTTCCAGGATCTTAAATTCTTGTATACCATCGGGCATTTCCCAGTTGATACTATCACCGGTCCTGTAGCCAAAAAGCGCAATGCCAATGGGTGCAAATACGGATACTTTCTGTACTTTAATGTTTGCCTCTTCGGGCATAACCAGTGTGAAGGTAAACTCTTTACCCGTTTTTACATTTGCTATCCGCGCTTCTGATTTCAGGCAAACTACATCGCCAGGAAGCTCTTCTTCCGAATAAATGGTGGCCGATTTAAGTTCTGCCTGTAGCTTTTCTTTATTGTAAGCGCTCATGTTTGATTTTTCCAGGTGTTCCTTTAAAAGCTTGAAATCGCTTTTTGATAGTGATAATGATTTTGTTTCCATGATTGTAATGTATTAATGTGTTTGAACAGATGCCCGTAGCAAGCGGGCAAAAAATGAAAGCTATAAGGCCCTCAGATTAAAAAATTAAATAGAATGATTGATCAGAAAATTTCTGAGCCCCTGAATCGAAAAAAGGTAAAAGGAAGGATTCGGGGCTTAACTGATAAAGTCTTTACTCGTTGTCTGAAAGGTAAAGCCGAGTGGATAGTTCTCTCTGGAGAACTTTTTGAACAGGGCATAAGCATGCAACTGACTTCTGTTGTAAGTCACAATTATTGCTTTATGAATCCCTTTTTGTCCCATTTCCGCTAAGGTCGTTAGCTTTTTTCAGAATTCAAAGGAAAATGAGCATCCTTAAGCTTTTATCCGCCGATCGAACACAAAAGTCTCTGATTTTAACAATTTAATGGCATTAAATTCCGGGTGGAGTGGATTGATCAGGTAATTGTATTCTGCATTGATGATAGAAGAGGGAACTTTTAATATAGCAGATTTGTTATTCTTTATCCATTCTTCACCTAATTGCTGGGTAAGGGGCATATGCTGAAATTCAGTCCAGTTTGCAGGTAATTTTTTTTGATCAATATTAAGAATGCAGATGTCGTCTGGTATTTGGATGGTCATTACTTTAAAGGATTGGTTCAGCCCGATCTGGTTCCTGTGCACCACGTTTTCCAGGCAGGCAAGTGAGCGGGAAGAGGCCGTGTAGATCATTTCTATATCGTTAGGATTCCAGCGTGCCGCCCTTCCTGAGGCCGTTAGTTTAACAGCATATTTAGCCAGGCAAATACGGAATACCTGCATCTTACGCTAAATCGCCGTATTCAATCCTGATCAGTTCTTCTTCGATAAGAGAAATGCCTGTAATGGTATCCATCAGATCGAAAGGAACCTGATTTCCTAAGCCATAGGCAGGCATATTTAGCCATTGGTGGAAAGTTTTGGCGGAACCGAAAATTTCTATACCCTTGTCAAATAAAGAAAATGACTTTAAAAGCTTTTCACTTAAAGCAGCATCCAGTTTTGAGGAATTGCTGATATAATTCTGTATGGTTTTGACATTGGTTTTGAAGGTATCCTGAAATTCTTCTTTGCTGAAGCCCGAAAGATTTAAAAAATCGAGAGCTGCCTTTGCTGATAAACCTTTTTTTGAACTGGTAAGTAAGCTGATGGGATTGTCATATAAAGATTGATATGGTGCAATCAAAGCAGATTCAGCGACTATAGAAACTTTTGCTTTTGTTTTATAAGGTTTTGGTGTAGCGGCCATATCACATGCTATTTAGTGTATATGCAAATATAAGAAAAAATTCCTTTTGTTGTGGAATATTTTCTTCATCAGGCCGTTAGTTGTTTTTTGACCCTTTGAAGAAAATAATCGAGATCAAAGGGTTTACTGATAAAGTCATCCGCACAGGCTTCTTCCAATACGGATTTTTCGGCAGCATGGGCGGACATAATAATTATAGGTATATGGAGTGTATCGCTGTTTGTTTTTAAATTTCGGCAAATGCTAATTCCGTTGCCATCGGGAAGCATAACATCTAAAATAATCAAATCAGGCTTATTATCTTTTATTCCCTGGTCAAACTCTTTGGCACTGCCAAAGGATTCTACCTCGTAATTTTCATCTCTCAACAGGTATTCTACAATAAATCTAATGTCTTCATCATCTTCAACAATGTGTATACGTTTTGCCATAAGTAAATTGTGATTCTTCTCTAATTAAATTCAGGTACCCTGCAAAAACAACCCATTTGGGCGCTAAAAGTTTTAAAAACAAAAAAGTTTAAACAGAAAAAATGTAATAGAGGGTAAGTTCTGTGCGTTTAATTGCAAAATAATATATATTTGGCTCAAATTAAAAATTCAAAACAAGAGAGGCTGCTCAGGCGGCTTCTTAACAATTAAAAGAAAACATGGAAAAATTCTCAAAAGTTAAAGAATTGTTAGCTTCAGTTGAAGCAGATGCTGAAAAATTTTATAGCGCAGGTAACAACGCTGCAGGTACAAGAGTACGTAAAGCTATGCAAGATTTAAAAGTTCTTGCTCAGGAGATCCGTACAGAAGTTACTGAAAAGAAAAACAGCGGTAAATAATAACCTTTGAAAAAATCAGCAGCCAGGTTCTGGCTGCTGATTTTTTATTTTTTTAATATGTCCTATACACCCAATTCCTCCCGGTATTCAAAAATGGAATACCGTCGCTGTGGCAATAGCGGGTTAAAGCTATCTGCCATTTCTTTGGGGTTATGGCATAACTTTGGCCATGTTGACCAGCTGGAAAATTGCAGCAACATTTTAAAACTGGCTTTTGATAACGGCATTACGCATTTTGACCTGGCCAACAATTACGGACCACCTCCGGGCTCGGCCGAAGAGAATTTTGGCCGTTTATTAAAACGAAATTTCTCTGGTTACAGAGATGAAATGATCATTTCTACAAAAGCAGGATATACCATGTGGGAGGGACCATATGGCGATTGGGGCTCCAAAAAATACCTGGTATCCAGTCTGGACCAGAGCTTAAAGCGAATGAACCTTTCTTATGTAGATATTTTCTACCATCATCGTCCAGATCCTGAAACCCCGATTGAAGAGACCATGTCGGCGCTCGACCTCATTGTCAGGCAAGGCAAAGCCTTGTATGTGGGCATTTCCAATTACAAACCGGCAGAAGCGGCCCAGGCAATTCAGATTTTAAAGGAACTGGGAACGCCTTGTCTCATTCATCAGCCCAAATATTCGATGTATGAACGCTGGATTGAAGATGGCTTACTTGATCTTTTGGGGAACGAGGGTGTAGGATGTATTCCTTTTTCGCCACTGGCGCAAGGGATGCTTACCGATAAATATTTGAAGGGCATTCCGTCCGGTTCCAGAGCAGCCAAAGCGCATGGATTTTTAAAAGCCGAGCAGGTTACACCCGAGAAAATTAACCAGCTGCAGCAACTGAATGCACTTGCGGCAGAACGGGGACAAAAATTGGCCCAGATGGCCTTGTCCTGGATACTTCGCGATCGGCGCATTACTTCAGTACTGGTTGGGGCAAGCAGACCTGAGCAGCTTGCGGATTCCTTAAAATGCCTGGATAATATTACATTCAGCCAGGCAGAACTGGATAAAATAGATCGTATCCTTTGATTTATTTCTATATTTAGGGATGGAACCATCACAAAAATTACCAATTCTAGATGGTGTTGAACTCCGTGTACTGGGTGTACTCATGGAGAAGTCGAAAACAACACCGGAATATTACCCAATGACTATCAATGCTATCACTCTGGCCTGCAATCAGAAAACTTCCCGAAAGCCGGTGGTTCAATACGACGAACAGACGGTAACACTGGCCCTGGATACGCTTAAAAGAAAAAGCCTGGTATCTACAGCAACCGGAGGCTCCAGTCGCAGTGTAAAATATAAGCACAATTTTGCCATTGTATTTCCCGTATTGCCACAGGAAGTTGCCATCATGTGTTTGCTGATGTTGAGGGGACCGCAAACACCAGGTGAGCTAAATACCAATTCGGGGAGGATGTTCGAGTTTGAATCCCTTGACGAAGTACAATCAGTATTGGAAAGACTTTCCGATCCGGAAATGCCCTATGTAGTCCAATTGCCCAAACGTGCTGGTCAAAAGGAGGTACGTTATATGCATTTGTTATGCGGTGAACCAGACCTAAGCCAGATTGACCAGCAGGAAGAGGGATACAGTAAACCAGCAGGTGAGCTAGAAATAAGGCTAGCTAAAGTGGAAGAAGAGCTAGCTGAATTGAAAGAAGCCTTTGAAAAATTAATGAAAGAGTTGATGTAATGTCTGCTGATCAGAACGGTAATACATAAAAAATCATTGTGAAGATATAGCTTGGCGCTAGATGCAGCTTAAGCTATGGTCTCTTCTGTCAAAATGATCATCTAAATCCCCATTATATTCATTATAGGACGGGCTGTCTATTGTTTTCAGGTCTGCTTTAGCATCCCGTTCGGCGATTTCAGTCAGCAGCTGATTAAATTTTTCTAAAAGGACAATATACTTATTCATCCAAAAATGAACTGAGTTTTCGCTACTGTTATTTTTGAAATCCTTTGAATCAATAAATTCTCTTGATGTCTGGATTTTTGCTTTTGCAAATTCTTCAGGAAATTCGTTAGCGAAATCATGGCCAATCGCCTGACCTATTTTACAAATGGTTTCCAGATTTAAATGGCCATGTTCAAACCAGTTATAAATGGAGGTTCTACTTACATGTAGTATTCTTGAGAGTTCGCTGATTCCGATTTTGGTGCGTACTATCCGTTCGATAATATCCCCCTTGTTTGAATTCATTAGTAAATAGTTTAAATGATACTTAATTCTATTATCTAAATGTTGAGATCAGAGGGATGGACTAATCTAATAGAAAGTTAAAAAAAAAATACCATAATTAGAAAAAAAATTAATAATTGTTAAAGGTATTTCGAATTTAGCGCTACCTAAATATGCTATCCGATTGTGTATACAGATAAATAAAGCACATTTTTCTCAAAATTTTGACAATTTTAAATGATTATTTGTATAATAAATGTAAACCAAGATGTACAAACCGTACAATTAAAATTACAACTTTAAAAAAAGCTTATCTTCTTGAGATATATTGCATAGCTTTATTTAATAAAATTAATTGAAGACAAAAAAATCTGATAAAATAAAAGGGAAAGTAACCCGCGTGTGAAAGTATGTAGCGGGAGTGGGGATTAGGATTATGATGTCAATCTGATGATGTAACTGCCTTCAATTTGAAATCTGTTCATGTAACTGATGTAGCGAAGCTATACAGAAACAAAGGCTATTCTTTATAAAAGCAAACTTTATATTATTTTCTCATAAGGAAATAAAAATTCTTATAATCTAGGTGCAAGCACAGTTTTATTATGAATAAGATAAAAGTACAGCCCAAGATTGCTATTATAGGGCTGGGATATGTAGGTTTACCTCTGGCTGTAGCATTTGCAAAGAAATATAAGGTGTTCGGCTTTGATATCGACGCATTGCGGATATCAGCACTTAATTCAGGAATGGATCAGACATTTGAAGTAAGCAATGCTGAATTAAACCAGGTGCTTACACAGAATTGTAGTTCAACGTTCGGACTCTATTGTACCAATGAGCTAGACAAAATAAGCAGTTGTACCATTTATATTGTTACAGTGCCTACACCTGTAGATAAGAATAACCATCCGGATCTGACACCACTTTTAAAAGCAAGTGCAACTGTTGGACAGGTGTTAAAAAAAGGAGATATAGTGATCTATGAATCTACTGTGTACCCAGGAGTTACCGAAGAAGAATGTATCCCCATCTTAACTAAGATATCGGGTTTAGCCTATAATGTAGATTTTTTTGCAGGTTATTCGCCAGAGCGCATTAACCCCGGTGATAAAAGCAGGACTGTAGTTGACATTCTTAAAATAACTTCAGGATCTACTGCTGAAACGGCTGAAATAGTTGACCAGCTTTACCATTCTGTTATCCTTGCAGGAACGTACAAAGTCTCTTCGATCAGAGTTGCAGAGGCAGCAAAAATTATCGAAAATGCACAGAGGGATATTAATATCGCTTTTGTTAATGAACTGGCGATGATCTTTAACCGCCTGGGCATTAATACTACGGAAGTTTTAGACGCAGCCGCTACAAAGTGGAATTTTCTAAACTTCCGACCAGGACTGGTTGGTGGGCATTGCATAGGAGTTGATCCCTACTATCTGGCACAGAAAGCCCAGGAAGTAGGTTATCATCCGGAAATCATTCTGGCTGGGAGACGGGTGAACGACGGGATGGGGGCCTATGTTGCCGATCAGCTCATTAAACAAATGGTCCGGAAAAACATTCATATTATAGGCGCCAAAGTACTCATCCTGGGCTTCACCTTTAAAGAGAACTGTCCGGATGTACGCAACACCAAAGTTATCGACATCATCAATCGCCTAAAGGAGTATCAGATACAGGTTACCGTTCATGATCCCTGGGCAAATGTAGCACTCGCCATGCATGAATATGGAATTATATGTGAAAATGGTGAATCAAAGACCAGAAAATATGATGGGGTAGTGCTGGCAGTAGCGCATCAGGAATTTAAGTCCATTGATATAAAAAGTTTATGTAAAAAAAACAGCGTCATATATGATGTGAAATCAGTACTGCCGGATAAATCGGCAGATTCCAGCTTGTAAGGACCATGAACTTAGGTAGTAAAACAATATATGGAGTATTATGGTCAATTGGCCAGGAAATGAGTTCCAAATTTATCAGTTTTTTTATCACCATTGTTTTGGCCAGGCTTTTGTCTCCCGCCGAATTTGGCCTGATTGCTATGCTGTCTGTTTTTATTGCTGTTGGAAATTCCCTGCTGGACAGTGGGCTAAGTTCTTCGTTAATCCGTACGCCGGTGGTAACGCAAAAAGACTGCTCCACAGTGTTCTATTTTAATTTGGCGGGAAGCCTGGTGATTTACACTATTTTGTTCTTTTCTGCCCCTTTAATTGCATTATTCTATCATCAACCGGTATTGATAAATGTGATCAGGATATATGGTATCGCCTTAATTATCAATGCTTTTTTTGGAATTCAGCAAACTTTGCTTGTAAAAGAAATGAAGTTTAAAGTAATGACCATGATTCAACTTCCTTCGGTCATCTGCGGCGGGATTTTAGGAATTGTGCTGGCACAGAGGGGATATGGAGTTTGGAGCCTTGTATGGATGAACCTGCTGAACCCTTTAATATCAACGGTATTGCATTGGTGGTATTCTGCCTGGCGACCCGTTATATTGTTTAATCTGCATAGCTTGAAAAAACATTTCGACTATGGTTACAAGCTGACTTTGTCTGGATTGATTGACAATGTATACCAGAATATCTATACTATACTGATTGGTAAATTTTATGCACCTGCTCAACTGGGCTTTTATTCCAGGGCCGAATCGATCAGCCAATTGCCTGTAGGTATCCTGTCCTCCGCCATTAATAAAGTTACTTTTCCCATGTTTGTTAAAATTGCAGACGATAAAGAACAATTGGTAAACGTCTATAAAAAAGTAATGTTGCAAGTGCTTTTCTGGATGGCCCCTTCGATGGTATTCCTGAGCGTTATTGCGGAACCGCTATTTCGGCTGGTGCTGACGGATAAATGGCTGCCTGCCGTTCCCTATTTCCGCATTTTATGTATATGCGGAATTATGTATCCGGTGCACGCCTACAACCTCAATATTTTAAAAGTGAAAGGACAAACCAACTTGTTCCTGAAGCTTGAAATTGTAAAAAAGATACTCTGTATTGTTGGTATTTACGGTGTCTTTCCTTTCGGTATTTACGGTTTACTGTATTTTCAATTGTTTTTTAGTTTTTTTAGTTTCTACATTAATTCCATTTACAGTGGCCGGTTTATTGATTATCCTTTTTTGAAACAGATAGAAGATATTCTGCCAATCCTGCTTATATCCTGCGCATTGGGACTAGGCTGTTACCTGCTTGACAAAAACGTTTTTTACGCTTTCGGCCTAAACGATTTGTTCAGGATCATTGCAACTGCAGTCTTATTTTTTTCCTGCTATTTCGGATTTGGTTTCCTGGTCAAATTATCCGCTGTTGCAGACTTCAGATACATTTTGCAGGCAAGACCATAAAAATTAAATATAAATCTGAATATGAGAAAAAATATCAAGGTAAGTATCTGCTGCCTGACTTACAATCATGAACGCTACATTGCAAAGGCTATAGAAGGTTTTGTAATGCAAAAAACTAATTTTCCGTTTGAAATTATCATTGGAGAAGATTGCTCTACAGACCGTACCAGGTTAATTTTGGAGGAATATAAGTCGAGATACCCAGATCAGATACGTCTAATTACTTCTGCGTCCAATGTTGGTGCTAATGTTAACGCCGTCCGGGTTTTCAAAGCTGCAGGAGCTGAATATATTGCTATATGCGATGGAGATGACTACTGGACAGATCCTTTGAAACTGCAAAAGCAAATTGATTTTCTTGATCAAAATGAAGATTATGTGATGTGCGGACACTATTCAAAACGAATTTCAGAAAATGATGAAGTACACTATATGAATTTTAACCCCATACCATTGAGTTATTCATTTGATGATGTAATGTCGGGAAGTAAGACAGAAATATCTACGTTAACCATTGTTTTTAGAAACACTAAGGAAATTCAGGAAATGTTTGATACGGAATGGTTTTTAAAGTGCAATGCACCCGACAAATTTATTAAACTCTATACCACCTTTGTGTCTGGAAAACGTATATACATTATGCCCGAAACAATGAGTTGTTACAGGCAACATAGAGGGGGAATGTGGAGTTCATTAGCGCCCCATGTTTTAAAACAGAAAGAGCTAAACGATCTGTATACTATGGTCAATATTTTTAACTATACCTGGATCCAAAAAACCAAATTGTTCTTCCTTTACCTAAAAAAATATTTTCTTTTTGAGTTAAGGAAACGTGGACTGCAGGAAACGCTGGGTACCATCAGAACCATATTGTGATGAACAATAAGCTGTTTTTTGTGATCAACAGTCTTCAAAGAGGCGGAGCTGAACGGGCCATATCAATAGTCTCAAATGCACTGTATCAGCAGAATTTTGAGGTCACTATCGTTTGTCTTAATGACGCCGATATTGCGTTTGCAATTTTGCCGGAGGTGAAGGTAGTCAGTCTGTTGAAAAAACGGAAGCAGGAAAATCCGTTGAACAGATTGTGGTATGCGGGATTGCTTTATACAAGGTTAATTAGGCTGTTAATGAAAGAAAAGCCGTTTTACGTTGTTTCTTTTATGACTACTTCCAATTTATGGACGGGTTTAGCCTGCCTTTTAACCAGAATACCCTTTGTCGTATCTGAACATACTACTCCCGACATTACACTTAATACTTTCAATTATTTTTTTCGAAAATTGTCATATCACATCTACCGAAAATCAACCGCAGTTGTGGTTCCTTCAATAGGTATCGCTGAACGGATCAAACAAAGTAATTCCTTTAGAAAATTAAATAATTTTAAACTCATTAGAAATCCCATAAATGAATTTCCAGAGCCCTCTGATTGGAAGGTAAATGATAAAAAATTTATTCTGGGCGTAGGCAGGTTGTCTTTTGTCAAGGGTTTTGACATTTTAATTGAGGCCTACAATAACATTAATAATACGGGTATTGACCTGGTGATTGCCGGAGATGGAGCCGAATATGAAAGTCTGAAAATTCAGATAGAAAAACTGAACTTAACGGGCAGGGTGAAACTGGTTGGATCGAAGGACAACTTACAGGATTATTATCATCAGGCGGAGTTGTTTGTTTTGCCCTCAAGAAATGAAGGATATCCTGTTGCACTTACAGAGGCTATGAGTTTTGGATGTGCTTGCGTAGCGGTAAACTGTGATTTTGGTCCTTCAGAAATAATAGAAAATGAATTCAACGGATTACTTGTCGAACAAAACAATATAGGTAAACTAAGTAAGGCTATTGATGATTTGTTGCTTAACCATAGTTTAAGAAAGAAAATTTCAGCCAACGCACAATTGATTAACGAGGCAAATTCCGTAAAAAATATAGCAGGCTATTGGCGAGGTCTGCTATTGAACCTGCCTTAGTCTTGAAAAATGAAATTATGGAAAGCTATTTAAGGAAAGATATTATCGGCTGGGATACTGAAAACTGGTCGAGGGCATTACCTTTTTGGGAAAGCTTCGGAAAAGTCAACACAACTTCCAAGGAGTGCTTAGAGATTGGGGCATATGGCGGTGGTTTGTCTTTATGGCTGGCCTTAAACAAAAACAAGGTTGTTTGTTCAAACTTAAATAAACCGGACGCAAATACCCAGCAGGTCCATCGGAAATACAAATGTCATTCCAATATACAGTATGAAGCTATCGACGCTACTGCTATTCCCTATACGGATCAATTTGATTACATCGTATTTAAATCTATTTTAGGCGGTATCAACGACGGGGATCCCGACATAAAGGTTAAAGTGATCAATGAGATGTACAAATCACTTAAACCGGGAGGCAAATTATTATTTGCCGAAAACCTCGACGCTTCCATTTTTCATAAGATCTTGAGGAGGTGGTTTGGTACAAAAAACTGGAATTATCTTAAATTGAGTGATGTAGGAACGGTATTCTCGTCATTCGCAAAACTGGATTATACTACCATTGGTTTCTTTGGTTGTATGGGTAGAAACGAATACCAGCGTATCATGCTTGGGAAATTAGACCGGCTGTTTGATGCTATCATCCCAAGTGCAAGCCGATATATTATTATCGGTGTAGCTACAAAATAGTGATAGGATGAATTATAATAAATAGAAAAAATGTTGGCTAAGCGGATTTTTGACATTGTATTGGCAGCAATCGGACTGATTGTATTTGCCCCCCTTTTTATGCTGATAAGTGTATTAGTGCGCCTGGATTCCAAAGGCGACATCTACTACAGGCAAATAAGAGTGGGCAGGAATATGCAGGATTTCTGCCTGTATAAGTTTCGTAGCATGTACGTTCATGCTGAAGATGAAAAATTGCTTACTGTTGGCGGAAAAGATGTCAGAATAACCAAAATCGGGCGTTTGCTCAGAAAATACAAGCTTGATGAATTGCCACAACTGTTCAACATCTTAAGAGGTGACATGAGCTTTGTAGGGCCACGTCCGGAAGTGAGAAAGTACGTAAATTTATATGACGAGGCCCAAATGCAGGTATTGTCGGTTAAACCTGGAATCACCGATTGGGCATCCATTCAGTTTTATGATGAAAATGAGATGCTCGAACAGGTAGATGATCCTGAGTCATTTTACATACATGAGTTGATACCGCAAAAAATTAGTCAGAACCTCCGGTACATAAGGAACCATGACATATGGACAGATGTTAAAATCATATGGTTAACACTTAAGCGGACATTTGCATGAAGCGGAAAATTTTTTTTGTGATGACAGCACTGAAAGATGGCGGGTCTGAAAGGGTGTTTTGGCTGTTATGTCAGGGTTTTAATAAAGCGCTATATGATGTAAATTTGGTGCTGATTGATTCAGATAAGACCGCATTTTCCAGAGATTTACCAGGAGTAAACATTGTTGATCTGAATACCAAGAAAGCCTCCAGGTCCTTTTTCAGTTTATATAAATTATTTAAAAAGGAAAAGCCATTTGCAGTTTTCTCCACTACAGATCACATCAATATACTGGTTTCCTTTGTTTCCCTGTTTGTTAAGATTCCAAAACTAATTGCCCGGGCGTCAAACAATCCCCATCAGATGAAACAGTATGAGGGGTTTAAAGCCAGGTTCTGGTCCTTATTTACCCGTTTTAGCTATAGAAGATATCAGGTAATTGTGTGTCAGACACGAGAAATGAAAAATTCAGTGCTTTCTGAATATCACCTTGATCCTGGCCGATTGGTCATTATTCCAAATCCAGTATTGTATACCAGTGTACTCAAGGAATTAAAAGTCAGCTATAAAATTGCTGAGTGCAAAAAGATATTGGTTATTGCCCGGATGTCGAAAGAGAAAGGGTTGGAGCGTCTACTGGATGTTTTTTCGGAACTGCCAGGCACCTATACTTTAAATATTGCAGGGGATGGCCCGTTAAAGCGTGTATTGCAGGAAAAGATAAAAAAATTAAAGTTGAGCAAAAGGGTGCGTTTATTGGGTAGTATAACTGACGTTATTCACATACTGCCCCAGTATGACTGTGTGGTACTCAGCTCCTATACAGAAGGGTTTCCAAATGTAATCTTAGAGTCGTTGTCGGCAGGTATTCCTGTGGTAAGCTTTCGGGTTGGTGGGGTAAACGGATTGTTAAAAGATGGTTTTAATGGTTATATCGTAGAGCAAAATGACCTGAATGCTTTCAAAGAAAGGATCATCACCACATGTAATCAAGTATGGGATTTTGCAGCAATTAAGGCTGATGTTTTCAGTAAATATGCTTTGGATAAAGTAGTGCCTGAATATGAATGTTTATTAGAATGAATCCTCTAATCTTAACCAGGAGTAGTTATGTGTGGTATTTACGGTTCTACCATTAAGTACAGTGATGAGGTCATTTGCGAAAAATTGGCCCGTGTTGATTTTCGTGGTCCGGATTTTTCCGGCTTTAAACAGTTGGACGGCCTTACTTTAGGACACAACAGGTTGTCGATTATTGATCTGGATCCGCGTTCGAATCAGCCTTTCGGCTACTTACATCTTCAGATTGTTTTTAATGGCGAAATCTACAATTACCTGGAAGTAAGAAAAGAGCTGAAACAACAGGGGTACCAGTTCAGAACAGGTTCTGATACCGAAGTGATCTGTGTGGCGTATCTGGCTTATGGTGCAAATTGTGTACAACATTTTAACGGAATGTTTGCTTTCGTGATTTACGATTCTGTGAAGAAAGAATTGTTTGGTGCCAGGGATCGTTTAGGTAAAAAACCATTTTATTACAGCCATTCCGGACAATCCTTTGAATTCGCAAGTCAGCCAGGTCAACTCAGCATAGGAAGGAAATTAACCATAGATGAAACTGCGATCCATGAATATCTGGTTTGGAACAACATTCCGGAACCCAGATCTATTTATCTGGAAGTGAAGAAATTACCCGCCGGCCATCGTTTTACTTTTGATCTTTTTAGTGGTAAACTAAACATCAGCAAGTACTGGGATCTGGACTACAACTGCGAAAACAAGTTTACCGGCAGTTATCAGACTGCCAGGGAGGAGCTTTCGAGCCTGCTAACAGATGCTGTGAAGATAAGGATGTTTGCCGACGTACCGCTAGGCGTTTTTTTATCCGGAGGAATAGATTCCTCGCTGATAACAGCGTTGGCGGTACAGCAGGTTGAAAATGTAAAAACATTTTCGGTTAAATTCAATGAAAACGGTTTTGATGAAAGTGTCTATGCCGAAAAAGTAGCCAAACACCTGGGAACCCACCATCACACCATAACCTGCGATTATCATGAAGGAATAGACCTGATAGAAAATTTATCGAGGTATTACGATGAGCCTTTTGCCGATGCCAGTGCAATCCCAAGCTTATTGCTCAGCAAACACACCCGGAAACATGTTACCGTAGCTTTAAGCGGAGATGCCGGCGACGAAGCTTTTCTAGGCTATCATCGCTATAAATGGATAAACAATGTGCAATTGTTGTTTGGCCTTCCATTGCCTGTCAGGAAAGCAATTGCTTCGCTTGTTGCGCTTTCTCCAAAATACCGGCATAAGCTTATTGCTATGGGGATTTCTATGCCTACCATCACAGCACTTTATGTTAAAATATTTGGCGGCATGGAAAATTCATGGGTGTTAAATAATGATACGGACTTGGCTAATGAGATGATGTATATTCTGAATAATCGGTTAAAGCCATTGTTGGAAAGGGTCTCAGATTTTGACATCAAAACCTATTTAAACGGCGACATCAACACAAAGGTAGATCGGGCTTCAATGGCTTTTTCTCTGGAATCAAGGTCGCCATTGATGGATTACCGGATTATTGAATTTTCACGTACACTGCCAACAGATTTTAAATTTTACAAAGGCAATCAAAAAAGAATTTTAAAAGACCTGCTTTTTGAACATGTACCTGCTCATTTTTTTGACAGGCCAAAGGCGGGCTTCACTATGCCTTTCCAGCATTGGTTCAGAAAAGAGTTGAAAACTTATGTTCAGGATAACCTTTCGGAACGAGAACTTCATAATATTCCTGGTATCAATATACCAAGGACCCGGGAAATTATAGAGGAGCATTTGTCTGGCAGATGGAATCGTTATCCCCAGATCTGGAAACTACTGGTGCTGGCCCAATGGCTTAAAGGTCAGAAAAAAACAGCACAAACCCCTAGCGGCATATTGGGTTAAGCCAGAATCTATGGTAGCTTAAAATTGTCCCGCCAAATTCAATCGCTTAGCTTATGAAACTAAGAATTCTGTTCATTACGCCTGGTTTATTTAAAGGAGGTGCCGAAACACAATTGCTTAAAGTTGCCAGATTTTTCAAGTCAAGGCAGCACGAGGTGATGATCATTTCCTTAAAACCAATTAATTTCTTTGGAACTGAACTGGAGAAGGAAGGTATTTCCGTTCTTTATTTGAAAAACTGGTCATTTGGTTTTGTATGGAACAGCATTACACTCTTCAGAACAGTAAAGGCTTATCGCGCTGATGTGGTCGTCGCTTTTATGTTTATTGCGATTATATTTGCCCGCTTATTAAGAGTGTGGTTTAGATTTAAGCTGGTTTCTACCATAAGGATTTCCGTCATCAAAAGAAAATGGTACCTGCCCTTTAAACTGACCCGAGGCCTGGACGATGCTATAGTTTACAATTCCCATGCCTCAAAAATTAGCTTCGAAAAACAAAAGCTGGTACTTAAAAAAGGAATTGTAATCCATAACAGTATTGATATTCCGGTTATAACAGCTGCTGATTCTCCAATCCCACAAACGAAACCATTTGTCTGGATTTGCATAGCGCATTTTAAATACAATAAAGATTATCCGACTTTGTTTAAAGCCATGTCTCTCTTAAAGGGGGAGCATGTTCTTTTACAGGTTGTTGGAAATCTGCATCATCAGGACTGGCCAAATCAGCTGATTAAGAGCCTGGAAATTCAGGATTCAGTACAATTGTTGGGGCATAGCCACAATCCGGCCGGTTATTTAGCTGTTGCGGATGCTTTTGTGCTTTCCTCGTTTTCTGAAGGCATGTCCAATAGTATACTGGAAGCTATGGCTTATGCCAAGCCTGTGGTGGTAACAGATATCAGTTGCAATAGAGAATTAGTTGGGGGGGCAGCTTGCGGTTTCCTTTCCAAACCAGCAGACGCGCAGGATCTTGCAGATCAGATGAGCAGGTTAATGAAAAGTTCCTTGCAGGAGAGAGAGGCTTTAGGCAATAGGGGGAGACAATATATAGCCGCAAATTTTTCAGAAGAAAAGGTGATGCAGGACTGGCAGACCGTAATTGATTAATAAACTTATCCCGGGCAAAAACATGAACACATTTGAACAAGAAATTAAACATGGACAACGTTTTGAGTTTGGTAAAAACTGGCAAAGCTTTTTGGCGTCTTTAACCAATGAGAGAATAAAAATAGCCGAAAATTCCATAAAAGAGATGTTGCAGGTAGAGCATCTTAAAGGGAAGCGGGTTTTGGACATCGGATCAGGGAGTGGGCTGTTTTCTCTGGCGGCACGTAATCTGGGGGCACGAGTCTATTCTTTCGATTACGATCCGGCGTCGGTTGCCTGTACCAAGATACTTCGTTCACGGTATTTTCCTGGTGATCCGGGTTGGATTATTGAAAAGGGCTCGGTACTGGATGAAGATTTCCTGAATTCATTTGGCAGTTTTGATGTCATTTATTCCTGGGGTGTTTTGCATCATACAGGTAATATGTGGGCAGCTATTGGAAATGCAGCTTCATTAGCAAAAAAAAACAGCACCTTGTTTATTGCTATCTACAACAATCAGGATGGACGATCTAAGATCTGGGCGAGAATAAAGAAATTTTATTGCTCGGGTTTCCTGGGAAAAGCCATCACTTCCAGCATATTTATACCCTACTTTTTCTTCAGAACATTAATGTCCAGTGCTGTGAGGGGTAAGAATGAATTTGCGGCCTATAAAAAGAACAGGGGTATGTCGATTACGCATGATTGGTTTGATTGGTTGGGCGGATATCCTTTTGAAGTGGCCACAGTAGAAGAAATTTTCAATTTTCTCCATCCTCGGGGCTTTGAGCTTAGAAATATCAGGAATACCAATCATTCCGGTACAAATCAGTTTGTATTTGTAAAAGGATCTGATTGATACATGTAAACTAAATTCCTAATTAATTTAAAAACATATGAAAATTTTAATCACAGGCACTGCAGGCTTTATTGGCTTTCACCTGGCAAAAAGAATGGCAGAGAGAGGAGATGAAGTGGTTGGTATAGATGTCATCAATGATTATTACGATGTCAATTTAAAGTATGCACGATTGAAAGAAAGTGGGATAGAAAAATCGCTCACTACCTATAATAATCCTGTTGTTAGCTCAAAATACAGCAATTATATTTTCATCAAATTAGACATCAGTGACAAACACAATATGGAAGAACTGTTTGATACTTATCATTTTGATGTAGTATGTAATTTAGCCGCCCAGGCAGGGGTCAGGTACAGTTTAACAAACCCGGAGGCTTATATTGAAGCCAATATTTCTGGTTTTCTGAACGTGCTGGAATGCTGCAGGCGTGTAAAAATCAAACATTTGTTGTATGCGAGTTCATCGAGTGTTTATGGCTTAAATAAAAAAATGCCATTTTCTGCCCATCACAATGTAGATCATCCGATCTCACTGTATGCTGTAACAAAAAAAAGCAATGAATTAATGGCACATGCCTATAGCCATCTTTTTGATATCCCAAGTACCGGCTTACGTTTCTTTACCGTTTATGGTCCATGGGGCCGGCCGGACATGGCACTTTTTATATTTACCAAGGCCATAATGGAAGGTAAACCGATAGAGATCTTTAATGAGGGTAAAATGCGTCGGGATTTTACCTATATAGATGACATTGTTGAAGGAATTATAAATGTTACAGACAAGCCATCGAAAGGCAATCCAGACTGGAATGCTCAGTGCCCGGATCCCGGAAGTTCGAAAGCGCCATATCAGATCTTTAATATTGGGAGGGGAGCGCCTGTAAGTCTTTTGGAATTTATTCAGGAAATCGAAAGCGCTACTGGTAAGCTTGCCGACAAAAAATATTTACCTATGCAGGAAGGAGATGTCGCAGAAACATGGGCAGATATTTCCGACCTGGAAAATGAATTAAGTTATACTCCCCGAATTTCCGTTAAAGATGGTGTTAGAGAATTTATTAATTGGTACGATAATTTTTACCGCTTTAAAGTACTTAAAAAACGTGTTAGGCTACGTTTTACATCAAAATACAATGTTTTGGTTACAAAAAGATAACTTGTAGTTGATGTTTGATCGTCATTTAAATGTCATTAAACCTGATTTTATAAAAAATGTAAAGTTGGTTTACACATTGTACAATATTGTGTAAACAGCTTTTTAAGTGATTTTATGCGGTTTTTTATGTGTTAAAACCCTTTGTTTCTTTCCTTGATTGTAACTTTTAGGATATAATTTATTTTTAACTGTCACGTTAAAAGTGCGTATCTTAAAAAACAATATTATTAATGGAAAGATTGAAAGACAAATTAAGACGAGTGCTGGTACTAGGTTTATTACTCTCTACATTTTTAACGTTTACTCAATGCAAAAAAGAAAGTCCCGCAGTTCCTGCCGACTTAAAAACAAGTGATGAAAGTGAATTGGTAGATTCGCAAAGTGCTGTTTCCAACACCACACCAATTGCTTTAACATTATCAAAAATTACAACGGATGGAGGCTATGCATATAGCATTTCACAGAATTTCGGAACCACCGGTGATTCAAATTCGCAACCTTCAATTTCAAAGCTTAGGGTGTTTGAAGATGGTAAAGAACTGGGGCCTGCCCACAGCGTTCATGCAGATATCCGTTCTAAAGGAAATGGCAGATTTAGCCATTGGGGTGGCAGTTTAATTTTTTCTGCTTCAGATAACTCCGATCCACGGACTAATGGTAAAAAGTATACAGTAACTACAGGTGGTATACCAAGTATTGCACCAATTGATCCAACTCCACCAACTACCCCAGTAACACCGCCAACTACGGGTGTTGTAACTACAGGTCTGATCGGTTACGCCGCGGTAAACGGTTTGACAAGCGGTGGTAAAGGCGGTTCAGAAATTACAGTATCCAGTTTACAGGCTTTAATTAGTGCCGTTGGATCAAGTGGTGCAAAAGTGGTTTATGTATCAGGTGCAATCAAAGCCACTGGGGTGAATAAGGTCTATGTTACCTCAAATAAATCTATCATTGGTTTGAAAGGTTCGTCAATAGAAGGGGTGTCATTTATGTTATTCGGAGTAAATAACATTATTTTTCAAAACCTGACCATGAAAAACTATGTAACCTATTCAGGTGTTCAGGTGGCTGAAAGTTCACATCATATTTGGGTTGACCATTGCGAATTTTCAACTGACCGCAATCAGGGATGGGAATATTGGGGTAAGGACATATCCATTACCACTCAATCAGATTACGTAACACTTTCATGGAATAAATTTCATGACAACAACCTGTCGGTTCTGATCAGTGCCGGTGGTGCCGGTTACGAATCAGATGCAGGTAAACTGCATGTAACACTGCACCACAATTTCTGGTACAATATTTCAGAAAGAGAGCCAATGACGCGTTGGGGAAGTGTGCACATGTTCAATAATTATCATCTTAACAATAGTGGATACTCTATTGGCGCCAGATCAAACGTGAATTTGCGTACAGATAATGATTATTTTTCTAATTGTCCGGTCCCTATTTCCAACAGTCAGGCTGGCGAAGCTGCCGGTACAGTTACAGGAGCGGGTACAAATATCTATGTAAATAGCGGTAGTCCAAAAATTACTACTCCAGCAGGCAACTGGGACCCTGGTTATGAATTTAAATCTGCACTCCATGCAGCTGCAGACGTTCCTGCAGTGGTGACCAAAGGTGCGGGTGCAACCTTGTAATAAAAAATAATTTTTAATATTTGGTCAAAAAGCCATCTGATGGGAGTCAGGTGGCTTTTTGCGTTCATCTTTAAAATTAACAACGATATGGAAAACAATAGAAAACGCGTGCTCATCGCCTGCGATTCTTCTGCTACATTGCTGGGTTTTCGGGGTAAACTGATCGCGGAACTGGTGAAAACCAATGAAGTCCATGTTTTTACCCCTAAAATTTATTTGACCTCGGTGGCCGATCAGTTGAAAGCGCTGCAGGTCACAGTTCATGAGAATACCTTAAACGGAAGTAATGTTTCTATATTTTCCGATCTGAAATACATCTTTCAACTCTATAAACTGATTCAAACCTTAAAGCCAGAAATATTTTTTCCATATACGTTTAAGCCCGTAATTTATGGAACTGCAATTGCCAAAATCTGTAAAGTAAATCACATTACCCCAATGTTAACCGGCTTAGGGTATAATTTCTCGCCTCAGGGAGTAAAGCATGGTTTGGTGAGCCACATTACCAGATTTCTTCTAAAATGGAGCCTCTTGCCCAGTAAGCGGCTGAGTATAATTTTTCAGAATCCGGATGACTGCAAAACCTTGTTACGGGCCGGTGTTATCAATAAACAGCATCACACTTTTATTGTAAATGGTTCCGGCGTAGATCTGAGCGCTTATCGGTATTCGAGGCCAAAAACGAGGAACATCAGTTTTTTAATGATCTCAAGATTGATCAATGCCAAGGGTGTTAAGGAGTTTTATGAGGCAGCCAAACTGGTTCAACAGAAATTCCCTGAAATAAAATTCAAACTTCTGGGTTCGTATGATGAAAATATAGATGCTATAGACCAGGAACTCTATGCCAGTATCAAGTCTGGCAAAGTGGTAGAATACCTCGGGTCAGTTGATGATGTCAGGCCTTACATTAAAGCAGCATCCGTACTGGTATTGCCGTCTTACTATGGAGAAGGTGTTCCAAGGTGTATGCTGGAAGGAATGGCTATGGGGCGGGCTATTATCACCTGCGATTCTGTAGGATGCCGGGAAACCATAAACCCCTCAGATGTACAACCCAATGGCTTTTTAGTTCCAGTAAAGAATATTAGTGCATTGGCTTCCAAAATGGAATATTACATCAGGCATACAAAGGATATTCTCATTTACGGCCTGAACGGAAGAAAATTTGCCAGACAGAAATTCGATGTTAACCTGATTAATGCTGCCATGCTAAAAATAATGCACCTGAATTAAAAACACAAAAAGATGTCTTGTTTAGAAAATTTTTTGTTTCAACCTAAATATCAGGTAATCACTGATGCACAACGCTGGGCCTGGTATATGCAACAATCGGTGGTGTACGATGTTTATCATACGCTTCACTACCATATTTTAGATAAAAGAGGTGAACCCATTCTTTTTGTTTATGAAGAAGGGAATACATTTATTGCATTGCCGCTTCTGAAAAGAGGGATAGAGCAGGCCAGTTTCTGTGATCTTACTTCCAGCTATGGCTATACAGGCCCGGTTTCCAATAAAAAATTTGACCAGCTCAGTGACAGCCTGATCAGTAATTTTAAGTATTCGTTTGCTGATTTTATGCAACATAGCCGGGCAGTGAGTGTATTTTCCAGGTTAAACCCATTTATCAATCAATCCCCCCTTCTGGATAAACTGGGAGGGGTCAGGAGTAACGGACGTACGGTATACATCGATCTGACTCAATCGCTGGAAGAACAGAGGTCACGGTACGACAAAAGACTACTTCGGCAGATCAGACAACTTCGAAAAAGAAACTATCTGATTAAATATGCCGATACTGAAGAAGAGATCCGGTCATTTACCCGGATGTACAATCAGAACATGCTTCGCTTACATGCCGGTCAGCATTATTTTTACAATGAAGAATATTTTTCGGCTTTGCTAGACAATTCAGAATTCAATTGCAAACTGATGCTGGTTTATGATGGAGAACAGATGATTTGTGGTGCCATAGTGATGTGGCTGGCCGGTATCATCCGAAACCATTTATCGGCCACAAGCGAGTCCCATATCTGTTTTTCTCCAAGTAAATTACTTACCGACGAGATCAGTGTTATGGGACGCGACCTGGGAATGAAATTTTTTCATCTCGGAGGAGGTGTAGGCGGTAGAGAAGATACCCTTTTTCAATTCAAACGGTTGTTTTCCGACCTGTTGCTGACAGACCAGATTTGGTGCTACATTGGCGATGAACCTGGCTATAATCAGCTGGTACAGCAAAAAAATGTCAAAGAGGATAAGGGATACTTTCCCCTGTATAGAAATGTTTAAAATAAAACTTTAAGCAAATGGAAAATAAATTCAATTACGCAGAAGCGACATTGTCCGATTTTCAATATGCCATCAGCCAGTATGGCTGGGTGGTTTACGAAAACGCCTTAAACTCAGAACTGGTCGAAGAAATCCAGAACGATTTAATCGTGGCATATCATGTCCGCCGACAGGTTCAAATTGAGAATGGTATAGAAGCCAACATGGAAGGTACGCTACACCACATATTGGAACGTGATAATTTTGGCCTGCATTTTCTGGGGCAAATGTTTTGTGATAAAGAAATGCGGGAATTTCTGAATGGAAATTATGTGCTGAATGGGATGAGTGGGGTTATCAACAGGAAGGACGACCGGCCTTATGTCCAAAACGTACACCGGGATTTGCGGAGTTTTACGGGGCCTCTGAAGCTGATGATTCAGATGATTGTGCTGTTGGATGATTTTACTGTCGACAATGGTGCCACTTACCTGCTTTCCGGATCTCATAAAATAGAAGCCAGGCCAGATGATGGATACTTTTACAAACATGCAGACAGGGCTATTGCCAAAAAAGGGAGCATCATTGTATTCGATTCCAATCTTTGGCATGCCGCTGGTAAAAATGAAACAGATGGACCACGCAGGGCGCTTACTTTAAGTTTTACCAAACCCTACTTTAAGCCCCAGTTTGATTTTCCGCGTTACCTGGGGTATGAGTTCGGAGCAACGCTTCAGGAAAACCTGAGACAGGTCGTTGGCTATAATGCCCGGATACCAGCAAACTTATATGAATTTTATCAGCCGGTGCATCTAAGGATGTACCAGCCTGGACAAGGCTAATTTATTATGGAAAACCGGGCAGTTAAACCCATTGGTGGATACTTTCAGCTGGCACTTGTCCAGGGCAAAGAATATTATCCCGAGCTGATAAAACTGAACACTTCCAGAAATGCATTGGAATACCTTCTGATCCTGAAAGACTATACCAGGATATATTTTCCTTATTATACCTGTGAGGTATTGCTGGAACCATTGAGAAGGCTCAATATCCCTTATCAGTTTTACAAGATCAACAAGCAACTGGAGCCGGTACTGGATTTTGAGGTCGGACCAACAGAATGTCTGTTGTATACCAATTATTTTGGACTGAAAGATGCAGTTTTAAAGCAGTTGCAAGCTACCATTGGCAACCTGATTATTGACAATGCTCAGGCTTTTTTTTCTAAGCCGATCCCGTATTCAGATACTTTTTATTCATGCCGAAAATTTTTTGGCGTACCGGATGGCGCTTATCTTCAGACCAATACAGAAGATCGTCTCATTCTGGAAAAAGATTATTCTACGGAAAGAGTGGGGCATTTAACGAAAAGTATAGACTATGGTATTGAACAGGGGTATGCAGATTTTACAACCAATGAACTCAATTTAAAAGACAATGACATTAAATCGATGTCTTTATTTACCAGGGCCCTGTTGCGCGGTATCAATTACCGCGAATGTAAAACCCGGCGTATTGAAAATTTCAAATTTTTAAATGAACAGCTCATGCTGGTTAATGAACTGGAGCTGATCCTGCCTGAAGGGGTGCCGGCCATGACCTATCCTTTACTCTTGTCAAAAAAAGGAGTAAAATCCAAGTTGATCGAAAAAAAAATATTTGTGCCAACTTATTGGCCTAATGTGTTGAAATGGACCAGTCAGAATACGTTTGAACATAAACTGGCTGCGAATCTGGTTTGCCTGCCCGTAGACCAACGCTATGACCTTCAGGATATGGAGTATATGGTCAACGTTTTAAAAAAGATAATATGAACACATTTATCTATTTGAGGCCCCTGAAACTGGCCGATGCAAAGATTTCATATCGATGGAGAAATGATCCTGAAATATGGAAATATACCGGATCCAAACCTAATCAATACATCTCTCCTGAACTGGAAACAGCATGGTTAAGCAGTAAACTTAAGCGAGCTGATGAAAAACGATTTGCCATCTGCCTGCTGGATAATAACCAATATGTGGGGAATGTACAGTTGTTGGAAATAGATTATGAAAAAGCCTGGCTACACATTTTCATAGGTGAAAAGGAATTATGGGGATTAGGCATTTCGCAGAAGGCTACAGAGATCATCTTGTATTATGCCTTTTCCGAACTTGGTCTGTCTTACGTACAATTGTCGGTGAGTCCCTTAAACCGTGCCGCTTACCGGGTTTATGAAAAGACCGGCTTTTCCCTTTCCGGTAAAGATGAGACCAACGGTTTTTTAGAGATGAAGATCAGTAAAGATACCTTCAGTCACAAGCACCCTTCATTCGGACTTTAATGTGGCCAGATAAACCTTTAAGCTAAAAAGATGCAAATCCTGAAGCTGCTTATCCTGTTGTTGATTTTATGTAATCTTCCGGGCTATGCATTGGTTCATATCAGTGCAGCTATGGGGAGTCTGCTCAGCTACTGTACCTTTCTTTGCATTATCTTATACTATTTTCTTGCTGTTAAGGCAAAACCAATGGTTCATTTCGTCATTTTTGGTTTCCTGTTTTCCATAATTTCCTTGATTGTCGATAGTCAATATTCGACCACCTTCCTGGCTGGCTTCAGTAAATACCTGATTTTTGTCATCATGGTGCCCAGCCTGATCAGAGATCTGAAAAATGAAGATATATATATTGTACTGCTCATTGGTTGCCTGAGTATCCTGTACGAAGCAGTATTTGTTAGCGGCATCGGCGGACGATACAGCGGATTCTATCTCAATGCAAATCTTGCAGCCTATGCCTGTCTTTTTGGTTATGCTTTTGGGTTGACACTCAAGAATAAGACCTTAAAATTGATCGGACAGCTGCTCTTTTCGATTGGAGGTCTGGCAACTTTTTCACGCACCTTCCTGCTGATCTGGGTGCTGATCAACATTTTGTCCGTTTTCCTGGATTTTAAAAATATCTATAAGCTTTTTATTTGTGTTTGTTTGTTTGCCTTATTTGTCTCTTTTGGAGACAAACTTGATTTCAACAGCCAAAGACTGACTGCATTTTCAGATATGTTAAATGGGAAAATTGACCCCAAAATGAAAGAAGGGGCGCGTACAGAAACCTGGGCACTCTATTACGATAAAATACTTGACCACCCGTTTTTTGGCAATGGTTACAAAACATTCAGCGGCCAAACCGGAGGTGACGAAATTAATAACTTCAACATCAGGGTGGGGGTACACAATACCTATTTAATGGTGATGGGAGAGGCTGGTATTTTTGCATTGATCTATTTTTTATGGATATATGGATATCTGCTGTTTAATGGTCTCCGTTTTTTTAAGGAGAACCCTTCCATCTTTTTCGTAACCTTTTCGTTGATGCTCTATATGTTGACCATTCATAATTATTTTGATGTCTACCTGGTACTGTTCACTTCATTATGGTTGTACCATAAAACCTATAAAATAAAAAATCCGGAGACACCGGAGAAAGTAAGGGTAACTAAAAACTACGTTTATGATAAAGACAATCACCTTAGCCCAAAAGCGGGAATGGAATTTTTACATTAACAATGCTTTTGTCCACGATTTTTACCACACCTGGTATTATCATGCACTGGACCATAGTGGCATGGCCATGCTCTTTGTTTATGAGGAAGGTCAAGACTATATTGCTTTTCCTGTAGTGAAAAGAAAAATACCCGGAGCGGTTTTTTTTGATTTAAGTTCTGTATATGGTTATGTGGGACCTATTGCCAGCAAAGATAACAAGTATCTGAACCAAAATTTCATCAACAATTTCAAACGTGAGTTTCTGAACTTCCTTAAAAGCGAACAAATTGTTTCGGTTTTTTCCAGGCTAAATCCGTTTCTTAATCAGGATCCGCTGGTCGGGGATTTTAAAGGTGTATATGAAAATGGTAAAACCGTGGTACTCGACTTAACCTTACCCATTGATGAGCAACGTAAGAAGTATAATTCATCTGTTTATGATTCTATAAAAAAAAGCAAAAAAAAGGTTTCACTGTTAAGGAAACCAAAAAACAGCAGGATATCGAAACATTTGTCTCTATCTATACCGAGAATATGGATCGCGTACAGTCAGCTGATTATTACCGTTTTAGCCGGAAATATTTCCTTGACCTGATCCAAGCAGATGAGTTTGACTGCCGTTTGTTTTTGGTTTGTCTTGAAGATGAGGCAATTTGTGGTATGGTTGCCGCTTTTACACATGGAATTATCCAGGCCCACCTGATTGGTACCAAAACCGCATTTATAAATGATTCTCCGGCCAAATTTTTAGTAGATGAAGTAAGTAAAACAGGCAGAGTGGAAGGAATGAAATACATGCATCTCGGCGGAGGGTTCGGGTTTAAAGAAGATTCCCTGTTTAAATGGAAATCCCTGTTTTCAGACTCCTATCTCAATTATAAAAGCCTGAGGTTTATAGCCAATGATGCCGTTTATCAGTCGCTGCTCGACCGGAAAGGAATAGATAAAGATACGGATGTAGATTTTTTTCCACTTTACCGGGCGGTAATGAATGTATTTACAGCGGTTGTTTTCATTTAATTACCTAAATTTTAATACCATGAAAAAGTTCCTGTTCCCTGAAAAAATATATTCGCGCTGGTTGATCCTTTTGATCGACCAGCTCATTATTGCCTGGACACTTTTTTGTTCTTTTCTGCTGATCAATAAATTTGATTACCAGCAGTTGTGGCATTCTAATTTTTTCATTTATACCGCGCTGTATTGTTTCATTTCGCTTATTGTGTTTACCGGAATGCGTATACACACCGGTATCATCCGGTATTCCAATACAGATGACATTTTCAGGATATTCATGGCTGCCTGGTTGAGCGGACTGTTGTTTACTGCTTTATGCCATGTTTTTCTAACGCCATATTTCCCTGTTCCTGCCAGATGGTTTCCTGAACTGCTGATCATGAATTTTTTTGTTTCTTCTTCCTTTTTGATCCTGGTAAGGATTGCCGTTAAAAGCTTGTTTGGTTATCTTAAAACCATCGAGCCTTGTGATAAGAAAGAGAATATATTGATATTCGGTTCCGGGCCAGATTCCATTTTAGTTAAAAAGGCATTGGAAGAAAGCAAAACAAGTAATTTAAATGTGTTTGCATTTGTAGATGACAATGAAGATAAAATAAACAAGCATATTGAACAAAAACACGTTTATCATTCTGATGCAATTACAGTTCTCAAAAATAAATTCAACATAAAAAAAATCCTGTTTACCGGCGACAACCTGAACGTGAATGGAAAGAAAGCTACTATTGACAAATGTATTGAAATGGGAATTAAGGTGGTCACCGTTCCGCAGTCAGATAAATGGCTATATGGTAAACTAACCGCAAATCAGATTAAGGACCTTAAAATTGAAGATTTATTACAGCGGGAACCGATTGTTTTGTCAACGGCTAACATCCTGAGGGAGATCAGTGGGAAACGGATTTTAATTACGGGTGCAGCCGGTTCTATAGGCTCGGAGATTGTGCGTCAGGTTATCGGCTTTAAACCTGAATATGTGGTGCTCTGCGATCAGGCAGAAACACCTTTGCATGATATGCAACTCGAAATATCCGACGATTTTCCGGATGCCAGAACACATGTTGTGATGGCGAATGTACAGAACAAGAGCAGAATGGAAGCTATATTTGAAGCATATCGTCCTCAGATTGTTTTTCATGCTGCGGCTTACAAGCATGTTCCAATGATGGAAAACAATCCCTCTGAAGCTATACTGACAAATGTGCTGGGTACTAAGAATATCTCTGACCTGGCTATAGATTCCGGGGTAGATAAATTCATCATGATCTCCACCGACAAGGCCGTACGGCCAACTAATATCATGGGGGCATCTAAACGTCTGGCCGAGATGTACATCCAGTCCCTCAATAATGAAAAAGGAGGTACAAAGTTCATTACCACCCGCTTTGGCAATGTACTGGGGTCAAACGGTTCGGTACTTCCAAGGTTTAAGGCCCAGATAGAGCGGGGTGGGCCGGTTACAGTTACTCATCCGGAAATTACCAGGTATTTTATGACAATACCTGAGTCGGTACAACTGGTGCTGGAAGCTGCTGCGATGGGGAAGGGGGGAGAAATCTACCTTTTTGATATGGGCGAACCCATTCGAATTGCTGACCTGGCTGCCAATATGATCAAGTTGGCGGGCTTAGTTCCTGATAAAGACATCAAAATTGCATTTACCGGCTTAAGGCCGGGCGAAAAACTGTATGAAGAGCTACTGTTGGTAGAAGAACAGGTTATTTCTACCTATCATCCAAAAATTAAAATCTCAAAAGTAGTTGGTCATAGTTTCTTTTACATAGGCCATGTTATTGAAGAGTTGTTAAAACTAAATAGCCTGAACAACGATTTTGATATGGTGAAGAAAATGAAAGAAATTATTCCCGATTATAAAAGTAAAAATTCAAGGTATGAACAGATCGATTATTACCTTATGGATTAAGTATTAAAGATTGACGAATTTAATGGATTGCTATGGATTTAAACGTAGGTCGGTTAATAGAACATATTGTGAGAGAGGACCATGTCAGGATCAGTGAACTCTCTAGAAAATTACGTGTAAGCAGGAGAACCATATATAATTGGTTTAACAAAAAAACGCTGAAGCATGAGATCATCGATAAAATTGGAAAAGCCATTAAACATGATTTCTCTAAGGAGTTTCCTGATGATTTTGAACTTGTCGGTCCGGAGATATTTACAGACACAGAGCCGTTTATAGATGTAAATGTTGAAACAGATGATGCTGGTGGCAATTCTGTAAGCTATTGGATGATTAAATACATCAACTTACTCGAAAAGTATAACGAACTTTTACGTCAGACCAATAATTTTTAATACAAAAAGAGAGGATGCACAATCGGCATCCTCTCTTTTTCGTTGACAAGGAAATGTAGGGTTGGCTATCGGATCAGTGAGAGTTCCATCAGTTTTGCATTTCTCATTTTAGACTGGACCACGTTAACTACGGCGTCAATGATATAGTCAGTATCTTCCTCTGTCAGTCCAGGGTAAATGGGAAGCGATATTTCGCAGGCATATTGTTTGTAGCTGTTTGGATATTTGGCAATGTCGTAACCTGACTTCCTGAAATAACTCAGCATGGGCATAGGGATAAAGTGCACATTTACAGTAACTCCAAGGGATACAATATCTTCGATGATCTGGTCGCGTAAGGCTTCCGTAATATCTTTTATCCTCAATGGAAAGATGTGATAAGACGATTCTCTGGTATGATCTTTCAAAGACGGAGAGATAAACCACTCAAATTTACTGAGCAGTTGACAATATTTTTGAGCGATTCTTTTGCGGGCAGGCAGCAGAAAACGTTTGTATTGCCTGAGTTGGGCCAGGCCTATTGCGGCACATACATCAGGCATATTGATCTTTAAGCCTTTATAAAGGATGTCGTATCGCCAGTTGCCACCTTTTGATTTCGTATAGGCATCTTTGTTCTGTCCATTTAGGGAAAACACCTTCAGAAAGGTGTACTCTTCATTGATGTCAAAAAAGCCGGGAAGGTTTAGGCAAATACACCCTCCTTCAGCTGTTGTAATATTTTTTACAGCATGGAAAGAGAAAATGGTAATATCGCTGCTCAGAGCAGCAGAATGCCCCATATAAGTAGCGCCAATAGAATGCGCTGCGTCCGAAATCAGCAGAATACGGCCCAGTCGCTGTTGTTTTTCTGACTCGGCTACAAAAAGGTTCCGACTTCTGGTACTCTTAATGATGGATTTAATTGCATTATAGTCACAAGGTAAACCTGCAAGGTCTACTGCAATTATGGCTTTGGTTTTTGGGGTGATTGCTCTTTTGATCTGCATGGGGTCTATGGTCAGGTCGTCTGTTATGTCTACCATAACCGGGGTAGCGCCGCAATGCAGTACGCATAAAGCCGTTGCACAGTAGGAGTAGGCTGGGATAATTACTTCATCACCTTCTTTTATACCAAACCATTTTAACATCATTATGGCCCCGGAAGTCCATGAATTTACACATATGGCTGATTTTGATTTTGTCAAATGCAAAATTTCCGCTTCCAATTCCTTAACTTTTGGCCCGGAAGTAATCCAGCCCGATTTTAGTGCATCCACTACTTCATTGATCACATTCTGGTCAATAAAGGGAGGAGAGAATGAAATATTCATTGTCTTAGATTTTAAGTAAATTGATTGTTGTTCTGTGCTTGAATCAGTTGGTGGTCCGGATATGATTGATCTCTTTTTCAATCTTACCGGCCACAACCAGTCCAAAGTTTTCATTTTCTGCAGGTACGTCAGGGGCATAATTCTGAGTTCTGATCAGGATACGGCAAATCATATCCAGATCTGGAAAGGTCAAGCTATGGTATAGCGGAAGGCAAACTATTCTTTTTACGATTTCATCACAAACTGGCATTTTAACCCGTTTAACATAAGGTAGTGTGGCCAGCGAAGGCGAGAAGTACCTTCTGCAGTAGATTTTAGCCAGTTCCAGTTTTTCCATAGCTTGTTGTCTCAGGGTTTCTGTGTCAAATAGCAGTGGGAAATAAGCATAATTGTAATCTTTATCCCGGTTTAATTTTGGAAATTTTGCTTTGATGTCAACGAGTCTCTCATAATAATGTTCAGAAAGCAATTTTCTTCTTTCCAGTATTTCATCAACGTAAGTTAAATTGCACAAGCCCATTGCTGCATGGAATTCGCAGTTTTTGCCATTGACTCCAAGACCCGCAAAGGCATCCGGGCCATTGTGTCCGAAATTTCTTAAATATAACATCTTTTTGAGCAGATCCGGGTCTTTTGTAAATACAGCGCCACCTTCTATGGTATGAAACAACTTTGTAGCATGAAAGCTTGTTGCGCTGATGTCGCCATACTCATATACCGACTTACCCTTATATCTGGTACCAAAACAATGGGCCGCATCATAAATAATTTTTAAACCATGCCTGTCTGCAATCTGCTGTATCGCATCAATGTCGCAGGGATTCCCGTATACATGAGTGGCCAGTATTGCCGATGTCCTGGGGGTAATTGCCGCTTCTATCTTTTCCGGATCTATATTGAAGGTCTCCGGATCGATGTCTGCATACACGGGCTGGCAGCCTTCCCATACAATGCTGCTTGTGGTGGCTACATAAGAAAACGGGGTAGTGATGATCTCACCTTTCAGCTGCAAGGCTCTTATGGCCAGTTGCAGTGCAAAAGTGCCATTACAAACAAATAGTAAATGTTTGACGTTCAGATACTCTTTCAGCTTAAGCTCAAAATCGTTCAACAGCGGGCCATTATTGGTTAACCACTGACGTTCCCATATGCTGTCGATATAAGCTTTAAATTCTTCTTTTTTTGGAAGAAATGGTTTGGTTACAGGAATCATTTTCTTTAGGTTAAGTAGGTTGTAATCTATATTAAATGGCTGTTTGGAGTGCGATGTTAGAAATCGCTATACTGCTGATCAGCGCGCAGTTTAAGTGGTCAAAGACCATTAAAACACTTTTTCCACGAGCTTTAATTACAGTGCCTTCCTGGTTGAAAAAAACTCCGCTTTTGATTCGGACACGGTCGCCTGGTGATATTTCTTTAGCGTCCACAATTTCGCAGTCGGTACTTGTTTTTAAAAAACATTCAATTTTTTCTATTACACTGTCTCTGATTACAGCGGGCCTGGCCATATAATAGATAAAATTCAATACACCTAGTGTTTGTCTTACCCGGTATTCTTCCCGTTCGCTTACCCATACAAAAACGTAGCCGCTAAACAAGGGGATTTCTACTGTTTTTTTTCTGTCCGACCACTGATTGATCACAGTTTTAAGTGGACAATAAGACCGTATCCCCTGCGATTTTAATAGCCCGTCCACTTTTTTTTCCCATCTCGGACGGGTGTAAACTACCAGCCAACGTCTGTTCCAGACTGTACGACTGCCAAATGAATTTTCCATATATAAGCCTGTTTATTTGCAAGAAACCTGAGGCGTTGTCGTTTAATTGCAGAGCTTCGCTATATCACTCACGTAATTCTGGCACTAATGCAATTGTATCGGGGGATAATTCAATAATTCTTCGACAATTCCAATCCGTAGCCACCGTATCCGTAAGCATTTACAGTTTCCAGTTTTGTATCGTTAAATACCACCATCGGATTGGTCAGTTTTTTATAGTAAAGAATGTCTTTTAAAATGTTCAGCTGTAGTTTGTTCGTGTAGTTATAGCGTACCAGGTATATGCTTACGTCGGTATAAGGCGATAAGCTAAAAGCATCTGCTACCTGTCCTACAGGAGCGGTGTCAATAATGATATAATCAAACCTGTCTTTCAGTTTTTCAATCAGCTGGCCAACTTTTGGATGCATCATGAGCTCTGCAGGGTTTTCCGGAAGCGGTCCGCAATCGACAAGTACCAGATCTTTATATTTCCTGGATTGTATCAGCAATTCATCAATATCCAAATCGTCGTTTAATAAGTAATCGGTAATGCCAACCTTAGAGTGCAAATGCATCTTTTGCAGCAGCTGTGGTTCGCGTAAATCAAATTCCAGCAATATTACTTTTTTGTTTACCGACGAGAGTGTCAAACCAAGGTTAATGGAAAAGAACGTCTTCCCTTCAGATTTCATACAGGATGTAACCAGCAGTACCTGGTTGGGTAAGCCAGAGTTCATAAAATTAAGGTTACTCCTGATGTACCTGAAAAGTTCAGAAATGGTAGACCTGCTGTTGTGTTCAATTACCGCCGGTTCATTTCTTTTCAGGTGGTTTATGACTCCTAAAACAGGCACCCCTGTATACGATTCAATTTCTTTGAGATCCGTAATTTTGTTGTTAAATAGAGATTTACCATATAGAAAGGCAATAGGGGCAAAGCAACCTATAAAACCAGCGAACAGATACACCAACTGTTTTTTGGGTGAGACCGGCTTGCTGTTATAGGCAGGCTTGTCAACAATCTGGGAGGTAGGTAGGGTGCCTGAAAGCGAAAGTGTTGTTTCTTCTCTCTTTTGAAGCAGGTATTTATACAAACCTGCTTTCACACTTTGTTCTCTGCTTCTCTCCAGAATACCACGCTCTACAGCAGGAACCGAACGGATCTTACTGTTAAACTTAGAAGACATTGCCTGCAGGTTATTTCTTTCAATTGTTAATCCTTTTTTAATGTTTTGCAGATTTTCCCGGATATTAGCTTTTAAACTTAACAATTGTGCGGTCAGGTTTTGTACCAGAGGATTGCCTTCTTCAGAGGTACGCAACATCCGGGTCCTTTCTTGTTGCAGTGTGTTAAATTTACTGGTAAGTTCATTTAAGGTGTTGTTGTTGATGTTTAATGAGCTTGGAACCAGATTTATATTGTCGTTCTGCATGTACTTTTCCAGCGACGTCAGCACGCTAAGTTGTACATTAGTAGCGGCCAGTAACTGGCTATATTCTCCAGATTTTGATAGGTTTATCTGCGCTTCCATGCCTACGTCAGATACCATATTGTTTTGCTTGTAATTTTCAACATCTTCTTCCACCACAGATAGGTCCCTGTTCAGGTATTTTAACCTGTTGTCAATAAAATGGATGGTATTTACAGCTATAGTGTTCTTTTTGACTACATTTTCCTGATTATAGGTTTCAATCAGGAGTGTAAGGATATCTACCCCTCTTTGAGGGACGTTATCTGTTAAACTCACGGTAATTGTATTGGCGTCTTTTACAATCGGCTGTATGGTTAATCCTGCTAAACTGTAATATTCTGCCAACAATTTCAGGTTTTTGAATTTCAGGGAAATCCGTTGTTTATTCCCGCCATAGGCTAGGCCCTTATTTATCAGAATCCTGTATCCAGCTTGTTGAACTACCTTTCCAAACGGCAGTATCCGTTTTTCGTTTTTCTCCTCCAGTAAAAATGTATTTTCATCTATAGGGGTTATAGCCGGTGTTTTGGTATACCCTGAAGCACTTATCCCAAGTAGTTTCACCTCTACTGGTAAATTTTTTCCATACAGTTCCACTTCTCTTAAACCTCTTTTTTGAAAATAGGCAATTTCCAATGTCAGTTTTTTCAGCACCTGTCCAATCAGATCCTTAGAGCGTAATACCTCTATTTCATTGTCCACTTTGCGGTCTGTTCTAAACATATTCAGATCGCTAAAGGCTGTACCTTTTAATTCTCCATCCCCCTTTTTGTCATCTTGCATCAGTAGTGTACTGCTTATTTTATAAACAGGACTGGTGCTTTCCAGGTAAAGATAGGCAGCCAGAAAACTCAAGATCAGGGAAAGTAATAATACATACCAGTATCTCGAATACTTCTGCAGCAGTTCTTTCAAGTTTTCTAACATTACAGATGTAGTTTGGTAAACAGGCATATTCACGTGTATGATGGTTGGCGGTATTTTTTTATTTAAGTACTGCAGTTAGTAAAACAGCTACAGCTGATATGCAGGCCGTTATAATCGGTAATGCACGGTTGTTAGAACTATATTCTTTTTCTTTGGATTTGTCTGGTTCCACATAAATGATGTCATTCTGTTTCAATTGAAAGTAGGGTGAATCATACACTTTCTTGTCATTCAGGTTTAATCTGGCCATATTTCGCATACCGTTATTTTCACGTATGATCAGAACATTGTCTCTTTTTCCATATACAGTCATATCTCCGGCCATTCCCAGGGCTTCAAGCAAATTGAGCTGATCGCCCGGAACGTTTAGTGAGGCCGGTCGGTTCACTTCTCCGATTACAGTTATTCTGAAGTTAACCAGCTCCACATCTACAATCGGAGATTTTACGTGTTTACTTAGCTCTTTTGCAATTAAATTCCTGGCTTCTTCAATCTTCAGGCCCTCTACAGGTAATTCACCCAGCAGGGGCAGTGTTATTGTCCCTTTATTGCTGATTTTAAAGCCTGCTCTACCCCCGGGAATATTGTTGTTGTTGCCTGAATTTCCGCTACTTGCAAACAAAACATTGTATTCGGAATTCAGACTGCTCATCGTTATATTCAGCTGATCGTTTTTTTGAAGCTTCAATTCTGCTTCATTAGTGATCTGATTATTTGATACTTCAGAAAGGTTGCTGAAATACACCAGGTTTCTTTGAGGAGAACAAGCCATAAGCACTATAGAAATGCATGCAACAGGAAATAAATGTTTCATTTTGATAAAAACTAAAATTTCATTAAATGATATTCTTTCAATTTTGTTGATTAAAGTTATAGAAATTATAAACCAGGTGCTCTAGTTATCAGTAGGTTGTATTTTAAATTGTAAAGGTTTACAACAAAGTTTACGAATAGGTTTCAAATGTTGTTAAGCACTTTACAGAGCGGTTGGTCAGGTGCTTTACATTTTTCGTACTTTTCTTTAGGCGGGATCTTTGCTAATTATTTTAAAATTAATTTAGCAATTAAAAATTAAAATTCTATCTTTGCACCCTCTTCAAACAGAAGATGATTCCGTAGCTCAGCTGGTAGAGCATTACACTTTTAATGTAGTGGTCCTGGGTTCGAATCCCAGCGGGATCACAAAAAAGCCTCACAGATCTGTGAGGCTTTTTTTATTGAATATAGACTGTTTTGATGTTCACGAATTCATGGATACCAAACATGCCCAGTTCACGGCCATAGCCACTTTGATTGATGCCTCCAAAAGGTAAGCGCGGATCAGATTTTACAAGTGAATTCACAAAGCATGACCCTGCCTGAAGCTGGGTTTGCGCAATGTCTTCTCCCAACTGTTCATTCCGGGTGAATACAGCTGCTCCCAATCCAAACGAGGTATCATTTGCCAGGCTAACTGCATGGGCCGTGTTTCGGGCTGTCAATATGGAAGCCACCGGGCCAAACAACTCTTCGCTGTATGCCGGCATTCCCTTTTTTATGCCTGTTAATACGGTAGGTTCATAGTAGGCATGTTTACCTTTTATTGTGGGAATCCGGCCACCAAGTATGCATTTAGCACCCATTTCAATGTTCTTTAGTACCTGCTGGTGCAGTTCGTCGCGCAGATCGGCGCGTGCCATAGGTCCAAGGTCAGTTCCGGTTTCAAAAGGATCTCCTGTTTTCCGTTGTTTTATCTTCTCTATAAAAAGGCCCGTAAATTCCCGTTCTATCTTTTTATCAACAATAAACCGCTTAGCTGCTATACAGCTTTGTCCGTTATTGATCAGCCTGCTGCTGGCACAAGTGCTGGCTGCCAGCTCCAGGTCTGCATCTTCAAGTACAAGGTAAGGATCGCTACCACCAAGTTCAAGCACTGTTTTTTTAAGCATCCTGCCCGCCTGTGCGGCAACTTTCTTTCCTGCTTCAGTACTACCCGTCAGCGTAACCGCTTTTACCATCGGGTGTTCAATTACTGCAGCTACCGCTGTACTGCCAATCATCAATGTTTGGAATACATGGGCGGGGAAACCGGCATCTTTGATCAGTTGCTCAATAGCCACTGCACAGCCGGGGACATTTGATGCATGCTTTAGTAATCCACAGTTCCCAGCCATTAATGCCGGGGCAAGAAATCTGAATACCTGCCAGAAAGGGAAATTCCAAGGCATAACAGCCAGTACTACACCCAATGGTTGAAAGCTGACATAACTTTTGGTAGCTTCTGTCTTAACGAGCTGATCACTAAGGAAATTGCTTGCGTTTTTAGCATAGTAAGTACATACCGAAGCACATTTATCTATTTCTGCCAGGCCGTCTTTTAAAGGTTTACCCATTTCAACCGCCATCAGGCCAGCCAGATGTTCCCGTGCTAAGGTCAGTTGTGCAGCCAGCCTATTCATCAAAGCAGTCCTTTCGCTAAAACTGCTTTCCCGCCAGCCCAACCAGGCCTTATGCGTTTGCTCAATTTTCCGGCTCAGTTTAGCTTCGGTATCTTCTTTATAGGACTTGATAATTTTACCGTTGACAGGATTAACAGATTGTATATGCATATTGATGGTGCTATAGACTAAAACCTAACATAGCCGAAACCACAATAAGGGTACTAATGTTTTGATTTTTATAAAGATATTCTTTGATAAAACGAATAGAGTTTACCATGTGGCTGTTTACCGTCGCCACGCTGATGCCGAGTGTGTCTGCTGCTTCCTGATAAGATTTGCCTTCAATTTTACAGAGTATAAAGACTTTTCTACGCGATTCAGAAAGATGGTTGATAGCATGCTGTATCAGCGCTGAAGTTTCTTTACCTATAAGTGCTTCTTCTGTCTGCATATAATAATCTACTGCATTGATCAGCAGACGTGCCTGCAGCCGTTTATCTTTGGCTACCTTTCTGAAATAATCATACACCAGGTTATTGGCTACCGTATGTAAAAAAGAAATAAATGATTGCGCGGGGTCTATCTGCGGGCGCTTCTCCCATACTTTTAGAAACAGGTCCTGCAGCAATTCCTCTGCAACAGATTCATCTTTAACCACACGGTTAATTTTTTTGTACAGCAGTTTGCTGTAAGAGAGATACAAAGTATTAAAGGCGGGTTCTTGCCCTTGCTTTAATTGCAACAGCAGGTTTTGTAATTCGTCCGCCTCTAATAATTTCATTGATCTTTGTATCCCGATTGTACCCTATGCTAAATTACATATTTAGTCATATTGCATTTTCAATGATATTGAATATTTTTTGATTAGCCTACCGTAAATGAAAATCGTTTTGTTGTTTAATTTTATTGGCTTGATTATTAGTTGGTTATTAAATTACTGTGATTTTTTTAACAAAAGCATCAATGTATTCGGGCTTTGCTCCGTATTGTTTTATATATGGCGTTTCCAATAGCCTTGTTAAACCTTATGGACAAATTGAAAGCACTCTTTGCCAAATATATGAACGACAGCTGTACTACAGCTGAAATTAAGCGCTTAATGGAACATTTCGGGCAGCCCGAAAATGAAAATGACCTTAAGACCATCATTGCCAGGGAAATGGCAAAGGATGAAGAAACAGAAAGCGATGAAACTGCACTGGATGAGCGCATGTTAAAGATTTACGGGCAGTTAAAGCCAGGTCTTAACGAGGTATTACAAAGCGGAGCGGTGATCCGTCCAATGCGCAATTATTTCAGGTACGTGGCGGCTGCTGCTGTAATATTGCTGGTTTCGGCCGCATTGTTTTTCTATATGAATCCTAACCCAGGAAACAAGAGCCAGCGTTTAACCGCTCAGCATCAGGGCGATGATGTTGGTCCGGGTGGGAATAAAGCCATCCTGACACTGGCCGATGGATCTGAAATTTCCTTAACAGATGCAGATGACGGGGAGCTGATCAGCCAGTCGGGCATCACCATTACCAAAACCAGGGATGGTGCGCTGGTTTACACGGCAGGAGATGTAAAATCTGGCGCTGCACAGCAGTACAATACCATAAGCACCCCGGCTGGGGGACAATACCAGATTAATCTTCCCGACGGCAGTAAGGTATGGCTGAATGCCATGTCGTCCTTAAAATACCCAACGGTTTTTAATGAGACAGACCGGAAGGTAACGCTTTCCGGTGAAGCGTATTTCGAAATTGCTAAAGATCAGCAGCGTCCTTTTACAGTTGCTTCCAATGGGGCCGGAAATGCCCAGGAAGTAACCGTACTGGGTACTCATTTTAACATTAACAGCTACACCGACGAAGTGGCAACCAGAACCACTTTACTGGAAGGTCGTGTTAAAGTGGCAAGTGGAACAAATTCAAAAATGATTAAACCCGGGCAGCAATCAACAGTGTCTGATGGTATTGTGGTTGCCGAAGTGGATGTAAACCAGGTACTGGACTGGAAAAATAATAGTTTCTACTTTGCAGACGAAAATATTCGCACCATTATGCGCAAGCTGGCCCGGTGGTATGATCTGAATGTGGAATACAAAGGCAAGGTACCCGATTTTGGCTTCGGTGCCGAGATTTCCAGAACAAAAAAATTATCTGAAGTATTGAAAGCACTGGAAACCACTGGAAAGGTTCACTTTAAGATAGAAGGAAGGAGGGTTACCGTTATGCCATAAATCTACGAGTTTAAAACAAAACGGTAAATCAAAAAAAAGCCAGGAGTGCTTGGACCCACCCCTGACTGTACAGCTTGATTTACGCACTACAATGTTTCGCACACTATAATTAACTAAAACCAAACCAAGACCCTGAACCTAATCAGGGGCCTAAAATTCAAATGTATGAAATTTTATGCGCTATTTAAACGCAGGTATTTTAACTGCGTAGCACAAACAATTTTGTGTATTATGGATTCGGTGGCACAACTGGTTCGTAATACAGACCAAAGAAAACTGATTATGCGAATCAACCTAACCGTAATCCTGTTAACCAGCTGCCTGCTTCAGGTAAGTGCCAGCGGTTATGCACAGAAAATAAATCTGACCAAAACCAATATCTCTTTAACTGAAGTGTTTAGAGAGATCAGAAAACAAAGCGGATACGATTTTGTATATGCTACGCCTCAAATTAAACTGGCCCGAAAAGTAGATGTATTTGCTCGCAATGCTTCATTAACGGAAGTGTTGGAGAAATGTTTTGCCAATCAGCCATTTACCTATGAGATCCAGAACAAAACCATTGTGATCCGGGAACAGAATGATTTTACAAAAGTGAAAATCATCAGGGGAAGGGTGGTTGACAATGCCGATGGTAAAGCACTGCCTGGAGTAACCATACTCATTAAAGGCACAAAAACAGCAACTCAAACTGATAAAGACGGGAATTTTACACTAAATGTTCCGGATGAGGGACAAATCCTGGTGGTACGTTTTATAGGCTATAAGACACAGGAAATTGCAATTGCAAATTTTCTAACTTTCAACATCAGGTTGGTGGAAGATCAGCAGTCGCTCAATGATGTGGTGGTAACCGGGGTATTTGAACGGCCCGTAGAGAATTTTACCGGGGCGGCTAAGACGATTGATGGGCAGGAATTGAAAAAGGTAAATTCCAACAGTATTTTTGCTGCTATAGCTGCCGTAGATCCGGCCTTGCGTCTTGTTCCTAACAATGTAATGGGTGGGAATATCAACCAATTGCCGGAAATACAACTTAGAGGCGCCAACTCATTGCCAAATCTGACAGGTGAGTTTGCTGATAATCCAAACGCACCCCTGTTCATCCTGGATGGTTTCCAGGTGGGGGCACAAAGGATTTTTGACCTGGACATGAACATGATTAAATCGGTTACCATTTTAAAAGATGCTTCAGCTACGTCAATTTATGGTTCAAGAGGAGCAAATGGGGTACTGGTTATTACTACTATTGCACCAAAATCAGGAAAGATACAGGTAACAATAAATAACGATTTTCGTTTAACCAAGCCAGATCTTTCTGTTTACAATCTGCTCAATGCTTCGGAGAAGCTGGATTTTGAAAAACGGGTAGGATTCTTTACTGCTGACCAGCCCAATCAGCAATACACACTCGACGAAATCTACAATATCAGGGCAAGGGCAGTTGCCAGTGGGGTAAATACCGATTGGCTTTCGTTTCCTGTACAAACAGGTACCAGCAACAGGACCTCAATATACCTTGAAGGAGGAGACGATTTTGTCCGCTACGGTTTGCAGATGACCGGAGATTTCCAGAAAGGTGTAATGAAAGGCCAGAACCGTAACAACTACTCAGGGCAGTTTGACCTAAGCTACAACATAAAAAAACTCCGCTTCCGGAATTCGATCCGGCTTTTCCAGAATATTGCTAATGAATCTCCTTATGGTTCTTTCTCTCAATATGCATTAATGAATCCTTACTGGAAGCCTTTTGATGAAAATGGCAACCCGGTAAGAATTATGGAAAGCAACAGCATTGGTACTTTCAGTAATCCGCTATACGATGCAAGGTTAAACACGATCAATAAATCGCAGTACTTCGGTATTTCGAACAACTTGCAGGTGCGCTGGAATGTATTGCCTTCACTGTTTATTGAAACCGCTTTCAGCCTGAACAAACAAAATGGCTCTTCCGATAAATTTTTCCCGGCCCAGCACTCGATGTTCAATAATGAAAAGGACCTGAAAAGGAAAGGATCTTATGATGTGGGAAGCAACAATTCATTGGGATATGAAAGTCTGACAACAGCAAACTACAATAAAACTATTGGCAGGCATCTCATCTATTCAACCCTGGGGCTAAACATTGCCAGCACCTCCAGCAACTTCTACAATATATCTACTGTTGGCTTTCCGTTTGATCAGCTGGATAACCTGCTTTTTGCTGCCCAGTATAAACCTGAAGCACGTCCTAACGGAGATGAGGGTACGGTTAGGAGATTGGGTTTGCTGCTCAACGCCAACTATGCCTACGATAACCGTTATCTGGCTGATGTTTCTATAAGAAGGGATGGTTCGTCACAGTTTGGATCCAATAAGCGTTTTGGCACTTTCTGGTCCACTGGTTTGGGTTGGAATGTCCATAATGAAAAGTTCTTTGATAAAAACGTTAGTGTGAACAGGCTTAAGTTTAGAGTCAGTTACGGCTCTTCAGGCTCTTTGAATATCCCGGCTTATCGCGCACAAACCCGTTATACTTTTGGTGTAGACAATGTTTATGATGGCGATATCGGGGCTGCAATCATGGGGTTGGGTAATACAGAACTTGGCTGGCAGGATGTGCGCACACTAAACCTCGGATTGGATGCAACTCTGTTTAACGAACGGCTGGATATGCGTTTTGACCACTACCGAAGCCTTACCCACAATACTATTACCAGTGTATCACTTGCACCATCGAATGGTTTTACGGATTATTCTGAAAACCTTGGAAAGATACAGAACACAGGCTATGAATTGTACGCCCGTTACAAACTGATCGATAACAAAAAGGAAGGAATCATCTGGTCTGTAAATGCAGCTGCTGTAACCAACAAAAACATTCTTAAAGAACTGTCCAATAAACTGAAGGCCAGCAACACAAAAGCCAATGCCAGCAGTATCCAGAAGGTCCCAAATATCATTCTGGAGGAGGGGCAGGCCATCAATACTCTTTTTGTGGTTCGTTCATTAGGTGTAGATCCTGTAACAGGCGCGGAAGTATTGCTTAAAAAGGATGGGACCACAACTTTTACCTGGGCAGCGGCTGATAAAGTTGCTGTTGGTGTTACCGATCCGAAATGGAATGGCACCTTTGGTTCCAATCTGAATTATAAAGGGCTGGAAGTGAATGTTATTTTCAGTTACAGGCTGGGCGGACAGATCTATAACCAGACTTTGGTAGACAAGGTGCAGGGAGCTGATACCAAATACAATGTAGACAGGAGGGCTTACGACCTGGGCTGGACCAAACCCGGCGATGAATCTATGTTCACCAGGTTTGGCACTACGTCGGTCTTAACCAGGTTGAGTTCCAGATTTGTTCAGGACGAGAATATGTTGAACCTGAACTCGGCATCTATAGGCTATAATTTCTATAAACACGCCTTTGTGAAACAATTGGGCCTGAATAGTTTATCGCTTACGGCAAGTACCAATGATTTGTTTACCCTTAGTTCAGTACAACTGGAACGTGGCACCAGTAATCCTTTCTCGCGTACTTACTCATTATCCGTAAGGGCAGGCTTTTAATACGATTTGAAGATGAAAACACAAACAAAAATATTCTTCCTGATGGCCATGTTTATACTGGCTTCGGGCACAGGCTGTAAAAAGTTTCTGGAAGTTGAACCCAAATCCACTATTGGTGAGGATCAGTTGTTCAGTTCAGAAATTGGCTTTCAACAGGCACTTACCGGTTTGTACTCACAAATGGCCAGCCGCGATCTGTATGGCGATAACCTTACCATGGGGTTCAGCAGCCTGATCGCACAGAATTACAGTACCAGTCTGAGTGGCGTTTTTTCTTTTCCAACCACCGTTGCGCTTAATTTTAAAGGGGCAGATGCGGTGCCGCTTGTGAATGGTATCTGGAATAAAGGCTATACCACCATCGCAGCAACAAACAATATACTGTCGAAAATTGACGATAAGAAAGCAATCTTTACAGAAAATCATTATGCAATGGTAAAAGGAGAGACCCTTGGGATACGGGCCTACCTGCATTTCGACCTGCTGCGTTTGTATGGGGCAAACTTTGCTGCCAATCCTACAAAAAAGGCTATCCCGTTCCGGACAGAACTCAATGCTTTGTCTAAAGTGCCATCAACTGTTGATGAGGTATCGACAGCTATTCTGGCCGACCTGAAGACAGCTGAAGGGTTGATGAAAGATAAGGATCCAATTACGCAGGATAAAAACCGACGCTTCAGAATGAATTATTACGCGATAAAGGCCCTGCAGGCCCGTGTATATCTGTTCAGGGGTGATAAAATAAATGCAGCCGCTGCAGCAAAAGAAGTGCTGAACTCTGGTTTTTTTAAATTGATTGAAGCTAAATTAGTGTCAGCATCGGCGGGCAGTCGCGACCGGACTTTTTCAACAGAACAGGTATTTGCCCTTCGTGTGAGGGACATTAGAAACTGGGTGGAAAATGGAAACGCTTATTTCAAATCAGTAACAGATAGCCGTAATAACCTTACCCGTACCCGATCTGACTTTGAAACACTTTATGAGACTGGTACTATAGGTGGTTCTGATATCCGTTTTGTTAACCTGATACAAGCTGATGGTAGTAATTATTTCTGTTCAAAGTATTGGCAAACCTGGGTTCCCTCTGAAAGCACTACACCAGAATCTGAGCGTCTGGACCAGAATGTTTCATTAGTTCGCTTATCGGAAATGTATTATATCCTTGCAGAAACTGCAGCGACGCCAGATGAAGGCCTGGGCTATCTGAACACAGTTCGCGACAGGCGCGGGCTTCCGGTTATTGCTGCGGGAGTTACTGCGCAGAAACTGACCGATGAGATTACCAAAGAATACCAGAAGGATTTTTATGCTGAAGGCCAGCTGTTCTATTATTACAAACGCAAATTGTTCAATAGAATGCAGTTTTCTACAAGAAACCTGATGGAAGCCAGTTATATCGTGCCTATACCCGATAATGAACTTGAATTCAATCCAAACTATAACTAGAACAACAGAAAATGAATAAGATATTTACCTTTTGTATGATGCTGATGGCATTGGCATCATGTAAAAAAGACCCGCAATCCGTCTTCTCCGGAAAGGATGGCATCACCTTCTTTTACAAATCAGGTCAGGAGCAGGATAGCGTAAGTTATTCATTTAAGCTTAACCAGCCTAAAACAAGGGATACAGTATGGATAAAAATGCGGCTGGTGGGAAAACTATCCGGCCAGCAACGTCAGATCAAAATTGTTGCCGGGGCAGGTACAACAGCCACGGAAGGCAAACATTTTATCCTGCCCGATTTTTATCTGCCTGCCGACTCCTTCCAGGTAAAATATCCCCTGGTGCTACTCAGTACAACAGACCTAAATAGCAAGGCTGTTCGCTTGGTGATGCAGGTCGCCGAAAGTAAGGACCTGATTATAGGTACCCGTGGCCAGGCTGATGTCAGTACCGCCAATACTGTAGCCTTTAAAGTCAATTTCAGTAACCGGCTGATCAAACCTGACTACTGGAACTACATATCGTACTACATAGGCGAATACAGTGAAGTAAGGTACCAGTTTATGATAGATACGTTTGGTATGTCCGATTTCCGGCCAGATACCAAAGGTGGCATCATTACCTATGCCCAATGGGTAAATATCAAAGGTAAACTGAGGAATGCTCTGGATGCTTACGTCAGCAAGAACGGCCCATTGATAGACGAGAACGGAGGAAAAGTAGAATTTCCATTGTAAATATGAAAGCTATGCGAATTAAAGAAATTATATCAGGGACACTAATTGGCTGTACCCTGCTGTTTGCCTGCAAAAAGGACAATAATAAGTACACCTACGATGCAATAAATGAGTTAACCATTAAAGGGTCACAACAGGACCTGATGGTGGTGCAGCGCGATACTATACGTATCAATCCGGATATTACTGAGTCTTTGCCCGGCAGTGGTCCTTATACCTACAAATGGGAAATTTATCGTTTTGAGGATGTGAAGAGCTATGAAGTTACCGTACTCAATCCGGCGAATAAGTCCACTACAGTTTCAACTGAGAAAAACCTGAAAGTTCCTGCGTTGGTGGCTCCCGGGACCTATCGTTTGCAATATACAATTACTGATAGCAAAACAAACCTGCGTACATCAGTACGATATATGCTAACCGTGAATGGCAAATACTACGAGGGTTGGCTGGTAATGGCCGACAAAGGCGGAAAAACCATATTGTCTTTTGTACGACAGGACGATGTGGTCTTTAACGATGTGATAGGTGCATCTAATCCTTCACTGACTGTGAGCGGTAAACCATTGGCTGCTTTTTCAGGTATACATGCCAAGCTTGAAGACGTTAATGTATTTACCGATCAGGGGATGTACCGTTTCAGTGCCAACGATTTTTCCTTTACCGGAAAATCACCTGACCTCTTTGAAACAGCTATCAATCCGGTTTCAAATCCGGGTTATGCGGTAAACAGCGTAAATTTTGATCAGTATGTGGTAAGTAATGGTAATGTATATGGTACGTTAACTCCGGCGCAGGGTTTAGCAAAATATTCAGAGCGCTTTAATGGGCCTGCCGGTTATTCGGTATTTCCATACTTCATGAGCGGCAGAACGTACTGGACGTTGTTTTACGATAACACTGGTAAACGGTTCCTGCATACCAGCTATACCAGCCGCTCGTTCAGTACTTTTCCCAGTGTAATTGACAAAGAAATACCTTTTAATATGAGTGACGTTGGTAAGACATTGATTGGTGGGGATAAAGGACCAGATAATGAGTATTTTCTGGTCATGAGAGATGGAACAGGTTATTACCTGTGTTCAGTGTTGCCCAACAATAAACAACCCGCCGGACTAATGGATAAAATGGATGGAGCACCTGAAATTGACAAAGCCCTTATTTTTGCTGCATCAGAAGTGAACAAACAGCTTTACTATGCTGTTGCCAATAAAATTTATCTGTACGATGTGTTGGCCAAAACAGCCAGGCTGGTATATACCTTTCCTGCAAACACCCTGATCAAAGACATGAAGATGTTTAAAGGGCTTGGCTGGGGCAAAGCCAATACAGCTTACAATACCCGCCTGGTTGTTGGCACCTATAATGGTGCAGAAGGGGAGCTTTACTACTTCAATCTTATGCTGACAGGTGATATTGCCAACAGTACCTACAGTAAAAAGTTTGGAGGCTTTGACAACATTGTCCATATCAATTACCGTATTCCCAACCTATAAAATTATGAGAACCTTTTTTTCAATACTATATCTTTTGTTCGCCTGCACTGCAATGGCGCAAAACAATACCTATACCCTAAAAGGCAAATTCACATCCGCTGATGCTACAGGCAAAGTATACATGAGTTATTACCAGGGCGGAACCACCAAGAGGGATAGTACGCTGGTTAATAACGGCACCTTTGAATTTAAAGGTCCTTCTGATGGCCCCCAGCAGGTATATATTACTTTTATCAGTAAAAATTCAGCTGCCGATAGAAAAACAAAAGGGCGCGACTCGCGCTCAATGTACCTGGATAGGGGTGTGATCACTATGGATATCACCGATTCCATCAAAACAGCGAGACTTAGCGGTATCATCAATGCCGACCATCAGAAATATGAGCAACTCTTAAAAATAAAAGAAAATCAGGATGCTGCATTTACAGCTTTTGTAAAACAAAACCCTGATTCCTATTTCAGTTTGCAGGCCCTGCTTAAGTTGGCAGGTGCCTATTTTGATGCAGCAAAAGTGGAGCCTTTATATAATGGACTTACTGCCAGGAACCGCAATTCCAAAGAAGGGCAGGCTTTTGCAGCCTCTATTGCAGGAGCTAAAGCTACAACTGTGGGGCAAATGGCACCCGACTTTACGCATAACGATACCAATGGCAAGCCTGTAAAACTATCAGATTTTAGAGGGAAATATGTACTGCTGGATTTCTGGGCATCCTGGTGCGGGCCTTGCCGTGCCGAAAACCCTAAAGTATTAAAGGCTTATAACGCTTTTAAAGGTAAAAACTTTACAGTGCTGGGGGTGTCTGTCGATAGGGCTGATGACCGCGATAAATGGCTGAAGGCCATTAAGGACGATGGAATGCCATGGGTTCAGCTCAACGATTCAGACCATACAGATCTGAAAGGTGCGGGCAACCTATACGCGATTAAAGCCATCCCTTCAAATTTTCTCATTGATCCAAGCGGGAAAATCATCGCCAAGAACCTGAGAGGCGATGCCCTGGAGAAGAAACTGGAAGAAGTGATAAGGTAAAAAACAAAAGAGCCGGCTTAGCCGGCTCTTTTGTTACTTTTCAACGATGGTTTTCAGTTTATCCAAACCACCCTGCAGATCTTTCCCGATCATCTCTTCCATATTCATGCAAAGCAGCATCAGGTTCATTGGCCAGGGCATTTTGCCTGTAAAACCCCATTTAACTTTTGTTTTATCAGCACCAATGGGCTCTGTAGCCATATAGGCATTATCTTCGGCCTCAAAAGGTTCTTTAAAACGCAGTTTCATTTCTATACGTTCGCCATCGGTAATTTTAGTGATTTCCTGCTCGCCCTTACCAGCGTTTTTGTTGGCGCTGTCCCAGGCATAAATAAAGCCAACAGTGCCGTCTGTTCCAGTATAACTTTTTTTCATGGCCGGATCTATGTTGTTCCATACACTGTACTGGTCCTGGTTCTTCACAAATTTGATGAAATCAAATACTTCCTGTTTAGGTTTGTTAATGGTGACTTCCCTTTCAACAGCATAATCTTTTTTGGTAAAGAGTGCCACAACCAGGGCCAATACAATGATCCCGAGAATGACAAACAGAATTTTCTTTAGAATTTTCATAATAGTAAGTTTTTGGTTACATAAAGATGATTAATTTTTTTTCAATTGCCAATAACTTTTGGACGGTTCCGAAGCTTGCTGGCAGGGATATTGTCTATGCTTCATGAATGAAAAAGTTATTCCTATTTATGTTTATAAGTGTATTTGGCCTGCAGTTAAGTGCGCAGGACAACACTGTTGGTGCCAGACCGGTAGCTGTAAGATTAGATAAAAGCCCCCAGGCGCTGGGAATTACTCCGCAGGTAACCGCCAGGCTTAAAACCATAACAAACCCGCCCATAAACATAGCTTTGTTTGCTGTAGATAAACGCAAAGAAGAGAATAAGGCAAACTCTGATGTAATTATGGTTATTTCTGTTGATCAACAGAGCGGAAAGATTAAAATGTCTTCTATCATGAGGGATACCTATGTGAATATAGAGGGGCATGGAATGGATAAAATCAATGCTGCTTATGCCTTTGGCGGACCACAGCTGGCCATAAAAACCATCAACCAGAATTTCGGTCTTGACATTAAAGACTACATTAATGTCGATTTTTACAGTGCAGCAAAGATTGTAGATGCATTGGGTGGGGTAGATGTGAATGTAAAAGGGGCAGAGCTTCCGGTATTGAACAATTATCTTGATGAACTGGCTATTTATGAGAAAATCCCCGCAGTACATGTGAATACTGCCGGATTGCAGAACCTAACAGGCAGACAGGCCGTTGCTTATACGCGTATAAGAAAAGTAGGAAATGGTGATTATGAAAGAACCGAAAGGCAACGCTTGGTGCTTGTAGCTTTGTTCAGTAAAATGAAAAGTTCCGGTCAGGAAGCTTTTCCTGCCTTCGCTTCGCAGATTCTACCTAGTTTAGAAACAAGTATGGGTAGTATGACCCTATTGAATTTTGCGGGGAACGTGCTGAATTCAAAACATAAAGTGATTGATGAGGCAAGATTTCCGTTAGATGGGCAAAGCGCGGGGAAGAGGATCAACAATATCTGGTACCTCACTGCCGACTTAAAAGCAACATCCACAGTCATTCATAACTTTATTTATAAAGGAATAAAACCTGTTTCTAAATAGAAAGGGGTAAATAATCCGACAAAAAAAATACAATTCAGGTACTGCTAATTAAGCAGTAGCCCTTATATTTGCGGCAATACCAGTATAAAGTAATACGAACCAGCTGATTATGTTTAAAAAAATAACAGGCTTATTGATTTTACTTTCCTTTTTATTGATAAAAGGAGCCCCGTTATTTGCTGCAGGGCAACATACTCAAAATGCTGTGGTTTGCTGTACGGATCAGGCAACTGACGATACCAGCGATGCTGAAAAAGAAAACAAGCAGCTGGAAACCGCTGATGAAGATTTCGGAAGTCAGCCCGTACTGGAACCTGCTTCCCTAACTATTTCTAAAAAAGCAGGACATATCATCGTCCCTGATATCCCGGCGCCTTATCTTTCTTTGCCCTATCCGCCTCCCAACAGCTGGTCATAATTGTTGAACAGCCCCTGGTGATGATCTGTAAAAGATCATGCAACCCAATTTATTATTAACACAAAAATTATTTTATGAACTATCCTTTGTTTAAAGGTTCTGTTATGGGCCTTTTGTTAGGCGCGGCTACATTAACGGCCAGTGCCCAGAAAATTAATGAGCAGGAACTAAAGGTTAATGTGGGCAAGATTGCCAACTCAACCCAGCAGTTGAAAAACCTTGAACCAGTTACATTTAAATACGATGTAAGCAAGTACAAGCACCTGAGGCTCCCTGCCGGAGAACAATATGGCTTTATGGCCAGTAATGTGCAACCGGAATTTCCGGGAATGGTTTACGAAGCTTCCAAGACTTATGAAGCCGGAAAAAACAATTCCAAAGTGGCCAGGTATAATGAGGTACAGACAGAAAACCTGATTCCTGTACTTGTAGCTGCCATTAAAGAGCAGCAGGCAGAAATAGAGCTTTTGAAAAAAGAAGTGCAGCTGCTGAAAGAAAAATCCAAATAAATACTTTTTTTTAGTTTAAGTGTTTTGGGAAAGTCATCCGTAAGGATGGCTTTTTTTGTTAAATTAGTAACCATGAACACAAGAACAAGGTATAAATTTAAACTGCTGTTAATCCTGACTTTGGCCTGGCTATTTGTTGGATTGCTTATTGCGGTATACGATTACCTGGTCCTGCATACACACACTTCAATGGGTGCCGATCCTGCTTATTCTTTTCTCTTTTCTGTTGCGGTAAATATGGGTTCTGGCTTAATTGGCGCTTTGCTGGGCGGAAGCCTGCTTATATTTTTTATCAATGTAAAGTATCAGGATAAGTCCTATGGTTATACGGTGATCACAGTAACCTCGTTTTTTATCCTGATCATCCTGCTCATCAATGTTATTTTGAGAAGTATTGGTTATGCCGATACCGCAAGGCTTTTCAAAAGCGGACTGGTCTGGGCTGTGGTTGTTGCCATCACCCAATTGCTCCTGCAGATCAACAGTAAATTCGGACCCGGGGTGTTCTGGAACATTGTGCGTGGAAAATACAATACTCCACAGGAAGAATTGCGGATCTTTATGTTTTTCGATCTGAACTCCTCAACCACTACCGCCGAAAAACTCGGCGATAAAAAATACCATGCACTGCTTAAAGATATTTTTACCGATGTAACCAATCCCATACTCGACAATAAAGGTGAGATCTATCAATATGTGGGCGACGAAGTCGTTGTAGCCTGGAAATACAAGGATGGTATAGCAGATAACCGCTGTATCCGATGTTTTTTTGACATTAAGAGTCATCTGGAAGAAAAGAAAGAGCGATACCTGGAGCAACATGGACTATTGCCAACCTTCAAGGCCGGTATTCATTGTGGAAGGGTAGTGGCGGGCGAAGTAGGCATCATCAAAAGAGACATTACCTACTCCGGAGATGTCCTGAACACGACCTCAAGGATTTCAGGCCTGTGCAGGGAATTTAATGCAGAAGTAATCGTGTCGTCAGACCTTGCCGCTATACTTCAGCTGGGCAGCTTTGCCACACAGCTGCTGGGCGCCATCAAACTAAGGGGCAAGGAAAAAGAAGTGCAGCTGATCTCACTAAAGCAGACAGCCGGTTAAAGGGCTGCCTGTTGTTCGCTGTATAATTTCGTATAGTATTCGGCAGCCATTCTGCCCGCTTCAAAAGCAGGTGTTACATCTCTGGCAGCTGTTTTAACTATAGTCAGCCATTTTTCAGGACTGTTGTAATACAGCGGCAATACGGTTTGTTCCAGTGTATCCATCAGGCTGATGTTTTCGCCCCTGTCCTGTTCCTGATCTGAAGATCCATCGGGCGCAGGCTGAATCAGAAAGCTGTTCACTTTATCTACTGCAAACTCAGGTATCCAGCCATCGGGTAGTGAAAGATTAATGCTGCCGTTCATTGCTGCGGTCATACCACTGGTGCCGGATGCCTCACGGTACATCCTTGGATTGTTTAGCCATACGTCCGATCCTTTTTTCAGCAGGGCCGAAAGTTCCAGTTCATAGCCCGTAAGTACAGCGCAGTTCTTTAAAGGCAAAACACGTGAAATGATCTGATTAAACAGGCCAATTGCACCGAAATCCTCCGGATAGGGCTTTCCTGCCCAAATGAATTGTACCGGAAGGGATTCATTTTTAACCAGGCTTAAAAAACGGTTCCAGTCCTGCATCACCAGGTCGGCCCGCTTATATCCCGCAAATCTTCTGGCCCATACTATGGTAATTACATCCGGATTAAAAAGCTTACCACACTGATCGGCCACTACTTTAAAGAGCTCAGCCTTCATTTCCTTTTTTCGCGCTGCAATGCCTTTGTCATCACTGAGCTTTATTGCGTTTCCAATAACCGGATCTTCCCAGTACGTCTGGTTCTGGGCATTGGTAATGGAAGTAATTTCGCAAATGCCGGTATAGTGGCCCCACATATCCCTGGCTACCTTTCCATGCAGTTTAGATACCCCATTTGCCTTTCTGGAGAATTTTAATGCAGCAAGGGTATAGCTAAACTGATCGCCATCCATGCCCAGCACCGATTTTACCTCATGCTCCTGCAGATGGTAAAAGAACGACATTTCTTTGAGCAGGCTATATTTGTGTTCTTCATTCCCTGCCATTTCTGGTGTGTGCGTAGTAAAAACTACCCGTTTCTTTACTTCCTCCAGGCTTTTGTGTTTGGCATACAGGTAAAAGTTTAACGATACAGCGTGCCCCTCGTTCATATGGTACACATCAGGCGTAAGGTTCAAAATATCCAGCAGCATTGCACCGCCCGTTCCAAGCACAATGGATTGGGCAATGCGCGTAGTTTCGTAAGGATCATATAAACGATGCGTAATGGTACGCGACAAGTAGTCATTTTCAGGAACATCGGTACTTAAAAGAAATAAAGGGGCGGTACCAAAGGTTTCAGGTTTAAGCAGGAAAGCCTTTACATGCACCGGCGAATCATGTACAGGAACCGTGAACGATATACCTGTATCTGTAAGGTAAGCATATTGTTTCTCCGTATAGGCAGGTTTCATCAGCTGGTCCTTATCCCTGGTCTGGTCGTAATAACCATATTTCCAGAGCATACCGATACCCACCAGGTTCTGTTTCAGCTGGTAGGCACTCCTTAAATGTGATCCCGCCAGAAAACCCAGTCCGCCGCTGTAAGTTTTTAAGGCCTGATGAACCGCAAATTCCATAGAAAAATAAGCCACAGCAGTACTGTACTGCTGATCTGGCGTGAAACCGAAAATGTCTTTTTTAGATAGCATGTGCTTAAATTAGGAAATTTTAACTAATAAAGCGCTCCGGGTTCAATTATATGTTACCTGAATATTATTTATGATGCGAATGAGCTTTCCCCACTGAAAAATGCCAGCATTTGTTCCAATGCCGTCTTTGAGTGCATACGTTCTGTATTTTCTAAAGTATCCTGCGTTGCTGCCGCTGCCCTTTTAACCATTTGTTTTTCAAAATGCGAGATGGCCGCCCTGATTGTTGGGAATTTATTGTCGGTCAAGCATGCTGTCAATTCAAAGGCGTCCTGCATAGCCACATTTGCACCTTCACCGGCAAATGGTGGCATACAGTGTGCAGCATCACCAATCATGGTCAGATTTTCCTGTGTTTCCCAGTTTTGATTCAGCGGAAAATAATACTGTGGCCGCGGAATAAAATGGACATCATCATTGGTAAAAAACTCATGCCATTCCTCACTCCAGCCAGAAAACGTTTCTTTGAACCAGGCGAAAACCTGGGCTTTGTCTTTAAAATCAATACTGTTTTGTATAGCCGGGTTCTCAGGTGTTTTAAAACTTGCAACAAACATCAATGATCCATCGCCTTTTGTGCCATACCCAATAAACTGTTCGTTGCCAAATGCCATAACTTTTCCTCCCTTAGTAAACCCGGATAGCTTAGGTGCATTTTTTTCTGCATTGTAGATATTCCCTTCTAGCAAAGTCACACCAGCATAAACAGGAGCCGTTGCACTTAAATAGGGGCGGATTTTCGAGTTCGCCCCATCTGCTGCAATAACCAGATCGGCATAAGCATTGGTGCCGTTTTTAAAATGTAAAAGCCAGCCATTATTTTTTCTTTCCATAGCAGCAAAATGGCTGTCCCATACAACGGTACCTGCTTTTAGGGAGTTTAGCAAAATATCACGCAGGGGACCCCGATCAATTTCAGGACGGTTTTCGGCAAAGATTGTTTCGCTGTCATGGTCATCAAATCTGATTTTGAGGGTTTGATCTACAATGCGCATCTTGCTGGCAACCGGGCGATGGTGTAAATAAAACTCCTCTGCTAAACCTGCCCGCTTTATGGCTTCCAGGCCAGATCCTTCGTGCAGGTCTAGTGTAGAGCCCTGAACACGTACATTACGGTTAAGGTCCCTTTCGTAAACTTTTACATTCACGTTTTTCATTTGCAATAAACGGGCTAAGGTCAATCCGCCCATTCCTCCACCAACAATGGCAACTGTTTTATTTTCTATCAGCATTATTCCAAAAATTGTTTTATGAGGCAAAACTATTTCTTTGGTAATGTAGATAATAGTATAAATCGGTCGTTTTTATTTTTGAATAGTTCTTTAGGCACTACGCCCGAAAACTTCTTTATTTCTTTAATGAAATGGTTTTGGTCGGAAAAATTTTCTTCAGGATAAAGTTTTCCCTGTGCAATATGGTCAAGGGAAGCCCTGAACCTTAAAACATTGCAATAGGCTTTCAGTGAAATGCCGAATTGCTGATTAAAATAGCGGTTGATCTGGCGACTGCTCCAAAACACACGTTCTGAGAGTTCATTTACTGTAATCCCACCCCTTGCAGCATAAATCAATTCAAACACCTTTCGTTTGCGCTCATCAATTTTTTTGGGCAAGAGGGATTGGATTTTTTGCGTTGCCTTTTTTACAAAATGTTCAAAGTCATTTATGTCATTGGCTGAAAACCCCCAAAAATCATCAGGCAGAAATTTTCCGTTGTTCACTATGTCCGAAATTGTGTCATGAAAAATGTATTCCATAGCAAGCAATTTAAAACTGATGGCAAATATCAAACCTTTGGCGGGTATGAAGGCCGGCTCATGTTGCCGTGTACCCAGGCCAAGCAGTACGATACGGAAAGGCTCACTGGCCGATTGAAATAGGAACAAGTCTACACGCCCGTCTGGTAAGCCTGTCGTTTCTTTGCTTTTATCGGATTGGTTATGTACAAACCAAAAACTATCTACAAAGTCTGCAAGCGGCGCATCGGGTTGAACAATTTTATATTTCAGGTCCTTGTCCATATGCCAAATGGCTTTTTTTATTTAATCGTTAGTAAAGCTAATAAAAAGCGCACATAACAATTACAGCAGGCTAATTTCTTATAAAAAAAACTTAATATAGCGTCAGGAATGCGAAGCACATAAAGCGGCAGATGGTATGATGAATAATGTACGGTTTGGTATTGATGTTCTTTTGGCCGGGCAGCCAATCTGGAAAAACAAGCGTATCGCTTTAGTTACCAATCATGCGGCTACAACCCATCAATTTGTTCCGTCGCGCCTGGCCCTGTTACAACAAGGGTTTAATATTGTGAAATTGTTCTCGCCAGAACATGGCCTCGATACAACAGGAGCCGACGGCCATGCTATGGATAATTCAATAGATACCCTGACCAGATTGCCGGTAATCAGTTTATATGGCAATAAACTGGAGCCTTCCCGGTCGGATCTTGCAGATATTGACCTGGTATTATTTGATATTCCCGATGTAGGCAGTAGGTTTTATACCTATTTATGGACGATGTCTTATGTACTGGAAGCCTGCGCTGCTTTAAACATCCTCTTTATCGTAGCAGACAGGCCCAATCCTTTGTCGGGCAATCTAAGGTTGGCAGAAGGCCCACTTTTGGATGAACAGCAATGCAATAGTTTTATTGGCCGCTGGTCAATACCGGTAAAACACAGTTGTACACTGGGAGAACTTGCTCTTTACTTCAACAACTCAAGGGACATCAATTGTAAGCTGGAGGTGATACCCTGCATGAACTGGCATCGAAATAGGTACCATTCTGATTGGAGTGCTTCCTTTGTGCCGCTGTCACCAGCTATACCCGCTTTTGAGTCGGCATTGCTCTATCCAGGACTTTGTTTTCTTGAGGCTACCAATTGCAGTGAAGGTAGGGGTACAGCCAGTCCTTTTCGCATGGCCGGGGCGCCATGGTTATTGGCCAATGAAACTGCAGTATTATTCAATACCATGATACCGGCCATTTCAACGGATGTATATGCACGTCCGGTTGTTTTTACACCAACAGAAGGCAAGTATGCAGGGCAACGGTGTGGTGGTGTTATGCTGCATGTTGCCGATATTTCGTCCTTTCTTCCAGTAATTACCGGATGGCTGCTGATCAGGATTATAATGGAGCTTCACCCGAAAGATTTTCAATGGGCTGCCTATCCTACACATGTAAATCCCTCTGGTAAAAAACATCTTGATCTTTTATCCGGCATATGGAATACAGAACGGCTTTTTGATACAGCCTTACCCGATTTTGTTTCGGTAGCAAAGCACTGTGTTGTGCTTAAAGACTGGTCAGTAAACATGCAGCCTTATTTGTTATATTGATTCAATTTTATGCCTGATAAATGATAAATTGCAAAACCTAAACGCTTAAAAATATAGTTATGAATACTAAAATTCTACTTTCTTTACTCTGTGCTGCCTCTTTTTTATCCTGCAATTCTGCCAAAAATGAAGATGCCGCGGTACAGCTTAAGGGTACCTGGCAACTGCTGTCTGCCACTACGGTTGAAAACGGACAGCGTACCGAAACAGACTATACCAAAGGTAAGCGCATGATAAAGATCATCAACGATACTCATTTTGCTTTCTTAAACCATGAGCTGGAAACAGCCAGGGACAGCAGCAATCATTTTGACGGAGGTGGGGGCAGATATAAATTGAAAGGAGATGAGTATACGGAGTTTTTGGACTTCTATAAGGATAAAAACTGGGAAGGGAAGACTTTTAATTTTAAGGTAAGTATCAACAACGATACCCTGATCCAAACCGGAATAGAAAAGGTAGAGGCAGCAGGGGTAGACCGTACCATAACCGAAAAATATCTAAGAGTAGAATGATGGTGCCAACTAAAGCGCAATTCTGGGATTATTTTATACTTAGTGCAAGGGTATTGCTTGCCTTTATTCTTTTAAGCTATGGTTTTGCTAAATTAACAGGTAATCAATTTGGGGTCTCAAATGAGACCATGCAACTTCCGTTAAAGGATGTTGGTTTGTTTAAGGTATCCTGGTATTTAGCCGCTCATGAGCCATTTAAATCATTCGTAGGAGTTTCCCAGATTTTGACGGCCATGCTTATTTTATATAACCGTACAGTTATCCTGGGTGCATTTGTGGCCATTCCTATCTGGTTAAATATATTGATTTGGGACATGACATTTATGGGATTGTATACCCAGTTTACAACCAGGTTGTCGTTTTATCTGGTGTTGACTTTTTTGATCCTGTGGTATTACAGAGATAAAGTGTTACCGGCGATACAAAGTCTGATCAAAAATACCGCTACAAAATTTAAATATCCAGTTTGGGCATATTTGATCCTGCCATTGTTCGCCGCGGCTTTAGAACTTATCGGAACAATACCAAATTTTATCATATATGCGATTAGACAGCTTGTCAAATAATGACAGAATACACCAAGGAGGAGTTGGAAGAAGCACTTAGATCTATTGATTCGACCATCAGCAAATGCGAAAAGGCTCTACCAAAACTGAAAGATAACTCAGCACAGCAAACGTTGTTGTTGCTAAGAATCAAAGCGTTGAATATTTCAGCTGATTTAATAAAAAGAGAGTTGCAGCAATTGTAAAGAAAATATTATTGTACCATTTTTTCAGAGCGCTTTTTGTGATTAAAACGGCATAAAATTTGACAAAAAATCACCACACACAAATATAAATCAAATGAAAAAAACAATCTTATTCATGGCAGTTTTTGCCATGCTGGTCTCCTGTAAGAAAAGAACTGATGAAATTACAAATCCCGATGAGCCGGAGAAACTACCCAGGGATATTGAACTGGTGGTTAAGGGAGCAACACAAGAAAGTAAGCCTTTATATGAACGACCTGAAACCTATAATTTTTTAGGATTTGGATACGATGCTACAGATAAGTTCAATGATGAAGCATCTGTAAGGGCTAGCGTAGTCGATGTTTTAGCTTATGCTGCCAGTGGATCCAATAAAGTTAACGTAATTAGAAGTACTGAAGGATCATGGAAAACCATTCAAGCTAAAAATGCGGTAGAACTCTCAGAGAAATTTTCCAATTCAAACAAGGAAACCAGAGGTTTGAAGCTTTTTGGAAATACGATCGGAAAGATATTCCCTGGAACAGTCGTCACTGATAAAAAGTATATTTACGGGTACTACTCCAATTACATGGTTAGGAAACGATATGCATTTTATTATGAACAATCTGTAAATAACTTTATAACAGCTGATTTTAAGAACGATATTAAACTATTAAGTAGCAGTGAGCTCGTTCAGAAGTATGGTACACATGTGCTAACCGGGATAGAAATAGGGGCAAAATTTGATGTTGTCTATCAGGCAGAAGCTCCAGAGACCAACAGAGAAGACATCATTATGGAAGGATTACGCTATGCGCTAAAACGAACATTTGGCTTATCGACTGGTTATCTGGATGAGGTGAATTTACGCAACTTAAATGCAAATTCTTCAGCCCAGATCTATTATAGTTCTGTTGGAGGGGATGTGAGCAAATTGCAAACTGAAAATATAAATAATAGATTAATGCTAAATATCACAAATTGGCGTTTAACCACTACAGAAGATAGGGCACGGTTTATTGGTGTTTTTGGCGATCGTTTAGTTCCTCTTTATGATTTTATTGATGATCCCGTAAAAAGAGCTGAGGTAAAATCTTATCTCGAACAACATTTTGCCGAAAAAGCAGTGAGATTGATAAATTAATACATAAAAAAGCCTTGCAGTTCTAAAATTGCAAGGCTTTTTTGTTTTCTGGTGATCCCGCTGGGATTCGAACCCAGGACCACTACATTAAAAGTGTAATGCTCTACCAGCTGAGCTACGGAATCATCGTTCTATTTGAACTCTTTACTTTATCGTTTCCGTTAAAGTGGTGCAAATATAGGATTACGTCATTTATTCTGCAAATTATTAATTCATAAATTATTTAGTATGCTGATTTAAAGATAGATTATTATCTGTTTACCTAGTTGTTGATCATGATTTCCAGATTTTCGTCCTTGTTTCTCAGATCCAGACCACCCTCATAAACAGATTTTAGGTTGATCAGATAAAACGTCCAGCCAGAGGCGCAGCCCAATCTTATGTACTGTTTGGATTCATCATCCGTAGGAATGTTTTTATGGGTAAGCTCTACAATGGTATACTCGCGCTCTGTTTTTAATTTTACTTCTACAATACATTCCCCTTCAAAAGTAAACCGGAACAGGTCTTTTCCATTTGCTTCCAGTATCCTTCCTTTCATCAGGTCATCATAGATATGCCATTTCCATTTGTAGGTAAAACCGGTTTCGGCGGTTTGTTGGTTTGTAGTCCGGTTTTTATCCAGATCGTAGAATTTTACTTCTTCTAAAAACCATTTTTCCAGTTCTTCTGGTGTAGTCCAGGCGGCATAAATTGCACTTAGCGGTGCTTTAACAGCTATTCTTTTTGTAAAACGTGTCCAGTCAAAATTTTTCATTCGTTCAGATTAATATTTGGTAATGTAATTTAAGTAAATTATTCCTAAGTCGGTAATTTGCATAAAGGGCACGCTCTGGAGCATCTATCAGGGCAGGCTTAGGCTATTTAAAATTCCGGCCCTCATGAAATATTCCGTTGCCATCGTTTTCAATTGCGGTAAGCTTGTTCAGGTATGTAGAGAGGTCGCTGCAGCTGGTCACAACAACATGTGTCACTTCGCCTTCCCGCTGCAGTTTTCCTGTCACCATTAAAAGCTTCGCCCTTAAAATCTCTTTACGATACTTGTCGAACCACTTTTTAAAGACGACCAGGTTGGCAAAGCCGGTTTCATCTTCGATGGTAATAAAACATACACCAGTGGCGGTACCTGGTCTTTGTCGTACCAGTACCAGTCCGGATACTTTTACGAAGTTCCCATCAGCCTGCTGGTCGAGCGCTTTAATGGGCAGTACTTTAAGCAAATCCAGCTTTTCGCGCACAAAACTTACCGGATGTGCTTTCAGGGAAAGCGTGGTTGTACTGTAATCCTGTATCACATGCTCAGATAAACGCATTAAGGGCAACTGGATTTCTTTTTCAGGCATGCTTTCCAGACTTTGTCCTTCAAACATACCGACAGGGCTATCGCTAAGGGCTGCTACCTCCCAAAGTGCCTGGCGCCTGTCCAGCCCTATAGAGCGAAACGCATCTGCATCTGCAAGCCTTTCCAGTGCTGCCAGCGAAATACCAGCATTCAGCAGGGCATGGATACTGGTAAAAGGAACCCGCCTTGCAGCAACCAGAACCTGCATATCTTCCTCGTTCAGGCCTTTAACCTGGCGGAAACCCAGCCTCAATGGGTGATATTCGCCTGTTTGCTGTTCAAGCAGGTTATCCCAGGTAGAATGATTGATATCTACAGGCAGTACTTCCACGCCATGTTTTTGGGCGTCAATCACAATTTGCGCAGGCTGGTAAAAACCCATGGGCATACTGTTCAGCAAAGCTGTTGCAAATACATCGGGATAATGGCATTTGATCCAGGAGGAGATATAAACCAGTAAGGCAAAACTGGCGGCATGGCTTTCAGGGAAACCATAACTCCCGAAACCTTCCAGCTGTTTAAAAACCCGCTGGGCAAATTCTTCTTTATAGCCTTTGGCCACCATTCCGCTCACCAGCTTATTGCGCCATTCGCTTACCTTACCATGGGACTTAAATGTGGCCATGCTGCGGCGCAGGCCATCTGCCTCTGCCGGGGTAAAGCCTGCAGCAACAATGGCAATTTCCATGGCCTGCTCCTGAAACAGGGGTACGCCTAAAGTCCGTCCGAGTATTGCTTCCAGTTCTTTTGATGGATATTCAATAGGCTCCTCGCCATTGCGCCTGCGCAAATAGGGGTGTACCATATCTCCCTGGATAGGCCCCGGCCTTACAATGGCCACTTCAATAACCAGGTCATAAAAGCATTGGGGCCGCAAGCGGGGCAGCATAGACATCTGTGCACGGCTTTCGATCTGGAATACGCCCAAAGTATCGGCATGGCTGATCATTTCATATACCTTAGGGTCATCCTGCGGTACATTGGCCAGTGTAAGGTCTAAACCATAATGCTGTTTAGCCAGGTCAAATGCCTTGCGGATGCAGGTGAGCATACCCAGGGCCAGTACATCTACCTTAAGAAAACCAAGGGCCTCAATATCATCCTTGTTCCATTCCAGGCAGGTCCGGTTTTCCATACGGGCATTCAAAATAGGACAGAGGTCGGTTATTTTTCCCCTGGTCATTACAAATCCCCCGGTATGCTGGCCCAGCTGACGCGGAAAGCCGATGTATTGCTGTGTGAGCTCCAGCACTTTTTTCAGGTGCGGGTCATTGGCATCAAAACCTTCACTCGAAACTGTCCTGCCATTGTGCCATTCATCCGTAAATTCCCATGCAGAACTGGCCAGGCGGTTAATGGTGTCAACAGATAAGCCCATTACCTTGGCCACATCACGTACGGCGCCCCTGTAATGCACCTGGGTAACTGTGGCCACAATAGCCGAGCGGTCGCGCCCGTATTTGGAATAGATGTATTGCATCACTTCTTCGCGGCGTTCGTGCTCAAAATCTACATCAATATCAGGTGGTTCATCTCTGGCATCGCTCATGAACCGGGCAAACAGTACTTTAAACTTGGAGGGATCTACAGAGGTGATACCCAAACAATAACAAACTACCGAATTGGCCGCAGAACCCCGTCCCTGGCATAAAATGTTCTGGCTCCTGGCAAAACGCACAAAATCGTAGACCGTAAGGAAGTAAGCCGCATAGTTTTTGCGCTCCATAAAGTCCAGTTCATATCGAATGGTTTCGCCTATTTCTGAGGGGATTTTATCGCCAAACTTTTCTTTTGCACCTTGCCAGGTAAGGTGTACAAGTTCCTGCTGGGGGTTGCGCCCTTCGGTTGTAAGCTCTTCTGGATAAACATATTCAAGGCTGTCTAACGAGAACTGGCATGCTGCGGCAATCTCCTGTGTATGCTCAAGGGCCTGGGGGTACTGGCTGAACAGACGGTGCATCTCTGCTATGGGTTTCAGGTGCCGTTCCGCATTCTGGTGCAGGCGGAAACCCGCATTGTAAATGGTACACTTTTCACGGATACAGGTCAGGATGTCCTGTAATTCCCTGCGCTGGGGAATGTGGTAATGCACATCATTGACAGCAACCAATGGAATACCCAGTTCATCAGACAATTGTGAAAGCCGGAACAGCCGTTTGCCATCATTGGCCTGGTAAGAGCGGCTTGCTGCCAGGTACAGGTCGGTACCTAATGCCCAGCGGTATGCTTTAAGTGCCCGTTTAAATTCAAGATCAAAATCAAAATCACTGTTGAGGTTAATGGGGGCTATGGCTATAAACTTCATGCCTTCGGCATAACGGTATACATCGGCCTTATACAGATGGCATTGCCCTTTTTCGGTACGCAGGTTACCTTCAGACAGCAGTGTTGAAAGTCTTGCATAAGCGGCCCGGTCTGTCGGATAAGCCAGCAGGGGAGGCCCATCCAGCAATTCAAGATGGCAGGCCGGGATAATGCGGATATTCTTATTTTTTGCGGCTACATATGCCCTTACAATACCTGCAAGTGTATTTCTGTCGGTTATGGCAATTTCGGTATGCCCCAGTTCTGCGGCCTGCTTAACCAACTCTTCAGGATGTGAACCACCCCTGAGGAAGCTGAAGTTTGTGGTTACCTGTAATTCCGTGTAATGCATATGCTCAGTGTTTTAAGCAAAAAAACCATGTATAAACCATTCAGGAGTGTTGTCGTTGTAATGGCCCAGGCGGAAAAGCCAGTAACGGCCACCTGTATCATCTTCTACGCAATAGTAATCCCTGTACAGACCGTCCTCAATCCACCATTCCTGTTCTATTCTTTCCGGGCCATCAGCTTTGCTTATACTGAAAACCTTACCCTTATACCGGAACAGGATAGGCGGATAATCGGGCAGCGGTACAGTAACTTCAATGGTTTCAGGCTTTGCCAGTAAATGGACAGGTCTTGGCAAATTTTCAGGCCAGTTTGTAGCAGGCTTTTCATCAAAGTCGGCCGCAGGTTTTACTGAGCGTTCCGGCCAGTGATGTTCCTGCGGCAAATAGCGGCGGATGCTATGAATGCCCACCTTACCGGCCAGCCTGTCCAGCAACTCCGCTACTTCGGCATTGTTCTGGTTAAGGGTATTCCATAAGGCATCCTGCGCTGCAGACATGGCCTCTACTTTAGCAGCTTCTACCATAAAAAGCTCAAAGCCGAGTGCCGGCTCCAATGTGGCAATTTTAATTTCAAACAACTTAAACAGGTGCGCTGCATGGTTAGCTGCACGGTTTGTCCCTATCTGAATTTGCTGGATATTGCCATCTATACGATAGGCTTTAAAGGTACAGTTACGCAGGCCCATGCCTTCTTTGGTAAGCCTGCAGCAAAGCAAATCCAGCAGCTGTTTAAGCGCAATTGTTATTGCGGTTGCTGTTTTTATGGGCTCAAGAACAGGCAGGCGTTCCTGGTAGGGTACTATTGGTTTTATGGGGTCTATCACTTCAGGATGCTGCCCCAGGGCTTGTTCCAGTCTGCTGAGCAATGGCATGCCAAAACGCCTGCGCAGGGCAGGTCGGGGCATTTTAATGAAACTGCCGATGGTATATAAACCCAGTTTTTCCAGTCGTGCTGTAATCAGCGGATCGAGCCGAAGGGCGGCCGGGGGCAAAGGAAGTAAAGCAGCTGATTGATGGCCAGGTTCAATAATGGCTTTGAGTTTTCCGAATCGGGCAACAGCCCAGGCAGCACCAATGGTGTCGGCCATAGCTGCCCGTACATGATAGCCGAAAGCCTCCAGTTTGCCCAGTATGTCTGCCAGATAAGCCTGTTCTCCGCCCCATAGGTGTGTACAACCACTGCTGTCTACTATCAGGCCCTTCGGCAAATCAGCCGCTGCAATGGGGCTGTAACGCAGGCACCACTCTGCCAGGGCCTTTAATAGCTTTTCCGCTGTTCCCGGTATGTCGTCAATTACCTCCAATGTAGGTAATACGGCGCGGCAGTCTGCCACTACCATACCGGCATGTATACCCTGAGCCTGTGCAGGCCTGCTGGCTGCTTTTACCACCACACGGCCCCTTTCGGGAGCTGCTATAACAAAAGCAGTAGCTTTAAGTTCAGGCCTGCGGCGTATGAACCAGTCTGAAATAAGATCGGGGAACCATATGGAAACATAACGGGGCATATTATCCGGCTTGTCGTTTCTGGATTTCCGGTAGCACCTGCTCCTTCACGTGCTGATGCCTGAAACTGTATTCAAACCATTCTATCTGCCATTTGCCGGGCTGCCCATTCCTTACTTTAAGAAGCTCAACATTCCAGCTGGGGATGCCAACGCCGGGCATACCCTCTGGCAAAATGCTGGGCAGCGGGCTGATTTTCCAGCGGCTGGTACAGGCAACCGTATTTGCTGCTGTGGCCTGGTGGCGATGGATAAAACCTGTCACCTTACTTTTTTCTACGGCAAGCTGCAACCTTCGGGATTCGGTAAAGCTCAGTTCTTTAATTTCGCCTACAACCGCTGTCAGGGCCTTGCATTTCAGGGCCTCCTCAATGGCCCATAAGGCATCTTTTTGCCTGTTGAGGTCAATAAAGATGATCCGTTCAGGCCTGATGTCAAAGGCAGGCAGTCCAGAAGGGAATATGCTGCGGTTGGTACTGATCCAGACACAGGTGCCGTTACTGCCCATCAGTTTACCCAATAAGCCCGAAATAAAGCCATTGGTAGCAGCACAATCGGGTCCATTGTCACTTATAAATTCATGTACTGCTGCGGTAGGGAATACCTGGCCGGGAAAAGCATTTTGTATTGGCCCCAGGCCCATATCCTGATGCTGGCTGCCGGGGCATTTTGCTAATCCCTGCAACAGGAGGATGTCCTGTTGCAACTTTTGAATGATCCTGTTTTTATCTGCCAGCTGTTCCACGGTATTTATAATCTATAGCAAATATAGGTATAAATTATAAATTTTGCTAAAAATATTAGTAAAATATTCTAACCTAGAATAGCCAATCCGCGGCAGGATCAATTTACACTTTCTGCGATAAAGCCGGCTTCATTGATGGCAAAGATGACAGTGCTTTCATCCAAATCATCAGCCATAACGGTTAATATTTTTCCAGGGGTATGAATGTCCACCTCCCAATTGTCTTCTCCCGCAGCCTCATTCAGATTAGGGGCAACTTTTGCCAGGCATCCGGCACATTTGATGTTCGTTTTAAATTTTAAGGTTTTCATTGAAGTTAATATTTGTGTTAATGAATTTCGCTGAACTATTTTTTTAATCTTATATCCCAAACCAGTTACAGATCTGATTATTTTTTCGGCAGACGTTAACAATGGTTCATAAGAAACTACCATAATGCCGGGTAATACAGCGATCAGGTATGTTCCCGGAGTATTTAACAGGAAAAGTGTTACTGTCGAAATGCAATAACCGTCCTTCAGATTGCTGATGTCTAAACCGAGTAGTTTCATAATTAATGATTTTTGTAATACAAAGCTATTGTATGTAGTGGGTAGCGGTATTATACTATTGCTGCATTTTTTTATAAAATTTCAGTCAAACTCAATGGTTACATCCTCACTTAAAGGATAGCTCTGGCACAGTAAGATCATACCTTTAGCCACTTCATCTGCCGTTAAAGCATAATTCTTAACCATATTAACCTTGCCTGAGGTTAATATGGCGATACAGGAACCACAGGTTCCTGATTTGCAGGAGTGCCCGAAAGAAATACCTTCTTTGAGTGCTGCACTCAATAAACTCGTTTCCGGGGGCACTATAATTAAATGGGTTTGCTCGTAGAAATGCACCAGAACTTCATGTGGGGTTTCAGGTAGGTTTTTCTGTTCACCAGGTTCATTATGAGCGGTAAATTGTTCCATGAAAATTCCCGTTTCAGGAACCTTTAAAGACTCTAGTACTTCCTGATACATTTTCATTAACCCATTGGGGCCGCAAATAAAAAACTGGGCTGCTGAAAGCTTTTCAGCAGCCGCTTGCTTCAATAGCTTCTTGACAACCAATCTGCTCAATCTTTCCTTTATTAAGATGCCTGCAAAAGGCAGGTTGTTTTCGCTATGCCCGGATAGTGCATGGTATAGGGTCATCCGTTCCGGATATCGCAAGGCCAGCACTTCGATCGCATCAGCGAAGATCACATCATACCAATTGCGGTTTGAATATACTAAAGTAAGTCGAACATCATTTGATCTGGCTAACAATGATTTAGCAATAGACAGCAGTGGACTTATTCCGCTTCCTCCAGACAATAGTATAACATGATTACTTTGATAGCTACTTTGCACCGGAACAAATGAACCGAAAGGTCCTTCTACTTCCCATTCAGAGATTTGCTCAGCACAATTAACCAGATGATTACTTACCAATCCTGCCTTTATCCGTTTTACGGTAATGGCTGGATAGGGGTCTGTGTCGGGTGAAGAAGATAAAGAATAAGAACGGCTTAATGTTTCACCATTTATAACCAGGTACACATTAACGAATTGGCCTGGCAAATATTTAAATGTTGATCCGTTCGTATTAAACACAATGGTCACTGTATCGTTTGTCTCCCAGATCAACTCATGTGTTAGCCAGATAAATTTGCGATTTTTCATGGTCCGGTTACCTGAAGGTTTTGATGGCGAAAATAGCAACCAATGCAGCAACACCACTTACCACAGCTGCAGATTTGAATGCGGTTCGGAAACTTTCGTTTAGTATTTTCAGATCCGTTACACTTTGGGTTTTCAATACATCAGCCTTTGCCGCCACGATGGCAACTATAATCGCCAGGCCTAGCGCTGAGCCAATCTGATAACTGGTATTCACCAGGCCGGAAGCGAGTCCGGTTTCCTGTGGTTTAGCACCCGACATGGAAGCTATAGTTCCGGGAATATAAGCCAGCGACATACCAATTGCACCTAACAATGATGCGGGTAATACGTTGACGATAAAAGACCCGTCTACCGGAACATTACTGAAAAGTACGAGTGAAGCCGTAAGTGCTATAAACCCAGCGATCAGCGGTGCTTTAAAACCAAATTTTGCCACCAGTTTTCCGGTAACTCCCATCATCAGTATCATGATGGCAAAAGTCATTGGTAGTAGTGCAAGGCCGCTATTAAAAGCCGAATAATTTAATACCTGCTGTAAATAGAGGTTAAGAAAAAACCATAAAGGGATCCATGCGCCCGCCATCAGAGCCATTACCAGGTTCCCTGCCGAAAGGTTTGGCACCCTGAAAATGGATAAGGGTACAAGCGGCTCCCTGTTATTTTTCTGCACGATGAGGAAAACAATAAACAGCGCTATCGCTGTGCCCAGAAGTCCGAGGGTTTGAATTGAATCCCAGCCTAAGCCTTCGGCTGATACAATGGCATAAACCGTTAGCATAATTGCAGCCGTAGCCAGGATAGCACCGAGAAGGTCTACCTTTCCTTTTTGTGTAGTTCCTTTCAGCAATAAGTTAGGACTCAAAACAAGAACAACCAAACCTAAAGGTATATTGATCAGGAAAACCCATTGCCACGAAAGCCATTGGGTAATGGCGCCGCCGAAGAATACACCGGCCGATCCTCCGGCTGCAGCTGCAGCCCCCCAGAAGCCAAGGGCCTTACTCAGCTCTTTAGGATCAGTAAATTTAGTTAAGACCAGTGTCAGGGCTGCTGGCGCTATGAATGCAGAACCCAGACCTTGCAGTGCCCTGCCGGTATTTAAGGCTGTTTCCGACCAGGCCATGCCAGCCAAAAGAGAAGAACCGCTTAAAATGGCAAAGCCCCACATGAAAATTTTGCGTGAACCAAACAGGTCAGACAGGCGGCCACCTAAAAGTAGAAAGCCACCAAAAACGATTACATAAGCATTAAATATCCACTGAAGGCCTGTTTGCGAATAACCCAGATCGGTTTTAATGGCAGGCAATGCAACTCCTATGATCGATGTATCCATGATTACTATGAACTGGGCCATACATAGCAAAGAAAGCGCTGCCCATCGCTTAGCGTAGGGCAGCGCTTGTACTATTTGTTGTGTTGTATCTTTAGACATATTTTTTATTATTTATACCCAAAATTAGACAACACTGATTGCCGGATTTTATACTATTACCGGAATATGTTATAGAGTTTTATCTATAATTTTAACAAGCCCAGGGATCGTTGTAACTGAACATGTAATACCTTGAGATTATAGATTGACTGTAAATAATTGATCTTACTTTGCGTCAATGACAGTTCAGCATCTGCTAATTCTAACCTCGAACTTAATCCATTCTTATAACGGTCGTTCATCATCCTGTAATTTAACTCCGTAGCTTCTACTGTTGTTTTTTGGACAATTACTTGTGCGTTAGCTTCTTTCCATCTGCTGATAATGGCAGCCAATTCAGCATTCATTTCCTCCCGCAGATCATCCAGTCTGATTTTTTCCTGCCTTACTTTTATCCTGGCCTGGTTGATCTGAGCATTGGTCCGGTTTCCGTTGAAAACCGGAACTGTAAGCTGCAATCCCACAAATGAAGTGCGTGGCCAGGCATAGTTACCTAAACTCAGGTTATCTGCCTGTGCCTGCAACTGGTATTGCCCTATAATTGAAACCTGAGGTAAACGCTGCGACTTGTTGACAGACAATTGTTTTTGTTCCTGTTCAACTGATAACTTTTGTAATCTGATGTCGTGACGATTCAGTTCGGCGGTCTTTAAAACATGATCCAGCATGTGAAATTCTGCCTGCTCAGACCCGATATTCAGGCTGTCAGTCGGTTTTATTTCCACGTCCTCATTTAAACCAATCAATTTTTTTAACTGAATGCCGTTTACCTCGATGTTGTTGCGCAAATAGGATATGGACGATTTTAAATTCTCAACCGCAATATAACTCCTTAAGGTGTCTACTTTCAAGCCTCGTCCTTGCGCAAACAAAGCTTTTGTATCTTCCAGAGCCCGGGTATTCCTCCACAAGCTTTGTTGTTGTAAACGGAGTTGACTACTCATCAACAGCAAATTAAAATAACCGGCTGAGACCTGAAATGCCAGTTGGCTCTGCAGATCAGTTGTTTTCTCTTTCTGAATTTTTTCATTGATCATTGCTGCTTGTTTCTGGCGGCGCGCACTTTCCATAAGCAAGGGTTGTGTGAGCGAAAAAAAGCTATTGAAGGTGTTTTTTCCTCCCACCGCAACATCCTGTACAGGCTTATCGGTGCCGGCAAAGGAGCCCGGGAGAAAGATGACCTGACGGTCAAAGTAACGGGAATAAACGGCATTTGCCGAAATATTGGGCAGCAAACGACTTTGTGTTTCCCTGGTAATCTCTTTATAGCGAATTTCTTCCAGTGTCTGTATCTGAAGTTCCTTATTGCCCTTTGCGGCCAGTGCCAGGGCCTCCGCAAGCGTTAACGTTTTCTCCTGTGCATATAGCGTTTTACCTGAAAACAAGGGGAGCAAAGCCAGTAGTATATTTAAAAATTTCGTTTTCATTATCTTTGTTTTAATGGGTCAGCAATAGCTGATTCCGTTTCTTCATTTTCTTCTTCCATCAATTCCTTACGCCTGGTACCTGACAGGTAAGAATAAACTGCGGGGATAATAAAGAGGGTGAGTATGCCCGCAAAGGTCAATCCTCCTGCGATGACAATTCCAAGCGATTGACGGCTGTTAACGGTCATGGCAATTGGCAATGCTCCGAATATCATGGCCAGTGAGGTCATGAGAATTGGCCGGAAGCGTTGTATCGCTGATTGTATAGCGGCATCATAGCTCGAAAGTCCTTGATCCTTCAAGTGATTGGCAAATTCTACGATCAGGATACCATTTTTGGTGATTAGTCCTACCAGGGTAATGATTCCAATCTGACTGAAAACGTTTAAACTCTGGTTAAACCAGTACAGGCTAAGAATTGCACCAGTTACAGCCATTGGTACAGTGAGCATAATGATGAGCGGATCACGGAGGCTTTCAAATTGTGCAGCCATGATCATATATACCAGTAACAAGGCCAGGATCAATGTAGAAGCGATATTGCCCTGACTTTCTTCGTAATCTCTGGATTGACCGGCTAAACTTGTTTTAAAGTTTTCATTCAATACTTCTTTTTTGATGCGTGCCATTTCTTCAATGCCCTCAGCCAGACTTACGCCCGGCGCCAGTCCTGCAGAAATGGAGGCCGAAGTATATTGGTCATAGCGATAAATCGCAGCCGGACTAATCCCTTCTTCAATGCTCACCAGGTTATCCAAAGAGATCATCTGGTTGGCTGCCGAACGAACATAAATAGAACGAAGGTCACTGATATCATTCCGGTATTTACGATCTACCTGACCGATCACCTCGTATTGCCTGTCTGCCCGTAGAAAATAACCATAACGCTGGCCAGAGAACGAGAGCTGTAAAGCCCGGGATACTTCCTGTATAGAAATACCCATTAACGCTGCTTTTTGCCTGTCTATATTTATTTTTAGTTCAGGTTTATTGATTTTCAGATCAGCATCTACAAACATCAGTTTTTTACTCTGTCGTGCGGCAGTCAGAAATTTCGGAAGCACTTGTTTAAGACTATCGAGGGTTGGCGCCTGCAGCACATACTGTACAGGCATACCGCCACCGTAACGTGTTCCGATTGTAGGGGGCAGGTAAGGAAATAAAAGGAAGCCCTTGAACCTGGCCGATGCCATTCCGTATTGATTGTATAAATCCAGGGCAGTGGCTTTACCTTTCTCGGGATCGTTTAGGTAGATGCTCTGAACAGCAATATTAACCGGCGCGGGTGCCGGAATAAAGGAAATACCCACCATAGAATAGGTTTGATAAAGTCTGCTGCCAGTAGAGTCGTTAACATATTTGCCTACTTCGGTCATTCGTTTTTGCATATATTCAAAAGAGACGCCCTCCGGGGCTATTGCAATCAAACTCATGTTAGACCGGTCTTCTATCGGCGCCAGCTCGGAGGGTAATTTTTTTCCTACAAAATAAATGAGGCTGGCTGTGCCTATTAAAAATAGGGGAGCTAACCAACGACGTTTCATAAAGGAGGTTAACAGATTCGCATATCCATTATTTAAACGGATAAAAAATGGCTCTGTGTTTCGGTATAACCAGTTTGGCTTATCGCTCTTTTTTAACAACAGGGCGCTAAGCATAGGCGACAGCGTTAATGCGACAAAAGCAGATACCAGTACCGACCCAGATACGACAATGGCAAATTCTTTAAACAGCTGACCACTGATGCCACCCATAAAAATAATGGGCATAAAAACGGCGGCCAGGGTAATGGTAGTAGAGATGACAGCGAAATAGATTTCCCTGGAACCTTTGAACGCAGCCTGAATTGGCGACATGCCTTCTTCTATTTTTTTATAGATATTTTCCAACACTACTATTGCATCATCAACCACTAAACCTATAGCAAGCACCAGGCCTAATAGTGTCAGTACATTAATAGAAAAGCCAGCTACATACATAATGAAAAATGCTGACAGGATTGAGACGGGAATGGCCAGTACAGGTATAATGGTTGACCGCCAGTCGCGGAGGAAAAGAAAGATAATCAGCACTACCAAGCCAAAGGCTATAAAAAGCGTTTCTTCTACTTCCTTAATAGATTTTCGTACCGGACTGGTGAAATCGAAACCGATAATCAGCCGGTATTCTCTGGGGATTTCCTTGCGCAATTGCGCTAATCTCCTATGAAATTCATCCACCACCTTAATGGCATTGGCACCCCGTTGGATCTGGACAGCAATACCCACTCCAATTCGGTTTAAATTGCCGGTTTCATTTATAATCGCTGTCCGCTCGTTTTCTTCTCCCAATTTCGCAGATCCGATATCTTTTAACCGCACCACTGTGTTGCCCTCACGCTTAATGATCATTTCATTAAAATCGGTTACTGTAGTTAAGCGGCCGAGGGTACGAACACTTAGCTCGTTGTTAACTCCCTCTATTCTTCCCGAAGGCAGATCAAGATTTTCTCTTAATAATGCCTGCCGGATGTCTTCAGGGGTAAGCATGTATGCTGCCAGCTTGGTAGGATCAAATCGTAACCGCATGGCATATTTATGTTCACCAACCACAGCAACACTATTTACACCCGGAATGGACTGCATCCGGTCTTTGATTACTGTAGCGGCGAGATGGCTTACTTCTCTGATGTCCTTGGTATCACTTTCTACCTCTAAAAAGGCAACCAGATTGTCCGGTGAAGATGCTTTCTCAACAACAGGCGGGTCCACATCCGCAGGAAGTTGTTTTCTGGATTTAGCCACCTTATCACGAACATCGTTTAAGGCATCCTCCAGATCCACATCCCGGTTAAACTCTACAGAAATTATACTTACCTGTTCCCTGGATTCAGAAGAAATTGTTCTGACGCCATTGGATTCGGCAATAGATTCTTCCATAGGCCTGGTAATTTTGGAAGCAATTACATCAGGGCTGGCGCCAGGATAATAGGTAACCACCGAAATCACCGGAGGTTCCGTCAGGGGATATTCCCTAACCCCCAGATATTTCCAGCCAACAATACCCATAATAACGATAAAGGCAGAAAACACACCGGCAAGGACCGGCTTTTTTATACTTAATGATGATAAACTCATGATTGTAGATTTGAAACAGATTATTTGGAAACAGCGGACTGAACCGGCATACCGTCGCCAAGGCGAAGAAGATTAGACACAATGACACTGTCGCCATTGTGTAAACCGGAGATAATAATGGCTGCGGATTCAGTTCGGTTGCCGATATGAACAGGCATTGATTTAGCCAGGCCATTTTTTAAAACAAAAACACTATATCCCTCTCCGCTGGGGATGAGCGCTTCGGTTGGCAGGTAAATCGCTTTCGCATTTTTTTTCGATGTAGGGAAGTGAATCTTCACAGATAAACCCGACCGGAACTTTCCCCCGGGGTTATCAGTTACCGCCTGTATCTTCAACGCCCTGTTTTGTGCGTTAAGTCCCGGTTCGGTCGCTTTAACTACGGCTGTATATTCCTGATCGGAAAGGGTAGTGGTAAAATTAATCTTGCCTCCGGTTTTAACGAGAGGCAGGTATTTTTCCGATACATCAAAATTTATTTTAATGTTGCCCTGGTCCTGCAAACTCACCAGTTCCATAGCTGGTGATACAAAAGCGCCAGGATTTACATTCGAAATACCAATCCTTCCTGAAAAAGGAGCCTTTATTGCAGTCTTATTCAATTCTACCTGGAGCAGTTCCCGTTGAGCCTCCAGCGAATGCAGTTTTACAGCTGTTTCGTCGTATTGTTGCTGATTTACAGTCTCGGTTTTTAGCAGATTGCCTATCCTTTGTTCATTCAGACGAGCCAGTTTCAACTCAGAATTCAAACCCTTTAACCTGGCATTCAGGTCAGCATCATCTAGTTTATAAAGCAATTGTCCCTTTTCGACAAATTCTCCGTCCTGAAAAGCAACCTGAACAATTTTCTGCGAGATTTCGCTAACGATGGCAACTTCCCGGTAAGGCGCCATGGTACCGACAATCATTTCTTCCTGATCCAGTGGTTCCTCATTTACGACAATTGCGTCAACAGGTAATTTGCTGACGCCAGCTGTCGGGGCTGCGGTTTGCTTTTCCGTTTTTGCTTTATTATTGCTACAGGAAATCAGTAATATACCGCAGATTACCTGAAGGAAAACAGCATTTAGTTTATTTGTATTTTTTAACATGACAGGATAAATAATCGTGGAACAAATAGTTGTTTTTATCTATGTAAAATTAGTTTAAGGCTCGTTTTAAGCTTTATACTATTGCAGGTAAGAGTTATAGAATTTATGAGGTCTGTTTTAACAAAAAACACCCGGTTTTTGGCCGGGTGTAAGGAAATCGGGAAAATTCGTGTTATTGGTTTCTGTGTTTAAGGCTTCTTTGTATAACAGCAAGCTTGTCCCGTCTTATTCTTTTGTAATATGCGAAGTCGAATCCTGTGTATTGCTTTAATTGTCGTGAAAGATAGGCTACACTGCTATAGCCCATAATATTTGCTATATTGGTTAATGACTGATCCGTATAAACCAACAGTCCTTTTACCTTCTCAATTTTCCTTAAGATGATGTATTTTTCAAGTGTGTTGCCTTGTGTAAGCGAAAATATGGCACTTAGCGAATTGTAGTCTCTGTGTAATTCTTCGCTAATTAGTTTTGAAAATTTAACCGGACTTCCTGTTTCAGATTGTTCATTGATACCGCGTTCAACTGCAAGTTTGATCTGGCTGATCAGCTGTTCATTTTTGTCATACAACAGGTCGAATCCATTCTTTTGAAGAACTATTTTTAAGGTCTTTTCGTCAAAAGGAGTTTTATTGCTCTCTTTTAATATGACCTCTCCTAAATTGATACTCGAAATATCTAAACCCAGTTTAGACAGTTCATCACTCAACACGGTAATACACCGGTTACAGACCATCCCTTTAACAAGTAATTTATGGTTCCTTTTCATCACAAAAAATATATTCAAAAATAGAATAGGGTGCAGGAAAGACTGTTATACTATTAGGCGAAACATTTACAGAATTTACAACTGGTCTAATGGCTTGCGCCTGTTTTCTTTTATATTTTTGAATTGCGTAGGTGTTAAACCTGTGATTTTTTTAAACTGGGAGGATAGATGTTGAAGGCTTTTGTATCCCAATTTATGCGAAATTTCACCAAGTGAAAGTTCGTCGTAAACCAAAAGTTCCTTAGCTCGCTCAATTCTCTGCAGGATGATATATTGTTCAATAGTAATGCCTTCTGTATTTGAAAAAAAAGAACTGATATAATTGTATTCAATAAGTAGTTTTTGCTGGATGAGATGTGAAAAGTTAACACTAATATTTACTTTGTCTGTACCGTGAATCGTCTCAATAATGATGTTTTTTACTTTTTCAACGATCATGGTTTTACGATCATCCAGCAATTCAAAACCTTCATTGGCTAATTGGAGACGTAAAGAACTGAGTTGTATATCAGAGAGGTCTGTTGTCAACTCAACTTCTCCTACCTGTATTTGATCAGGGATTAGATTCATCTTTTCAAGCACTTGTCCCACTACTAAAATACACCTGTTGCATACCATATTTTTGATGGCTAATTTCATCCGGATCTGCTTGTTTGTAATTTACTTTTAACAAGTGGTAAATATGGCATAATGGTGCATATATCGCTTTACATAATTCCTTGCTTTTTTTATATTATTTTGCTTGGAAGGAAAGCGATTTTCGCCACCAACTGAATTGGTGGTTAAATCTATTGGCTTAAAAAGTTATAAAAATCAGTCTTTTTTATTTGCTGCTGGTACGTTGCTGCAGTTTGCTCCATAAGGGGATAAAAGAATACGGTTTTATTTCTGAATACAAGCGTACAGCTGTGGTTCTTCCTGTCTGTTTTTATGGTTTTCATCGCCTTGTCCAGATCCCCTTTAAACTGCTTAAGATCCTCTTTTTCCTGTAACAGATAGGCTTTCAGGTCTTTGGTGGCCAATGCTTCATTTCTCTGACTGTCGATGATCAATCCCAGTAAATAGCCATAGGCCTCATCCTTTCTGCCAGCTTTGTAGCAGGTTTTTGAAAGGTCATAAATGATGCGTTCCATATCTTTTATAAAGTCTGTCCCGCTCGATACTTCATAGGGAAAATCGAATGCAGCTTTTTTATAAAAATCAATGGCCTGGCTGTAATTGGCCTGCGACAGGTAATAATCGGCCAGGGCATGTGCCGATAAATGCTGTATATTCAGGAATTCGTTTATTTCAAAGGGTTCTTTTTTTCTGAGCGCAGAAAAGTCTAAGCTTAAAAAATAATTAAACTGGGCCGTATAATCCCCAAGGTTAAAGCGGGTAATCCTGGTGTCTAGTTTTTCTATATGTTTTTTTAGGTCCAAGTTCGATTTAAAAGGTTCCTTCAGTACCAGTTCCTGCAGTAACCTGCGGATGTCATCTGTTCTGAAATCATGAAATAGCGGATACTTTTCTTTATCGGCGCGCTCATTGTCGAGCCTGGTGGTTCGCCTCTGTTCTATATCATCAATAGTGTTCTCCGTATTAAAAATGTCCTTTCCACCAAGGCTGAGCTTAAAAGTATATAGAATGATCCGGGGCCTGTCAAGCGTCTTGTACTGCCTGTCGATGCTAACGATATGCATCCAGTCTTCATCTCCGCGCACAAAGGATAAGGAATTTGGTTCATCAACAATAAATTCATTCGCATTCTGTGTAGATGTCCCCTCTGTTACGGGCCTGTTTAAGACCAGCGATCTGAAAAATTTTGTGCTGCCCGTTTCCTCTATTTTATAGAGGTACTTCTGAACGTAGGCTTTCATGTTTTCAGTTAAGCCCCCGGTTGATTTTGACCGGATAGCCGAAATGTTGATCTTATCGTTATTGAAAGTATATTTTGCAGGATAAATAAGAAGCTCAGGGTTCTCTTCTGAAAGTACTATCGCTATCCCCACATGATCTTTTGAGAAATTGGAAAGACCTATTTTTTTAGCTTTTTCAAAGCTGGCAAGCATTTTTGTCAGAAACTTATAATTGGTGTCATTAGCTGAATAGGTATGTACCGCCGCTTTCACTTTGTTTTGTATGTCCGTATATTTTTGCTGGGCAAAACCGGTTATTGAAATGAACAGTAAGATAAAAAGGAGTATTTTTTTCATATTGCGCTGCCGGGTTCTTGATGTGCCGATGCGTTAAAAGGCCTTGCAATTTAGTAAATTGCTATCAGGACGGAAAAACTTTCTACCCCGGTGGTTTATTCATTACTTTCCAGAAAAACAAACTACCCATGCAGTACAACAATACATCTACCACATCTCCGGTATATCTTTTCATAAAAAGCGGCAACAAGCACTCAAATGAGATGCTAAATAAAATCAGAATAAAAATAACCTGCCAGCTTTTTAGTATACAGTTTTTGTTTTGCGTTAAGTACCTCATAAAGCACATAGACAGTCCGGCAACTACCGGAACAGCAAGCAGATCAGCCAGGTAATATTGTATGGGCGGAGGGAAAATATACCCAGTGGTTTTTACAAGATAGATGCTGAGGTAAATGGTCAGAAATACCCATAGCCATTTCATCAGCCGGCAGCCAGGACAATGACTGCGGTAAGCACCAGGATAAAGCCGATGAAAATGGTAGCAGTATATTGCTTTACTTTTCTGAAAAAAGGATTTTGTTGTGCTATCCTGGCCTGTTCAATTTCTTCTTTCAGCTTCCTTTGTGATGCCAGAGCTTCAATTTTGTTGATTTTTTCCTGTTCTAGCAATCCATTGCAATGCTTGCAGCGATCCTGTAACTGCTCCTGCCATACTGTCCATTGGCAGCAATGCGGACACTTGATTTCCCGTTTGACCATAAAAATTATTTTTTATTCATCAGCAAAAATCGGGTTTAGGATATTGCAATAAAAGAGCCATATATCTGGAATTCTGGTCGAAAGCACGGATTTTTGAATATATTATTAATTTTGTTGTATTAATTAAATACTAGCATGCCGAGGCCGTTAAAACCAGCTATTGCTGAATTGAGTTTGCCGGAAGCCGTAAAATTGGCTGCTCCGGATCCGGGACATGGGATAGATTATAGTGTCACCTCTTTTTCTTCTGTGGCAGAACTGGATGACATTCCCCGACGTGCATCGTACTTCGGAATTGCAGTATGCTTGAAAGGGAGTGTTAAACTCATAGCAGATCTGGAACATTACCAGCTTTTACCCGGCTCACTTATTGTAATGTCGCCAGAAGTTATCCGCACATGGAAGGGCTTTTCGGTAGATTATATGGAAGAAACCTTATTGTTTACAGAAGCTTTTTTCCTGAGCGGGGGAACAGGCTTTTCAGCTTTTAAACAATTCAGGTTTTTCCAGGCCAAAGCACCTAAAGTTATCCAGCTGCGCGGACCAGACTGTAATTTAATTGCAGATTTGCTACAGGATATTAAAAACACAATTGAAGGCCAGACACAGCGTAAGCATGTAATCATAAGGGGTTATATTCATATTTTATTGAACAGGATTGCGGATATCTACGATGAATACTGTCCTGATGAAGAAACAGAAGTGGCCAGACCGGTAAAAATGGTATCCCGTTTTAAAATGTTACTGATGGAAAGGCATTTTGAACTGCGTTCGGTGAATGCTTATGCAGATCTTTTAAATGTTAGTGCAAAACACCTGAGCCAGACTGTAAAAGAATATACAGGCAAGACTGCCGGAAACTGGATTCATGAAGTGTTGGTCCTGGAAGCCAAGGTGAGGCTAAAACAAACTTCGCTAACCATAGCGCAGATTGCCGCTGAACTGAATTTTAGCGATCCTTCCTTATTCGGAAAATATTTTAAACGTTATGCAGGCTGTACCCCGGCTATTTATCGTAAAAAGGCAGCCGGTTAATAACTTATCCCAAAAGTGCAAGCACGACTGCCTTTGTGTCTGGATTATGTTTAGCAGCATCAATATAGTCTAAGAGCAACGCAATAGCAGATCCGTTTGTATAAGCCAATAACTGATCATCATAGCCCATTTCTGCTATTTCCGGATCAACCTTGGCCAGCATAGAAACATACAGGTATGCATGATATATTTTCCTTTCCTGAGCATAGCCATAAGCCATAAAGTGTACAAAAGGCAAAAACTCACGCTCACTGAATTCTGTTCTTGTTGGGCAGATCTCATCCAGAGTTTCCTTATACCCGCAAATTTTTCTAGCTTCATCGAAGTCACCTGCAAGGGTCAAAGCCCTTGCATAGTTAACCCTGGCCGGTAAATACTCAGGAAAATCAACTGTCATCTGCTTTAGGCGGGCTGTTGCATCCCCGACACCCAATGATGCTTCCAATATGATCTGAAAATTTCTGAATTCAATATTATGAGGCCATTTTTCAATATATCCAAGTGTTTGCTTGAGCATTTTCTCACATTCTGCCTTTCCAGCCGATTGGCTATACATGATTAACGACTCCAATGCATCCAATTCGCCCGGCAGGTCGGAGAACGTGCGTTCATAGGATTGTCCAAAACCTACCCGGCATGTTGCAATAAAATTATCCAGCTTTAGTTTAAGTCCTTCACTATCCTCATATCCATCGAATATTTTCTTGAACATGTAGTCCATTACCGGATAATCATCTATATGGTCTTCCAGGTCAAACTCGTCAATAAAGTCGTTCCAGTCTGCTGCTGTCCAACGATTGAGATAGTGACTCAAATCTTCGCTTTCCGACATGTATAATGAACTTTTATAATTGTACTTTCCTTCGCCCAGGTGTTTTTCTAACTGGGTTAAATAGTAACTTAGTTTATCATCATCGTCTGATAAGCACAGGAAAGGCTTGCCATTTTTACCGAATTCTATTGGGTGTTTTGCAGCTGGTTTGGGCGGTTCGGCATCAAGCATATGCTTTATATGGCTGAAGTTGTCGTCAGGGGCTATGCCGTTGCCCTTTGCGTAATCGAGTGCATCTTCAATTAACTGATAGGCTAAACTATATTCACAATCAATCATCCTGTAGGCACTTTGATTAAAAATGACCAATACTTTTTTGAACAGGTCGGTGGGAGCGAGGTCTGGCATAAAGCCTACTTGTTTTACACCTGTACAATATAAATCGATGATGTAAAAAGCAGCACAGATATTTCCGTTCGCTAATTTCCGGCTTAAAACTACACATGCTTTTTTCGTGAGTTTCCAATCCCGGTTTATCTGGCATTTGTGAAGCGGCAATGAATTGAAGTAGCCTGTTTCGAGCAGGCTTACTTCTTCCCGAGACAATACTTGTTTGATCATTAAGTGTTTATAGTTAGTTAAAGCTAAGTTTTGAAAAATATTTGATTTTAGCTGAACGCAATTGGTACTTTTTTGCTGAATGCAATTTTGATACTTAGCGTTAACTATTGTTTACCACGTAATAAGGTGAAAATAATATATTTGCCGCGATGTCAAACAAGATAATTGAATGAGTATAAAGCTGTTTGTAGCCAATTTTCCGCTACATATAACCGAAATTGAACTGTTGGAGGTGTTTAGCCAGCATGCATTGGTATCCGATTTAACTATCGTTAAAGATGGTTCAAAAAGTAGAGGGTATGGTTTTGTTATCCTTCAAAACCAGATCGCTGCCGATAGGGTTATTGAAGCATTAAATGGGAGATCTATAGGTGATAGAAAACTCAGTGTACGTATTGCCGAAAACAAATCCACATTTCTTAAAACCGGGTAACGCTAGTATAACCTGTACCTTAGCCTCAAAATTCTTGCTATTGCTTTCAGCAGCCCAGGTTTATCATTAATTGTAATATCGGAGGCATCCCATTCACCTTTTATATTTGGGCCAAGTTCATATTCCTGGCCTTCCAGGCTAATCCGTATAGCCTTGGTATCTTTCGAAATTGATCTGGTTAAAACAGTGTAAGTATAATCCCTCCCCTCAAAGGTGATGCGCATGGGTAAGCTCATGCTGCAAATATAATTCAATCCTGCTCTTTCTTGTATCATCAAAATTTTGTTAAAAACTCCAAAATTTAAGAATAAAATACATGTAATTAATTTATGAGAAATATTTGGTTGTTTAAGTTGTTGTTTATATATTTGATTATTAGGTAATCGACCATATAGTAAAACAAATAGCCAATGAAATAAACAACATTAAAACATTATAATTTACTTCTTAAATGAGGTATTGAAGAGTCTCGACTTCTAAATTTCTGACAAACACGGGAAGAGACAATAGATTAATGCCCATAACAAATATTGTTGTACTTTTGAAGGTGCGCTATAGCGTTATGGGCTCTATTGTAAATCCGTTCCCGCGGCCGTCAGAAAGCGTTGAAGTACGGTATTTAGAGCCCGCTATGGCGCATCTTCGTTTTAAAGCTATGCTTAGTGAGGATGCTCCCGCTAACCTTAAATCTCTCCGAGACTCATTTTTCAGTTTGCAACAAATAAAAATGAAAAAATGTGTAAATCTAAAACAATTGTCACATCGCTTGACATCTGTAAGCAATATGTCGACCGATACCTTGAAAGTCTATATGAATTGGATATAGAAAAGCTTGATGCAAGCCAGCGTTTAAAAGTCCTGGTGTTTTATGAGCAATTGATAGAGTTGTTGTATAACAATACGGCTCTGGTTGGAATGGATCGTCAACTCATCGATAAAATGTCCATTTTAGACAAAACTAATAAGCGAATTTTACCGTATGAATATCACATTGCCAGTCGTAAAATGAAAGTTTCGAATAAAAAACCTGTCCAATAGCAGTGAAAGTCACGATAAAAAATAAATATGATCTATGTCACTTTTTTTATTTCAAACAAAAACATTTTCTGTAAGTTTATACTACAATAGACAAAAAACTTAAGCTACAATGAGGGGGATAGCTAATAATTCTGTTTTGTCTAACGCTCCAATCCACCAATTTTTTAATGCGGATGTTATTGCTATGATCAGGAAGATGATGCGTTGTCGAAGCCTTATGGCTTTTATACTAACGAATGGGCCCTTTGCGTAGGGAATGAATAAAGTGAACAAAATTTAGAAAACGAAAAATTATCATATTGTAATGGGATTTAACGCAATATTTTAGGTTGGGACATGAGACAAAAAGAGGCATATAAAAATCTTTCTGATTCGCAATTGATAGAACTTTTACGAGAATCAGATAGCCTTGCCTTTTCTGAAATATTTGATCGCTATAAAACCTTTTTATTCTCTTTTACTTACAGACGGCTAGGTGATATAGAACAGTCAAAAGATATAATTAACGATATTTTTGCAGATTTATGGGAAAAACGTCTTAGAATTAAAATACCAGGCGCTTTGGAAGCTTTTTTGGTTGTTGTCGCTAAAAATAGAGTTACTGATTTATACCGGCAAAAGCTAGTGTCTGAGAAACATTTGGATATCCTGCGCAGCAGGTTAAACAGTTACGAAAGCACACAGACGGACCACTTGGTAAGACATAGGAACCTTGCCGCATTAATAGAAGTTGAGATCAAGGCACTTCCAGTAAAAATGAGAATTGTCTTCGAACTTAGCAGAAAGGATGCAATGAGCAGAAAACAGATCTCTGAATACCTGGGGTTGCCTGAAAATACCGTTAGAACCAATTTAAGTCGTGCATTAAAGATACTTAGAGGTAAACTTGGATAGAAACTTAACAATTATTTCACTTTTTTTGAAAACAACCTTAACATTAAGCCGTATAATATTCAGATAACAGATTATGCAAAAGATAGACGATAAGCTTTTAGATAAATTTCATTCTGGTAAGTGTACACCAGAGGAAGAATCTATTATTGACTATTTAATGCATTACGATGATAATTCTATTGACATTTCGGGCATGGAGGCAGAACTGGATGATCTTCAGGCTGCCAGCCTTATTTCAAAAAGAACAGAACCTAAAAAATGGCCTTTTCTTGCAGCAGGTATTGCTGCCGCAGTGGCTATTATAATTGGTGCAGCTGTGCTGCTATTTAATTCCACTGAGCAGCCTGTAGAAAACTACACCAATGACATTAAACCTGGAACAAATAAAGCCATACTTACATTACCTAACGGAACAACAATAGATTTAAGTGAGGCGAAGAACGGGGAATTGGCCGTTGATGGGGGAGTAAGAGTAGTTAAACAATCCGATGGACAGTTATTATACCAGTTCAAATCAAAAGATGTTAAATTAACTCCTTTAACTCCAAGAGATTCACTTTCAGCGCTGGTTAGCGTTGGTGTTCCTAAAAAGAATGATGCTGATCATTTAAATACTTTAAGAACACCCCTTGGCGGCCAGTATCATATAGCATTGCCAGATGGCACTAACGTTTGGCTTAATGCAGGCTCTATGCTTAAGTTTCCTTCAACCTTTGAAGGGCTTGCTGAAAGAAGGGTTCTATTGAGTGGTGAGGCCTATTTTGAAGTAGCGCAGGTGAAAACTTTGCTTGGCATGAAGAAGAGGGCAAGGAAACAACCTTTTATTGTAAAAACGGCCTCACAAGAAGTAATGGTACTAGGTACGCATTTTAATATCAATGCCTATCCAGATGAAAAAGAGACGAAGACAACTTTGTTGGAAGGCTCTGTGGGTATTACAGCGCCGCTTTTGCAAGCAGAACAGACTATGCTTAAGCCTGATGACCAAGCAGTTAATGATGGCTCTATAATTAGGGTAAAAAAGGTAGATACGGAATTGGCAGTAGCCTGGATGAAAGGAGAGTTTATGTTTAAAGACGATAATTTAGAAAGCATTATGAGAAAAGTAGCACGCTGGTATAATGTAGAGGTGGTATATGAGCATAATGAAGCGCGTAAGGAAATGTTCGGTGGGGGTGTGTCAAGGTACGATAAAATATCTAAAGTGCTGAGCGCGCTGGAAGGAGCGAGTGATTTAAAGTTTAAGGTAATAGGAAGGAAGGTGATAGTTACCAAATAGGCAATAGGGGCCTAATACAGCAAAATTAATCCTCTCAACTTTAATTGATTTTTTCTGAAAGCTATTTTTCGGACATGGATAATAATGTGTAAAAAATAAATAACCTAATTGTATCAACTAATTAAAACTAAACTAAAAATGAAAACTACTCTGGTAAAAGTTCGATCTACTTAAAGCTGCAAGTGTAAAAGAAAAAAGGCCAGGAGTGATCGCAACACAACTGGCCGGTATCTGCCTCATGATAATCTCGTAACTATCAACTAACAGTTTAAACAAATGTACAAAAATTATATCATCAAACCTGATATACTAAAGAGGTATGTCTATAAGATACTGCTTGTCATGCGACTAACCACCGTCATTCTAATTGCCAGTATATTGCAAGTGAGCGCATCATCCTTTGCGCAAAAGTTCAGCTATGTAAAAAAAGGAGCTCCACTTTCACAACTGTTTAGAGAAATAAAGAAACAAACCGGGTATACCGTTCTCTGGAATTCAACAGTAGATGTTTCACTGGTAGTGGATGCAAACTTTAAGAAAACGCCACTTGAAGACGTTTTAAAACAGTGCTTAACTGAGCACAATCTGTCGTTTAAGATTGAAAATAAAACCATCAGCATCAAACCTAAAGAGCGTCCCTTTCTTGACAAGCTTATTGGCTATTTTACCTTAATTGATGTTCGGGGGCGTGTTGTAGACGAAAGAAATGAACCACTTGTTGGTGCGGTTATCAGGATAAAAGGAACACAAATATCCACTTCAACCAATTCAAATGGAGAATTCCTCCTGCGCAATGTTGACAATAAGGCTGTATTGGTGATTTCTTTTCTCGGTTACGAGCAGCAGGAAATTATCGTTACCGAAAAAATGAGCGAAGTTAAGTTAGTAATGAGCGAAGATAGGCTTAAAGAGGTTGAAATCAATGCGGGATATTATACAGTAAAAGAAAGAGAACGTACTGGAAATATATCTCGAATAGCTTTTGATGTGATAGAAAAGAATCCCGTTAATAATGCATTAATGGCACTGCAGAATAGGGTGCCGGGGTTGCAGATTACGCAACAGACCGGTACCCCAGGGGGGGGGGTTAAAGTGCAAATCAGAGGCCGTAGTAGCATAAATGCTAATATTGGAAATGATCCATTATATATTGTTGATGGAGTTATATATCCGTCAACAAGTATTACATCCAGTTTGACACCGGCTATTCTCGGAGGTTCTGGGGCCAGCCCGTTGGGATTAATTAATCCTAATGATTTGGAAAGTATAGAGGTTTTAAAAGATGCGGATGCAACTGCTATTTATGGATCGCGCGGTGCAAATGGTGTTATACTGATTAAAACTAAAAAAGGTGTTGCAGGAAAAACAAGATTTGCCGCCAATGTTTCACAGGGGTATAGCAAAGTTGATCGACGGTTGAAACTTATGAACACCGAGCAATATATTGAAATGCGAAATGAGTCATTTAAAAACGATGGATTAACACCTGGAGTAAGAGATTATGATGTAAATGGCACCTGGGATGTAAATAAATATACCGATTGGCAGAAAGAATTAATTGGAGGTACTGCTAATACTACTATGGTATCTTCAAATGTTAGTGGAGGTTCCAGTACATTAACTTGCCTAATTGGTGGGAACTATTACCAGGAAGGGACAGTCTTTCCTGGTGATTTTGGTTTTAAACGGGGGGGGATGAATGCGAATCTAAATTTTGGATCAACCGAAAGCAGATTTAATTTAAATTTTATAGCTACCTACAGCAATGCTCAATATAATTTGCTGACCTCAGATTTAACAAGTAACATTTTGCTGGCGCCAAATGCCCCCGACCTTTACGATGAGAATGGTATGCTTAATTGGAGTAATAATACTGTTTATACGAATCCAATGTCGAATTTGCTTAGGTCAAATACAAAAGGGACGGATAACTTAAATGCCAATGTTGTAGTGAGTTATAAGCTTCTTAAGCGTCTTTTTATAAAAGCTTCAATTGGTTATTCGGCAACTAAAGGAACAGAATTTAGTAAAACACCTTTAACTTCAAGATCTCCTGCATTGACCTCTACCGCTGCAAATCGAGCTGCTAACTTTAATAACAATAGTAATAGTACCTTGATGGCCGAACCGCAAATTAACTATGACGTTAAGTTAGGGCCAGGCAATCTAAAAGCGCTGGTAGGAATGACCTTTCAGGGAAATACTTCTGAACTGCGTTCGATAAGAGGTACGGGATTCAATAGCGATGCCCAGCTGGATAATATTGCGGCAGCAGGTACAATTACAACCGTTGACGCCGCTTCGGGCGAGTACAGGTATAGTGCATTATTTTCCCGCTTAAATTATGAGTTAAACAATAAGTATTTTTTAAATATTACAGCTAGAAGGGATGGGTCAAGCAGGTTTGGTAAAGGTAAACAGTTTGCCAATTTTGGAGCAGTTGGGGCAGCTTGGATATTTGGTGATGAAAAGTGGATTAAAGAAAGTATTCCTTTTTTGAGCTTTGGGAAAATAAGGTCGAGCTATGGCATAACAGGTAATGATCAAATTGGGAATTACGGATATCTCCAATTGTGGAACTCGCTCTCCGGTACTTACCAAGGTGTACCAACTGTGCAACCTGCAGGCGGTAGTGTTGGCAATTCTGATTTCGCCTGGGAAAATAATAGAAAATTGGAGGCTGCCTTGCAACTAGGTTTTTTAAATAATAACATAAACTTTGAGTTATCATGGTATCGGAATCGATCATCCAACCAGTTAATAGGCGATCCATTGCCACCAAGTACTGGAAAAACTTCCATAACTGCCAATAGAAACGCCACTGTACAAAATACTGGGTTAGAATTTACTTCTGATTTCAAAATTTTGAATAAAAATGACTTACAGTGGAATTTGGGCGTAAATGTAACTATACCGAGAAATAAGTTAATTGCCTATCCAGGCATAGAAAGTTCCGCCGATGCTTACACTTATATTGTTGGGCAGCCACTATCTATAGAAAGAATATATAATGTGAGAGGCATAGATCCCCAAACTGGATTATATGACATCGAGGATCTTGATGGAAATGGCATATTAAATGATTTAGATCGATATAAGCAAAAATTTACCGGTCAATATTTTTATGGAGGTGTATCTAATAGTATTAGAATTAAACAATTCGATTTTGATTTTTTAATTGGATTTACCAAACAAAATGCGTCTGGTAATTATATGGGGGCGTTCAATCCTGGTAGGTGGGATTTTTCTGGACCAACTACAAATCAACCGGAGGCGGTTGTTGAACGTTGGAGAAACCCTGGGGATGAAACAAATATTTCAAAAGCAGGAAATGCCTCTGCCACAGTTTTAAACTATTCGCGTGCCAGGGCAACTGGAGGGGCATCTATTAGTGATGCTTCTTTTATCAGGTTAAAGAATATCTCATTGTATTATAATTTACCTAAAACCCTCCTTAAGTCACTCAAAATTCAAAATGCTAAAGTTGGCCTGCAAGGACAGAATATTCTAACCTGGACTAATTATGTAGGGTTAGATCCGGAGACACAAAGCATGTTACTCCTACCGCCTCTTAGAACATTGTCGATTGGTCTAAATGTATCACTTTAAAAATGGTGTCATGAAATTATATAATATAAAACCCTCCTTAATTAGAATGAAAATTCTGAGCACTTTAGGGCTCCTTTCATTAGTGATTTTGCTTGATTCTTGTGAAAAATTCTTGGAAATAGATGTCCCTAAAGAAAACCTTACTTCAGAGAGTATTTTTACAAATGACGAACTGGCATCTTCGGCAGTAGCGGGGATGTATAGCGTAATGGCAACTGGTCTTGGCCTTTCCAGTATCAGCTCAATTTGCGGTCTAACTGCCGACGAGTTTTTAAATTACAACCAAAATCTGACGGAGTTTTACGAAAATGAGATTACGCCAATTAATACATTCAATAATAGCAATTACAGTGGACGGTACAATTCTATTTATAGCGCAAATTCCATCATCGAAGGTTTAGCTGGTTCAAAAGGTTTAACTACAGCAGCCGTCAATCAGTTAAAAGGAGAAGCTTTGTTCGTTAGAGCTTTCAATTACCTTTATTTAGTTAATCTTTTCGGTCCTGTGCCACTACAACTCAGTACAGACTATAAAATAAATAGGACTTCTGGAAGAGCTTCTACAACTGAAGTCTATTCGCAAATAGTAAAAGATCTAAAAGAAGCAGAAGAACTTTTAACGGATAAGTATTATACAACAGAAAGAGTAAGACCCAATCTTGCAGCTGTACAGGCTTTATTGGCAAGAACATATTTATACACTAAGGATTGGGCTAACGCAGAAAAATATGCCACATTAGTTATCGATAAAAGCAGTATTTATAGCTTGACGTCCCTGGATAACGTATTTTTAAAGAACAGCCAGGAGGCAATTTGGCAGCTATTCCCCACTGCAAGTAGTGGTAACACTGCTGAAGGAGTCTTCTTTATAATAATCAGCGCACCGAACAATGTTTCTTTGGCAACCAGTTTTGTAACTACAGCATTCGAATCTGGAGATAAAAGAAGAAATTCCTGGGTTGGTACTTATGTTCCGCCTTCAGGGCCAACATATTACTATCCCAACAAATATAAACTTAGAGCAGCCACGCCCGTAAATGAATATTCTATGGTCTTACGGCTAGCTGAACAATATCTGATCAGGGCCGAAGCTAGGGCAATGCAAGAAAACTTGCCAAACGCGATAAAGGATATTGATGCAATCCGAATCCGTGCAGGTGCTGTTTCTAATAATACTGGAGCAAATGCTACCAATCCATTTAAAACTATAGGTTTTTCAAATCCTGATATATCGCGGGATAACTTGCTATTGGCTATTCAAAAAGAACGAAGAATCGAACTTTTTTCTGAGTGGGGACATCGTTGGATCGATTTGAAAAGAACAGGGCAAGCTGATAATGTATTGAAACAAATTAAACCTAAATGGCAATCAACGGATGTTTTATATCCAATTCCTTACAACGAAACGAGTAGAAATCCAAATGTAGGCCAAAATTTAGGCTATTAGGTCTCCTTTTCATTTTTAACAGATGCCGCTTTTAATTTACTATAGGCATCATAAATCATATCATTATGAAAATATTCTTCAAATTCATTCTCCTAATCTTTGTTTGCGCTTTTTCAGGTTTTGCACAGCAAAAAAATCCTGTGCTTTCAGGTTGCTTCAAATCCTACAAAAAGAATTTGCCTGCAACGATTATGTTGTGGACCATGCCTACGAATAATTTATGGGATCAAACGGTTGATTACAAAGTAACTATAGATAGTAACCGCAGTTTTCACTTTGAATTTCCATTAATTAAAAGACCAATGTTATATATGCTTCAAGTTGTTCAATTATCGGGGACTAAAAAACAAGTTTCAAGTTTGGGCACTTTTTATGTTGAACCCAATGACAATATTCACGTGGATATTTATGATAACCAAATCAAGTCAGGGATTTTTATGACAAAAAAAGACTCACTCGTGTTTACAGGAGCAGGATCAGCTAAATATAATTTGATTGAAAATTTGAATAAAGATTTTGCCCGTTATCTTCAAACAATTTATTTGTTAATAAATAAAGAAGATAGCACAGAGGCAGTTATCGCAACGAAATTTGAAAAACTTTCGGAATTAACCAGATTTTACTCAAACGAAAAGCTAAGCAATATTAATGGTGCTAAAAATGTTAGCCAAGAAATGAAGAAAATTATTAGCTATCAATTTTGCGATTACGAGTCGCTAAAGGAAGAGAGGGTAATGACGTTTTATAGTCTCGCTAAGAAGAACAATATTAAACAATTTGTTAGGGAATACTACAACAAAAATCCGTATCGGGTTACAAAACCTGATACGGTTGCTCTTTTCTGTCCTAATTTTTTTCATTTTTCTGCGCTAAGCTTAAAAAGAAAACAATTGATCAATAGCGAAGACAAATCCTTAAGCTTAAAAAACTATTACGATTTATTAAAAAGTAGCTATTCGGGCCAAATGAAAGAACGAATGATAATGCAATTATTTGCTGGTGCTTATGGTTTATCAGGCCTCTCAAATGTAAATACTGTTTACGACTCATTATTGAAAGATGCAAGTGGTATCCTGGTTAGTAAGGAAGGGAAAGATGTAATAGAAAAAAAACTAACATTTAAGCGGGGCAGTAGGTTGTTTGATGCTGATTTTATTGATTTAAACGGTAAAACATTCAACTTCTCTTTATTAAAGGGAAAGGTCTTTCTGTTAGATATGTGGGGAATTGGATGTACAGTGTGCGCAGGATTCCATCATAAATTTAAAAACGAATTATGGACTGATCTAAAGGATAAAAAGGATTTTGTTATGCTCTCCGTATTTGATGGAAAAACTAAAGAAAAATGGGAACAAGGCGTTAAAAGCAATAAATATACGTCAATGGAATATCTGAATGTCTCAAATTTACCTTTAGGAAGTTCTCTACATCCATTTATGAGGCATTACAATGTAATAGGCGCCCCATTTATTCTTTTGGTAGATAAAGTAGGGAAAATTGTAACAAAGATTGATGCTAATAATTTTAAATCGAAAGAATTGTTGACAATGATTAACGATGAGCTGAAAAAAAATGAAGTTTCAAAGTAACAGCATTATATAGAGGATTAAGCTTATAAACCTCCTTTAATTCAATTGGTTTTCAGATCAAAGATATTTACACGGTTTTCATAAATCGCAACAATCTTATTTTTGTCGACCCTGAAATTACGAAGCCTTTTTCCAAAATATCTGGGAAGATAAATGCTATGAACATATTTTCCATCTTTAATTGAATAGATATCGATAGGCTCATTTTTTTGTGTCATTTCTTTAGTCTCATTATCTGCTTTTAAATAGGAGTGAATATAAATATAGTCACCTTCAACCGTAATTGAACGGTTAACGTTTTCTAAACGTTTTAGCAGTTTTCGGCTTTTTACGGACTTGCCATTAACCATTCGTTGTGTATAAGGTCCAAACGTTACTTTTGCGGTTCTTACCGTGTCAATGGTGTTAGCCTTGTATAGCAGATTTAAATTCGTATCAAGACATAAAAATTCACCCCTGTAAAAAAACATGTAAAACAATTTTGCACTCTTAACGTCATAATGAAGTTTGCCGTCAGTGCTGTAAAAACCATCTGATTGTTTTGGTATTTTGAAACGTTTTACAGTTTCAGGTAATTTTGAAAGCTTTATTTTAGCAAGCTCTGCTTCTGCCTGGCCGCTTGAAAAATTAAACCCTCTGACAACCACAGATGTGGGCGATATTCCCTTTATGATATCAAAAAGTAGAGATGGCACTTTATAGTTAGTCGAATGCTTTGGGGTAGAAAGCATAATATCACTTTTTGCATTGGTTACAAAGATAGTTGAATCCAATCTATCGAAATTCATTGTTCGCACAGTTGTATCAAAACCATTTGGAATCTCCAGCGTAACTTCTTTAGGCTCAGTTAAAGCAGAGTTGGTTTTTAGTGGTTTTAATGGCGATCTATAATTCAGAAACCATATGTCGTTCCCTGATTTCCAGAGGAAATCAAAGGCGCGGTTTTGAAATTCATAACTATTTGATAATTTGATTTCTGAATCTACGAATTCCCTTTTAAAACCTGTAGGCGATTTAGTCTGGGTAATAGACGTGAGTAAGTAGAATCCTCCAAATGAGGAAAGCAAAATCGCAACAATAACGTATGTTTTTTTCATATCATAAAATAAGAAGCTATCCCCCCGGGATAGCTTCGTTCATAAAATTTGCCTACAGTTCGTCGTATTTTAACAAAGTAGTTCCGTAGTGTGTAGCAGGATCTACTTGAGGGAATCCTACCTCTTGAAGTTCAACAAGAGCTTGAGGGATTTCTGAACATAATTTTTCAGTACCTTCAGTACAGTTGTAGTAAATGTTGTCTTGAACACCGATTGCATCTTGAGCAAAGGCAGCGCCTACAGCTACTGTAGCTACAAGGGCGGCAAAAAATAATTTTTTCATGTTTATTTATTTTTATGATTAAGTGCTTACTCTATTGGTTGCAGGTTTTCAGCATCCCCTGATTCAATTGCGCAAAAGAATATCTTGTATAGTTCAATGAACTATCTTTTTTTCATTAATTTTTCCTTGTAATAGGATCCCAATAATCCCCAGCACCACAAAAATAATATTGAATACAAGGTGCTGATCCCAGGTCATCTTCTGTAGCACGCCTCCACAAGAACATGGTATACTATCACTGTAACTTAAAATGGCATAGATGTAAAATGTAAATAAAGCCATCAAAGTAAAAGCGGCATATAGCCCAGCCAATCGAGTTCTTTCTAACAACAGTGTAATAGAAATAGCAATCTCCAATCCTGGTACCAGCCACACCAATATTGAGGCATAATCGGTGATAATAGGTGATTTTCCCATCTGCAATTGAAACTTGTCGTATTCCATAAGTTTACTTGTTGCAGCATACAAGAACAACAACACAAACAAGTAACAAATTACATCAACTGTAATCTTTCTGGTTCTATCAGAAAACCATCCTTTTGAGTGTTTATTCATTGTTGTTTCCATTCTCATTACTATTTCTGATACATCAATTGTTTTGTTGTAAAAAGTTTTAAAAAAACAGACCAGTATTGGTTCACGCCACCAGCCTGGCCTGTTTTCAACTTAATAATTCATAAATGAAAAAAGCATCGGCTTAATATGAGGACTTATGTTGCTTGGCTCGTTTCCAGAGTTTAATTTGTATGTTGTAGTATTGCTCATTTTCTTTTACTTTTTAGAAAAGACCCGGACCAACTCTCGCAAAATTGGCCCCCGGGCCTGTTTCTCGATCTAAAAACAATATAATATAACATATGATGGATGTTCAAGCTTTAAAGGCTATCTGCCTCTTAAGTTCAAACGTGTTTGCTGTATTTTATGTCTTTCCCAGGCCAAATCCCACTCTCCGTTTTTAATCGCACTATTCCTGATCAGCAGCGCCTTTCGCAACGCATCTTTTTCATTCAGTGCAAATATTTTTGTAATGAAAAGCCCCTGATGTATTTCGGTTCCCCCATAAAAGCAGATGTTGTATTCTTCCTGCCTGGCTTCTAAGTTGCGGTTGTAGTCGCACATAAAAATGTCTTTGGGCATACTGCCTGTCCGCGCCAGCGAGATGTAATAAGGTTCTGCTTTTTGTTCCAGGTTAAAGTCCGGATTTAATACGCCATCTATAATCTCCAGGTCTGGTCTGCTTTTAAACTTCTCTACAAATTTTGCTGCCTTTTCTTTCGAATCAAAAACTGCATAAACCTCATCAAAAGAATCGTAGTTTTTCGGCTTCACTAAATGTATAGGGGTGTTCACTTTCATAAGAGGTTAATTTTGTTTTTCTATTTTTTTAAGCTTGTCATTTTTTATTGTTGTTGTTTGTTGAATCAAATTTAAGCGGCCTTAAACTGATCTGATGTCCAGAATTGGACAAACGCATGTCTAGTTCTGGACAAACCAATGTCCACTTTTAGACAAATATTTTTAAACAACAGTGCCATTCCTGCACCTCTGTACAAAAAAAATAAACACATTTAAATACATCATTACTCCTGAAATCATTTGCTGTTCGTAATAGTGTATCATTCATATAAAAAGTAATCGATGTATTCAAAAATCAAACTTCATTTGGCTACGATATCATCCCAAGCCAGGTCTAACAGTAAGCTCTCTAAATCCAGTAGTATGCCCTTACGCATGGCCGAGGTTCAACGATATAAAATGGACGATGGGTGTGTAGTGGCACAGTCGGCCAGCCATTTCCTGGCCCATCTGGAAATGTTTGAATATGAAGCGAGCAAGCAATGCCAGATAAATTTTTCTGTTATTGAACCTGCTTTTTTGTTCTGCGCAAACCTGCAAACCAATTGCTGCTACCTTTGTTACCGCCCTGTAGGCAACTATTATAAAAACATGGACGTGGGTAAACATCAGCAGCTGCTATTAACGCTAAGGCCCGATTGGCTGTTTCATCAAAGCAGGCATCTGCCAGAATTGGCAGAGCTTACTGCCCATTATTGTAAAAATGCCGACCAGGCCAGAACTTTGCCGCCTTGCCATATAGCCAGCAAACTGTTTAAGCAGTTAAAAAAGATAGGCAGGCGTATTGATAATTTAAATACGGATGCACAAGGTTATATTTTCATTAATGAGTGTATTCAGCAATATTTTAATGGGCTTGCCAATGGTCCGGAACCAGACCACCGTAAACAGAAAATTGACGCACTAAAAGATTTTATAACTGTGAACTTCGCTACCGCGCTGGTAAATGATTTAACCGGGATGGCCAGTTTATTTTGCGTATCCGAAAGAACCCTTGCACGGCTGGCCAAAACGGCATTCGGGATACCCATTCATGAACAGGTGATCAGCGTAAGGATGAAATTTGCATTCAACCAGCTTTCAACCACAAGTAAGCCTGTTTATGAAATTGCCAGATTGAGTGGCTATACAGATCCGCATTACTTTAGCAAAGCCTTTAAAAAGTACCATGGCAATACACCTAAACAAATAGAACGGCCCCATAAAAAATTAGCTGCTACTTATAGCTGATAAGTCGGCGGTTATATACAGTGACTTGTTTGCCTTTTACTTTGAACCGTACATTTGCAGTCAGTTCCAAACTAGTCAATATATTAGCCATCGATTCACTTTTCTGGAGTTCGCCACCAAGCAGTATATTACCCAGCGCACTGTTATCATATACCACTTTCAAATTGTGCCAGCCAGCCACTACGCCCAATACATCTTTAAGCGGGGTGTTCCTGAAGGTGAAATCGTCTTTGGTCCAGGCAATGCTTTCCATGGCGTTAACGGTTTTAATACTAACCTGCTGTGCCTCCAAAACAGCTTGCTGATTGGGTTTAAGAATAATCCCAGCTTTGGTCTTGGTTTTCATTACATACAGCGGATCTACCAGGGTAGGGTCTGGGCCGGTAGCTGGTGGTCCTGCAGGTATCACCCTAACACTACCTTCCAGTAGCGTAGTTTTAATAGCTTTTTCATTTGGGTAGGCACGCACATTAAAATGTGTACCCAAAACATCCACTTCCTGGCCTTTGGTAAGCACTATAAAAGGTACACGTTGGGTTTTATGATAAAGTTTAGCCACTTCAAAATAACCTTCACCGGTTAAAGATACTTTTCGGGCAGTGTTTTTAGCAAACGTTGATGGGACTGCAGGCAGCTGGAAGCGTTTAACCAGATCCTGGTCGAATCAGCAAGGGTAACCTGGTATACACCATTTTTAGGTACACTAATACAATAGATCCCACTGCCCGAAGGGGTAGCAACCACTGCTCCGCTGCTGTAGTAAAGCCCATTGCTTTTAATAACCAGGCCAGTTTCGGCAGCATTTAATGCAAGGCCCTCACCGTTTTCCAAAGTCAGTATTACCCGGCTGGAATCTGTTACTGCAGCACTAAAATCCTGATATTCTGATTGCGAGGATAATGGATCAAAAAAGAGCAAGGCTAAACCTAGCATCACCAACGTAACGATGGCTGCAGCGCTGAACCAGTTGATCCATTTTTTTCTTGCTATGATCTTTTGTTCCTGCTGGTACTTTGTGATCCGTAAGTGCCATATGATAGGCAATACGGTGACCAGATCAAAATGAAGCTTATGTCCGGCAATAGAGCCCGGTTTTTCCTCATGGTCAATAAACTCCCTCAATTCCTGGTAGGTCAGTTTCCCAATAACAACACCCTTGTCATAAACAGACATAGCCTCCAGGCCCTTGCTGTTCATTACCGATATTGCTTCCGCAACAGTTTGTTGAGCGTATAATTTCAATTTTTTAGTGTTTAATAATAAGTTAATCTCCTCTCAATCTCCACTCTATCTGGCAATTGTAGTTATTTATCAGCATATAAGCCAAAAGGAATTTGAAAAAAGTTCAGTTTAAACGAAAAAATATATTTAAAAGATAATAAATAGCCTAACTCGTATATCTTATTTCATTTGCTTCTTGCCGGCTTTAGGTGGGAGGCCAAAGTAGTTCTTATAAACCCTGCTAAAGTGATGAATGGTTTTATAGCCTACCGCATCGGCTACTTTTCCTACTTGTGCCTCAGGGTCGTTCAACAGTTCCCTGGCCTTTTCCATTCTTCGCTTTTCGATGAAGCGCACAACACTAACGCCAAATGCTTTTTTAAATAACCTGGTCAAGGTTTTCTCGGTGATATTAAACCGTGCGGCAATCTGTCCGGTATCGCCTACATCTTTGCTGGCGAAGTTCTTAATTAAATAGGCCTTTACTTTATGGGCGGTATATTGGGTGTTTTCCAGTTCCTCCAGTTTGTCAAACTGGTGCGGGTCTTTTAACTCAACAGCACCCTTGCGCTGCAGCAGCCACTTAATTTCTTTGTACTTTTCTTCAGATATATTCAGCAGCGAAGCACAATAACAATAGGGTAGGCCTTCAACCTCGTACAGGTCTAAAAATTCTTTTACACTTTCGGTTACCGGCATCCTGAGCATATTAGCGGTTGCCTCACTAAATTTCTTTTCAATGAACAATATATGTTGTATCAGCTTATCGGTTTCAGCATATTTACCCAGTTTCAGCACGTCTTGTTTCTTTATTTCCAGTACTGAAACCTCGCCAACAGCCAGGTAAGTTAAGCGCACCGGCTCTTCCTGAAAAAAGCTGGCCAGATCGGTTACAATTTGTCTGGGAAAATAAATCCGTTCAACTATTTCTTTTCCAGCCTGGTCTTTTCGTATGGTCACAATAAAACCAGTAAGCAATTGCCAGGCCTTTACTGCCACCTGGCCGGGCTTCAAAAAAGCATAATGGTGACGTTTAACTTTCTTCAGCATCATGGGCTGCAGATCATTCCCGAATTCAGCAGAAACGGGAAACATATTATTAAGATCGTGTAGTAATAAATCAACGTCGTTCATAATATTGAGTTCTGTTAAGTACGGTGTAAATAATTGAACCTTCATGTAAAGTTACTAAACTTTGTAGTTAACTATTTAATTTTCAGTGCAATCATTGGCTGTTTATTTAGATAAAGAATAGTTGAAGCTTTTGTTTATATAATGTGTAAGCACTGCTAAACTTACTTCTGGATATACCCAGGTATAAGGCAATGATATCCTTATTAATTCTATGCTCAATTCCCGGATTGTCTTGTAGGTACATGGCAACGCTTTCTTCAGCAGCAAGTTTTAGCAAACGCTGGTAATACCGTGAATAGTTTTCGCGTTCTGCTTGAAGGCACAACAGAAAACTGACCATGTTTGGAAAATCTTTTAAAAGTTCCTTTATACTGTCATAACTAATGGTTATTGCTTCACCTTCCTCTAACATCTGAATGCTTTCTATGCGCTCCGTTTCATTTTTAAAGCTGTTCACATCAAATATGACTTCCCCTTTTTTCCATATTCGAGGAATCACGGGTTTATCATTTGCCGTCGGATAATATACGGTACGGGCGATGCCACTAATCAAATAAAAAAGTTTACCATCAGCAAAATCCCTGCTTTCTTCCAGGTATTGATCTTTGGCAAAAGGCCGCAATTTACTACGCTTAATAAACCTGGTTATAAATTCTTCGGATTGTTCACCTCCGTGAGCTTCCAGCTTAGGCATGATCTCTTTTCTAATGATCCGTTCTAATCTTTCTCCATTTAATTCATTTTTAAAATTTGTCATAGTACTGAGGGATTAAGAGCTAATAAGGGTTTATGAGGTCAGCTGGTGCCTATCCCAGGCATTTTGCCATTCTCCTTTCAAAATCGCCGCATCTCTTGCGGCAATTACTTTTTCTAATGCAGCTTTTTCATCATCAGCAAATACGTGCATGTAAAACCGGCCGTCTTCTATACCAAAACCTGGATAAAAGACAATCTCAAACTTTTCGTTCAGGGCCTCATTAGCTTCCTCAATCATGTCGGCAATGTAATTCTCGTAAGGCGTCAGGTTATATTTTCCGATAGCCACATAATAGGGGTTCTGGTATTTATTGCTTTGATAAGAGGGGTTTATCTCCAATTGAATAATTTGGTAGTTGGCTAAAGAGCTTTTAAACCGACTAACGAAAGCTTCGATTTTATCCTTTGCGTCAAAGCAGGCGTATAAGTCTGCTAACGAATCAGAGCCTTTGGGTAGTACAAAAAAGATTTCTTTAGGGCTATTCATAGAATAATTGATTTTAGATTTAAAATCCAGCAATGCGGATCAATATAAATTCCACCTGATTGCAAATTCGCCATGTAATGGCATGCAGCCAGAATAGGCCTCCTTTTAGATTGAATAATTTTGATTGGTAATGTAGATTTAATTAGAGAACGCATAGGAAGCCTTTTTTAACAGATAAAAATGTCCATATCACCGATTGGGTTAAATTTCTGAATAATTTCTTTGTTAGTTTTTATAAAGTTCCACACTTAAATTGAAAATAGCTGAACACGGTTAGGCGATTTTTGCTGAATACAATTTTCTACGAACCATTAGTAAAGTTCCATACTTATAGCCAGAATATGTGAACGCACTTTTACAATTTTTACTGAATGCAATTTATTTTAAACTCATTGCCTCCATCGGTAGAAATTAATCGTAATGACATGTATAATGTCAATACGAACAGATCTATATAAAAGAAGTGTGGCAATGAAAATGGGGGCTATCATCCCTCTTTGGTTAGTATTACAGGCTAATCCGACCAAACCCGATAAAAAAATAAATTATGAAAAAAGGCAGGTGGAATTGCTACAGGTGTTTAAAGAAATAAAAAAGCAAGCGGGTTTCAATATAATCTGGAATGAAAGAGAGGTTGATGTGAATAGGGTGGTCAATGTAAAATTTAAAAATGCAGATATCAGGGCAGTACTGGAAGAATTCACCGGGAAACTAAATATTGCTTACGCCATTAGAAATAGAATTATTATCTTAACCAGTAAAGAAATAATCTTAAGTAAAAATGAAGGATTATAAGACGCTCCCGGACGCAGAATTGGTGTCCCTGTTAAAAGCAAATGAAGCCGCCGCATTTACCGAAATATGGAACCGCTACTATACATTGTTATTTTCCTTTACCCTAAGAAGATTGAATGACAAAGAGGAATCTAAGGACCTGATTTATGATGCTTTTGCAGATATATGGGAAAAACGGTTAACTGTTAACATCCCAGGAGAACTAATTGCATTTCTTTTCACCGTTATAAAAAACAGGATTTTAGATTATTATAAGCACAAAAAAATTGTACAACGCTATACGGAGCATTTTCAGGAATACCTTAACCAGGTACAAGACAATACAGATCATCTTGTTCGCTATAATGATCTTTCCGCGCTGATAGAAAGGGAAATTGCAGCGCTACCAGAAAACATGCGCATTGTGCTCGAACTGAGTAGGAGGCAGGGGTTGAGCCGTAAAGAGATTTCAGATTTGCTTGATATGCCTGAAAACTCAGTTAAAACGAACCTGCATCGAGCGCTAAAAATCTTAAAGACAAAATTGGGGCTCGTTATTTATTTAACCTATTTCTCACATTTGGCAGCAGAGATTAAAGAAGAGCCTCAGACGATGATAACCCTGAATAGCGGGCCAGATATCGGCCTATGCAAAAAGTATGATCCTATTCACCCGTCTTAAAATCCATGCTCTGCCAGCTTTTTGTTCTGCTTTTTTCAGGCTCTCCTGCAGCGATAAAAGCCCTGAGTATAGCCACCGGATTAAATGACTTGTTATTTACCACTATAGTACCAGCGAAAGTGGTTCTGACAAACTGCATGGAAATTACAGGGATACATAAACAGCCCGGTTCAATTTCAAATTCGAACGTTTTAGGCGGAACAACCATAGGATCGTATGTCCAGTCTATAGTCGTTGATTGTATGGGGCTTAATGTCATCCTTCCGTGTTTCAGATCGTACATGCCTACGGCCAAACCAAGCACGCATTTGCGTCCATCCTTTGGAAATTTCAGTTCGTGGGGTTGATGGATTTCAGGAATTTCTATTTTTAAAGTTGTGCTGCTAACTGTTGCTTCAGGTTGCACAAAAAAGTTGTCCCTAACGGGAGAATCCATGTTGAATTCGAAGCCTGCAAGGCGGCTAAAGCTTTCTGTATTAAAAGTAAAAACTTCCGTTTCGGGGTCGAAAACCTGGTTTAATACATATATTAGTTCTGAATTAAAACGATTGACCATCGGGCCATCGAAGAATTCAGTAACAACAGGATCGAGGTTATGGCGAATGTGCTTTGCCAGCTTTACTGCTAAGCCGAAACTGGCAGCAGCTAGTTTTGTTGCTTCGGTCTGACTGCCAGGTGAAAACTCTGGCTTTGAGGTTACAATTTGTTTGTTGCGGTATTTTTTGTAAACAACAGAGCCCGCGGTGCCCTTGATAAATTTCCCATCTAAACTGGCCATACTGATTTGTAAATATTTGGTTAATAAATAGGTGCTACCTATACCTACTTGCTAATAAATGCACAATTATGATGCCAATAGTCCGTATGTAATCCGCATATTTATGTCAAAAGGCGGATTATATGCGGACTATATGTGGAGTATATGCGGATTAGTGTACTAACAGACCCTAACTTGATCTATATTAATCTCACTTAAATTTTTGATTGTTGCAGCGCTTGATTGAGAAAACCTGGAAGAAATTTTTGCGCTTTGTTTCTACTAATGTACAACACAAATCGCCTTTAATCAACCACTATTTCTCTTATCAGTGGTTTTTCTTGTACTGGAAAGTGCTGTCATAAATTTTTTCAGGCTAAGAATCAGTGGGCTACACGGCAATTGATTTTATAATTTGCGGTATCGTATTGTGAAAACTATATTTGCCGCTCTTAAAAAAACTTTTAGGAAAATGATTCCGTAGCTCAGCTGGTAGAGCATTACACTTTTAATGTAGTGGTCCTGGGTTCGAATCCCAGCGGGATCACAGAGAATAGTAACAAAAGGAACTAAACCCCTGCAAATCACAAGATTGCAGGGGTTTAGCTTTTGGAGGTTTACCAAAATAACACAAGAAATCGCATATTAAAAGTGCGTCATTCTTTATAATATCAAACTCCCTTAATTTATTATAACATATTGATTTACATAATATTGTGAAAATAGACATCTTGTGTACGTGAAACGGCACTAAAGAAGATTCTTTAGCGTAAAAACTGTAACCATTTTAGAAGTTGCGTGTCTTCCCTGTAACAAAGCGAAAAAACGCCTTGAAAGAAATGGATAAAAAGGAAGACATACATATAGAATTAATATTACTCAAACGATGCACGGGAGATGAACTGTCGCAGGAGGAATTACTACAGCTATCTATTTGGCTGCAGGATTCACAAAATCATATAGATTATTATGAGCGGATGCAAAACTTTCCTTATAAAGAAGATGAGCATGTTCCGGTAGATATGGATGCTGCATTGAGTCGTTTTCTTAATAATATAGAGGATTACAACGCTTCAAAAAATGCTGCTCCAGTGCAAATGGCTTCCCCAAAATTGGCTGTGTTAGAATCTGTTTCGAAAAAACGCTTCTCTTTTGTTGGAATGGCCGCTGCTTTTATTGGCGCTTTGATTGTGATTGGCGGATTAGGGTATATGGCTTTGAACTATCAATCAGGTTCTGCTGTTCCAAAAGTTGAAACAGTACAGTTGATTACCGAACATGGTCCAGCTGTTGACTTGGAGGATCCAGAACTGATGCGCAAAAATCTGTTATTGGGAAAAAATACAGTAGCGGATAATACACTAACTTACCATGAAGAAGAAAAAGCGGTTACCTCTGAGTTGCATACACTGATTACCCCTGAGAACAAACATTATGTAATTGTATTGCACGATAGTACCAGGGTATCGATGAACGGAGGGTCAGAATTAAAGTATCATGTTCCATTTGTAGGGGGTAAAAGAGATGTATATCTTAAAGGTGAGGCTTACTTTGAGGTGTCAAAAGGACGCAATCCGTTCATTGTACATTCCGATAAGGTACAGATAAAGGCCTACGGAACTGAATTTAATGTGAATACTTATCATTCTGGGATTGTTAAAGCTATGCTGGTGGAGGGGAGCATAGGTATAAAAGCTAGCGACCATGCTCAAGAAACCATGATAAAACCACAGGAATTGGCTGTGTTAAACCTGAATACCGGCCAATGTATAGTTAAAGAAGTGGCTTCCTTGGGAACTTTGGCCTGGAAAACCGGGTACTTTTCATTCAAAACCGTACGACTTGATGAGATTATGGAAAGCGTGGCCAACCACTACGGTGTAGGACAGATCCAATATGAACGGGAAAGCTTAAGATCGCAAAAACTCTCCGCTTATATCACTACAGAAAGGAGTCTAGCTGAAGTGTTGGAATGGTTTGAAGCCACCACCGGACTTAATATTGAAAATAACAATGGAATAATCTATATCAAAGAACACAAATAACCAAATACAATATCCTCTACCAACTAACCAAATTCTAAACCAAACATTAATAACATGAAAAAACTGTTACCAGTACTTGTATTGGGCTTTCTGATCTTTCAGTCCTGTAGGAAGATACCTGTAGGTTTTTTGCAGACGGAATATGCAGGCTATACTCCAGATAGCTTAATTATCCCTGCAGTATTAAAGGATACAGGAGCTGTTAAAATACCCAATCCAACGTATGCTTTACTTTTAAGACTCGGCTATACTCCAGCACAATTGGCAAGTACAAACAATCCCTTAAAGCAAATAGTTCCTGAATTTAGTCTCCAATTCGAGGAAAACTATTTGCGAAATAAAAATAAAATTCCCTGGGTAGGTACTTCTATCCAAGGTTTAAAAGGTACAGCACCTATTAAAATTGAGGTCTTAAATATCAAACCGGAATCCCCCGAAGCTGAAAAATTAAAAAGCCTCATCTCTATAAGGGGAAGTAGCGGAATCATACAAGTCCCTCCAGATCACGGCCTTCCCACTGGTCATTATATCGTTTCATTAGGTTTCTCAAACGAAGGTTGGAAAAAGGAAATTCAGGATGTCTTTACAATAATTATAAAATAACTAATTTATGAAATCACTAATAAAATTTGTACTGACTAGTGTTTTATTAGTCAGTTTGCTAGTGGCTTGTACCAAACAAAATGTGATAGATACAGGTGTTTCTAAGGCGCACTTTGATGGAACAATCATGCAATATCTTCGCCAGGATGATTATAACTGGAAACTTACCGTTCAAATGATTGAGCGAGCAGGCCTGACTGATTTATTTGAGGGGAAATTAAGCGATCATAAGAACATTACTTTTTTAGGTTTTACCAGTTACACCGTTCTACAATATTTATATGCTAATAAAATGGATTCCGTAAATCAACTTTCTGTGACCTTTTGTAAAGAAACTCTGCTTAAACACATAGTGAAAAGAAAGATATTAAAAGAGGATGTTCCCTTTCGGGCTCGGCAGTATTTAATTTATGCCGCAGAGCAACCGGCTAACAAATACCTGACAATGCATACAGAAGGTGGTGCTGAGATACGCGCATATTTGGAACATAGCGATTTTGCAGGGGTCCCAGATGCAGGTCCTGTTTCGATGTTCCTTTATTCTATGACTGGTAATACCTTCATTCCATTGGCATCGCCAAATATACAACCTAATAATGGAGTGGTTCATTCCCTAGGGTATAATTACATACTAAATAATCTTTAAATAAGCTGTATCAAAAGATTGACCTGGCAATTCTGCTTCCATTTAAATTGAGATTAATCAATAAAATACTTGTAAACAAATCAAAAAATTGAATGCATGAAACAAAAATTAAGAACATGCTTTTGCCTCCTCCTATTAATGGCTTTCTCCATTAATATGTTTGCTCAAAAGCGCATCACAATAAATGTTAATAAGGTAAGCCTGGATGTATTCTTCCAGGAATTGAGAAAAAAGACGGGTGTAGAATTCGTGTATAGCGAACTCCAGGCTAAAGATTTGCAGCCAATTACTTTGGTTGCTAAAAATGAAAGTTTAGAAAATATTTTAAAAAAGCTACTTAATAACTCCAAATATACTTATACACTAAAAAATAAAGCAGTATTGATTGTTTCTAAAGAAGAAGCTAAAGCCATAGATAATCAGACTCATAAAGATAGTAAATTACTGGTTAAAGGAGCAGTTGTTGATGTAAAGGGCAATTCTTTAGCCAGGGCAACTGTTAAAGTGCCGGGATCAACTGCTTTTACGATGACTGACAATAATGGCTTATTCAACATTTCGGTGAATGAGGATGAAAAGCAAATTCAGGTTTCTTCTGTTGGTTTTCAAACCCAATTAGTTAATATAGAGGGTAAGCCAAAGGTCAATATTATTTTGAAAGATGGAACAAATAATTTGGATGATGTTGTGGTAGTTGCTTATGGTACAACAACCAAACGTGAACAAACGGGTTCGATCTCCGTAGTTACCGCAAAAGAGATAGCAGATGTTCCTTCGTCTAGTGTAGCCAACCTTTTGCAAGGTAGGATTGCTGGTATGGATGTGACCAATATGTCGGGCTCACCCGGTAGCGGAGGGACAGCCATTGTCATTCGGGGCTATAACTCTTTAGATGTGGAACAGGAACGTCGCTATTCTGCGCCACTTTGGGTAATTGATGGGGTACCTATGAACACCTTTACTTCCCCCATTACAGGTACCAATTTACTATCTGACTTAAATCCCGATATGATTGAAAGTATTCAGGTATTAAAAGATGCTTCTTCTGCGGCCATTTATGGTTCTAGAGCCGCTAATGGTGTAATTCTGGTTACCACAAAGAAAGGTAAAAGTGGGCAAAAAGCTACTTTCGCGTTCAATGCATCACAAAGCCTTAGTATATTACCAAGGCTGCCAACAATAACAACAGGAAGAGGAGAAAGATGGCATAGGATGCAAGCTATTAGGCATACTTATGAGCCTTATTTTGATTTTGATTCTTACTCCTATAAAATTCCTCAATCTTTGAAAGAAGTTTATGAAAAAGGTGGAAGTTTGGATGGGTATTTTGTACCTCGTGCAAATAGCACAGCTAATCAAGGTAATATCTATCAGGATAGTCTAAACAATTTTTATAATAATTCCACCAATTTTTTTCCTTTATTTTTTGAAACAGCAAAAGTAACTAATGCAAATTTTCAAACCTATGGAGGTTCTGAAACTATGAATTATGGCATTGGTTTAGGTTATTACAAAGAAGATGGTATTTTAAAGGGAACTGGATATAATAGAATTGACTTTAATACTAATATGCAGGTTAAACCAGTGAAAAATACATTGGTTGATGCACGGATTAATTTTACTACTGGTGCGCGAAAAAGAGGTACTCCTTCACAGGTTAGTAGTTTAAGATCTGCTCCGTTAATTGAAACCATACCTGGAGACCCACTCCAGTTAAGCTCCTTGTATCCAAGTGGAGACTCTCCCGTATGGGAAGAAGTGAGAAAGAAACTGGAAGGTACGGAGGAAACAAACAGGTCCTTTCGCATCCGATCAAATTTGAAGTTAAGTTATAAATTCTTTAAAGATTTTGAAATCTCTTCATCAGGAGCATTAGATTATTCGTTGGAAAGGCGTAATTTTTTCACGCCATCTTATTTGGATGTTTCTGGTAAGGGTAGAAATAACTCCATGGGTGAACAGGGAATTAATTTGATGATTTTGAATGAAAACTTATTGACTTATCGAAAAAATTGGGATGATCATAATTTTACCATTCTAGCAGGCCAGTCCTTTCAATTTGATCAAAATGACTATAATGGTGGATTTGCTATGAATACACCTTCCGATTTAATCTGGTATGCTTCTACGCTTTTACCTCAATACACAAAAGATATTTTAGGAACTTCAGAAACCATAGTCCCTTTGCAACGCTATATGTCGGATATGTCTCAAAAAACCTTATTATCCTGGTTTGGACGTGTGGAATATAATTACAAAAAACGTTATTTACTTTCAATGGCTTTCCGAAAAGATGGTAGTTCCGTTTTTGGTGATAACAATAAATGGGGAACATTTCCTTCTATAGGAGCGGGATATAATTTTTCGGAAGATATCAATTGGAAACCCATGAACTTTGGAAAGATTAGGTTTTCCTGGGGACGTTCTGGTCTTCAGTTCTATTCACCATATTTGGCATTGGGCATTTTACAACCATCAGATCCTTTTCAAGGCGAAGGGACTTTAGAACCACAATGGCATGATGGATTGTATAATGAGAAATTAACGTGGGAGCAAACAGACCAATACGACATTGGTTTGGATCTCGATTTTTTTGATTCCCGTTTAAGTGTTGTAGCGGATTATTACTCGCGGTTTACAGATCGGTTATTGGATGTAGTACCGCTCCCTTACTATAATGTATATGGTTCTCAATGGAGAAATGCTGCAGCAATTAGCAATGAAGGTCTGGAATTATTAGTTAAATATGAAGTCTTTCGTAAAAATGATTTATACTGGAAAATAAGTTTAAATGCAGCTCGAAATTGGAATCGTTTTGCTAAATCTTACGGTAATTATGCAGAAGCCAATTATAACATTGGAAAAATTTCTCGTATTCTGGGTAAACCCCTTAATGGTATTTTAGCTGTTCAAACCAATGGTATTGTGCAAGCGCAAAATGAATTGGACTACTATTATAATTCTGAAGGAGTAAAATACTATTTAGGTGGGTTGAAAGATTATGCTAGACCTGGAGACTGGAAGGTTAAAGATGTAGACGGAGATGGTCTTTTAGGTTCTGGAGATTATACATATGCGGGATCTGCTTTGCCGATTATGAGTGGGGGTGTTGGTAGTGAGTTTAAGTATAAAAATTTTGATCTTAACTTTCTTTTTTCTTTTCAAATAGGTCGACATATTTTAAATCTACAACCAGGAAACACCTTGGTTACGGGGTCAAAAAAAATATTTATTCATCCACTTTTAATCGATCTAAGCAATGTTTCGATGTGGAAGGGCCCAGGTGACCAAGCTAGTTATCCTGAAAATAAATTCTACGATGGGGCGAAATTTCCGTCATTTACATTGGGTTCAGATTATTATGTACAAAATGTAAGCTGGACAAAATTGAAGTCATTGGTATTTGGTTATAATTGGAAGAACGAATGGCTAAAGAAAGCAGGAATTCAGCAATTGCGTTTCTTTGGTAGCGCTGAAAACCTATTCACCTTAACCAATTATAATGGTATGGATCCAGAAGTTGTGGATTTAGCTAATGGGATAGATGATGGAACTGCATACCCTCTTGCTCGCAAGCTCACATTTGGAGTTACCTTAAAGTTTTAACCATCTAATTTTTTAACATGAAACTTATTTACTTTATAATACTAATAATAGTCTTTTCATCCATTTCTTGTAAAAAAGCATTGGATTTAAACCCTAAGAATTCAATTACCTATTCAAACGGGATAAGAACTGAAAAAGATATTGAGAGTTTAATGAATTCTGCAGAATTAAATGTCAGACTTGTGGAGAATTTATTATTAACCAATTATGATTCATTTTTTCAATCTTTTTATAATAGGTATAGTACTAATTATATCAATCTTTTTGATTTTTTAAAAGGTTCACATTACCCTAATGATAAGGCTTCGCTCGGATTTTACCAGATTATTCATAAAAGCAACATTCCTCTACGTTATTTGGATCAAACTGATATGCCAGAACCCAGAAAGGATTACTATCGTGGCCGCGCTAATTTTTATAAAGCCTTTGCTTATCTATGGCTAATTAGACGTTATGGTGATGTGATATTGATTAAAGATGATGTGATTTTAGAGCCCGTTGCCAAAAGTCCGTGGCCAGAAGTGGCTGACTATGCAATAGATCTGGCAGAGCAGGCAGTAAAGCTTTTGCCTGAATATAGTGATATAAAAGATGCACAAGGAAACCCTCCTGCGAATAAATTTACACCATCAAAAGGGGCTGCAAATGCACTATTAGCAAATTTGACTGCATGGAAAGCTGGCGCAAAATATTTAGCTCAGGTAAAAGACGCTAATTACGACGAGCTTAGTTTATGGAAAAAATCGGCTGATGCTTGTTCTCAAATTATTGAATCTGGGCAATATAATTTGGCCCCAAATCCTGAACAGGTGTGTGAATCAGTATTAGTTGGAAATAGCTCAGAAAGCATTTATGAAGCAGAACTAAGGCAATATTGGGATGAGTTGAACATTTATAGTTTAAAGTACAATCAGAGAGAATATCACGGCTTGAATGTTTATAGTCAAAATGATTGTCCAATTAATTTTAAGAATATGGTTCCGCCTGAGTACTTAGATCTGAAACTTTTAGCTGATTCGGTGAAACGACTATTTTCTTCAGAGGATTTAAGATTGAAAAGTTGGTTTTATAAGTTTGATTCTCTTTCAAATGTTCCTTCAATGAAAGGACTAGCCTTCTCTAATAAATATAGACGATTCAAATACTATACTTCAGGGACAAAATTAGGGTTGGTGCAGGGGTGTTTTCAAAATCGTGTATTTTGGCGGTTGGCAGATATCTATTTATTACGCGCGGAATCTCGAGCAAGACTAGGCGATATGGGAGGGGCAATTGCAGATTTAAATAAAGTACGTGCACGTTCACAAGCAAAACTCTATGAAAATTCTGATGGGGATTTACGCTATGCAATATATGAAGAGAAAGTGAAAAAAGAAATGTTGTTTGAACCCGATAGCTTCTGGTACGACGTGATAAGAAACGGCTATTTACGAATAGAACCATCCTTAAAACAATTTAGTACGGATAAACTTACTGATCAGGATTTACGTGATGGGGCCGCATTCGTTAATATGGAGGCTGATCCAAACAATCCTTTGATGCGTCATAATATATATTGGCAGAGGAGATTTGGACAATAGTGATTAATACATACTTATCAACAATATTTACTAAAAACAAAATTAATATATACTTAAAAAAATAATTATGAAAAAATTGAAACAGTACTTTTTATTAATCGGATTAATGGTGGTCTCAGTTCAGATTAATGCTCAAAACAAGGTGAGGATTTTTGGCGAATTGACAGGTTATCAACCACAAGCAGTTATTTATTTTACTTATACCGATGTTGTAAAGGAAAAACAAATAAAAATGATGGATTCTGCAAAAATTGTGAACGGTAAATTCGAAAAAAGCATTATGATAACGGAACCATCGAAAATGGTTTTGATTATGAGTCCTGATGGAAAGCAATTGAATGAATTCAAGAAAGAAGAGGAAAAAACTGTCGAAGCTATTACACTTTACGTAGATAAAGGCGAGTTTCATTTGAAATTTGAAGGTTCTTTCAGCAATTGGAAGATGGATCCTCCAGTGCAAATTGTTTCAGAATATACTACTTTAATGGCTATGCTCAATGATAGAAATACGGGAGTTGAATCTGTTAATAGACGTTATACAAGGGGTGTTAATATGGGTGGAGATGTAGAAGTGAAAGAAGGAGAAGTAGATGCTTATCAGCAAGCATTAGAACGGGTCAATCGAAGTGCAGTAAACAATGTAACCGGATTTATAAAAAATCATACTAAAAGCTATATAGGTTTAGTAGCTATACTTTACTGCCATCAATTTCAGCCCGGTTTGGGACCTAAACTTTCAGCGCTTTTAAAGGACTATACAACAGAACTGCAAAACTCTACCTTAGGTAAAAAACTTAGAGTAGAGCTTGAAATGAGTCGGTAACCTTTTTAGGAGTTAAGTGTCTCTGTATAACAACCATGATTATAGAAGATTCTTTATTGATTCAAAAGCTTAAGGCAAAGGATGAAGATGCTTATTTGGTAGTATTCAAAGAATACTATCCGCATCTTCTATCCTTTGCCAGCCATTATATATGGGATATGGAAGCTGCTGAGGATATTGTACAGGATGCTTTTATGAAGTTGTATGAAAATGTGGATATTGTTTCTATTTCTATAAAGGCTTACTTGTTTCGAACGGTGAGGAACCGTTGTTTAAACTACCTCAGAGATCGAAAAGTACACGATACTCATCATCAGGGTATTGTAGAAGCGATGTTATGGTCGGATAGTTTAAACGTTGTTGAAGAAAAAGATGTTTATAACGACAAGGTTACGCTGGATTTGCTAGGCCTGATTATACAAAAACTACCACAGCGAGGCCGGGATATCGTACTCATGCGATTGGAGAAAGAGTATAAATTTAGTCAAATTGCTGCTATTCTTAATATTTCGGAAAACAGTGCAAAGGTGCAGATGAGCCGTGCGGTCAGCTTTATGCGGAAAGAATTTTTGAAATATAAGGGGATTGACAAAGAGTTATAGATTTGGATGAACTAGAACTATTTAAACGCTGATTTTGACACTAAGTGCAAATCCCAGCGGGATCACAAAAGATAACGCCATGTTAGTATAGTGTTAAAGTTTTTCAGAAAAATTATTAAAAGGGTTATAGATTATTCTATAGCCTTTTTATTGGTTTTCATTCTATGGTATGAAGGATTGGTCATGACAAAAAAATAATTATTTTTGTTAAATGAAAATTAGCGCCATCCAAACATTCATACTCATAGTATTCTTATTCCTTGGGTGTAAAAAAAATAATAATACCGATGTAATTGTTACTCCTGTTGTGCCACAACTGGGGGTGGATGAAGTTGGTATTTCTGGAGTTGTACTTAATGGCGACGGTTCGGCAGCGAGTGGTGTTTCCGTGATTATTGATGGAAAGTCAATTATAACGAATAGTGCAGGTCTATTTGAGTACAATGGTACGGTTACGAATACAGATAATGTAATTCTCAGAATCTCTAAACAAGGGTATTTTAACTATAGTAAAACTTTAGTGGTTGAGAAAAATACTACGCTAGGGGGCTTAAAATTTTATCTAAGGCCAGAGTTGGTTGCCGGTACTTTTAATTCAGTCAATGGCGGAACAGTTACAACAAGTGATGCAAGATTAGTTTTTCAGGCCAATGGTGTCCTCAAAGAAGATGGCAGCGATTACCAAGGCACTGTTAGTGTTAAAATGCGATCATTTGGTTCTGATGAATATCCTGGTGATGCAAGAGGTTTTTCAGCTGCAGGTGAGAAAATGGCGATCAGTTTTTGGGCGAGCTTTGGTATAGGCTTGTATGGGCAAGCAGGAGAGAAGCTAAAACTTTCAAAACCGATGAGTTATGGTTTTAATATGGGCTGGAGATCCATTTACGTTTCTGGCACCACGAGTGCATGGGCTTTTAATGAAACAGAAGGAAATTGGTCTGCTAATGGTTCTGCGAAGTTGAATGGTGATTTTTTGGAAGGGACAACCACAAGATTAACCTATTTAGGATGGGGGACGGCCTACCGACCTGCATTATTAAAGGCTTATGTTAGGGATAAAAATTTGAACCCTGCTACAGATTTTGTTTTTCGCAATGTACCAGAAGAATTTACGGGTGGTGAGCAAGCATCTCCCATTAATTCAAAAGGAATATGTTTAATTTATATTCCAGCAGGAAGACCCGGAAGGACGGCCATTTTTAGTCAATGTGGTAATAGAATTGCATTATTAGGTGTTGGTTCAATAGAACCGCTGGCAATTGGTAACCAGACTTTTCAGGTCGATCTGGATACTTATATAACCTCGATTACCGGAAAACTTGAAGACTGCAGTTTTGCACCCCTAAAAGGAAAAGCTGAATTTGTATTTAACAATAAGAAATATAAAAGCGAAATTAAAAATGGGGTATATAATTTTAGTTTTATCAATTGTAGTAATTCGCTCGGCTCAAATGGAGCATTAACCTTATACGATGAACAGAATAAGGAAATCTATAAAAATACTTCAACGTTTTTCAGCATAGGCATTAAAAACTCGATACCGCCAATTTCTCCATGTACTCTTTTGCAAAAAGGGAATGTAAACATTACTTTAGACGGCGTGACACATATTTTTCAAGCACCCCAAGACATAGTTAAATTTGAAAATGTATTCGTCAATGGTGTAATGACTACCGTAATTCATGCAGAGAGTGAAGTAAATAAAAAAAGTTTTTTTATTACTTACGTCGGAGAATCTGGGGGGAGTTTTCCAATTTACACTCTTGGCTTTAGTTCGCCAGGTAAGAATTATCTCATGACATGGGGCAGCAGCTATTCGCCCGGATCTGTTTCTGTAAAGAAATTTAAGGTAGCAAATACCTTAATTGAAGGGGATTTTAATTCTAAAATAACGCTCAATTATTCTCTGGATTCTCCAGAAAAGGTGTTTCAATCAACTGGAACGTTTAGCATTACGTATTAGTCAAAAAGACGTTTAAAAGGTAAACGAGTACTTTAACAAGAGTGTTCGTGGTCTTAGTGGTAATTGAAATGTCGATAATTGATTTGAATCCGAATTGATTTGTTGATAAAGGTTCTGATTGATCAAATTTATGCACTGAAGCTCAAAAAAGCTTTTCCACTTGGGAGGACTGTATTTTAAATTCAAATCCAGGAAGCTATTATTTACCATCTGTCTTAATGCCTGCTTATAAGAAGTAAAATTATAAGCAATCGTATAAGCTATCTGATCGCCTAAATTTTGTTGCCATTCTGCTTTTATTTTGCTTAACCTGGTGATGTTCTTTATCACCGGATCACCCAATGTATTTTGTTCATTGATGAATTTTCCCAGATCTCCGGTTAGTGAAATTGTTATTTTAGATAATATTTTTTTTCTCGCTGTTAGCGATAAATTCATGCTGTAAGCATTGAAAGGGGAAATTTCGTTGTTGTACAGACTGTTTCCCTGTTGCAATCCTATATTTACGCTTGCTGAAATATTAGTAGCAATTGAAAATAGATATTTCGAAATATTTCCACTAAAGGCATACTTGTTTGTGACATTTTTATAATCTATGGCAATAGCTTTGGTAACACCACTATCAATAACATAAGAATTTATAAAATTCTGCGCGGTTCTATCGTAGTTTAAGGAGATAAAGTAAAATAACATTTTTATGGGTTTACGATAGGCATATCTGGCTCCAATAGTTTGTAGATCTGTTTTGGGCAAGGGTGTGTCATTAGCGCTGAACTGCCTGTAGCTGGCCAATATATTACCGGTATAAATATCAGTAATTTCTCCAAAGCTGGTTTGCTGGCTATATCTAAAATTAAGCTCACTATATTTTCCTGGTTTGTTACGGAATTCTATTATTGGGTTAAGCAGAAAACAGGTGTTTTTTTCAGCGTTTGCTTTTATTGCATTGTACTTTATAAAGCTGTAGGCAGGAGTGGTTTCTATGCTTAAGGAGCCTCTTTGCAGCTGGTAAATTAATGCCGCTTTTCCATAGAACCCCATGTTTTCGAACACGACATCATTTCTAAAGTCTTTGCCGACTGTGCTGATTACGTTTAAACTGTCGGTTTTGTATAAATCACTATAAAGTGTATTGTGTTCGTAATATGCGCCTAACGATGCAGAAAGGATAAAACGATCAAATTTTGTTTTATAGGTAGCAGATTGATTTATAAAGAGGTTTTTTGATCTTACTTGCTGATTAAGCATCAAATAGCCTATGCTATCATTAACGATGTCTTGCTGAACTCCCGGAGAGATCTTTAGATTTTCGTTCATTTTATAGAACTGTAGCACAGAGTTGTATTGCAATACTTGATCTACACCCATTGCCTTTGTAAGATTAGTTTCATTGCTCAGGGATAGTTGATTTGTTGGCTGTATCTGCTTAAATGCCACGTTATTTTGACTTGTGCCGCCACTTCGATCCCATTTGGGGAGATCTAGTTTTGTGTTAGATTTTAAATATATCGAATTGCTGTTTTTCTCTATTTGGGCACCAATTTGCCATTGGCTTAGTTTTTCAATGGCATGCTGTATTTCATTGTAACGAACGGTATCAGCATTCGGCAAGAAGTAATTAACCGAATTGTTGTAATTGTAATTTCTTTTTAGTTCCAGGGCTGCAATATTTAAGCGTAAGGCCCAGTCAGATTTAAGTTTATAAAGCGCATTGATATTCCCTGCGTTATCATTATTTATGAGGTGATATTTCTCGGCCAGAGTGGGGGTTCGCTCACTCATCATAGAAAGGTATGGCCTTGGGGTTTTTAAACCAATTTCACTGCTATTAAAAGATACCCCGATGTTGGCATGCTCTGTTTGTAGATTCTGACCAATGTTATTTACTTTTAAATTGTTTATGCTCTTAATTCTCTTTTTAAAAATAAGATTATTCAATTCTGCAACATAGGCTTTGTTGCCTAAACCTAAAAAACCGGTGTTGATGGTAATGGTTCGGGCATAATCGGCAAGTTTTAAATTTAACGAAATGTTATTGGCTACCATATAACCATTTAAAGCTTTGATTGGTTGATCTTTTTCTATCACCTGAACCTGCTCTACAGCATCAACAGGCACATTATTGGTGGCAGTTCTATACTTCCCATCCAAAAGATTATCACCATCTATATACACATTGGTTATACGCTTCCCATTGTAGCTGATGGCACCATTGTCATCTACCTGAATGCCCGGAAGTCTGGCGATCAAATCCGCAATTACCCGATCGTTTTTATCCTTGAATGCGCTGACATTATATTTTAATGTATCGCTGGATAGAGATATCTTACTTTTTGATTTTATGGTAACTTCTGATAATTGATTGTAAGCTTTTTTTAGTGTCGCAACATAAGGATAATGAGCGATAGTGGAAAGCGGAACCACAAGTTGCTGATAACCTATAGCCGTTATTTTTAGAGAAAGACGCTCTTTGTTTCCCTGGAATCCAGTATTAAATAAGCCCTGCTGATCTGTTTTTGTAAAAGAAATTCCTGCGCCATTTTCATTGATCAGGGTTACAGAGGCAAAGTCAACAGGGCTGCCAATACTGTCTTTTACGATTCCATTTATGGTTATGGTACTTTGGGCATAAAGTAAACGAGTAGAAAATATTAAAAGGAAGAATAAAATAGTTTTTTTTTGCACAAAGCTTATTTGCTTAGTTGGTTAATTCCAATGGAAAATTCATTACGAATTTCTTGCGTGTTGTACCAGATCCGTTTTTATCTACAGTTACATTATCAATGGTTAAACCACTTGAATTCATGACATCCATACCAAAGCCATTTTTGCTCGCTTTTTCCATTTGATGATATGCTGAGGCAGTAGTTGCTGTAGCATCTGCAGGTAGTTCCAATGATAATGAAGTTGGAATTTTGCCACTTGTAACCACTTTTGTACAAGTGAATTTTATTCTCTGACTTGCATCATACGCTTCTAAAATTAAACCTGGCAGGCCGTGTAATTTCCATGGGCCAAGACTTGCAGGTATATCGGTAGTAAACCAGGCTGTATATTGTCTGCCTTTGCACTTACCTGTAGCTTTCTGGCAGGTATAGCCCAATATTTCTATGGTTTCCTGTTCAATTTTCCAGTTTATTTTTTCTAAAGCCTCTTTTATCAGGTAGTTGTTTCTGTTAAAGTTCTTGTTTATATATAGTGTGCTTTCCTTTTCGTTCAGGTAAATGTTATCACTGGTCGTTCGTAATAAAGTACCCATATTTACTGAACTGCTCCCGGTTTTCATAGCTGCTTCTATCTTTGCCATCTGGATTGAATCCTGGGTCATCTTTGTAGCGCTTGTATAAAAGCTTTGGTACGCATTAAAAGGCATCATAAAATCCTCTTCCCATAAAATACCTGTATTTGTTGTATCCCGGATGTGAAAAAAGTGATAATAAGCAACTCCGGTAGGTGGTTCAGTTATGTTTTTATAGTTAAAAGCATAGCAGCTGCACAATAACAGTGCAGCTGCAATAAGCTTGATGTAATTACGCATCAGGTTTATTGTAAGGGATAAAAAATAAGGGGTTAAAAGCACCCCGGGAATCTAACGGTCGAATTAATATAAACAACCACCATTATTTCTCATAATGTTAATTGCATGGTTGGCAGCTGCCATCCAATAGTCACCATAGGGTGTACCCTGTGGTGCTGATACATATATAGCCATTGTATTGCCACATTCGTCCATCCAGTCAACTCTCACTTGTACACGTTTAAGTTTTCCAACCGCTTCTTTCGCTGTTGATACCTCAATTTTGTCTTTTTTCAAGGTTGTTTTAACCTCTAGTGTTGCACCCTTAACTTTAGGTGTCAGATCACTTGCAAAAGCGCTTATTCCTATAAAAGAGAATAATAACGCAGCACATAATTTTTTCATAATTTTTGTTTTTAATGTGAATTAAATGAATAAGGATGTATGCATAGGTAGATGATGCCATATTCCTTATTTTCTGTAATACTCAGCATTAAAAATCACTCAAAAAACTGTGATTTTATATTTGTACCCTATGCGCCAATATTCGTGGATTTTGGATGTATATCTGTAATGATTGTTTTTTCATAAATCCCGATGCCAATATCCTGTAGACTTCGACAGATTTTTATGATAAGAAATTCATCAGGTATGAAGGCCAATTGTAGAAATAAAAAATGTACTTATGATATGATTCTATAACGACGAATATTTATATAGAACCGACAGATATTGACTCAAAACCACCGTATATCAATTTTCGCTTGTACCGACCCTGGCATACACCGAAGTTTACATGTTCAACCAATTCAGGGAAAAATTCTCAGCGAGAAAAAGTTCAAATAGACAACCATCCTTATCAGGAATATATGTATTGTAAGAAAGTTTACAAAACATATCTTTGACTCCAAATGAAAAAGGCAATTACTATATAGATCTTAGATTGGTTGAAAGGTTACTATCAGATCAGAAAACTTTTAAGCGACCAGACTGAGTAGTTTTGTTTAAACATATTAACAATTTTAATCACATTCAAAGGATATAGTGTCTTCGTTAATGAATAGTACATCAACCATTTTTGCCCGTTTTCTGTTTTGTGGTATTTTGATATTCTGTGCCTGCAGAAATGGAGAAAATACAGCTAAAGTGCAAAAAGAGAATGCTCAAACAACCAGGCCAGAAAAAGATTATTTGGCGACAATTATTGCCCAGGACACCCTGTCAACTGAGGCCTACAAAAGGGCAATTGAAAGGGAAATCAGTGATTTCAAAGTTTATAATCATCCCTACGATTCCTATTTTCATTATTTTAAAGCAAGAAAATATTTGCTGGAAAAAAAGCAGGATAGTGCCGTTGCAGCGTATCAAAAAATGAAAGGCAAAACGCCGGATGATGATGTACAAATATTGAAGACTTACGGAGTACTAAGTCAGAGTTTTGGAGATGGACTATTGGTAGAACCAAAGGTAATGGAAAAGATATTTGCCGCAATAGAGATTGCTGAAAGGGTTCATAGCCGTATTAGGTACCGATTTTACGATTTATTGGCTAAAGCTTATTTTCAAAATAAAAATGAGGAAAAATCGCTTAAATACTCGGATCTATATTTTGAACAACATCCATATAAAGCTCATCCGGTTGTTAAACAGCGGTATTATGATATTTCTTTTATGCTGGCATCGCGATTGGGGAATTATCAAAAAATGAGGTTTTATAATGGTAAAGCCCGTGAACTAGCATTTAAAATCGGAGATAGTCTTGCCATTGCCCGTACCTACAATAATGAATCGCAAATTTATGCGCGGCAAAATCAAACTGTAAAAACGCTGGAGTATAGTAAGAAGTATTTTAATTATCTTAAAAAAAGTAACAACCTGAATGACATTGCTTATAACAATCTGGCAACATCGTTTATTCGAAATAAGCAACCTGACTCGGCCATCAAGTATTATCGGGAGGGTATTGAGCTGGAAAAAAATAATAAGTTCAATAAGCAAAAAGAATTGCATTACAATGGACTAAAAGATGCCTATATACTAAAGGGCGATTTTGTAAGGGCCCTGGAGGCTGCAGACTCTTCCTATACCATAGGATTCAGGAATCATAATGCTATTGAGGCGGTTAAGATTGCAGAAATCCAAGAGAAATACGAAACTGAAAAAAAAGACCGGAGTATAGTAGAATTGAATGAACGGAACAAGTTAAATGAAACCCTTATAACGCAGCAACGGTGGACACTTGTTTTGTTAACATTGATTTTTTTAGGGGTTCTCTTTTTCTTTTATTTCCTTTATCGCCAACAGCGTCTAAAAGGAAAAAACACCTTGTTGAAATCTGAGAACCAAAGACTGAACATTGAGCATAAGTTATTGCAAACTCAATTGAATCCACATTTTATTTTTAATGCCATCGCCAACCTGCAGAGTTTAATTGCCTCAGGCCATGTTGACGAATCAGTTTCCTATCTTAACTCATTTTCGGGCTTGTTACGAGGTGTTTTGGAGCAAAACCGGAAGGATTTTATAGCGCTGGCTGAAGAATTAAGTTCTTTAAATGACTACATCCGGTTGCAGCAAATGCGCTATGATGGTGTGTTTAACTATCAGATTATTGTAGATGAAAATTTAAGCCTTGAACATACACTTATCCCGCCTATGCTGATACAACCTTTTGTAGAGAATGCCATAGAACACGGCTTTAGGCATATCAATTACAAAGGTGCTTTGGAAATTTCTTTTAATAAAGAAAACAAGTTCCTGGTAATAAAGGTTGACGATAATGGCAGCGGAATCAATAATAATGATGTAAATAAACAAAAGAAGCAATCCTTAGCCCAGGTTATTCTTAAAGAGCGGTTAGCCTTATTATTTGTATCAAATGGGCAAAACGCAAAATTTACTGTAAATGATAAAAAACAAGGGGGCGGGCAAGGTGTAATTGCTGAAATCATCATACCCCTGATTGAAGAATAAAAAAACAAGAAAATGAGACTATATATCCTGGAAGATGAAGTGCGAATCATGCAGCATATTTTGCAGATTTTAAAAAAAATCAGCTTTGTCGAAGTAGTAGGTGCTTCAGATCAAATTTCGGTAGCTGCAATTGAGATACCTGCCTTAGCACCGGATATTATTCTGGCAGATATCCGATTAAAGGATGGTGATAGCTTTCATCTTTTTGATGAAATTGGGACGAGCGATTTTCAGGTTGTTTTTCTTACAGCTTATGACCAATATGCTATTCAAGCATTGAATTTGGGCGCTTTTGGTTACTTACTTAAACCTATTGATGAAATTTCATTAAACACTGTTTTAAATAAATGTTTTCACCATAAGGAACAAGAGGCTTTCAATCAGCAACAACTAGCCATTGCCAAAGCTCATTACCTTGCGCAAGGTGTGGGCACCGCCAGGCGTATTGCTTTAAAGAATATCGAATGCATTGAAGTTGTTACCATGGAAGAGATTGTATTTTGTAAGAGTGATAAGGGCTACACTACTTTTTATTTAAAAAACGGAAAAGAAATACTGGTTTCTAAGGGGCTGAAAGAATACGAGAATTTACTCACACCATTTGGTTTTTTGAGGTGTCATCAATCTTATCTGGTAAATTTCAACTATGTTAAAAAGTATTACCGCGAAGGTTATTTACAAATGGAGAATAAAGAACACATTCCGGTTTCGAGCAGAAAGAAAGAAGAGGTACTTCAGTATCTGGAGAATATTGCATGATCATGATGTTAAAAGACATAGCCTAAACATTTTTTGACTAACAGTTAAAAGTTAGTTAAATAATCTGTTAATTGCATTCACAAAATTAATATTTGTTCGACAATGATAGTACTCAAACATCTTCTGTTAGTCCCATTTCTATTTCTGACTACACTTGATAATCAAGAATCTATGAGATCATATTCTATAAATCATGATAAAAATAGTCAAAAATTACTTCCCTCTACCAATTACAAACAAACAACTTTTGGAATTTCAATTAATTTATATAGAGTTGGAAAAGCAGAAAAATTTGAAGATTTAAAGGATATAGAAATACAAATTGCTAAAACGAAGGATACAAAGGTTGATCTATATAAAATGACAAGTGATTTAGGAATGATTTTTTTAAATACGACTGACCCTTTTATAAACGAAGATACGATTCCTTACAAGATGCTTTTTGGTCGTTCTGTTCGCAAAAGTGTTAGCGTAGGAGATATTGGCGGATTTCTTCCCAGTTCTGAAATAATTGAAATTGCAAAATGGATAAAAAGCAATAAAATTGAAACTTTTGATGGTTTTTCTAAAATGTATGATGGCCTATCAACTGAGGTCAAAAAGGAATTGAAACAGCTTGGAACAGAAGATAAGGTTACTTTATTTAATGCTTATGTAAGACCACTGGTAATATTATATTTTACAGCACTTGAAAATCAAAATTCGGTAATCTTCATTGGACTATAAATCACACGAAAGCTTGTCAAAATTATCGATTTTGATAATTAATCAAACAATCAAAACAACTTCTGTAGTAAGGCGTCTTTTCTTTGGGTCGATACTTCAACTTCTGAGCCATCAGAGAGCTCCAAAGTTCCCCCGTCTCCTTTACGATACTTAACCACATAAGTTAAATTGATGATCATAGAACGACTGATACGTGTAAAAAAATCATCATCTAACATGTTTTCAAATTCCTTTAAGGTTTTGGAAACGACAATTTTTTTACTGTCGGCCAGTATAAACACGCTGTAATTGCTCATGGCTTCAACCCTGATAATTTGGGTCTTATCAACTATGTATATACCCTCGGCAGTAGTCAGCGCTAACCGATTGCTATTGATTTTTTCTTTTTTTAAGGATTTGTAGTTAGATTTTTCTGCTACACGTTTCCTTAATCTGATAATCGCGGATTTAAGTTCTTCTTCATCAACCGGTTTGAGCAAATAATCTACCGCACTTAACCGAAGTGCCTCAAGGGTGTAGCTATCGTATGCGGTAGTAAAAATTACTTCAAAGTCAAAGCTGCCCAAACGCTCTAAAAACTGAAAGCCATTTATTTCCGGCATTTCAACATCTAAAAAAAGTACATCTGGTTTAAGCTCAACAATGGAATTTAACGCTTTGGCCGGCTGATTGAAAATCCCAACTACCTGTAGTTCATCTTCAAAAAATTCAAGCTTTTGGCTAAGCAGTTTGCTCCCCTTAACCTCATCATCTAATATCGCTGCTTTTAACATCTTATTTTTAATTAAATTTCGTTTATTTTCTTGGTGTATGCAATAGGGAGTTTTACAACTGGTTAGTCCGTCATCTGGCGGGATCAGATTCATTCAGATTTTTCATGGCAAAAGTTTTTGATTTAACGATTAGAAAGTATATTTAATGCCGATACCACCATTTTCTGCAGAGAAACCACTGCTTGGGCTAATCATAAAGCCTGGCTGCCAATCGGCACTTACCGCTAATGGGAGGTTTGCAAATTTGTACTCTAAACCTACAATCCCGGCAACTCCAAAACTGGTTACCGCATCAACATCGCTATCTTTCCAACTGAAATAATTTACATGCCCACCACCACCAAGGTACCAACGCAAACCATCAACACCTTTAATCGGTGCATGATATTCATACAATCCACTAAATGCAATGTTGCTCCCCAAACCACCAGCACCGTTATACTTTAAAATACCTTCGAGCGCAGATTTCTTACTGATGAAAACTTTACCTGTTAGTGCTACGCCGTAAATAAATTTTAAACCTATTGCTGCTTTGTAACCGCTGGTATTTCCAGCGTTTGTTTTAGTTTGCTTCGCAGCTTTAACTCCGGTTTCCTCATCTGTTGCAACAGGCTTGGTTGTAGTTGTTCTGGTGGTAGCCGTTGTTTTAGCGGGCGTTGTTTTAGTGGTGGTGGTTGTTTTTTTAACCGGCTTTTTTGTTTGCGCCTTTGCAATAAAGGCAATGCTTAAAAAGCATAGAGTGATCACTAGTAAATTTTTCATAATTGATTGGTTTTTAGTTTAATTAAATAGTTTTACGCCGGGAGCTGCACCTAAACCATAAGCCAAACTGAACAAGATTTGCTTTTTCATAGGATTTAAGGTTTTATTGGCAGATACGTTTTGATGTGTTTTTAATAGAATTGACATCGTTAACAGCTATCTCCTTACCAGCAGCAGCTAAGCCGTTGTATAAGCCGTCCTGTGTCATACTTAATTGATTGTTAGCGCCAGGATTGTTATTGAAACCCCACCACCAGGCGATATAACCAAATTCATTTTCCTGACACAGTTTCATTAACAACTTATAATTGATGGTATATGGCACTTCTACATCGTGATTATTTATGTTTGTAGTTTGTATATCGGCCCAGGCCAGCTCGCCAAGTACAATTGGCAAACCTGATTGTTTAAGTGCTCCAAAATCTGCGGTAATTTTAGCATCGCTGTAATCCCCAAATTTACCTTTAGTTGGCCAATAGGCATGTACACTAAACAGCAAATTATGCAACGGGTCGGCATCCATTAGTGCCTGTCCTTTATATAAGAAAAATACATGGTCCTTACCCCAATTTGCAGCGTCAATCATTATAGGGCAGGTATAACCTGCATTTCTTATTGCTTTAACAGCGTTGAGGTTAGCATCTGCATAACCTGCATCAGAAGCTGAACCATTATCTGGCTCGTTTGCAATATTTAAAATGATTGATTTCTGGTATTTTTGAAGCATGCTTTTTATGCCGGCACTTGTCCACCATTGAGCGGCTTGTTGCAAGTCTGCAGCTGCGTTTGCACTTCCGGTAAAGTCATGCAGTTCTAAAATCGGAATCATCCCTTTGGCTAAACAAGTGGTAATTACAGGCTCTATTTTAGCAGCTGTTAAAGCAGTAACTGCACCGCCATTTGCCCAGTCTTTATAGTTCCTTTCTAATACAATACGTACGTTGTTTGCCCCAGTTTTTTCTATTTCTTCTAACTCTTTTAAGCCGAAGTTTACAGCGTAGATGTTACCCATGTTTACACCTCGCAGTATAACTTTACTGCCACACTTATCTGCCAGGTATTTACCGTCTTTTACATGTAAGCCTGTTGTGATATCTACATTTGGCCCTTTTTTATCTTTTTTGCAACCAATCGCTACAAACAATGCCGTTAAGATTAGCATGAAATATGCGTTTTTCAAATTTTTCATGGTATAGTTTTTTTTAAGGTTTTACAGGATACTACCGGATTGCTATCGCCGGATTTTGTTATTACGGATTTTTGGCCGCTATAAATAGTTCATTTTTCCTTTCCAGTAGCATAATTGGTTTGTCTATACTCTTCCAGTTGGGAAGAGATACAGCCATATACGCCCCATCAACTGTTTTAAAACCTATATTTATTAGCTCAGAAAAGTAAGGCCCACTACTGCCCCATAATAAGGCACCTCTATCTGTACTTGATCTTGGTTTGATACTAAAGGGAGTACCAGTATTGATCATATTAAAAGGTACATTGCTAGGTATCATTTTATAGGAAAGGCCTGTAAAGATGGGTGCCGCCCTTGTCTTTACCATTGTAGCATAGGCAAGCTCGTTGCCTTGTCCATTAAAATTGAAACTATAAGATTTTAAAATTAACTTTCCAGTAGCATCTCTCTCAACAACAAAGTTATAAACCGCTTTTCCATCACCAAAGTAATCAATACTGAATGCTGATTTTTTTACATCTACATTTATAACCTTATTGCCATCTAAAAGATGTGCCTGAGCCTTTATAGCCAGGTTATCTTCGGTAAAATATAATATCATTAACTTATTGGGGCCAATTGCATGTTCGGCTACGATGTAATAATCCAATAGCTCTTTAGCTGCTATTTCTTCAGCAACTGCATCGGGTGCAGCATTTTTCTTTTTACAGCTTACCAATACCAGTAACAACAGTAACGGCAATATTTTCAAGGTATTTTTTAAGTTTTTCATCTGTTTATAATTTGTTTTTTATCTGTGATGAAGCTATCAGATTTATTCATCCCACTGCTTGTTTGAAAAATCATGATGGTTTCATAATTGTAAAATTTAAAATTTTAGTTCTTTGAAGATGTATCTACTTTTATCTGCCTGGTCTCCTAATTGACCGTAAACATTATAGCCTGTAAGCCAAACTGAATGGTCTGTTTTTAAAATTATGGAGTGATCTGTACCTGCAGAGATACTTTTTACTTTATCGGTTACTAATTGTGGCGAGTTAATCATAGCCATAGTTCCTACGCTTAGCTGACCAGCTCTATTATCTCCCGTTGCCCAAAGTGTACCGTCGGTTTTTAAAATTAACGTATGATGCGTCATAGAACTCATTGTGGCTACATTTGCCATAATTTGCTTGGGGGTGCTGATATTGTCATAAGTTCCGTCACCTAATTTACCAGTAGGATTAGCCCCAACCGCCCAAAGCGTATTGTCATCTTTTAAAATCAGGCTAGCGTCTATAGTTGTATTAATGGCTTTTACACCAGACATAATGAACCTGGGTATTTTAGTATTGGTGGTGGTGCCATCGCCAAATTTGCCATATTCGTTAACACCTGTAGCCCAAAGTGTATGGTCTGTTTTTAAAATTAAGGTGTAATTATACGCTGCGCTTACGGCTAACACATCTGCCATAATTTGTTTGGGTATTTTAACCATTTGAGTGGTGCCATCGCCTAGTTCGCCATAATAATTGTGGCCCATAGCCCAAAGTGTTTTGTCGGTTTTTATCGCAAATGTTTGATTAATAGAGGTACTTATCGCGCTTACGTCTGTCATAATTTGCTTTGGGCTTGCTGAAGTTTGGGTCGTGTTATCGCCCAATTGTCCACCCGAATTGTAGCCTACTCCCCACAGCGTTTTATCGGTTTTTAGAATCATGGTATGTGCACTTCCGGAACTTACCGCAGCCACATCATTCATCACCAGCTTGGGTGTATATATATGAGCCGTCGCACCATCAGCCAATTGACCATAATCGTTCCGGCCTGTTGCCCATAAGCTATTATCAGCTTTTATAAACATGGAAAACTGTGCGCCTGCATAAATGCCTATAACTTTATTGTTTTTCTCGGCATCATCATTATCCTTATCTTTTTTACATGCCATAAAGCTTAAAAGCATTAGCAGCATAGTAATTATTTTTAGATTTTTCATAGTTGCCTCTAGTTTTATTGTAATGTAAGCACGCCGAAGTAATGAGTGTTTTGACCTTCGTAGCTTTGTGAATAGTATAGTTTTCCGTCGGCTAAAGTCATTAGGTGCAACCTACCTTCGTAACCTGTATTCGCGGTAGCTACACCGTTGTTTTGTAAAGTGTATGCTGCACCATTACCAGTTTGCCCAAAACCATCAATACTTACAGTAAATTTGCCCTCCGTAGTAAATTTGATTAAACACGATTTTCCATTAGCAAGCCCATTGGTAGCAACTGTACCCTTAAAATTCTTGCCTGCAAATGCGTCGGCATCAGGTATTTTTTGTAAGTAATAACTGATGGTACCAGGAATACTACTACTAGTGATTACACCATTTGAAAGGCTATAATTACATGTTACATTATTGGATTGATGAATACTCAGGTTCCCATCGGTATAGGCATAGCTACCAGATATGGACTGGCCCACAGAATAATAGCTGGCTTTCATTAGTGCTCCAAAAGTGAAAACATAGCTGTTACGTGTGCCATAGGCGTCGTATTCTCCAGTAATGTAATATTTTGTGAAATCTATCGTATTCCCGTCTTTTTCTACATCCTTATCTTTTTTGCAAGATGCAAACACAAACAAAACAGAAAATGTGATGAGCGTTTTAGCGAATATGTTCCTTAAGTTTTTCATAGTCTTTCTTTTTAATTAATATTTAAGCGCGTTTACTGCAGTTGGGTATGCTTTTGGCAGGTTTTGTGCCTGACTACTGCTTCCAGTCACGAAAAGCAGTAGGCTAAAGATGATCCAGGTTTTCATAGATAAATTGATATTAATTCCTTTGCTTTACAGGCACCTTAATGGTTTCCATTGTCATTGTTAATTTTGGCGAAGCAAAATATTCGATGTTTTTAGTCTCATAGGTATAACTTCCCCATATCTGATTAACAAAAGCAAATATTCTTCTATCCGTTGTTTTACTATCAAACATCACTTCTATCAACGGACTTTGCCAAATGCCATTTGCATCTGCTTTGGCTGTAAAATGTTGATGTTTATGTTTTGGTGTACTGACCACCAAAATTGGTTTTCCATCGGGGCTTTTTGGTAGTTTATATATGGGAGAAACATATATATTGATAGCCGTATTTGGTTCTGCCTTACCTACCATCACGAAAGGGCCATCTATTGTTGCGCCAGCTGCAGGCGATGTGATGACAGGCTTAACTTTACCGTCCATAGGATCCACCGACTTGTGTCTTTTTAATTTTTTACCTAGTTGAGCATCGGCATTCAGGCTAACTATAATCAATAAACACAATGATATGGCCATTTTCAATAAGGTGATTACTTGCTTTTTCATGATGATATGTTTTAAGGTGAAATAGATTTGATTTTTTGTTTTCCTACTCAAACCTATTAACCTATTTCATAAGAATTTGTATTAATGATTGAATACAGCGTTTCATTGAGTAAGACCTAGGTGGGGATGAGCGAAGCGTGTATAGCCTATTCGGGTTTCTTTTTACTGCTATTTTTAAAGCCTTGAGTGAATAGGGGTTTTGAATGAGTGAACTGCCACTATAGCTTAGTTGACATTGACGATACTTGGACTACATTGTGCTATTTTACTCCCACAGTAGAATAGTCTATACAAAATACAATGTGACATTGCATGACAACCTCAGATTTTCATAAAATTTTTAAATATATCTTCTGTTTTTTAGCGGTATGTATGGGTGTTTTTTTCCATCCGTTCGAGGGCTACGGACAAAATAAGAAGATCGATTCGCTTACAAAAGTTTTAGGTAAGCAGCAAAAACCTGATGATAATCGGGCAACAACTTTATTCAATCTCGCGGCTCAAAAACTGCAATATGATGCGAAATCTGCCTTAAAAAATATAGATGAAATTATTTCATTTAAAGAAAAGATCGCGAATGAAAATATTGTTTCTGCTGCGTACAGAGTTAAAGGAGTGATATTTTATCACCTATCTCAATACAAAGAAGCATTGGAATTTCTGAACAAGGCCCTGGTAATTGACAGCAAACTTAAAAGCTACGATGGCATTGGTGGTGATTTAGGAACTATAGGGTTGATAAACATGACCCAATCTAAGTTCCCTGAAGCATTGAAATATTATTTGGAATCACTTTCAAATTTCGAAAAAACAAAAAAAAATCAGGTAGATGAAGCTTTAACATTAGTAAATATTGGTACCGTTTACAATGAGATGGGAAATCCAGCTCAGGCGATGGCTAATTATCAAAAATCATATCAGTTATTTAAAAAAATCAATCACTTGTCCGGTCAGTCAAGCACTTTAACAAACATTGGTATTGTCCATTTTAAGAATAAGAATACCAAAGAGGCTATTAAATACAGTACACTATCTTTAAAAATTGCAGATTCATTAAAAGATTTGAGAGGTGTAGCCAGAGATAATGGAAATCTATCTGCTTATTATGCTGAGCTAAGCATGCCCGATTTAGCTTTGGCCCATGGCTTAAAAGCAATTGAAATAAATAAAAAAATAGGTGGTAAGAAAAGTTTAGGAATAAATTATCAGAATGTATCGTCTGCCTATTTTAAAAAGGACAATTTTAAGCTTGCAAAAACTTATGGTCTTGATGCACTGAATATTGGTAAGGAACTTAATATTACAGAAATTAAAAGAGACGCCAGTTTAGGTCTGAGTGAAGTTTATGAAGCACTGAAAATGCCAGACAGTGCACTCTTTTTTCATCGGGCATTCTACAAGTTTGCCGATAGCATTGGTAATGATAAAAAGAAGACTGAAATTACCAGAATGGGTATGCAGTACGAATTTGATAAGAAAGAGCTTACTTATCAGCAAAAGCAGCTGCTAGCCGATGAACAGCTAAAACAACAATCTTTGCAATTGGCATTAAACAATGCCGAACTTCAAAAAGGTATTCAGCTGAGAAATCTACAAAAGATTTCTTTGGAAAATCAAAAACTGATCAATCAAGAAAAAGAGAAGCAATTGATTATCTCAAAAAATAATGAAAAGCTCCAGGCAAATAAATTAAATGCATTATCGCAGGAGCAAAAATTAAGCAAACTAGAATTAAAACAGCTTTGGCTTTATGGTGCCCTGGCTATTTTAGTTTTAGCATCTGTAATTGTTTATTTAATTAATTTATACAGGATCAGGCAATTGCGTTTTAAAAACACCTTACAAAAGCAAGAAGCAATACAAAATGAGCTTTTGCTAAAGCATCAATTTCAATTAACTGAAAGTGAGCTAAAAGCAATCCGCTCGCAAATGAACCCTCATTTTATTTTTAATGTGCTTAATTCCATCGAAGCCTATATTATGGATAATGACAAATACACTGCCTCAAGGTTAATACAAAAATTTGCCGCTTTAAGCAGGTTGATATTGGAGAACTCTACCAAAAGTTTGGTTACAGCCGATAGAGAATGGAAGGCCTTGAAATTATACACTGAACTGGAAGCGATGCGCTACAACAATTCTTTCAGTTTTAATTTCGATGCCGATGAAAGCCTGCAATTAAGAACATTGCTTTTACCGCCAATGCTTATTCAGCCATTAATTGAAAATGCCATTTTACACGGTTTAATTGTGAACCCAAAACCAGGAGCACATTTAGAGGTGCAGCTTAAAAAACATGAGCAGGGAATTTGTATTACCGTAGAAGACAACGGAAACGGCTTAGATCATCAATCTACAGCGAGAACAAAAACCGGAGTTAAAGAAAAATCTATGGGTTTGGCCTCTATAAAAGAAAGAATTGCCATGATAAATGCGCAAAAAAATAATTATTTAGCGAGTTTCAAAATTACGCCGGGAGCAGGGGGCGAAGGTACTTTTGCCGCAATTTTTCTCCCAAATTTCGATAACGCTGTTGTCTAGCTATGTGCGATTTTAAACGTTGGCAGCAAACTGATCAATTGCATTTGCCGGGAAAAAGAATTAGATTCAATTTTTACCAATAGCTTCCTATCGCCCGTTTTATATGAAAAGGTGGATTGCCACATATCTATTGCTCATCTTAAGCTGTTTCGCAGCTATAGGACAGTCTTTTCCTAATTTAAAATTTAACCAAATTACCGTAAGAGATGGCTTAAGTACCAATGCAGTGAGATGTACTTATGAAGATAAAAATGGCATCATTTGGATAGCAACAGGTAAAGGTTTAAACCGTTACGATGGTACAGGTATCAAAGAATTTAAACATAATGCCAGAGATAGTACTACAATTTGTAATGATGCCCTCATCAATATTGTTGCAGATAAAGAAAATCAACTTTGGTTAGGAACATTCAAAGGGCTTGCCCGTTTTAATCCAACAACGGGAAAAGCAATCAATTTTATTCATCAACCTGCAAATAGAAATAGTTTAGCTGCTGATGAAAACTGTGTGCCTTTTGTGGATAGCAAGGGAAATTTATGGTTGGCTACAAATGCTGGAGTTCAGTTGTTTGATTATAAAAGCAATCGCTTTATAAATTATGTCACTGTAGTAAAAGGTGTTAAACAAGCCGTTAGTTCTTTTAAGCAAATAGCAGAAGACCGCGAAAAAAGGTTGTGGGCATTGGGTGCAAATGGTTTGTACCTCATCGATCAGAAAAATAAAACGGTAAATTATCATTCTGAACAAGATCCAATTCTTGCTTTGCATCAAACCGCTAACGGCACTGTCTACATAGGTGAAGCTACAAACGGGCTTCGGTATTTTTTGAATGACAATGTCGTTAAACCGGTAAAAATTCCAATAAAAGAACCAGCTGCCCGGGTAAATAGCATCATCGAATGGACCGATAATCTAAATCAGAATTGGCTTTGCATTGCCATAAATGGTGGTCTTGTGCTTAAAAACCTTAAAAGTTTCGAGGTGAAGGAATACGTTTCTGATGAACTAAATCCTTCCTCTTTAAATGCCTTCAGTGTTTTTCACTTAGCTAAAGACCGGCAAAATAGGTTATGGCTATCAACCGATAACGGGATTAGCATCATAGACCCAAATTATCAAAATTTTGAAAACATCCCCGTTTATCAGCAGGTAAAACTTAGCAATCCGAGGCTTTTGGGCATACCCAATAATATGCTGGAAGTAGCAGATCGTTTTTATATTACCTGTCATTATGCAAAGGGTATCTATTCGTTTGACAAAAATTGGAAGCTAATATCACATATTCCGAAAATTCCAGAAAATTCAAAAAGCTTCCTTAGCAAATCTATCAGTAGTATTTACCAGGACGAACAAAAGAATTTTTGGTTCAGTACCGATTCCGGGCTGGTTAAAAAAACAGGGAATAGCTATAAAATATTTTTTCCACCATTAAATTTAAGGATTAAAGATAATCTGTTTGTCTCTAAGCTATACAAGAGGAAAGATGGTAAATTCTGGATAAGGGCAAGAAAAAATGGAGTTTATGTTTTTGATCCGAATGCGGAGAAATTCATTAAACATTATCTGCCAGATGGCAAAAATATAGATGGCTCTGTTTTTTCATGTTTAATTGATAAACAGGATGATTTTTGGATTGGCGCAACCAAAGGGATCAGTATTTATAATCCATCAGAAGACGCTTTTAACAAAATTGAAATTAAAGATGCTGCCGGAAAATCACGAGAAGTAAGTTGGGTAACTGATATCACTCAAGATAAAGAAAATGTAATCTGGGCTGCGTCGGATGTTGGGTTGTTGAAAATCAACAAGGCCACTAAAACTGGTTTATTGATTGATGATCAAATGGGTTTGCCTGAAAATTACCTTAAAAGAGTACTGGTGGATACACTTGGTAATTTATGGATTCCATCACAGCAGGGAATTATAAAATACGATAGAAAAAAGAGCTTCACTTATTTTAATTACAATAATGGTTTACCTTTTCAATATGAGGGGCATGGTTTTTTTGAGATTGATAAATCAGGTAATTATCTACTGAGTTATAGCGGATATGTTACCAGGTTTAACCCCTACAATATAAAATCTAACACAACCGTACCACGTGTTATCTTTATGGATGTGAGTGCCGACGGACAGGAGAAACAAATAGAAACTTATGGCAAATACAAAGAAATTACGCTAAATGCAGGTACCAAAATTGTAAATATTCATTTTGCAATTAACAGCTATACAGCACCACAAGAGAATAAATATTTTTACAAAATTGGAAAAGATGCAAAATGGCAGCAGGTAAAAAATGGTGACATTGCTTTAGGGAGCATGCCTCATGGCAAATATGTACTATATATAAAAGGTTGCAATAACGATGAGGTTTTTAGTGCAGAAGAAAGCTTACAGTTTACTGTATTACCTTTTTGGTACGAAAAAAAGTGGTTCATCATCTTGTCTTTTGTAACCGTTGCTATAATCATCTTTCTTTTAGTTAGAAGAAGGATAGCTTTTATTCGCAGCCAATTTGTGTTTAAACAACGACTTTCTGAAAGTGAGTTAAAGGCCATCAGGTCGCAAATGAACCCACATTTCATATTCAATGTCCTCAATTCAATTGAAGCTTATGTAATGGACAACGAGAAAAGAAAGGCCTCCAGGTTGATACAAAAATTTGCCGCATTAAGCAGACTGATCCTTGAAAATTCGACAAAAAGTTTAGTAAGCGGAGACAAAGAATGGAAAGCTTTAATGTTGTATACAGAGCTGGAAGCCATGCGCTATGATGGTGCTTTCACCTATACATTTATGGTAGCGGATGATATTCAGCTCAACACCTTACAACTGCCACCTATGTTGATCCAGCCATTAATTGAAAATGCCATTTTACACGGATTGATTATAGACCCAAAAGCTGATGCTCATCTCGGTGTAACAATTAAAAAAAGGGAAGATAAAATTTGTATTACTGTGGAAGATAACGGGGTAGGAATTGGGAACAGCGCAAATAAAACTGCCACGGGCGGTGTTAAAGAAATGTCTATGGGGCTGACTTCTATCCGGGAAAGGGTTGAAATGATTAACAAAAAGCAATCGGGCGGGCGGGCTAGCTTTACCATAAGTCCTGGTGTAAATAAGAGAGGAACCGTTGCCACTATATGTTTGCCTTTTTTAACAGGAGCCTGAATCAAAATATAATTTGTCTTCGATGGTGTATTAGAATATTTCTTTAGAGAAATTGACGATCCCCCTCGTTGAAAATTGCCTTAGCACTTTAGAAAAACTAATTGATTTTAAGCTTGTTGTTGCTTTAAGATCTATGAAGTCCACATAAATTTTATACTTTTGCAGCCCCTTCAAAAATGAGATTGATTCCATAGCTCAGCTGGTAGAGCATCACACTTTTAATGTAGTGTTCCCGGGGTCGAATCCTAGTAGGATCAAAATAGTAGTGCTAAAATAAACAAAGTCTTGAAAATCAAAATATTGCAATTTTTTTTTATTGTTAGGGTACTTTATCAATGTGCCAACTTTAAAAATTTACACTATACTTGTTGTTTAATAACCAAGTTATTACCCAGGGGTGCAACCGATGGAAAACAGGCAGCTTAAAAATGAAGAAGAACTATTGGCGAGGGTTGCCCTGGGCGATCAGCGTGCATTTACGGAAATCTTTGATTTTTATCAACGTTATGTATATGACTATGGTCGAAAGCTGACTAAATCCGAAGATCAGGCCAGTGAAATCGTACAGGATGTATTTTTAAAAATATGGCTCAACAGAGAAAAACTCGATGAAGTGAAAAATTTCGGGGCGTATTTAAACCGGGTAGTAAGAAATCATTCCATTAACGTGATACGTAAACTGGCACAAGATGGCAGATCAGTAACACAGCTTAAAATTAACATCCAGGAAGTCGACAATTCCACAGATAAGATACTGGATTACAATGAAAGCAATAGGATACTCAGCCAGGCTATCGAAAGCTTAAGCCCCCAGCAACGGACAGCATACACCCTTTGCCATGTTGAGGGATTGAAATATGAAGAAGTTGCAAAAAAGATGAACGTTTCAAGCCGTACCGTACAGGCACATATGCATCAGGCTTTAAAACACATACGCGAACATTTCAACAAACATGCGCTTGCCTATCCGGCATTATTTGCCGTATTGTTTAAATAAATATTGCTGTAAATCAGTCTGTTGATTTTTTTTTTAGTTTTTTTTGATAAACCACTAAGCATTTTTTTCGCGCCGGGTGTCAATGTAGTTAAAAGGTATACAAACCGCCTAAACCAATAAACGATGCAAAAACCAAACGCGAGGCTTCAAGTCCTGCTGCAAAACTATTTCAATAACCTGAATACCGAGGCGGAGAATGAGGAGCTATGGTCGCATATCATTGCGTCTCATAACGACCAGGAATTGATCCAGCTTTTTCCTGACGCCTTTAGTAACGAAATGGCTGTTCCCGAAAATGCATTGGATGCTGCAAAAAAGCAGACTATTTTAAACTACATCTACAATTACCAGGCATTACAAGCAGGCCATCAGCCTAAAAAAGCAAGGCTGCTGCCAAAATTGGCAGCAATAGCAGCAGCTGTAGCTCTGATTGTTACAGGGCTTTGGTTTTATACCGGCAACCCGACTGTCAATCGTAATTCAGAAATTGCAAATCAAAACGACATCAAACCCGGCAAAAACAGCGCTACAATTACCTTACCTGATGGCAGCAAAGTATCACTAAGCGATGCGAAAACCGGAGTGGTGATTGATGCAAGTAAGATCAGCTATAGTGATGGAAGTACTTTGGTTTCAGCAGCCGGATCAAACTTGGGCGATACCTCCTCGCTGCGCCTGCTCAGTGGAACGACAACCATTACCACTCCGCGTGGCGGAACTTATCAGGTGGTGCTTCCTGATGGAACCAGGGTATTTTTAAATGCAGATAGTAAGCTTGAATTTCCGGGCAAGTTTTCTGGCCGCGAACGGCGGGTGAAACTGAGCGGTGAAGCTTATTTCGTTGTTGTGCACAATTCAAAAATGCCTTTTAAAGTGGAAAGCACCGGACAGGTGGTTGAAGACATTGGTACTGAGTTTAACATCAATGCTTACCCAGACGAGCGCAGCACAAAAACTACATTGGTAGAGGGCAGTGCAAAAGTAAACGAGGTCATTCTCAAACCCAACCAGCAAGCATCCCTTAACGGTACGCAGGTAAATGTAAAAAAAGTTGATACAGAATTGTTTATAGCCTGGAAAAACAATCAGTTTGTCTTTGAACACGATGACATCCGCTACATCATGCGCATGATCTCGCGCTGGTATAATGTAGAAATCGAATATCAGGGTGAATTGCCTGTAACCACATTTACCGGTGCGGTGTCCCGCTTTGCCAATGTGTCTGAGGTATTACGGCCACTGGAATCAACCGGACAGGTAAAATTTAAAATTGAAGGAATGAAGATTTTGGTAAGCAGATAGTACTTACATCAGAAAAACCAAATCCCTGCTGTAACAGGGATTTGGTCAATGCTTAGCTCATATTGAATAAAACTAAACCCGCAGTGGCCTGAAGCTTCAGAACAAGAGGCCCCTGCACAACCAAATATAATAAATGTATAGAAAGATAACCACAAACCTGGGTATAATAAATTCTTGTACCCGTAAAATTTGGCTGATTATGCGATTAACCACCGTAATATTAATAGCTGCCCTGATGCAGGTAAGTGCGGCCGGCCTTGCACAAAAGATTACGATTTCAAAAAAACAAGCAGACTTACGCATTGTGCTGAAAGTGTTAAGGATCCAGAGCGGCTATAACTTTGTGTATGCCGACAATGTGCTCGCTCAGGCTAAACCCGTTGACATTGCTGTGAAAGCTGCCGACTTTAAAGATGTTTTAGCGCAGATATTTGCCAATCAGCCTTTAACTTATAAAATTGACAATAACGTTGTCATTGTTCAGCTAAAGCCAGCTGCACTAACGCAGACTGACAGAAAAAATATCAGGGTTTCGGGTGTGGTTACGGATGAAACGGGGAACCCGTTGCCGGGTGCAGGTGTAAGAATGAAAGGGGGAGATAAGAAAGCTGTTGCCGATAAGGAAGGACGCTATAACATAGAGGTTCCGGAGAATGCAATACTGGTATTTACCTACCTGGGGTTTGATGATCAGGAGGTAAGGGTTGAAGGCAGGCAAACCATCAATGTTACGCTAAAATCGCAGGTCAGCAAACTGGATGAGGTTTTAGTGGTTGGCTATGGATCTGTACGAAAAGTTGACATTACAGGCTCCGTGGCTCAGGTAAATATTCGTGACATGGCCAAAGCCCCGGTGTCTTCTATAGAACAGGCATTGGCCGGGCGTGTGGCTGGTTTAAATGTTTCGGCCAGTCAGGGACAGCCGGGAGAAGAAGGCGTAAATATACGTATCAGGGGAGTGGGCTCTATCACACAGGATGCCTCTCCTTTATTTGTAATAGATGGCTTCGCAACGGAGAATTTCGATCTTTCTATGTTGAACCCTGATGATATCGCATCCATAAATGTGCTCAAAGATGCATCGGGCACTGCCATTTACGGGTCCAGGGGAGCGAATGGTGTAATTGTGATAGAAACGAAAAAAGGAAGTGTAAGTAAACCCAATTTGAATTATTCGGGCTCTTATGGCTTCCAGGACGTAACGAAAAGAGTGGAGGTATTGAGTCCTTATGAGTTTGTTAAACTGGAATTTGAACGCGATTCGGTAACTGCCAAAACGCTGTATCTGCCAGAGGGCGTAACTTATGATTCCTATAAAAATCTGGCAGGGATCAACTGGCAGGATCAGTTCTTCAGACAGGGCGTAACCAATATGCACAATTTATCGTTGCGGGGCGGAAATAAAGATACCAGGTACGCCGTTTCAGGATCCTTGTTTGAAACAGGTTCTGTGGTAGTGAATACGGGTTTGAGAAAGCAGCAGGGACGTGTAACCCTGGATCAGAACGTCAGCAGCAAATTGAAAGCTGGTGTGAGTGCAAATTATACCCATACGCAGACCTATGGCCAGATTGCTTCTTCTATAAAAGATGGCTATGCGTCGAGTGCGCTGCTTTATTCAGTATGGGGATACAGACCCGTTAACGCCCGGTATTTAACAGGTGATATAGACCTGGAAGAAGAACTTTTTGATGAAGATGTTACCAGCACCACAGATTACCGCTTCAACCCGGTGGAGTCTGCAAAGAATGTTTACAGAAATAAGGACAACAATAACCTGGTGGCCAATGGGTATTTTTCTTACGATATCACTAAGAACCTGGTATTCAAATCTACCGGTGCCATTAACCTCAATACCATTCAATTGGGTACCTTCTATAATTCAAGAACGAGCGAAGGTAGCCCTGTAAGCCCCAGGAACAACTATGGACAGTGGGGTGCAATGGTGTACAGCAGTCGCAACACCTGGTCTAACGAAAATACCCTTACCTACAGCAAGCTGAACAAAAACAATTCCCTTACCGTTTTGGGAGGTTTTAGTTTCCAGAAGGAAAGCAACAAAGGCAACAACTATACGGCAATTAAAGTTCCCAATGAAACGTTGGGCATAGACGGATTAGGGCAGGGCACCCCGCTGGCGGTTGGTTCTTTCGGTACCTATAACACCCTGCAATCCTATTTTACCAGGCTCAATTACGGATATCGGAACCGATATCTGTTCACGGCAACATTCAGGGCAGATGGGTCCTCTAAATTTCCGAACAACAAATGGGGTTACTTCCCATCAGCAGCATTTGCCTGGAAAATGAAGGAAGAGTCTTTTCTTAAGGGAATTGAAGCCATCACAGAAGCCAAATTACGTTTAAGTTACGGCCTGACCGGCAACAACAGGGTAGGAGATTTTTCTGCACTTTCGCCCATCAGTGTAGAGAACACTACTGGTTATTCTTTCGGAAATGAAGTGCCGACACCGGCCGCCATTCCTACAATTGGTAACCCTGAATTGAGATGGGAAACTACTGCGCAACTCAATTTAGGATACGATTTATCTTTATTGAAAAACAGGATCGAGGTGGTGGTTGATGTATATCGAAAGAAAACCGACAATTTGCTGCTGCTGGCCAATATGTCGCCCAGCACTGGTTATGCCCGTGCCTACAAAAACGTAGGTAAATTGAAGAATGATGGATTGGAATTCACCCTGAATACGGTGAACATCAATAAGCGTAATTTTTCCTGGCGGAGTAATTTCAATATCAGCTTCAACCGGAATACCATTTTACAGCTGGCCGATCAGGAGGAACGTTTATTGAGTGCCATCTCACCCAGATGGCAGTCGGGATATGCTGACCCGGTATTGTATAGCGCCGCTATAGGTCATGCCGTTGGTAATTTTGTCGGGTACATCTTTGACGGGATTTATCAGTATGAAGATTTTTATCGATTGCCGAATGGCGGTTATCGCCTCAAAAATTCTGTGTCCACAAACGGTATGGCCAGAGAGGTCATCAAACCAGGGTATATCCGCTATAAGGACCTGAACAACGACGGGATCATCACAGCGGCCGATCAAACCATTATTGGCAGGGGTTTACCTGTTCATTCGGGTGGTTTCTCCAACAATTTTACTTATAAAAACTTAAGTCTGAACGTCTTTTTACAATGGTCTTATGGCAATGACGTATACAACGCAAACAAACTCATTTTTGAAGCAAAGGCATACAGCATGCTGAATCAATATGCGACTTATGCAAATCGCTGGTCGCCTACCAATCCGAGTACCACCATACCTGTTGTGGGCGGGGTTCCGGAAGGTTATTATTCAACCAGGGAATTGGAAGACGCCTCTTATTTAAGGCTGAAAACCGTGGAACTGGCTTACAGCATACCAGCGAATTATTTAAAAAAAATAGGCCTTAAAGATATCGTGCTGACAGCTTCTGCACAGAATCTGGTTACATGGACCAGGTATACAGGGATGGATCCGGAAGTGTCTACCCGGAACTCCATCTTAACTCCGGGGTTTGACTATTCCGCATTCCCTATCGCGAAAACATTAGTTTTTGGACTAAAGGCTTCATTGTAAACCAAAATATATTATGGAAAAGAAATTATATATATGTATTGTTGTTGCCCTGCTTTTAATGGGCACATCCTGCTCTAAATTTTTAGATACCGTACCAAGAGATACGGTCACCAATTTAAATTATTACGAGACAGAACAGCAGCTCAATTCTGCATTGGCCGGGGTGTTCCAGACTCTGACAAAAATTTATGGACACAGCTTTCAGGGGGTGATGTCATTGGATGGAGATGAAGGTTTTTATAACCGTTCTGCACAGAACACGGGCATTGCTGTCAACCTGGTTACCACTTCTGAAACTAACGTAACTAATGTGTGGACCGCATTGTATAGTGGAATTGAAAGGGCAAACCTGTTGCTGGCCAATATCAATAAGCCCGCAATGAGCGATGAAAACCGGGCTGTGATTAAGGGGGAAGCTTTGTTTTTAAGATCGTATTTTTACTTTTTACTGGTCAGCTATTGGGGAGATGTGCCTTTGCTGCTGGAACCTACCTCTTCTGTTGCACACACCAATAACCCCAGAACACCTTCAAAAGAAGTATACGAGCAGATCATCAAAGACATGACCGAAGCAGAAAGCCTGGTTCCTGGTGTAAGGCAGGTTAGCAACGCCGGTCACATCAATAAATCTGCTGTGCGCGGTTTATTGGCCAGGGTATGTTTGTACATGGCAGGAGATCCTGTAAAGGATGTATCGAAATACGAAATGGCCCAAACCTGGGCAAAAAAGGTAATCGACGACGGTTATCATAGCCTTAACCCCGACTACAGGCAGGTATTCATCAACATGAGCCAGGATAAATATGATCTTAAAGAAAGCATATGGGAGGTTGAGTTTTATGGTTTTAGCTCAGATGGTTACAATGCTACCGGGAAAGTGGGTATTCATTATGGCATTTCTCATGGCGGTCAGGATCCAAATTATGGTTATTGTTTCGGATATGTAGCGGTTACACCAAAATTATATTTTTCCTATGCAAAGGGCGATTGGAGAAGAGACTGGAACATCGCTCCATATTCTTTGTCATCAACCAATCCTGCCACCAAAACGTATCGACCTGTCTATCCAACAGCCATGCAGGCAAGTGAACGAAGCGTAGCTAAATGGAAAAGGGAGTATGAAACCGTTTATCCAAAGGAGCAGGGAGGTAATTCTGTCAATTATCCGCTGCTGCGTTATGCAGATGTGTTGCTGATGTATGCAGAAGCAGTGGCAAGCCAGAATGGAACCGTACCAGATCAGGAGGTGCTGGACCAGACGGTGAACCAGGTGAGAAGAAGAGCGTTTGGAAACCTGCTGCCAAACAGAGAGATGATTGATACGATAACCATTTCGACTGCGGGTTCCGGATATACATCGGCGCCGCCGGTTACAATTGCCGGTGGCGGAGGTGCGGGTGCTGCCGCGGTAACAGCCGTTGCAACCAGCGGGACCAGGGCGCTCACCGCAATTTATGTGGAGAACAGGGGCGGCAATTACAATTCAACACCAACCATTACCATCGGGGAATCCTGGATGCCAAATGTTTTGTACGCTGTTGGTAAACAGGTTTACAATGACAATAAGCTGTATACCGTCACTACAGCAGGTACAACCACTGTCACACCACCTACACAAAGCGCCGGGGCATCTGCTGCAGCTACCACAGGCGCGGTGTTTACCTATGCCGGCGTACAGGCAAAGGCCACCATAATCCTTACCAATCTGTCCGTATTTAAGGGTGACGTAAAAAAAACCGATTTTGCCGACTATGCCAAATTTATGGAGTTCCTGAAAGCAGAGCGTTCCAGGGAATTGGCATTTGAGGCCATGAGAAAGAGAGATTTGGTGCGCTGGGGTGATTACTACCGTGTGATGAAACAAATCGCCCTGGATTTTGCGCCCCTGGGATCAAGGGCCTTTGGTGGAAAAGCGGGGGAAAACACTTCCGAGCGTGATGTTTTATGGCCTATCCCGGATGCTGAAACTACAGTCAATAAGGCAATTGGCCAGAATCCGGGCTGGTAATTGTCAATCATTTTTACTAATAATTTAATATTCTGATGAAAACATATTTCAAATATTATTTAATGCTGATATCGGTTGCTTTATTTTCCTGTAAGAAATATCATCTTGACGAGCCGGCATTGGAAGTTACGGCCGACAAAACCACGATCAAGGCTGGTGAGGCTGTTACTTTCAAATTTGAAGGGAGCCCTCAAATGCTGTCCTTTTATTCAGGGGAATTCCTGAAGGACTATAATTATGTTACCAATTCCAGAACATTGAAAAATTGTTATTTGTCTTTCTCAAGTGCTACCGTAGCGGCTACACAGCAGGCAAATCAATTGGCTGTGCTGGTGTCTTCCGACTTTGATGGTAAATATGCGATTGCCAACATCAGGGCTGCCAACTGGACAGACATCACCAGCCGGTTTGTACTTGCGAAAAACGCAACGGTTACGGCCTCTACGGAAGTTGACATCCTGGATCTTGCCCCTGCCGGAAAACCATTGTACGTGGCCTTCAGGTATATTACCAAACCTCAGACAGAATTTTTAGCCGCCAGTGACTGGAACATCACTGCTGTACTGGTGAAAAGTAAATTTGACGATGGCGAGGTTACGCTGATGGACTACGGTGCAGGCAGTAATTTTTCTGTGTTTTCTTACGGAAACAAACAGGAAGGCCGGTCGCTTGCAAATGCAACCACAATTCAGTTTAAAGGAAATGCAACCGCGGCAATTAAGGAGGAGTATACGGAAGACTGGGGAATAAGCAGGGCTGTTTACATCAACCCTAACGACCTGGGGAAGGATAAAGCGACAGCGCTTAAATTGTTTAGAGAAGCAAAAAAGGAGAGTTATACCTATACCTATAGTAAGGCCGGTACTTATACCGCCACTTTTATAGCGGAAACCAATAATGTTTACGGAAATAAAAAGGTAGTAAGGCAACTTAACATTACGGTAACCAACTGATTTACAAAGGAAAATTTAGCTTAGTTAGTATGACGAAGAAAAACATTATTACAGTAGTGTATGGTATACTCCTTTCAATAGGTTTACATGCACAACATAAAGTTGATGTTGGGAAGGCAATGACCTATGCCCAGGGACAATATGATTTGATGCTCAGGGCAAATACCGACCTCAGCCGGTTCCCTCAGTCTGTTAAGAAGGATGGAACCCTGGACACCCGACCATCGGAATGGTGGTGCAGCGGCTTCTTCGGCGGGAGCCTCTGGTACCTCTATGAATTTACAAAAGACCCCAAGTGGAAAGACGCTGCCGAAAAATGGACCATGGCAGTGGAAAAGGAGAAGTACAACACCACAACGCATGATTTAGGCTTTATGCTGTATTGTCCTTTCGGAAATGGTTATCGTTTAACCAACAATGAGAAATATAAGGACATTATGCTTGTTGGCGCGGAATCGCTGGCTACGCGGTTTAACCCTAAAATTGGGTTGATCAAGTCATGGGAGGAGTTTAAGGGCTTTGACTATCCGGTGATCATCGACAATATGATGAACCTGGAGTTCCTGTTGTGGGCTTCAAAAGCGTCGGGTAATAAAAAATACCATAACATCAGCATCATCCATGCCGACAACACGCTCAAAAATCATTTCAGAAAAGATTACAGCAGCTATCATGTGGTTTGTTATGGCCCCAATGGTAAAGTTCTGGCCAGAAAAACCAATCAGGGTGCTGCTGATGCCTCTGCATGGGCCCGGGGCCAAGCCTGGGCGCTCTATGGTTACACCATGATGTTTAGAGAAACCGGTAACAGAAAATACCTTAAGCAAGCCGTTCAAATCGCAAAATTTATTGCCAGTCATCCCAACCTCCCGTCGGATAAAATCCCATATTGGGATTTTAACGCGCCGGATATACCAAATGAAGAAAGGGATGCATCGGCGGCAGCCATAACGGCCGCTGCATTATTGGAGCTGTATACCTACACAAAGGATAAAATACACTATTTATTTGCAGAAGAGCTGCTGCACAGCCTTTCGTCCGATCAATATTCCGGCAAAACAGGAGACAACCACAACTTCCTGCTGAAGCATTCGGTAGGCTCTAAACCCTACCACTCTGAGGTGGATACGCCCATAATTTATGCAGATTATTATTATCTGGAGGCTTTGCTAAGGTATAGCCGGATTAAAATATAATCAGCGCACACTTTCCGATTACATAAGAATTTGATATGACACACATTTCCAGAAAGGATTTCCTTAAACATACCCTCCTGTTTGCAGGATATTTAGCCGCTGTTCCGGCATTGGCACAGGCCGGCAAGACCAAAAAAAGCTTACTCTTACGTTCTTCCTGGCAAGTGGAGAATATCGGGGACATTGGCCATACCCCCGGGGTGTTGGCTTTGATTGAAAAATACCTGCCGCATGTACAGGTTCGCCTTTGGCCGGATTCAGTTAAATCAGGCGTTGAAGAAATGCTTTTAGCCAGATTTCCCAGCTTAAAAATCATAAAATCAGCAGAAGATAAGCAGCAGGCCCTCAGGGAATGCGATTTTTTTCTGCATGGTTCCGGACCTTCATTGGTGGGGAGAAAGGAACTTAAATTGTGGAAGGAAGAGAGGAATGCGCCATATGGCATCTATGGAATAACTTTTCCCGGCAATTATGGCTTTCAGGCACAAGATGAAAATTATAATCCCCTGGATGTTGAATTGTTCAATGCTGCTGCTTTTACCTGGTTCAGGGATTCTGTATCTCTTCGGTTCGCAAAAAAAATAGGCATAAAGTGCCCTCTTATGGGTTTTTGTCCGGATGGCGCCTTTGCCGTCGATGTCAGGAATGACCAGGCCGCAGATGCGTTTTTAAAGTCGCATGCGCTCGAAACCGGAAAATTCGTATGCGTTATTCCGCAACTTCGGTTTTCTCCATGGTGGGAGATTCCATCCAAGCAATTGCCCGTCAATGAAGAGAAACGTGCATGGAATGAAAAAATGAAAGAGCATGACAACCGGCCGATCCGGGATGCGATCATTGAGGTGGTCAGACAAACTGATCTTAAAGTCCTGATTGTTCCGGAGAACGAAACCCAGATCCGTATTGGTAAGGAGATGCTATATGATCCCCTGCCGGAGGATGTTAAATCCCGGATCATTTGGCGCGACAAATACTGGCTTACAGATGAGGCGGTTAGTACCTACGCCCGTTCAGCGGGATTGTTTGGGCTCGAAATGCATTCGCCCATTATGTGCATAGCCCTAGGCGTACCGGCTATTGTTTGCCGCTTTACAGAGCAAACATCTAAAGGATTTATGTGGGATGATATTGGTTTGGGCGAGTGGCTGTTCGATATGGACACACCTGCCGATGTAAACCGGATTGTACCTGCGGTACTGGATATGCTCAAAAATCCTGAAGCCTCAAAAGCGAAAGTGAATACTGCCTTAAAATTGGTCAGGAAATATCAGAAAGATACAATGAAAATACTGGGCCAGTGTATGGATAATCAATTAAAAAAATAAAGAATGAAGAATTTCGTAATCGTTGTCGTCACCGCATTGTGTGTTGCTGGCACAGGCCTGGAACTTAGTGCGCAAACCGTTCCTTATCCCATACAACCAATAGATATGAAAAGGGTTAAGGAAATTGAAAAATGCCTTAACGATGCGCCCGCTGGTTTCGGAGATCCTTACAGCAACAGAAAGGCTTGGGACCGCCTGCTTTTATCCGGGCAGTATAATTCCTTTTTAAGGTCGATGCCTGGTTATCAAATGCCCGGGTTCAGTAAGGAAGACTATTTCTCTTTATCTAAAGGAACCGAATCCTCATCGGGCAGGGGCCTGACCATGATGCGGAAAAGGGCAGAGGGCCTGTCGAAGTTGACATGGGCAGAATGTCTTGAAAATAAAAACCGGTACACCAAGCGTATAGAGGTTGCCCTTAGGGATTTAATTCAGCAAAAGTCCTGGACTTCACCACGCAGCGACCATGGTTTTAAGAACTATAATGGCATTGCTTATTCAGTTGAACTGACTTCTTCTTTATATGCACATACCATTGCACAAACCTTGTATTTGATGGGCGATAAGGTTCCGGCTGATTTGAAGAAACTGGCGTTGGATGCCTTATACATCAGGATCTTTAATCCGGTAATGGAGACATTCAAATCAAATACTGCAGAAAGACAGAACGGCTTTCTGACGGATATGAACAATTGGAACCACGTGTGTTTAGCCGGGGTAGTGGGCGCTGCACTGACAACCCTGCAAAGCAGGGAGGAGCGCGCCAAATTTATTGCCATTGGCGAATACTATTCAGGAAATGGTTTGAAGGGTTTTGGAGACGACGGCTATTGCGGGGAAGGGGTGGTGTATTTTAGCTATGGATTTGGACATTATATTCTTTTGCGTGAGAGCATCTGGCAAGCTACAGGAGGTAAGATAGATTTGTTTAAGGACCCAAAAGTACAGAAAATAGCGGCTTATCCGGCCAATATTGAAGTGATCAATGGGGTGTATCCGGCCATATCTGATTGTAAAGAAGGAGCCAGGCCCGATGGGAATGTAATGGCTTATTTATATAAGAGTTTCAGACCCGGATCGGCAAAATACGACACTTTAGGTGTGCAGGCACGTACGGGCGACAATAGAATGAGCGTGATGATGGCTTTTCCAAATTCTCTGACCAAAAGTAATTTATACCCTGGGCGTATTCAGCCGGATCAGGCTGATATCCGGTTCTATTTCGAACAAACGGGTGTATTGGTGTGCAGGCCGAACCCTGGCACTTCTGCCAATATAGGGGTTGTATTTAAAGGCGGCAACAATGCAGAATCTCATAATCATAATGATATAGGGTCGTTTACCATTGTGCAGGGAAACCAGATCATGGCCGGTGATCCGGGAGTAATTCCCTATACCGCCAATATTTTCGATCCCAAATACCGTTATACCTATAAAACAATAGGCTCATTTGGTCACCCGGTTCCCCTGGTTGCAGACAGCTGCCAACAGCCAGGTGCCGGGGCCAGGTCAAAAACTATTCGTACAGGCTTTACCCGCGAAAAAGATGACATCACATTAGACATTGCTTCGGCATACCCTGTGCCAGGACTAAAGAAGCTTAACCGTACCATGGTTTACGACAGGCAAAACAAGGGCAGCGTTACTTTTACGGATGCGTTTGAATATACTAAACCTGAGGGCTTTGAAACGGCTATTTCCACTCGTTCTGAATGGAAGCAAACTTCGGGTAATACCTTGCTGCTGACAAGAGGAAATGAAAAAATGTTGGTTACCTTCTCTTCTCCGGGCAACCAGCTGTTGCTAAAATCCGAAAAAATAGCAGAAGGCGGTACACCTTATACACGTATTGGTATTTCCCTCTCCAAACCCATAACAGCAGGTGAGATTATCATCACCTATAAACCACAAAACTAATACAATAGTAATTAAACATGGATTTTTTTAATGGGGTTAACGCCCTCACCTTAGTTTTTATTGCCTTATTGGTATTTGCCATTGCCTATAGATTTTACGGTATTTTCCTGGCCGGCAAAGTATTAAGGCTCAATGCGGGAAATGTAACCCCTGCCATAGAATTTTCAGATGGGAAAGATTATGTGGCCACCAACAGGAATGTATTGTTTGGCCATCATTTTGCAGCCATAGCTGCCGCCGGACCTTTGGTAGGCCCGGTGCTGGCGGCCCAGTTTGGCTACCTGCCGGGAACATTATGGATTTTGATAGGCTGCGTATTGGGCGGCGGGGTGCATGATATGGTTGTACTCTTTGCATCAGTGAGGCATAAAGGAGAAAGCCTGGCTACCATAGCAGGGAAAGAGATCGGCACAGGTACCGGTTTAATTGCAGGAATAGCTATCCTTTTTATCCTTATCCTTACCCTGGCGGGCCTTTCATTAGCCTGTATCAGCGCCATGCATGAAGCTTCCTGGTCTTTATTTACCGTAATTGCAACCATGCCCATTGCGGTGATCATGGGCCTGATGATGCGCTACCGGAAAAACAGCATTACCCTGGCGAGTATTTTTGGGGGGATCATGCTGATTGCCGCTATTGTGGGCGGGCATGAACTGATGCAGGTCCCTGCCATCAGCCATATTTTTCACTGGAATATAGAAACCATATCCATAGCGATAACAGTGTATGGCTTTTTAGCCTCCGTATTACCTGTCTGGTTATTGCTGGTTCCAAGAGATTACCTGTCTACCTATTTAAAAATAGGAACTATCCTAATGCTTACAGTAGGAGTGATATTTGTACATCCAACACTGCAGATGCCTGCATTTACCCAATTCGTGAGCGGTGGCGGTCCGGTTATTGGTGGTCCTGTTTTGCCTTTTATTTTTATTGTAATTGCCTGTGGAGCCATCTCTGGTTTTCATGCCATTATTGCCACAGGAACAACTCCGAAAATGCTGAGCAGCGAAAAGGAAATCCTGTTTGTAGGTTATGGGGCCATGCTAGTAGAAGGTTTTGTTGCATTGATGGCCCTGATAGCGGCCTGTACTTTAGTTCCCGGAGATTATTTTGCCATCAATACACCCAAAGAGATGTACGAAAGCTTTATTGCCCAAAATCCGGATTTAAAGGTTGCAGATCTGGCCTACTTCAGTGAGAAGATCGGGGTAGAGCTGCAGGGAAGGACCGGAGGGGCGGTATCTCTTGCAGTGGGTATGGCGCATATATTTAATAAAATACCCTATATGGATGATGTGATGGCTTATTGGTACAATTTCGCCATCATGTTTGAAGCGGTTTTTATACTCACCGCAATTGATGCGGGCACAAGGGTAGGCAGGTTCTTTTTACAGGAGATGATAGGGAGAGCGATCCCCCGGTTCAATGATAAGAACTGGGCGCCGGGGATTATCATCAGCAGTCTGCTGTTTACTTTTTCCTGGGGCTACCTGGTATATACCGGTAACGTAAGCAGTATCTGGCCATTGTTTGGGATCAGCAACCAATTGCTGGCAGCCTGCGGCCTGATTGTTTGTACTACTATGCTCATCCGTATGAACAGGAAGAAGTACGCCCTTTGTGCAGCTGTACCTGGGGTGTTTATGGCGCTCATCACATTCTGGGCAGGTTATGCGCAGGTAGTGAATACGTACATGCCCAAAGGCCAGTATTTACTGGCTTTTCTGGCCTGCATAGCCATGGCGCTGATGTTCATTGTGTTTGTGAACACTTTTAAAAGATGGTACCGATTGTCGAAAATGAAAGCAGATAAGGTGGATTATTATGGAGATACGGTAAAAGAGTTGGTGGAAAGGTAAAGACTATAATATTAAATGTTAGACTATAAACCAAATTATAACCATTATGAGATTAGCATTTATTTTTTTGTTGATTGGCGTTTTACATGCGCAAGCGCAACTTGTACATCCCGGGATACTGTTCAATGCTACTGGCCTGGCCAGGTTAAAGACTTATGCAAATACGGAACGACAGCCCTGGGCAGCGACATACGCTAAATTGCTTGCCTATAACGATCTAAGCTATGTTCAGGAACCTGTTTATGCCATTGTTGAGAGAAATTACGGAGGTGAAACCAGCGTGGAGTCAAGGGCAATGTCTGCCCAAAGTCAGAGAGCTTACAGGTGTGCAATTTTGTGGGTAATTACAGGAGATCAGAGATATGCAACTATTGCTAAAACAATATTGAACTCCTGGTCAGGTACCTTGCAGAGTATTACTGGAGACGCTGCCAAATTATGTGCGGCTTGGTATGGTTTTGGTTTTGTTAATGCTGCGGAAATTCTACGCTATACAAACTCAAACTGGAGTACGGCAGATATACTGCAGGCGGAATCTATGTTCAGGTATAAATTTTATGAGGTAATTAAAGATTTCCAGGTAGGGCATGCGGGGAATTGGAGTACGGCCATTACCAAAACTGTGATGGGAATAGGGGTTTTTATAAATGACTCTGGTATTTACACCAGAGGGCGCAATTTTTTGATGGCAAAGCCAGGGGATGACACTGATTATGATACTTATTCTGGAACATTGTACAATTATATTTCCGGCACTACCGGCCAGTGTTATGAAAGCGGCCGCGATCAGGAGCATAGCCAGATGGGCATAGGGGGCTTAGCGGAAGCTTGCGAAATAGGGTATAACCAAAATACGGATCTTTATGGTTTGTATTCAAACAGGTTATTGTTAGGAACCGAATATACCGCTCAATATAATTTAGGTTATAGCGTACCCTATGCAACAAATCATTACGGAACTGTAATTTCTCCTTTAGACAGGGGAGAGTTTCTTCCATTTTATGAATTGGTTTACAATCATTATGTAAACAGACTGGGGATGTCCGGAGAGCCGGTTAAATATACCAAAATGGTTGTGGAAAAAATAAGGCAAGACAATGGAGGAGAAAGTGGTACTGCGATATTATCAGGCTACGGATCATTGTTGTTTAATGAATATGCATTTAAATATGTTCCTGTTGCGGGTGATTATCGGACAACAGGATTGAGCAGTAGTATGGGCAGCCCGGCACAGTTTGAAGTTTTTACAAACGGAAATTGGGTAACCGCCTCAACTGCCCTTGGATTAACCACTAACTTGCTGATAAGGGATGGGCAAAGTGCATTGGCGGCAAACAATAGAAATTTAAAGAACCTGCTGGTTGGAGAAGGAACTGGAGCTGTTTTAAGGGCACAGGTCAATGCAGGTGCAGTATCAGCATTAACCATTATAGAGCCAGGTAATTTAAGCAGTATTCCCGCTCTATCTTTTGTTAACGGTGGACAAGCTACAGGTTCTACCAGTGCTGTTGCAACGATTAGCAAAGTAAAAGTAACAGGTGCGGATATCAAAAACCGGGGTTCTGGCTATACTTCTGCGAGTGTTACTTTTAGCGGCGGTGGCGGAAGCGGGGCAGCGGCTACGGCAGTAGTGAGTGGTGGTAAAATTACAGATATTGTGATAACCAGTTCAGGGTCTAACTATACTTCCATACCAACTATGTCTGTTACAGGAGATGGTACAGGAGCAGCTGTTTCGGCAAAAGTTGGCATTACACAGGTAAGTATTGGTGGCGGAGGGACCGGCTATACCACAGCACCAACAGTTATAGCAGGGACCTTTCTGAAAGTAAATAACGGAATTGCTTTAAGTGTAGCAAATGATGTGTCTTTTCAAAGAGGATCATCTGTGTATACCGGGGGAGCTGCTACAGCCGTTACAGGTATATTGAATATCAGCGGCAACCTGCTGGCAGAAGATACCGTTAACTGCATCTCTGTAGCTCATGACAACACCAATTCATCACTTACAGTAAATTTTAACAATGGCCCTGATAATATCGGTTTCATAGGCGGAAATGTTACTTTTAACGCACTGGGTATTGAAGCTGGGAATACCCTTAAACTGAAGCTAGGTGCCGTAATGAATGTTGCAGGTGCTATTATGCTAAACAGTACTGGCATAATTGATGCAACCAATGGCACTATAGGTTTTGTAAATGTTTCTCCTGCTACATCGATAGCAAGAAGCATTGCTGCCAATACTTTTAAAGATGCAACGCTCAATAAAATGATCGTCAATTCAACTGCTGGAGTTACACTGAACCCGGTGCTGACAATAGGGAAACTGGATATGCAGAAGGGACTGCTGAATATTCCGGAAACTTCAGAGCTTATTTTTTCAAGTGTTTCAGGCGGAAATAACACTTCTTATATCAACACCATGTCTTCAGCAAGTTCCGGTGCAATTGCGCAAGTTAAAGTAACCGGATTAACAACTGCTCAGGGAGATATTCCTTTAGGAAACGGCGGAAATTATCTGCCTGTACGCATTACCCCACCTTCAGGAGCTGTATTCAAATTTACAATGAGTGTACTTACGGGCCTTACAGCTAATGGTTTGCCAAATGGCGGTATAGTTGCAAACAAGAGCCAGTTTGTAGATGCGTCATACCATGTTATCCGTACAAGCGGAGATGGAAATTATACGTTTCGTGTTGGCTTTCCTGCAAGCCTGAGAGGCAGTGGTTTTACCCCGTCATCTCCTTTCGGTATTTCAAAATATAATGGAAGCAGTTGGTTACCTGTGATCGGCAGTGGTGATTATGTACTGAATACCGCTACCGCTACGTTTGATACCAATGGCTTACGCCACCGGGTACAGATAGGTGGGGCTCAGCCATTGAATTTTGCAACGGCTACCAATGCCAGCGGCAATACAGAAAGCAACACTATTAACTTAATCGTGCCGGGAGATGTGAAGATCAGGGCGACTAACATCCTATCTCCAAACGGTGATGGGATAAACGACAAATGGGTGATTGATCATATTGACTTTTATCCGAATAACGAGGTGAAGATCTTTGATCGTACAGGAAGATTGATGTATAGTAAAAAAGCTTACGACAACAGCTGGGAAGGTACCTTAAATGGTGCGCCACTGGCTGAAGGAACTTATTATTATACCATAAATTTTGGAACGGGCAGGCCAAGTTTCAGTGGTTTCATTACTCTTACCCGGCCAGAGTAAAAGAGAGATGAAAACCATATATAAAACCTTGGTACTGATTATGCTTAGCATAGTCTGTACAATCTCGGTAAAAGCACAGTTAAGCCCTTTATCTTCTCAGTACTATATCAATCAATACCTGATTAACCCGGCCTTTGCGGGGGCAGGTGAGGGTTTAAAGCTGAACGCTGCTTACCGTAAGCTATGGAGCAATGTACCTGGCTCCCCTTTGACCCAAAACCTGACGGCTGATTATGGCTTTAACAAAGTTGGGCTGGGTTTAACGATAAACAACGAAAGTGCGGGTTTGCAAAGACAGACCAGAGTACTGGGTAGTTATGCCTATCACCTGAAGCTGAATGACAACAGCCATCAATTGCACTTTGGGGTATCACTGGGCTTTATGAGCCAGCGCTTAGAAAATGCTGATATCTACGGTAATCCTAATGATCCGACAGTAGGCCAGTACAATAGCCGTAAAACTTACCTGGACGGAGATTTTGGTGTTGCTTATACTTCAGATCAGCTGAACATTCAGGCAGCCATCCCGAATCTGAAAAGTGTATTGAAAAAGGATGTGATCAAACTGGCCGATGTGGCTACCTTTTATACTGCAGTAAGTTATAAGATCGGAATCAGTGAAGGTGCCGAAGTTATGGATGTAGAGCCAAAAGTAGCCTATAGGGGTGTAAAAGGTTTTGACAACATCTGGGATGCGGGGGCACAGTTTGGTATTGCCAACAAGCAGGTGTTTTTGCTGGCGATGTACCACAGTACGGAGAATGCGACTTTTGGCCTAGGAATGGACTTTAGAAAAAAATACCTGATCAGCGGAACCTACACTACACAGAGCTCTGCTTTAAGCAGCTATACCAATGGCAGTTTTGAACTCAACCTGAGGCTGAATCTGAGTAAATAAATGTGTCATTGATATTTTAGCCTACCTGCATGTTATCAACCCGGGCAGGAACATTCAATTGCTACTTGAAACGCTCAATTTGGTTGAACTTTTGAGCAATATAAAATTGGACTTTACAGCAAGTTGATTTGTCCTTAAATAGCCCAATTTTGTTTTATAAAATTTAAACAAAATAGTATGAGCAAGACCATATTAATTACTGGAGCTGCCAGCGGCTTTGGAAAAATAGCTGCATTTGATTTGGCAAAAAAAGGACATAAAGTGATTGCTACCGCACAGGTTTACCCGCAAATGAGTGATCTGATAAGGGAGGCGAAAGAACAAAAAATTGAATTGACAGTTGATAAACTGGACGTCACCAATTCCTGGGACATTGCCTATATCACAAAAAAGTATGACATCGATATTTTAATCAGCAATGCAGGAATTATGGAAGGCGGACCGATTGCTGAACAACCACTGGATTTAATCCGATCCATGTTTGATGTGAATGTATTCGGTGGGCTGGAACTGGCACAAGGTTTTATCAAGAAATTTATTGACGAAAAAAGACCGGGTAAAATTGTTTTCACTACTTCTATGGGCGAATTATGGACGGTTCCTTATGTTGCCGCTTATTGTGCATCAAAACATGCAATGGGTTCAATAGCAGAAGGTCTGAAAACAGAGTTAGCGCCATTTAACATCAAAATAGCGACTTGTAATCCTGGTATTTTTGGAACTGGTTTTAACGACCGTGGCGTGGACACCATTTTCCGTTGGTACAATCCAGAAACTAATTTCACCCCTTCATCTGCTTTTGACGGCACCGCAGAAGCGCTGGCAAACCAATTGGATCCACAATCTATGGCTCATTGCATTGTTGATGTGGCATTGGATGATAATTCCAACTTTAGAAACGTGTATCCGAAAGAAACGGAAAATTTTGTTAAGCAATTACAGGCAGATGCCTGGACTGCCAAGAGCTAAATTGAACTAAGAAAGCACAGCTGAAGATCTGTGCTTTTTTTACAAAAAAAAATTGAAGTAAAAATGAACATAACATATAATGAGGCAATTAAGGTATTAAACGCTGCAATAGTAAAGGCGAAATCATTGGCCGTTCCTGTAAGTATTGCAGTTGTAGATGCAGGTGGACATTTGGTTGCTTTTGCAAGACTGGAAAGTGTTTACGGTGTGATAGATTTCGCCTTCAAGAAAGCAAGGACAGCCGTAATGTTCGGTGTGGATAGTGATGTGATGGGAACCATAATTGCCGGCGCGGACGTACACGGATATGGAATGATAAATTCAAATGATGGATTATTGACGATAGGGGGCGGTATAGTTCTAAAGAATGAAGACGGTAATATCATCGGTGCGATCGGCTCTTCGGGCGGAACAGTGGAACAGGACAAAGAAATTGCAACCGAAGGTGCTGCTGCACTTCCCTGAAGATTTAAGATATTTGTGTAATGGAAGGAAATGGTGAAATTATTTTTGACAAACTGGTGTACTCCTGCGCTTTTGAAAAATACAGGGGACATGAAGAGTTTATACCCGAACATTTCCTGGGTATCCAGTTATCCGGGGAAACACACGCATATCATGCCTTGGGCAAAACAATCGTTACCGAGAATAACATTGTTCTGGTCAGACGCAATCAATTGATCCGTTCCATGAAGTACCCGTCCAAAGAAGGAAAATACCAATTCCTTTCCATTACATTGGACAAGGAAACCTTACAGCAGTATGCGATCGAAAATAAAATCGTTATCCAAAACCGTTACGAAGGAAAAGAGAAATTATTTTTTGAACCCAATGATTTCCTGCAGAATTACTTTGTTTCACTGTTGCCTTACATCAATAAAAGCAAAGAAGCAACACCCAGGCTGGCCGATTTAAAAATCCGGGAAGCGATAGAGTTGTTGTTACAGATCAGACCTGCCTTTAAAGATCTGTTGTTCGATTTTTCTGAACCCTTTAAAATCGATCTGGTGGAATACATGAACCAGAATTACATGTTCAATGTATCTGTGGATGCTTTTTCGAAACTCACAGGAAGAAGTCTTTCCGGATTTAAGCGGGATTTTGCGAAAGCGTTTGGTACAACACCCAGCATATGGCTTCGCGGGAAACGGTTGGATGAAGCATATTATCTCATCAAACATAAAAAACAAAAGCCGGTAGATTTTTATTTGGACTTAGGGTTTGAGAATCTGTCCCATTTTTATTTTTCGTTCAAACAGAAATTTGGATTAACAACATCAGAGATACCATAACGGAAATCGACAAAAATCTTCCAATAAAAGTATCCGACTTTAACATTTTAATTACTTAATATAAAAATACTTCTTAACTTCGGTAACGTTACCGATTTATAATGAACAGCTTTTCTTTTAACTATGTGATCATCCGAATAAAAATGTGCTTAAGGTTCAGCACCCTGTGCCTTATTTTTTTTACTTTAAATCTGCAGGCGCAGCATAGTGCTACACTTAAAATACTAAGCAGAGCGGTTAGCAAAGATATGCCTCATTTGCACGGGAGCGTGTACACCGATAACAATACACTAAACTTGCGGTCCGGAAATTTTATATCTACGGATAACGGGGAAAGCTGGGAAAATTCTCCAATGACACCTGATTTTTCACTTGAACTCCCGTTTGGTTTTCGCAGAGACCTGATGGTATCCATACTTGATAACCGTCGACACAGAATGATCGCTTTCTTAAATGCCCTGGACCTCGAAAATTTAAATCCAGGTATCCGGGAACCTCCTGTAGCGCAAAAATCCTATTACCTGAGGTATCGGGTGTCGGATGATGAAGGGAAAACCTGGAAGTTTGATAAACCCATTATTCAACAAGGTGATTTTACAGCGAAAAATCCTTTTCCCGGCGTTTCTATCGGAAAAAATGCAATCTATATAGGGGATAGGGGATCAAGGCCCATCATTACCAGAAACGGAAAAATTCTTTTGCCTGCGCAAACTACCATCTCAGGATCCGACGGAGAACTGTTTAATCCCGGCAATGGCCATACCTATACCGATGCAGTGGTACTGATCGGAAGCTGGGTAAAAGACAATAGCATTGCATGGGAAATGTCTGCGCATATAACAGGCGATCCCAAACGCTCAACCAGAGGCATGATAGAGCCAACGCTTATGGAACTCGACAACGGTCATTTAGTTATGGTGATGCGGGGCAGTAATGAGCAAAAAGGGAGTAAAAATTACACATTGCCAGGCTATAAATGGTTGTCGGTTTCAAAAAATGAAGGTAGGCATTGGAGCAAGCCGGAACCACTGAGGTTTGAAGATGGAAAAGAACTGTATTCTCCTTCTTCTATGTCTACATTATTTAAACACTCCAATGGCCGGTGTTTTTGGATAGGAAATATGACTAAGGAAAATAACGAGGGAAATCTGCCCAGGTGGCCACTTGTCTGTATCGAACTGGATACAAAAAATCTGAGATTAAAAGAAAGTACTTTATTGGTGCTGGATACCTGGCAGGAAGAAGACAAATTGAAGGGCAGGTTAGATATTTCGCATTTTTCTGTTACTGAGGACCGGAAAACCAAAGAGATGATAATCACGTATCCACGTTCTTATCATGCATACAAGCTTCAGGAATGGATCACTATGCATATTAAAGTTGATTAATCTGGGTGACAATAGCGAACTTGTTCATCCGGGTAAGATGCGCTCTTTTCGTTTGCCATTTTTTATATCTTTATAGCTGCAATATAAATAAGCCAGAACCTCAAAATCATGGTGTATAATGTTTTAAATGGTGGTTTCCTTGTTTATGGTTTTGGCGACATTCAATTAAAAAGTATCTGTAAGAAAGTAATGGGTTAAACTATGAGAATTGCAATAGTTGGTGCTCACAGGGTGGGCAAATCAACCCTGGCGGAAGAACTCCAAATGAATCTGCCCGGGTATACACTTGAAATGGAACCATACTATCAACTGGAAGCATCGGGGTATGAATTCTCAGAACCCCCCGTTGCTGAAGATTTTTTGGAACAGTTTAATTATTCGGCCAACCTGGTTTCCAGAAGTGAAGATAATGTGATATTTGACAGATGTGCCATTGATATTTTAGCCTATCTGCATGTTATCGACCCAGGCAGGAATATTGAATTGCCATATGAAACAGCTCAAACAGTCATTGCTGGAATTGATCTTCTTGTGTTTGTTCCAATAGAGGAACCAGATCTGATACCCATCCATCAGACAGATCTTCCAAAACTGAGAAGCCGGGTTAATGATTTATTATATGATTGGATTGGGGATTTTGATATACAGACAATTGAAGTGAGCGGTACCTTGTCAAACCGCAGAGACCAGGTACTCGCTAAAATTTCATGATAGTTAACTACCTTGTTGTGTAACCACCATTTGCAAAAATGGTTTGTCCCGTAATCCACCATCCATCGGTTACTAAAAATTCTACCAATGGCGCAATGTCTTTAATGTCGGTCAATCCCCCCAAAGCAGATGCAGATTTGTGATAGGCGACTGCTTCCGGTGCTTCTTGTCCATAAAAAAATGGCGTATCCATAGGGCCTGGCGCAACTGCTGTAACCGAAATGCCGCGACCCCCGAATTCTTTTGATGCCATTCTTGTAAAATGTTCAACGGGCGCTTTTGCACCGGCATAAGTAGAATACAAGCCTGTGTAAGCTGCCAGTAAAGAGGTTACGATAGTATTGATTTTCCCGTTCTCGTTTAAATGTTTTCCAGCTTCTTGAATAAAGAAATATGCTACTTTTGAATTGATGTTAAACATGGTGTCGTATTCAGCTTCTGTCGTCTCCAGGAAAGGTTTTTTCAATACCATTCCTACCGTGTTGATTGCAATATCGATACAGCCAAACTTTTCTTTTGCTGCTTCAAAAAGCGCCGCAATATTTTCTATTTTAGTTAAATCAGCTTGAAACAAAAAAGCTTCACCACCGCTATCGGTAATGTCTGCCAATGTTTGCTCTGCGTCTGCCTTTGTACTGTTGCTGTTATAGTGAACAGCTACTTTTGCGCCTTTTGATGCAAAAGTACGGCTCAGTAACCCGCCTAAATTTTTTGCACCACCTGCAATTAGAACTACTTTTCCTTTTAAATCATTTCTTGACATGGTATATATATTTAGTTGTTTATTAAATAATATAAAGGTCTGGAAGTGATTTATTTATTTCGTGGTGAACTTTTCGGAACTTTTGAAGTTATTTGGTTTTTGTTGCTTTCTAAATTCCCCTGCAGTTTGTCCGGTGAATTTTTTAAAGAATTTAGAAAAATTGGACGGGTCGTATGTTAGTTTTTTAGCAATGAAAGCAATAGATAAATCAGTTTCTATTAAGAGTGATTTCGCTTTTTCCACAATTTTAAGGTCATAGAAATGACACGGATGATGTCCGGTTGATTTTTGTATAGTGTCGGAAAGATGGGAATGAGAAATGTGTAAAGCATTTGCAATCTGATTCAACTCCAAAAAATCAGTAGCATTGCCCTGACTTACATCTTCAACATGCTGGTCTAAAAAAGTAAAGTATTGTTTGGCTATTTGCTCAGCACGTTTGTTTCCGCTATTCTGCATGTCACAAGTTTTATAGAATTAATTTTTAAAGTTCGGTATTCCAATACAAATAAGCAGGGTGAACTTTTCGGATATTTTACAAGAAATTTCGGCAGTCTTTATGATGGATAAAACGCAGTCTGAATACACACACCATTGCAGCCTGCTAAAAAAATATCAATTAAAATTTGCGTAGTTAAATAGCTACATATATATTTGTAGTCAAATGACTACATAATGAATTTAAGACGGGATGTATTTCAGGCCATAGCCGATCCGACAAGAAGGGCAATACTAATGCTGGTGGCTTCGCAGGCAATGACAGCAGGGGCAATTGCCGCCAACTTCGATACTGCCAGGCCAACAGTTTCAAAGCACCTGCAGATCCTTACGGAGTGCGAATTGCTGGAACAGCAACAAAATGGCAGGGAGAATTACTATTACATTAATGCAAAAAAAATGAAAGAAGTAGCTGATTTTATTGAACCATTCCGCCAGATGTGGGATGAGCGGTTTAACAAACTGGAAGCAATTATGAAACACTATAAAGGTAAATGATATGGAAATGAAGACTAAAATTGATGCCAGTGACGGCAAACAGGAACTGGTAATTACAAGGGAGTTTGACTTGCCGCTGGAATTGCTGTTTAAAGCCTATGAAGAACCTGAAATTGTAGAACAATGGATGGGTACAAAAGTGCTGAAGCTGGAAAACAAAAAACATGGCGGTTACCAGTTTGAAACCACAGATCCCAGAGGCAATAAACATGGGTTCAATGGGGTTATCCATGAGTTCAGTCCAAACCAGCGCATCATACGCACCTTTGAAATGGAAAACACACCTTTTGCTGTCTGGCTCGAATTCTTGGAATTTGAAAAACTGACCGAAGATACCAGTAAGCTAAAAATGCATGTCATCTATAAATCGGTTGAACTGAGGGACCAGCTGCTGCAGATGCCATTTACCCAGGGCATCAATATGGCCCATAATAAGTTGGAAGAGACCTTAAGCAAATTAAAATAATACATCATGACAAAAAGAAACAAAATCATCTATTGGATTGCAACCCTCTGGCTGGCATTGGGCATGCTTTCGACCGGAATTGTGCAATTGCTTAAAATGAAGGAGGAAGTAGGTATGATGGCAAAACTGGGCTATCCGGTATACATGCTGACCATACTCGGTGTCTGGAAAATTTTAGGCGTAATAGCCATACTCGTTCCGAAATTTGCCCTGGTAAAAGAATGGGCCTATGCAGGCTTTTTCTTTGCCATGTCGGGTGCAGTATTTTCTCATTTCGCCATTGGCGATGCTGCCAAAGATTTTTTTGGCCCGGTATTATTACTGGTGCTGACTTTTGTATCCTGGTATTTCAGGCCGGCCGACAGGAAAACGGGCCTGGTTAACCTTTAAAACATAACCTTATGAAACGCAATAAAAAAGAACTGCTGCCCGAGCAGCGCGAAGAATTACTCAAAACATTGAAAGAACGTTTTGAGAAAAACATGAACCGTCATAAAGATCTGGAATGGGCAAAAGTACAGGCCAAACTGGATGCCAATCCGGAAAAGCTATGGTCGCTCGACGATATGGAAATCACAGGCGGTGAACCGGATGTGGTAGGTTACGATCAAAATACAGCTGAGTACATATTTTACGACTGCGCTGCAGAAAGTCCAAAAGGCCGCAGAAGTCTTTGCTACGACAGGCCTGCATGGGAATCAAGGAAAGAACATAAGCCTGAAAGCAGCGCGATGGAGGCTGCGGCAGCCATGGGCATAGAAATTTTAGATGAAGAACAATACCGGGAATTGCAGCAGTTTGGAAAGTTTGATACCAAAACATCAAGCTGGGTAAAGACACCTGCAGATGTCAGAAACCATGGCGGAGCCATTTTTGGAGATTACCGTTATGGCCGGATTTTCATCTACCATAACGGAGCGGAATCTTATTATGCTGCCAGAGGCTTCAGAGGCTTGCTAAGGGTTTAATCCTTATTGCTGGTTTAAGGGAAGGAGCTTTTTTATCAGCTTATCCAGCTTCGCCTGATCTTTTGCATAAGGTGCCAGGTCAAATATTCTTACCGTTTTAAAATCAATAGGATGGCTTTCGCTTTGCAGGGAAATATAACCGCTGCTGAGCATTTTGCCATCCTCTTTTATTTTAGGATCGTAGTTACTTACGTTGCCGCCACCTATTTGAGGTTTGGTGTATTCCAGTACTACTTCTTTTTCAATGACATGTTTAATTACAGAATCTCCCAGCACCAGGAACCGGGCAGTAACCCATTGGTCGCCCGCATAGGTTTTTGATTTTGAATCCAGGCAATGCGCTGTAAATGGCTTTTCGCCGTAAACGATCTGTGTACCGGGCGTACATACATTGCTGGTATGGCGTTCACGTTTGCCATCGCCGCCCAGGATCTGCGCTTCAACGGAAATCGGAAAGTCCTGGTTCTTCAGGATCGTCTCCGGGGCCTGGCAATGCAGCATTGCCCCGCTGTTCCTTAAAGCCCAGCCTTCGCCACCTTTGGCCTGCTCGCCAACAAAACGATAGGTTACTTCCAGAAGGTAATAAGAGTAGGGCTTTTTATAATAAATATGACCATATTGCTGATCAAAATTTTCATAACCATCGTAACGTACTTTCATCAGACCGTCTTCCACACGAAAAGTATTGGCATAGTTCTCCTTATAATCGTGTTTCGCGATTTTAATGTTCCAGTCTTTCAGGTCTTTTCCGTTGAAAAGATTGGTCCAGCCTTTTTGGGCTGAAGATGGGTTTGCAAGCAGGAATGCAAAAGATACAAAAAGCGGTAAGCCGATTTTTAAGTTCATAGTCGTTAACAATGTTTTTTAAAAATAGGAATTAATATTTGGCTGGCCATATTTTATGGTGTATTTCTTACACTTTGTTTTGTGGAAATATTTATCATATTTGTGTCAGTGCAAAAACTAACCAGATTATGATTAACAAGACTGAAAATAACAGTTACACCATTCCCTTTGCAACTTTGACCACACTTTTTTTTATGTGGGGATTCATTACCTGCATGAATGATGTGCTTATTCCACACCTGAAAGAATTATTTAACCTAACCTACCTGCAGTCGATGCTGGTACAGTTTTGCTTCTTTGGTGCCTATTTTATCGGTTCAGTGATTTATTTTGTGACCTCTTACCTTTGGGGAGATCCGATCAACAAGATAGGGTACAAGAACGGGATGTTGCTGGGCTTATTTATAGCGGCCATTGGCTGTTTCTTGTTTTATCCTGCAGCTGTATTTTCGGCGTATGGTCTCTTTTTAAGTGCTTTGTTTATACTCGGACTGGGTTTTACCCTGTTGCAGATTGCGGCTAACCCCTATGTATCGTTATTGGGAAAGCCGGAAGGAGCCTCCAGCCGTTTAAATCTTGCACAGGCTTTTAACTCATTAGGTACAACCATTGCCCCGGTAGTTGGGGGCTTTCTGATATTTGAGTTTTTTGCTGAAGATGGCAAAATCACTGCCAGGGCAACAGAAATGCCTTACATTATCTTTACCGGGATATTTATATTACTTGCCATATGTTTGTATATCATTAAGCTGCCCGAATTTAAATCTGAAGAACATACAGAAAAAGGCCTTGGTGCCTTGCAATTCCCGCAGTTGAAATTGGGTATTTTAGGTATATTCTTTTACGTAGGCGCAGAAGTGTGTATAGGCAGTTTCATCATCAACTTCCTGGCGCTTCCGGAAATTATGGGCATCCCCGAATCGGTCAGTAAAAACTACCTCGCCTTATATTGGGGTGGTTCCATGATCGGGCGTTTTCTGGGGGCAATTTCCCTGAACCAAAGCATATCCGGTGTTAAAAAAATAGGTTTTATGGTAGCTGCCGCTGCAGCAGTTTTTCTGCTGATTTTTTCTATTGTCGACCTCAGCTTTGCCCAGATCACTATGTTTCTGGTGTTTATGGCCATCAACCTGCTTGGCTTTTTTATAGGAAAAGCAGCACCGGCCCGTACACTTATGGTGTTTGCGCTGGTTAACGTGATACTGGTTTTGCTGACCATCGTTAATGCTGGTTCTTTTGCCATGTGGACCATCCTGAGCGTAGGTTTGTTCAATTCAATCATGTGGTCGAACATATTTACACTGTCTATCCACGGATTAGGCAAATACACCAGTCAGGGTTCATCATTATTGGTGATGGCTATTTTAGGCGGGGCCTTGCTGCCGCTGGTACAGGGAGCGTTTGCAGACAGCATGGGGATACACCATTCTTTCTTTGTGCCGGCGCTGGGTTATCTGTACATCGCATTCTTTGGGTTTTATTGCTCCAGGAAACTGGGCAATGTTAAGGTGGAAAGCGTAGCCGGAGGGCATTAAAAAAATAGCGGGACAGATCAACAATGATCGGTCCCGCCCATCTAATCTAATGTTCTCAATAATAAATACGTTTGTTGCGGTTAATTATTGCGTTTGCAGCAAAAAATCATCCTTTATATTTTCTTCAGTACCCTGCACTTTGCTTCTGTGCATGTTTCCCCAGTCAGACATGGCCCTTAACATAGGCTTCATGGTTAAACCCAGTTCAGTTATTTCATAATCTACATGTGGAGGAACCACCGGATGAACAATTCTTCTGACTACTTTATCTGCTTCCAGCTCGCGCAATTGCGATACCAGCATGCGTTCCGATATGTTGACGATCGAGTTTTTTAAATCGCTGTAACGCATCTTTCCATACAATAACCTGCATAAAATGGCTGGCTTCCATCTGCCCCCAATTACCGATAGGGAATAAGCCATGCCGCAACTGTCGTTGATCTGCTTTTCATTCAAAGCGTTCGTAGAAGTATTTTTTCTCATTTCTTACTGTTTTGTTAGTACCTAACAATTTCATCTGTACTTACAAATATACAGCAGAGTATCTACTTTTGATCATCAAATTATGATGTATATGAAACGTTTAGAAAACAAAGTAGCCCTGGTAACCGGCGGTGGCCGGGGAATGGGCGCTAACATTACAAAAAGACTGGCAGCAGAAGGTGCAGCTGTGGTACTCACTTATTCCAAATCTGCAGAACAATCGGAAAAGATTGCCGCTCAGATTAACGCCGCAGGAGGGAAGGCTTTAGCGTTAAAGGCCGACAACGCCCTTCCACAGGAACTTGCCGGTGCAGTTGGCAAAACCATTGCCGAATTCGGACATATAGATATCCTGGTGAACAATGCCGGCATTTATATTGGAAAGGCTTTTGAAGCGCATACAATGGAAGATTATGAGGAGGTGATGGCTGTTAATGTGCGTGCGGTATATGCCGCTGCGCTGGCTGCTGTTAAACATATACCGGCGGGCGGAAGGATCATCACCATTGGCAGTAACATGGCCGACAATGCCACCGGACCAAATGCTACCCTGTATGCCATGAGCAAATCGGCCCTGACTGGTTTTACCAAAGGGCTGGCACGTGATCTTGGCTCAAAGGATATCACTGTAAACCTGGTTCAGCCTGGCCCTATTGATACCGACATGAACCCCGCAAATACCGAACTGGCCGACTTTTTAAGAAGCAGGATGGCCTTAAAGCAATACGGTACCGGTGATGATGTGGCGGGCCTGGTTGCCTTTCTGGCCAGTGAAGAAGGCAAATACATTACCGGAACGGCCCTTACCATTGATGGCGGATTTAATGCCTGAGGCTACGGCAGAAATTGTTACTTTTGCGCTTTGAATTTAAAGCACATAGAATTGGAAGCACAGTTATTGGAAAGAAGCGAAAATAAATGCGAGTTATGCCAGTCTGCAGGTCCCCTGAAATTGTATCAGGTACTTCCGCAGAGCAGCAGTACAGCAGATAACACGATATTGATATGCGACAAATGCCGCGGACAAATCGAAAAAACAGCAGAGCAGGATGTCAAACACCTGAATTGTTTGCGGACCAGCATCTGGAGTGCCGTTCCGGGCGTACAGGTTGTTACCTGGCGCTTGCTGAACCGCTTAAATAATGAAAGCTGGGCTGCTGATTGCCTGGAAATGATGTACATGGATGAGGAAACCCTGGCATGGGCCAAAGCTGGTTTGGAAGAGGAAAGCGGAGCCGCTGATGACGTACACAAAGATTGCAACGGACAGTTGCTTGAGGCCGGCAATTCAGTAGTGCTGATCAAAACCCTGGATGTAAAAGGATCTTCGCTAAGCGCAAAGCTGGGTACGGTTGTAAAGAACATCCGTTTGGTAGAGAACAATACCGACCAGATTGAAGGTAAAATAGAAGGACAAACCATCGTGATCCTTACCAAATATGTAAGGAAACAGAGCTAAACAGGCAGATGATGAAGAACAAAGCTATTTTTCTGGATCGTGATGGCGTGCTGAACCACGAAATACACGATTACATTACCAGGCTGGAAGATTTTAAGGTATTGGACTATCAGATCCCCCCATTAAAAAAACTATACGATGAAGGCTATCTTTTAGTGATTATAACCAACCAGGGCGGAATTGCGCAACAGAGGTATACCGAAGAGACGCTGGCAGAAATGCATGCCGCCCTGAAACTTAAATTTGAAGCGCAGGGTGCCTTAATTGCGCATGCGTATTATTGTCCGCACCACCCCACAGTTTCGGGGGATTGCAGCTGCAGAAAGCCCAGATCAGGCATGTTGCTGGAGGCAATTGCCACATATAATATTGATCCTGAATTGTCGGTAATGATTGGCGATAAGCCCAGGGATGTAGAGGCCGCCAATGGGGCAGGAGTAAGAGGGATACTGATTGCGCCTGATGAGCAGATTGATTATGACCTGGTTAAACAGGTGCTGGCCGGCGCCGAATTCCAGGTGCTTAGTGCCGGAATGAAATAAAAAAAGAGCCTGCTGATCATCAGCAGGCTCTTTTTTTATAAGTTATTTGCCGGTTATTTACCTGAAGCTTTTGCATGATCGGCAAGGAAAGTTGCCAGTCCGCTATCCGTTAACGGATGCTTTAACAATGCGGTTATGGCAGCTAAAGGAGCGGTGATTACATCTGCACCTAATTTAGCGCAGTTTACGATATGTAAAGGACCGCGGATAGAAGCTGCAAGGATCTCTGTAGCGTAACCGTAATTGTCAAATATCAATCTGATGTCTTCGATCAGCTGTAAGCCATCTGTAGAGATGTCATCCAAACGGCCCAGGAAAGGAGAAACGTAAGATGCTCCTGCTTTTGCAGCCAAAAGTGCCTGTCCCGGCGAGAAGATCAATGTACAATTGGTCCTGATCCCTTTTGAAGTTAAATATTTAATCGCTTTTACACCGTCTTTGATCATTGGTACCTTCACAACGATCTTTGGATCTATTTTGGCTAGCGCTTCACCTTCTTTAATCATTTCTTCATAGGTAGTCGAAATGACTTCTGCACTAACATTGTCATCAACAATTGAGCAGATGGCTTTGTAGTGTGCAGTTACATTTGCATCACCTGTAATGCCTTCTTTGGCCATAAGGCTGGGGTTGGTGGTTACACCATCTAAGATTCCAAGATCCTGTGCTTCTTTTATCTGGTCAAGATTAGCGGTATCAATAAAAAATTTCATATTGTTTTAATTTATCAAATTGGTTAACGGATTAACTGTCTATTACCGGAAGCCAAAATTAGGCAATTCCTTTGAGGTCTTATTATGAAATAACAGATTAAAATAGCAGTTAGTGTGATTTTTACTTGATATGGAAAAAGTAAAAAAAGGGCAAGCACCTTTTATCGCATCGCTACAACCTTCTACCCTTGCTTCGTTCCCGCCCTGGGGGAGTTCAAAGGGAGCTGATCGTAAAAGACTTGCCCGGCGCAAATGTAGCAAAAGAGTTTAATCTACAAAAGCTAAAAACAGAATAATTTGCCTTTTTTCCGTAGAAATAAGGTAATACGTTGAGGTTAAACTTATTGTGTTGCATAAAAAAAATAGATTTTTTTGTAGGTTTATAAGGAGTACTATAGAATTCAACGCATTCGGGGTAAAGCGCAATATAACCGGAAGAGGAAATATTGCGATCTGAACACCTGCTGTAGGTTATGAAAAATAATTCTAAATAAGTGAATTGTAAATATTGTAATTTCAATCGTTGTATTTTGTAATATTGATAATAATGTAAAAAATAATTTAGAATATGTTGTGTATTTCCTAAAAAATATATCAATATTATAATTCATGAAATATTATTCGTATCTTAGTGTCCGAAATACACTATACCAAACTATTATTAAACGGAACTTATGGAACTAACACAAGATAACCAGGGGTTATACGACCAGCGTTTTGAACATGATGCCTGCGGCATTGGATTTGTTGCTCACATCAAGGGCAGAAAGTCGCAGCAAATCATTTCTGACGCCATAACCATTCTTGAAAATCTTGATCACCGCGGGGCAGTCGGAGCTGAAATCAATACAGGTGATGGGGCCGGTATCATGATACAGATACCTCACGAATTCTTATATGATGAATGCCTGAAAATCGGGTTCAGCCTGAATGAATCGGGAGACTATGGTGTAGGGATGCTTTTCTTACCGAAAGACGTAAAAGCAAGAGAAGAATGCAGGGAGATCATTTATCGCGCAGCTGAAAAGCTGGGCCTTGAGGTTTTAGGCTTCAGGAAAGTGCTGACCAATACAGAGGGTATTGGCGACATGGCTTTATCTGTAGAACCAGAGATGGAGCAGGTGTTTATAGCACGTCCTTATGCCATTAAGGCGGGCGCAGATTTTGAACGCAAGCTATATGTGTTTAAAAACTATCTTTCTAAAACCATTAACAATACGGTAAAGGGTATCAACGGCGAGTTCTATATCGCTTCGTTTTCTTCAAAAACAATTGTATATAAAGGTCAGCTTACCTCTTTGCAGGTAAGGTCTTACTTTACAGAACTGAGTGATAAAAGGGTGGTTTCGGCCTTTGGTTTGGTGCATTCCCGTTTTGCAACCAATACTTTCCCATCCTGGAGATTGGCGCAGCCATTCCGGTACATTGCCCATAATGGCGAGATCAACACGTTGCAGGGTAACCTGAACTGGTTCAGGGCAAGTGTGAAATCATTCGCATCTTCTTATTTTACACCTGAAGAATTAAATATTTTATTGCCTGTAATAGACGAGACCAACTCCGATTCGGGATGTCTGGATAATGTGGTAGAACTCCTGCTGCACTCCGGCCGGTCATTGCCTCATGTTTTAATGATGCTGATCCCTGAAGCCTGGGATGGCAACGAGGATATGGATGAGTTGAAACAGGCCTTCTATAAATTCCATGCTACTTTAATGGAGCCCTGGGATGGTCCGGCCGCTGTTTCGTTTACCGATGGTAACCTGATCGGTGCTACGCTGGACAGGAATGGTTTACGCCCACAGCGTTATGCCATCACCGAAGATGATCATGTGATCATGGCTTCCGAGGCTGGTGCACTGGCATTGGATCAAAGCAAGATCATTGAAAAAGGCAGGTTAACACCAGGCAAAATGTTTGTGGTAGACATGGAGCAGGGCAGGATCATTAGTGACGAAGAGATCAAGCAGCAGGTTTGCGGAAGCAGGCCTTATGCCGACTGGATCAACAAATACCAGATCAGGCTGGAAGAACTACCTGAACCAAGAGTAGTCTTTAGTGGCTTATCCCAGGAGTCTATTTTCAGGTACCAGCAGGTATTTGGCTACAGCAGGGAAGATGTTGACCTGATCCTGAAGCCTATGGCCAGGGATGGTAAGGAGCCTATCGGTTCAATGGGAACAGACATTCCGCTGGCTGTACTCTCCCAGAAGCCTCAGCACCTTTCTTCTTACTTTAAGCAGCTGTTTGCCCAGGTAACCAATCCGCCAATCGACCCGATAAGGGAAAAAGTGGTGATGAGCCTTGCAGGCTTTATGGGCAACAACGGAAATATCCTGGAAGAAAATGCCATGCAATGTCATTGTGTAGGCATTAAACACCCGATACTGACCAATGTAGAACTCGAAAAATTAAGGAGTATAGATACCGGTGTGTTCCAGTCTAAAACCCTTCAAACCTATTTCAGGGCCGACGGACAACCAGGGGCAATGGCCAAGGGCTTAGACCGCTTGTGCCGTTATGCAGTAGATGCGGTTGAAGATGGCTTCCAGGTGATCATCCTTTCGGATCGTGCCCTGGATTCAGAACACGCCGCTATTCCTTCGTTGTTAGCGGTTTCAGCAGTACACCACCACCTGATCCGTAAAGGGTACAGAGGGGCTGTAGGTATCGTGGTTGAGGCCGGCGACGTTTGGGAAGTACATCATTTTGCAACCTTAATCGGCTTTGGTGCTACGGCAGTAAACCCCTACCTGGCATTGGAAACCATTGCCGGTTTTGAGACCGAGTTTGATGCCAAAAAAGAAAAGCTGTTTAAGAATTACATTTATGCAGTAAATAACGGATTATTAAAGATCTTCTCTAAAATGGGAATTTCTACCTTACAGTCGTACCATGGTGCGCAGATCTTCGAAATTCTGGGGATCAATAAAAATGTGGTCGACAATTATTTTACCGGTGCGGTTTCCAGGATTGGTGGTCTTGGTTTAGACGAGATTGCAAAAGAAACGCTGATTAAGCACAACAGGATCTTTAAACTGGCTAACCGCCCTGATCCGATATTGCCTACCGGCGGTAATTACAAATGGAAACGTAAAGGGGAACAGCACCTGTTTAACCCTCAGACCATCCACCTGCTGCAAAATGCAACCCGTAAAAAGGACTATGGCATTTATAAACAATATGCCAGACTGGTTAATGAACAAACCAACCAGGCTTATACCATCAGGGGCTTATTTGAATTCAATTACAACCGTCCGGCAGTTCCGTTGGAGGAAGTTGAGCCGGTAGAAAACATATTGAAGCGTTTCGCTACAGGGGCCATGTCGTTTGGCTCCATCTCTCACGAGGCGCACTCTACCTTAGCTATTGCCATGAACCGCATTGGCGGTAAAAGCAATACCGGCGAAGGTGGGGAAGATGAATTGAGGTACGAACTGCTGCCTAATGGCGATTCCATGCGTTCGGCCATCAAGCAGATTGCTTCTGCACGTTTTGGTGTAACCAGTTATTACCTCACCAATGCAGATGAGCTGCAGATTAAAATGGCACAGGGTGCCAAACCTGGTGAAGGCGGACAGCTGCCGGGCGAGAAAGTGGACGACTGGATCGGAAAGGTTCGTCACGCTACGCCTGGGGTAGGTTTAATTTCTCCTCCTCCGCACCACGATATTTATTCTATTGAGGATCTGGCACAGCTGATCTTTGACCTTAAAAATGCCAATCGCGCTGCAAGGATCAATGTGAAACTGGTTTCCAAAGCCGGTGTGGGTACAATTGCAGCAGGGGTTGCCAAGGCGCATGCCGATGTGATCCTGGTATCCGGATTTGATGGGGGTACAGGTGCTTCACCTTTAACTTCTATACAGCATGCCGGCTTACCATGGGAACTGGGCTTGGCCGAAGCGCACCAGACCTTGGTTAAAAACCGCCTGCGCAGCAGGGTTGTACTGCAAACAGACGGGCAGCTGAAAACCGGTAAAGACATCGCGATAGCAACGTTACTGGGCGCTGAAGAATGGGGTGTGGCAACTGCTGCGCTGGTAACCTCAGGTTGTATCATGATGCGTAAATGTCACCTGAATACCTGTCCGGTTGGTGTAGCCACCCAGGACCCGAATTTAAGGAAGCTGTTTACCGGCGAGCCGGACCATGTGGTGAACCTGTTTTATTTCCTTGCTGAAGAATTAAGAGAAACCATGGCCGAACTGGGCTTCAGGTCGGTACAGGAAATGGTAGGTCAGGCAGATGCCCTGAGCGTTCGTAACATCGATCAGGCCGACTGGAAGCTAAAAGACCTGGACCTTTCTGCCATATTGTATAAAGCACCTGATAACGGTTTAAGCCTGTACCAGACAGAAGAACAGGATCATGGGCTGGCAGCAGTGCTGGATCATGAACTGATTAAAGCTGCACAGCCTGCTTTGGCCAGTAAAGAGCCTGTATATAAAGAGTTTGATCTTAAAAATACAGACCGTGCCATTGGTACCATGCTGTCCAATGAAGTATCCAAAATCTACAAAAGCCAGGGGCTGCCTGCCGATACGATCAACTTTAAATTTAAAGGTTCGGCCGGACAAAGTTTTGGTGCCTTTGCAGCCAAAGGTATTTCCTTACAGCTTGAGGGAGAGGCAAATGACTATGTAGGTAAAGGGCTTTCGGGCGCAAGACTGGCCATTTATCCTTTCAGCAATGTAAAATATGTGCCTGAGCAGAATATCATTATCGGTAACGTGGCCATGTATGGTGCAACTTCGGGTGAGTTGTTTGTACGCGGACAGGCAGGTGAGCGTTTTGCCGTGAGGAACTCTGGTGGTACTGCGGTTGTAGAAGGTTTGGGCGACCACGGCTGTGAATACATGACGGGTGGTGAAGTGCTGGTAATTGGCGATACAGGAAGCAATTTTGCGGCCGGTATGAGCGGTGGTATTGCCTGGGTTTATGATGCAAAAGGCGATTTTGCCAGCAAATGCAATAAGGAAATGGTAGATCTGGATCCGCTGGATGAGCAGGATGAGCTGAGGATCAATGTGTTGCTGAAAAGACATATACAGCTGACCGACAGTAGTGTGGCCAGGTTTATTTTAAACGACTGGACTACCCAATCTGCACATTTCATTAAAGTATTTCCTAAAGAATACAAGGCCGTATTACAGAGCAGGGCTCAGAAAGTTAAAGTTTAAGCCGCTCACAGATCAAAGAAAAGAACATGACCAGAATAAACAATTCAAATAAAGCTTAGACCATGGGAAAAGTAACTGGATTTTTAGAGTATGAAAGAACTGCTCCTGCAAAAGAAGATGTTAAAGTTCGTTTAAAACACTATAATGAATTTGTTGAAGCTTTTGAAACTGAGCAAATTAATAAACAGGCGGCCAGATGCATGGATTGCGGGGTGCCGTTCTGCCAGTCGGGATGCCCGCTGGGTAACGTAATTCCTGAATTTAACGAGGCTGTATATAAAGGAGACTGGCAGCTGGCGACAACCATTTTGCTGAGTACCAATAATTTCCCTGAGTTTACAGGCAGGATTTGTCCGGCACCATGCGAATCCGCATGTGTACTGGGGATCAATAAATCGCCTGTGTCTATTGAAGAGATTGAAAAGCACATCATTGAAACTGCTTTTGCCAAAGGTTACATCAAAGCGGAGCAGCCATTGATCCGCACCGGTAAAAAGGTGGCTGTGATCGGCTCTGGTCCGGCCGGACTGGCAGCTGCAGCGCAGCTCAATAAAGCGGGGCATGAGGTGGTGGTTTACGAACGTGACGATACCCCCGGAGGTTTGCTGAACTACGGTATTCCTGATTTTAAACTGCAGAAAGACGTGGTAACCAGGCGTATTGCGCTAATGGAGAAAGAAGGCATCGTTTTTAAATGCAATGCCAATGTTGGTGTAAATGTAGAACTGAATACCCTGTTAAGGGATTACCAGTCTATCATTCTGGCTGGCGGCTCTACTATCCCGCGCGATCTTCCTGCCCTGGGCAGGGATGCCAAGGGTGTACATTTTGCAATGGACTTTTTAAAGCAGCAGAACAAACGTGTACGTGGCTTTGCTGTTGAGGGGGAAGACATACTGGCTACCGGGAAAGATGTGATTGTGATTGGTGGGGGGGATACCGGATCTGACTGTATCGGTACTTCTAACCGTCAGGGCGCTAAATCGGTAACACAGTTCGAGATCATGCCAATGCCTGCATCGGCCAGGACTTCAAATATGCCATGGCCAACGTATCCGATGCTGCTGAAGGTAACGACCTCGCACGAGGAAGGTTGCGAACGTGGCTGGGGTGTGAATACCAAAGAATTCATTAAAGATGAGCAGGGAAACCTGAAAGCGGTAAAAGTGGTTGATGTAGAGTGGGATATCGATCCGTCGGGCCGTCCGCTAAACTTCAAGGAAAAACCTGGTACCGAGCGAGACCTGCCTTGTCAGCTGGTATTGCTGGCTATGGGCTTCCTGCATCCGCAGAAAGAAGGCCTGATTGAAAAATTGGGCGTTGAAACAGATAACCGTGGTAATGTTAAGGCCGAGGAAGGTAAATACCAGACCAATATAGCCAAGATATTTGCTGCCGGTGATATGCGCCGCGGTCAGTCTTTAGTAGTTTGGGCCATTTCCGAAGGCAGGGAAGCTGCTCGTAAGGTAGATCAGTACCTGATGGGGCACAGCAGTCTGCCATCTAAAGATGGTATCCCTTATGCTTAAAAAAACGTATTTCAATTGTGTTGTGAATAAAGCGCATTGGTTCTTCCAATGCGCTTTTTTTATAGCCTTAGTTTGGCAAAGAAATCCCAGAGTACAATACCTGCGGAAATTACAATATTGAAAGAATGTTTGGTGCCGAATTGCGGGATTTCTACGCATTCGTCAATTTGTGCCATAACTTCATCGGCAACTCCGTTCACCTCGTTGCCAAAAATCAGTGCGTATTTTTTATCGTCAGCTGGTTTATAGGTATTCAGCATGATGCTGCCTGCGGCCTGTTCAATGGCGATGATCTGGTAGCCATCTGCCCGCAAAGCCGCTATAGCTTCAGTTGTGCTTTCAAAATGTACCCATTCTACAGATTGGGTGGCCCCCAGGGCTGTTTTTTCTATTTCGCGATGCGGTGGCTGTGCGGTAATGCCGCAGAGGTATAGCTTTTCGATCGCAAAACCGTCGGCAGTTCTGAAAACCGAACCTACGTTGTGCATACTGCGTACATTATCCAGCACCACTGCAACAGGCAGTTTTTCCTGTGCTTTGAATCCTTCTATATCAACACGGTTCAGTTCATCTAATTTTAACTTTTGCATGGGGCAAAAGTAAAATTAAATTGCGGAAGCACCATTGCCAATTTCACTGATGTAAATGGCAGCAGGGTAACCCACACGAGCAACATAGAAATCGGTTAGTTTTTTGGCAAAATCTTCTTCCTGTCCTTTTTTAAGCAAGGCGATGGCACAGCCGCCGAAGCCGGCACCCGTCATACGTGCACCAATTACATGCTCATAACCGGTACAGAATTCCACAACGGCATCCAGTTCCAACCCGGTTACTTCATAAAGGTCTTTTAAAGATTGGTGGGAGGCATACATCAGGCGGCCAAACTCTGTGAGGTTACCTTCGTTCAGTGCTTTGGCGGCTAAATTCACCCTGTCGTTCTCCCTGATCACATGTGTTGCCCTTTTCAGCACGGTGGGGTCTGTAATGAGGTGACTGTGCAGGGCAAATTTTTCGGCATTCAGTTCACATAAATTGTGCAGCGTAATTTCCTGGTTCAGTTGCTTCAGGGCAGTCTGGCATTCTGCAACCCGCTCATTGTATTTGGACTCCGCAAGTTTACGCGGTTTATTGGTATTGACGATGGCAAGCGAATAATCACCCAGGTTGCAATCTACCAGCTTGTATTTTAAGGTGTCACAGTTCAAAACAATGGCCTTATCGGTTTCCCCAAAAGCCACTGCAAACTGGTCCATAATGCCGCAGTTTACGCCTATAAATTCGTTCTCTACCTTTTGGGCAAGTAAAGGGATCTCTATTTTATCGTAACCGAGGTTAAAGTAATCGTTTAACGCATAAGCCATGGCTACCTCAATGGAGGCCGAGGAAGACAGGCCCGATCCGATTGGAATGTTGCCAAAAAACAGCAGGTCCAGTCCAACAGGTAATTTATGTTTCTTTAAGATTTCATGGAATACACCCAGGGGGTAGTTGTACCATTCAGGACCGGTTTTGGTATAGGCAGATTGAAGTTCAAACTCCCGTTCTTCAGGAAAGTTCAGGCTCTTGAACCTGATCACATTGTCGTTATTTGGCGCTATGCTTAACCAGGTTCCGAGTGTAACGGCACAAGGCATGACCAGGCCGCCATTGTAATCAATATGTTCTCCGATAAGGTTTACACGTCCGGGAGTGAAGTAATTTTTTGCAGGTTCGTGTCCATATTTTTCTAAGAATTTACTGATCAGTTCGGTTTTCATTACAAGGTTTAAATTATATTTTAAATTAAGTTTCGGTTTTAAATAAAGTATTGATAGTATTGTTTTAAATAACAGATGATTCGAATATACAATTTATGGATCATCATAAGTAATTCAGCTGTAAAAAAGCGCCGGATTATTATGCCTGGGGGATTTTTATTGTAATTAACCGATAGTGGTACGGTACTTTATGAGGATAAACACAAAGAGGAAAATAAACACAAATGAAAACAAAGCTGATCAGGACAGGTAAAATTATCGATGGAAAAGAAGTCCTGGGAATTGAACTGACCAATACCAAAGGTACCTATGTGAAAATATACAATTACGGAGCGATCCTGAATAAGTTTGTTGTGACCAATAAACACGGCGAAAAGCAGGATATTGTTTTAGGATTTGACGACATCGACCAATATACAAGTGAAGCCTATTTGAATGACTACCCTTATTTCGGGGCTGTAATAGGGCGTTATGCCAACCGCATTAAAAATGGGCGGTTTGCCATTGATGGCGTAACCCACCAGCTTTCACAGGCCAAAGGGGGCGATTGTTTGCATGGCGGGGATATAGGCTTTGACAGAAGGGTATGGGATGTCTTGTCAACGATAGATCCAAGCGTTTCACTTCAGTATGTGAGCCCGGATGGCGAGGAAAATTTTCCGGGGAACCTGACCGTGCAGCTTACTTTTAAACTTACCGATGAGGACGAGGTGATCCTGGACTTTAAAGCCACCACTGATGCGGCAACAGCGGTTAACCTGACACACCATAGTTATTTTAATTTGTCGCCCGATGGGGGTTCAATTGGCGGCCATATCCACCGAATGCCAGCCAGCAATTACCTGGAGCAGGATGACAATTACGTAGTTACCGGAAAGCTACTGCCTGTAGAAGGGACCATTCATGACTTTTTAGGAGATAAACCAATCGGGCGCGACTGGGATCCTGCAGAAGGTTATGACCAGACCTACGTACTGGATAAAAATTATGGTGAATTTACAATGGCTTCTGAGACTTCCGAGGAGAGAAGCGGGTTAAAGCTGTCGGTTTACACTACCGAGCCTGTAGCCCATTTTTATACGGCCAAATACTTAAATGTAAAGCAGGGTAAAGGAGGGAAGGACTACCATCCTTTTGAGGCATTTTGTGTGGAAACACAGCACCAACCTAATGCCGTAAACATACCAGCCTTTCCATCTACAATTTTAAGGCCCGGTGAGACATACAAACAAACTACAATTTATAAAATAGAACATACCTGATGAAGATAGATATCTGGTCGGACGTACGATGTCCGTTTTGCTATATAGGCAAAAGAAAGCTTGAAAAAGCTTTGGCACAGTTTGCGCATAAAGATAGTGTGGAGATAGAGTGGCATAGTTTTGAACTGGACCCAAATGCGGAAACACTGATAGGGGTAGACGCTTATGATTACCTTGCAGACCGCTATGACAGGGACAGGGAATGGTCTATTGAAACCCACAACAGGGTTGCCGAGTCGGCCGCTCAGGTGGGTTTAACGTTCAATTTTGATAAGGCAGTGATGGCCAATTCTTTTGATGCACATCGCCTGATTCAGATGGCCAAGAGCATTGGTACAGCCGGGGAAGTGGAAGAACTGTTGTTTAAGGCACATTTTACAGATGGACTAAACATAGCCGATCATGTGGTGCTGATCGAAATTGGAAAACAATGTGGCTTAGGCGGCATGGAAGTGGAGATGATGCTGAAGAGCAAAGATTTTACGGAAGAGGTGCGGCATGATGAGAATATTGCCCAGCAGATCAGGATCAAAGGGGTTCCTTTCTTTGTGTTTGACGGAAAATTGGGTATTTCCGGAGCGCAGGAGCCGGAGGTATTTCTGGATGCCATGAACAAAGTAGAAGGTGGGGAGAACTTCCAGTAACAAACTATAGCTGCGCTTATATTGTACTTTATCTGAACCGTAGTTAGGCCGAACCATCGCCGTAGTTGGGGCGCAGTCTGGTGGTCATTTACCGAGGCAACTCCCTGGCAACAGCGATGCGATCCCCTGGAGGATAAACTTGAACAAAGGAACGATTTTGAATTTTCTATCTTTTTTTGAAGACCTCTCCTGGTTGGAGTGGATTGTTTTCAGTCTGGCAGCTAATACATTTTTGTATTTTTTTTCGATTGGACTTTATCTTTTTATCGATAAAACCTGTCCGAAAAATAAGATCCAAACGACAGATCATCCTTTGCTAAAATCCGATCTGTATCTGAGCTTGCTAACCTTATTTCTCAATAGCGTGGTGATGTTGATTGGTGTTTATTTATGGAGATCGGGATGGATTTCATTAAACGAATCTAAAACTACCCTGGCACTTCTTGTTGAAATTATTTTGCTTACGTTGGTGATGGACCTGCTGATGTATATTTTTCATTACCTGGCGCATCATGCGTTTATTTATAAAATTTTACATCGTAAACATCACGAACATACAAGTACCAATTTTTTAAGCCTTTTTGTGTTGCACCCATTTGAAACCTTAGGTTTCGGATTGATGATCATCTTTGTGGTAATGTTGCACGATTTTTCTGTTTTTTCCATTACGGTTTACCTGTTCATCAATTTGATCTGGGGAACTATTGGGCATCTGAATCGGGAATTCTTTCCAAAATGGACGGAAAAATTGTTTTTGGGAACTACAAAATTTCATAACCAGCACCATTTAAACGAACATAAAAACTTTGGTTTTTATACCTCTGTTTGGGATCGGATATTTGGGACGTATAAAAGCTAATCCCACGTAACTACCGCTAAGGTTTGCTATATTTGAATTTCCCAGCTCTTGAAAATTCAATAGCTTACCAGAACTATAAATAGACAACAATGCGTATGATTATTAGAATAGCGAAGCCAGAAGATTTAAGTACTTTATTGGAATTTGAACAGGGGGTTATATCGGCAGAGCGGCCCTTTAACCCAACCCTGATTGATGGTAAAATTCAATATTATGATTTGAATTATTTGATGTCCACTGATGAGGCAGTGGTTGCCGTAGCTGAAGAAGGCGGTGTAGCAATTGCGAGCGGATATGCCCTCATTAAAAAAGCGGAGAAGCCCTATTTTAATTTTGAGACCTATGCTTACCTCGGTTTTATGTACGTAAAACCAGAATACAGGGGGAGAGGTGTTAATAAACTGATATTGGATTTTTTGATAGATTGGTCAAAAGAAAAAGGCATCACAGAAATAAGACTGGATGTGTATGACAAGAATGAATCTGCGATAGCGGCTTATGAAAAGGCAGGCTTTGAACCTTTATTGCTTACCATGCGGTTGAAGTCTTAAACCCCTATAAAAAAAGAAAGAGGCGTCTCATCCAAGCACTCCTCTATTCTAACCAAATATAAACCTGTATGAACGGGTTTTCTCTTTAATTCTGCCGGGCCTAGCCTGAACAGAAATTGTTGTCATTTTTAACACTACAAATGTACATACTTTTCTTATATAGTGTATATAGTACACTATTAAAATTTCATTTTTATGACTTTAATTTTATAATTGTCGCAAATAACCCTCTTTTTTGACGCTTTTAAAGCCTTTTTTGAAAAATAAATCCCTTATTTTTATTTTAAAATTAGCTTAAAATTACACTCAATTCCTACACTTTAATCCTTAAAAACACCAGATCATGAGCAGAAATGAACTTATAAAAGCGGTAGAAAATGCGATATCAGGCTTTCAGGAGCAGCTTTCTTTAATCGATGCAAACCAACTCAATACCGTACCCTATGAAGGAAGCTGGACAGCCGGTCAGCTGGGACAACACATGCGTATGGCCAATTCAGGTTTTGTGGAAGTGATTAACGGACCAGTTAAAGATACTGAACGGGCAGCGGATGCCCGGGTAGAAGGTATCAGGGAAACCTTCCTGAATTTCGGCTTAAAAATGGATGCCCCGGATTTTGTGGTGCCCGAAATGAGGGAATATAAGAAAGACAGTCTGGTGAATGGCCTGGAGAAAGTAAAACAGGATGTGGTCAAAGCTATTGAGGAACTCGATCTGGATAAAACCTGTGTTGCGTTTGAATTGCCGGTTTACGGATATCTGACGCGTATTGAAGCCATTACCTTTATCATTTATCATACACAAAGGCATGCGCAGCAGCTTAGCCGTATCAGGGAAAGTCTGCAAGCCTGATCTGCAGCTCCGGTAAATATAGTCTTAATGTAAAATAACCATCCTGCAGGTGGTATGGGGAGCTTTTGCTTTAAATTTGCTTACTCATAAAGAACATCCATGAAAACAGCTTCAATAACGCTTCGTACACATTTCTCAATTTGGTTGTTGATGGCCTTGTTTGCATGTCAGGGAGCTTTTGCACAAACTGCCGATAATGGCGACCCTTCACCTTTAAAGTTTCCGGTTCCCCAGGGGATCAGCAACCAGCTGTTTTATTTACAGAGAGATCCCAACACCAATACCATTATCTGCGAACTGAACCTAGATGGAGATGGGGAACTGAATAAGAAAGAGCCTATAAAGGTATATTGGTTGCGTTATGCTGAAAAAGGAGAGAAGGAAGGCCTGAGTTATATCCAAAAGAAGTTTGCCTACGGCATTCAGACCAAAGACATAGGAAACGATCAGTATGAACTGAAGTTTGTATCCTACAAAAAGTTTCCGATGTACCTGATGAGATCAGCCGAGGATAAAAAATACCATGTATATGTTACAGCCAATAAAAAGAAAATCCAGCTGGAACGTATCTTTCTTCGGATAGAGGGTGGATCTTTCTGGCTGCCCAATGTAAAATATGTAGAACTGAAAGGGCTCAATACGGCTACCAAAGCACAAACTGTGGAAAGAATAAAAGTTTAATTTTTGTTATCTTTATTAAACTAATTATTTAAAGTCATGGAAAAAGAAGCCATTATATCACTTTTAGAGATCATTGACCAGCAGGTAAGTTCTTCTATACTGGGCGGAATGGAAGAAACCTACGAGGAACTGGAGAGATTAGGATACATCAGGATAAACAGGGACAGCGTTCAGCATTCTGCATCCATTACAGCAGAAGGTTTAAACTATCTGGATCATGTAAGAAGGGAATAACCCTTTAAAACAATTTATCCAGCGACATCCAGATGATACGGATGCTGGATATAATGACGATTACGGCAACCCCGATAAACATCTTCTTAATGGGAAGTTTACCTACCAGTTTGGCTGCTATTGGTGCGGCGATAACGCCACCTACAATCAGGCCTATAATGGATTGCCAGTGACTTACACCCAGTATAAAAAAGAAGGTGATGGCGCTTGCCATGGTTACGAAAAATTCCGTTAAACTTACTGAACCAATGACGTATTTAGGCGTCCGGCCTTTGGAAATGAGGGTTGATGTCACCAATGGGCCCCATCCGCCGCCGCCAAATGAGTCCAGAAAACCTCCGGCTCCGGCCAGCCAGCCAGCACGTTTAACCTTTTGGGGTTTTGGTTTTTCTTTAAATGCATTGCTCAGTATGCGGATGCCCAGCAAAAGCGTGTATATGGATATTACGGGCCTGATCCATTGCGAAAAGGCATCTCCGGCATAACCCAGTAAAATTGCCCCTGCAATTGCCCCCAGGACACCAGGGATAAGCAGTGTTTTGAACAATTTCTTATTCACATTCCCGAAACGGTAATGGCTGAAGCCCGAGGCACCGCTGGAAAACATTTCGGCAGTATGTATACTGCCCGATATCACTGCGGGGTTTAATCCGCCGGATAACAACAGGGTAGTAGATACCACACCATAACCCATGCCCAGCGCCCCGTCTACCAGCTGCGCCAGAAAACCTACTGCCAGCATCCAGAAGAATTTCTGATCCATCTGTCCATAAAGATCCCTGCCTAAAGCAACAAGGGTGTCATAAGTGAGATAGGAGTATAGGGCATAACCTACAAAAAGGGCAGTAAGGATAAGCAGACATAAATAAGCTACTGTCCTCCATTTTTTTTCCTGCGATTTGCGTTGGATGCTGACTTTAATTTCGTTTTCCTGGATACTCATTGGTCGTTCTGTAAGTTTTGTTCATCTAAAATCCGATAGCCCTTTGCAGCGCTATCGGATATACTTTTATTATTTTTCAGGCTGCCTTATTTGGTCAGCAAGCCATCTAGTGTAACTGCAGCGTAGTAAAGCGCCCCAAGTGTTGGTCCGCCTGCATACTGCACGTAGTTTTTATTGAATATATTGGTACCCCCGACCTTAAGCGTTGCTTTAGATTGCGGTACCCGGTAAGTAACCTGTGCGTCGAATGTATTGAAGGCCGGTACCGTTCCGTTAACAAGCGGACTTTCCCACAGGAATTCTTCCTGCCATTTCCAGGCAATGTTGAAACCCAGGTTTTTCAGGATCTCGCGGTTCCCGAAAGAAACATTGGTAGACCATTTAGGCGTATTGAAACCGGTTACAAAAACATCTGCCTGTTTATTTTTGGTGATGTCGTTAAAGCTGACATTGCCTACAACTGTATATTTTTCAAAGAAATTGTAGGTAATACCTAAAGAAGAGCCGTAGTTATTGTATTTGTTTTTTGCATTGGTATAAACCCTGTAGCGCGTTTGCTGGGCATTTCTTTTAGAGGCCAGCGCAGCAATGGCCGCATCGTCCGATCCGACAGTAAGCTGGTTGGCTAAGCCGGCTGCATAAGGAACGGCAACTTCTACCTGGCCAAGAAAACCGTCGTACTGATTCACATAGGCATCTATATCAACCACCAACTTGTTGTCTAACAGGATGCTTTTGTAACCCACTTCAAATGAATTGATCCGCTCTGGTCTGGTTGCCGAAAGGCTTGTGATTTCCAGCAGTGCCTTGTTGTTGATGGCAGCCTGGGTTTCTGTTAAGGTACCTCCGGAGGCCTTAACATCGGCATTTACTTTTGCATTGAACACATTAATGGAAGACAGGGTGTAGGAGTTATCCAGGTAGTTGAGGCCCTCGTTGATGTAAGACAAACCGCCAACCCTTCTGATATTTCCATTGTTTACAAAAGATACCGCTTCGAATAAAGCCGGGAACCGGTATCCGTTTTGGAAAGAGGCGCGGAAATTGTGCCTTTTGGCTACGGTGTAAACCGCGGCCACCCTCGGATTGATTTTGGCTTCAAATTCAGGGTTGTAGTCTACCCGGATAGAACCGAACAATTTCAGTTTTTCATCAAAGAACGTTTTGGTGATCTGAGAAAAAGCCCCGAATTTTTTATAATAGACATTATCGCCAAAAGAACCATCCGCCAAAGGCTTATTCCTGTCGGCCACTGGTCTTTTAAAATCTACAAAGTTATTTCCATCAGGGATCACCTCGTAAATACGGGCATCGGCACCGATCAGCAGGTCCAACACTTTGGTGTATTTGGATAAATTCCATTGTGCATCTGCATGATAGGTATGGCTTTCCTGTTTTAACCAGGCACCACCTGTGGCCGGAGCACCCGCCACATTTTTAGCATGGTCCCAGTTGTTGATGCTAATGATTGTTTTTTTGAGTTCGTTAAACTGAGCTGTACCAGGTTCCGCCCGTCCTGCATCAGCAGCAATTCTGCCCAACCTGAGTGCATCGGCTAAAGATGATCCGCCGTTTAGGGCGTTCTGGGCGGCAGTTTTAAAATCTGCGCCCCAAACGCTGTTCGACTTGTTGGTCAGGTCAAGGTTATCTACCAAAGGCTTGATGTTGTAAGAATCGCCTGTAGATTCGCTCGACATATACGTGCGGATAAAATAATTATCGCCTTTTAACTCTAATTTATGGTTCTGAACAATTACGTTATCCAGCTGTATTTTATTACCCCGCTGAAATACCCCATCCATTTTGCCAATACGGTAAGAATAGGAGAGTTCGGCATTGTCGTTCAGGCGATAATGAAGCGCGGCATCAAATTTCAGGTTGTCGATATTGGGGCTAACCACATCTTTCTCCCAGTAGCCGGTACGGCGTGTAATGATGCTGTTTGCCGAACCTTTTCCCGGAATGGTTAAACCACTTATGGTTACGGCATTGCTTCCGCTATCGTCGCCATATTTGTTCCAGGCATCATAAGCGGGGTTATCGGCATCAGCATTCAGTTCAGGGTAAGCCGGGTTTGCAGTTATGAGGTTATTGGGGTTCTGGTTGGTCCGTGTATCCGAAACCCAATCTGTACCCCTTAAATAGCTGAGGTTGACTTTAAAGGCAAACTTATTGTTAAATGCCTTTGCATAACGAATTGATGTTTCGGTAAGATTGCTCAGGTCTCTGCCGGTTCCACCGATATGATTTACCCCTGTTTTCTGGTAAAAGCTTAGTCCCTGGTAAAGGAATGGGCTTTTGGTAATTAAGTTGGCCATACCGTTGATGGCATTCATACCATACAGTGCAGATGCTGCACCCGGGGTGATCTCTACACTGGCAATATCCAGCTCGGTAGGGCCAATGGCATTGCCAAGGGGAACGCCTAAAGTTGCGGCCTGCATATCTACACCATCTACCAGCTGCATAAAGCGGAAGTTGTTCGGGATGTTAAAGCCGCGTGTGTTGGGTACTTTAAAAGTTAAGCTTGAAGTAATCATCTGAACGCCTTTTACGTTTTCCAGTGCATCGTAAAAGCTCGGTGCAGGAGATTCACGTATGGCCCGGATGTCCAGCTTTTCAATGGCTACGGGTGATTTAAGGATACTTTCCTCAACCCGGGAAGCCGTAATTACCACTTCCTGCCCCAATTGGGTTTGGGTAACCATGGCAATGTTTATTCTGGAATCGGTACCCTTTACCTCAAATTCCTGGGTTTGAAAGCCTACACTGGATACTACCAGCGTAAAAGGGAATCTGGCTTTGGTCTTTAAATTGAATTCGCCGTTTGAACCGGTAGAAATTCCGTTAACGGTTCCTTTAATGAGCACATTGACCCCTGGGAGGGGCTCTTTTGTAGCTTCGTCGATGATTTTGCCTGATATGACAATAAAGTTATTTCCCTGGGCGTAGGTTTGCTGATGGAACAGGGTAGCGACAGGTAATATAATCAGATATAAAAGTTTATGTATGTGCAGTTTCATTATAATGTTTGAAAAATAAAAATGGATGTGATGTTGATTGAGTTGGCTTTGATTTCAGCTCAACAACAACAGGCAGATGTCCAGTAATTATTCTTCAGCGAGGTAGGATCATTTGGCTTGCGTAGTTTTAGTTTCATATAATTTCTATCAAATTAGTCGACAATATTAGTTCAACTTTTTTAATATTCAAAATAATTCTACTAAATTTATAGATTTAATTTCAAAATCTGCTTATACGTGCTTTCAGGGCCATAATAGGAGTGGCCCTGAAAACGGAGAAAATAAAAAGAGGGGAGACTTGCTAATCTGCAGAACTGCTGATCAGCACTTTAGTTTTGCTCTGGAACCTGATGAACAGCAGGACAGAGGCGGTAAGCAGGCCAAATGTTAGTCCATACCAGATGCCGTTAACACCAAGCCCAAGTTTAATGCCCAGCAGATATCCCAATGGAATCCCAATTACCCAGTAAGCGACAAAAGTAATGATGGTAGGAATGTTCACATCGCCAACACCACGTAAAACACCGAGTCCGACTACCTGTGTACCATCAAATAGCTGAAAGAAACCTGCAATGATCAATAGCTGAGCGGCTATACTGATTACAGCGTTATCTTCTGTATAGATATATGGAAGAAAGTTGTTGGCTGCAATAAACATGATGGCTGTTATGCTCATGAACAAAAGAATGACATGATAGCTGGCAATGGCTGATTTTCTTAGATCCTCAAAATTCTGTTTTCCAAAATTGTTGCCGGTTTTGATGGTCGCAGCAGATGCAATTCCGCTGGCCATCATGTAAGTTACTGCCGCCAGGTTGATGGCTACCTGATGGGCAGCCTGTTCTACAGCACCAATAGTGCCGATCAGGATGGCAGCACCACTAAAAGCGCTGATTTCAAACGAATATTGCAATGCAACAGGGGCACCAATCTTTATGATTTTCAGGCTCCTTACTTTGTCTATACAGGTTAACCTGAAGCTTTGAATGTAGCGTTTAAAATGCGCTGAACGCATGACATAGGCAGACATCACTATGGCCATCAGGGTACGGTCTATCAATGTACTCAATCCAACCCCCTTAACACCCATTGCCGGGATGCCAAACATCCCCTTTACAAAGATGATCCCAAGAATCACATTCAGCAGGTTGCCCCATATGGAAACGAACATGGCTTGTTTGGTAAAGCCCAGGCCTTCAGCGAACTGCTTAAAGGTCTGAAATATCATCAGCGGAATAATGGATATTCCGAGATAGCCCAGATAAGGTTTCGCATAGGCGACTACCTCGGGCGATTGGCCAATATGGTCGATGACCAGTAAGGTGCCCAGGTGTACAAAAGTGTAGAGCAATAAAGCAGTAAAGAAGTTGATGATGAGACTGTTTGATAAAAGCTTTCCACATTCCTCATAGTTTTTACGGCCATTTTCCTGTGCAATCAATGGCGTCAATCCATAAGCCAGGCCCATGCCGATTACCAGGATCAGCATAAACAGGCTGTTCACCAGGGATACTGCAGCCAGCTGAACAGTTCCGGCAAAATGACCTACAATAACACTGTCGGCCAGATGGACCAATGTATGTCCGAGCTGAGACACTACGATAGGCATGGCCAGACGTAAATTATCGGAATAATAAGGTTTGTATTTTGTATAAAGACTCGTCAACATTCCGGCAAAAATCGGGTTTTTCAGACTGATTTTTGCCAGTTCATTTTGAAATTAATGACGAAACACGGTTTAAAACGTTTAAAATAATATCTGCCTGGCGGAAATGAATTTAGTATGACACGGGCGTGGTTTAGTTTGAGGTAAAATACTCTTCTTTTTCGGAAGAATGGGGGGTAATTACCCCGCCGATAATCAGGTTTACCAATACCTTTTGCGCTTGTCTGTATGAACTCCTGGTGAGCTTGCTGAACTCTTTTAACGTAATACGCCCTTTTTCACCAAGATGTTCGAAGAGTTTCTTTTCCTGTTCAGTATAAGTGATCAGCTGCCCGTTTTTATTGCTGCTTTTTTTGATTACATCAATCATAATCTTGCTGGCCAGCAAACTTTTGTCTTTAACCCGGTAATATACCCACCATTTCTTATTTTCATCCAGTGCATAGTGGGGCTTGGTATCACTCGCTGCAATCTTAACCACAAGGACCAGCTTATCATCTACATATACTTCTTCAAATTCCGGTTCAATGGCGGGTTTACAAAACTGATGTGCCGATTTCGTGATCATATACCGTTCTTCATCTTCCGATTTCACACCTTTTATACTGCCATCGTCGGCTACGCCGATCAACAGCTGTCCGCCCATATTGTTGGCAAATGCAACAAGGCTTTTGGCTATTTTTTCATTGCTGGTAATGGTTTTTTTAAAATCTAACGTGGTACCTTCACCCTGTAAAATTAGTTTCCTGATATTCATCTGCGTTTCTTAAAGGGTTAATAAGCAATACGTGGTTCTTCTCCCTGATGGAGGTTCCGAACGTAAACCTCGTTCATTACTGTGGCACAAAGCTCTCCGGCTGCATTTGTAATTTCCATTGGATAGGCTTTTACAAACTTACCGCTCGTATTTAACGCCATTATGGCATCGTTTAGCATTTCATCCGTAACTGTTATGGTAAAATATAAATTTCCCCGTCCTGGTTTAAGGTACTGAATGGAGGCGCTTTTAAGCCAGACCCGCACTTTGAAGCCTGCTCTTTGCAGCAATTGATCAAAAAGCAGCGCATAGAAAGGGTCGGTTGCTGCGTAAATGGTGCCGCCAAAAATAGAACCGTTATAATTTTTATTTAAGAGGCTTTTGGCAATTTTCACATCAACGCCGCGAAAACCCTTATGAAATTTTCTGACCCAGATGCGCTGAAATAATAAAGGAGGATATAAACACAAGCCCCATTTAAGGGTTTTTTCCGATACAACCATGATGCTTAAATATCAGAAAGTTTATTGAACAATAAAATTTAATTGTACTGTGAAAAGGTAAAATTTTAGTAAATTAGAACTATGTACATATACGACACCCTTACCGACGCAGTATCAGACCTCGAGAAACGGGGCTACGAACATGATTTCAATTTAACAGCCGAATACATAGAATGTAAAGCTATTGATATCCAGCTGATGCCGGAAGAATTTGAGATTGATGAGTTTTATCGTTTTGAAGGAATGACCGATCCTGACGATAGTGCCGTGATCTATGCCATATCATCTCCCGTAGGCAATTTAAAAGGTGTACTTATTGATGCTTACGGTGCCTACGCCGAAAATATCTCGCCGGAGTTGCTGGATAAATTAAAGGTGCATCATTAGCATTTTAAAACTTTTTAAGCTATAGTGTTGTTAATCAGTTGAGATTAAACAGGAACGTTTCCTTACACAACAAAACTATAGACTTATGAAAAAGCTAATTTTAAGTCTTGCTGTTGCCGGTACTTTAACCATTGCCGTTTCAGCATGCAATTCAACAAAAAATGTTTCGGGCGGTTCCGATACAACGAGGGTTGATACAACCATGGCCGTGCCCCCTGTTGATACCAGTAAAAAAATGCCGGATACCATGAAAACAATGCCGCCTGATACCACAAAAATGCCGCCTGCTCAATAACATTCAGGCAAAAACGAAATTAAAAGGCCGTTCATTTTATAATGATTACGGTCTTTTTTATATAAAAATTTTCAGTCATTAAATTTGTTTGTACTTTCAGTCGCCAAATAAACCCGATATGATTGAAAAAGAGAAAAACAAAAACCTGTTTTTTCTGATCCTGGTAGCCGCACTGGGCTATTTTGTAGATATATACGACCTGCTTTTGTTCCTGATCATCAAAAACAAAAGCCTCAGTGCACTTGGTGTTCCTGCCGATAAAATAACGGAAACCGGGTTGAACCTGATGAACTGGCAAATGGCTGGTTTGCTTATAGGTGGCATATTCTGGGGTATACTGGGCGATAAAAAAGGCAGGCTTTCAGTGCTTTTTGGGTCTATACTGATGTATTCCCTTGCCAATATTGCCAACGGCTTTGTAAACAGTATACCTATGTACGCTGCTTTGAGGTTTATTGCCGGATTGGGCCTGGCCGGTGAGCTGGGGGCGGGCATCACACTGGTCAGCGAAAGCATGAGTAAAGAGAAAAGGGGATATGGTACCATGCTGGTTGCTGGTATCGGCCTGAGCGGGGCAGTAGCAGCATACCTGGTAGGCGATTATTTTGAATGGCGTACCGCCTTTTTTGTAGGAGGGGCCTTAGGGATAGTACTTTTACTGTTGAGGATTGGCGTTTTCGAATCCGGGATGTTTCATGCCATGACAAAAAAGGAAGTCTCCAAAGGGAATTTTATGATGCTGTTTTCAGACCGGAAACGTTTCTTCAAATACCTGAATTGTATATTGATAGCCGTTCCGCTTTGGTTCGTAGTAGGCATACTGATAGGTATAGCGCCCGATTTTGGCAAGGCCCTGAACGCCAGAGATCCGCTGGATAATGGTAAAGGGGTGATGTTTGCTTACATTGGGATTTCGCTGGGCGATTTCCTGACCGGTGCATTGAGCCAGGTATTTAAAACCCGAAAGAAGATCGTTTTTGTATTTTTAACGCTTACTTTTTGCACCATGCTTTTTTACCTGTTCAATACAGGCTGGACAGCTTCCGGCTTTTATACACTATGCCTGCTGTTTGGTATTTTTACGGGTTATTGGGTGGTATTTGTGACGATGGCTGCAGAACAGTTTGGGACCAATTTAAGGGCCACGGTAACTACCAGCGCCCCAAATATGGTCAGGGGCTCGTTAATTCTGGTTACCCTTTTGTTTCAATGCCTGCTGGGGAGCATGGGGATCATAAAAGCGGCTTTATGCGTTGGGGTAATAACCGTGGGTCTGGCCTATATTGCCCTTTATAACCTGGACGAAACCTATGGACGCGATCTTGATTTCATAGAGGAATAGTGTCAAAACAATGTACTATCTGTAAATTTAGCGGGCCATGACCTTTTATTAAGGTTAACTTTGAGCTTAGTTTTACTGAAATGGTGTTTAAAGATAAAGTAGTAGCGGCCTATCAGAAGATCCAGGATGATATTTGTACCAGTCTGGAGCTTGCTGATGGAAAGGCGAAGTTTGAACAGGAGATCTGGAACAGGGAAGGTGGTGGTGGCGGAAGAACCCGTATCATGCAGCATGGAGATGTAATTGAAAAAGGAGGCGTAAATTTTTCTGCAGTACATGGAAAATTACCTGATCCTATAAAAAAAGCCTTTAAGGTAGACAGTGATGAGTTTTTTGCTACCGGCGTTTCTATTGTAATGCACCCTTCAAATCCGTTTGTACCCATCATTCACATGAATATCCGTTATTTCGAAATGGATGAACAAACCAGGTGGTTTGGGGGCGGGATAGACTTAACCCCGCATTACATCATTGATACCGATGCCAGGTTTTTTCATCACCTCTTAAAACAGACCTGTGATACCTTCGATCCAACGTTTTATACCAAATTTAAAACGAATGCTGATGATTACTTTTTTATCAAACACAGAGAAGAGACCAGGGGAGTTGGCGGTATATTTTACGATCGGTTAAAACCGGAAAATACGGGTTTATCTTTCGAGCAATTGCTTGATTATTCTATTGCGGTTGGAAACACCTTTATTCCAGCCTATACAGAACTGATAGAAAGAAACAGGGATAAAGAATTTACAGCCCAGCAGCAGGAATGGCAATACCTGCGCAGGAGCAGGTATGCAGAGTTTAACCTGGTTTATGACGCAGGTACCAAATTTGGCTTGGAAACCAATGGACGTATAGAATCTATACTGATGAGCCTGCCGCCAATGGCCAAATGGACATACAATTACCAGCCTGTTTCAGGCAGTCAGGAGTCCTACACTTTAAGCAAACTTAAAAAGGGAATTACATGGGCATAAATGCCTGATAAATGCCGGATTTATAGGTTAAAATTTTTCCACAATGCGCCTTTATGGCGCATTTTTTATTAGATTCGCAAGGTTATAAGAATACCACATTTAAAGCGTTCTTAAGGAACATTAAGATTTATGGCAGAAGATTTAGAAAATCAGGAAAACGACAAAATAATTAGAATCGATATTGACGAGCAGATGCGGTCCGCGTACATCGATTATTCGATGTCGGTTATCGTATCGAGGGCTCTGCCCGATGTTCGGGATGGTTTAAAACCGGTTCACCGCCGTGTTTTATACGGGATGCTCGATCTGGGATTAACAAACAATAAACCATATAAAAAGTCAGCACGTATTGTTGGAGAGGTACTGGGTAAGTATCACCCGCATGGCGATGCATCTGTATACAACACCATGGTAAGGATGGCCCAGGAATGGAGCCTGCGTTACCTGATGGTAGAAGGACAGGGGAACTACGGTTCAATTGACGGGGATTTTCCAGCTGCAATGCGTTATACCGAGGCCCGTTTCCAGAAAATAGCCGAAGAGATGCTGGCCGATATCAATAAAGACACCGTTGATTTCCAGTTAAACTTTGATGATTCACTGGAAGAACCAACTGTTCTTCCCTCAAAAGTACCCAACCTGCTCATCAATGGTTCATCTGGTATTGCTGTAGGTATGGCAACAAATATGCCTCCGCACAACATCACCGAAACCATTAATGCCACCATAGCCTATATTGAGAACAATGAGGTTACCGTTGCTGAACTGATGAAACACATTAAAGCTCCGGATTTTCCTACTGGGGCAATTATTTATGGCTATACAGGCGTACAGGAAGCTTTTGAAACGGGTAGGGGTCGTATTGTAATGCGCGCCAAAGCTGAAATCGAAGCTTCAAAAGACCGTGAAACCATTATTGTAACCGAAATACCTTACCAGGTAAATAAGGCCCAGATGATTGAGCGTACCGCTGAATTGGTTGGCGAGAAAAAAATTGAAGGCATTTCGAACATTAAAGATGAGTCCAATAAAGACGGTATCCGCATTGTTTATGAAATTAAACGCGATGCAAATGCTTCAATTGTTTTAAATAACCTGTTTAAACAAACGGCTTTACAGACCTCATTTAGTGTAAATAATATTGCCCTGGTTAAGGGCAGGCCGCAGTTGCTGAACCTGAAAGACCTGATCCACTATTTTGTGGAGCACAGGCATGAAGTGGTGGTCCGCAGGACCAAATTTGAACTTGCTGAAGCCAAGAAACGGGCCCATATCCTTGAAGGTTTATTGATTGCACTTGATCACCTTGATGAAGTAATCCAGCTGATCCGTAGTTCAGATACCCCTGAAGACGCCAGAACGGGGTTAATGGAGAAATTTGGCCTGACTGATATTCAGGCCCGTGCTATCCTGGATATGACCCTGCGCAGGTTAACAGGTCTGGAGCGTGATAAGATCAAAGAGGAGTACAACGAATTGATGAAAACCATCGAATACTTGCAGTCAATTTTAGATGATGAAGGAAAACGTATGCAGATCATCAAGGACGAGCTGACCGAAATGAAAGAGAAATACGGTGACGAGCGCAGGACTACAATCGTTCATTCGGCGGAAGACATGAGCATGGAAGACTTTATTGAGGATGAAGAGGTAGTAATTACCATTTCTCATGAAGGATACATCAAACGTACGCCTGCAACTGAATACCGCACACAAGGAAGAGGTGGAAAAGGTTCAAAAGGCAGCGATTCAAGAAATGAGGACTTTATTGAACACCTGCTGATTGCCTCAAATCATAACTATATGCTGTTCTTTACTGAAGCCGGCCGTTGTTTCTGGTTAAGGGTTTACGAAATACCTGAAGGATCAAGGATCAGCAAAGGCAGGGCAATCCAGAACATTATCAATATTCCTAAAGAAGAGAAAATTAAAGCCTTTATCAAGGTTAAAAACCTGAAAGATCAGGAATACCTTGAAAACAATTACATCATCATGTGTACCAAAAAGGGAACGATTAAGAAAACCTCTTTAGAGGCTTATTCGAGACCAAGGGTAAATGGTATCAATGCCATAAACATCAATGAGGGCGACCAGCTGCTTGAAGCAAGTTTAACTACTGGTTCAAGCGAAATTGTAATGGCCTTACGTTCAGGAAGAGCAATCCGCTTCAACGAAGCCAAAGTAAGACCAATGGGCAGGACCGCTACGGGAGTAAGGGGAGTAACACTTGCACACGAAAAAGATGAGGTGATTGGCATGATTGCTGTAGATGATCCTGGAGCAACTGTACTGGTGGTTTCAGAAAAAGGCTACGGTAAACGTACTGATATCGAAGACTACCGTGTTACCAACAGGGGTGGTAAGGGTGTTAAAACCATTAACATTACAGAAAAAACCGGAAACCTTGTTGCCATTAAAAATGTTACTGATGCAGATGATTTAATGATCATCAATAAATCGGGCATCGTCATCAGGATTGTGGTGAGCGAATTAAGGGTAATGGGCCGTGCCACACAGGGCGTTCGTCTGATTAATCTTAAGGGAAGCGATGAGATCGCTTCAGTGGCCAGGATTGAGCATGAAGAAGAGGAAAACGAAGAGATAGAAAGCCATGTAGTAGTAGATGGTGAACCTGCTGGTGAAGTAGAAGATGAACCGATAGAAGATGCTGCTGAAGAAGAGGGCGAGGAAGGCGAAGAAAGCGGTGAGGACACCGAGGGAGAGGAAGCTTAAGGAACAAAGAGCCGGATGGTTCATAAATAAAACGCAATAAATAAAATAAAAGATGAACCTGATCGTTTCATCAACATTAAAAAACAAAAGATAAAAAGATGAAAAAAGTACTTTTAGGAATGTTGTTTGTAGGTGTCGCCTCACTCGCAAACGCTCAAAAAAGTGAAATCAGCGAAGCCAAAAAAGCATGGAATCTTTTAAGTATTACTTCGGGTAAGACCCTTGCTGATAATTTAAAAGCTCTTAATGACGGATTAGGCCATACTGATAAAGCCATAGCACATGAGAAGTCTAAAGATTTACCGGATGCATGGTCTTACAGAGCGCTGTTTGCTTCCAGAATTGCCCTGGTAGATTCAGTAGACCTGAACAATGCCAAGGCCAACCAGAAAATAGCAGAGGAAGCCCTGACCAAAGCTAAGGCCTTGGATACCAAGGGTGCTGAAAAAGAAAACATTCAGCAAGCAAGTGTGAACGTTGAGAATGCTTTAAGAAACAGGGCGATCTATGCTTTTAACAAAAAGAATTTTGAAGGTGCACTGGAAGCTTTTAATGAAATTACCACTAAAAACCCTAATGATACGACCATGTATGTAAATGCTGGTGTAACCGCAAAGGAACTGCAGAATTATCCTGAGGTAGTGCGTAACTTTAAAAAAGCGATCGACCTGAATTATAAAGATTCAAAAGTCCTGTATTCAGAGATCGTGAACATTACTTTTGATAAGATCAAAGACAGCGTTGGCGGACTGGCTATTTTAAAAGAAGCTTCTGCTAAATTCCCTGATGATTCTTATTTCATCGGTATGGAAACCGACCTTTACATTAAAAAAGGAGATATCGAAAAATCTCAGGAAATGCTGACCAAACTGATCGCTAAAGACCCTAAAAATGCAATTTATCAGTATTTGATGGGAGATACTTATTACAAGCAGGCTTTGGCCATCCAAACTAAAAGAAACGCTTTAGATGTTAAGAAAACTAAAGAATTCAATGAACTGGGTGCTAAAATGACCAAATTAATTGACCAGTCTGTACCTTATTATAAAGCAGCTTTAGATCTTGATCCAAAAAATGTAAATGCTTTGGAAAATCTTAAGATCATTTATCTGTTTAAAGACGACAAGGTAAATTACGAAGCCATTAATAAGAAACTGGCAGAGTTAAAGCCATAATTTACTTAGAATAACACATTAAAAAGAGGGGTAATTTTTATCCCTCTTTTTTTTTTTTAAGTTTGTATCAAGAACAAGTTTTGTATGAGTAAGATATCTTTAGCTGGCAGTATATTCCTGGTTTCATTGAGTTTTAATGTGGCTTTTGCACAAAAAAGCCAACTTCAAATTGCACGTAACAGTGTAGGTAAGCTACAGGTAGCCATAAATGCTAAGCAAGATGCCAAAAAACAACTCAGTGTGCTGGGAGAGGGGGTTAAGGCAGCAGAAGCAGCACAGAATGATAACAAAACAAAAAAATGGCCGGAAACCTGGGCACTAAAAGCATATCTAAGTGCTTATATTTCAATTATTGAGACTGATGAAGGAAATGCAGACAGGTATTATAATTTTGCTGTTCAGGCACTTGATTCCGCAAAAAGACTGGATAAATTTCAGGCAAACTACCGTTTAATTGATGCTGCGGCATACAATATAAACATCAGAAAGCAAAAAAAAGGGAACGTAGCTTACGCCAAAGGGGATTTTGCAGCGGCTTTTGATCTGCTGAAGGAAGTGAGCGACTTATTGCCAAAGGATACAACCATTGCCATCAATGCTGCTTTGTCGGCACAAAATACGCAGTCGTACGATAAAGCACTATTTTATTTTAAACGGGCCAAAGAAAACGGTATTAGAAATCCTGTTGTTTTTCAGAATATGGCCAGTATTTATAGCTCTAAGTTTGAACATGAACTCGCTATACGAACACTGGAGGATGGGATTAAAGTAAATCCCTATAACGTATTTCTAACCAACGATTACATCAACCTGTTACTGGATAATGAAAAATATACAGAGGCCATGCATGTGATAGAATCAACGTTAAAGGTTGAGTCGACTAACAAACTGCTTTATTTTCTATACGGTTACCTGCAGCAAAATAAAGCCAATAACGGCACTGCAGAACTGGCGTATAACCGCGCCCTTGGATTAGATGAAAACTATTTTGACGCATTGTACCAATTGGGATTGGTTTACATCAACTCGGCAAATGAAGCCTTTAAATCAGGAAAGCCTGAAGAACGTAACCAGAAATATGTTTCTTATATCAACAGAGCGGAAATAGCCTTACTTCAGGCACACGAGATCAATCAGAACGATAAAGCTACCGTACAATTACTGATCGAGATCTATACCCGTAAAAACCGCCTGGATAAAGTCCAGGAACTCAAAGGAAAGTTAGAAGAATTTTAAACGGCTGATAGCCTGAAGTAAGGAGAATAGGGTTGTTTCATAAATTATTACTTAACATAATATTAATTATAAGACTTTAATGAAAGCTGGTGATTGCCGTCATACCCGGTTAAATACGACTGGATGAGAATTTTCTCATTGAAATCAAATTAAGATAAAAAATGTTGATATTAATAGCTGAAATGGTCAAATAATTGATAGGTATCTAACAATCTAAGTTTGCAATATGTTTAATCGTCCTGTCAGAAATATTCATGATTTTTTATTAAGTACTTATTTTGCTGACGGTCTTCGTATTACACTTGGCGTGCTTTGTCCGTCCCTGGTTTTGGCTCAGTTTGGCCTGTTGCAATACGGAATGACAGTTTCATTAGGTGCCCTTTGCGCCAGTGTTGTCGATTCGCCCGGGCCAATTGTACACCGGCGGAATGCAATGCTCATTACCACAGGTCTGATTACAATTACTTTCATTATCGTAGGTTTAACCAACAGTAATATTTATTTTACAGGTGTACTGATCGTTATTTTCAGTTTCATTTTTTCTATGTTTTTCCTGTATGGCAATCGGGCTGCATCCATCGGTACGGCTGTACTGCTCATTATGGTGCTCAGTATTGATGACCTCAGGCCATGGCGGGAAGTGCTTTTTTCTTCCGCACTTATTTTCTTTGGAAGCCTCTGGTATACCGGCCTGAGTTATTTTTTTTATCGCATACGCCCCTATCGTCTCGTACAGCAAACCTTGAGCGACTCTATTCATGAAGTCAGTCTTTTTTTAAGGGCAAAGGCCAGATTTTATCATAAAAATATAGATTATGATGATAATTATGCAGAACTCCTGCAGCTTCAGGTATTGGTACACGAAAAACAGGACGAAGTGCGTGAGGTCTTGTTTAAAACCCGCGAAATTGTAAGGGAGTCTACTCCCGAAGGACGGTTTTTATTGCTCGTTTTTGTGGATATGGTAGATCTTTTTGAGCAGGTAATGTCTACCTATTACAATTACAAGCAGCTGCATGAACAATTTGATGCTTCCGGCATTCTTAAGCATTATGAATCTGTCATTATTAAGATTGCAGATGAGCTGGACGATATTGCCTTTGCGCTTAAAACCGGTGCCACCCCTAGCCTGCCTACTTCCTTAATTGAAGATGTAGAGAAGCTAAAGCATGAAATCACTGCGCTGGAAACCAATAATACCGATGGAAAATACAATACATTGGGTATCATTGCTTTGAAAAATATAGAGGTTAATATAGAGAATATTCTTTCACGCGTTAAAACCATCAACAGCTATTTCAATAAAAAGGAAAAGAAAAACCTCAAAACAAGGGATATAGAAATAGACCGTTTTGTGAGCAGACAAAACATTGATGCAAAACTGCTTTACGAGAACATGACTTTCAGTTCCTCAACTTTCCGGCATTCCTTACGGGTCGCTATTGTAATGCTGATCGGTTTTATTGTAGCCAAAACCTTAAACCTTTCACACAGTTACTGGATTTTGCTTACCATTCTGGTAATTTCAAAACCAGGCTTTAGCTTAACCAAGCAACGCAATTACGAAAGGATTATTGGTACGGTTGTCGGCGCTTTCATTGGTATGGGCATCCTGGTTTATGTGCAGGATAAAAATACACTGTTTGTCATCCTGCTTTTTTGTATGATCGGTGCATATAGTTTCCAACGTAAAAACTACGTGGTCAGCGTGCTGTTTATGACGCCCTATATTCTCGTGTTGTTCGATTTCCTGGGGATGGGAAGTTTATCCATAGCCCGTGAAAGGATTTATGATACACTGATTGGATCTGGTATTGCCCTGCTGGCCAGCTATTCCTTATTCCCTAACTGGGAACACGAAAAGCTGAAGGAAGCCATGATAGACACTTTAAAAGCGAATATGAAGTATTTTGAGGAGGTGGTATTGCTGTATGTTGACGAAGTCCATAACCTTACAAATTACAAGGTGGCACGTAAAGAGGTGTATGTAACTTCAGCTAACCTGGCGTCCCTTTTTCAGCGCATGTTTTCTGAACCCAAAAGTAAGCAGTTAATGATGACTGAACTTCATCAGTTTACAGCGCTCAATCATCTTTTTTCATCCTATATAGCCACACTCTCACTTTATAAAAAGGAACATGCATTTATGGTAGCCAATTTTGATGACCTGAAACCTACGGTTCAAAATACCCTTTATCTGTTAAACCTGGCTGTAGAAAATCTGGAACACAACAGGGGCCTCACCAGTAATGTACCGCTCATCAGGAATAATATTGCTGAATCTATACATGATAAAAATGACGAGATGATTGTGGCAGAGCAAATTGACCTGATCCAGAAAGCGGCTTATGACATATTTAAGCTGTCAGAAAAAATTAAAATATAAGCGTAAGACATAAAAAGCTGAAACTTTAGTATATCTTCTGCTGTTATATTATCAATAAAAAAACACAATAGTTAGCTATGGAAAAGTTGTATACAGCCTCGGTTACAGCCCGGGGCGGCCGAAATGGTCATATTAAATCCAGCGATGGGACAATAGAGTTTGATGTAAGAAAGCCAAGGGAAATGGGTGGACAAGGAGGTGCAACCAACCCTGAGCAATTGTTTGCAGCAGCCTGGGGGCCATGTTATTTAGGCGCACTGGGAGCTATAGCTGAACACGATGGCGTTGAGGTTTCGGAGGCAACTGTGGAGGTTCATGTCTCATTTAACCAGGATGGCAATTCATTTTTATTGTCTGCCGATCTGGATGTGCATATCCCAGGTATTTCACTGGAAGAAGCCCAGCAACTTGCTGATAAGGCCCATCGGGTATGCCCTTATTCCAAGGCTACCAGGGGCAATATAGAAACAAGGGTAACAGCTATTTAACCAGCTGTTACCTCTTCAGTTTTCTTCAAAGTATTTACAGGCCTGCCATTCTTAAAAGCATCCCGGGTTTTTAATCCCAGCAATTCAAACATGGCCATGTCATCTACAAAGGCAGGGTTAGGCGTAGTCAGCAGTTTATCCCCGGCGAAAATTGAGCTGGCACCGGCCATAAAGCAAAAGGCCTGCTCCAGAGTACTCATTTCATTTCTTCCGGCCGATAAACGTACTACCGAATTTGGCATCACAATTCTGGCAGTAGCAATCATTCTTACCATATCCCAGATTGGTACGCGTGGCTGATCCTCCAAAGGTGTGCCTTTTACCGGAACCAGGGCGTTTACCGGGACAGATTCCGGGTGTACTTCCATATTGGCCAGTGTTTGCAGCATAGAAACGCGGTCTTCAGTTGTTTCGCCCAGGCCAATAATACCTCCGCTGCAAACGGTTAATTTTGCCTTGCGTACATTTTTAATGGTATTTAAACGGTCGTCATAGCCGCGTGTAGATATGATGCGTTTATAATCGTCTTCAGAAGTATCAATATTGTGGTTATAAGCATATAAACCTGCATCTGCCAGTCGTTGCGCCTGATTTTCAGTAAGCATGCCCAAGGTACAGCATACCTCCATATCCATGTCATTTACGGCTTTAACCATTTCAATAACACGGTCAAAATCGCGGTTGTCGCGCACTTCACGCCATGCAGCGCCCATACACAAACGCGAGGCCCCTCCCTCCTTCGCCTTTACCGCTGCACTGACTACCTGGCCAAGCTGCATGAGTGGCTGTACTTCCAGATCGGTATGGTAACGGGCTGCCTGCGGACAATAGGAACAATCTTCTGCACATCCGCCTGTCTTGATCGAGATCAGTGAACTTACCTGTACCTCGTTGTAATCTTTATTCTCGCGGTGTATGGTTGCAGCTTCATAAACTAAATCCAGAAACGGCTTATGGTATATGGCCGATATTTCTTCTTTAGTCCAGTTGTGTCTAGTTGGTTGCATATATTGTTTTTAATTAAAGTAAAAGTTTACTTGCCAGTCCCAGCAAGAGTAAAAATCCGAAAACGTCTGTAAATGTTGTAATAATTATTGAAGAAGCAATGGCCGGATCTATACCAACCCGTTTTAAAATGAGTGGAATTCCTGCGCCTGTGATGCCCGCAATCAATAAGTTTCCGCTCATGGCCAGAAAAATAACCAGTCCCAATAGCGGATTGCTGTCAAAAAACAAAGCAAATAAAAATACGATCAAACCCGTACAGGCCCCATTGATCACCCCTACTGTAAGTTCTTTGAGCACCGTTCTGTAAGCCTGATTATCCGTCAAATCATATAAGGATATCCTTCTTACAGTTACCGCAAGGGCCTGTGTGGCGGCATTTCCACCCATACCGGCAATAATTGTCATGTAAGCGGGCAACACAGCGATCAGTTTAATGGTGGGCTCAAAATGACGGATTACACCGGAAGCAAGGAAAGCTGTACCAAGGTTCAGGATCAGCCAGGGAAGACGTGATTTTACCGCTTCTACCCAATTACCGCTCAGTTCCTCGTCTTCCGAAACCCCTGATATTTTTAAGATGTCTTCCGTATTCTCATCTTCCAGAACGTCTATTACGTCGTCAAAGGTGACGCGTCCTAAAAGTTTCATGTCTTTATCCAGTACGGGTATACTGGTAATATTGTATTGAGAGATCAGCCTTGCTACTTCTTCCTGATCTGTATCCGGGTAAACCCAGGCCACTTCAGATTTTACCAGCTCCGTTATCTTTACATTTCCCTTAGCCTTAATGATGTCCTTTAAAGAAACAATGCCCTGGAACGTATTGTCGTCGTTTACCACAAAAATAGTATAGAATTCTTCTATTTCTTCACTTTGGCGAATGATCTCATCAATTGCATCCTTTTTGGTCAGGTTGAGGTTAATGCGGATAAACTCCGTATTCATCAAACCACCCGCGGTTTCTTCGTGGTAGCTTAACAGGTTCCTGATATTCGATGCATCATCCTCACTCAGGTCGGCCAGGATCTCTTTTTGTTCATGCTCCTCCAACTGTGAAATGATGTCTGTGGCATCATCATAATCGAGCTCTTCAACAATTTCGGTACGCTTATCCGGATGTAATTGCAACAGCAATTCTTCAGGGTGCGATTCCTCATGCATTTCAGCAATGACCTCCGAAGCTGTTTCTACATCCAGTAAATTGATGATTCTTTGCTGCTCATCTTTATTCAGGCTCTCAAATAAAATGGCTATCTCCGAGGCATGATATTCCCCCAGAAGAGTTTTGAGCTGTTCATCATCACCGTTTAAGGCTACCTTAATCTTAGAGACATCTGTCCTGTCCAGATCGAAAGATTGCATACGCCGGTAAAGGTAATAATAATCGGTTCTATTTAAACCATCCCTTGCGCCAGAAATATAGGATTTGTAATACCGCGATGGCGGCCATCACAATCATCGTGTATAAATAGCCATGCTCCTGATACAATTCAGGCATATTTTGTGGCAATACTCTGCCGGTAACGGGATCCTCAATGGCAAAGTTCATCCCATAAATACCGGCAATAAAAGTTAAAGGGATAAATATGGAGGAAATGATGGTCAGTACCTTCATGATCTCGTTCATCCTGTTGCTGATGATGGAAAGGTACATGTCTATGTTACTGGCCGAAATCTCCTTTAGAGACTCCACGATATCAATGATCTGTATGCAATGGTCGTAAGCATCCCTGATGTACATTTTTGTCTGGTCAGGGATCAGCAGGCTGTCGCTTCTCAGCATATCGTTCAGTTTGTCCCTTTCCGGCCATACTACCCGCCTCATATTGATCAGGTTCCGTTTCACAAATTGGGTATCAAACATCACCGTGCGGTCGGGCTTATCGAATAAACGGTCCTCAATCAGGTCCAGCTCATCGCCCCAGGCACCCAGGATCTCAAAATAGGTATCAATAATGATGTCCATCAAGGCATACATCAGGTAGCTGCTTCCGGCAATCCTGATGTTGCCTTTTCCTACGCTTAAGCGGTTCCTTATGGGGTCCAGACAATCTTCATAGCTTTCCTGGAAAGTGAACAATGCGTTTTCCATTAAAATAAAGGAAACCTGCTCATTGTCCAGGTTCTTATGTTCATCAAAATGCAGCATTCTGCTGGTGGCGAAATCATATTTACCATATTCTTCCAGCTTAGGGCGCTGATAAGTCCGGGTAATGTCCTCCAGAACCAGTTTACTGATGCCAAAATCGGTGTTCAGGGTTTCAAACATGGCAACCGAATTGAAACCTTTGATCTCTATCCAGTAATTGAACTCCTTATTAGCCAGTATTCTGGATAAATTCTCAATGTTGTCCAATTCTTTAACCGCATAGTGATGGTCGTTGTAACTGTGAAACGTAATCACAGGTTTCAAAGAATGTTCATCAATGTATACCACGCCCGGACTGGAGCCGGCTACCGGTAAAGAATAGTGTTTACGTTTGCGCTTGTGTTTTGCCGGTTTACCCATAACTTAAAAGTAGTTTTTAGCCTGCGGCCCCTGGTTAAATAACAGATCTGTTATGCTTAGGTTTGGCTTAAAGCCTTGCCGATCATCAAAAACCTGGAAATAAGGCTTGAAATCAGTAACTGTGGTGTTTTTCTTGAAATGTAGTTTTGTTCTGAAATCAAGCTCTGGTTCTGCGTCCTTAACATATTCCGACGTAAAATCAAGTTCTGGCTTAATTTTTAACTGCTTAAACAGCCATTCCAGCAACTGAAAATTAAAATCAAACAGGTAATCAAATGGCTGCTCGTAAAAACGGACAAATTCGTCTTCATAGTACTCAAAATAGGCAGAATTCCGGTAACAGCTTTCAAAACTCTTCCAGTGCAGCCTTTGCCAGTTGAAATCATTGCTGATCTTAACATCCTTGACTTTGGTATGCACCTTTGACCCTTTGAGTACAGGAACAATCAGGTCCAGATCGCCATTTGGTGAGTATATTCTTGCCCGGTTCCTATAGGTCTGTTTAGGGAAATGCTCTTCTCTTTCTATTAAAAAATTGTAATTCAATTCTTTTAAACCAGAAAAATAAGCGACAGGCGGAAGATAAAAAAGTGGGAATATAGCTGAACTTTGCATCTGATATTTTATGTTTGCATTCTCAATTCGCCAAATTAATGATAAAAAAAACCTTTTCTTATATAGGAATATTTTTTTTGAACTTTTTATCACTCCTGCCCCTCTCCATCCTCTACATCTTCGCAGATCTGGCTTATTACATCGTATATTATATTATTCCCTACCGCAAAAAAGTGGTACGGGAAAACCTTCAGCATTCCTTTCCCGAAAAACCGATGAAAGAGATCATACAAATAGAAAAGAAGTTTTTCAGCTATTTCATAGATATGGTTTTTGAGATGCTGAAAATGCATTCTATTTCTGCGGCAGAAATCAACAAAAGGGTCCGGTTTACCAATCTCCATCTCGTAGAGGCCTATTTTAATAAGGGCGAGAGTGCTTTGGCCTGTACCGGACATTACGGCAATTGGGAGCTGGGAACAATGGCCCTGGGACTGAACCTTTCCAAACCGGCGTATGTGATCTATAAAACCCTGAACAACCAGGTATTTGACAATTGGTTTTACCAGTTGCGCAGCCGCTTCGGAAACAGGTTTATCCCCATGAAACAGACATTAAGGTCTATTGCAGCCACCAGAAATGAGGCCAACATCTATTGCTTTGCGGGTGATCAGACCCCCTTCTGGAACGAAACGAATTACTGGATCAATTTCTTAAACCAGCCGACAGCAGTGCTGCTCGGACTGGAAAAAATAGCGTTGCAGACCAACAGGCCAATATTTTACTTTAAAACAAAGGTCATTAAAAGAGGGTATTATGAGATCGATTGCATTCCCTTATGCCTTAACCCTAAACAAACTGAGGGACACCAGATCTCTGATATGCAATTCAACCTTTTAGAACAAATCATCAAAGAAGAACCCGCTTACTGGCTCTGGAGCCACAGGCGATGGAAACATAAACCCCAAAGCGCAGGATAATGACAGTACCCAGTGTAGCAGTAGTAATTTTAAATTGGAACGGAAAGGCCCTGCTTGAGCAGTTTTTACCCAGCGTAGTGCAATCGCAATACCCTAATCTGCAAATTATAGTTGGAGATAATGCCTCAACAGACGATTCTGTCATTTTTACAAAAGTGAATTACCCGGATGTAAAAGTGATGGTGAACGATCAAAATTATGGCTTTGCCGAGGGGTATGGTAAATTGCTGGAGCAGATAGAGGCCGATTATTATGTACTGCTCAATTCTGACGTTGAAGTGCCGCAAAACTGGATACAACCTGTTATTGATGCTATGGAAGCAGATGCGCAGATTGCTGTTGCCCAGCCAAAGATCAAATGGCAGAAACATAAGGAGCAGTTTGAATATGCAGGTGCTGCCGGAGGCTATCTGGATTTGCATGCTTTTCCTTTTTGCCGGGGCCGCCTGTTCGATACTGTAGAAAAAGACAATAACCAATATAATGATCAGAAAGAGATTTTCTGGGCTAGTGGCGCTGCATTATTTATCAAAAGCAAGTGCTGGAAAGAGGCCGGAGGACTGGATCCCGATTTTTTTGCCCATATGGAAGAGATAGACCTCTGCTGGCGGTTGAAAAATCTGGGCTATAAGATCATTTACTGCCCCCAGGCCGAAGTTTACCATGTAGGAGGCGGCACCCTGAATTCAAATAACCCTTACAAAACCTATCTGAATTTTAAAAATAACCTGGTCATCATGCAAAAGAACCTTCCTTTAGCCGATGCCTACCCGCGTATTTTTATCCGCATGTCTATCGATTTCGTTGCATGGATACATTTTCTGCTGCAGGGCAAGCCGCAGTTTGCCTGGGCCATCAACAAGGCACATTACGATTTCCTCTGCAACCTGTCAAAAAATGGGGCGAAAAGAACCGCAAAACAAATCCCTTTCCTGAAACACACAGGCCAGTACCCATCCAGTATTGTATGGGCTTATTTCATTAAAAAGATCAGGTTCTTTAGCCAGCTTGGAATTTAGTTTTTCTGTTCCGGCACAAATACAATAGCATCCTTACGGTTAGCAACGCTTAAAATAGCCTTGTAAATGTAATCGCATACCAGCTTTTCTCCGGATATATTGATCAGTGAAACCTGATCTTCAGGTGTGTGGTATTGCGGATGCCCGCCCGTATGGAAACCTAAAACAGAGATGTCTTTCTTGTAAAATGACACATGGTCTGATCCGCCTACATCGTAAGCAATCACTATAGGGTTGATGCCAGCTTCCGGTCCGAGGCCTTTCATCAACTCCATACCTCCGTTAAAAGAGGCGGCACCACCCATGTACAGTTGTTTTTCAGCGTTCATGCGGCCTACCATATCCATATTCAGCATCAGCTTTATAGATTGCAGCGGAATTACAGGATGTTCAACAAAGTATTTCGATCCCAGCAAACCCTGTTCTTCTGCTCCAAAAGCAATCAGCAGTACACTGCGTTTCAGCTGTTTCCTGTTTGCGGCCAGCTTTTCGCCAATTTCCAACAAAGCTGCAGTACCGCTGGCATTATCGTCGGCCCCGAGGTGTATGCCTGTGGTATCCGGCTTTTTAGAAGAAGGTCCTCCCATGCCCAAATGGTCGTAATGCGCACCCAGTACAATAAATTCCTGTTTCAGCAAGGGGTCAGACCCCTCAATAAAACCGATCACATTCTGCGTAAGCACTTTTGGGGTGTCGCTAACTCCCTTTTTTACCCTTATTTTGGCAATAAAATCCTGTGAATAAGACTTCCCATAGGGCTTAATACCCGATTTTTTGAATTCCTTGATCAGGTAGGCCACCACTTTTTTATTTTCCACAGTACCAGGAAAACGTCCGGCCATCTCAGGCGAAGCCAGGAATGAGATATGCGCCTTGATCTCGGTTTCAGTAACTTCTGATTGCGAATAGGCAGTCAAACTTAAACCGGTACATACGGCTGCCAACAGAAATTTTTTAATGTTCATTGTTATCCTTTCAGTAAACTCTCTATGGCCAGACGGTAGCCATCCATCCCAAAGCCTGTTAAAACACCCTTGCAGTTCTTTCCGGTAAGCGAAACATGCCTGTATTCTTCCCTTGCATAGATGTTGGAGATATGCACCTCAACTACAGGGGTCTTTATGGCTGCAATGGCATCAGCAATGGCCACAGAAGTATGGGTATACCCGCCGGCATTGATCACAATACCATCATAACTAAAGCCAACTTCATGTAGTTTATTGATCAGTTCACCCTCTACGTTACTCTGAAAATAGTCTATTTCGAGGATGCTGTACATTTCCCTGAGTGTATTGAGGTATTCATCAAAGCCCTGGTTTCCATATATGCCAGGTTCACGAAGCCCTAAAAGGTTTAAGTTTGGGCCATTAATAATTTGTATCTTCATCAGCTCAAACTTAGCCAAAAAAAACGTAGCGTATAAAATTTATTTTGTGATCCATAACCCTTATCTGCAGTCGTACAGAAATTACCTCAAACTGGAACGTTCCCTCTCTGTAAATTCTATTGAGGCCTATCTTAGCGATTTAAATAAACTGTTTCAGTATTTTGAATCATTGGAACAACAGCCTCATGTCAAGGATATTACTTCCAACGACCTGAAGCTTTTCATTTCCTGGATCAACGGGCTGGGGATGTTGCCCAGTACACAGGCCAGGGTGCTTTCAGGCTTAAAATCCTTCTTTGGTTTTTTAATGCTGGAAGAGGCTATTACCACCGACCCATCTGCCCTGCTGGAAACACCAAGACTCAGCAGGCACCTGCCCGATACATTGGATATTCATGAAATCAATGGAATGATAGCGGCTATTGATGCCTCCAAGCCCGATGGCATGCGCAATAAGGCCATTCTCGAAACCCTTTATGGCTGTGGTTTAAGGGTTTCTGAGCTCATTAACCTCAAGATATCAGATGTTTTTGAAGAAAACGAGTTCATCAGGGTAATTGGTAAAGGGAATAAAGAAAGATTGATACCTATTGGAACTACCGCCTTAAAATACATCAATATTTACCTGCAGGAAACCAGGCTACACATCCGTATCAAAAAGGGATTTGAAGACTATATCTTTCTGAACCGCGGCGGAAGCCGGCTTTCCAGGGTCTCAGTATTTAGTATCATTAAGACCCTGGCCATAAAATCGGGTATAAAAAAGAGCATCAGTCCCCATACCTTCCGCCACTCTTTCGCAACACATTTAATTGAAGGTGGTGCCGATCTGCGTGCGGTACAGGAAATGCTGGGGCATTCCAGTATCACTACTACCGAGATCTATACCCATCTGGACCGCGATTATTTGAGGGGCATCATAAACGGGTTCCACTCCCGAAGCTAGGCTTTATACCGGCTGTCCTTTCCTGCACCTTATCATTCTGTCTTTGCCCTGCATGTCTTTTTTTACTTCTATATTTATAAAGGATTTAGCTGTCAGCATATCAACTGTTTCCTTACCTGAATTTGCATTGATCTCAAAAAAAAGCAGGCCCATACCACTTAGGTGTACCTGTGCAAAATCAGCAATGGCTTCGTAAAATTCCAGGGGCTTTTCGTCGGCAACAAATAAGGCCAGGTGTGGTTCATGAGCCAGCACATTTTCATGCATTTCAGCCTGCTCTTTTAAGGTGATGTAAGGCGGATTGCTCACAATAAGGTCAAACTTTTGCTTTGAAACATATTTGCGGATGTCAGCCTTGATAAACCGGATATCTACCTCATTTAAAATGGCATTAGCAGTTGCAATTTCAATTGCAGCTTCAGATACATCCAGGGCAAAAACTTCAAAATCAGGCAGGTTTTTTTTCAGGCTTACAGCAATACAACCACTGCCGGTGCCGATATCCAGTATGCGCATTTTTCCGCCTGAGGCTGCAGTAAGTGCACAGCTTTCCAGTACCCACTCCACCAGCTCTTCGGTCTCAGGTCTGGGTATCAGCACTGCCGGGTTTACCTTAAACGGTAATCCGTAGAACTCAGTTTCGCCCAGTATGTACTGGATGGGCCTCCCGCTTTCCAGCGCTTTTAATATGGCTGTGTAGCGATCAGCTTCTACCCCTGTCAGTTCCCTGTCGTTTCTTAAACTGAGCTCGGCCCTGCTTAATCCGGAAACATGTCCGGTTGCAAGGTAAAAGATAGACGCAACTTCCTCAGCGTCATAAATGTCGCGTAATTGTAGTGTAAAATGTTGCAACAGCTGTCTTAAATTCATACCCTGCAAAAGTAAGTAAATCGAACAATATACCTTACTTTTGCTGTAATGACCGACGATTTATACATGCAGAGATGCCTTGAACTCGCCGCTATGGGAATGGGAAATGTGAGCCCGAATCCTATGGTGGGCTGCGTTATCGTAAACAATGGAAAAATCATAGGCGAAGGCTATCATGTGAAGTTCGGTGATGCCCATGCCGAGGTAAATGCCATTAATTCGGTATGTAGTGCCTATGGAGACCAGGCTGCGGAATTACTGGCCAATGCTACGGTATATGTAAGCCTTGAACCTTGTGCTCATTTTGGCAAAACCCCGCCCTGCGCAGATCTGCTCATCAGGCACCAGGTTAAAAAGGTGGTTATTGGAAACACCGACCCATTTGATGGGGTAAACGGCAAAGGCATAGAAAAACTTAAAAATGCAGGCATTGAGGTCGTTACTGGTATACTCGAGCAGCAATGCAGCCGGCTTAACCGTCGGTTCTTTACCCGCATCGCTTTGCAGCGCCCTTACATCATTTTGAAGTGGGCAGAAACAGCTGATGGTTATTTTGCGCCTAAAAATTCCCTGCAACAATGGATCAGCGGAGCCCTGGCTAAAAAACTGGTACATAAATGGCGTACAGAAGAGGATGCGGTTCTGGTGGGCAAACAAACGGCCCTTGCCGATAATCCACGGCTCAGTGCACGCGAGTGGGAAGGCAAAAATCCCATCCGTCTGCTTATCGACAGAAAACTAGAGGTTTCAACCGGCAGTCACCTTTATGATAACCAGACCAAGACAGTGATATTTAACGAAATAAAGACCGCTGTAGAAGGAAATGTCCATTTTATACAAATGGAGGACATGCAGCATTACCTGCCCCAGAAAATAGCCTTCCAGCTTTACCTGATGGATATTGCTTCTGTGATCATTGAGGGTGGGGCAAACATACTCAACCAGTTCATTTCAGCTGGCCTGTGGGACGAGGCGAGGGTGTTTACAGCTGCCCATACCTGGAACGAGGGCCTTGCCGCACCAAAAATACAGGTACATGTTATCGAACATCTGGACCTTGATAAAGACAAATTAACGATCTATCAAAATAACCATTCATGATCTATTTACTCATCAGTATTTGCTGTAGCGTTACAGTCGCCGTCCTCCTCAAGCTTGCCCGAAGGTATAAGATCAATATTGTGCAGGCAGTAACCTGGAACTACCTGTTTGCCATTGTACTTAGCTTATTCTTTTTCAAGCCTTCCTTTAGCGAACTTACCAGTGCTCCGGTCAACTCCGTATACATTGCCTTGGGGATATTGTTACCCGTTGTCTTCTGGTTTCTTGCCGGTTCGGTAAGAAATATAGGTATTGTAAAAACCGATATTGCGCAACGTTTGTCGTTATTTTTGCCGATAATGGCAGCTTATTTTATCTTTAAAGAGCAGTTCAGTCTCCTTAAAATAGCCGGATTGTCGGTAGGTTTTATTGCCATATTTTTTACGCTCTATAAAAAAACTGCCCAAAAGAATGAAGGCTTAAACTGGCTCTACCCTATTTTTGTATTCATTGGATTCGGAATTATCGATATCCTTTTTAAAAAGATTGCCCAGATCAAAGCCATCCCCTATACCAGTTCACTGATTGTGATCTTCATCCTTGCTTTTGTCATTTCACTGGTCGCGGTTTTCTACCTCTCGGCCTTTAAAAAACAAAAAATAGAGTTTGTGAATTTCATTTGCGGATGTATCCTTGGCTTCTTTAATTTTTTCAATATCCTTTTTTACCTCAAGGCACACCGTATGATGGCTGATAATCCTTCCGTGGTATTTGCTGCCATGAATATGGGGGTGATTATTGCGGGCAGCCTGGTAGGGATACTTATTTTTAAAGAAAAGCTAAACAAGTTGAACTACTGGGGGCTTGCTCTTGCTTTGCTTGCTATTTTGCTGATTACCAATCCATTTAGTTAATGTTATTCGACGATACTTATAAAACCATAGCAGCGGCAGCTGAAGGGGTATTCCGCGACAGGGGAAGTAAATTCATCGGCTATGCTTATCCGGTGCTTTCTGAAGATCAGGTTAAAGATATACTATCTAATCTTAGGGCCGAACATGCCAAAGCCAGGCATTTCTGCTGGGCCTTGCGTTTAAGTCCCGACAGAAGCATTTTTCGCATTCAGGACGATGGCGAGCCTTCAGGCACTGCAGGGAGGCCTATCCTCAATACCCTGCTTTCGGCCGATATTACCAATGTGCTGGTGGTGGTAGTGCGCTATTTTGGTGGTACCTTGCTTGGTGTGCCGGGTCTTATCAATGCCTATAAAACTGCTGCTGCAGAAGCCATACAGGCAGCAGAAATTGTAGAAAAGACGGTTAATGACATTTATGAAATCCATTTTGACTATCTGCTCATGAATGATGTGATGAAACTGATCAAAGAGGAAAAACTAAATATTTTGTCCCAGAACTTTGACAACTCCTGCAGTATGAAGCTGGAGATCAGGAAATCGGGCCTCAATACCATTCTCCATAAAATAGAAAAAATAGAAGGCGTTACAGCAAGGTATCTATTTACTGCTTAAAATTTGATAACTTTAAGCTTATGGGCCAAGAATTGTCGGCTGCCGATCTGATCATTAATCCTGATGGCAGCATATACCACCTTAACCTTTTACCTGATGATGTTGCCGATACCGTAATTACAGTTGGCGATCCGGACCGGGTGCCAGAGGTATCCAAACATTTTGACACCGTTGAACTGCGTAAAGGCGGACGGGAGTTTATCACCCATACCGGGTACCTCGGTAAAAAGCGTCTCACAGTTATCTCTACAGGTATTGGGACAGACAACATCGACATCGTTCTGAATGAACTTGACGCATTGGTAAATGTTGACTTCAGAACCCGGCAGGTTAAAAAGAAACTCCGCTCGTTGAGCATCATCCGGATTGGCACTTCAGGTGCGATACAGGACGATGTGCCTATGGGTACCATTCTGGCTTCCTCCTTTGGTTTAGGTATGGATGCACTGATGCATTATTATATACATGAACTATCGGGTGATGAACATAGCCTGCTTGAGGGTATAAAAACGCATTTTTCCCACCTCAAAGGCATCAGCCCTTATATTACTGCAGCCGATAGCGGGCTGCTGAACACTATTGCTGCCGAAATGGAAAAAGGGATCACAGTTACCGCCCCGGGCTTCTATGCACCGCAAGGCCGGCAGGTGCGTGCAAAAAATGCCATTCCGAACCTCATCATGCATCTCAGTTCGTTTCGCCACTCAGGCTACAGAATTACCAATCTGGAAATGGAAACAGCCGGTATTTATGCCCTGGCAAAGGTTCTGGGACATAAAGCCTTATCAGTAAACGCCATACTGGCCAGCAGGGTAAACTATCAGTTCAGTAAAGAACCCGTAAAAGTCGTTAACAAAGCCATAAATATGGTGCTGGATAAGTTATAGGGCACTTTTGATTGCTGACCGACAAACAAAAAGAAGCTTTTGAGCGTTAATTAAGTAGTTATTAATAGAAAATTATGTTTAAAAAGATAAAAGACGAGTTCACTACCTCATTGGTCAGCTCCTTACTCACGAAATACGAAGCCGAAGAACTGGATGCCGGAAAAAGACTGATTTCCGTAATTGCGGGTGTTTATATGTTGCAAAAAGGAATCAGAAAAATTAGGAAACATCATATCGTAGCTGCCGAAGAAATTGTATTAGGTAGTATACTGCTGTACAGTGCCGCTTCCGGCCTCCATAAAAAGATCATTAAACAGCCGGTTCAGCCTTCGGATATCAGAAAAAACCAGATACAAGGCAACGATCCACGCTCAGATGTTCCCGCCTTCGTTTAACGAAAAGTTTGAACAACTTACAAAAGACGGGTCCCGGCGCCTCCTGCTCTCTCGCTTCCATAAAATCCGGTGTCTTTAGAAAGATCACCTGATTTTATCTGTCATAACAAATCTCAGAACTCCGCCATCAATAATGTCGGCATGCCTGATGCTATGCCCCTTAACCAGCTTCCCATTCAGAAATACTTTCGAGACATAAATGTGCTGATCACTCTGGCCAATGGCCTCAACGGTAAACTTTTTTCCGTTCTCTAAATTCAACACAGCAGTTTTCACTGCCGGGCTTCCCAATGCATACTCGTCAGAACCTGGTGAAACCGGATAGAAGCCCAATGAAGAAAACATGTACCATGCGCTCATCTGGCCGCAATCGTCATTTCCACCCAGGCCATCAGGCGTAGGTTTATACTGCATTTTAAGGATCATTCTTACCCTTTCCTGCGTTTTCGAGGGCTGTCCTACCCAGTTGTACAGGTATGCTACATGATGTGCAGGTTCATTGCCATGCACATAACCTCCAATAATACCTTCGCGGGTTATGTCTTCCGTTTCGGCAAAAAATTCATCAGGAAGATGCATGTTAAAAAGTGAATCCAGGCGTACAGCTACCTTTTTAGCGCCGCCCATAGCTGTAATCATTGCAGCGGGGTCATGCGGCACAAAGAAACTGTAATTCCAGGTGTTACCCTCAATAAAGCCCTGATCATGCGTACTCAGTACATCAAATTCCTTTTTAAAGGAGCCATCTGCCAGGCGCGGACGCATAAAACCAATCCGGGAGTCAAACACATTTTTCCAGTTGCCCGCCCTTTTCATAAAACTGGCATACACATCCCCACGCCCTAGTTTTTTGGCGATCTGTGCAATACACCAGTCATCATAAGCATATTCGAGTGTGTTCGAAACAGAAGTCCGGTTGTTTTCTGCGGGGATATAACCTTTATCTATATAATCTCCTATTCCCTCGTAATTACGACGACTTGCAGTAGCCACACAGGCATTCAGGGCCTTTTCTGCATCACCATTGTACACCCCTTTAATGATGGCGTCTGCTATAACTGAAACACTATGATAGCCGCTCATGCACCAGTTGTCGTTGGCATAATGCGACCATATAGGCAGCATTTTTAAGGTACTTTGCTCATAATGTGCCATCATGGATTTTACCATATCATTGTTGCGCGAAGGCTGTACAATATTCAGAAAAGGGTGCAATGCCCGATAGGTATCCCATAGCGAGAAGGTAGTGTAATTTGTAAAGCCATCGGCTTGATGTACATTCTGGTCCAGCCCCTTATATTCCGCATTTACATCCATGTAACTGGTAGGATTGATAAAGGCGTGGTACATCGCTGTATAAAAATTAATCTTATCATCCTCACTGGCATCAATGACAATTTTATTCAGTTCTGTATTCCACTTTGCCTGTGCTTTGGCTTTTATCCCATCAAAATCCCAGCCTGGTGTTTCAGTGCGCATATTTTCCAATGCATTTTCCTGGCTTACCGGCGACAAGGCAAATTTGATCATGACCTGTTCCTGGTCTGCAGTGGTAAAATCAAAATACATCCTGATCTGTTTTCCAGCGATGTCAGGGAAATTCCTGGTTTGGTCAAACTTCCTCCAAAAGCCTTTGTATACCTGTGTTTTATCAAAATTCTTTTGTCCATACCCCTTAAACGGTTTTGAGAAAGACATCGCAAAATAAACTGTCCGGGTTCGCGCCCAGCCATTGGTTTGCCGGTAGCCTGTGATCAATGTATCATTTATCACCCTTACAAAAGTCCATACGTTTTTATCTTCATAATTGTAAATTCCCGACATCAGGTCCAGAATCACATGCGAGTCTTCTGATTTCGGAAAGGTATAACGGTGCAGGCCCACACGCTCGGTAGCGGTCAGTTCAGCCATGATCCGGTGATCATCCAGCTTTACACGATAGTAACCTGCTTCTGCACGTTCATTGGCATGAGAAAATCCTGAACGGAAGCCACTCCCTGGCCGGTCTGCTGTGCCGGGATTTAATTTAAGCCTGCCCTGTGTAGGCATCACTAAAAAATCACCCAGATCGGAATGCCCGGTACCACTAAAATGAGTGTGACTAAATCCCACTATTGTTTTGTCTTCATATTTATAGCCGGCACAGTACTTATACACGTCTCCGTTGTACTTCCCGTTCAGTTCATAAGAAAGCGTATCTGTATCCGGACTTAGCTGTACAGCTCCAAAAGGTACTGTAGCTCCAGGATAGGTATGCCCCATTTTCTGTGTGCCAATAATGGGTTTTACATACTTCACCAGGGCTTGTTGCGCATAAGTCCCCGTGGGAAGTAATGCCTGTAAAAACAGAACTGAAAACAAAAATAAACTGCTTAACCTATTCAAAAACAACATACCAGCCATAAAAACAATAAATAAATAAAAGCCCTAATGTATAAAAAATCTTAATTGTTTCCGCACACAGTGAAAATAGTTCGTTATTAGTCCTTTCTACCCCATCAACTCATCCTTCGCCCCTCCACTCCCCCAAAATTTGGTGTCTTAAGAGGACATAGGAAAATTTTGCCTTTTTCAGGCACAGGTTTCCAGTCCGAAGAAAGATCACCAGATTTTAATTTTACAAGCCCATTAAACTTTTCCGCTTTAAATCCCGTACTTTTGTGCCTTAAATTTTATTTACCGGGCTTTGAACCCGGCCTATTTTAAAATACAATGAGCAAAAGAGGGAGAATATTGGTCGCCATGAGTGGCGGTGTCGACAGTTCCGTAGCCGCAGTGATGCTGCACGAACAAGGTTATGAAGTAATTGGTTTAACCATGAAAACCTGGGATTATGCTACCTCAGGAAGCAACAGCAAGGAAACCGGCTGTTGCAGTCTCGACAGCATCAACGATGCCCGTACCCTTGCTGTAAACTATGGCTTTCCCCATTACATACTTGATATCCGCAATGAATTCGGCGATTTTGTGATCGATAACTTTGTGGATGAATACCTTGCCGGACGTACCCCTAACCCCTGCGTATTGTGCAATACGCATATCAAATGGGAAGCCCTGTTAAAACGCGCCAATAAACTCGATTGCGAATTTATTGCAACCGGGCACTATGCCAACATCCGTTTGCAGGACAATGGCCGTTATGTGATTTCTAAAGGGAAAGATGAAAACAAAGACCAGTCCTACGTACTTTGGGGCGTTTCTCAGGAAAACCTCTCCCGTACCCAATTTCCGCTGGGCTCATTTGCCAAATCAGAGATCAGGCAGATGGCGCTGGATATGGGACAGGAAGAACTGGCTAAAAAAAGCGAAAGCTATGAAATCTGCTTCGTGCCTGATAACGATTACCGCTCATTTTTAAAACATAAAGTAGAGGGACTCGAAGAGCGGGTTGCCGGAGGTAACTTTGTGAACAGCCAGGGCATGGTGATTGGTCAGCACAAAGGTTATCCTTTTTATACGATTGGGCAGCGTAAAGGTCTTGGCGTTGCTTTTGGAGAACCTATGTTCGTTACCCAGATCCTTCCGGAAAGTAATACCGTGGTACTGGGCAGAGCCGATGAACTGGAGCGCAAAGAAGCTATGGTCAGGAACCTTAACCTGGTCAAATACGAGCATATCAATGAGCCGCTGGATAATGTGGTTACTAAAATCCGTTATAAAGACGCAGGGATGCTAAGTAGCATTGTACAGGAAAAAGACAACATGCGTGTGGTGTTTGATCACAATGTTTCGGCTATTGCACCCGGACAGTCAGCTGTATTCTATGAAGGCAATGATTTGCTGGGTGGTGGCTTCCTTTGTTAAGCCTCAGCTTTCCAGTGCATTAGAAATCAGGTAGGGCGAAGCTGTTTTGACCCTCTTGCCTTTATACCTTTCAAAGTAATAATCTATACGTCCCAGGTTAATGCCCGCAAAACCTACCTGGTTAATGGTGGTGATGCCGCCATCCAGGTTCTGTACATCTTCGGGCTGATCCATAAAGGTATGCGTATGCCCACCGATAATCAGGTCTATGTCCCTGGTGTTCTTTGCCAGTACCTGGTCAGATACCTTATCTGAATTGTATTTATAGCCCAGGTGCGACAGGCAGATCACCAGGTCACATTTGAGTTCATTTTTAAGCAGCATGGCCATTTTGTTGGCTTTTTTTACCGGATCTATATAGATGGTATCGCCATAGTTTTTATCCTCTACCAGGCCTTTCAATTGTATGCCAACGCCAAACACCCCTATTTTAAGTCCTCCTTTTTTAAAGATCTTATAAGGCAGGGTTGATTTGTTCAGCAGGGTATTGGAAAAATCATAATTGCTGCAGATGATCGGGAAATTTGCATGGGGCAATTGTTTGTGGAAACCTTCCAGGCCATTGTCAAAATCATGATTGCCCATGGTTGCAGCATCGTAGCCCATCGCGGTCATTAGTTTGATTTCCAGTTCGCCGCCAAACCGGTTGAAATATGGGGTGCCCTGAAAAATATCACCGGCATCCAATAGCAATATATTTTTTTCTTCAACCCTGATTCTGTTGATCAAAGCAGCGCGTCTGGCCGTACCTCCCAGTCCCTGGTTCCTAGACCCATCCATAGGGAAAGGTTCAATACGGCTATGCACATCGTTGGTATGTAGTATGGTCAGCTTTACCAGGTCGCCTGCCGCAAAAGCACTGGCCGCATCCAGGTTTAGCGCGAGGGCAGCAGCAGCTAGCCCGCCAGTCCTGATGAAATTCCTCCGGTTAATCTTTAGTAATTCTTCCATCCAGTTTAGCATTAATGGTTTTTCCTGCAGCTTCAGTTTCTTTCACATATCCTATCAGCGCATCCCTTACTTTCAGTCCCAACACCTTCTTTTCCAGCGGATTTTTGAAGCCCAGGGCATTGTCGCCCCCGCTGGCAATATAGTCTGAAGTTAGTACCCGGTAGGTTTTTCCAGCATCAAAAGGCTTTCCGTTGATCATCACCTCTTCTGGTTTTTTATTTTTGATCTTCATCCTCAAGCCAGAAACCGGCTGTCCGTTTGTGGCGGCTATAAAATTGATGAGGCTTTGGGTATCGGTGCCACTTAAGGTAAAGGCAACCAGCTCATTTTCAAAGGGCATCAGCTCAAATATATTCGACAGGGTAACATTCCCTTTGGGCAAAGCTACCCTGATGCCGCCCTTGGTAGAAGGCATGGCAAAATCTATGGTAGTGTCGTATTTTCGGGCCTGTTGTAAGGTCGCATCTGCAAAAAAATTGCCCAGCAGGCTTTCGGGTATGGTGTCTACTTTAGGCATCTGCACATCAGAATGACCAATAACCTGGTTCATTTCTGCATCCAATTGCGTCTTGTAAGGCAGATAAGTTTTAATAACCGCACTGTCGGGTGAAACACTGTTGTTGATGGCATATTCTGCACGGTTGGCCTTAACCAGATGGTAGTGCTGACTACAGGAACCAAAGCTTAATGCAATTGCTGAAGCAATAAAAATCCGCAGGTGCCTCATTTGATCCATACCTGGTGGTTGTTACAGGTTTTTGGTAATGGCTTCGTCCAGTGGTTTCACTTTAGAGCGGAAACGGTGTACGAGCTGTCCTTTCTCATTGATCAGGAATTTTTCAAAGTTCCAATTGATGTCGCCCGTAAAATCAGGGTTTTCGGCGGTGGTCAGGTACTTAAACAAAGGGTTAATGTCCTCCCCTTTTACACTGCTCTTTTGGGCCAGTAAAAAAGTAACATTAAACTTTCCGGTACAAAATTCTTTGATCTCACTGTTGGTGGCCAGTTCCTGTCCGCCAAAATTTCCTGCCGGGAAACCAATCAGCACCAGTTTGCTGCCATATTGTTTGTGTAGTTTTTCAAGATCTTCATATTGCGGTGTATAGCCACATTTTGAAGCCGTATTTACAATGAGGATCTTCTTGCCTTTAAATTTAGAAAGTTTAACTTCCTTACCGTCAATGGTTTTAAAAGAGAAATCGTAGACGCTTTTTGCCGGCGGTGTAAAAAACAGGCTCAGCAGAATTAATAATGTATTCATAAGTTATGTGTTTTTATTGGATGGTCTAAATTAGTTATTATTAGGTTAGGAAATTATAATTATTCGGTAAAATCTGGTTTACGGGGCCGGTAGGTACGCTTAGTCTGCGTATAGAGCGCGTTTAGAGCGCGTTTGGTATGCGTTCGGGCTGCGTTCGAGGTTGTTTAACCCTTGAGCAGGCATTGGTTAGGGGTTGGCTAGGCCTTGATATACCCCTATACCTTATCAACCCTTATGCAATGTCTGCTTAACCCTTGCATAAACTCGAGCGCAGCCCGAACGCATACTGAACACACCCACCACGCATTGCAGTTATTCCAGCTATTTAATTAATACTATATATTCAGTTAAATGAGTCATTTGTAAATAAAAATGCCATAAAATTCTATCGAATTTTGAAATTAGGCTTATTTATAGCTTTATTTGCAGAAAAACCGGTCTGAATGGCGAAGAATTTATTAATAGTTGAGTCACCTGCGAAAGCAAAAACGATTGAAGGATATTTAGGTAAAGATTTTCTGGTTAAATCAAGTTACGGACACATACGTGACCTGGTTAAAGGAGATATGGGGATTGATATCTCCAATAACTTTGCCCAAACCTATGAAGTTCCGGCTGATAAGAAGCAGGTGGTGGCAGAACTTAAAAAATTAGCCAAAGACGCAGAAATGGTATGGCTCGCATCCGATGAGGACCGCGAAGGAGAAGCCATATCCTGGCACTTATATGAAACTTTGGGGCTTAAGGAAAACAAGACAAAAAGGATTGTTTTTCATGAAATTACCAAGCCAGCTATCCTTAAAGCTATAGAAACCCCGCGAAGCATAGACTATAATCTTGTAAATGCCCAACAGGCACGCCGGGTACTTGACAGGCTGGTAGGCTTTGAGCTTTCGCCGGTATTGTGGAAAAAAGTCAAACCCTCCCTATCCGCCGGGCGTGTACAATCAGTAGCCGTTCGCTTAATTGTAGACCGTGAGCGTGAAGTCAATAAATTTAATGCTACGGCTGCATATAAGATTACGGCTGAATTTTCGACCAGTGCCAATGGTAAAGAACTGGTTAAAGCTGAACTGCCGCAACGTTTTGAAAAGGAAGCCGATGCAGAAAAATTCCTGAACGACTGTATTGGTGCAGGCTTTTCGGTAGACAATCTGGAAACCAAACCTGCCAAACGTAATCCGGCAGCTCCATTTACCACTTCTACCCTTCAGCAGGAGGCTTCCCGAAAACTGGGTTATTCGGTAAGCAGGACCATGCAGATCGCACAACGCTTGTATGAAAGCGGACGCATTACATATATGAGGACAGACTCTGTAAATTTATCAGAAACTGCCTTGCAGGCTGCAGCAAATGAGATCCGATCGGCATGGGGCGATAAATATCACCAGCCAAGAACCTATAAAACGAAATCTGCAGGGGCCCAGGAAGCGCACGAGGCCATCCGCCCTACCTATTTCAATCAGCATACGGTGCCTGGTGATAATGCCGAGCAGCGTCTGTACGAACTGATCTGGAAAAGGGCCATTGCATCGCAAATGAGCGAGGCCCTGTTTGAAAAAACAACTGCACAGATTGGGCTCAGTACCCGCAAGGAACAATTGGTTGCCGAGGGCGAAGTTCTGAAATTTGATGGATTCTTAAAGGTATACCTGGAATCATCAGATGATGAGGACATGGAAGATGCTGAAGGAAGTAATATGCTGCCCCCGTTGGCACGCGGACAGGAGCTTCATTTAAAAGTAATGAATGCTACCGAAAGGTTCTCCAGACCACCGGCACGTTATACTGAAGCCAGCCTGGTTAAAAAACTGGAAGAATTGGGGATCGGCAGGCCATCAACTTATGCCCCTACCATTTCCACCATCCAGAACCGCGGGTATGTGGTTAAGGAAGACCGTGATGGTCGGCAGCGCACATTCGGAGCTATTCAGCTGGCAAACGGTGCGGTTACTAAAAAGACAAAAACTGAAATTACAGGCGCCGAAAAAGCTAAGTTGTTCCCGACAGACATCGGTCAGGTTGTGAACGATTTCCTTGTTGAGCATTTTAAAGGGATTGTTGATTTTAACTTTACCGCCAACGTAGAGAAAGAATTTGATGAGATTGCCCAGGGTTTGCAGGAATGGACAAAAATGCTCCATTCGTTTTATACCCCTTTTCACTTAGAGGTAGAAACCACACTTGAAACGGCCGACAGGGCCAATGGCGAGCGTTTGCTGGGAATTGATCCGGCAACAGGCAAAAATGTATATACCAAAGTGGGCCGTTTTGGTCCCCTGGTTCAGATTGGTGAAAATGACGACGAAGAAAAACCACGTTATGCCAGTCTGACCAAATCACAATCTGTAGGTACCATTACCCTGGAAGAAGCACTGGAGCAATTTAAATTGCCTTTCCAGCTGGAAGATTACCAGGGTAAAGAGGTTGCTGTAGGTATTGGCCGATTTGGACCTTATGTGAAATGGGGCGATGCTTTTATTTCTGTTCCGAAGAACGAAGATCCATTGTCTATAGATCAGGATCGTGCCATAGAGATCATCGCTGAGAAAATCAGTGCTGACGCACCCGTGGCACATTACCAGGGCATGCCGGTAACCAAGGGCAGCGGACGCTTCGGGCCTTTCATCAAATGGAACGATCTGTTCATCAATGTGCCCAGGGCCTATAACTTCGATCGTTTGTCGCAGACTGATATCGAAGAGCTGATTACGAAAAAGATAGAAAAGGAAGCCAACAGGTTTATCCAGCAGTGGGCGGCCGATAAAATCGCCATAGAAAACGGCAGATGGGGACCATTCATCCGTTTTGGCAAAGAAATGCTGAAACTTCGCAAAAACCCTGCAACAAACGATAAATATACTGCCGAAGAACTGGCGGTAATTTCGCTGGATGAGGTTAAAAAACTGATTGTGGAGCAGGTTCCGAATGCGTTTGAACCTAAAAAGAAAGCTGCGGCGAAAAAGGCACCGGCCAAAAAAACGACCGCAAAGAAAAAATAATGAAGAAAGACCTTCCGGAGAATATAGTTGAAGATGTGGCCATGGCCGTTGTGCTGATTGGCGAAACCCCTGAAGTAAAGAACTGGACGGTGTATATCGTCAATCTGAAAGATGTAGGACTCAATAATGTATTGATCAGTTCTAAGGGCTATGGCGAAAAAGATGGCAAAATGGTTAAAACTTCCGTCTTACGCCATTTTATTGGCGATCTGAAGCCCGGCTCCTTTGCCGGCGTGGAGGCGATAGACCCTGAGGTTTTTGGACTCACCAACGAGTACTGGCTAAGCTATTATATAGATGGGGTCATTTATGATAAAAAATTCATTTTCCTTCCGGAGAGTATTGTAGATGAAAACCTGATCCATATTCCACTGGTAAATATGCCCGGAGTGATGATCAAATAATAAAACAGATGCTGCTAATTGGCAGCATCTGTTTTTGTTTCTATAATGTCCTGTAAACTTACTGGTAGTCCGGATAACAGGTTATAACCGGTCGCAGCCTCAATAGAACGGACACTTACCCTGTATTTTTTCCAGTCGGTTTCAATAGTATTTACATTGGGTGTGTTTATGGCAATCACGCGTGTGCTGGCCGAAACCCTGTTGATGTCGTCGTTACCTGCAGGGATGATAACAGCTATTTTCCAGATGTTAGAGGGAACGGTTACTTTGCCTCCTGCAATGGTACTTGCGTTGCCCTTACTGCCTGTACCTCCCATGCCATAACTGCCCATGATGATGTAAACTTCATTGCCTTCCAGCACTTTTGTGCGCAGGTAGCCTTCAAGGCCGTTCCAGGTTTGCTGGTTGTTTTGAGGGGCCTGAGGGATCATATTGCTCATCAGGAAAGTGGCGCTGTTGGCATTGGTTGAACTGGTGCGATCGGCCGATGGCACGTTATGGCCCCGGTCAAAACCTGAACCGGAATAAGTGTTGCTCTGTACTACAAAAGCACCCTGGGGTAAGCCTGTAAAGCCGGCAAAGTTATCGAGCCGGTCTGTTGCTCCGGTAATATTGCTGGCATCCAGGTGCCAGCTTACCCAGTTCGGCGTGCCGCGGCTGCTGCTGTAAGACTGCACATAATAACTCTGGTCGATCAGAAAATTATCCACACTTACCGAATTGGCGCCCGAAGGGTTTCCGAACAGCAGGTTGCTGTTGTCGCCCGTTGCCGGCTGTGCATCAGTACCTGCGGTAACGCCTCTGGGCGTTGATGCGGGGCTTCCGTCCGGGTCTACAGGATCAGGGTCGGGCGTGGAAACCACAATTCCCGGATCGCCTTTGCCCTTAAAGGTAATGTCATCTATATTGATCCGGGTTGTTCCCTCCTTCTGGATCTGAAAACGTACTTTTCCGGTACTGGTTACTGCAAATGAATCCAGTTTTAAAGTACTGTTGGTTTCTGAAATATCTGTACCCAGCTGATTAAAGGTCGCACCACCATCGGTAGAAAGCATCAGCTTCCAGGTCGAGGCGGCATCAGTACCATACTTACCATGTTTGATGTAGAGCATGGTCATCCCGCTAACGTCAAAGTTCATGGTTATTTTTCCGGTACGAAGCCTTAGACTCTTTAATCCGTTCTTTAAATCGGCTGTCAGATTGCCCACCAGGGCATCATCAAGGGTCCAGCTTCCGGTAGGCATTTTCACAACTGCACTGGCATAAGCACCTTTGGCAGGTGTGTTTTCAAAGTCTTCAGTAATGGAATAGACCACCGGTGGCACAACAACAGGATCAATGGGATCAGGTCTTAATTCCTGAGTGGTTTTTTTGGAACAGGCGGCAAGCGCCAGCGCCAGGCCAAGGTAAAAAGGCAGGTGTTTTAGAGTCATATCTGTTTTCAATAAGGAGGTACAAATTTGGTAGATTTATATTATCTAAATGTTAGGATTCTGATATTTATTTTGGTTTTTTTTATGTTCAGATAATATTATGGGAATACTTGCAGAATTGTGCAAAAGTTGATGTTGATAACAATTCTGCCGTTAAATCAAACCTTTTTGCTAATTTTCCTACACATCTTATTGTTAAACATCAGTGTATGGAAAGTACTAAAAAACGCGTACTCATCGGCGCAGCCGCGGCCGTTCTAATTGGTATAGGGGCATTCTTCTTCTTTAAGAAAGAAAGACCTAAAGACTATAACCAGCAATATTCAAAGTATATAGAAGCCTATACTTCAGGCACGGTCTCCAAAAAGAGTTTCATCAGGGTGCACCTGGCCAATGAAGTAAAAACCGTAAGCGATGTGGGGGTAGCCGACAGCCGCGACCTGTTCAGCTTCTCTCCTTCTGTAAAAGGAAAAACCTATTGGATAGATGCCCAGACCCTGGAATTCAGACCGGAGGAAAATCTGAAATCAGGCGAAAACTACGAGGCTACCTTTAACCTTGGTAAATTGCTGGAAACAGAGGCAGGCCTGGAAGAATTTGAGTTTGATTTCAGGGTAATTGCACCCGGCATGCATTTAACGCAAAACGGACTGGTTTCCCAGAACAATACCTCGCTCGATTACATGAAGCTGAGTGGTGAGATCACCACTTCAGATCAGGAAGATACCAAGCTGATTGAAAAAGCCTTGGAAGTAGACTTTTCTACACCGCTTAAAGTAAAATGGCAGCACAATCCGGCAAAAAATACCTCTGTTTTTACGGTCGACAGCATTAAGAAAACAGGAAAAGAAAATCAGCTGAAGCTGAACTGGTCGGGTAGCCCTATTGGCGCCGAAGGTAAAGGTACCGAGACAGTTACTGTGCCGGTATCTGGTGTTTTTAAGGTGCTGGACATTAGGGCTGTACAGGATCTTGAAGATTTTGCCCTGGTACAGTTTTCGGAGCCGGTAGGCGTTGGTCAAGACCTGAACGGCCTGATTTCCCTGGCGGGTCAGTCGGACCTGCGCTATACCATAGACGGTAGCCAGGTGAAGATTTATTCTCCTGTTACACTTGAGGGTAATTATACCCTGACCGTTAATGAGGGTGTTGAAAATATAAACGCCAAAAAACTTCAGGCTGGTAAAACGGCCAATATCGTTTTTGAAAATAAGCTCCCTTCGGTAGTCATAGCCGGTAGCGGAACCATCATCCCGAATTCAGGAAAGCTGGTATTGCCTTTTGAAGCAGTAAATTTAAAAGCTGTAGATGTAACCGTCATCAAGATTTACGAAAACAATATTCCTCAGTTTTTCCAGACCAATAACTATAAAGATGGCGGCGAACTGCGCCGTGTGGGTAAGCCGGTGGTTCAGAAAACTATACGGCTTGACGAGGATAAAGCGCTTGATCTGCATAAAAAACACCGTTTTACACTCGATCTGGATAAGATCATCCGTACGGAACCTGGTGCAATGTACCGTGTTACGATCGGCTTCAGGCATACTTATAATGTATATGATTGTGCGGACGTGAATGAGGCCGCTGAAGGCGATGGCGATGACTACGAACGTTACGGAGAGAAAATTGACGAAGACGATGAGTTTTGGGAGCGCTACAACAGCTATTACCCGAACAATTACAGATGGGAAGACCGCGATAATCCTTGTACCCCATCCTACTATACCAACGAACGCTGGGCCAGCCGCAATTTAATGGCTTCCAATATTGGTCTGATTGCCAAAAGGGGTAACGATAACAGCATGCTGATTGTGGCTACAGACCTGCTGACAGCCAAAACCATGAGCGGCGTAACCCTGGAGCTGCTGGATTACCAGCGCCAGGTAATCCACACCGTAAAAACAGATGGCGACGGAATGGCTTCTTTTGAACTGAAAAGAAAGCCTTTTCTGCTGGTTGCTAAAAATGGTGATGAGCGTGGTTACCTGAAACTGGACGATGGGAACTCGCTTCCGCTGAGCCGTTTTGATGTAGGCGGAGATGTGGTTCAGAATGGGTTGAAGGGCTATATTTACGGAGAGCGTGGCGTATGGAGACCCGGGGATTCGGTATTTCTTTCCTTTGTATTGGAAGACAAGCTGAAGAAACTTCCGGGAAGTTACCCCGTTACATTTGAGTTATATAACCCTCAGGGACAGCTGGTCAAAAGAACCATTAACGGTAAACCTTTAAATGGTTTCTATGCTTTCAGAACGGCTACTGAAAGTACGGCCCCTACCGGCAACTGGCTGGCAAAAGTTAAAGCCGGCGGCGCAACCTTCTCTAAGACCCTAAAAATTGAAACCGTAATGCCAAACAGGCTGAAGATCAATTTTGATATCGGCAGCCGTACCTATCTGGGCTCTGGCGGGCCGTCGACTGCTGCCCTGTCAGCCAACTGGCTGTTTGGTGCGCCGGGCAAGCACCTGAAGGCTAAAGTAGATGTGAACCTGAATACCATGCAGACTACCTTTAAAGGTTTTGATGGTTATACTTTTGACAATCCGACGGTGGTATTCCAGTCGCAGGTAAAAACCATTTTTGAAGGAACACTCAACGAGAATGGCATGGCAACGGTAAATACCAATTTAAACGAAAATAACAGTGCGCCTGGTATGCTGAAAGCCAATTTCACCACCAAGGTATTTGAGGCCGGAGGTAATTTCAGTATCGACAATTTCAGTATTCCTTATCATGTGTACAGCAATTATTATGGCATAAAAACACCTGATGGCGATAAAATGAGCGGAATGTTGCTTACCGGAGAAGACCATAAGATTGATGTGGTGAATGTAGATCGTAACGGTAAATTGCTCCAGGGCAGTAAATCTGTTGAAGTGGAGCTCTATAAGGTACAATGGCGCTGGTGGTGGGAACAGGATAATGAAAATTCCTATGCAAACTTCACACAGAATTCCTACAATAAGCTCATTAAAAAGGAGTATATCAGTTTAAATAACGGGAAAGGCAGCTGGAAAATAAGGATAGACGAACCTGAATGGGGTCGTTACCTCGTATTGGTAAGAGATGTTAACGGTGGCCATGTAACCGGAAAATCTGTTTATATCGATTGGCCGGGATGGGCGCAACGCGAGCAGGGCAATAACCCTACCGAGGCCTCGATGCTTTCCTTCACTGCCAATAAAACGAAATTCCAGGCAGGTGAAGAAGTGGTGCTGACGATCCCATCTGGTGCTGGCGGCAGGGCGCTCATCTCCATAGAGAATGGCAGCAAGGTCTTAAAAACATTCTGGACCGATACCAGGGCCGGACAGACACAGTTTAAATTTAAGGCCGAAAAGGAAATGGCACCGAATGTTTTTGCCAACGTTACCCTGTTGCAGCCGCATGCGCAAACGGTAAACGACCTGCCGATCCGCATGTATGGGGCCATTCCGTTATTGGTGGAAGATCCGCAGACGATATTGAAGCCTGTGATCAGGATGGCCGATAAACTGAGGCCTGAAACGGAAAGCAGTATTACCGTAAGCGAGCAGAATGGTAAGGCCATGACCTATACCATTGCTATAGTAGATGAAGGCTTGCTGGACCTGACCAGATTTAAAACGCCTGACCCGCACAGCGTATTTTATGCCCGTGAAGGTTTGGGAGTTAAGACATGGGATCTGTTTGATTATGTTCTTGGTGCCTGGGGCGGTAACCTGGAGCGCATTTTGAGTATTGGTGGTGATGGCAGCATCAATAAAAACCTGAACCCGGCTAAAGCCAACAGGTTTGTACCGGTGGTAAAATACATTGGGCCTTTTGCTTTAGGTAAGGGTGCTTCGCAAACGCATAAATTTAAACTGCCGCAATACATCGGCTCGGTAAGGGCAATGGTAGTGGCCGGGCAGGACGGCGCCTATGGCAAGGCTGAAAAGGCAGTTCAGGTGAAAAAGCCGCTGATGCTGCTGGCTACGGTACCGAGGGTGATTGGCCCGGGCGAAAGCTTTACCTTGCCTGCAACGGTATTTGCTACCGAAAATAACCTGAAAAATGTAACCCTGCAGTTGCAACCGCAGAATTTACAGGTACAGGGACTCAGAACACAGCAGCTGGTGTTTAAACAGCCGGGAGAGCAAATGGCTTATTTCGAGGTTAAAGCGCCTGAAATGACGGGTGTTGCGAAAATAAGGTTAGTTGCCCAAAGCGGCGCAGAGAAGACAGCTTATGACGTAGAGTTGGATATCCGCAACCCTAATCCATTCGTAACCAATGTAGCTTCTGCAGTGATAGAACCTGGGCGTAACTGGGGTACTACTTACGTGCCTGTAGGAATGGCGGGTACCAATTCTGGTAGTGTAGAAGTTTCGGCCATTCCACCTATCAATCTTAAAAAGCGACTCAGTTACCTGGTACAATACCCGCATGGCTGTGTGGAGCAGACTACCTCCGGAATCTTCCCACAGTTGTTCCTGAGTAAGCTTACGCCATTAACCGAGCAGCAGAAAGCCAGTACAGAGCGAAACCTGAAAGCGGGTATCACAAGGTTGCGTAATTTTCAGACTACTGACGGTGGCCTGGGTTACTGGCCGGGGGCCGGCACTTCCGATGAGTGGGGAAGCAACTATGCAGGTCATTTCCTGGTAGAGGCGCAAAATGCAGGCTATACGATGCCTGTTGGAATGCTGGATGAATTGCTACGTTACCTGAAATCGAAAGCTGCCAACTGGTCGCCCAACAGCAATAACTTCTATGGTGGCGACCTGTCGCAATCTTACCGTCTTTATGTGCTTGCCCTGGCAAAAAGGGCCGATATGGGCGCAATGAACAGACTGCGTGGCTTCCAGTACCTATCGGTAAGTGCTAAATGGCGTTTGGCAGCGGCCTATAAACTGGCCGGACAAACGGATGCGGCTAACAACCTTATCCGCGGACTTTCATTTGAAGTGCAGCCCTATAACCAGCTTGGGGGTACTTACGGATCGGACATCAGGGATGAAGCCATGATCCTGGAAACCCTTACCCTGCTGGGCCGTAAGGCAGAAGCTGGAAAACTGGTGCAGTCGCTGGCCATAAAACTGGGTAAAGACGATTGGTACAGCACCCAGACAACTGCTTATAGCTTGCTGGCGATAGCCAAATTCTGCGGGGCAAATACTGCTTCCAGTAACCTCAGGTTCAATTATACCATAGACGGTAAAAAAGGCAGCGTAAATTCCAATCAGTTCCTCAGCAGTACTGCTTTGTCCTTTAAAGGCGGAAATGGGGTAATGATCAGCAATGCAGGCGACAGGGTACTGTTCGTACGCCTGATACTGGAAGGACAACCCGCAGCCGGACAAAATAACTTCCTGCCAAATAATCCTGAAATACTGGACATGAGCATCAGCTATAAATTGCTGAATGGCAAGCCGATCAACCCTGCCGTACTGAAACAGGGTACAGATTTTTATGCGGAAGTGGTGGTTAAAAACCCGGGCCGGATGGGCTATTATGAGCAAATGGCTTTAACACAGATTTTCCCTTCAGGCTGGGAGATCATCAATACCAGGGTAAACGACAATGAGAGCATCATTGCTTCTTCCCCTTATACTTACAGGGATATCAGGGACGATCGGGTATTTACCTATTTCAACCTGAGGGAGAACGAAACAGTAACGTATAAGGTATTGCTGAATGCCTCCTATATAGGCCGGTACTATTTATCTGCCGTACAATGTGAGGCCATGTACAACAATAGCATCAGTGCTACCGAGGCTGGTCAATGGGTACAGGTTATCAAATAATTTACAGCCTTGGCCATACATTAATTAATAAGTATTTGACAAAGCCGGCAGAGAACCTTAAGAATGCAGTAACCTTTTCCATAATTGTTGATTTATTACAGATCAATAATTATGGAAAAATGTTACCTGAACCGATCACAATAAGCGAGAAGGAATGCTGAAAGCACAAAAAATTATACTTCTTACAGATCTGGTCTGTCTTGTTTTGCTGCTGATATTCCTGTTTGCATTGCCTTCGAAGCTGTTCAGGGCGCCCACCTCTTATGTGGTTGAAGCGGCAAATGGCGAATTGCTGAGTGCGGCGATTGCCAGCGATGGACAATGGCGCTTTCCGCTGGCTGATCGTGTTCCTGAAAAATTTGCACATTGTATTGTAGCTTTTGAAGATAAACGCTTTTATGACCATCCGGGCGTGGATGCGCTGGCCATGGCCAGGGCGATGCGGCAAAACCTGAAGGCCAAAGGTGTAGTTAGCGGTGGCAGTACCCTTACGATGCAGGTGATCCGTTTGTCGAGACGTGAAAACCGGACCCTATTGCAGAAACTGATCGAGATGCTGCTGGCTGTGCGGCTGGAGCTGACCAATTCCAAATCTGATATCCTGAAATTGTATGCCGCCAATGCACCCTTTGGTAGTAATGTGGTTGGGCTGGAGGCCGCTTCCTGGCGTTATTTTGGGCGCGGCCCTGGAAGCTTATCCTGGGGTGAGATGGCAACATTGGCTGTCTTGCCAAACAGCCCATCGCTGGTTCATCCCGGCAAAAACTCGCCTCGCCTGATCAAAAAACGGAATGATCTGCTCGACAAACTGGCTGTTTTTGGTTTTATAGATCAGGCTACAGCCAACCTTTCCAAGCTGGAACCTATTCCGGGAAGGCCTCAGGCTTTACCACAGTATGCCCCTCACCTGCTCAACCGCTTCAAAAAGGAATATGCTTTACCAGCTAAACTTAAAACGGGTACCCGGGTCACTTCTACGGTTGATTACGATCTGCAATTGAGGGTAAATGCATTATTAAAAAGGTACAATAACCGGTACAGGTCCAACGACATCAACAACATTTCAGCCCTGGTGCTGGATGTGAAAAAAGGTTCCGTAAGCAGTTATGTGGGCAACATTTATCAGCCGGAAAACAAAGAACTGGAAAGCCATGTAGATATGATTACAGCAGCGCGTAGTCCTGGCAGTACCTTAAAACCGCTTCTGTATGCCAGTATGCTGAATGATGGCTTCATCCTGCCCCGTACCCTGGTTCCCGATGTCCCCACGCAGATAGGCGGTTATTCTCCACAAAACTATGATCTGGGCTATGATGGTGCCATTCCGGCAGATAAGGCATTGAGCCGTTCACTGAACATACCTGCTGTTAAGCTGTTGCAGAACTATAAATACCAGCGCTTTTATGATAAGCTCAAAAAGATGGGCTTCAGTACATTAAACCAGCCTGCCGATCATTATGGCTTGTCACTGATCCTGGGTGGCAGCGAAGTGACCATGTGGGATCTGGCGCGTACCTATATGGGGATGGCACGGACCTTAAACCATTTTAATGCTTATCGCGGAAAGTACAATCCACACGACTATGACAGTCCGGTATATATCAATGAAAAGCGGGACAGCCGTTTTGACGAATATGAACTGCAGTTGAATTCGGCGCTCGACTTTGGCTCGATATGGAATACCTTTAATGCGATGGAAGAAGTGATGCGGCCCGGCGAGGAGGGTCTGTGGGAGCAGTTCTCCTCTTCACAGCGACTGGCCTGGAAAACCGGAACCAGTTTTGGGTTCAGAGATGCCTGGGCTATTGGGTTGAACCCCGATTACGTGGTATGCGTATGGGTAGGCAATGCCGATGGTGAAGGCCGGCCCGGGTTAACAGGGATTGATGTGGCTGCTCCGGTAATGTTCGATATTTTTAAACTGCTGCCCAATGGTAAATGGTTTCAGGCACCTAAAAACAAACTGAAGAAAATGAGGGTATGCCGGCAAAGCGGATATAAAGCGGGTGAGTATTGTAAGGAGGTGGTTGAGGAACTGGTCGCCCCTGCAGGAGAAAAAACAAGTCTTTGTCCCTACCACAAACTTGTCCATCTTGACCGTACGGGAACTTATCGGGTAACCGATGCCTGTGAAGCACCTGCCGATATGCAGCATATACCATGGTTTATCCTGCCTCCGGCGATGGAGTATTACTATAAGATCAAGAACAGCGATTATAAGTCGCTGCCACCTTTTAAGCCCGGCTGCGAAAGCTCTGAACAGAATTATGTGATGGACATGATTTACCCGAAGAACAATGCCAGTATCTACGTACCGGTTGAGTTTGACGGAACAAGAGGTAAAGTGGTGCTAAATGCCACCCATCGCAATGAGGATGCGAAAATTTACTGGCATATCGATGGAGCATACGTGGCCACAACCAAAAACTATCACCAGCTGGCGATAAGTCCTGCTCCCGGAAAACACGTACTGACACTGGTAGACGAAAACGGGGAAAGGCTGGTGCAGACTTTCATTATCCTGGATAAGAATTAGGGCTTGTTATGCAAAAGTTTTCGTTCAACTGCCCCAATTGTAATCAGATATTGTGCAACCATATAGCTGGCCATGATCCAGGTACCGGCATAATCAAACGGGGCAACAAATTTATTGTAAGCCAGAATGGAATCGGAGAAAGTAAAACATATGGCACCAAAAAGAATAAGCCTGAAGCTAGATTTATTTACCCGCTGATTGCGGAAACAAGCCATCATTACCATCATACTAATGACCAGCACGTAGATCATTACCGGAAGTTTCATGACGCCCAGGTGAGGCCGGAGGAAAAAATAAAAGCTGATGCTGACAATAGCGCAGCATAAAATAGCTATCCTGGCCCCTTTTTTATCCAGTTCGGGTGCAGATTTAAAATCGAGATAGAATGCACTGATATAAAAGACATGACAAAGCAGAAAAGCTGCCAGCCCGTATATAAAAAAAGATTCGTCTTTTATTGTGTACATGAGCAACACATCACCGGCCAGGGCACATACCAATCCCATAAAAATACGCTTATGGAAACGCCCTTTTAGGCGGGTGCTCAATGCAAGCATAACAAGCAGGGAAATTACGATGGCCGGCTTGCTAAAGTATGCCAGATATGGGCTGCTGACAAATCCTGAAGCAATCTGCAGGATAAAAATCAGTGCAAACAAGAGGTTAAAACCCAGGTACTTTTTTAGCATCTCACAAAGCTATATAAAAAAACAGCAGTTACAATTCTATTTGCAACTGCTGTTTTGTATAGTATGGATACACCAGTAGCTGTCAAGCCTAATAGCTTTTTTCTGTACGGTTGTTACGTCTGAAATTGTTGTTACCTGCTCCAGTTCCTGTGTTTGGCTTTTCCTGTGCTTCAGCAACTTTAATACGGTTACCATTGTAATCCCCCCCATTCATACGCAGGATGGCTTCTTTTGCTTCTTCCTCCACAGGCATTTCCACAAAACCAAAACCGCGACTTTGACCAGTGTCACGATCTTTGATAATCCTAAGTGATTTTACCTGACCGAAATCACCAAATACGGCCGTCAATTCATCTTCCCCTACTTCTAAAGGAAGGCCTGTAATAAATATCTTCATTAATGTTTAAAAATTTGTACAAAAATAAGCATTTTTTCGCTTAAAATTCAATGTAAGTGTCAGGTAGAAGTATAATTAGGATAATTTTTGCCGGAAAAGATCAATACTTCTTTTCCAGGCGAGTTTGGCCGCAGTTTCATTATAACGGGTTGGTGAGGTATCGTTATTGAAGGCATGGTTTACATCTTCGTATATAAAAAGCTTATAATCAATGTGATTTTGTTTTAATGCGGTTTCATATGCGGGGATTCCTGCATTGATCCTTTCATCCAGCCCACCGTAATGCAGCATCAGACTTGCTCTGATCTTTCCGGCATCCTCAGCTTTGCCCTGTGCGCCATAATAAGCAACGGCGGCCAGTAATTTCGGATCTGCAATGGCCAGTTTATTGGCCATACCCCCTCCCCAGCAAAAGCCTATACATCCTGTTTTGCCATTTCCATCTTTCCTGCCGCGCAGGTATTCAAGGGCTAAAAGATAGTTTTGCAGATTTTTCTCAGGATCCAGTTTGCTGATCAGTTCCCGTCCCTTGTCCTCATCTGCAGGGGTACCTCCAAAAGGCGATAGTGCATCGACCCCTAAGGCAATAAACCCTTCGGCTGCTACTCTTTTGGTTACTTCAATGATGTGCGGGTTTAATCCACGGTTTTCATGTATCACCAAAACACAACCAAAATTGCTTTTTATCTTGGGCTTTGCCAGAAATGCTTTGACATCGCTGCCGTCACCTTTATAGGTAATGGTTTCTGTTTCCAGCTCCTCTTCGTTTACAGTAGCTGCTGCCGCATAATTGTTTTCCAGTAAAGGCAAAATAGATAAAGCCAATGCAGTGCTGCCGGTAAGGACAGCCAGTTTTTTCATGAAGTCTTTTCTGCTGATGCCACTATGTGTGTATTCATCATATAGAGTAATGATTTTTTGATCCATATACTGTGGGGTTTTGCATTTTTAAACAAGATAAGCTTTATTTGGTTTGCCGGTTGCAAAAAAATAATCCACTAAAAGAAAAAATGGCAAGCATTTTGGGTATCAAAGATAGTTCTTGATTTTAAGGCGATAAGGTGGATGAGATTTACATTTAATTATAACAAAATTGTAAATTTTATTTTAAAAAGTAATATATTCAAACTTGGTTGACTTCAAGTTTTGTTTTCTGTGTTTATGATCTTAGCTTTGGGAACTTTTACGAATTGACAAAATTGTTAATTTAGTCAGTAAAAAATGATGGGGGTTATTAAAGACAGAACAGGTAATCTCCCATGTTAAACATAATATCAACTAAAAAGTTCTGTGATCTAAACATACAAGTACCAGCATGCGCAAAAAATTACACGATAGGATAGCAGCTTTTAAAGATGCTACGGCAATTAAGGAAAAAGGTTTATACCCATATTTCCGTGCAATAGAATCAGGTCAGGACACAGAAGTAATGATTGACGGGAAGAAGGTGCTGATGTTTGGCTCCAATTCCTATCTGGGGCTGACCAACCACCCTAAAATTAAAGAAGCCTCTAAAGCTGCAATTGATAAATATGGTACTGGCTGTGCCGGCTCAAGATTTTTAAACGGTACACTCGACATTCATATTGAACTGGAACGCAGACTTGCTGCCTATGTAGGCAAAGAAGCTGCGGTATTGTTTAGCACCGGTTTCCAGGTAAACCTGGGCGTAATCTCCTGCTTGCTCGACAGGAACGATTACCTGGTCCTGGATGAATATGACCACGCTTCTATCATTGATGGAAGCCGGTTATCCTTCTCGCGCTCCATAAAGTATGCACATAATGATATGGACGATCTGCGCAAAAAGCTGAGCAGGCTACCTGAAGATGCTGCAAAGCTGATCGTTGCTGATGGGATATTCAGTATGGAAGGTGACCTGGTGAACTTACCTGAGATTGTAAGCATAGCCGATGAATTTGGTGCAAACATCATGATGGACGATGCCCATAGCTTAGGGGTGATCGGGCTCAATGGCGCAGGTACTGCTTCTCATTTTGGTTTAACAGACAAGGTAGACCTCATTATGGGCACTTTTAGTAAATCGCTTGCCTCATTGGGTGGTTTCATTGCAGGAACTGAAGAGACCATTGAATTTGTAAAACACAGGGCACGTTCTTTAATGTTCAGTGCCAGTATGCCTCCGGGTGCTGTGGCCAGTGTAATTGCTGCGCTTGACATCATTGAATCTGAACCTGAGCGTATCGATAAACTTTGGGCCAATACTAATCATGCCAAGAAACTGCTTGTGGAGGCAGGATTTGATATCGGCCATACCGACAGTCCGATTATCCCGGTTTACATCAGGGATAACGACAAGACTTTCCTGGTGACCAATATTCTGAATGAAAACGGAATTTTTGTAAACCCTGTGGTATCCCCTGCTGTTCCATCTGATTCTTCATTGATCAGGTTCTCGCTGATGGCTACCCATACTTTTGAGCAGATTGAAGAAGCGGTGGAAAAACTATCAGCAGCGGCCAAAGAAGTACAGGTGAAGTCCTTCCAGGAAACCATTTAAGTATACCCTCAACCAAACCATAAACCAAATGAAACATATTGTTGCCGTTAGCTCCAAAAAACAGCTAGCAACATTTATTGATTTCCCGCATGAGCTCTACAAAGCAGACCCAAATTATGTTCCGGAGCTGTTCATTGCGCAGCGCGATCTTTTAAGTCCAACGCATCCCTTTCACAAACACTCTTCACTGCAGTGTTTTTTACTTTATGAAGGGGAACGGGTCATAGGCAGGATTGCGGCTATCCTAAACAATAGCCACAATATCATGAACAATACCAGCGATGGCTTTTTTGGTTTTTTTGATTGTATAAATGATCAGGAATCTGCGAGCTTTTTGTTAAATACAGCAGCTAAATGGCTGGAAGATAAGGGAGCTAAAGAAAAGATGATTGGTCCTGTAAACTTTTCGACCAATGAATCCTGTGGTTTATTGATCCAGGGCTTCGATATGCCACCAGTGGTCATGATGCCTTATAATGCCAGCTACTACCCTGCTTTGCTGGAAGGTTGGGGTTTAAAGAAGCAGGTAGATCTGATTGCATGGCGATTTAACGGTGATAACTATGACGATCGCTCTGTAAAACTTATGGACCGCCTGGAAGAGCGCTTAACGCGCAACAACATCGTGATCCGTAAGATCAACCTAAAGAATTTTAAGCAGGAAGCAGCAGCTTTACGTGAGGTGTACAACAAGGCCTGGGATAAGAATATGGGCTTCGTTCCTTTAAATGATGAAGAGTTTGATTACCAGGCCAAAGACCTGAAACTGGTCTTAGACCCTGATTTTTGTCTGGTAGCCGAACAGGATGGCAAACTGGTAGGCTTTGGCGCTGCCATTCCCGACATGAACCAGATCCAGATTAAAATTAAAAAAGGAAGACTCCTGCCTACCGGTATCTTTAAATTGTTGTTCGGAAAGAAAAAAGTAAAAGGCATCAGGATATTGCTGTTGGGTGTAATTGATGGTTACCGCAAAATGGGAATTGAAGCCTGTATCTATGGCCGGATCATTAAAGCCTACCGTGAAAAAGGTATGGAATATGCTGAGGCGTCCTGGACCCTGGAACACAATGAACTGGTAAACAATGCCATCATTGCCATCAAGGGCGACCCTTATAAAAAATATAGAATTTACGAGAGAGCATTGAGCGCATAGCGCATGTGAGCATAAAATAGATGAGCAAAAAAAAGGTATTGATTACTGGTGCAAGTGGGTTTGTGGGATACCACCTGATTGAAGCGGCTTTGAATGCAGGCCTGGAGGTATATGCAGCTGTCCGCAAAAGCAGCGATGTGTCGCATCTCAAAGCATTTGATGTATGTTATACAGATCTGGATTACAGTTCTGTAGCGAGTCTTAAACAGGAGCTGGAAGAAAAAAAATACCATTATATCATCCACGCAGCAGGCACTACAAAGGCCAAAACAAAAGAGGTGTACGACCAGGTCAATGCCATGTATACCAAAAACCTGGCTATAGCGGCAAATACCGCGAATATACCATTGGAGAAATTCATTTTTGTAAGCAGTCTGGCTGCATTGGGCCCCCTGGAAGATTTATCTGCTGAAATACAGGACGGCAGTATTGCCCATCCGGTAACCCATTATGGTGCGAGCAAAAAGCTGGCTGAGCAGTACCTCGCAGATTTTAAAAATCTCCCGCTACTTATTATCCGGCCTACAGCTGTTTACGGGCCAAGGGAAAAAGATCTTTTTATTCTTTTCGACAGCATAAACAAAGGGCTTGAACCCCATATTGGTCGTTTTAAACAGCAATTGAGTTTTGTTTACGTGAAAGACCTGGCCAGGGTCATCATCAATGCCTTAAGCCGCCCCATGATTCAGCAGCAATACAATATTTCAGATGGTGCAGTTTACGATCGTTATGCACTTGCTACCTATACCAAAAAAGCCCTGAACAGGAAAACCTTTAAGTTTCATTTACCGGTAATGCTCGTATCTGGAATGGCAGCTTTTATGGACTTTATTTATGCCGGAAGCAAAAATACCCCAACACTGAATAAGGAAAAAATGGCCGAACTTACCGCGATCAACTGGGCCTGCAATATCGAAAGGGCAAAAACTGATCTGGGTTATGAACCCGAGTATGACCTGGAAAAAGGTATCATGCAGACCGTCAAATGGTATAAGCTGAATAATTGGTTATAAGCTATTTTTTGCTTAAAATTGTTGAACATATACCCTGTGATTAACAATTTTACTGTCTAAATGGCCAAAGAGATTAAGGTAATTAAATGCCCGCAATGCGGCAGCACTGCCAAAACTGAGCTTAAACCGGATTTTTATCGTTGCAATAACTGTCATACCGAGTATTTCCTGGACGATGATGAGGTAACCATTAATTACAATCACAATTATAACCACAACCTCAATTTGCCGTTTAATAACGACAGCGGTAAAAAGGTGATCAAAGTAATTGCCCTTATTATTGGGGTATTTATTGTGCTGACCATACTGATCAATGTGATCTCCGCCATCTTTAGTCCTAAATCTGTTGCCACTACCTCTTCTGCTTATTCTGCCGGCCCGGCTGTCGCCGAAGAAACCGGCTTTTCGGCCAGCAGGTACAGTCCTGACCTTTTTACACAGGCGGGCAGCAATGCCGCAATAGCTATTGTAGCTGAAGACAGGCGTTACAAAGCAAAATCTGAAGCGCAAAGGGATGGTGTTTATATTGCATTTTATACTCCAGGCAAAGGGCTGGTTGGAGAACATAAGGTTGAGGGAACGCATGTATCTACATCAGATATTAAATTCCGTACCTTCAGTGATGGTAATCTGTATGTGATTGCCAATAAAAGCACCCTGTACGTGGTAGATAAAAGCACGTTAAAATTAACAGATGCCGGCAAAAAGTTCTTCAGCGCCAAAGAAGAACTCCAGGTAGGTGTAGCTACGATCGAGTTTGTTTACGAAGACAATGGCGATGGCCTGATACTGCTCACCAATGATGGAAAAAAATTGTACTACTATCCCCTGGTTCAAAAACTCTATAATGAAAATAAGTATTACGAGGCCAGAAAAGGTTTCAGCTCGCTCCTGCCGGGCGCAAAGGAAAAGGTAATCCATGTTTTTACCCGAAAAAGCAGCGATTATCCGGAAGACAAGTTGCAGCTCATTAAAATCAGATATAAAGACAATGGTGCCGGGCCAAAAGATGTGGTCGACAACCTGAGCTGGGGCAAGGATTACGGTGGTTCGGGTATCTTTACCGACAGGGACCCTTATAAAAAGGTGCTTTTTAGCGACTATACCAGGCAGGCCGACAGGATTCTGGGTTGGAAGGACCTGACACCAGGCAGATTGTATTTTGAGCCGGAGGTGATGTTTGACGACGACAGCTCATTGCTCATTTCTTTTAAACCGGATGCAAATCCAAACAGTGGCTATAAACTCCAGCAGCTGAACAGCCAGACGGGAGCTGTAGAATGGACGGTCGATGAATCAAAGGGATCGGAAATTAAGAGGATAATCAGGTATAAAAACGGCTTTATCGGGGTTACCGACGATGAAGAGCTCCTGCAGTTTGACGCGAAAGGTAAATTAACGAGCACTTATAAAATTGAATAGTTTATGGGATTAGGGGATTTTTTTAAAAAACAGCTCAGTACTGTTATCGAGTGGAAAGGCCAGCAGCCGGAGTTGCTGCTGTATAAATTTCCTGCACCTACTGATGAGATTAAAAATGCAAGCAAGTTGATTGTGGCACCTGGACAAGGTTGCATCGTGGTATATGAAGGTGAAATTAAAGGTATTATTTCTGATGAAGGCCTGTTTGACCTGCAAACAGATAACCACCCTTTTATTACCAGTCTGCTCAAATTGCGGCAGCTGTTTGAAAGTGAGCACAAGCTGCGCATATATTTTTATCGGAAGGCTGATATCTTAAACCAGCCCTGGGGTACGCCCTCGCCTGTAAAATACCTGGATGGTCAGTATCACATACCAGTTGAACTTGGTGCTTATGGAAACTATTCCATGCGGATTGCGGATCCTTTGTTGTTGTTCAGGGACGTCGTCGGTTCGAGGAATGAATATACCACTGCCGATACAAAGGCCTTGCTCCTTTCACGTCTGCCACAAACGCTGATCTCTTATTTGGCCCAGTCGAAATTATCCTATCTGGATATTGACGCACAGCTGGACCGGCTTTCTTCAGATTTAAAAGCGCAATTGAATGCTGGTTTTTCGGACTTAGGCCTGGAGTTAAAGGACTTTAGGATTCAGGGAACTTCCTTTGACAAGGAAACCCAGCAACGGATAGGTAAAATTGCAGACATTACTGCCGAAAGCCGTGCGGCTGCTGAAGGTGGGCTAAGCTACCTGGAAATAGAAAAATTAAAAGCATTACGCGATGCTGCAAGAAACGAAGGCGGCCTGGCTGGCGCAGGTTTACAACTGGGCTTTGGAATGGAACTCGGTAAAGTTCTGAATGATAAAAAAGAAGAACTTACAGCGTACAGCACAACAACGGACCCTGTTGTGCAGCTGCAGAAATTAAAATTACTCCTGGATGAAGGTATCCTGACCCAGGAAGAATTTGATACCAAAAAGAAAGAAATACTGAGTAAAATGTAGTGTTAGCCTGCCGGATTTTCCATTTGTTTAATGATCTTGTTCACTTCTGTCTCTGTAGCGCGGAGTTTGGTCTGGCAAAATTCGATCAGTTCTGATGCCCGCTTTACTTTTTCTGCAAGTACATCTACCGATACTGATTCGGTTTCTATCTCCAGCGCAATTGCGGTCAGCTCTTTGTAAGCCAATTCATAGGTCAAATCCGTTGTCTTCATTTATTGCGGTTTTAGCTTTTACTGTTGTTTTAATTTCTGATGCGGCCAGTCGTACCGTCAGTTCGCTGCCCGGTTCAATCTGATCCGCGTTGGCGGCAATACGGCCATTTATTTTAAGGATGGCAAATCCTTTGTTCAATATGTTTTGCGGGCTCATTAACCTTACCACCGATTGAAAATGGCCAATATATCCTCTTTTGTTGGCAAAATAGATCCTGTTATAGGACTTTATATTACCAAGGATATTGCTGAGGTCCTTTTGCCGGTTGGAAATGACGATTTTAGGATTGGTAAGCACCAGTCTGGATAAGTTCAAAATACTCCGGTGCTGTTCCTGCAGCAGTTCTTTGGTGGTACTGATGGTTTGCTGCTTAAGTTGTACCAGCTGGTCTTTATGGTAATTGATGAGCTGATAGGTTTTGATGAGCATCATTTTTTGTGTACTCAACAGGTTTTCTTCAAAGGTCCTGTTGTGCGCAATGATCAGTTCTGCCGCCTTTGTAGGCGTTTTGGTTGCCGTATGTGCCATTAAATCTGCAATGGTCTCATTTTTCTGGTGCCCTATACCGGTAATGACCGGGACAGGAAATTTAGCAATGGCCCGGCCCAGGTCATAATTGTCAAAGATCAGGAAATCGGTTTGCGCCCCTCCGCCCCTGATGATGAATAGGGCATCGTACGCTTTTCCCGATTGGAACACCTCTACTATTTTTGCCAGGAACTGCCTGGCATTGGCTTCTCCCTGTACCAGTGTAAAATAATCGTCTACCTGGAAGCGGTAACCAAAAGAATTGTTATCTAATGTGTGTTTAAAGTCCTGATAACCTGCCGAAGTAGCTGAGGAAATGACCGCAACATGCTGGATCACCCTATTCAGGTTCAGCCTGTTGTTGCGGGTGAGGTATTGTTCTCCTGATTTTTGTATGAATTCAGGGTTATCCCGAAGCAGACGTTCCAGTGTTTCTTTCCGTTGCTGCTCAAACAGCCCCAATGTAAAACTGGTATCAATATCCAGCAGGTTCAGCTGCAGGCCAAATGCAGGGGTATACTGTACGGCAACCTGTACGAGCACATTGATGTCATTACAGAACCGCTGCCCTGTTGCCCTTTCAAAATTGGCAATGTTAATGGAGGCATTGCCCCAGGCCCTGCCCATTATTTTTGTAATGATCCTGCTGGATGACCTGTCTTTTTCTACCAGTTCAAAGTAATGGTAATTGCTCTGGGCCTTATAGGTGTGGCTGGTCACGTCGGCAATTACCCAAAAGGTCCTGCCGCCGAAAGTGCCTTCAAGCGTTTGCCTGATCTGCCCAGTCAGTTCAGAAAGCCTTATAGCGGCGGGATTAGATGGATATGAGTGAACTTCCATTGACATCAACATTAAGCACGTGTTTTGCTCCGCACTTCAATGCAAAGTTATTCTTTTGATGACCTACAGGGAAATCAAAACATACCGGATAATCATATTCTTTTATTTTTTCGGAAATGATCTCGTATACTGTCTTGCCAAATTCATCGCCCTCGTCTTCAGGCTTAATTTTAAATCCGCCTATGATCAGCCCTTTTAAATTGTCGAGTTTGCCGCTGCGTTTCAAGTTCCAGAACATACGGTCGATGCTGTACGGGTACTCCCCGGTGTCTTCTACAAAAAGTATTTTACCATCGGTATTGATGTCCGATTTACTTGCGGCGAGGGTTTCGATAATGCTGAGGTTACCACCGATAAGCGCAGCCTCTGCCCTGCCATTTTTATTATAGGTTGAGGGTGTGCCTGTGTATTTTACAGCCTGCCCGGTCAATACCTGCCTGATAGAGAGTATGGTTTCAATCTGAATCGGTTCGGCGATGGTCCAGTCGGACGGAAAACTATTGCACATTTTTGAATGTATGGAAGCCACATTGAGCTGCCTGTTCAAATGACAATGGAATATCGTAATGTCGCTAAAACCAATGATCCATTTGGGGTTTTGTTTAAATCTGCTGAAATCCAGCCGGTCTATGATCCTGACAGCGCCATATCCTCCCCGGGCACACATAATGGCCTTAATTTCGGGGTTATCCAGCATTTCCTGAAAATCGGATACCCGTTCGTCGTCTGTTCCGCCAAGACTGAAATCCCGTTTCCCTATGGCATTGCCGGTAATTACTTTAAATCCCCAGCTTTCCATCAGCTGTACTGAAGGCTGGATTTGCTCTGCTGTAATATAACCTGCAGGCGAGGTGATGCCAATCGTATCTCCTGTTTTAAGAAATGGGGGTATCTTAACCTCTTTTGCAGATTCAGGATTATTCCCCCAGGTTTTAAAGGAGCTTAGGCTTGCGCCGGCGGTAAGCATGAAGGATAGGAAGTATTTACGGTTCATTTGTACTGGACGGTTTGGACAGACAATTATAAGGCTTATTGCCGATAATTTTTAAAAATTTACTCAATCGTTTTCGTAATTTTTTTAGTGAAAGGACCATGTTTTCGGCCAATTTGTGTTTTAAGAAAGGTATATTTAGCTACGAACTTGGATGTTTTTGTTAGCAATGCCAGTTGAGGGCCTAACAGTTTTTTAACCAGATATAATGACTAGAAGATTTATTTTTTTTTGTTGCTTTTTGAGTTTGCATTCGATTGCACAAACTCAAAAAGTAAGCTTTAGAAACAATTCCAGCCAGAAAAAAGTAGAGGTGCTGGTAGATGACCAACCTTTTACCAATTTTCTTTATCCAGATGATCTGGAAAAACCTATTCTTTATCCTTTACAAACGGCCAGCGGTCTTACCATAACCCGCGGCTTTCCTCTGGAAAAACGTGGCAACGAACGCACAGATCACCCTCATCATGTGGGTTTGTGGCTGAATTATGAAAGTGTGAACGGCCTGGATTTCTGGAACAATTCGTACAATATTCCCGCAGATAAAAAAATAAAATACGGCTGGATCAGAAACGTGAAAGTTGGAAAAGTACAAAATGGAAATACCAGCGGGAGTTTAAATTATACGGCCAATTGGGAAAGGCAGGACAAAAGGGTTTTACTCAAAGAAGCCACTGTTTTTGTATTTAGCGGCACAGCTCAAACCCGGACCATAGACCGGATCACGACTTTAACTGCTCAAATGGATACGGTTTATTTTAAAGATATAAAAGATGGTATGCTGGGTTTAAGGGTAACCAAAGAGCTTGAACTGCCATCCGATAAGGAGGAATCGTATATGGACAATAATGGGGTCGTAACTAAAGTCTCTTCTGCAAAAAACGGGGCAAATGGCAATTACCTGACGAGTGAGGGAAAAACAGGCAACGATGCCTGGGGAACCAGGGGTAAATGGTGTATGATGTATGGGCATAAAGATGGGCAGCCGGTGTCTGTTGCCATCATCGATCATCCGGAAAACCCGGGCTATCCTACTTACTGGCATGCCAGAGATTATGGTTTGTTTGCGGCCAACCCATTGGGACAAGCCATTTTTAGCAAGGGAAAGGAAAGTCTGAACCTGACTTTAAAGCCGGGCGAATCAGTTACTTTCCGTTACAGGATCGTGATCACTTCAGGTAAAAACCAGACGGCGCAAATGCTGGATCAGCAGGCGGCCGACTTTAGCAAATGATATTTTAATTTTTTTAGCCGAATAAATAATTTAACCAAGAACAAATAACCACTAATGAAAACCACACAATTACTAATTTTAACCGGTTTGGTAATCGGCAGTACATTTAATGCTGTACAGGCCCAGAGCGGAAAATGGACCAGCCTTTTTAATGGCAAAGATTTGAAGGGATGGAAACAGCTGAACGGAAAGGCCAAATACGAGGTTGTAAACGGTGAGATTGTAGGCACTACAGTTCACGATACACCTAACTCCTTTTTAACTACTGAAAAGAATTATGGCAATTTTATCTTTGAGGTAGAACTGCTGGTAGACAATTCCATGAACTCCGGTATCCAGTTCAGGAGCCTGAGTAAAGCCGATTACAAAGACGGCCGGGTGCATGGCTACCAGATGGAGGTTGACCCTTCTGACAGGGCTTATAGCGGAGGAATTTACGATGAGAGCCGTCGTGGCTGGTTGTACCCTATGGACATCAATGCTAAAGGCAAAACAGCCTTTAAAAAGGGCGAATGGAACAAATACCGGATTGAGTGCATTGGGAACTCTATCAGGACATTTGTAAACGGTATTCCAACTGCAAGCCTGGTGGATGATATGACTGCTTCCGGCTTTATAGCACTGCAGGTTCATTCAATAGGCAAGAATGACGAGGCAGGTAAACAGATCAGATGGAGAAACATACGTATCCAGACAGAAAATCTGAAACCAACCAAAGCAGACAGTATTTTTGTAGTAAACATGATCCCTAATAACCTTTCGGCCGCTGAAAAGGCCAATGGTTATAACCTGTTGTGGGATGGTAAGACCACTAAGGGCTGGATAGGTGCCTATAAAACAGCTTTTCCGGAAAAAGGCTGGGAAATTAAGGACGGTGTGCTGAGTGTAGTGAAGTCTGACGGTGCTGAATCTACCAATGGTGGTGACATTGTAACTGTAAAACAATATGGAGCTTTTGAAATGAAGTTTGACTTCAAGCTTACCGAGGGGGCTAACAGTGGGGTAAAGTATTTTGTTACACTTTCGGAAGGTAACAAAGGGTCCGCAATTGGTCCGGAATACCAGATTCTTGATGATGAGCGCCATCCCGATGCCAAACTGGGCAAAAATGGAAACAGAACACTGGGATCGTTGTATGACCTCATCACCAGCAAAAAAATACCAAATGCACAAAAGAAAATCGGAGAATGGAATAAAGGGGTGATCAGGGTTTATCCGGACAATACGATCCAGTATTTTCTGAACGGCTTTAAGATTCTGGAATATGTACGCGGGTCGGATGAATTCAATGAATTGGTTGCGGGCAGTAAATATAAAAACTGGAAGGACTTTGGAATGGCACCAAAAGGCCATATCCTGCTTCAGGATCACGGAGATAATGTTTCTTTCAGAAGTATCAAAATAAAGGAGCTCTAAAATTATAACATCATGTTAGATTCAAGAAGAAAATTTATCAGGCAGTCGGCCATAGCCGCTGCCGGAACCTATCTGGGAACAATGGGTTTAAGTGCCAAGAGTTATGGAAATATTATCGGTGCTAACGACCGTGTAAGGGTGGGCGTAGTGGGGTTTTCGGACCGTTTTAAGGATTCCCTGCTACCCTCCTTTTTAAACCACCATAAAGAACTTAATTTTGATATTGTTGCGGTATCTGACCTCTGGAATTACAGAAGAGGTTTGGGCGTTGAGCATTTGAAATCGAAATTTGGCCACGACATTACCGCTTGTCGCAACAACGATGAGCTTTATGGCTTGAAAGACATTGATGCTGTAATCGTAAGTACGGCCGATTTTCAGCATGCCACCCATTGTGCTGAAGGGGTAAACAACAAATGTGATGTATATTGCGAAAAGCCTTTTGCCGAAACCATGGAAGATGCACGTATGGCCCTGAAAGCAGTTAAGGCATCTAAGCAGATTGTTCAGATCGGCTCGCAACGTAGAAGCGGGAACAATTATATGGCCGCAGAGCGGTTTATCAAAGAAGGCAAATTCGGCAACATCACCATGGTAGAATTGAGTTGGAATGTTAACCAGCCGGGACGCTGGCGCAGGCCCGACCTGGTAGCAAAGCTGAAACAGGAGGATACCGACTGGAAACGCTTTCTGATCAACCGGCCTTTTGAGGAGTGGGACCCGCGTAAATACCTGGAGTACCGCCTTTTCTGGCCCTATTCATCAGGAATGCCAGGTCAATGGATGTCGCACCAGATCGATACCGTACACTGGTTTACCGATTTGAAGCACCCGAGAAGCGTAGTGGCCAATGGTGGTATTTACCAGTGGAAAGATGGTCGCCGGAACTGGGATACGACTACCGCCGTATTTGATTACGGCAAGGCAAATGACCCGAGCAACGGCTTCCAGGTCATATTTACTTCCAGAATGCACAATGGCGATGAAAGTCCGGCCGAGATCTATTACGCCAATGGTGGTGAATTGAACCTGAACACCAATATGGTTTCACCTAAAGGTGGTTTAAGCGCTAAAGCTGCTGCAGCAATGCACATGCAGCCTAACCTGCTGCCGGAAATGAAACTTACAGACAATACAGAGAAAGTAGCTGCATCGGCCAATACGGGCGGTGATAAATTGACATCAGCACACATGCGCAACTGGATGGAGTGTGTAAGGAGCCGCAAGCAAACCAATGCCCCCGTAGAGGCTGGTTATTACCACTCTATTGCCAATATCATGACGAATGCTGCAGCGAGGACCGGAAAGAAGGCAACTTTTGACGAGAAAACGCAGGAGGTTATGGTAGATGGGAAGGTGTTTAAGTACTGATGTGTGAAATTTTTAATGACTCTTCAGCAGCTGCATAATCCCCTTCGGGGAAGACGCGAGGCTGCTTCTGAGCATTAGAAAATTTCAGTACAGTACTGAAATGAAAATGGGATGTTATAAAAAAGAGCCTGTTCCAAATCTGGAACAGGCTCTTTTTTATATTTATTTACATTTAACTTTTACCTCTTACCAGAAAGCAGAGTATAAGGCTACCAGCATGGCAATGATAATCAAGGAACCAACGGCAAATGAAGTTGAAACACGGAACATTTTTGGATCTACTTCCAGGCCCTGTGGCACGATGCCTTTTTTGTTTTCATAAACGCTGATGAAATACATGCCGATTACACATACCGCAAATACGATCAGCATCCTGTCCATAAAAGGAATTTCGAATATGCCGCTGGAATTGGCTACTGCCCAGCCGTAATCGTGCAGCGGGGCAAGGTCCACCCATCCCGGCAGGAACTTAAGGACTACGGAAACGATAAAACCGCCAATGGTTGCAAATAAAGCTGCGTTTGAGGTTGTTTTCTTCCAGAAGAAGCCCAATATAAACATGGCAAAGATACCCGGAGATACAAAGCCTGTATATTCCTGAATGTACTGGAAGCCTTGTTTACCTTCTCCCATCAGTGCATCACCTACAATTAATGAAAGCAGTACGGCCATCAGCATAGATACCACCACGGTAACTTTACCTACGTTTACCAGTGTTCCTTCACTGGCATTGGTATTGAATGCTTTTTTATAGATGTCGAGTGTAAATATGGTGGCAATACTATTCGCTTTTCCGGCAAGGGAAGCTACAATGGCAGCAGTTAAGGCTGCAAATGAAAGGCCTTTTAAACCAACTGGCAATAAGCCCAGCAATGCAGGATATGCCTTGTTCGGATCCTGTACGCCCGAGGCCGTCATCAGGTTATCGGCGCTGATGCCTGGAATTTTTTCTTTAATGATGTAATAAACAGCAATACCAGGGATCACAACGATTACCGGCATCAGCATTTTGAGGAAAGCTGCGAACAAAAGTCCGGATCTGGCAACAGGCAGGGATGCACCCAATGCCCTTTGCGTGATGTACTGGTTACAGCCCCAATAGCTTAAATTGGCAATCCACATACCCCCTATCAATACACTCAGGCCTGGAAGGTCCATGTAGTTGGGGTCATCCTTTTTAAAGATAAGGTGGAAATGTTCCGAGGCACCATCGGTAAGGATAGCAAAACCTTTTGCAATACCCTGCTGTCCGGAAATAAGATTTAAAGCGATATAAGTAGCTACCAATCCGCCCAGCACCAGGAAAAATACCTGTATTACATCGGTATAACCAATTACCTTCATTCCGCCAAGGGTAATGATGATGGCGAAAACAGCCAGTCCAAGAATACATGCGGTGATGTTCAATCCGGATATGCCGCTGATGGCCAAAGCACCCAGGTAAAGAATAGACATTAAGTTCACCACAATATACAGCGCCAGCCAGAATACAGCCATGATCATGGCCACTTTTTCATTGTAACGCTGACTCAAAAACTGGGGCATTGTGAAGATCTTGTTCTTCAGATAAACCGGCATAAAAAACACAGCTACAATGATTAACGTAGCCGCCGCCATCCATTCATAGGCCGAGATGGCCAATCCAAGTTTAAAGCCGGAACCACTCATTCCGATCATCTGCTCAGCAGAAATATTGGAAGCAATAAGTGACGCACCTATGGCCCACCAGGTTAATGAACCCTCTGCCAGAAAATAATCCTTTGAGTCGGCCGCTGCCGATTTCTTCTTGTAATAGATCCAGAAGCCGTAGCAGGATACAATCAAGAAGTAAACTAGAAATACGATGTAGTCGTATTGGTGAAGTGTATTCATCCTTGTTTTTTGGTTATAATTTGGTTAGTAATTTACGATATTTTATTTCTTGTTATGCTGAATAAGCCAATATGGTTTTTAATTTTACCAGATTGGCTTATTAATTTCTATTGGCTATTTATTCAATGAGTTAATATATGCTGCTATTTTCAATCCATCGGCCTTGGACACCTGTGGCATCGGCGGCATCTCTGTTGCATAACCCGGCCAGTTTTCAGGCTTAGGGTTGTGGATCAGCTGCAGGATCTTTTCATTGCTGTATTTGCGTTTGGCAATATCGGTAAATGAAGGGCCGATCTGCTTTTTGGTTGGGTTATGGCAGGCCAGGCAGGTGTAATTGGTCAAAAGGCCTTTTACTTCATTGTAAGTTGGTGCTTTGGCTGCTGTTTTTGCTGCCGGCAGCTCCTTTTTTTCTGCTACTGCTGTTTTCCCTTTGGCCGCTGTTGCTGTCTTTTTTGCTGGACTTGCACTGGCCTTCGGATCATTTGCCGAATTCCGGGTGCTCAGCTCGCTTGCCGCCAGTTTATCTCCTGCCGGGATGTTGTTCAGCGTATAGTAGGCTACAGGATGTACCACTGAATAGTAGTGCTGCTTTTCCCTGATGCCATTTACACTGATGCTGTGGATGTAATACCGGCGCAGCCCATCCACCACAATCCTGGCTTTTAAACCATCGGCACTTACTTTAACCCCTTTTACTTTCAGGCTTTGCTGGTTTACCATAGGTGAACCGTACACAGGCTGGTATTTATAGGTAAAGCTTTCTACACTATAGGAAGCGATATCCTGGGCCGATTTCAGGTCTGCAGGACTGGTAAACTCAATTTCGAACCCATCCGGCATGGCCCTTACTGCTTTCATCTCAAAAGGTACTTTGTTGTTGTATACCAGGCGTTCCAGTCCTTCATTGGCATCTCCTGCAGAACCCCAGCCCCTGTTGGTCTCCCCAACAAACAGGGAGCCATCGTTGGCCCAGGCCATGCGCAATACACCCGAGCGGAAGCCGCTCCTGAACATAAATGCAGCACCTTGTTCCTCCCCGTTTACCTTTTCCAGAAATACCCTGGAAATGATGCTCATGCCCTGATCGCCCACCAGCAGCTGTCCTTCAAAAGGGCCAAAAGTACCGGCAGGTATTTTTAGCGGCTCCGAATTGGAAATGCCAAGGATACCATGGGGCAGCCGTACCGCAGGCAAGCGCAGCTCAGGAAAATCCTTTTTCATATCGGCCAGGGTTTTGAATTCTTCATTTATCCTGTTTTCGGGTTTAATGTAGCGGCCATTGGCGTCTTTTATCCTCCTTTCATCCAGTTTGGAATAGAAAAAATCAGCACTCAGCTTTAAAGGGGAATCGCTTCTGCCCGTCCAGGCCAGGCTTGCAGGATGTCCTATAAAATCCCCTTTGTTTACTTTCCAAAGTCCGCCGGTACCTACCCAGTCGCCCTGGTTTTCGGTATAATACAGCTGCCCGTCGATCACATTCAGACCGGCAGGTGAGCGCAACCCTGCAGCCCAGGGCGTCATCTTCCCATCTTCGGTAATGTGCATCGCCCAGCCCCGCATAGGAACCCTGCTTTCTGCACGCCACCATTCTTCATCACCAAAAGCCACATTCGCTGTCACAAAGAATGAACCATCGGCTGCTATTGCAGGGCCAAAGCTGTATTCGTGGTAGTGCCCGCTCAATGGCCAGGCATATATGGTTTCATAGACATCGGCCTTGCCGTCCATGTTTTTATCCACCAGCTTGGTCAGTTCTCCCCGCTGTGCCACATATAAGGCACCCTCTTTATAGGCCAGTCCCAGTATTTCATGCAGGCCGGTAGCAAACTTGCGGAAATAAGGGCGGTTGCTGGTCGGGTTTTCAACGATGAACACATCCCCCCTTCGGGTAGAGATGCCCAGGTCACCATTGGGCAGGGTTACCAGCCCACCTACTTCCAGTACCGGCCCTTCCGGTACCCGTACCTTCATGATCTTAAAAAAGTCTTCTTCTTTTGGCGTTTCCTGTGCTGTGGCGATATTGTAGGTTAGGCTTAGTGCTGCCAGGGAGAACGTTGAGAGCATTGAGAACGCGCTCAACTTTGATATCTTGTTAAATAATGTTGTCATCTTTGGGCCGGATTAGAATAAAATGGAATAGTTTAATTTACTGCGGAGCTGGATGATCAGTTCCTTTTTACCAGCAGCATCACGGATGATGGGCTTATCCTGCGGACCATTGAATTTCAGGTACCAGGATTGCCCATCAACAAGGTAAACCCCTTTGCTGAGTTCCTGTATATCGGTTCCACTGGCCAGCATCAGGTAAATGTTTGCTGCAGGTTTATCAAGACTGATCTCCCTGCTTAAACCTTCTCCATTTTCCAGCGCCTTAATGGCATCGCTAACCTGCAGCCCATGCAGGTTGTACTTAAACTCAGGCCTGTCTTCATTGTCCATTACATAACCCCTGGGTTTGAAGCCGGTTCCGGTGGTATCCAGGGGCCATGCTGCCTGGGCAGTTTCAAGCCGGGCAAGGGCCGGCTGCAGTGTTGCAGTAAATGCTGTTCTGGCACCACGCGGCCTGGAGGTACCATTGCCCCTGCCATCCCACATCGGGGTGGCATCTACAAAATCCCCCCGCCAGCCATAAACCAGCAGGCCCTTGTCGAGGTCGTAACTGTAATGTACCTTTTGCGGACTGCCCACAGAAATGGCGTGCACTACCCGGATACGTGGGGCGATGTCGACAAAGCTCCTGATCATGGTGTTTACGGGTGCATCAATATAGATCGGGTCTGCACCGCCCCCGCCTTTCTGGCCCCCATTGCGCAGTTCTTTGGGCAGGGCCGTGATTTTGATGTTTCTGAAAGCTACAGCACCGTGGTCGCCCTGGAAACGCAATGCGCCCAAAGCTTTTTCCTTATCGGCAGCCCCCCTGGTAGGACCAAACAGTTCCACATTGTCGTGGATCAGTACGCCATTCAGCTCAGCGCTCAGGATCCTTGCATTGGCAGTTTTGTTCCCCGAAGCATCAAACTGAGGGGCCTGGAAGGCAATTTTAAGGTGTTGCCACAAGCCCGGGGCTTTGCTGGCATTCTGACGCGGGGCATAACCACCAAAGCCCTGCTGCCCTTCTGGTTTGTTATCGTCCCAGCGCTCATAGATCCCCCCATTGTCTGAAGAAAGCGGATTGGTGGCTGTCCAGGAATCCAGCAGCTGGAACTCGTAGTTACCCTGAAGGTAAATGCCCGAATTGGAGCCTTTGGCCATCAGGTAATCCAGTTCAAGGATCATATCCCCATGAACAGCATGGCTAAACAGATCGCTGCCATGGCCTTTTTTTCCGGGGTTATTGATCAGTGTCCCCGATCCTTTTACAGCTGTCAATTCGTTGGCTGCATTCAGGTTGGCTGTTACCGAACCGGCTACGGTCCAGCTACTGCCGGGGTTTTTAAAAGCAGAAAGGTCGTTGAGGCTGAGCGCAGACAGCTGGGGCAGGTCCTGACCCGATACCACAACTGTTCCAAACAACAACACCAATGCTGTTGTTCCGAACCTTAAATAAGTTAATTTCATTTGTGTGTTTATTTGGTTAATTGAATAAATGTAACAAATTCAATTATACACCAAAAATAATATTGTAAAAAATACACTAACTACCTTTCGGATTGCTTTTGGCCTTGTAAAAAAACTGCAGGTAAGCCAGTGCGATAAGGGTTACACCTGTGCAGTAATAAAAAGTGACAGGAATCATCCGGATATCATCAATAAACAACCATCCGGCAAGCAAAGCTCCTAATCCTATGCCTGCCTCCAGGGCAATGTACATGGTTGCCATGGCTTTTCCCCTTTGTGTGGGTTCGCTCAGGTCTACCGTCCATGCTGTAGCAGTTGGCGAGAGCATACCCGTGGCAATGCCATAAAGCGCCGAAGCCAGCATTAAACTTAAAGAAGAACTGGCCAGGCCAATCCAAAGCAGCGAAACGGCCAGAAGGCTAAGTGATATTTTTAAGATCAGTGTTCTTCCGTATTGGTCGGAAGCCTTCCCTGCCACAAATCTGATCAGCAAGGAAGTAAGCGTAAATACCATAAAAAACAGGCCTTTGTTGCTGGTGCCTAAATGGGCACTCCAATCGGAAATTACGGTTAAGATAGCCCCGTAACTGATATAACTCATAAAGATGATCACCACTGCCGGTATCACACGCCATTCAATGATGTCCTTTCTGCTGATCTTTAGATGAGCCACCCTGAACCTCTGTTTTCCCGGCAGGGTTTCTTTCATATTGGCCAGAATGGCAATGGAAAGCAAGGCGAATAGAGAAGAACAATAAAAAAGGACATTGATGGAATAATGATCGGTAATGGTACTGCCTATTGCAGGGCCAATGGCCAGTCCGGTGCTAAAACAAACCCCGTGTACCCCCATGGCTTCTCCCCATTTCCCTGCTGGTACCAGGTCGGCCACATAGGCGGCAGTAGCGGTTGGCTTAAAGCCGGTAGAAAAACCATGGATTAACCTCAGAAAAAGAAAACCGGCAATGGTCGTAAGCAAAGGGTAAAGGAAACCACATACAAAACAAACCAGAGAGCCCACTGCCATTACTGGTACCCTGCCAATGGTATCGGTTAACTTACCACTAAATGGCCGGGATATCCCTGCTGTGAGGGTAAACAGGGCAATAATGAGACCTTTATATTCCGCTCCGCCCATAGTGGTTAAATAAGCCGGGAGTTCAGGAATAAGCATGTTGAAACTGGCGGAGAAAAGAAAGGAACTTAAACAAACAAGGCCAAACTGTAGGGTGTATATGGAATCGGAAGGTTGCTGCATGAACGGGATTAGGTGACGAATGTCCGGGCAAAGATAAGGTTTAAAAATAAAAGACCGGTACTTCATAAAAGTACCGGTCGGATTTAATAAATAACGTGGGCTACAAAGCTGCTATTTGGTCAGCGCCTCGTTGATCCTTGTTTGTGTAATGTCCTGGCTTGGCCTTGGTGCGTCATTATCGAAGATACTGCCATCTTTACCAATGATCACATAACGTGGAATTCCGCTAATGTTAAAAGCTTTTGCTATAGGCGTATCCATACCTGAAGTTGCCTGAGAAAGCAAGTGGATGCCTTCTATCTTATCTTCGGCTATTGCTTTTTTCCAGGCATCTACTTTGCTGTCTAAACTCACATAAAGGAAAACCACGTCTTTATTGTCTTTAAATTTGGCATGCAGTTTAGGGGCGCCATTCTTCATCTCTCCCCTGCACGGTGCACACCAGCTTGCCCAGAAATCAATATATACCACTTTACCCCTGAAATCCTGAAGTGATACATCTTTACCTTCCAGGCTTTTTAAAGTGAATGCAGGTGCCATTTTTCCGGCGGATAGATTGTCCATCGCCTTATACTTCTCTCTTAGCATTTTTGCAGTGCTGGCATCACTGTATTTAGCAATGTGTTCTTCCATAAGGGATTTTACGGTTTTCAGGTTTTTGGCCTGATCGAGCACGCTGACTATGGTTTTACTTAAAGCTTCATTCTTTACTTTGCCTGCCGGATAGTATTTGAGAATCATATCATAATCGGTTCGGGCATCCTGGAGCTCATGCGGGCTATCCAGTTTTCCTTGTAAAAAAAGTTCTTTTCTGCGCAGATACGGCGGATAGAAATATAAAAGAAGTGCATCGTAAGCACGATTACCCAACAGCTGGTCGTCGTATTTCACCTGTTTGTCCAGTTCCCATAAATCTGCCGGAGATTCGTCTGCAAACTTTTTCTTTACCCCAAGGATGTAATAGTATCCGTACCACATGTAATCTTTTAATTTAGCGTAGTTCAGGCTGGTGAGTTCGTAGTTGTAAAAAGAAGGGGTAACTTTTTGTTTGTTTTCATTAAGCAGGTCGATCGGAATTTGATTGGTGCTGTTCAGTACGTCAAAAAACTCTTTGGTGGTCATTTTACTGGCATCGATTTTAGCTTTTTTGGTTTCAAAAACGTCCATAAAGTGATTAAAGACCTGCGAATTTTCTGCGCCTTTACCTGAGTAGGTTGTCTGCTGGTCAAAATCAGTTTTGATGTTCAACTGGCTACCGTTTTCCAGAAACGCATAAACCATTTTATTTTTCGGACCAATTAATATCACCTCTTTAGGAAGCCCATCTGCAAGGTTATAGTGGAATTTTCCGTCTTTGCCTGGTTTTGCGTAGATGTCGTCATTGTCGTACTTAAAGAGGCGCAGGGAGTCTAACTTCAGCGGACCGGCGTCTACCGTAATGGTGGCTCCTTTTTGCTGGCCAAATGCAATTCCCGTGCAAATGCACAGGAGGATAATTGCGATCGTTCTTTTCATTTTTTAATATTTAGCTTTTGTTTAATGCTTCATTGATTTTTGCAGGTGTAACATCCTGGCTTGGCCTTGGTGCGTCATTATCGAAGATTTTTCCATCACGGCCAATGATGACATAGCGCGGGATGCCGCTGATGTTAAAGGCCTTGCCTACGGCGCTATCTACACCAGTTTTGGCTTGAGAAAGTAAATGTATTCCTTCTATTTTGTCATCAGCAATTGCTTTCTTCCAGGCATCTATCTTACTATCTAAGCTGATGTATAAGAAAACTACATCCTTATTGTCCTTAAATTTCTCATGTAGTTTAGGACTCCCGTTTTTCATTTCATACCTGCAGGGCGAACACCAGCTTGCCCAGAAATCCATATAGATTACTTTACCTGCAAAATCCTTCAGGGTTACATCTTTACCGTTCAGGTCTTTTAGAACAAAAGGCGGAGGCGTTTTTCCGGCGGATAATTTATCCACTTTAAGATAATTGGCTCTTAATTCCTTTGCCTGGGCTTCAGTAGCATATTTGGCGATGTAATTGTCCATTAATGGTTTAACCAGAACCAGATCTTTACTGCTGCCCACAGCAGCATTCACCATCCCAAAAAGGGCAGCACGCTTTAGCTTTTCAGGATATGTTTTTTCTACGAGTGCCATCTTAAGTTTAAGCTCTGCTTCCGGCGATAAAGATTTATCCAGTGTTCCCAGTTTGAATTTTTCCTTATTGCTTAAAAATGCCGGAAAAACGTGTGTCATAAATCTCTCATAGTTGGGATTCGTGATGTACCGGTCATCCACTTTAATGTCTTTCTCCAGGTTCCAATAGCTGGCTGGAATACATTTTGAGAACTTTTTTTCCGGGGTAACATAGTATTTTGGAAGCAAAATCGGGAGATTCAGCTTTTCACAAGAAAAAGAGATGTAACAGTCGTCATAAAACGTCTTACTAACCTTTTGCCTGTTGGCTTCCAGCACATTCAATTTCAATTGCCCAAGATCATAATAGGTTTTTACAGCATCTTCCGGGCTCAATATTTTATCACCTATTTCTTCTCCCTTCTTCTGATATGCTGATGCATAAATGTTGGTACATTCGTTTAATACCCTGGTGTTTTCAGCATCTTTACCAGAAAATGAACTGTTTTTATCAAAATCAGATATAATGTTCAACGGCCCACCCTGTTCAAGATACAAAGTCATGCTTCTTTTTTCTGGTTTGTCAAACCCTATTCTAACTTTTAAAGGCTTATCGTGTTTAAAATGCAATACGTATTTATTGTCTTTGTCTGGTTTGGCAAAAAAGACTTCACCATAATCGGCCACCCAGATAGAATCGGGCTTAATTGAGGTAAGCTCAATGGTTACTTTTGTTTCTCTTTTTTGTCCGAATACTATGCCTGCGTACAGGCATAGTATGGACATCATGATTAATTTTTTCATGGTTCCGTTTATTAAATTGTTTTTTTTGTCCCTGTTTTTATGGGTTTTGCTGCAAACCCGGATTAGCGTTTATGATATACTGAGGAAACCGGAAGGTTAACCTTTCAGGCCTTAATGGATAGGATTTGACAATATTTCCTGTGGCATCATACATGTGATGTACCATGCCTACTGTAGATTTGTAGGTGTCGTCAACTGAAAGACGACGCATATCCCACCAACGCTCTCCCGTGGTAGCAAATTCTCTGATCCTTTCTTCTAAAATGTATTTGGTCAGCGCCACTTTATCTGAAGCGATATTTGCGGGTACATCGGCTGCGTTTGCCACATTTTTGTTCATCCTTGTTCTACGCAAGGCAACAAGGTCATTAACGGCATTGGTAAGATCACCTCTACGTGATTCGCATTCGGCCTTTAACAGATAAACGTCTGGAACATTTATCCCCATATTGGCATATTTGCCATAACACCTCATCATTTTATTCGGATAAGTAGCGCCTGTTGGCGGGAAAGGTGAGGCTGTAAAAAAATTAAGGCGCAAATCTGTTGTTGTATACAATTCTGCAGTTTGTCTGCTGATGGGAATACCTGAAAAAAAATAACTGTAAAAATTAATGAACATTTTCAGATACAATACCTCCTGGTCGATTTGCATATTGGTCCTGTTTGGGCCTGTAAAGGGGTTGACCGGGAAGAAAACCCCTCCTGTACTAAAAGCGCCATTAAAATCATATAGTCCTACTGAAACACTGGCGTTTGAAAGATTTGCGAGACAGGAGGTAAACAAGGGCAAGGCTTTATCAAATTGCTGCATGTATACGTATACTTTTCCCAGTATTGCCTCTGCAGCTGCTCTGGACATGCGGTGTCTGCTGATGATCCGGGCAGGCAGATCAGAAATGGCTTCCGTTAAATCGGCGATGATCAGGTCGTAAGCGGCCTGTACTGAGACTCGGGTGAACGTAGTTTGGGTTACGTCTGCTATTTTTATTAAGGGAATACCAGGGTCAGAAGCAGCTGTGACGGCATTATAGGGTTTGCCATAATAGTTAACGAGCATGAAATGCACCCATGCCCTCCCGGCTAGCGCCTCGGCACGCAGACTCTTTTTCTGAGCATCGTTCCCTTCTTTAGATTCCATTACCTCGTTAATTACCTTATTATAGGTGTATAACTGTTTTTCCAATTGGGTTAGTTCAGATGTATTTTCAGTTGGCAGGTAAATGTCGTCCTGATATTCGAAAGCCTTTTGATCGGCAATGTTCAAAACACCTGTTCCGGGGCTGTACAAAGGGGCAAAGCCCGCAAGCTCATCAGACATTACAATCTGTGAAACTGAAGCTATAGAATTTAAGTTAAGGTCATTCAGCAAACGCTCATAATCAGAGGTTTTGGTGGCAATGGCCACTCCTTTTGGAACAACTTCCAGAAAATCCTTTTTACAAGAACTTAAACTTATGGTTAGAATAGCAATGCTGATTATGTTTATAATATTTTTATAGTAAGACATGGCTTTTAAATTATAAGGTTAAATGAACACCTACATTAAATGCATTTTGGCCTGTAGGCAGGGATCTTGAGCCATAGCGTGCATCCTGAAATTCAGGATCAATACCGTAATCATTGGCCTTCCAAAGCATGATGTTTGACATACCTGCGCGTAGGCTCAGGCCTTCAATTTTCAATTTTCCGATAACAGACCGTGGAAATGCATAGGTTAACCCCAAATCCCTTATCTTCATGTAAGAAGCGCTGACCACATTCTGGTTGCCATAAATATAATAGGCTGTGTTTCTGTCTGCGTTATCAGAAGGTGTCTTATATCCTGGAATATCGGTCCGGTTCTCATCACCAGGTTTTTGCCAGCGATTGGCAAAATCAGCATGCAGGTTTCCTATTTGGAAATTCTGGTTGCTAATAAAACCATAACCCTGTGTGGATTCTATATAGGTGTTATTTACGTCGCGGAACATGACGTGGCCAAGATTGTAAATGACATTGATGTTGAGCGAAAGACCTTTATAAGCAAAGGTGTTGGATAGCCCCCCACTCCATGCCGGCTGGAATACGCCCTTAAATAACACATCATTTACCTTAGGTAAGTCTGCATTCGTCATTCCTAAGGATGTGGTACCGTCTGAATGTCTTACTAGTGGGTTACCATTGGCATCCAGTCCGGCGTAGTTATAAGCAAAGACAGAGAAGGCAGGATAATTTGGTAAATACTGGGCAGCGATCTGATCGCGACCAGTGGCGACAGCGGTTAGCAGGTTGATTTTGGTGATCTTATTCTTATTGTAAGCCAATGTAAAGGAACTGTTCCACTGAAAGCTATGGTTGCGGATGTTTACAGAATTAATGGCAGCCTCTATTCCTTTGTTTGAAAGATCACCTACATTACCTACAATGGTAGGAAAGCCTGTAAAAGGATTTACTTCCAGAGGCCCGATCAGATCGGTTGATTTTTTTTGATAGTAATCCAATGAAGCGTTCAGACGGCGGTCCAGCAGAGAAAGGTCTAACCCAATGTTAAGTGTTCTGGTTTGCTCCCAGGTCAGATTCTTATTACCAGCGGTAGCTACATAGTATCCTTGTCCACCCGGTACATAAGGATTTGATAATGGTCTTAATACATCCTGACTCGCACTTTTACCCGGCAGAGGAGAATTTCCACCGATGCCATAGGTAATCCTGGCCGACAAATCGTTCACAAAGCTGACGCTCTGCATAAATTCTTCATTGCTTAGGGCCCACTTACCGCCAACGCTCCATGCAGGTTTGCGTTGTGCCGATTTGTTAATTCCAAACAAATTACTTTTGTCCTGTCTCCAGCTTGCATTTATGGTATATCTTTTACCATAGGTATAGCCCAGATTGGCGTAATAAGATCTGAACCTGAGTAATGATTCGTGTTGTGTAACAGGGGCTTCACCGAGTGTTGAGTTTCCTCCAAATATTGCATTTCCACCGAGCGATGGCAGGATTCCTCCTACTATACCTGTTGTTGCCAGTGTATTGTAATCAAGCAATACCGATGTTTCTGCGTTCTGATCGTAGCCGTATACAGTATTGCCTGTGATGATATTCTTCTGTTCCTGTTCTTCATACCCTGCCAGCACACTGAGTTGATGGAGCTGATTTAATGTAGCGTAATCATAAACCAGTTGATTCCTGAGTGTCCAGTTCTCATCGGTTAAACTGGAAACAGCATATCTGCCGCCAGTATTGGGTAAATTATATTTGATATTTCCGTTATTGTTCTGGGCAAACCTAAGCAGCAGGATGTTCTGGCTATAATTTGTATTGTCGTCGTATATTGTTGTTCGGTTTGTTCCTCTGGTATAGCCAAATACACCCTCATAGCGTAAGCCTTTGTAAAGGTTTATGGTAAGACCTGATGTTAGGCGTGCAATTAAGGCATTGCTATTTGTAGTGCCGGTTTCTGCATTACTAAGCGGATTATAATTCAGGCTCCGTCCGGTTAAACTGGCTATCGGGCCAATGGCTTCATTTGGCAGGAAACCCAGATAGGACATGTCGATATTGTTACCTTGTGCATCACGGAACAATTGATAAGGCAAAAAGCGGTTATCAGGTGAAACAGCCCGGTTTGAGCCGGTACGCTGGTTGGTCAGGTCGCCAATAAAGAATGCCTTGATCCAGCTGTTGAAGGTGTAGTCGTTCCGTGTATTGATCTTAAATGTATTGTCTTTATTTCCAGGGATGTAATTTTGATTACCTGTATAAGCTAACGAAGTATAATTGGCATATTTTTCGGTGCCGCCAGACATAGACAGGGTATGGTTCATCAGCGTTTGCGGACGGTAAAAGATATCCCGCATCTGGCTCAGGTTATTTATGGCGGCAAGACTATCCAACCTGCTAGCTCTTACAGCTGCCGAAATTTTTCCACGGGAAAAATCCCACTCTATTTGCCGATCAGGTGAATAGCCGGTATTGCCGGTAGCGGGACTATAAGCAGGATTGTAGGCAAAGCTTACAGGATCAAAGGTTTCTTTAGATGCCTGGATATACTGCTGACTATTCAATACCGGGAAATATTCGATATCAGGCCGGCCCTGGAAATTGGCAAATGCGTCGTAATTGATCTTCAGTTTCTGACTGTTCTCCCCTTTTCTGGTGACGATCACAATCACACCATTCGACGCACGGGCACCCCAGATGGAGGCGGCAGTTGCATCCTTTAGTACGGTTACATCCAACACATCCTGAGGGTTTATAAAAGAGATGTCAGGCACTGCGATCCCGTCTACCACAAATAAAGGAGAAGCACTCGTATAATTTTGTACTGTAGGCAAGGTCGTTAATCCGCGGATCAGAAACTGCTGTTTGCCAGAGGTCGGTGAGTTGTTGATTACAAGTCCCGGGATAAGGCCGTCCAGCCGCTGTATGATATTGGTGCTGGTTGCCCTGTTGGCCAGCACCTCCATATCAGGTTTTGAAAATGAACCGGAGCTCCGCTCTTTTGATATCTTCTGGTAACCCGTACTTACAATGACCTCTTCCAGATTTCCGGAGAGCTTCATTTTAATGGTGCCCAGATCTTTTGCGGCTTTAACAGAATAGTCCTGGTAACCTGTATAGGAAATAATGATGTAAGCCTTTTCATCTATGCTTTTAAGTTCAAATTCTCCGGCAGCATTTGTTATGGTAACCGCTTTTCTTCCCTTAACCATCATAGAAAAATCCCCTGTTTTCTTGTTTTCAGAAGACTCCTGAAAGATGATGCTTATGGTTGCCCCGGGCAAGGGCTTTCCTTCTTCATCCAGTACCCTACCCTTTACATCAATTTCGCTAAATAGATCAATAACTTTATCCAGGATAGATTTCTTTTTGGCTTCTATGACCACAATTTTGCCATCAATGTTATAGGTCAGCGGAACTTTGCTGAACAGGGTTTTCAGCGCCTCGTCTAAGGTTACATTGTTGAGTTTAAGGTCTACCAAGCCGGCGCTCCTCACCAGTTTGCGTTCGAATAAAAAATCGTAGCCGGTTTGGGACCTTATCTTTTTAAGGACGTTTTCAATGGAAGATTTCTGTTCGTTTAGTGTTACCCGCTGGCCAAAGGTAGCGGCACTTACCTGTAACATGGTTACTATTAATATGGCGGTGGTTAATCGCATAATGCGCAATAGTTTACAACTATAAATTTTATACATTTGTTTAAGGTTTTGGTGAGCATGCTGCCTTTAGGTTCGAAGCTTCGGCATTATGCGTTTACGTTGATAATTTGATTCATCTAAGCCAAACTTGGGTCAGGAGTGTTGGTGCACTTCTGACTTCTTGTTTTAAGGCTTATACAGGATGGTATCTATTTTTCCACTATAATCCTCCTTCCTTCAACTTTAAAGTGTACATTTCCTACCTGTTCTATTTTTTCCAGTACTTCAGAAAGCTTGCTTTTCCTGGAGATCCAACCGCCCAGTTCAATGTCTTCCCTTACACCAGGGGCGTATTCAATATCTACATCATACCAGCGTCCAATTTTCCGCATGGTTGTTTTAAAATCCTCCCCTTCAAATATAAAATCCTCTTTTTTCCAGGCCATTGCCAATTCTATATTGGCCGGAACAACCTTAAGCTGATTACCTGTAATTACCGATTGCTGGCCTGGTTTCAGCATCGTTTCATTAATCTTCACACTCCCTTCCAGCAGGGTTGTTCTAGCGGTGCTGTCGTCATCATAATTGCTGATGTTGAAATGCGTACCCAGCACTTCTACCCTTTGTTTTTTGCTTTGTACAATGAATGGGTGAATTTTGTCTTTGGCTACTTCAAAATAAGCCTCCCCATTTAGCGTTACTATACGTTCACCACGCTTGTTCAGACCTTTATGATAGGTGAGGCTTGAGGCTGCATTTAACCACACACGGGTACCATCCTGTAGGCTTATCTGGTAAGTACCACCGCGAGGAGTATTAATGGTAATGCCTTTTTCCAGGAGCGATAAATCTTTTGATCCTGTTTTTACCTGGGTTCCATCATTATAGTGGAGCTGGTTATCCTGTATATTTAATCCTGCTTTTGCATCACTTAAACTGATGGTGCTCCCGTCGGCCAATATGAGGTAAGCCTTGTTGCTACCCGGAGCAATGTCGTTTGCATAAGGTGCAGCGTGTTGGTTTTTATAAAAATAGAAGCCAATACCCATTACGATAAACACAGCAGCAGCACTTGCCCACCATATTAGTTTACCTGGCCATAATTTAACTGATTTGTTTTCTTCATTCTCCTGCAATCTCGCCCAAATCCGTTCAACGCTTCTGTCTGCAACAGTACTTTCTATTTTTAACGGTTCTTCGTTTCGCCAGGTTATATACCAGCTTTCCAGCATGGCAAGCTCCTCTTCGCTGCAGTTACCTGCGTCAAACTTTTCTAACAGTGCTTTTACTTCGTGTTTGTTCATATTAAAGGGTGGGTTTTGCCCTGATTAGTACTATAGACCCTTAACATCCGGGTAACAGGTAGATGATATTAAAAAAAAGAAATATTTTTTTACCTGATCAGGAAAACGAGGTAAACCAACAGGCCAAGCTTTGTTTTCAGGATCTTTAAGGCATTGGTTACCTGCCTGGAAACTGTCTGTTCTGAAATGCCCAATTGTTCTGCGATTTCTTTGTGCGAAAGGTTATGTTTGCGGCTCAGCTCAAATACTTCCCGCATTTTTGGGGGCAGGGCGGCAATTTCTTTTTCGATCCTCATGGCCATCTGATTTTCCCGCACCAGGTAGTCGGTAATATTGCTGCTCTGTTCACTTGCCTGCTGAAATGAGGAAATGTATTCAGATTCAATATCCTTATGCGCCAGTAGCTTGAATATGCGGTTCCTGACTGCGGTATACAGGTAACCTTGTAAATGGCTTTTCAGTTCAAAAGTTTCCCTTCTGTTCCATAATGTGGCAAAAAGATCGTGGATCAGGTCTTCCGATTCTTCGTCATTTCTTAACCTTTTGAAAGCATGGGCATACAACAGGTATTTGTACCTGTCATAAATCTGGGTAAATGCAAGCCTGTCTCCGTGCTTTAGCAAGGAAACAAGTTCCTGATCTGAAAGACCACCATACGTTACCATTGTATTTTCCCTTCCGTCTGAATGATTGTCTAATTTAACTATTTTTCTCTAATCAGACTGCTGAATGCCCAATCTGTTTCATCAGAATTTCCACAATCTTATAAATATTAAATGACATTTACTATGGTATGGTCATAAAAAAGGCGCAGATCATCTGACCTGCGCCTTTTTTATAACTTAATAATTTCTTTATCTTTTGATCTCATTCTTCCTGAAAACCACAGCAATATCTTCAAGTTCTTTATCGTTCAGTTTAGAGCTTTTCTTTAAGGAAGCAATAAAGTGTGCAACTTCTTCCGGTTTTGCCGGACAGCCTACGTTATCGCCTTTAGCGGTAAGTGCAGCACCTGCAGGTCTCATCTGCGAATCGGCAACCAGGTTTTGTTTGGCATCAAATACCAGCCATGTAGGTAAGCCCTGATCGGCATTGTTGTATTTTTTCAACAGATCGGCAGCGCCTGGGTTTTCCAGGTTTTCTTTTCCCTTGCTCTCGTACACTGTAAAGTCGGCAATCACATAATTTTTGTCGAAGTAAGGTTTGATGGCCGGATCGTTTAAGCTGGCCGTCATTTTATGGCACCAGCCGCACCAGGAGGCATGAAAAACAGCCAATACCTGTTTTTTTTCTTTTGCAGCCTTTTTAATGGCGGCGTTCAATACCTCGGTAGCCGGGGCAGGTGTGCTTTGCGCAATTGCCGTTTGAATGGTCAGCGCTGCTGCAAATGCGAACAACAATGTTTTTAGTTTCATGATCTAATAAGTTTGTATAAAGTTAAGGGATTTCCCTCAATTGCTGTTTAACATCTTTGTGATATTCCTCATGAACCTTTGCAGCAGGGAACTTTCTTCAGTAATGATCTCTGCATCCGCCTGCATACCGTTTTTCAATACAATCTTATGCTCAGGGTCTTTGTTCTCAAAGCGTTCAAAACCGATCTTGGCAATAAATACACTATCCTTAAAAGCCACATCAGAGATATAGTTGACCTTGCCCCTGATCAGTCCATACTGCTCAAAAGGGAAACTCCTCATCTTTACCAGTGTGCGCTGCCCGGTCTTAACCTTACCCATGTTATACTGCGGGATGTACACCTCTCCAAAGAAATCGGTATTGGCCGGGTTGATCATAAATACCTCCTGCCCTGCGTTCAGGGTCTGGTTTTCCTGCACTATCCCTGCATAACTCACCCGCCCATCTACAGGCGCCCTTAAAATGTACTGGTTGATCCAGGCATCGGTTTCGGTTACCATATTGCTGAGCGACTGTACAAACTTTGCCCTTTCGTCCTGTATGGTATGTTCCAGCTCCAGGATTTCCTTTTGTTTGGCTGCATAATTGGTATTGTTGTTCAGCAAGGCGGTAGCGCTTTGCTGCAAAGGATACCTGCCGGCCAGGTATTTGTTCTCCTGCTGCTTAAATTCGCTGGTAGAGACCATGTTTTTCTGGTACAGTTTTTTGTAAGCCTCAAACTCATGCTCCACATTGGCAAACTCCTTTTCCTGAATCTTTTGCTGGTCGATGATCTGCGCCTTTAACTTTTCGATCTCTTTCAGGTCGCGCTCCAGGAACTGTTTCCTGTTCAGGTAATAGCCCCCATTCTGTGCCGATACATATTGCAGGTACTGCTGGTAAAAATTCTGGTAAGCCCCCTGCAGTTCGCCCAGGTTTAAGCCTTTTACCAAAAGGTTCGGGGCAATGCCGCTAGCACTCAGTTCAGCAGTGATCTTTGCCAGGATGTCGTGCAATTTCAATACATCGTTATGATTGGCCGTACTTTCCATAAAGGCCAGGGGCTGGTTTTGCTTAACCGTGCTGCCTTCTGGAGCCAGCAGGCTAAGCAGTTTACCGGTCTGTTTTACAAATACTGCCTTTGGTGCATTCAGGGAATTGACCTTCAGACTGGTTTTCACCACATCGGGGTATTGGATAAAGGCAGAGATCAGTACTATGGCCAGCAGGATAGTGAAAATCAGCGTTATGCCCCTGCGCAGGAGCCAGGAAGGCACTGCAGTGATGATCTCCTGCACCTCCTCGCTGTTCACCTCCAGTCCGTTGATCCTTTTGTCTGTTTCCTGTGCCTGTTCTGTTGTTGTTTCCATATACTTATGCCCCCAGTTCCAATTGGTTTTTCACCAGCTGATAATATTCCCCATTAGCACTTACCAGTTCCTGGTGTGTGCCCTGTTCTATAATTAGCCCTTTGTCCAGCACAATGATGTTATCGGCATGTTTAACCGTGCTGAGCCTGTGGGCCACCACCACTACCGTACGTCCTTTAAAGAAGGTTTCCAGGTTCTCCATGATCACCTTTTCGTTATTGGCATCCAGTGCATTGGTAGCCTCATCAAAAAAGATATAGTCCGGGTTTTTGTAAACTGCCCTTGCAATCAGCATTCTTTGCCTTTGTCCCTGACTGATGCCATTTCCTGCCGCACCGATTTTGGTGTTCAGGCCCAGCGGCAGCTCTTCAATAAACTCACGGATATTGGCTACCTGGATGGCATGCAGCAGTTTGGGCATGTCCGGGTATTCATCGCCCACGGCAATGTTGCGGGCTATGGTATCCGAAAAGATAAATCCATCCTGCATCACAATGCCGCATTTGCCCCGCCAGTAGCGGTAACCGATCTGCTGCAGATGGGTACTGCCCACCCTGATCTCGCCCTTTTCAGGTTCATAAAAGCGCAGCAGTAGCTTTAAAATGGTGGTCTTGCCGCTTCCGCTCATGCCTACAATGGCCGTAGTTTTTCCTTCGGGGATGTTCAGGCTGATGTTTTGCAAAACAGGCTCATTCCCCGCACCGGGATAGGTAAAGGTGATGTTCTGCATGCTGACGCTTTTGTTCAATGGAAGTTCCCTTAAGAATTGTCTGTCAACAGGTTCTTCATCTTCCAGTTCATGGATCTCATTCAAACGTTCCAGACTGATCTTGGCATCCTGGAAGGATTGCAGGAAACCCAATAGTTGTTCTATAGGGCTGTTCAGCTGGCCTACGATGTACTGTATGGCCATCATCGCCCCCAGGGTAAGCTGCCCGTCGATGACCGATTTGGCGACCATAAAGGTAATCAGGATGTTCTTGCCTTCGTTGATGAAAAAAGCCCCAAACTGCTGGTACTGCCCCAAAGCCAGACTTTTCATGCTGAACTTGAACAAGCCTGCCTGTATGCGCTCCCATTCCCAGCGTTTCTGCTGCTCGCAGTTGTTCAGTTTGATCTCCTGCATCCCGCCGATCAGCTGTACAATATTGCTCTGGTTTTCTGAAGAAATGTCGAAACGCTTGAAGTCCAGCTCCCGGCGCTTTTTAAGGAAAAAGATCACCCAGAGGCTGTACAGGATACTGCTTACCAAAAAGATGATAAAGATGTTGACATTGTAATAGGCCAGCACAAAGGCAAATACCACCAGGTTGAACAGGGAAAATATGGTACTGAGCGATGAACCGGTTAAAAAACTCTGGATACGGCCCTGGTCGCTCATCCGCTGCATGATGTCACCCGTCATTTTGGTTTCAAAGAAACTCATGGGCAGCTTCATCAGCTTGATCAAAAAATCTGTAAGGATGGAGATATTGATCCGGGTGGTGATGTGCAGCAAAATCCAGGAACGGATAAAATCAACACTCATCCTGCCCAGAAACAGCATGGTCTGGGCAATCAGGATGATGTAAACAAAGTTCAGGTTGCGGGTATTGATCCCGATGTCGACTACCGACTGGGTCAGAAAAGGCAGAATCAGTTGCAATAAACTGCCTACGCCCAGCCCTACGAACAGTTGAACAATGAGCTGTTTGTACTTGTACAGGTAGCGGAGCATATAACTCAGGTCGAGCCCTTTATTGGGGTCACCTCCCTGGGCATAAAATTCAGGGGCAGCAGAAAGCGTTAAGGCAATGCCCTCTGAATGTCCGTTGTTCTGGGTGCTGAGCCAGCACCTTAAAAACTCTGCTTCTTTATATTCAATCAGTCCCCTTGCCGGGTCGGAGATGTGATAAGTTCTTTTGGAAGATGATTTTGAGCTGATCTTGTACAGCACCACAAAATGCTTTTGCTGCCAGTGCAGGATGCAGGGCAGGTCTATTTCATGCAGCTTCTCCAGGCTTAGCCGGATGCCTGTGGTACGGAAACCGATCTTTTCTGCAGCTTCACTGATACCCAGCAGGGACACGCCCTCTCGATTGATGCCGGAGATTTCGCGCAGACGCTGCAGGCTGTAATTGCGGCCATAGTGTTTGGCAATGATGCGCAAACAGGTCGGGCCGCAGTCCATCTGATCGGGTTGTTTATAATGGGGGAATTTTTTCAAGTGGGTAAGTTACTCTAATGTTTTCTTTATATATGTTTCGAGCTGATAAAGTTCTGTATCCATTTGATCAGAATTGTAGACAATCATGCCATCTTTATTGACTAACAAACAGGTGGGGATTGCATAAACACCAAATGATTTTTGGATTTTGCTCACAGAAGGCTTTAATCTTTCAGATACATTTATCCAGTCCAGTTTATTTAATTGTACATGTTTTTTCCAACGCGCTACATCGTCATCATTGTTAAAATATACAACTTTTAGACCCTTACTTTTATAGTTTTTGTATATTTCTTTTAATCTGGGTAATTGTTCCTGGCAGGGACCGCACCAGGTGGCAGAAAAAACGATCAGATAGTTTTGCCCTTTAAGGTCATTATTGTTAAACTTTTTATTATCAATATCATTTATAACAAACTCCTTTACTTTGTTGCCAATTTTTGAAGACTCCGTATTGGTTATCAATGCTAGTTTTTCATCGTATAGTTTTTTACCAATTTCAGAATTTCTAATACTATCCTCGAAAATCGCAAGTGTAGTCAGTATCTTTTTCGCATCCCCAACGTTAGTTGTTGTTTTACCAATTAAATATAAAGACAATATAGCTGTAAAATTATTTTTGTAAGCATGAAGTGCTTTCATTTGTTCGGCTATAATTTCACTATTGAGCGCGGCTGTAACTTGATAATAACCATTTATTTTTGTAGATGCTGCTTTGGCATTAAATATGTTTTTCAATTCGTTATCGATATGATTGCTCTTTGAATTTGATTGTAGCTTCAACAAGCCTCTGTCATTAATTAATTCCATATTGAAATTATTTATGCCCGAATCAAGGAAGAAATTGGACGCAACAGATTTTCCTTTGTGTAATACTGAAAAACGTACTAAACTAGCTGGCTGGGTCATTTTTCCTTGCATCTTTATTAAGTTGTTTGTTACAACACAAGAATCCACTCGTACAAACCTTAGCGTTGTAAAGTCCATAAAACTTAAGTAGATCTTTTTCCCCGTTAAAGTAGCACTGAATGCATTGAGCACGAAACTATACTGACTAAAGCAAGGGATATTAATCATAAGACAAAATACTACAATTAAGCTCCAGGTCTTCATTTTTTATCTTGTTAAGGGGGAGCACATTAATGACTCCCCTCTTTTGGAATAACTTAATTTACTTGTTTGCAAAGGTCCCACGGAACGCTTTCAACCGCTACGCCATCTTCATAGTTTACACATCTACACTGCCCGGTTTGCATAGGTTCACAGGTTCCGTTATAAGGACCAAAAGCATGGCAAATCACATTTTCTTTACATCGTCCTATAACACACATATCTGTTATAGGGTCATAAATTTGGCCTGGAGGACAGGAAACAGTATCATTTCCTCCTGTTATTTTTTTCATTTCTACCCTGTTTAGAGGAGTTAGATTTTTCATAACATTGAATTTAGAGTTTTAAAGTAGGTAACTCATTTTCACCCGAGTTACATGAGAGGCATCAATTTTATAACTTGATGCTGGTTATCTGAACCGTATCGTTGCAACTTAACAGTTCATTTGTTGTGCACAAGGTCTTTAACTCAATAAATACTTAATGTCATCTAGTCTGTAAGGATCAGGTAGCTTGTACCCATTCACCAGGATGGTTGGGGTAAAGGTAACTTCTGTCAACTCGCACCACTCCTTTTGCCTTTGGGTAACCACTTCCATTTCGCCATTCACCTGCATCGGATAATTCTTTGCCCAGGTATCGTAATCTTTCTTGGCACTATCGTACCAATCGCTCAATGCCTGTTCTACTTTCTTTTTATCGCCCAGTAAACTCAGCGCGGTTAAATGCCTTGCTACTTTTGTTTTCGGGTCATCGTCATGATTGGCTGTGGTAAAGACGATCTTTACCTGAATATCGTCCCTGGTATTTAACCATTGGTCAAGGGTGCGGTGCGTACTGGCACATGGGCCGCAGAACGGATTGCTGACCATGGTGATGATGTTTTCTGCTTCAGCATTACCCAATACAATAGGCATAATGTCATTAGGTACCGAAAAACGCGGTTGATTGGTCAAAACCTGGTTGAACAGATCGCTATTGTATTTGAATTTCTTTAATTGTTGTTTCAAAGGAGCCAGTTGCTCCGCTTTCAGCATAAAGGGCTTTACAAATGCCCATATCACAACCGGGATTGCAAAACTGAACAGCATAGCTAGAATTGTGGTTATTTCCAAAGCTGGTACTGTGTATCCTGTGCCTGTTGCGAAAACGATAAACTGCAGCCAAAGCAAAGCCTGCACCGTACAGCACAATACACACCAGTTTTTGGCTTTATACTGGTACCAGAGCGACCAGAAAGTATAAGGCAGGCAGCATAAATTTAAAATGGCTAAATAGGGAACCGCATTATTTACGAATAACAAACTCAGCAAGGAGCCTGCAAAGTAGAAAAAGCCTACTTCACTCCAGCTTAGCCAGTCGGTAACCTTTGCTTCTTTGGATTTTAAAATGGCATTACAATCGTTTTTTTTGCCCAGACTGCAGAGGTTTTGTACAAAAGGATTGCTGGCATTGACACTATAGATCAGCAGTAAAGTACTTACCGTAAGGCCTGCCAAACTAAGTACAGTTAAAGCTGTAAACACCCAGCTGAAGCTGTACTGGAAAAAGACATAGACGATGCAGCTTAAAATGGCAACAACCAGTGCAGGGATGCGCAAGCCGTTTAAAAGCCCCTTAAAAGACTGTGCTTTATAGTCGGCCTCCCCACTTTCTGCGCTTGCTTCGGCATATAAGATCACCCCTCCCCATTGGGCAAGAAAATCCTGCTCAGGCATGCTGGCGTTGCTTTTTTTCTCGTCGGTATAGTTTACAGATCCTTTATTGATGTTGTTGATCAGGATAAACTGCCCCGTTTTCTGAAGGTGTGCAATCAGCGGAAAGGAAAGATCGGCCGGATTGTAATCATTTTTATCAATCTGATAGGCATTGTTGGGGATTTTCCATTCGGTCAGGCAATCACTAAGTGCCAGCAGACTTGGATAATCCGGATGTTCATGTAATGCGGATTTAATGGTCTCATAACTTACACGGACATTTAATTTTTTTACCAGTGCATGAAGTACAGCAACGGCGTTTTCTTTTTTTGAAAAGGGAGATAAGAGCATAGTTTGAAAGTTTGGTTAGTTATTTAAAAGTAGAAAATTAATTCGAATATCAATGACAAAATTGATTACAATGAATCGAAAATTTCTTTCAATCGGGGATCACTTGGTCTTGGCGCATCTGCTTTCAGCAGAATACCATTTGCATCTATCAAAATGTATCTCGGAATCGTTTTTAGTTTAAAAAAGGCCGCAAAGTTGGATTCAAAGTTATCTGGCATGTGGTAGGTAGATTGCAAATTCAGTTCTTTTGCTTTTGAACACCATGCTTTGGTATCCTTGTCGAAGGATAAATAAATGAATTTTATTTTATTGCCATAGCTTTTTTCCAGTTCCTTTGAAAACGGGAATTCATCAATACAAGGCCTGCACCAGGAAGCCCAGCAATCAATCAGGGTTGGCTTTTTGGTAATTATATCTTTTAATGGTTGTGATTTTCCTTTTACGTTTGTAACCTGGCTATTCATTACATCAATAAAATTCAGGCTTTCTTTTACCTGCTTTGTTTTGAGCAATGAATCTATATAAGAGATAAATTTTGGATTTTTACAGTCGGAGTTAAAACGTGTCATTATTTCCGGGCTGATCATCCTGTGATCGCCATAGCTGATGTATGTTTTCAAGTGTCTTGACAGCAAATCATCTCTCATTTCATCTTTAAAGTCCCTTTTTATGAGGTTGTAGGTTGTAGTAAAGCGATTTTGATTATAAAAATCAGCCGATTTGAAGGGCGAAGTCATCACCAGAAGATATTGGTAAAGCACATGGGCTGAAGTGACTGCCTTTGAAAATCCTTCTGATTTAAGTCTGTTGTAATCAATTTTTGGGTTTAGTATGGAGGTAATATCTGCTGAAGTGTCATCTGATTTCAGAGTTGACTGCAGGAAGACCAGGTCTCTTACATAAGCTGCATAAACCTCATTATATACCATTTCTTTGATGTGTAAAGGGATATTATGCCGGATACAATACTCATTGAGGTAATTCTGGCGATTGTGAAACCTCGTTTCAGCTAACCGGATAAATTCATCAGCTGTTTTCCCTTTTGGATTGATCATGTCTGATTTTACGTCGGTAGTTGCAAGTGCCATGGAATCCAGGATGCTATAGATGTATTTGTTTTTACCTGAATAACTTAGGCTATAATACCATGGCAGCAATATGTCCTTAGGTTTTTCCAGTTTGCCAATAGTAACTTTCATCGTATCTCCCGGAATTAAAATCACTTCGTGACCAAAAAGATCTTCAAATATGGCAAGGCTGGTATCTTTGAGCGCATAGGTAACAATGGTGCTGCTCATCTCGCCGGATTTAATTGCCTGGATATTTACAGGTTTATGAGACGGGATTTTTCCGGTGCAAAGTGCGTATAGTTTTTTATTTAAAACAAAATGAAATGCGTCTTTATTGAAACCAGGCTGGTTTGGGTTATAAGAAAGAACTATTGTTGTTTGCTGGGCATTTGAATGAATTCCGGCATAAAACAACAGTAACAAGAGGAGCTTTAATTTCATTTGGTTTGGTTTTTTGGGTTAAGGTATGCATTTTCATGCATACCTTGAAAATCGAATTAGCAGGAAATGCTTGCACAACATGGTTGTGAGTTACACCATGCATAGGGGTCTTGTGAAACGGGCATTGTAATGCTAGCCCCTGTACCACAACCACCCCCACTGCCTGTTATCTCACAGGTCATGGTACCGCTGCCATCGTTATGAAAACAGGCATGGGTTGTGGCACTGCATACCTGATTTGGTAAACAATCAGAATCTGTCATGCAATAGGCACCTCCTACTACTTTTTTCATCTCAGCTTTGCTGAGGGGAGTGAAGTTTTTCATAAAATTAAGTTTAGTTATGTAGAGCCCGATTCCACCAGGGCTATTTTGGTGACATTAATTGCTTATCATTTACAGGCGGAAAGTAAATTCGCACTGAAACAACGATAACATATTGACGAACCTCTTATGTTTATTTAAAAATTTCATCTATTCTTTTGTAGATCGAATCATCCTCGCCAACATATCTCCCTACAATATTCCCTTGTGGATCCACAATAATTTTTGTTGGAAAGCCTGCTACACTATATTTAAGAATATAATCATCATCATTCCTGTTCAAAACCTGGTGCCAGTGGTAATCCTTATTTTTGTCAAGAAACTCTCGCCATTTATTGCCATTATCAGACTCATTGGCAACGCCTACCATTTCCATTTTACCCTTGTACTTATCCAGATATTCTTTCATTTTGGGCATTCCGGAAACACAAGGGCCGCACCATGTACCCCAAAAATCTAAAATTACATATTTGCCTTTCAAAGCAGCAAGTTCAAACCTTTTTTTATTATAAGTATGCATTGAGTTGATTGTCGGAGCAGGCTTCCCAATTGTGGTGGCTCGAAGTCCTTCTACTCTCTTTACAACTTCTATATAGAATGGGTTGGTTTTTAGTTTTTGCTGGTCCATTTTCTGATATAGGGTAATTGCTTCCTCGTTTTTGACCTGGTTTCTTAACATCATGTCGCCAAGCAGCCATGCTGCCGCCGCGGATGAAGGATGGTTCTTTATAAATGCTGTTTTGATATTTACTACGTCATTGTCCAGCTTTTCAATTTGTTCTTTCGCTTTTTTAATAGCTAAAGAATCGGTAATTAAAATTTTAGCGATTTTAACGGCCAGATTAACACTCTCATTCATTAATGGATATATGGCGTTGTTTAAACTACCCAGATCATTATTTGCTGGATCTCCAGAGGGGTAAGCATCAACGAAGTCAGTAATTTTTCCGCTGAATTTTATGTTTGCTCCCGGAAAGGCGATGAATTGAAATGTAGAGGATTTAGCCGGATAAAACCCTCTATTTACCCTCTTCATTACGCTTTCATTAGGAGGATAAAAACTAATCGATTCCATACCTTCAATTTTACTAGTATAATTAAAGTATCCATCACTAACTTTGACAGAATCGACTACGCTACTGCCATTTTTGTCCTTGGTATAAATGCGTATTGTTTTTGATTCAAGGCCATCTATTTTACCCGATACAGTGAATTTTCCTTCTTGGGCAAATACGGATGAAGAAAGCAATAACAAGGAAATTATCATTTTTTTTCTCATTTTATTACATTTTAGACTTTAATGTTTTTTAAATTATATCTGAATTTCATATGATTTATTAACTGGTGGAAAGCAGATATGCGTATCACAGCATTGATATGAAATTGCGCAAGTTACTGCGCCTTTTCCGCTGCCACTGATTTCCTGGGTAAACATAATCTCGTCTTCATAAATGGTAGTTCCACTATCACTGAAGTATTTGAAAGAAGGCTTTTTTAGATCACCTACTTTCGCATAGCCTTCAGGCAGGCTGATCTTTATGGCGGTTTGGGTATAGGGGTCAACATCTGCAACAAAAGCATAGATGTGGTAGCCAGGATGAATCCTGACTTTAACCACAACTTCTTTATTTGCACCCTTGTCTACAATACCTGTGGCCACACTTACGGCATTGTTGTCATTTGTTTCTGCCGGTTTGATCTGGTTATAAGATACCTCTGTTGACTTTTTTTTATAGTTATTTCCTTCGGTATCCTTATCATAGCTGTTTACCATAAAATAATAGCCTCCGGTTTCTGTGAAGAATATTTTGCTCTTATTTTTCTCGTACCAGTTCCTCCACTCTCCTGCCGTTTTATAGTCAAGCAGGGTATAGCGGCCCAGGATGCGTTTGGCCTTTTCCGTGTCCTGACCTTTTTCCAGCATAGCAATGCATTTTTCCAACAGGCGTTTGTCGGTGTTTGGGATACCCAGGCTTTTCACATCTTCATCTACGGTAATTACGTAACTGGCATCTTCTGAGTAAAAGTAATCTTTGTTTTCATCGTAATATTTGAGGTAGGCAGCGCTGTTCGTGCTAAACTTGTTGAACAGCTCTTTCTGGTTTTTCTTCAGAAAGCCTTCAAAGGTCTGCTTTGGCTGTGTCTGGTAGCTTAAACTCTGTTCCTCACGTTCTGTCAGCTTTTCATTCCTGACTTTCTTTTCTTCTGCTTCCTTTTTTGCGGCCAGCATTTGCTGATCGAATTTCAGGTCCATTTCTGCATAACTGTCAAAAGCTTCTTTTGTGGCCAGGTATTTCCTTTCTTTCAGGTATTCCTTGGTGGCGCGCCTGTCCAGATATTTACGGGCAATCACGCCTTTGTCCTTAAACTTTGAAATATAAACAATGGCATTTGCCAGCACGTTCTGCGCTTCCGCGGTCATGTATTCAGGAGAAGCGGCAAAGCCCCAGTGAAAGAAGTTTCCATGCCGGCCCAAGGCAACAGCGTCCAGTGTTTTGGCACATACCCCGCTGGAAATGGATTCTGCATCCGGAGAATCTTCAAAGCCCCATGGTCTGGCTACCATTCCAATTCTGAACCCCTTATCAGTCACATAGCCTTTGGTTTGCACCCTCCACATGGGTAAGGTTTTAGGGGTAGGCTTACCCATGAAATACTCGTAATGAAAAGCATCTTCTGGTGTAGCTTTTTGTTCAATGGTCATTTTTACCGGGAATGGCCCTTTAAAGATCGGATGTTCTTTACGGAAGCTATGTGCATAGGCGTCCAGGCACAGGCAATACCAATCCAGTTTTAAACCAATGCTACGTCCCAGCTTCTCGCCCGTTTCACCTATAAAAACAACAGGTCTGTTAAAACTTTCTGTCAGGTAAGCCGGGGGAATATATTTGGTGACATTGCCCTTGGCATCTTTGATCATTTGTCTTTCAGCAATCGGTTTAGGCGTTCCATCGATTACAGTTACGTCATAAGTATTGGACATGTCCTGAGTATACCCCTTGGCATCCACTACCTTTACATTGCTGAAATGTTGCTTAAGCATGGCTTCAAATGAAGCCATACGTCGCTGTACATCTTTTGCTTTGTCTTCAGGTGTCTTAAAAGCATCATTTTCCCAGTTGGCAGAGCCACCAACATACAAAACGCTGAGATTGTTCAGGCTACCATTTTTCTGAGCCATTGCAGGCACAAAACAGCACAAGCTTAAAAGCAGCACTGCAATCTGAAATGTTATTCTTTTCATGGCATTGGTTTTACTTGAATTATGCTTGTTTAGGGTTGAGCAATAGATTGATCATCAGCTCCAGGTCATCCTCATTGTCGCCATCCGTACGGAAATTTGAGAAAATCAGGCGGCCTTCTTTATCGATCAGGAAATTCATAGGGGCTGCGTTGCGGTTATCCAGATTTCCTTTTGCCCTTCCTTCCACATCTTCCAAAGGCGTAAAGCTATAACCACTGCCCTTCATAAAGGGTACTACATAGTCATTTTGTTTGGATACGATGTTGATGCCCAGGTATTCCAGGTCTTTACCTTTAAATTTTTGGACTACATTTTCAAAGTGCGGGAACTCCCCACGGCATGGCCCACAGCCCGGAAACCAGTAGGTTAACAATACTACTTTGCCTTTATAATCGGCTAATGAAGCTTCACCAGGGCTCAGGTAACGTTTTAAACCATTAAATGCAGTGGCAACTTGTGCATTGGCATTTAACCCTGCCCAGATATCTGCATCTGTTTGTGCTGTGCTCTTGCTCAGTTTATTGCCGTAGCTGGCTATCGCAGTTCTTAATGCAGTAGAAGGACTTTTTGCAAAAACCACAATCAGGCTATCGTAAGCTCCCCTGGTATTACCGGCCACATCATTTGCCTGTGCTTTTAGCAGCTCCAACTCTGTTTTAAACGAGGAATATTTCGATAATTTTAACAGTTTCAATTCAGTCAAAGCTTCAGCACCTTTTTTCTGATCCATTAGTGTTTTTGCTTTTGCTATGGTCTGGGCTTGCAATACCATGCCTGGCCATTGCTTTCTTTCCTCTTTTTCGGTCTTTTGCATTTCCTGAGCCAGAGCTACAGCCTTTTGAGGATTTTCTGAAAGCAAAATGTTGTAATAAGAAGACATGCCACTTGCCGACCAGTTGAACTTACCTGGCGCATAACTGTGGTGCAACAATTCAAAGTACTTCATTTTATCGACAGTTTTCTTTGACCGCACAGCAAGCCAATACAATGCCTGCGCCCCACGTTCGTGATCAGGAAAACGTTTGGCTACTTCAAGGCTCATTTTTGTCCATTTTACCTCATCTGTTTTACTAAATGATGACGCATAATAAAAGGCATAAGTAGGATTAGAAGGATCGGATGCTGCTGCTTTAGCCAGATAGCTGGCAGATAATTTGAAATCCCCCCAACGTTCGCCGTCCGACCACAACCCTCCCCAGGCTTCTGTAAATTTAGGGTCGATCTCAACTGCTTTTAACAGGTAAGGTTTGGCTTTCGGACTTTCTTCATTCAGATAGGCTTTTGCTATACCATATGGTACCATAGCCGATTTAGGGTGCTTTTTCATCCAGATGGCATATTGTTTTTCCAGTTCTGGATTTTCTGTACCGATGGCTTTGGTATAAGCTGTATGTACACTTAAGCTATCGGGACTTGCTTCTACTGCAGCTTTCAGTTTGGCAAGCTGGGCCTTGTCGGTAACTACTTCATTTTTACCATGCTGGGCAAACCCTTCAATTGAATTGAAAAATAGCATGCCAGTAAGCAGCATTGCAGCTGCATTTAATCTGTTCAATATCATAGTTATAGGTTTTAAACAAGGAAGGTCTGATGAGAGACCTTCCAATCTTAATTAATATTTGTTTTGTTCGATCTGGCCATTGCTTGCATTGATATCTACCCCGTTAATAGGCACCATATATCTCTTGCTGCCCACAGGAAGTGTATACGTTTGGGGAGTATTTACATCTACCCCACCTGCATTGACTTTGAAGAAGTTCCGTGTGACTGTTACATCATCCCCAGGATAATTGTTTATACTGAACCTCCTGATGTCCATCCAGCGCATGGCGAAAGGAAATTCCCTTCTTCGTTCTGCCAGTACATTCTTAATAGCCTGATTAGTATCAGCAGCGCTTAGGTTTGTTGGTGTGGTAAACCTGGCGGCCCGCAGTTCATTAACTGCATTCATAGCCTCGCCTGGCTTTCCGGTACGCGCTAGGGCTTCAGCCTTATTCAATAACATTTCTGCCCGGGAAGGACCAGAAATGATTTGACGACCATCGCTAAATTGTGAATATCTAAAGGCAATAGGGCTGATCACACTGAATCTCCTGCCTCCGTTTTCAATCACAAACCACTTATAACGAAGATCATTCTGGCCTTCGTACATCTGTAACAAAGACTCGCTTGGTTGAAACCATTGGCCTGGGGTATTTGTATAGCGAGGGTAATAAAGTTCAGGCCACTGGAGTGTCTGTAAATTTGACCAGTTATACATTTCGGGGATTTCCAAAGATGCTGTAGGGTTGTTGTATACGATCGGAGGAGAGGCAATGATAGTTTTATAATCTTTCAGCACTACACTTGTTGAACTTAAAGCTCTATTTGCATATTCCAATGATTTAGGATAATCTTCTGTAAAAAGGTAATACCTGCTAAGCATTGCTTCAACCGTTTTCCTGGTGACCCGCCACCGCTTTGAAGCATCAACATCCTCTCTGTTCACCTTCATCGCTTCGTTGAGATCATCCAGTATAAACTGATAGACTTCTCCCAAACTTGAGCGTTTAAGAGACTCTTCAACATTCGAAGTTTTTTTTAAAGGTAGTCCTGGAGTCGCCAAATTAGCTGAACTGTAAGGCAAACAATAATAATTGGCAAGCATCCAATAAGAATATGCACGGAGGAAATGTGCATCTGCCTTAACCATTGCTTTATCTGTAGCTGACCCAGCAGCCATTTCGACATTGTCAAGTACTGTGTTTGCAGTAAATATATTACGGTATTCCCGACTCCAAAAATTATCTGCAGGTTCACCAACGATCATGTCAACATCAAAAACGTAATAAAATATAGAAGCCAATGCATGCGCCCTGTTAACATTATTTTTATAAAAATCAGCAGGAATTTCCGTATCATCGGTCGAAAATACGGCTGTATTGTTTGGTTCATCACACAGGGCAGGACTATTATCAACAAGTGCTTGTAACTGGTCTACATTCTTAATAGATGTCTGACGAGTTGGTTCCTGTTCTAAAAAACGTTTACAACCTGTTCCACTCAGCATTAAAATAATACCTAAGGTTGTTATATATGATAATTTCATAGCTTATAAGTTAAAATTGAAGATTTAGACCGAAAGTATAGGTTCCAACAGGCCTGTTTGTTCCCGGTAACCATTCCGGGTGGTAATTTTTGCTATTGTTGGTATAAAGCAAACCCATATTTCTCATTTGTGCATACACCTTAATGTTACTAAAGCTGGCTTTGTTGGCCCATGATTTCGGAAGAAAATATTCTAAATTAACCTCTTTCAATTCCATAAAAGAGGAACTCTCTACCAATCCATGCAGGTTTGGCGTATACCTAGACCATAAATAGGAATTGGATTCGTTTAGTTTTGGAAATTCTGGCATAGTTGGGTCGCCAGCAAAAACATCCGCCACAAAACGGTCTACTGATGTCTTACTCGATCCAACAGTAGTAGAATAATTAAACACCGGTCTGCGGAACTTACCTCCAAAAGTACCAGTCATTACAACCATTAGGTTAAAGTTTCTGTAGCTAAAATTGTTAATCCAACCCAGGGTATGTGGCGGAATAGCAGTTCCTTCATACCTCAAAAATTCACGGCCTAAGCCCCTGTTATGTAAAGTAACCGCATTCATTGTGGATGGTGTTTGATTGGGGCCTTCAACATATGGTACACCGTCAATCATACCTGCGTAGTTGTATGCGTATACAGCGCCTACAGGTCGTTCTTCTACATACTGACCATCAATCATCTCAAAAGCAACAAGTGCTGGAAAATAAAGCTTCGTTACCTTATTTTTGTTGTAAGCATAGGTTAAATTGGTGTTATATGCAAAATCACGGCTAATGGTTACCAATGTTCCGAGTTCAATTTCAATGCCCTTGTTCGATATGCCTGCATTGTTTACGCGTGCACTGGTTGTTCCGGTTGCCGACGCAAGTGCAATATTCCCAACGATATCTTTGCCGATTTTATTGTAAGCATCAAACTTCCCAAAAAGCTTTCGCCCAAACAATGAAAAATCAATACCAAAATTGGTGGTATAGGTCCTTTCCCACCGTAAAAGTTCATTTCCTACAGTTCCAATTGTACCTGATATTAATCCGGTACTAGCATTTGGTGAAGTTCCAATATTTACCAATGTTTGTGTAGAAACTGTCTGATTGGCTAAGCCATTACTCCCGTAAGTTAAACGTACATTTAAGGCATCAATCCATTTTAACGGTTTTATAAAGTTTTCATTTCCGGCATTCCACATCGCGCCTACCGACCATAATGGGGTCCATCTTAGTTTTGGATTATCGGTAATAAAATTCGAAGCGTCACTCCTTACACTTCCTGATAAGCTATATTTCCCGTCAAAAGTATACCCGGCACTGGTGTAAAAAGAAGCCAAGCGATTAGACCTCCATGACAAAATGGTGTTACCTCCATCGGTTGGAAACAAAGAGCCTAAAGGGGGTAATGGTGCCGCTGCAACAGGGTTGTCAAATGTACGGAGTGGATTCACTGAACTTCCATAGCCGTAGGGAGGGACTGTAATCTGATTCTTTTCTGGAAAGTATCCCCATGCAGTTGGGTTATTTTGTCCTGTAGTCAGTTCGTCAACTATTTCCGAACCTGCAATTGCCGTAATCTGGTGCTTATTCCCAATTTTTTTGTCAAAATTAAATTGTCCCCTTAAGGTATAACTTTGAAAATCACCCTCCCTTAGGTTGGAACCGTCATAAATTCCCTGCGATGTGCGTAAAATACCTCCCTTCGGCAAATATATTTTGCCAACAGCTTTGGTCGCATCATTGTACTCCAGGTAAGAATTCACATAATTTCTAACCTCAAAAGTCTCTTCGTTAAAATACGACCTGGAATTTATTTTTCTTTTTTCGTATTGGGCAGTACCGTCAAAATTTAAGCCGCTTAAAATTTTAGCGGTAACACCTCCCTGGAGTCGTACACTAATGTTTTCGTTGGTACGTTCCCTGCCACGAACTTCCCTTAGTAAGTTGTATGACCAGTCCTGATAAGGAAACTTGTTTAAAGGTAACTTACTCAGTTCTACCCTGTTCAATCGACGTAAATTCACCCCGTAACTTCCATCCTCGTTTAACAACAATTCATAAGGGGAAAGTTCCTCAATTTCAGCAATATCTGTACCTGATTGTCCACCCACGCCACTGAAGTCGTTCTTCCTGTAAGAAACGTTTGCGCCGAAATTAAAAGTAAGGAAAGATGTGGCTTTAAAGTTATTGTTGAAATTGAGAACGACCCGGTCATAGCCCCTTTTTTTAAATCCTTCCCGATTGTTTTCATACAATAAAGAGGCGGCAGTCCTCATTTTTTCTGTCCCACCTGAAAACCGGAGGTTTACCTGGTTCAAAATAGCACGTTGCATCAATTCCTCACGGATTTGAGACCTGTTGTCAATTGCGCTAAGACGGGCCAGCTCTGAGTTTAACTGTGATTCGGTGATGGTACCATTTCTAAACGCAAATAATTGTTCCTGGGCCAAGGTCAGCGGCTTTTGGATTTCAGTAAATCCACCAGCATAAGGAAAAAGAACCAAATTCCGATCAAACGCAAGTTTTTCATAACGGATATGGTCAGGTGACTTTGCCTGCCTCATCACCTGGTCCAGATCAATCATGTCAGATATACGTGTAAATGCCTGAACTTCCACATTGGACTTTCCTGCTTTTGGCGTTTTAGTTGTGATCACAATTACCCCATTAGCGCCCCTGGATCCCCAAATGGATAAGGCAGCAGCATCTTTTAATACGGTAACTGATTCTACATCATTGGGATTGATATTGTTGAAATCAAATCCTGAAATGGCAAAACCATCTACTACTACCAATGGTTGTGTTACCGCAAGCGGTTGATTGGTTGTTGAATTCATGGTCCCCGCTCCTCTTAATAAAAAAGATACACTGCCATCCAGGTTTTCTTTGGCTTGCAGACCTGCAACAGTGCCCTGTAGTGCAGTAGACAAATTGGAAACTGGCCGTCTGGACAAGACCTCCTGACCGACTACATCATAGGAACCGGTAGCTCTGTCCTTGGATATTTTCTGATATCCAGTACTTCCTGTGATCGCGACTGCCGCAAGCTCTGCAGAAGATTCATCAAGTACAATGTTCATAAAACCAGCCCTGCCGGCTATTTCCTTAGGTTTATAGCCTATATAGGAAACAACCAGCACAACGCCTTCTTCTACATCGTTTAATCTGAAATTTCCCTGTGCATTGGTGATCACAGCTTTGCTGCTGCCTTTTACCTTTACAGTTGCTCCAGGTAAAGGATTTCCCTTTTGATCGGTTACTTTACCACTGATATTGATTTTCTTAAAGAAATCGCTAATAGATTCGAACAATGACTTTTCCTTTCTTCTGACCACAATGGTATTCTGGTCGATCGTATAAGTAAGTGGTTGATGGTTAAAAGCCTCATCCAGGACATTCCTGAGCTGGGCACCATTTACATTGATACTGATGCGTTTGGCACTTCTCAGCTCCTGTGGTTCATATAGAAAGTCGTAACCGCTTTGTGCCTTGATTTCTCTGAACAGTTGTTCAAGAGTAATGTTCTTTCTGGATAGGGTCAGTCTTTGGGCAAAACCAGATGCAGATACTTGCATCAGGGTCATTAAGAGCAGAATACAGGTTAGGTTTATCCGCATTACTGTTTGTTTTGATAGTATACCTTTGGTTGAAGTGCAAAGCAGTAGCTTACGCTTCAATTGAATGTAAAATTTCATACATTTGAATTGTTTAGGTTAGTTGATATGGTTGTGTGAAGACAATTTAAAAGGTAACCTAAATTTACCGGGAGTGGCTCCAATCACTCCTGGTTTATTCAGTTACCGTTACAGGGTATAGTTATGGCATAACGGTAATCCTCCTTCCTTCTACTTTAAAATGAACACCTTCTGTTAACTCAAATTTTCTCAATATTTCGGATACGTTTTTAAATCGTGAAATTGATCCCTCATAGCGCTTGTCAGGAATATTTTTGCTGTAGGTAACCTCAACATCGTACCACCTTGATATTTTGCGCATAATGCTTTGCAGACTCTCATCCTTAAAAATAAAATAACCGTCTTTCCAGGCTGTTGCAGCTTCCAGATCAGCCTTTTCAATATTAAGTATTCCCCCGGTTAAAACAGCTTGCTGACCTGGTATCAAAGTTAAGGATTGTTGCTGATCTTTATCCTGATTTTTTGATACTTTCACCGAACCTTCAACTAAGGTGGTCCTGGTTTCATTTTCATTAGCATAGCTAGTGACGTTAAAATGGGTTCCCAGAACCTCAACAGTTTGATTGTCCGTATTTACTGTGAATGGCTGCTTCCGGTTGTGTGCGACTTCAAAATAAGCTTCCCCTGATAATTCTATCGCTCTTTTATGCAGTCCGGCAAAGCTTTCAGGGTATTTTATTCTGGAAGAGCTATTTAACCATACTTTGGTCCCATCAGGAAGTATGATCTGGTATTGTCCGCCCCTTGGGGTTTCAATGGTATTATAACTGGTTACTCTTGTTTTGCCGGATTGCTGATAAACCAGCTGTCCATCAGCTGCTTTAACAATATTTTCCGAATTTCTCATCAACGAATCGTTGCCTGCAGCGGTAAGCTCCACCTGAATGCCGTTACCTAAGGTTAGCACAGCCTTCTGGGTGCCGGGCGGAATATCATTTTTTATAATATTTTTTGATAAAAACTCCTTTTCTTTAAAAACGCCCCTGTAATTCAGCATCAGTATGGCAATCAGACTGATCAGTACCAGACTTGCTGCAATTCCGTACCACATTCTATAAACGGGTATTGTAGGTTTGGGGTTTGCAGTAAAACGTTTGTCACTTAAAATCTGCTGATACAGTACTTTCGATTCCAACTCGGTAAAAGGCTGCGTTATGGGTTGCGCATTCCATACCTGTTCCATAAAGGCATGTAGTTCTGTATCACGCCTGGCTTCCTGTACGTAATCCATTAACTCATTATAGTCGGTATGCGGTATGCTATTGGTCACATAGGCAACGAACAACTGACGTATTCTGGATTTATTGAAGTTCTTTTCTGATGTCATGTTATAATGAGATAATATAGGTAATACACGCCAGATGCAAAAGATAACTAGTCGGAATACATTTTTTTTTATTTTTTTATCTGAAGGCAAATTGCCGAGTTATTTTTACCTTGCAGGGATGAAATAACCGGGGCATGGAAGGGCAAATACATAGTGAAACTAAACTTATCATAGGGCTTCGTAATAATGAAGAACCTGTATTTGCTATTGTTTATGATACTTATAAAACCAAACTTTATAGCTTTGCCTGGCGTTTCCTTAAAAACAAGGCAATGAGCCAGGAAATTGTACAGGAAACCCTGATCAACCTTTGGACAAACCGGCATCAGCTGGATGTAAATTACCCCCTCGGTCCGTACTTATATAAGATTGCCAGGAGGTTAACGCTAAATGTACTGCGCAATGCAGCAACAGCAGGAGCTGCACGCGAAAAATTATGGTCAGACCTTAGCGAGGCACATAATGAAACAGAAGAAGCGGTATTGCTGGCCGATCTGCAGGAATTTACCGATCAGTCTGTAGCTAAACTGCCCAAACAGCAGCAGCTGGTTTTTAAACTTAGCCGTTATGAAGGGCTTAGCCATGAGGAGATTGCAGCAAGATTAAACATCTCTAAAAATACAGTAAACAACCACCTTGTTGAAGCCTTAAAGAACCTCCGGCAGCAATTCAAAGAATCGGGAATTTCCTATAGTATTTTACTGGCCTGGCTGTTTCTGAAATAAAGATTTAATGTCCATTTGCCGACTGTAATTAAGGCTAAAGGTTGTTGCTTCTACCCTTTAAATATCTTTTAAACCTTATTAGGACATTCGTAGGTCTTTTTTGGGTTATTTGACCTAGAGACGACCTAGAAAGGACCTAGAAAAGACCTAGCGGGATCCTAAGTATCTTAGACGCATATAGGGCTTTTATTGGAAGATTATAACACTAAAAAAAGTCGCATTATTTTTTGTTTGCTAAAATAATTAGTATTATTGCGTCATCAATATTTAATACGATTATATAATTTTTAGCCCCAGCAAAAATGATACAGGTGAATGATATACTTTACGGAAATGTGGAACTGCCAGCAGTTTTTGCTGATCTTTTGGATACCAAGGCATTGAAGCGTTTAGCTGGTATTCATCAGAGCGGGGCAATTTTCCTGGTAAACCCCGATCTGGGCCATTCCCGTCTGGAACATTCTATTGGGGTAGCCCTGCTCATCAGGATGCTTGGAGGCACAGAACTGGAACAGATTGCCGGCCTGCTTCACGATGTGTCGCACACCGCCTTTTCCCATGTTGGCGATTATGTATTCGAAAATGGCGAAGAAAACTACCATGAACAGGTATTTACTGATGTATTGATGGATTCAGAAATACCGGATGTTTTGGTGAAACATGGCTACAGTGCAGACCAGGTACTGAATGGAGATTTTAATATACTGGAACGGCCCCTGCCCGACCTTTGTGCCGACCGGCTGGATTATACCCTGCGCGATTCGCTTCACGCACGTTTGATCAGCTGGAATAATGCCAGGCTATTTTTAAAGCACATACGTCTGCAAAACGGACAAATGGTAGTTACCGATGAAAAACAGGCCGACTGGATCAATGACGTATTTAAACAGCTAAACCAGGAAGTATTCAACGCACCTTTATACGTATATGCCAATCATCAGCTGGCTTTGATCATCCGTGACTTTTTAAAAACAGGTTTTTTAAAGGAAACAGATCTTTTTAAAGATGACACCTTTCTGCTCAATAAAATAAGAAGCTCAAGCACCGGGTATGATGCTATAAAAGCCATTAAATTACACAAAGGCTATACAGAGTTCCTGAGGAAAGGATCTGCCTTAAAGATAAAGACACGTCGCTTAAAGGCGCTTCTGGTGTAGGTAATCTCCTGTTTTTTAATTTATTACTTGTGGTCCTGATTATTTAGTAATAGATTAGTGTATAAAACACACACAAACTAACCATGAAAATATTACCTACTTTAATGCTCTCCGGCATTGGCTATTTCCTACTGTCCTTTTTTAGCAATCCTGGAACGGAGAAAAAGTACAATTCACAAGCTGATACCCCAGACCAGCGTCGGTTTGTGAAAACAAGCCTGGTGAAGGGACAGTTTACAGAACCTACAGAAATGGCTGTTCTTCCAAATCTGGATATCCTTGTAACGCAGCGTAGAGGCGAGGTAATGCTTTACAAGAACAAGACTAAAACATTGAAAGAGGCACTCAAACTGGATGTTTACTTTAAAACCAGTGTGCCCAATGTAAATGCCGAAGAAGGATTGCTGGGTATTGCCCCGGATCCTGATTTTGCAACAAACCAATATGTGTTTATATTTTACAGTCCGTTAAAAACTTCCGTAAACCGCTTGTCCCGCTTTAGGCTGGTCAACGATAAAATCAGCCCGGCATCTGAAAAAGTAGTCCTTGAGTTTTATTCTCAAAGGGAGATTTGCTGCCATACAGGAGGTTCTATTGCTTTTGGGCCGGATAAGTTACTATACGTATCTACCGGTGACAACTCTACTCCTTTTGATGTGCCTAAAAATGAATATGTAAATAAGGGTTATGCCCCTTTAGACAACAGACCTGGGCTGCATCAGTACGATGCCAGAAGATCCTCAGGTAACACCAACGATCTTAGAGGTAAGATATTAAGAATCAAAATGAAACCAGATGGTACTTACAGTATTCCTGATGGTAACTTATTCCCTGAAAATGATCCGAAAAGCAAGCCTGAGATCTATGTTATGGGCAACAGGAACCCCTACCGGATATCAGTAGATCAGCAGACAGGTTTTTTATATTGGGGTGAAGTTGGCCCTGATGCAAATGATGATAACGAACTTAGAGGGCCTCGGGGTTATGATGAAATTAACCAGGCCCGTAAAGCCGGGAATTTTGGCTGGCCATTATTTATTGGCAACAACTATGCTTACAAAGCTTATGACTATACCAACGGGCAAAACGGACCAGCCTTTAATCCTGCTGAGCCGATTAACAATTCGCCAAATAACACAGGCTTAACTACGCTGCCAGCAGCAGAACCTGCCTATATCTGGTATCCTTATGGGGTTTCAAAAGAATTTCCTGATGTAGGTTCAGGCGGGCGGACAGCTATGGCCGGACCTGTTTACCATACAAAACCTGGTATTGCACCCTATCCGGCTTATTATAACGGCAAACTGATCATTTATGAATGGATGCGAGGCTGGGTGAAGGCCGTAACCATGTCCCCGGAAGGAAATTACCTGAGTATGGAGCCTTTTCTTACAAATATATCATTGGCGGCACCTATTGACATGGAACTTGGCCCCGATGGTAAATTGTATATCCTGGAATATGGCAAAGGCTGGTTCTCTAAAAATCCGGATGCAGGAATTGCAAGGATTGACTATCTGAAAACTACTAAACTTCCTCAGTATGTCTCAAATACCAAAAAGCCAGGCACTGTGGCTGTACCAATGGGGCACCAGAGGACAACTCAGGCAGCTACAGGAAAATCATTAATGCTCAGGTCAGATTGCAGTACCTGTCATAAAGAAAATGGAACCTCTATAGGGCCGTCCTTTATAAGGGTCGCTGCCAAATACAAACAAAATAAGAATGCAGTTGCTTATCTCAGTGGTAAAATAGCGAAAGGCAGTACTGGTGTATGGGGCGAGGTTCCTATGCCTGCCCATCCGGCCATGAAAGAAGCTGAAGTAAAACAGATTGCCAGCTGGATTATGTCTTTAAAAGCAAAATAACCTCAGTCTGGCTATTTTGCTTTTTTTCCGTTCAGGTTAAATACGGCGCCAAGTGTAAATATGGAATTGCCGGCATTCATGAATTTTCTGCTGTTGATGCCAAAAGTTCCGCTGGTGGTATATTGCAGCTGAACCAATTCGCTCAGGCGCATCCTGGTAAAGAAAACCGGTTCAAAAAACACATTTCCTTCCCGTTGCTGCCCCATTGAATTGCGCATGAAGGTTTTCATGTTCACATCGCTGATGCGCAGGGCCGTGCCATAGTTCAAAGGGAAATCTTTGCCAAACAAACGCAGGTTGTTGTTCTTTTTTGAACTGTAGTTTACCTGTAAAAAGGTTTTGCTGTAGGTTACTTCCTCTATATCTGTAGCAGTTAGCATGTTATTGTCGTCAAAAGTTCTGAAAGTCCGGTCGGTTCTGCCGCCGCCATAGCCTACATAGATCTCGATAATGCGGTTATTATCCGGCCCGAAAGTATCAAACCAGCCCCCGCCAACTTCTACCAGCTTATGCCGGTAATCTTTACTTTCTCTTTCCCTGTTCATATAAGAGCCGCTAAACAATACGCCTATGTGATCGGAAACTGCATAGGCGCCGTTGATGCTGGTGTTAAACCGGGGCGAAAGGTGTACCCCTCCGCTAAACTCTCCCTTCTGGCTCAGCATAGGGGTGTTCGGAACATTGGGCATATACATAGAAGAGCAGGAACTTAGAAAGATAAGGGCAATGAGCGGCAGGAACTTATAGTTTTTGACCATAAAATAGATATACGTTGCTTTGATTACATTAACGACGGATCGGTTAATTTATGCGCAAGTTATTATTTTTTTATGGATAAGTTTACCAGTTATCTGTCCTGAATGGTGCTGCGGGTAGCCCTTCAACATTGTAAAGATTGCCTTCCGATCTGTCTTTAAAAGCATACCTTACTGCTACCGGGGTTTTAACATCATTGCTTTGTACAACCACTGTTTTGCCGCTGATGACAGCTGTTGCCGGATAAAATACTTTATCTGCCCCTGCTACCTCAAAAGAGATCAGCGGTTTATCGTATGCCGTCAATCCTGCAGGAATTTCATCAAAACTAACAATGGCTTTGGCCCCTTCAACCTTTAAAGCTTTATAAACCGGCCCCATATAGGAAACACCTTTTTTACCATAGGTTCTGGCCAGCGCCCAGTACAATAACCTTTTGGCAATGATGGTTTTATCTGGCGGGTGTATCGTAGTCTGGCTGCCGGCATCCACGCTTACCACCATTCCTGAATTCGGGATCAGACTCATCGCCCTGGCCTGGGATTCGTAGATCACTGGTACCTGGTCTTTGCCATCTTTGTAAACATTTGGGGCCAGCTGTACATAATAAAAAGGAAATTCGCCACAGCCCCATATGCTGCGCCACTCTTTTACCATAGCTTCCATTTTTTTATCATAGGTACCGGCATTGAACCTGTTGTTTTCGCCCTGGTACCATAGTGCACCCTTGATGTTAAAACCAGCTATCGGATTGATCATCGCATTAAAAAGTACAAAGGGTTCGTTTTTAATGATCTTAGCCGTATCAGCCGGGATCTTAAAATCGGTAACGCCTTCAAAGGCTTTTTTGTTCATCCATGCTTCTATCACGGTACCTCCAAAGGCCGATTGGATAATACCTACAGGTACTTTAAGGCGTTGCTGCAGCATGCGGGCAAACTGGTACCCTACTGCACTGAACTGGCCAACGGTCTCAGAATTGGTATGCTCCCATTTGGCATTCAGTTCTGTTAAAGGAGTTCTCGACATGTTTCTTTCTACCCTGAAGAGCCTTACCCCCGGTTCTTCTGCTTCTGTCAGTATATCGTTGCTGTGCAATATCGGCTGGTTGCTGTAGCCTTTAACCTGCATTTCCATATTCGATTGACCCGAGCATAACCATACCTCACCAATCAGGATATCGTCGAGCACCAGTTTTTCGCCATCGTTGAACGTGATTTTAAAAGGGCCACCAGCTTTGGGCGTCTGTACAGACAGCCTCCAGCTGCCGTCTTTAGCTGCATTGGCAGTATATGTTTTTTGGTTCCAGGAAGTAATGATTGTAAGCTTTGCACCGCTTTTTGCCTTGCCCCATAAGGCAGCATTACTTTGTTGCTGCAATACCATCCCATTGGAGATGATGGCGGGCAAAGTAACTTTTGAATAGGAATTGAAGGAAAAGAGCAATGCTGCTGCTACAGGTAATAATTTCAAAGCTTTCATTTGTTGGTTTTGGTTTATGGCTTAATAATGTACAAGATAAGAAACTCGTGTACGTAAACAAAATAGTAATTTAAAATGTCAGGTATTGTTCTTTTTTAGCTTCACGGCAAATAAAAGCCAGGTGGCCAGGAGCATAACCACTGCAGAAACCTGATAGACGATGGAAAGATCTACCTGGGCATCTTTTAATGCACCGCCCACATAAACCATTAGTCCGCCCACAATGGTGCTCAGGAAGTTAAGAAAGCCATATCCGGTTGCAATGTACCTGCTGTCTGCCACCTGTCGCAGTATGGGCATCATATTCGCGTCATTAAAGCCCCTGGCCAATCCAAAAATAAGCATGGCGATAATAGCGATACTAAAGATGCTGGTGGAGGCCATCAGGAACAGGAAGGGCGCACCCAGTGTAAATCCAATAATGAGTATATACAAGCGGCCTCTGTTGTTTTTACGTGTCCACCTGTCGGCCAGTATCCCTCCTGCTATTACACCAACAAATGAGCCGATCTGGATATAACCTGTAGCAGAAATTCCGGCTTCGCCCAGGTTAAGGTGAAAATGATCTTTAAGGAATGTGGGCAGCCAGCCGTACACCAGCCAGTTTACGATGCCCAGAACGGCAAAATAGATCAGCAGAATATAGAAAGAAGTCTCACTGAACAGTACTTTTAATGCTCCTGTTAAACTGATCTTTTCTTTGTCCTCGCTAACAGAGGCCTCTAAAGCTGTTTCAGCAGAGGCTTTATGGTCTTTCAGGACGTACAAAAGCAGCAAGGAATAAAAAATCCCTACGGCACCAAAAATGTGAAAGCCAAAACGCCAGCCCCACAATTCGGCGATGTAGCCGCCCATACCGCCCAGGGCCAGTCCGGCATAAAGACCGCTCATGTGCAGCCCGGTGGCCAGCGAGCGTGTGCGGCCTTTATGGTAATCGGTAATTAATGCCAATGCTGCCGGTATATAGCAGGCTTCACTAACCCCCATTAAAAAGCGTGCGATCAGCATTTCCTGAAATGAGGCTGCAAAGCCGGTCCACAGCGTTACGGCCGACCATACCATTACACTGAACACAATCACTTTTTTGCGGCTGTACCTATCGGCAAAGAAGCCGCCAAAAGGACTCAAAATACCGTACGACCATAGGAATACAGAAGTGAGCAGGCCAAATTGCGCATCTGATAAATGGAAATCAGCCACTATTGGGTCGCGCATAGAAGTAATTAAAATGCGGTCCAGGTAATTTAAAAAGGCAACAACCCATAGCATGGCCACAATGATCCAGGCGTAAAGTGTGCTGCTTTGTACAGAATTTTTCATGTATCTGGTTTTGATCGGATTAAGGTTTTTATTTTTTTAATGGTTTGTAAGTAAGAACCTTTGGTGTTCTTACCGCAGGCCTGACTTCACCTCCCGGAATTACAACATTCCCATTCCATACGGTCAGGCTCGTGGTAACCGGGGCTGGTGCAGGTATTTTTGTAACTACAGACCAGCTATCTGTAAAGGTATTGTAATTCAATACCTGTGTGGAGAATCCGGGATGTTTTTCTTTCAATACCGCGGCATCGGCAGCAAGTCTGCCATCATCACCGCCAAACACCAGCAGGTTTTGGTTTAGCGTAAAGGCCGGACTTGGTGCTGCGGCAACAGAAACCGGCAGATCGGCAATTTTTTTCCACCCTGTTTGCGGGTTATAGCTATAGGCATCTTTAAGGTAGTTCCTGCTGCCATTGATCAGTTCGCTGCCGCTAAACAGGTAGCAATCATTTCCCATTGCCCCGGTAACGGCAAACATGCGGCCTGCACCTGGCCAGGATTTCAATATTTTCCATTCCCTTTTTTTGGCCTGCAGGTCAAGCGACCAGAAATTCTGGCCGGCATTTCGGGCATCCGGACGCTCAATTCCGCCTGCAATATAGATGACATCCCCCGCCAGTATTCCCGAAGTATTGGCTATGGCAGTTGGTAAGGGAGGTAAATCTGTCTTTTCTATACGACCCCCATTGTATTTTAGCTGAAACACATCCGCATAATGCCCTTTTTCGTTGCTCCCACCGATGATGATCAGTGTTCCTTTCCAGCTGATGGATGCTCCGTAGCCCAATGGTTGGGGTAATTTTCCTGCCAGTTTCCAGGTACCATTCGGTTTTTCAAGTGCAAAAATATGGTCCTGCCATACTTTTTTGGAACCTGTCCAGGGTGCTCCGCCATCCGGAAAATTTGCACCGCCTGCTACCAGTAATGTGCCATTTGAAATGCCTGCAAAAGAACCAGCAAAGCCAATTTGATCGGGTATTGGACTGAACTCCGACCAGCCCGGCACCGGTTTGGTACCGGATTGGGCAAGCCCCTCCGTTAAAACTGTTGTCATAGCTAAGATTAGAAGTAAATAAATGGGTCTCATATGAGTTGGTAAGCCTGCTTAACGATATTAAAGAAATCGAGTTCCTGCAGTGCATTTTTGAAGTCACTCGATTCTTTAGCCGACAGTGGTTCAAGTGGTAAACGGCATTTGCCTAAATTAAAACCTTCCATTTCCATAATGGCACGCTGTGCGGGTATTGGTGGATATTTTACCAGCTCCCTCACCATATTCACTGCATGCAGCTGCGTAGCGGCAGCCTCAGCATTTAATCCTTCTTCGTAAAGCTTCATTACCTTCAGGTACAAAGGGGCGGCAAAGGTATAAGTACTGCCAATGGCTCCTTTAGCACCTACAGCCAGTGCTGGTAACAACATTTCATCGTAGCCAAAAAGAATGTCAAATTTTCCGTTCCGGTAATTTAAACAAGCCTGGTACTCGTGCAAGGTAGCCGCGGTATACTTAATGCCGGCCAGATTGGGGATCAGCACTTCAGCTTCTTTTAAAAAGCTGATCATATCCATGCCTACACCGGTAAGGGCAGGAATGCTGTAATAGTAGAAGGGCGTATTTGGTGCCGCCGAGGCAATCTGGGCCATGCTTTTTACCAGGTTGGCCACTGAGCTTGGCTTGAAATAAAAGGCAGCTACCGAGGAGATGGCATCCGCACCGATTTGCTCGGCATGGGCAGCAAGTTTACGGCATTCGGCAATAGAGCTGTGCCCTACGTGCACCAATACAAGGATTCTTTTATCAGCAGCTTTCACATAGGCCTCAGCAATGGCCATCCGTTCTTCGATAGTCAGATTTGGGCCTTCTCCGTTGGTGCCGCAAATAAATACGCCCGACAAGCCATCATTCACCATTTTATCTACAATGGATGGAATGAGCGCTAAATTTATAGTTCCATCTTCACGATAAGCAGCAAATGTTGCTGCTATTAGCCCGGTTATCTTATTCATATATCAATTGTTTTTTAGTAGTTGTTTTGTTTCATTTTAAAGCAGTTCATCCAGCTGGATGGCCTGAAATACCAGGTCGGCCTGACTGCTTTCATATAATATACCTATGGTGTTGTTGTCTATACTCGTTAAACAGGAATAGCCCCTGCTTTTTTCTTCATCCAGCAGTATCTTTTTATCGGACCAGGTTTTGCCGTCATCAAAGCTGATTTTAATGCTGAGGTTTTTGCGTATCGTTTTTGAATCAGGATTGGAAAACAGCAGAACCGATCTTTTCTTCCCTTTGTACTCAAAATCATGACGGATGATGCTGGCCATACAGGTAGGTTCCTGCAAGGCATTGTGCGAGCTTGAATGTAGATCCCAGTCCTTTCCAAGGTTCCGGGTAATGGCCACTGCCCTTCCGTTGGTGCTGCTGGTGTCGGTAGTGTTTTTATTGGAACGCATGTTTAACATCAATGTGCCGTCAGTAAGTTCTACGGCCATATTTTCCGTTGTGGATTCAGCAACTGCGGCTTTGCTTGTTTTCCAGGTCTTGCCGCCATCCTTACTATAGGTAATGTTGGAAAAAGCTTCTCCTTTTGCGTTTCTGCCCTGGGTTGGAAATACGATTGTTCCGTCTTTAAGCGTAATGCCCTGACCCGGAGCGGGTGCCCATAACCACCAGTCTTCCTGCTTGCACATTTTGGTCAGGTTTACCGGCTTGGCCCATGTTTTACCATTGTCGGTGCTTTTTACCACCAGGAACTGTGCGGTTTGTTTCACGTCAAAACCTGGTTGCGAACCTTTGGTTTTCCACTGGTGGTTCCAGTCTTTACTGCCTTCATTCAGGCCTTCAATCCATTTGCCCTGATCGTTGATTACCCCATACATCCAGAGGCCTGCGATAAATATATGACCGGTCTTTTTGTCGACCAGGATGTTGGCATCAGAAACGCCGTTAAATTTTTCGGGTAAATTGCCCCAGGTACCCATATCCAATACAATTTGCATGGGCAGCCAGGTTTTGCCTTTATCTGTGCTTCTGGACAAGCCTATGTCTATGTTTCCCTGCAGGTCCCTTCCGCTGTCGTAGCGAGCATCATAAACACCCAGCAAAGTACCATCGTTGGCGGTAGCCAGTCCGGGAATCCTGTAGGTGTGCACTCCGTCCTGACCGTGTTGCCTAAGCGCAACACCCAGACGGCTTGCGTAATTATCAGGGATTATTTTCAGACTGCCCTTGTTTAACGTTGCACTACTGGCATTGATATTCAAAAATGTGCTCATATCGGCATCCGGATTTAAAGTCAGCGTTATCCAGAGGTAGCTGCTTCCTTTTTTTAGCGGCAGGTTCCCATTTAGAATGGTTTTTTCCCTGATCGGGGCTTTTGCTTCGGCAAAAAGCACTCCCCTTTCCGACCTTTCTGTTTTCAGCAATGCTGAATCCGGCCCCAATGCAAAAATTTTCAGGCTTTGAATGGCTGAAAGCGGAAGTGTGCCTGTGGTGAGGAGCTCAATTTGCTGCAGTGTGGCAGCATCCTTGAGTTGAACTTTCAGGCGTATTACAGGATTGTTTTCCTTGCCCTTAAGTACCGGGATCTTATATTTTTTCTGCAGTACCTGATCTTTTGTTACCGCTGATACAGCAGCAACAGGGCGTGCCGCCTGCCAGCCCTCATTGAGCTGTTCTCCCAGTTGTTTTACCAGGCCGGCATTGGATGGCAGATCAGCAATATTTTTGAACTCATCGGGGTCGTGCTGGCGGTCGTAAAGTTCCTTTGCCTTTACTGCCCCCGTTTTAAAATCGTGCCATTCCACATAGCGGTATCTTTTTGTTCTCATGGTATAGCCCATCAGCTCTGGCATTCCTTTATACAACCATGGCCTTGGAAATTGACTGAATGCTGCTGTTTTCCAGGGTTGATTGGGCTGATCCAATAAAGGTGATAATGCAGTCCCTTCCAGGCCAGCCGGGATTCCCAGACCGCCAAGTTCAGTCAGTGTGGGGTATAAATCCACCAGTTCAACCAAAGCATCAGATCTTACACCGTGTTTCTTTCCCGGAACTGAAATGATTAAAGGCACCCTGGTGTCCCATTCATAATTGGTTGATTTTGCCCAGAGGCCTTTTTCTCCGAGATGGAAACCATGATCACTCCACAATACAATAATGGTATTTTTTGTCAGGTTTAAACGATCCAGTTCGGCCAGAACTTTACCAATCTGGGCATCCGTATAACTGATTGCCGCATAATAAGCATGTAGCAATTCCCGTGTTTTAGGATCAGTAATCGGACGATCAGTGCCAATGTCGGTATATCCCCTGAGTTCCTCATTTTTATGGGCCGCATATGGAGGTATATTTTTCGGAAGGCCTTTCTGTGCGGGCGGGATAATTTCTTCTGGATTGTACATGTTCCAGTATTTCTTTGGGGCGCTGAAGGGCAAATGCGGCCTGCGGAATCCTACGGCCAAAAAGAAGGGTTTGTCTTTAATGTTCCTTAACACTTCTGTGGCCTGCTCGGCTACCTGTCCGTCAACATAGGCATTGTCAGGTACATCTGCTTTTTCTGTAGATGCAGCTTTAGCCGATTTTGTACGGAGATTTTCAGGCAGCACATATTTACCTTCCTTTTTGGTTACCGCAAGTATCTCCGGTACAGACCAGGAAAGTGCATCCTGCGCAGCTGCCGGGTCATGGTAAATCTTGCCAATGCTCTGGGTATGGTATCCGTTGTTTTTAAAATACTGGGGTAAGGTAATGACATCCGGAATGGTATTGCGGAATTGTGTTTTCAGGTCCCATACCTTGGTAGCATCTGGCCTTCTTCCGGTCATTATAGAAGTCCGGGAAGGCGAACATACGGCCTGTTGGCAATAGGCCTGGTTAAATAAAACACCTGATTTTGCCAGTTTATCTATATTTGGGCTTTTCACGATTTTGTTCCCGTAGCATCCCAGCTCCGGACGCAAATCGTCTACCGCAATAAAAAGAACATTGGGTTTTTGCTGTTTGCTGCCCTGCCCCCGGCTTACACCTGAACTGGCAATTGTCAGCAGCGCAACAGCAATGGCTAAAATATATCTCTGATCTTTCATATTTGTTTTATAATGAATTATTTGAACTACATCAGTTTCACAGGGCCTATAAGTCCAACACCATACAATGGCTGTGGTTTTATATGGGTCCACTCCCGGGCTACAGGATTATCTTTTAGTGACTTCAGATAGTTTCCAAGTACAGTAGTAATTTTTATTTTTATGGTGTTTTCACCTTTTTTTAAAGTTCCGTTTAAATTATAACGGTGTTTTCCATACCATTTGAAACCCAGCAAATGGCCATTTACTTCCAGTTCTGAGAGGCCATGTACCGTTCCAAGATCAAACAAACTGTAATTTTCAGGGTTTTCAACACTGATTTTTTTCTCATAAAAAATAACCCCACCGAAGGATTGCAGTTCCGCGTCGTCTTTAAAATCGATCAGTTTTTTAAAAGTTGTTTTAACTGGCTTATCCTGTACTTTTTCCAGTTTTACCTCCCACGGACCTGTTACCGTATAAGGTGTTTTAGCTGTAGTTTTCGGAAGCCGGTATAAGTCGCCTTTATTATCGTCCGTAAAAACAATCAACATGGATTGAGCCGGTTCAAGATTAATTTTGAGCTTGTTCTTGGCACCCTGGTCAGGGTACAGATACCTCTTTCCGGTTTCCGGGTCCCACAGCCATGCCGTTTTCTTCTCCGTATTAAAAGTGGCCGTAAATTGATGTTCCTTTTCCAGGTGGTAGTTACAAATGAAGAAAATATCTGCAGCCTTGCTTTTGTAGTGCACCTGGCTTACGTGTGATATAGGTTTATCAAACTGTACAAAAGGTGTAATGTTGTATTTTGATTGTAACTGCGTATACCAATCTATGATTTTTTCTTCAGGGGCGGGAAAGAAACTGATATTGCTGGGGAAAGCCTTTTTCAGGAGCTGAATTCCGGTATGTACCATTTGGTCCCGCTCCCTGGCTTTTTGTTTTCCAAAAGACCTGACCGGCTCTTTGCCGATAAAGATGACCTGTCCGCCTGCAGCTGCAAATTTTCTTAGCAGTTCCGCAGTACCGGTGGCAATGGATTCCATTTCAACCATAAATAATACTTTGTAGCTGCGTGTATGGTAATGCAGCCTGCCTTTGGAGAAACTGCATTTTTGAAGGATGTTTTCGTTAATATAGTCACATCCACCACCATTCTGATGTACAGCCTCCCAGATGTTGTTGGCATAAGCAGGATAAACGATTTGCGGAACCTGCTGGTACTGAAGCCCTGCCTCCGACCACATATCGGCCATAGGGAACATGATTGCGATATCGGACTGCATTTCGGACTGCTGGAAAACTGCCGATAGCCTGGCTTTGTAGTCGATCCATGTCTTCAGATAGGGCCACCAGGTATTTTTTTCGCTGAAAAAGGTGCCGTAGCGTACCCATCCCGGAAAAGAAGCTTCAGGCGGACTGTAATTGAAACCATGCAGGACGGAATGGGTAACTCCCGAAAGGTTGCTCTGATCGCCGGCAATCTTTATCCTTTCCAGGCTTTCATTAAAAACCATATCTGTATTGGTGATTTCTTCACAACTGATCACATGTTTTCCGGTAAGCCTTGCTGCCGAGGAGACAAATTTATTAACCGGCCGGTATGCCCTGCCGGTTCTAAAGGTATTTTCCGGCAGGGCAGTGCCTATGTCACTACGTATCCAGGTTTCACATTCGGGAATATCCGGCAGCATGGCCGATTCTAAAGTGTAATATTCCCTGCCGTATGCCTGAACTCTTGATCTAACATTGTTTTTCCGGCACCAATCTATAAAGGTCTGTAAAAACCTTTCATTAAAGAGCTCAAGCCTGGTAGTTTCGAAGTCGTACCTTACCCGGTTAATTTCATCCTGTGCAGCTGCTGAAAGTGCTATGATATTTTCGGTTACCTGTGAACCGGTATGGCCCAGTTTCCGGCTTAATCTGGATAAGACAAAAGGCAGGTAAGGTTCAAGCGCATACCCTCTTCGCTGTTTAAACTGATCGGGCATATCCTCGCACCAGTTCGAGCCGCGAAGTTCCATACTGTCTATAAATAAGGACCGGAAATGATCGCCCATATTTCCAATTTCAGCTGTAATGGCATCAGACATTCGCTCCAGGTAATGGCTAACTGCAGCTTTATTGTAATGGTTTAGAACGGGGCCAGAAGCTCCCGGCACTCCAAGGGTTACCGCTGCATAACCGGTTAGCTTCACCATAATGTAAAGTACATGATCGCCCTGAGGCACGTTTATAACGATTTCCTCATTCTTTATTTGCGAATTGAGATCTATTCCCGGGTTGAAGGTATTGAGCCGGTCTGCCGAAAGCCTTAGCCCAAAAAGTTCCATTGAACCGCTTTTCCGTTTTAACAGGAAATCTGTTTCAGCAAGCAGCTCCTGTCTTTTTAAGCGAATCTGCTGCCCGCCTTTCAGGCGTTTTGCACCGAGCGCCATTAATTGTATCTGTTCGTCCTTTTTGAGGAATTCACCACCAAAGGGCCAGCCCGAACCTACAATAATATCACAGGTCAAACCACGTTCCCTGGCTGCATTTAATGTAGCCTTCAGAACACTTAGCCATTCTTTGCTCAGCCAGCTCAGGGCTTTGTAATTCAAAGGCTCGGCCCCTTTGGGAAATGCTACAGCATTGATCTCTATGCCTGAGATCCCCTTTTCTTTGATCAGGTCAAGTTCACGGATAAGCTCTTTTTCTACCACTCTCCCTCCGTTCCACCACCAGCGTATAAAGGGCCTTGCTGCGGCAGATGGATTTTGAAAATGTTCAAATAGATCTGCTGCGGATTCAGTATGTGCTTCAGTTGCATTCCCCTTTGCGGTAGAGAAAGGAAAGCCATAAACCAATGGTGTTAATGCCCCGATTCTGACGAAATTTCTTCTGGATATCTTCATGTCTTAGTTGCCTGATTCCTTTTTTATAACTACTTGCATTACCAATTGTCTGTCCTGAAGGGAGCCGCAGGTAGTCCTTCAACATTAAATAAATCTCCTGTGACCCAATCTTTGAAAGCATAGCGCACCGCAACCGGTGTTTTTACGTTTTCACTTTTCAGTACAACTGTTGCGCCTTTAATTGCTGCTGTTGCCGGGTGAAAGACCTTGTCTTCCCCTGCAATTTCGAAAGCCTGCAGTTTTTTTCCGGAGGAACTGAGGCCATGTTCTGCATGGGAAAAAGAGATCTGTACCGCATCTCCGGTAATTGTATGCGATTGGTATGCGGGACTGGCATAGGCCAGTTTGTGCATGCCATAGTTATTGGCCAGGGCCCATGAAGCCAGCCGCTGTGCTATCGTTGTTTTGTCGGGCGCATGAATGAAATTTTCCTTTCCGACATCCAGGCTAACCACCATTCCGCAGTTGGGAATTGAGGTTGATGCTTTGAATTGTGCTTCCCTTAAAAAGGCTGAGTTGTTGGCGCCGTCGTATTTGAACGGGGCAATCTGAACATAGTAAAACGGCCATTCGCCAATATTCCAGGCTTTGCGCCAGCCTTTTACCATCTGCTGCATCAGCTGCGCATACTCCGGAGCGTTTGAGCGGTTTGCTTCGCCCTGATACCAGATCACTCCTTTAATGCCATAACCAGCTATAGGATTGATCATAGCATTGTACAAAACTGTTGGGCTGTTGTGTGTTATTTTGGTTGTTGGCCGTGCTATGCTTTCCGGATCGGTCCAGGCTTCAATCCTGGTTCCTCCCCATGCTGTCATGATGATGCCGACTGGAACTTTAAGTTTTTCCTGCAATAGTTTTGCATAGATATACCCGACTGCACTGAACTCGGCAACACTTTCCGGGGTTGCTGCCGTCCAGGGGCTAACCTCACAGCTAAACTCCGGGCTGACCGCATATTGCCTCTGGATTTGCATCAAACGGATCTCCGGGTTTTCAGCCTGTTGCAAAAGCATTTCGGAGCCAGCTACAGGCTGGTTTTTAAACCCCTTAACAGGCATTGACATATTGGACTGACCAGAGCACACCCATACCTCTCCGATCAGTATGTTCTTCAGTACCAATACCTCTCCATCATGAAAACTAATGGTGTAGGGACCTCCTGCGGCCGGGGTACTTATTTTTATACGCCAGCTGCTGTCGCCTTGCGCAATTACCGAATAGGCTTTTTTGTTCCAGGACGTTTCAATGGTAATTTTAGTGCCCGGTGTGGCCTTGCCCCAAAGTGCTGTATTGCTTTTTTGCTGCAATACCATGTTGTCGGCTATAACAGGCGGAAGAATCATTTTCGCATGGGTAAGCATGGGTATGAGCACCATCAGAACAACAATATAGGTTTTTATGCATTTCATTACTTTATCTTTAGTATTTAATATATTTTTCGAAGTTGTATCCCATTCAGAATCGTTTCCCCTTTAATGGGAGTAAACAGCACTATAATACCTTTACCGTCCTTAACATCTAAAAAAAGCCGGGTGCTGTAAGCAGTTTCAGGTACCAGGTAATTGCCGCTGCCCAGCTGGTCTATCATTTTAATTCCATTGACCGATACATCGAACATCCGTTCTGCCTGCTTCTCGGCCCTGGCCTCTTTATTGTCCAGATTGTAAACCAGGGCTTCCCGCTTCTGGTCTGAAATCAGTTCCGCAAAATGCAGGCTAAGCTCATAACGCCCATCGGGTACATCAAAACGGAATTCTTTTATTCCTGTACGCTGTGTTTCATAAACAGGGTCGTAATCGGTTCCCAGAATGTTTTTGTCTGAACCGTAAGGATGCCGTGAGCTGTTTGGTATACGGTAAACCTCGCCTCCAATATAACCCCAGGACCCTGTCTGGTATTCCTTTTCAGGAAGCCATACCTGATGCGCATTTTCATCTATAAAGTAACGGTTGTCGCCCAGGCTCACATTGAGTTCGGAAAAGGGAAGTGTTTTCGATTTCAAACTCATTGGCAGAAGCAGAAAATCGATCTCTGCAGCATCTTTTATAGTACTGCCCGATGACTGCACAGCGGCCTCCAGAAGGTTCAGTCCGTTCGCAAACGGTACATCAAAAGCTGCGATGCCGTTCGTCGGACTTACTGTGCCAATTACCCTGCCATTCCGGCTCAGGGTCACTTCTGATTGCTGATTTGTATATACTTCAACCTGCTGCCGGCAGCTCAATTCCTGATCACTTTCAGCAGTACCGCTTCGTAACTTCCAGTTTCGAGAGCCAATCCGTATAAATGGCTGCTTTAGCAAATACGACTGATAAAAAAAGTAAACATCTTTGGGCTTACGGTAAATATCGAGCAGGCCCTTGTTGTTGATGTGCGGCATGGCTTCCTCCCGGGTTTCGGAATTAAAATCAGCAAGATTCCAGGCAATGCCCCCGCTTACATAGGCCCTTGATGCGATGGCCTTGATGTATTCTTTGTGAAAATAAGTTTCATATTCCTGCGATTTGTCGAAACGTACAGGCGATAAACTTCGGATACGCGGGTCGCCGTCAGCACCGTACTCTGTAATCAGTATCGGTGTTTGCGGGAATTCACGGTGATGCCGGTCTATATGCTCACCAAATTTTTCTATGCCCGCGGTATACCAGCCATTATACAGGTTCCAGCCTACCACCTGCGGCACCTGGAGCAGGCCTATGCGTTTAAAAAGCTCATAATTGCTGCTGAACACCAGCATGGTATAACGGTATGGATCTTCCTTCTGCAGCAGGCTGTCAATAGAGCGGGCAAGCTTTACAACGTTTTGATAATAAACTTCCTGTCGTTTTGGCTGGCCTTTAAATGGAGCCTTTAACAAAACTTCATTCATATAAGTCCACATGATCACCGAGGGGTGGTTGTAATTTTGCCGTACCATTTCTACCTGCATTTCTTTACTGTTGCGGTAAAAAGCATCCGACTCGGTAATGGTATTTACTATGGGCACCTCTACACAGGCCAGCAGTCCCAGGCGGTCGCAAGCCTCCAGAATTGCCGGATCCTGGGGGTAATGGGCCACTCTCAGGAAGTTTGCGCCCATTTCCTTCAACAGCCTCAGGTCTTTTACATGCAGCGCATCCGGAAGGGCATTGCCCATCAGCATATTGTCCTGGTGCCGGCTGGTGCCCCAGATCTTATAAGGTTTGCCGTTAAGAAAGAACCCTTTGTCGGCAGTGAACTGATACCAGCGGAAACCCAGCGGATTGACCAGTTCATCAAGTACCTTTTTTGTTTTGCCATCGCGGATTGTAGAGACCACGCGATACAGATAAGGGTTTTCTGGTGTCCATAGCTTTGGATTGGCAATCTGCGGGAACTCAGCCGTTATAGGCGTAATGCCGGTTTTCAGCTTTAATAACTGTTCATTTTTTGCAATTTGTTTTCCATCCCGGTCAAGAAGAACATGAGTTATGCTAACCGGGGTGCTTCCTGCATTAATTCCGGCTATATCACCGTGGATCAGGACGCTGGCTGAATTGGCCGTAACAGCAGGTGTTGCAATGTATAAAGATCTTGCAGCCCGGTCATCTGCCCGGAAATGTATTTTTTCATAGACATTCAGCCTCACGTCGCGGTAAATGCCTCCGAAAAACGTAAAGTCGGCCGTTAGTGTCGGGATGTCAGGATCAAAGCTGTTGTCAACCTGCACCGCAAGTGCTACTGTGATCCCGGCAGGATTGAACTGCAAAAGGTCGTTCAGCCGTACGTTGAAACCATTGTAACCACCTGTATGCTGCGTAACTTTCTTACCGTTAAGAAATATCGTTGCAACCTGGTTTGCTCCTTCAAAATGCAGGTAGATGACCTTTTGCGACCAGGAGCCGGGAATGTAAATTGTTTTTTTGTACCATGTTTTTCCGCGGTAATAGCCAGGGTCATCATCCATTACATCATGGGTATTGAAACTATGCGGCAGCGAAATTTTCTCCCATTTTACTTTTTCATTTGCCGCGGTATCGCCTTTAAAAAACAGCCAGTTTGAGTTAATCGTCTGGCTGATCTGTTGTGCTTTGCTTATGGGCATATTAGCGGCCATTAAAAAGCAGAGTAAGGTTATTATTTGTAGGGGATTTTTAGGTAAGAAATACATGCCTGCCTATTTTTTTTGCTGTAAAATGATCATCTGTGCTGCAAAACGTTTGCCCAGTTCGCTGGCAGATGCCGCATCGAAATGCGTGTTATCGCCTTTATGAATCAGGCCCTCTGAACTGGCAACAGCAGTATTTTTTACTTTCTGTGGCAGTTGCTTCAATTGCGCATTTATGGTTTGATAGCTTTCGCGGTACCGCCCAAGCTCGCCTGCAACAAAGGGCAGGTTATTATCTCCGGCACTTTTGCGCAAACGGCCTATAAGGGCTTCGAGTTTTTCCAGATAGCCTGCTGATCTTTCGGGTTTACTATTGGCCTCTCCCTGGTGCCAGATGATGCCTTTTATTACACCGCTTTTCATGGCCAGTTGCAGTCGTGCAATTGCATCGTCGTAAGGGTGTTTCTTTGTAACCGGATCAATAGCACCGGGTTCCCATGATTCGATAGCGGTACCACCAACAGCACATGGAATCAATCCAATGCGTACTTTGGGGTTGGCTTTAGCCATTTCAATACCAAAGCTAAGCCCAGGGCCAACCCCGGCCCTTTTCGGTTTATCAAAATGGAGCGGATGCGAAGCTTCCACCCAATTGCCATCCTTGTTCAACATCATCACACCAGGCCTGGAAAGGTTACGGTATTCGGTTGTAATTTCTCCGCGGCCCGCCATATTCGATTGCCCAACCAGCAGGTAAAGCTGAAAGTTGGGATCTGGTTGTTCTGGTTTAGAAAATGAGGCAAGTATGAGTGTGATTAATATTAAGGGCAGATTTATGCGAATGGTGCTAAGTAAATTCATTGTGTATTTTAATAGTGGTGATGTATGTAAGATTGTAAGTAAGTATTGATATCTGCTAAGGTTCAGGTTGACCATTCAGCAGCCATGTCAAATTGAATTTCTGAAATTCGATGGACCAATGGCTATTGAATGTGCCGGTAGGTGTTTCTTTTTGCTCTACCAGGGCACCAACCGCATAGTCGGCCGTCTTGGTCATGCTAGAATACCCACCTTTTCCTTGTGCTGCCGCTTCTTCCGGGGTTATTGTATTGTGCAGCCTCCGGTTTGCATACCAGGTTTGCCCTTCATTATAACTAATCCGGGCCATCATGTGATAACGGGTAAGCTCACTTGCCGAATTTAAGAAAATGATGCGTGAGCGGTCGCCTGCATATCGTAGTATTGAACCTTCACAGCGGGGATCAGGCAGTGCGGAAGCCGGAGTAAAAGCAGAAAACCCGTTTTCAATTGTTCCTGTCGAAATATGCCTTCTTTTAGCTTCTTCCCATGGGGTCCCGCCTGGCCGGTCGTTACGCATAAGTGTACCATCTGCACGTTCCACAATTGTACCTTCGTCCGTTCCTGCAGGGATGATCTGGTACTGCCATGTTAATCCGTGGTCATCACTGTAAATATTTCGTCTTCGGGCGGGGATAATCAGTCGCCCTGGATTGGGCCCTCCGGTAGTTTGTATGCCCACACCAGGCCCTATTGCATCATAGGACATGGTAGGAGGCAATAGTGTGCTTGTTTTATCGACAGGAGTTGCCCACGTGGCGCCATTATTATCACTCCATGTCACCCTCACGCGCCTTTGGCCCCAGGTGTCGATTGGATCGGTATCGCCCGTGCCGTTTTCGCTAAGACTGGCATCGTTCCAGGTCATGAAAAGCCATATCCGACCAGTATCCCAATCTACAACTGATGTGGGGTGTCCCCATGTACCAAGGGTAGATCCAGCTATGGTTTGGAGTGCCAGCCATGTTGCGCCGTTGTCCGTGGATCTTCTACAGACTACATTGATGTTTCCAAAATCATTGTCAGTATCTGCTCTTCCTTCGCAAAAGGCAATAAGCGTACCATTGGTTGTCCGCACGATAGAGGGAATGCGGTAAGCATGGTAGCCTCCGGTTCCCCCGTCAAATAGCTTAATGCTGGTATGCACGGCAGCACCCGTCCCCATCAAACTTGCATTTTCCGTTTTCTGTTCGTCAATATCGAGACTTTCCGGCATATCCGTTGCCTGACGGCATGAGAATATCGAAGTGAGGGTTAAAACAAACCCAAGGGTGGTCATCGCCAGCCGTGTTAAATTCAAATTCTTTTTCATAAAATATGTGGTTAGAAGGGTGCGACATTGCACCCTCAGGGAACTGTGACTTCGATTTCGCGAACTACACTGGTCTGGCCCTCATAATTGGCATTAGATGCAACAAAGGCAACCTTATAGGTTCCGGGATTTGAATAATTAAATGAATAACTGCCCAGGCGGGGATTTATGGTGCTTTTGATGGCGATAGGCCGGTCTGGCCCCATATCTGTTTTGTCGATCTGGAATGCTTTACTTACAGCCCATGATTCCGTTTGAATGTTGGTATTCATGTGGTTTCCATTGAAACGGATGGCACCAGAGCTTTCAATGACTGCTCCCCTGTTCGCGTCAACAATGGTTCCGTAATTGACGAGTTTCCAGTCGGCCGTGGTCAATGTTGCCAGGGTGGCAGTGCCCAGGTCTGTTTGCGACTGCATGGAAAAGGCCCGGATACGCCAGGTAGAGTTGACCCCATTTGTGCTTTGCGGTTTACAAATGTATCTAAAAGCAAAGTAAAGAGGTTTCCCGTCTGCAAGCAGGTCTGCAATATTTACCGTTCCCGAAGGCAGTGATGCAGAAGCATCTCTTACATTCAGGATGTAGCGGCTGGTGATATCGGTCCAGCTTGCAGCATGAATGCTGTTAATGTCGTAAGTTCCGTTAAAATCCGAGGAAGCCATTACGGTAAGCTGGTTATCCTGGGTGCCGTTGTTGAGCGTGGTAGAAAATGACGAAAGCAGGGCTTTTACATCAAGAATGCGGCCTTCCCGGTAAGCATAATCGTTACCAAGAATTCCCGGGTAAAAAGAAACAACGGCGGCGTCGCCGGAGAAGTCGAAAGTGACCTGTTTGACCTCATTGCCCAGGGTGTCGAGTGTTATTATAAGTTTATAGCCGGTAACGTTAAAATCCGGTTCGCTGATGGCTGCTTCTTTTTTGCAGGAAACAAAGATGCCCAGGCATAAAACGAGTGTGATATATTTAAGTTTCATCTTAATTCGTATTTATAAGTGAATTACCATCCCGGGTTTTGAACGAGGGCGCGGTTCAGCGACATCTCGTTGGTTGGGATGGGAAATAAATAGTTTTTTTCTGCAACATTAAGTCCGGCCCTCGATTCAAATTTATAGGCCGAAGCGGCAATCTGATTGATTTCTGTTCCTGCTGCGCGCATCTCTTCGATAAATTCCTGCCAGCGGATCAGATCGCCCTTGCGCAGGTTTTCAAAGCAGAGCTCCCGGCTGCGTTCATCATGCAAAAAGGCACGAAAGTTTTCTTTGGTGCTATAGTCGCCGGCGGGTACATCTGCAGAGCCGGGAGTAGTAATTGCGGCTGTTGCAATGGCACCGCTTCCGGGCCCGCTGATGCTGATCGTTGGCGCCGATGTATAAAAGGCACCCCGGTTTGTTATGGTAATTGCGGTGATCCTACCACTGGTTACCGTAGCGCGTGCAGTTGCGCCACTACCGCCCCCACCGGTAATGGTGATGGTTGGCAGGTTGGTTGCAGAATAGCCGCTTCCGCCATTGGTAATGGTTACAGTACCCAAATTTTCACCATGCACCGTTTTACCAAAGCCTCTCCTTCTTACCAGGTTCACTGCGTTTACTGCTTCAACAGAAGGGCTTCCTGTAAGTTCATTATCGGCTTCCGCAAACATCAGCAGAATATCGGCATAACGCAGAATCGGATAATTGATTGGGCTAAAGCTGGTGCTTTTCGGTAAAACCACCTCATACATTCTGCGGTACTTGCCACAGCTGCGCTGCCAGGTGTTGCTTTCCGCCCAGTACTGTCTTTCGGCATTGTTGGTTCCACCGTAAATATAGGGTGCAATATTCCAGTCCCGACGGTCGTCAAGCGCCTGGTACCTGTTGTAAAATCTTGGCGTGGCATTGATACGGCCCAGGCTGTAGCCAGTATCTACATTCAGGCAACGGATCCCGTTCCTGGTGCCAAGGCGGCCACTCTCGGTGTAAGCATCTGAACGGTTTCCCCAAAATTCCACTTCGAAGATGCTTTCCTTAATCTCATATTTATCGGCCGCAAGGTTGATGAACACCTGGTTATAGGAATTGTTAAGGGCATGCCCTGCCTCCGTATCATCCATCACCTTTTTTGCCCATTCCCTGGCATCCGTATATTTAGATTTGTCGTTTAAAGGATAACCAGCCATATAAAGGTAAACCCTGGCCAGAATTCCGCGAACGGCTGATTTGTTTACCCTACCGCCAAAACCTACCGTTTTGATGGGCAACACCAATGTTTCTGCTTCTTTAAGATCTGTCACGATCTGGTTGTAAACTTCTCTTAATGGTGTGCGTGCGCGCTGCGTATCCTCTGGCGATTTGGTGGTTTCCAGAATCAAGGGTACATCGCCCCACATCTGTGCAAGCAGAAAGTAATAATAGGCACGAAGAAAAAGTGCTTCTCCTTTTATTGCAGACCGTTTTGTTTCATCCATCGTTGGCCGGTTAATGTTCTCGAGCAGCAGGTTGGCCCGTCCAATGCCGCTGTACAATGTTTTCCAGGTAGCCGCTACCGTGGCGTTGGAACTGGAAAAGTTGTATACCTGCACCCCATTTGTAACCCCTGCATGGCCATACACCCCCTCATCGGTAATGTCAAACTGGTAAAAGATATTGTCTCCGTAAAGATCAGAATTGCCCAATATATCGTATACACCTGTAAGTGCATAGTTGAGTTCCTTTTCAGTATTATAATAGGTTTCCGGAGCCAGAAAATCACTGGGTTCCGTATCCAGAAACTTTTTGCAGGAACCCAGTGTGAGCAGCGCAGATGCCAGAAGAACTATATATAAAGATTTCATATTTTTATTTTTTTGAGGTTAAAAAACTGCCTTAATACCGAAAACCAATGTGCGTGCCCTGGGGTAAGCAGAATAATCGAATCCTGGTGTGAGTGCAGAGTTCCGCACCGAAACCTCAGGGTCCATCCCCGAATAGTTGGTCCAGGTATAGATATTCTGAGCTGAAACAGAGATTGTTAAACTTTTTAAGAAAGTAGGTTTCAGAATTTTGGCCGGAAGTGAGTAGCTCAAAGCAACCGTTTTGAGACGAAGGAAGGAGCCATCCTCCAGATAGTAATCGGAATAATAACCTTGCTGGCCAAAGCCCCCCACACGAAACATTTTGCTGTCCTGGTTGTCTATCGTCCAGCGGTCATTGTAGGAAGCAAACTGGTTCAGGTTGGCCTTGTTACTGGCATTGCCTTCAAACATCATCCGGTTGGCGTTATAGATCTGGTTGCCATAAGACCATTGAAAAAATACGTTCAAATCAAAGCGTTTGTAACTGAAATTGTTGTTAAAACCGCCCGAATGTTTAGGCAGCACCCGCCCGATAACAACACGGTCACTTTCATCCACAACACCGTCCAGATTGATGTCTTTATACCGGATATCACCGGGCTGAACGCGATATCTGGCCATTCCGTTTGTAGGTTCAGATAGTTTTAGAGTATATACACCGCTTGCAGACTTGTCAAAATCATCTACCTGGTACAGGCCATCGTTCAGGTAACCAAAATACATGGCTGCCGGCCCATTTAGCGCAGCTATATATAGCGGTACGGTATTAAAGCTGCTTTCCCATCCTACTATACTCAGCAAGTTATCCTGGTTTTCAGATAGTCCCAATACCTTGTTTCTGTTAAAGCTGATGTTGAAATCGCTGCTCCAGGAAAACGCTCTGGTTTTCACATTTACCGTGCTCAGCGTAAATTCCAGCCCATCGTTCCGCACTTCCCCTATGTTTTTGAATACACTGGTAAAGCCGGTTGTGGTTGGCAAACTGGCATTGAGCAGCAGGTCGGAAGTGGTTTTACGGTAAATGTCGGCATTGAACTGGATTCTGTTGTCCAAAAAGCCAAGGTCCAGACCTATATCTACCTGGGCTGTACTTTCCCATTTTAGTTTCGGATTACCTAATGACGACTGGATAACGCCGGTTGAAGGGCTTCCGTTATTAAATGAATAAGAGGCTCCAAGCGGACTGGTTAATGCCGGCAAGGTAGCAAAATCGCCTACCCGGTTGTTTCCGGTAACACCGTAACTTGTGCGCAGCTTCGCTTCAGAAATAAATTTTAACGACTTCATAAAACTTTCTTCCTTTATACGCCATGCAAAAGCGGCTGATGGGAAATAAGCCCATCGGTTCTCAGGAGAAAATTTTGAAGAACCATCGGCACGAAAGCTGGCTGTAAAAAGATATTTGGAACGGTAGCTGTAGTTAACCCGGCCCAAAAACGAACTGAGTTTATTTGCTGATGCCGACGAGGAAGTAGAGCCCGGAATACCTTGTTCCAGACCAGGAATGCCAAGCGACTCGTTAGGCACATTTTGCGATAAAAAACCATAACCGGAGGTATTTCTTCCCTGCAGGGTAAAACCTCCCAAAACCTCAATGCGGTTGTCGCGATTAATCTTTTTTACCCAGGTCAGTGTATTCTCGTTCAGCCAGTTGTTCCGTTCGCTATAATTTACACTGCCAAACTGGCCCCGGGTGTTATTCGGAAACAAGGGCGTTCCGCGCGATGTATTCGAATTGTAAAAACTGGTGCTTTTGCGGATAAAACTTTCAATTCCCCCGCTAATCCGGAGCTTTAAACCCGGGATAATGTCATAAGTAATAAAAGCATTGGCAACCAGGTTATTTGATACAGAATTTCTGACTTCGTTTTTAGTAGATATAATGGGGTTAACCCTGTAATCCATGGTCTGGTCAATATCCTCGTCAATCAGTTCGTCATCAAGGTCTTCTGTGGCTGCATTTAAACTTCTTACAGATACCGGACGCGAACCCCAAACCGAATACAGCAAGTAACTGCTTGCTCCTGTTCCTGCGTTTGCATCCGAGGCAATCTGGCCGTTGTTGCCAAAGCGGCTGTAGTTTACGTTAAGCCCCGCCTTAATTTTTTTACTAACGGTCTGGTCTAGTACAAAACGCCCCTGATACCGGTTCTGACCGGAATTGATCAATACGCCCCCCTGGTCAGAAATGGAACCCGAAACGGCATATTTCGTTTTGTCGCTGCCGCCACGAATAGCCAGATTATAGATCTGTGTGGTAGCCTGCCTTAGCAACTGGTCCTGCCAGTTTATACCAGAAGTGCGCTTGTAGTCTTCCAGTGTAAGCCCATCTGCCAGGTAAGTATCTGTTGCGGTTTGAGCATCCCTTTCCAGTTGATAACGCACAAAATCGTACGGGTTCATCATTTCCATACGTTTGGTTACATGCTGAAAGCCAATAGAAGTACTGGCTGTAATGTTTGGCGCACCTACCTGCCCGCGTTTGGTTTCAATAACTACGACCCCGTTTGCCCCTCTTGCTCCATAAATTGCGGTGGCCGATGCATCTTTCAAAATGTTGATGGTTTGTATATCCTCAGGGTTTATAGCCATGTTTTCCGGGTCTTCCATAGGAAAACCATCAACTACATAAAGCGGGGAATTGCTTTGCGACAATGAGTTTGCACCCCTGATAACGATATTGATCCCTTCGGCCCCAGGCTGTCCGTCATTAGACGATACCCGAACACCTGCAACCCTTCCGGCAAGTGCCTGATCGAAAGACAGCACTGGAGCTTTTTGCAGGTCTCCCACGTTTACCTGTGATACCGAACCTGTAAGGTCTTTTTTTGTAGTGCTTCCATAGCCTACAATCACCAGCTCGTCCAGGCTGGTTACGTCTGGAACAAGTGAAACAGAAATTGATGTCCGTTCCCTGATCGGCTCTTCAACGGTTTTAAAACCCACATAAGCAAAAACCAGCGTGCCTTTGGCATCTGGTACACTGATCCTGAAATTGCCGTTTGCATCAGTGCTGGCAGCCGAAGTGCCATTTTTAAGTTTAATGCTTACCCCTACCAGTACCTGACCTTTGTTGTCTGTTACACGTCCGGTAACAACAACAGGAGGAAGTAATGTTGCTGCGCTTGCGGGCAACGATAATGCCATAAGCATTGCGATTGTTATTGATCGCAAACAGCTCCACATAGTTGTTCTTATGCGAACGATAATCGGAACTGTAAAATAAGTAATTGATCCCTCGTACATACGCTAGTAATTTAATTTGGTTAGTTTTTGTTGTTCAGGATCAACCTGCTCCCCTTTTATGGTTGAAAAATCACTGGAACAACTGGTAATAGTAATGCAATATTAGTAGTTATGTACTACATAACAAAATATTTTTTGTTTTTATTTAGCAAGGCATTTCGATGGCGAAAATTCAAATAACCACTTTTTGAAATAGCAAAAGGCCTGCAGGAATCAGCTGCAGGCCTTTTTTAAAAATAAAATAATAGATAATTATTTCAACCGGTCAAAGTGGGGCTTTAAATGTGCCTCCATTCCTTTTTTAAAATCTTCTTTGGTTCCGGTCTTTAAGATCTGTACCAGGTCCATATGGTTAACCTTGCCTTTGGTAGGTTTTTTCTCCAGTGTAACCACATAATCGAAGATCGGCAGCAGCATGATCTGGAACCTTTTTAAAGTGTCGTTGCCCGACATTTCATAAAGTTTACCATGAAATGCAATCTCATTTTTAATCCTGAAGGAATTGTCGTGGTTTACTTCTTTTTTTGCAATGTTTTCCAGTTCAGCAATATCCTTGTCCGTCTTTCTGATATAGATGAGGTCTGCGAGTCCTGTTTCCAACACCAGGCGCAATTCAAAAATATCCTGCAGGGTTTCTGTGTCTATGATCAGGGGATCCAATACGCGTTCAAAGGTGCCCAGTATATCTGGCCTGGCCAGTACCATACCCCTCTTTTTCTTGGTCTCTATCATGCCCAGCATGCGCAACCTGCTCAGCGCTTCACGCAAAACGTTTCTGCTTACCCCAAGTGCTTCAGCAAGTTCCAGTTCTTTAGGGAGGGCGTCGCCCGGACGGAATGATTTCTTTTTAAGGTATTCCCTTAACCTGACCTCTACAATATCTGCCATCGTATTCGAAGCGATTGGCAGCAGGTCTTTACTTAAATCGTTTATTGCCATAATTTAATAATCCTTCAAAAATGAGATATTTTTTGTTAATATGTACTACAATATAAAAATATTTTACTTAGAAATCCAGACATATTTAGCGGGCTTATCCTCAGTAATTTATTGATAAAAGGCAATAAATTCAAACAAAAAACGCAAGTAACGGTTGTTTTAAGTAATAATGATAACAGACAGTAAAACCATCATCGTTTCCAACCGGCTACCCGTAAAAATTACAGAAGAAAATGGCGCATATGTCCTTAGTCCGAGTGAGGGTGGCCTTGCAACCGGATTAGGCTCTATATATAAAAATGGCAATAACATCTGGATCGGCTGGCCCGGACTGGAAGTCCCCCCGGAAAGGCAGGATGAGGTAAGGGAAAAACTGGCCGGACTTAACCTGGTACCTGTTTTCCTGAGCAATGAAGAAATCAGCTTGTATTATGAAGGTTTTTCTAACGAAGTATTATGGCCTGTGTTCCATTACCTGGTTACTTATGCCAATTTTGAACAGGCGGCATGGGACTATTATAAAGTGGTAAATGATAAGTTTAAAGCAGAAGTATTGAAACAGCTGTCGGCCGACGATGTGGTCTGGATACACGATTACCAGCTGCTGCTATTGCCTTGTCTGATCAGGACGGTACAACCGGAAATTACCATTGGCTTTTTCCAGCACATCCCCTTCCCTTCGTTTGAAATTTTCAGGCTCATTCCCTGGAGGGAAGAACTGATTGCCGGAATGCTGGGGGCCGATCTGCTCGGTTTTCATACCTTTGATGATGCCCGTCATTTTTTAAGTGCCGCTTCCCGGCTTTCCTCCAGCAATCTGCTGGATAATGTATTGATCTATAAAAACAGGCAGGTGGTTGTTGAGGCCTTTCCTATGGGAATTGACGCAGATAAATTTGACAGCTTAACCCGCCATGAAAAAGTAGCCAAATACACCAGCTCATTTAAAGCAAGTTTAAAAAATGTAAAAACCATACTGACTATAGACCGGCTGGATTACAGCAAAGGAATATTGCAGCGGCTGCAGGCGTTTGAGTTGCTGCTGGAACAACATCCTGAATACACAGGCAAACTGGCCTTATATATGGTTGTGGTGCCATCAAGGGATACCGTTCCTAAATATAAAGAGCTGAAAGATCAGATAGATCAGCTTGTGGGCAACATCAACGCACGTTTCCGGACCATAAACTGGGTGCCCATACATTATTTCTACAGGTCATTTTCCATAGAATTTCTTTCGGCCATCTACAGCACTGCAGACATCTGTCTGGTTACCCCCATGCGTGACGGTATGAACCTGGTCAGCAAAGAATATGTTGCATCACGCACAGCGGATGACGGGGTGTTGATACTGAGTGAGATGGCAGGTGCATCCAAAGAGTTAAATGATGCCCTGATCGTAAACCCCAATAACATTGGTGATATTAAAGAAGCCATTGTAAAGGCGATAAATATGCCCCTGGAGGAACAAAACAGGAGAATGCGCAGCATGCGTGCAATAGTCAGCAAGTTTAACATTCACCTCTGGGTAAAGAACTTTATGGACAAGCTAAACGAAGTAAAAACCATGCAGAAATCTTTACATACCAAACATGCTGTTGCGGCAGTTCGGGCGCAGATAGCGGCTGATTATGACCGGGCCAAAGACCGGTACATTTTTCTGGATTACGATGGAACCCTGGTTGGGTTTAAAGGCGATATTGACGATGCGGCACCTGATGAAGAATTGTACTCGATTTTAAAGGGGCTTAGCCTGGATCCTGCCAACAAGGTCATACTCATTAGCGGAAGGCGGTACCAGACCCTGGAAAAATGGTTCGGACACCTTGACCTGGACATGATTGCCGAGCATGGGGCCTGGCAAAAGAAGAGAAAGGCAGAGTGGAAAGCCCTGCCCCTGCTTACCGATAAATGGAAGCAGGAGATCAGGACCGTACTGGATACCTATACAGACCGTACGCCGGGTTCCTTTATTGAGGAAAAAAGTTATTCGCTCGTATGGCATTACCGCAAAGCTGAAGAAGGTTTGGGGGAACTGCGTGCCAACGAGATCATTAACCATCTGCGGATGATCATTGCCGACAAAGGCCTGCAGATGATGCCTGGAAATAAGGTTATAGAGTTTAAAAATATAGAAGTAAACAAGGGTAAAGCTGCACAGAACTGGCTGTATGATAACCATCCTGATTTTATACTCGCCCTTGGGGATGATCATACGGATGAAGATATCTTTAAGGCTTTATCACCCGAAGCTTATACCATTAAAGTGGGCAGCAACATTTCAGCCGCCCGGTACTATCTTAAAGATTATCACGAAGTGCGGGAATTGCTGAAAGAACTGATTAAATAAGCCCTAAAGGAAGACTGGCCTGTCCAGTTTTATCGCAATGCGGTGTGCAGCATTCATTAAGCCAACATGACTGTAGGCCTGGGGAAAGTTGCCCCACTGACTGCCATTTGTCTCATCAACATCTTCACTAAAAAGCATCAGGTGGTTTGCATATTTAATGATAGACTCGAATTCCTTTATCGCATCATCTATTCTTCCAACACAAGCCAATGCCTCCACATACCAGAAGGCACAGATCAGAAAAGTGGTTTTCGGCTTGCCAAAATCATCTTTATGCAGGTACCTGTAAAATAAGCCGTTTTCTGCTTTTAACTCCTGCTCTAATGCCATTAAGTGGTCTTTTGCCCTTTGCGAGGCCGGGTCCAGATAATTCATTAAGATCAACTGCAGGGTACTTGCATCCAGATGTTTACTGCCCACGGCATGATTATAAACCTTTCTTTCCGGATCATAGCAGTTCTCTATGTGCTTTGCAGCTTTGTCGATTAAGATCTGTGCGCGTTCCTGGTAAGACTGGTTACCTATGGTTTTAGCCATCTTCAAAGCCGCATTAGCACCGGCCCATTGAAAAAGGTTAGTGTAGCAATGGGTGTTTGCGATATTCCGGAATTCCCATATCCCCGCATCCTTTTCATCAATGGTACGTTCGATCTTTTTGAGCAAATAATCCAGCCATTGCTCCGAATCCTTCCTTTCTGAGTAAATAAAGCGGTGATCGGTATACAAAGGCAACATCGAGACCAGTACCTGTCCGTAAATATCATTTTGAATGTGCTCAAAAGCCTGGTTTCCTATGCGTATGGGTTTGTTTCCCAGGTACCCCTTCAGATGCCTGAGCTTACGTTCGGTAAGTACCCTTTCTCCGGCTATGCCGAACAAAGGCTGGTAGCGTTCGTCATCCCTGAAAGAAATATCGGTGATATAGTTAAAATAGCGCTCCATTTCTTCAAAATGCCCGATATGGTTCAAAGAAGTGATGACGTAATAGGTGTCCCGCATCCAGCAATACCGGTAGTCCCAGTTCCTGCCAGAACCATCAGATTCCGGTAAACTGGTGGTGCTTGCCGCAATAATGGCCCCGGTATCTTCGTACTGATGTATTTTTAAAGTGAGTGCCGAGCGGATGACATACGATTGGTAAAAACCAGCTATAGTCGAATGTTTGATCCACAAACGCCAGTATTTAATGGTTTCCCTTAAAAAGCGCTCGGCAGTACTGATGATTGGGGCGTCGAGGTCGTGGCCATAGGTCAGGATCAGGTATTTGGATTCATTCAATGCAAAGTATTTACCATCTTCAATATAGCTCAATGAGATATTGGTGCTCAGCTGCATGTCTTCATCATCACCGGTAAAGCTGATGTGGTTACTGCCCCTGCTGCTTTTTTGTTTGGCTTTGCCGTATTCAAATACGGGTTTGCAGCTTACTTTGATCCTGGGATTACCTTCTAAAGGTTCAATTTTCCGGATCAGCATTAAAGGCTTATAATAACGTTCGTACTGATAAAAACGAGGTGCAAAATCAAAAACCCGGTATTTCCCTTCCGGATTGCTGATTTCGGTGCAAAGTACATTGGTATTGTCGAGGTAATATTGTCTGGATAGGTATTCACCTGCAGGTAAGATGGAAAACTCCCCTCCTTTTTCTTTATCCAGCAAACCGCCAAACACAAAACTGCTGTCAAATCTTGGCCAGCAGAGCCAGTCTATATTTGTATTCTTGTTTACATGGGCCAGATAAGCGCAATTGCCGATAATTCCTGTTTGATAAGTGTGTCTTTCCGTCATACGATTCCTTCCGTTGTTTTATATTAACAACAGGATTGGTAAGGAATTGTTGGCGATTAATGGAATTTTCGGCTTAAAACAGGGATTTTAAAGCGGTTTTATTTGATGAAATCCTGGTACAACTGGTTAATGCCTGCTTTCAAAAGGCCATTAAAAGCAGCGGTGTATTCCGGCCTGCAGCCATTGGTGATCAGTACAATCCCAAACTTCTCCTTGGGCTGGAAGAACATGGCGCTGTATAGCCCATACGCTGAACCGGTATGTCCGGTCATAATTTTTCCAGGGATCAGTTTATTTGTTTGCAGCAAGGCGAGGCCATAATTTTCAGGATCGGATACTTTGGTCTGCATCAGCCTGGCGCTTTTTTTAGAGATGATCCTTCCCCCACTGTATTTCCCGTAATTCATGTGCATGGTCATGTAACGGGCCAGATCTGCTGCCGAGATCTTCATTCCGCCGGTTGGTGAAAACAGAGGGGTACTGTAGCCCTGTACATAAACCTTGATTTCCTCACTGCGCGGGTTATAGGCCGAAGCTGCGGGACTGAATGTTCTGGAAACAGAATCGTATTCATATAAAGTTACAAAGCGGTTCTTGTCCAAAGAGTCTACACAATAACCGCCATACAGCCCAAGCTGGTCCAGAATATGGTGTTTGATGTACTGGTCAAAACGTTCTCCCGACAGCTTTTCTATAACAGCCCCCACCATGTTAAAGTTGAGGTTGCAGTACCTGTACCCTTTTCCGGGCTCATAATTGTTGTAACATTTTTCCCAGTTTTTATTCCTGTCCGGATTGATGACATCGAGATTGAAATAGCCCTCACTGTCGTTAATGCTGGAGGTATGCGACAACACCATTTTTAAGGTGATTACGGTTTCAGGGAATTTTGGGTTTCTTACCTTAAAACCAACCAGGTTACTGAAATCATCATTCAGGGATGCTTTACCGGCTTCCACCAGCTGCATCATGGCTGTTGCAGAAAAGGATTTCGAAATAGAGGCGATCCTGAAGATATCCTGATCTTTAAGCTCAGTATTGTTTTCTATATTTTTGAAACCAAAGGACTGGGTATATACCATTTTGTTCCCCTTTACTACGGCTACCGAAAGCCCCACCGCATCGAATTTTTTCATGATGCGCTGCAAGTTGACAGCAACACTGTCCGGATTGGGCTGACTAAAACCTTGTAATGAAATAAAGAGAAAGCATACTAAAGTACCGAAGTAAAATTTTAAAGCGTTTGGTCTGGTCATCTTATTTAAAAAGAAATCAATGGGTTACGAACTAAAAAGCCCCTTGTTTTACAAGCGGCTTTTACCTGTTTTTATGCTGTGCCTGCCCTACGCGGATCACCCACTCACAGGACTTTTTTGTCGGTATATTTGCTCAATTATTACTTATAACAAGTTAAGAAATTACCGGTTTGCATTTTTATAAATTTTATTAACAAATTCACAATTCCTGACATTTGACAAGGCTTTATCAAATTCTAAAGTTATATTTGCTGCATTAATTATCTTAAAAACCAGGCATATGTCAGCATTAATCAGCTTAGTTACCTTATCAGTGATCATTATCATTTCTGCACTTTATTTAACATTTGGAAAAAAGAGAGATACAGCTGATAAAAGCCATTAATCCCTGATCAGCTGCTTCTCTTGCCCTTGATCAGCATGTTCATGGCATGATCCATTGTACCTGCTTTAATTACTTCACCTGAGTTCACAAAGTAGATCTCATCTGCATTCTCTATAGTGTTTAAGCGGTGTGCAATAATGACCAATGTGGTTTCCTGAGGTAATTTATTCAGGATGTCACTGAGCAGCTGTTCTGTAACTGTATCAATGTTTGCGGTGGCCTCATCAAGGATAAGCAGTTTAGGATTGCGCAGCACTGCCCTCATAAAGGCGATGAGCTGTTTTTGGCCCAGACTAATGTTGTCGGCACCCGACGAAACTTCAGTTTCCAGGCCCTTGTCGAACAATACCAGTAAATCCTCAAGATGGGCAGCTTTAATTACGGCCTCCAGTTGCGCGTTCGTATAGTCCTTATAAGCCGAATTGCTGTATAAAATATTGTCTTTTACCGTGCCGCTAAACAAAAACGGTTCCTGCAGTATAAACCCGATCCTGCTGCTCCGCTCCTCGGCAGTAAAAGAACGGATATCTTTACCGTCCAATAAAACTGTCCCGCTCGTCGTATCATGTAAGCGGGCCATCAGCGATGCAGTAGTAGTTTTACCGCCCCCGGTTGGCCCAATCAGCGCATAGGTTTTACCCTTCTGCAGGTCAAAGCTGATGTTGTGCAGGATTTCCTGTCCGCCAGCATAAGCAAAATGTACATTTCTAAAACTAAGCAGTGCATCAGAATGAGGACTGTTATCATCCTTCACTATAACAAGATCATTTTCGAGTGACAGGATCTGCGAAATCCTGTCCCATGCAGCCAAGGCTACCTGGAGGCTGCTCCATAGTGCAGCGAGTTGTCTTAAGGGGTTGTAGAAAGTTACCGCATACGACAGGTAGCTGATCAGCAATCCCATGGTGAATTCTCCGGCAGCAATCAGCTGAATACCGTATAACAATACCACCAGCTGTGCGGCGCTAGAAAATAAACCAAAAACAGGAACAAAGATGTTATTGGCTATCCCTGCAGCAATGGCGGTATTGTAATTTTGCCGATTGGTTTCCTCGAACCGTTTTCTGAAATAATCACGACGGTTAAAAGCAATGATCACCTTAAAATTGTTCAGGCTTTCCTGGATCCCCGCACTCAGACTGCCCACACTTTTAAGGTTAACTGCATTTTTTCTTTTTACCCATGCAGATGCCAATACCGTAAACAGCAGTATAAGTACGGCCGGGCCCAATGTAGCGGTACCCAGTTTGAAATTGATGAGCAACAGAAATACCCCGGAGCCCAGCATGGTGAACAAACTACTCAGAAACTGCATCAGCGACTGCGAAAAGAACTGGTTTACTTTGTCTGTATCGTTGTTTACCCTCGAGATCAGGTCGCCCGCTTTATTCTGACTGAAAAATGAAACCGGCAGTTCCTGTAGTTTACTGAAAATGGCATTTCTAAGAGTATAGAGCATCCGCTGTCCAACCCCGCCCATAAGTTTGGTTTGCAGGTATCCGGTAAACAGCGTGATCAGGAACATGACCAGTAAAATGCCCGAATACAGCAATACGCCATCAAATTGTTTGGTGGTAATATAGTTATCTATGGTATGACCTATAATTAGGGGCGACACAAGCAGTAAAGCCGAATTGATCAGCATCGCAACAAATGCAAACAGGAGCCTCCGCTGTTCATGGGCAATCAGCTGCAACAATTTTTTAAGTACTGCAAATGTCGACTTCTTTTCGTCCTTACCGCTGATCTGGTTAAGATTGTAGTTCATAATTGCTGGTACTTTGCTGTGAATTATAAATCTGGACATACTCAGGACTGCTTTTCATGAGCTCCTGGTGCCTGCCCTGTGCAATGATTTCGCCCTGCATCAGCAGGACCACCTTGTCGTAATGCTGAACAGCGGCAATTTTTTGTGTGACAGACAACAATGTGAGTCCGGGGTAGTTTTGCTGTACATTGGCCAGTATGCGCTGTTCTGTATTGGTATCCACACGTGCCGTAAAGTCATCCAGCAACAAAACCTTAGGGTTTAAAGCCAGGGCCCTGGCCAGCATGATCCTTTGTTTTTGTCCGCCCGACAAATCAGATCCCCTTTCCGAAACTATGGTATTCAGTTTTTCCGGAAGCCCCTCAATAAAATCCTTTAATTCTGCTGTTTCAATTGCTTTTTCTAATGATTCATCTGTAACCAAATCACTAAACGCAATATTTTCGCGGATGCTCATATTGAACAGGATGCTGTCCTGAAAAACAAAGCCGATCTGGTTGTGAAAGGATTCTGGCTGATAAGCATCAATCGGCTTTCCATCGAAGAGGATCTCCCCCTCATCTGCTTTAATCAAACCCGTAAGCAGGTACAGCAACTGTGTTTTTCCGGCCGCTGTAGGACCAATGATGGCCGTCTTTGAACCAGGTTGTAAATCAAACGAAATGGCTTTCAGCACTGGTTTTTGTCCGTAGAGAACATTTACCCCTTTCATTTCCAAGTGTCCTTTTAAAGCATCGGTAAGGTTGCCGGACGGTGCAGCGTTATCCTGGTTCAGCACCTGGGCAATGCGGCCGTACGATGCTTTGGCCTGCGCAATTACATTGCTCATAAACCCGATTACAATGATTGGAAAAATAAGAATGGCCAGGTAGCTTTTGAAGGCGGCAAAATCGCCTAATGTCATGCTGCCGCTGATCACATAATGTCCGCCCAGCACCAGGATAGTAAGACTGGCCAGGTTGGCTACAAAAGTAATAACCGGGATCAGGCCGGCGAAAAGATTTAAAATGCCGATTCCCAAATCCCTTGCCCTTGTACTGGCCGATAAAAACTTTACATATTCCAATTGCTGTGAGTTGACAACCCTGATCAATGCAGCTCCCAGAATGCTTTCGTTGATCACTTTATTCAGCCAGTCTATCACCTCTCTGGCCTGCCTGAAAAGTACAGTCACTTTTTTGATCACCACGAAAAACGTAATTCCTATAAGCGGAATGATGGCCAGGATGGCCAGTGCGAGTTTCCAGTTTATGGTAAGCAGTAAAATGGTAGCGCCTATGATGATAAAAACAGATGAAGTTATGGATACGATAGCCTGTGCGATGAATGTCTTAATGGAATCTACATCGGCCGTAAGGTTGGTCAGCAGTTTGGATGGATTTGCTTTTTCAATATAAGCATTGCTTTGTCTTGAAATCTTGTCTGCGAGTTTTGTTCTTAAGTCTTTAGCAACCTTTTCTGAAGCATAGGTCTGTACAATGCCCTGCAGAAATGTAAAGAGAAAGACAAACAGGATCGCTATTGAAAAATTAACCAGTATGCCATGCAGATTAAAATTACCGGAGGTATATGCATCTATCCCATTGGCAACAATCTTTGGCAGTAACAGATTGATGCCATTGCCTGCCAATGTAAAAAGCAGCAATACAGCGATCAGACCTTTATAAGGTTTGAGTAAGCTAAACATCCCTGCAGGTAAAACTGTCCATCAGCTGCATACACAGCATGGCGTCCTGTGCCGAACAGGGGTTTTCACCCCTGCCCGAGAAATAGTTCACCACCTGTTCTATCATGGGCTGCTGTACATGCTGTAGCGGGTCAAATATAAAATCCTGATCTACACCATTCTTACGCAAGGTAACTTTATGTCCAAACATCGGAAAGGTTATTTTACCTTCTGTTCCGATAATCTCACAGCTATCCGTTTTTTCCGAGGCATTAAAACACCAGGACCCGTTAAAGAGCACACCATTTTTAAAGAGTACCTGTCCGCTTACGATGTCATCTGCAGGATACAAACCTGACTGGTTTAAGGACAGTCCCATGGATTTCAAAGGGTGGCCAAAAAAATAGATCATCAGATCCAGCTGATGCGGGGAAAGATCGTGAAATAACCCGCCACCCGAAATTGCCGGATCAAGGCGCCAGTTGAGCCCGCGCTCACTCGCGCTCTCCGGATTGGCGATCAGGTCAGAATTGTGCGGCTGGTGCATCTGCAATTGCACCAGACTGATGTCCCCTATCGCTTTCTGATCAATAAGTTCTTTAACTTTCAGGAACATGGGCTGCTGTCTTCTGTAGTGCGCTACCGTTAGTTTCACATTGTATTTTTCTGCAGCTTCTTTCATCCTTAAGGCCGACGCTGCATTCAGCGTCATGGGTTTTTCTACATATACCGGTTTGCCGGCAGCCAAAGCCATCAGGGCATATTCCTCATGTTGTAAGGGCGGTGTGGCGATGTAAATGGCATTTATTTCCGGATCGTTGATCAACCGCACCGCATTGTCGTACCATTTTGGGACATTGTGCCTGTAGGCATAATCCTGCGCCTTGGCTCCGCTCCTGCGCATAACCGCAACCAGGGAGGAACCGGGTATTTTATTAAAGGCCGGACCACTTTTAACTTCAGTAACGTCACCACAACCAATAATTCCCCATTTTAGTTCTGCGGACCTGTCGGTTCCCAACATGTTCCGTACTTTTTCCATGAAGTAGTTAGGTTTTCCATTCATCCTGCCATTTAATGATATTTCCATTCTAGCTATCCGCTTTCAGTTTTAATATTCTAGTGTATCAATTTGATGATATATATCAAACCCCCTGCCAATGTTTAGTTAAATCATTGGATTACAAAGTAAAATTCTATCGTAAATGTCTCGAAATAAAATCTTATAAACAAAAAAGGAACGAAATTTGTTAATTAATTAGCTGAAACCCTTAAAACAAATCTACAAATTATGAAAAAGCTAATTTTTACTATTATTTTAGGAAGTACCCTGACATTTGCAACAAATGCACAGATACAAAAAGGAAATGTCATGATTGGGGCAAATTTATCCAACATCAAATTTGGTTTGGATAAACCCAATGCATTTACCTTTAACATTAGCCCAAAAGCTGCCTGGTTTGTTCAGGATGGACTGGCTCTCGGTGGAGAGGTCAATTTGGGCCTCGCTACCCAAAAGGGATCTGGAACGGACATTAGTTACGGTGTAAGTGCATTGGGCAGGTATTATGGCGAAACCGGTGCGAACGAAATCGTTAAAAGTTCCAGATTTTTTGGAGAGGCTACAGTAGGCATACAAGGTTACAATCCATCTGGAGGTGGTAGCACAAACGGACTTGGATTTAGCTTTGGACCCGGTTTTACTTATTTTGTAACTCCTTCTATCGGTCTTGAAGCATTGCTGAAATACAATGGTGTGGTAGGTTTTGGATCTAGTGCCTACGCGCACAACCTGGGCCTGGGTGTTGGCTTTCAGATCTATCTTCCAGGAAAAAGTACAGCGAGGAAAGTTCAAAAAGACATGAACTGATACCAGATGACTTACAGGCCAAAAGCCTGAATTAAAACGCCCCCAGATTCTAAATTGGGGGCGTTTTAATTTACCCGTTCAGCGCTTTACGTTTCGAAGCCTGCCATGGAATTATGGAACCAAGCATGATGGTAATGGCAATCACAACCACCAATGTAGTTGCTTTCGAAGTAATGAATGCCAGCAGTAACAAAAGCACTGACATAAACAACAGGGAGAAACTGATCATTTTCAAACCAAATACATTCTGCCTTTTGATCGCCTCCTGCTCCTCCGCATCAATATTTGTGGCCGCCTGTTTCTTTTCGGCTTTGTAAACGAGGTATTCCTCATAGTCGGTGCTAACACTGATCCTTTTTTTAATAATAAACTCATAGATCAATAGCATAAAAAAGGGAAGCAGCACACCCAATAGCATTTCATTGGCCCTCGATAACTTATCCTCACCTGTTAAAGGTAAAATGATCTTAAATAACAGGTTTACTGAAAGCGATATCAAAGTGATATAAATAGTAGCTTTTCCCGACAGGCGTTTGGAGAACAAGGACCATATTGGCGGCAACAACAAAGGTCCACCCGTTATCGCACCTACGCTCAATGTAAATTCAACAATCCCCCCGATGTAAGGAACGCCCAGTGCAATCAGGATCATCAGCAAGCCAAAGAACCAGGATGAGGCGCGCGCCACAAACATGAGTTTTTTATCATCGGCACCAGGATTCACAGATTCTTTGTAGATGTCGTTGGTAAAAACTGCCGATACTACGTTGAGTGCTGTATTGGCCGATGCTGAAGTGGAAAAGTACATCCCCGTGAGCATCAGACCCAGGAGTCCGGCCGGCAGCACCTGTTTACAAACCATAATGTAGGCGTTCTCTGCATCCAGTCCGGCCAAAGATGGATTCATCATCCTGTAGGCCATAGGCGGCAGCATCCACAACACAGGGCTTAAGATGTACAGTCCGGCAAAAAGATAGGCTACTTTTGAAGCGCTTTTAGGTGCGTCCACACTGGTATATCGCTGTACAAATGTCCAGTTCCCGCCGATATAAAAGATATGATAAATGGCAAAGGCAAAGATGAAGCCCCAGGTATATTCACCATGAACCAGGTTAAAAAAATCCTCAGGGGCCTTGTCTATAAAAGCCTGAACCCCACCTACCTCACTAAATACCAGGGGCAGTATAATAAGCACGGCTGCTGTGAGCACCACAAATTGTAAGATATCGGTAACCATCACCGCCCATAAACCGCCCACAGCTGTATAGGAAATCATTAAGATCCCCAAAACAACGGTAACAGGTACCAGTGGATAACCCAATGAAGCTGAAACCAGTATGGCTACAGAGTATAACACCGAGCCCTTGATGAACAGGGACACCAGTGTAAAAATATAGATATAGCTTTTTTGAACTTTACCGCCCAGTCTTGCTTTTATAAACTCTGCCGCGGTAAGGTTACCCGTAGCTTTCCATCGGGGGGCCAGGTATAGCCCTGTAATGATGGCACCAATGCACATGGTCCATTGAATGGTAATGGCTACCCATCCGTGCTGATAGGCTATAGCACCCCAGACCACAAAAGTCCCGGCAGAGAAAAAACTCATGAACAACGACAGGCCACCAATGAACCACGGAACAGATTCACCACCAGCAAAAAACGATTTCAGGTTTCTTCCCGTCTTGGAGAAGCTGATGCCCACCAGCATAATGAAAACAGAAAAAATGACTACTACTGCGGTATCTATCATGATTTAGTGTGGTTTAATGAATAACACCTCAATGAAAACAAGGAGGCCGGCACATCGCCTGATGGATGTTCCAATATAACTTTTAGTTTTTTAGTTTCTACAGGAGATTCGAACAGAATTTCATTGCGTGTGTGGTAATTGTCCTTTTTCTGGTAAATTACCCGCCCCTGTTCGTCCTCAATATGGTAGTTTCTTACACAAAATGGCATTACGGTTTCGGGGTGTGTCATTAGTACCGATTCCATCGGATGATCTGTATCGGTATCGAATACCAGGTCAATTCTGTCGATAGACCTGGCCTCTTCCCAGGATACTTCGACTGTAGGTGCCGGATCAGCCGGCTCTGCTACCCAGGCATTGGGTTGCAGGGTTGGGCGGTCTGCCCCGTTCCTGAGCTGATCTGCAGTGAAGGCATGTACTACTTCCTGAAACTGTAAAGCAATGTTCTGTCCTTCAGGCCTTCTTTGCGGGCACCAGAACTCAAAACTCTCTACCCCAGATCCTTCAGGCGCCACCTGTTTTCCATTATTGGAAACAGCCTTGTTTACCCCGTTAAAGACAGAAAGTATGCCGGTAACCCTTTCATTGGAATAGGCCAGCTGTACTTTCTCGTTGATCAGAAAGCAAACGAAAACATACTGCTGTTTGTCAATAACAACATCAAAATCAATACTTACCTCCTGTTCTCGGGGCTGCAGTTCAACCTCTTTTGCAGCCAGCACGGTATCAGGTGTAAAGCCACCGTATTTGCTGCTGGCCCGCAACTCTACATTTACCGTTGTAACCGCATCGGCCTTGAGCAAAGCCTTAAAGGAAGGGAAACGGCCGGGCTGAACCGGCAGCATCTGGGCCGCTGCAATGGACAGCCGTTTTAACAGGTAATTGTCCCTGCTGAAGCCTTTAAAACTCAGGTTTGAACTCGACTGTATACGGGCTTCCCCTACAAGGTCATCTTTATCTTCAAAATTTACATCCGGTATGTATTGTCCGGTTTTTAGCAGCTCTTTCTGCAAAACAGGGATGTAATTTTCATCGTACAATTCGGCAGGCAGTTTTTTGTATTTCAGGCATAGCGCTGCACCTACGGCCGCTGCCTGTGCCACATAAGCAGCTGTAGCCATAACCCGGGTAGCCCCAAAAGCCACGTGGCTGACACTTATAATGCGCCCGGCCAGGAACAGGTTTCTGATGTTCCTGCTGTAAAGTGAGCGGTAAGGAATCTGGAAGATACCTTTGCTATGCCACTGGTTACAGGGTGAGCGATCACTGAACACACCGTCGGCCGGATGGAGGTCTATAGACCAGCCTCCGTAGGCCACTCCGTCTTCATGGATTTTCTGCTCAATCAGATCCGATTGCGAAAGGATATAATCCCCCTCAAACCGGCGGCTCTCCCGTTTGCCGGGGACCATGCCTACCCATTCTAAAGTATAATTTTCGGCCTCAGGAAATTTACCCGAGTTTTTAATGTAATCCCATACCCCATAAATCACTTTCCATAACTCCCATTTGATCTGCTCCGTATCGTGCACCGTATCCATGCGCCCTCCATGTTCTACCCACCATAACTTACAGCCATGCTCTTTTGCATTAAAATTCCTGTAGCGCGGTATTTCCTTCTGTACATCCATGGCAAATGCAGGGGCAGTAAAGCGTACAGGTTTTCCGGTATCTTTGGTATAAAAGTAGAGCGAATGTCCCAGCAGTTCACCATAGCTGGCATCGGGTGCCATAGGCTCATTAAATTCTTCTGCCGGTTCTGCACCCATTCTGAATGCCGCACCAGAAAGAAAGCCCACAATGCCATCACCAGATGCATCGCAGAATAAAGGAGCATTAATTACATACTCAGTAGAGTTCTGGCTGCAGAAGGCTTTAACACCGTCTATCTGTTCGGGCTTACTTTTAATGACTTCATAGACGGCTGTATTGAGCAGCAAAGTAATGTTAGGTTCCTGTTTCACCTTATCCAGCAGGATCATGTCCAGTATTACGGGGTTCCCTTCAGGGTTCCGATAGGTATTCTCGACCAGCAGTTCATCTATTAGGCCGCCTTCCCTGCTCCAGCGGTTGTTGTTGCCCATATGCGAGGTAGCACCCAGTATCCACAGCCTTACCTCACTGGAGGCGTTGCCGCCCAGTACAGGTCTGTCTTGTACCAGCGTTACTTTTAATCCTTGCCTGGCTGCTGTAATCGCAGCACATACGCCCGACATACCGCCACCAATTACGGCAAAATCTGTATGAAGTGTTTCAATCTTTAAACTACGGCTTCCGTTTCCGTTCTCGCTCTCTTCTGCGTCTATTCGTATCATTACTTTATTTTTTTAGTTATCTGCCTATTTCTGTTTCTCTGGATTTTACCAGTTTTCCGTTCTTATCCCATAGCTCCAGGTAAAAACGAACCGGTTTGTCTTGATCAACCGGGACGGTAAATTCAAAAGGGTATTCATTTTTGTCTACTGCAACTTCAGTTTTTCCATTTAACTTGTATATCAGTCTGGATTTCTTCCATTTGGTATCATCTTCCTGAAGAAATACATATAGTTTTTGTGCATAGCTGCCCAGCTTAAACAGCAAGGCTTTGGCATCCCCTTCCGGGATATGTGCATAGTCGCTCCTTTCATCCTTTCGTATATTCAGGATCTGGTCCTGAAAGCTGCTGCCGATTTTTACACCGGTGATGGCCAGGGCTGTCATTCCGCCTGCAGGAACATTGACCTGAAAGGAGTTCTCTTTTAAAGCCGAGGGTTTTTCAGCTGAAGAAAGGATACGGATCGCGCTGCCGGTAGAAATGCCTACCCTCAAGGCATCTACAGCAACCCGTGTGCTTACTGCCTTTTGCGATTGGTTCATAAAGGCGAGTAACAAGGTATCCCCTTTTTTTGCACTGATATAGTTTAATGCAATATTGTCCATCTGAAGCAAGCGGGATGGCATCCATAACTGTACATTTTCAAACGGAAAGAACTTCCCTTTTTTTGCCCCATAAAACTTATTCTGCAGGTAGGCATAGCCTTCTATATAGTCGCTGGGGAAATCTATCCTGCCCTTGCTTTTTACATAGGCATCAGAAACAAGGTAGTCCACAAACATAGAAGCCATGGGCAGGATATGGTTGTAATGAAAAGAGTTTACGCTCTGTTCTTTGTGTTCATGAAGCGGAAAATCAGCCTTTTCGTAAGCGGTAGTCCGCTCGGTATTCATATGGTAACCCGGGAAACTTTCGGAGCGCCCAACAATAGATGCTTTGGCCACATTCATCAGAAAAAGGTCGTTGGTATGGTAGCCTATTCTTAGCAGCCAGGGTGCGTAGGTCGACATAAAAATCCCCCTGTGCCCGGTTGAAGTGCCGGAAGATTCGGGTGTAAGCCCCATTTCCGAAAGCCTCCAGGCTGGAACTTTCTCTTCCGGATAATACATCTGCTGGTGCCCTTTTGATTTGAGGTACCAATACATTGGTGCTTTTCCACCCTTATTTACGGTAACCAGGTCATCCGGTATTTGCGGGGCCATCCAGGTAAACAAGGTGTAATGCCGGGCCCCATCCTGTGCGGCATTAAGGTAGCGGCGCTCGCCTGTGAGTTCGTATAGTTCCAGTAAGGCCGACCAGTTATTGGTAAATGTTGGCCAGAAAAAGTTGGAACTGAACAGCGGATCGCCAAACTGGCTGATCCTGGTGTCCACCCTTTCTTTGAGGTATTGGTCGGCCAGCGAACGACTTAATCTCAAATAAGATGAATCAGAGGTCAGTTTAAACATAAACATGGCATTTACCCAGTTCCGTCCTTTTTGCTCCTCATCCAGGTTCCTGATGCGCGCGGTCCCGAATTCCTTTTTTGCCATTGCGGCATAGAAGGAATTGTTGTTACCAAAAACGCCCGATAAAACCTGGAGCTCTGACAGCGGGGCAATTGGCCCTCTCAGTTTTCTGGATGGAGATTGAATTTTCTGGTTGCTGTCAATCGCAAACAGGAATTTCTCTCGCGACAGCATAAATTCCATTAAAGGGTATGCCCGCTTGTCGAACATCTCCTGGTCGTCCCTTACAATAGACAGTTCCAGCGGGTTCAGGCTCGAAACATTTTTTACGGCCCCCGGTACGTCTGTTGAGTAGGCAAAGCCTTTCAGACTGTCTACAAACCAGGCGTACTGTGTTTTAGAATATTCAATCAGATTGTCCAGCGTCGTATTCATAGAAACGGTGGCATTACTCCGGTAATCTTTAAAGCCAAATACACTGGTTGCTATCCGTTCATAAGTTTTGGTAATGTTCAATGGCTCCACAACCAGGTTCATCGAAAAATCGAAGACCTGACCTGCTTTCATCTGCGAATGGATACCGCCTGGCATAGGTGCAAATACCTGGGGCTGTAGTTCGGATTTACGGTTTAACAGGGCAATACCAAACTGGCTGTTGTTCAACAATGGCAAAGGCTGGAAAGGCAGATACCTTGGACCCGCCAGCACACCTATGGAATTGTAGCCGTCGTTTACCAGTGTGGTTGGCGTTGTGGCCATAAAGGCGGGTGTTAGATAGGGCTGCAGAGGGGCCCGCTTTTCCGTCCAGATCAGCGGCTGCCATAGCTCCTTTGCTTCCTCGTTTTTAAAAGAGGGAGCCCCAATGTACCCTACACTAAAAAAGCCGGCTTTTTTGGGTACGAATGAAAATTCTATTTTAGGATAGGGTTTACTGCTTTTAACAATCCATGTCTTTAGCGTAAACAAGGCATGTTCCGGAAAGATAAAATACGTGGAATCTCCGCTGCTGACCGTTTTAATGGCATTCAAAAAAAAGCTTGTTCCAGCGTGATAAATATTGGCTGTGCGGTTTTGTGTAGCACTTCTTAATATTTTGTCGTCAAATCCATCTCCGGCAACACTGGCACTCACTGTTTGCTGGTGATAATCAGCCAGTCCCGGATCCGTAGTTTTCCATGTAGGGATATTGTAAGGGACTTTTTTTAGCCCTGATGGTTTTAAGGCCAGTTCGGGATCTTTTTCATTATAAACCACTACGAAATTGGGTTTAAACAAATAAGTTTTACCCTTAGAAGTCACTTTAAAACCCTTAATGTCCGAGACCTTTTGTCCGCTCACCTGCATACACAAACAGCAGCTAACGGATAGGCAAAGGAATTTAATATACATCGCTGTTTTCATATCACATTATTTTTTTCGGGCTGTCAAATGAACCACAAGGCCTCCTCCGGCAGGGATGCTAATCTTCTTTTTATTGAGCAGGGCAGGAATGGCCACAGCAGAAGAAAACGCCGTTCCTGTATCGCTGATAACCGTTGCGGTATAGGCCGAAAGATCTTTGATAAAGGATAAATCCAGCCCAATGTCCTGCGCTTTATCCAATCCGTTAATTGCGGCTATATACCAATCGGCCCCCTTCTTTTTGGCCAGAATGGCACAACGGCCGATGTCGCTTCCATTCAGAACCAGTGTTTTGTCCCATGTGGTGGGTAAATCCCGCAACAGCGGGAGGATGGGGCGGTACAGGCTGTCTTCCAGAAGCCTTACCGGATTTTCGGCAATGCACTGAAAAGGCGAATCGAACAGATAAAGCAAGGCCAGCTGATGTGTAAGTGTGGTGGACGCCCTTTTGGAGAATAGCGCTGGTGTATAATCGGCATGTCCCATAATGAACCTGGTAAAAGGCAATGCCGCATTGTGTCCTGCCGGTATGGGCTCGTTCATGATGTTCAGTTCGATACCCCTGATCCCCTCTCTGGTCATTTCATTCGGATAGGTACGGTACTCTCCGGTGGACGTCTGGCAGCCATGAAAGTTGACCATCAGCTTCTTCTTTGCTGCAGCTTTTAGAAAGGCAATCTCAAAATCAATGAGCTCCTTTGCCTCGCTGTTCATGAAATCTATTTTAATTCCTGCAACACCCAAGCGGCTTAATGTATCCAGAAAGGCATCCCTGTAGGTCTCATCCCGCAAAAACTTCGAATCTTTCCAAACCCATACCCCTATCTTCTGTTTACGGCCATAAGCCACCAGGTCTTTCAGTACCTCCCATTTTTGTTTCCATTTAGTCTCCCAGCCGTCGTCAATCAGTGTATAGGTATAATTGAGCTGTGCGGCCGCATCGATAATTTTCTTTTCTGCTGCAGGTTCCAGGTAATTTTCATCCCTGCTGATCCAGCTCCAGGCACTCTTACCCGGTTGGATATAATCTGTATTTTTAAATAGCAGGCTGTCGGCGTTTGGATTTAAGGCCTCAACAATGGTTTGATTGACCAGCGTGTTCAGGTCTTTTGCCCAGCCAATGATGCGCCAGGGTGTAAAAGAAAGCTGATCTGCTGATACATCAAATCCTTTATCGCCTTCGGTAAAGTCTACCGTAAGCTTATTCTTGTTTGCTTTTAACCGCATTCCACTATAGCCTTGCAATGCTGCTTCGGTAATAAAGAGGTAGCTTTGGTCTGCCAGTCTGGCTACCAGCGGCTTACCTTGAACCGGGCCGGTCGGACTGATCTTGTCCAGACTGTCAACCCGGGTTTGCGTCCATAAACCAGCGTAGGATTTGAGCTTCCAGTTATTTGTCCGCTCAAAGAACCATACCGGATTATTTCCATTCAATGCAAAACTCGTTTGTTCAGTATTGATATGTATTTGCCCGGCGGGTAATTGATAGCGGATGGCACAACCCTCATCAAATACAGCAAGTTCGATCAGACTTTTACCAATTCCGATACTGTATTTTTTGTATACCGTATTCCTGGCCTGATGGTTATGCCGGAGCAGGGAAAAAGAGACTTTTACGGTACTGCCGCTCATCAGTCTCGGCTCAGCTGCTGGGTTTAATAAAGGTTTGCCGGCAATGGTTAAGCCCAATTGAGAGGGATGTACCAATACCTGATTTTTTGAAGAGAGTGTATAATAGAAGCCCTTGCCCCCATCCTTGTAAATACGAACGGTTAAAGCAGAAGAGGGACTTTTAAGTACCAAAGGTTTTTCAGCGGCCTGGCTCAAACCAGCCCTGCAAGTCATTAAACTCAATACCGTTAAAATATAACTCCCTGTTTTCCTGATCAGTTGTTTCATTTTAGTAATGTTCCCCTTAATAAAATTCGTCCTATATAGGCGACTGTCTGATCGTATTTTTCCGGATGCGCAATGATGTCCGCCTGTTTGTCTTCCGGCAATATCATGAGTTTATCGGCTTTCTGTCCCGACAATACCACCTCTACCAAATGGTTACCCCTGGGTACTTCAATTACTTCGAACTGCCCCCTGTAGCGGTTATTGCAAAAGCCATTAAACCTGTTCATCAGCTTTACCGGTTTCCCATCTATAATCCATTCCAGCTGTCCGGCTTCAGGTCCGCCAATATCAAAAACACCCAGCATATCGCCATTAAAACGAAAACTGAACCGGGCTCCAGGTTTATTTGCACTAAGTACTTGTGAAAACCAGGAACTGAACTTCTTAAGGTTTGGATTTTCTGCCGTTGAAACCAGCTGCCAGCCCCGGTTCTCAGCAGCAAAAACCGATGGATCTATCATGCCTGCCTCATCCCAGCTGGTGGTAATCAATGGGGCAGGTAATTCTTTCTTTTTCGGCTGCTGTACCGCTTCTATTTTTTTGAATGCCCGGGCAATGGCCGCCGCATACAGTTTTCCTCCCGCTGTTGCAGGGTGTATACCGTCCTCGGAAAACAGGATTTTATCCTGATCGGCCTGGTTTCCCTTCCAGATCAGCTTTCCGGCAGCTTCCAGGTCCGCCGCCTCCATACCCAGATTTATAGAAGGAATGCCGTAATGTGCAGCAACCTTTTCAAGTCCCTTGATATTTGGAGGCAGCTCGTTTTTCTGGTAAAAGGCCGTCTGCCCATTTAAAATGGTATAGAGCAAACAAATCGCCGTGTTGGGGTTTGCTTTGATTGTCTGACGGATCATCCCTTCCATGCCGGGCGCATAAGCCCCGTTGACCGCAAATTCTATGAAAATTAAGTCCGGCTGATGTCTGAGTACCTGTTGCTTTATCCGGAAAGCCCCTAAATCTGTTCCTGTGCCCGACACCCCGGCATTGATCCATTGAAAGCCGGCCTGAGGATAAGCCTGCTCCAGGTAGCGGGCGGTTTGCAGACGGTAACCAAAATTTGACTGGGTGATGCTGCCACCAATGAAAGCCACCAGGACCTCCTTGCCTTTGTTTAGTTTTTCAAAGAATGCCGGAAAGCCATCTCTTACCTCACATTCAAGGTTATTGTTGAAATTCCCCGGCTCAACTGAAGGAATTCCGGAAACAGCAGTATCAAAAAATATGGGCGAAGCACCGGCCTGCAAAGCCGCAATTTTTGTGCGCTCATCAGCATTCTGGGCAAATACAATAGCTGGTAGCAGCAGCCAACCCAGCAATGCAGTTTTTAACCTGCTTAGGGGAGTTTTATTCGTTACCATTGAGTACAATTTTTTTTGATTTTGTTTTTCCATCCCCCGCTTTGAAAATGAGTTCCAGCGCAGCGTTCTCCCCCATTGGCAGTTTATGGAAACTCCATTCGTAGGGGTATTGCTTTATTTCCTGGAGCTTGCCATTACAGCTGACACTTACTGAACTGCCCTTTAACGGAGCGGTTTCGGCGAAACCATAGCAGGTATCCCAGCCAAAAGGAGAACGGATGCGGAACAGAAATACCCGCCCCCATGGCGCCCCCATATCAATAACTTTCATCCCCTCTTTTAGCGGCTGATATTTTTTGCTGGCAGGTGTCGCTGCTAAAGGAACAGCAATTGCCCTAAAGCCCTTTTCAGGGATCACAACATCAATTTTAGCGCCTTTAAAGTCCAGTGTTACCGACGCCGCATCTGGTGTATAACAAATCGCTTTCCCCGCTTTCAATGCGGCCGTTGCGTCGCTCCATTGTACCGTCAGTTTTTGTTCTGTACCCGCTTCCGAGGACAGCAAGATCCAGAAATGTTTATCGGAAACGGCGGTAACATAATTGATGGCCGGATTCTGGATCGTTATCAGGCCTTTATGCATGCGCAGGCTAACCTCCTGATCGCCGAATATCTTCCCTTTTCCGCCGCCGTATACCCGGTTGTTGAACCATACAAAGCCCTCTTGTTTGCTATAAGGGAACATTACATTTCCTTTGGAGCGCTGTATCGTTTCAGTGATCAGGTAATCAAGACTAAAGGCCATGTGTGGCGGAATATGGTGGTAGTAGACAGAACTCACATCCGGACCCTTGTAAGGAAAAGTGGCCGACATGGGCACATCTGTAAAACCGGCGGCATAATAACCCGGATAATTGGCGTAACGCCCTATTACCGCATTGCGGGCATAAGTTTCGAAAATAGGCTTGTTTGAGTATTGGAACAGCCGCAATAAGTGAGGTGCCCAGCTGCTCATAAAAACAGGATGCACAGTCTGCCCTTTTACCCGGGTAAAATAAGTACTGGGCTGTTCCAGTCCAAGGCCCACCGGCGATACCAGCCATTCCGGGACTTTCTTTTCCTGTACATCACCGTTTTTTCGTGGAAAGCCAAGACGGTAAGGCGCATTGCCTTTCCACCAGATGTGTGTAATGCCATCGTAACGGTTGCCCGGATGAATGGTTTGCAGGCTGTCCTGCACTTTAGGATAACTGCGAATCCCGGCAATGGTAAAGTAGGAACCATAGGCAGCGGCGTCCAGGTATTTCTTATCTTTTGTAGCCTCATAGAGGTCCAGCAGGTCCCACCAGGGTGCGTAAAAGCTGGCATTATAAAAAGGGATATGGCTAAGCAGCTTATTGCTGTTGGCGTATATTTTGTGCTGGATAAAAATATCGGCTTCTCTTTTGGCTTGCTGCAGCCATTTTGCTTGCCCGGTAAGCTGGTATGCCCAAAGCGCCTGGTTCCAGGAGTGGAAGTCGGTCGAATAGCCTTTTGCAGCCCTCAGGCTATCGCCCGGCAGGGCTATATTTTTAAGCCATGGGTTTAGTCCGCCCAGTAAACGGTCCAAACCTACATAATAAGAGGTGGTAAACTGGGAAGTAAAGGGATTAAATTCCAGTGTTTTTCTTGTGGCGTTATAGGCCGTAGGAACGATATCGGTAGCCCAGCGGTACCCGCTCCTGGAAAGGGTAAATTCTATCGTGGGCAGCGACCTGCTCAGGTAAAAATCCTCATCATTTTGTAATATGGAGAGTGCAATATTGGCCAGTGGGGTGGCATTTACTACCGTAGGTGCTGTTTTAGGATCACCCTCGATGTCGTAAAAACCCTTTAAGGCCGGGGCCCATCCGGCTGCCTCGTCATTTTTAACGAGATCTATCATGTTAAAAACAGCATCGGTAAGCGATGATTGCTCCTGTTTACGATAGTCCCTTACTTCAAATATTTCTTTAGATACTTCCTCTAAAGCCTTGTCCCAGTTGCCCTCATTTATTCCAATCGTAAAATGCCTGTCGATCAGCTCTCCGCTATTGTACCTGGAATCGCTCATGCCGAGTACGGGCGCAAACATCACCGGCTGTATTTGATTGTTGTCATTTCTAAGTGTAAAACCTGCAGGCGCATAATCTACCGAGCCCCAGTCTTTCCTGAATAGCTCCGGACTGGCTGCAACATAACTGGAAACAATGCCCTGCGGGGCCTTGAACGAAACAATGGCCAGGGGTTGCTGCATCATGGAAGTGATCATCATTTGCGGCCCTTCAGAAAGTCGTTTGTACTGAAACATGGGGGCCATCATTACATTCTCCAGGTTTTGTTCTTCAACAGGCTGGAAAGCGGCAACACCCATGCTGTAATAACCTTTCTGGGCCACTTTGCAGACCAGGCGCAGGTCTATATGCTGCTGTCCGGGGCGTAACGACCAGAACCCGGTAATGCCTGAACCATTGCGGGTTATGTATTGCACTTTTATGGTTTGTTTATCTATAGCCTCTGCTGCAATGGGAATGGCTTCGCTCAGGTTTCCTGCAACAAAAGGATTGAGGTCATCGCCCGGTTTTTGCACCGCATATTTCTGTCCGTTGAGCAAAAAATAGGCTGTAGGCTCCTGCGCATCCCAGGTTGGATAGTATTTGTTAAACCGGATGGCAGTAGCTGTGGTGTTCACCAGATAAACCCTGTGGTCTTCCATATTGCCCGTACCAAACTGCTGCCAGCTGCCCTCTTTTTTTATACTGGTTTTACAGGCTATGGCCTTGTGGTCTGCTCCGGTCCATACAAATTCTATACGGATAGCCCCGTTGTCAATTCCAGCTATCAGCTTGTCTGTTTTACCGAGTTGCAATAAGGGTGTGATGTTCTTTTTGCCTTCTGCAACGATTTCCTGTTCGAGCGGAAGTACTTTCCAGGACAGCAGTGTTTTCTTATCTGTATTATTTGGGTTGAAGTTCCCATCCTGCGCTAACAATAGGGCATCGCACCTGCCATAGTTGAGGTTATGAAGCCGCAGTAGTACACCGCCTTCCTTCAGGTCTGTAGCCCCCAACTGCTCCCATACATAGCCGGGCGTACCATGCCCGCCTGCTTTCTTTAACCTGGTAGTGCCTACCGACAGCTGGAAAAACCTGCTGCGCGGCTGTGTCTCAAAATCAGGCGTCCTTGCCCAAATGGTATAACGGCCCTGTTTTTTGATATGGATTACTGTCAGCGCATCCGAAGTGCTGTCCAGCTCTCCTTCCAGAAACCTTAAAATGCTGCCCGAGGTGGCATCTTTATTTGTTTCAGTTAACCATTTACCCTTAAACTGGAAGTCTGTCCCAAGCAGCAGGTATTTTTCCTGTTGGGCATCGGCGGTTCCGGCTAATAAAAGCAGGAACAATGTTAACAATAAACAAAAGCTGGTTTTCTGGTACATGGTCTTCAAAGCTTATTTGTATTTAAATGTGTAAACCTGCAGGCCGTAAGGCTTTATCTTGATTTTCCCGCCCGCAGAAAAAGGAACTTTCAGTCCCGAAGCAGAAAGGCATTCCACAGTTTTCGGATCCAGGCTATGTCCAGGGATGAAACGCGAAGAGGCTAACTGAAGGTCAGCTTCCTGCAACTCGTCATCATTGTTCAATACAAACAGGTAAAATACCTTCGTCTCTTTATTCAGCGCACATAGAAAGTCCATATTGGGATTGCTTAAGGAAACCAGTTTTTCCATTAAGACCAGATTGCCCTGCTGGTCAAATATTTTTCCTTTCTGAAAGCCGAATGTTTTGTGCGGACCAACCTTCGGTGCAAGAAATCCTGAAGGAAAATCAATCCGCCCCTCTGAACGCAGGGAAATCTCTGCCATCAGGTAATCGGTAATCCAGCCGATCTGCCACCATGCATGATGAGGAAAGGGGCCTGCACCCTTGTTCATGGCACTCCAGTAATAAGACGCTACCCCAGTGGCCGGGTCTACAAAAGCATCCTTGCTCAAAGCCGCAGTTCTGGCCATCTTGAGGTATAGGGAGTCTTTTGTCAGCTGAAATAACCTCACAAACATGCCGGCGTGACTGGCCAGTAAGATAGGCCCGCTCGGATTGGCAGAACCTAAAGTTCCGCCATGTTCAAAACTTAAGCCCACCTGGCTCAGCTGCCAGTCTTTAAGCACTCTGGTTCCGCTTTTTTTCTCTTTCAGGCTAGGGATTGGGTGGGAATAAACAGAGGTTGTATAGAATTGTGCAGTTTTAACAGCAGCCTGTTTAAACCTTTCTTCTTTTGTAAGCTCATAGAGGTCCAGCATAGCCTGAGCACTTTGTCCGGTTGCAAAATCGGGCGCAAACCTGGCATCTCCGCAAACCCCTAGAAAGTAGCCCTTTTCTACCGCATTTTTGATAAACCAGTCGGCCGCTTTTACAGCTCCATTCAGGTATTTTTTATCTCCAATGCTCCGGTAGGCCACCAGCAATCCGTAAAATGTAGGCCTGTAATCTTTCAGGTCGGCAAACATGGGCTGCTGCGTATTGTTGTTATAGGCCACTTCCCAATAGCCTTCCGGCTTCATTTTGTCCAGCAGCCAATCGGCCGCCAAACGGATGCCCGATTTCAGTTCCTTATTATCCGGCTCAAACAGGCGCACATTGCCCATATCGAGCAGCATATAATAAGTGGTTGCTATAGGCTCTGTATAAGGTCCCCACTCTTCGGTAAAGCGTTTGGAGCGATAAAGGTAATATTGCCCTGCAGCGGCGCCGTTAAAGAACCCGCCGCTTGTATGCTGTTGGGCCAGTTTAAAGTTCAGCGCGTCCTTAAGCCTTTTCTGTACAAGGACTGGGTCCTGTGTCATGTTGGCCAGCATCCACATGGCTCCATAATCTGCATTTTTTACTGCATCCTTTTCCGATTCATAAACCCCGCCCAGGTACTCCTGTGCCCCAATGGTGCGGCCCTTGTAATCGAAAGTCCGCCAGCGTGAGGTACTGTCCTTTTTCACATAATCTAAAAGCTGCTCCAGGCGCGCGGATAAAGACTGGCTGGTCTGTTTTAAGTGCAGCAGCTCATCAAATCGATATATATCATTTACCACATGCTGGTACACAGGGTACCAGTCTGAATTATTGATGGTGTACCTGAAAGCAAAAGAGATGCTTTCCCCCTTTTTCAGGTAAGATTTTTGCTGCCCCAGTACCGGATGGTATAAGGTAGGGCTCAGCTGGTTTTGCCTGTTGATGAGCGACAGGCCTAGCAACCAGTTCGATTGCGTAGATTTATCATATTCCCAGGGGTCTCTTGCCGTTCCTGGGTCTGCCGTTACTGCCAGGGTAATGCCTTCTTTATTGGTCAGCATGGCTGTAAGTGCTGCCGCAGTTCGCTCTCTAACCACCACAGGCTGATCCGGAATGCCATGGCCGTAGGCATAGGCATCTGTAAAATTGCTATTGATGCTGCTGCCCTGAAATACTCCGGGAATACAGCCCCATTCAAAGCGGTTTTTGTCGTTTGTGTTTAGTGCCGGACTGGCCAGTGAATAATAGCCATCCTTAAGGGCCGTTAGCCTGATGGAAACCCGGAGGTCATTTTTGTATACCGGATCCAGTTGCCAGGTGGCTTCTATTGCAGCTGCATCTGTTTTTTGCTGAAAAACCAGGGCCTTGCCGGCCTTTTTATATCCCCGAGGATAAAATGAAATGGCCTGTCCCTCTTTGTTCATGGAAACCGCAGAAGTATTGGCTTTCCAGGTGGGGATAATGTAGCGATACTCTGTTTCGGGGAAGTTCAGCGCTTTACCGTCTTTATCCTTCAGCTCCGAATCCATTTTAGGCTGCGTGGCACTATAAAGTAAGGTGTACTGCCCCAGTACAGCAGGCAAAATCTGCCATCCCTTCTGCCCTTTTACCGATAGCTGCTTTATTTGATAGCCCTTACCCGTATCTTCCCAGTTCAGGCGTAGTGCCTGATTGGCCAGTACCGCCTTTTGGGCATACCCTTTACCTGCAAAAGCAAGCAGTATCACTATTATACAGTTCAATCTCATTGGGTAATGTTTAATTCTATTTCTTTTACAACAGTTGCCGATCGTTCTAAATTGGCGTTGGTAGCCACAAACGTGATTTTGTAAACGCCTGCTTTGTTATATACCCTGGTATAATCTGTCAGTTTCTGGGAAATGTTCTTGATCGGTTCACCCACATCCGGCGTGGCGCTGTTCGGGTTGAATTGTTTGGTTACTACCCAGTCGTCATCCAGTTCAGTGTTGTTTCTTACGGTAAGCAGCTGTGCAGAACTAATACTCCAATTGGTAGCGGGGCCGCTAAAGTTAAAGGCAGTCCAGCCAGCATTGGCCATATTGGCCAGTACTGTTTCTTCGCCTTGCTGGTTGGTGCTCTTCAGGTCAAACGAACGGATGACCCAGCGGTTTTGCTGTGCTTCGGGCTTGATCACTGTGGTTTTATAAACCAAAGCCAATGCCATGTTTTTATTGCGGGCAGCAAAACTGCTCAGGTCAATGAGCCCTGATGGGGTCTGGTCCAATCCCGAAGAAAGCACGGCTTTACTGGTAATGTCCTCCCAAGTAGCAGCCTTTACATTTGTTGCATCATATTTTCCATTAAAATCGGTCGATATGTATAATTTAATTACAGATTGATCGATAGGTGTTAACCCAAACTGTGCAAAGGTCTTAAAATTGAGGGAAATGGCATTTCCTTCCACTACAGTTCTTGTCCTGAATTCATATTTACGGCCCACTTCGCCCGACCAGAATACGAGATTTTCTGGTTTTCCTTTGATGATAAACCTTACAGATTCACCAACCTTATAACTTGATTTTTCCAGTTCTACGGAAAAATCATCCGGAGCTGCCAGTTCATAGGTTTTCTGGCAGGAGGACAGAAAAATACATACAATAGATGCAATCAATAACTTATTCATCTGATACAATTTTATGGTTACCATCCTGTGTTTTGTTTGATGTTGGGGTTAACGGCCAGTTCACTGTTAGGTATCGGAAATAGCACGGCCCGGTCTGTTACGCGCTGTGCCTGTGCAATTGCAGGGTCTTTTAAAGTGGAAGGCATATTGACCTGGTATTCCCTTGCCTGTGCCTGCATTACAGTAGGATAAATTCCCCACCTTACCAGGTCATGTTTCCTGAGCCCTTCAAAGGCCAGCTCACGCAGCCGCTCGCTCCTGATCAAGTCCAGAAAGTCCTGCTGAGATAAACCCGTCGCAACATCGGCTTGTGCGTCAGGTATCTGTACATCTTTGCCATAGCCCCTGCGCCTAACCATGTTGATGGCTTTATAGGCGTCTGTTGTCGGCCCCCCATTTACCTGATTGTCAGCCTCTGCAAACATCAGCAATACATCAGCATATCTTAAAAGTGGCCAGTTGGTACCGGTGATGTTTTGATTTCTTGGTAAAAGCAACTCATACTCGCGTCTCCATTTCCCATTGCTCCGGTCATAGATCTGGTCTGCCGCCCAATTGGTCTTTACCGCCGTTTGACCGGTAGTCACATACCTGAAAGGTGCAACCGTCCAGTCCCTTCTTTGGTCGCTGGCAGCATAAGCATTGTAAAGCTTTGCTGTAGCGTGCACATAATCGTAGCCGTAACCAATATCAATAATACCGCAGGTAATGCCATTGTAACTGCCAATTGAGCCACCTTCCTGAATTTCACCCTGATTGTTGCCTTTAAACTCTACCTCCCACAGGTTCTCCCTTGTATCAAATATTTCCTGCACATGGTTGATATAGATCTGTTTGAAATCGGGGTTCAGACCGTGCAATCCGGACTGTATTACTTTATCTGCATAGCTTCTGGCATCAGCATATTTAGCGACATCATTTAGCGGAAAGCCCGCCATGGTCAGGTAAACTCTCGCCAGTATGCCCTGCACGGTAGTTTTTGTGATACGTGTGTTATAACCATAGTCAGAAACTGACTTTACCAGGCCCTCCGCCTGTTTCATATCGACTACAATACGCTCATAAATATCTTTTACAGGGGTAGCCGGCAGCGGCGGCTCTTCAGGTGTTTTGGTCGATTGCAGTTTTAAAGGCACTGCCCCAAACTCATCAGTAAGCAGAAAGTAATAATATGCCCGTAAAAAAAGCGCCTGACCCTTTATTTCATTGCGTTTATCTTCAGCTACCTTAACAGCCTTATCTATGTTGTCCAGGAGCATATTGGCGCGTTCTATACCGGTGTAAAGTGCTTCCCAGTGCCTGTTCACTTCAAGTGTAGAGGCATCAACAATATTGGCGTTTATCCCCGATGTCTGGTTTTTCATAAAAAACTCATCACTGAAAACCATATAGCAGGCCATACCCTGGGCATACACCCTATTGTCGCCCAAACGGTCATATACCCCGGCCAATGCCGACTGCAATTCACTTTCTGTATTGTAATAGTTTACTGGCGATACGAAGTCCTGTGGGGTTGTGTCCAGGATCTTTGAACATGAGCTGACAACCAGCGTGAGCATCATAGCGATATAAAATAAAGTTGTTTTCATTTGTAAAAACATTTATTGTTAAAAAGTTAGGTTCATACCAAAAGTGACAGTTCTTGCCCGTGGGTAAGCGCTCCAGTCGAAACCTGGTGTAAGCGCTGAATGCCGAACTGAAACTTCCGGGTCCAGCCCCGAATAATTGGTCCAGGTATAGAGGTTTTGCGCGGATACATGGACGCGGGCCGATTGTATCTTCAGTCTTTTGATCAGCGTTGAAGAAAGATTATAGCCAAAAGAAACTGTCTTCAAGCGAAGGAATGAACCGTCTTCGATATTTCTGTTAGAGAATACATTTGGACCATATCCACCTGCAACCGGCAAATCTGTGTTTTGATTTTCCAGTGACCATCTGTTTTCATAGGTTTTAAACATATTCAGACTTTGTCTGGCTTCTGCACCTTCAAATACAATCCGGTTTGCATTTAAAATATCATTACCGTAAGACCACTGTAAAAAAACATTAAGGTCAAATTGTCCGTATCTGAAATTATTGGTCAATCCACCAATATGTGATGGATTTGGATTGCCAATGATGGTCTGGTCATTTGCATCAACAACCCCATCTCCATTGATGTCTTTGTATTTAACGAAACCCGGTTTAATCAGCGAACGAGCGCTGCCATTGTTAGGTATATCGGCCTTCAGCTCGTAACTGCCGTTCGATAGTACATTAAAATCATTCAATTGGTAAAGTCCGTCAAAAACATACCCGTAAAACAAGGCCACCTGGCGGCCGGGCAAAGCAATATAAGGCAAGGAATTGTTAAAATTAGAGTTCCAGTTCGTCACACGCGTGATCAGGCTGGGCTGGTCGCCATTCAGTTCCTCAATCTTGTTCTTGTTGAAGGCAATGTTGAAACTGGAAGTCCAGTTAAACCGCTTTGAATTCAGGTTTACCGTATTCAGTGTAAATTCAAATCCCCTGTTCACCACAACGCCTATATTTTTGAAAGCAGTCAGGTATCCTGTAGATGTAGGTAAAGAAGCATTCAGTAGTAAATCAGGGGTTCTTTTATGATAGAAATCAGCAGTAATACTCAGACGCTGATTAAACAAACTCAAGTCCAGCCCCGCGTCGAAGCTTCCGGTCGGTTCCCATTTGAGCTCCTCATTTCCTACTCCTGTAGGAACCGTTCCTTTAATGTATTGCCCGTTAAAGTAATAACCGCTTCTGGTATTGCCAGTATTGGCACCCACTTCCTGCTCTAAGACGGGCAGGTAAGCAAAATCCGAAACCCTGTTGTTTCCGGTTACCCCGTACGATAACCTCAGTTTCGCAGCCGAAACAGCTTTAATGTCTCTTAAAAATTTCTCTTCCCCAATATTCCATGCAAAGGCCCCTGAAGGAAAGTATGCCCATCTGTTTCCTTTGGCAAACTTTGAAGAACCATCTGCGCGTAAAGATGCGGTAAACAGATAGCGGGAGTTAAAAGTATAATTTGCCCGGCCAAGGAACGATACCAGTGTTGAGTAAGTACCAGTGGTCGTTTTTGAAAGGATGGTTCCCTGGTCTAGTCCCCGGACGCCCAGCACCTCATTTGGTAATAAAATAGATACAAACCCATCCCCCTCCAAACTATTTCGCTGCATGGTAAAGCCACCTACTGCGTCCAGACGGTGTTTCTTGTTAAATGTTCGGTTAAATGTAAGCAGGTTCTCGTTCAGCAAACTACGGATATTCTGATTTTCCAGTGAACCGTTAATGCCATAGCTGGCCCCATATACCGTACGTGGATTTCCGGCCGCTGTATTGGAGTTGTTAAAACGCTCGAAAGTCAGGCGTGTATCTGTCATTCCGCCATTTACTCGGAACTTAAAATATTTCAGGAAGGAATACTCCACAAAAGCATTGGTAGTAAGCGATTTATTAAAAGCATACATATACATATTGTTGGAATTCACCACCGGATTGATCCTTAAATCTGTATTGCCGGCCACATCGTCATCAAAAGGCTGATCTATAAAACTATCATCATCTGTATTGCCTGTAACGGGTCTGTACCCCCAGGTACTGTACATCAGGTACGAACTGGCGTTTCCGGCCGAGCTGCTGTTCAGGTTATCACTGGTTAAATTGGCAATCTGGCCTTTTTTGATTCCGTAAGTATAATTGGTGTTAAGTCCGATCCTGAAATTCTTTCCGACACGTTGGTCTACCTGGAACCGGCCTTGATACCGTTTATACCCACCATTGATCACAATTCCGGTCTGATCTAAATAGGAACTGCTTAATGAATATTTTGTGGCTGCCGTTCCTCCCCGCATGGAGAAATTATGGTTTTGCATAAAAGCATTTTGCAACACATGGTCCTGCCAGTCTATACCTTGCTCGTCCCGGTAAGCATCCAGGGTTTTGCCGTCTTTAAGGTACAGAGCCGTTGCCGAATTCCTGTTCAGCTCCAACTGGTACTTTACAAATTCATAGGGGCTCATCACAGGTATCTGCCTGGCTGGGTACTGGTACCCCAGCCAGTTGTTATAACTAACCACGGGCGGACCCGCTTTGCCTTCCTTCGTTTTGATCATGATGACTCCATTGGCTCCTCTTGCCCCATAAATCGCGGTAGAGGATGCATCTTTCAATATATCTATAGACTCAATGTCCTCGGGGTTGATGGTATTGTTGTCAGGACTTTCTAAAGGAAAACCATCAATTACATATAGTGGTGAGTTTGACTGGGTAATGGAATTTCCACCCCGTATGGTGATGTTGCTGATACTGCCAGGTTGGCCGTCGTTTGAAGCCACCTGCACCCCTGCTACCCTTCCCGCCAACGCATCTTCAAAAGAGACTACTGGTGCCCTTTCCATATCCTTTATATTTGCTGAACCCACTGAACCGGTAAGGTCTTTACGCTTTACTTCACCATAACCAATGATAACCACATCGTTTAAGGTCTGGTTGCTTGGTTCCAGCTGTATTTTATACTGATTCTGACTGCTGATCACTAACGTTTTGCTGGTATAGCCGATCATAGAGAATACCAGCAGGTCACTTTCCTTTACATTGGAAAGGCTAAAACGCCCTTGTCCATCTGTTACCCCGGAGGTCGTTTTCCCCCGGACGCTCACTACTACACCTGGTAGCGGCTTTCCGTTTTCTTCAGTAACAGTTCCGGTAATGGTTTTTATCGCCTGAGCCAGACCGGCCAGCGGGACAAGCAGTACCAATAACATCGTTAAGAGTAAGTTTGGTTTCATATTTGTTTATATTTGGTTGTATTGTTTCGAGTGTTATTCCCACCGCTCAAACCCTGCCCAGAATTTAACGTGTTCTCCCTGTAAACCGGAGCTGGTGTATTAAACTACCTGCTGCTCCCGCAATAATTGAACGTTTTTTTGTTTTTAGTCTGGTCTGTACTGGTTTGCTTAACAAATATAAAACAATTTATTTCTAATAAAAAAATAAAAAATGATAAAAAGGCCATAACACTGTAATAGGGCCGCTACTCGAAAAATATTTAGTAGGCTGGTTTGGTTTGTATGGTCTAATAATTACATTTGCCTAAACACCACAACTAATGAGCTCCGAAAATACACTGCAAAAAGGCATTCAGGGCAAGATGAAATACCAGCAGCTTGCCGATCACATCATGTCGCTGATTGAAATTGACCAGCTCCATATCGGCGACCAGCTGCCATCTTTAAAGCAACTGCAGCAGCAGTTAAAAATGAGCAAGGAGACTTTACTCAAAGGCCTGAATGAGCTTGTGGAAAGAGGTATTGTAGAATCTGTGTACAGAAAAGGTTATTATGTACGCAAAAAGGCCATCCACCATTCTTTTCGTGTCTTCCTTTTGCTTGACAAAATGAACATCCTGCGTGAGCAGTTTTACCGTACCCTTTTTAATCAGCTCGAAAACCGGGCTGATATCGATATCTATTTCCACCACCATAACTACCAGGTATTCGAAAAACTGATCAAGGAAAACCTGGGCGCCTATACCCATTATGTTGTGGCAACTTTCTTAAAAGAAAACGTAGCTCCCCTGCTGAACCTGATCCCTGATAAAAAAAGAATCATTATTGATTTAAACGAGCAGGGTCTTTCCGGTAATTACAGCAGTATATATCAGGATTATGGATATGATATATACCATAGTCTGCATAAGCTAAAAGACGAACTTAAAAAATACGACCGTCTGATATTGGTAGCGCATCCCGAAGCTGTACATGCCAGGCTCGTAATAGAAGGCTTCCTGCATTATTGTACGGAAATTGAACACCCTTATCTCATCCAGTCTGAAATTGACGAAAAGACTTTTCAGAAAGGCAATGCCTATGTAACCTTCAGCAGGTATGATACCGATGACGTGATGCTGATTAAGCTGGCCCGTAAAAAGAAACTTAAGTTAGGGAAAGATGTAGGCCTCATTTCCTATAATGATACCCTGGTGAAAGAAGTACTGGAAGATGGCATTACTGTGATTTCTACAGATTTTGAAGCCATGGGAAAAACAGTAGCCCAGGCTATTCTGGAAGAAAAGACCATCATCAAAAGAAATCCTACAAAAGTGATTAAACGGCATTCGCTTTAATTCAGTATATTCACCTTAAGCCTGCTGGTGCTCCCCTTTATTAGGGCCGATTTGGGCATAATGTAGAGTTTCTCTACATTTTCATATTTCTTAATTTAAGCATAAATCACTGATTTATAGCTGTTAATGGTTTTTCTTTGATTTTGGCATCGTTATGAAACCTATACCAAACACAATTAACTAGAATTATCAATTGAAATTAAGATTATGAAGAAGATCATTTTATCAGCAGCCTTTTTAGCAGTAGCAGGATTAACCGCAGTGAAAGCAAGTGAAGTAAAACAACCCGTTCAGATGGTAGCTTACCAGGACAGTACTACCAAAACCCCGGTTGAATTGAAAGATCTTCCGGAGGCGGTTCAAAAAACACTACAATCTGATCCGGTAAAAGCATGGACACCTACAGCAGCATTTCTGGTAACCAATGCCGACAAAACGTCGTATTACCTGATCAACGTTAAAAAAGAAGCCGAAACAGGTTCTATTAAAATAGATAAAGACGGAAAGATTGTGCAATAAAATTTAAGATTTATTTGCACAATTCAAATTAATCTGTACATTTGTACCCGAGAGCGTTAATTTAACGGGGTAAGCTTTAGGGCCTATCCCCGTTTCTTTTTTGATATTATTCTGATTACCGCACAAAGACAAATTCTCCTATCAGTTTATTTATTTCGTTTATGGTAATATTTCTGCTTGACTGCGCCATGAGTCCGCTTTGAGTCCGCCTTTTTCAATTAAAAAGGCGGACTCAAAGCGGATTAACTGTTAATTAAATGCGCAAGAATCTCGGGAACAAACAAGGCGCTGTCCGAAATGTATAGAGACTTATACTATTCTACCCAGTTCTGATTCGTATTGTTTTAACACATCAGCAGGCACGCCTGTCCACTTATTCGGTGTATTGCCTGCATAACCCAGGTCTTTCACGCCCATTTCACTGGTAAAGAAGCCTGAGGCCGTCAGACTGCGCATTAGTGTAAAAAAGGCCACCCCCTGCTCCATTCCCCGTTTTGCTTTTTTAGGATACGCAATGAGGTCTACCATTTCTATCTGTTGTGCTGCACTTGCATCTTTAAATGGCTTCTGAAAACGGTTCAGGCATTGCAGGTCCAGCCATTTTAAGCCACCCCGCATGGGCAGTTGGTGTTCCGGCATGTCTTTTACAATAAATTCTATAAACTCCGGGACTTTTGCCTCGGATGCACTGCCGGATTTGTCGTCTTTTGGAATAATGATATCTGCCAGTACGGTAATAGTGGCCATTTCATGTGCGCTGAAGAATTTTTCCGCTTTTAGCTTTTTATCTCTGGCAATTTCAAATTCCTGCCGCCCAGGTTCTGCTACTGTTTCTGTAGTTGCGCCCGATTGATCGGTGCCTGGTTTGCAGGCATCCAGCAATACCGCTGTGCTTAATGTCGTCAGGCCTAATATTTTGAGTGATTCGCGTCTGTTCATGTTTAAATGTTTTGCTTTTTTTTCTGATCTAAAATATACTCGGCAGTCCGCATAGACAAAGCCAGGATTGTCCAGGTTGCATTTTTATCTCCCTGCTGCACAAAAGGGGCTGCATCTACCACAAAAAGGTTTTTGCATTCGTGTGCCTGGCACCATTTGTTGAGCGCGGAAGTTTTAGGGTCATCTCCCATTCTTACTGTACCTACCTCATGGATGATTTTACCCGGTGCTTCCAGTCCGTAATTGGTTTCTGGTCCTGGTATATCCGAGGTGATGATCGCACCCATAGCATGCATCATCGCCTGGAAGGTTTCCTGCATGTGTTTAGCCTGTTTGATTTCTTCATCGGCCCATTTGTAATGAAATCTTAAGACCGGGATACCATATTTATCGACCACTTTTGGATCAATTTCGCAGTAGTTACTCGCTTTGGCAAGTGCAGTTCCTCTTCCGGCCATGCCCACACCGGTTCCGTAGAAACGGCGGTAATCATCTTTCAGGCTGGCACCATATCCACCGGCTTCTTTCATTTTTCCATTTCTGTCGGGAACCATTCCGTTTAGTTTAGGGGCTCCACCACCAAAACCATAGCTAGGCATACCCATACCTCCCCAGTATTCGATGTGGTAACCGCGCGGGAAATCCAGTTTCTTATTGTCGAGCCACCATGGCGAATAAATGTGAACACTGCCCACACCGTCTTCATTGTAACGTTTTCGGTCCATGAGCTGAGGCAGGAAGCCACTCAGACTGGCTCCTGTGGAGTCATGAAGGTATTTTCCGATAACCCCGCTACTGTTTGCCAGGCCATTTGGGTGAGCGGTAGATTTCGAGTTTAACAACAACCTGGCCGATTCGCAGGCGCTTGCACCCAGAATCACCACCTTAGCATTAACCTGGTATTCCTGCATGTCGAGCGTATTTACGTAAGAAACCCCTGTTGCCAGTCCGCGTTCATCTGTAAGTACCTCCCTTACCATGGCATTGGTAATAACGGTTAAGTTTCCCGTTTTTACTGCCGGGATAACCAGGCAGGAGGAAGCGGAGAAATCGCCGTAAACTTTACAACTCCTGCCGCACTGTCCGCAATAAAAGCAAGGGGCGCGGTCTTTATTGCCTGGTAAGGCCTCCGTTAAAACAGAGCCCCTTCCGGGAATCACTTTAACCCCTGTTTTTCGGGCAGCCTTCGTTATGAACAGCTCGTTAAGCCTTGGTTTAGGTGGCGGGAGGAATATCCCGTCAGGCTCGCTTTCAATGCCTTCTACAGTGCCATACACACCGATCAGCCGGTCTACTTTATCGTAGAACGGTTTTACATCGGCATAGGTGATCGGCCAATCGTCTGTTAGGCCGTCTTTACACTTAAAATCGTCTGGTCCCATACGCAAGGATATGCGCCCCCAGTGATTGGTACGCCCACCCAGCATCCTGGAGCGGAACCATGCAAATTCGGTTTTATCTTTCTGCGTATAGGGCTCTCCATCTAATTCCCATCCTCCGTAGGAGGCGTCAAAATCGCCAAAAGGCCTGGTTGTCCCGGCTCCTCTTCGCGGCGATTCCCAGGGCCATTTTAATTGCTGGGCATCGGTTCTGGGGTCAAAATAAGCGCCTGCTTCGAGCATTAGTACTTTCTGACCTGCATTGGCCAATACATACCCCGCCATTCCTCCTCCTGCACCCGAGCCTACAATAACGGCATCATATTTAACTGTTGATTTTTTAATTTGAAATTCTTTCATTCTTGTGTTTTGGTAATTGGTTGATGTAATTTATGGATTTTTTGCAACAGTACATTTTATTTGTATATTTTTACACGCACACAAAACGACTAACCTATTTAATGCAGTTTAAACCATTTACCTGGCAGATAGCCTGGGATTATCAGGCGTTCCGTATCAAATTCATTTTAGGAATGCTATTGCTTGTTGCTATCCTGATCTTCATCCCTCATTTCTTTTTGCGTATTGAAGCAAGGGAAGGAAAGGTATTGAACGATTGGGTACTGGCTGTTATCCCGGCCCTTGATGTTTCTACTTATATATTTGTTGTTATTTATGCAATAGTTGGCCTGATGCTGTACAGGATGTCTAAGAACAAGGTAATGTGTCTTACAGCGCTGTGGGCCTTTGTTTTTCTCTGCAGCGCACGTATGATCAGCATTACGTTGATACCCCTTAATCCTCCTGCAGGGATCATTAATCTTGCTGATCCCTGTTCAATTTTCTTTTACCGGTCTAATGTCATCACAAAGGACCTTTTCTTTTCCGGGCATACAGCGACTGTTTTTTTAAGTGCGCTTTGTCTGGAAGCAAAGCGTGATAAGCTGATTGCTTTTATCGCTACGGGAGTAATTGCTGTTTTGTTATTGATACAACATGTTCATTATACTGCAGATATTGTGGCAGCGCCTCTTTTTACCTGGTGTTGTTGGTATTTGGGAAAATCTGTTGCTAAGCTATAAATCAGACATAAAAAAAGGAGACCATTTCTGATCTCCTTTTTTTATGCAATGTGTCTCTTAGAATACTTTAAATCCAACAGATAAATTAAATATCCCGGTTTTTTCATTCAGATCTTTATTGATTTTGGTTAAGCCCCGGCTGTATCTTGCATCGATGGTCAGGCTTCCTATATCAACTCCTGCATTGATCACTCCTCCTGCGTTGAATTTTTTGTAATCGAAACCGCTTGGTCCCTGCGCTTTGTTAAGGGTATAGCTCAGATCAGGGCCTGCTGAAACCCGAAGGTTAAGCGCTGCTGTGTTTATCAGTTTATAACCAACCATTAGCGGTAGATTCAGCTGATTGAATTTTGGCTTATACGTATTTGAGGCATAATTATAAGCACTCTTAAATGTGACATAATTTAATTCGGGCTGAAAGTACAGTGTTTTACCTACCCTGGCAAATGCACCCAGATTATAACCAACCTTTCCTTTTTTGTCTGTTACTTCTTTAAAGCTGGTTGGTAGCGTAGCATAGTTTAAGCCCGCTTTAAGGCCAAATGTTAAGCCTGTGTCCTGTGCTTTAACTGCGCCAGCTGTCATAACCATAACAGCGATCATTAAATAAAACCTGTTTGTTTTCATACTTTTTCTCTTTGAATAATTGATCATTTGTTTTTTGTGATTTGTTAGTGTGACAACCTGATTTGTTTTTACCCCTACGTGATAGAAAAAAATAATTGGAATAACTATTTTGGATTCTCTAAACAGAACAAAGATGAAAGTGAACTATGCTGGAAAGGCTAACAATGAAGAGATCAGACAACGGTTTGATCGGGATGTAGAACGGTTTTCAAATATGGATACCGGGCAGCTCACCACCCTCGATGCTGCGTTAACAATGGATTTGTGTACAGATGCTGCATTATACGTAAATGCTGATGCTAAAGAATTGCTGGATATCGGTTGCGGCGCCGGGAACTATACGCTGAAAATGCTCAGTAAGATTCCTGATCTTAATTGTACGCTTAACGATCTTAGTTTACCGATGCTTGAAAAAGCAAGAGCACGGGTGTTACCTCAAACCAAAGGAACGGTTAAGATTATGCAGTTGGATATGCGTGAACTTGTCCTGCCCGATAATTATTATGATATTGTACTGGCAGCTGCTACACTTCATCACCTAAGGGATGAGGAAGATTGGGAGCGGGTATTTCAAAAAGTGTACAACTTGCTGAAGCCAGGTGGCAGCTTTTGGATATCAGACTTGGTTAAACATGACGCCCCACACCTGGACGATCTGTTTCGAAGGAAATATGGTGATTACCTTGAAACATTGGGAGGTGTGGAATATAGGGATAAAGTCTTTGACTACATTGATTATGAGGATACCCCGAGATCTGTTGATTTCCAATTGAACCTAATGCGCAAAGTAGGTTTTCGCGAGTCCGAGTTATTACACAAAAACCTATGCTTTGCGGCATTCGGTGGTATAAAATGAGAGCTACAAATATTTTTTATTTAGCAACTAAAGGGAGTTTTTGCTCCCTTTAGCACTAAATATATAAGAGAACGCATCAATATCTTTTTCTATTACTTTTTTAAAATTCCTGATACAGTTTCTGCATCAGGAATTTTATGTTTTCATAGGGATTTTGACTAAAAGTATAAAAGAATGAAATTAAGTCCAATTATATTACACCAACATGCAGTTTTCCTTGGTGAATGATAGTAATTACGTGGTGAATGAAAATGAATACCTGATGGTTAGGTTTATAAATTATGCTTTTACTTCTAATTAAATTAACTTTGCTAACAAGCAAGATTTTATGGAGGGCAAATTAAACTGCGTTATTATTGATGATGAGAAGCATGCCGTTGACCTTTTGGCCGACTACATCGATGCCATGCCCAGTTTGAATTTGGTTAAATATTTCACCGATCCGCTTAAGGCGCTGATGGATATCACTATTGAAGACAATATCGATATCCTTTTTATGGATGTAGATATGCCTGGAATGACGGGACTGGATCTATCGCTGGCCATCCGGTATAAAACGAAATACCTTGTTTTTACCACTGCCCATTCCAAATACGCAATTGACGCCTTTGGGGTACAGGCAAATGAATACCTGTTAAAACCCATTTCCATGCCTAAGTTTGCCTTGATGATCAATCGGCTGCTGAAATCAGAGCTTCAATTGAAAAAGGAAGATAAATCTGAAGACTTCTTCTTTATCAAGACCGATCAGATCCAGAAATACGTAAAAGTTAACTTTAAAGATCTGGTTGCCGTAGAGGGATTGAATAATTATGTTAAAATTCATACGGTAGCCGATATTTATGTGGTTTATTTGACAATGAAAGAATTGGAACTAAAACTGGAGGGAAACAGTACTTTCATACGCGTGCAAAGGTCATTTATCATTTCGACAGACCATATCAATAAGGTTGAAGGTGCTACAATTACGTTGAACCATAAATTGGAGGTGCCGCTTGGGACCACTTATAAAAAGCAGTTTTTCACTTTTATGGAGAAGAAAACACTGAGATCCACCAGAGGTGTTCCTGAATGATTTCTTAATTTCATTTTTTTTACTGAAATTATTGCTGATTTGAACGCAATAAGAGGAATTACATGCAGAGACGACTTTATAACATCAAATGAAAAACCAGGTAAAAGAATATATATATTTTTTTAAGAACTATCGTATTCACTTTATTGCCTGGTTCTTTTTCATATTTTATGAGATTGTAATCAGTGGTTTCATCAGAGGCTCATTTGCCAGCTTTGGCAATTATTTTCTGTTTTACGTCCTGAATGTAGGCTTGTTTTATTTTCATGCACATGTAATTATGCCGGCTTCGAGGCCCAATACCAAACGCAGCCTCTGGCTTCTTCCTATGCTGATTGTTATAGAGGTGGCGTTTTATGTATCGCTTACCATTTTCCTTGCAGATTTTTTTCAGAATGGCGGCAGGGTTTCACTTGCAGCTTTTAATAATATAGCCATAGGAAACGGCGTTTGGAGAACGATTTATTTTATTCTTTTTTCTACCGGTTATTATTACCTGATGAACTACCTCAAAGAAAGGAAAATTGCTCAGGAATCTGAAAAACAACGCTTGCTGGTTATCATTGAAAACTACAATGCGAAGGAAGAGCTCATAAAATCGCAGCACGCGCATTTAAAAGCGCAGATCAATCCTCATTTTCTTTTTAATACGTTGAGCTTTATTTACGCGCACGCCCGAAAAACTGCTCCTGAAGCAGCAGAAGCAATAATGACCTTATCGGAGATTATGCGGTATGCCATTCAGGCCGACGATGAAAGCGATTTTACCAGCATTATGCTTGAAATTGAGCAGGTAGAGAACCTCATTAAACTGCATCAGATCAAAGCTGAGCATAAATTCAATATCCTGTTCAAGTACAACCCTAAAGAACTCACAGAAATCCAGATCATACCGCTGGTGCTGGTTACCCTGGTAGAAAATATGTTTAAGCATGGTGATCTCGTGCTTGAACATCTGCCTGCTATTATCAGCATTAATTTAACCCAGCAGGTGCTGATCATCGAAACCCAGAATCTGATCAATATAAATGCAAACCCTACCAGTCATCACATCGGTCTGGATAATATAAAAAAGAGGTTGCAAATTGTGTATGGTCAGAAAGCTTTTTTGAAAACCAGTAAAGGAAAAAATAATTATTTTAATGTAATGCTGAGTATTGACTTGAATTAAGGTATTGTTGGATCATAATGGTTTAAATAAAAAAAGCCTTCTCTATATTGGAGAAGGCTTTTTCTTTGTTTATTGATATGGAAAATCCTTAAGATTTTGGATTCAGTGCGGTATTGATGCGTACCAATAGATCCTGTAAATGGAATTTGCTCATACCCGTTGCAGCTGGTATCGCAGCGCGGATGTCTTTTGCAAGGATGCTCAGGTGGGCACGACCAACACTTGAAACATCAGAACTGGTTGGATCGGCAACCCTCATACCAGGGAAAGAAGCCCCACCAGCAGCCGGAGCCGGAGCAGAGATCAGTTTGATCATGTTGTCTACATAGGCTTTCTGAAGGTTTCTTCTGTAAACATCTATGTTTTTGTGCGAGCTCAATTCTGACCAGATCCCAGATTTAAGGTCGCTGAACAGGTTGAAGGCTGTGTAGGCCTTGTTTCCGTTCAGTGCTTCATCATTGATCAGTTTGCCAATTGTATTTGCATTCTGCAATCTTGCCAAAGTACTTTTTTGTGTGCCTTGAAAGATATCAACCGGATTGATGCCGGTGCGCTCGATTAATTCTTTGTTGATTAACCATGTTGGGGTAGCAAACAATTGTGTATTAAGGAAGGTCATTGCCTCTTTCTGCGTAGCAAAAGGAACCGGCTGGAACATCCCACCTTTTTCTTCAACTGTTTTAGGGCTGGTATAGATACCACCTACATTTTTCGCAACGTGGCCCATATAACGGCCGTATTGACCTACTACTTCGCCATAAAGGGTTTTTGCATTCTGATAGCTTTCGTTAGGTTCTTTGCTCCAGGTAAGAATGTTTGGTAAGATCCTTTTCAGGTTTTTGATGCCGTAGGACGAGGCAAGCATAGCATTATCGCCCAGGTCTTCATTCTGGTTGCGCGGATCGTTAGGATCGCTCTCAGTACCAAAAGTAAGGCGTTTGTTTGCACTGATCCTTTTGATAATGGTTTGGTTTGAATAGGCAGCTTCCTCTTCAGGGGTATTGAACTCAGGCAGCCATTTGTATCCCCATTCGATTGCCCACAGATCATAATCTCCTATTCTTGGGAATATGCCTTTGGAAGTGATATTATCTTCCGGCTGCGCCACATAGTTGAAACGGGCGTAATCCATAATAGACGGGGTATGACCATTTTTTTCTACCCATTGTTTGTCCCTCAGCTTTTCTACCGGAACGGTTGCTGATGATCCAAAGTTGTGGCGCAAGCCTAAAGTATGTCCTATTTCATGCGAAGAAACAAAACGGATCAGCTGTCCCATTAATTCATCATCAAATTTCATTTTTCTGGCTTTTGGATCGATGGCAGAGGCCTGGATGAAATACCAGTTCCTTAACAACTGCATTACGTTATGGTACCAGTTGACATGTGTTTCCAGAATCTCGCCGGTGCGTGGGTCGTGTACATGCGGCCCGCTTGCATTAGGAATATCAGAGGGTTTATAAACAATGGCATTGTGCCTTGCATCATCGATGCTCCAGTTTGGATCTTTTGGTGCTTCTTTGGCAACAATTGCATTTTTAAAACCTGCTTTTTCAAAGGCAGCCTGCCAGTCGTTCACACCTTGTACCAGGTAAGGTACCCATTTTTTCGGTGTAGCCGGATCAATATAGTAAACGATCTGTTTCTTAGGTTCAACCAGTTCGCCTCTTTTGTATTTTTCTACATCTTCCGGTTTAGGTTCCAGGCGCCAGCGGGTAATCAGCGACTGGTTTTTTACACCCTGAGGATTGGCATCAAAATCAACATACCCAGTTGCAAAATAACCAACACGCGCATCAAAGAACCTTGGTTTCATTGGTTTTGCCGGAAGCAATACCATAGAGCTGTTCAGCTCGTAGGTTGCTGGTGTGGATGATCCACCGCCGCCACCCATCATTCCTGGTGCTTGTGGAGGGGTTTTCATATAGGTTTTCAGTGTCCTTACCTCGATGTTCAAAGGATAGGCTTTGATCTCTTTGATGTAACTGCGATCTGCCATTTGTCCGCCTAACGACAACCCTTTTTTTGTACCTGAGTCAAAAAAGAAAATGTCGTTATCGCTGTTCATGTAATCTGTAACATCGATTACTGTTCCTTTAACTCCTGAAATGGAATCTTTAGCAAATGCTTTGACATCAAATGATGCAACCAATGGCTGAATATTAGAGCTCATAACCGATTTGTACATCCCCTGATCGGTAGTATCTTTAGCACGCTCGCTATAAGAAATGCTTTTTAAGAAAACTTTATTGTTCGGTCCTTTTTCGAAGCTGATTACGTTATCGCCGATGTGATCACCTCCATAGCCCATCATTTGAGCGCGGTTTCCTGCAGCGGCTTTACTGATCCTGTTTACAGTCAGGATCTCCCGTCCGAGTAAGGAATCCGGAATTTCAAAGAAATAACGGTCTTCCACAAAGTGAACTTTAAACAGGCCCTTGTCTGTTTTTGCTTTAGCGGTGATGACCTGATTGTAAGGTTTTGGTCCTGTTGAAGAGCCTCCCGGGCGGTTCATCGCATTTGGATTGGCCGCCGGAGGTGTAGCAACCGGAGTTGGTGTTTTAGGGTTCCTTTTTTGAGCAAAGCCCTGATAGCCGGCACAAAACAGTACCAGTGCAATCAAACTTAATTTCTTCATTTAGATTATTGATTTAAAAAGATAGTTTGGTGTGTATGTTGTGTCATTCAATCTATTAAGAAAGAACAATGTTCTTTCTTAATAGATAATTGTATTATTTTTTTCCTTTATAGGCATCTACACCACTTTGCAGGTAAGCAGCATATTCTTTGGCATCGAATATGGCGCCCTGTGGTTTTACCAGAGGAACCAGGTCATGTCCGGCCAGCACATATAAAGGCTGGGCGTTTGACCCGTATTTTGTAGCCTGAAAATCAAGGTTCCAGTAACCCAGATCGTCAGTCTTGCGTTTCAGTATTTCAGAATAATGGATCTTGCCCGGCTCCATTTTGATGTTGCGGTCGTCTGCATACAACTGGATCAACACGTATTCTTCTTTGATCAACCTGCCTACCTCTTTGTCTATCCAGACCAAGTCTTCCATTCTGCGGCAGTTCACGCAGGTATGACCGGTAAAATCAAGCATCACAGGTTTGCCTACTTCTTTGGCATAAGCCAGACCTTCTTCCAGTTCAAAGAATACTTTGAAACCTACTGGTGGTTTTAAGGATTCACTGTACTTCACTTTTGCCGGGAAACCTTTGGTCCCTGCAACCGAAGGGCCGCTACCGCCTGCAGTCAGGATAAAATCCTGGGTATTCATTGGCGGCGCCAGTCCGCTCAGCACACTTACCGGTGCACCCCATAAACCTGGTACCATGTATACGGCAAAGGAGAAAGACAAAATGGCAAAGAACAAACGTGGTACCGATACATAAGGCACATCACTGTCGTGCGAAAACTTGATCTTGCCCAGTAGGTAAACACCCATCAGCACAAAGATCACGATCCACAGTACCAGGAAGATCTCACGGTCGAACCACTCCCAGTGCCAGGCCAGATCGGCAGAGGAAAGGAATTTTAAGGCCAAAGCCAATTCCAGGAAACCCAGGCATACCTTTACACTGTTTAACCAGCCGCCCGATTTTGGCATGCTGCTCAAAAAGCCAGGGAAGATGGCCGACAAGGTAAATGGCAGCGCCAAAGCCAGTGAGAAACCAAACATCCCAATGGCCGGGCCCAGCAGCTCTCCTTTTGAGCTGGCATCTACCAGTAAGGTACCGATAATAGGTCCTGTACAGGAGAAAGAAACCAATGCCAGTGAGGCTGCCATAAAGAAGATCCCCAGCAAGCCTTTGCTGTTATCGGCTTTGCTGTCTATTTTATTGACAAATGAGCTGGGCAGGGTAATTTCGAAAGCCCCGAAAAATGAGATGGCAAATACCACCAGCAAAATAAAGAACAGGAAATTGAACAATCCGCTTGCACTCAATGCATTCAATCCGGCCGAACCAAAGATCACGGTGATCAGCAATCCGAAAGCCACATAAATAACAATGATGGACAATCCGTAGATCAGTGCCTGACCGATCCCTTTACCTTTGCTGCCTGCCCTTTTGGTAAAGTAGCTGATGGTAAGTGGTACCATCGGGAAGATACATGGCATCAGGAAGGCCAGAAAACCACCTACAAGACCGGCAATAAAAGTTTCCCAGAGGGTCTTTGATTTTTCAGCCGATGGTGCTGCAGCTTTGGTATCCGCCTTAACGGTGGTAGTATCACTGCTTACACTGTCTTTCGTTGTGTTTGCAGGGGCCACAGCTGCTGTATCAGCAGGGGCTGCATCGGATGATATCTCTGTAAATTCCAGGTCAGACATCGTTGTATCGGCTTCTTGTGCCCATACAGCGCTGCCCGTACCCAGGAATATAAAAAGACCAATGACAAGTGCTTTCACACTTGTCAAATAGTTACCTGAAATCATTTCTGTTTATTTTACAGGAATAGAGAATTCAACAGTTTCTGGAGGGAGACATTGAGAATCGTCACACACCATATACTCCAGTGTTCCTTTTACAGTAGCATTTGCTCCTGTAAGCTTTACTTTCTGCTGGAAAATAACTGATTTTTCGAAATAGCTTACGTTCATGTCAAATGATTTTTCAAATTTAACAATCGGTTTTGGCTCAGTTGTTTTACCAACAGGACTATAAGCCTTGGATGATGCGAATTTAAAACTTGTTTTTACAGGTCCGCCATCAGCCATGTACTGCGAATAAAGGTGCCATCCTTCATCGATTGTAGCTTTCAGGAACAGTGTAGCTTCAGTTTTTGAAGTTTTCTTTGCAGCATAACTCCATTTCACAGGTTTCAAAATTTGACTACTTGCGGTAAGGCTAAATAGCAATCCAACGGTCAACAAGATTAGGTTTTTCATTTTTATTGTTTTTTTATGTGTTAGCAAACTTATGTATTTCCGGTAATACCCTGGTTAGTCTGAATTGTAATTTAAATGATATCCCTTCAAAATATTACACGGAAGATACAGTATTGACGATAATTTACGCTTTTGGTTTAAACAGATGAGCTTTTAGGTGCATATTATTTTGAAGGGGCACCCAGAATTTCCTTCAGGCTTTTGTGTAACTCCTCTCCTCTCAGATTTTTAGCAATAATTTTCCCGTTAGGATCTATGAGCAGATTTTGTGGGATTGACCTGATGCCATACTGTTTGGCCACCGCATTGTTCCATCCGTTTAAATCAGACAATTGTGTCCAGGCCAACTGGTCTTTTTCAATGGCAGCAAGCCATGCGTCTTTTTTACCCGGATTATCTAATGAGATTCCCAGTACGGTGAAATTTTTGCCTTTATACTGGTTGAAAGCACTTACCACATTAGGGTTTTCAGCGCGGCATGGACCACACCATGAGGCCCAGAAATCGATCAATACGTATTTTCCTTTGAATGAAGCAAGTGACACCGGCTTATCATTTACATCATTCTGGGTAAATTCAGGGGCCATTGCGCCAACTGAAGTTGCACGTGCGGCCTCGATTTGCTTGGCAAATGCCAGTCCCGCCGCACTTTTACGTAAGCCGTCTGACAAGCCTTTAAAAACAGGTTCCACTTTAGTCACATCTATGCTGCTTCCTGCAGTCTCTGTTAAGGCAACCAGGCTAAAATATGAGGACGGGTTTTCTTTTATGAATTTTGATTGCAATGCTTTTTTCTCGGCAGCAGCTTTTCCGTAACGTTCCTGCAAGGATTTTTTAAATTCAGGATCATTTCTCTTTTCTTCCGATGCTGCACCATATTCTGTGTCTATAGCCTTCATTAATTTGTCGGGCCCACCGATAAATGCATTGTAAGCAAGGGCTTCCTGATTAATTTTTGAGCCACTGATCTTCGCTTTTTTTACTGAATCTGCCGCATCAACGGAGATGGTTCCATTGTCTACATACAGGGAAAGCATATCTGCAGATCTTCCCAATTTACCAAGTCCTACCCCTTTGTGGTCCAGAATCAGGCGGGCACTAACAGGACTTGCAACATTACCTGTAAATTGAAAAATACCATTGTTAACCGGAACAGAATCCATTACATTTTTACCATCCATTCTGTAAGTTAAAAATGCTTTGGCCGGGGCATTAAGCCCTGAGATTTTTCCTTTTAAAGTGAAAGCGGGGCTCTGAGCCGATGCAATTACTGGAGCAAGCATCAAAGCCGCTATTGTTAGTTTTTTCATTGTTTTTTGTAAGATCCGTTTAGTTATCTGTTGCAAACATATCATTTTTTCAATAATTCAAAATCCCGATGATTTCTATAGAGCATACGGAAAGAACTATGATTAACAGGCAAAACCAGGACTGTCAACCTTAGCTACCTGCTCATTTTTTTATTAACTGGCATTTTTTTGGTTTCAGGGTCCTGGTTTTGAAGCACAATTGTTACTGGTTTCGGGCCGGTAACAATTGTGTGATGCGCAATAAATCCCCCTTATAATCCCCCTCCAAGTGTCCGGTAAAGTTCTACGGCTGCATTCAACTGTGCTGTTTTGATGGCTGCCAGTTCCAGTTCGCTTTGCAGGGAATTGCTTTGAGCATTGATGACTTCAAGATAAGTGGCCATTCCGCTTTTGAACAACAAGCCCGCATTTTGAACTGCCTGCTGCAAAGCGGCTACCCGGGCTTTGGAAATGTCGTATTGCTGCTGTAGTTTTTCTATTTTGATCAGTTCATCAGAAACTTCAGAAACAGCATAAAGTACCGACTGGCGGAATTGGATCACACTTTTTTCGCGCTCTATTTTAGCCAGCTCATATTGAGTTTTCAGTTCCCGTTTTTGAAGTAAAGGCTGTGTAATCCCTCCTGCTATTACTCCAAATAATGAAGCTGGTATGTTGAACCAGTTGCTGGCTTTAAATGAGTTGAGCCCGCCACTTGCTGTAATATTTAAGGAAGGGTACATATTTGCTTTAGCGACCCCAACCCGGGCATTTGCAAGTGCCAGTGCCAGCTCGGCACTTTTTACGTCGGGTCTTCTGCTTACCATTGCCGAAGGGAAACCAGCCGACAGCTGATCAGGCAAAGCGGCTTTTCCAAGGCTGGCGAGCCGGGCAACACTTGCTGGTAAACGACCTGTAAGTACACTCAGGGCATTTTCCTGGATGGTGATGTCCTGCTGTAAACGGGGGATCAGCTGTGCCGCAACCAATTGCTGTGCTTTTGCCTGCTGTATGGCCAGTGAAGTCACCTGTCCGGCATTAAACTGCATGGTGATGATATTTAATGTGCTGTCGTTTAATGCAAGGTTCTTTTTAGCGATGTCCAGTTGCGCATCCATCATCAGCAATCTGTAATAGCCCTGGGCAACGTTGGCCACCAACCTGGTCTGAATCGCTTTTCTGGCTTCTTCAGTCTGGAGATAGGTGGCCAATGCCGCCTGTTTCCGCCCTTTTATTTTACCCCAGATATCTGCTTCCCAGCTTAAGCCAAGGTTTGCATTGAAATCTTCGATATGTGATGTTTTTAGAAATTCACTGGTACTAAGTCCGTTAACACTATTGTCTGATGGTCTGCTTGAACTGGCTGTAACCTGAAGGTTTAACTGTGGTATATTGCCTGACTTTGCTTGTTTAAATAACTGCTGTGCGGATTCAATGTTCTTCAGCGCAAGCTGAAGGTCGTAGTTTTTAACCAGTGCGGTATCAACAAGACGTTGTAATTCCGGTTCTGTAAAAAAATCACGAATTGCGCGTGTTGCTATACTTGCTGAGTCAGCATCTTTTGCATCTCTGAAATTTTCAGGAACAGCCGTTTTAGGTAACTGGACGTCTTTTGATACTTTACATGCATTAAGCAGCAGTACGACTAGTAATGGTGCCAATACATTGAGATATGGTTTCATGTTTTATATGTTTTAAGAATAAATAATATCTGACTCTACCTTTACAGCTACGGGCTGATGATCTGAACCAGCTGTGTCTTGTTTTCCCTTTACTTTTTCCTGCAGGTACTGGAATACGACAAACAAGACAGGAATGATGAACAAGCCCAATACTACACCGGAAAGCATCCCTCCGGCAGCACCGATACTAATGGAATGGTTACCCTGTGCTGAAGGACCAGTAGCTATACTCATTGGAAATAAACCAACAACGAAGGCCAGAGAAGTCATAATAATTGGCCTTAACCTCAATTTGGCAGCTTCCAGAGCGGCTGCAATCAGTGTCTGGCCTGCCCTTCTTCGCTGTACAGCAAATTCAACAATAAGAATTGCATTTTTGGCAAGTAGGCCGATGAGCATGATCAAAGCCACCTGAACATAAATGTTGTTTTCAATTCCGGTTAAACCTATGGCTACAAATACCCCGAATATACCGGTAGGAATAGAAAGTATCACAGCCAGTGGAAGGATATAACTCTCGTATTGAGCAGCTAACAGGAAATATATAAACAGCAGACATAACATAAAGATAACCACAGATTGTCCGCCAGATGAAATCTCTTCCCTTGTCTGGCCAGAGAATTCATAGGCATAGCCGGCCGGTAGCTGCTGGGTTGCCACCTCTTCTATCGCCTTGATTGCATCACCTGAACTGAACCCAGGTTTAGGGATTGCATTTACCTGTATGGAATTGAACAGGTTATAGCGTGATGCTGTTTCTGAACCATACACACGTGTTAATTTTACTAGCGTTTTGATAGGAACCATTTCACCTGCTCTGTTCTTAACAAATACTTTATCAATTGAAGATGGGTCTGCCCTGTCGTTCACATCGGCCTGGACTACCACCCTGTAGTATTTTCCAAAGCGGTTAAAATCGGAAGCCTGGGCACTACCAAAATAGGTTTGCATAGTTTGGAGAATGTCCTTAACACTTACCCCAAGCTGATCGGCCTTTTCGTCGTTCACCTCCAGTTGTAATTGCGGGTAATCTGCTTTAAAGCTGGTAAAAGCAACGGCGATTTCTTTGCGTTTCATTAATTCTCCGATAAAGTTATTGGCAATACCGCTGAACCTGTCGAGTTTTCCTCCTGTTTTATCCTGGAGTACCAGGTCCAGTGCTTCCACATTACTGAAGCCGGGAACGGTAGGGAAACTAAACACAAAGAAACTACCTCCCGTAATGCCGGCCAGCTTGCCCCGAACCACATCCATGATGGCATTGATGTCTTTTACATCGCCTCTTTCTTTGGTTGGTTTCAGCAACACGAAAACCACGGCAGCAGAAGGGCTCGTTGAATTCGTGAGCAGGTTAAAACCTGGAAGGGAGGTCACAAAACCTGAGGACTGCAAAGCTTTCAGTTCCGTTTCGGCCTGTGCCATTACTTTTGAAGTCCCATCCAGCGAAGTTCCGGAAGGTGTTGAAACAGCAATTGCGATAAAGCCTTGATCTTCTGTAGGGATGAAGCCTGATGGTGTTGTTTTTACCATCCAGATGGTTCCCAGTGTAATGATTGCCAGTCCACCAAGACTGACCCACTTATTCCTGATCAGGAATTTGAGCCCTCCCAGGTATCTGTTGGTAAGCGAGTTGAAACTTCTGTTAAAACCGGTAAAAAATCTTTCTTTAAATCCGGTTTTTGCAATTATGGGGCCTTCATTTGCGTGAGTGTCCTTTAAGAAAAGTGCAGCCAGGGCGGGACTTAAAGTTAAGGCATTGACAGCTGAAATCACAATTGCAATAGCCATAGTAAACGCGAACTGTCTGTAGAATACGCCGGTTGAACCTTCCATAAAACCAACAGGAAGAAATACAGCGGCCATTACCAGCGTAATGGATACAATTGCCCCCGTGATTTCATGCATGGCTTCTGTGGTAGCCGCTTTAGGTGAGAGCCGTTTGTGTTCCATTTTGGCATGAACGGCTTCTACCACCACGATGGCATCGTCGACCACAATACCAATGGCAAGTACCAATGCAAAGAGTGTTAAGAGGTTAATAGAGAATCCGAACAGCTGCATGAAGAAGAAGGTGCCCAATATGGCTACCGGTACCGCAATTGCTGGGATCAGTGTAGATCTGAAGTCTTGCAGGAATATGAATACAACAATAAAAACCAGTATAAATGCTTCGATCAGTGTGTGCTGCACCTGTTCTATGGATTGATCGAGTGCTACTTTGGTACTGTAAAAGATGTTTTGCTTGATACCATCAGGGAAGTCTTTCGCAGCCTTCTCCATAAGCTTATTGATGGAGACCTGAATTTCATTGGCATTGGTACCCGCCAATTGAATAACGCCTATTACTATCCCCTTTTTTCCATTCAGGCGGGTAAGACTGGAATAAGAATAAGCACCAAATTCGATTCTGGCCACATCTTTAAGCCGTAATATAGAGCCATCTGAGTTGGCACGTATGGCTATATTTTCGTATTCCTCTGGTTTGGATAATTTACCTTTGTATTTGATTACATATTCAAATACTTCTTTGCTCTTTTCTCCAAATCTGCCTGGGGCAGCCTCGAGACTTTTATCCTGAATGGCGGCCATGATTTCATTGGGTGTCACCTTATAGGCCGACATCTGGGTAGGATTAAGCCAAACGCGCATGGAGTAGTCTTTGACACCGCCAAATATACTTGCGGCACCCACACCAGGAATCCTTTTTATTTCCGGTATGATGTTGATCTGGGCATAGTTGGCTACAAATGTCTGATCGTATTTGCTTTCATCCTCTGTATACATACCGATAGCCATAATAAAGCTGTTTTGTTGTTTGGCTGTAATGATACCCTGTTGTACGACTTCGGCAGGGAGCTGACTGGTGGCCTGCGCTACCCTGTTCTGCACGTTTACCGCTGCCTGATCGGGATCTGTGCCCAGCTTAAAGTAAACCGTTATGGCAAGCGAACCATCGTTACTTGCTGTTGAGCTCATGTAGCTCATGTTTTCGACCCCATTGATGGATTCTTCAAGAGATGGGGCTACCGACCTCAGCACAGTTTCGGCATTGGCACCCGGATATACTGCTGTTACCAACACAGATGGTGGTGCGATATCCGGAAATTGTTGCAGAGGCAGTTTAGTTAAGCCCAGTACGCCGAGGATAACCAGTAAAATGGAAATCACTGTGGCTAGTACGGGACGCTGTATGAATATTTTAAACATTGTATTGAGTTTTATTGGTTAATTTAATCTGGCAACTTTATTTGCTGGTTTTTCCGGACGGATCTCCTGACCTTCCTGCAGACGGTCAAGTCCGCTCAACACAATCTGGTCCCCGCTTTTTACCCCCTCTTTAACCAGGTAATTTGTACCGCTTTTGCCCATAATTGAGATGGGCATTTTTTTCACTTTATTGCTGTCTGCTACCGTAAATACAAATATTTTGTCCTGCATTTCAACGGTGGCCGATTGCGGTACGATCAAGGCATTTTTGTGTTCCATACTGATGCGTATTTTACCAGTATTTCCAGAACGTAACAGTCCCTGAGCATTTGGAAAGCTTGCCCTCAAGGTAATTGCCCCGGTTTGTTTATCAAACTGCCCGTCTACCATGTCAATTTTTCCTTCCTGAGGATAAACGGATTGATCGGCTAGCACAAGCGCGACACCAGGTACATTTTTAATCCGCTCTGTGAGTGTTTTACCGCTGTATTTGGTATTGAAGTCGATAAAATCATCCTCGCCTAAGGAGAAATATACACGTACTTCGTGAACATCAGACAGTTGGGTTAAAGGCGCAGTATCTGAAGGAGACACTAAGCTTCCCTGTTTTTTAGGCAATAAGCCGATATAGCCACTAACGGGCGCTTTGATGATTGTATAGGCAAGGTTGATTTGAGCTGCTGCAACCCCTGCTTTGGCCTGTGCAGCGTTTGCTTTTGCAATCTGAAGCGTCGCTTTTGCAGTTTTCAGCTGCACATCGGAAACCACTTTGTTCTGAACAAGCGGAATTAATTTGTCGACCTCCAGTTGTGCGTTCAATATTGCGGCTTCTGCGGCACTGAGGCTTGCCTTAGCTGTATTTAATGCCTCACGAAACGGCAGTTCATTGATTTTAAATAAAGGCTGTCCGGCAGCTACATATTGGCCTTCGTTGATGAATACCTTGTCGAGTGCACCTGCAACCTGAGGCCTTATTTCGAGATCAGCAGCCCCCTGAATGGCGGCAGGATATTCGAGAAAGGTAGTTTCGGAGCTTTGACTGACTGTAGATACAGGCAATCCTGGTACCGGAGGTGCTGTAGCCTGCGGCTTGTTGCCTGAACAGGCGTATATAAGCATTGTAGCTAAAAGTAAAGCGGTTGTTTTCATAACGATATTAGGTAATTTAACAGTGTTAAGTGATTGAGGGTAAGAGAATTTATATTTCATGTCATTTAGTTTAAAAGTTTATGATATAACGTGTATAAGTAATTTAACGGTGTTAAGTAGATGTTAACAAAAAAAGGCTTTAGTATTAAAAGCCCCTGATCTGCTTTTTAATCATTGATGTATTTTATAATTCCTTTTAAAGCATCTTTTAATATATGCTGATTCATTGCTTCATCTCTTCCTTTGTTGACCAGGTTTATGGAGATTAACCCATGCACAATTGACCAGAAGGTATAGTACTTTCTGCACACCCTGTTTTCTTCAGGACTTTCACCTTTCATCAGATCTTTAATGGTATCAAAAAAGAGATTGTCTAAAAATTCAATTTCTGGCATTGATTTCTTTTGATCACAACAGACCATATCTACACCATACATGAGCTGATAAAATTCTTTGTATTTAAAAGCAAAGTTCCAATAGGCAATCCACATGGCTTCAAGCTGGTCTGCAGTGTGCTCCCGGGCTTTTTTTGCTGCTTTGACTTTTTTACCTAAAATAACATACCCCTGCCTTGTAAGTTCAAGGAGTATTCCATCTTTATTATGAAAATACTCGTATATGATGGGTGCAGTATATTCAATCTTATCTGCAATTTTTCTCATGCTTAATGCCTGCCAGCCCTCTTCTTTAACGATCTTTAAGGCAGCATCGAGGATATTTGTCCTCGTGTCTTCTTTAAGCCTTTGTATACGTTCTTTACTTCCCATTACATTTAATTAAGATGTATAAATAATCTAACACCGTTAAGCAAATTTATGAACACTTATCAAAGTCCGTATCATTCATTTGTCAACTTCTATCCATGATCTATTTAACATGCAGATATTCAATATTTTAAATCTTTATGATCAAGAAAAAAATTAACAGTAGGAGTTTATGGGTTTATAATTGCAAATTTGTATTTCTATTAACTAGGAATGCGTATGAACAACAGCGTCACATTAAGAGATATTGCCAAAGCGCTAAATTTATCTATTTCTACAATCTCTAAAGCATTAAATGATAGCCATGAAATTGGTGCAGAAACCAAACAAAAGGTTTTGGATTATGCTAAAAAGCATCATTATTCTCCCAATAGAATGGCAAAAGGTTTAAAGGAAGGTAAAAGCAGGTCGATAGGCGTTGTGGTATGTTCACTTGACAACAATGTCATTGCGCAGATGCTCGATGGCATCCATAAGGCCAGTACTGAAAAATCCTACCAGATTATCATTATGCAGAGCAAGGAGTCGGAAAAGCAGGAAAGTGCATGTATAGAGCTGCTGTATGCTGGCGGAGTAGATGGGATTCTGATCTCCCCTGCTTATGAAACCATTAATTTCAGTTACCTGGTTTCCTTGCAGGATGCCGGTTTGCCGATTGTACTTTTTGACAGGCTTGTTGATCAGATCAACACACATAAGGTTGGTGCGGATAATTTTAAGGGGGCATACGACGCAACCAGGCACCTGATTGATAATGGCTATAAAGACATTGCCCATTTAAATACGAATACCATATTGAGCATTGCCACAGATCGTTTGAATGGCTATAAACAGGCCCTGGCAGATAGCGGGATTAAGTATCGGCCAGAGCTGTTGCGTTCCTGTAATTATACGGACACCAATAAACTAAATGAAGATCTGGAACAGGCCATTAAATATTATATGGGGCTAAAAGACAGACCGGATGCAATTTTTACAGCAACAGATCAGATCAGCACGAGGTGTTTGATGCTCCTGAATAAAATGGGCTATAAAATCCCGGAAGATGTTGCCTTAATAGGATTTACAAATACGGAGCTTGCCGATGCGATGAACCCACCTTTGAGTACGGTACATCAACCGGCTTTTGAGATCGGCCAGTTTGCCGCGGAAAAATTGATCGCTATGATTGAAGGAAAAAGGCTTGATGAAGGCTTTGAGACTGTGATGTTGCCTACAAATATTAAAGTAAGGGCCTCATCACAGTCTAAAATTTAGTGATAGTTTAATAATTACCTGTAATCCCCAGCTCAAGTCCGCGCAGCTCTGCGAGTCCGCGCAACCTTCCTATTGCGGAGTATCCCGGATTGGTAACCTTACTTAAATCATCCAGCATCTGGTGACCATGGTCTGGCCTGAAAGGCATAGGTTTTGCCCTCCGGGCATTTTCTGCAACAATAGCCTTCATGATTTCATACATATTTACATCACCGCCCAGGTGATCGGCTTCGTAGAAATTGCCTTCTTCATCTTTAGTTACGTTACGCAGGTGAAGGAAATATACCCGTTCTTTTACGGCTTCAAATATCTCTTTAAGGTTATTTGATACCCCTGCCCCTAAGGAACCTGTGCAATAACAAATGCCATTAAATGGTTTGTCTACGCTTTTAAGGATACTGATCAGATCTTCTTTTGTACTTGCAATTCGCGGCAGCCCCAGTATTGCATATGGAGGATCGTCGGGGTGAATGGTCATATTTACACCTGTTTCCTCACACACCTCGGCTATCCCGTTTAAAAAATAGGCAAGGTTCTTTTTCAGCCCCTCTATTCCGATAGACTTGTACTCTTCTATACTGGCACGTAAGGCTTCCAATTCAATTTCTTTTTCGTTAGGGATTCCCATCAGCACATTCACTTTCAATTCATTCAGCTGATCTGTATTCATGGAAGCATAACGATCTTTTGCCCTGTTCCGGATGCTTTCCGTATAATCGGCATCGGCACCTTCCCTTTTCAGAATGAACAGGTCGAAAACGGCAAGATCCAGCCAGTTGAAATACAGGGCTTTTGAGCCGTCTTCCATTACCAGGTCGAGCTGTGTACGTGTCCAGTCGAGTACCGGCATAAAGTTATAACAAACCGTCTTAATGCCACATTGGGCCAGGTTCTTCAATGTAGTCCTGTAATTTTCTATATAATGATCGGCATCGCTTCTGCGGGTTTTGATGGCTTCGTGTACAGGTACGCTTTCTACCACTGCCCAATGCAGTCCGGCTGCTTCAATAATGGATTTTCTTTCTATGATATCTTCCAATGGCCAGACTTCACCATGGGGCACGTGATGTAAGGCTGTAACAATCCCGGTGGCCCCGGCCTGTTTTACATCCTGCAAGCTAACGGGATCTGACGGTCCATACCAGCGCCAGGTTTGTAATAATTTATGATTTACTGTATTCATCTTATTTGGTTATTTTAATAATCAGATTATACGCCACTGTAGGCATTGAAACCGCCATCGACCAATATAGTCTCACCGTTTACAAATGCTGATGCGTCGCTTAACAGGTAGATTAGCGTGCCATTTAACTCCTGGGGATTTCCCAGACGGCCAAAAGGTGTATGATTGACAAAACGCTGCGCACGATCGGTAAAGCTGCCATCGGCGTTGGTTAAGAGCGATCTGTTCTGTTCGGTTAAAAACACACCTGGTGCAAGGGCGTTTACCCTGACTTTGTCTCCATATCTTTGGGCAAGTTCTACAGCCATCCATTTTGTATAGCCTTCAATGGCATTTTTTCCCATGGTATACCCCAGTACGCGGGTTAAAGGGCGTTGTGCTGCCAGAGAAGAAATATTTACAATGGAACCTTTTCCTTTTTCGGCAATGACACGACCGAATACATGTGTGGGATATACGGTTCCGAAAAGGTTAAGTTCCACTGCTTTCTGGGTGTCGCTTACCTTAATGTCAAAGATGTTCTGGTCCGGAGCAATGGTAGCGCCTGGGATATTCCCTCCTGCAGCATTCACCAATCCATCGATGGTACCCCATGTACTCAGTATTTGATTCTTTGCGGCGATGAGTGCGGTTTCGTCCAGTACGTCCGTAATCACGGCTATTGCCTCTCCTCCACTTTCTGTAATTGCCTTTACCCTTTGATTTGCTTTTTCTTCATTCCGGCCTAAGATGGCCACCTTTGCCCCTGCTTCGGCAATGGCCAGTGCAAATGATTCGCCCAGCACTCCCGTGGCGCCTGTAACCACAATTACCTTATTTTCTAATGAAAACAGATCTCTGCTCTTCATATTCTTGATTTAAACGGTTAAATTATTCTACCAATGTTAATGAATTTTAAGCTCCGGCAATCAGAATGACCATTAAATATTTACGAAATCGTTTGAAATTTATTAAATAAAATAGTTTACTTCTATTTCATAATGAGAACCTGTATTATTGCAATCTCAAATCTTTTAATTTATGCTAAATCAAGAAAACATATTGGTATTTGGGGAATTACTGTTAAGGTTTAGTTCCACTGAGGACCAATTTATTTCTAAGAACCACACTGTTTCTTTATTTCCCGGCGGATCGGAGGCAAACGTTTCTGCTTCATTGGGTCAATGGGGCATTCCATGTGCTTACGTGAGTTGTGTGCCAGAGAATGCGCTTGCTGCAAATGCCCTTCAATCGCTCGCCGATTTGGGGGTTAATACAAATAAAACTGTATTACAGGGCAGCCGTATGGGCTTGTATTTTTTGCTTTCTGCAAATGGACTGACAAGCGGAGAAGTGGTTTATGACAGAAAATATTCTTCATTTAGTACATTGTTGCCCGGGGTAATCAACTGGGACGAGGTGTTGGAAGGTCATACCTGGTTTCACTGGACAGCACTTACCCCTGCTTTGAATGAAAATATGGCGGCTGTTTGTAAAGAGGCTTTGCAAGCTGCAAGAAAAAAGGGCCTAAAAATATCTGTGGACCTGAACTACAGGAGCAGGCTTTGGGATTATGGCAAACAGCCGATAGCGGTAATGCCTGAGCTGGTACAATACTGCGATGTTATTATGGGAAATATCTGGGCGGTTAATAAAATGCTGGGTATCCCTGTCGACGAAGATCTAAACCGTCAAACCACTGTAGATACTTATACTGTACATGCCAATGCTTCGGCCAAAGCTGTATTTGCTGCTTTTCCTCAATGTAAGCACATTGCTTATACTTTCAGGTTCATGGATAACCCTAAGCATAACCTCTTTTATGGTACCTATCACAGCGCAGAAGGCAATTACAGATCGGCCGTATTGGAGACCAATGAAGTGGTAGACAGGATTGGAAGCGGCGACGCATTTATGGCTGGTTTAATTTATGGCCTAAGCAGCAGCACAAACGGACAGGAGATCATAGACAAAGCCACCTCATCCGGTTATAAAAAGCTCTTTGTTAAGGGAGATTTTGGCGATGGCACTATATAGTCCATTTTAAAACAATGAATTTTATCAAAAAAATAATACGTACTGATGAACACAGAAACAAATCCTTTAAGCGTGATCCAGGCTTATCCGGTCATACCGGTTTATTATAATGAAGATGCACAGACCTGTATTGAAGTATTAAAAGCAAGTTATGCCGGCGGCATCCGTGTTTTTGAGTTTACAAACAGGGGGCAAAATGCACCAGAGAACTTTAAGGCGCTGCTGTCTTACAGAAATGAACACCTTAAAGATATGAAACTTGGAATAGGTACAATAAAAACTGTAGCACAGGCAGAAACGTACATTAATCTTGGAGCAGATTTTATTGTGAGCCCAATTGTTAAAGCAGATCTGGCATCGGTTACGGCTGCACACAATGTGCTGTGGATACCCGGATGTATGACGCCTACTGAAATTAACTTTGCTGAAGAACTTGGTGCTCCTTTGGTGAAACTTTTTCCAGGTGATACTTTAGGCGTGGGTTTTTTAAAGGCAATTAAACCATTGTTCCCTAATCTTAAATTTATGCCCACCGGTGGTGTGGACGTGAACAAAGAAAATATTGACAGCTGGTTGAATGCAGGTGTAACTGCTTTAGGTTTTGGTTCCAAGTTATTTCTGCAACCTGAGCAGGCAAGGGATTACAACTGGTTAACCGAACGTTGTCAGTTACTGATCCGGATGGTTAACCGAAAATAATATTTATAAGAAGTGAGATTTCAGCCAGAGCGTAAGATTGGTTGTTTTTCTCACTTCTTTTGATCGTCTCTGTCGTAAAGCTCAATAAGTTTACTTTGCAGCTTGATTACAGAATTTTCCAATTGACTTATTTTCTCTTTTAATTGTGTGATCACCTGCTCCTGCTCGCTCACCCCCTCCTCACCTATATCTAAAAATTGTCTTAAAGATAAGTTATGAACTTCAGCGATCTGATTTATCCTGCTGAAGTTTGGATCTGTAATGCCAGTTTCAAGTTTTGAATACGCCGGGATAGATATCTCCAATAAATCTGCCATAGCTTTTTGGTTAACCCCTTTTTTCTGACGCAAAATTCTAAATTTTTCACCTAAAGTTTTCATAGCCTACAATGTATATCTGTGAATATTCCTGTATAATAAATTTAAGAATTATTTAATAAAATATTGTAATATATTTATAATATTATGAAACAAATTATTGAAATGATTTATTGGTAATTAAAAATTTATCTTGTCTTTCGATATTTGGAAAGAAAAACCAATAATTCAACTAACCAGCCTTGGTGGTAATCGTTCAGTAATTGGGCAGGAATAAGGACAGATTCAGGTGGCTATTTTTTATTCTGTCTGAAAATGAATGCGGCCATTATAATGGCAACTGATAGTCCGGAGAGCCCCGGAAACGAAATAAACAGGTATAATATCCCGCAAACAACACATATGGCAAGGATAAACAGGACACCTTGTAAAACAGTATCCATTTTAAAAGCAGCATATAGGGCAAATAAGACGAAGGCTATAGCCAGAATATTTATAAACATATGCAAATATGCATATTCAATGTTAAGTTAATGTTAACAGTTCTGTTGATTTCGATTTTAACGCAAAAAGCCTTGCAATCAAGAATTACAAGGCTTTTATATCCTATATTAAAACTTAATAATCGTCGTTCAGCGCGAATACAGGCTTCCTTGACATCCATTTGCCGCTTGTAAAGTCAGGAAAATCGATCGTTTCGTTACCCAGCTCAATAGACTGCTCGCTTAAAGGGGTAATGGCACTCCATGCTGCTGCGTCATAAACATCCAGTGGAGTTGGCACATTGCGTTTTACAGATTCAATGAAGGCATGTATCACAAAGAAATCCATACCACCGTGTCCGGCGCCTTGTGCGTCATCACCATATTTTTTCCACAGCGGGTGATCGTATTTTTCCATCCAGCTGTTTTGATTATCCCATTGGTGTGGTTTGCTGACGCCTTCCACGTATATACTTTTATTCAGATCCATCCACAGGCCCTTGGTTCCCTGGACCCTGAAGCCTAACGAATAAGGTCTTGGCAGGTTTGTATCGTGTTGTAAAATGATGGTCTCACCATTGGCACAATCAATTGTTGTGGTCACGATATCACCTAAACGAAAATTTACTTTTGAATTTGGATGGTTTTCACCCCCGTTTGCAACTATATAGTTGTGCAGACCCCTTGACTTCGTTGCAAAAGAGTTGAGTTTTAAGAATTTGTTTCCACGATTGATATTAATGCAGTTGGCTACAGGGCCAATTCCGTGGGTTGGATAGAGGTCGCCGTTTCTATGCACCGAATGGTTAGTTCTCCAGCGTGCTTCTGAAAATCCCTTTTCATTAAATTCAACTCCACCGCCATAAGCTTTAACACCATCGTTAAATTTAACTTCTCTCAGGTCATGCTGATAGCCACCCTGCAAATGAACGATTTCTCCAAACACGCCTTCCCTTACCATATTCAGTGCTGCAAGTACATCGCGACGGTAGCAAACATTTTCAAGCATCATTACATGTGCGTTGTGTTTTTCGGCAGCTTGTACAACATCCCAATGATCCTGTAAAGTAATCCCGAGCATGACTTCTGTAGCCACATATTTAAGTCCGGCCTCCAAAGATTTTATGATCATCTCCTTATGCCACTCCCAGGGTGTAGCTATTACCACTGTCTGCAACCCTTTAGTTTCCAGAAGTTTTTTCCAGGCGTAATCGTATCCGGTAAATATCTTGGGCATCGGTTTACCGCTTTTATTAATTATCGTTTTGGCAGAGTTGAGCATACGTTCATCAATATCGCATATCGCAACAAGTTCTACATCAGCTCTTTTTAGTAAAAGGCTCAAATGGTTTTGTCCACGTAAGCCTACCCCTATCATGGCTACTTTGACTTTATCTGCTGCTGCAGCAGCAAACAAGGAACTGCTTGGTAACACGGTTGCCGCTGCTGCTGTAATGCTACTGTTTTTAACAAATTCTCTTCTGTTCATAGTTGTTTTAGTTCATTTAAAAAGTTTTGCGCTGGGTGCGTCAGTACTATTTTGTCAATTTTAAGAATATTTTATCCAAGTTATACAACTGTACAGCTAAGTGCACAAAGAAATAATTTAAAAAAGAACGCAAACGTTTGATATTTTGATCTTCATGGTTTATCGGGTAATGTATAGCCTAAAGGTCAATTATTGTGGTAATTTATCCGGGCAGCAAACCTGTTTGAAATCTGCATAATTAATCTGGTTTAGCTGGCAATCGTTTGCGTGAATTTTGCTTTAACATAGTAGCCAATTTTATCAGATGCAGTTTTTATGATGAAATTGTTATTTTTATTCCAATATTTGGATATGATGTCTGACAAACCAACAACCATTAAGGAAATAGCAAAGATACTCAAGGTTTCAGTTTCAACAGTGTCAAGGGCCCTAAATGATCATTCAAGCATTGGTTTGACAACAAAGATGCGTGTCAAGAAACTTGCGGAAGAGCTTAATTATGAACCTAATCAAAAAGCCATTCAATTTCTGCATGGCAAATCTTTTGTGATAGGTGTTATTTTACCTGAATTGTCTGAATCTTTTTTTTCTGCTGCTATAAGCGGAATTGAAGACATCGCATACAAAAGAAACTACACAGTATTACTGGCGCAATCGCATGATGATGCTGCTAGAGAAAAGTTGCTCGTCGAAAAAATGAAGAGCCAACGTGTTGATGGCTTACTAGTGTCGGTTTCAAAAACAACCAGCACCTACGAACATTTTGACATTTTCAGGAAATTGAATATACCGGTAGTATTTTTTGACCGCATACCCCCCATTAAAGATATACATTATGTTTCATCTAACCTTGAAACCGGCACTTTCGAGGCCCTGAACTTTCTATTAAAAAAAGGACATCGAAGTATTGGAATGATCAACGGCCCGAATACACTGGTTGCCAGTCATGAAAGAAAAGAAGGTTATATCAGGGCGATGATAGCCAATCGCCTCAAATTTGATCCTTCTTTAGTTGTTAGCTGTGATTTATCAGAAGAGGGAACGATTGAGGTAATGGATATCTTATTAAACCACAGGCGAAAGCCTACTGCAATTGTTACGTTTAACGACTATGTAGCACTATTCGCAATGCGTTATGCTAAATCACTTCTGCTTCAGGATATTGACTTTGTGAGCTATGCAAATCTTCCGATTATCAACTATGTTGACCATACCCCTATAGCTTCGGTTGAGCAATTCCCATATAAGCAAGGCAAAAAAGCCGCTGACATATTAATTGACCTTATTAACAAACCAAGAAATGAAACCGGGACTGAACAGGCATATTTTAATATTGTTGTGGAATCGGAATTGATATTAAGCCATCGCAAGTAATTTTGCGCAAACGTTTGCACGTCTTTTTGGCTGGTTAAATATCTATGTTTGGTACATCAATCAATATACTAAACCATGTTCGAGAATATTTTAAGCCGCTACGGTCTGGATCCGATAACTACAACTGTTCAACCATTTGGAGATGGATTGATCAATCATACCTGGATGGTAAACTCCTATAATAAAAAATATATTCTGCAAAAAGTAAACAGCGATGTGTTTAAAAAACCGGCTGATATTGATGAGAACCTGAATCTGCTTAAAGCATATTTAAATGAGACCCAGCCTGAATATTTATTCGTATCTCCCGTTAAGGCTGAAAATGGTGAATCATTGATCATTAATGATAATGGCTATTTCAGACTTTTCCCATTTGTTGAAGGGTCGAACTCAGTAAATACCCTTTCTGCAAAAGAAGAAGCATACGAAGCCGCGCGGCAATTCGGAAAATTTTCAAAACTACTCAATGATTTTGATGCAGCACAACTGAACATTACTATTCCAAATTTTCACAACCTGATACTGCGATATGATCAATTCCTTGAAGCCTGTAAACACGCAAGTGGTGAAAGATTGGAGAAAGCAGCAGATTGTATTTCTTTTATCATTGAACATCAGTACATTGTAGATACTTTCAGACGTATCCTGAATAATAAAAACATTCCATTAAGGGTAATACATCACGATACCAAAATTAGTAACATACTGTTTGATCAGGATTATAAAGGACTATGTGTGATTGATTTAGATACCGTTATGCCTGGTTATTTTATCAGTGATGTAGGTGACATGATGCGGACTTATTTGAGTGCAGCCAGTGAAGAGGAAACCGACTTTAATAAAATTTTGATCAGAAAAGACTTCTTTACAGCCATTTATAATGGTTATATGGAAGAAATGAAAAGTGTTTTAACGGATGACGAACGTCAATGTTTTGCCTATTCAGGTAAATTTATTATATATATGCAGGCGATCCGGTTTTTGACAGACTATCTGCAAAATGACATTTACTACGGGGCGAAATATGAACTGCATAATTTTAACAGGGCACTGAACCAGATTACCTTACTAAAACAATACCTGAAACTTGAACAGGAACTTATGAGCGATACATTGGTATAAAACAAAAGGCCTTCCGTTTAACCGAAAGACCTTATTAGCATTCTTGTGCGTTTATTAATATACTGTAGCTTAGGGTTTATCCCACCAGACCCTACCCGTTAAATTATCTCCGCCTGGTACTGCGGCAGCGGCTTCTTTATAATTGACGCCATTTTTTGCTGCTTCATCTGAAGGGTAAGGGAAACGACGCGGAATGGTGCCATTGGTTGCATTACCAGGGTATACAACCGGAACCAGGTTAGGGAAACCTGTTCTGCGCCAGTTGCTCCACGTTTCATAGAAATCCAGCATTGTACAGGTGTGCAACCAGTATTGATTGTTGATCATTTGCAAACCATTTGCTGCATTGTATGGATTTGAATTTGCATAAATTTCTGCGGTACCCTCTGTAATGGCCAATGCAGCATCGTATTGTCCGAGGAAGGTTATCGCCTTCTTCAATCCCTCACTGTAATGACTGGCTGCAGATCCCGCTATCCCCCATCTTTGGGCAGCTTCGGCCAAAAGGAATTCACTTTCTGCATATGTCAGTATGAAAGTGACCCCATTTTTTTTGATCATGGCAGGATGTGGAGAAGAATAGTCAGGGAAAGAAGTATAAGAAGGATCTTGTCTGATGTCCCTGCCGGCGATTCCACTAAGGTCTTTGCCATTAGGCATTCCTTTCTGACTTGCTGGAGTTGTGACAAAGGCGGAATTTTGCGTTTTAGGAGATTCTGTGAGAAACAGTTGTGTAACCGCAACTTTTCCCAGACGTGGATCGTTAGTTGCTTTTAACATATCTATAAATGTTTTAGACCATTTTACATGATAGTGTTCAGAACCTCCGTCACCGTTTAGTACCTGGCTGTTCCTGTTTTGGGTTACTCTACCGCCCGATATATCGTGTGTAACAAATGCATTGTCTTCATTATTGATCATTGTTTTTCCTACCGCTTTTTGTGCGTATGATTTGGCGGTATTCTCGTCAATCTTTACCAGACGCATAGCTAACCGCAATAGTAAGGTGCCACCAAAGCGTTTCCATTTGTCGATACTGCCATTGTAAATGACATCTCCGGTCACTTTATCACCACTTGCATCCAATGCATTTGTAGCTTCTTCTACTTCCTTTAAAAGATCCGTATAAATGGCTTGCTGTTTGTCATATTTGGGTGTTAAAACTCCTGAGTAGTACCCCACTCCTGCTTCCGAATAAGGAACATCGCCATACAAATCTGTCAGGCGTGCAAAAATTAGGGCCTTCCATAAGCGGGCAACCTGATGCACATTGTTGTATTTTGATTTTCCTTTTGTAGATTCCACTACATCAACAATCAATCTTACCTGTTCTATGTAAGCACCAACGGCATTGTTGCCCCAGTAAGCAGCAGTATAGTTTGCATCCAGTTTGTATTTATCGCCTGCCCAATAGCTGATTACACTGGAAAGTCCCTGCATCATCGTTGCTGAATAAATCAGGTTTGCCCGCCAGGTATCATAGGCAAAGTCTATACTACCTGTATAATTCAATTGTGCGGATGTTAAAGTATAATTCGGATTAAAATTCGTTGGTCCGTAGGCAACAGGATTGGTATTAATTTCTTTGAAATCTTTTGTACAACTCACCGTAGCTAAAATGCTAATAAGTAAGATAAGGTTGTATTTTTTTAATATGCTGGTTTTCATCTTTCTCTATTTTTAAATAATTAAAACTTGACACTAAGGTTAAGGCCAAATGTTCTGGCAGGTGGTACCCCACCCAGCTCGAGCCCAGGAAAGGTTGCATTATAACTTGACTCAGGATCTATATTGTCTGTTTTTTTCATCAGGATAAACAAGTTTCTGCCAACAAGACTAAGATTTAAGCTTTTAATCTTATTGTTGAACATTTTTGCAGGAAAGTTATAACCAAGGGTTAGTTGTCTGAACTTGATGAAACTGGCATCCTGTACAAAGGTTGTTGAAACATTATCAACAAAGCTCAGGTAATAATCGGCCGCCGTTGCGCCTAGTGATTCCCTATCGGCAACTGTTCCTTGGTGCAGCCCAAAACGGTAGCCATAGTAGTCTGTTGCTGAGAAGAGTTTACCTCCCCATTTCCCATCAATTAAAAAAGAGAGATTTATTCCTTTATAACTGAATTCATTATTCCAACCTGCAAACCATTTGTTATAGGCCGAGCCGTGTGCTTTTAAGTCACCTTTTTTAGGGGCTCCATTTGCTTCTTTTTCAACCTGGCCATTTGCATCATATTTATAGTCGTAAGCCATTACCTGTCCTGCTGATTTACCGGGGATATTGTGAAGAAAACCGTTACCCGTCCGTGATGTGGCTATTAATTGGGATGACACGCCTTCGGCCAATTTTAGCACAGTATTGTCATTGTAGCTGCCATTCAGGGATGATGTCCAGCTAAAATTGTTGTTTTTAATTACCACGCCTGAAATTAAAGCTTCAAAACCTTTATTTTCAATTTCGCCAGAGTTTAGCACCGCTCCATTATAGCCTGTAGTACTGGAAGTTGTAACTACAGATATTTCGTCTTTCGAGTGCTTTTTATACCAGGTTAGATCCAGGTTTAAGCGGTCATTAAAAAATCTTAGTTCGGTACCGATTTCAAATTCAGATGCCTTTGAGCCTTTAAGTGCTGAATTAGGAATATCAAGATTACTAATTATTCCAAGCGGTTTTCCGTTTAATGTTTCGCTTCTGAACGCATAAGTAAGCGCTGTTTGGTATGGATCGGTAGCCTGACCTACTACAGCATAGCCGGCTCGCAATTTACCAAAGCTTAGCAGTCTTGATTGCAGTAGCTCTGAAAATACAAATGATCCGCTTACGGAAGGATAAAATACGTATGGTTTATTGTCTTTTCCTGGCGTAGCCAGTGTTGAAAACCAGTCGGACCGTCCACTACCTGTTAAATAAAGAATATCCCGGTAGGCAATTTCCAGTGTTCCGTATGTCGACTGAGTTTCAGACTCAGTTTCTATAACACCTACAGATTTATTAGCAGCATTAAGAATATTATAAACACCAAACACCGCAAAATCGGTACCGTTATTTGTTGTCTGATCAATTTTTGTGTTTCTATAGCTTGCCCCTATATTAGGAGTAACGGTAAAATCATCCTGAATTTTAAATGACTTACCTATAAGTATATCTGCATTCAAATCCGTAAACTTGGTTTTTTGTTCAGCTATTTTTCCTGCTACATAATAGGCAGTTCCGGAGGGAACCACATTTTTGTAGCCATCTGTATAGGAATCCATTCCTGCCCGTCCCTGCATGAAAAAACCATTGTCAAATGTATATTTTGCATTAAATGAACTGATTAGCCGGTTTCTTTTGGTGTTATTTACAAACTCATTTGCAGCAAACCAGGGGTTGGTAGCGTATACATTCCCTTTGTTGTATACAATCTCATTACCATCCGCATCCTTCCATGGTTTAAGATCATTTACATTGACGCTGGTTGGTAAAAAGATCACATTGTAATTGGCGTTTCCGGCACCATCTGAAACCATAGGCCTGTTTTTGGCTTGTTCAAGAATGTAATTGGCACGTGCATCTATGGTTAAGCGTTTAATTGGTTCAAATGTTCCCACCAGGTTGAAGGACTGCCTGTTCAGGCCTGAATTAGGGACAATAGAATTGTTATTTACGTCGTTGGCAGAGAACCTCAAAGAACCGCCATCAAAACTCTTATTTAGCGCCAGGGTATTGGACCAGGTACTTCCGTCTCTATAAAAGTTTTTAATGTTGTCCTTTTGCGCAATATATGGCCTGGAAACCCCATCAAATTGAACCACATTGCTACCATCCAATTTACCGCCCCAGCTGGAGCCGCCAACATCGGAGGCGGAACTTGCACTGGTTGGTTTAACACCGTTGGCACCTTGTCCGTAAACATATTGCCAGTTGGTTCTATCCATTACCTGTTCAACAACATAATTGCTGTTAAAGTCTATACTTGTTCCTTTTCCACTTTTTGTAGTAATGAGTATTACTCCGGCTTTGGCCCTTGAACCATATAAGGCGGAGGCGGCTGCTCCTTTCAACACAGATACGCTTTCTATATCGTCCGGATTTAAATTTCCGATAGCATCACCGAGATCGGGTGCATTGTCCCACTGACTGCCTTTATTTCCATTTGGATTGCTATTGTTTAAACCAACAGGTTTGTTTTCCATCGGCATACCATTAATGACATATAGCGGCTGATTCGTTTGACTCAGACTGGATACACCCCGGATTGTTATGCTTGTTGCTGCCCCAACACCACCAGCTGTAGCACTTACATCTAAACCCGCAACCTTGCCTACCAGTGAATTGGCTACGTTATTTTCCCTCGCCTGGGTGAGTGTCTCGCCCTGTATTTGTGAAACAGAGTATCCTAAAGCCCTCCGTTCCTTTTTTATGCCAAGGGCCGTCACCACCACTTCACTGAGCAATTTAGTATCCTCCAGAAGCACAACCTCTATGTTGGTTTTATTTTCGGTATTGACCTCCTTACTTTGAAATCCTGCAAAGGAAATGACAAGAACCGCATTTTCCGGAACCGAAATAGCAAACCTTCCATTGATATCCGTGGAGGTTCCTGAAGCTGAGCCTTTCACACGTATGGAAGCGCCGGGTAAAGGAGCGCCTGTATTGTCCTTTACCGTACCACTAATTTTTACATCTTTTTTTCGGCTGATTACGATCAGCCCTCCCTCAGAAATGGAGTACTTCAGGTTTGTGTTGTAAAATATAGTGGAAAGAATATCTGCAACGGGTGTATCTTTTACAGATAGCGTATAATCTTTGTTTACCGGTACATTTGCCGAACTGTATACAAAGTGGTAACCGCTTTGCTCTTCGATAATTTTTAACACTTTACTTAGCTTGGTCCGCTTCACATCCAAGGAGACCTTTTGCTGTGAAAAGACCGAAGCCGATACATTGAGGCAGGTAAAAAAAATGAAGACACACGTTAATTTCATTATGACAATGAATTTTAGGAGCACCTTATAATTAAGGTACTCTTGCACTAAGTAAGAATTAATCATATTTTTGTTTTTTTGGTTGCTTTAGTATTTGGCAGGAATCTGTTTGCGCATAAATCTGCCATTGCTTTATATCAAAAAATTAAAGGGGTGGTGCGTCAACATCACCCCTCTTTTTTATTTTGATATGATCACCTGGTTTCCTTTTATTTCATATTTAAAAAATTCTGCACATTGAAGTGCATACAATACTTCTGTTAAACTCTCGTCCTGGAATGTTGCTGTAAATTGATATTTTTCTATTTCTTTATTTTTGAATGTTATTTCTACATTATACCACCTTTCCAGCGTTTTTTTAAGTTCCATAAAACTCTGGTCCTGAATCTCCAGGCGGTTTTGTGTCCAGGCCATTTCTACAACCGTACTGTCGCTTTTTTTCGTATAGCTGTTTATCGTGATTTCAGGATGTTTTACCTGGGCCTTCATTGGCTTGATTGCAGGGGGTTCCGGCAGGTTTTTGTAAAATGTAACTTTTTGACTAGGCTTTAAGGTGATTGAATTTCCATTGCTGCCGGCCCCTTCCATTACAATAACCCCTTTAATTAAAACCGCTTCCGATGTCGGTTCGTCGGGATAGGCTTTTACGTTAAATATAGTCCCCAACACGTTGATATTGAAGTCTGACGTAAGCACTTTGAAAGGTCTGTTCTTATCATGGGTAACATCAAAATAAGCTTCCCCCACAAGCGTAACCTCACGGTTATCAATATTGAATTTCTTATTTAATCTGATCGAACTTTTGGCATTTAACAGAATAACAGTCCCGTCCGGCAAGGTTATTTTTTTACGTTCTGCACCATTAGTATGATAATTGGTTACCAGATTGGGTATAAACTTTTCCTGGACTAGGTTTGCCCTATACACCAGCACCAGACCAGAAACAAACAACAACACAGCAGCAATTTTTAACCAGGTATAAGTTCTTCTTAGCGGAACTGTATTTTCCTCAACTTCGGGCTTAACATCGTTTTTTAGTAAGTCCAGCTGCTGATTTAAAGGCTTCTTTTGACCACTTAAAATGATATATAAGCGTTTAGCCTCATTAATGGTGGCCTCCTGTTCCGGATGAGCTTTAATGTAATCTTCCCAATAGGCAATGCAAAGCTTGTCTTTACCGGCACAATATAACTGAAATGTATTGTCAACAAGGAAGTCTTCAATATTGAAAAGACTACGATCTATCATAATATTTGGCTTTTATAATACCAGTGCCAAAAAAATGATCTTTTTCCTAAAGAAATTTTATATTTTTTTTTGACCTGTCTTTAAATGGCCAATTAAATGGTGTAGAGCCTGTAAAATAGATTTATGCTTTAAGCTCCTTTCTAAGGACTTTTAAAGCATCATAGACGGTATTGTAGGCAGTTTTAACGCTTTGCTGGGTTTGATTTGCGATCTGCTCATAGCTCAAACCGTCAAAGAACTTCAGATGAATTAATTGTTTCTGCCTGTAAGTTAGTTTCTGTAAGGCACTTTTAAGTTTGAACCTGACAAGCTCATCTGTCTGCACTTTGACGATAAACTCTTCATAAGACATTTCCATCCACTCGCCCTCAGCCCCAGCATTCGCCAGGGCATCATCTATCTTTTTCTTACGTTCCAGCAGGCGCAATATCTTTCGTTTCAAAAAAGTACGCAAATATGCACCAACATGTTCTACCCTGTTTAGCTGTGCATGCTTCTCCCAAATTGTAATGAATACCTGATCAGTAGCCTCTCCCGATGTTTCAGCGTCACCACAAACTCTTATACCGAAATTTACAAGGTCGTAGTAGAGTTCCCGGTACAGATCAAAAAAAGCATCATGATCACCTCCACGTAAGCGTTCCCATAGTAAGTGATGTATAAGCTTATTTTCCATTTGGTTAGATTAGGTGATAGCAATGTTAAGAAAATCTGCTGACAAAATCTTATCAAGTTTTATTTGGCAACACTATTTTTCTAAAATATCCTGCAGGTATTAATTCTAACTAAAAAGGCTTTGAATATTTAATATTTGTAGTTAAATTTGAGTACAAATGTTTAATTTACAGACATATGTACACATCTAAATTTAAGCTTCTTCTTCATTGGTTAGGTATCGTTATTGGTTTTTATGTCTTTTGGGCATTAAGCTATCTGATTCTGGCCAAATTTGCCACATCCCAGTTTAACCGGTTTCAATACACCAAACAAAGCCTGTGGACCGAACTTACTGCCAGCGATATATTCTGGTATATCATGTTCATTTTCGGTATTATACTTACCATTTATGTAATTCATATGCTGATAAGGTATTCCCCTCATAGAAAAGCAGCGGCTTTAGTGTTTGCTTTCTTAATCGTAATATCTGTAGGTGTATTGCTGGATAAATTGCTGGAAACCAGCTCAGGTTTTAGCAGCCTCCCTCACATCTTTATCAATGCAGTTTTTCTGATCTCAATTGTTTACGCATTTTTCAAAGCTGAACAACCGCCTGTCAGAAATGAGGAAGACTATCTGGAGGACGGTGAGGAGTAAAAAACGCTATTAAACAACATAAGATGTTTAATAGCGTCTGAAATTTTGAACAGTTGTTTAGAACAAGTACTTCGTACTCAGGAAATTTGAACTGTTGCTATCTACTATTTCATTAATTAAATGTTTATTGCTGTCGTTCAGTTTTGTTGCAACCAGGGATCTGATAGAGAAAGACCTTAGGGCGTCGACTACCGAAAGTGTACCCTCAGCACTGTCTTTTCTTCCTGTAAAGGGGAAAACATCTGGGCCACGCTGGCACTGGCAATTTATATTAACCCTGCTTACCTGATTAACCAGTGGGTCAATAAGGGCAGCAACTTCTTCATTATCATTGCTGAAAATACTTACCTGTTGTCCGTGGGTAGAGTCTATCAGGTATTGTATAGGCTCTTCCAGATCATCAAAAGGAACGACAGGGATCACTGGTCCAAATTGCTCCTCAGTATAGAGCTTCATACTTTTGTTTACCGGATAAACTATGGCCGGGTAAACAAATGATGCGCAACTTTCTCCGCCATGCTCATTCACCACCCTGGCCCCGTTAGCCAAAGCATCAGCTATACATTCTTTAAGATAAGCTGGTTTATGAGGTTCTGGTAAGGGGGTTAAAGCCACACCTTGCTCCCATGGCATGCCAATTTTGAGTTTAGCGACTTCCGCTGATAGCTCTTGTAAGAACCCATCTGCCAGGCTGCGATGAATAAAAATGATCTTTAGCGCTGTACATCTTTGTCCGTTGAAAGACAAAGCCCCAAGCACTGTTTCCTGTACGGCTAGTTTTACATCAGCTTTTGAAGTAATTATTGCTGCATTTTTGGCGTCCAAACCAAGAATAGCCCGTAACCGGTTTACCTTTGGATGAAGCTTTTTAAGTTCGTTTGCAACTTTGCTGGAACCGATCAATGTCAATACATTAACCTGACCGGATTTCATAAGGTCTGGTATAATTTTATTGCCCCGTCCATAAATGGTATTTACCACACCTTTTGGAAAACAATCTCTAAAGGCTTCCAATAAAGGATAGTGAAGTAAAGTACCATGTTTAGGCGGTTTAAACAATAAGGTGTTTCCCATGATCAACGCTGGGATTAAGGTAGTAAAGGTTTCATTCAATGGGTAGTTGAATGGCCCCATACACAAGACTACACCTAAGGGCGAGCGCCTGATCTGCGCCACTATGCCTTGTTCGATACTGAACTTGGAAGACTGCCTGTCCAGATCTTTTAATGCATCAATAGTAGCATAAATATACTCCACAGTACGGTCAAACTCTTTCACTGAATCGGCATAGGATTTACCTATTTCCCACATCAGGAGTTTCACAACTACCGCCTTTTTTTCAATAATTTTATGGGTAAACTGCTCGACACAATAAATTCGGTCCGCGACGCTCATTGTAGGCCATTCCCCGCGTCCGTTATCGTAGGCTTTAACAGCAGCCTGCAGCGCTGCATCGGCCTCTTTTTCACTGCATAAAGGATAAGTACCTATTAATTTTCTTTGCAGGCCATTTTCGGTTCTGATACAAACCGGAGACAGTACCTCATGTACTTCACCATCCCAGGTGTGCATTTCGCCATTGCTAAGGTACTCGCGCTGGTGTACTTCTTCTGATAGTTTAAATTCTTCAGGGATCTGGTCTTCTTCTACGAAGATTGAATCGAGCTGATTTTCTGGAAACATTAGCTAAATATTAATTTTTGGTTATAGGTTATAAATCTGAAATTGGTTTGTATTTAGGTACCAATGTTCTCATAATTGCCCAGGCTACCAGATAAGCAACAGCACAGATGGTAAACATAATGGTATACCCTGTTTCTATGTGCCCCAGTGCTTTATATTTATCAAATAAATAGCCTCCCAGCTTTGTAATCAATACACCTCCGATACCTCCTGCCATTCCTCCAATGCCGACAACTGATCCTACTGCTTTTTTAGGGAACATATCAGAAACCGTTGTGAAAATATTGGCCGACCAGGCCTGATGGGCCGAAGCTCCTATACCTATTAAAATTACGGGAATCCAGAAAGTAATGTGCCCAAGCGGCTGTGCCGCAAGCACAACAAGTGGAAACAAGGCAATAAGGAGCATTGCCCGCATACGCCCGTCATAGGCCTCATATCCTCTCTTGATGAAATACATTGGAAACCATCCGCCGCCTATACTACCAAACATGGTCATGCTATACAAAACAGCCAAAGGAATCATCACCTGTGTATCTATCATACCATACTGGTCTTTCAGGTATGCTGGTAGCCAGAAAAGGAAAAACCACCAGACACCATCAGTCATAAATTTACCGATGGTAAATGCCCAGGTTTGTTTATAGGCCAATAATTTAAACCAGGCTACTTTTGCTTCAGCAGCAACACCTTCCTTTAATGGAGCTTCATTTTCCGCTTCATCACTATTGATATAAGCAAGCTCTTCAGCCGAAAGACGGTTCTGTTTTTCCGGTCTTTCATACAGTTTAAGCCAGAAGATCAGCCATAAGAAACCAACTGCACCGATTAGTAGGAAAGCAGCTTCCCAACCCCAGTGCTTAGCAATAAACGGTACGGTTAAGGGTGCCAGGATGGCACCCACGTTTGAGCCTGAATTGAATATACCGGTAGCAAACGATCTTTCTTTTTTTGGGAAGTACTCTGCTGTAGCTTTAATTGCCGCTGGAAAGTTACCAGACTCACCAAAGCCCAATACTGCTCTCGAGAACATGAATCCCGCCATAGAAACAGATATTGCACCTATACCCACAAAACCCAGTACAGTAGCAATTCCCTCGCCCAAAGGAATAGCCAAGGCATGAATAATTGCACCGATAGACCAAATTACAATTGCCCAGGCGTATCCTTTTTTCGTTCCCAGTTTGTCTATTATTCTTCCGGCAAAGAGCATAGATATTGCATAAGTAAACTGGAAAACGGCGGCAATATCTGCGTAGTCACTATTGGTCCAGCCGAAAATCTCTTCTAAATGCGGCTTTAATAAGCTCAGAACCTGCCGATCAAGATAATTAACAGTTGTTGCAAAAAACAATAGTGCACAGATGGTCCACCTGTAGTTCCCCATTTTGGTCTCTTTCATTATACTTGGTTTTGTCTAAAATATATTTTAATAAAATTTTGTTAATCTATCTAACAATAGCCTTCAGGTTCTGAATATATATAAATCCTTCCAATACCTATGCATATCAAAAATTCTTTACCTGGCTCGTATGAACAATTGTACATAATAAATACTAGTAAAAACAGCCTTGTTTCGAAAATATTTACGCAATCGTTATCGTTATAAATGGTTTTATTTATGTTTTTTAGCGATTTTATAAACTATTTTGTCATTAATGCTGATACTTATCATTTTTTGGCTTTTGTTTTATAGATTTAGCTATGGATAAATCTATAAAAAACACTACGTTGTTTGTTTTGTGCTGCCTTTTTAACTTGTCGGCTGTATGTGCCCAGCAAAAAACAGTGCTGCTCGATAATTATTTTAATCATGAGCTAAAGAAAGACAAATCTGGTAAAGAAATCAGGTTTCATTACACCTGGGAAGACAAAACGTTAAATGGCTTTTCAATGTTGGGGGACATTTTTACCAAAGAAGGATTGGCGATAAAAAGCCTGGATATGACTCCCAGAGCTGAAAATCTTAAGGAAGCTTCGATCTACATCATTGTTGATCCCGACAATCAAAAGGAAAGTCCGGCTCCAAATCTTATAGCGACCAATGATATCAATGCTATAGTAAATTGGGTGAAAAAAGGCGGTGTTCTGGTAATTTTTGCCAATGACAGCAGTAACAATACCCTGGTACAGCTGAATGATTTGTCCAAGAAATTCGGCATTACTTTTACCAATAAAAGCAGGAATATGGTGAGAGACGGAAAGATTGAAATAGGAGCTGTAAACGTTCCTTCCGGAAATGAAGTGTTTACTGGCTCCAGGAAATTTTACCTGAAAGAATTATCTGTACTACAAACAGAAAAACCAGCTATGCCCCTTATCAAGGAAGGAGAAGATATCATCATGGCCACCTGCCGGTATGGCAAAGGTACTGTGTTTGCAGTTGGAGATCCATGGTTGTATAACGAGTACATAGATGGTACAAGGATTCCGGCAGAATACGAAAATTATAATGGGGCTGTTGAGCTTGTGAAATGGCTGAAAAAGCAGATTCCTTAACAGCCATTTCCAAGACTCCTGCTTACTCAGCCAATTCTAAAACCAAATCGTCAGTATTCACCATAGTTCCGGCTGTGAGTATAATGGATTTAACAACCCCATCGGTTATGGCAGAAATATTTGATTCCATTTTCATCGCCTCTATCATAAACAAGGGTTGATTCTTTTTCACCTGGTCCCCTGCTTTGACAAATACTTTAGACAACAAGCCCTGTAGCGGCGAGCCAATATGACTGTTGTTATCTTTTTCTATTTTACGGTTTTCGGGTTTTACTACTTTTATCGATTTATCCTGGATTTCAATGTTCCGGGTCTGCCCATTCAGTTTAAAGAATACCGTTCGCATGCCATTGTCATCTGCCGGTCCTATAGAAAGTAAACGAATCAACAATGTTTTTCCCTTTGCAATTTCTATAGTCGTTTCTTCACCTGGCTTCATTCCATAAAAGAAATAACGGGTTGGTATAACGGATACATCACCATATAGTCTAAATGTCTTGATGGCATCAGCCGTAACTTTGGGATAGAATTTATAGGCCAGGTACATGGTATAACTCAGATCGTCGCCAAACTCCTTTTTAAAGTCGTCAAACTCCTGATCCAGGTCTAGCGGTTGTAAATGTTTGTTTGGCCTGTCGGTAAATGGAGTTTTACCTTTCAATAAAATTCGCTGTAATTCTTTCGGGAAGCCTCCTTCAGGCTGACCGATTTCCCCCATAAAAAAGGAAACTACAGACTCGGGAAAGGAAAGCTGCTCTCCCCTGGTGAAAATATCTTCGGGGGTGATCTGGTTTGCCACCATAAACTGCGCCAGGTCGCCCACCACTTTAGAACTGGGGGTAACTTTAACAATATCTCCGAAAAGCTGATTTACATCGGCATACCTTTGCTTAATCAGTTCAAACTGATCTCCTAAACCAAGCGCTATTGCCTGCGGCTTTAGATTGGAGTATTGCCCCCCAGGGATTTCATGCTCAAAAACTTCTGCAGAGCTTGCCTTTAAACCAGATTCGAAAGGATAATAGTACTCCCTTACGGCCTCCCAATAATTGGAATACGCATTTAACGATTTTTGATCATATGGGTTTTCCCGCTCGTGAAAACGCATCATCTCTACAATTGCGTTGAAGTTAGGTTGGGAAGTAGTACCTGATAAGGCTCCTAAAGCACAATCGACTACATCAACTCCCGCCTCAATTGCCATCAGGTAAGTTGCTGGCTGCAAAGAAGATGTATCGTGTGTATGTAAATGGATAGGGATTTTTACGGTATCTTTTAAGGCTTCTATCAATAGTTTGGCTGCATAAGGCTTGAGCAGACCAGACATGTCTTTAACACCAAGTATGTGGCTTCCCGCATTTTCCAGATCTTTTGCAAGCCTTAAATAGTAATCCAGGCTATATTTGCTGCGTTTAGGGTCGAGGATATCACCTGTATAACACAATGCGCCTTCTGCAAGCCCCTGCGTCTTCTTGCGCACCATTTCAATACATGGGGCAATATTCTCCATCCAGTTCAGGGAATCGAATATCCTGAAAATATCTACTCCCTTTTCCCAGCTTTTTTCAACGAAAGATTCAATCAGATTGTCGGGATATGCCGCATAGCCTACACCGTTACACCCTCTGATTAGCATCTGAATCAATATATTCGGCATGGCAGCCCTTAATTTCTCCAGGCGCCTCCATGGATCTTCAAGTAAAAACCGCAGACAAACATCAAATGTAGCTCCGCCCCAGGCCTCCATACTAAAGGTTTGAGGGTGGTGTTTGGCAAAACCTTCTGCCACCTTAAGCATATCATAGGTGCGCATGCGCGTCGCCAAAAGGGATTGATGTGCATCCCTTAATGTGGTATCGGTATATTGTATTTTCTTTTCCGCTTTAAGCCATTTGGAAAAACCATCCGGCCCGAGTTCGGTTAAAAGGTCCTTTGTGCCTTTTGGATAAGCACTATAATGATCGAAAGCAGGTACCTCCGGTTTTTCCAGCCTTTTATTTTCGTCCACAAACCGTACATCCGGATTTCCATTTACAGAGACCTCACCTAAGTAGGTCAGAATCCGTGTACCTCTGTCAAGCCGTTTTTTAGATTCAAAAAGTTCAGGGTGTTCCTGTATGAAATTGACGGTAGCCTTTCCCTGCACAAAGGTGGGGTGGTTGATCAGGTTCTCCAGAAACTGTACATTGTTTTTAACTCCCCTGATCCTGAACTCCCTTAGCGCCCGATTCATTTTTCTGGCGGCATCTTCCAGGGTAGCCCCGCTTGTACTTACTTTAACAAGCATAGAGTCGAAGAAAGGGCTGATTTTCATACCTGGATAAGTACTACCCTCATCTAATCTGATGCCAAAGCCTGTGGCGTTCCTGTAAGTGATGAGTGTTCCATAATCAGGTTTGAAGTCATTTGCAGGATCTTCAGTTGTAATCCTGCATTGCATGGCAAAACCGTTGCACATGATGCCCTGCTGATTGGGCAGGCCAATTTCAGGATCTGAAAGGCGATGACCATCAGCAATAAATAATTGGGTTTTGATCAGGTCGATACCAGTAATCATCTCTGTAACGGTATGTTCAACCTGTATCCTTGGGTTTACCTCTATAAAATAAATGTGCTCTTCCTGGTCTATAAGAAATTCGACCGTTCCAACATTATTGTACTGTACTGCCTTTGCAATGGAAGTAGCATAGTGATAAAGCTGATCTCTGGTTTGCTGATTTAGATTTAACGATGGAGCTACCTCTACGACCTTTTGAAAACGACGTTGCACCGAACAATCGCGTTCGTACAGATGGACAACTTCACCGTAACTGTCGGCTACGATCTGGACTTCAATATGGCGCGGACGGTCGATAAACTTTTCAAGAAATATGGTGTCATCTCCAAAGGCGTTTTTTGCTTCACTCCTGGCTTCTGAAAAACCTTTTTCCAGTTGTTCATCGTTTCTTACAATGCGCATCCCTCTTCCACCTCCACCAGAGGCGGCTTTGATCATCAGGGGATAACCGATCCGATGTGCTTCATTCAAAGCCGTTTCAATTGTCTTCAGTTCCAGTTCATTACTTTCAATAATAGGTAAACCTGCAGCTTTCGCCACCGTTTTAGCAGTTACCTTATCACCAAGGGCACGCATTACATCTGGTCTGGGACCAATAAATACAATGCCATTTTGCGCACACCTTTTTGCAAATTCTTCATTTTCAGATAAAAATCCATAGCCAGGATGAATGGCATCAGCTCCGCTATATTTGGCCATTTCAATGATGGCGCTCATATCCAGATAGGGCTTCAGGGGTTCATGGTCTTCTCCAATCTGATAGGCCTCATCGGCTTTATAACGATGCAGAGAATAACGGTCCTCATAGGTGTAAACCGCGACTGTCTGAATGTTCAGCTCACTACAGGCGCGCTCAATACGGATGGCAATTTCGCCCCGATTGGCAATAAGTACTTTCTTAATGTTCATTTGGTTCTTGTCTTAAGTGTCGCTAAATTATTACATTACTTTGAATCCATCACCATCGAAATACATTTATTATCAAGGATTTAAAGTGTAAAAGATACACGAAGAAAGTGCCAAAAAGAAGAAAAACCTTGCTATAGGGTATAAATTCTGGCCTATTTTTTAAGTTTCAAATAAAAGCCCTTGCTGTATGCTACCGGCTGGTTGTCGATATAAAGAATGGGCTCGCCTGCTACATAGGATGAGAAATCGGCTATAAGCTGGTATTGATCAGAGAAGTGATTAAGAAATCCTTCCTGGTTAAAGAACCAGGAAGGATAAGATGCAGGATAAATTTCAGGAGGCACGACTTGTAAAGTCAGCCGGTCATTACCTCCATGGTGAAAAGCGGTCCTGTCAAAAAGAATAAATTCAAAATTATAAGCCGTCAGTTTATCAAGAAAGGCATGTGGCTGTTCGAGGTACTGAACTGAACTGGAAAGTAAAACAAAATCAATTTGCTGATCCTGCATACAGGCTTCAATCGAGCTGTAAAACTTTAATTGCTGGTCCTGAAAATGAGTGTTGCCGGCAGCTACATAATGTTCCTGCTCTACTACACTCCAGGTTGAACATACTTCAGGTGTCAGAAATTCCCGGACCTGATAATAAGTGCTACCAAGTGAACCTCCAAAATCCAGTATATGAAGTGGTCTTCGTTTATAAAGAGCACTGTGGAGAAGAAAAGACAACAATGGAAAGGGATATTCCTTTTTATCAAAAAGTACAGAATCCCTTTCGTAGACTGCCTCACCGCTTTTTACTTTCAATAATGCATTTTTGGTTATTTCAAGAATAACACCAGCATCATAACCATTGGCATTTTTCAATACATCAGACCAAGACTGATAATTACCGGACCAACCGTATTTTTGTGCTTTCCCTTTCTTCAGTTTCTTCCAGAGTTTCCTTAAGCCCATAATACTTCAGTTACCTTATACCAGTCCTCGTATCTCTACCATTTCATCGGTTTCTTTTCCGTAGTCAACACCTGCAACATCAAAACCAAACAAATTCAGGAAATCGTGTTTATAACCCGGCAAATCACCAATTAAAGGTAAGCTTTCATCTGTAGCTTCGGCCCAAAGCCTGGCTACTTCTGTCTGAACGTCATCGCGCATTTCCCAATCGTCGATGCGAATACGTCCTTCCTGATCAACAGGTATTTCAATCCCACTATACAGTCTTTCTGCAAATAAACGTTGCATTTGTTCTATACAGCCTTCATGAATACCTTTTTGCTTCATGACCTTATACAGCAATGATATATATAATGGAATTACTGGAATAGCTGAACTGGCCTGGGTAACCAGTGCTTTATTTACAGAAACAAAAGCTTTTCCGCCAATGTCTTTTAAGCTGTTGGTGATGCTGAAGGCTGTAGCTTCCAGGTGATCTTTTGCACGGCCAATGGTTCCTTTCCTGTATACAGGCTCTGTTACCGCAGGACCAATGTAAGAATAGGCGACTGTTTCTGCACCTTCAGCCAGTAAACCTGCTCCTTTCAGTTCATTGATCCACATCTCCCAGTCTTCTCCCCCCATTACAGCCACTGTATTTTCGATTTCTTCTTCGTTGGCCGGAACTATAGATACTTCTGAGACGATGCCGGTATGAAAATCGACTGTTTTGTTACTGAAAATAGAATCACCGATAGGTTTCAATACAGAACTATACACCACTCCTGTTTTAGGGTGGGTCCTTTTTGGCGAGGCCAGACTATAAATCACCAGGTCAACCTGCCCAAGGTCTTTTTTTATGAGTTCAAGTGTTTTTTGTTTAATCTCATCCGAAAAGGCATCGCCATTTATACTTTTGGCATACAATCCGGCGTTAATGGCCTGCTTTTCAAAAGCAGCAGTATTGTACCAGCCTGGTGAAGCGGTCTTTCCTGGTGCAGGTGGTTTTTCAAAAAAAACACCAATGGTGGCAGCACCCGATCCAAATGCACTTGTGATCCTGGAGGCAAGACCAAATCCCGTAGAGGCACCAATAACCAACACTTTTTTAGGTCCTTCAATAGCACCTTCGGATTTCACATATTCGATCTGGTTGATTACATTTTGTTCACATCCTTTTGGATGTGCTGTAAGGCATATAAACCCACGCATTCTAGGTTCGATAATCATAAAGAGTTTTCTTAGGGTTAGAAATTAATATAAGAATGGATAAACATAAAAACAAAATAGCCATTGTTTTTATATATTTCCAATAATTTTAGGATAAGTTTCCAGTACCTGTTCAAAGCAGATTTTTAACCATTCTGTATAAATCTCCGCATTTTCTTTTAAATCCAATTTAAGGGATTCAGTATCAATATATTTAAAAGAGGCCACTTCAGCCGGGTCAGGTACGGGATGCTGGTCGCTGATCCCAAAAAATACATGATCATATTCATGTTCTGAAATGCCATTTAATAATTCAGCCTTATAAATAAAATTAAAGCCATAGCTGAGTTCACATGTCAGCCCCATTTCCTCCTGCAATCTTCGTTTGGCAGCAACCATGGTCTCCTCGCCTTTTCTGGGGTGACTGCAGCAGGTATTTGTCCATTTGCTGCCAGAATGGTATTTATTCGCTGCACGCTGCTGGAGCAGCAGCTGACCTTTGCTGTTAAAAATAAATACAGAGAATGCCCTATGCAGGCTACCTGTGAGGTGTGCTTCCATCTTTTCCATCGTTCCGATTTCAAGATCATTTTCGTCAACCAATATTACCTTTTCTGTCATTTTATCTAGCAAACCAATTGATGGTATAATTTTTTTAATGTTTCGGCCGGATCATCACAAAAGCCCGGATGTGGTCTGGAGGTTTGCAGAACAGTACTTCTTACAGCGGTTAACCATCTGAACCTGGACGGCAAGTCCAGGCTGCCAATTGCTCCTGAACCATTTCCCCCTCTGCAAATTCTTTCAAATGACTCCAGATTTTCTTTCAATGCTGAAATGTCCAGTTCAGGACAAAATGCGTTTAAACGTGGCCCATCCAGCTTAAACATCACATTCAGAAACTTCTGCTTCGAGCAAAAAACCACCACGCCTACATTTATAAACTCTTCACGTTCAACCCTTGGCACAACGCGAATGACGGCATACTCAAATAAGTACTTTTCTTGCATTTTGTGCTTCCTTTACAAAAATTTCTGAATGGGCTGTCCTCGTTATTAAAAACTGCTCGTATGCTTTCCGGTGGGCCTGTGTTGTTTCAAACGCATCGTCCTTCAGCCACTCCTCCGGAATCAGCGCTACAATGGACCGGATAAGTTCCGGACTAAGGAGCGTTCGAAACTCCCGGTCAACTGCTTCAAGCTCTTCAGCGCGGGACAACATTACATGGTCTTTTATCAGTACGAACGGACGCAGGGCCTGTTCTTCCCAGTTTTGCCAGGAATGATGGAAATAGAGTGATGCCCCATGATCAATTAACCAGAGCTCTTTATGCCAAATCAGCATATTTGTATTTCTGGCGGTGCGATCCATATTCATCAGCAAACAATCCAGCCATACAATCTGGGAAGCTGTTCTGGCATCAACAGTGGTAACTACTGCATCAAATGTAATGGCACCCGAAAGATAGTGCAAAGCAAGGTTTAATCCTTCGCTTGCCCTCAGCAGGTCTTGGATCTCTTCGTCAGGTTCAGTTCTGCCAAAGGCTTCGTCAAGTGTTGCAAAAACAATTTCAGGCACCTTAAATCCCAGTTTCCTGGCAATTTCTCCGCCAATAATTTCTGCAATAAGAGCTTTGAGGCCCTGACCGGCCCCTCTAAACTTCAATACATATAAGAAGCCATCATCTGCCTCTGCGATGGCAGGCATAGACCCTCCCTCTCTTAAGGGGGTTACATATCTTGTTACGTTAACAGATCGTAAAGCCAACTGGCTATTGCTCATCTTCTTCTTTAATAGCGGTGAATAATCAGCGCTAAAGATAAGGTTTAGACGGCAATATGATGAAGCATTATAGATTAATCCAGGTAAGAAACGGATACCTTTTTCGGAATTGGCTCTGGATTAGTCTTTTTATTGTTATAATAATAAATGCCTGCGGCTTTAAACTGCTCAAGGTGATTTTTTAATCTTAACTGAAAATCGCTGAAGTCCTTTTTACCATCTGGTGTCCAGGCGGCTTCTGCAAGGGCGCTTATTCTTGGGAACAGCAGATAATCCAATCGCTGATTGCTGTTCACCGTTTCTGTCCACAAATTAGCCTGGATACCCATAATCTGTTGTTCATGTTCAGCCGTTTCAGCCATTTGCCTATGAGAAAAAGCATAGACCTTTTCAATCGGACTGTATTCACCAGCGGACCACCTCCTGCCCGAAACATCACCTGCATCTTGTACAAAATCAAAGTACAAAGGAATCCTTGGGCACAACACAACCCCATAGCCATTGTTCAACGCTGTTTTAAGCGTGTTGGGCCGATCATGCCTCCACCAGAAAACAATGGTGTTCTTTGGTTGAAGTTCAGCTTCTGCTACTTCATCCCATGCCAGCATTTGATTGTTCATTTTGGCGATGGAGTCTGCCATTCTTTTGATAAAATAATGCTCAACCGCTTTCAGGTCCTTTAGCCCGTGGATTTTCATCAAATGTTGTACATCAGGATCAGTATTCCATTTTTTGTTTCCAAATGCGACTTCATCACCACCAATATGAATCATTTGGGAAGGAAAGAGTACATCCGTTTCTTTAAGGATGTTAGTGAGGTATTGATAAGTTGCTTCTTTTCCCGGGTTGAAGGTAAAATCAGGGTGTTTTTCCGATCCACCACCACTATACTCCGGATAAGCCATGTTTGCGGCTGTAGCGTGGCCAGGCATATCAATTTCCGGAATTACCTGAATGTACCGCTCTGCAGCATACTGTACAATTTCGTTGATCTCGTCCTGACTGTAATACTTTGCAGGTGCAAATGGATTAAAATAATTGCCTATGCCACCTATCAAAGCCAGTTTAGGATATTTTTTGATATCGATGCGCCAGCCGGGTTGATCTGTCAGGTGCCAATGAAACCTATTTAACTTATAAAAAGCCATCCAATCGAGCAGTTGCTTCACTTTTTCCTTTCCAAAGAAATATCTCGACTCATCCAGCATCATACCTCTCCATGCATATTTGGGAGAATCCGTTATTTTCCAGCAGGATAGCGATAAAGTTGCCGATTGCCTTGCCAGCTGCAAAAAAGTACTGATGCCATTGAACAAGCCATTGTGATCATAAGCACTTATGGTAATGGCTTCTGGTTTCATATCCAATGCATAAGCTTCAATTCCGGCTGTTTTTTTTGTACTGATTTTCAATAAAATTGTCGAAGCGCTCTTTTTTTGTCCGATGCTGAGGCTCAGGTTCTTATGTTTAAGCAACTCCTTTTGCAAATGATGAGCAAGCGGCCCCAGACTGGGTTGATCAAATACTATGGTGCTGCGTTCCGAAAGTTCAAAGTTCCCCGCAATAGCCTTAAAATCGGCCGGCAGTGGAATTACAGGACAGGATTGCTGTGCCGAAACAGCCATACTTATGCATACAAAAAAGGGTAGCAACACTTTTTTCATCAGAAATTTATAAGGTTTTTAATAAAGCCAAGATAGCGCTTTTCAGCGCTATCTTCAGGCCACTAGGGTACTATTGTGAGAACTATTTCTTTAACATCACTAATTGAACCGTATACGTTTGTATTGCTTACCACAAAAGTTGCCTTAAAAGTACCTGCCTTGGCATAACTGTACGAGTAGGTAAGCAACTGAGTGGTCATGTTCTGCAGCGGTACCCCAATGTCTGTTCTTGCCCCTGCGGTTATACGCTCCCTGAACTCATACATACGGCCGTCTTCTCCTGAATAAAAAGTAATGTAATTGGGGTTGCCGGAGAAATTGAAATTGATCTGCTCGTCGACTTTAAATGCGGTTTTATCGTTTTCCGTGCTCACCTTAAAATCTGGTGCCACTACTTCCTTTTTGTTACACCCCATTAATATAAGTAACAATACGGGTAATATAAATATTTTATTCATTGCTAACTGTTTATGTAATAGTAATTCTAATAACCATCGTTTTGTACCATGGCCTTATTGAGCGACATTTCAAGAATAGGTATCGGGTACAACAAGTGCGTTGCCGTCACCCTTTGTGCCGCATCTCTGGCATTTTTGTAAATGGTTGTCGTCATTGAGGCATAGGTTGTAAACTCCGTAGCCACTTCCTGCATGGTATTCACAAAAATTCCCCATCTGATCAGGTCGTATTTGCGGAGCCCTTCAAAACAAAGCTCTCGGGCCCTCTCATCCTGGATAACCTTTAAAAAAGCAGCTTTACCTAAGGAGATTGCTCCGGGATAATCAGCATTTGCCGGGTTCGTTGCGCCTGGCAGTAATTTTCCATAACCACGTCTCCTTACTTCATTCAACGCATTTACGGCAATAGCATTAGGTCCATTGTTCAGCTCGTTTTCAGCTTCTGCCTGCATCAGTAAAACATCGGCATATCGCAGTATCTGAAAATTGGTTGGTGTATAATTTTTGTTTTTTGGAGAAAGCAGTTCGTATTCCCTGCGCCATTTTGCGCAATTCCTGGCGTAGATGTTTGTAGCGCCAATGTTTGCTTTCACACCAGAGGCATTTAAAGTATAGGTAGAGATGGCCCAATCCCTTCTCAAATCTCTTTTAGATACATCAACGGCACTAAATTCGTAAGAAGTGTACAGCTTTCTTGTCGTACTGACAAAGCCATAGGCATAACCTACAGAAGCAATTACGGCTGCATCGGTAGCCGCACACCGTACGCCATTTTCATTGCCTATCCTGCCGCCTTCTCTCACGGCGTCGTTGTTCGTTCCAAACTCCTCGGCTTCAAAAATACTTTCCTTAATGTCATACTGGTCTTTACAAAGGTTGATGAAAACCTGGCTGTAGTCGGGATTTAGCGAATGTTCTCCAAATTCATTAACCTTGGCAGCCCATTCTGCCGCATCTTTAAATTTGGAGGCGTCTTTCAGCGGATAACCGGCCATCGTTAAACACACCCGGGCCAGGATACCACGAACAGCCGATTTAGACACCCTGCCACCGAAACCGATCTGAGAGATTTTAAGCACTCTTCCTTCAGCCTCTGTCATGTCTTTTAAAATCTGGTCGTAAACCTCCTTAATGGTATTTCTCGGGGTGTTCACTTCATTTATCGACGTGGTAGGATTAAGTTTTAACGGTACCCCGCCCCAGTTTTGCACCAGGATGAAATAATAGAAAGCGCGTAGAAACAGGGCTTCACCTTTTACTACAGATCGTTTTCCATCATCCATAGTCGCTTTGTCCAGGTTAGCCAGCAACACATTGGCCCGTTCTATACCGTCGTACATGTATTGCCATAAAACCCTGATGGTGGCGTCGTCTGCGCCAAAATTATAATAAAATGGTCCGGTTGGAAATGAAGCATAAGAAAAGAAAGATTCATCTGTGCTGGGCGCATGCCGAATGGGCAGCTGACCGCCATAAACCTGCTCTTTTCCTAAAACGTCGTATACGCCATTCAATGCAGTATTTACTTCTTTTTCTGTGTTAAAATAGTTTACCGGAGATACGAACGTTGAAGGTACTTTATCTAAAAATTTCTTACAGCCTGTTGATGAGCAAATGATTGCCAAAAAACTTAAAAGAATTATTTTTTTCATGTCCTGTTGTTTAATCAGTTGTAATAATCTTATAATTAAAAGGATAAGTTGGCCCCAAAAGTGATGGTCCTGGCCCGTGGATATGCCGAGTAGTCAAAACCTGGTGTCAGCGCTGTACGTTTTACATTCACCTCCGGATCTATTCCCGTATAGTTGGTCCAGGTATACAGGTTCTGCGCGGATGCATAGAGCCTTAAACTCTTTATTTTAAGCTGCTTAAGAGCACTTTTAGGTAAAGTATAGCCCAAAGCAGCAGTTTTAAGCCTCAGGAAAGACCCATCCTCCACAATTCTTGTTGAATAATTGTATCCGTACTGTCCACCCGGTCTGTGCATGGTAGTGTTGGTGTTTTCGGGAGTCCATCTATCCTGATAGCTGGCAAACTGGTTTAAAAAAGCCTTATTTCCCGCCTCAAACACCAGCTTATTGGCATTGATGATGTCGTTCCCATAAGACCACTGAAAGAACACACTCAGGTCGAAATTTTTGTACCGGAAGTTATTTGTCATACCGCCCTGATGGATAGGGTATCCTCTTCCGATTATCGTCCTGTCAAAATCATTGACTACACCATCTCCGTTAATGTCCCGGTATTTGATGTCACCAGGCCGTATAGACGCTCTTGCATTGCCATTGGTTGTAATTTCAGGTTTTAACAAATAAGTTGTTGGTGTTGGCTGGGTAAAATCCTCCAGTTGATAAACCCCGTCCCAGATATAACCATAAATCTGCCCGATCGGTTGGCCAAGTTTGGCAATATACAAGGGAACTGCACTGTAAAAGCTGTCCCAGCTTACGGTGCTGGTTAAACTTTCCTGATTTTCAGTCAACTCCATCACTTTGTTTTTGTTGAAAGCAATATTGAAACTGGTTGTCCAGGAAAAATTATCATTTTGAATGTTTGAAGTATTTAATGAAAATTCAAAACCTTCATTTCTGGTTGCGCCAATGTTTTTAAAGGCAGTTCCATAACCAGAGGTATAAGGTAGTTGAGCATTCAGCAACAGGTCTGTTGTATTTTTACGGTAATAATCTACCGTCAGCGCTATCCTGTCTTTAAAGAATCCAAGATCCAATCCTGCATCTACCTGCTTTGTTGTTTCCCATCTTAAATCCGGACTGCCCACATTGGTAATGTGTATACCTGGCACCAATGTATTGTTAAACGAATATGAAGAGGCGATTGGATAGGTCATCTGCGCAAACCGGTCGCCATCACCAACACGGTTATTTCCTGTAGCCCCAAAGCTTGCTCTTAGCTTTGCTTCTGAAAGGAAAGACAACTTTTTCATAAAGTTTTCATTAATCAGTTTCCATGCTACGGCGCCTGAAGGAAAATCACTCCATTGATTTCCAGGTGCAAATTTTGATGAACCGTCGTTACGGTACGAGAGCGTCAGCAAATACTTGCCTTTATAACTGTAATTGATCCTTGAAAGTACAGATACCATAGACCATTCCGAACTATAGGAAGTTACAGGTTGTGGCGTTCCGGATGACAAACCACTCAAACCCAGAGCTTCATTTGGAAGCGCGTTTGCAGATAAACCATAATACAGATACTTGTTACCGGTTAAACTAAAAGCCCCAACAGCGGTGAGCCTGTGGTTCTTCCCAAACTTTTTGTCATAGGTTAATATATTCTCATTCGACCAGGTAGTCGTCTCATAGTTGACAATGCTTCCATTGGGCCCGTTTGAAAAAGGGTTAGACGGACTGCCGCTATAAGTATTTGAATTGTTAAACGATTCCGCACGTCTGTTAACCCTGTTTAAGCCACCGGTTACCTTCAGTCTCAATTCAGGTATAAAAGCATATTCTGCATATCCGTTTCCTATGAAATTTCTTGCAAATGTTTGCCTCAATTGGTTTTTTGCCGTCATAATCGGATTGAACCTATAATCCGTACCCGCCGAGACATATTCGTCGGTGTCCTCTTCAATTACCTCTTCAGGTAATACTCCTATAGGTGTAACCGGTCGGTAGCCCCATACGCTGTAAAGAAAGTTATTCATTGAAGAACCCGATGCTGTAGATGTAGCTGAACCAAAGGTTTTCGAACTGGTATAAGTTAGGTCTGCCCCTACTTTAAGTTTGCTGTTTACAGTTTGGTCTAAAGTCATTTTAACCTGCTGACGTCTGAAGCCGGAGTTTATAATGGTACCATCCTGTGAAAAGAGCTGTCCTGAGAGCGAATAGCGGGTTTTATCGGTACCACCCGACACGGATAATGAATTGCTCAGCATTGGCGCAGTTCTGAACAACTGACTTTGCCAATCTATACCTTGTGTGTTTCTGTAATCTTCCAGGGTATATTTATAGCCTATTGGCGGGTCTGTCGGATCCACCGGATCTGGGATTGGGCCCAGATAAGCATTTTTGAAGTCGGTTGCATTGATTTCGCTTTGCAGCTTCAGGTACTCGTACGGACTCATTAAGGGAATCTGGTGCACATTGTTCTGTATGCCGTACGATCCGTTGTACCTGATGGTTGGAAGACCTATTTTTCCTCGTTTTGTAGTGATCATGATCACGCCATTTGCTCCCCTTGCACCATATATCGCGGTAGCTGATGCATCTTTCAATACATCTATCGATTCTATTTCGGCAGGGTTAATTGCATTGTTGTCAAAGTTATCGATTGGAAAACCGTCGATTACATACAGTGGGGAATTGTCTTGCGTGATGGAATTGGTACCACGGATGATGATGTCTATCCCTGAACCGGGTTGCCCTTCGGATGAAGTGACCTGTAGCCCCGCTACACGTCCGGCAAGTGCCTCATCAAAAGACCTGACGGGAGCCTGCTGGAAATCGCTGATATTTACCTGGCCTACAGAACCTGTAAGATCGGAACGTTTAACAGTTCCATAGCCGATTACAACCACCTCATTCAGCTTAGATAGGTCGGACTCAAGGTAGATATTGAATTGGGTTTGGGTACCGACAGCAATCTCTTTGTTGACATATCCGATATAGGACACAATTAAAGTTGATTTCGGGTCGATCCCCTTTAGTTCAAATTCACCGTTTGTATTGGTAGTAGCCCCTTTTGTTCCATCTTTAACCCGCACATTGGCGCCTGGCAGCGGCTTCCCTTCAGTGTCGAGTACCTTTCCTCTGATGTCAACGAGTGCCATAACACCGGCCATCAGGGGTTTACTCTGATTCGACTTAATGACAACGGTTTTGTCTTTAATAGAATAACTGAGTTGTTGATTGGCAAAAAGTTTTTCTAAAGCCTCATTTAAGGAAACATTAGAAAAATCTATGTTTACAGCTTTTGCATTAGCCAGATCAGTATCCTCGTAAAGAAAATTGTAACCACTTTGCTGCCTGATCTTCTTGATTGCATTTTCAAGTGCAATATTTCTTGCAGAAAGTGTTATTTTTTGCCCGTAAGTAGCTGCACTCACCTGAAGTATTGCAGCCATTAATAATACTGAAGTTAATTTCATAACCATCAGGAATTTCGTTCTATAGCAATGAGGTTTAAATAAAATCCTTGTAGAAATTTTATACATTTGGTTTGGTTTTGGTTATCATAAACAATTGTTTCGCGACATTTTTTATAGTACCTCAACTCTTTTTCAGGAGTGTTGGTCGCACTCCTGATTTTTATTTCAGTACTTCTTTTAGTCTGTTAAGGGTCTCTTTTAAAATCTTTCATGTTTGGTTTATCTGGTTTGTATAGCTATTGTTTGTTATCCTTTTCCGGGAGATATTTTTATTTCACGGCCTTTAACCTCAAATTTTACTTTATTGGTCATTTCCAGCATCTGCAATACCTCCGTAACCTGTGCGTAACGTGATAATGTTCCGGTAAATTTTAAAGCAGAGACATTTCCTTCATAGCTGATGTCAACATTGTACCATCTGGAAATTTTGCGCATAATCGCAGTTATACTTTCGCTCGAAAAGACAAACTGACCATTCTTCCAGGCAATAGCTTCTTCGGTGTCCACATGTCTGATACGGATTCCGGAGTTATTTATCAACGCCTGATCTCCGGGTTTGAGCCGCCGTTCAGCGCTAAAGTCTGCTACATCATTAATGAGCGGACTAATGCTCACAGCACCTTCTATAAGTGTGGTGGTTGTTTGGGGTTCATCGGTATAGGCATTGATATTGAAATGCGTTCCCAGTACTTTAACTTCCTGGTTGGCACTGTGAACTATAAAAGGCCGGGCTATGTCTGTTGATATTTCAAAATAAGCTTCCCCGTTTAAGGAAACCATACGTTGGTTAGACTTTATAAAAGATGAAGGATATTTTAATGAGGATGCGGCATTCAGCCAAACCTTTGAGCCATCGGGAAGGAGAATCTGATATTGTCCGCCCTTCGGGGTCTCTATGGTGTTATAGCGCAGGTTTTCATCATCGTTCTGCTGGTCTGAAACGGTATACACCAGTTGCCCTTCAGCTGTTTTTTCAATTTGCACCCCAGATTCGCTCAGCACTTCTCCCCTGTTTAAATCATTTAAAGCAATTCGTTTGCCTGAGCTTAATGTCAGGTAGGCAAGGTTGTTGCCGGGTAAAATAGAGGTATTGTTTTTTACAGTGTTTTTTTTGCCCGAATCTTTTGAAATGAGGTATACCGCAAATACTGAAAACCCTGTTAAAATCAATGAGGCTGCTATATATTTAAGCCACGGACGTCGTATCTTGCTGGATTGATCCCTGGTAGTCAGACGTTCGATACGCCGGTCCATATCCTCTTCTATAAGTACGTCCATTTCATCGCTGCCCATCAGCCCGAACAGGGATTGTAATTCTTTTTCAGACGCTGCATTTTCTGCGTAACGTTGAATTAATTTCCGCTTATGTTCTGAATTCTGTTCGCGCATACCTGGCAATGATTTCTGTTGTTTGTGGTATGACGATTAGCATACAGGGCTAAGGTACCCCTGTTAAAAAATAAAATTTAACATTAAGGTTAAAGCCTTGTCAGAAAACCAATTAAAACACTTAAAGAAATTCCCAGTTCAGTCTCTGCAGCAACACGCAATACCTTCATAGACCTCACCATGTGTTTCTTTATGGCATGACGTGATATGCCCAGTATCGCCGCTGCTTCATCATAACTTTTAAACTGCTGCCGGCACAATTTAAAAATCTGCTGGCTCTGAGGCGGCAATTTTAGAAGTGTCTGATCAATAAAGCTAAGATATTCATTATACTGATGGTTATCTTCACTCGGATTGTTATGCAAGGGGTAAGCCTGAAGGATCAGGTTCATCGCAGTTTGTTCAATTGCTGCGCGTTTTAAGAAATCCAGGCACTGCCTTTTGGCAATGGTAAATGCATAGGCATTAAAAGTATGAATGCTACTTAGTTCCTCTTTCCGTTCCCATATTTTTAAAAATACGTTCTGGCAAATATCATCAGACAATTGTGCTGATTTCAGGTATTTTTTAATGAACAGATAGATGCGAATACGATACCGCTCATATAACACAGTAAACGCTTCTTCATCTCCCGCAGATACGAGTTGCAGCAATGAATATTCGTCAATGTGGTCCATTTTTTATCCTATACAGAGCGGCTTTTAAGGTTGAAATTCATCTGCAAAATATTGATAATATTTTAAATTAAAAGCACCTTGATTGAAAATAGATGTTAAATTTTATTTAATTGTGTTATTTTTTGTTGAAAAAACTATCAATCCATATTTTAACTTAGAAATCCTTTACTTTTCATTACTTCTATTTATAGAGTAAATATGCTATAAATATTAAATATAGAATAAATAACCTATAATTTTGTTTTATAGAATAAAAAATCTATATTTATAATCATTGAATAAATAACATGAAAACACAAGCTGTAATAACCGGGGACATCATTAATTTCACCCGCCTTACTGCGACCAAAAGGCAGCAACTAATTATGGCTACAGAGGCTTTGCTTAAAACCTGGACAGCAGAAAAAGAGAACGCAGAGATATTCAGGGGCGACAGTTATCAAATATTATTCAACGATGTTTCAGAAGCATTAATAAAAAGTATTCAGCTGATTTGCTGGTTCAAACAGCATTCTGAGAAAAAGAACAACGTAGATCTGGGGACACGCATCTCTGTGGGGATAGGCGCTATTTCCTACCAGGGTAAAAATGTACTCAACTCTGATGGAGAAGCATTTCATTTGTCGGGACGAAATTTTGATAAGATGAAAGATGAAGAATATCTTTCTATTCATACCGCCGAAGAAGAGAAAAATGCAGGTATCAAAATCATACTCAGCTTTATCAATAAATATATAGAAAAATGGACTACGGCCCAGGCTGAAGTAATTTTTATGCATCTGGAAGGCAAAAATCAACAGGAAACCGCAAAAACACTTTCCCTCTCCCAGCCTTCAGTAAACAGCAGATTAAAATCTGCAGGATGGAAAGAAATTGAGTCAGCAATAAAGTATATTACATACCTAGTACAAGAAAAATAATGGAAATAAACCTGCTACTGAGATTAATCATTGCCCATCTGCTGACTGATTTTGTCTTACAACCTAAAAGTTGGGTTGCCGACAGGCAAAGAAACAAAGGAAAATCAGGCAAACTCTATTTGCATGTAATTTTAACTACTATAGTTGCTTATATTTTTTCAGGGCTTTACAGCAACTGGATGATCCCATTAACCATTTTTATCACACATTTACTGATTGACTATGTCAAAGCAAAAACCGGTAAAGATAAATTCAGTTATTTTATTGCCGATCAGCTTGCCCATCTTTTTGTAATTTTCGCGCTATGGTTGTCTGTTGAAAACAAATGGTCAGAAGTTATGTCTTCTATACATTTGATTACAGAAACTACCGGCTTTTGGATAATTGCTACGGGATATCTATTTGTAAGCTGGCCATTGGGTATTGTTATAGGCAAAGCAACGCAGAAGTGGCGCGATCAGCTTGCCAGGGAAAAAGAAAAGCTATCTCCACCAGCAAAAGACATTGTTGATGAAGAAAGTACTATCGAACCAGTAACCATTCAGCCTTCTGAAGAACAGGAACTTGGGTTGGCGAATGCAGGCAAATGGATTGGCATTTGCGAAAGAATACTAATTCTGACGTTTGTACTCATGTCACAATATACTGCAATTGGTTTTTTAATGACCGCCAAATCCATTTTAAGGTTCAGCGAAAAAGAAGCAAATACCCAACTAAAAACCGAGTATGTGTTGGTTGGAACATTGGTTAGTTTTGCTTCCTCAGCACTGGTTGGTGTAATTATAAACCTGACCTTAAAATTATTCTTTATCTCCAATTAATGTCCCCGATACATTCCAGGCGCTAAAACTTTCCCCCTCGGGTTTACCAAGAGGTATAGCTACCTGTAGTATATGCTTACCCGGTTTAAGGTCCGGGAGCGGGACTTCTACAGGCAAGGTAATTGTACCTGGGCACCAGTTGGAACGACTCAGATCAGAGGAAGACAGGCCATTACCAAAATTACCGGAAGCCGGGTTTAAGAACCTGTATGTAGCACAATCTTCCCGCCAGGGTATAAAATGATAAACCCGCTTACCATCAACAAAAATTTCATTCTGCTTAGGTACAAACTCATCACCACCACCCCAGCCGCCATGACCTGTGGTCAGGTACCTTAGTTTAAGGTTTTTTACACCTTCTGGTATATCAATGGTTACACTGAGTGAATCCTGGTCGAACATGGTACCGTATTCCTGACCAGACATTTCCATTAAATTCGTGGTGTTAAAAACCGGCATTAACCATTTTTTCTCTTTTTGTTGCTTCTCCCCATCATATCCCGGATAGTATTTGAGATAAAGACTCGCTTTGTGCCCGCCTTTATCGTAATTTCCAATAAAAACACCTATCCATATTTCTTGTTGTAAACGCGGCAGAAGCGCAGTGATATCTTGTTTATACACCACTGAATCAGCCCAGTTGTACCCCTTTATCTTTGCCTGGGCATTGAAATGCCCTACTCCAAAAGAAGTAAAAAAACGCATCAGCTCCAAAGGTGGTAAATAGTCATCTGTAGCGGTAACGCCCTGGTATTTTTTCCCGTTCCGGCCAGTATAAACTGGCAAAACCTTAATGCCGTTCTGAAGGGCATTAAGATAAGAAATGGATTTATCTGCAGGAATCATGAATACAGAACCTGTCCGGTCATAAGCATCACCATTAGAACGTTGTACCAACTCCACAAACAATTGCTGGCCAGCCTTTGTCTCAGGTAATTTTACTTTTTTTAGGATAACAGTTCCACCGGAGAAACGATAAGTTACATTAGTCTGCTCTCCTTTTGGGTTTTCTATGGTATTGCCAAAGCTAATTTGTTCATCATTAAAAATTGTAAGCGTGTTATAACGATTTTCTATAACCTGTCGCTGGTAAGCCGCTTCATCTAATATAATGCCCCAGCTGGTTGGCCAGGCAAGTTCTTCTTTTGTTACCGGACGATAGTCAATATGCTTTGCAAAAGTCTCCGCATTGCCATTACGGATAGTCTTTAATACCAAACCCATTCCCGGTGCAACGGAGATAGCAGGTGTTCCTTTGATTTTAAGGCTGTTTGTATACCAGATCTCTATGGTATTGGAACGGATAAAAACCTTGGCTTTTTTACATGGAATGCCAAGGATGGTATCAACTCCAGGAAGCAATTCGGCCATTGCATATTCGTCATAGTTCTTTTTTAACGTATAAACACTCCCATTACTATTCTGAACCTGATAGCTCGCTTTTTGAGCCATTTGAAGATACTGCATTTCTGATTGTCGCCCCGGAGCGGCCAAACGTACCTGGTTACCTTTCACGAACATCTTTTGTTCACTGTTCGATTCCTTTCCGTTATTCCGGAATCCATAGGTCACCACCGCTTCAGTGGCAGTTGTATTTAGCTGGGAAAATAAAGCGCTGGGACTTAAAAATAAGGCCAGCCCTAATAAAATTACTCTCATGAATATAAAGTTAGTTTTATTTGCCGATGCAGAACTTACTAAAGATATTTTCCAGCAGGTCATCTGTTGACACAACCCCAGTGATGAGCCCAAGATAGTAGAGTGCCTGTTTAATATCCATAGCTAAGAAGTCAGAAGTCACAGGATTGTTCAATCCTTCAGCCACATTACTTAAAGCTGCCCGGGTTTTTTCCAGTGCTTCCACATGTCTGATATTGGTTACCATAGTATGGTTGTCAGAAAGCTTATCTCCCACCGCGGTATTGTACAGGAGTTGTTTCAATTCTTCAATATGCTGGTTTTGTTTTGCAGAAATCGAGATGAACTGAATACCTGCAGGTAATTTAAGTTCCTTTAAGCGATCGCTGAAGGAAAGGTCCATTTTATTTGCAACGGCAAGAAATGCCAGACCAGGTTTATACAAACGCAAAATATCCTCTTCAATCTCTGATGCAGAAAGGTTTACGACATCAAACAGATAGACCAATAAGGCCGATTGATTGATCTTCTGCATTGTTTTCTCTACACCAATGGCCTCAATTGTATCTGTAGCTTCCCGGATTCCGGCCGTATCGATCAGTCTGAAATTGATGCCGTTTATATTCAGCACCTCTTCTATGGTATCTCTTGTTGTACCTGCAATTTCACTTACAATGGCCCTGTCTTCATTCAGCAGGGCATTCAGTAAGGTGGATTTTCCGGCATTGGGCCGGCCCGCAATTACCGTATTGATCCCCTGTTTAATTACGTTACCCAATTCAAATGAGCGGATCAGTTTGTTCAGCACCAGGGTGATCTTTCCAATCAGCTCCTGCAGTTGATCCCGGTTGGCAAATTCTACGTCTTCTTCAGCAAAATCAAGTTCCAGCTCTATCATCGATGCAAAATGTATCAACTGCTCCCTTAACACATTCAGTTCAGTACTGAAGCCACCCCTTAGCTGGTTCATTGCCACATTGTGGGCAGCAGCCGAATCGGAAGAAATCAGATCAGCAACAGCTTCAGCCTGAGAAAGGTCCAATCCCCCATTTAAAAAAGCCCTTAAGGTAAATTCACCCGGCCTGGCCGCCGAAGCGCCTTTCCTGATCAGCAGGTTAATGATCTGCTGTATGATATAATTGGAACCATGACAGGAAATTTCTACAACATTCTCTTTGGTATAAGATTTAGGCGCTACAAATAAACTCACAAGTACCTCATCTATAATTGTTTCACCATCCTTAATTAAACCAAAATGTATGGTATGAGAATCCTGTGTTAGTAAATCCTTTCCACTAAAAACAGCGTTGGTAATGGCAATGGCATTTTTTCCTGAAAGTCGGATTACTCCTATAGCACCCATTCCCGGCGGTGTAGATAAGGCAACTATAGTGTCGTTTGTAATCATGGGTAATCTTTATTATGTTTGATTAAAGGCACAAAACTAGCCAAACATTTGATACCTTTTACTGTTTACCTCTTGAAAAACAAACAAATTACGAATGAAAGACATGCCCCTAACCGTCCGACGGTCAATCGAACTCCTTGGAATTGCCCTTGTTGGCGCAATCCTGGTCATAGGAAAAGACATCATCATGCCAGTCATTATGGCATTTTTCATTAGTATCGTCCTCCTCCCTGTATTTCGTTTCTTAAGGAAATATAAGTTTCCGGAAATAGCCGCTATTATCCTTCCGATCTTGCTTGTTGTTATTTTTGTGGGAGCAATCGTCTGGTTCTTCTCTGCTCAGATCGGGGTTTTGGCTGCAGATTTCCCCCAGATAAAAAGTAATGTCAACACCCATTTAAAATCGCTCAGCGAATGGTTTAGCACCATCAGTCATGTTTCTACAACCGAACAAATGAAGTTCATTACAGAAAAGAGCGATGATCTGCTGGCGATGGCAGGAAAGGCCGCAAGCGGAGCTGCTGTAACGCTAAGCTCCATTTTTGTATTCCTTGGCCTTCTCCCCATTTATATCTACCTGATGCTTTTTTACAAAGATATTTTATTACGTTTCATTTTCATGTGGTTTACACCGGCGCACCATCCAAAGGTAAAAGAAGCCATCTATGAGACGGAAGCTATCATTAAAAATTACCTGATAGGCTTGTTGATACAGGTTACTTACATGACCATTCTCCTGGGCGGGATTCTGCTGCTTGTTGGAATTAAGCATGCGTTGCTCATTGGTGTTATTTTTGCTATTTTAAACCTTATTCCCTATGTTGGCGCCTTGATAGGAAATATCATTGGCGTATTGCTTACACTGACCTCTTCTACGGAATTATGGCCGGTCATTACAGTTTTAGGGGTGATAGCGGTTGTTCAGTTCCTGGACAACAATATACTGATGCCCAGGATAGTTGGTTCAAAAGTAAAGATCAATGCTTTGTTTGCGATCCTGGGGGTAATCATTGGCGGCAGTATTGCCGGTGTCTCCGGAATGTTCCTCTCTATGCCGATTATAGCCGTTTTGAAGGTGATTTTCGACAGGACAGATAGCTTTAAACAGTGGGGCGTATTGCTTGGTGATGAAAGACCGTCAAAAAGCCCGATGACCTTTGCTTCGTTCAGAAAAAAACAGACAGTACCGGCAAAGGCTGGTGTAGAAAAAACAAAAGAGAAGGATTAGCGCTTCTCTTTTGTTTTTATCTGCGTTCAGAAATACTTATGCCTACATCCTTTCCGGAACAGTAATGCCTAAAATGCGCATACCACGTTTCAAAACGTCGGCAGTAACGAAGCTTAAATTCAGGCGGTGCAGCTTTACAGCCTCGTTTTCTTCTTTAATGATCGGCGGAACTTCATGGTAAAACTTGTTGAACATCTTAGCTACTTCGTATAAATAATTGGCTAAAGTAGCCGGACTATAAGTTTTAGCTGCAGATGAGATCTCGGCAGGATACCTGGCCAACAGCATGATCATATCGCGCTCTGTAGCCGTAATGGTGGCGGTATCAATACCCTTTGCAGCGAAATCATAGCCTGCTTTCCCCAATAAAGATTTGATCCTCGCATGGGTATATTGTATAAAAGGCCCTGTGTTACCCTGGAAGTCAATAGATTCTGAAGGATCAAACAACAATCTTTTCTTCGGCTCTACCTTTAACAGGAAGTATTTTAATGCCCCCAAGCCAATGTTATAATAGAGTGCCTTTCTTTCGTCCTCTTCAAAATCGTTCACTTTACCCAGTATTTCCGTCTTTGCCCTTGCTGTTTCTATCATTTCAGCAACCAGGTCATCGGCGTCAACTACTGTCCCTTCTCTGGATTTCATCTTTCCACTTGGCAAATCAACCATGCCATATGAAAGATGGTGCAGGCCTTTTGCCCAACTTTTACCCAGCTTTTCTAAAATCAGGAACAGAACTTTAAAATGATAATCCTGTTCGTTTCCTACTACATAGATGGATTCATCCATTTTAAAATCGTCGTATTTCATCTGGGCTGTACCCAAATCCTGGGTAATATAAACGGAAGTCCCGTCAGCACGCAGTACCAGTTTCTGATCCAAACCATCTTCGGTCAGGTCAATCCAAACCGAGCCATCAGGCTTTTTAAAGAAAACGCCCTTTTCCAGGCCTTCATCAACAGTTCCTTTACCCAATAGATAGGTGTTACTTTCGTAATAATATTTATCGAAATCAACACCGAGGTTCTTATAAGAAACTTCAAAACCAGAGTAAACCCAGCCATTCATCTTTTTCCAGAGTTCAATCACTTCAGGCACACCCGCTTCCCAGTCCTGCAACATTTTCTGTGCTTCCTTAATTAAAGGCGCATTCTTTTTGGCTTCTTCCTCGGTTTGCCCTTCCAGTTTTAAAGCATCAATTTCCTTTTTATATTCCTTATCGAAAATTACATAATACTTCCCTACCAGGTGATCCCCTTTCATTAAAGAGCTTTCCGGTGTTTCCCCATTGCCCCATTTTTGCCAGGCCAGCATAGATTTACAAATGTGAATCCCCCTGTCGTTTACCAGGTTCACTTTGATCACTTCATAACCATCAGCCTTAAGAAGCTCTGCTACAGAATAACCCAATAAGTTATTCCTTACATGCCCCAGGTGCAGAGGTTTATTGGTGTTAGGCGATGAATATTCAACCATTACCTTCTTTCCATTTGGTTTAATGGCCATAAATGAAGGTTCCAGTAACTTGTTATTGAACAGGTTTAACCAATAGGCATCAGCAATGCTCAGGTTTAAGAAACCTTTGATCACATTAAAGCCGGTAACCTCCTGCAAGTGCTGTACCAGATATTCACCCAGTTCTGCGGCAGTTACTTCGGGCGATTTTTTAGAGAAACGTACGATTGGAAAAACCACAAGTGTCAGTTGTCCTTCAAATTCCGGTCTGGTATCCTGTAAGGTTAACTGGTTTTCTGGTAAATCCTGGTTGTATAAGTCTTTTACTGCCGCTATTACAGTAGTAACAATTTGTTGTTCGATATTCATATTGCTAATAATCCCCAAATCTACTATTCATTTCTGAAAGCATTGGTAGCTTTAATTAAAATTTCAAAAGCATGTTCTGCCATTTGATTTTCACGGTCTAAGGTTGGGTTTACCTCTACAATTTCAAAGCAGCATACCTTTTGATTGGTAATAAGGCGCGACATCAGGTTCCCTGCTTCACGCTCTGTAAGGCCCTGGGCTACCGGGGTGCCTGTACCTCTCGATGCAGTCGGGTCAAGGGAATCCACATCAAAGGAAACATAGATCAGATCACAATGCTCCAGGTACTTAAGCGTTTCAATAACTGTACGTTCAACCCCTCTTTTACGCAGTTCAGCTGTAGTCACAATTTTAACCTTGTTTTTTTTCAGCAGCAGCTCTTCAGGGCGTTCCATATCCCGGGCAGAAATCAGTACCAGGTCCCGGTAGCTAATTTTAGGCGCAATTTTACCTACGTTTTTCAACTGATACCAGTAGTTTATCGTTTCCTGGTCCAGTTTGTTCACCTTAGCGTCCAGATTGTCTTCATCAAGCGCCATCGCCAGGGGCATCCCGTGCATATTTCCCGAAGGCGTTGTGTAAGGCGAATGTAAATCTGCATGTGCATCAATCCATATTACACCTAATTTTGCTTTTGGATTTACTGCTTTAATGCCGGCAATAGTACCGGCTGCTGTACTGTGATCGCCCGCCAGAACGATTGGAAAATCACCTTTATTTAAGGTAGCACTTACCTCATCACTTACCCGCTCCACCATGGTCAGTATCCCGGAAATCCGCTTTGCAAAGGGGCTCCCGGTACTCTCAAGTAACAAATGGTTCTCATTAGGAACCTCTACTGTCTTGTATTTTTTAAAAAATCTGCTCCCGAAATCAAGTGCCGCAATCTTGATCGCATCCACACCCAAACTCGCTCCCCGCGTGCCGGCACCTATCTCAGATTTTACTTCTATAATTTTTAAAGTCTTAGTCATAAAAAAAATACGGGTGTATTTTATAAAGTGTTTATCTTTGAGCCCAAAATTAACTTATTTTAATTTGCCACACCTTATAAATAATAGTTCAAAAATAAAAAAATGCAGAGTTACTCCGAATTTCTTGATCTAAGTGTTGGTTTCCCACAGGAAGGTTACAGCGTAATAGACGACGAATTATATTTTCAAGACCTCAATCTGATGGAGATGATTGAAACCTATGGCACACCATTGCGTTTCACTTACCTTCCTATGATCAGTAAGAAAATTCAGCAGGCCAAGTTGTTGTTCCAGACAGCGATTATCAAAAATAACTATCGGGGCGACTATAAATACTGCTATTGCACTAAAAGTTCGCATTTCAGACATATTGTAGAGGAAGCGTTAAAAAATGGTATCCACCTGGAAACTTCTTCCGCATTCGATATGCCGATGATTGAGGCCCTGGAAAAGAAAGGTGCCCTGACAAAAGATATTACCGTGATCTGCAATGGTTTTAAAACATATCAGTATAAGCAATACATTATTGATATGCTGCACGATGGTTATAAAAACATCATTCCGGTGCTGGACAATAAGGAAGAATTTAATCTTTTTGACGATGAAGTGGAGATGGACACCCCTTGTAACCTGGGCATCCGGATTGCAGCAGAGGAACAGCCGGATTCACAGTTCTATACCTCTCGTTTAGGCGTACGGATGGAAGATGTGATTGATTTTTACAACAACAAAATTTCCGCTAATCCTAATTTCAGGGTTAAACTGCTGCATTTCTTTATCAATTCTGGTATTACAGACTCACCTTATTACTGGAACGAGCTCGAGAAATATGTAACCCTGTATTGTAAATTCAAAAAAATCAATCCGGAGCTCGATACCTTAGATATTGGTGGTGGAATGCCTTTTAAAGATTCACTGGTATTTGATTTCGATTACGAATATATGGTAAACGAAATTGTAAAACGAATCAAAGAAATCTGTGCAGAACATGACGTAGTTGAACCAGATATCATTACCGAGTTTGGAAAATATACAGTTGCTGAGGCCTCTGGCATTCTATATAAAGTACTTGGTCGTAAACAACAAAACGACAGGGAGAAATGGCTGATGCTAGACGGCTCTTTCATTACCAATCTGCCGGATGTATGGGCTTTGAACCAAAAATACATCCTGTTACCCATCAACAACTGGGATGCGGAATATGAAAGGGTGAACCTTGGCGGAATTACCTGCGATGGACAGGATTATTATAACCAGGAGGCGCATATGAACAGTGTATTTATGCCTAAAACCAGGAAAGTGCAATATCTTGGCTTCTTTAATACAGGGGCATATCAGGAGGTGTTGAGCGGATATGGCGGTATACACCACTGCCTGCTTCCTAGCCCCAAGCATGTCATTATCCGCCGCAACCGCGACGAGACTTTCAACTTTGAAGTTTTTGGCGAAGAACAGAACAGTAAACAGGTTTTAAAGATCCTGGGTTATACCTAGGATCTTTAAAATATAGTAAAAAGCCTCCGGTTGTAAATCAGCCGGAGGCTTTTTTATGGCTCCATTCTGGCGAAATTGTTGCTAAATTCTTATCTTTTATTCATATTGAATTAGCTAGCTTTACCGTTATATAACATTTTACGAAACCAAAAGTATTTAATAGATGACAGACAAACCTTCTTTTTGGCAGCGGATTGGTATACAGGATTGGTTTTTAAGTGACAGCAATTCGGCTCCCGTCGCCAAATCGGAACCACTTACGCCCGATACCGTATATAAGTACATCATTGATAAATTCAAAGAATCAATTACGGAACTTTCTTTTGCCGAACGCGTTGTTTTTTATCACGAATTCATCATCTGCCTCAATACTGAAGATTACCGGATGTTTATGGACAATAAGAACGGCTTGTTTGGATTAATTGCTCAGGAATCGGTAAAGAAGTTCTATGAGATACTGAATGATCACGCAGCTATAGGCAAAAGAGTGGAACCATCCAGCAGTAAATGGGTATTCCGCTTTGTTTCCCATCCCGACTATAAGCAAGGTGATAAAGGCTTTATTGGCAAACTGATGCCGGATGGTGCACAAAAACAGGAAAATTTAAGGGTAACTTTCATACCAAGACAAACCGGACTTGCCCAAACATTCGATATCAGCAATGAGATTTTAAAGGATTTCATATTCTATAGCGAAGGTTATTACGAAATTCCCTACCTGGCCAACCTTAAATTTGAAACCAAACCCGAGGCAGAAGATGGGAATTTATTACTGGCCAGGTTTGAAACTACCTTGCCGGATAAAGCCTATGCCGGTCAGAAACTGGAATACCTGATGAAATTTAATGAGATTACCGTTTCGGGTAATGAAGAAATAAAAGAAGATCCAAACATCTTTAAAATACCTTCAGAATGGGTCAACTCCCCTCACCTGCGCATCCGGTTCAACAAAACAGAAGATAAATTTTATTTGTCTTCCTATGGTGAGAAAACTATTCTAAATGAAGCCCTGGTAGAAAGAAGCAATGCTGATGATCCGCAATGGGTAGAGCTTCCTTTAAACTCAAGGATAATATTGAATGGAATTATTGGTGTTAATATATTTAAAAGCTGATTTATGTCACAGATCGCGTCTATAGCGTTACTAATGATATGTGTGATCCTGTTGATCGCCCATTTTGTGGCCATTAAAAATTCGACCAGCAAGAATGGATAAAAATTATTTTGGAATAACCGATACCGGAAAAGTACGCAGCAACAATGAGGATACCTTCATTGCAGAAAGAATAGCGGAGACCGATTTTGTGATGGCCTGTGTGATAGATGGTGTGGGCGGTTATAGTGGCGGCGAAGTAGCTGCAGCCATAGCCAGGGAAACATTGTTGCGTTTGCTCAATAAACCGGAAGGTGACCTGTCTTTGCTGATGCAGGCTGCGCTTGCTGAGGCGAACGATCAGATCATCATAGGCAGGCAACAAAATAAGGAGCATGAAGATATGGCCTGTGTACTTACCCTGGCTCTGGTTGATATCAAAAACAATCGGTTCTATTATGCACATGTGGGCGACACCAGGCTGTACCTGCTAAGAGATGGTTCATTGATAAAAATATCTAAGGATCAGTCTTTTGTAGGCTTTATGGAAGATTCAGGCCGTTTAACAGAAGAACAGGCCATGCAGCATCCCAAACGGAACGAAATCAATAAAGCCCTTGGCTTTGCCGGCAACATAGGCCTGCATGAAGACTATATGGAAATGGGGCACTCCCCCTTTTTGCCAGGCGATCTGATTCTGCTGTGCAGCGATGGCCTGTCGGATATGGTAAACAAACAGGAACTCACTGCGATATTGTTAAAAGAAACTGATCTGGAACTGCAAGGAATTGAATTGATCAACGCTGCAAACAGAAATGGCGGACTCGACAACATCACCGCCGTATTGGTTAAAAATACCAATGTTTCCTTCGCACATGAAGCAGCAAAGCCGGTATCAAGGCCCAGTAAAAAGAAAACACCATTGGTATCACCTGCAGCGTCAATTCCAGTTGTAGCGTCTGATATTGAAAAAGCAGACCAACCTCCTGTTGTCGCTCCAGTAGCCGGCCAGAAAGGAAAAGGCATTAACCCATGGTTGCTGTTTGTTGCGCTGATTATCCTACTCAGTGCAGTTTACCTCTACTGGAAATGGTTCTCCGGAGAACCAGCCAATGTACCCGCAAACATACCGGACTCAACTTTGACAATCCAAAAAACTCAGGAAGAACAATTGCAGGACACTTTAAATAAATTAAGAGGGAATATATTGATCCTTGATGATTCCTTATTTAAGTCACCTGTATTGATCAGTAAGCCTATTCAGATTACCAGAGATAGCCTGTATTTAAAAGCCGAAAGCAATATTGTGTTTAAAAGCGACAGCGGTTACACTGGGCAGCCCTTTTTTATAGCACCTGCCAATAAAAGTTCCCTATTTGAGAATTTCACTTTTGAAAATTTTAAGGAGGTAAACGCATTACAAAAAAAAGGTGTTTTACTGAAAGATGTAAAGTTCCTGAAAACAGATTCTTTAACTCCAGCAGCTAGACCTTAACATGGCAGTAACAACAGTAAACCATCAAGGCAGAAAAGCAGAGCGTATTTTTTTACTGCTCATCTCATTGGTTCTGGCCGCTTTGTTTGTGATCTTGTTTTTTGCCCAGCAGCAGAATTTTAGAGAGGTGCATGCCCGTCTGGCTGATGGCACAATGATAAATCTTAATGATCAGGCCCCTGGGAAACATATCAGAACTTTACTGACGAAAGGCTATTATTTTGAGGATAAAAAAGATGTAGACCTGATTGAAAAGGTGGTAAATCAAAGTACCGCCCTGCATAAAGCGCCAATTGACAATATCGGTGAACTGAATAAACGCAATTTTTTTGTATCTGCCGACCAAGCCTATACGCTGGGTGGAAAGAACTTTAAAGAACGGGTGCTCGCTTCCCGGCTTTTGCTTGGTTTTACAGGCTCCGATTCCCTGGCTTATAAGCAGGAAGGGCGCCAGCCGAGACAAGTTCCCGCACAGCAGGATTTTGCCCGGGGAAATTACAGCATCGGCGGGAAAATAACCGATACCGCAGATAGGCCTGTAGCAGGGGTATTATTGCGTTTGAAAATGATACTCCCCCAGGACATTTCCGGAATAGAAGATACCGTAATAAATGACTTTACCGCATATACCCGAACTGATGCCAGCGGCAGCTACAAATTTGCACATCTCCCTGATGGTAAATCCTATGGGGTCCTACCCTTAAAGCCTGGTTTCCAATTTGGTCGTTCTCAAGGTGTTCCGGAACTGGATAAAGATGTCAGTTTCAATTTTCGGCAATCGGAACATAGCATCAAACTATTCTCTACCCGGGATTTCAAAATCCTTAAGAAAGAAAAGTCGCTCATTGTACGTAGTCCTGAAGTCTATAACCAGTGGTACTGGATCATTGCAGCCGCTTTCTTCGCCGGCTTCTTTTTGATCCATTTTTTAATGAGTGTCAAATATCCTGCAGCGGATCAGCTTATTTTGCCCGTAGTGATGCTCATGACAGGCCTTTCTTTTCTCACTTTGCTAAGCCTGCAGGATCCTTTGAGGGACCGGTTCCTGGCAAAGGATAGCCTTGTCTTCTTTGGTTTAGGCATTGCAGGAATCTGTTTAATGCTTGCGGTAAAGCTGCGCAAGTTCAATGTGGATTCGGGATGGTACCGGATGTTTGTGGTGAATAATACCTTCAGCAAGGCCAATGGCTGGCAGTGGGCTCTTGCTGCATTGTGCATGCTGGCGCTAACCATCGTATTTGGCACGGGCCCCGAAGGTAGCGGAGTAAAGGTAAACCTGTTCGGTGTACAACCCAGTGAGATTGTAAAATATACCATCATTTTGTTCCTGGCTGGTTTCTTTGCCTCTAATGAACGTTTTATTACTGAATATAGCAGCTGGCATAAAAGGTGGTTCTTTTTCTCATTTGCCCTGATTGCCATGGTAATGGCGATATTGATGTACCTTGTACTCGGTGATCTTGGCCCTGCCATGGTGGTTTGTTTTACCTTCATCATCCTGTTCTCTTTCTCAAGAGGCGATTTTATGATGATGCTTACTGCCATCATTGTTTATGTTTTTAGCGCCTGGTTCCTGAACATCTGGATAGCCACATTGGTAACCGCTGTGCTGATAGCGCTATTCATGATCATCAACAAAAAAACCAGCGAATCTGCAGTAATGATTATCGTGGTTATGGCCGCATTTTTACTGATCGATCAGGTGCCTTACCTGGACAAACTGATTCCGGGACCTGTAAACAGGCTTGCCGAAAGAAAATCCATCTGGCAGGACCCCTGGAACAATGAGGTTTATGGCGGCGATCAGGTAGCCAATGGCATCTGGGCAATGGCAAGCGGCGGCATTAGCGGCCAGGGGATCGGTGAAGGTTTTGCCAAAACTATTCCTGAAGCACATACGGATATGATATTGCCGGCCATCGGTGAAGAATTTGGCTGGGCCGGTATCATTGGGATATTTATATTGTTCCTGGTGTTTTTGCACCGGGCCATTATTATAGGCCGGCAAACCGGTACTCCCTTCCTGTTCTATCTATGCGCTGGAATTGGAATCAGTTTATTTATACAGTTCCTGCTGATCGCCGGAGGATCTACAGGGGCACTACCCCTTTCAGGCGTGGCTTTGCCTTTCATCAGCTATGGTGGTTCTTCATTGGTAGCCAATATGCTTGCAGCGGGCTTTTTACTTTCTGTTTCACTGATCAGAGGCTCTGAGGTACAGATGGCTTATATCACAAAACAGCAGGACAACAACCTGGTACCCGCACTATTGGCTGCCAGTATAGCCATTTTATTGCTTACCCTCACCGTATCCAATTATATTGTTCACAATAAAAAATGGGTAGTGCAACCCGCACTTGTGGCTGACCGGAGTGGCTCGCGGATGTTCAGCTATAATCCACGGATCGCTATTTTAATGAATAAACTTGCGGCAGGCGATTTATACGACAGAAACGGACGCATTCTGGCCACCAGTAAGCCGGAACATGTCAGGAAGCAGCTGCCTCTATTAAAGGCATCAGGTGTTGCCTATAACCTGGACTCGGCCCAGCATAAAAGGGTCGACCGCTACTACCCTTTTGAAGAGCAAATGTTTTTTTGGGTAGGCGATAATAACACTGGCATTTTTAACGGCAGTACCAATGGTTATTTTGCAGAGTACGAACATGTAGCTGAACTAAGGGGCTTTCAAACACCTGCAGTTTCGTTAAATACCCAGGCCAGTAAGTATCAGGAAGACAGGTTTCTCCCAAGAGGAGTAAAAGAAATGGCCGTTAGTAAAAGAGATTATAAGTCTTTAGTTCCACTTTTACTTGCCGGCATTAACAGCACTGATGTTGAGCAGTTTAAAAAAAGAAACAGAAATATTAAGTTGACGGTTGACGCCGGGCTGCAGACCACTATTCAAAACACCATTTCGTTGGACACGGCAGTAAATAAAAGCAGGGTTTCCGTAGTCATCATGGAAGATATAACGGGTGATGTACTGGCATCAGCGGTGTATCCGCTTCCGCCGGTAAAAAACTGGGACCTGTTAAATATGTCCACCTCAGCGCAAAATAAGCTCTCGGGCTGGTATACCACTGCGGACCTTGGTTTTACTACTGCTACCCCACCGGGTTCGACAGCAAAAGTGTTAACCGCGATGGCGGCTTTTAATAAGCTTGGACCTGCTGCAGACCAAAAGATATTTACCGTAAGTTATGCCGAACGTATTCGCACCAAGGGTATTGAGCCCGATGAGACAGGCCGGATCAACCTGGAGCGCGCTTTGGTTAAATCCAATAACGTGTACTTCATTAAATTGGCCAACGAGGCGCAGCTGCAGGACGAGATGGCTACCTTGTACTTAAAAACCGGTATGTTTTTAAGAGGCGTTGGCGGATACTATTACGACCGGGATACTGCCAATATAAAACAGGAAGACAAGTGGCGGGCTTTATGGCAAAAGACAGAATTTAATACCAAACCTAAATATGATCCGGCAAGGATACGACGAACAAGGGCAAAAGGTATTTCAGGTATGGCATGGGGACAGGGAGAACTGATCGCAAGCCCGGCAGCTGTCGCCAGGCTGGTTTCGGGCGTGGCCAATAAAGGAAAGCTTGTTGGCAACCGATATGTATTGAAAATCAGTGATTCTGCAACTTCAGTTAATCCGGCTGTTAAAATTGCAAACGATCCGCTTTATGCGAACCTGATTGCTGGATATATGTTGAAACAAAGTGAAAACAAAACCTATACACTGGGATTAAAAGTTGCAGGTAAAACAGGGACCCCGGAACGGATATGGAAAAATGAACAGATAAACGATGGATGGTATACTTTCTTTGCCCCTAAGGCGAATGGAAAGGGGCATATTGTGGTATGTATCAGGATAGAATCAACCAGGGGCTCAAGTAAAGCTGTAAAGCTGGCCGGACAGCACGTTGTGCCGGCATTGTTAAAATTTGGCTACGTAAAAAAGGAAACCAGGGAATTAAAAAAATAAAAACAATATGTTTAACCTATTCAACAAACGTAATCCGGAGCCTCCGCAGGATGTTAAAGCGGTAAGAGAAATGTTGCTGGCTTCAATAAAACAGGAGCTGCAAAAACTGGAAGGCGGCGAAGGCAAGCATATTAAAGGGCTCGCCCTTTTTATTGCCTGTCAGCCCGCAGAGCAATACATGTACGAATCGGCAGTTTTTGCTGAAGATGAAGTTCGTCTGAAAAATGAAATCCAACGGATAGCAGATGACTTTGCGATTGATCTGCCGGAAAGTTGGAACATGCAGGTTACTTTTATGGAAGAACTACCACCGGATGCCATAAAATTTGCAGGCTTAAATGTTGCCCTGCACATTAAAACGCCGGAACATGTCGTGGTTACAAAATCCAATACGGCCTATATCCGCACGCTGAACGGGGAATCTGAAAAGAGGATTTATAAAATTACGGCAGACGGTGGTAAGGTCAACATTGGAAGGGAGCATAAAGTACAGGTAAGCGATGGTTTTTTCAGGATTAACCAGATCGCTTTTCCTGATGCAAGTGCAAATGAAGCCAATAAATTTATCAGCCGGCAGCATGCCCATATTGAATGGGATGCAGATACTGGTTCCTTCCTTTTGTTTGCAGATGAAGGCGGCATCCCGCCAAGGAATAAAGTGAAAATCAGATCTGTTACAGACCACAACCCCATAAAATTAAATGTTGCGGAACTGGGGCATGTATTGCAGGAAGGTGACCAAATTATCCTTGGAGAACTTGCAGTGCTGGAATTTAGTTATCTTGAGGCCGATTATAATCAATAATTAAAAATGAGTAAAGTTTTTACAATAACGGAAGGATTAGAAAACCTGGGTGCTTTGAGTACCGGCGGACAGGGTTCTGTATATAAGGGGAAAAGAATTGGAACCATCATTACGGCGGTAAAAATTATGCCTACACCAATTCATACAGAAAGCGAAGAGGATAAAAACTTCATCAGGTTTAAGAATGAGGTGGAGAAATTGAAAAAGGTAAACGAGGTACCAAACCCCAACGTGGTTAAAATATTGGGATCGGGGCTTACCGAAAGCGGCTCCTTCCCTTTTATTGAAATGGAGTATATCGAGGGGCCTGATCTTGAAAAACTTTTGATGCCGCCACATACTCCTGTTTTCAGCATTCAGGAGACCATTAAGCTTGCTGAGCAGCTTGCAAATGCACTTTCGCACTGTCATCGTGTTGGAATTAAACATGGCGATATCAAAAGCAATAACGTGAAATTCAATACAGAAACCGGTAACTACGTGTTGCTTGATTTTGGTCTGGCTGTAATGTCTGATGAACAGCGCAGGACCAGTCTCCGCCATGCAGGTGCGGTTGAGTTTATGGCACCGGAACAACATGATGGGGAAATGTTCTTCCAGACGGACATATACAGTTATGGCATCATTCTATATGAATTGCTGGCAGGTACAGTACCATTTCCGTTGATCAATAAAAACGAGAGCACACGCAATCAGGTAATGCTTGCGCATATGGAAAGCCAGGTACCCGATGTACTGGTCTTGCGCAGGAACCGTCTGCCGCAGAGCTGGGATGAAGCAAAGAAGCAAAAAGAAATGGATGTTCCGGCCTGGCTGTTGCAGGTGATAATGAAATGCCTGGAAAAAGCACCTGAAAAAAGATATGCAAATGGAGAGGCTTTGCAGGAGGCAATCATGCACCGGGCCTCCGTAACTGTTAAAACTGCTGAAGCGGTGGTAACTCCAGTTCCAGCATTCCCACAGAAAAATTCAGCTGCTGAGACCATTCCTGGCCAGGTAAGGCTGTCAAAATCTGTTTTTGCCATCATGATCCTGTCCATTGTCATCCTGGGAATGCTTTCGGCATATGGACTGTTCCTCAAAGGTGAACATTTGAATAAAGTAATTGCTGCAGATTCATCAGTGCTTGCACCTGTAGATACTACCGCTCGTGAACCTATATACCAGCCTGATACCACTGCTCAGGTTCAGCCCATTGCCATTGATACCGTAGCTCAGAAAGCAGAGATCGACAGCCTGAGAAAAGAATACGAGGCACAAATAGCTGCTTCGGCCAAACGTGCACAGGCAGAGGCGCAGGCAAAAGAGAATAAGGAAACAGTGATCCAGAGTGGCGGAAAAAAATACTTGCTGCCCAAAGGTACAGTCTATTTTTATGAAGCTGCAAGTGGAGATGCTCCAAGAAATGGTGTATTGGGTTTATGGAGTAACGCCAAATTTAATGTAATAGATGAACAAAATGGTTTCATTTATGTAACCCATACCAATAAAGATGGACAAACCACCAAAGGCTGGCTGAATAAAAACGACCTGAAAGAAGTAAAGGAATAGGCCCGGGCCTATTCCCTCAATATTTTTAATTCAGCAGTTTATCGATGGCTGCTATTGCTTTTGCGTCTGAAGGGAGTGCTGCATTCATATCCGCCATTTTAAAATCTTTGCTTATTAGCAGGATCCTTGGGATACCTACAATGTTATAGGGCTGCAATTTGTTTCTGTTGATGTTCCATTGCAGTCCCGTCGCTTTACGTGCAACCACACTGGCCTTCCAGGGAGCTTCTGTATCATCAATGGATAAGGAAACGAAAGCTACTTCGGGATTGTCTTTATATTTATCTTTTAGCTTTTCGAAATGGGGCATTTCTTCCATGCATGGTCCGCACCAAATGGCCCAGAGGTCGATATAAATTACTTTGCCCTTCAGACTGCTTAAGCTTACGCTTTTCCCCTCAATATCTTTTGCAACAAAATCAATTGGGGTATCCCCTTTTCCAAATGCCATTAACTGGGAAAGCATTTGGGTCGAAGCAATTCTATAACCAGGGGTTTTAATGGCAGCTAGCTTAGGTTTAAAATCATTTAGTTTTGATTTGTCGTTTCCCTTCTGCATTTCCCTTACCAGCGAATAGGCACTATACCAATCTTTAATTTGTTGTACGTCGGCGGCTTTTCCGCCGTGTTTAACCAGTTCATCTGCAATGTCGCGATACACCACCAGTTTCATTAAAGAGGCATCAACAAAGTTCTTGCTGTATAATGCCACTTTAGGTGCTATGGCTTTCATATACGATTCGGTATAAGCTTTTGCTTTTTCGTCCTTTAGCCTCAGCATATAAGTGCCATAGTTTTCACCACTATAAAGACTGTTGATCAGATCAGCATTAATCCTTGCATTCTCCAATCGTCTGAATTCCGGAGATATGTTTTTAGTAGCGGCCAGTTCTTTTGTCCTTGCAGTAGCAAGTGCTTCAACTGTGGCAATGGTAGCTTCCTGTGTTTCCTTTATGTTTTTACCACCTTCAATAAATGACCCTCCCTTAGGAAAAGGTGTATTTCTTAAATATTCGTTTGCTGCAGCACCTTTACCCTTAAAGGTTGAGATGGTGTTGTTGCTATAATCAACCGATACTTCCATGTCATCGCCCGGACTCAGGTAAAGGATATTCCGACCCAGTCTGAAATAATTCGGTGCAGCCAGCTTAAATTTTATATCGAAGCGTTGCTGTGCATCCGGAACAATGAGGCGGTCTGTTGTGGGCGGCAATAAATACTGGAACTCAGACAGGTCTTCGATCTGCACCTGGTTACTGAAATTTTTGAGTTCCCCCTTCAGGTGAACCCACTCTGCTTTCCTCTGCGCCATTGCTGTAAAAGTTAATAACAGGCAAAAGGCAAACAATGAACTTAATCTTTTAGTCATTTTATGGTGTTTAGTTAAGATAAAAGTATACAAAACCTGTTTATATACCTAACCTTTAAGAAGCGTAAAACCCCAAACAGGACTACCGGCTGGTAAAATAAATTTGCAAAAAAATAAGGGCCGTCTTCCGACAGGCCCCTATCACCTTAAAACAAACTAACCAATTATGAAACCTTTATTTCTTTAGCGGCCGATTTTGATTCATCTTTTTTACCAATGGTAATGTTTAAGATGCCATTTACATACTCGGCACTAATTTTCTCTGCATCCACACTTTCAGGCAACACAAATGACCGGGCGAAAGAGTAGTAATCAAATTCTTTTCTGGTGTAATCTTTTTTCTCTTCAGTTTCGGTTGTTTTTTTCTCAGCCCAAACCGAAAGCGTGTCTTTTTTCAGGTTAATTTGAAAATCTTCTTTTGTAAGGCCTGGAGCAGCCAGTTCAATTTTATAATCGCTTTCAGATTCTAAGATATTTACGCCTGGCACTTTATTTATAGTTAAGTTTTTATTTAGCGCTTCACTAAACAATGAATCGAAAACATTGTTAAAGTAAGGTGCAGTGTTCCTGGTTCTGTTGTTGAATTTTACTAGTGTCATTGTTGTTTTCTCCTATTTTAAGTTTTTTATGTTTTACTAATTTGTATACTAACCCTTTGTTCAACTCCCATACCAACCCCATTTTTTATGATATTCAAGACATTTTGGCGCAACAAAAACAAAAATCAAGACAAAAAGACAGATTCAATAAGCACTTTAGACAGTTTTAAGTATAAAACTGTAATTGAAACCCGGTTTGCAGATTTCGACATGATGGGCCATGTAAACAATGCAGTGTACTTTACCTATATGGAGATTGCCCGGGCAAAATATTGGAATCACGCTATACAATGGGACTGGAAAAAAACCGGAGTAGTCATTGCTCAGGCAACATTAGACTATATTTTACCTGTTTTTATAGAAGATAAGATCAGTATGTACGTACGTACCTCCAGGATCGGCAAGAGCAGCTTCGATCTGGAGTACCTGCTGGTTAAACTGGTAAATGGTCAGGAGCAGGTGTGCAATAAAGGTAAAACTATCTGCGTGGCGTTCGATTATGCATCAAAAAGTTCATTCCCCATTCCAAAAGAGGAAAAAGAGCGTATGATTTCGTTTGAACAGCTTGAACCCTAAGCAGCTTTATAACTGAGTTGTACAAAAGAATGGCCGATTTGCCCGGGCATTGGCGGATTCAACTTCCTGATACCAACCACAGCAGTTAAAATAAAAGGATAAGCAGCTATTGTCCGGTCTATAATATTTCTGATCACAGTTTCCAGCATCTTTTGCGTCCTGGCCATTTCTTCCAGTATAATCGTATTCAGAACTTCATAATTAACAGTGTGCTGCAGGTTCTCGGTATCGCCATAAGGAATAAATTCAACTGTAATGTCTACCGTAAAATAAATCCCGGTAAGCTGCTCTTCAGGATAATAACCATGTAGGGCAAAACATTTAACATCTTTTAAGGCGACAGTTTGAAGGTAATTATGTTCCTGGGGCATCTCTGAATATTTATTTTTTACGAGGTTTTAATCAGCCCCTAATCCGAATTTATTACCTTTGGAAGGACAGCCGATATTGCTGGATCAAATATAGTGTAAACCATGAATAAATCTGCCAAAAAAGACCTTTATGAAGCCCCTGATTATTATTTTCTGGATGAATTGTTATCTGAAGAACATAAGCTGATCCGTTCAACGGCAAGGGATTGGGTAAAAAAAGAAGTAAGCCCGATTATCGAGGATTATGCCCAGAGAGCAGAATTTCCGAAACATATTATCAAAGGACTGGGAGAAATAGGTGCTTTTGGCCCTACCATTCCGGTTGAATATGGTGGTGCAGGTTTAGACTATACTGCTTACGGCATATTGATGCAGGAAATTGAACGTGGGGATTCCGGTATCAGGTCTACCGCCTCTGTACAGGGCTCACTGGTTATGTATCCTATCTATGCCTACGGCACAGAAGAGCAGCGCAAAAAATATTTACCTAAACTGGCGACCGGTGAACTGATGGGCTGTTTTGGTTTGACCGAACCTGATCATGGATCCAATCCGGGTGGAATGGTAACCAATATTAAAGACAAAGGCGATCATTATCTGCTTAACGGCGCAAAAATGTGGATATCTAATGCCCCTTTTGCTGATATTGCTGTGGTTTGGGCCAAGGATGAAGCCGGTAAGATCAGGGGGATGGTTGTAGAGCGTGGTATGGCGGGTTTTACTACTCCCGAGACACACAACAAGTGGAGTTTAAGGGCTTCAGCAACCGGAGAATTGGTTTTTGACAATGTAAAAGTTCCTAAAGAAAATATATTCCCTGACATTACCGGGTTAAAAGGGCCGCTGGGTTGTTTAAATCAGGCGCGTTATGGCATAGCCTGGGGTGCGCTGGGTGCAGCTATGGATTGTTACGATACCGCCTTACGTTATTCCAAAGAGCGGATCCAGTTTGGCAAACCTATTGGTGCTTTCCAGCTTCAGCAGAAGAAACTGGCCGAAATGGTTACCGAAATCACTAAGGCTCAGCTATTGGTGTGGCGCCTGGGGGTTCTTAAAAGTGAAAATAGGGCTACTCCCGAACAGATATCTATGGCAAAAAGAAACAGTGTTGAAATTGCACTGGATATTGCCCGCAATGCCCGGCAGATGCTCGGGGGCATGGGAATAACCGGCGAGTATTCCATTATGCGCCATATGATGAACCTGGAATCGGTAGTCACTTATGAAGGTACACACGACATTCATCTTTTGATTACGGGAATGGATGTGACAGGCTTAAATGCATTTAAATAAATATGAAGACGTTTAAAAAATATTATCAGATCCCAGCCCCTCCTGAAGAAGTATACTGGGCACTAACAAAAGCACAGAGCATACAGTTGTGGACAGGCGCTGAGGTTGAGTTTACAGAAGAGCCCGGTACCGAGTTCTCCTTTTGGGATGGAGATATTGTAGGGAAGAACCTGGAATTTGATTATGGAAAAAAGATTGTACAGCAATGGTATTTTGGGGAGGACAGCGAGCCTTCGATTGTTACCATTAAATTACATGCAGACAAAAAAGGAACTTCGCTGGAATTTGTGCAGACAAATATTCCGGATGCCGACTTTGATGAGTTTACTGCAGGTATAAATGAGTACTACCTGGGTGGTTTACTGGATTTTTTTGAAGAATAAGCAGGTATCAATCTGTACCTGCTTATTTTAATATAAACTAGTCTTCGCTATAAACAGACTTGATCTCGTCCCGAAGGTTGTATTTTGAAGCCATCACTTCACCATAGGCCCCGGCACTTCTGATGGCGTACAGATCACCTCTAAAGGTTTCAGGCTGCTCTACTTCTTTTCCAAAGCAATCCGTGCTTTCACAGATAGGCCCTACAATATCGTATTTTAAAGCCACCTGTTTACCACGGCTAAGGTTTTCTATTTTATGATAAGCCTGGTACAAGGCTGGCCGCATCAACTCAGTCATTCCTGCATCCAGAACTACAAAATTCTTCTTTTTACCATTTTTCACATACAATACCCTGCTGATGAGCGATGCTGACTGCCCCACCAGGGCCCTTCCCAGTTCAAAATGTACTTCCTGTCCGATCCTGATTTCCAGAAAATCAGAAAAGATCTTAAAATAATTACCAAAATCCGGAACCTGCTGGTCAGGATGGTGATAATCAATTCCCAATCCACCGCCAACATTTAACACTTTGACTGTAAAACCCCGCTCTTCAAACCACAAACCAAATTCGTTAACACGTACACACAGGTTTTTATATACATCAAGGTTAGTAATCTGCGATCCGATATGAAAATGTATGCCTATAAATTCCAGGTTTGCAGATGCCTTTAAGGTTTCCGCACACTGAGGAAGGTCCCAGGAGTTTACACCAAACTTATTTTCGTCCAACCCCGTAGTAATGTTATGATGGGTATGTGCATCCACATTAGGGTTAATCCGGATTGCTACTTTTGCCTTTTTACCCTTTTTTGCGGCGAGTTCATTGATCACCTCCAGCTCCTGAACAGACTCTACATTAAAGCAGAATATATCCTCATCCAGCGCCAGGTTAATCTCTTTATCTGATTTTCCAACGCCGGCAAATACAATCTGGCTTTTGTTAAAACCAGATTCAAGGGCTTTACTTACCTCTCCTCCACTTACACAGTCGGCACCAAAACCTGTTGTTTTAATTTTTTGCAATACAACGGGATTGAAGTTAGCTTTCATGGCATAATGCACATGAAAATTGTATAACTTAGCAGCGTCAGCGCAGGTTTTTAACGTGTTTTGCAACAGGCTAAGGTCGTAATAATAGAAAGGGGTTTCTAAGTTTGCGAAGCGCGATATATCTTTATCAGAGAACATAATGTTTAAGTATCTTGTTATAATTTTTGTAATTATCCTGGGTCTGATTTACGTTGGCAATTACATCGACCTCAGAAATCATAAAATCAATAAAAAAGAGTACGACCGTAGAATCAGGTTCTTCATCGTACTCATTTTTATTCTTATTGGGATCCTGGTATGGATCAAAAGGAAGTAATCCTACTCCCTATTCAAATAATCTGTTATGCAGGCTTTTTAAAGCTTCAGTTTTATCGGCCGTGTTAATGAGCAACGAGATGTTGTAGTTACTTCCCCCATAAGAGATCATCCTTAACGGAATGTGTTTAATCGCATCAAGTACACGGGCAGCATAGCCATGCTTTTCCGCACTAAAATCGCCCACCACACAAACAATCGATTGGTTGTTGTCCACTTCTACTGTACCAAAAGCATGCAGTTCTTCAATGATTTTATCCAGGTTATCGGTAAAATCAACTGTCAGGGAAACCGCTACCTCAGAAGTGGTGATCATATCTATAGGTGTTTTATATCTTTCAAATATTTCAAATACCCGTCTTAAAAAGCCATAAGCCAGTAACATCCGGCTCGATTGGATTTTAATGGCGGTAATTCCATCTTTAGCTGCGATAGATTTAATTTTTCCTTTTTCGCTTTCCGTGGAAATTACTGTTCCTGCAGCTTTAGGCTCCATCGTATTCAATAAACGCACCGGGATCTTATACTTCTGAGCCGGAAAAACAGATTGCGGGTGCAGTATCTTGGCACCAAAATAAGCAAGCTCTGCTGCTTCGTCGAATGAAAGATGTGCAATCGGCTTTGTACCTTTAACTATCCTTGGATCATTGTTGTGCATACCATCAATATCGGTCCAGATCTGTACTTCCTCTGCCAGAATAGCAGCACCTATTAAAGACGCAGTATAATCACTCCCCCCACGGCGCAGATTATCTACTTCACCAAAGCTGTTTCTGCAAATAAAGCCTTGGGTAATGAATAGTTTATTTCCCTTATGCTGTTCCAGTATAGGTTTAAGGTGTTTGGTTGAAAAAGGAACATCAGGCTCATTGTCTTCATCAATCTTCATAAAATCAAGTGCCGGCAGCAATACTGAAGGGACACCTATAGATTTTAAATAAATGTGGTACAAGGTTGTCGACAACAATTCGCCCTGCGCCAGCACAACTTTCTCTTCTACTGAAGTGAAAATATCATTAGCCAGTGTATTTAAAAATTTAAAGTGATAATCAACCACCTCCTGACCTTGCTCACGATATTCGCCTTCAGTTAAAAGCTCTGCTACAAAGTCGTTATATTTCTGATGTAATGCGTTAATCAGGGTTAACGCCTCCTGTTTATCTTCCTTTAAAAGTTTGGCTGAAATTTCTACTAAACTATTGGTGGTACCGGACACGGCCGATAACACTACAATTTGTTCTTCTGCAGGATTAATGATATCCAGCAATTTTTTCATGCGCTCAGGGCTTCCTACAGAAGTACCTCCAAACTTTAATACTTTCATAATTTGTTTTTGTTGTTTTTTAATGGTCCGAAAGCTTGGCTTTCCGTTTTAGGTTTATTTAATTTTTAATGGTTAAAAGCTACATAATAGCTATATTTATTTGCTGCAAGTTTCTATACTTGTAATCGGGCGTGAATTTAAAGAAATAGCGCTTAAAAACAGCAAAACAGGCAAAATAAAATTTGGATAAACAACAATTACGAGGCAATATGCAATTAGAACAAGCTACCCTGGCCACTGTAAACAAATGGCTCAACGGAAATTATGATCAGATAACCAAAGATGAAATACAACAGCTATTGAATAAAGAAGCCTATACTGAACTTACAGATTCTTTTTATCGCGACCTTGAGTTTGGTACAGGCGGGTTAAGAGGCATTATGGGCGCCGGATCAAACAGGATAAACAAATACACCATTGGAACAGCCACCCAGGGATTGGCCAATTACCTGAACAAAAAATATCCCGGAGATAAAATTAAGGTTGCAATAGCACACGATAGCAGAAATAACTCTGATTATTTTGCAAAAATCACCGCAGATGTATTTTCTGCCAACGGTATCCATGTGTATTTCTTTTCGGCCTTAAGACCAACCCCTGAACTTTCCTTCGCTATACGCCAGCTTGGCTGCCGCAGTGGGGTGATGTTAACAGCATCTCACAATCCAAAAGAATACAATGGATATAAAGCCTATGGTGCGGATGGCGGGCAATTTACTGCTCCGGACGATAAAATGGTAATGGACGAAGTCGCAAAAATAACTGATATTAATGAGGTGAAATTTGATCGGATTGATGCCAATATTGAACTGATTGGTGAAGATATAGATCAGCTGTATCTCCAGAAGATAACTGCGCTATCGGTATCACCTGAGGCAATTTCACGTCAAAAAGGCCTTAAGATCGTATATTCCCCTATTCATGGAACGGGAATTACCCTGGTGCCGAAAGCACTCGAGCAATTTGGCTTTACCAATTTAACCGTGGTAGAGGAACAAAGTAAGCCGGATGGGAACTTCCCTACCGTGGTCTATCCTAACCCCGAAGAAAAAGAAGCCCTTACGCTAGCATTAAATAAAGCTAAAGAAATTGATGCCGACCTGGTATTGGCCACAGACCCAGATGCAGACAGGGTTGGCATTGCTGTTAAAAACAATGATGGCGAATTTGTATTGCTGAATGGCAATCAAACCGGAAGCCTCCTCATCAACTACCTCTTAACGGCATGGCAGGAAAAAGGAAAGCTTACCGGAAACGAATACATTGTAAAAACCATTGTCACCTCAAATTTAATAGAAGCCATTGCAGATGCTAAAAAAGTAACCTATTTCAATACCCTTACCGGTTTCAAATGGATTGGACAGATCATGACCAATCTTGAAGGTAAAAAGACCTTCATAGGCGGAGGAGAAGAAAGTTATGGTTATTTAATCGGCGACCTCGTAAGGGATAAAGACGCGGTTGTTTCCTGTGCATTTATAGCAGAAATGACGGCTTTTTACAAAGATAAGGGCAGCAGTCTTTACGATGCATTGCTAAATATGTACGTTGAATACGGCTTGTATAAAGAAGAGCTGGTTTCTATTACGAAAAAAGGGAAAACAGGTGCTGAAGACATCAAGGCGATGATGGAGAAATTCAGAAACAATCCGCCTGAGACTTTGGGTGGGTCCAGGATCAGCACCCTGAAGGATTACGAATTGGGCGTTGAAACAGATTTAGGTTCAGGCACAAAAACAAAGCTGGAATTGCCCAAATCTGACGTTTTGCAATTTATAACTGAAGATGGTACCATTGTGTCTGCTAGGCCTTCGGGTACAGAGCCAAAGATTAAATTTTATTGCAGTGTAAACGCTCCGTTAAAAGACAAACAGGCTTTTAAAGAAACAGATGCTGTTCTTGGCCATAAAATTAAAGCAGTAATGATTGATTTAGGGGTTTAACAACCTCTAAATCAATTCTCTTTTATCTCTTCAAAATACTTATCTGCGATAGTAGAAAAAGCCTGCATATTCAGAGGTTTATGCAAATAGGTTGCTATTTCCTCTACTTTTGCCGCATGCAGTTCATCATCAGGGTTAAGCGATGTTGTCAGCATAACCACTACTATCCTGGCTTTATGCTTTTCGTCCAGTTTTTTATACTCAGCCATAAAGTCCCATCCATTCATACCAGGCATATTGATGTCCAGAAAGATGATGCCTGCCTTCGGCGCATCTTCTGTATGCGCATATTTACCGGAATAGGTCAAATAATCCAATGCCTCTCTGGCAGAGGTTATTTCTTTAACAGCTACATTAATTTTTGTGTTTTCAACAATCCTCCGATGAATGAAATTCGTTGAAATGTCGTCGTCAACAAGTAATACGCAATCGAGATCTTTATACTTTTTCATCTCTATATATCAATCTAAAGTTATACTCTTAATGTGAACCTAAATGTACTTCCTTCTCCGAGCGCAGAATGTACGGAGATTTGTCCGCCATGCAACTCTACAATTTTCTTGCAATGTGAAAGACCAATACCGTAGCCCTCGTAATCAGAGGCACTATGCAGGCGCTGGAACATGACAAAGACTTTCTCCTGGTACCGCTCTTCTATACCAATGCCATTGTCCTTGAACTCAAAATGCCAGAAATTTTCACGGTTTACCACTGAAATGCTAATCTCAGGGTCAATATAGGGATGTTTAAATTTCAATGAATTACTCAGCAGGTTCTGGAAAAGCTGCCTTAAAGCAGTCTCGTATCCATAAACCACCGGAAGGTCCTCGTAATGGATTGTTGCACGGGCAGTGGTAATGCTGCTAAAAAGATCATTCTCCAGACTGTGCAACAGCGCGTTGCAGTCGATCAGTGTTTTTATCTGTTGTCCGCCCAGTCTGGCATAATCGAGCAAACCTTTGATCAGGTTTCTCATTCTTTCGGTCGAACGGTCTATAAACTGAAGGTAAAGTTTCGCATTATCATCAAAAACATCTTTGTATTCGTCCTTAAACAGTTCAACAAAGTTCTTTACCGTAAGCAATGGTTCCTGCAAATCATGAGAAGCAATGTAGACAAATTGTTCCAGCTCTTTGTTCTTGAGTTCAAGTTCCCGGGCGTACTCTTCTGTCGTTTTTTCGTGACTGTGTTTGGCAGTAAGGTCTCTCACAAACTTCGAAAATCCGATCACAGAATTGTTGTCATCGTAAATGGCAGACAGCGTTACGAAACTCCAGTAAAGCTTCCCTCCTTTTTTTACACGCCAGCCTTCATGCTGCGCACGCCCCTTGGCTCTGGCTTCTTCAATAAGTAACTCGGGAAGTTTGTTTTTACGGCTCTCTTCATTATAGAAAACACTGAAATTACGTCCTACAATTTCCTCTTCTGTATACCCTTTGATTTTCTCAGCCTCCTTGTTCCAGTTTCCTACATTACCATGCCGGTCCAAAAAAAGGATGGCATAGTCATCTATTACCTCAAGCATTCTAAGTAGGCTGTCTGATCTCAAGTACTTGTAATTTATATTTCAGTTGATCTAATACAAGTATTTTCAAAAGTCAGGCCATAGTATTAAGGCCTAAATCCAACTCAATAAAAGGTTTTTAATGTTTAAACATCCAATTTAGCGCCGCTTTTTTTTCCCAAAAAGGGGAAATTATAGCGCAGCTTATCCCATTGAAAACAAGAAGCTTAACGGATCTGTCCCGTGCCCCTGACGATCCATTTTTCTGTGACCAGCTTTTCAAGGGCAAAAGGTCCGCGGGCATGAAGTTTTTGCGTAGAAATTCCAATCTCGGCACCCAAGCCAAAAACCTGACCATCGGTGAACCTGGTTGATGCATTCAGATAGACTGCCGCCGCATCCACCTCGTTGAGAAATCTTTCTGCTTTCGATTCATCTTCTGTCAAAATTGCTTCAGAATGTTTTGAGGAGAATTGGGCAATATGCTGCAATGCCTCGTCTATGTGCTCCACTACCTTTACTGAACACTTAAAATCCAGAAACTCCCTCCCAAAATCATCAGGGCCCGCCAGGTTTAACGGTGTATAATTCAATTGTTTCAGCATGTCATAAGACGCCTGATCGGCAAAAAGCTCAACCTGGTAGGCCGATAACAAAGGTGCAGCAATGTTTAAAAACCGGGCTGCAATAGCACTATCCAATACAATTGTATCCAGGGCATTACAAACAGATGGTCTGGAAACTTTTGCATTTACAACAACAGCAGCAGCTTCATCAAGTTTTGCGGTCTGCTCCACATAAGTATGACAAACCCCTGCGCCGGTTTCTATTACAGGAACCAAAGCATTCTTCCTTACATACTCAATCAGCTGATTCGATCCCCGGGGAATGATCACATCAATAAATTTCTCTGCCTGAAGGATATCAAGAATATATTTCCTGTCGGCCGGCAATTGCTGAACTATATTCTTATCCAGTCCGTGTGCCTCCAAGACCTGCTGAATTAAAGAAACAATAAATAAGTTGGTATGGTACGCATCCTGTCCACCACGAAGCAAACAAACGTTTCCCGATCTGATGCACAAAGCTGCTACGTCTATCGTCACATTTGGTCTTGATTCGTATATCACCCCAACAACGCCCAGGGGAACAGTTTTTTTCTGAACAAAAAGACCATTTGCAAGTGTCCGTTCAGAAAGGATCCTGTTGGTCGGATCTTCAAGAAGGGCTACATCTTTCAGGCTGTTACTGAGGTCCTGAATCCTGGTTTCATTTAACAACAAGCGATCTCTTTTTGGGTCTGAAACAGGCATCTTTTCCAGATCTTTCCGGTTTTCCGTAATGATTTGCGCCTGGCTGCCTGAGATTAAAGTCGCCAGGTCTTCAATCAGAACCTGTTTCGCTTTATAGCTTAAAGCAGATATGCTATGTTGTGCCTTCCGGGCATTGCTTAATTGTTGTTGAATCGTTTGCATGGTTCCTTTTACAATATAACGATGTCGCTGGCATTCGCTATTTCGAGGTTGTGTTGTTTTAAATTTTCTATCATTTTTTCAGAGGAGGTTTTGGCACGTGCAACAGCAATAATATGCTGTTCCTTATCGGTAATTTCAAAGATCTCCCCGTCACTGAATTTCTCTGTTACCTCCAGCACGCCAACTGCCAGCAGGCTTTTGCGTTTCCGTATAGCTTCACATGCACCATCATCAACCTTTACCCTGCCTGTTACCAAGCTTCCGCTGGCCAGCCATTTGTTCCTGGCCGGTACATTGCCTTCCTTAGGCACACAAACGGTACCTGTACTTTCCTTAATTGCGTTCAGAATACCATTTGTACTGCGAACACCAAATATTACAACCTTGATCCCCATAACCGTTGCCAGATGAGCGAATGTTAACTTAGAGATCATGCCTCCGAGGCCTAAATCTGATTTATTCTTATCTGCCAGAGAAAAAATATCGTTATTGATACTTTCTATCCGCTTAATAACCTTTCCTTCCCTATCCAGCACGCCGGGCACAGAAGTTCCCAGTAAAATAACGGACGCACCAAAACCTACACCCAATAAGGTAGCCAGCTCGTCGTTGTCAGAAAATTTCAATTCAAGGCTGCTGACCACATCATTTTCATTGGCAATGGGGATCACGCCATTTTTCCAAAGTTCCTCGTAAGTTTCTTTCAACTGCAGAAATTGTTTCCGGTTAGAAAAATGCTGCCGCTCACAAAGACTTTGGGCAATGGAAATGTTGTAAGGTAAAAAATGTTTGGAGTAGGTACCAAGGAGCAAGGGGTTTCCTATTGAAGCAGCAGCTTTACGTTCGGCAATTTTGCCTTTATAGTTTTTAATATACTTCTTACCTGAGGCTACTGCTCCTGAAGAAACTATTATCAATCTGTAGTCTTTTGCAATTTCAGCTACCTGTCGCGTAACATCTGCAATTACCTGTTCGTCCAGCTCCCCTTTTGTGGTGGTAATGGAAGCAGTACCTAATTTCAAAACAAGTATGGGCTTGTTCATTTATTTGTTCGGGTTATTAAGTCGGTTATGAAAACCCGAAAATAGGCAAAAATCCTCCTATCTATGAAATAAACAGGAGGATAATTGATAGATTTTGTATAATTTATGACTAAACCAGGGTGGCCTCAAGTGAAATCTCTACACTATAAGCCCGGCTAACCGGACAGGTAGCTTTTGCTCCCGCTGCTATTTCCTGGAATTGTGCATCACTGATGCCCGGAATACTGGCTTTCAATACCAGGTTAGAGCTGGTAATGGTGCCATTGTCCAATGTAACAGTACCTGTTGTTTCTAATGTTTCAGGGGTAAAGCCGGCTTCTGTTAAATCAAGACTCAGTTTCATGGTAAAACAGCCGGCATGTGCCGCTGCCATCAGCTCTTCGGGGTTGGTGCCTATACCATCAGCAAATCTGCTGTTAAACGAGTACTGGGTCTGATCAAGTACTTTACTTCCTGTGGTAAGGTGACCTGAACCTTCTTTGATTGTGCCATTCCAAACGGCCGTTGCATTACGTTTCATGTTCTTGTTTTAAGATGGGTTAAGGGTTATTATTATTATCAAATATAACTGTTTACCTGCTCTGTTCCCTATTCCGGTTTAGCTTAATTTTAATCTTTCCGTCCTCCCCATCTGTTGCCAGCAGGTGCAATACAATCCCTTTCATTCTCCTGGCCTTTTTCTCTTCCTTATCTGTAATGTCTGCATCCTTTTTAGGATTTCTTAAAGGTACATCCACCGCTATATTGGTGCCTTTCCCCATGGAATAGACCCCCGCCACGTCCATATTTAGCAAGCTGGTATTGATCTGCATAGGATTGATCGTTATATTTTGCCCACGGACATCAAATCTGCCATTCAAATTGGTAAAAGTAATGTTGTTCAGGTCTCTGAAAGGAAAGGCAAATTTGCCAACACTAATGATCGGATCAAAATTCAGCAAAGCCCCTTTTTTCAGATCAAATGCCACACTTCCGTTCAAAGAGTTGGCCACCAGTTTACCCTGATCAGTTATACCGCCAGAAATATTGGTTTTAGCAAACAGATAACCTTTCAGGTTCCTGGAAGTCAGGCTGGTCAACCCAAAATTATTAAAAGAATAAAAGAAGTTTTTGATATCTACATTACTTAAAACTGTATTTACTGTAAACCTGTTCAGTCCAGCCCTTTGCGTAATATTTCCATTTAATTTAAGCGCGCCGCCTGCATGTTTTACACTTACATTTTTAATCGCTATCCCTGCTTCGGAAAGCAGCAGTTCTGCAGTGGCGTTGGTAGCCAGAAAACGGTTGTAATAAACCTTGTCTACGCTCAAATGCATATTCACATTGCTTTTCTCAAACACCTCGTTAAGGTCCTCCGAAAAACTGGTCTTATGATTGTTTTTCTTTCTGGCCTTTGACGCAGGTTTTCTGCTGCCCAGAAAACCCATAAACTCTCCCAAATGAATTTGAGGGCTTCTGATTTTCCAATTCAATAAAATCTTTTCCGGCGCCGTATAATAAAGATTTAAGAAGTTACGGATGGTTCCATCCATAAACACAACACTTTTGCCGCTTTGTAAGCGGATGTTCTGAATGAACAGATCGTTATTCGTAAAGTTCAGCAAAATAGCTGTATTCGTAAAGTTCAGCTTTCGGGGTACATAGCTGATATCCGCATCCTTAATATCGATATCGCCAGATACCAGCGGTTTTGTCAGTTTAAAATCTACAATATCTGCGGCATAGGCCAGGTTTACATTTGCAGTACCTTTCGTAAACTTCAAAGTTTCCGCGCCTATTGCGTTGTTTAACTTTGTAATGTCAAACCGGGATTTAAAGATGCCCCTGGCAATTGGCCGTTCCAGGTTTTCTATCAGGGCGGTGTCAATAGAAAAAGGGATCTGTTTATAGGTACCGCTGAAGTTATGCAATTTTATCACTGAGTTCGCATCGGTAAAACCCGCTCCATTTAAATGATTATTGGTAAAAACACCATTGAAATTGCAGCTGTCTATTACACCACCAGGTGTGGTAAGCACGTTGTTCTTAATAAATGCTTCTACATATATTTCAGGTTCACCGCCTGGCCCCATGTTGCCTTTAAGCCGGCATTTGGCATGAATGGGCCTATCCAGATTAAACATATTGAGCTTGGAACTGATGTTCGGTGCCAGCAGTCCCGATGCGTTTCTCCATAGTATTTCGGATGCTTCTATATTAATGGTAAATTCCGTATTTTCTTTACCTGTGTCAAACTTTGCGCCTATAATAAAGCCATTACTTCCAATGTTGAGTTTATTTGGAGCCACTTCTACTATACCGTTTCCGTCGTTATAACTTACTTTAAAAGGCCCCTCCAATAACTTATCCTTTATAAAACTTCCCTTGCGTGTATTAAATGCCAGACTTTTCGCCAGGGTTTTTAGCTTTATATCTGCCTCCCATCCCCCTAAAAGATGGTAATCCATTTTTGCTTTAAGCTCATCAACTACAAATTGAAATAATTTATGCCCTTTTTTGTTGTCAACCACAAAGTTTACATTGTTTAAGGTTATTTTTCCAATCTCTGCCGGAGATGATCCCCCTTCCTTACCCTTCTCCTGTTGTTTTTTCTTTTTGAACACTGCGGTGTTGGTATAACCATTGCTATCGGTGTATAAATAAATGGTGGCATTATTTATTCCTAATTTTTCAATGTCTATTGTACCTTTCAACAAGCCCATAATATTTACAGCAACATCAAAATCTTTGGCTTCTATAAGGTTGTGCTGGTGATTTTGCCATAAGCTATCGCGTAAAATCACATTTCTCAAGCTCAAAGAAACACCTGGAAAGCCTTTTAAAAAAGTTGGATCCATGCTTTCGATGGTCATTTTACCATTCAGGTTTTTATTGAGTTTTTCGGTGACGGTTGCCAGCAGCTTTTTCTTATTGAAATGCACATAAGCCGCCAATCCAATATATATAACCAGAACCAAAGCAACAATTGAAGCAAATATGATGAGTGTGATTTTAGACCAGCGAGGTATTTTCATCTGTTAAAAGGTTAATTCCGAATTGATTTCTGTGCAATTTGTATAAGTGCTTTTGTTCAATTATTATACCAAATGATTTCTACAAAATGGCTTCCCTTAAATGTACAAATAAAAGCTGCTTAAACGAAAAAAGGCCATTCCGTTCAGAATGGCCTTTTCATATACCGTATTTTAACCGCTACAAGCCTAAAGCATGGCTGGTCTGCGTCCTGATATTCTCTGTCAATTGCGGATTGCCATTTAAGGCCTGTCCATAAGAAGGGATCATTTGTTTGAGCTTTTGCTGCCATTCAGCGGTCTTGAGTTTATCGCTGAAACAACGTTCCATTAAAGTAATCATAATAGAAACCGCAGTAGAAGCGCCTGGCGATGCGCCTAAAAGGGCCGCTATTGAACCGTCTGCCGCTGTAACCACCTCAGTACCAAACTCAAGGATGCCGCCATGCTCTTCATCTTTTTTAATCACCTGTACACGTTGTCCGGCCGTCTCCAGCTCCCAGTCTTCCATCTTTGCAGTTGGCAGGTATTCTCTTAACGCAGCCATACGGTCTTCGGGCGACTGACGTACCTGGTCAATCAGATATTTTGTAAGCGGCAAATTATCCAGGCCAGCCGATATCATTGGCCGGATGTTGTTTATTTTAATTGATTTAGGCAGGTCGAGTAAAGAACCGTGCTTCAAAAACCTGGTAGAAAAACCTGCATAAGGACCAAATAACAAGGCTTTTTTACCGTCTATCATCCTGGTATCCAAATGCGGCACTGACATTGGCGGTGCGCCTACGGAGGCTTTACCGTAGACTTTTGCATTGTGCTGCTCAATAACTTCCGGATTTACGCATTTCAACCATTGCCCGCTTACGGGGAAACCACCAAAACCTCTTCCTTCAGGAATATCCGCTTTTTCCAATAGTGGTAAAGAACCACCACCTGCACCAATAAATACAAACTTAGCCTTTATTATTCTCTTCTGTCCTGTGCTTTCGTCTTTAACCTTTACTTCCCATAAGCCGTTCTTTTGTTTCAGCTTTTTCACATCATGATGAAAATGAAGTTTTACATCCGGTCTTGATTGAAGTTTATTGAACATCATTCTGGTTAAAGCACCAAAATTGACATCCGTTCCCAGTTCCATCCTGGTAGCCGCTACTTTATCAGCCGGGTTTCGGTCTTTCATCACCAAAGGCATCCAATCAGCCAGCTGTCCGGCATCTTCAGAATATACCATCCCTTTAAACAGGTCACTTTCCTGTAATCTGGAATACCTCTCTTTTAAAAATTCCACATTATCTTTCCCCCAAACAAAGCTCATGTGCGGGATTGCCTTGATAAAGGTTTCGGGTGCATCCACCAATTTGCTTTTTACCAGGAAAGACCAGAACTGCTTCGATACCTCGAAAGATTCAGCAATAGATATGGCTTTTTTTGTATCAACAGATCCATCGGCTAACTGAGGCGTGTAATTTAACTCACAAAAGGCAGAATGTCCGGTTCCTGCATTATTCCATGCATCAGAACTTTCAGCAGCTGCCACGTCAAGCCTTTCAAAAATTTCGATGCTGATATCTGGCTGAAGCTCTTTGAGCAGCATACCTAAAGTAGCACTCATAATACCTGCTCCAATTAACACAACATCTACATTTTTGTCTGGATTACTGTTTTTTCGGGTCATTTATTTTGAAATTTTCCGCAAAAGTACAACACAAAATTAAATTTTGCACGTAATCTTAGAATATATTATGTGTTTTTATCAATTTAACTCTTTTTATTGTCATATTTTAAAAATATACACACAGATAAATCATTTTATTACATGACAATGATTTGTATGAAATTGTGTTTTTTGGCTCATACATGCTTTCATATCCCTGGAAATTTTGCTAGCTTGCTGATGTACTTAGTACATTTATGATATGAAATTAATGCTGTTTGGTCTTTTGTTACTTTGGTTCATTCCGACAGAGCCCATTACCATTGAGCGCGACCGGGAAAGATGGAAGCCTTATTATACAGATGAACTGCCGGTTTCCATAGCCGACAGCTGGCTCCTCCCCTTCGATCTGACAAACCGTAAAGATATCCGGCAAATGAAAGTGGTCAGCATTTTTGGCGACCACCGCGACAGTTATTTAAAAGGCCATATCCATACCGCTATCGACATCAATCCCGCCAAACCTAAAAGCAAACATGTGGGCATTTATCCAATGGCCAAAGGAATTGTATGTTCCGTACATCTTGGTGAAAATCAACGAACCGTAGTGATCAGGCATAAGCTGAAAAATGGAAAAACCATATTTACTTCTTACAAGCATTTAAAAGAGGTGTATGTCAGCAATGGACAGCAGGTAGATCAAAACACAAAGATTGCACGCCTTTTTACGCCTGCCGAATCAAAAAAATACGGGGGTGATTACCATCACCTCCACCTCGAAATCCGTAAAAGTTTTGACGATTACGGTTGCGCCAGCTGGCTTACCATGAATAAAAAACAATTGAACCTGCGTTTCTATAATCCCCTTTCCTTTATAAAAGAGAATATATAATTACATAAATATTACATCTCCATATTCAATTAATGTAGTTAACTACGTATACTTGTACATAAATTACAACGAACATGAGTATACCTATAACTATTCAACCGGTTAAGAACGATTATTGCAAGCAGATCGTAAACCTCATCCTACCCATTCAGCAAATTGAGTTTAACGTACCTGTAACCCTGGAAGATCAGCCGGACCTTCTGGATATTGAAACAAATTATCATCAGGGCGGCGGAAATTTCTGGGCTGCATTACATGACAATGAACTGGTGGGCACTATAGCCATGATCAACACCGGGCATCAGGCCAGTGCCCTTCGGAAGATGTTTGTAAAAAAGGAATATCGTGGAAAAGAGTATGGCATTGCACAGCGTTTACTGGATACCTATATTCAATTTTGTAAGGATAACGGAATCACCGATATCTATCTTGGCACAGTGGACCTGCTAAAAGCTGCACATCGTTTTTATGAAAAAAATGGTTTTACCAGGATGGAGATGAATGCACTGCCACACTATTTTCCAAGGATGATGGCCGATAACATATTTTACCACCTTCACTTATGAATGTAATAGACGAATCGGGCATTCTTGCCTTGTCAACACGGCTACAGCGACTTAGCGAGCAGCTCAGAAAAGATGGCTTTGAACTCTACAAGGCCCATGATATTGATTTTGAGCCTAAATGGTTCCCTGTAATTTATACGCTTCATTTTAAACCGGTGCTCAGCGTGGTAGAACTTGCAGCCGAGATCGGCTATACCCACCCTTCGACCATCAGTTTATTGAAAGAACTGGAAAAAGAGAAGTTGATCCGCTCTAAAAAAGACAAGCAGGATGAACGCAAACGCCTGATCCTGTTGACAGAAAAAGGAAAAAAACTGCTCTTCCGTATGCAGCCTGTATGGCAAATCATGATTGAAGCCCTTACTGAGTTAACCGATACCAGCAATAACCTCATGAAAGCCATTACCGAAGTAGAGGCACAATTGAAAGCAAAAAGCTTTCTGGAAAGGGCAAAGCGATAACCGGGTGGTTATCGCTTCAGGTACTCCTGTAAAGTCTGCGGTTTCCGCTGAATTAAGCGTTCAAGTGTATCCTCTACATGCGCAAACTCGTTGTGTTTTATGCTTTCGGTAAGGCTCAAAAACCAACCGGACTCTTCTTCAGGCATCCCAGATTTTAGCAGTTCTTCTTTCAGAACTTCCCCAGGAACATCCACATAAGCAATTCTTTTACCTTGGTTCTCACTGAGCAACGCTGCGATATCATCAAAACTAAAACTATCCGATCCGGTAATTTCATAAATCTTATTTCGATGCCCATCCCCGGTAAGTACCGTGCAAAGTGCCTCGGCAATATCCTCACGGGACACAAAACTGACTTTGCCTTTTCCTGCCGAAAGATAAAAACCGCCCTCCTCTATTGCGTTGCCCATAAACAATGGAATCGTTTCCATGTACAGGCTGTTCCTTAAAAAAGTATGGCTCATCCCCGAATTTAAGATGGCTTCCTCTGTTCTTAAACATTGCTGTACTGCCAGGAAATGTGCTTCATTATCTGGTTTTAAGCCACTTGTATACACAATATAACCCACGCCCTGGCGCTTTGCCGCCTCAACTACATTCAATTCCTGGCCAATCCCGCGTTCGCCCATACTTGTGGTAGAAATCTGCAGTAAGGTATCTACGCCTTTTAAAGCTTCATTTAAAGAATCCATGTCTTCGTAATCAGCTTTTCTCATTGTGATTCCCGTATCCTCAAATTCACTTAATTTTGAGGGCTCTCTTACAATAGCGATGATATTTTCACCACCGGTCTTTTTCAGCAGACATTTTATCGTGGCCTTGCCCAAATGTCCATTTGCTCCTGTTATTGCAATCATAATCTTTTCTTATTTATTTTAAACAAGATTACGGGGATTACAATTTTTAAAATAGAACAAAACCGACAATCAGGGTCTTATTTCCGGAAAATTCTCTATGAGTTCGTTAGACTGCTTTTGAAACTGATTGGGTGATACCCCAGCAAATTCTTTAAATGACCTGATAAAATGGGACTGATCGGCATAGTTATGTTCATAGGCAATGTCAGAAAGTTTATAAAAACTTTTGTCTCTCACCAGGTTCATTGCCGACTGGAAACGAAATATCCTCGACAACAATTTGGGTGAAATACCAATATCATATTTAAACCTGCGTTCAAGACTTCTTTCAGATAACCTTAAATCCTCCTGTAACAGTTTCAGGTTAACATTGCCTTTTGCCTCAAACATTTTAGTTATAGCATAACTTATCAGCCTGTCGTCCGATGCATTATTTTGCTGCACCTGTGCAAACAGATAAGCAGACAACACATCAATCTGATCATTTAGTCCCGAGGCATTAAACAAACGTTCCGAAAGGCTTTTGTATTCTTTAGAAGATATCAGGTTAACATCTATGCAGGAATCTGTTAACTCGGCCGCATTAAATCCAAATACAGATTTAATGGCATGCGGGTAAAAATAAACCCCGATATTCCTGAAACGACCTGTAGAACTTAACTCGGTATATTTTGTAGTTTGTCCATATAAAAAGACAGCAGGAAGCACTTTGCCTTGCTGGTAAAACGCTCCACCTTCTGCCTGATGAAAAATAATCCCCGGGCTGCCATCTGCAATCGCAGCAAAATTTTTGGGCAGGGTTTCCAAAACATCACTTTCCAATACCCAGTAATACCTGATGTAGGCTTTAAGATATGCGGGCGGATGGATCTTCTGAAATATCATAAGCTAAAATTAAAATAAAAAAGCAGTCATTTTATTTAGAATTATTTTAAATAAACTATATTTGCCGGAAACTAAGGGTTAAAATCTTGGCTGAAGGAAAAAGCACTACCAACAAATCTACACTGATCGATAGAAAGACTTTCGAAACGATATATAATTTGTATTGGGAGAAAGTTTATGCAGTATGCTATAACAATATCCGCGAGATAGAACCCGCCCGGGAAATGGTTCAGGATATTTTTAAGTCCCTTTGGGAACGCAGGCTTCAACTTGAACTGGAAAATGTAAACAACTACCTGATCCGTTCTGCCAAGTTCAAAACTTTTGAATACATCCGTAACAAAACAAATCAGCAAAAACACATCTGTATAAAATATCAGGATTGCAGCCATTCATCCAATTGCACCGAAGAACGGGTACTCTTCAATAACCTGAAAGAAAAGGTCAATATACTGGTAGACACCCTTCCCTGTCAGTGCAGGCGCGTTTATAAAATGAGCCGGGAACAAGGATTGAGCAATAAAGAGATCGCCTCAGCCCTGCTCATTACAGAAAGAGCTGTCGAATACCACATTACCAGGGCATTAAGTGTACTGCGCCTCAAGCTCTCCAATTATTCCGATTAATTTTTCAGGCTTACTTACGGTAGATTCCCTGTTATGCTACTTATATTTTAGCTAAGTTTGTATTCAGATTAACGCAGCGCCTAAAGTGCTAAAATGAAAATCAGCAAGGAACTCATAGAGAAATATCACCTCAATGCATGCAGCCAGGAAGAAAGGGATGCTGTAGAAGCCTGGCTGTTCTCTGCCGAAAGTGAAGATACACTGCAGCTGCCTTTAAATGAAGATAAGGCAGCACATAAAGCTCAGATCTGGAAAGGCATAGAAAACATACTTCCTGAAGATAAATTGCCTCCTGCCATCAGCAGCCCACGCTCAACAAAAGGCGCGTTCTGGTGGGGAGCCATTGCAGCCTCCATCGTGCTTGCATTAATGGGCATCACCGGATATTATTTTTCAGGAAATCAAAAAGATACGCCTTTGCTCAGTATCAATAACAGCGCTTCAATGCAGCTGCGACAAGTAGAGGCCAGGGCTTACCACATTTCGGTTGGTCCCAGAACTTCTGCAAGAATCGATAATGTAGGTGGCATCATAGAACTATCAGGCAGCCTGCTTATTCAACCAAAAGAAGACATAACCCTCAAATTTGAAGGTACTCATGAGGAAATACACTTTAAAGCCGGTCAGACCTACATCATATTGAAAGGTGCCGATGGAAATGACAAGGTCATTATCGTAAATGAAAAGAACATTATGGATCTCCCTCCATTACTTCAAAAGCAGATCAGCAATGAGTTTAAAATTTAAGTATACTCCATATCTTTTCTTGCTTTTTTTAACGGCCTGTACCAGGGGACCGATCCAAACCCAGAATCCAGATACCAACAAATTCAGTATTTACATCCTGGCAAAGGACGGTAAAGAATATATCCTGGAAACCAATACCCTGGAAAAAGGTGAATTGCAACCTGAAACAAATGGCGCCGACGTCAGCTCAGCCAGCATGAGCCGCGAGGCAATCGTTAAAGATGGCTGTTATTATCACCTCGACAGAAAAAATGCCCGCTTGGTTAAATATCAAATACAAAACAGGCAGTTACATGAAACGGGCAGCTTGCCATTAAAGGATTTTTCCATTGAAAATTTTTATTGGAAAACCAGGGATACCTTATTGCTAACAGGCTTAAGTGTGCCTGACTTTTCAAAAATAAAGTATGCCCTGCTGAATACGGATAAGATGCAGCAGACAGCTGTTGGCGACATGGACATCGCCCGCCCCTCCGGACGTTTCAATAACACCTCCGTTGGTTTTGTTGAACTCCGCAGAAATAGACTATTTGTAGGATACACCTATCATCAGCAGCTTAGCGCAACCAACTATACAACAAGCGATACCACATATGTCACCGAACTGAATTTCCCTTTAATGACTGGGGTAAAAACAGACAAGGATATACGTTCAACCTATCCGGGTGGCATAAATACTGTACAGTCCTATTCTTTTAATGATAAGCAGGGAAATTATTATTTCATGACCTGTCCGGGAATTGCCCTGGGCAACCGTCCGGAACTACCGACGGGTATTATGCGCATAAATGCCGGTGATGATCAGCCCGATCCGGCTTACTTTCTGAACCTTTCCCAATCCATACATAACCACGCCTATGGCATGTGGTACCTGGGCAACGATCAGGTTATTGTCCGGGCCGAAAGAAAGGATCTCTATAAAGGTTTGGGCGACCACTATAGCACTGCCCACTTTGAATTTTACCTGGTTAACCTGACAAATGGCACAGCTAAAAAACTGGATCTGCCCCTCGACAAAGGTACCAGGCGGGAATGTGTTATCGTTAACAATGATATCGCTTATATTGCAGTCAATTCATCTGCAGAGGGAAATTTCATCTGGATTTACAACATCAAGACCGGAACCCTGAAAAAAGGCCTAAAGCTATCCGGAAATACAGATTTCATTATGCGGATCGATCATCTTCAGGCTTAAAACAGCAATAGTTTAATATTTTTTGTTTTCCACCTTCGGTAAACAGGCAGTTGTGCTACCTCTGGTATAAATGCACAATATTAAACAAATGTCCTACGGAAAAATTCTACTCATTCTTTTCTTCTGCGCAGTTTCATCAGTCGCAACCGCTCAAACCACATCAGATATATCAGGCTACATAAAGGATGGGAACGAACCTATCGCCGGAGCTTCAGTATTGTTAAAGGGGAGCAAAATTGGTGCTACATCAGATGCCAGGGGATATTTCGAACTAAAGAATATAAAACCGGGTAGTTACAGTATCATGGTGTCTTATCTGGGCTATGTCAGGGAGTCCAGATCCCTGACTCTAGCAGCTGATCAACATGTTAATCTGGATTTCCTGTTAAAAAGAGATCCTCAGCAACTCAAAAATGTCGATATCAGCGGTAAAACTAAAACCCAGGAAGTAAGGGAATCAGGCTTTGCCGTAAACGCCATAGATGTTAAAAAGTTTGCCAATACCACCGCCGACCTGAACCAGATCCTGAACCGGAGTACGGGTGTCAGAATTCGTGAGCAAGGTGGACTGGGCTCTGATTTTAAATTCTCCATCAATGGTTTATCGGGAAAACAGGTCAAGTTTTTTATTGACGGCATCCCCATGGAGGTTATGGGTAGCGCCATGTCGCTGAACAACATCCCGGTAAATCTTGCTGATCGGTTGGAGGTGTATAAAGGAGTTGTTCCGGTAACACTTGGTGCAGATGCAATGGGTGGTGCGGTAAACGTTGTTACCAGTCAGAAAGTAAATAATTACCTGGATGTAAGCCATAGCTATGGTTCTTTCAACACGAACAGATCTGCCTTAACCGGTCAATATACAGATCAAAAAACAGGCATCATAGTAAAAGCAAGCGGCTTTCGTAATTCTTCCAAAAATAATTATAAAATGAAAGGTGTGGATGTACTTGCCAGTGGCCCACAACCCGGCAATTATATTCCGGAAGAAGAATTGTTCGGGAAAGAATACGCATCAGGAGATGTAAAGCGATTTCATGACAACTATTTCTCTGTTCTTGGCCAGGCGGAAGCTGGTATCACTAATAAAAAATGGGCAGACGTCCTGTTTATAGGGGGCGGTTATAATGAGACCCGCCAGGACCTGCAAACAGGTTTCGATCAGAAAACTGTTTACGGTAAGGTAAAAAGAACAAGCTATGCAAAAAGTGCGACCATACGATATAAAAAAGACAATCTTTTTACGGAAGGACTTAGCCTCAGCGCCTTTGCGGCACGGTCTGCAGATACTTACCGAACCACCGATACCGTTTTCGCAAAATATATATGGGATGGCAGCTGGTACGATAGCGGATACACGGAAATGGGAAGGAGCATTGCAACCGTAGGTGTCATCAGGAGACCAAGAACCTATGCAATGGCCAATATGGGTTATGTAATTAATCCCCGGCATTCAATTAGCCTGAACTATACACTGGATCATCTTAAAAATGAAAACTACAACGCCTATTCTGAGCAGCGCGACAGCTTACCAGGAAAGATCAATAAGCAGATTGTAGGCCTCGCCTACCAACAGGATTTAATGGGAGGTAAACTGGTCAATACTTTTTTTGCCAAATACTATAATCTGGGATTAAATCGTACCAAGTACGTTAATAGGATATTAACCGCGCAGGATACTCTAGCAAATAACATGGGTTATGGAATTGCATCCAGGTATAAGCTAAGTAATGGATTAGGTATCAAAGCCTCCTACGAGCATGCCTATCGCCTGCAGGAAGCTGAAGAAGTATTTGGGGATGGATTAAACCTACAGGGAAACCCGGATTTAAAACCTGAAAGCAGTGACAATATCAACCTTGGTGCATTTTATAGCTTCCAGGTCAGTAAAAATTCGTTCTTTATAGAAGCCTCTGGTTTTTACCGCAATGCAAAAGACTTTATTTTTCCTGTACCGGATGTACGCTCTAATTTACTGAAAAATGAGAATCAATCCAGCGTGCGCATCACAGGTTTCGAATCTGAATTAAGGTACAATTATGATCAACTGCTTTCAGTGACATTCAACCTGACCTATCAGAATGCCATTAACACAACAAAGACCGGACAAACTGAATCTTATTATGTAGAAGGCAGCTATAAAAATAAAATACCAAACCAGCCCTGGTTATTTGGAAATGCAGACTTTACCATTGGAAAAGACAACCTGCTCGGAAAGGATACCCGTTTGCAGTTCAACTGGTTTACCCAGTATATCAACTGGTTTTACCTTACCTGGGAAAGCAAAGGAAATCCCAATGGAAAATCTGACATCCCAACTCAATTTATTCATAACGCAGCTTTAAGCTATTCCCTTAATAAAGGTAAATACAATATTTCTGCAGAATGCAGGAACCTTACAGACCGCATGTCCTACGACAATTTTAAACTGCAAAAACCGGGAAGGTCCTTTTCAATTAAATTCAGATACTTCATCCAATAATTAACAAGATTACATGCAAAATAATATACCAATGAAACGACCATATAACTTAGCTGCCAGAATATTGACAATTACAATACTGCTGTTTTCCATTAGCGGATGTGAAAAAAGAAACGTTGGCAATATCGAAGAAGGAACTCGATATTCAGCTATATTATGTGTTGGCAGCTGGCCAAACACGGCGTACTATATTTCCAGTATCCCCTCCCTTACCAGTGGCACAATCAGCCTTAAAGGTAATGGTGCAGAAATGACAGGAAAAGTATATGCTCAGGATGTAATCCAGAGAGATGGGTTTTATTATCACCTGAACTCAGGAAGTGGCAGGCTTGGAAAATACCATGTAGAAAATGGGGTACTGCTCATTGATAAAGAGATCCCTTTCTCCTACCTGAACTGGAGTTCTTATGCCTGGGTGGACAACAACACACTGGTCATTTTCGGTGACGGCAAAGGTGAAGCAAGATATGCCATCATCAAAGTAGATAAAATGACCGTCAGGGGCGGAAAATTAAACCTGAATAGTATAGCAAATGGTTTTGACTCCTACAATATCGGCTTTGCTGAATACAGGGCCAGTAAATTATTCCTTGGATACACATTCACTTCGACCGACTGGACACAATATCCGAATATGCCGGTTTATCCAAAGTCTTTTGTAGCAGTGATCGACTATACAACCATGAGCGTAGAGAAATCTTTGGAAGAGACACGTTCAACTGGTCTTGGTGGACCGAATGTATATGCACCTTCATCTTTTGTTGATGAAAATAACGATTTGTATTTCATCAGCGACCCTGTAAATATATATGATTACAAATCGCCTGCGGTTATGTACAGGATAAAGAACGGATCTACCGCAATTGATCCCACCTACTATTTCAATTTTTCCGCGGCAAGCCATAATGAGATGGCCCCGGCAATGTGGTACATCGGTAATGGAAAAGCCATTATACGGTCACGTATAACCGGCCAGTCGATCGATGCTGATCATTATTTCTGTGTGGTAGATGCCAGAAACGGATCATTTATCAAAAAACTGGATCTCCCCGTAGATAAAGGTGAAAGAATGGTAAACGGTGTGATTGTGGAGGACGGAAAGGCATTTATAGCAGTAAATGCAGCAGATCGCGACTATATCTGGCAATATGATCCTGCAACCGATAAACTAACTAAAGGTGTCGAATTTGTAGGTGGTATCGATTACATCCTTAGGATAGAAAAATTAAAGTAAGCAGCATACTGAGATCCGATGACTTTCAAAAAGATAAACGCCTGGTTCCATTTATGGCTCGGAATTGTTTCCGGAATAGGAGTTGTTATTCTGGGTATTACCGGCTGTATCCTGGTATTTGAGCAGGAAATCAATAGTTTAAGTTCACCATGGCTTCATGCAGAAAACAACACCAGTAGCAGGATTCTTCCACCTTCTGTATTGTATAGATCTGTAGAAAAGGCCTTTCCCGGAAGAGAGATCGAATCGGTATGGTACAAAGGGGAAAACAGGACGGCGCATTTCAGTATTCACGAAATGGATTCCACAGTTTATGTAAATCCTTATACTGCTCAGGTAGTAGCAGCGGTACCTCAAAGTGATATCTTCCAGTTCATTAAAGATGGCCATTATTATTTCTGGTTTCCGCGCGAGATCGGACACGCAATAACAGGATGGACCACGCTTGTTTTCTTTCTCATTACCATCAGCGGTTTGATCTTATGGTGGCCAAAGAAATGGACTAAAAAAACGAGAGCGCAAAGCTTTACCGTCAGATGGAAGGCAAAATTCAAACGCATCAATTACGATCTTCACAATGTACTCGGCTTTTATTCCCTGTTGCTTGCCTTGCTGATCGCTGCAACTGCTTTGATGATGAGTTTTGCTTGGTTTAACAATGGGGTAAACTGGCTTGCAGGCGCAGATACCAAAAAGCCGCGGATAAAGGCGTTATCAGATACCACCAAACTGGTTAAAATGAATCTGCTTACCACACTCGACAAAGCATGGCATAAGGGTGTCTACGAACTGGCAGAACACAACCATCAGGAAATCATATTACATTTCCCGGAAAAACCTTCTGACCCCATTTATGTCTGCACAGACATGTACAAAGGAACCTGGCGCGATGTTTATCTTGATCAATATACGATGGAAGTGCTTCCGGGCTCTAATAAACGCTTACGCGATGAGCAGCTTGCAGAGTGGATCAACCGTTCAAACTATGGTTTGCATGTGGGTGATTTTGCAGGAATGTATACCAAGATTCCTTATTTTATTGTCAGTCTCATCTGTGCCAGTCTGCCCATTACCGGATTTTATATCTGGTGGGGCAAAAAGAGAAAATCAGCTAAAAAAACTAAACCAAAAGTAAAACAACTGATTATTTCTTAACCAATTACTTTATGGAAACACAAACAAAACCAACGGTTCAACAGCCAGTTGCCGGTCCTTTTTTGCACTTTATTATTTTATTTCTCTTTTCAGTTTTTGATGCCAACCCTCTGTTCTCACAGCAAACTAAAGGCAAGGTTTCCGGAAAAGTAAGTTCAGCCGATGGTCAGCCGCTCCCTTTTGCTTCTATTGCCCTGCTTGATCAGGAGGGTAGAACCTTAAAAGGCACCTTGAGTGACACTATGGGCGTTTTTCAGTTCACTGCAGTTGCTACGGGTAAATACCAGGTAAAAATCACTACCATGGGTTTTAATGCACATCAGTCTGAAACCTTTACCTTATCTGAACAAAACCAGGGTATCCAGTTGGGTATCCTTACCTTGTATGAAGATGCAAAACTCTTAAACTCCGTTACCATTAAGGCGCAAAAACGTTTGATTGAGCAAGGCATAGACCGTACCGTATTAAATATAGAGAACAGTATCCTCGCTGAGGGCAATACCGCTCTGGAGCTGCTTGAAAAGGCGCCGGGTATTAAAGTGTCTGAAGATGGACAGATCTCCTTAAAAGGACGGCCCGGGGTATTGGTTATGATCAACGGAAAATCAACTTACCTCTCGCCCAAAGAACTGAGCACCCTGCTGAAAGGAACAAACTCGGCTTCAGTTTCAAAAATCGAGATCATGAGCAATCCATCTGCAAAATACGATGCAGCAGGAAACGGCGGCATCATCAACATACAAATGAAAAAGAATATGGCTACCGGTTTCAATGGAACAGTTTCCTTAAACGGCGGGGCAAGCAGAAATGCCCGTTACGGCAGCGGTATTAATTTAAACTACCGTACCGAACATTTAAACATATATGGCAGCTATGACTACGCTTACAGGGGCGAAACCGAATACCTGGATTTCATAAGACGCTTTTACGATAGCGGCGTGGCTACCGGCAAGCCAAACCGCAGTTCCTTTCAGCATACAGAAACAGATGAGCCCCTGTACACCAATAATTTCAGAGCGGGTATTGATTATGAACTGAACAGCCACAACAGCTTAGGACTTCTGGTTAATGGCAACATCGGCAAGTATACGCACGACAGTAAAACCAGCAACAGGCTTATTGATCAGTCGGGCGCCCTGCTTAGCCGCATGACTACCACGAACTATGACCTTCAAAACTGGAAAAACTTAACCTACAACCTCAACTACCTGCATAAATTTAAAAAAGAAGGTCGTGAACTTAGTGCAGATGCCGATTTCGCGAGCAACAGTTTCACTTCAAAATTAAACCTGAATACCACCTCCCTGGCCTCAGATGCTGCACAATCCGGTACCACCACCAGCAGAAAAGGCTATGTACCTGCCGTAACCGACATTTACCTGGCCAAGGTAGATTATACAGACCCGATCAGCGAGAGTCTAAAGCTTGAAACGGGGTTGAAAAGCAGTCTTATCCGTTCTGACAACAATCTGAGGTACGACATCCTGAAAAACAATACCTGGGAGTACGATGTAAACGGCAGTAATCATTTCAAGTACAATGAGCAGATTCATGCCGGTTATCTTAATTTCAATAAAAACTTTAAGGGGTTTAGCATTCAGGCAGGGCTAAGAGGTGAATATACACGTACCGAAGGGCATCAGATCACCACAGATTCACTCCTCAAACGCAATTATTTTCAGCTCTTTCCAAGCATGTTCATCAATAAGCCATTTGGCGAAAACCACCAGCTGCAGGCAGCTTACAGCAGGCGGATTGAAAGGCCCGATTATGGTGACCTGAATCCCTTCAGGGTTTTCAGGGATCCCCTCTTGTACTACCAGGGAAACCCATTCCTGAAACCGGAACTGATCAATGCCTTTCAGCTAAGCCATACCTTTAAAAGTAAATACACCACAGCGTTAAGCTACAACCAGACTGCCGATGTGATTACCTGGATTAGCGGACAAATAGACGACATAAATACCACCTATGAAATGCCGCAAAACCTGAGCCGGCTGATCAACTATGGCATCAGTTTTACTGCCTCGACTGCATTTTTCGACTGGTGGTCCGGAACCCATTTTGCCAATTTATTCAGAAATGAATATAGTGGGAATACCCAGAACGGCGACTTTAACAACAATATTACCAGTTATAGCTTTAACTCGCAAAACTCATTTAAAGCTGGTAAAGCTTACAGTATTGAGCTCAGCGGATATTATTACTCAGGTTCCGTTTATGGCATTTCCAGCTATAAAGCCAACTGGGCGGTTTCGACGGGAATCCAAAAAACAATATGGAATGATAAGGCCAGTATCAAACTGATGGTAAACGATATTTTTCAAAGTAACCGATACCGGGAGCATACTTTTTTTCAGAACATAGATATGGATACCGATAAAAGGCCCGACAGCCGCAGGGCTATGCTGTCGTTTACCTGGCGCTTCGGCAATCAGAACATCAATAAAAAAGAACGCAAAACCGGTAGTGAAGATATCCAGAACCGGGTTAAAGGTGGAAGCTGATTCCTTTTAAATTCCACTCCATTATAAAAAACAAACCCCACTCTGGTATTTAACCAAAGTGGGGTTTTCAGTAGCCCGTAGGGGAATCGAACCCCTGTTTCCAGAATGAAAATCTGGCGTCCTAACCCCTAGACGAACGGGCCATTATTGGCTTTTTTGCGCTGCAAAGGTAATATTCATTTTTAATCGTCCAAACTTTTTTTGAAAGATTTTTTCAAGTAAAACGGACACCATTTGAATCTCCCTGATCCTGTTGCATTTACGCCAACAGTGGCGGTTAGCTCATTTTTAATTTTTTCTCAATATCGTTCACATAAGCCCTGAACTTTTTGTCCGTCTGGATCAAATCCTCAACGGTCTGGCAAGCATAGATTACAGTGGAATGGTCTCTCCCACCAAAAAATGCCCCGATAGTTTTAAGCGAGCTCTTGGTCATCCCCTTGGCCAGGTACATAGAAATCTGGCGGGCCTGTACCACTTCACGTTTGCGGGTAGGCGCTTTCAATAAATGCACCGGCACTTCAAAATAATCGCAGACCAGCTTCTGAATGTAGTCGATAGAAACCTCCTTAGTTGTGTTTTTAATGAAGTTCTTCAGCATAGACTTAGCCAGTTGTAAATCTATCTCCTTTCTGTTCATGGTGCTCTGTGCCAGCAAAGAAACCATTGCCCCTTCCAGCTCCCTTACATTGTTGTCTATATTGTGCGCCACATACTCTACCACCTCATCTGGCAGGTCAATTCCATCGGCATACATTTTCTTTCTCAGAATAGCAATCCGGGTCTCCAGTTCCGGCACCTGTAGGTCTGCAGATAAGCCCCATTTAAAACGGCTCAGTAACCTTTCCTCTAAGCCCGAAAGGTCTTTCGGCGCCTTATCAGAAGTAATGATGATCTGCTTGCCCGACTGGTGCAGGTGATTAAAAATATGAAAGAAGATGTCCTGTGTCTTCTCTTTACCTGCAAAATTGTGCACATCGTCCATAATGATCACGTCCATGGCCTGGTAAAAGTTCACAAAATCGTTAATGGTATTGTTCTTTAGTGACTCCACAAACTGCTGACAAAACTTCTCGCAGGATACGTAAATCACCAGCTTATCCGGTAAATTTCTTCTGATCTCGTTGCCTATAGCCTGCGCAAGATGTGTCTTACCTAAACCCGAAGCGCCATAAATCATCAGAGGATTAAAAGAGGTAGCGCCTGGCTTTGCCGCTACAGCGTGTCCGGCCGATCGTGCCAAACGATTGCAGTCGCCCTCAACATAGGCCTCAAACGTATAGCTCGGATTCAGCTGGGGGTCCACATTCATCTTTTTTAAACCAGGGATTACAAAAGGGTTTTTGATGTCCCTGTTGATGTTTACCGGGACCGGCATGGATTGTTTCTTGCCGGTCGACCCGTTTCCGTTAGATGGCATATTCGTCGTATAAGGCAAGGCACCATTTGTCGACTTGTCTACCACTATATTGTATTCCAATCTGCCTTCATCGCCTAACTGTTGCTTTACTGTTTTACGCAGCAGGCCTACGTAATGCTCTTCCAGCCACTCATAAAAGAATAAACTTGGCACCTGCACAGTTAAAACCCTTTCTTCCAGTTTAAGGGCTGATATCGGTTCGAACCAGGTTTTGAAGCTCTGGGCCGGGATATTATCCTTAATAATTTGGAGACAGTTATTCCATACTTGTGTACAAGTGATTTGCATATTACTCTTTAATGTTTTACGGTTTACAATAATTAAAACAACAGATTGACCCGTCGTTTGGGGTTGCGAAGATGATAAAATTTACTAACATTAAGATGGAAAATCTGAGCTTTTTTGTAACTCCCTAACTAGCAAAAGAATAAAATTATGCTTCGTCCGGATTGCTGTGGATAACTCTTTTTAAGGTGTAAAAGTTCTACCAATGCATCAGTTGCATCACCCGCAAAAATTCACTTTGCACATTTGCCTTCAGGCGTACCTGCTGCTGGTTAACGGGATGAATAAAGTTCAATTCTGATGCGTGGAGCAACATTGTGGTCATTTCCCACTGCTCTTTAAAAAATCGGTTCTGCTTATTACAGCCATGTTTCCGGTCGCCTATTATCGGGTAAAATATATGCGCAAAGTGCTTGCGCAGCTGGTGCATCCTGCCTGTGGTCGGCCTGGCTTCAACCAGTGAGTATCTGGAAGTTGGGTGCTTTCCAAAGGCTACATCCAGTTCTGCCCTTTTCAGGGTTACAAACGAAGTAAAGGCTTCCTGTATGGTGCCATTCTCTTTGGCCAGCGGGTAATCAATATCCATCTCATCGGGGGCATAGCCGCGCAATACAGCAAGGTACTTTTTTTCGACTTCTCCATTCATAAACTGCTGCTGCATGGCAACCTCCACCTCTTTCTCAAAAGCAAACAACAACAGCCCTCCTGTCTTCCTGTCTAAACGGTGCACCGGACTAACATGACGGCCAACCTGGTCCCTCAGCATTTGTAATGCAAACTCCTTTGCATCGTTGGCTATGGATGAACGATGGACCAGCAGTCCATGCGGTTTATTGATTGCTATGAGATGATCATCCTGATATACAATTTCCAGCATTATTTGGCGATCCAGGCTTCAGGGTTCAGTTTGGTCTGCCCCCTCATAATTTCAAAATGCAGTATTGGTCCATCTTCTTTAGAGGCTACTACACCCAGGGTTTGTTTGGTTTCTACTTTATTGCCTTTAGCTACGTTTACAGTTTTCAGGTTTTGATAAATGGTAAAGTACTCGCCATGACGTAAGGCCACGATATAAGTACCATAAAGTTCTCTTACAAACAAGACCTCCCCTTCAAATACAGCCTTAACAGCTGCCCCCTGTTCCGTTAAAATATTAATACCGTCATTGGTATAGTTTGCCTGACCTTCGGTATGGTTACCAAAACGCTCTACGATAGAATAACGGCCTACGGGCCAAGGCAAACGCCCCCGGTTATTCTCAAATCCGGCCGATAGCTTTGCTGACTCCGGTGAAGCTGTTAAATAATTGCTGGTGGTTTTCTCTTTGGCTACCGGTACCGGACGTCCCTCTGCTATTGCTTTCTGTGCGGCCAGGCGCTCTTCCTCCTCTGCCTTTTTGCGGGCAAGTTCAATTTCACGTTGTATCGCGTTTCTGATGGCCCGGTCTATCTCAGCCTGCTTACGCTTACGCGCTGCAATGTCCTGCCTGAATTGTTTCTCCTGTCTGCTGATCTGGTTCAGCATCTGGGCCTGCTCCACTTTATTTTTGCCCAGCTTAACCTTTTCCTGTTGCTGCTCGGTCAGCAAATTGTTCTTTTCCTTCAGATTTTTATCCAGCACTACAATTTTGTACTCTATCTTCTTTTGCGTTCCCTGTATGTAATCAGCCTGTTTTTTACGGTACTGTCCAAACTGCTGAAAGTATTTGATGCGTTTATAGGCCTGGTTAAAGTTCTCAGATGCAAAAATGAACATCATTTTATCATAGGCATTCTTATTGCGCTGTGCAAACCTTACCATTCCGGCGTATTCGTTCTTTAACTGGCCAAGCTGGCTTTTCAGGGAATGTACCTCATTGGTATTCTCATGGATCTGGTTATCCAGGTTCTTCACTTCAGAGTTGATGACCGAGATTTTGTTCTGCATCAACCTGATCTTGCTGTTGATAGCCCTGATCTGACCCAAGGTCAGTTTTTTGCTGCTCGAAGTTTCGTTAAGGTTTCGCTGAAGTAAATCAATCTCCCGCTGTATGGCCTCTTTGTTTCTTTTCAGTTCTGCACTGGTCTGGGCAAAAGCCACACTGCTCGCAGAAACCAAAAGACATAGTAAAAGTAATCCCTGTAGTTTCATTATATAACCAAAAATAACAGATTACCCCTATCCAAACAAATCGCTGCTCAAATACCGGTCGCCACGGTCGCACGCAATAAATACAATTAAGCCCGATTCCAGTTCCGTAGCCAGCCTTAAAGCGCAAGCCAATGCACCGCCGCTGCTCATCCCTGCAAAGATCCCTTCTGCTTTAGCCATCGCCCTCGCTTTCTCTGTAGCTTCCTGCTGCGAAACATCCATTACCCGGTCTACCCTGCTGGCATCAAATATTTTAGGCAGGTAAGCAGCAGGCCAGCGGCGGATGCCGGGAATAGAGGATTCCTCCGTAGGCTGGCACCCAATGATCTGTATCTCCGGATTTTGCTCCTTCAAAAACATGGAATTGCCCATAATACTTCCGGTGGTGCCCATAGAACTCACAAAATGAGTAATTTTATGCGCTGTATCCCGCCATATTTCTGGTCCTGTGGTTTTATAATGAGCAAGGTAATTGTCTGGATTGGCAAACTGGTCCAATAAAAAATATCCGTGTTTATCGCGCTGCTCCTCCGCATAATCGCGGCAAACCTCTATTGATTCCAACAGGGTTACTTTAGCCCCGTATGCTTCCATGGTAAGCGTTCGCTCTCTTGTAGAGCTTGCCGGCATCACCAATTCTATCTCCAGATCGTAAATACTGGCAATCATGGCCAGGGCTATTCCCGTATTTCCACTTGTGGCCTCAATTAAACGGGTACCCTTTTTGATTTCCCCACGCTCCATGGCACTGCGGATCATATTTAAGGCAGCCCGGTCCTTTACGCTCCCACCCGGGTTGTTCCCTTCCAGTTTTGCAAAAATCCTGACCTCAGGATTCGGGTTTAATTTCCTGATCTCTGCCAGCGGGGTATTTCCTACAAATTCTACTATGCCTGCCATTTTTATTTAGGATCTTTTGTTTCTATAACTTTTATGGACGACTGGTGGTATACCGTCGACCCGGCAGGAACACTTTTAGTAAGCCATACATTTCCTCCGATCACCGAACCTGCACCAATATGCGTTTCGCCACCAAGTATGGTGGCCCCCGAATAAATGATCACATGATCTTCAATCGTTGGGTGACGCTTAATGTCTGCCATATATTTCTCTACACTTAAAGCGCCCAGGGTTACCCCCTGGTAAAGTTTTACATGATTGCCTATAACAGTTGTTTCTCCGATAACAACACCGGTACCATGGTCTATATAAAAATACTCGCCAACCAATGCGCCAGGATGAATGTCAATACCGGTAATCGAATGTGCATACTCGGTAATTATCCTTGGAATGAGCGGTACATGGGCCTTTAACAACACATGTGCAATCCGGTATATGGCAATCGCCAGAAAGCCGGGATAACACCTGATCACTTCAAACTCGCTTTTTGCTGCCGGATCTCCATTCAAAATCGCGGTAATATCCGTATTCATCTTCCTGTAAAGCTCCGGAAGTCCGGCAAAAAACTCAGCAACGATGGCCTCATTGTCAAAATTTTCACAAGCCTTGGTTGCATTCAGTATTTTAATGAGCTCCTTTTCCTGCCGCGCAAACCTGCGTTTAATCTCATTTACAGAGTAATCGGGGGTGGTTAACCGTTCGGGGTACAGCAGGTTCATCAGACTGATCACCCACTCGGCTATTTCCTGATTAGAGGGAACGGGCTCAATGCTGTTCTGCTTGTTAAAAATATGAAGATAAAGTTCCTCGTTCATTGCATCATGATTTAAGCGTTACCAGATAATACAAAGAAATGAAATTAATAATTAATTAACGAGCAGAGATTTCTTCAAGTACCTTTAAAAGATAATTCCAGAACTTATTTACAGATGAGATCTGTACACGTTCATCCGGAGAGTGGGCACCATGAATGGTCGGCCCAAATGAAATCATATCCATACCAGGTAAATGCGCGCCTAAAATACCACATTCCAAACCTGCATGACAGGCATTCACATTCGGTTCTGCATTAAAACTCAGTTTGTACAGGCTCCGCATCAGGGCCAGTATTTTGGAATCCGCATTGGGTTTCCATCCCGGATAATCGCCACTGGTGCTTACATTGCAACCCATATTTTCAAAACCTGCACCAACAGCAATCGCCACATCTTCTTTTGTACTTTCCACACTACTGCGCTGCAAAGATTTTGTAATGAACTCGCCACCTTTAATGCTTACCCTTGCCAGGTTAGACGATGCTTCTACCAGGTCGGCAATGTCCGGACTCATTCTGAATACCCCGTTCGGAACTGCGTATAAAGCATTGATGATTTTATGGTATTCCGATTTTTCCAGAACCCTATCAGGCAATTCAGTCTCTGCTACGCTAATGCTTATTCCCGGTTCCATAGCCTGATATTCAGCTTTGATGACCTCAGAAAAATCTGCTGCAAAAGAAAGAAAGGCTTCTTTTTGCCCCGTCGATACGGTAACGACAGCCGTGGACTCTCTGGGTATAGCATTCCTTAAACTACCACCCTCTAAGCTACTGAGCTGCAATTCCAATACCTTGTTTCCGTTATACAAAAAACGGTTCATCAGCTTATTTGCATTGGCACGCCCTTTATGGATATCCATTCCCGAATGGCCGCCAAGTAACCCTTTTACAGCAATGCGGAATGCAATGCTGTCTTTGCCTGCTGGCTGCTCTCTGTAATTGTACTGCGTTGTGGTATCAATACCGCCTGCGCAGCCAATGGTCAGTTCATCGTCTTCTTCCGTATCCAGGTTCAGTAAAATTGTACCCGACAAATTAGAAGGATCAAGTTCCTTGGCTCCTGTCATACCGGTTTCCTCGTCTATCGTAAACAGCGCCTCCAATGCCGGATGGGCAATGTCTGTTGCTGCAAGTATAGCCATAATTGCAGCAACACCAATTCCGTTGTCTGCCCCCAATGTAGTGCCATCAGCTTTTACCCAATCGCCATCAACATACATGCTGATGCCTTGTGTATCAAAATCAAAGTTGCTATCGCCATTTTTCTGGTGTACCATATCCAGATGGGATTGTAAAATCACAGTCTGCCTTTTTTCCATGCCATTGGTAGCCGGTTTTTTGATCACCACATTCCCAATATGGTCTTTAATGGTTTCCAGGCCCAGCTGCCTGCCATAGGCTATAACGAATTCAATTACGCGTTCTTCTTTTTTTGAAGCGCGGGGTATAGCGTTGAGCGCTGCAAAATTACTCCATAATGCAGCAGGCTCTAAGTTTTCTACATTCATCAGTATATATTCAATTTAAAGCAAAGCTAAAATTTATATGAGTTTAAGAATTAATCTTTCCTAAACATGTTATTCATATGGCAAAATCTGTCCCTAGCTTATGGAAGGGAATGAGATTCCCTTGATCTTTCTGAACAACTCAACGGCGTAGATGTCTGTCATACCCGATACAAAATCGAGGATGGTCTGGATTTTACTGTAGGTATCCGTTCCTTGCGTTAAAAATTGTTTAGGTATCAGTTCTATCAGTTTTTTGTGGTATTTCGAACTGTTCTGCAAATAGGCCGGAATAAATTCCTCCAGCAAACCGCCCATTACTTTATAGCCCGCCACTTCAATCTGCACAACAGAATTGTAATTGTAGATTTTTTCTATTGAAACGCGTTCAATTTCTTTCATTACCGATAAAAAAGGTTCAGCTATGGCATCCATCAGGCTTTTATTAAAATCGCCGTTCAATATCGTTTCCTGTTCACTGTAAAACAGGTCGGAACATAAACCGATCAGTGTACTGATGAACTTTGCCCGCATTAAGGTGATTTTGGCATCGTCATCTTCTATCCCAGCCAAACGTGCAGGCATTCTTTCATCCCTGCATAAAGGCAGCAACAAGGATTCTACCTCGTTATAGCTCAGTATTTTTAAGCGGTGTGCATCTTCCAGATCAATAATGTTGTAGCAGATGTCATCTGCTGCCTCAACCAGATAAACCAATGGATGCCGCTTATAGATCAGTGGTGATTCCTGTACTTTGTACAAACCCATTTCGGCAGCAATCTTTTTAAAGCCCTGTTGTTCCGACTGGAAGAATCCATATTTTTTGGTATAGATATGCTGTTTGTTATGCCCTGCTACCGATGAACATGGATATTTTGCAATTGCAGCCAGGGTAGCATAGGTTAATGCGAAGCCGCCTGTTCCCTTACCTGCAAAGGGATGGGTAAGGATCCGGAGTGCATTTGCATTTCCTTCAAAATGGATCAGGTCTTCCCACTGGGCTTCAGTTACCAGTGATTGGTAAATTTTACCCTCTCCGGTGGTAAAATAGTGTGAAATCGCGGATTCCCCGGAATGCCCGAAAGCCGGGTTGCCAAGATCATGTGCCAGGCATGCCGAAGCAATGATATTTCCTATTTCACACAACAGCGGACAGGAATCGTCTATTCCGGGATCTTTGTCCTTTACCTTATTGTAAAATATGGTACCCAATGAACGGCCTACACTGGCCACTTCCAGGCTATGCGTTAACCTGTTGTGGACAAATACGCTGCCCGGTAAAGGAAAAACCTGTGTTTTGTTCTGCAGTCTCCTGAATGGTGAAGAAAAAATGATCCTGTCGTAGTCCCGCTGAAATTCAGACCTTGATTCTTTTTGGTTGCCCATAAACCTGTCTTCATTTCCCCAACGTTTGGATGATAATAGCTTTTCCCAGATCATATATAAATTCGTCTTATAAAATAAACGCGAATGTAAGTATTTCTACCAGAGTTTCCCCTGCCTTCTGGCAGAGTTGCCGGTAGAAAATACAGTATTAAATCTTTGCTTAATCCTTCCTGAATCTTTTTTAGGTCATTCGACCTAGAAAGGACCTAGGAACGACCTAGAAAAGACCTAAAAAAGTTCTATAAAACAGCAACTCAGGTAAAGCACAGGCTGAATACTGATTCAACTATATATAAATGGCTGCCATAGCGCTCAATCCGGTCGCATGGAGCGCAGAGAAAAAGCTGTTCCGGTTCCCAGCAAGGCACCCGCTGCAACATCTGTTGGATAATGCACGCCTAGGTACAACCGGGAAAAACTAACCGAGCCTGCCCACAAATAGGAAGGGACAACAACATACCACTTTGGATAGGCCTGTGAAAGTGCTGTAGCCGTGGTAAAGGAGGTAGACGTATGTCCAGAAGGAAATGAGTAGTGAGTTGGCTGATAGACTGCCTGAATTTTAACATTGGCCAGAAAAGGCCTTGGCCTTTTTACCACTTTTTTGATCAGCATGGTAACCAGGGCATTCACTGCCGAACTGCTGGCTACATATAAAGCATTCTGGCGCATCTTTTTGTCGTCCGCAATTATACCGCCGGCAAGGAGACCAAGCGGAACTCCTACATTCACCACATCATTGTGCTTTGACAAGAACATGAAGAAACCGGTTTTTGCCGGTGTCCGGCTTTCAGCAAGATCAATCAGCACCTGATCGTCCAGCCGTTGCAGACCCGATTGCGCCGATACTTGTCCGAACAGGAACACCAAAGAAAATTGCAGGGCAAAAAAATATTTATAGTAAATGCGCATCATGAGTTTTAATTGGCTGAGCCTCTTCCGCTGCTTAAGATAAGCAAATTATATACAGAAACTGAACAAAAATAAAAACCTGCAGTTTAATCTGCTTTAAAAACTTCTGCCAGTATCTCGTAAGAACGCAGACGGGCACTATGCTCAAAAATGTGCGCTGTTGCCATGAGTTCATCTACTCCGGTCTTATCCAGAAATTGCTGCAGTTCCTGTTTAATGGTGGCTTTACTCCCCACAAAGGTACAAGCCAGCATCTGGCTTGCCTGCTCCTCTTCATATACATCCCATATGTTGTTCATATTGTCTACCGGAGGTTGCAGCAAACGGCGTTTTCCGGTTACTATCCCCATAAACAACTGGTAAAGGGAAGTTACAAGTCTGTTCGCTTCGGCATCAGTATCGGCCGCCACAACATTTACACAGGCCAGCACATATGGTTCCTTCAGGTAGTCAGAGGGCTTAAAGTTCTGTCTGTAAATATGAATGGCGGTCATGAATTGTGCAGGTGCGAAATGACTTGCAAAGGCATACGGTAAACCTAAGGCGGCAGCCAGGTGTGCACTATCGGTGCTGGAACCCAATATCCAGATGGGGATATCCAATCCTTCACCAGGTATAGCCCTAACGCTGCTTTTGTTGTTCTCTGCAGAAAAATAGGCCTGCAGCTTCAGCACATCCTGCGGAAAGTTATTTGCAGCACTAAACCTTTCGCCCCTGATGGCCATTGCAGTAACCTGGTCTGTGCCAGGCGCCCTGCCTAAACCCAAATCTATGCGGCCGGGAAATAAGGATTCAAGGGTTCCGAATTGTTCTGCAATAATGAGTGGGGAATGGTTAGGCAGCATGATCCCGCCAGAGCCTACCCTTATGGTTTTTGTAGCAGCTGCAATATGCCCGATCACAACAGCGGTTGCCGAACTCGCCACACTGATCATATTATGGTGTTCGGCAAGCCAATAGCGGTTATATCCCCATTTTTCGACATGCTGAGCAAGATCAGCACTGTTTTTAAAAGTATCTGCAGGGGTCTTGCCTTCTATAACGGTTGCAAGATCAAGTACTGAAAAGGGCGTGTTATGGAGTAGTTTCTTCATCATATCTAACAAAGACGCAAAACTACGGGATGCGCCGATGAATTCTTGTAACCGGAATGCGATATGACTTTAAATCTACACCCTTATGAAATTCAAATGAAACTAGGCATTTATCATTTTATATGGTAAATTGAACTGAAATAAGCAACAATGGAACAGAGTGATGTAAGGATATCTAAAAAGAAACCTATTTTTCCCGTATCGCCGGCCTTACAAAAATACCTTAAAAGCTATCAGCGTGAATCGAGGTTGCCCATCAGTTATAACGATTTGCTGATGTTTACCGAGGCCTATCCGATTATGGATAAATACGGCAAAGATTCGCTTTGGGAGGGACCGATTTACGCGGCAGACCGGCTGGAGGAACTGCAGAACGGATTAAAAATTATTTATGCCAACCTGAAAGCATCGGGTAACCTGCGTATTGTACAGCATAAATACATCGACAAAATAGAGTACTGCACATTTGGCAACACCCACCCATTCAGGATCAGAATTGTAAACCGTCTGAATGATGTTTATGATTATTTCTATATCAAAAGAGCTGATGCGTCGCGAATTTATGGCCTGGAACTGGAGGAGATCCTGTCCCCTAACCAGGTCAATTACCTGGTTGACCGGGAAACGCTGGTTGAAGAGCACATTGCAGGGATTCCGGGCGATGTATTTGCAAAAACCTACCTGCATAACCCCGAGTATAATCCGACCCGGATAGCCAAGGAATTTGTGAAGTTTAATGAGCGCTGTCTGATCATGTTGCTTGGCGACATGAGGGCCTATAATTTTGTGATGCAGATTACCCCGGATTTTGATGATATCCAGTTCAGGATAAGGGCCATAGATTTTGATCAGCAGTTTTATGAAGGAAATATCAAGGTGTACCTTCCACAGTTCTTTAAAGAAAATTTTCCTTACGTGAAGCTGGGTATGGAACAGCTGACTGATAAAACCTATCTGCAGTATCAGCAGGAAGAAAAGTCGGCCATATTACACCGGGTCAGAAGTGAAAGACATAGGTTAACTGATTTGCGTGATGTATCTAATTCAGAGAGACTTACCACAAATGAAAACATTGAGCAACTGAAGACAGGAATGGCCGGATATTTCTCTGACCGCCAGTATCTGGATTGCCGTAACATGACAGATATCATTGAGCTGAACATCAAAAACATCATCCGGCAGGTAAAACTTTAAGGGCAAAAAAAAGCGGAGACAGGTCTGAATAGACTTTGCCCCCGCAAATTAACGCTCTCGGGGGTAAAATTAAAAAAATATTATAAATATCCTGCATTTTTTTCTCATAAATTTTTTGAGCAAAAATCAAAAAAAGATGAAGTTTGTGAAAAATTTTACGACAAATTATTACTTTGCAATAAAAAGAAAGATATGGCCTTAAAAGCAACAATAGATAAAATCCTGAAAGATAAAAACAGATCGTTAAGCTGGCTTGCACACGGTATTGGGAAGACATTTGACGGACTGCGATTGGGCCTGCTCAATGAATCTGTTAAATACAAGGACATCCTTCTGATCGCTGAAAAGCTTGAAATATCGCCCTGTGTACTTTTTAATGAAGGCAAAGGTTACCAGCAAAATCACAAGGACAATATGCTTGCAGAACCTGTGTCAGAGTATGGCGATCTGAAGGCCAACCTGAGGACCTGCAAGGAACTGATCAGTACTTTAAAAGACCAGGTGAAAGACAAAGAACGCATCATCAACCTGATGCAGGATGAGAAGCGTTAATTGCCGGTTTTTAGATATCCCGCACAACCTGGCACAATATTACCGTTGTAACCGCGTTAAGTCACATTAGTGTAACAGCTTAAAAATGAGTATTATTACAGAATATATCTCTATATTTGTAAAAGTTTAAACAAATAAACATAAACAAAACAGAAAAGAGAACAGGACAACAACTATGAGGGGAAGTTTTTTTGGAGGGGCGGGATCAGTTATCCTAATGCTTGCATTTATTACCATCGGATGGAAACCGATCGACAGAAAGGTTGTAAAAGACCATATCGTTACAGACAGCAATACCATTCATTACACCAGGGCCAGGACGCTTTATGAAACAGCAGAACTTGCTGCAAGCGGTTTATCATTTGCTGTTTTAGAAAAAGCCCTTACCGGATATTATAATCTAAAGAATACCGGCAGGCTCTCTGACAGTAAATCCATTTTAAGTATCGCTGATTTTGATCAGAACAGTACGAGTAAACGACTATGGATTGTTGATCTGGAGCAAAAAAAGTTAGTTTTAAATACATGGGTGGCCCACGGGGAGCGTAGCGGGGCGGACAAAGCCACTTTCTTTTCCAATACCAGCGAATCCCTGAAAAGCAGCATCGGTTTTTTTATAACTGGGGAAAGTTATTATGGTAAACATGGACTTTCTTTGAGACTGGATGGGATGGATGAAGGTTTTAATTCCAATGCCAGAAAAAGGTCCATTGTTCTTCACGGAGCAGATTATGTCAGTCAGGCAACCATAAATGCACTCGGACGTTTGGGACGCAGTCAGGGTTGCCCGGCAGTACCTCAGGAGCTGGCCGGTATGGTAGTCCGCACACTTGAAGAAGGAACGGTGCTATTCATCAATGTAAGCGAACAGAATTATACTTCAAGGTACCTGGTTCAGGATGCTGATACCGTACTGGCCAGTAAATAAACCGTTACCATGCCTTTTCGGCTACAAGTTCGTGGTTAATTGCTGCGCCGGCTTTGCTGCCTGCTGCTACCGCGGCAGCAACAGACCTGAAAGGTGTTACATTATCCCCTGCTGCAAATATACCAGTAACGTTTGTCTTCTGCAGATCGTTCACCTGCAGGAAGCCCATATCCGTAAAGTTGCATCCCAGTGTTTCTGGTATGCTGCAATGCTGCTCAAACGGCAGCCTGGCGTACAAGGCATTCAGGGTAAAAGTACCGTCTTTAAATACCAGACTGCTGATGTTGCCCTTGTTGTGCAAGATTTGTTCTATCTCCCTTTCGTCTATCTTAACCCCCATTTTACCAAGCCGTTGTTGGTTTTCCTGGCTGATTAACGCTGTTCCGTTCGTAAAAACAGTGAGTTTATCGGTCAGGTTTCTGATCATTCCGGCAAAGTCCACCACCATATCGTTGTTCATAAAAATACCTGTTTGCTGCGTTTTATACTCGTAACCATGACAATACGGGCAATGGATCACCGATATGCCCCAGCAATCTGAAAAGCCGGGAATAGCTGGTATCGTATCTTTTATTCCTGTAGCAAAGATCAATTTCCCGGCATAAAACTGTTCGCCTGCAGCAGTTGAGACCTCAAAATTTCCGTCTGTCCCTTTTACCCCGATGGCCCTGCCTTCCTGGAAAACCACAGTTGGATATTTCGATACCTGGTCCTTGCCCAATGCAGCAATAGCGGCTGGAGTACTTCCGTCCTGTGTTAAAAAATTATGCGAATGGGGTGTTTGTTGGTTACAGGGTTTACCTTCGTCTATTACAAGTACTTTCCTGATGGCCCTGCCCAATGACATAGCGGCGGACAAACCGGCATAGCTTCCACCAATAATGATCACATCGTATTTCATATTTTTAGGTATTAATGAATTTTCAGTAAATTATTTAATACACCAAAAGTATAAAGATGCAACTACATTGCATTAATTTGGATTGCTGTTTTTTTGTCAATTTATACTGATGCCTCAGCCTGATCTTCGTTAATTAAATATAAATTGGTATCCCTTTCAAATTTAAAGACCTGTTTTTGGGTCAACCGGTAAATAATCACGGCATATATCTCCGGACTTTCTTCTATTTCAAGTACTTCGCCAAGGTTCAGTAATTTATCGCCCGGCTTAAGTGCTGAAATGGGTTTTATCTGAATAAGCTCCGGGTTAAATTTTAAATGTGGCATAGAGTCGTCAATCATATTATTGTTATTGAATCTTTTATTAAAAGAGCACAAATATATCAAATAGAAATTGTGAAACGCGATTGACGACTCATTTTTATGTAACTTACTTCACTACCATTTGTTTTTTATTGACCGTATGGGCGCTAAAATAGCCAAGTGCACCATTATTGATATTGGAAGGTGGATTTCCCGGTATTGTACCTCCGCCGGGGCCGTTCTGGCTTTGCTGACTAAGGGTAAACCAATAATTAAAGATGTTTTTATCGATACACTGCATCTCAATATCCACTTTGTCGCCGCTCTTCAGTTCATCATCATCGTCATTGTTTCCATTGAAAAATAAAACTGTAGGAACTGGATTACCATTGGTAAAGCGGTCGTTTTCGGCATACACCTGTTTGGATTGTACACCATTTACTTTCATGACAAATCTATACTGGTTTGCTACGCCTGCAGGGTCTGTATAGTGCACCTGTGCCTGCTTGATGTCCTCACCGCCAAAATTAAAGATCTTGACATCCAGAGAATCGATGTTTACAGAATCCGGCATGGTAGAAGCAGCCTTGTATACCGTATTATTTACACTTACGGTAAGTGTATAGGTACGGCCCGGCTCTCCCTTTAAAGGGCCAAAGGTATAATTTCCGGGACTGCTTTCTGTAAATGTCCAGGAATGCCCCTGGTTATCGGTTACGTTTACTGTTGCACCGCTAACTGCCGGAAAAGTATTGTTGTCGGTATAGGGCACCGATTGACTTAATTTAACCAATTGCTGACCGTTCTGATTGGTGATGCTTCCCTCTATAACCATTTGGGTTGCAGAAGTATTTAATTTCACGTCGATTACTTTTTCGCATGAGCTGAGGCTGAATGCCAGGGCAATAAGGAGGCTAAGCAGTTTGATGTGTTTTAGCATGTCTCTTAAAATTTAAAGTTATAGGTGATGGAAGGGATGATTCCAAATAGACTGGTTTGTACGGCTTCTGTGCGTGTCGGGTCATTTTCTTTGTCCCGGAATTGAATAGCATACGGGTTTTTACGGTTCAGGGCGTTATAGACACTGAATGTCCAGCTGGACTGGAAGCGCTTTGTTTCTTTAGCCTTCAGGGTAGCACCGATATCCAGACGGGAAGTATGCGGCATGCGGTTGGCATTCCTTTCGGTATAATAATAGGTGTTCAGACCACCGATATTGTATTTCCCTGCCGGATAAGTAACTGCGTTCCCTGTACTGTAGATATAATTGGCAGATACCGACCATCTCCGGCCCAGGTTATACATGCCAACCAGGGCCAGGTCGTGTGTACGGTCCTGCCGCGCATTAAAATATTTTCCATTATTGATCTGGTCGAACTGACGCTCTGTTTTGGATAATGTATAACTTACCCATCCGGTAAATTTCCCTTTTGTTTTTTTACCGTAGAGTTCCAGTCCATAGGCCCTACCCTTTCCATACAACAATTCCGACTCTACGTCTGCATTTGCGGTAAGCTCCGCGCCATCTTTATAATCGATCTGGTTCTGCATCCATTTGTAATAGATTTCTGCAGAGAACTCAAATCCGTTGTCCTCCGTATTCCTGAAATAGCCCAGGGCTGCCTGGTCTGCAATTTCAGGTTTAATGTTGTTGCTGCTCATCACATACTGATCGGTTGGTGAAGCGGTACCTGAATTGCTCAGGATGTGTATGTTCTGCGTATTGCGGTTGTACGATGCTTTGATTGAATTTTTATCATTCAGGCTATAACTTGCAGAGAAGCGTGGTTCAAGGTTAAAATAGTTTTTTACAAATTCGCCCTTTTTATAGCTGGCCGATGAGGTGACCTCGCCAGCGCTGTTATAGGTAGGCATTGTTCCTGGACCAAGTAACGAAAACTGGCTCAACCGCAGTCCGTACAATAAATTTAAACGGTCGGTAACCGTCCATTCGTCGGACACATAAGCAGAAAACTCCAGGCCATAACGGTTTTCTATAGAGAGCGGATTAAAGCTGGAATTGGCCGACACCCTGATGTCCGAAGGGGCTATCCTGTGGTGGGTGGCATGCAAGCCAAATCTTAAGATGTGATTGTTGGCATAGTATTGCAGGTCTTCTTTAAAATTGTAATCCCTGATCAGTGAATTTACTTTCGCATTGCTGTTCTCATCCAGCAGTTCAATGGCATAGCTGTATTTGTTATAAATAAAGGAGGTGTTGGAAAATAACCTGCTGTTAAACACATGGTTAAAGCGTACGGTTGCAGTGGTATTGCCCCAATCGTTGGCAAACAGGTCTTTTATGCCAATGTTGTCCTGTCCAAAATAGCCGGAAAGGAACAGGGTATTCTTATCGTCAAATTTATAGTTTACTTTGGCGTTGATGTCGTAGAAATTCAGGGTATTGTTTTTAAGTGCCGAATCTCCTGATGCTTTCAATAACAAGTCGATATAAGTACGCCTGGCACTTACCATAAATGAACTTTTATTTTTAACGATGGGACCTTCGGCCTTTATTCTTGATGCAATGAGGCCCAGCCCGCCTTCTACCTTAAACTCCTTATCGTTACCGTCCTGCATCTTCACGTCCAGTACGGAAGACAAACGTCCGCCATATTGTGCAGGCATCCCTCCCTTGTATAAACTAACGTCCTTTATGGCATCGGCATTAAAGGTAGAAAAGAAACCGAGCAGGTGTGAAGAATTGTAAACCGTAGCTTCATCGAGCAGGATCAGGTTTTGATCTGAAGCACCTCCCCGTACAAAAAAACCTGTATTTCCTTCACCGCCGGCTTTAACGCCTGGCAATAGCTGTACGGTTTTTAACACATCTTTTTCGCCAAGCAATACCGGCACATTGTCGAGCGTTTTCATGTCTATTTTGGAAAGGCCCATCTGCGGACTTTTTACATTTTCGTTCTTCTTGTCGCCTGCGCTGATCACCACTTCCTGCAAATCGGCAGCGGCGGTGAGTTCTATGTTTACTTTAAGGACTTTATCTAATGTAATTTTTTGGGTAAAACTGCGGTAGCCGCTATAGCTCACCAGCAGGTCGTAAGTACCTTCAGGGGCAGTGAGCGAATAGAACCCGTAGGCATTGGTTGCAATACCAGCTTTATGGGCGGCAGATTGCAGTTTTACAGTTGCCCCGATCAATGTTTCTCCGGATGAAGCATCACGGACGGTACCGCTTATCGTAAAGCGTTGCTGTGCCAGCAAAGCAACCGGTGCGGCGACAACGAATAATAGAAAAATAAAAATTCTTTTCATGTATATATGAGGTGTTTTAAACGGCCCAAAATTAGCTGTTCAAATCGAGTGTACCATAAAAAACCTTACGAAGTGTTTAAATAGCATTTGAATTGTCGAAAAACGCCTTTCAAGTGTAATTAAACAAGGAACCCGTACCTTTTTTAGTGGTGGTACGGGTTGAGTTTTAAGTTTAACGGTTATAGGCTTCTATCGCATTTTCCAGGTGCCTGTTTGCTTTTGCAGACACTGCGTATCCGCCCAATGCAAAACCTGCCCCTATTCCTATCAGGGCGAAGCCTGCTGTATAGCCCCTTTCTGTAGCCGCCATACTGCTTTTTTCGGTACCCACTAAAAACGAGACGAGTCCGGCCACAATAGATGCCCCAGCTGCTACATACATTAATTTGCCGGTGTTCATGCTTCTTCTGTAGCCGGCCAGCAGGTCCATACTTTCAGGATGATCGGCCATATCCTGCTTCAGATTATGGTAATTTACTTTTTGCAGATCGCCAAAACCTTTATTGTAATACATCCTGACATCAACGGGCTGCCTTCTGCTGTAATGCGGGTGATGCGGGTGATGATAATCGTTGTACAGACCGGGTTCGTAACTGGTTTGCTGATAAAGATTGATCCGGCCTTCGATAACGCGTTCAGAAAAGGCTGTTAGCCCGGCAAAGCTCAATCGCCTGGTATTGGCAAAAAAGCCATCCTTATTGCTGAAAAATTTTACCTGCTGAGGTGGGATACGCCTGGAATCGGCTCTGAGCTGCCACGAGCCGAAGGCGTCGGGCCGTAGGGTGATGTTTCTGGCATGAATGACAGAATCTGAATAGAGGTAAATAAAATTTTTGGATTCGCCGGATTGTGCCCGGGCGCTCAGGCCATAGCAAGCCATGGCGATGATGATTAGTTTTTTCATATCGGTTTCTATTTGTGTGTGTCCAATATTACACAAATAGCATCCCAAAAATTGCTTTGTAAGCAACAAGATACAATAATAAAAAAGGGAGCATCGCCCCCCTTTTTTACAGACGTCAGGATTTAGTCCCTGTTATAAAAAGCTGGTGGCTCGATGCCCAAACTGCGCAGATATACTGTTCCCTGGGCGCGGTGATGGATTTCGTTGTCAATGAAATAAAGAATAAGGTCGAAGATGATGCCTTCATACATACCGAAAGCTTTTTCGCTTTGCTGAAACCGCTCTGCCGGAATTGACGGCAAATAGCTGGCGATGATCTCCGTGCTTTCATCAAACAAATCCAGCAAAGCAGCCTTTGACGCGATTCCTTTCGTTGAATGCTCATCGAAGCCAGTACTATTGCTCCAGTCTGAAGTGGCAATTCCCTGAACTCCCGGGCCGGATACATCGATCAGTTCTTTGACCATGGTAGCAAATGGGCGCATTCCTCCAATGCTGTGATCAAACAGTTTATCATCAGGAAAAGCTTCAATTACACGTCTTGTAAGCCTCCTGTGGCCAAGCCAGTGATTTAATAAATCCTGTGCAGAGATAAACAATGTGTTTTCGGTGGTGATTTCTGGTGTTGTCATAATCTGTTTCTTTTTGTTTTATGAAACAAAGAAAACAGGGGCTACTGACAACCCTATGGCAGTGTGTTTTTTATTCCATTCTTTTTTTTGCCTCCATGCACCAAAGCAGTTCATTGATAAATATGGTTGCCCTTTTATGGGTTCCGGCTTCATCTGCAGGCACACCGTTTTCGTCAAATGCTTCCTGCACTTTGGGCACCGGAAACATGGCAGGGACTGTCCAGGCGCCAATTTTCCATAAAGAGAACTGTAATGAGGTTATGACCTGAGTACCTCCAAAAGGTCCGGCTGAATTGGTAGCGATGGCTACGGGTTTCTTTCTCCATTCATCGTAAAGCAGGTCGACCACATTCTTTAAACTGCTGGGGTAACCACCATTGTATTCGGGCGTTACAATGATCACGCCATCTGCATTTTTCACTTTTGATGCAAATTCCAGCATCAGCATAGTAGGGTTTTCAAAAAAACGGAGCCTTTCCTCGAATATAGGGAAATCATAGTTTTTCAGATCCAGGATCTCTACGGAGGCCACTGCATTTGATGTTATAAAATTTTGAAAAAATAATGCGGTTCTGTGGCTGTTTCTGCCCTTTCTTACGCTGGAAGATATGATGACAATGTGTGGCATAAAAAAATCTGATTAGTTATTTAAAGATAAACCTAATAAATGTGCTAATAATTTGCTAGATTTATTTTATGGTTAATACCTTAATTCATCCATAATCAAAACTTAATTAAAAACAATGCCACAAGGAACAGTAAAATTTTTCAATGATTCAAAAGGATTTGGCTTTATCGTACCCGATAACGGAGAGCCGGAAATCTTTGTACACGTAAGCGGACTTATAGACCAGATCAAAGAGAAGGACCAGGTAACTTATGAAGTAGAAAACGGTAAAAAAGGCCTTAACGCAACTAAGGTTAAATTACTGTAAATTAAAGAGTCGGTACCGACTTGAGCCAAAGCATCTCTTACAGGGATGCTTTTGTATTTTATAGCAATGCCTGTAATGACGGGTACAATTGTAAACGAAATATAATGTTTAATGCGTCAGAAAAAAGGGGTAAAAAAGAAAGCGGGAATAAAAACCACGAATGGCTATCCCCGCTTAAATTAACGCTCTCGACGTAAAGGTACAACAAAATATTTTTGTTCCAAATAAATTAGAAAAAATATTTTGTAAAGGCCCTCCTTACTTATTGTACTTTATAGATATATGCCCCAAACGGGTTATGCCGGCAGCCGCAAGCGTTCCGCCTGTAGGGCTTGTTGCCGTGCCTACCAGTTTATTTTTAACCCGGATCCGGATGTATAAATTTGTGAGGCCCAGGGCTGCCGTCGGGAACTGAAAGTTCAGGACTTTAAGTCCCGGCACCTGGGTGAGCAGGGTATTGGAAAAATTCACCACATCTTCAAAGGTAAACTCCCCTGCCTGGTTCCAGGTACCCGTTTCGGTACCGATAGCAGACCATTCCACAATAAAATTCCTAGCACCGCCAATATCGCTGTTGCCTTCAATCTGTAATGATATGGGCTTGGTAATACCAACAGTTGAAACCGTAATGTTCCAGGAACTTCCTCTCCCCCTGGCATCGCTCCACCAGTTTTTACTGATCCAGGCTCCGTTCGTAATTGCACCTTTTACCGTTGTTGGCTCCTGTATCAACCCGTTAAAATCTGTGGCGCCAGAAATGCCGTTTGCGCTAAAATCCAATGAACCCTTTTCGCTTTGTTTTAAGGTGCCGCTGCCAATATCGGGTGTCATCGGGTTCTTTGCTTCTGTAGCGCCTGTAATATTCTCGGATTTAAACCTGCTCCATTCCACCAAAACATTGGAAAAGCCATCTTCGCGGTTTTCTCTTAAAGCAATGTCCTCTCTTTTGAGGTGCCTGATGGCATATTTACCGATATCGTTGCCATATCTGGCCAGTTTTTCATGTACCAAAACGCCTGTAATGTCGCCCGATCCTTGTGGAACACGTTTGCCATCCCTGCGATAGGGAACATCAATATTGGTAAGCATATACATGCTGCTGCCATTAATGTCCCTGATGTTTGTCGGGTATACATCTGTTCTTAAATTGTAGCCTTCATTGATGTTAAAGAAGCTGCCGGAAGGCACACTGATCTCTACTTCTTTCAATTTCACATAAGTATAAAGATCATTGTCCGTCAGGTCTTTCATGTACACTTCCCGGGGCTGCAGCGGATTGCCGGCAACTTTTGAAATGATATTTACCGATTGCACCTGTTCTAAAACCGTTCTGGAAGGATTGATTTCTTTTCTTAACGTAGTCCCCTTCAGCCAGAGTTTAACCACCTCTCCATTTCCGTAGATGTTATCTCCGCCGGTTTTTGTCCGGATCATCAGACCCGACTTCCCGTCCATACTCTGTATGTAGGCGGTGATGGCATTTTCGGTCTTATCTACTTCATGTTTGTTGGTAGCTTTGTTTGCATTGAGTGCGATGTTCGGATTGCCTTTATCGCTGACCACAACACCCTCGATATAAATATCTTCCGTTACCTCACCGACAGCCAGCATGGCTTTTACGTAGGCAAAGTCTTTAAGTACTGCCTGATCGTAATTTCCTTTTGGGTTTTGGGTAACCAGAATGGAGTCTTTTACGGTAGTACCCAGCGCATCCTTATAGGATAGCCTGATGAGGGCTTCCCGGGCTTCAGCCTGATTATTCTGCCCCAGCGTAAAATTCAGGTCTTTACCGTTAATGGTTAAACCGGTGATCCAGTTGGTGCCGCCAGAAGTATACACTTCTTCATGCTTCATCACCTCAAATGGCACATTGGTGCTTATGGCAGTTTTCATCAGGCCTCCGGCCGCGATCCCATTGGCATTGGCGTCGGTAATATTGATGGCGGCAACAATCCCCCTTTGCTGCAGGCTGATGGTATCTGTTTTGTTGCCGGCGCTGATCAGAATGTTAACAGACCTGGGCAGATTTCCGGCATTGCTTTCCACTGTAGCCAAAAACTCCCCTTTTCCTGTTCCTCCTTCTTTATCCAGTTTAATCCAGGATGCATCGCCTTCTGTCTGCACTTTCCAGCTGTCATCAGCGTACACCAGCACGCGGGTACTTGCAGCACTATCTGCCAGGCGGATAATTTTATTGTTGATGGCCAGGTCGGTACTAAACCTGACCAGCTCGTCTTTTTTACAGCTGCTTATCCCGATAAGCAGCAATAACGCATAAAACAAAACTTTTTTCATGACTCAATTTTATCTTTTAAGCTCCATTATAACCGGCACATGATCTGAATGCGTAGCCGTAAAGTCGTCCCTGATGAACTGGGCTTTTGTTACATAGGGCATGAGGTCTTTACTTACGTAGATATAGTCTATCCTGTTGGCCCTGGGCTCATTTCCCTTCGCCTTTTCTTTTGCGGTGTCGTGCAGGCCAGATTCAAGTATCTTTTTCTGCACTTCAAAATCAAGATATTTGCCCTCTACCAGGTTTTCGTGAAAACTGTATTTTTTTGCCGATTCTTTTAAGCGTTCGGCATATTTTCCATCTGCATAATTGTCTTTGTCCAATGGCGACAATGAATTGAAGTCGCCCATAATTACCCATTTTTCCTGTTGCCGGGCAGCAGCAATTGTAGCCAGGATCACCTCAATTTCTTCTCTTCTTTTCCAGTATTTATGTGGCGAGAGGTGCAATACAATAATGTTCAGGTCTTTGATTTTGGCCAGGATAAAACCATGATGCATATTGTCTGTTACCTTTTCTACATTTACTATCGGGTATTTGGAGGTAAGAGCCACCGGATATCCCTGTTCACGGAGCAGTACCGCGTAAGGATGTCCATAACTGCGGGCAAGTTCCTCGAGCGATTTTTGCGTGAACTTATTGCATTCCTGCAGCGCAAGGATATCCGGGTTTTCGGACTTTAGCCATTTCACGAAATCCTGTTTTCCTTTAGTGGTATCTGTTTTCATACCTTCCAGGATGTTGTAGCTAATGATCCTTGTCTTATTTTGTGCCCGTACTGAGAAATGGCAGATTGCGAGCAGCAGGAACAGTGTGCTGTATTTAGTTAATGTTCTCATTCTATGTTTGATTTAATTACTGACCGGTATAAGCGGGGTTTGAGAGGTTTCCTGATGAACGCATCACTTCGCTGTCTGAGATCGGGTAATATTCATGATAGCGTCTGATATTGTTGTTGATCTCTGCGTATTCGGTGGCTGAAGTTGCTTTTACGGCATCATAAAAAATGCCCCAGCGTACCAGATCCCATTTGCGGGTATATTCTCCCATGAGCTCTCTTGCCCTTTCCTTTTTTACCTCTTCAAAAAATTCATCCTTGCCGGGGTAGCCAGTCATTTTAAAGTCGGCAGATGCCCTGCCTTTCACCTCATTGATGCTGTTTAAGGCCAGCTGCGTATCCCCTGTTTCGTTGGCACATTCTGCCATCAGCAATAAGGCATCTGCATACCGGAATACTTTCTGGTTGTTGCCATCCGCTGCATTATCCATTCCCGGGCACCAGAATTTGGCGCCCATCCATGGTTTTCCGGTACCGTTTGCACTTTGCGGCCTCGTAAACCATTTGTCTTCATAGGTATAGGCCAGTATGATGTTGCGGCGGGGATCGTCCAGTTCATATAAAGAAACGAAATAGGCCGAGGGTGTAATTGAAGCATAGGGATTGGCTTTGGCGCCAAGTTCGGGGATCGAAACACCATCGTATATGTCTGTCGACGCCTTTTTTGTTGGCGTGAAAAAGCAGGCAACATTGGTCGTTTTTTTAAGCCCGGAGGCCGACCAGGTAAACTGCACTTCGAATATGGACTCCGGGGTATTTTTATTTCTGAAATAGGTATCTGTAAGCGGATACTGGTTCAGCAGCCCGTATACCTTCTGAATTTCCTTCAGAGCGGTCAATGCCGCCGGGTAGTCTTTGTTCCACATTGCCATTTTTGCAATGAGCAGGTATGCCATCGGGCCAGATATCCTGTTGTCTGTCACATCGGATGTTCTTTTCGCAGGCAAACTGGTTGCATACTGCTGCAATTCTGCAATCAAGGTCTTTCTGATCTCTATGGCATTGGTCCTGCCCAGGGCGGTAACTTTTTCCAGGATCTCCAGGGTAGCGACATCTTCGGTATAAAAAGGAACATCACCAAATGTGCTGGTCAGGATATAATAATACATTGCCCTTAAGGTTACACCTTCTGCAAGAAGCGCTTTTTTCCGGTCTTCATTAACCGGCGACCTTTCAATTCCCGAGATTGTGGAATTACAGAACATTATCCCTTTGTAAGCCTGTGTCCATACGGCCTGCCCCATTCCGGGGTTGGCCGGTGAGATTTCGAATTTGGCATCCAGCTGTGCCGAATTCAGATAGGCCAGGTCTGTAGTGGCTTCATTGGCAATAATTAATCCCGAATTATAGATGCTGGTGAAAGGAATGTAACATCCGTTCAGGGCTGCTATGCATTGGTTTTCATTGTTAAAGAACTGCCCGGGTGATACAAAGCTGCCGGGCTCTTCCAGAAGTGCATCCTTACAGGAGCCTAAAAAGGCCAGGAGCGCGAGTAGGATTAAGGTATATTTTTTCATCATCATGTTATACTTTAAATGTTGTGTATTAGAATTTTAGTTCCGCACTAAAAGTTAGGGTACGGCTATTTGGATAGGCACCATTATCCATTCTTCTGAGGGTTGAACCTTCACTTTCGGTAGAAACTTCCGGGTCGTAGCCATTGTAGTATTTCCACAGATAGATATTGTTGCCGTTTGCTGTAAGTGTAAGCGATTTTAACAGGTTATTGGTAGGCCGGGAAAGGTTAAACGTATAGCCTATCGAAGCATTCTTTAACCTCAGGAAGCTGGCGCTATGCACAAAGCGGTCGTTAGGGATGTCATCTTTGGAATCTGCTCTTGGATAGTCTGAAGCAGGGTTACGCACCGGATGCCAGGCATTTACCATATACCTGAACTGATTTGAGAGGTAAGTACCCGTGCCCATAAAGAGTTCAACAGGGTTATAGATTTTTCCGCCGATTGAATAGTTCAGGAAAAAACCGACATTAAAACCATAAATGTTGAAGTTGTTCTGGATTCCGCCATAAAGTTTTGGATCTGCATTTCCCAGGTAAACCAGGTCGCTGTTGTCCAGTATCCCATCGTTGTTCTGGTCTATATAACGCTGGCGGCCGGGCTGATAAAAGTTGACAGCCGAGGAAGCATATTTTTTATCGCTAAGGTTTTGGGTTATTTCTGCCTGCGATTTCCATACGCCCGCATACTGCATTCCCCATAGTGCATTTAGCGGTTTACCTTTTACATACCCGTACATCATGTACTGGGCACCAAAACCATTGTTATAGGCCGAGATTTTGTCCAGCCCCCCGATATCTTCCACCATTTGTTTGTTGTGCGCTAAGGTTATCGTGGTAGACCAGCTAAAATTTTTACGGGTAATGTTTTTGGCATCTATGGCAAGTTCGAGTCCTTTGTTGGATGTTTTGCCGATATTGGTTAACCTGCTGGTGTAGCCTACATGGGTAGGCAATTGCACGGTAAGCAGCAGATCGGTAGTGTTGCTGGTGTAAGCATCGAGGGTAAAGGCCAGGCGGTTCTTTAAAATGGCGACGTCGAGACCGGCATTGTAGGAAGTTGTCTTTTCCCAGGTCAGCCCCTCATTGGTGATGCGTGTTGGGTAATAGGCCACTGGTGTAAGTCCGCCGAATATATACCCATTGGCATTTGAGGACATGCGTGCCAGGGATTGGTATTTAGAAATGGCGTCATTACCGGAAACCCCTCCGCTTAGACGAAGTGCCAGCTCACTGACACCTTTTAAAGGCTTCATAAAATCTTCTTTGAGTACATTCCACTTTATTGCAGCCGATGGAAAATAACCCCATTTATGATTCGCAGCAAAGTTTGAAGCTGCATCTGCCCTTGCGGTAACAGTAAGGTAATATTTACCACCGTAATTGTAGTTTACCCTGGCCAGGTTGGAAATCTTGTGCTGACGTTCCAGGCTCGACCCGGCATTCAGGGTTTCTTTCGTTGGAACTGCTGCCAGATCATTTGTTTCGATGTCATCTATAAAATAACCATCGCCGCTGGCGTACAGATCGGTTGTCCAGAAGGTCTGGAATGTAATGCCATATACGGCATCCAGGTTATGGCGTTTATTCCACACCTTTTTGTAACTGATCGTATTTTCATTCAGGATGTTGTTGTCCTTAAACCCTCTTTTGTAAGCATAAGCTCCGGTATTCTTACTCATCCTTGTGGGTAATGTGGATGGATAAAAGGTATCGTCGAACCTGTTGTAATCATAAAATGATACTGAACTTTTTAATTTAAGGGATTTCAGGGGGCTTACCTCCACATAAAGCATGGCCGAAAGTGTTTTCTTCACCTGGTCTTTCTTTTGCAGCAGGGAATTGGCCAGCGGAGAATCAAATAAAGTTCCGGTATACCATTGTGTATTGAAATCGTTTAAGCTACCATCGGGCTTATAGGCTGCTATGGTTGGTGCCAGAAACACCGTTGAGCGATACCAGAGTGTGCTCGTTCCGACATCTACCTTATTTACATCCTGATTGATGTAGGAGTAGTTTAGCCGGACTCCGGACTTTACATATTTATTAAAAGTCTTATCCAGGTTAAGGCGGGACTGGATGCGTTTCATGCCACTGCTCAGAATAATGCCCCCTGTATCGTTATAGTTGGCAGAGAAATAGTAATTGGTGGATTTATCGCCTCCGGCCATTGAGAAAGTATGGTTCTGATAAGGTGCAGTCCTAGTAATTTCTTTGGTCCAGTTGGTACCCTCGCCAAGGGCAGCCGGGTTTTTATAGGGATATTCTTCGATTGGTTTGCTTTGATTTGCGGTACTGCTGAAATAGAAACGGTCGTTTTGAAGCTCCGCAAATTCCCGGGCATTCATCAGATCCAGAAAGCGGGGCAAAACAGACTGCCCCAGATCTGAACGGAAGGTGAAATTGGTTTTTCCATCCGTACCACCGGTTTTGGTGGTGATTAAAATTACACCATTGCTTCCTCTTGATCCATAAATAGCTGTAGATGAAGCGTCTTTAAGCACCTGGATAGATTCAATATCTCCGGGGTTCAGGTCGTTCAGGCTGCTCACTGCGTCCAACACACCATCAACAACATAAAGCGGTTCGTTTGTAGCCGAAATGGAACGTGTACCCCTGATGCGTATGGAGGTCCCGGCACCAGGTTCACCGCTTGTGCTTACAATCTCTGCACCTGCTATGCGCCCCTGCAACATCTGGTCTACTCTTACTACAGGTACATTTTCTATATCTTTCATTTTCAACACTGTAACAGCACCCGTAAGGTCACTTTTTTTAACTGTTCCATAGCCAATTACAACTACTTCATCGAGGTTGCCGGCCTGTGCGATCATGACTACATTTAGCGTGGTGGTTACCGACTCCCGGACTTCAACATTGGTGAAGCGTTGTGTCTTAAAAGAAATATAGCTGACTTCGATCGTATACCGCCCGGGAGGAGCTGCAATAGCGTAGTTACCAGCGGAATCGGTGGTAAAGCTACGGTTCAGCTCGGGTACCCTGATCCCTACTCCTGGCAGGCTTTCGCCTTTGTCGTCAGTAACTTTCCCGCTGATTTTTCCGGGTTTCTGCTTTTTAAAGAAACGAATACTGGAGCCACCCTCGGTTTTAAAACCGATGTTTGTTCCGGCAAATAGTTTTTCCAGTATCTCAGCCAAACGTGTTTGTTTAAATACCAGATTGTTTACATTGAACTTCTCCAGGGTAAGAACTGCATTGTCGAATGCAAATTCCATCTTTCCTGCTTTTTCCAGTTTTTTGACTGCCTGATACAGGTTTCCTTTGTCTATTGAAATGTTCAATCGCTGTTCAAGAACCTGCGCCCGGCCGCTGACTGCGAACAGCAGTTGTGAGGCCGAAAACACAAGTGCAAATGCTAATAATGTAATACGCATTGCCTTCTGCATTTGCAGTAAGTTTTGTTTCATATGTGTAAGATTGGTTTAAAGCTTGTTATCGTTTGAATTACCGGCGCTCAGTAAATCAGTATTTCTTTTCCTTTTTTCTTGTAATGATGGCCATTGATGGCACAGATCAACTTTAAGGTTTCCTGCAGAGAACGGTCTGATCGTATGGTTAAATTGTATTGATATTTTAGCTTATTGGCGGTTTCATTTTTTAAACTTACGCCGTACATGTTACGCATGGTTAAAGCAAGCTCGTCAAAATCTGCCTTTTCCAGATAAACCTTTCCATTGATCCAGGCCTGGTTATCTGAGGGGCGGACTTCTGAGCGCTGTACCGCCCTGTTCGCCTTATTGTAAGTGATCTGCTGGCCTTGAACTAATGTTCCGTAAACCATTCCGTTGCCACTAACACGCACTTTACCAGTGGTAACTGTTACTTTTATATCTGAAAGCTGCCGGTAAGAACGGACATTAAATGAAGTGCCGAGCACCTTCACGTTCAGCTGTCCGCTGTGGATAATAAAAGGTCTGGTTTTGTCTTTTGTTACCTCAAAAAACGCTTCTCCTTCTTCCAGATAAAATTGCCTGTCTTTTAATGAAAAACGATGCGGGACCCTTATCCTCGAATTGGCATTCAGATGCACAACCGAACTATCCGGAAGAATCACTTTTTTCATTTGACCTGAAATGGTGGTGATGACCTGAAACTGATTTATACCTGCATTAGGCTCCTGAGCTGATTTGGCAAGAAAAAACCAGGTGGCAAGCCCCGCTCCGGCAACCAGGACAATGGAGGCAGCCATATTTCTGAAGGACATTAACCGATACACAGGCCGTTCCGGCTGATTCAGCTGAACTTGTATGCGGTTCAGTAAATCGTCTTTCAACAGCTGTTCTTCACGCTGGTTTCCTAAACCCGGTACACCTGCCTCCGATTCGCCAAAAGCATCGTACCAATTCTGGACCAGGTTTTTGTCGGTCTTGTTCAGCCTATTCTTCAAATAAGCAGTAAGCAGTTTTTTAAGTTGACTTGCGTTCATTTCTATATTGCTGTCGGGATATATATCCCCCTTTTATCTATAGAGTAGAACTCGTTCCCTGTTTGTCCCGAAAAAAAATAAAATAAATTAGACCTCGACTATTTTGCCCCTAGCATCAGGTAAAGTGCAAGGCAGATTGCAGAAAAGTCTTCCGGGAAATCTCTTGAAATGGCCTTCCTGATGCGAACCAGGCCAATAGAAATGTTATTTCTGACAGTCTTTTCTGCAAGCCCCAGGTTCTGGGAAATTTCCTGTACAGAGTGATCTTTAAAGCGCAGGTTGAAAATTTCCTTCATGGTGTCTGGCATCTCCTTAACCTCTGAGTTAACAGTGTTGGCAAAATCCTGTTCTGTTAAAATATCCCTGATATTTATTTCCACTTCGTTCATCTTCTCCAGCAGAAAGCCCAGGGCTTTCGAATGAATGGTATGTTTTCTGAAATGTGCAATAATCTGATACTGAACCGATCTTCTTAAATAAGCTTCCAAAGAACCACTTATTTCAATTTTGTGCCTTTCCTTCCAGAAATAAACAAATACATCCTGCACAATGTCTTTTGCAAGCTCTTCATCCCGTAAACGTCTGTAGGCAATTACATACAGCTTTTTCCAGTACGCATTAAAAATGCTGGTAAAATGATCAGCTTGTCCGCAAATTACATCAGAAGGTGTGGTACTCATTGAACTGGAATTGTTATGCTTCGCAAAACTATATATTCAAGTATTTGCGCTGGGTTAAGTTTTTGTTAAAGAATATGGGCTTGGTTTGTCAATTGGGTACTGGTGTTTGGTTGATGTAATTTATACTTTTTGTAATCAAATTAAAATAAATAAAAGAAAATAAAAAAGAGAACTATCTGCGAAAGCCAAACTGTACCCATAAAAAATAACGTTTTTGTATCTGTATACTACACCAGTGGCTGCCTAATTTTGTAGCATAAAGCCTTGAGATATGGAAACAACAGCAATAAAAAACACAAGCATCAAAGTTCGTGAAGTATACTTATCTGATCTGACAGCAGTTATTAATCTTTATTTAAATGGTTCTACAGACGAATTGACTACCGATTTTGGCTTACCCGTTGGCCTGGCGGAGCAGAACGGTGATATTATTGCCTGCTCATTTGTAAACATCAATAGCAGCGGACAACCCACGTTCAGGATCAATATGGGCAGCAGTCTTGAAACCGGTTGCCTTGGCGAAGACCTGAATCACTTTACAGTAAACCGCTTTGCGAGTGTCTGGGGCCCGGCGGTTGGTACTGTATCGGCAGTCCAACCACTAAAAAACGCGATCAAAAGGCTGGTAGACTGGCTTAATCAATGCAGTTAGTTACATTAAATTAAAAATCAGCAGAGCATGGCAAAAGAAATATTGTACCGAAAAATAGCAAGCGCAGTGGAGCAGCAAATTGCCGCACAGACCCTTAAAACCGGGGATAAGCTTCCTTCTATCCGGACTGTACAAAAAATATACGATGTAAGCCTGAATACCGTTAAGCAGGCATTCCTGGAACTGGAAGGTAAATCGCTGATTGAATCCAGGCCTAAATCCGGATATTATGTCAGTAAGCCTACTGGCAGAAGACTTTTGTTGCCGGCAACCAGTAAGCCAGTTTTGAAAGACAAGGAAAATCATCCCGAAGACCTCATCATCAGGGTTTTCGACACCCTGAAGGATAAGGCCATCACCCAGTTTTCATTAGGTGTTCCAGACCAGAGCCTGTTGCCTGTTGCCAAGCTGAATAAGGGCGTGCTTAAAGTCATCCGTAGTATGGACGACAGCGGAACGGGTTATGAACCGATACAAGGGAACCTCAATCTGAGGAGAAATATTTCAAGATGGTCTTTTACATGGGGAGGTAAACTCAGTGAGCAGGACGTCGTCACAACCTCCGGGGCCATGAATGCAATTTATAATTGTTTTATCGCAGTAACCAAGCCTGGTGATACCATTGCACTCGAAAGCCCGGTTTACTTTGGAATACTGCAAATGGCGACAGAACTGGGCCTCAAAATTATTGAGCTTCCGACTAACCCGGTAACAGGAATAGAAATTGAAGCATTAAAAAAAGTTCTGCCCCGCATTCAGGCCTGCTGTCTGATCAGCAACTTCAACAACCCGCTAGGCAGCTGCATGCCGGATGAGCATAAAAAGGAAGTGGTAAAAATGCTTACCAGTTACAACATCCCACTGATTGAGGACGATCTGTATGGAGACATTTTTTTTGGTGCAAAGCGTCCGGCTCCCTGCAAATTATATGATGAAGCGGGTATCGTAATGTGGTGTGGTTCATTCTCCAAATCACTGGCCCCTGGTTATCGTGTGGGCTGGGTAGCACCGGGCAGGTATAAAGATAAAATCATCAGGCAAAAATTGTTGCACACGATATCAACGCCACCACTATACCAGGAGGTAATTGCCGACTTTATGGAATACGGACGCTACGACCATCACCTGCGTACCCTGAGGCAAAAGCTGTATACCAATTGCCTGCAATACCAAAGAGCAATTGAAGATTATTTTCCCGAAAACACCAAAATCACCCAGCCTCAGGGCGGTTTTGTGTTGTGGCTGGAATTGGAAAAGAACATAGACACGGCAAAACTGTTCGATCTGGCAATAAGACAGAAAATAAGCTTTGCACCGGGCAGGATGTTTACACAGCACAACCAGTTTCACAATTGCCTGCGTTTGAATTTTGCTTTAAAATGGAATGATGAACTGGATTTTCATTTAAAGCGTTTAGGCAATATGGTTAAGCATTTTGTATAAAATAATTTTTTTACTTCTTCGGGAACTTTTCGGCTACTTTGATGTGCTCATGAGTAGTACTGATAAAATTGGCAGAATCGATATTTTTGCAGGCAATATTACCTAATTCGGCCACAGTTACGCCTTTGCCACTGTCGGTTTTATAAACCTGTCTGATGGTAAATTCTGTAGGCGAAAGCCATTCCGGCATTTCATATTCATCAAGGGCAACCTTGCAGGTAATCAGTTTTATATTTTCGTTATTATCCTCTTCAATAATAGAATAAGAGACCGGTATCCTTACAATTTCACCGTAATTAGAAAGTTTAGTGTGTATGACTATGTTTTTCTGCATCAATAATTGCGTTAAAGTATACTATACACTAAGCTACAAATTATTCCTATAGTTTAAAAAGAATGTAAGCCCAACCTGCTATCTAGAGCTGAAAATTATACCGAACAGCCAGGCTTTGCTGGCTGTCTATTACACCTTCCAGAAAGTGAAACGATAAAGTAAACTTGCCTTCTATGCCCTTGTAGATCCGGGGGCGCCAGCTCAAATCCGTTCTGTTGTATCTTTTTGCAGTATAAAACTGATCGCCATATCTAATGTTATGTCCTTCACCGGCATAAAAAGAATTGGTTACACCAATCCTGTGGTATTCCATCTGCATCTCCAGCAGCACACCTTTAGGCGTTTTCCATCCCCCAAGTCTGCGTATACGCTCAAAAGACATCAGACCTCCGGTATTGATGGTCAGTGAATCAAGAAATGTTTTCTTTGAAAGGTCTATCCCCACTTTTACAGCAGCAGCTCCGTTATCTTCTACGTAGTCGTCCGGAACAGCAATAGCTGCGCCGGCATTGTGCAGCATCATGGCATAGTGCGAAATAAAAAATAGGTCCTTCTTAAAGCTGCCCGAAAGGCCAAAGATAAAATTCTCTCTGTCTGTGGCAGTCTGCCTGCTGGTCCAGTCAATAAACAACAATTGTTTCCAGTTGCTGTTTTCATACTTTAACAGCATGCCTTCCACATTTGGGCGGTAATAATTAAGCGTATCTGTAAGCAGTGCCCGGGGAAAATCGGAAATCAGGTTGTGTCTGGGAAACATGCCCATGTAAAAATTCCACTCTTTTTTATCAAACTTGTAATACAGTACCGGATCAATCTTGTTCACAAATTTCGGTGAGCCAAATTCGTGCAAGGCGTTAAAACCTCCCCTGATGTGATGAACACTATCCAGCACCAGGCCTATTTCCGGAGAAAACCTTAACCCGAGTATACTCTGGGAGAACCGGCTTGATTTGGAATACTCCCGGTTATCTGCAAAGGCGTGAACATCGATTCCGCCTACAAGTTTCTGGGCACTAGTGTTAAATATAACAAGGAATAACAGCGCTACTGTTATTGAAATTTTAATCCGCATAAAAATTTATTTTACTCTTATAAATGAGTTTTGAGTGTCTCCTACCCATCTGTATTTAAAAACAGTGGTTTGTTGTTGGTTATCGTTGGTCTTTTCGTTGTGTGAGATGTAAAACAGTCCCTTACCCAAAGGGCATAATCCTGTAGCTCCCCATTGAAAATTCCATCCTCTGATACCTGTTTTTGGATCCTGTGGTCCGGCCTGTAATAAAGAAAGTGTTTTAACTTTCATTTCTTTGTTGTCTGATACAATTTGGCTGGTTGCCGGTTTCCGCTGCCCGTCAATCACAAACAAGTCGTAATTCGGAAACTGTGTTTTTGCGCCACGGTATACTGCCGCGAAAAAATTCCCGGTATGGCTATCGTATGCCAGGTTCTGGATACCATAGCGCGTACTACCGGTTTTTACAAAATATTTTTCGAGGGGTTTTGCTGGCCCGGAATGGTGCAACTGGTCCTGCGATAGGTGCTGTGCATACTTATCCCAGTTGGCAACATCATATTTTAATAAGACCTGGTGATCATTGTCATCCCGGTCGGTATCGCCATAAACACCGTAGGCTACATACAGGTACTTTTTACCAGCCACTGTCCCCCCTATCTCCGGGGCAAAAGCAACCCCGTCTATACCTGAACAGGCAAAGCGATGGGGCTTTATTTCTGTTCCCACCTTTACGCTGGCCTCATAATCTTTTACCGGCTCTGCCAAATAAACGGTACGCAGCAAATCTTCCTTTTCTGCGTTCATGTTGGGGCGTACGATATGGGAACCGTCAAATATAGCGATGTAAAAACCGGTCTCATTCTTATTTTTCAGTCCCAGTTCCTTTCTGATCCCTTTGCCGATTGCATCATTTTTATATTCCAGTGAACCATATATCTTTCCGCTCTTTTCATCAAAATCAAGGTCACCAAGATGCCCGGCAAACCCAATCACACTTCCTATCAGTTTGCCTGAAAGGTCCATTTTGATCAGCCTGTCAGTAAAAGAAAAATAGACATACCTATTTACTTCATCTACCACAACGCCCTGTACATGTAATCCTCCTTGTTTTCCCGAATAGATAGCATCAGGTAAGCCTGCAGGAATTTCTGCCTTTTGCTGGGCAAGCGCATGCCATGTCATTACTGTAAAAAAGAGGGCTAATAAAATCGGCTTCTTCATCTTACTACAAGGTTGCCATATCAATAACAAAGCGATACCTTACATCCCCTTTCAACATACGGTCGTAGGCCAGGGTAATGTCCTTAATGTCGATGAGTTCTATATCTGAAACGATCTGATGTGCTGCACAAAAATCAAGCATCTCCTGGGTTTCTTTAATCCCGCCTATACCCGATCCTGCTACGCTTTTCCTGCCGCCAAGTAAGGCAAAGGGATGGATGGCATAAGGAACTGAAGGAACACCCACACAAATGTGTGTACCATTGGTTCTTAAAAGCGATAAGTAAAGGTTCATATCGTGCTCGGCCGAAACTGTATCCAGGATAAAATCGAAAGTGCCCCTTACAGCTTTGAGCTGCGCCGGATCGGAGGTCACCACAAAATGATGTGCCCCTAAAGCCTTTGCCGCTGCTTCTTTTGAAGGAGAGGTACTCAATACTGTTACTTCGGCACCAAAAGCGACACCAAATTTAACACCCATGTGGCCCAGGCCACCAAGTCCTAAAACCGCCAGTTTATGCCCTTTTCCTACTTTCCAATGCCTTAATGGCGAATAAGTGGTAATACCAGCACAAAGTAATGGTGCTGTAGCAGCAAGCGGGAGTTTGTCGGATACGTGGAGTACAAATTCCTCGCGCACCACAATGGTGTTGGAATAACCACCGTAAGTAGGCACACCACTCCTATCCAGGTTATTGTAGGTTTGTGTATTTCCTTCCAGGCAGTATTGCTCCAGGCCTTCGTTACAATTTTCGCAAACCTGGCAGGAATCTACCATACAACCCACACCGGCAAGCTCACCTGTCTTGAAATTTTTCACATGTGCACCTACCTTTATTACCCGGCCTACAATTTCATGGCCCGGAACCATCGGAAAAACTCCTGGGAACCAGTCATTTTTGATCTGGTGCAAATCTGAGTGGCAAACGCCACAGTATAATATTTCCAGTTGAACATCGTGCGCACCAACCTCCCTGCGTTCAAAATTCCAGGGAGCCAGATCAGTTTCCGGGCTTTGGGCTGCATATCCTTTTGTTTGTATCATAACTATCTGTTTTATCGTATAAAGGTATCATTTATTTTTTCATGGAGTTGATGTCACTCACTTCCATAATGGGTTTTCTAATGTCTGTAGTTGCGCAAATGATCATTGCCTGAGCAACCTGCTGCAGGGTACTTGCCGAATTGGGGAACAGGGCCTTTACGATGGGGTACATCCACGCAAAATATTTATAAAGCTTTAACAGGTGTTGCTGCCCGGGAACAGCTTTCATCATACCTGGCCGGAAATTATGGACTTTCCTGAAAGGCAGCTTTTGAAGGTCATTTTCAGTACGGCCTTTTACACGTGCCCACATTACCCTGCCTTTTTCTGTACTGTCTGTACTTGCTCCGCTTACATATATAAAAGTCATCTCCGGATTTAAGCCGGATACTACTTTTGCAAAATGCAGCGTGGTATCATAGGTAATCCGGGTATAATCTGTTTCAGACATTCCGATACTGCTGATGCCCGCACAAAAGAAACAAGCATTGTACCCCCTGAGTCCAGGATCGTCAGTTTGCAAGCCCAGAAAATCGGCCACAATATATTCTTTCAGTTTTGGATGCTTAACCCCTGAAGGTTTACGGCTTACGCTAAGTACCGCTTCAATATCCGGGCTTGAAAGACATTCCAGCAAGACCCCTTCGCCAACCATACCGGTTGTTCCTGTAATGATGATTTTGATTGGTCCCATAAGGTAAAAATAAGATTGTTGAGCGGAACAACAAAATCGCGTTATCCAAAAGCCCCTTCATATAACATCAGTTCCAGATCAAGCTGATCGCCATAACGCACACCCAATTGGTAAAAGCCGTATTTTTCGAGGATATGTTTCATTGCAGGTTTTCTGGTAGTGGCAAACATACTCAGGTGGCTGATTTTAAAGAAAAACTCTTTTAACAGGTGTTGGCAGTACTTTTCGCCCTCAAAATCGGGATGGGTGGTAATATACCCCAGCTCTACATTGTACAGATCCGGACTTCTGCTTGCCTGTGCCTTTTTAAAAATCTGTTGTTTGTAGTCATGAAGCGGATTTTTTAAACAACAGGTAGCAATTACCTGCGTTTGATAAACTGTTAGTCCTATCAGTTGTGCATTTTCTATTCCGGGTTCGGCCCGTACGCGCTTAACCTGACCGCCCAGATCTATCAGATCGAGCATCTGGCGTTTGTATGTTGCAGTAATATTTTCGGGGGTATCTATTATAAAATGTGTGTCCCTCTCCACGGTGATCCCTTTGGGTGTTGATAACATGGTCTTCTTTTTAGCAGATTGAAAGTTAGCAGTACAGATGAAACAGAATGTTAGGTCAACATTAATTCTTTTGTTCGTATATTCATGTAAAACATAAAACTGATGAAAAAAGTAACCGGCCTTGGCGGCGTATTTTTTAAATGCGAAAATCCGCAGGCAATGAACGATTGGTACGCCAAAAACCTAGGGATGGCTACCAGTGAATATGGAACAATGTTTGAATGGCGGGAAGCCGATGATCCCTCAAAAAAAGGGTCTACTGTTTGGTCCACATTTCCAAAGGATACCAAGTATTTTGATCCTTCTACCAAACCCTTTATGATCAATTACCGGGTAGAAAATATTGCTGCACTGGTAGAGGAGCTAAAAAGGGACAATGTGACCATGATTGATGAGATCGTTGAATATGAGTATGGAAAATTTGTTCACGTACTCGATCCCGAAGGAAATGTTATCGAACTTTGGGAACCTGTAGACGAACCGGAATAGCAATAAAAAAGCAGAACATATTGTTCTGCTTTTTTATTGCTAAGGGCCGACTATGCGGCACCAAACTGTTCACGTTCTTCCAGGAACTGTTCAATGGGCATATCGTATAGCCATGAGTTCCGCTCATTTCTGCGCTCTGCAAAATGAACGAATGAAATGTCGTTTTCTACGATATGGATATTGTCGCTTGGCGTTACTACCAGCAACTGCAGGTGTAATTGTTTACACAATGTGATCAGGAACCTTGCTTTCTCCTCATCCTGGGCCTTAAATGCCTCGTCGATGGCAATAAACCTGAAGGAATTGGTTTGCAGCCCTTCTTTCGTTAACCCAAACTGATAGGCAATTGCCGATCCCAGAATGGTATAGGTTAACTGTGCTTTCTCTCCTCCAGACAGCTGTCCCATGTTTTCGTAGGTTTTGAACTTAGTACCTGTTTCCTTATAAAACTCCTCGGCTTTATAGGAAAACCAACCCCTTACGTCCATCACCTTTTTGCGCCATTCTTCCTTTTCCAATCTGTGGATCAATGGCTCAATATGTTGTTCAAAATGCTGGCGCTTGCCATCTGCAAGGTTTTCGATTGCCTTAACATTTGGAATTGCTTTTTGCAGCAAGCCCCTGAATTCCCTGACATCCTCGTTAATCCGCGGCGGAATAACCAACTGGATATACGTTTTAGGACTGGTTTTAAAGTCAATCCCCTGTAAAGCATCGTTCAATACATTGATGTTCTCTTTAATAGCGTCTGACCAGTTCTCAAAAAACAACCTGAAATCGGCAATCTTATTGGTGATGGTTTCCTGCAGGTACTCATCAAACTTTTTCTCGTGTTTAGGGAGGTTATCCTCCTGCAGACGCTTTAAAAAGTTGGTGTACTCTCCAATAAACTCCAGATTTGAAGCCTCAGGCAGCATATTTACATCGGCACGCCAGCTTTTAAACTTATGGGTAATCTCTTCCGATGGATGTTTGAAGGCATTGATTTTGATGGCTACAGCATGTTCCTTGCTGTTCCTTTCCCTTTCCAGGCGGGTGGTTTCATTCCGGTTGTGTTCCCTGAAAGCATCGTTCGCAATGGTGAAGCCGGCGTAATCAACCTCCTTCAGGTGCGGGTGTGCTTCCTCAAAGCCTGAAATATCAACTTCTTTCTCGCGGAATATACCTAGTGTTGCCCTATGCCTGTCCAGCTCATGCTGAAGGTCTTCCAACCGGTCTTCCTGTTTATATTTCTGCCTGTTTTTAACTTCCAGTTCCTGAGTGTTTGCCCCAAGCAATACCTTTACAGATTTAAACTGCTCTTTTAAGACCCTGTTTTTATTGTTGGCTTTTTCCAGGTTTTGTTTCATGGCTGCTTTTTGCTGGATCTCATTGGCAAAAACCGCCCAGTTGATTTCATCAAAACTGTTGTATTGAGATAAGAATGTAGACAGCCTGTCTTTGGTCAGGTCAATATCAGACAGCCCCTTAACAAAACGTTTGATCTGCTCCTTGTTCTTTTCCTGTTGCTGCTGCAGTAATTCCAATTCCTTTTTCAGCAAGCCTATTTTCTCCTTATTGTCCCAGCCCAGTACAAAGTTTTCTCTGCGGGATACATGTGCCCTGTCGTCCTTTTCGTGCTTACCTTTTACGCCTTTAATCAGCCCCTCTATGGTTAACGCTTTTTCAGAAAACTGGTTAAACTCATCCAGGCTCTCTGCGCAGGCATAATCAAATTGTCCGGCAATCATCTCTTCCAGCCATTCAGCATAATTGCTCGATTCCTTAAATTCAAGCTTATTCACCAATTGGTTGTCGTCATAAACCTGACGGCGCAAACTGCCCATAGAAGTATAGCCCTGGTAACGCTGATAAGTGATTCGTCCACGCAGGTTGGTCCTGTTCACATAGGCATTCACCTCCTTGTAATATTTTTCCGGTACAATAATGCGCATTGCAAAATTATGGAGCACTTTTTCAATGGCGGGCTCCCATTGGTTATCCTCTTCACGCACTTTTACCAGCTCGCCAATAAATGGGAGCTCATCGGCTGTTGCCCCAATGTGGGCGAGTATATCTTCCCTGATGTCTGCTTCGCGCCCCGAAATGTTGTTCTTGGTCTTTTGGAGAGACTGTACCGTAGTTTTCAGTTCCTCTACCTGGGCATTAAGCTGGTCTTCTTCGTTACGGGCGGCCCTTACCAGCTCATCTTCCGCCTGACGTTGTGCATCACAATCTTTTTTCTTCTGCCCTGCCAGTAACCTCGATTCATCAAATACAGTGCGGCTCGGATCTTTGGGCAGGCCAAGGCCGAAGGCAAGTGCGTTGTAACTATCGGCCCGGAATTTAGACTGTTCACGGCTGCGTTCCAGTTTGGCAATATCTTCAACCAGTTTTTCGATCTGCATCTCTACTTCATCATTGGCAATTGCAATTGCCAGGTCACGTTCCTGGATCTTCAGGTTTTCTTCCTTGGCCTTCAGGGCTGTAATTTCATCGTTCAATACGGTCATTCTGGCCTTCAATGCTTCCAGCTCTTTGGCCGTAAGCTCCGTTCCTTTTGCGGTAAACCAGTATACAGCTATCTCCTTGTCTGCTTCCAGTGTCTTCAGTTTCCTTCCTGTTTCTTCCAGTTGCAGGGCCAATTCGTTGATCGGTACCAGTTGGGCAATCTGCTCTTTGGCTTTTTCAATATTTACCTTGGCTTCCATGAGCGTCATGAAATTATCTTTCAGCTGCAGAAACTCGTACTCGGCATCCAGTTGTTCCAGCATGTTTACCCTGATGAAATCATCAAGATCGTCAAGCACCTTTACCCCAACCACCTGGTTAAACAAGCTCGATGCTTTTACAGAACGCATCCCTAACAACTGGGCCATACGCTCGCCATACTTTACCGGTCCGTCCTGAAACTCTATACGCTTCTTCTGGATCCCGGTATTGTACAATTTTTCCAGGCGCTTTTTCCAGTTTCCTTTGCCGTCAAACGGAGTAAAATCCTTTTCAATTTCTAAAGGCATGCGGGCAATTCCGAATGAACGCTTCAATTCATTATTGCTGAACCAGCGCAGCTGGAACAAGGTTACCACCTGCCCGTCTGTATTTTCAAAACAGGCCAGCAAAACCGAATACGCGGTATGGTCGCGCAGTTTTTGGGTTGTGGTACTGTTCTCTCCTTCCTTTTGAATATTGCCGTAATGGCCGTACACATAACTTTCTTCGGTGCGGTCACCTTTCTTCTCTGCACCCGACGACTGGTTGTAGAACCTGTCGTTTTTAACAGGCACCAACAAGGTTAGCAAAGCATCAATAAAGGTACTTTTACCTGAGGCATTTGCTCCGGTAAGTAAAGAGTTGTTCCCTTTAGGTGAAATGCGAAAGATTTCTCCATCAAAAGTACCCCAGTTGTATACTTCCATGTATTGCAGTCTGAAACCTGCTTTATCAGAACTGGTACTAAACAGACTATACATATTCCTCCAGCTTCAATTTAAAATCTTTTAATATATCTATGGTTACTTTATCTTTAATTACGCGCTGTATCTGGTACAAAGGATCGGCCTCCTGTTTCACAATTTTCAGGTAGCCAAGCTCGGTTAGCCTTTTGATACAGGTGTCCAGCTCCTGCAATAATTTTACGCGGTTGTATTTCTCGGGCAGGAAGAGTTCAACTTCCTCCCTTATGCCGGTATGGCTGATGAATTTCTCTGTAGCCTGAACCTGGGTAGGATTGTGATCAAATTCTTCCAGCAGCTGCCTCAGTACCACCAGAACGATGGATGCCTCAAAGCCGATCTGTCGCCTGCTTACCAGGCCCAGGGTATTTCCATCCTCGTCTTCAAACTGGGTTACAAAGGCCAGTCCGTCGTCTTTTCTCACAATCAGTTCCAGGCCCATTACATTGATGTATTCCTGTATTTCTTCCTGGTAGTGCAGCAATTCCTCCCATACGGACGAACTGCTGTAAACTGTACCATTCTTGAGCAGTTTAACCACTGCTTTTGAATAGGGTTTCAGCCTATTTTGCAAATTGCTCATTTAGTTAATATTACTTCGGGTATATGAATAGATTTACGGGCCTCACGATCAAATAAGATCCGCTCTACTTTATCTTTGTTAATGGTGTGCTTAAAATCTTTGCTTACCGACAGGTAACCAAACAACTCGGGCAGTCCTTCTGCAAGTCCCCCGGTCATTTCTATCACTTCCGCCAGGCTTGCCTGCGATTTATCGGCCAGTATCTTTTTTATATTGGTTTTGATCAGTTCCCTGTCTACCCGCTTCTGTCCAAAAAGCTTCACGAGATGTGTGGCCTGCAGAATATCCGTATCTGCCCTTTTTGGACGGTTTTTATACATGATCTCTTCAGTTTGCTCCAGCGTAAGCTTACGGTCGAATGGTAAATTGATCTCCGGTTCTGCCTCGAGCATAAAGCCGGTGTCTGGTTTTTTCTTTTTCTTTCCGAGCTCGATCAGGAGTGTCTTGATTTCGTGGATCAGGTTTCGTGTAGCATGTACTTTGGAGTGCTCGGTTTCCCTGATTACCCGGCTCAGCTTTTCGGCCATCTTGTCGTTTGCCTTATACACCTTCTGCCCGGAGGCATGCAGGAATTTCTTCATGTCTTTCAGAAAGAAGTCTCCGGCTACAATATCTTTATCTTCCAAACGGTTAAACAGCGACCTGCTCAGTTCTCCCCATTCTTCCTGTAAGTCCGGGTTAAGTAAAAAGGACCAGAAAGCATAAAAGCTTTTACCCTGCTGGCTCTCTTTAAGCTCATCCAGTGCATCAAATGTAAACTCAAGGATATGGTCTTTTGTCAGGTTTCCCTCAGCGTGTTTCAGATAAATATGACGGGTAATTTCCCTGAAATTGTCTTCCACTTCCTTAAAATCGGAAAGTAGTTCTTTTGCCGACTGGTTCAACTGGTTAAAACGGGGAATGATTTCGAAGTCTTCATAAACTTTTACTGTTTCGCCGCTGCGCAAGCCATTGAGCTGTTGTTCAATTTCCTGTTTTTTTTGTTCTAAAATGTCTATACGCTTTTGCAGATCATCGTCTGTAAATTCGACCAGGTCCCTTAGCTGGCTAAAAATATCCTTGAATCTGGATTCGGCCCCAACGAACTCTTTTTTTTCCAGACTTGTTAGCCAGTCTATCGTTTTGCTGGCATGGGCAGAAAGTTCGTAAAACACTTCACCCTTGTCGTCCTGGTAATTCGTCAGATAGCCGCTGTCGGTCCACTTCCGTATATATTTTCTGGCTTTTACTTCATAAGTATCAAATACTTCTATATCGATGTCTTCATCAAGTTCTACCTGTTTATAATCCAGATAATCGGCCAGTTGATTGTGGATCTGGTCTGACGATACAACTGCCTGCCCATTGATAAAAGTCTCAATTAAAAATTCGATTACGATCTCCCTGTTGCGGAGTTTCAGCATCCCTACGCTGGGCGAGGTATTTAAAACTTCTATTATTTTTTCATTGTTCACCATAGGCATCAAAATCATAAAACACAATTCTCCAAAACTAAAGAATTTCGATGGCTGATGTTAAATAATTATTAAATTCAATAAGCAATCAGATTAAGCGGCTATTTTACAAATCCTTAGTAAAATATTTGGGGTATTCAATGTACCCTTCCCGCTCATAAAACTTATGAGCACCGGTCCTTTTCAGGCTGCTGTGCAGCTGTATCCTGTCGCAACCCCTGGCTTTGGCTTGCTCCACGCAGTAGGTCTCCAGCTTCTTTCCGATACCTTTACTTCTGATATTTTCATCTACCACCAGGTAGCTGATAATCGCAAAATCTCCCCGCAAAGGAAGCTGGGGCATAAAATGAACCGACATTACAGCTTCTACTTCTGTCTCTTCATATACTACCAATAAATGATCAGGGCGGTTAATCAACTGACTAATCTTAGCCTTCATGAAATCAGGATTTGTCGGGTAACCCAGCTGGCCCAGCAAATAACAAATCCGTTGTGCGTCGTCCGCTTTTGCTATTCTTATACTCATTGGAAAAATAAATTGTTAATATCGGCATATGAACCTAATAAATCATTCTATAAAGCCATTTTTCTTCTGGTATATCCAGAGTTTCCTGTTGTTTTCAATGTAACGGGATGGTGTATCAATATAATTGGCTCCGGAGTCAAAACCATTGTTCAATTGCGTTTTTACACTATCAGACAATCTACTGAACACCGTTTTAAAGTAAGCTTCTCTTGATAAGGGTTCTGCATAATAAGTGTCTTCCTTGCCCGGAGTTTTTGCCTTTAATCTGGTTTTTAAAAGGGTTTCTTCAAGATATACTCCTCTTAGCCCAACCAACAGGTTTCCGTTATTGGCAATACCTATTACAAAAGTTAGCCCTTTTATTTTACCCCAATAAGATGAAAGCACAAGGTCCTTTTTGGTGGCTGCAGCTATTTTAAAAATCCTTTTCATTTTCTGTTCCGGCAAATCCAGCGTATCCCTGTAAAATTGCGCGTCCCGGTAAGAAAAATATTTCAGCACCAGCTGCTTTGGCAGCAATTGCCTTTCTATGGGATCTGAACTGCTGTAATCTGTATCCCAGCTGCTGGTAAAGTTATTTACAGCTTCATGCTCAAGGCCTTCAATATCACCATCCGGTAAGATAAAATAAGCTTCTCTCACATAAACCGGAAATGTTTCCGGAGCAAAAACACTGGCGGTATAATTATAGCGTTCCCAGCTTTTATAGCTTACAAACCTATAGGCGGTAGCCAGCATCAATGCAATAGTGATGACTGCATAAATTTTATTTACCAGGTTAATTTCCAGTCCCTTAGTTTTTAAAAGCATGTCCTAAAGCTGCTAAATATAAAACAAGGGCTATAGAAGCAATGCTTATCAGTAACAAGATTCCAAAAAGCCATTTGGCAATTCTATATCCCTTGCCATGATAACCAAAAGCATAAATACCTGTTAAAACTGTTGCTCCCCATACCATGCAGGCTATATTTACCATTTGCTGGTCCTCGCTTGCTTTACCTATATTGAAAAAAATCAGCAGCAGCAACATATTTACCGCAATTAAAACAATAGAAATGGTACTGTTCTTTTGTTTTATTTCCTCATTCATTTCTTCCATTGCAGGCGTTTTTTGTTTAAATATTTCCTCAGAGGGATGTCGTAAAGTACCATTACCAGGTAAGCTGCCCCCGTGAGCAGGACCATACCGGCAATGATGATAAAAGTAAGTTGCATTGTGCCGGGCTTCTGACTGGTGTAATAATTGCCAAACATCCATAAAACCGCGTAATGCGTCATGTATAAAGGGTAAGAGATCTTTCCCGAAAAGACACAAAGCCTTTGTAAACCCGGTGTTAACGTAGCCCCGGCTCCCAAAGCGATGAGCAAAGGAAAGTAAAACAGTACCACCAGAGGTTCAGTTACCGGGTTCCATTTAGAAAATGGCATAACAAAAGCCAGGAACAGCAATATGGCCAGGCCAATAAATCCAAGCTTGTTTTTGATGATCCAGTTGGAACGATAAATCAAAAGTCCGGCTAAAAAAGAATAGGATATCCGGGCTCCTCCGTCCCAAAAGGTTGGGCCACTCCAACCGCCCAGCAAATTACCGGAACGGTAAGCTACCGCGCAGAGCGCCCCTGCCGAGATGATGACCAATACCCACAGGTACCTGCGGCTGATCTTATAAAGCACCAATGCATAAACTATATTGGCTATATATTCCCAAAACAAGGACCATGAGGGGGCGTTTAAACCAAACAGGTTAAAGCCACGGTCGGCCATTACAGGTAAAGGAATAAGCAATGCTGAGCACAAAAATAAGAGGGCAATCTTACCAGTGCTGTAAGCTTCGGGGCTGCCAGCAAATGGGTCAAATAAAAATGCCAGGAGGCCCAATACCGATCCGGCTATCACCAGGGGATGCAGCCGTATGATCCTTGATTTGAAAAATTCCAGAACACCCATCTTTGTTATCCGGTCGTCGTAAGCATATCCAATCACAAATCCTGACAGACAAAAAAAGAAATCGACGGCCAGGAAGCCGTGTGCAATAAAGTTGGTACTGAAATCGGAATAGGCCCATTCCATAAAATGAAATACGACAACGGCAAGGGCAGCGATGCCCCTTAAACCGTCCAGAATATGGAAATGTGGTTTTGTTTGCAGAACTGAGGTGCTGGTATTATTCGTATCCATTTAAATTTGCTGTTGCGGCAAGGTATTTAAAATTAATAATCCCGGCAAATTTATAAATGCATATGAAATTATCAGGGTTAATTTACTTAACTCCTGATCTCCCGGCGCATAAACAGGTAGTAGGCAAGCGCAAAGCAAGCTACCGTTACCCCTATCAAACCACTTAGCTGTGGCCAGACAATCATTAAGCTTTCCCTGAATGGCAGAGGCGCAGGTATTGCTCCTGCCATCTGCTCCATGGTCATTGGCCCCAGGCTTCTAACCGAAGGCATCAGCATAGTGGTGCTGGCATCTGTATAAAGCTGGTTAGGTGCAATGCGCAATATATCCAATATCAACTCATTGTAACGCAGAATCTGGTCCTGGCTCAAAAAAGCGGGGTCAGGTAAAAAGGACCGGATGATAAGATTAACAACAATTTGGTAGAATACTGTAAAAAACAACCATAAACCAATGGCGGTGAGTGCAGAGGTTGCCGCCTGCCTGAACCTGACTGATAAAACAATAGATAAACTCAACCAAAATCCTACATAAACAATCGTGATGACGATGAGTCCCAATATCCGAAGAAATTCCTGGGGTTCCATTCTTACCCCTGTCAGGAGCAGCCCCCCACCTATCATCAGTAAAGCCAGAACCAGGAACAAGGCGCCCACCATCATAAGAGCACTCACAAATTTGGCCAGCAATATATTATCCCTGTAAATAGGTTGTGCCATAAGCCTGGTAAGTGTTCCGGTATTCTGTTCTGCATTAATGGCATCAAAACCCAAACTAATTCCCAGTAAAGGGGCAAGGAAACTCAGGAAAACGTGAAATGGCGGTATGGAATTGTCTGTAGTGGTAAGTAGTTTCAGGTATAAATAAGTACGATCCGGATCATTGGCATTGCTCAGCGCAGACCTGATGTTGCCCAGGGATACGTACATTGATGCAACAAACGTAAGTATGATCAGGCCAATAAGTACGATAAAACGCCAGCTTCGGATATGGTCTGCCATTTCTTTGTGAAGCATCACACTAAAAGGACGGGAAAGTGATTGACTCTTCATTGTCTTCAATTAATGTCTTCAAAATATTTTTCATAGATGTCATCCAGACCGTATTTTTTCTGGTATACGCCAAGGATGTCATAACCTTTTTCAACAAAAAAACGAACCAGGGCCGGGGTCATCTCTTGCTTACACTCAAACTCTACAGTGCTGTCATTTACCCTGATCTGTTTAATGCCCTCCCATTGTTCCAACTCCTTTTTCACTGGCCAGAGCTGGGGTATGACAGCTGCTAATTTTATGGATACAGTAAGCCCCTCACTGTTAAAAAGACTACCCGATAAGGCATCGATATTTCCATGCGCCAATAGCTTACCCTTTACAAAGATCCCTACTCTATCACAAACCTGTTGCACGTGATGCAGGTGATGCGAGGAAAGCAGAACGGTGAGTTCCTGCTCTTTACTTAAACGTTTGATAAGTGCGAGGAATTCCTTCACACCACTGGGATCAATGCCAAGCGTGGGTTCATCCAGGATAATTACATCCGGTTGTTTAATCAGAACATCAGCCAGGCCTAAACGTTGTTTCATTCCCCGCGAAAAGGTTGACGTTTTCTTATCCGATACCGAAGAAAGGCCTACAACTTCCATGAGTTCCCCGGTGCGTTTTCTGATCTCTTTTTCAGGAACCCCGTTCAGCCTGGCAATATAGCTCAGGTTTTCCTGGGCCGTCATGTTATCATAAAAACCCAGGCTATCTGGCATATAACCTACTTTTCTCTTCACAGAAATTGGGTTGCTTGTGGCATTGTAACCACATACAAAGGCAGAACCACCGCTTGGATCTGTAAGGCCCAGCATCATCAATATGGTGGTGGTTTTACCGGCTCCGTTTGGTCCAAGCAAACCAAAGATCTCTCCTTTATAGATGTCGAGGTTAAGCTTATCAACAGCTTTTTTAGAACCATAGCATTTGCTCAGGCCCTGGAGTTGTATGATAGGATCCATCATCTTCTTTATCTTCTGCCGTATTTTCGGATGAGATAATATACCAGCGAAACAGCAATAAGGATAACCAGTATGCCAATCCATCCAGAGAGCAGGGACGTTGTTACCACCATCCTGAAAGCTGCCGGGGAATTCCCATTACTATTTGTTGCAGTAAAAGTAGCTGCATAATCGCCTGCTATCGTCTTGTCGGGCACTTTCAGTTTTGCCGTTACAGCCTGCACCTTCCCGGGATACAGTTGTTTGACTTTTGAGGGTTCAAAAGTGGCTTCCCAATTGGTAGGCAATTGAGCAGAAAATTCAACGTCATTCAAAGGCAGGGTACCTGAATTCTTAAGTTCCAGTTGTATTTCCTTATGACTTCCTGAAGTAAGTTCTTCGCTCAGTTTTCCTGTTGGTGTGGTCAATGTGATACCATAAGCCCCTTTCACAACCGCTTCCAGGTTAAGGGATAACGTATCGGCATTAAATATCGCTTTTACGGGCAATTTGTATTTTCCTGGCGCTGCAGTTGCCGAAGCATTAACCTCAATAGATACGTCTCGGGTGGCTCCGGGATCCATATTTAGCGAAGTTACCTGGCTCCCGTCAACCTTGTAGCTGATCATCCAGCCAATTGGCAGATTGGTTTTAAACTCGAAAACAGCTACTTTACCGGCACCATTATGCAGCGTTGCATTGTAACGAAAGGTCTCGTTCGTTGCTGCTTCAATGTTAACCAGCTTTGCAGTAAAAGCGGTTCGACCATCCGCACCGGGAGCCGGACTCTGGGCATGCAGCACAAGGGCCGGTGTAAAAATAAATAAGAAAAGAGAGCTGAGTGAAAATTTGCCTAACATGATCTATACACTAGAATTTATAATAATAGTCTAAAAAAATGCCTGTTCAATAGGTTAGAAAGATGAATACAAATCAAAAAAACAAAATAAAATTCTCAAATTGATTTAACATTTTTTAACAAAAAAGTATAACTGCATATACTAATGTTTCGACTTTGCAGGCTTCACAGATGACACCCCCTTTGAGCTGATGCTTTTCCCCGATGTTTCAGGAGCAACAATTTGCAGTTCATATGCTCCCGGCTCGTTAACCGTAAAAGTTACTTCTCCGTTTTCATTACTGGTCAAATTAAACAAGTTGCCACCCGGATTTTTTCCACCTTTAACTATAATACCTCCAATGGGGTTACCAGGACTGGCCATCGCATCAACGTTTGGCTTTTCGTTCTTTCTGCCTGCAGTATATGTTCTGCCTTTTCCTTTTCTGTGGCTTTTTGTCGAACTATCGGCACTTCCTTCTGTTTCCGGGCTGGTGATGCGAAGCGTATAAGTACCCGCTTCTGTGGCAGTAAAGTTAATTTTACCATTTTGGTCGGTAATTAAACTGAAGGCATTGCCACCCGGATTTTTCCCGCCTTTAACTATAATACCGCCGATGGGGTTACCTGGCCGGGCCATTGCTGCTGTAGTAGCGCTTACTTTTTGCCCAAAGCTCGTATTTGGTGTTTGTCTGGTACTGGTTGGCGTCATGGATAAACGACCTGCCGCATAAGAGGACGAAGCTGCACCTGCGCCTTTTGGAGCTTTCCGTTTACCTAATGCCAGCATTATACCTGCATTAAAATTGGCGAAGCGATACTTGCTTTCCGTAGTTTGGCTTTCCCAGGTACCTTTAGCCAGCTGACTGCTTTCATAGGTGTTCTTATCGTTAAATCCTCCCTGTGGAACCAGGTGTTCTGAAGTATGCTGTAACGCTGGCCCTGCGGTATAGGCAGAAGCTATAAATAACGTAAAATTAGGCGCCAGCGCATACCCTACTTTTAATTGTGGTTTCAATACCAGCCCTTCATTGCTTTGTTTTTCCGTTTTTACCAGTGCCATTTCCCCGCTCTGCCCGTTGTTCATGGTAGCGGCGCCGGTTTGTGTATACCCTTGTTGATTAAAACGCAGATAACCTGCATTAACCGAGGGCGCAATGCTAAAATTTCCAGCTTTCAATACCGCCTGTAACCCCAATAGGCCGGAAAAGCTACCAGATGTTTTTCCATCTGCTTCATTATTTACAGCTACAGAGCCCCCATATACCTGGTATTTCCCGGCTACTGTGGCATTATCGGGCGAGAGGTTACGGATGCCGGTATAGTTTCCGTTTAAAACTCCCCCCAGCAAAAAACCGCTCTTACTATAAAAAGGAACAAAAGCCTCAGCTTCTATATTATAACCGTTGCCCATCAAATTGTCCTTTCCGGTTTTGGGAGTATTGGCAGCACCGGCTCCGAGCGATAACCATAACCTGTTGTCTTGTGCAAAGCTGATGTGTACCGACATCAGCAGGAGACCAATTATTGTAATTCTTGTTTTCATGGTTTTACATTGTTTAGTTTAGCTATATATCAATACCCGCCTCACAATGTTACCCCCTGGTTGGTGATATTTATTTTATATTCGCATGATTATGTACCAGATATTGCTTCCTTTACATTCTTTGGTCCGTTGGCTGGTAGTTGTTTCGCTTCTTTTTGCCATTTACAGAGCATACCGGGGCAAGTTCAGGAAACAGGATTTCTCTGCATTCGACAAGGCCGTTATGCTTATTGCTGTAAAAATTTTACAGATTCAATTTAGCATTGGTGTTGTTCTATATTTCATCAGCCCCATGGTCAGCTATTTTCTGAATAATTTTAAGACAGCGGTACACTTAAGGGAAATCAGGTTTTTCGGAATGGAACACATTACCATGATGACGATTGCAGTCTTCATGATCAGCATCGCGTCTGAAAAAGTCAGTAAAACACAAGATGCGCAGCAAAAGTATCACATCATGGCATTATGGTTTACCATTGGCCTGATTGTTATACTTTCTTCCATCCCCTGGTCTTTCTCTCCCTTAACAAGCCGGCCGGCTTTCAGGCCTTTTTAAGCGCAGCAATTTACCTGCACTGGCAAAAAAGATCAAATTCTCTAGTCCCGAATACTTTGCCGTTTACTATAATTTCAAGGATATGCGTTCCAGAGTAATGTTTACGGGTGGTTAGGTCTTTAAACAATTGCTTTTTGGTAATCTGCAGCACCTGATGCGGCCTTAGTGTAAGTTCCTTTAGCTTAAAAACCTTTTTCGATTGTTCCCCTGAAGCTTTTATGTAATGAACGGCGTAATCTACAACCAGCTTTTGCGGCTGATCTTTTAAGCTCTTCAGTTCGAAACCGAACTGAAGAGTTTGCCCTAAATGAAGCAGGTTTGAACTCAGTATAAAATTATCAATCTGCAGTTTTACAGCTTTCTCAAAGGCAAACAACGATAGTGATTCCTGGTTACCTTTTTTGATGAGTGTCCTGCTCGCATGTTTAATGATCCAGCTGGTATGAGGATTACTGCTGTCCCAGCTTTTTACCAGCTGCAGCATATAACCGGTATTGTCCTTAGAAATGTCATTGAGGTGGTTTGCTACCGACTTTCGTACGTAAGCCGACTCATCGGATTTCAATCGTTCAAGAATGCCGGTTGTCAGTGCAGGATTTTTAATCAGTTGTTCCAGTTTAAACGACCAGGGCAATCGTGGTCTGCTGCCTTCAGAAGCAAGTCGCCTTACATGCTCATCTTTATCTTCAGCCCAATATTGCATTACTTTCAGCGTCTTATCCAGATCCATCCTTAAAAATTCCCTGATCGCGAATTCTGAAGATCCCAGCGAGGTAAAATCCCTGAGTGCTTCCATAGCACGTTGAAAATGTTCTTTACCATAAAGCCCCACAAAGTCAGGCAATACCAATGCGGTATATCCTCTTTTTAGGGCTGGCGCAGCTTTATACAGGACATCAACAGCTGCTTCAAACCCTTTGGGCAAATGCTTTTGCAAAACCACAGCTGTGTTCCGGAGCCGTCCATTCAGTTCAAGTTCATGCAAATTGGCTGTAACATCTTTTAAGAACGCAGGAGCATTGAAATTTCTGTCTGCATCAGAAAATACAGTGGCATAATGCTGGTAGAACTCAAGGTTGAACATTTCTTTTAGCGGTTCCATATTGTCTTTTATCAAAATGCAATGATACCGTTATTTTCAGTATTTTTGACTATTACACAATCACCTATGGAAAAAGAGAGTGCCATTCACTACGATGAATTTCTGGGCCCTATGTTTTTTGAACCTTATGCCGTTGAAGTAGCAAAACGCATCCACCCTTCCTCAGTTTCGCTTGCGCTCGAAATAGCCGCCGGAACAGGCCGGGTTACACAACATCTGCGCAAAAAAATTCCGGCTTCCGCCAAACTGATCGCTTCAGATATTAATGAGGATATGCTTGCTGTTGCCAAAGAAAAGCCAAGTGATCTTGACATTGTGTGGCAAACCATAGATGCGCAGGAACTTCCTTTTGATGATAATAGTATAGACCTTGTGGTGTGTTGTTTTGGTTATATGTTTGTGCCCGACAGACAAAAAGCATTTGACGAGGCCTATCGTGTGTTAAGACCAGGCGGTATGTTTTTGATAAGCACCTGGGATAAACTGGAGCATAATGGGCCTTCCTATATTGCCCGCCTGGTGGCAGAACAATATATTGAGGGTGCGCTACCTGACGCGTACAATCTGGCAACTTCCATGAATGATGAAGCTATCATAAAACCATTATTACAACAGGCGGGATTTTCAGAAATATCAATTGAAAAGGTGCAAAAGAGTTCGGTTTGCGCCAGTGCCAGCGCAGCTGCAGTTGGTCTTGTGCATAGCGGCGCTGTTTTTCAGGAAATAAAAAAAATCAATCCTGCCTGGATAGATGAAATCGTCATTACTATAGAAGCAGTGTTATCGGAAAAATTTGGAGCGGAGCCAATGATTGCTCCTATAAGCGCCGTAATTAGCCAAGCCTGGAAATGACTATGTGTTATAACAAACCATATCCAATCTGCTTTGTTATAACACTATTCAAAAATAAGACTACTGAAAACAAATCCTGTACCTATGAAAAATCAAATTCTGGATCTGGAAAAAAAGTATTGGAAAGCGATGGAAACCCACGATTTTGATACGGTTAAAAGCCTTACCCGCTTCCCTTGTATTGTGGCAGGTAAAAATGGCGTAAGAAGTGTGGACGAAGATTCTTTTAAAAAAATGTTTGACTCGGCAGAAGGGAATCAACTGAAGGTGTTGAATATTTCTGAAACCGAAAGTGAAATTATTGGTGAAGACAGTGCTGTTATAGCCTATCTTATTGAATTGGCATATAGCGCCGATGGTCAGAAGTCTTCCGAAAAATGTGCCTGCACATCAACCTGGGTCAAAGAGCAAGATAGTTGGGTGTGCGCTATGCATACCGAATCCGAATTAAAAAAGTAATATAGATGAAAAGCAAAGACATAGTACTCACTTTTATTAATGCATTAAATCAGGAAGATTTTGCTGCTGCTAAGAACTGTCTTGATGGTAACATGAACTTTAAAGGTGTATTGGGATCAAGAGAAGGTGCCGACGTATACATCGAAGACATGAAGAAAATGAAGTTCAAATATGAGGTACAAAAAGCCGTTGCCGATGAAAATGATGTAGCGTTGCTTTACAATATAGACATGGGTGGCACCAGTATATTAACCGCAGGATGGTATACTGTAAGTAACGGAAAGATAGTAAGCATCAAGGTAATATTTGACCCGAGGCCGGTTTTGAAATAAGCCGTGATGAGTTTTGCCAGGCATAATGCAGCTTCAATCATTCTACAAAAGATTTGTAACATCGGCAAGACTATGATGTCTTAAGTCCCAAGTAACAACATGATTTAAGGCTGCATCTTATGAATTTAATTGGGAATATTATCTGGATAGTTTTTGGCGGAATATTTATCTTCTTTGAATATATCATTGGAGGCTTAATTTTATGCCTCACCATTGTGGGCATTCCATTTGGCATACAATGCTTTAAATTTGCTTTTGTAGGCCTTGCCCCTTTTGGGGTCAGAATTAAAGATACTTCTTCAAATACCGGATGCCTGTCTACCATAATGAACATCATATGGCTTGTATTCGGCGGCTTTTGGATTGTACTTACACACCTGTTTTTTGGCCTGCTCTTCTGCATCACTATTATTGGCATACCCTTCGGAAGGCAACATTTCAAGTTAATGAACCTGGCCTTCTCTCCTTTCGGAAAGTCTATAGGTTAACCTAACTTGCAACGTGATACTCAATGCGATGTGCAAAATCGTTTAAGTCAAAGGGCTTATTGATAAACTCGTCTGCTGCGCAATGCGATTTCACTTTGCTCAGGTAGTTGTTGGCCGACATCATCATTACTGGAATGGCATATGTTTTAATATTGCTTTTAAGCTCCTTACAGATTTCAAGACCGTTACCATCCGGCAATTTAATGTCCAGCACAACCATATCCGGGGTGCGAAGTTGCATATGTGCCCAAAAATCATGAACTGTTGGAGAAATTACCACATCGTAATCATCCTCTGTAAGCATAAATTCGATAACATCTCTGATTGCAGCGTTGTCTTCTACAACATAAATACACTTTTTCATAGCTCAGCACTTTAGAATCATAACTATACAATTATATAGTTAACTGAATTAGCTTGCAGAAGTTTAGGTTATTTATCAACCTTTAATGGGTTATCCACAACTATTTCCCATTTTCATCTACCACAATGAATTCAATTATTTTATGTGTTTTGCATGCCTGCTTTTTGCTTCCGCTACCTCCTTGGCCTTATCAATGGAATGCGATTGATGTATATCGTCATCCGCCTCAGCTTTCTCAGATAATTTCGCGTAATACCTGTGTAGTATATCCAGTTCAGCTTCGGTTAGGTCTTCAATATCTACCATGCGGTTGCTGGCAAATCTGCTTGCGGCAATCAGCTCATTTAACTTTAGCTGTATAGCCTTACCGTCTTTATTCTGTGATTTTTGAATCAGGAACACCATAAGAAAGGTCACAATAGTTGTTCCGGTATTGATGACCAGCTGCCAGGTATCTGAATACCCAAAAACCGGCCCGGAAACAACCCAGGTAATGACTACCCCTACCGCAATACCAAAGGCCAGCGAACTCCCGGTCCAGCAGGTGATCCTGGAAGCCACCTGTTCAAATTTACTTTCCGTCTTATTCTTCATAAAATGTAAAGATAGAAACACTAAACCCTAGATATTTTCAGGATTGTAACTGCCATGCTCCCGATCACTTTTATAGTTCATAGCGTCATCGTCTGCACCGTTTTCCTGCTCACCAGGTTGATCTGCCAGCTTATCACTTTTTTTGCTTTCTGCTTCTTCCCGCATCTGTGAAATACTTTTGGTGGCATCTATGTTGTGCTCACGCTTATCGTCCCTTGTTTTTAGCGGTTGAACGCTATCGTGATTTGAAGTTTCCATAGTGATATCATTTAGTTGCCATTAGAACAATGTTAAAATGATAATGTTTCAAAGATTCTTTTAACGTTTAGATCCTGGCGTCTTAAAAAATACCTATTGAATATGCCCTAACACCGTTATTCCAATAAGTTCTTAAGGGTTATTCTTCTCGATTTTTAACAAGCTGTCGATCTGTTTTTTAAGCGTCTTTTTCGCTATTCCGGATTTGGTCAGATTGATTGCTTTTATATAATGCTCAATTGATGCATTATTATCTGTATTGGAATACAAATAACCTAATAATGCATGGTAATAATTGCTTTCAGAAAGATTCAGGCACTCCACCTCCTTGATCGCTTTTTCATTGCCATATACTTTAGAGAAAACAAAGGCTCTGTTGAGAGCAATGACAGGCGAATGTTCAATAAGTATAAGTCTGTTGTACAATTGCAAGATGTGTTCCCATTTGTTATTATCAGTGGGGGTTGTATGCCAATAGGCTATACCTGCTTCTAAATGATACTTTGAAATTTCCCCGGCATTGCAGGCATTGATTAAATAATAATTTCCCCTGTCAATAAGTGATTTATCCCAAATACTTTTGTCCTGTTGATCAAAAAGAATGGCTTCGCCATCTATACCTGTTCTTGCATCGAGTCTCGAACTCTGAAAGCACATTAAAGCAAGTAAGGCGTTTACCTGCGGGGTATTGGTCAATGGATTTTCAGTTAAAAACAATGTTAACCTGACTGCTTCAGCACAAAGTTCTTTTCTAATGAGCTGATTATTGGTTTTGGAAAAATAGCCCTCATTGAAAAGCAGGTACAGCGTTTTTAGAACCGTGTCCAACCTTGCATTTATATCAGTTTCGGTTAAGTGCTTAATCTGAAAATTATCATTTCGCAGATTCGTCCTTGCTCTTTGCAAACGTTTTTTAATGGTTTCTTTGTTTGTCAAAAAGGCGTTGGCAATTTCTTCTACACTAAAACCGCATAGAATTTGAAGCGCCAGCGAGATTTGTGCCTCTACCGAATTGGCGGGATTACAAACCACAAAAATCATTACCAGCTGGCTGTCGGCAATGATTTCATTATTAAATTCCCAATCCTTTCCTATTTCAATTTCATCAGGTTTTATATCGTTCTTGATTTTGTTTTCAAAAACAGATCTGTGTTTAAAATAATCCTTGATTTTGTTCCCGGCTACCGTATATAACCATGCTGTCGGATTATCGGGTATGCCATGGACGGCCCAATGTTCAGATGCTTTAAGAAATGTATCGCTGGCAATATCTTCGGCAATTTCGATATGTACCAGGCCAAAATGACGGCAAAGCACGGCCGTCATTTTAGCGTATTCCTGTCGGAACAAATGGGGTAAAAGTTCCCTATGTGATTTTGGATCAATCACGCTTTAAGACTTCTCTCACTTCAATATTTCCACCTACCTGCTCAAAAATCGGATTGCCTTTCGCCATTTCTACTGCTTCATCAATGGTGTCAGCTTTTACAACAATGTAACCGCTGATAAATTCTTTGATTTCAGTGTAAGCACCGTCGGTTATCACATTACCTGGTTTTACGGTTTTTGCACTTGCTGCAAATGGAAGAAGCGTATTGCCTTTATCCACTAATTTGTTTTGAGAAGCAATGCCGGCTAACCAATTCATCCTTTCCTGCATTTGTTCCGGTGAAGGCCGAAAATCGCTGATATCCTTTATTCTGAAAATTAATGCAAATTCTTTCATATGATTCTATTTTAAACTTTTAATAATCTCTTCATAATTGGCCTCAAAGTTATTCGATGCCGTCCCTTCTATTCTAAAGGTATAAATATCAGTAATTCCCAGATAAGCATTAAAAACAGCTTTGATATAGGAGGCTATAAATTCGAAATTTTCAGGCCAATCTGCTGACCTGCCTCCGGAGGCAATGGCCAGATAAACTTTTTTGCCTTTTAAATAGCCATATCTTTTCCCATCGTTGCCATATCCATATGTGATGCCAAAACGAACCAACTGGTCAATCCAGGCCTTTAAGGGAGCAGAAACTCCAAGGTTGTGCATAGGTGTACCTATAACGATCACATCAGCTTCTTTGATTTCACAAAAGATAGAATCAGCATAACTCAATATCGGATTGGAATCTGTTTTCTCAGGAATTTTATAAAATTCCTTTACCAATACTTCATCCAGGTGAGGAGTAACATTCTCGATAAGGTTTCTTTCAACAACCGTTTTTACGATGTTTCTTTCCAGCAGTCTTTCAACGATGGCCGAACTGAGTCCTCTACTATAGGATTGCTTTCCCCTGGGACTTGAAATAATATGCAAAGCTCTCATTTTTTAAAATATTAATGTTTGCTTAATAACGATTCAATTCTCAGTCCGGGGACAGCTTCAGCGGTATAAATTTTAACCTACCATCCCATTCTTTTTCTTAAAGAAATAATCTGCTCTGCATGATGCGCACCATGCCAGCTGTACTGATTGGTCATTTGCCATACCGGCATGTACTCCTTACTTTCCGGATGATAATAGGTCCTTGTCCAGCCTTCTTCTTTTAAGTGCTCCAGCAATGTTGTCCATCTTCTGTGCAGGGCATGCAGCAAGGTTACCGATACATTTAGCGGCACAAGCTGTACATCCGCCATTTCGGCCCAGGCATTTTCGTCATAGGGAGTGATGGTGGGTGTATCTTCTGTGAGTGCCAGCTTCAGCCTGATGTAAGCGTTCATATGGCTGTCGGCAACGTGATGCACCACTTGTGCCACATTCCAGCCACCCGGACGGTAAGGTGTATTCAATTGGGCCTCATCCAGATTTTCGATGCAGTAATCGAACAACAAAGGTGCCGATCTGATGCCACCTATCCAGGATGCCAAAGTATCCGGATTGTATTGCCTGGCAGCAACAAAGCGGCCAGTCGGGTATTTCAACTTTTCTAAATCATTTTCCATTGCCTAAAATTAGCTATAAAAACACAATGATTTCAGTAAGGGTGCATCCGGAATTCTAAAGCGCGTAAACACATTCGAAAAGCCCCGGATATGTAACCATCAGTCCTTCTTGGTCTACAAAGAGTTCCGATCTGAAATTTGTATGGACATTTTCATAGCGATAGCGCCGCTCCGAAATTCTGGTATAATATTGTATCAGCGGTAAAACAGTAAGTTCCGGCACCTTAATATAAACCACCTTCAGTTGCTGTGTTTCATCAACCTGCAACTTCAGTCTTCTGATAGGTAAAGTATTGGTAAAAGGTGTAGCAGAGATATCTATATCTACACAACCATCCAAGTCAGGTAAATGCCTGTTATATTGGTCAAACCATCTGTTATAATTATCCACAGACAGTACAAGAAGCGTATAGGGTTTGGTAAGCAAAGTAATTTTTACAGCCTTCACTTTCCAGCATTTGTCCAGAACAACCTGATATTTCATGGCTGTAGCAGGACCATTTGTTAAACCATAAACAATTCCTCCCCCTATTAGTTGTGACTGATGATTTTCCAGAGAAAAGACTTCAAGGCTTTGTTTTCCTTTCCAGATTCTTGTGAGCGTATTTTTCATTAGCTTTTATTTCCACTGAATATTTAACTGTAATCAGAACAAGCTGGGCTTGATGGGGTAATTTGTTTTTTTGTCATGTCTATCTAATTTTCGATGTGTTAAGAATTAATATCTTATAGGTTACAGCAATTAACCTTTGGTGCCATCAAAAAGTTTTAAATAAAGTTTAAACAAATAATAAAGCTATTGGTCATTAATCCGCAATTGACTTAAACTTGCTATGAACGCATTATCACCCCCGGGCCGTATGGGCGAACGCTGAACTGGTTGCAACTGCTGATTCTGTCTGAATCCAGGCTGAACTTCCCGAAGGCGGACGCGTGGCTTTCAGGGCTGCCCATAGCGCTGAAAATGGCCCGATTTTATAGCATTTAATGAGGGGATATATTTCGTTAATTCTAATTAGTTTTGAGTTATGAAATGGATCACCAGAGAAAGACCGAAGATTGACCGGATAGCCTGCCCCTGGCTCATAAAAACTTTTATAGATCCCGATGCCCTTTTCTATTACGTGCCTTTTGATGCTGTTATAGAAAAAGCAGGCGAACTAAATGCTATCCCATTTGATGTGGTTGGTGTAGAACTGACCCATAAAAATGGGCAATGCACTTTTGATGCCTTGATCAAAAAATATAAGCTCAATGATCCGGCTTTACAGATCATGGCGCCCATTGTCAGAGGGGCAGATACCGATCGGCATAGCCTTGCAAGCCAGGCTTCAGGTTTATGGGCAATTGCCGCGGGGATGGCGCATAACATTAAAGATGACCAGGAACTGTTAAAGGCTGGTATGGTGATTTATGATGCATTGTATACCTGGGCTAAACATCTTCAGGATGTCCGGCATACCGAAAGCCCGGTAGAGCAACTGCTGGTAAATGTGTATCAAAAGTTTTTAAAACAAGGAAAAGATACAAGAATTCCTGCCTGGGCAAAAGAATTAAAAACCATCATACAGGATCAGATAGATACCAACCTGGCTTTAACCCTTTCTGGAATCTCCAGCGAGCTAAACATAAATCCGGCATATGTTTCAAGAGAATTTTCTAAATATTTCGACAACCTTTCGTTCGGTGAATACATTCGCAAAATACGGATTGAAAAAGCTATTGCGTACATAGAGAACTCAGACTACTCATTATCAGAGGTCGCCTACCTCACCGGGTTTTCCGATCAGAGCCATTTTACACGGATTTTTAAACTTGAAACCGGGCTTACTCCGTCTGAATTTAAGAAACACAGGGCTAAAAAGTAAGTTCTGTACCAATAGTAAAATTTGTTCTATTTTAGCAGCAGAGCATCGCATAATCTTGTGCTATGCAAACACAAATACATAAAATTTTCACCGGTTTATTACTGCTGGTCATTACAAGCGTTTCTATCACTTTTGGTCAGGCAACCCAAACCTATCCTAAACTGGCCGGCTATATAGGTATCGTGCATCCCATAGTTACCTTTAGTTCGGATGGCACACACACCAACTTTAAAGATAGTTATGTGGTTGGCATGCCCATTGGGATCAATATCTGGAAAAGCGCCAGAATCGGTTTTTCCAGTGAGATCGTTCCAACTATCCGGGCTACAGGCAGTACCAGCAAAGTCAGCAATGTGCTTTTCCATCCTGGCGTACTGGTTGTATTGGGCAATGGCTTTACCTTTGCAGGTAGGGCAGCCTTTGAAACTTCAGGACGTTACGGATTTACCCCGGTTATCAATAAAACGGTTAAAAAGAATAAAGGCAGTAGCTTTTTTGTGGCCATCCCGCTTCCGGCAAGGTTTGGCAATGAGCAGCCTTCCTCGTTTGGTATCGGTTTCCAGTTTGGGGTAGCGTTTTAAATGCTAAGCCTTTGGATCCAAAAATTCATCAGTAAAATGTCCGCGATGCTTTTCCTGCGCAAATTTTTCGGCATTAAACTCAGCCGAATTGCCTTTGGGGATGGATAAAGATTGCCAGTTTGAGGCCAGCATCTTACCGATATAAACAATCTGCCCAATATGATAAGGATAATGAGCAAGCTGGCGGTTGATGGCTTCCATCACGGTATGGCCTTGGTTACGGATATAAACGATTTGGTCCAGGTCCCCGGCAGACAGTGAACCGAGCGTATCCAGCATAGCCTTCCAACCTTGTTCCCATAAGCGGAGCAGCTCCACCTTAGATGCCAGGTCATTCTCAAACTCCGCGTCTCGGTTACGCCAGGACTTCTCTCCGTCGGTTGTTAAAAAATCTGTCCAGCGGCTAAGCATATTGCCCGCCAGGTGTTTTACAATCATTGCAATACTATTGTTATCCGGGTTGGGCTGAAAAAACAATTGATCTTCCCTGATTTGGTCAAAAGTTTTTTCGCCAAGCATTTTATAATATAAAAACTGCTTGATAACACTGTCTAAATAGTCGTTTTTCATAACCTTGATCTGATATCAATGAACTCTGCTAATATACGTATCTATGAACTAAAGTGTGGACCACCTGGTCATCTTGCTGATAGTGCTGGGTTTTAAACCTAATTCCATAATATTTCTTACATTTGTTGTTCATGCAACAACTATTCACATATTGCAGTTTAGCGGCTGAAATGATTGCCTGATTCCGGGTGCCTTGTTTTTAAGCCTGTCAGTTTGGTATCTCTAATGTTACCAGAGGTGATTTATATGCGGCAAGCCATTCGGATAAGGAAGAATTAAACAATCTTATTTCATCATTTTAAATTACAGAAAGTGAATAACTTATCATTATATGGTTGGAGCAATAAGCTGTTCCAGCTCAAGCAAAACTCTTCATATCAACATCTTTATCATGGCCGCGTATCTGCAGTAAACAAAACCAATTACGAGGTTATCTCAGAACAGGGCCTGCTGTTATGCGAACTAACCGGTAATTTACTTTACGGAAGGCCTTCATTTGAACTTCCCTGTACGGGCGATTGGGTTATATTTCAGCCTTTTGACGAGGACAAGGGGTTAATCGTCGACATCTTACCCCGCGTTCATACTTTATACCGAAGAAAAAGTGGCACAGTATCAGATAAACAGGCCATAGCTACTCACGTAGACAAGGCTTTTATCGTTCAAAGCCTTGATGCCAATTTCAATGTTCGCCGGATAGAGCGTTTTATGGTTCAGATACTGGAAGAAAGTATTCAGCCCATATTGATACTTACCAAATCGGATTTAGAATTTAACAGGCGTAAAGTAAATCAGTCATTAGCGCATCTTTACTTCCAAATGCCTATATTCTTCACCACCATCCATATTCCGGAAACATTGCTTCCCGTACGTAAATCTATTGCACAGGGACAAACAGCAGTATTTGTTGGATCTTCGGGTGTAGGGAAAAGCTCCTTAATTAATGCGTTGTGCGGGCGGACGGTATTTGCCACTTCCAAAACAAGCAGCGCTAGCGGTAAAGGAAGGCATACTTCAACACGGAGAGAAATGATACTGATGAACGGTTCCGGTGTTCTGATCGATACTCCTGGTGTCAGAGAATTTGGTTTAGCTACAGACGATTCAGATGTATTGACAGCTATGTTTGATGTTTCAGATTTTGCAGCATCCTGTCGTTTCGCCGATTGCCGGCATGTAGATGAACCAGGATGTGCAGTTATAACAGCAGTAAACAATGGTTACTTAGCAACTGAAGCTTACAATAGTTACCTCAAATTGCGCAGAGAATCCTGGCATTTTTCCGCCTCAGAACACGAAAAGCGTAAAAGAGGAAGATCCTTTTCAAAAATCACAGAAGAGGCCAAGTGGGTAAAAAAGCGCTAGTTTACTTGGATTCACCAAGGGTTTCAATCATAAGGGTGGGTGCAATTGCCCACCCTTTAAAGAATTATTTTAAGCATATGCAACAAACTACCCAGTACATTCACATCAATTGGCCATATTTTGATAATACAAAATACCTGCTACATTTGTAAAAACAAACGCTAAATTTTCAATATGAAAAAGCTCCTATTTTCTGCTCTTTTACTTTTTTGTTCAGTAACCATTTTCGCTCAATCTGCTGCTAAAAAATCATCATTGTTTATTGGATTAGGGCCAAGCTTTCCCATTGGGGATTTTGGCTTAAAAAAAGCCAGTGATGAAAAAGCAGGACTGGCTGCAACAGGTTTTTATGTCGATTTGGGGTACCAATATCAATTCTCTAAAGTTGTAGGTGCAATTGTTATTTTAAAGGGAAAAATTCACGGAATTGCTAAAGACGCATTAAATTATACGTTACCAGATGGTTCAGGAGGTAGCATGTCTATTAATACAGGTACATGGAAAATGGGGTCTGTTCTGGCTGGTTTAACCCAAACATTTGCTTTATCAAAAAGTGAAAATTTTGCAATAGAATTCAGGGAAGCCGCAGGTGTTCAGTTTACCTCAACCCCGGAAGTAAATGCAAATTATAGTATTCCGGGTATTGGATCTTCGTCCGGAAGCCAGGAATCCCAATCGGCAACCTCTTTTGCTTATCTGGCAGGTATGGCATTTAAGTATCAGCTGAACAGCAATTTAGGATTAAAATTATACGGCGATTTCAACAATTCAAATGTGAACTTTAAAGGATATACTGCTACTGCTAATGGCGCTACAATAACGGCACCATCATCTAAACAAAAAACTGGAACTATAGATGTTGGCCTGGGTTTAACTATCGGATTGTAAAGATTCTTTTCGTGCTTTAACACTTACTTTTATCGTTTTTCCACCCCTGGTGGTGATCGAAAATTCCAGGTAAGGAGTATCTGCATCTGTTTTTTTGTAATAGTCGGGCTGCAGTCCCCCGGCAGCTTCCATCTATAAATTAGTTATTCCGGTTATTTAAATGTATCTTTGTCAAAAATAACAAGGTTCTGTCTTTGCCTGATATAGTTGGAATAGTTTCTCCCCTTCAGTCTTTGCTTCTCCAGCCCCCGTATTTTGAATAACATTTTAAGGATGTGGTTAAACACCATACTCCAAAATCAGATTTTTGCCATTTAAGGCTTTACAATAAAAAAGGAGTTCTATGGGTGAATCGTTCGCCAAAAAAGAAAGAAATAAGAAAAAATCAAAAAAGAAACAGGAAAAGGCCCAGAAAATGGAAAGCCGTAAACAAGGCGGCACTACTTCATTTGAAGATATGATCGCTTACGTTGACGAGAATGGCAACTTTACCGACAAGCCAGTTAAACCCACAGGCGGTGAAATAAAACTGGAAGACATCCAACTGGGCGCAGCTCCGGCTGATGAGTCCAAAAAAGAGAATGCAGGCATTGTAACAAATTACAGCGCTGAAAAAGGGTTCGGGTTCATTATTGAAAACAAATTCGGGAACAAGATTTTTGTACATAAAAACGCTCTTTTGGAACCCATAAAAGATAATGACAAGGTAACATTTGACCTTGAAAAAGGACCTAAAGGACCTAATGCCGTAAGGGTAAAAAAAATAGAAAATAATTAATTGTACCATATGTTCATATTCCCAAAAGGCGTTGCTGTCACACCATTTCAGACCTCTCTTTTCAATGAAAAGCTTGCAGAGATAGCCAAAGTATATCAACTCTTTTTCCAGTCGGATAGTCAGCCTGGGGCCTTAACCAGCTATCTTAGGTGTTTTGCAGTGGAAGGTAAAATCCGCTTTCATATAAAAGAAGGATTGCCAATTGAAATTGTCAAAGATTGCAGAAGCGCGTTTCATAGCATTTTCGGCTAAAGGGTGCCGCTTTCGGCACCTGATTTAAACCTGCTCAAAGCCCGTTTAGACCGGATTTGTATGGCAATTTACTTCCCTTACTTCCTCTTGGAAACCTAATGTCTAAACAAGCAAACTAATCCGTTATTTCGCCACCAATAATAAACCTGAGCTTCCTGTTTGTTATTGCCCCGGTATAGGCTTCTGCTGCATAAACTACATTATTTACGATATGATGCAGTACGGTATTGGTACGCTCCCGGGTTTGCAGGTCTGCAGCGTACACTTTTGTGCCTACTATATAATATAAAACCGTGTTGGTTCTGGCACCGGTATTCGCATCAGCACCAAACACCTTTTCACCTACAATGTACCTGAGTACACGTGTAGAAACATTATTGGACTGATCCGCAGCGTAAACCACACCATTTTTAACAAAATATAAAATTTTAGTGCCCTGCGTTCCGTCGCTGCTAGCAGAATACACTGCTGTATAACCTGGTTTAGGTTGTGGTTTAACTACTGTAGCACCGCCTGCCGATGGGTTTTGAGGTTGTACAGAGGGGTGCTGGGAAAAAGTTTGAAAGGGTTGTTCCATGCGGATGCATCTTACCGACAGCCCAAAAAGGCGGGATTCTTTTGGGTTTGTACCATCATAAGCCCTCACCTCAGTGTTCGAATAAATTGGGGTAAGTGATAGAAAATAGGGATCATTCTTTGCTGTGATACTGGAAGTATAAAAGTGGGCACTGAAGTTATAACTTAGAAATTGACCAGCATTGCTCATATATCTTGCTCCGCTTAACCTGGCCATGAATCCGCCCGTATTATTTACGTTATAGTAAAGGCTTTTGGTATTGGCTCTGAGCATCGTCTCATAATCTTCTTTGGTAGGCACCCGCCATCCTTCGGGGCATAAACAGGAATTGCTGCTTACAGCACCCCAGTTGTACAACAGTCCATTTTCAGCAACAAGCGAACTGTCGTTATTATAAGCCGCATAGGCAGGCGCAAGACTGCCCCTCCATTGTTCCAGTGTCTTTGCATTTGTAATTGGCGTACCATCTTTAAACCTGGTTGTTTTAAGGTTCTCGGCCATCCAAACCTGGTCGCCAATTCTGACAGTTTTGTACTTGTTGCTGTCTATGTCGTAAACATCAGCGGCTGGCCTGGGTTTAAATTTCCAGGTCTTATTTGTAAACAACTGAACGGTATCGCCCTCCATTGTTACCGCTTCGGTAGTATTTTGGGCAAATAATTTAGTCAGGGAAAAAATAATGAATAAAACAAACGTTAGGAGAGATTTCATAATTCAGATAATTAGTTAATCAAATATAATTAACAGATCTTACATAACTTCAGGTGTTCATCAGCATCCTACCTCAGCGCTTCCATGAGCTTGTGATTTTCTCTTTTAACCAGTAAAACCGTTTCGCGATTTATAAAGAAGTAGCTAACATAACAAAAAGAACTACTACAATGGGAATCGAGGAATTTTTATCAGACCGTGCTAAGAAAGAAGGAAAGAAAGAATAAAAGAAGGCCGCTACGCAGTTATAGAAAATCTTATAGTTAAGCTAGACTAATACTATTGGCTTAACAACCCCCTGTTTTTGCCGCAGCATACCCTCAAAATATTTCAAATCCTGGCTTATTTTTGGCTTATAGTCTTAAAAACAAAAACCAATAAAATGAGAACTGTATCATTTGGTATGAACATTAGCATAGACGGCTACTGTGACCACACTATGTTTAATCCGGCCGAAGAGGTATTGGAGTACTTTACCGGAACGATGGACGATGTAGACCTCTTCTTTTTCGGCCGTGTCATCTACCAGCTCATGTTTCCATACTGGAGCGATGTGGCGAGGGATCAATCCGGCACAGCAGCTGAAAATAGATTTGCCGAAAGGTTTAGCGCTATTGACCGTGTTGTGGTTTCACGAACTTTGGAAAGTGGCGATGAAAAAACGCGTATCATCCGCAGTAACCCTGCAGAAGAGCTGCTGAAGCTAAAACAGCAGCCCGGTAAAAAAATATCAGTAGACAGTGTCAGCATGCTTCCGGAATTGATCAAAGCAGACCTTATCGATGAATTTAACCTGGTTGTTCATCCGGGGATCGTAGGAAGAGGAAGACGACTGCTGGATCCGGGAAGCCTTCAGGAAAATCTTAGTTTAAAGCTGGTCAATACCATCCATTTCAAATCAGGATGTGTAGCGCTTCATTATTTGAAACAATAGCACCTCAGTTTTTGATTAGCGGCTTGCCCAGATGCTGTCTTAGGTATTTTGCCGTTAAGGAAACCCTGTCTTTCAACAGGTCGGTAACTGTTCCAGAGAACAAAACCTTTCCTCCGTATTGTCCGGCTCCGGGACCAATATCAATAATCCAATCTGCATGGGCGATGACATCAAGATTATGTTCTATAACAATCAGCGTATTTCCCTTTTCGGTCATGGCGTCCATAAAATCCAGGAGTTTTTGGGTATCACTGGGATGTAAGCCGGTACTTGGTTCATCCAGAACAATCGTTTTATCGGATTGTGTAAGTTCCCTGGTCAATTTCAGGCGCTGCCTTTCTCCGCCAGAAAAACTGTCCAGCCGCTGCCCTAAAGTAAGATAGCCCAAACCCAGCGTAAACAGCATGGTAAAAGACTGTTCATACAATTTGTCTGGAAAAAATTCAATGGCTTCCTCAACCGTCATGTCCATTACCTCGATGATGTTCTTGCCATTATACCTGTATTTTAAAACCTCCGGCTTAAAGCCCGATCCTCCGCAAACTTCGCAGGGCTGTTCTATATCGTCCATAAATGCCAGATCAATTTTTTCTACACCTATTCCCCTGCAATTTTTGCAGGCACCCTCGCTGTTTTTACTGAAAAGCTTCGGGGAAACATGGTTGGCCTTCGAAAACCGTTCCCTCATATCATCTGAAAGGTGGAGGTAGGTAAGCAGGTTGGATCGGATACTGGCAGCAAACAGGGATTGGTCAATAACCGTTATTTCCGGATAAAACTGGGGCAATACCTTATTGATCAGCGTACTCTTGCCCGATCCAGCCACTCCGGTAACTACTGTAATTACATTTTTAGGGATTTTTACACTTACGTTTTTAAGATTATGGAGATGGCCATTTTCAATTTCCAGATAACCTTGCGCTTTCCTTGGCTGGCTATTGGCCTTAGGTGCCTTTGCAAAATATAAACCTGTTTTTCCTTTCGATTTTTTTAAGCCCTCAAAAGTTCCCTCATAAACAATCTTACCACCGTTTTTGCCAGACTGCGGCCCCATATCAATAACCCAATCCGCTATTTTGATAAGATCGGGATCATGCTCAACAATCAATACCGAATTTCCCTTATCCCTTATCTGTTTGATAATTGACGCGATGTTCTGCAGGTCCTGTGGATGAAGTCCAATGCTTGGCTCGTCAAATACATAGAGCAGATCCGTAAGGTTGTTGCCAAGGTTTCTTACCATTTTTATCCTTTGGCTTTCTCCGCCAGAAAGTGTATTTGTACCCCTATCCAGGGTCAGGTACTGCAGCCCAATGCCCATGATGTTCTTTAGCTTCTTTTTAAGTTCATCAAGTATGATTTCATAGGTATTCGAATGTAGCGAACCGACAAACTCCAAAAGCCCGTCAATAGAAAGCGCGGTGCAGTCTGCAATATTTTTATTGCTGATTTTGCAGGACAGGATCTTATCGTTTAGTCTTTTACCGCCGCAGACCGGGCAGGGCCTGGTTGCAATGATATTTTTTAAAGCCTCTTTCCGGGTGATGTTCTCTTTTGATTCCTTTTTTAGGAATGCCTTTTCAATACGGGGGATTATGCCCTCGTATTTCACGGTCTTCCCCCATTCCGGATAAGGTTTTTTAGGCTTATGTTCAGGGGCATTTAACAGCCTGTCCATTTCTTCTGCACTATAATCGCCCAGCTTTTTATCGTTATCGAAATAGCCAGACAGCGTATATCTCGTCAGCCGCCAGCCACCTGGCTGAAAAGTCGGGAACAGAATTGCGCCCTCGTTTAGCGATTTCTGCTTATCTATAAGCGCATTTACTTTTACCGTCTGCACAAAGCCAAGCCCCTCGCATTCGGGGCACATCCCTAATGGATTGTTGAATGAAAATACATTGGAGTATCCTACAAACGGCTTTCCCATTCTGGAGAAAAGGAGCCTCAAAGACGCGTAAACGTCTGTAGCCGTTCCTACAGTCGACCTGGCGCTTCCGCCAAGCCTTTTCTGGTTAATGATAATAGGTACGTTCAGGTTTTCGATCTTATCTACATCTGCCACTCCGATATGCTGGAGCCGGTTCCTGATAAAACTGCCTTGTGTTTCATTAAACTGGCGCTGCGCTTCTGCACCTATCGTTTCAAATACGAGCGAGGATTTCCCCGAACCTGAAACGCCTGTAAAAACTACAATCTTGTTTTTGGGTATGGTAACAGAAACATTCTTCAGGTTATTTTGCCTCGCATTTGTGATGATAATCTCCGTCATTTTAGTTAACTTTGATAATATTTAACAAAGTTAACTATTATATTGTAATGAACAAGGACGAAAAGCTTTTTTATGAAGTATTTACAGATCTGCAGTGCTTCATATTGGCGAACATGAATAAAGGTGACATCAACGGTGTAACGGCCACTCACTACAATATAATAGCGTATGTATACCGGCATGATCAATGCACCGGTAAACAAATAGCAAAGGCCTTCAACATCAGTGCCCCTGCCATTTCCCGGCAACTTAAATTTCTTATCGAAAATGGCCTTATTGAACAGGAACAATCCTCAGCAGACCGCAGGGTCTTCAACCTGAGCGTGGCCGATAAGGGTCGGTTTATCGTTGATAATTCCGAAAATTTCCGGGAAACAGTTGCCCAAAAGGCATCTAAAACGCTTACCAGTACAGAACTGAAAAGTCTTACCTCCCTACTTTCAAAGGTTGTTAAAAATTTATAGGTAGATGAACCGGCTAAAGATTTAGCAATGTCACACTACCTGTTTGATTTAACATTTTCTTAAATTTGGCAAATTCCAGGCGATACGCCTTTAATTGATCCTCAGTTAACTTTCGGCCAGACATTGTTACCGGGTTGATCATGCGCATATTTTTTCCGTTAAGTGCAGCTGCTAAAGACAGGTCACCCCATTTTAGGAAGCCAGGCAGATGCACGGCCATGTTAAAGAAATCTATTGAATCCCGGTTATCAAACAAGTAGCTTACAGGCATATCACGTAAAACAAGGTTATTTACATCGCCCCCTAAAGCACTTACAAACATTGCAGCTATTGCGGCTTCCCTGCTGCCATCTATAGCAACTTCGGTGGCCTTTAACCTGGTTTTCAGATACCCGGAAACTATGGAGAGCTCTTCTACCCATTCCCCTAAAACGGTTCTCCCTAACCACAATTCTGAACGGGAAATGGTATGTAAAACCATGGTCTTGTCCTTCAATTCCCTGGAAGACAACAATTCACCGGTTCCTGATAACTCTACAACGGCAATACCTACTCCTTTTTGCCTGAGTTCATCAATTACCTTTGCCGGAATATTCTTTTTACCGCCAGAATTGCAAACTATCACATATTTAGATGATCTGTTTGCAGGTTTCAAACATAACAAAGGGATCAGTTTTCCATCCGAGGTTTTCAACGTAAATCGTTCCCACATAGCTACGCTGGAATAGTGGTGAACCTCTTTTATCACCGGCAGTTCCTGGATGCGCAATATAGCTTTAAGCTCCTCACGTTTTTTATCCGCATCAAACCTTTTCGTTTCGATATAGGCTTTTCTTAACTCATTTCCCCGTTGTATACAAAACCCGGCTGTACTGACAACATTTTTATCGCGTTTTCCTGCTGCATAAGTCATCAATTTTTCCTGCGGAAGCAGATCGAACGGAATTTCTTTTTTTGACGCTCCGTTACCAATACCTTTCAAATGCAGATCGAACCAACCCAACATCGCCTCCCGGTCTTCTTTCCAATAGCCATGTGTTTTATCAAACTCCTGGTTGGCTATGTGATCCTCCACCCCCATCATCCTGAATACGGGTTGGGCGTTACTAAAACTGCGGCGCATTTCTACCGGAAGAAAAGCAGGAGAAGAATCCTGTGTATGATTGCACATTTTTATCGCCCTGGGGGCAACCATAGCCAATACGCCGGCGGCTTCCGTAAAAGTTAAACCGTCATTCAATAATTCACATATGCAATTAGAGCGCATTACATAAGATTCAAATGTACCTACGCTTACTACCGGCATAGCTGCTTTAATGCGGTTATCCATTGCAGCAAGCCACATTGTCTGGTTACCTCCTCCACTCGATCCTGTAGCACCTATGTTTTTGGCATCCACGTACGGCAAAGAACTCAACAGGTCTACTCCCCTGATGTTATCTGTAAGCTGCATTCCTATTAAAGATTCACCAATATTGAGTAAAGATCCGCCAAGATTTGCACCATGATATTCAAACACCCCATGGGTAGTTGTCCGCTCTCCGGATCCCCAGGGGTCAATGCTAAGGCATACATACCCGTTAAGGGCCAGACTATGCGCTACCGACTGGTAGTTTTCGTAAAAACGGCCGTTTTTTGAATGGCCCATCATAAGAATTACAGCCGGAAAAGGCCCTGTTCCTTCCGGAACATATAGATTAGCCGTAGCATATACGCCAGGGCGTGTTTGAAAGGCTATATTTTTGATGTGGTAGCCCTTCATTTGAGTGCTTCCGGTTTCTGTTAAATTAAAGTCGAGTTTAGGGTCTGTAAGCACTCCTGTCTTTTTGATGATCTGTTGCTTTAATGCCGATCCATGAACTTCCAGCTCCCCTGGATTTTTAATCGGCAGTTGATGGTGCATAAACTGAAGGAATGCCTGATATCTTAATCTTGCTTCAATTAAATCACTATGGTTTTTTGGAAGAACATCAGGTAGCGTATCAACCTGTGCACAAATAGTAAATGGAAAAAGGAATACCATTGCTGCCATCGATAGGAATGGCCTGGATAGTTCAATGAATTTTTTCTTCATAAAGCAAATGACTCATTTACCGGGCTTATATACAAACTTCTGCATACAAAAACGTCGAGAACGTTGCCGGTGTTTTATTCCCGTAATTCCCTTACTCCCTCTGGTATTCTGTATACTTTAGTGTGTTGTTAAGCCAAATAACCTAACCAGATATTCAATTGAAATGACAAAAATTAAAAATGCAATTGCATTCATTTTGATGGTATTCGTTTTTACAGCAGCGGCAAATGCCAGGCAGACCGACAGGAAAATAGCATTCACTGCTAAAACTAAAGACGGCAGCGCCGTTCCGGTATATTTATACCACCTTCACAATATGCCCGGGTATTTTTATGCTTACCTAACTACCCCGGTTTGTGAAGAAGGCATATGCTACAATATTTCAATCGGGCTATACTGGGATCTGCTTGGAAATTTCAGCAAGTATGAACTACCGCCAGATAGCCTGTTAACCAAATTCGATCATCAGCCGTTTACCCCCCAGGACCATGAAAAAATGTATAGCCTGCTTAAAGATAAATCCTCGCCATTAGGCATCTATGAGGCTGAAGACCTGGTAGACCGGGAAGCCAGCATCCCTTCCAGGGTAAAGGTTGATGTGGTAACCGGCGCAACCAACCCATCGTTAAAAAATGCAGTCGTTTCCGGAGCAGTATATAGTTCACATACCTTGTGGCACATCGTCAACGGACCAATTGCCGAAAGGATAGCCAGGTATACAGACAGCCTGATGAACAAACAATTACTGAACCAGTTCATGCTTTCCGACAACTACCACTATCAATATTATGCGCTCGAAAAAATTCAGAACGCAGAAGTTGAGCAATATATCCCTCAACTGATCAGGTTAGTGAGCTCAGGGAGTGCATACATCCCCTATTTTGCTATAGCAAAACTACCGGATAAGGTGTGGCAAATGCCGAAATATCAGGAGCAACTCGTTGCAATGATGCCCAGGCTGGATTTCAAGCTGCAAAACGAAATGCTTGGCCATTTGAAAGATGTTACAGTGAGTCAGGCTACGGGTAAAATGTTAAAGGACCACATTAAGCTATTGAAGGGGCAGCAGGTGCAAAAAGCGTTGGACATCATTAAAAAGCAAGAAATTTTTACAAATCAATAATCACGATCAGGATGGTCAGAATTCCTGAAAAATTAAAAATGAGTATGGAAACAAAAAGAAGAGCGTTTTTAAAGACCCTGGGTCTGGGGTCTGGAGCTATGTTGTTGCCTGCGGGGACTATCCTTGCTCAGGATACCCCCAATAACGAAACACAGGGTAACAGCATAGGTCAAGGTGTTTTTAAAACCAAAAAATACACCGCCGATGTGGTCATAGCCGGCGGCGGAATGTCGGGCATATGCGCTGCCATCGCTGCAGCGCGCAATGGTGCTACAGTAATATTTATCCAGGACCGGTCAAGACTGGGGGGCAATGCAAGTAGCGAAATCAGGATGCACATCTCCGGCGCTACCATATTGGAGAAGGGATGGCGGGAAACAGGTATTCTGGAAGAAATCTTTCTGGTCAATTCCGTTGATAATCCGCAAAGGTCTTACGAGATGTGGGATTTCATATTATATGATAAAGTAATTTCAGAAAAGAATCTCACGTTATTGCTCGACACCACGGTTTGTGATGCTGAGATTGCCGATGGAAAAATCACCAAAGTTATAGCCATATGTTCGCCAACCCAGGAGCGTTCTGAAATCACGGCAAAATACTTTGCAGATTGTACCGGAGACGGTACGCTGGCCGCCCTGGCAGGTGCCGAGTTCATGATTGGCCGTGAAGCCAGATCATTGTGGGGAGAGTCTCTTGCAATAGATGTAGCCGACACTAAATCTATGGGTAACAGTATTCTATTCATGGCCCAGAAACATGAAAGAAAAATGCCTTATACTCCACCAAAATGGGCGCGTAAGTTTACTGCAAAAGATTTTGTATACAGGAAAATCATATCCATCGAATATGGCTACTGGTGGCTTGAACTTGGCGGCCTGGAGGATAGCATAAGAGATGGTCAAAAAAACCGTCATGATCTGCTGAGCGTATTATTTGGCGTATGGGATTATATCAAAAATTCAGGAAACCATCCGGAAGCTGAAAATTGGGCCCTATCCTGGATCGGAATGTTACCGGGCAAGCGCGAAAGCCGTCGGCTGGTGGGTGACTATATTATGAAACAGGAAGATATCCAGAAACCTAAACTATTTGCCGACCGGGTAGCCTACGGAGGCTGGCCAATTGATGACCATCCGCCTGAAGGCTTTAATGGAGCGAATATGAAACCTACAAGGGCCATCTACGTTAAAGAACCTTATTCTATTCCTTTCAGGTCTTTGTACAGCAAAAACATTAGTAATTTGCTTATGGCCGGCAGGAATATCAGTGCCTCCCATGTGGCATTATCGTCAACCCGCGTCATGGCTACATGTGCCATCATGGGCCAGGCCGTAGGAACGGCCATGGCCTATTGCATCAGCAATGATATTTTACCCAGGATCCTTGGAAATGATACCTCTAAAATTTCTGATTTCCAGCAATTGCTGCTCAGGCAGGACCAGGCAATACTTGGGATTCAAAATACCGACGAGAAAGATCTGGCCCGAAAAGCCAAGGTTAAAGCATCTTCAGAAACTAAGGATGGGGCTGCTGTACAGGTAATAGACGGATACAACAGGGATGTCAGGGATGGCAGTAAACACCAGTGGCGTGCAGAAATGAAGAACGGACAACAATGGATAGAGCTCAGCTGGGATAAGCCTGTTAAACTGGATACAGTACAGTTGACTTTCGATACAGGCCTGAACCGGTTCCTGAGAATTTCCGGACAGGATATTGTGCAGGCCGATCAGATTGTGGGTCCTCAACCTGAAACTGTAGCCAGCTACCTGGTGGAATGTATCCGTAACGGCAAACATTCCGTACTTGCCGAGGTTACAGATAATTACCTGCGTTATGTAACACATAAAGTTAAACCAATCGAGGCCGATGCAATCCGAATTACCGTAAGAAAAACAAACGGCGACGAATTGGCCAGAATATTTGAGGTTCGCTGCTATCTGGAGAGTACCTAAGGGCCATCTGAGGATTTTTCACACCAGCGAACCCGGTGCTGGCCAACCATTCCCGAGAACGCTTCCGAGAACGCTATCGATAACGTTCTCGATGTTTTATCGATCGTAACCCGCTCTAAGAAATGTAGTTTACCCTATATTTAATCCAAACCAAACCTAACCAAGTTAATGAAAAGAAATCTGTTACTCATGATCCTGGCCTCTGGCCTGGTGCTCCATGCCACTGCCCAGGACCGGCTTCTAACCGGACAAATTTTAGATGCCGAGACCAAAGGCCCGCTTCCGGGCGCAACCATCACCACAACATCAGGTACAAAATCCCAGTCAGACACTAACGGTAAATTTAAGTTATCGGTTTTATCCGGAAAACAAACCGAGCTAACTGTCCAGTTTGTGGGTTACAATATCAAAAAAGTAAAGATAAATACAGAAACCAATGTAGTGATCTTACTTCAGCCCAGTTCAATTGGTTTAAATGAAGTAGTCGCTATTGGCTACGGCTCTGTTAAACGGGGCGATGTAACCGGGGCCATATCCTCGCTTTCGTCCAAACAAATTCAGGATGTACCTATAACCTCTGCTGAAGAAATACTTACCGGACGACTTGCAGGTTTACAGGTAACCAAAGAAGAAGGCTCACCAGACGCCGAAGTACGTATAAAGGTACGCGGAGGGACTTCAATTACCGAAGACAATTCCCCACTTTATATCATAGACGGAATACCTATGGAAAACGGACTGAGAGGTTTGTCGCCCCAGGATATTCTATCCGTAAATGTATTGAAAGATGCATCTTCAACGGCAATCTATGGCGCGCGCGGTGCAAACGGTGTGGTGGTTGTAACTACCAGGGGCGGAAAAGAAATGAAAACCCAGGTTAGCTACAACGGCTCTTATGGATTTAACAGGCTGGCAAAGAAGCTCGAAGTACTAAACCCCTATGAGTTTCTGACCTTGCAGTGGGAAAGAGATAAAGGCTACGTAGACGGAAAATTGCCGGTTTACGGAACCTGGGCCGATATACAGTCTTATAAAGGCCAGACCGGTATCGATTGGCAGGAAAAAATGTTAGCTAATGATGGCCGGCAGGACAACCACAACCTGAGCATATTGGGCGGAACTAAAAACACCCAGTTCAGTCTTAGTTTGTCTGGAAATAACCAAAAAATGATTGTATTGAATTCCGGATACAAAAGGCAGACTTTGAACTTTCGGTTTAACCATACCATCACATCTAAGCTAAAGGGATATTTTAATGTCAGGTATAGTAACCAAAAGATCATGGGTGCAGGAACCTCCAATGAATCAAGTGCTTCCAGCAACAATCTCAGACATATCATAAAATATCGCCCAATGCTGATTGGCGATGTCGGCGAAGACGATTTTGATTACGAATACCTGGTAGAAACAGAGAACGGGAACGGACTTACGGTCAGCAATCCTGTGGCAACTTCTAATGGCCAATATTCAAAGAATATAGACAAAATGTTGAACTTAAGCGGCTACATTGACTATTCCATCAGCAATGCGCTTACATTTCGTTCTACATGGGGCTACGGCACCTATAACCAGAACAAAGACGTTTTCTGGGATTGGTTCACAAATCTGGGTCGGTATTATGGAGATTTTACTCCTGTGTTGCTGTTAAACTCCATCAACCAGTCATCCTATAATATTTCCAACACACTCACTTACGATAAACGTTTCGCAAAACACAAATTGAACTTTTTATTGGGTAATGAATTTTACGGTGCAGCAACCGAGACGGACGCGCTGCAAATGAAAAATTACGCTGTCGGCATTACCGCCGAAAAAGCACTGGCCCAGGTTGGAATTGGCGTTCCACGGGCAGGGTTCCCTAGAAATGACACCTATAAAAACACGCTTCTCTCCTTCTTTAGCCGTGTCAACTATGCTTTTAATGACAAGTATCTGTTTACCGCAACGCTTAGGGCCGACGGATCTTCAAAGTTTTCTGCAGCTAATCGCTGGGGTTATTTTCCCTCTGCGTCTATAGCCTGGAAATTTTCTTCGGAAAATTTCCTGAAATCATTCTCGCCGCTTACAGAGGGTAAGCTCAGGGTCAGTTACGGGGCGGCTGGCAACAACAGGATACAGGATTACCTCTATCTCCAGACTTACACCAGCGCAGGACGTTACAACTTAAACGAGACAGATGTAAATGGCTCCTATCCTGCTTCTCTTGCAAATAAAAACCTGAAATGGGAAACCACAATTTCCAGAAATATAGGTCTGGACCTTTCATTCCTGAAAAACCGGCTGCAGCTAACCGCTGATATTTACCGCAACAGTACTCGGGATTTGTTGGTGGCAGCCCCGATTGCTACAAATTCGGGATACAAAACGCAACTTCAAAACATTGGCGAAACCTTGAATAAAGGATTAGAGCTGCAGATCTCAGGAACACTGATCGATCATAAAGCCTTTAAATGGAACATGGATTTTAACGTTGCTTTTAATAAAAACAAAATCGTAAGACTTGCCAATTCCCAAAGCACCGATGAGCGGTTTTCAGGTGTCGGCATAGCAAATTCCCCGGCAGACTACCTCATCAAGGTCGGCGAGTCTGTTGGAACTATGTATGGTTGGGTTAATGATGGGTTTTACAAAGTAGATGATTTTGATTGGGTGGGCACAACCTATACGCTTAAATCCGGGCAACCAGATGTTGGTAAGCTCTTTGGAACAACGGCAAAGCCAGGAATGATCAAATTCAGGGACCTGACAGGCGAAGGCCAGGTTAGCCTGGATGATCGTACCATCATAGGCAATGCCAATCCAAAATATCTTGGAGGAATAAATAACCAGTTTTCTTACAAGAACTTTGATTTAAGTGTGTTTCTTAATTTTTCTGTAGGTAATGATATTTTCAATGCGAATAAAATTGAATTCACGAATGCAATGGTGCAGGGCACCAATTTGCTTGGCATAATGAAAGACCGCTGGAGGAACATTGATGGCGCCGGAAATCCGATAACCGATCCGGTATTGCTGGCAGAAGCAAACCAGAACGCAAAAATATGGACGCCACATACCGGAACCGGCTCTTTTTATGTAAACTCATGGGCAATAGAAGATGGCTCTTTTCTAAGGGTAAATAATGTTACCCTGGGCTATAGCCTCCCATCCAGGCTCCTGAAAAGCATCTTTGTCAATAAGGTCCGCGTGTATTTTACTGCAAACAATTTGCATGTGTTCACCCGGTATAGCGGTTTTGATCCGGAAGTCAGCAACCGCGGAGGAGGTGTTATTGCCGGGGTAGATTATTCTGCATTTCCGCGTAGCAAAGCATATATATTCGGTTTAAATGTTACACTATAACGTTATGAATAAAAAAAATTATAACCAGATGAAAACCTTGAATAAGCACTGTACCATGAAAACAATGTTAGCCATAATGGTGGTTGCAATCCTGTTTTCCTCTTGTAAAAAATACCTTGCATCTGAGGAGCCGGACAGCCGTTTTCCTGAGAAATATGTTTTCAGTTCTGTGCCCACCACAAAGAGCGCTGTAATGGGAGTTTACCAGGTGCTGGCCCTGGTATTCAATGGCAGTAATATTCCATTTCGCTTTCCCTTAGATACAGATGAGGGGATGTTTAATAACGGAACCCCCGGCGTAAGTGACAATTCCATCACAGACATTACAAAATACAACGTAAGTCCCACCAATATTCAGCTTCCCATATTGTATGATCAGCTGTATGTAGGTATTGAACGGGCGAACAACTGCATTAAGAACATACCTTCATCTGACTTGTATAAAAATGGCTCCGCTACTCAAAAAGCTGAATTGGAACGTCTTTTAGGTGAAGCACTGACTTTACGTGCCCTCTTCTATTTTGAGTTGATAAAGGTTTGGGGAGATGTACCTGCGCCCTTCGTTCCCAGTATAGACCAGGAAAACATCGCCCTGCCAAGAACCGACCGCCAGGAAATCTATGATCAGGTATTGAAGGATCTGGAACTGTCCGCTACACTGGTGCCCTGGCGCGGAGACGGCGTTGCTTCGGTAATTGACGAACGCATTACCAAAGGAGCTGTGAAAGGCCTGAGGGCCCGACTGGCGCTTCATGCAGGAGGATACTCACTCAGAAAAGGAGGCAAAATGGAGCGTACCGCCGAATACTTAAAGTATTATGAGATCTGCAAAAAGGAATGCTTAGACATTATGCAAAACAGGCAAAAACATACATTAAACCCAAGTTTTCAGGCCGTATTTAAGGACAATATCCTGAAATACAAAATTGAACAATACGGAGAGGTTATGTTTGAAGCCGGCATGGGGATAGAAGCTCAGGAAGGTAACCTTGGATTTATGGATGGACCGAAAATCATTCCTATAGGATTTACTGCAATAAGAGGAAATGGGGTAATAAGGATCCTGCCGTCGTACTTTTATGCATTTGATCCCTTGGATACCCGCAGAGATGTAACTATCGCACCCTACCAGATTGATCTGAACACAATGATTGTAACGCCGAATGCGGTTTGGGCAAATGGGAAATTCAGATTGGACTGGTTAAACCCCCTTCCCAGCTCACAAGCTATAAGATGGGGCATCAATCAACCCATATTAAGGTATTCTGATGTATTGCTGATGTTTGCCGAAGCAGACAATGAATTGAACAATGGTCCGACTGCTGAAGCAAAATCAGCATTTGAAGAAGTCAGGCGACGTGCATTTAAAGGTAGTGAAAGTCAAATTGGGATCACACCTTCGTCAAAAGAGGCATTTTTCACCGCAATTGTTAATGAGCGTTTTCTTGAATTCGGGTGTGAGGGCATCAGAAAATACGACCTGATCAGGTGGAATATGCTTTGGACAAAAATTCAGGAGACCAGAAGCATTTTAACAAAAATGAAGGACAAAATTGCACCATACGACAATCTGCCGCAAACCATGCGTTATAAAACCGGGGCAACATCATTGATCTGGGGCAACTCTTTCTATGAAAAAACACCTACAACCCCTGTACCGGCTGGTTATGCATCTTTTACCTGGATAAATGCGATTGTACCTTTATACATACAACGTGTGGCGATGGAATTTAAACCGAACCACAGCGAGATCTTACCACTGCCGATGACGGCAATCAACAGTAATCCAAATCTTTCAAATACAGAATATGGCTACTAAGAAAAGATCATTTGCTTACCTTCTGTTTCCACTTTGCAGCCTTGGCCTCTTCATCGCGGCTCAGGCGCCTGTTTACGCCCAGAATACCAAAGAAACGCTATATAGCCGGGTAAGATTTTGTGAACGTATCATAGAAAAAAAACAGGCCAGCCCCGAAGAAAAAGCAAAACTGATAACCTATTTAAGCGCAAAAAAGGATACGGTAAACTGGGCTTTGAATTTTGAGGATACTGCCGATGAAGTTACCCGTTCTTCTGCAGCCCGGGCACTGATGATGATTGGAGAAGAAGGGATATCGGTATTGCGGGAATGGGTAGATAAATCTCCGACACTAAGGGGTAAAGTAGAAGCCATAGTGGCACTAAGATCAGATCCAAAATACATTGGCGATCCTGTTTTACGCAAGAAAATGGAGATGCTGTTTCCGGCAATTCAAAAGGAATTCGAACCAGACCCTGTTGGGTCTGAGCTGAAAAACTTCGACTTCCAAAGCAATAATATCAGTTCAGACTGGACTTTTCATGAGCAGGAAAAAGGACAGGGACAGGTGAGTTATGATAAAAGTACCAGAAGAGCAGGAAGCGGGAGCATTAAGATGGAAAAATTCAGCAGCGGTGGAGAAATATACATTCGCTCGAAACAGCTTTTTGATTTGAAGAAAGGAGAAACCTGCCTGGTCAGGATGTATTTTAATACCTACAATGCCTCAGAATTGTCTGCCTGCCAGATTTTGTTCGAAGATGAGAAAGGACGTGTAACCGCTGGTAAAGATGAATATTATGGTGAGGCGCAGACTTTGCTTAGAAATGCTACGCCAGGCGACTGGATCAAAAGAACAGCTAAACTTCAGGCTACGGAAAATACCAGATTTTTCATTCGTATTGTACTGCGGGGCAATCCGGTTACCGTGAAATTAGACGATATCGAACTACCTGCCATTAACCGCAGTTTCAATCTGGCTCCAATGGAAACGCTGGCAAGCAGTAATCAACGCGCCCCGGCTGAACCTTTAAAACCTGTTAGTGCAGAAATTAAGACCATTGATAACCGTTCAAGACTGGTGGTAGACGGGAAAGTAGTACCGCCGATACTGCATTTTGCTTTTGGCAGCAAAGGTAACTTCGGAGATTATGCAGCGATGGAAACCTACGGTAAAATCAAATTGCAGACCTATAGCGTTCAACTGAATGATGCCGGTATTGGGTTGCCGGGTCGGGTAGCCATATGGCCAAAAAACAAAGTCTTTAACTTTACCGAGGTTCTTGAAAGATTTGAGTTTGCGGCAAAAAACGCACCTGAAAGTAAGTTTTTAATCGGCTTTATGGTGCGCTGGCCAGATGACTGGATTGAAAAACATCCTGATCAGACCTGGCAGAATGCAAGTGGACAACGGGGTTATGGTGATGCATTGCTATTTAAAGGCTTTACAGACGCTCTGCCGGCAGGTGGCCGTTGGTGGCCCTCACCGTTTAGCGTGCAGGCCCTGGATGATGCAAAAGAAGGAATCCGCCTGTTTGTTGAAGCCTTAAAAAAATCGAAGTATGCCAACCGTGTAATCGGCTGTCATATTGCCGGCGGCCATGATGGGCAGTTCAATACAAGTAACCACCCCGACTATTCCAGCGCAGCGGTGACTGCCTTTCAGCAATGGTTGAAAGCGAAGTACATCAATGCAGATGCCTTAAAAAAAGCTTGGAACGACAAGTCCGTGAACTTCGACAATGCCAAAATTCCGGATTACAGCGCAGTTCCCAATAATGCAGCAGGGATACCGAATGCTTTCTACGATCCTTTGGTGTTCCGTAAATATGCCGACCACAAAAAATTCCAGTCTGAGCGGGGCATGATCATAAGAGATCAGCTTGCCGGGGCTTTCAAAGACGCTATGGGGCGGCCGGTGATCGGACTGACCTGGGCAATGGGTGGCGGCCGGGGCCAGGGTACCGAGCCTATATTTATGCAATCAAAAAATCTTGATGCGCTGATTCCCCAGCCCAGCTATGCACGCCGTTTACCTGGAATATCCGGCGGCTTACGCAACGTTGCGCTGAGTTCCTTTGCGGTGCACGGAAAGATGCTGATCAAAGAACTTGACCTGCGTACCTGGCTGCGAAATGCTACCGATGAAACTTACGCCCAGCGGCTAAGCACAGATTATACACCGGCCATGTTTGAAACTTCCTTTAAAAAGGAAGCAGCTCAAATGATCACAAAAGGATTAGGCTTCTGGATGTACGACATTGGGCGTACACATTTCAGGGATCCTGAAATGCTGGAAACAATTGCTTCCGGTGTTAAAGCATACCAGGAAACAGAACTGCTCAACCAGAAACCGTTTAAGCCGGAAATCGCGGTTGTCTTTTCAGACGAGTCGCAATATTGGGAAGCCAGTCCCTTACGTGCTCTTGACGGGAATACCGGCTTTGATCTGGGTGCGTCTGGGCTTGTATTTGATGATTTATACCTGGCCGACGTGCTGAAATATGAAAAATGTCAGGACTATAAAATGTTTATTATTAAAGATGCCTGGCTATTAACTGATGAGCAAAGAAGTCAGATCGCTGCCAGGCTTCAAAAAGATAAAAAAACAATTGTGTGGAACTACGCTTCGGGATACATCCATGATGAAGGATTGTCTGACAGGCACATCAGTAAACTGACAGGTATAGATATCCGTGGTGACCTGCTTAAAAAGTGGCCTGTAGTAAAGTATTCGGAGGGCAAAGACCCATTGTTATCTGGATTGTCGGGCATTACCGGGGTAGGATTAACAACACTGGCTACGATGGGCAAAGGCGCCGCTACTCCTGGATTAATGCGGGGCTTGCACCGATTTGTTGTATCGGATAAACAGGCTACCGTACTGGCCAGGTATGAAGATAACGAACCTGCCGTTGCCGTAAAACGTTTCGGGAACTGGACCAGTGTATATTTTGGAATGCTGGGTACGCTCGACGGTCGTTTGTTATCCAACATTGCTGCCCAGGCCGGAGTTCATGTTTTTACTAAACCAGGATATAATGTAGAATATAGTGGTAACATGCTAAGTGTACACAGTCTGTATAATGGCCCGGTCCAGATCCACCTCCCCTCGCCTGCGCATGTTACAGACATGAGTACAGGTAAAGAAATAGCCAAAGGATCTGCCTTCACTATAAATACCGTTTCCGGTCAGACAGACTGGTTTAAAATACAAACTATAAATTAACGATACTGCCACATACACAGATGAAAATCAGCATTAAAAAAGACAACCTGGAATTAGGTGCGGCTGCAGGAACTTTGGCAGCGCAAATGATCCGCAGTGCCATTGCGGAGAAAGGGAACGCAAACATTATTCTGGCTACGGGGACCAGCCAATTTGAAACATTAAACCAACTGATCCGGGAACAAGATATTGACTGGGGTAAAGTAACCATGTTTCATCTCGATGAGTATATCGGGCTGCCGGAAACGGCAGCGGCAAGCTTTCGCAGCTACCTGAAAGAACGTTTCCTGATGAAAGTTCCGGCACTGGCAGCTGTTTACCTGATTGACGGGGAAACCGCGCCCGGGGCAGAATGCGAACGTCTGGCAGCAGCCATCCTTGGGCACCCCATTGATGTAGCGCTGGTTGGCATCGGCGAGAACGGGCACCTGGCCTTTAACGATCCGCCGGCAGACTTTGATACCGAAGTCCCTTATATCGTTGTCAGTTTAGACGAAAACTGTCGGAAACAGCAACTGGGCGAAGGCTGGTTCCCAACCCTTAACGATGTGCCCCGGCAGGCCATCAGCATGTCGGTACGCCAGATCATGAAGTCGAAGTGCATCATTTGCTCGGTGCCGGATAGCCGTAAGGCAGAAGCAGTGAAGAATTCCCTCAAAGCCGCAGTCAGCAACTCCTTTCCGGCCAGCATCCTGCAGCTGCATCCAGACTGTCATTTATACCTGGACAGCGCCTCGGCCCAGCTTATTTCAGCCAACTAAAACAACAACACATGAATAAATTTGTGATCAAACACCCAGACCGCAACCCAGACTTTGCTACGGGTGCCTATTCCGACGGCATTAAGGCCAACGGCTTTCTGTTCGTGAGCGGACAGGCTGCCGTTGATTTTAAAACGTCACGCTTCGTTCTGGGTACCATAGAATCGGAAACCCGGCTTACACTCGATAACATCAAAGCGATCATTACTGCAGCCGGTGCTACAATGGATGACATTGTAAAATGCACCGTTCATCTGGCAGATATCGGGGATTTTGAACGTTACAATGAAGTATATGCCAGTTATTTTCCAGGCATTAAACCAGCCCGGACCACGGTACAATCGGTGCTGGCAGAAAACATCAAAGTAGAAATTGACTGCATCGTGCGGTTGCCGGAGGGTAGCGTATGAGTTCAGACCTCCAAACGGAAAATCTGCCAATCGGCGTGGTTGGTCTGGGCCTGATGGGAACGAGTATTATCGTATCGTTACTGGCAGCCGGGCATCCCGTAATTGCCATTGCGCCTTTACCTGCAGATGAAGCCGGGTTTGAAAGCCGTTTGATGGCACAGCTGGAAGCCTGTCGCGAGGCAGGTATCCTGACCCGGGAACCGAATGATTACCGTGCCATGATCAGCATATCCGAGGACTACACTGCACTCCGTAATTGTACGCTGGTACAGGAATGTGTCATTGAAAAAGTAGCGGTCAAAGCACAGGTGTACCAGCAGATCACGGCCGTGGTAGGCGCAGAAACGGTGATATCCAGTAATACCTCGGCCATACCCATCACCGAGCTGCAGCAACTGGTGGCCTGCCCCGAACGTTTCCTGGGTATCCACTGGGCTGAACCAGCCTTTGCCACCCGTTTCCTGGAAATCACCTGCGGGGAAAAAACTAACCCCCGGCACGCGCAGGTCATTTACAATATGGCCCATTTGTGGGGTAAAGAACCTACCCTGATAAAAAAAGACATCCGCGGTTTTATCACCAACCGCCTGATGTATGCCGTATACCGCGAAGCCCTGTTTCTGGTTGGGCAGGGACTGACCACACTAGCCGATGCCGATAAAGCCTTCCGTTACGACGCCGGGTCATGGATGACACTAATGGGTTTGTTCAAACGTATGGATTATGAAGGACTGGAAGACCACCTGCAAACGCTGAACAGTCTTTTCCCGCAACTCAGCAACGCAGCAGAGGTGCCGGAACCGATGCAGGAAATGGTTGAGCGGCATGCCCGCGGCACCCAGAGCCGGCAAGGCCTGTACAGCTATACAGCAGAATCGGCCAGTGCCTGGGAACGTTCATTTGCAGAATTTAACAAAGCTATTTTCCATTTGGCCAGGCGATATCCCGGTGCGCCTGCCGTAAACCCTCTTCCCTAAAAAAATGACAACTTTTTCCTATCAACAATCGGCAGCAATGCTAAACCGCTCCAAAAAAGTGCTGGCGGGCGGTGTTTCCTCAGAATTTCGCCGCTATAACCACCCTCATGCGCTGTTTTATACGCATGGGCAGGGCAGCCGCATTTACGACGTGGATGGTAATGAATATCTTGATTTTACCTTAAGCCAGGGTCCGCTCATCCTGGGCCACTCCCATCCGGAAGTTTTGAAGGCAGTTGCTGAATATAGCCAGCAGGGACAGATCTTTGCCGGTCAGCACATCCGCGAGCTGGAACTGGCCGAAACCCTGCAGGCGCTGATTCCTTCCGGAGAGCTGATGCGTTTCTGCCTGGATGGTTCTGAAGCAGTGCAAACTGCCTTCCGGGTTGCCCGTGCCAAAACCGGCCGACCAAAGTTCCTGCGCTTTGAAGGCCACTATCACGGCTGGATGGACAATGTCTGCTGGGGAATATCTGCCCCTTCGGCCGAAGCTCTGGGTTCGTCTGCGCAGCCAGAGGTTTTTCCGTGGTCAGCAGGCCTGTCCGCGCGTTCCCGGGAAGATTTTATCATCCTCCCCTGGAATGACTTGCCACTACTGGCAGATACGCTTTCCCGTCGCTATCAGGAAATTGCCGCTGTCATTACCGAACCGGTTATGTGTAACAGCAGCTGCATCCTACCCGGCCCCGGCTATCTTGAAGGGCTACGTGATCTCTGCAGCCGGTATGGTATTGCGCTTATCTTCGATGAGGTGATCACCGGCTTCCGCTTAGCCCTGGGCGGCGCCCAGCAGTACTTTGGGATCAGCCCGGATATCTCGGTATTTGGCAAGGCAATGGGCAGCGGCTACCCTATCAGCGTGGTTAGCGGTAAACGTGAATGGATGGAGCTGATTGAGCACTCCGAGGTGATCCATGCCGGCACCATGAATTCATGTAATCCAACAGTGGCGGCGGCCCTGGCCACGATCTGTGAGTTACAGCGCAGCCAACCTTATGAACGCCTTTTCCGCTACGGGCAGGAGCTGATGACCTGCCTGCGTAATGCCGCGCGGAAAACCGGGCAGAATTTACTGGTACAAGGACCGGGGCCCATGTTCAACACCGGCTTTACCACACTGCCTGCTATCCGCAACTACCGCGATACCTTCAGCTATGACAAAGCTAAGCTGAACCGCTTTATTGCCGGCATGCACGATCAGGGCATCCGGATCATCGGCCGTGGTCTCTGGTATATCAGCGCTGCACACGGGCAATCCGATATTTCCCGGGCCGTAACCGCCGCGGAATACGTACTGAGCACACTTGACGATTAATACTTAATCATATGACAAATCAATACCTCTCCCATACCCCTGTGCTGGTTGCAGGCGAAGGTCAGCTGAGTGTTACCCTGGCCCTTTGCCTGGCACAGGCTGGGCACAGGGTAAGCTTACTTACAGATGAACCTGCAGCCAGCCAGGAGTTTCTGGCCTACCACCAGGGGCAATTGGTACAACACCAGCAAATCCTAAACCCGCCGGTGGCCGTTCATCACACTTCAGAGATTCATAGCAGCAATGCCTTTGCTTTCGGCATCATTGTTACCGCTGAGTCCCTGGCCCGGAAAAAATACTGGCTCGGTAAACTGGAAGCAGTCCTCGCTGCCGATGCAGTCATCGGTGTCAATACAGGTGCCATTCCATTAACTGAACTGCAAAGCGGGCAGCGCAACCCCCGGAGGATCCTGGGTATGAACTGGTGTGCGCCGGCCCATACCACACAATTTCTGGAAGTCATTGTCAATGAGCAGGGCAACGGGCAGTTGGCTGCAGCAATCTGCAAACTGGCTACCGCTAACTGGGCTAAGGACCCTTATATTATCCGTGGGGAAACCGGCATTCGCGCACGCTTGTTTGCCGCCATGGCCAGGGAAGCATTTTTCCTGCTGCGCGAAGATTATGCTACTGTAGAAGATATTGACCGTGCCTGCCGCAATGATCCGGGCTATTACCTTCCCTTCGCTGGAAATTTCCGGTACATGGATCTGATGGGCACTTATGCCTACGGCCTGGTTATGAAAGAACTTAACCCTGAACTGGCTGCAGACACCCAAGTGCCTGCCTTCTTCGGGAAACTGGTGTGCGAAGGGCATACAGGCATGGCCAGCCGGCAAGGTTTTTACCAATATGAAGCAGAAGCGCTTCGCATCTGGCAGGATACTTTTAGTGAATTTAGTTTTCAAATCCGGGACCTGATGCAGCAGTATCCCGGCCAGTTTACCTGATATGAATATACCATTGATCATTGATGCCCACCTGGACCTGGCGATGAACGCGCTGGAGTGGAACCGCGACCTTAGCCGTCCGCTGGCCGAGATCCGGCAGCGGGAAATGTATATGAAAGATAAGCCCGACCGCGGGCGGGGCACAGTATGCCTCCCCGAACTCCGGAAAGCGGGTATCGGGCTGGTTGTGGCAACCCAGCTCTCCCGCGTAACACCCCCGGGCAGTACCCTGCAGGGCTGGCATTCTCCGCAGCAGGCCTGGGCCATGACCCAGGGACAGCTGGCCTGGTACCGCGAGATGGAGGCGACAGGTGAAATGGTACAGGTACGGGACCTTCCCGGCCTGGAAGCCCATCTTGCACTCTGGAGCGAAGCATCCATACCATCCGCCGGGAAACCCGTGGGCTATATCCTGAGTTTGGAGGGGGCCGACTCACTGGTTGACCTGGGTTATCTTCAGCGTGCGTACGACGAGGGTTTGCGCGCCGTTGGCCCTGCGCATTTTGGGCCCGGCAGGTATGCCCCCGGCACTAAAATGACCGGTGGTCTGACCCCGGAAGGCCGCGGGTTGCTACGGGAAATGGCCCGGCTCAATATGATCCTGGACATTACCCACCTGACAGATGAAGGTTTTCAGGAAGCCATGGACATTTACCAGGGCCCCATCTGGGCCAGCCACCATAACGTTAGGGCGCTTGTCCCTACACAGCGGCAGCTAACCGACAACCAGATCCGGCAGCTGATCGGCCGCGGGGCAGTCATCGGAGGTATGCTGGATTGCTGGGCAATGGATATCCGCTTTATCGACATGGTCTCCGATCCCTGGCAGCTGGATATCAGGCTTGAAAAACTGGTCGATCACTGGGACCATATCTGCCAGCTGGCCGGCAACACCAACCATATCGCCATCGGCAGCGATCTTGACGGGATTTTTGGCACAGAACAAAGCCCCTGGGACCTGAACTCCATTGCCGACCTGACCAAATATGAAACGATACTTATGCAGCGTGGTTATCAGCCTGCCGATATCGAAAAAATATTCTATAAGAACTGGTTGGACTTCCTGCGCAGGGCCTGGGCCTGACGCAGCCAGCTTAGCACAAAATGCTTATGTCTAACGAACCTTTCAAAGCAGCCACTGCTAAAGTGGTCATTACCCCGCCCCTGGGCACACTTATCAATGGAGATTTTATTAACCATTACGCCTGCAGGGTGCATGATGAACTTTATGCCAAAGCGCTTGTTCTCTGTAACGGGCAGCAGACCCTGGCAATTGTTGTGGTAGACATATGTGCGATGCAAAAAGATTTCATCGACGAAGTTAAATCCTTAATTGGCAACCAAACCGGGCTGCCCGCGGAAAACATCATGCTATCGGCTACGCATAGCCATGCAACCGGATCGGTAACCAGTTTACTGCTTGGCGCGGCCGATCATGCCTACCGGCAAAAATTACCCGGACTGATTGCCCGCTCCGTTAGCCTGGCCTGCCAGGAACTCAGACCTGCACGGCTGGCTTTTGGCGCTGTAAAGGCGCCGGAGCATCTGCGCTGCCGGCGTTACCACATGGAAGCCGGTTACGAGGCATTCAACCCGGTAACCGATCAACCCGAAAGAGTGAAGACCAATCCCTTCGGAGGCGAAACAGCCATTCTTGAACCTGTAGCACCGGTTGATCCCGAACTGGCATATATGGTCCTGCAAAGTACTGATGGGCAATGGCTCGGCCTGCTGGCCAATTATTCGCTGCATTATGTGGGCGATTGGGAAAACGGTATGCTTAGTGCAGATTATTTCGGCTGCTTTGCAGAAGAAGTGCAGCGTTTGTTAGCAGCGGGGACGGGCTTTAACGCAATAATGAGCAACGGCACCAGCGGCGACGTAAATATCTGGGATTTCAAAGATCAGGGGCGTTACCCTACCGGCACACTTCAAAAAAGCCGGTTAATCGGTCGTGAACTGGCCGAACGCGTGGTACCGTCTTTAAACGGGCTCCATTGGGATACCTCACCCTGCCTGGCTGCAGCATTTGAGCTGGTACCGGTACCCCGGCGCGAAACCACACCTGAGGCAATAGAAAGGGCCAAAAGCATTCTTGCCAATGCCAGCCTGGAAAGCATTTGTGAGATTGACCAGGAAAACCTGCGGCAGATCTATGCCCGTGAATGCCTATTATTGCAGGAATACCAGGCGGTAACCAGCTTTCCAATCCAGGCCTTCCGTATCGGGCAAGGGATGATCGGAGCTTTAGGAGGAGAATTTTTTTCAGAAACCGGCTTGTGGCTAAAATCCAGAAGCCCTTTCAAGCGTTATTTTACCATCACTATGGCCAATGGTTATACTGGATATGTCCCACCGGCGCAAGAACTCGCCCTGGGCGGTTATGAAACCTGGCTATGTCGCAGCAGTTACCTCGCAGCTCCTTCAGAAGCGCTGATCAGGCAACGTTTGCATAAACTTTTACAAAACTTATGAAACCATTATCCCCCTGGTACCTTATCCACAATAACAATAACCTCGATACACCTGCACTGGCGGTTTATCCGGACCGCGTTGCCCAAAATATCAGGCTGTGCCTGGCGTTGGCCGGTGGCACCGACCATCTCCGGCCGCATGTGAAAACCCATAAATCTGCAGCGCTTACCAGGCTGCTGATCGCTTCCGGTATCTCCAGTTTTAAATGTGCTACCGTTGCAGAAGCGGAGATGCTGGGTGGCTGCTCTGCCGGGGATGTATTGCTGGCTTATCAGCCAACGGCAGCAAAACTGGAGCGTTTACTTGCGTTAATGCTAAAATATCCCGGCACTTCTTTCTCCTGCCTGGTTGACAATCCGGCTACGCTGGAGTTGCTCTCTGCTGCCGCCGTCCGGAAAAAACTGACCTTGCCGGTATATATTGACCTGAATATCGGGATGAACCGAACAGGCATTGCACCCGGAAAAAAAGCCCGGGAGTTGTATGCGCAAGCACTGGCCACCCCACAAATTGAACTGAGGGGGCTGCATGCCTACGACGGCCATATCCACGCCAGCAATCCCAATGAACGGGAACTGGCCTGTACCGCGGCCTTCGCACCGGTGGAAGCCTGGCGAAACGAACTCAAAACTGCGGGACTGCCCTATCGCCTCATTGCCGGCGGTACGCCTACTTTTGTATTTCATGCCCGCCGGGAGCATACCGAATGCAGCCCGGGTACCTTCGTTTACTGGGATCAGAATTACCTCAACAGCCTTGCTGAACAGCCTTTTTTACCTGCGGCCCTTGTTCTTACCCGCGTTATTTCAGTACCGGCACCAGGACTGGTTTGTGTTGACCTGGGCCACAAGGCCATTGCCTCAGAAAACAACCTGCTTCAGAGGGTCACGTTCCTGAATTGCCCGGGACTCACTCCGCTCAGTCATAGCGAAGAGCACCTGGTTTTGTCGGTGCCTGCCGGTACGCAGCTGGAGGTTGGTGACCTGCTGTATGGGCTGCCCTTCCATATCTGCCCAACAATAGCTTTTTACGATCAGACACTTACCATCAGGGATCACCAACTCAGTGGTTACTGGGAGGTAACTGCCCGCAAGCGTTAATGTTTCGCTACCTTATAAATACAATAGTTTCTTCGCCAACGGCATAACCCATTGGGTTCAGCAATTGTATCCGAACTTTGTATACCTGCGCTGTAGACTTCCGGTACACGATGTCTTGCCGCAGGGGCGCCTGCCCAGGCATCACATCCGGCAATCCAGGGGAAACTTGTCCAATAATTTTTTCGTCCCTGGTCAGCAGCTGCATCCGCAACCTGTATTGCCTTAAAGCAAATGAGGGGAGATCGCCTGCTTTACGCGGTTGAATTTCCACCTGCATCGTCTTTCGGGCCGCATTCCATTCCGCTTTTATCGCGGCAACTGGCGCGAAAGCTTTGCGGATCTGTTGGGCCGCCTTTTTTTCCTTACGCGCTGCGTCTACTACTCCCCATGTTCGGTTTCCACTTGCCGGTGTACCGCGATAATTGCTACGGTAGTCATTATATGCCCACAAAGAAGCTCCTGCTACATACTTCAAAGCTGCAAGGTTTTTCAGTTTATCCAATACCCCGTCGTCAAGTTTGCACTCAATACCCTCCCCGATCTGCCCCTGTCCAAATTCCGTTACCAGAACCGTTTTGTCAGGCCATCGCTGATGGATGGTGCCCGCGGCTTTTACAAAATCTCCATAGTTGTTGAAACAAATGATGTCTGCATATTCCGCTGGTTCCTCATCGGGACTTATCTCTTCACGAAAAGCCGACAGGCTAACATAGGTGACCAACCTGGTACTGTCCAGCTCTTCTTTGACATACCGGAGCATAGAAGTAACGTACCGGTATTGTTCTTTACTCATACGCATCCTGCGCCAGTCTTTAATGTCAAGTACAAGTTCATTGGCTACACTCCATCCGATGATCGATGGGTGATTATAGTCACGTGTCACCATCTCGCGCAGCCACTGTTTAGCTACCGGACTGTCTTCAAAAGCATGTGGGTCTTCGCGGCCCCATACCGGGATCTCTTCGATCAGCAGCATTCCAACGGAATCCGCATAATTCAATAGTTCGGCCGACAACGGTGCATGCATCATCCGGGTCATATTGCAACCCAAACTTTTCATGTGGTCAATATCCTGCTTAATGAGGGCGAAAGGTTCTGTATTGCCATATTGACGATGGTCATGTACCCTGTTGAATCCAAAAAGCCTTACCGCCTCCCCGTTTAAGAACAGCTGGTTATCCTTTACTTCCACCTTACGGAAGCCAAAGCGGCTTTCCTTACGGCTCAGGAGTTCGTTTTCTTCGTACACAGAGAGCTCGCAATGGTATAAGTTTGGAAAGTCAAAATGCCACAGCTGTATGCTGCCGGCAAGTGAAAGGCTTAAATTTCCTTCATACCTGCGCGCACCGGCAGGAATTTCCACCCGCACTGAAATGCTGTCTGCCTGAAAAGTACCAGCCAGGGCTTGCAATGGTCTCACACGCATCTGAATGCGCAGCTTACGTGCTTTCTGGTCGTTACTTTGCAACTGGTAACGCAGCTTTACCTGCCCTTGTTTACTTTGCAGATTCGTTGTTGGACTGATAGCGATCTCTGTTAAGCGCAGCGCCTTACTCCCCCTGATGGATACATTGCGACTGATTCCGCCCCAGGCCCACCAGGCACCGCGTGAGTAGGTATTGTCTGCCACTACGGCAATGGTGTTATTTTTTCCATAGCGCAGCAGATCATCAATGGCAAATTCAAAAGGAGTATAGCCTCCGCTGTGCTGCCCCACATAATTCCCGTTGACATATATTTTGGCTGTTTCATATACCGCTTCAAAACATATCCTCAGGTTTTGTTTTTCGAGCTCCTTTGGTATAAAGACCTCCCTGCGATACAAACCCAGCCCGCGAAACTCGCTGTAAGCCTCATTTACATCCCAGTTGCCCGGAACAGGCAGGCGGGCCCAGCCCTGGGTCTGAGCGCTGTCCGGATGCACCGAAGCGGGGATTTCAGCGGCGCTCTTCAGCGTTTTAAATGACCAGGTACCATTTAGAGACATGAAGGGCGCGATATCGGTTTGCTGCGCACTTGCTTCAGTAGCTGATAACAGCAGTGCTGTCAAGAGTAAGCCAACTATCAATAACCTCATTGCCCAATTAGTTTATTCGCATCCGTTTCCGTTTTCGGAATTGGCCAAAGATAGCCCTTCGCAGCATCAAAAGGGCTGCGCTGCAGGGCTGTACTTATTTCATAAACAATTCCACCAGATGCGAAACGCGTTAGTTTAGCAGGGTTAAATCCCCTGAGGTCTTTATACGCATCCGGACCAATTTCCCAGCGCATAATGTCAAATATCCTTAAACCCTCAAAGGCAAACTCCACCCTTCTTTCGTGCCTGATCACGTTTCTTAGTGCATCTTGCGACAACCCTGCTCCTTCCACCGTTTCCACTTTAGGCATCATCACGCTGGTTCGTTGCCTTACCTGGTTAATCAAACCATAAACATAGGCCTCATTGTAATTACCTTGTTCAACCAGGGCTTCGGCCTCCATCAGCAGCACATCTGCATATCGGATAATAACCGGGTTTACACCCGAAATGCCCGGAACATTGTAATTGGTATAGTCTACATACTTCCTCACCCTTAAACTGGTCAGGTTAGCGGCTTTCTTATCCGTTGGATAAAATACGCCTGGTGCTTTGGTAGTTGCATTGTACGAATCGATGGTATAAGGCACAACGATACTAAAGTGCATTCTTGGATCACGGTTTTGAAAGCGGTTGTCGTACCCGCCATTTAACACATAGGTGGAGGGAACAACCAGGTCCGAAGTTCTTACGGCAGGATTGTACAATTTATTATTCGGATTGCTTATAGAAAGACCGTTGGTAGAATAGTACTGCTCATACAGATCATGGGAAACCTGGTAGCCCGAGAACAGGTAAAATCTCTCGTACCAGGAATTGGATAGCCCCTGGGGCAATGCATTGGTTTGAAACTGCATATCAAAAATGGTTTCCAGGTTACCTGCTTCCCCCTCAGGCAAAAACAGGGTTTTATAGTCGGGCATGATCTTGTAATAATTCAGTGCCTTAACGCTTACGCAGCAGGCGGCAGCTTCTTCATATCTTTTATTATATAGCAATACACGTGCTTTAATGGCCAATGCGGCGCCTTTGGTGGCCCTGCCTTTATCCGAAGCCGCATAAGAAATCGGCAACAATGCAGCTGCATCTCCCAGGTCTTTAAGTACGAGTTCCACAATCTCAGCTTTTGTGCTCAATGCTTTATTCGCATCCTCCAGGCCTTCTGGTTTTAGGCGCATGGGTACACCACCAAAAAAGAACGACAGATCGGCATAAGCCAGGGCGCGTAAAAAAGTCGCTTCGCCTTTGTATTGGTTGCGTGCTGCCTCTGTAAGCTTCACCTTATCAATATAAGTTAAAACGGTATTGGCCCGTAAAATAACCCTGTAATTTCTTGACCACTTGTTGCCAATATAACTTGTTTCATTATTATACGTTCTGTTCCACATATCCCGGTAATCCGGAAAATACCCGTTATCAACAATGAAGTCGGTATAGATGGGTTCGTTCTTATCCGAAATGTAAGCCCGGTAAATACCACTTACAGCTTCTTTGATATCGTTTTCTGTTTCGAAATTGTCGGGTGCAAGAAAATCGATGGGCTTCCGGTCCAGGAAATCCTTTGTACAGCCGAACGCCAAAAACATGAGGCCACTTAAAAGTATATATTTGATGGTTTTCATATCTTTTACAATTAGGGTTAGAAATTAAGGTTAAGGCCAATAGAATAGGTAGCCACCTGCGGGTGAAAAGCGACTGTAACATTGGTAGCACGTCTTTCCGGGTCAAAGCCTTCAGGGAAGCTGGAAACCAGGAAGAGGTTCTCGGCGCTCACAAACAATCTTAAACGGCTCAGTTCTAACTTTTTGGTGAATCCGCTGTTGAAGGTATAAGACAGCTGCAAACTTTTTAGTCTCAGATAAGCAGCATTGTAAATGTTATAATCGGTAATTAATGCATCCCTGCCCTTATCCACATAAATGCGCTGGTATTTGTCGGAAGGGTTATCAATCGTCCAGCGGTTGGTAACCATGCTTTGCAGCAATGGGCCGGTTGTGTTAAAATAAGGGGCAATCAGGTTGCCATTCATGTAGGCATTTGCCTTGCCCGTACCCTGCGCAATTACATTCAAACCAAAGTTTTTGTAAGACAGATCTGCCGAAAGCGAGTAGAGCAGTTTTGCAATGGGGTTACCGATCAGGGTCTTGTCATCGGCATTGATCAGGCCATCGTTCTTAACATCGCTGATTTTGATGTCGCCGGGCGCCGGATTAGACATTACGCCAGAAACATTGGGCATTCCGGGTTTCAATACATACGTTCTGCCGGCATGGGGCACCGATGGGTCGCTGTTGTTCTGCCAGGTGAAGTCAGACACCTGGTAGATCCCCGCTACTTTGTAGCCATAAAAAGAAGAAAAAGGCGCTCCAACCATACTCCTGTTGGTGAGGCTGTGGTCTACATAAGGTAATCCTCCTAATGAGGTTAATTTGTTGTTGATGTAACTTGCATTTACCGTAAAACCATAGTTAAGCTTATTGGTTCTCTTCGGCGCATTGTACCCAAGACTCATTTCGATGCCTTTGTTTACCATGTTACCAATATTCTGGTAAGGCAATACCGTAACGCCCAATGATGGGGGAATGGTTACGCGGGCAAGGATATCAAAGGTTTTTTTGTTGAAATAATCTAAAGTGAAATTCCACCGGTTCCATAAAACCAGGTCCATGCCCACATCAAACTGTTCTGTTGTTTCCCATCTGGTGTCTTTGTTAGCCAAAATTACAGTACCCCTACCCGGAACAATGGAGTTTCCAAAGGCATAGTATTCAGACCCGCTCATCTGGTCGGCAAATGCATACTGGGTAAAGATGTTCTGGTTGCCCAGACGCCCCCATGAGGTCCTTAACTTGAGGTAGATATTCTTTTTAAGTCCGGCAAAAAAACTTTCTTCACTAATTCTCCATCCTGCCGAAACCGATGGAAAATTACCCCATTTACGCTTATCCGCAAAGCGGGAGGAACCGTCCCTTCTCATATTCAGTTCCAGCAAATATTTTCCGGCATATGAATAATTTAACCTTCCGAAGAACGAAGCTGTAGCTGTTTCATTGGCGGCACTTGAGAGGAATGGAGAAGTCGGATCCCCATAGTTAAAAATTGGCTGGTTAGACGACAAGTTCTTTACACTTCCAGCATCATAATTGTAAATCATTTCGAGCCTTTCGTGAGCCGCTAATAGCTTAAAATCATGTTTTCCCTTTTTCAAACCATATTCTATGGTGGCCAGAAAAGTGTTGAGGTCACTTTGTGTATTTCTTTTTTCAAGGCTAGATTCCCTCAGATTAACCGAAGTTTCTTCGTAAGTACCCGAAGTAAAAAAACGGGGTGTAAAATTCACGTAATCTGTTTTAAGCTTATTATTGCTCAATAAAAACTTACCAATCAAACCTTTAACCGGCTCAACCTCTACACTGGCCCGTGAATTGAGGCTATTCAGTTTATTCTCTATACCGCCGCCTAAATTCATAGCGCCCAGAAATCTGCCGGGATAGCTGTACAAATTCGGATTACCGGAAATCGTATCTATCGATTGAACATAGGCAGTAGGCAAAGAACCCGAAATCTCGGCAAGTACAGTATTGGTAGCAGAGATCAGTTCTTTCCCGGTTTCTGAATAACCCACCAGGCCCAGGCTCAGTCTTACCTTGTTTTTGATAAAACTGCCGCTTAAGCTGGTGTTGTACGACAATCTTTTGGCTGATGTGCCGGTTAATATTCCATTTTGATCCCGGTAACCTACAGAGTTGGAAAATTTATAATTTTTATCTCCGCCCCTTAAACCCAGGTAATGGTTTTGCATGTAAGCTTTTCGGTAATAGACGTCGTACCAGTTGGTATTTGGGAAGTTCGGATCGGTCTGGCTTCTAAAAAGGTCCAGCTGGGCTTGCGTATAAACAGGCCCTAAGGCCACATTGGCCCTGGCCTCGTTTAGCAAAGAAGCATAGGTGTAAGCATCTACAGTTTCAGGCAATCTTGTGGCGTTCACCATAGAACCTGTTGCATTGTATTCTACCTGGAGCCCTTTGCCGGAATTTCCTTTTTTTGTTTCGATAATGATTACCCCAGCTGAAGCCCTGGAGCCGTAAATAGCAGCAGACGCCGCATCTTTAAGCACAGAGACCGACTCGATGTCATTCGGGTTCACATCGTTGATGTTCGCCTGCACACCGTTAATGATCACCAGGGGGTCATTATTGTTGTCTATGGACGATACGCCCCTGATCCTGATCTGCGAATTGTCATCTCCCGGCCTGCCCGAACTTTGCACAATGGTTACTCCGGCCAGCTTTCCCTGCAAAATCTGATCGGCGGAAGTAAGCGCCCTTCCTTCCACTTCTTTAACGGAAACTGTACTTACCGCACCGGTTAAATTGGCCTTGGTTTGAGTGGCATAACCAACAGCAACTACTTCCTGCAGCCCTATAACGTCTTCCTTAAGCACCACACTGAGGGTTGTTTTGCCGGAGATAGTGACCGTTTGTGGTACAAAAGATACCGAACTGAACTCCAGTTGTGTCAGGTTTTCAGCAACTGCGATCGTAAACCTTCCCTGTGCATCTGTTGTGGTGCCTGCTGCATTATTTTTTGGTTTAACAGCAACTCCTGGTATGGGTTTACCTTGCTCGTCAGACACTTTTCCGGTGATTTTTCGGGTTTGTGCGCTCACCTTAAAGCAGAAAAAGAATAAAGCGGAAAGTATGAATAGATATTTTTTCATCATTATAAATCATTGTTGTGTAGTACATTGGATACCCCACCAATAAGAGATGGAATGAAGGTCAGGTCTGTGGTCAGCAGAATTTTATCACAGCGGGCGTGATACTGGGAACTGTCAAATATGTCTAAAATATTCTGGCCTGCTGCAAGCGTGAAAGTGCCTCCCGATTGCCATGCATAACCATCGGTGCCATGTGTACCATATTCTGTAGGCGATGTAATTCCATTCACAATCACCTTAAATTTCCTGGTGCCCGGAGCAGTTGTAAAGTCACGCGAACGCACCCAAAGTTTATATGTACCGGCAGTAGCCACGGTAATCCCTGTCCGTGCCCGCAGCTGTGTACTATCGCGGCCGGCACTGTAACTGGTAAAGCCTTTTATGATCAAACTATTCTGCACATCACGTTCCGTTGTCCAGTTGCTTTTTTGCACAAAATCTTCTGCCTCAATCCAGAGGTCAGTGCCACCGGAGGCCATTGGGCCCCTTTGGGCATCAAGCGCATTGATAAAAGTTGTTTTGCGGGTATTGTATTCGGAAGGAGAAATCGTATAGGCGCGAACGTAATCAAAATAGACATGTCCGGAGCTCGTTGCGTCGGCTTTCGTAGCGATCGCTGAGAGCCACATGTAAAAATTATGCTGAGGCACGCCACGCATATCTACGGTTTTCAATAAAAGACCATCAAAGTAATAGTTAAGATAGTCTGGAGTGTACTCAAATCCGTAAGTATGGTATCCTGCACTCAGATCCGGGGTAGAAGTATGGTAACCACGGTTTACATTACCCGGATAAGGCCCCCATTCTATCGCTCCATAGGTAAGGTGATAAGCATCATACTCACCGTAATGCTCAAAGCAATCAATTTCCAGCATTCTGGCATTCGCGGCTTTTATCGGGTTGGGATCATCGAAACCACTCATTCCGGTAGTCCAGAAAGCCTCGTGCCATCCGTAGCCCCCGTCAAGCCTGGCGCTTACTTCATAATAGCCGTAGCCGCTCGCAGTTTTGGTAATGATGCCGCCGCCCGTAAGACTCTTGCCGCCGAAATTTTCTGTTTTAAGATCAATTACGAGTTTGCCACTGTCCAGGCGAACATTCGCAGCGCGCTGGTAACTTTTCTGACTAACACCGACGCGGTATTTCCAGTTGGTGGTGTCCAATGCAGGGGCATTAAATTCGTCCGACCAGGATAGTACATAGCCATCCAATGGTGCATCGTTGACCATGTTAACGGCAAGGAGTCGGGATTCCTTCCCATACAGTTGAATTTTTTTGCAGGCAATACCGAAGATACTGACGCAAATTAACGCGTGAATTACAAGTTTCATATTTGGTCTGGTGTGGTCTGGTAATAACACCAATGCAATGATATGTTATTTAATTAATTCCTCCAAATATTTTTTTAAACAATCTCAAATACAGTATTTTAGTATAACTTTTTTTTTAATAATAGCATATCTGGTTTGGTTTGATATGGTATTTGTATATTTTTGCTGCCGTATGAAAACAGATCTCATTCCTGAAAACGAGCCGATTAGCGGGCAACGCATGAAGTACCTGCAGTTGGTGGATCATGTGAACCAGCTAATTGACTCCGAGCAGTTACACCTTGGCGAGCGCTTGCCCTCCCTGAAGCAATTTGAAAAAGACTTGGGTATGAGCAAGGAAACGCTGCTGAGAGGTTTAAACCACCTGCTCGAAAAAGGAATTATCGAAGCTGTATACCGAAAAGGTTACTATGTAAAGAAAAGATCAGTAAACCATTCCTTCCGCATATTCCTCCTGCTCGATAAAATGAATGTAATGCGCGACAGGTTTTACCATACTTTGTTCGACCAGCTGAAAGATGTGGCAAACGTAGATGTTTATTTTCATCACCACAACTTTAAGGTTTTTAACGATCTTATTACGGAAAACCTGAACAATTACACTCACTTTGTCATTGTTACCTACCTTAAAGAAGATTCTTCAGAAGTTCTTAATCGTATCCCAGCCCAAAAACGCATCGTGATTGATTATCACCAGTCTGGCTTAGAAGGAAATTATACCGCTGTATACCAGGATTTTGAAAATGATATATATGATGCACTCTCTGAACTAAAGAAAAGCCTCTCCAAATACCAGAAATTGATCCTCATTGCTCCAAACGAGGCTACTCATGCGCGTCATGTTGCGGATGGTTTTCTAAGGTTCTGTATGGAACACAATGTCGATTATGCCATTCAGCACCAGGTTGAAGAGAACGGGTTCAAAAAAGGCAATGCCTATATTACCTTTAGCCGCTATGATACCGACGATGTAATGTTGATAAAAATGGCGAGAGCATCCAAATTCAAGCTAGGTGAAGATATCGGGCTTATCTCGTACAATGATTCGGCGGTGAAAGAAATACTGGAAGACGGTATTACCGTCATCTCAACAGATTTTGAGGCTATGGGCGCAACAGTAAGCAAAGCAATCAAAAGCAAGGAGCAGATTGTAATGCGGAATCCCACACACGTAATTTTGCGAAAATCATTGTAATTCCTGATCATTACCACCAGGCAGAATATCAAATAAAAAGGCCCGTTCAAATCATGAACAGCTTTTAAAAGCTAGAAACTATAATTAACTCCTAATGCAACATAACGGGGCAACAGGCGATATTCGGTTACAGCCTGATAGGTGTCGGTAATGACAGCGTTTTTAAATTGACGGTTATTGAAAAGGTTTTTTGCGGTGATCTCAAATCTGGTTTTGATGTTTTTTACGTCATATGACAGCGAAAAATCTGAAAAATAATACGTTTTTGAAACTACGCTAAAAAAGTCGCCGAAGCGATAAACCTCATTGTTCAAATTGGCCTGAATGCCCTGAGCAACATTAACAAACATATTTAGAAAGCCATAGGTATTTTTCAATCGGCTTTTCCGCTCGCTGCTCAAAGTGGTTGTCTGCATACGATAACCGGTATGTAAATTGAACCTGGATTTCCAGACACTCCTGAATGATAAGGTGTAGTCATTGGAACCGGAATGTATCTTTCGGTCGCCCACCCCTACTACATTGGCTTGATAATCGGATAAATCAGCCCCTGCATCCAATCTGAAATTTCCATTCAGCGGTTTTAAATAATAATTGAGCTGTGCCTTATAAAACGTTCTTCTTTTGTCTTTCAGCAGTACCTGCTCTGCGAGGTTAAAGTTTGGGTTAACAATGCTCTGGTTACTGATATAGTCAAACATCGTCTGATGTCCTACAGACAGATTGGCAAAAAAGCTATTCAGCATATTGCCATAGGTATAGGTCAATACCGCTCCGGAATTGCTCAATGTTGCCATGTCGTCTAATCCTTTAACGAATTGACGGATACCTGTGCTGTAATAATGCGGAATAATCTCCATCAGGTCAGCATTGGTTTGCTGCAACGAAAACTCCGCCTCCAGTTTTCCCTTGCGGTGTATCTCCCATTTTGTTGACAGCTTTGGGCTTAACAACCAGTTGTTCCGGTTTTTGGTAATTCCATAGGTTCGAAAACCGCTGTGTACAAACCCGGCATGGACTTGTGGTGTCCACTCCCATTTATTTCGTTTCATCGTATATTTGGAAATGACACGGGTGTTATTGGTAATAAGCCCCACATGATTTGAAAATCCTGAAGGACGGATCTGGGTTTCATCATCAGCTTGCAGTACAAAATCGATGATCATATCCTGATCCTTGTATTCATTAACCAGGGCAATCTCCATAAAGTCGCCGCTTTTTCGTTTCCGCACATAGTGTGAGGTGAAGCCAAGATATTGAAGGTTATTCTCTACATGTTGTGATACACCCGAAATACCGCCAACCTGAAACAAATCTTCGTAATAGTATCGATCAATACTATAATCCATTGGCGATCTCTGCATAATCCAGCGGGCAGAGCTCACAAGAGCTTCGCTTTCAGAAAGTTTATAAGTATAGCTGAGGTTATGGTTAGTCAGATAGCCATTGGTGCGGGTCAGTTCTTTAGTACTGCTTCCATTAAACAACAGGTTATGGGTATCCTGCTTTCTAAGTGACCCCAGGTTTCCACTGTAGCTTAGGGTAGACCGTTTACCAATATCATACTGCACTTCCCATCTTGAAAAGTAATTGTCAATGCGTTTATTCAGTTCATCAACCTCTGTATTGGTGAACTGAATATCTGCAATATGGTACTGTTGCACGCTGTTTTGATAGAAGTTTTTTTTTGTTGGATTGACAAAACCCAGCCACTTTATTTTGAGCCGGTTGGCAGGATTCAGGATGGTATTGAATGACAATAGCCTGTCGCGATTAAAATTCGTCCTTTTATAGTCAAAACCGGGCAAATCAGGTGTGTAGTCTATGAGCACAGGCGTAAACACGCCCAGTCCAATCTGTCCGGGTTCATCGGCCTGGGCTGGATACAGCAGATGGTTGATGCTGCTCACCGCATCCACGCCGTTGTTATTGGCTGTACCCAGGAGATAATATTTGTTCCTTTTTCCAAAGTTCATCAGGTTGATGCTGCCCTGGTAAAAAGTAGGTTCGGTGGGGGTCCCGGAAGCAGATACCGATCCGAGCCATTGGCTTTTGCTGTCTTCCTTCAACTGCAGGTTCAGCGCTACTTTATCTGAGTTTTCAATCCCTTTCAGATGCTTATTGTTGGAGTAATGCTGCAATACCTGTACTTTATCCAATGGTTTTACAGACATATTCTGCGTTAGCAGCCTGTAGCCCTTTTCAAAAAAGTCGTCACCTTCTATCATCACCTTCTCTACTTCCTTTTGCCCAACTTTTATGCTGCCGTCGGCACCAATATCCAGTCCCGGAATTTTCTTCAGCAGGTCTTCTACTGTGCGTTCATCGCCTTGCAGATAGGACTGTACATTCAGCTCAATGGTATCCCTGCCTAGCCTGTACGGACGTTTGGCATGGATGACAATTTCCTTTAAGCGCTCTACGCCGCCGGCTATAAGCTGTACGTCCACCTTCATATCCGCCTGCCCCAATTCAACTTCCCGCATCGCTGGTTCATAGCCCAGGGCCTTCAAATGCAAGGCCATTTTGCCGGTATACTCGGTACGTAAGCGATATTGTCCCTCGCTGTCGGTAAAAGTATAGGCAAGGAAAGCGGAGGTACTGTCGCGGCGAAGATCTACCCGAACACCACCGATGGGCCGGCCATCAGCAGTCACTTTCCCCCTCACTAACACCTGTGCATGGCAAGGCAGGAAACCCAGTCCCAAACAGAGTAGCACCAGCCCGTACCACCAGAAGCTATTTTTCACTCGGGCCCTTTTGTTCCCATTCATAGATTTGCTCCACTGTCCCCCTAACCTTTTTCCTTTCAACTGTTACCCCATTTATCGGTGGCATTTTACTTTCCATAATACGCATCTGCTCTTCCAGCTGTGCATCTTCTTTTTTGATATAATCCTCTAAGGTTAATTTGGGTAGGGAATAGATATATTTCTTGTCCAAAGGAACACTGCCCTCATACGGATAAGAGACTTCCTGGAGCATCCAGTAGTTCGGATTGGCGCCTTCATTGTACAGCATCACAATCAGCCCTGGCAGCCCGCCGAATTTGTAGGGGCCTGCAGGCACCGGAATATCATTGGTATAATAGGCAACAAGCCTGGTACCACGATAACTGGCTGTCGCTTTATGACAGACGAATTTACCCAGGGTATCTGTATCCTTGTAGTCGGTATTCCATACCAATCCGGGAAATTGATCGGTCACCAGATAATTGGTTTTCTTGACTGACCTGGTTTCCTGGAGTTCATTTTTATCGCTGCTCTGAATAACAACTTTTCTGTAATTAATGCCGGTATTGAGTACCAGTGAAAAACTAGAAGATACTTCCTCATCCGGCTTCTTCTCTTCTCCTTTACTGGCTTTCACCGAAATCGAATCCCGGATAGCGGTTTTTATGCCATTTTCATAATAAACATGCTCCCTAAAGGTGGCAACAGCTGAAGGTATATATTCATACACCACATGTAACTTTTGTGCCTGCACCTTCCACGAAGCACACAGCAACAAGCAAAATAGTAAATAGTGTTTCATGTTCTTAAAAACCAGCAAAGCGAACCAAAAGGCTCGCTTTGCTGCTGTTAGTTGTTGCTGTTTAGTTCAAGTAATTATTATAACTTTCCATCATGTGACTAAAGTACTGACCGCAATTGGTGAAAAACATATCACTAGCTCCGTAACTGGTATACGTGTGCACATTTGTACTCATAAGTATACCGCCCTCATTATATACTTTTACAGTCAATCTGCACAATACCTTTTTCCCTTTCTTGATTTCTTCAGCTTCTCCTACAATTTTCATGTTGGAATTGCCGGCCACAGCACTGTAAACCTTTGTTGTTTCAGCTACTTTGTTCGCTGTTGTTTTTTCACCCGTTTTGGCGAAGGAAGCCGATGACATAACAGCCACAGCTACCATACTCATTAATAGTTTTTTCATAATGTATTTTTTTTGTGTACGGCAAATATAAAAAATAATTCCCCTATCGGGGATATATTTTTATTTTAAACCAGAATGTTCAAAAATCATATAACTAATTCATTAACAGAAATATACCTTAGATACCTCTACGAATAAGTCCAGTCTATAATTTGCCTTAGGGTCTTCTTTATTTCGTCCCTATCCTCTGATTTTTGAAGATCCATTCCACAAATTGTACTGCCGTTCATATGGCTTATGAGTGTCATATAGTAGTTGGCACTGATTAAAATGCCCATAACCGCTCTGAGGTTTTTGTTTTTACGCTTAAAATAATCATCAACTGCTACGTTGAAAAATGATTCTGCCAATTTCTCACGGTCGTTATTGAGCTCTCTCAATGGTTTTAAATCTTCGCAAAGCGACCATGTAATTATGCTTCGCACTTCAGCATTGCTCATTAATGAGTCGAACTGTTTTTCGATTACTATATGCGCCGCCGCATGCGCCATGTCTCCCTCTGTGTTTTCTATTAAACTTTCTATCTCTTCCGAACTAGACTGCCAAAAGTCTTTGGTGTTCAGATACGCTTTTACCAGTCCTTCCAACCCCCCAAAGTATTCCCGAATTAGTTTCCGGTCCACTTTGGCTTTTGCTGCAACCTGTCTGTAATTTAAACCCGTAAAACCTTCTTTTATCAGGATTTTCCCTACTGCTCCTATTAACTTATTCTTGGTTCTCTCCTTATTTCTTAAGGGGCCATCTGTTGTTTTTCTGGTCATCGCATCATTTGTTGTCCATGCAATTTGCATTTTTTTTAAAGGATAATTAAAAAATATATTATCATATAAAAATGCTACCTGTTACTGGCTGGTAACAGGTAGCATTGGTTTGTTAATGGGAAGCATTAAAAATGATGCGCTTTAAAAACTCGCATCCCATTCAAAGTTCAATTGATCCAGTTCTTCCTTTAACTGGGCATCCAGCAGATAGCCTCTCAATTGTTCATCTGTAAATTTAGGAAATGGAGGGCATTGGGCTCCTCCTACAATTTGTGCCATTTCAGTTTTAGATAAGGTTTCCATAGATTTTTGCTTTTTTTTGATAAATAATGTACTTATACTAAGATAAGATAGAAATCCGAAAACAGAAATAGCAGATAAACATACCGGAAAACCAGTATTTTACACCCGAAAGCACGACCGGGTTGATTCTTTGATTACTTTTATCCCCACGAATAAAATGAAGAAAATGAAAAGATCAGTCGCATTCATGGCTTTGCTATCCTTCTCCACGATTTTGTTATCCTGTGGCGGAAAAAAAGATAACCCAAAACCTGAACCGCCCGCAACCGAGTCGAGCTGGAAACTGGGGAACTATACCTATGCCAGAGGCGCTTCTTCCCAGACTGTAACAAGTGACCTGGCGGGCATGACGGTTACTACTTCAGGTGACGGAGGTAATCATGGCGTTTATTCCGGCAGTGCGTTGACGCTCGTTTTTAAGGCCTCACTGGGAGCTGGAACATATGCGCTAACCACCAGCACCATTATGTCTGCCAATCCAACTGTACGTTATATGACACTTCTCTGTACTGTGGGTACGGCTGTAACCACGGGCGCTGTTAACTATTCAGCAACCGAGACCTCCGGGGGAACCGCTGAGGTAACAGTAGACTCCAACGGAAAATATCATGTAAATATCAACACGCCGGTAACACTGGTTAAAACACTGGTAACAGGTGGCGGAATTCCCGGAGCGCCGGCTACCTATACCCTAACGGTTAAAAACGCTTATTAATATGCCTTGTCTTAGGATTCCCATGTCATTTGCCTTTATTTACAACCAATCAGCTTATTTTGCAATTGTTCTTTTATGCCGGAGCTTTTTAAAAATTCCGGGTTTGAGCACGCGCCAAATGGAGTTCAGCATAGCTTCAAAGTGCTGCTGAATAAAGCAGATTTCTACCCGTCCCACAACCGGCATCTAAAATAGTTTTACAATTGTCGTAAGTGGCCTTAAAAAGAAATCCCGTAAATTAAATGAAGCACTTAATACAACGATAAAGAATTGCGCTGAAATGCTTCGGACAAAGAAGTAAATATGAGAAGAGAGCGGGGGCTGCGTATTTCAGTGAAACTGGTTCTTCCCTGTTTCGGGGCAAAGTGGCTACCGGATAGGTTGCCGATTATAAACTAAGCAAAAACAGGTATTGGCTAGTCAATAGCACTGATTCACTCATTCAGGAAAAAACAGTCGGATTTTAATCTCACATTGGCAGAGAGATTCCATTGTTCCAAGTAAATCCTAAAGAGATGAAAAATTTAACAAAAAACACTATAAGGACTTTAATACTCCTGATGATTACCGTAGCGGCCTGTAAAAAAAACAATCCTCAAAAAGAGGATGGAAAAAGTAAGTTTGACATCAATAATCCAATTGGATATTTATATACTTAAAGTCAGCAAATGACAATGGTACATGGGTAATACCAGCGTTAATGGGTTGCTGGAAATGATGATGCAGAGTTTATGGTGCTGGTAAACGGGAAATTAGAAGTAGGTTATTATCAGGACAAGCCTTACAGCGAATATTATGGTACTTTTAGCCGGTAAATTATTATTTACCTTTTTGGCATAGATTTGGCAATTCATCTGAAAGTCTTATATGAAAACGATTTATTTTACATTAGCCATTTCAAGTTTTTTGTTTTTTAGTTCTTGCTACACGACCAGAACAGCTGGCAATAGTGGTAAAGTGCCACCGGGGCAGGCGAAGAAAGGAACGGGTTCAAAATCCGCAAAGCCTTTTGCTCCCGGACAGCAAAAAAAGAACTAATTGCAGGTTATAAAAGTGGCAGTGGGTTGCCCCAACCTACTGCCACATCTTTATAAATTCGCGTATCAGGCCAGAAATGGCTTCAAAACAGTTTCCATAGTTTTAAATCTTCCAGAATAGAAATGCCCTTCGGCTCTCCCAGTCCAAATTGAACAAAAAGAATGAGCCGAAAAATCTTCTGGCGTGGTAAATTTAAATAGCTGAAAAAGCTGGCGGAACCCGAAAAGCCCAAAGAGTAGGGAATCATCCTAAATAACCAAAAAATGAAAAAAATTGAACTTAACCAGCTTGGCGTTCAGGAAATGAGCCAAACAGAAATGGCCAACACCCAGGGCGGTGGTCCATTAAACAATTTACTGGGCTTTCTCATCAATCCGGTAACGAATGTTGTTACCGGCCTGGTAAATACGGTTATCACGCTGGTAAAATCACTTTAATAGGGTTAGCTGAAGCGGGAGGCTGAGTAGACTCACTCCCTTCCGCTTAATTATACGGACAACAATTGTACAATGGTCACCAATTCCGCATTTGGCTTAATAGCCCCCTGTTTTTGCCGCAGAATACCCTCTATCACTTTCTTGACCCCGGCTCCCCCGAACGTCTGAAAGGGGCTAGTGCATCAGCTGGCGGAGTATCATCTTCAGTATCCGGCTTTTTATGTTTTTGATCGTTTTCTTCAGTCTCCTGAAAATCAGATAAACCTTGTTTCTTTCGTATTGCTTCCAATGCTTTAGACTGCTGGTCTCGAATTTGCTTTTCCATAGTCATAAAATTGAGTTGTATTTTGAAGAACAATCCTTACCACCAAAGGTTTTATAAACCTCTACCTTATATCTATTACCCGCTCCTATCTACCGTTTGAAAATTCTTTCCAGTTCAGCATTCAATCTTTCGCCCCTTAAATTGGATGTGATGATTTTCCCTTCCGGTGATATCAGGTAATTTGTAGGTAAGGATACCACATTATACTTCTTATAAACAACATCATCTGGATATAGGTTTGTATGAATAAATTCCCCGACATTATCGTCGGCTATGGTCTTTCGCCATTTCGCCTCATCCTGTGGTTTATCTATTGATACCTGAATGATAACAAACTTGTTGTCCTTAAATTTACTATAAGCGGCCTTTAAAAAGGGTGATTCTTCCCTGCAGGGTTTACACCAACTGGCCCAAAAATCCAGTAAAACATATTTACCCCTATAGTCTTTTAGCTGCCCTTTGGTTCCGTTAATTTGGCTGAATGAAAAATCGGGGGCAATTGTGTCGTTCTTCAGATAAACAGATTTTATTTCGTTTTTATTGAATTTGGTTCTGTTAAACCAGCTGATATATTCTTTTACCCGTTTTGATTCCGGAAAACGCTCACTCTCTTATTAAGCGATTTATTTATGGATAAAGGATGTTCCTTTCATAAATGAATTGACAATTAAAAAAATGCCGATTGCAATAAGCGCAAAATAAACATACCTAAAAAAGTCTTCCTTGATGGTATGGTTCAGATACCGCCCAAAAAATATTGCTGGAATAACAGCAGGCAAAGAAATCACAAAATACTTTACTACCTGGGCAGTAATCAATCCATTTGCTAAATATCCAACAGCACCTATAAAACTTGCTGGCAGGAAATAAGCCTGAAGCGTTGCCCTGAAATGCTTAGCACTCCAGTTCCTCATGTTCCCGTAAACCACGAGTGGCGGTCCATTTACGCCATAGGCCCCACCGAATACACCTGACAAAAAACCGCAAATGAAAAGCCATAGTTTGTTATCGGTCTTTAAATGCAATGTGTTTTTTTTAAAAATGGAATACAGCGCATAAATAATGATCAGCAGTCCTAAAGCGATCTTAACCCAGAACTCACTGCAATAAATCAAAATGACTAAACCAATTGGTATACCCAGAACAGCAAAAAAGATCAACCATTTGGCACTATTGAAATGTATCTGGCGATGATCCTGTACAACCACAACCAGTGCAACCAAAATTGAAATCAAAACCGAAAGCGGGACCGCGATATTCAGCGGTATAAACAAAATAAACAAGGGAACAGCAACCAAAGATTCACCAAAACCAAACGTTGAACGTACGAGCGTAGCTATAAAACTCACTACAAAAACATAAATATAAATAAACTCCATAAGTCTTTAATATAACGATTCAGGATGATAAAACCTAGTTTTAAAGACAAATCAGACCATTTTTTAAGACTAAATTAAATATTGAAATGTGCTAATAATATGTCGCGAGCTGTCTTTTTAGACCGACTATGATGACCGAGAGAACGTAACAATCATTATTCTGCTCAAATGGCTCTTCCGCTTCCGCCTACTACTTTAATCCCATCACCGAATTTTTTCCAAAATCGGATATAGCGAAAGTTAGCTTCAAACGGTCCCTCATTAAACTTTCCCTTCAATTTCATGGTCAATGTGATCACCGCCAGATCATCGATAATATTTAAGTTTTCTATTTCTGATAGCAGTTCGTCAACCTTTAATGCTCCACCGCGATAAGTATCCATATCCATCTCCTTGGTTATTGTTTCCCCGCTTGGAAGAATGAACAACAGGTCATCATGGAGCAGCTCATCAAGCAGGGTGATATTGCCATCTTTGATTGCCCTGTAAAGTTTGTTTTCCTGTTCCAGGATACTGCTTTCAGTTAGTTTATTATCCATGATTTTATCTGTTTATACCCCTATGGATCTCCATAGCTGGACAAATTTATATTACAAACTGCTTAAATTAAATGTTTATATGTAAAAAAAATCTCCTTGACCTCATTATCATTCAGCAAAACCAGATATTATCCATGCGAATTTAACATGTGACATTAAATCATTAGCTTTGTGAAAATTCCTTAAAGTGAGAAAGAAAGTGTTGATTATCGAGAATGACCAGGACATCAGGCATATCGTAGAATTTATCCTGGAAGATCATGGCTTCGAAACGCTTAGCATGGCAGAACCGCAGGAACTTTCGGCTATTATCCCGTTCGCTCCGGATGTGATCCTGTTAGATGAATTTATCAACAGTAAGCCTGGGCATCGCTTGTGCAGGAAAATCAAACAAGTTCCTAAACTGGCATCCATCCCGGTGATTATTTTGTCTACCGCGAACGACATTGAGTTGATTGCAGCGGAATGCCAGGCAAATGATCATATTGCCAAACCATTTAACATCGATGAGGTTGTCAGCAAAGTTGTGCGATTAGTTAATCACCAACATCTGGCTTCCTGATTTCTTCAAGCGGCAAACTAAAATAAAACTGCGCCCCCTTTCCAATTTCACTCTCTACCCAAATTTTGCCGTTGTGGTGATGAACAATCTCAGCGCTTAAATAAAGTCCGATCCCGAACCCGGAGGCCTGACTGATGGGATCACTTTCGACGCGATAATAGCGGTCAAATATGTGCGCACAATCTGCTTCACTAATACCCAATCCCCTATCGCTCACTCGAATATAGGTATACGAATCCTGTTTATAGCAATCTATGGTAACCTCGGAGCCTTTGGGAGAATATTTGATCGCATTGCCCAAAAGGTTACTAAGTACAGAATCTATTTTTTCCCGGTCTGCCATAACTACAGCATCTTCACATTCCCGGATGTTGATGATGTGGTTAATCCCGGTAAGATTGATTTCAGCAACTACTTCTTTGATCAGCTCACAGATGTTAAAGGCTTGCCTGTTGATCTGAATCTTACCGGACTCCAACCTTGAGATATTCAGAAAACCATTGATCATTGTGGTCATTTTTTTTACCTGGAGATTCGCACGGTCCAGTAACTGGGGCACCATAACATCTTCACTTTCAGCAAACTTCCGCTGCAGCATTTGTAAGATTGCGCTCATAGAAGTAAGCGGTGTTTTTATTTCATGACTAACCATAGCGATAAAGTCATTCTTGCGGAGCTCATTCTGTTTGCGTTCTGAGATATCCCGGGCTATCTTGGAGAAGCCCGTAATATTCCCGCGGCTATCCTGAATGGGCGATATCGTAAGAGAAACATCAATCAGCCTACCATCTTTGGTTTGCCTTTTGGTTTCAAAGTGCTCTACGCGGTCCCCTGCTTTTAAGCGCTCCAGGATCATTGGCTCCTCATCCTGGCGGTCAGCTGGTATAAGCTTATAGATGGTTTCACCTATCATCTCAGCTGAAGTATAACCAAACATCCGTTCAGCGGAATCATTCCAGCTGGTGATCACGCTTTCCAGTGTTTTGCTTATAATCGCATCATTTGATGTGGCTACAATCGCCGCAAGCCTGCCACTTTTTTCTTCTACCTGTTTGAGCTCAGTGATATCCAGTGCAGTACCTAAAAAACGGGAAGCTTTTCCAGCCTGAAACTGAACCGTGCCCTGCGCCTTTACCCAACGGACCTCCTTATTGTCAAAACGCATGATCCGGTGTGTAATTTCATACCGGCCCGAAGACTCAGACTGAAGGCTGGAATTTATTCTGGAAGCTACAAATTCACGGTCTTCGGGAAATATGTGACGCGTATAGGTTTCAAAATCCATCGGCTGATCGTTATCAAGGCCGAATATCATCCGGCATTCTTTGGACCACTGAAGTTCACCCGTGGCCGGAATATAATCCCAGGTACCCAAACCCGTTGACTCTACAGCCATACGGAAGCGTGATTCTTCGGCTGTCAGCTCCCTATTGATGTGTTCCAGATGCTGCTGGGTTGCGATTAGTTCCTCGTTTGTGGCCTCCATCTCCTCATTAATAGCCGCCTGCTCCTCTACGGCCTGGCGAAGTTCATCCGTGCGTTTGGCTACACGACCCTCCAGCTGCCCGTTCAACAGGTTTAGCTGATGCTGGGTCTCCCGCAACTCTACATTGGTGGCAAGAAGTTCAGCATTAAGCGCTCTTACCTGTTCGGTCGTTTCCAGATTTTCCAGGTGACTTTGATGTAGCGCGCGTTCGGCCAGTATTTTATCTGTCACATTGGTAGCCAACTGGATGATATAAGAAATATTGCCCTCACTGTCCAGCACAGGTGAATGGCAGGGGTCCCAGTACCGCCGGATAAATTTGCCCGGGTTTTCGGTATCGGGGACATCATACCGCTGTATAGGCATTTGATCTGGCTTTTTAGTGCGAAGTACTGCCTGAAGTGATGCATTGATATTCTGAACACCATCTGCATCCGGCAGATCCGGGTTATCCGGAAAAGCCTCAAAAATATGTTTGCCTATAATTGCATCCCGGGTCGTTTTTGTGGCCTGCAGGTACAAATCGCTTGCTGTCAGGATATATAGATCAGGAGAAAGAATCAAATACATATTAGGCGCCGTTTCAAGCGCCGAAAGCGTATCTCTGGAGGGTCGTTTGGTTTCAGCCATATGTTGCCATATTTACTATTTCATCTTGGAAGGCAATTCTTATGCCGAATCTACTGCGCCTGATCAGCATCGGCCAGTTCAATCCAGACCGGAGCATGATCACTGGATTTCTCCCATCCCCTCACATGTTTATCCACTCCCCCCGAACTAAGCCTTCCTCCAAGTAGCGGATTCAGCAAAAAATGATCTAAACGCAATCCAGCATCTCTGCCATAAGCATTGCGAAAATAATCCCAGAATGTATAAATCCGCTCGTCAGGATATAATTTTCTAATCGCATCGGTCCAGCCCTGGGAAACCAGGTCCGCATAAGCTGCCCTGATCTCTTTCCGGAACAACGCGTTGTTCACATACTTTTCTGGTTTATAGGTATCCAGTTCAGTGGGCATTACATTATAATCACCAACCAGCATTACCGGCAGACCTGTATTCATCAACGTATTCGCATGTGCAGTAAGGCGTGAAAACCAGCGCAGCTTATACGCAAACTTTGGCCCGGGGTAAGGATTTCCATTCGGAAGATACAAACAAGCAATCACCATCCCGAAAGTAAAACCTTCGATATACCGGCTGTGGGTAAATGACTCATCTTCACCCGGCAGGTCATCTCTGAGTTCCCTGATCGCATCCTTTGAAAGAATAGCCACCCCATTCCAGCTTTTCTCCCCTTTCCAGATGGCCTGATAACCCGCTTTAAGCAGGGCATGTTCAGGAAACCGGGCAGACTCCGCTTTAAGTTCCTGCAAACATACCACATCCGGTTCCGCCTCTGCCAGCCAGCGTAGCAGAACAGGCAACCGCCCATTGATACCATTAATGTTATAGGTAGCGATTTTCATAAGCTTTTGGACAACCCTTTAATAAATGTTATATAATACATGCTGAAATACAGATTGTTTCACACCAAGTAAAAAAAATCTGAGCCGAGTTACAGTGCGCCTGATAGCTGAAGCAATCCACTTACAATCCCGGGAACTGATTACTGATAAACCCTTTTTTAATAATATACGTCGTTTAATATCTCTTGAAAAATCGGCATCCATAAATACGTTTGGAGCGCATACGGTAAAACTAACCTTATTATAGCACTATTTTATATAAAATACACACGCATTAACCGCTGCAATGGCAAAAAGTTTCAGAAAAATTAACTAACTTTCGTCTTCTACAAAAAATTGATGCTCTCCCATATGATGAAAGAACTAAAGCAGAGACAGGAAAATCCGGTCGTGTGTGAAGAAAAAATCCAGGCATTAGAAGCGCGCGTTGAGGAACTCACAGATTTCATAGAAAATGCATCCATTCCGCTACACCGGGTAGATAAAAACGGATACATAACCTGGGCAAACCAGGCTGAACTTGATACATTGGGCTTTACAAAAGAAGAATACATAGGCACCCATATAACAAGTTTTCACGCAGATCAGCATGTGATAGACGATATTCTGGCCAGGCTCAGCAAGAATGAGACGCTGCACAATTACCCGGCCAGGCTCAAATGTAAAGATGGCTCTATAAAGCATGTACTGATCAGTTCGAATGTATTGAGAAAAGACGGAGAATTTCTCCATACACGCTGCTTTACCAGAGACGTAACAGAACTGGTAATGGAAATGAACCGTAAGGAACGCCTGCTGCAGGAACTTGAAGAGAGTGAAGCACGGATGAAGATGGCGATCAGTTCCACAAATATGGGTACCTGGGAATACACACCTGCCGAATCCCATTTATACCTCTCACCCGAGGCGATCAGCATCCTGGGGTTTTCGAATGAACAGGCTATTGATTATGCCGGCTTTTTAAAAATACTTCATCCAGAGGAAAGAACACGTATCCATCAGGAGTTGAATGCATCTGTAAAGGCGATTAGTAATGAAATCTACAGCACAAAATTCAAAATTATAAGGCCCGGCGACCAGGCAGAACGCTGGCTTCATTTACAGGGAAAAATTACCCTAAAATCTGCCGGTGGCAGTACCAGATTTATCGGAACAGTACTGGACATCACAGAGGCGGTATTGGCTGAAGAAAAGAAGAAACAGGAAGAACAGCGGAAAAACGCCTTTATTGCGATGGTGAGCCATGAAATCAAAACGCCCATCACTGCGGTAACAGCCTATTTGCAAATGGTTCTCCAAAAGGCACAAAAAGATCAGGATAGCTTTTATATTAACTTGTTGTCCAGAGCTGATGTGAAGATTAAAAAGATGACAGCAATGGTCCAGGACTTTCTCAACGTTACCCGGCTGGAAGAAGGCAAACTCCAGATCATTAAAAAACAATTTGAGCTTTCCAAAATGATCCACGAGGTAGCTGAAGAAGGCCAATTTCTTACCACCACCCACACCATAAATATCCTTGGCTGTTACGATCTGAAGGTATTTGGCGACGAAGAAAAACTAAGCCACGTGCTGAGCAACCTGCTTAGCAATGCCATCAAATATTCTCCTAATGGCGGTAATGTATTCATCAAATGTGAATCTTTGAATAACAAGGCCAGAATATCTGTTACCGATCAGGGCATCGGTATTAAAGAATCAGATCAGAAACGCATTTTCGAAAGGTTCTATCGCGTTAACAATAACCAGGCAGCATCTGGCTTCGGTATAGGACTATACCTGGCTTCAGAAATTCTGGCCCACCACAATAGCCAACTCCAGATCAACAGTAAAGAAGGTGTTGGATCTACTTTTTTCTTTGATCTTGAGATCAGTTAAATAATGATAAAATATTATTTGATAGTTTCCGTACTACAATAGATCCTTGCTAAATTATAGCAGAACAACAACAACCACAAATACTTCTAAATCTGGTAATTGGGGCATGTTTATTTTATCTTTTTAACTACAACTTCTTTCCGGCGTTTCCATTTGTCTAACAATTCATTTTCATGAACCGGCAGGCCTTTGGTGTTTAGCAAACCCAGGCTCTGTGCTAAAGGCCTGGATAATTCTGCCATTTTGCTGTGCTCTTTGATCCATTGCTGCTGCTTTGCTTCAATCTCCTTTTCATGAGCAGCAATAGCTTTACTGATAAGTACCGATTCTTTTCGGTATTGTTTCAGTTTCCGATAAACGATCATCAGCCGGTTATTGGCATCTACATGAACCGGATTGCCCTTTAAGATTTTTTCGTATTGTTTAGCTGCCTCTGCATACAATTGCTCCTGTTCAAATTTCCTTCCCTGCATGAACAATCCCGATTCTACTTTCTTTTGCTTTTTCATCGGCTACAAAAGCGATTCAAACGCTCAGGTATTTTTTTATCTCCTTAACCTCATTACCATTCAGCAAAACCACGGTTTTCAGGTATTCTTCACTTATCTGAAACTGCGCTGCCCAATAGGCTACCTCAGCAGGGTCATCCATATCAATAATCCGATGTTCGTTTTCATCGTCAAAAGGCTCCAGCGTATCTGAATCGTCTTCAATAGCGTATTGTTCCCGTATTTCGTCTGGGTCAGGCTGGTCATCACCCAGCGCTTCGGGATGTTCTTCAAAATATTCCCGGGCTTTCTTTAGGCCTGTTGCAATAGCAAGACCCTCATCACCGCTTTCCTGCAATATTTCATTCGCTATTTCGGTAGCCTTATCGCGAATATATTTAGGCTGGTTTTTAAAAGATGGCGGGTAGTCTCCGTTATACCAGGGCATTGTTCCTCCTTTTTGCTATAGAACATAATCTGCCCGGTATTGTTTACAAATTCGGGTTCTTGCTTTTATAATTCAAAAGTGCAAAATTGTTTGCTACCTTCGCCCCCCATGACAGCAGAACAAGTAGAAGATTTAGCCAACAGGCTACACGGCATACAATTACCAGAAGCGCCATTTGAGTTATATCCAGGCACAATTATAGTTGACATTGAAAAGTTTTTAGCTACGCAGCTTACTACGCTCAGGCATTCGCCTGAGGCGAAAACATCACAGCCCTGCGCCTGGCGGCTGGAAAGGTTTTTGGAATTGGTAGAACCAATGCAATAATTACCTGTAAATTGCCCAACCCAATATAATTTGGTTTAGCCCTCTAAAAATCTCTTAAACAAAATCCGATTCTAAAAAACATAGCCTTTTCCGGACGTGTTCCGGAAATGAAAATAGTTTTGTTAGCTGAAAAACAAGGACTTAGGTTTGTTGCTGTAAAACCTATAAAATTGGAACTAACCACCAGCATTCCTAAACCAAAGCAGCAGAAAAGAAAAGCCAGAAGAAAGCCCCGCCGCAGAGATGATTTCTTGTGGAAGGCAATTGTTGAGGACGTCTCAGAAGACTTCCTGCGTTTTTTCTTTCCGGAAGCAGATGCCCTTTTTGATTTTAGCAGAAAATGTGAGTACCTGGACAAAGAATTTGACCCTTTCTTTCCTTACGAAGAAAATGCGGCAACAGTACGGTATGTAGACAAACTGATTAAGGTTTATCTAAAAGATGGAACTGAAAAATGGATTGCAATACATGTGGAAGTTCAAAACCAGCGAGGCAAAGAAGATTTTAGTTCCAGGATGATCCGGTACTGGTACTTAATGAAGGAAAAGTACGATGTATCCATCACTGCTCTTGCCATTATAACAGGTAGCAATAACAAATTCAGGCCTAAACCTTATGTTGATGCATTCTTAGGTACAAAACTAACTTACGAATACAATGTTTATTCAATACTGGATCAGCAGGAAGCCGCCTTACAGGCTAATCCAAACCCATTTGCTGTTGTTGTCCTGGCTGCCCTTTCAGCCATTAGAAAAAAGAAGGTAACCGACCTGGAACTAAAAGCCATAAAACACGAACTGAACCGGGAGCTGGTAAAAAGAAAACTTGATCCAGTTAAACACAAAGGCATTATGAATTTTATTAAGTACTATATGAATTTTGAAAACCCTAAAATGATGATTACTTTTGATAGAGAACTTCAAGCACTAACCGGAAGAACTATCCCTATGGGAACTGAAGAATATTTACTAGACAGATTTAAAAAAGAAGGAATTGCTGAAGGCATTCAAAAAGGCGAGGCCATAGGCCGCCATGAAGAAGCTGTGGAAATTGCCCGTAACTTTAAAAACATGGGTGTGGCAATAGCTGATATTGCTAAAGGTACAGGCCTTACCATAGAAGAAATCGAGGCGCTTTAAAAACCGGAGTTTCTGTTACCAGCCTCCGGTTTTATAAGCTATATTAAAGATCGATAATAAGTCAACCTACTACTTTCCAAAAACCTCGGTCAGCTTTGCATCAATATCTTTGTTATTGCCAATGTAACGTCCGATGATTTTTCCTTCCCTGTCCAGCAAGATCTTTGTCGGGAAAGCAGAGATGCCATAGGCCTTAACGGCGTCAAAATGCTCAATCCCTTCGTTGTTCAATACCTGAATCCAATCTATTCCGTCTTCCTTAACCGCATTCAGCCAGGCTTTCCGCCCCTTTTCAAGTGACTGGCCCGGTTCCTCTGCAATGCCAACGATTTCAAAACCATCGGCTTTATACTTGGCATATAACTCCTTCAAGTGGGGATGCGAAAGACGACAGGGGTGGCACCAACTGCCCCAAAAATCAAGGATGACATATTTGCCCTTTAGCGTTTCCAGGCTAACATCATTGCCGTTCATGTCTTTTTTACGAAGGGCCACGGCAGATTTTCCAATGGCAGTGGCCTCCAAGCCGGCCAGCCGGTTTGCGATTACCTGTCCGTAAAAACTTTTCTTATGTGTGTTATCAAGCTTCTCAAAACGAGCCTTTAATTCCTCGGTTTTCATAAGGGCTTGTACAGTATACAAATAGTACACGCTTAGCAATGCACCCGGATTTTTCTCCATAAATTCCATATGCAGTTTATTGAGCCCCCCCCCTGTTATCGTTCTCCAATTTTTTGGCTTTCTTCAATGCAGTGGAATCGCCCCCCGGTTTAAAATCATGATAAGCTTTTTTAAGTGCCTCCCAGCTTTGGCCATTCAGTTCATTTTGCCTGGCCCTTAGCGTTTCCGGCCAGTCTTTGTTTACAGCTCCCCCCTCAACGCTGGCCATGTAAATCTTGTCGGCGTTCCCTGTAACCTTTATTTCTTCATTGCTGAGGAAAAAATTTAAAGCGGGCCCGGGGTAGTCATGTTTTGCCATCCGTATAAATAACTCGGGGTTTCCGCTTAAACTTAAACGGGCATAGGTTGGCTCTTTTACTTTACCTTTAAATACCATCCAGCCATTTTCTGTGGCATAAACGGTATCCATAAAACGTTTTCCATCAACACCGTAGCTTAAATAAGGCTTGTAATCCTTAAAATTGTCCAGTTTCACCTTCAGTGTAAACCCTTCCTGTGCATAACAATTCAGTAAGCTGAATGCCAGCAATAACAATATGAAGTATCTTTTCATGTCAAAAAATATTAAGATTAAAAATATCCCGGATTTGGAACCAGGTTAGGGTTATTGGCTATTTCTACCGTAGGAATAGGGAGCAAAGCGTCAGTACTTTGCCAAAAAGCCGGCTTTAAGGCACCATTTACAGCATCAACCTGCCCCGTACGTTTCAGGTCCATCCAGCGGTGGCCCCATTCGGCAAAAAGCTCTACCCTTCTTTCTTTCGCAATGGCTGTAAGCGATTGTGCCTGGGAACCGAATATTAGTCCACCCAAACCAGCACGACCTCTTACCACATTCACATCGGCTTCTCCAAATCCTGGTTTATTTTGATAGGCCCGGGCTTCGGCCCTGATCAGGTATTGCTCTGCCAAACGCAACACCACATCAAATTCCAGGTTTAGCTTGGTCTTGGTACGGTATTTATTTGGATAATTCTGCCCTGCAGATACACCAATCCAGGTAGTCTTACGCTTGTCCGTAAGCTCAAAAGCACTAAACAAGCCTGGCAGAATGGTAAAATTTGGTACTGCATTCGCATTTGGAACAGTTTGGGTACCTATAGGAGGGAAACCATTGTCAGAGCTGTCGAAACTCCAGATGGCTTCATTGCTCGCAATCAGGAAAGCAACCGAGGGATCTACCATGGTATAAAGCGGTACATTGCCATTCATTGCCGTAATCACTTCAGTAGCTTTTGCTTCGGCGGCCACATAATTCTTCTGATAAAGATATACCCTTGCAAGCAGGGCTGCAGCAGCATATTTATTTACACGGGTACGATTAGTTCCTGATGCATAGGTAACCGGCAGAATGGATTGGGCCCGTTCCAGATCGGCAATAATCTGGGCATAAACATCGGCTGCAGCAACACGTGGCGACAACCTGTTGGTTTCTGTGTTGGTAGTGGTAATCAGTGGCACATCACCAAACAAATTTACCATATAAAAATGACAGAATGCCCGGATAAAAAGAGCTTCCCCTATAGCCTGGTTTTTAAATGCCTCGGGAAAATTAGATTTTGATACGCCCTCAACAATTGCGTTAGCCTGATATATACCATAATAAGAAGTATACCAGGTCCTGCCTACGAGACTTTCATTGGCAATCAGGCTATTGTTCTGATACTGCTCCCAGGTTGTTCCGTTAAACGAAAGTTCGTCGGCCAATAAGCCGGTTAGCAGGCTCATGCCCCAGGCATAGGAAGAAGATACTTTATATAACGTAGCGTACATACCCGATATAGCAGATGTTGTTGTAGTCTGGTCTGAAAAAGCCGTTGAAGCCACAAGAGAAGTCTTTGGAACATCCAGATCTACCAGTTTCTGACAGCCGCATAGCGGCAGCAGGATCGCAAGAAGTATTTTATTTTTCATCTCAGTTATTAAAAAGAAGTTTGTAAACCAAAACTGATTAATTTCATTGGTGGTATAGCTGTCCCCATAGTTTCAGGATCTGCACCCAGGTATTTGCTAAAAGTAAGCAGGTTCTGCCCCCTTACATACACATTTAAGTTTTGTAACCTAAGGCTTTGGGCCAGGCCTTTACTGAAACTATAGCTTAGGTTTAATGTTTTCAGGCGTACAAATGAAGCGTCACCAAATACAGCATCGGATGTCTTGTACAGGTTGAACGCTACTCCGGCCGGTGTGCCGGTTGTTGTCGTATATTTAAAAGGCTGGTTCAGTACATCCGCAATCACATTGCTCGAATTGCCTGGAATTGCCGAGGCATTGTAAATATTGTACCCATTCTTCTTCACAAACTGAAAAAGTACATCCAGCTGAAAGCCTTTGTATTTAAAGCTGTTGTTCAATCCTCCGAAAAATTTAGGGTCAGTATCCCCCAGCACGATGTAATCACCTTTACCGGTATTGACATAAGATCCGGTATTTATCCCGCCGCTGCCATCAAGATCCTGGAATTGTGCAACCCCGTCTATAAAACCTGTAAAATGATAGCCTTGCACCAGGTTTATCGACTTGCCCACAACAGCCCTGGTGGTATAGGATGAACTGCCTAAGCCAGGAAATTCAAGCAGCTTATTTTCAGGAAGGGTAAGGTTAACCGAACTGCTCCAGCTGAAATCATTCTGTTGAATGTTTTTGGTATCCAATGTAAACTCCCAGCCTTGATTCTGAACCAATGCCGGCATGTTGGCTGTATAGGCCGTAAAACCAGTCTGCGACGCCAATGGCGCAGTAACAATCAGGTTGTTCGAGCGGTTCCTGTACCAGGCACTGCTGAACATGATCCTGTTGTTAATGAAATTCAGATCAACTGCAAATTCAAGTTTTTTTGTAACCTCCCAACCCAGTTCTCTGTTCTCCAGGTTATTGGGAGCAAGTGTACTTACCCCATTGTAACTGGTCGCAAACAGACTATTTGCATAGAGCGACAAGTATAGATAATCGGCGATCTGGTCATTGCCCAGTGTGCCGTAGCTTCCGCGAAGCTTACCAAAAGACAACCAGTTCAGCTTATCCTTAAAAAGCCCTTCCTCAGTAAACAGCCATGATGCGCCAACACTGCCAAAATTACCAAACTTTTTACCATCACCGAAACGGGACGACCCATCCCTCCGGCCATTAAAGCTCAGGATATATTTGTTAAAGAGGCTATAATTCAAACGACCAAAAACAGAAGCAAATTTGCTTTCGTTGAAACCACTGCTGGCTATAGAAATAGTGGTTGAACCCAGATCTGTATATAAGTCGTCAATAAGAAAAGTTCCGGATATAAAATAAGGCTGTATATATTTGCTGTATTGATAAGTTCCGCCCAGCAGCGCATCCAGTTTACCCGGTCCCAATTGCCTTGAAAAATTAAATTGTGGCTCAACAGTGTACACCTCGGTAAAGTTTTGCTGTAAGATGATGTTTCCGTTCACCGTAGTATTTGGGTTCCGCGCATCACGGGTTGTGGCAATCACATTGCTCAGGTTAATCCTGTTATAGCCCATATCGGTCTTGAAACTCAATCCTGGCAGAATGTTGTATTTCAGGGTTGCATTACCTATAACATTTTCTGTAGTTGCATTTCTTGCCCCCGCCAGGGCAGCTATTGGATTGGTATAGGCGCTGGTAGGCGGCCAGTAGAACGTACCGTCGGCATTATAGATCGGGAAATTTGGTGGAAGCGCATAAAAAGAATTTACTCCTGCCGTAGTAAGGTTGTTGTTATTTTTGGTATAGGCACCCGAAAAATTAAAACTGAACTTATTGTTCTCTGACTGGCCCTGGATGTTAAAACGGACTGTAGCCTTATTATCTGCAAAATCCCCGGGAAGCACGGTCGACTGGTGCCTATAGTTACCACTAACCAGGTACTGGGTAAGCTTGTTCCCTCCTGAAATACTCAAGGTAGCATCCGTAAAATTCCCGGTATTGCCCATTATACGATCATAAAAATCTGTATACCCATTTCCAAAAGTCAACACATCCATCGCATTGGCATTGGTGGGTGTAATATTGTCGTTCGTAAAAGCTTCTTTACGCATGCTGAGGTATTGCTCGGTATTCAGCATTTTGATATCCCGGGTAACCTTGCTCACCCCCGTGTATACATTGGCCCCCACTGTCATCTTTCCGGCTTTTCCTTTCCTGGTGGTAATCACAACTACGCCATTTGCTGCCCTGGAACCATAAATGGCTGTTGCATCCGCATCTTTCAATACATCAATGCTCTCAATATCGCTTGTTGGAATATTATCAAAGGGACTTAAGGTGCCACGTCCGCCCAGCGCGGTATTGGGAGAAAAGAAACCGCCTGCCGTCAATTCAGTAGATGCGGCATTAAAAGGTACGCCATCTACAATATAAAGTGGGTCCCTGCCTTGCCCGATCGTATTGGTCCCCCTGATTTGCAGGGAAATGCCTCCCCCTGCCAAACCAGAATTTTCACTAATGTATACGCCCGGAAGCCGGGCCTCCATAGCCTGGAGAGGATTTGAAACAGCCTGATTTTCTATCTGCTCCTTTTTTACAGAACTTATAGATCCTGTAGCCAAACGTCTGGTAGTTGTTCCGTATGCAATGACCTGCACCTGATCCAGCTCAGATGTAGCTTGTTTTAAGATGTAGTTGAACTGATCTGGGCCTCCCGGCCTAACTTCTAGCCGCCTTTCCAGTTTTTGGTATCCCAGATAACTGATGCTGAGTTCGTAAACCCCTGCCGCCACTGTAGCGAAAGAGAATTTTCCGTTATTATCTGTTTGTGTATGATAGGATTTTTCTCCTTTTAAGGTTACTGTTGCCCCTGCTATACGCCGGCCTGCACTGTCTGTTACATTTCCGCTCACTTTTTCATCGAATTGAGCAACAGTATTAACCATTTCACCAACCCGCTCCAGAAAAGTCCGCTCTTTCTTCCTAATGACGATTGTTTTTTCATCAATCTCATAAGTTAAGGCCAGTCCCTTAAAAATGTTTTCCAAGGCCTCCTTTACGGTTGCATTATTCAGGGCAACATTTACCTTTTGATTTTTAGCTATGGCTTTACTGTCATAATAATAGTCATAGCCGCTTTGCTTCCTGATCTCCATCAGCACCGCTTCAAGATTGGTATTGCGTTGGTTTATGGTAATGCGCTGGCCAAATGTAGCGGCACTGACCTGCATAAGGGATGCTATCAATATCACGGTGGTTAATCGCATAATTAGCAATATTTTATGGTACAGGGCTTTAGGTATAACCCGTTTCCCGGAATAAATTTTATACATTTGTTTAGTTTCGGTTAAGCAGTGGGCCCATTGTCCTCGAAAAACTATGGCTTACTGCGGTTTAACAGTTGATTTATTTTGATTGTTCCGAACAACCAGAAGTGTTAGTCGCATTTCTGGTTTGTTTTTTTATAGCTTCAGCTTTTCTGTCGTAAATGTTTTCTCATCTTCCTGATTTTAAATGGTTAATAATTTATTGTTAGCTTGTTAATGGTATACATAAACCTTCTTTCCCTCTACCCTGAAATGTACCTGTCCTGATTTTTCGATTAACCTGAGTACCGATGAAAGTTTCTTTGACCGTGAAATATAACCACTGGATTCAATGTTGTCAGGAACAGATGCATCATAAACAATTTCAACATCATACCATCTGGCGATTTTCCGTACGGCTACTTTGAAATCTACCCGGTCAAGATAAAAATCGCCGTTTTTCCAATCGGTAACCCCCTCCACATCGGCCTCACGTACCTGGATAGATTTCCCATTGTTCAGCGCCTGCTCCCCGGGTCTGATGATCTTGTTGTGTATACCGTCCGTTACCTTTACACTTCCCTCCAAAAGCGTGGTTTTTACACCGCCCTCGTCCATATATGCGTTAACGTTAAAATGTGTGCCCAATACCTCTACCTTTTGCCCGGCACTTTCGACAATAAATGGCCGTTTTTTATCTTTTGCCACTTCAAAATACCCCTCACCCTCCAACTTTACCCTGCGTTCGCCTTTCTCACTCAAAGCCAAAGCATAAGTTAAACTGGAAGCAGCATTAAGCCATACCTTTGTCCCATCTGAGAGAGTAATCTTATAAGTACCTCCACGAGGGGTTGTAATGGTTTGGACCTGGCCCCGTGCTGCATCCAATTCGTCATTATTGGACGCACCTATGGCAGTACCGTCATTATAAGTTAGTTTAGAATTCCCAATAACAACCCCAGTTTTTGCATCGCTAAGGGTAATGGTTTTGCCATTAGAGAGGGTTAATGTTGCGGTGTTTTTTCCGGGTGCGACGTCATGGGCGTACAGGTCTCTCCCTTCGGTTGGAGATGACGAGGTGTAGAAATTATGGGCGCTATAAAACCAGATGCCGAAAACAATCGCTGCAAACGCAGCGGCGGCAACGGCAATGCGAGGCCATAACCTTGCAGTACGCCTTTTTGGATTGGCAAATACATAATCATTAAGCCCAGCAGATATATGCGCGTATGCTGCCTCAACTTCAGGAGCGGGTACATCACCATAATTCTTTTTAAGATCGGCAACAAAAAATGCTTCTACAAGCAACTGTTCTTCAGCGCTGCACTGCCCGGAAGCGTATCTGTTCAGCAAATCCTCTGCATTCTTCTTCATACTTATTATCCCCTTTTGTAAGTATGTCAGTTATAAAAGGCTTAGGGCCCAAAGAAATTTGAAAAAAATTATTTGCTCAGCAGATAAAGCATAATAGAGGCCACCTCAAACTTACCTCTAAGTATTTTGAGGGCATGGTTAATGTGGTTTTTAACCGTCTTTTCGGCAAGGTTTAGCTGTTCAGCAATTTCGCGGTGCGATAGCCCGGCATTTCTGCTCAGTTCAAATACTTCCTTCATTTTTTCCGGCAGCTTGGCCACCTCTTTTTCAATCAGGGCCAGCAGTTCCTTTTCGTTGATGTAATGATCGGTTGTATAGTTCCCTTCGTCAATGAGTGTTTGAAAGGCCTGGGCATAATCGGTACGTACTTTCTTTTTGGCAACCAGATTAATGAACTTGTAGCGTACAGCACTGTATAAATAAGCAGCAAGTGTGCCTTTCAGATCCAGATCCGCTGCTTTGTCCCATAGGGAAGTAAAAACATCCTGTACCAGGTCTTCGGCTTCATCTGCATCCCGCACCAGATTTTTCGCATAGGTATACATCACACGGCTGTAACGTTCAAAAATTTCGCGAAAGGCCTTTTCATCACCTGCTTTGAGCAGGCCGGCAAGTTCGTAATCAGCATGTGTACCGTAATCCGTCATTATGAATTTTGCTCCCTATTAAAAATACGAAAGCTTTGGCTGTAAAGCTGTAGATAATTTTCGATATTCTCAAATTATGACAATGTCAGCTAAATCTGCCTTCAAAATTCCAGGAGCTGCCATTTAGGTAGTTCCTGGAATTGATGCATGGAGAATTAGTTTTTTCTAAGGTTAGCGGCCAGATAAACTGTTCCCCAATTGGCAAATTCTTTCTTTACCAATAACCGGGCAGTGGCCAGGCTAATGTTACCAGCAATAACCAGGCAGGTCTTAGCAGGTACAACCTGTCTGCCATACTCAGCTTTAACTTCCTCAAAACTGATTTCTGTAAGGTTCTTTTTCCCTTCTTCATTGGCCTGTCCCATTAGCTCCAGCTTTACTTTATTAAAAACTTCAGGGGTCATTAAAGGATGTTGCAGGGCAAATGACAATACCGCTAAAGCATTATCAAATTTTTCTGGTGTTGAAGATACGTTCCCACCCTTGTCCGTAAAACTTATTCCGGCTTCAAGCAACCCTGGCGTTTCTTTTAATATACCATTCAATAGCTCACAGAAACCAGCGGTTTCCAGCCCCTCGCCCATAGTAACACCGGCATATACTTTTTCACTTGTTTTACTTTCAGCAATGATAATGCTCATGCCGTTTTTTAGCTTAAAGCTTACCGGATCCATCAGGCCTACAGATTGAGCTTTGCCATTTTCTGCAGCAAATACAACCAAAGCTGCAAGAAATAATTTTTTAAAGATTTTCATAACTTTAGGGATTAATAATTTAACCTAAATATCAGGTTATCAAATGACTACAAGCATGATGGATATCAGTATGAAAGATGACCTTCGTCATTGACCTGCAACTTTTATAATTAAACATTAAGTAATTGTTTTTATCAATAAAAACCCTAATTTTAATTATCAGCTAAAGCTGCAGTCTTAACCGGGAGATAATATTAAAACTTAAATAGCGGTATAGATTGCGCAAACGGTTAATATAATTGATAGTAAATGACGTCTCCAAAACATCCATCTGCAATTGATGGCCACAGTTTAAAAGCTGTTTCACAATTGCTTGAAAAAACCAATCAGGAACTTTATGCCTATAAATACGCCTTAGATGAATCGGCTATTATAGCCATCACCGATCAAAAAGGCATCATACAACACGTCAACGAAAATTTCTGCAAAATCTCTAAATACACCCGTCAGGAGTTAATCGGTCAGGACCATCGGATCATCAACTCCGGTCATCACCCTAAAGCACTTATCCAGAACCTTTGGAAAACCATCGCAAAAGGAAAAATATGGAAGGGCGAGCTAAAGAATAAAGCTAAAGACGGCAGCTATTACTGGGTAGATACTACCATTGTTCCTTTTCTTGATCAAAAAGAAAAACCCTACCAGTATATTGCCATCCGATCCGACATCACCGACCGGAAGCTTGCCGAACTCGAAATTAAACGGCAAACCGAACAAATCGAAAACCTGCTGGAATGCATTACCGATGGGTTTATTGGTCTTGATAAAAACCTCTGCTATACCTATGCCAATAAACAAATCGGGGAACTGCTGAACATGCCGGTCGAAACCTTGATTGGCAGAAATGTATGGGAAGTATTTCCCGATGCAGTAGGTTCTCCTACTTATAACGCCATTCAAAAGGCCTTAACAGAACGTATCTACATTTGCCATGAAGATTACTACCCTCCTCTAAATTTATGGCAGGAAAACCGCATATATCCAACTGGCGAAGGACTGTCCATATTCATTAGGGATATCAGTAAGCAAAAACGCGAAGAACAACATTTAAAACTGCTCGAATCAGTAACCACCAATACCAATGATGCCATATTGATTACCGAGGCAGAGCCCCTGGATACCCCTGGCCCAAAAATAATTTACGTAAATGAAGCTTTCAGCAAAATGACCGGCTATTTACCAGAAGAAGTGATCGGTAAATCACCACGTATTTTGCAAGGGCCTAAAACTGACCAGAAGGAACTCAAAAGGTTAAGCAAAGCGCTCCATAATTGGGAGTCCTGCGAAGTAACACTCATCAATTACAAAAAAAATGGCGAAGAGTTCTGGGTCAATTTTTCCGTAAGCCCGGTAGCCGATGAAAAAGGTTGGTATACACATTGGATTTCGATAGAAAGGGATGTAACAGAAAAAAGAAAGCTGGAAGAAGAATACAACCAGATATTTCACAATGCGCCCGATATCATCTGCACCGTAGGCATAGATGGATACTTTAAAAACATCAACCCTGCCCTATCCAGCATCCTGGAATATCAAGAACAGGAACTGCTAAACAAGCACATTACCAGGTTTATCCATCCTGATGATCAAAAACAAACACTAAAAGAGATGGAAGCTCACAATAAAGGGGATGTTGCTTTTTATTTCGAGTGCAGGTGTGTGACCAGGTCCGGTAAAATAAGATGGATCGGATGGACTTCTACACCAGCTTTTGAAGATGGGCTAATATTTACTGTTGGTAAAGACATTACCGAAAGAAAAGAACTGGAAACCCTGCTCAATAAAGCCACAAAACTGGCTGGAATTGGCGGATGGGAAGTAGATTACGAAAACGACAGTGTCTACTGGTCGGCAATTACCCGGGAAATACATGAAGTAGGCCCTGGCTATATTCCTGATATGCATTCCGGCATCAATTTTTACGATGGTGCCGAGCAGCGGGACATCCTCATGCGCCACGTTGATCTGGCCGTTAAAAGCAACATGTCTTTTGACCTCGAGGCCCGTATAGTAACTGCACAACAACATCAAAAATGGGTAAGGGTAATCGGTGAGCCCGAATTTGTTAACGGAAAATGTATAAAGCTCCGTGGCAGTTTTCAGGATGTTACCGCAAGAAAAACTTCTGAACTCAAACTAAAAGAACTGAACCAAAATTTGCAAAATCATGCCAAAGAACTGGCCATTTCCAATGCAGAGCTCGAACAATTTGCCTATGTTGCCTCACACGATTTACAGGAACCTTTAAGAATGGTGACGAGCTTTCTAAGCCAGCTCGAAAAGAAATATACCCATATCATCGACAGTAAAGGAAAACAATACATCCATTTCGCTGTAGATGGGGCTAAAAGGATGAGGCAGATCATTCTGGATCTGCTTGAATTCTCCAGGATTGGCAAAACAGAAGACAACCTCGAAAATGTAAACCTGAATGCGCTGATTGCTGATGTCACCAGTCTTTATCGTAAAAAAATAGAAGACAAGCAGGCAAAAATAATAGTTGGCCATCTGCCAGAGATATTTACTTACAAAGCGCCTTTACGGCAGGTATTCCAGAACCTGATTGGCAACAGCCTCAAATACCATCATCCCGGCCAACCGCCCATTGTCCATATTCAGGCAGATGAAACAAAAGAGTATTGGCATTTTTCGGTCAAAGACAATGGCATCGGCATCGATCCACAGTATTTCGACAAGATCTTTATCATTTTCCAGCGCCTGCACAACAAAAACGAATATTCCGGTACAGGTATGGGCCTGGCCCTTACCAAAAAGATAGTTGAAAACCTTGGTGGCAAAATCTGGGTCAATTCAACCGAAGGTGGCGGCAGTACTTTTCATTTTTCAATTTTAAAATAATAGTTCATGAAATCAATTCATATTTTATTGATAGAAGACAATGAGGGCGATATTTTGCTCACTACAGAAGCCCTGGAAGAATGCAGGATAATGAACAGGGTTACCGTAATCCAGGATGGAGATCAGGCCATTGATTTTTTTGAAAAGTCTCCCGATAAAGACCTCTTGCCAGACCTGGTGCTTTTAGACGTAAACCTGCCGAAAAAAAGTGGTCATGAGGTACTGCAATACTTAAAAAACAGCAATAAGTATAAACATATCCCCATTATAATGCTCACAACATCCTCTTCCGAGATGGACATTATGCAATCCTATAAAAACCATGCAAACTGCTACATTACCAAGCCCATCGAAGTGAGCGATTTCATGACAGCAGTAACCAAAATCGAAGACTTCTGGATCAATATTGTAACCATCCCTAAAAACTAAAGCTATGGCGCTCGACAAAAATGCTTATCAGATTTTGGTGATTGAAGACAATACCGGCGATTTTGTGTTGGTAGAGGATTTTCTGTTTGAACAGATCGAAGCCCCTAAAATAGTTCAGGCCTTAAATTATAAAGATGCCGTAAACATCTTAAGCAACCAGCAAACCAGGTTTGATATCATTCTGCTCGACCTTTCACTGCCAGACAATAAAGGAGAAAAATTAATCCAGGGCGTAGTTGCCCTAAGCCAAAACACACCAGTTATTGTATTAACGGGCTATGAAGATTTTGCTTTTGGCGTTAAATCACTCTCGCTCGGTGTTTCAGATTACATCTTAAAAGACGAGCTCACCGCATTGTCCCTTTACAAAAGCATTATCTATAATTCAGAACGTAAAAAAATAAACAATGCACTCGAGGCACAAAATAAAAAACTGCAGGATATTGCCTGGATGCATTCGCATAGTATAAGAAGCCCGCTTTCAAAGGTTATGGGTTTGGCCGAACTCTTGAAACTCTCCGATATAAAAGACAAAGAAATTGCAATGCTCATCGAACACCTCCTTTCTTCTGCCAACGAACTGGATGAGGCTATCCAGAATATCTCCAACAAAAGCACCAGCTGATTCTGTTAGACGATGATATCTTTTGCTTAAACGTCTGTGATTTACTTAACTTCAATCTCTTTTCCATTCGCATATAATTTACCCCAATTGCACAGACTATCTAATATAGGTACAAGATCCAGCCCTTTATTGGTTAAAATATATCTTTTGCCAATAGGCACTGTTTCAGGCATTTCCTTTTTAACCAAAATGGCATGAAGCTCCAATTCTTTTAATTGCCTTGCCAGCACTGTTTCGGAAATGCCCGGCAATTGTTGCTGCAATAGGTGAAACCTATCATTACCTAAAAAAATATTAAAGACAATTTGTGATTTCCAGCGTCCGCTCACGATACTGATTGCAGAGTTACGTTCGCAGAGTTTTGCTAAACGCATTTCATTTTCGTAATTGGATGATTGTTTTTTTCTCATGTTCAGTTACCTGTAAGACTAACAATTTTGTTAGTTATTGAACGCAAATAGCGCAATGAGCATATTTGTTAAAAATACAAAAAAAATGAAAATCAGCATCTACATCGCCACTTCTGCAAATGGTTTTATTTCCAATTCACGAAACAATCCAGATTGGCTATCTCCCGCCTATGGTGAAGGATTTTATGCCATTTGCCAAAAAACAAAGGCAGTTGTGATGGGCAAAACCACTTACGACATCCTGGCACCAGACTACCTTCCGTTAAAAACTGAAGGTACAACCGTGGTATTGACCTCAAACCAGGACTTAGTACCTCCCAACCAAACCGTGGTATTTACCCAAGAGCGCCCAACTGAAATCGTAAAGCGACTTGAAAGTGCCGGCCACGACGAAGCCGTTATTATTGGTGGGGCAATGACGATGAGCAGCTTTTTAAATGCCGGACTGGTAAGTGATATTTATTTTGTGGTTGAACCTACACTTTTTGCTGCAGGTTTGCCATTGGTACAGGAAATGAAAATGGATTTGAAGCTGAAATTGATCTCGGTGAATAAACTGAATGAGGATACCGTCCAGTTGCACTACAAGTTCATCGACTCCCCTTTCGTCCCTTAGCTCCGTTTCTAGCCTGGTTTTCAAATCTCTAGTCAAGATAGTTTATAATTAGGCCAATTAAATAACCTTTTTTGTTGCAGATTATCGTTTAATTGCTGTACCAAATATTTAATTATGAAACGCTTCTTTTTTTTCTGTTTGTCGTTTTTCACCTCAATTTTAGGCTATACTCAAAATGCAAAAAAGACCAATGTCATAGATACCAATATGATAGTATATGACGAACAGGGAAATGCCCTTCGTTATTATCAATATAAAAAATTTTTTAACAGTGGTTGGTACGGAATAAGAAGAGATGGTCCGGCTGATAACCCCGCTACAAAGCGATACTTAAGGAAATTAAGCCAGGAAGAACATGATAAACGTGTTGAGTCGGCAAAAAAAGTGCAAACACTTAACAGCCCGATTTTAAAAGAGAATATGCAGTTAGACCTGGAGCCATTAGCTGATGAGGTTTCTGCAGAACTTACTAAAAATAAAGTAATAGTCCTTGTTTTTTGGGTCCCGCATTTTCAACGGTCTCCAGAAATTTTTGCTGGAATGAATGATTTTTTTAAAAATCTTAAAAATCCGGATGACGTCTCGATCCTTTTGATAACACGGGATAGTTGGTCTTTAGCCAAGAGCAGGCTAAAAGACACGCCGTTATTAAATGCAAAAATCATTAGTGATGCGCAGCCAATTATAACAAGCTATGGTGTAAGAACGCCGGCATGGGTAGTGGCAGACAAAAATATGGTTATCCGGCATGCAGTTAGTGGCTTTACTGATACGATGGTAGAAGCGCTTAAAAAAACAATAACCACTGTTTTGGCGGAATAGCATACGGTTATTTTTGGAATGGTGTTAATTGCCAATTCACTTGAAATCCGCCTTCGCCTGTCGTTTGTGACAACTACCACCGGAACATTCTGGTTCATATATTTTATGATAAATATGCCATGTAATCTTGCTCCTTCTTTGTGGCTCATAAGCTATACTTTAGCCTACAGGGATTCTCTTCGAAGTTTCCAGGGCTTCTCTTAGGAGAAATGTTAATTTCTATCTCCAACCAAACAATCACGGTCTGGATCCAGGTAATTGAGTTGCCTATCCTCAAAGAGCTGCTCCAATTCCTCGCAACCATATTCAATTTTAAAATCTCTTTCTTTTTCTGTGATAGGGATAAGCCAATAACAATGTATCTCCTTTCCATCATATTGGAATAACTCCAATTCCTGGCCATCAAGATATGCGTTAGAGATAAAGCAATGGTCGCATTTCGATTTACCCAGCCAGGGCCTGCTAATATTTACCGTGTGATGGAGGTTTAGTGGCAAGCCATTCCGGTGATAAGATGCACAAACCGTTAAAAGTTCAATCAATGAATCATCTGATTTGGGAGAATAAATAAACAACTCTATTAAATTTTCATCCAAACGGTCTGCAGACATGCCAACAGTGCAATAACAAATTGTGTTTTATAATTGCTTACTCATTTCACTTGGCAAGACTGCCTTTACCAGCTTTGAATTTTCAACATAGCTTCGATCTGGTTGAAGTCCAAAAAACTTAAAAATCTCATTTTTAACTTGCTTATTTTTTGGATTTCTTAAATCCCATTTTGCTTTATAATGACCTGCATCATCAAAACTAAAACTACCACCATTAGCTAGTGCCTTTAAAATATCTATAGAATAATAACATGGCCTGAAGCCTATGGAGTAATATCCGTAAGGATTATGTTCTATCTGGATCTCGTCTGTGGATGTGTATTTATCAAATTTCTCCCGCGGAAGCTCTAAATGAATCAAACCCCATTGAAGGAACACTACCCTCCGCTGGTCTATACTCCTGCCATATGATATTGGAAAAGAAAACTCCTGATCCTCCATGTTGCGATGGCCGATAATTTCAAACTCACCATACAAAAGCAGATTGTCCATCATTACATCCGAAGGTAGTGTTGGTTGCTGAGCGAGAATGTTTATATCCACATATTTTGATGCTGATTTATAGACAAACAATTCAACAATGACCGGGGGTCCCATCAGCATTCCCAATCCGTGATGTTCCGGAATTAACCCCTTCTTCCTTATTTTATGAACGTCCAGCAGAACTCTTCCAAAGCCATAATTGGTGCGGTCTAGTTTGAAGCAAAAATAGTCGCCAGACCTGAATTTGATGTTTTGCCTTTTTGAGTTCTTGAACCTATCGAGTTCTTCAAAATGACAGTCAGGGGATTGATTAATAAAATCCTGAACAATTTCTGGAATCGGCTTTTTAGACGAGGTTTCGTTATCCCACCTGCTGGAGTAAAAGGTTGTTTGAGTGGAGTAATTGCCTATTAGAAGATGTCCGTCAGAAATATCAAGATAAACTCCTGTTGGTTGCCGTTGCTCTAAAACCGAAACAGATAATTTCTTCTCCTTCCCTTTGCCAGTCTTTGGTAAAAGAATAGCCCTATCCCTGGTTAATTCATCATAATGACTTTCTGTATAGGAACTGGAACCCGATTGAATTTTCCTTTTTATAGTGTCTCCTTCAAAATATAGTATAACATGCTCACCATCAGAGCTAGTGTACAGTGTTACGCTATCCCAATGGCTTTCAATGGGGTTAAGCCCAAAGGATTTTCGTTGATCATTTGATAATTCAAACATTGTTATGGGGTATATCTTTAAATTTTACTTATTTCCAAGGTAGCGAATATACTCTTCCTGCTAAAAAAATTCCATCCTTTATGATACATATTAGTTGTTCACGCTAAACAGATCCTCAAAAAGTCTTTCAATTCTTAAAATACTCTGCCTCCCCTTTCTGCCGGGGCACTCCTTTTCATAAAAACCGGGGGCGTAAAAGGATAGTGTTTTAATTTCTTTGGAGGTGATTAAATCGAGTTTTGCAGTCCCTCCATCTGAAATTTCAGATCTGTTTTTTCTTGGAGGACAACCGTAGCCATCCACTTTGTCGTCTGCAATTTGCCATGGTTTCTCGTTCATTAACATTTTCCAGATTTTACCTTTGTATTTAGCAGGCATTCTAAAGGCCCTGAAAAACTTATTTACCTCTACCTTATCCATCGGATTGAAGCCATTTATTTTATTCAATGTACGCCTGATGGAATTGGGCATAAGGATATTGGTTTTATAGGGAACCTCATAGATATAGGCAGTCGTTGTGTCGCCCTTTTTACTAATTAACCAATATTTTGGAGGTAACAGCCAGCCACTTTCATGCGTTAACAGGAACGTGGTATCGGCATGGAGCTGCATAAATTTATGCAGGTCGGTTATGCCATATGATTGTGCACGAGCACTTTGGAATGAGAAGAAGGCCAATGCGAGAGCCAAAATGTAATACCTGAGAATTTTCATATTTATAAAGTTCTCATATAAGATGGATTTCTTATAGTAATTCCATAATATTTGCATTCACATGTTAAATAATTTTATGGAATCCTGATATTTTGCTGACTGGATCAATATCTTCTGACTAATCAGAAGCTTTCGTAAGAATAAAAATATCCTGCTAAAACTCCTTCATATTCTTTTCAATGAATTTTATATTCAACACATTGAGGTCTTCCTGGTAAGAGAAAAACTTCTGATCCAGTTCTTCCCATAAAGTATATTTAGGATTCAGCTTTTCCACCAATGCAATTCTTCGTTTTCTATCCTTAGGCACTTTTGAGCCAGGGAACTTATCAATTGCAGCCTGTAAAATCGCTGCTGTTTTCTGCGCGTTAATGGCCTTTAAAGCTAAGATCGTTTCATGAGCATAATCGCCACTGGAGTTTAGAAAATATTGATTGAACCCCCCATTGTTTACCTCCCTTTCCAATTCTTGGTTTAAGTAAAACAGCTTCTGAGGCTCAGACAATCCCTCCATATGATCACCATAGTTGGAAATTTTTCCAATAAAATTGTCGATCACGATAATGCTGTTAACAAGGGTATCCGCTTTTAACAGTTGCGCCAGTCCAGGAATTCTATGTAACTGTTTTGCCGCCGGCTTATCATTTTTCTGGGCATAGAGTGGCTGTAACATGACCGCAAAAAGAAGTGAAATTAAATGTCTCATCTCTAAAGATAACAAAAACTGTTTTAGAAAAACTTGCAAAAAATAGCCATGAGGGCTTAACAAATAATAAATACTATGAACAATTGAGTGTTATTATGCAGTTGCGTAGATTTGATGATCAAATAAATACCGCGCTATTGATAATAACACCAGCAAGCTAATTAACCCAAAAGGATAGGAAATAACTAAAGCAGAATTGTAGGTCCACAGCCAGGAACTAAGTGCAAACCAAACTGCAAATACGACGCCTACAATATTTAAATATTTTGAAATCATCCAAAGATTAGCATTAAAGTTCTCCCACCAAGGAATAGAATAATCAAAGTAATACTTTTAAATATCACCCCCAATTTATATTTAAACTCTTATGCCACCAAAAAGCATTAGTACGAACATCAGGAATTGAAGTAAGCAAATGGCAAAAGCGATATAATATAAGGTTCCCTCCCGTTGTAATCACTGCCTCACCAGTTTTACACCCGCCCTGCCGGGCTACGATCTTGCGACAATCTTCAAGAATAGCCGGCCCTCCGGCACGGTGTATAGCACCGTCAACTCCCCCACCTCCCATCAATGAGCTGTTGGCGGCATTAACAATAGCATCGGCCTTATATTTTGTGATGTCAGCTTTGACAACCTGAATTCTGGAATTCATATCAACTATGGGGTTAAATTTCTATTTTTATACAGTTTATGCCTGAAATCGAAATTAAGCCAAATTAATTGCATAGAAAAAGAAAATACAAACACCCCAGATAAATGAAGCTCAGTCAATCATTTAATTCCGCATTCAGGAAGTTTGCTTACTTCCTCTCTAGCGGAACTCATTCCAATCTAAACGGAATAGATTACCTTTCACTATACGGCGAAGAACCAAGTGCTATAGAGCAAACCTATGTTATATTCATTAATGTACTGGAAATGGATGATGCAGGTACCGTCTTAAATGCAAATTATGCCGAAAAAAGAGCAACCGATTTTCTGCGGAATTACTGTGATAAGGGATTTACAGTACAACCACCTTATGAGGATTGGGAACTTGCTTTGTACTAATACCAGGCTAGGTTAAACGGCCATTAAACGGAAACCATTACTTATTTTTATATTCGTGTAATAAATTTTAGCGCTTTATATGAAGCAATCACTGTTTTCATCATTAGAGGTGAAATTGTTGCCGCACTTGCTTTTTCTGTACTGGAATTTTTTACCATTAAATATACTTTATGGAACATTTTGGGTGAAGAACGACTGATCATCAATACATTACAGATGCTGATTTTAAAAGATTACTGGAACAGGTGGATGGGCTTTACATTGATGAAATGGGTGAAAGGCATGCCATGCCGGAAATTATATTAAACTAAATTCACTTGTCGGCCGCACGTTTGCCAACGAAATTACCAGGAAGTTGAACCCGGTACATCGCTTTCTGAGTTCCAATTAAGGTGTATGCCATTACGGAGAAGATTAGTGAGTATATTAGTAAAAAGATTAAGCCCCGATGAAGATTCCAACTATACACGGTTATATTGACCGTCGAATTTTAATAAACTTTACTGCTGATCCGAAAACCGTAGAGAAAATTATCCCTCTTCCTTTTAGGCCTAAAATTTATAAGGGAAAGGCTATTGTTGGGATTTGTCTCATCAGACTTAAAAATATAAAACCTAAAGGATTACCCTCATTTATGGGAATAAGTTCAGAAAATGGGGCACATAGAATTGCTGTTGAATGGGATGAAAATGGCGAGACAAAGTCAGGGGTTTATATCCCACGCCGGGACACGTCCCTGAAATTTAATGCGCTTGTAGGTGGCAGGTTATTTCCCGGCAAACACTATAAGGCAAAGTTTAATGTAAAGGAGGGCAACGGAAATTATCATGTAAACTTTATTAGCTCAGATGGCACGGAAACATTAATTGAAGCTATGGAGACCATTACCTTTAGCAACAGATCTGTTTTTGAGACCTTAAACAATGCCTCTGCTTTTTTCCAAAATGGCGACCTTGGATATTCGCCTAACAAGACCAGATTTGAAGGCCTTAAGCTAAATACCTTTAAATGGGAAGTTCGGCCTCTGGAGGTACTAAAAGTAAAATCAAGCTTTTTTGAAAATGAAGCTATCTTTCCTAAAGGATCAGTAGCTTTTGATAATGCGCTATTAATGACTAACATTGAGCATGAATGGCAAGCTACACAGGAGTTATGAGTAACAGGATCTATCTGATCAGCGGCCTTGGTGCCGACAGGCGTGCCTTTAAAAAGCTGGTTTTTCCACCAGATTTTGAATTGGTATATCTGGATTGGATTGCTCCTATAGCTAATGAAACATTAGAAGAATATGCTTTAAGGCTGGCCTCAGGCATTGATACCTCTGCCCCATTTTACCTGGTTGGATTGTCCTTTGGCGGCATGATTGCTACCGAGATTGCCAAGAAGCTAAATCCTGTTCATACCTTTTTGATCTCCAGCGCTCCGGTTTACAAACAGCTGCCCTGGTATTACCGTATGGCCGGCAGCTTTGGATTGCAAAAACTTGTCCCCGTTTCTTTAATAAAGAAAGGTAATGGCATTGGTTTGAAATTCCTTGGTGCGCAAACACAAGATGAACGTTTGTTACTTAAGCAACTTGTTACTGATAGCGATCCGGCATTTATAAAATGGGCATTAACCTGTATATTAAAATGGAGAAATACGGAACGGCCTGCTAAGCTTACACACATTCATGGCACTGCCGATCGGATTTTGCCAATGAGGTATTATAAGCCTGATATTGTTGTTAAAAATGGCGGGCATTTTATAGTTTATGCCAATGCTGAAGAGATTAGCGAGGCGATTAAGGTAATTATGTTGAGCGGTGATAAAACAAAAGCAGAATTAATATTCGATAAAATGGTGAAGGAGTGTTTTCAGCAAACACTTAAACCTCTTGGGTTTAAGAAAAAGGGAAACAATTTCTATTTGAAGCTTAAGGACCTTGGGCAAATCATAAATATTCAAAAAAGTATGTCCAGCACTAAAACAGATATCTCCTTCACTATAAATTTAGGCATATTTATACCTGAATATTATTTAGGTTATTACAGCTACGCTACCGAAATCCCTGTTTACCCTACCGAGCCCGACTGCGCTGTTCGCCAGCGGATTGGCGAATTAAGGGGCGAAAGTGACAAATGGTATAGCATAAACACCAACACAAACGAGCAGGATTTATTTACAGAAATGCGAGAAAATATAGAACATTTCATTTTACCTTTTTTTGCAAAAACTTCTACTAAAGGGCTTTTTATCGATGCCTTAGACGCCTCTTCACTCCCCCTGCCTCCTCTTGGGAAACTGATGCTCTATGCTCAATTAAAAGAATTTGAGAAAGCAAGAAAAGAATATGAAGTTTTAATACAAAACAATCAAAATATCAGGATACTGAACGATGCAAAAGAGCTGATGGCGAGATACGGGTTGGGTTGATGAAGCTTCTTCGATATCTATTTACCGCCAAACGAAGTCTTTAGCAGACTGGCTTCCCGGGTCAAACCACTTTTCAGCGGATTCTTTGTAGATGGGCGTTCCATCTTTGTCAATTCTAACTAATATCATATCTCCTACTGGTGCACCGTGCAGGTATCTCAGTTGTCCGTGGCTATCTGATTTTATCTGACCATTATTGAATAACTTTTCAAGTTTTGGCCATGAACTTATGTTAGCAGGAGTTATCTTAATCCTATCGGCAGACTCGGGTTTTCCAAACATCTTTTTTAGAATAGCACGGTATTTTGTAATGTGAGCTTTGATAGTTTGAGCTTTTGGGTTTATTGATTTTTTAAATATCGTAATAATCCTCCAATATCGCTAAAGCGTCTCTATAGTTTACTTTCAGGTAACTACAGAAGCTTTCTAAGGAAAGCCATTGATGATACTTTAACTTGTGTGATTTTTTAACTTTTTGAGAAAGAATTTTTGATGAGGTATAGCTTAAGCCTCCTAAGACCTGAATGTCTTTAACTGTTACATTGATTTCAAAATGCTTCATACAAATAGGCTTCACGACATTGGATTCCCTGAATTGACAATCTTAACCGTACGTACATCACCAGCTTCATTAACAGCACAGTTGTTTAAAATGTTTTATATTTACGTTATGAACCAACGCCTCTGCATTTATGACTCAAAACAATATCCTTAGTTTTTGGCGTAATGTCGAAATATTCAATTTACCAGATTTAGATAAAGATTGTACACTTTTGGATATAAGTACCCCCTTTCCCTGGGTTACGAAAAGACCTGTTACCAAACCGAATAATGTATGGCGGTACACGCTATATTTTGGCAAAATCCCGAAAAAAGCGGTTATTCAAGCTATTGAGCAAGCATTAGCTATAGACGTTCCAAAACAGGATTGGGAAGAACCTATTCAAGGAAGTACCTGCTTCTCAGCTTTATTACTTGATGATAATGGCACTCCCGATCATAAAAGTTATGTACCAGCAGGGTATGTATTTGGAATAGACGCTGTAAAAAAAGGGGACCCCATTTCAAAAGTTGCGGAAAAACTAATAGAGGCGCAGGAAGAGTTTGAGCCCCGGTTTAATATAGCCCCTATTCCAGAACCTGAACTAGAAGTAAAAGTAGATAATGCTGAACCTAATGAAGAGGTTGTAACAAAAGAACCTATTAGAAAAGGTGAAACAATTACGTTACAGCATTTAGAAAAAGAAATTAAATACCTTAACGGATTAACCGACAATTGGAATAGTACGCCAATCGAAGTATACATTTTAGCAAAGGAAGTACCTAAAGATAGTGAACCAGACACCAGTTTTTTGAATAGCTTTTTTCTGGATGATCTAAATTTTCTAGCTGATAGCGCGCACAGTAACTACGGAAAATCGTTAGACGACTACTTAAAAACTGAAGTAAATACCAAGGACAGAAAAGACCTGATTGCCGATAAAGATCTTTTGTTTCAAACCATTGACCCGATATTAATTCCTGCAGGGAGATGGCCTTCTAACCCGTCATATGGATTATATACCGCCCAGTTAGGTGCAGTGAACACCACATTAAATGAGTTAAAAAATGATGCAGGGTTGCGTGGCATAAATGGCCCTCCGGGAACAGGAAAAACCACCCTGCTACTTGATGTAATTGCAGATATCATCGTAACAAGATCAACTAAAATTATTGATGTAGACTCTGGGAAGTTGTTTACAAATCAGCATCATAAAATAGAGAAAGAGAACAGCACTTTTACCCATTATTGCTATAAGGTAAATAAAGGGATCTTTTCTGATTCCGGCATTGTCATCGCAAGCAACAACAATAATGCTGTAGAAAATATTACCAAAGAGCTTCCTGCCAAGGAAAAAATAGATGGATTAACATTTACAGAAGCCGATTATTTTGCTGAATCGGCCAGTAGATTGATCGTTAACGAGAGCTGGGGGATATTGAGTGCTGCCCTAGGTAAGGGCCAGAATAGATCCGATTTTAGAAGAAATTTTTGGGAGTCGGATGCTAAAACGAAACACATTGGGTTCAAGGATCTGCTTTATAATGTCTATAGAGATGAAAACACAGAAGTTCAGGCCTCTTACAAGTTAAGCTTTGAGGAGACAAAATCCGAATTAAAGCAGTTGTTAAAAGATTTCCAGACTTTTAAAGAGAGGGCCAGCAAATTTCACAATCAATTATCCAGTTTCAGAAAGAATTGTGAAAAGCAAATTGACTTGGAAACCATCTTGTCTAACTATGCTGCAGAATTAAAGCGGCTTAAATTGGAAGAAAATGGCTTTCTGAAAGAAATACAAGGACTAGACGAACTAATAACACAGAATCAAACCACGCTTGCGCTGCATAACAACAACAAACCGGCGTTCTTCTTTTTTAAAAAGCTGTTCGGTACACCTTCCTATAAAGACTGGAAAAAAGATGCTGATTTTTATTTTGCAACTTTAAAGCAGTACCAAACGGAAAAAACAAAACTAGTCAAAGAACTCAATAGCCTTAAAAAACTCATTAAAATAAATGAAACAGAGCAATCTGAGAAAAAAGAACAACTTGATGCTGTTTTAACTAAGATTAAGGCCTACCATAAACTTAAAACTGATTTACAAACTACTTACGGTATCGAGTTCAAAGACTTAGTTGATGACAAATTTTATAATCTTACTAATCACGAAATTCATCTTCGAACCCCCTACTCCTCTCACACAGTCAATAAACTAAGAAGTAATATCTTTTTAAAAAGCCTTGACCTACACAAATACGCCATACTGTGTAATGCCAAGAAATTTAAGAACAATTTAGATCTGTTTTTTGAGATGCTCTCTGGCAGAGCAACGGTTAAACATGAAATTGCTGAACTGCTATGGGATACATTCTTCTTTTGCGTTCCGGCTGTGTCAACAACGCTTGCTTCGGTAAGTCGCTTATTTACTTCACACGGCAAGGGTGATATTGGGTGGCTATTAATTGATGAGGCTGGCCAAGCCACCCCTCAATCTGCGGCTGGTATTATTTGGCGTTCTAAAAGATGCATAATAGTAGGTGATCCTTTACAGGTAGAACCAGTAGTTACAATTCCTCAGCAGCTGGTTTATAAATTGAGGGAACAGGAAAAAGTTGATAAAATCTGGTCGCCCCACAGCACATCCGTCCAGGTACTTGCTGACCGCGTTTCCAAATATGGAACCTATATGAACAATGGCGCTTCTGAAGACAAGATCTGGACAGGATTTCCATTGAGGACCCATAGAAGGTGCGATAATCCGATGTTCGATATCGCTAATAAGATTGCCTATTCCGACCAAATGGTTAAAGCTACTCCAGACAAGGATAACCATATTTATATAGGAAAATCTAAATGGTTTCACGTTGCAGACGTTAACCCACCAACAAACAAGCATGTTTTAAAGGCAGAAATAGACCTGCTACATCAAAAAATTGATGAATTAATTCGCAACGGCTATGAAGGGGAAATCTTTGTAATATCGCCTTTTAGCTCTGTTGCAAATGCCTGTATCAGTGAATTTAGGTCACGAAAAAACATCGCCTGTGGAACCATCCATAAATTCCAGGGCAAAGAAGCAGAAGTTGTTTTTTTAATACTTGGTGGTAATCCCAAATCTCCTGGTGCAAGATTATGGGCATCTCAAAAGCCTAACATGCTTAATGTAGCATTGACAAGGGCTAAGAAGAGATTTTATGTGATTGGAAATAAAAAGTTGTGGGGCAGCTGTCAGTTTTTTGATCATATGGCTGCGATGCTTGGTTAATGCTATTGTTATTTATAATGGATAACTTCTGTGCTATCCTCAGCAGTAAAATGCCCTTTATGAACCAAGAGACCTATACCAAATACCACTACAGATAATATCCAGGGACTTACATTCGATTTTGTAAGCATAAAGGCAATAGCAAGTGCAACAAATCCCCAGGCCAAAGAAAAAATAATGGAAAATATATAGCGGAACACGCGGATCCTGAAAAATAAAAACGCGATGACAAACATACTGCCTATAAAAATCAGCGTCCCAAGTATCCAATCCAGGTCAAACTTTTTACATAGCCAATAAGTAGAATATGCACTAATCAAGAGCATTTCAATTGCGACTAATAAGGATCCACTCCTTCTCCGCCTGATAACAATTGCTTCAGCCATAGTGATTTCAATAGGTGTAATTAAAGTTAACAATTATAGATTTAAAGGGCAAAAATAACCCAGCTAAAGAACTGATTAACAAACAATAGGAAGCACGGCATTTTAGCTACCCGTTGATATTAAAAATGTGTTTATTATGGTACACTAAATTCTCAGTATCAATAGCGTGTCGTCCAGGCTTTATAAACAGCCTCCCCTCTACTCCAGATAAAGAATGATCTTCATTAATAGTAAAAGCTCCTTTATCAAACATTACATGATGATTTGGACAGAGACACAATAAATTATTTGACAAATCTTTTCCATTGTGCGGATTGCCTAATGGTCTGATATGTGCAGCTTCGGCATAACCGATACCGTTAAAAGAAATTCTGATACCACAGACTTGACAAGTATAATCATACACTTCTTTTATTTTTCTGGACAATTTAGTATCCCTCGCAATTCTCAATATAGTAGTAGGTATTCGCGAAGTTTCTGAAGCCCCGTAACTTTCCAACGATTCATTAATATCCAAGGGTAAGGGTGAAATAGACGATAGCTTTTCAAGGCGAAATCTACAAATACGAAAACCATCTTTTCCGATCTCATAAAAATGTTGAGTAACAAGGTATAAGCCGTCATATTTATATCCATTTGAAGGACTATACTTTGATTTGTGCCCGGCACCTCTAGTAATTCTCACCGGAAGTCCATGCATCTCGCTAATTAACAATCCCCGATTGCCAGAAGAATCCCAGGATTGATCCGCTACTTGCCGTTTGGTATTTGGATCATTTCCTCCATGGCCAGTATAAATTATTACATTTCCCAAATCCTCATCGTCCACATACCCACCGTTTAATACAATTGAAGAACTCCCATCTTTCTTATTTCCATCTATTCCAGCCTGCAGTGGCCTATGAATTCCAGCGGCTGCTAGTGCTTTGCGATCTTTAAATATCTGTCCTTCTCCTATTCCAATGATTTGTCCAAATTGTATTTCAGCCATATGCCGTTAAGATTTGAGTAGGTTAATAAATTTCTAAATTAACCAATATTTTGAAATGAAAATCAAATCTTTGTATAACTTAAACAAAATTTGTAGTACATGAATTCGCTCCCATCTAATCCTTCATTACCAATTAACCTACTTGGGTCTTGCTTTAACAACACCTCTGCCACCTATAAATTCTATTGGTTTATATCTTTAATTGAAGCAGTTGAAAATGGGCAATACCAGGTAAATAAACAGGTCTTATTTGCGAGAATGATAGCAAATGCCTGGTATACGATAAACTACTTTAATGTAAGCTTTGGTAAGCAGGATCAACTTCAACGGGCTGTTGAACAATTAATCTTAATAGAAAACTTAAGCATTGACACAAAAAAGCAACCAATTGTTGACAGGCTTATAACAAGTAATAATTCCACCACATATCGGTTGCTCAGGTATTTTGACAGCGAAGTTCCATATCGTTTTCTGAGTCCCTGGTTTCCTAATTCTAAAGGTCAAAAACGGGATATATATAGTTTATCTCAATCTTTTTCGAATAATACGCTTTATGCAGTTAATGAACAAAATGTTATTATCAACCCAAAATGGATTAATTATCTTTCCGAAAACAGTGGTATCTTAAAATCTTTTTGTTACTGGCATTTAAGCTTATATCTGCAAAAGCACAATCCAAACGTTCCTGACATCCCCAATAAATTGATTAAGCCACCGTTAAGAAACAGCTTAACAAAGCAGCGTAAAGATTTCTGGGATATTGTAATTCATCATAACGGAGCGGTAAACTGCATCTATAGCAAGAAACCACTTAATATTGGTGATTATGCAGTTGAACACTTTGTGCCTCATGCATTCGTTTCTCATGATCTGATATGGAACCTAATTCCTGCTGATAAAAGCTTTAATAGTACCAAATGCGATAAATTGCCCCATTTGGACAGATATTTTGAAGGCTATTTCAGTTTACAACAAAAGGCAATTCAGACTATTATTCAGCTTGATCGAAAAAACAAGTTTTTGGAGGATTATTTAACTTTTATTCCAACTCTAGACTTAGCGTATACCTCAAACACAAATGCACTAAAAGAGCTATTTAAAAATAATATCCAGCCGTTGATTACCATTGCGGCTAACAATGGGTTTGAGTTTATGAAATAAATATAATATATATTTTATTTCCTGATCCTACTCCTAAAATATCGTTCTGTCTCTTTGTCCATAAAATAAACATAACATGCACTCGAGGCTCTTCCCAAAAGTACCCTATATGTATTTTTTACAAGTCGAAGAAAATCGGCCCCTTTAACCTGGCTATCGTAACTATGTTCAGGAAAGCCCTCCCACTCTGCAGTATCAGGGTTATAGCGAAGGTCTTTGCCAAATATCACCCCCGAATAATCAAATTCAAATCCCTGGGCAGTATAAACACATCCAACCTGATCTATTCCACCATCGTCATAGGCCCAATACTGCGACTTTGGAATGCCTTTACGCATACCGGTAAGGCCGTCAGGTGCATTCCAGGGCCTGATATAATCACCTATAACTACATCATTCACTAACTCTTTATTCTCATCCAGCTGTTTAGACCATTGCCAACAGAATCCGGCACTTACCCTACCAGTATATCCCTGGGCTACTTTAGCACGGATTGTTGCTTCCAGAGTTTCTGCAGAATCCATAATAACAAATTTGAAGTTGGGCTCATCTATCCACTCGGTATGCGCTGTATTTCGAATCTTTAACATATGGTCTATCCAGTCGCTATATCTTTCTGAACCACCGTTACGAAACTGGGCTTGCAAGTCATGCTCATAAACTTTACACCCAGCAACTTCTGCTTGTTCTTTAATGAATGCTGCTGAACCAATTTCACCTTTACGAACTACCTGATCATCATCTATAAAAAAAACGGATACTTTTGCTGCATTAAGTAGGTCCTGAACCTGAAGCTTTCCTGTTGATTTAAAGGGATAACCCGTTTTTTCCCGGATCCGATGTGCTTCGTCCATCAACAAAACATCAATTTCATTAGACTGGGCTTCGCCATACGACATAAAATATTTTAACAGACTACTGGAATTTGCTCCAAGTATTTTACGGAGGGTCTCGGTAAATGCCTTGGATCCTGTAGCATAATGCGCATTCAATCCTAAGGCAGTAAGATCGGCCAGGAGTTGCAATCCTATTACTGATTTTCCTGTTCCAGCCCCTCCTTTAACAATAATAGCATGTTTTTGCTGGTGTTCAAGTCCCTTCTGAACCACGCTCATTACGGCATCATATACGATCAGCTGTTCGTCCAGTAAAATATAGTCACCCTGGGCTTTTACCTTACCAAATAGCTTTAGCTCCCCTTTAAGTTTCTTTTTAATTACAGTAGAAACCTGGTTTAAGAGTTTTTTCGAGGGCCTTAACCGGCTTTCTTCAATCTCGGCTAGTACCTGCATACCATCCCCATGCTTTACTCTGCCAGTAATAAATGCTGAAAGCTCCGTTCTATCTTCTGAAGTATAAACGGGAAACTTTGCTAAGGCCTTCTCGAACCGGGCATCTATGAGCACATCGTTTTTTGCATAAGTATAGTTGTGCAGATAACTGCAGGCTGATAATGTGATGGGGTCTTTACCTTCATAAAACACGGTGCTATTATCTTGAAGATAGTACATATAATTCCCGACCTGAACACTCGGATGTAATACCGGGCGATTCCCACCGCCTACCCAGGTTACAACGTAATCACTGTCGTAGTCGGTAAAACCGCACTTATCCCATTGTTTTAACTCGATTATAACAGCATTCTTTTTCTGTGCTTCATCTAGTCCACAAATAACTACATCTATTCTTTTGCCACTTAGTGGCAATTTATACTCAATCATTACCCCTTGATCTTTGAGATCTGCACGCTCCATAATATCTGACAGACGAAATAAAGAATTACGCCAAGACATAATTTCATTCTGGGAAGGATAAAAGCCAAATTGCTTAAAAAATTCTTGTTTTAATAGATCGGCAATCTGATTGTTCACATTAAGGGCTATGAAATTTGCCGATGATCCTGCATATAACCTCATAGCTCGTTATATTTAGTCGCCGTGCCCTTGGCTTTGTCTACGGGATATTTTTCACCGTTCCTGGCAATTTTCTCCAAAAGGATTTCTTTCACATCAAAACCGTACTTTTCGGCCAATAAAAAGGCGTATGCCAGTACGTCGGCCAATTCTTCTTTAACTTTTTCAGGCTTTGCCTGCTCATGGCTTTTCCATAGAAATGCTTCCAATAGCTCCCCCGCTTCGATATTTAAAGCCAAAGCTAGATCTTTAGGATTATGAAATTGTTCCCAGTCTCTTTCATTCCGGAATTCAATCAGTTTTGCAGTGATTTCTTCAATATCTTTCATAAGGCAACCAGTAATTTAGAGCTAAGACTTAATTATCGGTAAATATGCTGAAAATATGGAATAATATCCAGAAAATTGAAGTTCTAACTAAACAAACAGCTAAGGAAACTATTATAGAAATATAGTATAACTTAATTACGCCGTCGATTTTTACATATTAAGGTTTGTTGATTTCCTTTATTTTTAATCGTTCGGTATTTCGACAAGACAGTGCCCAGAAAAAGAGTCCAACAGCCGCAAAGGTACTACCGACAACGATTAAAACAATTTCGTACCATCTGAACTGACTAGCATGCCCTTGAAGTATTTTAATTCTTCCTTTATTGAAATCCAAAATTATTTTTTTAATTTGAATATTTTGAACTTTTGCCTCTAGCCCATTCGGAATAGAACTGGCTTCGTCTTTTAATTTGTTTATTTGTTTAGTTAATTGTTCTTTTACTGCTGGGGTTTTGCTAATTTCCCTTTGTCGTTGTAAACGCTTAATTCCCAAAATTGTTAATGAATCAGATTTATTAGCGTCGTGGCATTGTTTTTCGACATCATTTATTTCTTTGTTAAGAAGCGAAACCTCTTTGTTAAAAGCATTTATTTCTAATTCAAGGCTTTGTTTCTTTTGAAGTGGATAAACAAACGCAAATAAAACCATCATAACTCCACCTACAAAAAGAAATTTGAATAAATTATCATTTCCAGCAAATAAACTATTCAAATCAAACATAATCTTACTTTAAATTTTTAATTTCTTCTTTTTTAACATGCAAATCTTCCATACTCTTCTCTATCTTCTTGATTGTTGGAGTTTGAACCTCCAGAAACTCCTTAAGCTTCGGATTATTCTGAGATAGCAAAGTGTTATCAGGAGCACAACCAGACAAAACCCCAACAATAGTTGCTAAGATAATCAATGTCTTCCCTGAAGGGAGTTTTAATTCAATCTTTCCTGGTGACTGTAAATTTAGTCTAATTGATGTACCAGCAACATCCTCATTTAGATCGAAATGTTTATTAATTTCATTTGCCAATTTTTTCAGGGACTGAATTAAAGTCAAAAGTGAATCTACGTTTATATCATCTGTAGTTAGAATTTCAAGAACGTAATGTGCATACCCCTGCTTAAGATATAAGTTATTTGTAACGTTATCAATATAATTTTGATAAGGTTTAATATCACTTATGGCATGTCTTGTATTTTTAATTTTGTAAAATATGGGATCTAAGCTGTCTACGTTTTTAACTTCCATCCATTTGACTTTTCTCCTCTTATAATAATTACATTTAAAAGAAAGATTGCTATCAGTAAAAATTTCATCATCTACAATTGTTCCAAACGCATATTGAGTAGAATTTTCACTTGGAATAATAATGAAATCGCCTTTTTTAAAATTCTTAAAAATAAATAATTTGTTTAAGGTGGATGTAATTCTAGACTTATCTCTCGTAGCAAAAGGGTCTAATTTTTCAACTTTTGCAATTTTATTTTTTAAAGAACCAACATCAGACTTATTTAAGTCATTTAACGTTATTTCATTCCACCCAATTCCAATAAAGTCATTTTCAACAAATGTGTTAAAATTCTCCCCAGAGTCGGTACGTACAAACCAATATCCCTTCTCTTCTTCTACTTCCTCTATACTATTAATTAATTGTTCAAAAATCATATTCTTAATGTTTTGTTTTATTTCAGCTTTAAACTCTATTTATAAATATTTTTATCTTAACCTTTGACATAATTGTAGTTTCTATTATACCGCAGAAGCATATAATTGACTAGAAACAAAATTATGTTTTATAAAAAACACTCCAATTGTGAACATTAGAGCTTCTTTCACTCTAAAATTATATTATTTCTTCTCCAATTTATCTATTGTATTCTTTAACATATCTGCATGATTATAAATATCATCGACACTATTTATTTCCTGCCTTACTTCTTTCTTATTGTCATCTAGCACCACCAAATACTTCTTATTTCCGAGATATAACCGGCATATGGTTTTACGGTTATTATCATCCAGTAATATGGCAAAGTAGGTTTGAGCATCCCTATGTACTATCCGTTTTGGGTCAACCTGCTCACGTAAAATGGACTTTACAATAAAGAATCCCTCGATCTCCTCCTCCGTTGTCACAACGCCGTTTTCATTGGCCATAACAGGCTCACTGGTCACTTTAACTTCGCTTTCAGTACTGTTCGCTTCTTCTTTACCTAAAGCCGTTTTTAGTCGGTCGGTTATAGCATCATTTAATACCTGGTTTGAAGATCTTTTCACCAGTTCGGTAAACTGTGATAGTATTTTTTCTGTAAGCTTGCCCTGATAAACCTGACTGGCGAAATGCTTTACAAATACTGCAGACGGGTTTCTTAGCTCTGAAGTAATCAGGCTTTTAAGCTCATTGGTATATTTCAGATCTGAAGCTGTGTTGGAGATATTTTCTACGTCAAAATAAGACTTGTGGAATTTCTTAAGTTCTTCAATCTGGGCCTCTTTGATCTCTGTGATGTTAAATTCAAAGAAAGGCTTCTCATCCATTTTGTTTGTATCGTTCAGATCTGTATAAAAACGGTAAATAAGGCCATTGGTAAGCAAGCTGAATTTCGCTTTACAAACATGAAAATACCTGAACAATTGTGAATTATGAGGGTCTAACTTTTCAAGATGATGCTTACACTCGATTATAATGATAGGCTCGCCATCTTTCATGATTGCATAATCTACCTTCTCCCCTTTTTTGATGCCCAGATCGGCAACAAATTCAGGGTTTACTTCAAACGGGTCGAAAACATCGTAGCCAAGCAATTGGATAAACGGCATCACAAGTGCATTCTTTGTGGCTTCTTCTGTTTGAATTTGGCCCTTCATTTTTTCAACCCTCGATGCCAGTTGTGAAATCTGATCTTTAAAGTCCATACGTTTATTTGGTTTGTGATTAAAATTTAGAATCTATTTATGCTGCCAGCAGTATCCACCCCCTGTAACCATTCGTTTGCACCTGGCCCCTTTTTTAGTTACTCCCTTACATTGCGAGCTGCTCGAAACACCCCTTTTTATAGCTGGACCGGAGAAGAGAGAATTTTTAGAACCACCCGCTGGGTTTGGGGCACAAACACTGCAATTACCGCCCCCGGCGTTACAATACTTACAATACCTGCAGCTACTACAGGCATAGCAACTTTTACTTCCAGTACACGTTGCTACATGTGAGTCAGACACCTCAGTTTCTTTAAATGCAGAAACATTGGTAAAAGAGAGTATGCTACAGAGTACTACTAGTGAAGTAAGATTTTTCATGACTGAAAGCGTTTTCGTTAGTTTGGTTAATTCAAAGTTTATTATTTTATTCCGATATACCAAAATGTTTGAAAATATTTTATTTAATAATTCAATAAATTAATGCAACACTCATTCAATTTCGGCGAATATTGGAATATGGTCAGAAATCAGTCGTGCTGATTTAATGTTATCAAACGCATGAAAAAATTCAATAAAGCCCTTCTTCAAAATTTTAATCTGGCCTGTATGGCAAAAAATGTTATCAAATTCGGACGCGAGACAATCTCGTTGAATACATTTTTGTCGTAGGGTAGTCTTTCGACCCACTAAAATTGGTCTATAACCTAATTTTTTTAAAGGATTAAAAACACTGTGAGATTGAGGAAGATTGAAGTCTCCACAAAATACCAGGTTATCCTTTGGATATAGCCCCGGAAAGAATTTAAAATACTTCACTTCCGTTTCGGGATGTTTTGATTTAGAAATAGAATGATAATTTACTATAGTAAATAGCTTGTCTTTAGCACTAAATCTGCAAAAGAATGGTTCTCTATCTATTTCTAACGCGTAGTCTGATGACAACCAGGGATCACCCCTCTTCTTTACTTTACTGGTCTGCCATAAAAATGCATATCGTTCAGTACTCATTGAAGAACTTGATGTAGGTTGGCTAATCACGTAGTCCCACTTGCTCCCCATCCGGTTCAATTGATCTGCAAGCCGTGCAACAGCTTTGGAACCGGCAGAACCAGACACAACCTCCTGAACAGCAACAACATCGAATTTCTTTACGATGTTAGCGATAAAATAAACCTCACTATCGCTCTTTGATTTTCCAAAGTCTTTCAAGTTCCATGAGCAAATAGAAATGCTTTGGCAGTAACAGTTGATTGATACAAGGCAGGTTATTAGAGATGCGTATCTCTTCAGTAAAGACAAAACCATTATTTAATCCCACTAATATACTTTTGAATAACCGCTTCCAAATTAGACGGTAGATCGGCCGGAATTGGTTTCATCACTGGACTCTTAACTTTCATTTCCTGAAGCCATTTAACCCAATATTCACCAATTACATCTCCCTCAAAGGGATTTCCCTTAGCTGGATTTATGCCTAACACAACTACCTCCAGGGCTGTAAGATTATCATTTGCTTTTACAAATCCGTAGTCATTCTCTTTCATCACCTCTTTATAATTTGAAGTATTCAGCTTTAACGATTTGATATACTCGGGAGTGAGATAAGAACTTCTAGGGCCCTCAATAAATTTAGAGTCGCGATGAAAAACATAACCGTCTGTCAAAATGAACAATATGTTTCTGTGATCCGGTTTAATACAATAATCGTTAACTTTATTCTTGAAAAAGCCCCATATATCCGATCCGATGTATTTGTTGTCTTTGATAGCAAGTTTATAAATTTCATTTGAAGCTGAACCGTATTGCTTAGATATCTTTAAAATGCCTTCCTTGGTGGTGTTGTCTTTAGTAAATGAAAGTTTTAGCTTTTGGGCTAAATTATTAATCTCTGGGTTTAATGGCTCTGGTTCAAAATAAATCTGGATGTGATCATTATCCTGCCTGATAGGTTTAGATCTCAGGTGGTTTTCAAATCCCCTGCTGATAGCTTCAATATAACCTAAGTCTCTTTTGAAAAATTCCATTCCCGGATTGGTATTTTTTACCGGGTCTATACGGTCAGAAAGGTCCAAAAGAATGCTGATGTTTAAATTGTCCTTCCTCTTGGCCTGTGATTTCACCGCATTACTTTCGAAACTGTTTTTTTTCTCATTTTCACTCATGCAGCCAGCGAAAAAAAACGTTGCTGATATAACTACAAGCAACCAAATGGCATTATATTTCATGGTTAAGATATTTTTGAGTAAACAACGTTTTGAAAATTTGGATTAATCAGATTGAGGTTCCGGAGGTGTTCTGTGGCAATGGATTCACACTGTTCCAGTATTTCATTTTGCCTGTGTTGCGGCAAGGCAATTTCAGAAGCAACAGCCTGAAACCATCCTTCTTTATACTGCGCATGGTACAAAAGATATTGCCTTATGTTAAATACAAATCCATCAATGGTGGCCTGTAACTCAGAAATCTTACCAGTAATTTCCACATTCTTTTTTTTCAGATTGTCTATCTCTCCGGTCACTTCGTTTTTAGTCACCTCTAAAGCTTTTATCTCTTCAAGCTTTGTTTTAATATGGCCCCTTATCTTGTCAAGGTTTTCATGCTCTTTCATAGTGATATCAAAAACTAATCCCCAAATAATATACACTACAAACCCGGCAAAGATGATCATCCAAAATTCAGCTTCCCCTAATGCTATGTTTAAGTTATATGGGGCCGAATCCGGAGTTTTATTGAATTCATATATCTTTTTTTCAATCTGATAGGCCAGCAGCCCATCAAATAAAAAAGTAGTAATAAACAAAGCAATCATCCGGAAGATATTTTTAATCCCCTTTCCTTTTTGGATCATGTGGATTACGTACCCCAGCCCCAAAAAGACTGTCGGAATAGTAAAAATCAAAACTCCCTCAAGCCACCCCGCTTTCATGGCATTACTAAAGGCTTGTGCATCAAATATAGCCGCCGTAAGACTGTCGTTCGAAAAATCTTTGAAGAACGCAGAATAAGTAGCAGAAATATAAAAAACAAATAAATAGAGGGTAATGGGAATAAGCAAAAGCAGGCCAATATAAAACTGTGCTTTCGGGCGTTTTGAAGTTTCTACGCCATATTTCTCGGGATGATGCTTTACATCCTCAATTTCATTTGTGGCAGCGTTAATTTTCTCGACAAGCTGTTGTTTCTTTTCTTCGAAAATTGAAATAGCAGCTTCAGTATTTTTAAGTTCACTGTTTTTTCTTGCTTTTTCGTCAATGTAAGGCTGTTTCAATTTTGCCTGCTGAACTTCCTGATCCCTGCACTGTTGCTCAAAGCTCTCATATACGTTCTGCAGACAAGCCCTAAAGTTTATTGGTGCTCCCATCGCCTTTATCGCTGCACCATAGCCACTCTGATAGTAAGTTATCCGTATTCTCTGATCTTCAGCTTCTTCAGTTACCGAAACACTGAGCTCAGGTTCTTCACTCTTTTTAGTGATAAATAATCTCTTAATTTCCATAGCGTTTAATTTATAGATTGAAGTACTTCTTGTAATTCTTTTTCCTTTTTTGCACAGTCTATGAGATAATCACATATGCCGGCAATATTTTCATCTAAAAACTCAAAGGTTTTGCAGTACTTCTTTAGCAAATTATATTCATCTTCTGTTACCTCCTGATCTACCCAAATCATAATAGCAAGGTCATATAAATACTCTATCCTCTTCTCAACAGAGCCAGGGACTTCCATTTTTTTGATCGGATTGGTCAGAATACTGTTTAGATGCTCTGTATTTACACCCCTTTGTTCGGCAAACTTGTAGAGTTGCTTCATTTCAAGTACATCAAAATCTTCGTTCGAACAGGCCATTTGGTATAATCTTAAAAAATGACTCTGCAGCTCAGTGCTTATTGTGGTCTCCATGTTTTTTTTAGCTTTTATTACTTAATAAATCGTTCTGAAATTTCCCCTTCCGGGATCACCTGGCCGTTAGGCAAGATCATTGAAACCGTAGATTCTATAGGATCCTCGAACACTTGAAAACCAGAACGACAGTTCATAAATCTGAATCTGAGGGCCCGAAGGCCCTCAAAAAAACCCTCCTTTGTTGTCTTGCGATATACATAATGAGAACAACTGGTTCTGAAAATACAAGGTCTTCTTTTCGCTTTTGGTATAAGCTTCCAATAGATCTTAATCGTGAGTAGAAACAACACTCTCATTATCAGACTCTTTACTAAAAACAACCATTTGATACGATGCCATATACCCTGGTTTTCCCCCTACTCCAAAACACCCTGGATCGGGTTGTACATAAGTGGAAACACTTTCCAGTCTTATATATTTCCAACCTTCATTACTATAATGCATTATTAACCTACCTAATTGTTCAGCAACAACTGCTGTGGATTGTTTTCTCTGATCCAGCGTTGCAGTGAATGGTACTACTTTATATTCCATGATTTTACAATAATTAGCTGGTGTGACAACTTTTTGAACAGTAGTAGCAGCCGTTAGATTTGAAATAATGTTTTTTAGCTTCAACAACGGCACTATGACAGGTATAGAATTCTCCTAAGTAGAGCCTATTTTCTGCTGTTGGAAGACGGTAGCAATCCTCATCATGAACCTCATGATCGCCATTGCTTTGTGTTTGTTTGTTTACGTAATACTTTCGCATAATATAAAATTTTAGTTTTAACTATGATTCGAAAGTAGGCAGATGGATGATGGTTTTATTACGGGAAACCGTAATACGAATATTATTTATATCAAATAATATTATTGTCTTTGCAGTAAGCAATCAACTGCCCAGTATTCGACACCCCAAGAGCGTTTTTTATGAGACTTAGCCTCTTTTCAATGCTACTTAAGCTTGCCGATTTAACATTGCTGGCTTGAAGATATAATGAAATTTCCATCTGGGTTTTCCCTTCAACTATTAAACTAATAATTGTTACATCAAGGCTTGTAAAGCTAAAGGAGTTGGTCTCAGTTCGATTCTGCTTAATCTGCCCTGATAAAAAGATTTTTCCGTTAAAAATTGCTTCGATTGCCAATTTTAGATCCTTGATATCCCTCCTTGCCTTACGCACGTAAGCATGGACTCCCAAGTCTTTAATTAAAGGAGTGATGATTTCAGATTTACTTTCGACAGTAAATACTAGAATTTTTATATCCGGCTGGATGTCTTTGACAGCTTTAATAAGTGTTGCACCATCAGAAATATCTTGCGGACTGCCATCCTCTTCAAAAGAAAGATCGGTAATCATCAAATCATAAGGCTTGTCAACACTTAATCCTTTTTTAATCCTTGAAAGTGCATGATCACAATAAGCTACATAGTCCACTTCCTTAACCCCAAGTTCTTCCAGGGTGTTTTTTAGAGAACTACTAGAGTTCTCATGATCCTCTGCAATTAGTACGCGTTTAAACATCATATTTTTCAGGTTACAGGGAATGAAATCTGAATTTTCAAGCCCCTTTCTTTATTAGCCTCAAAAATAATGTCCCCACCAATACCCTGAATACGGTTTCCCGTATTGGTCAACCCATTTTTGAAATTTGGTGCCCCCTTAATGCCAATTCCATCGTCTGTATAATGAATGTTTACTTGATTCCCTTTCTGTTCAAACTTCAGTACTACCGTGCTTGCGGTACTATGTTTATCCATATTAACCATCAGTTCCTGAAGAACATGTTCAATTTCATGTTTCGCCTGTACACTCACCTGGCCCCACAGTTCCTCTTCATTCCCAACCAGTAAAACCCTTCTGCTATCTGCACTAAACGATACCATTAAATCATTAATTTTTTCTGCAAAATTAGTTTGAACAACAGGACTTCGGTCATATGTAATGTCGCGCGACTGCTCATACAAAATTTCTATTTTATCGAGAATATGGTCTTTATCCAACTCCTTTTTATTCTCAATTTCAGACATCACTGTATACAACCCATTTGCAACTACATCATGTACCTTTTTGTGGATCTTCAATTCATTCTCCCGAATAGCGGCCTCCGCTTCCAAAGCTAATTTTTGTTTTCTTTTCTTATACCAAAGCCATGCAATAACACCTATAGCAATAAACAGTAAAAACGCCCCTATTAAGCGCGTTTTGTGCTTGATGATCTCATATTTCTTTTCAGCATTGTCTTTTTGCAGCCGCAAATTGTCCGTTTTATTTTTCTCGGTTTCATATCTGATTATTGCAAACTGGTTTTTAGAAGCGTTCCGGTCAGTTTCAAGGCTATCTTGCAGTTTTCTGTAGGTTTCAAAATATTGCCTTAATTGTCTGGGCCCGCTTAATTTAATCAGCCGTTCAAGTGCATATACCTCGTCGTCGGCGCTTTTTAAGTTCTTTGCTACAATGAGCATCTTATGGGCATAATATAAAGCAGAGTCTGGCTTGCTGTTCAGGTAAAAATCTGTAAGATGCGCAAAGCTTGCATTTTGTCCCCATAGGTCATTTTCTTGCTCTCTGATATGTAATGCTTTTATAAAATCCGGCACAGGATTATAAGAAGAATCTTCGAGCCATTTGGTCTTGGCATGGTTGGACAGTATCCTGGAGAAAGTTATCGGGTTCTCTTTTATACTTTTTGAAGCAAGCAGCTGCTTAAAATATTTAAGCGACTTGGTATACGCTTGCTGATCAGTTAAATTGATGGCCAGGTTGTTAAAGTAAATGTTTTTCGAGGCTTCTTCCTGGGTAAATTCTATTGACTTGAGGTAAAATTGGGTAGACTGCTCATAGTTCTTTAAGCGATTGGCCGTTTTACCCAAATTATTATAATTGGAAGAGAGTACTTCCCTTTGATCTTGTATATCAGGGTTCAGATATTTGATGGCAGAAAGAGATAGTTCCTGGCTTCCGAAAAAATCGCCCTTACCACCACTTATGATAGCCATGTTTATGAGACATTTGGCAACCTTAACACTGTCGCCATCTTTTAAACATCTTTCCTTGGCTTTATTAAAGTAAATGAAACTACTATCTGAGCTGTTCTTTGCTAAAAAATCATAAGCCCGCAGGTAATATGGATTTTCAGAAGAAATCTTCTTTTCAGTCTTGTCCTGATGGCAAGAAAGGATCAGCAATGAGAGAAGAGTCGTTATGTATGCTTTCAATGTCTTTTAAGGTTTCTCTAAAATAAAAAAATACGGGCAAAAACTGCCCGTATTTTAATTTTAAATTATTAGGGTTTAGGCGGATTATCACCTGCTTCCCCTCCTGGGCCATCATCATAGGTTGTATAAGTGGTGTCTCCTTTGCATTTTTTATCTGCATTTGTACCTGATTGTGATGGACATACCAGTCCTATTAGAATCCAGAATATTAAACTGAACATAACTCAAAAATTTTAGAATGAAATACTTTGTAGTCCCCGCGAACCATATCGCGGGGTTACTACGTTGCATTCCAGAAGCGCTTCTGAAATTTTTGGGAAGTGTGAGGTTCCATTGCGGGAGGCAGTAACTGCTTCCCAAACCGGCTAATACCTACCGCAACTTTCTCTCTTTTTTGAAATCTGTTTGTACATGGGCCTCAGTAGCTAGCCAAGGTTCCGACTGATTTCGAAAGCAAATGTATAGCGACCAAAAGCCCTGATTTGCATATGGTTCCGAAGATTCCGAAAAATCCTACAGAATTCCGGAAAACCGTAACCAGATTCCGGAAATTCCTTTTACTTTTATTATATATTATGAGGGTAATTCAATTTAGCGAGTACAAAAAACACGTAATCCTTGCCTATCGACGATTACGGGATAACGGCGATTTGCCCGCCCATTTGAAACGGCCGACACCAGCAGGACTGAAAAAAGAGTGTCTTTTTGTTTTGGCTGATAAGAATAGATATTCAGAAAAAGATATTGATATACTGAGATCTTTTTTCGGACCTAAGAATGACTTAAATGAATATAGTCTAGCAATTAAAAAATTTGGTGCTGATAAATGCAAACCATTAAGTAATTTTTTAAAAAAACTGGAGGGTAACACAGATGACAAGAATATAGAACTTCTTGCCTTAATAATAAATTTTAAACCACGTCCGTTCATTTATGGAGTAACGGCTATAGACGACGATACCTCACACGCGGGAAACATTAAGCTTGGAAATGAGCATGATGAGTCCGAGCCGAAAATTGGCATTCGGCCAGTAGACCAGCAAGATGCTCCTCAAATAGGTGATCATAAGAAGGCAAAAAGAAATTTAATACCACGAAAGCTCGCTACATCAATTACAACACTTACTCTTGTCTTAGTAATCGGAGGAACCTATTTTTATCAAGGTCAGAACAGAGCCTACATATGTGATCGTGGTACTGGAAAAAAATATCACCTTAGTAATAAATGCCCTTCATTAAAAAAATGCAACAATAGCTTTGTCTCGACAACCATAGCCGAAGCAGAAAAAAATGGCAAAACACTTTGCGATTGGGAAAAGTAAAATCATTGCAGTATGGGAATTCCTTTCGGCAACACTGCTATCTGATGCGCTGCATGGTATAAATTATCCAAATTTTGATTTTTCATTTTATAGTTAAATCTTTACAACGCCTAGATGTAACTATGACTGATATTCTCTCAATTATATTTGGCCGGTGGTTGCTTGGAGCCATTGGTTACTGCTTAAGAAAACTCTCTTATTTTACCCTAAATATATTTGGGATAAAGAATAGCTTGCGCAAGGGACGTAAAAAATCAAAAGCAATAATTTTCGACGACTATCAAAATATAATTACCGGTTTTACTGCAATTTTAATTTTGATTATTATAGTTACGATTCTGAAGTTATTCAAATAGTATCCCAGCCCGATCGTTGTATCATAGAAGGCCGTTATAAGTAATGTCAATCTCTCACCCTAAAAGTAGACCTTAAGTAAAGGGAAGTGCCAAGTACCGGCATACAGGCTATGATAATTATCCAAACGGTTTTCTCGAAACGAGTTAATAATCTGTTCTTAACGGCATGGGTTATGCCGTAAATCATGTAAGCAAGTAGTAATATGCTAAGAATAATATACCACATATAAATCTAAGTCAATAATATTTAATAGCATAATCAACAATCATTTTAATTTTTCGATCTCGGTTTTCAGGTCAATCCTAGGATCCTTAACCAGTAATGCACCAATTCTTTCATATATGGCATTTCTGTTGTTGTTGATCACAATTTCGGTGGGAAATACTTACCGCCAAACTCAGTATTCATATCCCAGCTTAATTTAAATTTCAGTTCCCTTTCTGTTTTGTCTGTTGCGGTTATACATTTTAAAACGTCATAACTTAATTTATTGATGGTTTTCAGGGATTGTCCTGTAACCTGCACAGCCTTTCTCCATTATGGATCAGTTTTCTGATGATCAGATATTCCTGTGGTATGGAGTTAACATATCATTTTTAGCATTATTGTGTTTCTCAAAAACTCTAATTCCCCTGCCCCAACAATACAGGCAGGTCAATCATAAATAGGGTGTTGATTCCCGTGGAACTGTTACCACCTCCTACAAACGCTCTGCCACCAACAACAAACGAATAGCCTCTTTCAATTTGCGTAGGCGCTCCAACTGGCTGCGGGCCAATTCTATCTGGCAAACTTTCCCAGCGATCAGCCGCTACATCATATCTGAAACAGTCTTGCTCCCCACCAATCATAGAAAGCCCCGTAGCTACAAAGCCATAACCGCCATAGGTAAAAGCTGTAGTTTCAAGCCTTGGATGTGGAAAATCTGCCAGCTTAGTCCAACTCCGGGTAGCTGGATGATAACTATAAAACTGCTTCATTCCTGTATTGGTTGCCCCACAAGCGATGTAAGCCTTGTCGCCGATCACAAACGAGGAAGGCCCTTTTCTTTCTCCATTTCCGAATTCAGTTGGATAATCCGTCTCCTTTGTCCAGGTATTGTTAATGGTGTTATACTTATAGAAACTATTGTCTGGTATAATAAATGAGCCCAAACCATTATTAAATCCCATTCCCAAATACACATTATCGCCAATAGCGAACATTGTACCACGCAACCTTACAGTAGCCGGATAATCTGCCTTTTTCGTCCACCGATTTTCTGAAGGTTCATATTGCCATAAGCTGTTAACCACACCGCCGGTATATACATAGGCCCTACCTCCCGCCGTCGCAACACAGGGTGCAGAGACTTCATTGTTGAAGGGAATATCAAATCGCTGCCATGACAGTGCGTTAGCATCAAACTTCCATAAATACAGCTTGTTATCTAAAAAATCTAATGAATGAGCCATCACATAGGGTACATTATTAAGCATAAAGACACTGGAATTAGTATAACCGCGAAAAGGTTTGCCATATCCAACAAGTATCCATTTTTCTGACAAGGCCAGATCTTGCGGATAACTTACCTCGTAGTCTAACAGCTTTAACACAACACGTGCAGTTCTTTTTGGATAAGGAGCAAAGGGAATTCTCATCCTCAATTCTGAACTGTTTCCACCAAGTATAGTAGCAGCATTATTTTCAAACGTAACACCGTTCCTGGACACCTGAGGATGAAAGTACTTTCCTTTCAGAATAATCTCCTGATAGGACATGCCAGTGCCCGGAACCACCGTCAGCTCTGGCTTACGAATCACGAACGGCTCTTCTCCCGAAGCTACCTGTAGCTGCGCAGCTACTGTAAGTGTGGTTCTGCTGAGCTCAATATCGTCGGGAACAACTACCCTTAGCTTCGTCTTGCTGAAACTGGCCACCTTAGCTAAGGCATTGCCGAACCTGACCACATTGCCTTCCGAAAATCTGCTGAAATTCTCACCATTGATCGTAACTGTATCCCTGAAGGTACCTACAGCCGTAAAATGGGAAATCTTTGGTGCATTAAGTACAAAATCCTGGCTGATAGTGTCTATCCTACCATTGTTATGCAAAGTCACCACAGGATTCATTTCCTTCAGATCAGCCGGTACAATGACCGTCATCAATGAATCGGTCCTGGTAACCACCGCTGCTGTACGTTCTCCGAACTTCACACTTACAAAACTTTCGGCAAACTGTCTTCCCCTCAAGGTCAGGGTATCGCCCAGGATTCCCTTTAGCGGATAAAGGGAATCGATCCGTATAGGCCGATCACCTTTCCATACAAAAGATTTTACATTATAGTACCTGCGGCTAAAGTTGCTCTTAACCGAATAGGGTGTAACATAATATAATGAATCGTTCGCCAGTCCATATCCTACCGTCACAGTCAGCTCTCCCACCGTCAATGCAGGGCCCTGTCTAAACGATTTGGCCAAAACCACCTTTGTTCTGAAAGTACTGTCCTTACCAATAAGGAAACCATATTCTATCAATGAATCAGGTACTCTGTTAACTTTTAAATTCAGGGTCAGGCCATTATCTTTCGAGGTTAAGGCCTGCTCCAATCTTAAATCAGGAACGGTAGCTGCCGGATCCACAGGAACAGGTTCACTATCTTTCTTACAGGTTATCAAAAGCATGCTGGACAACAGTATACAGCTGATCAATATTAACGGAGATCGGTGGAGTTTCATTTAGATGAGATTGAATTGCGTGCCCAAAGATATAATTAATCTAGTATCATGAGAAACTGATATATTTTCACCAGTAAGTGTTTCGTCTACCCAATGATTCCTGTCTTCGCCCAGATATTTTAGTTAAAGTCTATTTTGCTACCTCTGCCTCACAAACCAATACATTCTCCGCTTCCAATTCTCCCACATCAAACAAGCTGCTTTGATAAATTAAGAAATAATCTTAATATTTTACCACCTTCAATATCACCGGGGATTCATCCAGAATAAAATAGGTGCTTCCATCTTGTATTTTTACATAAAACTGCACAAGACTACTTTTAAAGTTTGATTGTTCTGTGATTGTTACATACTTTTTAGTTGCAGAATAATTCCACGAAATATCTTCGAGGGGCATACTGTTCTTTTCTATAGGAACGTTGTCCATTGGAATTTTGAACTTTCCCTTACCACCAGTATCAAACCTAAACAATGATTTGAGCAAGTTTGGTTTTAAAAAATTAAATGCCTTCTTTTCCTGGGCACTGGCATTTTTTGGCAATGTGGCCTCTACCACTTTCCAACGGCCAATTAAAAAAGAAGCATTTTGTTGTGTTTTAGCACTTAGGCATAACACCAGGAAGGCAAAGGTGATCAGGTATTTCATGCCATGAAGATATAAAATGTTATTGATAACGGTTTTGACATCTTGTGCCCGTAGCTGACTAAAAAAGTCCCAGAAATTTCTTCCTTACACAAGTATTCGCCCTATTGACATCGATAATGTTGCTAACCCTGAATTGCTCAAACTTATCTAATAATGCATCTGATCCCTTCCTAAGCTTATAATCCATTTCCTCTTTGTAAATAGGATACAAGGAATAAAAGTTAATGACTTTGCTGTCGTCAATTTTTAACTGTGCGAATTCTGATGGCAGACAAATTGAAGGAAATATGAACATACACCCGAGCTTTGTATTTTCTGCAAAGGGTTCTGCCCCTTCCCCATTTGGAAAGGTATGACGGGGTCCAATCCAGCTATCGTATTCATGTGGAAATCTGGCAATATGTTTTAACCACCTTACCGGCCAGTAGGTATTCTGGTCACTAAATACCTTTTCCATAAGTTCGTAAGATTCGCCATTAATATTCCAGCTGGCAGGCAACAACACAAACAATTCAGCAAAAGCCAAGTCCTCTGCCCCTTCAGGAACATTCATGGGCTTGTCGCTCATTCCGCTGGTTACCAGCACATGATAAGGACGCTCTGCACTTGGCTTTACCCAATGTACATCAATATGTACCTTATCAGACACCACCTCATGAAAAACAGATTCAATAGGGCCTATGTATTTCTCGATATGGTTCGAAATGGCTTCTATATTATCACCATCTCCTATTGCCGGTTCAAAGCCTTTGGGGATATGATCTTCATATCTGTGAATTTGGCTGCCGCCTGAAGTTATTTCATCACTCATAAAATAATTTTAAAATCGCCTGCGTATTCTACCGTTAAAAGAAAAAGGATTTTTGAACATGCGTTAATTGAGTTGGTTGTTTGGTTAACTCAAATTTTAGGAATTTATTCCGATAAAACAATGTTTCAGGAGAAAGAAATACATTCTTCAGGATGATATCGTTTTACGCACACACCAGGTAGTCATACTTCTCATGTTTTGAACATTAGTGGTTTTGATGGGTTCGTGAAGCGCTCCGCCAATTTTTTTGGTAAGTCTGAGCAGCATCTCCTGGTTTACAAGGAAGCGTTCCGATCCATCGGGAAGGATATACCTGCCGTTTCCGATAAAACTGACCAATGATTCGATCCCTATTTCAGAAGCAAGCCTGCAGAAAAAATATCCCCCGGGCTTGAGCACCCTCCACATAGAATTTAGCATGGCTTCAAAATGACTAAGGTTTTCTGCAAAATGTAAAACCGCACTGCTGATGACAAGATCGAAATGCTCATTTTCAAACGGTAGTTGCTCAACTGACGCTACTTTAAAGTTCTCTTGCGGATCAACCTGGGAAAATGAACCTGCAAGGGCTCTTAGCTTAGCGATGGCTTCCGGGTTTTGATCTACGCCAAAAACATTTGCCCCGCTTTTTAACAGGTAAAGTAAATTTCTGCCTGTTCCGCAACCAGCATCTAATATCATGTTACAATCGTTATAAGTGCCTTTAAGTATCTGGTCAAATAAGTAAATGTCAATATTTCCGAAACTATCCTGAAGGTGTTGCTTTTTCATCTCCGGGCAAAGATAGTACAAGGCAGCCTATTAATGATAAGTTGAATAACAGACATGAAAATAAAGAGAAGACTCCCTGGATCATATCCGTTCTTTCAGGATAATGGTAACCGTATCGCCCACATCTTTGCCAATTATTTTGCGCAGTTCGGCTTTTATGGGGAGCTTGTGCGTACCATCGCCAAGTGCCATGAACGAACTTTGGAACGGGTGCCCATCAACAGTGGCCCGCACCTTCACCAGCCCCCTGGTGCCAAAAAATGCGACAGAATCAGGCCATATCAGGTAAGTCCAGCCCCCTTTGTTAGGACTTTTTACTAGTGTTGCAGTGAATTGTTTATTTAACATGCTCTTAGTATCAGTATCATGGTTACGAAGTTATTTCATTTTGCTGCAACCGGGATGGATGAATGCGTCAATTAAAGGGTGTTTTACGACAATAAGAAAAAGACAAACTTTAATGCGGAGAATAAGTACAATAATATCCGCAAAATTGCGGATATTAAAAAGATTGGCCTTCCTTAACCTGGGATACCGAAAGAATACTCGCCCGTTTAGCTGAAGTAAGGCCCGGTATTAAAGGCTGCAATAGCACATCTATGGTTTGTCACAATACACCCATTTGACGACGGCAATGGCCGTGTAATACGGGCGGGTTAAACTTAGCTATGTCCCTTTTTCTACATAATGTTTTTTCTTTGAAAAAATATGCTAAAGGCCGCGCTGCTAAAAAGAAAAACCAGCAACCACATTAAATGTAGTTCGTTCTCCCCTGCTCTTTGTGGAAGCAGCTGTATTATACCAATCTATAACCTGCACCTGTAAGCCTGCAACAATTTCTGATGGAGCACCCGATTTGGTGAAGTAAAGGCCTGCAGCAGGATTCCATTGCGGCTTCCTACCCTCCTGCATTGACCATCTGGCATGAAGTAGTACCTGGTATTGTGTAAACAATCTTGGCCCAAAGTCAGCATTGATGTTCATATAACTCACAGAATTGCGATATTCTGAAAGCTGATAAGCCGAGGTCTTGTCCTTTTGTACCGTTCTGATGTTTCCTGAAACAGGATCGGTAACGGTAGAGCTATTTGAAATATCTACCGCTTTAAGATCGCCGGTATTGTTCTTTTGCCCACCATTAACTGCTAAACCTATCACCAAAGGTATTTTTTCGGTTAGTTTACCGTTAAAACTCCCACCTAAAGTTGCTTTGTAGCCCATCCTGTTTTTATCGTAAACCTGTTTATCAAAGCCCAGATCAGGATTATAAAGCTTAAACTGACTAAAGATCATATCCATGCCAACATAATATTGAAATAGTGAGTTGTATGGGACAGTCTTATCGTCAATATCCTGAAAATAAAATACACCTACGCTTCCGTCATACTGGAATTCGCCATTTTTGGCAATAGATGCAAGCCCATTTTTCCCTTTTGCCTTAAAATTGACACCAATATAGTTGGGATTTTTTAAACTCCCTTCGTTCAATTTTTTTAAGTTTTTTAAGGTAATACCATACGAGGCTGAGATACTCTCTTCCTTAGCATTTATGCTTACTACTCCTCCTGCGCCAACAGGGAGCGCGGTCTCGCCCTTAGTGTCCTGAACAACCGTAGTTTGAGAAAACGCATCTGCATTAATCAATAAGACAGATACCGCGATGATCCATTTAATTGTTTTCATAAAATTAAAAGTCAATTAGTTCAGCCCCTTTTTCAATTGATACATTCATTCCAAGTGCAGGATCAGATCCTGTTGCCCCGCTAAGTTCAAGAACAACTTTATTGGTTTCTGAATTGGTCAGTGTAAATGCCCAATCGGTTCCCATTACCGCATGAACATTAAGCTGATAATCCAGATAACCTGTTACATTAAGGGCGATTTTGTTGTTGATCCATTCTTTTCTTGCAGTATTTTTAGGTGCAAGACCAATTGGCGTTGCAGACGGATTGTTCTGATCAGGAACGTTTTCCAGGTAAATGTAAGTGTTGTTGACCGCACCGACGCCAACAAGTTTAGCTTTCAATTTAAGAATTGCCATAATAAAGAGCTTAGATGATTTATAATTTGTTTAACCTATTTTTTTAATATTTTATTTCAGGGGACCAGTAACAAAGTCCATATATTTCAACAGTTAGCCCAGAGCCCCCCACTCTTTAGCCCTTCTTACCATTTCTGCAACCAGCATGGCCTTATCTGCATGCTGATATTTTGCTGCAACCCTTGAAAACAGATCCGGGTCATCGTTACTAAAGTCCGAAATAGGCATTCTGTCACCTTCAGGCCGTTCATCATCTGTACGCAACAAACCATCGGCAATTATACCGAGCTGCCAGGCACGGGCCAGGTTAATGTCTATTTCCTCTACACCTGGATCATTAAGGGTAGCTACCAGGTAGGGAACCCAATTAAACCAATCCAAAATACCATTCATTCTGTGCTCTGGTAATGCCATTGACTGCGGATCTTCTGGCAGCAGGCTTCCTCCAAACTTCCATAGAGAATCAAAAATATTCTCCTGAAGATCACCATAATATTCCCGGATCAATCTACGCTGGTGATGGCGGATATAGGAATAGCTTTCAATCACTTTTTTATTAGCCAGAAATGTTGGCCACCTGGAAGGATCTTCACCGGTAATTTCTGAAGCAATCCATTCCTCAAATGCTTTGCCGTGCATGGTAATAACATGGGGTAAGGTTTCACTACTTGCAAGCCCCGGCAGAAAAAAGATATCTATTGCGCGCCAATACTCAACGTGTTTATCGTCGCCAACAGTAGTTGCCTTGGATTTGGTGAACTCCATAACTTTGTAGTTCTGGGCGCTGCCCTGTTCCGGACAGCCATCGGCAATCCACCGTTGGAGAATAGCCAGATCTTCATCCTTTGCCCTTGCCAGGCTAAAATAAGCAGAGATCATTTTATTGCCTTCTTTTCCCTTTTGCAGCCCTGATAAAATATGCGATTCTCCGGGATTACCGGGCACAAAAAGCGGTAAATTGTGTACCCGGGTGTTTACGAGCTCCTCGCGGTTTTTTCCTCGCCAGAATGCATTGTGAAATGGCATTGCGCGTTCGCCAAGAACGCGCTCCAGAACATCTTGTACTTGTTGTAATCCAATCATAACATAGTTTTTAGCGTTTTATATTTAGATTTTTAAAGGTTAAGCTGGTGTATAGGTAAAGGTTGGACCGGCAAACAGGTTTTGACCGATTTGGATTTCGCCCAGAGCTATGGCTTCGGCTTTGAGTTGCTGCATTATTCCAACAGAGCCCATTATGCTCATTGGGCTTCCGTTAAAAGTTTTATGCAGTGTTTGCAGCAAACTTGTATAGGTTCTGTTAAACTGCTGGTTTGCGTCCATTGCTGGTGTGCCCAGATAGCTAGCCGGCTTAGGGTTTACCATAAGGGGTTTAATATTATCTTCATCAAAAGGTATCTCCTCTCCAGCATAGGCAAATGGTGGTTCGCCTTGTTGGGGCACAAGCTCCCTGCCATAATAAGCAGCGGCAAACATATAATAATGAGCTGGCTTTTCAAGCGCATTTAATGGTGTAGAGCTGGTTCCTTCACCCTGTTCAACAATCAGCTCTATGGCAGCAATTGCTGATGCCAAGTCAGTTACCTTTTTAAGGCCAGGCAGCCCTACACCCAACTGACGCGATGGTTTACCAACAAATATATTCTCCTGGGCAGACGATGCCACCAGCTGTTCTTTTATAGCCTGATAGAACAAGCCTATCGTCCTTGGCTTGGTAAGCTTAAGCTCGAACAGTTTTTTTACCGGGTAAGAAAGTGGTGTTTCTGGTTTTTCTATCTCCATAAACACGTCATGAATAAGTTTTTTAGATACGGGTGCCAGCGGAACATCAATAGCCCCACTTACACCAGGCAGCGGGCCGGGATAGGATGGTATAAATTCAGGGTGATTTAGAGATGGCTGGCCACCTATTGCATTTAACAGGTTACAAGCCAGTGCCAAATGCAGCATTTCCTCCAGCACAATAGAGAGAATGATTTTTGAAAGCCGCTGGTTTGTTCCTGGCCGGATAGAATAAAGCGCGTATAGGTATGGAGGCAGTGTGGCGTGCTCCAGTTCAACTGCAGTTTGCAATGCAGATTTTAATCCATCCACTCCTTCAGCAATTGGCTCAGCAATCTGAGAGTATAATTTGATCATTTTGTAGTTTGGTTAATTCAAATATAAACGCACAGCTTAGAATAATTGAGCTTTACAGTAGTTCATTTTATTCATCTTTGATAGTGCAGCACAATCGGTTACTTCATGCTTTACTAAATATAACTATGCAAATGCTATTTTAGCATTTTATTACGCGAACGCTACGATTTCTTACGTGAATGGAGTTGCTGGCTACGTTAATTATATGTCCAGATGATGAATGAGTTTACATACGACAACAGAGTATACTACAACCCGATAGAGTTTGCAATGGCATATATTGGAGGCACCTGGAAAATTCCAATTTTGCTATCGCTTAGGCAGGGCCCGGTACGCTATGGGGATTTGAAAAAAGCCATCCCCCACATTTCAGACAAAATGTTGTTTACCCAATTGCGGGAACTGGAAAGCAAAAATATGCTCACCAAACATACATTTACAGAGAAACCTCCACGAGTGGAATATCAATTAACAGAAAAAGCTCAAAATGCCTTTCCTGTAATAGATCTGCTGGAAGCATACGGCATTTTTTTGATGAAAGAAGCACAGCCGCCTTTACCTACAAAAAAGTAGGTAAAAAGGCACTTTAATTTCAATCATTTAGTTTTGCAGCACACCAGATTTTCAGAAAAAATGAAAAGTATGAAGCAGCAAAAAGATTGGAGAACCATCTCAGTTTTACCTTGTATATCCATAACAGACGCCTTGTCTTTCTGGCAAACACTAGGTTTTGATATTACTTACACACAAACCCGCCCCTACCAGTATGGCGTTGTAGAACGAAATGGGCATGCGCTGCACTTCGCCGGAAGAAAGGGAATGGACATAACCAATAATTTAAGCACTTGCCTGGTTATAGTACCAGCCATAGATATGGTATACCAAACATTTACACAAAAATTAAAGGAAAAGCTGGGCAGCGTTCCGCGCTCAGGCGTTCCAAGAATTTCACAAATGAAGCCCGGAGCCACACGGTTTACCCTTACAGATGTTTCTGGTAATGCTGTAATTTTCATTAACGATGGAAAGCAAGACCAGGAAACCTGGGAAAAAGCCGAAAACAAAGATCAAAGCCCATTGCAAAGGGCCATTGCAGTAGCCATCAGGTTTCGGGATTATAAGCGCGATGAAAAAGCGGCAGCAGCTACCCTTGACGCCGCCTTGCGAAAAGCAGAAAACGAAAGCCAAACAGACATTGCCGAAGCATTAACCATACGCATAGACCTGGCTATTTCAATGAATGACCTGCCCCGGGCAGCGGCTTTGATCAAATCGGCTAAAGATTTTGATCTGGTGCTTCCAGAAGCATATTATGTTCCATGAGATAGGCCAATGCTTCCTTTACTGCCTGCTCATTGTTTTTAGGATTAAATCCCAGTTCATTTGTGGACTTGGAAATATCAAAATCCTGTTGCAATCCTGAAAACATAGCAATATCTTTAGTGGTGAGTAAAGGTGGCTTTCCGCTTATTTTAGCCATCAACTCCATAAAACCTGCAATAGCATACAACATGAATTTGGGTACAGATCCAGGGATTTTTAATTTCAGTTCGGGATAAAGCTTTTGCGCTAATTTAGTGGTATCGGTAATGGTCATACATTTTTCATTGGCGAGGATATACCGCTCACCGCTACGACCTTTTTGTGCGGCCAAAAAGCAACCTTCCGCAACATCTTTCACATCAATCCAGTTCAGGGTAATTTTGGTATCTATTGGAATCTGGTTGTTCAAAATTAGTTTTAGTATACCATAAGAAACACTTAAAGGGGAAAATGCTTCGCTTCCAATCATTGCTCCAGGCATAACAGATACCAATTCAATTCCTAATTCTTTAGCCAGTTGAAAAGCCAGCCTTTCACCATCATTTTTAGAATTGTAATACATATCCCTGCGATCGGGATTGTAGCCATTGCTTTCTTTTGTTGGCAAGTGGGTGTAATCCAGTGCAGCAATAGAACTCACGTAGATAATTCTTTTTACTCCTGCTTCGGCCGCCGCTTCTATGGTGTTGCGTGTTCCTTGCATATTCACATCGTAAATTTCCTTTTTGGGGTCTTTAGCCCACAATTTAAAGGCTGCGCCAACGGCATAAAAGGTATCCACTCCCTGCAAGGCCCTTTTAAAAGAAGCCCTGTCTGTAATATCTGCCTGAACTACCTCGCAATCTAAATCTTTGAAACCTGCTGCATTTTTGATGTTGCGGACGGAGGCCCGTACCGGAATTCCTTTTTTTAGCAGTAACCTAACCAAGTTGTTGCCCAAATGTCCGTTGGCACCGGAAACCAGTGCTAAATTTTTATGTGTCATATGCTTTGATTTTAAATGATAGGGCAAAGTTCAGCCCTGCGCATTTAAAACCACTTCACAAATGTTACCTAATGATCTGTTTTCGGATGCGGCTTAAACTTTTGGGGTTCATGCCAAGAAAAGAAGAGATATATTGCATGGGAACATTCCGGAGAATCTCTGGATGTTCTTCCATCAGTTTTAAATACCGTTGTTCTGCATTAAGGGTGGCCAGTTCTTTTGCGCGGATTTCATTATAGGATAGCGACTGCTGAAATACCAGGATACTGAAATCTTTAAAAGCGGGGCTTTGTCCGACAAGCGTATCAAGATCAGATTTTGTAATCCTCAGCAACTCACATTCGGTAATACACTCCAGATTTTCATCAGATTTATGCTGATTAGCAAAATTAACATAAGAAGTAATGAAACCCGGCGGGCAATTGATATGCGTTGTTATTTCATCGCCCTTATCATTATAATGGAACAGACGGACAAAACCTGACACCACAAAATATAGGTAGCCAGGTATTTTCCCTTCTTCTTCAATTATCCGGTTTTTAGGATACCGCACCGGCTCAAAATATTGTATGCACAAATTCCTTTCTGATTCAGAAAGCGCTACACTTTGTGTAATGAGATGGATAAGTTGATTGTGCATCTTGCAAAGATAGAAAAAGAGGCTGTTTCTTTACCGCATAAGAAAATGATAACTTATAAGAAGTACCTAACGTTTATAGCAATAGTGTAAATATTTTTGCCTATAATCGGTTTTTTTCCGGTTATTGTGTTATAATTTCACACGTATGGGCTTTAAAGGGCGCAATATTTTAGAGATCTTAGTAAAAAACTACTTTTTACCGGCTAATCAGCATGTAAATTAACTCGTAGAGATGGGCCAGGAGCAAGCCTTATAAATAAACTGCAGTTTTAGGAAGTAACTGCTTCAAGCGTACCCCATCTGCAGGGATATAATTATTGCCATAGAAATAAAATTGCAGCAATGTGTCAGATAACTTTGAAAAATCGTTTGAAACACCTGTTATTTTATTGTAAGATAACTCCAGAAACTTAAGCTTTGGAAGATCAAGATAATGGAATAACAAAGTCAATTACCGGATCTAATGGTACAAATGGATTTGCTGGTGGTGGGATTAGCATGCTAAATAGTGATAACAGGTCGCTTTATAGATTTACCCCTTGATTGAAAAAAATTAATAGAGGTGTGCGATGTACCCATGAAGCTGCAGATCTTCAATACTGTTTATTTTGTAATTGCAGCCATTGTGCAAAAGGACAATACGGTCTGAAACATCAAGGATATGCTGATAGTAATGATCGGTTAGTATAATCCCCTTCAGCAACTTAAACCTGGCAATGTGTTTTTGCATTTCTTCAATAATTACCGGTGCAAGCTGAGAAAAGGGTTCATCGAGCAAAACAAAATCACTGTCGCTATACAGAATCAGGAAGCATTCTACCAAGCGCCTTTGTCCGCCGGAGAGTTCTTCCATGCGTTTATCCAGGATATCAATTATGGTTTGCTGCTGCAGCAGATCTGCTTTGTATTTATGGGTGTACAACTCAACAAGCTGCCGCACTTTCAAATTCCCAGGAATAAAATTATCTTGCGGTAAATAGGCCACTACCCCGGTTCTATAAGCTTTTTTAACCAGTTTGCCATTTAGCTTCATGTGCATATATCGTGGGGATATGCCGCCAAATATAATTTTCAGCAAGGTAGATTTCCCTGAACCATTTCTGCCCAGCAAGCCCACAACCTCTCCTACCAGGCAGTTTAAGTACACATTGTTTAATACCATGTTGTTACCGTAGCGATGCGCTACACTATCTACGTAAAGCTCTTGCATAGGTAACTCAGTAATATCATACAAACGAATAAGAGCAAATCCAGCAAGAACAGTGTTCCAAACAGTTGCCTGTAGCCAAAACCCAGATTGCGGTAATGGTAGGCCCTTGCTTCAAAAAAAGTTTTCTCTACCAAAAGGGACAAGCCATAGGCTATGGCTTTAAAAAGCAAAGCCACCATATATAAGGGATAGTGGTTGTAACCTTTAGACCAAAAGATTAAAATAAAATAAACACTTACAAACAACGTAAGGGCAATAGTGAACTTAAAGTGCTGTGTGTATATAAAAAATAGTTTTTTGAGCATCCCGGTTGGTTTTCAGCAGAGAAATAATTTACAACAAACCGTTAATCGCCTCTTTCACCTCCTTATTTCCAGGAAAAGGCGTGTATTTCTTTATAAGCTTACCTTCTTTGCTATACAACAAATAGGAAGGGATATATTCGAGCCCAAAATGATCCATAACGTACTCCCACTGATCCCCTTTCAGATAATAATGCTCACTGCCTATTCCTTTAATCTTTTCTTCCCATAGCTTGTGGGGTGAGGATCCATTTGTGAGGTACACAAATACGACATCTTTACTGTGAAACTCTCCTTTTGCAGTTCTGAACTCCTTCATTGCGTCGAGGCAGGGCGCACACCATGTTGCCCAAAGGTCTATAAAAACAACCTTTCCTTTATATTTAGACAGAATTGCTTCCATAACTTTATCTTTAGCAACCGACGAGACGTCGTTAACAACAACAGGTGATTTGAATTTATCCAATTCAGTTACCTGCTGGTTTTTTCGGAATAGTATTTTAGCGATCTCCCCGTTTTTCCAATATTTTGTGATATTTTCTTTTTGCTTTTCGCTTAGCGGTCTTAGTTCTTCATTGAGCTGCCGGCCATAGGCATTGGCCGCCAAAATATCATAGTAAGGGCCACTATTGAAGCCTATCAGGTCCGCTAAAATAACTTTCACTTTTGCCAGCCAGGTAGAGATTTCGCTTTCGCCGATTACAGGCAGCGCCAATATTTCATTTTGAAGGATTTTACTTTGGAGTTCCGGGAACTGCGAGCAATTTAAGTATTGAGGATCATTGAGTTTAAAGTCTCTCAAAAAACGGTAGTACGTCCTATCGATCTGCCGGATATCGGGCATACTGTTTTTATCCTTATTTGTATTGCGATAATTGTGTTTCATATACCCTTCATAATCAAAGACAAATGAATTGTACAGGAACAAATAAAAATCTTTAGACAATAATCCTTTTTGAGCTTCTGACATCAATGTATCATTTTTTACAACCATTAATCTTTCCGATAAGATGTTCCTGGCATAGTTCAGAAAATAATCCGTACCCTTATTGTACAAAGGTTCGGGTGCCCTACCCGATCTGTACTCAATCATCTCACCTACGGCCTCGATACTTCTGGTCATATCATTTTTAGTCAGATAAGCTGGCCAAACCTTAATATTTTGAATATTATCATCTGAATCGTAAGCAATATCAACCTCTGTAACACCGCCACTAGTCAATTTAAGAAAAAGGGACTTCTCCGGATTTATACTTGTGTTTAAACCAATTGGAGATATATATGTTTCAATATCAACAACCATAGAGAATTTCCCTGACTGATCAACAGGTATATTGTATTTAACATAGGCTCCTGAAATCGGAAGAGAAATGCCAAAAGTTACAATGATATTATTCATGTTTGTGTGATTTGGGCTTATTATCTTTCCTGTTATTGTAGCTGTACCCGCTTTTATACCAGGTGTATCTATTGCTACAGCAAAAGACTGATTGAAGGACATCAAGAGCAAAAAGCTGAATATGCAAAAAAGATTAACCCTGATTATTTTAGTCATAGATGTAAGGCATTTTCTTTTTTGAACAAAGAGATAAGAGTGTATAGGAATATTTGGTTCGTTTCAAAAGTAGTAAAATTCATTCGGTTTGGTTAATTTATCTTTCCATTCTTAAAATCCAGGTTTAAAGAATAAGGGTTTCCATAAAAATCATCTGCGTTTTTCCACTTGGGTGCTGCTTTTAATACTCTGAGTACTTCAGCCCTAACTTCTGCACCTAAATGGTTACTTACACCCAAGTGTTCCAATACTCCATTCCTCCCTAAAGTAAATGAAGCGGTTATCCTACCGTTAACTGAAGTGGGAAGTTTACAATTTTTTACCACAAAGGCGCGCAATGTTTTTAACTGGGCGGGGCTTGTTGTGCATACAACTTCGCCTAATAGCACTGGATGAGTACCTGATGCCGTTGGTTCCTTTGCAACTACACCAATTGTTTTTTCCTGTGCCTTTAGTTTTTCCGCAAAAGCGCCAAAACCTATAAAAACCATCGCTGCTACCAGCCATTTCTTCCAATAAGGCTTCTTAGGGGTTTTAAGCATTTGATCACTGTTAAACATTCCACAAATGCTGTTATTGTTCTCCTGTAAGATCCTGGCAAAATAGGCTACATTTTCATTTCTTAAATCGTATACTTTCTTTTGACAGGCATTACAAAACCGGCCTTCAGCAACCGGCTCCATAGCTTCCCAGTTCTGGTTACAGCTAAAATTTAAGCGGGCATTTGTGATCTTATTTTCCATAATCGTGTTGTTTTAATTACGGATGCTGAAAATGTAACTATTCCATAAATATCATTATGTATAACCTAATCTCAACAGATCAGAGAAATAATAGTGAGTATAGCTACATTGTCCCTGTCTTTACATTGCCGTCAGGTAAATAACTGGCCAGGAACACGCCTGTGCCAGATACTGCTGAATCACTTAATTTCCACTGCATAGGTTGTGTACCTTCCTGGAAAAGTCGTTCACCGCTACCCAAGGTAACCGGAAACGTTAAGGTGTGCAGCACATCAACCAGTTGATGCTGAAACAAAGTCTGGCAGAGTTTCCCGCTTCCGTAAACCAGCAAGTCTGGCCCCGTCTGCCCTTTCAGCTTTTTCAGTTCCTGTACCACATCTGCAGAAATAAGCGATGAATTTTTCCATGAAATATCTGTATCGGTACCACCTACCACAATTTTTTGAATGCGATTAAATGTTTCGGTGGTTGGATTGTTCTCCTGATGCGGCCAAAAAGCAGCAAAGATCTCGTAGGTACGCCTTCCCAACAACAGATCGTAAGGCGAACGGGTTATCTTGGCCATATAGTTGGTCATGACCTCGTCCCAGTGCGGAAAGCTCCAGCCTCCCCATTTAAAATTGTTACGGCGATCTTCATCTGGGCTGCCGGGCGCCTGTATAACGCCATCCATAGTTAAAAAAGCGCAAACAATAATTCTTCTCAAAGCACCCCCACGCTGATAAAACCGTCCTTTGTCGAAATGATGATGTGCATAGAATGCATGCTGATCAAACTCACTGATTGCATCCTCCATTCTTAAAGCAGCAGGGCTTCCTATGATATTCCGGATATGCACCTCCATTTCCGGCCTGATCTCATCCTTATTGTAATCAGGCAGCGCATTGTACTGGTCAATGTGTAATCCAGGTAACACCACCTCATCATCGCTGGTGTGCAGATGGGCAATGCCCAAAGGGATCATCACTTTTTTAGCCCCAAGGTTCATCCCGTTATCTTCCAGGTTAATAACCAGGTACCTTACCGCCTTGGTTTGAGGCTCGAAAAGTAATTCATACACCTCACCAATATATACCCCCGTCTCATTTTTGACCTCCCAGCCAATTATATCGGGTTCTCCGTTAACAATCTGAAAATTACTGCGGCTCAATTCCTGCAGATAGTTGTAGGTATGTTCTCCCATGGTTTGTTTTCTTTAAATTTTAGGATGTTTTTGCAAATACTTAGTTTTTGCGGGCATCGGCCGGAACGGAATCTGCAGAACTTACCGGAATTTGCTCATTACAGTTTTTTATCAACATACCAGCAAGCAGTATAACTAACAATGCAATTAATGCCCATAACCACAGTGGTCTGGACGGTTTTGGTTCTACTTCTAAATGTGCCATATCTTTTAGGATAAGATCAATGCAGTTTCGCCTTGAAACCAGGAATAGAACAAATGCTGTAAAGAAAAGGTTTTGTATAGCTCGGGCGCTTTGGGTAATAGGTTGCTATTACTTTCAATTTCTTTTATATGGTAAGGATAACACACATCTAAACCCTACAGTTGCAGAACAATCTTTATAATGATAACCCTCTCGCCAGGTAGGACGTATAGCTGATATTGGGCTATTAACACTGGCGCCACGAATAACAATACTATCCGCGTTGTAAGGTTTCCTTATAATCGGATAAATGATTTTTTTGCCATTCGCAAGCCATTCCTTTCTTAGTTTTGCCAACTCTGCATAATTATTCCGCCTCCACTGATCTAAGCAAAACTCTGAAACACTGCCTTGCATATCATAAAGCTGAGGGGCATTTTTTGCAGCATATTCCCATTCTGCTTCCGTTGGTAAGCGCTTACCCTTCCATTTTGCGTACGCTTTGGCTGCACGCCAGCTTACATAAACAACCGGTTGGTTTTCTGTTCCCTTTTTGTAGCTGTCCAAATTCCAATCTTTCAGATAGTTCCCATTATGTAAGCTATCGGCTATATAGCGCTTGGCCCAATCAGGATTGGCATCTGTAAATTTCTTAAATTCAGCATTAGTAACGTCATGCCTGTCTATATAAAAAGATCTTACCGTTGTCCCATTACCCGGAAATTCTTGTGAAAATGACGATTCAGGTAAATTGAATTTTGCGGCTAGCATGCTAACTTGGTTACTATCCAGTCCCATTTGAAAAACACCCCCTTTAACCAATATCATGCCTTTTTTTGATGTTTCCTGGTATCCAACACCTGCCGGATCTATGACTGCAGACACGCTTGTGAGCAAAAGAAAACTGCTGAATAAAATTACCAAAAGCTGTTTCATAAATATCAGAGTAATATGTTGATGGTAAGTGTAATAACGGTACGTAAAATCAATATGCAAGGTAATAAATGTGGCAAAACATTTTGCATTGGGTTATGTTAATATAGCATCAAACCTTAAATCATGAACAGGACTTTCGGATTAATTCTCATTGTAATTGGTATAATAATGTTTGTATGGACTGGTTTTTCTTATACTAAAAAGGAAAAAGTACTGGATGCAGGCCCTATTGAAATCTCTGCCGACAAAGAGAAAACGGTAAACTGGCCGCCTTATGTTGGCGGTATCGTGTTGGTAGCGGGTGTAATTATAATGGCTACTGCTAAGAAAAAATAGGCGTTCAGCTTCTTTTTATCACATGGAAATACATCTCCGTACGAATGACAAATCCCAGATGCTCATATAGTTTTATAGCCCTGGTATTGTCTGCTCTTACATGCAAATAAGGGATGTTACCACTGGCTATGACGTCGCGGATCAGTTCATTGAGTACCTTTCTGGCTAAACCCTTGCCAGCACTATCAGGATGTGTACACACAGCGCTGATCTCCGTAAAACCCTGCACCTGCAACCGCTGCCCAGCCATAGCTACCAGCTGCTGATCTTGAAAAATACCTTTATAACCTCCAAAATCAATCGTTCGCCTGGCAAATGGTCCGGGTTGGGTAAGCTTAGTCAAACTCAGCATCTCCTCCACATCTTTTTCTGTCAAATGCACCAGGCCTTCTCCCGGTACAGCTTCCGGTTCTTTTCCTTCAAAAACCATCTGGTAACCGGGCACCTTAGCTACCACATCAAACGGTGCAGGATCAAGATCTTCCTTTGGATAAAATAACACCGCAACCTGATCTGGCTGGACCAGCTCAAATAGCTGCTGAAAATTCCCGGGCGTATATGCATTAAGCCCCGCAAAAGGAGCTACATCAGTATTGAATAGCTTTACGCTATCATTACCGCTTCCCAGATGGGCATTTACCGAATTCAGCGCAAACCATATCGGATTATCTAAAATAACATTCATAGCTTAATCAATATAGAAAACCAAAAAGCCACAGTGGAATTTTATTACCAAAACCGTATTCCAGGTCATCTGCTACAATATAAGCTTGCGCTTCTCCCTGTATTTGTTTGCCAGATTTATTTTTGCCCCCAACTTCCATCAGGAATTTTCCGTTCACCATAAAATCCCCCACCTTTGGATAAGTCACTGTAGCTCCCGAATTTTGGACCTGCGACAGAAAAAATGTTTCCCTTACATTGCCGGTTTCAGGTTTCCCCTCAGCTAAGGCAGCAATAAGGCTGGTATTGTGCAAATAAACTTTTTCGGGCTTGTTCATCAGGCTTATTCCATGTGAAGCTGAACGCAAATTATTAATCAGTTGCGCCTGTTCCAATATATGTAGCATTTCCAATAAGCGGATTCTGGATGTATCTACGTGCTCTGCAAGCTTAGAGATGTTAGGTGTGAAAGGAACAGAAGTAGAGATGACATACAAAAGTTTCTTGAGTTTAGCTAATGTAGCAACTTCGATTGCCTTTGCCTCGGGCAAATCATAATCGATAATTACGTTGATCAACTGGTTGATACGCATAAAATAATCGGATTCACCTTCCACAAAAAAGGGATATGCACCATAACTGAAATAATCGTTAAGTGATTTTAGTGGTGAGGGAATAATTTTATGCAGCTCTTGTGCTATTTCGACATGATTAGTCAGTATATCATCAAAATTATAAGCCGGAACCTCTAACGAATCCTTTATGGAAATGTACTCCCGAAGTGACAATTCAGGCAAATGATAATTTAATAAACGTCTGCTGAGGTCAACCCTGGATTGCTGTAAAGCCAGGATAGAAGACCCTGAAATCACCAATTTCATTTCGGGCAAAAAATCATATATATTCTTTACTGCCGTTTGCCAGTCATCATATTTATGTACTTCATCCAAAAAGAGATGCCGGCCGCCAAGTCCGTAAAAACGTTCTGCAACTTCTACCAGATTATTTTGTCGAAAGTATAGATCATCCAGAGAGGTGTACAATGTCTGTTCTAAAGGCAAATTTGCTTGAATATATTGGAGCATCATGGTTGATTTACCCGTACCACGTGCACCTTCTATGCAAATCCCCCGTGCTTTCCAGTTGATCTGGTAACTAAGCCCTCGTCTGAATTCAGTGCGATTTGTACTGATTAAGCGGCGAAATTTATTGATTAACACTTCCATCGTTTCACCAAAGATACAAAATTAAGTCAAAAACGTATCACACAAGATACAATAATAAGAAAAAATCGTATCACATACGATACGATTAAGGATACAACAGGTACTTAGCCCGTATGGCCTTAAACTTTTGCAATCCGGGTTCCCAGCTTTTCCTGATGTCTGCTTCTGATACCCCCGCTATGATCTGTTTTCTCAATTTATCGGTACCTATACGCAGATCAAAAGCCGAAATATCCTGGTTTGCCCTTCCTGGAGTAAAGAAATTGGCTTTATCCGGATAGGCTTTGTACAATTCAATTAATAAGGACAAATCAATTTGACGGCTCTTTTTAAGCTGGTTGATGTCGTAATTGCGAAGATCTAGCCCATAACAGACCACATCTTTATGGTTTGGCCGCTCGCTCATGCCTGGAATACTTACCGGTTTGTAGGAAAATGCATATTTGCCTTTCAGCGCAGGTGCGCCCAATATGGTAAATGGCATATAGGTTCCACGACCTTCGTTGATGGCTGTTCCCTCAAACATGCATAAGCTTGGAAAAAGCATCACAGCCTGCTGCGTGTTCAAATTGGGCGAAGGATTGATCGGCAGTACATAGGGCATGTCGTGATTGTAATTGGCAACCTTTATAATTTTGATTTTGCAGGGTTGCTTAAGATAGCCTTCGCCATTAAGGTATTGGGCAAACTCTCCTATGGTCATACCATGGGTCATGGGCGTATAATGTATGCCTATGGCAGATTTAAACCTGTCTTCCGTCATTACCGGCCCGTCGACCACATATCCATTAGGATTAGGTCTGTCCAGGATCAGCAGTTCTTTGTTGTTTTCTGCACAGCCTGTCATCACATGCTCCAGTGTATTGATATTGGTATAGTAGCGGCAGCCCACATCCTGGATGTCGAATACCATAAGGTCTATGCCCTCCAGCTGTTCTTTTGTCGGCTTCTCGTTCCGGCCATATAAGGAGATGATAGGAATGCCGGTTTTGGCGTCTACCTCGCTGTTCACCACAGCCCCATTACTGGCATTGCCTCTAAAACCATGCTCTGGCCCAAACACCTTTACTATTTTAATTCCCAGGCTTAGCAAGCTGTCTACGCTGCTTTTCTTGCCTATTATAGAACTTTGATTGGCTACCAGGCCAATTCGTTTGCCTTTCAAATAAGACAGGTATTTTTCAGTCTGGTCTGCACCCGTAATGATTTCCTTTTTACCGGATGCATCCTGATTTAATGCGGCCTTTTGTGCCGAAGATTTGGTGTTGCTGATCAGCAAAAATGCCAAAAGAAGTATAGAAACAGATTTCATCATTTTATAAAGTTATAATTTTTAAAGTCTTCTTTTCTACAGCAACTTCAGATCCTTCGGCCAGCATTACAGAAACCGGCTGCTGCTGGTTCAGAAATGCAAAGCTTTCGCCATAGTTCAATCCAAAATCTACATCAATACTAAAATCTGTTACCGGGTAATGTCCCCATCTGGGATGCTTAACCTCATATTCATTTGTTTTAAGGTCATTACATCTGGCGTAACCCCAATAATGCTCGGTAATAAACTCTGTTTCCTGTCCTGCTGATATTTCCTGCAGTTCTTTCCCGGCCGCAACGCTGATGTGCTGCCATTTGCCTTTACATTTCCAGGCGTAGGCTACCATACGCGCTGTTTCCGTTTCATTCCAGCTGTGTTTCATTGCCGTAGCCACATAGTTTTCGTTGTACATGGTATTGGCCACAAAAGCCAGGGCAAATTTAGGGACGATCTCTTTAATGAACACCACTCCCCTTTTCCAGCTGCCGTTATCTGGATAACGCACATAAAAACGGAGGTTAACCTCTTCAAAATTGGTATGAAAGGGTACGCGGATGCCCATAAGCCGCGTGTTCTTAAACAAAAACCCTATTAAACTCACGTAGCAGGTACCGTTCCACAAATCCAGCTCCGTGCCTGCAGGTACAAAGGGTTGCAATACCTTTGGGTCAATTGCATAATTGGCAATTGCCAGTTTTCGCCACTCAGCGGTTAAAAAACTCATGCATCAAATATAACTTTATACTATCCTTTGCGCGGTAACAATCAGCATACAAATTACTGTCCCGATGGTATAAGCTATAATATCACTCCAAAGAAAACCATGGCCCAATACCAATGCCCCGAGGGTCGTATTTCGAATGTTATTGATCCAGGTTGCGTTATAGAGCTGACTAAATTCTATAAGCAAACAAACCGACAGGCTAATCAAAGCTACTTTTCGATAGCTTAGCCTGATCAGCAGCGTTTTAACCAAAAGGAACATCATAACTGCATACAGTATATCGCCCACTATTAACGGGATAACCGTTACCTTTCGGGACAAAATACCCAAAGCAATAACAACAAGTGTTAAAAGTAAATACCGAAACCTAAGGCCTGTTTTCAAAATCCAGTTGTTTATAAAATCGTCTCGCTTTTTTCAGCGTGTTCCTTAATTACCTGATTTCGCTGTATCAGCAACCTGGTCAAATAACGTTTTAGAAAAAGTACATCGGCCAGTTTACCCAGAACTCCAAGTGGCGAAGCATAATTAAAAATGTCAGTCATTAGTGTACCTCCATTCTTTTCCTCAAAGATATGCTCATGCCTTATGGATTTAAAAGCCCCTGAGATCATTTCATCCACAAAATAATCGGGAACATCCATTGCGGTAATTTTAGAGCTGAGTTGCTGGACTACACCAAAATGCTTTGCTTCCCAGGTTACGGTTTCCCCAAGTTCAATAAGCCCGGAAGTTCTTCCTGCAATGGCCCTTTCATTGGTATGGGCCGTTGAAATCTGGTGAAGATCAATGCTCCTTGCAAAGTCAAACACAATGGCTTTGGGTGCTTTGATATCGGTTTCTAGTTTTACAATTGGCATTTACAAATAAAGGGAATAGTTTGCGATATAAAAAAGCCATAACCGCATAGTTTGCAGGTTATGGCTTGCTATAATGGTTATTTATCAGAGAACAGCCTGAGTAAAGTTCTTCCTGCTACCAGGAGAATCAGGATTAGAATTACGATAAAACTCATAGCGATAGGTTGATCATAGCAGATAATTCTGCCTCAAGAAGCCCATCATCGCCTGAAAAGCCCAAAGTCCTGAAACGTATATTCCCGTCACCGTCTATCACCAGCTTATAAGGGATACCCCGCCCTCCTTTATAATGAGTAAAGGCTTTATACAAATTCATATCACTGGTCTTTTCGTCCATCAAAATGTTAAAAGGCAGGGGGTTCTTACTCAAATAATCCTTTACGGTCTTCAACGCATCGCCCTCTTCCATTGTACAGATGTAAAAAAACTTCACGTTGGGATTGTCCTTATACTTATCCATCACCTTTTGCATCGCAGGAAAGGAACGTACACAGGGCCCACACCAGGTTGCCCAGAAATCAATAACCATTACTTTGCCTTTCATTCCTGCCCCGCCTAAAACCACCGGTTCGCCATTGATATTCTTCAAGACCATCTCGCCCACAGGTTCTTTCAACATGTTTTTCTTGAGTTCGGTAATGAGCTGAAGGGTATCCACTGCCTTTTTTTCTATGGGTTTATGGTCTTCTCTGGGCTGCTGTTTTCTGCTTTTCTTTTGCTTCACATATTCACCATCCGGAAACCTGGTTTCCAATAACTTATCCAGCGAATCGGCCTGCTGCTTTGTTCCTAAAAAAGAAAGGTATAGCTGCGCCATCATTAAATCACTTTCTTTGTCGCTTTTCAAGGCGGTAAGCCTTTTTACCAGATCGGCTTTATCATCTCGTCCAGGGGAGTTGGCCAGCATATTGTAAAATCGCTGGCGCAGGGACGCTTCGCTTTCCGGATGGGAATACATTTCCTGCTTCATGAACTGCAGGGCCCGGTCCTGGTCCTTCTTTAACCCATAAGGGTCGGGTGGCCCGCCATCTATAAGCAACGCCATTGTTGCATAAGCATACTGAACCGGCCTGCCCTTGCTGTAAACAGGTAAAAGATAGCCTTTTCCATCCCGGTTATCCATCACTTTCTGCTGCCCGTCTGTAAATACCAGGTAAACCAATAGTGTACTATCTGGCACCCTTATAGCTCCCTCCCAGCGTGCCTTCTGTTTTTTCATTTGGAAAACCAAGGTTCGTGCCTTCTGCTCCCCCACATAAAAAACGGCAATTCCACTCACCCGCTCTGCAGCTGCCAAGGGGCCGCCAGCTGCATCGTAACTAACCTGAAAGGGCTTACCGGCAACAGGTCTCACATCTTTTAGTGCTGTTATTTCCTGTGCCGATACGTTTGTATACACCAGTAAGGCATACCATAATGAAAGAAATCTTTTCATGCTACTTAAACAGGTTTTCTATTTTATTTTCAAGATCCTTATCGGTAAGGTTACTGGCCACAATTTTCCCCTGCTGGTCAATGATTACATTTGCCGGGATACCCGCTATTGGATACGTTTTGGCCACACTACTCTTAAAGGCCTTCAGGTCAGATACATTTATCCATTGCAGCTTTTCCACTTCGGATGCCTTCTCCCAGTTGTACCGGTTATCGTCCATAGAGAAAGACACAATTTCCATTCCTTTGGCTTTGTATTGTTTATACAATTGTTTCAATAAAGGGATTTCTTTACGACAAGGTCCGCACCAGGATGCCCAAAACTGGACCAATGTATATTTATTGGCTTTCACTATAGGGGCAAGACTCATGCTTTCCCCTTTCAGATTGGCCGCAGTAAAATCTGCAAACTGTTCGCCCAGCATTCCCGCGTGCCTGCGGGCCAATGCCTCGGCCTGTTGTTTGGCCATTGCCCTTACCCTGCGCATCATAATGGTATTTTCTCCTACCTTTGGCGCTACCTTATCGATAATCTCCATGGTTTTAGCTGCATCCGGCTGCAGCTCGCACATTAGGGCCGCCATTACCTTAACGTTCGGATCCGGATTGTTTTTTACCAAAGCCGCCAGGTAGCTGCTCCTCAGCTCTTCTTTTTCTAAAAACGGCTGAATCATTTCCCACTCCTCCTTTGTGCCTTTAATTGCTGCTACATTTCCGCCCCTGGTCAGTTTTCGGAACAATTCATCGGCTGCTATATAGGCCTTATTTCTCAGGTAGCCCGATAAAACCGGGTTATATTTGCCACCCTTAATTTCGAAGGTACCATCGGCATTTATGCGGTACTGAACTACTGCAGGTTCAACAATTATAGTACCCCCAAAGCCTCTGTTGATCTGCAAAACAGCAAGGCTGAGTTCATCAACAGGAATGGCCATATGGAATTTACCGCCTGTTACAGTAGTAGTGGCCAGTTTATCAATTGACCCTTCGGTGTACCTGATCAGCTCTACCTGCTGCCCGTCTTTGCCTACGGCAGTTCCGCTAATTTCAAACTGATTGGCGGCCATTACCGCCGAAGTGCATACCAGCAGCACAATGGCCAGCAGGTATTTTATTTTTTGGATATAAGTTGTTTTCATGATTAACGTGGATTTTGTAAGATTTCGGGATTAAGGTCTATGTATTTTCTTCCTATGGGCAGTACCGAACGCGGACTTGCCGGAGCAAGTGTATAAGTCTTGCCGTTAATGGTATGGGTGATGGCAATGTTATCACCATCAACCGCGTTGTAACGTTTGATATCGAACAGCCTGAAGCCCCGAAAAGCCAGTTCCCGGCGGCGTTCTGCCTTAACAAGGCTAAGTGCCTCTGCAGGGCTGCCTGCATTAAGGGTATAGCTGCTGCCGGTTTTATATCTTGAGGCCCGTAGTGTGTTCAGGTCCTGTAATGCTTCCTGAGTTTTGCCGTTCCTTGCATTACATTCGGCGCGTGTTAAATACATCTCGGCGGTAGATAGGCCTTTTGCAGGTGTATTCCCTGTCCAGTCGGTACTGATATAGCCATTATTTAAGCCAAAAATCGCGTCGCTGGCATACAAAGTTTTAAAACGAAGGTCGTTCTGTTTGTCGTACAAAGCAATAAGCGCGGCGTTTGCATAAAACAATGAGGTACTGGAAACAGTCGATTTCAATTGCAATATTTCTTTGTTCTGCAGATTAAGCGGCAACTGGAGGTTACCCGCAAATACAACACTGGCAGGCAAACTATTGTAATTGTTTAAGGTATTATAACTCTTCAAAGCTGCATCTGCATATTTGAAAGCCTCGGCGATGTTGTTCATATAGAGATATGTCCTGGCCAGCAAGGCCTCGGCACCGGCTTGAACGGGCCGGTAATTGTAGTTGGTTTCTGGCGTAAGCGGCAATTTACCAAGGGCAAGCTGCAGATCATTCAGTATAAAGTTATATACTTCCTGCACCGTTGCCCTGTTCAGCTTCTCCTCAAAATCGAGCCCGGTACGCAAGGGCACCCCCATATCGGCTGATGCACCCGAGGTACTGTAAGGTTTGGCATAAAGGTTTACCAGCATCAAAAAGGCATATGCACGATGCACCCTTGCTTCGGCCTGTAGCTTGTTCTTTTCAGCCTCCGTACCCCCTTCCGATTCCATGACTTCTTTGATGACAAGATTGGCCACATAAACCTGGTTATAAAGCGCTTCCCAATCTGGATCTGATTCAAAATCCTGGTAAATGTGATCAGCGAACATCAGCAGGTTCTGATCAGAAGCTTTGTAAAAGCTGGCCGAAAAAGCATTGACCTCGATGTCATCACTCATCAGCAAATCATTACTGAAACTGCTTACAAATCCTACAGAACTACCCTTTGCTGTAGTTTGATTGAGCAATAAACGATAGTCGTTTGTTGTTTTAGGAATGATCTTTCCTTTTGGCACAACGTCCAGGTATTTTTTGCATGAGGTCAGGCTTACAAGTACGGCCCCAAGCAGCAATATGTATTTTATATTTTTCATCCTGTTTGACATTAAAAGTTGGCTCTGATGATTAATGAATATTCCGGGTTTGGCGGCAGCACAATATTGTTCCTGTCCTGCACCAGGTATTCGGGGTCCAAACCTGCCTTGTTGAATTTATAGGTAGCCAGGTTACGCGCCTGTAAGCCAAGGTTTAGCCTGGTAAAGGGCGTTTTTCTAAAAAGCTTTGCATCAAAAGCATAGTTGATCAGCAATTCCCTGAAGCGGACAAGCGACGCTGTTTCTACCTGGATATCGGCATATCTGGTATACCTGTCGTATACGTTAAGCCCGGTAATACTTGTTGGCGCGGCTGGTACATGGGTAAAGGCCTCATCTCCTGCTTTCCTCCATCTTAGGTCCCAATCCTTGTGCACCTGTGCCGCATCTCCGATAGGCTCGTACTGAATTACCGGCACTCTGAATTTATGGCCCATTTTAAAAGTAAAATTGGTAAGTACAGAGAAACCTTTGTAACTGAATTCATTGATCAGCGCACCATAATGAGGTGCCGTTGCTGTGCCCTGATAAATCAGTGCCAGCGTACTGGCCATATCTGTTTTATAATCTACAGCCTGCCCGTTTTCATTGAATACCTGCGGCCAGCCATTTGCTGAAAGCCCTGCCCATTTGTAGCTGTAAAGGTAGTCAAGCGGCTTGCCTTCCTGTGCCACACCTGCAAGGTATGAGCCCACGGTTTTCTGTGGAAAATCTACGTGTTTAACGGTATTCTGGTTGTAGCTGTAATTCAGAGTGGCATTCCATTTAAAATTGCGGTTTAAAATCTGACCCGACAAACGTACATCTGCCCCTTTGTTTTTCATGCTGGCATAATTGATATAGGCATTGTTAAAACCATAAGTACCGTTAACCGTAGCATTGCCCAGCAGGTCGTCACTTAATTTATGATAATACTCAAGCGTACCGCTTAACCTTCCGTTAAGCAGGGCAAAATCCAGCCCCAGATTGGTAACTGTAGTTTTTTCCCACCTCAGCAGTGGATTTTGGGGATTGGCTACATAAGCATAAGGCTGATTGGTTTGCTGGTCTGTTGCTACATTGGCAATCAGGTAAGGGCTGGTACTGCGGTCTACATTTCCATTTATGCCATAACTGGCACGTAAAACCAGGCTATTGAACACCGAATGCTGCAAAAAAGCCTCTTTGTGCAGCTGCCAGCTTAGTCCGGCAGACCATAACCATACATTTCGGTACTGGTCGCTGGAGCCGAAAAGATTGGTCTTATCCAGCCTGGCACTGGCATTTAAAGTATACCTGTCGTTATAGGTATACCCTGCATTTGAGTAAAAAGAAACAAATCTGTTAAGGTTGTCCTGGAAAATGGTTTCATCGGGAATGAGCTGCTGACTACCTCTTACATCGGTATACATGGTATTGTAATTTACCCTTGCAAACTGCAGGCTCTGCGGATCGTAGCCATATTTGGTCTGGTTAGAGAGCTTGCTGCCCACTGCCCTTACTTCCATACCCGCGATGGCCGAGAGGTAATGTTTTTGCGGACTAAGTTCGTTATCGAACCGCAGCAGGCCCCTGAATGTATGCGAATAAGTCCTGCCGATGCTTTCTTTATAGATACTTCCCCTGGGAATGCCCACAGTGATGACATTGTTTTTAAACGAAGTAGAGAAGTTAACGGCATTACGCGTAAAATAGCTTTCTTCATTGTACAGGTTTGTAGCAGTAGAAGTTCCCGATTCGTACTGGTACGCTGCAAGGGCATGAAGTCCGTCCATGATCTTATAATTCAGTCCCGCTGTTGCATTTAAGCCAGTACTGTTTATTTTGTTGTCCTTATTGTTAAACTCCTGCATCAGGTTGTAATTCCAGTTATAGGGATAGCCCGACGCCACCAGGGCATCCTTATCTCCCTGGTAAAAGGTTTGCGGCTGGGGCAGGTAAACACCATTGTCTCCAACAATGCGCTGATAAGGCAGTAGTGTCCGCAGATCGCCAAAGCCCATACCATTATTCCTGGTGTTGTTCAGCACAAAGTTCAGTCCCAGTTCAGCCTTTAAGGAAGGAAGCAGCGTCAGGGTTTCAAACAGATCGCCCAACAGACGCTCTGTGCTGTTGTGTTTAAATTCGGCATTTACTTTATCGTAACTGAACGAAGCACGATGTGTGGATTTTTCTCCTTTGCCAGCAATGTTCAGGGCGTATTGCTGCCTGCTGCCTGGGCTCATAAACAACTCCTTAAACTCCTGGTAAGAATTGATCTGTTTAAGTGGACCTACCAGTGCAGCGGCACCAGAAGAATTGTTTAAATAAGCATCTACCACGGGCGTGATTGCCGGGCGCGGTTTACCGGTGAAGAAAGTAAGGTTATTGTCTACCTTGTACTTTTCCAGCTCAATAAATGAGGTCGTTGATGCGTAAGGCAGCTTACCCAGATCAGAAGTTTGCGTAAGCGATAAGGTAGAGGAAAAACTGATGTCGAGTGGCTTAACAGCAGATTGCCCCCGCTTTGTCTGGATTACAATTACACCATTGGCAGCCCTTACCCCCCATATAGAGGCCGCAGAAGCATCTTTCAAAACAGTAATGCTTTCTACATCATTCGGATTAATGCTTTCTACTGAACGTTCTATAGGAAAACCATCCAACACAATCAGCGGATCTTTATTGGCGTTTACCAGGGTGCTTTGGCCCCTGATGGTGATCCTGCCGTCGGCACCGGTAAGTAATCCGGGTACCTGCCCTTCCAGGTATGACAGGATGTTTACATTGCTTCTTTTATCGAGCGTAGCCTGCTTTATTACTCCAAAAGAGCCGGCCGCACGTTCGCGGGGAAGCGATTGGTAACCAGTAGAGACCACTACATTTTCGAGCGTCTGATTAAAGGGTACCAGTTTTACCGTCAGCTGTGCAGCTGCATTTACCTCAGCACTTACATACCCGATATTGGAAAACACCAGTGTACCATCTTCTGGTACATCGTTAAAAATAAAGCCGCCCTGCTCGTCGGCAATAACAAGACGTTTGGTGCCCTTCAAGGTAATGGTTACCCCAGGTATGGCTCTACCTGTTTCCGCATCTGTAACCCTGCCTTTTACATCTATAGCCGAAAAGAAACGTGTTATTTTCTGGATTAAAGATGGTTCCTGGGGCTTAACTACTACAGTCTTGTTCACTATAGAATAGGTTAAAAGGCAGGGTTCGAGTGCAGTTTTCAGTACTTCTACAAGCGGTGTGTTCCGGAATGTGATGTCGACCTTAACGTCGGCATTTACTTTTTCGCGCTGCCACAATACATTATACCCCGTCTGCTTTCTGATTTCTTTAAAAAGCTGCCTCAAAGTGGCATTCCTTTTATCAAAAGTGACGTTCTGGGCAAAGCCTGAAGCTGCAGCCTGCAAAACAATTACCGTAATCAATAGTATAGTAAGTTTCATTGCACGAACCAGTTGATTAAAATTCATACATTTGTTTTTAGTGGTTTAGTTGATATGTTTCGATACGTCTCTGCTGAACACCTGATTTAGCCGGGAGTGTTAGCGCACTTCCGGTTATATGTTCATTTGTTGTTGTTGTTGTGCTATCTGGTCACAGTTAACCTCCTTCCTTCAAGTTTAAAATGAACAGCACCGGTAGATTCCAATACTTCAAGCAGTTGCGAAATATTCTGGAACCTGGATACGGCACCATCAAAGGTTTGCTTTTTAAGTGCCTGATCGCGGTATTCGACGTCTACGTTGTACCATCGCTCTACTTGCCTCAGGATACTTTCCAGGTTCTGATTGTTGAGTATGAACATGTCGTTTTTCCAGGCAAGGGCTGTTTCAGTATCAAAAACGCCGATCTCTACGTTGTCTGTTGAAACTACAGCCTGCTGCCCGGGTTTGAGTTGATAACGCTTGCCTTCGGCAGTTACTACCACACTGCCTTCCAGCAAACTGGTCCGGGTTTCGGCCTCATTTTCATAGCTGTTTATATTAAAGTGCGTTCCAAGCACCCGTACCTGCTGGTTGCGGCTATTTACGATAAAAGGTCTGGTTTTATCTTTGGCTACTTCGAAATAAGCTTCTCCTTCAAGTTGTACACTGCGCCGCCCCCCGGCATCCGGATTGGTCTGATAGGTTAGGCTGGAAGCAGCATTAAGCCATACACGCGTACCATCAGATAACGTAACCTGGTAGGTACCACCACGAGGTGTACTAATTTTCAGGGTTTTACCAAAGCTGGCCGGAACTTGCTGAACAGGGCTGCCGTCATTGTAGAAGGCCTTTCCTTCTTTCATAATGACTGCTGTTCTACTGTCACTAAGCTGAACTGTAAGGCCGTTTGCAGTTGTAAGGGTGGCTGTGTGTTTTCCAGGCGCAATGTCATTTGTATACCTATACCCCTGCCCACGTTCAGCTTGCCCGCCGGGAACCGAATTGTAAAAGGTATATAGCCATATGCTTAAAGTAATTGCGGTAAATACAGCGGCCGCTACAGCAATACGGGGCCATAATTTCCTGGTTGCGGGCTTTTGATCGGTTTCACGGATAGCAGCAATAGCCTTCAGGAAGCCTTCTCTGCGTAGCGCATTAATTTCTTCTGGTTCCAGATCATCAATGTATTCGCTTTGCAATAAAGCCCCTGCATATTTATGCTCAAGTGCATTGCGCTCCCGCTCGCTTGCTCTGCCAGAAAGGTAAGCATCTATTAGTCTTTCCGCCTTATCTTTTGAAGTATCCATAGTTATCCTGTTATATGCAAGACACTTCTCAAAAGCGCTGGTGACATTTTTTTTAAACTAAATTTGCTGGTGCATCAAAGTAATCAAAACAATAGACAGGCCCGGATATTTACCCAGCCTGGATTTGAGCAGCTTCATGGAACGTGATATCTGCTGCTTAACTGCATCTTCTGAAATGCCAAGCTGTGCTGCGATCTCCTTATTGCTCATGAAATCTTTTCTGCTCATTTCAAATGCGCGCTTCATTTTAGGCGGTAATTTGGCAATTTCCTCATCTATGAGTTTCACCAGGTCGCGCTCGTTGATGCCGTCTAAAATCGTATCGTCACTGTCGTCCATCTGTGCAGCAATCAATTCAATAAAATCATGATTTACTTTTTTATGGCGTATAAGATTTAAGATCCTGTTGCGTGCGGCACGATAAAAATACCCCTTAAGGTTGGTCCTGATATCCAGGTTATCTGATTTGGCCCAAAACGATATAAACAAATCCTGAATAAGGTCTTTTGCCTCATCGGTATCGCGCAATACTTTACGTGCATGCTGAAAAAGTATATCCCAGTGCCTGCTGTACACTTCAGCAAAAGCGAGCTCATCCCGCTGTTTCAACAATACAAGCAACTCCTGATCTGTTAACGACTCATAGCTATCCATCTGGTTTTTTCAGATTACACTTTGTTTCCTCCAAAACTGTGTATAATTTTCGGCATTCTAAAACCGTTTAGTAATAAAGCATGTACCATCACCTACACCTTGGCGAAACAACCGACGATATCAAAAGAAAACTAAACAGTCTGATCCGATCTGGTGAAATTACCCTTGGAGGTTATAAAAAAGCTAAGATTTACGGGCGGCTAAACTGCAGTTCCGGTAAACGAATGAAAATAGAAAACCGCGTTTTTTTCAAAGACATTGGGGAGGCGATCAGCCATGGCTATCGCCCCTGCGGACATTGCCTTCCTGAAGCCTACCGGATTTGGAAAGCAGGGAAAGTATAAGGGTTTGCCTACTGGATCAGTTGATAATCTTTGCATCAGGGTTCTGCCTTAATTTAGACAGTTTTTCGCGCCATTCCCGGAGCTGCTCTGGTGTTAATCTTTCCCAATCGGTTACCTCGCCAACAATTTTTAATGGTGCTGCACTCCGAAAAGAGCGGGTTGGATTACCCGGGAATTTTTTATCGGTAACATTTGGGTCATTTTCAAAACTTCCCATCGGCTCCACTATATATACGCGCCCCTCTCCTTCTCCTTTGGCCAGTTCAGCAGCAAGCCCCGCCCCGTTCTTTAAAGCTGTAAAATAAATGTGGTTCATCACTACCTCAGGGTGATAGTTTGACTTATATCCTGCGGTTAGTAAATCTCCGATCTTTAAATCAGCTTTTGTTCCATGGTAAAACGGTCCCTTGTCCAATACCGGTTCCGTAGCTAGCTCTTTCTTTTCCATTTTTGTGTTTGAGGGTTACAATTTAAGAATTTAGTTCCTTTATCCAATAAGATCCATATACCAGTACCCACTGGGTTTATCGCCTTCAGGAGATGGATAGGTTCTGAAAACCTTCTCTCCTAAGGTAAAATCAATAGTTTTTTTAAATAACGGACCTTCAAATGTAAAAGTATGAAACTCGCCATTTTCACCACAAGGATCTATATCCGGCGGCAGATCGGCAATAAAACCTTCATCTATTATTCTTCCGCAGAAATCTTCCAGGCCTTCCTTTGCACAGACCACCACAGTTTTATAGCCTAAAGTGATAAACTCCTTTATAACTTCCGTTGTGTCTCGTTTCCATATCGGAAATTCGGCCTTTAAACCTACTTCTGCAAGCTTCTTTTCCCGGTAAGTCTTCAAATCCTCCAAAAACAAATCGCCAAATAAGGAATGGGTAATGCCCTCAGACTTTAAAAATGTGAGGTGTTCATTCATTTGCTGCTCATAAGTAGCCATATCGGGTGATTCCGGCAGCCTGATCTGATACAATGGGATTCCGAGACTTTCGGCCTGCTCAATCAACAGGCTTTCCCTTACCCCATGCATGCTTACGCGGTTGTAAGCATCGTTAACAGTAGTGAGCAAATAGCGTATATCAAAACGATTGCTGCGCAGCGCATAGTGTAAGGCCAAAGTGCTGTCTTTGCCGCCGCTCCAATTAAAAATACAGGGGTCTTTATGCATAAGCGGCTAATTTATGCATTTTTAAGGGCTATGATTAACGCATAGCCCTTTGAAGCGAAAAAAATTAAAAGACAATAGGTGCAGCAGCTTTTGTAAAACTGCCTGCACTACCGGCAGTGGCCTCTATAGTCTCGCCTACCTGAACTCCACCTCTCTTGATCACTACGGTAACTTTTTGTCCGGCAGTACCCCCGCTTCCGGACACAGCCAGGATAGCTGCAGTTACACTCTGGGCATAATTGATTTCCTTATTCCACGGTAAGGTTACCTGATCATTAGATGTACCACCCGAGGCAGTGGTATAGGAAGCAACAAGTGAACCGGTAAAATTCCCGGTAATCTCGTAGCGGAGGGTCCGCGATGAAGGCTCAGGGTTTTTCTTTTCATCTTTTTTACAGGAAACTAAAACTGTAAGGACCGCAATAAATGCAAGGGCTAGCTTTTTCATAATTAGATTTTTAATTTTTATACGTTGATATGATCTGGGTACAAAAATAAAATCGGGAAAGCCCGGACTCCTTGACTTCGGTTAGGAAATGAACAGCTTACTTTGTGGCTGCAGATGAACGCATCCTGCCCCTTATCCTGCTTAAAGATTCTGGTTTAATGCCCAGGTAACTTGCAATATGGTAAAGCGGTACCAATTGAAAAAGCTCTGGCCGGGTCCTGATCAGATGTTCATAACGCTCCATGGGGCTTGAAGATAGAAATTGATTTACAGCTGATTTATAGTTTGAATACTGCTTTTCCACTTCAACCCTGCACATAGACTCCAGTCTTGGAAAACGCTTGTACATTTCGTATTCCACTTCAAATGGAAAGACCGAAACAATACATTCACAAACACATTCCCAGTTTACGATGCTGGGTACCCTATTCAAGTTATTCCCACCATCAGTTAAACTTTCGCCAGCGGTATAAAATGCAACTGTCTTTTCCTCGCCATCTTTATAATAGTATTCTCTGACACAACCTTTAAACAAATGGTATGATGCTTTAATGGCCTCGCCCTCTTTCAACAAAAACATTCCTTTTTTTACCCGCTTAACAGCAATATTTGCGGCAAAGAAGTCCTTTTCTTCCGGTGTATTATAATCTGAACTTACAAGAGATTTCATGATCTCCAAAACCTCAGCATCTGGTTCGGGCATATTGGGCAGTAAAGGGTTATGGTTGCGGCTCATCATTATAAATATCCACTAAAGTTAAAAGAAATCTGAAATATCTCTTAACCTTAGATGATGAATAAGCGCAATTGCGGCAACTCAATCGAAAGTAAGTATCACGTTTCCTTTTTTCTGTCCGCTCATGACATAGCTATAGGCATTGGCAATTTCGTCAAGACTATACCGCCTGTCTATTAAAGGAGTAAATTCTCCTTTTTGAATCAGTCCGTCAATAAACTGCATGCTCCTGTGTATGGAATGAGGAAGTGGGAATTTTACTTTTTTACCTGGCATAAACGGAGCTAACAAAGCCAGCAGCGGGTTTTGCCAGTTGGGGCCCAGCTCGGATGAGACATAAATGCCTTTTGGCTTGAGCAGTGGCTTACATTGCGCAAAAGTACTTTTTCCAACAGCATCAAAAATGTAGTCGAACTGCTCATTGAGCCTGGTAAAATCTTCATTCTGATAATCAATGACCCGATCTGCGCCCTGAGACTTGAGTATGGCTGTATAAGCGGTTTCGCAGGTTATGGTAACCTGCACCTTAAAATGTTTTAAAAATTGCAACGCCGCATTGCCAATAGCGCCGGTGCCACCGTTGATCAATACTTTATCACCAGCCTTAACCTTTAGCGGATCCAGGAAATAAAATGCATAATGAGCGCCCTCCAAGCTTGCTGCAGCCTGTTCGTAACTTATATGGCCTGGCTTTTTAAGCAGGGCTTTTTGAACAGGTACCGCTACATATTCGGCATGGGAATTTAAGCCTTCATCAAAAAAACCGTACACGCTATCGCCAATGTTAAAGTTGCGCACTCCTGTGCCCTTTTCCACTATTATACCTGCAAAATCGGTTCCTGTAACAGGCCGCAGGGGCTTAAACAACCCAATAAAGCATCTGATCATCCAGGGCTTACCACTGAGTACACCGCAATCTGAACGGTTTACAGTAGTCGCTTTTATCTTAACCAGAATCTCATCATTAGCCGGTACCGGTACTGGTATAGCCGTAACCTTCAACTGATCCGGGCTACAGTACCGATATCTTACTGCTGCTTTCATCAAATGTTGCTCATCGCTGCCTGCTGGCTTCATAGTATTGTTTTAACTAATGGGCTGCAAAATAACAGATTGTTTTATACAAATTGCTTGATTTCGGTTAAGAAAGCCTCCTTTTTCCTATATTTAACCTATGATCAACTTGCTCACACTTCAATATCAGCACATAAAAGAATCGCGGGCGGTAGTGTTCCGGTACCTCAGGGATGAGGTAAAACAGGACATCCTGAAAAATGTTGATACATTTAACGATAAAAACATTGTTTATATGCTGGTGCACGTAGCCAATACCTATGTTGCCTGGGCCGGTAATTTCGCTTTATCCATGCAAAAGCCTTATTATGAAGAAAGCGATTTTGGTACACTGGAACAACTACAGCTGATGTTTGAAGAGGTAAACCAGGTGATGGAGCAGTTCATCAGCAAATTTGCAGAAGATCCTGGCAGTGCTGTTAAAGGCTATAAATGGGCAGATAAGTACATTGAAACCGATGCTTATGGCATCTTTACACATGTGATTACCCATGAATTTCATCACAAAGGACAAATGATGACCATGAGCCGCCTGCTGGGGCATGTGCCACCGGATACCGATGTAATGCGGTTTTAATCGATCCAAACAGACAAAATAATTTTACAAAAACAATTACATCAATAAAATAATATTTTACTATCAATTTATTTAAAAAATAAAATTTTGATTACCAATATTTTTGTTACCTTTGTATATAATTAAATAAAATACAATGCAACAAGGAACAGTAAAATTTTTCAATGAAACAAAAGGTTTTGGATTTATCGTGCCAACTAATGGCGATAGCGAAATCTTTGTTCATTCTTCTGGCTTATTAGATAACATTCGTGAGAATGACACTGTAAGCTATGACATCGAGCAAGGTAAAAAAGGCTTGAATGCAATTAATGTTAAAATCGCTTAATTAGATTTCCTTCATAAATTGAGAAAGGCATCTACCCTGGGGTAGATGCCTTTATTTTTATATATCCTTTATAATCCGCAGGGTTTATCTTAAGAAGCGATAGCTTCCTTCGGTGCCTGTAAAATAAAGGGCCCCATCATCAGCTTTGGCAGAAAGCGCAGGCTTAAATACCTTACCATCTTTCAGGATCTGCCAGGTGCCCGGCAAAAGATCAGTAATTACAAACTGGAATGTCCCTTTTCCGGTAACAGAAAAAGTAAAACCACGATCCAGGGTTTCAGAAGTACGGCTAAAAGTAACTACCCTGTCTGCCAGCTGTACCCCCACTACCTTGTCGCCATCAATGCGTTTGACCTCATGTAGCTTTTGCTGGGTGTTGTCAGCAATTTGCATTACATTCAGGTAGTAGTCTTCGGGAGCAGCTTTTTTAGGACTGATTTCAACCCTCCATTCGCCGCGCTCCAGCGCTTCGTCGGTACCTGGTTTTGGATCGTTGGTATAATTCGTTCCAAATACCCAGAAGTCTTTGCCCTTGCCTCCTACAGACTGGATATCGGCATTCGCTGCATCCGGCAGTAAGGCGGTGTTCACCAGCATCCCACTGTCCCCGTTCTTTGTACGTTTTATGGTAATCTGATTGCCTTTGATCTCTGGCTGCTCAATACTGTGTAATAACCAGAACTTTTTGAAATCAGGATTTGAAGATACCACCTTGTCAAAAACGATCATAGCCGCAGGAACTTTAGCATCTTTAAGGTTCAGAAACATAAAAGAGCGTTTTACGGCCTTCACTTTAGCTGAATAGGCTTCAGTAATGTCGCCCTTCAGGTAAGTATAATCAGGCGCCTGGCTATCAGGGCCAAATCCCTGTGCAAGGATCTTACCGGTCTTGAAATCGCCTGCCAGCATTTCTTTAAGGTCGCGCGGGGCAGTCCAGCCCTTTCCGGGTAAGCGTTGTCCGCCATCATTGGCAGCAAAGTTTGTCTGGTCTTTTCCGCCGTATCCATGAATATTAAAAACCTCTTTTGGATCGTAAACCAATAAGCTGTTGTGGGCGATGGTCCGTTTAAAAAAGTTCTTGTTGTGCGCGCTATTATATCCGCCTGCAGAACCTGTATACGATCCTGCGTCAATAGCCAGCGGACCTTTATAATAGATCTGGAAAGCTCCGGCATCATGGTGCTGGTGGTTCAGGAATGTATATTCATTGATCTTCATTTCCGCAATTACACTTTCTGGCCCCCAGCCTGTACGGGCAACCATCCAGCCAAATGGAGAACCAGAGTACCTGGATAGCGGCAGATCATCGGGCTTACGCGCCCCGAGTTTGGTATCGCGCCATAAGAATTCAAATAGCTTACAATGCGGTTCAACATTAGGATCTTTCAGGAATTCGTAATTCAGGTACTCATCTTTGTAATAGCTGCCTGCCAGAAAAGTTGGTAAAGAATAGTATTTGGGTTTCTTACGGGAATAATCCACATCGCCGCCTGCCATGATCTGTCCATCAGGACGGCGTTTGTAAATCATATCGTAAAGCACAAACTGCTGTCCGGGATGAAATACATTGCCGGCGCCCATACGGTCTAATATCCAGAGCGCAAAAAGGTCGTTGGTAAACCTTACATTCAGGTACGACATACCCTGATGATAGTTATGCGATGGATAAAACCAGTTTCGGGCCACCAGGTGTTCTTTGAAAAAGCGGCCTGCTGCCAGGTTATACATCTCTGGAAATTCATCATAAATGGCAATCCCCACCGAGAGCAGGTCGCGCATGATCATCCACTCCGAAGCATGGCCTACAATAGATTTGTCTTTTACAGGGGGATAGCCGCATTCGAGCATTTTGGCCAGCCTTACAAAGGCTTTTACAAAACGTGTTTTCTCTTCGGGTTTCAACTGATCGTAACACCAGTCGTATACAATAGCACCTGTTACCATAAACAGGCCGATACCTCTGGATATATCACCTGCTTCCTTAAAAGTTGCGATCTCAAGGGTATCGATAATAGAGGTGATGGCCTCACGACCTATCTTAGGATCCTTGGTCATCAGGTAATTGAGCGCCATAAGTTCAACCCTTACAGTAAGTCCTTTCTGGTTAAAGTAAAAGCGAAAGTCTTTAACCTCAGGAATGTCCTCTGGTTTCCAGTCTTCCTGCATCTTAATCATATCGGCCCAGACTTTCTTCAGTTCAGGGTCGTTCATTCTGTTTTTCAGATCAGGTACTTGCTGATCACGAATGTATAACCGTGGGTGTACCTTGGGCGGCACGGGCATCGAAACGCCCTCCACTTCTTTCCAAACCACATCAGTTTTGGCCTGGGAATAGCCCTTTGCTGCAAAAGCAACAAACAGGATTGCAAATAAGTATAGCTGTTTTTTCATCTATATAATATATTTCATAACCTCAATGTACAAAGATTTCAAGCCCCCGATAAGCTAGAGGGGCTATTTTCAACATAATTGAAATGAATTTACTGATTTTTAAAACTCCTGGCTTCCCTGCCCGGCAATGTACTTTCTTTTACCTGCCCTATCTTCTGTAGCATTTTCGCGTTCCAGCTCGTTTTAGGTATAAACTCAAACAAAGTATGAAAAGGATTCTGAATTTAACGCTAATGGTATTGCTTTTATTCACTGCTTTAAGCTGCAAAAAGGTAGTCAGCAAAGACGGCATACAGGGCACCTGGGAATTAAGACATTTAGCCGGAGGACAAATAGCAGGTCTTGATCCGAATTTTAAAAAGGGCAATGGCAATAAGTATAAATTTGAAGGACAAACCTATACCCGTTATGAGAAAGGAGAAATTACCGAGAGCGGAACCTTTACCATTGAGAAAGCCGACGCAGCCATTAATGCCAGTAAAGCCAATGCCAGGATCAGATTTAGCCCCTCTGAGGATGAGTACTATATCAACTTATCAGGCAATAAGCTTACTATTTTCATCGGTATTATTGCTGCTGACGGTGTAGAAACAACTTACAAGAGAGAATAACGTTTTTAATGATTGCAGGTGAAAAGCTAAATTATGTTAAATGAAAAGACACATCAATCAATTTATGATATCTTTAATTGATTAACCTTTTCATAAATGAATATTACAAAAACTGCAGCACTGATTTCCATAAGGTTTGCTTTCCTGTTTTGGGTGCTTTTTGTCTACTGCTTTAACGGTGCTTTTCCCTTTCTTTATTACATTCAACAATTTACAACACCTGTACTACATAAATTTATCCCCTGGGTTGCTGCTCAGTTTTTAAACGTTTCAGGGCCGGTAAGCACCACCATTAACGGCAGTGGCGATACTACCTACCATTATGTACTGCTCCTTTGCATATTCATCTGCTCGGTCGTAGGAACACTGATCTGGTCGGCATTGGATTACAAAAGGAAAAGCTATGACCAGCTTTTTTATTGGCTTATAACGGTGCTCAGGTTTTATGTAGGCCTTATGCTGGTATCTTACGGCCTTGCCAAACTTAACGACGGGCAATTTCCTGCACTCGGTTCCTACCGGCTGTTTTCTACCTATGGCGATTCATCGCCTATGGGCCTTGCCTGGAGCTTTCTCAGCTATTCAAAAGGCTATAAATGGTTTATGTGCTTGGCCGAGTTGATGGGTTTTCTGTTGTTTTTCAGGAGAACAGCCACCATCGGTGCTTTTCTATGCCTCATGACCACAGCCAACATTGTGGCCATCAATTATTGCTTTGATGTGCCTGTAAAAATTCTAAGTACAGGTTTAATGCTGATGTGCCTCACCATACTTTCACCAAACATCATTCAAATGTTCAGGTTCTTTTTTAAGGGCGAAACAGTTGGGCTAAATTTCCTTAAGGCTCCTGTGTTTAAAACCAGGTGGATGCGTATTTCAAAACTGGTTGTAAAATATGCCATAATACTGCTGTATGCCGTGCTGCCCTTATTTATCGCTTTAAAATTAGAATGGTTTGGCGCCAAGTCGACTCAACACCATGCTATGAACGGGATTTTTGATATTGAAGATGTAACCTGGGCAGATCAGAAACAAGCCGACAGCGCAGATTTACAGCCCAAATGGACACAGCTTACTTTTGAAGAACGCAATTATGGACTAGCCAATGCTGCAAATGGCCGAAAAGCCTGGTATAAATATAAACTGGATACCCTTACCAAATCTGTTCAGATCAGCTTTACCGACGATCCTAATGTAAGTCATACCTTAAATTATACCCTGGCAGATCACGACAGGATAGTACTGAAAGGGGATTTTTTCGGTAAACCGGCTACCCTGATTCTTAAAAAGAAATCATTTGAACTTACCGAAAGGGGCTTCCGTTGGATCAATGAAGTCCCCTATAACAGATAGTGGTTAATCTTTAACACAACGGATGGAGAAGCCTGAGTTTTTAGATGCTTCCTGCCGTTCAAGATATCCTTTTACGTAAAGGTCATAACAAATAGCCGGTACTCCTCCCGTTCTTGTTGAGGTCCACCAGATCCCATCCCATCCCAGACTTGAGAAAACGCCTGATTCATTTCGCTGACCACCAGGAAGAGCTGTAAACATAGTAATGTTAGTAGCAATATTATTGTTTATCCAGTAGTTAGTGCCAGGCTGCTGGATTTTTGCACCGTCTTCTCTTCTCCCACCGATGTAATTGTACAATACCTGCCATTCAGCATCACTTGGAACATGCCAGCCGGCCGGGGCTATTTTTGAGTTATGTGCAGCTTCCCAGTTGTACAAATAGCCATAGATATCAGCATTTTCCTTTTTATTTTCATAACTGCAATAGGCAGCAAAACTACTTGAACTCCAGGCTGCCCCATTTGTAGTAAGCGTTATGGCTGTTCCATCTCTATAACGGGTAACTTTGAGGTTTTCCATCATCCAGGTTTGCGTACCAATTTTAATGGTTTTATACACATTGCCATCAATATCGGTTACCGTATTTTCCATAACAGGCGGATTAATAACCACCAGTTCGGCACTAAGCGTACAAGCCCGATAGGTTCCGCTTTCGGCCTGAGACCAGGTGATCACTGTTTTTCCCGCAGATTTAACATACACCGTTTTTCCAACTATACTGGCAACATCCGGATGACTGCTGGTGTAGGAAACCGCCCCATTGCTATTGGTAACCGGGCCTGCAATCTCAAACGGTGCGTCCCCCACTTTCTTTTCCGGCAAGGTAAAAACACTGGTTACAGGTCCAATCTTCTGACTGATTTGAAAAGTTGCCTTTATAGAGTCTCTTTTAAAGGTAGTGGTAGCCAGCTGTACTGCTGTAATGGTGCAATTGCCATTGTTCCTGATCGTAACCACGTTACCTTTTATACTCACTACACTGGTATCGCTTGTTTTAAACATAAAACTTCCGTCGCTTTTACTTTTTGGGTTAACCAGTGTAAAAGCCGCTTCTCCCATTCTTTTTGCTCCGATACTGAAATCACTCAACTCCGGCGAAAGTAATTCCGGTTCCATCTCCTGTTTGACACAGCTGCCCAACTGCAGCAGGAAAACGCATGCGAGAATGTTTAAGAGAACTTTTGAGAAAGCGTTTGAGAAAGCGTTTGATAGATATTTCATGTTTGGTTTGTTTGCTTTCCTGTATGCAGAAGAAATGCCATTTCTTAAATCTTCATTTACAGGCTGTTTTCAAGGACTTAATGATTTCAATAATTTATTTATGGCGAAATAAATACACACAATTCCCCACCCTTCATCAAACCAAACCAATTCCCTGGTTAGTTCTCCCTTATTTTATTACCTTTGCAACGCTTTTGGTTCCCGGATCTACACCCGGGATTAAAAGGGAATACGGTGAGAATCCGTAACTGTCCCGCAACTGTAAGCGCTTAAACGGTTTTCTAATCTGGCCACTGTTCCACAAAAGGTGTAATGGGAAGGCAGAAAACCGGGCGCAAGTCAGGAGACCTGCCTTCAGCATCAATGATTTCATAGCTTTCGGGGATTGAAGCTGGAATGAGAATACGATTGATACGAATAGTAACCTATTGAGGCGTTATTGTACTGTATTTATTGCATGCCCGTTCGTTTGCCCATTTTCCGACAGCGCAAACTGTAACAAACAACAAATAAATACATGAAACAATTAAACATTAAACAACTTTTTGCAGCCGCGCTCCTCTTAACTGCCGCCCTACAAGCCTGTAAAAAGGAAAACACTAACCCCACCCCTGTTGATCCGGAAGTTGCCCCATATGAAAACGGTTTCTTCATCATTGGTGAAGGATCATTGGGAAAAAACTCTGGCGCTGTTAATTTTTACAGATATGGGGATGATACCGTAGCAATAAGGGCATATGAGAAAGAAAACCCTGATAAAGTATTATCCAATACTGCTAAAACAAGTACACTGCAATTTGCTTCAGTAATCAATGGCAGCATTTACCTGATGTGTAAAATGAATGGCCCCATTGTGAAAGTGAATGCATTAACCCTGAAAGAAGAAGCCCGTTATGCACCAGAAACCAGCAACTGGAGAAGCTTGATACAGGTAGATGGTAACCGCGGACTGGTAAGTGCCAACGATGGTGTTTACCAGGTAGATCTGGGCTCACTTGCCTTACAAAACAAATTAACCACCGTAGGAGCTGTAAATACCGGCGACATGTGGAAAAATGGCAATTATGTTTATTTACTGCAAAGTAATGGCGCTCAAATTGTGAATGCCGGTAATTATTCACTGGTAAAAAGCTTCTCCAATATCAACCGCGGATTTGCACAAACGCCTAACGGTAAAGTATGGGCATCTACCGGCAGTCGTCTTATTGCTATAGACAACAACCTGGATACAACTGGTGTAGCCCTTAAAGTAAGTGTTGGTTCATTTGGCCTGGATGCGCCAACCCGCCTTACCGCTTCTACAAAAGAAAATGCTGTTTTTTACCATTCAGGAAAAGCCATTTACAAATATGTAGATGGCAATGCCGCATCGCTGGCACAGCCTTTTATTACCATTGCGGAAAATTCCTTTATGGTGTATGGCGCTATCAGATATGATAAAAACAAAGATTATATTGTTGTAAACGGGATACAAGGCTATGGCGCTGCATCAACTGTTAATTTCCTGCTGATCTATGATGCTTCGACCGGCGAACTGGTTAAGAAAATCAAATATGGCGGAGATGGGGTTACTACTGATTTTACCAAGATCTATTTCCCTAACCTTACAGTTTTCCACTAAATAACTTAAGGAATAAGAAAGGGGCTGCATCATTTACCTATGATACAGCCCCTTTCTTATTCCAATATAGCCTGATTTAACTCTTCAGTTTTATCACAGGCTTGCCGTTCACACATTCTATCTTTTCTACCTGCGTTTTGTTCGGAACATAATCAGCCGGCGCTTGCTCGGTAATAATCCTCGCTCTTAACCTGTTATAAAGCGATATCTTTTTCTTAAGTACCGAATAGTCCTTTGACCTGAGATAGGGTACATATTCTACGTTTCCTATTCTTTCTTTAATTAAAACGGTATAAGTCCAGTCTGCTGCACCAGTACAGGTCTGCGCGTCTATCATAGTTTTTATTTCCTGGTAAGTCTGATCGGCAAGTGGTTTCGCCTCTTCAATACTGATATTTTGGGAAGTGATCAGTTTCAGGTCAGAGGAATTACAGATTGTTTTTATAGGCTGCTCAGCTATCCAGTAAGACTCAAAGCAGGGATCAATAATAACCCCCTGTTTTACCATCGCATCGGTTTGTCTCCTCAGCAAATCAAAATAATCTTTTTTTAACTGCTCAAACCGGTCCAGGTCTGACGGCTTAACAAGATAATAAGATGCAGAACAGCCCTCAGAAATTTCTTTGACAGCAACATCGTTTAGCTGGGCGCAGGGTATACCTGTACTCAGTATTTTAATTTCATTCAGCTTGGCTTCGGCCATATTTCCCAGTTCAGTAACTGTAGGCCCTTCTTTCTTTTTACAGCTTACAAAAAATAAAACGGTTACGGCCAGAATAATAGTTAGTGGTTTGATCATACGAGTAGTGGTTTGTTTAATAGCTATACGTAACAAATTACGCAAACGCTACACATCGGCTCAAATTTATTACATTTGAAGCATAGCTTAACTCAAAACTATGGCCTACAATGAACAACTAGCTGATCGTGTACGCATCCTGCTCTCCAACCGTGAGGATGTGACGGAAAAGGAAATGTTTAGCGGAATATGTTTTATGGTGGATGATAAAATGTGCATCTGCGTTTCAGGTACAGAACTATTATGCCGCATTGGTGCAGAAAAAGTAGAAACAGTATTGGAAGAAGGCAACTGCAGGAATATGATGAGCAACGGCCGCGTGATGAAAGACTATGTTTATGTTGAAGATACAGCCTTTGATAACCAGAACAAACTAAAATACTGGGTAGACCTTTGCCTGGCCTTTAACCCGAAAGCAAGGTCCTCAAAGAAAAAAACCAAACCCGGCACATCATAAATTATCATCTTTTTTTCCCAATATCAGGTTTAAAGGATATTTTGCGGCCTTATTAGAGAAATAACATATGGCTTCAGGCATTTTTGCGATTTTAGACGATATAGCTGCCTTAATGGATGATGTTGCGGTAACAGCTAAAATTGCAACAAAAAAAACAGCGGGAATTTTAGGAGATGATTTAGCGGTAAACGCAGAGAAAGCAACCGGTTTCCTCTCTTCAAGGGAATTACCTGTACTGTGGGCAATTACCAAAGGTTCTTTCGTCAATAAATTGATTATTGTTCCGATTGCACTGCTGCTAAATGCATTTTTCCCGATTGCCATTAAGGTCATTCTGATCCTGGGAGGGGTTTACCTGGCTTATGAGGGTGTAGAAAAAATAATTGAATACTTCTTTCACCGTCAGAAAGAGGGCCATGAGGTAGTGGCTGAAATTAAACAGGACGGTAAGGATGCTGAAAAAGCAAAAGTAAAATCGGCCATCATGACTGATTTCATCTTGTCTATTGAAATTGTAATCATCGCCCTGGGAACAGTCCTTACTGAAAGCCTGAGCCTGCAAATCCTCACCGTATCTGTGGTTGCCTTGCTTGCTACAGTTGGTGTTTATGGTATAGTTGCTATAATTGTACGAATGGATGATGCAGGCTACAAACTGATCAAGAGCTCGGGCGACAAAGGCATATTAGCCGGTATGGGCCATATGCTGGTAAAATCACTGCCTGTCATCATCAGGATACTTGCCGTAGTAGGTACAATAGCCTTGATTTTGGTTGCTGGTGGTATATTTGCGCATAACATCGACTTTTTACACCATTTACTGCCCAATGTTCCCTCAATAATTAAAGAGACCCTGCTGGGTTTAATAGCAGGACTGGTTGCAGTGGGAATCGTAAAGGCCGTAAAAGCAATTTTTTAATGCTGACCTGCTGCTATTTCAAACGTAGCAGCGCACCTTTTCTTTTGATGAGGTTTTTGTAATCCCACTGTATTGCCCTGGATTTTTCAAGCCAGCGCTTCAGATCGGTTATATCAACCTCTTCGGCATTGGTGTAGGTTATGGAAGCATCTTTAAATTTACCCGTGTTTATTTTAAGCTGCTCCTCATCAAAATCGGCCCCGCTCCAGAACATCAAACGGATACCCGCTTTTAATTTACTGTACCCTACTGTAGGATTTCCATCTAAAAACCAAACAGGATGTGCATGCCATATTTTACTTTCTGCTTCAGTAAGGTTTCGGTTTATCGCTACAGCCAATTTGTTGCAGATTTCTTTATATACCTCAGACTGGGCATCATTATAAGCTTGTATATCAGTATTCATTGCGTCTTTTGTTAAATCCATACATAATTTGCTGCTATAAATTTAATCAATGTCTTTTATCCAGCAACCTGAATCCGTAGGCACACAGCAACAAAAGAAAAGCAATTCCTGCCCAAAGCCAGTTATAGCCCAGTTGCCTGGCAATGTAAAAGCCTGTTAGCGGCCCAACAACCTGGGCAACCGACCAGCTTAAGGTATAACCTGCGGCATACAATCCCCTGTTATACTCGTTGCTCCTGCTAACCACCACGGTATTGATAAAAGGCAGCACCAGCATCTCTCCTACGGTAAAAACAATCATCACCAGCACAGCTACACCTATATGAAAAATAAGCGGGATGCTCAGCAACAGGTATGAACTTGCAAAAAAAACAGCACCAATAATAATGAAGAACATGGGCGAACGTCTTTTTTCGATCCTGTTGATCATGATCATTTCGAAAAGTGCAATGACAGCCCCATTTATTCCCATAATAATTCCGATAGCAAACTCATCTATATGCCATTGTTCTTTAAAAAAGACGGGTACAACCCTGAACATCAAAAAGGCACAGGTAATAAATATGGTGGTCAGCAGAATGAACTTCACATAGAAAATGTCCTGCCAGGGCTTGGCAATAAACTGCCTGGTCCTGTTGTCTTTAGCCTTTTTAATGAAACCCTGAACTTTAGGCAAAAAGAACAGAATGGAAAGTCCAACCAGAATACTTACCGCCCCCTCTACAATAAACAGCAATTTGTAATTTATAGAGGCAATGATTCCGGCCATACTAATCCCGACAGACCAGCCTATATTGGTAGCCAGCCTGTTTAAGGAATAGGACCGTGTGGTGGTACCTTCTTTTGCATAGGAAACTACAGCAGTAAAGTTTGCCGGCCTGAAAGCATCAGAAAAAAAACTGATGACCACAGTTAAAACACAAAGGGTAGAAAAATGGGTAATGGTAGAAAAAAGGATAAACAGAATTCCCCCGATTATGGATGAAAGGATCTGTACGGGCCTGAAACCAATGAGATCTGTCAGCTTCCCCCCCATTGCAGAACCCAAAATGGAACCTATACCAAACAGCGTAATGATTAACCCGGCATCTACTTCAGAACGGTGCAGGCTCTGGGTTACATATAACCCCATAAAAGGCACCGCCATGCTTCCGCAGCGGTTAAACATCATTACTATACTCAGCAGCCAGGTCTCGCGACTTAAACCGCTAAAGGAAGTTTTATAGGTATGGAGTATAAGTTTAAGCATTATTCAATTTCAGGAATGCAAATCTAGCCAAACAAGATGGATTATTCCTGCTCCTGACCGGCTTTGCAAACGTTTGCGCGCTATTTATACAATTTTCCGACAATGCTTCCTTTCTGTATTGTATAACTTTACCTCAGAAGAACACAATCAACATGAAACCACTTTTTAGACCTAAACTAAAATGTACCGCTACGCTATTGCTGGCGATTCCTTTAATAATGGCAGGCACAAGCAGCATTGCTCAGCAAAAAACAACCGCAGCACAACATACCACACCGGAAAGCCAGAAGGCAATCAGTGCAAAGAAAATCAGTCCGACCCTAATTGAAGTATTGCTTTCCAATAAGCAGAAAATGCTGGTAGATTTTTATGGTGATAACATATTCAGATTGTTTCAGGACAATTCGGGCGGAGCCATGAGAGATCCGGAAGCAAAACCCGAAGCAAAAATATTGGTAGCTGATCCGAGAAAACCTGTTGCTAAACTAAACGTGTCGGAGGATGCCAGTCTGATTACCATAACAACACCTAAGGTTAATATTCAGATAGACAAAAATACCACCCTGCTTAAAGTAATTAATCCGCTTAGCCATACTGTTGCCATAGAGAGTATTGCTCCGGTTAAATTTGACACAAAAGCAGTCGCGCTAACCTTAAAAGAAAACCCACAGGAATATTTTTATGGCGGTGGTGTGCAAAATGGCCGATTTTCTCATAAAGGAAAGGCTATTGCCATAGAAAACCAGAACAGCTGGACAGATGGTGGTGTAGCCTCGCCTACTCCTTATTACTGGTCGTCTAACGGATATGCTATCTTATGGAATACCTTTAAAAAAGGCAGGTACGATTTTGGGACCAAAGAAAAAGGAACGGTTAAACTGTCACATGAGACAGCCTACCTTGATGTGTTCATCATGATAAACAACGGTGCAAAAGCACTTCTGAACGACTTTTATCAGCTTACCGGGAACCCGGTGCTGCTGCCTAAGTTTGGTTTTTACCAGGGGCACCTCAACGCTTACAACAGGGATTTCTGGAAGGAAAATGAAAAAGGGATTTTATTTGAAGACGGGAAACGTTACCAGGAAAGCCAGAAAGACAACGGCGGTATAAAGGAATCTTTAAACGGTGAGAAAAACAATTACCAGTTCTCTGCCCGCGCAGTGATAGACCGCTATAAAAAGAACGACATGCCTTTTGGCTGGCTGCTGCCTAACGATGGCTATGGAGCCGGATACGGACAAACGGAAACGCTGGATGGAAATATCGGGAACCTTAAAAGCCTGGGCGACTATGCCCGAAAAAACGGGGTTGAAATTGGTTTATGGACCCAGTCCGATCTTCACCCTAAAGCCGGCATCAGTGCACTCCTGCAACGGGATATCATTAAAGAAGTAAAGGATGCAGGTGTAAGGGTATTGAAAACCGACGTGGCCTGGGTAGGCGCAGGTTATTCTTTTGGGCTTAACGGTGTAAGCGATGTGGCCCAGATCATGTCACAGTATGGAAACAACAGCAGGCCGTTCATCATTTCACTGGACGGCTGGGCAGGTACACAAAGGTATGCAGGTATATGGTCTGGCGACCAGACCGGAGGCGTTTGGGAATACATACGCTTCCACATTCCAACTTATTTAGGCTCCGGCTTATCCGGGCAGCCCAATATCACCTCCGATATGGACGGCATTTTTGGCGGTAAAAACCCGGTCATCAATACCAGGGATTTTCAGTGGAAAACCTTTACCCCTATGCAGCTCAATATGGATGGCTGGGGAAGTAACGAAAAGTATCCTCAGGCATTGGGCGAACCTGTAACCTCTATTAACCGTACCTATTTAAAACTCAAATCGGAATTGATGCCCTACGCCTACAGCATTGCCAAAGAAGCGGTTACGGGTTTACCGATGATCAGAGCGATGTTCCTCCACTACCCAAATACCTACACCATGGGTACGGCAACCCAATACCAATTCCTCTATGGTCCTTATTTTCTGGTAGCACCGATATACCAGGCTACCAAGGCAGACGATAAAGGCAATGACATCCGTGATGGAATCTATTTACCTGAAGGAGTTTGGATCGACTACTTTACCGGAGAAAAATATAAAGGCAACTGCATCCTGAATAACTTTGATGCACCCCTGTGGAAACTACCTGTTTTTGTGAAAGCAGGTGCCATTATTCCAATGGCAAACCCAAATAATAATGTCACCGGGATCAATAAAAAGCTCCGTACTTATGAAATCTATCCCTTAGGGAAAAGCGCATTCACGGAATACGACGATGACGGAACAACTGAGCAATACCGTTCTGGGAAAGGGGTATCGACCTTCATTACCGCTGAAGTTGACCAAAAGAGCCTTGCAACCATTACCATACATACGGCTAAAGGTAACTTCAATGGCTTTGTAAAACAGAAAACTACAGCTTTTAAAATCAACTTAACAGCAAAACCATCAAGCATTTCAGCTAAAATAGGTAAAGCCAAAGTTAACCTTACAGAAGCCAGATCAATGGCCGAATTCCTGAGGAAAGAAAACACCTATTTCTACGATGCCGCGCCTGATTTAAACAACTTTGCAACAAAAGGTAGTGAATTTGAAAAAGTGGCCATCACCAAAAACCCTCAGCTTTTGGTAAAACTGGGCCCAACGGACATTACCGTAAATAGCGTTACCCTTGCCGTAGCAGGTTTCAAATATGAGCCGGCAGACCGGCAGCGTAACTCTTCAGGAAAGCTGACAGCCCCTACGAATGCCCGCGTTCCGGACAACAATACCGAGGCCTATACTTTGAAACCCAGCTGGGAAAAGGTTGAGCATGCAGATTTCTACGAAATAGATTTCAATGGCATGCATTATACTACAATTAAGGATACTGCCCTGTTATTTGATGGGCTTGCTGCCGAAACCGGATATACTTTCAAATTGAGGGCGGTAAATAAAGATGGACATTCTGAATGGACTGAAATTAAAGCTACGACAAAATCCAATCCGCTTGAATTTGCCATTCAGGGCATTACTGCCGAAACAACAGCACAAAACCAGTCATCGTCAGAAATTGATAAACTGTTCGACTTTGATGAAGGAAACCTGTGGCACACCAAATGGGGTACCAAATCTGTTCCTTTTGACCTGGTTATAGACCTGAAAGCCATCAGCCAGCTGGATAAATTCCATTACCTGCCACGTACCGGCAGAGGCAACGGTACCCTGCAAAAAGGAAAGGTTTCTTATAGCAACAACAAGACAGACTGGACCGCGGCGGGCGACTTCGAATGGCAGGCCAATGATAAGGTTAAAGTGTTCAATTTCAGCAATCATCCATCTGCCCGATATGTTAAAATTGCTATTGACAGTGCCGTAGGAGGCTTTGGTTCGGGCAGGGAGTTGTACGTTTTTAAAGTACCAGGTACAGAAAGCTATCTTCCGGGAGACATCAATAACGACAGGATGATTGATAAAAATGACCTCACATCGTACACCAACTATACTGGTTTAAGAAAAGGTGATGCCGATTTTGAAGGTTATATCAGCAATGGTGATATCAATAAAAACAACCTGATTGATGCCTACGATATTTCGGTGGTGGCTACTCAGCTTGAAGGAGGCACAGGCAACAATAAAACCGATGGGCTAGCTGGTAAACTGGAAATAAGCACTGCCCTGCAAAATTACAATAAAGGTGAAATTATTGAGGTTAAAGTGAAGGGAATTGGCCTTAGCTCTGTAAATGCGCTAAGTTTTGCCCTGCCTTACAACCAGCAGGATTATGAATTTGTGTCTTTACAGTCATTAAACATGAAACAGATGGAAAACCTGACCTATGACAGGTTGCACACAAACGGCGCCAGGGCATTATACCCTACTTTCGTAAATCTGGGCAAAAAGGAAACCTTATCTGGTGATAATGATCTGTTTATCTTAAAATTAAAAGCAAAGCGTAACCTAAAATCTGAGCTTAAAATAACGGATGGGATTCTGGTTGACAGCAGGCTGAATGCCGTTAAATTCTAAACACAGAAAATATTTGACATTAATCTATCTAATTGTTCAATATTTTATAAATTTAGAAAATTATTTCCGTGATAATTACGAATATCATACCGAGGGATAACAAAGTTTAATCATGATTGCAAAAAGACTGGAGGGTATTAGCGAGTATTACTTCTCCCAAAAACTGAGGGAGATAGATTCCCTCAATAAAGAAGGAAAAAACATCATTAACCTGGGCATTGGCAGTCCCGACCTTCCACCGCATCCTGAGGTGATCAGGACACTGCAGGAAGAGGCTGTAAAACCAACTGTGCATGGCTACCAGGGCTATAAAGGTATTCCGGCATTGCGGCAGGCCTTTGCCGATTGGTACCGGCAATGGTACAGGGTTGACCTTAATCCGGATACAGAAATACTACCGCTTATCGGTTCAAAAGAAGGTATAGTGCACATATGCATGACCTACCTGAACGAAGGCGATGAAGCGCTGATCCCCGATCCGGGCTACCCTACCTATGCCAGCGCAGTTAAACTGGCGGGCGGTAAAGCTGTTCCCTATCAGTTGCACGAAGCGCTAAACTGGTCTCCAGACCTGGAAGCCCTTTCGGCCAGTGATCTGAGTAAAGTAAAACTGATGTTTGTGAATTACCCGCATATGCCTACCGGCAGACAAGCCGGCCCTGGTTTATTCGAAAAACTGATCGGCTTTGCCAAACAACACCAGATCCTGCTGGTACACGATAACCCCTATAGTTTTATCCTGAATGACCGTCCCCTGAGTTTGATGGAGTTGCCCGGTGCCAAAGAGGTAGTACTGGAGCTGAACTCCCTGAGCAAATCGCACAACATGGCCGGTTGGCGCATAGGAATGCTTTGTGCAGCTAAAGAACGGATTGAAGAAGTACTCAGGTTTAAAAGCAATATGGATTCCGGTATGTTTATGCCGATGCAGCTGGCAGCAGTAAAAGCACTGGGGCTGGGTAGTGACTGGTACAAACACATCAACAGCATTTATGCCGAACGCAGAACCAAAGTATACCATATTCTTGATATATTGGGCTGCAGCTATGCATCAGATCAGGTAGGCCTTTTTGTATGGGCAAAAATACCGGCACACTATGCCGATGCCTACGCCCTTAGCGATGAGGTTCTTTATGGATCGAATGTTTTCCTGACCCCCGGAGGTATATTCGGCAGCCAGGGCAACAGGTACATCAGGATCAGTCTTTGCGGCGACCTGTCGAGATTTGAAGAGGCGATGAAGCGCATCAGTAAATAATATTAAACGCATAACATAATGAAAATAGCAGTAGTCGGCCTCGGACTCATAGGAGGTTCCATGGCTTTGGTGTTGAAGCAGAAAGGCTTTGCCACAAAGGTGTATGGTGTGGATAATCAGGAAGCACACACACAGAAAGCGCTGGAGCTGGGAATTGTAGATGAAATAGCCGATCTGGACAAGGCGGTTGCAGCAAGCGATCTGATCATTCTGAGCGCTCCTGTAAGTGCCTGTGCTGCGTTGTTACCTGGTATACTTGATCAGGTGCAGCACCAGATTATTTTGGATACAGGGTCGACTAAAATGTCGCTGCTTGAGGCAGCCAGTGGCCATGCCAAAAGAGGCAGATACATTGCCACCCACCCGATGTGGGGTACCGAGTTTAGCGGACCCGAAGCTGCAACTGAGCTGGCCTTTACTGGCAGGGCCAACGTAATCTGTAATGCAAACGAAAGCGATAAAGACGCACTGGAAACTGTAGAACAGCTGTATGCGTTGCTGGGCATGTACAATGTGTATATGGATGGGAAAGATCATGATGTGCACGTAGCTTATGTGAGCCACATTTCACACATCACCTCTTTTGCCCTGGCCAACACCGTTCTTGAAAAGGAGAAAGAAGAAAACGCAATTTTTGAACTGGCCAGTGCCGGTTTTGAAAGTACAGTAAGGTTGGCAAAAAGTAGCCCGGCCATGTGGGTACCTATATTTCAGCAAAACAAAGAGAATGTACTCGATGTATTGAATGAACACATCACCCAGCTCAGGAAATTCAAGTCATGCATAGAAAAAGAAAACTGGGCTTACCTTTCTGAGTTGATGGAGCACGCAAACAAGATCAGAAACGTGCTGGACCGTAAGGCTTAATCAGCTGCCAGCCACATTGTATTGAGGATCTTCAATGATGTTGACTTCAATAACTGATTCAGCATTTTTCAGCAGCCTTTTACAATCGGGGCTCAGGTGTTTCAGCTGCAGCTTTTTTCCGGCTTTGGCATAACGCTCCGTAAGTTTGTTCAAAGCATCGATACCCGACATGTCTGCAACCCTGCTGTCTTTAAAGTCAATAACAACAAGCAAGGGGTCTTCAGCTACATCAAATTTTTCATTGAAAGCGGTAACAGAAGCAAAAAACAGCGGCCCATAAATTTCATAGTGTTTAATACCTGTTGTTTCATCTATATATTTCCTGGCACGGATTCTTTTGGCACTTTCCCAGGCAAACACCAATGCTGAAATGATAACACCAATGAGTACCGCCAGTGCCAGGTTATGAAGGTAAATGGTAATCAGTGCAACCAGGATGCCTACAAATACATCTTGCTTCGGCATTTTATTGATGATCCTGAAGCTTGCCCATTCAAAGGTACCTACGGCTACCATAATCATTACCCCTGTTAATGCAGCCATTGGGACGCGGTCTATGACAGGGGCCCCAATTAAAATTATTAAAAGAATGGTAACTGAAGCAATGATTCCTGATAGCCGGGCCCTTGCCCCTGCAGACAGGTTAACCAATGTCTGGGCAATCATAGGACAGCCGCCCATGCCCAAAAAGAAACCATTGGCAATATTAGCAGCTCCCTGCGCAATACTTTCCCGGTTGCCATCTCCTCTTGTAGCTGTAATCTCATCTACTAGGTTTAATGTCAGTAAGCCTTCCGTAAGCCCAACCCCGGCCATAATCAGTGCGTAGGGAAAAATTACCTGTAAAGTCTCCAGGTTAAAAGGTATGGCCGGAATGTGAAATGATGGGAAGCCACCATTAACTGATGCGATGTCTTTCACCGTTTTGGTATCAATATTAAAGCCAAGTACCAGCAAAAAAACAATGATAATGGCTACAAGTGACGGTGGCACTGCTTTGGTGATACGCGGAAAAACAATTACGATAGCTATGGTAAGCGCCACAAGCGCAGCCATGATATATAAAGGACTGCCGCTAAGCCAGACTGGCGCGCCGTTTACCCATGTTTTAAACTGCTCCAGCTGCGCCATAAAAATAACCACGGCCAGTCCGTTCACAAAGCCGTACATCACCGACTGCGGTACCAGCCTGATGAACTTTCCCAGTTTAAATGCCCCCACCAGGATCTGGATCATACCAGCCAAAGCTACTGCCCCAAACACATATTCAATGCCGTGCGACTTCATCAATGCAATAAGTACAATTACCGTAGCACCGGCACCTCCCGAAATCAAACCCGGCCTGCCACCAAAAACAGAAGTAATCAGCCCCATGATAAAAGCCGCGTACAAACCCGCAAGTGGGGGAAATCCAGCGAGTATGGCAAAAGACAAAGACTCCGGCATCATCGTCATCGCTACAGTGAGCCCAGCCAGAATTTCGTTTTTATAATTGATTTTTTGCTTAAAGTCGAACAGGTTAAAATAAGCTTTCATCTCCAGTCTTCCCGCTTTATTTCAAACCAGTCGCAAAGTATTCCTTCATGGGTAATACGGTCTGTTATCTTAAGCCCCGATTTGAGCAGCGCATTTATCGAACCCTTGTTTTCTACATTAGCCATGGCATAAACCGCCTCTACATTAAGTTGTTCAAATGCATATTTCAAAGATGCCTTTGCCGACTCCGTTGCCAATCCCTTACCCCAAAATCTCCGCAATAACCGGTACCCTACATCATAATAGTTGGTATAGCCGTTTACCCTGTCAGTCCTGAACTTCAATCCGCCCCATCCGGCAAATTCGTTGGTGGTCTTATCTACAATAGCCCATCGGCCAATACCAAGCTCTTTATATTGCTGCCTGATAAAATTGATGCTGTCGATAGCATCGGCTATTGTCCTGGCCGGTGCAGAACCGAGATACCTGTGCACTTCCGGATCGGCCTCCATTTCAAACATCGCCGCGGCATCTTCCAAAACAATTTCCCGCAACAGAATACGATCGGTTTCTGCATAAATCTTCATAAGCGCAAATTTACTAGCTTTGAGGTATGAATATGAAAATATTACAAGGAAATTTTGTAAGGCTGGAGCCCCTGAACCATAGCCACACAGATGGTTTAACCGAAGCTTCGGCCGGAAACGAATTGTTGTTTAAATGGACTCCGGTTCCGCAAGGCAAGGCGGCTGTAACAGATTATATCAATACTGCGTTAAAAATGAAAAGTTCCGGTACTTCCGAACCCTTCGCTATTATAGGAAGCGACGGGATGATAAAAGGCTCTACCCGCTTTTGGAACATGGAGTACTGGGCCTGGCCCGAAGGACATCCGCGACATGGAAACAAAAAACCTGATGTATGTGAAATCGGTCATACCTGGCTAACTCATACCGCAATACGCACAGGCATCAATACAGAGGCCAAATTGCTGCTGCTGACCCATGCTTTTGAAACCTGGAATGTATTGCGTGTTTGCCTCCATACAGACGTCCGTAACGAGCGTTCGCGTGCAGCCATTGAGCGCATAGGCGGAAAACTGGAAGGAATACTCAGGGCGCAAAAAATGAGCGCAGATTTTAAATCCAGGGATTCGGCACGCTATTCAATTATCATAGAAGAATGGCCTGAGGTGAAAGAAAACCTGATTTTATTGCTGAAATCCAGAAATAGTACAACATAAGTTTAACTTTTATTATCTTTGCCCCGTAAACAATACAAAACTAAATGTAGGATATAATTTCTTTCAGAAAAATAAACAGGATTGCCCATAACAGGCAATCTTTCATTTGTTCACCTGTTAAAGAAAGAAATTATGCTTATTCTTCAAGACCTTACCTATATACATCTCAATAAAGATTTATTGTTTACTGATTTAAATTTTATCGTAAACAAGCAAGATAAAATTGCCTTAATAGGCAACAATGGCTCCGGAAAATCTACACTGCTGAAGATTCTGGCTGGAGAGCTATACCCCTCGGCCGGACTGGTAAAAAATAATCCTAAACCTTATTATATCCCGCAGGTTTATGGTCAGTTTAATGATTACACCGTAGCCCATGCGCTCCAGATTAACGATAAGCTTCAGGCATTGCATGCTATTCTGAATGGAAACATCACCGAAGAAAACCTGAGCCTGCTCAATGATGACTGGGCTCTGGAAGAACGCTGTCAGAAAGCCCTTGACTATTGGGGCCTTCAGGGGCTGGAATTAACCCAGAAAATGGAAACGCTGAGCGGCGGTCAGAAAACAAAAGTATTTTTGGCAGGAATTATGGTAAACCGCCCCGAAACCATATTGATGGACGAGCCAAGTAATCATTTGGATACCGCCGCCAGAAACATGCTGTATGATTACATCAACCATACAAAAAACACTTTAATTGCAGTAAGTCATGACCGCACATTACTAAACCTTTTGAATGTGGTTTATGAACTGGGTAAATCCGGGGTCACCATATATGGCGGAAATTATGATTTCTATGTTGAACAGAAAAACATAGAAACTGCAGCACTGAACCAGGATTTAAAAAGCAAAGAAAAGTCCCTGCGCAGCGCCAGGGAAATAGAAAAAGAAGCTTTGGAAAGGCAGCAGAAACTGGATGCAAAGGGAAAGAAAAAGCAGGAAAAAGCCGGTCTTCCAACCATAGTAATGAATACGTTAAGAAACAAAGCCGAGAACAGTACTTCTAAAATGAAAAGTGTCCATGCTGAAAAGGTAAACAATATTGCCTCGGAACTTACCCAATTGCGTAGTACACGTGCGGAGAGTGGAAAAATGAAAATGAACTTCGACAATTCGGCCCTCCATACCGGAAAGATCCTGATCGATGCAAAAGACATTAATTTTGGATATACCGACCGCCCTCTTTGGAAAAAACCCTTAAACTTTCAAATCAATGCTGCCAGACGCATCCTTATTAAAGGCTTAAACGGCTCGGGAAAAACTACTTTAATTAAAATACTGCTGGCTCAGCTACAACCGGTCTTCGGCACCATTCAACGGGCAATGTTCAATGCGGTTTATATTGATCAGGATTATTCTTTAATAGACAACAGGCTTACAGTTTATCAGCAGGCCGAAAAATACAATACCGGCGTACTTCAGGAGCATGAAATAAAAATCCGTTTAAACAGGTTTCTCTTTACATCAGACTATTGGGATAAGCCCTGCAGCGCACTGAGCGGAGGTGAAAAAATGAGGCTGATGCTTTGTTCACTCACCATCAGCAACAAGGCCCCAGACATGATCATACTGGATGAACCTACAAACAACCTGGATATTCAGAACATTGAAATACTAACCACAGCAATTAATGAATACCAGGGTGCGCTACTTGTAGTATCTCATGATGCACATTTCCTGAAAGACATCCATATAGAACAGGCTATTGAATTAACCTGAGCTTCTTTTATGATTTTTTATCGTCGAAAAATAAATCCATGCGATAAAAAACAATTGTAAAGGAATCCTGAACCATAGATATCCGGTACCAGTGCCTTGATAGTTGGCCTTGTACATATCGATGTGCTCCATGGCAGCTTTAACATTTGAAGGCAGGATAAGTACAAAAAAGAGGATCAGCAGCCAGGCCGTAAGCACCCTTAGTTTTGGGAGCTGCAGGCCAATGGCTGCTGCAATCTCAATAATCCCGGTCAGATAAACCATCTCTATTTTGAAGGGGATAAAATCGGGAACCATCATACTCATCCCCCGGGCAAACATAAAATGCCCCAATGCTGTAAACAACAACATAACCGACATTCCTATTCTTGCACCAGCCGGCAGATGATATTCACGGCTCATGATTTTAATCACAAGCGCTGCAATACCCGTTGAAATAAACAATACAACTAATACATTCATAATTCTAAATTTCTGCTAGTTCATTTGCGGAAGCGGCAACAGATATTCTTCCATATGGGCTTTATTAAACCGGTTAAAGGCGCTCATAAATATTTTGTAGTCCTGATTGGAAACGGGAAGCGAAGTCTGGTAAAGATTAACAGGTTGTAAGCGTTCATCAGTAGACTCAAATATCAGTTTCATGGCCTGGTTACCGGCTTGAAAATTCTCATGGAAGGGTATCACCCTCAGGGTTTTGGTAATACTTACAGTTCTTAAAGGCATTTTAATGAAGCCATAAAATTGCTGATATGTTAAAGTATGCTTTTTCAAAATGATCGTTTCCGATCCATAAAGGTTCCAGAGTGAGTATCGGAACAGCAAAACCTCCATTACAGCAATGAATAAAGTAATTACACCTATATTCCCTATAAAGAAAAGTACCACCACAGCGATCAATAAAATATTCAATGCATATAAAAAAATCTTCCCGGCGGGGGAAGATACCACAGTTATCGTAGTTTTTATAGCATTATCACCCTCCTCAATAGTAAAACGCCCTGCTTTCATAAAGTTGTAAATTACCTTACAAAGCTAGCAAATCATTGGCATAATGCCGAAAATAGAAGGTTTTAAATCAGTTTTTCTGCTTTGGGCTAACCACTTTTGTCAGCTCACGGGCATCTTCCAGCTGTTTCTTCGCCAGGGGCAGGTAGGTCGTTCCAAATTTTTTCAGGCCATCGTCTTTAGACTCCCCCGCTACGGTAAGCAGCAATATCAGGTCCTGATGACCTGCTATCATCGCCTGAACATAGTCGAAATCACTTTTTGCTACTGCAGATCCGGCTTCAGGACCATTCTGACTACGGACTGCCTGCGCTGCCAGGAGCTTCTTAAGCTGACTTTGGGCTCCCTCATATTCTTTTAAAATCGCCTCAGCATAATTCCTGATCTTTTCCTTTCCCGTGCTTTTTACGATGCTGCCGCTCATACCTACGATTCCGTTCTGTCGCTCCGAAATCCGGTCCATCAGTTCTTCGTCGCTTAAACCCGAAAGCTTACGCTCGGAAATTTTGACAGCTACATTTGCTTTTGCAATTGCGCTATTGGCAATACTGGTTGCACTTTCTTCAGAACCTGCCCCATTCGACCGGCCAATCCCAGGGGTAAGTCCATCGCCACTTGCATTGATCACTCCCCTGCTTGGGTTCTTGATGGTAGGCGTAACGCCGGTTATTGCCGGCTTACGTTTCTGCTCACCATCTCTTGAGGGGTTCCTGGATGCGCAGGAACCAAACAGGCAAATAACAAGGCTCAAACCGGTGAATAGCTGAAAACGCTTCATAACTGTACATTTATTAGTTATTAGAACTACAAAAACAATGCGAGAATGTTTGGAAGTTAAACCTTTTTAGGTGGAAGCTCAAAAGCAATGGCTTCATGCTCAAAGTGGCCGTTATGGGAACCATCACAAAAAGGCTTATTTTTAGAAAGTCCGCAACGACAGATAGACAACACGGTTCTTCCCTGTAATCCATAGGCATTGCCATTTCTATCCACGATTTCGAAATCACCTTCTATTTTTACCGATCCGTTGTTGTTAATTGTAAGTTTTGTTTTTGACATTTGATTTTTAATTTCCCGCAAAACTAGAACAATACCGAAACAGTTTAGCATATGATTTTAGTTTAGAAACGTTATAACTAACCTTAAAAACTGAGCAGCCGCCCCTTCTAATTAAACAAATCAAAGCCATATTTTGCATCGCTCCAAAACTCATCAAGCGCAATGATGCGGGGTTTAAAAAAAGAAATAAGTGCGGGCCAGTCTTCTTTTCTAAAAATACTTACACCTTCGGTTTTCTGGCAAATCCTGCTTACCATCTTCCCATGTTCCCCGGTTACATGCAGTTCCCAGCTCCACACTTCTCCCAATTCAAGCTCCAGCATCTTCCTGTATTCTTTAAACTGCTCAAAAACCAATTCCTGCATACCTGCATCCGGATGGGCAATTTCTATAGCAATAGCAGCACCCCGGCCATCGGCCTGCATTTTAAAAAAAATATGTTTGATGCCGGTCTTGTAATTGATCCAGTTTATTTTTACCCCCTCTGCCGAAGGTTGCGGCGCGATATACTGCCCAAATGTAGTCCAGAATGTCTGTCTGAGTTGCGAAGCCTGATCTTTTGAATACAAAATCTGTAGTTTTAAACCAACAAAGATCATTAATTAGGCCGACATATTGCCACTCTAAGTTCTCTTTGATATCTTTAGGAAATGAACCCAACTATTTCCCGTAAAGATTTCATCAGGTATTCGCTTATCGCCGCGGCGGCTTTACCAACAGGTCTCTCAGCCTTTGGCGCACCGATAAAAAAAAGTCTGCCCGACAACAAGTTGAGCATCAGTATATTTTCAAAGAACCTGCATTGGCTGAACTATAAGGACATGGCAAAGCTTGCAGCAAAAATGGGCTTTGATGGGATAGACCTCACCGTTAGGCCGAAGGGCCATGTATTACCTGAAAAGGTTAAAACCGACCTGCCGCTTGCTGTTGAGGCCATAAGAAATGAAGGTCTGGAAGTATTCACCATGACAACAGATATCAAGGCTGCAGATGAAAAGTATACAACAGATGTTTTAAAAACGGCTTCTGCACTGGGCATCAAAAATTACAGGATGGGCTGGTATCCCTATCCCAATGATGGGGATCCTGCAGCTAGCATAGGACAGTTTAAAAAACAACTGGCGGAGCTTGCGGTCCTAAATGAACGCTATAACATTCATGGCGATTATCAAAATCATACCGGCCTGTTTGGCGGCTCGTTATGGGACCTGTGGCTGGCCATCAAAGACCTGGATCCAAAATGGATTGGCTGCCAGTTTGATGTAAGACATGCAACTGTGGATGGTGCTAAAGCCTGGCCAAACGGCTTTAAATTGCTGCACAGGCATATCGGTTCTATGCCCATCAAAGATTTTTACTGGCTAAAGGAAAATGAAAAATGGATCACGCGCAATGTCCCTCTGGGTGAGGGAATGGTCGACTTCAAACAATTTTTTCAGCTGCTGAAAAAATACAACATCGCAAAACCTATCTCCCTTCATTATGAATATCCGCTGGGAGGTGCCGAATCGGGTGCGACTAAACTCAGCATGTCAGAACAGGAGGTCATCCGGCATATGGAGGCCGACCTGAAAACATTAAAATCCTGGCTGGCATAAATCGTCCATCTGGGTATTTCAGGTTAATGTAAAATTAGCCTGCCAACTGCTTTTTTATTACAATTTCATGTTTCAAAATGGACGGCTACCGTTTTTTGAAAGCCTAACTTTGTGCTTTTTAAAGTAACATCGTACCCGTTTTGAGCACTACAAAAGTATTATCACAACAGCACCAGGGCATTTCTACCTTGCTCGCATTTGCCCTCTTACCCCTATCTGGCTTCGCTACAGACATTTATATCCCTTCGCTGCCTACCATGGCTGCTACCCTGCATGTAAGCAGTCTTCAGGTACAACTTACATTAAGTTTATTCCTGATCAGCTATGGCATTTCACAGCTGTTTATCGGTAGCGTGCTGGATAGTTTTGGCCGTTATCGCCTAAGCCTCATCTGCCTTGTTATTTTCGCCGCAGCCAGCATTATCATTGCCAATACCCATAACATTTACCTGATCTACTTCATGAGGATCATTCATGGCTTTACTGTGGGCACCATTATAGTAGCCAAACGGGCCTACTTTGTAGACCTTTTTACCGGCGATCAGTTAAAACACTACCTGAGCCTCTTTTCTATCATATGGTCTACCGGCCCCATTGTTGCCCCTTTTATTGGCGGCTATCTCCAAACCGCATTTGGATGGGAGTCTAACTTCTACTTTCTGGCTTTACTGGCCATTGTACTGGCCATACTCGAATTCATTTACAGCGGTGAGACCCTAAACCATTTTTCGGAATTCTCATTAAAGAAAATTGCCTGTACTTATCTTAAAATGATCAAAACCTTAAGCTTTAGTTTAGGCATTGTGATGCTTGGACTGGCCTATACCATGGTGATGATCTATAACATGACCGGTCCTTTTATTGTAGAGCACCATCTGCATTTTACACCGGTAGTGGCAGGTTACAGTTCGCTGGTATTGGGTTTTGCATGGATGGCAGGCGGTTTTATAGGTAAAGCAACCATCAACCGTCCTTTCTTTAAAAAGATGAGTACCAACCTGATACTACAGGTAGCATTTGTAGCGATGATGCTCATCAGTATCCAGTTTATCTCCAGCCTCTATACGCTGGTTTTATTTGCTTTTCTGATCCACGTTACAGCAGGTTATATTTTTAACAACTACTTTACCTTCTGCCTTGGCCAGTTCCCCAAAAATGCCGGAATAGCCAGTGGCCTGACCGGTGGCATTACCTATGTAATCGTATCTTTTTTAAGCTACAGCATCATTTCAGTTTTGCCGGCAAAGGATGAACACCACCTTGCCGAAAGCTACCTGATCCTGACAATACTTTCTGCCCTGATCATGTTTACGATCTACAGAATGAGTAAAAAGCCAGCTCACCAGGCAATACCGTAATCTTCGCCATGATTACTGGAACCTCCCCATAAAGAACCATGTTTCCAGTCGAAATAAATAGCGTTGACTGGTCCGCTGGTGCGGTCATCAAAACTCAGGGTGTATCCCATCTTGCTGAGTTCCCTTCGCACAGCATCACCCGTTGAGTTGTTGAGCAGCAATTGACCGGCCTTGGGCTTGCGGTCGTCCATTCTTGTGCCACCCAATGAAAGCCAGAGTTGGTTGGTATTGAAATTGGCGGCCTCCGCTGCCTGTTGCACATTCATCCCAAACTCTGCTACATTTAAAAAGAACTGCAGCAGGTTTTGATCCTGGGTATCGCCTCCCTGGACTGCCGATGACAGAAAGGGTTTACCATCCTTTAATGCCAGTGAGGGTGATAAGGTTACCCTTGGTCTTTTCCCGGGCGCAACTACATTGAAAGGATTTATCGTAGAATCCAGCACAAAACTCTGCATACGCTGGCTCATTCCTATTCCGGTATTACCTGCAATACAGGCCGGCAGCCAGCCCCCACTGGGCGTAACAGAAACTACCCAGCCCTCTTTATCGGCCGCCTCTATCGAAGTAGTCCCCCGCCATAGCCTGTCCATATAAGCTTCATCCGGTAGATTCAGCCCCATATCGTGTTTAGGTGCAAAATTCCTTTTCCCGGTGTCCTGTTCAAATCCTCTGCTTTTAAGTAAGGCCCGGTACGGGTTTACCTTGCCTTCATACGGATAAGGATCACCCGGGCCGATATCAGGATTATTTTTCTCGAACTGTATCAATCCGGCCCGCTCCTTTGCATAAGCTTTACTCAGTAAACCCTTAACCGGTTCAGCAGGTGCAGCATAAGGGTCGCCATAATAAAAATCACGGTCTGCAAAAGAAAGGTTCATAGCCTGGTACAAGGTATGGATATACTTTGTACTATTATACCCCATAGCCTTAAGGTCAAAATTTTCCAGAATATTCAGTGCCTGCAACAGCACCGGTCCTTGTGTCCATTGCTGCAATTTATAAACGTCTATGCCTTTGTAATTTACCATGAGTGGTTCTTCTTCCAAAGGCTTCCATTTTTCGAGGTCCTGCATTGTAATCAATCCTCCCTGTTCCTGGCAGCCCCGAACAAATTCCTGTCCGATATCTCCTTTATAAAAACGATCATAGGCAGCCATTAATGCCTGCTTTCTGGTTTTGCCTTGCTGCAATGCCTGCTGCTCGGCGGCTACGATTTTGCTTAAAGTGCCCAGCAAATCTTTCTGCACAAAAATTTCTCCTGCTTCAGGGGCTTCCCTCTTTTCTCCGGAGTGGGTCAAAAAGATCTTTTTGCTGTAAGGCCATTCTTTAATTAAGTTTTTCTGTCGCTCAATGGTATTCGCGGCCTGTGCTTCAATAGGATATCCTGAAGCCATTTCCATGGCCGGCGCCAGTACCTGTTTCAGGCTCATGGTTCCGTAATTCATCAGCATGTATATCAGTCCACCCGGGGTTCCGGGCGTAGTAGCAGCCAGCGGACCAAATTCAGGGGGAAAATCATAGCCTTTATTTTTAAAGAATGCTACTGTAGCCCCAGTTGGCGCTATGCCCATCGCATTGATGGCAATCACTTTCCTGGTCTTTGGATTATAGATCAATACCTGTGTTTCTCCGCCCCAGCTCAAGGTATCCCACATGGTACAGGTGGCTGCAAGCATAGCACAAGAGGCATCAACAGCATTTCCGCCCTGTTGAAAAATCATCGCCCCTGCAGTTGCAGCCAGGGGCTTTCCGGTAATGGCCATCCAGTTGCGTCCATGCAAAACCGGCTTCTGGGTTTGTTGTGCTGAAAGGGATAAGCTACATATCCCTGTAATCCATAAAGTGAACAAATATTTCATAAACCACTATTGTTACTTAAAATTAAGCAAAAATAGCTAGCAAACCTTTATCACATCCATATTTAACAGCTGCCCCAGCTTTTCAATTTTTGAGCTGATATGCCCCACACCTATTGCGCAATGGTGTGCCGGCCCGTAACTGTTCCACTTGTTAACGAAATTCCTGGCCCCTATAGCAAACCTGTACCGGCTATTGGTATTGCCAATCTGCAGGATCGGCCCGGGTACAGATTCGGCTTCTGCAACCAGCAGCATCAGTCGCCCGCCTTTTTGCTCTACTACCGACAGTAAGGTCACAGGACCATTTTTCACCGACATTTCCACGGACAGTCCTTTTCCTACTTTACCATGATAAACGCCCAATGGCCGTACCTTGGTTTTACCCTCAGCAATGGCGATATGGCCCGGACCATCATGTCCCATCAATACCACATCATCCTTAAAATCCATGGCATAATATTCAGTAAATGAACCTCCGGCACCAAAAGCATCCATAATTTTCATCGCCTGAGCATTTTTAATTTCATATTCACCTGCAACAGGGATACCCCGGGCCGTTAAAAGAGAGTTACCCAGGATAATGGAACTGATGGCCTCTTCATTTTCCGGGTTTCCTGTACCCTTGTAGTAATAAGCCATAGACCCCAGCTGATGCAGTGCTGTCAGCTTATCCAGCGCTACAGAGGTGATCGCTGCTTTCGCCAGTTCTTCCTGCGGACAATCCTGCTGTACATCAAAAACAGCTGCAAAAACCTCAAGTTTTGCCTTTACTTCTGCAGCTGTCACCTGCTTTCTCAGCGCTGCCAGTTCTTCTACTTCCAGCAATTCTATATGCCCACCAAAATGGGCGTACTGCAGTGTAAGGTCAGCATAAATATCCAGCATGCCGCTGTAATAGTGGCCCATACAGCCCATGCGGTTATAACTCATAATACTGGCTACTTTCGCCGCTTCAACCCACTCTGCGATTTCGTTCCAGCATTCCGGATCATCCTGCAGCATACCTGTAATCTGATGAAACCTGATACCCACCCGGTTAAATACATTCGCAATTTCCGGCACGGGGCAGGCCGAACAATAAGCCAGCCATTCTCCGGTCATCTTCGTCCTGTCATTCATTGCATTAAAAGCTGCATAGTCAATCGCAGCATCCGGACTAAGGTTAAGGATAACTACAGGTACCTTTGCGCGTTGCACTGCCGGCAGCACCGTAGCCGATAAAGCGTATGTGCTTACGTATAAAAAGATCACATCCACGTCTGCCGTTTTAAATAGCTTACCCGCTTCAAACGCTTTATCGGGATTGTCCACCAATCCTGCATTTACAATGTCGGGATGAATAGCCGAAAGACGCTTTTCCACGATATCGAGGTATCCCTCCAAACGCTCCTTTAGCCCTTTAAACTGTGGCCAATAGGTATCTAGTCCTATACCAAACAAACCAATTCTAAGTGCGGATACTTTTTCTTTATTCATCATAAGATTTATACTTTTAGGTCATCACAAAACTTGACATTAAACTTTACCAGATCAATGTATATTCTGATATACCGCATGTACATATTGATATCAAAACAGGATGAATAACTATTTTAAATACCTTCCGGTAAGTGAGCACGATGCCAGTTGGGGACTGTATGTACTCAATGTAGGTTACAACAGCATCGGCCCGGCTGCTCAGTACCCTTCTGCAGGTCATCCTTCAGATCACCAGTTCAGCTGGGATAAGGGTAGAATTCTGGAAGAATTCCAGCTTATTTATATCACCAGGGGTAAGGGCGTCTTTGAATCAAAAAACTGTAAACAAACCAGGATTAAGGAAGGAACTATTATCCTGCTCTTCCCAAATGAATGGCATAGGTTTAAACCAGATGAAAATACAGGATGGGACGAATTTTGGGTTGGTTTTAATGGAGACATTATCAATAACATTGCCCTGAACAGGTTTTTGTCGCCCAGTCAGAGTTTTTTGCCAATCGGTATACATGAACACCTCATTGGCCTTTTTACAGATATCATTGAAAAAACCAGGGATGAACAGTCGGGCTATCAGCCCCTGGTGGCCGGTATGGTATTGCATCTTTTGGGCGATATTTATACCAGAAAAAAGCAGGAGCAGCTTAAAGAACAGGACATCTCTGAAGCCATTATCAATAAAGCAAAGGCATTATTAAGGGCAAATGTAAAGGAGCGCATCAGCATAGAAAAAATCGCTGTTGAACTCCAGGTAAGTTATTCCTGGCTTCGCAAGGCATTCAAATCATCTACAGGAATAGCACCTCTTCAATATTTATTACAGCTTAAAATAGAGCGCGCCAGGGGCTTGCTAAGTGGAACAAAAAAGCCAATTAAAACAATTGCATATGAACTGGGCTTTGAATCTTCTTTTTATTTTTCCAGGCTTTTTAAGCTTAAAACAAACTACTCACCCGAAGCCTACCGCAAACGGATGAATTGTTAAATGGTATATTGCATGTGAAAATAATCACTGCCCATGAATTTACGCTCGTTTACCGTTTGAAAACCGAGGCCAGAATACAATCTTTCAGCATTGGGATTTTGTTTGCTGACCAGTAAACCAACTTTATCCCGACCGGTACCGGCAGCCTGTTTAATCAAAGCCTGGATCAGCTTTTTACCAATGCCTTTTCCCTGTGTCCGCGGAAAAACACTTACACAGTCGATATAATACTCTCCGGCCTGCGTTTCGTGATCCGGAATTTGTGTAATGCCGTATTCCGAAGCAATGTACTTCAGGAAGTCCGACCTCAATAGTTCCAGATCACGTCCGTCGTACGCACTGATCATTCCGCAAACACCCTGCTCATCTAAATAAACCAATGCATTTTCATAGCTGTACTGGTTACCGGGTAATGCGGCAAACTTTTCAAATAAAGGAAGGGATTCCTCAGGTGCTGAACCGCCAACAAATTTAGCTGCCAGACTATCCATTGCCAGGATAATTAACCTGGCAAGCACAGCTGCATCTTCCGGTTGTGCCTGCCTTATCATATCGGTTTATTCTGCATCATAAATAATCACTTTTTCGAACAGTACCCTGAACTCATCCAGAAACGCTTTGTGTATTTCATGTACCTGATAGGCGTCGTGCGCAGCAAGATCTTCAAAAAACAATACCAGAGAAAAGGTATAAGTGGTATCTACCACCGCGCGCTCAATAGGTGCCGGAGTACCAATATGAAAGGTTTTAATAACTTCTATTTGCTCTAATAACTGTAAGCCTTTACGGAAGGCGGTTTTCTGATCTGCTGATGTATCGGCTTTTAGCCAGAATAAAACGTGATGTGCTATCATTTCTTTTTTTTTCGAATATAAGAAATAGAATAAGTCAAATCCGACTGCCTCAAGTTAAGTCAATGTGAATCAACCATTAAAAAATAATTGATTAATTAAGTAGTATTTCAAAAAAAATCAAAAAAATTATATAAATTTATTACAGCCTGTCATTCAGTGCAACAACGTTCTTTCAAGAGGAAAAGATATAATCGCTCCCTATATCACTATAAAAGTTCAAACCTAAACAACCAAACACTATGAGAAAAACTTTTACCGTATTCTTCTTACCATTCCTGCTGCTGATCTGCATGTCAGTTACAGCCCAGGTGAAAACCATTAGCGGTCGGGTCACCGCTTCTGACGATGGCAACCCGCTACCGGGTGTAAGCATTAAAGTTAAAGGAACATCTGCGGGTGCTACAACCAGTTCAACAGGTAATTTCACAATTCAGGTGCAAGGCAACAACCAGGTATTAATTATCAGTTCTATCGGGTACCTTACCAGGGAAGTGCCACTTGGAAACCGCTCATCGGTAAATGTTGTGCTTGATGTAGATAGCAAACAATTGGAAGAAGTCGTCGTTTCAACTGCATTAGGCATTACCCGGCAAAAAAAATCACTCGGTTATGCTGCACAGGGGGTGAAATCTGAAGATCTGAATTTTAACCATCAGCCAAATTTAATCAATGCTTTACAAGGGAAAATTGCAGGGGCTACAGTCTCCAGTATGGGCGGTGGCCCAGGGCAGGGAGCCAATATACGCATCAGAGGCGTTAACTCTATTGACCCCACTATTTCTGGCGATCCGCTATATGTGATAGATGGCATCCAGATAGACAATTCAACCTCGACACTTGGGGCCAATCAGGCAACTGTAACTGACTATGGGGCCCGTGGCGTAGGTAACAGGGCTTCGGACATCAATCCCGATGACATTGAGACGATCAATGTATTGAAAGGAGGTGCTGCTACAGCCCTTTACGGACTTAGAGGAGCAAATGGGGTTGTTGTGATCACCACAAAAAAAGGAAGGCAAAACGGTTTCAATATCAATTTTAATAGTAGCTATGGTATTGACAATGTATTAAAAAGTCCGGATGTGCAAACAACATACACACAAGGTGTATTGGGTGTTTACACCAACCCTCCGGGAGGTATCGGACCTGCATGGGGGCCTACCATTGAGGAAGCAAAAGCGATCGACCCAACCCACCCCGATAAATTATTTAATAACTATGACCGAGCATTCCAAACAGGACAACAGGTTAGAAACTCGATTTCAATGACAGGTGGAAGTGACGTCATCAAATTCTTTTCTTCTGTGTCACAATATTACCAAAAAGGTATGATGCCCAATACCAATTACAGAAACAATTCCGGGCGTTTAAATGCAGATGCAACCATCAGTCCTAAAATTAAAGTAGGCGTAAACATGAGTTTCAATAATTCAGGCGGTTACACTTATAGTGCCGACAGATTTGGTGAAGGTCTTGCCTATTGGTCGCCAAGGTACGATGTTGCAGATTACATTAATCCAGATGGTACCCAAAAATATATCGGAACCAACAACCCAATATGGGGTACAGCAACCAATAAACTAAAAGGTGATGTCAACCGGTTTGTTGGCGGCGCAAGTTTAAGTTATGACCCTGCTAAATGGTTAAATTTCTCCTATCGTTTCGGACTCGATACCTATAATGATCACCGCTTCAGAACTGCACCCGGCCCAATGGGAATAACCGGTGAAAGGGTGTATGATAATGATCAGGGTTTTGTTGGCGAATTCAATACGAAATTTAGAGCCTACAACAGTACTTTCATTGCAACCCTAACTTCAAAACTAGCAAAGGATCTAAATGGAACCCTAAGGATAGGTCATGAAATGTACAATAAACGTTCAAGGGGTATAGGTGTGCTGGGAAGTCAGCTTACGATTTATAACTTTTTTAGCCTTGGAAATGCAAAAGTCCTGACACCTACTCAGAACATTGTCGAAAAAAGATTAAATGGTCTGTTTGGTGAAGCAACATTTGATTATAAAAATTATTTGTTCTTAACCCTCACCGGTCGAAACGACATCACCTCTACACTTACAAAAGAAAACAGATCATTCTTCTACCCATCTGCAAGTTTGAGTTATGTATTTTCGGATCAGTTTAAATTACCACAATACATCAGCCAGGGTAAACTAAGATTATCTTATGCAAAGATTGGTAAAGATGCAGCTGAATACTCGCCTTCATCTGGCTTTACTCCATATTTGGCATTGCCAGCGGGAACTACCGGATTAACAATAGGTTCAAATCTTGGTAATCCAGGCTTACTCCCTGAATTTACGAACACTTATGAAGCTGGATTGGAAATGTCTTTCCTGAATAATCGCCTGGGATTCGACTTTACTTATTACTATTCCTTAAGCAAAAACCAGATCATACGTGCCCAGGTCAGTTCTGCAACAGGTTATGTAACGACCTCCATTAATGCCGGAAATATTCGTAACAAAGGTGTGGAACTGGTGTTAAACGGAAAGCCGATCGTTACCGACAACTTTAAATGGGATATGAATCTTAATTTTTCTGCAAACCGAAACAAAATCCTTTCATTACCTTCTGAAATTGTTTACGGATCAGCAAGGGGTTATGGAAACGCAGGAGTAACAATGAAACTGGTGGAAGGGGAATCGTTTGGCAATATATACGGGAGTTACTGGAACCGATATTATGGGGGGCAGCCTGAAGACCAAAATTTCCTGGATAAATCTCTACCCTTGCTAATCGGTACCAATGGCTTTCCGAGCATATCCGGAGGAAAACAAAAAATACTGGGAAATTCGCAGCCCGACTGGATCTTAGGATTAGGCAATACTTTCAGTTACAAAAATTTTAGCCTGAATATGCTATTTGATGCCCGACTTGGTTTTGAAAAATACAACTGACTGGAAGACTTCTATTCAGCTTTCGGGTTGCCAACCTATACAACCGACAGAAGATCGTACAGGGTATTTGACGGAGTTCTGGCGGATGGTACCCGTAATACCAAATCGGTATGGATGGGCCAAAAATTTGCGCCAAATGACCCGGTTGATTATGGAGAAGGATATTACCGCTTATATTACAGGAACGTTTCCGAGCCATTTGTAACCGATGCCTCATGGGTACGCTTAAGATCAGCAAGCCTTACTTATGCCTTACCAGCAGAATGGTTGCCAAAAAGATCAATTAAAAATGCATCTGTTTCTGTAACAGGTAATAATTTATGGTTGTGGACCAAATTCTATGGTGTGGATCCGGAGTCCAGTTCTTATGATGCCAACAGCAATAACGATGGCTCCGCAGGTTTTACCTACCCTACCGCCCGTACTTTTATGTTCACGCTTAATATTGGTTTTTAAAAAGAAAGAAGATGCAAAAGACAATAAAACACATATTGATAGCTGCATTTGCACTATCTTTAGGACTGCAAGCATGTAAAGACAGTTATTTTTCAGAACTGGAGCAAAATCCAAATCAGGTAAATACGCCAACCCTGGCTTCTTTAATGGCCTCTACAACACACAGAATTGGTGTTAACAATTACAATACCGGCAGTATAGCCGCACCTTATGTGCAGTACACGGCAAATCCTTCAGCCTCTGCCCTTTCAGACACCTATCAGTCTATAGATTTCAGTACAACATGGGATGCACTATATTTCGGTATGGCTGATGCCAATGAAATGAAAAAACTGGCTATTGCAACAGGTTCAAGTGAATACAAAGGTGTCGCAAACGCAATCCTGGCCTACAACCTGACATTAGCAAATGACTTGTGGGGCGACATCCCTTTTTCCGAAGCATTTGACGCCAAAAATTTCAGGCCTAAATACGACAAACAACAGGATGTCTATAATTACTGTGTAAATCTAATTAATGAGGCAATTACAGATTTATCTAAAACAGATGCAACAGTAAAACTTGCAGCCACAAGCGATATGATTTACGGAGCGGCTGGAGCAAATGAACGTGCCAACTGGTTAAAATTTGCCTATTTTATCAAAGCACGGCTGCTGAATAAAATAAGTAAAACATCAGGATATGACCGCGCAGCAGTATTAACTGCCGTCAGCAATTCATTTACTTCAAATGCCGATGATGCCGGCATGGCCACGTTTCTTACCCGAAACTATTGGGCCGGTGTAGCTTTAAGCAACGCAAACCAATCATTGGGCGGATGGCTCTCTGAACAGCTTATTGATCAGTTAAATGGTACTACTTATGGTATATTTGACCCAAGAATTGCTAAAATTACAGACAAAACTGTAAATAACGTTTATATCGGTACGGCAAACGGAGCCGGCAACCGTCCTCCTGGCGCAAACACGACCAAAGACGAATGCTACATTTCCAGAAATTCCCCCTGGACAAGTGATACCTCCCCTATATTGCTCGCGACCTATGCCGAACTGAAATTTATTGAGGCAGAAGCAGCTTTCACGACAGACAAAACCAGGGCATATAACGCATATCTGGCAGGTATCAATGCCAACATGGATAAACTTCAGATTCCTGTAGCCGACGTTCAACGTGTTGCCTACTTGGCAGCTGCCTCTGTAGGTTCAGCCAATTTAACTATAGATCTTATCTTTAAAGAGAAATATGTAGCTACCTATCTGAACCCTGAAGCATGGAACGATGCCAGACGTTACGATTATAAATACAAAGACTTTGCCCTGCCGGTTAACGTAACGCTACCAACATTTATCCGCCGTCTTGATTATCCTCAGGATGAAAGAAGCAAAAACGGTGCTAACGTTCCTGCCGAAGTGCCAAGAACAACTAAATTATGGTGGGATCAATAACTTAAACCTATCTTTGAAAATCAAAGCTCTAACCTTAACAGTTAGAGCTTTTTCTTGTTTTTATCACAACTTCTGATGTATGAAAAGATCATTCCTGTTTCTTCTGATATTCATTTTTATAACGGCCTTCACGCTCAGGGCACAAACATTTTCACTGGAATCTGTTTTAAGTTATCCCTTCCCTTCCGAACTGACCGCCGCTAACACAGGTTCAAAAATAGCCTGGGCAATGAACGAACAAGGCAGAAGAAATTTATATGTTGCTGAAGGACCGGATTTCAATCCAAGAAAACTCACCAGCTACGATAAAGATGACGGCCAGGAAATCACCAGCCTGTCTATCTCAAACAACGGCAAATGGGTTGTCTTCGTCCGTGGCGGTGACCACAGCTCCCGCGAAGGCAGTGTGTCTGTCAACCCTTCTTCCGATCCTGCCGGCGCAAAAGTAGAACTCATAAGCATTCCTTTTGAAGGTGGCAAACCCATTATACTTGCAGAGGCTGACCATCCGGCAATATCTCCAGCCAACCATCAGGTTGCCTTTCTTAAAAATAGTCAGGTGTGGATATCACCACTCGACGGATCTTTGCCTGCAAAGCAAATGTTTCATGCGCGTGGGCAAAACGGGGCCATCAGCTGGTCGCCGGATGGCTCAAAACTCGCCTTTGTATCCTCACGGGGAGACCACTCCTTCATTGGTGTATATACAGATGAGACCCGCCCGATCAACTGGATCACCCCGGCCTTTTCGCGCGACTTTTCACCAAGATGGTCCCCCGACGGAAAAAACCTTGCCTTCATCAGAATGCAGGGCCAGGGTGGCGCTACAGATTCACTATTCGCAAGAAAACATCAGCCCTGGGCCATCTGGAATGTTGACCTGAGTACTGGTAACGGCATACAGGTTTGGAAAGCACCCGAAACAGTACAGGGTTCGTTGCCTGGTAACGACAAAAACATCAACTTAAACTGGGCCGCAAACAATAGACTGGTATTTATATCCTATCAGGACGGATGGCAACACCTCTATGCTGTTTCAGCTTCTGGCGGACAGCCCGCACAGCTGCTTACTCCAGGTAATTTCATGGTAGAACAGGTAAATATAAGCAGCGACGGCAAATGGCTGGTTTTTGCCGCCAATACCGGCAAAGATCCCCAGGATATAGACCGCCGGCACATTGTAAAGGTCCCTACCGATAAGCCGGCAATGGAAATTCTCAGTTCTGGAACAGGTCTCGAAACCTATCCCGTATTTACCGGAGATAATTCTACCATCGCCTTGTTAAGTTCAACAGCGCAGCGTCCGCTGCTACCAGCTGTGATGTCTGTAAGCAACAGAAAGATCAAGTTATTGGCGGAGGAAATGATCCCGGCCAGTTTTCCCGGTGAAAAACTCGTAGTACCCAAACAGGTAACATTTAAGGCCCCCGACGGAAAAACCATTCATGCCCAATTATTCGAACCCAAAAGCGCCTCAAAAAATAAACCTGCAATTGTTTACGTTCATGGCGGTCCGCAGCGTCAAATGGTCCTGGGATGGCATTTTATGGATTATTATTCCATAGATTATGCACTAAATCAGTATCTCACGAGCCTGGGTTTTACAGTACTCTCCGTAAATTACCGCCTGGGTATCGGTTATGGATTTGATTTTCATAAACCTAAAAACGGAGGTCCACTGGGTGCTTCAGAATACCAGGACATTAAAGCCGCAGCTGAATGGCTCGCAGCCCATCCCGGAATTGATGCTACACGTATTGGCATATACGGGGGATCCTATGGAGGTTACCTTACCGCGCTTGCACTCGGGCGTGACTCCAAACTATTTGCTGCAGGAGTAGATATTCATGGTGTAAACAACCGCTTCAGCAACTATGCCAGCGAAGGAAAAGAACCTGCCCCCGACGCTTTATTGGCAGCCAAAGCAGCAATTGCATCTTCACCTGTAACTTACCTTGATACCTGGACCTCCCCGACACTCATTATCCATGCAGATGATGACAGAAATGTCAGCTTCAGTCAGAGTGTAGATCTGGCCAGACGGTTTGAAGATAAAAAATTCGAATTTGAGTTACTCGCTATCCCCGACGATACACATCACTGGATGAAACACTCAAATGCAGTTAAAGTCAGTAAGGCTACCGCCGACTTTCTAAAAAGGAAGTTGTTGGACAAATAATTATTGAGATTGTAGCAGTCCCTGCTGCCCAGCTACTTTAATCAACAGCGCCACATTTTTCACTTCAAACTTTTGCAGTAAATTTCTGCGATGGGTTTCTATCGTTAACGGACTTACAAAAAGTTCTTTGGCCATAACAGCCGTGGTCTTTCCCTCAGCAATCAGCTGCAGGATTTCCTTTTCTCGCCTGGTAAGCTGAGGAATACCTTTCAGATCATTTGCAGACGGACGGGCTATGATTTCTTTTACGGCTTTACTAAAGGCAACCTCACCTTTGAGCGACTCATAAATGCATTCCAGCAATTCTTCAACTGCCGCATTTTTAAGCAGGTAGCCACTGGCCCCGTTTTGCAGCATCTGCATTACCATACTACGCTCGCTATGATTACTTAAGGCCAGCACACTCGTTTCGGGCGAAACCAGCTTAATCTCCTTACAGAGGTCGAGTCCATTACAATCCGGCAGCATCACATCCAACAATACCACATCAACCTTATGGCCTTTTAAAAAGACCATAAATTCGGCCCCGGTAGTAAAACAGCCGGCTACTTCAATATCTTTATTGTTGATCAGCAGCATTTGCAGGCCCTGGATCACAATCGGATGATCGTCTACAATAGCAAGGGTTTTAGGTAGATACATAGGCGGAAAATAAGCATCATTTTATGATCATCCCAAATTATGACAAAAATACTGGAAAACCAGTAGAACAAAACCCATGTTTAAGGTGATTGCCAGTCAGCACCGCATCAAATAATTTTGCCGGTAATATGAATTTTAAAAGAAAGAGATCTATGAAAACTTTAACATTAAAAAGCTACACATTGAAATTGGCAGCCTTATTTTTAGGAGTGGTTTTATTTGCATCATGTAGTAAAGACAAAAAAGATGGCCCAGGCGGTTATCCGAAAAACGTTAATATTGAATATCGTGTCACTTCAGTGGCCAATGTAACATTTGGAGATGTAGACTACACAAATGAGACCGGCTCATCGGCTACAATTGACGACGCAGCGTTGCCTTTCTCGAAAAAAATAACAAAAAAAGTAGAGGCAGGTGATGTAATCCGTCTTTCCTTTTACACCTCAACTCCCGGAAGTGTAAAACTTGAGCTTTTGGTAGATGGAAAAGTTGTAGATAGCAAAACACCATCCTCAACCTCCTCAATTTATGAAGTTGTGTCTTACGGCTTTCAATAAATCCCGGTAAACATTCCCGCTCCCAAAGTAAAGCATCGCTTAAAATAAGTGGTGCTTTTTTATGCAGCTACATTCAGTTCAATGTGTATTGTAGTTCCGCTGCCAATGACCGATTCTACCTGCAACCTGCCTTTCATAAAGTCAACGCGTTTCTTCACATTGGCCAGGCCCAGGCCCTTCACATCAGCCCTGACATTTAAATCTACTTCAAAACCTTTTCCATTGTCCTCTACTGTAATGAAAAAGGTTTCCTGGTTCTGGCTGCACTGGATAATAATATGGCTGGCTCCCGAATGCCGGATGGCATTATTCAGCAGTTCCTGAACAATCCGATATACATTCAGCTGGGTTTTTAGCGGAAGACTGGATTGAATCTGAAAGGACTGAAAATCTATATATTTTGGCTCCGTCATCACAGACTCGCAAAGGTCTTTTAAAGCGGTTTCCAGACCAAAACGCAATAAGCTCTCGGGCATCAGGTTGCGCGATATATGCCTAAGTTCTTTCACCGAGTTGTCAAGTTCTGATACTATCCTGTTAAACTCAAAATTACCACCCTTATCCACCTGGCTTGCTCCCCAGGCTGATAATTTAATCTTTACACCAGCCAGCATTCCCCCAAGGCCATCATGCAATTCTCTCGCCACCCTTTCCCGCTCCCTTTCTTCCCCTTCCAGCATGGCATTGGTGGTCATCAGCCTGGATCTGTTCCTGTAATAATAAAACCCAAAAGCCGCCAGTACCAGTAACAGCGTTATGGCGATCACAAGTGACAAAATGACCAGCCTGGTGTTTTTTGAATACAATACTGCCCGTTCATTCTCTGCCTCCAACTGCACAATTTTTTGTTGGTTTTCAGCATTTCTGTACTTGATCTCCATCTCGCTAAGCCGCTCTTCAAGTCTGCTGGCATGTATGCTATCGTTCAGTTTACTATAGGCCTTTGACCAATGGTAAGCCTCATCCATCATCCCTATACCGGAATTCGCTTTTACCAACTGGTCATATATGATTTTTCTACTCTCGGCATCAGCATAAAAAAGTTTGGATTGCAGCATGTCTTCCAAAAAAAACTTTGCCAGTTCATAATACCGGGCTTCAATCAGCATATCGTACTTTCTGGAAAGTAACATACGTTTTACTGCATTCCCTTTTGTATGGCCACTGGCTTCCCACTTTCTTAGCAGACTATCCAGTTTCTTACCCGAATGGTCGTTGTCAGAATACAAGGATTCATTGTAATAATAGTGTCTCCCCCCGCTCCAGGAAGGATATGGCCACAATATCAGCTCAAGTTCATCCAGCATCTCTTTGGCTTGTTCAAACTCATCTACAGCAATATGGTTGCTTACCGCCCATAAATATGCCATCAAAAAAACACGAAAATTAGCTGGATTGCCCCTCAACAGCTTAGCGGCGCGTTTAAAATATGCGGCTCCTGTTCTATGCTGTTTTTCAAACATGAAATAGGTCGCGATTCTATAATTGTATTGTGCAATCATGGTAGAGTCATCGCTCTTTTCGGCCAGGGGCAGCACTTTATGTATCAACAGTTCAACATACGCCCGGTTGTCCAGGTTTTCAGAGGTCAACATGCTTCCCGATAAGGCCCCCGCCTGAAAGAGGTATGCCTCCCTGGTCTTAAAAGGCAAGAGGGCTATTCTTGCTTTTTCATAAGCATGCGATGCCCGTTTATCATCTGCAATCATATAACTTTGTGCCTGGTAATAAAGATAAAGCGTCTGCATAAAAACACTTTTCCCGGAAAGAATCCGCCCTTTTTCCAGGTAGTATCTGCTTTTGACTTTATCCGTTCCTGCCAATCTGGAAGAAAGCAGATAACTGGCCCTGGCCCTGATGCTATCCGGTCTATCCGAGTTAACAACACGCTTAAGGCTATCCATTTCAATTTTGTTCCTCCTTGCTTTCCAATCCTGCCCGCTGGAGCTAAAGGCAAGCACAACTAAAAAAAACGATAAGAAGGGTGCTCTGATCATATCCCTTAAAAATGCAGACATTTTTTAAGCCCACGAAATATTAAAATAAAATACCCGTAAACAGGTAGCAAAAAAACACCTGTTTCAAGCTATTGTAACTCCCTGTGCTGCTGGCGTACTTTGTATAAGTACATATAAAACAAACAAATAACATAGCTATGAAAGCATCGGCATTTACATTAATTGTTGCCCTGGCAATATTAATGAGTAGCAAAAGCTACGCTCAAAAATTAGAAAATGAAGTGTTTACATCCTCAACAGGAATTGAGTTTAAGGTGGGCGATAACATTACCATCGGAATGCCTGCTAACGGCACCGAGTTCAGCAATATTGCAGAACACCTTAAGGGATTTAAAAAACTGGGTAAACTGGCCGGAGATCTCAGTGATGTAGGCGCCCAGGTAGTATCCACTGGCTACGATGCCGGAAGTCTGGGAGCAGTCAAAACAGGTGCAAGATTAAGTCAAACCGGCAGCCAGGCGGCAAAGCTAACCGCCTTAACGGATAAACTTTCGCCACAAGCCAAACCTATTGCCGGAAAAAAATTACGCATACTTAAATTTAAGGTAGAGGGAAATGAAAAAAGAGGTCAGCATTTCTTTGCAATTGTTGCGGCGGAAGGAAATAAGGACTTTAGAATTGAACTGGAACCTGCCATAGAGTCAAAAGAAATTGTTGCTGTTGGCACGAACAATTTTGCTGCCCCCACGAAAAAGTAAGGCGGCAATAGGGCAGCGAAAACTTGTGTATCAATAGGTAAACCTTATATTTACGCACCTATTGATTACCTATGAAATATGCATTAATCCTCTTATTCCTTTCAGCTTTTACAATTTCGGGCTGCCAGCAGTCAAAAAAGGATGTCCTTTCAAAAATCCCTGACCCCAAAAGTCTTAACGAAACCTATGTCAGCAATCCCGATGGAATTCTTTCTGCAGAAACGGTTGCCGCTCTTAACAGCAAACTAAGTCCTTTAGACCAGGCCGGAACTGCACATATTGATGTGGTTTTTGTAAAGAGCATCGGCGACCATGTTCCGAAAGATGTTGCCCACGAACTTTTCAGAGCCTGGAAAATCGGCAGCAGCGAAACCAATAACGGCCTGCTTGTTTTTGTCGTAGAAGACCAGAGAAGAATTGAGTTTGAAACCGGCTACGGACTGGAAGGCATATTACCCGATATGATCTGTAAAAGGATTCAGGAAGATTACATGATCCCGCATGCCCGCAACAACAATTTCGACCTGGCCATTACTGAAGGGGTCGATGCCTTGATCAGGAGGCTTAACGGCGAATCATCAGCGCCTTATGCGGGTCCTGCCGCTGATGACCCGGGACCTGCAGTTGACATTGCCCCACCGCCACCAATTGATATGGCAGTACCTGTACAGGAACCTGTTGCCGATAGTGCCGCAGCAGCCAGTTCCCAAACAGAAGCTGTACAGCCCCTGGTGCAACAGCAACCGATACAACAGCGTTCTGGCCCTGTTGCAGATTGGCTTACCATTTGCATATTTATTGCATATGCGGTCTTTGCCTGGCCAATTGCCTCGGTTCTGTACCGTTATCAGTTTAAAAGACAATGGCTGAACCCATTTGCATACTTTATGACATTCGGTCCTCCTGCCTTTGTCATTTACCTGAATTTGTACCATCCGGGCGACTGGTATAATGTAAGGGCCATACTGATCCTTCTTGCTTTTATCTGGCTATACGTAAACCTCCATTTCCTGATCCTGAGCAGCTTGTTAAAAGCTTCCCTGAATGGAAAAAGCCGGCACCAGCAATACCTCAGCTGGCGCAAAAGCCATGAACCGGCAGAACATGCCGTTTTAAAATTCTTTTCTTTCCCCTTCCTCAAATCGTATTGGAAAAACTATGCAGATGCGCAATACCAGCGAAGATATGCCGGCTACAATTGCGAGGCTTGCAGCAATCCGATGGAATGCCTGGATGATGAAAAAGAAGACCGGTTCCTTTCCAAAGGTCAGCTGGCAGAAGAAAAGGTTGATGCAATAGATTACGATGTATGGGAGTGCAGATCCTGTAAAAACACCATGATCCTTGACTATAGCAACTTAAAATCAAAAGTAAAAGAATGCCCCGAATGTAAATTTAAAACACTTAAATACCACGACAGGAAGATTGTAAAAAGGGCTACCAGGTATGCCCCTGGTTATGGTAATGAATATTACCTTTGCGCCAACTGCAAATTTGTGGAAACTACCCGCTTCGAAATTGCACAGATTCCAACGCCTTCAAGCAGCAGTTCCTCCTCTTCTTCCAGTTCATCTTCTTTTTCAAGCAGTTCCTCTTCCAGCAGCTCTTCAACAAGCAGTGGGGGCTCCTCGGGTGGTGGCGGTGCCGGTAGCAGCTGGTAGGTTCAGTGACCTTTCCGGCCTATATGGGCCAGGTAATTGTAAACCACAGGAATATCAGCAGCTGCCCAGTCAAGTTCCATCAAATTGTGGGGGGCCTGCCAGAAATAAGCTGCATGCTCTTTTAAAAAGATTTCACCACTTAAAATCCGACAAATATAGGGGATCAACCGGATGGAAAAGTCAGGATAATGGTGTTCATTCGCTTCTATTTCAGATGTAATTGCTATATCAATACCCAATTCCTCCTTTATCTCCCTTATTAGCCCAGCTTCAGGGCTTTCCCCCTCTTCCACCTTTCCACCTGGAAATTCCATTTTCAAAGGCAGTTTCATGGCTGCGCTTCGCTGCGCCACCAATACTCGACCTTCTTCATCAACTATAATTGCACAGGTTACCGCTATCATCTAAACTGTCCCTCTTCCTTCCAGCCATGCCTTAAAACTGCTTACCCTTTCTCTGCTGATGATCGCTTCTGTATCTATTGCCGGAAACAATTGTATAATAAACCTGCTGTTGTAATAGGTAGTAATTTTTCTGATGGCATCAATATGTACAATGAGTTTACGGTTGATCCTGAAAAACAAACTCCTGTCCAGCATCTTTTCAATCTGGTCCAGTGAATAATCCAGCGGGATCTTCTGGTCTGTCATGGTAATGGCCCAGGTAAGTCCATCCAGAAAATAAACATAAGCAATGTCCCTGGCCTTAACATACACCAACTGGTTGTTTATCTTACCAATAAAACGCGTATGCTCTCTTTTAAAAAATTCTTCTGCGATCTTTGAAATATTCAGAGCGGGATTAGCCGGAACCTTAAAGTACTCGTACTTCTCTATAGCGCGCTGCAAATCTTTGATATCGATAGGTTTCATCAGGTAATCTACACTATACACCTTAAAGGCCTGCAATGCAAAACTATCGTAGGCAGTCGTAAATACAATCGGAGTTTGAATTTCCATTTTCTCAAATAACTCAAAGCAATTGCCATCCGACAACTGGATATCCATGAAAATGAGCTCTGCAGCGTTTTCGTTATTGCTGAACCACCGTACGCCCTCTTCTACAGATTCGATAATGGCTAAAACTTCAACCGCCTCCAGGCATTTCTGCAGCAGCTGTACCAGGCGCTCCGCATTGTGCTTCTCATCCTCGAATATGATAATCTTCATAGGTATTAATTATAGGGACTTTAACAATAAATTCATTACCGGTCTCTGTGATCTCGATCCTTTTGTCGCTGGTCAATTCATATCTTTTACTGATGTTGTCCAGCCCTACACCAATCGAATTATGAAGGCCCGATCGCTTTCTGAGATCATTGGAAACGATCAGTGAGTCCCCTTCATCCCTGATGTTGATGTGCAGGGGGTCATTGGCCGAAAAACGATTGTGTTTTACCGCATTCTCCACCAGCATCTGCAGGGTTGCAGGCGGCACCATTCCGGTATTCATGGTTTTCTCTTCAATATCAATATTAAAAACTATACTGCTTTGATGCCTGATCCGGATCAGGAAAGAATAAGATTCCAGAAATTCCAGTTCCGTCCGTATAGAAACCAGGTTTTCAAATTTCTTATCCAGAATGTAGCGGTAACTTTTTGCAAGCTGGGTAATGTACTCTGCCGACAGGTCTGCACTCTTGTATACCAGATTGGTCAATACGCTCAATGAATTAAAGAAGAAATGCGGATCTATCTGGCTTTTCAAAACGTCGTACTTTGCCTGTATATTCTCCCGCATCAGCCGCTCTGCGTTTAGCTGACTTTCTTTCCAGTTCTTATAATAAAAAACAATCCCGCTATAGGCCAGAATCAGCAGATAAAACATAAATGCACCAAAATACAGGTCGTAACTCAAAGAAGAAAAGCTGATCCAGGCCTCATACTTCTGATACAATAAAATATCGAATACCGAATAAGAGAAGCCAAACAAAAAACTGGAAAGCAAACCGTAAACTATAAGGCTAAAACACAGGAACAACAGTTTATAAGACAGGTTTTTATTGAAAACATACCGTTCCACATATTTGGATAGCCTTACCGCGCCTTCCCATACCACCAATCCAACCAGCACAAACATCAGGCTGAAAGCCTGCGCCCTGAAAAAATAGGGGCTGGAATTTTTCGGAAAAGTAAGGTCAAAAGATTTAAAAATAATACTGAATATCAACAGCACAAATATCCTGATGCTATATTTAAACAGTTTACTCTGAAAAACCGCCTCCACTTGTGCTGTATTCATTCTAAGTAGCATTATTATAAGCGAACCAATCAACATCCTCCGGCAATTAACAGTAATTATTTTCCTTAAACCAGGTCAGTGCATTGCTGATGGCCTTCTCTACAGGCGTGTATTTTACCATTAGCTCCCGTTCAGATTTTTTACCTGAATAGTAATTGTATATGCACAGCATATAGGCTGCGGAATAATTCAGCTTTACCGAAGTTTTGCTCAATAAGCCAAGCAATGTACCCATTATTCCGATCATTTTTAAAACAAACTGCGGGATACGAAACATAACCGGTTTTTGTCCCGATACCTTGTTCAACAGTTTAAAAAATGCTGCATAACTTAAATTCTCGCCGGCCAGCAAATAACAATCACCATTTTTCCCCATTTCAATTGCATTGGCTATGCCGGTACATACATCATTGATATGAACAAAATTCTTTCCCCCGGGCGGATAAAACACTACCCGTTTATTGATGCCATGCATAATGATCTTTCCGGAACTGGGCTTCGCATCTCCCTGCCCAATCATAAAAGTAGGATTGATAATTACTGCCTGAAGTCCCTTGTTCACCACCTGCTCCAGAACATATTGCTGCGCTATATATTTACTGCTGATGTATCCTGATCCCAAATGCGAAAGCCGGAAAGAATTGAGTTCCGTTGCGGGTTTAATTTTATTGCCATGACCAATTGTATTTGCGGTGCTGATATGGATCAACCTTTTTACGTTATATTTCAGACAGGCGTTTACAATATGGATTGTTCCTTTGACATTAATTTCTTCATAAGCTTTAAAGCTTATGCCCCATTGTCCGGTTACAGAAGCGGTATGCACAACATAGTCACAACCTTTAACTGCATTAAATACATCCTCTTCCCTGCTGATATCACCGTAATACAGTTCACATGGAATATCAGCCACCGCCATCGTATCGGCAGATGCCCTCATCATCAGTTTTACTTCATACCCCCTCCGGTACAGTTCCCTGGCAGCATTAGCACCCAGAAAACCATTTCCTCCCGTTACGAGAACTTTACTCATTTTTCCAATCATTTTATTGCCATTTCCTTTTTAACAGCCTTAGATACGATCTTAAGCTTAGTTTCTACCGGCAAAATGCCCATAATGCGATGATTGATCTTATTCCAGAAACCAGGGATGATCACTGCTTTACCAGCCAGGCATTTACTCAGTGCTATCCTGGCAATTTCTGAGGTAGCCAGCAGGCCTATGCGGCCTTTCATGCCTTGTCCGATTATCCTCGCTGATACCCCGGAATTGGTCATAATAGGCCCTGGATAAACTACGCTTACCGATAAGTTGGTATCACTCAACTCTTCTCTTAGTCCCAGCGAGAATGAAGATATAAATGCCTTGGAAGCAGGGTAAACCGTTTTATAAGCGATGGGTGTAAAAGCTGCCATGCTGGAAATGTTCAGGATGTGCCCTTTCTCCTGTCTCAGCAAACCCGGCAAAAGGATCTGGGTAATCAATACCATGCTCCTCACATTTACCTGCAAAATCCTGTCAATTGCAGTAAGCGGACTTTCAGTAATAGCTACTGTCCCTCCAATACCGGCATTATTGATCAGAAAATCTATTTCAAAATGTTCATTAATGTAGTTCAGCTTTTCAACAAGCAGGATACTGTCTGTCATGTCAAACTCAAAGACACTGATCTTAACACCAAACTCCAGCACTAAATGCGCTGCCAGTGATGCCGTATTGCTGCCAGGAAGTGCAATCATGATGATGTTCATGCCCATCCCTGCGCATTGTATAGAAAACTCCCGGCCTAAGCCGGCACTTGCTCCTGTAATCAAGGTATACCTCGTACTTTCCATATGTTTCAATTATGCTGTTTACTGCCTTCAAAATAAGCACTCAGGTATTCCTGTATCCTATTCAAAGAATCCCGGTCAGCGCTATCCTCAAAATCGGCATTGTTAAAATTAAATTGTGCAATAAAATGCCTGATGTTCAGGCATACAAAGGGCTTGCCTATATAATGGTGGATGCCAGACAACTCTTCCTTGTCCAGTTGGGATACCGCTTTCCGGATAAGGTATTCCAGCAAAAGCATATTCACATCGTCCCGTTCATCAGTAGCTGTATAATCGGCCAGCGACCTGAGCAAACTGTTGATCATAAGCAATTCCATCCAGGTACAGGAAAAACCATAATACGTGAAGACCGTATGCTGAAAAACAGCCTGTTCTGTAAGTCCTTTACCGGAATACGCAGTTTCTATCTTCTCCAGGAAATCGACCAGTAAAGTCGAAGCTGCCGTATCAGTTAACCCGTAATCAACCATCACACTTGTAATTTTTCTAACTGTGCAATGTAAAGCGTTGAGGTCCGACAACTCTCCCAATAATTTAACGCCTGATCCATTTTCAAAAAGACATCCTTTTAACATAATGTGTTTATTTGTATATCACAAAGCTGTATATATGTTAGCTAAAGAAAAATAAATAACAGACGAGCCGTAGATATTTCAACCTGAGCTGTAAGAAATCTGTGTCCAAAAGAAATCATGTTTTTTGTCGCTGCATCAAAAAACAGACACTGCACTTTTTTATAAACTGTAGCAAAAAGCAGCAGGGATAGCACATATAGCTCAGGTATTTAAAGAAAGGACCAGAAATAAAAAATGGCTTTAAAAGAGAAACGGGAATGAAGTCGGAGAGACTATTCCCGTTTATAAGGTCGATCCACCACAGATCAACCTAAACCAAACTAAACCGATGTGTTAATTACAAATAGTATGCCAATAATTTTAAAGCTGTAAAAAAGCCTTTCTTTCGGCCTGGCATAACAAATAAATGTCAGATAACTAAACATAAAATCATAATTTTGTCCAGAATAGTTAACGCCCCCGTAAACCCATATGAAAACAATAAAAATTCCCCCTCTCCCGGCAGTACTGCTTGCCATTATCAGTGTGCAGGGTGGCGCTGCAATCGCCAAGGGGCTTTTTCCTCTACTTGGGGCCGCGGGTACCGCTTCGGTAAGAATCGGTTTTTCTGCCCTGATCCTTCTTACCGCTTACAGACCAAATCTGAAACAGCTCAGCCCGCAACAATGGAAAGCCGTTATTCCCTATGGAATTTCACTGGGTGCCATGAATGTGATCTTCTATTTTGCCATTGAAAGAATACCACTGGGCCTTGGGGTTACACTCGAATTTATTGGCCCCCTGCTTCTGGCCGTATTTGGTTCAAAGAGGGCTATCGACTTTTTGTGGGTAGCACTTGCAGCCCTGGGTATAGCCTGTATAGCACCCTGGGGCGATCAGGGTGCAGACCTGTTGGGCATGTGCCTCGCGCTGCTTGCGGGCGCATTCTGGGCCGGATACATTGTACTTGGAGGCCGCATTTCCAAATTAATGGATGGTGGACAGGCCGTAGCCATCGGCATGATTTTCGCCTCGGCTATTGTACTTCCCTTTGGGATTGCAGGCGGCATACTCAATCATTTTAGTCCGGTTATGCTGCTATCGGGAATAACACTTGCCTTACTGTCCAGCGCCATTCCCTTTACCCTGGAAATGAGCGCACTAAAAAAAATGCCGGCACGTACCTTCAGCATACTGATGAGCCTTGAACCTGCCGTAGCGGCTCTATGCGGGCTCCTGTTCTTAAAAGAAATGCTTTCCTTTTACGAATGGCTGGCAGTAGCCCTGGTCATCATTGCCAGTGCAGGTGCAACCCTCAGCAAAGGAAAGCAAAACTTATAAAACGTTATTTCAGCAATTTGTCAATCGCCAGGTAAGTCATAGGATGATAATTTGGCCTGGCCAGCTGATAAATAGCTTTAGCCTTTTTCAAGCCCTCCGGCGTAGTCATCATCTCTTTATATAAAGGAATAATGTGCCACATCCTTCCATTTTCCAGCAAATAAGCTTTGATGCGGGCATCAGCTGCTGTATACTGATGTCTGATCGCCAGTGTGTACCAGGCCAGCTGTACATCGGTATTATGTGAGGCTGTAAAATTGAATTCCTTGTCAAGCGCAGCCATTTGGGCAACCGTTAGTTCTGCCGGCAGCTGACTAATGAAATAACGTTTCTCATTACTCGAAACAATCTGTTTACTCAGCCCTGTTGCTACTCCTGTTCTTCGCCATCCAGCCAACAGCCCGTCGATAGCCCTGAAACGCTCAGCTCCTACCGAAACAACATTCGATGGAATACCCGGACCATATACCCAATCGTTAATCCTTATTTTATCAGCCAATACCGTATCATTTTTTATGAGGTGTTTATTCAGGTAATCAACAAACTGCGCGGTTGTTACCGAGCCAAAAGCATGGCTGTCAAAATAACCACGTAAAAAGGCATCAAACTGTTTTCTGCCTACGGCCTGTTCAATGCTGCGTAAAAAGAAAAAGCCTTTTTCATAAGCGATGTCATTTGTGCCCTCATCTGGGTTGCGGCCAGTATAATCAGTTTTTAAATGGGTATCCTTACTGTCGGCCCCCATATCTTTGATGGCCTCATCCAGCGCATGCCTGGCAAATACCTCCTGCATTTCCGCCTCCTTTCTGCCAAATATCTCCTCGTCAATCCTACGCTCAAAATAATTGGTAAAGCCTTCATTCAGCCAGAAATCGTTCCAGGTAGCATTGGTTACCAGGTTACCGCTCCAGCTATGCGCCAGTTCATGACATATAATGCTCACCAGAGAGCGGTCGCCTGCCAGAATGGTCGGCGTAATAAAAGTAAGGTTCGGATTTTCCATTCCCCCAAAAGGGAAACTTGGTGGCAATACCAGCAAATCATACCTGCCCCACCTGTAAGGACCGTACAGCTTTTCTGCAGCATGTACCATTTTGCCCATATCCGCAAACTCCCAGGCAGCCTTCTCCAGCACCGATGGTTCTGCATACACGCCTGTACGATTATCTACCGCTTTAAATACGATGTCACCAACGGCCAGGGCCATTAAGTAAGAAGGTATGGCATGCGTTTGTTTAAACTCATATACGCCGGTATTGTTCTTTTCCTGTGGGTTCTCGGCACTCATTAATGCCAAAAGGTCCTTGGGTACGGTCACTTTTGCATTATAGGTAAATCGTATACCTGGACTGTCCTGACAAGGGATCCAGCTCCTTGCAGCTATACTTTGCGATTGGGTAAAGAGGTAAGGCTTCTTTTTACCTGCAGTTTGTTGCGGGTTCAGCCATTGCAGGGCGCTGGCATCTTTGCCCGTGCTGTAGTAAATATGCACTGTTTTGGTTTCTGGTAGAATGGCTACTTTTAATGCTTTTCCCAGATATTCCTGACCGGTTCCGTAGGTAAAGCTGGTTTCCTTTTCATCCGCATCAAGCGTTATCTTTGAAACAGAAAGCCCGTTATCATCAAAAATGATCTCTGATGCTTTTCCCTTGTTCTCGATCTTCCAGCTGGCTTTGCCGCCAAGCTGCTTTTTATCAAAGTCAACAACAATGTCCAGGTCCAGGTGCTGCACTGAAGCGAGCGCAGGATTTGAAAAAGAATGCGGATCGGCCGTTTCAACGGTTTCTGCAGTAGTTCCCGGTTTAGGCTTTGGCGACTGACACGCCAATAGCATCAGTAGTGGAACAGATAAGAAAAATTGTTTCATATTCTAGTTTATAACCGCAATCTATAAATTTTTTCAGCAAACAGCCAAACTACAACAGGTCATTGGCCAGATTGGCCAGCTCACTGCGTTCTCCTTTATCCAGCGTAATGTGCGCATAAAGCGGATGATCTTTAGCATGCTCGATGAGGTACGAAAGTCCGTTACTTTCTGCATCCAGATAGGGCGTATCTATCTGGTAAATGTCTCCTGTAAAGATGATTTTGGTTTCCTCTCCCGCCCTCGAAATGATGGTCTTAATCTCATGCGGGGTCAGGTTCTGTGCTTCATCTACTATAAAAAAGATTTTGCTCAGCGTCCTCCCCCTGATGTAAGCCAGTGGCGTAATCACAATCTTCTCTGTACTTACAAATTCGTCAATCCGGGCCTGCATTTTAGGGTCTTCATTAAACTGCTCCTTTATAAACCGCAGGTTATCCCATATAGGTGCCATATAGGGGTCGATCTTCGATTTCACATCTCCCGGTAAAAAGCCTATGTCTTTATTGCTCAAAGCCACTATAGGACGGGTTACATAAATCTGCCTGTAGTCTTTACGCTGCTCCAAAGCGCTGGCTATGGCAAGCAGGGTTTTACCGGTTCCGGCTTTTCCCTGTATGGTGAGCAGCTTTATCTCCGGATTAAGCAAAGCATCCATCGCAAATGTCTGCTCGTCATTACGGGGCGAAATATGAAATGTGCTTCGTTTGCTGATCAATGAAAGCCTGCCTGTTGCAGCATTATACCAGGTATTGGCAGTTTTACGTTTACCTTTTAAAACACAGAAATGATTGGCCTGCGGATCTGAAATATCCAGTGAACCGGCCTCCATACTTCCTCCGGATTTCAGGATTTTAAAAACTTCATCGGTAATATTGTTCAATACCGCCTTGCCGGTATACAGTTCGTCGACATTTTTAACCTTGCCTGTTTCATAATCTTCTGCGTAGAGTTCCAGCGATTTTGCCTTTAACCTGAGACAGATGTCTTTAGAGACCAGCACCACTTTTTTTTCAGGGAACTCCTGTTTAAGACTCAGGGCAGCATTCAGTATACGGTGATCAAACTTACCTTTTCCAAACACCGCCTCTGCATCTACGTTATCAGGTTTGTTGTCCATCACCACCTTAAAACGCCCGCTTTTATGGCCATTTAAGGGAATCCATTTGTTCATGATCCTGTCGCCCGAAGCCTTGTCCATAAGCCTGATAAAACTCCGCGCCTCTGCATTACGTGTCTCATTTCCGTTTTTCATATTGTCCAGCTCTTCCAATACCTGAATGGGAATGGCCACATCATGTTCCTGGAAATTCTTAAAAGCCATATGATCGTAAAGGATTACAGAGGTATCGAGAACGAAGATCTTTTTTTCTACAACGGGATGTTTGGCTACTTTACTCATGATGCATAAAAATAGCGAAAAGATTTGTATTGGATAGGCCAAAAACAATTAAAGCACCCTAAAAAGAGTGCCTTAACATGGATATTAATTTGGGGGAAATTAATGCTTAGAATAAGAGATAGATCTTGAAGCCAAGGTCACGAAAAACACCGGAAGTACTCAAATCAAAGTTAGTTTGCTTATGTTCAATAACTGATGTTCCTATTGTCTTCTGCTTATAAGTAGCATAAAAAGCATTAGCCGACAACAGACTGGTTTCAAAAGCGAATCTTTTTGATACAAACCAGGTTACGCCCCCATAAGCGCCAATTGTATACTGGTTACCTTTTATATTACCGTAAGTTGGGTCAGGAGAGGATTCCTGCCTAGTTTCACCATAGCCTGCTCTTGCACCTGCATAAGCATACAGCTTCTTGATCAGTGGATAATACTGCTGATAGGTCACGTTAGCACCGTAAGATTTCGTTGAAGATTCGAACCCCTCTGTATTGCTATTCTTGTTTTTACCATAGTTTAACTCAACACCTAATTTAGCATTGTCTTTTACGAATAGCCCATAGCTTAAAGAAAAATTACGGTTCGTGGTATTGCTAGTGTTTTCCGGCAAATTTTCATTTTTTGTTTTGCTGGAGTGTACATTTGCCCCAAAGCCGAGCGCGCTGGTTCCTTTGGTTTGGGCATAGCCGCACAGGCATCCCAACACTGCAATAGCAGTTAGAATTTGTTTTTTCATTTGTGTATTTGTTTTTTGTGTGTGTTAACACAAGATAAGCACAAACCATATCACAATGAAAAAATTATTTCTCAGTCTGTGTAACATAATTAAGACCAACAACAAAACAATTGATTATCAATCACATAATTTAATCAGACCGGATTTACCGGTCGGATGAACCCGGTCTGATTGTACTGTTTTTTTAACACACTCCCCTGATCTACCCGCATTTAAAAGCAAATTCAGGAGCTTACGGCTCAGGGTGCGGCTTCAGCATAGGTAGATGCTATTTTTAGCCCATGAACCCTGTTCGTGATCAGCGCTGAACTGGCCCCATATACACCCCACTTAGGATCGCAATAGTCGGCGTCGAGGGTGCGCCCGTAATACCTTTGTGCCCCTCCAAGCAAAGTTTGTTTTACACCGTTGAACCAGAATTCGATAAAACCAACTGTAGCTGTACGGGAAACCTTGATCCTTACTACAAAAGTGTTCCAGTTATTTAACGTTACCGGACTATTCCATATGTAGGTACTGGTTCCGCCCGAGGCGGTATGCATCAGTTTAAAATCGCCGCCGATCGTTTTGATCACTATAGGAAAGTTCTGGGTCATATTGGCACCATAGGCCTTCCACTGAAAAAGGGCATTAGTCGTTAAGCCCGTAGCACTCATGCTCAATTGCGAGCGCCAGCCCAGGTAAATATCGTCTCCCTCTACAGCATCAAAGCCTTGTGCAGCATGAACTTCACAACGATTGCTGCCAATCTCCTTGGTAAATCTCCATATTTTTCCGTAAGTCGCGTTGTTTACAGCCGCCAGTGTTGCAGGAGCATCTACATTTAGCACTTTAAAAATCCCGGTGCCCAGATTTGCATCTCCATCCCATAATATAGATTGAATACCCACATCAGCTGCCAGGGCATGGTTTAGCGTAGTCTTTTCATTATGTAAGGTTTCAGTAATTGCTCTACCTTCTTTTTTGCAGGCCGAAAAAAGAAAGGCATAGGCACCGCATAATGCTGCCATGATTAATTTGTTTTTCATTGAATTGGTTTAAGAGGTTTTACAATAACAATGAGTCTGTTCAGAAAAACCCTTCTCATCATTATCTGTATTCAACATGGTCTTCCTAAACCTCTCAATGTTGTTAATAATGCTTTGAAATTAAGAGGTTAAAAAATCAGTGACACGAATATAGCGGATATATAGCTCGCATAATTATGCGTTACTAACCTGATAATAAACCATATGAGCATTTTTGATCTGGCAAAAAAACCGAATAAAAAGAAAACGGAGACTTTCTTCTTTCGATTCAAGTTCTCCGTTTTCACCTCTCTTACAGCCGTAGCCGTAAAAAAAGCATCAATCCGTTTCATTACTTTACAATACGTGTGTTTCTTCAGTTCCTACGAACTTGGAAATCCGTTATGCTCACTTTAGTAGACAATTCCGTAAAATCGTTCATCTGCCGCAAGGCCCGTTCCGGTTCAGCTGATTCCTTTTTGCCTCTCGGCCTAAGGTAATGCAGGTCTTCTTCTCTGTCTCCTTTGAATCCGATCCTATGCTGTTCCTTCGAAAATCCCAGAACCTTTTGCCCGGAGGCCAAGTGCTTCTTTTTGGAATGTTTCTTCAGGCTGTCAAAGTACTTCGTAATTGATAGATCTAATATACGGGGAATTATTACTTTAAGCAAATATATCTAAATGTATTTATTCACAAGTTCTTAACAGGTTTTTAACAAGTTATAAACACAGCAGCACTAATCCACTCCCAATTCCTCTATTGTAAAAGCTTTCTGGCGCCCTTTCAGCTTTTGCCGTACTTTTGCAACCTCAGCTGCACTGATCTTAGCCGCGTTATTTTGCCATGAACCACGGATAAAACTCAGGACCTGTGCAACATCCTCGTCAGAAATTTCTTCACTATGTGCAATACCAGGCATATCGGCCGATATTTCAGGTGCTTCATAAACATATCCATTAATCTTTACAGGACCGGTAAGACCGTATAGTACGATGGAAATGAGTTTTTCTTTATTTCCTGTCACCCACTCCGATTTGTTTAATGGCGGGGCCAATGATTTGATCCCATTTCCATCAGTAGCGTGGCAGGTCTGGCAACTCGAGGCAAATAAGGCTGCTCCTTTCGGAAATTCCTTCGCCAGCATTAAAGGATCCTGGTTTTTACGCGAACTCCTTATTCTGTTTACCAGGCTTTTCAGTTGTTTATTAACCGTCAGATTGGTATCCGGCTTCAGGGCCAGCACTTCTTCTGCAGCCCCTTCTTCCCGGTAGGCCAGGTTGCTCAACACTGCCGAAGCCACATAAGCATCATCCGGATATTTCTTAACCAGTTCCATCAACAAATGCTGTGCAGCTGCTCCATCAAATGGTCTGATATAATGTGCCGCAAATGCGATATAAGCTGCTGTCCTTGCATCGCTCTGCGAAACCAATTCCCGCAAGGCCTTCACATAATACGGATAAGAACTTCCATTGATCACAGAAGGTAAGACACTCAACGCCTGCATCCTGACCGGCCATGATTCCGATTTCAACAACGTCAGTACCGCATTGGTTTCCAGTGCAGATAAACCTTCCAGCACCCACACTGCATGCATGACCTGCAAAGGCTTACCGTTTCTGATCGCTTCGCGTAAATAAGGTACAGCAGCTTTATGATGGCTGTCAATCAATATCTGCTGGGCCATATCACGTACCTGCCCATTTGTATGCCCCAACAAGGCGACGAGGCTTTTAGGATCCCGGTTAAAATTCACCTTGGCAGCCGTTTTGTTTTTAGGTACTACTTTATAAATCCTACCGCATCCCAATGGCTCCGAGAGTTTTCTTCGTTCTATTACACTTTTAAGATAAGGGGTTACATAAGTTTTATGCTGGATAATCCCCCGGTACATATCTACAACGTACAATGCACCATCCAGGCCGTTATACAAACTCACCGGGCGGAAACGCTCATCGGTACTGGCCAGAAACTCTTTGCCCTGATAAGCCTGTTTACCACTTACCACAAGGCCTTTTTCGTTAAGTATATCCCGTTTAATCAGGTTCGCAGAAGGCTCTGCTACAAAAGCATTAAAACGATAGTCGTCCCCAAATAAATCGCCCCTGTAAATTACGGGGCCGCAGGCTGCAGTAAAATTTCTCAAACGCAAACTGTCGTCCAATGTACCTGGCATGTATCCCCTGTTTACACCCGGTGTCGGCCTTGCCGGATAAACGCGGTTATCCTTAACTGTCCGTTCTGAAAAGCCCTCTACTGTTCTCTGGTGCGGATTGGTGGCCCCATAGCCCGGGGAAAAATAATCGCTCATCAGGTTGGTTGAGTTGTCGTTATAATACAAACGTCCATAGTCATCCTGACTGATCCCCCACTGTCCCCTGAAATGGGTTTCCTCAATGATCCACTGTGCTCCTTTCTTACGGTAGCGTTTGGTCGACTTGGCATTGTAGATCCAGTTGTCCATAGCCCTCAGCAAGCCATTGGGCTGATGTTCCACGTTACCCTCATCTGCGTATTTACCATCTACCAGTATTCTCTTTCCGGGTTTGTCGTTATGAATTTCATAATACCAAAGGTTCGGCGATTCGGCTACCAATATGCCCCCGTCGATCAGACAAATGGCCCTGGGCAGCACCAACGAATCTAAAAACACTTTTCTTTCATCAGCTACACCATCTCCGTTTTTGTCTTCCAGGATCACGATTTTCCCATTGGGTTTATCTTCTCCTTTTCCATACACATCCGGCATATAGCCCATCATTTCTACCACCCAAATCCGCCCCCTGTCGTCAAATGTCAGCGCCACAGGAGCGGCAACAAGGGGTTCAGCTGCAACCAGCTTTACTTCAAAACCCTCTTCTACCTTCATCAGGTTAATCGCCTCAGCGGCATTGATCACCGGTGATCCGGTAGTATCCGGAACAACTTTGCTGCCTGCAACATTTGTATTTGTCTTTTTATAGGTCTGGCATTGATACAAGGTAAATACCAACGCTGCCAGAGCGATATAAATGTATAATTTCATAAAATCTACAGCTCCTGATTTTCTATCGCGGTTATCTTTGCCAATCTTTTTACATGGCGCTCCTCATGGGTAAATGCAGCTTTTAAAAATGCAAAGGCAATATCTATTGCCAGCGCTATCCCTATCACCCGCTCGCCCATACACAATATATTTACATCATCATGCTCAACACACTGATGTGCAGAATAAGTATCATGACAAACACCGGCTCTTATTCCTTTAAATTTATTCGCTGCAATACTTACACCTACCGAACTTCCGCATACCAATATCCCTCTGTCGCCCGTCCCGGCAATAATTGCCCTCGCCACATCCGCAGCATGATCAGGATAATCTGTTGCCTCGTTTGTATGCGTCCCCAGATCCAGCACCTCGTATCCGGCAGCGCTTAAGGCAGTAATCAAAATATTTTTATAGTTGAAACCCGCATGATCCGACCCAATAATTACTTTCATTGCTCTGTTTTTTAATACGTGGAAACGTATATTTGATAAAATGTTCTAATGTAGCCAAAAGAATAACTTTGTACAAAACCGATTTATGCTTTTTATTGTAGCGTTTCCATGACAGAACACGTTTCCAATAAAGTTACATTCACAAACTCTAAAAAATAATTATGAATAAATCAACTTACTTTAAAACTTTTACAGCCGCTGCAGCGCTAACCCTTGGTGCATTATTGTTAAATTCCTGCTCCAAAGATCCGGCTCCCACACCCGAAATCTCTTACCTAAACATCACCAATGCATCTCCGACGTTAAATAGTTACAACATATATGTTGGGTCAAGCAAAATAAATACGGATGCATTAGGATTTGCCAGTAACCTCAAGTACGGACAATATATTCCGGGCGCAAGTGCAATTAAGCTTACTACCGCAAGCAGCACTGAAAGCGTATTCACTAAAAACGTAAACCTTGAAGCAAATGCTGTGCAATCACTTTTTGTAATTGGTAAAGGCACTACTATCGACTACCTGGTCATTAAAGACCAGCTGGGTAGCCTGACATCCGACAAAGCATTTGTCCGGTTCATCAACCTCTCACCCGATGCAGCAGCATTAAACCTTACAATCAAAGATGGCAATGCTATTGTAACCGACAAAGCCTATAAAGCCAGCAGCGAATTTGTTGAAGTGGAGGCCAAAGCCTATGTTCTTCAGATTAAAGATAAAGCAAGCGGAGCAGACAAAGGCCTTACCTTTAACCTGGACGCCAAAGCTGGCAAATCGTACACTGTAATGGCAGTTGGTATGCTTAGCCCTGCCTCCGATACGGAGCAGGCTTTTAAAGGCCACGTCATCACCAATCAGTAATAATTACTATATAACAGAAAGGGCGCATACATTATATATGTATAGCGCCCTTTGGTTTGCTGGTTTAATTACCTAATGCTTTCCGCGTCCATGACCATGTCCTCTGCCTCTGTCATGCTCCCTATCTCTGCCCCTGTCACGGCCTCCCCAGTTGTGATCATCCCTGTCGTAATCCCTTGAATAATATTTCTTTCCATGTCCGTGTCCGGAATAAATTACCCTATGACGGTCGAAATCCCTGTAAGCATTCCTGGAATTTACCACTACTGTACGTCCGTGATAAAGATCGTATCCTCTCCATCTTGATGGTAAAGATCTCGAATATCTCCACCTGTTGCCCTCCATATAAATGAACTGGCGTTTTGGCACATGATAGTAGCATTCAATATCAGGCAGGTAGTAATAATCTACATAGTCGTAACCCCGCGGTCCCCAGGCTGGTTGCGAACCTATATTTACACTTATACTCACTTGTGCCGATGCCTGGTAGGGTAACCAAACCAATAATCCAAGCAATCCTGTCAATACTAACCTTTTCATAGTCTTATTATTTTAATGTTTCATTTGTGTGTTATTAATTCAAATCTCTACACCCAACATGAAATCAACATGAAATTTTCAGATTATTATTTTTTTTATTTTTCATCTTAATTTCATGTTGGGTGACCACCTTTGATCTATAATTACAGTGGCGCGGAAATTAAAACACACAAAGTTTTAAGTTGAGGGGGAATGTTAGTTTGCCTCGCAAGAGGCAAACTTTCTTTATATTTACAACATGAGCACGCTTCGTCTTTTATATTTATTTACTGTTGCCACCCTCCTCGCCTGGCTTCCATCTGGCACCTTTGCCGGCAACAAACACGCAACACCTTCATTTTCAATAGAAAACAACTGGCAGGATAGACGAGGCAAAAAACAGGAAAAAGGTAAAGAAGGCCGAAAAGAAGAGGTCAAAGAAGTCCCACAGTCAAGAAAACAAGGCAAGCCAGAAGAAGTAAAATCCGATAAGAGAGAAAAGCCTAAGGACAATAAAAGAAGGAATGACTAATGAAAGTGCTGATTGTTGAAGATGAAAAAACCATGGCCTATGAGATGAGGGATTTTCTGAAAAAAGCTTTTTATATCTGCGACCTGGCCCATAACATCAAAGACGGGCTCGAAAAGATGGAAATGAACAGTTACGATTTCATACTGCTCGATCTTGGGCTACCCGATGGCGACGGCCTTACCTTGTTGCCCAAAGCAAAAAAATATAATCCCGATGCAGCTTACATCATCCTTACCGCAAGAGGAAACCTCGAAGACCGCATTACAGGGCTCGACCTTGGGGCCGACGATTACCTGCCCAAACCATTCTCGCTCCTGGAACTGCAATCGAGAATGCAGGCCATAGCCAGGCGAAAATTTAATGTAAAAGAAGAATTACTGCCTTTAGGCGATTTTAAAATAGATCTTCAGAAAAGGCTCATCCTGTTTGAACAAAACCAGATTGAATTGTCAAGAAAAGAATTCGATATCCTGAGCTACCTCTTCCTGCACAGCAACAGGGTACTTACCAGGATGCAGCTGAGTGAACACATCTGGGGCACCTTTGCCGATGATGACTACGATTCCAATTATATAGATGCGCACATCAAGAACATCAGAAAAAAGCTCAATGCCTGGGCAGCTACAGATTTTCTGGAGACGGTACGCGGGGTTGGCTACAGAATAAAAAAATAAATGAAACTGTCGTCCAAACTGATCCTCTTCATCACCGGCTCAAAACTGGCCATAGTATTACTTTTTATTATCTCCCTGCCCTTCCTGGTCAATGAAATTGTCTCACAATACATTACCTATTCTTTACGCACACAGCAAGACAAAGTCATCAGGATCATTCATAAAAACGGAATAGATTATTACCTGCAGGGCGACAACAATTACGGCAGTTACACCATGCTGAAGGAAGAATACATTGCCCTCGAACCCGCAGCTGCCAACAGCAGGATAGACACCATAAAAACAGCCCGGCGTGTGGTTGAGCGCGATACCCTCAATTACCGCATCCTGATGCATACCTTTAATTTTGAGCATAAAAACTACCTGCTCGAAATCGGCAAAACCACCAGTAGCATCAATCAATACAGCAAGCCTTTACAGCGCATTGCATTGTACGTCCTGATGGGACTTATTGTGCTCAGCCTGCTGTTCGACCTGTTTTTCACGCGTGTGCTCATCCGCCCGCTTGGTAAAATCATCAAATCCAAACTGATCAACAGGAAATTTCCTTTTAAAGACCAGCCCAGCAAAGTACCTACCTCTACGCAGGATTTTAAATACCTTGATGAGTCATTGATCCTGCTCATGGAACAGATCAATGAAGCCTTCGAAAAGGAGCGTGAATTTACCGCCAATGCTTCGCATGAACTCATGACCCCCATCAGTATCCTGCAAAATAAGCTGGAAAATATGATGGGCGATGAGCAGCTCAACGACGATGCCGTCATGAAAATTGCTGACATGATGAAAACACTCGACCGGTTAAAAAAGATCTCCGGTTCCCTGCTGCTTATTTCCCGGATAGAGAATGAACAGTTTGTCAAATCAGACAACATTCAACCCGTACAGCTGTTAAACGAAGTAGCCGATGAAATCAGTCACCGGCTGGAAGAAAAAAAACTCAGCATCAACATTAACCTGAAAGCAAGCAAGACGATAAAAGGTGTAAACCACGATCTCCTATTCCAGTTGTTTTATAACCTGATCAATAATGCCATCAAATACAATGTAAACAATGGAAGTATCAGCATCAGCGACGAAGAATCCGGCAAGGGCCATTACACCATAACCATAAAAGACACCGGAATCGGAATCCCGCCAGAAGAACTTCCTTTCATTTTCGACCGTTTCAGAAAGGCCAACCTGGGCCAGAATGTTGGCTACGGACTGGGTCTTTCCATCGTAAAAAGCATTGCTTTATACCACGGCATCACCATTAATGTAAATTCAGAAGTACAAAAGGGAAGCACATTTGAACTCCACTTTCCCAAACCGTCCTTATAACACTTTATTTACAATCCTACCGTTTCGGTCAAGCACCAGGTTCTTCTCGGCAGTAAGGGTTTTCAGTTCTACTTTGTAAAAGAACTGCTTGCCCTCCTCATACCTGTCTGCATCATCAATCCAGTAACCTTTGTAATTTTGTTTTATGGTTCTTGAAACAGCTTCCGGAAGTTCCCGGCCCCTGATCTCTTCCTTATGTTTTACAATGGCACCCTTGCTGTTCAACCATACTTCATGGTCTCTTCTACCCAGGTCAAACTCCGCATTATACAAATTGCCTTTCATTTCCCATTCTACGTGTACCGCCTTAGGAAAAGCCTTATTAAATGAAGTCATTACGGCTGCAGGCACATCTTTCACGGCAATATCCTGTGGATGGCTCGCGGCCGAGAATAGCAGTCCAAGTGCTAATAATAATTGTTGTTTCATAAAAATTGATTTACGCTATTGAACTAACAAATAAAAGTGCATTTTGTTGCCTTGTATTTTGGTTTTTCTGTAACAAACGCTTTAATTTTGACTTGTGTGACCATATTTTTCAAATAGAATCAGATATTAGCAATTTCAAAACAGATTATGAAACGACTATTTTTTGCCTTCATCCTGAGTTTATTTTCAACAGTTGTTTTTGCTCAGGCACCAGCAGTACCCATTGTTGGGACTGATATGCCTTTAGCCGGCTTTTACCGTGCCGATGGTTCTGTATTTTCCACAGAACAGATTCCGAAAGGTACAAAATCCTTCATCATGCTGTTCGATGCTACCTGCGAACACTGTCAGAAAGTGATATCTAATTTTTCAAAACGGAGCAAGGAACTGGAGGGTGCCAATTTTTACCTCGTTTCGCAGGATGAATACCGTTCCATTAACTATTTTATGGACAATTTCGGCAAGCCGCTTAAAACCATGAAAAATGTTATGGTGCTGCAGGACCGCAACCGTATTTTTATTCCGCTGTTCCATCCCCAGCAATATCCTTCCATGTACCTGTATGGAAAAGACAAAAAGCTGGAACTTTATTCTGCCAATGAAAAGGATGTTCCACGTTTCATCAGCAGGGTAAAATCCAAATAAATGAAGCCCTGATCCTTAATTGCGGTATTTCAGTCCCATATTGTAAAACATAAAAGCCCAGCGATCGGCAATTTCCTCAATCGCCTTGTCTGTAGGCTTACCTGCACCATGCCCTGCATTGGTCTGAATGCTGATCAGAACCGGTGCATCCCCAGCCTGATCTTTTTGTAAGGTAGCCGCAAATTTAAACGAATGTGCTGGTACTACCCTATCGTCATGATCGGCCGTAGTAACCAAGGTCGCAGGGTATTTTACTCCTGGCTTTAAAGCATGTACGGGTGAATATTTGTATAAATATTCAAACATCTCCTTCGAATCTGCAGCTGTACCATAATCAAAGCTCCAGCCCGCGCCTGCAGTAAACTTATGGTAACGCAGCATATCCATTACACCCACCGCCGGAAAGGCCACTTTGAACAAATCAGGGCGCTGCGCCATCGTAGCACCAACCAATAGCCCTCCGTTAGAACCGCCCATACTGGCCAGGTAGTCACTGGAAGTATATTTATTGGCAATCAGATAGTCTGCCGCTGCGATAAAATCATCAAACACGTTCTGCTTCTGCAGCTTTGTTCCGGCAACATGCCATTGCTCTCCATACTCTCCTCCTCCCCGCAAATTGGCTACTGCATATACCCCGCCCTGATCCATCAATACAATATTCGCCGTACTGAATGCAGGGGTTAAGCTCACATTAAAGCCGCCGTAACCATACAACACCGTTGGGTTCTTACCATTCAGCACTATACCCTTTTTATAGGTGATGAGCATAGGCACCTTTGTGCCATCCTTCGAGGTATAAAAAACCTGTTTGGATTCATACGCAGCAGGATCAAAATCCACCCCTGATTTTTTATATACTTCCGATTTCCCGCTTGCTACGGTATACTTAAAAATGGTAGCCGGGTAAACATAGGAAGTGAAGGTATAATAAAGTGTTGCATCCTTTTCTTTACCAGAAAAACCACTTGCTGTACCAATCCCGGGCAGGCTGACCTGATGTTCCAGTTTTCCGTTCATGTCGTACTGCAATACCATAGAAACTGCATCTTTCAGGTAATTGGCAAACAGTTTTCCAGCACCTGTGCCGGGCTGCAATACATTAGCTGTCTCTGCAATCAGCACCTTCCAGTTTGCAGGTTTCGGATTTGCGGCATCAACAGTTACAATACGGCCATTTGGTGCCTCCAGATTGGTATAAATATAGAGTTTGCTGCCTTTATTACTGATGACACTGTGGTCTTTTTCAAAGTTATCTACCACGTTAACGATCGGTGCATTGGTTACCGACAGGTCCTGGATGTACAATTCATTTCCGGATGTAGAATTTGCAGCGGTGATGACCAGGTACCGCTCGTCTTCGGTTAGCCCCGCCCCTACATAACGTCTGGGCGTTTTGCTTCCGCCAAAAATCAACTGATCGGCCGTCTGGGGAGTACCCAGTTTATGGTAGTACAATTTATGCTGATCGGTCATGCCCGAAAGCTGGCTGCCATCTTTTGGTTTATCATAGCTGCTGTAATAAAAGCCTTCGTTCCCTTTCCAGGCAATACCCGAAAACTTTACATCTATAAGTGTCTGACCAACTACAGTTTTGTCTGATGCTTTTAAAACCACCACTTTGGTCCAGTCCGATCCGCCTTCTGAAAGCTGGTAAGCAAGTAAACTGCCATCTTTACTAAAACTGATGCCGGCCATAGCTGTGGTTGCATCTTTTGAAAAAGTATTGGGGTCCAGAAAAACTTCCGGCTCCGCACCATCTTTCTGGCGGTAAAGCACACTTTGGTTTTGCAGCCCTGTATTCTTATAAAAATAAGTGTAAGCACCTTCCTTAAATGGCTGTGAATATTTTTCGTAATTCATCAGATGGGTCAGCCTGTCCTTGATCTGGTTGCGGTAAGGGATCTGATCTATAAACTTACGGGTAACCGCATTCTGCGCATCTACCCAGGCTTTCGTTTCTGCAGAGCGGTCGTCCTCCAGCCAGCGGTAAGGATCGGCTACTTCAGTTCCAAAATAATTATCGGTTATTGCTGTTTTCTTGGTTTCAGGATAAGTCATTGCAGATTTTTGTGAGGGATTGTTCATTTGTGCCATGGTAAACAGCGGCGATAGTACGGCCATCGCAATCAGGCCTTTTGTGTTTTTTTTCATAGCAGGTGTTTTATATTTTATATAGGGATAGAAAGCAAAGGAATATGCAATCCCGAGGCCATCATCCTTGTTTTGCTCCGATGTACCAATGAGGCCCAGAAACCATATTTCTTGGGTACCATGATCAGCATATCGGCTCCAAATATCTCTATTTCCTTTTCAATTTCAGCTATAACGGCATAGGATTTCACATTTTTATAGTAATAACTGACCCCCTCCAACGCATCATCTATTGCATTGGTTGACAGTGGGTTTCCAGTTCCCGGCTTCAGTTCTTCCAGCACCTCATTTACACTAAAAACCTCCACTTCCGCATTCAGACTTAAAGCCAGTTCTTTAATTTGTGCCAGTACCTTTTCAGATACCCCGCTAAGCACATCACAGGCAAACAATACTTTCCTGGCACCCTCAAATCTGGCGCCCAGGGGTACCGCCAGCACAGGGAATTTCAGCTGTTTAATGGCCGAAGTAGTGGTATTGCCCCAAAGATCCTGCTCCAGGCTTTTTGTACGCATGCCCAAAACCACCAGACTGGCCTCATATTTCACCAACAATGCTTTAAGCTCATCCTCAACAAACGACAAAGCCGATTCATGACCTACCTCAATGTCGTAATCCAGAGAGAGCGCGAGCGCCCTTTCAATCAATCTGATTTCATTATCGCCCAGCAGTTTCTGAATACTGGAGGCAGGCAAAAGTGTATTGGCGGCATGTACCGGCATTTCAAATGAGTTAAAAAGGATCAGCCTGGCATTGCTATGTTTTGCTATAGCTGCCGCATATTCCACTGCGTTTTCCGCTACTTCCGAAAAGTCTGTCGCTACAATTATCGTCATCATTACTAATGGTTTTTGAGTCCGGTAAATCTAACCATAACCTTTTTCAATACGCGTTATCCAGGCCTGAAAGCGAGCTAATTTTACACTAAGATAACTGTAAAACCGGGGCTATTTCAAATCGGCATTACGGCGTAAAATGGCCTCATAAGCGCCGTCCCAAAGGTGTATCCTTTTTTGAAGTGCAGTGATACTGGCCTGCTCCGCTTCCTGCCAGCAGGCGGCATCGTCGCCACAAAGTTCGGCAGTCATGGCCAGGGCCAGATAGCTGTGGTGGTCACCGTCCACCTCTATGTGGCGGTCAAGATAATATTTAAAAAGTGACAGTTGCTCAGGGAATTTCTGGTTCAGGTCGTTTACAATAGACAGGAACATATTCGGGATCAGGTCTTCTCTGCCAAAAGTAAAAGTACTTGCCTGCAAATGCGCCTGGTTGCTCCGGATAATCTTAAAGGTAAAGTCTACAAAATCACGTGCATGTTCCGGACTTCCGGCGAGTTCAAAAGCTGTATGTAAATCGCCTTTGTTTTTCAGCGCAGTTAAGAAATTTCCTATTTCATCAGTCGATGCACCACATTGCTCCATGGCATCCAGGTACATCTCAAAATGACTTTTGCGTTGCCCCGTACTATCTATATCTGATTCCTCCCCGGCCACAATTTCGTTGATGAGGTACCTTGTGTTGGCCGACCCTACCGGAAACCAGGGAATGGTAGTGCAGGTCAGGTTAATCTGCAAAGCCTTTAAAATCGACATAAAGTCCCACACCGCATACACATGGTATTCCATAAAAATCCTAAGGTCTTCCACGCTGTTGATCAGCTCATAAACTTTGTGATTGATGATCTGCTGGCGTAATGGTTCAATATTGTCCTGTATTCTTTTAAGTGCTTCGCTCATAATTATGCAGCAAATTTAATCATATCCCTTTATTTTTTTCAACAAACCCTTTACTGAAATCATAAAAAGAGCTTGTTCATCGATTTGAACAAGCTCTTCTGTACTAATTGTATCCGTCGTTCTGCGACAGCTGAGGGTTCCTGGTACGCTCCTCCGCCGGAATAGGCCATAGATAATGACGCTTATCAAAAGTTCCGAGGGCAGGGTTTGTACCGCCATTCTTATTTGCGGTCCAGTATTTCACCATCTCATCGGCAAATACATCCCACCTGATCTGGTCCATATACATATGCCCCCATTCGAAGGCGAGTTCCCTGTAACGTTCTTCCCTTAAAAACTTACGCATCTTTGCCTGATCGGAAATGATCGTTTCTCCCCTTACCGTTTGCAAGGTTTGCAGCGTTGGCATCAGCACACTTGGGCGCTGTCTTACTTTATTGATGTAAACTGCTGCATCGGCTGTCCTATTCAGTTCAATCAATGTCTCCGCATACAACAGTAAGACATCCGCATAGCGGATCACGATCATGTTGCCCGGACTGTCGCCAGCAGTAAGGTCCAGCTTACCTATGATGTATTTCACCGTATTGTGGCCATTGTCTCCCGAATATTCCTGCAGGTACTTTACCCCGGTTTGTCCGGCGCGCGATTGAAATTCAGCGATATAAGGGGTATTTTCGTACCAAACGGTCCAGGCCAGTCGCGGATCGCGGTTGGCATAAGGTTGTGCCTGGTTAAATGCAGGATCGGCAGATTGGTAGTTAAATTTAAACCTGTAGGCAGGGCCTGATGCCGTACGGCTCACAAAAGTACTGCTTACGGTATAACCCGTTGTCGTCTCAAAAAGATCGGTATAGCTTTCTGTCGGGGTTACATAACCAAAACCTGCCGTAGAGATCTGCGACAATGTATTTGGCGCTGCAAAACGCACATAGGAATTTCCTTCCTTTACACCCCCATGGTACTGGATCTCAAATATCGATTCTTTACCATTCTCGGTCGAAGGCCAGAAAAGATCCAGGAATTTAGGCTCCAGGTCGTAATCCTTATCTACATTGATCACCTCATTTAATTTAGCTTCTGCCTCAGGCCATTTTTTCTCGTATACATAGATCTTACCCAGTAAGGATTTTGCCGCGCCCCTGCTGGCACGGCCAAGCAAAGGTTTGGTATTGCGGTATTCTGTTACTGAAGGCAAAAGTATTTCGGCTTGTTTAAGATCAGCAATTAAACGGGCAACAATCTCTGCTTTCGGATTACGCGGAACCAGCGCTTCCTCATATTTCTGTTCTTTAAGGATCAGAGGCACGTCTCCGTACAGGTAAGTCAGGTAAAAATAAGCCAGTGAGCGCAAAAACAAAGCTTCCCCTTTCAGGCGGTCGTGCGCCTTGGCCGTCATGGTTACTCCATCGGCATCGATACGGTCGAGCACCACATTTGCCCTGAAAACCACTTTGTACCAGGCAGCCCATAAAGTCTGGCCCATGGTCCAGCCTGCATTGATACCAAAAATACCATTGTCGTATTGTCCGAAACGGTTCTCCCCAAAACCTGCAAAAGGCGTAGCAATATCAGCCATAGGAAAAAAACTGAGTTCCCTGTCGGCCTGCAATGCATCGTAAATGCCGTTCACGGCATTGGTAAAATCGGCTTCAGTTTTATAGAAAGTCTCGGCCGAAAGGCTGTTCTTAGGATAAGAATCCAGAAAGCCCTTTTTGCAACTCTGCTGGCTCATCGCCATAAAAAGAACAACCAGCGCTATTGTATATTTAAATTTGTTCATGTCTTTTACGATTAAATGATTAAAAAACCAGACGGGCACCAATGGTGATCGATTTTGCAACCGGATAGGCATCTACCCCTCCCCGCGAATAAGCCTCCACACCCGATGGTTCCGAAGGCTTCATTTCCGGATCATAGCCAATAAAATCTGTCCAGGTAACCAAATTGGTAGCATTTACATACAAGCGCAGCGATTCTATCTTTAGCGGTGCCATCAGCTTTTTAGGGAAAGTATAGCCTAGCTGCAGATTCTTTACCCTCAGGTACGAAGCATCCTGAACCAGGAAACTACTCCATATCATATCTCCTTTTACAGCGCCGGCAGCCGGTGTAGTACCGCTGACTACGTTACCACTCGCATCCAGGATAGCCCTGTTGTCCCAGTAATATTTGTCGATATTGTTATTCTCTCCCTCGCCATTTCCACCAAAAACAGATTCAACCAGCATATCCTTGTCTTTCTCTCCCTGCAATAAAACAGACAGGTCCAGGCCTTTCCAGCCAAACTCAAAGTTAAAGCCGTAAACATATTTAGGAATATTGCTGCCGATCACAGTTTTATCAGCCTCTGTAATCAGGCCGTCACCCGTACGGTCTTTAAACCTCACCATACCCGGACGGTCGCCCGTCATGCGCGGGTTTGCAGCTACCTCTGCCGCAGTCCTCCAGATGCCATCGGCTTCATACCCCCAGTACGAATACAAAGGCAGGCCAACATCCGACTTTAACGGACCACTGATCAATGGCTTAACCCCACCCAGGTCAATCAGCTTATTTTTGTTGTGCGACAGGTTAACAGATGCGCCATAACTAAAATCGCCCTTTGTGTCCTGATACCTCAGCATCATTTCCCAGCCCTTGTTCTGCACTTCGCCAATGTTCACTACCGGACCAGATGTAAAACCTGCAGTAAAAGGAATGGTGGCATCCAGCAGCATATCTGTGGTACGCTTGTCGTAAATATCCCCTTCAAAGGTCAGGCGATCTTTAAAAAGCCCTATTTCGATCCCCAGGTCGGTAGAGGTTGTGGTTTCCCATTTCACCCGCTCATTGGCCATCTGCGTGGTATAATAAGCTGGCTGACGGGTCTGCGGATTGCCAAACACTGCACCGCCACGTACATCAATGGTGCTGATCCAGGAGTAAGCCGGGATGTTTGCATTTCCAAGCCGCCCCCAGCTACCACGGATCTTTAAATTACTGATGCCCTTTACATTTTTCATGAAAGGCTCTTCAGAAACCCTCCACCCGGCAGAAAAGGACGGGAATACCCCATACTGTCTGCCTGGTGCAAATACCGAAGAACCATCGCGGCGCACATTGGCCTGGAAAAGATACCTGCTGTTGTACGAATAGTTGATTCTTGCAAATTGTGAGATCAGGGAATATGGGCTCACAAAACCACCGTTTATGGCCCCCAGTGTATTACCGGCATCCAAAGCCCTCAGGTCTTCATTAGGAAAATCTGTTTTGGAGGCATCAAACTGATAGCCATCGCCTTTTTCAGCTGAAAAACCCAGTAAGGCATTCACACTGTGCTTGCCAAAAACCTTATCGTAGGTCAGCAAATTCTGTATCTCCCACACATAACTTTCCCTGGATACGTTACGCAGACTGGCTGTTGCACCCTGTGCAAGCGGATTAAGGTGTTCCAGGTCTGTAGGCGAATAAATGGCCCATTTTCCGGTCCACTCCTCATTAAAATTCTGTGTTACCGATCCGTTCACCGCCAGTTTGTACTTCAAACCCGGTATCAGGTCGGCCTCGGCAAACAGGTTCCCGAAAGTACGGTTGGTACGCGCATAATTATCCAGCATGTTGTTGGCAATAGAAGGCGTTTTCCAGGTGGTATTGGTAATAAAGGCCTCTCCAGGGTAGCCCGGACGCGGCGCTCCCGGCCATCCATCAGGGTTATAAGCAGGAATAGTAGGCGGCGCAGCGGTAATTCCGTTTAGCGCCGCCGGTTGAGAGGATGAAAATGCAGTAATGGTAGTAGCATAGCCAGAACGGATATAACTCATGTTTGCACCCACACGAATGCGCTTGCTTAGCTCCTGCTGGAAATTCATACGCACATTTGCCCTTTTAAAATCTGTTCCTATAATGGTACCTTTCTGGTTGATATAACCCAGACCAATAGCAAATTTTGTTTTCTCATTGCCTCCATTTACACCAATATGATAGTCCTGAACAGGTGCCGTACTGAATACATAGTCCGACCAGTCTGTCCATTCCGTAATGGTTTCCGGGGCCTGGGCATCAATCCAGAACGGCGATTTGCCATTATATATCCTGGCTTCGTTCTGGTGCCTGGCCCAGTCTGGTCCGTTCAGATAATTGGGTTGTTTGGTGAGCGACTGCCAGCCATATTCCGATTTAAACTCTACATTGGTTTTGCCTGCCTTACCCCGCTTTGTGGTTACCAGCAATACGCCATTTGCGGCCCTGGAACCATAAATTGCCGCCGCAGAAGCGTCCTTTAACACAGTAATGGATTCCACATCATCAGCATCCAGGTCGTTCGTACTGCCCACAAAACCATCTACCAGGACAAGCGGACTGTTCCCCGATTTTACGGAACCGACACCGCGCACCTTGATATCGGCACCGGCACCAGGCTGCCCGGAAGTCTGTGTAACCTGCACACCGCTCATCCGGCCCTGAACAGCCTGCCCAAGATTGGTAGAAGTAGCTTTATTCAGGTCGGCCGAACTTACGGTACCCACGGCACCGGTAAGGTCTGTCCGCTTAATCGTACCATAACCTACCACCACTACCTCCGAAAGGTCTTTAGACTGCTCTTCCAGCTGTACGTTGATGGTTTGACGTCCGTTGATGATCACTTCTTTCGTATTAAAGCCCATATAGGAAAAAACCAGTACCCCATCAGCAGCCGGTATGGTAATGCTGTATTTTCCGTTCGTATCCGTGGTGGTCCCCCCCTCAGTCCCTTTAAATTTGATGCTTACGCCAGGAATAGGTTGCCCGTCGGCGGCCGTAACCTGACCTTTAATTACCGTTTGCTGCCCGGCACTGCCGATTGCCGGTATTGCCGGAGCTGTTGCTTTGCTCAGGATAATCCTGTCGTTGATCACCTCGTAGGCAATACCTATAGGTTTGAGCAGCTTATTCAGTATACTTTCCAACCGCTCATCATTCGCTACTACAGATACTTCCTGATCTGATTCTATGATGTTGCGGCTATATACAAATTTCACATGGGCAAACCTTTCAATTTGCCGCAGGGTTTGACCTAAGGTCGAATTATCGATCTTAAATTTCACAGGCCGGTTTAACAGGGCCTGTGCTTTAATATTCTCGGCATAAGACATGCCGGTAAGTACTAAAGCTATGATCAGCTGACTCAGTGTGATCTTCATAATTCTACGCCAGTCAATGGAGTTTAGTAAATAAAAATTCATAAATTTGATTGTTTCGTTGGTTAAAAATGAGACAAAATGGCACCGTTCACCTATGCCCTACATAGGTGTTTATTTATGGTCCTTTATGATTAGGGGTGTTGCAAGCGCCCCTAATCTCCTTAAAAAATGTATCCTGTTTTTCTATTCATACTATTGGTTTAAAATTTGGTTAGCTGGTTATTTTTGTTGTTGTTTCAATAGGATATCTGCACCCTCAATACTATAGGTAATGTTCAGTGATTTTTCCATGATGAGCAGGATCTCTGGTAAACTCTGTCCTGAAAAATCTGCTTTCAGCACGTAATCGTTCAAGGCCTGATCGGTTGTTGTTATGTTTACGTTAAACTTTATATTAAGCACCTTTATGATCTCTTTTACAGTAATGTTATCAAACAATACATCCTCCTTTTTCCAGATGCTTACGGCTGAGTTCTGTGTAATTTTAGCCTTGCTTAATTTGTGCGATTCAGAATAAACTGCCTTCTGATCCGGCAATAACATCAACTCATCGGAAGGCTCTGCTAAACGCGCTTCTAAACGCTCTCCTGAACGCTCTTCTGAATGTTTATTGGGGCTTACGGAAACCTTACCTGTCAGCACCGCCACTTCGGTACTCCGGGTTTCAGAATTATAGGATATACTGAAACTGGTACCCCATACTTTAGTGATCAGCCCTCCGCTATAGATCACAAAAGGGTGCTTTTTATCTTTGGTTACTTCAAAGAAAGCATCCCCTTTCATCGATACTTTCCTGGTATCCTGTACAAAATTTTTACTGTACATAATCATGGCTAAAGGCCTCAGCCAGATTACACTTGAGTCTGGAAGGATATGTTTCTGTAACGTTGACGTTTTATTGTGAACCACAACAGGCGATATAATCTCCGCATTATCGTTTTTGCGCGTAAAGTATTTGGATTTAAAATCAGATTGGTATAAAACAATTCCCAGCACTACAATAAAAATTGCAGCTGCACTTACCACCCAGCTGTACAAAAGCGGTTTCATGCGATTGTTTCTGCGATCGGCCCCAATAGATTGAATATTTGTCCTGATGCGGCCAAGCATACGCATTTTGAGTTCCAGCTGTTCTTTCAGTTCCAGATCGATCAGCGGATCAGGTTCATTTTCGAAAGATGCATACCAGTTGTGCACATTCTCGATCTCCTCGGGTGTACAGTTCCCGCCAATATATTTACGGATAAGTTCCGGCGAAATATTCTTATTCATTGCAGGTCTATTATATTAGGTTATAATAGTAAGTGAGCCAGCTACGGCTCTACCCCTACGCTAAAAGAAAAAAAATTAAAATAATGTGATCATTAACATCGACAAGCTCAGCAGCAGGCTATTCAACCCCAGCCTTAAACGCTTTAAAGCCTTGGTCAGCTGGTTTTCTACGGTCTTTTCAGATATCCCCAGTTCGGCAGCAATCTCTTTGTTTGACTTAAATTCCTTACGGCTCAGTTCAAATACAGATTTGCATTTTACCGGCAATTGTTCTACCGCGACGTTCAGGTTAGCTACCAGATCGTTCAACAGCACCGTTTCTTCAGTCGAATTATCGATCCTGTTGAGGGATAAAGATTCCTTATAACTGGCCCTCACCATTTCCTTCTGGATTTGGCCGAGCACCAGGTACCTTACCGATGTAAAAAGATATCCGGCAACTGAAGTATGAATGTTCAACACATTCCTGTTTATCCAAAGGGAGGTAAAAAGGTCTTGTACCAACTCTTCCGACACCTCTTTTGACTGCAGCCTTTTATAAGCAGCAGCATAGAGTTTATCCCAGTAACGGTTATAAATCTCCTCAAAAGCAGCCATCTGCTCTTGTTTCAAGAGCTGCAGCAATTCTTCGTCCTGGAGTATGTTCAGATTTTGCATGGTAAATACAGCAATCCCTTTCCTGCTTTTAAAGACAGGTTTGCCTGAATATTTGGTTGGAATCTAAATTAGACAAAGATTTAAGGATTTCAAAATACTGCCGGGGAATTTAATGCCGGTAAAAGCAAAAAACTAGCTGGCCAGCGCCAGTCTCTTGTTCCGGGCAATCAGCATCCAGGCAAACATGGCCCCTGTTAAAGCCATCAATGTACCCACCCATACGGGTGAAGTATAATCGTAGCCGGCTGCCAGCGGCAAACCGCCCAGAAAGGCACCCAGGGCATTACCAATGTTAAAACTGGCCTGACTTGCCGAGGCAGCCAGCATTTCAGATCCTTTAGCCGTGGTAATCATCAGCATCTGTATAGGGGCAGCCAGTGCAAAGGCTACAGCACCGGTTACAAAAGTCATGAGCAGTGAAAGTGTTTGATTTGCAGAAATATAATGCACAATAAACAAGGTCACAGCCATCGCAATCAGTAACGAAACAGAAGCTTTTGCAGGCGAGAACCTATCGGCGAGTTTACCACCTATGAAGTTCCCCACCAGCATCCCCAGGCCGGCCAACACCAGAATATACGTGATGGAATCAGCAGAAAAACCGCCTACATCGGTCAGCAAAGGTGCAATATAACTATACCAGGAGAACAGCCCTCCTGTTCCAATGGCAATCATCAGAATGATGAGCCAGGCTTCCGGTAGTTTAAAGAAACCCAGTTCCTTTTTCAGGTCCCTGTTTTTTGTTGCCGGTAAAGCCGGCATCCATAACTTCAGACTTAAAAGGGTAATTAAACCTACGATTACGATGATTACGAAGGTATAACGCCAGGAATAATTATGCCCGATGAAAGTTCCGAGCGGTACGCCGATTACATTGGCTACGGTTAAACCTGCAAACATAAGCGACACGGCCGAAGCTTCCTTACCCTTATCAGCAATGCGACTGGCCACTACAGATCCAACACCAAAAAATGCACCATGCGGCAGGCCTGCCAGTAAACGGGCAATAAACATGGTGGTATAATCAGGAGAAAAAGCCGACATGGCATTAAATGCCACAAACATCATCATCAGCGCCATCAATATCTTTTTCGGAGGGTAACTCCCGGCGATGGCTACCAATACAGGTGCGCCGATCACTACCCCAAGGGCATATGCAGAAATCAGGTGCCCAGCCTGCGGAATGGTGATGGACAGATCTTTTGCGATATCAGGTAGCAGGCCCATCATCACAAATTCCGTGATGCCAATGCCCAGTCCGCCAAGGGTTAAAGTGAGTAAGCTTTTCTTCATTTTCGTACCGTAGTTAGTGTAAAAAATACACGATACAAAAATAGACAATAAAGTGCCTTTATTTTACCTAATTGAGGTAATTTTTACAAAGTGATGTTTAATTTACACCTGCCCCAGGTAAATACTTCTGGCCACTTCAGAACGGTCTGGTGATATGAAGGAAATATAGGTCTCCGCAGGTTGCTCCATCTGATTGTCCTGCAGGGGCAAAAATTCTCTGCCTTCCATGCGCCGGGCACCGTAGCAGAACATTTCTCTTCTGCCTGATTCAGGAAAATAAGCCAATACCATTACCTGATCGGCACCATTGCCCCATGCAAAACCGTCGGTATCCCAGGTAAATTCTATACCACCCGATACCCTTTTTGCGACTGGGTTCTCAGCAGGCAATAAATCACCATCGCTAAGCAATACATTGGGATAATCAACCTCAACGTTAGGGTAAAAGCCTTTCAATGCATGTTTTTTATTGTAGGAAACTGCAATATTGTAATAGTTTTTGGTCGTGTTTTTTGCGGCCGGGCCAAAGCCTGCCTTCAGGATGGGTTTCATATGGAAAAAGAAATCACTGATTACTTTCATCCGCATTTCGTTGTCCAGCTGTCTTTCACTGGATCTTGTTCTTGAATGTGCCCTCATCCTGATTATATTTTGCCCGTTTAAAACGTAGCTGGTGAGGTTTCCTGTTGTTCCGGTTGTAGGGCCATAGATTCCGCCTAATAATTTTCCCATTTTGTTAAGTTTAAATTCATAAATACTGTTTATATCTGGTGTGCAGCGGTTAACGCTGAGTTACATAACAGTTTAAACTGTGTTTTAGTTTTTTAAAAGTTATTTAAATCATTTTTAAATCTTTTCTAAATCAGATTAAGGTCATTTGACCTAGAAAGGACCTAGGAACGACCTAGAAAGGCCCTAAAAAAAACCTAAAAATAGGTAACTCATACCAAGCTCTACCCGTACTCAAATAAAATTCAATGTGAATTAAAACAATATTGGCAGTGTGCTGTTTATCATAAGATATTAATCAACAGGAGAGCATTATGAATTACAAGAAATTAATGGCCAATCGTTTCACAGGCATGTCACACAGACCGGTTGATACTTCCACTGCTGTGATCGGTTTATTGGCCGGACTGGCAGTTGGGGCCGTACTGGGCGTTTTATTTGCGCCAGATAGCGGTAAAAGAACAAGGGAGCGGATTTCTGACAAAGCGCTGGATTTAACAGATAACATTAAAGATGGTTACCATTCGGTAAGGGAGCGCATGTCGACAGGCAAAGAAGAGCTTGCTCACCTGAAAGACCGCGTGGTGGATAATGTAAAAAATAAGGCAGCAGCAGTATCCCAGGAATTCAAAGAGTTTAAGGAAACTGAAAGGCAGAAAAGCAAATCGGCAGCACAGGATTCAGCCTATGATCCTGATAATGCCCTGCAGGATATTTAAATAAAAACAATGTTGAAATCGCCAAAGGCTTTTGGATCGGCTGTTATGCAGTTTGATCTGAAAGCCTTTGGTGTTTAAAGAACATTCGGGTAATCGGGATCAGCAGAATACCACAAATGGCAAATATGACAAAGGAAACCCTTAAGTTAAAAGCATGGGCAAGATAGCCGATTAACGGTGGTCCAAGCAGCATCCCGGTTATAGAATAGGTGGCTATAATGGATATGGCCATACCTGCAGAATACTTTTTGGACGCCCCTGCCAGCGCATAAGACATAGGGATAATGGCAGCCGTACCGAAGCCCACCAGTGAGAAACCAATCATAGCCGTCCAGAAATATGGAAAAATAATAGCCAAACTTATTCCTGATACAATAAATACCGCACTCATAATGTAAGATTTCGGCATTCCAAAACGGGCAACAATAAGATCTGAAAGGAACCTTGAAGCTGCCATAAAGGTCATAAACACCAGGTACCCATACGTAAACACTTTTACCTTAATGATCTCCTGGAAGTAAATTCCACTCCAGTCGAACATCCCGCCTTCACATATGGCGCAAAGAAAAACCACCAGTCCGAGATACGCGATATAAGGATCTGGCTTTTTTAAATTCAGTTTGTTCCCTGTTTCGGAGCGGTCGCCTTTCAATAAAAACTGATATGAATATAGGGTTATGATGAGCATAACGACTGCTACAGCCACAAAATGCATCTGGATAGAAACGTTCAATCCGATTAAAAGCGTCGATATCAGAATTCCGCCGATACCGCCCATGCTCCAGTAGCCATGAAAAGAGCCCATGATCTTTTTATCGAAGCGCTTTTGCAGTGTGATGGCCTGGGTGTTTACAGAAATGTTAAAAATCCGTGTGGTGAAAGCAAATATCACTACTGCCGCAACCAGCGTAAATGTATTGTGTGCAAAACCAATAAGTGCCAGGGCAAATGCATTGAGCCCGTACCCTACCGTTAAGGGCACCCGGCTATTGTATCTGGAAACCAGCCAGCCCGAAATGGGCAGGCCCAGTAAAGAACCGATAGGCAAGGCCAGCAGCATACTGCCCAGTTCTGCTTCGTTAAAGCCAAAAATAGTTTTAATGGTAGGGATACGAGAGGCCCAGGTAGAAAAACTTAAGCCCGACATGAAGAAAAAAAGGCTGAGAAAGAAACGGTGTTTTAAATTAGAGATCATTGCAATCGGTTTGCGCCGCAAATTTAGGAATTCATTTGCTGGTATTTTTGGAAAAACTGTCAGAAAGCGGTAAAGGAATTCGACTAATTAGATTTATTCTAAATAATTTGGATAATTAGTGTAATAATTACACTTTTGCAGGGGATATTAGAATAAGTCTAAATTGAAACAAGTATACATTTTAATAATACTGTTGATTACAAGTAATGCTTACGCGCAGAAAAAGGTACTTGTAACAGGGCGCGTGGTTGATGTTAAACAAAAAGCCATTCCATTTGCAACCGTGCAATCTGAAGTGCTTGCAATATCAACTTATACTACTAGTGATGGTTATTTTGAATTTGGTGTGGATACTGTTCGGTTCAGAAATTTCGATGTAACCATTAAAATGGTTGGAAAAAAAAACATAGAAACTTTTTTTAACACCACTTCAAACCTTAAGAATCTGAAATTTATACTTCTTGACCTGAACCTGAGTTTAAACGAAGTTGAGGTAAGCGAGGTACGTAAAACCAGATCGTCTAATTCTTCCATTTTGTTTGACAGGCAGGCAGTTGAACAGGTTCAGGCTTTTAGTCTGACTGATATATTAAACAATCTTCCGGGGAAAACTGTAACCCCTCCCCAATTGCAAAATCCAACAAACATTACTTTAAGAAGCCAGGCCGAAGGTTTGCACTCAATGAACAATGCATTGGGAACTGCGATTATAATGGATGACATCCAGCTGTCTAACAATGCAAATATGCAAAACCGGAACGTAGGTAAGTTCGGCTTAGCCGGTTCAGCTATTGGGAGCCGCTCAAACGGCGGATTTGATGTTACCTTTGCTGGCCTGGATCTGAGGGAAATTCCAGCCGACAACATTGAAAGTATCGAGGTGATCTCTGGCGTTGCACCAGCAAAATATGGCGACCTGACCGATGGTGCAGTAATCATTAACAGGCAGGCAGGCAGGACCAAATACCAGTTCAACTCCAGAATCAATGCTAATTCCACCAATTTTTCACTTTCAAAAGGTTATGTATTGGGAAAAAAAACGGGAGCAATAAATTTTTCCGCGAACTATCTCTTTAGTGAGGAAGACCCGAGTGATCCTATTAAGTCCTATAAAAGGGTAAGTACAGGCCTGATATGGACTTCTTACCTATTTAAGGGTTTTAAAAACACGATCTCATTAGACTACAACACCAGGCTTGATGATGTAAAACTTGATCCTGATGTAGGTGAAGACTATATGACCTTTGCTAAGTCCAGAAATTTCTCTATTTCTAACAGGTCTTCCGTGAATGTGAACCACACTGTGCTGAAGTCTGTCAGCATGAGTATTGGCTACAGCAAAGGTTATCAGGAAACCTACAATCAGCGCCGTTTTAACAATGCGCCCAAGGCAATGGCAGATAAAGATACCACCGGTCTTTATGTAGGTTATTATACTCCGGGAACATTTCTTGCGGTTGAACACCTTTTGGGCAGACCTGGCAATTTGAATGGAAACCTGAGTATTAACAATGAGTTCTATACGGGAGAACTGGTGCATCACCTGAGTATTGGTACCAATATTTATTTTTCGGACAACAAAGGAGAAGGTATTGTAATTGATCCTGATGCACCAAGGTGGGCAAATGTAGGCTTTCAAAATGAGCGACCTTATAGCTATGAACTGCTCCCTGCTATTTTTAATTATGGGATATATATACAGGACGATTTTGGTTTTAACCTGTTCAGTATGCCCTTAAAAATAAATGCAGGTTTGCGTTACGACAATCAGAACGGCAGTGTAAACCTGCAGCCACGGATTAATACCACCTATGGGCTATCCAGCAAAATGAAGTTTAGTCTGGCATTCGGTATGGCTTCTAAAGCTCCCACCTTGTCTCACAGATACCCAGGTCCGATATATTTTGATCTGCCTCTACTTAACGTTTTTAACAGCAATGATGTTTCCAAAAGCCTGTTCCTGGTGTACACTGATAAAATAACACCAGACAATTCGGCCATGGTAGCTTCTAAATCCTCTCAGGTGGAAATTGGTCTTTCCTATAAAGATAAGTTTTTTGACTCCTCCATTTTTGGGTACTATAAGACCAGCAGGGATGGCTTCAGCAACGAGACCGTTTATAAGGGATACACTTTGCCAGAGTACAGTTATATTTTGGATGCCGAAGGCAAACCAGGTTATGTGGCTAGTGGCGGGACACGTAAGTGGATAACCAGCTACAATAGTACCGGAAACAGATTGAGCAGTAATAATGCCGGACTGGAATGGTTTATCGCTACAAAAAAAGTCAAAGTAATTGAAACCAGCTTTAACCTGAACACGTCCTTTTCCTATAGCACTTTTAAAAGAGATGGGTTTTCGACCCAGAAAGCTGATGATAAGTTTATAACAGACAGTTACAAAGCCTGGTTTGGAGTATACGGCCCCAGCACTACGGAAAGTTATCAGGTTATGAGTAAACTAACTACCTCTACCCATATTCCTAAGTTGGGTTTTGTGGTGAGTATATTAACTGATTTTTTCTGGCTGAAGCAGAGCAAAATACTGGACAAGGCCTATTTGCCTGTTGCTTACCTAGACAAAGATTTTCAACGTTATGAGATTCCCGTTTTTGATCCCGATGACGCAACCTATAATTACCTTGCCCTTAACAGTGCGGCAGCAAACATAACTAAACAGCCTCTGGTGTATGCTAACCTATCACTAAGGGTTGCAAAGGATATTGGTAAAGCCATGCGCATGTCGGTAAATGCCTATAACGTATTTAACATTAGAAACAGCTCTTATAATTGGATAACGGATAAGGTAACCACTTATACCTTTCCGGTAAGTGTAAGTGCAGATCTTTCTATTAAATTTTAACAACTATTAAATATGAAACAAATTCAACTTTTATTTACAATCTTAACATTCAGCTATATGTTCTCTGGTTGTAAAAAGGACAAAAACGAAGTGCAACCGGTTTCGGTAACATTTCAGGTAAAATTTGACGATAAGACTTCCGGATTAGGACTTTCCCCGGCAAAAGCAGAGGTTACCATAACCAACCAGGTAAATGGTCAAATAAATAAGGCTGTAGCCGATGAGAGTGGCGTGGTAAAATTTAATAGCATTATACCAGGCAACTATTCGGTTGTTTCTACATTAAAAATACCCGCAGTAGACTATTCAGTTGCAACAGGGGTTATGACTACTGAAGACGTAGTGTTTAACGCGAATATGAACGCAGGGATTAACAATACTTCGGGAACACTGGAATTGGTAATGACAGCCGGAAGACTAGGCGATTGGGTAATTAAACAAGTCTACTACGGGGGGTCGAGTGCATCGGATGGTGCCGGTATCAGAGACCAGTTTTTTGAGATTTATAACAATTCATCAGAAGTAATGTATGCGGACAGTCTTTATTTTGCTTTAATCATCGGCGTCAATAATACTACTTCTGACTTGAGTAAGCCTCATTTTTTACCCACAGGACAATTTGACTGGACCAAATCTATAGGTATGAATAATGCCAAGGCGAATACAGATTATGTTTATGCAAAAGCCATACACCGTATTCCCGGAACCGGCAAGCAATATCCCATACAGCCAGGTGGCAGCATCATTATTGCCCAAAGTGCGATGAACCACAAAGCATCGTTTACCAGTGGTGGAAAACAATATACTGTTAAAAACCCCGCACTAACTATTGATCTCAGCAAAGCTGATTTCGAGGGTTACTTTGGGAATATCCCCGGTATTAATCCATTGGCTACAGATTTGGAAAACGCAGATGTACCAAACATTGAGGTGATTCACCTGGACGACAGAGATCTTATTTTAGATACCCGGGGTCAGGAGGCCATTGTAATCTTTAAAACTAAAGATGATGTAACAAAATTTAATAAATATCCTTCCCCAGATGTAAAAGCGATTACTACAACCACGGAATTGTTTGTGCAGCTACCAAATTCTATAATTACAGATGCTGTAGAAATGGCACAGACCGTTGCCACCAAACGTGTACCACACAGGTTACCGGCGGCGCTTGATGCAGGTTTTACTTTTGTGCCTGGCGGCTCTTTTTCTTCTCAGTCCGTAATTAGAAAAACCAGTAAAATTGCAAATGGCAGGCGAATATTAAAAGACTCCAATAATTCGTCAGAGGATTTTGACTATCTGCCGATGGCCGATCCTACAAAAAGTGTTTTCAAATAGCAATGAGGTTTAAAATACTGGCATCCCTGATGTTTTTGTCTTTAGGCTTGTTTTCCCAGGAAATCAGGCCGAAAGATTCATTATATTTATTTAATCTGGCCGAAAGGGAACTTAGGGTAGCAAAAGAAAGTGCAACAGCACTGCTCAGGTATCCATCAGAACAACTGAGCAAGGTTAGCCTGCATTATGAGTATAGTGAGGGTGCTTTCAAAGGTCCGCAAACTCCGGGAAGCAGCAACAGAATTTCTTTTGAAGCTGAGGGCATAAAAAAAATAAACCGCTTTAAGCTTTACGGTAATTTTGAATACTCGAAGCTACAGGAAAAAGACCTTGGCAATGTATTGCGTGGAGAAGGTACAGATGACCAGCCTTTTTATCACATTGTGGCTAAGGAAAGTAATTTCAGCAGACAGAAGTACCATGCAAAAGGTATCATCAGTTATGAATTATTGAAAGAAAAGCTTAATTTTTCGTCTGGTTTTAATTACATCTATTACCTGGCTGACAGATCTGTAGATCCCCGCATGGCCTTAAACTGGTTTGATTTTCAAATGCAACCGGAACTAACCTATATTACTAAAAACTGGAACTTGGGCGCATCGGGACTATGGGGTTATGGTACAGAAGAGACCAGTATTGCCTACAAGAGGACAGAATACAAAACTGGCTTGCAGTATCCGGAAAGGATTACCTACTTGAATTATGGTTATGGTTATGCACCGATTTCATATGATGAACTTTCCAGAAGAAAACAATATAAGGGAGGGAGTATCTATGCTGCAGGAAAAACCGGCACATGGAATATCTTATTAGAGTTTAAATACATCAATACATCTGATAAAAACCAAAATGAACTTGATCAGTCTTTAAAAAACATAGTTTACAGCACCTATACCAGCGAGACTTTAAGTGGGCACCTGCTGTTAACCAGAAAACATAAACGTAATCTGAAGCAACTCGAACTCGTTTATTCGGATTTGGATGGAACGGATGATGTAGCCGGATTTTTCGGGAAAAACTATACTGCAAACAACAAGTCTGGTGGTGTCGCATTTAACAATGCTGACACTTACGGCAGCAATACTTTTGAATGGGGAGCTTCATTAAATTACCTCTACAATTACAAAAAAGATGCAGTAACTGCGCATCTTTTTGAGTATGCAAATTTCCGTCCGGGCATTAGTGGAAACTGGTACCACACTACTGCATCTGGAAACAGCTATTCAGTTGGCCTTGCTCCTTCACTGCTGCTGCCTTTTGATGTAAGTGCCAGTGCTCCTTTGACACAGCAAAATGCATTTACTTTAACCGTGATGTATCCGGATTATGTCTATCAAAGAATGAAAAAAGGCATATTAAACCTAAAGCTAGGTTACGTCAGCAATACCTTAAGCAAAGATTTTAAAACCGGAATAACGTTAAATACAACTTATATCCAGGCAATACAAAAACAGGAAGTTACCGTGCCTGCAGCAACGCTACCAGGAAATCGCAGATTAGCTGCAAATCTCTCTTTAAATCTTTATTTTTGACAGTATGAAACGGGTGTTTTTGGCGTTGAGTACGCTGCTATTTATCTTATTGTTTGTTTCTTTCCGTTCTTTCGACTTCATTACTGGTGATGCATTACCTGTTGATTCGCTCAGGAAGATCTATTCCCAATCGCCGGATAAATGGCCTGTACCAACCCTGGATTCGGGAGTTAAATTTGTTGAACTGGGCGTAGTGCCCCTCTCTCCCATTGAAGACCAAAAAGAGCAGTTGAAAGGGGTGATTACCCTGGGCAGGAACCTGTTCTTTGATCCCCGCCTCTCGGGCTCCAACCAGATTTCCTGTTCAAGTTGTCATGCACCAGACCTGAACTGGCAGGATGGACGGGAAAAGGCCATAGGCCACGATCATGGCGCCGGTAAACGCAACACCCCCTCTCTTGAAAATGTATGGTTCTTTAAAAAACTTTTCTGGGACGGACGTGCCAATGGATTGGAAGATCAGGCTGCACACCCCATCAGCAACCCCATTGAAATGCACCAGGACCTGAAAAAACTACCGGCCAAATTGCAGAAGATCAAAGGCTATCAGCCCCTGTTCACCGAAGCTTTTGGCGATAAGAAAGTAACTGTAGAACGTATTGTTTCGGCCCTGGCTACTTATCAGAAAACAATTGTAAGCCGCAAAAGCGATTTTGATCATTTTCTGCTGGGTGATAAGAAACGTTTAACAGATCAGCAGATACTGGGCCTCCACTTGTTCCGTACAAAAGCACGTTGCCTGAATTGCCATAATGGTCCCTTGTTTAGTGACGGGGAATTCCACAACGCAGGTTTAACTTACTTCCGCCGCAAATATGAAGATCTTGGCCTGTACAACATCACCAAAAAACCTGAAGACGTGGGCAAATTCAGAACCCCTGGTCTGCGCAACGTAATGCGCACTGCCCCATGGTTCCACAATGGCCTGTTCAGCGATATGGATGGTGTAATGAACATGTACAATGTAGGGATGCCGGTACAACGGGTAAGGCCAGAACAGGTAAATGACCCTTTATTGCCTAAAAACGACAGGTTATTAAAGCCATTGGGGCTTTCTAAACCAGAAAAAGATGCCATCATCGCCTTTATGGAAAGTATCTCGGTAATTCCATGGAAAGAAAGGGCACCGGAATTGCCAAAATAGCGCACAAATTGCGTTAAAAGGATAAAAAAGGCCTGGCAATTTAAATTTTGCAGGTCTTTTTTGCTTTTTACAAATTAAATAACCTAGCTTTACAAAAAACTTTAGGGGTGCCTTGCGCTGAGATATACCCTTTGAACCTGATGCAGTTAGTACTGCCGAAGGGAAAAGTAGAAGCAAATCTATTGCTGTCTTTTCGACCCGTTATGGGCTATCCCCTACAGTTTTCCAATTTTTTAAAATATGGATATCACTGTAAACCACAAAACCTATGTTGTTGATGAAGCCTGTTCGGTTGAACAGCTGCTTGCCCTGGTGCTCCGGCAGGAGGCCAAAGGAATGGCTGTGGCCATTAACCAGAACATTGTAGCCAAAACAGACTGGTCTGTGCACACCCTAAGGCAGGGCGACCAGGTAACCCTCATCAAAGCCACGCAGGGCGGATAATTCACACCTTAAAACTTAACGGATGAAAACTGAAAAAATTCCCAACGAACAAATCATTACCCGTACCCCCTTTCCGGCCTCACGCAAGATCTATGTAAAGGGACAACTGCATGAGATTGAAGTCGCCATGCGCGAGATCTCTTTAACAGACACCAAAATCCATAATGGCTTTGGAGAGCGTTTTGGAGAACGTTTTGGAGAGCGTTCTAACCTTACCGAACCAAATCCCCCTGTTACCGTATACGACACCAGCGGCCCGTATACCGATCCTGATATGCATATTGATGTCAAAGCCGGACTGCCCCGGTTAAGGGAAAAATGGATCACCGGCAGGCAGGATGTGGAGCAGCTGGAGCAGATCTCGTCTGATTACGGACAGCAGCGCCTGGCAGACAGCAAACTGGATACCCTGCGTTTTGAACACCTCAATAAGCCCTACCGTGCGGTAAAAGGAGCCAATGTTTCGCAGATGCATTATGCAAAAAAAGGCATCATTACCGCCGAAATGGAATACATCGCCATCCGCGAAAACCAAAGGATAGACCTGCTGAATGCGCAGCTGGGCAAGCAGTATGAGGTGATGAACCACCAGCACAAAGGCCATAGCTTTGGTGCCAATACCCCTAAGGGATACATTACCCCCGAATTTGTACGTGCTGAAGTGGCCGCAGGCCGTGCAGTCATCCCCTGCAACATCAACCACCCGGAGCTGGAGCCTATGGTTATTGGCCGCAACTTCCTGGTAAAGATCAATGCCAATATCGGTAACTCGGCCGTTACTTCTTCTATTGAGGAGGAAGTGGAAAAAGCGGTATGGGCCTGCAGATGGGGCGCCGATACGATCATGGATTTATCAACCGGTAAAAATATCCATGAAACCCGCGAATGGATCATCCGCAACTCACCCGTACCAATTGGTACCGTACCTATTTACCAGGCCCTGGAAAAAGTAAATGGCAAGGCCGAAGACCTGACCTGGGAGCTGTTCAGGGATACGCTGATTGAGCAGGCCGAGCAGGGTGTGGATTATTTTACCATTCATGCTGGCGTATTGCTGCGTTACGTGCCTTTAACGGCAAAAAGGGTAACCGGAATTGTATCGCGCGGTGGTTCAATTATGGCCAAATGGTGCCTGGCACACCATAAAGAAAACTTCCTGTATACACATTTTGAAGAGATTTGTGAGATCATGAAGGCTTATGATGTGGCCTTTTCTCTGGGCGACGGGCTAAGACCAGGATGTATTGCAGATGCCAACGACGAAGCGCAGTTCGGTGAACTGGAGACATTGGGCGAGCTGACCAAAATTGCCTGGAAACATGATGTACAAACCATTATTGAGGGGCCGGGCCACGTACCGATGCACCTGATCAAGGAGAACATGGAAAAACAACTGGAGCATTGTGCTGAAGCCCCTTTTTATACTTTAGGGCCGCTTACCACAGATATTGCACCGGGTTACGACCACATCACTTCGGCCATCGGCGCGGCCATGATTGGCTGGTTTGGTACCGCCATGCTGTGTTATGTTACCCCTAAAGAGCATTTAGGACTGCCAAACAAAAAAGACGTAAAAGACGGGGTGATTACCTATAAGATTGCAGCGCATGCGGCCGATCTGGCCAAAGGACATCCTGGAGCGCAATACCGCGACAATGCACTAAGCAAAGCAAGGTTTGAGTTCCGCTGGGAAGACCAGTTTAACCTGGCGCTGGATCCGGATACTGCCCGTGAGTTTCACGATGAGACCCTTCCGGCCGATGGCGCCAAGATTGCGCACTTCTGCTCCATGTGCGGCCCTAACTTCTGTTCTATGAAAATTACGCAGGACGTAAGGGAATATGCGGCAAAGCAAGGCGTAGACGAACAGGTTGCCCTGGAAAAAGGCATGGCCGAAAAATCGAAAGAGTTTACAGAAAAAGGCAGCGAAATTTACCTGTAGACCATGAAGTTGTTTGTAATCTCTTCTGCACATTTATTTAAAGGAGAAGCAGCGCTGATCAATCAACTGTTCGAAGCCGGTATGCCGGTGCTCCATTTGCGTAAAGAAAACCCGGACCGGCAGGAATATGCCGGTCTGATTTCGGCTGTAGATGAATGTTTCCACCATAGGATTGCCCTGCACCAGTTTCATGAGCTGAGCGCAGATTTTCCGGGCGTAAAAAGACTTCATTATCCGGAATGGATGAGAAAACAACCAACACAAACAGTTAAAAATGATGAATTTACAAGAAGCACCTCTATTCATAATTTAAATGAATTAAACGAAGTTCAGGGTTTCGCTTATACTTTTTTCGGGCCGGTATTCGACAGCTTTTCAAAGCCGGGATACAAGAGCAGGCTTGCCGGGGATTTTAAAGTACCTGTAATGGAAAACACTACCCCAATCATCGCCATTGGCGGCATTGATGCAGACAAAATTGAGCCCCTTAAACAAATGGGATTTGAGGGCGCCGCGGTTCTGGGTGCGCTATGGAACGACAAGGAACAGGCTTTAACTAATTTCAATAAAATAAAGAGGATATGCAGCAGCTAAGACCATATGTAATGAGCCTTGCGGGATTTGACCCGAGTGCGGGTGCTGGTATTCTGGCCGATATCAAATGCTTTGAGCAATTGCAGGTATATGGGTTCGGGGTTTGTACGGCACTTACGGTACAAACAGCCGATGTATTTTTAAAGAACGACTGGCTGGATGCCGGGCAGATTATCGATCAGGCGGCACCATTGCTTGGTAAATTTGAGGTTAAGGCCTGCAAAATCGGGCTGATCAAAGATCAGGATACCCTCCTGGAGGTGCTGGCCTTTCTGAAATTAAAAGCTCCCGGCATTAAAATCGTGCTCGACCCGGTATTAAAAGCCAGTGCAGGTTACACCTTTCACAACTGGGAGGAATCACTGGAAAAACTGGCGCCCGTTTTAAGTCAGCTGGACCTGATTACCCCCAATTACCCCGAAATGCAGGTTCTGGCCGGCAACACTGCTGCACAGGAGGCAGCAAGGGCCTGGTCGGCATACTGCCCGGTTTTACTCAAAGGCGGGCACAACAGCACAGCTGCCGGTACCGATTACTTATTTGAAGCCGGAGGTTTAAGGATACTTAAGCCAGATGTGCAGCAGGTGTACCAGAAACATGGTTCAGGCTGTGTGCTGTCTGCCGCCATAACTGCAGCACTGGCAAAAGGCCAGGATCTGTATACCGCCTGCTTTTTTGGCAAGAAATACATTGAACAATTTTTAAACAGCAGCCCCAGTCTGTTGGGGCACCACCAGTTATGATAGACAGCTTACATTACATATCGCAGCCATCGGCCAGCGGCTCTCACCTGGAAGCCATAGAAAAGGTATTGCTTGCAGGAGCAAAATGGATCCAGCTAAGGGTAAAAAACCAGACTGAAGATGAGGTTTTAGCGCTTGCCCTGAAGGCAGCATGGCTCTGCAAGGTACATGAGGCCAGGCTGATCGTAAACGATTACCCGCAGGTAGCTTTGGCCGCAGGTGCATACGGACTGCACCTTGGCCTCAACGATATGCCTGTTGCTGAAGCAAGGGCCATCGTTGGTCCGGATATGATCATAGGCGGCACCGCAAATACCTTTGAGCACATACAGCTCCGGGCAGCTGAAGGGGTAAATTACATCGGACTGGGCCCCTATCGCTTTACCACTACAAAACAGAACCTGAGCCCCGTTATTGGTCTGGAAGGTTATATCCGATTGATAGAGCAGATGCAGGAGGCGGGTATCCGGCTGCCGGTAATTGCTATCGGTGGTATTGAAGCCAAAGATATTCCACTATTGATGCAGGCAGGTTTGCATGGTGTGGCAGTCTCAGGCGCCCTGACCCGGCATACGGAACTATCTTTAGCCATCGGGGAAATGTACAGCAATTTACAGGTGGTTCATTCTAATATTTAAGCATATGTTAAAAATAGCAGACAAAATATTCAATTCCCGCCTGTTTACAGGCACAGGGAAGTTCAGTTCGGCCCTTAACATGGAAGACGCCCTGCTGGCTTCAGGCACTGAACTCGTTACCGTAGCACTGAAAAGAGTGGACATGCATGCACCGGATGATGACTTCCTGCAGCATTTAAGGCACCCGCAGATCAGTTTGCTGCCCAACACTTCAGGGGTAAGGAATGCAAAAGAAGCAGTTTTTGCTGCCCAGATGGCCCGAGAAGCCCTGGAAACCAATTGGCTTAAACTGGAAATACATCCCGATCCTAAATACCTGATGCCCGACCCTATTGAAACGCTGAAAGCTACGGAAGAACTGGCAAAACTGGGCTTTGTGGTACTGCCCTATATCCATGCCGATCCGGTGCTTTGCAAGCGACTGGAAGATGCAGGTACAGCGGCAGTAATGCCCCTTGGATCGCCAATTGGCAGCAACAAAGGCTTAAAGACCATAGATTTCCTGGAAATCATCATTGCCCAAAGTAAAGTTCCTGTGGTGGTAGATGCCGGAATAGGCGCTCCTTCTGATGCCGCAAAAGCGATGGAAATTGGCGCCGATGCCGTGCTGGTAAATACAGCTATTGCCGTTTCGGAAAATCCGGTTGCCATGGCCCGGGCATTTAAAATGGCAGTTGAAGCCGGCAGAATGGCTTTCGAAGCCCGGCTGGCTGCAGTAGCAACAGGTGCGCAGGCCATTGCCAGTAGTCCCCTTACTTCCTTTTTAGATTAACCGTTTATGGGCAGTTTTAATGACATTTTTGAAAGCTACAGCTGGGAAAATACCAGCCGGAGCATTTATGCCAAAACCAGTACCGATGTAGAAAGGGCTTTATCGGCATCAAAAAGAACACTGGAGGATTTTAAAGCACTCATCTCCCCTGCCGCCGCTCCCTACCTGGAGCAGATGGCACAGCTGAGTCAGCAACTGACCCTGAAACGCTTTGGCAAAGTGGTACAAATGTATGTACCGCTTTACCTTTCTAATGAATGCAACAACATCTGCACCTATTGCGGCTTTAGCTACGACAACAAAGTGAAGCGCAAAACCCTCTCTGCCATAGAGATCATGCAGGAAGTAGCTGTCCTAAAGGAAATGGGCTTCGACCACGTGTTGCTGGTTACAGGCGAGGCCAATCAGTCTGTACATACCGATTATTTTAAAATGGTGCTGGAACTGATCCGCCCCCATTTTGCGCATATCTCTATGGAAGTGCAGCCACTGGACCTGTCCGACTATGAGGCCTTAAGGCCCTATGGCTTAAATACCGTGCTGGTGTACCAGGAGACCTATCACGAGGAAGATTACAAAAAACACCACCCAAAAGGCAAAAAATCAAACTTTAAGTACCGGCTGGAAACACCCGACAGGCTGGGCCAGGCGGGTATCCATAAAATGGGGCTGGGCGTGCTGATCGGATTGGAGGACTGGCGCACGGATTCGTTTTTTACGGCCGTGCACCTGGATTACCTGGAAAAAATTTACTGGCAGAGCAAATACAGCATTTCTTTTCCGCGGTTAAGGCCTTTTAGTGGTGGACTCGAACCAAAAGTGGTCATGAACGACCGGGAGCTGGTACAGCTGATCTGTGCCTACAGGCTTTTTAATGAGGAAGTGGAACTTTCCATCTCTACCAGGGAATCGCAGGTTTTCAGGAACAACATCATTAAACTGGGCATAACTGCAATGAGTGCCGGTTCCAGGACCAATCCGGGTGGCTATGCAGTAGAACCACAATCGCTGGAACAGTTTGAAATATCGGATGAACGCAGCGCAGCTGAAATTGCGGAAATGATTGACAAACAAGGTTACGAGGCCGTGTGGAAGGATTGGGACAGGGTGATATGAAAAGATACGACAGACAGATCATGTTGCCGGAAATGGGTCTTGCCGGTCAGCAGAAACTGCTGAAAGCATCGGTACTGGTTGTTGGTGCAGGCGGATTGGGTTGCCCCGTATTGCTTTACCTTGCAGCTGCAGGTGTTGGCCGTATAGGGATTACAGATGGTGATGTGGTAGAAGAAAGCAACCTGCAGCGGCAGGTCATCTACCAGATGAGAGATATAGGACTACCCAAGGCCGAAGTTACTGCCTCGCGGCTGCGCATGCTGAACCCGGAGCTGGAAATCGTGTCCTATCCTTTCCGGCTAACCGCAGAAAATGCAGCTGAGCTGATTGGCCGGTACGACCTGGTGATCGACGGCTCGGATAACTTCCCTACCCGATACCTGGTAAACGACACCTGTGTATTGCTGAATAAAACACTGGTATTTGGTTCTGTTTTTCAGTTTGAAGGTCAGGTAACCGTTTTTAATTATCAGGGAAGTGCCGATTACCGTTCCCTGTACCCCGAACCTCCACTAGCCGATGAAGTACCAAATTGCGGAGAAAGCGGTGTAATTGGCACTTTGCCAGGGATCATCGGCAGCATGATGGCCAATGAGGCCATTAAAGTCATCTGCGGTTTTGGAGAGGTACTGGCCGGAAAACTGCTGACTTACAATGCGCTCAATAATGAAAGCCTGTTGTTCAGTTTCAGTAAAAGCACTAAAAAGCCTGCTGAAGAACCTGCAGGTACACAGCCACAGAAAAACAAACCCACTCCTTCATCATCCCTTAGCCTGGATGAACTGCAGCAAATGGACGAAAGGGATATCAGTTATCTGCTGATTGATGTACGTGAAGTTTATGAATATGAAGAACACAATATCGGAGGAATGAATATTCCGCTTTATGATTTAAGCCAACACATTCCGGAGCTCCTGCCTTATCACACTCTTGTTTTTTGCTGTTCCGCGGGTACCCGAAGCAGGATTGCGCTAAATTTGCTCAAGGATAGCTTTCGGGGAAACCTGTATACCCTCGTTGTTCCGCAGGCACAATAACGGTATTCCAAACGCTATTTTATTGTATCTAAAAAATATTTTAAATAAAAGATATATTTTTTTAACCAGCGAATATCTGTTTCTGTATAGACTTGTAATTATTCATCAATAAACCAATTCTTTATGAAAACAAATGTTCAAAAAACGGAAGAAACACTTAAAAAGTACAGGATCGAGGAATGTATTGATAATTTGAAACGAAAAGAGTACAAAGTCATACTCAAATCGATACCTGGCATCATTGGCAAAGGCATGACCACTTTTTACAATTACCGTGACCTCCGTATCACCGACCGGGAGGATATTCCTTATAAGATTGCCCGAAAGCTGGAAATTCTGTTCGGACTGGAAGCAGGTGAACTGGAAAATGTAAAAACCGTAGGCAAACACTACACCCAAATTTTGGAGGAACATAGAAATCAAATGCTACCTTTGCAAAATGATAGCAATAGGACAATACAACGATCTCCGGATTATAAGAAAAACAGAAGAAGGCCTCGTATTAACTGAAGGAGAAAAAGAGATCCTTCTGCCTTATGTTGATGTACCTAAAAATGCTGAGATTGGCGACAACCTGAACCTTTTTGTATTTATGCAAAAAGATGGCAGGCTGCAGGCCACCTCTAAAAGGCCACTGGCCTGCGTAGGAGATTTTGCCTGTCTGACCGTAGTTGATGAAACTGAAGATGGGGGTGTATTTATGGATATTGGCATTGGTAAAGATATATATGTACCTAAACGGGAGCAGAAACGTCCTATGTTCAGGGGTGACAAGCATGTGGTTTATGTATTTCTGGATGAGAGTAACGACCGCATGCTCGCTTCTTCAAAGCTGATCAATTATGTAGAGGAAGAAGAAATTGACCTGGAAGAAGGTGATGAAGTAAGCCTGTTGATTGCCGACCGCTCCGACCTGGGCTACAATGCCATTATCGACAATAAATACATAGGCCTGTTGTATACCAATGAGCTTTTTGATGAGCTGAACCCTGGTGAAACACGTAAAGGTTGGGTTAAAAAGATACGTGTTGAAGGTAAAATAGATCTGAGCCTGCAGCCCATGGGTTATGGTCATATCCTGGAAACCAAGGACGTGATCCTGGAAGACCTGAAATACAGTGGGGGTGTAATTGCCCTTGGTGATAAAAGCTCACCTGAAGCCATATATCAGTATTTTAAAATCAGCAAGAGCGCATTTAAGAAAGCCATAGGCGGCTTGTATAAAGATCGTTTGATCATTGTTTCTGATCATGAGATCAGGCTGAATATTGACGAAGAAGCCGAGTAATAGGAAAAATAAACCATTCTATTCATTGTCTGGCATCTGCCTTCCAGGTTTTTTGGAAAAGCTGGAAAACAGCGCCTAGGCCAATTCATAGAAGGTATAATTATTACAGTTCTTGTTTATATAACGCATTTGGTATGCATCATGCTGAGAAAGTAAAATGCGTGCTGTGAAGAGGCATAGGATTCATTTTTTTCTTCTGTTAAAGAAGAAAAAATTTATTCCAGCCTCAGAACAGCAGCGCTTTTTACTTTCTTAAACTCTTTAAACAACCAGTCTTTAAAAAACTAGATATTACCTTTCTTCAATTCCTTAACCGCATAATCAGATGCACGGGCTGTTAATGCCATGAAAGTTAAAGATGGGTTCTGACAAGCGATGGACGGCATACAGGAGCCATCCGTAACGAATACATTTTTCACTTCATGCATCTGGTTCCATTTGTTGAGCACCGATGTTTTAGGATCATTACCCATTCTGGCGGTACCCATTTCATGGATGGCCATTCCCGGATAACAACCGTTATCGTAAGTTTTGATGTTTTTCATCCCTGCGGCTTCCAGCATCTCAGCAGCATCATTCATCATATCGATACGCATCTTTTTCTCGTTTTCCTTATACTCGCAATCGATAGCCAAAACGGGCTGACCCCATTTGTCTTTCTTGGTCTTGTCGATATATACCCTGTTTTCGTAATAAGGGAGCATTTCGCCGAAACCACCAAGTCCCATTGTCCAGGCACCTGGTCTGCTCATTTTTTCTTTGAAGTCGGCCCCGATCGCCAGCTCAGCGATATCACTTTGCCAGTTTTTGCGGCTTGCTCCGCCCTGGTAACCAAACCCACGCAGGTAATCACGTTTATCGGTTCCCACATTGCGGTAACGTGGCACATAAATTCCATTTGCCCTGCGGCCGAAAGTGTATTTATCCTCAAAGCCCGGTGCTTCGCCAGAGGCCCCGCAGCGGAAGTGGTGATCCATCAGGTTATGTCCGAGTTGTCCGCTTCCATTGCCTAATCCGTTAGGATGTGCTTCGGAAGTGGAATTCAGAAGAATAAACGTTGAACCGAGTGTAGAACCGTTGACAAAAACAATTTTGGCATAAAACTCCATTGTTTTGTTGGTTTCGGCATCAATCACCATTACCCCTTTGGCCTTTTTCGTATTCTTATCGTAAATGATGTGGTTCACGATGGAGTACGGCCTTAAGGTTAACCTTCCGGTAGCTTCGGCCGCAGGCAAGGTAGAAGACTGTGTGCTGAAGTAAGCTCCAAAAGGGCAACCGCGGCTACATAAATTCCGGTACTGGCAATTGCCGCGGCCTTTATGCGGAACTGTTAAATTGGCCACACGCCCGATGGTCATGATGCGTGTTCTTTTATAGTGTTCTTCTATCCTCTTTTTAACAGATTTTTCTACGCAGTTCAGGTCCATCGGTGGCAGGAATTGTCCGTCTGGCAATAAGGGCCAGTTTTCTGCCTGTCCGCTGATCCCGGCAAAACGCTCTGCATAGTCGTACCATGGGGCTAAATCCTTATAACGGATCGGCCAGTCGTTGCCATGACCGTCTTTGGCATTGTCTTCAAAGTTATGATCGCTGAACCGGTAACTCTGCCGTCCCCACATCAGGGATTTACCGCCAACATGAAAACCGCGGTACCAGTCAAAGCGCTTGTCTTCCGTATAAGGGCATTCCAGGTCATTTACCCACCATTTCTGGTTGTACTCCGAATAAGGATAATCTCTCTTCTGAACGGGATGAGTACGTTTCATTTCTTCGGTTAAACGCCCGGCATGCTGGAACTCCCATGGATCTTTCATGGCAGTATCATAGTCTTTCACATGCTCCACGTTCATTCCACGTTCCAGCATCAGCACCCTCAGCCCTTTTTCTGTCAGTTCTTTTGCAGCCCAGCCGCCACTAATCCCCGATCCTATAACTATAGCATCGTATGTATTTTCTTTCTTTAAATCGGTATTTATATTCATGATTGCGGATTCCTTATTTTAAAACATTAACTGGCCCATGATTTTTGTCCGGGTTTGAGCGCTGTAGCACCGTCGTAACGGCCAGGGATGGCCAGGTATTCGCGTGCCTGGGTGCAACCGATCTCGGAAGCAAAATAGCCCAGAACGGTCAGATCCCTTGCAATCACGAAAAAGTAAGGTACATTCTTTTTGGCGGCCCTGTCGGCTTTCTGTTGCGCAATAGTTTCCAGACGTAATTTGTTGACCAGTTGTTCCCTTTCCTGGCTGGAAAGGGATAGGAAATCTTTGTTAAAATCTTTTAATGCCGTGGCTTCCATAGCTTTCAGACCTTCGGCAAATGCCTGCTGCGTTTTTGCCGGAAAACAATCTGTTACCATCATCGGTATAAAACTGCCTAAGCCAGCGGCTTTGGCACCGGGTATATCTTTAGTTGTCGGGATGATGATCTCTGCGAGTTCTGCCAGGACCTGCTCCTGCCCTGCCGAGAATGAGACTGTGTTCTTCTCATTTTCCGGAAGGGTAAAACTTTCAAATAAAACACCAAAGGTTGTTGCAGATATTGCCGTACCCAACCAGACAGCGGTATTTTTAAGCGCTTCTCTTCTGTTCATTTGGTAATTGGTTGATTTGTGTATTTGGTTAATTTGTGTTTAAAATCAAGCCTTGAAAATAGCAGATAATTACAGCAATTCAAAGTAGTTATTGTAACTTTTACAATAAGGTCCTGAGCAGCAAAAAAAACGCTCTCCGATGATGTTACCAGCCATAATTCTGAACTAAATTAGGATCCTTATCTATTTCGGTTTGCGGGACAGGCATAAGGTAATGTTTGTCCACGAAAGTACGGGTCTGGATTACGGTTGGCTTATAAAATACCGCTACACCCGCAGCTTCGGAAGTCACATTCAGTCCGGTTGCTGCAAGTTCTGCGGCAGCAGGACGTGCATTCAGACCGTGGACTTCTCCGTTGTCTACCGTCTTAGCGATCAACCATCGGCGCACATCCCAGAATCTGTGACTTTCAAAAGCCAGCTCGATGCGGCGTTCGTTCTGTATGCGCCTGCGCATGCCATCTTTGGTATTGTCGGCCGACAGTATAGGCAAGGCCGGCATAGACACACGGTTCCTGACCAGGTTGATGTACTGGTATACGCTGGCATCAGGCACATCCATGTATTCGTTCATCGCCTCTGCATAATTGAGGTAGATCTCCGCAAGGCGGAAAATCGGGAAGTTTCTTTTGCCGGTACCGGTATTTGCATTCCGGTCTACCTCTGGCGAGATCCATTTACGCACATTATAACCCCATGGATTGGTACCTGCCTTACTGGTTGCCCAGCCATCCGTCTGCCCGTTTCCTGCGCCCCACCAGGCCAGCTTCACCGGTCGTTTCATGGCGTCAAAACGCCATACGGCATATTGAAAAAAGATGCTGGCATAAAAACGCGGATCGCGGTCTTTATACATATTGGAGATATTGCTTACATTCTGGTTCTTGATGCCATCCCAAAGTTGTCCGCTCCAGGTCCCTGTAGTTGCATATTGCGATCCCGGTTCGTTGATGGGATATCCATTTTTCATCTCATAAGCATCTACCATTTCCTGCAGGGGAGTAAACTTACCGTTACCTTTAAAAGGCGGGCCATTGGGTACCAGCTGTCCATCTATAGTTGTGGCATTGGCCATGATACGGCAAAAAATGGCTTCCGTATAATCCCTGGTATAAAACTGGGCGGCGTAGTTTTGAACCGGGTTATTGGGAAAAGGGCTATACAGGTTATAGATTCCGAGGTCCATTACCGCCTTTGCGGCATCGGCTGCTTTTTTCCATTTCTCCTTATCGTATACCGGGTTAAACAAAGATTTGCCATCATGGTTTTTGATGCCGCTGTACATGGGGTTGCCGTTAAAAAGCGGACTGGCTGCATACAGCAATGTACGTGCCTTTAAAGCCAGCGCAGCCCCTTTGGTTACCCTGCCCATCTGTGCATCCTCCTGCGTTAATGGAAGTGTATTTAAAATTTCGTCGCATTCGGAAGTGATAAAACCGACTACTTCATCAACCGAATTCCTGGAAACCTGTGTTTCTTCCAGGTTACCCGGATCAACATTAATGGCTTTTGTTAACAGCGGGACTGCTCCGTAACGTTTAAACAATTCAAAAAAGAACTGCGCACGGATAAACCTGGCTTCAGCCTTGTAACGGGGTACCCAAAGCGCATAATAATCTGCCCTGTTCAAAGGGATAGGTACACCTTCGATCTTTTCAATAAAGATATTGGCGCGCCGGATGTCCTGATATTTTCCGCCCCAGTTGCCCATAGGATTGTCATTCTCGCTCCAGCTGCCCAGGTTATACTTATAAGCGGTAACCCCTCCTGCGGCATCATACCAATGGTGGAAAGATTCGTCTGTATAGGCGGTATAATCAGAGGTAATCTCATTGGGTAAAGCGTTGTACAGGCGCGCCAGAGCCTGTTCTGCCAGGTTGATATTGCCGTACACATCATCTCCTGTGGTGTATTCAGAAGGGACTACATCGAGGTATTTTTTACAGGAACTTCCTGCGACGAGCATTCCCAGTAAAAGGAGGGCATAAGTATATTTTATGTTGATCTTGTTCATTTTATTACATTGCTATATTTAAACCAAAATTGATGACGCGCTGCTGTGGGTAATTGCCAAAACCGTCAGGAAGTTCAGGATCAAAAACTTTGAGCTTGTCCCAGGTATAAAGGTTTGTTCCGTTGGCGAATACCCTTATATTGTTCAACCTTATTTTTGTGAGCAGTGACTTCGGCAGTGTATAACCGACCTCGACATTTTTGAGACGCAGGTAATCGGAAGATTTAAGCCAGAAGGTAGAATTCCGGTTGTTGTTGGCATTGTCGGCCGAAGTTAAACGCGGGTACCTTGCATTGGGATCAGGATTTAGCGGACTGTACCGACCGGTCATGTAATCGGCCAGCACTGCGGTATTGTCGGAAAAAGCCCAGGCAGATACACCATTCAACCATCTTTTACCGCCTATTGCCCCCTGAAACAATACGTTCAGGTCGAACTGTCCGCAAGTATAGCTTGCCGTAAAGCTAAGGATAGATTTAGTCGCTGTAGGTGCACCAAGGTAGCCTTCATCCTGCGAATTGATAACACCGTCGCCGTTACGGTCGAGGTATTTGATATCCCCTGGCTGTACTTTGCCAAACTGCTGCACGGCACTGTTGTCAATATCAGCCTGATCTTTGAACAGGCCTAGTGCTGTTAAACCATAAGCTTCAAAGATCTGGGTGCCTTTTTTCCCTTTATAGGCCAGTTTATAATTCGGTTCGGCGGCATAATCAATGTTATTGGTCGAATAAGAATAAGCACCCCGCAGCATCAGGTTATGGTTACCTATCTTTTTGCGCCAGGTCAATTCTGTCTCAAAGCCTTTATTGCTTACCCGGCCGGCATTGATGGCCGGTAGGCTCTGTACACCAATTACTTCCGGAATGATCAGGGCCGTAGTCAGGATCTGACTGCGTTTTTCCTGAAACACATCCCCGGTAAATACCAGGGAGCTGTTGAACAACTCCAGATCCAAACCGATATTCGTTTTACGCGCCCTTTCCCAGGTCAGGAATTCGTTTCCCGTGGCACTTTCCTGTGCGCCGCTATAGCCATTGCCATCGCTGGCCGCACCAAACTTATAGCCATTGGTATTCCCGATCTGCCAGGTACTTAAATAAGCAAAACGTCCTACACTATTGTCAACTCCTACCGTACCTATCGATCCGCGGAGCTTAACCAGACTAAATGTTTTGGAATTTTTAAGGAAGGCCTCATTTGAAATGATCCAGCTGGCAGATACCGCCGGAAAGAAGCCCATGCGATGTCCTTTTTTAAAGTTTTCAGAACCATTGTAGCCTGCATCGAATTCCAGCACATATTTACGGTCGTACGAATAATTGACGCGTCCGACCAGACCAAGCTGCTTATAAGGCAATGCCGCAATGGCATCGGCACCATTGGTAAAGCTTTGTGACTGGTTGTAACGGATCATTCCGGTAAAGGCATGTTTTTCGTTAAAAACGCGATCGTAGTTCAGATAGGCCTCGTAAGTAGATTTGCGGCTTCCGTTTGCATTTACCGTAAAACCCAGCAAACCGTCGCCGGTTGTAATTTCGGTGTATTGCCCTTTTGTGAGGTCCATTTGCTGATCATCGGCCATGCTGAACTTATAAGTAGAATAATTCCTTTGCCGCGTAATGTTGCGGTAGCTCTGTGCATCGAATGCAAAACGTGTCCTGAAACTTAAGCCCGGGGTCACAAAAGGCATATCTAGTTTAAAACCTGCTATTGCGCTCAGTGTGTTTTCAAACATCCTGGCGTAGCCGTACTGGGTTAATCTGCCGTAAGGACTTGGAGGCGAGTCTTTTTGTCCCGGTATAGAACCATCAGGATTGGTGAGGGGGTAAAGGTAAGGTGGCGTATTGCGCAGTTGCGGCCAGAAGTCGCTGGCACTTTCATTCGGATAGTTCCTATCGCGCACCACATCCGATAAGTTCAGTTCCATGCTCAGGTGTTTGGTGATGTCGACATCAATATTACTTCTGAAATTGTATTTGTTCATGGTGGCATTGATGTTATAATCGTTCAGATTTTCATATTTATAGAGGCCATCCTGGTTCAGGTACGACATGGAAACAAAATACCTGGCAGAGCCTGATCCACCACTTACATTCAGATTGGTCTGGTTCATGAGGGAATTCTTTTTCAGAAGTTCCTTATGCCAGTCTACGTTTGGATAAAGGTATTCATAGGCAGGCATACTGCGATCGCGGAACTTATTCAGGTACTCATCCGTATATAAATTGGCGTTTAGTCCGTCGTTGTTCAGCGCTTCGCGAAACAGAGTCAGGGCATCAAAAGAATCCAGGTATTCAGGCAAACGTACAGGCGATTGGCTGGAAAGCTGTGAAGTGAGTGAGATGACAGGCTTTCCGATCTTACCACGTTTGGTGGTAACCAGTACTACCCCATTTGCGCCCTTCATGCCGTATACTGCTGTTGCCCCGGCGTCTTTTAAAATACTAACTGATTCCACTTCATTGGCATCGATGCGGTCGATGGCGTTTTCAATACCGTCGACCAGGATCAGCGGACTGCGTCCCTGGTAAGTGCCAAAGCCACGGATATATAAAGTAGAGCCATCGGTTCCGGGCTCGCCGCTGTTTTGTATAGTTACCAGTCCGGGTAAACGGCCAGCCAGACTGTTGGTTAAGCTGGCGGTTGGCGTCCGGAGCAGGTCTTTGGTGGTAACGGCTGCGATGGAACCGGTAACATTGGTCTTTTTCTGGGTTCCGTAGGCTACAACTACGACCTCACTGAGATCGGATTTGACTTCTTTTAATATTACATTTAAGGTGGCACCGTTTATTTTCGCTTCCCTGCTTACGTAACCGACATAACTAAAAATGAGGGTATGGGCATCGTCGGGCACCTGCAACTGGTATTTACCGTTGATATCGGTAACCGTTCCGAGGTCCTTATGTCCGGCCACGCGGATCGATACACCCGGCAGGGTCATACCGGCTGTATCCAGCACAGTCCCTCTGATGATCCGGTCTGGTTTCTTTTCCGGAACTGCCTGCCTGGACTTCTGCGGCTGTTTTTTAAGAATGATGGTATTCCCTACAATGCTGTAATTGATCTGGTTGGGAAAAAGGATCTGTTCCAGCACTTTGCCAAGTTTTTCTTTTTTGAAGCTGGTATTCACAAATGCCATGGGGTTGATCACTTCCGCCTGATATGCCAATTTTACATTGGCCGTCCTGGAAATCTGCTCTATGGCATCCTGAAGCCTGACCTTGTCGAGTACAACAGTGACCGGAATGTTTAAGATTTTTTGTCCGTAAGAACGGTTTGCATTTGCAATAGAAAAGAAGCTGCAAATGATTAAAAAAACAGCAGAACTGTATTTCATAAATAGTAAAACATGGTAAAGTACTCTACGTTCATATAGAGATTTTTTCATAAATTAGTAGAATTAATGGTAAGAAATTATACCTTATTTGCCCTATGATTTCGAAGTCCAGGCAAATTTGGCATCTGGCTTATTTTTAATTACTCCCTGTCCTGTTCATTCAGACAGGGTTTATTTTTGAGGCACCTTTTATGTCATATTTTGATGTTTAAATACGGTAAGTAATCGTTTATTTATCTGGTTATGTGTGTTCATCATTTGCAGCCGTTGCCTTTAAGCAGGTAACCTCCGGGTGTACTGACCACCCGGGCATTGAGCACCTGGGAAAGCACAACCATCACCTTATTTATGGATTCGTTGTTAAGATCTACAGAAATCCTGCAATCTTTAAATGCGGCGTCGGTAGCTATGCTGACGTCATATTTTCTTTCGATGGCGGCAAGTACCTCAGTCAACGCTGTCCCCTTAAAGATCAGCTTTCCTTCGCGCCAGGCGATCAATGTGGCAGCATCAACGGTCTTAACCTTCATGGATCGGCCGCTTCGGTTATAGACCATCTGCAGGTTTGGCGTCAGAAAAACTGGCTTAGCACCAGCATCGGTGACCCCTACCTTACCGGTAAGTACAGAAACTCTGATATTTTCCTGTTTTTTATAAGCATTGATATTAAAGGTGGTACCCAACACCGTAGTGGTAAGCTGGCCTGTGCGGATCAGAAAAGGTTGTGTTTTGCGGTGTGCCACCTCAAAATAAGCTTCTCCGGCCAGGCTGACCGTCCGGGTTTTGCCTGTAAACTTGCTGGGATAAGTAAGCGTACTACCGGAATTGAGCCATATTGTCGTTCCATCGGCCAGGACCAGGTTAATGACCTTACCATTCGCGGCCGTGGCCGTCGCCATTTTTACCGATTCAACCGGAGCTTCCCTGTTCAGCTGCAGATAAGCAAACATTGAAATGCCAACAAAAAGCACCGCAGCTGCTGCGCCTTTCAGGAATCTCTTAAAGAAAAGCTTTTTCTTTTCAGCACGTTCTATTCCGGAACTGATGTTACTGTACAGGGTATCCTGATCAAATTCTGCACTTGTGGTATCCAGTATCCGGTCGTCCTGCTGCAATTCATCGTAATAGCGCCTGATCTGCTCTTCTGTATTTGGTCTTTTTTTCATATCGCTTCATGATGTACGATGCAGAAAAAGCGACCAACCCCTAAATGAATTTGATTTTTTTTACAAAAAGTCTGAAAATATAGAAACAAGAAAGATGAAATGGCCTATGGAAGCCTTTAACCTGTGAATGGCATTGGTAATGTGGTTCTCTACCGTTTTTACGGAAATCTGCATTCTATCGGCAATTTCCCTGTTGGAAAGCTGTTGCTTGCGGCTTAATATAAATACTTCCTGACATTTATCGGGCAGGGCTTTGATGGCATTTTCTATAGCGAGATTCAGTTCCTTTTCTCTCACCCGGGTGTCCGTGCTGTAATTGGAAGCCAGGAAATCAAGTGCTTCATTGTCGAGCAATACTTTTTTTGTACGCAGTTTCATCAAAACCCTGTTCCTTGTAGCCATAAACAGATAGGAACGTAAGGTCACAATTTTTAAGGTAGCCCGGTTTAACCACAAGTGAATAAAGAGCTCCTGTACAATATCTTCACATGTTGTCTTATCTCTCAATAAGTTGTAAGCAGAGGCATACAGCTTAGCAGCATATTTATGGTAAATATGCTTAAATGCACGCTGGTCGTCTGACTGGATCAGTTCCAGCAATTGTTCATCAGTCCAGATCGGGATCTCCTTACTGTGCATACAAAGGCAGTTTTATTTGGTTCATATCTGTAGGCTGGCAAGCACAGGTATTGCCGGCTGCAAGATATAAACTTACAAATTAAAAAATCAAATCCTAAAAGGAAGCTCGTTTTAAGACCGCGAAACTAGCCCGACAAGGTTATTTTAATATTAAATCAACGTTAAAAATTAAAGCCTACAGACAGGTACAGCATGCTGGTTTCTTTGGAGGCGCCTACACTGGCCTGCAGCAGGATCACTTCGCCGGGCATTACATAGAGTCCGCCACCATAGCCCTGGTGCCAGCGGCCCGACTGCTCTCCTTTTTCCCAAACACGGCCAACATCGGTAAAACCCAGCATCCCCACCGTACCCGGAACGAGATAGGAGGTAAAATTGAAGAGTTTGAGCCTCAGATCCAGGTTATTATAGAACATGGATGTTCCGGTAAAACGTTTGCTGTTAAAGCCCCTGAGGCTGTTTACACCCCCCAGCTGCATACGCTGAAAGAAAGTCGGATCACCAATGGTGGTACCGCCACCGGTTCTGTTGGCAATTACAAAACCTGATTTACCGGGATTAATGTAAAAGCGCAATTCGGAAGTAATGGCCCCATACTTATCACCTGTTTTATCCAGCCTGTGCTGGGCAATCAGGCTTGTTTTCCAGAATATTCCTTTTTTAGGTATCGCCACATTATCCCTGCTGTCGTAAACCAGGCCGGCAACAAAACCACCGTACCATTTGTCGCCAAATATATCCTGTTCAGGATTTGCCGCATTATATTCATTAAAAAACCTTTCCCTATTGCCAGAAGCTGTACTGGTGTAATAAGACAACAATACCCCGGCTTCCAATCTTAAATGCCTGGCCAGCTGCCGGCCCAGTTTAATATCGGCGTTGAGGTAATCGTAACGGTTGCGGTAGTAAGAAATGCCATCTTCACGCTCTTCACGCTCTCCATGGTCGTCCCCCTCCTCCTCATCAAAATCGTGATCTATATTTTCGGTGTTGTTACCCAGGCCGAAGAAATTGCTGAGGTTATTGGGACCGAGCAGATTGGCATGTATGGTCAGGTCATTATTGCCGATTGCTTTTTTAAAGTCAGACACATAATCGAGGATAAAAGACCTGCGGCCACTGTTATAATTGGCCCAGAACTCATGTTTACGTGCGTAGGGAGATTTCCTGAAGCCCTGCTTTTCGATCACATAACCCAAACCGATCTGTATGCCCTGGTCGATGTTATAGCCCCCGTTAAAAAGCACACCGGTGCGATCGTACAAAAAGCTGTTTTTATCGAAACGGTTCACCAGGGAATCATTGGAGAGCCTGAATTTTGCGGCAGAACGCGCCGGAAAGCGGTTGGCACTGTCGGGCCGGTCGTAAATAAAGGGTTTGTTTTTCACCTCTGCTGCTACCTGGTATTGGTTTGCGGCCGCACCACCTATCAGGCGGACACGGATTTTAGAAGAGGAAGCGCCTTCTACGGTAAAAGTATCTTCACCATCAATACCAAACAGCCGCAGCTCTTTGGTGATGTGCTGATCGAAAATTCTTTTGTAAACCAAACGCCCCTGTTTACCCTCTTTATTGATATTATGAATACTGATTTCCACATCTCCGTTGTCCAGGTTCTTTACTTTAAAGATTTCCTTTTTAGCGGATGCAGGTATATCTACATGAGTGGACAGGAAACGGTAATAATGTTGCGTAAGTGAGTCCAGCCTGTTCTTCCTGGAGGTAAAATTATGGATCAGCTCTGCTCCATCCAGCTTAAAAATGGTATCGGGCATTTGTTTGAATGCCTGAAGTATGAGCTCGTTGCTGAGCTTTTGCTGTACATAAACGGCTTCTTCCTTCCAATCCTTTTCGCTGAGTTCATTTAAAAAGTAACGGTCGAAATACCGCTCGTTGAAGCTCCAGTGGTCTACATCCCTGATGTTATCGCTGTAAGGCTGTAAATGGGTTTTTAACCATTGGTGGGTAAGCACCCATGGAAACACACCGGTGGTTTTGTAAAATACTTTGTCGCGGTCGCGCGGCACGGGAATATAGGTGGTTTCACCTTTGTCCTTTTCTGCTAGCCAGCGCCAGTTGTCTTCATGACGGTCCCAGTCGCCCAAAAGGAAATCGAGCATCCTTGCCCTTAATGTGAGCCTTTGATCGGCCCTGGTATCGTTGTTCTGCTGTATTTTACGCTGCGCTTTTTCTGTATTGTCGGTTTCTTTTTCAAAAGGGCTTCGCTCTTCGATCAGGTAAACCGCGTTGGCAAAGTCTTTCCGGTATTCCTTTAAGCCCGGATCATCCCCTACATACACAATTTCCGGTTTGGAATGCGGAATGCCGAGGGCTGTAGCCAAGGTTGGAACCACCAATGAGGCAAAGGGATGGTTGGTAGAAACCTGGTCCTGTGCAATGTCTTTGGCAATGGTGGCCCTTAGATTTTCGGCCATGCCCTGCTCGGGGTACTTTTGAACGGTGCGTAAGGCCCATTCCTTACCGGTAGGATCTACGAGCCGCAAGGAACGCGTTTGCATTCCTCCTCCAAGTTTAACAATACTTAACCCACCCTTTTCTTTTTGAAGATCTATGATGCGTAATTTTACCGGGGTAGCCCAGATCCTGCGGTAGCTTTCGCCGAGCCAGAAGCGGTGAAATGCACCTACACTGTTATACTCTGGCGCCACTGCTATGGTTATGGAATCTTTGGCTGGCGACAACTGCGCTTTGGCAGCTGAAAAGGTAGCAACGACAACCAGTGTAAATAGTAATACTTTTTTAAAGTGCATATTTATTGTTTTTACAGTATTACCGTAGCTATTGATATTTGACCCCTATCCTCAGGGCTTTCAGTCCCTCCACTCCCTGTAGTTCTTCCAGTTCAAGGTATTCCAGGTCATCGTTCAATAAGCGCCTGGCCTGCAGTTTTTTGATATATCCAATGTATTCTTTGGCTTCAGCGCTGTTAAAATAAACAATGGCTATTTTACCGGGCTGGGTAAGCCGTTCTGAGGTATCTTTGATCAGGGCTTTATCGATACGTTTCTTTACCATCTGGTAACGGATATTGTAGCTCCCCTCTACATCAAACCGCTGTTCATCGATCCTGAAACTGATATCGATCGGTTTCTCATAAACAAAGATCAGCTGTGTGGTTTCCAGCGGGGTTGAAAAGTATGGCCCGAGGTTATTGGTTGTACGGGCAATTTCGGCAAGCACACGCAGTTGTCTTAACCTGAAATCATGCAGAATACCAGAAGGAAAAGCGATGCCAGGGGCTATAGACTGACCAAGGTACATGTCGAATTCCACACCATCTGTCCTGAACTTTTCGAAATAACATGGATATATGCTTTGCAGTTCGGCATTGAACTCATCCAGATGCCTGGTTACCGCTACATTGATCATTTGCATGCTCTTTTCGTAGCGTTCCCTGTTTTCAAAGATTCTGCCTTTATCGCCCGTCAGCTTAAAATAACTGTCGACCACCCCGGCAACTTCCGGATAGGTTTCCTTCAGGTGCAGTAAGGTGGCAGGGATCTGCCGCTGCAGGTAATCTTCTGTCTTAAATATTTCCCGGTCTGAAAGTTCATCCAGGTGTTTGTAGTTCCACACCGCCGCCCCTTTCGGAATTTCATTTTCGGTACAGCCACTGGCCTGGTCCCTGATACCTCCCAATGTTTTTTCGAGGATTTCGAAATGTGCATAGAGGTCTCGCCTGATGGCGGCATTACGCTGTATACTGGAATTACGGATGTCCACAGCGCCATAAAATGGGTAAACATCTCTGAAGAATACCGGTTCAATTGGAAAGTTCCTGTCCCTTGCCCCAGATTGTATGTAATTGTAGGCGGCTTCATGGAAACGCCATTGGACGGAAGGCTGCAAGGCCGTAAACTTGTCCATAATGACATCCTGGATATCGTTGTTAAAATCGATGATAACCGTATGAAACAGCTGCGCAAGCAAAGGAAAAGCTGTTTCTATCTTACTGAGTGTATGCCCGCTAAACTGGCTGGAATCTTTGGTATACAATTCGAGGCAGCCTACCATCCTTGCATTGTAATAGAGAGGAAACAAAGCATAGGAGGTGATGCCTTCTGTTCCCAGCAGCTTTAACATCGGGTATTTAACCTGCTCCTCTGCAGTTATTTCAGGGAATATCAATGTCCGGGGCTGCCCGACATAATCTTCGATCAACCGGTTATAGTTCTGCTCGTCAAGCCCCTGTTCTTTGGCCAGCGTAATCAGGACGCTATTGAAACCTGAAAGTTCGTTGAGCTGAAGCTTATTGTTCAGTTTGATGTAAGGGATAAGCCCGAAATCAATCTGATCTGTTCCAACCAGCGTTTTGAGCGCTGTAGCAATCTCCGCTGTATGCATTCCCTGCTGCGACTCATTGTGATGTATAACCAGGTTTTTGACAGTTTCCAAAGCATACTCGCTGGTTACCTCTGTGAGGGTAACAATAGTGATCCCCTCAATCTTAAATATCTCAGGCGGAATGATTTTGGTAAGCATTTTTAAAGTATTCCGTTCGTCCTTGATGTAGTCTTTTACGTCCTTCAGGTTAAACTCTGGTAATTTAACCCTCGTGGTCACATCCAGAAAGCGGGTGTCCACATTTAAGCGGTAATATTTCAGCAAATGGGTCTCAGGGTCTACAACTGAATGGATCACCAGCTGATCACCCGTTAACGAGAAGTTGTAAAACTTCTCCATCACGATATTGTAGAATGCAGAAAGAAGCTTTTTCTCCATTTCCTTTTCGGATGGCAGGTCGATACCGGATTTCAGTCCACACCGGTCTTCATTCATAAAAACGTTGTAAAAAGCATTGGTCCCATAATGAAAACATGGGGAAACCGGTGTGCCCAGTGCCCAGTAGTGCTGTTTTTCTTCGTTAATGATGGGTGATAAAGCGGTATAGATCAGTTCAAAAAGCTGGCTGTAGTGCTTTGCATTTTCAGGCAGTATCGGATCTTTAAGCTCAGGATAAGCATTAAACTGTCCGAGTATGTATTTGTAAAAATTAACTTTTACCGTCTTCTCCTCTTCAGCCCTCTGCTCAACATATTCAATAAAAGGACGCAAAGAGAGTTTAATATCAGCACCAACAATATGTCGTCCTGATTGGGTTATACTCTTATTTAAATCTAGCGTTATTGCCTGCATTTATATGTTTTGTTAGGGAAGCCTGGCAGCTGCGTTTCAAATTTACTACCTGTTTCGGCATAATCAGTAAAAAGAAGGTAATTATTTCTTCTTAGCTGGTAAATATCTGAATTTTATAATGTTGCCATCGTTGATCTCATCTCCTTCATTAGAAATAAAGAGGTTCAGCTTGTTATCGAAAGCGATGCCCTCAGGTTGGTTAAAAGTGGTTGAACTGAGGCGATGTGCGGCAGTGATCTTCCAGTTGGCATCGGCCACCAGCAGGAGTTTATTTGCAGAAGACAGAATGTACCACTCTTTGGTTGCAGGGTTTTTAGCCAATGCCGAGGGACTTAAGCTGGCTTTTAGTTTAGGGTTTAATGCCTTGATCTGGTTCAGATCAACACTAAAAGTTACTGGGCCGGTAAGGCTGTCGGTAGCTGCATTATAATCAAAAACATAACCTGTAAGCTGTTTGGTCTTTTTGTCCTGCGGACAGCTTTTACATAAAACATAGAGTTTGCTGGTCTCAGGATCGGCATACATTCCTTCATATTCGCCTTTAGGCAGTAGTTTTTTCCTTTCCCTAACCTGATCAGATTCCTCTTTTACGGTTTCTGAAAAAGGGAATGAATAAATACTCCCATTGCTTTTCAGCACAAATACCCGCTCATGAAAAATAGCCAGGTCTTCGTAGTCGCCCTTCGGGGCAAATTTCATGTTGTGCTGCTTTTTAACATCCCAGCCCTGTCTGAACAATTTGCCATCTTCGTCCTGAATGCTGTAAACGGTATCGCTGTTGCCTTTGTAAAAAGCTATTCCGGATATTTCCAGCAAACTGGAGGGCATATTGAATTTATCGGGTTTGGTAAAGTCATATCCTTTGGGACTGGTATACTTCTTTCCTCCCGGGTATTTGCATGCACATGCCCCTAAAATGGACAGCAGCAGCACAACGTATAAAAAATTCCTGTAAAAAGGTTTCATAAGCAGTTCTGGTTAGCCTTGTTTGTCCTGCAAAAATAGGTAAATTGATTCCTGAACATTATCATTTAGCTGTAAGTTAATAATTTTGATCAGCAATTGCTGCAGTTCCTTATCATAAACAGGAAAACAAACCTCTATCCTGCTGTAAATGTTACGGTTCATCCAGTCGGCCGAGCCCATATATACTTCCTGGCTGCCGTTGTTTTCAAACAGGAATATCCGTCCATGTTCCAGGTACCGGTCTACGATTCTGGTAACTGAAATATTTTCACTGAGGCCGGTAACCCCGGGTATCAGGCAGCAGATGCCCCGAACGATCAGTTTAACCCTTACCCCAGCCTGCGAGGCCTCATAAAGTTTGGTGATCAGCGTGCGTTCTTCAAGGTTGTTTAGTTTTATGGTAATTGCTGCTTGCCTGCCATTACGGGCATGCTCAATTTCCCTTTCTATCAGTTCCAGAAACCTTTGCTGCAGGTTAAATTGTGCGACCAGGAGGTGCTCAAAATTAATCATGTCTTCGGCAGCAGGGGCCTTTTTGTTTTTACTCAGAAATCCAAACAGGGCTTCCAGTTCTTTCAGCATCGGCTGATGTGCAGTCAGCAAAATCTGATCGGTATAGAACCTGGCCGTAATTTCGTTCAGGTTTCCTGTAGCCATCAGTCCGAGGTATTTAACCTCCCCATCCATCCTTCTTTTTACCAGGGCAACCTTGGCATGTACCTTCAGGTCGATGCTGCTGTAAATGATCTTTACACCTGCAGCTTTCATCTGTTTGGCCCATTTGATGTTGTTTGCTTCATCAAACCTGGCCTTTAACTCGACCAGTGCCACTACCTTTTTACCGTTCCTTGCAGCAGTCATCAGCGCGCTTACAATCCTGGAATTACTGGCTACCCGGTAAAGTGTGGTATATATTTCTTCCGTATGGGTGTCGTTTGCAGCCTCATTAAAAAAGCGAAGTACCGGATCGTAGCGCTGATAGGGAACATTGACCAGAATATCTTTTTCGGGAATAAGCTCAAATAGCGTCTCCTTTTCAGTTATCTGAACAGCTGTGGATGCCGGCCATTTGGGATAGCTGAATTCATCCCCCTGCAACGGAAAATTGCCCAGATCTTTTAGATTGTGATAGGTTCCCCCTTCAACCATACTGGCCTTGTGCAGTTTCAAGGCATAAATGATGCGGTACAGGCTCCTTAAAGGAATACCCGGTTCGGCCAGAAAGCGCGTGGCAAAGCCAAAATCCCTGGCTTCCAACTGACGTTCCAGGGCCTCTGTAAGATCGGCCTCTGTTCCGTTTTCAATTTTCAGTTCCGCATCCCGGGTGATTTTGAGGTTAAATACCCCTTTGATCGTATCGGCAGGAAATAAATAGCCGATGTTGTGTTTGATGATGTCCTCAAGAAAAACAACGTACTGCTTATGCCCTTCTGTGACCGGGTACAACCTTGGCAGGGTTTCAGAAGGGATATTGATCAGTTCCAGGCGCTCCTTCCCGTCTTTGTCTTCCAGGATGACCAGCTGGTAAAGCTTATTGTTCTCCGCAAAAAAATCGGCAAGGTCGTTATCTATACAAACCGGGTAAATATAGGCCAGTACTTCTGTAAAAAAGACTGCTGCCACTTTTGCTGAAATACTGTCGGGAATAGGCTCGTTGTAGATCCAGTGAATGTGATGTTTTAAAAGCTCAGGAAGGATTTGTTCTTTAATGATGGCACCAAACTGCTGCTGCTGTTTATTGATCTCAGCTTTGGCCAGTTCGTAATTACTGCTTTCACCGGTGGTTTTCAGGTGTTCGTTCAGCGCCATTAAAACAGGGATCCTTACCCTGTAAAACTCGTCGAGATTGGATGAATAGATGGACAGGAATTTAATGCGTTCCAGCAGCGGCACCTTTGCTTTTTCAGCTTCCTGCAGCACACGTCCGTTAAAGCTCAGCCAGCTTAAGTCCCTGTTGTAAAAAACAGCTTTCTCCATAAAGTGATTACATGGTTACCCAGGCAGAAGCTGCAATAAAGGCCAGAACAGCGGCCACAATACCAAACATAAATACACTATAGGCAATCCTCAGCAAACGGTATTTACGTCCTAAAACCACACCCTGCGAATATACATCTTTAATTAAGCTACCGTAAAGAAAATCCCTGTCATCCATCATCTTAATCATACCATCCTGATAGTCTGAAAGGCTCATGCGGTAAAAATTTCCAAAGAAAAGCAGGTTCACCTTTTTCTGGCTGATATCGTCTGGAGTAAATACCCCTTCGGGGATGGAAGGCCTGGTAGCCAGGATAGAAAAGACCATGGTTACCACACAAATGATGAGCAGTAGTAAAGTAGGGATAATGAGGTGCGGGTTATCTTCCAGCTTACGCAGGAGCAAACTCAGGATTACCGACAGGATAATGGAATTGGTCGATATCATGATGTGCGCTTTGTTATCGGCCATATCGCTCAGGCGCTGGTGGTTGGTTGAGGAGATCCTGAACATGGTTTCTACACCACGCTCCGGCCTGTCGCTCTTTTTCTTTTTTTCTTCTTTTACAATTGCTGTTGTCTCCACGGTTTGTTCGGTTTTGAGCTTATGTTCCATTTCAGCCAGGTTCTGTGCTTTCCTCTCGTTGAGCAGGTTCTGACAAAAATCGGTATGGTAATGATGTGCTTTAAACAGAGCAATGGTCTTGATCCTCCACTCTGTTTTATCAATAGGCCGGTTACAAAACGCCCCGGCTTCTTTGCGCATCAGTTTGTTGCGTTCTTTAAAACTATCACTGCCCAGGTGGAACAGATCGGCGTCGCAAACGATCTGCTGCAGTAATCCATCTGGTTTCTGAGGCATCTTTGTGGCCATGATACAGCCATATACCTGGTCTACCACTTCCTTTTCCACCCCTTTCCCGGTTAAAAATTCTACGGCCATGGCCCCACCTTTGGTTTCGTGCTGCCTGCAATCGAACAAATAGCCCATGTCATGAAACCAACTTGCAGCCACCACAATAAAGAAATCCTGATCGGACAGCTGATAATGATTGGCAATTCTAACTGCGTTTTCAACTACCTGTTCGGTATGCTCCAGGTTGTGGTAAATGAAACGCTCATCGTTGTGGGCATGAAAAAGGCTGGCAACATGGGCACGAAGCTGATCTAATATTTCCCGGTACTGCATCTCTGATAATATTCTTTCATTAAACAAACTTTCATGTTTCCATGATCAATTCATTTTATAAATATGCAGGTTTTAATCTTTAAAATTTAAAATTCTTTAAAAGATATTCAAACGATGACATTCAGCATCTTTCAGGTGACCAACATCACTTCCTTTCCTGACAAGCGTCATATTATGATCCGGCCGCCGGGCCGACCTTTGCTTACAAATTGATCAGGATCATGTTTGAACAGAAGACCGTAGAAACAGAAACGCAGTGCTACCATTGCGGAGATGATTTGCCCGCAACACCTTATCAGCTCGACAACAGGAATTTTTGCTGCGCGGGATGCAAGGGTGTTTACCAGATCCTGTCGGTACACAACCTCTGCAACTACTATGCTTACAATGATGTGCCCGGACAAACGCAAAAGCAACAGAACAGCCATTTTGAATACCTGGGGGAGCCAAAAATTGTTGCCGGCCTGATTGATTATACCGACGATAAAATCACTTCCATTACCCTGTATATCCCTGCCATCCATTGCAGTTCCTGCATCTGGCTGCTGGAAAACCTTTACAAAATTAACCCTGCAATTGTACAATCGCGGATCGATTTCCTGAAGAAACAGGTAGCCATTACTTTTAAGAACCAGGAAACTACCTTAAAGTTGGTGGTGGAAACCCTCGCTGCGATTGGCTATGAACCACAGATCAGCTTACAGGACGTGGTCAAAAAGCAGATATCGGATTTTTCACAGCGAAAACTGGTTAGCAAAATAGCCGTTGCCGGTTTTTGTTTCGGCAATGTAATGCTGCTTAGCTTTCCGGAGTACTTTGGTTTATCTGACCTGGAATCCCGGTTTAAATTGTTTTTTGGCTGGTTGAATCTGGCCTTTGCCCTTCCGGTGGTATTTTACAGTGGCAGGGATTACTTTACATCTGCCTACCATAACCTGAAAAAGGGTGTATTAAACCTTGATTTTCCACTGGCTTTGGGCATTGCCGTAATGTTCATCCGATCCGTTGCAGAGATTGCAGGCCAAACCGGTGCAGGCTTTGTGGATACTTTATGCGGACTGGTGTTTTTCCTTCTGATTGGGAAGTGGATGCAGCAGCGTACCTATCATCACCTTTCTTTTGAAAGGGATTACCGTTCTTATTTTCCGGTAGCCGTAACGCTCATCAAAGCAGGAAAAGAAAAACCTGTTCCCCTGAACGAATTGTTGGTGGGCGACCGTATGCTCATCAGAAGCCATGAGATCATTCCGGCGGATGCCATTTTATTAAAAGGAATAGCGGAAATCGACTTCAGCTTTGTGACCGGCGAATCGGCACCAGTCAAAAAAATACTAGGAGAAGTGGTGTATGCAGGTGGCCGGCAACTTTCGGGTGCCATAGAACTGGAGGTGGTAAAACCGGTTTCACAAAGCTATCTTACCCAACTCTGGAACAACGAGTCCTTTTACACCCAAAAGGACCACATCAAAACTTTTAGTGCCACTGCCAGTAAATACTTCAGCGTTGTATTGCTGCTGATTGCCCTGGGCTCGGCCGCCTTCTGGATGCTGAGCGCAGGGGATACGACCAAAGCCGTTGCAGCCTTTACTGCAGTGCTGATCATCGCCTGCCCATGCGCCCTGGCCCTCAGCTCTCCCTTTACCCTTGCAGCAGTGCTGAGCATATTTGACAGGAACAGATTTTACCTGAAAAGCACAGAGGTTGTAGAGGAGCTGGCACGCATCAATACGTATGTGTTCGACAAAACGGGTACCATTACCAGTCCGGAGGCGTCGGGACTAAGCTTTGCCGGTCTGATTACCACACAGCAGCAGCAACTGCTGAGCGACCTGGCACGCAACTCCGGCCACCCTTTGAGCAGGGAACTGACGAAACACCTGAACCTGGATAAGGTTTATCCGGCCGATAATTATTCGGAAAAAATTGGAAGAGGGATCAGCGGAGAGATCAATGGAAATAAAGTGAAATTGGGAAGTTCCGCTTTTATTGGTCTGCCGCTGACGAACTCTTCTTTAAACAGCAATGTGCATGTGATGATCAACGACGAATACCTGGGTTATTTCACTTTCCCGCAGCAATGGCGGGAGGGTTTTAAAGAGCTGACCTTTAAACTGGGAAAACAGGCCGACCTGCACCTTTTATCGGGTGATGAGGACCACGACAAACAAAGCCTGGTACCTTTCTTCCCGAGAGCGCAGCAGATGCAGTTCAGGCAAAGCCCGCAAAATAAGCTGGACTACATCAAAACACTTCAGCTGAACGGGAAAAAGGTCATGATGCTGGGTGATGGCTTGAATGATGCGGGAGCATTAAGACAAAGCAATGTGGGGGTAGCAGTAACCAACAATATCAATAACTTCTCCCCCGATTGTGATGCGATACTGGATGGTGCTGCTTTCCACATGCTGCCCCAATTTGTTCAGCAGGCAAAAGACGCCGTTAAAATTATCCACATCAGCTTTGCCATTTCCCTTAGCTATAACCTGCTGGGTTTATATTTTGCTGTACAGGGCCTGCTTTCACCTTTGTTTGCAGCCATACTGATGCCCATTAGCACCGTAACCATCATTTTGTTTACCAGTATAGCCGCAAGGCTGTATGCACGCAAAAACAAGCTGTTATGAACATGATCTATTTTTTAATAGGCTGCAGTATTTTACTGGCGCTTATTTTCCTTGCAGCCTTTTTCTGGGCCAGCAAAACAGGACAGCACGACGACACCTATACCCCTGGTGTACGCATTCTTTTTGACGATGAAATAAGAGAGGAAAGCTCCCCGGAAAAAAGTGACCAGGATCACTTTTAACCACAATGTCCATCATTCCCGGAGCAGCTGTACCGGGCTAATTTTACAGCTATAAACTATTCATTATTTTCACATGACTGAAAAATTTTACTACGACAACAAGATCGTCAGAAACTTTGCCATAGCCACCATTGTATGGGGCATTATCGGCATGACGGTCGGATTGCTCATTGCCATGCAGCTCTTTAAACCTGCATTGAATATGGGCTCGCAATACACCACATTTGGCCGGATCCGACCATTACATACCAACGCGGTCATCTTTGCCTTTGTAGGAAACGCCATATTTATGGGCGTTTATTACTCTTTACAGCGACTGCTGAAGGCGCGTATGTTTAGTGATGTGTTGAGTAAAATACATTTCTGGGGCTGGCAGCTCATTATTGTAGCAGCTGTAATTACATTGCCCCTGGGATTAACTTCATCGCATGAATATGCAGAACTGGAATGGCCGATTGACATTGCCATTACGTTAATCTGGGTAGCTTTTGGCATCAATATGTTTGGTACCATTATCAAACGCAGGGAAAAGCACATGTACGTAGCCATATGGTTTTACATTGCCACCTTCGTAACGGTAGCTGTACTACACATCGTGAATTCCTTTCAGTTACCTGTATCTGCATTTAAAAGTTATTACCTGTTTGCAGGGGTGCAGGACGCGCTGGTACAATGGTGGTATGGGCACAATGCAGTTGCTTTCTTTTTAACCACGCCTTACCTGGGCATGATGTATTATTTTCTGCCAAAAATGGCAAACCGGCCTGTCTATTCCTATAAGCTGAGTATCCTGCACTTCTGGTCGCTCATTTTCATCTACATCTGGGCAGGTCCGCACCACCTCTTATATACCTCACTGCCGGGCTGGGCACAATCGCTGGGGGTTGCTTTTTCTATCATGCTCATTGCACCAAGCTGGGGCGGTATGATCAATGGTTTACTGACCCTTCGCGGAGCCTGGGACAAAGTACGTGAAGATGCTACCCTTAAATTTATGGTAGTGGGCTTAACCGCCTATGGCATGGCTACTTTTGAAGGCCCTATGCTGGCTTTAAAACAGATCAATGCCATTGCGCACTATACAGACTGGATCGTAGCACACGTACACGTGGGTGCATTGGGCTGGAACGGATTTTTAACTTTCGGCATTCTGTACTGGCTGATCCCAAGAATCTACAGAACTCCGCTGTATTCCAAGAAACTGGCATCCTTTCATTTCTGGATCGGTACCCTGGGCATTATATTTTACGCTGTACCCTTGTACTTTGCCGGATTTACCCAGGGTCTGATGTGGAAAGAGTTTACAGAAGAGGGCATGCTGAGGTATCCGAATTTCCTGGAAACAGTACTGCAGATCATCCCGATGTATGTGCTGAGAGCCATAGGTGGTGCCTTGTATCTGGCCGGGGTAATTGTCATGACCTATAACCTGATCAAAACCGTAGGCACCGGTAAATTACTGGCCAATGAGCCTGCTGACGCCCAGCCATTGCCTGAGGTATACCATCCGCAGGGTTCAGACAAGAAGCTGCACCGCGTGCTGGAACGCAAACCTATGGTGTTCCTGGTGCTTTCGCTGATTGTGATCCTGATTGGCGGTATGGTAGAGATGATGCCTACATTTACGATTAAATCCAATATCCCTACCATCAGCAGTGTAAAACCTTACACCCCGCTCGAACTGCAGGGCCGCGACCTATACATTAAAGAGGGCTGTGTAAGCTGCCACTCGCAAATGATCCGTCCTTTCCGCTCCGAAACCGAGCGCTATGGCGAGTACAGCAAGGCCGGGGAATTTGTATACGACCACCCGCATTTGTGGGGTTCCAAACGTACCGGGCCCGATCTGCAGCGTGAAGGTGGAAAATATGGAAACGTGTGGCATTTTAACCATATGCTCGATCCGCAGACCATGTCGCCCGGCAGCATTATGCCACCCTATGAATGGCTGATCACGCAGACCCTGGACACCACCACAACCCGAAGCAAAATTACTGCAATGCGAAGGCTGGGTGTTCCTTATACAGAAGGTTATGAAGACCACGCCAACCGCGACCTGGACCAACAGGCTAAGGAGATAGCAGAAGATCTGCAGAAGAACAATGTAAAAGTGAAAAGCGATAAAGAGATTATTGCGCTTATTGCCTATCTGCAGCGCCTGGGAACAGACATTAAAGCGAAGTAAAACATTAAAACAATACAGACATGTTCAAGCAATTTTTAGATCAGGCCACAGGACATCAGGGGTACCTCATTACCTCCCTGGCCATTTTCATGATCTTTTTCCTGGTTGTGGCCATTTTGCTGGTCACCATGAAAAAAGATGAAGTAAAGTATATGAGTGAACTCCCCTTAAATGATGATGTAAAATGAGCGATATTTTAATTTGGGCCTTACTGTTCATGTCAGTAAGCATACTGGTGGTTTCTATCCTGGTTTTAAAGGTAATCCGGATCTTTATTCAGCAAACTTTACATCCTGTAACTTTCGCCTCTGCCGAAGAAAGAGAACGTTATATAAGAGAGCAATATACACTGGAACAAGCTGGGATTGAAGCCGAAAAACCGGAAAAGAAGACCATCTGGACCAGGATACTAAGCCTTAGGCCACTGGCTGAAGAAAAAGAACTGGTAATGGAACATGAGTTTGACGGAATTGCAGAACTGGACAACCCTACCCCTGCCTGGTTTATGGTATTGTTTTATGGCACCATCATTTTTGCCATCATCTACCTATTCAATTATCATGTTATTGGCTGGGGCAAATTACAGGAAGAGGAATATACTGTTGAACTGCAGCAGGCGGAGGAAGCACGGATTGCGTTATTGCAAAAACCGGGTGCTGGTGGCGCCAACAAAATCAATGAAAACAATGTGGAACAATCGACTGATAAAGCTGTTCTGCAAGCCGGTGGGGCACTCTTTAAAAACGTATGTTCGCCTTGCCATGGTGAACATGGAGAGGGTGCAGTTGGGCCAAACCTGACTGATGCGTACTGGCTGCACGGTGGAAAGGTGAAGGATATCTTTAAAACCATCAAACACGGCGTTCCTGAAAAAGGAATGGTAGCCTGGGAAAAATCCATGAATGGCAAGCAGATATCCGACATTACCAGCTATATCCTATCCTTAAAAGGAAGTAATCCTGCGGGTGCTAAAGCGCCACAAGGCAAAAAAGAAGAATAATTATGTCGCAAAGCCCGGTTCATTTCAGGGATCAGCTGTCTACGCTGACCGACGATGGAAAAAGCCGTAAATGGATTTATCCAAGAGTGGTAAAGGGAAAGCTGTACCGTTACCGCTCCGTCCTCAGCTATTTTTTCCTGGTCCTGCTGTTTGCAGCGCCTTTCTTAAAGCTGAATGGCGAGCAGTTGGTGCTGCTGAATATACTGGAACGGAAATTTGTGTTTTTTGGAGTGATCTTCTGGCCGCAGGACTTTTACCTGTTTGTACTGGCTCTGCTTACTTTTATGGTATTCATTGTACTGTTTACAGTGGTCTTTGGCAGGGTATTTTGTGGCTGGGCCTGTCCGCAAACCATATTTCTGGAAATGGTTTTCCGTAAAATTGAAATCTGGATAGAAGGCGATCAGCACAAACGTAAAAAGCTTGACGAAGCGCCGCTTACCACTGGTAAACTCTTCAAAAAAGCCTTAAAGCATGGCATTTACATTTGCATTTCCTTTTTGATTGCCAATACTTTTCTGGCTTACCTCATTGGTTCCGCTGCGCTGATCAAGATCATCACGGAACCGGTAAGTATGCATCTTTCCGGCTTCCTGTCGATTTCTGTTTTTACACTGGTCTTTTACCTGGTATTCTCGAAAATGAGAGAGCTGGTATGTACCGTTGCCTGTCCGTACGGCCGTTTACAGGGAGTGCTGCTCGATAACCAGAGCATTGTTGTAGCTTATGATGATGAGCGTGGCGAACCCAGGGCGAAGCGGGTAAAGGAACAGGAAAATCAGAATGGCGACTGTATAGACTGTAAACTATGTGTAGAGGTTTGCCCTACCGGCATTGATATCCGCAATGGCACTCAAATGGAATGCGTAAACTGCACTGCCTGTATTGACGCCTGCGATATGGTGATGGAGAAAATAAACCGTCCGATCCGGCTGATCGGATTTAAATCCGAAGAGGAAATCCGCACCAAACGGCCATTTCACATTAACAAACGCATTTATGCTTACAGTGCCGTTTTACTGGTGCTGATGAGTGTATTGTCGTACCTGCTGGTTACCCGGAGCGAAGTAAAGACCACCATATTGAGGGCTGGAGGAACACTGTACCAGTTGAGAGATAAAGATAAAACTGTCAGTAATTTATACAATGCAGAACTCATCAACAAAACCAACAGCAGCATCCGCTTCAAGCTGGTTCCTGAAAATCCAAGGGCCAGGATACAATACATTCAGAAACAGGATTCGATTGCCTACGGCGGAGTGGTAAAACTCACATTTTTCCTCATCCTTCCACAGGATGAAATTCATAAATACAAATCTGAACTGCGCTTTAAACTGGTATCAGGCAACAAAGTTTTAGACCGGTTCGAAACTACATTTATTGCAGCACCAAATCCTTAAAAATATGAACTGGGGAACAAAATTAATGATCGGAATGCTTTGTTTTATGAGCTTTATTGTGGTATTGGGCGTGCTGATGTTCAACAGTAAGACGGATGCCCTTGTAGATACCGACTACTATGAAAAGGGCCTGGATTACGATAAGGATTACAACAGGAAGGCACAGGTGCAGGCCGACAATGCCAGGCCTGGAATAAGACTGTCTCCTGACCATCTTATCCTTTCTTTTAAAGCAGCTGCTGCAGGAGAAGTAAGGCTGCTGCGCAACTCGGATAAAAAAATGGATAGGCGGATAGCCATTAACACCAATCCACAGCACCAGGTCGGCATACCGCTCGCGGGAATTGCAAAAGGGTCATGGCGGATCATCATTTCCTGGGAAAGCAATGGCAAAGCATATTTAGATGAACAGGAGGTTAGCATAGAATGAGTACTGAGAAACTGGCATTTATGATTGGCCTACTGGGTAGCATACACTGTATAGGCATGTGCGGTCCGCTGGCTTTTGCTGTTCCTGTTCAAAAACGGGGATGGATACTGCTGGTGACCGATAAATTACTTTACCAGCTGGGGCGCATTGCTGCATACTGCAGCTTAGGACTGATGATAGGGCTCATTGGCCGGCAGATCTGGCTGGCTGGCTTCCAGCAGGGTATCAGCATTCTAAGCGGAATATTAATTGTGCTGGCTGCCTGTTCCAGGCTTTTTAAGTTCAGTATTTTCAAAAACCAGGCCTTCCTTCTGGGCCCGTTCAATAGGGCATTCCATTATGCACTGAAACACAAGGCCAATCACCTGATCATTGGTTTTATCAACGGATTTTTACCCTGCGGTTTTGTATACCTGGCACTTGCCGGCGCATTGAATACCAATGGGATACAAAATGCGGTTAGTTATATGTTCTGGTTTGGTTTAGGAACCTTACCTTTGATGTTTATAGCGACACTTGGCCTGGGCTTTACCGGAACGGTGTTCAGAAGAAAAATTAACCGGATAGTCCCTTACCTGATGCTGTGCATCGGGATATGGTTCATACTGAGGGGCATGACCTTAAACATCCCCTATTTAAGTCCGGCCAACACCAACGAAATCAGCAATTGCCGATAACTCATGAAAGACATACAAAACAAGAAAGACATACAATACCTGGTAGAGACATTTTACGGCACTGCACTCAGCGATCCGCTGATCGGGCCGGTATTTAAGCAGGCGGATTTTGAACTGGAGGCACACATCCCGGTGATGATCGCTTTCTGGGAAACCATCCTTTTTGATGTGATCACCTATAGCGGAAATCCTATGCTAAAGCACCTGGAGCTGAACCAGAGGGTACCCCTTCAAGGCCCGCACTTTGAGCGCTGGATGCAGATCTGGGAAGAAACAGTAAAGTTTAAATTTGAGGGACCGCTTGCGGAAAAAGCGGTGATCAGGGCCAGGTCTATTGCCCAGCTGATGAGCTATAAAATTCAACAGGCCGGTCGTACAACCAGCCTGTAATTGAGCATTAATCTGCGATACTGAACACCTGCTTTTCGGGTTGTTTTTCCCATAAGCGTGCGTCCAACGTCATACAAATATTCCTCAGGAAACGTTTACCAAAGCCTGTGACACGCAATTCACCGGCCGATAAAAGCACTAACCCGTCCTGAGCGAGCCAGCGCATTCTGAGCAATCCTTCTGCCAGGGCCTTATTTTCCGCTTCTTCAAGCGTCCATGAAGTATATCCCCGGCACATGATGTTCAGAATATTTTTGCGGATCAGCAGATCCGTTTCATTTAAAATATGTCCCCTGAAAACCGGAAATTCTCCATTGTTAACCATTTCCATATAGTTTTCTACGGTTTTTACATTCTGGGCAAATGCATTCCAGCTGTCGCTGATCGACGATACCCCTAAACCGATCATCAGTTTACTATATTGATGGGTATAGCCCATAAAATTGCGGTGCAGGCTTCCATCCCGTTCAGCTTTGTACAGACTGTCGCTAACCAGCGCAAAATGATCCATACCGATCTCTGTATATCCACCCTCCTTTAGGAGTTTGCGGCCCAGTTCATACAATTCCTGTTTGGATTCAGATGAAGGCAGGTCGCTTTCGGTATACCGGCGCTGACCGGGTTTAACCCAGGGCACATGGGCATAACTGTAAAAGGCAATCCGGTCAGGCTTTAGCCTCAGCACAGCTTCAATGGTATTGGCCAGCCCGTAAAAAGTCTGGTGCGGCAAGCCGTAAATCAGGTCGTAATTGATAGAATGATAGCCGTTTTTCCTGGCCAGGTCAGAAATTTCTGCCACCTGCTCAACGCTCTGCACCCGGTTGATCATCAGTTGTACCTCCGGATCAAAATCCTGGATACCCAGGCTTAGCCTTCTGAAACCCAGCTTATTTAAAGTCAGCAAATGTGCTGCAGTGGTATTTGCAGGATGGGCCTCAAAACTAAATTCGGCCTCGTGGTGAACAATGGCCTTTTCCAGTAAACCATTAATTAAAAACTCCAGGTTACCGGCGCTGAAAAAAGTAGGTGTGCCGCCCCCAAGGTGAATTTCCCTGATTACAGGCTTACTTTCGAAAAGTCTGCAGTAGAGCTGCCATTCCTTTAACAAGGCCTCGATATAAGGTTCTTCTACGCCATGGTTTTTGGTGATGCGGGTATTACAGCCGCAGTAAGTGCACAGGCTTTCACAAAAAGGCAGGTGTATATAGGCTGAGCCCGTCCTTGGTATTGCTTTCCTTAAAGGCATGGATTACAGATTTACTCCATTTCTCTGCGTTGAACCCGGCTTCGTCCCAATATGGAACTGTTGGATAACTGGTGTAACGTGGTGCGGCAACATGGTATTTACTGGTCAGTGGTTTAGTGTTCATGCGTTTGAACGTTATGGTTATTTGATGAAGTTTGTTTTACCTGATCACACGCTCTTGAACAGACACAGGCATTGCCCAGGCAACGTTTATTTTGCCATTTATCCAGATTCAGAATGGTTTCCTCTGCCAATGCCATCGGCATATCAGCGTAGCTAAGCCCAATCAGAGCAGTTAAGGGGACGCTGGCAATACGGATGGCCCTGAGGGCCGCAGCGTCCTGGTCAATATGTGCAGCGGAGGTTGAACGTGTAGCTATGTATTTCACGCCCAGATCGGCCAGTTTGTTGATTACAGCTGCTGATACATCATCCTCTTCAAATACTATTACCGCTTCTTTACCTTCAGCGTAGCTTACAGAGTCAACACTTAAAACATTAGATATTAAAGTGATATCATGTTTTTTATGATTGGCTATTGCCAGGGGTTCCTTCTCGAATGACTTTATACTATACGCTACTACTTTCATGCATCCTATTATTGATGCATCAAAATTAGTGGTATGTCAGTACTCAGAGAATGAGTTTAATCAAGCAAAAATGTGATCTTGATCAGTTTTTCATATTCCGCAGTTTCTGTTCATCAAGGATGATGATCTGACTGCCTTTTCTTTCGATGATCGCTTCGTCTTTGAAATCGCTCAGGATACGGCTCACCGTTTCTGTGGCCATGCCTGCCATTGCGGCAAGATTGTCTCTCGATACCTTTAAGTTGGAAACCGCAGCTTCCTTTTCCTGTTTACAGAGGCGGATCAGCACTTCGGCCATTCTTTTTCTTACAGAATGATAGGCCAGCTGCAGCAATTGCTCTTCCTTATCCAGCAGGTCATTAGACAGGATCTGGATAAACTGCCTGGCTACATCCGGGTATTTATCGAGCAGTTCTTCTACCATTTCCTTTGGCAGCAAACATATGGTCGTGTCTTCCAGGGCTTCGGCTGTTTCGGCATAAGGTTCATGACTCAGCAAAGCCGGAATTCCGAAATACTGATCGGCGGTATAGATCCCTGTTAGTAATTCCCGGCCATCCTCACTTAATTTAAGGGTTTTTACCTTTCCGGTAAGAACCAGGTATATACCCGAAACCATATCACCATCGTAGTAAATAACCTGTCTTTTTTTGACATTACGGACCTTACGGTCGGCAATCACTTTCTGAAGTTCTTCTATACCGGAAGTTCCGCTAAGCAGATGGCTGAGTTTATCGAGCGACTGGCTGTAAAACTGTTCCTGTTTGCCTTTTTTATTCAGGCGGCTTTCGATGGCATTGAGGAGCTCCACGTCATCAAAAGGCTTGGTCAGGTAATCATCTGCCCCCATTTCCATTCCCTTTCTCATATCGATCCGCTCCGCCTTCGCAGTCAGAAATATAAATGGCGTAGCTGCAGTGGCGGCATTTTTGTTGAGCAGGTACAATACCCCATAGCCGTCCAGCTCGGGCATCATGATATCGCAAAGAATGAGATCAGGCAGATGAGTGGTAGCCATTTCAACCCCTATCCTTCCGTTCTTTGCCTGCAACACTTCATAATCGGCCAGTTCCAGTATTTCAGCAGTACTTTCTCTTATGTCTTCGTTATCTTCTATAATCAGTATCGTCGTCTTCTTCATCTATTTATTAAAAGAAAGTTTAAAGGTTGTTGCTTTGTTAATGCTGCTTTCAAAATGGAGGTTGCCCTGCATTAAGGTAGCATACCGGAGTACAATATTTAAGCCCAGCCCCGTACCAGGGATATTGCCGGTATTGTTGGCCCTGAAAAATGGCTGAAACAGATGCTTCTGGTCAGACTCGGGTATACCAATACCATTGTCTTTAATGGTAATGAAGCATTGTTTATCATTGATCTCCGTATTGAATTCTATGAAGGTATTTTCTCCGGAGTATTTGATGGAATTGGAGATCAGGTTGATCATACAGTTCCGGATCAGGTTCTGATCCAGGTTTACCATACTTTCCAGGCCCGTATGCTGATAAATGATGTGCTGTTCCTGTTTGGCAATCATCTGCATCTCTTCAGTTACTTCCTCTGAAAGCTTCACCAGATCAAAAGGTGCAAAAGTCGGTTCTACGATACCGGCTTCCAACCTTTCCAGGGATAAAAAGTCGTTCAGAATGGTGGTCAGGTTCCCAACCGCATTTTTTATCTTTCCAACGTGCTTGGTGATGTTCTTATTGTTGAAAGGCTGCGCATACTTTTCAATGAGCGAGGAAGAAAGCTGTACGGAACTGAGCGGCGTTCTGAACTCATGAGAGGCCATGGACACAAACCTGCTCTTCATCTGGTTCAGTTCTTTTTCCTTTTCCAGCGACAAACTCACTTCTTCCTTGGCCTCGCTTAGTGCCCGCACTGTCTTTCTAAGCGACTTGGTCCTTTCCTCTACCAGTTCCTCCAGTTCAGCCGCGTATTCACGTAAACGTTCCTCCGCTTCCTTTTCTTTAGAAAGATCGTGTATAAAGCCGGTATAAATGATGCGGTCATCGTACTGAACCTCACTTACCGCAAGGCGAAAAGGAAAGGTAGTCCCGTCTTTACGCAGTCCCCTCACTTCTCGTCCGATGCCAATAATGCGCTTTTCGTGCGTAGTCTGGTAGCGGTGCAGGTAACCATCGTGCCCGCTTTTATCGGGCTCAGGCATGAGCATATTGATGTTACGGCCTTTTACCTCATCCAGGCCATAGCCAAAAAGCTTCAGCGCAGCTGGGTTCAGACTTTCTATACGTCCCCTGGTATCAATAGTGATGATCCCGTCGATAGCAGTTTCAATAATGGCCTCTAATAATCGGACTTGCTCCATAATGTCTTTTCACAAATATATAAATTTTGTCGTTACCCGATTTATCGCCCCTGTCATATTTTAACATGACCCAGATCATATTTTATGCTGAAAATACTCCGCTATTTTGTGGCCTGAACTTTATTTGAGCCATGCATCACACATTTCACATTCCTGTTCTGGGCCTGGGCTATTCCATTGATACCCCTCTAAAAGTAGCCAGATACGGTATTTCTTCGGTTGTTTCTATAGTCGACGATGAGCTCACTGAGCGCATGCGCGAATTTCACTCGGCAAAACAGGGGGAAAGTTATCTACCGATCGGTAAAAAGGAAGCCGACAGCAGGGCTAAACGGATCACGGCCTATCTGAACTTACTGAACAAGCTGGTGAACAGGCAGTTTGAAGAGCTGCTGAATGAGAACGGAGATGACTTCAACAAATACTTCGAGCTCCTGCCAGATTATGCTGTCCTGAAGCGCCTGTACAAGGACTTACAGAAATTAACTGATCCGGAAAAGAAGAGCCTGGCGCTTGAAGCCCTGAAAAGCAGGATGCAGCCCGGAAAAATTGATGTAAACATCATGTCTAAGGTAGACAAAGCCAATTACGGTGCAGGTAATGAATACCTGGGCGATGATTTTACAGATGCCCTTGCCGCCATGCGCGGCTTTGCCAACAGCGAACTTAAAGCCTCTGTAATCATTTCGGCCGGCTTAAATCCAAGGTTGTATAGCTATATGGAGCAATGCAACAGTTTTTACCCTGACCAATCGGGGGCATTGAATAAACAGATCATCCTTAAGGTAAGTGATTTCCGATCAGCCATGATCCAGGCAAAAATGCTGGCTAAAAAGGGACTATGGGTTTCAGAGTTCAGGGTGGAATCTGGTCTGAACTGTGGGGGGCATGCCTTTGCAACGGAAGGATTTCTGCTGGGTCCTATACTGGAGGAATTTAAGGAAAAGCGGCCCGGGCTGATGGAAGAACTTTTTGTTATCTACACAGCCGCATTAAGTGCAAAACAGATTTCTGTAGCTACCAGGCCCCTGCAGCGCATTACGGCACAGGGCGGTATAGGTACGGCAGGGGAACATCAGTTTCTGCTGAACCATTACCAGTTGGATGCTGCAGGCTGGGGCAGCCCGTTTTTATTGGTGCCGGAAGCTACAAATGTAGATGAGGATACATTGAGCGACCTGGTAAATGCGCAACAGGACGATTATTACCTGAGCAACTCATCGCCGCTTGGCGTGCTTTTTAACAGTTTCAGAAAAGGCAGTATAGAACAGCAGCGCCTGCAACGGATAGAAAAAGGGAGGCCCGGAAGTCCCTGCACCAAAAAATTCCTGTGTACCAATACTGAATTTACGGAACTGCCCATCTGTACCGCATCGAGGGAGTACCAGCATCTGAAGCTCAAAGAACTCCAGGCGCAGGCTTTACCGGATACAGCATACCGGCAGCAATTTGAACGGATTACCGAAAAAGTATGCCTGTGCGAGGGGCTTTGCGCATCAGTTTACCTGAAAAACGGCATGTTAAAACCAAAGGAAAGCAAGGCGGTGAGCATTTGTCCGGGCCCTAACCTGGCCTATTTTTCCGGAAAATACAGTTTAAAGGAAATGGTGCAGCACATTTACGGAAAAACAAATCTGCTGGCCAGCGTGAACCGTCCTAACCTGTTCGTTAATGAGCTGAACCTGTATATCGATTATTTAAAGAAAGACATCAGTACGCAACTCACGGAACTGAACAGCAAAAAAGAAAAGTACTTCCATAAGTTCAAAGCGCAACTGGAAGAAGGAATTGCCTATTACAAACAACTGCTGCCTGTACTCAAACAACATACCTCAATTCCGGTAACCGAAGTGTACAACCAGTTATTGCTGGCAGAGCAAAAACTAGAAACCTGTAAATTATAAAAGCATACTGCTTCTATCACCTGAAGAAGCAGTATGCAGGGTTTTATTGCTGCCGATATTCCGCAAGCAGCACATCCATATCCTTCATCAGCTGGGCCACTTCTTTGTCCTGGGTGCCATCATAAGCTCCGCGAATACGTTTTTCCTTGTCTACCAGCACCAGGTAACCCTGATGAATAAACCCTCCGGGTGCGTTCTTGTCTTCCTGTGCCGAAACCAGGTAATTGCGCTCGGCCAGGGCATAGATCTCGTCCCTGGTACCCCATAAATATTCCCACTGGGTGCCCTTAACGCCCAGCTTGGCAGCATAGGCTTTCATCCTTGAAGGGGTATCGTACTTTACATCAATGGTATGCGAGGCCAGTTTTACTTCCGGATTGCCCAGGTATTTTTTATATACTTTGAGCAGGTTCCGGTGCATGACCGGACAAATGGTCGGACAGGAGGTAAAAAAGAAATCGGCAACATAAATATGCCCGTCAAAATCCTTTTCAGTAACCAGCGTACTGTCCTGATTTAAAAGTTTAAAGGCAGGAATTGTCCTGAACACGGTATCGGTAAGTGTTTTACCATCGACCACTTTCTCCTGTACCTCCATTTGTAAAAAAGGGAGGCGTTTGGCTTTGTTCTGGCAGCCATAAAGCCCTGTAAATAATACTAAAACCAGTATTGCTGTAACTCTCATTATTTCCCGAATTTACTTAAGTAAGCGGCCGAGGATTTGATTTCCTTTTTATAAAGGCTGTCTACCGCTTTAATTTTTACCATTTCATCTTTAAAATACCGTACCGCCTCTTCATTGGATTTGCCGCTTACATCCGGTTCAAACTTATGCATCCAATCGTTCATGCTGTCTTCTGCCTTTGTCAGATCGCCGATTAAAGCCTTTAAGTTCTCTTTTTCCTTCAGGGTATCCACATCCGGGAACCTGGTTTTAAGGCCTTTCAGGTCTTTTAATAAAGTATCCAGTTTCATCTGGTTGTTCACCACTACACCCTGATCGGCCATCACCACGTCATGAAATTTCATAACCTCATCGCGTACCGTTTTATAATCTGCACTTTGCATACAAGCACTTACTGCTATCGTTACCAGTAAAATTCCTATTAACTTTTTCATTCTTTTATAATTTACTCTTTTAAATTCATTAAGGTATAACATAGTTTTGTACCTGTTTTTTCTTCCCTTACCCAGGCGAGCAGCAGCTTATCCTGAACAGGGGTCAACACCGCATGGTTATCTGCTTCCTTTCCGTCGGTAACAACTGCCGTTTTTTCCAGGCTGCCATTCTTCAGCAAACTTAAAGTAATCTTTGCAGCCCCTGCCGGTGCATGGCTCATCTTCATTGTGCCATGCAAGTGGTTCATCTCGTGGGCGGGTTCTGCACTAAGGGGCTCTTCGCAGACCATTGCGGCCCGGCCCTGCGAAAGGGCAACCAGCTGAGGGTGCCTGCCGGAAGCGGTAAGCAGCGTTCGCCTGCCGAACCCTGTTTCGGGAGTTTTTGCGGAGCTATGGTACAACCCGGCACCTCCGCCGGCGGTAAACCAGACCGCCTGCAGTCCATTTTTATCTGCTGCCAGTGATGGACCGGAATGCGGACAGCCCTCTATTTCCCAATTGTCATTGCTAATCGCTCTGGCTGCAGTAAAGGTTTGTCCATTATCTGCCGAAACCTTGTAGACCATATCACGTACCTGTTTGGCCGCAAGTGCAGAAGGCATGGTGATGCTCCGGTAAGCCAGGTGGATCTTACCGGCATCGTCAGTAAATATATCTGTACGGCAGCATTCACAGGTACCTTTATCCAGACAGCTGTCGGCCGCAAAACCCTTCCCCTTTTCAGTACGGGCAAAAAACAATGCCGAACCTTTTATACTTTTTCCATAGCGTCCGTCCAGCCAGATGGCGCCCAGTTCCCCGTTTTTTAAGGTAGCGAGGTCAAAGAAACTACGTCCATAGGTATGGGCAGTATCGCTGTGTAAAAAACGGGCGGGCGACCAGCTCTTTCCAGCATCGTCTGACAGGCTGTAATATATGGCACCTGCATAGGGGTTTTGCTCTTTAGGGAAACGCCTGGAAAAAACCGCGAAAACAGTACCATCAGCTTTAAAGGCCACCTTACCCATGCTTTCGGCAGAATTACTGCATCCCGCCGAAGCGGGAACAGTAACTGCTGTGTTAAAACGTTTTTTTTCTGCATCAAAGACTGCATATTTCAGGCGGTACAAGGAATCCTGACCATCTTTTTCGGTCCAGCACAACACTGCGTTTCCATTGTTGTCTTTTGTAAAGTAAGGTGCAGTAGCTTCAATACCCTCTGTAATTAACACCTGTACGTCCGGTACATCCGGCTTTGTGGTACAGGCATTCAGCAGGCCCAGCATCCCTAACACGATCAATGATATTTTCTTCATCAGCATGATTGTTTAAAATAAGTATTTAATATTTAATCCTCCGTAACCGTTCCGCTTTGGAGATGGATTAAAGTAGGCCGGCTGTGCGCCGCCATATCCTACAGCATTTAAAGAGACTATGGAACTATAATTCTCATCAAGGATGTTGTCTAAACCGGCGTAGGCATTCAGCTCCAGGCATTTTAACACCTGCTTCCTGTATCCCAATTTTGCATTCAGCACCTGGTATGCGGGGTTATAAGCCAGATTTCCATCATTTAAGGGCAGGCGGTCGCTATAAAAGTAGTTGCCATAAAAGTAGATTCCCGTTTTGGTTTCCAGGTCTATCCCGGCATTGAGCACCCAAGGTGCAATACCGGTCAGCTTATTGCCGTCATAAGTAGCCGTTGACTGGCCCTGAGCGTTCAGGGTCTGGTAATCTTTGAACTTAAAATCGGAATATGTAAGCGCAGCAAAGGGGCGCAGGCTTACGATTTCTGCTCCATCACCGGCCTTTAATGCCTGGTATGACAAGGCCAGTTCTACCCCATTGTGACTGGTTTTTCCGGCATTGTTGTAAACCGTAATGCCCTGTTGTACAGATTGTGCGATCAATTCGCCTTTCATCTCCATTTTAAAGACAGCCAGATCGTAGGCCAGTCTGGATTGCAATACATTCCCTTTTGCATTCAGTTCATAGTTCATGGCCTTTTCTGCCTGCAGTTTTGGGTTGATGGTCCCGTCTACATTCTTGATCTCGGAGCTGGATGGCGGAGAGAAACCGGAGCTTACACTGGCGTGCAGACTAAGCGCATCGCTAAAGGTATGGCTCAATGCAATGCGTGGTGTAGCCTGTGGATCAAACTTTTTAATGCCGCTTTGCTGCTGCTTTAAATAATCGTTCACGGCATAACGCATGCTGTTGTAGCTGAGGCCCAGGATTAAGGTAGTTTGCGGCCCCAGATTGGTTTCCGACTGATAGAAAAGGGAATATTGCCTGTTCCGGTAATCGATATTGGAGTTTATGGTCCCTTCCTTACCCTGGTTGTTTACGTATTGTGAGCCCTTGGTAAGGCCTTCGTTAAATTCTGCGCCTATGGTAAAACGGGTAGGCAACATTGTAAAACCGGGGGCATAGCTAAAGCGGGTCCGGCCGCCATAGCTCTGATAAAAATTCCGGATATAGGCATATGGAAGCGGATGATCCAGGTCGTAAAAGTAGGTAAATACACTTGTTGAATTGGAAAACCTGTCGTTAAAGCGGTACTGCTGTCCCAGACCAATGCGGGTCCAGGTCTGGTACCTTCCTGCAGCCTTATCGAGATTGGTTGCATTTGCCTGCAGCGGATCGGCAGCTATCTGATCGGCAGTAAGTGATCCCGGAATCTGGGAATGTTGAGTAGTCCTGTTCAGCATCAGCGTAATGATGCGCTTGTCGCTTGGAAAAAGCTGGAAGTTACCGGTCAGGAACCTGCGCATATCGTTGCTATGCTTACGGTAGCCATCGTATTCCTGCCAGCCATAAGAGACATAGCTATTGACTTTGTTGCCCCCGCTGCGATAGGTACTGGCCAGGCGGTGCAAGCCATAGGCACCAAACAGCCCTGACGCTTCCAGGCTCTGCTCCTGGTATGGCGCACGCTGCAGCTGGAAGTTGATCACTCCTGCAGTTCCCGCGCCGTAAATGCTTGATGCAGGGCCTTTAATCACTTCGGCCCTGCCAATGCTATTTACATCCAGCGCCTCTATACGTGTGGTACCATCGGCCTCGGTAACCGGAATTTCGTTCACATAGATCTTTACGCTCCGGATGCCATAAGCTGCGCGCACCCCGTTTCCACGGATCGAAATGCGGGCTTCAGAAAGCGTGCTCTGGTCCATACGTACCCCCGGAATGGCATTCAGCGCGGGCTGTAACGACACTGCGTTTCCACGATTGATGTCCCTTGCGGTAATCAGGGCAATGCTGCCTGCGGTTTCCTTATTGGTCTTGTTTTCATTGTAACCGGCAACCCGCACTTCATTCAGGCTCAGGCCATCGGCTTCCAGCTGTATGTTGAGCTCATTTTCAGGTCCTGAAATTTTAACCAGCTGGGTCTTATAGCCTGGCAGCACAGCGGTAAATTTGTTATCTGGCTGTAGTGCTGCTATTTCAAAAAAGCCTTTACTGTCAGACTTTCCAAGCTGAAGGGCATCCATATTAAATAGTATTACCCCAGCCAGTGGCTGCCGGGTCTGGGAATCGTATATATGGCCATTTACGACCTGTTTTTGGGCATTGGCCTGCAAAAAAAGCATAACCAGCCCTATTGATAAAATTAAATATCTGAAAGGGTTCATTATTAAAATTGATACATCTATCCCCTTCCCTCAAAAAGAGAAAACAGGAATAAACGGGAATTCAAGAAAAATTAACTGAGAAGATCTGCCGGGCGCTGACACATGCTTGCAAGAACACAACATAAACTGAAAAATACCTAACAATTTAAACCTGCAAAGTACGCAATTCGGCAGAAAATTTACCTTCTCTGAAGAGGCATAGGAAAATTTTGTCCTTCTTCAGGACAAAGGTTTCCAGCCTCAGAAGAGAACGGTTAATTTTCCTTTGGCGGATGAAATATCGCAGCTTCATGCCTTGGCAAAGCAAAGGGGATTTCTGCTGCCCTTGATGGCCTGAGGTGCTTAACAGGTGAAGTACAAACCAATTTCTGAAACACAACCGCATCTTGTATCTGTACTTTTTGCGATTGGCGCTCCTGTTTTTCTTCTTTCTCCTGGGCCTGTTTTAATTTTTTCATCAGATAACACTTCCCGTTACAATGCATCTCGGGCTTATCCCTATTGATACACAGTTCTTTGGAAATGTAATTCCGATTGGCTTCGAAACCCAGATAAACAAACAGATTGCTGCAATTTGCACTGAGCAAACTGAACAAAAGCAATATGGAAAGTGGTTTCAACAGCATTTTGCTGCAAAGGTAATCATCATGGCCGATGATTCCTTATAAATGTAAAAGAATTCCTAAAAAAGGAAGCCTATCCCCTGAAAACAGGAACAGGCTTCTTATGCTCATCTATGGCCACAAAAGAGAATTCACCGGTCACGGCTTTCTCCCTGACGTCTGAATACATTTGTTCGATATAGATCTCCACTTTAACTTTCAAACTGGTATTGCCAATATGACTTACCCTGCCGATGAGTTCTACAATGGTACCTGCCGGAATAGGCTTATTGAAATCTATCCTATCACTGCTTACCGTAACCATACGCTGTCTGCTGAAGCGGGTGGCTGTAATAAAAGCCACTTCATCCATCATGTGCATGGCTGTACCCCCGAACAGTGTATCGTAATGGTTGGTCGTATTTGGAAAAACTGCTTTAAAAATCCGGGTCTCGGATTCCTGTATTTTATCTTCTATTGTCATTTATTATCTTATTATGCGATAAAATAACTGAACTACAAAGGAAACTCTCTGAGCCATTTTATTCAAGAAATTTACCTTCTCAGAAGAGGCATAGGAAAATTTTGTCCTTCTTCAGGACAAAGGTTTCCAGCCTCAGAAGAGAACGGTTAATTTCTACTTCTCTCTGAGCTTGCCCCATTTCAGGTAAGTAGCCCCCCATGAGAAACCAGCGCCAAATGCAGTCAATATCATTTTATCACCGTATTTAAAATCATCTTTAAAATCCCATAAGCACAAAGGAATGGTCGCGGCGGTGGTATTTCCATAACGATCGATATTTACTTTTACCTGCTCGGTAGATAAACCAAGGTACTCTCCTACAGATTGAATGATCCTTAAATTTGCCTGGTGCGGAATCAGGTGATCGATCTGTGAACTCACCAGGTCGTTTGATTTCAGCACCTCATTGCAGGTATCTGTCATACCCTGAATGGCAGCTTTAAACACTACGCGGCCGTCCTGACGAACATAATGCAATTTATCATCAAGCGTAGCCTGTGAAGCAGGAAATTTAGAGCCTCCGGCGGTAACGATAAGGTTTTCTTTACCCGAACCATCTGTTCTGAAAAAGCTGTCCATTAAGCCTACCGGTTCTTCGGTCTGTTCCAGTAAAACTGCGCCGGCACCATCTCCAAAAAGGATGCAGGTATTGCGGTCGGTGTAATTTACAATTGAGCTGTTTTTATCGGCCCCGATCACGACTACTTTTTTACAACGGCCACTTTCAATCATGCTGGCACCAAGTGTAAGTGCATATAAAAAGCCACTGCAGGCGGCATTTGTATCAATACCCCAGGCATTTTTTAATCCGGCCTTCTCGCATACCATACTCCCCGTACTCACCATTACATAATCCGGTGTAGAGGTAGACACGATTACGCAGTCAATTTCATCCGGACTTACATTGCCGTCTTCCATCAGTCTTTTAAGCGCGTAAGTTGCCATATCTGAGGTCGCAATTTCAGGGTCGTTCACAATCCTTCTCTCCTTTATCCCTGTCCTGGCAACAATCCATTCGTTATTGGTATCCACCATTTTTTCGAGGTCATGGTTACTTAAAACCGTATCCGGAACATAACCCCCAACCGCGGTAATCACCGCATTTTTCCTTATTCTCATTTGTGCGTACGTAATTCTGTAAAAGAAGGCAGGCATGCCGCCTGCCTCTTTTTTTTACAAAGTTACAGCTTCTTCCACAGATTCCCGCAGTACTTTTGCAGCTGCTACCATTTCTGTCAAAGCTTTTTTTGTTTCGGCCCAGTGCCTGGTCTTTAAGCCGCAATCGGGGTTTACCCACAGCTGTGCCGCCGGAATAACCGATCTGGCCTTTCCCAACAGGCTAACCATTTCTTCCTTAGCGGGTATGCGGGGAGAATGGATATCATAAACGCCCGGTCCGATCTCATTCGGATACTTAAAATCAGCAAAAGCATCCAGCAGCTCCATTTGCGAACGCGAGCATTCTATGGTGATCACATCTGCATCCATATCGGCAATGTGCTGAATGATGTCGTTGAACTCTGAATAACACATGTGTGTATGGATCTGGGTATCGTCTTTCACACCGCTTGCAGAGATGCGAAAAGCCTTAACCGCCCATTGCAGGTATTTCTGCCAATCCGACTTGCGCAGCGGCAGCCCCTCCCGGATGGCCGGTTCGTCAATCTGGATGATCTTAATCCCTGCCTTTTCCAGGTCGTTCACTTCATCCCTGATCGCAAAAGCAATCTGTGTACAGGTTTCAGACCGGGGCTGGTCGTTGCGTACAAAGGACCATTGCAAGATGGTAACGGGACCGGTAAGCATGCCTTTTACCCATTTTTTGCTGAGCGATTGCGCATAGGCCGACCAGCGCACTGTCATGGGTTCCGGACGGAAAACATCCCCGTAAATTACAGGTGGTTTTACACAGCGACTGCCATAACTTTGTACCCAGCCGTTTTTGGTAAAAGTAAAGCCGGCCAGCTGTTCTCCAAAATACTCTACCATGTCGTTCCGTTCAAATTCGCCATGTACCAATACGTCAATACCTGCTTCTTCCTGGAAACGGATGGTTTCTTCCGTCTCCTTTTCAATCAAGGCATCATATTCGGCAAGGTTCAGCTCTCCCTTTTTATACCTGGCCCTCCAGCTGCGTACCTCCGGGGTCTGCGGAAAAGAACCAATAGTTGTGGTAGGAAATAAGGGTAGCCCCAGCACTTCCTGCTGTAGTTTCTGTCGTACCGCAAAAGAATTGCCCCGCTGGTCATCTTTCTCCGAAATTCCAGCCATGCGTGCTTTTACAGCGGAACGGTGAATTAAGGCCGAAGTGGCCCGGCTTTGATGGGCGGTTTCATTTGCTTTCAGGCTTACTTCTGCGGCTGGGTCCTTAAGGGCCAGCTGTTTCAGTATAACCACTTCATCTGCCTTCTGGCGGGCAAAAGACAGCCATTGTTTAATTTCGGGTGTTAACACCTGATCGTTGGTTTCCAGTTCCAGATCGCATGGCGAATGGATCAGCGAGCAGGAGGGACTGATGAGCAGCCTGTTTTCTTTTATTTTGGCAAGGGTAGTTTCTATCAGAGACAAAGAAGTCTTGAAGTCATTCTTCCAGATGTTCCTGCCATCCACCAGTCCCAGCGACAGTTTCATGTGCTCAGGCAATGCAGTAAGCACAGTATCCAGCTGCTCCGGACTGCGGACCAGATCGATATGCAAAGCATGCACAGGCAGTGAAACGGCCAGTTTGGTATTTTCTTTCAAAGTACCAAAATAGGTGGCCAGTATGGTTTTCAGTTTAGGGAATTGCTTTTTGATCTCCGTATAAACGTAAGTATAAGCTGCCCGGTCTTTCTCTGTCAGGTCCAATACCAGGAATGGTTCATCAAACTGTACCCATTCCACATGTTGTTCTTCCAGTTTTTTAAGGATTTCCAGATATACCGGCAAAAGGTTTTTTATAAGGTCTATACGTTCAAAGCCCTCTTCCTTTTCCTTACCCAGCAGCAGGTAGGAAACCGGGCCTATAAGGACAGGTTTGGTGTTGATCCCCAATCTTTTACTTTCATTATATTCATCAAGTATTTTTGTCGAAAACAACTTAAACTGCTGATCTTTGGTAAATTCTGGAACAATGTAATGGTAATTGGTATCAAACCACTTGGTCATTTCCATGGCCGTGATGTCCAGTCCGTCTTTCTGGTAGCCTCTGGCCATGGCAAAATACAGGTCCAGTTCTGAATTGCCTTTGTTCAGGATCACCTCGTGGTAACGCTTAGGGATGGCACCAACCGTTAGCGAAAGGTCCAGTACCTGGTCATAGAATGAAAAATCATTGGAGGGGATCAGGTCAATCCCCGCTGCTTTCTGCAGCTCCCAGTTGTGTTTACGGATCTCCCTGCCGGTTTGTACCAGGCTTTGTATGGAAGAACTGCCCGACCAATATTGCTCGCAGGCTTTTTTGAGTTCTCTTTTGCTACCAATGCGCGGGTAGCCCAGATTGTTTGTTAGCATTTTCTTGCTTTTTAATTGATGAAAAAATCAGTTAAAAGCTCTTTGCTGAAATCTCAATGCTGTTGCGATAAGAAAAAGAAGGAAAAAAGGACATATAGAATAACGGTATCTCTTATTTCTATAAACCAGAGATATCTCCTAACGTCGATATGACGGCATGAGCCCGAAATCCATTACATCAAATAACCTCTGCTTCAAACCGCGAAAGCAATGTCAATGCGGTAAAGGCAGGTCTCCTGACTTGTAACATTTTTACCATCCTTCCCATTCCCAAAAAGGAACAGTGGATATACTAAGGGTAAAAACTTTTTGTGTTACTTACAGTTGCGCGACAGTTCGTGATTTGCACACGATTCCCTATTAATCTACAATTAAGTAAAACCATTACCGGTTGATGAAAGAAATATTTAAAGAACTTATCCTTACAAAGGTAAACTAAAAAAAGCGATTATGGTAATACCTGCGCAACTACGGGTAAAGAAAAACAGAACCTGCTGCCTTCCCCCAACTCACTTTCTACCCATATGTGCCCATCTTCAGCTGCGATAAAATCTTTTGATATGGCCAGTCCCAGTCCGGATCCCGACTTATTGTTCCCATCTGTAGGCACCTGGAAATATTTATCAAACAATCTTTCCTGGTATTTTTTTTCTATGCCTTTGCCGAAATCACGTACTGAAAACTCTATGTCATCCCCCTTTTCTATCACCTGTACTACCACTTTCGACTTTTCCGGACTATACCGAAGGGCATTCGACAAAAAGTTAACCAGCACCCAGGCCGTTTTTTCTATATCCACATATACCTGAGGCAGGTTATTCCTCGAAACCAGGTCCAGTTCTATGGCCTTTTGTTCGGCTTGAAACCTTACCGCATCCATAGCATAGATGGCTATTTTACGGGGATCAGATTTCACGAAATTCAGCTGCAGGTTGCCGGTTTCTACCTGCGCCAGGTCCAGCAGCTCACTGGTGATCTTTAACAAACGCCCGCAATCTTCCCTGATGTGCTGTACCAGCTCCTTCTGCTCAGCATTCATGCTTCCTACCCTTTCATCGTCCATCAGTTTCAAACTCATTTTAATGGAAGAAATGGGCGTCTTTAACTCGTGGGACACCGTTGCGATAAAATTTGTCTTGGCCTCATCCAGTTCCTTAAACTGGGTAATGTTTTTAAGGATATAGACCTGACCGGCGGCTTTGCCTGTCTGCACCATAGCATTATCGCCACTGTCGTCGTAATTCGGCACCATAATTTCCCTGCGTTCCAGCTGGAAATAAGATTCTTTATGGTCGGCGTAGATCTTCATGGGTTTGTCGGTATCATTTTCCTGTAAAACACGGTTCAGGAGGTCATTTCTTTTCCTCAATTCACCCGCATCCTTACCCAATACATCCTGCTGTTCAAGGTTCATCAGCTGTGCGGCAACCTTGTTCATGAAAAGCACCTCCTGCTTTTCATTTAACCCTATGATGGCATCCTGCATCTGTTCTATAATGGTCTCGATCCGCTGTTTTTCTGATTGAATCTTGGCCAGGTTACTGCTCTCCCATTTATTGAGCTCGGCAGTCATGACGTTGAAAGAATCTGCCAGTTCAGCAAACTCATCTGAACCCTTGAACTCCAGTCGCTGTTTGTAATTTTTTCTGCTGATCTCACGAATGGCATCGGCAAATTCGCGCAATGGATTGGCCACAAAGCCCGGAAAGTTAACAATGAATGAAAACAGGATCAGGAAGCAGAGGGAAGCTGCAAAGATCACATACATGGCAGCCCTTTCCACAGCTGCCTGCGCTGCTGCATTTTTCCGCACAATGGCGTTCATATTCAACTCGTCGATGGTCTTTAACTGCCACCTAACTTTGCTCAGCCCCTCCTGCCTTTCTATTAAAGATGCCGCCGGCTTAACCATCTCGTTATAAGCCAGCTTTAGTGCATGAACAGCTTTACCCTCACCTGCCTCTGTGACATTTTTCCCTTCCAACCGCAGCTGCTCATCAAAGGTGGCCATGGCTTTGGCAGGCAAAGGAAGTACATTCTCATCCAGTATGCTGCGCATTTTACTGGTATAGCTCAGCGTTTCATAATTGTCTTTAAGAATCACCTTCGATCTTTTGGAGATTTCATTCATGTAGTATAAAGAAATACCTCCAAAAAAGAGGATCACCACGAACAGGAACCCGAATCCGAGGCGAAGTTTTGTTTTTATCTTCATGATCTTATTTTTTAATGCTGTTCTTATTTACTGTACTTAACTTAAAATCACCAAGTCCGTTTCGGTCGACGAAATACTTCGCAAAAGTTGGTTAAAAATCGCAGTTCTCATTATAATCTGAAATAAATTTAAATGCGGCTTTCCAATACATATAGTTGTAATCTCTTTTTCTTCTGCCACTTTTAATATGGTTTGGGTAATCTGGTTGCTTTTTACTTTAATCACTTCTGCGCCCAGTTCTGTAGCGAGTTTAAAGTTATTGATAAGGTGCCTTTGCAGGTCCAGCTTAACCCGGTCGCCACTTTCATGGTTGTTCTGCACGTACAAAACTATCCAGGGCGAATGGTAATAGGAAGCCAACCGGGCTGTTTTACGGATCACAATCTTAGCAGTGGTATTATTGGTGGAAATGCAGGCCATAAAACGCTCGGGACGCAGCTTAATCTGTTTCGGGATTTCCAGGCTGATCTTTCTTTCCAAATGGTGTGCTACTTCTTTCAGCGCCAGTTCCCGCAGCTGCAGAATCCTTTCCGACTGAAAGAAATTCCCTAAAGCACGTGCAATTTTGCTCTGATCGTAAATCTTACCCTCCTTCAAACGGTCTATCAGCTCATCGGCCGTCAGGTCAATATTTACAATTTCATCTGCAAGTTCCAGTACCCGGTCTGGTATCCGTTCTGTAATCGGAATGCCGGTAATCTTTTCGATCTCCTCATTCATACTTTCCAGGTGCTGGATATTTACCGCCGAGATCACACTGATACCTGCCTCGAGTATATCCACTACATCCTGCCAGCGTTTGCCATTCTTACTGCCTTCAACATTGGTATGGGCCAGTTCATCCACAATCACCACCTCCGGATGCAGACTGATAATGGCATTCACATCCATTTCCTCCAGCTCCTTTCCTTTATAAAACAGCTTTCGTCTGGGAATCAGCGGAAGACCGCCCAGCAGTGCGTGAGTCTCGGCCCTGTTATGTGTCTCGACATACCCGATCTGTATGTCGATACCGTTTTTGAGTAAGGCATGAGCTTCCTGCAGCATACGATAAGTTTTCCCCACACCAGCACTCATGCCAATATAGACTTTAAATTTCCCTCTCCTTGATTTCTTGACCAGATCGAGAAACTTCCGTACAGAGCCCGATTTATTTTCTTCTTCCATTACCATTTAATCACAATGTACGCTTCTTTAACAAGGTACCATATGCCTGCAAGTAACAACAGACAAACACTTAACAAAGGAATCAGTTTAACCATATTTAATTATTTATTATAAGCCGGTCAATGTCAATACAGGACCAGCCACACCAACGCCAGCCCTGTAAAAACAAACCTTAAAAAGAAACGGCAATACTGGCCGTAACCGCGGCATTGGTATTTACCGCAGCCTCATTTTTTACAAATATTTTATCCTTACTGTCGTACAATTTTCCTTCCAGTCGCACAACGGCATTGCTGATGGGCGCATAATCGAGATTTAATGAATAACCTGTGGTTTTAAAACCATTTGCTGTACCAGCAGGTATCAAAACACCCTTCCTATCCTGGTAATGCTCTACCCGGCCAGCCACTTTCCATTTATCGGTCAGGATGTACCGGACTATGGCTACGGGCGAAAAAACCTCATTATGCGCTGAATTACCCTTAGTCTTTTGCTGGGTCCCATAATCAAAACCCAGGGTCAGACCAAACTTGTCTGTAAACTCAAATATGCCATACACATTGTGATAAAAACGGTTTACACGTATAGAGTCGGCCCCTTCTGTTCCAAGGTAATTGCTGTAGTTAACTGTGATCTTATCTGTAGGCTTCCAGGTTAGCTGCAGCCCTCCTGCCGGTTTGCTGTTGCCGTTCTGGCGGTTGATGCGCTGCCACCCGTTCAAATACAACAAAGTAGCCGCAAATTTCCCATCATGGGTAGCATAGCCCAATTTGGCGCCCGACTCATAATAAGGGGTGTTCTCTGAGGAGATGTTCCTCGTGAGTACCCAGCAATCTTTTGATACTGCACTTTCGAAACCGATATGTGAAGCAAACACTCCGGCATCCAGCCATAAATTGAGGGACTTGGAAAGCTTTAATCCCGCATTGGCCTCATAAATATTTTTGAGCACCCCCGGTTCGGCAGCCAGGTTGGCATTGGTATAGGTTCCCGCCATAACAGCCAGGTTTGCCCTGATGTTTCCATTGTCGAAACTACCTTTTATAAAACCCAGGTTCAGGTTTACCTCATTGTGCCGGTTGTGTGCGTAAATAAAACCAGGACGATTATTGTCGGCCGGTTTGTTAAAATCATATCCATAATAGGTTTCCAGGTAACCGCTAACTTTAATTACCGGTGTTTCCTGTGCCTGTGCATATATTCCTGTCGAAAGGGCAAGTGCTAATATTAAGCGTTTCTTCATGATATTTTTATTTTTTTAATTCGTCTTATTTTTTTAATTCGTCAAGGGCAAGGTTCAATTTCAGGACATTCACAGTCGAAGGACCAAACATACCCAGCAAGGGATCTGCTGTATTTTTTACGACCAGCTCAGCAACTGCCCTGTCACTGAAGCCACGTTCGGCAGCTACCCGCTTGATCTGGATCAGGGCGGCCTGCTCAGAAATGTTAGGATCCAAACCACTACCTGAGGCTGTAACCAGGTCGGCCGGGATGTCCGCTTTTTTCAGATAAGGATGGTATTTTAAAAGCGTATCTATCCTGCCGGCTACATCTTTCAGGTAATCGGCATTTGAAGCGCCTTTATTTGAGCCAGCCGATCCGGCAGCATTATAGCCTACTGCCGAGGGCCGGCCCCAGAAGTATCCGGGTTTGGTAAACAATTGTCCCAATAAGGCGTAGCCTACTACTTTACCGTTCCGGGTGATTTTTTCGCCCCCGCCATTTCCTTTGGAAAAGCCGCCCCCAAAGGCCACAATTAAAGGATATATTACGCAAAGCAGTAACATCAGCACTGCGGTAAGTCGTATAGATTGTAACAGGTACTTTTTCATGATTTCTATTTTTAAACAAATAATCCAATTAATAAATCGATAAGCTTGATGCCAATAAAAGGCACAACCACCCCTCCCAGGCCATAAACAAACAGATTTCTGCGCAGCAAGGCACTTGCACCTATGGGTTTGTAGGCCACCCCCTTCAAGGCCAGCGGAATGAGGAAAGGAATAATGATGGCGTTAAAGATCACGGCCGATAATATGGCGCTTTCCGGACTGTGCAGCCCCATAATGTTCAGGTGCTGTAAAGCTGGGATAGAAGCAATGAACAGGGCCGGTACAATAGCAAAATACTTGGCCACATCGTTGGCAATGGAAAAGGTGGTTAAGGTGCCCCGTGTGATCAGCAATTGTTTGCCGATCTCTACGATCTCGATCAGTTTGGTTGGATCGTTGTCGAGGTCGACCATATTTCCGGCCTCTTTGGCAGCCTGTGTTCCACTGTTCATGGCTACACCCACATCCGCCTGCGCCAGTGCCGGTGCATCATTGGTACCATCACCCATCATGGCCACCAGTTTACCCTGGGCCTGTTCTTCTTTAATGTAGTTCATTTTATCTTCCGGTTTGGCCTCTGCAATGAAATCATCAACACCGGCTTTTTCGGCAATAAACCTGGCAGTTAAGGGGTTATCCCCGGTGACCATCACCGTTTTCACACCCATTTTACGCAGGCGTTCAAAACGTTCACTGATGCCCGGCTTAATGATATCCTGCAATTCTATTACCCCCAAAGCCTGCTCATTCTGCGCCACCACCAGGGGTGTGCCCCCATTGCCTGCAATGGCCTTTACCTGATCTTCAATATCCATAGGAAAGGGGTTTCCTGCGGTCAAAACGATATCGCGGATGGCATCAAAGGCTCCCTTACGGATACGTTTGCCATCGGGCGTATCTATACCGCTCGACCGTGTTTCGGCTGTGAACCTGATGAATTTTGACCCTTCAGGAGCCTGGGTCATGATATGGCTGTCCTGCAGGCTCGCCAGCTCTATGATGGATTTGCCCTCGGGGGTATCATCGGCCAGTGAACTCATGACACAGGCATCCATAAAGGTTTTGATCATCAGCCCTGTGGTGGGATAAAAATTGGTGGCCTTGCGGTTACCGATGGTAATGGTCCCCGTCTTATCGAGCAGCAGCACATCAATATCGCCGGCAGTTTCTACTGCTTTACCCGATTTGGTGATCACATTGGCACGCAATGCCCTGTCCATCCCCGCAATACCAATGGCCGAAAGCAGGCCCCCGATGGTGGTAGGGATTAAACAAACAAACAGTGAAATCAAAGCTGCAATAGTGATGGGCGTATTGGCATAATCTGCAAATGGCTTTAAGGTTACGCATACAATGATGAACACCAGGGTGAAGCTGGCCAGCAAAATGGTCAGGGCAATCTCATTGGGTGTTTTCTGGCGTGATGCACCTTCAACCAGTGCAATCATCTTATCCAGGAAACTTTCACCAGGCTGGGTGCTCACCTGCACCTTGATCTGGTCGGACAAAACCTTTGTGCCCCCGGTTACAGATGATTTGTCGCCTCCGGATTCCCGGATAACGGGTGCGGATTCACCGGTAATCGCTGATTCATCAATGGTCGCAATCCCCTCTATGATCTCCCCATCTGTTGGAATGGTATCCCCGGCCTCGCAAACAAAAACATCACCTTTTTTAAGCTGACTGGAAGAGCGGATTTCGATATCCCCTTTACCCAACAATACCTTTGCAGGTGTCTCTTCCCTTGTTTTTCTTAAGCTGTCGGCCTGCGCTTTGCCCCTTGCCTCGGCGATAGCTTCGGCAAAGTTGGCGAAAAGAACGGTGAGCAGTAAGATCAGGAAAATAAAGAAGTTATATAAGGCTGATCCCTGTCCGGCGTTGCTCATTGAATAAATGGTAACAAAGGCCATGATGACTGTACCAATTTCAACCGTGAACATGACCGGATTACGTACCATCACCCTTGGATCCAGTTTGATAAAGGACTGTTTTAATGCAGTCTGCACTAAAGCGGGTTCAAATAATTTATTGGAAGTTTTCATTATTCTATTCTATTTAAGCATGGTAAAGTATTCTGCCAGTGGGCCCAGGGCCAATGCAGGAAAATAAGAGAGTGCGTTTAATACAATGATTACGGCAAAGGTCATCAGGCTGAAAGTCAGCGTATCGGTTTTTAAAGTACCGGCCGATTCAGGGATGTACTTTTTAGCGCCCAGCAAACCGGCAATCGCAATCGGGCCTATAATAGGTAAAAAACGGCCAAGCATCAGTACAAAACCGGTGGACACGTTCCAGAACACATTGTTATCGCCCAGGCCTTCAAAACCAGAACCATTATTGGCATTGGAAGAGGTCATTTCGTACAGCATCTCGGAGAAGCCGTGAAAACCAGGATTATTCAACCAGTTTTTAGGTTGTACTGCCCATGCCGCATCCCCGTAATTGCTGAATACATAACTGGCTATTGCCGTACCTGACAAGATCAGGAAGGGACTCAATAAAGTGATAAGCGCAGCTATTTTTATTTCTCTTGCCTCTACCTTATGTCCCAAAAATTCGGGTGTGCGGCCAACCATCAATCCGGAAATAAATACGGCGATGATCAGGTATATAAAGTAATTCAACACACCTACCCCACAGCCTCCGTAAAAGGAGTTGATCATCATACCCAGCAGTTGCCAGGTACCGCTCAGCGGCATGGTACTGTCGTGCATACTGTTGACTGAACCCGTAGAGATGATGGTGGTTACGGTGCTCCAATAGGCTGAAAGCGCGGGACCAAAACGGACCTCCTTCCCCTCCATGGCACCATTTGTTTGCGAAATGCCCATTTTTGCCAGAGCCGGATTACCGCCAAGCTCACTGCTGATAGTCGGTATGAGCAGTAGCAGCATGCCGATGGTCATTACACCAAATATTGTCCAGGCCAGCTTTTTACGCCTGATGAAATAACCAAAGGCGATGACCATAGCAATGGGAATCACTACCTGAGCCATCAGTTCTACCATTGCGGTCAGGTAATTCGGGTTTTCCAATGGATGTGTAGAGTTGGCACCAAACCATCCGCCGCCATTTGTCCCCAGGTGTTTAATGGCAATAAAACCTGCAGCCGGGCCACGTGATACATTTACGGTATCGCCCTGTACCGAAATAAACTGGTCTTTGCCCTCATAACTGGTTGGCGTACCATTAAAGGCAAGGATCAGGGCAATAATGAGCGATAAAGGCAAAAGCAAACGGGTGATGGATTTTACAAAGAAATCCCAGAAGTTGCCCAGTTTAACTGCCGTTTTATCTCTAAAAGCTTTAAAGAATACCACTGCAGCAGCTATACCTGTAGCGCAGCTTACAAATTGCAGGAACATCAGTACAAAGTGCTGGGTAAGGTAACTAACGCCAGATTCACCTGAGTAATGCTGCAAGTTACAATTCACCACAAAGCTGATGATGGTATTGAACGACAAATCGGGAGACATGCCCGGGTTGCCGTCGGGGTTCATGGGTAGTTTATTCTGGTACATCAATACAAAAAAGCCGTATACCAGCCAAACCAGGTTAATGGTCAACAGCGCTTTCATGTGCTGCTTCCAATTCATCTCTTCTTTGGGGTTGATACCCGACAGTTTAAATATGCCGTTTTCAATAGGTTTCAGAAAGTCTGTCCAGACCCGCTCTCCGGCAAAAACTTTTGCCAGGTATTTGCCCAGCGGAATAGCGATAGCCAGCGTGAGCAGGTAGGTGGCAACAATTCCAAGTAATTCAGTGTTCATCATTTTGTAATTAAAATTTTTCGGGTTTAATCAGCACGTAGATCATATAAATGAATACGGCAATAGCGATAAGGAATAATGCGATCATAATTTCTTAGATTTTTTCGAACCAGTCGATTGATTTGTAAAACACCCAGCATAAGATCAGCAGGGCAAGGAGCAAAAGAATTGTTAACATAATTGTCTCGTTTTTACATGCCTATAGCCAATTGGCATACCACAAGAAGCAAAAACAACATAAACAACTGAAAATCAATACAATAAAAGATTTACGAAACATCCAGATAACAAAAAACCCTTCCATTTTGGAAGGGTTTTTATCATTATGGAAGCTTAAGGAAATGCGCGTTAAATATGGATCTGTCCCTCTATTGAATCATCCAGTGTTTTACCAATTGCAGTCCCGATCATCATTTTAACACCTGCAACGAGGTTGCCATGCTTGTTATCCCAGTAATAGCCCGAAAATGGTACTACTTTTAACAGTGAAATGCGGGGATCATTCTCCCCTTCTGTAAACCACACTTTAAGGAAAGGGCTCCAGAGTTCCTTTATTTTGGCCTTATCATCGTGAATACTTGCTTCCGCGGTAAGATACAGGTAATCAGAATGCTTTGAGCCCTGAAAATAGAGTTTAACTTTTGAATCAAGTGCTACTTCTGCATTTACATGGCTGTCATTTGCACTGATGATCCATAAGTTCCCCTCATCATCTACCTGTTGGATGGTCATTGGTCTTACACCACCAGAGGGTCCGGAAGCCGGTTCTGTACAAAAAAAACAGGTCTCAGCTTGCGCTATTAGCGCCTTTATTTTTTTTACGGCTTCTTCGCGGCCTAAATTTTCTATAGTATCTTCCGGTTGATTTTTATTAATGCTGTTCATAGGAATAGGATTTAGATAAATTTCATTCCCTAATAAACACGTTGTAGATCGGAATGTTTCCTCTCTTTTAAGAAAATGAAATCGTTCAAATCACTGTGCTGATTTTCAGCTCTTCAATTTTGCGGTACAGGGTAGTCAGGCCAATTCCCAGCAATCTTGCAGTTTCTGTTTTGTTGCCGCGGGTGTATTTAAGTACTTTAATGATGTGCTGTTTTTCCACGGTTTCCATTTTTAAGGCATCAGCCTCTGGGATTTGTCCGCCAATATGAAACTCATAAGGCAGCAGGCTGCTGCTGAGTTCCTGCCCATCCGCCAGAATGGCTACACGTTCCATCACATTTTTCAATTCCCTGATGTTCCCTTTCCAGGCGTGTTTCATTAAAAGCGCTGCAAAGCTCTCGTCCATTTTAAAATCAGGCTTATTAACTTTTGCTGAGAACTCCTTCAGGTAGTGTTTGGCAATGGGCAATATATCGGTCCTGCGTTGCGACAATGGCGGCAGTTCTATAGAAAATACAGAAAGGCGGTAATACAGATCGAGCCGGAATTTGCCGGCCTCTGATTCTGTTTTCAGATCCCTGTTGGTAGCTGCTATAATACGTACATTTATCCTGGTGGTCTGCGTATCCCCCACTTTAATAAAAGTCTGGTTTTCCAATACCCTCAGCAATTTAGCTTGCAGGTCGAGGTTCATCTCTCCTATCTCGTCCAGAAAGATGGTACCTTCGTTGGCTTCTTCGAACAGGCCTTTTTTATCTTTAACAGCTCCGGTAAAGGCGCCTTGTTTATGCCCAAAAAGCTCACTTTCCAATAGTTCATGACTGAAGCCACTACAGTTTACAGCTACAAAAGGCTTCATTTTTCTGGGGCTTTCATAGTGTATGGCCTGTGCAAATACTTCTTTTCCTGTACCGGTTTCGCCCAGCAATAACACGGTCGTATCTGTTGATGCGACTTTACGCGCCAGATCTACCGCAGCTAAAATGGCCTTAGATTGCCCCAGAATACCTTCAAAGCTATATTTTTTAGCTACTCTGTTTTCAAGTTCGTTTACCCTGTATTGTAGTTTTGCCTTGTCCAGCGCCCTATATACCAGCGGAATGATCTTATCGTTATCATCGCCCTTGGTAATGTAATCAAAGGCGCCATTGCGCATGGCCATTACCCCATCGGCAATAGTACCAAATGCTGTAAGGTTGATTACCTCTGCATATGGTTTAACTTTTTTAATTTCCTTCACCAGCTCGACACCGTTAATGTCAGGCAATTTTACATCACTGAGTACCACATACACCTCTTGTGCGGCCAGGATTTTAAGTCCTTCCTTTCCTGTAGCAGCCTGAAAAACCTTAAAACCTTCCAGTTCTATGATCCTGGCCAGCAGACTGCTGATCTTTTGCTCATCATCAATAATTAGAACGGTATACTGCATGGCTAAAAATTTCAACAATATTAGTAATTATTCGAGACAAAGCTGCCTTGTGTGCTTTCTTCTGCCAGGTTAAAGCTAAAGGCTTCTGCCCTGAGGGTAAACTTGCAGTGAACATGGTTTTTTATGGTGTTTAAAATTTCCTTTACCGTATAGCTTTGATCGTAATGGATCTCCACCGTAAAGCGGCATTGCCCGGCCAGTTCAGGCGCATACAAACCGGTATGAATTTCAACAACTTCCATCCTTACCGGATTTGGAAGGTCCCTTTCAATAGGAAAAACATATGCTGAAAACCATTTGATGTCGTTTAATGCCGTACATAGGGCATTTGTGCCCTCAGCAAAAGGCACCAGGCTGTTGCGGGGATAAGCCACACAATCCAACACCATCAGCCGCTGCTCATTACTTTTGTTTTGGGGCGCAGTCGTATCTTGCTTATGCGGATCAAAAAGCATGGCTGTGCACAGGCAATTGCATTTGCGTTTGTTTTCAAGGATATTGTAATTTATGCAGCTTTTGCAGCCCTCCCAAAAACCTTCATCATGTGTGATCTCGGCAAAGCTAACCGGCTCAAAGCCAAGCTGGCTGTTCAATTTCATGATTGCGGCCCCCGAGGTGATGCTGAAAATCCTGGCTTCCGGATACATGCGGCGCGACATGCGGAAAATGCGCTCTTTAATCGCCCTGGCTACCCCTGCATTCCGAAATCGGGGCGCAACAATTAATCCGGAATTGGATACAAAGGCATTGTTTTCCCAAACCTCAAAATAAGAGAACCCTACCCATTCTCCTGTACCTGTAACCGCAATAACCGCTTTTCCGTTTTTCATTTTCCCGATAATACTTTCCACACTCCGTTTGGAAATGCCCGAGCCCCTCGCTATCGCCGAGGCTGCTGTCTCCTCCACAATTTCCTGTGCATACCTGCTGTCGTCTATATTCGCTATGCGAACAAATATCATTTGATTGTCCATGATTAAATTCAATTTTTCAGCAGGGCGTTTCAAAACAGGTGCCTGTTTCTTTCCTCAGGCCAAAAAGTGCAGTCTATGCCCATAAAATTATCTCTTATTTATTTCATGACCGTTTTATGGCAATAGCAGACCTTATCAAAATGGGAGGGTTAATTTCATTTTAGTTACCTTTGCCCATCTTCCAATAACACAACATCATGAAGTTAAAATTTTTCTTTCCACTGAGTTTTTTAATTGTTCCTGTCTTAATGCTTTCTTCCTGTCAGGATGCAAAGAAACTGCCTATATTAGGCCCCAGGGATGCCGAAACGGTTAAAAATGCTGATGGTACAAGCCGTGTAGACACGGTGTACCAGACCATCCCGGCGTTTCGTTTCTTAAACCAGGACAGTGTATATGTGACCAACGATAATTTTAAGGATAAGATCTATATTGCCGATTTCTTTTTTACTTCCTGCAGCAGCATCTGCCCTACCATGCACCGCAACATGAAAACCATATTCGATAAGTTTAAGGACAACCCGGATGTAATGTACCTTTCGCATACCATTGATTTTAAATACGATAAACCCTCTGTATTAAAGAAATATGCACAGAAGCTGGGTGTCGACAATGGTAAATGGCAATTTGTATGGGGCACGAAAGACAGTGTGTACAGCATCGCGGAAAAGAGTTACCTGGTTGCCGTAGCCGAAGATTCAACCGACAGGGACGGCTATATCCACCAGGGCTGGCTGGTATTGATAGACAAACAAAAACGTCTTCGCGGTACTTATGACGGCACAAAAACCGAGGATGTAGCCAAACTGATGAAAGACATTCCGGTTTTACTGGCAGAATATAAAAAGTAAAAAGTAAGCTATGCGCAGGTACTTCATCGGCACTTTATTCCTGCTTTCCATTGGTCTTGTTGTATTTTCCTGCCAGGATGCAGCCCAGGTAAAACAGGATGTTTATTACGTAAACGGCCGCGATCTGTACATCAGACATTGCCAGAACTGCCATGGCACCGATGGTGAGGGTCTGGGTACATTGACGCCCCCGCTTACAGATACCATCTTTTTAAAACAAAACCGGCAGAAACTGGCCTGTTTCATCAAAAATGGAATTAAGGAACCCATTACTGTAGGCGGACAGGTGTATGAAGGTACCATGCCTGATTTTGCTTCGCTGCACAATATTGACATTGCCCAGCTCCTGGTTTACATCAGCAATTCGTTTGGAAATAAGCAGGGTATGTATACACAGGAAGAAGTGGAGGCGGCACTCAAAAAGTGTAAGTAATCATTTATAAAAAAAGGAGAGTAAAAATCTCCTTTTTTTATAAGCTTTCGGCCAGTTCCGGCTTAACCGCTTCCTGTTTTTTCACAGCCTTCTGCAAAGGCTTATCCTGCCCCGAAGGCTTTTTCTTCTTTTTAAACTTCCGCCCGTACCAGATCAGAAAACCGGTAATGGGTAAACTCGCGCCGATCAAAGAAGCCAGAAATGCCAGCACTTTACCCGGGAACCCCAGGATACTGCCCACATGGATATCATAGTTCATTTTACGGAGCTTTACCGCAGCACTCGCATCTGCATAATCTACGGCATATGCATCTGCTCTTTTAAGTTCTGCCAGGGTATGCTGGTCGAAAGTATAACCCTTGCTGTTGTAAAACTGCCCCGCTGTTGGATATACGGTAATCCCTATCGTAGCTTTAGCCTTGGAAGTATCCGGAAAATTATAATAGAAACCCTGAGACTTTGGGTGTTGGGCAATTACCTTGTTCCAGGCCAGGTCCATTGCCACTTCAGGTGTATAATGTTTATTGAGTTGCAGGGAATCAGACTCCATACGTTTAAATTCGGCCAGTTTTTCTCCCCCCGAAGTTACCCAGTACAAACCTTCGCTATACCACTTGATACCATATACCATTCCGGTAAGTGCAATGGCCAGCAGGAAAAGCAGGGAATAGAAGCCCAGCACATTGTGCAGGTCCAGGTTTACCCGTTTAAAGGATGCGCCCCATTTAATTTTAAAGCTTTTATCGCGGGTAGATTTGCTCCATTTTTTTGGGTACCACCAGATCAGACCTGTAATAAGGAGCACCACAAAAACCATGGTTCCATAATTTACAATCGGCCTGCCAATTTCGTAGGGCATCCAAAGGAACCTGTGTCCGTTTAAGATGAACCTGAAGAAATCAGTTTCCCCTTTTTTGCGCACTTCTTTGCTGATGACCTCACCAGTATAGGGGTTGATTTTGAGCGTAACACCGCCACCCCTTCTTCCACCGCCGCGTTCGCCTTTTTCTTTTTTCTCAACCTTATCCCTAAGGTTAAGGTTGACGGTACGCCCCTGCTGGTAACTGGCATAAGCAGGAAGCTTATCTGGATAATCGCGCGCCACAAGGGCCGACAATTGCGCCGGGGTAATTACAGGTTTATCCTGCCGTTCTACTTTGGTTTCAGGTTCCAGTAAACCTTCTATCTCATCGTTAAAAACCCAGATACAGCCAGTTAAACAGACAATCAATACAATGATGCCCGATACAAGCCCCAGCCATAAGTGGAGCCATTTGTTGATCCTTGTAAAAAGAGAATCCTTGCTCTTCTTTTTTGCTGGGGTATTTTTGTTTGCCGGTACCATTCTGAAGATTGATTTGAATATAGATTGGTGTATTTATTTAGATTGAATATAATTAAGTCGCAAAGTAAAACAAATGTTAGCGTAAGCGCAATACTTATTTATAATTATTCCAGATAAATAAGTATTGCGCATTAAAACAATGAGCTAACTTATTGCAGGTGTTGAATAGCAGTGATGACGCCCCCCTCAACTTTTAAACCTCTGGTTGCTGTTGCCGTGCTTGCATCAATTTTGTACACATAACTGCCAGCTGAATTTGTGAGGTTTAGACCAAAGTAAGCGGTTCTACCATCTTTAGGTGTATAGTTATTGGTAGTGATGCTTGAGATGTCGGTAGCTTCAGGTAAGCCGGTCACCGGTTTTACTGTGCTGTTCACCACATTTACTATGGCCAGTTGTCTGCCTGTTGCATAGGCACCTTTTGCAGCTTTAGGCTGTACATGAGCTACAAAGTTATTGTTGCCTATATACAACCAGTTAGTGATCACATATCCATTTGAAGCTGTTTCAAAATTCATAAAATAGGTATTGTCAAATACTTCAGTACCAGATTTAATACGGGTAATTGCAGAAGGTTTGGTAGAAGTCATTACCCCTCCTGATTGTGCAACAGCGCTGGAGAAAGCGTATACGTCTCCGTTTTCAACAATACCAAGACCATCTACAAAATACCTTCCGATAAAGCTGGTACGTGTATCTTTGATCGTTTTCTCGTACTTCATATCTGGGTAAGAATATACCGCAATACCTGCATAATCAGGATAATCGGTATCAAATGATCTGTTCTTTATTCCAAGGAAAGGGGCATAAACTTTATTTCCTACCTGTTTGATCCAGCTGAAGTGGGCAATTTCGCCATTACCTGTAGGTTCAATTGCATTTACACTACCATCAGCTACAATAAGTAAGCTATTGGTATTCACCCGGTACCAGGTAGCCAGCGTATTACCGGTTGCAGCAATTGTTCTTGGGACTTTAAACATTAATATATCATCGTTTACCGGCGCAAAAGCCTGCACGGTTTCCGATTGGAAATTAGACAGTTTAGTCAATTTACCATTGGTAATGTTATAGGTAGTAACTGCGCCCGGATTACCCTGACCATACAGCATACTAAAAAACTTGTTGTTGCTGGTTACATAGTAGCGATAAGAACCGTCCTGCTCAATTCCATTTCCGGCGGTAGAAATTATTCCGGATTCCAGGCTTCCTGCCGTCAGCAGGTAATCGGCCACACCCGTTGTTGCAGCAGGTGTAACAGCCAGAATAAAATTACCCGGATTTTCAGGGACATCTTTATTATTTTTAGAGCATGAGGTTATCACCACAGCCAGACTGAGCGCAGTTAACGCTTTTGTAAAATTTGTTTTCATGTTATTTGTTGTTAAAGAAATATCTAAGATTTAAATAGAAAGCGCGACCTGGCTTTTGCAGGCTAAAATTGTCGTACATACGTTCATTGGTAATATTACGTGCCTCCAGGCCGATGTTATACCTTCCCTGGGCCATGCTGTACACAATGTTCAGGTCGTGGGAAAGCTGTGCAGGTACAACAAATTTGCTCGTCATATCTCTTTGTCCCCTGCTTGGCCAGTAAAGCCAGAATTCGTGCACATACATCAGGTTATAGCCTATGTTCAGGTTGTTGCCCTTTCTCCATACATTTTTCAATGCAACAGATACATCAGAATTCCCAAACAAGTAAGGAATGTTAGGCATTTGGTCGAGGTATACCGGGCTCAGGGTGCTTGTGCGGTTACCATTGTTGTCGTTCACATATTCCTCCAGGTTTTTGATCATCTGATAAGTAAATGTTGCACCAGCGCTTAACCAGCCTTTATAAGAATACCTGATTTCAGCATCCCCACCCCAGGCTTTTACCGCCTCCTTGTTGTCCAGGATGTTTTTGTTCTGATTGGGGGCAAATGTCATCATGATATAGTCATGGGCATACCGGTAAATTCCATTTGCGGCAATTGAAAACCGGTGATCTTTATTGAGTGCAAATCCATAGCTGAATCCTACGTTAAGGTTATCACTATTTTCTGGTCTCAAACCTGGGTTACCAATCAGGTTTTCCAGATCCCCGAATATATCGTTCGATTCCGGCAGGCGGTTAGCCAATTCATAAGAAGCCTTCAGCTGGAACCCAGGCCTTAAATAATAGCTTACCGCAGCGCCATACCCTATTCTATCAATTCCTGGCTGGCCGCCTCCATTGTCACTGTTGACCGACCTTTGTGTCAGTAACTTTCCGAAAACCGAGATGCTATATTTGTCTTTCAGATCGTAAGAATAACCTAAACCGATTACATTTTTGCTGAGTTTCTTCACGCGGTTGTTATCAGGGTTTGCAGGGTTTTCTTTGTCATTCACCTTCCTGTTAAAGGTGTTGTAAACATTATTCAGAGAGATGGAACTATTTTCGTTAAAGCGGTAACTGGCCATAGCAGTAGCCAATCCATTGTTGTTTCTGTATTTGGTCATGGTACGTCCCTGCTCCCCGCTGGAACCACTTGGCTTAAACACTCCATACCAGTCGAACCTCCCGCTTACGGTATCGATATTTTGCTCGTAGCCCAGGTTATAATTGGCATTGATGGTCAGGTCAAGCCCTTTTATCAGGTTTTCTTTCTTATATTTAAGGCTGGGCATCATGATGCTGCCCCGTCTGTGCCAGCCTCCATATACCACTGCCATACGCGCGCCCGTCTGCATTTCTTTGTAGTTTTTTCCCATGGTCATTCCCAATAAAAGTTTATCTGCAAAACTTTTATCGACCAGGCCCACATTGGCAATCAATGTTTCATTATGGTAGGTATCGTGAAATCGCGTTAAGACAGCTTCAGGTGCATAAGCACCGGTATTGACGTCAGCAGCTTCTATATGTACCTTATAATTGTTGTCAGAATAGTTCTGGAAAGCATTCAATTGTACCGTAAATCCATTTTTCGTGGTAGCAGCCGCGTTAATAACAGTTCTATGTGTATTGAAAGAACCATAAGAATAAGAAATGTCTGCGTAGTTACGGTAGTAATCACTGGTTACAATATTAATGGCTCCTCCCAAAGCATCAGAGCCCAGCCACATTGGAACCACTCCTTTATAAACCTCTACACGATCGGCAATGTTGATCGGAATGTTATTGATCTGAAAAGAGGACCCAAAATTGTCCATAGGAATCCCATCAATAAAGTACCTGATACGGTTCCCGGAAAAACCATTGATAGATAAATTGAAACTGGAACCTACACCTCCCGTTTCACGCACCCGTACGCCACCAACACGGTCAAGCGCACCAGATATATCCAGAGTAGTATTGTATAACTTTTTTGCATCAATAGCCGTGACATTAAATGCCTGCCGGTTCACTTCCTGCGCCTTGGTGCGGCCAACTACATTAACCGTTTCCATATTGTGCGCATCTTCTTCAAGACTGAAGTCAACATTTTGCGGCTGACCGGCTTCCATCTTTATGGTCTTCTTCCGGGTTTTAAAGCCAATTGCAGTAACACTTAGTGTATAACTACCGGGCTTTACATTGCTGATGCTATAATTTCCGTTTTCATCAGAGACGGCCCCATATGAGGAATTCTGGAGCCTGATTGTTGCTGCAGGAACTGCTGCGCCACTACTGCTTTTTACTTTTCCGCTAATGCCTGCCAGCTGTGCCTGGGCATTTGCAAAAAAAACATTGGCACATACTATGCCCAGCAGCAAAAATTTCTTAATTTGCATTACTTTTAACTACGATTAAAGGTGAACCGGGTTTTCCCGGGTTGAGCCGCACGGGTCCGAACCGTGTGGCTTTTTTTACACCGCAAATATAACGCTATTTAGATCAAGTCCAAATAAACTTGAAAAGAATTTAGTCCAATGCTACCCTACCCAGATAAAGACTGTCCGATACATCGGCCCTGTCGTTGGAAACAAATGCAATATAGGTCTCTACGTAAGTGCGTTGGCACCATCACGAATGCCTTCCAGATCCTATATGAAGTCATAATGACAAACTTCGTTTAGCTAATGTTAGCTTGTAGAAAATGTCCCGGAAGAAAATGGTATCTTTGCATAAAATGCAAGCTGTTCTACCGCTGTTCCTGTTTACAGGAAAAGAGGAAAGTCCGGGCAACACAGAGCATCCCGCTTCCTAACGGGAAGAGGTTCAGGAATGAATGCCTGAATTATGGAAAGTGCCGCAGAAAATACACCGCCAATGGCTCAGGCACAGGTAAGGTTGAAAACGTGAGGTAAGAGCTCACGATTGTTCCGGGTAACCGGGACACTGGTAAACCCCGGGAGTTGAAAGACCAAATAGGCTAACGCATGTAGGGCTGCTCGTCCGATGTTAGTGGGTAGGTCGTTAGAGATAAATGGTAACATTTATAGTAGATTAATGGTAGAATCCCGTTTACGGACACAGAACCCGGCTTACAGGCTTGCATTTTTATTATTTTATAAATGGGTTATTGATAATAAAAATTATATTAGTACCCAAACACAAAAATGATTGGCATTACCTATGGCAAAACTATTGATAATTGATGATGAAAGGGCAATAAGGAATACGCTCCGCGAGATTTTAGAATACGAAAACTACGAGGTTGAAGATATTGACAATGGTATAGACGGGCTGGACCTGATCAGGAAAAAGAAATATGACCTGGTGCTTTGCGACATAAAAATGAACAAGATGGACGGAATGGAAGTGCTGGAACAGGCACTTGCCTATAGTCCGGACCTCCCGTTTATCATGATATCCGGTCATGGCACAGTTGAAACTGCCATTGAGGCCAGTAAAAAGGGAGCTTTTGATTTCATTTCCAAACCGCCTGACCTGAACAGACTGCTGATCACGGTTAGAAATGCACTCGACAGAGGCACTTTAGTTACCGAAACCAAGGTCCTTAAAAGGAAAGCAAGCAAAACCAGGGATATCCTGGGCAGCTCTGAAAACATCAGTAAAATTAAGGAGACCATTGAAAGGGTGGCCCCTACCGAAGCACGTGTACTGATTACCGGCGCAAATGGTAGTGGTAAAGAACTGGTTGCCCGTTGGCTGCATGAAAAATCGCAGCGCGCTGAAAGTCCGCTGATAGAAGTAAACTGCGCGGCTATACCATCAGAACTGATCGAAAGCGAACTGTTTGGTCATGAGAAGGGTTCCTTTACTTCGGCGGTAAAACAACGCATTGGTAAATTTGAACTGGCCAATGGTGGTACACTTTTCCTGGATGAGATTGGGGACATGAGTCTTTCTGCACAGGCAAAAGTGTTGCGTGCCCTGCAGGAACATAAAATTACCCGCGTTGGTGGCGAAAAAGAGCTTGAAGTGAATGTGCGGGTACTTGCCGCGACAAATAAAGACCTACTAAAAGAGATTGAAGCAGGGAACTTCAGAATGGACTTGTACCACCGTCTGAATGTGATTAACATCCATGTTCCGCATTTGACAGAACGTACGGAAGACATTCCTGAAATTGCGCTCAACTTCCTGGAAGAGATTTGCAGGGATTACGGGATGCCGGTTAAAAAGATCAGTGATGGTGCTATGACAGCGCTTCAGGCATTGCCATGGACGGGTAACGTACGTGAACTGCACAACATGATAGAGCGTCTGATCATTTTGAGTGATAAGGTCATTACTGAAAATGATGTAATTGCCTTTGCAAATCCGGGCGGAGGCACCAACATTGGTTCAGCAAATTCGTCCAACGGACATGCGGGTGTTGTTTCGGGAGCAGCTGTTGATTACGATAAATTCAGCAATTTCCAGGATTATAAAGATCATGCAGAAAGAGAGTTCATCAAGTTTAAACTGGAGAAGAACAACTGGAATGTATCCAAAACAGCAGATGACATTGACATTCAGCGCAGTCACCTGTACAGCAAGATAGAGAAGTTTGGCCTTAAACGGGCCGCAGAATAGTAAAAAAGCCTCCCGGTATTCCAGGAGGCTTTTTTTATGATTTTCTAAGGCAGTGAGTTAAAGTCGATCACCGGCGCAGTTCCTGTAGCTGTACGGGTAAAAGTTTGCTTAACTTCTACAAAATCAGCAAAGAAACCACCGTTCTGCATATAAAAGCGGCCATTGGAAACACCGGCCGCATAATCTTTTCGCTGCCCATTGTTCACGGTAGCATCGCCTGTAAAATTGGCACTGGTAAGTTCCGTCCACATTCCTGAAGCAGTTCTTGCCCATTGGTTGTGGTATTCGGCTTTTCTGCCCATATAGCCGTTTACATCCCTGAAATTTTCCAGGAAAGAATAAACGCCTGTTAAATAGGTATTGGTATTTGGTCGTTTCCAGGTGACCATAAATCGCCACTGGTTCAATTCAGGTGCAAAAAACCAGGACGAGAATAACGTATTTCCTTGTCCGTCCGGTTTAGCCTGGGTAAGAAATTTATAAGTATTCCCGGCTACCCAGTTAAACAAAAGGTAAGATTGTCCACCCTCTCCTTCCCCGGTAAAGGTAGTTGCTACTACGTCTGCTCCTTTCCTGGTCCAGGTTGTTGTTCCATTGGCCGGGTTCCATACAGAAAACAGCACCCTTCTTTCTGTTGCAGAATTTACCTGGATACCAAAATAACCGCCATCAAAACCATTCGACATAAAGTAGCTCCCGATATTATCCTGTCCGGCAGGTACCGTAAGTTCACTATAAAACCATTCCGTATTTGCCGGAACGGGGTATTTCAGGTGAACAGAAGGGCCACGCCGCGACCAGTAAAAGTTATTCGCATCGTTGGCATACAGCACGTTTGAGGCTGTGGCAGTACCGCTGATTTCCAGGTCAGAAACATCGGCAAAATAGGTAGATGTTTTGGATACCCCCTGAAAATCGACCTTTACATAACCTGCACTGGTAACGTTCAGCGTGCCTACATCATAGGTAGTATAAGTTGCTCCCGAAAGATTTATAGTAAAAGGTGTGCCATTGATACTGAGTTTTACCACACTACTGCCGGAAGGTACACTGGCCTTCATTTTAACGCTTAAGCTGCCTGGTATCCCTAACCTGAAATAGGCCGTAAAAATACTATTTGGATTGGTCCAGCCAGCCATTTTGGTACCAGTTACAGTTTCCGAGCCACCTGTGCCAAGCGTGGTAACAAAGGCATTTCCTGCCATCGGCACAATTAATGATGGCCCTGCCGGATTAGGATTAACCGGTGTGGGTACGACAGGAAGCGGCTTTTCCTTATCCCCTTTTGATGCCCCGGCCTTCTTACAGGAAAGGGTGATCATAGCCATGAACAACATCAGGGCTATGATCAGGTTTTGGTTTTTCATAGGATTATGATCAATACCTGTAAACGGTAAACTCTGCCATGAAGGTTACATCCTGCTTACCCTCGAGCAGCGTTGCCCTGATCTGCCTCAGGTACTGCCTGGTGATGGGATATTCCTGGAAGCTTTTTACAGCTGGATCAAAAGCCAGGTTATCGCCGAGCAGGATCCAGTTCGTGCCATCCAACGTACCTTCAAGTTTGAATTTGGTAAAGCCATTGGCATTGTTCTGCCTTGCTGCAATGGCTACTTTAGTTACATATATGGGTTGAAGCATATCAAAATTCAGCCAGTGCGGGTAACTGCTTCTTGGCAATGGCGAATACCTGGAATGCCATATGGTAGCCAGATTGCCATCTATTAGTGCAGAAGCCAGACCTGTAGATTCGCCTGTAACCTGTTCTGTCGATGCTGTGGCAATCCAGCCTGTGGTTGTGGCAGGGATTTCTTCCAGCTTTGGTGCGACGATAAAAATGGTCTTTGCCAAAGGGCTGATGGTATATCCTGAAGCATCGGTGATGGTTAAAGGCAGACAATAGCTTTTGTCGGAACTGAATTTTTTGGAGAAGTATTTGATGCTGACCAGATCGGACGACATTCCACCTTTCGGAATGGTAACTTCCAGTTTGCCCATCTGGTAGGCATCTGTCGGAAATTTCTCATAGGGTGGCAGGGCCGAATTGACACGGATGGCGTTGATGCTATCCAGGGCTTTTAAATCAACAGAGAATCTGACACCGATACTGTTTGCAGGAAGTCCCAATGCGCCGAAGCCTGCGCCAAAAGTAAATTCACGGGCGTCATCGGTATAGGGGAATATGGTTAAATTCTGCACACCTTTGTTTGCCCGGCCAATAAATATCTGCGCCCCCTCCTTGGAATCGGTTTCGAGTTGATAGGCATCATTTGTTTTGCATGCACAAAGGCATAGCACAGCAAACAGCAGAAACAGGTTATATTTTTTAGTATTCATGTTTTTATAATAAATGGTTAATAGCCTGGGAACTGGACTAATTGTTTGTTTCTATCGGCTTCGTTCTGGCCATAGGGCATGAAATAATATCTTCTTTGCCATGGTGCCCTGTTAATTACCGGAGTACGTTTATGAAAGGCTGGATCTGAAAGCGAGGTTCCGGCATCCATGTTCATTCCAAAAAATGCCCCGCCCTGGTTAGAACCTACCTGATCGGCAATCTTCCATCTGCGCACGTCAAAATAACGGTGTGCTCCTTCAAAACACAATTCAATACGTCTTTCCAGGCGGATTTGCTTACGCATTTCCTGTTGGTCTGCTCCGGCCAGTAACCCAGGCAAGCCCCCTCTTACACGAACTTCATTCAGATATTTTAAAATATCCGGATTCCCTGGTTCTGCCTCATTCAATGCCTCTGCATAATTTAGGTACAATTCTGCCAGCCGGATGAGCATGGCAGGCCTGGCAACGTTTGCTGCTGGGTTTACACTGTAAGTGGGATGTATGTTCTTACGAGCTACATAACCTGTTTTCGGCCAGTCTCTCGGCGCCCCCGCCTTTCCGGAAGTACCGGAATTGAAAAATTCTACCCTGGCATTGTTCGTTCCGGTTTTGGCGACACCCGGGTTAACTGCGCCATTAAAAGTAATATCTACATAAAAACGTGCTTCACGACCGGTGTACATCGTATTTGTTCCGGCAACATAATATAAAGTGGCTGGCTTATTATAGGTATTTTCATTATAAGCAGGGTTGCCAGCTATCGGTGAGCCGTCACCCATCCTGAAATCATCCACCAGACTTTGCACTACACCTAAGCCATTATACCCTGTACCTTGTGTAGAACGGGGTGCAACACGGATTTCCCATGAACCGTTGGCGCTTGATGGTCTTAACCATATGCCTTCTGTTTTCCAGCCATCCCAGTAGAGGTTCCTGCAGGAAAGAAAAGCTGCTCTAAAAGGATCATTGTCTGCTGCCTTATAAATCCCTTTACCATTAGAAGAAGCAATATCTATGGCCTGTTTCGCTGCATCTGCAGCTTTCTTCCATCGTGTTGCATCATATACCGGGTTGATCAGTACTTTGCCATCCAGGTTTTTAAAATCGGAGAATTCGGGATTACCATTGTAAAGCGGACTTGCGTGATACAGCAGGATTTGAGATTCCAAAGCTGTAGCGATAATCTTATTGATCCTACCTGTCTGTGTAGCGTCCAGATCGGTGGTACTGCCTACTACATAATTATTTAGCGGCAGGTCGGCCTTAGCGGCAGCAATTTCTTGTAACACAAAGGCCACACATTCATCCCATGAACTTCTTGGAATCTGAAAATCATCCGAAGGCGCTGCAGATTTTAAAGGCATGATCACTACAGGCCCCAGCTCTTTCATCAGCATCCAATAGTAGAATGCGCGTAAAAAACGTGCCTCGCCTTTATATTGTTTAATCAGTTCAGGGCCATTAACCAGGTTTAGGATTTCCTGATTGCCATCTACCCTTTCCAGAAAAATAGTAGCCGCGCGGATACGCTCGTAATAGGAAGCAAACCTTGTTGGCGTATTGCTGGGTGATAAGGCCCCACTTACTATTGCCGGTGTGTTCCAGTTGGAAGCATCCATCTCATCGGTGGTGGTATGAAATACATAACCAAAGTTATCCAGATTCCAGGGATCAGGAATCATCGAATACAAGCCTGCAAGCCAGTTTTCTGTCTGTCCCCGGTTGGCAAAAATATCTTCTACCTTGATCAGGTTGTCAGGAACAGTATCAAAATATCCCTTTTTACAGCCCAATGGTAAAATTGTGGCCACACATAACAATGCGGCAAATATTTTATTTATCTTCTTAGTTCTCATGGCTTCTGTTATTGAAAATTAGCACGTAAACCCATATTGTAAGTTGTAATGTTGGGATAGCTGGCGCCCCTGCCATCGCCCAGTTCAGGATCCCAGAATTTCCACTTGGAAAATGTCAGCAGGTTGGTGCCGTTGGCAAATAACCGCAGGCGTTTTATGGCTATTTTCTGCAATAGTCTGTTGTTAAATGTATAACCGATCTCAGCGCTCTTCAGGCGGATATAATCAGCACGTTTTACCCACCAGGTACTGGTGTTATAATTGGTTGTGATATCCTGGTTGGTAGATAAACGCGGATAAAATGCATTTGGGTTAGGGTTTTCCGGTGTCCAGCGATCATTAATAGTGGTATATACGTTTCCATAAGACGGCCCCTGAGAAAAAGGAGTAGTACCAAAACCACTGGCATAACTAAAATCTACGAGGGCTGCCCCCTGGAAAAACAAGCTGATGTCGAACTTTTTAAAACCACCGCCCAGATTTAGTCCGTAAATGATGCGTGGCACAGCACCATAACCAATTGCAGTCTGGTCGTTTGAGTTGATAATTCCATCTCCATTCAGATCTTTGTAACGAATGTCGCCCGGTCTTACATCCCCACTCTGTACAGCAGCATTGTCTACCTCGTCCTGATCTTTAAATAAACCGGTAGCGATATAACCGAAACGTTGACTGATGGGCTGACCAATGCGATTCAGATAATCGTAACGCCAAGGTGGTAAACCGTCAAATTCGGCCAGGTTTTGATTGTAATTAAAGGTTCCCCTAAAACTGAAAAAGCTTTCAGTAGAAAAATTCCTGGTATAATTCAATGTTGCATCTATCCCCTTATTACTGGTAGCGCCTATATTGTTGTAGGGAATATTGCCTACCGTAAGCCCAGAATTGTATGGGATGGTATAAGTAGGCAATAGTATTCCTCTTCTCTCTTCATTAAACAACTCTACAATCAGCTGAAGGTCGTCTTTAAGGAAGTTCATTTCAATACCCAGATTCTGCCGGTAAGAACTTTCCCATTTCACGTCACCACCTATACGGCTTTCACCATAACCTGCATAATTCCTCGTAGAACCTGGGTCTCCAAAGGTATAATCATAACCGGTATTGGCCAGGGTGTTAAGGTAAAGGAACCTCAGGTCAGGACGATCGACTGCAGCGTTTCCGGATTTCCCATAGGTATAACGCAACTTAAAATGCGAGAATACACTTTTAAAAGGTTCAAAAAAACTCTCGTTAGATACGATCCAGCCCGCACCGATAGAAGGGAAAAAGCCGTAGCGTTTGCTTGGTATAAAATTGTCTGAACCAGAATAAGAGAAATTAGCTTCAGCAAAATACCGGTCTTTATAACCATAGGTAGTCCGCCCAACAAAATTACGCTGACGGTAAGGAATGGCGGCCTTATAGCCGTAATCATTTACCCTTCTGGTGGCATCAGAATAATCTGACTGGTTAAAAAGTGCCAGACCTGAGACATCATGATCACCGAATTTCCGCGAATAATTTAAGGAAACCTCGTTGTAGAAGCGCCTGTCGCCAAATCTTGAATAATCGAAACCAAGGTCTGCAGTGCCGGCGGTACTTATAGAGGTAATAAGGTTTCCATTTGCATCTCTGCCGCTGGCAAAATAAGTCTGCAAAGTTCTTTTCCTGTCGAGGTTATTGGTTACGTTTACATCAAAAGCAAACAGTGCTGAAAGATTTAAACCTTTGGTAATGAAGTTCAGTTCCTGCGACACTTTAAGGTTGGAGCGAACCGAATTGTTATAAGTATTGGTTACTCCAGACTGCGTGAGGCCCATTAAGGGACTAAACAAAGTTCCAGGCAGTTGCGGCCATTGACCATTGGAATACCTTGCGGGAATAATATGCGGTGCAGAACTGGTGGCCAATGCAAAAAGCAGGTCTACACCATAGCCCGGCTGGTTTACATTGGAGATATAACCATTGATACCAAAATCGAGCTTGGTAGTACCTGTAATGTTTACCCCTACGTTACTGGTAAAATTGAAACGATCAAGTTTTAAGGTAGAGTTGTACGACTGCACCTCATCACGCTTAAACATTCCCACCTCACCATAATAACCTGCTGAAATATAGTAGCTGGCACTTTCTGAACCACCCCTTACATTTAGGCCAAACCTGTTGTTTCTTCCATATTTATTGAACAGGGTATTGTACCAGTTAACATTTGGATAGAGATCCGGATCTTCGCCGGATATGTGCTTGGCGATACGATCTTCAGTATACAAAGGCGTCCGTCCCCGCATGGTAAGCCCTTCGTTGTATAAAGTCATAAAAGCCGGCGCATCCAGAAATTCGGGTAGTTCTGTAAATTTACTGACACCCTGATTGGCCTCGGCATTAATAGTTGGCTTGCCTGCTTTACCTTTTTTAGTAATGATTATGATGACGCCATTAGCCCCTCTTGTTCCATAAACGGCAGTCGCGGAAGCATCTTTTAAAACCGTAAAACTCTCTATGTCCTCCGGATCTATATTATTGATAGAACGATCCGGCACTCCATCCACTACCAGTAAAGGTGAAGAAGGACTATTGGTAAATGTGGCAATACCTCGAATAAAAATATCGGAACCATCTGCACCAGGTGCCCCACTCCGCTGGTAGGCTACAACACCCGCCAGGCGACCTGCTATGGCAGAGGTTAAATCGCGTACAGGAAGCTTCAACTCCTCCGGCTTTAAGGTTACCTGGGCACCAACCAAACTGGCTTTCTTTTGTCTGCCAAAACCAACAACAGCTACTTCCGCCAGACTGCCTTCTTCAGGTTCCAGGGTAATGTTCAGATCTACCCTGTTTCTAACAGGTACAGCCTGCTTTTTATAACCTATATAAGAGAATTCGAGGGTATCAGTAGGTTCTACTTCGATTGTATATTTACCTGCATTGTTGGTTACCGTTCCACTTTGCTCGCCCTTAACCTTTACACTCACACCAGGAATCGGGTTGGACAGTTCATCTTTTACAGTACCTGAAATCTTCAATGGCTTTGCACTGTTTTTGAGCCGGTACACTGGTTCTGCAGCCTTTTCTTTGACCACTATAGATTTTCCCATCAGGGTGAAAGTCAGCGGACCTTTGTCCAGTACTTTCTCCAGTGCATCTTCCAGCGTTACCGCTTTCAGGCTTAATGTCACCGGTTTTATCTTATCCATATCGGTAGACAGGATGATGATGTTGTAGCCAGACTGTTTATGGATGGCTTTGAGCACATTGTTCAAAGGCATATTGCTAACATTCAGCGTAATTTTTCGTTGCGCTATGCTGGCTGCACTGACTTGCAGTAATGCCGATATTAACAAAATTATGGTCAACTTCATTGCTAATAGAATTTTCTTGTTCATACAGAGGCTCCTATATAAACCAGACAAATAAATTTTCATACATTTGGTTAGTTTTGGTCAACGATTACGCATGGCATTTCCGTGCCGAAGGGTAATCAGATTCGATTAATTGTTTTGTCAGACTGTTTTGAGAAGGATGATCCGGACTATTCTACAGGGGTGCTACAACACCCCTTTTTTAATTCACCAGATCACCGCAGGGTAAAGTTTAACGCATAATGGTGATCCTCCTTCCTTCAGTTTTAAATTTAAACTTATCTGTTTCTTCCAATAGTTTCAATACTTCTGCGAGCTGTGTATTCCGTGAAAGTGTTCCTGTTATTTTGGTCTTGTTGTCGGCAATTCCTGTGTAATCCACCTCCACATCATACCAGCGCTCCAATTTGCGCATCAGGATTTTAATGTTATCGTTCTCAAAAATAAAAAAGCCTTCTTTCCATGCCACCGTTTCTTCTGTATCTACCTCTTTTACATTTAATGCCGATGAAGAGAGTACCGATTGCTGCCCGGGTATTAATATTTTATAATTACTGCCTTCCGCAGTGCGGAATACTTTCACACTGCCTTCCAGGAGCGTGGTTTTAATGGCAGATTCATCGCTGTAAGCGTTCACATTGAAATGCGTGCCCAATACTTCTATGGTCTGGTTGTCGGAAATAATCCTGAAAGGCTTCTTTTTATCTTTTGCAACTTCAAAATAAGCCTCACCTGTAAGCGCTACCTTTCTTTCGGTACCATTAAATTTTGTAGGGTATTTTAAGGCAGAGGCGGCATTTAGCCATACTTTAGTACCATCTATCAAGGTAATCTGGTACTGGCCGCCTTTAGGGGCTTCAAGGGTATTGTATTTCCCCGGCTGCTCCTTACCTTCATCAACAACCTGGTAGGCAATCTGTCCGTCTGCCGTTTTGGTAATTTTGACACTCCCCTGCAAAGCTAGCGTACCTGTTGTGCTATCGGTTAGTGCAATTCGTTTTCCATCGGCCAGGGTAAGGTAGGCTTTGTTTGTTCCGGGTTTAATGTGTGGTTGTGTTGCAGCCTGGCTATCGTTATGGTTATTCAGGTATGGGCTGCCGAAGTAAAACGAGCCTGCTCCCAGCACTACAAACAAAGAAGCGGCAATCAGCATCCGTTTTATGCTAAAAATCGGGACGGCTGAAGGAGCCTGATACCCTGCAGCTGTGAGCTTGCCGGATATCCCTTTCCAGATGGCATCATTTGCATCATGCAGATCAGGTTCAGGCAATTCATCCTTCGAAATGAGGCTTTGTTTATTGTACCAGTTTTCAACAATAGCTATTTCTTCGGGTGTACATAATCCTTTATTAAATTTATCGATTAATTCTTCCTGTTCTGAATGTGTATGTTTCATCGTTTTACAAACCGTTCTTAAGAGCGATTTAAGGGTATAACGATTTAAGGGACGGCAGGTAGTAGATGCGCTAAAAAAAAAATTAAAAAAACATCAAAAGTGAAGTCAGTTTGGTCCTCAGGATGTGCAGCGCATTGTTCATCTGCTTTTTGACCGTCTTATCAGAGATGTTCAGGTAATCGGAAATCTCTTTGTATGTTTTATGTTCCTTCCTGCTCAGTTCAAAAACTGCCCGCATTTTAGGAGGTAAGGATTGGATCTCAGCCTCTATCCGGCGTGCAAGATCGCGTTCACGTACCAGGCTATCCGGAGCTGAGGCCTCACTTTCCATTTCTACCTTCAGTGAGGCCATATACCTGGCTTTTACTTTTGAATGCTTAACCTGATCCAATATCCTGTTCCTGGTACTTGTATAAAGAAAGGCGGCCAATGGAGTCTTTATGGCAAGGTCCTGTGCCTTTACCCAAAGCATTGTAAAAACTTCCTGAACCACATCTTTGGCTTCATCATCATTCTGCAGCATTTTACGGGCATGTCGGTACAGCAATGCCCAATACTTATCGTATATGGCTTTATAGGCACAAGCATCGCCCTGCTGAAATAAAGTCAGCAAATCATCGTCCTCTAAATGTAGCAGTCTACTCATACAAATATTTAACTGGGCGCAAAGAAGTATTCCTTCGTTTGTTTCGCCGTCCAGGTGGTTATTAAATATTCTCCGTTCAGTTTTTTTGTTGTGTGAAGCTAAAGCTATAAATAATTTATAACAAAAATGCTACACAAACGTTTGCGTAAAATTCAGCCTACTCCATATAGTCGGCCTGCCTGCTTAACAAAGCCCTGTATTTGTTAAAGATGCTGGTCTTGGAAACAAAGCCCATATATCTTCCTTCTTCATCCAGCACGGGAAGCAACCATGCATTTTCCTTTTCCATCTTCTCCAGCACCAGTTTTAAAGGGTCAGAAATGAATACCAGTCCGGGTGCCTCCTGCATCAGGTCGTTCACATGCATTTCTTCACCGGTATGTATGCCTTTTTTCAGCATGTCTTCTGCGTATAACAGTCCTTTAAATTCCAATCCTTCCCCCACTACCGGGAAGAGGTTCCGTTTAGACTGCAGCATTTCATTCCATCTTGCAGACAGCAGTTCGTTCTGGTCGAGCACCAGGTAATCTTTTTCTACCAGGTACCTTAGCCTCATCATGTTCAAAACCGTAGTGTCTTTATCCTCATGGGAAAGCAGTTCGCCGCTTTTGGCCAGGGGTTCTGTATAAATTGAATATTTATGCCTGCCCCGGCTAATCAGGTAAGCAATGGCCGAAGTGATCATTAAGGGCACCATCAAAATATATCCCCCCGTAATTTCCGCGATCAGAAAAATCCCTGTAAGCGGAGCGTGCATAATGGCACTCAAGGAGGCAGCCATACCGGCAACGATGAAATTAGCAACGTTTAAATGGGCGATGCCCAGCGTATTGGCCGTAAAGGCAACGGCAAAACCTATTAAACCGCCCATGATTAAACTTGGCGCAAAAATCCCTCCGTTACCCCCGGCACCTAAGGTGATCAGCGTTGCGGCCGATTTGGCGAATACCGTAATCAGGGTAAACACAATGATTACCCAGGGCAGGCTGCTGTAGCCTGAAAAAATACTGTTTGAAACCACTGCGGCATAATTGCCCCCAAGCAGGTTTTTAATGGTGACATAACCCTCGCCATATAATGTTGGGAATAAAAATACCAGCAGCCCCAGCATTAAACCACCCAATACCACTTTTTTGTAGGGGTTTTTGATTTTATAAAAAGCCGATTTGATAAAGCCGTTTATCTTTTTGAAATAGATGGAGAAAAGGCCGATCAGCACAGCAAGCAATACATAATAGATGAGTGCATTTATTTCCCAGCCTTCTGTTACCAGATAGAAGAGTTGTTCGTTGTAAAACAAACGGGATACCACTGCGGCTGTGGCCGAAGCCAGCAGCAAGGGGATAAATGCAGGAATGGTAAACTCCGGCAGCAGAATTTCTATGGCAAATACAATACCTGCAATGGGGCTATTGAAGGCCGCTGCAATACCTGCAGCTGCACCACAGGCCAGCAGCAAGGTAGTTTCCCGGTAGGATAAACCAAAAAAACGACCTACCACAGAACCTATACCACCGCCACTGGTTACTATAGGGGCTTCCAGTCCCGTAGAACCGCCAAAACCAACTGTAAGCGCCGCGGTAATCACCTGCGAATAAATATTGTGCGGTTCAATTTTGCTTGATTTTTTGGAAATGGTATATAATATAGGCGTTAAGCCGGTTTCAAACTTCCCTTTTCTGATGAACCTGCGCACATACATGACCGACAGCAGGATACCGATGAAAGGAAAAAAGAAAAAGAGATAGTACTTGTACTGCCAGTGAAAACCAGACTGTAAAAAATCTTCGATGTGGTGGGTTAAGGTTTTGAGCAGTGAAGCGGCCAGTCCGGCCAGTATGCCCACGATCAGTGCAGCTATGACCAGGAAATTCCTATTCGATATTTTTGTTTTCCTGTATTGATTAATGCTATCTATATAATTTACCGCCCTTACATACATTTTAAACTGTTTTATGCATCAAACTTATCCAATAATTTGATGAGCGTTGCGAAATCTTTAGGGTATGGTGCTTCAATTACGATGTCCTGCCCATCGGTTCCCTTAAATACCACATGCCAGGCATGCAGCGCAAAGCGTTTCATAATGGGCTGCTCCTCTTCATCTTTTGCCAACCGGTAACCTTTTTTTAAACTGGAAAGGAATACAGGTTTACCGCGGTACATGTCATCGCCGGCAATTGCAGCACGCTGTGTGGCCAGGTGGATCCTGATCTGGTGCATGCGTCCGGTGATGGGCTTACATTCTACCAGTGTGTAGTGTCTGTAGTTTTTTAGCGTATTAAAAATAGTCTCCGCACGTTTTCCCTCCTTGCGGTCAATGGTTACACTTTTATTACCATCATTCAGAATCGGCAGGTCTATAAACAACGCATTGAAGCTAAACTGTCCATCTACCACCGCATGGTAGGTTTTATTGACCTTCCGCTTTTCAAACTGTATGGAAACATGACGGTAAGCTTCGGGTGTTTTGGCAATGATAATTGCGCCAGAGGTTTCTTTATCCAAACGGTGGCAAACCTGTGCATCAGCACAGTATTGTTTGGCGAGACGAAGAATATTAACTTCTCCTGAACCGCCACGTTCATCCAATGATGCAACAAATGGTGGTTTATTTACTACGATATAATCATCGTTTTCAAATAGGATCAGATCTTTAAAAGAGGGATATTTCAATATAATACGAATTTCTTAGCTACAAAAGTACTAAGAAAGTTCGAATTTATAGCCCACTCCTTTTACTGTAGCCACATAGGATTCGCCCAGCTTTTCACGTAGTTTACGGATATGCACATCAATGGTACGGTTGGTAACTACTACAGAGTCTTCCCAGATGTTTTTAAGGATGGATTCCCTGGTATATACTTTTCCGGGTTTTGAGGCCAGCAGGTATAACAGTTCAAATTCTTTTTTGGCCAGCACTACTTTTTGTCCGTTCTGGTAAACCAGATAAGCCTCACGATCAATCACCAGATCGCCAATCTCTACTTTATTGTCGGATACTTCGTCTGTGCTTGAGTTCCTTCTTAAGATGGCATTGATGCGGCTTACCAGCGCACGGGGTTTTATCGGCTTGGCAATATAATCGTCTGCTCCTACATTAAAACCGGCAATTTCAGAGTATTCTTCACTGCGGGCAGTAAGGAACACCATAAATGTATTTTTAAATTCAGGGATGGCACGCATCAGGCGGCAAGCCTCTATACCATCCATTTTCGGCATCATAATATCCAGGATGATCAGATCGGGGTGCACCTTCTTCGCAATAGTAATACCCTCCTGTCCGTTCCCCGCCAGGAAAACCTGGTAACCTTCCTTTTTTAAGTTGTATTCTATCAACTCTAAAATATCTGGTTCATCATCAACAATAAGTATCTTCTGTTTTACGGTGCTCATAGCTTTAATTATTTGTTACGAAATTAGGTAATCAATTATAATATAGCGTTAAACCTAAGTTAACAAATTGTTAAGAACATCCTATATATTAACATGAATTTAGGGTTAGCGTAAAGTTTTATTTAAAAAATCATCCAGCGCTGCGCCACGCAGGTTTTTAGCAATGATTTTACCCTCCGGATCAATGATAAAAGAGCTTGGAATGGCTTCAATCGAATACAGCACGGCAGTCGGACTGTCAAAATCCTTCAGGTCACTGGCATGCACCCAGGTTAAATTATCGGCTGCAATGGCTGCTTTCCAGGCTGCTACATCCTTGTCTAAAGAGATGCCTAAAATGGTAAAGTTCTTGTCTTTATAGGCCTGGTAAGCTCTTACTACATTTGGATTTTCCTGACGGCATGGTGTACACCATGAGGCCCAGAAATCAAGCATTACGTATTTACCTTTAAAGTCCGACAGTTTAAGCGGCTTACCATCAACACTGTTGATGCTGAACTGAGGTGCCGGTTGCCCGATCTGAACAGACTTTAATTTGGCCATTCTCATCAGGAACTCGGTTACGGCCGGATTCTTATTAAAACCACTTTTTATTTTATCGGAATAAGCAACCAGTTCTTTTTCATACTCGGCCGGATTTAACAGGTTCACAGCGTAAAAACCTGCAAGTGAACTGGTATTTTCCTGGGCAAATTTCAATACTGCCTTATTTAAGCCTTCAATTTCCTGGGTGTATTGCGGGCGCATCTGCTCCATTATCACATCCCTTTGATCGGATCTGGCAGCAACAGCTTCATCAAATTTACGCTGGATCTCATTTATTTTAACCATATACTGGTTTTTGGTTTTATTGAGTTCCTGCAATTTATTTGCCTCGTCAGCACCGGAAATGGTATAGGAAAGATTTTTATCGGACAGATCGGCTTCGATCTTGATATGATCACCGTTCTTCGCAATGATCATGTATTCACTATGTCCGGACGAGATCCTGAAAAAATCTGCTTCCGGTGTGCTGTGGCTGAACTTAAACTCGCCTTTTTCTGAAAAAACGGTAGAATCCAGAGGTTTCGCCTGATCCTTTTGCAAACCAAACAGGTACACCTTGCTGCCAGCTGCAGCATTCTTAAACTGTCCTTCAATTACAAAACCACTTTTGTCCTTACATGCAGCAAATGCAATACAAAGTACCAGCAGGTATCCAATCTTTTTGATCATATCTATTATTTTAACTTATCCTGTAACAATTGATTTATTTTCTGTGGGTCTGCCTTACCTTTAGCCAGCTTCATCACATCCCCGACAAACAGTCCCAACACCCCTTTTTTTCCTTTTTTATAGGCTTCTACCTGAGCCTGGTATTTAGCCAGTACTTCATCTACAAACGCAGATAATGCATCTCCATTGTCTTCAATCAGTAAATTCAGCTTTGCCGCCAATGCCATCACATCCGCTGCAGGCACTTTAAGCAGTTCGGGCAATAGCTGCTGCAGAGCCACCTGCTGACTGATCTTCTTATCGTCCACCATGTTGATGACATCGGCCAGTTGTTCCGGTGTAACCTTGAAATCCGCTATGGTGGTTTCCTTTTCATTAAGCAGGGCCCTTATTGGCCCGGCCAGCCAGTTGATCAGGTTCTTTTTGTTGTTTACATGCTCCAGCGCTAGGTTAAAATAAAGCAGCAGGTCCTGGTCTTCAGATAACATGGTTGCTTCTGAACCGCTTACCCCATAATCGGCCGCTAGTTTCTTGGCGATTTCCTGTGGCAGGGCCGGCATATCAAATTTCAGCTGGGCAAGCCATTCATCGGAAATGTGGACCGGTGCCAGGTCAGGGTCGGGAAAATAGCGGTAATCGTTAGCTTCTTCCTTACTGCGCATAGGTGCCGTAGTACCCTGGTCGGCATCAAAGGTTAACGTACTTTGTACAATATTTCCGCCACTGCTGATCACTTGTTGCTGACGGCCAAATTCAAATTCTATTGCCCGGCGTACATTCCGGATGGAGTTCAGGTTTTTCACTTCACAGCGCGTCCCGAATTCGGACACACCCGTTTTACGAATGGAGATATTGGCATCGCAACGCAGGCTGCCTTCTTCCATATTGCCGTCACTTAGATCAAGGTACCGCACCAGTTTTCTGATCTCGGTAAGTAGTAATGATGCTTCTTCGGCACTGCGGATATCAGGTTCAGTTACGATTTCAATTAAAGGCACTCCTGCCCTGTTCAGATCTACATAAGAATATTTATCGTCCTGATCGTGCATGCTTTTACCGGCATCTTCTTCCAGGTGAATCCGGTTAATGCCAATTCTTTTTTCTTCACCTGTACTCAGGGTAACATTCAGGAAGCCATTCTGGCAGATGGGCTTATTGTCCTGTGTAATCTGGTACCCCTTGGGCAGATCGGCATAAAAATAGTTCTTCCTGTCGAAATAATTGACCTGGTTGATGCTGCAGTTCAGGGCAAGGCCCATCCGTACAGCCTTAGCTACTACCTCTTTGTTCAGTTTTGGCAGGGCACCCGGCAATGCCAGTGAAACTGCAGAAATGTGTTCGTTGGGTTTTGCACCAAAAGCAGCACTATCTGATGAGAATATTTTGGATTGTGTATTTAGCTGTACGTGGATCTCTAAACCAGATACCAATTCGAATTCTGATGGAGAAACTGGAGTTTTCGTACTCATTTATGGGCAATAGTTTTCTTAGTTCCTGATGTATTTTACATACAAACATAACCATTTATAAGTTATGATGAAACAAGGCCTGCTATCTGCCGCCGCTTAGGGAATCCTGCAATAGATCGTTTAGGCTGTCTGTCCTGACCGTATCCGTCTGAGGTGCTGCCGGTAAGGTCTCCGTTTGAACTGCGGTATGTTTTTTCTTCTTTGCCGGCCGCGGATGTTTGTTATAGAAAAGAGCACCAATAGCTGTAACTATAAGTGCGGTACAGGCAATGGCAAGATACCTGAATTCTCTTCTTTTATAGAAAGGTATGGTGATTTTCTCTTCCGTCATTTTAATCTGTCGTTAACTAAAAGCGCTCTAAAGTACTTAAACCTGCGTTGAGTTCTAAATAAAAAAACACGGAACAGGCAAATTTGTTTGAGGTCGGCTCGTATAAAAAGACATTAAATAAGATTTTTATTTCAAAATAAACAACAAAACAATATAATGTTTTTAATTAAATAAATATTACCACACATTATTTTAGTTGATATAACTTTGTAGTTCAAAACTTAGTACCAAAAATGAGTAAATATTCCTTATCAACAAACGAAGAACAACTGTTAGCCCAATTACTGGAAGAAGTAAAATTAAACACCCGTTATTTTATGGGTTATCCGGTCTCAAAAGACTTTAGTTATGCCGAACTGATGCCTTTTATGGAGTATCCGATGAATAATCTGGGAGATCCTTTTGTACCTTCTACCTACGCAGTAGGTTCAAGGGAAATTGAAAAAGAGGTGGTACGTTTTTTTGCTGAACTGTTTAGGGCGCAGGCAGATGATTGGTGGGGATATGTAACCAACGGGGGCTCGGAAGGTAACCTTTATGGTCTGTACCTGGCCAGGGAACTGCACCCTAAAGGCATGGTGTATTATTCGGAAGCCACGCATTACAGCGTACAAAAGAACCTGCACCTGTTAAATATGTCCAATATCGTTATCAGTACACAGGATAACGGAGAAATTGATTATGAAGACCTGGAAAATACCATCCGTATGAACAGGCACATGCCTGTGATCATTATGGCCAACATCGGCACTACGATGACCGAAGCCCGGGACGACATCAGCAAGATCAGGCAGATCTTAAAGAAACTGGCCATCAAACACTATTACATCCATGCAGATGGGGCACTATCTGGCAGTTACAGCGCGCTAATTGAGCCCCGGCCAGCCTTTGATTTTGCAGATGGTGCAGACAGCATTGCCATAAGCGGTCATAAATTCATCGGTTCACCTATCCCCTGCGGTGTCGTGGTGGCCAAAAAATCCAACCGCGACAGGATAGCCCGCTCTGTGGCCTATATCGGCAGTATGGACACGACCATTTCCGGCTCAAGAAACGGGCATAGTCCTCTTTTTTTATGGTATACAATCAAAAAACTCGGTGTTAAAGGTTTAAAGGAACGTGCCCGCCATTGCCTCGAAGTAGCAGCTTATGCCGAACAGCAATTCAAAGCCATCGGATTACCGGCCTGGAGAAACCCCAATAGCATTACAGTAAATTTTCCGGAACCTGATATCAGGATCCGTCAGAAATGGCAGCTTGCCGCCGAAAACTCCTGGTCACACATCATCTGCATGCCTAATATAAGCAAAAACCAGATTGACGAGCTTGTAGCAGAAATAACGGCTGTTAAAAAGCAGTCTTTAGCCCCAGTGTAAACCAGCTGCCGGGCATCGGAACAGCCCCTGCTTCTATATACTGTATGTCAAATATATTGGCGGCATCAGCATAAATGCTGTAATGCTGCTTTTTAAAGGCCAGCCTGGCATCCATGGTCATGTAATCTTTATAACTGATGCGTTCGCAGTAACGGGTGGTCAGTGTTAAAGCAAACATCTGGAAAAGACTGGCATTTAAATTGGTACTCAACTGGTTGCGCAGACTTTCCAATGCATAACGGGAAAAGTTTGCGCTAGCCAGTGTTTTTTTAAGATTGGGGTTAAGGTACGTATAAGACGCGCCCAAACGGATATCATCCAAAATTGTGCTGCTGGTTTTTAAGGTATAATCTGTCGCAAGGGTTAAACCTTTGGTATGGATACGCCCAAAGTTCTGTGGCTGCCATGGGTCGGTCTGCAGGGCCTTAACCCAGTCTATAAAACTATCGATCCTGCGTATAAAAAAGCTTGCATTTAACTGGAGCCTTTCGCTGTTAAATTTCAATCCGCCTTCTGCATATTTTGATTTTTCAGGTTTCAGCTGGTCGTTCCCTATATTGGTAGGTCCTTTATAATAAAGATCTGTATAGGTTGGCAGGCGCTGTCCGGTACCCAGATTGGCAAATACCCGCCAGTTCCCATAAAAGTTATAGCCAACATCCAGTCCGGGAAAAGCCTGCCAGCCAAAGTCGGAATTGTAATTGGTATAAACCCCAAGACTGGCCAGCAATCCGGCTAGAGGCTCAAATCTGTACTCTGTAAACAAACCCGCATTGTTGCGGTTGCTTTTGCCCAGATTAGTACTGTTAATGCGTTCGGTCCTGGCTTCCAGTCCGATCCCAAATGTACCTATACTGGTTGTTATCGTATTGTTCAGTTCAGCATCCAGAACATGGGTCTGATGATGGTTATGGAACTTATCCGGCGTTTGTTTGATGTACAGATAGTCATCCACATTGTTCCTATAGCTGACCTTGGGTACGATGGTCCAGTTCTGGCTTAACCGGGTAGTATAGGCTGCCGAAGCAAGTGCCGTTTTAATGGTTTCTTCAGATTCCTTATCTCCCGGTGCAGAATAAAAGCTGTTTGCACCAAAATTGTTGTGTACATACCCTGCCATTACCTCTAAGGCGTCTGTTTTTCCTACGCGGTAATTTCCCTGGTAATATACTTTCTGGTTGTTGAATGCGGTATTGTAGCGGTAGCCGTTCCCTGCTTCCAGGCCGGCTGACAAAAGGTGTCTGGAGCCATTTAAGACAAGACTTCCGCTCGCCCTGAGACCGTAATTGTAGTACTTATCTCCTGAAATGTTATCCTTAAAGCTGCTTCCTGCAAATACATTAGCTGCAACACCGGTATTTCCGGCATCCCTTGTTACGATATTAACAGCGCCTGTTAAGGCGTTAATGCCATAAATTCTTGATGCTGAGCCCCGCAATACTTCAATATGGTCAATGTCATCGATACTGATCGGGAGGTTCATCATGTTATGACCGGTTTGCGGATCAGAAACCTTAATTCCATTGAGAAGGACGAGCGACTGGTCGAAAGTTCCGCCGTCTATACTGATATCGGCCTGTAAGCCGCCGGGACCACGCTGCCGTACATCCAAGCCTGAAACATAACTGAGCAGCTCACTTACCGATCGGGCCGGCAGGCTTTTGATTTTTTCAGCGTCTATGATCCAGATGTTCCTGTTTTGTTTGGAAAAGGGCAGCTGCATCCTGTTTTCTTTGATCACAATTTCATTCAGTTTCCTGGTCGTATCTTGCTGTGCATAAACAGTTAATGTGGTAAAAAGTAGCAGTAACGGTAAAATAAGGGCTTTTACATGCATCTTCATTTAATTTTGGAGCGGCAAATATAGCCTGTTTCCAGCATTCAGACCAAAAAAGGCATTCTGCCGTTTTTTGAGGCAGAATGCGCTTAAAAAATACCAGTTACTGAAGTGTTACCGTGGCCACCACAGGAAGATGGTCTGACACCAGTGTACTTATTGTATTGTAGCTGTTCATGGTAAAACCTCCGGGCTTATACATAAAATAATCAATGCTTCGGGTTGCCGCACTGGCCGGGTGTGTTGCCGGACAGCTTCCCATACATCCCAGCGTGAATTTCTCCTTTAACTTGGTTATAGTAACCGAACTTGGCACTTCATTGAAATCCCCGCCCAGTATAAAGGGATGTGTAATTCCATTGGCAATATTATTAATCGCTATGGCCTGCAATAAACTATTGCCTGCAGCAGGGCCCAGATGATCTAAGTGTGTACCCCCGAATTTAAACATCAGCCCATTTTTTTCCGTTCTGATAACGGCCATCTGTCTGGGTTCTCCTGTGCCTGCCGGCAATACATAGCGGGTAATCTCGTACAACGGCCACTTTGAAAGTATGGCGTCCCCATACTCACCACCATCCCAGTTCATGGCCTTAGAGAAATAACAATACATCCCGGCTAGCTTACCCAATGTATCTGCCTGATCGATACTGCTACCCGAGCGGTTGGTAAATTTATCTACTTCCTGCAGGCTGACCAGATCGGGGTTTTGCGCTTTAATTACGTTGGCCACATTTTGCAATCCGCCATTTGCCAGCTGAATGTTGTAAGTCATCACTTTGATCTCCGGACTTTGTGCTTCAATCACATAGTCATATTTCCAGATCCTTGCCCTGTAATTGGAGGTTCCCACCAAATTTTGCCATTGGTGCCAGGTGCCGTTACTGGAACAAAAATCAATATGGTTGCCCGTAGCCGGATCGGCCTGGATCAATCTGCCTGAGATCTGGTTTACACAGGATTTCACACCAGCCCTGAAAGCATAATTTCCGATGGCACTAAATGTTTTGGTGGTTTTATTGTAGGTATACACACCCGTGCTGGTGCAGACCCACAACTTATTGGGGTCACCTGCAAAATCGCTCACGTCCTGTCCCCCTGCTGTTGGCAAGGTACTTCTTAAAGACACATCTTCGGTAAGTGTAGGTGCAGCGGCAGTGCCCCCGACAGTTAAAGCAGCCAATACCGCGTTGCCGCCAATTGAACCTGTAACCCTGATTACATTATTTATGGGGTCCCAGAGCACTGCAGTGGGTGCGGTAATGTTAAATTGTGCGTAACTCGTACTTGTTGTACTTTGTGAAGAAGTATAGACTCTTACCCAGTTTCCATCCTTTGCTGCCACTACAATATTGCCATTGGGCAGGAGCTCTACCCCATGCGGAGTAGTTCCGGCTCCCAGATCCAGCGCCCATCTCCGGTGCCCGGTACTCTGGATGGCAATTGTAGCCATGTTACCGCCAACCGCGGCCCAGGCCCCACCCCATGGACTTTGCCTGATCCTTACATCCCTAGGATCACCCCAGGCGCTGACTTCCGCAGCGCTGTACGACCTGCCGGTAGTGGGGCTCCAGTTCATTTTCCTAGCAGGGAGATACCATTCTTTTGCATAACAATCATAAACATTGATTTTATCATTGGTGACATCCAAAACAGCTACCCAGCTGTCTTTGATAGATGTAAATGCAGCCGCAGAAAGCGGGGCGGGTGCAGACTCCTTCTGGTTGCCGGCCACTTCCTGATCAGCTGGTTCCAGTTTATTGCAGGACAAAACAAACATGGTCAGGATGATGAGCCCCAGGCCCATCAAGCTTGCATATCTTTTTAGTTTCATAACGATATTTTTAGGAGAGGGCTATTGCCAGCTTTCTGTTTGTTTAAGGTTTGGGTTCAATACAATTTCACCAAGCGGTATAGGCTGGTTATACTTTTTATCCGGGAACTGCTTACTGATGTTCCCCATCCAGATCAGGATTCCGCTGGTACCTCCGGAAAGTCTGGCCGAAATGCCATTAAGCAGATAATAATATACCCCAGGTACCTTTGTTGCAGGCACGGCGTCTACAAAGGCCACATCCCCCTGCCCATCTTCATTCAGGTCCAGCACCTGCCCTTTGGCCGGCACATACAGTCCGTTATAAGGTTTTTCCAGTAAAGCGCCCGCTTTCCAGCGCAGCAAATCATCGTAACGAAAGCCTTCTACTGCAAGCTCAATCCCCCTTTCCCTTCTCACTTCCATTAAAACCGCATTATTGAGGTCTGGATAAAAATTGGCCTGCATGTAAATATCTATGGTGGCAGGCATTGCGGTATTGGTAATTCCGGCACGTGTCCTTAAAGCGCCAATGCTGGTATTCCAATCGCCCGCTGTCAGCGTCCCCAGCTCTGCCTTTGCCTCTGCATAATTCAGCAGAACTTCCGCATAGCGGATAACCGGAATAGAATTGTAGTTTGCAACGGGCGAGCGGTTGTCCAGTGCTTTATCGTCGAGCGTAAATTTCAGGATATGATAACCGGTACTGGTAAAGGCAAAATCGGGAGCTGCTGCAGATCCGTCGCTTCTTTTATAAGGCGCCATTCGTATGGTTTGCGACAACCGCTTATCCCTGTTCTTCACTTCATTCTGGAATACGATGGAGTTATAACCTGCCTGATCGGTAAAGCGGCTACCATCTGCATTCAGATAGGTATTCACAAAGCTTTTATCCAGACTTAGCTTATTTCCATAGGTGGCGCTTGTAAACCAGTAATTGGCATCGTGCCACTTGCTCAGGTTATTGTTGTACACAACAGCCAGCAGCACTTCATTGTTTACTGGGTTTTCGCTCGTAAACAAAGCCCTGTACGGAGTAGCCCCGGCAGTGTTTAAACTGTACTTACCACCTTTGATGACCAGATCGGCCGCTGCAGCAGCTTCAGTAAGCCAGGCAGCGGCAGAACCGATTAAGGATAATTCTGTGTGGTATTTTCTGTAAGTACCTTCAAACAAACAGATTCTTGACTTCAATGCAAGCGCCACCGATCTTGTAATGCGACTGCTGGAAGCATCCTTTGTATCGTTAATATTGGCAACGGCATAATTGAGATCGGCCAGCACAGAATCCATCACCAGGCTACGCGGATCTCTGGCCTTATAGAGGTCAGGGTCCGTTGTATCCAGCGGCTTTCCGTACCAGGGCACATCACCAAATCTTTTTACCATACCATAATAAAACCAGGCCCTGAAAAATCTGGCAATTCCCATATAGTGTGCCCTTATCTGAGGCGCTATGGCTGTGTTTTTATTGTTTTGTATAAAATAATTGACGTTCCGCAGATTGCCCCAGCCCCAGCCGCTGGCCTGTTGCACTGTAAATTGCGGGGTAAGGTACTGTGGTACACCGGCAGTAACGGCAATATCAGACAGCTGATCGCCCTTAAACAGGACATCGTTTGAAGGGAGCATCGTTTGAAGAAATGAATTGGTGTAAAGTTCAAGATTCTGCTCTGTAGAAAAGGCCTGATCCTGGGTCAGCTTATCCAGAGGGTCCTGATCGAGTATCTTTTTACAGGATGCCAGTGTGAGCACAACTGCAAGGTATATGAATATCTTTTTCATGAGATCTGTATGAGGTTAAAAGGTTAAATTGAGACCAACGGTATAGGTTTTAAGCAAGGGATAAGAAAACCCATCTCCTTGTCCGTTAGCAACTTCAGGATCTGACCCCTCAATCACTTCAGGGTCAAAATCTTTTGTTATCCTGTACATGGGCGACCATGTCCAAAGGTTCTGGCCGGTTACAAAGATTCTTGCGTTGGTTAACCTAACCTTGCTGATCAGACTTTTGGGCAATGTATAACCAATAGTAAGGTCCTTTAAACGGATGTAACTGGCATTTTGCAGGTAACGGCTTTGCTGAACAGCCAGCTGAGGTGTACTACCGATAGAGGTATAGGTTCTTAACCTCGGGTAATAGGCACCGGGATTTTCAGGGGTCCAGTGGTTCTGGTCTATTGCCTTAGGAAGGAAGGTATACGGACGATTGTAGGGTCCCCAGAAATAGGCGGCTTCTACCGAAGGCCACCAATCGCGCTTTCCGATTCCCTGAAAAAAGGCGCTCAATGAGAAATTATTCCAGGATACATCACCTGTAATTCCATAGGCATAACGTGGCAGTGAGTTTCCAATCACAGTGATATCGCCCGGGTCTTCCAATGTATTCAGTCCCCGGTTGATCTTTCCATCACCGTTGATGTCCCGGAATTTAACGTCCCCCGGAAGGAATTTATTGAGGATAGAAACTTTGATGAAGGACTGGTCGGCATGGTTTAATACCTCTTCTTCCGATTGAAACAGGCCATCTGATATAAAGCCATAAATATCTCCCCATTTCTGCCCTTTAAAACTTGAGGAAAGGGTCCCGGTAGGATTATAGAACTTGGTAATATAAGTCTCATTATCAGACAAAGTAAGCCTGATACCATAACTCAATGGTTTTCTGAGGTTGATCTGATCTCTCCAGGCCAGGGATAGTTCCCAACCTTTGGTAGACAGGTCGCCATTATTTTCTCTGGGAACTGAAGCACCGAATACGGCAGGGAGTGGCGTTCCTGCAAGGATCATTCCCTTTGTTTTGCGTTCATACCAGTCGAATGTCACAGACAGACGTTGTTTTAAAAGTGATGCATCTATTCCGAAATCGAGTGTGGTTGCAGTTTCCCAGGTCAGATTTTGGGATACCACGCCAGGCTGCTGGATATAACTTGGATAAGCCCCGTTTACCAGCACGGTTCCCCGGGACGCGCTTATGGTTTGCAGAAAGGTATAGGGCGCAATATTTCCATTTCCTAAAGATCCATAGGAAGCCCGCAGTTTCAGGTTGTCCAGCCATCCCTTGGTCTGCTGCATAAAATTCTCTTCAGAAACCCTCCAGCCGGCAGATGCCGATGGGAAGAAGCCAAATTGTTTGTTTACCGGAAATTTAGATGAGCCATCGTAACGGCCATTCAGTTCAAGCAGGTATTTACCTTTAAAATCGTAGTTGGCCCTGAAGAACACGCCTGAAAGTGCCGAGGTTTGTCCGCCTCCGGTAAGCCTGAAGTTTGTGCCTGTGGCCAGGTTAAAATCGGACAGGTCATCCAACAGCAAGCCATCCCTTGAAATGTTTAAGTTAGTTAGCTTGTCATATTCCAGGTTCCAGCCTCCAAGCAATTTCAGGTTATGGTTGCCAAAGCTTTGTGAGAAATCTGCATAGATATTGCCTACATAGTAACTTCTGTTCGCTGTATTCTCTGTATAATCATTGATTCCTGAACGGATAATTGTTCCGGGAGCATTGCTGTAGGGTACTGGAATATATTTGAAATTGTTTTTGGTATTGGTGTACAGGTAAGAGAAATCGGCTTTTAGGTTTAATTTATTTTTAATGATGGCCGCATTTAACCCTACTGTATTTCTTAAAAAATTCTGCTGGGTTAAGGAAAAGCTCTTGCCATAATAGAAGTCGCCTACACCTGTAGCCCCTACTCTTGTCAGACTGCCATCGGGGTTAAATACCGGTGCGATGGGGAATGCACTTACCGCCAGGAGCCTTAATATCGCATTTCTCCCCCCGAATGAAGTGAGCGGATACTTATAGCTGTAACTCGAAAAATCGGATATGGCATTGGCAGAAAGCCATTCATTAATTTTAATATCCCCTTTAAACCTCAGGTTGTACCGGTTGTATTTATCCGGACTGTAACGATACACACCATCCTGGTTGTACAAACGGCCGGAGAGCGCAAAATTTACGCTCTCTCCTCCACCGGTAACGCTTAGGGCATGTTCCATGCCCGGATTACTGTCTTTATACAGTTCTTTTATCCAGTCGGTATCGCTATTGTAATAAACATAGTTGCCGGCAGCATTCACTTCCACTTTTGGCAAAGAAGAATCTTCTGAACGGCGTTTGATCTCCTCGAGATAGCTTTGCGAAAAAGGGTAAACCCCATTGATGTCTGTCGGATAAACGTTATAGTCGTTCCATCCTGCAAAGGCTTCATTAAATGTTTTTGCCCAGGTATAACTGTCGGTCACAAAATCAGGCCTTACGGTATGTTCGTTTCTTGAAAAGTTTGCACTGTAGTTGAGCTGAACTTTACCTTTCTGCGGACTTTTCGTCGTAATTAAAACTACACCAAATGCACCTCTTGCCCCGTAGATAGCGGCTGATGCTGCATCCTTAAGCACGGTTACACTGGCAATATCGTTTGGGTTCAGGTTGTTGATCAAACCATTATCGTTGGCCGGAACGCCATCTATGATGATCAATGCATCGGCACCTGTTGAGTTTATCGTGGTTATTCCCCTAATGTTATAAGCTGAACTACGGATAGGTTTTCCATCCGTCATTTTAATGTTCAGGTTGGGTATAACACCCTGCAATGCTTTCGTTACATTAGGTACCGGCCGGTCTTCAAAGTACTCACTTCCTACATTGTCTACCGCCCCTGTAAGGTTAATCTTCTTCTGCGTGCCATAGCCTACTACGACCACTTCGTTCAAACCTTTCTGGTCTTCCTTTAAAACTACATTAACCACAACCTGGTTGTTCACACTGGTTTCGTTTACAATAAAACCCAGGTAAGAAACAATTAAAACTGCATCGCCATCAATTCCCCTTAAAGCAAACCCGCCATTTCGGTCCGTAACGGTACTGTTGCTGCCGCCTTTTACTTTTACGGAGGCCCCGGGGAGCGGTTTTCCTTTTTCGTCTGTAACCGTACCACGGATATCGATGGTGTTGAGTATGACCCCTGATTTATCCTGCAAAACAATTTCTGGTTTAATCAGGATCGTTTTGTCTTCTATGGTATAGATTAAACCACGGCCACGGATCACTTTTTCCATAACCTCTGCCAATGACGCATTATTGAAGCTGACATCTATGGCCGAACTGATCCGGATGCGGTTGGTTGATAAAAGGACATCATAACCTGTCTGTTTCCTGATTTCCTTAAAAATACGCTGAAGGCTGACCCCCTTTCGCTCAAGGGTCATTTTTTGTCCAAAAGAAGCAGCACTGACCTGCAGCAATGTAGTAATTAATATGACAGTGGTCAACTTCATCATTAATAGCAATTTAGGTATGCAGCCGCATGGCATACATAAAATTTTAGTATAAATTTTATACATTTGATTGTCTGTGTTAGTGCGGATTGCTGTTTGACTTAAGACCTCAGTAGCAACCGCAATGAATCATGAATAATTTTTAAATTGTTCGTCCGGTATTACCGGAATGGCAGCAGAACTGAAAGGGGTGTTTGCCGCACTCCTTTCTTATTTATTTGCTGTACCATAGCTTCTGTTAGGTCTTTTTTTCTGAATTTTTCATTTCTGATCCTTTGTTTGGTTATGAATTGGTTGTTTTGTAGGACTATTTATGGGATATTTTAACCGTACTGCCTTTTACCTCGAACTTTAAATTGCCTGTAACCTCCAATTTGCTGAGTACTTTTGATATTTTTTCGAAGCGGCTTATGGTACCGTAATATTTAACATTTTTAACCGCTTCGTCTTCGTAGCTGGCCGTTACCTTGTACCAGCGGCATACCTTGACCATAATGCTGGCCAGATCTTCATTATCGAACATAAAATATCCGTTTTTCCACGCGATGGCATCTTCGGCATCGCCATCAACCAGTTCAATTCCCCGCCTATTGCTGATAGCCTGCTGCCCTGGTTTAAGCAATGAATTTCCTTTTCCATTTTTTATGCGGATCAGCCCTTCGAGCAGACTTGTCTTTGTATCTGCGTCCCCGGGATAGGCATTGACATTAAAATGTGTGCCCAGTACCTCTACTTCCTGGTTATTGCTCACTACCACAAAAGGCAAATGCCCGCTGCCTTTTTTTATCCTGGCCACTTCAAAATAAGCCTCCCCACTAAGCTCAACTCTTCTCTGCTGTACTTCAGCAAATGTAGAAGGAAATTTTAATGCAGAAGCCGCATTCAGCCAGACCCTGGTACTGTCGGGCAAAATGACCTGGTAAGTCCCCCCTTCAGGTGTACTTACCATCATATTTGCAACTGTATGCTGAAGGGAGCTTGATTGTAAATTGATCTTAGTCCCGTCATTATACATGAGGTCCCGGGTATTGATCACAATTCCGGTTTGGGCATCACTCAAATCCACCTTATCACCATTGGCAAGCGTTAAAACAGCCTTGTTACCCCCGGGATTGATGTCCTGACTTAAACGGTTTTTATCCTCAGCCGGCATTTCATGGCGCCTGCCATAAAAGTAAAAAGCTATGCCAAGGCACAGTAAAATTGAGGCAGCTACCGTTATATGGCTCAACAACCTTCGTTTTACCGGAACAGGGGTAATTTCCTTTTCGAGACGCGCCAACATCCGCCTATGCACAGCCTGCTCTTCGTCGGGATAAAGGGCATCCTGATAGGCAGTATTACGGTACCAGTTACGCAGTTCTTCCAGCTCCGCATCAGTGGCGGTTCCTTGAACATATTTCGCTATTAAGTTGTTGATCTGATCTTGCTCCATCCTTTTTTCCGGGCTTTGATAAGGATGTACGTTAAAAGGAGGCTGACCCTACATCAGCATTAAAATAAATTTTTCCAGACCTGTATCGACAGCAACAGCAGCAATCCGGAATCGTTAAGACTACCTTTGATGGTCTTGAGTGCACGTGTTAAATTGGCCTCCACTCCTTTCTCCGAAATATTCATTTTTTCGGCGATCTGGGCATTGCTCAGCCCTTCTTCCCTGCTGTATTTAAAAGTTAAACGGCACTTCTCTGGCAACTGTTCTACAATTCCATCTATGTATTCTTTCAGAAACAGGGCATCCAGCCTGGCTTCATCATGACTACTTTCTTTAAAATCATAATTCTGCAGCGCAAGCTGTCTTCTATGCAGCAGCTTCTGGTAGTGCTTAAAAATATTGAATTTTATAGCGGTTGTTAAAAAAGCGGGAATATTTTCTATCAATACCTCTGTTCTGCGGTTCCACAAAGCGATGAAAACTTCGTGTACTATATCTTCAGCCTGTGCCTTATCCTTACAATGGTTCCAGGCCAGCAAAAGCATCTTTTTCCAGTAACGGTTGTAGATTTCTGTATAGGCATTCTTGTCTGCCTGTTTTAACAAAACAGCCAGTTCGGTGTCGCTAAGTATATCACAAGAAGTCATTGCGCTGTTCCTTATTTAAAGCTACCTATAATCTGCTTCAATGTTAATTAAATATTTTTGTTTTATTGCAATGACCAGGCAGCGAGGTTAAGATTTCATATTAAATTAACCTGTACAAAAAGAATCGGGATAAAAAAAGCGGGAATAATCCTCCGACCATTCCCGCTCATCTAAATTAACGCTCTCAGTAATATAGACGCTGGTTTATCCTGATTATTGTGCGTGGATTAAAAAAAAATTATATTTAGTGCATGAAACAATCTTTAACTACCACATTATCAATCCTCGCATTTTTATGCTGCGGCATCGCATCCTTAGCGCAGTCTAAGTCGTTATTTAATGGAAAAGACCTCAGCGGCTGGCATAGCGATGTGCCGGATCACGACAAGAACCCGGATATTCAACCCTCTTTCCTTGTTCGTAACGGACTTTTAGTAAGCATGGGCAACCCAAAAGGTCACCTGATCACAGATGCGACCTACCAGAACTATCGTATCGAAGTACAATACCGCTTTTCGGCCAAACCCGGGAATTGCGGCGTGCTGGTACATGCCTCAACGCCAAGGGCCCTTTACGGAATGTTCCCGAAATCCCTGGAAGTTCAGATGCAAAACCAGAATGCTGGTGATTTCTGGTGTATTGAAGAAGACATTACCGTACCCGATATGGAAACCAGGCGCGGCCCGAAAGAAAACTGGGGGGTAAACGGCAACAAACAGCGCCGGATAAAAAGAATGGTTGACAACGTTGAAAAGCCCGTTGGCGAATGGAACAAAATGGTTGTGGAATGCCTGGACGATAAAGTAAAAGTATGGGTGAACGATAAATTGGTAAACTACGGCTACAACTGCACTGCTAAAAGCGGACAGATTGCCATACAGGCAGAGGGTTCGGAAGTGGAATTCAGAAAGGTCACGCTAAAACCTATAAAAAAACTGAGCAAAGATTAGGAAAAACTCCTTAATTTTGCCTGATATCCCATTTACCTGGCCTACCGCATGAATACCAAACCCACATCAGAAAAAAAAGCAGCCATTTTAAAATGGCTGAGAAGAGTTGGCGTATGGGGATTTTTATTTTTCCTGGCTAAGGGGCTGGTATGGCTTGCTTTAGGTTATTGGGTGCTTAAATAAGCACCCAATAACAAATGTCATTTCGGGATCAGTGTTTCTGCTTTATGCAGCACCGTCGACAATCCTTCTTTATTTTTACCACCGGCAGTTGCGTAGAAAGGCTGTCCGCCACCCCCGCCCTGAATGTCCTTAGCCAATTCCCTCACAATGTTTGAAGCATTTAAGCCTTTGTCTTTAACCAGGTTCTCAGACAGCATAACGGTAATGCCCGGCTTATCGTCTATTAAAGTGGTGAAAACCAGGAACAAATCGTCAACCAGGTCCTTTACTGCAAAAGCCAGGTTTTTAACGGCATCTGCATTGGGCAGGTCCACATGCGTAGCAATCAGGTTAATACCGTTTATGGTTTTAAGGTGATGAACGATTTCATGTTTAAGGTTGGCAGACTGCTCCAGAACAGCCTTTTCTACCTCTTTCTTCAGCTTATTGTTTTCTTCAATTAATGCAGCAACAGCACTGCTCAGGTCTTTGTTACCTTTTAGCAGGTTCCGCAATTCATTCAGCTCCCGGTTCTGATCCAATACAAAGGCTTCTGCTTTATCGGCAGTGATGGCTTCAATACGCCTTACACCAGCTGCCACCGCGCTTTCTGAAGTGATTTTAAAGTAACCGATCTGCCCTGTGGCCTGAACGTGCGTACCTCCGCAAAGCTCCTTCGAATAATGATCGTCAAAAGTAATGATGCGCACCAGGTCGCCATATTTCTCACCAAACAAGGCAGTTACGCCACTTGAGATGGCCTGCTCGTAGGGTACATATCTTTGCTCTTTTAAAGGAATATTTTCCCTTACCTTTTGATTTACCAGATGTTCAATCTGCGCCAGTTCTTCATCTGTAACCTTTGCAAAATGCGAAAAGTCGAAACGCAGGTAATCCGGGTTTACCAGCGAGCCTTTCTGGCTTACATGGCTGCCCAGTACCTTTTTTAAGGCCGCATGTAACAAATGCGTTGCGGTATGGTTGTCCTGGGAAAGCAAACGTTTTCTTTCGTCAATCACCGCCCAGAACTGACCTTCCAGATCTTCCGGTAAAGTATCAGTATAATGGACAATGACGCCATTTTCTTTCCGGGTATCTGTAATCTCAACGAAGAAAAGGCGACTGTGGTCTTCCAGGCGACCGGTGTCTCCTACCTGACCGCCGCTCTCCGCATAGAATGGCGTTTTGCTCAATACAATTTGGTATTGGTCTTTCCCTTTTGCACTTACCTTTCTGTATTTGATGATTTCCGTCTCTGCTTCTACATCATCGTAGCCCACAAATTCAACTTCAAGCTCCGGGTTCACCAATATCCAGTCGCCCGTATCTACAGCTGTAGCGGCACGCGATCGCTCTTTCTGTTTAAGCAGGGCTTTGTTGTATTCATCCATATCTACCGACCAGCGTTTTTCGCGGGCCATGAGTTCAGTTAAATCTATTGGGAAACCATAGGTATCCTGAAGTTCAAAAGCAAACTCTCCTGAGATGACCATCTGGTCTTTCAGTATGCTGTGCACCCATGGATCTTCAAAAGACTTTTCGGGTTCTATTGCATTCTCAGACATTAAGAAATCTGCCTGCTTTTTTATGTAATTATCAAAACGTTGGATACCTGTAGCTAAAGTTCTGAGGAAGGAAACTTCTTCCTCCAGTACTACCTTTTGTACAAAATCCTGTTGAATGAAAAGTTCATCAAAAACTCCTTTAAACTGTTCGGCCAATACCGGTACGAGTTCATTCAGGAAAGGGTCTTTCAGGTTCAGGAAAGTATAGGCGTACCTTACTGCCCGACGCAGGATACGACGGATCACATAGCCGGCTTTGTTGTTTGAAGGCAGCTGTCCATCGGCAATAACAAAAGAGATGGCCCGGATATGATCGGCCATTACACGCATAGCAATATCCGTTTTCTCATCAGCCCCATAGTGTATCCCCGCTTTGGTAGCGATAAACTGAATAAGCGGCTGGAATACATCGGTATCGTAATTGGAGCTTTTGTTCTGCAACACGCGTACCAGGCGTTCAAAGCCCATCCCGGTATCCACATGCTGTGCCGGCAAAGGCTGCAAAGAACCATCCTTAAGGCGGTTAAACTGCATGAATACATTGTTCCAGATCTCAATCACCTGGGGGTGATCGGCATTAACCAGGGATTTTCCAGCCAGGGCTTTACGCTCGTCGTCAGGCCTGCAGTCGACATGAATTTCCGAACATGGACCGCATGGACCGGTATCTCCCATTTCCCAGAAATTGTCTTTTTTATTGCCCAATATGATACGGTCTTCCGGCACATATTGTTTCCATAATTCATATGCTTCGTTATCCCTTGGCAAACCTTCTTTTTCGTCTCCCTCAAAAATGGAAACATAAAGCTTGTCTTTAGGAATTTTATAGACTTCTGTAAGCAGCTCCCAGCTCCAGGCGATGGCTTCCTTTTTAAAGTAATCGCCAAAACTCCAGTTGCCCAGCATCTCAAACATAGTATGATGGTAAGTATCGATACCTACTTCCTCCAGATCGTTATGTTTACCGGAAACACGCAGACAGCGCTGGGTATCGGCAACCCTGGGAAATTTAATGGGCGCCTCCCCTAAAAATAAATCCTTAAACTGGTTCATCCCTGCATTGGTAAACATCAGGGTTGGGTCGTTTTTAACTACTATAGGCGCAGATGCAACGATATGGTGCTGTTTTGATTCAAAAAATTTTAAGTAGGCCTGTCTGATTTCCTTAGCTGTCATCCTTCTGTTGATTTATTTTGAGCAAACTTAGATAAAATTATTTTTTTTTCGGGTGTCCATGGATACTTGCTTAACTTTAACTAAGTTTGAAAGCTTTAAATAAAACCTGTAATCAATTCATAATCAACACCAAAATATGCCTTACAAAGAACGGGAAATTAATAAAATGTATTATACCATGGGAGAAGTCACCGAAATGTTTGGTGTAAATGCCTCCCAGATCCGCTTTTACGAAAAGGAATTTGACGTGTTACAACCCAAAAAAAACAAAAAGGGAAACCGCTTATTTACACCTGAAGATATCGAAAATCTGAAAATCATATTCCACCTGGTAGATGATAAAGGTTTTACCCTTAAAGGAGCTAAAGAACACCTCAAAAACAACAGTGGCGAAGTAAAAGAAAACCAGAAGATCATTGCCTCACTGGAAAAACTAAAAGACTTCTTACTGAAGTTAAACGAAGAGATTTAACTTACTATTTAAATTATTTTTTTATTTGATTGTGTTTGTTGTGATTTGGCCAATTTATGCCGATCACAATGAAGAAAATATTATTATTTTTTCCCTGCCCCTATCCTTACTGCAAGGCACTCGTGGATGAAGAGAAGCTACCCTTGGAAAGGGTATTTAAGCGGCAGTGCGCAGGCTTCTATTCGGGAAAAGGGGTTTGTATTTTTATCAATGCCAGATACAGGCCAATGAAGGAAATGGATATTTGGGCCAGGTATGCAGTATCGGTATACCGGCAAACAAGAACTATTGGTTCGGGACTGGATGAAATAGCCGGAAACAAAAAAGCGGAGGTTAAACTTCAGCTAAGGCACCAGTTCTTATGACGCTTGTGTACCAGAATCCAATTAAAGGACTCCCCTTTATAAGAATCCTGCTCCCCTTCTCATTAGGTATCGTGAGCACCTACCAGGTAAAATTACCCTACCTTTCAGAAGTACTGTCAGGCCTCAATGCCGGCCTGCTCTTGCTGCTCTTTAGCCTGGCTTTTCAAAAAGAACGATTTGCATCACATCAGTATATCAGAAAAGCAGGTTTATTGCTACACTGCTTTTTTTACCTATCAGGATGTTTATCTTCTACTTTATATAATCATAAATTAAATACTGATTATTATGCATTTAAAAATTTAAAATACCTAAAATTAAAAATTATCGACGAGCCGAAAATAAAACCAAATAATATTTGGTTTGAGGGAATGGTGACAAATGGCTATCATTTTTTGGGTTCCTCATGTCCGGTAATTTCAGAAAGGGTCTCGGGAAAAATAAGGGTGGCCGTAAGGCCTGATTCTCTTGTTTCCATTTCACTGGAATACGGCGACGAGTTGCTGATTCCTGTTGCAGTTATGGCAACCGATGCTCCGGGCAGTCCGGCAGAATTTGATGTTAAATCCTGGCTGGCTTCAAGGAATATTTATCATCAAACTTTTTTAAAACAAACAGACCTGGTTAAACTAAACAGCAACAATGGCCACAGCCTAATCAGATACGCCTTGAAGCTTAGGGAAAAACAAGTCGCTTTTTACCGGAAAATTATTAAGAACGAGGAAGCCTTTGCACTTGTAGCTACCCTTATACTTGGCTACCGATCCGACCTGAGTACCGAAACTTTAAATATCTACTCCAAAACCGGCACCATACATGCACTGTCCGTATCAGGGATGCATGTGGGACTGATTTATCTTGTATTGAACTGGATGCTGTTTTTTCTCAATGGCAGCCGGACCTTAAAGTATATTAAAACACTATTGATCTTAATACTGATCTGGGCTTATTCGCTGTTAACCGGCTTCTCGCCTTCTATACTTCGATCGGCCATTATGCTTTCGGTATTTATTATAGCCAGGTTATTTGACAAACGTGCGAACAGCTATAACGTTATTGCATTTGCGGCTTTTTGCCTGTTGCTCTACAACCCATTCCTGATATGGGATATTGGTTTTCAACTTTCATTCCTGGCGGTGCTGGGGTTAATGTACCTGCAGCCTGATATCTATGCCTGGCTGGCCTTTAAAAACCCATTGCTGGATAAAATCTGGGCTGCAACAACAATGTCTGCCGCAGCTCAGCTGACGACCTATCCATTAAGCATATATTACTTTCATCAGTTCCCGCTCTGCTTTTTGATCAGTAACCTCTTTATCATGATACCGGTTACTTTAATTTTATACATTGGTATAATTACTCTTCTTTTTAAAATTGAATGCCTGGGCCCCTTGTTGGAAGCACTCATTAGGTTTACCAATACCGGCCTTAATAAAATTGCCGAATTGCCGTTTTCAGGCATCTCTGGCATCTGGATCAGTAAAACCGAGCTGCTGTTACTCTGCGTTACAATAATCTGCTTTGTAATGGCCATGCAGCATTACCAAAAAAGGTTATTATTTGTATCATTACTTGCTTTTTTAAGTTTTCAATGCTTTGGAGGCTACCACAAATTAAAAGCGACACAACAAAAGAAGATCATCAGGTTTAAATTGAAACACAATTACGCCATTGCCTGTATTTCTGCACATAGCGCTGTTTTGTATACCGACCTTGATCCCGGTAGTAAACCCTTTAAGTATGTAATTAAGCCTGTTCTGGATCAACACCAGATAGAGCGGGTTATTTTCTTATATTTGGCCGGATCAACTTAATATTTGTATGACTGAAGCCCTGGTTTTATATAGCGTTGAGGAGCGTATAGCGACCATATGCATCAACCGGCCCGACAAACGGAATGCACTGAACCCTGAACTTGTTGCTGAACTGACTGCTGCATTTAACAAGGCCTCAAAGGATGAAGCTGTTAAGGTAGTTGTCCTGAAAGCCAATGGCCCGGTCTTCAGTGCGGGGGCTGATCTCGCCTATCTTCAGCAGCTTCAGCAAAATTCATACGAAGAAAACCTGGCGGATTCTGAAAACCTGAAGACACTATTTACCACAATTTATGATCTTCCAAAAGTGGTAATTGCGCAGGTTGAGGGGCATGCCATTGCCGGGGGGTGTGGTTTGGCCACCGTCTGTGACATTACCTTTGCCGTTCCTGAAGCCAATTTTGGTTATACCGAGGTTAAACTTGGTTTTGTACCGGCTATTGTAGCTTGTTTTTTGCTGCGTAAAACCAGTGAAAGCATTGCAAAGAGACTATTACTGACTGGGGTATTGTTCTCTGCACAGGAAGCCTTAAATTACGGACTGATTACTTTTGTAACAAACAAGACAGATATCAGTCTTAATGTAAAGAATTTTGCATTAAGTTTGTGTACTGAAGCTTCAGCCAATTCCTTAATGGTAACCAAACGGCTGATCGGGCAGACCACAAATCCGGGGCTTGACAAGAGTTTAGCAGAAGCGGTACAGCTCAATGCCCTGGTAAGGGAAAGTGAAGACTTCAAAAAAGGTGTTGCTGCCTTTATCAGCAAAGAGAAAATAAACTGGTAAAAATTTATAATTCAAGATATGTTTAAATCTATTAAAACCGGAGTTCTGGCAATTATTTTAATCGGAACAGCTATTATAGCTAAAGCCCAAAAAGTTATGGATTCGGGAACGATTACCTATGGGATAGAATATTTACTTACAGATGAACAGAAAAAACAGATTGACCCTTCGCTGCTGCCTTCTGAAAGCAAAGTAGAATTTAATGGAAACCTATCTAAAATACAGGTTGATATGGGTGCTGCCATGTTGAAGGTCATCAATGATGGAGAACTTAGCAATTCATTGGTACTGGTCGACATCCCGATCATGCAAAAGCAGTATGCTGCAAAACTTTCCAAAGAAGAAGTAGAACAGCAAAGGGGTGGTTTAACCTTCAGCGACTTTAAAGCAACCGGTGAAAAACAGGTGATCGCCGGTTTCAATGCTGAAAAATACACCTACAAAGACAACAATGGGGTAACCTACGAATTGTGGGCCACTACAGAACTTAAATTACCTAAAGGGGGCAACCCTCCGGGCTTTAACGCCTTAAATGCTACACCTATTAAATATTCGAATAGCCAGGACGGCTTCAAAACCATGGTTACCTTAAAAAATGTTAAAGAAGGTAAAGTAGGACCTTTCTCCCTGGATATTCCTAAAGGATATGAGCAAAAAACAATGGCCGAATTAAAAGCAATGCGGGGCGGACAATAAGCCTGGAATAAAATGCTGAAAAGTCTGCTCTTTTTTTTACGGTTCTTCCTGTTCTGGCTACTGTTCTTTTTTTTAGACCGGCTGATATTTATACTGATCTACCACCAAAAAGTTGCCGCTGTTCCTTTAGCTGAAACCACAGCAACTTTTTACCATGCGATCCCATTAGACCTGTCTATGACAGCCTATCTGGCCGTTATACCGCTATTTAGCTACATTTACTGGCTGCTAAACGGCAGAAAAATAGTGGAACTGAAATGGGTATCGGTTTACAACAAAATCCTGATCGTGCTTTTCAGTATCATTTCTGTGGTTAATTTTAACATCTACAGAGAATGGGGCAGCAAAATAAACGCTAAAGCGCTTGGATTTGCTTTCCTGTCGCCCGGAGAGGCAACGGCTTCCAGTGCTTCCTCGCCTATCGGCCTCTCCGTGTCCCTGCTCATTCTGCTATTTGCATTGGGTTTATTCCTTCAGCGTTATGTGGTACTGCGTAAACTGAGTTTTAGCCGCAGCCCAATCTGGATCCGGACAATTGTTTGTCTGGCCCTGATAGCGGGAAATTTTCTGCTGATCAGAGGCGGCCTCCGGGGATCGCCCATCACACAAAGCATGGCCTACTTTTCGGAACAGCAGCTACTGAACCATGCTGCTGTAAATACAGAATGGAACCTGCTTTCAAGTATACTTGCGTCAAAAATGACAAAAAAGAACCCTTATGTTTATCTGGATAACCAGCAGGCAGACCGGGATATCAAAGCATTGTATACTACTGAAAAAGATACAACTACGCGTATTCTGACAACCAGACGTCCCAATGTAGTAGTGGTAATTGTGGAAAGTTTTACGGCTGACCTCACTAAAACCCTTGGTAACGAGGATGGCATTACCCCTCATTTTGATACCTTGATGAAGAAGGGTGTACTTTTCAGTCAGATTTATTCTGCGGGAAGCAGAACAGATAAGGGACTTATTGCCACCCTTGCAGGTTTTCCTACCCTTGCCGCCGGAAGCATTGTAAAATGGCCGGAAAAAATGCAGAAAATCCCTGCCCTTTCACAGGCATTCTTTAAAAACGGATACCATACTTCTTTCTTTTATGGAGGAGAATCTGAGTTCGACAATTACAAAGCTTTCATCTTGAGCCATGATTACCAGAAACTGGTAGACAAAAACAACTTCAAAGGCAATGAAATGAAATCCCGCTGGGGGAAATTTGACGAACTTGTGTTTGAAAGACAGGTGGCCGACCTGAACAAGGAAAGGCAGCCTTTCTTCTCTACCCTCCTTACGCTCACGAATCATGAGCCTTATGAGCTCCCGGGTACACCTAAATTCGGAAATTCCGACAACACGGCAAAATTTAAGAGTACAGCCTATTATACAGATTCCTGTATCAATGCTTATTTAATCAATGCAAAAAAACAAGCCTGGTATAAAAATACGCTGTTTGTATTTGTGGCAGACCATGGTCATCTGCTTCCAAAAAATGCACATGACATCTCTACACCAGGACGTTATCATATTCCGCTGCTGTTTTATGGTGAGGTGATCAAAGATGAATTCAAGGGGCACAGATTTGACCAGGTAGGCAGTCAGACCGATATTGCGGCCACCCTTCTTGCACAACTGGACATTCCTGCACAGCAATTTACCTGGAGCAAAAACCTGTTGAACCCTTATACCAAACCTTTTGCGTTTTTTAGCTGGGACAACGGCATGGGCTTTATTGATCAGCAGCAATGCGTTACATTTGACAACGTAGGAAAAATGATTTTATTTAACAGTAATGCAGAAGACAAGGCAAAAACACGTCAAACAGTTGACCATGCCAAAGCCTATCTGCAAAATGTATATCGTCAATTTATAGAACTTTAATAAAATGAATTTCAGAAATGTCGTTTTTAAACTTGCTTTAGTCGCCATCATCGGCTTAACGGTAAAAGTAAATGCACAAAATAAACCTGAGCTGAGGTGGACCAAAGATGGAAATGCTTATTACCAGATTATGGATGGAGAGCTCGTAACCGTTGCTTTGCCCCAAAATGACCGCAAAACGATTATAGGTCGGGATTTGCTATACAGTGGAGGAAACAACATCCGTGGTATTAAAGATTTTGAACTCTCTGAGGATGGTACCAAAGCATTGATTTATACCAACAGCAAAAAAGTATGGCGCTATGAAACCCGGGGCGATTATTTTGTTGCGGATTTAAAGACCAATACCCTAACGCAGGTAGGCAAAGACAAACCTGCTTCATCGCTCATGTTTGCCAAATTCTCGCCCGATGGCAGCAAGGTGGCCTATGTGAGCAAACACAACCTGTACGTAGACGATCTGCAGGCTAAAACCAGCAAGGCACTTACTACAGATGGTACCGATCGGATGATCAACGGAACGTTCGATTGGGTGTATGAAGAGGAATTTGACTGTAGGGATGGCTTCAGGTGGAGCCCTGATGGACAATCCATCGCCTACTGGCAGATTGATGCTACTAAAATCAAAAACTTTTTAATGATAGACAACACGGATTCCATTTACCCTTATGTAATTCCGGTAGAATACCCTAAGGTTGGAGAAAATCCTTCGGCCTGTAAAATCGGTGTTGTAAGCATAGCTACAGCACAAACCAAATGGCTGAACATCCCAGGCGATCAGGTACAGCATTACATCCCGAGGATGGATTGGATTCCAAATTCCAATGAAGTAATCCTTCAGCAGCTGAACAGGGAACAAAACGTAAGTAAGCTTTTTGTAGCAAATGCAGCTTCCGGTACAGCCGAAAACATCTATACTGAAACCGATAAGGCCTGGATAGACGCGGGTGCCCAAACCTGGGAATGGATCAATGCCGGAAAAGAATTTATATGGATGAGCGAAAAAGACGGATGGCGCCATGCTTACCGTATCAGTAAAGACGGAAAAAAACAAACCCTCATTACCAAAGGGGATTTTGATGTGATTGAAAAATCGCTGGTAGACGAAAAAAACAGCCTGATGTATTTTATGGCATCGCCTACCAATGCCACACAAAAATATCTGTACAAGGTTAAACTGAGCGGTGGTGCCAAAGCTGAAATGGTAACCCCGTCTATTCTGCCAGGTACGCATACCTATGAAATCTCGCCCAATGCAGTATTTGCGCGCCATACTTATACCACAGCAAGCGTACCTCCAATTACCGAGTGGATGAAACTGACCACTTTAAACCCGCTTACCATGGAAGGCAGTATTACCAATCAGCTGGGTCGGATAAAGCCTCCCAAAAACAAGGTGGAATTCTTCAAAATTACGACAGAAGACGGTGTTGAAATGGATGGCTGGATGAAAAAGCCAGATAACTTTGACCAGACAAAAAAATATCCGGTGGTATTTTATGTGTATGGTGAACCCGCTGCCCAGACCGTTACAGATACTTACGGCATGGGCGTAAACTGGCTCTATGCAGGCGATATGCCAAAAGATGGCTATATCTATATTTCTCTTGAAAACAGGGGTGCTCCTGCTCCTAAAGGCAGGGAATGGCGCAAAAGCATTTACAAAAACATAGGTGTATTGAATATACGCGACCAGGCCATGGCTGCAAAAAAAATTATACAATGGCCATTTGTAGATAAAAACAGGGTTGCAGTATGGGGCTGGAGCGGTGGTGGTTCTTCTACCCTGAACCTGATGTTCCAATACCCGGAAATTTACAAAACAGGGATTGCCATTGCTGCTGTAGCCAATCAGCTTACCTATGACAACATCTACCAGGAACGCTACATGGGATCTCCCCTACTTACCAAAGAGGCCTATATCAAAGGTTCGCCGATCAGCTATGCAAAAAACCTCAAAGGAAATCTGCTCTATATTCATGGTACCGGAGATGACAATGTGCATTACCAGAATGCAGAGATGCTGATCAATGAGCTGATCAAAAACAGAAAGGTGTTTCAACTGATGTCTTACCCCAACAGGACACACAGCATCAATGAAGGTCAGGGCACTTCAGAACACCTGGCTTTAACTTATACTGAGTTTCTAAAACGTAACTGTCCTCCCGGAGGAAAATAAGAAAATAAAAAAGCAGCTTTAAGAGCTGCTTTTTTATTTAAAGTAGATTTTAAAGGTTGTGCCTTCTCCTAATACACTGCTTACCGTAACCTTTCCGCCCATGGCATCAATCTGATTTTTGGAAATAAATAAGCCTATCCCCCGGGAGTCCGCATTGCCATTAAATGTTTTATACATACCAAACAGCTCATCGCCATACTTTTCCAGATCTATGCCAACACCATTGTCGGTAATCTGAAGCACTTGCTGCTCATTCTCCAGATAACAGCTCAGTTCGACTACAGGCTTACGCTCTGCGTGACTATACCTGATGGCATTGAAGATAAAATTGAGAAGAATGCTTTCCAGGTAAGCAGGGTTATAGTTTACAACCATATCGCAGGCCTCGCTTTCCAGGATCTGTACATTTTTTGCAGCAATTTCAGCATGTAAAGCGCGCAGGGTCTTGGCGATATATTGCTTCACATTCAAGGCCTCAACCTTGATATTGATGCTGGTATGAATATTTACGATCTGGTTTAAATTGAGCAGTGTTTCGTTCAGGGATGAGGAAGCCCTTTTTAGCAGGTCCAGCAATTCTGTTCTTTCCATTTCAGAGTTTGCCAGCTCCATCAGATTTGAAATAGCCTCTATGTTACTGGTATGGGAACGGAGATTATGCGAAACAATATAAGAGAAATTCAGTAAACGCCTGTTTTGTTCATTTACCAGGCTAAATGAATCATTTAACGTCTTTTCGGCCTTTTTCTGTTTAGTGATGTTGATCATAATTCCCCTCAGCAAAACAGGCTGCTGGTTTTCAGCAATTACATTTACAATATCCCTTAACCATACTACGCTCCCATCTTTAGCGATCATGCGGTATTCAAAATCATGGGCCTGGAGCGCTTTCGTACATACGTCACAATAATTGACTACCCAGTCCTTATCATCAGGATGTACATGATCTGCCCAGAAAGAATGAGAATTGAGCCATTCTTCGGGAGTATAGCCCAATATTTCTTCCGTTTTCCTGCTGATAAATGTAAAATGGAAATCAACGGGATCGGCCTCCCATACAATGCCGTCAATGGTATCTATTAATGAGCCCATCCGTTGTTCAGAAGCTCTGGTTTGCTGATCTGCAAGTTCCTTGATTTCAGCAGGCTTCTTAAACACTTTCATGGTCAGCACTCCACAAACCAGGGCAAAGGCAAGTCCTAACAATAAGGTAAAAAGCAGTTGAGCAAATAAGGCATACCTGCTTTTTACCACAAGGTAAAGTTTCCAGTCACCATCCGGAAAAAAAACATGCTCATAGGCATTTTTGCTAAAGTCCTTTTCGCCTGAAAGAAAAAACTCTTCTTTTCCCGTTGCAGCGTCACGTTTTGAAAACTGGAAATAAAACTTCTTATTGGCGTTATTGTACAACCCTGCCTGCTGCAGAAAGGCATCCAGTTTAATCACTACGGCAGAAAAGCCCCAAAATTTATGATCTATAAACAAAGGTATGCGGCCTATAATTCCTGTACCGCCCTGTTTGAGTTTAATAGGGCCGGAAAAATACATTTTTTTGTAATTGACGGTTTTATAGGCTCCTATGGCTACCTGCCTGGGTTCCTTAAATACATTCATTCCCAGAACCTTCTCATTTCCTTTTAAAGGGTAAACATATTTTATGATCCCATCGGGCACCAGTTCTACTGCCTGCAACATAGAATTGGACGCCAAAAGCTCTGCCCCTATTTTTTCAAAATCAACAGGATTCCCCTCCTCATCCAATGTAAGGGCAAGAAGAAAAGCAGATGTATAGCTATTTTTCAGCGACTGATCTATATTTTGTTTTACCACATTTAGTATGCCCAGCATCTCCTGACGTTCATTCTCCTTAACAATCTGGTATTTCTGATTGGTAATGAAACCAATGAGCAGGAGCAAAAACAGAAAAACCAGGATGCCCGCTAACCTGGGACGTTCCAGAAGCCGGTTTATCATCTCCGAAAACCTGTTTTCAAACTTCATATAAATTACCGGATACCGACCTGAATAAAAACATTGTAGTTTTTTAGCTGAGTTCTAATATAACAAAAAGGATTTTTTTATTTTTATCCAATATGATTTTCCTTGAGAATGAGTACTTAAAAGCTTCATTTGCAATTAAAGGTGCAGAATTGCAGAGTTTAAAAAATAAAAAAAACAATACTGAATACCTCTGGTCGGGTAATCCGGACTACTGGGGCAAATTCAGCCCGGTTCTATTTCCAATAGTAGGTGGTTTAAAACAGCACACTTACTACTATAAAAACAAAGCCTATCATTTGCCCAGGCATGGTTTTGCAAGGGACAAAAACTTTGAGCCGAACCAGATCAGCAGCACAACCCTGGTATTTTCACTGAAACATGACGAAGAAACGTTAAAGGTTTATCCTTTTCCTTTTGAACTGCAGCTGCGCTACACGCTGACAGGCGCAACACTTTCGTGCAGCTATACGGTGTCAAACCCTGCTGAAGATAATTTGCTGTTTTCTGTTGGTGCACACCCGGCTTTTACAACTGAAGTAAATGCGGACATTGCCTATACCGATTATTTCCTGCAATTCAATAAGGAGGAGACCTTAACCTACCATAAGATCCGGGAGGATTTGGTTGACCATCAAACTGCAACTATAGCATTATCAGGCAGAAAACTGCCTTTAGCACATGAACTTTTTTATGATGATGCACTGATACTTAAAACACTAAAAAGTGATTGTATCAGTCTGAGAAACTATAAGAACACCAGAGGGATTCATTTCAGTTTTAAGAATTTTCCTTTCTTTGGCATATGGGCAGCTAAAGATGCAGATTTTGTTTGCCTTGAACCCTGGCAGGGAATTGCCGACGGAATTGATCACAACCAGCATCTGGAGCATAAAGAAGGCATTACAGTCCTGCCCCCCGGCAGGCAGTGGACCGGCAGCTGGGCTGTTGAATGCTTTTAACTTATTTGCTCAGAGGAAGTCTGACAATAAATTTGGCCCCGCGGCCGGCCCCTTCGCTCTCCGCATGTATTTGACCCCCATGTGCTTGTACAAGGACTTTGACAATGGACAGCCCCAGGCCTGTGGAATGTTCACCGCCTGTTGGCTGGGCGCTTAAACGGGTAAACCGTTGGAACAAATGCTTTTTATCTTCTGCGGTTAGTCCCGGTCCTTCATCAGCTACTTCAATAATTACCTGACCTTCGGAGCTTGTTACCCGGACATGGACGTGGGTATCAACGGGTGCATATTTAATGGCATTGTTGATCAGATTGTCTACTATTTCGTTCAATTTCCCTTCATCGCCGTTGATAATTGCCTCTGTTTGGGCGCTAAAATTTATGGACTGCCCTTTTCTTTCTGCAAGGGGCTGGTTCATCGCTACAACATTGGCTACCAAAGATGGAATGCTGACTTTCATGACCAGCAACCGGACCTGACCTGCTTCCATGCTTCCCGATTGCAGGAGCTCATCGATAATACCTACCATGCTTAAACTGGCCATTTTTATCTGATCGCACATGACATCGACGGTTTCGGGATCATGCTTTTTGAGTTTGATCAGATCTGCACGGACAGGAATGGTAGTCAGTGGGTTTTTAAGATCATGAGCAGTGGTATTTAATATTTGATTGTGACGGGAAGCCAGTGTTCTTGAAGCGAATTTAAGTTCTATACGGTCCATCGCAATATCCCGGAGGTCTTTCAACAGCGCTGTTTCCTCTTTATTGAGTGTTCCGGGCATTTTGTCCATTATACAAAAAGCACCAAGGTGATGCCCCTCAATTGTAGTAAGTGGATAAGCTGCATAAAATTTCAGCCCAAATTCTCCTGATACCAGGGGATGAGCCATTGTTCTGGGGTCAGTTGCTGCATTTTCTACCAGATAAAAATCACCGGTCTTAGTTACCGTGGCGCATAAGCCATCATGGCGCTTCAATTGCTGCATATCAGTGCCATATTTCGACTTAAACCATATTTCATCCTTATCTACCATAGAAATCATGGCAATGGGTACTTTAAGCAGATTAGCCGCCAGTTTTGTTAATCTATCTAATGATTCGTCCGGAAGGGTATCGGGCACATCATACCTACGCAAAGCCTTAATCCTTTCTTCTTCAGTTGAAGACAGGTCCTGATCTGTGTATGGAGCCATGGTGTTAATTTTATGAGATGATTAATAGAGATAGCATAAAGTTAACATTGTTCTGCCGGAAAACAAATTGTGCACTTACCTGATCACAGCAGTCCTTTTGCTTGAGGTATAGGCATTAAAAACACCCAGAGCCCCGTTGTTAAAATTGGAAACCGGATTGGCCGGTGAAACAGGCGGACCTGCTTCACCGGAGTTTTGTCCCAGACTGTAAAAATACCTGTAAACATTGCGGTCCACGCACTGGAATTCAACATGAAGGCTATCGCCTGAAACCAAATCGCCCAGGTCATGAAAAATCACGTCCGACACTTTATTGCCATTGTTAAAGCGGTCTTCGTTTACCACATCCTTCTCCACTTTTCCTTTAACTTTTAAAATATACCGGTATTGGTTCTGCACTTCCCGGGGGTCGTTATAATTTACAGCGATATAGGTATTTGTAGTACCAAAAAAATCAAACTGCCTGAAGGAGAGCGAATCCAGCATTACCTTTGCGGGCATGGTAGAACTTGCGCGGTACGTTTTCCCCTCAACAGTAACATCCAAAGTATAACGTCCGCCTGGAATGCCACGAAATTTAACGGTCTGGTAGAAACCTGGTGTTATTTCGGTATAATTAACGGTACTGCCGTTAGGCCGGGTCAGTACTACCTTTGCCCCGCTTAATCCATTAAACTTATTGGGTTCAGTAAAATTATAGGTCTTGGAAACTTTGACTACCTGATTTTCATTCTGGTCGCTCAGCCCGCCTTCAATAACAACAGCCGGTTCGGCATTAGCCAATTTCAGCTCAATTACCTTTTCACAGCCCAGCAACACCATCCCGGGAAGAAAAATGGTTAAGATCACCAGCTGTTTTAAACCCCTGTTTCTTTTTAAGTCCATCATTCATTAAAATTTAAAATTCCAGGTTACCGAAGGGATAATACCAAACAATGTAGTACGTACTACCTGTGTTCTGCTGACGTCATCCGGATCATCCTTAAAATCAATTGAAAATGCATTGTGCCGGTTGTACAAATTGTATATACCAAAAGACCAGCTGGACTGCAATCTCCTGCCGGGCTTGCCTTCCAGGGTGGCTGAAACATCCAAACGATGGTATGCCGGGGTCCGGTACCCGTTTTTCTCGGTATAGTAAAAAGCCGTCCTGCTGTTCACCTGGTATTTACCACTTGGAAAGGTTACGGCATTTCCGGTATTGTAAACAAATACCGAGGAAAAGGTCCAGCGTTTGCCCGCTTTGTAAATGCCAACCAGCGAAAGGTCGTGAGTCCTGTCCTGCCTGGCATAAAACCACCTGTTATCATTAATGGCATCAAACTGGCGTTCTGTTCTTGACCAGGTATAGCCTAACCATCCATTGAACCTGCCAAATCGTTTCTTAAAGAAAAGCTCAATCCCATATGCCCGGCCATCTCCGTACAATAAATCTGCTTCAACATTACCATTCCCACGTAAATCTGTTCCGCTACGGTATTCGATCTGGTTTTGCATCCACTTATAGTAGACCTCGGCCGAAAATTCGTAGTTATCGTCATTAAAATTCCTAAAATATCCTGCAGCAAGCTGATCGGCAACTTCAGGTTTCACGTTATTGCTGTTCATAATGTACAGGTCTGTAGGCGAAGTTGAAGTCGAATTGGACATCAGGTGTACATTTTGAATGTTGCGGGTATAGGCTGCTTTTAATGAACTGGAACTTGTGAGCTGGTAACTTGCGGAAATACGGGGTTCCAGGTTAAAATAGGTTTTCACAAATTCACCGGATTGATAAGCTACAGTGCTGACTGTATTTCCGTCCGTATCATAACTTTTGATGTTTCCGGGGCCAATCAGGGAAAAACTACTTACCCTCAACCCATAAACCAGGTTCATTTTGTCATTTACTGTCCATTCATCCGACAGGTAAGCGGCCAGTTCCATCCCATTCCTGTTTTCGTAATTCGTCTCGTTTACGCTCGAAGTTGCACTTGCAGTAAGCTTACCCGGGGCAATGGTATGGTGTATGGCATTTATACCAAACTTCAAACTGTGCGCATTACTCAGGCTGTATTCAAAGTCCTGCTTCAGGTTAAAGTCCCTGATGGAAGAATTTACCTCAAAATTATTTTCTTCCATAAAATTCTGGATTACATAATTGTAGTTGCTGTAAATTAAAGAAGTATTGGAAAAAAGTCTGTTGCTGTACAAATGGTTCCATCTGAGCGTCACTGTAGCATTTCCCCAGTTGAAGCCAAAGGTATCCGACAGTCCCAGTTTGTCGCGGCCAAAATAGCCGGACAGGTATAAAGTATTCTTTTCGTCCAGCTGATAGTTGGCCTTTGCATTCAAATCGTAAAAGAACAGGGTATTGCTGTTTATCGAACTGTCTGGCGATAAGGCCAGGAAAGCATCCAGGTAAGTTCTTCGGGCGCTAACCATAAAAGAGCCTTTATCTTTTACTATCGGCCCTTCCACCTTTAGCCTGGAGGAAATAAGACCTATGCCTCCTTCTGCAGTATATCTTTTTCTGTTACCGTCGTTCATTTTGATGTCGAGCACCGAAGCCAGCCGTCCTCCATATTGAGCCGGCATTCCACCTTTGTAGACGCTAACATCCTTAATGGCATCGGAATTGAACGTGGAGAAAAAACCAAGTAAATGAGATGCATTGTAAACCGGGGCCTCGTCTAACAAAATCAGGTTTTGATCAGTTGAGCCTCCTCTCACATAAAAGCCACTGTTCCCCTCACCCGCCGATTTAATGCCTGGCAACAGCTGAATGGTTTTTAACACATCACGTTCGCCCAACAGCACCGGGACATTGTTGATCTCGCGAACTGCTATTTTTTGCAGGCCCATTTGCGGGCTGCTTACATTTTCGTTGCGTTTTATTGCCGAAACTACGACCTCATTTAACTGATTATCTTGTTCCATCATAAAATTAAGCCGGGTGTCTTTTGCAATAACGATGCTTTGTTTAAATGTTTTATAACCAATGAAACTAACTGAAATTTCATAATTACCTTCAGCAACACTAATAGAATAGAAACCATAAGCATTACTGATCCCTCCCGCCTGGATACTGCCTGTAAGTTTAATACTTGCGCCTATTAATGTTTCACCTGTTCTGGCATCTGTTACATTTCCATTGAGTGTTTTTTTAGTTTGGGCACTTATAAATTCATATTGACCTATTAAAAAGAAGAGCATCAGAACAATCCCCGTAAGCTTTGGCATAATTACAACGTGAATTGTAAAAATAGAAATTTTACGCTATTGTCCCTTATATTTGGCAGATATCTGTAATTTGTAACAGCTAAACCTGCAAATCTATGAAATGCACCATCAAATATAGTTTTATACTGTTCCTCAATTTTTTAACCTTAACATGCCTTGCCCAGCAAAAAATGCAGCGTCTGGATGAACTGATCAATACCACCGATCCTGCGTGGCCCCTTGTTTTGAAATGGATAGATTCCGCAAAAAACAAAGTCGAAGTCCTGACAGTTGATTCAGCTCAGGCAAAAGAGGCATTGTTTAACACCCAGGTTTCGACTTATACCACGCTTGGGGCGGTAATTTACAATACCGGCGGGATTATGGTAGACCAGGGCTGGTTAAGGATACTGGGTTCTGGCAGTACAAAGCTCAATCGCTCAGTTCCGGGCTGGAACAAAGGAAAAACCATTAAAGAATATGGTGATCAGCCAGCTTACCTGCTGGTTGCCGACGATGCTGTGGGCGGTTTTTTTGCGATTAACTACGGCGCCTTTGGTCAGGACCTGAAGTCTATTTATTACCTGGGCCCCAACAGCCTGAAATGGGAGGCGCTTGAGCTTGGCTACACAGAATTTATCCGGTTTTGTTTTGATGGGAACCTGACCGATTTCTATAAGGGACTGAGGTGGTCTACCTGGAACCAGTTTATAACTAACCTGGATGGAAACAAGTCTTATAGCTTCCGTCCGTATTTATGGACAGAGGGCGGTATGGACATAGAAAAATGCAGTCGAAAACTCGTATCAACTGAGGAACTTTTCAAATTCAACATCAACAAACAAAAAGAATTCGAAGCAAAAGCTGGAGCGAAAGCCGAATAGGTAATCAGATTTAAAACTATATAGACTTAAATCGTGTTAATCACCAGATGACACTGATCAGCTTTACCCATAAAGGCATTTACTGTAAACAGGGCAATTTTTATATAGACCCCTGGAAACCTGTTAACCTGGCCGTAACAACCCACGGGCACTCAGACCATGTAAAATGGGGCAACCAGGCTTACCTCTGCCATGAACTGACCAGGCCCATCCTTGATCAAAGGTTGGGCCCTGGCTTAAAAATAGAAATACTTCCCTACGGTAAGGAGATCAGTATCAATGGCGTCAAACTGAGTCTTTTTCCGGCAGGGCATGTCATCGGATCGGCCCAGGTAAGGCTGGAATATAAGGGAGAGGTTTGTGTGGTCTCTGGCGATTACAAAACGGTATACGATGGTATCAGCACTGAATTTGAACCCGTAAAATGCCATACTTTTGTATCAGAAAGCACTTTTGGACTGCCCATTTACAAATGGCAGCCGCAGCAGGTCTTATTCGATCAGATTAAAAATTGGGTTTCAGCCAACCAGGAAAAGCACAAAACCAGCGTATTGATTGCCTATAGCCTGGGCAAAGCACAACGTCTCATTAAAGGCCTGAGTGGCCATGCGCCTATTTATGTACACAATTCCATTGCCAACCTGAACGAAACGCTTATAGCCACAGGTGTGAATTTGCCCGAAACGATCCGGATTAACACCGACCTCAAAAAAGAAGAACTCCAGCGGGGAATTGTAATTGTGCCTCCCGCCCTTGCCGATGGAAAATGGATAAAATCGCTGACAAATGCTGCGACAGGAATTTGTTCCGGCTGGATGCAGGTTAGAGCAGGCCGAAGATGGCAAAGTGCCGATGCAGGTTTCGCCCTGAGCGACCATGCAGACTGGCCGGGCCTGTTGTCAGCAATCAAGGCTACAGCAGCCGAAACAGTATTTGTTACACATGGGTACAGTGCCGTGTTTTCCAGGTACCTGAATGAGATCGGTATAACAGCCCATGAGGTAAAAACACAATATGGTGATGAAGCGGAAGAGGAGGAACAGCTTTGAAACGTTTTGCAGAACTGATACAGCAACTGGAACTGAGCAATAAGACCAACGATAAAATTGCAGCCCTTACCGCTTATTTTGAAGAGGCCGACGATCTGGATAAACCTTATGTAATTGCCATGTTTACAGGAAAGCGCCCCAGAAGGCCTGTAAACACTGTACTTCTTAAACAATGGGCCATTGAACTAAGTGGCATTCCGGATTGGCTTTTTACAGAGTGTTACCACAATGTGGGCGATTTAAGCGAAACCATTGCATTGGTACTGCCCGCTCCCATCACCTCAAACAATCGCAACCTGCATGAATGGATCCGAGACCTTGCTTTGCTCAATGAACAGGATGACAATGATAAAAAGACATTTATCCTTCATGCCTGGAGCAGCTTGGAAATACCTGAACGCTTCATTTTCAATAAGCTGATTTCAGGGAATTTCCGCATTGGGGTATCCGGTAAGATGCTGGTAAATGCACTGGCCAAATTAAGCGGAACGGAAAGCAGCAAGGTTATGCACAGTATTATGGGCAAATGGGAGCCTGGACAGATCTCATACCATGATTTGATGGCAGGTGCACATGTAAATACCGACAACTCCTGGCCCTATCCTTTTTGCCTGGCCTATGCCCTGGAAGCAGAACCTGCAGCATTGGGACCGACCGGCGACTGGCAAGCCGAATGGAAATGGGACGGCATACGCGGGCAAATTGTAAAAAGAAACGGTGAATTGTTCATATGGTCGCGAGGTGAAGAACTGGTAACCGAGCAGTTTCCTGAACTTCATTTTTTAAGGGACGAGCTGGAGGATGGAACGGTACTGGATGGCGAAATACTCTCTGTAAAAGATGGAACAGTGCAGGCTTTCAGTATACTGCAACAAAGGTTAAACAGAAAAAAGATAGGCAAAACGCAGCTTACAGATGCGCCAATCGGTTTTTTTACCTACGATCTGCTGGAGCACAAAGGAAATGACCTGAGGTCGGAACCACTAAGCAGGCGAAGACAGCTATTGGCGGATACTGTTGGACGATTGCGCACCAAAAGCATTGTGCTCTTGTCGCCCATCATTGGGTTTAAGACCTGGGAACAGCTGGCCCAACTGAGAATGGGCGCACGCGACATCAACAGCGAAGGTATCATGTTAAAAAAACTGGATTCCCTGTACCATAGCGGGAGAAAGAGAGGCGACTGGTGGAAATGGAAAATCAACCCCTTCACAATAGATACCGTCATGATCTACGCGCAGAAGGGAAGCGGCCGAAGAGCTAATTTTTATACCGATTATACTTTTGCCGTACGTGATGGGGCACAGCTGGTCACCATCGCTAAAGCCTATTCAGGATTAACCGACAAAGAAATAAAGGAAGTAAATGCCTTTGTGGTAAAAAATGCAATAGAAAAATTCGGGCCGGTACGTACCGTAAAGCCCGAACTGGTATTTGAAATTGCTTTTGAGGGAATTACAGAGAGCAAAAGGCATAAAGCTGGACTGGCCCTGCGGTTTCCGCGCATTGCCCGATGGAGAAAAGACAAAAAAGCAGATGAAATCAATACGCTTGATGACTTAAAACAATTGTTACAGGCTACATTAACACCGCCAAACCCTTAAATTTACGTTATTGAGTTTTATAAAATGGAACTGGAAAAAAGCAAAGGGTACAAACAGGTGACTAAATGGCTAAGGAAAGCCAAAAAAAAGCCCTTTAAATTTCAAACCGATGCCTGGCAATATTATGCCGAGGGTTATAGCGGTCTGATTAACGCTCCTACTGGTTTTGGCAAAACCTTTTCCATTTTCCTGGCTGTGGTGATTGATGAAATCAACAAAAAAGCAGACAAACCCGGGTTGAAACTCATCTGGATCACCCCGCTCCGCTCGCTGGCCAAAGACCTTGCAAGGGCCATGCGTGAGGTTTGCACCGCACTCGGACTCAACTGGCATATAGGTGTCCGTAACGGAGATACGCCGCAGGACGAAAAGCTGAAGCAGAAAAAGCAGATGCCAGAGGTGCTCATCATTACCCCTGAAAGCATTCATTTGCTGCTGGCACAAAAAAACACATTCAGTTTTTTCGATACACTGCAATGCATTGTAGCGGATGAATGGCATGAACTGCTGGGCAGCAAACGTGGGGTAATGACTGAACTGGGCATCTCCAGAATTAAGGGCCTGCTTAAGGAAAGACAGCCTGAGCGCCTGCTCAGGATATGGGGCATATCTGCAACTATAGGCAATATGGAACAAGCCATGGAAGTACTGGTGCCTTATGCAGATGTATTAAAGACCATTGTAAAGGCAGACCTGGAAAAGAAAATCGACATCAGATCTGTTTTACCCGACCATATAGACCTGCTGCCATGGGCAGGGCATCTCGGGCATAAACTGGCCGAAAAACTCTTGCCAATAATTTATAAAAGCAAAACCACTTTAATTTTTACCAATACCCGCGGGCAGGCGGAACTCTGGTACCAAACGCTGCTTGGTTTGGATGAAAACCTGGCGGGATTACTGGCCATTCATCATGGTTCTATAGACCATGAATTGCGGAACTGGATTGAAGATGCCTTACATTCTGGTGCTTTAAAGGCCGTGATCAGCACCTCTTCTTTAGACCTGGGGGTAGACTTTAAGCCCGTTGACACCGTTATACAGATCGGCTCACCAAAGGGCGTAGCCAGGTTTTTACAACGTGCAGGCCGGAGCGGACATTCGCCATACGAAACCTCCACCATTTACTTTTTACCCACCCACGCACTGGAACTGGTAGAGGCTGCTGCAATTAAAGAAGCAGCCAGAACACAAAACATTGAAAGCAGGGAACCGGTAGTGATGGCCTTCGACACCTTGATCCAGTACCTGGTAACCCTTGCCGTAGGTGATGGGTTCGATGAAGCAAAACTATTTTTTGAGGTCAAGGAAACCCACGCTTTCCAGGAACTGCTGCCCCAGGAATGGAGCTGGATTATGCAGTTTATTACCACCGGAGGCGACAGCCTGACCGCATATACCGAGTTTAGCAAGGTAACGAAGGTTGACGGACTCTGGAAAGTAGAAAACAAGCGGACAGCTATGCGCCACCGATTGCAAATAGGCACCATAGTAAGCGACCCCATGCTGAAGGTAAAATTTATAACCGGTGGCTATATAGGCATGATTGAAGAATCTTTTATATCAAGAATGAAACCTGGCAACAGCTTTACCCTGGCCGGCAGGGTACTGGAGTTCATCATGATCAAGGAGATGACGGTAGTGGTCAGGAAAAGTAAGTTAAAAAGGGCCATCACCCCAAGCTGGATGGGTGGGCGCATATCGTTGACAGCTAGTCTGGGTGCCATTCTGAGAAAAAAATACAACGAAACTTTAGATAAAACGCATCAGGACATAGAGCTGGATTTCATCTATCCTTTATTTCAAAGGCAGAAAAAAGCTTCGCATGTGCCTAAGGATAATGAATTTCTGATCGAACTGATCACAACAAAAGACGGACATCACCTGTTTGCCTACCCCTTTGAAGGCCGCCAGGTACACGAAATCATGGCCGCACTGATTGCCTACAGGCTAAGTAAAACCCAGCCCATTTCATTTTCTATAGCCATGAACGATTATGGATTTGAATTGCTGAGCGAACAAAATATCCCGATAAATGAAAAAGACATTAAGGCACTGTTTAGCCCTAAAAATCTTGGGGAAGACATTGTGACCAGTGTAAATGCCACTGAAATGGCAAGAAGGAAATTCAGGGACATTGCCTGTATTTCAGGTTTGGTATTCCAGGGTTTCCCCGGCAAATACATAGCCAATAAACATCTGCAATCATCTGCGGCTTTGTTCTTCAATGTATTCAGCGATTATGACAAACATAATTTATTGTTAAGACAAGCATATGACGAGGCTTTCTATCAGCAGATTGAAGAGCCACGACTGGCCGCAGCGCTGCAGCGTATACAGTTGAGCAAAATTGTAGTCGTAAAAACAGACCGTTACACTCCGCTTTGCTTTCCCATAAAGGTAGATAGCCTGAGGGACAGCATGAGTTCCGAAGAGTTGAGCCAGCGCATTGAAAGAATGACCGCGGAAACCGAGAAGAAAACAAAAAGAAAACATGACAATTGATTGTAAAGGAGAGCAGCTGGTCCTGAGTAAAGAAAGGGCAATATATTGGGAGGCACAGCAGATGCTTATTGTCAGCGATCTGCACATTGGCAAATCTGCGCATTTCAGAAAAAATGGCATACAGGTACCGTCAACTGTCGGAACCACCGACCTGCATAGGCTCAGCAGTTTGATGACGCAGTTTACACCTGAAACCCTGCTGGTTACAGGAGACATGTTCCACAACAACATCAACAGTGACGCCACTGCCTTTATGGAATGGAGGAAAAAATATCCGGGTTTAAAGGTGGTATTGGTAAAAGGGAATCACGATGAGCTGAAAAATGAGGACTATCAGGCATTGGGCATCACCGTACATCCCAAAGAACTGCTGCTGTTTCCTTTCCGGTTTATCCACGACAAACCATCGACAACTGATGAGTATTACAGTGTTTCCGGGCATATTCATCCCGGTATCATGCTTTATGGTAAAGCAAGACAGCAATTAAAGTTCCCTTGTTTTTACTTTGGTAGCGATTGTGCAGTGTTGCCTGCCTTTAGTGTTTTTACAGGATTAAAAATCATGACACCAGGTAAAGGCGATAGTTTTTACGCCATTACCCCGCAAAAAGTAATTAAGCTGTAACCGCAACCTGCAAATTTTTAATCCATTTGTCGAACATCTCCTGTTCAATTTTAATGACCACTCTGGCATGTGCTTCCCAGTCAGCCGAGAATGTTTTCAACTGGTTCAGCATCTCTTCCAGGTGTCCCTCTTCTTCCAGGATAATTGACTTCACATTGACTTTGCTTCCTGCACCGGTTAAAACCTCCTGATAAACCGGGTAAAGTTCATCGGCACGTACTTCAATCGCATAGGTAACAAACAGGTAGGCTGCAAATTTCAATTCATATCCGCTTAAATTAAAATGCTGCTTCAAATAGCGGCAAACAGCAACGTCTAAAGCGTTTAAATAGAATTTGGCATGGTTTGGTGTAAGCAGTTCATCGCTGGTATAGGTTTTACATAAATCCCCATCCAGTTTATCAAGTTGTTTTTTCAGGTAATAGGCATGACGGTGCTCCTCGGCAGCGTGCTTCAGAATAATCAGGTTCACTTGCTCCTTATGTTCTGAGGCCGAGATCTTCTTTGCCCCTGCGTTTTCCATGTACGACAAAGTATTTAACCATTTGGCGTGCAAAACGTTGTCCTTCACTATATGCTCTAAAATTGCCTGAAGCTGCATGTTATATATCTTTTAATGCCTGTAAAATAGTTTGGTAAATATACTCCAGATCTTCATTACTGATCACATATGGAGGCAAAATATATAAAATATTGCCTAGCGGGCGCATAACTATACCGCGTTCCAGGAAGTAAAGATACAACTGGTTCCTTAATCCGTTAAGATAAGAAGTATCAGTGCCGGTTTCCCATTCCATAGCCAGAATGGTGCCTGTTTGCCGGATGTTTTTCAGTTTCGGATGCCCCTCTATCTTTAGCGCAAAGACATGGTGACTGTCGCTTATTCTTTTGATATTGAGCAGCGTGCCGGGTTCGAGCAAAATATCCAGACTGGCCAGTGCAGCAGCACAGGCTACCGGGTTAGCTGTAAATGAGTGCCCGTGGTATAATGTTTTTAATTTATCATCACTCAAAAAAGCATTAAATATTTTGTTGTTGCAAGTGGTAACACCCAGGGGCATGGTTCCTCCGGTCAAACCTTTAGAGAGGCAAAAGATATCCGGCCTGTTTTGCAGCGTTTCACAGGAAAAGTACTTTCCTGTACGCCCAAACCCAGTCATCACCTCATCAGCGATGGTCAGGATCCCATGTTTCTGACAGCACTCAATCAACTGGTCCAGGTAGGCCGCCTCATACATCAGCATACCACTGGCGCCAAGCACCATGGGCTCGAAGATGAAACAGGCTACTTCATTTGAAAGGTAATTGATCCTGGATTTCAACTGTTCTATATTCCCGGCATCGGGCAGATCTATAAACTCTACGTCAAACAACAACGCGTTAAAGGGGTCAGTAAATATACTGCGGCCGCTTACAGACATGGCCCCAAAAGTATCACCATGGTAAGCCTCTTTAAATGCGATGATCTTTGTACGTGCCTTGCTGGAATTGGTCCAGTATTGCAGGCACATCTTTAAGGCCACTTCTACAGCTGTAGATCCGTTATCACTGTAAAAGACTTTTGTCTGATCTCCCGGCAATAAAGGCAGCAAACGTTCGGCGAGTTGCACGGCAGGCTCATGGGTAAAACCCGCAAAAATAACATGCTCCAGGGTACGCAACTGCTCCCCAACTTTTTCGGCAATATGGGGATGTGCATGTCCATGGATATTTACCCACCAGCTGGAAACTGCATCGATATACTTTTTGCCATCTTCAGCAAAAAGGTACACCCCCTGGCCCCTTACAACCGGAATATGCGGCAAAGGGTCTTTCATTTGGGTATAAGGATGCCAGATTACTTTTTCATCACGTTTGGCCAGGTTCATGAATTTATTTGTTTTAGCAACAGCTCAATTGCTGTTTTATCAGTTTTAAAAGTCACGTCCTCCGTTTTGAGTTCGTTTATATTGATCCATCGGAACGACTGCAGGGTATCCTGATCAAAGTCGAATGCAATGGTTTTAAAATTCAGTTTTAAGGGATTTACCGCCTTAACCAGGTAATAAATACTCAGGATCTGACTGTCGTTAAATGAGGATTGCTCATAGAAATCTGTGGTATATAGATGATATAGTACTTCAATTTCCGCATTGCATTCTTCTATGAATTCGCGCTTCAACGCGTCAATTAAGCCTTCCCCAAGTTCCAGACCTCCTCCCGGAAATTTACTGAACCTGCGATCGCCCGATTGCTCGTCACTGATCAGCACTTCATTATGCTCATTAATCAGCAGACCGTATACCCTAACGTTAAAATAGCTCATTGCTGGTCGAAATGTTTTTGGTTTTTGGTTGCATTTTCAATTGTCCATTCAATCTCGCCCCTGAATGCTTCCTGTCTGACCGGACATTCCTTCATACGACAATAATTACAGCAGGCAGGCAAACAGGGGTCGGCATGGATAAAAAGTTCCGTTTTACGGTGCGCCTTACCATTGATCATTTGATCAATTTCAGATATTTCCTGGTGCACCCTGTTCAGATCGAAATAATACGGCAGGGTAATGTGGCAATCGATGTGCAGATCTGCACCATATTGCTGGGCCCTTAGGTTATGTACATCAATCCAGGGATCTTTACGGTTCTTTTGCAGTATATCAATAATTGTAGCTACCAGGTCAACATTACTCTCATCCATCAGGCCGCCTACCGAACGACGCGTGAGCTTGTACCCATTAGAAATAATATAAAGTCCCAATAGTATGGAAATTACACTATCCAGCCAGTATATTTCTGTGAGCCTGATCAGCAGGATACCAATCACCAGACCTGCACTGGTTATTGCATCGGTTAAAAGGTGCTTACCATCGGCTTCAAGCGTTATTGATTGATGTTTCTTTCCTGTATTGATCAGGTAATAGCCTACAAAAAGGTTTACCAATCCGGTTGCTCCTATAATGGCAGCACCTTCATAAAGCTGGGTAATTGGTTTTGGATAAACCAGGTCATAGCCCGATTTAAAAACAATGATCACCCCGGCAATGGCAATCAGCGTTCCCTCAATAAAAGCTGAAAAAAACTCTACTTTTCCATGTCCGTAAGGATGGTTTTCATCTTTAGGGAGCGTAGTCAGGTAAATGCTGTAAAATGCAAAGCTACTGGCCAGTACGTTTACAATGCTCTCGGCAGCATCAGTAAGTATAGCATTGGAATGCGTGATAAAATAGGCTACAAATTTTGCCAGCATGAGCACGATACTGATGCACAATGCGGTTAATATGGCTTTTTTCTGAGGTTGCAAATTGCTGAGTTTAGCATCCAAAAGTACAGTTTAGCGGTCAATTTATATAAAAAGTATTTTTTTTAATTTATAATGGCGTGAGGTTCATATATTTGTTTCCGCACAAAATTTAATTTGCCTTCGCACCAATTACTATGACATTTTTATCCAAAAGAATCAACAACCTATCGGAGTCGCAAACCATCAAAATGGCGAAGTTAGGTAGAGAACTATCCGCACAAGGGATAGACGTTATTAACCTCAGTTTCGGGGAACCAGACTTTTTTACACCTGATTTTGTTAAGGACGGAGCCAAAAAGGCTATTGACGACAACTTCTCTTATTACAGTCCGGTTTCAGGCTATCCTGAATTACGTAAAGCAATTGCTGAAAAGTTATTGAGAGAGAATGGGCTGACTTACAGCTTCGATCAGATTGTAGTTTCTACAGGTGCCAAACAGTCGCTGGCCAACGCCGTAATGTGTCTTGTTGATCCGGGAGATGAAGTAATCGTACCTACTCCTTACTGGGTATCCTATTCGGAAATGATCAAACTTGCCGAAGGCGAGACGGTATTTATCAATGCTACCGTAGAGAATAATTTTAAAATAACAGGCGCACAACTGGAAGCTGCAATTACGCCTAAAACCAAATTGTTCATGTTCTCTTCTCCATGCAATCCTACAGGATCAGTATACAGCAAAGAAGAGCTGGCCGATCTGGTTGCAGTTTTTGAGAAATACCCGAACATCTACATCATTTCTGATGAGATTTATGAGCACATCAACTTTGTTGGTAAACATGCTTCAATTGCAGAATTTGATTCCGTGAAAGACAGGGTGATCCTAATCAATGGTTTTTCTAAGTCTTATGCAATGACTGGCTGGAGATCTGGCTATATGGCTGCAAACAAGGAAATTGCCAATGCATGCGATAAATTACAGGGGCAGATCACTTCAGGTACCTGTTCTATAGCCCAGCGTGCCTCTCTTGTTGCCTATCAGGGTGGACTGGAATCGGTAAACCAGATGGTGGCCGAGTTTAAAAGCCGCAGAGATATCGTATATGCTTTACTAAAAGAAATCCCGGGTATTAAAGTGAACCTGCCAGATGGTGCTTTCTATTTCTTCCCTGAAGTAAAAGCTTATTTTGGTAAAAAGAATGGCGACCAGGTAATTACCAATGCAGAAGACCTGTGTCTGTATTTATTAAATGAAGCACATGTGTCAACAGTTACCGGTGAGGCTTTTGGTAATGAAGATTGCATCAGGCTTTCTTATGCTGCTGCTGAAGATAAACTGAGAGATGCCGTTTCAAGAATAAAAGCAGCTTTAGCTAAACTGAGTTAAAACACTACATGTATTAAAATAATAAAAAAGGCCTGGTTATTTCCACAACCAGGCCTTTTTATATCCATCATATAAATAAAATAGCGAGTTTATGCTGATCCGCCATTCTAAAAAAGAAGTGCATGCAAGGAGAAAGCATAGGAATTTTTGCGCTCCTTCAGCGCAAAAGGTTCCAGCTTTCGAGTGGTCATGCCTTCTTTTTTAGCGCAAAGGGAAGCCATATCAGGAGCGGATCGCTTCTACAGGATCCAACCTGGATGCAGCGTAAGCCGGCCAGAAACCGGATATGGTGCCAATGATAAATGACACACCAATTCCAAGCATTATATTTTTCATGAACAATACCATTTCAAAGCCCAGTGCGCCGGAAATGAGCGTTACGATGTAAACCAGGAACAAACCAAGCAAACCGCCCAATAGACAAAGTGCAATGGCTTCAAACAAAAACTGCAGCAGAATGAAATAGTTTTTCGCACCCAGCGACTTCTGAATACCTATGATATTGGTACGTTCCTTAACAGAAACGAACATAATGTTGGCAATACCAAAGCCGCCTACAAGAATAGAAAAGCCACCAATTACCCAGCCCGCAATATCTACCACACCGAACATTACATCCAGCTGATTAGAAGCAATGGTACTTTTGTTCAATGCAAAATCATCGTCTGCGCCGGGCTTGATTTTCCGGATGGCACGCATGGCCCCACGAATCTCACTTTCAATTTCATCCAGTGCAATATGCTCTTTACCCCTTACAGTTACAGTTGGGTCATAACGTCCGTTTTCGATGTCAAACAAACTCTTTGCAAAATTTAAGGGAATCAGTATATTCTTATCCTGCGACATACCCAGCATATCTTCTCCCTCCTTCTTAAAGACGCCCACAACGGTCAGGCGTCGCCCCATCGCAATGATCTTTTTCCCTACGGCAGGTTCACCGTTAAACAGGCCGTCAGCGATATCGGCACCGAGAATGATCACCGGGGAACCGGCTTTACCTTCGTTTTCTGTAAAATATCGTCCCTCCTGAAAATCTATGTTCCAGGTTTTGTTAAAGTCTTGCGATGCAGCTTTTAAACCCGCCCCTTCTACAGAATTGCTCCGGTATTTCACCGTCCTGCTATCTGCATAAATTTCATAAGAAACCCCTTCCGCATGTTCCAAACGCTCTTTAAGCGAATTGTAGTCTCTTAACGAAGCCTCAGGCCTGTTCATATATTTCCACCAGGGATAATCGCCAAAACCGCCCCAGGGCCACTTCTGAACGAAGATGGTTTTTGAACCTAATTTATCGATACTTTCCTGAAGTTTGCTTCTGAAAGTATCGGCTGCGGAGAATACAAAAATGATGGCAAAAATACCTATGGTAATTCCCAGTAAGGAAAGCATGGTACGCAATTTATTCTGGCGCAGGGCATCAGCTGCAAACCTAAAACTTTCGCCTATTAGTCTGAAAATAATCATATCGTTTAGACCAAAGCTAGCAAAAAAGGTTACAGCAATTCGTCTTATAATTGCAAAAAAGTAAAGCCCGGCCTATATCGGTTAAAAACCGACCTACTGTTTGGTCATGCTCACACTTAAAACCGAAGGCAATCTGAATACCAGTTTTTCGAAAAGTGCTCTGTTTACAGTATTGCTAACCAGAATGGTATTGTTTGGCGCAGTACGTGTTGTCTGTCCGAAATCGCTTGCTGTAAGCCCCTTCACCAGGCCATTTAGTTCAATCGTAACCCGGGCAACATATTTACCTTGTTTAACTTCAATTCTTGGGGCTTCCAGCTTAAACACCTGAGAAGTGTTCAGCTGAACAATAACCGGTATCGCTGTACCCGAGGCTTCTACATAAGTTCCTCTAAGGATCAATGGCGGGTTAGTTACTGACTCGCTGACAGTGATCTTAAATTCATTTTTCTCATAAACACCTGAAGACAAAAAAACAGTACCTGATAACGAGTCTGGTTTTAAGGCATTAACCGCGTAAAGGTTCTTGGTTTCCAGTGATACAGGATTCCCTCCACGGTTAGCACTGAATTCGACTTTTGAAATGTTTATGCCTGCACTGCTCCAGTTAATGCTGCCTGGAGTTCCGGCAGGTACAATGGCACCACTGGTCCCTGCGTTTGTAGTCAACGATGCATTCAGGTTAATGGCATTGAAGCTATAGCTAAGCTGTGTGTCTGTAGTATCGTTGCTTTTGGTACAACCCAATAAACATACAAACAAACAAAAGGCAGCAATCGTAAAGTAGATTTTTTTCATATGAAACAAGTTTAACATTTATAAAAGATTTTAGTCACAATAAAGATAATTAAAACTATAATTGAATTCTGTAGAAAATCTGAAGAAGGCCTGATACAGGTATAAATTAATGAAAACACTAATTTATCAGGAAGCAAGAAAAATAATTATACATTATTAAAAATTATATTTCGTAAATTTGCGCCCTAAAATATTACATCAAAACATATGAAGTTATCTCAATTTAAGTTCAATTTACCTGAATCACTGGTTGCCAATAATCCTTCGGAAGAGAGAGACGAGGCCCGTTTAATGGTTTTACACAAGGATAGTGGTAAAATTGAACATAAAATATTTAAAGATGTTTTAGAGTATTTCGATGATCAGGATGTGATGATCCTGAACAACACCAAGGTATTTCCAGCCCGCTTGTACGGGAATAAGGAAAAAACAGGTGCTACTATTGAGGTATTTCTTTTAAGGGAGCTAAACAAGGAACTTCGCTTATGGGATGTTTTGGTTGATCCGGCCCGTAAAATCCGGGTAGGCAACAAACTATATTTTGGAGATGATGACCTGTTGGTTGCTGAGGTTGTTGACAACACTACGTCACGTGGCCGGACCATCCGTTTCCTTTTTGATGGTACAGATGAAGAATTCAGGAAAAACATTGAAATCCTGGGTGAAACCCCACTGCCAAAATACATCAAACGTAAAGCAACTGCGCAAGATAAAGAACGCTACCAGACCATTTTTGCAAAACACGAAGGAGCCGTTGCTGCCCCTACTGCAGGTTTACATTTTAGTCGTGAACTCATGAAACGCCTGGAGTTAAAGGGTGTAAACTTTGCAGAGGTTACTTTGCACGTGGGCTTGGGCACATTCAGATCTGTTGAAGTAGAGGATTTAACCAAGCATAAGATGGATTCTGAGCAATTTATTATTGAACAGAAAGACGCAGATATTGTAAACAAGGCAATTGAACGCAAAAAAAGGGTATGTGCAGTTGGTACAACTTCAATGCGTGCTATAGAGTCGGCCGTTTCATCGGCAAGAACCTTAAAAGCAGCAAACGACTGGACCAGCAAGTTCATTTTCCCTCCATATGATTTCAGTATTGCCAACTCAATGATCACCAATTTCCACACACCAGAATCTACATTACTGATGATGGTAAGTGCTTTTGGCGGATATGATTATGTTAGACATGCATACGATGTAGCTTTGAAAGAAAAATATCGTTTCTATAGCTATGGAGATGCGATGCTGATCATCTAATGCGCAAATGAAATATTATGCAATTATAGTTGCAGGTGGCTCTGGCAGCAGAATGCAAAGTTCCGTTGCCAAACAGTTCTTATTGCTGGATGGAAAGCCGCTGCTCATGTATACTATTGCTGCTTTTAGCCAATGTCCCTTAAATCCGCAAATACTGCTGGTATTGAACATTCACCAGCACAGTTACTGGGAAGAGCTTTGTTTTGCTCATAACTTTGATATCCCTCATCAAGTGATTAAAGGTGGCGAACAAAGGTTCCATTCTGTCAAAAATGGATTAAAAGCCATTACAGGTAAGGGAATTGTAGCGGTTCATGATGCCGTAAGGCCCCTGGTATCATCAGAATTGATTCTAAGATCTTACCGGAATGCCGAAGAACTGGGCAATTGCATTCCGGGCATTACACCCTCAGATTCGGTAAGAAGGGTATTAAATGATGGTACAAACGAAGCTTTAAGCAGAAATGAATTGACATTGGTGCAAACACCTCAAACATTTAATGTAGATGTCTTAAAAAAAGCGTATCAGGTTCCTTTCCGAAATGAATTTACAGATGACGCTTCTGTAGCTGAATATTCCGGGCAGCGCATCCATCTGATTGAGGGCGAAAGAGAAAACATAAAGATTACCTATCATGAAGATATGGAGATCGCTGCTATCTTTATGAAAAATAGAAAATAAAGTACTTTAGTTGCGCAGCACATCTGCTGCGCAACTAAAGCTATCTTATTATGCAGCTCTGTTAATGACTTTTAACAGAATGGCAATTACTGCAATCACCAGTAAAATATGGATTAATCCACCCACATTCGGGCCGAACCCATTAAAAAAGAAGCCAATAATCCATAATATTACCAATACTACGGCCACAAGATAAAGTAGATTTCCCATAACGATTAATTTTTAGATATATATTTAACTAAAGCATGGATTGCATTTGCCCCCATGACATTACATTAACAATAACCGACCTAAAAAGTTCTGAAAAATAAAGGGCCCCGGATTTTCCGGAGCCCTTTGCACTTGTTATTTTTTAATCAAACCTTAATATTCATCTTCATTAAAAAAGAAGTCGTCCTTTGTTGGATAATCAGGCCAGATCTCTTCAATAGTTTCATAGGGTTCGCCATCATCTTCCAAAGCTTGTAAATTTTCGATCACCTCTACAGGTGCGCCTGATCGTATACCATAATCAATCAATTCATCTTTTGTTGCAGGCCATGGAGCGTCTTCCAGGTGCGATGCGAGTTCTAGTGTCCAATACATATTTATTACTATTAGGTTATTCAAATTTATTTCGCAAAAGTATATTAAAAAACACGAGCAAAACAAACTTTTTTTCCACTATTTTTGTTACTATAGCTTTGTTTTCCAGTTACATCTGCTCTGACTGTTTTACAATCGCGGAATCCAGATATTTTCCTCTGTTTTAGCATCTGAATTCAGTTTTCGTGCCAAAACAAACAAATAATCACTTAAACGGTTCAAATAAATAGTCATTTTTTCGTCAACAAAGCTATCAGACGCTAAATGAACGGTTAAGCGTTCGGCCCTTCGGCAAATGCAGCGGGCAATATGGCAATAAGAAACTACAGTATTTCCGCCTGGGAGGACAAAATGTTTCAATTCTGGTAACGTTTCGTTCATATTGTCCATTTCCTGCTCCAACAGATTGATATCACTGTCCTGAAGATCGGGAATCTTCATTCTCGATTTTTCAGGATCAGCGGCCAAAGAAGCGCCAACCGTGAAAAGGCGATCCTGTATTTCTTTCAGTATCTTTTGATGATGCATTTCAATATCCTGGCACATGATCAGGCCGATATGAGAATTCAACTCATCTACAGTGCCATAACATTCTATTCTTAAATGAAATTTAGGTACCCTGGTACCCCCTATCAGCGATGTTAATCCTTTATCACCTGTTTTGGTGTATATCTTCATCCGTCTTATTAGTTTATCTTTTCAAAGTCATCGCCCTTTTCTTTTAATCCGGATAAACGGGGCGAAACAGTTTTAATATCAGTGTTTTGATAATCCTTTTCAATCAAACCATCACGCATCCTTACAATCCGGTGTGCATGCTGTGCAATATCTTCTTCGTGGGTTACCAGGATGATCGTATTTCCTTTACTATGGATCTCTTCCAAAAGCCCCATGATCTCGATAGAAGTTTTGGTATCCAGGTTTCCTGTAGGCTCATCAGCCAGAATAATGGAGGGGTTATTGATCAAAGCCCTTGCAACTGCAACCCGCTGGCGCTGCCCGCCGGAAAGCTCGTTGGGCTTATGGCCTACACGGTTCCCAAGGCCTACGTTTTCAAGTGCTTTAAGCGCACGGGCATCTCTTTCCTTTTTATTTGCACCTGCATAAATCAGGGGCAAGGCCACGTTGTCCAGGGAGGTAGAACGCGGGAGCAGGTTAAATGTCTGAAAAACAAAACCAATTTCTTTATTCCGTACCTCGGCAAGCTCATTATCGCTCATGTGGCTGACATTGGTACCATTCAGAACATAATCACCCTTGCTTGGTGTATCCAGACAGCCCAAAATATTCATTAGCGTAGATTTTCCTGAACCAGAAGGCCCCATCAAAGCAACAAATTCGCCTTTATGAATGTCCAGGGTAACCGATTTCAATGCATGTATCACCTCAGATCCAATAACATATTTCCGGCCTATATCCTTAATGTTGATCAAGGCTTTACTTGTTGTTCCATTCAATGTACCCAGCTTGGCTGATGTGGCTTCTTTCTCCATCGCTTTTTTATTTTTTAGACACGAACTGGTATTCCGATGTTACAAATTGTGCTATTTTTCTATGATCTTTGGCACCAGGAAGAAATTTTCATTGTGAAGCGCAGCATTTTTCAAGCCATCTTTTACACTGATCTCCTGTTTCACCTGGTCTTCGCGCCAAACATTCTCTTCTCCGTTCATATACACCAGAGGTTCAACGCCGGTGGTGTCCAGTTCATTCAGTTTCTCCATAAATGTAAGGATCTTGTTCATATCCGGTATCAATGCAGTCATCTCCTCTTCTTTTACCGCAATTCTTGCCAGATCTGCTACTTTATGTATGGTTTGCTTATCTATAATCATTGGTCACAAGTTTACTGTTTATGAGGTCAAAAATACGGTGTTTTAATTCATCTGAATCATTTATTGTTAAATTAGCAGTTAGAACGGGCTTATGCACATAAATATTGCAAACACCTGGAGATGATCCGTATTTCGATCCGTCATCCCACATTCTTTTCCAGATATCTGTTAAGCTCACCGCCACAATAGGCACCTTATTTTCTATTGCCAACCGGAATGGGCCATTTTTAAATGGCATCAGCTTTGGAGGATAATGCTCATCATCAATTCCTCCTTCCGGAAAAATAATCAGGCTCATCCCCTGTTCCAGGTTTTCAGCCGCCCTTTTAAATGCCCGGAAAGCAGAAACCCGGCTTTCGCGGTTAACAGGAATGTCAATGGTTTTAAAAAATATTTTCAGCACCGGGTTTTTGAGCAGTTCCTCCTTTCCCATAAAATGAAAACGGCCCCTGGCCAGGGTACAAAGGATCATGATATCCAGATTAGAGGTATGGTTTGAACAATAGATGTACGTTTGTCCTTCTTGCAGCGGCTCTTCAAAAGTAAAACGGAACAAAGCACCGATAAAAAAAGCACAAAGCCTGCTGTTTAATTTGCGCAACCAGTTTAGCAAACCATAGGTCTTTGGATTTTGTGCCGATAAATAATAAAAAGGAAAAAAAATGATCGAGAAGAAAAGAATAATAAAAATAGAATAGATTCTGTGTGCTTGCTTCAGGTAGTCAATCATGGTTTTCAAAAATAATAAATACAGACTGTATGAATACAAAAAAGTATTTTATTAATTTCGGCCTCTTGAAATAAAAAGCAATATTCTAATGAAAGAAACGGTAGTTAGCGGAATCCGTCCGACAGGGCAGTTACATTTGGGAAATTATTTTGGTGCTGTAACCAACTTTGTAAAAATGCAATACGATTACAATTGTTATTTTTTCATTGCAGACCTTCACTCGCTAACCACCCATCCTACACCTCAGGACCTGCATGGTTATGTAAGACACGTTCTGGTAGAATACCTTGCCTGCGGAATTAATCCCGAAGAAACAACCATCTACATTCAGTCTGACGTTCCCGAAGTTGCCGAATTGTATCTGTACCTGAATATGAATGCCTATATGGGCGAACTGGAAAGGAGCACTTCATTTAAGGATAAAGTAAGGTCGCAGCCCGACAATGTAAATGCAGGCCTGTTAACCTATCCTACCCTGATGGCAGCGGATATCCTGATCCATAAAGCTACAAAAGTGCCTGTGGGTAAAGACCAGGAGCAGCACCTTGAATTTACACGTACCTTTGGTAACCGTTTTAACAGATTATACAATTCAGATTATTTCCCTGAAGCCTTTGCTTTTAACTATTCACAAAACCTGGTTAAAGTGCCAGGACTGGATGGAAATGGTAAAATGAGCAAATCGAGCGGCGATAGCAATTGCATTTACCTGGCCGACAGTCCGGAAATTATACGTAAAAAACTATCCCGTGCGGTAACAGACAGCGGGCCAACTGAAGAAAACCAGGTAAAACCGGAGGCTATTCAGAATTTATTTGACCTGATGAAAATCGTTTCTCCAGCCGATACACTTAAACATTTCGATGAATTGTACAACAAAATGGCCATCAGGTATGGCGATTTCAAAAAACAGCTGGCAGAGGATATGATCGTGTTCAACACCCCTATCCGCGAGCGCATTGAAGACTTATCCAAAGACAGTGCCTATTTACGCCAGGTAGCCAAGCATGGCGCTTTAAAAGCCAGGGAAAGCGCTCAGAAAACGATTAAGGAGGTTAGAGAACTGATCGGATTCAAATCATTTTAATAAAAAAAATAAAAACACTACCTTTCTGATCTACAAGAATAAAATATGCACATAGCAATAGTTGGAAACATTGGCGCAGGGAAAACTACTTTAACAGGTTTGCTTGCAAAGAATTATGGCTGGGAAGCCTTGTATGAGGCAGTAGACAACAACCCCTATCTGGAAGATTTTTACTCCGATATGAAACGCTGGAGTTTCAACCTTCAGATCTATTTTCTAAACAGCCGTTTTCAGCAAATTGTAGATATCCAGAACTTCAACAGAAATGTAATTCAGGACAGGACCATTTATGAAGATGCGCACATCTTTGCAGATAACCTTCATGAAATGGGTTTAATGACGACCAGAGACCATCAGAACTATAAAGCCATTTTTGAAAATGTGACCTCGTTTATTAAACCACCCGATCTGCTGGTATATCTGCGCGCTTCGGTACCTACCCTGGTAAACAATATACAAAGAAGGGGTCGTGAATACGAAACCAGTATTCGTATAGACTACCTCTCAAAACTAAATGAGAAGTACGAAACCTGGATTAAAAATTACAACCTGGGCAAACTGCTGATCCTGGACAAGGATAAACTCGATTTCACCAATAATCCGGAAGACCTTGGCACCATCATCCAATCTATAGAAGCCGAAATTAACGGACTGTTTTAGAATGAAAGTACTTGGTATTATACCGGCTCGTTTTGCTTCTACCCGTTTTCCGGGTAAGCCGCTGGTAGAAATACAAGGCAAAAGCATGATCCAAAGGGTATATGAACAAACCTTAAAAGCCAAAAGCTTAACCAAAGTGGTTGTTGCTACAGACGATGAGCGGATTGCAAACGAAATAAATTCATTTGGTGGTTCCTTTGTAATGACGGCCAGCACCCATCAAAGTGGTACAGACCGCTGTGCCGAAGTAGCCCGGCATTTCCTTGATTATGACATCGTCATCAATATACAGGGCGATGAACCATTCATCGATCCAAAACAGATCGACCTGCTCGTCTCTTGTTTTGAGAAAGAAAATGTACAGTTGGCCACACTGATCAAAAAGATCCAAACCGAGGCAGAATTGTTTAACAACAACATCCCAAAAGTAGTGATCAACAGCCGTCAGGAAGCGATTTATTTTAGCAGGCATACCATCCCTTACATCAGAAATGCAGAAAAAGACAAATGGTTAAACAGCCAGCAATTCTATAAACACATCGGGATTTATGGCTATACTACCCTCAGTTTGCAGGAAATTACAAAACTAAAGCCTTCGGCACTTGAAATTGCAGAAAGCCTTGAGCAATTGCGCTGGATAGAAAATGGTTATGCCATTCAAACCAGGGTTACTGATATAGAAACTATAGCTATAGATACGCCCGAAGATCTGGAAAAAATAATCTTTAAACCATGAAAAGCTATCTACTCCCTGTTTTGTTGTTCGCGTTGTCTTTCGCTGCCTGCAGTCCATCGGGTAAGGAAACCAAAGGCGAGATAGCAGATCAGGTGGCATTAAAGCCCTTTAGCGACACTATAAAGGTCGATACCTTCAAGGTTTCCCTTACCGGCGAGGTGTTAAAAGGCATGAATATCCGGTTTACCATTACCGCCCACAACGGCAAACAGATTTACCACAAAGATTTTAAAGCTACCGATCTGATTGACAACTATAAATCTACGGTCGACCTGAAAAAGGAGCGCAGCCAGATGGCCTTTATAAAGGAAGAGTATAAGTTGTTTTTTGAAGACGAGAACTTTCTGGAGCCGGCTGTCACCGAAAACGAAAATCCCGACAAGAACACTCCCGATACAGTTTTTTACAACGAATTAAAAAAGTCTGCTTTAAACGGATTTAAGTACCGCTCGGGTAAGGAGACAAGTGTATATATAGCCTGGTCTGAAAGTGCACAAAAAGTAAAAATCTACTATAACTGCTGCAAATAATCTGTTGATAATTTTATTGCTAAAAAACCCTGTTTCTGCAGCGCAGAAGCATGTCTATCCTGAAAAAATCAATACTTTGTAGAACTCATCAAAAAAAAATAAAAATAATATTATGATTGTTATAAATTTTATATTATGTTTATATAATCAAACAGCAAATAGTGTTTGATTTTTTTTAAACAGCATATTCTAACCAAATATACATTTATAGAATGGCCCGGGTTTTCCGGGCCTTTTTTCTAAACATCTCCTCTGTTTGCCGCTCTCATCTATTTATTCAGGCTAATAACAAGTAGGTGTTTTCTAACTGTTTCGTAGGTCTACGCACCTACAAAACCCATTTTAAACAGGGTTTTAGCGTGAAAATCATAGCGGTTCTCTCAACATAAAGAAATTGATAGAACAAACTTTTCACAATCATTGAAATCTTCAAAGGTAAAAGCAGATATTATTTGGAAAAAATTAATGCAGACAAGAAAATAGTTCTTAGCTTTAAGAACTCCGCCGGGTTGTTACGTGGTAATTATGCTGAAGAAGACTTTTATATTTATTCTTTTTACATTTTCTGTACTTACCGCTTGGGCACAAAAAGCAAACATAAGAGGTGTAGTCACCGACACCGTTGAGAAAAGAAAACTGGAATACAGCGCGGTACTGCTGATCCGGTCTTCAGATTCGGTAATGGTAAAAACAACGCGCACAGACCGGAATGGAAAATTTGAGCTCAAAAACCTGTCGGCCGGCGATTATAAAATGCTCATCTCCTATCCTAAAATGGCCGACTATATTCGCAACCTGAGGATATCCGACACTTCAAATATTGATTTAGGGAACATCAATATGGAGCTGAAATCCAAGGTATTAAAAGAAGTTGTGATACAGGCAACCAAAAGCGCGGTGAGAATGAGAGGCGATACCCTGGTCTTTCAGGCCGACAGTTTTGCTGTCAGGGCTAATGCCAATGTCCAGGAACTGTTGAAAAGACTGCCAGGGATTGAAGTCGATAAAAGCGGGACCATTAAAGCCCAGGGAAAAACGGTAAAAACAGTACTGGTTGACGGGGATGAGTTTTTTGGGGACGACCCTCTGCTGGCCACAAAATATTTAAAGGCCAACGCAGTTGAAGAAATACAAGTGTATGATAAAAAAAGTAAAAGCGCCGATTTAACCGGGATAGATGACGGCATAAAAAACAAAACCATCAACATTAAATTAAAGGACAATGCAAAAAATGGCTATCTGGCTACCATCGACCTGAATACCAACGTGTCAGATCTGGGCGATTATGGTGGAATGGCGGGTATATTTAAGAATAAGCTCAAAGCCGCCATTTATGGCAATTATTCAAATCTGAACAACGAATCTAAAATAAACAACTCCATGCGCAAGCTGAAAGGTGAAGAATATGATCTGATAGAAGTTGGCGATGACGGGAGTTCTATTATGTATGTTTCGGGTGATGACGATGAAGATTATATAGCTGCGTCGGGTGGTTTACCGAATAATTTTGGTATGGGAGCTTATTATGCCGATAAATTCAGCAAAGACAAAATGGGCTTAAAACTGAATTTCAAAAGCTTTGATAACAACAACGTCAATCTCACAACCACCAATTCACAGGAGTTGCTTCCCAACGAGACAAAGTTCTTCAGTTCAGGCAGAACAGCAAACAATACAAATGTTGCCGGAGAGTCTGTAAAAGGAACATTCAACTACAATACCGACGCCAAATCCATTCTAAAAATCTCATTTGGTGCTAGCCGGAACAGGAATGAAAACACTTCCGTAGGCGGAAATGAAACCCGTAGCGACAATGGTATTTTCATCAGCCAGAACAAACAGGAAAATACAGGCAATGGCAACAGTGATATATTTAATGGAAACATCAACTGGTCCAGAAAATTCGAAAAAAACGGCCGTACACTTTCTATCGATGTTCAACCTGAAAGCCAGAACAGCAGAAGCGCCGAAAATAGTACAAACCGCACGGTTTACTTCAATGCCAGTGGGGATAGCATCAGGGTTGAAAATACTGATCTGAGAAAAAAGAACACCGGTAAACAGAATTCTATAGGAATGCGGGTCAATTATACCGATCGCCTTTCCAAGAGGTGGACTTTTGAAACCGGTTATAGTTTCAAAACCATATCATCCGGCAGTAACCGGCTGGTATTTGACAACATCGCAAACAACGCAAAAAAAATAGATTCCTTAAGCAACAACTTTAAGTTCATTAATTTTTCCAATGTGGGTAAAATGATATGGCAGTATAGCTACGAGAATTTTTCGTTATCAAGCGGACTGGAGGCTACGCAAACCAATTTTGAACTGAAAGACCTGGATAAACAAACCGACTTTGAAAGAAGTTACCTCAACCTATCGCCCCGTACCAATCTGCTCTATAAGATAAACAACAGCAATACTCTGGCAGTTAACTATAACGGTTACATGCAGCAACCAAGTATAGATCAGCTTCAGCCTGTAAGGCAAATTAACACACCTTTGTACCAGGTTATTGGAAATTCTGCTTTAAGACCTTCCTTTACAAACAGTTTTGGTCTTTCTTACAATAGTTTTCAGTTCAATTCAGATCAGTATATCTCGGCCTACTTTAATTATGGTTTTACAAATAACGCTATAGTGAGTACCGAATTGGTAGACGATTTCAACAAACGCATTTCCAGTTTCATCAATGCCAATGGCAACAATTCCATCAGTGGCAATCTGAGTTACTCCAAAGGTTTTTCCAAATCTCACCTGCGTTTTGGAATTGATGTAGGCTTTAACCGTTCCAATACCATAGCCATTATCAATGCTACACAAAACAAGGCAGCGAACACCCAGTACAATTTAAGGGGATCACTTAATTACTATACACAGCAAATTGAGTTCAGCTATATCCCCTCTGCATCTCTTATGACAGGAAAATCATCGATAGGAGAAATTAATGACGGAAGGAGCCTTACCCACAATCATGAAATCTCAGGAACGGTACAACTGCCCTTTAAAGCCGAATTCAATACTTCTTTCTCGCTGTCTTTCAGGCCAGCCAATGCATCATTTGGACAAGACCTGAACACAGCAATATGGAACAGCTACCTGTCTGCAAAACTCCTGAAAAGCGAAGCACTCGAAATTAAGTTATCTGTTACAGATATACTAAACCAGAAAATCGGTTACAATAGGTTCGTAGGAGGTAACGTCACAAGTGAAGATACCTTCAGTTATATCCCAAGGTATGTGCTTATCGGATTAAATTGGAATTTAAGTGGTAATTTTATAAAAAAAACAACAGATCGGTAACATGAAACAGGCCATTACATTTCTTTTATGTTTTTGCTGTATCAGTCTGCAAGCCCAGGAAAGGTTCATCCCATATGGCAAAATTACGTTCGAAAAGAAAGTTAACCTGCAAAGAAGCCTCGAAAACTCCGGATTGCCCCAGGAAGCTAAAGAAAAAATGAAAAAATACCAGACCAGTAACTGGGATTTCATTTTTGATCAGCACAAATCCCTGTACAAACCAGGTGCAAAAACAGATGAAGAAGAGCATAAAGGTTTCTTTTTTTTCTCCCTTTCCAAACCAAGCAATGAAATATATACAGATTACAGCAGGAACCTGAGGGTATTAAAACGTTCTGTAATGGATGATAATTATTTACTTACAGATACCATTCCTGTTCTGAGTTGGAAAATTATGCACGACGTAAGAACCATCGCCGGGTATGAATGCAGAAAAGCAATAGGCATTATCCACGATACTGTATACGTAGTTGCATTTTATACGGATGAAATTTTACTTCGAGGTGGCCCGGAAGGCTTTAATGGGTTGCCCGGCATGATACTTGGTCTCGCCATTCCGCGTTATTATACCACCTGGTTTGCCACCAAGGTTGATGGCTTTACCAATCACCAGGCAGAAATTATACCGGCCAGCAAAGGAAAAAAAGTAGAAACAGAAAAAGATCTGGAAAAACTACTTGAATTATTTACCCGCTACGAGCCCAATAAAAAAGAAAAGTGGGAGGAAGCAAAGAAACGGCTCTACGGTTTCACCCTCTAACAATTTCTGGATTAAGCGCTTATCATCACTTTTTAGAATTCCCGATTATTTATAAAAAGTACCTCCCGGCTTCAGTTTTATTTCCTAACTTTGTATCCCGTACAAAAACAATAAGACAGTATTTTATTTACTGCTTTGTTTCAGAAATTCATAAACATGACTAAGTATATTTTTGTTACGGGCGGTGTTACTTCCTCATTAGGTAAGGGCATCATTTCCGCTTCATTAGCCAAATTATTACAAGCACGCGGCTACAGTGTTACCATCCAAAAGTTCGACCCTTATATCAATATTGATCCGGGAACATTAAACCCTTATGAGCATGGAGAATGCTATGTTACCGAAGATGGAGCAGAAACAGATCTGGACCTTGGTCATTACGAGCGTTTTTTAAATGTACCTACCTCGCAGGCAAACAACATTACTACCGGCAGAATCTACCAGAATGTAATCAATAAGGAAAGGCAAGGCGAATACCTGGGAAAAACCGTACAGGTAGTACCGCACATTACCGATGAGATCAAAAGTAACATGCGCAAGCTGGGCGAAACCGGTCAGTACGATATCGTAATTACCGAGCTTGGCGGAACAGTGGGTGATATCGAGTCGCTGCCTTTTATTGAGGCTGTACGTCAGTTCAAATGGGAAGAAGGGGCGCACAATGCCATAGTCATCCATTTAACACTTATTCCTTACCTTGCCGCCGCAGGTGAATTGAAAACCAAACCTACACAGCACTCCGTAAAAGCATTATTGGAGTACGGTATTCAGCCAGATATCCTGGTATGTCGCTCTGAGCGTTCCATCTCATTGGATATCCGTAAAAAAATTGCTTTGTTCTGCAATGTAAACGTAAATGCTGTAATCGAATCGCAGGATGCGTCAACTATATATGATGTTCCTTTATTGATGATGAAGGAGCAGCTGGATAAGACCGTTTTGAGCAAACTTAAACTGGCGCAGAGAAACGAACCGGATATGGAGCGCTGGAAAGAATTCCTTGGCCGCTTAAAAAACCCGACATCTGAAGTTAAAATAGGTTTGGTGGGTAAGTACGTAGAATTACCTGATGCCTATAAATCAATCATTGAGTCATTTGTACATGCGGGTTCCAGGAATGAATGCAAGGTAAAAGTAGAATACATTCACTCAGAAAGTATTTACCCGGATAACGCCAAAGAAAGGCTGGCCCATTTGGATGGTGTACTTGTTGCACCTGGTTTCGGTAGCCGTGGTATAGAAGGAAAAATTGATACCATTCAATATGTAAGAGAAAACAATGTCCCGTTCTTTGGAATATGCCTGGGTATGCAATGTGCCGTTATTGAGTTTGGCCGCAATGTGCTGGGCTTAAAGGGTGCAAATACGACTGAAATTGACGAAGGAGCTACACATCCTGTGATCAACATGATGGAAGACCAGAAGAGTATTACAGCCAAAGGTGGTACCATGCGACTGGGCTCTTATCCATGCGACCTGAAAAAAGGCACCAAAGCCTATTCGGCATATGGCAAAACACACATTACCGAGCGTCACAGGCATCGGTATGAATTTAACAGCGAATACCTGAGCCGATACGAAGAAGCTGGTATGATCGCCTCAGGCGTTAACCCACAGAGCAATCTGGTTGAAATTGTTGAACTAAAAAACCATCCTTTCTTTGTTGGTGGACAGTTTCACCCTGAATTAAAATCAACTGTTGCTAATCCTCACCCACTTTTTGTTAAATTTGTCGCCGCTGCGATGGAGTTTGCGAAGAAGAAAACAAAATAATACGCGTTTAACTAACAATAATGGATAAAAATACGTTTACAGGATTATTCCTGATCATGATCGTTTTGGCAGGTTCTTTTTATTTTTTTAAGCCCAGTGATGCGGAAATAAAAAAAGAGCGTGAAAGAATTGCTGCCGATTCGGCAAAAAAAGCCGGTGTAAGCCCGGCATCAGCTCCGGCTGTTACTGCACCAGTTGCCCCGGTTGTAGATTCAGCTGCACTGGCAGGTCCTTTCGGCACCAACATTACCGGAACGACACAAACAAATATCCTGGAGAACGATAAGCTAAAAATAACCTTAACCAACAAAGGAGGTAAAATCCAGTCGGTAACGGTAAAAGGACAAAAGACCTATAGCGGCAAACCGGTTGTCCTGTTTGATGGCGACCAGAATAAATTCGGTCTGAACCTGAACATCGGTGGAAAAATGTTCAGCACCAATGACCTGTATTTTACAGCTGTATCAGGAAACAATACTGTTACCATGCGTGCAAACTATTCGGCCGATAAGTATATTGAATTTATCTACGACTTAAAGCCAAACAGCAGCCAGGTAGGTTTCAATATCAATTTAAATGGATTAAACCAGGTTATCCAGGGTAGTAATATTGCGTTAAACTGGGAAGCTACACTACTTGAGCAGGAAAAGTCGAGCAAAAAAGAACAGGAACACTCTGCACCATATTATAAATACCAGGAGAAAAACCCGGATCATTTAAATGTAGCAAAGGATGAGGAAGAAGAGTTAAAAGAAGGAAAAATTGAATGGTTTTCTTTCAAACAACACTTCTTTTCTGCGGTCCTGATTCCTGCTGTTCCTTTTGACAATGGAAAACTGGCGGTAAAAGTAAGTACAGAGCCAGGTAAAATAAAATGGTATGGTGCAACCATGCAGATGCCTTTTAACCAGCTTGCTGCCCAGCACTATGCCATGAACTTCTATTTTGGCACCAATAAATTCTCTACTTTAAAAGAGCAGGGCCACGAATTGGAAAAACAAGTGGATATGGGTTACTGGCCATTAAAATACATCAACAGGTTTGTGGTATTACCGGTGTTCAATTGGCTGGAAGGATTTGGCTGGAGCTACGGTCTGATCATCCTGCTGTTAACCATAGCGCTGAAAGTTGCCATGTCGCCATTGACCTACAAATCTTACCTTTCTATGGCTAAGATGAGGATCCTGAAGCCGGAAATGGACGAGATAAAAGCTAAAGTTGGTGAAGATAACCCAACATTACTGCAACAGGAATACCTCAAACTTTACAAACAGGTAGGTGTAAACCCACTTGGCGGATGTTTGCCTATGCTGCTGCAGCTGCCATTTGTAATGGCCTTCTTCTTTTTCTTTCCTAACCTGTTTGAGTTAAGGGGCGAATCTTTCTTATGGATGAAGGACCTTTCTACTTATGACGACTTTATTAAGTTTGGTTTTAACATCCCGTTCATTGGTGACCACCTGAGTTTAATGTGTGTATTGATGACCATCTCTACGCTAATTTACACCTACTTTAACAACCAGATCTCTGGTGCAACAGGGCAAATGAAATATATTGGCTACATCATGCCAATCATATTTTTGGGCGTACTGAACAGCTATCCATCAGGATTGAACTACTATTATTTCCTGGCCAACATGCTGACCTTTGCCCAGCAGTTCCTGATCAAATCTATGGTTGACGATGAAAAGATCCATAAAACCTTACAGGAAAACAAAGCAAAACCAGTGGAGAAGAAAAAGAAATCTGGATTTAGTGCTAAGTTAGATGAGTATATGCGCCAGCAGCAACAGGCAGCGGCTCAGCAAAAAAAGAACAAATAACCATTTTGGTTACCCATAAAAAAAGCACCTTAAAGGTGCTTTTTTTATGCCTGGATTTTTCCCTTAAAACTAATTTAGGGTCTGTTAATGTAAAATTTGACATACAATAACCATATATACCTAAAATTTTCCAATTTTTAAGCCTGAACACATACAGGCGATAAAAAACCAATACTAACCATGCTAAAAAAACTATGTCCGCTCTTATTCTTGTTGTTATCTTCCAGTGCAGGTTTTGCACAAAAGAAACCATTAAACCATAATGTTTACGACAGTTGGGAAGCTGTGGGGGCAAAACAACTATCCAATAATGGGTTATGGGCTGCTTACTCCATATTAAAACAGGAAGGTGATGGCGCTTTGCACCTGCAAAACCTGGTTACCAACGCTAAAATAAACATAGCAAGAGGCACAAACCTTCAATTTAGCAGCGATTCAAAATACGCAGCCTTAGTGGTTAAACCCTTATTTAAAGATACCCGTGAAAGCAGGATAAAAAAGAAAAAACCAGACGATATGACCAAAGATTCTTTGTTTATAGTTGATCTTGCAAATTCAGCTGTTACAAAGGTGGCCAGAATTAAATCTTATAAAATTCCCGAAAAAGGCACCTCGCTCCTGGCCTATCTGTTGGAAAAAAGTCCGGATACCTCAAAGAAAACAAAATCAGGACCTGCACCGGCAACACCTAAAAAAGACGATGCAGAGGTATTTGCATTTGATGAGCCGGAAAACAAAACCAAACAGGAAGGCACAGATCTTATCCTGAAAAACCTGACCACAGGCACCGAACGTATCTTCAGATATGTGAGTGACTATAGCTTTAACAAAAACGGTAAACAAATGGTTTTTGCCTGTACAGGTTCAAAAAAAGACAAAACTGCACCTGAAGGTGTATTCCTGTTGAATACAGAAAAAGGAACTGTAAAAACCCTGGTAAATGGTAAAGGCAACTTTAAAAACTTCCAGTTCAACGAAGAGGGAGAATACCTTGTGTTTCTGGGAGAGCGCAGTCCTGAAAAAAAAGAAATCAAAGATTTTAATATCTATTACAACTCCACAAGCCTGGATACTGCCCAGATCCTGGTAGACAATGAAATTAAAGGAATGCCTGCTAAATGGGCGGTTAGTGGGGATACCAGACTAAGTTTTAGCAAAGATGGAAATAAACTGTTTTTTGGAATTGCACCTGTAAAGCAACCAAAAGACACCACCTTGGTAGATTTTGAGCATGCGAAATTAGATGTATGGGGCTATAAAGACGATTACCTGCAGCCTATGCAGTTAAAAAGGCTCGAATCTGAGCTCAAGCGCTCCTATTTAACGGCAATGGAAATATTTAACAGCGATCCAAAGGTTGTTCCGCTGACGGATTTAAAATTACCTGAAGCAAGTCCTGCAGCAGAGGGCAATGCCAACTTTGTACTGGCTTCTACAGACTATGGCAACAGGATCCAATCGCAATGGACAGGCAGTTCAATAAAAGACTATTACCTGGTAGATACCAAAACAGGCGCAAGAAAAAAGATCATTGAAGGCCTCTCCGGATTTGCAGTTGCATCTCCTGCCGGTAAATATATCCTCTATTTTGATAAAACAAATTCAAACTGGTACGCCTATAACGTTCAGACTGCAGGCATAGTCCATTTAAACAAGGGTCTTGCTGTCAAATTTGTTGAAGAAGATAATGATGTTCCTGATGAACCAGGTCCGTACGGCGCTGCAGCATGGGCAGCAGACGATAAGGCGGTATTGATTTACGACCGCTACGATATCTGGGAATTCTCTCCTGAAGGAAAAGCTGAACCACAAAACATCACAAATGGGTTTGGAAGGCAAAATAAAATCACCTTCCGTTACCAGAAAACCGATCCGGAAAGCAAATTCCTGGAAAAAAGAGCAAACATATGGCTAAGCGCATTTAACAATACCACCAAGGAGAACGGCTTCTATAAAAAGAACATTGGCGACCATAAAAACCCGGAACTGGTTGTAATGGAAAAAATGAAATATTCTGATCTGGGCAAAGCCAAAGATGCTGAGCGCTATATTTTCGACAAAGGCAGTTATGTAAATTCTCCGGATGTCTATGTGTCAGCTGATATGAAAGCCCAGGTAAAGCTCAGCAATACCAACCCTCAGCAGCAAAATTACAATTGGGGTACTGCAGCCCTTGTAAAATGGACTACCCCCAAAGGTTTTAATGCCGAAGGAATATTGTATAAGCCGGAAGATTTTGATCCGGCAAAAAAGTATCCAATGATTGTTTATTTCTATGAGAAACTTTCAGAGGGACTATATGCCTATAATGCTCCGGCCCCAACCCCTTCACGCTTAAATATCCCCTATTTTGTGAGCAACGGATACCTGGTATTTGCACCAGACATCAGTTATGAAAAGGGTTATCCCGGAAAATCTGCAGAAGAATTCATCAACTCAGGAGTTGAATCATTGAAGAAAAACACATGGGTTGATGGCACTAAAATAGGAATTCAGGGTCAGAGCTGGGGTGGATACCAGGTTGCCCATTTAATTACCAGAACCAATATGTATGCAGCAGCATGGGCCGGGGCACCGGTGGTTAACATGACTTCTGCTTACGGTGGAATGCGCTGGGAAAGTGGAATGAACAGACAATTCCAATATGAAAAAACACAAAGCCGTATTGGTGCTACCTTATGGGAAAAGCCAGAGCTTTACATCGAGAACTCGCCTTTATTTAAGCTGCCGAATGTAAAAACTCCGGTAGTAATTATGGCCAATGACGCTGATGGTGCCGTTCCATGGTATCAGGGCATCGAAATGTTTACTGGTTTAAGGCGACTTGGAAAACCTGTATGGATGTTAAATTACAACAATGAGGCACATAATTTAATGCAGCGCCAAAACAGGAAAGACATACAGATTCGTGAGCAGCAGTTTTTTGACTATTATTTAAAAGAAGCCAAAGCACCGGTATGGATGGTAAATGGAATACCGGCAACAGAAAAAGGCAAAACATGGGGCTTTGAACTAACGGATGAAAAACCTTAAATTAGAGCCTGAACTAAATCATCTTTAATGGCGTTAAGTAGAATCTGGTCTGCCTTTATTATTGTTGCTATCGTAGTAGCAGGTGTTAAATGCTTCTTTTTTGGGCAAAGTGATATTTTCAACTGGATGGTCATCGGCAAGGCCGATGACCCTGCAAACCCCTTAAAGCTGGATGGTATCATACAAACCTGTTGGGTTGCCGTTGAGCTTTGTTTAAAACTGATCGGAATCCTGGCCTTGTTTATGGGATTGATGAGCATTGCCGAAAGGGCCGGAGGCATTCGTCTGTTGTCGAGAATAGTAGGTCCGTTCTTTTCGAAGCTTTTCCCTGATATTCCAAAAGGACATCCCTCAATGGGGCACATGATCATGAATTTCTCTGCCAATTTACTGGGGCTGGACAATGCAGCCACACCATTTGGATTAAAAGCCATGGAAAGCCTGCAGGAACTCAATCCGAGTAAAGATGTGGCTTCCAATTCCCAGATCATGTTTCTGTGTTTACACGCAGCCGGACTGAACCTGATCCCGGTTAGTGTAATTGCCATACGGGCTTCACAAAATGCGTCCAACCCTACCGATATATTTATTCCCTGCTTAATTGTAACTTTTGTTGGCACCATAGCAGCAATGCTGATCGTCTCTTTCAAGCAAAAGATCAACATCATTCAGCCTGTTATTATCATCTGGGTGCTCAGCATCTCCTTTGTAATTGCCTTATTGGTACTGTATATCGTTTCCTTAAATGCAGAAGGCATCAAGTCATTTTCGGGTATCTTGAGTAATGGTTTGATATTACTGGTGTTTCTGTTGATTGTTTTAGGCGGACTTTATAAAAAAATAGACGTTTTTGATGCCTTTATTGATGGTGCAAAAAATGGCTTTGATACTGCCATTAAGATTGTACCTTACCTGGTAGGCATGCTGGTAGCCATATCGCTCCTGCGTACCAGCGGAACTTTTGACGTGGTGATCAGTGCTATAAAAAATGGATTTGCCTTTCTGGGTGCAGATACCCGTTTTGTTGAAGGCCTGCCTACTGCCCTGATCCGGCCATTAAGCGGCGGGGCAGCACGTGGAATGATGGTAAGCACCATGGAAACTTATGGCCCGGATTCTTTTGCCAGTAGGCTTTCCGGAATATTCCAGGGCGCTTCAGATACCACTTTTTACATCGTAGCCGTATATTTTGGTTCGGTAAGCATAAAAAACACACGCTATGCCATTGGCGCCATGCTGTTGGCCGACCTGGTAGGTGTTTGTACTGCCATAGGTTTAGCCTATTTATTTTTTGGTTAAAAGACACTTTGCGGTTCTCCCATTTCTTTCAAAAAGATGTCTTTTATCACTTTAATCTGCTCCTCATAAATGGTGTTTTTGCGTGTGCCGAAATACAGGGTATTTTCAATAGGATCTTTACCTTCCCAAAGTACTTTTATGTTTCCGGCATCCAGTTCCTGCCTGGAAAGAAAGTCAGGCATTACGGCCAGGCCTTTACCTGTACTTAAACACCTGATAATTGAGCAGAGGTTCGGAACAATATAATTCGGCTTAAAATCGGGGCGCTTACCAAAGTTATTGTACCAAAACCTTCGCTGATGTTCCATGTCGCCTGTAGTTCCGTACCAGGTTTGCTGCTTTAACCAGGTCAGGCAAGCCGCCTTGTCATCGCGTTTAACAAACTTATCAAAATCTGCTACAGAAGTCCCTTTTCCACATACCAATACTATTTTTTCTTTAAAAAAGGGTTCGTACAACAAGCCCTTATAATCACCTTTTTGCGGGGTGATGATCAAATCGAGGATACCAGCGTCAAGATCACTCAGCATTTGTGGATATTCCCCGAATTTAATGATCACATTAAAGGGAAGCCCGGGCAGGTAAGATTCAAGTGTATATTGAAAAGTTTCAAAACACATACCTATACTAATGGTCGGGACATCGCGTTCCACACTTTTATGGAAATGCCTTTCAGCTTCTTCCAGTTTTGTAAGGGGTTCCTGAATGTAATTGTAAAGCACCTTGGCCCTTTCTGTCGCTATCATTTTCCGTGAAGTCCGATCAAATAATTTATAGCCCACATAAGATTCAAGCGAACTCAAATGCAAGCTCACCCCTGGCTGCGATATATATAAAGCCTCAGCGGCACCTGTAAGCGTACCACATTCATATATCACCTTAAAAGTTCTGAACCATTCCAGATTTACCATACCTATCTATCATTATTATAATACAAAAGTATAAATTATATTATTTTAATTATAATAATAAGCACCGTAATTTTGTGTCATCAATTTAGATAAAGACATGACAAAAATATTCATTATCAACGGAGGGCAGGTATTTGAACATTCCGGAGGCCTGTTCAACAGAAGCATTACAGAAAAGACACTCGACTTTTTCAACAACAAGCCAGGGTTCGAAGTCAGGCATACCGACATCAATCAGCCTTACAACATTAAGGAGGAAGTTGAAAATTATAAGTGGGCAGATATCGTCATTTACCATACGCCCGTATGGTGGTTTCAGCTTCCGCATGAATTTAAAAAGTATATAGATTTGGTGTTTACAGAAGGTCACAATAATGGCATTTACCATAGCGATGGTCGTTCTGCTGCCAATCCCGCCATCAATTATGGAACAGGAGGCCTTATGAATGGCAAAAAGTACATGTTGACCACTTCATGGAATGCACCTCAGGAAGCCTTTACCCTACCCGGAGAATTTTTTAACCAGAAAAGCGTGGACGAAGGCCCTATGTTCGGATTTCACCGCATGAATGCTTTTACAGGTATGAAACCGCTGGAGGGTATACATTTTCATGATGTAGAAAAAAATGCAGATGTAGTAAAGGATTTGAAACGCTACGAGGCACATCTGGAAAAGACCTTTGGCAGTAATCTCGAAATGGGCTTGTGCGCCTAAAAATAAATGCCCCCAAAATGATTGTTTTGGGGGCATAGCAAAGGCGGCTGGTATCCTATTGCGCTAAAGAAAAGTTAATGGGGATGTTGTATTTTACACGCACGGCTCTTCCGTTCTGAATGCCCGGCATCCATTTCGGACTTGCTGTGAGTACCCTTATAGCTTCTTCATCTGTGCCGTAACCCAGTTTCCGCTCAACTTTGATATCGGTAAGGGTACCGTTTTTTTCAATGATAAAAGACAGGAATACTTTTCCTTGTATGGTTGCCTCTTGCGCCGCTGCCGGATAACGGATAGCTTTTGACAGGTATTTGTAGAATTTATCCATTCCACCTGGAAAATCAGGCTGCACTTCTAAGGCCCTAAAATCTGGGTACACATCGTCGCCCACTACAGCAGCTCCCACTGGCCCCTTACCCGGTGTTTCTGTAATTACAAGCTGTCCATCTTCCTGTCCAACAACATCCTTCTGTCCCGGGGTTGCGTCTTTAAGATCCGCGATCTGCACTGGATCTACATCAACAACCTTATTATCCTCCATTACAATTGGCGGAGGAAATTTAATCTGGGGCTGCCTTGCTGGCGGAGGCTCAACAGGAGCAGGCGGTGGCGTTTCCGGATTTACCGGTGGGGGCGACTGCACCTGTACAACGGTAGTGCGATCGGCTACCTCGTCCACTACGGGGTTACCTTTGATCAACTGGATGATCTTCGGAGACAAAAAAAGCAGGATAAATAAAGCCCCTGCAATAAAGAGGGCTTTACTTGTATCAGAAGCGCTTTGCCTGCGAAGCGCATAAGCACCATAGCTTTTGTTTTTCTGATTAAACACAATCTCCAGCCATTGGTTACCTGACAAATCAATTTTTGAACCTAACATTGCTTTAGAATTTAGAAGTTAATATTATACCATACATTTACTGTAAGGATGCCATCACTTCTGCGATTCCATAAGACAGAGAAAATTAAAAAACCCGCGGACAAATGAATGATCTGGGTACCCTTCCAAAGGTTAACCCCAGGGTAAGCTCATGAGAACCATTCTGGTTACTGCTTAGCTTGCTGGTTACATGATCGTAAGAATAGCCGATGCGAAAACGTTCGCTCAGAAATACCTGAACAATACCGGATATCGAATTTTGTTTACCGAGGTTAAGCGTGCTGTATTGTTTCTTCCACAAACCGAACCCCGTTCTATAAGACCCACCAAGCCACAACTTATCGTTAAAAATGGCCATCACATTTAAATCAGCACTTGTAGGACCTTTAAAATCTTCCTTTATCATTAGACTGGGGCGAACCCGCACATCGGGCGAAAGGTTGGCCAGACCACCCATAATGAGGTATGCATGTCTGCTGCGTACAATGTTGAAAGCAGCAGAAACACTCCTGACATTAACATCCGATCCCGAAAAGGCATCCATCAGGGAAAGTCCCATATACCAGAAGTTGGAATTGTAAAATACACCAAACCTTACATCAGGTACAATACGGCTATCATTTTGTCCTGCAACTGCCTGGTCGCCGCCCTCTCCTGTTTTGATCATATCTCCTTTCAGGTTATACTGGGCGGCACCTATTCCAATGCCAAAACTCAACCTTCTGGTATCATCCTGATCAAGCTGCAGGCGGTAAGCATAGTTTGCAGTTACTGAAGTAGAAGATTGAGGGCCTATTTTATCAGAAGTAATCTGGAAACCAAGTCCCATTTTCCTATCTCTAGGGTCAACGATACCATCAAGGGATATCGTCCCGGTCTGGGGAGCACCTTCTACCCCAACCCATTGTGCACGAAGCGCAAGCTGTGCAAACCACTCTTCCTTATAACCAGCATAAGCTGGATTTACGCTTAAACTATTGAATACATATTGAGAGAATTGTATGTTTTGCTGCGCAGCCGAGTACCCTGCAAACATGCAGAGAAAAAATACGGAGGTCACAATGCGTTTTACAATCTTCATTTCAATTCATTTATCTTTTTATCAGTATCCAGCTTCTCCGGGACTCTTCTTTGCCCGCTTTTTTCAGCTTTAGCACATAGAAATAAGTACCGTCATTTAACCCGTTTCCGTCCCATTCATTTTTATAGTTATTATTTCTGTAAACTTCATCGCCCCAGCGGTTGTAAACAAACAGGCTAACCCCTTCGTAATTTTCCAATCCCGTAATCACAAACGTGTCGTTCTTCCCATCGCCATTTGGTGTAAAAGTATTGGGCACATCCAGATCCGGAGGCACAACCGTAATGGTTACAATAGCTACGTTAGATCCCAGACCATTTGAATCGTCTACTTTATAAGTAAATTTCTCTATTCCGAAAAATCCCTTATTTGGCATATAAACTACTTTTCCATCCTTGTTAACAGATAGTTTGCCGTTGGTTGGCTGACTTTTTACTTCAAGCGTAGCTGCATCCAATGGAAACAATGCTGGTTTATCATTATTGATAACCGGCACAGCTACCTCTATATCGGCTTTTGTATTGGCGTAATCATCAATGGCTATCGGGTACCTTGTAATATCAATTACAGTTGGCTCGTCGTTATTCACGGCTGTACCCGAAACGTCAGTTACAGGGGTGCCAGATTTGGTGAGGCCAGTTACCGTAGCAGTGTTGTTTACGGTACCTGCAACCTTTTCAGGATTGGTAATCGTGTATTGCGCTATGCCGCTGGTGGTTGCCCCAGGTGCCAATGTCGTTTGGCTTAACACAATAGGCTGGATAATTTTCGGATCCTTTACCACCAGGTTGTATAGGGTCATATTTCCATTATTGGTCACGGTAAATGTATAGGTCATGGTGCGGAAGTCACGGTTCATTGCTCCTGTTTTAACCAGGGCAACCGAAGGATTGGCATCAATATCTACTTCTGCTATAGCCGATTTGGATTGTGGATATTCCACAGAACTTACCGTTGCTGTGTTTACAATCTTTCCGGTATTTACATCTGGCAGGCCAAAGGCATCAATGTTATTCTGGGTAATGGTATAAGTTCCGCTATAGATCCAGCTTTCTCCTTTTTCCAGAATATCATTGCCGTTATCGCCGGCCGACCTATGCAGCAACCCTCCCAACAACGGGTCGTTCACTTTAACATGGCTATGGTTGGCATTCCCATTGTTGGATACAATAATAGAATATTTAATCTCATCTCCCGGAGCAGATACGTTGGTTCGGTTTGCTGACTTGGTGATAGCTATATCCAAACATACAGGAACACGGACTGTAATTTTAAATGGTTGCCCTGCACAGCCTCCTGCCTCTGCTATTGGAGTAACCAGATATACCACGTACTGTTCTGTTGTTGTTGTATTGATCAATGTGGCATTTAGCACTTTACCTGAACCATTAACTGCACCCTGAACAGTAGAATTCACTGTCCAGGTGAAGCCTGCAGGAACCGCATTGCCTCCTTTTTGGATATTGTTTACATTTTTAGTTTGAAGGTTATAGCTGAAAGAAGATTGTGCACAGCTCAAACTATTTACGACATCGTCAAACCCTTTAGGTACTTTATTAACAGTAACATTTGTAGCAGCTGATATTGTACTTGCACAACCAGCCTGATTGGTCACTTTTACAGCATAGTTACCAATTTCATTTACACCCAATGTTTGTCCGTTTGCCCCCGGTATCAAAATTCCGTTTTTGTACCATTGATTTCCTGCTGACGACGACGAGGTGAGCGTAACAACACCTCCTTCACAGAAGGTGGTTGCCCCCGCTGGTGAAATGTTTGGCAATTCCGGATAAGGGCTTGCTGTAACCTGAGTTGGTAATGAAGGGCTGCTGCTGCAACCATTTACATTGGTTACCACTACATGGTAAGAGCCAGTTTCTGTAGCAATATAGGTCTTACCGGATGCGCCAGGTATAATTGCGCCATTCTTGTACCATTGATAACCGCTGGCTGTACTTGAGCTTAGGGCCACTGAATTACCTATGCAGAAAACAGTGTTGCCCATCGCTGTAATCGTTGGGATTATCGGAAGGGCATTTACAGTAATGGTAATTTCATTAGATACCGGACTGGCACAATTGCTGGCATTGGTCACCACCACCGTGTATTTACCAGCTACTTTTGCTTCATAAGTTTGCCCTGTAGCATTGGTTATGGCTGAACCATTCAAATACCACTGGTAACTGCCCGTAGCAGTAGTGCTCAAAACAACACTTTCCCCATCACAGAAGATTGTAACACCACCAGCAGTGACGACTGGTTGGGTTGGCAAAGTATTCACTGTAACCGTAACTTCATTCGATACGGGACTGGCACAATTGCTGGCATTCGTTACCACAAGGGTATATTTACCAGCTACCTTTGCTTCATAGCTTTGTCCTGTAGCATTGGTTATGGCTGAACCATTCAAATACCACTGGTAGCTACCGATAGCTGTGGTGCTCAAAACAACACTTTCTCCATCACAGAAGATTGTAGCGCTACCAGCAGTGACTACCGGGGCAACGGGAACCGTGTTTACTGTAACCGTAACTTCATTGGATACCGGACTGGCACAATTGCTGGCATTGGTTACCACAACCGTGTATTTACCAGCTATTTTTGCTTCATAGGTCTGGGCGGTAGCATTGGTTATAGCTGAACCATTCAAATACCACTGGTAACTACCGATAGCTGTAGTGCTCAAAACAACACTTTCCCCATCACAGAAAATTGTAGCACCACCAGCAGTGACTACCGGGGCAACGGGAACCGTGTTTACTGTAACTGTAACTTCATTGGATACCGGACTGGCACAATTGCTTGCATTGGTTACCACAAGGGTATATTTACCACCAACCTTTGCCTCATAGCTTTGTCCTGTGGCATTGGTTATGGCTGAACCATTCAAATACCACTGGTAACTACCGGTAGCTGTAGTACTCAAAACAACACTTTCTCCATCACAGAAGATTGTAGCACCGCCAGCAGTTACTACCGGGGCAACAGGAACAGTATTCACTGTAACCGTAACTTCATTGGATACCGGACTGGCACAATTGCTGGCATTGGTCACTACAACTGTATATTTACCAGCTACCTTTGCCTCATAAGTTTGCCCTGTAGCATTGGTTATGGCTGAACCATTCAAATACCATTGGTAACTGCCCGTAGCAGTAGTACTCAAAACCACACTTTCCCCATCACAGAACATTGTGGCACCACCAGCAGTGACTACCGGGGCAACGGGAACCGTGTTTACTGTAACCGTAACTTCATTGGATACCGGGCTGGCACAATTGCTGGCATTGGTTACCACAACCGTATATTTACCACCAACCTTTGCCTCATAGCTTTGTCCTGTGGCATTGGTTATGGCTGAACCATTCAAATACCACTGGTAACTGCCCGTAGCTGTAGTACTCAAAACAACACTTTCTCCATCACAGAAGATTGTAGCACCGCCAGCAGTTACAACCGGGGCAACAGGAATAGTGTTTACTGTAACCGTAACTTCATTGGATACCGGACTGGCACAATTGCTGGCATTGGTTACCACCACTGTATATTTACCACCAACCTTTGCCTCATAAGTTTGCCCTGTAGCATTGGTTATGGCTGAACCATTCAAATACCATTGGTAACTGCCCGTAGCAGTAGTACTCAAAACCACACTTTCTCCATCACAAAAGATTGTAGCGCTACCAGCAGTTACTACCGGGGCAACGGGAACAGTGTTTACTGTAACTGTAACTTCATTGGATACCGGACTGGCACAATTGCTGGCGTTGGTTACCACCACTGTGTATTTACCAGCGACCTTTGCCTCATAAGTTTGCCCTGTGGCATTGGTTATGGCTGAACCATTCAGATACCATTGGTAGCTACCCGTAGCTGTAGTGCTCAAAACAACACTTTCCCCATCACAGAAGATTGTAGCACCACCAGCAGTTACGACTGGGGCAACAGGAACAGTGTTTACTGTAACCGTAATCTCATTGGATACAGGACTGGCACAATTGCTGGCATTGGTTACCACAACTGTATATTTACCAGCTACTTTTGCTTCATAGGTCTGGGTGGTAGCATTGGTTATTGCTGAACCATTCAAATACCACTGGTAACTACCAGTAGCAGTGGTGCTCAAAACCACACTTTCCCCATCACAGAAGATTGTAGCGCTACCAGCAGTTACTACCGGGGCAACTGGAACCGTGTTTACTGTAACCGTAACTTCATTGGATACCGGACTGGCACAATTGCTGGCATTGGTTACCACAACCGTGTATTTACCAGCTATTTTTGCTTCATAGGTCTGGGCGGTAGCATTGGTTATGGCTGAACCATTCAAATACCACTGGTAACTACCAGTAGCTGTGGTGCTCAAAACAACACTTTCCCCATCACAGAAGATTGTAGCGCCAGCAGCAGTTACGACTGGTTGGATTGGCAAAGTGTTCACTGTAACTGTAACTTCATTCGAAACCGGGCTGGCACAGTTGCTGGCGTTGGTTACCACAACTGTATATTTACCAGCAACCTTTGCTTCATAAGTCTGTCCTGTAGCATTGGTTATAACTGAACCATTCAAATACCACTGGTAACTGCCCGTAGCAGTAGTGCTCAAAACAACACTTTCTCCATCACAGAATATTGTAGCACCACCAGCAGTTACTACCGGTTGGGTTGGCAAAGTGTTCACTGTAACCGTAACTTCATTGGATACCGGACTGGCACAATTGCTGGCATTGGTTACCACAACCGTGTATTTACCAGCTATTTTTGCTTCATAGGTCTGGGCGGTAGCATTGGTTATGGCTGAACCATTCAAATACCACTGGTAACTACCAGTAGCTGTGGTGCTCAAAACAACACTTTCCCCATCACAGAAGATTGTAGCGCCAGCAGCAGTTACGACTGGTTGGATTGGCAAAGTGTTCACTGTAACTGTAACTTCATTCGAAACCGGGCTGGCACAGTTGCTGGCGTTGGTTACCACAACTGTATATTTACCAGCAACCTTTGCTTCATAAGTCTGTCCTGTAGCATTGGTTATAACTGAACCATTCAAATACCACTGGTAACTACCGGTAGCTGTAGTACTCAAAACCACACTTTCCCCATCACAGAAGATTGTAGCACCACCAGCAGTGACGACTGGTTGGGTTGGCAAAGTATTCACTGTAACCGTAACTTCATTCGAAACCGGACTGGCACAATTGCTCGCATTGGTTACCACCACTGTATATTTACCAGCAACCTTTGCCTCATAAGTTTGCCCTGTAGCATTGGTTATGGCTGAACCATTCAAATACCACTGGTAACTGCCCGTAGCAGTAGTGCTCAAAACCACACTTTCTCCATCACAGAATATTGTAGCACCACCAGCAGTTACAACCGGTTGGGTTGGCAAATTATTCACTGTAACCGTAACTTCATTGGATACCGGACTGGCACAATTGCTGGCATTGGTTACCACCACTGTGTATTTACCAGCGACCTTTGCCTCATAAGTTTGCCCTGTGGCAGTGGTTATGGCTGAACCATTCAGATACCATTGGTAGCTACCCGTAGCTGTAGTGCTCAAAACAACACTTTCCCCATCACAGAAGATTGTAGCACCACCAGCAGTTACGACTGGGGCAACAGGAACAGTGTTTACTGTAACCGTAATCTCATTGGATACAGGACTGGCACAATTGCTGGCATTGGTTACCACAACTGTATATTTACCAGCTACTTTTGCTTCATAGGTCTGGGTGGTAGCATTGGTTATTGCTGAACCATTCAAATACCACTGGTAACTACCAGTAGCAGTGGTGCTCAAAACCACACTTTCCCCATCACAGAAGATTGTGGCACCACCAGCAGTGACTACCGGGGCAACGGGAACCGTGTTTACTGTAACTGTAACTTCATTGGATACCGGACTGGCACAATTGCTGGCATTGGTTACCACAACTGTATATTTACCAGCAACCTTTGCTTCATAGGTCTGGGCTGTGGCATTGGTTATGGCTGAACCATTCAAATACCATTGGTAACTGCCCGTAGCAGTAGTACTCAAAACCACACTTTCCCCATCACAGAAGATTGTAGCACTACCAGCAGTGACTACCGGGGCAACGGGAACCGTGTTTACTGTAACTGTAACTTCATTCGAAACCGGACTGGCACAATTGCTGGCATTGGTTACTACGACTGTATATTTACCAGCTACTTTTGCCTCATAGCTTTGTCCTGTGGCATTGGTTATGGCTGAACCATTCAAATACCACTGGTAACTACCGGTAGCTGTAGTACTCAAAACAACACTTTCTCCATCACAGAAGATTGTAGCGCTACCAGCAGTGACTACCGGGGCAACGGGAACTGTGTTTACTGTAACTGTAACTTCATTCGAAACCGGGCTGGCACAGTTGCTGGCATTGGTTACTACGACTGTATATTTACCAGCTACTTTTGCCTCATAGCTTTGTCCTGTAGCATTGGTTATTGCAGTTCCATTCAAATACCACTGGTAGTTACCGATAGCTGTGGTGCTCAAAACAACACTTTCTCCATCACAGAAGATTGTAGCGCTACCAGCAGTTACAACCGGGGCAACAGGAATCGTGTTTACTGTAACCATAACTTCATTGGATACCGGACTGGCACAATTGCTGGCGTTGGTTACCACCACTGTGTATTTACCAGCGACCTTTGCCTCATAAGTTTGCCCTGTGGCAGTGGTTATGGCTGAACCATTCAGATACCATTGGTAGCTACCCGTAGCTGTAGTGCTCAAAACAACACTTTCCCCATCACAGAAGATTGTAGCACCACCAGCAGTTACGACTGGGGCAACAGGAACAGTGTTTACTGTAACCGTAATCTCATTGGATACAGGACTGGCACAATTGCTGGCATTGGTTACCACAACTGTATATTTACCAGCTACTTTTGCTTCATAGGTCTGGGTGGTAGCATTGGTTATTGCAGTTCCATTCAAATACCACTGATAGTTACCGATAGCTGTAGTACTCAAAACCACACTTTCCCCATCACAGAATATTGTGGCACCACCAGCAGTTACGACTGGGGCAACAGGAACAGTGTTTACTGTAACCGTAATCTCATTGGATACAGGACTGGCACAATTGCTGGCATTGGTTACCACAACCGTGTATTTACCAGCTATTTTTGCTTCATAGGTCTGGGCGGTAGCATTGGTTATAGCTGAACCATTCAAATACCACTGGTAACTACCGATAGCTGTAGTGCTCAAAACCACACTTTCCCCATCACAGAAGATTGTAGCACCACCAGCAGTTACAACCGGTTGGGTTGGCAAATTATTCACTGTAACCGTAACTTCATTGGATACCGGACTGGCACAATTGCTGGCATTGGTTACCACCACTGTGTATTTACCAGCTACTTTTGCTTCATAGGTCTGGGTGGTAGCATTGGTTATTGCTGAACCATTCAAATACCATTGGTAACTGCCAGTAGCAGTAGTACTCAAAACAACACTTTCTCCATCACAGAAGATTGTGGCACCACCAGCAGTGACGACCGGCTGGGTTGGCAAAGTATTCACTGTAACTGTAACTTCATTCGAAACCGGACTAGCACAATTGCTGGCGTTGGTCACTACAACCGTATATTTACCAGCAACCTTTGCTTCATAGCTTTGTCCTGTGGCATTGGTTATTGCAGTTCCATTCAAATACCACTGGTAGTTACCGATAGCTGTGGTGCTCAAAACAACACTTTCTCCATCACAGAAGATTGTAGCGCTACCAGCAGTGACTATCGGGGCAACAGGAATCGTGTTTACTGTAACCATAACTTCATTGGATACCGGACTGGCACAATTGCTGGCATTCGTTACCACAAGGGTATATTTACCAGCTACCTTTGCTTCATAGCTTTGTCCTGTAGCATTGGTTATTGCAGTTCCATTCAAATACCACTGGTAGCTGCCCGTAGCAGTAGTACTCAAAACAACACTTTCCCCATCACAGAAGATAGTTCCGCCATTTGCAGTTACAACCGGGGCAACAGGAACAGTATTCACTGTAACCGTAATCTCATTGGATACAGGACTGGCACAATTGCTGGCATTGGTTACCACCACTGTGTATTTACCAGCGACCTTTGCTTCATAAGTTTGCCCTGTGGCATTGGTTATGGCTGAACCATTCAGATACCATTGGTAGCTACCCGTAGCTGTAGTGCTCAAAACAACACTTTCCCCATCACAGAAGATTGTAGCGCCAGCAGCAGTTACGACTGGTTGGGTTGGCAAAGTATTCACTGTAACCGTAACTTCATTGGATACCGGACTGGCACAATTGCTTGCGTTGGTTACCACCACTGTGTATTTACCAGCGACCTTTGCTTCATAAGTTTGCCCTGTGGCATTGGTTATGGCTGAACCATTCAGATACCATTGGTAACTACCAGTAGCTGTGGTGCTCAAAACAACACTTTCCCCATCACAGAAGATTGTAGCACCACCAGCAGTGACTATCGGGGCAACAGGAACAGTGTTTACTGTAACCGTAATCTCATTGGATACAGGACTGGCACAATTGCTGGCATTGGTTACCACAACTGTATATTTACCAGCTACTTTTGCTTCATAGGTCTGGGTGGTAGCATTGGTTATTGCTGAACCATTCAAATACCATTGGTAACTGCCAGTAGCAGTAGTACTCAAAACAACACTTTCTCCATCACAGAAGATTGTGGCACCACCAGCAGTGACGACCGGCTGGTTTGGCAAAGTATTCACCGTAACCGTAACCTCATTCGAAACCGGACTAGCACAATTGCTGGCATTGGTTACCACAACTGTATATTTACCAGCTACTTTTGCTTCATAGGTCTGGGTGGTAGCATTGGTTATTGCTGAACCATTCAAATACCACTGGTAGTTACCGATAGCTGTGGTGCTCAAAACCACACTTTCTCCATCACAGAAGATTGTGGCGCTACCAGCAGTGACGACTGGTTGGGTTGGCAAAGTATTCACTGTAACCGTAACTTCATTCGAAACCGGGCTGGCACAATTGCTCGCATTGGTTACCACAACCGTATATTTACCAGCAACCTTTGCTTCATAGCTTTGTCCTGTGGCATTGATTATAACTGAACCATTCAAATACCACTGGTAACTACCGGTAGCTGTAGTACTCAAAACAACACTTTCTCCATCACAGAAGATTGTAGCACCACCAGCAGTGACTACCGGGGCAACGGGAACTGTGTTTACTGTAACGGTAACTTCATTGGATACCGGACTGGCACAATTGCTGGCATTGGTCACTACAACTGTATATTTACCACCAACCTTTGCCTCATAGGTCTGTCCTGTAGCATTGGTTATGGCTGAACCATTCAGATACCACTGGTAACTGCCCGTAACAGTAGTACTCAAAACAACACTTTCTCCATCACAGAAGATAGTTCCGCCATTTGCAGTTACAACCGGGGCAACAGGAACAGTATTCACTGTAACCGTAATCTCATTGGAAACCGGACTGGCACAATTGCTGGCATTGGTTACCACCACCGTGTATTTACCAGCTACTTTTGCTTCATAGGTCTGGGCGGTAGCATTGGCTATCGCTGAACCATTCAAATACCACTGGTAACTACCAGTAGCAGTTGTGCTCAAAACAACACTTTCTCCGTCACAGAAGATTGTAGCCCCGGAAGCTGTGACAGATGGTGCCTCTGGTAATGGGTGTATTGTTATTGTCTTTACATCAGATACAGTAGCACATCCAGCAGCCGAAGATACTATTACCCTTATTTTAACCTTGTCTAAAGCCAAAGGAGCATTTGTTATTGTTAACGTTGCTGTACCGAAACCAGAAACACCATTAGCCGCAACAAAATCAACCCATCCACTTGAGCCTTCATATTGCCACTTGTAAGTATCTGTGCTTGCAGACGAAACTACAGTTGTTGAGCTATTGGCGCCTTCACAAATAGTAATATCCGAAGGCTGAACAGTAATCGTAGGATTGGCATTTACCAACAATAAAACGGTAGTCTTTTTTCTGCCATTACTTGGGCTCAGTAGCGTAAAAGTGAAAAGACCTGTCTCAGTAGGTGCGCCTGATACAGTCAGAATTTTAGTTGCAGTGAAATAATTACTAACCAAACCCAATGGCATATAACCGTCAACATCGGGAAATCCCGACGCTACAGTATAAGAAACAGGAGCTATAGAAGATCCAATACAAAATTGCTGAGGATTAAAAATATTGTACTTAATATTGTTACATCCCTCAATTGCCGAACCATTCAAACACTCCTGGTGTGGGTCCACAGGTACAGCCGAGATAGGGTCCGTAGCATCCGGATCCGTTACATCTGGCGGTCTCAAAATACTGGCTTCAACTTCAAAAGGCTGATTTGAGAGCGGTGCAACAACAGTTCCTGTAACCGTAAATTCAATAACAGTCTGATTGTTCATAGCTACTTTCGACTGGTATGTACTTCCGGAAACAGTGGCATTACTCACAGTCCCCGTTCCACTGATTATCGTTGGCACAACAGAACTGATATTGTATCCTGTCGGTGCCTTAAACTCGAAAGTAGAGCCGGAAATATCACTTGGTCCATCATTTTTAACCCTTATCTTATAACTTACCTTCTGATCAGTAAAATAGGTATTAACAGTAGGAGTAATGCTTTCTACCATTAAATCGGCAGATTTAATAACAATTGTCATAGGCTGCGACTCTTCGCTACCTTGAATATAAGCCCAGGTATCCATAGATTTGGTATCTCCAAAACTACTGTGCCCTAACCCCCCATCTGCATTATATCGTCCCCATTTATGACCATTCGAGTTACTTCGTTGACCGGTAGTGGCGGTATTCACCGGGCTTGAAGAGTCTCCAGTACCCGCCCCGGAAATATCAGAATCATCCCAATAAACTCTATCACTATAAACACCTTCATCTAGCGAACTCGTCTCCAAGTCATAATTCAAGGTATTATTGGTTAGTTCAATGATCAATCCCTGAGGGTTAATTTCCATATCAATATACGGAAAATGTACCTCGGCAGATAGGAGCCTTGTTTTAAGCTGACTTAAAGGAGTGCCAGCCGGAACAAAAACTCCATTTGCATCTTTTGCATCCCAAAAAACCGAATTATTTCCTACAGTTGCGACCCCTACAATTACTCTGTCTGCTCCCGAAGGAACTGGAATCGTAATTTTGTAGGTTCCACCAGTAGTAGAGTTGAATGTAATATAGGCTCCCTTTCTACTGACTTGTCCTATTGTTCCTTCAACTCCTTTTACCTGAATATTATCAATTTTTGGCAATACTGCTGTATTCTTGAGCCAGGTCACTGCATTAGCAATTCCAGTTAGAAATATACTTGCGCTTGCCGGCAAGTCTGGATTTGGCTTGTTATAAAAAATCTTATGTGTAACATTATTACCCTGATCAGGACTCCTTGGATCGTGAGTAACTGCCGAAAGTTCGGCTTGTGTTGACAAATTCAAGCTTTTATAACTAGGAATAGAATTATTTGCGAAACCGTTACTATTTGAGAAAAAAGTAAAACCAACTCCATTATTCCCGTTAGTCTGCACCCTATACGCTCTACCATCTTTCGTCAGCACATAATGCTTCGCATAATATGATTTATCTTTTTCAAAATTAGCGGATATAAGAAGATTTAAGACATTTGTAAATACCCTGCCTATAATAAAAGCCCCTCCACTTTTAACCGAAACATCCCAAGCCGAAATTAAGTTAGGATTTCCATTCCCAGAGCTTCCTTGTGTCCAACTGCCATTAGCCGACTGATCGGGAACACTAACAGTTGAGTTACCGGGAATTCCAGATGGGGGCAAAAACTCAATCTTCCAAACACCTTCTGTATTTGCGGTCACTGGAACCAAAAAGGATGTATATCTGCCGTTCACCGGGCCTGAACCATCGTTTGGCCCAGCAAGTTCCTCACTCCTACTTTTTATACACCCTATAGTTTTCGAAGATCCTGACGTATAGACAACTCCATTTGGAGCTGTAATATTGATAGTTCCTGATCCAATTCCCTGAGCACTTGAAGCAACAGCGATTTCTTCGCCAGCCTTTGCATAAACATAATGGGTACCTACCGTCTTAAAGGGCCATGAAAAAGTATTTGTACCTTCAGTTGCACAATATAAATACGCCCTGTTACCCTGCGCCCCGTTAGGATACAAATCTTTACTCCCCTCAGCAAATACACTCAAACTAAAAAATAAACAGACAAGAAAGCCCAGACAGAATCTACCTCTGTGAGATGAGAGCACATCAGACCTGAGCGCATTTAGCATAAATTCAGTTTACATTTACTCTACTTAAAAAACTTCTTGCCTGACATAGTGAATATTTTTCTTCAGAGAGACAAACTCATCAGAAAAGTGAACATAAGCAAACAACAATTTCTTATAAGTATAATTTCATTTACCTCTAGCAAATTAAATAGAATTCATGTCTTTTTCATTAAAAAATTGAAATTTTTAATAACAATCGGGCCAAAAATAAAACAGACATCTAAAAACACACCAATTTAAGCAATTAAGATGTTTTTTATCAAAAACACTATATTTTCACATCTTAATAAAACCATCTATTATGTGTATTTTTGAGTAAAATATTACTCATATTGAGCAAACAATAAATACAAATTGTATAAATAAAATCATGCCATCAGCACAGAAAAGAAATAAACACAGACAAAAAAAGTCAAATTGAAAATTTTAACCAATAAAAACTCAGATCAAGCCAGAAAACAAATGATAAAAAATAAATTAAAAAGAAAATAAACTATGATAAAACATCATTGTGCAATCAAAGGTGTGTTGAGTTTGGATTTTACAATCTTCAAGACCTTTCCCTTCTCAACAACATACAGATAAATCCTATACATTGCCGCCTCCTTAGGAATACCAAGCACAACTGAATTTCCCGTTGCAAAACGTTCCATAGAAAGCGGTTTTTCAAACCCGTCAACCCTGGTCAGGTTCCATTCAAATTCAAAACCGTGCTTTAAAGAATCAGCCAGCATCCATCTATTACTGTGTTTGATCAAAGCATGATATTTTAATGCCGCGCCCTCAAATGTTCCCAGGGCGGGCTTCATAATTTTAATTTCCGGAACATCAAATGGTATCGGGCTTTTTGCCCAAAGACGACCAAGCTGCATAAAATCAAACTTGTCCCTGCCCTGATCATCCTTAATCCCGTTTGCCACCACCCTATCAATCCTCTTTTCATCCTGCCAGTTCGAAATGAATGCTCCCTTTGTAATGGCGCCCATACCTGCATATGCAGAAACCGGCACATCACTATAAAAATAAGGCGCATTTAAATTTCCGACAAATGCCTGCCCCTCCGGTTTATCGTCCACCATGAGTCCGTAGGCATCAATCTGAGGGATAGCCCTTTTTAGCCTATCCACCACAAAATTCATATTTTCATCTACTCCTACATCAACCGATATAGGTCTTTCCGGGTCGATTTTCCGAATATTGGCAACTAGTTTTTTAAGCCAGTTTAAGTATGCACTTTGTTGATAAATGAGTTCCGGCTTATAGTAGTACAAATCGAGTTTTTGAAAAACTGCATTTCCTATGTTCCAGGAAACAATCATAGGCTCCTTTTTTAAGGAGCTGACCGATTGCAATATTTTGGCCTGTAATTTATTCAATTCTTCCCCATCAGCTAAAAAATCCAGTTCATCCGAAATCCAGTAGCCATAGTGTATTTTGATACCTGTACGTCTGGCGGCTTTCAGTATATTCCGGTCATAAATATCAGGGCCATAACGTTTAACCGCACTAACCCCTATAGCTTTCATTTCCTTGAAATCGTTCAGGATATCGTAAATGGTTACCGTATGATAGTTATTTGTCCAGTCACCACCCCTGTTATAATTCATTCCTTTAAGTCCCTCAAACAAGTCCTTAGCCCCCAGGGATGCAGACTGAGGAGCAGATTGATCTATCTGTGGTATCTTCAATACAACGGCAGCGGCCTGCTTTCTGCTTTTCCTCGCAAAAGGCAACAACAGTTCTTTAAAAATCTGAGGATGCTGAATACTCCAGTTCAGCACATCCTGCCCTGCATTACCCGGTACATTTTTGTCTAACCCCGAATTAAAGAAAACAAAGCCCTTGATTTCTTTGAATTTCTTTCTTACACGAAAAGCCTCTGTAAACCATTTATCCTGATCCCCGGCATTCGTAAGAGAACCCATCTCTGCCAGCATAACTGGTAATCCTGAACGGAAAACAGCATTTTGATGAAAAGGCTGATACAGTTCCTCCATAGTTGTCCATTTTTCGGTAGAATTTAAAGCACCATAGTTCAGATTGGTAACACCAATCCAATCCACATACTGTTTTCCAGGAAAATAAGCAGTAGCATTTTCAGCTTTCCATGGGTTCCATACCCAAATTACATTGTAAGCAGCCTGAGTATAAAAGAAATCATACACGTATTTCCAGGCCTGCTTAAATTCAGAAGAATTATTGTTGCCAGCTGCAGACCAGGGGTATGCAGGATTATCCATTTCATGTGCAAAACGCAGATAAACAGGACGCTGTAATCCGCTAAGCTGTACAGAGAACTTTAACAAGTACTGATCATATTTCCCCTCAGTGATATTTTTGAAGACCTTTTCATCTGCTTTCCTGTTTCCGTAATCCCTGAATAAATTTTGCCATGGCTCCCAGGTAATCATTGGAACTGATCCTTTTCTATAAATAGAATCAATAGTCTTTATTGGCAAATTGCAATGCTCTTCATCTCCCCAGGGAATGTATACAGACACCAGATCAAAATGATTGCCCAACTGTTGCTCTAATTGCTTAACCTGTCTAATTGACGATACCCCATCAAATTCCGCAGGAGAAAACACACCAGTAATAAAATAATCTGACTTATGGTCGGGGAACGCCCGAGCAGCAGTCTCTTTACCAGAAAACTTAGCGAAATACAATATCGTACAAGCCAGAATAATGGTAATGATCAACGATGCACTTCTTACTCCGGCATACAAACGCCGTCTCATCAGCCAAAAATTTACTTTTACCTTTTTTATCCAGGCCATAAAAGCATTTGCCTGCGGGTATCGTTCTTTTAGTACCTTGTATTGCTGTTGTCTGCTTGCAGCAATATTAAAGCAAAGTATAAAACTATTCAAGCCCGCAAAGCCGGCCATTATTAAATTATAGGGATTCCAATCTGCCCATAAACCATATGTTATCGCTGCCAGCGACAATGCCAGTACAACCAGGTTGGGTACATTTAAAGGCCAGTTATTGGCTTCATTACCATCTTTGGGTGTAGGCACGTAAGGTATTTTTTTCCCGATAATGGTATAAACCAATCCCAGGATGTATATCCACCAGGTACCGATCATCAACAAGCCCCCAACCACATGAAACCCTCTCTCCTCATCTTCCATGACCCACCATTGTACAAAATGACGAATCAGGAGTGTAGAAACAACAAAGGGCAATACCACCAATCCAAAACTGGCAATGTTCATCCGCATCGGACTCACATCGAAAAACAAAGAAATAATCGGGATCAGGAAATTAATCAGGTAAATCAGCCCCGAAAGATAATGCATCGGAATGACCGCATAATGTATTTTTTGTTTCCAGGTAAATCCTTTAAAAAGCTTTGGATAAGCAGTAAGCAGCAAATCAAAAACGCCTCTGGACCATTTTAACTGTTGTTTATAATAGGCAGAAAGCGTAGATGGAACAAGTCCCCGCGCCAAAACACTGGGCACATATACCGATTTCCAGCCTTTGGAATGCAACTGCATGGCGGTATGCATGTCTTCCGCCAGCCCAGCAGCGTGCCCACCTATGGATTCCAGTGCAGTCCTGCGAAACGTACAATTTGCACCAATAGCCAATACAGTACCATACTTATTCATCGTCATCATCATGGGCCCATAAAACTGATAGGTTTGCTGCGCAGCGCCTTTGGCAATCAGGTTTTCATCATTGTTTTTATAGGCCTGAACAATTTGCACAAAACCGGTTTCAGGATTATTAAAATGCGAAACAATAGGCTCAAGAAAATCGGGAAAAGGAACATGGTCCGGATCTAGCACTACACAAAGCTCACCCGAAGATTTCGCCAGGGCATTATTGATATTTCCCGCCTTGGCATTTATCTTTTTTATACGCGTAACATGGTTTACACCCAGCTCTTCACATAATTTTTTCAGATATGGATCATCCGCTTCATCACACAGATAGGTATTGTGAGGATAGGTAATGGCCTGAATGGCCTTCAATGTCTCCTCAATCATCCCATAAGGTTCTCCGGCGCAATAGGTAGTAAATATATCTACTGTATATACCTTTTCATGCGGAGGGGTTTCAGGAATTGTGATGAAAAGATAATGGCACCACTCATGGATTGTTTTAAGGCAGGTGAAAACAAACGTCATCACCAGCATCCAATACAACGGCCGGTAGCCCCTTACCTCGGGTGCAAGCATATTGTAAAGAAAGAAGACCATAGCAGCCAGTCCAAGTGTAATCATCAGTCTCAATGTAAACCGTTCCTTTTTCGTAGGCGGTGACACCAGATGAATAGGTTTCAGGGCAGGTTTCATTTGTCAGTAATTACATAAAACGGTGTATTTGCAGTAGAGAAATGGCCATTTTCATCATAAATTGCAGCAAAAATCCGGTACGGTCCCTCTTCAGCAGGCGCTTTAAAGTTTACACTTAAACCTTGATCTGCCCCAATAAGCCCTTCAATAGGCTTTAATTTTTTAGTGCTGTGTATTTTATTTTTCTTGTACCAGTCTTCTTTAAAAATTTGCCACTTTACTGTTTTTATTTTCGCCTTTTCCAGCATCAACACCTCGGCCGAGGAGTAGTTTCCAGGCGATAAAATGATATTGTCTCTTGCCCCCTTTTTATCCAGGAGCATATACTTGACCTGCGGAAAAGAATGTGCATCTTTTTTACCTGTCCAGATATACTGCAGCGCACTTACAACCTCCGATTCCGCACCGTTCTCATCAAACATACTGAACCAGGTATGTGTTCCCTCTTGTTTGTTGCCCCAAAAAAAGGCAAAAGCTCCCAAAAATCTTGGGTTGTCTACAGGCATATATGTTTTATACCTTTCCAGGTAAAGTTCGGCCTTTTTTGTACTGGTATCTTCAATGTAAGCCCCCCAGGCCGTCTGCTCTGTCCCATCCCATGGCCCGTTAATACCCCATTCGGCCAGCATAAAAGGACCATTCCAAAACAACGATGTACCTTTCAATTCATCCCTTAAAAAAGAAAGCCGGCCAAAAATATTAAAAGAGATCAGGTCAACATTGCAGCGTGCATTAATATTAAAGATATTTTTGCTGTTAAAATTCAATACTGTTGTAGTAACCGGATGATCAGGATCCTCCCGGTGAATCATTTCCGTTAAATCGTTAAAAGCCTTGTAAAAATTCAGGTAAGCCGGCTTGTGTGGAAAATCCAGCTCATTCCCTATGCACCACATCAATACTGCCGGATGTTTTTTAAACCTGGATATAACCGATTTAAACGCTTCATGTTGCTTGGCCACCTTAGTCCCGCTATTGTAAAAGGCCATATAATCGCTGTTAAAAACCGGCAATCCAACCACTACAGCAATTTCATTTGCAGCAGCGCTATCTAATATCTTAGCGAGGTTCAGGGTATCCCATACCCTTACGGTATTTCCTCCGGCTCTTTTTAAGGCGTCAAAATGTGCATCACCAGACGCACCCTTGATGTAAAAGGGCTTCCCATCTCTGTACAAGGTGTACTTCCCATTTTTTTCTTGAATATGAACCTTACCCGGCGAAGCATCCCTTTGTCGCGAACAGCCTACAACTGCAGCCACCAGTAACGATACCGACAAGAATATTTTTATAGCTTTCAAGCAAACAATAGTTTCGTTCAATGATAAAACTTTTTTATTGATCTGCCTAGACTTTTTGAAAATCTGTTTAAAAAGAATGCATAAAAACAGAATGCCTTTTGCACATAACTACAAAAAGCATTTACTGATCAAGAGGATTACCTGGACCATTTAAGACTATTTTATGAGTATAATTGAGGATTTGTATACGAAAAAATTAATCGATTTTTAAAAGTATAGCCTGCCAAGCCTAATTAAAAATCGATTAATTTACCCCAGAATTTTAACCATTCTATTATATCGTCAGTACTCATCTCCAACAAGCTGCCTAAAGCACTGTATTTCAAAATCACACCTCATTAATCTCAAATGGACTTAGCTTCAGTGTAAAAACATAGAAACTGTTCCCACAAATTTCGAATTTATTACCGCCTTACCGAAAAAGAATAAGTTGTATTACTTTTATATACTTCAGAAGGTCTTAGTAAGGTTGAAGGAAATGAGGGTTGGTTTGGACTATCAGGAAAATGCTGGGATTCCAATGCAAAGGCAGTCCTAAAATGATCCGGGCCCGTACGTAGTTTGTTCTTTCCTTCCATAAAATTCCCTGAATAGAACTGTAACCCTGGCTCCGAAGTATAAACCTTCATTATAATATGCGACAAATCACCCTGCACTTCAGCAGCAGCCCCCTTACTTTTATTCAGAACAAAGTTATGGTCGTACCCCTTTCCAAAACGTAATTGTTCGTTTTGCATGTCAATCCTTGAACCAATACTTTTCATAGTTCGAAAATCAAAGGGTGTACCTTTAACGTCTGCCAGCTTACCCGTTGGGATCAACGTACTATCAACAGGAGTATATTTATTTGCATTAATCAGAATTAAATGTTTCAATATGCTACCAGCTCCATTTAAATTAAAAAAAGCATGATTCGTTAGGTTCACAATTGTTGGCTGGTCACATACCGCGGTGTAATCAATTTGTAATTCATGCTTAAAAGTTAAAGTATAAACCACCTTTACCGATAAGTTTCCGGGAAAACCATTATCACCATCAGGTGACTGGAGCGTACAGACCAAAACCGAATCCGAAGCTTTTGATAAGGTCCAGTTTTTATACTGAAAACCGGTAATTCCCCCATGAAGTGTGTTTGGACCATTGTTGATACTAAGTTGATATTGTTTTCCATCCAAAGAGAACTTCCCTCCGGCAATTCGGTTCCCATACCGGCCAATGGTAGCACCGAAGTAAGGCTCAGTGGAAGAATCGTAGGCCGATGGTTCATCAAATCCCATTACCACATCCACTTTTTTCCCATCTTTTCCGGGCACCAATAAACTCATCAGGCGCGCTCCACAATCAGAAAACAAGGCTTCCATACCGTTATTTCTAATATGATATATTTTTGTCTGACCTTTGGCCCCGTGCTCTGTTAAATTTTTAATTAAATCTACTTCTTCCTGCCGGTATGGAGTTCCATCAACTTTAAAAATATCGTGAAACCATTCTTCTGGTTGCTGCCCGTCTGGCATGGGTGTATCCCAGGCATATATCGTGTTGGATTTTCCGGCAACAAGCCCCCAGTTGATTGCCGCAATATTTTCCTTTTTTAGCATTGGCAAAATATTCGAGAAACGACTATTCCGGGTTCTCGCCATGTATTCTGTACAGATCAACGGACGTCCGTGGGTTTTCAACATTTGTATGACTCTAAGATGCCATTCAGGATCTTCATAATCATGATAGGTGATCACATCAGAATTCTGCACCTGAAAAACATTCAGTTCTTCGAGATCCCATTTCCAGATCCCCGAAGTAATTGGCTGCTCAGGCGCGGCCGTTCTCGCCCAGGCAAACACTTTCTTCAGCAGCGGAAGTGACTCATTTCCTTTATCAGAATTACCAGGTTCATTATACAGGTCCCATAGTAAAATTCGTTTATCCCTACCAAAACTCATGAGTACATCTTTCACATATTTTTCAAGATCAGGAAAAAGACGGATATCCGCGGACATGGGCTGACCGGGATCCTGTACCCAACCTGAATTGTGTACGCCCGTTTTAGGCGCGGGCTGTTTACCGGCCTTTGCCTCTTTATTCCAGCAATCATCAAAAAACACAAATATTGTTTTTATATGGTGTTTATCGGCAATCTCCAGGTATTGATTTATACGCTTTTTCAGTCCATCAGAGTCCTGTTTCCAGGCAATGCTATGAAGGTATACCCTCATGGTATTTAAACCAATTTTTGCAGCCCATCCCAATTCCTTATCGATCGTATGAGGATCAAACGTATCGGCCTGCCACATTTCCAGCTGGTTAATGGCTGTACTGGGCAAAAAATTTGCACCAACCATCCATTTTTGCTGAGCATACCAGGCATTGGCCTGTGCTGCTGTCCATCTTGTTCCCGCAACCGATGTTCCTGCTGGTTGCTGCGCATTGTTTTTTCCGATCCCTGCAGTGAGGATAAAAAGAAATACTAAAGTCTTTCTGATGTTCATTTTTAATAGATTATCGATTGTCAATATGCGTATTATTTTTCTCCAGAAGGCACAGGTAATGCTATACCCGCAGGAACCGGACTGCCAAAATGAGGACTTCCATCTGTATTCCAGGTAAATTTTTGTATCCGTAAATCCCTTTCCCAACCGGGCGCGGTATGTTTCTTGGTATGATAAAACATCCACCACTCTTTACCATCCGGTGATTGGGTAAAACTTGCGTGTCCTGTGCCCAGTACTTTTGCATTACCCTGAAAAACCGGGCCCTTCTTTTCCCAGTTCCCTGCATCCAGTGGGGATTTAGTCCGGTCCCGAAGTTTTAACTGTGCCAGACGGTACTCCGGTGTCCACGACTCCCGGGTAGAGTAAATGATAAATACGTGATCATTTCTCATCAAAAATTGTGGTCCTTCATTCAAATCCAGGGGCCCGCCTTGTTCCCAAGGTTGGTCCGGACTTGATATTTTAACCCGCTTCGAGCTGATGGTCCATGGATTACTCATTTCGGCAATATAAAGATGCTGGGATGTTTTATCTGTTGTTTCATTTTGCTCCCATCCCGACCATACCGCATAAAGCTGTCCGTTGATGCGGCCAACGTTAACATCTATCGCCCAGACTATACCAGTTTCATCGTTTTTGTCCTCGCCTGTATTCAAGATACCTTTATCGATATACTTGCCTTGCGGATCGTCGGTTACGGACTCGAGAACGCCCGATCTTTGGTGAATATATGGTGGGCCGGCTTTACCAGCAGCATAATAAATATACCATTTGTTGTTAAAGTGATGTAATTCAGGGGCCCAGATCTGATTACTGTTCCAACCTTTATCTGGCGCAGTCCAGACGGTTATCGGTTTTCCCAACTGGCTCAGTTTACTGGATTTGCTTACTGAAATCCCCTTACTATTGATATCTCCGTTACTTTGACACACATAATAATAGCCGTTGTGATGAATGCCCCATGGATCAGCTCCGTTTCCAATGGGATTGGTAAATGTTAGAGGTTTTTTTTTAACCTGGGCAGTAGCAATACCGATGCCATACGGTAAAAAAAACAACAGGTACAAAACAATAAGGCGCCTACCCGCACTTTCCTTGTCATTGATTATTTTCATCAGTATATATTTTTTTCTGTAGTAGATTTATTTATGTTTTTTGAAAGCTGTTCTAACAGCCTCCGCATATTTCTGGTGCATGATTTTTGAAATGATTACCGGATCTCCCTGCGGCTTTTCCGTGTATAATTCTTTTCCATTTACCCAATTCCACTCCCATGTTTTGATTTCACCGTCAAAATCCTCCTGGTTAAACTGCTGCTTGCTGTTCATCGCTGTTGTTACTGCTTTAAAAAATTGCTGCCACCTGGGTAGGTAAAAGCCGTTTAGCAACCCAGACCAATGCTTATTGGCATATTCATGCAGTGATGCATCTTTATCTCCCCATAAAGTAATCAGATTTCTGGCATTTTTTTCATAAAGTCCCTTTTCTGCATCATTTGTACCCCATCTTTTTGCGTCATTTAACCATTTGCCTAACAAAAAATCTTTTCTGGTTGCCAGCAGTTTATCCATGTCTTTGATTAACGTTATAAACTTACCGCTGCTCAGCTGAAATGATTTTAGGTTTTTGTTTTTATAGGCAAGCGCCATATCCTGCTGTAAAAGGCTTGCATAATCAGCCATAATCTGCCTGCTTAAATCAACCAGATCATACTGAAAGCCATCTACATTTTTAAAGTTTTCCGAGGCTTTGATCATATGGTCCCACGCAGGGACCAGATCAATTAATTGATAAGGCAGCTCGGTGTCTGTCCAGTCTGTGCTCTTTTTAAAAGTCGGCCGGCCGGTAACTATGCTTTCGTGTCCGCCATCGGCATTGTAAACTGTGTAATGAAGTATATTCCAGGCTTTTTCTACGTCGGCATTTTTTTGTCCGTACCGGCGGTGTACATAATCTTTAACCCAGTCATCAGCATCAATCACTTTATCTCTCCATACGTTATCCAGCATCAGTGCATAAATGGCCGGATTCTGTTCAATGCCTTCAGGAACCACCCCAATCCCGATCATGTTGCCGGCCTTGGGGTTATGAAGTGTTGCCGCGGGTTCTATTGAAACTTTATCCATATGCCCAAACATATTGATCTTACCCCCAAAATTGTGGAGCATACACCATATCCATTGCTTTCCGTAATAAGCCTCTGTTTTGTCCCATATAGGCTGTACCTCGCTCCACAGGTCTAATACGATTAGTTTATCTGTAGGCACAGCGTTCAGATAGGCTTTCAACTGTTCCGGTTTCCAGAAATCTCTTTTATCCCAGAAGGTCCAGCCCTGCATCACCCATACTGCCTGAGGGTCTGCCGCCGCCATAGACTGGTATACCGCATTACTTGATTCGGCCAGGTAAGCCGGGTCACTGCTTGGCGGGTACATTTCATTAAAGGTATCAGCACCATATAAGTGGTCGGTGCCAAAAGTTCTGGTTTGTTCTTCAATAAATTTGCGACCAATAACCTGGAACATCGGGTCTTTGGGATCAAGAATATAGGTATCTGCAAACCTTCCCTCCCAATTGGTTTTTTGCAGCTTAGCTTCCGGGAACCGGTCTTTAAATGCCGGAGGTACGTGACCGGTAAAAGCAGGGAGTACCGGGGTCATTCCCAATTCGCGTTCGCGTGCCAGGATCTTTTTTTGCAGTTCCTCATGACTTTTCATCCAGGATTGTGGGAGCGGTCCGCCCCAACCGTCGAGATTCCCAGCCCAAAACCACATAAAATAAGCAGGCCCGGAGAAAAAGGCATCCATATCCTTATCGGTAAAGCCCATGCTTTTATAAACCCTGTACCAAAGTGCGTTCTGACCAGTCATTGCCAGCGGCATATTAATTCCGTTTAAAGCCATAAAATCAATTTCCTGCTGCCAGCGTTCCCAATCCCACCAGGCAGCAGTATAACTGAAAGTACAGTAATTAAAATAATGTCTGTATTGATACGGGGTAACCTTCCGTACTTTTGCAGGGACTGCCGGAAGTTCTTTTAGCAGGTTCAGGTTGTTTCCGTTCCAGCTGATATCACAGTGTGCATAATTTTTCAGGTAATAATTCAATGCACTTGCCACGGAAATACCGTGGTTCCCCCTTAATATGATCTTTTCCCCTTTGCTTTCCAGTTCAAAAACATCTTTATCATCTTGCTGCGCCAAAGGTTCAACTAAAAACCGATCGTGAAATTTCGGAAGCACACGCTTGATCAAAGCATAACTGGCTTCTTTATTTAATGACTGAGTTGTATTCCCTGCTGCTTGTTTTGCCATAGCCGCAGTCATAAATAACAACAACATCCCCATAGCATAACTCCGTAATTTGTGTGTGGATTTCATATATTTTTCTTTTATGTGTTTCAGGTGTAAATATTTTCAGGATTGCAGTGATATGCGACAAGTTCTGTAATAAGCGATGGTAGAATCCGCCCGGGTTCCATCCGGAAGTCATTTAAAACCTCTTCCAGAATAGGTTTGAAGTGGTATCCGACCGATCCGACACAGTTAAAAGCATAGCGGTTATATGCCGGGTAGCACGATACAAGCTGATTAAAAAACGTTGTAAATGAATTTCTCACCAACTGATAACAATAGTCAGAATCCACTTCGGGGTGTTTTAAAAACCGGGTAAAACCTGCACAAAACCTGTTTGCCATTGGTGCTCCGTAAACCTGGGCGATGATCTCTGCAGGGGAAAGCTGATAATTGTTATAAAAGAGTGCTTTTACAGATTCCGGCATTTTATTACGCAGATAGTCGCTCAGTATCTTTTTCCCGATTGCAGCTCCGCTTCCCTCATCCCCCAGTATAAACCCTAGTGAATCAATGTTGTCAGTAATTCTGTTCCCATCGTAAATGCAGGTGTTGGTGCCGGTACCAAGGATGGCTGCAAAGCCGGGTCTATTACCCAGCAACCCCCTTGCAGCAGCCAAAAGATCTACTTCGGCAATAATTCTTCCGCAACCAGGAAACACATTCCAGAGGACGCGTTCCATCACTTCAATCTTATCATCCTGACAACCCGCACCATAAAAATATACTTCTTTAATTCTGGTCCGTTCTATTGCAACCGGAAGGTTGTTTTTAATGGATTGGATGATGTGCTGTTCATCAGAAAAATGAGGATTATAACCTTCAGTTACAAAATAGTCCCTTTTTCCGGCAGGATCAAGCAAACACCAATCAGTTTTGGTCGAACCACTGTCTGCAATTAAAATCATTGTCTTTATTTAATTAAGCTTTTATTTTTTCCAATTTTATGTCCGGAAAGCGCGTAATATCCTATCGCAGCATAACACGGGATAACCATCCAGTAGGCCTGTTGCGGGTTGCTGCGATCCGTAATATAGCCGTACAACAGGGGCAATAATGCCGCGCCGGATATAGCCATAACCAGCAAGGACGATCCGATTTTGGTAAAGCGGCCTAATCCTGCTATTGCCAATGGCCATATAGAGGGCCAGATTAATGAATTGGCCAGGCCCAGCAAAGCCACAAATACCACAGAAATCATCCCGTCACTAAAAATTGCGGCAAGGCCAAATAAGATACCCAGCAGCGCTGAGCTTTTAAGTGCGGTTTCCTGGCTAAAAAACCTTGGTATACAAATGATTCCGATCAGGTAGCCACCCAGCATACTGACGAGTGTAAAAGAGGTGAAGAACTTGGAAACAGCTAGCGGTATTCCCTGAAATGCACCATATCCAATGATGCTGTTCCCTGCAATGACCTCAACACCAGTATATAAAAACAGGATCAGCACGCCCAGCAACAGATGAGGAAATTGCAGAATGGAAGTTTTAACTTGTTGCCCGCCGGGTTCAGTTTCTTCCGCGATCTCCTCTTCGTCCACTTCGGGTAATGAAGAGAAACGGATCACAACAGCCAGAATAATCAGTACTGCTGTAATGATCAGATAAGGTACAATCACTTTAGCAGCCAGTGCATTCAATTCCACAATCTTCTGCGCAGGGCTAAGCAAACTTAGTCTATCTTTTACCGCATCGGCATCATTTAAAATAACCGCACCAAGGATAACCGGGGCCAGGGCACCTGCAATGCCATTGCATATTCCCATAAAACTGATCCTGCGTGCGGCACTTTCTTTTGGGCCAAGTATAGCGACATAGGGATTTGATGCCGTCTGCAATATAGTAAGGCCCGCTCCCTGTACAAATAAACCCAGTAAAAACAAAGGATAAAACCTATTGAGTGCTGCCGGAACAAATAATAAAGAACCGGCGGCTACAAGGACCAGGCCTACCGACAATCCATTTTTAAAACCAGTTGATTTTAGCAGCCAACCAGAGGGAATGCCCATTAAAAAATAAGAGATATAAAATGCAAACGCTACCAGGTAAGACTGGAAATTATTCAATTCACAGGCAAGTTGCAGATAAGGGATCAATACCGCACTCAGCCAGGTTACAAATCCAAAAACAAAAAACAACATCCCTATCATAATCAAAGGGTTCAATACCGCTTTATTGGTCATACTATCTATTTTGAGTTTTTATTTGGTCAATGATTTTTTCGTAAACATCCATAGGAAATACAGCGGGCTGCCCATACCAGAAAAATGAGCCCAGTCCTTCGTAACTACCGGCCTGTATATGCCTTGATGTAGGCAGATAGCTGGAAACATCATTACAGTAGCCAGCTACACTAACCAGTTTTCCAGGCCATATATTTTTAATACCCAGGCTGTAATCTGTAACGGCTTCCCTCGAAAGCCCCAGCAATTTCCAGTTACCAATGTTAATGGTTTGTATATAGACCGGCATCTTTACCGGCATTTTATCATTTTTATATCGCGCCAGCATCAGGTCTGCCCAGCGTACATCCTTCTCAGCATTTACATCTTCCTTGCCGTTGTCACTCTCTTTTCTGAACGCCAGGATACGTTCCTCAGTCCATGGCTTTACCGGAAAGTTCAGCGAGTCAAGATAAAAGCTGATCTCACCACTCAATTGTTCCATTGGCCTGTTTAAGATATCTTTTATATCTTCTGCAAGGTCATTCCCAGTCTTTTTATGGTCTAAAGTCACCGGGTTGATATCGCCGCCGCAGCCCTGAACAAATATCGCTTCTGTTATGCCCGCCTCCTTTTCCAGCAGGCTTTTGGTTACTCCCGGATAATTAGGGCTGATCGTAAAACTCTCTATACCTTCATTCTTAAATACCGGATGACATCCGGTTAAAAAGACAACAGTTTTATGGTGATCTTTTTTACGTTCTATCTGCAACACATCCACATCATTATCATAGGGTACCACTGCCCCTTCCAGGCTGCGGTTCTTACCAATTTCGGTCTTACCTCTTCCAAAAGACAACAGCGCAGGTTTCCTGTTCCTGATAGCATTTTCAATCACACCAATCATCGCTGGTTTGAGGACGGTATTGAGGTACACAGAATCCGGCAACTGATGACTGCCCCAGGTTGTCCAGTCCTGTGTTGAAGGTGCAAAATGCGTATGCGAAGCATTGATCAATATGGCTGACGCCGGAATTTTGTGCTTTTTAGCAACAGCTGCTTTTACCGAAGTAATGAAATTGTGGTTGAACCCGCAAACATCGGCACCAACTATCACAACTGTTTGTCTTTCTGTTGAGACCGCTACCGCCCTTACCGACAGCTCACCTTCAGTTTTGTGCCTTGCTTCGAAAACTACATTGTCATTATCCAGTCCGTACAACCTGCCCTTACTTATAGCTATCGCTTTTAAATGTATGTTGTACGAAAGGCCATTGAATTTTGCAATTTTAACCCAGTCTGCATTATCCTGTCTGAGTTCAAGGCGCATCAGTTCATCATTAGTGGTAAGTCCAAATAAGCGCCCCTTGTAACGGGTTATGCTGATTATTTTTTCTTGTTCCGCCTGCTTCTGCCAGTTACCTCCTTTAAGTTTTATCTGCTTTTTCCAGTTTAGCGATTGCCCAAATTCCGACAGTGATATTTCAGGTTTATCCTTTTTTATCCAATCCAGACTAAAGCGTCCCCCTCTGGGATAACCATAGCCGGCAAGGGCTACAGAAAAGGGATAAGGCTGTGGTTCAATACTTGCCTTTGCTGTTCCCGAAAGATAAACCTGCTGTGCCTTAACCGGGGGCGTAAAAAAATCTATGGTACACAACAGGATGAAGGTGAGCTGATATTGAATTTTCATATTGCTTTATAAATCATTTTCAAGGGTGAATGAATAGGGTACTTGTATTTGCACTACGTTTTCCGGAAGGCGTAATCACAACAGACTTGAGCTGTCTTTTTTCCCCTTTGCGAAGAATAATTTCAATAGGCCTTTCATAGAGGTAATCTGTTTCCCTTGCATCCTGTCCTTCAAAATTATAGTAGATTTTAGCACCTTCTACCGGCACTTTCAAGGCGATTTTAAATACGGAACCCGTTAATGTAGTATCAGAAATACCTATCGGGCCAGGTACCCGGTATATTTTATCCGTGTTATCCAGCTGAAGCAAGTGTTTGGGCAACCGGTGTTCAAAAAAACTGACAGAATCTTTTCGCTCAGGTAATGACCAGGCTACTTCAGCCAGTGCCATCAGTCGTGGATAAAGCATATATTCTACTTTCCGGTGGGTATCCATGTGCTCTGTCCAGATGGCGGCTTCGACACCGATAATGTGTTTTTTTTGTGTCGCTGTCAGCACTTCAGGAACAGGGTCATAGGCATATACGCGAGCTAAAGTATTATAGCCCCAGCCAATAGCCAGCGGTTCGAGTTCCCTTTTCCCCTGGATAAAATCAAAATAAACGTGCGACATCGGCGACATTACCACATCATGGTTCTGCTGTGCTGCTTTAATACCTTCGTCTATATTACGCCAGGCCATCACTGTTGCATTCGGGGCCAGTCCACCTTCCAGTATCTCGTCCCAGCCAATGATTTTCCTACCCTTTGAATTGACAAACTTCTCTATTCTTTTTACAAAATAGCTTTGGAGCTCATATTCATTTTTAAGCTTTTCACTTTTAATGCGTTGCTGACAATACGTACAGGCTTCCCATCGTTTTTTAGGGCATTCATCCCCCCCGATGTGGATGTATGGAGAAGGGAAAAGTGCCATTACTTCTGTAAGTACATCTTCCAGGAATTTAAAGGTATTTTCCTTGCCTGCACAATATACATCCTCAAATATGCCCCAGCTTTCCGCCACTTTAAAAGGTCCCGGATGATCGCCACATGCCAGTTCAGGATAGGCCGCAAGTGCGGCAACAGAGTGACCGGGCAATTCAATTTCTGGAATAACCGTCACCTGCCTTTCCGCAGCGAAAGCAACAACTTCCTTAATTTCTTCCTGGGTATAAAAGCCTCCATACGGGAGATGGTCCTGTCCGTTTAAGGAATCAACATAATGACTGATCTGTGTGCTGGCCCGGTATGCACCTATGGAAGTGAGTTTGGGATACTTTTTGATTTCAATACGCCACCCGTGATCTTCTGTAAGGTGCCAGTGGTATATATTCATCTTATATCTGGATAGCATTTCTATCTGGCTTTTTATGAAAGAAACAGGGTAAATGTGGTACCCTACATCCTGCATAATACCGCGATAGGCAAACCTCGGTTTATCATAAATTTCAACGCATGGCAGCTGCAATTTTGTGCCCTCCTTTTTAATCATCTGCATTAAGGTCTGCAGTCCATAGAACAGACCTGCTTCATCTCCTGAAATTCGCAGGTTTAAAGGGTCTGCACTCAGGCTATAAGCTTCCCTGTCTGACTTTTCCTGATGCAGAAACACAATTGCTGAAGCCTGTTTATTTGTGATGCGGTCAAGCAGAGGCAGCTTCAGCCCATATGCTTTCAACAGATAATCCTTCAAAACAATTGCTTTTTTTTTGGACTTGCTATCTGAATAAACAAGTTGCGTGTTAGATCCTATTAAAAAATTACCTTTTTTTAAGGTTACCTCCGCAGGTGCAGGTATCACGCCCAGCACGTCATTTGCAATCTGGGAATAAGCGGTAACTGTGTAAAACAAAAAACAAATAAGTATATATTTCAAGATTGCCCTTTTTGGTTAAAAAATATTAATTGTGTTTTTTCATCATGTTCTCCATCGCTGCTTTCACTGATCCATGGGTAAGGAGAATGGTTTTAGCTTCATCATAACTTTCAATTTCTGCCTTTTTCATCAGCATTCTTACGCCCCGGTCTAAAATCTTAACATTGATAAGTTTAACATTTACCATGTTATTGCCTTCAACCCTGCCTATCCTGATCATTACAGTCGTAGAGATCATGTCGAACAACATTTTCTGGGCCGTTCCACATTTCATCCTTGTGCTTCCCGTGATAAACTCAGGCCCTGTTACAACCTCTACAGGATAATCGGACTGTGCAGCTATAGGCGTTGATGGGTTACTTACAATACAGCCGGTAGTAATGTTTAATGATTTACATTTTTTTAAGCCTTCCAATACAAAAGGTGTTGTTCCGCTTGCAGAAATTCCGACTACAATATCTGCAGGCGTAATCCCTGCATCCATCAAAGCATTCCAGCCTTCGCTGCGATCGTCTTCTTTTTCTTCAAGCGCATCCGCAAGCCGGTCAATCCCACCAGCAAGCACTACATTAAAAATGCCTTTGGGCAAACCATAAGTTGTTGGAAGCTCAATCACGTCCAGTACCGACAGGCGCCCGCCACTTCCCGCACCCAGGTAAAACAAACGTCCGCCTGCATTCAATTTATCAACTATTGCTGTAATCAGGTTGTTCACACTAGGAAGGACCCCTTCTATAGTTTTGGCTACTTTTGCATCCTCCTGGTTAATGTACCTTGTTAATTCTTCAACTGATTTATTTTCTAATTGATCGTACAAAGACGGTTGTTCTGTAATTGGTATCATATGTGTTATTTTATTTATCAAAGTATGTTGTCATTTTTCTCGTCTCCGTTTAAAACTCGGGGCCTTTCCCAAGAGTTTCACCGGGTACGGAATTTTCGATAACCGGCCAATCGTTAACCCAGTTTATTTTATCAAGCATGAGCACACGCCGGCTGGCCCCGCCCGGAACCAATGGGTTGGCCTTATTAATGGCATGATACAATAGCCAGTCGTTACCGCTCTTATCTGATATGATCCTGGAGTTATGCCCCGGTCCTGCATATTTCTCACTGCCGGAAATCAGTAAAGTGCCGTTCCCCCTGTCTGCAATGTTTTTTCCATCTTTATCCAGATAAGGCCCGAGCAATGAAGCCGAGCGGCCCACTCTTACATGATAAGTACTTGCTGCGCCATTGCAGCAACCTCCTTTAGAGCCGAAGAAATAATAGTAATCTTTTCTTTTGTGGATCATAACAGCCTCAAAATCACCTGCAGCAATTTTCACTTTGTCATTAAAGTTCTTTACAGAAAAACCGTCATCTGCCAGTTCAACGGCATAGGTGCCTTGATTTGCTGCTGAGCTGTAACTTCCGAAAAAGAGGTATTTTTTATTGTTTTCAGCATAATAAAAGGGATCAATGGTATTGGGCACGGCAATCTCACTGCTTAAAAAAAGTTTGCCCTGGTCTACAAATGGCCCGGCAGGGTTACTGGCTACTGCCACTCCTATTCCCGGATTGTTATCACCCCAGGTAGAATACGAATAATACATGTAATACTTTTTATTGCTGAGTACTACATCCGGCGCCCATATGCCTCCATCTGTTTTCCACATTGGTTTCGTTGTAAAAGCATTTCCAATAACCGTCCATTTGATTAAGTCGAGAGACCTCACCACTGGTACGAGCCGGCTGCCCTGTCCATCCCCCCAGTTGTCTTCTGTTCCGTACCCGTAAAACCAGCCATCTTCTGCCTTTATAATGGACGGATCAGCCAATACCGGCTCAAAAACCGGATTGATAAACTGGGTTGTTTTAATCGGAAGGGGTTCTTCCTTGTCCTTTTTGTCTGACACGCTGGTTTTACCACATGCTGTAAACAGCAGTGGTAAAAGAAAATAAAGTAATGTATTTTTCTGCATAAAGTGATTTAAAATGGAAATACCTGTAATGGCATCTTATTTTTTTAAAGGCCAAAAACCAATGGGATTAAATTTATATCTCCACAGATCTCCGCTACCATCCAGGGCGAGCAGATCTTTACCCGCCGAAAACACTAAACTGTACATATCCCAGCCACTGCCCACCTTGATCTTGCCACCAAATACCCCGTCATCACTTAAAGGGAACTGGTACATATCTCCACCGGCTTCAATTGCAAGCAGCGAATTTTCATAAGGGATAACCTGAGTAAAGCCACCCCAGCCGCTTCCTATGGTTTTTATTCGACCGTAATCAAAATTCCCGGCAGCATCCAAAGGATACATTGCCATGTTTCCATTGGCGTCAATTCCAAGCAATAAATCTTTATAGGGTATGATTTTGGTAAAAATCCCCCATCCAAACCCCACTGTTTTACTGGCACCGAAATTTCCGTTTTTATCAATCGCATACTGCCTTATGTCTCCACCGCCGGCAACATTTCTTACCACCAGACGATCTCCACCATAGTAAAAAATCATATTGAATATATTCCATCCCACACCGATCTGACGCGGGGCATTAAATGTTCCATTTGCTCCGGCAGGATAAAGCTCTAAAGTGCCGTCGGCTCTTTTTCCTATCATATCTCCGTTAAAATCGAAATACATCAGGCCTGCATTCGCGCCAAGCGCATAGGCTTTTTCACGTGGTACTTCTCCCGGGGCATAAGATCCCGTAATCAGAAAATAAGTGGTATTTAATGCAGTATTCACCTTTGCATCACCCCCTATAATACTTACAGGTAGTAAATAAGACTGAAAAGGCAGGATAAAGCCTTGAGTTTTAACACTCAAATTTAAAATACCTGTATTTTTACTGCCAGAACTTATTTTGGCCTCGGGCTGATCGAGCGTATAGCTTCCTTCGGGCATCAGCTTGTAACTGGTTCCGTTTTTCAGGTTAAACTCATCGACCATTGCCTGCGAAACACCGAACCTTACATTTATATTAGTCGTGTTATCCAGACTTCCGCCCAGGTAAGCGCTATAGTTAAATGTAATTACCGAAGGTGTTATGCTGAGACTTTTAATCACCGGGTTATCATTTGCCTGTGGCATGTAGAGCATTGAATAGGACTCTGCATCTTTAATGTTTAAATTAATATCCACTTCTTTGCTGCATCCTGCCGCCAGGACACATAAAACCAGGGATAAAACCTGTAATATCTTTTTCATGAGCTTTTTGCTTAATATTATAAAATCAGTTACCACCCCGGGTTTTGTACGATACTGGCATTTTTATCAATTTCATCCTGCGGAATTGGAAATAAATAATGCTTTGGTGCCTGAAAAACCCGGGGTTCGATCAAAGTACGTTTATAAAAAGTGTCGTCTTTCAGACCATTTCCTGCAGAAACATTCATTCCATAAACCGGTGCTTTATCTGTCTGTTCGGCAATCTTCCACCTGTGGCAATCAAAATAGCGGTGTGTTTCGAATGCGAGTTCCACACGACGCTCGTTCCTGATCCTTTTACGCATTTCCTCTTTGGTTAATGAAGTGGGTAAGAACGGCATCCCTGCACGGTCACGAATGGCATTAACATACTTATATACGTCATTTACCGGTCCGTCCGCTTCATTTAATGCCTCTGCGCAATTCAGGTACATTTCTCCAAGGCGAAAAAAGATCCATGTTTTAAGAGAATATCTTTGTTGAGTAAGACTAACACCCGGATCTATAAACTTTTTAAGCAGGTAGCCGGTCGTATTAAAATCCCGTCCTGCAGTGCCCTTACCATCAGCACCAGACTGCCAGAACTGTACCCTTCTGTCTACAAAAAACGACCCGTTAAAGTTAACTGTTGCATAAAACCTGGGATCGCGGTGTACATACATGTTCCTGGTTCCATCAAGCCATTTGCCTTTGGGCTCATCACCCAGGGCATATCCAGTTTCTACATAGCCTGAGGCGGGATTAATAATTGGAGATTCATCGGTATTATATCCGGTTATTGGTGCAATGCCATTATCCATCTCGTATGCATCGATCAGGCCCTGGGTAGGGTTCCATCCATTCCAACCACCCAGACTACCCGGAAAAGCACATTTTTCCATCCAGCCGTCCCTGCCTGAGTTTCTTGCGAACAGTACTTCAGAGTTGTTATTTTCAATAAACAGCTGCTGATAATTTTTAACCGGATCGGTATAATTTCTGAACAGGTGATATCCCGCTGCTTCACATTTTTCGATACAGTCTTTAGCTGCTGCTGCTGCCAGGTCCCATCTATTCTCATCGTGTTGCTGCGAAAACAATTTAGTCCCTTCCTTATCCGTAAAAGACCTGAAATCTGGATTTCCATTCCATAAAGGGCTGGCATTGTACAATAATACCCTTGCTTTGAGTGCCAGCGTTGCAGCTGCCGTTGGTCGTCCAAGATCACGGCTCTCCACTACATTCATAGGTAAGAGTCCAATTGCCTTATCACACTCATCTACCACAAACTTTACACATTCATCCATAGGTTTACGGCGGATTTTGGTAAAATCATCAGCCACACCGGCACTGTAGTCCATAATTGGTACCGGCCCATATATCCGCATCAGCTGGAAATGATAGAACGCACGGAGAAAAGTCGCTTCACCGATCCAGCGGTTTTTTGTAGTCTGTGTAAATTCAGCAGACAAAGGTGTGATATCTATGTGCTCCAGAAATATATTTGCCTTCCTGATCCCCTCATACATATTCTTATAAATCTGTCCGGCTACATTAAAAGCATTCCATGCCCCCTTATTCATCAGCTTAGGGAATTTCTCCGGCCATGGAATGTTCATCTCATCTGATGCGATGACAAACGGATTTATATCAGACATATCCGTAAAATATATTTCATTGGGTAGCCCTGCATAAATATCTACCAGAAATGCTTCTGCATATTTACGCTGTTTGAATGCTTCTTCTATGGTAATGTCTTCATCCGGACTTTTATCCAGGAAACCTTTTCGGCATGCAGAAATAAGAAATAACTGCATGATCAATATGCTGCAGAGGATATATTGTATTTTTTTCATGTTCAGTTTTATTTAAAATCAATCTGTAAACCGGCATTAAGAGAGCGTTGTAAGGGATAACCACCTGTACCGTCGTTAGATTCAGGATCTATGATCTTAATATGGTCCCAGGTAACCAGGTTCACTGCATTTATAAAAAAGCGGAGGTTATTCACCCCAAACCTGTTGGTCAATCGCTTTGGCAAGGTATAGCCGATTTCGGCATTTCTTAACCTCAGGTAATCACCGTTCCGCATCCATAGTGTTGAATTGACGTAGTTATTGGGGTTGTTGCCTACGTCTATTGCCGGATAGCGTGCATTTGGAGTTGAGGGTGTCCACCTGTTGTCATAATATTCAGTAAGCACATTGTTAACCCCTGCCCCTTCGTAGAAAGGCCACATAGAAAAGCCGCTTAAGAAAACACTGGTATGAGCAGCGCCGGTGAAATAAAGACTGGCATCAAAACCTTTAAAAGATACCGTTCCTCCAAAGCCGAACGACATTTCCGGTAGTCTCGGATAACCAACGGGAATCTGATCAAAAGAATCGATCACCCCGTCTCCATTTATATCTTTATACTTCACGTCGCCAATCCGCACGTTAGAAAATTTCTGCAGGGGGCTGGTCTTAATTTCAGCTTGATTCTGAAAAAAGCCATCGGCCACAAACGCGAACGACTGGCCCAGACGCAAACCTTTTCCAGTTAGGTAAGGGAAACGTTTCGCGGCTTCGTCATTTTCTATGACCGTATTTTTGGCAAATGTGAAATTACCTCTTAAAGCATAAAATAGGCCGGACTGAGTGGTATGTTTAACTTCAAGCAAAGCATCAACTCCTTTATTATTAACCTTACCCAGGTTACCATAAGGTATTGACCAGGGGAAAAAACCAGCTACCGAAGGAACAGTTCTTCTTTGCAACAGGATATCTTTGCGTTTTTCGCTGAACAAATCTACCTGGAGTGTTACCTGGTCTTTAAAAAACCCCAGATCAATTCCGACATTTGTTTTCTGCGCAGTTTCCCAGGTTACATTTTCGTTCCCAATCGCATTTTCTTCCATTCCATATAAGACTTCCTGTCCGGGGCCAAAAGCGTAGGACTGTCCCTGTGTTTTAATGGTACTCAGGAATAAAAACCGCTGGTCGATCTGGTCATTCCCCACCCTTCCATGAGATGCCCTGAATTTCAAGGTGGAAACTGCCGGAACTTTCCAGAAATGTTCATTAGATACTACCCAACCCGCAGAAAAAGAAGGAAAGAAACCATACCTTTTTCCTGCCGGAAAATTCTCCGAACCATTGTAACCAAAATTAACTTCAGCAAAATACCGATTGTCAAAACCATAAGTGGTACGTCCGGCAAGCCCTTGTCTGCGATACGGGATGTTTAAAATAGAGGATCCTGCTGTAAGGTTAACATAGTCACGCTGGTTAAACAATAACATAGAAGTCACATTGTGGCGTCCAAAACTACGGTTGTAATTCAACTGGAGCTCATTGTATATGGCCCGATCACTCGCATTCGTGTAAGAATAGGCCAATGGTTGTTCCTCCCTGAAATTAGCACTATACAGATCCTGCCCAGTTAGCGGATCTTTCCCGAGATATCTTTTAACTTCAAATGCTTTAGCCCTTCCGTTGTCGGTTTGTGCAACACGATCGTACGAGAACAAGCCTCTTAATGACAGCCCTTTCGTTGTAAAAGAGGACAGGTCCCAGTTTACACCAAATGTACCTTGTAAAGTGCTTCTGTCCTGGGTTAAATATCCGGATTGCGTTGATCTGCCCCAGGGGTTCCATCCAATATACGTCTGGGCTCCCCCCGGACTTCCGTCCGGATTGGTAACAGGAAAAGCAATTGGCGAGATGACTTTCAAAGACTGAAATATATCTCCCGCCCGAAATCCCGGATAGTTACCGTTCTGAATAATCCCGCCCAGACTCAACTGCATGGTCAGGCTTTTAGACAGGTTAAGGTCTACATTACTCCTGAAATTATAGCGTTTGATATTCGCATTGGTATTAAACTTATTATTGGCATCCTGCTTGTATAACCCGTCCTGTAATGTAAAGCCAACATTGGTGTAGTATTTAATAATCTCTGTTCCGCCTGTTACACTGAGGTTATTGATGGTTTGCCAGGTATTCTGCTTTAAAACCGCATCTGTCCAGTTGGCATTCGGATATAGATATGGATCAGAACCATCGTAGAATTTTTTGATTTCTTCTTCACTCCATCGGGGCGATTGGTTTGCGTATAATAAGGCTTCATTCATTAACGAAGCATATTGCCCGCCATTAATATACTCCGGAAGCCTCAGCGCTTTCAATGTAGCCGCTTCAGATCTGTATGTAACAGATGGCTTTCCGAGTTCTCCACGTTTTGTATTGATAAGTATCACACCGTTGGCACCGCGCACTCCATATATGGCTGTTGCAGAGGCATCTTTTAAGATAGTGAAGCTTTCAATTTCCTGTGCATTGATCACATTCATATCCCGTTCTACCCCATCAATAAGTACCAGCGGCCCATTGTTCCCAAAAGTTGATAAACCCCTGATGTATACCTGCGCTGCATCTCCTCCCGGCTCGCCACTTGCCTGCCTGGAAATTATACCGGGCAGCTTTCCTGCAATAGCATTGGATAAGGATGGCGTAGAAACACGTTCCAGTTCTTTAACAGAAATAGTAGACAAGGAAGCAGTTACCGAAACCTTTTTTTGCCTTCCGTAACCAATCACAGCAACTTCGTCCAAACTTCTGTTATCTTCAGGTAACAACCGGATGGTGATAAAGCCTTTGACATTTGCACTGATTGTTTGCTGCTTATACCCAATAAATACGAATTGAATAGAATCTTTATCACTCCTTACCTTTAAGGAAAACTCACCACCGGACCCGGTAACCATACCGATGGAACTTCCTTTAATCTTCACTGAAACACCGGGCATAGCATTGTTTCCTTCATCCACAACTTTCCCCTTTACAATTCCCTGATCCAACTCCTGAAAAAATGCAACGTCAGATTTATAATTCTTTATCGCTTCATTATCCATGTCCGGATAAGCAGCGAGACCTCTGGCTTTTGCGTCTGTTAGAAAAAGCAGCAAAAACATAAATTGTAGAATTTTGTACATATGGTTTGGTTGATTAGTTTAGTCTTCAAAAACGCAAACAAGCAGTAAAATCACCTACTCTTGACATAAAATAGCCAATATGCGTTTTTTATGCGTTTTATATTACAAATATAACCGCATTATAATAGCATGCAACTTTTTTTTAAAAAAAATAATTTCGACCTATTAACACGAATAACATTGAATTAGGAAGCTAAACACCGCAACACAAGGGGTAACAGTAAACTAGAAAGCAACAACTACAAAACCGCAACAAAAATGCATTTTTGCAATTTCCCTCAATAAAACAGTATAAAATACAGATAAACAACTTAAATTTGCAGTAAATAGCATTTCAATATAGATCAATAACCGCAAAACAATAAATCTCATTAAAAAAGATTTATATTTACATATAACGACTCAGAAACATGCGTAAAGAAGAAAGACACAAACTGATCATGAGGGAAATAAACCTTCATAACAAAGTGCTATCTGCCGATTTAAGTACTTTATTAAACATTTCAGACGACACTGTAAGACGCGACTTAAAGGAACTGGCCGAAACGGGTAAGCTGCTAAAAGTACACGGAGGAGCTGCCAGTAAGTCGTTTGTTTTGCCATTTAATACGCAGAACGAAGTGTATGCGTTAAACGAAAAAAAGAAAATAGCTGAAAAAACGCTAAAACTCATCAAAAATGAAATGGTTATCCTTACCGAAGGTGGAACCACCATATTAGAACTGGCAAAAATGATCCCGGAGAATCTTAAGGTTACATTCTTTACGATCAGTCCGCAGATAGCCATTACATTATCAGACCACAGCAACCTCGAAGTCATCACCATTGGAGGCAAATTAAATAAAAACGCAAACCTCCATGTAGGAGCAAGTGTGATCAATCAGTTGGTAGACATCAAAGTAGACTTATGCCTGCTGGGTGCAAATGCCTTTTCTTCTGAGGAAGGCCTTACAGACATGGACTGGGATATCGTACAGGTGAAAAAGGCAATCATCCGGTCGTCTAAAAAAACTGCGGTTTTGAGTATTTCAGAAAAATTGAATACCGCACAAAGGATAAGAATATGCGAACCCAACCATATTAATTATCTCATTACCGAACTATCTCCCGAAAGCCAGTTGCTGGCCAAGTACAGAAACGACAATTTAAAACTGCTTTAGGATGTAACCTCAGCAGTTATTGTACCCAAACTCGCCGTAGAACATTTTTTAATCCTGAAGTTGGGTTTTATATATCCCTTTTACATAAGGCAGCATATATCATATTTCAAATTATGGAGGCTAACGATCAAATAATCATATATCAAACTACAGACCGAACGACTTCTATTGAAGTTAAGCTAGAAAATGATACTATTTTGGATTACGCAAGTACAGATGCAAGAATTATTTAGCCAAACTAAACAGAATATAAGTTGCATATCAATAATATTTTCAAAGAAAATGAACTGACTAAATCTGTAACTATCAAGAAATCCTTTGACAGTTCAAAAAGAAGGAACCCGAACAGTAAAAAGAAAACTGAAGCTTTACTCTTTAGATGTCATTATCTCTTGGCTATCGCGTTAAATCTCAAAAAGGCACGCAATTTAGAATTTGGGCAAACCAAGTGTTAAAGGAATATTTAATTAAGGGCTATTCTATAAACAAGGAACTGTAATAAACGAATAGCCGCCTACCTTTTGTTTGGTTTCTAGAGAAAAACAACATTCTTTATAGAACAGATGGTTCGCAGAAAGCAAATCTGATGAAAAAGAGATGATGGTAAAAGTGGTGGTTAACCTTAGCAGAAAGATAAGGCATAAAAAAACCGGAGTAAAAACTTTTGAAAATTTTCACTCCGGTGAAGTACCCTGGAAGGGACTCGAACCCCTGACCCACGGTTTAGAAAACCGTTGCTCTATCCAGCTGAGCTACCAAGGCATCTCCTATTAAGAGCGGCAAAGATAGAAGTTAGGAAGTAAACACGCAAATTTAAATGACTATTTTCTTCTGTGGGAACTGTGTTGTATAATTGCTGATCATATTTAAAATGTAATTATCAGAAGGATAAGGTTGTAATACAGATTTTAGCATTTCCGGCCCCTCTATATCCGTGTGGTAAGAAATATAACCCATGCCATAAAATTTACCCTGCTCTACCAAAAGGCAGCTTTGCTCCTCTTCATTCCTCCCCTTATCCAATACCGCAAAAGTTGGCAGCATCCCTTTCAAATACTCAATGGCGTATTTTACACGTACATTATACGATGCGGCCGATTCCTTTCCCACACAGGCCCCACTGCATTTCCCCTCTCCATGCGCCGTACAGGCAGTCCTTTTGGTTTGAACATAACACAACTTTTCACAAAGAATATGCTCCTTTATTAAGGATCTCAATAAGTTATGCCCCTCAAGCAATGTATTGAAGCTATGCAATACCGGCATCTGCTTTTTGTATTTGTCTATACCCAACCTCATATACCCGTTTTGATCTTCAAAAACATACAAAGCATATTTTTGCTCGTGGTGCTTTAGTGCCCGGTTATTTTCAGGCCACAGCCGCTTAATCTCGGCTGCTTCCAATATAAAAGCCATGAGTTCAGTGCCACAGATCTCAAAATCTACAGAATGAATGTTTTTTAGAAATTCCTGACGCTGTTTTCCGATATTGCTTCCGGTAAAATGAGAGTAAACCCGCTTTTGAATATCTTTTGCCTTTCCAACATAAATAATCCCCCCTTTCTGGTCTTTGAAATAATAAACACCGGGCACACGTGGGAGCTTGTCAATCTGTGCCCTGGACAGATTTGGCGGTAAAAGCTGCTCTTTAGCCTTCCGGTTTAAGGTCTGCGCAATCACTCCGTCCAAATCGGACTTAATCAGCAGCCCCAGCAAAATAGCAGTTGCTTCTGCATCACCTCCTGCCCGGTGTCGGTTATGAACAGGGATACCTAAAGCAGCGCAAAGCTTGCCCAGACTGTAAGAACCGTGTCCCGGCAATAACTTCCTGCTCAACCTTACTGTACATAATTTCTGCGCATTTAACTCATAGCCCGATAAACTCAAATGATGTTTGATGAATGAAAAATCAAAATTCACATTATGCGCAACAAATACCTTGTCCAGCAGCAATTGATAGAGTTCATCAGCCACTTCTTTAAATCGTGGCGCATCTTTAACCATATCATTACTAATCCCGGTAAGTGCCTCAATATACGGTGGGATATCCATTTCCGGGTTAATCAGCGTTTCAAATCGCTTTATGATTTCTTGCCCGTCATGCACCAGCACCGATATTTCTGTAATTGCATTACCCGAAGCAAATCCTCCGGTAGTCTCAATATCTACAACAGCATACAACATCAACAATCAGTTTTACTCAGTTTAACAGACCAAATATGCTAATAATATTAGTAATATATACAAAATATTTCAACTATAACTCATGATCTGACGGGCAGCCATCAACTCGTCTCAATTTTTATCGGATTACTCAGTATCTTATGAATAGGACATTTGTCGGCAATTAACATCAAACGTCCGTGCTCCTCGTCCGTCAACGCTCCGGTAAACGTAATCTTTCGTTTAATCGTGGTCTCCTTCCCCATCTCCTCTTCCTTACAAATCGCAAGTTCAATTTTAATGTGTTCCAGGTTAAAGCCTTTTCTATCAGCATACATTCTTATGGTGATTGCGGTGCAGCTGCCTAAACTGGCCAGTAATAAGGCGGCTGGCGACATGCCCTCATCTGTTCCGCCAATATCTTCAGGTTCATCGGCATATATAAAATGCCCGCCCGAATATACCTTGGTTTTATAATGCGCCCTATCCAATTCAGTAACGGCGGTGATCTGCTTGTTCTCCATATTCTTTTTTCTTTAAAAATACATATTACCCAACATAAATAAGCTCATGTTCCATAAATGCAGAAAGGGTGCAGCAATTTGCCACACCCTTTCCTCCCAGTCAGCCTGAAAATCTATTCCGCCTCTCTTTTGATATAAGTTTTATTGCCGTTTTTATTGATATAGTATTTTCCACCACGCGGACCGGTTAAAATCTGTTCTCCGTTAGGGCCATGCAAACTTCTGTCAATCGTAGGTTTGTATTCCTTGGCAGTAGTGACAGCAGAAGTGGCCTGCTTTTTGGTTACAGCAACTTCTTTTTTCGCGGCCTTTACAGGAGCCTCAACTTTTTCCTTATTTGCCGAAAAACGTTTATCTGGCGTACCGTCTTTTTTCAAACCTGGTGCAGTTGCAGCCTCTTTTGATACAGCTTTGGTAGTCGTAGTTTTTACTTCCTTCTCAACCGCTTTGGCATTGGCATAGCGTTTATCGGGCGTGCCATCCTTTTTAAGTTTTACTCCCGCTTCCTTTGTTTTATCCTCAGCCTTTTTTGCATCGGCCTTAACTTTAGCGGCTTGTTTTTTTGCATCAGCCTTGGCTTTTGCAGTTTCTTTCTTCGCAGTTGATACCGCAGCTGTCTGCGCCATGCTCAGGTTTACACATAAACCCAGGATAGCAATTAACGATAGTAATTTTTTCATAGTTTTTTTTTATACGTTGATTTCTAGTTTGCTTATCTGACCTGCAGATAATAATATACAATTTAAGATATTGCTGCGAGTTTATGAAAAAAAATTTAAGGCTCCTGCTAAGGAAACAACCTCGGCTGGTAAACATCATTTTTTTTCGCAGCTCCGTTCTCAAAATTGGAGAGCGAAATCCCCAAGAGCCTCACACTTCTCGATGTAAAATCTATCGCCCGCAGCAGCGCATGTACTGCATCCATCATCCTGTCAAAATCAACTACTCCCTCAGTAAAGGACTTGCTCCTGGTCAGCTGTTTAAAATCACTGAATTTCACTTTTAGCGTGATGGTCCGCCCTGATAAATTGTATTGTTTAATCCGGTTAAAAACCACCTTTCCTATCTTCTCCAGTTCAATCTGCATTTCCCCGAGTTCAGTCAGGTCATACGAAAATGTATCTTCTGCACTAACCGATTTCGTTTCCTGGTTAGGTTCTACCGGACGGTTGTCTACCCCCCTCACTATTTTATAAAAAAACCTTCCGCTTTTGCCAAATAAGTTTACCAGTTCAGTTTCCGATAATTTTTTCAGATCAGCACCGGTATGCAATCCACGCATTTTCATCTTTGCTGCTGTCACCTTCCCTACTCCATGAAACTTTTCCACCGGCAATTGCTCAATAAAACGTTCCACTTTAGAAGGGCCGATAAAAGTTAAACCATCTGGTTTATTGATATCCGAAGCTATTTTGGAAACGAATTTATTGACAGATACGCCCGCCGATGCTGTCAAGTGCAGTTCATCTTTTATCGACTGTTTAATTTGCTTTGCAATGTCAATTGCAGAACCTATGCCAAGCTTATCATCGGTTACATCCAGATAAGCCTCATCTAATGAAAGCGGCTGGATCAGATCGGTATAGCGACGAAATATCTCCCTGATCTGCCTTGACACTTCTTTATACACCGCAAACCTGGGATAGACAAATATCAGATGGGGGCACAACTTTATAGCCTGCTTAGAGGGCATGGCCGAATGTACCCCATAGGCCCTTGCCTCGTAACTTGCCGTGGCAACCACTCCACCCCTGCCTTCAGGCGATCCGCCCACAGCAATAGCTTTGCCACGCAGATCAGGATTATCCCTCTGTTCTACCGAAGCATAAAATGAATCCATATCAACATGGATAATCTTACGGTATTGGGCACTGCCTTCCATTTATTCTAACCTAAACGAGAAAGGCCCCGAAATATCGGGGCCTTTCTCATAAAATCAAAGATAATTACTTTGCATTTTTTTTCTCAGTAATTTCAGTACGAATTTCCTGAGCAAGGCCTTTTAAATCCTGCATAGCTTTACGTACCCTGGTACCAGCAGCACCATTGCCTGAATTATAAAATTTGTCTGCATCAGCTTCTGCGCCAGCAATTAGTTGTTTAAGTTTTGAAAATTTTTCCATGTTTTTCTTCGTTTAAGATTTTTAAATATAAGATATAACGCGCTAAAGTTAATAATTATTGGATTTTCACCAAATGAATATTTATACACATATTTTTTTTCAGCAACAGATGTTAAAAATAATCAGACAAAGCCCTGGCATATTTTAACTGAAGGGTTTTGTGCGCTTTGTCCCTAAGTTGCCGCAGCCGTTCCTTCCCTATACTAAATATACCTACCATATCTTCAAGTGGCGTAGGCGGCTGACCGTTCATTCCATATAGCAGGATCAGAATCTTTTGCTCCCGTGTAGGTAAACGGCTTATTGCCCGGTGCAGATCAATCAATATAGACTCATCCCTGGTCAAATGATCTGTATCTTTTATGCTTTTATCGGCCAGTTTATCCATCAAGGTCAGCTTGCTTTCCCCATCCACCACACGATCCAGTGAATAAGGTATAACACCCGTATTCATATATAGCGCTACCTGGTCTTTTGTAAATCCTGTAGCCTCCGCCAGCTCTTCAATGCCGGGTACCCTTTCCAGTTGCTGCTCCAGTTTTAAGCCTGCCAGATTGATTTTTGACAATGCCGCCAGTTGGTTCGCAGGCAGGCGCACCAAACGTTTCTGCTTCGCAATCGCCGATAAGATAGACTGGCGAATCCACCATACTGCAAATGTAATGAACTTAAAGCCCATAGTGGGGTCAAACCGCTGAGCCGCAGTTATCAATCCTACATTGCCCTCACTTATCAAATCGCAAAGCAACAGGCCCCTGCCTTCGTAATTCTTCGCAATTGAAACCACAAAACGCAGGTTACCGGCTACCAATTTGCTCAGGGCCTGCTGATCACCATTCCGCACCCTTCTGCTCAGGAGAACTTCTTCATTCATATTTAGCAACTCAATTTTACCAATATCCCTTAAATACCTTTCAACAGCATCCGAATCTCTCCTGGTAATAGACTGTGCTATCTTTAACTGTCTCATATCAATTTATTTTTTCTTGTCTTTTACAAAACTCGCAAGCTAAAACTGAAAAATTAGCAACTCTGTCAATTTCCGGTCGCTGTCCGGTTTTACCCTGTCTTTACCATACATTATTGGCTTCAAGACAAAATCCACATCAAATACAAAATAAAATTTTGGCGCATATAAAAAATACCGACAAATTATCGGCTTACCTGTTTTATAGCCTTATATTTGGGACCAACTAACTAACCATAAAAAACCAATATCCAGCCTCAGTCAGATGATACCTAACCTCGACCCACTTGATTATGAAATATTAAGGATCCTTGTTCGCAATGCCAGGTTAAACACCAAAGAGATCGGCATGAAACTCAACCGCTCCAAATCTGTCATTTCAGAGAGAATAAACCGAATGGAAGCGAATGGCATTATTAAAAATTATATCGCAATTGCCGACCATAAAAAGGTGAGCAGTTTGTTCATCAGCTGTGTACTTGTGCGGGTAAACGATCATACTTCCCAGGCGCTCGATCTTTTCAGGAATGCCATATCAGATTTTGAGGAAGTTCTCGAATGCCTCCACATTACGGGACATTTCGATTTTTACATTAAAGTGGTAGTCGAAAACATGGCCTCCTACAACTATTTCCTAACCGAGAAGCTAGGCCATGTATCCAACCTGGCAGAAGTAAAATCCTTACCAGTAATTGATGAGGTAAAAAGAGAAGTACGCTACCCGGTATTTAATTAAAGAGAGCGTACAATATGGTGCTGTACGCTCTAATGCTACATTCTTCGCCTAACCCGGTTAAAGCTTAATTGTAATTTGGGTTTTGGTCCATTTTTGGATTAGCAAGCAATTCTGCCTGTGGAATTGGCCAGATCATATCCCGGTTAGCCTTGGCAGATCTCACCTCTACATTCACAGGCTGGTTTGTTGCCGGATCAATTGCCCCGTATACCTGCCCGTTCATTACCTGTTCAAATATCCCCCATCTTCTGATGTCGTAATAACGCACACCTTCAAATGCAAGTTCAACCCTGCGTTCCCTTCTCACCAATTCTCTTAGTTTATCCTGAGTGTTGTAAACTGCCACGTTTACATTCGGCATGCCTGCGCGGTTTCTGATCTCGTTTAAATATTTAACAACGTCAGGGTTACCATAATCTCCCGTTTCAACCAGGCATTCTACATAATTTAACAGCACTTCTGCATAACGCATAATCATAAAATCAAGCGTTCTTGTTCCTGTTTTATCTTTTGGGTCAAGGTACTTATTTATCCAAAATCCTGTAGAGGTTGAATTCTGATCTCCCAGTTTATCCAGTCCCGCCTCAAAAGGTTTAAGCACTACTCCGGTATAATTGGTGCCTGGCAAAATGATGGAAGCAATCATCCTCGGATCCCTGTTATTTCTGTAATTGGGTTCTTTGGCATAAATGGCTGCCGAATCAGGGCCAAGCTCTTCCAGTGTTTTCCCTTGCCTGGTTTCGTAAGCATTAACTATAGAGGCAGTTGGGGAAACCACTGTTTTTCCTCCAGTTCCCTGCGGTGCAAAAGTAAGCCACTGATTACCACCAGAAGTGATTTCCCTGAAAAAGATCCGCTCATTATTGATTTCCCCTGTATACAAGAATAAATCAGCGTAGCTATTTCGTAAAACAGTGCTTTTGCGCAAGCTATATTCACCCATATCAATAATTGCTTTGGCAGCATCTCTTGCCAGCTGGTAATCTTTATTATATAAAGCATATTTGGAAATAAGGCCCCAGCAGGTGGCTGCCGACATACGTTTGAGATCGGCATTATTTACATATTTTGGCGGCAGACTACCACTTTTAGCACATTCGGTAAGTTCTGCTATTACAAAATCATAAACCTCTTTAGCAGTGTTCCTTGGTAAATAACTATCATTTGGAGCTACCGATTGTTTCATAATGGTTATTCCTCCAAAAAACATAGACAGTTCCATGTGGTAATAGGCACGCAGTGCCCGGGCCTCATAAATGTACTGGCTTTTAAGTGCTTCTACAGGCAGATATGCCCTGTCTATGTTCTCCAGAAAACGATTAGCCCTCCTGATGTCACGATAATCGTCGTCCCATATCATTCTTCCAACTCCCCAGTTGGCCCCCTGTACGCCTTTTACATAAGATTCATAATCACCACGTAAATTTTGTCTTGCAACTGCATTGTCGCTCATGGCATCCAAAAACATCAATTGACGCCCGGAAGAGCCATCCGGTATACCTGCATAAACAGAATTTAAAGCCGCGGTTATATTCGGTTCCGTATTCCACCAAATTTCATCATATACATCCTGAGGGTTATCGTGTGTCAGGAATTTTTCACAACTGCTGGTGGACAGTAATAAACCGGTAAACACCAGATAATATATATATTTCATATCAATTAGAATTAAAATTTAACACTGAATCCCAAAGTATAAAGCTTAACCAACCCATATGTCCATTGATAACCCCTGCTTTCAGGGTCTGTAATTTTCACCGAAGTAAATGTCACAGGGTTCTGAGCATTAAAATAGGCCCTGATAGAGTTCACTCCCAACTTTTTTACAAAAGGACTGTTAAAGTTGTACCCCAACTGTACATATTTTACCCTGAGGTAAGCCCCATTCTGAAACCAGAAATCTGACGATAATTTATTGTTGGCCGGTGTTACATTTAAACGGGGGAAGCGGGCGTTTGTGTGCTCCGGAGTCCAGTAATTGTCAGCATAATATGTGGTAGGAACACCGCCATCTGCACTAAAATCCAGAGGAAAAGCAAACATACCAAACAATACAGCATCAGATTTCCCCGCACCTTGTAACAAGGTCTCAAGATCAAAGTTTTTGTAAGCCAGCCGAAAATTGGCAAAATAGTTGACCTGAGGGACAGGATTGCCAATGAGCCCCTGGTCACCCAGACCGATTACTTTATCACCGTCCAAATCCATATACCTGATATCACCTGGCTTGGCATTAGGTAAAACCGGCACTAAAGGGTTACCATTTGCATCAAAGTCGGCAGACTGAAGTAAGCCGGCAGTACGGTATCCGTAAATACCTCCCACAGGACCTCCCACCTTAGTTACCACAGTTGTAGTCGTTATGTCATTCCCCTGGAGCTTAAGCACTTCGTTTTTGTTATAGGAAATACCAGGCCTGAAAGAGATGTCTACATGCTGACCGATCTTATCGTTATAATTTAAAGAAAGTTCCCAGCCTTTATTAGACACCTCGCCAGCATTTACAGGAACATCCGACTCAAAACCACCAACCAAAGGTAACACCGGAAGCATGATCATATCTTTCGTCTGTTTATCATAGTAATCGAAAGTCAGCTCCAGTTTATTATTTTTCATTAACCCAAGATCAAAACCGACATCCAGCATGTTTACCGACTCCCAGGTAATATCAGGATTACCATAAGTAGTTTCTACGCCGCTCGAATTGTTAATTAAAGTCTGGTATCTGTAAAGACCTATATTATCGTTACCTAATTTACCATAAGAAGCGCGAAGCTTAAAATTGTTAATTAAACGACTGTCCTTAAGAAAATTCTCATGGTGTATATTCCAGCCCAATGCAACGGAAGGGAAAACACCAAATTTATTACCAGGCCCGAAACGTGAAGACCCATCTGTACGTACAGTACCTTCCAGCAAGTATTTGTCTTTATAGGAATAATTCAATTTGGCATATCCCGATATAATGGAATTCACGTCCCATGAACCACTGTTATTTTCTTCCTGCGAATAACCTGCCAGGGCAAACACTCTGTGATCTCCTACATTTAAAGTATAATCTGCCGCCAGCCCAGCATAATAGTAAGTAGTTCTGGCCATAGAGTTAGTCCGTTGTATCCCCCAGGTTCTCAGTAACGCTCCTGTAAAATAATCAAAATGGTTAAAGTTTTCGCGCGTATCCCTGCTTATATCACTGTTTAACCTGAAACTAAATTGCCCCTTAAGGTTAAAATTCTTAAACATTTCCCATTTTGGCTGCAGGTTGATGCTGGTTTGTCCAAATTCGAATGCACGGGTACCACCTACTTCAGTATAGGCAAGCGGGTTCACAATGTCCACATGCTGACCATAAAAGGTACGTCCTTCTTTTACTGGAAATTTTGGGATGATGGTGGGCGGAACCCTATACATATCCTCTAAAAGTCTGTTACCCGAATTTCCCGAAGCACTCGGTCTGTTGGGCTGCTGTGTATTCCTTTTAATGGCCAGCAAATCCAGGTTCACCTGAAATTTATCACTTAAGGAAATTGTAGTATTTGCCCTGATGTTAAAACGCTTCATATTACTTAAAGGAATAATCCCTTTTTGATAAGTATAATTTCCGGTCAGTGCAAATCTGGCCACACTGCTTCCGCCACTCAATGAAATCGAGTTACTTGTAATTGGCGCAGCATCATCAATCAACATATCCAGCCAGTTGCTATTGGCAAAAGCCTTACCATTGTTAGCCACAGGATCCATGCCATTTCGGGTATTGTCTATCTGTTCCTGGGTAAAAGGCAAGGTATTACCCGGATTGCTGTTGTAGCTAGCCTCATTGTACATGCGCATATACGTAGGTGCATCTACGGTAGCTGGTAAGGCAGAAGCCTGTTGTACGCCATAATAACCATCGTAAACCACCGACACCTTACCGGCAACACCTCGTTTGGTAGTTACCACAATTACGCCGTTTGCACCCCTCGATCCATAACTGGCCGCAGCGGCCGCATCTTTAAGCACCGTTACGCTCTCTACAGTTACCGGATCTATATGGTTCATATCCATGGGGATACCATCTACCAGAACCAAAGGGTCCGAATTCCCGGTAGTGCTGATACCGCGGATCTTAATAGCAGCCGCATCACCGCCCGGAAGCCCTGATGCCTGGGTAACGTTTATACCCGTCACACCACCCTGCAGAGATTGCGACAGGGTGGTGATGGGTTTCCCTTCTACATTTGATTTGATGTTCAGAGATGCCACAGAACTTGCAATGTGTTTCTTTTGCTGTTCGTTTAAACCTACCACAATAATCTCATTCAGCGCCGATACATTTTCCTTAAGCGATACGTTAAGGCTCCTGTCAGCTTTTAACACCGTATATTCAAAGCTCAGGTAACTGATCATCGAAAACACAAGCACATCACTCTTCTTTGCCTTGATCGTAAAATAACCGTCCCCGTCTGTTGTCGTTCCTGTAGTCGAGCCTTTTATTCTGATACTCACGCCAGGTAATGCAGAGGGCGGCTCATGCGTATCATATACGCGTCCCCTTATGGTCAGCAAGCTATCCTGTGCTTTTCTTCCCTCCGGTTCTCCGGGCAAAATAACAACCTGCCTTCCTGATATTGCATAACTCAGGCCACTATCTTTTAAAGCCCGGTCTAAAATTTCTTTTATGGTTTTATTGTTTAATTTAAGGTTTAACTCTTCGTACTTGTTTAGTTTAATGAAATCGTCTTTATAAATGATTAAGTAATCGCTCTGCTTTTGAATCTGTTGAAATAATTCCGGTAAATTCCCCCGGTTCAGGTCTATATTCATACGAACCTGGGCTTTTGTGTTGGCATAAGCGGTCATCATTCCCATCCATAATAAAACCATTATTACTTTCATAGTTCTTATTATTTTAGTTTTGAGCCTTAAATAGAATGCATGAGGTTCACATACATGAAGTTTTTTCATATTTTTGTTAATGAGTTAAATAATAGCTTGAATTGGTTATTGTTTGGAGGAGATGTTGTCGCATCTCCTTTTTTCATCAATAGTTAGCGTTTTCTCAGTTCCACCCTCCTTTCTGAACTATTGTATACATAAGACGTTCCCGAAAATAAAACCTTTAATACATCCTCTGCAGCACGCTGAAGATAGAGTGTACCAGAAAAGGTTTCACTCAGGTCTAGCCCCTGCGTACCGATCTCAATACGATAATATCTTGCTACCTTCTGTACAATTTCTTCGAGTGATTCCTGTTCAACATGCAGCAAGCCTTCCTTCCAGGATTCAAACTCTGCTGTCTTTACTTCCGCTATCTGAAGCTTATTGGCTTTAAGGTCATAGCTGATCTGCTGCCCCGGAACCAGTTTCTTTTCCACTTTATTTAACCAGTTACCTGTCGAAAAAGATATGCTTCCCTTAACCAGAACAGCGTAATTTTTGTCGCTTTTCGCATCCGAACTCACGTAAAACTCGGTTCCCAACACCTTAATGTCCATATTGGTGGCCCGCACATAGAATGGATGCGCCTTATCGTGGGTCACATCAAAATAAGCTTCACCTTCCAGATAAACCTCTCTGCTGTCACCCGAAAAAACAACCGGATAAATCAGCCTGGAGCCAGAATTCAGCCATACTTTGGTACCATCAGGGAGTTTAATTACCGAACGCTGGGCAGCTCCGACAACCAGGGTATTAAAATCATTGGTCGTAATGATGTTCTCTTCTTCATTTACAGTATCAGATGCCTGAACCTGTCCTTTTATCGCTGTCTTATTCATCGCGGCGCTTTTCCTGGTTACATTTTGTGCCGCAAATTCCATCAGCTTATGCGTAGGCGTATATTGCAGGTACTGCCACATTCCTATACCCAGTACCGCAAACAAAACTGCCGCTGCCTGCAGGTATAATTTCCAGGTGTACCGTTTAGGTTTAGCTACTGCCTCCTGCTCAATCCGTTCCCACAAGCCCGCAACCTCCAGCGCTGTCAATTTCTCCTGACCGGCATTTTTTACAGCAGCCTTAATTTCTTCCCCAAGCTCCCGCTCGCTGTCAGAAACCAGGTGCTCCTTTCCCTCCGGAACACGGCCCGATAAAAAATCTTCAGCTTTATAATTGTTCTTTGAATCCATTTATACACTTTATAGTGTATACAGAGTGAGGAACTCCGATTTTATAGACGATTATTTTAAAAAAAAATAAAAATCGCTTCCTGACGCATCTCAGGCCAGTATTTTATAGAGATGGTTCACTACCATACGCTCCCTCAACTGCTTTACACCACGATAAACCAGGGTGCGGCAGGTCTCCAGTGAAACATTCATGACCAGCGCTATCTCCTCATATTCCAGTTCGGCATTAAACCTCAGGTAAAGGGCTTCCTTCTGTCTGCTTGGCAGCAGTTCCAGCTGTTTATTCAGCTTTAACAAAAGTGCCGATTCCTGCTCATCCTGAATGATTTGCTCTTCAACACTCCCTGAAAGTAAAAAAGGCACTTCAAAGCTGTGATTGGCCTCCACAGCCTGCTTCTTTAACACCAGACAAATCTTGCGCTTAAGCGAAGTAAAAAGATAAGATTTTACATTTACTTCGGGAGCCAGCGTTTTACGATATTTAAACAGATCAACAAACAAATCCTGTATCCCGTCCTTCACCAGTTCCCCATCTTCCGTAAACCTTAAGCCAAAAGCATACAACACATCAACAAATTGTTTATACAGCAAGTTCAGGGCATCGGTATCCCCGTTAATGAATGAAGTCCATAAATCTCTATCTGTTTCTCTAAACATCATTCAATAGTTTTCATAAAACTTTTCGCTGCTGTTCAATTATTTGGTTATTATGATGAAGTTCTGAACGGTATATCAATATTAAGAAAAAATAATTTAAAACCTTAACGATTTTTAGTGCTGCAAGCTAGCTTAGTCATATAAATTTAAACACCATCTGGTATTAATAATACATTAAAAATCCCCGGCTTTTTTATCAGACCGGGGATATTATTTTGTTATTAAAGTTGCTATTTAAGCTGTACAATCTGCCCTGTTCTTACCGACTCATCACAGGCAAAAGCAATTTTCAGACTGTTGATGGCATCGGCTGTAGGCTCATCCAGATCAATATCTTCCAGTATCGCCTTCAAAAAGTAGCGCTGTTCCCGGTTGCACAGTTCCTGGTGACCGGGTTCATCCTTAAGGTCTACCCAGCTGTCGGCTTTCGCAAACTTATCTGCTGCATCAAGATCAGCATAATGCACCTTAATCGATTCGGTTTTGGTATGCGCATCTATATTGTCCGAATTGCCTGATGCGCCTGCTTGTTTTGCTACAATGGATACCGAACCTTTCGGGCCGATTACATCTTTTACAAAAAAGGCGGTCTCGCTCATCATCGGCCCCCAGCCAGCTTCGTACCAGCCCACAGAGCCATCTTCAAAACGGATCTGCAGCTGCCCGTAATTGTAATTGCCTGCCGGGATTTCTTCCGTCAGCCTTGCCCCAATGGCGCTTACCTGCAAAGGTTTGGAACGCGTCATCTGGCACATCACGTCAATATAATGCACCCCGCAATCCACAATAGGGCTCAGGCTCTTCATCAGGTTGCGGTGCACCGTCCATTTCGCACCCTGGCTCTGCTGGTTCAGGTTCATCCGCATCACCAGCGGTTTGCCCATTTCCGAGGAAAGTTCAATGAATTTCTCCCAGGAAGGATGATAGCGTAAAATATAACCGACCAGCAATTTTTTATTGTACCTTTTAGCGGCTTCGGCTACACGCTCCGCACCGGCTACCGAATCGGCCAGTGGTTTCTCTATAAATACATGTGCCCCCGCCGCCATTGCCTTAATGGCAAAAGCTTCGTGCGTATCCGGATAGGTAGAAATACATACCGCCTCAGGTTTGGTTTGCTCCAGGGCCTGGTCATAATCACTGAATAAGGGGTAACCGCCGCCCAGCGCTTCATTTAAAACCACTTTGCTGTTCCCGGTAGATACCAGGCCGCAAATCTCAAATCCGGGAAGTGTATGGTAGGCTGTGGCATGGGAAGCCCCCATATTGCCACAGCCCACTACCAATACCCTTAATTTTTTTAGTCCTACAGACATGCTTTCAATTTAAATTATACGCCTAAACTCCAGCCCTTACGGTACTCGCGTTTTACATATTGGTTTACCTCATCAAAATTCGTCACCCGCATGTTCTCTTTATCCCAAAGCAGTTTCATGTCCCTGCCCGGATAAAACACCTTACCATCTGCTTTTGTACGCGGCACATCAGTACCCCTTATGGCCAGATTGGCAATCAACAACGTTTCGGTAAGCGGGCCTGCAACATCAAAAGGCGAACTTAGCTGCACCTTTCCATAGCCTGCAATCGCGGCCTCTGCCCATTGTGTATAATGCCCGTCAACATCACCAGGTACACGTGCCAGTTTCTTTTTGGTGCGCACCTCGTTGTTGCGGGTTAACGGCAGCAGTTTCGGATTGGCACCGTACACACCGCACATCATCTTTCCTTTGGTACCTTCAAACAACACACCGTTGTCGCCAAACGATTCATTTGGCAGCAATTCTTCCGGACGTTCAGGCTTAATGCCCCCATCCATCCAGTGCATTTTCAGGTTCCCCTTGGTCTTTTTCGTTTTTTCGAAAGTCATGATCACATGACTTGAAGGCGGACAACTGTCCGGGAAATAACCTCTTTTAAATTCATCCAGGTATAAAGTACCTACGCTGCATTGTACATCAAGCGGAGTATCCAGTCCCAATACCTTTACCGAAGGCTCAACCAAATGGGCACCCATATCACCTATAGCGCCTGTCCCGTAATCCCACCAGCCGCGCCAGTTAAAGGGCACCAGCTTTTCTACATAAGGTTTATAGGGGGCAGAGCCCAGCCATAAGTCCCAGTCCAGTTCAGCAGGCACCGCCCCTGGTGTCGAAGGCCATAAAAGGCCCTGCGGCCAGGTAGGCCTGTTTGTCCAGCAATATACCGTATGCACCTTGCCAATCTGTCCGTCGTCCAGCCATTCCTGCAATTGCCGTACCCCTTCTCCTGATGCACCCTGGTTACCCATCTGCGTCACCACCTTATAGCGTTCGGCAGCCTCTCTCAGCTTACGTGCCTCATAAATGTCGTGCGTCAATGGTTTTTCCACATATACGTGTTTACCCAGCTGCATGGCCGCCATGGCAATCATGGCATGGTTATGATCTGGTGTCGATACCACTACCGCATCTATACTTTTACCATCCTTGTCCAGCATTTCGCGGTAGTCCCTGTAATACTTTGCCTTTGGAAAAGCCTTTACAGAATTGGCCGCCCTGCGGTCATCCACATCGCATAAAAATGCGATCTCCGATTTACCGCCGCTATATATTTTGGCCAGGTTACTCTCACCCTTACCGCCTACACCTACACCGGCAACCATCAGGCGGTCACTCGGTGCCAGAAAGCCCCTTCCGCCCAATACATGGCGCGGCACAATCATAAAACCCGCTGCAGCCAATCCTGCAGTCTTGATAAATTTTCTCCTTGAATTGATTGCTGCAGAATCCTTTTTCTCTTCCATCATAATTTACACTTCCTGATACAACCTGTTTTCTATTTCTTAACGCTCTTCACGCTCTTAACGTTCTTTGCACTAAGGTCTTTGATCCTGATGTTTTTGAACTGCACCGGCGAACCGTGACCAAGGAAACCGATGTGGCCACTTTCACGCTGCAAGCCAGGGTGTGGTTTTCCATCAGCAGCACCATTTTTACGTGCTTCAGTGATGTCGCCATCCAGGATTACGGTGCCGTTCAGGATCACCTTAATTTTAGGGCCTTTTACAATTACCTCCTCATAGTTCCATTCACCTACAGGTTTAAGGAAACCTCTTTTGGCAGGGATGGTTCCATATACAGAGCCATGGTACTGGTAAACGTGCAGATTTTTATAGATCGGTGCATCGTTGTCCAGGATCTGCAATTCCATACCCTGGTAAGCTGCATCACCTGTTAAAGGTGCCCTGATGCCCAGGCCATTGTTTGCGCCCGGGGTCAGCTGAAATTCAAAACGGAAAATGAAATCACTGAATTCCTCTTTGGTAAACAGGTTACCACCAGAGCCCTTTCCAGGTTTCGGGCGGATAGAGATGTTGCCATCTTCAATGATATATTCCGTAGTGTTACCAGTCCAGTTGTGCATATTGGTACCGTCAAACAATACCTTGTAACCTTCTTTCTTCTCCTGCGCACTCAGTTCAAATGGTTTCGGACGCGGGATCTCACGGATGTAAATGTCTCGGTAAGCTACCGGCGAACCATGGGCCTGCAGTTCGATCTGCTCTTCAGCAAAGATTGGCAGGTTTCTGTCCCAGTAATTTTCCAGGATCACGTTATCGGTTACCAGTACCCCGTTCAGGTATACGGTAACACGATCGCCCTTCATTAAAATGCGGAAGGTGTTCCATTCATCCAGTTTGTTATCGGCAACCTGAAGCGGTTTGCTTTCATGAACTTTATTGTTGTACAAACCACCAGAACCTACCTGGGCACCAGCCTTCACACGGGCGTTGTCCCAGATCTGAACCTGTGGCGTACCGCGCAGGTAAATGCCGGCATCACCTTCGCCTTTTTTATCGTCAATGATCTTCCAGTCCACCAGCATCTCGAAATCGCCATACTTCTTTACTGTGGCCAGGTTGTTGCCATGGCTCATAAAATGCAGCTCACCGTTCATGGGCTTCCAGCTTTCACGTGCCGATGCATCTGCTTTTTCCTGTGCATCTGCAAGGGTTTTGGCATCCATTTTCGAACGTTTTATCGGATCAGCTACCAGGCCTTTCCAGCCGGTAAGATCGGTGCCGTTGAATGCCTGAACAAAACCTTCACCCTGTGGCATTTCGGCAAGGTATTTACGCATGGCCTCAATCTGGTATTCGGCATCACCACCTTTAATAGTAGCAATGGTTTTATTGAGCAGGTCTTTTACAATCGTTCCTTTGTACGACTTATCGGCCAGGGCAATGTTCATTACCGCATTGGCGGCAGGTTGCTGTAAAGCGGCATTGTCTAAATACCTGCCCGCAAACAATAAGGAATTAAAACACTTGGCCTGCTCCAGGTCTTTTAAGATCTGTCCTTGCTGGGCCGGGGTTTTGGCAACAGCCATGGCCTCGCGAAGCAGCAACAACCTTTGCTCCGGCTGGTATTTTGTAGTTCTTACCAGGCGCAGGTAACCATTAAGAGCCTGGTCCAGGTAAGCCGCATTGGCCGGCTCACGGCTGATCTTTATCAGTTCTCCGGCTGCACCAGCATCTGTCCATGACGACAAAGCTGCAATTGCCGCTTTTTTGGTTTGCTCATTACCGCTGTTAAAGGCTTCAGAAACCGCTTTCAAGGATTTCTCTCCACCCAAACTGCCCAGCATTTTATAATACAATTCTTTTTTGGCATCAGGTGCCGCAGTCATTTGCTGTAAAACTGCATCTACCTGCTGGTCCCTGTTTTGCGTACCTTTTACAGCTGCAATAACAGCTTCCTGTACCTTTACCAGTTCATCCTGGTTGCTGGTTTCATTCAGCAAAGTGAACAACTGCGGCAGGTTATCGCTGGTTACGGTTTGTTTCAATGCCGAGAAAGCAGCTTGCCTTACCTCCGGGTTTTTACTTTTCAGTAAAGCAGAAACAGTACCCAATTGTGCATTTGCAGCTTTCGCGGCCAATACATTGATCAGGGCCACCTGTACTTCCGGTTTTGCTTTAGGGATAAAGGCAGCAACCTTAGCACCTATGCCCTCGCCTTTCATTCTTAAAATGGTATTGGAAAGCGCAGTTATATCGGCCGCATCACCTTTGCCCATTACTTTAAGTAAGGCTGGCAGCGATGCCTCTTCGCCAATATTACCCGTTGCAGCAAAGGCGGCGGCCCTTACAGCGGCATCATTACTTTTAAACAGTTTACTGATCGAAGGCAATATCGATTGCACTTTACTCTCGCCCAGCATATTTAAAATGGCAACCTGTGTTTCAGGATCAGCTTTTGCGGCCTTTTTAACCCATTGTTCTGCGGTTGCAGGGCTAAGTTTAGGCAAGGCAAATTTCAATGCTGCAGCGCGGTATTCAAAGCTTTTATCGTCCATCGCAGCCATCAGGTATTCATCGCTCTGCTGTGTGCTGAAATCAGAAACGATCTTCAATGCGGCAGTACGTGTATGTACCTGGTTGTCGCCAGTAGCCTTTTCCAGTAGCTGTTTGGCTATTTTATTGGCCAAAGCCTTATCACTGCCTTTCATCAGCTCAGTGGCGTAAATGCCATAGGCGGCAACAGCATTTGTTTTATCGTATTTAAAGCCAGCTTTTTCAGCAGCGGTGGACATTACGCCCTCTGAAGCCGGATCGGCAATGTAAGCCAATGCATACAAAGCCATTTTAGCCAGGTCATCTCCACCGGTAGTTAAACCAGCTATCGCTTTGGCTGCTTCCCTGCTCCTGCTATCTCCCAAAGCCTCAACAATAGAAAGGCGGGCAGCGCCAGAAGATTTGGCCAGGCTATTCAGCAGTGCTGTTTTTGCAGCAGCCGAGTTCACCTTAACCAGGGCCCTTGCCGCAGGATCTGCCAGCTGGGCATCTGTTAAATAACCTTCCAGGCAAGCCACAGCATCGTCTTTGCCTACAGTTTCCAGCTGAGCGATGAGGAAGGATTTGTTTTGTTTGTCCGATACTTTGGCCAGGGCTTTGCAGTAAGCGTTTACGCTCATTTTTCTCCAGGCTTCCTGTCCGGGCTGGGTCACATAGCCTGAAAATCCGCCAATAGCATATTCCAGCAGGGCATTGTTTCCTTTGCCCGGCGCGGTTAAACCGCTAATCAGGGTTACATAACCATCCTCGCCCATATTGGCAATTTCCTGCATGTTTGCTTTCAGCTGTTTGGCATCCCTGGCAGGCAGCTGCGCCAGTAAATCTGCAATTCTGGTGGTGATGGTACGTTGGTCTGTTTTGTCCTGCGCAAGGGCCTGATATTGCAGCATTACGGCAGCGAGCAGAACAAAGAATATCTTTTTTATCATTATAGTAAGGGTAAAAGGTTAATTCTAAATATTTTAAAAAGGATTAAATTAAATGGTAAAAGGAGCACGCATAACCGGGTTAATCAATCGGTTGGCGCCCTCATCATCAATAAATTCCTGTTTAACCGGGTCAAACTTCAGGTTGCGTCCCAAACGCAGGGCAGCAAGACCTATGTTAATGATGTTACATGAACGGTGCCCGTTCTGCTCATTTAAGGCAAACTGCTGTCTTGTTCTTACCGCTTCGCTGAAATCTGTGAGTTGCGGTGCCGGATCAGGGAATGCAGCAAGCTTGCGTTCCAGATCAGGAATGTCCGACTTAAACCCTGGATAAAGCTTTCCTTTTGGTCCTTCAATATAAGGTACATTCGCATCCTTGGCCTCACCATCTAAAATAATCTGGCAGCCATCAGCATAAGTATAAGTTATCCTGCGCCAGATGCCTACCGCATCGGTATGTTGTTGCGGGGCATCAATTTCAACCGAAACGGGGTTGGTATCGTCTTTACCTAAAAAGTACTGGATCGGGTCCAGGTAATGCTGTCCCATATCACTTAAACCGCCGCCATCATAGTCCCAGTAACCCCTGAAAGTCTGGTGCACGCGATGTGTGCTGTAAGGTTTATAAGGTGCCGGGCCAAGCCAGGAATTGTAATCCAGCTCTGCAGGTACCGGCTCAGGAGGTAAATTATCCTTGCCCACCCAGAAAAATTTCCAGTCGTACCCTGTATGCCTGCTTACCGTAACCTTTAAAGGCCAGCCCAGCAAACCACTGTCTACCAATTTTTTCACCGGCTTAACGGTAGTGCCCAGTCCATAAAAAGTATCTTTAAAACGGAACCAGGTATTCAGCCTGAAAATCCTCCCATTGGCCTGTACAGCCTCCATTACCCTTTTTCCCTCGCCTATGGTATGTGTCATTGGTTTTTCGCACCAAATGTCTTTACCGGCGTTGGCCGCATCAACAGCCATAATGCCATGCCAGTGCGGTGGTGTCGCTATGTGCACAATATCTACTTCGGGAAGCTGGATCATCTCACGGTAGTCGCTAAAGGTTTTTACCCCCTTATCCAGCATAGGCAGCGACTTGGCGATGTGTCTCTTGTCTACATCGCAGATTGCAACTACCTGTGTGCCTTCATATGGGAAGTGGTTACGGCCCATGCCGCCAACACCAATAACGGCCTTGGTTAGCTTATCACTTGGTGCAATAAATCCCTGCCCGCCCAATACATAGCGCGGAACAATGGTAAATGCGGCCAATCCTACCGCAGTCTTTTTAATGAAATCTCTTCTGGAGTTTGCTTGTTGTGGTTCTTTGGGTTTCATGTCAGCTTTGTGTTGTTATCATGGTTCATACTTTTCCAAACATCAAAAGTCCGGTACTTGCATGGTTAATATTAGGGAGAAATTGTTAAAATCACAAAACATCGTTTAATTATTTACGTATTAAAAATACTTTTATAAAATTTTAACATAAGTTCTCTATATTTAACCAAATAGAGCAATTAAATTCATGAATCTTAGTCTATTAAATCACATAACAAAACCAACGCAGGATAAACAGCTGATACACCAATACCAGCTCGTCAAACATCTTTTTAATCTGGGGCCATGTTCTGTCTCCGCCTTATGCCGTACCATGAACATGAGCACCCCCAGTATTCTAAAACTGATCAGCAGCTTAACAGCTGAAGGCTGGATAGAAAAAAAAGGTTATGGCGTATCTATTGGCGGCAGGAAACCTGATCTCTATAGCCTAAAAGATAAAAAGATCCTGATCCTTTGTATTGACATTGCCTTGTTTCACACCAAGATAGCGATTATCGACAACAACTATAACTATATAGTAGAAGCCCAGACCATCGCCCTGCCCATCTCCAAAAGCACCCGGTCCGATTTCCTCAATATATTAGGCAGCCAGGTACAGGACATCCTGAAAGACCATCACATCAGCCAGGAGGCTTTGATTGGCTGCAGCGTAGGTATGCCGGGCCTGATCGATTCTGAAAAAGGGAAAAGCTACAGCTATTTTCTTAGTGATGAAGAAGACATCTCGCTCACAACAGAATTTGAGAAAACGCTGAAACTCCCCGTTGTGATCCAGAATGACGTCAACGGATCGTCTATGGCCGAATTTACACATGGCATGGCAAAGGGTAAACAGAATGTCCTCATCCTGTTAATGGACCTCGGTGTCGGACTCGGCATCATCATGGATGGCAAACTGAGAAAAGGTGCCTGCGGGTTTTCGGGCGAACTGGGGCACATCCCCTTTGTAGAGAACGGGGCCCTGTGTTACTGCGGCAAACACGGCTGCCTGGAAACCATTACCTCGGGCAATGCCTTATCAGAAATGGCAAAAGAAGGCATCATGGCCGGCAAAAATTCCATGCTCAACAAACTCAGCAAAGAAGAACTGCAAAGGATTGAACCTGCTGTAATTATAGAAGCAGCAAACAAAGGCGATCAGTACGCCATACAGCTGCTTTCCAATATCGGCACCTATATGGGCAAAGGTATTGCCATGCTCATCCAGCTCTTTAACCCGGAGCTCATTATTTTAAGCGGTAAAATTGCCGAAGCCAAACAATACATCACCCTGCCCATGCAGCAGGCCATCAATACCTATTGTATGACCCAGATCAGGGAGCGCACCACCATCCTCTCTTCCGAACTAGGTGAAAACTCAAGGCTGCTGGGTTATGCCACAACCGGAATCGATCATTTCCTGGATACCTGCATCCAGAAAGCCGGAAAACCAAAGTCGAAGCTTCAGGTTCAGTAATAATTTAATACTTTTTATACTGAACAACTATTTTATATTTTCATTTGTTGTTAACTTGTAATAGCTAAAGACAATATATGGCATTTATAGATTACTACCAGACACTTGGAATTGATAAAACAGCCTCCCAGGACGATATCAAAAAAGCTTACCGCAAGCTGGCCAGAAAGTACCATCCCGATCTGAACCCTAACGACAAAGAAGCCAACAAACGTTTCCAGCAAATTAATGAAGCCAATGAAGCCCTTAGCGATCCGGAAAAAAGGAAGAAGTACGATGAATATGGCGAGCATTGGAAAAATGCAGAGCAATTTGAACAGGCCAAACGGGCACAGGCTCAGCAACAGCAGCAATACCAGGGTTCGGGAAATCCTTTCGGCGGCAGCACTTCCGGCAGTTATACTGCCGAAGATTTCGGGGGCGGCGATTTCTCGGAATTCTTTGAAAACATGTTCGGAAAAGGTGCAGGACGCCAAGGCGGCAGTCAGGTTAAATACAAAGGCCAGGACTACCAGGCCGAGCTGCAGCTTGAGCTGATGGATGCCTATAAAACCCATAAACAAACCCTCACCGTAAACGGAAAGAACCTGCGCATTACCATTCCTGCAGGGATTGCCGACGGACAGGTGATCAAACTGGGCGGACAAGGCGGCCCGGGCAGGAATGGCGGACCAAACGGCGATCTGTACATCACGTTCAACATCGCAGCCCACCCTGTTTTCAAGCGGTTAAATGATGATGTATACCTCAACAAAGAGATCGATCTGTATACTGCGGTGCTGGGTGGCGACGTTACAGTAAATACAATCGATGGAGTGGTGAAATTAAAAGTTGCACCAGGTACCCAAAACGGAGCAAAAGTGAGGTTAAAGGGCAAAGGCTTCCCTGTTTACAAAAAAGAAGGGCATTTCGGGAACCTCTTTGTAACCTATACGGTAACAATCCCCGCTATGCTCACTGAAAAACAACAGGAATTGTTTAAAGAATTACAAAAACTGGAATCATGAACAACGAACTTATCACTATAACAGAGTATTGTGTGAAATACGAGATTGATCCTTTATTCATCAACTCCCTGGAAGAATCCGGTATCATTGTATTTACCAACGTAGGCCTTGAAAAATTTATACATACCGCCCAGTTTGCCGAAATTGACAGGTACATACATTTCCATTACGACCTGCACATCAATATAGAAGGCATTGACGCGATACGCCATTTGCTGAACAAGGTAAGCGACCTTCAGGACGAGATTAGTCAATTAAAAAGGCAGTTGTTGCTGCATGAGAGTCAATAGTTATTATCGGCCCAACCAATAACTTTTAAAACTATCCCACTCCCAATTTCGACCGGCCCTTCATAAAATTTAAACAGCGTTCCAGGTTGAATTTCTCCTAACAGTTCATTTGAGAAAAATTTTATCTCTACCGTTCCTTTATCACCTGGCTTTAAATCGTCATTATTTAACAAATTTATCGAACCAGAGGTTTGCATTTTATCTACAAAATTAAAACCTGGCCTATACCCTGTTTTTATTGGCCAGGTCCTACCACCTTCCGCCTTTATTTTTATTTCCGCCTCTATTTTAAATACTCTGTTCATTTTAGCTTATTGAGTACCTACCTATTCTTCTCCATAGAATAATATAAGTAAAAATCAAATGATACACCGATCATAACTACTTTGTATCTTAATAACCTTCCCTATTGCAATTTCTTCGGGAAATGTTCCCAATCTAAATTCAGTACCAGTTTTTATTCTATTTAATAAAAAGTCCCTCTCTAATAAAAGAATCTTAACAATTTCAACCTTACCTATGTTAATAGCATCATTTTCGATTTGGAGTTCAGAAAAAGTAGATGCTCTGTCATCAGTAATCCAAAAAGACAGTCTAACAGGAGCAGTAATTGGAAAACTGAAACTTTCTTCTGCTTTTTTCAAAAAAACAACTTCTACTAATAAAATTAGTTCTTTCATTCCGTTCTTCCTTTTTAATTTTAAAATGGTATTGACTGCTTTATTTGTTAGAAGCGTCTCTAATTCTGTTTTCTTTTGTTAAATCCTCATTCATATTTTTTTGACATTCTTTAAATGTGGTATACACCTGATAATAAAACTAATTAGTTGTAGCCTAATGGAAACCAAATGCCTCGTACATTGGGTAATCCCATATTAGGTAAAATATGACCGGCATCTAATGTTGATATATCAACATTTTCTATCAAATTTTCAATTGGAGCCATCGAGTTGTTTTTAAACAACTTGTCGTTGATTATATTTAATGCATCCTCATAATCGAGCGCTGTTACTCCACACCCTATTATTGTTCCAGATGGTATCGGAGCATAGTTCTCAAAATTAAATTTAATCCAATATCTGATCATAAATTATTTTGTTTTAAGGTACTACTGTTGGTTTGCTCCAGTTTCAAATCTAATATAAGGCCCAATATACGAATTCCCTGATGCCGGAAAAGTAACTTTATCGAGAGCAATTTGCTTAAAAAAACACTACATAATGAAAGTATTGATGTTACCGCTGCATCAATAGTTTAATTTTTCATACAATGTCATCCTTGCAGATTTAATATTTGATATTAAATCTGCAAGGATGACAACTCCATCAGAATATTTTTTTTTACTACAAATTCTCTAAAACATTTCAGCTTTTTTAGCTATTTTAACATTGTGCCCAACAATATTAAAATTTCATTTTTCGTTAGAGATAACCGAATTTAATGTGAAAATACTTCTTTTGTGGCATCATCTACCTTAATGTTCATAATAAGGTAAACTATGCAATCACACATCAAACTTCATTTGGCTCCAGCTGAGCCGCTGACCCTTGATGCTCTCCTGTTAATCAGCAGTCTGCCACTTAAAATGGCAGAAGCCCGACGAATCATTACCGACGATGGGTATCTCCTCATCCAGTCTATCAATCATTACATTGCGCACATTGAATTGTTTGAATACAATTTAATCAGGGACAGCAAAATCGATTTTGTGATAGAACGACCCTCTTTTTTTATGCAAATCGTATTGGGCAAAAATACCTGCTGCATGAGTTATAAGCCAGCAGGAAAATACCGCAGAATTCTGCCTGCCGGAAATGACCAGGTCTTGCTCATTTCATTCCAGACAGAGTGGCTAAGCAAAAAATGTCATAAACTAACAGAGTTCAAACCTTTTAACGAAATTTTCGGCACCGCCCGGTATGCAGCTGTCAATCTCCCTCCTTTTGGCATCGCAAGAAACATCTTTAAATCGCTTAAAAGCCTGAATTTAAAAACAAATGAGTTCAATATAGATGCCGATGTGCATGTATTTGTCAACAAATGTTTTAACAAGTATTACCATAAACTGAGTGCCAGGAATGCCACAAGCTGCTATCACCAGCACAAAGCCCAGGCTATAGCAGCCTTCATTGAAGAGAATTTTGCTACAGAACTCGTAGACGATCTGCCTAAACTTGCCCAGCGCTTCATGGTATCCGAAAGAAGCATGGCCCGCCTGGCTAAAATAGCCTTTGGCACCCCCTTACGTGAAAAGGTAATTGACATCAGGATGTGCTCCAGTTTAGAACAGCTCGTCACTACAAATTACCCCATATACGAAATAGCCAAACGTAGTGGCTATAAAGAGGGACATTATTTCAGCAAAGCATTCAGAAAGCACTATGGTGTAGCTCCTAAATACATATTGCGCCCGCACAGAAGATCGGCATGTAAATTGCAAGGGTAAAATAACCTGCCAATTATTTTATAAATAGATTGGCAGGTTATTCCATTTTTTTTACCATAAAAATCCCGGAGTTTTGTCTTCGATAACCTCAAAAAAGGGCGTTTTTAGTTTTCAAATATTTGGCAGTAAATTGGTTAAAAAAAATCAAGGGGAATATCCTGCCATTCAATACGTAAATATTTTGGCAGGCCTACTCATTTTTTAAGTAAAAAATGAGTAGCAACTTTGGATCAGAAAATAATTCAAGATCCATATGCAAATCTCGTTAAACAAACAACCCCGCCTCCATTTGTCTGCTAAACACAGGGAGATCATTACCGATATCGCGATCTACCTGTTTGTTGCACTTTTCATGTACACGGCAGCAAGTAAATTCCTCACCGTTAAATCATTTGCAAGTACTTTGGCTAAATCGCCACTAATTGGTAGTTACAGCCTGTTTGTAGCCTGGGCTATTCCAACAGTTGAAGTACTGATCAGTTTATTGCTGATTGTACCTTCTGCTAAAAGAATTGGCTTGTATGCATCCTTTGCATTGATGACCTTATTTACAGGCTATTTGATGTACATGGTCTTCTCAGGAGTAGAACTACCCTGCCATTGCGGTGGCGTCATCAGCCGCATGACCTGGCAACAACACATCTGGTTTAACCTGGGCTTTGTAGCCCTGGCCATTACAGGAATTAAAGCCAACAAAAAATAAAAATTTTACATATAGAACGGGTAAAAGCTGTAGCCTGACAAGAAAATACAGTAGGGATAAAAAAACAAAACAAAAAAGCACTATTATGAACAAGATTAAAAGACTCGCATTCGGTATTCTTGTAGCTGGCCTGGCATTTGGCTTCAGCGCATTCACAACAGTTAAAAAAAGAACAGTATTGGTTTATTATAAAACTAACATGTCTTATCCAAATGCGAATGACCCTCGTGGCTATCAGTATTATTCTGGAGACATGTGCGCATCCGGCGGCAATACCTGTTCCGCACAATGGGATATCGGCACTCATTTGCCACCTACAGATGGGGATCCACTACCAATAACGGGCGTTACCTTCCAAACCGGATCTGTATATAGCGGACATTTCGATTTATAATAAAAAGAGGGTACGAATGTACCCTCTTTTTATTTAACGCTCGTTTTGTTGAATTCCGCTCAATTGAACCTCTTCCTCATCCAAAGGCAAAATATATCTTTTACTGTTTGGCTGCAATGTATAAGTATTGCCATTAATTGTTCTAGTTAATGTTACTGCAAACCTGCTATCAGTGTTCAACCTCCTTAAGTCAGACCAACGAATTCCACGGAAAGGCAGTTCTCTCCGGCGTTCTTTCAGCACAAAGCCTAACACCATATTCGGATCTGTACTACTCAAATCTATATAAACACCCGACCACCTATTTTTTCTCAAAATATTTAAATCATTCAAAGCACCGGTAAGCTCTCCTGCTCTAGCCTTGGCTTCCGCGCGGATCAGATACATTTCTCCTGTAGTCAATCCGCCAAACAAATTCCTGTCCCCATTATAGCTACCTTTAAAATTTAATCCTGTAGGGCCGAAAAATATGGTTTTCCTACAATCACCTACAACATACTCGTTATACAGTTCAGGTACTACGCTCATGCGGGGAGGATTAAAAATGCTTAAATAAAAGAGGCTGTGAAAAATAACCTCTGTATTAAATCTTGTTACAGGGAAAGCGGCTGAACTGTTTAATTTGCTATAATCCAGTAAATCGGCCTGAACCTGCAGAGTTAGGTTCGCATATTGGCCAGCCTTTTGATAATTTCCCATTGTCAGATAAATTCTGGCCAATAAGGAATAGGCTGCTTCCTTTGAAGGTCTTGTTTTAACAGGTGGTTTAACACTTAATAAATCAGCAGCCTTTTCCAGATCATTTATAATCTGGGTATAAGTCTGCTGAAGTGTACTGCGTTTAGGTTTAATGTTTACGTCATACTCCAATTTTAGTGGTAAACCCAGATCCTGATTCGCTAAACCAGAATTATAAACAACGCAGTATTCTTGTGCCAGGTTAAAGAAATCAAATGCCCGAAAAAAGAGTGCGCTTCCTTTTACATTATTCCAGTCTTGCTGCTCAGAATTTAACGGGGTTATTTTATCTATTCCATTCAATATCACATTGGCATTCAATACTCTTTTGTAAGCATTTTGCCAATCTACACTTGGTTCCCCATTATAAAACTCTTCTGTTTTTGCCCAAGTATAAGCAGGTCTTTCCTGATTTACATTTACTGCAGCCCAATTTGCATCAGTAATGTAAAAATCCCCTGCACCTATTTCTCCTAAGCCACACGCCTGACTGGCGTTGAACAGTCCAGCATTATCCAATAAGGATTGATAATCATTTATAGTTTCAGGGACTACCAGGGATTTATTGGGTTTGGCTTCCAACCAGTCTTTTTTACAGGACTGTAAAATAAATAAGAGCAAAACAAAAATTAAAACATAACGTAAACCTATTTGCATATTGCTATCTTTTTATTAAAAACTTGCCTTCAGACCAAAAGAAAAGCTTTTTGGCATTGGATTAGACAATCGCTCCCCTGGCCCAGGAATCAGATCTGGATCTAAATCTGCGTCATTAGCTTTCCAAAGTATTCCAAGGTTACTAACATAAAAATACAATTGAAATTGTTTCAATGGTACACTTTTCCAATTACTGGCATTAAAGTCATAACTCAAACTGATATCCTGCAATCGAATGTGATCTCCCTTCAAGACAGTCGCTGAAGTTCCGTAATAAAATCTGTCCCTTTCATCGTCTTCACCAAATTTGCCCATTGAAGGAATATTGCTTTTAACCTCGTCTCCTGGATTTTTCCAACGCGAAGCATAATCCTTATGCATGTTTACACTAAGTATCTGGTTAAACATGCTATAATAATTCACTGTAGGCTTTCTAAAATAATAGCCCATTTTATAACTAATATTAATACCAAAAGTGAATTTGCCATAAGCGAAAGTATTGTTCAAAGCACCAAAAACAGTAGGTCTCGCTGAACCATTATATTCCAAGTCTTCCGTTTTTGTACTGCTAATTATTTTCGCATAATCTTTACTAATTTCAATCTTTCGAGTAACCTCATTATATAAATAACCCATTGGATCTCCATTTAGAGCATCCAACCCTGCCCATTTGTAACTATAAATTCCGTAAACTGGCCTACCCACAACAGGACTTGCACTGTAATTTCCAACATAGTAAGCAGTATTTGGTTCAACCACATCATAAAGCGTAACTTTATCCTGCACCGCAGAGAATAATAAGTTCGTTTGCCACTTTACTTTACCATTTAGGTTCTTCGAGTTCAAAGTAATATCAAAACCGTCAGATTTCATCTCTGAATAATTACCTCTCAATACACGTATGCCTGCACTTGACGGGAACGATTTATCGCCTAGCATATCCAATCCATTTTTGAAGAAATACTCTATTCTACCAGTGACAATCTGGTTTTTAAAACCAAAATCCACCCCAAAATTAGCAATACCAATCTTTTCCCAACGCAATTCAGGGTTACCGATACTCATAATATCAGCGAAAGGTAGATTCGTATAAATTGCATTTAATACATTGTGCTTAAAAGTGGTAACACCTGTGTTGTTCTTATCCAAATTTCCATTGAAGCCATAAGTAGCCCTCAACTTCAATACAGGGAGCCATTCGAATTTGTAAAATGCTTCTCTGTCCAAATGCCACAATGCACCCACCGACCATAACGGCACATTTTTCTGATTGGTTTTTACGCCAAAATAATTGGAACCGTCCATTCTTGCGCTGGCCGACAAGGTATATTTATAATCATAAGTATAAGCTGCGTTTGCAAAAACAGAACGAATGCGATCAAGCTTACCGAAAAGATCTGCACCAGTGTTGATCTTTGCCCTGCCAGTTGGATTTAAATTGAATGCAGTAACCGTGTCCACATCAGCTGAGTTTCCTGTGGAACTGTCATAACCATATCTGGTATATTTATTGGCTTGTGTATCAAATTCAGAAAGCTCATACCCGGCAATAGCTGAAATGGCATGTTTTTCCCATTCCCTTTCATAATTCAATTGTCCCCTAAAATTTTGAACTACCGCACTTACCTTGGTTTGATATTGAATAGCGCCTAAAGGAATATTATAGCCACTTACCTTACCGGCAGTTAAAACAGAATACTGATTGATCAAATGTCTTGTTAAAAAGGTTTCCATTCCATTAACCAATTCTGAACTGCTACCGATCTTCTGATATTGATATTTCAGCTCTGCACTCAATCCAGGAAGAATAGTATATTTCAAACCTGTATTAACGCGTAAATCATTCCCTTTGATAGTTGTAGGTGGCAAATCCAATTCATTAAGTGGAGTATAAGTCCAGTCCAGGAAACCATTACCCTTCGCTATATCATTAAATTCTGTTCTATATTGTCTCTCAAAAACAGTCGGATTACCATTTGCATCTTTATACCTATAATAAGGCGTAAAATTTGAACTTGATGAAATACCCACTATCGTACTATCAACAGTTCCCTTATTCCTGATGTAATTCAACCCGGCACTTAACTCCAGGTTCTTCAGCAACTTAACTGTATGCTGCGTATTAAAAGTATAGCGATTGTTCTCATTATTTGCCAAAGTGTACAAAATTTTGTCATATCCGGCAGAAAAATAATGACTGGATTTATCAGTTCCCTTACTGGCATTTAGAAAATACTGCTGCGAAACCGGCTTCCGGTAAAAGTATTTCAGTTCTTCATTCCTGATGTCATTGCCCCTTAAAGCATCTAGCTGTCTTTGCGTTTCTGCCGCTGATTGCCCCGAACGTTGTCTGTTCAAAATTTGTACTGCCTGCGAAACCACCGGATAATTTACCTTATCTGCCAGCGCCGCATCATACTTACCATTGTTAAATAAAAACGTCTCGATCTCAATAAAATCTTTAGACGATAAGTAATTCGGGTTGTAAAACAGATCCGGTTTACCCGCAACCGTTAAGTTACTGTTGAAACTTAAATTCAAAGGCTGCCCGTATTTTCCTTTTTTGGTCGTAATCACAATCACGCCATTACCAGCCCTAACACCCCAAATGGAAGCCGCTGCCGCATCTTTCAACACGTTAATGCTGGCCACGTCATTGGGGTTAATAGAATTGAAATCGCCACTAAAAGGGAAATTATCTAAAATAATCAAAGGCTGGTCGTTCGCATAAATCGTACTCCTGCCGCGTATAGAAAGATCCAGGCTCCCCGAATTGCTGCTCACGGTATTTTTATTGAACAAAAGCCCACTGGTAATTCCTTCCAGCCGGCTTAAAATATCGGTGCTTACCCTACGGTTCAGTTGTGTACTGTCTACCAACACAAAACTTCCCGTGGCACGCTCCTTGGGAAGTCTCTGATAACCAGTACTCACAATTTCAACCTGCTGCAAGTCATATACACGTTCCTTATCGGGTACATCTGGCTTGCTGCCTGGCCTATTGCCTGCCTTGGGTTTTGGCGGGGCATTGGCCGAAACCGTTGGATCGTTCTTTAGGACCACCATTTTACCCACTATGGTATAATTCAATTGAAACCTTGCCGAAACATAGTCCAATACTACTTTCAGCTCGGCATTCTGGAAACCGACATCAAGGCGCTGCTCAACGTCCAATTCCTTCTCATTCCAGTTTATACCAAAACCGGTTTGTTTTCTTATTTCCTTAAATAGTTTGTTTAATGATACGTTTTTGCCGGAATAGCTAAACTTTTGCGCACGCGCTGCCATTCCAAACAGTAAGAGCATGAAAATAACAGTCCCCCTTTGTAAATGCATTATTGTGTAACGGTAATCCTCCTGCCTTCTACTTTAAAGTGTACGTTTGCGGTTAATTCGAGAGTTTTAAGGACTTCGCTCACACTATCAGCTTTCAATACCGAACCTCCCAGCAGGGCATCGCCTACAGTTTTGTTCTGGTAAATCACATCCACATCGTACCAGCGGGCAATTACCTGCATTACGCTTTCCAGCGGCATGTTCCTGAATATGTATTCGCCTTGTCTCCAGGCTATGGCATCTTCGGCTTCTACAGCCTTCACAGCAATATTTTTTCCTGTCAGCACAGCCTGCTGGTTGGGTTTTAACACCACCGCATCGCCAGCCTGAACATAAGCCGGGCGGGTTTCTATCGCCCAAAGTGGGTCAATGGTAGCAGGATCTGTTCCTTCAACGCGTTTATCTGCTTTCTGGAAAGGTGTTACACGTACGCTTCCTTCAAGCAGAGTAGTTTTTATATTGCCATCGTTGCCGTAGGCAGTTACATTAAAATGGGTTCCCAATACTTCTATTTCCTGGCCTTTGCTGGCCACTATAAAAGGATGTTTTTTATCTTTAGCTACTTCAAAATAGGCTTCACCGGTTAATTCTACCCTACGTTTCATCGCACCTGCAAAGGTAGAAGGGAATTTCAGGTGACTGGCAGCATTTAGCCAGGCCTTAGTCCCGTCGGGAAGTACCACCTGGTACAGGCCACCCTTTGGGGTATTCAGGGTAACCAGCTGCTTACCTTCATAGGCTGCCTCCACTTTACTGCCATCGTTATATTTCAATTGGTTGTTTGCAAAAACAACACCGGCTTTCTCCTGATCTAAGCTAATGTTCTTACCATTATTCAGCGTTAATGTGATCCGGTCTGTAAATACCTCATTGGTTGAAGTTGAAGCAGGTGCCGGTTTTAAGAAGAACCAGCTTAAGCCTAATAATATGGCGGCAACTGCAGCAACAGAACTAAAGCCTGCAATCAGCTTATGGGTCATGTCTTTTTTCTTAGCCACTTTATACTCATCAACCCGCATATCCCTTATCGCTGTCAATGCACTGTTCAGGTCAAAATGTTGTTTATGGGCCTGCATCGCTCCCATGCCTTCTTTATATGCCAGAAAGTCCATCAGTTCATCATAACTGATTTTGCCAACAATTACTCCATTATCATACACAGGATAGGAATCTACCCCTTCTCTACGCATTATGGTCAATGCATCTGCAACCAATTGTTGCGCATATAGTCTTTTCTGTTCCAGCGTTATATAAGTTACGTTAACAATTCTTTAATACAATTTTAAGGAAAGTCTGCCACATAACCATCATTCTATTTTAAAAATAACTTCATATAATCAGAGTTTTTCCAAAAATGAAAATAAATCATACGAAAGCTATATCACAACCGGATAACCCTATAAGTTACAGCACCCTCAGCTCAGCAACATACACGCTGTTTCCCTGTAGTTTCCCATCTGCCGAAGAAAAACTCATGTAACAATGTACTACCTCACCTGCATATTGCGATGGCATCTCCATAGTAAAACCAAGCGCATAGCGGTTAACCGCACGTGTCAATGAAATTCGAGTCTTTCTTACCGGATTATAAACCAAAAAACTTGCCATATCGGTATACTGGCAATACGCAGACTGGTTTTGAGGCTGCCAGCTAAACGTAAGCTGCCCTGTAGCAACGCTTACTTCCGGGGCTTCAGGTGTAACCACCCGCCCCCTGCTGTACACCATCTTTGGATAGTTGATCTGGTACTCCCCTGTTGCTTCGTCCAGCACAAAAGCATGGTCAAAATTATAGGTAAAAGCGGCATTCACCGCGCTCTGGCCCTTGGCGTAAAAGGCAAAACCCGGATTAACCTGAATCTTGATTATTTTCAAAAAATTATTCAGCAAGCCGAATTTATACTGGGCTTCGGTTTGTTTTACCGTAGGCTTTTTTTTGCTGGTATGGTGCAATGAGGTAATGACATTGAGGCCACGATGTTTACGGCCAACAAGCGGGCCTGTTTTTTTTCGGAAAGGTCCTAAGGGCCCTGATTGTAAAATTCCCATAAAAAATAAATTAAGAAATTAGTTTTCGGTGGTTTACGTATTAAAACTACCGGTGTAAGTGCTGTTTGCCACCTGTTTCCTATCAGCCGCAATAAACGACATATAGGTTTCCATGTGTTCGCCCTGCAGGCTTGGTGGTATTTCAAGCAGATCGGTTCCTGCCAGCCTATCCTTGCCAAAAAGTGTAAAATGGACTTTTTCCTGTTTTGGGAAATAGGCTAATAGCATTACCTGGTCTGTAGCCTCTGGCCAGGCCATTTGCGGGTCGGTAGCCCAGCTGTATTGCAGCCCGTGCGCTACCTGCTCCACATGCCAGTCCTGGCCTGGTTTCAATGAACCAGCGCTAAGCACCAATTGGTCGTAGGCAATTTCCAGATCGGGGTAAACACCCTTAAAAAGATTTGTTTTATTGTACTTAACTGCCTGGTTAAAGGCATTTTCTTTAGCTTCTAAAGCACTGACAGCGAAACCTGCGTTGATAAAGTCGATCAATTGGCACAGCAATTCACTGCGCATCTTGGTTTTCATTCTTGCGGCAAGCTGCAGGTCTGTAGGTGGTTTCAGGTTTACACCTATGCTCCTGGCCACGCTTTTCCCGTTCAGGGTATAATAAACCACGTTACCCAGCTTACCATTATGTTGCCCTCCCGGGCCATTTTCTGTTGTCGCCATATTTGTTTATATTTGGTTAAATCTTCACCCCAATTCTGCGGGCATTCTCCTAAAGTTACCTATAAACACCTACTGACCAGCATTTTCCCTCGTAATGATGACAAAATATTGACATATAAATCACTAGTAAATTACATAGTTAAAATACCATTGACTTACTCTTGATTTACCCTTGAAATACCCTATAGGTAAATCAACCCTATCTCAAGGGTAAGTCAAGGATATCTCAACGATAATTTAATTCAGTTATTTTCTTGTGATTTATATGTGATTTACTACTGATCATTACGAGAGAAGATAGGCTCCATCTCCTTTTGTCAGGTAATCCATTAGGTTTTTCAGCGGGATTTTTTACGTAAAGGAGTATATGTTTTTCAATATCCTCCTAAAACCGGGGGTAGGTTCAACAGTAAAATTAATAAGAATTACCTGAAAAACAAAGGGGTATTTAAAACTGGTACCTTAACTGCAGCTTAACTTCTGCTTTCTTATTGCCTTCAATTTCGTCTAAACCACTGCCTGTAGTTTCTACTCCGCTATAGCTGTAAATGGCATATCTGGCCCAGATGTCTACTCTTTTGAATGGCCGGCACCTTACATTTATGTAAGCGCGAATACCTTTGCCCGAATAATTGCCCGAGCCCGAGCCATACAACACATCGTCTTCATAAGCGTAAATCCTGCTGTTATAGGATGGAGTATTAAAATAAGCCAGGCGCATGTTCCCAGATATACGGGAAGACATCGGGGCATAGCTGATATCCTGATACACCAGAAAGCCTGTTTCTGTTGGTTTATTTCCCTTTTGGTATTGCGCAATTTCTGTTCTTTGCTGAAAGCTGAATTTTGGAGTGGGCTTCCAGTTCCACTCCAGGCGGTAACTTTGTTTAATCACTTTCTGCAGCCCTGCAACAGTACTCCCGGCATCAGGGTTTTGTGGCTTTTGTTCCCGCTTAAACCTTAATACCGCCTTAAATACCTTAGCCTTAGTATAGCTGAGCTGGCTTAGGCATTCATAGCCAGAAGATGGCGCATCTACCCTATACCTTAACCAGGAAAATTTAAAGTAATCGGTATAAACAGACCAGGTTAAGCTTTTGATGGGGCTGTAGTTTAGCCCGGCATATAAGCCCTGCTCGTTACTGGTTTCCGTGCCCTCGCCTACCGCACTGCTAAAAAAGTTATGGTAATTTTTGCTGTAGTTTCTGTGCAGCACTACTACCGATAGTTTACGCGACAAAGTGGCTACTGCCCCATTAACCATAGCCCAGCCGCTGCCCAGGCTATGGGCCAGTTCGCCATAAAAATAGGCATTCCTGAAAGTGTAATTGTAATGCAGGCCGGTATTGTTTAACTGCTTACCTGTAAATGCGTATTTGTTATACAAAGCCGTTCCGGTTACAAATTGATGCTGGTAAGCAGATCGATAGCCAATAATACCCATATTCAGGTTGTCGCTTACATATTGCACTGCTCCGCCGTAAGCCAGTTGCCCCAGGCTTCGCTGGTTTTTAAGTTCTGTTTGTGTACGGTGCAGGCCGCTGATGTTGATGTTTGATAGCGTAAAGCGCCCATCGGGCAGGGCTTTTAAACTGGCATCCAGTTTACGGTAAGAGATAAAAGGGCTAAAATGAATGTTCCTGCCGAGGTCAATGGTACTGGCCACACCGCGAAAAAAAGAGGCTTCGTTGGCCGAAGTATAGGGTTTAAGGCCTGCATCTTTAGCAGCTACACTGGTTACATCGGGCCCTTTTCCAAATGCAAAGCCCGACCATAGGGTTAGCCCTTGTCCAAACTGCAGGCTATAATCGCCCAGTACCAGTTTTTTAAGCCTGCCCAGTTTAAAAAATGCCAGATGGCCAGACAGGTGATCCATACCTGTTTTTTTGTTAAACAGTGTTTCTCCGGCATCTTTTTCCATCACCAACGCGGCCGACAGGATATTTGAGAACTGGTACCTGTACCTTAACAATATCTTTTCCGGGCTGCCTGAATACCTGCTTCCGGGGAGTGCTTTAAAACCCTTTTGCTGCTGCAATAAACGGGCATACCTTAAAATAAGATCATTATTACCGCTATTTAGCAAGCTTTTAGCTTTTAACTGGTCATAGCCTTCGGCTATGTTTAGTGTTACAAAAGGCAAAAGCCTGTTGATGGTTGCGATGTCAAAGCCGGGTATGGCCTGCAGTTCCAGTACATCCAGTAATTTGGTATTGCTGTGGAGGTAATTAAAGAAACTGCCTATTTGTGCTGCCGACAGGAATACCAGGCTCTTTAGTTGCTCTGGTGTGGTTTTATTGAGGTGAATGGGATGCTTGCGAAAATAAGCCAGCTTTTCGGTTAGTTCCGACAAGTCGGTCTCGTCTGGCGCGTTTTCGGCCAGGCTCTCTACAATATCCCTCACTTTTTCATCTTCCTGAGCCAGGGTACTAAAGGCAGGCAATATCAAAAGTATCAGGCATATAATTTTCATTTTGGCTGGTGGAAATTTAACTTATGCCCGTCAAGCCTTTTATTTCTGATCTGTTCCAGATGTTCTCTCTCTAATGATAGCGTGTCGTGTAGCATGCGCTGCGCTATATCCTGGAACATCACCAGATCTTCATCAGACCTGTTTTTACAGATGGGTTGCTTCATAGCTTGTTTAGGTAATTTATGTTAATTAAGTTCAGGTTATCATTGGCTTCAGCAAAGAAGCTAAGTATTGCCTGTTCTTGCCTGATGTCGGTTACCCGAAGCTGATCTGTTACAGATACTTCAGCAAAGAATTCGGTAATGACATAACTGATTAAAAGTGGTTCCATCCTATTCATATTTAGAAGGGTTTTTAAGCGTTCAAAAAAGGGATGTCCGGCGGGATAACCGGTACATCCCAAAAAACATCTGCTGCAGGATTGGAAAGCGGTAAACCAATGGCCACAGCCAGACATTTTTAATTTACCAGTCCGTTGTCGGTTTTATTACTTTTAAAAATATCATTCAGCGGGTCGCGCTGGACACCATGCGCCTCATTCGGTATATAAAAGCTTCGCATGGAAACCACATTTTCCATGTCCATCAGCCTACTGGCTACATTACGGTGAAAATCGTACATATCGCTGAGCAAAACGTGGAATAAAAAATCAAAGCAGCCATTTACACGGTAGCTGTTGACGATCTGGGGTATATCGGCTATTTCCTTTTTAAACGCCCATACATGCTCGTCTTTATTGCTGTACAAGCGTATACCTGCAATAAACAGTAATTTCTTGTCAGTTTTCGACCGGCTTAATACAGTTGCATAGCCTTTAAGGTAATCATCCACGTCAAGCTTCTTCATGCGCTCATGAATGTCTGCTACCGGCATATGTAAAATGTCTGAGAGTTCCGTTAAACTGATCCTTGAATTCTGCTGGAGCCACATCAGGATCTGAATGTCTTTTTCGTCTAGATTTAAAGCCATAGTGTTTTAGTTTGATGGCCAAACATAAACACTATATTTCACATTAAGAAATATAATTTAATTTTTAAAGAATTAAATTATACAATAATTTGCATTATATTTCACTACAAAGAAATATTTAACAACATTTTATAATATGCTTCGATATTTTGGAAATTTAACCTGGCGTTTTTATGCCTGTTCGGGCTTAGAATCATAGAAAAAACTTACTATATTGCTTAACTTTTTTGTTTCTATGGATTTAAATAAGCGGCGGGGAATAAGCCCCGAGATGCTAAGGGTATTTGAAACCTTACCGGGAATGTATCTTGTGCTCTCCAGAGAGCTGGTTATACTTACGGCCAGTGATCTGTACCTGCAGGCCATGGGTAAAACTCTGGAGGCCATTCGCGGCAGGTATATTTTCGATGCCTTCCCTATAGATGAAAAAAAAGAAAACTCATTCAGGCTGAGGAGTGCTTTGCTGGATGTAGTGCAAAGCAAAAAACCTGTTCAGCTTCCTGTGGCGCGCTTTGATGTACCCGATCCTGAAAATAAGAGCGTAAAAACAGAACGCTATTGGCATACGCTGAACACCCCTGTACTGAATGATGCCGGCGACATCCGTTACATCATCCATTCGACCAATGAAGTAACCCAGCAGGTTATGGCCGAAAAAAAGCTGAGTATCCATCTGCAAAAACAAAAGACAGCTACCTTACAGGTTACCCAACTGAACAAAAGGCTGGAGAAATTATTTGCCGATTTGCCGGCAAGGATAGCTGTACTTTCAGGGCCGCGGTTGGTTTATGAATACACTAACCCCAGCTATCACGAACACTTTGGTTACCGCGATCTGCTTGGCAAACCTTTAATCGAAGCTTTGCCGGAGCTGAGGGAGCATCCTATAGCAGACGAGCTGCGTAAAGTTTACCAGACAGGCATAACCTATGAAGCAAAGGAACTCTGTATACCTCTGCAAAACATTGAAGCCCAACCACCGGTTGACCATTATTTTAATTTTCTGTGCCAGGCCAGACTGGATGAGCACGGAGAGATCAATGGCGTCATCAGCTTTGCCTATGATGTTACCGAACTGGTATTTGCCCGAAAAGATATAGAACGGCAGGAACAAATGCTGCTGGCTGGAAATGAGGCCCTGGAAAGAGCGAATAAAGAGACCAAAGCCAGTATGGAAGAGCTGGTTACACTTACTGCGGAACTGAATGAAGTCCGTCAAAAATTACTGGTTTTCAACACCAACCTGGAACAGCAGGTAGGTGCGCGCACCCGCGAGCTGGAACTGGCCAAAAAAGTAAGGGTGGCCCAGCGCGAGCGACTGGCCCGGTTTTTCACACAATCTCCGATAGGTATTTGTATCCTGGATGGTCCTCAGTTTACTTTTGAAATGGTGAACCCGGCCTATCAGCAGCTTTTCCCGGGGCGGCACTTAACGGGATATTCGTTGGTACAGGCCCTTCCGGAGCTCAAAGACAAGGCCATCTTAGATATTTTAAAAGATGTTTACCGCACAGGAAAACCATTTGAAGGCAACCGGCACCATGTACTGCAGGTGCTTACAGAAAACGACCTTATCGAAGAGCGTTATTTCAATTTCATTTACCAGGCCAGGTATAACGACAAAGGCAATATAGACGGCATCCTGGTATTCGCTTTTGAAGTTACCGCCATGGTACGGGTAGAAAAACGCCTGAAAGAGGAGCAAAAGAAGAAAGACGAGTTTCTGTCGATCGCCAGTCACGAGCTGAAAACCCAGCTCACCAGTATCCAGGCTTTTAATCAGCTCATGGACCAGACCAATGACCTGGCCAAACACCGCAGCTTCATTCACAAATCGGCCGAGAGCATCTGGCGTCTCAATAAACTGATCAATGACCTGCTGGATGTGACCCGGATCAACTCCGGAAAAATGCAGTACAATATGGAAGAATTCAGTTTTGATGAGATGCTGAAACAGACGATTGAAAACATGCAGCTGGTCACAAAATCGCATAAACTGGTTTTTAAAAAGAATGAGCCTGCAAGGTTTTATGGCGATAAGATCAGACTTGAACAGGTGATCAGCAACTTCCTGAACAATGCGGTCAAATACTCCCCTACAAAAGAATGGGTGGTGATAAATAGTGTCGTAAGCAACAATGAGATCCTGGTTTCTGTTCAGGATTTTGGAATTGGCATTGCAGCAACCGACCTGCAGTACATTGCTGAGCGCTACTACCGGGTAGACAATGCCAAAATGAGGTTTGAAGGATTGGGTTTGGGCTTATTTATCTCTGCAGATATTCTGAAAAAACACGAGGGCAAATTCTGGATAGAAAGCGAGCCTGGCAAAGGTTCTACTTTTTATTTTTCACTTCCATTGATCACGTCAGCTTTATAATGCCTTAACATTGCAATGATATTTTTGATCAAAAGCAAAAATATCATGAACAGTATTTTCAATTTCTTTACCCCTAAAGATAAATTGTTCCAGCCTCTGTTTGAACAGGCCGGAAGCAACCTGGTGTCTATTGCAGGGGCCCTGGTAAGTGCCGTAAATACACCCGGACAGGAACAACGCAAAGCCCATGTTAAGGAAATTGAAAAGCTGGAACAGGCGGGCGACGACATTACACATGCCATTTTTTTAGGTCTCGGTAAAACTTTCATCACACCTTTTGACCGGGAAGATATCCATGCCCTGGCCAGTTCTTTAGACGATATTGCCGATTATATTTATGCCGCAGGAATGAATCTGGACCTGTACAATGTTAAAACCATTAACAAGGCCATGATCAGCCTGGCCGAACTGCTGCTGGAAATGTGTACCGACCTGCACAATGCCATCAAAGAACTGCGCAGTTTCAGGAATACAGAGCTGATTGCCGAAGTGTGCTTAAGGATCAATGCCGGGGAAGGCCGTGCCGATTACATCTGCAATACCGAAGTGGCCAGCTTATTTGACCACGAGCGGGATGCCATTGAACTGATCAAACAAAAAGAAGTTTTGCAGATGATGGAAACAGCCAGCGATAAATGTGACGATGCCGCCAATGTGCTGGAGACCATCCTGATCAAGAACGGCTAGAATTATTCTAAATTAAGCCCCTGCATAACACTTAACATAGCCTTAAATTTGAGGCAATACGCCTGTCTTAAGTTTGTTACAAAATAAAAGCAAACTATGACTAAAAATCTATTCAAAAGAAAAACATTAGCATTTGCAGTGGCAGGTTTTGTAGCCGCAGCCGTAGCGGTTACCGCTTGTAAAAGGGACAAAAAGCAGGAAGGCCCTGAACCTGAAGACATCCTTAAAAACTATTCAAAAAATGAATCGTTGGTGAAGGCCCTTTCCGGATTTGAAAATTTAAAGATAACTACACTGATCAGTTCTGACGATGTCTTACCTGAATCACCAGGTTTTATTTTTGGTGCCCAGCCAGACGGTGCAGGAATGTTAAAAAACCCTAGTGGAGAAGGTTTTATCATGATCAATAACCACGAAATCCTGCAGTCGGTATCAAGGGTTTATCTGGATAAAAACCTTAAACCGGTAAAAGGCGAATACATTGTAGATTCTGATGGTGGTATGACCCGTTTGTGCTCCGCTACCCTTGCTACCCCTGAAGAACATGGTTTTGAGAAGGAAACATTCCTGACAGCAGGTGAAAGCGGTGTGGAATCTATGATCCATGCGATTGACCCACTGGCAACTGCGGATAAGAAAAACAGTCAGCGTACCGTAAAAGCACTGGGCAGATGGAGTGCCGAAAATGCCGTCCCTTTACCTAAAGGAGCTTTTCCGGGAAAGACGGTCATTTTAATCGGTGAAGATGAAAACGACGGACAGCTTGCGATGTATGTATCTAACATCCAGGGCAAGGGCAACCTCGATAATGGCAAACTCTACGTGTTAAAACGCAGCAATAACGATCCTGTAGAAACAAGCATGTATAAAGGGTCGAGCTATGATGTGGAATTTGTGGAGCTGGACAATGTAAGCAGCAGTACGGGTGCCCAATTGCAACAACAGACTGTTGACAAAAAAGCAATCATGTTTGCCCGTGTTGAGGATATTGACTATAGAAAAGGCAGCTCAACCAATAACCGTGAAGTATATTTTACAGCTACTGGTGTAAGTCAGGCCGATAAATTAACCCCCGTAAGCGGAAAAACCATGTGGGGCCGTGTATACAAACTGGTTTTAGATGCCGATAACCCGCTTAAAGGAAAACTTCAGGTAGCGGTTGACGGGGGAGACAATCCCGGAAGCAGCATTGTAAACCCGGATAACCTATGTGTAACAGAAAACTATGTTTACATACAGGAAGACGGGGATTCATTTTACAAACTGAACGATCACGATGGTACGATCTGGCAGTTTGGCATCGCCAGCAAATCACTGAAACCTATGCTGCAAATGAACCACCGCAGAAATGAGGCGACATTTAATGACAAATACAATTCTGTAAAAAGTCAGCTCCTGAGCAGCTGGGAATATGGCGCCATGTATGATATTTCAGCGTTGACAGGTATCCCTGATGCCTTTGTTGTAAACCTGCACCCGCATACCTGGCAGGATCCGAAATACAAAAATGCAGATGGAGGCTCGGCCCGTTTAACAGACAACAGCGAAGGTGGACAAGTTGTAATTGTGCGCGGAGTAGCCAGATAATGACCAGTATTAAACAAGCTGCAACCTTACTGCTGATCCTGACCATCACTACCCTGCTTGCCATTTTTTGTACCCAAAAACAAGCTCCCGCAGAAAGAGTGAAAGCGCTTTTCAGCAAAGAACTGGCTGGTCTGCAGTTGCAGGTAGATCAGCAGCTTTTCAGTGCGGTACAGCAAAAGGACGAGCAAAAAATAAAGGCTGCTTTTATCGCTGCAAGGGCACAGTATAAAAAGATAGAATACTATGTTGAGTATTTTTTCCCCTCCAGCTCGGCCATGATCAACGGTGCCCCTATTGACGAGATAGAACTGGGCGAAAACCTGGTAGAAAAGCCCACAGGCTTCCAGGTTATGGAAGAACTCATCTATGAAGCCCCTACCGCAGAGAACCGGGAAGCCCTGCTGAACGAAGTTAAAAAGATGCAGCTGAATTTAAAACGCATGGACCGCTACAACCAGCAGTACGAAATTACGGATGCACAGCTGTTTGATGCCATCCGGCTGGAACTGTTCCGCATTACCAGCCTGGGCATTACCGGTTTTGATACCCCTGCAGCCTTACAATCTTTACCCGAGGCTGCAGCGGCTTTAAACGGGATTATGGATGTTCTAAACTTTTACGGGGCGAGCGAAGACCTGCATAGCACTTTAAAAACTGCAATTGCAGCGCTCGAAGCGGCTAAAGATTTCAATAGTTTTGACCGGCTGAATTTCATTACGGCCTATCTGCAGCCCATTGGCGAACAAGCCGATCAGCTGCGCAGGGAATTGAAAACCGGCACTGCAGCAAGTGGCTCCGCATTGCAGGACGACGCGGTAAGCCTGTTCCAGAAAAATGCCTTTAATGTCAATAGATTTGTCGGAAACCATACCGAATACCAGTCGGACACAAAAATTGCCCTGGGCAAGCTCCTGTTCAACAGCAGCATCCTGTCCAATGCGGGCAACCGCAGCTGTGCCAGCTGTCACCACGAAAACAAAGCTTTTACCGATGGGCTTGCTACTGCGGAGGGCTTAAAGGGGACACTTTTAAGGAATACCCCCACCCTAACTTATGCAGGCTTGCAACGCGGCTTTTTCTACGACCTGAAGGCCGGATCGCTGGAAGACCAGGCCCTGGATGTGGTGCACCATAAAAATGAAATGGATGGTTCACTGCAATCAGCAGCTGAACGGTTAAACAAGGATAAAACTTATGTTAAAGCTTTTGCTGCTGCCTTTAAAGATAAAGCCGGCCAGGCAGACCCATGGCGCATCCAGCATGCCCTGGCCTCTTACATCCGCTCGCTGTCGCCATTTTCATCGCGGTTGGACAAATACATGCAGGGCGATAAAAAACAGTTAAACGCGGAAGAAAAATCGGGTTTTAACCTGTTCATGGGAAAGGCCAAATGCGGAAGCTGTCATTTTGCTCCCTTGTTTAACGGTACCCAGGCGCCGTTGTTCCAGAAAAGCGAAGCCGAGGTGCTGGGCGTACCTTCCCGTCCGGATACCATCAATGCCAGTATCGACAAAGATGAAGGTCGCTATACGCTGAACCCTTATCCGCAATATAAGTATGCATTTAAGACAACCAGCCTGCGCAATGTTTCCAAAACTGCACCTTACATGCATAACGGTGTTTATAAAACGCTGGAGGAGGTGCTCGATTTTTACAATCGCGGCGGTGGGGCCGGTATCGGTATTGTGCTCGACAACCAGACTTTAGCCCCTGATCCTTTAAACCTCAGTAAAAAAGAAATACAGGATATAGTGGCCTTTTTGAAAACGCTGGATGATGAATAAAAAAGGGCCGCTTATTGCGGCCCTTTTTTCGTTTAAGCACTTTTCATTGTTTGCAAATTTGTAAACATATTTGTTTATATTTGTGTATGGAAATGACTTTAGAAAAATACAAGGGCATCCATCCCGGATTGATTTTGGAACGTGAGCTTAAGAAAAGAAAACTTAAGAAACGTCCGTTTGCGCTTTCTCTGCCAGAATACCCGCAAATAATTAATGATATCACAAAGGGTAAGCGTAATCTTACACCTGAAGTATCTTTAAAGATAGACCGTGCACTTGGGTTAGAAGAAGGAACTATGTATCTTCTTCAGGCATATTACACAATTAAGGCAGAACAACTTAAAGAACGAATTAAGCAGCGTCCGGATTTGAGTCTTTTCCGTAAAGCTCTTTTTTGGGATACCGATCCGAATAAACTTGACTGGGCTAGACAATACAAGTCAATTATCAGGAGGATATTTGAACGTGGAGATTCCAGGGAGAAGCAAGCTGTCCTCGATTTTTACGGTAAAGAGAGAATAAAACAAGTTATTGGTACTACCTCCGTTTCGGGCAACTTGGCTATCTTCGATCAGAACAAATAAATATCTATATGCTTTATTGGAATACTGTTAGTGATCAATTAAAGGATGCATTACTTAAATTGATGCAAGCCAACGAATTTAAGGAATTCAGACTTGTGGGAGGTACTGCGTTAAGTCTGCATTTGGGCCATAGAATTTCAGTTGATATTGACTTGTTCACTGATGCAATATATAGATCGATTGATTTTGACGCAATTGACAGTTATTTACGTAACAGTTTTGATTATGTGGCGGCTGATTTTGGTGGCAACCCAGGAATGGGAAAATCATATTTGATTGGTGGCAGTGCTGATGAAGCAATTAAAGTGGATGTTTACTATGCTATGGACCCATTTTTTCAGGATGCAATTGAGCAAGATGAAATAAGAATGGCTACAATTGAAGAGATTATAGCTATGAAAATAGATGTTGTTCAACGTGGTGGACGAAAAAAAGATTTCTGGGATTTACATGAACTTTTGCCGCAATATAATGTCTCGGCTATGATTGACTTACACCGACAACGATTTGAGTGGACGCATGATCCAAAACTCATCCTTGAGAACTTCGTAAATTTTGATAACGCTGATCAAGATTTTGATCCAATTTGCTTGCGTGATAAAGTGTGGATATTTATAAAAGAAGATCTGGAGCAGGCTGTTGGTTAGCTAATTGGGTTTGGAATGCGGATTGGATTAATTAGAGGCCGCCTCATAATTGACTTATGTGAGACGGCCTCTTTTTTATTTGCGTTTGCTCAGTTCCAGCACCTGCAATATTTTATGAAAAAGCTGGTTGTTGGGATAAGTACCCCTGAAGGTTTCCGCTCCGGGCCCATAGGCAAATACCGGCACCATAATATTGGTATGGTCGTTGGTACTGAATTCGCCGCTTATGGTTCCGCTTTCCGTACTGGCATCCAGCAGTGTTAAGCCCCCTGTTTCATGATCGGCAGTAACCAGCACCAGGGTTTCCCCATCCTGATCAGCAAAGCGTAGTGCAGCCGCTACTGTTTTATCAAAATCATGCAGTTCGGTAATGACATAAGGCAAATCGTTTGCATGCCCGCCATAGTCGATTTGCGCGCCTTCGGCCATGATAAAGAAGCCTTTTTTGGGGCTGCGCAGCAATTGGATGCTGTGCAGCAGGGCCTGCTTCAACACATCTCCCCTGCCATCTTTTACCGGACGGGTAGCCTCATCGGGCAGCAATACCAGTTGTTTGCCAGAGGTCTGAGCTGAAAAAGCATCCAGGCTTGTACTCAGGTTAAAGCCCTGCGCTTTCAGATTCTCCATCAGCTGTGCATCTTTATTCTGCAGAAAGCTTTTCTGGTTGGAACCGATCAGGAGCTCAGTTTTGCTGTTGAGCAGGTCGCGGGCAATTTCCTGGCTCATGGAGCGGTCTGTCTGGTGTGCATAAAACACAGCAGGTGTAGCATCGGTAATGTCGCCCACGCTGATGATGCCGCTTTTTATGCCATAGCCAGCCAGGGTATCAACCAGGTTGGTTCGTTTTTTATTGTCCGTACCCATGCCAATGTAGCGGTTATTAGTTTTTTCGCCCATGGCAATGGCCGAGCCGCCTGCAGCAGAATCGGTATTGTCAGCATTGGCAGCTGTTGTTTGGGAGAAGCCGATGTTGCGCATCTGGCCAATGTTCAGGCTGCCATGGTTGGCAACGGTGGCGGCATGGATCTGTGCCAGTCCCATTCCATCACCAATCAGCAGGATGATATTCTTAGCGGGCTTTTTCAGCCCGTCGCTTTTATAATCAGGCGTATAAACCGGGTAAGCAACCGGGTTGGTATAGCTGAGTTTCTTCCGGTTCAGGTAAAAGCTGCGCAGCTTTTCGGGCTGGTCGGTATTGAGCCAGTGTACCCCGAGTTTTTCCAGCACAATCCAGGTATTGGGACTGTCCTGCGTAGCCCAGAAACGAAAGGGCTTGTTTTTTTGCCTGGCCTGTTCAATAACCCTCCTTAGTTTGGCTTCATCAGTTTTTGTGGGGGTACCTTTTCCATTCCAGGCCGTGTATTTTTTAAGGTCATCGCTGATCATCGCCACGCGTTTCAGCTGTTCAGGGGTGTAGATTGTATAAGGCCTGCCATCGAAAGCAATGTAGCCGGGATAGTTTTTAAAATTTTCGGCTTTGGGCATATCGCCGCTCAGTACGATGCGGATGGCATCCGGGTTCTGGTCCGATTTAAAAACATCGCCATAAACATTTAAAGCTTTGATCAGCTGGGGCAATACCTGCTGGTGGTTTTTCTTGATGTCGATCACCAGCTGCAGTTTCATGGCCGTATCCGGGTAAGGTCTGTTGCCATTTTTATGATAAAGCGCAGCCAGGGGATCCAGGTACAGTTGTTTAAGGGTTGCGTTGGCTTTAATTTCGCTGGTATCGTGGGCCACATAGAGTTCGCCGTTTTTCAGGAAAATATCGGCTTCAATGGAACCCATACCAGCATAATAAGCCGTAAGCAAGGGAATGTTCTGGTGGTAATCGTTATGGCTATGCCCCTGGTTAGGGCTTAAACCGGTTTGTGCTTTGCTGTTAAAGGAAAGCAGCAGTCCTGTAAGCAGGACACAATAAAACAGGTGCTTCATCAGCGTTTCGTCAATGGTGTTACTAAAATACAGAAAAAGAGGGTGCTTTTAAAGGCGCCCTCTTTTATAAAAAATTACCAGCCCGGGTTTTGTTTGATTACCCCACCGCTGTTGTCAATTTCTCTTTGCGGCACAGCCCATACATCGTGTACCTGAGGGTCAAATGCCCTTGCGGCCCAGATTTCTTTGCCCTGCGAGTCGTGCAGTGGTTTGGCATAGGTAGCCTCCGCATCGCCCCAGCGTACCAGGTCGCGGTGGCGGTCGGCCCACTCTCCTGCCAGCTCATTGCGGCGCTCTCTTTTCAGGTCGGTCATGGTCATGCCTGTTTTAATGCCCAGCCCGGCGCGCTGGCGGATCTTGTTCAGTTCGGTATCACCAGCTCCGGCTCCGGTGGTCATAATGGCGGCCTCGGCCTTGATCAGCAATACCTCTGCATAACGCATCAATGGTACGTTCAGATCGGTAGTCCCATTATCTCCATTCGGGTTCACATGCAAAGGAATAGGATTTGGATAAGAGAAAGGCTCCATGTACTTTTTAAACTGGTAATCGGATGTGGCCCCGCCGTCTTTGGTAAAACTGCGTTCCTGTCCGAAATACATGAACTTGTCGCCTGTCTTCAGAATGGTCGCTTCGCGGCGCTGGTCGCCTGCCTCATAAGAATCGTACAGTTCTTTGGTGGGCAGATAATAGCCCCAGCCATTGTAAATGTTCCAGCCTTTATTGGTCAGCATTACCCCTGGCAGTTTACTGCCCCAGCCGGTACCACCCACGCTTGGCGAGCAGACCACCGACCAGATGTATTCTTTAGACCAGTTACTGGCCGCCTTAAACACATCCGCAAAGCCGGTGAGCACCAGTTCGTGCTTGCCTGATCCGATCACCATATCAGCATATTTTCTGGCATTGGCATAGTCTTTTTTATACAGGTACACTTTGGACATATAAGCCCAAGCGGCCGTTTTGTGCGCCTTGCCATAGTCGCCGGGCTTCATATCTGTAAAGTAAGGCAGGATTTCTGCGGCTTTCTCCAGCAGCTGAATGATGTAATCGTAATTTTCATTTACATTTTTTGCCCTTGGAATGACAGCCGAGGCATCTGTTTCGGGCGTAACGATCGGTACACCGGCCTTATCATTTCCGTAATTGGCCGCCAGTTGGAAATACACCAGGCCGGCATTGAAATAAGCATCCCCAATGATCTGTTTCTTCAGTTCTTCATCCATAACGATACCCGGAACGTTTTTGATGATGTCGTTTGCGCGCTTAATGATGGCATAACGCATCGACCATTGCGATTCTGTATATCCGCCCCCGATGTAGTTTTTGTTAAAATTTTTGATGTTATCGGCCTCTGGTTTATTACGTCCGGTCACCATGTCGTCGCTGGCATTGATAAACCAGAACATCCCCCTGCCGTAGTAATCTTCCTCATTGTATTTTTCATAGAGTCCCGCTTCCGCTTTCAGGGCATCCTCTTTGGTTTTCCAGAAGTTTTGTGCCGATGGGGCACCTTCGGGTGTAATGTTCAGCTGGTCTTTGCAGGAACTTAAGAGGGCAAAGGCGGCCAGGGCTATGTATTTTATGCTTTTTTTCATTGTATTACAGATTATAAATTGACATTAAGACCAATAAGAAAACTTCTGGACTGCGGATAACGACCTGTGTCCAGTCCGTAATTGTCCATTCCTATTTCCGGGTCGAAACCAGAATACCTGGTAATGGTGAACAGGTTATTTGAGGTGGCATACACACGGATGGCACCGGCCTTAATTTTGCTGCTCAGGCTTTTAGGGAGGGTATAACCCAGGGTGATGTTGCGCAGGCGTAAATAAGAACCATCTTCTACATAGAAATCGGAGGCGTTGAAGTTCCCGTTATCGTCGTCTTTTGTAGAAATGATCGGCACCTTTCCATTCGGGTTTTCGGGCGACCAGGCATCAAGTATACCCACCAGTTTATTGTAGGATGGGCCGCTGGCGCTGTAGGTGGTACGTTTAACCGCATTGAACAGTTTATTGCCCTGTACACCCTGTGCAAAAACATTGATATCAAAACCTTTATAGGCGGCGTTAAAGCTCAGTCCGTACGAGAAATCAGGATAGGCACTGCCGGCAAAATAGCGGTCGCCCCCGTCAATAGAGCCGCTGTCATCCAGATCGGCAAACCTGAAATCGCCCGGCTTCGCCTTTGGCTGGATCTTTACGCCTTTGGAGTTCACATGGTTGTCCACTTCTGCCTGGGTCTGGAAAATACCCTGGGTTTTGCGTACATAATAGCTGTACAGGGGCTGCCCTACTTTAATGAACAAAGGGGCAAGCTCGTTCCTGAAGTTGTTGGATACCGCAATATTTTCCAGTCCCGGTGCCAGTTCCAGCACTTTATTGTTGATCTTGGTGAGGGATGCACTTACCGAATAGGTGAAGGCCTTGTTTTTGTTACCCGTATAGGTGATGCCCAGTTCAATCCCTTTATCGCGTACCAGACCGGCATTAATGGTCTGCGAGTTCAGTCCGGCAGTTCCGGGTAAGGGCTTGGTCAGGATCATCTTATCGATATCCTTAATGAAATAATCGGCTGTTAAGGTCAGGCTGTTTTTCAGGAAGCCCAGATCTATCCCCACATTGGTTTGTTTGGACTCTGCCCATTTCATATCGGGATTTTCCAGCACAGTAGATACCAGTCCGTTCTGCAGGGTGGGCACCTGACCAAAATAAGCCTTTGTTTTGCTCAGGAGCGGGCTCACATCCGTAGGCTGCAATTGGGCAAGGTTGCCCAGCAATCCGTAACTTCCCCTCAGTTTCAGTTCATTTAACCAGGTGCTTTCTTTTAAAAAGTTCTCTTTGCTCAATACCCATCCGGCTGATACGGAATAATAATTACGGAACCTGTTCTCTGCTTTAGGCACCAGTGAAGAACCATCGCGGCGGCCGATCAGCGACAAGAGGTACTTTTCGGCATAGTTGTAATTTGCACGTACGAAAGTGGATGACAGGGCGGTCGATACCAGGTCGCTCAATGCAGGTTCAAAAACAGTGGCATTCACGAGGTACCTTTTCGAAGGGGCCTCATCATCAAAGTCCCTTCCGATTACAGAAAAACCTTTGTATTTTGTTTTCTGGAAAGAAAAGCCAGCGGTAAAATCAAGGTGATGTACGCCCAGGTCTTTTTTCCAGGCCAGCACCTGCTCGGCAAGGATATCTGTTAAAACCCTGTCTTTCTCTTCCAGCGAGTTGGAGAGCATAGGTTTGCCCACCTCCGGGCGTTTTGGTGTAAAGATTTTAGTGTGGTAAAAGCCTTTGGTTACGCTCAGGTTAGACCGGAACGTTAAGCCTTTGGCTAAATTGAACAGGGCGTAAGGGTTAACAATTAAAATATTTTCGGGCTTATTGATGTCGGTGCGCAGCAATTCGGCCACCGGGTTGATGATATCGCCATAATCGCCGGCATACTGTCCGCCCGGCAAGCCTGCAAATGAACCATCAGGATTATAGGGTGTGGCATTGGCCGGGTAATAAATGGCCGATAATAAGGCACCAGTGTAATCACTGCTGGTATTGGCTCCTTGTCCGTTCGTGCTGCTGAAGGACAGGTTTTCCCCAACCTTTAACCAGGGTGTAAGCTGGTGATCGGAATTGATGCGGAAATTATAGCGCTGCACTTTTGTATTGAGCACAATTCCTTCGGCCTGACGGTAATTAAAGCTCAGGTAAACATTTGATTTTTCTGTACCACCCGATACGCCCAGGTTATAGTCCTGTGTTTTACCGGTCCTGAAGACCTCATCCATCCAGTTGGTACGGGTAATCTGTCCTTCCGGGTATTTTGCAGCGTCAAAAGCAGGCAAAAGATCTGTCTTACCATTTTTGGCAGCAGTTACCGCAACCATGGCACGCTGTTCGGCATTGAGCGGCTGCAGCTTCCTCCAGGCGCTCTGGGTGCCTATCTTTCCATCAAAATTGATCTGAAGTGCGCCGTTTTTGCCTTTCTTTGTCGTGATCAGGATTACCCCGCCGGATGCCCTTGCCCCATAAATTGCGGCAGAACCATCTTTCAGCACGGATATGGATTCAATGTCATTCGGGTTCAGTACAGGTGTGCCGATCACAATCGAGCCGTCTACCACATACAGCACACTCTCGCCATTGATCCCCCCAGCACCCCTGATGTTCACCCGCGGGCCAGAGGTTGGGTCGCCCCCTTCGTTGGTTACAATTACGCCCGGCGATTTACCGGCCAGCACTTCGCCAACACTGTTTACAGAACGTGAGGAAAGCTGGTCGAGCGCTACCGTACTTACTGCACCGGTAAGGGTTGCTTTTTTCTGCGTTCCGTAACCTACCACAACCACCTCGCTCAGCAGGGCCTTGTCTTCCATCAGCGTAACATTAAATACCTGTCCCTCGCTTACCTTAACCTGTTTGGTTTTATAACCTACCATAGAAAAAGACAATACCGCATCGGCTTCAACAGTAATACTGTACCTGCCATTGGCATCGGTGGTGGTCGATTTTGAAGTGCCCAGCACCTTCACAGATACACCGGGCATGGCCAGCCCGGTTGAGTCTTTAACCACACCACTGATCAGCCTGTCGGCCTTTTTTGGCGGCAGCGGAATATTTTTCAGGATGATGTAATTTCCCTTTTCCGTACAGCTGTAGCCCATTTTCCGGAGTACTTCTTCTACCTTTTCGTTTTTAAATGTTTCGTTAATTGGTCTTTTACCCTCCGAAAGTGCATCGGGGTTGTAAATGAAGCGCAGGCCTGTACCGGCTTCGATTTCTTTAAGGACCTGGCTTACCGGTCTTTCCTTTGTTACCTTTAAGCTGATCCTGCTTCTATCCAGTTTTTGGGCCATACCCGGCGAGGCCAGCATGGCACCGCAGAAGGTACAGAGGATTGAAAAAGTTAAAAGTGAATATTTCATGGCTTTATAAAGAGCTGCTGACCTCTTATATGAGGATTGTTTCATATATTTATTTGTTTTTTAACATGAATTTGTTTTAAAATTTGCCTGGCAGTACAATTGGCCTTAGACACCAGGCTTCAAAAATTACCGGTGCTGATCTGATCAGTGCCGGTTGTTTGTTTATCCTTCCTTATACACTCATTTTTTATATACATTAAAGGTTTTATGGTCGTCTGATTGATTGAATTTCATGCGGTGCAGACTGCAAAGCAGGTCCATGATCTCTTCCGGCGCCTGCCGGGTATTGAATGTTGCCGTGCATTTTAACCTGCCCAGGGCCTGGTCTTTCAGGTTGATCTTTATGCCGTAGGCATATTCCAGTTTACTGCAAATCTGCTGCAGGCTTTCCTTTTCAAATACCAGGTTCACATACACCGGGGCCGGTGTATAATCGATCAGGGCCCGCTCCTGCTTTTTATCGTAAGTGATCTGCTGCCCTTTTACCAGCGTGCCGAACACCTGTTTTGTATTGCCAACAGCGACCTTTCCTGTTGCAACCGTAATTTTAACTACCGGGGATGCCGCGCGGGCCTGGATGCGGAAGGATGTACCCAGTACCCTGGTTTCCAGATCGTGTACAGTTTTTACGGTAAAGGGCCGGGATGCATCGTGTGCAATATCAAAGAAAGCATCACCTTCATTCAGTTCAACAACACGCTTTCTGCCCGAAAATTTTACCGGGTAAGTTAAGCAGGAAGAAGGGCCCAGGTTGATTTTGGAACCATCTGCCAGTACAATATTTTTCTTTTGCGAAGCGCTGGTGCGCACAGCAGCGAGCGCGGGACCGGCAGTCTGCTTTCCGCCTTCCGGCCAGAGCAGTACAGCTGCAGCGGCAACCAGCAGCAATACGGCGGCAGCTTTTGCTACTTTGTACCATTGTTTCAGGCGAACCAGCCTTGCCGCTTGCGTTTGCTGCATTTCCCGCTGGAGCTCCTGAAAAATTGCTGCCCCTATGGCCGCTTTTTTATCTGCCCCGATAGGAAACTCCCTGTATTCCTGGCTGGCATACCAGGTTTCCACATGCTGCCGTTCGGCTGCTGTGGCTTCCCCTGCTGCGTATTTTTCCAGCAGCGCTTTTGCCTTTTCTTCTTTTGTCATCCTATACAAGTCAGTTCAAAAGAGGATTGGTACCGGCAAAAAAGGTTAAGCTTGTGTTAAGTTTAGGTAAACAACAAAATGAGGATTAAAAACGGGAGGTACGACAATCTTTCCTTCAGCATTTTTAATGCAGCGGAGATCTGATTTTTAACGGTCTGACCCGAAAGGCCCAGTTCTGTGGAGATTTCCCGGATGGTTTTTTCCTGCATGCGGCTCATCCTGAAAATCTGCCGCATCTTTTCGGGCAGGTCCTGCAGGGCTTCATCAATCTCTTTACTCAGATCTTTGAGCATCAGCTTGTTTTCCGCAGACAGTTCCACTTGTCCTTCAGCTAAAAAAAACAGGTCTTCCTGGTATTTGTCTTTTACTATGGCCGACTTAAAATAATTGATCACCTTGTATTTTACTGCCGCCAGCAGGTAACTGCGCAGGCTTCCGCTGATGGCCAGGCGCTGCCGGTTTTCCCAGAGGGAAATAAAGATCTCCTGGGTAGTGTCCTGCGCCACATCCTCGTCGCGCACACGCCTGCAGGCACTGTCAAAAACATCGGCCCAGTGGTCTTTATAAATCTGCTCCATGGCCCGGGCCTCTCCCTTTTTTAAGGAAGTGAGCAGATCGGTACATAAAGGTGCAGCAGTTGTTTTGACAGGCATTTTTTACAAAAGTACCACTGCAATATTCAGCCTGTATTAAGAAATGTTTAAGGATGTAAAAGCCTTGAGACAAATGCAGAATGATTTGTTTTTGTTAAAAAAAGATTAAGTTTGCAATATGAAGTATCTGGCTTTCATACTCACTATCTACGTAATGGCCCTTGCCATGTGGCCTTGCTGTGGTAATGAAAGCAATCTTTCTTCAGAGCATGAAGACCTTTGTTACAGTGCTCCTTCTGAAAAGCATAGCGATAATCAGGAAAATCCGCATGCCTGCTCTCCCTTTTTCCATTCCAGTACATACCATGCTTTTGTAGCGGCACCAGCTGTGAACAGGGCACCGGCACTGGTTACTGCGGAAAGAAAAAGTAATTTCCCTGAACATCACGTACAGCCCGTAATTCTTTTCCCGGGCGATATCTGGCAGCCGCCGCAGTTGGTATAAGCTAATCTATATCCTGAGCCTGCGCTCAGTTTCTTTATTATTTACCATTGCGGCCGAATAGCAAATGCTGCTACACGACGCTTTACAACTAACTTATTATGTTCAACAGGATTATTTTATTCTCCATAAAGAATAAATTAGCAATTGGTATAATGACCCTGGCTTTAGTGATCTGGGGGATTTATTCCTTAACACGGTTACCCATTGATGCGGTACCCGACATTACCAATAACCAGGTACAGGTCATTTCCCAGGCCCCCAGCTTAGGCGCCCAGGAAGTGGAGCAGTTCATCACCGCTCCTATTGAACTGGCCATGGCCAACATCCCCAATGTAATTGAAAAACGTTCCATATCCCGCTCGGGTATATCGGTGATTACCATTGTTTTTGAAGATGATGCCGATATTTACTGGGCCCGGCAGCAGGTAGAAATGCAGCTGAAAGAAGCCGAGGGCAAGATACCGGACGGACTGGTATCGCCTTCGCTGGCGCCCATTACCACCGGACTGGGCGAGATTTACCAGTATGTGCTGCATACCAAAAAGGGCTATGAAGGCAAATACTCGGCAACCGACCTGCGGACTTTGCAGGATTGGGTGGTACGGACGCAGCTGGCGGGCACCAAAGGTGTGGCCGAAGTGAGCGGATGGGGCGGCTTTGTAAAGCAATATGAAATTGCGCTCGACAATGAGAAGCTCAATGCCAGCAATGTGACCATCTCGCAGATCTATGCAGCATTGAAAAACAACAATGAAAATACCGGCGGCTCTTACATTGAGCAGCAAAGCAATGCCTATACCATCCGTGGGATCGGGCAGGTGAAGTCGCTCGATGATATTGAAAAAATAGTGGTCAAAAATTCGGGAGGTGTACCTGTACTGATCAGGGACATTGGTACCGTGCAGTTCGGCAGTGCAACCCGTTATGGGGCGGTAACCCGCAATGGTACCGGCGAGGTTGTGGCCGGGATTACCCTGATGCTGAAGGGCGAAAACTTTAACCAGGTGATCAAAAATGTAAAGGAAAGGATTGCACAGATACAGAAATCGCTGCCCGAAGGTGTGGTTATAGAGCCTTATATTGACCGTACAGAACTGGTTGGGCGTTCTATCAGTACCGTACAGAAAAACCTGATTGAAGGTGCCCTGATTGTGATATTTGTGTTGCTGCTGTTATTGGGCAACTGGCGCGCCGGACTGATCGTGGCTTCGGTAATTCCGTTGTCCATGCTCTTCGCCTTTGCCATGATGCGGCTGTTTGGTGTCTCCGGAAACCTGATGAGCCTGGGGGCCATAGACTTTGGACTCATTGTAGATGGGGCCGTCATCATTGTGGAAGCCATTATTTTCAGGCTTACCGAAAGCAAACTGTTTAAAGGGGTCCCTAAACTAAACCAGGAGCAAATGGACCAGGAAGTGTTTACGGCTTCCTCCAAAATCAGGGCAAGTGCCACTTTTGGCGAGATCATCATCCTGATTGTATACCTGCCCCTGCTTTCGCTGGTGGGTATTGAAGGAAAGATGTTTAAGCCTATGGCCGAAACCGTAGTGTTTGCCATTGTTGGGGCATTCATCTTATCGCTTACCTATGTACCGATGGTCAGTGCGCTGTTCCTGAGCAAAAAGACAGCACACAAGCGGAATATATCCGATAAGATCATGGATTTCTTTAAACGCGTTTATACGCCCATGCTGGAAAAAGCACTGCGCATGAAAAAAGTGGTGGTGGCCATTGCCCTGGCATGCTTTGCATTTACGCTGTGGCTGTTCAGCAATATGGGTGGTGAGTTCTTGCCCCAGCTGGAAGAGGGCGACCTGGCAGTAGAAATTGCCATGTCGCAAGGCACCTCGCTTAGCCAGGTGGTAGAAACTTTTGGCAGGGCCGAAAAGATCCTGAAAGATAAATTCCCGGAAATCAAACAGATCGTTACCCGGATCGGAAGTGCAGAAATACCTACAGACCCGATGCCTGTAGAGCGGGGCGACATGATGGTGGCCATGCTGCCTAAAGAAGAATGGACATCGGCAAAGACCAAGGAAGAAATGTCGGAAAAGATGGAGGAAGCACTGTCTGTTTTACCTGGTGTAAATGTAGAGATAACACAACCTATGCAAATGCGTTTCAACGAGTTGATGACCGGTGTACGACAGGATGTTGCCGTTAAAATTTATGGGGAGGACCTGGATGTGCTGGCACAGCAGGCCAAAAAAGTATCGCAGCTGATTGCCCCTGTACAAGGGGTTAGCGAGCCTTTTGTAGAGCAGGTTACCGGCTTGCCGCAGGTAATTGTGACCTACGACAGGGACAAAATTGCGCAGTATGGATTAACGATAAGCGACATCAACAGCATTTTAAGTACTGCCTTTGCCGGCAATGTGGCAGGTGTGGTATTTGAAGGCGAAAAGCGTTTTGATATGGTGGTACGCCTGCAGCGCGACCTGCGCGAAAACATCTCCAGCATAGAGAACCTCTATGTTCCCCTGCCCTCTGGCAATAAAGTGCCCTTAAACCAGGTGGCCAGAGTAGAACTGAAAGAGGCGCCCGCCCAGATCTCGCGGGAAGATGGGAAAAGAAGGATCTACGTAGGATTTAATGTAAAAGGTAGAGACGTGGAACGTACCGTTGCTGAAATACAGCAGGTTCTGGATGCGAAACTGAAACTTCCTTCGGGATATTACATCACTTATGGCGGTCAGTTCCAGAATCTTAAAGAAGCCAAAAGCAGACTATCAGTTGCAGTACCTGTGGCTATGCTACTGATTTTAGGGCTTTTATATTTTACATTCAGGTCTTTCACCCAGACCATTCTCATTTTTACTGCCGTTCCCCTATCGGCCATCGGCGGTGTACTGGCCCTGCTGCTACGGGGCATGCCTTTCAGTATTTCGGCTGGTGTGGGCTTTATTGCACTCTTTGGTGTGGCCGTATTGAACGGGATCGTGCTCATCTCCTATTTTAACCAGCTGAAGGAAGAAGGCATTACTGATGTATACAAAAGGGTGATGCAGGGCACAGCAGTAAGGTTAAGGCCGGTGATCATGACAGCCGCTGTTGCTTCCCTGGGCTTCCTGCCTATGGCCCTTTCGGGAGGCGCAGGCGCTGAGGTGCAAAAGCCGCTGGCAACGGTAGTGATCGGCGGACTGCTCTCGGCCACACTGCTGACACTATTTGTGCTGCCTTGTCTTTACATCCTGGTGAGCGATCGTAAAAAAACAAAAAATACACCCATGAAACCTTTAGCAGTAATTGTTATTTTATTGGCTGGACTGGGATTGGCCCCTGCAAAAGCACAGGAGCTGCCCTTATCGGCCGACAGTGCTGTGGCGATGGCCTTAAAGCACAACCTGCAGGTAAAATCCAGCGGATTGGCTGTCAGCCAGTCTAAAGCCATGCAAAAGTCGGCCTTCGACCCTGGCAAAACGGCTTTTACCATTTCCCAGGACCCTACCGGCGGCGGCAGTAACGACAACTCCGTTTCTGTTTCGCAGAGCTTCGCCTGGCCAGGCTTCTATAAAAATCAGAAAAAGGTGCTGACGAGTGAAACAGGGCTGATGGAAAGGAATGCCGGTTACACCCGTGCGGAAGTGAGCCGGGACACACGCCTGGCCTATTACCAGCTGCTGTACAGCATCAATACCTTAAAAGTACTGGAACTGCAGGACAGCATTTACCGCAATTTCATCCGCAAATCGGAGCTGCGCTATAAAGTTGGCGAAACCTCTAACCTGGAACTGATCACCGCAAGGAACAAATACCAGGAAGTACAGGCCTTAAAAAAGGCTGCCGAAACCAATCTGGCCAGTCAGCAGCTCCAGCTGCAGCAATTGCTGAACCTTAAAGCCCCTGTTGTTCCTCTAGAAAAAACACTGCCCGTACTGCCGCTAAATGAGGGTGCAGCGACCGGTAGCAACCCGCTTACTGCCGTTTACGAGCAGCAGGTTGAAGTAGCCAAAGCCAGGATAGACCTGGAACGCTCCCGTGCCATGCCAGACCTGACCTTGGGTTATGCCCAGCAGTTTGTGATCAAATCTTTTGACCCGGCAAACATCGGTCGTACCTATACGCCCGGTACCCGCATAGCGGGCATTCAGCTGGGGATAGCGGTACCTTTGTTTAACGGCGCCGGAAGGGCCAGGGTAAACAATGAAAAGATCGCAGCCCAGATTGCCGAGACAGATTATGAACGCGTCAGGAACCAATTGACCATGCAGTACCAGCAGGAATTGCAAAACTATGCACAGCACAAGGCCATGGCCGATTATTTTACCTCGGGCGGCTTAAAACAGGCCGACGAACAGATCCGCATTGCGCAGGTATCTTACGACCTGGGCGAAATTGGTTATATTGAATTCATTCAGAACATGTCGCTCGCCGTACAGAGCAAACTCAATTACCTGCAGACGGTTAATCTGCTGAACCAATCCGTTATTCAATTACATTTTTTAAAAGGGAACTAATTCAATGAACACACTAGCATATATCAAAAGAAACCTGACCGGGCTTATCTGCGCGACATTTATCCTGGGCAGCATCAGCTCCTGCGGTGATGCAGGAAAATCAAACAGCGAAAAGGAAGAAGCGCATGAACACGGCGGAGGCCACGAACATGGGGAACACGAGGAAAGCATGGAACTTAGCCAGGAGCAGCTGGATGCTGTGGGCATAGTTATAGGCAATATAGAACAGAAAAACCTGACTGCCGTAGTGAAAGCCAGCGGACAGCTGGCCGTACCTCCGCAGAATGCCGCCCAGATCAATGTACTGACCGGGGGCATCATCAGGAAGATCAATGTCATAGAAGGACAAAAAGTGAAAAAGGGACAGGTACTGGTGACCATAGAAAACCAGGACCTGATCAGGCTGCAGCAGGACTATCTGAGTGCAAAAGGCGGTTTCAGCTTTATCGAGGCCGAATACCACCGCCAGCAGCAGCTCAAAGCCGCCAATGCCGGCACAGGTAAAGCCCAGCAGCAGGCCGAGGCCAATTACAATGCAGAAAGGGCCAGGATAAAAGCCCTGGAACGCCAGCTGCAGCAGTATGGGATTTCCCCTGGCCGCATCAGCAGCGGGAACATCACTTCACAGGTGCCGGTAAGCTCTCCCATTAACGGAACAATAGGAAAGATAATTGCCGAAACGGGTTCCTATGCACAACCCGGGGTATCGATTATGGACATTGTAGACAATTCGAAGATCCATGCCGATCTGATCGTATTTGAAAAAGACCTCTCGAAAATTAAGGTAGGCCAGCGTGTGGAATTCCAGCTGACCAACCAGAAAAACCAGCAGATTGAAGGCGAGATCTACGGCATCAATAAATCCTTTGAAAACGACAGTAAGGGCGTTGTGGTGCATGCGGTAATCAAAAAACCGGGGGCCAACCTCATCCCGGGAATGTATGTTACCGGCCTGATTGCTGTGGGTACGGCCATGAGTACTGCTGTGCCTGTTGATGCTGTGGTACGTTCGGAAGGCAAGGAATTTATTTTTGTTGTGGATACCGACGCCGAAGCGGCACATGCCAAAGAGCATGAGGCGGAAGCTAAAGCCGAAACCGAAGCTGAGCATAATCAAAAACACAAGGAAGAAGACAAAAAAGAAGAAAAATCGGTACACTTTAAAAAGGTAGAGGTTAAAACCGGTGTTGCCGAACTGGGCTATGTCCAGATCAGTCTGCTGCAAAAATTACCTGCCGATGTGAAGGTGGTAACCAAAGGGGCCTTTTATTTGCAGTCTAAAGCTTCAGGCCCTGCCGAACACAGCCACTAAAAGAACACGATGAACGACATAAAAACAGATGAACTTATTTAATTTAGTATAATGAAGGCATCCAACATAGATAAAGACTGCTGCAGCACTGAAAAAGTTAGTGCTGCAGCAGCTCAAACAGACCAGCACCAGGGGCATCGTCATGGCCGGAACGGAGAGGAACTGCATAGCGACGACGATGGCCATAACCATGGTGCGGAAGAAAGCGGCAGCTGGTTAAGTCACTGGCCCCTACTTACCGCCCTGGCCATTGTTGTAGTGATGATGGTATTGGAATATGGCTTTGACACTACCTTTAACACCAGCATACAGCTCCTGATTTTTGTACCTGCCTATTTGCTTGCCGGGTATAATGTGCTGGAAATGGCTTTCCGAAAGGCATTGCGGCTGGACTTCTTTAACGAGTTCTTTTTAATGAGCGTGGCCACCATAGGCGCTTTTGCCATTGGCTCCTTTAGTGAAGGTGTGGCCGTAATGGTTTTCTATTCTATCGGGGAATGGTTCCAGGATTCCGCAGTGAACAATGCGAAAAGGAGCATTAAGGCCTTGCTCGACATCCGGCCGGATACCGTTGATGTGATCAGGGCAGGAAAAATACAAACCGTTGCTCCGGCAGCGGTTGGAATCGGCGAGACCATACAGATCAAGCCCGGCGAAAAAGTTGCGCTGGACGGCGAGTTGTTATCAGACAGAGCTACTTTTAATACGGCAGCCCTGACCGGCGAAAGCAAACCGGACAATAAATCGAAAGGAGAAACCGTGCTTGCAGGCATGATTAACCTGAACCAGGTTTCGGAAGTACGGGTACGGGCAGCCTTTAAGGACAGTAAGCTGAGCAAGATACTGGAAATGGTGCAGGACGCCACGGCCCGGAAATCACAAACCCAGCTGTTCATTTCGCGCTTTGCCAAAGTGTACACCCCTATTGTTTTTCTGCTGGCGGTACTGCTGGTGGCTTTGCCCTATTTTTTTGTAGCCGACTATGTTTTTAAAGACTGGCTGTACCGCGGGCTGGTTTTCCTGGTGATCAGCTGCCCCTGTGCCCTGGTGGTATCAATCCCACTTGGCTATTTTGGTGGTATAGGCCTGGCTTCCAAAAACGGTATCCTGTTTAAAGGATCCAACTTTTTAGATGTGATGACGAAGGTAAATGCCGTTGTGATGGACAAGACCGGTACATTGACCAAGGGTGTTTTTGAAGTGCAGAAGGTAGTGGGCAATAATTTTGAGGAGAAAGAACTGGTTTTACTGGCCGCAGCCATAGAAAGTAAATCTACCCATCCCATAGCCCTGGCCATCGTGCGTTATGCCGGTGATGTGCTGAATGGGCTTAAGATTGAAAATGTAGAAGAGGTATCGGGGCATGGCCTCAAAGGGATCATCAATGGGAAAACGGTTTTGGCCGGCAATACCAAATTGCTGCAAAAACACGGGATTACCTACGATAGCGCGATTGACAATGAGGCCGATACTATTGTGGCTCTGGCCGTTGAAGGCAGCTATGCGGGGTACATCACCATTGCCGATGAAATAAAGGAAGATGCGAAACAGGCCATTGCAGATATGCATGGCCTGAACATCCTTACCGTAATGCTGAGCGGCGACAAACAAAGCGTGGTAGATAAGGTAGCCGGTTTGCTGGGCATAGACCAGGCTTTTGGCAACCTGCTGCCGGAAGATAAGGTGAGCCGCACAGCCGCACTTAAAAAGGAAGGGAAACACATTGCCTTTGTTGGCGATGGGGTAAACGATGCACCTGTTGTGGCCCTTGCCGATGCAGGGATTGCCATGGGCGGTTTAGGTAGCGATGCCACCATAGAAACGGCAGATATTGTGATCCAGAACGACCAGCCTTCAAAGATTGTGACGGCCATAAAAATCGGGAAGCTGACCAGGAATATCGTGTGGCAGAACATCATCCTTGCCATGGGTGTAAAGATCATTGTACTGATTCTGGGTGCAGGCGGTGTAGCCACTTTATGGGAAGCGGTAATTGCAGATGTGGGTGTGGCCCTGCTGGCCATTTTAAATGCGGTACGCATCCAGCAGATGAAATTATAGCAGGCCAATTGAATTGATTAGAGTGCTAATAACATTTATAAAAATGCGGGAATTTATTCCGCAATTGCATAGGCAATCGTTTTGCCTGGTTATAGCATACTCTAAATTCAATGAAAATCAAATCCATTCTTGCACTGAGCCTGCTGCTGATTAGCGGGGCCCTGTTTTCCTTTGTTCATCAATCCTGGTCTTCCAAATTCCTGACACTGAATAAAGATGGCAGCATTACCTATCATCCGGATGAAAAAGGGAACATTATCCCCGATTTCAGCCTGGTGGGTTATCATCATGGCTTAAAGCCGGTCCCTGAAGTGAAGGTCATTAAAACTGTTGGGCCGCAGAGTGGCGATGCGGGGAAGACCTTGCAATCGGCCATTGACGAAGTATCTGCCCTGCCCCTCGGTGCCGATGGCTTCAGGGGTGCCATCCTGATAAAAAAGGGAGACTATAAGATAGCCGGCACGCTGAACATTAAGGCTGATGGCATTGTTTTAAGAGGTGAAGGGAACGAAGCCGGTGGTACAAAACTGATTGCTGCAGGCAAAGGCCAGCGCCCGCTGATTAAAATTGCCGGTAAGGGAAAAATAACGGAGTCTGGCAGCCGGGTTAAAATTACAGATACCTATGTGCCTGCGGGGGCAAAATCGTTTGAGGTAAAATCTGCAAAGGGTTTTAAAGTGGGCGACAGGATCATGGTATTCAGGCCAGGTACGGAAAACTGGATACACGACCTGCAGATGGACAGAATTGTGGAAAGAGATGGGACAAAACAATGGAAGGCGGCAGAATATAACCTGAATTTTGAGCGGGAAATTACCGCCATTGAAGGCAATAAGATCAGTATCGACAATCCGATAGTAATGGCTATGGAAAGCCGGTATGGTGGCGGAGAAATCTTTAAATACGAATTTCAAGGCAGGTTAAAGGAAGTTGGGGTTGAAAACATATCGTTTGAATCAGAATATGCCAGTGACAGGGATGAAGACCATGGCTGGACTGCTGTAGAGTTTGACCAGATAGAGAATGGCTGGGCAAGAAACCTGACATCCCGCTTTTTCGGCTATGCCTGTGTAAGCTTAAACGGCGCTGCCAAGAACATCACAGTAATGGATGCCAAATGCCTGGATGCCAAATCGGTAATTACCGGCAGCAGAAGGTATTCTTTTAGCAACAACGGACAGCAGAACCTGTTCATGAACCTGGAAACGACGGAAGGAAGGCACGATTATGTTACGGGTGCAAGAACCTGCGGGCCCAATGTTTTTTACAACTGCAAATCGAGAAATACCCATGCAGATATTGGTCCGCACCACCGCTGGTCGGCCGGTACCCTGTACGACAATATTGATACCGATGGGGAAATCAATGTGCAGGACAGGGGCAACTGGGGCAGCGGCCACGGCTGGGCCGGGGTTACGCAGGTGGTATGGAACTGCAAGGTAAAAGGGGCCGCCATTCAAAGTCCATGGGTATCGGGTAAAAACTATGCCGTAGGCGTACAGGGACAGAAGCTGAAAGGGCGTTTGGAAGGTAAACCGGATGGAGAATGGGATGGTATAAACCAAAATGACCTTCAGCCGGCTTCTTTGTATAAGGCGCAGCTGAAGGCCAGGACTGTCAGGTAACTACTTTAACAATACCTCGTCTACCATACCGAATGCTTTTGCTTCGGTTGCGGTCATCCAGTAATCCCTGCTGGCCGCCTCATTGATGCGTTCATAGGGCTGGCCGCTATGGCTGGCGATGATCTGATAGAGTTCCTTCTGTATCTGGAGCACCTGTTTAACAGAGATCTCCATGTCCATCGCTGTTCCCTGCGTTCCTCCTGAAGTCTGATGGATCATGACCCGGGAATGTTTCAGGGCCGAACGTTTGCCAGGCGCACCTGCACACAGCAGTACAGACCCCATAGACAAAGCAATGCCGGTACAAATGGTAGCTACATCGGGTGCGATGAACTGCATGGTATCGTAAATGCCCAGTCCTGCATAAACCGATCCGCCCGGAGAGTTGACATAAAGCTGTATGTCCTTCTCCGCATCTGCGGATTGCAGGAAGAGCAGCTGTGCCTGGATGACATTGGCGTTTCTTTCATCTACGGCCTCGCCCAGAAAAATAATACGGTCCATCATCAAACGGGAGAATACATCCATCTGGGCAACATTGAGCTGCCTTTCTTCGGTAATGTAAGGGGTCATGGCTACAGGCCCGGCCATAGCCGATGTACGGCTGATGTATTTATCGACATACAGGCTGTTGATGCGGTGGTGCTTTACCGCATAGTTGCGAAATTCGTTGGTGTTCATATGAAAATTTTTAAGATTTATAAGGCATGGCTATGCTCCTGCCCTGGTTTGGGGCATACGACATGGCGCTGAATGATTTAAATTTTATTTATTGAAAAAGCGCAGGACCTTTTGCCGGAAAGAAAGGTGCTCAGCAGCAGTAAAAAGCATTTGGTGTACCTGGCTGATCTCCTGTTTAAGTTGTTCCCTGCCATAAGTATTCACCAGGCGGTAGGTTTTTTGCTGCCAATGGATACTTTCCTGAAGTCCGGGCTGCAGGACCAGGCGTGCCTGCATTAAGGTTTTTTCTTCTCCCGAAGGATCAGCTAAAAGAAAATCTTCGATCAGCTGCAGTTCATTCAAAGATGTCTTCATAGCTTATTGATTTTTCTTTAACGGTTTCCTTTACTTTTTCCAGGCATTTGAACTTCTGGGCGGTGGCAGATCTGGGTCCGGAAAAGCCAAACCTTTCGGCGAGCTGTTCCATACTGAGTTTTTCGTAATAAAAAGCACTGAGCAGCTGCATGCATTTCTGACCTGCTGTTTGCAGGAGCCGGAAGAGCCGTGATGAAGATACTTCAGGATCGGCCGCATCCACCAGACCGGCATGCTCGTCAAAATCAGCCTGCAGTTCATCAATAGACAGCTGTCTGGCGCTTTCCCTGTAGCGCCTGTTCCAAAGGTGCCTGGCTATGCCAAACAGATAGGCTTTATCGCTATGCTTTAAGCACAGTTCCTGTCCTGCGGATTTCTCGTAATAAATGATCAGGGCATCCTGAAAAATGTCCCGGGCTTCCTCCAGTGAGCCGCCCATTTTGCTTACATAGGCAGCGACTAAAGGAAATGCCTTTTTATACAATTCCCTGAGCCAGGCTTCGCGGTCTTTGCAGCTGCTTGCGGTATTTCGTTTTGCATCCATGATTACTATGTTTAATAGTAGGTGTGCATTTTTAACCAAATATCACCAAAAAAAGGCAATTATTTTTGTGTCGCTTTTAAAATGAAGTCGACAATGGCCTGAGGGTTGGGCAAACTGTGCGGATGGTGTTTTCCTTCCGGCTTGTGGATAATGCTGATGTTGCCTCCTGCCTGCTTTATTTTTTCGGCAAAGGGCAGCGTATTTTCAGCCATAGGCACTACTTCATCCAGATCACCGCAAACATGCAGCATCGGGTAGCCGCCTTTAACAATTGCGCTGATCTTATCGATAGGGCTGCCGGCGAAGGCCACTGCCTGTGCTTCATTTTCATAGCCATAGTCTTTTAAAAATGTGGCCCATTCTTTTTTGCTGCCCGGCCCTTTGCCTTTCCCTCCGGGCCAGCTTTTTAAATCGAGTACCGGGTTATCGGCATAAATGCAGGCTACCTTTTTGGGGTTGGCAGCTGCCCAGTTGTAAATGTATACCCCACCCCGGCTCATTCCCTCCAGAACGGCCTTTTTAGCAAACCCCAGTTGCTGCAGGCTGGCGTAAAAACTGTTCCAGATGCCAATGGCTTCCGCATTACCAAACAACTCTGCCACGTCACAGTACACCACATGGTACCCCCTTTCGAGCAGGGCGATATCCGTTTGCGGTTCATGCCCCCAGAACCTGGCCCGCCAGATCCAGGGCCTGCCTGCCGCTTCCCTTTTAGGTACTACGATTTTAGCGTTACGTCCCTTAAACTTAAACTGAAAGCAGTTGTAGCCATAAAAGGAGCTTTTTTCTGCCGGCAGGTTGAGCTTGGGAATACTGCCAGCAACTCCAGTGGGTTTTGTTTGCTGTGCCATCAATTCATACAGGCGTTTGGCAATGAAGCTATCTCCTGCTGCATTGGGATGAATTTTATCGGCCAGCAGGGCTTCCTTATCCGCAAACACGGAATGCAGGTCGATCACCTCCAGGTTTTCCTCATAGGCCAGCTTTTGTATAGAAGGGATAATGGAGTCTTTGAGATAAGTTCCGGAGATACCGAATTTTTCATCAGAAAAGGCCTTAATGGGCAATAACAAAATGATCCTGGGCCTGCTTTGCAATTTGGCCAGTGTGCTGACCATATCGCGGTAATCGTTGAGGTAATCGCCCATCATGGGCCGGTTGATGAGTTTACTGTCGTTAGTGCCCAGCTTAATGAAATACACATTTGCAGCTGCTTTAAGTGCCTGTTCATATTCCGGTGTTTTCCAGTACGGTTTATTGCCTTTTTTGAGCATTGTAGCGCCACTAACGCCAAAATTGAGCACTTCATATCCAGGACCGAGCAAGGTTTGCAATTGAGCGGGATAAGATTCTTTTGCCCTGTCTTTTAAACCCGAACCAAAGGTAATGCTGTTGCCAATGCAGGCAATGCGGATTTTGGATTGGGCAAAGCTGGTGTTTGTGGTAAAACACAGGCAGCAGATGATAAAATATTTGATGTATTTCATTTTAATTTATTTAATAAAAAAATGACCGTTCTCTTCAACGGTTGCATAATTTCAGTTTTTTCTATTGAAAAAACTAAAAAGACGCTAGGCCGTTTCTGAGAAGGTCGATTTTTTTTAACTAAATTACTGCAAAAAAACCGGGTGTAAGCAAGTTGCCAGCCGCATCCATCTCACCGATTCATCTGCCATATTGTTTATAGCTTTCTGCCCGTCAACTATCTAACTGCTCCGTTTCGCTCTCCTGTTTAATCTTAATATTTATTTTCTCTCCAAACTCACAATCTAATCTTCTAGTCTGGCCTCGAAATCCAATCTTCTTGTCCAACCTCACTATTTAATCTTCCCCTTTAACCGCCCTGCTTCAGCAAAAAATCACCTTCTCAGAGAAGGCCTGGGCGCTTTTTGCTCCCCCTTCAGAGAGCCTAAAAGATGCCAGACTTCGAAGAGAACTTTAACCTTCCCTTTAACCGCCCTGCTTCAGCAAAAAATTACCTTCTCAGAGAAGGCCTGGGCGCTTTTTGCTCCCCCTTCAGGGAGCCTAAAAGATGCCAGACTTCGAAGAGAACGGTTATTTTTTGCCAAAACAGGGCGACATTTATTTTTTCATTCTTAATTCCAGTTGTGCCTCAAACAACGATTTTGGCAAGACCTCTTTACCCTGCAGCTCATTTATTCCTGCATTTTCAAAAGTCACCGGCTTATTGGAGCGGAAGCCCACCAGAATAGGTTCGGCAATGGTGTAATTCCTTCTCCGGCTCATGTCCCAGAAATTGTAATGCTGCTCCTTATCCGATTTATGGTAAAAATTCCAGAGCACCAGGTATTTCCCATGGTGCGGATGCCCGCCAAGGGGGCCGCCGAGGTTATAGAAAACACCACCATCAATATTGTCGTACAGCGTTGCATTGGGCTGTCCGGAATGGATGTCGAAGTTCTGGTCTGTACCCAGCGAACAATTGGTAACCACAGTACCCACCGCAGCATAGCCTGTTCCTGCACCATGATGCTGTGCACCGTTAAATGTGCAATTCCTGATCAGTACCCCATAACCTGTACGGGCATGAACAGAGGCATGGCCTTTTTTGCCCCTGAAATGGGTATTTTCTACGGTTACCTTGTATCCGGAGCGGATGAAAACACCCTCGTTCCAGTCGTGAAACTCGCAGTTTCGCACCCAGCTGTTCTTTACATATTCCATCCCCACAGCTTCATAAGCATAATCATGGATGGCATTTTTATGGTGGATGAATTCCTCAGGGTAACTTTTCCAGTTGCTGCTGAACAGGATATCCTCGATGCCGCATTCCTCCAGGGCATGATACGCTTCGATGTTCCAGCTGGCAGATTTTACCATCCTGATGTCGTAATGCAAAGGATTTTTAAAGCTGACCTTATTGCCCTCAATACCACTAATGGTGTGAATTTCATAGATCTGCATCCCTCCGTTATCGCCAAACAGCCTGGTCCACTCCGGTTTAAGTGGCAGCTTTCCAAAATACAGGTGCGTATATTCCTCACTGCGGTGCCGGATCACAATGTCCTGCCCTACTTTAAGTTTGGATGCATCTTTTACCACCACAGCAAAAGTTTCCCTTCCTGCATCCTGAACAATGGTGGTTAACTTATCGGCAGTACTGTCATCAGGCTTAAAAAGAAACTGGCGACCGTTGATGCGCATATTGGCCTGGTAAATTTCTGTAACAGGTTTAGCCCCATCCGTACCGCTGCCGCTGCCTTTTAAAACAATGCCGCTTTTAGCAATCCTGATCTGCTTTTTGGCATCTTCATCGCCTGCAATCAGGTATTTTCCGGGAGAGAAAAATACCACACCGCCACCGGGGTTGGCTTCTGCAGCATCAACGGCTTTCTGGATGGCGGCATCATCAAACTGCTCATCGTTGGGCCTGGCACCGTAATCATCCACCCTAAAAACCTTTTTCCCGCTTACAGCAGGAATGGCCGTTTCGGAAAAGTTATACCCTGCATAGGAAAAATCAGGCAACACCGGTGTATTTCCTGTTTTTTTGGCCTTTACAAAATCCTCCCACAAGGGCGCCACTTGCTGAGCCTGTGCAGCTACCGAAAACAACAAACAGCAGGCAAAAACCGGCCTAATTATACTTCTCATTTCAATTCAATAAATGATAAAAACTCCATCCTATCCCCCCAGCTAACAGAAAAACTACTTTCTCTAACACTCCATCCTATTCCCCCCAGCCTGGAAGAAAAATTACCTTCTCTCGCTCCATCCTATTCCCCCAGCCTGGAAGAAAAATTACCTTCTCAGAGGAGACCTAGGAAAATTTTGTCCTTCTTCAGGACAAAGGTTTCCAGACTCCGAAGAGAACGGTTATTTTTCAGTCTAAAGCTCCACTTTTCATTTCCTTCTTCGGCGCAGTATCAGCCTGGTGGGCAACGGTGCCTTCAAACTCTACCTTAATCACGCTCGCTATAGCATCAGGTGCTTTTGCCGGTAAAATAACAGAGAGATCCTCGCCATTTAACGCAGTCTTAAGCTTTGCTTTTGTAGCCAGTAAAGTAGCAGAAAGCACCTTATTTTTCACACCAGGAACAACCAGCTTGCCATCTGCCGGCCAGTTGAACACAGAGAAATACAGTGTTGTGCCTTTGGCAGTTTCCTTGCGGGTGCAGCGCCCCCAGCTTAATGGGGCAAGTGGGCTGGATTTCGTGGCGTAAATCGCCTCGCTGTTCACTTTCATCCAGTCGCCAATCACTTTCAGCCGGTCTATACTTTCCTGAGGAAAAGTGCCGTCGGGTTTAGGCCCTACATTTAGCAGGTAGTTCCCGCCTTTTGAGGCAATGTCGCAGAGGTTGCGGATCAGGGTTTCTGCCGATTTCCATTTTTGGTCTGAAGTCCGGAAACCCCAGGTGCCATTCATGGTCATGCAGGTTTCCCAATCCATCCCGTCCAGCTCGGCCTGACTAGGGATCTTCTGTTCCGGTGTTTTGGTATCGCCCGGGAAATTGGGGCGTTTTAAACGGTCGTTGGTAATGATGTGCGGTTGTGTTTTCAAAGCAGCCTGCAATTTGAGTGCAGCCTGATCTGTCATATTGGTTGGGGTATCCCACCAAAGCACGGCGATATCACCGTAATTTGTCATCAGTTCTTTAACCTGCGGTACCGATACTTCATCGATATACTGATCGAAGGTCCTGGTCATTTGTGCCGGGTCCCAGTGGCCATTGTTTGCAGCTGTATAGGCATCTACCTTTGCAGAATCTGGGTTTAACCAGCCCTCACGCATCACTTTCCTTGCAGCAGAGCCTCCCGGGTTGTTCCAGTCCTGCGCTTGTGAATAATAAAAACCCAGTTTGATACCGTATTTTTTACAGGCCGCAGCCAAAGGTTTCAGCAGGTCCTTACCATAGGCAGTGGCATCGGTAACATCCCATTTGCTGGCTTTAGAATTGAATAAAGCAAAGCCATCGTGGTGTTTTGCTGTAATGATGAGGTATTTCATACCGGCATCTTTTGCCATTTTTACCCATGCATCCGGATCGTATTTTACGGGGTTAAAGCTTTTGGCCATTTCCTGGTATTCGGCAACGGGGATTTTAGAGCGGTTCATGATCCATTCTGCCCCCCCGCGAAGCTGCTCGTGACCTTTATAAACCCCGGCAAACTGGGCATAGATGCCCCAGTGGATGAACATACCAAATTTGGCTTCACGCCACCAGGCCATGCGTTCGTCTTTGCTCAGCGTTTTCTGACTGTGAGCAGATTGTGCGATCAGGAAAAAGGCAGTTAGGGCTACAAGTATTTTTCGTTTATACATGATGTTAGGTTATAATTTGGTTTCCATACTGAATACTAAAATAAAGAATAACAATGTGCCAATATTCAGCGCAATTGGCTCATCAGTAAACAATAAACGCTATCTTTTTAGCGCTTTATACCTCAATAACGCCTCCAGGTAATAATAATCTGCGTAAGACAAAGGCACATTAACCTCGCTGTTGGAAGGTTTTGAGCCCGTACTTTCCAGCAGGATAAAACCTTTGTTCTGGCCTGCCGGCGAAATGTATTTGGTGCTCAGGCTGTACAGCATTTTATCGGCTTTCTGCAAATAAAGCTTTTTGTTTGCACTGTAACCACTCAGTTCATATAAACCAGAAGCAATCACTGCCGCTGCAGAAGCGTCGCGCGGTTCTTTGGGAATTTCCGGTGCATTGAAATCCCAGTAAGGTACCAGGTCGGCCGGCATATTGGGGTGGTTAAGGACAAAGCCTGCAACACCTTCGGCCTGTTTCAGATAAGCAGGGTCTTTGGTATAACGGTAACACATGGTATAACCGTACAGGGCCCATGCCTGTCCCCTTGCCCAGGCCGATTCATGGCTATAGCCCTGGTGGGTGTTTTTCTTCAGCACCGCACCTGTGTTTGGATCATAGTCGATCACATGGTAAGAGCTGTAGTCGGGCCGGAAATGGTTTTTGATGGTGGTATTGGCATGGCTTACGGCAATCTTGTAAAAAGAAGAATCGCCGGTTAACCTTGTGGCTTCAAAAAGGAGTTCCAGGTTCATCATGTTGTCAATGATCACCGGGTTTACCCATTTATCACGACTGTGGTCCCAGGAAAGGATTACGCCTGTTTTAGGGTTAAAGCGGGTAGCCAGGGTTTTGGCCGACTGGACAATGACATCCTTATAATGCTGATCTTTGGTTAAACGGTAGCCTGTACCTACACTGCAATACACCTTAAAGCCCATGTCGTGGGTCTTTCCGTTGAATTGCTCCTGCTCTATATCTGCGGTAAAGGCTTTTGCCTGCGCCATCCAGTTTTGTTTACCGCTATATTCGTAAAGGAACCAGAGTTCGCCAGAGAAGAAGCCACTGGTCCAGTCGCGCGAGGCAACGAGTTTCAGGTTTCCGTCTTCTAAAGTCCGCGGGGCTACAAGGTCCGCTTTGGCCCCTGCGGCTTTAACTTTCTGAATTTCTTTCAGCATCACCTGGGTTTGCTGGCCGGCATGTTGAAAGGCTTTTTTTACATCTACTTTCTGGGCAAAGCTTGTTCCTGCAAAAAGCAGGGCGGTACATATGATTGATAATGATTTCATCTGTTTATTGTTTTTATTTGATAGGTATCAATTGAATTTCAAGTAACCTCATGAGTTCCTGACCTTTGATGTCAAGCGCTTTTACAGTGAGTTCCTGCTGTCCGGGTTTAAGTTCGGCAATTCCCATTTCATGGACCAGGTATTTGTCAGCCGATACTTCCGACCGCTTTGTAAAATCACCAATTTTAACTTCAAAAGAACTCCCTCCTTCTTCGGCATTATATATGGCTACCACGTTATACTTTGCAGGTTTTAATACCTTTAAATCCCATGAGAGGTAATCAGCCTTATTTTTCCATCCGGTTACATAATACTTATCGGTTTTTCCATCGCCAAAGCCCATTTTGCCATGTACTTTGGCATCGAATACCAGGAACCTGTTTACCGGAATGTTAGCGGCAACAAGCCTTGCAGCATCGGTTTCTATATTGCCTTTGGTTTCCAGCACAATCACCACATCCGGGCTGCCAGGAGATTTTGGCGGCAAACCAATATTGAGGGTTGTGGCATCCAGGCGCTTTACCTGCAGCGGTTTTTTGGATTTATCGGTTAAAAACCAGGCTTTACTGACTTCGGTTTTTAAACCACCAAGCGCTAAATTACCGTCTTGTGGCCAGTTGAATACATGCAGAAAAATCTGCTTTCCTTTTTGCGTAGTTACCCCCCAGGCCGGAATGGGCAGTTGTCCGCGCTCGGTACCATAAATGGACTGGCCATTCTGACTTAGCCAGCTACCAATACTATCCAGTATACGGGTATCCCTGGTGTCGAAACTGCCATCCCCTTTCGGACCTATGTTCATCAATAAGTTTGCACCCCGGGAAGCGGAGTTGGCCAGCAGCCGGATAAAGAATTTCGCGGATTTATGGCTGTTGTCGTGTATGGAATAACCGTAGGATTCATTAGTGGTAGGAATGGCTTCAGCATCACCCTTAACGGTAAGCAGTTCGGCTGGCCTATCGCCCGTATTTACATAATCACCAAAGTTTCCGGTGGCACTCCTTACCAGGCGGCCGTTTACCACAATATTGGGGTCTGTATCCCTGATGGCCTTTAAAATTTTCATGTTTTCCGACAAAGGCAGTTTATGCGGTGTATCGAACCAAAGGATATCGGGGTGGTATTTATTGATCAGCTCTTTGATTTGCGGGATTGCTTTTTCGTCTACATACTTTACAGCTTTTGGCAGCCATTCGGGGTGGTTATCGAACCAGTTTGCACCGCCCAGCAGTTTATCCCCTCCCGGGTTGTTGTATTCCCAGTCGTTGCCCGGCGCATCGGGATGCTCCCAGTCGAACGCATGCGAATAATAAAAGCCAAACTTCATGCCCTGCTTTTTTGCTGCCGCGGCCAGTTCGGCCATAGGGTCACGTTTAAACGGGCTTTGCTGAACCACATTAAAATCGGACACCGCTGAATTGTACATGGCAAAACCGTCGTGGTGTTTTGCCGTGATGATGAAATAGCGCATACCGGCTTTTTTTGCCCTGGAGATCCATTCATCGGCATTGAATTTTTCGGGCTTGAAGGTATGGGCAAGATCCAGGTAATCTGCCCTGCTGATCTTCTCCTTGCGCATCAGGTGTTCAGAATAGCCTTTTACGGCTTTCCCCTTCCATTCGCCGGCCGGAACGGAATAAATTCCCCAGTGGATGAACATACCAAAACGTGCATCGCGCCACCATTGGATGCGTTCATCATGGGTTTTCATAGAGTTTTTCCACCAGCCGCCACGTGCTTCGTCTATTGCTTTCTGGTCACGCTGCTGCGCGCGGTTAAACATCTCTTTGTCCTCATCTCCGGCTACCTGGGCATAGGAAGACAGCCCTAAAGCCAGCAATGCAGACAGTAAAAAAGTGGACCTGCTGTTTAATTGAGCCATATTAAAGGGTTTCTTAGGGGTAAATTTCTGATGACTTCTTCTACTTTTGGATCATGATCCAGCTTTGCCCAGGTGGTCATCCATTCTTTATTTTTATACGCATTGGCCCCAAATACCAGGAAGGGCTGGGCCACAGGCCAGTTGTCCCAATACATCACGTCGGGTTTTAAAGTCCATTTGTTTTTATCTGCCACAAAGGGGTACAGGTATTTGATGCCTTTTTCTATGGATTTGCCGTCGGCAGTCTGGTAAGTCCACAGGTTATCATTTTTAGTAGAGAGGATCTGACAAAGGGCGGTCATGGCATCCAGGTTAAAAATAGAATAGCCGTAGGGTTTGGTGCGTGCCAGTTCCCTTGGAAAACTGCCGTCGGTAGCCATCTGGTTGGGCAGCAATACCGTTTTATACCTGTCCCGACAAAAATCCATCAGTTTCACATCGCCGCATAATTTTGCGAATGAGGCCACCTGCATGGTAAAACAGGTGCCGTGGTTGTTTGCAGCGTTCATTTCATCTTTACCGTATTGGTGGGTCATCAGCCATTCCAGGTAGGCAGCAAACCATTTCCTGGTCCCTGCCAGCACCGCCGGGGCCAGCGCCTTTTGCATGACGATCACGCCCTGGGCCACTTCCATCAGCTGGATGGTATCGATGATGCCGATACCACGCCCCGTAAACCGGCCTTTTATGGCTTGTGCAAACTGCAGATTGGGGTTCATCATCGTTCCCTGACTAATGAACCAGGCCTGCAGGTGCAGCATGGCCTGCTTTACATATTTTTCCTGGCCGGTAAGTTTATAAGCTGATGCCAGCGCGCCTATGATCTGACTGAAACGGATCATGGCCAGGCGGTGGGCCACAAAATTCTGGGGGTTGGTCATGCCATCCTTCTGGATGTAAGGTCCATCCGGATTTTGCGGATCAGGCCACCAGTAGTCGCCCTCCGAATAAAAATCATGTTTGCCGCCTGCGCTTCTGGCAGTGCTTTCGGCTGTTACGGTAACCGGCTGCTGCTGCATGGCCCATTCGGCATTTTTAAGGATCAGCGCTTTCAGGGTTTTGACAACTTCCTGATTTTCGGGTCCTTTTTCCTTTTCTGCAGCCCTGCCTGCCGGTGCTTTCCCGATCAGCAGCGCCAATGTTAAAGCGGTTAAAATAAATCCTTTCATGATCGCATTTATTTGGTCATAGCCCTGAAGCTTACTTTGTTCAGTGTATTCGGCTTTCCTTTTTCGGCTGCCGAAACAGCCGTTTTCAGCTTACCGCCGGCATCTTTTGAAACCGTGATGGTCCTGAAGCTATACGCACCTTTTTCGTAATTGAATGTTTCACCGTCATCATCGTACAACATGTATTTACCTGGCTTACTGCCATAATACCTGATCTCCAGGTCTACTTTCTCTGATGGTTTTGGCGCATGCATCAGTGCAGGCCCCATAGGGATGATGCCTCCATCTTTTACATACACTGGTATTTTATCCAGACCAGGGGTTACGGTGATCACCTGTCCGTCACCGGCATATTCACCGGTATAGAAATCGAACCATTTGCCTTTAGGCAATATTACCGTACGGGTTTGTTTTCCGGCAAACATGGGTGCTACCAGCAGGTATTCACCGGCCATATACTGATCTTTTACTTCTTTGCTTACGGCTTCCACGTAAGGGTTTTCTTCCAGGTTGGTGGTTTTTATCTCTTTTTTCACTTCGGCCTGGTAACCGTCCTCCAGGTTCATGGCCCGGAATGGCGGAATGCCCTGGAAATGATATTTTGCAAACTCGCTGTACCAGTAAGGCATCATTTGCATGCGCAATACCGCCATGTCTTTTACCTGTTTTTCCACTTCGGGGTACGACCATGGTTTAGTGCCGCTGGACCAGGCGTTGATCATCGCCATTGGCGAGAACACGACCGACTGCATCCTGCGCAGCCATTCTTCAGCGGTTTTGGAAGCACGGGCCTCGGGAGTCCACAGCACCCCTGAAAAACCACTATTGATCAGCGCTGTAATGAAATCTTCGTGGTTGTAATAATCGTTATAAATCACATAAGGCAATGCGGTACCACCACCATTGGAAGCACGCACCAGCCCGTAGGTACGCTGGTTGCGTTCGTGATACATATCGGCACTGTATTTCTGGATCAGCAGGCCATAGGTCTGGCGCATCTGCTCCGCGCTGTGTCCGGAAGGGAACAGCGTCACATCCGGCCAGAGGTAATGGTCGTAGCCATCCACTTCGTCGAATTTGTAGCCGCTGATGCCTATATCCACCTGGCTTTTTTTCAGCTGTCCGAAAAGGATATCCCTTGCCTGCGGCATGGTCAGATCAGGCACAGCGCCCAGCCATACCGTGTGGTCGGCCGTAAAAGGCTTGATGCTGTTGTAGATCCCGGCTTGTGGCGAAACGTATGGATTGCTCCAGAGGTTTAACCGGATGCCTTTGTTCAGCATGGTTTTCACAAAGCCGGAAGGATCAGGATAACGCGATTTGTCCCACTCAAATGTACATGGGTAGGCTTTGCTCTGCCAGCCTGGTTCCAGTCCGATGAAATCGAGCGGAAAACCTTTATCGGCAAAAGCCTTTGCTTCTGCTTCCACATCGCTTGCGGTAAATAAGGTTTTAACACGCTGTGTAAATCCCAATCCCCAGCGCGGCGGCAATACGCCCCCGCCGTTCAGCAGGTTGTACCTGCGCACCGCATCCAGCGGTTTCGGACCGGCAAATACGTAGAACTCCACGCCTTCTGCCGGAACCAGGATTTCCACGCCGTCCGAATAAGGACGTGAAGACCAGGATTTATCGGTGTTACGGTCTTTGGCTTCAGGTACATTCTTTCCCTCGCGCAATACAGCCGAACCCGCATAAATGTTTAAATAACGGGCCGAATTGACAAATACGCCATACCCATTGGAGGATACGTAAAAAGGTGTAGGTGCATGTGTACGGCCGTTGTCTTTGCCCCCATAGTGGTCTACGTGCAATTGCAGTATTTTACCACGCTGATGCACGGTCTGAAAATTCAGGCCAAAGCCATACAATTGTTCTTTTTTATCGAGCGGAAACCTTAAATAGGTCTTACCATCCCTAAGTTTAGCGGTGATTTCTTCTTTGGATAAAGGAAATGCGGCATCTCCCGCCGCTTTCAATCCCTCTAAAGCAGGTTTTGCACCAACGGCTGTCAGCAGGTTATAACTTTCAGGTTTCCCTATCGTGCCTTTCCAGACCCCGGGGGCAACGGTTTCCCATTGGATTTCCTGTGCGGACAATCTGGTGCTGAGCAATAAAAGGAGGATGCAGGCGGCATATTTTACAATTCGGTTCATAGCAGGTATGATAATTTACAATACGGTTATTTTATAGGTTTTACCTTTTTCGGTAGGGAAATCAATGGTATAGCTCTGCTTCAGGTTCAGGTCCTGAAGTTTCGCCTCTTTATTTTTATGGTATTCCGGTCTTTGGGCCGTGGCGTTTAAAGGATTTTCATTGGGCCCTTCAGCCGGTCTGCTGGTAACGCCCTCCACTTTTACAGGAATATTGGTGGCTAAACGGCAATTGCCCCCTGAACCTGAATACAGGGTTGCGGTGGTTAACCTTCCTTCATTCCATTCCAGGTCTACCCGGAAATTGCCCCTGGCTTTTATGCCTTTGATGCTACCTTTTTTCCATTCGTCGGGCAAGGCGGGCAACAGGCGCAACTCATCGGTATTGCTTTGCAGGAGCATCTCTGTAATGCCCGCGGTAGCCCCGAAATTGCCATCGATCTGGAAAGGTGGATGTGCATCGAAGAGGTTCGGATAAGTTCCGCCCCCGCTCATCTGCACATTGGTGAGTTGTGCTGTCGTTTTTGAAGGGCCTTTCTCCGGCTCTATCGTTTTAGCCGGATCGATCAGTGTAAGTCCGGATTTGAGTATTTTTAAAGCATGGTTTCCGTCCTGCAGCCTGGCCCACCAGTTGATTTTCCAGGCCATAGACCATCCTGTACTCACATCACCACGGTGTATGAGTGATTGTTTGGCCGCGGCTGCCAGTTCCGGTGTATTTTGTATGGTAATCTGGTTGCCCGGGTAGAGGGCAAATAAATGCGACAAATGCCGGTGGGTATCTTTAGGGTCGTCTACATCATTGAACCATTCCTGCAGCTGTCCGTAACGGCCTATATTGAAAGGGTAAAGCTTTGCTTTAGCAGCTTCAAGTTCTGCACGAAATGCGGCATCTGTGCCCAATGCCTTTGAGGCTGCAATACAATCTGTAAACAACTCCCGGATGATGCCCATATCCATAGTTGTAGCCTTGCTTACTTCATATTCCCTGCCATCAATTTTAAAGACATTTTCGGGCGAGGTAGATGGATTGGTTACGAGGTAACCGCTCTGGGTATCTTTTACGAGCCATTTCAGCATAAATTCTGCTGCGCCCTTCATGAGTGGGTAGCCCTTTTCTTTCAGGAAAACCTTATCGCCTGTAAACAGGTAATGGTCGAACAGGTGTGTGCTTAACCAGGCTCCACCCATGGGCCAGGCCGACCAGCGTGGTGCGGCTTTAGGATCCCAGTCGTAGCCTCCCGAAGGTGATGTTTTGACCCAGATATCGCTATTGTGATGTACCACCCAGCCCTGCTGAATGTCGTAGTTCTCTTTTGCTGTTTTGGCCCCGTTAACTGCCATACGGCCAATTAAATCAAATAAAGGCTGGTGCAGTTCGGAAAGATTGGTCTGTTCTGCCAGCCAGTAGTTCATCTGGGTGTTGGCGTTGACGGTATAACTGCTGCCCCATGGCGGCTGCACATGGTCGTTCCACAGGCCCTGTAAAGTGCTGGCCTGTGAACCAGGCCTTGAACTGGCAATCATGAGATAACGTCCAAACTGGTAATACAGCACCTGAAGGCCCTGGTCGTTCCCCAGTTTCCCCTGCCGGGAAAGCCTTACGTTGGTAGGCAGTTTTGACAATTCGGGATCATTTTGCAATTGAAAAGAAACCCTGTCAAATAGTTTTTTATAGTCGGAAATATGTGCTGCCTTAAGCTCTGCATAAGGCTTCGAAAGGGACTTTATCATGGACCCGGGTGAACCACTGCTTAAGTATTTTTTAGGATTCGGCACAGGCAATTGATCGAAGCCATTAAAACTGGTTCCAGAACTCAAATAAATAGTTACCGTGCTGGCATTCTTAACTACAATTTCTGAACCTTTTACTGATGTAGATCCTCCTTCTGCCTTAATCTGCACTTCCACACCAAAGGTCATACCTTCCTTATCATCATATACGATCTGTTGAGGCTCAGTAGCTCTGTGCGCTACATGTTTGGGTGCCCTACCCAATAACACCAGGTGACCCGGTGCCGTCGCTTTAGTGGTGTATTTCAATTTGCTGGTGATACCCGCGGTAAAACTAAGCGCATTTTCACGATCTGCTGTAAGACGAATTACCATAATCTGATTTGGGTAACTGACAAAGGTTTCCCGTTTGTAGCTTACCCCAGCCAGCGTATACGTTACGGTGCTTACCGCATTGCTGATGTCCAGTTCGCGGCGATAAGCGGTAGGAACGGAATCCCTGAGGTTAAAATCCAGGAACAAATCTGCCATGGTTAAATAGCGTGCAGAATAAGGTCCCTGCAGGTTCTTTTTCCAGATTTCAGCGGCCTTATCATAAGCCCCTTCAAAAACTGCCTGTCTGACCAGCGGTAATGCTGCCGGGCCTTTAGGATTGTTTCCGGCCTCGGGGGCACCCGACCATAAAGTACCATCGTTCAACTGAAAACGCTCCCGGTTTACTCTTCCAAATACCATGGTACCCGTTTTTCCATTGCCCAGCGGCAAGGCTTCTTCCCATATTTTAGCGGGTTGGCTATACCATAGCTTTAAGGCATTATCTTGTTTTTGCTGGGCAGAAATGCTCCCCGCGGTACAGATCAGTAAAAAAGAAAGCAGTTTAGTCCTCGTCATATCAGTTCGTGTTAAAGGTATAGTCCTTGCCTGCCAGAGTTTTCAAATCATATGCTGTTGACGACGGGATACCAACCGGATTTAATTTTGCAGCAGCCGAAATTAATGGCGCTTTAGTTTCCGGGACTTCATAAAAAGGATTGGTATTCGGACCTGATGCAGCAACAAGACCTGCAGTGTTCAATTTCATATTGCTGTTGATGCGCAGCCTGCAATTGCCGCCCAGGCGGGATTTTATTTTTAAATGGGTAATCACCTTGTCTCTCCAGCTGATGTCTACTACATAACCGCCACGTGCCACCAGGCCTTTAACGGCTCCCGAAGGCCAGGTATCGGGCAATGCTGGTAAGATGTGCAGGGCGCCATCGTGCGATTGCAGCAGCATTTCGGCAATGCCCGCAGTACAACCAAAATTACCATCAATCTGGAAAGGCGGATGCGCATCAAACATATTCGGATAGGTTCCGCCACCTGTGGTATTCACACCATCTACCCTTCCACCTACGAGTTTAAGCTGATCGGTGATGAGTTTATAAGCATGATTGCCATCCAGAAAACGGGCCCATAAATTTACTTTCCAGCCCATGGACCAGCCTGTGGCCGGATCGCCCCGGTAAGTCAGGGAAGTTCTTGCTGCATCAAACAGCTCTGGTGTGCGGTATGGCGAAATCTGGTTGCTGGGGTACAAACCGTAGAGATGCGATACGTGACGGTGCTTATCGTCTGTGCGATCCGAATCGTGCATCCATTCCTGCAGCTGACTGTGCTTTCCGATCTGCATGGGTGCAAGGCGGGTCAATGTCGCTTTCAACTTAGCCTGAAAATCTGTATCGGTTTTCAGGATTTCTGCAGCTTTAGCCGTTTTAGTGAACAGGTCGAACAGCAACTGGTTGTCCATTGTAGTACCTGCGGCTATCGAAACACGCTTGCCGGCCACATAAGTATTCTCAGGAGAATTGGAAGGTGTTACCACCAGCCATTTGTGTACAGGCTCTTCCTGTAATACATCCAGGTAAAACTCAGCTGCGCCCTTTAAAACCGGGTAATATTCTTTTAAAAACTGCTGATCGCCGGTAAACAGGTAATGGTCCCACAAATGCTGACTCAGCCAGTTGCCCCCCATAGGCCATAAACCTGCATAAGGGCGGTCTACCGGACCGGTAATGCGCCACAAATCGGTATTGTGGTGTGTTACCCAGCCTTTTGCACCATACATCACTTTAGCTGTTTCCTGACCGGTAACAGACAGGTCTTTCAGCATTTTAAACAAAGGGTCGTGCAGTTCCGGGAGGTTGGTCACTTCGGCGGGCCAGTAATTCATCTCGGTATTGATGTTGATGGTATACTTACTGTCCCATGGCGCCAGCATTTTATCGTTCCAGATGCCCTGCAAAGTCGGGGGCTGGTTTCCTGGCTGTGAACTGCAAATGAGCAGGTAACGGCCAAACTGGAAATACAAAGCCGCCAGGTGCGGGTCATTTGTTTTGGCAAATTCGGCAATACGCTGATCTGTAGGTTTATTTACCGCATCGGTAACACCGAGGTCCAGCTTTACACGGTTGAAATATTGCTGGTAGAATTTAATGTGGGCAGCTAAAGCAGCTGCATATTTCTTTTTGATGGCCTGATCTAAAAAAGATGCCGCTTTGGCACTTTCATTTCCAGTTACATCGTGGTAATTCTTGAAATTGGTGGCTATGGAAATGTAAACGGTAGCCGCATTTGCATTTTTTACTACCCAGGCATTGTTTTGCAGAGACGCTTTACCGCCTTCGGCCAGAACTTTGACCTGGGATTCAAACCTGATCTGCCCCTTTTCGCCCTCATGATCTGAAGTAAGCCCCGATAAGATCAGTTTACCGTTTTCTGTACGTACCCCGCCTTTTTGCTGGGTATCCATACCGGCATGGAAACTGATCTTGCCCGGCTTGTCTGCCGTTAAGCGGACAATCATTACCTGATCGGTAAAAGAAGAGAAGATCTCCCTTTTGTAATGTACACCTCCGGCCTGATAAGTAACTGTGGCCAGGGCTTTTTCTATGTTTAGATCACGGTAATAATGTGTTGCTTTTTCTGCTCCCTCTACCTGTAAAAAAAGGTTTCCTACAGGCTGATAGATCATCCCGCTGTTCTTTTTGGGGAACATTTCCACATCGGCCAGGGCCTGTGCTTCTTCAAACTTCCCTTCGAAGATCAGCTTTCTGAGCGCCGGGATCGCTGCACCAGAGGCCGAAGTAATGTTGCTATTGGGGCCTCCGGACCACACAGTTTCTTCGTTTAACTGAAGTTGTTCTTTAGCCGGATTACCAAAAACCATGGCTCCAAGCCGGCCATTGCCAATAGGCAGGGCTTCGTTCCAGTTTTCGGCCGGACTATTGTACCACAATTTCAGCGTACCATCGTTCTTTTTTGTTTGCGCAAATGCTATCGAATTTCCAGTTAGCAGTACAAATACCAGGAGCTTTTTAATCATCATTATTTTAAAGTTCTACAAATGCAGAGGGCAATCCATCCGCTTTTACACTCGCTACGCTTTTGCCTTTGTTGAGGTCAACGCTGATCACTGCCCTGCCATTGTATAGCTGGACTTTACGTGAACCGCTGGAAGTTCCCTGGTCATCAATCAGTTTACCGTCGCCTGTAAGGCCAAAAGTAATATAGCTGCGTGCGTCTAAACACAATATATTGTTTTTATCAAGTAATTTCACCTGGATCACAGCAATGTTATCCTTTTCAGAAAGCTTTTCCAGCACCAGTCTGGCCGGTTTGTCCCATTTTGCGGTCTGGTACTCCTGCACGATCTCATCGCTAACAGTTTTACCGTCTTTTGCAGTGGCTACGACTTTAATTTCATTTTTACCTGGCTGGTACTTTACCATCCATTTTAAACCGGCCGCCGGATAGCTCTGGCTGTTCCTTTTCTTTTTACCCATGCTTTTGCCGTTCAGGAAAAGTTCGGCCTCGGCACAGTTGGAGTACACCTTAACCATTTTCTGCTCCCCTGCATCACCCCATCTTACCGGCCATGAATGTCCGTAAATGTGTACCATAGGTGTTTTGGTCCAGTACGACTGAAATACATAATAAGCCTCTTTTTTGGTAAAGTCCCGTTCAACAACCCCTTTCTGGTTCATGTAAGGAACCGGGTTATCCGGACGCACAGGCGTAGAGAAGTCTTTGAAAGGCCAGTAGGCAGCCCCAGTTAGCCATGGCATATTTTCCTGCTCCTTCAGGTGCCAGTCAATCAGGTTTACAATATAACTTTCGCTCCAGTCGCCATCCTTGGATACCCGTGCACTGCCACCAAACAAGGAAGCATCACCATCGCGTTCATCGGTACCAACACCTGTCTGAACAACACTTAGAGCCTTATCCGGACTTTCAGAATGACGGCCGGCATGACTGTCGCCACCCCATTCCACATGCAGGAAGTGGTCTACCCTTTCAAATTCTTTTTTCGAAGCTTCCTTATATTCGGTATAAATGCCCCGGTACCAGCCTGCCCATATGGAAGGTGAATAAACATCGACGATGTCTTTACAAAAGTCGCATCTGCGGATGGCGGTTTTACGTGAGGGATCCAGTTTATGCGAAAGGTCGTTCAGTTCTTTCATAAAAGTCCGGATCTTCTGCTCATCAAATTCATTGAAGTCGCCCGGCCAGTCGTTCTCATTACCCAATCCCCATATGATTACCGAGGCATGGTTGTAATGCTGTTCAATCATATTGGTCAGCATTCTGCGTCCCTGCTCCTTGTATACCTCTCCGCCCAAACCACCACGGCACCATGGAATTTCTTCCCAGACCAGGATGCCCAGGCTGTCGCACAGGTCCAGAACAATCCTGGATTGCTGGTAATGGCCAAGACGGATGAAGTTGACACCCATATCTTTCATCATCTGCATTTCCTGGCGGATCATCCCTTCGGTCATGGCTGCAGCTACCCCGGCATGGTCTTCATGACGGTGTGTGCCCCTGAGCAGCAAACGCTTTCCGTTCAGCATAAAAGGGCCCTTTTTTACGAACTCAAAATTCCTGAAGCCGATCTTTTCTGTATGCACATGTGTGGTGCCTCTGGCCGTAACGGTAGTTTGTACGGTATAAAGCACAGGGTTTTCGGGCGACCATAACCTTGGGTTCTTTACGCTGGTTTCCCACAATGTTTTGTCGCCATTAAAGGCTTTCATCTGGTTTTCCCAGCTACCCAGTGTTTTGCCTTCAGGGTCTTTTACTTCTATTTTCAGGCTAACGGTATCTATTCCTTCGGGGTTCAGCAGGCGGCCGCTGATGTTCAGCTTGCCCAGACTGCCTTTTGCATCTACACTTGCAGCAGCAAATATCTTGTCGATAGCCACCTTTGGGGTATAGACAAGGTTAAGGTAGCGGTACAGACCGCCATATACATTAAAGTCGGATAAGCTGGAAGGGATCATTTCCAGATCGCGGGAGTTATCACATCGTATAGACAATGGCACTCTACCTTTGAACTGTTTTTGAAAGGCCTCAGTTTTTTTAAAGGCATTTACTGCATCGGTAATGTCGGCAGTCCATTCATCGTAGCCGCCAACATGTTCTGCTACCTTTTTATCGTAGATGTAAACCTGAGTTTTTTGTCCGGCCCCCTCAAAATGCAATAAGCTGCGTCCCTCGGTATAGGGATTTTTCAGGTCAAGCAAGGTACGGTACCATCCGGGGCCCTGGTAATAATTTACATCGGGATCTACCCCATCCAGGGCATTAAAACAATGGGGTAAATTTACTTTCTCCCATAGCGGAACGCTTTCCGGATTGCCTTCCTTAACCGGCCTTACGGCTTCCCATATCCCCCCAAGATCTCCTTTTAAATATTCCCAATTCTGGGTTAACCTTTGCTTATTCTGCGCAAAAACGTACTGACTGCAAACAAGCAATCCTAAAAAAAATACCAGCTTAAATCTCTTCACTTCTTAATTAATGTAAAATAAAAATATACTTGATTGCTGCACGTTTCTGACCTCTGCTAAATTGCGAATTAGCTTACTGTAATCGTTTCGCCCTTTTAGCTTATTCATCAACTATTTTGGCAAAACAATCCCAGGCTGGTATGCACCAGCCGTTCAAAAAGGGGCATTATTCTAACTTATGCGCAGGCGCTAATGAATTCTTTCTGATAACACAGCGGACTTTTGCCTGTTATCTTCTTGAAGCACTTGTGGAAACTTGCAAAGTTATTGAAGCCACTGTTGTAGCATACCTGTTTCAGGTTCTGACTATGTTCTATCAGTAATTTACAAGCCTGTCCAACTTTAACTTCGATTAAAAACTGGGAGTAGGTTTTGCGTGTACGTGATTTAAAATAGCGGCAGAAAGAGTTCGGACTGATCCTGGCTACCTCGGCAATTTCTTCCAGGTAGATCTTGTTTTTGAAGTTGGCGTAGGTATAATCGTAAACATCGTTGATCCTGTCCTTTTCAACCATTTCCAGATCATTATGAAAGCCTACTGAAGAAAGTACTTCCAGCTGCGATGATTTGGCGATTTCTACCAGGGCCTGCATCAGGATGATGATCTTTTCTGTGCCTTCTGCTTTCAGCATTTTAGTGATCAGCTCGGCAACCAGGGCTTTGTTTTTACCGGTTACCTTTACCCCTCTTTTGGCTTTTTCAAGGATGTCTTTTAACAGTTTATTTTCGGGAAGGTTTAAAAAACAATCACCAAACAGGTTCTCGCTGAAATGACATACCCTTACATCTGCAGGGGCCGGCTTTACATCTGTAGTAAAATAGGCCTCATCAAACCTCCAGTAATGCGGCAGGTTTGCGCCCAGCAATACAATATCGCCCGATTTAAAACGTTTGATGCTATCGCCGATAAATTGCGTACCATCGCCCTTATTAAAATAGATCAGTTCAATTTCCTGGTGGTAGTGCCATTTATTATTGATAGAAGGTTCCAGATCCTGCCTAACACTGAATGACTGCGCTGGCTCCATTGATACTTTAAGTAGTTGTGCTTTCATGATCAATACATTTGGTTTGGTTAATGTTTAGTTTACCAGATGTAAGGAGACATACTTTCTTATTGTTGGCTCGTTCAGCTTTACAGGAAAAAAAGACATTTGCATGTCTGTTTCACATTACATTTGGTATAGCTAAATTAGACCGGAACGAATTAGAAAAGGGGTAAAAATCTTAAATGAATAGGGGGAAAATCTTAAATCCCCCCCTATTTGAGTTGTTTTTGCCAGTTTTCGCTAACCTTACCGGGCAGGTTCCATCACAACTGCCTTTAATCTGAACAACTCCTTCCCATTTTGTAATGGTGTGATTTGAAGTGTATATTCACCTGCCTGGCTGAATGTAGTTGTAGCTATCACATGCCGGATAAATGGCAAGGGTGCTTTCTTGTCAAATTCTGAAGTACGCAGTGTCCGGAACAAAAATTCCTGATCATTGATTTTCAGACGGCCTTCCTGTCTGGCACTTTCCGGAGAACAGGAATATTCGAGTGCAACTTTATAGTCTCCGGGTTCCGTAACCCTGATCTTGAAAGCGGCTTCATCTGTCGTATCCTTCAGCTCTGTTACACAAACTGTGTGTTTCCAATCGCCATAGTAATGGCTGTAGGTTAAACTCTGGATTTTTGGATTTCCTTTCAGTTTTGCAAAAACAGCTTCGACATTGTTTTCTTTGTATTGGGACGACACGGTAACCGGGACATTCAGGTCATAGTCTGAAATTTTACCCGAATATTCCATTACAAAAACAGTATTGGCGCTGCCACTCTCAAACTCAGGCAGGCTAATCCAGACATCCTTTCCTTCCGTTTTAAATTCAAGCGGCTGCTTACCGGTAAGGCTATACACCTTGCTGACTGTACCATTAAAACCAGGCACCAGCAAACGGCCGTTCTCTGGTCTGTTTATCACGTGAAGGTATTGTTTACCAGGTTTAGACGTACTTACCCCCCATGGCTGGGCCGGAATAAGGCCATAAGTGGAGCCATAAATACTTTCACCGTTTTTATCAAGCCACTTCCCTGTTTCCCGCAGAAATTTAGCGGAATACTCCGGTATCCGGCCTTCGCCATCTGGCCCTACGTTCAGCATCAGGTTGCCTCCTTTCGAAGCGACATTGGCCAGCAGACGGATAATCTCTGCAGGGGTTTTAAAATTCATATCGTGTTTGATATAGCCCCAGGAATCGTTATGGGTATAGATGGATTCCCAGGCCCCTTTTATCGGGGTCGAGGGCACTTCAGAATCGCCAAAGTCTTTATAATCGCCTAGGCCCTGACCAACCCGGCTGCTGAACAGGCTTTTTGGCTGTAATTTTCTCAGGTCATCTACAAAAGCCTGGGTTTGTACTTTGGTCATACCCCCCGGGGTATCGAACCAAACAATTCCCAGCGGCCCATAATTGCTCATCAGCTCCTTCAACTGCGGAACCGCCTTTTCTTTATAATATTTCTGGTAATCCTTTTTACTTTCATCAAAATCCCAGGTGTTCCTCCCGCCGTTCGGTTCATACCAATCCTGAAACTGAGAATAATAAAACCCAAACTGTATACCACGTTTGGTGGTGGCAGCAGCCAGGGCTTTCATGGGGTCTTTTTTGTAAGGCGTTGCAGCAACAATGTTAAAATCGCTGGCTTTAGAGTCGTACATTGCAAAACCTTCATGGTGTTTTGCGGTGATCACCATGTATTTTATCCCGGCATCGCTGGCCAGCTGTGCCCATTCATCGGCATTAAATTTAACCGGATTAAAGGTTTTAGCTACCGCTTTATACTCCGCAACCGGGATCCTGGCCTGGTTCATGATCCATTCGCCACTCCCGTAATAGCGTTTTCCTTTCCATTCACCAGCCAGTTTGGCATACAGCCCCCAATGGATAAACAGGCCAAACTTGGCATCCTTGAACCATTGGATATTCGGATGTTCTTTGCCGGACGAACGGTTATCCCACATCTCGTCCATGGTCTGGGCTTTCAGGAAATCCGTAAATAACAAGAACAAGGCAAGTACCGGTAAGAATGATTTAAAATTGAGTTTCTTCATAATAAAAATTGTTGTTCAAATGTATTCCAGGCCATATGCCTGTTTAGTTTTTTAGTAACCAATGTTAACCAGGGCAGCAGGTCCCAGTCGCTCAGCTAGCTGGGCGAGGTACAAACTTCCGGGTGTAACCGGTGTACCATAAGCATCATATATTCCTTCGGCAACAAAAGGATCTTTATTGAAGGGCTGTGCCTTTCTTTGTTTTTCTCCCTGTCCGCCGATGACCCAGTTCGCAGCGCCCGGGGGCTGCTGGTTAAGGAAGGATTTCGCCTTTGAATTCCAGGCCACGGCCCAGCCTATAGACCAACCATGCCCGGATCCCATGGAACCCCGGTTCATAAAATCTATACCGCCCTCGGGAACTTCGCAGTTGTCGATCAGCAGGCCGGTGGCCCACCTCTGGTGCGGCTGTATCCAGCCATTGCCTTTAAAAACACAATTCAGCACTACTACAGGACCGGTTACTTTTGCTCCTGTGCCAAAAAAGAACATATTGTCGCCTGTTATCCGGCAACGGTTAAACAACAATTGCTGCCCGCTTCCATTGATATCGGCAGGCTTGGCTGCTCCCGTGGTTGCCAGGTTATGTGCAATGCTTAAATTATCAACCGTAATGCGCCTGCCGGTTACACTTACACTGTTCACCGTATTAAACACCTCGATATTCCGGGCCCAGCCGTCGGCAATACCACTCATGCTAAAGGCTTTATGGTGTGATTCGTTGATGGTACCTGTCTGATCTGGCGACACCATTCTCAGGTTTTCAATCCCGACCTGCGACAGCTCGCCTGCTGAAGAAACTTTCAGCACTGTTGTCCCCTGTTTCCCGAGGTATTTAGAGTCGTAGCTATCTGTAAGCGGAATATTGACCGTAACTCTTTTGTTCTCTATTTTAGCGATGACCCTATCGGTACTGATTTCCCCGTTAATCCAGGTTTGTTTTTTACCATCCCGCACCAGTGTATCCATACCCATCAGTTTAACCCAGGCCGCCGTTACCGGCCGATTGATCCTTATCGTATCCCCGGTCTTCAGTCCAGACACATCAGTAAGGTTAAATGAATACGTCCCTGAAGGCACGTAAGCATCTGAGAAAACAACAGGTTTGCCCGCTGCTTTCGAAACCACATTACCACGTACAACAATGCAGGGATGGGCCTTACCTGTCATATTGATCACCGTGCCATTTTGAGCTGATCCGCTGCCCCTTAACACTACTCCGCTTGCATTGATCATGATAGTGGCATCACAACTGTAAACGCCTGGCTTCAACAAAACCGCTCCCCTAAAACCATTGACAAGTTCCATTTTAGAAACCTGATCTATGGCCTGCTGTATATTTTTTGTATTGTCGCCCTCAATGGGGGCTACCGTAATTTTTACCTGGGGACTGGGAATTTTAACCCCACCGCCCATATATCCCGCATGGGAAAAATCCATGATCCTGTCCCCACCAGGGAGTGCTTTATAAGCTAGTTTTCCATTGTTTTTAAGGTATACCCATTCACTTTTTACTGAACTACCCGTTTGCTGTGCAAAGGCCACCACAGGAAGAATGGCTATGCAAAAAATAAGACCTAATTTCATGCCTTTAAGAATAAATGATATCGTTTGTTAAGGTATCCTCTTTATTTCGTGATTAACTCTGCGGGTTTAGCTATTTATTAAATGATATTAGCCCTGCCTATGATCCGGGCGCCACAATTAACTCCAGCTTTTCACCTGCCTGGGTATCAAAGTCAAAGGTTTTACCGCTTAACACCTCTGCTTTACGTCTGTTTCTTATCAATTGGACCTTTTTTCCTGGCCATGGATTATCCATAGTGCATTTGCGTCCCGCCTCACTTATCATATTCACGTACAAGATCTGCCCTTTTTCCAGTTTACTGCTGACCAGAAATGCACCATAGGCCCTTAGCTGATCAAAAGCTGCGTCTTTGGACCTGTTCCAGTTGGGAAATATCCTTAGCACATGCTCATAGCTCTGTAACAGCATTTCATTGATGGTTAGCGGAACAGCGGCCAGGGTTTCTGTACCACCACCCTCGGCAGTGATCCATAAATTGGGCAGCGACTGGGCATTGATCCTGTCTTTTAAGTATTTTAAAATCTCGTCTGAATCGTAACCTACCCGTACTGCCGCAGGAAAGCAGGTTTCTATGCCATTGCCCAATGTATTGGCCCATTCGCCTGTCCCTTTCATCTTTTCTTTCCAGGCGGCCACATCACCGAGCAATATCTGGTTAAAAACAGAATCCGTTTTCGGGCCACATACGCCACCCGGCAAGATAAGGCCATGAATGGAAACCCTGGCCAATCCATTGATACCGCTGTGCCATGGCGAGGGACTTTTCTCTACGCTTTTTAAACTCAGTCTTCCATTTACCTCGGCCACTGTAAAATCGCTCATATGCTTAACGATATGCTGCCATTTTTCCTGCCGGCCGGCATCTTTATTTAAAAAATTACTGACATCTATCATCCCTTTGAACAACATTTTAACCAGTCCGACAGAGAGTGTTGAATTGAAGTCCCCCAGCATATCGCGCCAGATGCCCTTGTTCCGCAGGTTAGGCATTACCTCCCCATAGTGGTCCATGTAAATCACATAACGCCCGTTCTCAAATTTGAGGTAATCCTCCCAAAAATCTGCACAGGCCAGCATATAGGGATAAATCCGTTCCGCATAGCGGGCATCATAAGTGCTGTAAAACCGCATCAGCATATTGCCCACACTAAATACAGCGTTGATCTTTTGTCCAAGGAACTTATAGCCCCCATCTATGGTATTTTCACGTGTAGCATAGCGTTTTTCCATTTCATCGGGAGTAAGGGGCCACCTGGTGGTCACCAGACCTTTAGGGCCTATCCCTACAGGATAATAAATGCCTTTTATGCCCAGCAGGTCTTTTGCATGCTGCCTGCCTTTGTCCATATAATCCAGCAGGGGCTGATCAAAATTATCGGTCTGATCGATATAATTGGAAGAATAAGCCGCCCAGTATGGGGCCTGGTAATTGTAATTCAAATGGTAATCGCCTCCCCATGCCGAAGAATCCCGGGTAACAAATGGCCCCCAGATACCCGGAGCAAATTTACCTCCTCTGGAAGTTGCGCCAAACAGGTATTGTGAAGCATAGTAATACTTTTCTATAAAGGGATCTCCAATGCGGATGTTTGACCGGCTCCAGAAATCCTTCCACCAGGCTTCATGTTTTTCCTTCAGCTTTGCGAGTGTAGCCTCGTTAAGCTGCTGTGCTTCTTTAATGCTTCTTTCCTTCCAGTTTTTATCATCCTGATCTGTATACATGGTGATAACCAGTTTTACCCTTTGACCTGGTTTAAGCTGAATGCTGCCATCGGCCGCTGCTTTTGTGCCGAGTATCTTCATGGCCATGGCCACCCTGCAGGGCCATTCCAGCAAAGGCCCTTGTTCAAAAGCCCGGGTTACCCAGCTTATCCCTGTTGTAGCGCCTGCTGTGTTGATGGCGGTATTGCCCTGTGTTGCATTTAATTGTGGTTTTAATGTACAGGCTTCCGTTGCCCTAAACTCTACAACAACAGTATTGCTGGTGGCAGAAACCCAGGCATTCATATCAACCTCCAATCCACTCCGTGTAAAACGTCCCGTAATCAAAGCTTTATCCTGCAGCTGCTCGGCATAGTAATCAGCGCCACTAAGGGCGCTGATCTTCACTTCTAACCATCCTGGCAATGCAATTCCGCCACCGGGGTAAACGGGGTAAGCACGCCAGAAATCATTTTTCCCAAGGTAAAAGCACAGGTTATCCGGACTCCCGCCAAGGGTTAAGCCAATGTCTCCGTTGCCGGCCAGTGGCCCATCGGGTGTTTTGGAAGCAGGAACTTTTTTTGGAGTTGCTGTAAATATAGCCTTATAACGACCGGCATAAATCTGTTGTGCGCTGATCCTGGAATTTCCATACAACAGCAGCATTAACATTATCAATATTCTGAACTTGATCATATTCATTTTTTAAATCTGAAGTTTTGCCTGTTCTGGTGTCCTGCCCTCCGGTAAAAGCACCAGTTTGTCGCCCTTTTGGGTTTGTATGATCAACAAATCATCGCTGTATACCGTCCGTTTGCCATTTTTATAGACCACTGTTTTACTGTTTGGCCAGGGGTTTCTGATGCGGCATTCGGAACCCGATTGGGAATGAAGTTCTACAAAGCGGATTTCTCCATTAAACATAGCTGACGTAATGAGGAAGTTGCCCCTGCCCAGCAGGCTGAAAGCTGCATCCCATTCCTTTGGCCATGCCGGGAACAGGCGGATTACCGGAGCAGCTGCCGGACTTTCGGGTGCAGTTTGCAGCAAGCCCGGATGCAATGCGTCGGCAGCTCTTCCCAAACGCTGGATGTTGGTGGTGTAAAAACCTTCGCTCAGGTCCATGCGGTTGGCCAGCACCTCATCGCCCGGCTTTCTCCTGATCTGACTGGGCACCAGGTATTTGATAGCGTCAGATCGGCCAAGTATGGCTCCGGCAGCAGGAATTTTGGATAACACATAGGGTTGATAGGCTTTGATACCGCCTTCCCGGAAGTAACCATCGTAAGTTTGCTGCGCTATTTTCAGCATTTCCGGATCTCCTCCGGGGTTGCACAAATCAAAAAACCAGACGGGCATGGTATTGCCATCGGGCCTGCGCAGTCCGTTCCCTTTCAGCAGCGGCGGTAATGATCCTACCCAATACTCGGGTTGCGCAGCCACTTCAGGATAAGCTTTACTGCTGGACAACGGTGCAAGATCCCTTAAAAAATCTGCCCATAGCTTCCGGAGTTCCTGATCGGCTCCAAGCAATTCTGCCGCCCTGATAGCGGCCGGAAAAATACCCTTCATAGAAGCCATTTCCTCTACGGTATTGTGCCCGCCCCAGATGGATTCATTGTCATTTATATGATAAATGTGGTATTTACCTTGCGCTTTCTTCAGGTTTGGAAAATTGCGGTAGAACTCTGCAATTCCCTTCAGCATGGGATAGGCACTTTGCCTGAGCCAATCCATATCGCCGGTATACTCATACCTTTGCCAGTACTGGTAGGCAATTTTAGCCCCCCTTGAAAAGATGTGGTTTACCGGGCTGTAAGGCCCGGAGCCCCTGTCGGCCAGGGGCCATTTCCCTGCTACCCAGCTGGTATCTTTCTTCCAGTTCCAGCGGCTCAGAAAGGGCTGTTTGGTCTCTGCATAATTCATAAAACGTTGTGAACGCTGCTGCCAGTCCTTTCTTTTCAGGTAAAGCTCCCGCATCTCGGCTGCAATATCATCCGGCAGGACAGGTTCACCATCAAAACCTACCGTTTCAGGAATATAAATCCCTTTGCTGCCCCATTGCTGTTCAGCGCTTTTACCGAAGGTTGGATATGCCTTTGAATACATGTTAAACATCGGGTCCATCAATTCATGGTGATTGGTAGGAAACAGTGCATTGTACAAGCAGCTTTGGTTGGCACCCCAGAAGTTAGCCCCCCATTTGCGCTGATCGCCACCGGTGGTCCATAACATCCCGTTAAACTTGGTTGGATAAGCGCCCCTGGAACTTGAACCCATCACGTATAGGTAATAAGTGTAGTTTTTTTCTACAAAATCTGCTTCCGCATCTTTACTGTGCAGGCTAACAAAGGACCTGGACCAGAAATCTGCCCACCATTGTTTATTGGAAGCGTATAACCCCTCAAACCCCAGTTTCCGGGCTTCTTCCAACCTGGCAACGGCAGTTTTAACCAGATCTTCGGCAGGATCAAAACCAGCTGCACTTGCAATATAAACCGTAAAGTCTTTTTGCCCTGTTTTGCTAACCTGCAGCCTGGCTGTTGATTCATTACTCAATTCTGCATTGCTCCCCGCTCCGGTTATACCCATCACTACAGCAGAGCCGCAATAATAATCGTCCTCCTTAAATTCCTGGGTCAGCACAATATAATTTCCATAGACAGCTATCCTGGAAACCGCTGTATGGTTACCGCGGCGGCTAACAGGCAGCCTCAGCATCCGCAGTGCGGCAGAAAAAGCGGCGCCTGAAGGCCTCTTATCACTAACCTGCAAAGCGATAACATCGGCCTTGTTCCAGGCCAAAGCTTTTACCGACACCTCCTTTCCCTTCAAAGTAGACAATCCTTCGTAACAGGAGAGCTGCTGTTTAAAATCGGGTTTATTGAACAGGGGCATCCCAAAATCCAGGTCTGCATAGGCTGTTCCACCACAATAATCGGTATTGCGCTGAAAGAAGTTATTGCTGGCCGAATTGGAGGCAAAAACATCTACACGGTTGATCTGCATGTGGAGCTGACTGGGACCAGTCCATAACAAGGTGCCCATGGTACCATTGCCTATTGGCATTCCGGCCTCGCTCCGGCTTACCGGCTCGGGGTAATTCAGATCTGCCCTCGAGACCAGCTTTTTATAATCCACCCTGATCATGGAAGAAGGGTTTGCCGGCACGGCTGGAGGAGCCTGTGCATATACCGTAGCTGTACCCAGGGCCAGCCCGATTGTGATTGCTGTAAGTTTGCTCATCATTTTATTTTCAGTTCAGGTGAAACAGCTACTGTATTTTTATCCCAGTCTACCGTGACCGTGGTACCGTCTGAAAAAGTACTGCGTTCCTGTCTGTAATTTTTATCCAGAAACTCGTGTTTTGTCATTTCCAGCAAGGCCACCCGCTTGCTCAGTTCGCGCATGCGGTTGATCAGTTTTACGGTCGAAGCATCAATTCCTTTATTGAAAGAAACCTGGGGTGTTCCTCCGTACAACAATCCATGCAGATCGTCGGGATGATAAGGAGTCAGGATCGCATCATGATAAACCAGCTCCCATAATGGCAGACTAATGCCATTTTTAGATTTAAGGGGCGATGAAAAATCAACATAAGGTATGGTCCAGTCGCAGGCAGTCTCTGTGCCGACAAAGCCCAGGTTATTTCTGGACCAGTTGTAGCATTTGATCCTGTCGTTCAGTCCGTCTGTACGTGTTGAGGGGTGCTCCGGATTAAAATCTTCATCCGGTGGAACATATCCGAATACATCCAGGTAATTTCCCTGAGGCCGGATGTCCCGTTTAAACATCCATTGATAATTTTTGTTGAGGTGGCCCAGCATGAAACGTCCGCTCAGATAGGCCATTTTTCCACCATCCCAGTAATCCATGAAAGGGATACGGCCTTCCTTACTGTCGCCAAATCTCGTTCCCGGGAACATATTGGCCCTGCCACCTGCTTCTTCGGCATGAATGGCAAACTTCGTATTGTAGGAAGGCGCATCGAGGTAATAATCGCGGTACTGGTCGTGCAAGCTAAACAGGTAGCCCAGCTCCTTACAGGTTTCGGCCAGTCTTTTCATGCCTTCCCATCCCCCGGCTGTTGGTGCCGGCGGCATGGCATCGGGGTGTTGCCTGTCGTAGCCCAGGTTTGGCCAGCCGGTAAGTACCACGCACAATTTGTCCACTCCCATGGCTTTGTAACGGCGGAATTCCTCAGCACGCTGGTCAAAACTCACCAGCTTATAGCGGGTCGTAGAATCCCTTTTCCAGCGGGCACTTTCCGGTTTGTAATTGGTCAGTATCCCTGAGCGGATGATTGGTGTGCCAATCAGTTCTGCAACAATGGGCTTTCTGGCAATCTTATCTTTGAGTGAAACAAAAAGACCAGTGTTGATGACATAACTGCGGTAACGTTTGGCCATGTCTACATAATTGCCTTCATTAAAGAAACACATTCTGGCTGCCCTTGGATACCCCAGTTTGCCCAGTTGCGGGCGCCAGCGCGGACCTATTACTGTAGGTCCTCCGGCCGGATGGTTGAACTGGTATGCCGCGTCATCTGGTGTTTCCACAATCACCATCATAGCAGACTTCCCTTTCTGAAAACCCCACCAAGACATGCACCAGTCTTCAATTACATTACTTTGCAGTTCGCTCCGGTCGCTTTTTGAGATGGAACCATCTGCATCCGACGTACGGATGGGATGGTAAGGCTTAGGCCAGTTGCGGGGCAGCAATACCCCCCTTACATTGCTCAGCAGGGTATGGTCAATTTCTCCTGCATCGAGGGCAGTGGGCCAGTTCAGTTCCCTTACGGTTACGGCATGTTCTTCGGCGGCCAGGTCAAAAACCAGATCTTCCTGATCCCCTTCCAGACACACGGTAAGATAAAGTGTAAGATCGAGCCCCGGCCAACCTTTAAGGATCAGCTGTACACCGGTTTTATAGCCCGCATCATAGGGTATGACCTTTTTGTCGCGGGCATCCGCCAGTCTTACCTTCTGCATTTTGCCCTCAGCTTTCACCGTCATGTCGTCTGCAGCGGAAGGTACCATAGTCCAGCTGGCAGGCCCCGCCTTCACCGCAAGGGCCAGGTTACCGGCGTTTAAGCTGACCTCCTGTTTCTTCCCTTTGATCAGCCATTGTCCGTTGCTTACAGAGACCGTTGTTTCCATCGCGCCCCAGTCGGCCCTGGAAAGTTTTGGAGTTTCTTTTGCCTGCGCAAATAAAAAGGCCGGGCAAATCGCCATAGCGATGATCCATATGTTATTCTTAAACCATTTCATAATATTAACGATAAGCAATGTTTTGAAAATCAGGTCCCATTTTATCCACTTCCGATTGGGGCACCGGCCACAGGTAATGTTTGTCTTCAAATACACGGGTTACATTTCCCGGATCCTTAAAGCCGTTCATTACCGCCCTGGCAACCTTCCATCTTTTGATGTCGTAATAGCGCAGCCCTTCAAAAGCCAGTTCCACCCTTCTTTCATTGCGCACCAGGTCGCGGGTCAGCACCGTTTTTGCCGGCATAGTGATCCCCGGTCTTGCCCTGACATCGTTAAGGGCCTTCAGTGCAACCGCATCCATAGTTGTTCCTCCGCCCATCTCGGTTACAGCTTCTGCATACATCAGCAATACGTCTGCATAACGCAGTTTTACCATGGCCTGCTCGCTTCCTGTAGCCCCGGCATTGCCATCATTCACATTAATATTGATGTATTTGCGCAGGCCCAGGTTATTTACAGAGGGTGACTCAGCTTTTCCTTTATCTACATTATTGAAACCAATAGTGGTATTGTAGGCCCATTGCGCCCCTGGTGTAAAAATGGTCAGTTTTAGTCTTGGGTCCCTGTTCTGGTAAAAATCGTTTCGCATCCTGTCGTTGATGTTGTAGGAAGAAGGTACTATTGGAGCTACCGGCTTTGTGCCATCGCGCATTTCATAGGCATCGGCCAGGCTATGCAGCGGCACCATCGAAAAGCGCGAGCCATACAGCAGGTCGAGGTTATGTGTTGCATTCGGACTAAGCGCTTTGATCGAAAAAATGATCTCCGGGTTGTTGTTCTGCGCGCCGAAAAATATCCCCTCGTAGCTATTTGCAATGCTGAATTTCTTTTCGTCTATGACCAGCTTTGCTGCAGCCGCTGCTTCCGGCCACATTTCATTGTACAGGCAAATCCTGGCTTTCAGGGCAAGGGCTGAGCCACGTACCGCGTGGCCATTGCTGTAAGCCGTATTTGGCAAACCTGCGGCTGCCGCATCCAGATCTTTAATGATTTTTGCCACAACCTCAGCTTTTGTGGATTTCTTTACCTTAAATACCTCCGGGCCAAAACCCAGCTCTTCGGTAACCAAAGGAACATCTCCGTACAACATGGTTAACTCATTGTAGAAAAAAGCCCTTAAAAAATAAGCTTCGCCCGTCATGCGTGCTTTGTCGGATGGCTCAAGGCCAGGCACCTTATCCAGGTTGCCCAAAAACCAGTTACAGCGGGCTATGCCCCGGTAAGCGTCTGTCCACATTCTGGACTGTATGCCTCCGGTTGCAGAAGTAAGTACCCCTCTGGATATATCGGTATAGCTGTCGAGTGTGGAATTGCTGTAAGCATTGTCGGTCAGGCTTTCAAACTGCATGGAAGAAAAAGAACTGACATCAATGGAGAAAGCCGGGGTGCGCAGCGTACTGTAACAGCCTGCAAGCGCAAGGTCAGCATCCTTTTTTGAAGTCCAGAAAGCTTCGTTGGTCAGTTTATCTGTCGGCTGCCTGTCCAGCAGTTCGTCGGTACATCCTGCAAATGCCATTGCCGATAACAGCAGCACTATATATTTTATATTTTTTACTTTCATCGTCTTAAAAATTAAAAGGTGGTTTTAATTCCGAAGGTATATACATTGGCCTGCGGGTAAATTGCAAAACGACCGCTGGTATTGTTCAGGATCACACGTTCCGGATCTCCTACAAAATCGGTGAGGGTGAACAGGTTATCGCCAGAAAAATATAACCTCAGGTTCTGCATGCCTATCTTTTTAATAAAATCTGTTTTAAAGGTATAGCCTACTACAAGGTTCTTAAGTCTCAGGTAAGACGCATCCTGCAGCCAGAAAGATGATGCTGTAGTAATGGGTGCATAGTTGTCAACATACATCCCCGGCAGTGTACTGCCTGGATTTTCCGGCGTCCAGCGGTCGCGCCAGAAGGTTGGTGGTGGCGACCATTGCCTGAAAGCTCCATAGCCCCATTCATTGGTAAATACCTTTCTGCCCGCCACGCCCATAAAGAAGGCCGAGAGGTCAAAACCTTTATACTCCAGCCCAACATTGAAGCCATAGTTAAAATCGGGGTGCTGCCCGTCGATCACTACCCTGTCAAAAGGATCTATCTTGCCATCGGGCACACCGTTTGGCCCGCTACGGTCGGCAAAGATCAGGTCGCCCGGTTTCGGATTGTTCTGGTGTTTCGGTGCAGCGTCAATCTGTGCCTGGTTCTGGAAAACCCCAATGGATTCCAGCATATACCAGGAATTCCATGGCAATCCTTCCCTCCTGATCTTGTTGCTCTGGATCTCTTCAGGGCCAAATTTGGTAACTGTATTTTTGTAGGTATAGAAATTGGCGCCAATTTCATAGCCTACATTGCCGATCTTATTTTTATGCGATAATGTAAATTCAAAACCGGTATTTTTCATGGCCCCCGAATTTATGGTAGGTGCACCCATACCCACGAAATCGGGCAGCTGTGCCACACGCAGGATGTCTTTGGTGTTTTTATGGAAATAGTCGAGTGTACCGCTAAGTTTACCCTTGAACAGGTCAAAATCCAGTCCTATACCTGCAGCCGTAGTGGTTTCCCAGGTGATGTTGGGGTCCGAAAGGTTCTGCGAAACGATACCTGTGGTAAGGCCATCAAAAATATACGTTCCATAGTCGAGCAGGTTCTGGTAAGGGTAATTGGCGATGTTCTGATTGCCCAGCTGCCCCCAGGAGCCGCGAAGTTTGAGGTTATTTACCCATTCCAGCTCTTTAAGAAAGCTTTCCTGGGAAATCCTCCATCCGGCAGAAACTGCGGGGAAGAGCCCCCAGCGTTTGCCTTTGCGGAACCTGGACGAACCATCGTACCGGAAGGTTGCTTCAAACAGGTAACGCTGATCGTAAGCATAATTCAGCCTGCCAAAAAGCGATTGCAGGGCCCATTGATAGGCATAACCATTGGCGGTTTGTGCATCACTGCCCCCTGCGTTCAGGTCTGGCAGGTTCTCGGAAGGGAAATCCCTGCGGAAACCTGCCTGCTGTTCGTAGTCGAAACTTTCCTGATTGTACCCTCCGACAGCGCTGAAATGATGTTTTTCATTGAAGGTCCGGTCGTAGGTCAGCGTTGCATACGCCGTATAATTGATAGATTCCTGTTTGGTTTTGCGTAGGGTAATAAAGTTGCCCAGGTAGTTCTGCTGGGGCTTATACACACCCTGTGCATCAGGCTGAAACAGAAATGTAGGCAAAGGAATGCGTTGTGCGGTCTGCAGATCGGTATTGTACCTGGCTGCCCCTCTTATTTCACCGGTAAGGCCCTTCGCCAGGTTAAAGTTCAGGTAGCTGATCCCGGTGATGCCATACTCCCTGTTCAGGTCTTTGCTGGTCTTCATTACGGCATAGGCATTCTGGTTGGTTGTCTCAAAATCGTAGGCCTTGCTCACTACCCTTCCGCTGCCGTCGGGCAGGTAGGGCGACCAAAGCGGATGCTGGGCGTAGATGCTCAATACCAGATTCTCTGCATTGTCTACCGGATCTCTCCTGTCGCCCTGCATAAAACTGATATTGGTACCAAAAGTGACCACTTTACTCATTTGTGTCTTGAAATTCAGTGAGGCATTGTACTTTTTATACCCGGTTTCGATCAGGATACCTTTCTGGTCCAGATAACCCAGGCCAAAATTATAGGTGGTTTTGCCCTCGCCACCGTTAACACTGAGAAAATGCTGTTGCATAGGTGCATTTTTAAACATCAGTTTGGCCCAGTCGGTATTGGGAAACTGTGCGGAGCCATTCCCATTGCGGTAAGCATCAATCTGTGCCTGACTGTACAGCTTGGCCACATTTTGCCCGGTACGGTTGATACCTTCATTGCTCAGTTCCATAAATTCAACCGAATTCCAGATCAGATCGGGTACACCTGCAGGCTGCTGTATGCCATAGTTGTAGCCATATTCAATATTCATTCTGCCTTGTGCACCCATTTTGGTGGTGACCAGGATTACCCCGTTTGCTCCCTGCACCCCATAAATTGCTGCAGAGGCCGCATCTTTTAAAACGGAAATATTTTCTATCATGTTCGGGTTGATATTGCTCAGTGAACCCGGTACACCATCGATCAGCACCAGCGGATTATTTCCGTTAGCCCCAAAAGTACCTACACCGTGAATTTGTATAGAAGGGTTTTCCTGGCCTGGCTGTGCAGAATTCTGTATGATCTGCAGGCCCGGCACCTTGCCCTGCAGCAACAGGTTCGCATTGGGTGCAGGCCTTTTGATCAGTTCGGCAGAAGCTACAGTCGATACGGAGCCCGTCAGATTCACCTTTTTCTGTGTGCCATAGCCTACTACTACAATTTCAGACAGGCTCGAATTTTCTTCTGCCAGTCTGACATTGATGGTGGTCTTTCCGTTTAAAGGAATTTCCTGTGTAGCAAAGCCAACAAAGCTGAATACAAGTATACCTTTTTGATCAGGTATAGCTAAGGTATAGTTTCCCTGCTGATCGCTCACCGTACCGGTTGATGTGCCCTTGAGCTTTACACTGACACCAGGCAGCGGACCGCCCTTTTCATCGGTGATGCGGCCACGGATGTCTATCTTAACCACCGTATTGATGCTATTTTCCCTGAGCCGCTCTTTGATCACAACAGTTTTTTCACTCAGCAGATAGGTAAAAGGCTGCCCGGCAAAACAACGGTCAAGCACCTGCTCAATCGTTTCGTTCTTTACATACAGATCTATCCGTTTGGCTTTTCTGAGGTCCGCTTCATCGTAGAAAAAGTCATAACCGCTTTGTTTCCTGATCTCTTTAAATATCTCTTCCAGCGTAGCATTTTTCTGTGAAAGGCTAAGGCGCTGGGCCATTCCGGCCTGTGCAAACTGGAGAAAGGCGCTGAGTAATAAAATGCTGGTAAATTTAACGCGCATAAGTATTTTTTGTCGTAAGCCGGGTGGCTTACCTACAGATTGTTTGTAAAAGTTCATACATTTGGTTAGTTGGGTTAAACGAAAAATTAACAGTTTGAGGGTAATCCCAGCCATTTTTACCGGAGGTGGTTCCAAGCACTTCCGGTTTTTTTTGACCTGCAGCAGGCCGCAGGCCCTGGCATTTGTAATGCTTAGTTAAGTTGCTTGTTGTCTCATTTTTTCATACTTGTTTTGCTATTTGGTTATTATTATTTGTTGTTTTTATGGTCTGCTCACGATGACCTTCTTTCCTGCTATGCTAAATTTCACCTTGCCGGTAGATTCCATTACCTTGAGTACCGAGCTGATGCTTTTAGATCGCGATACATATCCCCCAAACTTCAGGTGGTCCAGATTTTCGCTATAAACCACCTCTACATCATACCAGCGGGCAATTTTGTTCATGATGCTCTTCAGGTCCTCTTTTTTAAATACAAAATCCCCATTTTTCCAGGCCATTACGGCTTCCATATCTGCATCCCTTACCACAATCCCGCTGCCGGTAACCAAGCTCTGCTCACCCGGCTTCAGCAGCCTGGAAATCTTTTCTGCTCCGTCTGCAATATTTACACGGACCGAGCCCTCCAATAAAGTTGTTTGAATGTCTTTCTCATCCGCATAGCTGCTGATGTTAAAATGCGTTCCCAGTACTTCCACTTCCTGTCCGCCTGTTTCCACCAGAAATTTCACTTTACGTTTGGCCACTTCAAAATACCCCTCACCTTTCAGCTGTACTACACGCCTTTCGTTCTCAAATTTTGTGGGATAACGTAACGACGAAGACGAATTCAGCCAGACCTTTGTACCATCTGGTAAATTCACCTGGTATTGTCCTCCTTTTGGCGTTTCTATGGTGTTAAAGGCCGACATGCCTTTACGATCTCTTTTTTTCTGATCAGCTACCGCATATACGAGCTGTCCATCTGCTGTTTTATGGATACTTAATCCTTCCTGCTGTGCAATTTCACCGCTGTCAGCATCAGTCAGGGAAATTTTCCGCCCATCGGCCAGGGTAAGAAAAGCTTTGTTGCCCCCGGGCACTATGGCAGTAGAATTCACCTGCCTGCTTACAGCGGATTTTACAGTCTCCGACTGCCTGTAATATAGTGCAGTTATACTCCCGACCAGCAGGAATGCTGCCGCAGCAGCAAATTTTAATCTCCGGCTGTATTTTCGCGTTTTATTTGCACTAAGTTCCTTCCATATTGCTTCTTTATTGCGCAGCGCAGATGTTTTATCCAATTGCGCGGCTTCCTCTGCACTCAGTTTGAGGTACCAGCTCTCCACCATCGCTTTTTCGGCTTCAGTGCATAAACCTGCGTTGTACTTACTCAACAGCTTTTCCGGATCGTTTGTCATCATTTAATTTACCATTCTGGTTTTCAAGATGTATGACAGGAAGCGGGTACCGCTGGGGGTACGTGGAATAAAAAAATCAGGAAATAAATGTGGTAATTAAACCAATGATGAAGCCAAATTTGGGTTTCAATATCTTTAAGGCCCTTTTTACCTGGGTTTTTACCGTAAGCTCGGAGAGCTGCAGCTGTGATGCGATTTCTTTGTGAGACAGGTGCTCAGTACGGCTCAGTTTGAAAATCTCACCCATCTTTACAGGAAGGGCTTCGATTTCCTGTTCAATGATATGTTTCAATTCTTTTTCCCGCACAAGTGCATCTGGCAGGCAGGGATCTTCATCAATGAATTCCTTAAGCGAATCCAGGTAGCGTCCTTTCACTTTCCTGTGTTCAATGAGATTCAGCACCATATTCCTGGTTGCCGTGTAGAGATAAGCAGAAAGACTTCCGTTCAGTAACAGGGTATCCTTTTTTCGCCATAACAGCTCAAAGAGTTCCTGAACAATGTCTTTAGCCTCATCCTCATCGCGTAGTATTTTCAGGGCATGGAGGTAGAGTACGCCATAAAAACGTTCAAAAATCTGCTTATAGGCATCGTGATCCCCTGTTCTGAGCAGCACAAATAATTCTTCATCCGTATGTAAGTGTTGTACCGACATAAAATGATTAAATTATCTTGGTATTACATTTGGTTAGCTTCTAACCAAATGTAATACATTAGAAATTGCTCAGTTTGGCATTACATTCAGTGATTTTGGCATAAATCACAAAGCAAATTACTTATAGATCAAATCTGGCTATATATCCACCCCCTTCACCGAGTTCAAGCTGGATACTGTCGGCTTTACGATAGGTTTTGTTTTCTACCGTTAAAGCCCCTGTATTCCCTTTTGTATCTTTCACCTCCATGGTTTTATAGGCATCACGGATAAGAAAAGACAAAGGAATATTCAGTTTTTTAGGTTTCGAACCGTTTATTACAGCCAGGAACCAGGTATCGCCTTTCCGGCGGGCATATACTGCAGCCTCTCCTATTGCCGATCCCGGTAAAACGATGGTCTCATCCCAAACGGATGGAATGCTTTTGATCATTTCCACCGCAGGATTGTTCAGCAGGTTTTGCGGACTGGCAGCATAGGTAAGCAAAGGAGCACTGAAAATTGCAGCTGTAGCCACCTGGTGTGCCCATGTGGTATTTTTACGTCGTTCACCGAAATGTACAGGAGTATATTCCGCATGTCCGGCAATAAAACGGGTAAAAGGAAGCGTAACATTATGTCCGGCCCTGTCGGCCAGTTTACTGGCTTCCATACCCTTAACCGCTTCGCGTGTAAGTTCATTTGGCCAGGTACGTTCCGTACCGGTAGGTTTATTTGCCCCGTGGAAGTCCAGCATCAGCTGCAAAGCCGCTGTTTCTTTAAGAATATCCTGGTACAGGTCTACCACATCTTTACCTTCATGATCGAAGAAATCCAGTTTCAGACCGGCTATGCCCATGTCATGGCACTTCTTAAAGAAGGCCTGCCTTTTACCGGCATCCCATAAATCCTTTGAGTGTTCCCACAGCCAGATCCCCACGCCTTTTTCCTTCGAATAATTCACCAGGTCCTGCAGTTCATTGTCGCTCCAGCGCCTCCAAAACCCTTCCAGGATATTGTGTTTGAAACCCAGTTCTGCAGCCATTCTTGAAAATTCCTTCATATTGGCCACCGTATTTTCGCCGCCATCGTCCAGGTATCTCCACACTGCAGGCCCGGGCTTTATCCATGCTGTTTTGATTCCTTCGGGAAACAGCTGTTTGTCAGGCGGCGGACAAAGGTTATGCACCATATCGTTGTTGACCAGGCCATGCAGGTTCTCTGCAATCATGATTACCCGCCATGGTGTATGGATGGTTCCGGTAATTGCAGCGGGTTTCGAACGTTTCAAGGTATCGTCCGGACTATAACGGAGTTTATAAGGGTACGAAGTAGGCTGATTTTGCGGCAGCCGCAGCACCATTCCCTGTTTTCCATTGCTTTGCAGGGCCATACCGCCATAGTTTTTAAGATCAGCTTCGGTTATAGCCACATAAAACTTACTGGCCGGCAGCTGAAAGGTTACTGAAGGCGCTGCCCATTGCCCGGCTTTTACCGTATCCAATAATCTCTTTTCATAAACACCTTCATAGTGCATGTACAGATCATGGTACCAGGCGGCAGTACCTTTGGGCAAAGTAAATACCGTAGCCTCGTCTGCAATTCTTTTCTCCTGTTCTTTACCCGGAACAATTAGCCTGAAGGCAGCGCCGTCATTAAAAACACGCACATCTAAAAAATAATTCAAGCCTCCTTTTGAAACCGGTATTTTTGCACCTTTATAGTGGTTGCGGGCAATGGAATGTACACCATACCAGGGATACTGTTCGTCGAGCTCGTAAACTTCGGGCCTGCCCAGAGCCACAGCCTCCGTAATGGTTGCCCCATCAACAGACATGCTGATAGCAGAAGGTTCAACTACCTGGCTGTTGTTGCCGGAGATGAAATAGCTGAGTTTGTTCTTTTGTACAGAAAGGTTAAATGAGATTTTCTGATCGGGGCTTTTCACAACGATACTGGTTTGTGAAAAAGCTTTTGCTGCCGCAAATAACAGCAGCAAAAGCAGGTAATTAATCCTAACCATAACCAAATATATTTACAAAAAGTCAGGATTCTGTGTCCAAACGTTTCTCATGATATCCATTTGCCCCAACGGGATTGGGAACAGATATGATTTGAATTTACGTTTTGCCCCCGCATTATTGTAAGGGACTTGAGGGATGACCTGGGCCGCAATCTTCCAGCGGATCAGATCGTTGTAGCGCAGGCCTTCAAAAGCAAGCTCTACACGGCGCTCATTTCTGATGATATCACGCGTAAGCGCCAGTTTAGGCGGCATATTTACACCAGGTCTTGCCCTTACATCGTTCAGGGCTTTCAACGCGCGGCTATCGGCGCCTTGTCCGCTTTCAAACATGGCTTCAGCATACATCAGCAGCAGATCTGCATAGCGGATCTTGATCATGTGCTGATCACTCAATGTAGCACCGGAAGCATTATTAACGGAAAGATTAACCCATTTTTTTATGGCCATTCCGGTATAAGGGATCTGGCCCTCGGCAGTACTGCCGGTTTGTTTAAAGCCGTCCTTGTTGTAGGCCCATGGATCGCCCGCTTCAAAAATGGTCATTTTCCTGCGCGGGTCGTTGGGCTCATAAGCATTTCTCATTTCAACTGTAGGAAATATAGACATACGGCCGCCAATAATCTGGTCCAGCGAATGGAAGTCATCAGGCGCTCTGAACTGTACGGAGAACATGATTTCTTTGTTATTGGCCTGAGCACCAAAGAAAATACCTGCATAGTCTGGTGCCAGCTGGAAAGGATTGGCAGGATCACCGATCAGGCTCCATGCTGTGGTAGCGGCCTCGGCAAAACGCTCATTGTTCAACAAGACCCTTGTTTTTAAAGCAATGGCTGCACCTTTAACCGCACGGCCGTCTGTATAGGCCAATTGCGGAAGGTTGGCGATTGCATAATCCACATCTTTCAGGATTTGGGTTACCACATCAGCTTTTGGCGACCTTGGTGTATTCAGGAAATCTCCTCCTGGTACAGCAGGTTGTAAAATCAGAGGCAGATCGCCATAAAGCTGCGTCAGTTCGTTATAATAATAGGCCCTTAGGAACATCGCTTCGGCCCTCATCTTTTTATTGGTAGCTTCCGGCAGATTCGGTACCCGATCTACATTGGCCAGGAAATAATTGCATGCTGCAATGCCCTGAAAGCCGAAAGTAAAGGTTTTACTGACAATACCTCCGGTGGCGGAATTATGGTCACCCCGCATCACTACATCAAAAGACTCATAACCTGATGTATTCGAAGCATTGTCTGACAATGCTTCCCAGTACAGGCCATTTCCGCTTTGGTTTTTGCCATTGGAAAAAATAGGTTCTTTGAGTTTGGCGTAGCAAGCTACCAGGGCTTTATTGGCCTCTCCTTCTGTACGCCAGAAATTTTCTTCTTTTGGATTGGAAAGCGGATCCTTATCCAGTTCTTTTTTGCAGGATGTGGCCAGCGCAACCAACATCAACAGCATTCCGGTTTTTATAATTAGTTTCATGTTATTCCTGTTTAAAGCGTAACCTTAAGTCCGAATGAATAAATTTTTGCCTGTGGGTAAATGGCAGCCCTTCCATTTGCCGATGCCCTTTCAGGGTCACTTCCTTCAAAGAAATTGGTGAAGGTAAGCAGGTTGTCGCCTGACACATATAACCTCAGGGCCTGAATTTTTGCCTTATTCAGCAATTTGGCCGGCAGGTTATAGCCCAGCTGCAGGTTCTTTAACCTCAGGTAAGAAGCGTCCTGCAACCACCAGTTAGACACCTGTGTATTCGGTGCATAGAGCTCATTAAAAATATGTGGTATGGTATTGGAACTCCCTTCGCCGTCCCAGGCATTCCTCCAGAAAGTCGGCGGCGGACCAGCTTGTCTGAAAGGTGCAATCCCCCATTCTCTTACATAAATTTTACGTCCCTGTACTCCCTGAAAAAAGAAGCTGAGGTCAAAATTTTTGTAATCGGCATTTACTGTCAAACCGTAATTAAATTTAGGGAAAGCTCCCCCTACCACGACACGGTCATCTGTTGTTATTTTGCCATCTGGCACACCATTCGGCCCGCTTACGTCACGGTACTTCATATCGCCTGGTTTTGGTTTTACCAATGGGGTCGGTCCGTTGTCAATCTCGGCCTGGTTCTGATAAATGCCATCAAACAGGTACATATAAAAGGAATTGTAAGGCAAACCTTCCTGCCGGATGTAGCCATTGGTATTATCTATTTCACGTGCACCAAACTTTACCAGTTTGTTTTTATAGGTCTCAAAATTACCCTGCACCTTATATCGAAAATCGTTTATTTTACCCTGATAACCCAGCAAGAACTCAAAACCTGTATTTTTCATTTCTCCGCTGTTTACTGTTGGCCCCGTAAGTCCGATAAAATCGGGCACCTGAAGTTCCCTCAAAATATCAGTGGTACGCTTGTTGTACCATTCTACCGAGCCAGACAAACTTGAGTTGAACAAGCTGAAATCCAAACCTGCATTGGTCACGGTTGTTGTTTCCCATTGTACATTGCGGTTGATCAGGTCGGTTTGGGTAACTCCCTGCTGTAAACTACCCCCTATAAAATACAGGTAGGGGTTTAAAACGGATTGGTAAGGATAAGGCATATCTTCAGTCAAAAGCGTACGGGTTACGTTCTGGTTACCGACCTGTCCCCAGGATACCCTTGCCTTTAAGCTGCTGATCCAGTTTACATCTTTCAGAAAATCTTCCTGGTTGATCCTCCATCCGGCCGATGCGGAAGGGAAAAAGCCCCATTTATTACCTCTTGGGAAACGGGATGAGCCGTCGTTACGGAAGTTCAGTTCCAGGAGGTATTTTTCCTTATAATCGTAGTTTAACCTTCCAAACAGGGATTGCAATGCCCATTCATAACTCAAACCATCAACTGTTTGTCCGCCCGGTTCAAAAATACTTGGATCAAGCAGATCGCCTGAAGGTGCATTTCTTTTGAAACCCTGCAGGCGGTCGTACCTGAAGGTCTCCTGGCTAACACCTAGCAGAGCGTTCAGGTTATGATTTTCTGCAATTTTTTTATTGTAGTTCAGGGTTCCGAAAATGGTGTACTGTACGTCCTTGTCATCGCGGACGGTCAGGTTGTTTTCACCAACCGTACCATTCCATTGGGTGTTGTAAAGGTAACTTCCATTGGCTTCAGGCAGGAACATGTATCCCGGAACACCCACGATATGCACCTTGGTTTCTCTTTCATTGTATTTTACAGCACCTTTGATCTCGCCTTTTAACCCTGGAAGAATGTTTACGTTCAAATAAGCAGAGGCCAAAGCATAGTGGTTATTCAGGTACCTGCCACCGTTTTCGGCCATGGCTACCGGGTTTTTGTTGCCACCTTCGAATATATAAGCTTTGGCAGCATACCTTCCGCTGCCATCAGGCAGTTTAGGGGTAAACGTAGGGTGAGCGGCAAGGGCGCTCAGGATCTGATCTTCCGTCGAATTTCCCTCAAAGTTCCCGTTTAGTGCCGTTTCATTACGCTTTCCTTTTGAGAAGGAAATGTTGGTTCCGAAAGTTACCCTTTTGTTCAGTTCCGTTTTGAAATTAAACTGTACATCGTATCGTTTATAGCCAGTGGCGATCAGCATACCATCCTGATCCAGATAACCTGCACCAAAATTATAGGTTGTACCTTCTTTACCTCCGTTTACACTCAGGTAATGCTGCTGCATAGGTGCTTTGCGGAAAATCGCATCCATCCAGTCAAAACTAGGGTACTGAGCAGGGTTGCTAACTGCACCCTGGCGATAGGCTTCAATTTGTGCAGGTGTATAACGCTGATTGGTACTTGTTCCGGTATGATCAATTGCCTTGTTCAGCAATTCCATAAACTCGACGGAATTGGTGATCCTGTCGTACATAGAAGTGGCACGCTGACTACCAAAATTATAACTGTAATCGACATTTAACCTGCCGGCCTTACCTGCTTTTGTGGTCACCAGAATTACACCGTTTGCAGCCCTGGAGCCATAAATTGCCGCAGAAGCCGCATCTTTTAGCACCGAGATATTTTCAATCTGGTTGGGGTTCACATTATTTAAGTCCCCTTCAACTCCATCTATCAAGATCAGCGGATTGTTGGTAGCTTTACTGAAAGTACCCATACCACGGATCTGGATACTGGCGGCTTCCGCTCCAGGTTGTCCGGAATTCTGGGTCACCTGCACTCCCGGCATACGCCCCTGCAGTAAGGAAGTTGTATTGGGTGCCTGGCGGGTAGTGAGTTCATCACCAGAAACAGAGGCAACGGCTCCGGTCAGATTTACCTTTTTCTGGGTACCATAACCTACCACTACTACTTCCGTAAGCGCCTTATCTTCCTCTTTCATCACCACATTGATGCTGGTCCTGTTGTTTACCGGGACTTCCTGCGTGGCAAAACCAATAAAAGTAAAAACGAGTGTTCCTGAACCATCGGGCAATGTTAAGGCAAAATTACCATTGCTATCAGTCATGGCCCCGGTACTGCTGCCTTTCAGCTTAATGCTTACACCAGGCAATGGTTCCCCCTTATCGTCGGTTACCTTACCCTTAATGTCTATTTTCTGCTGTACAACAGTAGTGTTATTCAGGGCCGTCTGGCGCTCACGGGGTTTTACAATTACCGCCTTGTCCTTAATCACAAAAGTAAAAGGCTGATCTTCAAAGCAACGTTTCAGTACTTCTTCCAATGTCTCATTTTGTACGGAAAGGTCTATCTTTTTAGCATTCTTCAATGCGTTCAGGTCGTAAAAGAAATCGTATCCGCTCTGCTTCCGGATTTCTTTAAATAACTGTTCCAGTCGCGCACCTTTTTGCGATAAAGTGATGCGCTGGGCCTTACCGGCCTGGGCAAACTGCAAAAATACGGTGACCAGTAATATGGTGGTTATTTTCATCACCAGTAGAAATTTATGTACAAAGCCTCTTGGCTTACATACGGATTGTGTGTAAAAGTTCATACATTTGGTTAGTTGGGGTTTAAACGAAAATTAACTGTTGGAGGGCAATCCCAGCCATTTTTTTACCGGGGGTGGTTGCAACACTTCCGGTTTTTTATTGATGGCATTATTACCTCAGTCTAAGGGCTATGCGGTATGGTATTTCTTTTTTTCATGCTGTTTAAATTTTTGGTTTTGCTGTTTATTTTGTTTTATCTGTTACCGTAACACGCTTGCCTTCAATATCGAAATGCACGCTGCCGGTTTCTTCCATAATTCCGAGTACGGATGAAATATTTTTTGAGCGCGATATGGAGCCGCCAAACTTCAGGTTGTCGAATGCGCCTTTATAGATCACCTCTACATCGTACCAGCGGGCTACTTTTCTCATGATGCTTTTCAGGTCTTCCCCATCGAAAATAAAATCGCCCTGTTTCCAGGCAAGCACGGCCTCAAGGTCTGCTTTTTTCACCTGTATTCCCTTTTTATCCAGCTCGCTTTGCTCGCCAGGTTTTAAGGTCACCTTTTCAGCTTCTGCAACCGGTATTACACGGACTGAACCTTCGGCAAGGGTGGTTTTAACGCTGCCTTCATCGGCATAACTGTTGATATTAAAATGCGTACCCAATACCTGTACCTCCTGTCCGGCAGTTTTAACGACGAAGGGCATCTCCCGGTTTTTAGCTACTTCAAAATAACCTTCTCCGGTTAGGGTTACCACCCGCTTATCTCCCGCAAACTTTGCAGGGTAACGAAGCGCAGAAGCCGCATTTAACCAAACGCGGGTACCATCGGGCAGATTGATCTGGTATTTACCCCCTTTAGGGGTTTCAATAGTATTCCATAAATTGGTGCTGGTTTCAGTATCCTCTTTTACCGTATAAACCAACTGTCCATCAGCGGTTTTAGTAATGCTTAACCCGGCCTCTTTGGCTATTTCGCCATTGGCCGCATCGGTAAGGGAAATTTTCCGGCCGTTGGCCAGGGTCAGAAAGGCTTTATCCCCACCCGGCACAATATCATTTTTTGCAGTGCTGTTTGTTAAAGAGGTTGTTTTTTGGCGATTGCCAGCTAAATATACAGCCGATATCACTAAAAACACTACAGCTGCCCATGCAGCAGCTTTAAAGAGATATACCTTTCGGGATGCAGATTTATCGAAGCGTTCAGCAGTCTTTTCAGCCAGAGAGGTCCAGACCTCATCTTTGCTTTTGGTGATGACCTCATGCGCAGGTGCCTGCTGCCGCTCCAGTTCCAGGTACCAGCTTTCCACAATTGCTTTTTCTTCTTCAGAGCAACTGCCGGCTTTATATTTTTCCAACAATTTGTGCGGATCCTTCTGCATACCGTTTACCTGTTTTTTTGGTTTTATAACAGTATGACAGGAAGCTTAGGGGGTATAGGGTACTCCGTTTTAAAAAAAAATAAAAAAAATACCAACCCCGGCCGGTCTCGCCTTTCAGGGTTGGTATTTGTGAGCTGGAGAAAACTACAATTTATCCAGTATTGCCTCGAGCGACTTCATGTCCAGATCCCGGCCTATGATCTTTCCTGTAGGGTCGACCAGCACCGTAGTCGGGTATTTGCCGATGGCAAATTGCTGCAGGGAAACACTTTTATTGCCCTGCTCATCTATCACCTGTAACCAGGGTAGCTTTTCCTTCTCCAGGTCTTTAAGCCAGGCTGCCTTACTGTTTTCTGTAGCCAAACCTAAAATCTCAAATCCTTTACCCTGGTATTTGGCATATAAGGCCCGTAGTTCCTTAAAGGCCACATGACATGGGCCGCACCAGCTTCCCCAGAAATCGATCAGCACATATTTACCCTTTAGCGAAGAGAACTTCAGTGGTTGGTCTTTCGGGTCATTTAAAGTAAAATCTTCAATAAAACTGCCGATAGCAGATTTCTTGCGGCCATTGACCTGGCTCAGTAAATTACGGCCAAAAAAGTTGTCCATTACCGCCGGATCCAGCTTTTTACTGAGCGCTTCCGCAGTGGGCAGGTCCAGGTTCTCTACATAACTTTGCATCAGCAATACCGATGCGAAGGAATTCGGGTGCGCATTTACCGTACTGATCAGCTGCTTTTTCAGCAGTTCATTATAGGCTGCTTTTCCTTTGGTATACTCCGCTATCATGTCTTTATATTTCTGCGCTGTAGTATCCCGCTTCATATCATAGAGGTAAGCCTTGCCGTATTTAGCGATCAGATCGGTCATCAGCTTTTCATAAACCGGATCTGTAGCTTTTGCAAATGCGTCATAAATAAAAAAACCGCTGCTCCCCTTTACTTCCGACTGATTAAAACGCAGCATATCGGCTTTGATGCTCATTTCCGAAGCTTTCTCAAATGGAATGACCAGTACCGAATAATCACCTGTAGTTTTTTTCTCATAGCCACTGTAAAAGGCATATTCTCCGGCCTCTGTAAATGGTCTGGAAAAACTGAAAGCACCATTGGTGATTTTTGCGCTATCGCGGACCATTTTGGGCTGATTGGCAAACAGGTAAATATATTCGCCGTTGTATTTCACATCGGCCTGGCCTTTGAAAACAACTTTTTTTGCCGGAGCAGGACTTTGTGCAAGGGCATTGATGCCTGATCCTGTGATCAGGACCAGGGCTAATGTATAGAACTTATTCATCATTATTCAGCAGGATTGGGTTCCATCAGGCCATTGGCGCTCATCTCGGCCATTGGAATTGGAAGTATAAAAGAGAATCGGGATTTAACAGCTGGCCTTATGCTTTGCAGCGTAGCCATAGGAAGCCTGCGCATCGCAAACCAGTCCAGCCCGCTTTCCTGCAGGAAATTTTTCCTGACTTCCTGTACAATTAAGAATTGCAGGGCCTCGGGTGTATTTGCTTTATCCACGTTACTAAAATCGGTAAGTCCGGCACGCTTCATCACGTCTGTTAAACGTAATTTAGCCTTTGCCAGATCACCCTTTGCCAGGGTAATGGCCTCTGCCTGGGTAAGGTAAGCCTCCGTTAAGCGGAAGGCATAGCTGTTGCATACCACAGGTGTTTTAACCGGCAGCATTGCATTTCCTGAATAGTATTTTGTGATGGAAGGCAAAATTCCATTGATATTCTTTGCGTCTTTATACATCCAGTCTTTCCTCGGATCGTCGGTCAGCAAATCCTTTAAAGCCGGTGTCACATAAAAATCTACGCTGCTATTGTTGAGGTAAAACTTGTGCCGCTCAGTAGGAAAAGGCTGCACCGCCAGCATCACCTCTTCACTGCTGAAGCCTTTTACATGGAACAGATCCTTTAAATTTTGTTCAAGCTTAAAATTACCGTTCAGTATGATATCCTCCGTCAGGTTAATTACCTGTTCGTAATCCCCTGCTGCCCCACGGTTGATCAGCACACGGGCCTTTAACATTTTGGCTGCCCAGAGGTTAGTATAGTGGATCTTGCTGCCTCTTGGAGGCAAATCTGCAATCGCCTCGTCCAGGTCTTTAAGGATGGCATTATAAGAAGCTGCTACAGAACTTCGGGCCATTCGTATTTGTTCTGCAGATACAAATTCGTTCCTCAATATAATCCCGTATTTGCTGTTGATATCGTAGTACTGCCCAAAATAAAAGAGCAGGTCTGCATTTCCAAAAGCACGGAGGAACTTCGCCTCCGCAATCATTTGTTTTTTACGTTCTTCCGGGATGTTTTTTACGGGTACTACATTCTTTAGAAAACCATTGGCCGCATTTACAATATCGTAACCATACTCCCATTTGGAGCTAAGGATATTGTTGGGATTGCGGTAGGCCATATTCATAAACCCATCCTGTCCGTAAGCATAAGCCAGGGTTCCGGCCAGTTCTGAAGGCATGATCTCATTAACGGTGGCCCATCTCACAGATTCTATTCCAGTTAAGTTATCCATGCCTGCATAGGCAAAAGCATAATAAACACCGTTCAATACGGTTTCAGCACTTTTGAGGTCTATGATCACATTGCCATCTACCAGCTTGTTGGTAGGGTAAACGTTTAGCTGCTTGTCGCAGGAGATAAAGGTACCCGCGACGAGCAAAAGCAGCAATAATCTGTATTGTATGTATTTCATTTCAATGTTGTGTTAAAATCCAAGTTTAAGTCCTAATGAAAATGTGCGCACTACCGGGTAATTGCTCACGTCAAAATAACCACCGCCTACGCTATAGGTATCATTGGTGGTTTCAGGATCATTTCCCGGATATTTAGTCAGGGTAAACAGATTGGTGGCCGACATAAAGACCGAGGTATTGTTCAATCCAGCCCGCTGCATCCATTTTGTTTTGTTAAACCTGTAGTTCAGGTTCATGGTCCTCAATTTCAGGTAGGAGGAACTGAATACATCGATGCTGGAAGGCATCGGCATGGTTCCCTCCAGCACCAGGCGCTCGCGATCGGTGTTGGTATTGCCGGCATGGTAGCGGTTCAGCATAATCACATTGGCATTGGCCGCCCCAGAGAACTGACGACTGCTTACATGATCGCCCCAGAGCAGCTTGCCTCCTTGCGAAAAGGTAAAGAACAATTGCAAATCCAGGTTTTTATAGCTGAAGGCCTGGCTCATACCTCCGTAATACTTAGGTGCCGCATGCGCCATGATTGTCCTTTGATCGGCAAGTGCTGAATTACGCGATTTAAAATACTCATAATCCAATTGGTACATCGGATCGCCAATGCCCAGGTAAGGATATAAAATAGGCTGCAGCGGACCAAGCTCTTTTTTATAGGCATTCAGCTGGTCCTGGGTTTTAATGATACCCATAAAGGTATAACCCAGCATCATTCCCAAAGGCATTCCTTCCCTCATCAGGGTATTCTGCCATTCCAGGCCGGTCATGTTTCCGATCTGACGCAAGCTGGCCGTCGGGTCCAGCCTGGTCACAATAGTTTTGTTCCAGGTCAGGTTTAAGGAAGCGTTCCACCTGAAATCCTTTTGCTTTATAATATCACCCTGTATGCTGAACTCAAAGCCCCTGTTTTTCAGGTCGGCCGTATTGGCGAGCAAGGTATAGTATGAAGTACTTGGTGCAATTGGCAGGTTAAGCAGTGCCCCATTGGTGCGTTTATCGTAATAATCGGCCGTAAGCTGTAACCTGTTGCCAAACAAAGAAACATCCAGTCCCAGGTCTACAGATTTGGTACTCTCCCACTTAATGTTCTCATTACCAAGCTGGGTTGGTGTTAAGGCATTGGCCCCGGCATAAGCCTTAGGTGTATATAAGGTACGGTACATCTGGTCGCCAATGTTCTGGCTTCCGGTAAGCCCGTAACTTCCCCTCAGTTTAATGTCTTCTATCCATTTCACGTCTTTCAGGAAGTTCTCTTTGGAAATCCTCCAGCCCAAAGCGGCCGAAGGGAAATAGCCAAATTTGTTGTTGGTACCAAACTTGGAAGAACCATCTGTCCGCCCGGTAAAGGTGAACAGGTATTTATCCATTAAAGTATAGTTTGCACGCAGGTAGAAGGATAATAAATAACTCTGCGGACCACCTGGTTCATCGCCACGTGTAAATAAAGGGGTTATGGCCGAAGAGAGATTATTTAAGGAATGGTCATTTGGATATCCTGAAGCCGTAGCACTGAAAAAGCTGTTTTTCCTGGTTTCATAGGATGTACCTGCCAGCACATTGATATCGTGAATGTCGGCGATGGTTTTGTTATAGGTAAGCGTGTTTTCCAGGAACCAATTGCTCATCCTGCTGTTGGAATTACTGCCAATACCTGAATTTCCGGAGGTACTGCCAAAATAATTTCCGGTAAGGATAAAGCTGGGCATGTAATTGCGCTGGTTATAGGTCTGCATGTTCAGGGAAACGGTGCTCTTAAACTCCAGTGCCTTGGTGATGTCGTATATTGCAGACAATGAGCCCAGCATACTGAATGTTTTGGCATTGTTTGTAGCCTGCAACAGGCCAGCCGGGTTTTCATAGCCCATGTAATCTTCGCCCGCGCGTCCTGCAAATGAAACCGGCATGCCGTTTTCGTCGTAAGGTGCCAGGTCTGGTCTTGCCCTTAAGGCTTGTCCATAAGCACCATCCCCAATGTTCTGGTTGGTATAGCCCAGGTTTAAATTGGTGATGAACCTGAATTTGCTGCCAATCTCATTCTCAATGTTCAGCTTGCCGGCTACGCGCTCATAGTCGGTAGACTTTAACACACCAGGTGTCCGGTTAAAGGAAATGGAACTGAAATACTTGGATGCTGCGCCACCTCCCTGTACAGAAAGATCGGCATTGTGCGACACGGTATTGCGCGTTACTTCTTTCAGCCAGTTGGTATTGGCCTTGCCGAAAAACGTGTCGGGGCTGTTCAGTATCTGATCTACATTTTCAGGGATATAGTCATCGCCTGCGGCCTCGGCAGCATCAAATAAATTCTGTGCCGATTCCGTAAGCAGCATCCTGTACTGCTCTGCATTTAACAATTTGGGCAGTTTAGGCGTGGTTACGGTTGAATAGTAATTTGCAGTGATCTGGGGTTTCATGTCCTTTTTACCTCTTTTGGTGGTAATCATCACTACCCCATTTGCTGCCTTTGAGCCGTAAATTGCGGTGGAGGAAGCATCCTTAAGGATACTGATGGATTCAATGTCCTCTACGTTAAGGCCGCCAAGACTATTCAGGCCATTGGTAAAGGCGGTAGATAGCCCTGCATTCATGCTTCCCATCCCGTTAATTTCGTTGCCCACAGGACTGCCGACATCAAATCCCGGGTTAACGAAGTTATTGGTTACCTGGACCGGTACGCCATCAATGATGTACAGGGGGTCGTTTCCGCCCAGTAAAGAACTGGATCCCCTGATCCTGATGCGCACGGCACCGCCCGGAGAGCCATCGGCCTTGGTAACCTGCACTCCACTGGCCCTGCCGGCCAGGGCATTGTCTACCGTAGCAAAAGGCGCATCTTTGAGGTCTGCCGCGTTTACTACAGCCACTGAACCGGTAAGGTCTTTCTTTTTGGTATTGCCATAACCCACTACCACCACCTGGTCCAGGCTGGAAGTTTCGGGCTCCATGGAAATGTTGATGGTAGTTTGTTCTGCAACAGAGACCCTCTTTTGCTGATAACCGATATAGCTGAACACCAGCAGATCGCCCTTGTCGGCTTCAATGCTGTAAGCACCAGACCCTTCGGAAATGGTGCCCTTCCCGGTTGTTTTGTTCAGGATGGTAACGCCCGGTATTGGCCGTCCTCCCTCATCGGTAATTTTACCCTTAATGGGGTTCTTCTGGTTAAACAGGTTCAATACCTTATCCGCGAGCGATTGAGTTGCTTGTTTTACAACAATATTATTGCCGTTAACAATGCTGAACGTTAAGGGAAGTGATTTGAAATGCGTGTTCAGCACTTCTTCTATACCTGCATTTTTTACATGGATGCTTACGCGTTGCCTGTAAATATTGTTGTCGTACAGAAACACATAGCCCGTTTGTTTCTCAATTGCTTTAAAGACCTTTTCTATCGGCACATTTTGCTCCGATAAAGATATCTTTTGGCCGTATCCTACAGCACTTGCCTGCATTAATGTTACAAATAACATCAAGGTGGTAAGCTTCATAATTCTTACTAGAAATTTTAATTTCACTACTTTTGTAAAGTTTGGATTAATAAAAAATGGTTTAGATGAATTGTTTTCCCTCAGGGGATTGGTCCGGACATTTATGCGGGGGTGCTGGTAACACCTCCGCATTTTTCCATTCCTAAGTGTGGCTCAGGTTAGTATTTTAATCATGCTTTTTGTTGGGTTTAAGGTTTAACAATATTTTTCTGAGGTACTTTCGGCCTGCCTTTTTCCAGGCTCAGTTCTACGTCAAGCAGTTTCAATACCTGCAGTGCCTGAGGGGCATCCATGTTTCTGTATAACTTGCCCGAGAATTTTCTGTCGCCAGGAAATTCTGTTGAAATGACGTCGATATCATACCAGCGCGAAAATGTGCGCAATATGGTTTTCAGGTCGGCATCTTTAAAATAAAACAACCCGTTTTTCCAGGCTGTAGCCAGTTCCGGATCGGCCTCTGTTACTTTTATGCCCGAACCGGAGCCCACAACAGCTTGTTGCCCTGGTTTCAGGATAATGCTGTGCTGCTCATCCGACAGGGTATTTTTGACAAGCACACGCCCCTCCAGCAAGGTAGTTTTCATGCTGTTTTCATCAGGGTAACTGCTGATGTTGAAATGGGTACCCAGTACTTCCACCTCCTGGTTTTTGCTGACAACAATAAATGGCATGTGCGCTCCTCTTTTTGCTACTTCAAAGTAGGCCTCACCACTCAACTGTACCTTTCTTTCCCTGCCGTTAAATCTGGAAGGAAAGACAAGCTTACTGGCTGCGTTTAACCAAACCTGAGTGCCATCAGGGAGGGTTACCTGGTAAGTACCACCGCGCGGGGTAGCGGCGGTTAACTGAACTACAGTAGCAGCAGTTTTTGGTTCAGCAGGTGTATTCACCGGACTGCCATCATTGTAGCTTAGCTGATCAGTATCGATCACCACTCCTGTTTTTGCACCGCTAAGCTGAATGGTTTCGCCATTGGCAAATGTTAAAGTCGCCTGATTATGGCCTGGGGCAGCATGGTTTATTGCAATGACCAGCTCAGGATTGGAACCTGGTAGCTTGTCTTTGTAAAACCATAGCATTACCAAAATAACAGCGGCCGCTGCAACCATGCGCAGCCAAAGCTTGCTTACCGGCTTTTTGGCAGGAGTCAATCCTGCCCTCATTTTAGTACCCTGCCAAAGCTCTTCGCCAAGCCATTCAAAACTGTCCTCATCGGTCAGTTTCCGTTCATCCGAAGCGCTGAGATACCAATGCTCTATAAGCGCTGTTTCTTCTGCACTGGCCTGGCCGGCTAAATACTTTTCTAAGATCCTGTCTGCTCCCTCTTTATTCATTGATAACATGGCCTCCCTATACGGCCTTTAATAACAAAACACATGAAAAACAGACTGGGGGTATTGCCTGGTAAAATATTTTTTCTTTTGCCAGCTATCTTAACAGCAGCAGCAATGCCAAAGCAGTAGTGCCGGTATCTTTTAACCCCAGTTTAATCTGTTTTAATGATTTGTTGATCTGCTTTTTAACTGTCTCATCTGATGTACCCAGGCGTGCAGCAATTTCTTTATGGCTCAGGTTTTCCTTTCGGCTCATTTCAAAAACCTGGCGCATTCTGGGTGGCAGATTTTGGATTTCGCGTTCAATGGCTGCCAGCAGGTCGCGCTCGTTTAAGAGTTCCAGCGTTTCGTTGCTGGTTTCGCTGGCAAACGCAGCCAGAGAACCCAGGTAATCGTTGCGGTATTTCTGTTTGCGTATCAGGTTCAGCACTTTGTTCCGGGCAGACACATAAAGGTAACCCGACAAATTAATGTTTTGCGGAAAGCCGGTATGGTTAATCCATAAACCACTAAACAAGTCTTGCAGCAGGTCCTTAGCTTCGTCCTCATCGCGCAGCATTTTGTAGATATGCGCATACATCAGGCGCCAGTACCTGTGGTAAATTACCGTAAATGCAGGTTCATCCCCGCCCCGCAGCAAGTCCGCCAATTCTTCATCAGAAAGTTCAAGATAATCCACCATCCTTAATACAAACTTAGCTAAAATGTAAGGGAAACAGCTACTAAAGCGTTCTTGTTCATCGTAAACATTTGTGTACGCTAAAACTACAAACATTTTCAGAGCCTGGAAAATTATTCTTAGCTGGAAACCATCTGGAACAAAAACAAACTACAGAAAGCGGCGTAGCAACAGCCAGTATTTAGTACTGTCATTTAAAATTGTTTGCTTAACTTTAAGCACTAATCTACCGATTATGAAAATACTTTTGCTTGCCTCGCTCATTTGCTGTCTCTTTTTGACAAGTAATGCACAAACCATCAAACCGTATAAAGCTATTTTAGAAACCGAATCAGGTAAACTGAAAGGTATTCTACAAAAAGTGGATTCGACCAATGTTATTCTAAATATTGATGGCCGGTTTACAGCTATCAAAATATCGGATATTCAATTGGTAAAAATCAGAACGATCAAAAAGCACTATAAAACCCAGGATTTCTTAAACGATATGCCCCAAACTGAATACAAGGTGGATCAAAAAGGTGAGATGGTTGATCACTGGGGCAATAAAGCGCCTGGTTTGAAAGACGAAGCAGCCGCAGCAACCTTTGGCGTAATTCTGAATGGATTGTTTAATGTAATAGCGTTTCCGATCCATGCCGTCAATCCAAATATCGCCAGGTTTGATTTAAAAGACAAGAAAAAATCTAAGCAATTAAGCCAGTTGGTTTATTACTCAATTAATTACCAAAGTAGTCCTAATACCCATTTAGCAGACCTGAAAAAGCTCAAAGAAGTTTCAGAGAAACTAAAATAGCATATAATTCTAAAAACACTGCAACTACATTAGCCCCGTAAACAGCAAAGGTTATATCCTCATTATTTTAAACTGCGTAGTGACATTATCATATAACTGAACATCAATTTTTCTATTAAATCTGCTTTGTGCATAAAGAAATGCAACTGGTGGTAAGCTTCGTCCAGTAAATCCAACCATGCGATTTTCTGGTTGTCTTGCTCATTAAAAACTTCACTAAACTGTGGTACAATCATAGCAAAAACATGGGATATTGCACAATATTTTAAAGCTGATAAAAATTACAATATGCCATTTTATTTACAGGCACATGGGTACCTCTTTTTGAACAACATGATAAAAAATAAATAGCTATTGATTGGTCTCTATCTAGATGTTAAAACAGGTAATAAACCAGGAACAAATAGGTAATCAAACTCAACTTTGGCTTCAATATCCTGAGTGCTTTTTTAACATGTGTTCGCACGGTATGCTCAGAAAGCTGCAGTTTGACCGCTATTTGCTTATATGACAGGTAGTCCTTTCTGCTCAGTTCGAAGATCTCTTTCATTTTAGCCGGTAACGACGAAATTTCCCGCTCTACCATACGCTTCATTTCCCTTTCCCTAAGCCTGTAATCGGCCATATAAGTATCGCGGTCAATAAAATCGCGCAGCGAATCTATATACTTGTTTTCTACCTGCCGGTGCGAAATGCGGTTAATGATGCGGTTGCGGATAGCTGCATACAGGTAAGCCGATAAGCTCTGCTCAAAGGTGATGCTTTCACGACGCGTCCATAAGGTCTCAAACAACTCCTGAACTACATCTTTCGCCTCTTCCTCATCTCGTATGGTTTTACAGGCATGTACAAAAAGTAAACCGTAAAAACGGTCAAAAATAACACTAAATGCCATATGATCTCCGGTTTTAAGGAGACCAGCCAATTCTTCATCAGTTAATTGGTTGTAAGGCATAGTTTAATTTTCTGATATAATTTTAGTGATTAATCACCGTTTTCCATTGCAAATCACCCGATACTTCCATCCCCCTGCTGTCGGTTACCGACAAATACCATATGTTTGTTCCGGCAGGCAGGCCGGGTAAAGTTATCTTGTTATTTTCAGTTTTCAGTTCTATCCGCTCCCATTTTTTATCTTTTATCAAGGGCGATGCATCTGTAGTGTAATTCAGATAGGCCTTATCAACAGGTGCAGCAGCTTTAAAAATCGCAGTAATTTTGTTTCCGGAAAACTTTGGTGCCTGCATAGCCGGCAAAGGCGCTGTGTGGTTCAGGTAGCTATCTATAAACGTAAAAATCTCTTTGTTTGCCCAGCCATACGAATGGTTATGTTTGAGGCCGATTTTTACAGACAGGCTCCTGTTTTTAACAGAACTGTAAGTTTTGGCATAGCTATCCAGGTAAAAATGGCTGTCGTTGGTGCCGTTTACAAAGAGGATGGGCATTTTTGCTTTTTTCAGGTATTGCGATGGATCGTATTGTTTGACCCAGGTGGCACTATCGGTCTTCCCGAGTTTTGCCAGGTCCTTACACATGGCGGTATTATAAAACAGGTAACCGCAGCCATACACGGGTACTACAGCTTTGTAGCGATCGTCAATCCCAGCCAGTGCACAACTGATGATCCCGCCCCAGCTGATGCCTGTAAGCGCAGTTCTGTTGCTGTCCACTTCCTTAAAACTGCGGATCAGGTTATGTGCCAGCAGCACATCGCCTATGGCCTGGTACATCCACTGCTCATTTAAATTTGGGGTGATGGTAAAATAAGGTGTTCCGGATTCCGGCTCATCAAAACCACCGGCAATATGTTTTTTATTGAAATCGTTGCCGCGCAAATCCATGGCAATAGCTGCATAACCTTTTTTGGCCCACATAATGGCCCAGTTTTTAAAAGCAGTGCCCCCGCCGCCATGAACCAGCACTACCGCAGGCAATTGCTTATCGTCCGTGCGGTTGCCGCTCAGGGTACCCGGACTGGCGTAAAAGGCATATACATTTTTGGCTTGCCCTTTATAGCTAAGTCCCTTGTAAATGATACCTATAGCAGAATCAGTGCTTAAGATTTTATAAGAAGGTATGTTGTAAATCTCTTTGGTATCCCAGAGGGTATGCTTTATCTGGGCATTTCCGCGGGGCATGGTAATGATGCCCCATACAGCTGTTAGCAATATAATTTGATATCTGGTTAGCATCCTGACCAAAGATACTGGATTCAGGGCGGGTTGCCCCTTAAATTATTGGCCTTTTATTCAGCGATTTTGGCTTACGGTTACACTCCACTCCTGTCCGCTGCCAACTTTATAGGTATTGGCAAAGCTGCCCTGGTTCAGCGCAAAAGACAACTGCATCAAACTGTTAAAGTAAGCCAGCGGCTTTCCGGTAGCAACCGCCCCAAAGGTTTCCAAAAATGGCATATCCCCCTGGTATACCTGTTTACCGTTATGAAAAACAGAGAGCAGCAGTACATCGCCATATTTAATGCCTGCTTTTTTAAGCAGCTGCTGACTGATGTTTGTCCACACGTTGCCATACTGGACATCAAGGATAGCAATATTGCCCTTAAGTTTTCCGTTTTCAAGAACCGCTTTTTGGTAAGGAATGGTAACCACTGCCAAAGGCAGCGCTGCCCCAACCTGCTCAAAAGTAATGGTACCCGAGGCCAGGCGTGCGCCGGTATAGGCATATACATCGCGGCCGTGAAAAGTATAGGACTGGCCTGAATTGCTGCGCCTGTTGATGGCTTCATCAATCTGTCTGAGACCGGCCATGCCAAGCTCTTCAGCAACCAGCGTTAAGGTGCCATTATCCGGAGTTACTATAAACTGTCCGGTTTTGGTTTTTAACACCACAGATTTGCGTTCTGTACCTACTCCAGGATCCACGACAGAGACAAATACCGTTCCTGCTGGGTAATAAGGCACCGTTTGCACCAGCCTGTAAGCTGCCTCCCAAATGTTGTATGCAGGAATTTCGTGGGTAAGATCAAATAGTTTCAGATCGGTGGATACCCCCATGGCCACGCCTTTCATTGCAGATACCGCGCCATCTTTTAAACCGAAGTCGGACTGAAACACCAGTATCTTGTTCTGGGCACAGGCCACACTGCCGAAACTTAAAAATAACAGCATAAAAATAGCGTTCAAATGCATTTTCATTTCCATAGGCTTTAAAATTCCTCCGTAATATAGTCGCTCGGTGTTCTTCCAAACTGTTTCACAAACTCTTTACTAAAGTACTTGCTGTCACTGAAACCCACCATATAAGCCACCTCATAAACCGTATAGGCGTCCTGTTTAAGCAGTTGTGCCGCACGTTTTAAACGCACGGATTTGATAAAGTTGTTGACAGTAAGCCCGGTCAGGGTCTTGATTTTTTTGTATAAAATAGGCGTGCTCATCCCCACTTCGGCGGCCAGGATGTTTACATTAAAATCATCCACACTAAAATTATTTTCGATGATGCCCATGATCTTGTTCAAAAACTCCTCATCGGTAGATTCGATCAGGATGTTGGAGGGCTGCAAGGTGATCTGCTGACTAAACTTACGCCGCATGTTGGCCTGCAGCGACAACAGGTTTTTGATGTTGAGCTGCAGTACATCTATACTGAAGGGTTTGGTGATATAAGCTTCGGCACCGGTTTTTAGCCCGCTTACTTCATGGATGTTTCCCGAACGTGCCGTAAGGAGGATAATCGGGATATGGCTGGTACGGGGATCTGTTTTCAGCGTGCGGCACAGTTCAAGCCCGTCCATAACGGGCATCATTACATCGCTGACGATGATATCCGGTATCTTTTCAAAGGCGATCTCCGCGCCCCTTCCTCCATCTTCAGCCTCCAGGATATGGTAAAATGGTTTCAGCGAAGCTTTCACAAAATCACGTATTTCCGGGTTGTCTTCAACAATCAGCAGGGTCACCCTTTCTTCAGCTATACCTTCTTCTGTGAGGGCAGGCTCTTCTTCCAGGGCAATTTCCTGTGGCAACCGGTACAGGTCCGGACTTTCTACATTCACGTACTGCGGTATCAGCTCGTCTTTTTTAAAGTGCTGACTGCCGGTTTTCAGTTTAAGGCAAAAGCAGGTTTGTATATTCGTTTCGCCAGGCAGCTGGTTGGGCAGCAACAGCAGATCACCATGATGCAAACGGGCTATTTTTCTTGAAAGTGCCAGTCCAATTCCTGTTCCGCTGTGCCTGGAAAGCGGATCTTTTACCTGGTAAAAATTGGTAAATATTTTGTCGCGGCTATCTTCCGGTATTCCTTTACCATTATCAATTACGCTAATCTCTACATAACCTTTCTCGCCCCGTTTTACAGAAAGCACAATTACCCCATAATCGGGTGTAAATTTAAAAGCATTGGACAGCAGGTTAAAAAACACTTTTTCCAGCTGGCTGTGGTCAAAATAAACTTCAATATTATCCTCACTGCTCTTAAACTGGTAATCGATATGGTGTTTGATGGCCAGATACTGGAACGAAAGGTAGATCTCTTTGGCAAATTCAACGATATTTTCTGGCGAAACATTAAGGGTCATTTTACCTGCTTCTTCCTTCCTGAAATCCATCAGTTCGTTAACCAGGCGCGTAAGCCGGCCGGCATTCTTTTTAACGGTAAGCAATCGCCTGTTTAGGCGGGGCGACTCTTTTGTATCGTTAATCAGGTTTTCCAGCGGGCCAACAATGAGCGTTAATGGTGTCCTGATCTCATGAGAAACATTGGTAAAGAAGTCCATTTTCATCTGGTATACTTCGTGTTCTTTCCTTAGCAAAGCCCTTATCCACAAAAACCTGAACACCAGGAAAAGGATGGCAGACAGGCAGATCCCATAGATGAGATAGGCCCACCAGGTTTTCCAGAATGGAGGCAGCACATGGATGATAATTTCCTCCGGATAATCTGTCCAGACCCCATCGTTATTGGCGCCTTTTATCAGCAATTTATAGGTACCTGAAGGTAGATTGTTAAATGTAGCCGTGGGCGAGGTTACAAAGTTCCAGTCCTTATCTACCCCTTCGAGTTTATAGGCGTACTTGTTCTTTTCAGACTTGATGTAATTGAGTACGGCAAAGTCGAAGCTGAAAATATTTTGGGAGTGGGAAAAAGTGATCTCTTTGGTAAGGCTGATGTTGCGGCTCAGCAAATTGCTTTCATCGCCAATGGCAACAGTTTTATTGAAAAGCCTGAGCCTTGTAAAAATAACTTTCGGCACCTTTTTATTTTCCCTGATCTGATCGGGAAAAAAGCTGACCAAACCATTATAGCCACCAAAAAAGAATTCGCCTTTGCTGTCTTTAAAAAAGGAATTGTAGTTAAACACATTTCCGGGTAGTCCATCCTGAACGGTAAATGTTTTGAATACCTTTTTATCGAATTTGGCCAGCCCATCGGCTGTGCTGATCCAGAGGTAACCATGATGGTCTTCCAAAACGCCAAGCACCACATTGCTGGGCAGGCCATTGGCCGTAGTATAGAATTTTATTTTGTTGCTGGCAGGATGGTAGCGGATAAGGCCGGAATCGTAACTGCCCAGCCAGATGGTACCTTTTATGTCTTCCTGTATCAGGTTGATGTCATCAAAAGTGCTGATATTGTCGGCTACAGTAAACCGTCTTACCTGCTTTGCATTTGGCCCCAGGATATAGGTACCGGAATTGGTTGCAATCCAGATGTTTTTTTTTGAATCTTCAAACAGGTAGCGGGTAAACTTAAGGTCCTGCTGATTGCTTTGCCGGGTAAACGGACTGAAATTGTCTTCGTTTTCGTTATACAAAAATAAACCATGTGCCCTGGTCCCTACCCACAGCCTATCCTGGCTGTCGTGCAGCAGGCAAACAATTCTGTTGGAATTCAAGGCTTTAGGATCCGACGGATCCGGTTTATAGTGCTTAAAACTGTTTGAGCCGGGCAGGTATACATCCAGCCCTCCTTCATAAGTACCGATCCATACCTTACCTTTTTGATCTATAGAGATCGCTTTAACCAGGTTGGAGCTTAAAGAACTCGGGTTTTCCGGATCGTGTTTAAAGCTGGTAAACTTTCCCGTAGCCCTGTCGTAATAATTCAGTCCCTCGGCCTCGGTACCTATCCATAAATTGTGTTTTTCATCTTCTACAATAGAACTGACCACATTACTGCTGAGGCCGTTTTTGACTGAGGTAGATTTATAACCTTTAAAAGGGGTTGAATTGGCATGATAGAAGTTTACCCCACCGTAATAGGTACCCATCCACATAGACCCGGTGGCATCCTTTAAAATGTCGTAAATGGAGTTTTGGTTTAGGCTGGATGGATCTTCGGGATTGTGGTTAAGTACAGTAAATGTCCTGGTTTCAGAATTAAAAATATTGATTCCATTTAGCGTAGATACCCATAAGCGCCCGTCCTGGTCGACCTTAATCTTCCGGATCACATTGCTGCTGATGCTGCCAGGCAGCCCTTTTCTGGCTGTAAAATGTTTAAAGATACCGGTTTTTGGGTCGAACAGTTCAAGGCCATTGTTGTGTGTGCCCACCCAAAGGTTGTGTTTTGGGTCCTCAAAAATGACACTGATATCATTATCTATCAAGCTGTTCGGATCACCTGGTTTGTGGTAATAGGATTCGAAGCGGTAGCTCCCTTTTTGCTGAATGATTTTGGTAAGCCCCTGAAGTGTACCCACCCAGAGATTGCCCTGGTAGTCTTCACAGATGGCCTTTACCAGCTGATGGGCAATCCCCAGTCCAGGTTTACCAGGTAAAAATATTTGAAATTTACCATCGGTACCAAGTTTATTCAGGCCGCTGTCAGTACCCACCCAGATGTTGCCCTTTTTATCTTCATAAAGGCTCCTGATGATGTTGTTGCTCAGGCTGCTGCTGTCTTTTGCATTATGCAGGTAGCGTTTAAAGGCATTTTTCTCGGGCAGGTAACGGTTCAATCCTTTTTGTGTACCCACCCATAAGTTTCCCTTGCGGTCGGTAATCAGCGCATTGATGTTCTGGCTGCTGCTCAATGAGCTTTTATTCCCTTTTTCGCGCTTATAGATCTCAAAACTGCGGGAATTGTATTTATTCAAACCATCCTTGGTACCAAACCACATAAAGCCCATACTGTCCTGTGCTATAGAAAGGACGCTGCTTTGGGAAAGTCCGTTTTCGACGGTAAGATGGTTGAAACTCATCTTGCTTTTTTGTCCATAAGCCACGCCATAGCCCAATATCAGGGCCGCCAGGAGCAATAGGTTATTCCGGCAAAATAATGGCGACATGTGCAGCAATTTGGTTCAGTGTAAAAATAAGGTTTTACTTTCACATTCGCTATTGCCCCTTATAAAAAGTGCCTTTTGTATAAATACGCAGAAATCCTTAAAAAGACTCCTGCGCATTAAAACTACTTACTACCGAAGACTTTCTCCAGCTACAGATAAAAGGTTTAATAATCCAGCCGTTCCGGGTTTAAGGATGCTAAAACATGCCCACCATCAATCCTGCTGATGCGCTGTAATAACTCCTGATGGAATTGGCATTTCCATGTCCCGTCAGGCTAATCGCGAGCCCCCTGGTCATAAAGAAGTTGTACCTCAGCTCAAGTGGCAAGCCAAATGTAACGCGTTCCTTATATTTATTGTGATAAGCATAATAACCAGGTTCATCCATTCTGAGCTGCACTGTTTCATGGACAAACGAAAGACCTGTCCCGACCTGAAACTGCAGGTTATTTAAAAAAGTAAAGCTTCTGCCGGCGATAAAATTAAGGTCAGAAAACCCGGGTACCGGATCATCCTTATGCCGCCTGTCTTTTTCATAAGGCTCGATAAGTGAGGAGGCCTTAATCTTGAAATAATTGTTTTCAAGTTGCAGTGAAATTCCGCCCTGTACCGCAGAAATCCCCTTATTGGTCCTGCCAAATTCCATCATCATGTAAAAATTATTAAACTTTTCCCTTTTTGATGAATCTTCCTGCTGTGCAAAAGCCGCAGTACAGCTCAGCACATTGTACATTATACCGGTTAAAATCATTCTTTTCATATCCTTATATTTTTAGGTTACAGAGCAAATGTAAAAACCTGTAAAGCATCAGATTATCTCAGTAAAATACACAAATCACAAATCATAATGTTTAGAATTATTTTCATATATTAGATATAAAATTTATAATCTTAAAGAATAATAACGGCAATAGTTTTATGCTATTAAGAGAATATCTCCCAAAAAAATCACTACAAACAATAATCTTTTATGACAGAGCTCCAGCGTAATTTTATTGAACGGCTAAAGCTGAGTTTACCACCTTACCAGAATGCTGCACAAAGTATAGCAGAATGCCTGCAGATCAGTCCGAATGAGGCTTATAAAAAGCTAAGAAACCAGAGTTCAGTTACCTTACAACAACTGGTAAAATTGGCCGATACTTTTAAAGTACCCATAGTTTACCAACCAGAACAGGCACCCACAGTTACGTTCAGCTATCCCAAAATATCTGGAGAAAAATCGGATATAGCCGAATATCTGCTGGATTTGCTGAACAACCTGAAACTGATTCATGCATCAAAAGAAAAGCACCTTACCATCGTTACCGATGACATTCCCCTCTTCCATCTTTTCAAATATCCCGAGCTCGCCGCTTTTAAATTGTTTTTCTGGTTTGAAAGCCTGGGCAACCAGCCGCAGAAATTTAACCGCAGTTATATTGATGATGATGTATTGAGGATTGCACAGGAGCTCAACCGGATTTACCTTGAAATACCGAGTACGGAAATATGGGCTAAAGACAGTATACATGGTAGCCTGGAGCAGATCAGATATGCCTTTGAAGCAGGATATATTGCCGACAATTCCCTGGCCGAGGACCTGGTAATGCAATTGCGGTACTGCCTTACCGACATGAACATGTATGCCATGAGCAGCAAAAAAACAATTGATGTTGCACACACCTTTAACTGGTACAACTGTGATGTGCTGGGAACAATTGCTTACCTGACGGAGATGAATGGCACCATGACCTGTTTTAACCGGTTCAACACTTTTAATTTTCTGAAAACCGAAGACCATGATTACTGTAAACAAACCAAAGCATGGATGCAGGGGCTGATGCGAAAATCAGTTTCTTTTAGCGGACAGGGAGAAAAGCACCGGAACAAGTACATTTACCAGGCTTTTCAGGAATGCGATGCCCTTATTGCAGAAATTTATAAAAATTAAAACAGGCTATAAAATCCTTAATTACTTAAAAATCCGGCTATTGCATTCAGGTACTCGTCTGGCACCTCTTCACAGGTCTTATTGCAAAGGGAATACTGCCCTGAATTGAATTTTTCAATAAAAATACCACTCTTGGGATCAAACTTCAGATAGCCCAGGTCAAAGAAACGTTCGGCCAGATCGCCGGAGGCATCCATAGACCTGAATTGCAGGGGCTTGATCACCAGGTTCTTTTTGTTAATCAGAAGCCACTGAAATTTATGCGCAGCAGATGCATCATCAGGGACGTATTTTTTGATCTCAATAATGCACAGGTCGTTATTGTCTAAAAAATACAGACATTCAAAATTAACTCGCATAATCTGGTTTGGTTTATTTGGGGTGCTAAACAAAATTCAGGCCAGTTACCGGAAACATCGCCAGGCATTATTATTTGTAATCAAGACTGCAGGAGCCGTTACCTATGTTACCCAAAACCGGAAATTATTGCTCAAAAATTCATACCCGATCATATACCAATTTGTACTTGGCTACTTTATTGTAACTTTAGGGGTATGCTGTTAACTTTCTTCGCACAAATGAAATTATTCAAAGTTCAATTCTTTACAGTACTGCTTTCTTCACTGGCCTTTTTTGCCGCTGCGCAGCAAAAACCCAATGTGATCTTTATTCTGGCCGATGACATGGGCTATGGCGACCTGGGCTGCTACGGACAAAAACGCATTGAAACGCCTAATATAGACCGGCTGGCTGCAGGTGGCATGCGTTTCACGCAGTTCTATGCCGGCACATCGGTATGTGCACCGTCCAGGGCCTCGCTGATGACTGGCCTGCATACCGGGCATACCCCTATCAGGGGTAATTATGAAATCAAACCTGAAGGACAGCTGCCGCTTCCCGATTCAGCCTATATCATACCCGAGATGTTTAAAGCTGCAGGCTACAAAACCGGGGCCTTTGGCAAATGGGGAATGGGTTATCCCGGATCTGAAGGCGATCCGGTAAAACAGGGGATCGACCAGTTTTACGGTTACAATTGTCAGCGACAGTCCCATAACTTTTTCCCGGACCATTTGTGGAACAACCAGCAGCGGGTGGAATTGAACAACACCCTAACTGAGCAGCGCTATTATGCTCCGGAACTGATCCAGCAACAGGCCATGGCCTTTATGGAGCAGAATAAATCCAATCCCTTTTTTCTGTACCTGGCTTATACCCTACCGCATGCAGCCCTGCAATTGCCAGCCGGTGATCCGGTATTTGAACATTATAAAAAGAAATTCAACGAACAGCCAAAAACCATCGGAAAAGATTGGAATGGCATAGGCTATCAGCCCCAGGCCTACCCCCATGCAGCTTATGCCGCTATGGTAACGAAGCTCGATAATTATGTAGGCGAAGTAGTAGCCCGGTTAAAGAAACTAGGGCTGGACAAAAATACCATGATCATTTTCACGAGCGATAACGGCCCACACAAAGAAGGAGGAAATGAACCTGCCTTCTTCAACAGCAGCGCGGGGTTTAGGGGCATAAAACGTCAGCTTTCGGAAGGTGGCATCCGTGAACCGATGATCGTTAACTGGCCAGGAAAAATCAAAGCCGGGCAGGTATCCGATCATGTGGGTGCTTTCTGGGATTTCATGCCAACCTTCGCTGACCTGGCTGGGCAAAGCCTGCCAGGTCGTACAGATGGTCTGTCTATTTTACCCGTCCTGCTCAATAAAGGCAAAAAAACGCAACATGAATTCCTGTATTGGGAATTTCATGAAGATGGCGGCAGGCAGGCCGTCCGAATGGGCAAATGGAAAGGCATCCGTGAAAAAGCCATTAAAAATCCAAACGCAGCCATAGCGCTATATGATCTGAGCAACGATCCGGCAGAAACAAAGAACCTCGCTTCAGCATTTCCGCAAGTGGTTGATAAAATCAGGAAAATCATGCAAAATGAGCATATTGAACACAAAGATTTTCCTTTTTTTAATTGAGCCTGTATTCCTGAAACTTGCCTAATACCGGGCTGTAATAAGTTCTGTAGGCATGCCTTTTCTGACAATCCGCACAGCCGCAATCCCCGGCGGGGTGCACACAGTGGCAACATCTTTCACAACCGTTGGGGTTCCTGTCAAACAGCATGCTGATCTCCCAGTCCCATTCGTTATACGTTTTCATACGCCCTCCTTTCAAAGCCAGACATGAGTCATCTGACAGGTTAAAGGTAGGGCAGATTTAATCCTGCTGAAATGCAGTATCGTTAAAAAGGCAAAATCAATAGCCGAACCGGCTCATCAGGCCGTTGATTTATAATGCATGCATAGCTTTTACTGCAATTTCAATTTATTTACTTAATTTAAAGGTAAATTTTTCCTCATGAAGCATCTTTCCCTGTTGTTTGTACTTTTATGGCTTACTAATCCGCTTGCCGCACAACCGGATACTACTCAGGAAAAGACCCCCCAGGAATCGCCACTGGTAAAACAACTGAAAAAGATCGCAACAGACGGGGCCATTAAAAGCCGGCGGGAATTCAGCGAAGAGAGAATGGCCAACAGGCAGCGGATCATGCTGGAATATGCCCGCAACCTGAACCAGCAAGCCAAATTGCTGCTCAAAAAAGCTATAGATACCAATCATCTGAACCAGTTTCTTAAGGATACTAAAAAGTCGCTCGAAATTGTAAAGGATGGCATCTGGATTAACCCGGGAAGTAACCAGACCCAACGCAATCTTACGGTATCTGCTGCAGTGCTCACCGAGCTTTCTGCCAGACTGGCCAGACAAAAACAACTCCTCGATAATTATGCGGCTAAACTTACAGCCATAAAACTTAAAATCGACTCGCTTTCTAACGATCCATCTGTTTATGCCTTGCCTTCGGATTCGGCAGGATTGATCAAGTATGTAAAAAGGATGTATGTAACGGCGAAAGAAATGGCTCCGGTTGATTCAGCCCTGGAAAAGGCTACGGCCAACCTGGAAGAACTGCAGTTAAGAACGGACCTGATGGCCTATGAACTCCGCTCGGTACAGGGCGATATCGACATTTACAGCTCCAGGCTGTCGGCCCATACCTTTGACCAGGAATTTCCCTACATCTGGACCAAGCCGGTAAAATCCAGGCCACTTGCTGAAATACTTGCTTTTTCCATAGCCAAAGAAAGCATGATGCTCAGGTTTTATGTAGAGAACCATTTGCTTTCTTTACTGCTCCTGTTTATACTGATCATTTGCTCCTGGTATTTTCTACGTTCCCTTAAATACCAGCTCCATCAGGAATCATTGCTAAGCCAGGATTATAACGAACAGCTGGTTGTACGATATCCTTTATTATCTGCAATCCTGATTGTGCTTTCTATCTTTCAGTTTGTCTTTCCTTCACCACCTTTTATATTCAACACTGTGCTTTGGGTGGTTTCAGCCATATGCCTCTGGCTCATTTTCCATCAGCACATCAGTCCATACTGGCAGCGTTTCTGGACGGTAATTGTACTGCTCTTTATAGCGGCGAGTGCCGAAAACTTCATTTTACAGGCCTCCAGACCAGAGCGTTACCTGATGCTTGCACTTGCTGCATGTGGCAGCATCTACGCGGCTTTTATCCTTACTACAGTTCATAGAATTGAACTCCGGGAGAAAAAAATAAAATACGCCATTATGTTTCTGTTCATTTTGCTGGTAGCCTCTATACTGTTTAATATTTGCGGACGTTTCAACATTTCCAAAACCCTTTTAATAAGCGGGTATATCGGTGTGGTTACCGCTATTGTTTTTTTATGGGTTATCCGTCTCATTAACCAGGGCCTTACGCTGGCCTTCAAAGCCTATAAACAACCCAGTGCCCAATTGTTCTATGTAAATTTTGAACGTGTAGGTGAAAACACGCCCTGGCCATTGTACCTGATATTTGTTTTGGGGTGGATTATGCTGGTGGCACGCAACTTTTACAGTTTTAAGCGTTTCTCTGTTCCTGTTATTGATTTTTTAACTTCCGACAGGACAATTGGCAGCTACAGCTTTTCCATTATGGGCCTACTGGTCTTTATCCTGATCCTGTTTTGTTCCTTTGTACTTTCCAGACTGGTATCGTATTTTGCTACGGAACCCGATTCCTTTCATCAATCCGGAGAAAAACGTAAAAAACCGCTCGGCAGCTGGTTGCTGATCGTCAGGATATTCATCATCACCATAGGCCTTTTCTTTGCTTTTGCAGCCGCGGGCATCCCACTCGATAAATTTGCAATTGTGCTGGGCGCGCTAGGCGTGGGCGTGGGTTTAGGCCTGCAGGGTCTGGTAAACAACCTGATCAGCGGATTGATCATCTCTTTCGAAAGGCCTGTAAATGTAGGCGACATTATAGAGATCAATGGAAAAATTGCCACCATGAAATCCATAGGTTTCAGGAGCAGTATCGTAACGAGTTCTGATGGGCCTAATGTCATTATACCCAATGGCGAATTGCTGAGCAATCAGCTCGTCAATTACAGCATGAGCAAGAACATTAAAAAATGTAGCCTCATGGTGGGTGTAGCGTACGACAGTAACCTCGAAAATATCCGTAACCAACTCAAACAAATTTTACAAGACGATGAAAGGATTCTTCATTTCCCTGCACCTGATGCTTTTTTTAAGGAATTTGGTGATAATGCAATAGAAATGGAAGTGATCTATTGGGTCAGGAATATTAAGGAATATTTTCCCTTGAGGAGCGATCTGATATCCAGAATTACTACTGCCTTTAAAGCAGAAGGCATAGTCATTCCTTTTGCCCAACAGGAAATTTTTGTTAAAAACCTGCCGGGAGACCATAAGGAAAAATAGCTTTATTTTGTATAGAGGATCGGTGCACTTACATCCGGCAATATTGCCTGTTCAACTATCGCATTTGCCTTTCTGCCTATCATCCATTTGGATATCGGCACCCTCTATGTACCTTTATACTATCAATTCGAATTTTTTCATAGTTTTAATATAAGGGTTGGTGTCTGAGTTGAGGGGCTCAGGCACCTTTTTTTTATATCCCTTTTTTCATTTTGTCCAGTGTAGCCTGATATTCGCCTTTTTTATCGGCCGGAACCAGGTCTACTGCTTTTTGCTGCATGGCAATAGCTTCATTTTTCTTGCCTGATTTGTAAAGCAGGTTGGCATAAGTATCTAAGAACATAGGTTCTTTCTCTTTGGTTTCGTCTACGCTACGTTTGCTCCACACCAATGCTGAGGCAACGCAATCAGGATCTTTACAGTTCTCGAAAACGGCCCAGGCAAAGTTGTTCAGCATCTCTGCATCTACCTCTGTACCATATTTTTTCATATAAGCCATTACAGCAGGCTGAAATTTATCCCATTTTTTTGTACCCTGATAAAACTGAACTTTTAGCAGATCGGTAGATTTTGTGATGTCAACACCAGGATATTTTGCAGTTGCTGCTGCAATTAATGAATCTATATTCGCAGTTGGCGTTCTTAATCCCGGATAAATATTTTCTTTAAGAATTACACCGCCCAGGATCTCATTTGATTTCCCTTTTCCAAGCACTGCATCCACTTTTTTAGGGTTTTTCATGATCAGTTCAAAGCCTTTGCTCTTGCTGTCTTTGATATACTTGCTCAAAAACTCCAGGTTGTCTTTGGTATACAGGTCCTTTTGCGTGGCCAGGTAAGCAGCTGCATATTTTGAAGCATTTTCTTCATCATAAGCATCTTCTGCAACAGCAACAAGTTTTTTCAGATCTTCCGGAGAAGGTTTACCTGTATCGTATTTTTTCAGCATGGTGTAGTACTGTGTCTCAGGGTTCAGTGCCTTTTGTGCCTTGGCAATAAAGCCATCTGCATCCCCACCGCCAACAATCCTGTGCACCAGCTCACCTTGCGGCGAGAAGATCAGGAATGTAGGATAAGCCCTTACATTGTACTCTTTGCTCATGGCTTCTGCATCAGCTTTTCACTTCTTCGCTGTCGTTTTTGGTCTTATCGAACTGAACTTTTACGTTTACAAAGTTCTTGTTAAAGAAATCGCCCACTTTTTCCTGAGGGAAAATGGTGCTGGTCATGTATTTACAGGGACCGCACCAGGTGGTAAAACAATCTACAAAAAGATACTTGTTCTCCTTTTTCGCTTTTTCTTTTACCTGTTGCCAGGAAAGCCCATGCTCAAAGTGGGTTCCTTTATCCTGCGCCAGCCCCAAAAAAGGCAGGAGCACAAATAATAAAATTAATTTTTTCATTGTGAATGTGATTTATAAGTTAGTTGTAAAGTTAGATGAAGATACAAACTTTATGTTACAGCAAGGTTAAATTGGTGTTTTTAACACATTTTAACTTTTGGTCGTCTGTGTAGTATTACAACCTGGAATCAATCAGTCGGGCCAGCAAGCACCAAGCAATAGCTTACCTGTATTCAGGTACTCAACATCCTTTATTCCGGCAAGTTTTGCTATTGTTTTATTCAATCCTGCAATTCTGGTTTCAAGTTCCTTCCGTGGAAGCAAACCCATTAATACTATTTTAGCTTCAGGCTGCCGTTCCATACCGCTGTTCTGACATCATCTTCGGCTTTGGCTGGCAAACGGTCATAAGGGTTTTTCAGTTCGCTGAACCAGGCCTGCCCCTGGATCACCTGCTTACCGGCAACTGCCGGATTATACCATTTTATTTCCTCCGTTTCCTGCGAAAAACTTTGAAAATGAAAGGTTAATAAACCGGCAGTCAGAAATAATAAAACGAATTTATACCGCTGCATAAGCACTAAGATACTATTTTAATGTCCAGGTGGCTATCAGGGGCAGATGATCTGATGCCTGGGTTACAATGGTATAGTAGTCAAACCTGTTAAAGCCTCTTGATTCATAGAAAAAATGATCAATGGAAACATTTGGATTAGCCGCTGATGCCGTTAACGGACAGCCACCATTACAGCCAAGCACCATATATTCTTTAAGTTTGGTTACTGTTGAAGAGCCAGGCGTTGCATTAAAATCACCGCCGAGAATAACCGGATACCTGAAATCCTTGACCATCCTGTTAATTTCAGTCGCCTGTAATAGCCTGGTGGCCTCCGACACATGATCAAGATGCGTAACGGCAAAGTTAAAGGGCTTGCCATCTATCATCACTTCTATCATTCCCATACTGCGCCCCTCGCCACCATTTGCAGGCAGCACATAACGGTAATATGCCCTGATGGGATATTTGGATAAAATCGCATCGCCATATTCTCCCCCATCGTAATACATGGCTCTGAAAAAGGCAAAATACATCCCCGTTTTTTCTGCCAGTACTTTCGCCTGGTTTATGGTGCTCCCGGAGCGGTCTGTAAACACATCCACTTCCTGAAGTGCTACGAGGTCAGGCTTGGGGTTCCGGTTATTGATGACATCAGCTATCCATTGCAAATCTATGGTATTGGTAACAGGTGATATCCCCCGATGGATATTATACGACATGGTTTTAAAAGTTGTTGCGGCAGCCGCTGCTTCAGTTGTTTGAACACTGGCCTTACCCGGTACCCCGGCACCTTCAGATTTAAGTTCCGAATCGACTTTACTACATCCGGTAAAGGCTAAGACACTTAAAATATACAATAGAAAATTTGCTGCTTTCATTGATATGCGGGGTTAAAAGTCCGTCCTTTATAAAAGGCAGCGCCTGTCCTGATCCGGTCATACAGCCAAAGCCCTGTATTGCTGTAAAAATGAACATAACTTGTACACCAGGTATTTAGCGAACAGGATGTTCTTGGTATTGTAGTTACGATATGCCCTGATGCAGTCTGATTACTGATAGCTTTGACACTGCTTTGAAAAGCACTTCCCGGGGCCTGTGTTGCTATTTTTGTTGTTTTGTTATAAGACCATGTTCCTGAGGTTTCACTGAACCATAACTTATTGGTATCTCCATAAAAAGGAGAAAGGTCGTGCCCGGTACCCGGAACCGTATACCTGCGGCTAACGATTTCTGTGAGTGTGGGATTAGCAGCTGTTCCGCCAACGGTAAAGGCATATAAATTGTCTCCGATTGCCCACAAACAATTGTTAACCGGGTCCCACAGCACACCATGTGCTGCCGGGAGGTTAACCTGCGCGTAAGTGTTGTTTGAGCCACCCTGTGAAGAAGCATAAACTCTTATCCAGCCGGGTGTAGACGCTGCGATTGCAATATTGCCATTCGGCAAAAGCTCTGCCGCATGGGGATTACCGCCTACATTTTTTGCCCATTTCCTCAATCCGTTGGGGTGACCGGCAATGGCGACCAGCCCTCCCGAGGACGCGACCACAATCACCTGGCTGGTTCCGGACCAATGCGTAGTATTGCGCACTTTAACATCAGAAACATTAGACCAGGCTGCTATTTCGGCGCTGGAGAAACCACCCCAATCGGCCGGCCACCAGGACCATTTCAATGCCGCAGCAGTGTTCCAGTCGGTTACCGTCTCGTCATACAGTTCAATCCTGTTGTTGGCCTGATTGGTTGTTGCAATGTAACAGGTAGTACAGCCAGCAACAGACACTTCAGCATCGGTGGCGTTTTGTGAACTGGCTTTAACGACAGCCCTCTCCTTTTGTTCATCGGTCTTTATTTTATCACAGCCAAAAAGGCCAAATCCAAACAGACAAACCAGAGTTATCCTGCTGGCAATATTTTTAATGATGCTCATGATAATGGATTTAAATGGTGAACTAATAGTATAAAGTAAATTGGGTAATAACCGGCAAATGTGTGCTGGTTGTGGTACTGCCTACAGTGTAACTCTGAACCCGGAAGCGATCGGCCGTTTTATACAGCATAAAGTCTGAATAAGCAGTTGGGTTTGCCGCGGGGTTATTTGGAGGGCAGCTGGTACACGGAAAATTCATCCCAATGCCTGCAAGGCCGGCATAAACACTCCCGGCAGGCGGCGTATCGTTAAAATTGCCCGCCAGAATTAGAGGATCCGTATTATAGGTCTGGATGATCCTGAGCAACTCGGGCAACTGGGCCGCACGCCGCGTGGCATTCGAGTTCAGTTGTGTACCTGCAAAAACCAGCTTATTGTTATCGTTTACCTGTACGGTGATTACACCCAGCGGGCCTTTTTCTGCATTGGTATCGCCGGTAGGCAAAATATAGGTATCGTTTTTAACAATAGGGTATTTTGAAAAGACTGCACAACCATAGGTGCCGCCATCAAAGCTTGCAATGGAAGTAGCAAACAGGTAATTGGGCATCCCTATTAATTGCGACAATGCCGTTACCTGGTCCACTTTACCGCTTCTTAGGGTATTGATGTCCATGGCCTTTACCAGCAACAGATCGGGATTGTTTGCCTTGATCACATCAGCTACGGTATTCAGATTGGTTACCGCAGCACCTTTATCCAGCGACATCACCCTGATGTTGATGCCTTCCCGCTGTCCTTCTATAAGAAAATAAGCCGTTTTTAAATCCTCATTTACCGCTGCATCTGCCGAAAGGCTTACCGGAAGCAGGTACTGTTTAAATGCCACCAGTGTACCCAGCGTTTTTAACCTGATCTTTAAAGGACTGGTGACCCGCTCCCCCTTTCTTATTGTGGCTGAAGTTTTTTCCAGTTCATAACTTCCTTCAGGCAGTGCTGCATAGGCAGTATTGTTCTTTTCGTTAAAATCCTGGATCAATGCGTTATCAACCTTAAATGTAACGTCTATATCCTGCCCGGTGTCGGCTATCCCCCCACGGGCAGCGGCAATATCAATGGTTTGCACTTCATCCTTCATGATAAAGGTCCTTACTGCCGGATATGTGCCGGCCTGCACGATGTATAATCTGGCATATTGCTCCGGATTGGATATCAGTTCCTGTTTGCAGGCCGAAAAACCGGCAGCTATTAAAATCAGTACGATTTTATAGTATACTCTACAGCATATATGTTTCATTTTCTTGTGATTTAAATGATGGGGCCTAATAGTTTGGATTTTGTACCAGGGCCCTGTCTTTATTAATTTCGGTTTGCGGGATGGGGTACAGGTAATTTTTACTCTGGTCAAACACCCTGTCTTCCACTAAAAACCGTTCATATTTATATACTGTTCCTGTTTTTGTAATGCGTACCCCATACATTTTGGTGAGTACATCCGGTGCAATTTTCCAGCGCCTCACATCCCAGAAGCGATGATTTTCAAAAGCAAGCTCTATCATCCTTTCGTGCCTGATGCGCAGCCGCATGGCATCTTTGCCAAGCGCTGGTGGCAAAGCAGGCATTTCAACCCCTTTTCTTGCGCGTATGGCATTGATTGCATCATAAATTGTCTGATCGGGCGCGTCCAGCGCCTCATTTTTTGCTTCCGCATAATTTAAAAGCGCTTCTGCATAGCGCATAAATATTTCAAAATGGCTTCCATAATTTATCGGGGCACTTAAGGTGCCGCTTTCGTCTACCGCTTTGGCCAGATAATATCCTGTCCTGGTGCTGTTGTTGCCAAAGGCCAGGGCATCTGCTGTACCGGATCCAACGTAAGTATAAATGGTTGCAGTTCCCCAGGTACGGGTATTGTAGATCACACTCATGGCCAGCCTCGGGTCGCGGTTTGCGTAAGGGTTTGCAGCGTGAACAGGGTTGCTCCAGCTAAATGCAGATCCGTCTTTCATCTCATATTCATCTACCAGGTTTTGTGAAGGATGGATATTACCATATCCTTTTAGGCTGGGTGGGAGGTTGCGCTGAAGCCAGTCTGTGAAATTACTGGTCGATTGAAAAATGATTTCAGGTGATGACCTTTTATGAAAAAGCAGTTTATAGTTGTCGTCCAGGCCATACAACTGAAGGTCCAGTACTTCCTTTGCAGCGGCAGCGGCGGCCTCCCATTTTGTCTTGTCATTTGCAGGGTTATTTAAGGCACTGGCCGCATACAACAATACCCGGGCCTTTAACATCATGGCTGCACCTTTGGTGGCACGACCAACATTGCTGGCCGTGTAGGAAGGAGGAAGTACAGCGATGGCACTGTTACAGTCCTTTATAATAAAGTCGACCGTCTCGTTATAAGTATTTTTTGGGATGTTTAAATCATCAGAAATCTGCAATACCCTGTCAATAATAGGCACCCCACCATAACGTTTCAGCAGTTCTGCATATACAAAAGCACGCAAAAACAAGGCCTCAGCTTTCATCCTGATTTTTCCGGCCGACTGGTCTGCCGCCTGTTCCGCTTCTACCGGCACATTGTCTATCCTTGCCAGGAACATGTTGATTTTTCTCAGATTGGCATAACTCGGTGCCCACATATCGTTAGGATTTAAGGTAGGTGAAAGCGTGCCATTCTTAAATGCCTGTCCATAGCCCTGTGTATCCGCATGCGAGGCATGAGCTTCATCTGTAATGGTTGAAAAACTGAACCCATAAACCAGGGGTGCCCAATTGGGCAGCAGCGCAGAATTATAAATATCAGACAGAAAACCACTGGTGTAAGCGTAATTGGTAAACACTTCTTCATCCGTTAAGCCGCCCGATTCTGCTTTATCCAGGTAAGTATCTATCTTCTTGCAGCCAGCTGTCAGCATCAGTGCAACAAGCACCATCAAAGCAATATTTTTATGTAACATAATTCAATCGTTTTTAGTTAAAAATCAACAGAAAGCCCAAAATTGTACACACGTTGCTGAGGATATACAGCACCATTTCCGCCAGGGATTTCCGGGTCAAATGTCCCGCCCACTTTGTCCCAGGTATAAACGTTCTGGGCGTTTGCAAATACCCTTAAAGCTGTAGTGCCCAATTGCCTTTTCATCGCCTTGAATTTGAGCGTATATCCTACTTCCACGTTCTTTAGCCTTAAATAACTTGCGTCTTTTAAAAAGAAAGAAGAAAACCTGTGGTTGTTCGTATTTACACTGTAATGCAGTGCCGGATAAGTCGCCGTAGCGGCAGTCTCAGGTGTCCACCGTCCCAGGTGCTGCTCCAGCACATTTCCACGGTTCCAGAATTCGTAAGCTGCCTGATTGTTCAGGATCACATTTACGTTGCCGGCTCCCTGAAAAAGACAGCTCAGGTCCAGGTTTCTCCACTGTACCGACAAGGAGGCACCGTAAAATATTTCCGGCACAGCCGTACCGCCTATCGGCCCCGCATCATTGGCATCAATAATCCCATCGCTATTCAGGTCCCTGTATTTTAAATCGCCCGGAATCAGCTTACCAAACTGCTGAGGGCTGTTGTCAATATCTTCCTGGCTTTGAAAAAAGCCGATTGCCGTTAGTCCGTATAGCTGGCCAATGGGCAGGCCTGTCCTGAGCAGGTAATCGTAAGGTTTGGCTTCTTCATCCATAAAAAGAATCTTATTTCTTGCAAATGAGACATTTCCCTGGACGTTATAGCTCAGTTCTCCAATTTTGTGTTTATGGGACAATACCAATTCAAAACCACGGTTTTTTACTGATCCAAAATTTACCGGGGGTAAATTTGCTGCGCTTACCCCAATAAGGGAAGGGACAGAGTTCCGGGTGATCAGGATGTCATTCCGGGTTTCCTGAAATAGATCCAGCGTAATCCCCAGCAAACCTTTTGCAAATACTGCATCCAATCCGATATTGGCTTTGCGTGCTTTCTCCCAGGTTACATCGGCATTTGCAAGCGCCCCTTCCTGTACCCCCTGCAGGGTCGACAGCGGATCGCCAAACTGGTAACCTCCACCCCGGTTAAATTGCGAAACAAACAGCCACCTTCTGCCGCTCAGCTGATCATTACCGGTAAGTCCGTAAGAACCTCTGATCTTGAGCATATCTATCATGGAAATGTTCTTCAGGAAGCTTTCCTTCGAAAGGATCCAGGCGGCAGATACCGCAGGGAAAAAGCCGTACCGGCTTTCTTTGGCAAAGTTATCGGTACCATTGTACCCGGCATCAAATTCAGCAAAGTACTTGTTCTTGTAATCGTAGGCAATCCTGGTTACCAGCCCCTGCGAAACATAGGGAACCTCTCCGCCAATCACTTTTTGTGTCCTGTTGGCCAGCAGCAATCCGGTAAAATTATGGTCACCGAATGCGCGCTGGTAATTCAAAGACAGGTCGGTCCAGATGTCCCTGTTCTGACTAAAGGTAGACACCGGCGCACTTAGTGCCTGGTCTGAACCCGCATAGGTATAACTGGCTTCATCCTTCAGATCGCCGGTCCCATTATAAAAAGCACTTCTAACCGATTCCGAACGGGTGAAGGAGTTCAGGAAATAACCATCGAAAGAATAATTGCCTTTGATGAACAGCCCTTTTGTTATAAAATCAAGTTTGTGGGTAGCCGATAACATTCCGGAAAGCGAAGAATTAAAACCCTGGGTAAAGCCCCAGGTGTTCAGTTCTTTAAGCGGATTGCCCCCCATTGCAGGGTCCCTTCCGTAAAATCCTGTCGGATACCTGATCGGCGCGGCATTGGGCTGAACTGAACCCAGATAGCCGAACAACGCATCAGAAGCTATCCTGGACGCATTCGTATTCTCAATGGCACCAAACAAATTGAGGGATAAAGAGAAATTTTTATTTAAATCCATGTCAATATTCGACCGGAAATTGTACCTTTTCATCTGGGCATTGGGATCATACTTTGGCTGTTTCGTTGCCCTGTACAAACCATTTTGCTCTACATACCCCAGATTGACAAAATACCTGGAAGTCGTACTACCGCCATTTACACTAAAGTTCGCCCTGTTTAAACTCGATGATTTGATCATCTCATGTACCCAGTCTATATCCGGGTACCGCATGGGGTCAGAACCTGTCCGGTAAGCTTCCAGCGCAACATCAGAATATGGTGGAGTAACCAGTGGATTGTCATTCTTCGCTGCCTCATTGGCCAGTAAAGCATAATCATAGGAACGCAAAAATTTCGGCAGACGTGTAGCAGCCAACACGGCACTTTGCAGGCCTGCTGTAATTACCGGAGGGCCTGCAGCTCCTCTCCTGGTGGTAATGATGATTACTCCGTTTGCCCCTTTTACACCATACAGTGCTGTTGCAGAAGCATCTTTCAGAATGGTAATGTTCTCCACTTCGTTTACATCAAGTTTACCAATAGCGCTGGGGTCTTTCTGAACACCATCAATTGTGATCAATGGCTGTGCGCTGTTAAAAGTTGCACGCCCGCGGATCAATAAAGAAGCGATGTCTTTTCCTGGTTCCCCGCTGCGTTGCTGGGCAATTAAGCCGGGTAAACGGCCAGCCAAAGCATTGGTAAGGTTTGCTACAGGACTTTGCTTCAATTCTTTTGAGGAAACAGCAGCAACCGACCCGGTCTGGGCAATCTTTTTCTGGGTTTGTCCGAAGCCTAATACAACAACTTCCTCCAGGGATTCCAGGCTTTCTTTCAGAATGATGTTAAAATCAGTGTTGCGACCGATAGGGACTTCCTGTGTTTCAAAGCCGATAAATTTGAAAATCAACACGCTGCCCTCGCTAACGCCCTTAAAGGAAAAACGTCCTTCGGTATCCGTGGTGGTTACCTTACTGGTTTCTTTTACCATTACAGTTACTCCTGGTAATGGCAAGCCTTTTTCGTCGACCACCCTCCCTTTGATGTCTGTTTGCTGAAACCGGTCGGTTGTATTACCAGCTGAGACTAAGTCCGCTTTCCTGGAAACCACTACTGATTTCTCCTCAATGGCATAAGTGAGGGGCTGCGCCCTGAACAGTATGCGCAAAGCCTCGCTAAGCGTAACCTCTTTCAGGTCAACAGAGACAGGTTTACTATCCTTCATCATCTTGTTGGAAAGGATAAAACCGTATCCGGTTTGCTGACTGATCTTTTTAAAGACCTTAGTCAGCGGTTCATTCTTAACAGCCAGTGTAACCTTTTGTCCAAAGGTTGTTGCACTTGCCTGTACGATACCTAAAATCATGATTAGGGTGGTTAACCTCATAACTAACAGGAATTGGTGAATGTGCATAGCTAACACACCCGGTTTTTGGGTATAAATTTTATACATTTGTTTGTCTGGTTAAATGAGTTTGATTGGTTCACAAAAAATGATCGGCCATTTCCGGATATCCGCCAGTTGTGTTCCACCACAACTGGTTTTTATTTTTTGGGCAATGGCCTTTTAACGCATAGGTTACCGTACCATAACCCTCCTTCCCTCAACCGTTAGCTGGATTGAGCCAGACGAGCGCATCATCTTCATTACTTTTGCCAGCGACCATGAGCGGGGCAGCCTGCCGGTAAATGTATCTTTGGTTGGTGGACTGGCAAAGCTGATGTCAACATTGTACCACCTCGAAAATTCACGCATCACCGTATGTATGTCGGCATCCGTAAAATCGAAATAGCCATCCTTCCAGGCAATAATTTCATTCACATCAACATTTGTTACCTCCAGTTTGCCCGCATTTAAGGCAGACTGCTGGCCGGGCTTTAACATACTTTGCTGAGCACCGGCAACAACCATTACAGTACCTTCCAGCAAGGTTGTTTTTAAAACAGACTCATTATCGTAAGCTTTTACATTAAAATGGGTACCTAAAACCTGTACGGATTGCCCCTTTGAAATCACCCGGAAAGGTTTTGCAGCATTGTGTGCAACCTCAAAATAAAGTTCTCCCTGGATTTTAACCTCCCTGGTACGGCCACTGAATGCTGCCGGAAAGGTAATGGAAGAACCCGCATTGAGCCAGACACCCGTCCCGTCAGAAAGCACCAGGTGATATGTACCACCAGCAGGTGTTGTCATCGTATTCATAACCGTATTTGCTGTACCCTGTACACCCACACCGCTTTTATAGACAGCCTGCCCATCGGCAGTTTTACTGATCACTGAGCCAGCCTCTGTCCCGATTTCACCGTTCATTGCATCTTCCAGATTAATGGTTTTACCGTCCGACAAGGTTAAAACGGCCTTATTCCCTCCGGGAGCTACATCATTTTTAAATTGATTTTGTGCCAGTTCGCTTTTACCTGTTTTTACCTGGTAGTAAAACAGTCCGGCCCCGAGAATGACAAGCGCCAGGGCAGCAACCCATATGCGGGGCCAGATACGAACCGTTGTCGTTTGCCTGGTATTGATACTTATCTTTTCGAAAAGCTGATCGGCAATCTCCTGATCAAGATCTGCATAATTTTCCTTTGGAAAGTCGGCATAAACTTCCGACAACACTGCCTTAACCTCCTCATCCAAATCGTCATTCCGAAAAACTGATTCCAGTTCATGAAGTTCTTCAGCACTGGCCTTATCACTGAGGTACTGTTTACAGAGATAGCTTATTCTTTCTTTATTCATCCTTCGTTCAGGGATTTAACCATGGCACCTGAAGCCGCCCCTTTTCTTAGGTAGACGAACGGCAGTAAGGAGAGGGTATAGGGAAATGAAAAAAGATTAAAATAATTTAAAAATGATAAAAATGGCAGCAAGGTCTGTATGCCGGGCAAGGTAACCACGCAGAAAGCGCAGAGATAGTTTCATATACAACTTAACGGTATTGGGCGAGATGTTCAGCTGGGCCGCAGCTTCGTTGTATTTTAATCCCTGCCGGTGGCACAGCTCATAAACCAGTTTTTGCTGAGGCGGCAACTGATCAATACCTTCCTGCAAAATTCGCCTGGTATCTTCAAGTGTGATCTTCTCATCGGTTTCATTATGGCCTTCAACCCAGTTTTCCCTGATCGTGGTTTCCGAGCGTAAAGTAAGCCTCGATTTCCGGAGGACATCCAGCGCAGCATTGCGGCTGATGGTAACCAGGTAACTTTCCAGGTTCAGTACCCCAACGGCTTCCTTCCGCATGTTCCAGAATTTCAAAAATGTTTCCTGTACATTTTCATGAGCAAGTTCTTCTGATTTTAACAGGTGAAGCGCGTATTTATAAATGTTAGTGTTATAGGTATCGTAAATACTGCGAAAAGCACGCTGATCATCGGCGGCCATTTTAAGCAGCCATTCCGCTTCTTTAGCCCGAAAATTTATTTCACGCACCCGCATTAACAATTTTTCTTATACTGGTTAAATTCCCACCAATTATAATTAATTATTTCGGAAATTTACCCTCCTTTCTTCTATTTTAGCCATGCAAACCATAAATTACGCTGATGGCATATCAAAAAAAGCACAGACACCTGCTGGCAGAGGTATGGGAAAATTACCCGGTTGCCCTTTCCGATAAGCTGGCACCTGACCAGCCCAAGCTTGCAATAGACCATTTCATGGATATGATGTCCATGGGTTCCTGTTACTATTATGTCATCAATGTAGGAGATTACAGCCTGCAACAAGTTTCCGAGCGCACACTATATATTCATGGCCTGAAAGATTACCCATATACCCTTCAGCAGATCATAGACCTCATTCATCCCGAGGATGTCGATTTCGTGTTACGTGCGGAAGAGGCCACTTTGATAAAAATGAGCGAAATTGGCTTTGAACACCAGCTCCATCTCAAAACATCGTACTGCTTTAGAATGCGGGTAGCCGACGGATCCTACCGTCTCTTTCATCACCAGGCCATTCACCTCTCCAAAGACGATGAGGGCCGTCTCATTGCAGCATTGAACATCCATACCGACATCCATCACATTACCCAGACCAACAATCATATTGTGCTCGTTGCAGGGATAGGAAAACGCAATGATTATTGCCAGATAGACCTGTCGGTACAAAATACAAATCTGCCCATCCCTAAATTATCCAAACGTGAAATGGAAGTACTGCCTTTAATCGCTAAAGGGCTTTCCAGTAAACAGATAGGCGATCAATTGTTTATAGCTCCAGAAACCGTACGTATGCACCGTAAAAATTTACTGAGAAAGACCGGAACAAACGGGAGTGCGATGCTGATCAAACAATGTATAGAATGGGGCTTGATTTAGGCAGTCGTCAATCTTTATTTCATCAGCTTCTCAATGGCCTGTTCCGTTGAGCCAACAAAATTAACCAGCCGGCCATTGTTACTCTCGTAAATAAAATCGCGGATACTTTTGCCCGGATATTTTGAAAAATCGCCCACAATAGCCAACCTCAGCCTGTAATTGCTGAACTTCTGAAGAACCTCCCCGGCAATACCGGTTTTCAGGTCAAAAAAATCGGGTGTAATGTTGTCCTCGTGCAGGATAATGCGGTCAAAATCCTGGTAATACAGGTCGACCATCAACTGCAATGCCTCTTCGGGTGTGTTTATCAGGATTTCCTCAGCAGTAACTTCTGCAATTTTAACAGGGTTCTCCCCTGCGGGCTGGTGCGTTTTTACAGTCATCATCTTAAAATTTCAGCATTGAAGCAGCTAAGATAGCAGATTCAGTTATCTTTGTCTGCAGAATGATCATAAGAAAAAAGGAACACTGGTTTAGAATGCTTTTTATCTGGCAGGGATCTGTACTGCCAACGGTTCTTCCAAGGTTAATTTTACTCTTTGCACTGTCCATATGTATTGTCTGGCTCCGGGGCACCATTTTTTCATTCAAAATACCGCTCAACCCCGTTCCTCTGACTTTATTTGGCTTTGTGCTGGCCCTGTTCCTGGGTTTTCGCAACAATGTAAGCTACGACCGCTTTTGGGAAGGAAGAAAGCTTTGGGGAGCTTTACTGAACGATACCAGATCCCTGGCCCGCCAGGCGCTGACATTGCCCAATAACACGGCAGACCATAAACTCAGCATCAACTTTGTTCAGTTGCTGATCGCTTTTACCTATGCTTTAAAGCACCAGCTGAGAGGTACGGATGCTTTACCGGATTTGAAAGACCGTCTTACCGAAGCGCAATTTCAACGTGTTGCCCCGGCAAGGTATAAACCTATAATACTTATGAAACTGATGGCAGAATGGGTAAAGAAAGCCAAAGCCAATCATGAAATTGACTCCATTCAGCAAGCGCGCTTTGATGAAAACCTGGATAAGTTATCGGATATCGCAGGCGGTTGTGAAAGGATAATATCCACGCCGATCCCCTATAGTTACCGCGTGTTGCTGCACCGCACGGTTTACCTGTACTGCTTTCTTTTGCCATTTGGTTTGGTAGATAGCCTGCAATGGTTCACCCCCTTTATCGTGGTTTTTATCGCCTATACCTTTGTGGCTTTTGAGGCCATCGCAGATGAGATTGAGCAACCTTTTGGAACCGAAGCCAATGACCTTGCCCTGAATGCCATGTGCCGGATGATCGAAAGTACATTGCTGGAACTGGCAGGTGAAAAACTACCCGAGACTGAAGCCAGCAATAGCGGCATCATCGATTAGGAGTTGATATGGAATAAATACAAAGCCTCGCTTACACAAGAAACGAGGCTCTGTATTTTTAAAACTTACCAAAGCTCTTCCGGAGCTTCGCCTTTTTTCAGCTTCTCTACATTGGCTAGCAACAGTTTTTGTTTGTCATTACCCTGTATAAAACTATCCTTACTGGCTTTCAGCATCATCTCTGCAGCTTCTGCTTTTTTTCCAGTCTTCATTAGTAAACCAGCATACACCGCTTCCGTAGAAAAATGCGGGAAATAGCTTTCTGCCATTTTTGCCCATGCTATGGCCTGGCCCAGAATTTTAGGATCGTCTACCAGTTTATAAATAGCCTCGGCAGCCGAACGAAGCTTATAAGAGAAATCTACCATTTTCTGATTGGCGGAGACCCTTTGCATGGATGCCCAGTTCTCTACCTTGGTCGAATCCTGTTTACCGTTTAAATATGGCTCACGCATTTTCTGGTAGGCAGCTTTATCCGCAGCTATCTTTGCCTGTATGTCCAGCTTCAGTAAACCATTGTTTACGTAATCCAGGGCAGCAGGCACCAACTTTTTCACATTCTTTGTACCCTTGTAGTACTCCATAACCAACCCTTTTACAGCTACATCGGTCTCTTCCCTTTTCAACAATTCCATCAATTGCTTTTTAGCAGCCAGCATTACCGGCAGCATTTGTTCTTTGTTATTTTTGATAATGTCCGTCCGGAAATACTGATAAGTACCAGCGTCCAATAAACTCAGCACATAACCTTCCCGTTTTCCAATCAGCTGATCAAGCCTGGCATGATTTGCCACTACATAGTTATAGAATTTTCCGCCAGGTACAAAGGTCATGTTCGGATCAAAAGCAAATACACTGCTCATAAAATCCTTGTCCGACAGATCATTTTCGGTCAATAACGGAAATACTTCTTCCAGTAATGGGCCATTGGGCGCCTTTACCACTGCACGTTTGCCGATGTAACCCTTCAGAAAATCCTTATCCCTTTTTCCAGCTGTATACTCATCCTCCCATTTGGCCAAAGGCTTTGGATCATGTTTTTCCTTAATGGCAATGGCCGCCTCATTCAGAAATATCTTAGGCAGGTTATAGCCGCCCGATCGGTAAACCAGTTCGCCATCCCCATTTACAAACAGGTAGGTGGGATAGGATTTCACCCCAAATTTTTTGGCAATTTCTATACCTTCGCCTTTCTCTGCATCAATTTTATAATTTACAAAGTTCGGGTTAAATACATCGCCTACTTCCTTCAAAGGAAAAACCTCGGCTGCCATCTTTTTACAGGGCCCGCACCAGCTGGTGTAAACGTCTATAAACACCAGTTTATCTTCCTGTTTGGCTTTGGTCAGTACTTCTTTCCAGCTGCCATGGTCAAATTCAATTCCCTGGGCCAACAAATTGCCTGTTAAAAAGGCCAGGCAAGCCAATAAAATATATTTTTTCATCAGTATATTGTTAGGTTATTTACCAAAAATTTCTTTTAATTTTGCATCAATTTCGCTACCGTCGCCTACATTTCGGGCGATGATCTTCCCTTCTTTATCCAATAATATTTTGGTTGGAAAGGCAGTGACCCCATAAGATTTAACAGCATCAAACTGTTCCAGCCCTTCATTGTTCAGTACCTGTATCCAGTCTATCTTATCCTCTTCGATGGCTTTTATCCAGGCTTTACGACTGGATTCCAGTGTTTGTCCCTGTTCCTGTGCAATGCCCAGGATTTCAAAACCATCGGCTTTGTATTTGGCATATAGCGCTTTAAGGTGTGGGTGCGATGCGCGGCAAGGCCCGCACCAGCTGCCCCAAAAATCGATCAGCACATATTTTCCCTTCAGCGTTTCCAGGTTTACAGGCTGTCCGTTGATGTCTTTCTTTTGAATGGGTACTGCCTGTTTGCCTATTGCTGTGGCCTCCATATTGGCTATTTTACCTGCAATGGCTTTGGCAAATGAACTGTTTTTATGGGCACTGCCCAATTTAGCATAGGTGGTTTTCAGTTCTTCGAAACTCAGGGAGTTTTGCATACCCGACAAAAAGTACATACTCACCAGCGATCCCGGGTTCTTTTTCATAAAATCCAGCTTCAGCTGTTCTTCTTTTGCTGAATTCTCTGCACGTAATTTATAGGCTTTTTTAAATGCAACAGAGTCATCACCGGGTTTGAAATTATCATAGGCGCTTTTCAAAGTGGTCCAGTTTTGGCGGGTCAGTCCATTTAATTTAGGCTTAACACTGGCCCATTCTGCATTGGCTGTGCCACCGGTTATTTTAGCCATGTAGATTTCATCAGCATCGCCCTCGGCCTGTATCCTTTCATTGGTCAGAAAGAACTGCAGCGCGGGGCCCGGAATCATTCCCCTCCCGTTGATGATAACCGTTGCCGGGTTGCGGCGCAAACCAAAGCTGGCAACTACCGGCTCACTTACCTTTCCTTTAAATACCATCCAGCCGTTTTCTCTGATGTAAGCAGTATCAATCACATATTTGCCATTTGCCGCGTAGGCGATATAAGGCGTATAATTTTTAAAATTATTTACTTTAACTTTTAGCGTATAGCCTTCCTGGGCCATACAGCGGAGCATGCCCATGATACAGCACACTGTTAAGAGGTATCTTTTCATATTGTATAAATAAGGGTTTATTAATTTTTGATCAGTTCACTTAAACGTTTATCCAGCTCCTCCCCACGCAGGTTCTTGGCCAGGATAACGCCATCAGGGCCAATCAGGAAATTTTGAGGCACCGCTTTGACATCATACATACCGGCCACTGCATTTTTCCAGCCCTGCAGATCGCTCACATGGATCCATGGTAATCCATCGGTTTCAATAGCTTTTATCCAGGCCTCTTTTTTATCGTCAAGTGAAACCGCAATAATCTCAAAATTCTTGTCTTTAAATTTTTTATAGGCCTTTACCACGTTCGGATTTTCAGCCCTGCATGGCCCGCACCAGCTGGCCCAGAAATCGAGCAGTACATATTTGCCCTTTAATGAAGCCAGCGATACAGGTTTTCCTTCGGTATTGTTCTGTACAAAATTGAGCGCAGGCTTGCCTATATCTGTCTTCGTGGCCACCTTTAAACGCTCCCCAAGTTTTTTACCTTGTGAAGAGGCTTTCATGCGCGGGCTCAGGGCATTGTATGCCGGTCCTATCTTTTCCACATCTATTACCCCACTCCTGCCATTCAGCAGATCAAGTGTAACATAAGAATCCTGATGTTGCTGTATAAAGGCATCTTCTACTTTATTCATCTCTACACGGATAGCCCTTAATTGCGGGAACAGTTCATCCTTTGCCTTGTCATTTTTTTCCTTGGAATATTGCTGCATTTTTGCACTCAGCGGCTTCATCTTGTCCTGCAAAGGCTTCAGCTGGGAGTTCAGCAACAAATAGTCAGCTTGGGCTGCTCCCCCCTTAATCAGTGCAGTCCTGATAGTGCTGCCTGTCACAGTGATATCTTTGTTTTCCAGGAAAAATTCCTGTGCGTCCTGTGCCAGCATTTTTTCCATGGTCATCGGGCTTTTATCCTCCCCCAGCTCTTTTAAAGTAAGCTGTGCTTTTACCGCGTCTGCCACCTTTCCTTTTAACAGAAAGCCGCCGTTCTTTACTATAGCCGAATCTTTGACTGCTTTATCGTCAGCCCGGTAAGTCAGCATTACTTTTTGCCCTTCATGGTTGCCACTGAGCTTTCCATTCAGGGTAAAGCCATTTTGTGCGTTTGCAGCAAGGGCCGCCAGGCCCAATACTGCAGTAATTAATGTTTTTAACATTGTTTTTATATTATAGATTAAAACAAGATTGATTGATCAGGGGTTATTTACTGTACCCGGGTTCTGGTCCATAATTTTCCCCGGTATACGGAAGGTCAGCCTTTCTGTTTTCAAAGGAAAACTGGCAATGACATCCCCGGTTTTTGACAACACCTGATGTGTATAGGTTTTATTGGAAAAAAGCGGGTCGGTAGATAAACGTCTCATGTCAAACCAGCGATGACCTTGCAGGGCAAATTCGCGAATACGTTCATCCAGCACAAACTTTAGCATGGCTAGTGGATCTGCAATGTTCACCGTAGCATCCGAGGCAGACATCCTGCTCTTACGCAGGGTTTCCAGATCAGCTTTAGCACCTGCAACATCATTTGCCCTGGCCCGGCATTCGGCACGCATCAGGTAAAGGTCTGGCAAGGTAATTCCAATCTGGATATAAGGAAATCCGGCTTTTCTTCGCACCCCGGGTGTCGCAATCAAACCGCCACCATTCTGTTTGTCGCTATAGAGCTTCAGTCTTTCGTCCGAATTGCCTGCTGTTTTAAACAGCTCCATGGTTGCTGCCGACAGCATGAAATCATTTTGAAAAGAAGCATAACCACTAAGCATGGATTTGTAAAAAAGAACCTCCTGGTTTTGCGATTCATTGGCCGGACCGGTAATGTATCCATCCGGACTGCTTACCGGGTTATAGCCCCACGCTGCACCCGGCGCCAGGTTTACCTTGTAATCAAATAAAGCCATAAGGAAATTGGTTGGCATATCGGTAAACACATTGTTGAATTGCGCCAGCGCCTCCGGGTATTTGCCCATAAACCAATAGGTTTTCCCCAACAGGGCCTCGGCAGCCGATTTAGATGCCCGCATCCTGCTTCCTAACGAAAGTTGCAAATTCGGGATGGCCGTTTTCAAGTCGTCAAGAATAAAATCATACACAGCCTGTACCGATGAACGCTCAAATTTATTGACATTCACATCCGAAGTGGTAATGATAAAAAAGCCCGGGTCGTTTGCAGCTGTCGCTGCCGCGTAGGGCTTGCCATAGTAATTAATCAGAAACAGGTAGATCCAGGCCCTGTTCGTTAATGCCTCGGCCCTGATCGCCAGTTTCTGTTGTTCGCTGCCACCTTCAGAATCCATCACTTCATTGATGATCTTATTGTAAGTGTACAATAACTTCAGCATGGCCGCAGCTTCAACAGGGGTTTCTGTAGGCAGATAAATATCGTCGGCATACTGAAAAGAAAGTTTGGCAGGGATAGAACCTATTGCAGAATAGTAAGGGTCAACGGAAACGATCTCATCGCCCATAACCACATGATTAAATTGACCGTTGGTATAATAGGATGAATTGTTTAAAAGCAGGTTATAGTCGTTTGTTGCTTTTGCAATTACTTTTCCCTTGGGTTCTACCTCCAAAAAGCTTTTTTTACAAGCGCTAAAGCCTGCTACCACAACCATAGCCATCAGCAGGTATATTTTAATATGAATCTTCATCATCGTTATTTAAAATTAAAAGGTAACATGGGCACCAAACGTAATGGTATGCTGGTTAACCGGCACCTTGCGATAACCACCACTGTAAATACCAACAATATTTGCAGAGCCATCCCATCCGCCATAGGCGTCCATAAATTCAGGATCAATGCCATGTGAATTTGCTTTCCACAGCATCACATTCGAAAGCTGGACCCGGAAGGTTACTGCATCGGCACGCAATCTGGACAAAATGCCTTTTGGCAGGCTGTAGGCAAGGGTAATATCTCTCAATTTAATGTAAGAGGCATCCAGTACATTCTGGTCTGCATTGGTATAATAGGTCATGCTGCCACGTGCCGCGGTTACCGGAGCGGTGGTATAGGCCGGAACATTGGTAAAGGCCTCATCACCTGGCTTTTTCCATCTGTTTGCAAACTCTGCATTGATGTTACCGGTATACATGGCGTTAAAACCGCTGTTGGCAATCAAGCCACGCCCGCCAAACAGCGAGTTTACATCCCTGCGCATCACATACCCCAGGTTATAAACAGCATTCAGGCTTAAAGTAAAATCCCCGTAAGCAAAAGTATTGCTGAGGCCACCACTCAGTTTAGGTTGAAATGTCCCCATGTATTTCATGTCATCCACAGTCGCAACAGATCTTGCCTTGGTAACCGTGCCGTCCTTAAGTCTGATCTGCGGATCGCCTTTGCTGTCCAGGCCCGCATAATTGTAGGCAAATACTGCGAAAGCAGGATAGCCCTGCACATAAGGATTGGAGATCAGCTGATCACCACGGATAATAGGTGTGGCCCGGTTCACATAAGTAATTTCATTTTTATTAAAGCCTAAATTAAGCAAAGTGCTCCACCTGAAATCCCGGGTGCTGATGTTCACCGAATTCAGGTTCAAGTCTATCCCTTTATTGGTCATATTACCCGCATTACCCGTAATGGTAGCATAACCTGTGAGAATATTGACCGGCATCTCGCCAATAAGGTTTTCAGTTTTTTTACTGTAAAAGTCAAGCGATCCGCCAAGCCTGTTCTTCAGGAGGGAAAAGTCTATCCCGACATTTAAATTACGTGTAGTTTCCCAGGTCAGCTTTTTATTGGCTGGTGTAGACATTTCCAGTCCATTTCCTTCCGGATACAGAATTGCATATCCGCTAAACAGTTTTGCCAGGATATCCTTGGAAGCGGCACTACCGGGGTTTGGAGAATTACCTGTAAGTCCGTAGCTGCTCCGAAGGATCAGTTTATCTACCCAGGTAATTTTTTGCATAAATGTTTCACGCCCCAGTTGCCAGGCCAGCCCAAAGCTCCATAAAGGTTTATTCTGGGCCGATTTGTCTTTACCAAACAAATTGGATTGGTCTATACGCGTAGCCGCATTCAGGGTATACTTGTTGTTGAAGGTATAACCGCCATTGGCATAGTAGGATGAAATCCTGACCATGGATTCTGTTTCATTGTAAAAATCAGGAGTTAACTGACTGGTACCACTGGAACTGGTAGGCATTACAACATTGCCCACCCCCAACGACAACAAATTGTAGTCAATGATCGCATTGCTTAACAGCTGGCTGTTATAACCTCTCACCACTGAACCGCTTAAATTGTAAAACTGCTCCTGTGCTTCCTGACCTGCCAGTAAAACCAGTTGGTGTTCGCCGTTTTTCCAGGCCTGGTCAAAGATCAGCTGGTTCCTCACGGTCCAGTTCTTCTGCAATGAATTTGTAGTGGTATGGCGTCCCCCTGTTTCCGGCAGATAAGGTTTTGATCCGTTCAAGGGCGTAAAAGCAGCCAGTTCTGCACGAACATCATAATTGTTCTGATCCAGGTCATTTATGATTTTGGTTTGTGCTTTACTGATACTAAAAACCCCTTCATACCTCAGCCCCTTTACCAGGTTCACACTGGCACCGCCATTTGCCCTTGCGGTAAATATATTGCTGCTGGTTCGTCCCCTGTTCATTTCATCCAGCGGGCTATAAGCGAGGCTTACACGACTTTTACTTTCATAGCCCGTTCTGGCAATATTGTCGCGGTATAACCAGGACAAATCGGCATTGCTACCATCCGGATTCCTGAACAGCGCATAGGGCAGAAACGCTGAGGTTGGTTGTGTAAAATTGAGAGAGCCCAGGTCATTGTTGACGAGGTCAGTAATCAGGTAAAATTTGATTCGCTTATTCAGCTGAAAATCCTGGTGCAGGTTAAGACCGTAATTCCTGTTTTTGTCGCCCGGCTTGCTGTTCTGCGTGTTGGTATAAGAGCCAGATCCATAAAAGCTGTATTTATTGCCGCCCCCGGTCAGGGAAATGGAATGGTTCATCAGTACTGCATTCCTGTAAAACAGTTCTTTCATCTGTGCCACACCATCCTGAGAGGCCAGTTGGGCAAGTTTGGCATCAACCTGCTCCTGTGGCAATTTTTCAAGGTTGTAAAGAATGGTCTCATGTGGCATAACCGGGGCCTTGCCACCACCTGCAGGTTTTGATATGGTAGCGTAAGCATTTAAATTCGGATCAAAAACTGCCTTTGCGGCTTCAATAAACTGGCTGCTGTTCAACATATTCAGGTTCCCGATATCCGGTTTCCCCTGAAGGTTTACAAAACCATCATAATTGACGCTGAGGGCATCCCTGGTTTTACCTTTCTTTGTTAGGATCACAATTACGCCATTGGCGGCTTTGGCACCCCAGATAGAAGCTGAGGTAGCATCCTTAAGAATGGTTACATCTTCCACATCATTGGGGTTGATTTTTGATACATCATCAACGGGAACCCCATTTAAAACAATCAGCGGATCACGGTTTGCATTCAAGGTATTCAAACCCCTGATCATAACGGAATTACCGCTTGAACTTTTCCCTACTCCGCCGTTTCCGGTCGGGCTCGAAGAGTTATTGATCACCAGGCCCGGAATGAGACCATCCAGGCGCTGGAGCACATTTGTGGTTCCCGAACGGGCTTCCAGAATTTTCATATCGGGCTTGGCGTAAGATCCGGCGCTTCTTTCTCTCGACAAAGTCTGATAACCGGTATTTACCATGATGTTAACCTCCACCAGCTTTCCGGCATCTAATTGCATAGATATATTTCCCAGGTCTTTTGCGGCCTTAAGCTGTTGTGGCTTATAACCAAGAAAAGTGACAATGATAAACGCCCGTTCGTCTACATTTCTTAAGGTAAACTCACCATTTGCATTGGTAATTGCCCCTACATTTTTCATTTTAAGTGCAATGCCCTTATCGCCCAATCTGGCAATCTGAAGCACATTTTCTTCTGTGCTGATAAAAATACTGGCCCCCGCCAGCGGTTTTCCTTCTTCATCTACTACACGGCCTGTCACATCAAGGGTTTTAAATACATTGATGATCCGCTCAAACACGGAAAGCGTTTTGGCCTTGAGGATGATGTTCCTGGCATCGATCACATATTCCAGGTTTTGATCCGCTACGACCTGGTTCAACGCGGTTCTCAGATCGGTATTCCTGAAATCCACATTTACCTTGCGGTTAACATCTATGCCCTGATCGGCATAGAAAACATGGTATCCGGTTTGTTTCTTTACTTCCGCAAAGATCTCTTTTAAACTTGCGTTCTTTTTTACATAATTCAGCCGCTGGGCAAAGCTTGCAGCGCTGACCTGGGTTAGTGACAGTATTAATATGAAAGTGGTCAGCCTCATGATTAACAATAATTTTGCAGGCAGCTTAAAATGCAGCATACCTGAATAAAAAGCATTTTTATTCATACTTTTGTAATGGTTTGAGTTGATAGTAATAGTTGTTCTATTGATTTATCCCATTGCGGTTCCGCCCGCTGGGAAAGGTTGGCTCAAACTTCTGCCGGATTGTGTTCCACCACTTTCCGGTTTCTTTTTGATCGCCATGTAGGGTTCTAGGGTAAAGTTCTGCTCATTGAATTTCAGTTTAGTTAACAGTTGATTTATAATACCCGGACCGTCCGGTTTTCCAGTTTAAATTTCATGGTCCCTGTAAATTCCATGGCCTTCAGCACATCCATTACATGGTCATAGCGCGACAGTGAACCGCTAAAAGTTCTTTCTTTAAGCTCTGGGTTACTGTATACTACTTCTACATCGTACCAGCGGGAAATCTTTTTCATTAAGCTTTCCAGCGGTTCTTCCCGACATATGAATTCACCGTTCTTCCAATCTATTGCATCATTGGCATTTACTTCCCTGACACTGATATTTCCATCCGCCTGCACGGCCTGCTGGTTAGGCTTTAATATTTTTTGATTGATCAGAATTGAACCTTCAAGCAAGGTTGTTCTGGTATTTGCTTCATCAGTATAAGCGTTGATGTTAAAATGCGTCCCCAACACCCGTACCTCTTGATTTCTGGATTTTACAATAAAAGGCTGCTTCTTATTTTTGGTCACTTCAAAATAAGCCTCTCCACTTAACTCAACCCTGCGTTCTGCAAGGGATTTAAAGCTAGAAGGAAACTTTAAGGAAGATGAAGCATTAAGCTGTACTTTACTGCCATCGGGCAACACCACTTCATAAGTACCGCCTCTCGGGGTTACCACACTTGCCATTTCCATAGCACTGCCCCCCGATATGCCCGCCACAGGACTACCATCATCATAGCTTAACTTCCCCGCAGCTACAACTACTCCCGATTTGCCATCGCTAAGTGCTATCCTTTTACCGCCTTCCATAGTAATGGTTGCCCTGTTTTTACCGGGTGCAATATCATGTGTATACACTATACTGGTCTCATTTCGTAAACCGGGAATATAGGGACGACTAAACCACAACGCAGCTCCTGCCAGCAATACGATTGAAGCCGCAGCTGCAATACGCGGCCATAATTTGTGAGTTTTCTGAGTGCCTGTTTCTTCAGGTACTGCCGCCCACATTTCTTTTTTCAGCACTTCAAAATCCGTTTCGGACAAGCCAGTACCTTCATCTGCGGCAAATTGCTGGTACCAGTTGTCCACCAATTGCTGCTCTTCAGGTGTACACTGTCCGGCATTGTATTTTAAGATCAGTTCCTTTGCTTCTTCTTTGTTCATTACTACCATAAAGAATAAAGGCACCGCAGGGGTGACAAGAAATAAAAAAAAATACTATTTAAAAAACATGACCAGGTAAAGCACCAGTCCAAGCCTTACCCTAAGCACTTTTAAGGCCCGTTTGATCTGTGTGGTAACGGTTTCTTCTGAAACATTCAGTTGCTGTGCAATTTCCTTATGGCTCAGCTGATCTACGCGGCTCATTAAAAAGATTGCCTGCATTTTTGGGGGCAGCGCAGCAATCTCGCGGCTTATGATGTCCTGCAATTGTTTTTCACGAACACGGTGGTCTGTAGCACCTTCGGTATAGCTGGCAAAGGCTGCCAGCGAATCAAAATACCTGGATTCAATACTCTTATGGCCTATAAGGTCGAGTGTTTTGTGTTTTACGGCCAGCATCAGGTAGCCTCCCAGGCTAGCCTGCGGGTTCAGCTGATCACGTTTTGCCCATAAGGCTGCAAAAACTTCCTGCACAATATCCTTTGCTTCTTCCCTGTCGCGTAATTTTTTATAGACATGGGCAAAAAGCAGGCTGTTGTATTTATCAAAAATGGCAGCAAAGGCCTGCCTGTTGCCTTCTTTCAATAAAGCAATCAGTTCAGTATCGTTAAGTTTACTGTAAGCAGGCATGGCATTCAACTCCCGGTATAAATTTACCTAAAAACTTTACAAGTCTAAGCTTTTAAAAGAAATAAACCATACAGGAAAAAAGATCTTTTTAAGGTACATCAGCATAAGACCTATCAATGTTACGCTTATATTGTACTATTGCTGATCTATTATTGTTCTTGTACTACATGACCCGTCCTGAATAAACTTAACATCGTCACGAAGAAATATTATCATTAAATTTATGTACGATGTCAAAAGAAATAAAAGGTGAAAAGTACGGTAGACATTATTTAGAATCCTTCAAGAAGTCTATAGTTGCCGAGATCGAACGAGAAGGTCATGCCATTAAGATGGTCTGTGAACGCCATAATTTAAGTGTCAACACGGTGCATCGCTGGATAGACAATTATGCCAGTAGCAACTACTTTGAAAGTAAAAGAAAAAGGCGTAGCCCGGCAGAGAAGAACAAGATCATCCGGGAAATCATCTCTGGACGATCAACCATAGGTGAAGCACAACTCAAATATCAGATTGATTGCCGTGACACCATTACTTTATGGCTCAGGGAATATAAAAAAGCTCAGAGGGAACTCTCTGCTATACCTGTAGAAACCAAAGCTGTTACAGATCAGCAGCCAGGGGGAGCTGAGATATTGAAAGAACTGGAGATGGCCAGGGTTAAAATCAGGGCATTAGAAATTATGATTGATATTGCCGGTGACCAGTTCAAAGTGGATATCAGAAAAAAGTTTGGTGCCAAGCAGTGACTCAGCTCATCAGTGAAGAACAGGGCATTAGCATTAAAACGCTATGTTCGCTGTTTGGCAAAAGCAGGAATGCCTGGTATGAGAGTCGTATCAGAATAGAAAAAGATGTGCTGATCAGGGATATTGTCTTGCAGGAAGTGTATACTATCCGTACAGAACTGCCCGGGGTGGGCACCAGAAAACTTCATTTTATGCTAAAGGATATACTTTCTCAGCATGGTATATCGGCAGGCCGGGATTATCTGTTTGATTTGCTTGCAGCGACAGGCTTGCTGGTCACCAGAAGGCGCAGGCGCGTGATTACCACCGATTCCAACCACTGGATGAGGAGATATGATAACCTGATGGCTTTTGAACAGATCACCAGGCCTGAGCAGGTTTGGGTAAGCGACATCACTTATCTCAGGCTCAACAACTCCTTTGTCTACCTGAGCCTGATCACTGATGCTTATTCCAGGCAGATCATGGGGTATCATCTCCAGAATGACCTCTCTGCCGAAGGATGCCTACGGGCTTTAAGAATGGCAATAGCCAAAAGAAAAACGCCAAAGCTGACCTTAATGCATCATTCTGACAGGGGATCCCAGTATTGCAGCAAGGCATACGTAGATGAGCTTAATGGTGAAACCATAGCTATAAGCATGACTAAAAATGGTGATCCTTATGAAAATGCAATCGCTGAGCGGGTAAATGGAATCCTGAAAACTGAGTTTGATCTGGAACGCAGTACAGGAACTTTTGAGCAACTTAAAATCAACTGAACAGAACCATAAATGCCTATAATAACTTAAGACCACATGCCAGTTGTGACTACCTGACTCCTGTGCAAGCGCATCAAAAGCAGGGAGAACTCAATAAACAATGGAAAAACTATAACAAAGAAAGATGGGAACTTAGACAAAAACAACAAAATGCATTGCTATATTCGGAAGGAAATAGCATGTAACCCTTAAACAGGATATGTTAAGTTCAATTCAGGACGATGCCAAATAAATCTAGGACTCATGTAAAGCTATACTAGGACTAGACAACACTTTATCTACGTCGCTTTCTCCTCGGTGTTTCTTCGGAGTTGGTTCGGTTTGGGGCGAGGAAAATGCGAAGCAGGTTCGGCTCAGCTACGCTGCAGCTAGAGTACCTAATAAAAGCAACTTAGGAACAAGGCTAAACTATCAGCACTGCTCCATCAGACTACCGCTTTCCCGTCAGATACATATAATCACTGATCTTATCACTTTCCAAATCATCTGCCGCTGCTACCCTCTTTTGCAGGAACACACCGGCAAAAGCGCTCAGATCAAATACGATCATGATCCAGGCGAACAACTGCAGTCCCATTACCGCACCGATAAACAAATGCATCATGACCACGGCAATCAGCGTTAATTGGTTGATGCGCATGAACCGGATAAATATCAATACCGGGAAAAATGCTTCCACAAAAAGCGTTCCCCAGCTTAAAAGTGCCGACATGCCCGGAAAACTCAGCAGTTTACGGAAGAACGGTGTAAAATCTGTATAAAACTGGGGCTGGTTGATGGCTTTCCAGATGGCAGTTCCCCCCATCCAGTCCTGCCCGCTTTTGGAAACCCCGGCTGTAAGGTATACCACACAAAGGTGCAGCTGCAACACCAGCAGGTAAAGTTTAAGGTTTTCAGTATCTACCGGTCCGGTCCTGCCCATCATTTCATCCACTGCATATACCTTACCTACCGGAAAAACAAAGGTGTAGAACAGCAGCGAGAACAAAAAACCATCGAAGCCAAAGGCCAGCAGGTTATATCCGTTAAATACCATCATATGGATAACCAGACAGACAAAAGCACTGATCCTGGATTGATAGCCAACGAGCAAAGCGCAGGCCGCAACGCCAAAAACCAGGTAAGTGATGCTGAGGAAAAGGTGCTCATTATGAATGTGAAAAAAATCGGTCAGTACCGGAAGTGCCAGTGCATATTTTACGGCCATTGGCTTGGAAAGCACCCCCTGAATAATGCCTTGCTGGCTGAACAGCATGTCCAGGTCATTAAATTCTGCAAAAATTTTAAAAAGCACTGCAATGGCAACCCCCATGCGCAGTATGGCCAGCTGGAAGCCGGGTTTAAGCTGAAAAGATTTCATAATGCTAAAGTTTAAAGATTTATTGGGTATAGGTACCGGTATAAACTTCCCGGTAGGTGGCGGGCGACCGGTTTAAGCGGTAGGCCGTAACTGTAGGCACCTGGTATTCGCCAACCGAGATATGGGCTATAGCAGAGCCGGGATATTTGGCAAAAACATAACTCGCCACAATACGTGACATCAGTTCGTAGGCTTTTCTGTTCCGGAAGGTATGTATGGCGGCCCCGAACCTGCTGTCGAACATACTGGTCCCGGTACCAAACGCATCCTGCCTCAATGTTTTATCAGACTTTAAGGTATAAACTTTAACTACGGTCTGGTTGCCTACATTAGGCGAAAAGAAACTGTAACCAAAGCCACCGCCGGTATAGGATGCATAGGGCAGTACAATGCTGTCTATGGTTTTACTTTTGTACTCAAACAGGTTTGAACCTACAAAAACAAACAGCAAGTGAATGGCGAAAAACAATTTCAGGTGTAGATTTTTCATGGTTTTTAGTTTTAGGTTTTAAAAAGGGGCGGGCTATACGGCCCGCCCCACAATAGGTGATGTAAGGGTCGTTTTATCGCACTACTCTCATCGTCCTGTTGATCTGTACGGTTTTAACAGCTTGTTTCGACAGGTTGGTATTCAGTTTGGAGATGACAGCATCCTGTATTTCCTTGCCCGAGAATACGTTTTTAACCAGGATCACAATGTCGTTGGCTACCACACCACCGCCAACCGGCCGCGAAGATCCACCGATTTTGTCGATACTGCCAATAGCCGCGGTACCATAGGTTTTGGAGCTTAAACGTCCACCTTTTGAGCTGGTAACCGTAAAACGATAGGTAGAGGCATCCTGGCCTTTCAGGCTTTCCAGGATTTTGTCAACTTCGGCCTGTGAAGAAGTATTAACGATCAGACCTTTTGCAGTTTCCTGCTGAGCTTTAACGGTAGTTCCAAACATAACAAATAAAGCTGCACACAATGGGATGAATAGATTTTTCATTTTTTCTGTTTTTTAAGGTTTAAATAATTCAATTTTTATGTTGTCTAGACACACCACATTAGTCGTGGTCTTTACCGGAAGGGAAACAACATTTTAAACTTTTTTTTATTTTTTTCTTTTAAACCAGAAAAACAGCATTGAAATGGCAATAAGCAGAGATCCTGCGATCCAGGAGTAGAAGTTTTTGTCCTCCACAGTGGGCAATGGAGCTGCATCTCCCATCAGAATTGCAGCTGCCCAATAGTAAGGCAGCGTGTGCATCCTGTCCTCATCTCCTATCAGGTCAAGCTTTGCGGTATTCAGGGCTACGTCTTTGGACAGCCCTTCGCGCAGGTGCGCATAAAAAGATTCGGTAAGTTTATAAGTGACCTGATCGTCTACCTGCCACAAACTGGTAATGCTTGCCGGAACGCCAGCTTCCATAAAAGCCCTGGCCATACTGAACACCCCTTCGCCCCTGGCCTGCCTGCCAATGCCCGTATTACAGGCCGATAGCAGCACCAGCTGGGTTCGGTTAAACTGAAGCTTTTGTATTTCCGCAAGCCTGACCGGGGCATCGGCCAGGTACAAAACAGGTTCCTGCGGCGGCTGTCTGTTAACATCCAGGGTATCATAACTGCTTGCATCGGCATGCACATACAGCTGGATCAGGGCATACTTACCTGCATTTTTCAGAAAAGCGGCTTTAGTGGCATCCGCACCGGTTAGTACGAGAGGATCCTTAAATTGCATGGCGATTTTGCGCAGGGAAAGATCAGATCCCCTCAGTTCGGAAAGACCCGATCCTGATGCATAATTTAAAGGTGCAATTCCAAGAAAATCTCCTGAAGCAGCAAGTTCCTGTTGTTTTTTCATCAATATCCTGAAAGTGGGCACATAACTAAAGGCATGCTTTCCCGCCAGGTAGGCCAGGGCTGCTGTACCGGTATCAGAAACAAGCGCTTCAAAGGGGATAAAATGTCCATCCTGCGAAACGACAACGCGGGCAGTAGGTACTGCCAGTGGCTTGAACAAATTGGCATACAAACTGAAAGCGAGCTTCCGGTATTCGGTAAAGTTCTGGTTCAACAGTGCCGGTGAAGCGCATAAGGTCATCAACCGCCTGCTCTGCTGTTCATAATCAGGGTAGTTGATTTTCAGGAGCCTTTGCCTTTGCCCCGAGACCATTAAGGCGTAGATGGTTTTTTGGCCCCGAAAATAGGAAACAAAGGCAGTTTTATCTTTACCCATTTTGCGCCTGACACCGGCGTATGGATATACGGAACGGTCATATTTGTAGCGGTAATAGGCCGGATATTTTCGTTCCAGGGAAGTAATGTAATTTTCCCATTGCTGCTGGGCAGTAAGCCATTTTTCTTTTGCGCGGGCATAAGCCGCTCCCTTTGATGAACCGGTTAGGAACTGATCGCTCAGCATACCTGCCTTTATGCGCAACTGTTTTTCTTTACTCCGCTCCTGTTCCGGCAGCATAGTTTCGGCTCCCGCCTGGTTCAGCTGATCGTTTAACAGTACTGCCCGGCTTTTTTCCAGAAAGTAATAGGCCTTGTCAACTGCTTTCAACTGGTAACAAACCTCCATGCAATGCGCATACATTTCCCTGGTATTTTGTCGCCAGATCAATTTACTTTCGCTGGTGCTCTGTTTCCAGCGCATGAAATCGAGTGACTGGTCTGCCAGTTCAAAGGTACTTAGCGACAGCAGCAGGTCTTCCTTTTTTTGCAATTGTTTATACCTTTCGAGCAGTGCAGCGCCCTTGTTGGACAAGATGGTGACCATAAAATAGTCGTTGGCTACCAGTTTCAGCCGCTGAACATCGGGATTGGCTTTCAAGCTGGTATCTTTAAAGTTTATGGGCAGGGTGTTCAGTGCCCTCTGATAATATTTTAAAGCCTTAGTATAGTCTTTTGCATAGCCATGTACCACACCGATATTGGCGTACAAAGCAGAAAGCTGATATACATCGCCAACTGCAATGGCCAGTTCAATTCCCTGGGCGTAACAAGCCAGTGCCTGTTTGCCCTGCCGCAGTTCATCGGCATACACACAACCCATATCCTGCAGGTCCCTTGCGCTTTGCTCCAGGTTACCATTGGCCTTGTTCAGGGTGAAAGCTTTCCGGTAATACCGTATGGCCAGATCAGGTTTGTGGCTTTTGCTCAATATGGCTGCATATACCGAATAGCAAGTGGCCAGATGCACCGGGTCGTTTGCCGATTTTTCAAGCAGGGCAATGGCCATATTCACATCGGCCTCTGCACTTCCAAAGTGTGAAAGTTCTCCTGCCGCCTGAGCGCGCTGGGCCAGTAAAGCGGCCCGGGCATTCTGATCGCCCGTTATTGCCGCAAACCTGAGCCCTTCATCTGCGGTTTGCACCGCCTCCTGGTAATCCCCTGTCTGGTACCAGGCATAGGCCTGCTGCTCAAAAGCCATGAAAACGATGAAATACTTATCGGGGTACCTGCTGCCTGTGGCAATGCAGCGCGTAAAATAATGATGGGCTTCTTTGAGCAGGTGCAAACGCTTGTAGAACACCCCAAGGTTAAAATAACTGTTGACCAGGAACGAAGGATCGGTACCCGCCTTTCCCGAGGAATTGACCATCACCGCTTCCCTGGTGTAAAACACAGCCTTTTCAGGGTCACCAGCCTTATCGCAGGCATCGCCCAGGCGGTGCACCAGCAATGCATAAGCTGCATTTTTAGGATAATGCGACTTAAACAGCTCTGCCTGTAAAGTTTTAAACAGGCTTATCTTTTTTGCCGGACTATAAGTTACATCGCCATGAATTGCATTGACCTTTTTAACCAGTATACTGTCGGGCATAGCCGTTGCATGCGTCCCGAGGGCCAGCAATACCAGCAACAATATACAAATCTGATGAAAAGGCCGCATACGCTTTTATTTCAGGCAGGATCCGTTTTTCACATACTTTTTGCTCAGCGGGGGCAGGTCGGTCAGTATATTTCCGCTGCCACCGGCAAGCGCCATTGTTTTCAGCGACTGTAAAAAGGTTTGTTTCTGAATACCGGGCACATACAGAGCGGGATCACAATTGGCACCTATGGTACCGCTGGCAATGGCCGTAGCAAAAGATGAACCACTGATAAAAGCACCCGCTACACCGTCAAAGGGTACTTCAAAATCCATTCCAGCCCTTGTAAACTGATCGGCCATTACACCCAGTTCCACAAACTTATTGGAATAGTTTTGCGTAGCACTTACGGTACGCCCATCGGTAGTGGTAGCCACAATTACACTATTGGTGGCTGTACTGAGCTGTGCGGGGTAAAAATTATGAATGGCCAGGTCGCGCAGCTGATCGTCTGTTAAACTGATCCCATATTCTGCCTGATAGATCTGCCTGGCAATTAAATCATCCGCTGCAATCTGGTTGCCGGCAGCCGTAACAAACAAAATGCCTTTTTTTCTGAGCACACCTGTAATGAGCGTTTTCAGGTAGGGTATCGGTGCATCAAAATAGTAGTAAAAGCCCCAGCTGGCATTGATGATCTTCGCCCCTTTGGCGATGGCGAAATTGATGCCGCAAATGATGCTGAACAAGTCGCCCACCCCATTCCGGTCGTGCGTTTTCAGCGCCATGATCTTTAGCCCATTGGTTTTGGAATGTTTGAACTGGTTGATGATATACTGACTTACGATGCTGCCATGCCGGCCCGGGTTATCGTCCTCAAAACTGCCATTGTCCTGCACAAAATTCCAGCCGCTATGCACATCCTGATAACATTTTTCTCCTTTTGTTCCCGCGGCTTCTCTCCACAGGTATTGCGGGTCTGCCAGTTTGGGATCGAAGCCTGTATCCAATACGGCAATCACGATTTCATTTTTCTTACGCTGTGGTGTTTGGTTTCTTCCGGCTTCAAATCCGCGCTTCAGGCTTTCACCGAGTTCTTTTGCTGAGGGGGCCGGCACCTGATTCAGAAAGTTAAGGGAATAAGATTCTCCTACGGTGGTAGCTGCGGGCCCTGATCCGGCCCTGATGGAATTACCGCTGAGCAGGGTATGGATACCTTTGGCCCTCCAGCGCTGCACCGGTATATCGCAATTGCCGCAGCTGTCAATTTGAATGTTATCGGCCTTGAAACCAGCTTTCCTGAAAGATTCGCGAATGGTATTGATGTCTTTTTCTGTCGGTTTTCTTTTGTAAAAGACAATCAGTTCATCCTTGCGGTACGACTGGGTCAGCAATCTTTCCAGTTTCAGGTTCTTCCGGCTGATCCAGGCCGGTCCTGCAGGGCGTTGGGGGTTTTCATTTTGGTGGTTCATTTGGATTAGGGATATAGGGTTCAACCATTATAGCTTTTTCAACCAGTCCTCAGCATCACTTTTTCCGGGCAGGTTCTTTTCAACAACCTCCATCAGGCATTTGCGTGCGGCTGCTGTGTCAGCTGGTTCTGAACGTTTCATCAGTGCTATTGCCTTGTAAAACAGCCCCGGATTGGTAAACAGGTCCATCCCGGCAAGTGCATCAAAACTGGCAATCGCTCCTGTAGCATCGCCTGCCATCAACTGGGCGATACCCAGGTTTTTAACCGCTTCCGCCTTCAGGGAGCTGTCCTTACTTAAGGTTTTAAAAATATGGGCTGCCTCGGTATAACGCCCCTTGTTGAAGGCCGCAATTCCCTGCTGCATCTTTTCCTGTTCCCCGGCACCCATGGTTACCCCCAATTGTTTAAAATGAGTGGCTGCATAAGCGTTGGCCAGATCCCCGGGTTGCTTGTTGCCAAAGAAAATAAGCCAGGCGGCAATTAAGGCTATGCAGGCCGCAGCAGCATACCCTACCAGGTTCTTAAACTGGAAATAAGGCTGTTTTCTGGCTGTCCCCACTTGCATCTCCTGATACAGTCCGGCGAAACGTTCGCGTTTTTGCTGATACAGTTCCTCACGCAGTGCATCGCGCATCATCACATAGTCTGCCACTTCACGTGCAAACAGCGGGTCGCTCAGACAACGTTCTTCAAACCCTGCCCTTGCTTCATCTGGCAATGTATCTTCAAAATAAGCTGCTATGTATGCCTGTTCCTCCATTTTTACATTAAGCTACCGGTCATTAATTTTTTTAATTTATCCAGGCAGCGCAACCTGCTGGTTTTTACCACTTCTGCCGAATTGTACTCCATCATGCCTGCAATTTCTTTGTCGCTGTAACCATCTTCAAAAAAAAGCAGTACCTGTTTGCATTTTTCACCTATTTCCTGAAGCCTTTGCAGCAAACTACTCCGCTGTTCCTTTGCAATCAGCTGCTGCACTACGTTTCTGGCCCCGTCTGGCAGCTCCATCACCAGGCTGTCTATAGACGACGTTCCATGATCGGCTTTTCGTTTATTAGTCGTTTCTTTTCGCAAAAGGTCAACACATTTATTGGAAAAAATCTGATAGGTGTAGGATTTCAGGGTAGACCTTCCTTCGAACTTAGCTGATAAAACCTGCTGAATGATGCTGATGATGGTATCTGAATAGGCACTTGCTGCATCTTCGGTAGTGATGCCATACTTCTTTGTACCATGCTGGATGAGGTAAAAATAGGCCTTGTACAAATCTCTTTCGAAAATTTGCCGTTGTGATCCTCCCGCCTTCAGTCCCTCAATCAATGCAGCATCTGAAACTAAACTCATTTTTATAAGTTATTGCATCACTAATGTTACAATGATAAGGATTAATCTGATGATGTCATTCTTTTAAATCATAATTTTTCCAGGTCCCCGTTAAACTTATAGGTCATTCCTTTCTGTGTGGCAATACTTGTAATTTTGTTACCATAGCGCAACAGGCAAACACCATCTCCTTTCGAGTACACTTCAAATTCTGTCAACACCCCTTTGCTCCACTTAAAATTCAGCAAAAAGCCCCCCCTGGCCCCCATTCCTCTAACTTCCCCTTCAGGTAAACCGGCTGGTAATGCGGGCAGCAGTTCAACGAACTGCGTATGGCTCTGCAAAAGCATTTCTGCAATACCTGCGGCACCACCGAAGTTTCCGTCGATCTGAAACGGCGGATGTGCATCAAACAGGTTCAGGTAAGCTCCTCCTCCTTTTTCAGCCGGACTGATGAGCATTTTCAACATTTTCATGGCATGCTCTCCATCTTTAAATCTCGACCAGAAGTTGATCTTCCAGGCCAGGCTCCAGCCTGTACCTTCATCACCACGATAAATTAAGGATTGCCTGGCCGCCCGCATCAGATCAGGTGTATCCCAGGTAATGTCGTTTCCGGGATGCACGCCCCATAAATGCGAAACATGCCGGTGTTTGCTTGTGGTGTCATCTTTATCTTCCAGCCATTCCTGCAGCTGGTTGTATTTGCCAATCTGGTTGGGGGCAATCAATGTAATTTTCTGCTGCAGGTTTTTCCTGAAAGCTGTGTCTGTTCCCAGCAGCTCGGTTGCCGCAATACAGTTCTTAAAAAGCGTCCGGATGATCTGATGGTCCATGGTTGGTCCGGCTACCAGTCCACCATTTTCGGGCGAATTGGAAGGCGTACTGATCAGCCAGCCCGTTTTTGGGTCTTTAACTAAAAAATCACTAAAAAAGACTGCGGCCTGTTTCATAATCGGATAAGCCTCATTTCTCAGAAAATTAAAATCCTGTGTGAAAAGGTAATGCTCCCACAAGTGCTGACTTAACCAGCCTGCACCGGTTACCCAGATGCCATGATCTGAAGCATTTATGGGTGCGGTACCATTCCAGAGATCGGTATTGTGGTGCAATACCCATCCGTTTGCATTGTAATGTATTCTGGCAGTCTGCGTCCCATTTTTCGCCAGGGCATTTATTTTTTTAAACAGCGGCTGGTTCATTGCGCCCAGATTCAACACCCCTGTTGGCCAGTAGTTCATTTCCAGGTTAATGTTGGTGGTATACTTACTGCCCCAGGGTGGGGTCAGGAGTTCATTCCAGATGCCCTGCAGGTTTGCGGGCTGTGTGCCCGGCCTGGAGCTTGAAATCAATAAATACCGGCCATACTGCATATACAGTGCCGCAAGACCAGCGTCGTCCGAACCGGCAAATTTCTCTATCCGCTCATCTGTAGGCATAGCTGCATACACATCATTTCCAAAACTTACCGAAAAGGCCTGGTAGTATTTCTGGTATTCTTTGACATGGGCAGCTTTAACCTGGGCATAGGTTTTGGTTGTTAAGCCTGTTAGGGTTTTTATACAGGCATTTGCCGGAAGTCCCGTTACATCTTTGTCGTTTACAAAATTGGTTCCTGCCGTCAGGTAAAACGTTACCGCATCAGCAGCTGTAATGCTGATTTTCCCCTGCCCCATCAACAGCTTTCCCCCGGTAATTACCGCCCGCAACTGACTCTCGCCTTTCAGTACACCACCGCTCACCCTTAGGGACAAGGCAAGGGTATTTTCATTTATTTTTTTTAGCATATGGTATTTATGCGGACTGGACAAAGCAGCATCCAGGCTAATATTTGCTTTTTTATCTGCCGTCAAACGGATCACCACTGCCTGGTTGGGTTGCGACACAAAATACTCCCGGAGGTAGTTTACGCCATTCAGGCTATAGGCCGTACTGGCTACGGCGGTATTCAGATCCAGTTTACGTTTATAGTTTGAAGCAGCCGTGGCATCTGTTTTAAAGTCGAGGTACAAGTCTCCAAATGGCTGATAGCTGGCCTGGAATTCTGGCGCAACCTGGGGATCAAGGGGTTTGCTTGTGGTACCCATAAATTTTTCGGCAGCCAGTTTTTCGGCCTCCTGTTGTTTACCTTCAAACAGCAATTGCCTGATCTGCGGCAGGTAAGCGGCCGCTCCCTTATGGTTATAATCCCTTGGGCCGCCCGTCCATAATGTTTCTTCGTTAAACTGAATGCGGTCTTTTTCTATACCACCAAATACCATAGCCCCTAAACGGCCATTGCCTATGGGGAGGGCATCTGTCCATTTTATGGCGGGTTTGGTATAAAAAAGCTGGTAACCGGGTTGCTGGGCAAGAGCATAAATCGTCATAAAAAAGGAGAAAAATACTACTGAAAGCAGTTTTTTTGAGGCATAAACCATGAGACACAGATTAATAATTAATTTAGAGGATCCCCCGAAATAACCCTTACTGCTGCTGTAAATTCCCTTCCGTTACTACAGGAGTTTTAACTTGCCTAAAGTTATTGTTTCCCAACGAGATATCCTTAATTTTTCTCTAACAATTTTTAAGCAGATTTCAGTGACTGAAGCCCAAAAAGTCTTTTAAATTATCCCATGTGACCAGTTATCGTTGAACTCCTGATGAACAATGAAGTTGGAAAAATCACCGTTTCAAATGATTCGGTTCGTTTATTTTCAATCTGGCTGATCAGGAGCTGGGTGGCCTTTGCTCCCATTTCGAATCCCGGCTGGAATACAGAACTTAACGGAGGGTTCAAAATATCTGCCAGGTGGGTATTGGTGAAACCCAGGAGCCCCAGCTCTTCCGGTATCCTGATCCCGTTTTTTTTCAGCAGCGCCAATGTTGTGGTCGTGATCCTGTCGGAAGCGGTAAAAATAGCATCTGGCTTGTTATCAACGTTTAACAATTCTGCCAGGGCATCTTTTATCTCCTCATCATTTTTTCCGCCATGCGGGCAATATTTAATATATTGCTCATCCAATTCTATGTGATGTTCCTGCAAGGCCAGTTTGTAGCCCTGTAAACGCTCGGCAGTAATCGATGCATTGGCAGAGCTGGTAATGTGTGCTATTTTCCGGTATCCGGACCGAATCAGGTGGCAGGTGGCCTCGTAAGCACCTTTTAAATTATCGGCTATAACTTTATGTGCCTCAATTTTGTCGCTTACACGATCAAAAAGTACAATCGGCAGGCCCCTGGCTTTCAGCTCAAGTAAGTGTTCCGCATCCTGGGTTTCTGTCGTAACAGAAATCAGGAGTCCGTCTATTGATTTGCTGTAAAGATCTCTTACGTTACGCAGCTCATATTCATAAGATTCATGTGTCTGCGTGATGATAATGCTGTAGCCCTTTTCATCAGCTATAGACTCGATACCGTTGATTACCTGGGCAAAAAACGGGTTGTCTATTTCTGAAACAACAACACCTATTGAACGGCTCCGCCCATACCTCAAACTCCTTGCAGCGAGGTTCGGATGGTAATTCAACTCCCTTGCACAGTCGGCAACTAATTTCTTTGTCTTTCCGCTAATTTCATGACTGTCCCTTAATGCTTTAGATACAGTGGATCTGGACAATCCGGTCTTATCGGCAACATCTTGTAAGGTCACAGCTTTCTGATGTAATTGAGTCATACCGCAAAGTTAAAAAAATAGACGCCTTTACACCCCTGTAGCCTTGGGATATCTATTTCTTCAGCATCAATGATCTGCATGCCTGAGACAACAACAAAGCCGGAGCCGATAAGCTTTATTTATCTTTGTCCTTACGCTCACCCTCAATAAATGCTGTTCTTGTAATTTTAGCAGTTTTATGATCTCCGGAATGGCTCCATCCGGGGGGCATAACGATGTACAGCAATTTGTTTTTTAAGCCAGGGGCAGCAGCAATATCCTTTCCCAGGCAAACAAATTCCCCGAAATACACATCCCATAAACTGTTGGGGTTCATTTCCCTGGTGATGCCATATTCTATTTTAATGTCCATCCTTTCATTCTGATAAGTACCAAAAACATGGTCCCAGATGTTTAACAGGTTGCAGAAATTCGTGTCCATATACAATGGATTTTTTGCATGGTGTACACGGTGATGTGATGGCGTTAGCAAAATGTGGTTTAAGAAACCCAGCCTGGCGTCTTTCAGTATATTTTCGCCGATATGAATAAAAGATCCCCAGAAACCATCGATGAACATGATAAAAAACAGTAGCGCCGGATTAACGCCCAGTAAAATGCAAATTGAGGTGCGCACCACATCGGCATAGGGTGCTTCCAGGAAGAAATGGGCAAAATTAACAGAAAGGTTCATTTGCTGTGGTGCATGATGGGTGGAATGGAGGCACCAAAGGATCCGGACTTTATGTCCGAGGGCATGGTAAACAAAATGAGAAAACTCCCATATGATGTAACCATAAATGAGCCAGTACCAGGTAAAAGTTGTGGTAAAAACAGCCCATTTTTCGAGCAGGCCAATGCAAAATGTTACTGCGGCAATTGAAATGAAGTTTGAAACGAAACGGTTTAGTACAAATACCAGGAAGGGGATCTTATAGTCCTCTATCTTAAATCGCTTATAAAAGAAGGCCCGAAGAATTTCAAAAAGCAATAGAAATGGGATAAGGGCTCCCATTACCATTTGTATTCCGCCAAGGGTAGACAAAGCGCTGTAATCGCCGGACTGTACCATCTTTATGATGCCACCGATGCCAAAGAACCCTATAATTTCATTGTATAATGTCTGCAAAATATCCATCTGACTAATTTTAGGTGCTGATTGTTTATTAAATTATTAAAAAGCTTACAGGTATCTTTTTTTCCAGGCCTGCATCATAAACACATTTATTGCCCATTGATCGGCGATGGGCTGGTTGGTAAAAGGAATGGTTGGCATATAAGCAGGCGGGCCAAACTCTGTAAGCATAGTCAGTGTTTTGCCCTGTTCTTTTTTTAAAGCCACTACCTTATCCCACCATGCAAAATGTGCAGCTACAGCAGCTTTCCATTCCGGGGCGCGCGGATCGCTTACCTGTGGGCCCTGGGCATGGCCAACCCTGGAATGCACATGGTCTGTTCTTGAAATTGCCAGGTCAACCGTCTGCTGTTGATCTTCAAGCAGGCTTTCGCTCACGTTACACCAATGCGAAATATCAAGCGTAAGCCTCAGATCAGGATTTCGCTGCAGGTAAGGCAAAGATGCCGGGGCTGAATAAAGCATCCTCGACCGGTGTGTTTCGTGGTAAATAGGCACACCTGTTTTTTGGGTGTAATGAATGGTAAAGTCAATGAATTTTTTATTTTCATCGTAGGTAAAAAAGTCTTTTCCTGAATGGACATTAATGTACAGCGGTGGCTGATAGGCGTTCCCTGCTGCTTCGGCCAGTACTTTTTGAAATGTGGTAAAATGAACCCCGGGCTCAGTTTCGTCTCCACGGCAAAGAAAGCCTACGCTGAGCTGGTATTCCCGAAGCGCGTTGAACAATGCTTTTTGAGTGACCTGGTCTGATGGCCATAAAATTTCCACACCATCATACCCGTCTTTTTTTGCTTTCTGGCAGAAGTCGGTTACATTGCCATTAAAGCCCCAGTAGGGTGCCATAATTTTCAAATCAAAACCCTTCGCCTCATTTCCGGGCAAACGATTGGCTGATCCGAAGCCATCCAGCGATGTTAAAAACAGCGCTGTTGTGACAGTCATGCTGTCCTCAATAAAACGTCGTCGATTGTAGCTCATATTTATCTTTTGAAAATTGAAAATACAATATTTTTATTAATTGTACATACAATTGTACATATAAGATTTATCAACTCTTGCGGCGATGCAGATTGGATAAAAAAAGAGGAGTGCTTTGGGCACTCCTCTTGCTGAAAGTCCGGAATATCCGGCGATGGTCAGTTACAATTTAGATACCAGGTTGCGGAAGTTAACTACACTGGCGGCAACGTCAGCGCTGTTGCTTTTCCAGTTGTATTCATATTCAGCTGAGATAGCCCCTTTAAAGTTTTGTCGCTTTAGCTCTGCAATAACAGCCGGGATGTCAGCAACACCTTCTCCCCAATGTACATCATGCCCCCCCTTACCTTTTTCATGAAGATCTTTCATGTGTGAGTGCAATACGTGTCCGTCAAGTTTTTTCAGGCATTCAACCGGATCTAATCCTGAACGTACCCAGTGACCGATATCAGCACATGCGCCCAGGCGTTTGCTTTTTCCTTTGATGGCCTTTAATACCACCTCAGGATTCCAGTAATGAGAGGGATCCGGGTGATTGTGAATGGCAACATTGATCTGGTATTTATCGCATAGGTCGGATATCAACTGCAAATCTTTTTCATTAGGCTCTGAAGTAATGGTATGAATACCCATTGCCTTGCAGAATTCAAATAACTTAATCCAGTCAGCTTCGCTCTTAGCAGCGGTAACACCAAATGCCACGACTTTTACATGATTTTCTTTAAGTTTCGCTAACACAGATTTTCTTTTAGCCTCATCCATATCCGGCCCCATTGTTCCTTCTATACCGCCACCAATCTTCTGGCCCGGGTAAGCCTCCACATACCTTAAGTTACAGCTATCGATCTTTTTAATTGCCTCGGTAAATGTGAACAATCGGAAAGTATAGGCCTGAGCACCAAGTTCCCAACCTAATTTTGCCTCAGGATTTTTAATGGAAACATTAGAAGCGCCTGTTTTTACACTTTTACAAGCGGTAAGACAAGCCAGTAAGACAGCCGTTGTTTGTAGTTTTAAAGCAAATCTATTTTTTAATAAATTCATATCCGGTTAGTTAATGTTTGACAATTCTCTGGGTTACATTTGTTATGCTGTCTTTCCAAAATGATATTCGGTAAGAAGAGCGTAGCAATATAGTTATTATTTATTTTCTTCCCAGCAGCTGTTTCAGGCTAACCGTTTTGTTGTTTACAATAGGTTTGGCATAAAAAGCCAGGAACAGGATATAAGCGAGGGTAATGTACAGGAACATCAATGCAAAGCGCAGGCCTATCCAGTCGCCCAGCGAGCCAATGATCAAAGGCACCAGTGCGCCCCCAAAAATACCCGAACACAATATCCCCGAAAAGGAACCATGGTGCTGTACCACCGAATTCAGGGCCAGTGAAAAGATAATAGAGAACATCACTGAAATGAAAAAACCTGCAGCCGGAAAAGCATAAACCGCCAGTTCTTTACTGCCAAATAAGGCTATGGAAAGCACCCCTACGGCAATAAGTGTGGCCACTTTCAGCACTGCCCTGGAGTCCCAGAGTTTTAACAGGGCAAGTCCGAGCAGGCAGCCTAACGACATCAGGCCCCAGAACCAGGCCACCGCCTGCGCGCCTTCCTTATTGGGATCTACCTGGTGATAGCTCCTCAAGAATTCCGACATCCAGTTGGCCAATGCCTGTTCTGTACCTACGTAGGCTACAATTCCGAGAAAAAACAAGATTACATCCCTGTTTTTTAACAGTCCGAGGTAAACACTGCCGGCACCCGATTTTTCATCATCCTTTAACTCTACCACCGGCATTTTGATAAAGGAAAGCAATACCAGGATCAGTAAAAAGATAAAGCTGAACAGCCAGTACAACGCTGTCCAGGACAAGCCGTCTTTAACCAGGCCTGCCAGCATGCCAATAAAAGGGTTCTGAACCGGGCTTGCCGACAGTTCGGCAAGCAGGTACGAAAATACAAAAGGGCTGATAAAGGAGGCCAGGCCAAACACCAATTGCCCCAGTACCGAAAAGAAGGCAAAATTCTCTTCGCCGCCTGAAGTACGCATCAATGGATTGATGATCACCTGCAGCATGGCCATCCCTATGCCTATGATAAACAGCGAAGCCAGGGCTATCCCGTATTGCGGATATAGTCCAAAGGCAATAGCGCCAATAAAATTCAGGGAGAAAGCAATGAGCATGGATTTCTTCTCGCCCAGCTTTTCGATCATGATCCCCGAAGGGATAGACATGATCCCGTAGGCCAGAAAAAATGAAAAAGGCAGAAATGCCGCCATTGTAAGGCTCAGTTTGTAGGTTTGGATAATGATGGGCATTAAAGGCCCCAGAATATTGGTTACAAAGGAAATCACAAACCAGATGAGCAAAATCACGCCGACCAGGAAATTGTTACGCTGCATATTTAGTTTTTTAAATGGTTAAAATTTGAAAACACCCTGGCCGCGCAGCCCAGCAAACCAGCCTGGTTGCCTAATCTTGCCGCTACAATACGGGTATATTGACTAGTTCCGGGCATTGCCATCTGCAATACCCTTTTGCTGATCTCCTCTATGTAAAAATCACCGGCTTCGCTGATCCCCCCACCTATCACAACTTTTTGCGGGCTAAAAACATTGATAAAGCTGGCAACACCGGCTGCCATATAATCAAAATGTTTCCCCATGGCTTTCAGGGCCTGCGGTTCGTTTGCACGGTAATTCTCTACAATCATCCTCCCGGTAATGCCCGAAGCATCGGTCCCATGCATAGCCGCATAATCCTCAATCAGTGCCGCAACAGAGGCATAGGCCTCAAAGCAGCCCGAGGCCCCGCAACTGCATTTGACGCCGCCATGCTGTATGGTGATGTGCCCCAGCTCTGTCCCCCTGTTTTTATAGCCCCCATACAGCTTGCCTTCTATGATCAGCCCCCCGCCTATACCGGTTCCCACTGTAATGAAAACCACGTCTGAGCAGTTGTCTGCCGATCCGTAGATCAGCTCGCCCCAGCCCATCATATTGGCATCGTTGTCGATCACCACATTCAGGTGTGTAGAAGCAGCTATGATGCTGCCCAGGTCCAGGTTTTCAAAGCCGGGCAGGTTGTCGGCCCCGCCAATTACAATATTGTTGTCTACAATACCCGGAAAGCCAATGCCCACACCCAGTACTTTTTCTGGTGATTGTTCAATACACTTGCGTATGGCCGCATGGATAAAGGCAATGACCTCCCCTTCGGTTAAAACATTGTTCAATGGAAATAAAAAGGAATAGATAACTTCTCCGGCACTGTTTACCAGTCCGCATTTCAGGGATGAGCCGCCAACATCAATTCCGATAGCGTAAGATTTTTTCAATTTTTCTAAAGGTTTATAAAATCGAAATTACCCCGAAAGCCCCCAAAAGGGTTTCAATATTGTCTTTTATGATTTAGATTTTGTACTAAAACTCAGGAATTTCGCTCCAGATCCTTTTTTGCAAGGTACTCGGTAGGCATGCAATCGTAATATTGCTTAAAGGCAGTAGAAAAATAAGATGGAGAATTGAAACCCGACATGTAAGCCACCTGTGCAATGGTATATTGCCTGGATTCCATCAGTTCCACCGCTTTCTTAAAGCGGATCCTTTTGATAAAATCAGTAGCAGACTCGCCGGTAATGGCCTTTAATTTCAGGTACAGGTTAGAGCGGCTCATGCCAATCTCCCTGCTGAATTTGTCTACAGAGAAATCCGACTCGGTAATGTGGTTTTCAATAATGGCAATGGCCTCCCTTAAAAAGTCTTCATCCAGTGTATTAAAGGCAATGTTTTCAGGAATGATCTCTGTAGAGCTGGAATAATATTCCTTAAGCCTTTTGCGTGAGCGGACGATATTCTGGAGCTTGGCTTCCAGCAGAGCGATGGAAAAAGGTTTGGTTACATAATCGTCTGCACCTACCTCCAGGCCTTTGATCTGGTGGTCGGTTTCGTTTTTAGCGGTAAGCAGCACAACAGGGATATGACAGGTCTGGATGTTCTGTTTTATTTTTTTACAGAAATGTATGCCGTCCAGTTCCGGCATCATCACATCGCAGATAATGAGGTCTACCTGTTCTTCTTCCAGCAGCTCCAGCGCCTCCCGACCATCGTAAGCTGTGCTGACCTGATACGTATGGCTAAAATAGTTGCTCAGGTAAGCCACAATTTCCCGGTTATCGTCTATAACCAGCAGTTTCTCCTTTTCAACAGCAGGATCTTCCTTAGTGGTTTCAGCCAGTTCCGGCTCCTCAGTTTTATAGGGTTCATTCTCTACAGAAAGTGCGTAATTTACGTTCTCCGTATGTTCATCGGCGTCATATTGTTCATCGTCTACCGGCAGGCTTACCAGGAAACTGGCCCCCTCGCCCAATGCACTGTCTACAGTGATCTGGCCGTGGTGCAGCTCTACCAAACGCCGGGTAAATGCAAGTCCAACCCCCGAACCCAGGTTCATTTCCTGTCCGTTTACCTGGTAAAAACGGTCAAATATTCTGTCCTGATGCTGGGGATCAATCCCTATTCCGGAGTCGCTGACCTTTATCAGCGCATTTCCGTTCTTTTTAGAAAGCTCAACCGCAATTGTCCCGCCCGCCGAAGTGTATTTAAAGGCATTGGAAAGCAGGTTAAACAAGATCTTTTCAATGGCATCCTTATCGAAATAAAAAGACAGCTTGGCTTCAGTAGAATTGAAGGTGTATTTGATGTGGTTTTTATCAGACAAGGTAACAAATGAACTGTATACCTCGTGGATAAAGCTGACCATATCGGCTTTGTTTACCTTTAGTTTTTTGGTACCCAGTTCGGTCTTCTTGAATTCAAACAGCTGGTCTACCAGGTGATACAGCCGCTTGGCATTCAGCAGCATCATTTCATGGTGCTTGCGGAGCGACTTATCGGCCGAAGGTTTGCTCAGTATTTCTTCCAGCGGTGCCAGGATCAGGGTTAACGGCGTCCTGAATTCATGAGAAACATTGGTAAAAAAGTCCATCTTCATCTGGTTGATGTAGTTTACTTTTTCCCTTTCCATACGTTCCAGTTTCAGCTGGTGCAGTGTCCTGATCCTTTCTGAAACCACTTTGTAGACCATATACCCTGCGCCCGCTGCAAGCATAGATACCAGCAGGTAAAACCAGTTGCTGTTCCACCAGGGTGGCAGCACCACAATTTCCAGACTTTTTACCGCACTGCTTTCGCCCAGCGGACCAATGGCCTTTACATGAAACATATACGTTCCGGGCTGCAGATTGGTATAACTGGCTTTAGACACATTTTCTGTCAGCTGCCAGTCGGTATCGAAGCCCTCCAGTTTATACTGGTATTTCGTTTTATTGGGGGCGATATAGTTAAAAGCATTAAAAAAAATGCTGAACTGTTTCAGGTCATGCCTGAAAGTAAGCTTTTCGGCCTGGTCTATATGCCGGTCCAGCACATCGTAGCCATCATCAGGCACCACAGTTTTGTTAAACACTTCCAGCCCGGTAAAGGTCACCTTCAGCTGCTGCTTGTTTTGTTTTAAATCTTTAGGATAGAAATAGGAAATCCCGTTGATACCTCCGAAAAGCATCATGCCGTCTGATGCCTTACAAAAGGCATACAGGTTAAACTGGTTGTTCTGCAGGCCGTCTTTATTGTCGAATACCTGTACCTGACGGGTATCCGGATTAAACTTAACCAGGCCTTTATTTGTAGAAATCCAGAGCAGTCCTTCATCATCCGGCTGAATGCCATAAATAGTGCCTTTCAGAAAATCCTTACGCATGTTAAAGCTGATAAAAGAGCGGGTCCCCTCATCAAAAAGGTTCAGTCCGTCACGTGTACCCACCCATATCCTTTGTTTTTTATCCTCGGCAATACAATTGACCACATCATTGCTCAGTATACTGCCCGGAAAAGGATCGAAAAGCATATTGTCCGGATAAAAAATATTTACCCCATCCGTTGTACCTATCCAGATCCTGTTTTTGGAATCTTCCAGCAAATAGGTCACCTCGTCAGAAGTCAAACGTTTCCCGGCTTTATCCATATAAATATGGGAAAAGGAATTGCTGCTGGTATTGAACTGGTCGAAACCGGTCCTGGTACCCACCCAGATCCTGTTCTGGCGGTCTTTCAGCAAAGCATATACCATGTCGCCGCTGATACTCTCCGGGTTGGCGGCCGAATGCCGGTACACCCTGCTGCTTCCGCTGGCAGGGTCCAGTAAATTCAGCCCTGCATTATGCGTGCCGATCAGCAGTTTCCCGCCCGGGTCAAAAGCAATCGATTTAATGTTATTTGAACTTAAAGAACCTGTACCTGATTCCTTATAGGTATAATATTTAATGCTGCCGGTTTTTCTGTTCCAGTAATTAAGGCCCTTATCATTGGTACCAATCCAGAAATTACCGCTTTTATCCTGACGGATGACATTGACCACCTGATCGTTCAATGACACCCCTCCTGTATTCTGGTTCAGCAGGTTAAACTTAATGTCGTTCTGATGGTAATAGTTGATGCCCCCGTAAAATGTCCCCATCCACATACCGTTCTGTTTATCACGGTAAACACAGCGTACCGAATTCTGGTTAAGGGTATAAGGTATGGACGACTGGTGGTAATAATTCTGAAAAACGCCTGTTTCAGGGTCAAGGATAGAAAGCCCTCTGAAGGTACCGAGCCAGATGTTTCCCTGGGTGTCCTTGCTGATGCCCCTTACATCGTTATCGGCAAGGCTTAATGTTTGGGTTACCTGGTGCAGGTATTGACTGGTATTCCCGTTAAGCAGGTTGTATTTAATCAGGCCGTTGCCTTCCGTTCCTATCCACAGCCACTGCCCCTCCATAAACAATTCGTTGATCCTGGGTTTGCTTGCACCCAGGTTTATTGCAGAAAGTTTCCGGGTACCTGCATTCATTTTAAACAAACCTACATCTGTACCTACCAGCAAGGTATTTTTGAGTAAAGCCAGGTGGGTAACGCTTTTTATGCCATGGGCAGATGCATCAAAATTCACCTGTTTGAACTGATCCGATTGCTGGTCCAGGTAAAACAATTCGCCTGAAGTGGAACTGGCCCAAACCAGCTTTCCTGCATCCTCGATGATCGAGGAAATGTACCATTCCCCGGATTTTCGCGGCAGTTTATAGTTCTGAAAGTTATTGCTGGTATAATCGTACCTGCTCACACCCTGGTTGCCGCCTATCCAAAGCGCCCCTTTATGGTCCAGGTAAATGCTACGGATGTAGTTAGACTGTAAACTGTTTTTATCGCCTTTAGATGGCCTGTAAACGGCAAAACTCTCTCCGTCGTAACGGTTAAGCCCATCCTGTGTGGCCATCCACATAAAGCCCAGGGTATCCTGAACAATGGCAAATACAGTGCTTTGCGAAAGTCCTTTATCTACAGAAATACCCCTGAAATAACGCTTTATCCCATTCACTGGCATGTCCTGGGCAAAGCCGGCATAAACCAGGCCCACCAGTACTACCAGCAAACTACAACCGTATAAAGCAGCCCTTCTCATGATACCCCCCGTTTAAAATCGTTGAATATACGCTTTTTTTCTCTATCTGACCAAAGCGTTAAAGGAGTCGCCATGTGCTTTGGTCCAGTTTTTCAGGTAGCTGCGCATCTGGTTCAGGGTCTTTTTGCCTGCCGGTTTAACCGCCAGGTTATCCATTTCTCCCGGATCATTTGTCAGGTTAAACAGCTGTTCCCTGATCTCTCCTTTATCGTAAACTATATATTTAAAATCTTTGGTAATCACCGCTCTGCCCCTGATGCCCAGCAAACGCTCGTTGTCTGCAAAGTCGGTTTCTATGACCAGCGTATCGCGCAGTTTTAAAGCCGGGTTGGCCACACGTCTGCTCAGGTCAAGTCCTTTTAAGCCAGATGGTTTAGGAATTCCGGCAAAGCCGCATATGGTTGGAATGATATCAATGCCATTACACACCAGCTGATCGTCGGTCCGGGCTTTCCACTGCCCTATTCTGGAAATGATGAAAGGGATTTTTGCCGACTCTTCGTAAAGCACCTGTTTCTGGTTCCATTCGTGTGCAGCGTAACCATCACCATGATCACTGGTAAAAATGATGATGGTATTGTCTTCAATCCCATATTTTTTCAATGAGCCCAATACCATGGCGATATAGTTATCCACTTTCTCTACCAGGCGGTTATACGCCCAGCGGTATTTGCGCCATTGGGTCTCGTTCCAGCCTACAGCAGAAGGATAGGTGCGCAGGTTCGACTGCTGCTGCTCCCTTACAATTGCCGGCTCATGTGCCGGAATGCGCCAGTTGGCAGGCAGTTTGGGGCATTGCGAAGTATCGGGTGCGGCGTCCAGTACGTCCATTTTCAATTCGTCGCCCCTGGCCCATTCACAGATGTCGTGCGGGTTCAGAAATGAGGCCACCAGCAGGAAAGGATTGTTTTTGTTCTTTTTAATGAAAGCAGCGCAGCGCGATGGTGTAACTGCATCAGTATAATCACCCGGCCCCGTATTTTCAATGGTTTCAAAACCGTGCTGTGAAACCTTGCTTACAGGAACAGGCAGGTGCCACTTGCCAACATAGCCGGTTTTGTAGCCTCCTGCCTTAAATATTTTGCCCATCATCAATACGGAGTCTGCCCATTGCCCGTCTTTTTCAGGCGAGTTTCCTGTAAAGCCCGTCTCATGCGGCATCTTACCGCTGAAAATGGCCGATCTGGAAGGTGTGCACAGGGGCTGCGCACAGTAAGCCCGCGTAAAACGGGTACCATTGGCTGCCAATACATCCATGGCAGGCGTATTCAGGTCCTTATTTCCGGCATTGCTCATGGCATCGGCGGTCTGCTGATCGGTCATGATAATGATCACATTTGGCCGGGAAGACTTTGGCGCCTGGGCACCTGCTTGTACGGCGGCTGCAAACAATGCCGTAAACATCCAGCCCTTTATGGTGTATTTCTTCATTTTTCTTACTTCAGATAATTATAGGCAGAATCCAGTTTAAAGCGTTTTTGCATCTCTTTGCTTGGTTTAGGTGTTTTATCTACTTCACTAAAATAATCAGCAGTATCCCACACTTTTGAATTTCCGTTTGTTTCCCTCGGGTCTTTCGTTTCTATCAGGTAATTGCGCATTTTAGCCGCCAATTCCTGTTTTACTTTCTGATACTCCGGAAGCGCAGCCAGATTGTGCAGCTGATCAGGATCTTTGTGAATGTCAAACAGTTCTTCCGCCGCACGCTTGCCCATGCTCAATTCAAAAAGCGGCTTCACTTTCGGATCATTTTTATGTTCTATCAGGTAATATTTGGTTTCACCGGGCCAGTTGAACATATAAGGATCAATGTCTCCATAAAACGGCGGATCACCTGCAGGCCATCTGTTTGGTTCGTAATTTTTAATGTACAGATAATCTTTGGTACGGATTGCCCTGCCAGGATAGCCCAGACCATGCTGACGAACGAAAGCGTGTCGTTCACGGCCCAGTACCACAAAATCTCTTGATTTTTCCTCTTTTCCGTTTTCTACAACGGGCAATAAACTTTTACCCGTCATTTCAGCTGGTACCTTCGTTTTTCCCAGTTCAAGAAAAGTTGGTGCCAGATCATTCAAAGTAACCATGTTATCGGCCACTACCCCCTGTTTAAATTTGCCCGGCCATGAAATGATCAGGGGCACATGTGTACCGAAATCATAAAGATTGGCCAAACCCCTTGGCATTTGCCAGCCGTTATCGCTGCACACCACAATTACCGTGTTTTCCAGCTCACCACTGGCCTTCAATTGCGCTATAGTTTCCCCTAATTCTCGGTCAAAGGTTTCAATTGCAGCATAATAATCAGCAATGTCTTTTCTGATACTGATGTGGTCGGGTAAATAGCCGGGAACGGTTACTTTATTTGGATCAATACCAGCTTTTTCACCAGAACCTTCTACATAAGGGCGGTGCGGGTGCAAACTGCTAACCCAGTAGCACCACGGACCTTCTTTTTTACCCTTCAAAAATTCTGCAAAGCTGCCAAACTTATTTCCTGCCGGATTTCTTGGCCTTTTATTGGCTTCAAAACTACCGGGTCCCCAGCCTTTACCCTGAAAACCGATCTGGTAGCCCGATTCTTCGAGCAGATCAGGATAAACCTTATACTGAACGGGCAATACACCCCATAAATTTGCCCCTTCATTTAAACGCCAAATGTCTTGTCCGGTCAGCATCGCCGCTCTTGCAGGGGTACAGGAAGGCGAACTGCAGAAAGCATTGGTAAAACGCACACCTTCGGCCGCAATACGGTCCATATTGGGGGTACGTACAATTTTATCACCATAACTGCCCACATGGTTCCATGACTGGTTGTCGGACATGATCATGAGGATGTTCGGACGTTCCTGCTTTTTCTCCGGTGAGGAACAGGATGCCCAGGTCAGCACCAGAATGAGCGCTGCCGGAATATATCTTAAACGGTTAATTTTCATCGTCATCTATTTTGAAAGGGTTTCAGTTGGATCTGTATCTTTATATTGTACCTGCAGTTTTTTCATTTCCGCTTTAAGTTCATTAATTACAGGCTGATAAGCAGCATCACTGTACAGATTGTGTAATTCCTGCGGGTCTTTCTGCATATCGTACAGTTCCCACTCATCTACATCATTGTAAAAATGGATCAGCTTGTAACGTGCTGTTCTGATGCCATAATGCCTTTTTACCATATGCCAGCTCGGGTACTCGTAATAATGATAATACACAGCTTTGCGCCAGTTTTCCGGGGTTTTGCCCGCATTGTCCAGTACCGGCCTTAGCGATACCCCCTGCATATCTTCAGGGATTTTTACCCCCGCGTAATCCAGCAAGGTAGGCGCAAAATCCAGGTTCATGGCAAAGGCATTGCTTACCGATCCGGCCTTAACCGAAGCCGGGTATCTGACCAGCAAAGGTGTACGGAACGATACATCGTACATGAAACGTTTATCGAAATAACCGTTTTCGCCCAGGTAGAAGCCCTGATCGGAGGTATATACAATAATGGTATTGTCCAGTTCTCCTATCTTTTTAAGGTAATCCATCAGGCGGCCAACGTTTTCATCTACCGAGACCACACAGGCCAGGTAATCGCGCATGTACTGCTGGTATTTCCAGCGTACCAGGTCGTCGCCCTTAGGTTTAAGCCTGTTAAACTCGGCTACACGTTTGTCGTATACTTTTTTCCATTGCTGTTTTTCCTGCGCGTTCATGCGGTTGTAAACCTCAAAAAAGCGGCTTTTATCCAGCGATGGATCGTTGGCTTGTTTGTAGTCATCGCCTTTGGCATCTTTAAACTTAGCCTTAAGGGGCAGTCTGGCCATAGAATCCAGCTGGGCGGTCGACATCATTTTCAAATCCCAGGCAGGCCACATATCGGTCGAGATGTTCATCATCTGCTCTTTCGCGGCCCTGCCCCTGCCTTTGAAATCATCCAGCAGTGTTGGCGGTTCAGGAAAAACCTGATCGTCGAACATGCCCAAGTGACGCGGGGCTGGCAGCCAGTTCCGGTGCGGGGCTTTATGCTGGTAAATCATCAGGAAAGGCTGATCCTGGTTCCGCTTTTCGAGAAAACTGATGGCCTTGTCAGTAATCAGATCTGTTACATAGCCATTCTCTTTAACCATTTTACCATTTTCTATAAACTCTGGCTGGTAATATTGTCCCTGGTTGGGCAAAATGCTGTAATAATCAAAGCCTACAGGATTAGAGCCCAGGTGCCATTTACCGATCATAGCGGTCTGGTAACCTGCCTTTTTCAGCAATTGCGGATAAATGACCTGGGTGCTGTCGAACACCTTTGAATTGTCGGTAAGCCCGTTCAGGTGGCTGTATTTTCCGGTAAGGATGGTAGCTCTGGAGGGGCCGCAAACTGCATTGGTTACAAAACAGTTGTTAAACAGCATCCCTTCATGGGCAATTCTATCCAGGTTTGGGGTTTTAACCAGCTTACTGCCATAAGCACTCATGGCCTGAATGGTGTGGTCATCGGTCATGATGAACACAATATTGGGCCTTCTGGCACTTTCGGCAGGTTTAGGCTGCTGGCATGAAGATAAAGCCATGCCAGCAATCAAACCTGAAAAGATCAATTTCAGTTTAACCATTTTTAGTAATTAGGGTTTTGCGATAGGTTGGTATTCAAATCCCTTTCAATCTGAGGGATTGGATACAATTCGTTTTTATTGTCTTTAAAGTAATCTCCAGCAACATACGCATAATTGCTGCGATAGGCTTTTAAAGCTACCTGTGTTGCCCTGATGCTTGTTCCAAGTATATTCCAGCGGATCAGGTCCATCCTTCTCATGCCTTCAAAACAAAGCTCCCAGGCACGCTCCTGTTTTAACCTTTCAAAAAAGTCCTGTTTATTTAAACCTGCCGGCAAATCAACCGTCGCGTCAGCAGTGTTCAGCGGTTTTCCATATGCCCTTCTCCTTACCTGGTTAATGGCATTGTAAGCTGCTGCATTCGGTCCTTCATTCAGTTCATTTTCTGCTTCGGCACGCATCAGGAGCACATCGGCATAGCGCAATAAAGTCCAGTTAAGATCCGTATTATTTGGATCTTTAGCTCCTGTATTTTGCCAGTCGCGTCTCCATTTTCCCGGAGCCCAACCTTCATCCAGGCGGCCGGTAAGTTGCGGAACCTGTGCACCTGTAACATCCAGTTTATAAGTACAAACCGCTACGTCCCGGCGTAAATCTCCGGTCTTATAGCTTTTCTGGAACAACGCGGTGGTTTTATAGAAAGAGTTGGCCCGGCCATACGGGTTTCCAAGATCGGCAATAGGTGCATTCCAGCTACCTACCACACCACTGTTAGCTGTGCCTCCGGTTGCGTTGAAAAGCGCCACTTCATACATGGATTCTTTAGGCTCCAGGATAAACTTGCAATGATTTTTGAAGATCTGCTCATAACTGGCATTCAGCGCATGCTCACCCGAGGCCATTACCTCTGAACTCATTTTCTGTGCTAGTGCATAGTATTCTTTATAGTTAGAAGGCTGCTCCATCTGACCGCTTTGTCTCAACGACCAACCTCCGGCAAACAAAGCCACACGCGCAAGCATGCCTTTCACTGCGCCCTTGCTTACCCTTTCGTCTTTAGATTTTGCGGAATTTTCAGGAATCAGTGCAGCCGCCTCGGTCATATCCTTAATGATCTGGGTATAAATTTCGTACCTTTCAGTTCTTGGCAGCAATACATCATCTGTAGCTTCGGTAGATTTGAGTTTCATGGGCACATCGCCAAACAGGCGTACCAGGTCGAAATAATACTGACCCCTTAAAAATTTGGCTTCTCCCAGTATTTTATTCAGGGTAGCTTTCTGCGCTTCGGTGCCATTTTTAAAAAGGTCCATCTGCGGCACTTTTTCAATTACCAGGTTGGCCCTGTTGATGCCCCTGTACATCTGTCTCCAGGTCTCAAGCATATAGGAATGGGAAGTAGGTATAGAATAGTGGGCAACCTGCCGTGGACCGTCACTGATTACTGCGCCTTGCATCTGGGCAATATCGCTGTCAATATCAAATACCATCGACATGTAGAAACCGTAGCCAAATGTTCCTGTCATTTGCTGATAAACCCCAAGCACAGCCATATCTGCTTCATCGGTAGTTTTAAAAAAGGTTTCACTTGCATAAAGGGAATAAGGTTCTTCTTTCAACCACTTTTTGCAGGAAGTTGGCATAACAAATATAGCCGAGGCTACAACCATTAATTTAATATATCTTTTCATGATCTTAATCTTGAATTTTAGAAGGAAACATTTAAACCGGCCACAAATGAACGGCTTCTTGGATAAGCACCAAAATCTACACCCGGTGTTAAACGGGTTGGGTTAGCCGTACTTACTTCCGGATCGTAACCGCTGTATTTGGTAAAGGTATGCAGGTTATATCCTGTAACATATACCCTGGCACCGCTCATTTTTAATTTCGAAACCCAGTTTTTAGGGAAGGTATAGCCCAGGCTCACATTACTGATACGCAGGAACGAGCCATCTTCGATCATTTTATCGTAAAGACGCAAAGCAGAACCCCTGCCATTGTACGAAGGTATGGTCTTACCTGCATTCAGGGCATTCATTTCCTCGGGAGTGGTAATGCGTTGCCCCGCAGCATTTACAGTAATCCAGCGATCGGCAAAATAAGCCATGGTGTTGATGTTGTTAAGATTGGTCTGACTGTTGTTCAGGAGGTTTCCATTATAAATGTCATTTCCAAATGACCAGTTGATGAACACACTTAAATCAAAACCTTTATAGCTGAAGTTATTGTTTAAACCTCCGATGAATTTTGGTGTTGCATTTCCGATTACCGAACGGTCATCAGCATTCACTACCCCATCTCCATTTACATCCACGTATTTTAAAGTGCCCGGCTTTGCAGCGTTGTTAGGATCCTGGGCAATGCCGCTTTTTAAAGTGAACACCTGGGTGGCAGCGTTGTAATCAAAATCATCTACGGTATAAATGCCATTGGTTTTGTAACCATACATACGCCCTACAGACTTACCTACTTCTACAATATAGTCGTTTTCCAGGTTCTCTCCCCATCCCGAATTCGCCAGCATAAACTTATCGCCTTTGTTCAGGCTGGTTACCTTGTTGTTGTTGAAACCAATATTGAAAGTACTGTTCCAGCTGAAATCGCTCTTTTTAATATTAACCGTATTTAAGGTAAACTCCAAACCTTTATTGCTGGTAGAGCCCACATTGATCAGCATATTGTTAAAACCTGATACACCCGAAACCACTGAATTTAACAGCAGGTCGGAAATACGGTTATCATAAGCATCAACAGTTAATTGTACGCGCTGACCAAATAAGCCCAGGTCCAGACCAAGGTTTTTAGAGATGGTCGTTTCCCATTTCAAATCCGGGTTAGGCAATGAGTTAGGGAAAACGGCAATTACATTGGAGTTGTTCAGCGGATAAAAACCAGACTGGAACAGGTCCAGCGACAGGTAGTTGCCAATACGGTTGTTACCTGAAGCACCGTAACTTACACGCAGTTTCAGATCAGAAATCTGTTTGATGTTTTTCATAAAGCTTTCGTCACTTACCCTCCAGGCAAAAGCTGCAGACGGGAAGTAACCGAATTTATTGTCGGCACCAAACTTAGATGAACCATCGGCCCTGAAGCTGGCCGACAAAAGGTACCTGTCTTTATAAGAATAGTTGGCCCTTCCAAACAAAGAGAACAATTTGTCGTCTTCTTTCCTGGAGCTCAATGGGCCCAGTACAGCACCCTGGCCAATATCATCCAGTCCTAAATTCACATTCGGGAAATTGCTTGCTGCCATAGAGAAGTTCTCAGACAGGTTATACAATTGTTCCTGACCTGCCATCACGGTCAGGCTATGCGATTTTTTTAATTTTGGAACATAAGTTAAAGTATTGCTGTAGTTCCAGCCGTTCTGATCGGCCTGGGCAATAGATCCGTTGGGTCCATTTGAACGTTTGGCATTCATAGAGCGGGCATCATTAAACAGCTTTGTTTTGTTGTTGGCGGTTTTAAAACCTACCAAACCACGGTAAGTTAAACCAGGAAAAAATTCATAATCAACCGAAGCATTCAAATTCAAAAGCTTGCTATTGGCCGATCTCAATTGTGATTCAGCATTGGTAATCGGGTTTTGAAGCACATTGCCCGAATTCTCATCCAGAAAAGGATCGGTATCCTGGTTGATCAGGTCGTCATCACTACCACCAATACCAAAAGTTGGACGGTACTGCAGAATATTTTGCAGCTGGTTAAAACGGTTATTGCCTTCTCTGGTACCCACTCCATAGACATTCTGGTTAGAGTAGTTTACAATTCCGTTTACCTTCAATTTTTTACCCAGGTTATGGTTCACCGTCAGTTTCATCACATCTTTCTCAGCAGAGCTGTTTAGCATGGTGCCTTCATCGTTATTGTGGGAATAAAACAGGTTAAACCTGGTTTCAGTACTTCCGCCGCTCATGCTTACTTTATGGTACTGACTGTTTGCTGTACTGCCCAGGGCTAAATCCTGCCAGTTTATGCCAGCTTTTCCGGCATACAGTTCATCCCTTCTTGAAAAAGCACCAAATGTCCTCAGATAACGATCCTCCTCTGTAGCATTCCCCAAAGACCTTTCATACTGTAATAAGGTATACTGGTAGGGGTTTAACAAAGGCAGTTCCCTGGTTATCTTTTTTGCACCATAATACATATCGTAGTTTATGGTCAGTTTTCCGGCTTTAGGCTGTTTGGTCGTAATCAGGATTACCCCGTTTGCACCGCGGGCACCATAAATAGAAGTAGCAGAGGCATCTTTCAGCACGTCCACACTTTCAATATCCATAGGATCAAGAAAGCTTAGTCCGTCTGTTTGCGGAATACCATCCACTACATATAAAGGTTCGTTACTTTGGGTAATGGAACCACCACCCCTTATGGTAATGGTAGGCTGGGCACCCGGCGTTCCGTCAGATGGCGCAACGGTCATCCCTGCAACGCGGCCCTGCAAAGCACTCGCTACGTTTGGCACAGGTACTTTACTTATCTCCTCCCCTTTTACCGAAGAAACCGATCCGGTCAGGTCTTTACGTTTCACTGTACCGTAACCAATCACAACCACCTCGTTCAGGTTCTTGTTGTCATCAGCAAGTTTTACATTGATAACGGTACGCCCTTTAACAGCACGCTCGGTAGTGGTCGATCCGATAAAAGAAAAGACCAGTATGGCATCCTGTTTTACCCTGATTTCATACGCGCCATTGTTATCGGTTACTTTTCCGTTGGCAACACCTTTCTCGGTTACAGTAGCACCGGGTAGCGGGTTGCCCGCTTCATCGGTAACCACCCCCTTTACACTTATATTTTGGGCATAGAGCGTAAGGTTACCCGCAACAATAATTAATAGCAGTAAAAATCGTTTCATAACATTTTTGGATTTACATAATTTGGTTTTATTGACAAAACGAATGTAAAGCAGTATAACAAGAACGGATTTAGATATTGTTTAAAATGCTATCACTTTTGATTAATCCCCTGTTTATTTTACAAAAATACAAGCTCTGCCATCAATAACCTATTTTATGGTGAAGCTTATCGCGCACCGGGAAACAAATATTTTCAGGATTCAACAATTTTTAAATGAATATATCCCATTCTGAAAGCCTGTCTTTTTTACTCTTCCTACCTTCATCAACATTAAAAACAAAACTTAGATCGGAATATGAAAACACTACTCAGTACGTTTGCTGCAGCTATCGCCCTGATGGGCTCAGTAAATAGTATGGCAGTCACGAAAGGCAACGGGGATGACTGGTTAAAGAAATCTACAAAAACTGCAGTGTACCAGTTAACCAAAGCTGCGCAGACCTATACACCAGGAATGAACCCAAGGTCTATCAATCCGGATGGTACGGTAAGGCTTGCGCCACTGCGCGACTGGACCACCGGTTTCTTTGCGGGCAGCCTGTGGTATGGCTATGAGCTGTCGGGAGATCAAAACCTGGCCGCCGAAGCAAAAAGATTTACCCTGGCGCTGGATTCAATACAATACATAAAAGATACACACGACCTGGGGTTTATGCTGTATTGCTCTTATGGCAATGCCTTAAGATTAACCGGCGATAAAATTTACCTTAAACCTTTAGAAAATGGTGCAGCCAACTTATATGCCCGTTTCAACAAAAAAGCAGGCGTAATCCGCTCCTGGGATTTCGGCCACTGGCAATATCCCGTGATCATCGACAACATGATGAACCTGGAATATCTATACTGGGCCGGTAAAGAATTCAATAAACCGGAATGGTTTAATGCCGCTAAAACACATGCCGTAACTACCATGAAAAACCACTTCAGGAAAGATTACAGCTCTTATCATGTCATCAGCTACGATACCCTGAGCGGAAAAGTACTGCAGCGCGAAACACACCAGGGCCTCACCAACGAATCGGCATGGGCACGCGGACAGGCATGGGGCCTTTATGGTTATACCATGAGTTATAAGGATACCAAAGACAAGAAATTTATTGAGCAGGCAGAACACATTGCAGCCTTTATCATGAACCATCCTGCAATGCCGGCCGACAAAATTCCGCTCTGGGACTTTGATGTACATAACCGCGACAGGTCTCCAAGGGATGCCTCTGCTGCTGCTGTAATTGCTTCTGCATTGTTAGACCTGAGCACGCAGGTTAAAGACGGACAGAAATATTTTAAATATGCCGAGGATATCCTGAAAACCTTATCTTCTGATGAGTACCTGGCCAAACCAGGTGAGAACAAGTTTTTTATTCTGAAACATAGCGTAGGCGCGCTGTTGTACAATTCAGAGATTGACACGCCATTAAATTATGCCGATTATTATTTCCTTGAAGCATTAAAACGTTATGCAGCGCTGAAAAAGATCGACCTGAAAACCCTGAACCAGTCTTAATACGGAACAACCAGGATTAGTGCTGTTAAAGCCTGAATGCTATCGCATTCAGGCTTTTTTTTTGCCCGGCGCGCAAGCTGCCCTGGCAAATCATCCGTTTAAAAAGTAACAGACTTTGAATTTTGCAGAAATCCAGATGAACTGGCCAAAACCTAAATCAAAAAAATCAAAAGCGAAACCCAAAGCGCATAGGGAAAGATAGATTTGGTTTGATAACCAAACTATTAAATGTATGAAAAGAAAACTTTCCTTATTATCTGGACTTTGTTTCATGGCTACGATTGCACTTGCTCAGGTCAAGGGTACTGTAGTTGATGAAACGCAGCTGCCTTTACCCGGGGTTACCGTAACTGTAAAAAACACCAAAACAGTAACCACTACCGATCCTAATGGAGCCTTCTCCATCAATGCGCCCTCCAATGCAACACTTGTTTTCTCTTATATTGGTTATATCGGCCAGGAAAAACAGGTAAATGGCAATACTTTGCGTATCGTATTGGTAAGCGACAGTAAAGCCCTGAATGAAGTGGTAGTTACTGCGTTAGGTATCACTAAGGAAAAGAAAACGCTGGTGTATTCTACCCAAACAGTAAATACCGAAGAACTCACCAAAGCAAGGGAATTGAACGTGGTGAACTCCCTTACCGGAAAAGTAGCCGGACTTGATGTGGTCCGCTCTTCCTCTGGCCTGGGTGGTTCATCGAGGGTAACCCTACGCGGCGACCGCTCCATCAGTGGCAATAACCAGGCCCTGATGGTAGTAGATGGCGTGCCCCTGGATAATTCTACGGCCCAGGCCGGAAGGGTTAATGGAGGCAGAGATTCAGGAGATGGCATATCCAGTCTCAATCCGGATGACATAGAATCCATAAACGTTTTAAAAGGTGCTTCCGCCACAGCTTTGTACGGAAGCCGGGCTTCAAACGGGGCCATTATCATTACCACAAAAAAAGGTAAGCAGCGCAAAGGCGTAGGCATCAGCTATACCGGTGGCCTGCAAATAGAACAACCTATCTTTTTACAAAAATTCCAGACCGAATACGGGCAAGGTGCTTCAGGCATCTTCAGTGCTTCGGGCGAACAAAGCTGGGGGCCAAAGCTGGACGGCAAAATGGTTCCTACCTGGAGTAAAGACCCTGCCGATGCAGGCAAAACCAATGCCTATATTGCGCATCCGGATAATTTCAGGGATTTTTACAGCAAGGGGACCAACCTGGTAAACAGCATTGCCTTAAATGCAGGCACGGAACAGGCACAGGTTTATTTCTCCTATACCAATACCAACGCAACGGGTATCATAGACAACAACAAACTGAAACGTCATAATTTCAACTTAAGGGCCAGCGGAAAACTTGGGGAACGTTTTACTGCAGATCTCAAAGCCACCTACCTGAACCAGGACATCATCAACCGACCAGGTGTTGGGGGTGGTAACGATAACCCTAACCTGGGCATCTACCGCGTGCCCATCAACATTGCTCCTGAAGATCTGCAGAACTACGATTATATCAATGGCTCAGGCTTTTTACGCCAGAACTATTGGAACCCCGGCGCCACTGCTGCAGCCAATCCATATTGGGCAAAAAACAGGAACCTTGCTGATGAGGAAAGAAACAGGCTTACCGGCTTTGCCGCTTTAACCTACAAGATCTTGCCCTCATTAAATGTAATGCTGCGCTCGGGAATCGACAGGTATACCGACAACGGTGAATTTAAATGGTACAACGATACTTATGTTATAGCGCCTCAGGGCGATTACCAGCTCAATACCAGAGATGTACGCGAGATCAACCACGACTTCCTGTTCTCTTACAATCAAAACCTGTCCAAAGCTTTTACCTTAAACGCTAATTTTGGCGGAAATATCCAAAAAAATGATATTGTAACCACAGGTACCCGGAACAATAGCCTCATCATCGAAAACCTGTTTACGGTAGGCAATACCAATGGTTCAACACCAAGCAGGAGCATTTATCAGAAAGAAAAACAGGCGCTGTATGCAACGGCCGACCTGAGCTATAAAAACTATTTAACCTTAACTGTTACCGGCCGGAACGACTGGTCGTCTACCCTGCCCAAAGGGAACAACAGCTATTTTTTCCCTTCGGTAGGTCTTAGCGCAGTACTTTCGGAGATGTATAAACTTCCGGAATTCATCAGCTTTGCCAAATTACGGGGCTCTTTTGCCCAAACCGGTAACGATGCCGACCCGTATAACCTTAGTCAGACTTATACTTCATTTCAGGGGGGCAACAGTGTTACCATTGGCAGGGATGCTACCAAGCCAATACCCGGCCTGAAACCGGAAATTACCACTGCCCAGGAACTGGGCCTGGAAGCCAGGTTCTTTAACAGCCGTTTAGGTTTTGATTTGACCTGGTACAACAGCAACTCTAAAAATCAATTGCTGGCCATTACCCTGCCGGCAGGTTCGGGATGGGCCAGCCAGTACATCAATGCCGGTAACATTAAAAACGACGGTATAGAATTTACGCTGAACGGCAGCCCGGTAAAAACCAGCAGCTTTAAATGGGATGTGTCAGTAAACTATGCCAAAAACAACAATAAAGTACTGGAGATTTCGCCTACGCTGAATGAGTTTCTGTTAACCACCGCAGGCGACTTTATGAATACGGTTAAAATTGTAAAGGGTAAACCTTTCGGTGAACTGTATAGTCGCGGTTACCTGCGCAATGCCAGCGGTCAGATCATTGTTGATGTCAATGGCCTTCCTGTAATCAGCGGCGCACAGGATGTATATGTGGGTAATACACGTCCGGATTGGACAGGCAGCATCGTGAACAAATTTTCGTACAAAAACTTCTTTACCAGCTTTGTCATCAGCGCCCGCATGGGTGGCGTGGTATCTTCATTTACCAATGCCAATATCTATGCCGACGGTGTAGCCGCAAAAACGGCCCAAAACCGCGATGGTTTTATATTTGACGGCGTATTTGCCGATGGCAGCAAAAACAACAAACAGATTACCGCAGAACAGTACTGGAAAAAAGTGGGTGGAAGGAACACCCCTGCAGGTGAGGTATTTACTTACGACGCCTCTAACATCCGTTTAAGGGAATTTGTATTGGGCTATAACCTGAGCGGCAAACTTTTAAACGGAAAGCCTTTTCAATCGGCCAGCATCTCGCTAACAGGACGTAACCTGTTCTTTTTGCTGAACCGCGCCGAGGGCTTTGATCCGGAGCAGGTGATCGGAAGCGGAAATTCTACCGTTGGTATCGAGGCTTTTGCTCCGCCAACCACCCGCTCATTCGGTCTCTCGTTAAACCTTACTTTTTAATCCGGACTTGTCCGAAGAATAATTCATATCCATGATGAAAGCACATTATATAAAAAAGACACTAGGTACCTTACTGGCAGCAACAGTAATGCTGTCCTGCACCAAAAATTTTGAAGACCTGAATACAGATAAAACCAAAATTTCGACGGTAGACAATGCCACACTGGAATATATCTTTTCTGCAGCACAATACCGGGGCTGTTTTGGCCCAAATACCACCAATTCTGGTGCCACCCCCTTCCAGCGTTTCGCAAACCGCTATTCGGATGCACAGGCACAATATTTCTCCAATACCTCGCAATCTGCCGAGTCGGACAGGAACGTAATGGTGGGCAACTGGCTTAACGATGGCTGGAACCATTTTTACAGCAATGCCAACGCCCAGCTTAGCGTAGTAATGGAACAAACCAAAGAAGGCGGGCCACTGCAGGACCCTATAAAACACGCCATCACTAAAGTATGGAAGGTGTTTATGTTTATGCCGGTAACCGACAACTGGGGCGCCATCCCCTATTCGCAGGCCGGCAATGGCAATACCGAAGTATGGTACGACAGCCAGGAAGACATCTATAAAGATTTCTTTAAAATACTGAAAGAGGCCAATACCACTTTGTCTGCCTATACCGGTACCACCCGCTATTTCGAAAAAGGGGACCTGATTTATGGTGGTGATGTAAAGAAATGGACAAAATTCTGTAACTCCCTCTGGTTAAGGGCAGCCATGCGCGTGTCTAAAAAAGATCCTGCGCTGGGCCGCCTGCAGGCCGAAGCTGCGCTTACCGCAGCCGGCGGTATGATTACGGCCAATGCCGACAATGCCCTGATGAAAGTGAGTACAACAACTCCGCACCTTACTGCCTCTATATCCTCATTTAATGAATTTCGTATGAGTGCTGCCATGGAAAGCGTATTAAAAGGCTATAACGACCCACGTTTACAGAAGTTTTTTGACCCTGCCAGTGGCGGTGTATACAAAGGCATCCGCAACGGATTATCGCAGGTGCAGATTGGCCTTGCTCAAAACAATGTGGCCAACAACAGTAATATCAATTCTTCATTTGGTTTCGCCAATCGCGGTGTAGCTCCCTGGACGCTTTTTACCGCAGCAGAGACCTTCTTTTTAATGGCCGAAGCCAAACTGAACAACTGGACAGTGGGCGCAGGTACGGCGCAGAGTTATTATCAGCAGGGTATTGATGCTTCTATGGCACAATGGGGTGTAACAGATGCCACAGTGATCGGGAATTACAAAACCGGCACCAGCACACCTTCAGCCCTGGGCGACATTTACAATACACCGGCCATGACAAACATTCCGGTTGCCTTTGGCAGTACAGAAGCTGTACAAAGAGAGCAGATAGGTACCCAGAAATGGCTGGCACTTTATCCGTACGGACTGGAGGCCTGGGCCGAAGTCAGAAGAACGGGTTTTCCTAAATTGTATCCCCGTTTAAATTCCGACAATACCGATGCGCCGGCCAGTGACCCGGCTGCGGTAAAAAGGCTAACCTATCCTCCTATTGAGGCCTCTGCAAATGCCGGCGGACTGGCATCGGGCATCAGCAAACTGGGCGGGCCGGATAAAGTCACTACCAAACTGTGGTGGACCCCTTAAACCACAAAAAAGGTGTTACAGTAATCTGTAACACCTTTTTTATGCTGGTGTATTGTAGCCTAGCGCTTCTCTTTGCTTTTAAAATAACGGATCATTTCAGCTTTCAAATGCCTGGCCGTCTGCGCATATTTTTTATCATTCAGCACGTTAACCTTTTCCAGGGGGTCTTGCGCATAATCATACAATTCCTGGCCTACAACAGCAGAGGCCTTAAATGGCTGGTCAGTCCTGAAATTTTCTACCCAGATGGTGTAACGGTATCTTTTTGTACGCATGGAATAACCCATGATCTTAGCTGTAGCATCCGTCATGCGCTGTGTTTCTATGGCATTGGCACTTCTTGGGTACTGGCTTACCGCAAATTCCTTAACTGCAGCGCCCGGGTTCTTCATCAGCGGCACCAGGCTTTTACCTTCCAGATGGGCCGGAACCGGAATACCGCTCAGTTCACAAAGTGTAGGAAAAACATCTACAAATTCTGAAAGGGATTGGGTAGCAGAAGGTTTAATATGAGGGGCTGAAAAAATGAGTGGGCTGCGTGTGGCTTCCTCAAAATTGGAGTGTTTGCACCACAGGTTATGATCGCCCAGGTGCCATCCGTGGTCGCCCCAAAGCACAACAATCGTGTTTTTACTTAAGCCCAGTGAGTCCAGGGCATTCAGCACCATGCCAATCTGTGCATCGGCATAGGAAACTGCGGCATAGTATCCATGTAGCAATTCCTTTTGCCGCGCTACAGGCAATGTTACCCCATAGCTTTTCTGATCGGTAAAGGCCAGTAAGGCCGGAATATCCGAGTAAGCACGCAGTTCTCCCGAATTCTGATAAGCCACGTCCACTGCATTTTTTGATTGCTCCTGAAATGCTGCCACCGGCATCTTGTCACGTTCATAAAGGTCCCAATACTTTTTAGGCGCATTGAAAGGTAAATGCGGTTTGGCCAGGCCCACTGCAAAAAAGAAGGGCCTGTTTTTCTTTTGAAGCGCAGCTAAAATATCCTTTGCCTGAAGTGAATTGGCCCCATCGATATAAGCATTGTCGGGTACATCCACACATTCCATCGAAGGCCGGATGGTAGCCGGCAGCATCTGATCGGTTAAGGTCTTTTCACCGGCCTCCCTCCTCTGTTTTTCAACCAGCGCCCTGGTATCCTTTGCCTGGTAATAATTTAAAACAGGTTGCCCGGTTGAAGCGGCATAATAGCTTTTATCTGTTTTGTAATGCGGAACAGTCCAGCTGGGCTTATCCAGGTCCTCGTCCACACATCTTGGATCGTAAATTTTGCCGATGGCCTGGGTAGAATAACCCTGACTGGCAAAATATTGTGGGATGGTCAGAATATCCGGGTTCATGTCCCGCATCCTGGTTTTCAAATCCCATACTTTGGTCACATCAGGGCGCATTCCGGTCATGATACTGGCCCTGGTTGGGCCGCAAACCGCCTGCTGACAGTAATTGCTTTTGAAAACCGTACCCATTTTCGCCAGCCGGTCTATATTGGGCGTTTTAGCCAAACGGTCGCCATAGCAACCCAGCAGCGGTTTCAGGTCATCTATTGCAATGAACAAAACATTAGGCTTATCGGGCTTTTGGGCAAAGCCGGAGAGACCGGATACAGCCAGAATTAAAAAAGAAACGAGCGGAGTTCTTAAGATCATAATTGTATTTATTTTTTACCAAGTGCTATTTTTAACGTTTGCGGGGCTGCTGAGCCTGTGCTGAAACTGATGATTACCGGATAGGCCTCTACGCCAGGGAAAGGCGACCAGTACCGGTCTGCATCTTTGCCCAGCGTTATTTTATAAGGCAGGGTGCTGTTCAGCACTTTTAATTCCCATTCCTCATTTGAAGCTGCTGTTTTGATGATCACCGTGCTGTCGTTTTTCAACCGGAAGGTCGTTCCCTTATCTTTCACTATGGGCTCAACAATTCGGTATTGCTGATCCTCCCCTTTTACGGTAATCTCTTTTACAAGATAACTGTCATAAAAACGGTTGGTTAAACTGTAACTGCTGGCCGATTTTACGCCTTTAATGGTTTGCATATTACCAGCTGTGCTTACTTTAACATGATCAGCCTCCTGCAGCACATTCATTTCGCCATCGGCCTCAAATATATTGGCATAATAAGCGGTATCTTTTGTAAACTCAATCCTGGATGTGAGCGGAAGCAGGTTCTTTTCCACAGGCATGTGCATGGCTTCGGTCCTGTCATAAGCAGAAACAGAGGAAGACTGTAAAAAGCCGTTTGCCCCGAAGCCGTCGTACCAAAGATTGGTAATGCTGCCACCACGGCACACAGATTCGCGCGGATATCTTCTTATTTCGCCATAAGCCGATACCGTGGCCATCATTTTAGGGGTACGGATAACCGCCACCTTAATATCCGGAAAAAACCGGTACCAGTTGAGCTGCTGTGCCGGCAATAAAGCTTTTCCCGGAGCATTGGTTTTGGCGCCATATTCAATGGCCAGTGCAATGCTCTGTGCCCTTGCAAAAGTAGAGTAATTGCAGGGCGGGGAACTGCTGCTGTGATTTGCAGCATGCGGGCCGTAACCAATCCAGCCATCCTGCATGGCATGTGTATTTAAATATTCCAGGCATTTTAATCCAGCTGCCCCAAACTGCGGGTCCATGTCGGCCAGCAGGGCAAAACTGAAATAAACACCAGGGGCAGTTTTTGTTCCGCTTTCATAATTCCATTTGAAAGCGCGTGTACCCCATGAATTGTCGATGGTGCCATTGGGATATACAAACAAGGTATGCGTTTTAAGCAAATTGGCCGCAATCTGCCTGATCCGGGGATCGTCTTTCAATAGCGCATAAAGTGCAATATAGCCTATGCTTTGCGCAATATTATAGCCTTCATCAACCCCTTTTCCTTCACCACTCAAAAAATTATCGCTGGTTACAAAATTTAAGGTGCTGTTGTTCATCAGGGAATCGGCTTTGATGAGCCAGCTCTGTTTAGGTCTGGCAGCAACCTTATAAGTATACAGCAAAGTAGCGGCACCGGTAGGATTATAATTGATATTCCCCAGGGGGAATGTGGCTACGATATAATCGGCAGCGGCATTCATGGTATGGTTCCAGCTTTCTATTTCTGCCGCATTGAGCCAGGGTTTCAGAATGGCATAGGCACCGGCCAGCGAGATCAGCTGATCGGTAGTAGTTCCATGCCAGCCTTTTTGTTCAGGATCGGGCCAGCTCTCGCTCCATCCCCCGGCATTTTTGCCTTTTGTTTCCTGGATTTTTACCAGCCAGTTGCCCAGTTTAATGGCAGCATCACGATATTGAATTTTGCGGGTAAGTTTATAGGCCACGGCAAAAGGGTACACGGCTTCTGCTGCCCGCGAATGTATGGGGTGATTTTCGGGATTGGCAGACCTGCAAACCAGGGCACCGAAGTTTGGATCGGAGCTTTTGCTGATCTGCGTGGTAAGCAGTACATCACATAGGGATTGTAATGTAGCCCGGTAAGGATCTTTCTGGGCAAATAAATTGCCTGAAACAATTAGCAGTACAAATAAGATGGTTATCCTCATGATCTCAATTTAGATTGTTGTTTTTCCTTCACACCATTCAAACGAATTTATGAAAATACTGCACCGCACAGTTTCACTTCTGTTTTAAATACTTTTGAATTTGATTGAAATCAGCATTCGACCTGTGTTCGACCTGTGTTTGGGCTGCGTTCGGGCTGCGTTTTACTTTGAGGCTGCGTTGAAAGCGCATTGACAAGGGGTTGGTAAGGCCTTGATATAACCACAGGCCTTAACAAAGGGTAGGCAATACCTGTTCCAGGCGCTGTCACTCCAGAACGCAGCCCGAACACAGCCCTAACGCAGCACAAACACAGCTACATCTGGCATCACACCTGAAAACAGCAGCTGGCGCAAAATAAAAACTCCCTGCCAACGGTGTTAACAGGGAGTTTTATACCTATTGCAAAATAGCTTTACTTGGCCGGAGTGATCACAATTTTTCTAAACTCAATGGGCTGGTGGTCTCCCTGCAGATAAATTGGTCCTGGTTCGCCTTCATTGCTGTCCAGCGCTCCTCCCGTAATGCCCGGGATTTCCTGGTTGCTGATGATCGTTTTGCCATTTGCCACCACGGTTACCATACGGCCAACCAGGGTGATGTCATAACTTTGCCATTGATCAGGCCCCAGGGTTACCATTTCATTGGCCGTTAAAAAGCCATAAATACCGCCAAACAATACACTGTTTGGATGTGCATCTTTTTTACTGTCTTCTATCTGCGTTTCATAACGTCCTCTCAAATAGACGCCGCTATTGCCACCTTTGGCATATTTAAATTCAACATGCAGTTTAAAATCATTGAACTTTTGTTCGGTGATCAGGTTTGAACCTGCTTTCGGACTCGTTAATATGCCATTTTTCACTATCCACTGGTTTTCGCCACTGGCTTTCCAGCCTTTAAGGTCTTTGCCGTTAAACAGGTTAACGGGCTTACCCCATACCGGGGCTGCTGTTCTTTTTAAATAAGGAGCTTTAACACCTTTCCAGCTATATTTTTTTCCATCGCAATCGGTCATGGTACCTAGCATACCGGTGGCTGTCAGCTCCCCTTCTATGATCATGTTCTGGCTTCCGCTTTCCCATTGCGGCGGAATCTCAAATCTGAATTTACCATTGTCAAACTTCACTTCGGCTACTGGTCTTGCGCTGCCCGACATCGCTACAAAATAACCAACCAGGGTTTTAAAGCCCGAAAGTTTCACCTCCAGCCAGGAAGGCGCAGTTTTACCATTTACATCAACGGTAAGGTCCCAGCGCCCGATTAAGTCTTTAGCCTCTGCAGTGGTACGGATGCTAACCGGTGTAGAATTTTCAGATGCCTGCAAGGCCGGAGCTGTACCAGTCATCAATAAACAGCCTATGCCCAGGGCAAGGAAGTTTTTACGCATTAGATTTTCTTTAAATAACATTTTTAGGTTCATTTTAAGCCAGATGGTCCAAATGGCAGGTTTGTATGTGAACGGCAAGATAAGGTTTATTTGTTTTTTGCACAAACGGTGCAGCAAACTGCCTTTATAAATTTCATAACATTTATTTTTTAATTACATAACATTTCAATTTATTAAAAAATATTATATTAGTACTTTACAAACATTAAATTATATTTTTTATTCTTAAAGACATTGATGTAACCAGTATTTAGATCAGGCAGCAGCAGCAAAATACATCAAGCGTGAGTTGGGGTTATTTTTAAACGCATTCGTAACCAAAAACTAAATATCACTTAAACTACATCAAAATGAAGAAAACAATGCTGGGCCGGTATGGCCTGAAAAAGTCAATCCTGACTTTAACTGCTGCGCTTTGCTTTGCAGGATGCAAGCAGGCCGAAATGAACAAACCGGAAGAGGATGCCAAAGGCAGACCTCCGCAAGCACTATCGAATGCCGCATTGCTGGCCGGTGAAGGTCCTTTCAAAGTTCTTTCCTTTAACGTAAGGCACGACGATGCCGGCGACCCTCAATCGCTTGACCAGCGCAAAGGCAACATCCGCCAGATCATTGTTGACAATAACCCGGATGTTTTCGGTGTACAGGAATTTTCTGACGATTTCTTTGAGACCTGGTTCAGGGCGCAAATGTCGGCATTGGGCTATGGCGAATATTACAGCACCGCCATCACCACTACCCCTAAAGCCATTTTCTATAAAACCTCCAGGTTTACACTGGAGCGAAGCGGTACGGTAAGGCTTGGTGCCTCCCCCATTATCAATACAGCCACATGGGTAGTGCTGCTGGACAATACCACCTCCAACAAATATTTCATCAGCAACAGCCACTGGCAGTTCGATTCACAGCCTACACGTATTGCCAACGCCAATGCATTGGTTGATATGGTAAACCAATACAATACCGATAACCTGCCGGTAATTGTGTTTGGTGATTTTAATGCGCAACCGGGTACTACCGAAATCGGAAATCTTAAAAGCGGCCTGGACGTAGTAGATGCGCTGGGCGACAGTACCGGCGACTATACTTTCCATGGCTGGGATGCTACCGGCAACTCAAAGCTAGACTGGATCATGAGCGACAGGAGCATGGCCTTCACCTCTTCCAGTGTAATTACCACCAGCTATGGCGGTTACTGGCCTTCAGACCACTGGCCAATCATCGCCACCTATGTACCGGGCATATTTGGCGGTCCGCATACCGATGCCAATGGTAAAAGCGCCAGCGCCAGTACAAACTTTTACTTTGCCGATGTAAATGGCGATGGCAGGCAGGATAAAATATACTGGAACCCTACCTACGATAGCGGCAGGCCACAGGTATTTCTGTCTAACGGCAACGGCACCTTTGCCTCTCCGGCTGTGGTACATACTGCCGGCGCTTCCACGCTCAGCACAACGCGTTACCATTATGCCGATGTAAACGGCGATGGTAAAGCCGACCAGATTTTATGGAATCCGACCCTAAACTCCGGACATACACGTGTATACCTGGCTACAACCGGCGGCAGCTTCAGCGCAACTGTTGTAGATAACCCTGAAGGAACAAGCGCAGGCACCACAACGGTTTATAATTTTGCAGATGTAAACGGGGATGGAAAGGCCGACAAAATATACTGGAACGCAACGTTCGATTCCGGGAAAACCCGGGTTTACCTGGCTACCTCCGGCGGCAGCTTCAGCAGCTCGGTAGTAAATGGTGCAGAAGGTGCCAGTACTACCGGGGGAACTATTTTCTATTATGCCGATGTAAACGGTGATGGAAAGATGGACAAAATACTGTGGCACCCTACACTGAATTCGGGAAAAACCATGGTTTATTTATCCGATGGCGACGGCACCTTTACCGCTTCCTCAACATTCAGCAACTCTGGGGCCAGCAGCGTTTCGGCATCAACCGTATTCTATTTTGCAGACATCAATGGTGACGGCAGGGCCGATAAGGTTTACTGGCGGCCAGACCTTTACCTCGGCAAAATAAAAGCTTATTTTGCAACTACAGGAAATGCTTTTGGCGGCCCCATCTATTCCTTAAGGGGTACCTCGCAAAGTGCAGATACCAATTTCTATTTTGCAGACATTACCGGTGACGGGAAAGCAGACCAGATCCGCTGGAACTATGCAGAGTATACCGGCGAACTGAGAAACTACTTCGCCAAATAAAAATGTAATAAAGCAGGCTGTAAATCGTATTTTGCAGCCTGCTTTATTTTAAACCAGTTATGCGTAATGAACTTCCTTTTATCGGCCAGCTGGCAGAAACGATAAAAATTTCCGGAACCAGCAAATCATTTGCCCGCGGAGATTTTATTTTGCAACAGGGAGACATTGAAAAAAACCTTTATTATGTGGCCTCTGGTGCCATCAGGGTTTTTCTGTTATCAGAGCATGAAGAACAAACCATCAGGTTTGGTTACACGGGCTCAGTTATCAATTCATTAGCGTCTTACATTAGCGGCAAACCTTCCGATTTTTATATAGAGGCCATCCGTAAAACTACCCTCAAAGTAATTTCGAGGGAGGAAGTCTTAAAGCTGGTCCACCAGGATGAAGCCCACCTGAGAGGCTACCTCGGTTTAATGGAGACCGTCATCGTCCAGCAAATGGAACGGGAGATTGACCTGCTTACGCTATCGCCTACAGAGCGGTTGAACAGGGTTCTGCGGCGCAGTCCGGATCTTTTCCAGCACATCCCATTGAAGTACATCGCCTCCTATTTAAGAATGGCGCCCGAGACTTTAAGCCGGATCCGAAATTCTTGATTTCAATCAAGGACCAGGAAATCCGTTCTTTTCAAATTTGCATCGAATCAAAGATCAATTATGAAAGCAGAAAACCAGGTGCTCATCGCAGCGCTCTTAAGCAAAACAGAAAAATCAATATCAGAGGCCCTCTACCTTAAAACATTAAGCAGCGAACAGCTGAATTTCAAAAACCATGCTCAGGAATGGAATGCACTTCAATGCCTGGAACATTTAAACCTTTATGGCGATTTTTATCTGCCCAAAATTGAAGCACAGATCCTGAAGCAAAAACCAGGTAAGGGCAAACTCAGCTTTAAAGGTGGGATGCTGGGCAACTATTTTGCCAATATGATACAGGTAAAAGGTAATAAGGTAAAAAAATACAAGGCCATGAAGCATATGACAGCCGAAAGCGGACTATTGGTTACCCTTACAATCGAACGTTTTTTGAAGCAGCAGGAATTGTTAAAAGTGTTGTTAAAACAATGCCTCAACATTGACCTGAATAAGCCAAAGGTCGAAACTGCATTGAGCCGGTTCATTAAACTGAATATGGGCGATACACTCCGTTTTATGGTCTACCATACGGAACGTCATATGCTTCAGGCCTTGAATATGGTCAACTAAGCAAAAAACTTTTATATGCTTTCTTTTAACTTAGCTTTAAGTTGCTCAAGGTTCAGATTTTCTGCAACTACAACACCTTTCTCATTGAGCAGGAACATGGCCGGAATAGCCCTGACTTTCCAGGCTGCAGAAGTTGTCCCTTTGTCCAGGAAACTTGGCCATTTCAGGTTTTCCTCCTGTTCGGCCTTCAGCCAATCGGATTCCTTTTTATCAATGGAAATACTTACAATCTGTAGTCCTTTGCTGTTCATTTCTTCGTACAAAGCCCTCAGCCCTGGAATAGATTTTCGGCAAGGCCCGCACCAGGAAGCCCAGAAATCTACCAGCGTATATTTATGGCCTTTTACCAGCTGGCTAAGGTCTGCATCTTTTTTTGCACTGCTGGCCGCCTCGAAAACCGGTGCTTTCTGGTTTAAAAATCCTTTCGGGAACAGTTCGTCTTTTATCTTGCGGCCATAATAACTGTCTTTTGCGGCATCAGATAAAGATTCAAACAGCGGTTTCTGCTCAGGTGTAAAATAACTGTAAGCATTCAGCATCAGGAAAGCTCCCCACCAGGAGTCTTTATGTGCCTGAATGGTTTCAGTTGACACCTTTCCTACCTTATCAAAAAAAGCTTTTTCTTCTGCCATTAACTGCTTGTACGCAGGAGTATTGATCAGGGAATCGACTTTGGCCTGGTTCTTTTCTTTTTTAGCAGCCCATAACTGGCTGGTAATGGCTTCACCTCTTTTGTTATAGGCTTCATGATCCGCGTTCAGCATTTCCCTGTAGGCTACTTTTTCCAAATACGTTTCATGCACGGGGCTTCCGGTAATTTTCAACGCTTTCAAATCCAGAAATTTATTGTTGTTTCGCTCCGCAATCGCCGCATTAGCGGTGATGGAAATTTTCGTATGGTATACCATAACCTGGCAGCCGCCATAGGTCCCTTTTACGGCAATCCTGAACAACCTTGGCCCATCTACAGTACCGTTAAAACTGAACCTGGTGTCTTTGATCACCGTGCTGGCTACGGCCTTTTCTTCGTCATGGGTACCGGAGGGGATAAGTTCCAACACAGTTCCATCAGCCAAACCTTTAAATGTCCCGTTAATGTTATATCCTTTTTGCAGGATGGAAGCATTTGCAAATATTGCCAGCAACAGCAATACTGATGTTGCCCCTATTTTAATTGATTTCATATCGAACAGTTAAATTATTTGTCTACGTTTTGTTTCAATGTTCCGTTACCCGGATTTTTAATTGCACCATATGGGAACGGCATGGTCCACAGATGTGAATTTGGTGAAAGACTATAGTTGCTGCCATTCTCTGTTTTGGTAAGTGTAACTGCATATTGCGGGTCTTTGTTTAACCTGCGGGCATCGGCAAATACATTGATACCAAATATCAGCTCATTAGCCTTCGTACGTTGTATCAGTTTTACAGCATCGGCAGTATTTGCAGCGGTAAGTGCCACATAATTTGACGGAAAAATACGCTTAACACGTACAGCATTAAGTGTCGTCATTGCCCCTCCTACATCACTTAAACGCGCCTGGCACTCTGCCTTGATCAGGTACACTTCAGTAGTGGTCAGACCGCCAATATTGTAAAAACCTGTTGTGATGCTGGTATGATAGGTATCTGCGCCAACCGTTCTTAATTTCCATCTCGATTTAAAACGGGCATCACCATTTTCAAACCGTGTTGCCCGGTCCAGGCGGATTGCAGCTTCCCTACCGGGCTGATTGGTAGCTCCATGACGGAAATAATAGTTCTCTACATAATTATGTCCCATTGGAGATGGCGCATTCGTATATACATTAGGCGCTTCAATCTGTGTTTTATAGGTATTGTAGTATTGAACCCAATCAAACAGTTTGTCGTTGTATTTTAAAGCTTCGTTAGCAGCCGTCAATGCCTCCTGGTACCTGCCCATAGTAAGGTTAATTCTTGCCCTCAAAGCATAAGCTGCACCCAGGTTAGGGTGCAATACGGTAGCACTGGTGGCCTGCAAAGCCGGGATGGCTTCGTCTACGTCTTTCAGCATAAAGGCATAAATATCCTTAATGCTTACCTGGGTATATGCCGCACCAATATCGGCACTCAATATGAGCGGAACAGCTAGTTTAGTCGCTGCATTTGCTTCTTCGTAGGTATCGGCATAGTAGTTGACCAGAATATAATAATTCAGTGCCCTTAAAACTTTTGCCTGTGCAATCAGCTCATTTCTTTGTGCCTGTGTGGCCTCAGTAGCTTCACCAGCATGCTCAACAAGCAGGTTACTGGTTGAAATTGCACCGTAACCAGCATAGTAAGTGGTTTCATCTGCATTGTTCATGGCTATCCTGTCAGCGCTTTCATTCCAGAAATAATTGGCAGTATAAAGCGGGTAATAGTTCAGGTTTGAACTGGATTCGAACTTATCGTTCTGCAACAATAGCGCCTGGGTAATCACTGCCCGGTGGTTACCATATTCATCGCGTATTAAAGCCTCATAATCTGCGAAAGTTTTAGGGATTTTTTTTCCGGGAGGAATAACATCTATAAATTTTTTACAGCCGCTGAAACTGATGAGCAATAACAGCAAAACCGACATTTTCAGGTTATTTAAAAATATTGTCTTCATATCTCAATCACTTAAAAATTAACATAAACACCCCATACATAATTTGGCGAGCGATATCCGTTCAGTAAATACTTGGCTTCTTTACTTTTGGCAATGGTGAATGCATTCTCTACATTAAACTGGAACCTTACATTGCTCATGGCCGCTTTTCTGGCGATAGCCTGGGGAAGTTTATAGGCCAGTGAGATGTTTCTCAGGCGCAGATTGGAAGCATCAATAACATTGATATCTGCTTTCTGATAAATGTCCATGCTCTGGCTGTTATACGCAGGATCTTCGCCAAACACCAATCTCGGGATATTGGTCCTGGCTTCATCGCCCGGATTTTTCCACCTGTTCACAATGTCTTTATTTACCGCACTGATCTGGGTTACATATCCTCCCAGGGTACCGTTATATGCCGAGCCCAGCACCGGCAGGAAAGTATTTCTCATTTTATGCCCGCCTTCAAATGTAAGGAGGAAAGAAAAGGTAAAATTCTTGTATTCCAGCATGTTATTTAAGGAACCACTGTAAACCGGCACAGTTGTACCTGCGTAATGTACCGATTGCAGGTTGGCCGGAGAGGCCAGTACTTTTTCACCTTTATCGTTGTACACCTGCGGCAAACCAGTAGAAGTCAGTCCGGCCCAGCGATAGCTGTATATGGCGTTGTATGGATTTCCAATCCGGGGGTAGGCTTGCGGATAATCCAGTTGCAGAAAGTAAACCGGGGCCTCCACATTAACATAGGTAACCTTATTTTTATTGTTGGCATACTGAACACCCAGGTTCCAGGTTAAGTCATTTGAGCGGACAATATCACCAGATAATGATACTTCAATGCCCTTATTGGACATTTGTCCGTTATTGATGGCATAAGTTGAATAACCAAAACCTTCTGTTGGCACGCCCATGGTATTAGCCAACAGGTCCCGGCCCTGTTTGTAATAGTAATCCAATGTTCCTGTTAAGCGGTTATTAAACAAGGTAAAATCTAGACCGGCATTGGTTGTAGTTGTTTTTTCCCAGGACAACAATGGGTTTGGCCTGGAGCCTATAGAACCGTATACACCGCCTACATTGTTGTTGGCATAATAATTTACCGTCATAAAAGGTGCATTTGAAGGATCTACGTTACCAGCGATACCATGAGACAGCCTAAGCTTCAGCACATCAACCCAGGCCACATCAAAAAAGGACTCTTTATAGATATTCCAGCCCGCACCAAATGACCATATTGGCGTATTCTGATACTTCGAACTTGTACCCCAAAGGTTAGACCTGTCCCAGCGCACACTACCGGTAAGCAAGTATTTACCATCGTAGGCATAACCCAGATTCGCATACAGGGAAATGAAGCGATTGATGTCTTCGGCCCTGGAGCTGCTGTTAAAGGTATTTCCACCCAGCAAACCTCCGCCAAAACTGCCCAGCAATTTTTCATTCAGCAAAACGTTGTTCAATGTCTGGGGGTCATAACCATAAAGGTATTTAAGATCAGTACTCAATTTTGAATTTCTGAGCTCCGTTCCTGCAATTGCAGTAAGGTTATGTTTTTCAGCAAAGGTTTTGTCAATATTCAGCTGCTGCCGGAAGTTATAGGAATTGTTAAACCTGTTCTGACTGTAATTGATGTTACCATAAGGCACATTAAAGGTTGCGGTAGTTCCGGGGTTTCCGGTTGCAAAGCTGTTCACATAGCTGCGCACATAATACGTGTTTTTATCGTACAGGCGATTTAAACGGCCAGTAGCATATTCATATTGAAAACTCGCATTGTAGCTGATCCAATCGTCAATTTTTGCATTCAGTTTAATGAACGACCGGCCACTCATATTTTTTTGCTTACCAAGGTTCATGGATTGTTCGTTGAGCGGGGTAATGTCCATGTTGTATAAGCCATTGTTCTGGATAACATTCATAGTATTGGCGCTCAAACGTGATGCCGCCAGCGATGTAAGATAACTACCATCAGGGTTAACCAGCCTGTCGTAAGGCATGTACGAATAGCCCGGAGAAAGCGTATTGTAACTTTGCCTTGCTTCTTCGTTATAGGATAAATAAGTTCCTATCTGCATATTCAACCATTTACTGATCTGGGTAGAATTGTTGAGGTTAAAACCTATGGTTTCGTCACCTGCATATTTATCTTCCGCTTTATTGTTACGGTAAGTTACAGATGCATATAAGGCATTCGTTTCGGTTGCAGTACCCACATTCAGGTTATATTGCTGATAAAAGGGATTGCGTTTGCTGTATTTTTCTACATCATCGTAATACTGATAACCTGCCGATGCCAGTTCGTTCAGTTTTGTTTCCATGGCAGATTGCGTGATCTGGCCGGCATAATAACGAAGAATGGAATTGATACCCTGACTTGGGTATGCAATATTCTGCAGCAGGTTTGCCGCATAAGTAGCTGCATTTGCCGTTTTCAGGTTAGGGTTGTTTGCTGCCCATTCCCTTTCCAGGTCTACCACATCTGCAGCGTTGGTAAAATTGTCATTGTACATGCGGTAAGGCGACACCGTCCAGGTACTCGAAGCAGAAATCTGGGGCTTGCCCTTTTTGCCCTTTCTGGTCACAATAACAACTACGCCATTGGCTGCGCGGGCACCGTATATAGAGGCCGCGGCAGCGTCTTTCAATACGGTGATGCTCTCAATATCCTCCAGGTTCAAGCCGGGGATCCCATTTGTAGCTGTTTCAGTTGAATTCAGATTTACATTGTCAATCGGGAAGCCGTCAACGACATACAAAGGATACAATTTCTGTGTCATGGAAGTTGTGCCCCTGATGAGGCCGTTGTTGTAACCAGGTATCCTGCCCTCCAGCAGGGACCCCATATTGCTTAGCCTTTGCTGCTCCAGGTCCTTTGCAGAAACACTGGAAAAAGAACCGGTAACCCGCTCCTTTGGCAAGGTCTGGTAACCCGTTGATATGGTTACCTCATTCAATTCTCCGGCCGAGACTTCCAGGCTTATGGTGCCAACATCCTTTGCTGCATTTACTTCCTTATTTTTATAGCCCAAAAAGGAAATGACAAGCACAGAATTTTCTTCTATACTGTTCAGGGTAAAATTACCTTCGGTATTGGTAAGCACCTGTTTGCTGCCCCCTTTAACTTTTACAGTTGCTCCAGGAAGAGGAAGACCTTTTTCGTCAACTATTTTCCCTCTGACATCAATCGCTGTAAACTGTCCGATGAGCTTTTCAATAACAGATGTTTCTTTTCTTTTCACCAATACCGAATTGTTATTGATGGTAAATTCAAAAGGCTGGTTTCTGAAAACCTGTTCCAGTACCTCTTTAAGTGCCGCATTTTTTACATTTATGGTCACTGTTGAAGCATCTTTCAAAATAGAATTGGTAACCACAAAACTATAGCCTGTCTGGTCACTGATCTGATCAAAAATGGTCAGGAGTTTGGCCTCCTTAAGTGACAGGGATACCCTTTGCGCGTACGTTCCGGCGCTGACCTGCATAATCGCTGCAAATAAGAGCAGAGTGGTTAACTTCATAACTCTCCATATTTTATACTGTGCCTGCAATGCGCACAGCATTTGGGTGCAAATTTTGTACATTTGTTTAGGTTCGGTTGTTAAGCTGTCTGCCTTGCATTTTCCAGATTCTCGGCATCCAGCAATGAGTTGATATTCGTATTAATTATTGCCACCCGTACTTGAACCGGTCCGATTGCTGTCGGGCTGGTTTTTTTGTGGCCTGTTGCGTAGCATTTTATTTCATTACCGTCACCCTCCTTCCCTCTACTTTAAATTTTACGGCCCTGGCATAACTCAACATACCCAACACTTCACTTATGTTTTTGTTTCGGGCTATAGCCCCGCTAAATTGCTCTTCAGGCATTTCCCCTGCATAACTTACCTCAATATCATACCAACGGCTGATCTGCTGCATCACCTTATCAATAGGCTGTGCAGTAAAGCGGAAAAATCCGTTCTTCCAGGCCATAGTTTCCCTGGTATCTGCCGGTCCCACTTTAATGCCCCTCGCCTGCGTCAATATGGAGGCCTCTCCTGGTTTTAAGATTTTTTCATCGGCATTACCAGCGGCCAACGATGTAACACGCAGACTTCCTTCAAGTAAAGTAGTTTTTGTAACGGTTTCTTCTTTATAGCTATTGATGTTAAAATGGGTTCCCAGCACTTCCGTCTTCTGCCTGTCGGTCTGCACAACAAAAGGGTGCAGTTTATCTTTTGCGATTTCAAAATAAGCTTCTCCGGCGAGCATTACCGTTCTATGTTTTAAAGCAGCAAAGGAGGCCGGAAACCGGATTGAGGATGCGGCATTTAACCAGACCTTACTTCCATCGGGCAAACTTACCGTATAAGTTTCTCCCCTGCCTGTAGATAAAATATTCATCTGCCCGGGTTTCACAGGATCATTCGCGGTTACTTTATAAAGGAGTTCTCCTTCGGCGGTCTTTGAAATGCTGACCCCAGCCTCATTGGCCAGCTGCCCCTTGCTTTGAGCTGAGAGCACAATCTGTTTTCCATTGGCCAATGTTAATGTTGCCGATTTTTTGCCCGGAGCAATATCATTGTTCATCACCAGCTGTGGTTGCTCCTGTTTAGCTGAGCCTTTATAAAAATACAGGCCAACACTTAGCACCATGACCACAGATGCGGCAATGGCAATATAGCTTAGGTTTCTGTTATTTTGGAGCTTAACAACCTGATTTTCATTTCGGATATGGACATTTACTTTTTGATAGATCCGTTCCAGTCTCCGGTCTATGTCAGTTGCATTAACAGGCATTTCCTGCTGCTTAAGTTCTGCAACAATAAGTGCTTTTAAACCCGCTGCCTCATCTTCAGTTTTAAAGTGTTCAAGCAGCAGCTTAATCTCCTCGTCACTACAGCCGTTGAGCAGATATTTATGAAAAAGATGGTTTACAGAGGCTTTCATTTCCGGTAATTTGTTAGCTAATACACCGCCAGGCCAAAATCCAATGACCCTAATTGAAAAAAAAACAAAACAAAAACACAACAGCCTGTTAATCAGATTAATATTTTTAAATCATTTACAAAACCTGGCCCATCGCTAAAAACGCTGAAAATGTGTTAAATTTGTAAATACATATCATTTGGAGCTTGAGAATCCTGGAGGACAAATATCAGAAAGATTTACTAGTAAGACTGAGCCGTGGCGACGAACAGGCATTTAATGCACTGTATAAAGCCTATAGCCCACCGCTTTACTACAGGGTGCTCCGCATGGTAAAAAATGCAGACATTGCCGACGAGTTGCTTCAGGAACTTTTTATAAAGCTATGGGACAAGCGCAGTACACTGGATACCGAAAAATCTTTCCAGGCCTATATGTATACGGTAGCACAAAACCTGGTGTACAATTATTTCAGAAAAGTAGCCAATGATCAATCCCTTATCCAAACACTGATTCTCAATTCTGCCGATCACTACCTGGATGGGCAGGAATTGCTGGAGAATAAAGAAACAGCGGGTATTTTACAAAAGGCCATCAACCAGCTGTCCCCTCAGCGAAAGCAGGTATTTCAGCTTTGTAAAATAGAAGGCAGGAGCTATGAAGAGACTGCCGGTATTATGGGAATTTCTGTTGCAACGGTAAACAGCCACATGACCAAATCGTTGCAGGCTATTAAAGCCTACCTGCTAAAAAACCAGGACACAGCATTATTGCTGATGACGACCTATGCCATCGGTGTGTTAAAAGGCTAAGCAATTATTTAAACAATTAAAATCCACCATTTTAATTTAGCTTTTACAGGGTTGTTATGTAGCAATAAAGTTGCAGGCAAAACCTTTACAAAATTTGGCCAGTACAAAATAGATAACGCATCTTTGTTGCATTAAAAACAACTTAAAGGAAATGAAAAGACTTTTATTGGCAGCGTCTCTCGTATTTTTGGCTTTTATGCTGCAGGCACAGGATGGCCCGTTATGGCTGCGTTATCCGGCCATTTCTCCGGATGGAAAACAGATTGCCTTTGGTTATAAAGGCGATATTTACCTGGTAAGCAGCAGTGGCGGACAGGCTATCCCCTTAACGCTGAATGAAGCGCACGATATGATGCCGGTATGGAGCCACGACGGCAAAACCCTGGCATTCGCCAGCAACCGCTATGGCAATTTCGATGTATATACCGTTCCGGTTAGTGGCGGTGCAGCAGAAAGACTCACCTATCACAGTGCAAACGATTATCCTTACGATTTTACACCAGATAGCAAGCAGGTGCTGTTCGGCAGTTCGCGCAACAGCACTGCGCAAAGTGCCAGGTTCCATAGTCCACGTGTTTTCCAGAACCTTTATTCAGTAAAACTGGGTGGCGGCAAACCCATTCTTGTTAGTGCGGCGGGCATAGAAAACGCGCGCTTCAGCAGCAGCGGCAAACAGCTTGTTTTTGAAGACAAAAAAGGCTTTGAAGATGCCTGGAGAAAGCACCATACCTCATCCGTAACGCGTGATATCTGGCTGATGGACATCCCTTCAAACACCTATACGCGGCTTTCAAACTTTGAAGGCGAAGACCGCAACCCGCTGTTCAGTGCTGATGACCAGCTGATCTATTTCCTGAGCGAAAAAAACGGCAACCAGAACATCTACAGTATGCCGGTAAAGGGCAGCGGCAATTATACACAACTTACCAGCTTTAAAGACAATCCCGTTCGTCACCTTAGCCGTTCCCATAACAACACGCTTTGTTTTTCACAAAACGGCGAGATCTATACCTTTAAAAATGGAAAGCCGGAAAAAGTACAGATCCGCATCCTTAACGACGGCCGCGACAACCTGGTTAAAACCTATCCCGTAAATGGGGATATCAGCGAATTTTCGCTGAGCCCTAACGGAAAGGAAATTGCATTTGTAACCCGGGGCGAAGTGTTCGTAACCAGTGTTGACAATGGACAAACCAAACAGATCACCAAAACACCACAGCAGGAAAGGATGGTCATCTGGTCGCCCGACAGCAAGTCTATCATTTATGCCACAGAAAGAAACAAAAGCTGGGACATTTACCGCAGCACCATTGTACAGAAAGACGAGCCTTACTTTTATGCAGCTACAGTAATTAAAGACGAACCGCTGATTGAAGGTACTTCAGAGCAGTTCCAGCCAGAGATCTCGCCCGATGGCAAAGAGATCGCCTATGTAGAAGACCGCAACATCTTAAAGGTTTACAACCTGAAAAGCAAATCGAGCCGTACCCTGCTGCCCAAAGGCCACAACCACTCTTACAGCGATGGTGACTGGAGCTTTCAGTGGAGCCCGGACGGCAAATACATCCTTACCGACGATCAGAACGGCTATATGTCCAGAAGTAACCTGGCCATCATCAAAGCCGATGGATCTGGTGAAAGGCTATATCCGATAAACAGTGGCTTTGGCGAACGCATGGGCAGGTGGGCGCTCAACGGAAAAATGATGACCTGGGCCAGCGGCCAATACGGTCGTAAATCGCTGGCCATACAAGGCAACCGCGAAATGGATATTTTTGGGGTATTCTTTGACCAGGCAGCCTATGATCAGGCCAGTATGACCAAAGCCGACTACGATCTGTTTAAAGAAAGGCAGCAGCGCGAACGTATTGCCCCAAAAGATACCCTGGTCGATAAAACCAAACCTAAAAAGGCAGATACCGTTAAAAAAGGCTTTGTGCCCGATTTTACTAATCTTGAAAACAGGCGTGTAAAACTCACTATAAACAGCAGTTCACTGGGTGGATATGCCCTTAACCCTGATGCCAGCAAATTGTATTACCTCTCGGCCTTTGAAAGCGGGTACGACCTCTGGGTTACCGATACACGCAGCAGGGAAACCAGGATACTGGCGAAGCTTTCCGGTTCGCCGGGTGGCTTGGAAATGAGCAAAGATGGCAAGAGCCTCTTTGTAAGCAACCGTGGCCGCCTGGTAAAAGTAGAAAGTGAAAGCGGCAGGGTAAGCCCTATCGGCATCAATGGAGATATGACTCTGGATGCAGCAGCCGAAAGAACCTTTATTTTTGAACATGCATGGCGTCAGGTGAAAGCCAAGTTTTACGATCCGGAACTACACGGCGTAAACTGGGAAATGTACCGCAATACCTACAGCAGGTTCCTGCCGCACATCAGCAACAATTTCGACTTCCAGGAGATGCTGAGCGAGATCCTGGGTGAACTTAATGCCTCACATACCGGCGGGCGCTATACCCCTGGCCTCCCCAATGCAGATGAGACAGCTGCCCTGGGCCTGCTTTACGACGAGACCTACGGCAATACAGGCCTTAAAATTACCGAAGTTATAGCCGGTGGCCCATTGGCGGTAAATACCAGTAAAGTAAAAGCCGGCTGCATACTTGAAGCCGTTGACCAGGTTCCCTTAAGTGCCGATGCAGACTGGGCAAAAATGCTCAACAACAAAAAAGGCAAAAATATCCTGCTCAGTTTCTTCGACCCGGCAGGTAAAATCCGCTGGACGGAGAAGATCAGACCGATCGGCCTTGCCGAGGAAAACAGCCTGATGTACAAACGCTGGATCAAAAAAATGGAAGATATGGTGAGCCGTTTAAGTGGAGGAAAAGTTGGCTATGTACATGTTGAAGGGATGAACGATGCCAGTTTCAGAGAGGTATTTGATGTAGTGTTGGGCAAGAACATGGAAAAAGAGGCCCTTATTGTGGACACCCGCTTTAACGGAGGTGGCTGGCTGCATGACGACCTGAACACCTTCCTTTCCGGCAAAAAATACCTTGAATTTTCGCCTCAGGGCAACAGGTTAAAAGGTGGTGAGCCAAACACCCGCTGGTATAAACCTTCCTGCGTGGTGATGAACGAAGCCAACTATAGCGATGCTTTTATTTTCCCTTACATCTACAAGCAGAATGGCCTGGGCAAACTGATCGGAATGCCGGTTGCCGGAACGGGAACTGCCGTATGGTGGGAGCGGCAGATTGACCCGACCATGGTTTTCGGGATCCCAATGATCGGTACCATAGGCAAGGAAAACCGCACAACCGAAAACTTACAGGTTGAGCCAGACATTAAAGTGCCTGTTAAATACGAAGACTACCTGAGTGGAACGGATACACAGATAGAAATAGCTGTTAAAGAAATGCTCAAGAGCATTAAAAACTAACAACTCTTGTAAAATGCCAGCCCTTGTAAAGCAGGGGCTGGCATTATGTTATGGATCATTAAGTATATTTAAATACTTTTAATGAATATTTATAGTATATTTACATACTATAAAACAGGAATCCATGAACTATGAAACCGTAAAAGAGGTAATTCACCTGGTCGAACAATTTGACACTGGCACAGATACCGGTTCTTACCCTAAAAATATAAATGGCTTTAAACGTTGGATTTACGACACTGAAAAGCAAAAAGAACTTCCGGCCGATGAACCCGTTTGGGAAGGAAAAGCGCATGGCCGAAGTCCTGAAAGTGTGATCAGTACTTTATTGGTCCATATGAACAGGTATGCAAAAACCTATTCCCGTGCGGCTATACACAATTCAGACTTTACTACACAGGAAGATTTCATCTACCTGATCAATCTCAGGGCTTTTGGGGCAATGACAAAAATGGACCTGATCAAAAAAAACATCCAGGATAAACCAACCGGCATGCAGATCATCGGCAGGCTAATTAAAAAAGGCTGGGTAGCACAAACAGACTCCGAAACAGACAAGCGCAGTAAGGTAATTTCCATAACCCCGGCTGGCCTTGAAGCTTTAGATCAGCAAATGGATAAAATACGCCAGGCCACGACCATAGTTACAGGAAACCTGTTGTATGCTGAAAAAATGGAGCTGATACGGCTACTTGGTAAGCTTAATGATTTTCATCATCCTATTTTCTCGCAGCACATGGATAGCAGCGATTTATTGGATAAAGCAAGCTATAGTCTTTCAAAAAACCAGCAGGCATGAAAAACAAGATCGCCATAATCGGTTCTGGTATTTCCGGTCTGTCGGCTGCAGCATATGCTGCACAGGCGGGTAATGAAGTCCATGTTTTTGAAAAGCACGATCAACCTGGAGGCCGGGCCAGGCAATTGAAAAGCGGCAATGGTTACACATTTGACATGGGCCCCAGCTGGTACTGGATGCCTGACATTATCGAAGATTTTTTTAATGATTTTGGGCACCAGGCTGCCGATTTTTACCAGCTGGTTTCACTCGATCCACAGTTCGAGATGATCTTTAAAGACGGAAACATCAGTGTACCCAAGTCGTACAACGAACTCAAAGCCATATTTGAAGCATTGGAAAAGGGAGCGGGCAAGCAGCTGGACACCTTCATGAAATCTGCCAGGTACAAGTACGAAGTGGGGATGCGTGAGTTTGTGAACAAGCCTTGTCACAGCTGGCTGGAATTTATGTCGCCCCGCATAGCAGGCAGTGCGTTAAAGTTAGACCTGCTTTCCAGTTTCAGAAATTATGTAGGCCGGTATTTTTCACACCCAAAACTGAGGGTACTTATGGAGTTCCCGGTCATTTTTCTGGGCGCATCACCAGAAAAGATACCAGCCTTGTATAGCTTAATGAATTACGGCGGATATGCACTGGGCACCTGGTATCCTATGGGAGGTTTTTACGAACTGGTAACCGCAATGAAAAAAGTGGCAGAAGAACAGGGTGCTATTTTTCATTTCAACCAGAATGTAGAAAAAATTGTTACACATGAAGGCAGGGCAACAGGAATAATAACGAACGGCACTTACCTGGAATTTGATGCGGTCATAGCCTCTTCAGATTATCACCATACCGAAACCCTGCTGGATCCTGAATTACGGAACTACAAGGAGACATATTGGAAAAAACGCACTTTTGCCCCCTCCTGCCTTATTTATTACCTCGGTTTTAAAGAAAAGATTCCCGGACTTAAACACCATACCCTGTTTTTTGAACATGATCTGAATGCACATGTTAAAAGCATCTATGATGAAAAAAAATGGCCTGACAACCCATTGTTCTATGTGTGTTGCCCGTCTAAAACAGATCCGCAGGTGGCACCGCAGGGGCATGAAAATGTGTTTTTACTCATGCCGTTGGCAACCGGACTTGCAGACGCTGAACCTACACGTGAGCATTACCTGCTTGAAATGCTCAAACGACTGGAAAAACACACCGGAGCCCACAATCTGGCTTCCAGGTTAGCGTATAAGAAAAGCTATTGCATAAGCGATTTTGTGAGCGACTACAATGCCTATGGCGGAAATGCCTATGGGCTGGCCAATACCCTTGCGCAAACGGCAGTGTTAAAGCCATCGATTAAAAACAAGCACCTGTCTAATTTATTCTATACCGGTCAGTTAACCGTGCCTGGCCCGGGCGTACCGCCATCCATTATATCAGGTAAAATTGCAGCTAACGAAGTAAACAACCTTAAAATTAACAGGCATGAAAAAGCTATTTGATGAGTTATCTTACAAAGTAAGTGAAACCGTTACCCAAAAATACAGCACCAGTTTTTCCCTGGGTATCCTGGCTTTAAAAGCCGCAATACGCCCCGCCATTTATGCCATTTACGGGTATGTACGCCTGGCAGATGAAATTGTTGATAGCTTTCACGACTACGATAAGGCACGCTTACTGGAGCGCTTTAAAACCGAAACCTGGAATGCCCTGGACGAAGGAATTTCACTTAATCCCATACTCCAGTCTTTTCAGGAAACGGTAAACAGGTTTGACATTGACAGATCGCTGATCGAACAATTCCTGCACAGCATGGAAATGGACCTGCAGCAAATCAATTACAATTCCGACTTGTATAAAGAATACATCCTGGGTTCTGCCGAAGTTGTTGGCTTGATGTGCCTGCAGGTATTTGTGGAGGGAAACAGAGAAGCCTTTGAAAGGCTTAAGCCATACGCCATGAAACTAGGTTCGGCTTTTCAAAAAGTAAATTTTCTGCGCGACCTGAAAGAAGACTATCAAGCCCTGGGACGCAGCTATTTCCCTAATATCCAAATGAGTATTTTCAGTAACGAAACCAAGCGAGAAATAGAGCATGAAATTGAGGCTGAATTTGATGAGGCCTTGAAGGGCATTAAAAAGTTGCCCGTGCAGTCCAGATTTGGGGTATACCTGGCCTATAAATATTACCGGTCGTTGTTTAAGAAGATTAAAAACACCCCTGCAGAGAAAATAATGCAGCAGCGCATCCGTATCCCCAATACGGAAAAACTTTCGCTGGCCATGCGTAGTTATTTACGATATAAAATGGCGGTGTTATGAAATTCCTTACTGTATTAACCATATTGTTTCTCCAGGTGCTCATAGCTAACGCCAATACAGAAGATATGGAGCATATCCGTACAAATTATGTAAAGGCTGTTTCCAACAAAAAACTATGCAGGGCCATGATTGAGGAATTGAGTACAAAAACAGGAGACCCCGTTCATCTGGCCTATTTAGGGGCTTTAAAAGTGGTATGGGCCAAACACATCATCAACCCCATTGCAAAGTTCAGTACATTTAACCAGGGCAAGAAAGCTATCGAACTGGCGATAAAAGAAGCGCAAAACAATGTTGAAATTCGCTTCATTCGCTTGTCTGTACAAAAAAACTGTCCTTCATTTCTGGGATACAACACCCATATTGAGCAGGATCAACAGTTCATTCGCGACAACAAAAACAAAATCACCTCCGCACGGTTAAAAAAAATGATAGCAGAACTATGAATTTCATCATTACAGTTTTGACATTTATATTGATGGAGGCTGCCACCTGGCTCATCCACAAATATGTGATGCACGGCTTTCTATGGGTCCTGCATCGCGATCACCATGACCACAGCACCGAAGGGCCGCTGGAAAAAAATGACTACTTCTTTGTCATCTTCGCTTTACCTGCTATTGCCCTCATGTATATGGGTTCCATAGACCATTTCAGTGCCTTATTTTATATCGGCCTTGGGATTACCATTTACGGAATGGCCTATTTTTTTGTGCACGACATCTTTATCCATCAGCGCATCAGGTTGCTGCGTGAAACACAAAACCCTTACCTGATGGCCATCAGAAGGGCTCATAAACAACATCATAAGCATGTGGTAAAACACAACGGAGAGTGCTTTGGTTTTCTGTGGGTTCCGCCAAAATATTTCAGAATGTATTTTAACAAACCTAAAAAATGAAGCCTTACACCTATCTGCTGATCAATTTTCTTACTGTGATCGTATGTTTCATTTTTTCATTCGATAAAAGGATACAGTTTTACAAACACTTTCCTGCGTTTTTTAAAGCAGCTTTACTGGTAGCCGTTCCCTTTATAGGCTGGGATATTTATTTTACCAAAATGGGAGTTTGGTGGTTCAATACCAGCTATACCACGGGGATAACCTTATTCGGCCTACCGGTTGAAGAGTGGTTGTTTTTTATCTGCATTCCATTTTCCTGTGTATTTACCTATTTCTGTCTCGACAAGTTTTTTGACCTGAGCTGGGCCGATGCTTTTAATACCATCATTGTGTTTGTCAGTGTAATTACACTAACCTTGATCGCCTTATTACATTACGATAAGATCTACACCTTTGTAACGGCTGCAGCTACCACCTTAACGCTTATTTTTCTGCACTTTTTTGCCAGGGCACAATGGATTGGTAAAGCTTCGCTGGTATTTTTCATTTTAATGTTAGGTTTCCTTCCTGTAAACGGCGTACTCACCGGTACCGGACTGGAAGCACCTATTGTAAATTACAATCCCAGGGACTTCCTTAACATCCGGGTACTTACCATCCCACTGGAAGATGCCGTATATGGCTATACGCAGTTCCTGCTCAACATTTATTTCTTTAAACGCATGTCGCCACGGTTAATGAAAAATTAGATTTTTATGGGGTTAATTGCTTTTGATTGAAACCGGGGTTCAGGCTATAGCCAGCGTGTCAAATACGGCTCCAAAATTGGAGAATGTTGCATTGGCCGCATCAATAGCCTGCTGCTCTTCTATAGCATCGCCGGCCTGCGCGTTCATGATCGCTATAAAATTGCCCCACATTTGTCCGGTAGCTTCACCATATCCCGAAAAGAAGGAAATACCGCTGGTAATGCCAAATTTCTCCAGCATTTTTACAATAATGGGTCCACCCATGATCGAACCTTCCATGACGTACAGGGCACCCAGTGCCTGAATGGTATTACTGATTTCCGGGGCCTTGACAAGTGGAAGCTCATTTACATTTGCACCCAACTCCTCAATATCCTTTTTCAGATAGGAAGAGTTGCGGCGCTCAGTATGGTCGGGCAACAATCCGGATGTGATATATGGTGCAATGGCCTGCTCTACCGCATTAAAATAGGCATAAAAATGCTTTAAGAAATCGGCATAGTCGGCATTGCTGCGAATGGATTTCATTTTCAGTATTACTTTTTTTTCGAGTTCCTGGTGTGCTTCTCTGGTCGCTTCTTTAATTGTATTGCTTAGCATAGCTGATGCTTATTTGTTAAGTTAATAATATCTCAATGATGTGGCTTCAAAATCTGGTGTTATTTCAGGCACACTATGTACTCAAACGTATAAAACTTTTTTAGCGTATGTAACATTTTTTTGATTTTGAGCAGTTACCATTTTTAATCCTTTCCATCCCCGGGGTTAACCCGTTCATCAAACAATTCACAAGTGCTGGTGTTATAATATCTCCCTATAGTTACGTTTATTGGCTGATATTATATAATTATTAACTCAAACTTCGTATGCAAAGCAAAAATGAACAGATTAGCGAACTGATCGGACTTAACGAAGAACTGGAAAATTATTTCAGCAACACCATTATTCCACAACTGTTTGTAGATGCGCAACTGGCGCTTCGGAAATTTACCCCCCCTGCCATGAGACAGTTTAACCTGAAACGGGAGTACATTGGCCGGCCATTGGAAGAGATCAGCGAAAACTTCAGGTATCCTACCATCATTGATAACATCAAAGAAGTAATTGCAACCGGTAAGATCCTGGAAAAAGAGATCCAGACTACAGACATGCGCTGGTATCAGATGAATATCCTCCCTTACCTGGTACGCAAAGAAAACACCACCAATGGGGTCATCATTACATTTGTTGACATTACCTCACGCATTAAAGACCTTAAAGAACAGGAAAAGCTGATTGCCGAGCATGAATTGTTGTTGGACACCATTGCACACGACATTAAAAATCCGCTTTTTGCATTGGGTTTAACCATAGAAATGCTCAGAAAGCTGCCCGAAAAAAGTATGGAAAAGTTTCCCGTATTCCTGGCGCATGTGGAAAGCAGTCTGCTGCAGATTAAAAAAGTAGTGAACGACCTGGTTGCCACGCGCTGGCAGGAACAGCGTTACAAGGCTGAAGTGGAATTGCTGGACTTACAGAATATCCTGGAGGATGTAAGGCTTACGCTGGCACCTCAGATACTGGAATCCAAAGCCATAATTAAAGAGGAATTGGAAATTTCTCAACTCAGATTTGCAAGGCGAAAACTACGCAGCGTAATCTATAATCTGTTGAACAATGCCATCAAGTATACGCCGGCTAACCGCATTCCGGAAATTCTGATCAGCGCTTACCAGGAGAACGACCATCTGGTCATCAGCGTTGCAGATAACGGAATAGGTATCAGTAAAGCGGACCAGAAATCAATTTTTGAAAAGTTCCAACAGGTGGAAACAGCATCCGAAGGCTCAGGTGTCGGGCTTTACCTGGTGAATACTATTGTTGCATCGGCAAATGGAAAAGTTACCATCGACAGCGAACCGGATAAAGGATCTGTTTTCAAAATCTCGCTACCTGCTGTCGCCGTAAATATCAGCAGTATTCAGTAAACCTTTTACAAGCGCTTTCCATTGGGGGTAGGAAAACCCGGCTTTAGCGCCCCAGCCCACAAAAGTATTCCGGATATTGTCCAGCGTATTTTCCGTTTCTGTATTGGGGACTTCGTTCCTGCCATGCTCCTCAGCTGAGATCACACTTCCAACCCGTTTCACCTGGAAAGTAGAGCTTGCGTCATCTGTCAGAAAGTGGGCTGTGTCTTCACTGTCTGTCAGCGGATTGACAGAAGGACGGGCCGTCATGCTCAATACTTCTGCATTGTCCAGCACTTCCAGCTTTATCTCTTCAATCGTTACCCAATCATAACCACCACCGGTTTGGGAACCGGGCCCCGGAATATCGATACGGATGTGATCCCCGCCGGTAGCTTTGCGCTGTACCAGATTTCCCGTCTCATCAGTAAGAAAGAAATCCGACATGGTGCCGCCTGCAATCTGCTTCCAGCGGTTCACATCCAGTAAGCGTTCCTTTACAGTCTGGAAAAAGTGCACAGCCTGCGCTTCTGAAGCAAGTGTTATCTGCTCAACCGCATTCATTTCTGATCCCAGGTGCTGTGATGGCACATGTTCTGCTCCGGTATTGCCCATCAGGTCATTTGTTTTCATAGTGCATTAACCGCTGGCAGGAGAAAATGTTTTCAGTTTCCAACAGCACTGGCTGCTTTTGATGGTTTATTTAATCCTGAGCGTGTTCATTGCTTTTACCCATTTGTCGTGTTTACATTTTTTGCAGGTGTAATGCTTTTTGGGTTGGAGTTCTTCAACATTCCCGCAAAAACAACAGGCATATTTTCCATTGGCAGTAATGCTGCAGCTACCGGCTTCAAAAAGTAAAGGCATAATGGGCAGGCCATATTTCACGTCCTCATCGGCATAAAAATATACGCTCAATGATCCGGAAGTTTCCAGGATTGCAGTATCTACCTGGCCCAGATGCGAAATGCTGTACTGCCTCAGTTCAGAGAAAAACTCGTCGTGGGCAAGGGCTTCTTTGGAAAAATTTTCAATAGAAAATTCCCCGTTCCGGATTAAATAAGTGCACTTCCCTTCCACCAGATCATCAATTTTTGTACTTTTTGCCGTAAGATAGGTGGTTAATCTGTATGCACCCACAATAACAGCAAATATGACCACCGGAACCATTAGCCCTACTTCTTTGTAAAACATCGGGTCACCAGCTGCCGAACCCAGTGAAATAATCACCACCAGTTCAAAAACAGACAGTTGCTTAACCCCTCTTTTCCCCAGAAGGCGCAGCCCCAAAAGAATAATAATGTACATGATCAATGTACGAAGCGCAATCTCGATAAGAAATTTCCAGTCCTCTTCTCCTACAAAAAATGCAGACCAGTCAATAAACAATGTTGTTGGCATAACAACAATAACCCATTACAGCGTTTAATGTTTTCTATTTTTCCATTTGAAAAATGGAAGTGTGCTTTGCAGCAAATGAGCTGAATACTGAACTGAAAAATGGCTGTAATAATTTTATCCCCTGATTTTATCTACAATCATTTTAATCTCAGGGATGGCCTCTTCTACGCCAATATACCCCGAATTTTTATACCGGATAACCCCATTCCTGTCAATAAAGAACTTAGCAGGTATTCCCGAAATCCTATAAGCTGCACATACAGGGCTTTTACCCGTAGCCTTATCTTTCCAATCCATATATACATCAAATCTGTTCTTTTTTGCGGCCAGCATCCTGCGTGCATCTTCGTCGGCGGTTGAGCTTTTCTCCATAGTATGAATAAACATAAAAACTACGTCTTTATCGTCTTTGAAATAATCTACTGCCTTTTGCATACCCGGAAAAGAAGCTACGCAAGGCTGACACCAAGTGGCCCAAAAATCCAAAATCACTATTTTGCCCCTTAAGCTTTTTAATGAAACGGTCTTACCGTTCAGATCTTTCAGTTCAAAATCGGGGGCCTGCTCATTGACTTCCATTCTGGTTATTTTGGTCAGCATTTTTTTGTTTTCAGCAGCTTTAAGGGAATCTATGAGGAAATTGAATCGTTGCTCATTCCCATATTTTTTAACAAAAATTGCTTTTATTCCTGATTTTAGCTCAGCACTGATATGTGCTGAGTTCCTTAGCAGTTGATTGGATTCGGTAAAAGCCAGGTCATCATTTCCCAAACGCATCAGTGCCAGAATGTAATATTCGGAACTTCCCATCCCCTGCTTTTTCAGGTAGGGCAGCGCTTCCTGGTATTTACCCTGTTTAAAACGGATTATACCCAGCTGCGACAGTAGCTGTTCCCTATTCGCTGCTGCTTCAATCATCTGCTCCGCCGCTGCCAGTTTATCTGCGTTTATCCATATTGTTACCACAGCTGCCCGGCTTGAGCCCTGCATGCTGAGGTCTTTAATCTGACCAATCCAGTAACTTGCTTTTTCTATGTTTCCCGCCTCGGCATATGCGACTGCTGTCATCTGGGTACTCACATCTGCCAGGATTTGCTTGTTCCCCTGATCTGGCTGTCGCAGTAATGTTTTCAACAACACCTCCATCCTTGAAGCATCCACTTCTGATTTTATAGCATTAAACAATCCCGAAACCGAGGTGTCAGCCGATAAGGATTGCGCAAAAACCGGGTTAACAAACATACATAAGCCTATCAAACAGGCTGCTGCTTTATATAAACTATTTGCTTTCATATTTTTTGTTTTTTATCAGCTTTCTTTTTTTGAAAGTTCAATCATAGTAGATAGTTCATTAACAGCAGCTTCATTTGTTCCGCCAAATCCACTGGTTTTAAACCGTATATTTCCTTTCCCATCTATCACAAATTTTGCCGGGATACCCTTCACATCAAATGCAGAAACTGCCGGGTTTTTTCCGGTGTCCGGGTCTTTAACATCCATATATAGCGGTAGCCTGTAATTATTGTCTGTAAAATATTGTATTGCCTCTTCCTTTGGATTCGGAACCTGCTCCCAGGTATGGATGAAAAGAAACTTTACATTTTTATCGTCCTTATATTTATTTACAGTCATTTGCATGGCTGGCAGCGCACGTTTACAAGGCCCGCACCAGGTGGCCCAGAAATCCAACACCAGGGTCTTGCCCTTAAAATCACTTAAAGAAACCACATTCCCGTCAAGATCCTTAACTGCAAAATCCGGGGCTGTTTCTTTGATCATTTTCGTGATAAGTTCGCCTTTATGCCTTTCTTCAAACTGCTTTTCCAATTCTGTCAGATAAGCTTTTGAATTCTTACCGGGATTTAATTTATCATATGCAGCTACCAACTCAGCTTTCGCAGCTTCGTTGGCCACGCCCGTAAGCACCGCTTTTTCCAACTCGGGCATAGCTTCCTTCTGATTACCCGATTTACTCATCAGGTAATAGTAATTGGCAGTCAGTGTTGTACTTTTTCGCTGCGTCTGATCGTAATATTCTTTAAAGGCTGTAAATGCGTTTGTATAATCACCCTTCCTTGCCAGTATCTGACTGTGCACATTAAGCAAAGCCTGGCGATCCTGTGCCGAAAGTTCAGTCTTTCCAAGCTCTTCTTCAACCATTGCTTCCGCAGTCTTCAGATCATAGCTCATGATCGTAGCAGGCACAGTCAGCAGGGTCGTTGTACGTGATCTGCCCTGCAACTGGTTAAAATAGCTTAAAGCTTTGCTGGTGTTCCTTGCCGCTGCAAAGTTATTGGCCAGCATAGCTTGGTACTGCTCAAAATTAGCATTGGGATAGGCTTTAATTAAGCGGGTAACAATTGCTTCCTGTTTCAAAGGATCGATGATGATTTTAAGGGAGTCAAGGCTGGCTTTATATGCCGGTACCGTTTGCTGGCTATAAGCCGTAAAGCCGGTTAAGAGGCTTACGGCAAAAATAATTGCAGTCTTCATATCTATCTCCTTTTAATACAAATAATTTCACCAAAGCCCTCGTACTTTTTGGTATAGGTCTGATTAACGAAGTCGCCGCTGTCGCTGATATCAAACAGGTAAACCTCACCAACATCACCTTTATTCGTTCCCACAGCAAGTATCCTGCTATTTGAAGCTGCAGGCGCACGTTGCAGTTCCAGATCTTTAACCACATAACCGGCCGGGAAGGTATAGACCAGGGTTGAAGAATTGGCCAGGATGTCATATTTATAGATCTTATTGGTTGCAGCATAATACATCTGTTTAAAAATAGAGGAAGTTGCAAAGTGTTTGGCTTCGTTAATTTCAGGGCTGTTGTTAATGGCCTGACTGATGCCAGGTGCAATCCCTACTGTAGAGATCAGCGAACGGATCCCCGCTGCCTCCATTACATAATAAAATTCATTGTTGTTCCCCGCAACCCCGCTATCATAAGCAATCATTGTCCGGCCTACATTCGCCAGGTTAAAGTTGCCTGCAGTTTGTGGCAGAACTGTCAGGTCTCTATCGAGATAAGGCAACTGCATAAATCTTTTGTATTTGTTGTCGTAAAACATAGTGGTGGTTTGTGCGGCTGGAAATACGCCTGGAAACATATTGTAATCTCCTGTAAGGCGGTCTGAAAATGGCTTTAAAACTTCCGCGGCATAAAAGGTTGGGCCAAGCCCGGCATATAGAGCACCATCAGCAACAATATATTGGTCGGTAACCAGGCTACTGTGGGATGTAGAAAAAACCGGGGCACCTGTATAAGGTACCGGGGCCAAAGGCAGGGTTCCTGTCCTGTCGGTAAGTTCAAGTAAATCGTTGATATTAAACCTATAGGCATTTTGGGCTGTAAAAAAGTAAATCACGCCAATTGAGGTGCTCGGAAAGACAGATAAAGCTTTGCCGGTATATGTTTTTTTGTTTACCTCTTCAGCAGGGTTTTCGTAGATTTTATCATCTGCCCTGATAAAAGACATTGACGCCTTGCCGGCCCTGTTATTGGCTACATACCAGCCGCTGTAAAAAGCCGCCTGTACGGTAAGTGTAACCCTGCTCATAGAGGTAATACCTGTTTTTTTACTGGTTACTTTAAAATTGAGGTTATAAGTTGCGGGCACAAGTTCAAGTTTTACCCTGAGGTCTTTGCTGGCCGACAATTGCGTTTGTGAAGCATTGCTGCTATTGGCTATGGATGCGGTCCAGGCATAGGTAAATTCCTCACCTGTAGGCATAGACTCTTTGAGTTTTGGGATGACGATCAGCGAGTCGCCGGCAAACAGCGTATAGCTGGTTACATCGGTTTCAACCGTTACGTTATTGATTTCCTGGTAATCAAACTTTTGATTGTCTTTATGACAGGCAAAGGCCAGCAGAATCATACCTGCCATCAGACTGCGTTTTATATAATAATTTAACATGGTTTAAAATCTAAATATTGAAATTAAAAAGTTACCCTAACGTTGTTCTCATCATACAAAGGCCCGTTAGCAGCTTCATATTCGGCAAGCGCGTTTCTCAACCTGATGGGTAAATTGTACTGACCATCAACACCAATGGCTTCCGGAGAGAAATCCGTTAAACCCGTAACCTGTATCATAAATTTGAATTTTACAACACTAAAAGCCCCAAAAGTACCGGCACTCCAGTACGATGGCTGTACCAGTTTATTGGAGATCTCCACTTTTACCTGTTTAAAATTCACCTCTGTATAGGGCGAAGCCGGAACATTACCCAAAGAGCCAATGGTAAAATCACTATTTTCAGCCACTTCTGCCACCAGGGTATAAGTATTGGTTGTCATTTCAGGAGAGTTGAGTACAATAATAGGATAATCAAGCGTCAGCTTGCCTGCAGGGAGTGTAACCTCGGGCAATATGTAATCTATACCAGCGCGCGCCGTGGTTCCGGCCACTGCTTTTACACTTACTGTTCGGGGATGATCTGCAGCCCTTCCGGTAACCCGCATTTTGAAAAAGATGGTATCCCTGTTTACGGGTTGTACATTAAAGGCAAAGGAGTAGGCAACACTCTGAGGATCATATATGCTTGCATAAAAAGCTATGCCATCTTCAGCTTTATAGGGCGCTACCTTTTCCTTTTTACAGGCAAAAAGCAAAGGTAATATCATCAATAATATAAAATATCTCATGGTATTCATTATTAGTTGTAATTCGGATTAAACTGAAGTTCTGTTGGCGGAATCGGGAGTACATATTTGGCAGGCGTCAGATCTGAGGTAATACTGGAAATCAGGAACTGGGGCCTTGGGGTAGCTTTTCGTTTATAATAAAACCACAACTGCCCTTCTGCATAAAATTCCTTCTGGTACTCTTTGGTGATTTCGTTGTTCAGGGTGGCCTGTGTGCTTACAGGCAAGGCCGAAAGGCCCCTCCTTGTCCGCACTGCATTCAATTGCGTGAAACCATCATTAAGCGTTGGAGCTGTTTCTGCAAGGATATAGTACATTTCGGCTAAACGGATTACTGGCACACATTGATCTAAACGGGTTGAGTCGAGCGTTGTAGCGGTAGTTTGCCAGTACTTAGACGGAAATGGGATGCCCCCATCCTGCTCTACCCTGTATAGATAGCGGATATCTGTGGAGCTGTTTTCGTATAACGTTTTAAAGTTGGCATCGGATAAAGTCAGTTTATAGGCAGCACCTGCATTAAACCTGAAATAGGCAGCAGGGGTACCATCTGCATAGGTCATGGTCCTTACCCGAACCATGAATACCTGTTCGGTCATATATAACCGGTCCCGGGCCGTTGTTGAAGAGGCAGCAGTTGAAGTTACAAAAGGGTATCTTCCGGAATTGATTACAATTGCTGCTGCTGCCGCTGCACCCGGATTGTCGCCCATATACAATCGGATCCTTGCTTCAAGCGCTTTTACGCCATAATAGTTCAGATGGTTGCGTCTCGATCGGGTATTCAGGGTTACAATTGGATCTGCGGTTTTAAGCAGGTTTTCGGACTCCCTGAGGTCGGAAAGGGCAAAATTGATGACCTCAGTGGTGGTATTCGGGATATTAATGTTATCGGTAACATCTGTTTTATAGGGAATAGCCTTGTCATTTGCACCTGTTGCATAAGTTTTACCAAATAGCCGCAGGAGGTCAAAATGAAGCAAAGCCCTTAAGGCCAAGGCCTCACCACGTACCAGGGCATGGCCCTGATCTGAAAGTACCGCCCTGTTCTTCTCGGTATTCTGCAGGATTTTATTGATACCTGCAAGGGCTGCATAAGCTGTGCCCCATATGGCTTCCGTGTGGTCCTGTACCTCTGCACTTTCATAATTCAGTTTCCTTGTCTCCACCAGTGGGATATAGCCGGATTGGGCAATTACATAGTTCTGGGCAAGGGTAGAAACGAAACCCATAGTCAGCTTGTCCCCGTAAAGGTTACGGCTGGCCAATTGGGAGTATACGCCGCCCAAAGCCTGTTGAAAGCCTGGTTCTGAAGTAAACAGTTGCTCTTCGGATATATTGGCTTTTGGTGTTACGTCAAGATATTTCTTACAGCCCGTCAGGCTGACAACGCAGGCAACACTGAGTATGATGTATAATGTCCTTTTCATGTTTTATATATTTTGTCTGCTAAAAACCTGCACTTAAACTCAAGGAATAGGTTCTTGCAAATGGTGTATTGGTTCCCCTTTCGTATGCTGTGGTAGCAAATCTGTAGATATCGTTGGTGATCGCTGAAATGGTTAGCGAATTCATGCCTGCCTTTCTGATAAACCCGCTGTTAAGCCCGTCAAACCTGTAGCCTACCCTGACTGTCGTGAGGTGAAGAAAATCGTCGTCCTGTACAAACCGGGATGTACTCTGTGTCTGGACGGGTGATGCCACGATCCGTTTATACAGGCTTTCATCCCCCGGAAATTTCCAACCCAGATCGTAAGCTCTGCGGTCTACGTTATTCCTCGCATTTACACCCTCAACCCGCTGCAATAAAGTTGAGTTATAGATCTGTCCGCCAAACTGGTACCTGAAAGACAGCGTGAAATTGAACCCGCCCATATTTAAGGTCGAATTGATATTGCCACTCCATGTAGGATTGGTATCACCAAATGCTACTTTATCGTTCACATCCCAGTTAAATGTTTTTTCACCGTAACGGTTAATGAACACTTCCTGGCCGGTAACCGGATCAATACCCAATGAAGGTACCACGTAAATGGCACTCATAGAGTTACCTTCTACAAACTGCGGGTTTGGCGCGGTCTGGTTCGGATTTCCACTGTTCAGCCGGTCATTGGAAGATTTAAACCTGTCAGACAGTTCTTTCAGAATGTTTTTGTTGGTAAGTCCATTGACATTCACAAACCAGCTGATGTTTTTAGCACGGTTGTCAATCACTTTATAACGCACATCCAGCTCCAAACCTGTATTCTGAAGTTTACCCAGGTTATCTGAGAAAGAAGTAAAACCGGTTGAAGGGGCAAGTGAGATGGAAGTCAGTGCATCTTGCGTAACATCCCTGTATAAATTGGCATCCAGCGCCAAACGATTATTGAAAAGACTCGCGGTAATGCCCACATTAGCTTTCAATACCTGCTGCCAGCTTAAATCGGCATTCCCAAGATTGTTCAGCTGTGCTCCAAGTTCGTTGTAATAGCCGGTATTGGCGTTGAAAGCATACATAAACTGGGCACCATAGGCCGGAATGTTCAGGGATCCTGTTGAGCCATAACTTCCACGCAGCCTCAAGGTGTTGATCCATTTTACCGCTTTAAGAAACGTCTCGTTGTGCAGGTTCCATCCCAGGCCCGCAGACCAGTTTGTGCCAAAGCGCTTGTTGGTACCATACTGTGATGAACCGTCACGGCGAAGAGAAAGATCTGTAAAGTAACGGTTATCATAGGTGTAGTTGCCACTGAAAGTAAATCCAAGCGTACGCACGGTACTCTCGTTACCGCTCGGCTTCCCGTTGGCTTCATATTGGGTCGCAAACAACAGGTTATCCAGGCGGTCGAAGGGGAAACCTTCTGCATTCATTAAATAATTGCTCAGCTGGCTGTTCCTGATCTCTGCGATCAGACTTGAAGTGACCATATGACGGCCGAAACCTTTAATGAAATTTGCCTTTGCCTGCCCTCCCAAAGTAAGGTTTTCACTGTTCGCTACGCTATAAGTTCCTTTTCTGGTCACATCGGTTACAGTAGCAAAACGACTGTCCAGAGCCGAATAAAAGTTATCTGTCCGGCCATTGACCTTTTGCAGATTGAAACTCCCTTCCACAAAAATAGATTTATTGATGTCGTACCTTACAGAACTGGTATTGCTGACGGTAAGTTCATTCTCTCTGTTGTCTATGGTATTGAACATTACATCCCTTAAAGGGTTTAATATCAAAGAAGATTCTGCCGCTGAAAGACGGATGTTTTCGATATACTGCTGTGCCTGACCGTTTTCGTCATACGGTTTCCAATAAGGGTTCATGCCAACATACTGGCTAAAATTACCATAAGGTGATGCATTGGCGTTGCGCTGGCTCAAAGAAATGGTATTCATAAACTGTACCTTCTTTACACTGTAGGCCAGCCTGAAACTTCCCTGATACCGCTTGTTATCCATCCCCTTCATTACGCCGTTGGCCAAAGCAACTGTACCTGATAAATTATAGCGGATTGCACGATCTCCACCAGCCAGGCTCAATGAGGTCCTGTTGGTATATCCGCTTTGTACAGGGATACTCAGCCAGTTCGTATTTACTCCGCTGGCCATATTTTTATACCGTTCGTTGTAGAGATATTCCTGAAAGTAATTGGTAACCAATCCGGCCCTTTGTTCAAAATCCAGCTTTTCCCTGGAATTCAACAGATGATATACCGAAAGGTCTGGTGACTGAAATTCAAAATCGTTATTCAGGTTTACCTGGATAGTACCCGGCTTTGGCGGAATAGTGGTAATGACCATTACTCCGTTTGCCCCTCTGGAGCCGTAGATCGCAGTAGCGGATGCATCCTTCAAAATAGTTATAGCTTCAATGCGGTTAATATCGAGATCTACGATCTGCTGCAAACTGACCTCAAAATTATCCAGAATAAACAGCGGCAGATTCGGGTTGCCCGACATTTCCGTACCGATATTTACAAAAGAATTCGCACCACGAATCTGGATGTCAGGCAATTGATTAAGGTCCGCACCGGCAGCATTATTGACCATAATCCGGAAAGATGGATCCATTGCTGCCACGCCGGCAAAAATATTACCGGCACTGATCGACTTCAGGTCTGCCTGTGTAATTGTCTTGGCGGCCCCCGTATAAGTTGCCGCTTTACGTTCTGTTAACCCTGTAATCACCGTTTCCTTTAAAGACTGCTCATCCTCTTCCAGGTAAATAGTATAGTTTGAATTAGGCTGAATGGGCAAATTTGCTGCCTTATAACCCAGGAATCTAAATTCTAAAGAAGTGGCTCCGCTGGGCACGCTGATGGTAAATTTCCCGTTCTTATCGGTCTGGACCATAGACTTCGTACCTTTTATTGATACGGTTACTCCAGGTATGGGCTGCCGGGTTTTCTTATCGCCTACGAAGCCAGAAATGATTTCCTGGGGCTGTGCCTTCCGCGCCTGAATGATGACCGTCTTGTCACGAACAAGGTAATCCAGGTTCTGCCCTGCAAAAAGAAGCTGCAGCACATCTTTTAGGTCTGTATTGCGTACGTCTAGGTCTACCGGACTGGCGTCTTTCAACAGATTATCCGTATAAAAAAAATTATAACCGCTTTGGTCCTTCAGTGCCTTAAAAATGGATTGAAGGGAAGCATTTGATTTGTGTAAAGTAATCTTTTGAGCAAGACCAGATGCACTTACGTGCATTAATGAGGCAACTAATATAGCGATGGTTAAGCGCATAGTTAATAATATTTTATGGTATAGCCGCTTAGGCATACCAAATTTTCGCGAATTTTGATACATTAGTGTTTAGGTTTGGTTGAGCAGATTCCTTTTCTTACCAGGATCCAGGCATCTGCGGTTTAAATTGATGTTTAATTGAATGCCAAACTGAAACCAGGTTCCGAATCGTCGGAACCTGGTTCGTTTTCACGATTTTCTTAAAGTAGTTTTCTTTGCATGTTTTTAAAATAATGGTTAATAATCAGTTTTTTATTGGTCGGGTTATTTAGAGACGTAAATTTTTCTTCCTGTAATTTTAAAATGGCTTGCACCGGTAAATTCCACTATGTCGAGCACCTTAGATACGTTGTCATAACGGGATACTCCGCCGGTAAACCTTTCCTTTGTGCGCGCTCCCACATAGATCACCTCTACATTGTACCAGCGTTCTACCGCCTTCATCACACCTTCAATACTTTCACTCTGAAACATAAACTCTTTGTTTTTCCAGGCAATCGCCTGGTCTGTATCCACATCTTCAACCGAGATTCCCGTACCTTTGATATTTGCCTGCTGGCCGGGCTTCAATAACCTTGTCCTTCCGCCGCTGCTGAGCCGGATGCTGCCCTCCACCAACGTTGTTTTCTCTACCTCATCATCAGCATAACTGCTGATGTTGAAATGCGTTCCCAATACTTCTACTTCCTGTCCGCGGGTTTGGACGACAAAAGGATGGTCTTTATCTTTAGCCACTTCAAAATAGCCTTCACCTTCCAACTTCACCTTTCTTTCACCACGTTCATTCGGCTTTGTGGCATAGCTTAAACTCGAAGCTGCATTAAGCCATACTAAAGTACCATCAGGCAAACGCACCTCGTAGGTTTCTCCTCTTGCAGTTGTTAAGGTATTGACTTTACTCAGTTCCCCATGCCCTTTTTCAACTTCATAGATCAGTTGCCCGTTCGCTGTTTTGGTAATGACCAGGCCGGCCTCTTTAGCCAGTTCTCCATTAGCTGCATTACCCAGCCTGATCTTTTTGCCATTGGCCAATGTTAAGGTAGCACCCTGCTTACCTGGTGCAATGTCGTTCAGGGTGATTTCGCTGTGGGCAGTAGCTTTTTGAGTTGGGGCCGTTTGCCGGATATAAAACCAGGTTCCTACAATGATGGCTGTTACCGCAGCTGCTATGCCAACCAGGCGCGGCCAGAGTTTTGCTGTCCTGGATCCGTATAATACCGGAAGATTATTTTTCAGGTAATCATAGCTTTCCTTAAGGGCTTCTTCACTTAGCGTTTCCTTGCTGGCAACGGCTTGCTCCAGGTACCATTGGTTCAGGCGCAGTTGCTCATCTCTGAGCAGCTCACCGTTTTCGTATTTTATTAGCAATGCTTTTGCTTTCTTTTTATTCACGTTGATATGGGAATTGGAATGCCCCCTTATTTACATGACAGTTATCTATGCCTTTTGACATAGATGATTTTGAAAAAAAATAAAATAATTTCAGAGGAAAGGAAAAAGAGACAGGTAAATATCGATTTTCGTCTTTAAAATTTTCAAAGCGTTGTATACCTGCTGCCTGGCAGTACGGTCTGTAATACCCAAACGGTCTGCGATTTCCTTATAACTCAGGTCCTCCATTTTATAGAGAATGAACACTTCCCGCATCTTTTCCGGCAAAGCCCTGATTTCCTTTTCAATCATTGCAGTTAGTTCTTTTTCCCTCACAAAATCATCTGAATTCGTATGTGTGCCTTCCATATAGGCAATCATCGTATCCGCATAGCGGTCCACAATTTTCTGATGGGACTTGCGGTTAAATATCCTGTTTCGGGTAGCAGTGTAAAGATAGGCGCTTAATGAAGTATTCAGGTCCAGACGTTCTCTTTTTTGCCAAAGATTAAGCAGTACATCCTGAACCACGTCGTTTGCAGCATCCTGATCGGCCAGCAGTTTATAAGCGTGTGCAATCAATAGCATGGAATAACGCTCAAAAATTTCAGTGTACGCCAATCTATCGCCTTGTGACAGCAATCCAGCCAGCTGCAGATCAGTATAATCAGAATAGAATTCGGTTGCCATCTCCCCAACAAATGTGTACAAAATTTACCAGATGATGAAGGATATTAAAAAATAACTAAGGATCAACCTGCCGGCTGGTTATTAGCTGCTCAATAGTTCCCGCGTACCTTGCTCGCAAAAAGTACCCGTTTTATGGACAAAATATTGAGCAGGTACGAGAAAAGTATGCAGGAGGCCGAAGACTGAACTTAATTTTACTTCAATCCTGAGGTCAAAAAGATAGCCTCTTGCGGCTTTGGCCTTCGACTGCATTTATGGCTGTACTTATTTACATACGAAATTTTTTACGTCTACTTCCGATAACCTGAAATATCCATAAGCAAAGTTTGCAAAATGGGTTTGATTGATAATATTCCCCCGAACCGAACCCGGTATTGCCTGAAAGGGTCCATTCCCAGCGCCAGATGCGGCTAACAATTTTCTGAAATAATCGTAATATCTTCTGGAAATACCATACAACCTGATGTTTATCAAATCTCCGGTCTTCAGGTCTTTATCAGAAAAAAATTCCTGCATCAGCCTGCCCTGGCTGTTCTTATCGTCTTCGACCTTATATTCGGGGAACACGGACACCGGGGATATGATCCGGTGTAAATAATAATTTTCCTGATTACCATCATCCTGGTATTTGTACATAATTTCCATTTCATCCCCCCCAACTCCGCCCTTGTTATTTTGTACCATATCGTTTTCAATATCCGGCACACCGGTGCAGGTTTCGGTTGCAGTATAAACCTCTCCATTCAAAATTACTTTTAAAGTATAAGTCTCCCCTATAACCGGCCGAAAATCGGAACTGACATACTCTCCTGTACCCGGGCTTTCGATAAAACCGAAAACGGTATTTGCTGAATTGGTGATCGTTACATCAGCCCCTGAAACTGTTGGAAATATGGCACTGTAATATCCCGTTGTGGTAGAGAGCTTGATTTTTTGTTCATTGCCGCTTGTACCCTTTACCCAATCAATCGATGCGTCAATGACCAATTTTGGTGCTGCTGTTTCCAGGTCCATGTCTACTACTTTTGTGCAGGACACAAGAAAAAAACAGCACCAGGCAATCAGGTATTTAAGTATAGTTTTCATTTTTACAGAATTAGAATTTAGAATCTGAAATTGTAAGTTACACCCGGAATGATACCGAAAATCGATATTCTCTTAGCTTCGCTCAGCCCCGTCTCCCTGTTTTGTTCAAACATAACAGCTGCAGCGTTACCTCTGTTGTAAACATTGTAAATGCTGAATACCCACTCACTTTTCCATCTTTTTTTGCTGTCGGGTTTTGGCAGGTAGGTTGCCGACAGGTCCAGATGATGATAAGCTGGAAGCGAGTTGACATTTCGCGCTCCGTAATTCGCAACTGTAATATCCTGGTACTGGTATTTACCGATAGGATAAGTTGCTGCTTTGCCCGTTTGGTAGGTAAAAATGCCACCCAGGTTCCATTTTTTAGCCAGTTGGTACGCAGCTGTAAGTGAAAGGTTATGCGTTTTATCATAATTGGCACGATACCATTCGCCCTTGTTGATACCGGGCTCATCCGCGTTTTTTCCGGCTGTACGCTGCTCTGCCCTGGATAATGTGTAAGAAAGCCAGCCGGTCAGGTTTCCGGTGTTTTTCTTCAGCATCAGCTCCAGTCCATAAGCCCTAGCCTCTCCGTTTAGCAATACCTGTTCTATGGCCCTGTGGGCAATCAATTCGGCGCCGTCTATGTAATCTGCTTTGTTTTTAATTTTCTTGTAAAAAGCTTCGGTTTCCAAAGTATATTTTCCATTGCCAAAATTTCTGAAATAGCCCAGGGCAACCTGGTCAAGAATTTCAGGTTTCAGATACTGGTCGCTCGGGGCCCAGATATCAAGCGGAGAGACAGAAGCTGTGTTGGAAATTAAATGGACATACTGGCTCATCCGGTTATAACTTGCTTTAACGGACTGGTCATCATTTATGGCATAAGAAACTGCCAACCGGGGCTCTAAATTCCCAAAACCAACGATCCTTTTGTTTTTGGTGTAATGTGTTGTACCCACAGGCTTTCCTACCTCATAAATTTGTAATTCGGGATTGAACACCACTGGCTGGTTATTGGCATAAGTATTTACATTTTGTTCACCCAAGCGCTGGAAATTGCTATAGCGCAGCCCATAATTCAAAGATATTTTATCACTGAGTTTTTGTTCAGCGCTGATATACAAAGCATTTTCCCAGGCATATTTTTTTTCAATCTGGCCGGCATTAATCGGCGATGTAGCGTCCACAGGTTTTATGGTGCCGGGATTGAATTGATAATAGATGGAATTAACACCATACTTTAAAACCAGCTTGTCAGACAGATGATGGCTAAAATCGTACTTCAGATTGTAATTACGGATGTCCGAAGCCCAATCAATGCCAACATTTTTTATCTTCAGGCCATAATCGTACTTACTGTAAATGACTGATGCATTGGAGAAAAACTTCTCAGAAAAAAGATGGTTCCAACGCAGGTTAAGGAATGAATTCCCATAATTGTTGCTGAAAAAATTGTTGAAGTCCATTTTATCCTTACCGAAATAACCAGAAAAGAAAATTCTGTTATTGTCATTGATCTTATAATTCAGTTTAGCGTTCAAATCATAAAAAGAAACAGCATTAGGGTTGTCTGCCAGCTTCAGAAACAAATGCGCATAAGAAGCGCGACCGGCAACCACGAACGAACTTTTATCTTTTACAATAGGGCCTTCGGCCAATAACCTGCTCGAAACCGCCCCTACTCCACCTGTAATGTGATATTCCTTGCTGTTCCCTTCTTTTTGATAAATATCCAGAACGGAAGAAGTGCGCCCACCGAAATTTGCAGGGATCCCTCCTTTATATAATTTCAGATCTTTAATCACATCAGCATTAAAAACCGAGAAAAAGCCGAACAGGTGTGAAGTATTGTAAACGACAGCTTCATCTAACAATATCAAATTTCCGTCAACAGAACCACCCCTAACATTAAAGCCTGTTGCTCCTTCCTGTGCACTGGAAACTCCCGGAAGTTGCAGAATGCCCTTCAGAATATCAACCTCTCCCATAACTGCAGGCATCTTTTTAATGGTGGATATTGAAAGTTTATGCACACTCATTTCCGGTTGTCGGATATTGCTTCCGGAACTGTTGGACTTTATCGCTACTTCATCTAAAGTTTTGCTTTTTTCGAGCATCGAAAAATCTTTCCTGATGCTTTGTGTCAGCAAGATCTTTTCTTCAATAGACTCAAATCCTACATAGCTGATCACCATTGTATATGCTCCCCTGGGCAGGCTGATGGTATAAAAGCCATAGGCATTGGTCACTGCTGAAACTTTGGCTTCAGGAATGAAAATACCTGCACCGGTTATGGTTTCGGTATTTGTTTTTATGCTGATTGTTCCACTCAATGTAACTTTCTCCTGTGAATAAGCCTGCAATGATATTGCGACGAGCAGCAGTGTATAAATTAACTTGTTTTTCATCAGGATGTAAAACTACCCTTCGGGATAACTGTCTTTTTTAAAATTATACCAAACGCGGTATTTATTATAGCAAAGCTTTCCAGGGCGCTACTAAAATGTTTTTTGTTTTAAGCGTTTATCAGATGTTCGAGCTTTTGTATAAAAAGCGGGCACTTTGGTATAAAAAGCAAACCATATCATAAATTTAAGTCTAGATTTGTTTTATAAAACTTTATGAATGAATCACTTTCCTCATCAGCAGTTCACTAGCGAAAACTCACTTTTTCGTTTCCTGATTTCACCTGACCGCAGGATATTCCGGCACCTGCTGCTCATTGTTTTTATTGGAGCCGTATTGTTTAACAGCAGCTCCGAAATTGACAATCCGATAGCGACATTTGTATATTTTATTCTCTTATTCTATGTGAACATGTACCTGCTGGTGCCAAAACTCCTGTTCAGGAATAAAAATATTGAATACTGTTTAGCTGTGCTCGGTATCCTTGTTGTAGTGGCTGTTTGTGGTTATTTTTTCAATCCTTTTGACAAAGGGCATGGGCTGAATATCCCACTTTTTTCCTTCCTTACCGTACTGCTGCTGGCAGCCTCCTCTTCTATAAAACTATTTCAGAAAGGAATGATAGACAAGCAATTGATCTATGAGCTGAAACAATCGAAAACTTACACAGAATTGGAACAATTGAAAAACCAGATCAATCCGCATTTTTTATTTAACATGCTAAACAATGCCAATGTACTCACAAAGAAAGACCCCGAAAAAGCCTCACAGGTTTTAATGAAGTTGAGCGACTTACTGCGTTACCAGCTTTATGACAGCGCAAGAGATAAGGTGCTGCTGACTTCAGATATTCATTTCCTGGAAGATTTTTTAAACCTGGAAAAAGTAAGGCGGGACAGTTTTGATTTCCTGATTTCAAAAGAGGGAGATTTGAGCGGCATACAAATTCCTCCGCTGCTGCTCATTTCATTTGTGGAAAATGCGGTGAAGCACAACAACGATGTCACAAAAACCTCTTATGTAAACCTGTATTTTGATGTCAGAAATGACGAACTTTTCTTCAAATGCATCAACTCCAAACCCCTGCATAAATCCTTCACCAATACTGGTGGATTGGGCCTGGCAAATGTTAAACGAAGACTGGAACTTTTGTTCCCGGCAACACATCATTTAAATATTGAAGATGACGCAGAATGGTATTGCGTAACTTTAACCATAAAGCTATGAACTGTATTATTATAGACGATGAACCATTGGCAAGAGAAGCCATAGAAATCCTGGTTAACCAGACAGATGGTTTAGATTTAATTGGTTCGTTCAACAGCCCCGAAACCGCCGTAAATTTTATAGCAAACAATGCAGTTGAATTGATCTTTCTGGATATACAAATGCCGGGAATTAACGGAATTGAATTTGCCCGAACCATTCCGAAAGAAACATTTGTGATTTTTACAACCGCCTATTCTGAATTTGCTACAGACAGCTACGAAGTAGATGCGATTGACTACCTGATAAAACCAGTTAAATTGGAGCGTTTTCAAAAGGCTGTTGAAAAAGCCCGCACTTATTCCAGTTTATTCAAAACAGATTACGCAAATAACAATATCGAACAGGTAGCAGATGATTTTTTCTTTGTGAAAGCAGACCGAAGAATTTTTAAAGTCTATTTCAATAACATACTTTTTATTCAGGGTTTAAAAGATTATGTAGTAATGCACAGCGAAAATCAGAAGGTAATTACGGCCATGAATATCAAAACTATCTACGATCAGTTGCCCAAAGAAATTTTTGTGAGGGTAAGCAAGTCCTATGTCATCAATGTCAGGCATATTGGTTCTATGGATAACAATACCGTGTACATAGGTACAAACGAAATCCCTATAGGAAGTGTTTATAGGGATTTCTTTTTCAATGAGTTTGTAACAAAAAAAATGCTGAACAGGTAAGCTATTTAACCTGCGTCAATAAGTCAAAATCTTCTTCCAGGCCGTAGCTATAGGTCTGATAATCATTTCCTGAAGGATAAACTTTAACATTGTACCATTTACCGGGGTCTACCAGTCCGGGCAAAGGTTTATTGTGGTGCGGCCCCAGTAAATTCTTCAGGCTGCCAATCACTTCTACCTCAATCTGGTTGCCGCCCTTTTTAAGATAAGGGCCTATCTTCAGTTCATTGGGTTCTGAGCTGATAATTCCGGCCGGGATACCATTAACTTTCACCGCAGCAACAGTGCCGTTCCACTTTTTCAGTCTGAGGACATACTCCATTCCAGCTTTTTGAACCTGGAATTCTTTGATGTATTTAATACCTTGCCCGTACAAGGGCAGGCCCTGTTTATTCCATGGGCCGAATGTAAGCGCCTGGGGGGGCACAATCTTCCAGCCTCTGGCTGCCGGAGCGAGGTTAAAATTGCCCAGAATATATACCGGTTCTATCTCTGCATAAACGCGCATAGGTGAAACCGACAAAGCCAGGCTGTTTTTGCCCGGTTTCAGGTATTTACCAATTTCAAAAACACCAAAAGAGCGGTCGAGCCACCATTCACCTTTCAGGGCATTTACTTTGATACCATTTATGGTAACATGCTGCCAAAGCCCGCGCTGTTCTACTACGGCACGGGCTTGCTTGAGATTAACATTTCCGGCCAGTTCAAAATGATAAGTTGCCGTATACCCCGTGCCTACAGCAAAAGTGTCGCGGGCAACAATCTTATCCTTAAACTGTGTGCGGTTATTCCAGGGGTTGCCTACACCATCCTTAAACCCAAAATGCTTAAAAGCGGTATTGGAAGCTACACCAACATGCAAGTCCCGGTATGCGGTATCGGGCCGTTTTAATTCCAGATCGCAAAAATCGATCATCAGCGAGTTTTCAACCGGACGGAGAACTCTGGCTGGCGTGGTTTTTACAAGCATTTGATGAAGTACCAGATCGCTTGCCCTGAAGCCAGCCTGTTTCTTATCCGACACAAAGACCATCATGCTTCCGGCTGGAGGAATCTCGAAACTGAACTCCAGTTTACCCTTATCCTCTTTGTCTGGATAATCCCGTATCTCTCCGGTAAACAGATCCATAACCAGTGCATCTTTGCCGTTAAGCACCACCTTACCTTTCGACGTCCCGTCCATGCTGGCGTTAGAAAGAAAGACCAGCTGTCCGTCGGCTAACTGCCTGCGCTGATAATAAAGGTTACCTCCTGTTCCCTGGTTGCCGGGAGCAGCGATCCTGAAATCGTCCGGCAGCAGACCTTCCCTGATGGTCTGCTTTTGCGCTGCCTCTGTAACCTGCTGCACATTTGTTTTACCGGCTGCAAAAAAATCATCGGCAGGAATGGCACCTCCATCCACAAAAGCAGGTTTTTCAAACAGAATGACTTTACCACCCTGGCTCACATATGTTTTTAACAGGTTAAATGTAGGGCCGTCAATATTATCCATACCCGGCGGAATAACTACCGTGTTGTAGCTGCGCTGCCCGATAACGAACTTTCCATTTTCAATTCGGCCCTGATCTTTGATGATGTTTTCACAACCCAGGTCGTACTCCACATGTTCTTTTTGTAAAGTGGTTACAAAATCATTGAAACTTTTTCCGATTTCAAAGAAGCGCTTGTTTTCTTTGCCCCTGAAATAATACATCCAGGCAGAAGTGGTAGGTTCCATAACCAGCACCTCATTTTTTTGCTGACCGCTGGCCAGGCACAACGACAAGCGGGCAAAATACTGGTTCAGCGTTTTATAAAATGGCCACCAGGGTTCATGATAAGAAAAACTTGGTGGATAATCGTATTTCCTGGCCCCGGTAATGGTCATGAACGAAAGGTGCTGGTTCATAAAATTTACCCCCAGCACAAATTCCCAGTCGGCGAGTCGTTTCATATCTTTAAATGTGAGCTCCCAACCGCCACCACCATAGGTTTCAGAGAGTGTACGCTGCTTACCCAGCTGATTGGCAACACTCCCCAACTCTTTAACAGCCCTGATGTTGCCAAACTGCACCGGCTTTTCTTCATTATACTGGTTAAACAGCATGTCTATCCCTGGCATCTGGTGCCAGGCGTACATGGCCATATTGTCGGGCCCATGATATGGGCTGGGCCAGCCATGTTCCCAGTAATGCCCTGTCCAGATCAGGTTGTGTTGCTGCGTGTAATTAAACATAGGCTTAGACCAGCGGTCTATAAACAACTGTAACAAGGTCTGGTAATAGTTGTGCCGTACTTTTTTCCAGTTCCCTGTTTCCTCAAACAGTGAGGGCAGCTGAAGGCTCAGGTCGTAACCCCATTTCTCTTTGAAGCTGGCGAACAGATCTGGTGTCCAGCGCACACAGTCTTTTCCCTCATTAATAATGGTCGGTTCATCAGAAAAAATGCCCGGAACAGTTTTTCCAAATTCATGACCCGCAACTTTTTCATATCCTTTGAAGGTAACATCCATAAACTTCTGGGTTACACCTTTGGCCATCAGGTCTACATAAGAGGAACCAATAGGACCTGCTACCGTACCCCGGTTTGACTTTTCGTAATTCACTTTTTTGAAAATCCGGTACTTTCCTTTTTTGCCTTGCACTGCATCCAGGTTTGAACTCACATCGATGTATGCCCCGTTTTCGGCTTTCAATGCGATAAAAATATCTGTACGGTTATCCGGAAGCTGCTCAACCTCGCTCATGTAAAGCATCTGGCCCTGGTTATACGATTCCGGCATCTGATCGGGAACCAGGCCGCCCCCAAAGCCTGTGGGATAAGAATTTTCGTCATAGATCCATACCTTCAGCCCAAGCTTTTTGCCCAGCTGCATGGTATAATCAAACAGGCTGAACCATTCCTCTGACAAATATTCGGTAATCAGTCCGGGCCTTGGGTGAACAATCACCCCGGCAAAGTCGTTTTTCTTATAGTCGAGCATCATCGAATCTATAAGCTCCCTGCTTACCTTAGCATTCCAAACCCAAAAGGGCGTTGTTCCATATGCCTTAACCGGGTTTTTAAAGCTCTTTTTTAATGCTTCAAAACTGCCGGGGTTGGGTTGTTCCCGCCTTAGCTGAAAGCCGGGCAGACAGAACAGTACTACTGCCAGAATAAGGATTGATAGTTGTTTTAATTTCATTTGTGTGTTTTCTTTAAATGCTGTTATCCAATGTTATGCTGGTGACTACGCTTCTTCTGCCAGAGGGCGAAATCACAATTATTTTCAACACCCTCTTCTTTCCCTCCGGAACATCAAAGCTTACCGGCTCCCGATATTCATGGTCTGCATCGCCCGGCAAGCGGTTATTCAGAGTGTAGTATATGTTCGCCCCGGCCATAGGCACCTTCAGATCAAAGTAAAAGTGTTTTCCGGTCAGCGTGGTATCGGTATAGGCAAAAGGTGTGGGCACACGGTAATTGTAGCCCGCTTTATCCAGCTTTCCGAGATGCTCAGGCAAAGCAGTTTCGGCAAAACTTTTATAATCTTTGTTGTATTCCTGGCTCCATGCCGTTTCTGCAAGCGCAAACATTCTTGGAAATACCATGTATTGCAGTTTGGAAACAGAAGGAATGTGTTCAGTCCATACACAACCGGAAACACCCATAATGTGTTTTTTATCTTCATCGTTCAACCCTTCATACTCAGGGTTGTAGCCATAAGCTTTCCAGACCGGAGAAAAACCGCCATGGTTAATAGGCTCCATATCTGAACGGCTCTGCGCATAATCAAAATACAAACCATTATTTCCAGGGGCCAGAACAATGTTCAGCCCTTTCTTTAGCTGGGTAATTGCCCCCTTCTCTCCAAAACGGTTCATTATGGCAACCTGGTCGTTCAGTCCGCCTTCCAGTATTTCATCCCAGCCAATCAGTTTTTTGTTTTTTGAACGGATGATTTTGTTGAGCCTGCTGATAAAGTAACCCTGCAATTCATGTGCGCTGCCGATGTTCATTTTTTTCATGAAAGCCTGTATGCCTGCATCCTTTTCCCAGAATCCCTTGAAGCATTCATCTCCCCCTATATGGATGTATTCATAGGGAAACAGGGCTGCCACTTCAGTAAAAACCTTATCCAGGAACACATAGGTTGCTTCACTTGCAGGATTAAGTGTATTGTCTATATACATTTCATATTTCCCATCGGGGAACCATTTGGCAAAACTGCTGCCCGGGTTTACTTTGATACTGGTATCCTGTGTGCAGGAAAGATACGGATAGGCGGCAATTGCGGCCATGGAATGGCCGGGAACGTCTATTTCGGGCATAACCTGGATGTTCCTTTCTGCCGCATACCTAACCACATCCTTTATTTCCTCCTGTGTATAAAAACCACCATCGGTAGCCTTTTCGCCCGGACGTGGAGCTTCCATAGCGCCAAAATCTCCATTACGTGGCACCCTAAAGGCCCCTATCTGCGTAAGTTTTGGAAGACTTTTGATTTCTATCCTCCAGCCCTGATCGTCAGTCAAATGCCAGTGAAAGCGGTTTAATTTATAATGTGCCATGATATCGAGCAGATCTTTAACCTGGGCTACGGTAAAAAAATGGCGCGACACATCGAGCATCAGGCCACGATAAGCAAATCGGGGATAATCCGTGATGTTCATGCAAGGGAGCTTTATGTTATCCGAAGCCTCAAATGGAAACAGCTGGATCAGCGATTGCATACCGTAAAACAATCCTGCTTTTTTGCCCCTTATCATTATACCTTCTGGTGTAATGTTCAACTTATAACCCTCATCTGGCAAGCCATCGGCGCCTTTGCTGGTAAACCTTATGCGATTGCGCTTACTTTGTACTGTACCGGTTTTACTGCGACCAGAAAGGTACGTTTTCAAAAAACGGGCCATGGGTTCCGCCAGCATATCATCTGCTGTGATGACCGTCTGGTCATTAAACACAAATTCACCCTCAAGTTTTTCAACCTTTGCGGGTGCCGGAATGATAGCGCTCCGCAACCCTGCGTCCTGCGCCTTTGTACCCATAACACAAAACAGGAATAGCAGAAAAAGGGCTTTTACTTTTAATCTCATATACAGATAACTTTAATAATTCGGATCAAACGATTTTCCCCTGTAAAAAGCCGCAGTACTTACCGTGCGCGAATACAGAAATGCACCTGTAGCCAGATTGTAAAAGTCTACATGGTTAGCACACCAGCCGTTAAAGGTACAACCCGGATCTTTGTAAGTCTGCACCATAATGTTCTGGCCCGGAAGGGTGCTTACTGCATTTACAAAAGCGCGTTGTGCAGCTCCGGTTATTGCGCCGGGAATAAATGCACCAGCAGACTTACTGAATACATAAACGCCCCCATTGGTTGTAACCAGCAGCTTATTGGTATCCCCATCATATGTGGCAATATCGTGCCCCCAGGGCGTAATGGTACTCAGCGAATAACTCATCAATAAAGACAGCTTAGGATTGGAAACCGTTCCGCCATTTGCAGCAGTATTGTACGCGTACTTATTGAGGGTAGCCCCAATGGCCCAGAGGCAATTCTGCGAGGGGTCCCAAAGCACCTGATGGGCAGAGGTAAGCGGGTATATGGTGTTTACATATTGATTGGGTGCGGCCTGAGAGGAAGAATAAATCCGGATGTAATTGCCACCGGTACCGGCACTTGTGCCCGCAGCTGCAACCACACAATTTCCATCCGGAAGAATTTCAATACCGTGAATCCCCGCATCAGTAGGGAATCCTGTTGCCCATATCCGCTGCCCGCCCGGATATTTCGCAATTACGGATAACCTTCCGCCGTGGGCCACAATAACCTGCGTTGAACCCCAATGATTGTTGTTCCTGACTTTCACGTCGTTTACATCTCCCCACAGGGGTAGTTCTGAAGTTGCGTTAAAGCCCAAAGCGGTTGTTGGTTTAAACGACCATTTAGGTATAGTCCAGCTGCTTACAGCAGGGTCGTAAGCTTCCATCCTGTCGTTGGCCTGGTTGGTGGTACCAATCCAGCAACAAGTGGCTAAGGTGGCATTGGCATTCGATTGTTTTTTTGCAGGGGCTTCTTTATCTGCTTCCTGTTGTCCACTTTCTTTTTTACATGCTGAAAATAGAATTGAGCAGCAAAAAAAGAACATAATTTTAGCATTCGACGTTTTCATCTTGATAAGTTCTGATTGTCTGTGAAAATAGGGATGGATTAAAGACCGGCTACTGATAGTTGCTGTTCAGCAGCTTAACTTTATAAAAACACGCCCCGTTTACTACCCTGGTTCCATCCAGCTGACCGCCGGACGAATAAAAATCCACCGTACTTGTACTCCAGTCGTTCAATCCGCAACTCATAGCTGGCCTTGGGATTTTATTGTAATCCGGGCGGGTCAGTACAATTTGTCCGCTAAGCTGGTTAGCCATTCCTTTTACAAAGGTGAGACCTGCCGTTGGTGCTACCGAAAACGACTTTGTGCTTTTGTTGAACAGATATTCTCCGCCATTGCTGGTTACCCAAAGCAAATTGCTGTTGCCATAGTATGGAGATATTTCATGCCCCCAGGCCGATGGGATTGTGATTCTCCAGGAAACGATTTCTGTAAGCTCAGGCATGGCAGCTGTACCGCCAATAGCAAGGGCGGTAAGGATATGCGCTTTGGTTGTGGAATGCTGACCGGTAACCCAGAGCACATTCGTTGTGGGGTCCCACAAAACCGCGTGTGCGGAAATCAACGGATATTCAGCATAATATTCCTGATCAGGGCCTTGTGAGGAGGCATACAACCTTATCCAGCCCCCATCAGATGCCGCAATGGCGATGTTGCCATTTGGCAATAATTCTGCCGAATGAAGGTTCCCGCTAAGGCGTTTTGACCATTTCCGCTGTCCGGAAGGGTATTCAACAATAGCTGCAAAGCTGTTATCGGTGATGGCCGCGTATTCGGCATTGTTCCATACCGGCACCTTTCTGAGTTTAAAATCCGTTCCTCCGCCAAAAGTGCTGACATCGGCTGTCACAAAGCCAAGCGAAGTCGCAGGGGCCCATGACCATTTTTTTGCTTCAGCTGAATTCCAGTTTTCTATTGTCGGATCGTAGATCTCTATCCTTTTGCTGGCATCATTGGTAAGCACTGTCAGAAATCCTGCAAAAGCTTCGGGCGGCTTGCTTACAAAAGGAGGTTTAACGACCGGTGGTTCTGCAGTATTGTTTTTACCGCAGGACCAAATCAGTCCTGCGGTAAATAAAGCACATAAAATGAGGTTTCTTTTCATGTCGGTGTATTTATTGGTCAGTACCCTTCATTCTGCGTGAGTTTTTCGTTCAGCAATATCTCTGCATTGGGTATAGGGAATAGCAGCCGGTTTTGGGTAACATTGTAACTTCCCGCTTGCAGATAACTGTAAAGCGCCTTTTGCTTCACACCAAAAGCATTCATCACCGTAATGGCATTTCCCGTCCGCACCAGATCCAGCCAACGCTTGTTTTCAAAGGCAAGTTCTGCTCTTCTTTCTTTCAGGATGGCTGACCTCAATACCGTCTGGTCTGTACTTGTAATATTAGCCGTAGCATTGCCAAAAGCCCTGCTTCTTACCGTATTCAAATAAGGCAGCGCCTCTCCGCCTTTGTTTTGTTCGTTCAGGCTCTCGGCCAGCAGCAGTAAAGTTTCTGCATAGCGGTAAACCGGCCAGTTGTCGTTGGTTTGTCCGCCGATGGTATGGGTATGCAGGAATTTCTTCGGGAAAGGACGCCCAACTTTACCTGCAGGTGCAGTGTATCCGACAACGGATTTTACAGCTGTTGCCGTAAAATCGTCTGTTGCATTAAAGGTACCTTCGGCTATTGCAATTGAAGCATCCAAACGCTGATCTCCGGCCTCATAAGAACTGATCAGATCCTGCGTTGGTGTATTGAAACCTCCAACTGTAGTCACATTATTAAAATTTATACCTGTAACCACAGTGGTGTTCACCATACGTGGTAAAAAATTATAAACAGAACCCTCTACATTTGCCTGTGGCACGGCCAGGGCGGTATTGAACTGTACCTCAAAAACAGATTCCCTTCCATTTTTGTTGGCCAGCTGAAAGGCATCACCATAATTCGGGAACAGGGTATACCCCATTCCGGTTACCTGCTTCAATACCTGTTCTGCCAGATCATACTTTTTTAAGTTGATGTAAACATCGCCCAGCAATGTCAAAGCTGCACCTTTTGTTGCGCGGCCCGTTTGAGGAAAAGTAGGCGCGCCCAGCATCGCTGCCGCATCTGTGGCGTCAGCAATGATCAGGTTATACACTTCCTGAGCTGAGGAGCGGGCAACATAGGTCTCTGCCCTTGTAAGGGGTGCACGCGGATAAATGGGCAATCCGCCATAATAGCGCACCAGGTCAAAATAGGCTAAGGCACGGATAAATTTAGCCTGGCCAAGAATGTAATTGCGACTAGCATCGGGCAAAGTAATGTCATCGATATGGTCTATAATGACATTGGCGGCCGAAATGGTATTGAAACCCGCATTCCATTTGGGAGGGGTCTGGTTGTTAAATTTATCGTCCAGAAAATCCGCGACCGCACAGCGGTTAACTGTAGCAACGGCCTGATCGGATGACTTATAATCGTAATGCGCATTGTCTGACCGCATTTCTCCCATCGTCCAGGCACTTTTGTTGTTGTAAAGTCCACGCAATTGATTGTACGCACCGTTGACAGCCAGGTTAAAGTCATTCTCATTTTTAAAATAGTTACCCAATGTGATGTTGTTGGGATTGGTTTCGTCCAGGAACTTTTTACACGAGAGTTCCAGGAAACTCAATACTATTATGATGATGTAAGTAATCTTTTTCATTTTAATCGGTTTTTAAAGGTCGAGGTTTAAACCAAACGTAAATGTCCGTTGAAGTGGGTAAGCGCCCAGGTCCTGCCCCTGCTGGGTTACAAATCCGAGCCCCCCGGCACTTACCTCCGGATTGCCCGGATAACTGGTAAAAATGTAGGCATTCTGCACAGAGGTATATATCCTCAGGTTTTTGATGTATGGCGTTCTCCACTTTTTAAAGCTATAACCAAGGGCAACGTTGTTGATGGTGAGGTGCGAGGCATCGTAAATAAACAAGGTATTGTCTGTGCGGTAAGCTGCCGTGGTACCGGCCAAAGTCCGTGCAATCCTGCCATTGCCGGGATCTTCTTCAGACCGCCAGCGCTTGAGCAGTTCCGGAGGTCCGTTAAACACCCCATCCAGGTTGTAAGTACTTTCCTGCATCCCGTTTTTCAGCTTGTTTCCGGAAGTACCCGAGATGGCTATGCTCAAATCGAAATTTTTGTATTGAAAGTTATTGCTCAGGCCAAAAATAAATTTCGGGTTGGGATCGCCAATCACAGTCTGATCTTCCGGATAAGTGATCTTACCATCACCGTTCAGATCCTTAAATCTTACCGTTCCGGCACGGGAAACTGTGGTTGTACCGGTACCATAATATTTAGGCCCGGCATCGGCCTCGGCCTGGTTCATGAATATGCCGTCAAATATATAACCATAGAACTGGCCAACAGGCTTGCCAACCAGGGTCCGGTAATCCGTAAATTCGCTGAGTGTAGTTGTGGGCGAATCTGCAAACGAAATGTTGTTCAACCCGATCCGTTTAACCAGGTTCCTGTTAAAGGAAATGTTGAAACTTGTATTCCATTTAAAGTTACCGGTCATGTTTTTAGTGCTCAGCACAAACTCATGCCCCCACTGACTGATATCGCCCAGGTTATCCTGTACTGTGGTAAAGCCTGAAGATTGCGGAACAGGAACCGAAAACAATAAACCCGAAGTCAGTTTATTGTAGTAGTCGTAAGTGAAGTTGATGCGGTCGTTAAACAAACCCAGGTCCAGCCCTGCATCAAATTGCTTATTACGTTCCCAGGCCAGGTCCTGATTGCCCAGACTATTTTGTACTTTTCCTGGGGCCAGGCTGCCGGAAAAGGTGTAATTGGCATTCCCTATACTGGCCGCTGTGGTGTAATTTCCGATTTCATTCATCCCCGTTAATCCATAACTGGCCCTTAGTTTCAGAAAGCTTATTTTTGGAACACTTTTCAGGAAATCTTCTTCGCTCACAATCCAGCCTGCACCAACCGATGGAAAAGTACCCCATTTGTAATTGTTGCCAAAGCGGGAGGACCCATCTCTCCTTAAGGTGGCCTGTAAAATATAACGATCTTTATAACTGTAGTTTAACCGACTCAGCACAGACAGCATTGACCAGGCGTTAAAGCTTGAAGTGTTGGTGGTAAAACGTGTGGCCGCACTTAAATAAGTAATCTTATCGTCCGGAAAATCACGGCCCACCATATCGCTTGCCAGACCGGTTGACCGTTGAACACTGAGACCGCCCAGTAATTGCAATGCGTGTTGCCCAAAACGCTTCTGATAATTAAGCGTATTTTCATTGAGCCAGGTATAGTCACTATTGTTCAATGCCTGCCCCAGTGCGCTGTTGTTACCCGGAGGAGGGTTTTCAATAGGCACGGCATTAAAACCACCCATAGAGGTAGAGGGGATAAACCTGTTGCGCGTCATATTTCCTACATCGGCACTTCCCGAGGCCCGGAATGTTAAAGCGTTGGTCAGCTTAATTTCCGTAAATACATTGGCCAGCACACGGATCCTGTTGGCATCATCCTGTACCTCCAACAGCTGCCGGAGTGGGTTTGCCCAAACAAACTGATTGGTAAAACCTGAAATACCCAGTGCCAGCGAGCCATCCGGATTATAGGGTGAACCCATGGTAGGAATCATCGAAGCAGCCGCAAATATATTGCGCTGACCGTCGACATTAAAGCCCGTTCCCTGCCTGTTGTTGTGCTCCAGCTGGATAGATGGTGCCACCCCAAAACCGACTTTGATGTTTTTGCTTAAACTGATGTCGCCGTTGGCCCTTAGGGAAAATCGCTTATAACCCGTATTTTTAAGTATGCCTTGCTGGTTAAAAAAGCCTCCAATCAGACTGAAAGAGGATTTTTCATTTCCGGTATTGATGGAAAGGCTATAGTTTTGGACGGGAGCATTCCTGGTGAGTACATCAAACCAGTCGGTGCCCACACCATATTGATCTGGATTTTGGTATACGGCCGGAACGGTACCTGTAAAACCTTCATATTTGATCTTATCTTCATAAAATCCCTTCATGTAGGTAGCCAGCTGGTTGGCATTCATTACCGGAGGAATGAGTTCTTTCATCAGGGAAGCAACACCATAATAAGAATTGAAATTTATTTGCGTACCCCCCGCTTTTCCTCTTTTTGTAGTAATGATAATTACACCATTTGCTGCCCTTGAACCATACAAAGCAGTTGACGAAGCGTCTTTCAGAATCGTGAACGACTCGATCTCATCGGCATTGATGTTATTGATGTTGTCTGGATTTGCCGGCATGGGTTGTCCATCAACTACAATTAAGGGCCTTACATTGGTGCCCAATGAAGCCGCCCCGCGTATCCGCAGGTCCATTCCCTGCCCTGGGCGGCCTGTTGTTTGTGCCACCTGGGCACCCGGCAGCTTTCCGCTGAGCCGCTCGGCAAATGTTCCTGTTGGCTGATCTTTAATATCTGTAGCAGATAAGGTTGCAACAGATCCCACCAGGTTTCTGGCGGTCTGTGTGCCGTAAGCCACTACCACCACTTCATTCAAGGCAGTATTCGACTCTGTCAGCTGTACATCAATACTGGTCCTCCCCTCAACCGGAACCTCCTTTGTGATAAAGCCCATAAAAGAGAAAACCAGGCTGCCTGACGGTTCAGGTATCGTTATGGTATACTGGCCTGCGCGATTGGTACTTGCACCTCCGGAAGAAGCTCCCTTCAGCTTCACAGACACCCCAGGCAGGGGCTGTCCTTTGGTATCCGTTACTACTCCTTTTATAGTCACTATTTTTAATTCAGGGAGCTGGCCTCCTGCCATTTTTCTGATTACAATCATGTTATCTATAAAACTGAAAGACACCTTTTGTCCTTCAAAGCACTTTTCCAGCACAGTGGTCAGGGGGCTGTTTTTAACAGCTAAAGTAATTGGTTTGGTTTGCCTGATGATATCTGCATCACATAAAAAATCAAAACCGGTTTGCTTGCGGATCTTACTGAAAACCTGCTCAAGCTTTGCATTTTTTTCTGACAACGTTACCCGCTGGGCAAAGCCGCTTGCACTTACCTGCAGCAAACCAGTGAGAAGAAAAAAAACTATTAGTTTCATGATCAAGAATAGTTTATAACCCCTGTAACATTTTTTATTACAGAGTTCATAAGGATAAATTTCCATATCTTTGAATATTAGGTTGGTTTATAATTTGTTCGATCTTATTATAATGTCTCTAAGGGCAATGATCACCTAAACCGCATTCATGCGGGTAAACCGGGGGCGCTGCAATCGCTCCTGGTTTTTTAGCTAATTATGCTGAATGGTGTATAGCTATTTCATAACAATGATCCTCCTTTCTTTCCCCTTACCATTCAGGTTATCCATTTTAAAGCGTACCACCCCTGTAAGTTCCAGGCGTTTTAAAACTTCCGATACATTTTTAAAACGTGACACGGTACCCCACAGGGCTTTGTCCTGCAGGTTGTCCTCATAAACAACAGTTACATCGTACCAGCGGGATATTTTACGCATAATGCTCTCAACAGGTTCATTGGCAAACATAAAATATCCGTTCTTCCAGGCTACGACCTGCTCTGTATCTACATCATTATTCAGTGCAATTACTGCCCCTGCCCGTTCCGAAATTTCAGCCTGCTGCCCTGGTTTCAGCAGAACTTTTTCTGTTCCGCTGTTAACCTTAACCGCACCTTCAATTAAAGTAACTTTGCTGGCTGCCTCATCTTTATAGGCCATAATATTGAAATGGGTACCCAATACCTCTACAGCTGATTTACCATAATTCACGACAAATGGCTTTGCCTTATTTTTAGCGACTTCAAAATACGCTTCTCCACTGAGGGTCACTGTACGGTTATTGCCGGCGAACTGTGATGGGAACGACAATTTGCTATCGGCATTTAACCAGACATGCGTTCCGTCGGATAAAATCAGCTGGTAAGTCCCCCCTTTTGGAGTAGCTGCTGTGATCAGCTCACCGGATAAAATCCCCCTGGCTTCGGTACCCATACCTACCGCAGTGCCATCATTGTATTTTAACTTGTCGTGATCAATGAAAACTGCTTTCCTGGCATCGCTGAGTTGTACTACCGCTCCATTTGAGAAGGTCAGCATAGCTGTATTTTTACCCGGAGGGATGTCGGTTTGGGCTACATTCCGTAATGGGGACTCTATTGTTCGGTTCTGGTAAAACCACAATCCGGCCCCCGTGGCAATCAGGATGGAGGCAGCTACTGCAATACGCAGGAGCCAGTTGTTTTTTGCCTTGACTTGTAACTTATGGTGCTTGGTTTCCGCTGTTGTTTCAGCTTCAAGTTTATCGTTTAATTTTTGGAGGATCCTTGTTTCCAGCACCGGCTCAGTTGCTGCAAAAGAAGCCGGAATGTTTAATGGGGTATCAAGGTTTGCCGTATACCAGTCATTGAACTCTCTGAGCTCTTCTTCCGTTATGCTATGGTCCAGCCATTTCGAGGCAAGGTATCTGTATCTTTGTAGTTCTTCTGAATGTTCCATTTCTTAGGGCCTGTAATTATAGTATCCATCCTGAAATGAAAATCCCTTAGTTGCATTCAAAAAAAATTACAATAAAGTCAAAAAGAACTGGCTAAACTTTGTCCGTAAAGTTTTTATCGCCTTTCCCATATGCGCTTCAACTGTTTTTTCAGAAATATTGAGCTCTTCGGCGATCTGTTTCTGAGACATGTTCAGGTTCCTGCTCATGTTAAACACCAATTGACATTTTTCAGGCAGTTCAGAGATATACCTGTCCAGAATTTCTTTCAGGTCCAGAAATTCAAGCCATTGCTGGGTAGAATCGTCGAGCACATGACTGGCAATACTTTGGGTATATTTTTGCTGGTGGTACTGCTTGTCCAGTATTTTAATGATCCAGTATTTTACCGAGGTAGTTAGATAGGCACCCAAAGTAGTTGTGATAACGATGACCGCCCTACGGTTCCAGAGCGACATAAAAATATTCTGAACCACTTCCTCTGCTTCTTCCAGATTGCCCAGTTTTTTTCCGGCAATGTAAAACAGTTTTTTCCAATACCGATGATAAATCTCCGTAAATGCGGCATGGTCTCCTTCTTTAAGCAAGGCAGTCAATTCCTCATCAGTAAATGTGCCGTAGGCAGCCATGGTTCTTATATCTCGCTTAATATTATAAAAGATAAAGTTCCGGAAAAATTCCGCAATTAAGCAAGCCGTAATATATTAACTTTATATTAAAATATAATATTACCTGTATTCCCCGATCGAACCGGTCACCCGTTCCAATACTTCAAAAGTGGTTTCAGCCATTTTATTCCCTTTATTGTCCAGCAAGGGGTTTACCTCTACCACTTCAAAACATACAACTTTCTGAGAAGCAATAATTGCCTCTATAATAGCAATGACCTCATACTGATCAAAACCCTTAGAAACCGGGGTCCCGGTCCCCTGCGAGATCAGGTCACAATCCATGCTGTCCACATCAAAAGAAATATAGATCAGATCGCATTCCTGTATTTTTTCCAATGCCTCCCCTACACAGGTAGCTAATCCTCTGTAACGGACTTCTTCCACTTTGTAGTTTCTGATGCCTGAATTTTCCATCTGGATATCTTCTGCTGCTTCTGTATCCCTGACCCCGAAATAGATCAGGTGCTCAGGTTTTAATTTAGGTTCAGCAGTTCCTATTTTCTTTAGCCTGTCCCACAGTAGTACAGTCTCTACCTCAACTTTATTCACTTTACAGCTCAGGTTATCGCTGGCCAGGGCAGCTGCCAGCGGCATTCCATGTATATTGCCCGAAGGCGAGGTAAAAGGCGAATGCAGATCGGCATGGGCATCTATCCATATGACAGCGAGTGTTTTATCGGGATATGCGGTTTTAATGCCGCTTATGGTACCTAAAGCAGAGGAGTGATCGCCCGAAAACACCAGTGGAAAGCAGTTTTCCAGTAAAGTGTTTTCTACTGTTTGGGCCACACGGGTACATTGCTCCAGCACATGCGCTATTCTTTTGGCAAAGGAGTTTCTGTCTTTATTGTAGATCGTTTCATTGTGGGTTTCCACATCAACAAAAGGAAAATTATTAAAATATTCACTTCCCTTGTTGATGGCGGCAATTTCAATGGCATCTATGCCCATGTCAGATCCCCGGGTACCAGCACCAATATCAGATCTGTTTTTGATGAGCCTGATCGGATTTTTCATAAAATATCAGGCAAATTCCATCAAAGACTTTTCGATGATGGCCAGGCACTCTTTGATCTGCGCCTCGGTAATGACCAATGGAGGAGCTAAACGGATCTTATTGCCGTGGGTAGGCTTTGCCAGCAAACCGTTCTCTTTAAATTTCAAACAGATCTGCCAGGCCAGGTCAGAGCTTTCCTCACTGTTGATCACGATGGCGTTCAGCAGGCCTTTGCCCCTGATCAGACTGATCACCCCAATTCTGTTCGCAATTTCGGTCAACCCGGTCCTGAACAATCCGCCAAGCCGGTGCGCATTTTCCGCTAATTTTTCATCAATTACAACCTGCAGTGCTTCCATAGCTACCGCACAGGCAAGCGGGTTCCCACCGTAAGTAGAACCATGTTCTCCCGGTTTAATGGTGAGCATGACCTCATCATTGGCCAGTACTGCCGAAACAGGCAGTACACCGCCTGAGAGGGCTTTACCTAATATTAAAACATCTGGTTTACTGCTATCATCAGCCCCCACATTGTAGGAAGCCAGCATACTTCCGGTACGGGCAATACCTGTTTGGATCTCATCAGCAATAAACAGCACCCGATGCGCTTTACATAAAGCCTGTATATGGCTTAGGTAGTGGCTGTCTGGCACAACTACGCCAGCCTCTCCCTGTATTGGCTCTACAATAAAACCTGCAATATTTTTATCTGCCTTTAGCAAGGCTTCAAAGGCGATTACATCGTTATACGGAACCTGTACAATACCCTCTACAAAGGGGCCAAAATCTTTCCTGGCACTTTCATCATCAGATGCAGAGATGACCGAAATGGTACGGCCATGAAAGTTGCCGTTTGCAAAAACTATTTTTGCCTGGTTGGCTGGAATGCCCTTTACCTGGTAGGCCCATTTACGGCAAAGTTTTATGGCAGTTTCAACAGCTTCCACACCAGAGTTCATCACCAGGGCCTTATCAAAGCCAAATAAATTGCAAATAAATTCTTCAAAACTGCCCAATTTATCGCTGTAAAAAGCACGGGAAGTAAGGGTTAACTTTTCTGCCTGCTGTTTCAAAGCACCGATAATCCTTGGATGGCAATGCCCCTGGTTCACGGCCGAATACGCTGAAAGAAAATCGTAATAACGCTGCCCTTCAACATCCCAGACAAAAACGCCTTCACCTTTTTCCAAAACTACCGGTAATGGGTGATAGTTGTGCGCGCCATATCTGTTTTCTTTTTCAATTAGCGTTTCGCTTTTGCTTAAATTTGCTGAGATTTCCATTGCTGAAGTATTTGGTGTACAGGCAAAGGTAACTATATTTATTATTTTATAGACTAAAAAGTTAAATTTGACTTTACACAAAAGAATTAAAGTCAATTTAACTTATTTATATCTACATTGGTTAAAACCTAATTTGAATTATTAATGGAACACATAGATGAATTTGACGTTCAGATTTTAAAACAACTTGAACAAGACGGACGGATGGCTTATTCTGCTATTGCAACTGCCCTGGGTGTATCCAATACCATGGTTCACCAAAGGATAGCGCGCTTAACCGAACAAGGTATTTTAACCGGGATCAAACCGGTTTTAAATGAGAAAAAAATAGGTTACGACTGGGGGGCTTTTACGGGCATCACCCTGGAGAAAGACCATGATTCCAATCGCATTATAGACGAACTCAAAAAAATCCCCGAGGTTACCGAGTGTTATTATATCACCGGCAACTATACCCTTTACGTTAAGATTGTTGCCAAAAACCATGAACACATGAGGCAGGTGCTTTATGAAAAAATTGACAACATACCCGGTATTGCCAAAACCGATTCTATAATTGAACTGGGCTGCGCTTTTAAAAGGAATATCATTTTGTAAGGCTCCGCCGGTCGGTTCATTCTGTAGGATTCCAATCCTGTTGCAGTTTTTTACAATTAAAAAGATTAACTTCAATTGAATGAAAACGCTTGCCATGAAAAACAAAAACTACATCGTATTGCTGTACCTGGTTATAGGAAGTATATGGGTAATCCTGAGCGATCAGGTCATTTCGGTTTGGATTGATGGAATGCCGGCCCATAACCGTGCAGTGATGCACAGTTTAAAGGCTTTTTTGTTTATAGGCATCAGTGCATTGCTGCTGCAATACCTGATCAACCTTTACCACAGGGGCCAAAAGAAAAACATGGACTTCCTTAAAAAAAGCCTGGAAGAGAGCAGAAAACAGCAGGCCCTCATTAACGAACAAAACACCATGCTGAAAGAAATTGCCTGGATAAATTCGCACGAAATACGAAAGCCGCTGGCCTCTATACTGGGGCTTGCCGAACTGATCAGGGAAACGGACGATCAGCTGGAAAAGAGCAAATATTATCCGATGGTGGACAGCTGTATTGTGGAACTGGACGAAATTGTGTGCCGGTCGGCCGCCCGGTTAGACGAACTCATTGCAAATTGAAATTAGCTGATCAGGTTCAAAGATCTGAAGAAGCTAAGGACAAACTTATTTGTCAATCCCTGCGGCCTTGTAAACTGTTTCGACATTATGCTGAATGGCTTTAGAAATGCGCACTTTTCCTTTGGCATCATTGATGTCAATACCGCAAAAAGTACTGCCATTGGATTTTGCGTGCAGGGACAGGTAATAAATGCCCGCGATGTGCAATGCCAAAAAGGCCCGGATATCGACCCCGGACTGTTCAAAATCCTTGTCTAAAATCTCCAGCAAACCATCACCTGTGGCCTCCCGCTGATCTGCGGCGCTCCTTAACATTTTATTCTTCCCTGCCAGGCCCCAGTGCATGATCTTTTGCTGAACCTTATCATTCAGCAGGGTATCAAACTGGGCTTGTAATAGTGTATTTACCATTACTTTTCCAAGGTTATCCGGATTTGCCATTAAATTACTGAGCATTTTCTTTGCGCCTGATTTCCAGAAATCCTTCTCCATGATATAGGTTTCTATCAGGTTGTCGAGCGTACCAAAATAGGTATAGATCAGTTTCCTGTTCAGGCCTGCCTCATTGGCGATGTTAACCGCGGTAAGTCCCGGATAGCCATGCTTCTGCAGTACTTTCCCTACGGCGTTTACCAGTTTTTTCATGGAGCGGGCCTTCTCCCGGAGCGGCCCTGAAGCTACTTTTCTGGACTTTGGGTTTTCAGTTTCCGTTTTCTTGCTTTTTGACATCATTTTGCATTTTTGAGGCCCCTGCAAGTTCTAACTTTTTACCGATAAATTCAACTTATACGGCCATCAAAAAGAAAAAGCATATTTTAAAAGAACCGTTCTTGCCCGGAGCGGCATCTGGAATACTGAAAGCTGATTTGAATTGGAAACGATCTGTTTGTATACGCCTTGGTTGATCAGATTGATGCCATGTAGCTCAAAATAGCTCTTCCATTTTGCGGGGGTATATTTGAGGTTAAGATCTATAAAGTGATTGGCTACCGGGTTTTGTAAAGATTGTTTATACCAGCTGAATTTATAGCTTACACCGTACAACAACTGCGCGGTTAAACTGTGCTGCCACTCCGCTTTTATTTTTTTAAAGTCTGTGGCGTTTTTAGTTACAGCGCTGCCGGATATTTTTTGTTCGTTTATAAATTTCCCGGTCTCTGCAGTAACTGAGACTGTTGCTTTACTGAATATTTTTCTTCTGGCCGCACCCGAAAAGCTAACGACATAGGAATGGTATGGTGAGATCTGTCCATTGTAAAAACTATTTCCTTTTTGCAGGCTCAGGTTACCGGAGGCCGAAACATTGGTAGAAAGAAAGAACAGGTATTTGGAAAGGTTCGCAGTCAGGGCATACCTATCGGTCCTGTTCTTAAAATCAATGGCTACCGATTTTGTAAGGCCGCTATCAAGCGTATAGGTATTGATAAAGTTTTGTTTTGTCTGGTCGTAGTTGAAACTCAGATTATAAAACAACATTTTTAAGGGTTTCCTGTAAGCATACCTTAGCCCTATTGAACTGATGTTTGTTTTTGGCAGTGGGGCATCATTAAAGTTAAACTGCCTGTAGTTCACCAGCATGGTTCCCTGATAAACATCATTGACCTGGCCAAATTCTGTTTGCCTGGAATACCTGAAATTTGTTTCCGCATAATTGCCTGTTCTTTTGCGAAACTCAATTACAGGGTTGGGCAGGAACCAGGCATTTTTGCCGGAAGCAGTCTTTTTTTGACCAGTATAATGGATAAAGCTGTAAGTCGGGCTTGCCTCTATGCTAACCGACGATCCTTTTTCAAAGAGATAAATAGCAGAGGCTCTGCCAAAAAAACCAAGATTGTCAAATACGATAGCATTCTTAAACTGGTTCCCTACAGCACTTGTTACCAGGCTGCTGTCTGTTTTATACAAACCCGAATTTAATTTATTCCGTTCATAGAAGAGACCCAAGGAGGCAGAAAGGATAAACTGGTCAAATTTGGTTTTGTAAGTTATCGATTGGTTAATAAAGATATTCCGGGTACGCGCCTGCTGGTCCAGCTTAAGGTATCCTATACTGTCGTTAACAATGTTTTCCTGAATTCCAGGCAGAATGGTCAAAGCTTCATTAAGTTTGTAATACTGCAGCAGCGCGTTGTACTGAAGTATATTGTTTACCCCAAGGGCCTTAATCAGATTAGTCTCGTTACTTAGCGACGAATATGAGGAGGGCTGATTTTGTTTAAAATCCTGTCCGTTCTGAGCCGTATTCCCGATTCTGTCCCATTTTGGAAGATCGATCCTGGTAACCGACCTTAAATATATTGAATTGCTGTTTTTCTCGATCTGGGCCTGAACCTGCCACTGGTTTAGCTTAAATGTGCTGTTTTGTGCTTCATCATAACTTATCGTATCTGAACCCGGCAAAAAATAATTCAGCTGATTGTTATACCTGTTTTTACGTTTGAGCTGAAGTGTGGAAACATTTAAGCGCAAAGACCAGTCCGTTTTAAATTTGAATAGGGTGTTGATGTTTGCAGCATTGTCATTATTCATTAAATAATATTGCTCTGCAACAGCAGGCAGGGTTTCATTCTGCATAGAAAGGTAAGGCCTCGGGCTCCTTAAATTCATTTCACTGCCATTGGCCGGCAGCCCGACATCGGCGTTTTCAGTTTCCAGGTTTTCACCAATATTATTTGTTTTGAGGTTATTAATGCTCTTCAGCTTTTGCTTGAAAATAAGGTTGTTCAGCTCGGCATGGTAAGCTTTATTGCCCAGGCCAATATGCCCTGTATTAATGGACATGGTACGGGCGCTGTCAGTTAGCTTAAGGTTTAATGAAACATTATTGGCAACTACGTAACCGTTTAAGGCCTTTACCGGCTGGTCGCGCTCTATTACCTGTACCTGTTCTACAGCACCAACAGGTACATTATTGGTTGCGAGCCTGTATCTGCCACTTAAAAGATTGTCTCCATCAATATACACATTATTGATGCGCTTTCCGTTGTAACTGATGGCGCCTTTTTCATCAACCTGTATACCGGGCAGCCGGCTGATTAAATCGGCAATAACGCGATCATTTTTATCGGCAAATGCTTTTACATTGTATTTTAAGGTGTCGCTTGACAAAGATATTTTGCTGTCCGATTTGATGACTACCTCCTGCAATTGCCTGACTATCTTTTTTAAGGTAATTACATACCTTTCATCCGCGCTTCCGCTAAGCGGCACAATAGATTGCTGATAACCCAGGGCCGTTATTTTAATGGATAACTGTGCGCTGGTATTCTGAAATCTGCACATAAAAACACCTTTCTGATCGGTTTTTTCAAATGCAATGCCAGCACCGTCTTTATCCACAATGGTTACAGATGCTCCTTCAACCGGATCTCCGATGCTGTCTTTTACCAGACCGCTGATGCTGGTCTGGGCAGACAACAGAGAGGCGGAAAACAGCAGGTAAAAAATTAGAAACAGGCGTTTTATGTGCAAAACGATAACCGGTTTAGTTTGCCAATTCCAGCGGATAATTCACGATAAACTTTTTACGGGGCTTTCCCTGAGGGTCGCCCAGCACCGTTACTTTATCTATTGACGTTTCAGTGCCGGTATACCCGCCCACACCCAGACTTTCTTTATAGGCTTTTTCCATTCTGTTGTAATCTGAATGGCTGGTAACAATGGCATCTGAAGGCAATTCCAGGGATATATTCGTGGGAAGTGGGGTATCCAATGTTAGCCTGGTACAGGTAAATCTGATCCTCTGGCTCTCATCATAGGCCTCCATGATCAGTCCCGGCAGACCCTGCAGTTTCCAGGGACCAAAGCTGACAGGTATGTCGGTTGTAAACCAGGCGGTATATTTGCGGCCTTTACAGACTCCGGTAGCCATCTGGCAGGTATAGCCCAGTAGTGATTTGGTCTCTTTTTCAATTTTCCAGTTAATTTTCTCCATCACCTCTTTGATCAGGTAATTATTTTCACTGAAAACCTTATTTACATAAACTGTTTTTTCATTTGCTGATGTGATGATATTTTCAGCAGTTGAAGGGATGAAAAGGCCCATATTTACCTGGTTGCTGCCAGCGCTGGCGGCAGCTTCAATTTTTGACTTCAGAATGGAATCCTGCATTTGTTTGGTATAGCTGGTATACAAACTTCGCTGCGTGTTGAACACCATTTGGAAATCTTCTTCCCAGATACGGCCTGTATTGGTGGTATCACGGATGTGAAAAAAATGATAGATTGCAACGCCTGAGGAAGCATCGGTTGTTTTTTTGTTTTTGTAGCTAAAGGAATAAAAGATGCACAACAGCAATGCAGATACAAAAAGCTTAAGGTAGTAAGGCATATATCTTGATTATTGATTTATAAATAAACCCCGGGCAATACCCGGGGTATCCTGAAACAAAAGAAGGTCTGTTCTCTGTATGTTCTGACGAAGGCTTAATTAGAAACAGCCGCCACCTGCATTGGCATAGCCGCAGGCATAGTTATAAGCTGTTTGTGCCATTGAAGCGTTGGAAACAGAATTCCCCGCAGATACCCAAACTGTCAACATCTGCCCACAGTTGTCATAAAATTGAAAAGCCATTTGCCTGCGGAAGGCTGTTTTTTCAGTTTCAACTGTTTTTGCATTGCTTTTGTCCAGGTTTGCTGCTTTTTTTACTTCTGCTTTTGTTACCACAACAGCAGCTTCTTTTGGGGTCAGGCCATTGGCATATGCGCCAACTGCCATAAATGAGCATAATAATGCTATAAATAAATGTTTCATGATTTTGATTTTAATAGATAAATGATTGTTTTTTTACGCCGGAAAGCATATCCCTATCTTGGGAAACATCCGCTTCCGGTAAGGGTGCTCTCTGCATATGCATAGGCTGTTCCGTACAAATCGCCATCGGTTGATGAGCTGCCACCAGATACCCAAACGGTCATCTGCGTACCGCATCCATCATAGAAGGTAAAAACCATCTGACGGCGACGAAGCGTCCCTTTTTCAGTTTCGTTTTCAAGCGGCTTGCCATTGTTTTCGTTAGGAATTGTGCGCACTTCTGTTTTTGTTACAGCAGGAGCAGCTTCCTTTGGGTTTGTACCATTAGCATAAGCGCTAAATCCGATCACTGTACAAACCAATGCGATAAATAATTTTCTCATGATTTTTTTTGTTTTTGATAGATAATTGAAATAGGTCAGAACATAAGAGAATGACATTGCTGTATTCAATGGCACAAATGTAAATTCAATTCTCAATAATTCAAAATTAATTCTCACTAGTGAGATATAATATTCAAAAAATCACTTCAATTTCCTCACCAGAAGCGTCCTGCCTTTGAGCTCGAACCTGAATGCAGCATCTTTTTGCAAGGTGCCCAAAATATCAGTAATGCGGTTGTACCGAATCACGATGCCAGACAGCCGTTCATGTTTTAAGCCTTCCTCCTCGTACTGAACATCTACATCATACCATCTTGATATTTTGCTCATTACGTTTTCCATCTCTTCGTCCTCAAACCTGAAGTAACCGCTTCTCCAGGATAAGACACCCTCCATATCGACGGTTTTTACAGCTACACCACCTCTGCGCGATATCGTAGCCTGTTCTCCAGGTCTTAAAACCTGGCTATTTACCTCTACCGATCCTTCCAATAAACTAATCTGCGCTGGTTCTGCAGGGTAGCTGCTCACATTGAAACATGTTCCCAGCACTGCTATACTATGCCTTTTGCCCAGTACATAAAAAGGCCGCTTTCTTTTTTTTCCCCGCCATTGCCGCTCTGATTTGGCAACTTCGAAATAAGCCTCTCCAACAAGGCCTACCGTCCTTGCAAAATTGTCATTAAATGATCCTGCAATTTTTAGCCTGCTATCGGCATTCAGCCATATTTTACTTCCATCAGCAAGCTGAACATGGTATTGCATGGCAGGGGGAACACTAATGATAAGCTCATCGCTTTGTATGCCAAGGTCTTCACTTTCCCGAAGCCGGGCTTCAGTACCCCGCACAAATGAGCCATCGTTGTAGCTTAATTTATTGCCGCGAATTACAATCCCCGACTTTGCCGCATTCAGCTGCAGTACCTTGCCGTTAGAAAAAGTGAGGGTTACGCCCTTCCTTACCTGAACGCTGTCTTTAACACCAGAAACCAGCACAGTACTGTTTTTTGCTACCGGGTGGGGATTGTATTTGTAAAACCAGAAGATTAGCCCCAAAAATACCAGCACCACTGCAGCCGCAATACCTATAGTACCCAGCCGGTATACCCGGGCTGGTTTCCCTGTGTAAGGGATAGCCTGGCGAAGTATAATTTTTAAACTGTTTTCTTTTCTTGTCCAGAGGTCATCAGGGAATTCAGCTGCAGCCTGCTGGTCCGCGCATTGGTTGTACCAGCTTTCCAATAATCCACGTTCAGCATCAGTGCATTTGCCCTGTTCGTACCGTTCTATTGCTGCTATAACTTCCTCTTTTGTCATCTGTTTTGCATTCGCCTAAATTACAAGACAACTGTGAAGCAGGGATAGACTACATGAATTTATTTTTTTTTTAATCCATCATGGCAATGATAGTCAGCAACACTGCATGGGACACACCTAATTTGTTCCTTAAAATTTTGAGGGCACGCTGCACCTGTGTACGCACGGTATGTTCAGATATGTTCAGCATTTCAGCAATTTCCTTGTGCGATAGGTATTGGTTGCGGCTCAATTCAAAGATCTGCCGCATCTTTTCCGGCATTTTCTCTACTTCAGATTTTACAATAGCAGCCAGTTCCTTATACCTCAGCGCCTCATCTGCCTCATAATTCCCTTTTTGCATAAACAGCCTGATATCTTCCAGCCGGTTGGTTTTTACCTTTTCATGTTTGATCCGGTTAAATACACGGTTTCGCGTAGCAGTATACAGGTAAGCAGCCAGTGAGCTGCTGAAATGGAGTTCGCCCTTATGCTGCCAAAGCCAGCTGAACATATCCTGCAATACGTCCTGGGCCTGGTCGTCATCACTCAGCATACGCCTTACATGCAGAAAAAGCGGCGGCCAGTACCTGTTATAAATATTGGTAAAAGCCTGCAGGTCGCCTTCTTTTAACAAGGCGGTGAGTTCGGTGTCAGAAAGTACAGCACTGTTAACCATCATCTGTAAAGCATTGGTAAGTATCGGATACGAAAGTGCAAGTATAATATTTTTTCCTGTACTCCGTCACGTCTTCAGTGGTATCATCAATCAGACACCCAGCTATCGGTCCTGAAAGGTGCGACAGGCAGGCCTGCTTTACTAAAAAGGTTACCTATTCCTGAATTGCTGAACTGGTACCGGACAGCAACAGGATTTTTTACGGCTTTATTTGAAAACAGGATACTGTTATTCTTTATTTCCACTACTGCCGGATGAAATTTACGATCGGCACCTGCTATAAAAGCTTCCCTTGCTGCTGCTCCTTTAACCATTAAACCATTTTCAGCATGGTCAAAATCAACAACAGCATATTGTCCTTTTATCAATAAAGATCTGAAAACCGGGCTTTTATACCCCTGTTTTTTTATTTTGTAAGTCTCAACCAAAGCCAGATCGGCAAGACGTAAACCTACATCCTTTTTATTGACAGGATGAATATTCAGCGTATCGTTTACCAGATCTGAAACAACCACCATTCCGGTTTTCTTTATAGACAGATTTTTGGCCTGCGCTTCTCTTACCAATGCTCCTATAACAGGTTTTTCGTATTTGTAAGGTGCAATCTGTACGTAATAAAAAGGGAATTCTTTGTTCCAGCCCTTACGCCAGGCAGCTATCATGGTATCCATTAGCTGAGCATAACTGGCAGGGGCCATTCTGTTACTTTCTCCCTGATACCAGATCACACCTGCAATGTTGTAATTCAAAAGCGGTGCAATCATGGCATTGTATGTAGCTCCCGGATTTACCGGCCACCATTCATTAGGCAGATTTTTTGTTGCCGCCTCCTTTAAAACGGGATTATTTTCAATCAGTTCTGCCGGTGTCCATACTTCCGCAGGTGTACCACCCCAATTGCTATGAATAAGTCCTACAGGTACATTTGTGTCCTGGCTTATCTTTTTTCCAAAATAATACCCAACAGCGCTGAATGCTTTTATGGTATTGCTGTCGCACGTTGTCCAGCTAGCCCCACAATTAGCCTTTGGCACTTTTGAAGTTGTCTTGGGCACATTCAACAACCTTATATTAAGTTTGCTGAGTCTGGAAAACTCTTCTTTAATGCTGCTCACACCGAGGTTATAATTCCATTCCATATTCGATTGTCCGCTGCAGATCCAGACCTCGCCCATTAAAACATTCTCCAGTACAATTTTATTTTCTCCCTGAAAGATTATAGTATACGGACCACCCGCCTGCGGTGTTTTGACTTCAATTTGCCAGGTAGAATCGGCCTTTGCAACTGTTGTAGTTGTGCTGTTGTTCCATGAGGTCGTAATTTTGATTTGCTCATTGGGCGAGGCCCACCCCCATAGTTTGGTGGTAGATTTTTGCTGCAAAACCATATTGCTGCTCAAAACATCCGGCAGGCGTACACTGGCTTGTAATGGCTGCACCAGATAAAAAATGACCAGAAAAAAAAGACATTGTTTCATCTCTTAAATATACGGTTTCATTTATTCAATGAGTTAATATATGCTGCTATTTTCAATCCATCGGCCTTGGACACCTGTGGCATCGGTGGCATCTCTGTTGCATAACCCGGCCAGTTTTCAGGCTTAGGGTTGTGGATCAGCTGCAGGATCTTTTCATTGCTGTATTTGCGTTTGGCAATATCGGTAAATGAAGGACCGATCTGCTTTTTGGTTGGGTTATGGCAGGCCAGGCAGGTGTAATTGGTCAAAAGGCCCTTTACTTCATTGTAAGTTGGTGCTTTGGCTGCTGTTTTTGCTGCCGGCAGCTCCTTTTTTTCTGCTACCGCTGTTTTCCCTTTGGCCGCTGCTGCTGTCTTTTTTGCTGGACTTACACTGGCCTTCGGATCATTTGCCGAATTCCGGGTGCTCAGCTCGCTTGCCGCCAGTTTATCTCCTGCCGGGATGTTGTTCAGCGTATAGTAGGCTACAGGATGTACCACTGAATAGTAGTGCTGCTTTTCCCTGATGCCATTTACACTGATGCTGTGGATGTAATACCTGCGCAGGCCATCCACCACGATCCTGGCTTTTAAACCATCGGCACTTACTTTAACCCCTTTTACTTTCAGGCTTTGCTGGTTTACCATAGGTGAACCGTACACAGGCTGGTATTTATAGGTAAAGCTTTCTACACCATAGGAAGCGATATCCTGGGCCGATTTCAGGTCTGCAGGACTGGTAAACTCAATTTCGAACCCATCCGGCATGGCCCTTACCGCTTTCATCTCAAAAGGCACTTTGTTGTTGTATACCAGGCGTTCCAGTCCTTCATTGGCATCTCCTGCAGAACCCCAGCCCCTGTTGGTCTCCCCAACAAACAGGGAGCCATCGTTGGCCCAGGCCATGCGCAATACACCCGAGCGGAAGCCGCTCCTGAACATAAATGCAGCACCTTGTTCCTCCCCGTTTACCTTTTCCAGAAATACCCTGGAAATGATGCTCATGCCCTGATCGCCCACCAGCAGCTGTCCTTCAAAAGGGCCAAAAGTACCGGCAGGTATTTTTAGCGGCTCCGAATTGGAAATGCCAAGGATACCATGGGGCAGCCGTACCGCAGGCAAACGCAGCTCAGGAAAATCCTTTTTCATATCGGCCAGGGTTTTGAATTCTTCATTTACCCTGTTTTCGGGTTTAATGTAGCGGCCATTGGCGTCTTTTATCCTCCTTTCATCCAGTTTGGAATAGAAAAAATCAGCACTCAGCTTTAAAGGGGAATCGCTTCTGCCCGTCCAGGCCAGGCTTGCAGGATGTCCTATAAAATCCCCTTTGTTTACTTTCCAAAGTCCGCCGGTACCTACCCAGTCGCCCTGGTTTTCGGTATAATACAGCTGCCCGTCGATCACATTCAGACCGGCAGGTGAGCGCAACCCTGCAGCCCAGGGCGTCATCTTCCCATCTTCGGTAATGTGCATCGCCCAGCCCCGCATAGGAACCCTGCTTTCTGCACGCCACCATTCTTCATCACCAAAAGCCACATTCGCGGTCACAAAGAATGAACCATCGGCTGCTATTGTAGGGCCAAAGCTGTATTCGTGGTAGTGCCCGCTCAATGGCCAGGCATATATGGTTTCATAGACATCGGCCTTGCCGTCCATGTTTTTATCCACCAGCTTGGTCAGCTCTCCCCGCTGTGCCACATATAAGGCACCCTCTTTATAGGCCAGTCCCAGTATTTCATGCAGGCCGGTAGCAAACTTGCGGAAATAAGGGCGGTTGCTGGTCGGGTTTTCAACGATAAACACATCCCCCCTTCGGGTAGAGATGCCCAGGTCACCATTGGGCAGGGTTACCAGCCCACCTACTTCCAGTACCGGCCCTTCCGGTACCCGTACCTTCATGATCTTAAAAAAGTCTTCTTCTTTTGGCGTTTCCTGTGCTGTGGCGATATTGTAGGTTAGGCTTAGTGCAGCCAGGGAGAACGTTGAGAGCATTGAGAACGTTGAGCGCATTGAGAACGTTCTCCGCGTTCTCCGCGCTGATATCTTGTTAAATAATGTTGTCATCTTTGGGCCGGATTAGAATAAAATGGAATAGTTTAATTTACTGCGGAGCTGGATGATCAGTTCCTTTTTACCAGCAGCATCACGGATGATGGGCTTATCCTGCGGACCATTGAATTTCAGGTACCAGGATTGCCCATCAACAAGGTAAACCCCTTTGCTGAGTTCCTGTATATCAGTTCCTCTGGCCAGCATCAGGTAAATGTTTGCTGCAGGTTTATCAAGACTGATCTCCCTGCTTAAACCTTCTCCATTTTCCAGGGCCTTAATGGCATCGCTAACCTGCAGCCCATGCAGGTTGTACTTAAACTCAGGCCTGTCTTCATTGTCCATTACATAGCCCCTGGGTTTGAAGCCGGTTCCGCTGGTATCCAGGGGCCATGCTGCCTGGGCAGTTTCAAGCCGGGCAAGGGCCGGCTGCAGTGTTGCAGTAAATGCTGTTCTGGCACCACGCGGCCTGGAGGTACCATTGCCCCTGCCATCCCACATCGGGGTGGCATCTACAAAATCTCCCCGCCAGCCATAAACCAGCAGGCCCTTGTCGAGGTCGTAACTGTAATGTACCTTTTGCGGACTGCCCACAGAAATGGCGTGCACTACCCGGATACGTGGGGCGATGTCGACAAAGCTCCTGATCATGGTGTTTACGGGTGCATCAATATAGATCGGGTCTGCACCGCCCCCGCCTTTCTGGCCCCCATTGCGCAGTTCTTTGGGCAGGGCCGTGATTTTGATGTTTCTGAAAGCTACAGCACCGTGGTCGCCCTGGAAACGCAATGCGCCCAAAGCTTTTTCCTTATCAGCCGCCCCCCTGGTAGGACCAAACAGTTCCACATTGTCGTGGATCAGTACGCCATTCAGCTCAGCGCTCAGGATCCTTGCATTGGCAGTTTTGTTCCC
>NZ_JBEPSL010000002.1:0-1286717 GCF_040548825.1 Pedobacter africanus
ATGAAAGATCAGTTGAACTGGCCCATGAAATGATTGCTGAAGGTTATGCAATTGAAGAAATAATCAAATTGACCAAGCTAACAAAAGAAGAAATTCTTTCCCTGGGAGTGTAAAATAAACCGTGTCTCTAGCTTTTACCCTCTTTCATTTCATGCATCGTTTTTTCTACTTTCTCAGATGCTTTTTCTGAATACTTTGCCATAACAGTTTAATTAAGAAATAGTGATTTATTTATCGCTATTGCACCAATACCTAAGCATACAATGCTTTTGAATGATAAGAACAATTCAGAATATAATTGGCTCAAAAAATTAAACAATAATCAGCGCTCGATTGTTTTTTATTATCCTATTTCATGTCATAGCAAATTCAAGGCCCCATGATGAAAACTGTTCTCGCTCACTGTTCAATTTTGCTTTTGCCTGTAATGTTACTGGCTTTAGCTTCCCCGGCGCAAACCATTAAACGCCTGGACACGAAGCACGTTAGTGAAAGCGAACTTACTACATATATCCGGCAGCTTATGGATACTGCAAAGGTTACCGGCCTTGGTATTGCCGTTTTTAATAACAATAAACCGGTTTATTCCAAAACGTTTGGTTATGCCAATTTACCTGACAAAAAAAGGCTGACACCCAACGCCTACCTTTACGGTGCATCTTTTAGCAAAGCGGTTTTTGCATACCTTGTTATGCAACTGGTTGGCGAAGGCATCCTGAACCTTGATAAACCATTGGTGCAGTATTTACCCAGGCCCTTACTCTCGTATACGTTTCCTGGAAAATTAAAGGACTACCGTGATCTGCAAGCTGATAAACGGTACGAAAAAATTACTGCACGGATGTGTTTAAGCCATACTACCGGTTTTCCTAATTTCCGCTGGTTTGAACCCGATAAAAAACTCCGCATCAAGTTTAAACCAGGAAGCAGGGTAAGCTATTCTGGTGAAGGAATGTACCTGCTGCAGGTGGTTATTCAGGAAATAACGCATACAGATCTTGAAACGCTGGCCCAGCAAAGGGTATTTAATCCCTTAAAAATGTTTAATACAAGCTATAAGTGGCAACCGGCTTTCGAAGATGAACTGGTGGTTGGCCATGATGCCGATGGCAATACCATTGATTTCCCCCGGCGTACTGATGCTAATGCGGCCGGATCTATGGTCACTACATTGGACGATTACATCAGGTTTTATACCGCCCTGTTGCAGGGCAAAGGCTTAAAACCTGTACAGTGGAAAGAAATGACCAGCCCGCAGATCAGGATACGTTCTATTAAACAATTCGGGCCATTATCCTGGAAAGACAGTACGCTGAACGATAATATAGAGCTTGCCTACGGCCTGGGTTTCGGAATCATCCAGACGCCTTATGGCCGGGGCTTTTTCAAAGAAGGCAATGACCGGGGCTGGGGCCATTACTCAATTGCTTTTCCAGAGAAAAAAACAGCTATTGTGATCATGACAAACTCCGACAATGGGGAAAGTATCTTTCGTGATCTGCTGGCTTATGCCATTGGTGATATTTATACACCGTGGTACTGGGAAAACTACATTCCCTGGAACGAGAAACAAGCAAAACGTTAGAAATAATTAGTTTTTTGAGCATCCAATTCTGCAAGATTCAGATAATTTTCACGCTGCCAAACATTATTCTGTTTGCTTATCCAAAACTCCCTCAAACAAAATCCTATTCTAAAAAACATAGTCATTTCCGGACAGGTTCCGGAAATGAAAATAGTTTTGTTAACTGAGAAACAAGGGCTTAGGTTTGCCATTATAAAACCTATAAAATTGGAATTAACCAGCAGCATTGCTAAACCAAAGCAACAGAAAAGAAAAGCCAGAAGAAAGCCGCGCCGCAGAGATGATTTCTTGTGGAAGGCAATTGTTGAGGACGTATCTGAAGACTTCCTGCGGTTTTTCTTTCCAGAAGCGGATGCCCTTTTTGATTTTAGCAGAAAATGTGAGTACCTGGACAAAGAATTTGACCCTTTCTTCCCGTACGAAGAAAATGCGGCAACAGTACGGTATGTAGATAAACTGATTAAGGTTTATCTAAAAGATGGAACTGAAAAATGGATCGCAGTGCATGTGGAGGTCCAAAATCAGCGTGGCAAGGCAGACTTTAGTTCCAGGATGATCCGGTACTGGTACCTAATGAAGGAAAAGTACAATGTATCGATTACCGCCCTTGCCATTATAACGGGGAGCAATAAAAAATTCAGGCCTAAACCTTATGTTGATGCATTCTTAGGTACTAAACTGACTTACGAATACAACGTTTATTCAATACTGGATCAGCAGGAAGCCGTCTTACAAGCTAACCCTAACCCATTTGCTGTTGTTATCCTCGCCGCGCTATCGGCCATTAGAAAAAAGAAGGTAACCGACCTGGAATTAAAAGCCATAAAACACGAACTGAACCGAGAGCTGACAAAAAGAAAACTTGATGTAGTTAAACACAAAGGCATTATGAATTTTATTAAGTACTATATGAATTTTGAAAACCCTAAAATGATGATTACTTTTGATAGAGAACTTCAAGCATTAACCGGAAGAACTACCCCTATGGGAACTGAAGAATATTTACTACAGAAAAGAGAGGCCGAGGGCCTTCAAAAAGGCGAGGCCAAAGGCCGCCACGATGAAGCTGTGGAAATTGCCAGTGAAATGAAAAAAGATAAATTTCCAGTCGAAACCATTTCAAAGCTGACTAAGCTTACAATCAAAGAAATCGAGGCGCTTTAAACACAAACTCCAGTTACTTTTACCTAGCTAGGCAAAAGCCTTTGATGATATTTTAAATGAATTGGGTAGAGGATAACTATCCCATAACAATTTACTCTTTTGTTTAATTTACAATTAAGAATCAGTATCTTCATACAAAGCTAACTAGTTCAATTAACCCTCAATCTACTATCATTATGGCAGATCAGTACAAAGCTATCGGCAGTCTCTACGCAGACATCTACTCTACCATCGAAAAAGGCGAAAAGAAACAGGGAAAAATCAACCGCATTCTTATGGGGTCCTTTGTCAAACTACTCCCCGATGAAACAGAAAAATGGCAAAAGGTCTTCGCTTTTGATACAGAGGGCTGGCTGCAGAAAAAACACCTGATCAATCAACCGGGCCTGAAAGTATTTTATGCAGATGTGGGTCAGGGCGATGGTGCTTTAATAGAAGTTGGAGGTGATCAGGCAGGCATAAAAATGCTGATCGATGGCGGGCCGGGAACCAACCTGTTCCGTTACCTGCGTTATTACCAGTATAAATTTGCCTACAACAATGGCCAGAAAACCCATTTTGACTTGGTGTTTATCAGCCATTTCGACAAAGACCATTATGAAGGGCTGATACCGATCCTGAATGACGATAACTTTAGCTTCGGAACCATTTACCACAATGGTATCGCCAAGTTCGACAGTGACAAAGCGAAACGACCTCCGGAATACAATACCACGCTGGGGAAAAAGATAAAAAAAGACAGTAAGCCTTACCTTGTAACAACCTTCAACACACTGGAAGACCTGAACCGGCTGAAGGATCATGGCGGTATGCAGGAGCTTCAACAACGCTTTTTAAATGCAGTTAACACCGCAAAGATTGAGGGCAGATTACAGGATTTCAAACGACTGGATCACAAAGACACTTTCCCGACCCGGGAAATCAACGGGCAGCCATTTGCAATTGATGTACTGGGCCCGATACCAACCCGGTTAAGCGGCGAGCTGGCTTTCGATTTTTTCCCGAACCCGGAAGGCAGTGACTCTGAAAGCCATACAGTAAACGGTCACAGTCTGGTGTTAAAGTTAACCTATGGTACACGAACCCTTTTATTCGGCGGAGATCTGAATATACCGGCAGAAGAACATTTGCTTAGCCACTATGGAGCGGAGAATCCATTTGAGGTTGATGTAGCCAAATCCTGCCATCACGGAGCTTCTGAGTTCACAATTGATTTCATGGCGAAAGTGAATCCCCTGGCTACGGTCATTTCCTCGGGCGACAACAATACGTATGCCCACCCACGAGCGGATGCAGTAGGCTGTTCAGGCAAATACTCCCGCTCAAAATGCCCCTTAGTATTCTCTACAGAACTGGCCAGGTCTACTGATATAAATACATCAACAATCCGCTATGGGATGATCAACCTTCGCTGTGATGGTACACGCATGATCATGGCCCAAATGCTGGAGAGCATTCAAGGGAAAAACGATGTCTGGAATCTCTATGAATGGCAATTAAATCCCTAAGTAAATTTTAGAATATGCTCATTCATTTTTGAAATAAATTTATCTCAAAAACTGTAAACCCATGTTATTAGAAGACAAAAAAAGATCTCCGGCTTAAGCCGGAGATCTTTCCAATTCTGTTAAGTTAAGAGGGGGGCAGGGACTTTTGGGTTCTTCCCCACTAAGTAATCAACACCTAGTTTTTTACCAGCACCTTCAGCACTTTACCGTCTGGTGCGTTAAACCTGATACCTAAAAGTGCAGCAGCGGTAGGTGCTATATCTTCAAGAGAAACCCCTTCAACAACTGATCCTTGATCGATGCCGGGTCCCACTGCTATAAAACCGGTTTGGATTTCAGGAATATCAGGAAAATAGCCATGTGCCCCGCCTTTGGTTGGGCCGAGTACAGGCCCCGAGTCCTTGTCCTGGATGTACACCCCTTTAACTGGAGCCAACGCGAAACTTGCATGTGGATCAGCCCCTATTTTATCCAGTTCGGCACGCTCCACAATTCGGAAAAGCGATTTGTACTCATCAGAAAGTTCAGCCAGTTTTTTACGCACTTTAACCAGTAGTGTTGTGTCTTTCTGGTTTTTCAGGTGGAAAAATGCTGCACCGCCCGCTGCCTGAAATTTAGCTACAGGTTCTTCAACACCAACCTCACTGTCAATACCAAGTTCCTTAAGCCACACATTTGGTGCAAGCACCCTATTGATGTCTACAAAACCATGATCGCCGGTTACAATTACGGTAGTACTGTCCTTTATACCGGCTTTGATCAGGGCATCCAGAATGTTGGCTACCGCATGATCCGCAGAAGCCAGGGCCTTTAACACGCCTTTACCCCTACGCCCCTCTTTATGCTGGGCACCGTCAACGCCTACGATGTGAATACTTAGAAATTCGGGCTTGTATTTACGTATGATATACGCGGCCATACGGCTGTTGTTTTCATCCATGGTTAAGTATTGCAAGTTCAAATCATTGATCTCTGCCTTACCGATGGCATATTCTTCAATTTCCGAGAAAAACCCCTTTGGTGTTGCAAATTCCCTGATGGCTGATCTGCGGTCAGACATATCACTGGACGACCAGATTTCAGGGAGATTGTAGTCAATTTCGGCACCAACGGAGATTGGCCAGGAAACAGATGCCGACTTCATTCCCGCTTTTCTCACGGCTTGCCATAGCGTTTCCGACTTAATCTTGCGGCTGTCAGTCGTCCACTCGTATACTCCTTTTTCATTCGGCATGGTATTGTAAGTGATGCCATGATGTACCGGGAGCGCACCTGTGATCAGCGTGGTGTGTGAAGGATAAGTCACGCTTGGAAAAATACCCCTCACTCCTTTCGAATGTGCCCCTTCCTTCACCATAGCCTGTAAGTTTGGTGCAGGCCAGCTGTTATCCAGATAAAAATCCGGTCTAAAGCCATCAATGCTGATCAATATAACATGTTTGGATGTCTGAGAAAATGCCGGCAGGATCAATGCAGTCAAAACAACCAGCAGTATTTCTTTTATAAAATTGGTTTTCATTACAATTCTTTAGCTTTTTCAATTCTGTAAGTACTTTTCTGGGTATGTATGCGCCCATAACGATCCTTTGCACGCACTTCTATGCTGTGAGTGCCGATCGGCAGGTCAGTTGCAATTGCTGTTCTCCACAAATGTGGACTGTCTGTTGCATTGGTAGGCCTTCTGCCAGCAAGCAATTCTTCAGAGGTGTCCCAGGGGTGCAATTCTGCCAGGTAAGCGGGATCAGCGGCACTTACCGGGGTCATTTTTTGCCATTTGCCATCATCAATCCTACACTCCACAAGATTTGTTTGATGCCCCATGAAGAAATTCGCATAAATACCAGCCCTGGTGTTTTTCCCATGACCAACCACTTTCGGATGAAATACCTCAATCTGGTAAGATTTATCCTTACCAGCCACTTTGTAATCGATCACATATTGACTTCCTTTGAAATGAATGAATGCGTAACCTTTAGGTGTGCCGTCGCGCATGGTTGCAGCAGGAACACCTTGTTCGTTCAGCTGACCGGAGTACCAATCGCCGGAAGTAGTCCCTGCGTTGTATTCGTGATGCGGTTGCTCCTGTCTCCAACCTTCTGCTGTACCATAGAAAATTTGCGATTGCGTATGCATATGGGCAGACAATGAAAGCGTATTTGGAAAATCCTTTAAAAGGTCGAACAATCGTTGACGGTCTTCACTACGAAATGTATCGCCGTTGCGATGTTCTAAAGGAATGTGAAACGCAAGTACAACCAGTTTGTCTTTATCTACAAATTTTAAGTCATTTTCTACAAAATCCAGTTGATCCTTACGGAAACCACCCAGATAACCTTTTCCTGAACGGGGATTAGGGTATAGAACATCATCAAGAATGATGTAATGGACCTTTCCATAGTTGAAGGCATAATTAGCCGGACCGAAATTCGCTTCGTAAGTTTCATCTGATAAAGAATCGGTCTTGACATCAAAATTCATATCATGATTACCAATCAGGTTATACCAGGGCAATCCAATTTTTTTGACTGCTTTGATGTAAGGCTGGTGTAAGTTCAGGTCGTTACCCACCAGGTCACCCAGACTTAAGCCGAAGGCCACTCCTTTAATTCCTGCTACTTCCCGGATGATCCCTTTCTCGAAAAATTCCAGCTCACGAGCCGTGTAAGGCTGAGGGTCGCCAAAAATTAAAGCTGTATAATCATCAGTCTCCTGTTGTGGTAATAAAGCAAAATCTACAGATTCAGGCAGTGGGCCTGTAGGCTTTACTCCCTTAAACTCCAATGTAGCCGGAGAACCCTGTGGTTTATGCAGATAATAGAACTTTGGTAAATTATCTCGATTCAGGGGTACTTTATAGCCCCTGGGTTTGATGACAAAAATGCCGTTGTCCTTTCCTACTGGCAATTCATACCAGCCCTTTTCATCTGTTAAGGTCACCTGAACCCCATTACTTACCGCGACCTTCGAAATCCCTGTTTCCTTACCGTCTCTTCTGCCATTGTTGTTGACATCATGATAAACGAAGCCTTTTACCCTGTCCTGTGCATGTAGCCCCGTGCTGAAGAGGGTGGCCAATGCCATTAATTTTAAACTTTTCATGATTAAAAAATAGTTAGAATCTTAATTGATGAAAGGCATGATACCTGCCGCCGTTTTGTGCTGTATCAAGACCTTGTTCATATCGTGTTTCATAGTCACAACGCCTGTGGCTGTGTTGATCTCAAAATCATCCATTTCCCTGTTTTTGGGAATGAAAGCAGGAATAACAGCCTGGCTATGTGCCTGGGTCACATTGCTATTCCCCAGTTGCTCACGTTCGGAAACCGGGAAGCGGATACCCAGATCCGTCATGCGCCTGCCTTCGGCGATGAAGATCTCTTGTCTCATCAGATATATCAGGTACAAAAGATCGTCTTGTGTATTTGCCGCATCGATCTCAGCAGCGGTGACTTTTGTTCCGGAAACCTGATAAGCCGTAATATTGCCAGCCTGCCTGTTGTAGATGTACCCTTCTTTTTCAGAAGAAGCTGCATCGAACTTCACCTTCATGGCCGTTAAAGGATATACCTTATTACCTCCATTGCGTGTTTCAGCCTTGTCGCTGATACTGGTTGTCATCCTTTTTGATACACATTCTGTCAGCATCGCTTTCAAGGCAGTCCGGGCACCACTCAGGTTATTCGCCGAAGCCATAACTTCGGCAAGGATCAGGTAGGCCTCTTCTGCTTTTGCGATAGCAATGGGTTTTTGATCCAGTGCAGCAGTTGCATTGGTATTAAAATACTTAGGATCCAGGAAATCCAGTCTCGGAAGCGGCGCAAAAGGATTATTGCCACTTGTAGTATAGATGTTGCCCTGGAAATTATTAGCAGGTCCATTGGTCGTCCCATACATTACCTGTCGCAGTAACAACGGATTTTGGAGTGCAGTAGTTGCTTCTGTAAGCGCCTGTTGTGCGTTACCCATGCCATAATAAGCACGGCTCCTCAAAAGTGCACAAACCAGTCGGTCGTTAGCCGCAGTGAACAAAGACTGTGCTTCGTTGAGCAGGGTAATGGCTGCATTGCGGTGTGCATCTGGAGAAAGCACCTCTCCTAGCGGCCTGGCAGGCATGCCAACAAAAAGGTCGGCACTCAAAAGATGGGTGTACGCTTTATACATCAACAGTTCAGCTTTTTGCGCAGGAGTCGAACTGGCATCGGCAGGAAAAACCTTAGTCAGCCCATAGTCACACATCTCCATCGTACGATGAATGCCGGCCTGCAGGTTAGCAACATCCTGATCAAAGAAATTGATCTGAGGAATGTCAAACACCTTGCTGCTGGAAGTATAATTATTGAAATAATTATCGGACACCAATTCCGTAAATTCCGTATTGGAGCCAACCATCACACTCATTTGCCGGCGCATGCCGTCAGTCCATTCCACTGAGGAGTTCCCGGAACCCAGAAAACGGTCTTCACCAACATTAGGGTTTTCCACCTCTACCAATTCGCAGCTGCCCAGCACCATTACCATTACCACCAGGGGATAAATTATATTTTTTTTCATCATTGTGAACATTAGAAATTAACTTTAACAGAACCTAAAAATTGACGGGGTGCAGAATAGGTAGCGTAAGAAACACCACCTGTGGTTGCGCCACCTTGTCCCTGCGCACTACCGCTTGTAGTATTTTCCGGATCAAAAGCAGAAGAAGCAAAATTTAAAGGATTGACAACGCTGAACCCTATGGTCAGGTTCCTGATCGCCTTACCCAGCTTAGGTCCATGGAAGAGATAGCTTGCACCGATAGTCCTCACTTTTATAAAATCTGTTTTCTCTACGAACATGTTGGTAAAGTTCAACCAGTTTGTCCTGCCATTCTTATCGATCTCACCCTGAGGGATTCCTTCATTGCCGGCTCCATAGTTGAAGCGAAACTGTTTGTCCCAATTACTTGCATAGGCTCCCGACTGGTAGTCCGCATTAGCGAACAGGTTGAAATCCTTAAATTGGAAGTTTAGGCCCATGCTGCCATACAGGTCGGGAATAGTTGTCCCAAGGTATTGCAAAGGTGTCGTCGAATTCATTACCCCATCAGCGCCAAAAGTACCAGAACCTGCACGAATGAAACCAACAGGAAAGCCTTCCTGGACTACTGTCTGAATCGTACGCTCGCTGAAGCCGTTCAAATTGAAAGGGGGACTGCCCATTGAGCTCAAAACCCTGTTGTAAGAGGTATTTGCCGACAAATTCAGGGACAATGACATGTCTTTTGTTTTTAAAGGAGTACCATTGATGCTAAACTCCAGGCCGCGGTTGAGAATTTTGCCCACATTCCTGATTGTGGCAATTTCACCTGTAGACGGGGTAGCTGGTACTGTAAATAATGCATCTTTTGTAATGCTATGATAAAATCCGGCTGATAATACCAGGCGGTCCTGTAAAAGCCCAAGATCCAGGCCAGCCTCTAAAGTGCCCGTTTTTTCAGGTCTCAGATCAACTTTTGGTGTACCAAAGGCAGCGCCGAGTGCGCCCAGGTAACTGGAGAAGTCTATTATCCGCTCATTTCTGAACGCCGGAGGAAAATTACCTGCCAGACCATAACTTCCTCTCAACTTCGCCGAGGAAATCATTGGAAGCGCAGCAGTGAACCAGGGTTCTGCTGTAGGGATATAGGCAAACCCAACTTTCGGATAATATTGTACGCCCACATCCTTTCCAAAAGCACTGTTCCCATCTCCACGTAAACCAAGATCAATAAAAAATTTATTCCTGAAACCAAAATTTTCCTGTAAATACACCCCGTAGTTGACGACCTCTGTAAATACCTCATTGGAAGTAGTAGCACCAACTTTTCTGATGTCCCGCATGCCGTCTCTCACATTGGTGCCGTTATACGCCACCTGACGGTCCTCATTACGAAAAAGCTGGCCTCCAAAGGTTGTGACAAAAGAGAAATCCCCCAGTTCAGCCTTATGCTGACCATTTAATTCCAGGGTTAAGCCCCAGTATTTTCTGTCTGCATTGCTGATGGTTCCGCCAGCCGTGCTTACATTTCCGGTGGTATGTGTGATATACTGGTTGGTGGTAATTATCTTATTTCTGGTGTTACGATAATCAATACCACCGACAGCCTTAATTGCCAGGTTTTCGATCGGACGATAGTTGAAAGTCTGCGAAGTCTGGAAACGGTTCACCACAATTTCATTGTCCTGCAGGCGTTCAGCTTCCCTCACATAATCTTTCAATGACTGAAAATCAGCTTCACTTAAATCATCGATCAATGGATTTTTAACTGGCCCACTATTTTTTGATGCTCCGCTCTCCAGGAACCAAAGTCCGGTATACCCTCCCTGGTTACCATTTCTACTACGCTTGAAACTGTTGTTAACAAAAGTAAAGCTACTTTCATAGGTCACCTTATCACCAATATTTGCCCTGAAACCCGAACGCATATCGATGCGCTTATTGGCATTCTGTTTCATAATCTGCACACCGGAGCTGTTGAGGTAACCACCGGTGAAGCTGTAGCCGAGACCGCCTTTGCTGCCACTGATGCCGACATTATACTTCTGGAAAGTTCCGCTTTCAAAAAGCATGTCCGTTGTTCTCTTGAAATGTAGAAAATCATCTGTCGACACTTCAGGTCCGGCTTCTGCATTTAGCGTAATGGCTGTACGTTCCGATCCGCCTTTTTTGGTGATGATCTGGATCACCCCGTTTGCTGCATCCGAACCATATAAGGTTGTGGCCGCACCACCATTGATATATTCTATCTTCTCGATGTTGTCCATGGGGATATCTGCAAGTGCACTCACCCCCGCTCCAGAGGCCGAACCACCGGCCAATGTAGCAGGTGTATTCAGATTATCCATCCGCACCCCATCCACGTAAATTACAGGTGTAGAATTCATGAATGCAGAAACCACACCTCTTGCACGTATGATAGAAGTAGAACCAGCTTGTCCGCCAGTCAGTCTGATCTGTGCATTAGGCAGTTTGGCCTGTAACAACTGATCTATACGGCTACCGGGGGTCTTTTCGATATCCGCACCGCTGATGCTGACCACATTGGTAGAAAGACGACGTTTGCTGACGGCAATACCCTGACCGGTAACCACGACTTCATCCAGCCCCAAATGATCTTCTTCCAGCTGCACATTCTGACTGATCGTGGCAGCAGCGCGCGCGATGTTGAATTCCTGGGTTTTATAACCGATATAGGAAATTACAAGCGTAAAAGCAGCTTTATCTTCTTTAACAGAAAGACTGTAAGTACCATCAATATCGGTCTGCGTACCAATGACAGTGCCCTTTACCTTTACGCTGACCCCGGGAATCGTTTCACCGGTTCTTTTGTCTTTTATGACCCCGGATACTATGGTAGGTATCAGGTTTCTGATCGGATTGATGATGATATACTTGTCGCTGATTTGTTTGACCTCAATGTTTACCGCGCCCATTACCTCGCTTAAGATTGCGGCAACAGATTTTCCTTTTGCATTAATGGTAATTTTCCTGTGTTGCATGGCTTCTATGTTTTTGTAGCCGATGACAAAATTACTTTGCTTTTCAATTATGCCTATGACATCCTTAATTGGCATTTCCCTGGCAGACAGATTGATCCTTACCTCATGCATGGACTGTCCTGAGATCGGACCTGCATAGATGAGCAGGTTAGAAAAAAACAGAAGGGCTATCGTTAACTTCATTTTTAGGTTAAATAAGGACCATAACGGGTATTTGCAACCCGGGTAAAATTTTTGCATATTTGTTTTGTTTTTAATGTTTTACGAATTCATTGAAATACCGGTGCGCTGCTACAGCACATCGCCTGAAACCGGAGATGTTAGCGCATATCCGGTTTTTTTGTCCTTTCTTTTACATATCGTCTTATTTAATGGTGATTTGTTTGTTGCTATAACCAAACTCTCTTTTGGTAAGCTGGGTCAATATCTCTAATACAGATTTCATAGATTCCTTGTTGAAGCGAATGGTATATCTGTCCTCGCTGTTGGCATAGCTAAGGTCTTTCACATCCAGGTTATAGAAGCCTTTCAGTTGTTCGGCAATATCCGGTATTGAAGCATTGTCAATGTACAGCTTGTTGTCCTTCCAGGAAGTGATCAGCATGGCATCCTCGGTATTCCGTTCAAATTTCCCTGTCTTTTTAAAAAAGCTGATGGTCTGGTTGGCAACCATATGGTCTGCCAGCACCATTTCTGCTTTGTCCTTCGTTTGCGTCACCCTCACCAGGCCAGTCAGCACGGAAACCTTTATCCTCTCCCTGCTGGGATAAGCACTGATATTAAAAGACGTTCCCAATACCTGCGTACAAAGCTGGCCGGATTGAATGAAAAATGGCTTGCGGGGATTTTTAGCTACCCTGAAATAAGCCTCGCCTTTTAGAACAACTCTTCTTTCTTCATTATTATAATTTCCGGAAACCAGCAATTCAGTTCCGGTATTCAGCACCACCACCGTCCCATCTGTCAGTGTTACTTCCTTACGTTCGGCAGCAGAGGTGCGGATCAGCCTTTCTGTTGTCTGAACCGGATCTGCGCTGAAGTAAAACCAGCCGGCAAAAACAGTCATCATGCAAATACAGACCGCCGGCGCCCAGATGTGCAGCGGTATTACTTTTGGCTTTCGGCTTTGACTTATATCCCGTGTGTTCGGATTCGAAACTTCAAGTGTGTCGTACCAATGATTGACAGCGTCCACCTCAGTTGAGCTAGCCTGATCATTTACATATCTCTTCAGGATTTTTTTGAGTTCCTTTTCTCTTTTATTTTCTACCATCCCTATACTACACATCACAGAACAGGCCAGGTAGTACTTTAAGAGATTGTTATCAAAACATCAAATCATAGTTACTCAGCACAGTAAGTGATGCAATGATGAAAATGATATTTGGGTCTGAATTGTATTTACCTAATCTGAACCTGATCCTATTGAGGACATCTGTAATATTGTTCTTTACGGTCTGTTCTGAAACCGATAACCGCAGGGCAATTTCACGGATGGATAAATGTTGCTCCCGGCTAAGTCGGTAAGGTAGTTGCAAGCGGTCAGGCAAGCCGCTCAATTCGGCATCGACGACACGGTGTAATTCCTTCATTAACAATCCTTCGTCAGACTTTACAGCAGCAGGATAAGCGAGCATCTCTTCCAATACCTCCACACCTCTAAGTGCAATCCCCGATCTGCTGAAATAATTGATAGAAGCATATTTAGCCGATCTGTAGAGGTAGGAGGACAGACGTCCCTGGTCATCACAACGGATATCCGAGCGGTTCTTCCAGACACTTAAAAAGATCTCCTGAATGATGTCCTGTGCTTCTTCAGTATTTCTGATTTTTGAACAGACATGCTTAAAAAGATCCTGCCAATACCTTCGCGTCAGTTCTGCGAAGGCCTCATGATCATTTAAGTGGAGAAGCGCAATTAAATCCCTGTCAGATAATTCTTTCATAATCTGACACAAATGTATTCACGCATTATAAACTGTACATTAAGCGAGATTAATGTTAAAGTTGTGCGGAGTTAATAGCGGGTCATTTAAATCCGGCTTGCCTGTATAGCTATTTCTGTACAAGACACTGCCAGCTTTTACTCCTTACCGGATTGCAAGAATAAGACCTTCTCCCCTTTTAATAAGTTATTTGTTGAAATTTGGATTAAACCAGGCCATTGGAATATCTGCTTCAAAGAACTCTGCATTTGAGCGTATCCGGTGCAGCATCCTTCCTTCTTTAACAAATCCAAGGCTTTCATATAAACTTATTGCTCTTGAATTAGATTCCCGCGCAATTAATTCAACCCTAAGAATATCATTTCTATGTGCTGATACAAAATCAAGGAGTGCCTGAAAAAGTTTTCTTCCCAAACCTTTTCCCTGATAAAGTGAGTCAACTGAAATGGTCAATTCACCCAAAATATGTCCAAAAACAACCGGTGCTAATTTATAACAGTGGATTTCTGCAACGATCCTGTTATCATTAAGTTCATCTACCATGACGAATTGGACACCCCGCTCCAAAGACTTCTCAGTGAAGTCTCTAATGTAATCCATTGTAATTTCATTTTCTGCTCTGGCCAAACCTCCGATTGTCTTGCTAACAGTTTTGTATAAATCAAAAATTCCATCAAGATCTTCAATTTTTGATCTTCTTATCAAATATTCGTTCGTATTCATCAAATTCCTTTGGGATAAATTTATAATTCTAAACCTTCTCTTTACAGGACTTTTTCAACTTTGACATACCTGCTCTCCATATCATCCAAAATTCTTCCTATGTTAGTAGAAGACAACTCCCTTAGAAATACTGTCCTTGAATAAGATAACGATGAATTTTGACAACATAAAAAACGAGAAACAAAAGATAATAAGCCAAATGTATTCAGACCTCGAGAATACAAAAGAACCTGAACGATATTTTACTGATCAAAATATCGAAGAATGTTCTGCGGACTTAGATAAGTATGTGGAATTGTTATCTAAAGCTAATCATCAGCAAAAAGAAATTTCCAAAAACATAAAATGGATTTTTAAATCTCTATCTACTTTCAAAGAAGAAAATGAAGATCCAGAATTTCTCTGGGGATTTATCTACAACGGATATACGGTTGAATTAACAGATTTTATTTTAAGCACTGCTTTTGAATTTGGGCTTGAAAAAGCTAAAGCTAAAAACATAAAAACAAATATTTTTCACATAAAACACAATCCGCATTTTTTAGATACTTTCAGAATATACATTGGTTCTACTTCAAACAGTGGTGTTGTTTTAGAATATAAGAAAAAGAAATCTTGTTTTGAGTTTGTAGAAAACCCGTATGGAGAAACTTATGGTATTCCGATATTTAATTTAAAAAGCAATCACGATTATTCGGAACTATCATTTGACGTGCTTACGGCAGGGGCTTTTAAAACAATTAACCTTAAAGCACAAAAGGCCATTGACAAAGTTTTGTTGAAAACAATTTGGAGTATAAGCCAAAAAAATCCTTTTACAAATCTTCCCGAACCCGATTTCTGCAACATTGAGATAGAACTGAGCAAAGGTGTTTTAACTCATTTAAAAACACTGAACTACGACAAAAAAAACAAAATCATCAATATGTTCACTAAAGGTTCTGGAATACTTGCTCTTGTACAAGAACTTGATGCAACAGGAGGATTTCAAAGTAGTGATAATTTAGCTCCACATCCCGAAATTGTGGATGAAAAATTTGTAATTGTAGATGCTGTTCCGGATTGGAAATACTATGAAATTCAGCAATTAGAAATTAAGGATAATGTTGTTTTTGTAACAACCAAAAATCAAAAATGTGAATATGAAAATAAAAATAATTTCAATGTTGTGTGTTCTGAAATTGAAAGTAAAACACTAAAATACGAAGTAAAAACCTATGATTTTATGCTAGAAATTCTTAACGACATTCTTCCATCAACAGAACCGTTTAAATCGCGATTTGAAAGCTAAAAACAGCAATTTAACTCAGTTAACTAGTTACTGGACTTCAAACGACAGCAAATGACAGTCGTCATCTCAGTAATGATCTGGTTTCTCAGCCCATCAATCAGCAAAAAAATGTCCTGATGATGATCAATAATCTTAAAATCTGACAGGCCTTTGGGCAATTCTACTTCAATCAACTCCCGGCTGTTTATATCCAGTAACTTCTGGCGGCCTTTCCAGTCATCAGAATTAAAAGCAGGCGTAAGCATCGCATATTCCGCTGAAGAGCTGAACAGGCATTCCTTCCCACCTTTTTTACTGTCCTTATAAATTCTTCCCAGACTAAACAAGGTATCTTTTACTGTTCCATCTCCATCCAGGAGGCAAAGATCGGAGTAATCCATCCCATATTTAAGATAACCACCATCTCTGTCCCCGATTCCAAAAACATAGGTTTGATTATTTTTATTCAACGTATGCAAGATTGTAAAAGGTTTTTTGGCCGGTTTTTCCAATATATTCTTGTCGGCAACGATCTTCTGGCTATTGTTCCAGTAGTTCAGCTTTGTCCATATTGCTGAATGCGCTGCTACATCAATCTCCAGCTGGGCAAAATAAACCGGTAGCAAACCGCTATCTTTCAACAGGAAAGGAATGGTATTTGAATCCGTACTGCCCGCATAAACATAATTGCTCAACTCTTTTTTAAATCCAGGATATTGAATAGCGGGAAGCTGATTGGAAATAAAAATCTTAATCGGTTTAGATTTCTCTTCTTCTGTAAAGAGCAAGAGTATATTCCCGGAACTGGCATATATTCCAACATAACCGGAAAACTGAAACAGTGCCGGAGGATCAAACACATCATAAGTAAAATCAGCTATCCGGATCTGTACAAGATCGGAATTCGTAAACCAGTCCAGGTAATAACATCCCTCATTTTCATCCGAATAAAGGGCAACTACTGTCCCGCTCTTCAGCAGCATCAGCCGGTAATATTGCCTGTCTTCATTAAAAGGTATATCAATCTTTTGTATCAGTTCTAGTTTCATAGGTATAGTTCGGTATTTTCAGTAAAAGCATATCCAGATTGCTAACTTAAACCTTTGTTTAATGGTTTATAGTTAGCAATTTACAGTTGAAAAGGTTTATAATTTTACTTTTTTTCTGAATATTAAAAATGTTATAACAGCGCATACTAAATAAGTAATGGAGAAGCACAACAGTGTTATTAGTGGAGCAGGTGCAAGATTATATCGGTAAATATCTATCGAAACATTTACAGCCAAAAAAACAACGCAAAATAACGGAATTCCTGAAAACGTTAAAAAAGACAAAAAATAACTATGCCTAATCTTTTCAATTAGATTTAGAAAAACAGAGAAAGAACCAGCAACCATTACAACAAGATAGATCAATGAAAAACCAAGGTTCAGCAATATGTCCATTATATTAAAAAACCTTTCCAAAAGCGTGGTATCAGCAGGCTGTAATTCAGCAATAACAACTCTGTACAGCATAAACAGCACAATAATGAGCAGAAGATTAACCAGCCAAAACCTAAATACAGTTTTCCTCATATCTTATCTGTAATAGCAGATTCGGCGTTACCTGAAATAAATTATCTGTATCCGTCAGGATCACCTTTTCTTCCCTTAAGCCGAAGTCGTTGCAGATAGCAGCAAAAGCTTTTCGTACTTCTTTTTTAAAGTACTGAAGTTCATCAGCATGTAGTTTATAATAATCTTGCATAACATTGGCTAATCGAAGATAGAGATTATTTACCAGTGTTTTCCTACCTCGCTATCTTTCCAGCGTTTCCACTCTGGTTGTCCGTTGAAATTAAAGGAGAGATCAGACGGTTGAAGGGGCTAACCAGCCTTCAGCTCTTTTTATTCACTTTATCAATTTAGCCAAATTTCTCACAGTCCGCATCTTCCTTTTTATCGGGCCAATTTGCCTTTCTGCCTATTCTTCATTTCAGGGTCTGGCCCATCGCCATAGTTTTGGGTCATCGTTAATCAAATTACAAAATTTAAAACATCCTTATTATGAACACTTTAAAAACAATCACAACTGTAATCACTCTTGCAATGGTATTTGGCATCTCATTTGGCTATGCTCAACCTTCGGTCATGAAAAACCCCGTAAGCTATACTTTAAAAAATGGAACTACCATTATTATTGCGCACAACGAAGGCACTCCTAAAGTATTTGCAAACCTTAGCTTTGAGGCAGCTAATGCTTACACACCTGCAAAAGCTACCGTTCAGGAAGTTTTCACCGCTTTATTAAACCAGCAATTAACCGCCCTAAATGCCGGCTTAAGCTATAGCCACAAAGGCATTAACCTTGCAACGCATAGCAACAATTTTGAAACTGCTTTGCAAACCATGTATGCCTATATTAATGCCCCAACATTTGACCAGGCAGATCTTGATATAGCAAAAGCAAATGTTATGGCACACATCAACGCACAGGATAAGTATTTCCCAGAAGCGGTTAACGAAGGCAGTATAGCTAAATTAACCCTTGCTGATGTAAACGCGTATTATGCAGAAATCAGCAATCCTGCACAAACCGTATTGACCATTGCTGGTAATGTTACACCAGCGGCGGCCAAAGGCTTTGCCAAAAAAGCAATGAACCAGCAAAAACCTGTTGTCGACCTCACTAAAAACTACCTGGTTTCCATCCGCTTTTAGGATTTCCATTCATTGGTTTAAAAACTGATCTGTAAATCCTGTTACCGGTTTAATGATTAAGTTAAGCTTTTTCCAGCAGGCAGTTTCGCTGCCTGCTCATTTTGTTAGGTTATTGCTTTCAGTTTTAGTGCGACAACCTTGTAAGCTTCTTGTGAATTATTACTGCAACCTGGCTATGGAATACCAGCTGAGGTGGCCCCGATAGATATGAGATAGTTTTTAGCAGGCAAATATCTTTCGGTAAGTTCTCAAACAGACATTCCCAATTATTTGGTTGAACAATATATGTGTATAGATAGCCAAAAACTTATAACGATAAAAGGTAAGTCGAAAAATACCGTCTGAGCCGTCGTTGAAAATAGGTTTTATAGGGTTCTTCGTAAGTATGGCTCTGCCCTGGCAAAACCAGTAAATCAAAATACTTATTTGCTTTGATCAATGCATCTGCCATTCGGTAAGTTCCTGCAGGGTTTACATTCGGGTCGGATTCTCCGGTAACCAGCAACAAATGCCCTTTCAGGTTTTTGGCCAGGCTCTGGTTTATTGCAACTGGCCCATCAAAACCCTGGTAAGTTTCAGCCCAGGTGCGGTTATAGATCCTGTTGTCGTGGTTACCCGACGAAGAAACAGCAACCTTATAAAAGTCAGGATAGGTGCATATAGCCGCTGCAGACATCATCCCACCTCCCGAATGGCCGAAAATACCCACTCTGTTCAAGTCTATGAAGTGATAACGTGCGCCAAGCTGTTCCAGTCCATATTTATCATCTTCCAGCGCATAATCCCGCAAGTTGCCATGTCCAAATTTGTAGTATTCGGCGTTCCGGTAAGGTGAACTTCCCCGATGGCCCATAACTACTACAATAAATCCGACCTGTGCCAATGAGGTATTATTGTACCGGTCTGTTACCGTGAAATCATTCCATACTGTTTCTGTAAAAGGTCCAGGATATACCTGGGAAATGATCGGATATTTCTTAGCAGGATCAAAGTTAAAAGGCTTCCACATCAACCCGTAAAGATCGGTTACGCCATCTTTAGCCTTTACAGTAAACATCTCCGGCCGCTTCCAGCCGTAGGCGTATAACCGACCAAATTCTGGCCTGTAGATTTCCTGCAGAAGTTTACCGTTCCTGCTCCGCAGCACGCTTACAGGTTCCAGATCAATTCTGGAATATTGATCTAGAAAATAATCTTTAAATGGAGAGAATGATACGTTATGATTGGCATTATCCGGAGTCAGCAGCTCCGGGTTTCCGCCATCAAACCCGGCCTTATATAAAAAAGCATAATTGGGATTCCGCTCCTTTTCCTTTCCGTAACCGTAGAAAAACATTGTTCGCCTGGCCGTATCAATTGCCATTACCTTCCCTGCAGTCCAGTTCCCTTTTGTAATGGCATTTAACAGACGGCCTGTCTGGTCGTAATGATAGTATTGCCCCCAGCCAGTACGGTCACTCCACCAGAGGATATCCTTCCCAGCATTAACCAGGTAAACCTGAAAAAGGTCCCGGTTGATCATAGGCTTACTCAATTCATGGATCACTACGCGCAGCAAGCCAGTGCTGATATTGACTGCACAAAGTTCCATTTCATCCCTGCTTCGCTTTTTTCGCAAAAGAAAAATTTCCTTATTGCTCGTCTGGTTGGGTAAAATTTCTACTTCCTGGTCTGGCCAGCGCTGGATATTTACCTTAGTTAAACCGCTGGCTTCAGGACTTCCCAGAAAAAGTTCGTACTGCGTCACGTATTCATCGCCGGGAAGTTCATATTTATAGTTGTTAACATAGGGCCTGATGGTACTGCTAACAGAACTGATAACGGTCATGGTCTGCACTTTTCGGGTATCTTTCCGTAATATGTAAAAAGCTTTGGAATCAGGTGTCCAGACAGCATCCGTTGCAGAGTTGACTTTGGAAAACTCATCTTCTTCATTGATGGAAAAGGAGTGGTAAGCAGCACCATCAGAAGATAAGGCACGTTCCGAAGAGTCGGTCATGCTTTTCAGGTATAAATTATGGTGACGGGCATACAGTAACCACTTTTTATCGCGCGACATGTTGCCGGTATGGTACACCCGGCGTTTCTGAACTTGCTTTTTTGGCTGCACAAACAGTTTTTTATCAAGGTACGCATACCCGTAAATTTTTCCTTTATAGGCCACCTCCACAGATTGTTCATCTTCAGAAAACTCAGGCTTGTAAACAATGGCAGACTGTTCGGGGGCTTTCTGGATAATTTTTTCCAACTGCCCGGCTATAGCCTTTTTGTCAAACAATTGGGTCTTTTTCTTTTTAAACGGTTCAACTAAATAATACTCAGGGCCTGCTTCCGGCCTATCCACCCGAAACCAGAATGCATTCGATTTTTTTAGATAAAAAGGGATGATCTGCTGGGTGCCGATCTGCTTTTGCAGATTAGGCGCATCAAAACGATCTGCAGCCTGAAAGTCGGGAGTCTGTGCCCATATCGAGAAGGGTAACAGTACACCTGCAAGTAGCATTAACCTATTCATTTTTGCCATTCTTTTTTGCGACAACACGGCTTGCATAATCTTCACAGAATCTGATCAGAATGTCATTTTTTGAAGTCTTTTTAATTTTTTGGGAAATTTCTTGAATATAGGGGTAACTGCGGCCCAGCGCAGTACAAAAACTGGTATAGTCTATCACTACACTCTGGCTTTGGGCAGAAAAGCCATCAACATAACGCGCCAGTAGTTTCCCTACTTTTCCTGGATTCTTTTCGCCCGCGCCTATCGCAATATCAACCAGCACCAGTAATTCTTTTTTGCCCGGAACCTGGCTGGATTGAATTTGTTGCTTAAATTTTTCAAACTCTGCACGATCGAAAGGGTGATTCTTAAAATAATAGGAGGCCAGGCAATTCTTTGCCAGCCAGGTAAACACATAATTGATTTTGGCATCTACCTTTTCCTTTCCATTGGCAGCTACAAATGCCGCGTAATTTTCTAACAGGTAATTAAAGTTGATGCTTCCAATTTCAGACATATACCTGGAATCATAACCTTCTCCAAACAAAAACCAGTTTTCTGGCCTGGTCTTTTCTGCCGGGCTAAGCATGTTGTAGTATTCCCTGGCAAGTGCCGTCCCCGCCGCTGCATCTTTCTGCCTGAATCTCTGCACTATGAGGCCTCTTAACAGCGCATGGTCCCTGTCTCCGGCTGCATAACGTTTTTCTCTTGTAGCTGCTTCATTTTCAGGGTTCATACCTATTCTGATCTTTGCCATAAACTCATTGGCTGGCATCCCCCCAACAAACTTATATATTTCTTTCCCCTCTCTATCAAATAGCAGATAGGTAGGAAAGGCACCTATACTATAAGTTTTCAATGCCGCAGGCCCCTCCCCCTTTTCCATATCAAGCTTAACATTGATGAAATGGCTGTTAAAAAAATCGGCCACACTGTCCTGGCTAAATACCAGTTTTTCCATCCCTTTACAAGGTACACACCATACAGTGTAACAGTCAACAAAGATCATTTTACCACGCTCCTTAGCCAGTTTAAAGGCCTCTTTTAGGGATGTGGTTTCAAAGTTTATTGATCTGTTTTGCGCATAAGACACGCTGCACCACAGTAGTGCAGCCGCCAATATCATTTTTTTCATAGTTCTAGCTTACTTTCTGACCGAAATCACGTTCAATTTTCTGTTTGATCATCTGGTACTTTTCCCGCGCTGCTGCGTCCTGATGCTTCGCCGCCAGCTCCCCCAGCTGTTTCATGGTCCTGATGAAATACAAATGCAGCACCTGGCTGGATTCGCTTAGCCCGGCGGTAATGTCATTTTTCTTCACAGCAGCAGTGAGATCATAAATAAAATTCATCTGCAGCAGCATTCTGGTATCGTTTACTGGTTCGGTGGTGTTAAAATCCCTGAAAATATAATGATCAATGTCATCAAAAAGGTCACTTACCGTATAAGCTGCTTTGCCCAGCGCATATTCTGCCTGGATCAGGTTGTTGAGCAACTCAGGAGTAATAAATTTCCGTAAAGCGTCCTGAGCGCTTTTGCCCATTTTAATGGTTTCCGACTCCTCGTTCAGCAGGTTCATTCTTTTGCTTTGCATCCAGTCCGGTGCACCTTCAAAAAGCCAGGTATTCAACAATAGCATTGCCTTTTTCTGATCTGCTTTAGGGGTATAAACAGTACCTTGTTCGTTGTAATTCCGAAGTACCGGACGTACAGATTTACCGCCAATATAGCTCAGCACATTATCGGTATATAACTGGTAGCTGATTTGGTACGCCTTAGCAATCAGCTTAAACTTTTTCCACTCTTCGTCTCCGCCCGCCATAGCCGCTGTGAGCTGCTCCAGTTGGGGGTAATAGCGCTGAATATTTTTCATTCCCAATTCCGAGGCCGCTAAATGATCGTTAGATAAGTCGCCCTTTCGGGTAAAAGGATCGCTGTTGTTTTCATCCAGAAATAGCAGCTCCGCATTGTTAATTTTCAATGCACCCGTCGCCTTTTTTTCTGCCAGGCGATCAGAAAAAATACGATAGCCCCAGCCAATGGCCATTTTATCGTAAACTGACACCCGGGGCATCAAATTTCTTGTTTCTACCTGGTCTTCTGGTTGTACAACAAAATTAAACTGGGTATCGTCGGTTACAGAAGCGCTGATGCTGTGCGCATTGAGCCAACTGCCAGAACGGAGCTGGCTAATCGTATAGGCAGCACTACCCCTAAGGTTGGGTACCATTCCCAGCAGTTCACCTAGCCCCTGCGCTACTTTCCATTCCATAATTTCTCCCCTCACTTCAGGATTGTACAGGTCTTTCATGATCCGGGGGTCTTTAAAACCACATTTCGCAAAATAAGAGGCCAAAAGCTCATCGCTAACGTTCACATCTATATTTATCTTTCCTGCCAGGATCTCCCCTGTTCTGGGGTCAACAACCGTATTGGTCACTGTTCCCCTCGATGCATTACCCCAGTTAATGAGAATTTTACCATATGACAACCAGTTTTCCTGATTACCGGAAGCTATAACCAGCGCATTGCTGAATCCCGCAGCGCGGAAAGCTACATTCCATTGCTCAACGGCTTTTTTAAGGTAAGGGACAAAAACAGTAGGTGTTGCAGGATCGATAAATACCTGAATTGGTTTTAAAGGATCTACCAATTTTCCTGAAGCATATTTTTTGTAATCAGCACTTTTAGGTTCAAGGTTCCATTTGGTAATAACCTTTACATTTCTTACCCCGTAAGGGCTTTTTCCAAAATCATTGTAATTGACATTGTTAAAGCCAATCCTCGCATCTGCCTCACGCACGGGCATTGGCCTGGAAGGCAGGCGCTGTATCACCAGGTTCAGTACATAGGCCATTGCCCTATCAATAGGTTTGCTGCCATTAACGCTTTGTCCGGGTACGGTTTGGGTACGAAGCACACTGAACACCACGGCATCACCGGCAGCAGTCACCTTTTGTACACTCGAGCGCGAAGGGTCCGGGCTGCTCAGACTGCTCACCTCTTTAAAAGAGAAAAAATCACCACCGTCCATCAGTTGTTTGGTAATGTCTACCAGGTAACTGCCTTTTGTTTTTCCCAATGCAATAATAGGGACCACAAAACTCACCGGCTCCAGGTTAGACTTTTGTACAAGTTCTTCAATCCCCCCGTTAAAGTCGGGCGAACTGGCCTCTTTGTAAACTGCCCTGGTTACATTAAGTACGTTGCCACTGCCCAGGCTAAAACGGACCACGCCCGAAGAACGTGAAATGTTACTGGCATAGCCACGGGCTACATCGCCGAGAATCAGTACATCGCTGTTTAACAGGGCTGCTGAAAGCTCCAGGAAGTATTTATTGCCATCCTGGTAAACAGGGAAAACGCCAGGCGTAACCTTCATAGCAGGCTTAAAAAATTTATCGAAAGGCTTTGGTTCATCCGCTGGTGCGCTTTCAACTGTTGGTGTAGTTACAGCTTTATCAGTTTTCGCAGGCAACTGCGCATGGGAACCATTGCTGGCCAACAAACCGGCCAGCACTATAAAAAATATGTATTTCGTCATTGTAGTTTATTTGGTTAGGTAAGCATCAGTTACTCCGGTATTCCATACTTTGATAATGTCTGTTAACGAAACCAGGTGGCTTTTGGAAAGAAAATCAGTTTGTTTTCTGGCGCCTTCTTCAGCCTGTTTCGCAGTGAGATCAAGTATTTTGGTCATCGTAAAGGCAATATTGTTAGGAAAAGTAGCAGGTTTGAACGCATGCATCAGCAAACTGTTTAAAAACGTACGCTGCAGCATTCGGTCGTACCGGGATATGGGCTGCCCATCGTCCAGTTTTTTAAAAATGGCCTGCTGCATATCGGTTAAAAATTCATTTGCACTGTAGCCTTTGCTGCCAGAGATATTCTCGGCATTAACCATTTGATAGTATTTTGCAGTAATCTTGCCCAGCAGGTCGTTGTAGCCATCCTCCACTTCTCTTTCAAAGCTGGCATTCGTCTTCAGCATAATATCCTCCGGATACAACCATTTTGGCTCGGTAAACATATATTCGATCAAATAGGCCATAGCCTCTTTTTGTTGGGCACGGCTTACGGGTGTATAGTTACTTCTATCTTCACTGCGCAAAGGATTATCAATAGAAACGCCACCAATGTTCTTAACTACGTGTTGCAAATATTGATAGTACCTGCCTTTTACCGCACGGTACATAGACTTTAAGGTATAATAATCATCGTCTTCCGCTTCACCCCAGCTCTTCAGGCTGGCCATGGTTTTCTTCAGGTTTTCAACCCCAAGCGCATTGGCCCTCATGCTGTTATCACCAACATCTTCGCTTTGTACTCTTGGATCGTGCTTTTCACCCTCGTCTACGTACAAAAACCTGGGATCCTTTCTTTTTTCGGAAACCCAAAGGCTCAGCTCATTAGCGATATCCTTTGGGGATTTTCCGGGTAAGTACCTGTATCCCCATTCTATCGCAAAATCATCATATACGCCCACCATCGGCTGCAGATCTGCCGCCTCCATTTTGTCCTGGGGCTGTGCCACGTAGTTGTACCGCATATAGTCCATAATAGAAGGGCCAAAACTGTGCCTGCGCACAAAATCCCGCTTACGAATACTGTCCACCGAATAAGAAGCACTTCCTATAAAATTATGCCTGAGGCCCAGGGTGTGGCCCACCTCATGGGTAATTACATTTTTCATCAGGGTCCCCATTAACGATTGGCTCATGGGCAATTTACGCGCCGCAGGATCGGTAACCGCACACATAGAAAAATACCAGCGCTGGAGCAAATCCTGTATATTGTGAAAAACCGCAATATGCGAACTGATGATTTCTCCTGAACGGGGGTCAACAATTTGTGGGCCATAGGCATTGGCCATTTCTGAAGGCTTATACGAGATAAGGGAATACCGCGCATCTTCCATACTGTATTCTGGATCTTCTGCAGCAGTAGGAGCCAATTTACCTGTAATCGCATTTTTAAAGCCGATTTTTTCAAAGCTTTTGCGCCAGGCATTTACGCCCTCAATGAAATAAGGGACCAGGTAGGCCGGCGTATTCCGGTCAATGTAAAATACGATGGGCTTGGCGGGTTCAACAAGTTCGCCATTTTTAAAACGTTGCAGGTCTTCGGGCTTAGGTTCAATACGCCAGCGGTTGGCCAGGCTAATAAACTCATTTTCTTCAGGGTTAAAATCGTAATTTTTCAGGCCGGTAAGGAAGTAGCCAACCCTTTTATCCCCATAACGATGCGCCATAGGCACTTCTGGCAATAAAAACCAGGAAGCCCCTACTTCCCACATGGTAGGATTGGATTCGGGTTGTTTAGGTGTTGTTCCCGGAGCCGGAGCTGCCCCCGGTGTTGCGGTGCCCTCGGCATAGCTCTTTATTGATCGGAATACGATATTGTTGTCGAACGCCCGCAAGCCAAGGATTTTCGATTTCTGCGGTTCATAGGCGCCTAATTTTAATTCGACCGCAGCCCCTTTCAGAGAAAAAAAATCATTGTCTCCGGCAAACATGGCGGTAATGTCGATAACCGAACTTGCGCTTCCTGCCGCTACAATATCAAAGGCTAACAAACTTGGCATTAACCTGGATTGGACCACATTAAAGTACATACCCGTGGTATCGGATGCCTGCAGGTATTCGGGAATGAGCAGATTTAGCTTTCCCTTTAATCCTTTGGTAAACCGGATCACCCGGTCGTTTACGGCATCTCCCGCATAACCATAACGCATCGCAGGATTTCTTTTACGTTGTGCCGATCCACTGATAATGGTAATACTGGTCAAAATATCCCTGCCCAGCAACTGATCAGGGATTTCCAGGTAGTATTTATTATCCTGCTGGTAAACATTAAACATCCCCTTGTAGGTCTTTGCTGTTGGTTTAACAAAGGTGCCGATGTCTGGCACCTTTGTTTCTGACTGTGCCCGTACACCAGGCACAGCCGCAACTAAAACGTATAAACTGAATAAAAAGAATTTGATCACTTTCATGTTATGTTGTTGGTATTTATAGGCCTCTTGTGGCATTGCCGATAACCTGCAGATCCACACCGTATTCATTGATAAAATAATTCCGGACAATATTGTACCGTTTTTTGATCTGACCGGAAGGATCTTTTGTAGCATTAAGTATGCCGGCAGGAGTACTATCCGTATTGGCTACTGAGGCATTGAGCTGGACCGTAGAATAGGTAACCATAGCCGTGATATAGGCATTCCAGTCTAACTGCGCAGAAATGCCGGAATAGCCTATGATGATGCCTTTTCCGTAAGCCTGGGCATAGGTGGTCATCGCAGTATTGTAATCTGCACTGTTCGCAAATTCGGAAGTGGGCGCGCTTAATCCCCTTGCGTAAATGCTCTGCATGAAAATGAGGTTTGTCTTATAAATAAAAAGCCGTTGCTCAGCAGCAGTCATGGAGTTTACCGTTGCGTCGCCATAATTGAGCTGTATGTTATCATAATTGTAGTTGGCCGCCACTTTTTTAGTCGACTTTACGGTTGTAAACACGGGGGTAAAAATGAGGGTATTTCCTACTGAATCTACTTTTTTGCAAAGCATGATCTTTACCGGCAAGAACTTTTTAAGGAACTTATCGGTATAAAAGCCAAACCATTTATTTTTAATCAGGTTCAGTTGCGCATTAATGTAAGCCGGGTCGGCCCCTTCTGTCTCTACACCAGCTGTCCAGCTTCCGCTAACCAACAATGGCTTTTTCCAGCCGGTAGGTGTCCAGTAAACATCCTTGTCTGTAAACTGGTAAAGCATATAGGTTCCATATTTATTATAGTAATCTACTATTGTCTGATCGTAATCATTATTTCCCTGTGGTACCTTGTAGGTTTCGTCGGAACCTGAAGGCGTTAATGCCTCTTCCGATTTTTTGCAGGAGATGAAAGTAAGTGTTACGCTGAGAACAAGGAGGCCTGTAATATGTCGTTTCATTGTATTCAGATTTAAGTTAATGATGTTATCTCGGGTTTTGCTCGAGGTCAGGATTATTTATCAGGGCATTGAATGGTATCGGCAGCGCATACAACGGGCTATTGGCCGGCAGATTATAGACTGTACTCTGACCATCTGCCCCTTTATAATTATGCGTTACAGGAATTGCCCATCTGCGTATATCCTGCCATCTGAATCCGTCCTCAAGAGCCAGTTCACGTCTGCGTTCCTGCTGGTAGAAGGTAAACAGTGCATTGCCTTCCTGGATGTTAACCGGAACATAAGGTGTATTCCGGGTGTCATAACGGTTCACTCTCAGGTAATTCAAATCAACAAGTGCCTGCGTACGATCTGCAACATTTCCCGTTTTGATGAAGCGCCTGATCAGTGCTTCTGCCCGGTTTAAATAAACCTCTGCAAGGCGAAAGCCTTTACTACCCGAACCAGCGGCATTGGCTGTTGATTTGGCACTGGCATAGGGCACATTTCCGCCGTTTGTATATTTGGTAAAGTACATCTGATACCTCAGGTCTCCATAATTGGATGTATTAGGCCCTTGTTCGTAGGTTGATGTCAGATTTGACGACACTGCAAAAGGCGGCACGGCACCGCCGGTTAATGCGGCAAAGTACGTAAAGTCTGTTCTGGAGTTACCACCGTATACCCAGAGCACTTCCGTATTGGCACCATCGTATATTCCAGTGCCCGAAATTGAGTTTGCTGAGGTGAAGAAGGTAGTAAGCGGAGTTAAACTGCTGCGGTCTTCAAAAGTTTTGCCGGCATACTCAATCACTTTGTCCAGATCTGTTTCCAGGTTCCTCAGCAAATAAAACCGGGTAAGACAAGCATGCACTGCGGGCGCGCCCGCACGGAAATTACTGGTTTGCATGTAATTCGCTTTCAACAACGTTGCGGCCCTGAGTAAATCCTGTTCAATCTGGTCATAGGTTTGTTTCAGCGTCGGACGGACAATTCCCCCATCCCTTACCTGGCTGGTCAGGATCAGGGGTATACCAAGGCTACGATCAGGATCTACACCAGGAGCGGTATAAGGTAAACTATACAATAAGACCAGCCTAAAATGATAAAATGCACGCAGGAACAGGCATTGGCCAAGAATAGCATTTTTTGTTTGTTCTGAACCGGAAACCTTGTCAAGATTATCCATTACCACGTTGCAACCTTTAATCTTGGAATAATAAGTCTCGTAAAGGTTAGCCCCTTTTGGAATGGTGTTATTGGCATCAAACATCATTGGATTAAAAGTAAACTGCGGGGTTCCGTTTTCCAGGGGAGTAACGTACGCGGCAACCGGCACACCTGCCGAATTAGCCAGGCCATTGCTTTGCACGTCATCTGTTAATAAGTCCAGATTGTCAAAACTTCCACTATAAGGATAGGCCTCACTATACATGATTGCCGCCAAGTCTTCCGTGGTTGAGGGTCTCATCTCATCCTGGCTATACTCCGCAAGAAACTTTTTGCAACTTCCCAATACTGCTGTCAGTAAAACAAGGGAAAATATCATAAGTCTTTTCATATCTTTCATTATAAACTTAAGTTTAGATTAAGGGTATATGTTCTTGTTCTGGGTTGCTGGCCAGTAGCGACCTCAGGGTCCAAGCCCCGAAAATCTTTGCTGTTGATAGCGAAAACATTGCTAACGCCCGCCCCCATATAGATATTTTTTGATTTCAATCTTTTGATGAGCGAGGCCGGCAGCGTATAACTGAGGCTGATGTTGTTGCAACGCAGCGTTGATGCACTCACTAAACGCTCCGTACTGAAATTGTACATGTCAAATACTGTAGGTGCAATACCTCCAAGGCCTGCCCTGCCCGGCAAAGTGACAAAAGGCACAGAACTGTCGGGTAATGCCGGAACGCTGCCACTGGTATTGGCCGGTGTCCATCTGTCGAGCAACTGACGTGACAAATTCTGGTACTCTGTAGGAAGGTTGTTCGTGAGGTTGTACAGCGGGGCAAGGAATTTCTTACCGCCCATCTGCAGGTAAAAGCTCGAGCTTAGACTTAACATTTTGTACCGAAAACTAAGCCCTAACCCTGATGTGAAATCCGGATCAAACTTTCCGGCATAAGTCATATAGGAAGTGGGATCTTTAGGGTTTGCATCCGGATCAACAGACAAATCAAATTTAGGGTACCCATTTGCAGGGTCAATACCCAAATATCTGAAGGCATAGAAACCGGAGGCCGGCCGGCCAACAACATTTAGGGTACCACTAACGGCAGTTCTCCAGTTAACGAGTTGCGGGCTGACCTTGGTAACGGTATTTAAATTTTTTGAGGTATTGAGGGTTACATTCCAGGTAAAATCCTTTGTGCGTACCGGAACAAAACTGGCCGAGACCTCGTAACCTTCGTTACGCATGGCCCCACCATTCACGAGCATATTCGTAACCCCATATTCCAGGGGTACGGCTAAACTGGTTACAAGTTCCCTTCCGCGTTTGTTGTAGTACTGAAATGAACCGGCTATTTTATTGTTAAAAAGACCAAAATCAAGACCAAGGTTCATGCTTGCATTTTGTTCCCAACGTAAATCGCCATAGGGCAGACTACCAATAGTTAATAAATTATCTCCGGTATTTGCCTCTATGCTGCTTGACAAAGCACCAGTTGGGATCTTAACAATCAAATCCGGGCTCACATTGGTAGCAATGTTTCTCTGGTAACCAAAAGTTCCGCTCAGGCTTAGGTTTGATAACCAGTAAGTTTTTTCAAACCACGGTTCGTTGGCCACATTCCATTTTAAACCACCAGCCCATACGGGGTTGAATTTTTCGTTGGCAAACTGGCCGAAACGGTTGGAGCGGTCATTACGAACGCTAAAGTTCATCACATAGCGGCTGTCGTAGCTGTAACTTGAAGTGAAATACAGCCCCATGGTGTTGGCAAGCCGATCAGTTATTTTTGCCGTAAACTTGGTCGGGTAATCGCTTACCTGGGTTACATTACCTGCCTGGATTGTAGTAGCCGGTAGCGTTGCGAATGATTTGCCCCGGTCTCTCAGGTAGCCTAAAGTGGTATTGGAGTAGCCAACATATTTAGTGCTGTTAAGCTCATGTCCAAACATCAGGGATATGGAATGTTTTTTACCAAAAAGTTTATTATAGGAGATGCTGTTTCTCCAGCTCCAAACATTACTATTGGCCTGGCTCAGGTTATATTCCCCGCCAACTGGCAATTTACTTTGTTTATAACCGGCTTCATTAGGCTTAAATGAACCGTAGTTATTGAAGCGGTACTCCCTGGCAATGTACTCAGACCGTTCTGTAGCATACGATTCCCCGACAGTAGAAGTGCTGTTGTAACTAAATAAACTTTGCAAAGCCAGGCCTTCAATCACCTTGTAGTTTAAATTGATACTGGTATTTGCAGATAATACTTTATTGGAATTGCCCGTATTGTCACGTTCGTTAAGCACATTGTAATTGTAACCAGAGGCATTTGGATAAAAACTCAGGCTTCCATCCGGATTATACGCTCTAATGGCCCTATTGGTGTTTTTGGCGTAGTTATAAGTATCCATCTGGTAAAATCCGCTGGTTGTATTTTTAGAGGCCGATAACCTTGCATCGATATTGAATCTCGGCGAGAGCTGTGCGCCTATAGAAAAATTACCCGTAATTCCGGTAGTGTTATTTCCTCTGGCAGTTCCAACCGCATTGTTATAGCCTAATGAACTGTAATAACGTGTAGTTGAGTTTCCGCCGGAGATACTTAAGTTATGTCCGGTACTGATAGGAACGCGATAAAGCAGGTCAAACCAGTCTGTATTGGCTGTCTCCATGTCGGCTACACGCGCATTGAACTCATCGGCAGTGATGGTTTTTTTATAAAGGTAATCGTTTAACGCACCAGCATACCCAATGGTACTGTTCACAAAAGTAGAAGTGAGCCCACTCGTAAAAATTTCACGTGACACAGCTACCCGCTCTTTAGAGTTCATTAGGTTAAGTTTGTTGGCAGTTACTTTTTCTGTTGCACTAAAGTTTGTTGAATAACTGATGGCCGGCGGCCCAACCCTTCCTTTTTTTGTGGTGATGACGATTACCCCATTACCAGCCCTGATGCCATATATTGCCGTAGCAGAAGCATCTTTCAATACGGTAATGTCTTCTATATCCATCGGATTCAACCAACGTATAGAATTGCCAACGAAGTTCCGGATCACATCAAAATTGTCGGAAGTGATGTCACCGTTTACATTCAGTTCCTGCGCCTTAAATGGCAATGGTTCTTCCTGTATCACCCCATCTACCACCCATATTGGCTCCTGTGAGCCAGCCAGGGTAGATGTTCCCCTAACGCGAACCGACTGCTTTGTACCGGTTAAACCGCTGGTATTGGTAACCACCAAACCTGCTATTTTACCCTGAAGGGCCTGCTCAAGTGTGTTAACCCCATTCAGATACAAGTCCTTGGCATTTATCGTTGCCGTAGAACCTACAACATCGCTCTTTTTTAAAATCTGGTAACCCGTGATCACCATTTCTTCCATTTCCTTTACAGACTCCTGCAAAGTCACATCAAGCACCGGCTCACCTTTATAAATAATCTCCCGGGTTACCATCCCTATGTAAGAGAACACCAGTGTGGCAGGCGCCTGATCTGCTACATCGATCCTGTAACGCCCCTCTTTATCAGTCGTTGTTCTTACATTCAATTCTTTTGACAACACATTTACCCCCGGAATAGGCCTTTTATCTTTATCACGCACTGTTCCTGTTACCAGTCTGGCCATGGGTTTGGTGTTTTTAGTTGCATCAGCAGTATCCCCTTCAGGCCTTTGCTTTACAACAATCATTTTGTTTTTTAAAGCATAGTTTAGCGGCTGCCCTTTAAAACAAAGTGCGAGCACATCTTTAAGGTTGGCTTCTTTAACGTGGATACTAACCGGGTTGGCATTTTTGATTTGCGATGAGGTGTAAACAAAATCGTAACCAGTCTGGGTTCTGATCTCTTTAAAAATCTCTATAAGACTGGCATTGGTTCTGGAAATCGTTACAACCTGGCCAAAACTGTTTGCTTTTAACTGCAAAACAAACACCAGAAGCAGAATAAATGTAAGTTTCATTATTCGGACTATAAGGCTTAAGGGACATGCCAATGGCCTATCCTTTAATAATTTGTAATATTTCATATATTTGAAAAGCATGCACCATGCTTAAAAGCACCTGCATGTAAGTTTGGGTTAGTGATTTAGTTGATTTAAACGATTTAAGCTATAGTTTGGCCCATTCTTTAGCCGGGAGTGCTTCGACTCACTCCCGGTTTGTATTTACCGGGCGTTATTAAGTAAAATTACGGCATAACAAACACCCTCCTTCCCTCAATTTTAAAATGTACGCTTCCGGTTTCCTCTAGCGAAGCCAAAACTTCTGTAATTGGTTTAGCTCTCGAAATTTCGCCTCCAAAACTCTCCTTTGTAACAGGCCCCTGGTAAATAACCTCAACGTCATACCACCGGCTTATGGCAAGCATCACCGTTTGGATATTTTCCTCACTAAATTGAAAGTTCCCATTCTTCCAGGCCACTACATCGCTCGCATTTACAGCAAACACCTTAATCACATTTCCTGTAATTCTTGCCTGCTGCCCCGGAACTAAAGTTTTAACATCTGAACCTGATATCACTTTTACACTGCCCTCCAGCAAGGTGGTACGTGCACCTGGTTCGTCTTTATAATTCTTAACATTAAAATGTGTGCCCAAAACCTCTACCTTCTGGCCGGAACTTTCTACAATAAAAGGATGTTTTTTATCTTTTGCTACTTCAAAGTAGCCCTCGCCTTCCAGCTTAACCCTTCTTGCGCCCTGCTCCTTAAGACCGGCACTATAGCTTAAACTTGAAGCGGCATTTAGCCAGACATCTGTTCCATCAGGCAAACGCACCTGGTAAGTACCCCCACGTGGCGTCTTCAAAGTAAAACTCCTGGCACCTTCGGCGCTTTTCGTAGAAAGCCCATCTGCCAACAGGTAAGACCCATCGTTATACTTAACCTGGCCTGCATTTACAACAATGCCGCTTTTGGACTCACTTAAATTTATAGCTGTACCATTACTAAGCGTAAGCACTGCTGTATTTTTACCCGGTACAATTTGTTTTTCGGGATGGCCGGGAGCAATAAAGAACCAAAGGCCAAAAGCAACGGCAAAAATGGCCGCCGCAACGCCCATCAGGGCGCGGTAATTAATTACCCTTCCAGACGGTAATGGAACAACTGAACCTTGTTTTGTGATATCCTTGTACAACCGTGCATACACTTCGCTTACTGACTGAGTATTTGCCTCCGCTGCTGTATCTTCAGTTTCCCTGTATTCCAGCAGCAAATTTTCTGCTATCTGTTCCTTTAACAAATGCACATCCTTACCCACTGCAAACTGCTGCAGTAAATCCTCTATCTCATCAGAAGTACATTCATTGTTTCTGAACCTTTGCAATAAATCCTTTGGTTGCCCCATTTTTTCCTGTGTAAGATGAAGCTAATACGGATAGAAAGATTTTAACAACTAGTCACTTTTAAAGAAAATATACAAGAAACTGATAATCAATCAAATAATTTTCTATTTATGATTCACCAGTGCATAGCTGATCAGCAAAAGTGCCATCTTAGTGTTTTTAAGCAAAAAGGCTTTTACTGCTTTGTTCGCTTTAACCATATGGTTATTTACCGTGGAAACGGAAATACCTAAAACCGCGCTGATCTCTTCGTGGCTTTTCCCTTCCAGTTTGCCTAGTTTATACACTGCCCTGCTCTGCGGCGGCAGAGAATTTATCGCGGTCATAATCCCATCATTGACCTCCTTTAACTGCAGCGTATCATCAGTCCGCAGGTAACTTTCAGAGGCCAGGGCAATCAAGTGTACCTTCATACGTTTATCTAAGGAAACCCTTCTGAAATAGTCGTATACCCTATGTGTAGCTATAGTAAAGAGGTACGATTTAAAAGATTTTTCTTTATCTAACCCGGCACGGTTTTCCCATATTTTCATATAAAGGTCCTGTAGCAGCTCCTTTGCCACTTCGCGGTCTTTAACCAGGTGGAAGATATTGTTAAACAGCATTTTGCTGTGCAACTGGTACAAAGCATTAAAGGCGGCCTCATCTCCGGCCTGTAAGCGCCCGATAAGTTCTTGTTCCGATAAGTTCCTGCCTGTTAACATTTGTTTTGTTATTTCGGGTTCCAGGCACCTAAGTTAATTATTTATTGACGTTTCTTCATTTTTAACAGGAAAAAAGGCATACCCTCCATCCGGAGACATATGGCCGACCGGGTGTGTCCACATGCCGATTTTGTTAATGTCATTTCTTTATTTACTGATCAGCTTCCACAAAGATTCTACTGGTACTGTATTTTTTACTACCATTTGTACACTCGGATTGGCATCGCTGTGCATCAACATGTTCGTATTGGAAACTGTTCCAACAACATTGCCATGTACATCTACTACCGGACCACCACTGGAACCAGTTGCATAATCTGCAGAAATAGTCATCATTTCCCGGAAAAACTTATTATTGGGATCTCCGGCATTTTCAAAGTATTTGTTGGTCACATTACCCTGTGAAAAGAAATAATGCATTCCTTTAGGATGCCCTACTACATAGACATGGTCGCCAACCTTTGCCGAATGCGCTAAAGGTAAGACCGGTAAATTCGCTGCACCGTTGGTTTCCAGTTGCAGAACAGCCAGATCATTTTTTTTAGATGCAGCCAATATCGCTTTAACTGCATACGTCCGCCCATCGGCCAGTCTGGCAAAAAAACCTACAGGTTTATTGCCATCTTTCATGAAGGCGTATTGTGCCATCACATGATAATTGGTAACCATAATGCCTTTAGCGTCTATAAGGTAACCCGAAGATTCGCTCAAATGCGTATGGCTGCATCTCGGGCATAAATAGGCGCAGGCAGTAATTACCGTCGCACGTTTAACATACTCATATATATCGCTGGGCACTAATTTTTTTTTTGAAGGTTTAACCAGATTGAGATTGACTTTGTTAAGTGTGTCCAAAAGCGATTTTTGGCTCTCCTCTGCTGAAATAGTGTTGGTTTTAGCCAAAACTGAATCAATGGATTTCTGATAACGTTCCTGCAATTTCGCATCGTTGGTAAAGCTTTGTGCAATGGAAAGGCTTGATACCAGCGACAAGCTTATGGAAAGCACCAGGATCTTGACAAACCTGGTGCTGGAGAAATTTTTCATTTTCATTTATTTGATTAATTCTGCCATAGACAGGTTTCTCTTACCTTCTTTCTCAAAAAACTTACCTGATTTTTCGAAGAAGGCCTTAATGGCTTGTTTTTGACTTTCGGTAGCTTTATCAGCCTGACGGGAAAGGACGCCGTCTAAGATTCCCCTAAACACATCGTTGGAGGGGATGTTCCAGATATATCGGTTGTAATAGGCAATCAGTCCGTCAATGTCCTTCTTACTAACATACAAAGCTGCATTAATGATGTGCCTTTCAACCATGTCTGGTCTCAATTTCAATAATCCTACAGTGTAAGCAACATCTTCAACTTCTTCTGGTGTATAAAATACACTGTATTTTGCCCCATTTTCCATGGCAATACAATACATGTCTTTACGCACTTTATCAAATATGATCCTGTTGATGACCTCAGTACCCATAGCCAGATCCAGGTTCGACTTGTACATCATCAGTTTTCGGAAAAATGGACTGCCAAACTTTACTGTTCCCAATGCAAGTTCAAGATAATCAGGGCTAAAACGCTCATAATCCATTGAACTATTAAAAAGCTCGTCGAGCACCGGAGATGGGTCTTTAGCATTCTGATAAAGGGCCAGCGCGTAGGGCTTACCGGTAGTAAAGCTCTTATTGGCCTCATAAGCAGCTTTTATACCTTGCACTGAATTTTTAGGATCGAGGGCCGTTTTCACCTTCTCAATAAACTCTTCGGCTGTAGCTTTACCTACTACCCTATTTAGTTCATTTCCCTGGGCATCTAAAAGCAAAAAGGTAGGATACGCTTTGACACCGTATTTCTTGGCCAGTTCCTTCCCTTCTCCTTTTTCCATGTCAAACTTCACAGAAACAAATTTTGGGTTAAAGTAATCGCCCGCTATTTTTTTAGGAAATTCTTCTCGGGCCATTTGTACACAAGGAATGCACCAGGTCGTATAACAATCCATTAAAATAAGTCTCTTATTTGCCGGATCTGAAGCTTTTGCCATCGCTTCTTTGAGCGTTATGGCTTCAAAATTAATGCCCTGTGCTAAAATTTGCTGGCTAAAAAATAAGGCCAGTCCAAAAATTACAGTTTTGATCAGTTTTTTCATCAGTATATGTTTGTTTCTAACGGCTAGGAAGCCACCATGAGTTTATTTATCCCATTGGGTGTTTAGACTCATGGTGGTTTCATTTTATATAAATTATAGTTTAGAAGTAATCAGCTCCTTCAATTTGGGATCCGAAGGCCTTGCTGCATTAAAACTTACAGTTTTTCCATTCTTGTCGAATAAGATGAAGCGTGGAACACTTTCCACTTCATAATCCTTTAGAAATGCACCTTGATTATTGGAATACAAGTGCAACCCGGACAGCTTCTCCTCTTCTATCATTTGTTTCCATTTGGCTTTATCGGTGTCGATAGACAGACTGATAAACACTACATCCTTTCCTTCAAAAGATTTTTCCAGGGCTTCCAGAGCGGGTTGTTCTGCTAAACAAGGCTTGCACCAGGTTGCCCAAACGTCAATCAATACTACCTTGCCCAGGTTATCCGATAATTTGTGCATTTTACCATTGCGGTCTGGATAGCTGAAATCAATCCAATCACCTCCGGCAACCTGAACACCAGCACGTACCTTAAACATTTTCATTTTAGTGCGCTGCTCGTCGTTCAGCATATCACCTTCATATTTTTTAAGAAAGGCAACCCTGTCTTGTGATGCACCCTTTTCCGCATAGGCCAGGATATAATTGGCCCTCAGACTTTTGTCACTGATTTCCGGAGGCAGCATCTCTCCGGAAATACCTTGTTCCTGATTGTAAATGATGTGTTTGGCAAAGGCGAAATATTGCATGTACCTAAAAGCAAATGGCAAGTCCCATAAACCTTTATCAGAAAAATTCTCGTTTTTGAACCAATTGACATACTTTACAGGGTATTTACTTTTATTTTCGAAACCAACGCCCATGGCAAATGGCATCACCAAATCAAATTTATAGCTGTAAGGCAGCATATGTTTTGCTTCCTTATCAAAGACAGCATTTCCAGTGTTGATGTTTTTTACGAAGTTTTCAACTGGCCCTGCCAAAGAATCCAGCAGTTTCGCCAGCCTATCCGTAGGGAGCAGGCGTGCATTTTTAGTGTAGCCATACTTACGGATCGGAGCAGTCATTTTGTACCAATCAGAAAACACTTTATTTTCCTTACTTAGTTTTCCAGCATAGGTAACCAGTCCGTCGGCGGCCTCTACAGTTAGCTCTTCACCTTTACGCAGATAAACAGGATAATGTTCGTCAAAAGCTCCTATAAAGCGGATGGTATTCTGGTCTGCCGGTGTCACTGCTGTACGGAACGCCCCATCGGCTTTATCAGTTGCGGGCTCAGCTATTACAGAGAGGTCTCCATTCTCAGCTTTGGTAAAAAATATACTGCTGGCATTCTGATGGTTGGGCATCTCATAACGAAACTTGCCTTTCAATACGGCATTCTGAGCCCAGGACGATGCCGACATGGCCAGCATCGCTAATAAAATACTTGTTTTTTTCATTCTATGATTTAATATAGGCATAGCTGTTTGGCTATGCCCCGTTAGTTAATTGATTGGGTTATTGCACAGGGATATTCATATCTGCCAGGATCTGACGGATGTATCCATACTTAGTCATGATATTCGGATAACTGCCATAAAGCTGTCTGAATTGCGCATCAGTATTCGCAAAGGCTGCCTCTAAATAAATGGACACATCTATCCAGGTCGTATAGGGCGTGTAAGAGGCATTTCTTGGATCGTTGGAAATGAAACCCAACGTCTGTAGCGTAGCCACGGTTCCTGCTGGCAAACCCGTAACAAATTGGGAGAATTGCCAGGTTCCCATGTAATAGATGTCGCGTGTGGTAACAAACCTGCGGCTCACACCATAAAATCTATCCAGGATATCATTGTACTTTCCGCTCAGGACCGTATTGGTAATCATGGCCCGCATGATTGCCGCTTTGAAACGGGCTTTGGTTGCCGCGTTCATGCCGGGAATCTTCGAAGCTTCGCCAATCAAAACGGTATTGAAGGCTTTAAAGGCATAAGTACCGAAGGCATTGCTGCTAAAAGATTCCAATAACAAGATACTGGGTACGTGGACATTTTTTGGCAGCAAAGGCATGATGTCGGATCTCAAATAAGCCAGGGCAGCTGGCACATCTGGCTTAGTACAGTATTTAAAATTCTGTACCAGAGGTGGTGCCCCTACCTGTTCAACTCCAAGAGCGTAGTTTTTGGACAAAACCTCATAATAAGTAAATTCCTTTCCAAACAGGTCTTTCCTCTGTTGGGTGCCAATGGTATCATTGATGTAAAATGGGATACCCGTTTCTTTATAGAACTCAAACCTGGCGTGAGTAGTGGCATCAGCTGGATTGTCTTCCACAACCAGCCAGTTTTTATCATAGTCAGGAAAAACGGTAGTTTCTTCCTTTCTGCATGCAATCATACCTATTGAAAGCACCAGAATTGCAATATATAGTTTGCTTTTCATGTGTTAAGTTTTAAGGTTGAACACTGCGTATGGGCCGGACAGGATTGGTTAGCGAGCCCCTGTTGAAATCGATGGCATAGTCTGGAATGGGCACTTGCCAGGCTGCGGCATCTTGCGCAAAGGAATCCAGGACGTAGCTCCCGGCTGGTGTATAGGTCTTCGTCTGCGCATCGTAAGTATAGTTAGGATGCTTAATGCTAAAACCGGATGGCAGAGGGTATCTGGAATTGACGGCATATCTCCTCAGATCAAACCAACGATGCCCTTCAAAGCACAGTTCACGACGGCGTTCCTCTCTAATGAACAATACCAAAGCCTCATTGGATTGTGGAAGCTGAGCCAGGCTTGCATTTCTCAGCCTTTTAATACGGAGTTTCTGTATTTCGGTTCTTGCTTCCGCATCGGAACCTATCATAGCAAAGGCTTCTGCACGGTTAAGTAAGATTTCGGCATAACGGAAGGAGAAGATGCAGGAAACCTGAACCGGATCGTTGAAGGTTTGAAAAGTACGGTACTTTCCTGGTAGCCAGGCCTTACTTTTAGCTGTTCTCCTAAAGAAAGCAGTGCGCCGCATGTCATCGGTTGTGTAGGCCTCAGCTAAACCATTGGAAACCTTAAATGAGGAAGCCCTGTTGTCATTGCCATTAAAAGTATTGGTAGAGTCTGTCAGAAATACAGCGGGTACAGAGTTGGGCCCCATTGTAAAAATAGACTCTGTAGAACCACGGTAGGTGAAATTGGTATTGTCAGCGTATTGATTCAGATCTATTAAACTATAACCCAGGTTGTCATAATCGCTGGTAACTTCCAATGCTTTGTCATATTGCTCTGTGTACAAATAAACCCGGCTTTGAAGGGCTTTTACTGTAGCAATTCCTACACGAATCTTCGTTGCCGGATTGTATCCCTGCAGGAAGATTGCGGCCTGCTCCAGGTCTGAGATGATCTGCTGGTAGACCGATTCATTGTTGCTGCGTTTGAAATACTCATCCTGGATTTTTTCAGAAATTTTCAACGGCACGCCCTCATCGGTCATTGCTGTACTTTTCCGGTAAGGGGAACCATAGATATTCTGAAGTACAAAGTAATAATAAGCACGCAGGAAGAATGCTTCGCCCCTGATGTGCTTCAGGGTTAGGTCCTCTGGATTCTTGCCCGCCAGGTTCTCTGCCTCAAAGATGATGGCATTTAATGCCCCGATCCTTTTGTAGACTTTTCTCCAAAAGGTTTCTTCCCAGATGAGTTTTAAAATATTGACATTCGGGGCCTGGGCCCAATTGTGAAAGCCAGAGAGCATATGCCGGGGGGTTTGTTCAGCTGGCTCTACGTAGTCTGCAAGTGATAGTTCACTGTCGTCGTCCATGACGTGCAGCCAGGGTGCCAGGAGTCCGGATTCTGCATTGAGTGTCGTGATTGTAGACTGACTTGAAACGCCAAATGAATAGCTGGGAAGAAAAGCCTCCCCGATCATTAGTCTATTTAAGTCATCTGTGGTTTCCGCATATTTTAGATCCCGGGAATATTCCTCCAGGAATTTTTTACACGAGCTCATCAACAGCACAAAGGCTAAAAGCATAAAAATATTTTTTTTCATGTCCCTATAATTTAAAATGATACATTGATACTACCTGTATAAGTTGGTCTCACAGACAGATTGATATTGGGTGCGGAACCAGATTGTGAAGGATCCTGACCTTTGAGCATTTTATTGCTCAAAATGAATAGGTTGGTGCCAGTGATGCTTAAGTAAGCAGTACCCAATCCCAATTTCTTCGCAAAGGCTTCGGGTACGTTATACCTGAATGAAGCGGACTGAAGCTTGACATGGTCGCCGCTCACCAATCTGATATCTGAGTTATCGTACATGTCGTACACACTACCTGCAAATTGATACTGTGAGGCAGGATAAACGGACCACCAGGGTTGATTGACTAAATTATCTGCCTGAAGCCCTGGGATATTGGTATAAGCTTCGTCGCCAGGGCGGCGCCACCTGTAAACAAACTCCTTACGCAGATTTTGTTGCGGATAGGCAATATTTGTACCGTATCCAGAAGCAATTTTCAGCATCCGGATCTTGTTACCCAATGAATAAGTCACATTGAAAGACAGACCAAAATTACGGTATCCGAAATAGTTGGAGATACCTCCCTGGATGAAAGGTTCCCTGCGACCGGACTCGCTCATTACGGCCAGGTATACGTCTTCCTTCTTCATTTGGGAGTACTGGTTGCGGTATTGGTCTGCCAGTTCAGCTTCTGCACCATAGAAAATAGGCGATCCGTCTACAGGGCTTAAGCCTTTAAATTTATAAGAATAAAAGGTATTGATCGGTTTGCCTGCAAGCTGTATTGATCCGTCCAGGAAATTGTTGTAAGTGACATTGTCGAGCAAGACATTATTCCGGTTGTTAATTACACGATTCAGTACTTTGTTCAATACCTGTCCCAATTGGGGATCAAACCTCCATACAAATCCACGGCGGGCTTTATTCAGGCCGGCATCGTCAATGGCCGTAATTCTAAAGGTTAATTCAACTCCTTTATTTTCCAGGGTGCCACTGTTGATCACATACGTTTGTACGCCATTGATTTCAGAAACCACTTTGTTCAGGAAGGCATCTTTAGTCTTTTTGTAGAAAAAACCGACAGAACCATTGAGTTTTGCTCCAAACAAGGAGAATTCAAGTTCCGCGTTTGATGAGGCGGTACGCTCCCATCTGAGATCCGGGTTAGGAAAATTTTTAATGGTAGAATATTGGGAATTGTAGTAACCATTGGTTACCGGTTGCTGCTGGATGACCATGTTGGCGCCCTGGCCTGGCAGCATATTGCCCTGCCATCCCCACGAACCTTTCAGGGCCAGGTCATTCACCCATGAAACGTCCTGAACAATGTCATTTTTCATGTTCCAACGTCCGGAAACAGCCCAAATCGGCAGAAAGCTATTATTGGATCTTCTGCCAAAAAGATTGGATTGTTCTCCCCTGATGTGAACATTGAGCATGTAACGGTTGTCCCAGGAGTAACCTCCGGTACCATACCAGGCCAGTTCATTAGTTAAGGTACGGTCAAAAGTACCTAACGCAAGTTTATCCTGCATCCATTGTTGGTAATATCCGGTATAGGTTGCAGACGGTATGTAATCGAAGTAGCCTCCCATCTCCGGAAAATATCCCCTTCTGGCGATGTTGAAACCTTTATATTCTGAGGACTTGGCTTCGATACCTGCTGCGAAAGTCAGCACATGCTTACCTGCCTCTCCAAGAGTGGTCGTATAATTGGATTGTAAACGTGCGGTATAATTGTTGTTTCTGGTTTCATTTTTGGTCAACTCCCCGCCTATTGGAGCCATGTCGTTTCTCGCAGTTTGATCAGACCTCAATTTGAAAATATAGTAGGAATTTTTGGTATAATACAATTCACGGTTGGTGTTGGTAATGCCATAAGCAAAAATCCCCTCTACATCGAAGCCCTTAAAAGCCCTGTACCTGAGCACTCCCTTTATATTGGCACCGATTCCTTCAGACTGGTCATTACTGTTATCGCGCTCATTCAGGATATTGTAATTGTAATTCAAATTAAAGGTATTTGTACGCGGGTAGTAGAACAAGCTTCCATCTGGATTATAAGCTGGAATGGTCCGGCTGGTGTTGTAAGCGTAATTCATGATACCCAAATCAGCAGGGGCATAATTTCTGATCGAATAATTACCCGTGAAAGAGATCTGCGCCATGAACTTTTTGTAATCTGCTGTGATATTCAGCATTGCAGAGTACCGCTTATTATTCTCTCCTTTGATAACCCCGTTTTCATTCTGGTAGCCAATAGAAGAATAATATTTAACATCCGGAGAGCCGCCTGATAGACTAAGGGTATGGGTTTGCGAGAAAGCATCTCTGGTAAGCAAGCCCATCCAGTCGGTATTTATACCCGCATAATAATCACTCTGGCGTTTGAACTCATCATAACTAACCCCGCCAGCATAGTAGTCCTGCAAGATTGCCTCGTAACCTGCCCATTGCGTAACACTATTGTACTGCATCTTACGCTCCACCATTTCTTTGGAAACATCCATCCGCTCGGCTGAATTCATCATGTACATCCCGCGATCAGAATATCTGGGCCGACGCGCAAAACCCGAAGTCATAGAATAGGAAATCATAGGTTTGCCTATTTTACCTTTTTTGGTTGTAATGACAATTACTCCATTTCCTGCCTTTGCACCATATAGGGCAGTGGCTGATGCATCTTTCAACACGTCAATCTGTTCAATGTCTTCCGGATTAAGACCGGAAATGGCATTACCCAATAAGTTTACAAAATCCAGGTCATTGATCTGGGCAGGATCTACATTGACAGGATCTGTTAATACAATACCATCCAGAACCCAAAGCGGTTCCCGGTTGCCCAGAATGGTAGAGGTTCCGCGAATTCTCATCTTTGGAGCGGCACCAACTTGTCCTGAATTTTGCATTAAGATCATTCCGGGTACCCTGCCTTCCAATAGTTTGTCTATGGTGTTGATGCCTGGGGTCAGGATGTCGTCCATTTTGATGGTTGTTACTGCACTGGTCAATTTTCTGCGGTCAATGTCCTGATAACCGGTTTTAACCACGACATTCACTTCGTTCAGTTCTGAGGCCTGCATGTTCAGCGTTACCACGCGGGCGCGCTGAGCTCCTATTTCAAGTGTAGCATAACCAATCATACGGATCTCCAGGGTTTCATTGGCATACTTACCGGGAATCACGAAATTTCCATTCTTGTCTGTCCGGGTGCTGTAATCGCTTCCTTTTACCTTGATGGTAGCACCATCCAGCGCTTTACCATCTCCGGTGGTAACTTTACCTGTAACCGGGCTATCGAAACCAGTTGAAGGTGAAACCAGGTCCGACTTGTTATCGTAAATGATGATCACACCATCCTTGATTTCGTAACTCAATGGCTGCGTAGCAAAGAGCTTTTTCAAAGCACTGGCCAATGGCTCATTCGTCAATTTCAAAGTGACGGGCTTTGTTTTCTTCAGGATCCGGTCATTGTAAGAAAAATCATATTTGGTCTGCTTGCTGATGGCTTCCGTTGCTTTTACAAAGGATGCATTCTTAAGGTCAAGCGAAACCGTCTGTGCCTTCAGTTCGTTGAACAACTGGAGTGAAAGGAAGACAGATAAAACAAGTAAAAACTTTATCAATATGGGTAATGTGCTCAGGGTAGTTAGTTTTAATTGCTCTCTGGGTGCTGCACACCTCCCCTCGTCCTTGTGGAAAAGGAAATAGTTCATAAATTTGTAGTGGTTAGTTGTTTGATTGTTTAGATAATTTTAAATATCGGAACTGCCCCAGCTGGAGGTGTTACCCCACCTTCAGCTATTTTAAGTGCTGCTCCGAACGATTAAAGTAAATATTTTACTGCATAAGTTCTACTCTCCTCCCTTTAACGATAAATTTTAAATCACTTATTTTTTCGAGCGCATGTAAGACGGTGGATAATTGTTTATGTCTGCTTATTGATGCATGAATCTGTATACCAGCCGGAATTCCTGTATAGTCGATTTCCAGATCGTACCAGCGCTCCACCTGCCGGAGGGCCTCAATCAGCGGTGTGGCTTTAAAGCGGAATTCACCATCCTTCCAGGCCGCATAAAGCGCAGCATCAACCTTGTCCACCTCGAAGCCGGACCGATCAAATATGGCCTGCTCACCAGGATGCAGCTGTGTGGTAGAAGCAGCCCCGGAGCTGCTCAACTGAACACTTCCGTTAAGTAAAGTTGTAACGGTTCTGTGCTCATTTTGGTAGGCATTAACATTGAAACTCGTTCCCAACACTTTGACCTGTTGTTCCCCGGTACTTACAATGAAGGGATGTCTGGGATTATGGGCCACCTCGAAATATGCCTCACCTTCGAGTTTTACGATCCGCTCTTTACCTGTAAAACTTGTCGGATAGGATAAAGAAGAAGCAGCATTTAACCATACTTTAGTGCCATCACTTAAAACCACACGGTACTCCCCACCTTTAGGCGTATTCAAAGTAATGTTCTGGCCTGGCTCCGCATACGCAAGCTTTTCTCCGTCTGTATAATGAACAGAAGAATGGTCCACAACAATTTCCTGTTTGGAACCATCCAACTCAAATCTGGTTCCGTTTGAGGCAATTAATGTAGCACGACTGGTTCCTGGTCTGATGTCATGACTATGCACATATTGATCTGTGCTAACCGAAGTTTGCTGGTTAAAAAAATATATGGTTACAGAAATGATAAAAAACAGTGCAGCTGCAGCCGCAATCCTAGACCATCCAAAAAGATAGCGTTTAGGTTTTTGCACTTGAGGAATATTTTTTTCTATCTTTTCCCAGGCACGCCTTTGGATAACCTGTGCTTTTAATTCCAATTCAGCAGTATTCTTTAAATAACTCTGAAAATGTTCCTGCATCAATTCATCGAAATATTCCTGGCTGTCTTCTCTACTCAGGATATCATTCAATTGGGCCAACTCCTCCCGATTGAGTGTCATCTCAATATATTTCCTGAATAGTATCTGTATATTATTGTCTTGTCCCATTAACCAATGTAGCTGCCCTTTTTGCGCCCTATACCATTAAATACACACGAAAGACAAAAATTAGCACCCCTGAAAAAATTATTTTTTCAATAACACTGACAATAAGAGGATTAAAATATCAAAATGATAATCTTTTAATGCCATTCTTAATTTTTTACCCGCCTCCTGTATGTGATGATTGATAGCTGATGAGCTAATTTTTAAGCGCTCGCTGATTTCCTGATAGCTAAGCCCTTCCAGTTTATGCAGCGTGTAGACTTCACGTTGGCGCGGAGTCAGTTTATCCAATGCTGCATCAAGCATTTTTTTTGCTTCCAGTTCATTCATGGCGTCTTCAATGGGATTGTACCCCGTATCCTGCCCCATTTCATTGCGCATCAATTCATCGTATACATTTCTTCGGAAAACATTTTTTGAACGATTAGCAGCCATCTTATACAGGAATGCAGCAAAATTTTGTCCCGGATCTATGGTTTTACGGATTTCCCATATTTTAGTAAAAATATCCTGCAGTACATCTTCAGCTAATTCTTCGGATCTTAAAAGCTGAATCAGTTTTGACGTTAAACGAGGGGCATAAATCTCGTAAATGCTATGAAATGCATTGGCATCTCCTGCCCGCAAATCCACCAAAAGCTGCTGTTCATCACTGAAAGACATTTTCCTCTAATTTTTTCTGAATGTGAATGTAATAAAAAGTTCATAGATGCAGCTATTAAAATCTTAGCGAGCGGGACTTCAGGCGGTAGCAGTTTTCCTCATATCTTATCTGTAATAACAGCCTCTGGATCGCATAACGCAATACAAGTTGAAGATTCAAGTGCAATACCTTCTTCCAGTAACCAAATAAGCCGACCAGTATGGGGCGCAACAACTTCAACTGAAACTTTGTCGGTACTTATTTCACAAATTACTTCATCTTTCCTAACGATCTCACCCAGATCTATTTTCCAATCACTAATGATAGCTTCTCCATATTGCGAGTAACCCAATAAATCACCGGGATTGAATACCACTTCAAAGCTATTCGGAAATTTATCTTTAGTACTATTATAAGTTGTTAGCAATGGACGGGGCTTTCGCCAGATCAGCTCTTTAGTGGGCGTATCAATTTTTAAATAACCTTCAGCAAGTTTCCTGGCAGCTTCGGCCTCCATGACTTTCCGGGCATTTTCCTGCTCCTGCTTTTTCAAAGCTTCCTGCTCATAAAAAAAGGTGGTTTCACCCCGCAGAATATCTACGGCATAAGTACCAAGGTAATGTGCATATCCGAAAAGTTGATCAATCTGATTGCCAGCAACCGGTATTTCAGGTTTTCGTTCTTTTATCAGTTGCAAAATGCTATATAAGTTACTCCCCTTGGTATTAAGTCCAAAATCGATAGCTATATTCATGCCCCAGTTAATACCTTTTACCACAATACGTATTGCACTACTGGAAAACGTTACCTGAAATAAATTATCTGTATCCCTCAGGATCACCTTTTCTTCCCTTAAGCCGAAGTCGCTGCAGATAGCAGCAAAGGCGTTTCGTACTTCCTTTTTGAAGTACTGAAGTGCATCAGCATGTATTTTATAATAATCTTGCATAACATTGGCTAATCGAAAATAGAGATTATTTGCCAGTCTGTAATCATATGCACAGCAAATGTTCTGATAAAACTATTGTTGCTACCTAACCCTCCTTGATTTAAATCGCGAATCGGCCGAAAGGCAATAGCTATCATTGAAAAGGCAAAAAAAAATATTATTCGGTTTGGCCGTCTAAAATTCCCTCAAACAAAATCCGATTCTAAAAAACACACCCATTTCCGGACGTGTTCCGGAAATGAAAATAGTTTTGCTAACTGAAAAACAAGGGCTTAGGTTTGAGACATCAAACTAACTACAATGCTGGAACAAACTGACCCTCTAACCTCTCTTATAAAAGAAAGTACATCGCAATATTCAAAACCAAGAAAACGGGACGACGAACTCTGGAAAGGAATCTTAGAAGATGTATTTGATGATTTTTTACGGTTTTTTTTCCCCAATGCAGATGAACTGTTTGACATGAAAAAGAAATTCGAATTTCTGGATAAAGAGTTCAATCGCTTATTTCCACCCGAAGAAGGAGCTGCAGGGGTACGCTTTGTAGATAAATTGGTTAAAGTGCATTTAAAAAACGGCGAGCCTAAATTCGTACTGATACACGTGGAAATACAAGGCCACAAAGGCCATGAAGATTTACGCGCCCGGATGTTCAGGTATTTCTACAGAGCAAAAGACAAGCATAATGTTTCGATCAGTGCATTTGCTGTATTAATTGACGATGACAAAAATTTTCACCCTAAATTTTACAACGAGGAATTTCTGGGCACCAAGATAAAATATGAGTTTAATACCTATAAAGTCTTAGATCAGGATGAACAGACCTTACGCTCCAATGCAAACCCTTTTGCAGTGGTTGCCCTGGTGGTACTGATGGCACTGAAAAATAAAAATGTAGATGACGAGGATTTAAAGCAAATCAAACTCGATCTGACCAAAGAACTGATAAAAAGAAAAGTAGGCAAGTCCAAACATATTAAAATCATGGACTTTCTTGCTTATTATGTAAATTTTGAAAACCGTGAAATGATGGCTAAATTTGAACAAGAAGTAGAATTATTAACAGGAAGAACAACACCAATGGGCGTCAAAGAAATATTAATGGATAGAGCAAAAAATGAGGGTATCGAGAAAGGAAGGGCTGAAGGAGAAGCCATAGGCCGCCATGAAGAAGCTATTGAAATTGCCCGTAACTTTAAAAACATGGGTGTGGCAATAGCTGATATTGCTAAGGGTACCGGCCTTACAATCGAAGAAATAGAGGCCATTGGTACAAGAAATGGAAATAGATTTGAAGATGAAATTGATCTCGGTAAATAAACTAATCATTCAAGAATTGCTTCGGAACTGGCTTGGGATTCCTTCGGGTAAAGCAGCGCTTTTCCGAACAAAATCCCAAGCAATCCTTGATCAGGCTTTGATTTGCCCGATAATTGGTGTGTGGTAATCATAAGGTTGTGCCCAAGAACACGCCACCAACCTGATCTTATTTCAGATATTTCCCCAAAACTTTCATCAGCGCTTCGCCTCTTAGGTTCTTTGCAATAAGCTGGTGTAAGGTATTGATCAGATTTAGCTATATGCTTACTTTGGCATGTCTTATCATTCTTGTTTTGGTCTCTGTTTTCTTTAACCGCAAAATAGGTGTGAAGGGGCCAATCACAGGCCTTCTGAACAAAATCCCTTTAAACTCCGGGAAATAAGCTGAGCATACTTTCATGCTGTACAAAAAGGCGTATTAGCTCATGCTTCTACGCCTTTTTCCTTTTCCTCCAATTCTTTGATCAATGCTCCTTTTACTAAAGTAAATGTATGGTCTCTGGCTTCTGCGTAGGAAATGTTGTATTTACGTTCTATATGTTGCAATTCCTCCGGAAACCGGGATAAAAGCTTATCGTAATAGGCATCCAGAGTTTCGGATGCGGGCATTTCAAAGTTTACACGCAGCTGAAACCGTCTTAACAATGCAGTATCAATAATCTCGGGATGATTGGTAGCACATAACAACAAGGCGCTTTCAGGGTAATAATCGATCAGCTGGATCAGGGTATTTACCAATCTTCTCATTTCGCCAACATCTTTATCGTCGCTACCCCTAGCCTTTCCGATCTGGTCAAACTCATCCAGGAACAAAACGGCTTTTTCCCTGGCAGCCTGATCAAATACCTGTTTGATGTTTTGCGAAGTTTCACCAATACGCGAACAAACCACATTACTTAAATTAAGTATCAGAATGTTCTTTCCCAAGGCGTTTGCAATGGCCTTTGCAGTCATCGTTTTGCCGCAACCCGAACTGCCCTGAAGCAATATTTTGTTGTTTACGGGCAGTCCGTAACGGCTTAATTCTTCAATATAGGCGTGTTCCTTAATGAGTTGCACAAACTTTTGCCTGTTGTTTTCCTCCAGGATGATATCATTTAAAGTAACCTTCTCCTTATCGTTGATTACCAGGTCGTATATGTTCATTTCCTTCTATCTATTGCCACACAAAGGTACCTTATCTTTTCATCACCACGGTAGACCAGTTTTAGCAAAAGCAGGGGCCCAGATGTTACGCTCATGGATTAGGCAGGTCAAATACCTTTTCAACCGGGGGCAGGCACTGACGCAAATCACAGGTCTGGTAATACAAACCTGCCTGAATAATACCTGTGGTTTTCGCCTTGCGGAACAGCTTGTGTATAAACACTGCTTCGTTTTCATAAATCAGCACACCAGGATCGTTGGCAGAAGGAGAAGGCTTACTCCGCTCCCATTTACCTGCGGGTTCCAGACCTTCTGGCAGCTTTAAAACATGCTCAATAGGGATATAAGGCATAGTAGAAGGTACATATTGGTAAATATGCCAGCCAGCGGCCATTTTTACTTTTACAATTACCGCCATGCTGTCCTGCTCGGTCAGCAGTTTAGCATTCAGCGTAACCGGAACCTCCTGGTCGGGCGCTGTACATTCCAGCTGCTTCACCGCTGCTGCAATTTTTTTATCAAAGGCCGACTGTGCATTTGCGCACAGTCCGGCCAGTGAGAAGATCATTAAAAATCCGATCAGCTTTTTCATTAACTGTAAGTATTGATCATAAACCTATAGCCATTTGTTTCTGAGAAAAACAGTTTGCTCCTGTTTCTGGAAAGCCAGCTTCCCCATTCCTTTGCAGTAGTAAAGTTTTCGCCCGTGTATTTTTTCAGAACCCTTAAAGCCAGCTCTGTTTTTTCCCCTTTTTTGAGCATAGCAATGCAGGCATCAAGCAGTTTGATGCTATGATTGGAGATACCGATCTGCTGTACATCCTCGTCGATCGTATAATCATAGAAGCCATCTGGATTGCAGTATATATAAGGCAGATTGGCAGTCATGTATTTTTGAAAAGCTACTGCATCCGTACTAAATTTGGCCGCATATTTCCCCATTCTGCCTTTCAAATAGCTATCCCATGATTCTATTTCCTGCGGGTGACCAATATACTGCAGGGATTCCTCTTCTTCGCGCGTCAGCTTTTCACCTGCTGCTTTTTTATCGTTCAGTTTTTTATTTTGTTTTGCATTTGCTTCATTAAAGGATTTTATCTGGGTCACGTAATCATCGTAGCTTTCCTTTGAGGCATTGTCTATGATTTCTTTTACATCATTGGTAGTGGCCATGCGGTCGTTATATTTCCTGGCAATAGGTGTTCTGCCATTAAATTGTTTCATATAGGCCACTGCATTTACAAATACTTTCTTTGCTTCTTCAGTCATATCGGCGGGTGATGCGCCAAAGCCCCACAAAAAGAAGTTACCATGCCTGCCCAGGGCTACTGCACCCACATCTTTCTGGCATACCCCACTTGAGATCATTTCCGCATCTGGCGATTCTGTAAACCTGTTCCCACGAGATACCAGGCCTATACGTGCCCCGGTACCATCCAGATAACCCTCTTTTTGCACCCTCCACATTGGGATTTCTTTTGGAATGCCAGCTCCCGTAGTGTAATGAAATACCCCATCCGGTGTTTTTTTGTTCTGCATGGTTGGCACTACCTTTTCCAGGGGGCCTTTAAAGATGGCATGGTTTGCATTCAGATGATGTGCATCGGCATCCAGGCAAAGGCACAACCAGTCCAGCTTAAGTCCTATCCTGCGTCCCATTTCGTCGGCGGTACTGGCCATAAAAATAACCGGTTTGGAAAAATTATCCGGCAAATACCGGGCAGATATATATTTCATGTTTCCCTTTTCATCTTTTTCCTGTTTTGCGGGCTCTAAAGCGGTAGTTGCAAAATCAAAGATGGTTACATCATAAGGTTCTGAATCGGCCGGTTTCCAGTCGCGGCAATCGACGGTTTTTACCTCCGCAAAATACTGACCCAGCAATGCCTTAAAAGCGGGCATGCGTAAAGGATATTCGGCTTTGAATTCCTTTTCAGCCATCATTCCCGGATACGACCGTTTGGCTTCCGGCATGGGCTTGGCCGGGTCGTAACCTACAAAGAGTACTTTTACCGGGCTTAGCGAGCGCTGCTGTGCGTAGAGTGGCGCTGCACATACAAGCAGGGCCAGCATCATTAATTTTAAAATTCTGTTCATCTTATTTTCATCATAATTAAGTTCTATCTATAGAGTCGGCCAGGCTGTGGCCTGGGTGTAGGTTAAAGTTCTTTCAATGCTAATTTTTTACTAAAACCCTCCTTCCTTCAACTGTAAACCTGACCTGTCCGGTTGATTCTATAAATTTCAAAACCACAGACAGGTTATTTTTCCGGGAAATAAAACCACCGATTTCCATTTTTTTAGTAGCTGCAGGGTCATAGATAATCTCTACGTTATACCATCTCGCTATCTTTCGCATCGCAGCTGCAAAATCGCCCTCGTTGAAAGCAAAGCCATCATTCTTCCAGTCCAATACTTCCTTTGCGTCAACAGCGCTAACCTTTAAGTCTTTGAGGTTGTTCGTTGCCTGCTGGCCAGGTTTTAAGACCACTTCATTCCTGGCAGCCGCGGTTTGCCGCACCCGTACACTTCCTTCAACAAGGGTCGTTTTAACACTGCCTTCATTTTTGTAGCTGTTTACATTAAAATGAGTACCCAGCACCTCAATTTCCTGTCCTTCGGTTTCAACAATGAAAGGATGCATTTTATTTTTTGCCACTTCAAAATAACCCTCTCCTTTTAGTTTAACCCTGCGTTTTCCTCTATGGTCCAAATGAGATGCAAAGGTTAAAGCAGAGCCCGCATTTAACCATACCTTCGAACTATCGGATAATTGAACCTGATAAGTTTCGCCTATGGCAGTACTTATGGTATTGATTTTATTTTGTTCATCGCCCCTGGGAGATTCAGTAAGCCTATACACCAGTTGCCCATTTGCCGATTTGCTGATGCTTATACCGGCTTCTTCGGCAAGCTGCCCGCTTGCAGCATCGTTCAGCACTATTTTTCGACCGTCGGCAAGTGTCAGCATTGCACCCGTTTTTCCTGGCGGCACCTCGTTTTTGTAAGTAAATTTTGTGGAATAAGGTGTGTTGTAAAACAGCAGAGCAGCAATCAGTATCAATGCCACAGATGCAGCCACTGCAATACGGGGCCATAGCTTAACAGTGGTCTGTTTAGCCGCCACCGGGAGTTTTTTCCAGATCTCATTCCGTATATCCGCAGCTACGGGGCTAGTATCGTTGTCCATGGCCCGGGCCTGTTGGTTAAACCAGTTGTCTACCAGCAGCTGCTCAGCCGGACTGCACAACCCTTTCCTGTAACGTTCCAGCAATTCCTTTTCCCGCAGGTACTTTTCTTCCATTCGCTTATTATGCCATTAATTAAATGGTATAACGAACACACCGGAAGAAAGTCCCGGTTATCCTAAAAAAAAGTTAAAAAGATATGTGCTGAATCCCCAAACTTGTTCCTAAGGATACGAACAGCATTGCTGAGCTGGTTCCTGACGGTCTTATTTGAAATGGAAAGTTCTTCGGCAATTTCCTGGTTGGATTTATATTCCTTGCGGCTCTTTTCAAAAATGATCCGCATTTTTTCGGGCAATTGGCTGATTTCTTTTTCTATCTGATCGTAAAGTTCTTTTTCAATATACATCCTGTCGGGCAGCGCCTCGCTAAGGCTCATGACCTGCTTTAGGGAATCAAGATACTTCGCCTCTACTTTGGAATGTTTTATCCTGTCGAGAATTTTGTTTCGGATAAGTGTATAAAGAAAGGCAGCCAGCGGGGGCCTGATATTCTTCTCTGCAGATTTGATCCACAAGGTGGTAAAAACATCCTGCACTACATCTTTTGCAGCACTTTCGTCCTGCATCATCTTGCGCGCAAACCGGAAAAGGATCTGCCAGTAACGGTCATAAATTACTTCGTAGGCCTGCCTGTTGCCCTGCTGCAAAACCTGCAGCAGTTCTTCATCACTTTTATGAATCAATTGTTTCATTCAGGCCTCTCGGTTTAACAGTGCCAATAATAGGGAATTATTTTTACCCCATCAAAAAGATAGCCGGATAAGTCTGTTATCCGGCCCATTCTTTTGATCAGATACCCGCTACCAGGAGCTGATATATTTTTAAATCGTTTATTGTCTGAAGATCTGGCTCAACATCGCATCCAGTTCGGCATCGTCAGCAAACTGATGCACAATTTTGCCTTCTTTGTCAATCAGGATCTTGGTAGGATAGCCCCCTACTTCGTATAAACCGGAAAGGTCTATACTCTCGCCCTTGTCATTTTGTTTACCCCGGTTTCTGAGCACCTGCGGCCAGAGTCCAATCCCATCGTCTTTGATTGCTTTTTTCCAGCCGGCTATGTTGTTGTCGTCATCAGAAATGCCGATAAACTCCAGGCCCTGATCTTTGTACTTCTTGTAAACAGAAATCAAATGCGGGTTACCTGCGCGGCATGGGCCGCACCAGGTAGCCCAGAAATCAAGCAGTACATATTTACCTTTGAAATCACTCAGCCTAACCTGTTTGCCTTCGGCATCCGGCACAGCAAATTCGGGGGCTGTAACCCCATCGGTTATCTTTTTCACATTAAACAGCTGCGTATCCCATTCTTTGCCTATGGCGCTTTTCTTTATCTTATCGTCAAAACCCGCATACATGCTTTTTAAGGTGGTCTCATCAAAAACACCTGAATTCAGGGCATTATAGGCTGTAAAATAAGTTTTGGGGTATTTTTTAAATGCTACTTTTAATTTTTCATTGCGTGCTGCAATATATGGGGCCGCGGCGGCTCCCATTCTTTTGTACAGGCTTTCATAATAGGCTATAGAATCTTTGTCCACTACATCTGCCTTACGTATTTGCGACATCCGCATAGAAGCATAGTTCAGCGAGTCGTAAATGCTGGAAAGGTCAAACCAAAAGGCTTTATTTTCAGCTTCCACTACAGTCATGATGTCGTTGTTGGTGCTTCCCTTAGCCTCTATCTGTTTTCCTCCTTCATACAGCTTTACCTTTATTTTACCGGGTTCAATAAACACAGGGAAATATTCACTAAACATTTTTTTCTTGTTTTCAACGATGAGCGCGCCAAGCGAAACAGTTTTTGCCTTTCCTTTAAAGACAAAACTTCCATCGGGATTTTGTGCACTGTCTAGCAATACGCCTCCGTATCTATCTCCCGATAGCAGGATTTTTTCTGCACCCGGAAACTTTCCGGAAATTTCATAATCAAAACCCGATAGGGCTTTTACAGTTGTTTGCAAGCCCTTTACCTTTGCCTGCTGCCCCAAAGCTGCTCCGGCTATACAAAGTACAGCAGCTGTAGTTAATGTTTTTAATAGTCTCATTGTTTTTTTATGTTTTTTGTTAGTAAGGCAAATCAGCCTTATACAATAAAGACAACACTGAGCAGGTTAGAGACTACAAGAAACTGAAAAAAGGTTTTAGGGCCTGCAAAAAAGCCGGATAAAGATTGTATCCGGCTTTTTCAATTTTTTTCCGTTTTTACGATTTAATGGTTACGCTAAATTGTACATCCTTTGGTGGTATGCAACTGGTGTCATCGCAGGCACCAAAGTTAACGCTTCCCTTAACCGTGGTCTGGTTTTTAGATTTCAACTTTACCTTTTGTTGAAAAACAGCCGTTTTTTCAAAATATTTCACCTGCATGTCGAACATCTTTTCAAACTTTACAATCGGTTTAGATTCCAGGGTTTTTCCAACAAGTGCATACTGAGCCGAAGGGGCAAAAGTAAATACGGTTTTGGTAGGGCCACCATCGGCAATATCCTGCGAATACAGGTGCCAGCCCTCTTCAATAGTTGCTTTAAGGTACACAACAGCTTCTGTTGCGCTTACTTTTTTTGCTGCATAGCTCCATTTTACCGGATCTACCATTTGGGCCTTTACCAACTGTACCGAAGTAAGCAGCAGTAGGGCCATGATCAGTTTTTTCATTCGTTTTATCAGTTTATTATTTAGCTAAAATAACGATTTTTTGTTATCGATAGTATTTAGATCAAAGAATCTCAGCTAGCTTCTGAAAAAGATCTTTTTCGTCACCGTTCTTTCCTTCGCCAATATATCTGCCAACAATTTTGCCTTCAGGATCGATCAGGATGAGTACAGGGATAGCCCTGACATTATATCTTATCAATAGATTATTTTCTGATTCATGACCTAATAATTCTGGCGCATTGTCATAAGATAGTATATGCACCCAAGAACCTATATCATCCTTCTTTATTGCATTTATCCAATTGTTTTTTTTCTCATCAGAAGAAACGCTGATAATACTTAATCCTTTTGGCTCATATTCTGCAAATATACGCTTTAACTCTGGAAAGAACTGCCTACAGGGAACGCACCAGCTCGCCCAGAAATCCAGTAATACATACCTTCCTTTAAAATCTTTGAGATGAATTAGTTTCCCTTTGTAATCTGTCCTTTTAAAGGCATAAGCTGGTACGCCTACTCTCGGCTGCTCAACATTTGAAATCCTCTTCTGAACCGCAGCACCAAACTGGCTGCTTTTAATTCGCTCGGTAAATGAGTTAAAAAATACTGCTGACTCCGGTAATGACACAGCCTTTGCTAATAACAGGTTGTACAGCAAATATGGACTTAGATAAGAATCGGGGTGAGATTTTATAAAATCCAAATCCATGTTCTTACTTTCAGATATATACTTTTTAGCACCTGACGATAACTCAGATTTAATAGCGCTTAATTCCACGGTACTATCGCCTTTTGTTTTATGCAAAACCAGCGTTTTATATAGAACAGAGAGCGAATCAAATTTCTTTCGTTTAATTAATTTTTGCCTATCCAGAGCAGACAATTGATCTTGGGTTAATGCACCAGTTACCTTCGCTGTTTTGAAGTTGTTTTGATGTAGTTCCACAAACATTTTCTTTGGCTCAATGAAAATCTCAGTCAAATTTGGATCGTCAGCATCAAAGTATTTGCCAGTTATATTCCCTATAAGAGTAACTAATGTAGGCTCCTCCGCCCTTCCTTTGAATGCAAATTTACCATCCTGGAGGTAAGTTGTATCACGGATTTCCTTTCCACCTTTATCCCAATACCTCAGCCAAATAAAACCAGAGTCCCTTCCATGCAATTGGCCTTCCAAAATGAACTGTTTTACCTCCTTTGATTGCGATTTAACAAACAATGGAATAAAAAACAAGCAAGTAATTATAGTTATAACCTTCATAATCAAATGAAAAGATACACCATATATGTTAACATATACGGTGTAATCATAGTTAATTTTTATTCAGGAACTTCCGAAATACATATAAAACCTTGTTCAATTGTCACCCGGAAACAAACCGGGCAATTTCCTATACACCTATCTTTTTCTTCTATCGGATGTGGCAGGCAGGATTCAAGACAAATTGCATTGATAGAATTACCCGATCCTCCAGCAATTTTTTTCATTTCCGATCTGCTTAGCAAGCTTCCACCAGTAAATCCTGATGCACTTAAATTTAACTTTTTCATGAGTTTATTCTTAGGTCTTGCAACTCTATTCCGCATGAGTTACGTCTGCGACATGTTTTTTATGACCTCAATGCTGGTCATTCCGAACTGTGTCGTTGCAACTCAACAATTCGTTTCGCGCGCAAAAAAGTTTAAGAAAGGAGATATTTAACATCGTCTAATCGATATGGATCTGGCAACTTATACCCGTTAACAAAAATGGTTGGAGTAAAACTTATTTCTGCCACTTCACACCATTCCTTTTGTTTTTTAACAACAGCTTCAATATTATCATTAATATCAAGTGGATAGTCTTTCGACCAAACATTGTAATTTTTTTTGGTGCGACCATACCAGTCATTCAATGCTTTTTCAACTTCGCTCCTTTCATCCATTAGACTTAAAGCTGTCATATGCCTTGCGACTTTAGTTTTCGGGTCATCATCATGATTTGCTGTGCTGAAAATAATTTTTACCTGAATATCGTCACGCACATTTAACCAGCTATCTAACATTTTATGAGTTGCTGCACATGGCCCGCAGAAGGGGTTGCTGACCATGGTGATGATGTTTTCTGCTTCAGCATTACCCAATACAATAGGCATAATGTCATTAGGGACCGAAAAACGCGGTTGATTGGTCAATACCTGGTTGAACAGGTCACTGTTGTATTTGAATTTTTTCAGCTGCTGTTTTAAAGGAGCCAGTTGCTCGGCTTTCAGCATAAAGGGCTTTACAAATGCCCATATCACAACCGGGATTGCAAAACTGAACAGCATAGCTACAATTGTAGTTACTTCCAAAGCTGGCACTGTGTATCCTGTGCCTGTTGCGAAAACGATAAACTGCAGCCAAAGCAAAGCCTGCACCGTACAGCACAATACACACCAGTTTTTGGCTTTATACTGGTACCAGAGCGACCAGAAAGTATAAGGCAGGCAGCATAAATTTAAAATGGCTAAATAGGGAACCGCATTATTTACGAATAACAAACTCAGCAAGGAGCCTGCAAAGTAGAAAAAGCCTACTTCACTCCAGCTTAGCCAGTCGGTAACCTTGGCTTCTTTGGATTTTAAAATGGCATTACAATCGTTTTTTTTGCCCAGACTGCAGAGGTTTTGTACAAAAGGATTGCTGGCATTGACACTATAGATCAGCAATAAAGTACTTACCGTAAGGCCTGCCAAACTAAGTACAGTTAAAGCTGTAAACACCCAGCTGAAGCTGTACTGGAAAAAGACATAGACGATGCAGCTTAAAATGGCAACAACCAGTGCAGGGATGCGCAAGCCGTTTAAAAAACCTTTAAAAGACTGTGCTTTATAGTCGGCCTCCCCACTTTCTGCGCTTGCTTCGGCATATAAGATCACTCCTCCCCATTGGGCAAGAAAGTCCTGCTCAGACATGCTGGCGTTGCTTTTTTTCTCGTCGGTATAGTTTACAGATCCGTTATTGATGTTATTGATCAGGATAAACTGCCCTGTTTTCTGAAGGTGTGCAATCAGCGGAAAGGAAAGATCGGCCGGATTGTAATCCTTTTTATCAATCTGATAGGCACTGTTGGGAATTTTCCATTCGGTCAGGCAATCACTAAGTGCAAGTAAACTCGAATAATCCGGATGTTCATGCAATGCCGATTTAATGGTCTCATAACTTACACGGACATTTAATCTTTTTACCAGTGCATGAAGTACAGCAACGGCGTTTTCTTTTTTTGAAAAGGGAGATAAGAGCATAGTCTGAATGTTTGGTTATTACAAGTTAACCAACATCAAGTCATACAAAGAATTTGCTTGCAAAACGGCTATTTGTTATTGTTAACAACCACATTCTGAAGGTAAAGCCTTAAATATTAGTGCCCACGATAGGTTTTGACAATTTTTTTTTCAATTCTAGCTAGGAAATCATTTTTATACAAATCGCCTAAGGGAAACGAGGAGTTATCCAACATCGTCACTTTAGAACCGTTAATCTCCTTAACATAATTGACACTAATAATAAATGCTCTGTGTATTCGGATAAAAATTTCAGGAGGCAAACTTTGTTCAATTTCTTTTAACCTAATGTGTGAAAAGTGAACACCGCAGCTCGTGTGTATTGAGACGACATCATCTATTGCCTTGATACATACTATTTCCGAAATTCTGATCCGTGAGAAGTTTCCCTTCTTTCCAGTATTTACAAAAATCTCATCATTTCTCTGAACGCTGTTTGGTCGTCTCAATCCCATCATTAATTTCGCTTTCTCTACGGCCTTAATGAAACGACTATAATTAAAGGGTTTAAAAAGGTAATCGACAACATCTTTATCAAATGCGTCAACAGCATATTTGGCGTGAGCAGTAGTTAAAATCACCATAACATTCCCAGGCATCATTTGCATTAATTCCAACCCTGAAATATTGGGCATTTCAACATCGAGGAAGATTATATCCGGAGTTTGGTTTTCCAGAATTTCTTGCAAACCAAGAATAGGATCTACACTACTTCCTATCAACTTAAGACCGGGTGTCTTTTCGACCATCCCCGTTATTTCATTTATACTAAATTTTTCATCGTCAATAACATAACAAGTGGTCATTTCCAGAACGTTTAGTTAGTAAAGAGGCTAAAACGACCGGCTTTCAGGCCAGCCGTTTACCTTATGTCTTAAAAATTTGACTCAATATCCTGGGAATTACTTCAACTTTTCTTCCAGTAAAGTCTCCAGCTCTTTTTCCGACAGGTTTCGTGCAATGATTACGCCATTAGGATCAACAAGGACTGTGGCAGGAATACTGTTTACCCCAAAAGCACGCGAAATTTCATTGTCCCAGCCTTTCAGGTCTGATATATGATTCCAGGTCAACCCGTCTTTTCTGATCGCATCCGTCCATTTGGACTTATCGTTCTTATCTAAAGAAATCCCCAGAACGGTAAAGTTCTTAGACTTATAATGATTGTAAAGCTTTACCATACCCGGATTGGCGGCACGGCAAGGTACACACCAGGATGCCCAGAAATCAATCAGCAAATACTTTCCTTTAAAATCCCTTAACGATACCATATTGCCCAGGGTATCGGCCTGCTTCATTGCAGGAACCATTTTACCGATTGCAGTATTCCGCTGACCAACCATGGATGGCGTGATGAATTTAAAATACGAGTTATCTGCCAGCAGGTTAGAATCTAAGCTGCTGTACAACTTCACTTCAGTAGTCATGTCTAAACGGTTTGCCCATAGTAAAAAGGGAGAAACCCCAGAGCCGGGATGCTGCGCTATGAATTTAGTTGCCAGCGCTTCGCTTTCCTTGTTCAAGGCATTGTTTTTCTCTCTCAGTGCAACAGCTGCTGCAGATTCCTTATCCAGGGGCCGCAATTTCGTATAGATCTCCCTGATTTCAGTTTCCAAAGCCCCCAGCGTCTGCCGATATTGATTGTATTGTTCAATTTGTTTGCCTCCTGATAGTTTTGCTGACTTCAAATCATTGGCATCTGCTTCTATCCTCACAGGTTCGTTGTAAAGTACAAACTGAATTTGCTTCTGCGGTTCGATGGCCAAACTGGCAAAATAGGGAGAGCGCAATGCTTTCCCTTTATAACTGAATTTCCCTTTTTGAACTGGTATGGTTATGGCCTCGGGCGCACCCATATGGTCTTTAGTAATATGGAGTTGTACAGATGATCCACTAAAATTTTTAATGCTACCATTTAGTGTAAAATCCTGCGCCATAGCACTGAAGCTGCCAAGCAGTACAAAGCTTAATGTGATTTTGATTAACTGTTTCATATCTAGTTATTAAAAATCTCTTCCAGTTTTTTATTGAGGATTTCCCCTCTCAGATCTTTAGCAATGATATTCCCATTAGGGTCTACCAGTAAAGTGCTCGGAATTCCCCTGATCCCATAATATTCGGAAACCTCATTTTTCCATCCTTTCAGGTCAGAAAGCTGCGTCCATGGCATACCATCGTCTTTGATGGCTTTTTTCCAGTTTTCACCTTTATCATCCAATGAAATGCCCACTACAGTGAAATTTTTGTCTTTATATTTATTGTATGCTTTTAACACGTTCGGGTTTTCTGCACGGCATGGTCCGCACCAGCTGGCCCAGAAATCAACCAGCACATATTTACCTTTGAAAGCGGCAAAACTAACCGGTTTTCCTTCGGTATCGTTCTGTGTAAAATTTAGCATTGGTGTACCAATGGCACTGCGTTTAAGTATGGCCAAACGTTCTGTAAGGCGCTTGCCCTCCGGGCTGTTTTTTACGTTCTTGCCCAGCTTGTCATATGCTGCCTGAATGTCTTTATACTCGCCCATTGCGGCACGGTCTGTTACCAGACTAAGGCTAAAGGCACTTTCAGGGTGTTCTGCAATGTATTTGTTGGCTACCGCACGCTTTTCCATCCTGATGTCGTCCAGTTGTTGTTCCAGTGCCAGCTGCTCTTCTTTGCTTACTTTACCATACTTTTTGTATAGCGGATCCTGCTTTGCCGAAATAGGGGCCAGCAACTTTTCGTAAGCATCTGCTTCGTTCTGGATTTTAGAACCGGTCAGTTTAACCTTATTTAGCGAATCAGCACTACCTGTTAATTCCATATTTCCGGGCTCAACAAATAGCCAGACTGCCCTTTTCGGAAACATGACCGTAATTTTCTGCGGATCGGCCATAGGCGCTGTCCAGGTAAATTTATCGCCGGTAACTTTTACATTACTGGTTTTGGGTTCATTGCCTTCATAATAATGGAAATTCAGTTCGGCATCGCCCAGTCCTTTAATGTTGCCTTTTACTGTAGCTTGCTGCGCAAAGGCAGTACCTGCCGTACATATCAACGCTGCTACTGCCAAATTTTTAAGTGTTTTCATAGTTCTTTTATTTATGGTTCAATTAGTTAGCTGGTTAGGTTCTATTTTAAAGTCGGCCATCATGGGGTCAGGGTGTAGATGAAACTTCTAAAACAGCTCATTTAATTTACGGTCTATGTCTTCTTTATGATTGGTAACCACCAAAATACGACCTTCCTTGTCCAACAGAACATATTGCGGTATGGTTGGGGATTTAAACCTGCTGGCTATTCTCGCTGGCATATTTTTAACAGGGAAATCGTCGGCAACCTGTATCCAGTCCATCTTTTCCTCTTCCATAGCTTTTTTCCAAAGGTTCCACCTGTTATCATTTGTAATACCTACTATTTCAAAGCCTTTGTCTTTATATCTGGCATAAACTTCTTTCCAATGTGGAATTGCCTCCCGGCAAGGTTTGCACCAGCTGGCCCAAAAATCAAGCATCACATATTTTCCACGTGTTGAAGAAAGTGTAAACTCAGTGCTATCAGGCTTTAACAAGGTAAAGTCCTCCGCCAGGTTACCGGGAAGAATTGCCTTACGCTCTGCTACCTCCTGCTGAAGATTGCCATAATACAAAGATTGTGCGGCCGCTCCTTTAAACTTGGCCAGCATACCTTCAAGCTCGGTAAGCGGCATTTGCGAATTGAACATGTAATGTTGACTCAACATATAAACACCTGCTACTGAGGACGGTTTCTGATTGATATAGGGCTTGATGAAGCCCAGCTGGGTTTCATTGATCTTACTCCTGTTTTTTTCAGCCGAAATGGCCTTTTCATATTGCATGTAATCAGCATGCCCCGCCGATCCAGATACTTTAACCGCTTTCAATCGGGCACCTTTATCCATTCCATATGCTGTATAATCGTAATGTTCTGAACCTATGGTATCCATTTGAACAAAGGCATTTCCTCCATCAATAAATACCTGTGTCCCCCAGTTACCTGGTTTTACAACCAAACCTAACATTTGGGGTCCATTTACTTTACCTTTTGCCACAAACTTGCCGTTAATCAGTTTTGCAGTAGTAACCGGACTTGAAGTCCGCGTTTTTGAATCATAGCGATTTATTTCAACCACACCACCGCGAATACCTTTAATCTGGCCGTTCAGTGTAAAATCTGTGTTTTGTGCATTCACCACAATTGGCAGGGCTATCAGCAAAATGACCGATAAAAAGTTGTGCTTCATCATTTCATATTCAGTTTTAGTTGTTAAAAATCTCGGCCAGTTTTTTATCCATAGCCTCATCGTTTTCGCCTCCACCGCCATAACGGCCAATGATCATTCCGTTTTTGTCGATCAGGATCTTGGTTGGCAAGGTATGGATGGCGTAAGGCTCGCTAATATCTTCCGACTTATCATAAGTATTGCCTACTCTTTTTAAACCCCTCAACACGTGTTTCCATACACCAATATTGTCTTTTTCTACTGCTTTTTTCCAGGCTTCATGGTTGCCATCATCGTCAGATACCCCAATAATCTCCAGACCTTTATCTTTGTATTTGCTATATAATGACAACAGATGTGGATTACCTTTACGGCAAGGCACACACCAGCTGGCCCAGAAATCGAGCAACACATATTTTTTACCTTTAAAATCGGCCAGGCCCAGTGGTTGTCCGTTGATGTCAGTTGAACTGAATACGGAGGCTACACTACCTGGCGATCCACCTTCCAGGCTTTTGATCTCTTTGGCAATCTCTTTACCGTAACTGCTTTGCTTTACCCGGTCTGATAATTCAGCGTACAATGCTTTTGATTCTGCCAGAGGCAGTGAGGAAACCTTCCAGCGCAAAGCATATGCGGTGTAATAGGAATCCGGATGTGTTTTTATGAACTCCATATCTATACGTCCAATTTCCTCGTACAAGGGGTCCATTTTATCTTTTGCTGCATTTGCAGCTTCTTTTAATACCTCAAGCTCTGCTTCAGTTTTCTTAGCTTTCCGCGCATTTATATAAGCCATATTGGCTTTATCGTAAGCCACAGATAATACGCGCATCTGGTCTGTATACTTTTTCTTTTTTAGTTCGAGCGCGGCCATTTCGTCCTGGGTTTTGGAGCCTTTTAATCTCAGATTTTTAAAATCACCGGCAGTAATTTCTATGCTAAGGTTTCCGGGTTCAATAAAAAAGCCACCCCTATTGGGGTCATCCATCATCATGCCGGCTTTACTGCTTTCAATAGAAGCCATAACAGGTCCGGAAATTTTACCTTTGAACATAAAAGTCCCGTTTTTGACCAATGTACTGTCCAGCAGGTATTTTCCGCCCGATTCATAGGATAACCTAAGCCTGCCACTTTGCATTCCTTTTATTTTTCCTGCGAGTACAAAAGTGTTTTTCTGTTGGGATGAACCAATACCATTTGCCTTAACACCGGACTTGTTTTGAGCAAATGAATCTGTAACACTGCACAGCAGCGTTGCAAGGATTAAGATATGTTTTACTTTCATCATAAATTATTAGTGGTATAACGAATAAGCCGGGACTTTGTCCCGGCTATTCTAAAAAGTTTAATTTGTGCTGTACCCTGTGTTTTGTTCACCAAACTGAGGGTTGTATACAAACTCGGTTTGCGGAACAGGAATGATGTACTGAATCTGACTTGTAATTGTAGGTCTCAATACCTTAACCGTTTCAAATGGCAAACGCAGCAAGGCCATCCATTCACTGCCATCTTCCCCCACCATACTTCTGGATGTTTCCCTGTAAATCTGAACAAGAAGGTCTGCGGGCGTAGCCGCAGCATCAACCGCAGCATAAGGTGCATTGGCCGGTGTTAAACCACCTTTTTGCTGGATGGTGTGCACCAATGTTCTTGCATCAGCAAGACTTCCGCCAGAACGTACTATTGCCTCGGCCTTTAGCAGATAAACTTCAGTCAAACGCAACACATAATCGGTTTCGGTTACAACAGTTGGGACTGTACCTGTTTCCACATATTTAGCAAAATAATAGGTATTCGGTGAATATTGCTGGTAAGGAGTTGCAGGCCCTACTACCCAGCTTTGCCTTGGATCTCCTGCAAAAAGGTCTTTTAAAGCCTGCTTGGCAACATACAATGATGATGCTCCGGGGTAATATTGCCGGGTTTTGCTATAAGGATCTGATGTCTGCAGCGCCTGTGGTTTAACCCCCAAAATCACTTCCTTGCTGGTCAGGCCTGCCACGCGGAATAAATTCTGCTGACTGGCTTCCAATACATAAGGACTGTTTTGCGTAATATTGTCTGCCAGCTGGATAACAGCTGTATAATCTCCTGTACCACCACGGTTAATCAGCACGCGCATTTTTAAAGCCATTGCCGCCCATTTGGTAGCGTAATGATTAGGATTTGCAGCCGGCCCATTGGCAATAACTTCATCCAGATCTGCAAGGATAAAGTCGTAACTTTCTTTTACCGTACTGCGTTTTTTTAAGATGTTGGTAAGCGTAGACAACTCATCACGAAGCAATACACCCTGTGTGCTATTGATCTTATACCACTCTGCATAATAGCTGAGTATCTTAAAATGGGCATAGGCCCTGATAAATTTCGCTTCAGCAAGGACTTCTTTTTTCCGGTTTCCGTTGAAAGCAGCATCAGGGAGTGCGGTAACACCTGCAATTACACCATTCGCTGCATTTAATGCACGGTAAGACTCTTCCCAATACATACCGGAATTACCAGTAGTAATATTGCTTTCGTTGGAACCCGCACCATATCCATAGCCTATATACCCTGCAAATGTTGACGGAAGAATTTGATGCCACTGCCATCCAGTTTTAATATTTGTAGCATTGGCAAAGTTATAATAGGCACCGTTTAATGCAATTTGAGAAGTAGGTGCGTCAATAATTGTATTCCCCTCCACTTTTGCATTTTTGGGTGGTGCACTCAGTTCCTTTTCACATCCATAACCAGCGGTAATTACCACAACTACAGCCAGTATTTTATATAATGTTTTCATGTCCTTTATGTCTATGTTGTTCTAATTGTATCTCTTACAAGCCTATCCTTAATCCAAAACTAAATTGTCTGACAAAAGGATAGCCTCCGGCATCGCTGTATCCGCCAATTAAACTGTAGGGGTCGTTACTTACTTCAGGATCAACACCCGGATAATTTGTTATGCTCAGCAAATTGGTTCCTGATACATAAGCCGATACGCTATTGATTTTAAGCCTGTCGGTAAAACTTTTAGGGAACTGGTAAGCCAGGGTCACCGATTTCAGCTTAATGAACGAAGCATCGTAAACATTGTCGCTTGCTGCATAGGCATATGAACTTTCGCCCATGATAAGCCGCGGCCTGGTGGCAGTTGGGTTTTCCGGAGTCCACCTGTCCAGTATCCGAATACCTTTATTTGTCCGCTCCGCAACGTCTCGGTTCCGGATGTCGGCCAGGTAATAAATGTCGTTACCATAAGAAAATGTAGTCAGCGTAGTTAATGAAAAGGATTTATAGCTTAAGCGGTTGGTATATCCGCCATAGTACTTAGGTTCTGCCTTGCCGATAATGTCGTCTTTGAAATAAGTAAATCCCTGATACCCCATATAATTTTCTACTACTTCGTAACTTGCATCACCAATGCCCAGGTAAGGATAGTATCCGGGGCTTGATTGACTATAAGCATCCACTTCTGCTTGTGTAGCCAGAATTTTTTTGAATACCCTTCCATAAAGCAAGCCCACGGGTTCACCTATTTTTAACACAGTATTGCCAAACCTGTAAACACCTGGATTTGCCGGATCTTCTATATCGCCAGAAAGGGCCAGGACTTTAGATCGGTTGCCCGCTATATTCAAAGTACCAGACCACTGGAAATTTTTATTCCTGATAAAATCTCCACCTATCATGAGTTCTAGCCCCCTGTTGCGGATTTTAGCAATATTTGCAGTTACCTGTTCAAAACCGCTCGTACCAGCCACTGCAGTCGGGAATAAAATTCCAGATGTGGTTTTTTCATAGTATCCAATCTCTCCACGCAGGCGGGAGCCAAAGAATTCAAATTCTAAACCGGCATCTTTTTGCAGGGTTGATTCCCATTTTAAACGCGGATTACCCAATTGCGTAGGAGAAAGACCATTTAACCCGGCATAAGAAACAGGCGAATACAAGGTATAAAAAAGGTTATCTGCAATGTTCTGCGTTCCGGTATAGCCCATACTTGCTCTTAACTTTATTTCATTGATCCATTTCACCTTCCTGAGGAAATTTTCCTGTGAGATGCGCCAGCCCAAACCACCGGAAGGAAAGTAACCTACACGGTTGGCCTTAGGAAATTTAGACGAAGCATCCGACCTTCCGGTAAAGGAGATCATATACTTGTCCATAAAGCTGTAATTTGCCCTTAAATAAAAACTGAGCAATGAACTCTGGTCAGAAGTACCCGTTGAAGGAAGGGTTACAGCCGCAGATGAAAGGTTATTCAGGTAGGTATCATCTGGAAATCCCTGACCACTGGCAGAAAAAGCATTTGCTTTGGTGATCTGCCAGTCGGTACCCAATATCACGTTAAGACTGTGTTTATCATTAAAACTCCTGTCCCAGGTAAGATAATTCTGGATAAAGGTATTCACCTGCTCTGCCTGCGCCTGGGTGGCTGTTCCATTGCCCGAACTACCGGATCCATTAGGTGTAGCTACCGAAACTGTACTTGGGATGAAATTGGTTTGCCTGTAGTTGTTGTAATTTACAGCCACAGAACTTCTGAATTTCAGATCCTTCAGGATATCATATTCAGCAGCTATACTGCCTATCGCAAATATGGAGTTGGATCGGTTGATTCCCTTGGTAAGCAGCAATGGATTTTGGAAGCCTTGATAAGCATAGGCCCCGATCGTTTCAGGATCAAAAATTTTCACACTGCCATCACTGTTATAGGGATCAAAGGTTGGAGGGGCATAAAGGGCCTGTGTATAAAGTCCGTTGGTGATATTATTGCTGGTAAAACCATAATCCAGATTGGTGTTCACCCTGAACCTGCTGGTGATGTCATTGTCCAGACTTACCTTACCAGCTATACGCCTGTAATCTGTACCACGCACCGCACCTTCATTTTTGTTATAGGTTAACGACGTGTAATAACGTGTACCTGTTCCGCCACCCCTTACAGAAAGGTCCGCATTTTGCGTTGTTCCGGTACGTGTTACCAGGTCCATCCAGTTGGTATTGGCTGCGCCGAAATAGTTTGGATCGTTAACGATTGTTGTGGCCAAACCATCAGGGGTTTCGCCTGCGAGTGCCCTTACCTGGTTCAGGTTTTTAGCAGCCTCTTTAACTATCGTAATGTACTGATCGCGGTTAAGGACCTTTTCATTCTCAGCCAGGCTGAGGCCATGGTACAAATTCAGTTCAAATGTCGGTCTCTGATTGGTTTTCCCCTTTTTAGTGGTGATGATCACCACCCCGTTGGCACCTCTTGAACCATAAATTGCTGTAGCAGAAGCATCTTTCAAGATGTTTATCGTTTCTATATCATTGATGTTCAATCCGCCCAGGCTATTCAACCCGCGGGCAAAGGATCCTGCTACTGTGGTGTTCGGATCATCCTGGCCACCACGATCTACAGGGCTTACAATATCAGAAGCGGTTTGCTGAAAACGGTTTTGTACCTGTACCTGCACACCATCAATGATATACAAAGGATCGTTCCCACCCATCAATGAAGTTCCTCCACGGACCCTGATCTTGGCTACACCACCTGGCGAGCCATCAGCCTGTACTACCTGCACACCCGCGGCCTTACCGGTGAGTGCCTGGTCAATCGTTGCAAAAGGTACATCGCGTACTTCTTTCATATCCACAACGGCAACAGATCCAACCAGATCTTTTCTCTTTAATGTTCCGTAACCAACGATTACGGTTTCTTCCAACTTGTTCTGTCCCTGCTGCATCACCACAACCATGGTCGGACTGGCTAACATCTCCCGGGTAACATAACCTACGTAAGAGAATACCAGCACCGCATTATCCGGAACAGAAAGACTGAAAAAGCCTTGTTCATTAGATGAAGTTGACCTTGTGGAGGTCCCTTTCAATTTGACACTCACCCCCGCCATCGCTTTCCCGTTTTCATCCAGCACACGGCCGCGAACGTCAACAGCAGAAAAAGCGTTCTTAAGCTTTTCCAGAAAGGAAGTCTCCTTCCTGGAAACTACTACCGAATTGTTGGCTACCGAATAATCAAAGGGCTGGTCCTCAAAAACCTGCTTTAATACTTCCTTCAGGTCAACGTCCTTTACCTGTATGGTAACCGGGTTTGCATTCCTTAAATTGGTGGTGGTAAATAAAAAATCGTACCCGCTCTGGGTCCTGATTTTGTCTAACACAGACTTAATGGGCGCATTTTTTTCCGATAAGGTAATTTTTTGCGCATAACTGCCTGCACTTACCTGCAGGATAACTGTGATTAAGAGTAAAGTGGTCAGGTTAACTCGCATAATCCATTCTCTTTTTCCGGTTCTATTTACCTGGCGTAAGGCCAGGTTCATCATCAACTGGATTTTGGAAATACAGCCAAAAAGCTGTATCAACCTTTTTGTGTAAAAATTGTACATTTGCTTAGCATGGTTTAAAAACGGCTGGCCTTCATTTTCGAAGATGGACGGGCCTGTCGCTTAGTTGATAGTTTAGATTATTGATGTAAACCGCTTATTGGGTTATCCTGGTTCCGAAGCCGGGGTAACCTTTTTTAAGGGTTCAGGTAGTAAAAGTTTAATTCATTACCATCACCCTCCTTCCTTCAATTTCAAAACGAACGGTTTTGGTCCTTTCCAGCATACTCAGCACCTCACTGATGTTGGATGCCCTTGAAATGGTTCCGGTAAACCCTTCTTCTGTTGGTTTATCTTTATAGATCACTTCAATGTTATACCAGCGGGCAATTTTCTGCATCACACTGTTTAATTTTTCATCGTTAAAACGGAAATAACCATTTTTCCAGGATACGGCCTCGTCCAGATCTGCATTCTTTACATCAAGATTACGGCCATTGCTGATCGCTTGTTTACCCGGACTCAACACAGTATAACCACTGTCATCATTGCGTTTTTGCAGGTTATCCAATGCTACCAGTACAGCGCCTTCCAGCAACGTAGTTTTAGTCAGGTTATCATTTTCGTAAGCACTGATATTGAAATGCGTTCCCAAAACCGTTACCTGCTGATTCCGGCTTTTTACAACAAAAGGATGCTCTTTATTTTTTGCGACTTCAAAATACGCTTCCCCTGTCAGCTCTACCCGGCGTTCCCCTGCTTTAAATACCTGAGGGAATTTCAGGCTACTGCCAGAATTAAGCCAGACTTTACTGCCGTCGGGCAGTATAACCTGATAGGTACCACCGGCCGGAGTACGCATAGTCATCTCTACTGTTTTGTCTTCATTGGGAATAGAAATCGAACTGCCATCGTTATACGCCAATTTGGAAGCATCAATCACAATCCCACTTTTCGCCTCACTCAAACCTATCGTTTCCCCATTGGCAAGGGTAAGCATGGCGGTGCTTTTTCCTGGCGGCACATCATTCGCGTATGCAGGGCCGCCAAAAGGATTTTTGAAATTACCGTTACCGATAAAAAAGACCAACCCTACACTTACTACCAATAGCACTGCCGCAGCAACACCAATAAAAGACCAGGTACTGAACCCTGGCCTAACCGGCTGCTGCAACGGAAGTCCATTGCGCATCAGCAAAAGATCCTGGCTCAATTCTTCAGGGCTAATTTCAGCAATAGCATTCACATCATGCTGCAGGTACCAGCTCTCCAGCAAAGCCTGTTCTTCTTTACTACAGGTTCCTGCTTTGTATTTATTTAATAATAATATGACTTCTTTACGTTCCATTGCTGCTCAATCTCTTTTCGCTGATTTATAACTAGAGTCGGCCAGGCCTAACCCTGGGCGTAGATAAAAATGAAAAAAAATAAAATATTTTTCTGAACGTCAACCTGCTAAAGAATAAATGCGGTAAATATGGCCGATCCGAGCTTTGTACGCAGTATTTTGAGAGAATTGTTTACTTGTTTTTTGACCGTTTTTTCAGAAAGGTTTAGCTGCTCGGCTATTTCTTTATGGCTTAGGTTTGCCTTACGGCTCAGTTCAAATACTTCACGCATTTTTGGGGGAAGCGCTGCAATCTCTTTTTCAATAAGCGCTGTGAGTTCTTTCTCTCTTACCAGATGATCTGTAATGTAATCGCCCTTCTCTACAAATTCGCCAATGGAAGAGATATACCTGGATTCTACATCCCTGTGCGAAATAAAATCAAATATTTTGTAACGGACTGCAGTATAAAGATAGGCCGACAAGGTGGTTTTTACCACCAGATTGGCACGATTGTTCCACAAACTGCCAAAAAGATCGTGCACAATATCACGGCTCTCTTCCCGGTTACGAAGCTTGTTAAATGCATGAATATATAAGGCTGCGTGATAACGGTTATAAATCTCAGTAAACGCAGCATTATCTCCCGACCTTAAAAGCCCGGTAAGTTCAACATCAGACATTGAGTGATATGCAGTCATCTTTGATTCCCCTGAGGTAAATTTACGTAAAATTAACCTCAGGAAAACAATGGTGCCGGATTTATTTTCTAAATCCGGCCCTGCAAGCCCTCAGGACAAATGAAACAATTCTGTCAGGTTTGTTAAAACAGGTATTCCATCTGCATTGCTCAACACCATATCGCTCATGTAATTCCACCATTGGCGCATTACCTTTTCGTCAGCCAGGGCATCCAGCATCCTTCTATCTGCAATTTTCATCGTTGCAAAAAGCGTATCCGTTTGCACATCCAGGTAAATGGAATAATCGCTTACCCCTGCTGTCTTTAATAAAGCGGATATTTCCGGCCATATTTCCTCATGGCGTTTTTTATATGCCGCTGCACATCCCGGCAGCAAAGTCATCTTAAAAGCCAGCCGCTCCATATCATTCTTTTATTTTGATAACGGTTACCGCAAAAGGCTTAACCATAAAGGCACCGGGTTTAACTTCAGCATTTGCTATAGGATTGTCACCGGTGTTTACATCAACGGTTTGTAATGTTGCCCCTTGCATAACCGGGAGTTTCAGGTTAATGGTCTTATTGGTTTTGTTGATGAGCAATAGTTTTTTACCACCTGCCGTGATAAATGCCTGGGCTACAACATCAGGATGATTTGAATTTGCCGGCACCAGCTTATCGCCCGGGCCAAAATTATCTTTGATCAGCTTCAAAACCCAGTACCTGGCATTGGGCTTTCCTGTTTTCCAATTGATCATCGTCACATCAGGAAACTGAGTGGGATAACCTACCAATTGTGATTCTCCCGCTACCTCAATCCCTATTTTACTAAGTTCTACATAAAGATAGGCAAACATAGCGCCAGACAGGTTCCAGTATCCATCCGGAATCACTCCTTTATAATCCCTGTTCTGCAGAATGGTACCGATTTCATTGATATGGGTAAAAGTATTTGGCGACAAACGCTTCCGGATATTTTCGATATAGCGTACACGATCCAGAAATCCATTGGCCTGATCGAAAAAGGAGTACTGGTAGCTGTCGATCTGCTGGTCCAAAGAAGCCGGCCGACCATAAAAATGATAGGAAATACCATCCAAAGGCACGCCGGGTTTATGATTGACCGGATTAAGGAAATACTCAAACCACTGCGGATCGGTTTCCAGGGCAACGGAGATGCCTACAAATTTTGTTTCGGGCGAGATCTTTTTAAGCTCCAGAACCACTGCATCATAAATTCTGGTATAAAGTTGCGGTGACATCCGGTGTTCCAGATCAGGCTCGTTCAACACTTCCCAGTAAGGGAATTTATAGTGGTGCCCCGATTTATGGAATTTACCCAGTTCGTCGGTAAAACCTCCTTTGGTATACCAGCTAAATACCCTTGCAAAATAACCTGCAACTTCTTTACCTGTAGAATCGCGAAGTTCCTTGCCCTGGTTGTATTCCCAGAAAGGCAGGTCCGGATCAGTAGGGTAAACTACTGGCTTAGCTGTTTTGAACATCCATACCGGAATGGTACTGAAGTTGATGACAGGAGGGTGCCCCTTCGTCGCCTCCATAAAATCTGTAAGCGCCGGATCGGCATACTGAAAATCCCAGAAGGTTTCTGTAGCCGTGGGGGCCTTTAATTCGGCAACTGCCGCCTTTGGATACGGAAACCAGGGCACATAACGCACATAATCGGCGCTGATATTTTTTAAAGCCTCAAAGCTGGCCTTATGAATGGGCGAATTTGCACGCAGCATAGGGTTGTATACCACCTGCAAGGTTGGTATGGTTTTGGAAACCGCAAGCGTATTGTTCCAGTTTATGGTAAGGGGTTTTTCCTGTGCAGCAAGCTTTTTAAAGGACAGCACAACTGCGAATATAATGACCAGGAAAAAGGTCGGGTTTGGTTTAGGATACATATCTGGTTAGTTAATTAGGGGGCTGAGAAGCCCCCTGAAAATTACAATGGATTTTGGGTCAGCTCAGGATTGATTTCGCGTTCCGACTGCGGAATAGGGTACAACAGTTTTGCCGGTGTAATGTTATAGGAAGCCGGAGAAAGGTAATTGTACAGTTGTTTCATCTGGGCACCATGTGCGGTCATTACCTGCACAGCTTTGCCGGTACGCACCAGGTCATGCCAGCGATGGTTTTCAAACGCCAGCTCTACCCTTCTTTCATGCGCTATAATGTCACGAAGTGCCGCCGGATCTGTAGTGGTAATGTTATGCGTGGTATTTCCAAAAGCTCTTGCCCTTACAGTGTTTAATGGCGCCAGGGCCAGACCGGATTTCCCATTTTCATTCAAGGCTTCTGCCAGTAACAGCAAGGCGTCTGCATAGCGGTATATCGGCCAGTTATCATTGGTATTGTTAGGGGCCGGATGCGGCGTATGTAAATATTTTTTAATGTAAGGAATACCAATTTTACCAGCAGCAGGTACATAGTTAAGAATACTCTTGTTTGCAGAAACGACCAACAAATCGCTGCCATTGTACGTGCCTTCAGCAACAGCAATCGAGGCATCTTTGCGGCTATCACCAGCTTCATAGGCGTCTATCATATCCTTCGAAGGGGTATTCCAGCCACCTGTTGCGCTATTGTTGGTAGCTGTACCTGTTATTAATGTAGTTGTAGTAGTGCGCGGTAAAAACTGGTATATGAAATTACTCGGCGCTGTACCCAGGGCCGTGCCTTCCAGGTATTGCACCTCAAAAACAGACTCCTTACTGTTCTTATTTGCCGGTAAAAAAGCATCTGCATAATTGGTCTGTAATCCATATCCCATAGCAGCCATAGTACTTAACACGGTCTCTGCCTCCGCAAATTTTTTCTGCGTCATCAGCACCTCAGCATACAGCATGGTAGCTGCACCTTTAGTCGCCTGGCCGCTTTGCGGGAATTTGGCAGGCGCAGCCAGTTTGGTAATCGCCTCTTTCACATCGGTGGTAATCTGGGTATACACTTCCTCTACCGTGGAGCGTGGGAGAAAAGCATCATCAGCCTTCTTCACTTCTTTCAGATATAAGGGCACCCCGGCAAACAGACGCACCAGCTTAAAATAATTAAAAGCCCTTAAAAACCTGGCCTGCCCCTCGATATCATTTCTTGCTGCCTCAGGAATATCTGCCTCTTTCAAACGCTCTATCACAATATTGGCTTTGGATATGCCGGAATAGCAGGCAAAATAAACTGTGTTTGTATTGGCATTGGTAGGTCCATCCATGAAATCGTCAATGTTTTCCTTAAACAGGTAAGCGGTACCCCTGTTGCTTGGGTAAGGCTGATAGTGTGTATTGTCGGATCGCATTTCCGAAACATAGAAATCCTGGTTCATCAGGTCCCTCAGCGGCACATAAGCTGCGATAACGGCCTGCCTGAACTGAGCCTCGGTCTTATAAAAAGTTTCCGGAGAATAGGAATCTTCAGGGCTCAGTTCGATAAAGCTCTTCTTGCAGGAGGCCAGCACTAAAGCCAGCATCAAAGAGAACATCAAAAAGAGCCGTTTGGTATATATAAATAAACTTTTCATCTCTGTATATTTTTTCTTGGGGACTATTTAAATGTTGTTGAAATACCGATGGAGAATGTTCTCGGAATAGGGTACGCATTTTCATCTATCCCGATCCCTGCTGTTGCATCTGTTCCCGAAAGGTTGATCTCCGGACTGAAACCCGAGTAACCGGTGATGGTGAAGGCCTGCTGTACCGAAGCATACACCCTTAAGGTTTTGAGCAACAGGTTACCTTTCAGCGGAACCGTATAGCCCAGTGTTATGTTCCTGGCCGTTAAATAGGAGCCATTCTCTACCCACTGACTGTTTACCTGGCGACCTATTGCCGTAGTACCAATCCTTGTGCTTGGATACACACCTGATCCCGGGTTCTGCTCCGATCTCCACCTGTCTTTTATAGCCGCCAATGGAAGCCTTGAACCATCCATGTTTGCAAGATATGCCCATTTTGCCGGCCCAAGGATGTCTCCGCCTACAGCGCCTGACATCATGATGTTCAGATCAAAATTCTTGTACCGGAAGCTGTTGCTGATACCGAAACTGAAATCCGGTGTTGGATCACCGATAAATGTGCGGTCGTACTCGTCACTGATTATCCCGTCGGGCACGCCATCAGGTCCCGATACATCTCTCATTTTGATCGTACCGATATTGGATGCTGCGCCATATTTAGGAGAATTGGCCAGGTCGGCCGCATCTTTATAAAGGCCTTCAAATATAAAACCGTAAAATTCGCCCAAACGGTGTCCCACCTGGTTGCGGTAATAATCGGAGGTTACCGTATTGTTCCGTCGTATAAATCCTGGTGAAACCAGGGAATTGATAATGTTCCGTTCAAAGGAAATGTTAAACCCTGAATTCCATTTCAATGCCCCCGTCAGGTTACTGGTATTCACAGCAATCTCATGTCCCCAGAACTCAAACTCGCCGATGTTATATTTAATGGTCTGGAAACCTGAAGCCCTTGGTATTGGCCTGTCCTGAATCATACCATCTGTTATTTTATGGTAGTAATCGTAGTTAATGGATATCCTGTTGTTCAGCAACCCCAGTTCAAACCCTACATCAAATTGTTTGTTCCGCTCCCAGCGCAGCTCTGAATTTCCGAGTGTATTGATGGTATTTCCAGAAACCAAAGCCCCGTTCAGAATGTAATTGAACTCTCCCATTTTGGCAATGGCATCAAAGTTCCCAAATCCGTTGTTTCCCGTAATGCCGTAACTGGTCCGGATTTTCAGAAAATCCACAAACTTAAGCTTTTGCATAAAGGCTTCATCGCTGATGATCCACCCTGCCGATACAGAAGGGAAATAACCATATTTGCGGTCCTTTCCAAAACGGGACGAGCCATCACTCCTGATTGCACCCTGTAACAGATAACGACCTTTATAATTGTAGTTTAGCCTGGCAATGGCCGACAATAAAGAGTAAGCCGTAGCATTGCTGCTGCCTGCGGTAATGGAAGTAGCCGCACTCAGATAGGGTACATCATCGCTTGGGAAACCAGTTCCCGAAACTGAATTGCTGTTCTGCTCAAACTTCTGTGCCGAGTAACCGGCAAGTGCTTCAATGTTATGGTCTTTGCCAAGTGTAGCCGCATAATGCAGGTTTGCTTCTGCCGTCCACGAAAAATTATCTACAGAACTGCTCAGTCCACTGGCAATCGAGTTTGTATTGATAAACGATGGGGTAAACTGTTCCCGGGTTTCTGCCCCTTTATCGGCAGCAAGATTGGTTTTCAGGCTTAGTCCCTTTAAAAACTCATAATTTAAAAATGCGTTTCCAAGTATCCTTGTGGTTTTGTAATCGTCTTTAGACATTGTAAACTGCGCATAAGGATTGATATAGGAAACCATTCCCGGTGAATTGACCAGTTTTGGCATGCTCCCGTCGGGGTTTACCGCCGGAAAGAGTGGGCTGGCCTCCAGTACCTTTTCAAAAAATCCGTTTACACCATCTGTAGCCAGGCGGTTATTATGGTCACGACGATAACTTGGTGCCAGGTTAAAACCCATTTTCAGTTTATTGTTGCTCAGACTAATATCCTGGTTCAGGCGCAGGCTGAACAACCTGGTCCCGGTATTGATGATCACGCCCTCCTGCGATTGGTAGCCAGCAACCACGGTAGATGAAGACTTGTTATTTGCCGACTGTATGGTAAGGTCGTAACTCTGTATTGGGGCCGATCGTGTCAGTACGTCAAACCAGTTTGTACCCTCGCCATACTGATCAGGGTTAGCATAAGCTGCAAGCTGATCGGCGGGTACCACATAACTGGGCTGAAATATCTTCTGATCCTCATAACGCTCCTTCATAAAGGTAGCAAACTCCCGGGCATTCATCATTCTTGGCACCTTATTAGAAGGGATTTTCTGAATACCATAGTTGCTGCTGAACTCAATTTTTGCATCACCGGGTTTGGCGTGTTTTGTAGTGATCAGCACCACCCCGTTGGCAGCCCTCGACCCATACAGGGCTGTGGAAGAAGCATCCTTTAGCACCGTAAAACTCTCGATCTCTGAGGGGTTAATGTTGTTGATGCTACCGGTAACCGGCAGCCCATCAATCACGAATAAAGGCTGATTGGTAAGAAAAAGAGATGCAGCCCCGCGAATGCGGAATTCCATGCCCCTGCCCGGTTGCCCGCTACTCTGTGCAACCTGCACCCCTGCTACCCGGCCCTGCAGTTGCTGTGCAAACTGCCCAACCGGCATATCCTGAAGTTCCGCAGCATTAATCTGAGCAACAGCACCAGTGACCTCCCTTGCTTTTTGTTTGCCATAACTCACCACAACTTCCTTCAGTTGTACGTTAGAGGATAGCTTAAAGTCAACAACAGTTTCCTTACCTGCTGTTACGTTAACACCAGCTCTTTCCGCGGGATTGTAGCCGATATAACTGATCGAAAGACTGTAAGTACCCTCAGCAACCCTTAGGGTAAAATTGCCGTCCGCATCTGCAGTTGTACCATTTTTGGTTCCTTTTATCAAAACCGATGCTGCTGGTAAAGCTCCTGAATCATCGATTATCCTTCCCTTAATGACACCTGTTTTTTCCTGCGAAAAAACCAGCCCCGAATACAGGAACAACAGCAAGAGCGCTGAAAGCATTAAACGTGTTTTGTAAAAGTGTTTTCTCATAATTTCTATACTTGGTTAACCTAAATTATCCCTTAACAGCCGAAGAACTGTTATGTACTGTCATGGTTACGAAAGTATTTATAACATATTAAAAGAATATTAAACCTATATTATCAGTTAAATAAAATAAAAAGAACATATTTTTAATAAATTAAAAACATGCCAGATAGGGGCAAAAAGCATACTTAAAGTGAAATAACTTATGAAAACAAAAGTATAAACACAAAAAATGGCCTGGGAAAAATACCCAGGCCACCGCTTTCAAATTATTTTATTTTTGTTACAATGGTGCCATGCCAAACATCAGCACCAGTTTATTGCCACGGTACAGGTTCAGCGTCTGATCGGCAACATCATACCTGAAAGCTCCGCCATTCATCAGCTGTAAAAACTCTCCTTCAATCTTGTTCCTGGCTTCATCGCAGGCCATAAGGGTTCCGGCAAGTTGTTTAAAGGTGATACTGTTTGTCGTTTTTTCAAACCCGCCCATAAAAGTATTGCAAGCCGATGAACCATGCACACGGTTTTTATCTTTGTCAAAAACCATATAAACAGGCGATGCTGTCTGTGTAGCCCCGTTCATCTGGATCAGTTTCCATTTGTGTTTCAAGACAAAGTCCCAGGCGCTGTTACCGGCATTCACTTTCATCTTCTGCTTTTTAAGGATTTTTTTCAGTCTGTATTCATAAGCAGAAGCATCGGCCGGAACATTTTTTCTTTTGGTACGGTCTACCAGGATGACGTAACGATAACCTGGCTGATATTTAAATCCATTAATAGCATCGTAAAATAATTCCCAGCTTTTGCTGTTTTTATATTTCACCTGCATGCAGGTCATAGGTGCCACACCGGTACAGCTGGCCCGGTCTTCTTTAACCACCAGGCGGATCAGATCAGCTTTGCTGGTCAAAGAGATTCCGGTTACCAAAACTATAATGAGCATTAATTTCGAACAGATACTTTTCAACATGTTATTTCATTTTTGTGTGTAATAACAGTAGGATGCAGAAAAGGTTTGCTTTCCATAAAAGAGCACAATTACTTTAAAGCTTTTTCTCTTTTTATTTTCATATGCCGTTCCAGTTTCGATCCTTTATAGGCCGGATGCCGACGCAATTCATTGATATTCAAACGCAATTGCTGACCTTTACGCCACAAATAGCCGCCCGCATTCAGGATATCACCATTTAAGGCATGGTGGATATGCCCATTATCTATTCCTGTGAGCCTGGCTGCTTCGTAACAATTTTTAAAAGAGCGGACCCAACGACCGTCCATATCATACTGTGATACACCGGCGATTTTTTCGGTAATTCTTGGATTTACAGGAATTTTCTTTTTGATGGTCTTGCTCCAAATAAAGCCCCCATAAGTCATCCCCCTGCCCTTAATCACGTCACGAATACCATTATAATGCACGCCAACAGCCTTCGCAGCTTCTTTGGTATTTACATGAGTACCTACCAGGTTACCTTCAAGGTCGTACTGCCCAATGGTATGTATTTTTGCAGCAATAGGTGAGGGACCATGCCAGTCTTTCTTCAGCAAAGGCCTGACATCAATTTCTGCAGCAGCTCCGCGCCGCCATATATAACCACAAGCAGTAAATACTGCATTGTTTTCCCGGGCCGCCCTTGAAATATAAGTCTGATCACTATCCATTGCCGCCGCAGCAACCTTCGCATTGGGGTAGGTTTCCAGTCGCTGACCGCTTAACGAATACCTGCTAATAACCCGCTGATACATTCCTGAGTTCATTCCAATTTATTTTAAACCAAAATACTGGCCTTTGTTTACCGTTGGGATGACAAGAGAGCGGCTACAATGGCACCTGTTTTACATGTAAATATAAATAAGATTGAATAAATAACATAATCGATTACTCAGCAGTATTTTTTAGTTTCATCAGCAATGAGTAAGCTCCTGTAGTTACAATTCTTTTTCCCTCTAAGCCATCCCCTACCACCGTCAGACCATTTTCCGATTGTCCCTTTTGAACAGGGGTCATCCTGAAACTACGGCTACCCTCCTGCACAAATACATAATCTTTGTTTTCAAAACCAACAATGGCATCATCAGGCAGCACCTTTCCCTGATTGTTGTCCAGCTGGATTTCAGCATTCATATACATGCCAGGGACCAGCCGTTTGTCGTATTTTTCAAACTGACAATGCACTTCGGCAATTCTGTTCTCATTTAACGAGTGACTTAAGAGAATGATCTTTGTATCATATTTCTGATCTGGTCTGGCGTTGCTGTAGACTATCACCTTTTGTCCGATCGCGATTTTGCTCAGGTCCTTTTCATACACCATCAGGTTCAGATGAATGTCTGTAGGGTTTACCAGTTCAAAGATCACATCAGAGGGAGTAACGTACTTGCCAATATTAACATTTACCCTGCTGATGTATCCGTTAATCGGAGAATGAACACCTATGCTTCGTGAGATGGAATTTTCAGTAAGCCGCTGTGGGTTAATGCCGATCAGGCTCAGTTTTGCTGCCAGTGCTTTCAATTCTATATTTAGACTCCTGAATTCACTTTCCGACTGCTGTAATACTTTATCGCTACTGGCTTTACTGCTGTTCAGTTCCTTCTGGCGCGCATATTCCTTACCGGCATAAGCCAGTTTATTTTTTGCATTCAGATAGTCCTGCTGCAGCTGTATGTACTGCGGATCTTCCATAATGGCCAGGAGCTGACCTTTGCGTACCTGGGTACCCGGCAACATTTGCGTAGATTTCAGGTACCCACCTAAAGGAATACTGACCGAAACCAGATTTTGTGGCGGCACATCTATCTGTCCGCTAAGCTTAAGACTGCTGCTGATATTTTTCAAGCTTACCGCTCCGGTCTGAAGGCCAATATTTTTAGCCTGTGCTTCTGTTAACTGCACCAGCGTTTCGTTGGTATTTGCAGCCTTCTCTGCCGATTGCTGCTCTGCATTATTATTGCTGCAGGCATTAAACAGGCTGACTGCCAGGATTACTATGCTATAAGGTGTGACTATTTTCAGTTTCATGTGTTATCTGGATAAAAGGTAATCTAAATGAATAATGCTTTGGTTTAGTTTTTTTACGGCCTCGAAATAGTCGAGCTGTACAGTCAGCGATTGCTGGTTCAGCACCGTCCATTCCAGGTAATTGATTTCTCCGTTTTGCAGTTGTTTGCTGAGTGTCCGGGTAATGTCTTCCGCATTCTTCAAAGCCCCTTTCTCAAATTCCTGCACCACTGCGTTGTATTGCTCAACCCGACTTAAGGTCCCGGAAAATTCTGTATACAGCTGTTTTGCTTTGTAATCGCTCTCGTTTTTGGCAATGGCCTGAAGTGATTTTGCAGACTTTATTTTTGCCCTTTGTGCGCCCATAAAAACAGGGATTTCCAATCCGAGCTGGAAAGACTGAAAGCGGCTGGTCCTATCGTAGTTAATACCGTCCCGGAGGCTCATATTGTTATAGCCAATAGTGATATCAGGAAGCAGTTTAGATTTTTCTAACCGTAATGTGGCATCTGCTGCTTTTTCCTGTTGCTGCTGCCACTTCAAAGCCGGATGGGCCGACAGCATAACACTGTCTCCTGATGGCCTGGCAATCTTAAAACTTCCTGCCACAGGTCTTCGCCGTTCATTGGTATTCAGCAATAACATCAGCTCCTGCTGCAGCTGTTCTTCTTCCTGCTTCAGGTATTTTTGCTGGATCTTCAATTGAATGAGCTGGTTTTCAGCGCTTGCCTTTTCCAGCATATTGCTTTCCCCAGCCTTTAACCTCAGCGCAGCAACACGTAAGAATGCCGTATAGGTGGAATCCATTTTATGGAGCAATTCTGCTTTCTGATAAAGCAGCAAAAGATCGTAACAGATTAACCTGGTGAGCTCCCTAACCTCTGCCGCTTTCAGGTCTACCTCCAGCAATGCTGCCTGCCATTCTTCATGAAGCTGCCGGCCCTGCCGACGATATACCATGGGCAGGCTAAAACCCTGGCTTACCGAAATCCGGTCGTCACTCAACGGACTGTTGAAATTGCCATACTCAGCACTAACAGTAGTTTTTGGCAAGTTAACCCCGGTTTTGATCAACATCTTCGCCTGTTCAGCCCTCAATTGCCGGTTTTGGATCAGGAGGTTGTTTTTTACCGCAATATCAACCGCCTCTTCAATACCAATTGTTTTTTGGGCCTTGGCTGAAAAACAAGCGAACATCAGCAACAGCATAGCGGCAACGCGTTTTCCTTTTTTGGGCCTGATGCCTTTTTCAAAAGCGATATAAAGGATCGGCAACACAAATAAAGTCAATAAGGTAGCGATCATGAGCCCACCGATAACCACTGTGGCCAAAGGCCGTTGCACAGATGCCCCGGCCCCATTACTCAATGCCATAGGCAAAAAGCCCAGTGAAGCCACAAAGGCTGTCATCAATACCGGTCTTAACCGGGTTACGGTACCCTGTGTTACAATAATTTTCATATCTGTCTCTCCGTTAGTTTTAATCCTGTTGAACTCTGCAACCAGCACAATGCCGTTCAATACCGCAATACCAAAAAGCGCTATAAAGCCCACCCCCGCGCTGATGCTAAAAGGCATTCCCCGTAGTGCCAGCAGAAAAATCCCCCCGATGGCAGAAAGTGGGATAGCGGTATAAATGAGCAGCCCGTATTTGATGGAATTGAATGCAAAATACAAGAGCAGGAAGATCAACAGCAGAGATACGGGCACCGCTACCGACAAACGCGATTTAGCTTCGTTCAGGTTTTCAAAAGAACCTCCATAGCTTACCGTATAGCCCGCCGGCAGTTTAATTCTGGCATTTACTTTCTCCTGCAATTCTTCTACAATACTTTCCACATCACGGCCATTTACGTTGAACCCAACCAATATCCTTCTCCTGGTATCTTCGCGCTGAATCTGACTTGGACTGTCTACGAGCTCCACAACCGCAACCTGGCTCAGCGGAATCTGGGTACCAGCCGGCGTAGGGACCAGCAGGTTCTGCACATCCTTTATGTCCTGCCGCTGTTCATTCTGAAGTCTGACCACCAGATCGAAACGTTTTTCACCCTCAAAGACCAGCCCCGTACTCTGCCCGGCAAAGGCTGCATTGATATTCCGGTTAACATCTGAAATATTCAATCCATACTGCGCAAGGGTTCCACGATTGTATTTAATCACAATTTGCGGTATTCCGGTGATCTGCTCAACATACAACTCCGTAGTCCCCTCTACTTCTTTCACAATATTTCCAAGTTGTTTGGCATAAACACCAAGCGTATCAAAGTCCTCCCCAAATATCTTGCAAACCACATCCTGCCTTGCCCCGGTCATCAGCTCATTAAAACGCATCTGCACCGGAAACTGGAAGCTGGTTGTTACACCAGGCACCTCAGCGGCTGCTGCCGCCATTTTTTCCGACAGCTCATCAAAGGATCGGGCTGAAACCCATTCGGCTTTAGGCTTTAAATTAATGATCATATCGCCCATATCCATAGGCAGGGGCTCTGTCGGCACTTCACTGCTTCCTATCTTGGTCACAATATTTTTAACCTCAGGAAACCTGGATTTAAGGATCCCCGCTACTTTCTGCACATTTTCGATCGTCGTATTCAGGTTACTTCCCGAAAGTACGCGGGTTTCCACGGCATAATCACCTTCCTCTATAGAAGGGATAAACTCGCCGCCCAAACGGCTAAGCAGAAATACAGCCACTACAAACAACACAACTACAGTACCTATAATGGCCTTAGGCATTTTCAAAGCCTTCGTCAGCATTGCTTTATAACCGGTTTCAATTTTCGCCATTACACGATCTGAAAAATTTTGCTGCAGCTTGATCTTCCGGCTCAGAAAAATACTGCTGAGCATAGGAATATAGGTAAGGGAAAGTATAAATGCACCCAGCAATGCAAAAGCAACCGTCTGCGCCATGGGCTTAAACATCTTTCCCTCAATACCCTGTAAGCTAAAAATGGGCAGGTAAACAATCAGAATAATAATTTGCCCGAATACCGCGCTGTTCATCATTTTGGAAGAGGCGCTTTTCACCTCTTTATCCATATCGTGCTGAGACAACATGGTCAGTCCGGCAAACTTCCGGCTATGGCTAAGCTGGTGCATTACCGCTTCTACAATAATTACCGCGCCATCCACAATGAGGCCAAAATCCAGCGCGCCGAGACTCATCAGGTTACCGCTTACGCCAAAGAGGTTCATCATAATGACAGCGAACAACATCGACAGGGGAATCACTGAAGCGACCAGGAAACCAGCCCTGAAATTCCCCAGAAATAGTACAAGCACAAAAACCACAATCAAGGCCCCTTCCAGTAAATTGGTCTGAACAGTGCTGATCGCATTGCTCACCATATCGGTACGGTCCAGAAAGGGCTCTATAAGCACACCTTCCGGTAATGTTTGCTGAATCTCGGCTATTTTACTTTTTATGCTTTCGATCACCACATTGCTATTGGCACCTTTCAGCATCATTACAATAGCGCCCGAAACCTCTCCCTCATCGTTATAGGTAAGCGCCCCATACCTGGTAGCAGCACCAATGTTTACTTCTGCCACATCCCGGATCAGTAAAGGACCATTGCCTTTATTGTTCCTGATCACCACATTTTCTATGTCTTCCTTATTCCCGATCAGCCCTTCACTTCTGATATAAAGCACGGTAGACTGTTTTTCAATGTAAGAACCTCCGGTATTCTGATTGTTGCTTTCCAGCGCGTTGAATACATCAGCAATGGTAACCTCATGGGCCTGCAGTTTACCGGGATTGATGGCAACCTGGTATTGTTTCAGTTTACCACCGAAGCTGCTCACCTCGGCTACTCCTTTTACCCCCAGCAACTGCCGGCGAACGATCCAGTCCTGTATCGTCCGGAGTTCTGTAATGTCGTACCTGGTTTCATAACCTTTTTTCGGTTTTACCACATACTGATAGATCTCGCCAAGTCCGGTAGAAATTGGGCCCATTTCGGGTTTACCAATCCCATCGGGAATAGATTCCTGCACCACAACCAGCCGCTCCGACACCTGCTGCCGGGCCCAGTAAATATCTACATCGTCGTTAAAAACAAGTGTAACCAGCGACAAGCCAAAGCGGCTGTAGCTTCTGATTTCTTTAATACCTGCAATATTGCTGCTGGCCTGTTCTACCGGAAAGGTAACCAGGCGCTCGATATCGGTGGCACCATAAGAAGGAGCTACGGTGATGATCTGCACCTGGTTATTTGTAATGTCTGGTACAGCATCTATAGGAAGTTTAAAGAGTTCGAAAACCCCATATATAATGAGCGCGATGGTAAACAACGCAACAACGAGTTTATTCTTAACAGAAAACCCAATGATTTTATTAAGCATGAAAAATTTGATTTGATCAATTCCTGAAATAGATACGGACAGACCTTAGGCGGCCTGTCCTAAATACTAAGATTGATCATGCTCTTGGAGGCTGCCAAACCTGACCGCAATCGGGCGCAGAAATAAAATTCTCCTTGTAAAGGAAAGTGTCGTCAGCAACGATTGTCCTGACCAGTCTTAGCAGATAACCAGATTCTTCTTCGGGAATAGCCGGCATTTTCAAAACATTCAAATCTGATGTTTTAAAAGGGAGCTGGTTGTCCCGTTCCTCATCGTTATCAGAATGTGGTGTGGAATTGTAATGATCGCAAAGATATTCGGTAAAAGTAATTTCACAGTCAATTACCTTATGCTCATAAAAATGCTGAAAAAGCACAGGAAGTTTGGTTACCTCTCTAAGCGCTGTGCCGGAAATAACATAAACTGAAAGTATAAAAAGGATGATTTGCTTTTTCAATGCCCAAATTTAAGTCAAAAAGCTGTTTGAAGCAAGAATCCTCATAAAAATGAAAAGCCAAAAAAACTTCTACCTCATTCTGGCTGACCAAAGCTTTCTTCTATCTCTAATGCTAATACAAACGAGCGAACAAGCCCAAATAAAACACAAACGGGCTATGCATAATGCTTAGCCCGTTTGTTTTAGAAAAAAATTACCTTCTCTGAGGAGGCATAGGATTCATTGAGATTTTTGACAAAAAAATCTCATTTATTCCAGCCTCAGAAGAGAACGGTTATTTTTTCACTATAAAATGATTAAATCCTGCTGTTCAGCAATTTCAGGTTCAACTCACCCTTTTCATCCAGGCTAAACAGTGTTATAGAAGAGTTTTCCTGAACAATACGCCGATAGTGTTTCAAAGGCATGCCCAGTTTATGCGCCAGGTAGAGGCGGTTAATGCCATTATGCCCAACAACCAGAATATTTCCTGAAGGGTGTTTGCGCAGCATCTCCTGGTAAAAATCATCAACACGCTGCACCACTTCAGCTGCACTCTCTCCTGTTCCACCGGCCTTTGCAGTTGCAGGGTCTTTCATCCAGTTGTTCCACAAAACCGCATTTTCACTGATGAACTCCTCTTTTGTTTTTCCTTCCCAGCCTCCAAAATCAACTTCAATTAACCGCTCATCGGTTTTCACGGTTTTAGTCCCCGATGCAATCTCGGCTGTATACAAAGCTCTTTTTAAGGGAGAAGCATATACCGCGTCAAATACCATTCCCTGCAGCTGGCTGTTCACCAGGTTAGCCTGCCCTATTCCTTTTTCAGTCAGTTCTATATCTGTACGACCGCAATAGCGGTTCCCATCGGCATTGTATTTTGTTTCGCCATGGCGAAGCAAATAAACATTAAGCATGTATTTCTCCTTTTTTAATATATCCTTTTTCCAATAGCAGGTTTAAAAACCTATGGTAGTTTTTCTCGTATACCGCCGCAAGTTCAGGTTCGGGATGCACTTCCTTTTCAATGGTTGTAAGTGCTGCTACAGCCTCGGCAAGAGAACGGAAATGGGTGTTTGAGGCAGCCAGAATTGCAGCACCAACAGCACCCGAAACCTCTTTCATTTTAAAGATCGGCAGGTTCAGCACATTGCTGCGGATCTTCAGCCAGACATCACTGTTACTACCACCCCCGGCGGTAAAAACAGCATTGATCTTTTCCTGGGTGAAGCCCTGTATCAATTCAAAAGAAAAGCGCTCCAGGTAAGCAACTCCTTCCATATTGGCCGTAAAACGCTCGGCCATCGACAATCCTTCCTGCTCAAAACCAACCGCATCCGGCGCTACCATGGGGAACCGTTCGCCATGCTGCCGCAAGGGATAAGAGATCAGATCAGTGGGCACCAGCTTCTCTGCAGCTTTGCTTAATGCCTCAAGGTTATCACCAAATTCATTGGTTACCCAGTCGGCCCCGGTATTGCTTGCCCCGCCCGGCATCCAGTAACCCGCAGGATGCCTATGACTATAAATCCGCCCTTCTTCATCTACAATCTGCTTTTTGGTAACACCTTTAATGACCATAGTTGTACCAATGGTAGTGTTCCACTCTCCAGGTTTTACAGCACCCGATGCAATCTGCGATGCACAACCATCTGTAATACCCACCGTAACCCGGATGCTTGCCGGCAGGCCAAGTACCTCTGCCACCCGCTCATCCAAAGTGCCGATCACCGTTCCCGAAGGGAAAACTTCCGGCAGCCAGGCTTTCTTCAATGGCAAATGCGTGTATAAATATTCAGGCCATTCATAATTACTTACATCGTAGCCCGTTTTAAAAGCATTGGTATAATCTGTAAGCCCCCAGCGCCCGCTCAGTTTTCCGGTGATGTAATCAGCGGCATGGATCCACTTGCTGATCTTTGCCGCCTTTTCCGGATAAGTATCACCAAACCAGACCATTTTTGCCAGCGCACTTGAGGTATTGAAAGCCGTAAAACCCTTGTTGTGGTATTTTATGGCAGCAGCCGTACATACTGCCGCCTGTTTAGCCGAACGTTTATCGCTGTACATGATGGCATTGTGCAAGGGCTGATTCCGCGCATCCAGTGGGATTACAGTACCAGAAGTAGAAGTAACGGCCATGGCTTTTACTTCATTAAAATCGAGCCCCGCGGCTTGCTCCTTTAATTCTTTTAAGGAAGCAACAAAGGCCGCCCACCATGCTTCGGGCGACTGCTCCTCCCTTGAAGCTTCATTCAGCGGAAACACCTGTCCGGCACTGGCCGCAACCTCCCCTTTTACATCCAGCAACACCACCCTGGCGCCCTGCGTTCCAATATCTACTCCAATAAAATAAGGCCCCATGATTAACCGGATATTTGTATAAATGAAGCCCTTGTTTTTTTCCATTCCTGATATAGCCTTGCATGCTCCTCATTTTGCTGGGGAATGGTCTCTTCGAGTATATATGGGGCTATGGCCTCCCTACCTAAAGCTTTGTTGCAAATGTACACCCCTCCAACTACCGAGGACTGCCTGTAACTGTTGCGAATGATTACTCTTTTTTGCAGCAAATTGGCAATAAACTGCCTTAGCGTAGCACTTTGCACACCTCCACCACAAGCCCAGATGTAATCCTGCTCGTGTGTGGTTACCCCGCAAAGACTCTTATAGTTTTCGCTGATGCTGCAGGCGATATCCCACAGCGTAGCCCATACAAAACTACCCCTGGTAAGCAAATGAGAAACGGGCGCGTCAAAAATGAATCCGCCCCGGGTAAGGGGTTTCTTTTCGTCGGCCACCAACGACCCCAGCGAAGCGATGCATTGAAAATGGTTCACTTCCTGCAATTCCCTTTCAATCACTTCATACGCCTCAACGGGATAAAAAATTTCTTTTAAACGCTGATAGTTCAAACCAGTTACACCTGCATTGGCCTCAAGAATAAAACTATGTTCATCTGTATGCCTGCTGGTCCAGGTCCGTTCCTGTTCATCTGTAATGTATTCGCCGGTAATTTTGATGATTGGAGTTGTGGTACCCGATACAATCACTACATCGTTCTCCAGTGGCTGTGTACTAATGATGGCCAGCTGCGTATCCGCACCGCCCACAATTATCTTTGCCTCCGCATCAATCCCAAAAGCCTGCGCCTCTGCCGGCAAAATGACGCCAAGTGAGGTGCCAGACAAAGTAAGTTCTGGCAAAACGGCCGGATCAATCTGAAAAACGGCACACAATTCATCCGACCATTCCTGTTTTGCTACATCGTACAACAGGGTTTCCGAAGCTTGAGAATGTTCATAATGAACCACTCCGCTTAATTTATATTCTACCCAGTCGCTGATACTTAAAAATGTCTTGAACTCCTTCCAGATCTCTGGCCTTCTGTGTTGTATGCCTACGATTTTCAAGGCCGAAAACAAGGAAGTAGGATAACGGCCCGTAAGTTGGTAAACTGCACTTTTATCAGCAATCATGCTGTCCCATTCCCTGCCCCTATGGTCAATATTAGGCAAACCGATAAGCGATTCGCCCTGTTTTCCAAGAAGAACAATCCCTTCCCGCTGACTGGTAGCAGTTAGTGCCAATACCTTAACACCGGGAGCAGCACTTAGTGCTTTTTTTGCCAGGCGGATGATCTGCTGCCATAAAGCATCCGGATCAAAATACAAAGCTTCAGGATACTGATGGTCTTTATGGTTCTGCAGGTTCTCTCTCTCAATCCCCAGGATTTCACCCGAAGTTGAAGCTACAGCCACACGTACATTCCCTGTACCGATATCTATTACAATATATGCTTCCTGATTTGTCATGTCTAAATCTTCATTAACGCTCACCTAATTTACTTTTTCCTGTGCAAACCACTTCATAATCCTGCTGTTCATGATTTCCACATGGTGATCTTCCACCTCATGTGTTGCGCCTGCAATATGCGGCGTTGCAAGTACATTGGGCAGATTAATGATCCTGTAATCTTTCTCGTCCGGGGGTTCATGATCAAATACATCCAGCACTGCTCCCCTGATGCGGTTATGTTCCAAAGCCTCCAGCAGGTCATCGCGTTTCACCACACTGGCCCGTGCCGTATTTACAAATATAGCCTCAGGCTTCATTTTCGCGATCAGGCTTTTATCTATCATACCAATGGTAGATGGTGTTACCGGCAAATGAATGGAAACAATATCACAACTTTCGAATATATCTTCCAGGGAGGTCTTGGTATACTTCGCATCAAACACCTCAAGATATGGATCATAAAATTTAATGTAGCATGGAAAGTTCTCTACCATACTGGCTATACGCTGGCCTACTGCGCCAAAGCCAACCATACCTATGGTTTTCCCTGCCAGTTCATTTCCTTTAAACTGTAAATAGGAAGTATGTGCATCATCGGTCCAGTTTTTCCCTTTCAACCAGGCTACGCCTGCATAGGTGTTCCTCATCAGGTCAATCACCGTTGCCAGGAATAGTTCGGCTACCGCCTGTGCATTTCGGGCAGGAGTATGAAATACGGGAATCCCCATTTCTTTAGCTGTTTCCACGGCAACATTGGATGGGGTTCCCCTGCATACCCCAATAAACTGCAGCTGCGGGTTCGCCTGTATCACTTTCGCTGTAACATGGTCGTGTTCGGTAATTAACGCTTCTGCCTTTGTTTCCTTTAACAAGGCAATCAGTTCATCTTCATGAAATGCACGGCCAAGATCCTTCCATGGGCGATAAATGACCTCGCCTAATGTATTTGCCAAAACCTCCTGTCCCCGCTCATGATAAGGGGCCGTAATCAGTATCCTCATATTCTTTTACTATTGTGATTAAATGCTATTGTGTGTTGTATTTCATTTTATGTTGCAGAAACAGCAACCAGCGGATCCGCAGCATGTGCTGTTTTTGCATTATTAGGTAAAGTGATAAAACGGGTAAGAATGGCGCTCAGCACATACAAGCCGGCAAGTATCCAAACTACACCAGTGTTGCCCAGACTACCAATAAAGATCCCGACGATGGCAGGCCCCACAAATACCGCCAGCCCGGCACCAAGGTTAAGCACAGCCATGGCAGCACCCTTATCCTTTTTAACCAAAGAAGGCACCAGGGCCGATAAAGGCACATAACCGGCAAGCAGCGCGCCCCATAAAATACCGCAGAACATCACCATCCAGAAACTGCCACCAAACATAACCGGCGAGTAATAGAACAACAATGTGGTAACTGCACAGCCAATGCCACCAAACCACATTACCGTGTTGCGCCAGCCGAGACCATCTCCAACGAAGCCAAAAATTAAATTAAAAGCAATGTTTGCGGTAAATATCGTACCCCAGATCTGCAGCCATTCTGTTGTGGTAAAACCATGTGCCGCCATATAGGTTGGCAAAAACACCGGGAATGCAAATTGTGCAGTTGTATTGATGATACGGACAATCCCCCCTAGTAAAACCTTAGGTTCTTCCTTCATAATGATCAAGCCCTTGGCCAGTTCTTCCGCTTTCGAAGACCTGTTTTTCCCCGCTGAAGTTTCAAACTTATCTTTATTCAATACCAGCGCAAAAAATGCGCCCACTAAAACCCAGAAAATGGAACTCCATAACGTATCCAAATAACCCAGATGCTCGATTGCCCAACTGGAATAGTATGCACCAAAGACATTCAAACCACCTGTAAAAACAAACCAGAACCAGCCTACAGCCGAGCCCAGTTTTTTACCCGGACTACGATAGGTAATCCAGACAAGAAAGGAATAGGCAAACAGCGGATAACCAAAACCCCTCACTGCATAAGTCACCAGCATAACGCCAAAGTTCAGATCAGGCAAACCATAACCTACAAAACCAGCCGTTCCAATAATGTATAAAAGCAAGCCCATCAGCATGGTCTTTTTCGGACCAAAACCTTCGGCCAGCACCCCGGAGAACCAGGACGAGATGGCAATGGTAATTCCATATACGGTAAATAAGGAGGCAGATTGCTGAATAGTCATTCCGCGTCCTATTAAATACGGACTAAGCCAACCCTGTTCCACACCATCACCCATCATAAAGATGAGGATCCCCAGGTAACCCCAAGCCAACTGCTTCGGGATACCAGCCCTGCCAAGCAGGGAATTGTCTGAGTTTAATTCTTGTTTCATTTATATATTTGGTTATTTGTTTACATGTTTCAATTCATTGCGTTTTCACTTAGCTACCTTTCTTTTATCAAATAAATGAAATTAAACATAATAAAACAAAATAAAAGACAAATAAATACTTATTAAGCAATAATAAAACTTCAATATCAATCCCAGCCTGATCTGATATTAATGAATTGTGAATTATTTTAGTTTAGTATATTTGGAAAATTATCAGTAGTATTATGAATATTTCGTAGTATTAACGATTAAAAACAGCGCTTAAAGCCCTAAACAAATGAAGAACATCACCGAGCGACATGAATTTATCATTCAACAGCTGAAGAAAAACGGCAAAGTAAATATTATTGAACTCATTAACCTGATGAAAGTTTCGGGTGTAACAATAAGAAAGGATTTGAAACTCCTTGAAGATAAAAATCTGTTATTCCGTACCCGGGGCGGAGGCTCAGTCAATAATCCTTATGCAACAGAACGGACCATCAATGAAAAAGAATTCATCAATTCCGAAGAAAAGCAGAAAATAGCAAAAGCTGCAATAGCGATTATTGGAGAAAGTGATTCCATTAGTATCGGTTCGGGCACTACAGTTTTTGAACTCGCCCGCTGTTTACACCCAAACAAACATTTAACTGTAATTACACCTGCCCTAAAAGTTGGCCTGGAGTTGAGCAACCGCCCCAACGTTGAAGTTTTGCAGCTGGGTGGGCTAATCCGCCCGAACTCTTCTTCTGTTGCTGGGGCACATGCAGAAAAGATCCTCGCCGAAATTTCATGTGGTGTACTCTTTCTTGGTGTAGATGGCATTGATCTTGATTTCGGTTTTTCTATTACCAACATCGCCGAAGCAACACTCAATCAGAAAATGATAGATACCGCCCAGACGCTGGTTATCCTGGCAGACAGTACTAAATTTGACCGCCGGGGACTGGGAAAAGTATGCGGATTTGATCAGGTACACTACGTGGTTACCGATAATAAGGTATCCCCTCAGACCGTCAAAATGATTGAAGAAAAAGGCGTGAAAGTTATCATTGCGCAATAAAAATTCCGCTCAATAAAGATTTGCATTAAAAAAGCCGTTTTCAAAAAGAAAACGGCTTTTTCGTGGAGAATAGCGGAGTCGAACCGCTGACCTCTTGCCTGCCAGGCAAGCGCTCTAGCCAGCTGAGCTAATCCCCCGTTTGGCTATTGAGGTGGCAAAAATAGCAATTAGTTTGTGTAATGCAAATAAATATTAAAATATGATGCTAACTTTGGTTTTGAACCATATTCAAGTTACATGAAGAAAATAATTTTATTGTTTGTTGCCCTTTTAATTTCATTCGCCTCCTTTTCTCAGGGGATCTTAAATCTGCTCGGACGATCGCAGGATCTGTTTAAGCTATTTTCAGAAGATAAGTTTACAGACGCCTATGGCTATTTCGACCCCACTTTTCAGGCTAAGGTTACCGAAACCAATATGAAGGAACTTTGGGCCAAGCTTGGAGAAAAGCTAGGCAAAATGGAAAGTGCAGATGTGATTAACAGTAAAACTGAGGGTGATTTTTATACTGTTGTGGTAGAAGTAAAATTTACCAATGATACCCAGAATTTCCTGCTTGCATTCAACAAAGCTGAAAAGATCGTCGGACTTTTTCTTCAACCAAAGAGTTCTGCTAACTACACTCTGCCGGCATACGCCGATACCACATTGTACAAGGAAAAGGAAATTTACGTTAAAACTGCAAAACACAACCTGGTTGGCATGCTGACCAGCCCTAAAAAGGGAACCGGTTTTCCACTTGTAGTGCTGGTACATGGATCTGGCCCCCAGGATATGGACGAAACCTTCGGACCGAATAAGCCATTGAAAGACCTTGCATTGGGGCTTGCTGCCAAGGGAATTGCCAGTATCCGCTACGTAAAAAGAACGAAAGTATATCCCGGCGATTTTTCCGGTCCCTTTACCGTAAAGGAAGAAGTTATGGATGATGCCCTGGCTGCCCTGACCCTCGCAAGAACAATACCTGAAGCAAATAAAAAACAATTATACCTGTTTGGCCATAGCCTGGGGGGTATGCTGGCACCACGTATGGCTTTGTTGACCCCGGATTTAAACGGAATTATACTGGCAGCGGCACCAGCCCGTACCTTAACCGATATTATTGTTGAACAAAATAAATACATGTTCAGCCTTGCAAAAGATACAAGTATGGCTGGAAAAAAAATGCTGGATAGCGTAGTGAAGGAACTGGATAAAACCCGGATCACCAAACTCGGGACCATGAAAGCAGACTCGGCTTTGCTGGGGTTGCCTGCCGCTTATTGGGCAGACTTGAACAGTTACAACCAGGTTGAAACGGCAAAAAAACTGAAACAGCGTATCCTTATCGTACAGGGCGGTTACGATTTTCAGGTTTCAGTAACCGATTATAATTTATGGAATACTGCTCTTGGTAAGAAAAAGAATGCAACACTTAAATTGTATCCCGATCTTAACCATATGTTAAGCCCGCAAAAGGAGAAAGGAACAATCCAGCAATACGAGGTTCCGGCAAGTGTATCTTCAATGCTTGTTGACGATATTACGGCCTGGATAAAAGCCAAATGATAAAAAATTGAATTTATGGCAAAATTGTTGCTGTTGAAATGATCTGATTAAACATTAAACAAAGTTAATTATGATCAAAAGAATACATGTACTTGAAGATGACGAAGATATCCGATACATTATCGGGGTTTTATTAAAGGACGAAGGTTATGAATTACAGCTTTCATCATCATTTAGTGAACTGAAAAGTAAACTGAAAGATTCCGTACCGGATTTGTTTATTTTAGATGTAATGCTGCCCGACGGAGATGGTACAGATATTTGTACAGACCTTAAGACCGACCATTTTACCAAACATATTCCAATCATTGTGATGTCGGCAAACGACAAGAACAAGGAGAAGAGCCTTGCCGCCGGAGCCAATGATTATGTAAGCAAGCCTTTTGATATTGATTACATTGTAAAAAGGATCAAAAACCTATTAAATTAAGGCCACAACTTATTAAAAAAAGCCCCCAAAAAGTTAGACACTTTCCGGGGGCTTTTTAATTACTTCCAGCCACCGCCTAAACTTTTATAAATATCCACAACTGTGCTCAGTTGTTTTTGTTTAGCTTCAATCAATTCCATTTTAGCATCAAGGGCATCCCTTTGATTCAAAAGAACCTCAAGGTAATCTGCTCTTGAATTTTTAAATAACTGATTGGCGATATCGATCGACTGATCTAACGCATGCGTTTCTTCAGCTTTCAGCTGATAATACTGATCTATATTCTTTACTTTAGACATCAGGTTCGCAACATCCAGATAGGCATTCAATACCGTCTTATCATATTCATACAATGACTGGAGTTGTTTGGCATCCGCTGTCTGAAAATTAGCTTTTATCGCACTTTTGTTGATCAGCGGTCCTGCCAATTCTCCGACAAGGTTATAAGCTATAGATTCAGGCATTTTCACCAGGTAAGATGGCTTAAACGCTTCCAAACCCAATGTTGCAGAAATTTCCAGTGAAGGATAAAATTCTTTTCTTGCCGCTTCCACATCAAGCTTTGAAGATTTTAGTTCCAGCTCAGCCTGCTTAATGTCCGGACGGTTAGCCAGCAGCTGCGATGGAATCCCGGTATAAAATGTCTGCGGAATGGTAGACATAAAGCTTTCCTTCATTCTTACAATAGGCTGGGGGTATCTTCCCAGAAGAACATTGATCCCATTTTCCTTTTCAGTAATTTCCTGACGAATGGTATAGGCCGAGGCCTTAGATTTTGCCAGTTCTGCCTCAAACTTCTTTACGGCCAGCTCTGTAGCTGCAGCCGTCTGTTTCTGGATTTTAGAAATTTCCAGGGCCCTTTCCTGAAGTTTGATATACTGCTGCATAATATCCAGCTGGTTATCGAGTGCCAGTAATTCATAATAACTATCGGCCACTTCTTCAATAAGATTCGAAAGCACAAAGTTTTTCCCTTCCACTGTAGACAGATAATGGGCAACAGCAGCTTCCTTTTCTGTTCTTAATTTTTTCCAGATGTCGATTTCCCAGTTCGCCATTAACCCACCTTCAAAATTTCCAAGCGGGTCTGGCATTTCTTTTCCGGGTTCAATATCCGTAGTGGCATCTCCTGCTCCTTCGCTGGTATAACGACCGGCTTTATTTACCCCTGCTCCTAGTTTCGCAGCCACCGTAGGGCTTAATTTTCCTTTTTTATAAAGAACCCCACTTTTGGCAATCTCGATTTCCTGCAGCGTAATGAGTAGTTCCTGATTGTTTTTCAGCGCTGTTTCAATTAAACTTACCAGGTTCGGATCAGTAAAAAACTGTCTCCACGGAGTCGTTCCACTATTTGCATTGGCATCCTGCTGCCCTTCCTGATTAAAGTTCTGAGGAAGGTTTTCCTTTACAGTATCTCTTACCACAGTCGCCATTGGCGCTTTACAGCCTGCCAGAACAAGTGATAGCGCAATGGCTAAAATTATTTTTCTAGTCTTCAAATTTTCCATCATGTTCATAAGGTTCAGTTTGTTCTGTTAACGGACTTTCTTCTTCATATCTCGCCAGCCTCGATTTGTCTGCAATTGTTCCGAAAATATAATACAGTCCTGGAATAATCATCAGCCCGAAAATGGTTCCTATCAGCATCCCTCCTGCAGCTGCCGTACCAATGGTCCTGTTCCCTACAGCACCCGGCCCTGTTGCCATTACCAATGGAATTAAACCTGCAATAAATGCAAAGGAAGTCATCAAAATAGGGCGGAAACGGATAACCGCTCCTTCTATCGCAGCTCTGGCCACCGGAATGCCTTCTTCCGCTTTCTTCTGAACCGCAAATTCCACTATCAATACCGCATTTTTACCTAAAAGCCCGATGAGCATGACCATCGCTACCTGTGCATAAATGTTGTTTTCCAGCCCTAATAATTTTAAACTCAGGAATGCACCAAAAATTCCCATAGGCAAAGAAAGAATTACTGGTAAGGGGAGAATAAAGCTTTCATATTGTGCAGAAAGAATCAGGTAAACGAACCCCAGACATACGAGAAATATAAATATGGCTTCATTCCCCCGGCTTACTTCATCTTTTGAAATACCTGCCCAGTCGATACCAAACCCTCTCGGAAGTGTTTTATCCGCTACCTCCTGAATTGCTTTAATGGCCTGTCCGCTACTGTAACCCGGAGCTGGTGTACCACTTACCTCGGCAGAATTATACATATTATGCCTGGTGATTTCAGATAAACCATATACCTTTTCAAGTTTCATAAAATCTGAATAGGGCACCATCTGGTCTTTATTATTTTTCACGTACAGCTTGAGCAGGTCACCTGGCAGTGCACGATATTGTGGCCCAGCCTGCACAATTACTTTGTAAGGCCTGTCGAAACGGATAAAACTTGTTTCATAATTTGAACCAATCAATGTAGAAAGGTTATCCATCGCATTTTCTGTGGTGACACCCTTCTGCTCCGCAAGATCATTATCTACCCTTAGCATATACTGCGGGAAACTTGCAGAATAGAATGTAAATGCAGAACCCAGCTCGGGCCGTTTTTTCAGCTCTTTTACAAAGTCATTACTTACCTTCTCCATTTTCTGATAATCTCCACTTCCTGCTTTATCCAGCAAGCGAAGCTCAAAACCTCCTGCGGCACCGTATCCAGGAATGGAGGGCGGCTGGAAAAACTCTATATTGCCCCCCGGAATATTTTTAGCTTTTTGTTCAAGCTTTTCTATGATCTCGGCTGCAGATTCTTTACGTTCTGCCCAGCTTTTGAGGTTGATCAAACAGGTCCCTGAGTTTGATCCTGTACCTTCCGTTAAAATTTCGTAGCCTGCCAGTGAAGACACAGACTGCACCCCATCGATGTCTTCTGATTCCCTCAGTAACTCTTTTGCAATCTGATTGGTCCTTTCCAGTGTGGATCCCGGAGGCGTCTGGATGATGGCATAGATCATCCCCTGGTCCTCACTGGGAATGAATCCGGAAGGAAGGGAATTGCTTAAAAAGAATGTACATGCACAAAAAGCCAGTAATAAGGGTAATGTTACCGCCTTTTTAGTAACTGCCTTATTTAAAAATTGCTCATATCTTCCGGCCCCTCTGTTGAACATGCTATTGAATTTATCGAGGAACACAAGGATTGGCGTTCTTTTTTTAGCTTTCCCGTGATTGTTTTTCAGGATCAGGGCACATAACGCCGGAGTTAATGTCAGGGCCACAACTCCCGAAAGAATAATTGCAGAGGCCATAGTAATGGAAAACTGGCGATAAAAAAACCCAACAGGGCCCGACATAAATGCAATCGGGATAAATACAGATGCCATTACCAGGGTAATTGCGATAATTGCGCCACTGATTTCATGCATGGCTTCTTCAGTTGCTTTTAAAGGAGACAGGTGCTTTTCTTCCATCTTGGCATGCACAGCTTCAATTACCACAATTGCATCATCAACGACGACCCCAATTGCCATTACCAGCGCAAAAAGAGAGATCATATTTAATGTGATTCCGAAAGCAGACATCACGGCAAATGTTCCTACCAACGAAACCGGAACTGCTAAAGCAGGAATCAATGTTGAACGCCAGTCGCCCAGGAAAAGGAATACGACCACAGCTACCAGAATAAAAGCTTCAAACAAGGTATGAACAACCTTTTCAATGGATGCATCCAGAAATCTGGAAACGTCATAGCTGATGTCGTAATGCATTCCTTTGGGGAAAGTGTTTTTCTGAAGATCAGCCATCAGTGTTTTTACGTTTTTGATCACATCACTTGCATTGGAACCGTAAGACTGTTTTACGGTGATTGCAGCTGAAGGCTTTCCGTTCAATGTTGAATAAATATCATACATCGATGAACCGAATTCTATATCAGCCACATCTTTCAGCCTGACAAACTCACCAGCTGATTTGGCTTTCAGGATAATATTTCCATAGTCTTTTTCATTATTGAAACGACCCGGATACTTCAAAATATACTCAAATGATTGCGAACGTTTTCCTGAACTTTCACCGGTTTTCCCCGGAGAAGCTTCTAAACTCTGCTGATTTAAAGCCTCCATCACCTCATCAGCTGAAATGCTGTAAGCGGTGAGCCTATCGGGCTTTAGCCATATACGCATGGCATATTCACGGGTACCCAGGATATCGGCAAACCCCACCCCACTTACCCTTCTCAACTCAGACATCACATTGATATCTGCATAGTTGAAAAGAAATTTCTGATCGGCCTTAGGATCATCACTGTACAGGTTGATGTACATCAACATATTTGGCTCTTCACGGGTAATTTTCACACCTTCACGAACAACCAGGGGCGGTAATTTATTCACCACCGAGGATACCCGGTTCTGAACGTTTACAGCTGCCACATTAGGGTCTGTACCCAGATCAAATACAACCTGAATAGAAGCTTCCCCGTCGTTTCCTGCGTCAGAGGTCATATACTTCATCCCCGGCACCCCGTTTAAACCTCTTTCCAGGGGAATAACCACAGATTTAATCAACAATTCATTGTTGGCGCCCGGGTATTCCGCAGTAATGTTTACTTTAGGAGGGGAAATAGAAGGGAACTGTGTTACCGGGAGTTTTACCAGCGACAGAATCCCCATAAATACGATAATCAATGAGATTACGATGGACAGAACAGGTCTGCGAATGAATTTCTTAAACATATTACTTCATTTTAAAGAACACTATTCTGCTTTTAATTTCAAGGATTGAATAACTTTTCCGGGATCCTGGAACTTCGTCCGTACTTTCTGGTCATCTTTTACCTTTTGTACGCCTTCCAGAAGAATTTTATCTTCTGCAGAGAGCCCTGATGCCAATACATATAAATCCGGCAGCTCATAAGCTACCGCTATATTTTTAGATCTTGCCACCCCATTTTTATCCACCACAAAAACATATTTCTGATCCTGAATTTCATAGGTTGCTTTTTGAGGAATGATCAATGCATTTTTAAGCGGCAAGGTCATTCGTACTTTTCCCGTTTCTCCGTTTCTGAGTAATTTATCAGGATTCGGAAACTTCGCCCTGAAAGCAATATTTCCGGTTTCATTGTCAAATTCACCTTCAATGGTCTGGATCTCTCCTTTTTGAGGAAGTGCTTCGCCATTGGCCATAATCAAGGTTACTTCCTTACTTCCCCTGTCGGCAGCATGCATCTGGTAACTTAAATATTCTGGTTCGGAAACATTAAAATAACTGTAAACATTGGCATTATCAGATAAGGAGGTCAATAAATCGCCTTCATCTACAAGGCTTCCCAGTTTTAAAGGAATTCTGTTGATTACCCCGGAGAACGGGGCCTTGATATCGGTAAAGGACAGATGGATCTGAGCCAGCTTCATTTCCGCGTTTGCCGCATCCAGCTTTGCTTTTGCCATTGCCTTTTCATTTTTAGCAACAATGTTGTTGTCTGCCAGTGTGCTGGAATTTCTCAGCTCAATACTGGCCTGTTCTACTTCAGCTTTGGCTTTTAATAACTCTGCCTGATACAACTGCGGCATGATTCTGAACAACGACTGTCCTGCATGAACATACTGTCCTTCATCTACATAGATATTTTGTAAATATCCTTTTTCCTGCGCTCTGATTTCTATGTTACGGACCGATCTGATCTGTGAAACATATTCTTTGGTAAACGAGGTATCAATCCTTAGCGGACTGGTTACAGCATATGCGCTGACTTCTTCTTCTTTTTCTTTTTTAGACACGCAGCCTGCATGGCACAATAAAGCACACAGGCTCATGAGTACTATAATTTTCTTCATGTTTATGAAATGGTAATGATTAATTCGATGATCTGGAATCAGGGATTCCTTTTTTGAAGGGGATTTATTTCAGCCTGCAGCAAAGGACTAAAGCCCAGGTGTTAGCTGAAAACCAGAAAGATCATAACCTCAATACCCTTTGAAGAATGTATTTGGGAGAGCTGGTATAAGACAGGTGTTTGCAGAATGGCAAACGGTTTTTGAAATAATTGTAGAAGAAAAATAAAACGGACACACAGGCCAGCGTAATGAAGTACTTTGCTTGAAACAGAAATTTCCTGCCCGAATCCAATTCCTCGTCTTCATCTTCAACGCTAATGAAGTCCTCTTTTTTTTCGTTGAAACTGCTGTGTCTAACCTGTGCAAAATCCCTGATATTCCCGAATCTTGGTAAAGTGGATTTTTCAGCCCTTTGTACTGTAGAATGGCTACTGCTGTGATGCCCGCCTGCATAAAGTTCAGCATGCCCCCTTAACAGTAAGAAGCACAGGAACAACAAGAATAACACTACAGGTCTCATATTGGCCGCAAAAATAATATTAGACCTGAAAGTTAAAATGAATTTCCACCTTTAAACCGTCAGAATTTTGTCAATAATTTTAATTGGGCATTCTGCACCTCCTTTTTAAGCAAAATTTCTATTTTTAGCCTATGGTACACGATGAGCACACAGTACACGCCAACCTCCTTTTAATTCTTGCGCTGTTCTTTGCTATGGCACTGCTTTTTTTGCTGAGCCAGCGCTGGAAGATCTCTTACCCGATTTTCCTGGTTATAGGCGGACTGGCTATTGGCTTTATTCCCGGTATGCCGGTAATCAACATCAATCCCGACATCGTGTTTCTAATTTTTCTCCCACCCCTGCTGTTTGAAGCAGCCTGGTATACTTCCTGGAACGATTTCTGGAAATGGCGGCGATCTATTTTTTCTTTAGGTTTTGCCCTGGTCCTGATGACCTCACTGGCCATCGCTTATTTTTCGGCAAGCATTATCCCGGGTTTTACACTTGCTTTCGGCTTTTTACTGGGCGGGATCATTTCACCTCCGGATGCAGTAGCTGCAACCTCGGTATTAAAAGGGGTAAGCATGCCCAAAAGAGGGCTCACCATACTGGAAGGTGAAAGCCTGGTGAATGATGCAGCCTCATTAACTGTATTCAGGTTTGCCCTGGCTGCCATCCTAACCGGGCAGTTTGTATTTCAAAAAGCAGTAAGCAATTTCATTATCCTTGCTGTAATGGGCGTGGTTGTGGGCCTTGTGATTGCCCATATACTTTATTTTGTATTGAGATACTGGGCGAAATCGTCGAGCATTACCACTCCCATCACCCTGATAGCCCCATACCTGATGTACATTGTTGCTGAGGAATTTCAATGGTCGGGTGTACTTGCTGTAGTTAGTGGCGGATTGTTCCTCTCCTTTCGCTCTGCAGATTTTTTAAATTACCATACACGCATACAGGCAAAGGAAGTCTGGGCTACACTGGGCTTTCTGCTCAATGGTTTTGTTTTTATCCTTATCGGACTGGAGCTGCCTGTAATTGTAGCCGGACTTGAAGGTTATTCTATGGAAGAAGCCATCAAATATGCCTTGATGATCAGTGCCATTGTGATCGTTACCAGGATTATCCTGGTATACGCATCGGCCTTTATACCACGCTTTTTAATCCCGCGCATCCGAAAGAAAGAGCGTAGCCCTGGATTAAAATTGCCCTTCATTGTGGGCTGGGCCGGCATGCGGGGCGTAGTTTCACTGGCTTCTGCCCTGGCCATACCGCTGACCTTAAATAATGGCGAAGCTTTTCCACACCGCAATATGATCCTGTTCATCACCTTTGTGGTGATATTAATTACCCTGGTATTTCAAGGGCTCACTCTTCCCATATTTCTCCGTATGCTGAAAGTGGAGGAAGTGGACGAGCTTGTACCCGAAGATGAACAGATAGAAGCTATCCGTTTGCAGCTGGCCAGGGAATGCGTCGGTTACCTGGAAGAGAATTACAGCAATGAGATGAGCCAGTTTGAAACCATCGCACGCATCAAAGAACAACTGGAAAGAAGTATAAGGGCCACAGAGCGGACACTTCTGGAACAATCGCAAAAAGAAGAGGTTACCTCGGTAAGAAAATTGTACCGTGAAATTATGCTGGAACTGATTGATCTGAGGAGAAAAGGTCTGAAACGCCTCAAAGCCACAAAAAAATACGACCACGAGGTGTTGAGGAATATGGAAGACAACCTTGACCTGGAGGAATCAAGGTTAAATAAACACTAGACCTATTAACAAACGAACTATGACAGGCACACCAGCTCAACAGGATACCGAGGATTACAAACCGGTAAGTTTTTCGCAAACGGTACTTACCGAGCTCATGATCCCCGCCTACGCCAATTTCGGAGGAAAAATCCATGGGGGTATCCTGCTTTCACTGATGGACAAGATTGCCTATGTATGCGCAGCCAAGCATGCCGGTAATTATTGTGTAACCGCTTCCATTGATACGGTAAATTTTTTGGCCCCTGTAGAAGTAGGGGAGCTGGTGTCTCTGATGGCCTCCATCAATTACGTTGGAAACACCTCAGTTGTTGTGGGCATTCGTGTAATTTCGGAAAATGTGAAAACCAACCAGGTAAAACATACCAACACCTGTTATTTTACAATGGTAGCTAAAGATGATTTCAATAACCCTGTACAGGTTCCGGGACTGATATTGGAAAACAGGGAGCAGCTGAGACGTTTTATTGAAGCAAAAAGCCGTAAAGAGATCCGGGGCAATTACCGCAAAGAACTGGAAGCCGTAAACATCCCCGAAAAGGACGAACAATGTATGCATCTACTTGCCGGAGAGCGTTGCAGGATTTCCGGTTAGCCCTTTTCTTTTAAGTAATCGACAATCAGGCTTGCAGTACGTTCAGATGCCCCTGCAGCACCCATTTTTTCCGACAGTACGTTATAGTCGCCCAGCATTTTTTCCCTCACTTCCCCTTGTAAAAGTGGCTTAAGCGTATCCCTGATATTGCTGGCATTGCAGTCGTTCTGGATCAGTTCTTTAACTACCTCCCTGTCCATAATCAGGTTTACCAGGGATATAAATCTGATCTTAACCAGCATACGCGCTATGGCCACAGAGATACTTCCCCCCCGATATACCACCACCTGCGGTACATGGAACAAGGCGGTTTCCAGGGTTGCCGTACCAGATGCAACAATTGCTGCCCGGGCCACATTCAATAAGTTATAGGTTTGTGCAAAAACAAGGGTCACATTATCAGATTTGATAAACTGCCTGTAATAAGCTTCATCAAAACTCGGAGCCGCAGCCACCACAAAATGATAATCAGGAAAATTTGCAGTCACGCTCAGCATATCAGGCAGCAAACGTTCTATTTCCTGTTTGCGACTGCCAGGAAGCAGGGCAATCACTTCTTTTTGAAGCTGGTATTTCTCTCTGAATGCCGGATCTGGCTTGAAAAGCGCAATTTCATCCAGCAAAGGATTGCCTACATAATCTACTTCCATGCCCCAGTCGCGGTAAAAATCTACTTCAAAAGGAAGGATGCAGAACAGTTTATCTACAATCCGCTTTATTTTGAGTACCCTTTTCTGGTTCCAGGCCCATACTTTAGGCGAAATGTAATAACAAACCTTAATACCATTGGCTTTGGCAAATTCTGCAACCTTAAGGTTGAAACCAGGGAAATCAATCAGGACCAGTACATCCGGTTTATATTCCATGATTGCGGTCTTACAGGTCTTAAGGTTCTTAAAAATGGTGCGCAGATTCAACAACACCTCCGTAAAGCCCATAAAGGCCATTTCCGAGTAATGCTTATCCAGTATTCCGCTTTGCGCTTTCATTCTATCGCCTCCGAAATACCTGAACTCGGACTCAGCGTCAAGCCTCTTTAATGCCTTCATTAAATTGGCACCATGCAGATCTCCTGAGGCTTCTCCTGCGACTAAATAGTACTTCATTTACCTGTTGATTTTGTAAAAAAAGAAAGCAAATGCCCACAGAAAAGTTGCACTGATAATGCCTCTGCCTATGTTTTCCTTGTTCAGTTTAAAAAAATAATGCATTAAAAGTGCGTTTACCGCAATGCATCCGATGAGCAGCAAATCGGCCTTGGCCAGAAAGGCAAACCGATGCATCAGGTACCATACCAGGCTCAGCAATACACCCGGAACAACCAGACCTATGCCCAAGCCGGTAAATGCAGAGTTTTTGATACGGCTAAGTCTTTCCTGCATAATTACCCCAATGATGATCCGTCTGGCACCGGTGTATGTTTAGGCTGGGCCGGAGATACAGGTGAAATTCCCGGAACATCAAAACTCCAGGTGTTCAATACGGGAATAGCATGGTGGGCCGTTAAATCAAACTGCACTGGTACTACCGACACAAAACCATTTTCCAATGCCCATACATCAGTATCCTCTCCTTTATCGTAGTTTTGAAACACTCCGGTAAGCCAGTAATAGGGTCTTTCATAAGGATCTTTCCGTTCGTCAAACTCCTCTGCCCACTTGGCATTGGCCTGCCTGCAGATCTTGATCCCCTTTAAATCGGCTCCCTGCGGAAAATTGACATTGAGCAGCGTGGCAGGTGGCAAACCATGTTCCAGCACCTGTAATGCAATGGTTTTGATGAATTTTTTACAATGACTAAAATCTGCCTGCTGCGAAAAGTCATCCAGCGAAAAGCCAACAGAGGGAATATTTTCTATAGCGCCCTCTACAGCGGCCGACATGGTTCCTGAATAAATAACATTAATAGAATTGTTCAGGCCATGATTAATGCCAGACACACACAGATCAGGCTTTTTACCCTTAAAAATCTTGTTAACGGCCAGCTTTACACAATCAACGGGCGTGCCAGAGCATTTGTACATTTCTACCCCGGGATAAAGGTCCACAGCATCAAAGCGAAGTGGTTTTCCGATAGTAATGGCATGTCCCATACCCGATTGCGGCCCGTCTGGTGCCACTACCACCACATTTCCTATCTCCAGCATTACATCGATCAGGTTTTTGATGCCCGGTGCGGTAATGCCATCATCGTTAACTACTAAAATACTTGGTTTTGAATGCTTCTTCATCGTAAATTGATTAGATCTGCTGAACCGGCAATATGCTAAAATCACCCATTTTAGCATACAATGCCCCGTACAACATTTGTAGCAGTAAAAGTACAAGAATTAGGGCATAAAATTCAGCATTCGGCTTATATTTGGCTGTAACTTATTAATGCTGAATCTGTCCTATTCCCATAACAGGTTCACAACCATAAAAAAACAAATGATATTACTCATGAAAAACAAATTATTGCTGCTTGTCTGTTTTCTCATAACAGGTTCAGGCTTAATGGCACAATCTGTCTACCAATGGAAAACGGCGTCTGCCGGCGGGTATACGTATAAATACGTTACCAATGACCCTACCAAAGCCCGTTTCTACACATTAAAGAACGGCCTTACAGTTATTTTATCGCCAAACACCAAAGAGCCTGTAATCGATTTTCGCCTTGCTGTAAGGGCAGGTAGCAATACCGACCCAAAAACAGCCACCGGACTTGCGCATTATCTGGAACACATGCTCTTCAAGGGAACCGACAAGTTTGGTACTATGGATTATGCAAAGGAAAAACCTTTACTGGATAAAATTGAATCCCTGTATGAGCAATACCGGGGTACAACCGATGCTGCCAAACGCAAAGACATCTATACGCAGATAGATAAGCTATCGGGCGAGGCTTCCAATTTTTCTATTGCCAACGAATACGACAAAATGATGAAATCGCTGGGTGGCAATTCCACCAATGCACATACCTGGTACGAAGAGACCGTTTACAAGGAGGATTTCCCATCAAATGCAGTAGACCAGTTCCTGGCGCTGCAGGCCGAACGTTTCCGCGCTCCCGTTTTCCGTATTTTCCACACTGAGCTGGAAGCGGTTTACGAAGAAAAGAACCGTGGTCTCGACAACGATTCCTGGAAGATCAATGAGCAGACTTCTGCCCTGCTGTTCCCAACCCATAACTACGGCCAGCAAACTACCATCGGTACCATCGAACACCTTAAAAATCCTTCATTGGTAGAAATCAGGAAGTACTATAACAAGTATTACGTTCCAAACAATATGGTGATTGCATTTTCCGGAGATTTTAATCCCGATGAAATGATCAAAAAGGTAGACAAGTCTTTCGCCTATATGAAAGCCAAACCTTTTGAGCTGTATAACCCTGCACCTGAAAAACCGCTGAGCAGTATACAAAAAATTGACATCTATGGACCAAGTGCAGAAAGCGTAAGGCTATCTTACAGGGGTTATGCCGAAAGCACAGACCAAAGCATGCTGCTTGACCTGATCTCCAGTATTCTTTCGAATGGAAAGGCAGGTCTGCTGGACATCAACCTGAACAAAAAACAAATGGTGTTAAGTGCAGGAGCAGGATACCAGCAAATGAAAGACTATGGCATTTTTACCCTCATGGCCCAACCTAAACAAGGTCAGTCCCTTGAACAGGCACAACAACTTTTGCTGGAGCAGGTCAGCATCCTTAAAAAAGGAAATTTTGATGAAAGCCTCATCAAAGCTACAGTAGCGAACAGCAAGCTGGGCTTACTGGAATCATTTGACAACAATACTTTCCGCGTAGAAGCGCTTACCAATGAGTTTATTTTAAACCGTGGCCAGAACTGGAACAAATCATTGAACGGTCCGGACGCCATGGCAAAAGTAACCAAGAAACAAATCGTTGATTTTGCCAACCAGTTCTTTAAAGACAACTATGTTGTAGCCTACAAACATAAAGGCGAAGACAAAAACATTGTGAAGGTTGACAAACCGGCTATTACCCCTGTAAATACCAATGCAGGACAGGTTTCTGATTTCGCTAAAAACCTGCTTGCGCAGCCGGTTAAACCAATTTCCCCAAAATTCCTGGACTATAAAAAAGACCTGAATTTTGGCAAAACCGGAATAGCAGACATCATTGCTGTTCAGAATACAGACAACAGCATTTTCAGCCTGTCGTACCGTTTTGATATGGGTGCATGGAACAACAGGCTGCAGCCCTATGCAGCGCAATACCTGAGCTTTTTGAGCACCGACAAATATTCGGCAGAGCAGATCAGCAAAGAGTTTTATAACATTGCCTGCAACTATAGCTTTAGCGTAAGTAACGAAATCGCCACCATCAGTGTAAGCGGATTACAGGAAAACTTTGAAAAAGCAGTAAGCCTGGTCGAGCATATTTTTGCCAATTGCAAAGCCGACGAAAAAGCATTGGAAGGCTTAAAAGCACGGATCCTGAAATCAAGGGAAAACAATAAGGCCAGCAAAGATGCAATTATGAATGGCTTAACCGCTTATGCCCAGTATGGCGCCAGCAATCCTTTCAATTATACGCTGAGCAACGAAGAGATCAAAAACATTACTTCAGCACAACTGCTGGATATCCTGCACAACATCAGCAATTACAAACATACCATTACTTATTACGGACCAAAAACACTGAATGATTTTACTGCAGCTATAGCTAAGCTTCACAAGCTGCCTAAGGATTTTACTCCTGCAGCACCGGCAAAAACCTTTGCCTATGCTACCAATACCAGCAACCAGGTTTATTTTGCAGATTATGACATGGTGCAATCTGAAATCCGCTGGGTACGCAACGGCGGACTATACAATGCCGGGTGGTCGCCAAAAGTAACCCTTTTCAACAGCTATTTTGGTGGTGGCATGGGATCTGTGGTCTTCCAAACCATCCGCGAATCCAAAGCCCTGGCCTATTCAACTTTCGCCGTGTTTTCTTCCCCGGACAAGAAAGAAAAGCAATACACAATGGTAGCCTATGTAGGCAGTCAGGCAGATAAGATGAATGACGCCGTTAATGGGATGAATGAATTGTTAAATGATCTGCCCCAAAACGAAAAGGCTTTCGAAGCTTCAAAATACAATGCCCTGAATGGCATTGAAACCAGCAGAATTACGAAAACCGGCATCCTTGGCGCTTATTTTTCCGACAAGAAACTGGGCTTCGACCACGATTCGAGAATGGACGAATATGCAGGCTTAAAACCCCTAACCTTTGGCGATATCAAATCCTTCCATGCAAATAACGTAGCAAATAAAACCTACAATTATTGCATCGTTGCATCCGAAAAAAAGGTAAAAATGGAAGACATGCAAAAATTTGGCGCAGTAAATAAACTGACACTGGAACAGATTTTTGGATACTAATAAAACACTATAAAGTTAAAAATGCGCATCTGATGAGTATCAGATGCGCATTTTTATTTTGCAGCCCACAACTTGTATAATTACCTGCTAAGCATTAACTTTAAGCTGATGCGGAAAACCCTGGCTCTACTCCTTTCGCTTGTGCTGCTGGCACTATTACCTACTCATTTGAACGCACAATGGGCGCAGCAAACCGCTCTTTCAGACCAAATGCAGTATTACGCTTACAAAGAACCCGGCTCAAAGTTATTTGTCCACTTTGATAAAACAGTTTACACCAATAACGAGACCGTCTGGTTTACAGGCTACCTGCTTAACCTAAGACCTTCAGAGGTCAGACTTCATGAATTGCTATCGGTAGCATTAGTCAGGGCAATTGACAGTGTTGTTATCGTCCAGGAGAAATACCAGATCATCAACGGCCTCGCTTTTGGAAGCATGATACTCCCGGATTCTATGCTCACAGGCAATTACCATTTTCAGGTAACCACCAATCGTGTAAGCCGTGGAATACCTGAGCTGAGTTTTGCACAACCGCTTATCATCAAGACCAACATTGAGCCTTCGTTTAAGGCAAGCCTGAAATTACTTCAAGCCGGCGTCCCGGGAAAATCCCCACACAAAGTACTGGTTTCTGTACTTTCCAGGGAAGCCCGTTTTCTGCCCAAGCCCGTTGCCATCAGCTATAATTACGGACAATTGCACAAAAAGGCGGCAACCAATGCCTCAGGTGAATTCATCATGGATATTCCTGAAACAGAGAACCTCACCGACCCAAATGTTTACACCAAATTAAAGTATGGAAAAGACAGCAGCTACCTTAACCTCCCGCTGCCTGTAACCAAAAGAAGGGCACATGTGGGGTTTTACCCCGAAGGGGGCAACCTGGTCTTTAACCTGCCATGTAAAGTAGCCTGGGAACTGAAAGACCAGCAGGGAGCAGTGGTTACATCAAAGGCTCTGTTGTATGCCGGGGCTGAGCTTGTAGATACCATTGAGACGAACAGCTACGGCGTTGGTAAATTTATATTGGTACCTCAGAAGGACATTACTTACCGGATCAAACTCCTTCATAGCGCTTTTGCCGACAGCAACTATGTAATTCCCAAGGCTGTAGAAAATGGCCTGAGCATAAGCTTCAGCACTGGTATTCCTACCGACACACTTGTGTTCCGGCTCACCAGCACGAACCCAGGCAAGGTGGCTTTGCGCCTGCACGATTTCAGGGCTACCTATGTTTACAATGAGCTGCCCATCGGCAATACGCCAAGCAATATTAAAATCCCTCTCGGAGATGTTCCCCCGGGCTTAAAAACACTTACCCTATCCGACAGTCTGGGCAGGCCACTTGCTGAACGATTGTTTTATGCCCACTACCAAAACAAACAGAAAGTTCAGGTTAGCACCGACAGGCAAAGCTATGGCCAGCGTGAAAAGGTAAAGCTATGGCTTAACCTGAATCAGCCCGACACGATAGCCCTGGTTTCCATTGCCTGCGTGCAGGAAAACCGGCTACCTCCTTCCATAACCACCGATATTGAAAGCTATACAAAACTGAGCAGTGAGCTAACCGATTTACCTGCGGCACCCGATAGGCGAGGAATAGCAAATCGACAGTATCTGGAAGATATCCTGTTGGTAAAAGGCTGGAGAAGATACAATTGGCAGCATATTTTGCAGGCCAGCCCGGCCGACACACTCAAAACCTATGATGCGCTTCCGCTTAGAATTCAGATCAGAAGGCATGATAAGGCCCTGAAGTCGGCAGTAGAATTGGGCATCATGAGTGCCGGCAGATTAACCTTTAAAAAGAGTGATCTCAAAGGCGACGTACAGTTCGACAATTCTGAACTGCTGGTTGCCCCAGGCTCAAAAATACAGGCCATCGTTATGGGAAAAAACCAGGACACTTATGGAATGCAGCTGAACGACCCTTTTATTAAACTCAACAAAGATTATACAAAACTGATTGCGCCTCAAAGAACAATTATTCCTTCAACCATCCAAAATAACACAGAACTTACGCTCAAATCAAACGAAAAGGTGAATCGCCTGCGTGAAGTAGAGATCAGAGCTGGCGGAGACCAGACGCTAAATTATAAGCATGGTGCAAATGAATGCGGAGACTATGTATGCAGGTTCAATATCCTCAATTGCCGCAACCATCTCAGCGACCCTGGCAATAGGCACCCCATACCCGGACAAACGTACACAGATGGATTGGGCGGAGGCATTATTGTATATCAGCTCTGCAAAGACGAAGAGCGAAGACGCTTCATTATGCCCCTACCCGGAATTTATACAAAAAAAGAATTCTACGTTGATCCTCATACTGAACCCCTGGAACCAGCTTTTGAATCTACCCTGTATTGGAACCACGGACTGATCATAGGAAAAGAAGCAAAGGAACTCGTATTTTATACCGGAGATATCACCGGAAAATTCAGGATAGTGGTGCAGGGCATGTCCACTACAGATGTTTTGTACGGTCAATACACCATCGAAGTCAAGGCCAAATAAAAAAGCCCCCGTTATACGAGGGCTCTGATATTTTGCAGGACATTATTTTAATTGTCCGGACTTTTCTATGATTTCCGTTACTACCGTTGGGTCTAATAAAGTAGAGGTATCACCAATCTGGGAAGTTTCCCCTTCGGCAATCTTCCTCAGGATACGGCGCATAATTTTACCGGACCGTGTTTTAGGCAAACCAGACACAAACAGGATCTTATCCGGTTTGGCAATTGCGCCGATTACACGGGTTACGGTCTGCAATATATCTTTACGGGTAAGGTCTTCATCATTGTGCACATTGGGGTTGATCACAAAGGCATAGATCCCCTGCCCTTTTACATCATGCGGATAGCCGACCACAGCGCTCTCTACCACCCCGGCATGCATATTTATTGCATTTTCTACTTCAGCTGTTCCTATCCTGTGACCGGATACATTGATCACATCATCCACCCTTCCGGTAATCCGGTAATAACCATCTTCATCTCTTAAGCAGCCATCTCCGGTAAAATAAAGGTCTTTATAAGTAGAGAAATAAGTAAGCTTACAACGTTCGTGATCACCATAAGTAGTACGCAGCATACCCGGCCACGGGAATTTGATGCACAAATTGCCATTCACGCCGTTACCTTCTATTTCTCTGCCCTGCTCATCAACCAGAATCGGCTGTATACCTGGCAAAGGCAAGGTGGCAAAACTAGGCTTGGTAGGTGTCACATAAGCAATCGGTGAAATCATGATTCCGCCTGTTTCTGTTTGCCACCAGGTATCTACAATAGGGCATTTGCTCTTGCCGATATTTTCATCAAACCAATGCCAGGCCTCTTCGTTTATGGGCTCTCCTACAGAACCAAGAACCCTTAGTGTGCTTAGGTCTATACCCTTAAGCGGCTCTTCGCCAAAACTCATCAGCGAACGGATGGCTGTAGGCGCAGTATATAAAATGTTTACTTTATGTTTTTCAACCACCTGCCACATGCGCGAAGCATCAGGATAGGTAGGGATCCCTTCAAACATCAATGTAGTTGCACCCTGAGAAAGCGGCCCGTATACGATATAAGAGTGGCCTGTGATCCAGCCGATATCGGCTGTACAGAAAAACACTTCATCCGGCTGGTAATTGAACACATTTGAAAAGGTATAACCTGCATACACCATGTAGCCGCCGATGGTATGTACGACACCTTTTGGCTTACCTGTAGAACCTGAAGTATATAAAATAAACAACAAGTCTTCCGCATCCATTTCCTCAGCAGGGCAATTGGTGTCTACCAGTTTAATTTCATCTTCCCACCATACATCCCGGCCCTTGAGCATAGATACAGCCATGCGGGTATGGGTAAGTACGATCACTTTCTCTACCGTCGGACAACCGATCAGGGCATCATCTATAACTTCTTTTAACTGGATCTGCTTATTTCCTCTGAATGCACCATCGGCAGTAATCACTACTTTACATTCTGCATCATTGATACGGTCTGCAATAGATTTGGCCGAAAACCCACCGAACACCACTGAATGTATTGCACCAATACGTGCACAGGCCAATACGGCCACTGCAAGCTCAGGCACCATTGGCATATAGATACATACCCGGTCGCCCTTTTTAACGCCATTCTTTTTCAGCACATTCCCAAAGCGGCAAACCTGCTCGTGCAATATTTTGTAACTTAATGTAATACTCTCTTTCTGAGGGTCATTTGGTTCCCAGATAATGGCCGGTTTATCTCCATTCTCCGCAAGATGACGGTCCAAACAGTTTTCAGTAATATTCAACTTAGCCCCTTCAAACCATTTGATATTTGGCTCAGAGAAGTTCCAGGACAATACTTTGTTCCATTTCTTTCTCCATTGAAAGTTATTGGCTATCCCTTCCCAAAATTGTTCAGGGTAATCTACACTATACTGATACGTTTTTTGATACTCGTCAAAAGATTTAATTTGCATGGTTTAATTTGTTTCAGATACTAAAGGTCAAATATAACTTTATTAAAAAGCTATCAAAACTTTTAGTGTATATTTTACATCATAAAATGCCAAAATAATTGAAACATTCAAAAAACGGTTACGTAAACATAAATCAAAATGGCATTTTTTAGTCGCAATACTGAAACGGGATAAACTCATTTCTCCATTTGTTTCTCCAGCTTCGCATGCGCATGGTTTGCATTGAGCAGAATGAGGTCGGCATAAGATTGCAGATACATCTCAGCCTGCTTCTGGTCCTGGGCATGGTTCAGTAAAAGCGCAAGGTCATTCATCTCCATCTTTAATGCGGGTGTTAGGGGAACAGTGGCCATTCCATTTGTCCGGTTAGCAATTAAGCCACTGTTATAACTATCGGGGTAGCGCTCCAGAAAACCCGTCAGAAAGAACTGATTGAACAACAGCACCCAGCCCTCCCCTATGAATTTTTCGGTATCAAAAGCATATCCGGATCGGATAAAAATAATTTCGTCACCATCAATCAGCCATACGAGGCGGCTCCATAAACTTGTGTGTAATTTTGTGTCCCGGTTATATTGTTCCAGCCGGGTAATGTTGATACTCAAACCTGTTTCCATAAAAAATGTAATAGGAAAGCGCCTTCATACAGTTAAATTATTAATATTTAATTAGTTAGTACGAAAGTAAATAATTAAATGCAAAATGTAAAAATAACTGTCTGTTTGCACCAATAACAAAAAATATACCTTCTCAGAAAGCGCATTGGAAAATTTTGGCTTTTTCAGCCAAAGGTTTTTTCCAGTAGTATCTATTGTCATTAGCCTTCAAGAGGGCTTCGCCGTTTCTGCGCCTGAAGAGAACGGTTTATTTTCACTATCTCATTGAAAATAAATTAAAAATATTTTAAACCTCCCTTGACCATTACAAATATTATACTGATATTTGCAAACTCTTAAAAAAATAAGAAAGTATAATTAACATATAAATAAAGGCATGTCAAGAGTTTGTGATTTAACCGGAAAAATGGCGATGACAGGTTTTAATGTTTCTCACTCAAACGTTAAAACTAAGCGTAAGTTTTATCCCAACTTACAACTTCAGAAATTTTATATTCCTGAAGAAGATCGTTGGATAACACTGAAAGTATCTACTTCAGCGATCAAAACCATCAATAAAATTGGTATTACTGAAGCGATCAACCGTTTCGTTAAAAAAGGATATTTGTAAATAACACTGGTTGATGTGAATCAACCTTAAGACTAATAAAATGGCAAAAAAAGGTAACAGAGTACAAGTTATTCTAGAGTGTACAGAGCATAAAACTAGCGGCATGCCTGGTATGTCTAGATATATCTCTACTAAAAACCGTAAAAACACTACTGAGCGTTTGGAATTGAAAAAATTCAACCCTGTATTGAGAAAAGTAACGGTACACAAAGAAATTAAGTAATACATTTAGTACTAACTAAATACAATCCATTAAATCATGGCAAAGAAGGTAGTTGCAACCCTTAAAACGGGTAAAGGAAAAGAATATTCAAAAGTTATTACAATGACTAAATCACCTAAAGGTGCTTATTCTTTCAAAGAAGTTATTGTTCACAACGATCACGTTCAGGATGCTATCACTGCATCTAAAAAATAATTTTAATATTTAATAATATTAAAGCCGTCCCTTTTTCCCGGGAGGGCTTTTTTTGTTTTGTTATACATTCGTATGGGCTTATTCGATTTTTTCAAGAAAAAAGAAACCGCACCTGAAGCACAAGAGGCTCTGGATAAGGGATTAGAAAAAACAAAAGAAGGTTTTTTTAGCAAAATCACCAAGGCTGTTGCCGGTAAATCTACCATTGATGATGATGTGCTCGACAACCTCGAAGAAGTACTGGTTACCTCTGATGTAGGGGTAAGCACAACATTAAAGATCATCGACCGCATAGAGCAGCGGGTGGCTAAAGACAAATACCTGTCCACTTCAGAACTGAACCATCTGTTACGTGATGAAATCCAGCTCCTGCTGGCCGAAAACAACAGCAACGATTTCCGCCAGTTTGAATACGGACAGCATAAGCCTTACGTAATTATGGTGGTAGGAGTAAATGGTGTAGGCAAAACCACCACCATTGGTAAACTTGCCCACAAGCTGAAAGCCGAAAACCTTAAAGTGGTATTGGGTGCAGCTGATACTTTCAGAGCTGCTGCAGTAGAACAGATCAAACTCTGGGGCGAGCGGGTTGGCGTGCGTGTAGTTGCCCAGGCTATGGGCTCAGACCCTGCCTCAGTTGCCTACGACACCCTCCAGTCGGCAGTTGCCAATGGCGAAGACGTGGTTATTATTGATACCGCCGGCCGTTTGCATAACAAAGTTGGGCTCATGAATGAACTGGGAAAAGTTAAAAACGTAATGCAAAAGGTAATTCCTTCCGCACCACATGAAATATTGCTGGTGCTGGATGGTTCAACCGGACAAAATGCTTTCGAGCAATGCAAACAGTTCACAGAAGCTACCGATGTGAATGCTCTGGCCATTACAAAACTAGACGGAACAGCAAAAGGAGGCGTAGTGATCGGGATCTCCGATCAGTTTAAAATACCTGTAAAATATATAGGTGTTGGCGAAGGCATGAACGACCTGCAATTATTTGATAAAAAGGCTTTCGTAGACAGTCTGTTTAAATAACTATATGAATACTAAAATAAAATCCACCATTATACCCGTTAAAAAACCTAAAATCAATGTCATCACCCTGGGCTGTTCCAAAAACACCTATGATTCTGAGGTGTTGATGGGGCAATTGCGTGGAAACAGTATGGATGTGGTCCATGAAGCCAATAAAGTAGGCAAAGATGACATCGTTGTCATCAATACCTGTGGATTTATAGACAATGCCAAACAGGAATCTATTGATACCATACTGCAATACAGTCAACTCAAAGATGAAGGAAAAGTAGGAAAAGTAATTGTTACCGGATGCCTTTCTGAACGTTATAAACCTGAGCTCGAGGCCGAGATCACCAATGTTGATGCATTTTTTGGCACCAACGATCTTAACAATCTGTTACACTCACTGGGTGCCAATTATAAACACGAATTGATTGGGGAACGTTTGTTAACCACCCCTTCGCACTTTGCCTATTTTAAAATAGCCGAGGGCTGTAACCGCCCCTGCTCTTTCTGTGCCATTCCCTTAATGCGTGGCAAACATGTTTCGCGCGATATGCAGGAACTGATAAATGAAGCTAAAATACTGGCCGCCGGCGGAACGAAAGAACTGATCCTGATTGCCCAGGACCTCACCTACTATGGCCTGGACATTTACGGAAAGCGTAACCTTGATGAACTGCTGCGCAGACTGTCTGATGTAAACGGAATTGAGTGGATCAGGCTTCAATATGCCTACCCTTCGGGCTTCCCGATGGAAATTCTGGATGCCATGAACGAGCGCGAAAACATCTGCAAATATCTGGATATGCCTTTACAGCATATTACAGATAACATGCTGAAATCTATGCGTCGTGGTATCACCAAACAAAAAACCATCGACATCGTAAACCAGATCAGAGATAAAGTGCCCGGCATCGCTATGCGTACCACCCTAATTTGCGGTTACCCTGGCGAGACAGAACAGGATTTTGAAGAAATGATGGATTGGGTGGAAGAAACCCGTTTCGACAGATTGGGCTGCTTTACTTATTCGCACGAGGAAAAAACCCATGCGCACAGCCTGGTTGATGACGTTCCTGAAGCAGTGAAACAAGAACGTGTGGATGCCATTATGGAATTACAGCAGGGAATCTCGTATGACATTAATCAGGAAAAAGTAGGAAAAACCTATAAAGTGCTGGTCGACCGAAAAGAAGGTGATTTCTTTATCGGACGTACAGAATTTGATTCTCCCGAAGTAGACAACGAAGTTCTGATTGACGCCAGTACAGGCTATGCCGCCAATGGCAGTTTTGTCAAAGTAAAAATCGACCGTGCGGAAGATTTCGATCTATATGGACAGATTGTAAAATAAAAGCCGCAAATTAAGAATTATGGTTTATTAACTTAAATTCGTGGCAATGCAGGCTAAATACATCTCTTATCAGGAAACCAATGCTTTCTCGGCAGTTGTACTGGATTACATCAGCGGAAAAGATCAGTTAAAAAGCTTTTATAAATACAGCCCGGATTTTAATGGCTTTAATGAGGTCATTAAAAACCGGAACTTCAGTGGCGATAGAACCGTCCTTGTAAAAACCCTTCAACAGCAATATGCATCGGTCAAAACGCCGCCCCCTGTTGCTGAAAACATCAGCCTGCTGCAAGACGAAAAAACCTTTACCATCACTACAGGCCATCAGCTGAACATATTTACCGGCCCACTGTATTTTATTTACAAAATTGTAACCGCAATAAACCTGGCAAAAGAACTAAAGGATAAGTTTCCGGAGTATAATTTTGTCCCTGTTTACTGGATGGCTACCGAAGACCACGACTTTGAAGAAATCAACCACATTAAAATTGAAGATAAGACCTTAACCTGGAGCAAGCAGGCTGCAGGTGCAACAGGAAGGCTGGATACTGCTGACATTGCAGATACCCTGATTGCTTACAAAGGCTATCTTGGCATCAGCGAAAATGGTCACTGGCTTGCCGAATTGGTTAGCAATGCCTATAGCCGCCATAAAAAACTGAGCGATGCGACACGCGACCTTGTCAACGCCCTCTTCGGGAAATACGGTCTGGTTTGTATAGATGCCGATGATCGTGAACTGAAAAAGCAATTCTCCGAAATCATCTGTCAGGACATTACCGAACAAAACAGTTTCAAATTTATCAGCCAAAGCAACGCCCGGCTCGAAGCACTTGGCCATAAGCCCCAGGTAAACCCAAGGGAAATCAATTTCTTTTACATGACGGAGGGCCTGCGGGAACGTATAGTTCAAGAAGATGGTCGGTACAAGGTAATGAATACAGCCATTGCTTTTAGCGAAACTGAGCTTAAAACCGAGATCACAAACTATCCGGAGCGGTTTAGCCCCAATGTAGTGATGCGCCCGGTATACCAGGAAGTGATCCTTCCGAACCTCGCTTACATTGGCGGAGGAGCAGAAGTGACCTACTGGCTGCAGTTAAAAGCTAATTTCGACTATTATCAGATCGGCTTCCCGGTACTGTTGCTAAGAAATTCTGCGATGGTTATCGACCAGCGTAGTGAAACCCGGATGCAGATTTTGGGCATCAGCCACAAACAGCTCTTTAGTCCTACCGAAACCCTCAAAAGTGACTGGGTAAAGGCTCATGTGAATCTGCAGCTTTCGCTGGATGATGAAGAACGTGCCATAAGAGCAGTTTTTGACCAGATTAAGCTCAATGCCTATAAGATTGACAAAAGTCTCTCTCAATCGGCCGATGCCGCCAAAACCAGGGCCTTAAAGCTGGTTGCCAACCTGGAGCAAAAAATGCTGAGAGCTGAAAAACGTAAACACAAAACATCTCTTGCACAGCTGGAGAACTTAAAGCTTAAACTTTTCCCCTCAGGCGTACTGCAGGAAAGGGTGCTAAATATTGCCCCCATGTATGTTGCCTATGGCGACGACTTTATTGAATCACTGATCAATCATTTTAAACCTCTGGATCATCAGTTTACCGTATTATTTGCCTGATTAACATGACTTTTTATACTTTTAGCGAACAGCAGCTGCGCAGATTTACAGAAAACGTATTTTTAACAATAGGCTGTCCGCAAACTGATGCCCGTCTTGCTGCCGATGTTTTACTGCGTTCCGATTTGCGAGGCATTGATTCCCATGGGGTTGCTCGCCTGAGTGGATACGTCAGGTTATGGGAAAAGAAACGCATCAATGCACAGCCCCTTATAAAAGTAGTACATGAAACCGCTACTACCGCAACTGTGGACGGCGATGGGGGTTTAGGCCTTGTAGTAGCACCATTTGCTATGAACATAGCCATAGAAAAGGCAAAAACCTATGGCAGTGGCTGGGTTTCCGTTAAAAATTCCAACCATTTTGGGATAGCAGGCTACCACTCGTTAATAGCCGTTGAACAGGATATGATTGGCATCAGCATGACCAATGCAAGCCCGCTGGTAGCTCCTACTTATGCTAATGAAAGGTTATTAGGTACCAATCCCATGTGCTATGCTTTTCCGGCCGGAAAATATCCTGCAGTTGTAGTGGATATGGCCACTGCTGCCGCTGCAAATGGAAAACTGGAAATTGCCCAGCGGTCAAATCAATCTGTTCCTGAGGGTTGGGTGCAGGATGCAGCAGGAAAAACTTCTGTAAATCCGAACCAGCTGAAAGAAGGCGGTTCTTTACTACCCCTCGGCAGTGATAAAGACCACGGCAGCCACAAAGGCTACGGACTTGGTGCAACGGTAGATATCCTTTCTGCAGTCCTGTCAGGCGCCAATTATGGCCCCTGGGTCCCTCCTTTTGTAGCGTTCCTCGACCCGCCAACCGACCCAGTCGGTGAAGGTATAGGCCATTTTCTGGGTGCCATGCGTGTAGATGGCTTCAGACCTGCGCAGGAATTTAAGGATCACCTAGACAACTGGATCACACGTTTCAAAACGGCTAAGACCATTGATCCTGAAAAACAGGTCATCATACCGGGAGAACCAGAATATAACTTTGAAAATGAGCGTAAAAAAAACGGCATCCCTTTAATAGATGCCGTTGTAAATGATTTAAGTGAGCTTGCTGCTAAACTTGGAATTGAAGGTTTATCCTAGTGAATTCCCCTCAGTAACCTGCCCCATCTTATTTTCTTAAAGAAAGAAGCATTGGTATCGTAACTCATCCAGATGAACAGCGCTTTACCCACAATGTGATCTTCCGGAACAAAACCCCAGTAACGGGAGTCGGCCGACCTGTGCCTGTTGTCACCCATCATCCAGTAGTAGTCCATTTTAAAAGTATAACTATCAGCCGGCTTATCATTGATCAGCCACCCTGTAGCAGCCTTTTCTACCTTGTTGCCTTCATAAATACGGATACTTCTTTCATAAAGTGGCATTGTAACGCTATCCAGCTTCACCGTCCAGCCTTTTTTGGGGATAATGATCGGCCCGAAATTGTCTACATTCCAGTTCCGGTTCTTATCATAAGGAAAAACATCACCCTCGCGAATATTATCCGCAGCAGTAAATTCCTTTACAGATTGAACAAAATCCAGTTTCTTCACTTCTGCCATCATAGGTGCTGTACCGTTAAAGATATATACTTTCGGGGTCATGGAACTTCGGATGTCCTCAGAAATATTAAAACCAAGGTCCTCAAAAACCGTAGGGTTCACATCAGCGGTTTTAAACACGACCTCATAGCTGATCTCACCTGTAGGCTTTAATTTTTCGGGCTTTCCATTTACAGAAACCAATCCATTCTTCATGCTTACGGTATCACCTGCTATACCTATACAGCGCTTGATGTAATTTTCTCTCTTGTCAACCGGCCGGCTGACAATCGTATATCTTGTATTGATTTCTTTCCAGCCTTCAGCCCTTACCATCTGATAGTAATCCACATCCTGCTGCTCCAAAGCAACTGTATCGCCCTGGGGGTAATTAAAAACTACTACATCATTTCTTTTGATATCTGATAAACCAGGCAACCTGCGGTATTTCCATTGTACGCCTTCCCAATAGGCCTTGGTACCGGTAACAGGCATGGTGTGGTGCGCAAAAGGAAAGGCTACGGGTGTCATCGGTATTCTTGCACCATAGTTCATTTTGCTCACAAAAAGAAAATCGCCCACCAATAAAGAACGCTCCATAGAAGCGGTTGGAATGGTATAAGCTTCGATAAAGAAAACCCTGATAATGGTAGCCGCAACTACAGCAAAAATAATGGCGTCTACCCATTCACGGCCTCTTGATTTCTTCTTTTTCGGCTTATTGCTGTCTTCCTGATTAGATTTTTGCCAGAATTTCCAACTCATATACTGTTATTTAAAATTAAATATATCGGCTATGTTATAAAAGCCCTGTTTATTTTGTAACCACTCTGCTGCAACCACTGCACCCAGCGCAAAGCCAGCGCGGTTATGGGCAGTGTGTTTCAACTCAATTTCATCGACCTCCGAACTGTAAAGGACCGTATGTGTACCCGGTACATTTTCAATCCTAAGCGACTCGATCAGCAACTGGTCTTTTTTCACTATATCATCAAACTGGGTACCTACCAGTTCGTTCACCCACTCGGTTTTCCTATCCATCTGCTCAATAATCCCTTCGGCAATGGTCATTGCCGTTCCGCTTGGCGAGTCCAGTTTCTGGGTATGGTGAATCTCCTCTACCTGCACTTCATAAGCCGGGTAATCGTTCATCAGTTTTGCCATCACCTTATTGATATGAAAGAAAAGGTTCACGCCTATGCTGAAGTTTGACCCATAAAGCAGGCTGTTGTTACGGCTCAGGCATTCATTTTTTACCTCCTGCAATTGGCCGTACCATCCGGTAGTACCTACAACCACCGGAACATTGGCGTCAAAGCAAGCGTAAATATTACTTAGCGCAGCATCTGGCGCACTAAAATCTATAGCCACATCAGCCTTGGCAAGGTTCGAGGTGGTTAAATCTTCTGTATTATCGATACTGATTTTCAGGACCACTTCATGGCCTCTTTCAAGGGCAAAACGTTCAATGATCTGTCCCATTTTACCATAACCGAGTAAAGCTATCTTCATCTTGTTTATTTTAAAAGCTAATTGCAATCTTAATTCCTGGTGCCGCACTGTTCATCCCGTACGTATAACCCGTATTGATCATATCCGGCCTTATCTTTATACTGGCCACATCGCCTACATCAAAATTGGCAAGACGTGCATCGATATAAGCTTCTATGATATTGAGCAGGTACAGACCAACATACGAAAAAATAATTACCTGTTTGTTCCTTCTGTAAATATCTTTTGCCTGGATCAGACGGTCGTCAGGTGTACTTGGATACAATTGTGTTTGTCCGGGATTCTCAGCCCTGTATTTCAGTTCATCAACAAAAAGATTGTACTTTTTGGAATTGTCTATATAAGAGATGGTAAGCAATGTGGCCCCGGTATAGATACCGGCCACCTTCAAGCCCCGGTAGATGGTCAAACCATTTCTGATCTGTCCCAGTCCAGGCAGCATGGCCGAGCGGATGGCAGCCCTTCGCCCGGCAATTTTACCCACATTGATATAGGGTTTTACGCTGTCAACAGTAGCCGTCTTAACCGTAGTGCTGTCCTTTTTTAGCGGCGTAACCTGCTGTGCCTTTCCTGTAAAAGCAGCAAAAAAAAGTAAGGCCGGCAACAGGAAAAGCTTATACATTACCAGTCCAATAACTCTAAGATCCGGTTCAGGTCATCATCAGACATGAATGGAATTTCGATGGCACCCTTGCCATTTTCGCCTACTTTCAGTTTCACTTTAGTAGCAAATTTGGAGGCCAGGTCTTTCTGTAGTTTCTGATATTCGGCGGGTACAGCTTTAGATTTAAGCTGGAACTTAGGCTTTACCTCAACACTATTGATACTTCTTACGAGTTCTTCAACCTTCCTTACAGAAAGCCCCTTATCAATGATCTCCTGATGAATAAAAAGCTGCTTATCTGCTTGCTCTACATTGATCAGTGCGCGGGCATGTCCCATAGAGATTTTCTGATCGCGGATAGAAATCTGAATGGCTGGCGGTAGTTTCAGCAAACGCAGGTAATTGGTTACCGTAGTGCGGTTTTTACCTACCCGTTCACCCAATTGCTCCTGTTTCAGATTACACTCATCCAGCATACGCTGAAAACTAAGGGCGACCTCTATAGCGTTTAAATTTTCACGTTGTATGTTCTCAATCAAGGCCATTTCCAGCATCTGCTGGTCATCGGCACTACGTACATAAGCAGGTATTTGTGTCAGCCCGGCCAGTTTGGAAGCTCTCAATCTCCGTTCACCGGAAATGAGCTGGTATTTATTGGCAGCCTGTTTTCTAACGGTAATAGGTTGTATGAGTCCCTGCACCTTAATAGATTCTGACAACTCGTTTAAAGCTACCTGATCAAATTCGGTACGGGGCTGAAAAGGATTAGTCTCAATTTCGCTGATGTTGATGAACCCAATGTTACTGGCAGGTTCCTGCTGTCTGGTTTCGCTTACCGGGTTAACGCCATTGTTCTTAGGCGGATTAACCGATTCGCTATCATCTAAAAGCGCACTTAATCCTTTACCTAAACCTGTTTTTCGCTGAAAAGATGTCATTAAAAAATAATTATAGAGTTGCCGTATTTACATCCTGTACTTCTGTGACCATTCCGTTTTTACGGACAATTTCACGGGCCAGGTTCAGATAATTGATTGCGCCCTTGCAATTTGCATCATGCATAATTACTGAAACACCATAACTTGGCGCTTCACTTAAGCGGGTATTTCTTTGAATAATGGTTTCAAAAACCAATTCCTGAAAATGCGTTTTCACCTCTTCAACCACCTGATTAGACAAGCGCAAACGTACATCATACATAGTCAGCAAAATACCTTCAATTTCCAGTTCAGGATTTAAACGGTTTTGGACTATTTTAATTGTGTTCAGCAATTTACCTAAACCTTCCAACGCAAAATACTCGCATTGCACCGGAATAATGACCGAATCCGCGGCCGTAAGCGCGTTAATGGTAATTAAACCCAGGGATGGAGAGCAGTCGATAATGATGAAATCATACTGGTCTTTAACCTTCTCCAGGACAGCCTTCATCTTATACTCCCTGTTGGTCAGGTTGATCATTTCGATCTCCGCTCCAACCAGGTCTATATGTGCAGGCAACAGGTCCAGGTTTGGTGTCTCTGTTTTTTGTATAGCATCTGTAGGCTCAATATCGTTAATGATACATTCGTAGATGCTGTTTTTGATATTTCTCGGGTCAAAACCAATACCAGATGTAGAGTTTGCCTGAGGATCTGCGTCAACCAGTAACGTCCTGTATTCCAGTACGGCTAAACTTGCGGCTAAGTTTATAGATGAGGTTGTTTTACCTACTCCACCCTTCTGGTTTGCCAATGCAATAATTTTACTCATTTATCTTTTTAATAATTTACCACTTATTTATTAGGGCTTAATTTACATTGAAGTAAATCTATAAAAAATGCTATTTTTGTAATGATTCAGGCATATTTTAACGATTAGCTAAGATACAAACTAAATGGCAAAGTTAGTACTAATGGCTTAAGTGTTTTACACATCTTATTAACAATTATTACATGGTAACCATCATATCGGGCACAAACAGACCGGGCAGCAACACCTTAAAACTGGCACAATATTATCAGAAAACACTGGCAGAAAAAGGGTTACAGACCACATTGTTTAACCTCGAAGAATTACCTGAAAACCTGATCTCAACAGATCTTTATGGAAAAAGGAGTGCTTCCTTTGAAACCATACAGGATCTGATTACCCAAACCAGCAAATTTCTTTTTGTAATTCCTGAGTATAACGGCAGCTTCCCGGGGGTTCTGAAAACCTTTATCGATGCCTGTAATTTTCCGGAAAGTTTTTACGATAAAAAAGCAGCTCTGGTGGGTTTATCTTCCGGCAAATATGGCAACATCAGAGGCATAGATCATTTTGGTGGTGTATGTAGCTACCTGCACCTGAACGTACTTCCATTAAGGATACACATAGCAGCCATTAAAACCGAGCTTAATGAAAACGGTGATTTATTTAAAGAAGATACCCTGAAGTTTACCGGCCAGCAGATGGATAAATTTATTGCGTTTTAAAGCTTAGCCAGTCAATCCCCTCATTGCCAAACACAAAAGATCCCGGGTGCAGCATTTCTGCAATGTCCTCAAGCAAAGCAACCAGGTCTTCCGGATCATCAAAATCAAGATCCTGCCCGTTCATCAGGTAAACCCTGTTATAGGCAACTGCAGGCCAGGTCTTTCCAAGCAATGGTGGAACAATCCCCATCAATTCCAGCATAGTACGCCCCTTTTCCATATAAATCACCACTTTTGCGGTATCTATAAAGTCATGCAGTAATCCTCCCGCATCCACTATTACTTCTTCGAGTGCATAATTGACCTTATTGCCAGCATCCAGGCAGGCAACAGGTACCCTGTCCATGAACTTTATTTTATGCTGAATTATATCTACACGTTCCTGAAGCTGCTCCCGCAGGGCCTCATCCTTAACTTTATTTATAACCGCATTTAAAAAAGACATATGAATATATTTATTACTTTGTACAAAATTACTATTCCTGAACCGATGCGCCGTATTATAAACAATATTTTTTCTGCACTGTTCATTCTGGCATTCGCAGCCTGTAAAAACAACTCTTCCGATACCGGAAAAAAGGTTTTTAACATGAACCTCGATCAGAATGTAACCTCGCTCGACCCCGCCTTTGCCCGCAACCAAAATGCGATCTGGATGATCAATCAGATTTTTAACGGCCTGGTTCAGGTAGACAGTGCATTGAACACCATACCCTGTATTGCCAAAACCTGGCAGATTGCAGACGACGGCCTTACCTATACCTTTAACCTTCGCAGCGATGTTTATTTCCACGATCATCCTCTCTTCCCTGGCGGAAAAGGGCCCAGGGTGGTTGCCCGCGATTTCTGTTATAGCTTTTACCGGCTCATAGATCCAAAAGTAGCCTCATCGGGTGGCTGGATCTTCAGCGACAAGATAAAAGACAGGAATAGTTTTATCGCGCTAAACGACAGCACCTTTCAGGTAAAGCTAACCAAGCCCTTTCCCGCCTTCATGAACCTGCTTACCACCCAGTACTGCTCGGTAGTACCACAAGAAATCGTGGAACACTATGGCAAAGATTTCAGGAGCCATCCTATAGGTACCGGGCCTTTTAAATTCAAATACTGGAAAGAGGATGAAATACTGGTATTGCTGAAAAACGAACATTATTGGGAAAAGGAAGGCAAGCAGCAGCTGCCCTACCTCGATGCGGTGAAAGTAACCTTCATCAGCGATAAACAAAGTGCTTTTATGAATTTCATCAAAAAGGAACTCGACTATTTTGACAAAGTTGATGGCAGCTACCGCGATGATATATTAACCAAAAGCGGCAAAATGACCAGTAAGTATAAAGGCAAATTTCAACTCAGAAAAGGCGCTTACCTCTGTACAGAATACCTGGGCATATTGGTAGATACCAGCAAGGTCATCGCAAAAAACTCTCCTTTGAAATATCAAAAGATACGGCAGGCTATCAATTACGCCATTGATAAACCCAAACTGATCAAATATTTAAGAAACAGCATTGGTGTACCTGCCACTTCAGGCTTTATTCCGCAGGGTATGCCGGGATTCGACAGTACTGCAGTTAAAGGTTACCACTATGAACCGCAAAAAGCGGCAAAGCTGCTGGCCGAAGCAGGTTTCCCTAATGGTAAAGGCTTACCACAGCTTACACTCAGTACTTCCACCACCTATAAAGACCTGATAGAGTTCATCCAGGGCGAGCTGGCTGCAATAGGAATCAACACCAGAGTAGATGTGAGTCCGAATGCCAGTCTGCGCGACCTGATCTCTAAAAATGGGGTCAATTTTTTCAGGGGCTCATGGATTGCCGACTACCCAGATGGTGAAAACTACATGGCGATGTTCTATTCCCGCAACAAAGTACCCAACGGGCCAAATTATACTGGTTATTTCAATCAGGAGTTCGACCGCCTGTTTGAAAAGAGTTATTACGAACGCGACAATAAAAAACGCTATCTGTTGTACCAGAAAATGGATAAGATGATTGTCGAATACGCCAATGTAGTGCCTATTTTATACGACCAATCCCTCATCATGACCCAAAATAACATCAGCGGTTTCTCACTTAATGCCCTGAACCTGATGGTACTCAAAACGGTAAAAAAAGAATAATCACTACTGCTGGCCGCCACCTAAGCCACCGCCCTGGCCACCTTGTCCGCCTTGTTGCTCTTCTTTTTTCAAGTCGTCGTTGTTCACCCCTTTCTTCTTCTTAGGTTTGGCGTTGAAATCCATTTTCCCGAAGTTATAGCTGAAATTCAGTCCGAACGAGCGCAAAGGATAATGGATGTCTGTCCGCTGAACAGAGTTTACAGTGGCATTATTGGTCTTGATGTTTAAATCACGGTTAAAAGGGTTCAGCACATTTAAGCCTATCGTCGCTTTTTTCTTCAGGATCTCCTTTTTCACAGCACCGCCGTAGAAATACATCATGTCTGTTTTACCCTGAGAGGTTCGTTTAGGCGCATTGATCACACCCCACAACTCCGTGCTCCATCCTCCCGGAAGGGCATAGGCAGAGCGTGCAAAAGCAGTGTAATTTAAAAATGTACCCGTATTTAAATTACTTTCCGAATTGCTGATCTCATAAGTATTAAAGCCCAGATTCGCCATTAAAGTCCATTTTGGCTTTGGATTGTAAGAACCAAAAACATTCAAACCGTACGACTGACTGGTACCCACATTCTTATAGGTAGTCAGGTTTCTGGTTTCACCATCTTCTTCAATGGGCCGGATAAAACTCTCTATAATGTTTTTAGTATTCCTGTAAAATGCAGAAACATTGACTACTGATCCTTTGATAAACGTAGAATAGCCCATTTCTATATTGTCAGAAAGCTCGGGCGACAACCCAGGGTTTCCTTCTATAGGATTAAACACATCGCTTTTGTTTCTAAAAGGGTTCAGGTAAAATAAGCTTGGGCGCTGCACCCTGCGGTTGTAACTCAGTTTAACCGTACTCATTCCTTTCAGGGTCTGCGAAATGACCATGCTCGGAAAAAGGTTAAAGTAATCATTATCAAAATTAAAGGTGTTTCCTGCCAGTCCGCCAATTTTGGTGTATTCAGCCCTCAGTCCTGCTTTAACCGATATTCTTTTGGTCAACTTAAAACCCATTACCCCATATGCTGCAGCAACATTCTGGTCGTAATCGAAGTCCTGCTGGGCCTGATCATAATCACTGATGATGTTCCTGAAGATCCCTTTAATCCCTGTTTCCAGAGTGGTCGTTTTGCTAAAAGGATAAGTATAGTCACTCTGAACAGTGTACTCATTGTTTTTTCCGGTATTGTGTCCGGTCAGTATGACCTCCGGTATCCCTTCTGCCACAAATCTGTTTGTAAAATCGCTGCCATTACGGCCGGTCGACAACTGTGCGGAAACACTGAACTCCTCTCCTTCCTTCTTGCTTGTTTTCCTGTAATCGACGTTCCAGTCCAGGTTGTTGAAACTCATGTCCATATCTCTGAAATTGGTAGAGGCAACACCATCCCTCAGGATTTCAGAGCTGCCCGGACCGCCATTCGAAAACCGGTTTATCTTTACCGTTGTACTAAAGTTATTATAGGCATTTACATCATAATCCACCCCGAAACTACCATTATAGCCTACCCTCGACCATTTGGAATAACCATTCTGCAATACCTCACTGGTCACTCCTTTTTCTGTAACACTGTTAAACGTTACCACTTTAGAGTTTTGTGGATATGCCTGGTTCAAACCTGCACTCCCGTTTACAGACAAACGCCCGGTTTTGGCGCTTAAACTAAAGGTACCATTGTTTGAGCGTGTTCCTGCCGTTGCATTTAAATTTCCACTGATGCCCTCTGCAGTTTTCTTTTTGGTGATGATGTTGATGATCCCGCCCGATCCCTCGGCGTCGTATTTGGCAGAAGGGCTCGTAATCACTTCCACACTTTTGATCTGCTCCGCAGGGATCATTTTCAGGGCATCGGCCACGCTGTTGGCCATTGTTCCGGAAGGTTTCCCGTTAATCAGCACCCTTACAGCGGCGCCCCGCAGCTGTACATTTCCGTTGATGTCAACAGATAACATAGGCACTTTACGCATCACATCAGTAGCGTCTCCCCCGGCATTGGTAATGTCCTGCTCCGCATTGTACACCAGCTTATCTACTTTATTTTCTATCAGAGCCTTCTGCCCTGATATTTCTACTTCCTTTAAATTGCCGGCGGCAGGACTGATGTAAATTACCCCCGCATTGTGGTCTGGTCTCTCCGGACTGGTTTTAACAGCAATGCTTTTCGATCTATAGCCCATAAAACCAACCGAGAGTTTATATTCATCCGGGGCAACGTTCTGCAGCACTACTTTTCCTTTTGCGTCCGTTACCCCTCCGTTTACAGACTTACTGTCTTTTGTTTTTATCAGGGATACACTGGCATAATCTATCGGTTTTTTTGTGAGTGAGTCCAGAATTACAGCAGTAATGCGTCCTGTTACCACTGGTTTGGCGGTTCCTCCGCCCAGAGAAAATTGCGCATAGCTGTTAAGGGTTATCCCTAAACCTATGAGCAAGATCAGAATTGATTTCATTTGAGTCTTTTTACGTTAATTAGTATACAAAAGTGGGCAATTGTTACAGATCGGCTCATTAATTTGTGCAAACACCAAAAACTATAAGATGCTTTACCTGAAAATTTAACTAACTCCAAGAAACTAACCAACCCTAAGAAAGTAAGAGAACCTGGGTCCGTGCTAAGCAAAGGCCCAGGTTCTCCTTTAACGGCAAAAATACCTTCTCAGAAAGAGAACGGTTATTTTCTATATTACAATATTTACAATCCTTCCGGGAACAACAATCACCTTCTTAGGTGTCTTTCCCTCCAGGTATTTCTGAATATCATCATTGGCCAGCACCAGGGCTTCTACTTCTTTAGGCTGCAAGGTGAGCGCAATATTCAGGTTCATGCGCGTTTTTCCATTTACCGAAATCGGATAACTGAACTCGTCTTCTACCAGGTATTCCGGATTAAAGGTCGGATAAGCGGTATACGACAAGCTGCCCTCCTCATGCCCCAGCAATGCCCACAGCTCTTCGCAAATGTGCGGTGCATAGGGCGAAAGCACCACAACCAGGTCTTCCAGCACCTGGCGGTTTTTACATTTCAGTTCGGTAAGCTCATTCACAGCAATCATAAAACTGGAAACAGAGGTATTGAACGAAAACCGCTCAATATCGTCCTGTACTTTTTTAATGATCTTATGCAGGGCTTTCAATTCGGCCTTTGCAGGGACAGAATCACTTACATGGAAATCCCAGTTTTCGTTATGGAACAAACGCCAGAATTTGCGCAGGAATTTAAACACCCCTTCAATACCATTGGTATTCCATGGTTTACTTTGCTCCAGCGGACCTAAAAACATCTCGTACATGCGCAAGGTATCGGCACCATAACTTTCAATCAGCACATCAGGGTTTACCACATTGAATTTAGATTTAGACATCTTTTCTACCTCTACACCGCAAATGTATTTGCCATTTTCGAGGATAAATTCTGCATCCGCAAACTCAGGCCTGAACAATTTAAATTGCTCAATGTTCAATATGTCGTTGTCAACAATATTTACATCTACATGCAGCGCCGATGTTTTATAGTCTTTTCTTAAGCCGTAAGAAACCAAAGTATTGGTGCCTCTGCCTGTTTCGTCAATAACCCGGTATACGAAACTGCTCCGCCCTTGTATCATGCCCTGGTTTATCAGTTTTTTGAAAGGTTCTTCCTCCTGCACATAGCCCAGGTCTTTCAGGAACTTGTTCCAGAAACGGCTGTACAACAGGTGCCCGGTTGCATGCTCAGCGCCACCTATATACAAGTCAACATCTTTCCAGTAAGTAATAGCTTCTTTTGAAGCAAAGTCTGAGTCGTTCCTGGCATCCATATAGCGGTACCAGTACCAGCTCGACCCTGCCCATCCCGGCATGGTGCTCAGCTCATACTCGTACTCGTCTTCATATTTCCAGTCCTCGGCCCTTCCCAATGGCGGCTCACCGGTTTCTGTTGGCAGGTACTTATCAATCTCCGGCAGCATCAGCGGAAGTTCTTCTTCTTTGATCAGATACGGCAGTCCATCTTTAAAATATACCGGAATAGGTTCTCCCCAATAGCGCTGCCTGCCAAAAATAGCATCACGCATGCGGTAGTTCACTTTTGCTTTCCCTACTTCTTTTTCTTCCAGCCATGCATTCAGTGTAGCCACAGCCTCGTTATAGTTCATTCCGTTAATGAAACCGGAATTGATGTACTTTCCTTCTTTGGTGGCATCTGCCTGATGCTCAATATCCTGCTGCGCATCCAGGATCTGGACCACCGGCAGGTTAAAATGACGGGCAAACAGCCAGTCGCGCTGGTCGCCGCTCGGCACCCCCATTACCGCTCCGGTTCCATAACCTGCAAGCACATAATCAGCAATCCACAACTGGATCCGCTCACCGCTAACCGGGTTAATCACATAGCTGCCGGTAAATGCACCCGATACTGTTTTGGTATCGGCCATACGGTCAAGCTCCGATTTTTTCTTCGTCTGCGCAATATACTTGTCGATATCTGCCTGCTGCTCAGCGGTGGTCAGCACCGCAACCAGTTCATGTTCCGGTGCCAGCACCAGATAAGAAACCCCAAAAATAGTATCCACCCTGGTGGTAAAAACCTCTATCGAATCTACATTCAAAGGCAGGTTTTTCGTTTCTGCAGCTTCAATTTTAAACTTTACACTCGCCCCAACACTTTTACCGATCCAATTGCGCTGCATCTCTTTCACCGGCTCAGGCCAGTCTATTGTATTTAAGCCTTGCAGCAAACGCTCTGCGTAAGCAGAAATGCGCATGCTCCATTGCATCATTTTCTTTTGTTCCACAGGGTGGCCGCCGCGTTCCGAAAAGCCATCTTTCACCTCATCATTGGCCAGTACCGTACCCAGGGCAGCGCACCAGTTTACCGTACTTTCCTTTAAATAGGTCAGGCGGTATTTTAAAAGTTCTTCCTGTTTTTCTTCATCGGTCATGGCGGCCCAGTCGCTCGGCATAAAGCTTTTTGTGTCCTCATCACAAACAGCCTTTACGTCGGCGCTGCCGGCAGCATTAAATTTTTCTATCAAAGTGGTCATGTCTTCTGCACGGTCTGTTTCCAGGTTATACCATGAATTGAACAGCTGCATAAAGATCCACTGTGTCCATTTGTAATATTCAGGATCGCTGGTACGCAGTTCCCTGCTCCAGTCAAAAGAAAAGCCGATCCCATCCAGTTGTTTGCGGTAGGTATTGATGTTGGCTTCAGTAGTTAAAGCCGGATGCTGCCCGGTTTGAATGGCATATTGCTCTGCCGGTAACCCGAAAGAATCGTAGCCCATAGGATGCAGCACATTAAAGCCCTTTAACCGCTTATACCTGGAAAATATATCAGAAGCAATATAGCCCAGCGGATGTCCAACGTGTAAGCCCGCTCCCGAAGGATAGGGAAACATATCCAGTACATAAAACTTAGGTTTTGCAGTATTTTTTTCTGCTTTAAACGTTGAATGCTGAGCCCAGAACTTTTGCCACTTCTGCTCTATTTCTTTAAATTGGTAATCCATTAATGCTATTCCTTTTATAGCGCGAAAATAAAGAAATTAAAACACATTCCTGATTTTACCAAACAATAAGTGTTTGGGGGTTTTATTTTCAGCTGCGTTGTAGATGCTGTGCCGGCCCGAGATGAGGTAAGCCACTACACAGGCGATGGCAGCATATAACCCACATGAAAGTCCAAACAGTTCCATTGCCATTACACAACAGGCCAAAGGCGTTTTGGCCGCACCGGCAAAAACAGCTACAAAGCCCATCCCTGCCAATAAACCCAGCGGCAATGGAAGGAATACAGATAGAGCACTACCGAGCGTTGCCCCGATAAAGAAAAGCGGGGTTACCTCCCCCCCTTTGAAACCGGCCCCAAGCGTGATGGCCGTAAACAGGATTTTAAGGGCAAAATCCTGAGGATGGCTCGCTGTGCTAAAGGACTCCACAATTGTTGGGATGCCTAAACCCGCAAACTTATACGTCCCTGGTATTAAAAATAACAATACCAGCACAATACCACCTGCCAAAGGGCGTAGCGGCATATAGTCAATTTTTTTAAAGATATGGGACAGGCCCTCTGTCAGGCGGACAAACACAATGGCAGCCAGCCCGAATGCAATGCCGGCAATACCGCTGTAGGCTAGGCCTTTTACCGAGAGGGGCAAAACTTCCGGAATGTGATAATGCGTATGCCCAACACCCCATAAGCTGGTCACCCAGGCTCCCATATAAGCACTTGCTGTGGCTGGCAATAGGGCCTTGTAGGGTATTTTTGCCAGCAAAAGCACTTCAATACTAAAAACGATACTAGCCAGGGGTGTACCAAAAACGGAGGCAAAGCCTGCACTTAAACCCGAAATGAGCAAGATGGTACGATCGGCAGCATTCAGCCTGAAAGGTTTATGCAACTGATCGGCAGCGGCACCCGCCATCTGTAAAGCCGTGCCTTCCCTACCTGCCGAGCCCCCAAAAAGATGGGTCAGCAGCGTTCCGCCAAGCACCAAGGGTACCATTTTAAGGGGAATGATGTCTTTCGGGTTATGTACGGTATCAAATAGCAGATTGTTGCCCCGTTCTACCCCCTTGCCGGTATAATGGTACAGCAGGCCGACAATAAAACCAGCGACCGGTAAAAAGTAAATCAGCCAATGGTGCTGGTTCCTGAAATCCGTAACCAGGTTCAGGCTTGATAAGAACAAAGCCGACAAGGTTCCGGCAGCAGTACCTGCAATCAAGACAAGAACAAGCCATTTAAATAAATACGGAAAAGAAAATGACGTTGTGTGTTTAACCATACCTACCGGCCCTGCCTGTTAATTTTCCAACAGGTCTGAGGGCAAATATAGCCGAATTTAAATTTGCTCAAAAAAAGCTGCCTGGCAAAAACCAGACAGCCCTCAGGTTTAATAGTGTGCCCGTAATTATCTTGTCAGATAGAATTTGATACTGCTTTTATCAACGCTGCCTGAAAACTCCAGTTTATTGCCCGTAACGGTAGTCACCGTGGTCGTATACAACTTGCCACCATAACTCAGGTTAAGCGCTTTACCTTCCATCACTACATAGGTGCCGATAAAACTCTGGGATTTTAAATTTACAATTACCTCATCCTGCTCATTATTCCGGAATTCAAAGGTATCCGACGCAACACCTGTATAGGTTTCGGTTGCCGAGCCCTGTACGGTTGTTTCTATTTTTGCTACTTTCCAGGTGCCGATAATGTCTTTTTTCAAACTCGTCTGTTCCTCTTTCTGACAGCTGGAAAAGCCAATAACCATCAATAATAGCGTAGCGGCTAAAGTAATTTGTTTTTTCATAATTGCATTTTTTTGGGTGATTATTTTTTTCTGATATGATTATTTACAACTTAACGCAGGTAATCTTCTTTTGGTACAAAAATGTTACACAAATTTTATTCCAAAGATGAATCCTCTGGATTAAGCAGCTGCGCTCTGCCCAGAAAAGCTTTTGCCTGTGTACGATATGAGTCTTATATTTTTAAATCTTTGCCAGGTCCTTTCTAGGTCTTTCCTAGGTCCTTTCTAGGTCAAAATGATCAGGAAAGGATTTAGCAGGAATCTAAAAAGGACGAAAAGGTCTACTAAAAAACAAAAGTGCAGGTACAACACAGCTTCAACACTGTCCGATAGCAGTATGGATGCTTAAACGGAATAGTAAATAGCCAGATTTAACCTATAAAAATTAACGCTTAAATTTTAGCTTTGTTCCAGATGAAAACATTTTTTACGGCCTGTCTGATTGCGTTTTGCTTTTCGGGCCTTGCACAAGATAAACAAGACACCACAAAAAGACTTAAAGAAGTAGTCATCCATCCTTATTTTTCTGCCCAGCCGCTCATGCGGTCTACCGGCAGTGTCGGAACAATAGACCAGGCTGTACTCAGCAGGCAACCATCAAATTCATTTGTATCGGCTATAAACACCATTTCGGGAGTACGTATGGAGGAACGATCTCCAGGGAGTTACCGGCTTTCCATCCGGGGCAGCTTATTACGTTCTCCTTTCGGCATCAGGAACATTAAAATCTATGTCGACGACTTCCCGCTTACCGACGCAGGCGGAGGCAGTTATTTCAATGCGCTCGATGTTGCTGCAGCCACCGGGATCCAGGTATTAAAAGGCCCGCACAGCAGTATATTCGGGGCGAATTCAGGCGGCGTGATCTTGGTGCAGCCACAGGGCGCAACGCCCGACAGTACAGCATTGGCTTTAAAAATTGAAGGAGGTTCGTTTGGTGCGTTCAGGGAAGATCTGAGCCTCAGCAAACAGTTCCATAAATACAGCTTCAACCTTACCCAGGCCTATCAGCGCAGCGATGGTTACCGCGACCACAGCGCCATGGACCGCAAATATTTTCAAACCCTGCAAAAATGGGACTACGCAAAAAATGTGGCATTAAAAGCCCTGATCTTTTACTCCGACCTGCATTACAATACTCCAGGCGGCCTTACAGAAGCACAATACCTGCAAAACCCAAAACTATCGAGACCTGCAGCCGGTGCTGCTAAAAGTGCTATAGAGCAAAAAGCTGGTATTTACAGTAAAACCCTTTATGGCGGGATTTCCCACAACTGGCAGATCACGGATTACCTGAAACACGTGGTAGCTGTATTTTCTTCTTATACGGATTTTAAAAACCCTTTCATCAGCAATTACGAGAAGCGTAAAGAATTTACTCTTGGCCTGCGCTCTTATCTGGAATACGGAAAAAAGTATACAGACCTCAGCCTGAAATTTAATTTGGGTGCCGAAAGCATGCGCACATCTTCCGACATTGACAACTATGGTAATGACTTTGGTACGCCCGGCAACCTTATGGCCTCTGATCAATTAAAAGCAGGTGCAAATTTTGCTTTCGCTCATCTGAGCATTGATGTGCTGAACAAATGGCTGTTTGAACTTTCAGCCAGTGCCAATTTGTATAAATATGCCTATGAAAGTATTGTACCGATAGCTATTGCAGCGCGTACCAACAGGTTTGATGTGCAATTGATGCCAAGACTTGCAGTTTCCTACATGGCTAGTCCGGATATTGCTTTAAAAGCTTCTGTAAGTAAGGGGTATTCGCCGCCCAGCATCAGCGAGATCAGGGCTTCGAACAATGTGATCAATGTTGACCTGCAGCCCGAATACGGATGGAATTATGAAGGCGGCATCAGGTACCAGCTACCCGACAACCGTCTGTTTATTGAGGTAACCGGGTTTTATTATCAGCTGAACAATGCCATAGTAAGGCGTCTGGATGAAAACAATGCAGAGTTCTTTATCAATGCAGGGGGCACCAGGCAATGGGGACTGGAGACGGCACTATCTTTCTGGTTGGTAAAGATGAATGCCAGCAAGCTAATCAGGGGAGTTCAACTGCGCAACGCCTATACACTGAGCCACTTTAAATTTGAAGACTACATAGATAAAACCGATGATTTTTCGGGCAACCACCTTACCGGGGTACCTAAAACCATGTGTGTGAGCAGTGCAGATATACAATTCCCCAAAGATTTTTATCTCTTTTTACAGCACAGCTTCACTTCCCGCATTCCGTTAAATGACGCCAATACGGCATACGCTAAAAAATACCATATCCTGCAGACTAAAATCGGCTGGAAGAATTTGCGCATTGGCCGTGTTCCTTTAGAGATTTTTGCAGGTGCAGACAATATATTGAACCAAAAGTATAGCCTGGGCAACGATCTGAACGCCTTTGGCGGCAGGTATTTTAATGCTGCCGCTACGCGGAATTTTTACGGGGGAGTGGCGCTAAGACTAAATAAACTGTAGAAATTAAATCTCAAGAATAAAAAAGATGAAAACCCGGCACTTCCCATATCTGCTGCTCGCAGCGTTAAGCATTGGTCTTTTAGGTTCCTGCAAAATATCCAGATTTGTATTTTACAATTTTGCGGACATTAAGGATTACAAAAAGTTTCCTGCACGGACGCTGCACAACGACAGCCTGAAATTCAGTTTTCATGTTTCCGCGCAGCAGAGAACACCTGCAAATATCAGTGCAACAGATGGAACCGGAATTCCTTTCGACAGCTATATGGAAGCCCATAAAACGGTGGCTTTCCTCATTATACAAAATGATACCATCAAATACGAAAAGTACTTTAAAGGATACGATAAGACCTCTATTGTTCCTTCGTTCTCTATGGCCAAGTCTGTCACCTCTATACTGATCGGCTGTGCAATAGCAGACGGACTGATCAAATCTACTGCTGAACCTGTCACTGCATACCTGCCCGAGCTGCAGAAAAACGGCTTCGAAAAAGTGACCATCAAACACCTGCTGCAAATGACCTCTGGAATTAAATTCAGGGAGGGTTATGTAAACCCTTTTTCGGAAGTAGCTACATTTTATTATGGAACCAACCTGAGAAAGGCCATTGCCAAAATGACTTTAAAACGGGGACCGGGGCAGCAGTTTGAATATGTTAGCGGAAATACCCAATTGCTGGGACTTGTGTTGGAAAGGGCGTTAAAGAACAAGACGGTGACACAATACCTGCAGGAAAAATTATAGCAGCCCCTGGGTATGGAATACGATGCAAGCTGGAGCATAGACAGGCAAAAAAACGGGCTGGAAAAAACATTTTGCTGCATCAACGCCAGGGCCTACGATTTTGCAAAGATTGGCCGCCTCTATTTAAACAAAGGAAACTGGAACGGCAAACAGCTTGTTCCGGCTAGCTGGGTAAAGGAATCGACCAGTGTGGATACCAGTAATGGAAGCGCCTGGTATTACCAGCAGCAATGGTGGCTGCCCAGTAAAACAGGCGATTTTATGGCAGCCGGAATTCTTGGGCAATATGTATATGTAAACCCTTCAAAAAACATGATTATTGTAAGGCTTGGAAAAAGCAGGGGAAAGGCCGACTGGCAGAAAATATTTACTACATTAGCTTCAAACTATTGAAGCCATGTCAAATACCTTTGCCCGATGCCTGACAGTTGCCTTTCTTATATTGATCTTCACGTTGCCTGCAACAGCCAAAAAGAAGAGGATACTGGTTTTTTCAAAGACGGCAGGTTTTTATCACCAATCTATTCCTGCAGGAATTGCAGCTATTCAACAATTGGGCAGGGAAAACGATTTTGAGGTAGACACCACAAAAAACGCAGCTTTGTTTACGCTAAAAAATTTAAAAAAATATGCAGCGGTTGTTTTTCTGAGCACAACCGGTGATGTTTTTGATGAAGGCCAGCAGGCCGCTTTTGAACAATACATTAAAGCAGGAGGCGGATATGCCGGTATCCATGCCGCTACTGATACCGAATACGGCTGGCCCTGGTACGGCAAACTGGCCGGAGCCTGGTTTATCAGTCACCCCGCCCAGCAGGTAGCTACCTTAAATGTGATCAACACCAAAACCATTGCTACCAGACATCTGCCGGAAGCCTGGAAAAGAAAAGACGAATGGTACAACTTTAAAGCGATAAATCCGGATCTTAAAGTGCTGATAAAAATTGATGAAAGCAGTTATAAGGGTGGGGCGAATGGCGACAATCACCCCATGTCCTGGTATCATGATTTTGATGGCGGCAGGTCCTTTTATACTGCACTTGGCCATGTTGAAGAATCTTATACAGACCCACTCTTTTTAAAACACATACTTGGCGGCATACAATACGCAATGGGTGTTAAAAAAATGGAAACTGTCCTCTAAGGATCCAGCGGATCAAAAGGATCAGGTTCCTGCGACTGTGCGACCGGATAAAAAACAGTGTCTTCGGGCCCCAGCGCTGCCAGATCTTTATAAGGCAGATACCCCAGGTCTCTCATGGCAGTTTTCCCCATCCGTTCAACAATATACTTACTCTGGCTTGTGTCGGTAACAATCAGCACCGGCTTATCTGCAGGCATACCAAAACGGAAGATCATGCGGCTGGCATTGCGGATATTGGTGGTGGTATGCCTGGCATGCGGCTCAATAAACACCACATCTTCGGGGATACCTAATTTTTCTACCAGATATTTTTTCATTTCAACAGCTTCGTTGAATGGCGTTCTGAAGGGATGTACCTGTCCGCCCGAAACTACAATAAAAGGTGCCAGCCCTTGCTTGTAACGCAGCACAGCGGCCTCGCAACGTTTGGCACCATTCGGATCTAAGGCCATCCCTGGTACTTCGGGACCTAAACCAGGCACCAGGATCATGCTGTATTTGAAAGCTTTCCAATCGGTAAGGCCTGCTTTTCGGAAAGGTGCAGCATTAAGGCCGGAATTCAGGGGTTCGTAGCGTGCGGCCTCATCCCTCCCGTTTAGTTTCAAAATATCAATGGCACCGCGAAGTGGCAGCTCAAAAAATGCCAATTGCTTATCCCCTGCAATTTTATGTTTCAGCAGCTGCTGCACTTGTGCAAGAAAAAGGCTGTCTCCGCGTTTAAAACTGATAGAGTCAATTTTTGGGTACCGGGGCGCTTTGGAAGAAATGTATACATCAAAAATCCGGTTAATTGCCAGGGCACAGTTGTTCCAGGATTTCCTTAAAACCACGGTATCCCTGTCCAGCCCCTTGATTTTTAGTCTGATCAGTTCGTTGCCAATTTCATTGATTTCCTTTCGGTCCCACTTTATGGCTTCGGCATAGCAGGAAGCCATTTTACAGCTATGGATTGCCTGTTGTACCCGCTTGCGTTGTGCGGTCAGGATCTTTTGGATCTGCTTGTTTTTAAGCAACGCTTTACCGGCGGGGCCGTTCTTTTCCAATTGAAGCAGTAAAGGAAAATTCTTGGCAATCAGGATGGAGTCGGTCTTATCTGACTGCAGCAGATTCTGGTACAGACTTTCATAACAGGGCTTCATGTCCTTCACATCCTTATAAGCACTTTCGTACATGAACGGCCCGGTATAACCGACCTGGTCCAGGGCCTTAAGTATCGCTACCCAGTTGTTTTGTCCCTGACCTGAACATGGGAAATAGTGATTTTCCTGCTTCCCTGTGCCATCGGCAATATGCACACTGCGCAGGCGTTTACCCATAGCCAGTATGAGGTTTTCGGGATGCTTAATGTGGTTCATGTCGATAGCTGAATATACATCAACAGGCAGCAGATCCATGATCTGGCTGGTTTCCTCCACGGTACGGCACAGGGGTCTTTCCCGCTTTGCATCGGCCAGGAGTTCAAAGCCCAGCATGTTCTCCACAACCATAGTGGAACCGATCTGTTTAACGGTCAGGTTCAGTGTTGCTACAGATTTTACCAGCTGTTTGATGCGCATTTCCCTTTCATTTAAGCCCAGGTAATAACTGGGATGGAAGAGTACAATTTCAGGCTGAAGGATTTTGCAGTAAGTCAGTACTTTCTGATGCAAGGCCACTACCTGTAGGCGTTCCTCTTCTTTCAGCAACGAAAGATCTACATCTTTTGCATAGGGCATATGCACAGACCAGATCCTGATCCCGGCATCGTTGGCTGCTTTTTTTGCCTGCTTTGCCCTCGCCAGTAGTTGCACATCTGTAAGTTTAAATTCACGGTTTTTGCCAACCAAAGGGTTCATGGATACTTCTATGTAATCTATTCCGGCTGATCTGGCATAGGCCATTTTCTCCGGTGTGATGGCGGTAATGGCTATGGAATAGCCCAGTTTCAGGCGTTTAGGCTGCTGCCTGGCTCCTGCGGTCTCACTGAACAAAAGGAGTACCAGTAAAATAAGCAGTTGTAAATTGATTCTCATAGGGTATGGTTTAAAGTGGATTGCCCGGAGTTATTTTACGGATGCGTGCATTGGAAAGATCGGCCACAAAAATGATTCCGTTACGATCGGCTACTGCATCGGTAGGCTGGTTGTATTTGGAACCTGTTTTACCACCATCCAGAAATCCGGCCGTACCATCGCCCCCGAGGGTGATCACATCTCCCGAAGGCCGCATCAGCCGCAGCATATGACTGGTCAGATCAGCGATATAATAATTGCCTTTGGTGTCAATGGATATACCGAATGGTTCAGAAAATGCCGATTTTAATCCGTTCCCGTCTATAGATTCCCGTACACCAGTACCCGCAATGGTAGTTACCACACCGGTATTTACCGTTATTTTTCGGATCCGGTTATTTTTCCTGTCGGCCACCAGTACATCGCCATTGGCATCAACAGCAAGTCCGGAGGGGTTTGCAAAACGTACATTTGGCCATGTACCGTCACTATACCCGGTAGTACCATTTCCACCAATGGTGGTGACCAGGCCATTTGGTGCAATTTTACGGACTGCATGGTTATTGTTGTCGGCTACATAGATGTTCCCGTTAAGGTCGGTAGCGATGGCAATAGGTCCGTTAAAGCGGGCAGCTGTACCTACCCCGTCCAGGAATCCGGCCGAACTTCCTGCAATAGTTGTGACCACTCCGGTACCGGCTGCAATTTTCCGGATGCGGTGATTTCCGTTATCTGCCACGTATATATTGTCATCTTTATCTATCCCAACCTTATAGGGGTTACGAAACTGGGCTACATCTGCAGCACCGTCCACAGCTCCGGCCACACCTGATCCCGCGATTACAGAAACCTGTCCGGCAGGTGTGATCATTTTAATGCGGTTATTGCCCCTGTCGGCCACAATTAGGTTTCCCTTGCTGTCCATGATCAGTCCTTCCGGACTTCTGAACCTGGCCTCATCAAGGGAACCAACGGCATCACCGGCTGCTGCACCAGAATAGGTACTGTTGATGTATTCAATTGCAATCTCGCCATAGGAAAACACAGGTCCTTTCGACGTCCTGCCCATCACACCAACCGTTATGCTGCCCGTTCCGCCATCTTCAGGCGCTTCAACCTGCAGTAAGGTATCTGTAGCCGATATTACACGGGCATTTATTCCTGCAAATTTCACGATGTTACCATCGGGGCTGGTGCTGAAACGCTTACCTTTTATGGTAACAATTGTTTTTGCCGGGCCCTGTGCAGGTAAAATGGATTTGATAACCGGATTGAGCGGAATGGCCTGCTCTTCTTTGCTGCAAGCCGTAAAAAGCAGCATGGTCATCGATGTTATGTAAAGCAATTTCTTTATCATATCTGTTGAATATTAATCAATGTTTTGATAAACTGTAAATGAATCTATATTGAGCAGTCCGTTGAGCAAAAAGGGTACATTGGATACACCAAGCCCCAGCTTATTCACCCTGAACCGCACATTCCCTTTAATGTTCAGGTTAAAAGTTACGCTTTTGGCCACAGCCGAAGCATCTGAAACATCTTCCCCTGCAGCTTTCCAGCTTGCGCCGGCATCCTGGGAGTATTCCAGCCTCCAGGTTGAAGAAGGCTCAGTACCATACGCCCCGTATACCAGCGTAACTTTGGAGGCCCCATTCGGCAGGTCGAAATTCATCTGTAAAAACGCAGGGACACTCAGGTTTTTCTGCATGCGGATACACTGGTTACCTCTCGGATCAAACCTGTCGCTGTTCCGTACCGCACCGAAGATACACTGGTGCAGGTTCCAGCTGCCGGACTTCAGGACAACATTGTTGCCCGTGGCGGGCATGTCAAAAATTGCTTTTTCTGATGCTGCAGGTGCCTCAAAATCTTCCGGGAATTTTGCATATATGGTACCACTGGCATTGCTTACATCATTCTCATTGCGCATCCTGAGCAATTGTTTTGCACCGATATTGCTGTCTTTAGTTGCATTGAAGTAGGTTGCAATCCCCACAAATGTAGCATTCATAGGCAGGCTTTCAGCGGCAAACGATGCTGTACTTTGGGTACTCAGGTAAATGCTGCCCCCCGTACCGTCGTCCAGCAGCTTATCCCCTTCAAAGGTATCACCTGCTACCGGAACAGGCATAATACCTGCATTATTGATCCTGATCAGCGTACTTTCGTAAGCCTGGAAATTGGAAAACAGGTCACTGAGTGCAATGGTCCTTGCAATGGTCTCCACACCAGATTTTACTTTGGTAATTCCGGCAGGGTTCAGCCCGCTGATCTGGAGTTTACCTTTACGGCGAACAAGTGTGGCACCACTCAGGTCAACTTTAACCGAGTCGCCGGGTTTATAGGAATTCAGGCTGGCCGTTCCGAAATCCAGTGAAATTCCGGCGAGTTTATTTTTCGAGACATTCTGGATCAGCAATTCACCAGGAGCTACATTCAATGAAGCGGCATCTGAAATGACAATACCTGCAACCTGGGTTGCTCCCATCACAACATCACTTTTCAGGCTGACGTCATCACCATTATAAAGGTTGCGGATAAAATCCACGCCCACAACGGGGCTGATCAGACCTGCTGCCGTATTTTCCTTTTCGCAGCCTGCCAGTATAATTATTGCCACCAGCAGGCCCAGTATTTTATATTCAATTCTTTTCATGCGATATCAAGCTTATTTGTTCCACCAAACTTTAACATTCAAATCGTCACCGCCCATATTGGCAACGGCGTCTTTATAATTGGCACTGTTTAATGACTGCACATTAACCGGGTACTTTAACCTGGAAGGCATCTGTCCGCCGTTTTGCAGCCCCTCTCCTTTTGGAAGAATAGGGAAGCCTGTTCTCCGGTATTCAAACCATTGCTGAAAATCAGTGAAAAACAAGGCATAATATTTTTGCAGCATGATTTTCTCCGTCATCTGGTACGCATTGTTTGTCGGGTCCCATTTTGCTGTGGTTGCTGTCAGGTAATCAGCAGGAACAGTATAGCCCCACATGGTGATTGCGGCTTTTACGCCGTTTTCATAATAGGTCTGTGCCGCTCCCGATACCAGCCCCCTTACTGAAGCTTCGGCCAGGATAAACTGAAGTTCGGCATAGTTCATAATGTTGCCCAGCAGGGGCTCATTTTTTAAGGCGATGCTGTAGCGGGATTTCACTGCAGGCACCTGACCAACCGGATAGCCGCTTTTAATCCCCTGGTAGGAGTTTTCAAACTTGGTGGCCCATTTTTCCAGGCGCGGATCTTCCCAGTTGTTCAGGTTGTTGATGAAGAATTCTCCCAAACCGCTTCCACTGTTAAAATCCAGGTCGCGATAATTGTAAAATTCTGAAACCAATGGTGGGGTGCTTTGAAAGCGTAGAATGGCTGAATCATCATTACTGGCAAAAATCGGGTACTCTGCCTTCCTCGTATCTACGATTTCTGTGATCTTGGCGGCAGCGTTCAGTTCAGTCCGGCCCGAAGTCCGCATCAGTAAACGAAGGTACAGGCTGTTCCCAAATTTTCTCCATTTTACCATATCACCGTTATAGAGTGGCTCCAGTCCTTTTTCTGCATCAGGAATCTCGGTAGCGGCTTTCAGCCTGGTATTTGCTTCTTCCAGCTTGCTGAACAGGCTCGCATAAATGCTTTGCTGACTGTCAAACTTAGGTTGCAATATGCCTTGCTCCTTTCCCTGATTGGCCTGCGAGTAAGGTACATCACCATAGGTATCGGTAATCAGGGAACTTACCCACACGTCCATAATCAATGCAATTCCCATATAATTATTGCTCTTGATTACCGAAGCGCCTTTGTACATGTCTTTGAAATTGGTGAGCTGCAGGTACCAGTTGTTCCACATATAATCGGATTCGAGCGGGCGGATCACATAACGGTGGATCTCATCGGCATCTGAAGTGGTTACATGCACCTGCATCAATTCATTGGTAAGCCGCATGGCCCTGTTCAGGTTGCGGGTAATTACATCGTGCAGGGCGGAGGTAAACAATGTTTCAGGGGTTGTATTTTTAACCCCGTTTTTACTGGTATTGATTTCTTTAAATTCCTTGGTGCAGGAAACCAATGTAACTGCAAGCAGGACTGTTGTTATGATCTTTTTCATCTTTCCTGATGTTTATCTTAAAAACTAAATGAGAGGTTGAGCCCAAAGCTTCGGGTGGAAGGAAACTGGCCGATTTCGAAGCCACGCTGAATGTCACTGCTGCCAAGTGTACCAAATTCCGGGTCAAATGCCGGCCAGCCGCTGATCATGAACAAATCGCGGCCATATACCCCGATCATTGCAGTCTGCAGCCCTAGTTTTTTCAGCATCTTTGCAGGTAGAACATAATCTACCCTGGCTTCCCTTAGCTTAATGTAGTCTGTACTGAATACATTGGCCTCTACATTATCTCCCTTAAAATGCTCATTGTAATAGGCCGAAATATTGGTAGCGATCACATCGTTGGGGCGATAGGTACCATCCGCATTTTGCTGAACCCCATTTCCGATGATGCCATTGTACCGGCCTGGCAGGGTCTTTTTCAGCTTGCCGGCTATGGCCAGGGCAACATGACTATGAGAATAAGCTACTGCACCATACTGTCCGTCGATCAGGAATTTGGCCCTGAACTGTCTGTACCTGAAATCACTTCCAAAACTTGCGGTAAAATCTGGGGTAGCCCTGCCCAGGTACATGGTTTCCTGGGTAAGGACGGGATAACCCTGGCTATTGTAAACGATCTGTCCATCGGGCGAACGCTGGTAGCCCAGGCCGTAGAGGTCGCCCATTCTTTTGCCAACCCTGGCTTCCATGGTACCCCTTGGTCCGCTTTGCATAATATAGGTATTGATGCTGTCGGCCAGCGAAACTACGGTATTGCGGTTCGCAGCAAATGTGCCAAAAACATTCCAGGTAAACGATTTTGTTTTTACGGGAATTCCGTTGACCTGGGCTTCTACGCCCTGGTTTCTGACAAGTCCGGAATTCAGGATGATACTCGACCAGCCTGAAGCCCTGTCTATCGGGGTCCTCAGGATCTGGTCCCTCACATTGCTGTGGTAAAAGCTGAAATCTATACCCAGCCTGCTTTTAAAAAACCTTGCATCTATACCGGTTTCGAGTGTCCGCGACCTTTCCGGTTTAAGATTGCCGTTGGCAATAGCAACCGGATTGGCAGCCCCCGAAGGAAATTCTGTAGGGTTATAGTCGTACCCGGTCAGGTATGGGGTTACCCCCGAGCCGCCAACTTCAGCAAAAGAGGCCCTCAGCTTTAAAAAAGAAACCTGCGCCGGCAGCGTAAAAACCTCAGAAAGTACCGCGCTTAAATTGACAGAAGGGTACATAAAAGAAACATTTTCAATGGAATTTGAAGTTGCCAGCAAACTGCTCCAGTCGTTCCTTAAAGTAAAATCCAGGTAAAGCTTATCCTTATAACCAAATTGTGCGAGTCCGTATAAACTGTTTACAGCATAGTCGCTTCTCCTGGTAATGGGGATGACCAGGTCTTTACTGTTGGCGAAGGTAAAAATCTGCGGGTACCGCAGGCGATCGGCGCGCATCTCTACCATTTTATAGTTGTTCTTCATTGCGCTTCCCCCAAAAGAGAAGTTGGCATCAAAGCTTTTATGTATTTCTGGCTTATAGGTCAGCAGAAAATCACTGTTCACTTCCTGCTGAAAAATATCCTGGGTACGGTACATTCCGTCTTTGAAACGTTCCGTATCCTTTGGCCTTTGCTGCGAACGTGCTTCGCCCGACCAGTCCATAGACGACCGGACCATTAAACTCAGCTCTTTGGTAAAATCGTAGGTAGCAGTAACATTGCCCACCAGCTGGTTTCTTCTCGAACCGTTCAGCATTTCATAGGCCTGCAGGTAGGGATTATCGACGTTACTGCTAAAGGGGCTGATCTGGGTAATTCCTTCTGATCCTGGCACCCAATAGTTTTTATACCAGTTGATGTCGGCATTTGGCACCAGTGAAATCATGGAGTACATGATCGTCTGATTGTTATACCCGGTTGATGGCAGATTTTTACTGTACTTGTTGTTGAAATTCAGCTTGGAGGCGATCGTCAGTTTATCGCTCACTTTCTGGCTTACCGAAAGTGCAATTGTGTTCCTGTCGTAGCCGGTATTGGGAACGATCCAGGTATTTTTCAGATTGGTAAAGTTAAGCCTGGCATTGGTTTTTGCATTGCCACCACTGATGGAAAGGCTATTGGTGAATGTTGCGGCTGTTTCAAAAAAGTCTTTTCTGTTGTTCTTGTAAGGTATCCAGGGGGTACGTTCCGTTCCCCGGGTATTGGTCACAGGATCGTACTGGTAGTATTCCTGTCCGTCAAATTTTACACCCCAGGCAGAACCGGTACTCCTGGTACTTGCCCCATCTTCTGTTGCCAGATAAGAATACCAGGTGTCCTGCCCTGCAGCGCCCTGCCCATACTCATACTGATAATCCGGCCATCTGTTGATGGTAGCCAGTGTTGCATTGGAATTGAAGGAAATGCCCAATCCTTTTTGCATGGGTTTCCCAGACTTAGTGGTGATGATGATTGCTCCGTTTGCACCTCTGTAGCCGTACAATGCAGAAGCCCCGGGTCCTTTTAACACAGTAATGTTATCAATGTCTTCAGGGTTCAGATCGCTGATCCCGTTTCCGAAATCTACGGGCGACTCAGACCCCAGGTAAGCGCCATTCCCCTCTGTGATTTTGGAGCTGACAATAACCCCATCTATTACAATGAGGGCTGAATTGTCGCCGCTCAATGAGCTTTCGCCACGCAGAATGATCTTGTTTGAGCCTGCAGGTCCCCCACCGGATTTGATCATATTCAATCCCGCGATCTTACCCGAAAGCGCATCCGTCCAGTTGTTGGAAACCGCATCCATCAGGTCTTCTCCCTTTACTTTTGTGATGGCATAGCCCAGGGCTTTTTCTTCTCTTTTTATGCCCAGCGCGGTAACCACCACTTCATTCAGGGCCTGGTTGTCTTCCTTAAGAATGATCCTGATGTTATTTTTATTGTTCAGGGGAACTTCCTGGCTCAGGTACCCGGTATAAGAAACAACAAGAATGGCATCTGCAGCTACATTTTTCAGTTCGAAATCCCCCTTGGCATTGGTTACTGCTGCATTTTTTGTGTTTTTCACCAACACTGAGGCCCCGATCAGCGGCTGTCCGCTCTCGTCTGCAACCGTTCCTCTTATGGTAAGGGCGGCCTGACTTTTTGCGGGGCTTTCCCTTTTTCTTACAACAACGACTTTGTGCTCTATCGTATAGAAAAGCGCTTGTCCTTCCATACAGATTTTCAGGGCCTCTTCAATAGTAACGCCCCTGACATCTATGCTGATGCGTTTTGCATCCTTAAGTGTATGGGCATCATAAAAGAAGTCATAGCCGCTCTGCTTCGCTATTTCGTTAAAAACCGGCTGCAGCGCAGTGTTTTTCCTGCTAATGGTAATCTTTTGGGCAAACGATGCTGCGCTGGCCTGCATCATCCCTATCAGTAAGACAGCAATACTGAGTTTCATAAAGCATAAAAATTTGTAAAGACAACCCGGGGGTTTAAATACATTTCTGGTATAAGTTTTATACATTTGATCTGGTTTGGTTAAACTGTTAATGAGTTCTTCGAAAGTTTTTATTAAAGGTTCCAAACTTCCGGTCAGGAGTGTTTCCAGCACTTCTGGCCTTAATTATGGCCCCTTATGTAAGGATCAGGTCTTCATATCTTTTCTTTTCTGTTAGCTGGTTTATATTTAATTATTTGGCAGTACAACTATGTTTTTTTCACCCTCAAGCCTGAACCGCACTTTACCCGTGCGTTCCATTGTTTTCAGTACCACCGCCAGGTTCCGGTTTCTGGATACAATACCACCGAATTTGAGTTTCTTCTCCAGAAGGCCCGGACTGTAGGTTACATTTACATCATACCATCTCGATATTTTCTGCATCACAAACTGGATCTCTTCCTCATTAAAGATGAAATAGCCGGTTTTCCAGGCGATTTCCGACTCGGTGTCTGCAGGCCCCACTTCAAAAGTTTCTCCGCGGAGCACCGCCATCTGACCCGGTTTTAACAATTTTGTGTCCGTACTTCCAATTTGCTTCAGCCTTACACTTCCTTCCAGAAGTGTTGTCCTGATGCCCCTGCCTTCTCCGTAAGCGTTTACGTTAAAATGGGTACCCAACACCTCCAGTTCCTGTGTGCCCGTCCGTACCTTAAATGGCATGGTTTTGTTATGCGCAACCTCAAAGTAAGCTTCACCAGTAAGTATAACTGATCTTTCTTTCCCTGAAAAAGCGACAGGATAACTTAAAGAGGACGACGCATTAAGCCAAACTTTAGTGCCATCGGGTAAATTGAGCTGAAATTCCGCTTTTTTGGGCGTTTCAATGGTATTGAGCATGCTTGGGTTGCTTACATCCCCGCCATGGGTATATACCAGTTTGTTATCCGCACCACGACTAAGGGCAACATCGCCCTGCATCGCAATACGTCCCCTTGAGGCACTGTCCAATGAAATCTTACTGCCATCAGCCAGGGTAAGTACCGCATTTGCTGTACCCGGGGCAATGCTGTTCAGATCAGCCAAAAGCACGGCAGAAGGTTTTTTGGTATGCTGCAACTGCAAAGCAAAAAACAACCCTGCAGAAACAGTGATCAATGCTACTGCCGCGGCCAAACCGTACCATAGTTTATGGTTGTTCCTTTTGTGGCGGGTGCTGAGGTTATCCCATACCAGGTCCAGGTTTTTTTCCAATGTCTCGCCGGTTAATTCCGAACCTGCCCGGGCATTGAATTGATTATAGTAGGTTTCCACCAAAGCTGCTTCCTCAGGACTGCATTTTCCTTCCGAATACCTTTTCAATAAATCTTTAGCTTTACTGTTTTCCATAATCAAAACACACATTTATGTAGTGCGATGATGTATAGACGGTCAGCCGGCGCGCTGGGCGTAAAAAAAAATAAAAAAATCAATGAAGCAAAATCAACATCAGCACAATCAGGCTCCCCAGCTTTACGCGCAGGATCTTCAAGGCATTGTTGACGTGTTTTTTAACGGTTTTTTCAGATAAAGTAAGCGCATAAGCAATTTCCCGATGTGAGTGGTTCTGTTTGCGGCTGAGTTCAAACACCTGCCTCATTTTTGAGGGCAGGGATTGTATTTCATCTTCAATGATCCGGGACAGTTCCTTTTCCCTCAGCAGGTGGTCTGTAACCGCTTCTCCCTGGTTGATGAATTGCTGGAAACCGGAAATGTAATCTGATTCGATCTTTTTATGGGCAATGAAATCGATTACCCTGTTCCTTACTGCCGTGTAAAGGTAATTGGAAAGATTGGTCTTCAAAATCAATGTTTTGCGCTTGTCCCACAGCTTTGCAAAAAGTTCCTGTATCATGTCGTTCACTTCTTCTACATTCTTTAATCTGCTGTAGGCATGCAGGTACAAAACACCTTTATAGCGATTATAAATCTCGGTGTAGGCAAGTTCATCGCTTTCGTTTAATAAAGTCGCCAGTTCGAGATCAGTAAGTTTGCTATAGTCTGTCATGAATAAACCCAAAATTGAACACAAATACAGATTGCCAATGATAGCAGTTTTTTTTCAATTTAAGATTTATATTGTATTACCGTAATGTTAAAAATATAAATGTGCTATTTATGGGTGTTCCGAACTGTTTTTCGTCGTTTAAGTATTGGCGTTGAAGGGTACTTTCTGTGCCTTAAATTATTAAACACCAGGGCAACAGCCAGCAGGATCAGTACGCCGGATAAGACGGGCGACAATACATACATATAACCCATGGCTTCAATTTTTTTACCTCCGGTAACGGCTATCAATGCCGTTGCACCACCCGGAGGGTGCAGGGTCTTGGTAACCTGCATGGCAACTATAGCTAATGAAACCGCCAGGGCGCAGGCCAGCCAGATCTCGGTAGAAAAAAGTTTAAAAACGGTAACACCAATAAGCGCGGATATGACATGACCACCGATAAGGTTACGGGGCTGGGCCAGGGGGCTATTGATGATGCCGTAGACCAACACAGATGAAGCACCAAAGGAGCCGATCAGGAAAAGGTTATCACTTGCAACCAGGTATTTGCTGTTCAGCAAGCCAATCAATGCAATACCGGTAAAAGAGCCCAGAAAGGTCAGTACATGTTCTTTGGTATCAATTAAGGTTTCACGATAGAGGATGTACCTGGCTTTTCTGTACTGCTTTTTAATGATTCTTCCCGGCATGTAGTTTCAAATTTCGCCGCAAAAATAGGATTAAATCTAGTAATATACTAGAATTTTATTTAAACCAATGAATTGATGCTTATTGAGATAAAATTTTGCATTGCTAAAATTTCTTTATATTTTACTGCTACCTGGACGCCTCTGAACCGACATATTATTAAACCAGGGATGACATGGTTTAAAGATTATGACCAAATATATCGCAAAAGAATTATTAGAAAAATACCTTCAGGGCACCTGTAACGAAGAAGAACAGGCCATTGTAGAAAGCTGGCAGCTCAAAGAACTGGAAGGAAAAACCTTTAACGCAAAGGCCATACAGGTAGAATCGGCTTATAAAAGCATATGGAAAGGCATCAGCACAAAGGCGGGTACGGGTAAAAACCTTGAATTAAAAAATAGGCCCTATCGTTACCTTGCCATCGCTGCCACCATTCTGATCGCCTTATCTGCCGGGTTGTTTTTTATACAGGGTAAACTATCGGACAACTCTATTGCCGCACAGCTGGCAAAGAGCGGACAGGATTTTGTTCCCGGGGGCAATAAGGCTACACTGACCCTGGCAGATGGTTCGAGAATATCATTAACAGATGCAGCCAATGGGAACCTGGCCAAACAGGCCGGCATAACGGTTACCAAAACCCAGGACGGACAATTGGTTTACAATGTTGATGCCGCATCTGACGGTCGGCCTCATTTAAAAGGGCTTACATTAATGAACACGATCAGCACTCCGCGTGGGGGTCAGTACCAGATCACTCTGCCCGACGGATCAAAAGTATGGTTAAATGCAGAATCCTCCCTAAAATATCCTATAGATTTTAATGCCGGTGTGCGTAAAGTTGAGCTTACTGGTGAAGCGTATTTTGAAATAGCAAAAATAAATTCTCCATCAGAAAGTTCGGGCCGCAAGACAGAGCGGGTGCCCTTTATCGTGGTTACCGACAAACAGGAAGTGGAAGTTTTAGGCACCCATTTTAACATCAGCAGTTACAGCGACGAAGCGGTGACCAAAACAACCCTGCTGGAAGGCAGTGTCAATGTTTTACAAAAATCTTCAGGAAACTCCAGATTGCTGAAACCCGGACAACAATCAAAAGTCAGCGCTTCGCAGGCTACTCCTATAGTGGCTAGCCCTGATCTGGAAAGCGAAATGGCCTGGAAAAATGGCCTGTTCATTTTCAGGGAGGAGCCCATTGAAACCATCATTAAAGACTTATCCAGATGGTATGACGTGGACATTAGCTTTGAGGGCAAGCCAGTAAATGTCTCTTTTGTTGGTATCGTATCGCGTTCCAAAAATATCTCCAGTGTATTAAAAATACTGGAAGAGACCGGAGATCTGCACTTTAAGGTAGAGGGGAGAAAAATCCTGATCATGAACTAATGCCGGCTATTAATTCTTTATGAATTATTGTTATATTCGCTTGAGGGGATAAGACAATGTCGGATTATAGCAGACTTCCAGATAGCCACTTACTGAATTTACTCCATGCCGGTGAAAAGAACGCGTTTGGCGAGATCTATAAACGGTACGGAAGTCTTCTGTACATCTACGCCTTTAAACTCACTGAAGATAACGAAGATGCAAATGACATTGTTCAGGAAGTATTTCTATCCCTGCTCACCAGGGATAGTGTGACGATAAATAAGACCGTGTCAGCCTACCTGTATTCTGCGGTTAGGTATAAGGTATTCGATCTGTTTTCGCACCGAAAAGTAAAAAACGGTTATGTTGAATCTTTGCAGGATTTTATAGATCAGGGGGAATACCTTACTGATAATTACATCAGGGAAAAAGAACTTGCCAGACTGGTAGAAAAGGAAATTGAACTGCTGCCCTCAAAAATGCGGCAGGTATTTGAGTCGAGCAGAAAAGCAAATTTATCTCAAAAACAGATTGCTGAGAAATACAATATATCCGAAAAAACGGTCAAAAAACAGATCAATAATTCTATTAAAATACTGAAAATGAAGCTTGGAAAATTAATTGTTTCCCTATTCTTTTAATTTTTATTCTTTTTTCTACTACCTGGCCATTTCTGTGCCGACATACTATTATACTGCTTGCCAAAAGAAGTATGAAGAACCACTAAACAAAACCAAAGAAAGGAGAACCACAGTTATGACTTAAAGCTACTTAACTGTAATCCAAAAAAACCAGGCCCGGATTGGAGCCGAACCTGGAAAAGCCTGGGTTACATCTTAATTTATTGCGGAAACAACAATTATCAACAACCCAAAACCCAAACAAATGTATGAAATTTTACCATTCATTCAGGTCTGAGCTATGCGCCAGCAGACCGAACCAAATATTGCGTATTATGAAGTTAACCATCATCATAATGACCACCTTTCTTTTACAGGTCAGCGCAGCAGGTTTTGCCCAAAGAATAACATTAAATGAATCGAACGCCTCTCTCGAAAAAATCGTAGCACAAATCAGAAAGCAGAGTGGTTACGATTTTATTGTGAATGCCCGATCGCTTAAGGCAGCAAAACCAGTTAGCATATATGTAAAAAATGTAACGCTTGAAGAAGCTCTTGCCTTGTGCTTCTCTGAACAGCCTTTGACTTATGTGCTGGAAGAGATGACCGTGGTGATCAAAGACCGGCCAAGAACATTCATCCAGCGTTTTGTAGAAATTCTGCAGGCTACGGATATCAGGGGAAAAGTGACTGATGAAAAAGGAAATCCGCTGGCAGGTGTTACCATTACCGAAAAAGGTACCGGCAACCGCAGCATCAGCAGCAATACCGGAGAATTTATATTGCGTAATGTAAAAGAAAATGCTACCTTGGTATATACCTTCATTGGTTATAAAACACGCGAGCTGAAACTGGGCTACCGGACAAACTTTAACGTTTCTATGGAGCTGGATATTCCCAGCCTGGAACAGATTGTAGTGACAGCATACGGAACTTCCAAGGTGAAAGACGTTACCGGATCTGTAGCACGCCTGGGCGAAAAGGATGTTAAAAATGCACCAATGGGTGCAACCATTCAAAGCCTGATCCAGGGCAGGGCCTCTGGCGTAAATGTTGCCATACAATCGGCCTCTCCTACCTCACCTATCAGTGTTGTAATCAGAGGTGCATCCTCCCTGTCGGGTAACAACCAGCCGCTATGGGTAATCGATGGCGTACCGGATTATTCAACATCAACTACGGGGAACATTCAAAATTCCTTGTATAACCTGAACCTGAACGATGTGGAAAGCGTAGACATTTTAAAGGATGCCTCTGCAACAGCATTGTACGGTTCAAGGGCGGCAAACGGCGTGGTGATTGTAACCACCAAACGGGGGATTACCGGCCAAAAACCGACCATTGAAATTTCCAGTCGCCTGGGTTACATGCGGCAGGATTTCAACGGTTATAAGTATATGGAAGCGCCGGAATACATCCGTTTTGCAGATGCTGCTGCCAGGGAAGAAGCCTATAGGGCGGGTGCCATGGACTATTTTACCCGTTTATACCTTGATGAACAGGCCTTTCTGAACCTGAACACCAGCGAATTTAACCGGAATTCCTTCAAAATACTTCCGGGAGCGTATTACGAAGGGAGCACGAACTGGCTTAAAGAAATGACCCAAAACCCGCTTACCCAGCAGCACGACATTTCACTGCGGGGCGGTACAGAGAACATTGCCTACTATGTTTCGTTAAACAACACCAATAATGAGGGAATTGTAAAGACGGGGAGCAGCAGGGTCTATGGCGGCCGGATCAACCTGGAAGCCAATATCCGCAAGGGGCTGAAGTTTGGCCTGAACCTCAGCGGCTCCTCGCGCAAAACCGACGATAAAGATTATATGCTAACGGTGTTGAAGCAGATCCGTCCTGACATTCCTCCGTATAACCCTGACGGCTCACTTTTCACGCGAGACCCTTATACGGAAAACCCATACACCACCCTGCTGAATACCCAAGCCGGTAACGGCCAGATTTTTAATGGTACCGGCTACCTGGAATATGCCATCCTGAAAGAACTCGTAATCAAGACAGCCTTTACGGCCAATTACAACAACTCCCAAAGCCTTACCTATATGCGCAAAGGGAGCACTTTTAATGCCACAGGAGAACGCACATGGATCAACCCTAAAATACAGACCAATGTATGGGAAAACACACTTACCTATGCCAAAAACTTTGGTAAGCACGACATTACAGCCCTTGTGGGCTATTCTATGGAAAAAAACAATGGCCTTACCTACGAAATGAATGCCACCAATTTCCCGGATGATGATATCCTGAACGATTTTACTTCGGGAGCCACGCGTGGTGCCTTGAAAGAAACATTTACAGAGAATGCACTGATCTCGGAATTTGCAAGGGCGCATTACAAATACAATGACCGCTATATCATCTCGGGTACCATCAGGAGAGACGGTTCATCACGTTTCGGACCGGGTAAGCGCTGGGGTACTTTCCCTTCAGGAGCTGTCGCCTGGCTGCTTACAGAAGAAAATTTTATGAAAGGCGCAGGGCTCAGAAAAATCATCAACTACATAAAGATCAGGGCATCCATTGGTAAAGCCGGTTCCCAAAACCTGGGCGATTATGACTGGATTACCCGTGTAGGTTCATCGAGGTATAACGAAAGCCCTGCTATGGCACCAAGTTCTATTGGCAACTACCGGCTGCAATGGGAGCAGACCCTGATGAAAGACGCGGGTATCGATTTTGGCCTTTGGAACGACAGGATCAGGGGTACTTTTGGTGTATACCAGAAAAATACAGACCATCTGATCTATAATCTTCCCCTGCCGCCAAGTTCGTCATTAACCAATATCAGCGCCAATGTGGCCTCAGTCAAAAACAAAGGCGTTGAATTTGACATTAAGGTGGACGTAATCCGTAAAAACGACCTGACCTTTACCGTTGACTTCAATGCATCCAGGAATGTAAACCACATCCTTAAGATCAACGGCATTACCAAAGAACTGAATTTCCCCGACAATTATACGCCATATATGACCGTGAAAGAAGGCGACCGTACCGGGGAATGGTTTGGCTTCCAGACCGCACGCCGGCTCTTTGTAACACCGGAAGAAATTATTGCATTGCAAAAATCTGATCCAGCTACAGGAGCAAAGGCATATTACCGTACGAACACCGAAAACGTAGGTGACCTTTACTTTATAGATCAGAACGGGGACGGGGCAATTACCGACGAGGATAAAGTAAAACTGGGCAGTGCCGATGCAAAGATGTACGGAGGCTTTGGAATGACCCTGTACTATAAGAATTTTATGGTAAATACCACTTTTACTTACTCGTACGGAAACATGAGACTTTGGAAAATGCCGCTGGACGATGTGGGTTATGTAGGTAACTATAACCACAGTAACCTGATTGCAGGAAAAAGCGCTACCCTTTTAAGTCCGTATGAGGCAAGCATACCAAGGATGACACATTATGGGGATGGGGATAACGGTACCTTTTCAGATGCCTTTTTATATGATGCCTCTTATATTCGCCTGAATGCACTGAACATCAGCTACCGCCTGCCGGAGCATATCTTTAAAAACAAGCTGATACAGGGAATTAATTTTACTTTCCAGGCCTCCAATCTGTTTACACTTACCAAATATCCAGGTTTTGACCCTCAGGGTAACTGGTCGAGCAGTGCCATAGGCACCGGAATGGGGGTAGACAACAGTTATTATCCGTCGGCCAGGATCTATAACCTGGGCGTTAAATTCACCTTCAAATAATGGTCATGAATCACAAAAACCGCACAAACATGAAAAAGATCATATATACCCTCCTGCTATTTGGTAGTATCTCTATCCTGTCCTGCAAGGATTACCTGGATATACAACCCATTCATAACCTTACGGATGCCAATGCGATTAAGGACATGGCTACTGCCAAGGCTGCGATAGGTGGAATATATGCCAGCTTCCAGAATGACGACTGGTCTGGCGCATTATACGTGGCACAGGCGTCGAAAGCTGGCTTTGTACGCTTTAGCACCCGGGAATATGACATGTCTTACAACCAGACCAATATCGGAGCTGCCTCCTGGACAGCTTTTTACAAAAGCCTGAATGCAGCAAACTTTGCCATTTCGGGTGTCAGCAAATTGCCCGATGCGGCTGTCAACGCCAATGATAAAAATGTGCTTATTGCTGAAGGCCGCTGCTTACGCGCCTGGGTGAATGCCAATATCCTGTGGAACTATACCCACTGGTGGGCAGACGATACAGATCCTTATGGATTATTGTACAGGGATGAAGTAGCAAGCCTGGACAACATTAGAAAAGCCAGAATAAATGTAGGTGAAAGTTATAAAAAGATCTATGATGACCTCGACTTTGCCATTGCAAACCTTTCAGATTTCAGCAGTCCTCGTTATGTATCCAAACAGTTCGCCAAAGCACTGAAGGCTAAGCTGCTCCTTTACCGTGCGGGCTATAAGAACATCAGTGCAGATCTGCAATCGGCACTTGGACTGGTAAACGATGTTCTGGCCAATCATCCTGCCTCTTTTGCTATGGAGGCCAACCTGGCAGATGTTTATGCCAATTCCTGGGATTCCAAAGAGAACCTTTTTGTGCGATACCTGGAAGATGATGGCACCCGATCCTCAAAAGGTGGCTACTACTATACCTATTACCTCTCGCAGATCGGCGGCACCAAACTTCCGCTGCCCATAGGTGGAGTAGCAACAGCTGGCCTGGTTGGCGGATTCGATTGGTTCAGCGCAGACCCAAGATGGCCGGTGGTTACGGGTCCGGTGCGTGGTGCTGAAACCTGGGATGCCAGCATGCGCTATACCTTTAAAAAAGTAGCCAGACTAGGTCGCTATGCCGGCCAGGTTGCCAGTCCGCCCGACGAAAAGTATGCGGCCTACTATTTCCGCTACCCGGAACTGTACCTGATGAAAGCCGAATTGCTGGCCCGTACCGGAGCCACACCGGCCCAGGCCATTGCTCCCATCAACGAAATGAGGTCAAAACGGGTTACACCGGTATTGCCAGCCTTAAACCCGGCCAATGCAGACCAGCTTATGGATATGATCTTTAAAGAGATCGTTACAGAAACCTTTCTGGAAAACGGGAGTGAGTTTTTTGCTGCATTGCGTTTTAAGACCAACGGACAACCCTGGATTGTTTCCCTGAAAAATGGAAAGATCCTGGAGGAAAATAAAATATGCAGGCCCATCCCAGATGCTGAGATTGTAAACAATCCATTAATGGTGCAGAACCCTGATTTAAAATAGTATAGTTATGAGCATAAATAAATATATCGCGATGCTGCTGCTGACATTGGGCAGCACTGTTTTCTACGCTTGTGAAAAGGACAGTAAAGTTCTGGTCCCTTATCCGGAAGACATCACTTTTGAAGATCAGCAGCTGGCTGATTTTACATTCAGGGTACCCACAGCTCCGTTTAAATCGGGCAATGACAAATCTGGTGTGGTTACTTTCAATGTAAAAAATAATCCTGATGGTACTTTTACAGGGTTTGCCCTGTCCAATAAAAACTGGCGTTCCTATCCATGGGGACTGAGCCCTGATTTTCCTCCTCCGGGCGGACTTACTCCGGCCGGAACCAAATCCCGTGTCGACTCCTGCATCTACAGCGTTTATACTACTGTCCCTAATCAGACCAACAACTTCCTGGTGGCATCTGTAAAAGACGAAGATGCTGCATTTACACTTGAAAAAGCAGCTGTGGTTGAGCATGTGCTGGTAGCCAATACGACCTACAACTTTCTGTTGGAAAGTTATGGTTCTATTTTTTCGGGCACCTTGGATCCGGTTACCCAGGCTTACTCCATCACCGGAACAAAGGTAAAGAATATCAATATTGCCAATCCTTCTACCCTCTTATATGGTAGGTTTACCTTGCCTGGTCCGGGCGGGCAGAACATGATCAAACTCAATACCGGGTACATTAAACTGACGGCTAAAGGCTACAATGGCAGTTCGGCTACAGGAACAGTAGATTACTGGCTGGCCATACGCCCCAATGCTGATCCTGCCAATCCGACAGCCAGCTATATTGCACCAGACTGGTCGAAAATGGACCTGAGCAGTCTGGGTGCTGTAACAAAGGTGGTGTTCAGCCTCTCTAACTCCTACAACGGTACAATTAATGCCAATATAGCACCTTATTTTTGCCTTGACGGAATACGATTGAGAAAATAAAAACCAAAAAACAGAGATAACAATGAAAAGAATATCATTTACATTTGTTTTGTTACTGGCGCTTGCAGCAAAACAGGGCTATAGCCAGACCGGCTTTACCATCAACGGAAATGTTACCGGAGCTACCGAAGGACAGAAAGTATACCTGAGAGCCGAAGATAATCCTGGTAAAATACAGGACAGTACTATGGTCAAAAACGGAACATTCGAATTTAAGGGCAACGTGGCCTATCCACAGTTTTATACCATTGTTTTTGGGAAACAGCCTAAACAACGGTTCGGATCAGCAATCCCCCTATTTGTAGAAAATAAAAAAATCAGCGTATCTGCTCCGCTTGATAGCAATGCAACGGAGCTTGAACTGAATTATACAGGTGGTTACCCTTACGATAAGGTCAAAGTAAAAGGTTCGGCCACACATGAGCTTTTTGTAAAATACATTAACGGCTATGAGCCTTTGAAGAAGCAAAACAGCACAGCTTTTGATGCTTACATTAAGTATCTGAACCCAGGGAAAGACAAACAGAAGGGCCCGATAGCTGAAGGCATAAAACTGGTGGAAGCCATTGACGCTACAAAGGCCGTTTTGCTGGGTTATGTAAGTAATTTCATCAAACAGAACAACGCCAACCCTGTTGCCTTGTATGTAGCCAGGAAGAATATCGGCACTTTTACCGCGAGCGAGATAGATCAAACCCTGGCCTCATTGTCGCCTGAATTAAAAGCATCGGCAGGAGGTAAAAGCCTGATAGAAAAAGCTGCAGTTGTAAAAAAGACGGCTGTAGGCTCAAAGTTTGTTGATTTTGCATTTAACGATAAAGATGGCAATCCGGTAAAATTATCAGACCATGTTGGAAAAGGAAAGTACACCCTGCTTGAATTCTGGGCTTCATGGTGCGGGCCTTGCCGGGCCGACATCCCCCACTTGAAAGAAGCATATGAACTGTATCATCCTGCTGGTTTTGAAGTGATCAGCATTTCTATGGATGACGACAAGGCCAAATGGTTAAAAGCAATTGCCGACGAACAGATGAGCTGGCTGCAGGTTTCTGACCTGAAAGCCTTTACGGGCGACTTTTCTAAAATCTATAATTTTAACGGCATCCCCACCTGTGTATTGATTGGCCCCGAAGGGGAAATCATCACCCGGAACATGCGGGGATTATGGATGGACAAAAAACTGATCGAATTGTACGGCAACAAATTTGGCGCTAAATTTTAATTATTATTTTCGCGACATATTGTTCAACAGCCCGGCATCATAGCGGGCTGTTGTTTTAAATTTTTAACCCGATGATTCACACCTTTCTAAATTCATTTGACATTTTTACTCCGGCAGAGATTGCCGCTTTTGAAGAAAAGACTACATTAAGGTCCGTTAAGAAAGGTGATTTCTTAATTCAGGAAGGTCAGTTGTGTAAGGAGGTTGCCTTTCTTAAAACTGGTATACTGAGGTCTTTCTTTAGTCCGGAATCCGGAGAGGAAATCACTTATTGTATCACTTTTCCAAATACCCTAACAACCGCATATTCATCATTTATTACCGGATTGCCCACTTTGGAAAATATTCAGGCCGTGGCCGCAGCGGAGTTGCTGGTTATCCAGAAGACCGACCTGGATCAGTTCGCTCAATCCAGCCTGAACTGGACCAGATTTCTCAGGATGATTGCCGAGCAACAGTATTTGGAACTGGAAAAGAGATTATTCCTTTTCCAGAAAGAAAAAGCGAAGAAAAGATATATGGATCTTCTGGAAAACCAGCCTGTATATGTTCAGCAGATTCCTTTACAATACCTCGCCTCCTATCTCGGTATCACGCCAAGGCACCTCAGCCGCTTAAGAAGAGAGGTGGTTTTATAGACAAATGTCCTGTAGCCACAATCTGCCTGGAGATACCTTTGTCCCGAACAAATTAGCATCAGGACAAAATGACCAAAATTCTTATCATAAACGGACATCCCAATAAGGAAAGTTTCAATCAGGCACTGGCAACAGCTTATGAAGACGGCGCGGTAAAATCAGGCGCTACTGTATCTGTTATCCATGTCGGCGCGCTTCAATTTAACCCAAACTTACAATTTGGCTATACCAAACGAATGGGTTTAGAACCGGATTTGCTGGATAGTCTGGAGCAGATAAAAGCCGCAGATCACCTCGTTTGGATTCATCCGGTTTGGTGGGGCGGCATGCCGGCCATCATGAAAGGGTTTATAGACCGCTTGTTTCTGCCGGGGCTTACCTATCAATACCGGGAAAATTCCATCTGGTGGGACAAACTGCTGAAAGGCAAAACTGCGCGGATCATCACTACTCTGGATCAGCCGGGATGGTATTACCGGTTGATGTACGGCAGGCCAAGCGTCAATCAATTGAAAAAAAGCACGCTGGAATTCTGCGGGATAAAACCCGTAAAGGTGACCTATGTAGGCATCGTCAAAACCGCTACACCAGAAAAAAGACAAAAGTGGATCAACCAGATTTACAACTTAGGTCTGCAACAACGCTAATTCAATTCCATTTTATCCACTCCTAAATTTATCAGTATGCCCAGAGTAAAAGTCCAAAGAAAGGCCTTGACCATTGATATGACGGCCATGACAGATGTCTCCTTCCTGCTCCTCACCTTTTTTATTTTAACTGCCACAGCGAAACAACCAGATCCATTGGATGTGAAAATCCCAACTTCTACTTATAAAATCAAGGTGCCAGACAAGGACATTGCGATCCTGACGATTGGAAAAGGAAAGGTTTTCTTTGAGGCAACTGGCCAGGACATTAAGATTGCCATGCTGGAAAAGATGGGCAAACAATATAAAATAGCGTTTAGCGCTGAGGAGAAAAAGAGATTCAGTGTACTCGGTTCTTTCGGTGTGCCTGTTCAAAGCCTCAAAGCGTATGTCATGATGGATGGCACAAAACGGACTGCTTCAGGCCTGGAAACCGGAATCCCTGCTGATTCAGCAAATAACCAGCTTGCCGATTGGATATTGCATTCCAGACAAGCCGTTGCCGAATTGCATTCGACTGCCATGAGGGTCAGTATTAAAGGAGATGCGGAAGAAGAATATCCTTCCGTTAAAAGGATCATCGACGTCCTGCAAAAACAGAAAATTAATAAATTTAGCCTGTTGACCAATGCAGAAGCTACTCCGTAAGCCGGGAGAATCTGGGCATACACGGCCCCTTTTTTATTTTCAGCAAACTTTGGCGGAATTATTGAGCAGATGGGTATATGGCCAATATTTCGCTCTGCATACGCTTTTACGCAATCACCTGTCTGGTTTTATTGACGGTATGTTGTGGTTCCTGTAAAAAAAACAGTGCAGCAAGTACGGCATTTTATTACTGGAAACAGAACTTTAAACCTGATGAAACACAAACTTCCCTTTTAAAGACTTCGGGGAGCAGTAAACTTTACGTTCGTTTTTTTGACATTAAATGGGATGCCGGAACAGGACACCCCTATCCTGAGGCCATTGTTCGCTTCAACAAAAGTCCTTCTCTTCAAAACATTGTTCCGGTGATATTTATCACCAACCAGACTTTTGAAAGGCTGGGAAAAGATGGTATTGACAGCTTAGCTGTAAAGAGCAATACCCTCATAAAAAAACTGGCTCAGAAACAGGGGATTGTTTACCAGGCCATACAAATTGATTGCGACTGGACATTGGGCACCAAAGAAAGTTATTTCAGTTTCCTGAAATCATTAAAACACACCAGCGGGAAAGCACTGGAAAGCACCATCAGGCTACATCAGGTGAAATACCAGTTCAAAACGGGTGTGCCACCAGTTGACCGGGGCGTACTGATGTTTTACAACATGGGAAAATTATCAGCAGATCTCAAAGCCCCCAATTCAATTTACAACCCCAAGGACGCTGCAGCTTACATTGGCAGTTTACCTAATTACCTTTTGCCATTAGATATTGCCTTACCTGTATTTTCCTGGTCTTTGCAGATCAGGGACGGCAAAATTATCCAGGTATACGGAAAAATAGGGAGAAATGAATTGAATAATACCGCTAACTTTAAGCAAACAGCACAGAAGGATGTATATGTGGCAACAAACAGCTTTTTTACCGTGGGTATCTATATAAAGGCCGGCGACATTTTTAAACTGGAAGAAAGCAATAAAGAGACTTTAGACGAGGCGGCAAAACAACTGGCAGCCCATTTAAATAAAAAAGACAAAAGAACAATCATCTATTATGAACTTGGCAACCTCAATTTATCAGCGTTTAAAGCAGCGGATTTCAAAGAAATTTCTGCTTATTTTTAGTTTATCCAGTCTGACCCTGGGCGGTGTGGTATGGGCCTGTGCCGACTACGGCTTCGACTATGAATATTCCAGTTTTAGTCCTGAGGCTTTTGTTTCAAAGGACTATACGCCTTTCTTTTATACGGAATACATTTCCTATTATGGCGGAGGCTACGGGTCGCCTTATGAAAGCAATACCAGTCGCTACAATGCCGCTGTAACCGACGACTGGTATGCCTATTTTGATCAAATTCTGGAGAAACCTGCCCTTGAATACCTGCTTTTCAAAGCATCTGCAAAAGGCATTGACTCGGTATACAACAACCTTAAAGGGAAAAGCAATGAATTGCCAAAAAATGCACCTCAACTGAAATCTTTGCAGCTCAACAAAAAGAAAGTGCATGCGTTTTTTGACTACCTGCAGCTGGCCAAGTCCTGCGAAAGTTTTGCAGCAACCGATATTGTTTATTCCTGGGAAGCCCAGCCTAAAATAGAGGCACCCTCTCAAATGGAGCAAACTTTGCAACAGCATTTCAAAGCAACGAAAGATAAGTTCATTAAACAACGTGTTTGGTTTCAGCTGGTGCGGTACTATCACTTCAGTGAAAGAAATGACTCCACACTTTCTGCTGATGCCTCGAAAACGTTAAAAACTTTTGACGATTTTAAAAGTGCTTTTCCTAAAAACATGATGTATTACAGGGCGCTGGGCTATGTGGCCGGCTGGCATTATAAACATGGAAATTATGCCTTATCCAATTACCTGAACAGCTTGTGTTACGACTATTCCCATGAGGCCAAGATTCCCAGCGAGTGGAGCTTTCGCCCACTGGAGGAAGCCGACTGGCAAAAAACGCTCGGACTGGCCAGAACTTCGGCCGAAAAGGTTACCCTATGGCATTTGCTGGGCATCCATTATGATCCGCAGCGCGCTATCAATGAAATTGTGAAGCTGGACCCTAAATCGGAGAAACTGGATTTGTTGTTGTCCAGGATCATTAACATCAGCGAATACGATGTCAATGGTTCCTATCAGAGCAATCCGGATACTGCCGTGAAAAGGGTTTTAAAACAAAATATAGCACTGGTAAGCGGCATTGCGTTGAAATACAATACAGCAAAACCTTACTTCTGGAACCTTGCTGCAGGTTACCTCAATTTTATGGACGGAAATAATATTGAGGCCACAAAATTTTATGAAAAGGCCAAAAAACAAATTCCAGCGGGGAATAAGCTGCTGATGGCGCAATACAAAATACTGGACTGGACCTTATTTGTAAAGGGACTGAAAAAAATTGACGCGGCTACAGAGGTAAAGATGACCGAACCCTTAAACTGGTTTTCAGACCTGAACAAGGGCAAGGACACCATTCCTTCACTGAGATTTGCCCGCGCCTTACAGGAAAGCATCAGCGATATTGCCGATCTGTATAAAAGGCAGGGCGATTTGGTCAAATCAAATGCCTTTAAAAACTACCATGAGTTTTATGCCAGTAACCAGAACATTGAGCGGATGAAAAGCTTTTTGCAGAAGCCGGATAAAACTGCATTTGAACAGGCCATGCTGCGTTATTATCCTTATGACCTGAACGATCTGTATGTTCACCAGTCGCTGGTCCTGACCTACCAGGATAAACTTGATGAGGCCATAGCCATTTTAGATAAAATAGGCAATGAGGGCGGAGCGTTTCCTGCCAATCCTTTTAACATGCGTTTAAACGATTGCCACGATTGCGACCATGCCATGAAGCAGACCAAAAAACTACGGGATATTGACGTGCTGAGGACCATGCAAAAGATGAAAGCAGATATAAAAGCCGGTAAAAATATTTCCGGCAATGCCTATCTGCTGGCCAATGCCTTTTATAACCTCACCTTTTATGGCAATGCCCGGTCGTTTTATCAAACAGGAATCATGAGTGCGGATGGGGCAACTGCCTTTGACATTCCTGAGGTTTTTAAGCCCATGCTGCTTTCCAATAAAATTGCAGAAAAGTACTACCTGATGGCAGCCAATGCGACACAGAATAAGGAGCTAAAAGCGAGATATACTTTTATGGCCGCAAAGTGCGAACGCAATGAAAGTTATAACCGGGGGTACATCAATCCGGAGAAAAAAGATGCGAATTACTGGAATACTGACATCAACGAGGTATTTTTCGGTAAACATTTTGCAGCTCTAAAACAACAGTACAGTGATACCCGGTTTTATCGCGAGGCCATACAGGAATGCGGGTATTTCAGAAGCTACGACAAAAAATATTAAAATATTTGATGCCCTACACAATATTTGAGAGAATAGAGCGTCTATGTATATGAGAGCGTTAATTTAGATGAGCGGGAATGTATCGGTATGGTCATTCCCGCTTCTTTTTTACCACCCTTTTAAAGATGCTGTCAAACCTAACACCGCAAGTTCCGGGTTTTATACCTTCTTTTGCCGTAGTAATTTTGTTGTACCAAATTTCAGATCATGGAAACGTTAAATAAAATTGACTACGACAGGATTGCATCAGCAATTGGTTATTTAAAAGCAAACTTTAAAGCCCAGCCTTCTTTGGAGGCTATTGCTGAGCATGTACACCTGAGCCCCTTTCACTTCCAAAGGATGTTTAAGGAGTGGGCAGGCGTAACACCAAAAAAATTTCTTCAGTACCTGAGTGTAGAATATGCCAAAGGCATTTTGAAAGATAAACAGGCCACTTTATTTGATGCGGCTTACGAAACCGGCTTATCGGGTACCAGTCGGCTCCACGACCTTTTCATTAATATTGAAGGCATGACACCGGGCGAATACAAAAATGGCGGTGAGCAGCTGCAGATCAATTACAGTTTTGCAGAAAGCCCTTTTGGATCGCTGATTGTTGCCGCTACCCCTAAGGGCATTTGTTATATGGCTTTTGCAGAAGATGAGGTGCGGGCTTTCGAAGAACTACAAAAAAGCTTCCCCAATGCGCAGTACAGGCAAATGCTGGATATGATACAGCAAAATGCCCTGTACATTTTTACACAGGACTGGCAGCGGCTTTCGGAAATCAAACTGCATTTAAAGGGAACGCCTTTTCAGCTTAAAGTATGGGAAACCCTTATCAAAATTCCAATGGGTAAACTGGTCACTTATGGCAATATTGCTACTGAGATGGATAACGCAAAGGCAGGCAGAGCTGTAGGCTCGGCAGTTGGAGATAACCCCGTAGCCTTTTTGATTCCATGCCACAGGGTAATCAGGTCGACCGGTGATTTTGGGGAATACCATTGGGGCAGCACCCGTAAAACCGCAATGATTGGCTGGGAGGCGGCAAAAATTGGTTCCTAAAAACAATCGGATCAGCCTGCTTGTTGTACAGACATGAAACCATTTACTTTTATACTGGCATTATTTGCGCTTGTTATACTTTCCTGCAACAGTGAAAACAGGAAAAAGATTACGTCGGACAGTCCGGCTAAGGTGATTGCAGTGGACACCACCTTTACTTCGGCTAATCCTAAAAAAAGCAGTACCTGTTATGCTTACACGGGGAAAGGGGATACCGCATCGTTGAAACTGGATATTGACGGAGATGAGCTGACCGGAGACCTGAACTATAAATTGTTTGAGAAAGACAACAACAAAGGTAAAATTACCGGTGAACTGAGGGGCGATACCATCGTAGCAGAATACATTTTCGATTCGGAAGGCATGCGTTCGGTACGGGAAGTTGTTTTTGTAAAAAAAGACGATGGCAAAATTTATGAAGGCACCGGCGAGGTAATTGAAAAAAACGGCAAAATGATGTTTAAAGATCGTTCTGCACTGAAATTCGGGCAAGGCATTGTATTTACAAAAACGGATTGTAAGTAACAGGTTATTGGGTTATTGTGATAAAAGCAGGCTTGATAACCGAGCCCAGCTGTCCGTTCATGTCACTGCCTTCCATAACAATGGTGTAAGTGGCAGGCAACGCCCCGGCACGGAAAGAAACAACAGCTTCTCCTTTTTCATTGGTCACAATATTGGGTTCCCAATGAATTGTGCCGCCATATCCGGAAGATTGAAATTTAAGGGGTAAAGAAAAGGGTAGTGGCTTATACAAATAAGTACCGGGTGTAGGTTTCATGAACGGCCCCTTTTTACTTCGGGTAGTAACTTCAACATAAGCATAATCAATTCCTGATACCCCGCCTACTCCGGTTAAGCCTCCGCCTTTATTAAACATCAGTTCGTTTGTACTCAGAAATTTTTTATTGTAATTCATATTGAATTGGCTATTATACATCACTTCTATTCCTGTAATATCTTCCGCTGTAAAATACTCCAGGTTGGTTTTTAGAAACTGGTACCTTTCCTGCATGCCTTCCCTTTCATCGTCGGCTGTATCCATAATCTGATAATAATGATAGGTCAGGTCTGCATCCACCCCATCAATAACCACTTTCATTAACTGTCCGTTGATCATCATTCCAAACTTCCTGATTTTTGAAGGCGGAAACACGTAACTGCCGATTTTCAATCCGGACACTTTTTGGAACAACAGATCGTAAAGTGTCTTCTTCCCTTCCTTTTGGAGTTCATTTTCGCTGATGATCTGATCGGCTCCCCCCGGACCATTTAAGTTATAGGAGCCCCGTACTATTTTCTTTGCTGCTATATTAACTTCGTTGAGCATTTTACCGTTTAGCTGTTCTTGTTGCTTTCTCGATGCAATACTATTTTTCACCACCTTAGCAAAGGCAGTGTCCTGCAGATCTGTCTCTACAAAATCGTTCCGCGAAAACGGTTTAAACACCGGGGGTATCCATTCGTCTACTTCAAGGGTAACCAGAAAATTTCCACCTCTCTTATTAGTTGCTTGTATTTTATAAACGGTAGTATCTGCAACGGGTAGATTCCTAAAGATAAACCGGCCATCGGCCGCTGCAACGGTGTCCCGGATTAGCAATGGCTTTTGTGAAAACAAGCTTACTTTTGCCTGCGCCAATCCTTTAAATGTTGAATTCACCCTTCCTGTGATCAGGAATTCGGGCTCTGCCTTATACTTTTGAGGAGCAGTGTTTAATATATCTTTCCAGTTATAGCCCACCCATTCCTTTGCAAATTCCAGACTGTCATCACTCTGCCTGTTTAATTCTGCATTCTTCAGCATATATTCAACAATATTGCTTTGTTTTGTTTCAGATTTTAGCTTTACACCAGTGTCATCGGTTATAGCTAACGAAAAACTGCCTTCGACAGGTTTACCCTCCTGATCAGTAACCCGAATATTCAATGCAATACTGTCTTGAGTTTTATGCTTGTCGTTTAGAGTGCTGATCCTCATCTTCAGCTGATCGTGATGATCGATATAAGTCAGTTGTTCTTTCAATGGCTTGAATTTTTTATCAAGCAAGGTAAAGCGCGCAATACCAGTTGGAAATATTTCTTTCATGATGTTTGCTACCATTTTTCCCTTATTAAAGTTAACTGGAACGGCGTAACAGACAACACCTCTGGATTGTCCCACCAGGTAACATTCCGATGTGTACTTAGGTTCGTCCTGTACAGCAATGGTGACCTCAACAGAAGGCTGATCAACAGGATTTCTGATCGTTAAGTACGGTCCCTCATTTGGCTTAACCATTGAAGACCGCTCCTTTTTCCCTGAATTAAAAGCTCTTTTTGTAGCGACGCTACCCATATTGCTGATGTAAATACTTGTAGTATAAACTGCCTCTTCTCCAAAATTGAGCATCCAGTTGGTATAGGCCCGCAGTACGTAATGACCTGTAGGAAGATCTTTTTCCGCCAGGCCGATATTACCCCAACCTAATCCATACCTCACAGGAAATTTCATCCGGCTGATCACATTGCTGAGTTCATCAACCAGTTCTACATAAAATATCCCGCTTTTTGTAGAAGGCATTAAATACGGCCCCTCCAGCAAATAAGCTTTGAACCAGATGGTATCTGCAGAAAGATAATTGAATTTATCGAGATGAAGGTACAATCTTTCCTGGGGCTTGTTTTTCCTGGCCGAATCCACTACTGCCTTGATCTGCTTTACATCGTGGATCATAGGTTCGCCTACCGATTGCCCACTGGCGGAAATGCTCAAAAAACAAAACAGCATCAGCAGTTTAAAACACATACCCTCTTTTTTTCTCCTTGTCATTTACATAAATGATCCTACCATTTATATCTTTTGCTATATCGGTTAATAGCGCAAACAGCTTTTTTGAAAGGTTCGCGTTTGAGCCTGTATATTCAATATCATATTTGTAAACCAGTTCAGCACCACCAAAGGCAGAAGCAACCACCTTCAAATTGAATTTCCCACTGAGTTCAATAGTACTGTCCTTTACTACAGCATTAAAAAGATAAACGGCAGTCCCTTTTTCTATGATAGAATCGGTAGTAGACACCATAAACTTTTGCCGGTTAACTGTTGCATGATATCCTCTTTTTGTAAATTCTTTTTGCAGCAAATAGATATTCTGATTCGTATGGTGCTTAGTCTCTATCAGCAACAGGTTGGCGCCTTTAAAAACCTCGGGTCTCATGATTCTTTTTACTTTCTGATCTTTTACAGATGAGCATGCGACAATCGTTGCGAATAGCAACAATAAGGGTATACCTGCTTTCATAAAGTTTTTATTAGCAAGGGGCAGCAAAAGCAGCCCCTTTGTAATTACATCATAACTATCTATATTCTATTGTCGCTGAAGCATAATAACCTGCGCCCGAAGTTACCGTATAAGTTAGAATCGTGTGTGTCCAAATGTGCTCCGAACCTGGCCAGTACCCACCCCAATAATCGTTACCATCTGTAACAACCCTGTTGTGATAGACTTCTGATTCCCCTGACGGTATAACAGCGGAACCAAAATAGTAATTTGACCCGGTTTGGTAAATATCGTTCCAGGCGTAATCGTACCGCAGATTAATTTGCATGTCTGCCGGTACAACGTAAGGGACAGTACATGCAGAATTGGAGTAAAGCCTCACAAAAAGGTCAGCCTCTTCGTTGTCAAAATTGAAATCTGTAACTCTGTCAAAGTTTTCGAGTTCTACCCGGGCATAAATCACCTGTGCATTGGCCGATCCGGAGAGTGTTAAAATTGTTGAAAGCGCTGTAAAAAACAGCATTACTGAAATTAAGACTTGCTTTTTCATCATTTACTTGTTTTTATGTGTGATTTGGTTAATTAGATTTTCAAAGATTTGTCATTTGCACCTCCACTATAAACTACCTGTTTTTTTGCTTTTCTTAAATCTCCGCCATCAAACTGTATCCCTTCATTTGAGGGACCTTCCAGGCTTAACAGTACCTGACAAGGGGTTAAAATACGTGTGGCGGTAAACAATATATCCTTAGAATTTGTAATCCTCAGTAAAGATTCGGCATCCATGCTGCCCCTTATATTCAGCCCGTTGATCGCCGCATCCTGAACATTATCCAATACAAGTGCAGGCCGGCTGTCTTCCTTTTCAAATTCAAGTCTAACATTTTGCAAGGTCAGTCCTTTAACATTCCTGGCATAGAGACCGTAAGCAGGAGGTCCTCCGGGTGCCGTATCCCAAACTCCAAAATACTCGGCGGCAACTTTAGGCACCTCTCTTTTATTTGCCTGTGCCAGTGTTCCTCCGCCAGCATACGTTACCTGTACATCTGTAAAACTGATGTTCTCCAGGTAATGATCGTCCATTCCATTCAGCGTGATACAGGAGTTTTTTTCTCCCTCCCAGGTATGCAGATCGAAATGAATATCCGGATGAGGTACCGGCAGCGCAACCACAGATGCCCTGATGCCGTTGAATGATATATTTCGGACAAAGGGCTTGGATGCAGAACCTGCAGCGGCCGAATTGTTATTCCCGGTTCCGCTAAAGCCAATACCTATAGGGCCGGTTACATTTCGCATGATGATATTGGAAAAAGTAAAGTTCTCTATGCTGGCCCGGCCAGCACTGATCTTTATCGGACAGCCGTAAGTATCATAGATCAGGCAATTGGAAATAGCAATATTCTGGGATTCCCCACCTCCAAAACGAAAGATAGACCAGCGTGTGCTGAAACTGCAATTGGTGACGGTTACAAATTTATTACTGCCGAACAGCGCACAGGCGTCATCCTGACATTGCACATCGCAGTTGCTGATGTGTACGTACTGACAGCTGCTGAAATGAAAACCATCGTTATTTTTGTTTACCCGGTTGTAAATCCTGACGCCATCAATGTATACCTGCCTGCATTGCAGCAAACGGATACAATGATAGGCACTTGCCTGTAAAAACGCATCGTGCAGGCGCAATTCTGTGCATTGATAAAAAATAAGCAGGTGCGGCCGGTCGAAATTTCCTCCTACACCATTCTGGCCCGGACCGGTATTATCACCTTTTCCTGTATAAAAAGCAAGTCCGTTCCCGTCAATGGTACCTTTCCCCTCAATGCTCAGTCGTTCTGCATTTACAGCATACAGGAATACAATATTGCCATTACCCGAAGGAACGCCTTTTCCAGCTGTATAATCCTCTCTTTTAGGGCTGCCAAGCAACTTTCCTCCTGCCGAGAGATAAAGGGTTACACCAGATTTTAACTGTAATGTCCCCGATAAAAATGTGCCGGTGGGGATAAGTACTTTCCCTCCTCCTGCCCCGCTGCAGGCATCTATGGCAGTCTGTATTGCCGATGTATTGAGGGTTTTTCCGTCTCCCTTTGCACCATAATCCCTTATGTCAAATACACCTGAAGCAGCAACGGCCTCTGGATTCCTGGCACTGACCATTGTTGCTCCAACTACAGCAATGGCCGGAACAGAAACTTTACTCAGCCACGCGCGACGTGACAAATGATCGTTTATTTCTACAATTGGAAATTTCATAATTCAATCGGATAAAAAGGGGTATAAATTTTAAGCTGACTTATCATCTACACCCCATTGATTTAGAATTGAGAGGCATTAAACAAATTAATTTATCACGGTGCAATCAGCACAAACTTAAACAATTGGTTATCTGCTCCGGTATACGGCATTTGCACCGCATTCACATTATCGCCTGTGCCAGCCCCGGTGACCGTAATCGCTTTACCACTTTTCAGGTTAAGGATATAATAATGGGTATTGTTTACATTTGCCGATTTGATAATCCAGGTGTCATTGGTGCCATTGGCCGCCTTGGTATACTGAATAATCTTTGCCCCATCATCTACCGAGCCCCCTGAAACAGCCATATCCTTTGCCCCATTATATTTATTGGTAATGGTATTGTTAGTGGTGTTGTTTTCTCCCGGGATCTGTTTTACGATCCACACTGATGTCAGATCAGTAGCCGGTACAGCTTTCTGCACTACCTCTGTATTGTTGCTGTTGTTGGCAGTCTTTATAACCAGGGGTTTATTGCTGTGCTTTGCTATCAGCCTGTATTCGTTGGGAAAAGTGATCGGTTCTTCAAAATTAGGATCTACGAATACCTTTTCAGCAATAACTTCGTTCCAGGCTGTGAAAAAAGTGTCTATAGACAAAGGAGTTGGCAGATAAGAAGTCCTCCACCTGATCACCGAATTTTCTTTATAGCCCGTTAACCTGGTTGTATCGGCCCAGATTGTGCTTCTTTCCGGATTAATCGGGTTCGGGATCTGTCTTATTTTCCTCACCCTTTTTGCATTGGTTTTATCGGTATATTCAACAGCAACTTCAGACACCTGTCCGCTGGCTCCAAACCATTGGACATAAGCATCTTCAGAAATAACCGCATGGGTAATGGCATTTTCAACAATTCTATGAATTGCCTTCTGCACAGGTCTGTTTGTTATGATACTTTGGTAATTAGCACCAAACACCTCGCCTATGGCCTCAGATTTGATCGAAGGGTTTCCATCTTTATCGTAGGCCTTCATTTCAAATGAATAAATACCCTCGGGCAAATCTGGTATGATCTGCTCCATTTTTACACCAGTTTTATTTACAGGAATAATCAGTGAGTCAATACCCTTGTTCCATAATAACTTGATGGTTGTAATCTTAGGGTCGGCAGGCAGCTTCCAGCTTACTTTCAGACGACCTTTTCCTGGTGAAACCAGCAAACTGTCCGGCCGACCGGTATATAGTCTTTCTCCGTCTTTCAGAAATTCACTATACGATTCATCCATCTTACTGCAGGAAACCATCAGTGCTCCTGCAAGTAAAATGAAGAAATAATATTTAATGTACTGTTTCATATTTACATTTTTTTATGAGTACTTCTATTTAATTTCGCCAAAGAATTTCAGTTCAGAAATGTGCATAAACCCTGTAGCACCACCGATCGAGGCCCAATTGTCTATCAATTTAAAGGCAACATACCTTACCGGAGGCAGGTTTGGATCAAAATTGTATTCCATACCCGCTTCAGCAATAGCTTTGTCATCATTTGTATTTACGCCAACCGGTGAGCCGGATGGTTTAATCATTACCTGATGATCTAATTTAATCCAGCTGTTCGGATCTGCAATATTGGTAGTACCCCACATTTCCCATTCGTGTGGGTTACCATGTGTAAATGGCCATCCGCTACCACCACCACCCGTACGCTGCCATAACACATAACGGCTTAACTTTGCGGTAACCCCAAGGTCAACAGGCATCCAGATTGGCATATCGAAGCGTTGTTTGGTATGGAAAAAGTTAGTTAAATCCCCATCAAACATTCTATCCCATGTATTACTGCCTTCATGCTCTGCATCTTTTACGATACCTGTAAGTTCAGGGAACGGTGCTCTTTGTGGTACGGGGTTCTTTCTCGCATCTTTGAACTTTTTCGGATCAAGTTCCACTTCTGGCCAGGGTGTCATTACTTTTTCCAGCGTATCGGTATAATTGCCCCAGCGATCTTTTAAGAATACGCCAAATTTAGTTTCAACAGGGGGCTGTCTTCGTACAGAAAACAGACCTTTGGCCAACCCGCTGTAAAAACTATCAAACCGCACCCATTCTTTTAAGCCGGCATCCCATTTTACCACCCCCATAGTGATGTTGCTGTTTATGCCTCCGCCCAGTGCTGCAGGGTTCTCGAAGCCAATTGTAAACCCACCGAAACTGGCGTTTACATTCAGGCTGTTAAACACATCGTAAATAGGCGCCGGTAAAGGGGTTATCTTAATGGTAACCGGGGTAGAAAGTTTTTCTGAACGGCTTACGGCGTAAAGGGTGATATCCCTTTCCTGGGTGTCACCAAATCCTTCAACCACAATAAAGTTTTTGTAATAGGAAGATTTGGCTTCCATTTTTACACCCTTTAAGTCGTACTCCGCTTTAACATATAACAAGCCCGGATCATTGGGCAGATCATAAGTTACCTTAACCCCTCCTGGTATGGCCTCTACCCTGGCACTGCTAATTGGTGGTGGTGGATTCTCTCCGGCATAAAGCGGGTCCCGGGCGTCTTCCTTACACGAAAACAGAACTACGCTGATAAGGGACAATACAATTATTCTGATATTTTTCATCTCGTTTAGTTTAAGTATTACCAACCTGGATTTTGAAGCAGGTGATTATTGGTCTGGGTTTCTGAGAGTTTAATCGGCATCAGGTAATCCCTCAATGCAAATCTTTGGTTCCAAAGCACAACCTCCCGGTAATAAGCTTCCGGATCCTGCTGGGTAATATCCCAGCCTCTGATGACCTGGTTCAGTTCAACATGTGCCTTCTTCCATCTTCTCAGATCCCAAAAACGATGCCCCTCGAATGCAAGTTCTATGGTACGCTCGCGATGGATGATCTCTCTGAGGCCGTCCTTGGTAGTATATTTATTTGGATTATTTGAGTAAACTCTCCAGGAGTCTTCCACAGTATTCAATCCTGCTCTTTCCCTTACCAGATTGATCCAGTGTGTTGCGTCAGTACTGTAACCGCCAATCTCGTTTAGCGCTTCGGAGTACATTAAATACAAATCAGAAAGCCTCATCTCCGGCCATGGATATGCCGCCTGATTATTCCCGGTAACATTTCCATCAGCTGCAGCCTGGGTTTCTATTTTAACCAGTTTTTTAACGGTGTATCCTGTAATAGAGTAGTTACTGATCCCTTGTCTTGCCGCAGTTTCAGACTTACGTCCTTTAACAAAATACAACGATTCTTTATTGTAGTTGTTGATCCAGTTTCCATACCATACGCCTCTGTCAAAACCTATATAGGCATAAAAACGCGGCTCCCGGTTGAAATGGAATTTAACCGTTCTTTCGCCTTTTCCAATGTAAAACAAATGGTCAAAACCAGATTCCTGTAAATTGAACCTGCCGGCAAAATCCCACTCCTTATCTTCTTCAATCGGCACTCCATGTTTGGTATAGAATTTACTTACAAAGCTAATGGGTGGTGCAAGCATTCCCTTTGGGCCTGAGCCGCTGGTTCCGGGCGCAATCAGAGGCATTGCCATCCTCTGGATGTCTGTAGCAGTGCTTGAAGTATTTACCCAAATCATTTCTGTATTTCGTTCCTTATCACTTATCGCGCAGCGCAAGTCCAGTTCACGTTGTATGGTGTCATTGATGACATAGGAAATTGGCGGGGTAAAATGGTATAATTTAAACCCGTTTGCGTGAAGGAACTCAATAGCGGTTTTACAGGATTCTGCGGCATCCTTCCACTTTTGCTCTGAGTACGACTGACTGAATAAGTGAACTCCTCTTTTATCAGTTATCCCGTAATACTCCGGATTCCCATTAAACAAAGGACTTGCGGCAGTAACCAAAACCCTCGCTTTGAAAGAAAGCACTATAGATCGTGTAATCCGTCCAAGTTCAGTTAACTCTGTTCCCACCAGAATATCTGGTAAATCTGAGGTATTTGCTGCTTCATCCAGCAACTCAACGATATATTTCACCACCTCATCTACAGGTTCCCTGTAAACTTTTACTTCTTCGGGTGAGGCGCCCAAAGGTAGATTTTCTCTCACAATAGGGATAGGGCCATACATCCTGAGCAGGTAAAAATGATAATAAGCTTTCAGAAATTTAACTTCGGCTTTCCATCTTTCTTTTTCCCACTGCTCCAGCTCGGGTGTTTTGTCTATATTGTCAAGAAAGATATTGCAATCGCGTATACCCTGCCAGAGTTTTTTCCCGCTTCCGCCACCAGTCCAGTAGTCGGCCAATGGTGTAGTACTGTTCTGAAGCCCCTTTGCAATGTTGAACATATCCGCATTGATATCTATTTGAGGCGACGGATTCCACACTTCATCTACCGTATGAATTGCCGGGTTCGTATTAAAGCTCCCTGTTTCCGGCATATAAGAATAACAGGTATAAAGGAATTTTTCTGCAGAGGTCCTCAGGCTAAATGCATGATCTATTGTCGGGACATCATCCGGGATCACATCCAGATATTTCTTACATGAGCCAAAAGCACCCATGAGAGCCACAATGATTAGTATTTTAATTTTTTTCATGTTAATGCGATTAAAGACCTAGCTGAATACCAAAATTAATTACACGCTGCACCGGGTAGCCAAGTCCGTTACCAGCCATCTCGACATCCCACATTTTAAATTTGCTTACCGTAAACAAATTGGTTGCAGAGCCATAAATACGAAGGTTGGCTATCCTTATCCTGTCCAGCAATTTTTTAGGAAGCGTATACCCGGCCTCCACTTGTTTGAGCCTTAAAAACGCGCCATTGCGCATAAACCAGGTATTCCTTGCATTGCTATTGGCGTTTGCAATTGGCGACAAGCGTGGCCACAAAGCGTACAAATTTCTGTTCTGTTCCGACCAGTGATCATCGGCATAGGCCTTAAGCAGCTGATTGTTGCCTACAAATGGCGCCGTGGCCGCAGCGTCAATCCAGAAAGACGATCTGGCCGAGCCCTGAAGGAAAAAATTAAAGTCGAAATTCTTGTAAGACATTGCCGGCCCAAAGCCATAAATGATCTCAGGGGTGGTTGGGTGACCTACCGGAACCATATCCAGGGAGTTGATCTGCCCGTCGTTATTTACGTCCCTGTACTTAATGTCTCCACCCATAACCGGGAAACCACCAAAATTCTGGTTGGGCGAGCTTCGTACCTCTTCATCATCTACAAACAGTCGCTCCGCAATGTACCCCCATTGCTGACTTGTAGAGTGCCCTTTCCTGAACAGCCAGCTTTGTGAATAATCCGGCTCTTCGAAAGCTTCAAACTTATTTTTTGAGTACGTAAAATTCCCTCTCAGCTGAACGGTGAAATCTTTTCCAATATGGTCATTATAGGTAAGCTGAATCTCAGAAGACCTTGAGCGGACTTCACCAACATTGGCCTTAATGGGTGCCTGTAGCCCCATGGTAGCTGGTATAGAGGCCCTGGTCATTAAGATATTGTAACGATGGTCTATAAAATATTCGGCAATAACGTCCAGTTTATTCCATAAACCGACTTCCAGACCAAATGTAGAGTTCTTTGAAGTCTCCCAGGTTACATAGGGGTTTTCGTACCTAAGCACTGAAATTCCCGGCCTGCTGGTTCCGGAATTGGTCCCAAAACTAGCTGCCGTTACCGCTGAATTCATGTTTACTTCCGATAGGTAGAAGAAACGCTCAGCATCGCTACCGATCTCGTCATTTCCTACCAGGCCAATATTTCCACGGATCCGGAGTTTATTTACAACCGGTAATAATGGTTTAAAGAATTTTTCATTTGAAATGGCCCAGGCCCCGCCAATTGTAGGGAAGAAACCAAAACGCTCTGAGGTAGAAAAACGCTCTGAGCCATTGTAAGCATAGTTAAACTCAGCAAAATAGCGGTTATCGTAATTATAGGTAGCCCTTCCTGAAACACCCAGATTTCTGGATGGCAGGGATTCCTGTAAAGTCCTTGCATTACCTTGCGACTCGCCCCTCAAAACAACCACCGACATTAAACTCACATTGTGTTTGGTATTAAAGGTCTTGTTCCAGTTGGCTGCAAGCTGCGAATGGAAAGTAGAAGCTACTGTCTGGTTCCCACCGCGGACAAAGTCCAGGAAATTCGTTCCTCCTTCAGGATTTAATGCAGCTAGTCTGTACGTATTTTCAACCTTATCATAGGAACTCACAGCATACCAGAAAGGGCGGTACTGACGTACTACATCAAAAAAAGAACGTCTGTTGGTATTCATCATTCCATTTAAGGATAGTCCTGGCGTTAAGAAAGACATATCCTGGGTAAACTCCAGCTGTGCTACCATCAGCGAACGTGAATATTCCTTATAGCCTTTTACCAGATCAGCATACGGATTATTAGCGGTACCGTTCTGGATATTCCCGAACATAATGTGGTTTACATTTTTATAAATACCCTCATTTGGGTAATAAGGTACAAACTGGGTCTGAGGTGTTCTCATGATCGCTTTATAGGTATCTTCACCATTGGCGATAGGCCCCTGGTACTCATCAAAACCTCCATTCAGGCGAACAGTCATTTTGGTTGTTTTTGATACGTTTACCACTACATTGGACCTCAGGTTAAAATATTTCAGGTCAATATTGTTGTTGAAATTATTACGGGGATCAACTTTTAGCAGGCCGTTATCCTGATTATAAGTACCGGCAACATAATAAGTGGCTACCTGACCACCTCCGCTTAAGCTCATGTTAAGCCTTTGATTAACGGTTTGTTTCTTTAACAGTTCTTTCTGCCAGTCTACCTTTGGAAAGGCTATGGGATTTGTTCCGGCAATGGTATTGTCGATCTGACTCTGGGTATAGACGGTTGCGGCAGTAGGGTTTCTGGTCAGCGCCGCTTCACTATGGAGGATCATATAATCAACAGGATCTGCAAGCGCTACATTACGGGTTGGCTGAGAGATCGTATTTTCAAACCTGGCATTAATTTTTGGTTTCCCCTCCTTACCTTGTTTCGTGGTAATCAGGATTACTCCATTTGCACCTTTTGCCCCATATAAGGAACTGGCAGCAGCATCTTTCAGAATAGAAAAGCTTTCAATATCATCTACCTGCAGCCGGGCAAGATCTGTAGTGGTATACTCCATATTGTCTATCAAAATCAATGGTGATGTTTTGTACCCGAACGTGGTTGCTCCCCTGATAAAAAATTCAGCATCATCCCTTCCTGGTTCACCGCTTCGCTGGTAGGCAATAATTCCTGCCAAACGGCCCGCAAGTGCAGTGGTAAGGTTGCTGGAAGGCACTTTTAACTCGCCTGGGTTAATGGAGGTAATGGATGCAATAACCGATTCTTTCTTTTGTTTACCAAAAGCAACGATAACGGTTTCATCAAGCTGATTATTGGTTGGTTTCATGGTGACGTTGATCACCGTTTTGCCCCTTACCGGAATTTCCTGAGGGGCGTAGCCAACCATACTGAAAACAACAATTGCATTTTCATCTACCACATCCAGTATATACTTACCATTCAGATCTGTCGTGGTTCCGATTTGTGATTTTCCCTTAACAGCAATTGAAACACCTGGCAATGGCCCAACCGTATCTCTTACAGTTCCTCTTATTTCTTTCACCAGCGCTTTAACTTCCGCCGCACTGACTTTAGGTTTTCCCTGCGCAATGATGGGGTTTAAATTGCCCTCCGGTCCTTTCCTTATCACCAGCGTTTTATCTTCCATAGCCCATTTTATGGCTTTTTTCGGAAAAAACTGGTCCAGGACTTCCTGCAGGCTGGCCTGCTTAAAATCTACATCTACCACACGGGCGGCTTTAATCAATTCCCCATCGCAAACCACCTGGTAGCCGGTTTGCCTGGTAATTTCCTTAAATACAGTGGTAACAGAGGTTGCCTTTTGCGAAAATGTAATTTCCTGGGCCCGTCCGGAAGCGCTAACCTCCATTAATAGTGTACACATGATGATGACAATCAACTTCATAATACGCAGTGTTTTATTAGCTCTGAAAACAAAATGCTCAGACCTAAATAGATCGTAAAAATTCATACATTTGGTTATTGGGTTTATTGGTTATGATGGTTATTTGGTATAAAATATCTAACTGTAGGCCTGATATCATCCGTGGCTTCGACGGCAATCGGAGTCACGGTTTTTCGGGCACTTTTAAGTAAAATTATTTGTGCACGATGATCCTCCTTCCCTCAATTTTAAAATGGATTCCTCCGGTTAATTCCAGTATCGACAATACTTTTGATACATTTCCATACCTGGTTACGGATCCCCAGACAGTTTTTCCGGCAAAATCGTCTTTGTAAACAATATCTACATCGTACCACCTGGACACCTCTTTCATGATGTTTTCAATAGGTTCATTTTCAAAAAAGAACTGCCCTTTTTTCCAGGCAATCTCTGCCAAAGGATCTACAGTTGCGACACTAATTGCACTGGATGCGTTACCAATGCGGGCCTGTTGACCTGGTTTTAACATTGCCTCGTCAGGACTGCCCCCTTTTAAACTCTGCACCTTAACAGCGCCTTCTAAAAGCGTTGTTTTGGTATTTGTATCCTCCTTATAGGAGTTTACGTTAAAATGTGTACCCAGCACCTGTACAACCTGCCGGTCAGACGCTACAATAAATGGCTTGGCGGCATCCTTTTTAACCTCAAAATAAGCTTCTCCTGTAAGGCTTACCCGGCGTTCCTTTAATCCGGCAAAACTTAAGGGGAACTTCAATTCGGATGCTGCATTGAGCCAAACCCTGGTACCATCAGGCAAATTAACCTGGTATTGTCCGCCCCTTGGTGTGGAAACCGTGTTTGTCAGGTTCTTTTTATGATCGCCATCTGCACCCCGCTCCTGTATAGTATAAACCAGTTGCCCATCGGCCGCCTTGGTAACTACAACTCCCGACTGTTTAATTACCTCACCGTTTACTGCAGAATCCAACAGTATCTTCGAACCATCTGCTAACGTGAGTATTGCCTTGTTCCCTCCAGGAGCAACATCTGCAAGAAGCTCCCCTTTTTTTGTCTGTGTAGTAAAAAACACCACCCCTGCGCATAACACCAGCACTGCAGCCACTTTTAACCAGAGCCGGCTTTTTGAAACAGGCTCATCAACTTCCTGCTCCCCCATTTCACGAACGAGATTTAATTTTACACGCTGGAGTTCTGCTTTAACCTCGGGCAATTCCTTAAACTCCGGATCAACCTCTGCCTGCAATTCTTTCTCAATCAGTTCCCTGAACAAAGGCGCGTACGCTTTATCTTCCAAAAACGATAGAAAAGTTTCCTCTTCTTCCGCCGAGCACTCCTTAGCCAGGTAACGTTTAAATAATTTTATGAGCTCTTGCCGGTTTTCCATAAGTATAATCTCTTTCGGGTTGTCAGCCATCCTGTGTAAATTCCAGGCCTGGCTCAATTGCCTTTTTTAGATAATACGGACGGGCGGAAGAAAGTCCCTGCTCCAGATTAAAATATTTTTTATTTTTTTTCAGCCCTGTAAATATCCCAATGCAGGGAGACTATAAACCTAAAAAACCCATAAAAATTACCAAAACTGATTCGGCAATCAGCATCTGGGCTTTGATAAACTTATTGGATTTCAGCAGGTGATCGCTGATGGTAGAAGTAGAGATCTGCAGTAACTTACTAACCTCATGGTAGCTTTTGCCTTCAAGCTTGCATAAAGTAAACACCTGCTTGCGCTGAGGGGAGAGTTTGGCTACCGCCGCTAAAAAAAGCTGGTTGCTTTCCTTATAGAAAAGTTGTTCCTCAATATGACTGTAGGCTTCACTATCGGCCTCCGTAAACTGGCTTTCCAGTTTTCTATCGAGGGCCAGCTTACGAAAATGGTCATACACCAGATTTTTGCCAATCTGATGTAAATAAGCGTTGAACGACTTATCGGGATCTAAATTTTCCCGTTTCTCCCAAACCCTCATGAAAACGTCCTGAAGTATCTCCCGGGCCAGTTCACTATCCCTCACCATCCGCAGAATATTGGCATACAGTTGCGCACTAAAGTGATCATAAAGTTCATGGAAAGCGCTATGGTCATTATTCATGATTTTCATCAATAACGTACGGACCAATAATGCATCCTTGCTTTTTTTGATCGCGTTTATGCCTTCAAAGCGCAGCATCGTAATTTAGTTTGGTTTATAGTTTGGTTGACTAAAAACTAATTTACGGGTATCGGCAAAGAAAAAATTCTGTTAAATGCGCTTATTAGTAAATTATTTTGGCATGCTAAAAGCCTTCAAATTTTTCCCAGAAACCATCTACCGGCAGCCTGGCGAAAATATTTACAGGTTCTTTTTTAACCGGGTGGATAAATTGCAGCCTGCGTGCATGTAAACAGATGCTCCCCTTACGGCTGCCCCTGGGATAACCATATTTATTATCGCCCACAATGGGGCAGCCCATGGTTGACAACTGTACCCGGATCTGGTGTGAGCGCCCGGTTAAGGGGTCCACTTCAATTAAATAATAACCATTAAGCTCTCCAAGCAATTTATAACTCAGCTCGCAGCGCTGACTGCCGGGAACTTCTGTATTATAGGGGGTAACCACATTTTTTTGTGGGTTCTTGATCAGCCAGTGTATTAAGGTACCGGAAGCTTTGTCAGGTTTTTTCCGGACTATGGCCCAATAGGTCTTTTTAACCTCCCTGTTTTTAAAAACTGCATTCATACGTTCCAGGGCCTTACTGGTTTTGGCAAAGAGAATAACACCGCTAACAGGCCTGTCGAGCCGGTGAACCACCCCCAAAAAAGCACTATTGGGTTTATTGTATTTTATGGCCAGGTATTTTTTAACCTGCTCATCCAAAGGTTCATCGCCGGTCTCATCAATCTGTACAATGTCACCAGCCTTTTTGCAGATCGCAATCAGGTGGTTGTCTTCATAAAGTACATCTTTATCGGTTACCGGCATTAATATTGTTCTTTTTCGTTTGGAAAATCATTTCCTTTTACGTCTTTAACGTAAGACTGTGCCGCTTCCTTGATCCCCTCATACAGATTCAGATATTGACGCAGGAAACGTGGTTTGAAGCCCTTGGTCAGGCCTATCATATCGTTAACAACCAATACCTGTCCGTCACAATCGGGTCCTGCGCCAATACCAATCGTTGGGATATGCAGGCTTTCCGACACCTCTTTGCCCAGCAATGCAGGGATTTTTTCCAGCACAATAGCAAAACATCCGGCCTGCTCCAGGGCCAGTGCATCAGTTTTGAGCTTTTCTGCTTCTTCCTCGCCTTTTGCCCTTACCGTATAAGTGCCAAATTTATAGATAGATTGTGGTGTTAAGCCCAGGTGGCCCATTACAGGGATACCTGCGGTAATGATGCGTTGTATAGAATCTACCACCTCTGTGCCACCTTCCAGTTTTACGCCATGGGCACCGGACTCTTTCATGATCCGGATGGCCGAGTTCAAGGCTTCTTTTGAATTGCCCTGATAAGAACCAAAGGGCAGGTCTACCACAACAAAGGATCGGCCAGCCCCTCTTACAACCGACTGGGCATGATAGATCATCTGGTCGAGCGTAATCGGAAGTGTGGTTTCATGTCCGGCCATAACGTTGGAAGCCGAATCGCCTACCAATAAAACATCCAGCCCTGCATCGTCCAGAATGGTAGCCATCGAAAAATCGTATGCAGTCAGCATAGAGATCTTCTCTCCACGCAATTTCATCTCTTGTAATATATGAGTCGTTATTCGCTTTACTTCTTTATTTACCGACATGCCTTTATTTTTTATGGAAGCAAAATTAGTTTTTACAATTGAAATAAAGATTGTTTTATTGTTTTTGTGACATTCCAGCTTTCCATCTTTTCGGGGTTAAGAACAGAAGCCTTTGGTAATTGAAAAAATATCTTGAATAAAACCGCTTAAACTCATATCTTTGTACCCCGAAATGAAGGGGTTAATTAACAGCACATTTGTTAAAAACATAATCGGCATCAAAACCGCTTCAAAACCCCCATTTTTCTCTTTTTTTACACCCATAATTTTTCATTATCACAACAATGACTAACTACACCAAGTTACCTGCTATCCTGTTACTGGCCGATGGAACCGTATATTACGGTAAAGCAGCCGGAAAAATTGGTACAACTACCGGAGAGATCTGCTTTAATACCGGAATGACAGGCTATCAGGAAATTTTTACTGACCCTTCTTATTTCGGTCAGATCATGGTAACCACCAATGCACACATTGGAAATTATGGTATACACAGAGAAGAAATTGAGTCTGACAGCATCAAAATAGCTGGCCTGGTTTGTAAAAACTACAACATTGGTTTCAGCCGTAAGGAGGCATCGGAGTCTATTCAGGACTATTTTCAGAATGAAAACATTGTAGGGATTTCGGATATCGATACCCGCGCATTGGTACGCCACATCAGGCATAAAGGAGCGATGAATGCCATCATCTCTTCTGAAATTACCGATCTTGAAGAATTGAAAGCAAAATTAGCTGAGGTACCTTCAATGGACGGACTGGAACTGTCTTCACAGGTTTCAACCAAAGAGGCTTATTTCTATGGTTCCCCTGAAGCCAGCATTAAAGTTGCGGCTTTAGACCTGGGCATTAAAAAGAACATCCTGCGCAATTTTGCTGACAGGGATGTATATGTACAGGTTTTCCCGGCAAAAACCAGCTTCGAAGAAATGGAAAAATGGGGTGCAGATGGTTATTTCATCTCCAATGGCCCCGGCGATCCTTCGGCAATGCCTTATGCCATAGAAACCGTTAAAAAAGTGCTGGCCTCCGAAAAACCGATGTTTGGCATCTGTTTAGGTCACCAGTTACTTGCCGAAGCAAACGGAATCGGAACGATGAAAATGTTTAACGGTCACCGTGGTTTAAACCACCCGGTTAAAAACATCATCAAAAACCACTGTGAAGTAACTTCCCAGAACCATGGCTTTGGTGTCATTCCGGATGAAGTAAGAAATTCAGATAAGGTTGAAATTACGCACATCAACTTAAACGACCAGTCGATAGAAGGTATCCGTGTAAAAGGTAAAAAAGCATTTTCGGTACAATATCACCCTGAATCCTCACCAGGTCCGCACGATTCCCGTTACCTGTTTGATGATTTTATCGGAATGATCAAAGGCGAACTGACCTGGTAATCCACAATTACCGAAACAATATATCATATCACCGACATTTTAGAAGGTTTAGCCCGATAACATTTTCTGTTTGGCTAAACCTTCTTACATTTATCATATGGATAAGAAAAATGCCATTATCAGTGTCAAAAACCTGGTAAAGAAATACGACGATTTCAGGGCAGTTCAGGGCATTAGCTTTGACGTTTACGAAAACGAGATTTTTGGCCTTTTAGGCCCCAATGGCGCCGGGAAAACCACAACACTGGAGATCATCGAAACCTTGCGTGAAAAAACATCTGGAGAGATCATAGTAGACGGTTACACTGTAGAAAAAGATTCCGGCAAGATCAAAGGCATTATCGGGGTGCAGCTGCAGGCCGCCGGTTACTATCCCAACCTGAACCTCGTAGAACTGATGGAACTGTTTGCCGGTTTGTATGGCGTAAATATCCGCCCTATGGAAATGCTGGAAAAGGTAAACCTGCAGGATAAAGCAAAAGCAAAGTACAAAGCCCTGTCTGGCGGCCAGAAACAGCGCTTTTCTATTGCCACCACTTTGCTCAATTCTCCAAGGATTATTTTTCTGGATGAGCCAACCACAGGCCTGGATCCTCAGGCACGCCGTAATTTATGGGACCTGATCATCGATATCAGAAACAATGGGACAACGGTAGTACTGACTACCCATTATATGGACGAAGCCGAGCAATTGTGCGACCGCGTGGCTTTTGTAGAACGCGGGGAAATCATTGCGCTGGATACACCAGACAATCTGATAGACAACCTCGTCAACAGCGGGTTCGAGAGGAAAAAAGAAGTTAAAAAAGCCAATCTGGAAGATGTTTTCATTAACCTTACCGGCAAAGAATGGCGGGAAGACAATTAAAATAAACATGAGCAAACCTTATAGCAATACCAAAGCCACACTAGCGCTTGCCAAAGCGAGTTTCCGTTCGATCATGCGGAGCCCTTCGGCAGTTGTTTTCACGCTGGCCTTCCCTTTAATATTCATTCTTGTTTTTGGTTTTTTAGGTAATGGAGGAGTGAAAGTGAAACTGGCGGTAGCACCAGGTTCAGATGTTCAAAATCCGGTTATCAAAGCCCTTGAAGAGATGCCCGTAATCAAACTGGTTAAAGACAAGGACGCTAAAGAAATAAAGGAGGGCCTGGAAAAAGGGAACATTGATGCCCTGATCAATGTAAAAAAGAACGAGGCCGGCACACCTGCTTACATTGCCAATGTACAATACACTTCGGCTTCGGTCGACAAAGGCAGCATCCTCAAATCGGTGCTGACCAACCTCCTGTATACACTCAACACAAAGGATGTAAAACCAACCGTTGCCCAACTTAGCGAAAGTACGGTACAGGGGAGGATTTATCGGACTATAGATTTTATTTTACCCGGACAGCTAGGCTTCTCTCTGTTAAGCACCGGTGTATTCGGGACAGCTTTTGTATTTTTCAGTTTAAGGCAAAACCTGGTGATCAAACGTTTTTTTGCTACCCCTGTTAAAAGGTCCAGCATTGTTTTTGGTGAGGGGCTTGCCCGGATCGGCTTCGCTTTACTTGGCGCAGTTTTCATCATCCTGATAGGGCATTTCTTTTTTCATTTTACATTGATACATGGGGTCGTCACGGTACTAAATATGCTTTTGCTCTCTGTGATCGGCCTTATTGTTTTTATGGGTTTTGGTTTTGTGGTTTCAGGAATTGCAAAGAGCGAAAGTACCATCCCTCCCATTTCTAACATCATCACGCTTCCGCAGTTCTTGTTGTCGGGCACTTTCTTTTCCATCGATGCCTTCCCTGGCTGGCTGCAGCCGATCAGCAGGGCCTTACCTTTAACCTATCTGAACGATGCCATGAGAAAAGTGGCTTTTGAAGGGGCCGGGCTTTGGGATGTAAAACATCAGCTCCTGATCATGATCATCTGGGGTATCGGCATTTACACTGTTGCTGTTAAGGTATTTAAATGGGAATAACTCCCCGATTCTGCTAGAATTTCGTATTAGGAATATTAAATATTTGTTGTTAAATTCATTCAACTAAATGAAAAAACAAACTAAAAACTATGAAAAAACTAGCAGCAGAATTCTTTGGAACCTTTTGGTTGGTTTTAGGCGGTTGCGGCAGCGCTGTCCTGGCCTGTAATTATCCTGAAGCGGGCATCGGCTTTTTAGGTGTGGCGCTTGCATTCGGATTAACAGTAGTTACCATTGCCTATGGCCTGGGCCACATTTCCGGTGCGCACCTTAATCCAGCCGTTTCCATAGGTCTTTGGATTGGCGGAAGATTTGAAGGCAAAGACCTCATTCCCTACATCATATCGCAGGTGTTGGGTGGAATAGCCGCAGCAGGTATCCTTTATGTCATTGCGACTGGCAACGGAAGTGCCATCGGAGGCTTTGCGACCAATGGTTACGGCGATCTGTCGCCCGGCAAATACAGCATGACTGCAGCCCTTGTATGCGAGGTGGTCATGACTTTTATCTTTTTACTGGTTATCCTGGGCGCTACCGACAACCGGGCGCCAAAAGGTTTTGCCGGATTGGCGATAGGCCTTTGCCTCACCTTAATTCATTTGATCAGCATTCCGGTAACCAATACCTCTGTTAACCCTGCAAGGAGCACCAGCCAGGCCATCTTTGTTGGTGGTGAAGCGCTTAGCCAGCTCTGGTTGTTCTGGGTAGCGCCTATAGTGGGTGCTATCCTGGCCGGAATTGTCTATAAAGCACTCTTTTCTGCCGATTCTGAAACCGCATAACAACGATAAAAAATAAGATTAAAACAAAGGGCCGTAAGTAATTACGGCCTTTTTTGCTGATAGTTTAAAATTTATTTTAACTTTGGATATCCTCTTAGTAATTGTAATTTATACACTAAGGCTTATAAACTAATAAAAACCAATAAAAATGAGTTTAATTATCGATGTTCATGCGCGGCAAATACTCGACTCCCGCGGCAATCCTACCATTGAGGTAGACGTAATTACAGAAAATGGTGTCCTTGGCCGTGCAGCGGTACCTTCTGGTGCCTCTACCGGTATCCACGAAGCGGTGGAGCTTCGCGACGACGACAAAGCCGTATATATGGGTAAAGGTGTATTAAAAGCTGTAGCCAATGTAAACGATAAGATTGCAGCCGAACTGAGAGGTGTAGATGTATTTGAGCAAAATGCTATCGACAACCTGTTGATCAAACTCGACGGAACAGAAAATAAAGGAAAATTAGGAGCCAATGCTATCCTGGGTGTTTCTTTAGCGGTTGCCAAAGCTGCAGCACAGGAAAGCCGCCAGCCATTGTACCGTTACATCGGCGGTGTAAATGCAAATACCCTTCCTATCCCAATGATGAACATTGTAAACGGAGGTTCACACTCTGATGCACCTATTGCTTTCCAGGAATTTATGATTATGCCTGTGGGCGCTTCCTCATTCTCTGAAGCATTAAGGTGGGGTACTGAAGTGTTCCATAACCTGAAAAAGATCCTGCACGACAGGGGTCTTTCTACCGCTGTAGGTGATGAAGGGGGTTTCGCACCAACCTTTGACGGGACTGAAGATGCTGTAGAGACAATTCTTAAAGCCATTGAAAAAGCAGGTTACAAACCAGGTGAGCAGATCTGCCTGGCATTTGACTGTGCCGCTTCTGAATTTTACAAAGACGGCAAATACGACTATACCAAATTTGAAGGCGATAAGGGTGCCATCCGCACAAGCGCAGAGCAGGCCGATTACCTGGCTTCATTAACAGAAAAATATCCGATCATTTCTATTGAAGATGGTATGGGCGAAGATGACTGGGATGGCTGGAAATTATTAACTGATAAAATTGGCGACCGGGTACAGTTGGTTGGGGATGATCTGTTTGTAACCAATGTTAAGCGTTTACAAAGAGGTATCGACAGCCATACTGCCAATTCTATCCTTGTAAAGGTAAACCAGATCGGTTCATTAACTGAAACCATCAACGCGGTTACTTTGGCACAAACAAATGGCTATACTTCAGTAATGTCTCACCGTTCGGGTGAAACTGAAGACGTTACCATCGCCGATTTAGCAGTAGCTTTAAACTGTGGTCAGATCAAAACCGGCTCAGCTTCACGTTCAGACAGGATTGCAAAATACAATCAGTTGCTGCGCATTGAAGAAGAACTGGGTGCTGCTGCAAAATTTATTGGCAAGAACTTTAAATATGCTAAGAAATAAGCTGTGCTTAAATTGAATATAACAAAAAAGTCCTGCAAGCAATTGCGGGACTTTTTTGTTATATTGCAATAAATAATGCCTATCATGACAAAAAACAAAAAGGAAGAAACATCGGCAATATTCTCGTTAATGAGTGTATTTCCACCCCTCGCCCTGTTATTTATTGTTGCCGGCTGGTTTAAGCAAAGAAAAGTCAGCGCCCTTTCATTTGCCTGGGCTGCTACAGCAATACTATTGAGCATAGTTTTTGTGGTGCAATTGTACAAACCATTGTAATTTATAACTTTGTAATAATTATGAACCGCATATTAGAACTTGTCCGCAATAAATACTTCCTTTCTGTACTTGCTTTTGTAGTATGGATGCTGTTTTTCGATAAGAACGATATGATTTCCCAGTTCGAGTTCAGGTCTGAAGTAAATAAGCTACAGGAAGAAAAGGACTTCTATGTAAAAGAAATTTCGCAGGTAAAAAAGGACCTGAACGAGTTAAATACCAATCTGAATACGGCCGAGAAGTTTGCACGTGAAAAATATTTCATGAAAAAGGACAACGAAGACGTATTTGTCATCATTAAAGAAACTCCTAAAGACTAATAGGTAAATTTAGGGAAGGTAACTTTATAGCGGACCACTATTATTCTTAGTACGAATATAAACCCGATAACGACAATTGTCGCCACATCATCTTTTACATCAAAATACTTTAAGGAATAATACAAAACCCCGCCTAAAATACAGGCAGTAGCGTATACTTCTTTATGAAAAATAAGGGGTATCGTATTTAGAAGCGTATCCCTGATCACCCCTCCAAAACAGCCGGTAATGGTGCCCAGCGCAACGCATATCCCCGGGCTTAAGCCAAACATCATTCCCTTCTGGATACCGAGCATGGTAAACAGCCCCAGCCCCATGGAGTCAAAAAGAAAAAGTGTGACTTTAAATTTCTTAATGTGCGTCTTAAAAAAAATGGTAGCAATGCAGGTCAGCAAAATCAACAGGCAATAGTTTACGTCGCGCATCCAGGCAACAGGGGTATCTCCAAGTAAAAGATCCCTCACGGTACCCCCTCCAATTGAGGTTACAAAAGCGATAATCAGTACGCCAAATGGGTCTAACCTCCTTTGCATCGCCGCAAAGGTACCTGATATCGCAAAAGCGATAGTCCCCAGGGTTTCAATGGTGTCCATTGTACTTATCTGCATGAGCTGGAATCTTTAAATTTCGCCGTTTCTTTTTCTGAAGAACCATTCGAGGGCCAGCAAGCCCATAATGAGTGCAAACAGCCACTTAAAGTTAATCAATTCTTCGTATTTGCGGTCTTCATAGCTCAAAGTCCTGATCTGATCATTTGCTTTGATGTCATCCAGTAATTTCAGCAGATCAGCTGGCATATACATTTTTCCACCGGTTTGAACAGACATGGTGCTTAACAGCTGGTGATTGGCCACTGTTTGCTGGTATTCTGCCACCATTGCGTTTATATAAAAAATGCCTTGTGCAGTATGCTTCTTATCTCCAAGCACTGTAGTGGCCGTGTACGTATAATTACCCGGAGGGAGCGCGCCCGCATCCAGCTGATAAGCCGCCTCTGTTCTGGAGAACAAAAATTTATACGCAGCGCCCTGATCATTTTTTAACACCAGCTCAACATCCGGCTTATTCACCGGAACATAACTATCGTTATACAAAACCGCGTTGAGTATGATGCTCTCATTTTCGTCAAAGGTGTTTTTTGAGGTATACACCTTAAATTTCCTTTTGTCATCTTTTACAGAAAGGTACTGGACTGTTTTTGAGATCAGGTTGTTAAAGGCCATGGCGTCCTGTTGTCCTTCCGCTACTTCAGAAAGCCTCCATCTCCATAAGCCCTCTCCTATTAAAAACCCGGTTTTCTTCCCATTATCTGCCATAAAAAACAACTGCGGGTAATCGGTATTGATTTTCCCTATCCGCTGCTGTAACACCACAGTTGCCTCTCCATTTACCAACGGTTTATTAGATGGAGCAATTAAAGGATCAAAACTCTCGATGTGCTTTACCGTCACCGGATCCAGATCAAATGCCGTAAATCCGGAATTAACGCGGCTATAGCTTTCCTGAACAGTATTAAGTCCACTCAGATTTACCTGCCTCTGTATCTGATTAAAGGCTGCTAAATTACTTTGTGCACCCACCATATACCAAACTGCTGCATTTCCCAGCTTGAGTTTATTCATAAATGCGGTAGCATCGTACATTACAGATGGCAACTGATAAAGTACAACCAGGCCATAGTCGGCTATATTAACCCCATTCAATTCTTCAGCCAGTGCAATCTTAACTTCAAAATTTTTGTTCAGGGCTATTGCCTGCTTTAAAGCAGCAATATCCGGGTGTGGCCCGGCAGCAGCAATGAGTACCTTTTGCCTGGCGTCAATTACCTCTACAAAAAAGTGTTGTGTATTGTTCTTTTCAGAAGCTTCCCGGCTTAGCGGGCTCAGCTGTACAGTATATTTCTGCAAGCCCAGCTTAGTTGCTTTAAGCTTTACAGTTACATTTTTTACAAAAGCAGCCGAATTGATGGGTACCCTTTCTTCATGAATCTTCTTCCCATTCTCCAGCACCGACAACGCGGTCTCCTCGCCCCTGGCTTCAAAGGCCTGAACCTGTACCTCAGCAGTAAACTCATTGTTCAAATATACCAGGCTGTTGTGGCTCAGGCCGGCAACCTGCAGGTCTTTTTTGGGAATGGTATCACCAAGGGCAATGGTATAAACGGGTGCTTTTAATTTATCCAGTTCGTAAAGCGGACTTCCGCCACGGTTAAAAATACCGTCAGAAGCAACAATTACAGCCCCCACATTCCGGTTCAGGTATTCATCATTCAGTTTGCTGATGAAACCAGCTGCATTGCTGAGTTTACCTTTATTCGAAAAATCAAACCCATTTTTGACACTGTCGGCAAAGCTATAAAGCTTGACCTCATATTGTTCGGATAGCTTATCGGCCAGCAGTTTTATGTCCTGCGCGTATTTTGCTTTACTGAACCCTGCAGGCGCTATATTACCTACCGACAAAGAGTTGTCCTGCCCAATGATGATAATGGGTTTTTCGGGGATATAAGAAACGCTCCTGATCAATGGGAAAAAAAGCAAAAAACCGATAGCCGTTACGGCTACAGTACGCAATGCTGCCAGTAAATAGCGCAGTTTCCTACCGAGATGCAGGGTACTGCCATACAATAACCAGGCAAGTAAAATTCCAGCCACCAGGCAGCCAAATAAGGTCAGCAGGCTATATATCGTCAATGAATCACTCATGGGTATTTGGATAAAGATGCTAATTTTAGCATAAACTGCGAAGCATTTTATCTAAGTTTGTTTAAGACACAAAGCTTACCTATGAAATTCCTCTTCAAACTTATTTTATTGCTTACCATGACCGTACCTGCATTGGCCCAGATGGGGTTTAAAACCGAACAGTTAAAATTTGAACGGGTCAGGACAGCCTATGCAGGAAAATGGCCTGCTTTACAAAAAGAATTGCAGGTTGCTGGTATAACAAGTACTTTCGAAATGTACATGGCGGCCTATAAAGCGGAGGGCAAACTGGAACTTTGGCTAAAAACAGACCGGCAAAAAACTTACCGGCTGTTTAAAAGTTATGATTTTTGTGCACATTCCGGAACCCTTGGTCCTAAAGTAAAGGAAGGCGATCTGCAAACTCCTGAGGGCTTTTACTACATCAACGCCTTTAACCCCATGAGTAATTTCTACCTTTCTTTAGGCATTAATTATCCAAATGCAGTCGATAGATTAAGAAGCGGAAAAGAAAAGACCGGAGGCGACATTTACATTCATGGAAACTGTGTTACCGTAGGCTGCATCCCTTTAACCGACGAGAAGATCAAAGAAGTGTATGTACTGGCTGTGGAAGCAAAAAATGCAGGCCAGCTCAAAATACCGGTACACATCTTCCCGTTTAAAATGACAAACTCAAACCTGAATAAGCAACTGCAGCGCTTTCCTCAGCAAAAAGGACTCTGGGCGAATCTGCAAAGTGGTTATGTTTATTTTGAGCAGCACAAACTTTTACCAGAGGTAAGTATAAAGGCAGGCCGGTACCTGTTCCATTGATATTGCGCTTTCTTCCCCTTGCAGTGACAGACTATGCTAAGATCATTGACTGATCTGGCAATTTTCGTGACAAATCAAACGGCTATTATCCCGAGATTCAATGAGTTAAACAATTACGCTCTTTGATTCCCGCCTTTTGATTAATCAACCCAATTTATAAACCCTTAATTTAAATGATTATGAAATCTAAATTGTTATTGGCCGCTGCATTAATGTTTATGACCTTTCTTACCAGTTTCACAACTTCTCCCGAAACAAACGGACGAAGCACCTGGGGCGCCTGGATATCGAGCGGCTCTCATGCATCGGGCGAGCTGACAGCCTGCGATGAACTGTTTCATGCCAGGGACCTGGACACCGATGACACTGTACAATGGTATGTGAACAATGTGTATATGGGATCAACCCGGGATATCTATTTAACCGTGTCTCCAGGTGATGTGGTCGAAATTATCGTAAATGCCGACGAACCGGATTATACCTACGCATACTATGATACCATTATTCCCTGCGATAACTAATATTCAATTTACTTTGGTTTGAACATCTGAAAAACGTTCAAACCAAAGTATTGCACCACCACTATCACTCCCACTTACCATATCGCCATTTATCTGCTAAAGATCATTTTTGCAAAGTTTATCACATATTCTATGGGCGAGTTAACTGTAGCTGTTTGCTGTCCAACTTTTCCGGAGAAAGCCTATGTTTATTCCATTTGTATATCGTCTTAGATAGTTTCAACTTAAAAAATCCATCTTCGCTTGTCATTTGTAATAACTACCAGAAATATCTAAGTTTATGAAATGAACCTCACGGACAAACTAGGCCTTGCATTGCAACAATTTGCCGGTATGAGCAGGCAGGATTTTGAGCTTTCCTTGCCCTACTGGAAAATCATGGATTACAAGAAGGGCGATTTTTACAACCAGCAAAAGTCCGTTTGCAAATACCTGGGCTTTGTAGTTGAGGGAGTTTTCCGGTCGTACATCATCGATGCAAAAACCGGCGAAGAAAAGAACATTTTTCTGTACTCAGGAAACCAGTTTGTGGTTTCTTTCAAAAGTTTCATACAGCAGGTTCCCTGCGATTATCATACTACAGCCCTAACATCGGCAAGGGTTGTTCATATCCATATTGCCGATTTGCTTCGCCTTTACCAGCAGTCGCACAAATGGGAAAGTTTTGGCCGTTTGCTGGCACAGGAAGCCTTTAATGTAGCCATGGCACGTACCGAGAGTTTTCTTTTCCAAACGCCGGAAGAACGTTACCTGAACCTGATCAAACACCATCCCGATATCTTTAATGCAGTTCCGCTCTACCATATTTCTTCTTACCTGGGCATTCAGGGGCCCTCACTCAGCAGGATCCGTAAAAGGCTTTCGCACAGATAATACGATTTTAACCTGGGTTAAACTTTTCCTGCCCTTTACTCCCCAACTTTGTATCGTTAACCTTAAACATTAAGAAAATGATACAGTCAAAAACCATCGTCCTCATCCACGGCCTGTTTGTTAACAACACAAGCTGGGCCGCCTGGAAAACCTTTTTTGAGCAAAAAGGATACACCGTTTATACGCCTGCCAACCCTGGCCATGAAGGAAATCCGGAAGAATTAAGAAACCACATCCATCCGCAGCTTATACAAACAGGCTTTGAAGATGTAGTCAACAACATCATTAAACTGATAGACACCCTGCCCGAAAAACCTATTGTGATAGGCCATTCCTTAGCTGGCCTGGTTGTTCAAAAACTGATCGAATTAGATAAAGCCATAGCTGGCATAAGCATAGACGGGGCTCCTCCAAAAAATGTACTGGCACCCTGGTCTACCATCAAAATTGTTTATCCGGTAGTCGATTTCTTTAAAGGGAACTCTCCCTTTATGGGCAGTAGATATTGGTACCAGAAAGCCTTTTTCAATAACATGACAGCGGCCGAAAACACCAAAGCTTTTGACGACATTGCAATACCCGAAAGCAGGAAAATAGCCAGGGATACTTTGTTAAAACCATTTGCCAAAGTTGATTTCAATAAGCCCCACCAGCCCTTATTGTTTATCGCTGGAGAACAGGACACCATATTTTCTCCTAAACTCACTAAAAAAATAGCAGGCCGGTATACAGACACCGGCAGTACAGTAGACTATAAAGAGTTTAAAGGCCGTAGCCATTTTATAGCAGGGCAGAAAGGCTGGGAAGAAGTTGCCGAATACATTCACAATTGGATTACCCGGGAATAGATAACCAATCTGATATTACTGTCTTTGTATTTTATTCCAAATGCTTATTTATCCGAAAGTCTTTCAGATATCAGCATCATCTCTGACAACTCATTTCGTGTTTCAAGTAATTTTGAAGGAGGTTCGGCCAGGGTATTGCTTCTGGATGCGCAAACCCAAACCATACGCATTACCCCCGCAGGCGATCCCAAACGTGGTATGCCCAACTGGTGGTATTTAAAAGTAGAAGGGATAGATACCAGTAAAGCCATCATCCTGGAGGTAGAGGCCCGGGATGATTTGGTGATGGATGAACTTACCGGGCAGGGCAAAAAAGTAAATCCGGGTTGGACCTGGCCTGCCTGTGCCGCCCTCTCAACAGACCGGCAGCATTGGACACAAACTTCCCCCGGAAAAAAGCAGGAAAACAGAATGGCTTACCGGATAAAATCCAGATCTGCTAACTTATGGCTGGCATGGGGGCCACCCTTTACACCGGCCGATGCACAGACATTTGCAGACAAACTGGCCAAAACCCACAGTTACGCTAAAGCCTTTACTTTAGGGCTGTCCAGGGAAGGCCGCCCAGTTCCCGCCCTGAAGATCAGCGAAGGTAGTAAACCAGCATTGCAACGACCGGTTGTGTGGATTGATGCCAGGCATCACGCCTGGGAGGTCGGCGGATCATGGGTTGGTGTTGGCATTACAGAGTGGCTGGTAAGTGACCAGCCCCAGGCCAGATGGCTGAGACAAAATGCCGAGATATATTTTGTACCCGTTATGGATGTAGACCGCGTTGCTACAGGCGATGGGGGCAAACTTTCACAGCCTCAGGACCATAACCTGGATTGGAGCGAAAAACCACATTACCCGGAAATTGCAGCTGCTCAAAAACAAATCCTGGCATTAGCAAAAGAAGGGCGCATGAACCTATTCCTAGACCTGCACAACCCTGCTCCAGGCAACAAAATACAAACCGCATACGTGATCGAAAAACCTTATATGCCCAAAGATGCGGATGCAAGGAAACTGCGTTTTGTAGCACTGTTGACTGAAGAATTTGGTGAACTGAAGCAAAACCCGGCAAAGCCTCCGGCCGAAAACCCGGAAGTGTTTCACCGCGTTAGTGTTCCCTGGGTACTGGAACATTCCAATGCGAATACTATTGCCTTTTGCATAGAAACACCCTGGAATATACCGGAGGGTACACCTGCAGGTTATGCCCTGGTGGGACAAAAACTCGGTAGTGCAATTGAAAAGCTCTTGCACCAGGCACAGCAATGATATGGTTTTTATGAACATCAAAACAACTGTTAAGAAATTGATCACCCTGCTCAGTGCAGTATGGATAACTGAAAATACTACTGCCCAGGAATTAAAGGTATTTGCCAACTTTGAGAATGCTTCAGCAAAAGTCCTTAAAATTGATACCATCACCCAAACCATACGCATTACCCCTGCCGGGAAACCTGATCGTGGGATGCCCAACTGGTGGTATTTAAAGATAGAAGGGATAGATCTCAACAGGCCGTTAGTTCTGGAAGTGGTCCCATCAGCAGCACTTGTTAAGGCCAGCTCTAATGGGCAAAGCAAAAAACTGGCCCCGGCATGGACATGGCCTGAACGGGTTGCCTGTTCAGACGACAACAAAACATGGAAGCATTCCATTCCAGGTGCAAAACACGAAACATACATGCGGTATCATATCCGGCCTTCAGCTACAACAATGTGGTTAGCGTGGGGTCCTCCTTTTACGCCTTCAGATGCGATAAATCTGGTTGATCAGCTCGCTAAGGATCATGATTTCATCCAATCTCTTACACTGGCTAAATCACTTGAAGGGCGAAGGGTTCCGTTATTGAGGATCTGTGGTGATGAAAAAAAACGACCTGAACGTCCGGCAATATGGATCCAGGCTCGCCAGCATGCATGGGAAGTTGGTGGTTCATGGGTAGCTGTAGGCCTGGCAAATTGGCTGGCCGGAAGTGATCCTCAGGCCCTCTGGCTAAGGCAAAACACAGAAATTTATATTGTCCCGCTAATGGATGTTGACCATGTGGCGACAGGAGACGGCGGTAAAAATGCGCATCCACACGATCACAATCGCGACTGGAATGATACCCCGCATTGGCCTGAAGTCGCTTCAGCGCAAAAATACATCCGTGAGCTGAGCAGAAAAAACAGGTTAAGTATTTTCCTCGACTTCCACAATCCGGCCGCAAGCAATAAACAGCAAACCCTGTATGTTTTACATAAGAGTTACATGAGCGCTGAAGCATTTTCAAGGCAGCAACAATTTATACAGCTAATGATCGGACAGTTTGGAGAAATAAAACAGAACCTAAATGGCCAGAGACCTGCCCTACCCCACGTAGAAGAGCGTGTAAGCGAAGTTTGGGTGCTTGACCATGCCAATCCAAATACCATTGCTTTTTGTGTAGAAACACCATGGAACATACCCGAAGGAACGCCTGCAGGTTACGCCATAGTGGGAGAAAAACTAGGAAAAGTAATGGAGAAATTACTGCACAATTATTAAAAACATAAGAATAAAATTTATGAACCCTTCCGCTCAACCCCTGAATAATCTGGTTAAAAGCATCATGTTAACCTGTCTACTTGCACTGCTTTCAATGGCCTGTCTGGCACAAAAAACAATTGTCAACCCACTAGTTGGTTTCGATGGCAAAAACCGCAACCTGAAAATTGTTAAAGTAAGCCTGACCGATACGGGAACTGTAGTAAGTTTTATGACCACTTATAAAGCAGGAAATTGGATACGCATACCAAAAAACACCTATATACAGGCAAACGGTACAAATGACAAACTTTTTATAAAAGCTACAAAGGGTATTCCTTTTAATAAAAAATACACTATCCCTGAAAGCGGAAAAGTGAACTACGAGCTTGTTTTCCCTAAAATAGATCCAACAACCAGTAACATAGATTATGGAGAGGAAGGTAGTGAGGGCTGGAAGATTTACGACATTGAACTGGTACAAAAACAAACGCCACTGCCAGCATTTCTATATACAGAATGGTACAATAAGAAAAACAGCGATTTAACTATCGCTTTCTACAGCAAGGCTGTTGTGTTTGATAAAAAAGTCTGGTTCTATAAGGAAATTGCCAAAAAGAACGACACCTACATCCTGACTATTGCCAACAACAAGTCTACCAAACAGATTATCATTGAAAAGCCGGGCGATAAAGAAATAAAACTAACCGTCAATAAACTAACCGCTAACCTTAGCAGTGACAAAAACAGTTGTGCGGAAATTTTAGATAAAGAGATTTACAAACTCCCTGTTTTAAAAAACGACAGCGCTGTTTTTAGCGGTTACATTAAAAACTATTCACCTAAGCTGGGCACCAAAATATTGACGCTGGCTATAGACAACATCATTACTGGTATTCAGGAAAATGTCCTGATCCACATAACCCCTGATGGTTACTTTTACCGGAAAATCCCAGTTTGTCACCTTCAAAAGGTGTTTTTAAGATCGGATATAGCTGATGAAAACGACCTTTACCTCGAACCAGGCAAAGAGCTATTTGTGATACTTGGAAACGGATCTGTAAAGTATGCCGGCAATGCGGCACAACTTAATCATCACCTGAAGCAGTTAAACAGGATCGACCAATTTGACTTTGTCAGAATGAGGAAAAAACTGGCAGACATGAAACCTAATGACTATAAGGCCCATCTGCTTGACCTCCAATCTATCGAAAGTGTGAAGTTAGATTCGATCAATAAACTGGGCAAAATCCCGGCAAAGGCTTATCAGGTGAAAAAGAAGGATATTGTTTTTGAGTATGCCAACCGGATGATGGAATACCATTGGAATTACGAACATGCCCGCAGACAAGTATTTAAACTACCAGATACCGTGAAAGTTAAAATAGAGAATTATCCGGATGGCTACTATAATTTTATTAGGGACGGTGATTTTAACAATGAGCTGAATGTAATTTCCAACGCATACAACACTTTCATAAACAGGTTCAAATTTATACCTGGTTTCAGAAAAACAAGATATGTCCACAATTACAAGGCAATGATGGCTGCACTCAAATCAGAAGGCCAACAAGCCAGCGAAAATGACAAAGCTTTCGAAAAAATAATAAGCAACGATGGAATAATTTTATTGACCGATAGTACCAATAAACGAATACATAAAAAATGGGCTGCAGACCATAGCGAGTTTATCAATACGTTTGTGTCTGATTTTTTTAGAAACAGTTATTACAACGCCATAGATTCAGCTGTCGGCATCAAACAAGGCATTTTAATCGACTTATTGAGTGCACAGGACATTTCAAGGCCCATTATTGAACAATTAACCCCACTCAGTGCTGGTAGACTGGCTTCGGTAATCAAAAAAATTGATCACCCTTATTTAAAGGATTATGTTATATTGAAAAATACGGAAACCCTAAAACAGGTCGAATTAAACAAAAATGCAGGAGGCTTTTTTGTTAACGAGACCCCAAAGGTTGAAGCGGATAAAATATTCGATAACATGATGAGCAAGTTTGCCGGAAAAGTGGTCCTGGTCGATTTCTGGGCTACCTGGTGCGGTCCTTGCCTGGGTGGGATTTCACGGATAAAACCTTTAAAGGAGGAAATGAAAGACAGTAATATAGCATTCGTTTACATTACCAATGAAACTTCCCCTCTGCCAACCTATCAGAATATGGTACCTACTATTAAGGGTCAACATTACCGGCTAAATAACGATGAATGGGGTTATCTGGCCGATAAATTTAAAATTTCTGGCATCCCACATATGGTATTGGTAAATAAGGAGGGTAAGGTTGTAAACCCGCGTTTAGGCTTTATGGAAAACCATGAACTTAAACAGCTGATGGAAAAACATCTTTAGCAACCCTTTAACAGGCCAGTCCTTCCTCACCTTAAATATTTTTGACTGCAATAAAACGGCAACAAACAAGAACAGGCCTTGAACTCCCGCTCAAAGCCTGTTTTAAAAAAATTAATTTCTGCAGCATAGGTTATAACGGCGCTGTACCGTTTCTAAACACTTTTGCATTTCTCCATTTTACGACAGCCTGCCCGGTTTTCATAGTTCCATAATTGCCATATTTCATGTAGTTTGTCACCGCCTCATTGTCAACCAGTTCTGCCTTTTTCAACCCATTAATATAAATGATGATCTTTGCACCTTTATCTTCCTGTAGATGAATTACATTTACCCTTACCTCTGTATTGTAAATATCCGTCACCAGGGTCTGGCCAAGCCCCCTTAACGATCCACCAGAGGCTGCGTACCCCCTGATCATCATCTGCGTAGCACCTTCAACACTGCCGAATATCTGCATGACGCTCTCATCATTTAGAGGGGAATAGATGGTAAGATAGCCCTGAAACTGCCGACTCCCCGTCGAATAATCATCGTGTATCCTGATCTCCGAACGGTTAGACTGCGTAGTTAAAATGCGAAAGGTTTCATCTCCGGTGGCACTTTGATAGTTATAATCTGCACAAATCGGGCTGCCAACAGACTTATAAGCTGTCCAGTTAAATATCTGCAAACCGGCCGCATCATCAAGGTGAATTTTACGTAAAGGGGCATACTCTACCCACCCACTCCCCAGTGGAGCGTCTGTTGCCGTTCCGCCCCCGGGCTGCGCCGGATTGGCTTCCACAGGCTCATAAGCCGTATAAAATGTATCTATAGCACCTATAGGCTTATATAAAGTGCGGTACTCAAACACTCCCGACTTTTTAAAATTAGTTAAAGTGGTTGCGCTTACAAAAGGTGTTACAGTTACGGCCTGTGCCACATTTGCAGCGTTTGTATATTTTATTTCAGTACCAATTAAATCTGTGGCAGCGCTGTTCCAGGAAATTGCAACAGTACCTTCAGCTTCATTAAATACAGTACTTTTAATTTCCCTGTTGTTTAAACCCTCTTCGTAAGTTTCTCCCAGCACCTTCCCTTTTACCAAGACTTTATCAGAAACATCCCCCTTATTATTATAGGCATATACCGTAAAATCGTAGGTTCCTTCCTCTAAATTACTTATGACTACCTCCATCTGGTTTCTACCCGGCGTTACAGCCGCTTCTACAGATTCTTTTTCAGCATTCCAATACACACGGCATCTCTGGATATCGGCGTTTCCCGGCAAAGTCCAGCCCAATTTTATCCTGTTTTTTCCGGTGTAGCTGGTTAGGTTGCCAACTTTTTCGGGTTTCCCGTTTTCATCAACAGGAATGTTTTTTTTCTTGCAGCCGGTACCAAGCATGCTCATTAAGGCTACTGGCAGTACTAATTTTAAATAGATTGTCTTCATAGTAAAGTTAAAATATTCTGGTTTTATGATAATACGGATGGAAAGAGAAAATTCCCTGCTTGGAAAAGCACTTCAGTACATATTGTTCCCTGGATATCGGAACGTTCAAATGCAAATTGTTTTTTGCATACAAACACTATGGATATTAAAAAGCGACTACACGAATGTAAACCGAGGCCATCTCAGGGCCTGAATTTGCCCAATAAAAAAGCCGCCCGGAAAATCCGGACGGCTGATATCATATATTTAAAATCGCTTACAGCATTCCGCCGCAAACCGACAGTACCTGCCCGGTTATATACGAGCTCATGTCAGATGCCAGGAACACGCAGGCGTTTGCTACGTCTTCTGTTTCACCGGCACGTTTCAATGGAATACCTTCAACCCAGCCCTCTACCTGCTTAGGATCTAGTACATCGGTCATTTCAGTACGGATAAAGCCCGGGGCAATTACGTTTGTACGGATGTTACGCGAGCCTAATTCTTTGGCCAGTGATTTAGAGAAACCAATAATCCCTGCTTTTGAAGCAGCATAGTTGGCCTGTCCGCTATTTCCCTGCACACCTACTACAGAGCTCATGTTAATGATAGAACCCTTACGTGCTTTCATCATCACTTTAGAAGCTGCTTTACAAACGTTAAAAACAGATTTCAGGTTTACGTTAATTACGTCGTCCCAGTTTTCTTCGCTCATGCGCATCAACAAACCGTCTTTGGTAATTCCCGCATTGTTAACCACAATGTCCAATGCACCGAAATCGGCAACGATAGCATTGATCAGCTGATCTGCTTCATCAAATTTAGAAGCATCAGAGCGGTACCCCTTAACTTTAGTACCGAAGCTCTGCAATTCCTGCTCTAAAGCCTGTCCTTTTTCAACTGAAGATAAATAGGTAAAGGCCACATTTGCGCCCTGTTCTGCAAACTTTTCGGCAATCTTCCTGCCTATCCCTTTAGATGCACCGGTAACCAGCGCCGTTTTTCCTTCTAATAATTTCATTCGTTTATTCTAATAAGTGTTTGGTTATAGATCTGTTATTTTCTTTATTGCAGGTTCCTGCTGGCTCAGGCAATGAAAACTGCCCAGACCCCAGATGATATCTGTCGAATCAACCCCCACAACTTTCCTGTCGGGAAACACACCCTGAATAATTTCCAGTGCCTTTTTATCGTTCACATCCCTGAATGTAGGCACTACAACAGCTGCATTTGCAATATAAAAATTTGCATAGGAAGCGGGCAGGCGGGTATCTTCATGGATTACCGGTGAGGGCATCGGCAGTTCCACAATGTTCAGTGCTTTACCGTTCAGTAAGCGCATCGCTTTCAGGGCCTCCAGGTTTTCCTGCAACAGCAAATAGTTTTCGTCCAGCGGATTACTTTCTACAACCGTTAAAACAGTATCCTCGTTCACAAAGCGGGTAATGTCATCGATATGGCCATCTGTATCATCACCCACAATTCCATCTCCGAGCCACAATACCTGTTCTGCACCATAAAATTCCAGCAGGTAATGCTCAATCTGTTCTTTGGTCAGCTGCGGGTTCCTGTTTTCGTTCAACAGGCAGGCTGTAGTCGTCAAAATGGTACCTGCACCATTGAACTCAACTGAACCACCTTCCATAATCACTTCAGGATGATACACCGGCAAGTTAAAATGTTCTGCAATTTTGGTAGGGATAACATCGTCCAGATCATAAGGAGGATATTTACCGCCCCAGGCATTGTAATCCCAGTCTACAATTACTTTTTTATCACCTGCCTCATTCAATAAAAACGCGGGACCGTGATCCCTGCACCATGCATCGTTGCTCTGGTTAAAATAGAATTCTATTTGCCCCAGGTCAGCCCCTGCTTTTCTCAGTTCGGAAATAGCGAAAGCCTTTGTTTCTTCATCATTGATATTGATCCGGACCTTTTCGCCTTCGGAAACAATTTTTATAAACTCACAGTAAGGTGCATATATGGTTTCAATTTTACCAGGCCAGGAGGCTTCTTTATGCGGCCAGCTTAACCATGTTGCTTCGTGCTTTGCCCATTCGGCAGGAAAACTATATCCTGTTTTTTTTGGACTGTTGTTAAATATTACTTCGTTAAAAGATGACATGCGCTCTACCTTAATCTTCGTCAATATACCTTTTTGTAATTGGCTGATAAGAATCTATCCTGCGGTCCCTCAGGAAAGGCCAGTGCCTGCGGAAGAAATCTGATTCAGAAAGGTCTAATGTAACCACTTCCGTTTCCTCATTGTCGTGCGACCCCAGATAGAGTATTTTCCCCTGGGCATTGGCTGCAAAACTGCCACCCCAGAATTTCATGGCGCCATCCTGCTCAAAACCTACACGGTTAACGCTTACAACCGGAACACCATTGGCAACGGCATGCGAACGCTGAATGGTTTGCCAGGCATTATATTGATCTTTGTTTGTTTCCTCATCCTGGTCTGTGGCCCAGCCAATAGCCGTTGGATAGAACAGGATATCAGCACCCATCAGTGCCGTAATCCGCGATGCTTCAGGATACCATTGGTCCCAGCAGATCAGGATACCAATTTTTGCGAATTTGGTCTGGAACACTTTATAACCCAGGTCGCCCGGGGTAAAATAGAATTTTTCGTAATATGCAGGATCGTCAGGAATGTGCATTTTGCGGTATTTACCCAGATAGGCACCATCCGCATCCAATATGGCTGTGGTATTGTGGTATAACCCTTCCGCACGTTTTTCGAATAAAGAAGCAATGATTACAACTCCAAGTTCTTTGGCCACAACCTGCAAGGCATCTGTTGAAGGACCAGGAATGGCCTCGGCCAGATCGAAGTTGTCATAATCTTCAACGTCACAAAAATACAACGAAGTAAAAAGCTCCTGCAGGCACACAATCTGAGCACCTTTTGCTGCAGCTTCCCTGACTTTTAAAATCGCTTTATCTAAATTTTCCTGTTTATCAGCGGTGCAGCTCATCTGCACCAGTCCTACCTGTACTTTAGCCATTCTTTATCAACAAATAATTTGATGCAAAGTTAGCCAAAAAAAATAAATCAGGAGGCAATACTTTCCCTGTACTCTTGTTGCAGCTCAAACAGGCATTTAGCACATAAACAGCCCTCATAAAGCTCACTGATGTATTGTACTTCATTCAGGTTTAACTGAACCACACTGCACTGGCATTTGGTGTAGGAGTTCGCCTTGCACTCTATGGGAGTACTACAACGTTCGCAAGGTATAATTTCATGTTTCGCCATTACAGCTACAAAGATACGATTTCATCTGCCTGCTTATACAACAAAAAAGGAGTAAGAATTGCTCCTTACTCCTTTGGCGATATATTCAATCTGAATGATTAACCTGAACAGCTGATACAGCCTTCTTCCATCGAACAAACCGGGCCTTCTACAATTTCCTCGGCACTTTGTTCAATATGCTCCGGAATTACCGGCTCCATGTTTTTACCTGCCTGGTTCTCTACAGTAAATTTAACTGCTTGCGAAGCTGCCTGTGTGCGCAGATAGTACATACCGGTTTTCAAACCTTTTTTCCATGCATAGAAATGCATTGAAGTCAGTTTTGATGTATTCGGGGCATTGATAAACAGGTTGAGGGATTGCGACTGGCAGATATAGGCACCCCTATCGGCTGCCATATCGATAATGCTGCGCATTTTGATCTCCCAAACTGTTTTATACAATTCTTTGATATAATCAGGGATTTCAGCGATATCCTGAATAGATCCGTTGGCAAGGATGATCCTGTCTTTCATAGCAGGGCTCCATAAGCCTAAAGCTACCAGATCTTTCAATAGGTGTTTGTTCACTACAATGAATTCACCGCTCAATACCCTTCTGGTGTAGATGTTAGAAGTATAAGGCTCGAAGCACTCGTTGTTACCTAAAATCTGTGAAGTAGAAGCAGTAGGCATTGGTGCTACCAGTAAAGAGTTGTATACACCGTCTTTTACTACTTTTTCACGCAAAGATTCCCAATCCCATCTGCCGCTATCCGGTTTTACGTTCCAAAGATCGAACTGGAATTTTCCTTCCGATAAAGGAGAACCTTTAAAGGTTTCATAAGGGCCGTTTTTAACTGCAAGATCATGAGAAGCAGTCATTGCAGCAAAGTAAATGGTTTCAAAGATCTCTTTGTTCAGGATACGCGCTCCTTCACTTTCAAAAGGCAAACGCATCAAGATGAAAGCATCAGCCAATCCCTGAACACCTAAACCAACTGGTCTGTGGCGCATATTTGAATTTCTGGCTTCTTCTACCGGGTAGTAATTGTAATCGATGATCTTGTTCAGGTTTACTGTAGCCTGGTAAGTTACATCATACAATTTCTGGTGGTCAAATTCACCATTGATAACGAATCTTGGCAAGGCCAGTGAGGCCAGGTTACAAACCGCAACTTCATCTTTAGAGGTATATTCTATAATTTCTGTACAAAGGTTAGAGCTTTTTATGGTACCCAGGTTTTGCTGGTTAGACTTGCTGTTAGCGGCATCCTTATACAACAGGTACGGCGTACCGGTTTCAATCTGTGAATCCAGGATGGCAAACCACAATTCCTGTGCTTTAATGGTTTTACGTGCCCTTCCCTCTTTCTCATAACGCTCATACAGCGCATCAAACTCTTCGCCAAAACAATCGGCCAGTCCTGGTGCTTCATGCGGACAGAACAAACTCCAGTCGCCATTCTCTTCCACTCGTCTCATGAACAGGTCGCAAACCCACAAGGCATAAAACAGGTCGCGTGCACGCAACTCCTCTTTACCATGGTTTTTACGCAGGTCAAGGAAGCTCAATACATCGGCATGCCAAGGCTCAAGATAAATCGCAAAGGCACCTTTACGCTTACCACCGCCCTGGTCTACATAGCGGGCAGTATCGTTAAATACCTTTAACATGGGCACAATACCGTTACTTGTACCGTTGGTGCCACCAATATAAGATCCTGTAGCCCTGATGTTATGGATGCTCAGACCTATACCACCTGCACTCTGGGAAATTTTAGCAGTTTGTTTCAGGGTATCGTAAATACCTTCGATGCTATCGTCCTGCATGGTTAACAAGAAGCAGGAAGACATCTGCGGTTTAGGTGTAGCGGCATTGAACAGGGTTGGTGTAGCATGTGTAAACCAGCGCTCACTCATCAGGTTATAGGTTTCAATGGCACTGTCGATATCATTTTTGTGAATACCAACTGCAACACGCATAAATAAGTGCTGCGGGCGCTCTACAATCTGTCCGTCAACCTTCAGCAGGTAAGATTTTTCCAGGGTTTTAAAACCGAAATAATCAAAGCCAAAATCGCGGTCATAGATGATGGTACTGTCCAGGATATCCGCATTTTTTTCGATCACCTCCCAAACATCATCTGCAATCAGGGATGCTGATTTTTCCGTTTTTGGATCTACGTATTTGTAGAGCATTTCCATAGTTTTGGAGAATGACTTGGTGGTATTTTTATGAAGATTGGACACTGCAATACGTGACGCCAGCAAAGCATAATCCGGATGTTTTGTAGTTAAAGAAGCTGCTGTTTCTGCTGCAAGATTATCCAGTTCAGATGTAGTAACACCATCGTACAGTCCTTCAATTACCTTCTTGGCAACATCTATCGGGTCAACCAGTTCAGCATTAAAACCATAGCATAACTTCTCTATACGAGCGGTTATCTTATCAAATCTTACCGCTTCTTTGCGGCCATCTCTTTTTATTACAAACATATTTTTCTGGTATTTATAGTGCTTACTGAACCTGAGCGCGTCTGAGAGTGGTTATAAAAATCCAGCATAGGCACCAGTTAATTATTTATTTCTTTTTAACCGGTATCCGGCATTACAACCGGCAACCTTTGTCTCTAAAAATCGTCATCCAATGAGAAAGCAGCAGCTTTATCCTCAGTTGATGTCAATACACCGCTCTTCTGGTAATCACCAACCCTCTTTTCAAAGAAATTGGTTTTTCCCTGCAGGGAGATCATCTCCATGAAGTCGAACGGATTGGTTGCATTGTATATTTTAGCATAACCCAGTTCCTGTAACCATCTGTCGGCCACAAACTCTATGTATTGAGACATCAGCTTGGCATTCATACCAATTAAGGCTACCGGTAACGCATCAGTAACAAATTCTTTTTCTATTTCTACTGCATCACGAATGATGCCATGAACCTGTTCCTGGGTTAATTTATTTTTAAGCATGCTGTACAATAAACATGCAAACTCACAGTGCGAACCCTCATCTCTGGATATTAGCTCATTACTAAATGTCAATCCTGGCATCAATCCGCGTTTTTTCAACCAGAAGATGGAGCAGAAACTTCCGCTAAAGAAGATGCCTTCTACAGCAGCAAAGGCAACCAGACGTTCAGCAAAATTACCGTTATCAATCCAGCGTAACGCCCATTCAGCTTTCTTCTTTACACAAGGAACGGTTTCTATCGCATGGAACAGCCTGTCTTTTTCATCAGGATCTTTAATATAGGTATCAATAAGTAATGCGTAAGTTTCAGAGTGGATATTCTCCATCATGATCTGGAACCCATAGAAGCACCTTGCCTCCGGCAACTGTACTTCGCTCATGAAGTTTACAGCAAGATTTTCATTTACAATACCATCACTCGCTGAAAAGAAGGCCAGGATATGAGAGATAAAATGCCGCTCACCATCGTTCAGATTATCCCAGTGTTTCAGATCGTCTGACAGATCAATTTCCTCAGCAGTCCAGAAACTCGCTTCAGTCTTCTTATACATTTCCCAGATTTCAGGATATTTAATCGGCAAAAGAACAAACCTGTCTTTGTTTTCTTTTAATAATACTTCTTCTTCTTGCATAAGCATCTATTTTAATAGGGTAAAATGTATAATTGATTGATAAAGCTTTAATAAATCCAGTAGCCAAACAATCCGTACTCAGTTATAAAAAGTTTAAAAAGACATAAATTCTCCGGCAACCTTAAGCAACTAAATATTAAAACTTTAACTAAAAATCTGTGTGTGATTTATTAAAGAACTTTATGTAAACAAATATACTCCCCCGGCGCCTGAAGTGTGAACAATAGTTGTTAACAAGGGGGCATTTTTATCAACACTAAAAAGATAAATTGACACAGTAATTACGCCTGAAATTTGGTATTTATTTCTTTTAAGAAATAAAAAAACACACCGAAGTGTGTTAATAAATTTAAAAAACTGACTATAATGCCATTAAAGTTAAAAGCTAGTCGTCTTCTTCGGGTAAATAACTGATCTCGACTTTTGCGATCCCTTTTCCATAAATACCGATGGCTTTAGCAGCGGCTTCAGAAAGATCAATTTTTACTTTCCGGGAATGCGGCCCTCTGTCATTTACTTCAACTTCTACAGACTCCCCGTTTACCGGGTTTGTAACGGTTACTATAGTCCCAAATGGAAGGTTCATATGCGCAGCCGTCATTTTGTGCCTGCGATACCTTATTCCGCTGGTTGTTTTGCGGCCTTCAAACTTCCGGGCATAATATGTTGCGTAAACCGTTTTTGAGATTAATTTAGAAGAGCGATTGGAAGTGGATTCTGCCGACTTGCTGACAACCGCAACTGAAGCGGTTTCGTCTGAAATGTCCTGGGAAAAACCCAGGAAAGACAATAGCATACCACATAACAATAAACAATACTTCATATTTACTATAGTTGGTGAACCGGCAAACATAAGGAAACTAAATCCTAAAAAACAAGAAATGCCCGGCAAGTTATCACCGGGCACACATGAATCTTCCTTAAAAGGAATATTATTTCTTGTCAGGCACAAAGTTCATGGAAATGGAGTTCACACAATGCCTTGTATTCTTATCTGTAAAACCTTCGCCAATAAACACATGCCCAAGATGTGCTTTACAGTTTGCACATACAATTTCTGTACGCATTCCGTCGGCATCAGGAATCCTTTCTACAGCCCCCTTCACCTCATCATCAAAACTTGGCCATCCGCAATGTGATTCAAATTTGGTTTCTGAACGGTAAAGCGGCGCATCACAACGCCTGCAGGTGTAGGTCCCTTTTTCTTTATTGTTGAGCAGCTTACCCGTACCCGGATATTCGGTGCCTTTTCGTACAATTACATCCTCTTCCTCTTTGGTTAGTTTATTCCAGTCCATATTCTTCTTTTTTATTACTGCGTTTTGATTAACGATCTCTTTAGGATTAGGCTTTTGGGCGCAGGCCAGCAGATTAAATAGGACCAAAAAGCCCGACAGCATAAATGTTTTACTGATCCTTGTATTCATCTTTAATGATATTAGTGTACACAATATACGTCGCAATTGTCGTTTTGGTTTGCACCTGGCCCATAATTCACATCATGGCAATGTAATAAATCCACGAAATGCAAAAAGCTCCGATGAACAAAGTTCACGGGAGCTTTTAAATTATACAAGAAGATCTTATTTAATATTTATTTTTTCAAAAGTCCTGCCATCGCAGCACCAATTTCTGCCGGGCTTTCTACTACACGGATACCGCACTCGGCCATAATTTTCATTTTAGCAGCAGCAGTATCGTCTGCACCGCCAACAATAGCACCAGCATGTCCCATTCTACGTCCGGCCGGAGCAGTCTGACCGGCAATAAAGCCAACTACAGGTTTAGTTCCATTTTCTTTGATCCAGCGTGCAGCTTCAGCTTCCATTCCACCGCCAATCTCACCAATCATGATGATACCCTCAGTTTCAGGATCGTTCATCAGCAACTCAACAGCTTCTTTAGTTGTGGTTCCGATGATCGGATCTCCACCAATACCGATTGCTGTAGTAATACCCAAACCTGCTTTCACAACCTGATCTACAGCTTCGTAAGTTAAAGTACCAGATTTAGACACTACACCTACTGTACCTTTTTTGAAGATAAAGCCTGGCATGATACCAATTTTGGCTTCATCAGCTGTGATCACACCCGGACAGTTAGGTCCGATTAAACGGCAATCCCTGTCGGAGATATATTCTTTTACCTGGATCATATCCTTGGTAGGAATACCCTCGGTAATACAAACAATAACTTTAATCCCGGCTTCTGCAGCTTCCATAATGGCATCTGCAGCAAAAGCTGGAGGAACAAAAATAATAGATACATTCGCGCCGGCTTTATCAACCGCATCCTTTACCGTATTAAATACCGGTTTGTCTAAATGAGTTTGTCCGCCTTTGCCCGGTGTTACACCACCTACAACATTAGTTCCGTACTCGATCATTTGAGAAGCATGATAAGTACCCTCATTTCCAGTAAAACCCTGAACAATAACTTTTGAATCTTTATTTACTAAAACACTCATGTATCTTTAATTTTTTGTGCAAAGCTAAGCTAATTGAGATGCATTGTCAAATGCAATCCTAATTTTATTACATTTATTACAGCTATTCATTTGCAATTGTTTTTTCAACCCTTGTATCCGGTAGAAGTCAGATGGCCGCAACCAATATATAACAGAAAATCCCTATCCGAAAACTAATAAAACTACTCAGTATGGCAAAAACATAAATGCCTGTAGAAAGCCGTTTACCCCGATTAATTTCTTAAACTTGTGATTCCTTTGCAGTAATGATATATACACCCAAAATGAACCCTTTAAAAATCTGTTTCAAAATATTAAAGACAGGGAACGGTAAATTCCTGAAAACGAAAGATGAGGTAAACAACCTGATTGTTGAGGTAATTAACCGCAACCCCAGCAAGGCTTCACAGGAACTGCGGGAAATTGCAATAGCCGAGTTCAATAGCGAGGTAAGTGCACAAAAGGTCCTTCAAACCAGCAGCCGATTTTTTATCAGTAAAGTGACCGACATTGAGGTCCTGATCACTTTTCTGCCCGAAGAAAAATTATTGCAGGATCAGTTCTATACGCAATGGAGATACATACAGATCTCTGAGCCTTACCGGCTGGTGCAATACCTGGACGAGAATAAAGTAGTGGTATACAGCGAAAAAACTAAAGTCCTGCACACCATTAAACTGGAAAAAGACATCAGCATCATTGCAGTTGAAGATTAAAACTGGATTTCACTAAACCACTTTTTGTAGATATTCTGATAGGTTCCGTTCTCTTTAAGTAACCTTAACACCTCATTAAACCGGGCTTTAAGTTGGGTATCGCCCTTTTTCATGGCTATTGCATAAGACGAATCTGTTTTAGGGAGGAACATACCTATTTTCAGTTTTTTATTTTTTTGAAGGAAACCGCCGGCTATGGGCGAATCGTCGACCAGTAAATCTATTTTACCTGCCTGCAGCTTTCTATACAGTTCCTTATTGGTTACTGCATATACGATATTATTTGCCGGGAACTGCTCACGCACATATTTTTCAGCTTCAGTGGCCTCTCTTACCCCAATGGTCTTATTCTTAAAATGATGCAGGCCATTCAATGAATCGCTTTGACCAACCACTGCACATAACCTGAAATACAAATAGGGATTGCTGAATTCAAGAATATGCTGCCGTGAAGCGGTGACGGTTACAGCAGAACAGATAATGTCAAGCTCTCCTTTAAATAGCTTTTCGAGAATGGTCGACCATAAAGAGACTTCGTATTCAACTTCTAAATCCAGATGACTGGTAATGGCCCGAAGCAGATCAACCTCAAATCCTTCAAAATTTTCAGAATTATAATCTGAATGCATCGGAAATGGCGCTGCAGAATCCAATCCAACCTTCAGTACTTTTTTATTGACCATACAATAAAGGATTATAACTACAAATAACAACAAAAAATCTCAAAAAAGCAGGAAAAAATGAGCATCCAAAAGCAAAAATTCCCGACGTTTTTCAAAAAACACCAGGAATTTCTATTCCAAATTTTCATTCTTCTTATAAAAACTTAAAAAATCAACCGTTAAGGCTTACTTTTTAAGCCAGAAATATCTGAAACTACTTCTTCTTCACCGCCACGCTTGCCTTTTTTCTTTTTTTTCTTAGGATCTATCCCACTTAAACGCTCTTCTAGAACTTTTTCAAACTCCGGCAGCTGATCTCCTTTTAAAATTTTGCGAATATTATCGTTTGTATCGTTCTGAAGTTTGTAGAACTTGGTCACATCATCTTCCTTTGAAGTACCGGCCTGTTGCCTTTTGATCAGTTCCAGCTGCTGCTTAGACATGTCAAATACGTAGGTATAGATTACACTTTTCTGTGTTCCGCTCAGTTTCAATCTTTTTTCCAGTTCGTCCACATTTTTCGAGGTCATTTCCTGGGCTGTGGGCATTTTATTTTGCTGGGCCTTTGACCACACATTGATTCCGGTTAGCAACAATACAATTAATAAATATTTCTTCATGACGGTATTTCTGTCTAGGGCTGCAATTTAAAAAAATAAATGCAGAATGTAAATATGCCTGCCAACCCTAAAAGCCTGTCTTTAACAAGTCGTCAATTTTAACAAACGAGTATCCTTTGTTTTTTAAGGTTGTGATCAATTCCGGCAATCTCGTGTAAAACTTATCCTTTCTTCTGGGGTCGGTTCCGATATGTACCAGCAGAATAAATCCGTTTAATCCACTCCTGTCTTTTTGTTCATAGTCGAGAATAGATTGCATAATCTGCTCGCTATTCACATACCTGAGCCCCATTTCAGGATAGGTATAGTCGGCCGCCGACCGGGTGCCTGGTGTAAAATTAACCAGCTGCAGGCCCAATTCTTTTGTCCAGGAAGCAATCTGCTCGTTATACCATTCATAAGGGGGCAAAAAATAAACCGCTTGTTTTTTATCAATATCAAACTGCTGTAATTCAGCATAAGCTGCCTCCAGATCTTGCTCAAATTGTTGTTTTGTGACCAGCAGACTATCTCTTTTAACCCAATCGCAATACAACAAATGTTTGTCGGAGTGGCTGCCCAGATAATTTCCATCCCGTATCAGTTGTCGTACACCCTGCTTAAAGCTTTCGTCCCGGTAAAAATTTCCTGTCAGAAAAAAGGATCCCTGAACCCGCTCCCTCTTTAAAGTCTTTGCAATAAATCCGATCCCATCTCCAAATTCATCACCAGTAAAAACAAGGGAAAGCTTTTTGGCGGAGGTATTGCCCCTTATTATGGCACCACGATCTGTCAGGGCCTGTGCCCATGTTTGCTGAGGACAGGACATTAAGATCCATACAAAAACAACTATATACTTACTAAACCGGGTCATAACAGGCTACAATTTAATCAAATCAATTGATTTATTGCTCCTTTTATATATAAAGGGGAACCATCCGCCGCCAGTAATGCGGTCGGTGGGCATTGCTTTCCCATTGATGGAATTGGTTAGGAATGCCTTTGTTACCTAATAACGCACTAAATTCCTTATTACCCGGTAAGAACGGATCCGTTTCACCAACGGCAAGGATCACCTCTAGGTTACGCAGGGCACCCAATACATCACGATCCGTTAAATTAGAAATGTATTGTCCGGGCATATTTAAATAAACGGTTTCATTCCGGTAACCATCCAGCAGGTCTTTAAAATCACCCGGGCTGGAGGTAAGATCGTACCTTCCGCTCATTCCCACAGTTTTTTTAAACAGCCAGGGGTATTTCATGGCCAGATTTACGGCATGGTACGCCCCCATACTGCATCCGGCAGTTTCCAGCCAGTCGCCATTGTTTTTTGCTTTTATCAGCGGTACTACTTCATTCAAAAGATAGCTTTCATATTGCAGGTGCCTTTCCAAACGGTTATAGGGATGTAGCTGTTCGTTATAAAAACTTTCCCCATCAATGCTGTCAACACAAAACAACTGTACCTGCCCAGCGTCGATCTGGCTTCGCATGGCATCTACAATGCCCCAGTTCTCATAATCATAAAAACGCGCCATACGGGTCGGAAAAAACAGAACGGCCCTCCCGCCCCAACCAAATATCAAAAGCTCCATCTCGCGTAGTAAGCTTTTACTAAACCATTTGTGATATTCTCTGTTCATTTAAGGTACGTCGCTTATGCAGAGAAATATCTATCTTCTATATTATCTGTGCATTAAAAATTGATTAATAATATCTCCCCACAACTGATAGCCCTTTTCACTCAGGTGCAGGCGGTCGTCCATGAAATAAGACCTTTCTGGCTGACCGGATTTATCGAGCATCTTTTTAAAGACATCAATAAATTTCCAGTTGTTGCTCAGTTTAATGATCTCACTTTCTATCAGGTTATTGGTATAACGTAACTGATCGGCCTTATGCCAGCGGCTTAAGCTTGGTTTCAGTGACACAAAATAGCAGGGCAGTTCACCAAAACGGTTGGCAACTTTGAGCATCAGCTGCTGAAAAAAGATGAAGATCTCTTCGGGGTGCCGGCCATCTCCCAGGTCATTGTCACCTGCGTATACCACAAGTGCGCGGGGGCTGTAATGCAGCATCACCCTTTCAAAAAACCATACACATGCCGCCAGCGTGGAGCCACCAAAGCCCAGATTTACCACCTCGGTATGCTTAAAATCGTGGCTCAAGCTATTCCACATCCTGATAGAGGAGCTGCCATAAAAAATAACATCAGGGTTTCGCCCGGTGACTAATCGTTCTTTTTCAAGTCGTCTGACTTCATCTTCATACCAAAACATCCTTCATAATCTGTAAGGATAAAGATAATGAGATCCGACATTGTGGAGATATGATGTTAATGTTAAATTTTTGTGTTACAAGGAATTGTACAGTTTGGTATAAAACCCACATAACTGCAGTAGCTTTTCTTCTATGCTCAAAATCTGCTCTTCCTGTTTAGGGTAAAGTTTTCTTTTGGTTTTATTTATCAGCAAGGTATAAATGGCCAGTCTTCGCTCCAACAGAAAGGATCCGGCATCTTTGGGGTGTAGAGCAGCATAAATTTCTGCATCTTCCATCAGGTCTTCGCACTTATCGTATAACATCCAGTTCAACAGTTCTGTTAAACAACCGCCGTCCTCAATCTGTGCCATTATGGTTCTAAACAGATCGAAATCATTGCCCGCACTCAGCTTTTGGGTTACTGCCTGCTTCATGTTGATTTATATTTTGAGTCTATATATTTACATACGATACAAAAGCAGATCAGGGTTCAGGCAAATGAAAAAATATTTAATATGGTACAATTGTGTAATTTAGGACAAGATTTAAAAGAAGTTACGACACACTTGTGCTTTTATGGCTTTTTTTTAGCCTTAAAAATGAAAGCAGGTAAATTTTCATATCCTGTGGCATGCAAATATCAGACGAAAAAACATTTACCAAGACCATTCACATCGACGCCAGCCGCTCGAAGCTTTGGGAAGTACTTACCAGGCCCGGCCTGATGAGGCAATGGCTCTCAGATTCAGCACTTGACATCAAAACGAGCTGGAAAATAGGTAGTCCCATTACCATGCTGGTAGCCGCCGAGTCGTATAAAGATTGTTTTGAAAATAAAGGGACCGTCTTGCAATTTGAGCCTGAACGCTTACTTCAGTATAGCCATTTAAGTTCTTTATCCAAGCTGCATGATCACATCGAAAATTATACGGTTATCACTTTTTTGCTAGCTGCTCTTGACGGCAAAACCACGCTAACCTTAACTTTAAATAACTTTCCTACAGAAACAATTTATCAGCACCTGGCATTTTACTGGAACATCACACTCGAATTACTTAAAAAATTAATAGAAGGCAATCAACTAACTGAATAATTAACTGACAACTAATTAAGAAAAGCCAAGCGTTAACCAGTCACCTGGTTATTACCTGCTCAACACCTCGTTCGTACTTTATTCGTAAAAAGTACCCGTTTTATGAACAAGGTATGCACAAGGTACGAGCAAAGTATGCAAGAGGCCGAAAATTGAACCTTGATTTTACCTTAATCCTGTATTATTTTCCTTATCAAAATGCGTAATGTTGAAATATTCAGATTATCTTCATAATTGAAGGATAGATTAGACGAAAATTTTATCCTATGAGATTAAGACTAGTTTTTTTAGCCTGGTTATTTCTGTATATCGGTACACCTGTTATTACTAATGCACAAAGCCAGGATACCCCAAATTATAAACCTAAAATTGCAGCATTTGTAATTCCGACAATATTTATTGGGTATGGGCTGGTATCGCTTGCAGGTAAAAATGCCATACGCGACCTCGATTTAACCACAAGGGATGAACTTCAGGAAGACCATCCTTTATTTGCCGCACATGTGGATGACTATGCACAGTTCGCCCCGGCACTTGCTGTATATGGCCTGCACCTTGCCGGTATAAAAGGCAAAAACAACTTGGCCGATGCAACAGGCATCTATTTATTGTCCACAGCAATTATGGGAGGTACTGTATCTGGCCTAAAAAGCTGGACCCACAGACTGCGGCCTAATAACTCCGGGTTTAACTCATTTCCTTCCGGGCATACCGCAAATGCATTTGCAGCTGCTGAATTTTTAAACCAGGAATACAAAGATGTATCACCCTGGTACGGATATGCCGGCTATACAGTAGCTACAGCAACGGGGGTATTAAGGATGTATAACAATAAGCACTGGCTAAGTGACGTAGTCGCCGGAGCAGGATTTGGAATGCTGTCTGCCAAACTGGCTTATATCTTTTATCCAAAATTAAAAAGGTTGGTTTTGGGCAAGGGGGAGCAGCATTACAGCCTTGTGCCTTCTTATCAGCAAGGTAGTTTTAGCCTTTCGTTTAATGGTACCTTCTAACCTCAGCCACCGGGCAGAAAAATTCTGCAGCTTTTGGCCAAGCCTTCCCATTAGCCAGAACTGGTGACGCAGATTTATCCGCACATCCGGCGCAAAACTTCATAGCTATAAGTTGTAGTAAACCTGGAATTCCCGATGCAAACTATTTAAACTTATTCTAAATAAATTTTGCGATATAAATATCTCGTATTACATTTGCGGCCGCTGGAATTAATCTAAATAAAGCCGATGAAGTATTTATACGCTGCAACAATTTTATGTATTACCCTCATTTTTAATCAATCTGTTACTGCGCAGCTGGCATCAGCTCCTGCAAGGGGAAGTATTAAAGGAAAAGTAAGGTCCAATGATGGCAAGCCTGCAGCCTATGTAAGCATTATTATTGTGGAGAATAACAGAAAAGCATTGTCTGACGAAGATGGTACTTTCTCCTTCAACAATTTAAGAAACGGCACCTATACTTTGAAAACCTCATTTGTAGGCTTACAAGTGCAATCGCAAAAAGTAACAGTAACTGAAAACGAAACCGCCAGCGTAGAATTTATACTGTCTGAAAGTTCAGCACAACTGGATGAAGTGGCCATCAGTGGTTACAAAAGTCCGAATCAGAAGCCTGCTAGCCTTGGTAAAACGGCCATTGCCCCCCGCGATCTGCCCCAGGCAGTACAGGTGATAGGCACACAGATCATAGCAGATCAACAGGCTAATCGCTTAGGCGATGTAATGAAAAACGTAAACGGTGTTGCCATGGGCGCCAACCGCGGTTCCGTAGGTGAAAATTTTTATGCCCGTGGCTACAGTCTTGGGGCCAATAATGTATTTAAAAATGGGGCAAGAACCTCTATAGGTGGCATACCTGAGGCCAGTACGCTCGAATCTGTAGAAGTGCTTAAAGGTAGTGCTGCATTGCTGTATGGTGGGGTTACAGGAGGGGCAGTGGTAAATATGGTCACAAAAAAACCTAAATTCGAATCTGGTGGTGAGGTATCTATGCGTGTAGGCAGCTATGACATGTATAAACCGATATTTGACGTATATGGCCCCCTCTCTGAAAACATAGCATACCGAATGATTGGTTCGTATGAAAAAGCAGGCAGCTATAGGGACCATGTACAATCCAACAGAATTTATGTTAATCCATCACTATTGTATAAAATCAGCGAAAAAACGGACATCCTGATACAGGCCGATTACCTTAAAAGTAATTTTACGCCAGATTTTGGAATCGGTACCGTTGGCAATGCCGTTTCGCCGCTTGGCCGGAATGCATTTGTAAATACTGCCTGGGCCTATAATAAAACCAATACCGGAACTTTACAAGCTGTTTTAAACCGGAAGTTTAGCGACAACTGGAAACTGAATGTAACTGCAGGAGTTCAATCTTATATCCGCGATTATTTCTCATCCGAGCGTCCGTTTACAACCGATGGCAGCTGGAACCGCGCACTTACGCGTTCAAGAACAAGAGAACTAACTTACAATGAACAGGTTAACTTAACCGGAAATCTTAAAACATTTGGCATCAGCCATCAGCTTTTAATTGGTGGAGATGGCGACCAGTCGAAAATCATCACAGGTGGTTTTACCAATCCGAACTTATTAGGAGGCAGTACAAAATATTACGATCAGGTAAACCTGCTTGATCCCGCAAGCTTTAATAAATCTTCAAATTTTATAAAGCCAGAAACTACATTGCTTACCAATACGGAAGCCATTGTATATAGGTTTGGTGGTTTTGCACAGGATTTGATCAGTCTTACAGACAAATTTAAGGTTTTGGCAGGGATCAGATGGACCTTCCAGAAAACCCCGGTAACCACCATCAATACCTTAGCTACACAAGAGGAAACAAAAGGGACTACAGCCTTAAAAATTGACAAGGCCTTCTCACCAAAGTTTGGTTTAATTTATCAGCCCCTTAAATCCACTTCAATTTATGCCAGCTATGCTAATAATTTCACATCCAATAGTGGCATAGATATCGCAACAAACGCGCCTATGGGCCCTTCTATCATCGATCAGTATGAAGCCGGCATAAAGAATGATTTTATGGATGGTAAGTTATCTGTTAATGTAACCGCTTACCAAATCAGGAACGACAGGTTTGCTCAGCAGGCTTTGTTTAAAGCCGATGGTTCCAGCAATGCCGATGCTAACCTGAAAGAATTCACAGGAAAAACACAAAGCGATGGTGTGGAGGTAGACATCACGGCTACAATTGTAGAAGGCTTAAACTTTATTGCCGGATATAGTTACAATTATATGCGCTATACAGAGACCCTGCCGCTTACTGTGATACCTACACCTACTCCTGCCAACCCCAATGCAACAACAACTGTTAGCGGAATTGTAGAAGGTGAACGCCTGGTGGGAACAACCAAAAACACAGCTAATGCCAGTTTATTTTATACCGTGCAGAACGGCGTTGTAAAAGGACTGAAACTGGGTGCATCGGCGTTCTATACCGGCGACCGTAATGGCGGAAGAAACACAAATAAAGCCGGATCGTCAAGCGGTATTATTCCTGTAAAGGGTTTTACTACCTTTGATTTATCTGCCGGTTATACTTATAAAAAATTCAGCATACTGGGCAAAGTATCGAACATTAGCAACGAATTAAATTACTTTATTCACGAAAACTACAGCGTGAACCCCATTGCACCAAGGCAGTTCAGTACAACTTTAACTTACAAGTTTTAATTCTGTATGAAAATCTTTCTGCGAAATGTCCATCTGTATCTGGCCCTTGCTGCCGGCCTGGTTATTATGTTATCTTGTGCAACCGGGGCTATCATGGTTTTCGAAGATGAACTGGACCATATGGTCAATTCAAAAAGATACGAAGTAATACCAGGGGATGAAAGATTGCCTCTTGAAACCCTATTAAAAAAGTTAAAGCAAGATAACATACCTAAAGCTAAACTTTCCGCTGTAAAGGTATTCACGGACCCTCGAAGATCAGTTGAATTTGCAATGGTACTTTCTGAAAAAAAGGGAATGGGCCCTCAACGGGATAAAGAAGCCGTAAAAGGAAACGAAAAAAAAGCCAAAGGCGGAGGGAAGCCTGGCCTTTTCGTTTACATCAATCCATATACCGGGCAGGTGCTGGACGTATACAACAAGCGCGAATCTTTCTTCTTTAAAGTGGAAATGCTCCACAGATTTCTGCTGGGAGGGCAAAACAGTATTGGTAAAACTATAATTGGTTTATCTACTTTATCCTTCCTGATCATTACCCTTACAGGAATCGTATTGTGGTGGCCCAAGAACAAAAAAATACTGATACAGCGGTTGAAGTTTAAAACTGATGGTAGTTTTAAAAGGCTTAATCATGATCTTCATATTGTTACGGGTTTTTACACTTCGTTATTTTTATTGGTCATCATATTTACTGGATTGGTTATGGCATTTAACTGGGTTAATAAAGGTATCTTCACACTCACAGGTAGCAGCATGGAAAGTCCTGAACCCCCTTCCTCTGTTTATCAGCCGGGCAGAAAGGCAATTTCAATGGGCCAGGCAATACAAATGATAGACCTTAAGGCAGTTGAATTCTATAATATACGTACGCCAAAAGATTCAGTGGGGATCTATGCTGTAAATGTGCTTCCAAAAGGCAGTATGGACAATAAATCGGAAACCTATTTTGTGGACCAATATTCGGGTGCTGTAATCGGACAGCTCAAATTTACAGATAAAAACCTAGGCCAGCGCATACGATCTTACATAAAACCAATACATACCGGTGAATTGTTTGGCATGCCAACTAAAATTATAAATTTCATTCTGGCCCTGGTAACCCTTAGCTTTCCAATTACAGGAGTGATCATGTGGATAAACAGGACTAAAAAAGGAAGAACCAACGTAAAATAGTATATTTTTTTTGGCGCTAAAGAAGTAAATTCATTTGCACGCTATAACTGCATTTTGTATTCCTTATCAACAGGAGGAAAGCAAATGTGCGCATCGCAGCATTGGTAAGAAATGGCACAGCTCAGCTCTCCTTTTCCACTGCCACTGATCTCCTGCCTGAACATGATCTCATCTTCATAGATAGTGGTGCCGCTATTGCTGAAGTACTTAAATGAAGGCTTTTTCAAATCGCCTACCTTGGTATAGCCTTCGGGAAGATTTATTTTTAACGAAGTTTGGATGTATGGATCAACATCTGCTACAAAAGCATAGATGTGGTAGCCAGGATGAATCCTGACTTTAACCACAACTTCTTTATTTGCACCCTTTTCTACTATACCCGCAGCCACACTTACTGCATTGGTGTCGTCTGTTGCTGCCGGTTTGATATGCTGATAAGATACCTCGGTCTGTTTCTTTTTATAATTGTTACCCTCGGTATTCTTATCGTAACTATTTACCATAAAATAGTAACCTCCGGTTTCAGTAAAGAAAATCCTGCTTTTGTTTTTTTCATACCAGTTTCTCCATTCTCCTGCTGTTTTATAATCCAGTAAGGTATAGCGGTCCAGAATACGTTTGGCCTTTTCTGTATCCTGCCCTTTTTCCAGCATAGCGATGCATTTTTCCAGTAAACGTTTATCTGTATTGGGAATACCCAGGCTTTTTACATCTTCGTCTACCGTCATCACATACATTGCATCCTCTGCATAAAAGTAATCCTTGTTTTCGTCGTAATATTTGAGGTAAGCAGCGGTATTGGTGCCAAATTTATCAAACAGGTCTTTCTGATATCTTTTTAAAAAATCCTCGAAAGACTGCTTTGGCTGTGTCTCGTAACTCAGGCTCTGTTCTTCACGTTCGCTCAGCTTCTCATTCCTGGCCTTTTTTTCTTCTGCTTTCTTCTTTTCTGCCAGCATTTGCTGATTAAACGTAACATCCATTTCTGCGAAACTATCGTATGCTTCTTTTGTTGCCAGGTATTTTACCTCTTTCAGATATTCCTTGGTGGCACGCCTGTCCTGATATTTGCGGGCAATAATGCCTTTGTCCTTAAACCCGGAGATGTAGACAATGGCATTTGCCAATACACTTTGTGCCTCCGGCGACATGTATTCCGGTGATGCCGCGAATCCCCAATGAAAGAAGTTCCCATGTCTGCCAAGAGCTACAGCATCCAGTGTCTTGGCACATACTCCGCTTGAAATGGATTCCGCATCCGGAGAGTCTTCAAAGCCCCATGGTCTGGAAACCATACCTATTCTAAAACCTTCATCGGTTACATAGCCTTTAGTCTGCACACGCCACATCGGCAGCAATTTGGGCAGAGGCTTATCAGAATAATAGGCATAATGAAAGGCATCTTCAGGTGTAGGCTTCTGTTCAATGGTCATTTTTACCGGAAATGGCCCTTTAAAGATGGGATGCTCTTTGCGGAAACTATGCGCATAAGCATCCAGGCACAGGCAGTACCAATCCATTTTTACGCCTATGGTACGGCCCAGCTTTTCCCCGGTTTCGCCTATAAAAACAACAGGCCGGTTAAAACTTTCTGTAAGGTATGCAGGAGGAATGTATTTGGTGACATTGCCCTTTGCATCTTTGATGAGTTGTTTCTCTGCTATTGGTTTAGGGGTGCCATCTATAACCGTTACATCATAAGCATTGGACATCTCCTGTTTATAATCCTTGGCATCTACTACTTTTACATTGCTGAAATATTGTTTGAGCATGGCTTCAAATGAAGCTGTACGTCGAAGCACATCCTTTGCCTTATCTTCAGGGGTTTTGAAAACATCATTTTCCCAATTGGCGGAGCCACCAACATATAAAACGCTGACTTTGTTTAAACCAGTAGTTTTTTGAGCCATTACAGGCACAAAACAGCATACTGCCATAAGCAACGGTGCAATCTGAAATATTATTCTTTTCATCGGTAATGGTTTATGCTTGTTTAGGGTTGAGTAATAAATTGATCATCAATTCCAGATCCTCTTCATTATTGCCATCCGTCCTGAAATTCGAGAAGATCAGGCGACCTTCCTTGTCGATCAGGAAATTCATCGGCGCTGCATCGCGGTTATCCAGATTTCCTTTTGCACGTCCTTCTACCTCTTCCAGCGGTGTAAAACTATAACCGCTGCTCTTCACAAAGGGCACTACATAGTCGTTCTGCTGAGACACAATGTTGATGCCCAGGTATTCCAGGTTCTGGCCTTTAAATTTGCGTACCACATTTTCAAAGTGCGGAAACTCTCCGCGGCATGGTCCACAGCCAGGAAACCAGTAGGTTAGCAGCACCACTTTACCTTTGTAATCAGAAAGGGAGGCTGTCCCCGGGCTCAGATAACGTTTTAAGCCATTAAATGGGGTCGCAATTTGTGCGTTGGCATTTAACCGCCCCCAGATATCAGCATCTGTTTGTGTTGTATTCTTTCCCAATTTATTGCCATAGTTTCCTATTGCGGTTCTTAATGCAGCAGATGGGCTTTTTGCAAAAACCACAATCAGGCTGTCGTAAGCAGCGGCTGTATTGCCCGCGATATCATTTGCCTGTGCTTTCAACAACTCCAGGTCTGTTTTAAACGATGAGTACCTGGGCATTTTTAATTGTTTCAGTTCAGCGAAAGCCTCAGCGCCCTTTTTCTCGTCCATAAGCACTTTTGCTTTGGCCACCGCCTGCGCCTGCAATACCATACCGGGCCATTCCTTTTTCTCTTCTTTTTCAGTTTTTACCATTTCCCGGGCCAGTTCCAATGCTTTTTCCGGATTTTCTGAAAGCAGAATGTTAAAGTAGGAGAACATACCTCCCGCTGACCAGTTGAACTTACCCGGCGCAAAGCTGTTGTGCAGCAATTCAAAATACTTCATCTTATCAGCGCTGCGCTTTGAACGTTCTGCCAGCCAGTACAAGGACTGGGCACCACGTTCGTCATTGGGAAAACGTTTGGCTACATCCAGGCTCATTTCTTTCCATTTTGTTTCATCTATCCCATCAAAAGAAGAGGCATAATAAAAAGCATACTGGGCATTTGAAGGATCTGAAGCTGCTGCTTTGGCCAGGTAACCACGCGATACCGTAAAATCGCCCCAGCGTTCCCCGTCAATCCATAATCCGCCCCAGGCCTCTGTAAATTTAGGGTCAATAGCTACAGCCTTTAACAGGTAAGGCTTGGCTTTAGGACTTTCCTCATCCAGGTAGGCTTTTGCAATTGCATAAGGCACCGTAGCCAACTTTGGATATTTCTTCATCCAGGCCGCATATTGGGCAATCACTTTAGGGTTATCTGCCCCCGCAGCCTTCAGGTAAGCGTCGTGGGCACTTAATTTATTGGGTGCAGCTTCAACTGCTGCTTTTAATTTTGCCAGTTTCGCGGGGCTGGCCAATTGCGCAGCTTCCTTGTGCTGGGCATAGCTTTGTAAAAGGCCGGTGCTGAGCAGCATCGTAAACGCAGCTGCAAACGCCCGAAGTTTTATGTTATAGAAAATCATAATTATATTTTTTAGGTTGTCTTATTTAGTAAGGGTTCTGGACAAGCTGTCCTTTGCTGGCCCTGATGTCTAAATTTGTAATCGGGACCAGGTACCTTTTCGCATTGAGTGTGTACGTTTTGGGCGAGTTCACATCTACACTGGCCGTACCTACATTAAAGAAGTCGCGGGTTACCGCAATGTCATCTCCCGGATAATCGTTTACACTGAACCTGCGGATATCGTACCAGCGCATCACAAACGGCAGCTCTCTTCTACGCTCTTCCAGCACCTTCCTGATAGCATCGTCTCTGCCTGCAGCCGTTAAGGGTGTATACTGACCGGTAACCATACGCTTCATCCTGATCCTGTTCACCGCATCCATTGCCGTCAGGTCACCTTTACGTGCCAGTACCTCTGCTTTATTCAGCAATACTTCCGCTACCGTAAGCCCTTCCGGAAGGTTGGCCCCATCATAAAAAACGGTATACCTGAAAGTAGCAGGATCGCTTACCGACATTCTTAAACCGCCATTCGGAATCATGAAACCTTTATACCGGAGGTCACTTTGTTTGTCGTACAAAGCAAGCAAGGCAGCACTCGGCACGTACCATTGGTTGGGGTTATAAACATATCTTGTATAATAAGATTCGTCCCAGTACAGGTATTTGGAACCGTTATAAGAATTCCAGTCGTTAGTCTCCAGGTAATTTAACGTAACAATTGAATTGCCAACAGGATAGGTTTCCGGATTTCCTGCGGCCAGAGTATTGTAATCAACCAGTTTTCGACTTGCCGAAGCAAGCGCTTTATCTGCTTCAGCCAGACTCTTGTCATAATCGCCAATAAACAAATAAAAACGGCTCAGAAAAGCAGAAATGGCTTTCTGGCTAGCCCGCCAGGTCAGTCGTGAGGCTACATCGTCGGGTGCTGTTTTCTGGGCCTCAGCAATATCGGACAGAATAAAATCATAGGTCTCTCCCAATGTTGCACGCTTTCCGGACTCTTCATAATCCACCGTCTTTTTCAGGGGCAGGCCCATGCTGCCCAGATTGGCCGGGCTATAAGGCGCACAATAATTATTTACCAGTACCCAGTTGGAATAAGCCCGGATGAAATGGGCGTCTGCTTTCACCCGGTTCCGGATGGCATCGCTGCCTTTTACCTTGTCAATGTTCTCCAGGATAAGGTTGGCGGCAAATATTTTTTCATACTCACCAGACCAAAGCTGATCCGAAGACTGATTGGCCACTCCCTCTACCCCAAAAACATAGTATTGAAGCAGGTCGTTGCCAAACGCATCCGGGTTTTTCGAAAACAGTTCTTTGGTAATCTCACAATCATCTGTAGAATATGCCGCAGTAGCATTATTTTCATCGGAAAATATTCCTGCATTGTTTACCAGTGCTTCGAGCTGATCTACAGTTTGAATGCTGGTTTGCTTTGTAGGCTCCTCGGAAAGGTATTTTTTACATCCTGCCAGCGAGATCACAGCCATAAGTATAAATGAAGATTGTAGTAATTTCATAACATTAAAATTGAAGGTTTACACCAAATGTATAGGTTTGCAAAGGGCGGTTTGTACCTGGAAGCCAATCAGGATTGTAGCCCTTGCTGTTGGCTTTCCAGATCAGTCCCGGATTCCTGGTTTGTGCAAAAACTTTAATACTACTTACCTGTATCGCTTTAGCTAATCTGCTGGCCAGTGTATAGCCCAGTGTAAGTTCCTTGCACTCTATATAGGATGAACTTTCTACCAGGCCGCTCAGATAAGGCACATAACGGTCCCATAAATAAAGCTGGGTCTCATTTTGTCTTGCAAAGCCAGGAATATCCGGGCTGCCGGTAAGTACATCGCGAACAAATTTATTTACAGATGTTTTATCCGAACCCACCAAGCCTGATGAATAATTAAATGTAGGATTGCGGTAAACGCCCCCAAATGTCCCATTAAATATAGCCGTCAGTGTAAAATCAGCAACTTCAATGTTATTTACCCAGCCTAAAGTATGCGGAGGTACAGCTGTTCCCTCATAGTTGTTTTCGTTCAGGAAAGAGCCCAGTGTATAGTATACCAACTGCACGTCATTGAAAGAATAGGAAGCACCGTTTGGACCAGCTACCTGGGGTATTCCATTTTCCATTCCCTTATAGGTAAGCGAGTAAACAGCATTTACCGGACGTCCCTCTACAAATTGTGTAGGATCCAGGTAATCCACTACATACAAGCCAGGGTTATACAAACTCGTAACCCTGTTGCGGTTGTAGGCATAAGTCAGGGATGTGGTATAACGGACCGGGGTATTCGGTATATTCACGTTTGCGCCCAAAGTCAGCTCAATACCTTTGTTGTTAATCCCGGCATTGTTAAATCTTTGGGTGGTGGTTCCTGTATAAGATGGCAAGGCTATATTGCCTATGATACCTTCCCCTACCTTATTGTATAAATCTATGGATCCGAAAATTCTGCTGTTGAACAAGGCAAAATCAATACCCAGATTGGTCGTGGTTGTGCGTTCCCAGCGCAGTGTAGGATTACCTTTGCTGGAAATGCTTGCCGTAATGGTTCCTGTATTTATGTTTGGACTGGCACCTACTCTTAACAGGGCTTTAGTAGAGGTTGATTTTTCTACGTTTCCGTTTTTACCATAAGTAAGCCTTAACTCCAGGCGGTCAACAGCAGCAATATTGTCTATGAAACTTTCATTTTTCAGGTTCCATTTTGCGCCTACCGACCATAATGGCGACCAGCGCAATTTTGGGTCATCTGTTATGAAATTTGAGGCGTCACTTCTCACGCTTCCGCTAAGGGTATATTTGTTGTCGTAGGTATAAGAGGCATTGCTGTAAAAAGAAACGTACTTGTCTCGTCCCCATCCAAATCTTGAATCTCCACCCGGAACTGTAGTTGAACGTGCCCCTCCCAGAAAGTCCGAAAGCTGATCAAGGGAACTGCCATAACCATATGGCGGTAAAGTAGACTGCAGCTTGTCCGGATAATAACCATAAACATATGGGTTGGCCTTTGTTGTAGTCGTATATTTAGACAATTCCATACCGGCAATAGCGGAAATGTTGTGCTTTTCTCCCAGGTTTTTCTCAAAATTAAGCTGGTTCCTGACCAGGTAACTTTCCAGATCAGATGTACTGACATCTGCAGATGGATCATAGGTGCTGAAGCTCCTTGGTTTCAGAATACCGCCTTTTGGAATATAGGATTTACCGATGGCTTTGGTATCATTATCGTACTCGGTCATGCTGTTCACAAGGCTCCTCACGTAAAAGGTACTTTCATCATAATAATCCTTGTATTCCAGCTTTGACCGTTCGTACTGGAACTTGGCATCAAAAGTCAAACCTTTAATGAGCTTAAGGTTAAGCCCCGCCTGAACCCTTGCGTTCAGATTCTCGCTACTCAGGTTTCGGCCCTTTACTTCCTGTAAAAGATTATAAGACCAATCGGAATACGGGAAGATACCTGCCGGGATTGTACCCAGCAATTCCCGGTTGTATCCTTTTAAGTTGGTACCATAACTGCCATCCGGATTCAAAAGTACTTCATAAGGAGACAAACCCTCAATTTCCGCTATAGTGGCACCACTGGTTTGCTGTTTTTTATACTGAAGATTGGCCCCGAAGTTGAAACTCAGAAAATTAGTCAGTTTAAAATCATTGTTGAAATTCAGGTTAAACCTATCGTAGTCGTTCTTTTTATAGGAACCCTTGTCTTTTTCATACATCACAGAAGCGTAGGTTTTGGAACGGTCTGTACCTGTTTGCAAATTCAGGTTATACTGGCTTAAAACAGCCCTTTGCATTAAAAGGTCCTGAACCTGTTGCCTGTTGCTGATGGTGCTTAACCTATCCAGTCCCGCATTCATGGTAGCAGCATCCATTTTCCCATACCTGTTGGCATACAATAACTCCTGGGCCAGTGTAAGGGAATTCAATACATCATAATAGAAAGAACCCGCGTAAGGGAAAAACTCCCATTTGTTGTCAAAAGCCTTGCGCTCGTAGGCAATATGGTCTGCAGAATTGGCCTGGGTAAGCACCTGATCAAGGTCAACCCTGTTGGATATCCTTGTAAATGCATTTACATCCACCCTTAATTTACTGTTTGCTTTCAGCCTTTTGGTGGTCACCACAATAACCCCATTTGCAGAACGCGCCCCCCAAATAGATGCAGCAGCAGCATCTTTTAAAACCGTTACGGATTCCACATCATTCGGATTGATATCTGAAAAATCGCTTGAAGAAATGGGAAAACCGTCTACCACAATTAAAGGTTTTGAGTCGGCGTATAAAGAAGCATTGCCACGGATCAGGAAATTCATGCTGCCATCCTCGTTTTCTTTGCCCTGCATACCGGCTACCATTCCTTGCAGGGCAGAAGACAGATTAGAAACCGGGCGACGATCTAATGCTGCGCGGTCAACCTGGCTAAAAGCACCAGTAGCGCGTTCTTTAGGCAAACTCTGGTAGCCTGTGCTTACCACGGCCACCTCCTCCAGGTCGGAAGTCCCGACTTCCATTTTGATGGTCACATTTCTGGATTGCCCAACAGTATATTCCTGCGTTTTGTAACCCAAAAAAGAAATCTGCAGTACTGCGTTTTCGCTAATGCCATTCAATAGAAATTCTCCACCGGCGTTGGTACTTACCACTTTACTGGTGTTTTTCACTTTTACGGTTGCACCCAGCAACGGTTGTCCGCGCTCGTCCAGCACAATACCCCGAATATCAATGGTAGCAAAAGCAGAAACAACCCTATCCAGAAAGGAAGGCTCTTTTTCCCTTACCACAATGGTTTTCTTTTCTATAGAATAGGTTAAGTTCTGAGGGGACAAGCTTGCACTTAAAACATCCTCAAGCGGCGCGTTTTTAAAGTTTGCCGTTATAGGCGCCGCCGAATCCAGCGTTTTTCCGAACAGCACCACATTATAGCCTGTTTGTCTTTTTATAGCTTTAAACAGTTCACGCAATGGGGCATTCTTTTCATTAAAAGTTATTCTTTGCCCAAAACTGCTTGCGCTTACCTGCACAATAGCTGCAATCAATATAACGGTGGTGAGTCGCATAACACGCAGGATTTTCTGGAAACAGGGTAAATCAGTACCGGGTTTCCTGGTATTAAATTTATACATTTGTTTAGGTTGGTTAAGTTGATACGTTTACAAGATTTATTAATTAATGCCAATCTATCCGGCCGGTAGTGTATCGAGCACTACTGGCCTTTCTTATGTAATGGCATTATGGCAAGTAGCTATTTGGTTACCATAATCCTCCTTCCTTCAAGTTTGAACTGGACTTTATTGGTTTTTTCCAGCATCCTCAATACATCTGATATATTTTTAAAACGGGAGATCGTACCCCAGAATTTTGCGCTGGCCATTTGCGGATCTTCATAATAAACTTCCACATCGTACCATCTGGCAATTTTTTTCATGATACTACCCAGTTCTTCATCATTGAAACTGAATTCGTCCCTCTTCCAGGCCATAGCCGATTCGATATCAGCTGGCCATACATTGATCTTCCCGTTATGGTTAACGGCCAACTGGTTAGGTTCAAGAATTTGCCCATTTACATCCACCGAGCCTTCCAGCAGTGTCGTTTTCGCATTTGGATCGTCCGTATAACTACTGATGTTAAAATGTGTACCCAATACTTTAACTTCCTGTTTATTACTGCTTACGATAAAGGGATGCCTCTTATCCCTGGCCACTTCAAAATAGGCTTCACCTTCAAGCTTTACCCTACGTTCGCCCTTGCTGTTCCGGGCCATAGTGTAGGTTAAACTTGTAGCCGAATTAAGCCATACTTTTGTCCCATCGGACAAGGTAATCTGATAGGTCCCCCCTCTTGGCGTGCTCAACTTCATCTCAGTGTTCTTTCCATCATCTTGACTGTTAAGGAGAGGTCTTTCATTTACGACTGGCGTATTATCATTATAAGTCAATTTATCCTCTCCAACAATAACCCCGGCCTTCGCTTCACTCAAACTAAAACTTTTACCGTTGGCAAGCGTTAAAATTGCAGTACTTTTCCCGGGGGCGATGTCATTTTTATAGGCCACATCATTGCGGTGAGTTTTTAGCGCCGAAGCAATCTCATTTGTATAAAACCAAACACCAAATACAATTGCTGCTACCGCGGCAGCGGCAACTGCAATACGCGTCCATAGCCTCATTTTCTTAACCGGATTTGGCAAGGAAGCATAGACTTCCTGTAATGCGGATTCTATTTCAGGCTCAGAAAGTTCGGTATGATACAACTCGGTTTTATTCACATACCAGGTTTCCAACAACGCCTCTTCTTCGGGTGTACACCGTCCCCTGTTATATTTTCGTACCAATTCAAATATTTCTTGTCTATCCATAGAAAGCCGGAAAAAATTTCTCTTTTATGTATGATACGTCAGATGAGCACAGGGCGTAGAAAAATTTTAAAATTATTTTATCTGATCAGCATCAGCAGATAAACAATGATCCCCAATTTGACCCTCAGTATTTTTAAAGCATTATTTACTTGTTTTTTAACAGTAGGTTCTGCAATGCCCAATTGATCGGCTATTTGCTTGTGGCTAAGATTTGCTTTCCTGCTCAGGAGGAATATTTCACGCATCTTTTGCGGTAAAGCTGCTATTTCTTTTTCAATCATTGCCGAAAGCATATTCTCCCTTACCCGATGATCGGTCATATTGCTTCTGTTGCCTATCGAATCCTGTATGGAAGAAATATATCCGGACTCCAGCCCCTTACGCTCTATTTGCCTGAATACCCGGTTGCGGACAGCAGTATATAGATAAGAGACCAAATCGCTTGTTAAGGTAAGCGTTTCCTTATTGTTCCATAATTTAGTAAACAACTCCTGAACAGTATCTTTTGCCTCTTCTGTATTTCTGAGCTTATTGTAGGCATGAATATACAATGGCCCTTTAAACCGGTTGTAAAGTTCTGTAAAGGCAGAGTGGTTTCCCTCCTTTAACAAAATCGTCAATTCTATATCAGAAAGGTCGCGGTAAGCAGCCATAGTTTGGGTTCCTAGCGTAAAGTTAGGCAATATTGGCACCAAGTTCCAATAATTCAGAAATATTACCTAAGTACCCTTACCCTGAATCAGGATAAAGTGGTCAAGGTTTTCTTCCTTACCGAGGTTAAACTTTTGCTTAATGCGGTAACGGGCCATGCGTATACTTTTGGGTTCGATGCCAAGGCGGGTGGATATTTCTTTGTTTGACAGGCCCATTAAAATGTACGAACAATATTTCAGATCAAGCCTGGTAAGCGTATGGCTCGCCTTCTGCTGAAGCCGCTCAAAAAAAGCCGGATTGGTTTCAAAAAACTCAGTTTTGTGTTCCTCAAAATCCTTATCTCTTCTTTTTTGCTGGGTTATGATGCGCTTAATCTGCTCGTCAAGCGTAAGGTGACTATCGGGGTTTACTTTTCCCGAAAGTAGTTCAAGCAATTCATTTTTTTCTTCAACCTGCAGGTTCCCGGCCAATACTTCTTTTTGTAAGCGTTCCTGGCGTTCTCTAAGTAAAACCTGTTCTGTTTGCAGCTGTACAGCTTCGGCTTCTTTCAGTTGTGCCCTTAGTTCTGCCGCATTTTTTTCTTTGTCTACAAGTTCCTGCTTTCTTACCGATGCTTTCAGTTTGTAATTATACGACCTGAGCAGAAAAAGTAAGGCTATTATGCCCGTTAGTGCCAGAACGATATAGAAGATATTTCTTTTTTTAGTGAAAGCGGCTTCCTGCTGCAGGTAAGCAATTTCCTGTTCTTTTTTTTCAGACTGGTACTGGGCTTCTACTTTCAAGATGCTGTTAATTTTATCTTCATTGAAGGCTTCTTTGTTAAACGCTATATTTTGCTTTAAATAATTCAGTGCCGCCTTCTGATCTCCTCTTTTTTCGGCGATATGAGAAAGACCGAGAAACATTCTTGCCTGGGTTAAAGGCATTTTTACTACCCCCCCTGCCACTGCATTCAAACCTGTTAAGAGCATCTTTTCTGCCTCATCATAATTTCCATCACGTAGAGCGTATTCGCTTTTCAGGCCATAGCAGTTTACCAGGACTTCCTGCAGATTGGTTTTTGTAGCTATTCCAATTGCGATATCGGTATATTTTTCGGCACTGTCTCTGTACGCGTTGGGAAAATACTGAAAATAACTGTTGGCGGTATTGAGTGCAATAGCAGCGGTATTGCTGCGAATGAGCAAACGACCACTTTGCTGTTCTGAAAGCCGCAATGCCTTTTTATAAATGAGCAGTGCAGAGTCCAGCAACGCCCGTTTATTGGTATCCAGTTTAAAACGGTCGAAATAGGTTTGCCCAACTGTAAAGTATGCATTGTTCAGCAAGTCTACCTGCTGGCTCTTTAATGCGGTTTGCATACAGAGGGCAGCATATTTTTGCTGCTTGGTGGGGTCGTTCCCATATCCGTAAAAGCTGGCCAGGTAATGGTAAGCTGTGCTTTCATATTCGTAAGCTTTTTGTCCTTTAAGCAAGTCAATCGATTTCAGGAATTTGGTTATTGCCTTATCATTCTCATCATTGATCAGGTCAAGCCAGCCATCTCTGTACCATACAAATCCTAAAGTTGCCCGATCTTTGGTTTTTTTAGCGTAATAACGGGCACTATCTCTGCTTTCATAAGCGCGTTTCAGATCTTTTTTCCATATGTACAGGTGTACAAGCGTAGCAAAAGCCATAGCCTTTCCCCTGCCATCCTTCATACCTGCACCTATTTCAAGCGCTTCGTTGGCAAGCTTGAAAGAAAGCGGCAAGTTTGTCTCAAAATTAGCCCTGGCCAGTTTACAAAGTATGTTTACCCGCTCTGTTTGAGGTAGGCTGTGCTGCCTGAGCAAATTGTTCAGGGAATCCGTATATATTTTTTGCGCCGCAATATCTGTTAAAAGCCCAATGCAAAAAACTGCGGTGATGAATATTGATTTCAGGGGTAGCTGCATAACCAAAAATAGGCAAAAGAAATTCTCCAAAAAAACCTAAAATAACGCTAAACAACTGAATTGAAATCATTTATACATTTCCTGTAGTTGCATTGTAGACGCTTGTTGTTATAGGTGGTAGTCGGTACGTAGACCCTCTTTTCTTGGCGTATGACCAGGTATGCGGTAATTTTGGTTCAAATAAATATCTACCTATGAAAACCAAAACAATGGCCATTGTTGCCTACATCACCATCATCGGATGGATCATTTCTTACCTTGAGTTTAAAAAAACTACAGAAAAAAGTAATCTTGTTAATTATCATCTTGGGCAGGCGCTAGGCGTAATCATTACCTCTATTGTGCTCAGTATCCTGAGCAGTATCATACTGGCAATCTTACCCTCGCTGGGTATGATCTTTTACCTGGTAATGCTGGTTCCGCTTGTACTGCTGTTATTTGGCGCAATAGCCGCTTCTAATGAAGTGGAAAAGCCTGTTCCATTGATAGGAAAAGTATTTGAAGGAAAATTCAACTTTAAAAGTTAAAATACAATACTTACCCTGAACCTGCAATACCGGGGTCGCTCTAAATGTTATCAACGCTGATGCTCTTAGTACTACCTGGAAGTGTCATTGGCAAAATGGCTGCAACATCGTCTTGTATTATTTCCCTGCCATTTTTGCTTCTGGCACTTCCTGTTTAAATTTTTAACCAGATCCATCAATATGAAAACAAACTCCATAATCCTACTTTTTTTAAGCGCCCTGTTTTTGTTCAGTGGATGCAAAAAAGATAGAGAAACCGACAACAGCCAAATTACCACCGCCAGATTGCAGGGGAAATGGGAGGCTACAAAATTTACAGAAAAAATATATGAAGTACAGGGAAACAAGCTCGTTTCTGAAAAAACAACAGCATACCCGGCTAATGAAAGGAGCATAGAGTATAAAGGTTCAGAAATACTTTATTACCGCAACCAAACCTTGCGGAATACCTATACCTATGCCGTAATCGGTAACGAAATGCGTATCAGGGAGGGCAATCAGGGGTTTTATTTTCAATTCAAATTTTATTCAGATACACAGCACTCGCACATCGAAGAGGATTATTATAAAAACAACACCATAGAGATGAAAGAAGTAACAGAAACGTATTATAACAAGAACTAAAATTATGAAAAAATATATTTTGCTGCTATTGGTATCTATTATCACAGTTGCCGGCTGTAAAAAAGACAAGTTAAATAATACCAAGGCCAATACCCGGCAATTTCAGGGCAAATGGAAAGTTACCTACACCAAAAACACCAGCTTAAAAAATGGCCAGGTAGTGGAAACCCAGGAAGAGCCTGATGGGCTTATGGTATTCGAATTTACAGGGAATACGCTGACACTAAATGAAAACGGCAAGATAACAGACAATTATCTTTTTGACATAGAAGGAGATGAACTGGTGATAAGAGAGAACGGAGATGCCATTTTTTTCAAGTACAAATTCGCCTCAGGCACCCAATTGGAACTCTCCCAAAGTGAAACCGTGACTCAAAATAATGTGACCTACGAAGACAAGCAGACCTATGTAATGATCAAGATATAATTAGGGCCTGTCCACAATAGCCATATGCGCAATTAAGCCATTTCCTATCCTGACATGAAAGAATTTATCCAAAACCATCCGGGCGAAAAAGATACCCGCCCCAAATACAATCCGCAAGATGGTAATGCGGCTGCGTCTGGCTGGGCAATTTTTGTACTGGCCTGTATACCTGCAGTCATTAGCTATGCTGTATTTAACCGGCTTAAAGAAATCAATAAGATAGAACCCTGGATGTACTATTTGGGCATTGCGCTTGCACTGGTTTTTGGAAGCCTGATGGGCATGTTTTTGATCCAAAAAATAACCCGCAGAAGGATAAACGAGCAAAAGAAATACTACAAACTTTATAACGCCAGCTGGTTGCCGCAAGAAAAACGCGAAGCCCTGCAACTGGATGCACCCGATGGCTATCATTATGGTGAGTGGATAGAAACGCTTGAATATTGGCCCTGCGAGGCAAGAGGGGCAAGACCTTCAGACTTTAAGACCTTCCTGGTCACCACTATGGAAGAGCGGCTTGTAGGCAACGACCAGAGTTGGGCCGTGTTGTCAGAAAAATCGTACAGCGAAACCGTAGAAAAGCTTTTTAACGGCATGCACAGCAGGCTCTTTGCCTCCGATAAAACACTGATGGAAGCTGAAGGCCTTAAAATGATGACGCATCGCATAGCAGAACTGGCGCAGCTACCTGAAAGCTATGTAAAGGCTTGCTGGCAACCGAAGGAAGACAAACCGCCACAGCTGCTTTGGGCTTTCGACCTCAACCGGGTAATTGAATTGTCGCGCACATCGTTCATGGCAGGGTTGATTTCTGAAGAAACAGCCTGGGCAAACATTTTAAAAACATCGGGTTATGCACACGCACTATTTGACAGTCTGGACGATTTCTACAATAATTTCAGATTGGGCCACGCCTACTGGAGCGACGACTTTAAGCTTACCAGTGAAAAACTGAAAGGACATAAAGCTTATAACACCTCATGCGATTGGCCTGTCAAACAAATTGCCTGGCGCAAAAATGATACTGGCATTTTGCCTGAGGTCATACAAAATGCCTGCGAAGAGTTTGTAGCTTTTGAAACCAGAAAAAATCAACATAACGTTATAAAGGGGTTTCAAGCGGGTAATACAAGCATCCCATGAATTCAGAACTGATATTGCTATTAAGCCTGCTGGTTGTTACATTATCCGTCATTTGCCTTAAACGACCAAAATTCCTGTTCCCCGACGCCTTTAACGTCGATGAAATGATTGCGAAGTATAAAGACACTCCTCAGGAAAATCTTTTCGCCTACCAGGATGGCATTTTTTCCTATCAGGACAGCTCATTTACCACTCAGCTAAACAACAAAAACATACACTGGGATGAGATCACTTTAATCAAAGCCTATAAAATAGACCAGTATGTGGTAGACTGCATTGTTATCGAAATTCATTTCCAGGAAACGTTCATTTCCATCAACGATCAAACTGCAGGGCATATGAAATTCATGGAGATGGCCGCACAAAAATTAGACGGCTTTCAAAAAGACTGGTTTACCGCGGTGGCTTTCCCTGCATTTGAAACTAACCTTACTATAATTTATGAAAAACAAAATAAAAATTGAATACTTCGTCTATATGATGCTAATTGTTGTGGGCTGTGAGCAAAAGGAGCCCCTTTACAAGGGCCAATACAAGGGACAAGCAGTTACCATTGACATAGAAACAAACACAACCTTTACCTCCCGGCAAATAGACTATTTCATCAAACTAGGTGATTTAAACCCTGTGTCTCTCAATGCGCATACTGTTGACTTATATGGCAGGCCATACAGTTATACTATTTTTAAAAACATTCCCTATCACCTCATCGGGCCTGATACCATTACCTATAAAAATCGTATTGATAATGAACAGATCAGCACCACTATGCTTTACATCGATCCGCAACAACACGATCTGAAAAGCTACCAGGCCTATGCTGACTTTTTTGTAAAAAAATGGCCAAAAATAGAACAGGAACTGCATCAGCTCAAAAATATCTATTTCGGCACACACCTTATTGGCGTAGTATATGCCAGGCGCGACCATTTTGTGAGGTATTTTACGGGGCAGTCAAATGGCAACCCTTATTACTTCGAAATCAGCCCCGACGGGGTGATAAACTATCAGCAGGGCATCCCTGAAAACAACGACCTTAACCTTCAAAATAGCGGTCTTGCCGAAAAAGTAGAAATGCCTGGCGAGATCATCCGGATAACAGACACCCTTTCCTGTAGCAAGGATATTTTACGGCAATTTAAAGACCGGCATGGCAAAAGCATGGAAGATTATTTTCGGATTGAACTATAAAAAGCCCTCCTTATGGCCAATCCTGATCAGATCTGGATTACTGCCTAATTAAACAGTAGAAATGCAATGATCAGTGTAACGACAATGTTAAAACCCTGCGCAATTAAAAAGGCATAAAATGGCTTTTTGCTGTTCTTACCAAACAGATCGGCAAAATTAGTTTCCAGTCCGATGCTCGTAAATGCCAATGCAAACCACAGTCCCTGCAAATTCTTTAAGCTGCCTTTCACCTCGGCATTTATCTCGGTAGGAATAAAGAAGGAGAACAACAATGAAGCCGCTATAAACCCGATTACAAATTTTGGAAAACGCTCCCAGATCACTTTCAATGTAGGCTTTTTTGCTTTATCCTTTCCTGCCGGATGCTGGGTATAAGTCCAGTACACCGAAATGGCGAAGGCTGCAATGCCCAACAGCACATTCTGGGAAAATTTTACAATCGTACTGATCTTTAATGCTTCCTCACCAACCAGGCTGCCCGAAGCCACCACTGCCCCCGTTGTATCTATACTACCACCCAGCCAGGCCCCGGTAACGGCCTGTGGAAAGTTGAAATAAGCTGCAATGTAAGGCATGAAAATCATCATGGGTATGGCGGTGATGAGCACCATAGAGATCACATAAGAAAGTTTTTTTGAATCGCCCTTAATTGCCCCTGAGGTAGCAATTGCCGCCGACACTCCGCAGATAGAGACTGCACTGGAGATCATCATGGTCAGTTCCTCATCTATCTTTAATTTTTTACAGATCCAGAAAGCAAAATACCATACAGAAAGTACTACTACCAGTGCCTGTACCAGGCCCAGTGAACCTGCTTTCAATACATCAGAAAAGATGACACTGGTTCCCAGCAATACCAGGCCTATTTTAACAAACAGTTCCGTAGATAAAGCTGTTTTGAACCATTCCGGCAGGGTAAAAAAATTGCTGATCACCAGGCCTATGGCAAGACTGAAGATCACAGCTTCCAGGTTTAATGCCTTTACCTGGCTGTTGCCTGCCAGAATGAGCGCAATGATGGTCAGAATGTAAACCACCGGAAAAGTCAGCACCGCACTTTTTATAGACTTTCCTGTAAGCAAGGCCCCCAATGCGGCAATAACGGCTACGAACACAAATTGCAGCCCGATATGGCCCAGGTTGCAGGCCGATAATACTGTGGAAGAGAGTTCTGCTGTATTTTTCCAGCTAAATGCAGGAACAGGGAGTAAAAGACCTGAAAGGGATAAAATAATGGTTAATGCACCGAGTATAACAACTACCCAGTCTTCATGAATATTTAATTTTTTGGTTGCTGACATTTTATTGGTTTATGTGTGTGTGTGTTAAATTTCAATGGAGAAAATATCTTTTAAAGCTCGCCTTGCGGCATGATACCCGCACATGCCGTGTACCCCGCCTCCGGGAGGTGTAGACGAAGAACAAAGGTAAAGCCCTTTGGCAGAGGTCCGGTATGGCGAACTCCTTAAAGCAGGTCGTGTAAAGATCTGCCCCAGGTCAATTACCCCACCATTGATATCCCCGCCAATATAATTGGGGTTATAGGCTTCCATCTGGCTGGTATTCATTGTGTGCCTGGCCAATATCCTGTCCCTGAAGCCCGGTGCAAACCGTTCTACCTGCTGTTCAATAACAGCTGTCATGTCTTTTACAGAGCCGTTGGGCACATGGCAATAGGCCCAGGCGGTTTGTTTGCCTTCCGGTGCCCTTGACGAATCGAACAGGCTTTGCTGTGCAAGCAGTACAAAGGGTTTTTCGGCATGTTTACCCTGCCAGCATTGCTTTTCAGATAAGGCGATTTCTTCGATGGTATTGCCAATGTGCACCGTACCTGCCTGGCGCGCCTGTACCGCCGTAAAAGGGATGGCTTCATCCAGAGCCCAATCTACCTTAAAAACCCCCATACCATAGCGGTACCTTTCCAATTGCCATTTGTAAAGGGCAGAAAACTTGTGCCCCGCAATCTGCAGCAGTTGTTTTGGTGTAACATCAAAAAGTACCGCTTTAGCTGAAGGGAGTTCATTCAGCGAACTGATAAACCTTCCTGTTTCAATCCTGCCTCCTATAGCTATAAAATAAGATGCCAATGCATCAGCAATTGTGGCCGAACCACCAACAGGAACAGGCCATCCTTTTAAATGGGCGGCTGTCATGAGTACTAAACCTATTGCCGAAGTGCTGAGGTTAGATAAAGGCTGTATGGAATGTGCAGCCATCCCGGCCCATAAGCCCCGTGCAGCTTTGGTTTTAAAACGTTTGGCCAGAAAAGAAGCCGAGGTAAGGGCATTTAGCCCAAATCTGGCCATTGCCAAAGGGTGTTTGGGAAAACGTAAAGGTCCGAGTACATCAGGTGCAATATCGGGCCAGTCTTTCAGCAATGGCCCGATCACTTTAATATAAGCCTGTTCATCCTGCCCAAGCAACCCGGCAGTTTCCCGGAGGGAAGCGCTGAGCACTGCCGCAGTTCCATCATCAAAAGGATGCGCAGCAGCAAGGCCGGGATAGGCATACAACAAACCATGATCCTGCAGTGGCAGCGTATTAAAAAACGGTGAGCCAATGGCAAGCGGATGAATGGCCGAACAAATATCGTGAACAAAGCCCGGCAGGGTCAGTTCTGCAGACCTTAAACCACCGCCAATTTCGGCTTTCCCTTCTATGATCAGCACCGACAGACCTTCCTGTTGCATAGCAATAGCTGCAGCCAGCCCGTTTGGGCCCGAACCAACAACTACCGCATCAAAATCTGTTCTGTTCAATTCAATTGGTTTTATAGGAATTATTTCCTGTTAGCAATGGGTAATTTTTATTAGAACGATCTAAAATTACATAAATAGAATCTTTAAATTCATTAGTGCCCGAAAGAATAATCCTGTTTTCTGACGGTCTTGAATAATGCAACACCTGTTTCAGATGGCGGCTGGTCTTGCTTTTGTTCTGAAGGTATAAAATATGGTTTACCGTATCTGCTTTATAATAATACCAATGCCTTCCCGACATTCCGCTCGATTCCCAGGTGATGTTGAGATCCCTTTTTGCAGGATCTTTCTTTTTATGTTTTTTAGGATCGCCGTATCTGCGGATATCGCCCTGCCAGTGAAAATGCCATTTCCCGTTGTACACTTCCGTACGACGGGGATAGCTCCCCGCAGCAAACATTTCTATATCCTGCGGACGGTTTGCAAGCTTGATGCTGATGGACGACCAGTCTTCAAATGTGACGTCCTGCCAGCGGATCGAATCCAGAGGTGAATAAGGCAACACCTTGTTGTTTAGCTTAAATGTAGTCACCTCATACTGTCCTGCAGTGCCTTTCAGGCCTGGAGTATTCGGGATCTTATAAAAATCGTTATGGGTATAGCCGTAAACTTCAAAAATGAAGAACAGCAGTACAAAGACAAAGTTGAAGGCATATTTAACAGTGAGCCGGGTATATTTTTGCCAGCCTTTCGTAAACTCCGGGTAATCATGTAAAACCTGCGTATCCCTTTCTTTTACAATAAGGCTCCAGATACCTGGGACGTCATGCCAGAGGACAAAAAGAGAAAGCATGGCCATAGCAGCACTTGGGACCTGCTCGCCGATATCGTAAGCATGGTTAGAGATGGCAATATTGCCAAATACCACAAGGGTGATGGCCGCGCCTATACTTGTTGTGCGTCTGAACAACAATAAAAAACCGCCGATAAATTCTGCAAATCCCAGGAACACTTCATAGCGCGGCACTACACTAAGGGCTTCCCAATACAGCCGCTTGGCAAAAAAATCAATCATTTCCGTGTTCCACAAACCCTCATACTCCCTGGGCATCTGCATCACAAACAGCTTTTTGTATCCCCAGCCAATTCCTGCATAAGCTACACGGTAACGGGCAAATACCCGCACCCAATAGTAAAGGACTTTATATTCTCTGCTCTTTTTATCCAATGCGGTCCAGATGAGTGCCCCAATAACAGCAATGAAAAGAATAAAAGGAAAATTGATGTAACTGGCTGTACCGAAAAAACCACTCGCCGAAAATATATTGATAAACTGGGGGTTAAAAAAAGCTACTACTTCTGTCAGGTCACGGTAGTTAAGGTGTGCATAGTCAAAATGCCAGATCATCTGGTAAAACCCCGCATCAAGCGGAAAAGAGAACAGAGTCACAAAAATGAACACAATTCTGAAAAGGATTTTCTGCGCAGCAGTCCAGGGTTTGTTGTGATGAAATGCCGCCGGTAACTGCATGGCATCAGCTTTTTTGCTTACCGGCTTTGCTGTTAAAGTTTCTGTTGACATAAATCTTACTGGCTTTGATACAATGGATAAGTTTTATTTTTTCTGTTTAACACCACATATATGCTATCCTGGTATTCATTTCTGCCCCACAAAATTATTATGGATGCCGAAGGCCGGGAATAATGCAGATCTAAGGTCTGTTTTCTGTAAACCTTGTTCTTGTTTTGTAAATGCAGGATTTGTTTAAGGGTATCTGCTTCGTAATAATAATGTCTGCGCCCCCCACCAGTGCCGGCCGATTCATAGGTCCTGTCTATATCCTTAAACTGCTTTCCCCTCCCGGCCTCGCCATGGATAACGAAAGTATTAAATACGGAAAAAGACAAAGTCGACCATTTTTCAAAAGTAACATCCTGCCAACGCAGGGAATCAACGGGCGAATACGGGACGACCTTATTGTTGATGCGGAATTCCGAAACCTCATACAGTCCCCTGGCACTGGCCAGTCCTGGCCGTGAAGGCACCTTGTAGGAGTCGTATTTATAATTTTTCCAGTGCAGATAAGCGCTCGTAACAAAGAAAAATCCGAATATAAAAACCTTGAAAAAAATACGGCCGTATTGCTGCCACGGCCTGGTAAAAGAAGGATAGACGATGCCTGGCCCTGAATTTTCTTCTTTAACAATGAGTTTCCAGACCGAGGGCAGGTATTGCCACAATACAAATGCTCCGCCCAGGGCATAAAATGAGGCTGCCAGATGTATTCCGCCATCATATGCATGATTGGCAAAAGCAATGTTGCCAATCATGGCCAATGCCAGGGCAGCACCGATTGCCCTTGTTTTTCTGAAAAATAAAAAGAACATGATCAGCAATTCTGCAAAACCGGCAAAAACTTCATACCCGGGCACAAAACTAAATTGTATCCAGTATAGCTTCTGTGCCACAAAATCACCAAAAGGTGTATTCAATTGCGTGAGTGCCAGCTCCGGCATCTGCGTAGGAAAGATCTTCGAAAACGTAAGCCCTTGCAATTGAACAATCATGGCGTAACTGACGCCCGCGCCCAGAAAATAATAAGCCAGGCTGTAATCTCTTTCCCTTCTGTCAACCACTGACCATAAGGCTGCACCAGCCAGGCCCAGGACAAGCGCCAGCGCCCAGTTTACATAGCTGGCCAATCCAAATTCCCCGCTTTCAGGATAAATGGTCAGCATGCTTTGTTTAGACACCGGTATCCCACCGGTATCATTTGCCCCAGGTCTTGTGCCGGCCACCTTAATCGGGTTAAAAGAAGAGCCGCTGAGTTTACCCATATCCCTGATGTGCAGGTTAGCCCAATCGGTGGTAAACCATTGCCGGTAATAGGCAGTATTTAGCGGAACAATAAGTATAAAGAAGAAAATAAAAAATGTGCGAAAAAGATATTTTTCAAGAGCCGTCCAGCTTTTCGCTGCACTTTGCTGTTCAATGGTATTTGTTGTTTCCGGATCCATCTCTTACAGTTTAATTGGTTTCCTGCGTCCTTCAAACAGCAGGTATTTTCTGTTGATCTTTTCCAGCACCGCATAAACTGAATCTTTTTTCTCGTTTATGCCTCGCAGCACTATAGTTGAATCGTTCAGAAAATTGTATCTCAGGGAATAATGTTCAGCCTTGTAATGCTTGTTCTTATTTTTTAATTGAAGCTGCTGGCGGACAGTATCGGCAGTATAGGTATAGTAAAAACGGCCACCCACACCTGCCGATTCATAGTTCCGGTCTATATCGTGCGCATAAAACCCATCAGCGCTGGAAGTATCCAGCTTAACGGGTTTCGCGGTTTGAATGCTGATGGTAGCCCATTTTTCAAAAACAACATTCTGCCATCTGTTGGTATCGGTTCTGGAATAGGGAAGAATCTGGTTGTTCAGCCTGAATTCGCGAACATTATAATACCCATAGCTCCCCTTTAAGCCTGCCGTTTTTGGAATCTTATAAGGATGGTATTTATAATTGGCATAAGTGCTGAAGCCCAGCACCACAATAAACAAAACGGCCAGCCCCTTAAGCACACCTCTTATTTTCCCAAGGTTTTTGCCCCACACCGGGTTAAACCTATTGGCCAGGGTAAATTGATGTAGAACCAGTAATTTGTACAGGCGAGGCGCATCGTGTGCAAACAATACCGCGGCAATAGTACTGAGATAAGCAGCATATACCCCCTGTCCGGCATTGTAAGCCAGATTTGCTGCAAAAACATTTCCTGTAAAACCCAGTATGATGCCTGCACCAAAAGTTGTGCTGCGCCTGAAAAGCAGCAGCAGCCCGGCAAAGACTTCAACAGCGCCCAGAAAAACCTCATAAGGCTGAGCGATCCCCAGGGTGTGAAAATAGATTTTCCAGGGAAGAAAGTCACCGTAATTGGTGTGCTGGTTACTAAGTGAGGGATAGGGCATTTGCAAAGGAAATAACTTAATAAACCCAAAAGCAATAATGCCTAGCGCCAGACGGTACCGCAGCATTACACGCAGCCAATAATAAAGCTTATGATAGTCCGTACTTTCTTCCTTAAGGATAAAAGGCCAGGCAATTGTTCCGGCAACAGCAATAGCAAGGGCAGCAGCCCAGTTTTCATATCCACGTAGCGAAAAAAAACGAGGCGAATAGGTGGTCAACTTAAACAGATCGTAAAAAGACAGGTTTGCCCAATCCGTTCCAAACAAATCACGATAGAATTTCCAGTCTAACGGAACTGTAAGGATAAAAAAGTACAGGAAGAGCAAACGCAGCAGGATTTTATAATTTGAACGCATGGCTTTGATCTTTTTAGGTTAATAATCTTTATTCTGTTCCAGGCTAGGGTCGAGCTGTATCTGCGTAACCGGGATAGGAAAAACATTCTCATGCTCTGCCACTTTGGTATTGGGATCCAAAGCCTCCAAAACAGCTTTCGCCCTTCCGGTCCGGGCAAGGTCAAACCACCGGTGTGCTTCCCAGGCAAATTCTATACGGCGCTCATTTTCAATGGCCAGCAGGATCTGATCTTTGGTAATCGCAGCAGATGGTAAAATACCTGCCCTGTCCCGGACCTGGTTCAGATCAGACAATGCCCCGCTACTTGCCGACAGGTTATTGAGTTGTGCCCTGGCTTCGGCACGGATCAGGTATATTTCGGCAATGCGGAAAATGTATGCCGGGTCTGTAGCATCTTTGCGGTAATACAGGTTTCCAAACCAATTGGTGATCCCGCTTTGTGTTACACTACCTATCAATGCACTCCTCCCGCCAGATACCGCAGGATCGTTTAATAGCTGCACAAATCTGTCGTTGGGCGCATAGCGGTATTGTCCTCCATGGGTAGAATGCTGCATCTGTACACGAATGGCATTAGGGTTCAGTACGCTATACTGCAGCTCAAAGATCGACTCTTTGCTTGCACTTACATTATTGGCAAACCAGGCACTGAAAGGTTTGACGAGGGCATAATCAGCGGTTTTATCAATCAGTTTGCTGGCATATGCTTCTGCCAGCGCCCATTCTTTTTTATAGAGGTGCAACCTGGCCCTCAGGGCCCATACAGTGCGTTTGGTTGCCCTTATGCGATTTACCGCATCCGGCAATAGCAGTTCTGCATCTTCCAGGTCTTTCTGTACCTGCGCATAGGTCTGTTCCAGCGTACTCCTTTTTACTTTAGGACGGCTCTCTAAGGACGCTGTAGGTTCAAGAATGAGCTGTACACCGCCCCATGCGCGGGCCAGGTCAAAATAGGCCAGGGCCCTTATAAATTTGGCTTCACCAATGTACTGATTTTTAAGGGCCGGGGTAAGTAAAGGGTCGGTCACATCTGGCACTTTACTGATCACATGGTTGGCACGGTTGATGGTATTGTAAATGGCAATCCAGGCAGTATTAAAAAATACCTCGTCCGTTCTGAAATTTACATTTACCAGGTTGGCAGAACCACCGGTGGTCAGGTTTTTAATATCCCCGCTTGGAAAGTAGCCCAGCGTCACATAGGTTTCACCATAATACCCTACGCTGCCCAGCTGCCGGTAAACTGCTCTTAACGCTGTTTCACTGGAACCTTTGTCGTATATCGGGTTTTCGTCCGAAACAGCATTGAGGGGTTCAGTGGTTAAAAATTGCTCACAGGAAGTTAAGAAGGTTATGTTCAATAAAAAGACAATATATCTTATAGGTTTCATATCTGTATTTTTAGAATTTATAGCGTAACATTTAATCCCAGTTGTACAGTACGCGGCTGTGGTGGCGTACCGTAATCGTAGCCCTGAATGTTTTGTGTACCAAGATTGGATTCCGGATCGGCCCCTGTATATTTGGTGAATAACAACAGGTTGCTGCCAATCACATAGAACCTTAGTTTTTCAATTTTAATTCTCGAGGTAAATGCTTTGGGCAGGGTATATCCAAGGGTTAGCGACCTTAACCTTAAAAATGAAGCATCCTCAAAAAAGCGGCTGTTTTCCTGGCGGGCGTAATTGGCATCATTTAATTTTGGGGTATTGGTAATCTGGCCCGGGCTCTTCCAGCGGTCCAGCTGGCTTTTCAGCAGCACACGTCCGGCATCCAGCGTACCGCCTGTTTCCCCGAGCATACGGTTGTGGTTCCAGATGTAGTTGCCGTAAGAAAACGTAAAGAAAACACCCAGGTCCAGACCTTTATAGGTAAAATTATTGGTCAGGCCTCCAAAAAATTTGGGCCAGGTGCTGCCTACGATCTGGCGGTCATCTGCTGTTATTTTGCCATCCTTGTTGTAATCGTCGAACACGGCATCCCCGTTTTCGGGATTCACAGATAATTGTTTATACAGCCAGTACGAATACAGCTCCTTTCCCTGCTGCAGGCGGATCAGGTCCCTTCCTGCAAAGGGGATGTCTGCCGGTATTTTTTCGATAGTATTTTTGTTCCTGGCAATGTTAAAATCTGTTTTCCAGGTAAAGCCCGTTGTCCTCAGGTTCGTAGAATTAATGGCCAGCTCAAACCCCTTATTACTGATCTCACCAAAATTGGTCAGGTAAGAAGAAAAACCGGATGATCCCGGAACGGCTACCTGCAACAGGGCATCACTGGTATATTTGCGATAGTAATTGAACTCTATGTTCAATTTGTCTTCAAATAAGCCGATATCAATACCTGTGCTAAACTGCGCCGTGCTTTCCCATTTCAGATCCGGATTGGCCAATTGCAATGGGGCTGTTCCGGGCAACTCTGCGCCTCCTGCAACATCTGCGTAACCGAAACCACCCGTCCACAAACCCTGCGAGGCAAAATCGTTGATCCCGGCCTGGTTGCCGGTTATACCATAACTGACCCTATATTTTAGGTTACTGATCTGCGAAACATCTTTAAGAAAATTTTCCTCTTTTATCCGCCATGCAGCACCCACTGCCGGAAAATATCCCCATTTATTGTTTTTACCGAACTTTGAAGAACCGTCGGCGCGCAGGGTAAACTCAGCATAGTATTTACCCGCATAATTGTAATCGGCCCTCGAGAAAAAAGAGGCCAGTGTGCTGGTTGTTTTAAACTGACCTGCAATCTGTGTTGCCGCAGAAGAAATCTGTGTATAGGAATTGTTTGGGAAATTGGTACCTGTAGCTGATACGTTTTTTACCTCGGCACCTTGTAAGGTATTTCCGATCAGCATGCCAAAGCTATGTTTGCCAGCTTTATCGCTGTATGCCAGTGTCTGTTCGTTGATGGCTGTTGAAGATTGGGTGACGCTCTGACTTCCCCTTCCGCCACTATTGCCCAGGATGGTGCGGGTATCCCAGTACTCATTTTCTTCATAATTGTTGTAATCTACACCGAAGGTGGAACGGAACTTTAGTTTCGGTGTGATTGCATAATCGAGGTAAATGTTTCCAATATAATGGTAACTGTAAGACCACAAGTTCACAGTGCCGGTAAGTACCGCGATATTGTCAAAGTTTACCCATTTTAAAGGGCTCCCCTTCTCATCAAAGATTGGAAGATAGGTGGGGATATTTAAAGAAGCCTGCAATAATGTTCCATTAGCACCGTTTGCAGGCCGGGCCTGGTTACGATGGCTTCTGGAAATGGTATTGCTGCTTCCCAATGCTATTTTTGAATTGAGTTTATGGTCCAGGTTAACTTTTAGACTTGCCCTGTCAAACGACATGGGCTTCCATATCGATTCCTGGTCTGTATAACCCCCGCCCAGATAGAACCGAGTCCTGTCTGAACCGCCCTGCAGCGAAAGATCATAACTGCGCAGGGATGCAGTACGGTTCAAATAGCTCATTCTATCGTAGGTAGGCTGTTCTTCCGGCAAACCGCGACCGGCAACCCCATTGATGACCTCACTTGCAGGCCGGAAAGGCTGGGCCTTGCCCATGTTTCGGCTATACTCGTTCACCAGCGCAGCATGCTCTGCTCCGGTAGTGGTTTTCCATACCCTGTCTTCCGGCGCCCAGCCTAAACCCTCCGAGCCATTAAATTCAATCCTGGTCTTTTGTCCGAAATTCCCCCTTTTTGTTGTCACCAACACTACACCATTGGCACCCCTGGAGCCATAGATAGCAATGGCGGTAGCGTCTTTCAATATTTCTATGCTTTCAATATCTGAAGGATTGAGATCAGAAAGTGGTGATGTCGCGCGTTCCTGCGCTATATTTTGCAGACTGTTGTTATTGACCCAAACCCCATCAATGATATACAGGGGATCGTTGGTTGCATTGATGGAAGTGGCTCCCCTCACACGGATAAATATATCCGATCCCGGCACACCTGTATTTGAATTGATCTGTACTCCCGCAGCCTTACCCTGCAGTTGTGCATCAAAACCTGCTTCAGGAATATTTTTTGTCCCTGAAGGGTCGATTTTAGATACCGAGCCAATCAGATCTTTACGTTGCTGTGTGCCGTATCCTATAATAACCACGTCATTCAGCTGACCGGTTATCTCTTTCAGCCTGATCACAATAGGGCTCCCATTCGCTATAACATCCTTTTTTTCATAAGAAATATGTCTGATCTCAAGTGTGTAAGGAAATTTTTGCCCGGTTACAAAATCAAAACGGCCATCCGGATCCGTTTGCACCGTATGTGTGGTACCCGTAATGTGTATACTTACTCCTGGAATCCCCTGCTTGGTGAGCGAATCTATGACCTGACCTTTAAGGGTTGAGTTGATCAGGGGCTGCGTCTGCGCAATAGAAACAAATGGCAATAATAACAATACGGCAATACTGATTTTGCACATCCGTACCTTTTTTAATAAAGAACAGGCATAATGGTAATGCCCGGCCTTTTTAAAATTTTGCATAACTTTAAAAAGTTTTAATTAATAAAATCTGTTGGTTAAAACGAATTGGCTTTTCAGTAAGTGATTGGCGTTGCGTACTGAAGGCCAGATAAAGGCAGGATGCTCATCCTGTCTTTATTATTTGTTCTTGATTGAAATGCTATTGCATGAAACAGCAACAACAGCGAGCGGAACCTCTCAATAGATCTGGACTGCAGAGCGCAATTTCCTTTTTGAAATGTAAAGCTTGTTTCATTATTTGAGTTTTAGTTCGTAAACCATTATCAGCAATGGTCTTATTTGTTTGTTGAGCTGTCAATTCCAGACAAATGTAACTGCATTTTTCTAAAAAACAAATTAAATCTACCTATTTAGTAGTATTTATTATATTTGCAGTCTAAATACTCAATTAACCTTAAAATTATGTACAATTCTAAATTCAAACTGGCTCTCGGATGGAGTCTTTTTATCATCGTCTCCTACATCTTTTGGCTGTTCGCTTACTTTGTATTGGCAAAATTCGCCCTTAGTGAAATCTCCAGCTTTCGTTATGGAAACATTAGTATTTCAGAGGCATTAAGCCTGGGTAATATTTTCTGGTACCTGGTTTACATCGGGGGTATTGCCTTATGCATGTATGTCATCAGGCTGTTTATCGTAAAATCGCCCGCGCCTAAATCTGCAGCTTTAATTTATGCAGCTTTAATTATTATTTCAGAAGCAGTTTTGCTAAAAGGGTTACTTGACAGCACCCCAATTATTAATATTTTCCCCCACATAGTCATTAACCTGTGCTTTTTATTTGGGATCATCATCACCTATTTTAAACATGGAGATGCAGTGCTAAAAACTCAGGCGGATTAATGCAAAGCATCATACAGTATCTCTACCGGATGTAAGGCTATTTTTCCCGTACCATCTTTAATCTGGTGCCTGCAGCTGGTGCCTGGTGCAGCAATTACCACATCTTCAGCTTGCTTTCTGACTACCGGGAATAAAACCAATTCACCAATCTGCATGGATAGTGCATAGTGTTCTTTCTCGTAACCAAAAGACCCTGCCATGCCACAGCAACCCGAAGCAATGGTTTCTACTTTATAGTTTTCCGGAAAACACAACAACTGTTCAGTAGCAGTTAATAATCCCAGTGCTTTTTGCTGGCAGTGACCGTGCAGTTTGATGGACTTGTGTTCAGTACTAAACTGTGATTTTAAAATGCGCCCGGCTTTCATTTCATGGAGCAGGAACTCATCGATCAGCATGGTATTTGAAGCCAGTTCTTTTGCAGCAGCAATCTGGTTTTCCTCCACCAGATCCGGGTATTCATCCCGGAAAGTAAGAATAGCTGAAGGCTCTATGCCGATCAAGGGTGTATCTGCAGAAACCAGGGGGGCGAGCTGTTTTACATTGTAATCTGCAATTTGTTTTGCTTTGCGCAGCAAGCCTTTGGAAATGCTTGCCCTTCCACTTTCTTTATGCGCTGGGATAATAACCTGATAACCTAATTTCTTTAACAGCTGAACAGCTTTAATGCCGATTTCGGCATCCTGGTAATTGGTAAACTCATCGCAAAACAGGTATACTGTTTTTCCCTGCTGTGTCGGCTTCTTTTTAATCTCTCTGCCGAACCAACGTTTCAGGGTAGTGTGGTGCAGTTCAGGCATGCTCCTCTGAACAGCAAAACCTGCCATTTTTTTGATCAGGATGCTCATTACCCTACCCGTCATTACATAATTGTAAAGATGAGGCATCAATGCCATAAACCTGGAAATGGTATCAAAGCCAGCTACCATACGCGACCTGAGCGGAACGCCATTTGCATCCTGATAAGCCTGCAAAAACTCGGCCTTCAGTTTGGCCATATCAACATTGGAAGGACATTCTGATTTGCAGCCTTTACAGCCCAGGCATAGATCCATTACTTCCTTAATTTCAGGATGATCAAAAGGATTGGCTTTAGCAGAATTGGTCAGAAATGTCCGAAGTACATTGGCCCTGGCCCGGGTAGTATCCTTTTCATTTCGCGTAGCCATATATGAAGGGCACATGGTGCCCCCCGCAAGTTGCGACTTACGGCAATCGCCCGAGCCGTTGCATTGCTCTGCATGTTGTAGTACATTTTGTCCATGATACCGGAATACTGTTGGTATTTCTTTTGTTGGCTGTCCCGGAGTATACCGCAGCATGGTATTCATGGCTGGGGTATCAACAATCTTTCCGGGATTAAAAATGTTTTCAGGATCCCAGGTAGCCTTCAATTCCTTAAGCAAAGCATAATTTTTCGGCCCGATCATTTGTTCAATGAACTCGCCACGAAGCCTGCCATCGCCATGTTCGCCACTCAGCGAACCCTTATATTTTTTTACCAGCGTGGCCACCTCTTCGGCAATAACACGGAACATCTTGTTTCCTTCTTCCGTTTTCAGGTTCAGGATCGGACGCAGGTGCAGTTCACCGGAACCGGCATGGGCATAATGCACCGAATGCAGACCGTGCTTTTCCAGTACCTGGTTAAATTCACGGATGTAAGCCGGCAAATCCTGTACATCTACTGCGGTATCTTCAATTACAGGAACCGCCTTTTCATCACCCGGAAGGTTACTCAGCAGGCCAAGTCCGGCCTTTCTGAGTGTCCATACCTTTTTGGTATCGGCGCCATACAATACCGGAAAATGATAACCCAGGCCTGCGGTACGCATTTCGGTTTCAGCCGCCACTGCAGTCTGTTCAACTTCTTCCAGCTTATCCGCAGCGTATTCTATGACCAATAATGCAGCTGGGTCGCCCTCCACAAAAAAACGGTTCTGCAATTGTTCCAGGTTGCTTTTGGTACACTCGAGTATATAATGGTCGATCAGTTCTACCGCATAAGGTTTGTACTTAAGCGCAATCAAATTGGCTTTCAAAGCATCTTCTATAGACGAAAAATGCGCGCACAACAAACCACTGTGCGCCGGAGGCAAAGGCTCCAGGGCCAGTGTGATTTCTGTGATAAAAGCCAATGTGCCCTCTGAGCCGCAGATGAGCTGACAAAAATTGAAATCGGGCCCTCCGGCAGTAAAAGGAGCAGTATCCAGCAGCAGGTCTACTGCATATCCGGTATTTCTCCTTTCTATACTCTGTTTGGGAAATTCTCTGCGGATTTCCTGCTGGTTTTCATAATTGCCCAGCTGGCCGCGTACCGACCGGTAGAGTTTTGCTTCAAGCGTATCGCCCTCGCATTTCTCAATAAACGCTTCGAAACTCAGCGCCTTAAACTCTACCTCCGATCCATCGCTTAGCAAGGCCTTTATGGCCAGTGTATGTTCACGGGTGCTTTTGTAAACAACCGAATTGGAACCACAGGAATTGTTACCTACCATGCCGCCAATCATGGCACGATTGGCAGTAGAAGTTTCCGGGCCAAAGAAAAGCCCCTGAGGCTTTAAGAATAGGTTCAGTTCATCCCTTACCACACCGGGCTGTACACGCACCTGGCGCTTAGCGGTATCCAATTCCAGTATCTGGTTAAAATGTTTGGATACATCAACCACAATACCATTGCCCACCACCTGCCCAGCAAGCGATGTGCCTGCAGCCCTTGGGATCAGCGAAATCTGTTCCTTTGCCGCAAATGCAATAAGCTTTTTCAGATCTGCAACCGTTGCAGGCATACTTACTGCCAGTGGCATTTCAGCATAAGCTGAAGCATCCGTAGCATACAGGATGCGCATCAGCTCATCGCTATAAAATTCTCCCGAAAGCTCTTTAGCCAGATGCTTCAGCTTATGTTTCATTTATCTAGAGGTCAAACTTAATACCCTGGGCCAAAGGTAAGGTATTGGAATAATTAATGGTATTGGTTTGTCTGCGCATATAAGCTTTCCAGGCATCGGATCCGCTTTCCCTTCCGCCACCTGTTTCTTTTTCACCGCCAAAGGCGCCACCTATTTCGGCACCGGAAGTACCAATGTTAACGTTGGCTATACCGCAGTCAGAACCTGCAGCCGACAGAAACTGTTCTGCCTCACGCAGGTTTAAGGTCATGATAGCTGAAGATAATCCTTGCGGAACGCCATTCTGCAAAGCAATGGCCTGATCCAGCGTTTTATATTTGATCAGGTACAGAATTGGTGCAAATGTTTCTTCCTGCACAATTTCGTAATGATTTTCTACTTCGGCAATACAAGGTTTTACATAGCAGCCAGAAGTATAGCCTTCAGCATCCAGCACTCCGCCCTCAACTACAAATTCAGCACCTTCTTTTTTGCCCTTGGCTATGGCCTGTGTGTATTGTTCAACCGCGGCGGTATCTATAAGCGGACCAACATGGTTGTGCTGGTCCAGCGGATCGCCAATACGCAGCTGTCCATATGCTTTGACCAGTTTATTTTTGAATTCCTCATAAATATCTTCATGAATGATCAGTCGCCTCGTAGATGTACAGCGCTGCCCGGCGGTACCTACCGCTCCGAAAACTGCACCAATGATAGACATCTCCAGATCAGCATCCCTGGAAATGATGATAGCGTTGTTACCTCCCAATTCCAGGATGCTGCGCCCAAACCTTGTGGCTACAGCTGCCGAAACGATCCGGCCAACACGTGTTGAACCGGTAAAGGAAACCAGTGGGATCCGCTTATCGTTGTTCATTTTATCGCCCACCGCATTACCGATCAGCAAGCTGCTGATCCCTTCAGGCATGTCGTTATCTTTTAGCACTTTTGCAATGATGTGCTGACAGGCAACCGCACATAAAGGCGTTTTGGAAGAAGGTTTCCATACACATACGTTTCCGCATACCCAGGCCAGGGCCGTATTCCAGCTCCAAACCGCTACCGGGAAATTGAAAGCCGAAATGATTCCCACAATCCCCATAGGATGCCATTGCTCGTACATGCGGTGACCAGGTCTTTCAGAATGCATCGTCAGGCCATACAGCTGGCGCGAAAGGCCTACTGCAAAATCACAGATGTCTATCATTTCCTGGACTTCGCCAAGCCCCTCCTGAAGGCTCTTACCCATCTCGTAAGACACCAGGGTACCCAGGTCTTGCTTGTGCACGCGTAGTGCATCCCCAAACTGTCTTACGATCTCTCCCCGTTTTGGGGCTGGTATGTTACGCCAGAAAACAAAAGCCTCTTCTGCTTTTTTCATTACAGCCTCATAGGCAACTTCATCGGCTACCTGTACACTGGCAATGGCCTGTCCGTTTACCGGCGAATAAGACGTAATATTTTTACCACCGGTTTCCAGCCAGTTATTACCTGTGGAGCTCCCGAAGTTCGTTTCTTTAATACCCAATCGGGTCAATATTTCAGTAATGTTCATCATTTCTTTTTTTGATCAGCCTTTTGTTTGTTTGGTATAGGTGCTTTCAAAGATCTTATCGGCATTGCCGGTTTCAAAGCCCTCTCTGCGGTGCTCAGAGCGGATCTCCGATGCAGGAAGATCTGTATACTGAGGCAGTACCAGTCGTTCAGAGAACTCCACATAACTGCCGGCAATTTCCATTTTTTCGTCATTTGCAAAAACAGCTTCCTGCATTTCTGCCACTGTGCTGCTTTGGCGCAACAGGCCGTCAGGACTTACTTTAATTTTTCCACCCTCTGTATTCAGTTTCAATCCTAAAGATTCTACAAAAGCATTAAAATCCTCCAGGTGTCTGTAACCTGGCTTCAAATCGTGTACGCTAATGGTATAATGATTCAGGTAATATCTGTTGTAAATTACCCAGGCAGCGTATTCACTTTCTTCCAGCAGGGCCTGGTAATCAGATTTTTCTGGCAATTGCCATAAAGGTTGATGAAAAAACTCACCGATCTGAGCTCCGTTGTCCAGGTCAAGCGCGTCAACCGGATCGGCATTGATATGCCGGGTATATTTTTCAATCAAAGCCTGTGCCCTGTCAGAAAGTTTTTCTACCATCAACTCGCTCATAAATATCCTCGGATATTCCGGTGAAGGCGGGGCATACCAATAGGCATTTAGTTTTTTACCTTCAAAATAGTAGTTGTCCCTCTTTTGGTAGCCATGATGCAGAAAGATCTTTTCAAAAGATGTAATTCCCAAATGCGGTACACCCAGTGTACGGAACGCAATATGATCGTTAATGATTTCGTCCTGTCCCTCAATTACACCATTACTGATCAGTGCATTGGTTATTTTTTTTACTGCCGGAACCTGCTGGCTATACCTTTCAAAAAGAATATTTAAAAAAGTGTCCAGCGGACTTTGATTGTCAAAATTCATCGGTTTTGTGTTTATGCTACTTCAATTTCACCTAAAATCCCCTTTTCAAAAAGCTGACCGGTCTGCGTGGCCAACAGTCCTTCAAACGGGATATCTTCCTGCTTAATGAAACCTTTTGCCGGTAAAGCACCGTTTGCCACCATTTCGATAACTGCAACCAGACTGGCCGCAGTAGTCCAGGAAATCGCCCTCCAGGCCTGCCCATCTATGGTCACAGGATGGTACGACTTACAGAACTCATTCCTTTTCAGCTGTCCGTCTTTCCATCCTTCGGCCGCTGCATATACCAGTACCACATCTTCCTCTACTTCCGGCTTGGCATTTTTTAGGATATCTTCCAGCTGCTGCTTGTTGTTTTTCAAGTGAAGTTCGTGTATCAAAAAGTTCATCAGGTCGCAATGTCCGGGATAGCGGATGGTCTTATAGTCCAGTTTATCTACCCGTCCCGCATAGGTTTCGCACATCGTCCCCAAACCTCCCGAAGTATAAAACGCTTCGTAGGCTGCCCCTTCTATATTGATGGTTTCCTTGCCCTGCAAACTCACTACCTGCTTGCGCTCCCCATTGTGAATGGCTTCCGCATCGTTGATGTATTCATTTACCACACCAGCGGCCGACCAGGTAAAGGAATAGCCCAGTTCACCGTTCGGATATTTAGGCAAAGCGCCCACACGCATTTCAATAGAACGCAGTTTTTCAAAATCCTTGGCCAGGTGGGCACCAATAATACCAATGATACCAGGTGCAAGTCCACATTGCGGGGCCATTACTGCAGTAGCTGTTTCACTTAAACCAATGATATATTTGGTTGTCTCCACATCTTCTGTAAGGTCAAAATAACTTTTACCTTCCTGGTGCGCAATCCTGGCTATGGTTTTATTCAGAAAATAAGGCAGGGCCGAAACCACTGCGTCATGGCTTGCAATCATTTTTTGCATCAGTACCTCATCTGTAACATCTCCCGTAACTACATTAAAAGGAAGTTCATAAGGATAATGAGGTGCCTGTTTGTCCATACCGGTTACCTGAAACTGCTTGCTCAGCAGCACGCCAACCAGTGTACCTACTTTGCCGAGGCCAAGTGTCAATACTTTTTCAATCATTGGTGTATATATATTTGGTAATAACAACTCAAATATCCATACATTTACCATTAGTAAACAATACATAATGATTAACAAATGATAAGCATAGCTAATCAATTAGAACTCCGGCAGCTGAACTATTTTAAGGTCCTGGCCGAAGAACTTCACTACCGCAAGGCTTCAGAAATTCTTTTCATTTCGCAATCGGCCTTAAGTCAGCAGATCAAACACCTGGAAGGCATACTGAAAGTTTCTTTATTTGAAAGAACCAACCGGAAAGTTGCGCTGAGCGATGCAGGCAGATTGTTTTATAAAGACGTATTACAGGTGCTGAACAAAGTGGAAATTGCAGCAACCAATATCAAGTTATACACTGCCGGAAATACCGGACAGATCGGGATTGGTTTTGTAGCTTCAGCAATGGCTTCTGTATTGCCTGCTTTACTCAAGCAGTTCAATAGCGATTGCCCCAATATCAGGTTCAGACTGGATGAACTCAACAATGCGGAACAGCTGATTGCCCTGCAAAATGAAACACTTGACCTGGGCTTTATGCGTTCCAACCATCTGCCGGATGGCTTTAGCAGTAAAAGGGTGTATACCGAGACTTTTTCCCTGGTTTTACCAGTAAATCATCCGGTTACCGATACTGAATTCAGGAATATAGGTCAGTTCAGGGACGAGAATTTCATTCTTTTTCCAAATGAACAAAGCCAGCTCTACTACCAACAGATCATTAACCTTTGTGCCGATCAGGGTTTTGCGCCCAAGGTTGCCCATCGTTCCATTCACGCGCCGACCATTTTCAGATTGGTAGAAAACGGGATGGGACTGTCGGTCATCCCCACTTCACTGGCCTCCACTGAAAACCCGAATATCCGCTTTATTGAATTAAAGGGTATTCCGCAGCAAACAGCTTTATACGCGGTCTGGAAAAAGATCAACAACAATCCGGCCTTGCCTTATTTTCTGGAGATGCTGGTACCACAATAAAAAAATTCGACATTCCGATGGCAGATTTTTTTTTACCTGCTTTTTAATTTTGCATTTTAATTCAGTGCATAATGATAAAAAAGCTCTTTTCTTACCTCGGGATATTTTCTATAAGCTTTTTATCATTACTTCCTTTAACGCTTCTCTACATTTTTGCTTATGGCCTCTACATCCTCATCTACTACGTTATTGGTTACCGTAAAAAAGTAGTCAGACAAAACCTGGTCAATGCACTTCCTGAAAAAACACCGTCCGAACTTAAAGTCATTGAACAGAGGTTCTACAGGTACCTTGCAGACCTGATATTTGAAGTTGTTAAAATGAAAAGCATTTCGGAAGCCCAAATCCGGAAACGTTTCATTTTTCGAAATAAAGAGCAGGTTGAAGCCTATCTAAAAAACGGACAAAGTGTACTGATATGTGCAGCACATTACGGTAACTGGGAATGGGGCACCCTGGGAATCGGTTTAAATTTTAAGGCCTATCATTACCCTATTTATAAGCCATTAAACAATCCTTTTTTTGATCACTGGTTTAAAAAGGTGCGCAGTCGTTTTGGCAATAGATTAATCGCCATGCGCCAGACCTTAAGGGCGCTTCAGGAGAGCAGGGACCAGGTGAGCATATTCAGCTTTGGCAACGATCAGGCCCCTTCATGGAATGAATCTCATTACTGGACTACTTTTCTGCACCAGCCTGCATCTATACAATTGGGTATAGAGAAGATCGCCAGAAAAACGAACCAGCCCATATTTTACTTTAAAGTGAATCGTATTAAAAGAGGCTACTACACCGTAGACTGTGTCCCCTTGTGTTTAAGCCCGGCAGAAACTGCAGAATTTGAGATCACGGAAATGCATACCCGGGTATTGGAAGAAATGATCAGAAAGGAGCCCGCTTACTGGCTCTGGAGTCACAAAAGATGGAAACACAAACCAAAACTAGGGTGATTTATATCATTTTCCTATATTTAACGGGCATAATGCAATGGGGAATTATAGGGATTATACGGATCAGCAACTTACAGCACTATTAAAGAATAGTGATCATGGGGCATTTACTGAAATTTTTGACCGTTACAACAGCCTGCTCTACATCCACGCTTTTAAAAAACTAAGGGACCGGGAGGCCGCAAAAGATGTGGTACAGGATACCTTATCGGCCTTGTGGCACAAACACGAGACACTTGATGTAGCCAACAACCTGGGTGGTTACCTATACACAACCCTAAAGCATAAGATCTTTGATCTGCTTGCGCGGCAGCAGGTGGGCCAGAAACATGTTGTGGCCCTGCAGGAATACCTGGACAAGGGAAACTTTCTGGCCGATCACCTGGTAAGGGAAAAACAACTTGCCGCCATTATTGAAAAAGAAATTGCTGCGCTGCCCCCGCGAATGCGCGAAGCATTTGAACTGAGCAGGAAAGAAAATCTTAGCCATAAACAGATCGCGGAACGCATGGCCATATCAGAACAAACGGTTACAGACCAGGTAAAAAAGGCTTTAAAGATATTAAAACCACGTATAGGGTTGGTAATTGCCGCTCTATATTTTATCCGCTAAAAAATATTTTCATTTCGTATCCCCCCTAGCCTCTCCATTGCCGTATTGGTCATCATTAAGGCTAAACAATGGACCAGACAGAAGCAACCGCACTACTCCAAAAGTACAACGCAGGAACCTGCAGCGAAGAAGAAAAAGCAGCGCTGGAAAGCTGGTACCTGCAATGGAACAATGATGATCATACTTTTGAAGAAGCAGAATTGCTCAGCTTGCAAAAGGAAATATGGCTTAACATGCCTTCAAAGCCTTTGGCTCCTAAAACGCTCAGTTTATGGCCTAAAATAGCTGTTGCAGCTGCTGTAGTTATCGCAGTAAGTGCCGGAATCTGGTTCTATACTGCACAACAACGTGAACATGGGATAAGAAAAGAACTGCTGGCCAATGACATTGCACCGGGCAAAAACACCGCGACACTCACGCTTGCCAATGGAGAAAAAATCAATCTTAGTACTGCAAAGACTGGCGTAACGATAAACGAAGGGAAACTGGCCTATAATGACGGTACAAACATCAGTGCCGCCAAGGGCATACAAACTGTTACCGCAGCTACCCCAAAAGGTGGCACTTATCAGATCACCCTTTCTGATGGGAGTAAAGTATGGCTTAATGCAGCTTCCTCTGTTAAATTCCCTTCGGCTTTTGACAAACAGGGCTCAAGAAAGGTCAGTTTAACGGGCGAGGCTTATTTTGAAGTGGCCAAAGATAAAACCAGACCTTTTATGGTAACAACAGATAAGCAGGAAGTGGAAGTTTTAGGTACACATTTTAATATCAACAGTTATACAGAAGAACCTGTTCAAAAAACTACGCTATTGGAGGGTTCTGTAAAAGTAAGTGCATTTAATACCAGCTATTTGTTAAGTCCGGGACAACAGGCTGATTTAAAAAATAATAGTGTGTTTGTTGAAAATGCTAATATCGGACAAACGATGGCCTGGAAAAACGGGCGCTTTGTATTTACCGGCGAAGACCTGGAGAGTATCATGCGCAAAATATCCAGGTGGTATGATGTGGAAGTTGATTTTCAGGACAATACCCAAAAAATATCGTTCATTGGCGTCATTTCCCGCAACAAAAATATTTCATCCGTATTGCAACTCATCGAAGACACTGGAAATGTTCATTTTAAAATAGAAGGAAGGAGAATTACAGTTATGAAATAAAGCTACCAGCTATCCAACAGGAAATATGGGTGCTTAAAAAAGCCAGGAGAGATCCGACCCTCCCCCGGCAAATGCCTGAGTTTACCCATCAAAATCGTGCTAAACAATTGTCAACAAACCAAACCCAAACAATCAAATATATGATTTATATTAATCTTGGGATAAAGCAAACTGCTGATATCCTTAAAGAATTTATGCCTGCAAATTACCGGGCATGTAAAAATAAATGGATAATGAGGATAAACCTAATCATCATCTTAATGACCAGCTTCCTCCTTCAGGTAAGTGCAGGCAGTTTTGCCCAGAAAATTACGCTGAATGAGAAAAATGCAAGTTTTGAGGCCGTCATCAACAAAATACAAGCACAAAGCGGATACGATTTCATAGGAAACACCGTACTGATCAGAACGGCTAAACCGGTAAGCATCAACGTAAAGGAGATAAGCCTTGCGCAGGCACTTGAGCTTTGTTTTGCCAATCAGGACCTATCCTACACTTTAAAAGACAAAACCGTAGTGATCAAACACAAGCAGGCCTCCATTTTCGATAAAGTGGTCGATTTCTTTACCGCAATAGAAATTCGTGGCAAAGTGCTGGACGAAAAGGGCAACCCACTTCCGGGTGCATCCATTAAAGTCAAAGGTTCTGACAAAGGAGCGGTAAGCAATTCCAATGGAGAGTTTTTATTGGAAAACCTCAATGAAAATGCAATCCTGCAGATCCATTTTGTGGGCTATATGACAAAGGAAATCACTGCAAAAGCACTGAAAGAGAACCCGGTTATCAGATTGGAGGTCAACACGGGGGAATTGAATGAAGTGGCGGTTGTATCTACCGGATATCAGAAAATACCAACAGAACAGCTGACCGGTTCTACGTCATCGATAAACAAGGATGATTATGAATCAGCAATTACTGTGAACAATTTTTTACAGGGACTTCAAAACAAACTGCCAGGAGTTTTAATCAATGGCGACTTAAAATTTGAAGGCAATTCACTATTCCAGATCAGGGGTATTTCTACCATTTCGGCAACCAAACAACCACTGGTGGTAGTAGACGGCTATCCTACAGAATTAAGCCTGGATGCCATCAACCCAAATGAAATTGAATCGGTAACCGTTTTAAAGGATGCGGCTGCTGCTGCCATCTATGGGGTAAGGGCCTCTAATGGGGTCATTATTGTAGAACGCAAAAAAGCGGTAAAAGGAGATGCGAAATTCGAATTCAGGAGTACCCTTAGTGTAACACCGAAAGAGGATTATACCACTTACCGACTGGCACCCACTACAGCCAAGATGAATTACCAGATAGATTCTTATGACAGATTCGGGAGTCAGACCCGAGATTTTTATACCAACAGCATACAACGCTATCCTGCCGGAAATGAACCCATAATAGATTTTCAATCTAAATTGATCAGCCGGGAAGAAATGGAGCGTAGAATGTCCGAGCAATATGCATACGACAACAGCAAGGATTACAGCAGGTTTTTTGAGCAAAACAAGGTTACCCAGCAATACGATTTTAATTTTTCTGGTGGTAGCGACAAAGCCTTGTATTACGTTTCATCCAACTTTACCAGGAACCAGAATGCAAAGATCAAATCAAATGACCAGCGTTTTCTGCTTTCGGGACGTGGAACCTATAATTTCAACGATAAATTGTCTTTTGTGCTGACTACCGATTTCATGCAGAAAAAAACAAATGGCGTTCCGGTAATTGGCTATACAGATTTCTATTCATTTGAACGTTTTCAAGATGAGAACGGAAACCCCAAAGCAACCTTTGCGGGTTCGCCAACCAACCCGATGTATAATCCCGGCATCATTGCAAGGGGCTATTACGACAACTTGAACTATCCTTTAAGGGAACTCAATGAAGTAAGCGATCAGGGCAAATTAACTTCCAACAAAGTTGTGGGCGATTTGTTGTATAAGATGGCACCTGGCCTCACATTAAAACTGGGTGGGGTTTATGAATACAGCAGTAGTACCACAAAGCACTATGCTTCAGAAAACTCCTCAGAAATCAGGCAGTTTGTTAACCTGTACTCAGATGTAACCGATGGTATCATTAAATTTAACCTACCTAAAGGAGGCTACAATAAAACCAAAGTGGGCAATACTTCGGGCTACACACTACGTGCGCAGTTAAACTACGATAAAAAGCTAAATGAGGACCACGCCATTAATATCATTACCGGCGCTGAAATCCGCAGAGTTACAGCAGAATTAAACGGCTACGCAAACTTTGGTTACAGCGAGCAAACACTTTTGCAGCAACCTGTAGATTACACCAAGATACTTACAGGCAACTGGATCAATCAGTTTTTCCCGAATAATCCACTTTCCTATACCGATCTTTTTCAAAAGAGCTTTAGCGATGATCGTTTTGCGTCAGCTTACTTCAATGGTGTATATAGTTACAAGTCGAAGTATATCGCTTCCGGAAGTATTCGTATAGACCAGTCTAACCTTTTCGGAACCGACCCAAGATACCGCTACAAACCATTATGGTCTTTCGGTCTAGCCTGGAATGTCGACAGAGAAAACTTTATGAAAGATGTGCCATGGGTAAACAAATTAAAACTCAGAATATCAGATGGCTTTAACGGAAACGTATCAAAAAGCAGTTTACCTCAGATTATTGCCAATTATGCACAAAACCTGCGAACCTCCCCTCCCTCAACCGGTTTAAACATCCTGAGCCTGGAAAATAGCGCACTGCGTTGGGAAGAGACCAACAACTTTAATACAGGTCTGGATTTTACCCTGTTTAACCGCATATCTGGAAGTATTGATTATTACAGCAAACGAAGCACTGATTTATTGGGAAGCACAGCAATCGACCCTACAAAAGGGGCAGCTTCTTCTACGCTGAATTCTGCAAAGATAAACAATAAAGGATTTGAAATCAGTTTAAACAGCGACTGGCTGCAGCGCAAAGGTTTCAACTGGAATACAGGTATTGCTTTTGCCTACAATACGAGCAAAGTTCTGAACGTGTACCAGAATAACCTCAAACTGAACTATCAGTATGTAGATGGCTCAACTGCAAACAACTATATTGTAGGTTATCCGGTAGGTTCTATGTTTAGTTTCCGGTTTGCAGGCCTAAACCAAAGGGGGCTTCCAACAGTATACGATAAAAACGGAAATGCCAAGGAACTTTATGCAAATACCAATGACGAGGGCTTTAACGACTTAACGTATTCAGGCAACGGTATCCCTCCTTATACTATGGGTATCAGCAACCGGTTTGATATAGGCCCGTTTTATATATACGCAATGATAGACCTATATACCGGTTTTAAAACCCGTATCCCAAGACCATCCATATTTGCCAACCGCCCGCAGGAAGGCGCTGAAAACTATTTCAGAAATGCCGGCGATGAAGCAAACACAGACGTACTGGGCTTTTACTCCTTTTCAAATATGGATGGAGTCAGACTTTTTCCAGTGTATAACAACACTGACAAGTATGTTGTAAATGGTTCTTACATCTTGTTAAGAGACGTTACCTTTTCCTACAGGTTCAATAACCAGGTATTTAAGCAACTTGGCTTTAAAAACTTTGAGGTTAAAGCTCAGGCATCCAATCTCTTTACCAAAGGATTCAATAAATACAACTATAGCTTAGCTACAGGCGATTATACCCGCAGAAACCTGGTGCCAACATTTACAATTGGTTTATTCACTAATTTTTAATCCCAGATCATGAAAACCAGAATATACAACACTTTGCTCATCTGCTCTGCATTAATTTTGTTCACTTCCTGCGGAAAATTCCTGGAGGTAGAACCAAAAGGTAAAGTCATCTTAAAAACAATTACAGATTACGACCTGCTCCTGAACAGCCAGAACCTGACCAGCAGTGGAGAACAATTGCTCAACCAGATGTCTGACGATTTAGATATTCCAACCGTAGATCCATTTAGCAGGACCACGACAGTGTTCAGTTACCTGTGGGCCAACGACCTTAACCCAACCGCAAGTGAAAGTCCGTTAATATGGGGCAAACATTACGCGAACATTTATGCCTTTAACGCAGTAATCAATAGTGTTGAACAGGCAAGTACTGGCACAGCACAGGAAAAGAAAAAGCTAAAGGCAGAGGCATTGGTAGGCAGGGCCTTTGAATACCTGTATCTGGTTAACCTGTATGCCAAAACTTATAATCAGGAAACAGCCAATACCGACCTGGCAGTTCCTTTCATTACCTCAACCGATATCATGAACAAAACCCCGGAAAGATCGCCGGTGAGTTTCATTTATGGAAAGATCATTGATGACATCAATGCGGCTATTCCCGAACTCCCTGCAAACAACAACACCAACAAATTCAGGGGATCGGTAAATGCCGCATACAGCATTCTGGCCAGAACTTATTATTACATGAACAATTTTACTGAAGCTGCAAAATATGCAGACCTGGCATTAAAAGAACCGGGAACCAGTTTAATGGACTACAATCCGCTTGCTTCCAAAGCTGATGTTCCAATCATGCCGATTAATAAACAGGAGATCTATGCACGGTACGGAACAAATTCGGCTTCGAATGTCTTTCCAACAGTGGAATTCCTTAAGTTGTTTGATAAAAACGACCTGCGTTTAAAACTGTATTATACAAAATTGGGTGATTTTACCTTCCCGGTACGTGGGGTAAGCCAGTTTTCACCAAATGGCAGTGCTGTCAGTTTTGGCACATCGGTAGCGGAGATGAAACTGATTATTGCTGAAGCCGCAGCAAGAGCGAATAACCTGCAGCTGGCGTTGGACCAAATGAACGACATCCGTAAATTCCGCACCGCAACGGCTGCTTATCAGCCCTTCCAATCCACAGATAAGGAAGTGGTATTGCAACGCGTTTTACTGGAACGCAGGTTTGAACAGGCTTTTAAAGGCATGAGGTGGATGGATATGCGCAAACTGGATGCAGAAAACAAGATGCCGGCAGTAAACCGTTTAAATGCAAAAGGGGAAATCATCACTACATTGGAGCCACACAGCCCGAAATACGTGCTTAAAATACCTGCTGCTGTGTTGAATTTCAACCCTGACATGCCTCAGAATTAACTCACATTTTAAAAAGAATCAATACATGTTATCTGCGCCATACTCCTAAAGGGTATGGCGCATTTTAAACAATCATTTAACCTCTCATTTTAGAATCTCAAAAATTATCGACAGTTTTACATCCTAACTTCTGCGAGTTCAAGAGGGTAAAGATTGTATGAATAATTATGAATCATTTACTGATCAACAACTGATTGTCTTAATGAAACAGGGCAATCACGCGGCTTTTAATGAAATTTATAAAAGACATTCGCCCAAAGTGTTCTACCAGGTAAATCAGATGTTACGGGACCAGGAGGCAGCTAAAGATCTTGTTCAGGAACTCTTCATTACCATTTGGACTAAGGCCCGGAACATTAAAGAAGATACCAGACTTGGAGGTTATTTATATATCGCTGCACAAAACAGGGTATTTAAGCTGATCCAGCAGGGAAAACTGAAAGACGATTATTTACAATCGCTTGCAGAATTTACAGCTGAAATGAGTTTCGATGCCAGTCAGCCCCACGACGAGCGGGAACTACAGGCACTTATTGATATGGAAATCAATAAACTCCCTGCTAAAATGAAACAGGTATTCGAACTAAGCCGTAAAGAGCACCTTTCCTACCATGAAATAGCACAGCAACTGGACATTTCAGACAATACGGTTAGAAAACAGGTGAGCAATGCCTTAAAAATTTTAAGAGATAAACTGGCCCCTCATGCCCCTGAAGCAATGATTTTTATGATGTTGCTCCGCAGAGGTTAAATTTATTTTTATCTCATCTACTACTTTTCCTTTTGTAAAGGGTAATACTTACAAACAGGCCGGATTATGATTGCCGGTTAAACATATGAATAAAGAAGAAGTACGCTTACTTTTAGAAAAATATAACAAAGGTGAGGCCAGCAAGGCAGAGCTTGCCCTATTGCAGCTTTGGTATATCAAAATGGCTACCCTGAAAGAAGAACAGCTTACCGACCAGGAATATCTCCATATTCAGGATGAAATGTGGAGCGTAATCGGGCAGCAAACGGCACCAAAAAAGAGCAGGTTATGGACAAAGCTGTCTGTAGCCATAGCCGCAGCAGTGGCAGCAATTGTTTTAGGTATCTGGTTCTACAATGCTCCTCATCCCGAGGGAAGCGAGGCGACGAGAGCTCTCTTGAACTATGCTAACGACATTGCTCCAGGAAAAAACACCGCCACCCTTACACTGGCCAACGGCAAAACCATAACATTAAGCGACGCAAAGAATGGAGTAGCCGTTGATGGCAGCAAATTGGTTTACAATGACGGTACTGCAGTAACTGCGGCATCTCCCAAAATTGACAGCACAATTATGCTTACTGCTGCAACCCCGAGGGGCGGAACTTACCAGATCATCCTTCCGGATGGGAGCAAAGTATGGCTTAATGCAGCTTCTTCACTCAAATTTCCTTCCATTTTTAACAAGGGGACTTCGCGCAAGGTCCGTTTAACCGGTGAAGCTTATTTCGAAATCGCCAAAGATAAAACCAGGCCTTTTATAGTGGCTACAGATAAACAGGAAGTCGAAGTATTGGGTACACACTTCAACGTCAATAGTTATGCCGACGAGCCTATAGCAAAAACCACGCTCCTGGAAGGCTCTGTGAAAATAAGTGCCTTTAATGCGGCGGAAATCCTCAAACCAGGCGAGCAAGCCAGCTTAAAAGGCAATAGGATCAACGTTGAAAACGTAGATACAGAAGCGGCCATAGCCTGGAAAAATGGAAACTTTGTATTTGATGATGAAGACCTGGAGAGCATTATGCGTAAAATAGCCAGGTGGTACGACATGGAGGTTTACTATCAGGACAAGCCACAAAAGCCATCATCACTTGGAATTTTATCGCGCTCCAAAAATTTATCTGCTTTGCTAAAAATTCTGGAATCATCCGGAGAGGTTCATTTTAAAGTAGAAGGAAGGAGGATCATTGTGATGAAATAACTTATACTTCAAAACAATGGGAAATTAAAAAGCCGGATTCCGACGGGCATCGGAACCCGGAAAAATTGGATTGACCATTAGGTAAATATCGCTTCGAAACAATATTCAACTCAACCCAACTAAACAAATGTATGAAATTTTACTGTCTATATAGGCCAGATAACGGCGGCTATATATCTACTCAATTATTGCGTATTATGAAATTAACCACACTCATAATCACCATATGCTTACTCCAGGTTAGTGCAGCCAGCAAAGGTCAGATCATTACTTTAAATGAAAGGAATGCACCACTTGAAAAGATCATCAGGCTGATCAGGACACAAAGTGGCTATGATTTTTTTGGAGACACCAAGCTGATCAGAAATGCGAACCCTGTAACGATCAATGTAAAAAAAGCCAGCCTCAATGAGGTCCTGAAGCTGTCTTTTGACAATCAACCGCTTAGTTATACCATCGAAGAAAAAACAATAATCATCAAGCCAATAGTAAGGGAAACGCAGCGCCTTATCAATCAACAGACACGGACTATAGAAGGAACTGTGCTGGCAGAAGATGGTGAACTTCCGCTCGAGAACGCAACAGTATTAGCTGTTGGTACCGACCTGAAAACCTATACCAATAAGGAGGGCAATTTTGCTATTAAAATTCCTGAATCGGTCAGGATACTTCGCTTCAATTTTATCGGTTACGATCAGAAAGACATGAAGATCGATGCAAAAGATAAAAAAATGATTGTCAGGCTGGTTACCAAAAACAATGCACTGAATGAGGTCGTTGTAAGAACCGGTATATATAAACGTCCGGTAGAAAACTTTACAGGCTCCGCAAGAACCATTACTTCACAGGAATTAAAAAGGGTAGCCCCTTCCAACATATTGGCTGCGATTGGTATACTCGACCCCTCTTTCAGGCTACCTGAAGACATCAATCTTGGATCTGATCCGAATCGTTTGCCTGATATAGAATTGAGAGGGCAGAATAATTTTCCGGATAGAAATCCCCTTGCCGATAAAACAGCAAACAATCCGGCAAGTTTGCGAAATGTTTTTGGAGATAAACCAAACGCACCATTGTTCGTACTTGATGGCTTCCAGGTTTCCCTGGAGCGGATATTTGACCTGGATATGAACCGTGTGGAGCGGATTACCATTCTTAAAGATGCAGCGGCAACTTCTATTTACGGATCGAGGGCCAGCAATGGTGTAATTGTTATAGATACCAGGCAGCCAAAAGAAGGTTCGGTTACCATATCCTACCGGGGTGGTCTTACGGTAACCGCTCCTGATTTAAGCAGCTACGATCTGCTGAATGCAAAGGAAAAACTTGATTTCGAAAAAGAAGTGGGCTTCTATAAAGACAGTGGTACCTGGCCATATCTGCAAACGGTTAGAGATGAAGAGTATAATGAGCGTTTAAAAGACGTAACCAGGGGTGTAGACACCTACTGGCTTTCGCAACCCCTGCGTACAGGTTTTGGCAACAGTCATTCGCTTTATTTCGAAGGTGGCGACCAGGTAGTAAGATACGGTGTAAACCTGAACAGCCTTAACGACGTTGCGGTTATGAAAGGCTCAGGCCGCAACAGAATGAGCGGCGGACTAACATTGAATTACCGGACTTCAAATCTCTTATTCAGCAACGATTTAAGCATCAATCGCGTTAAAGGAGTAAACAGTCCCTATGGAAGCTTCAGTGACTACTCTAAACTTAATCAGTACTGGTCTCCCTATGATGAAAATGGTCAGTTCGCGAAGTTTTTAGGCCAGCAAAGAAGAAATAGTGGTGGTGGCCCAATGTTTTCCAATTATGCAAATCCACTCTACAATGCCGCCTTACCGAGTAAAGACTTCAATGAATCACTTGGTTTTATCAACAATTTTAAATTCGAATGGTCTGTGCAAAAATGGATCAGGATTATAGGTGGTTTTAGTCTAAACCACAACAATACCTCGTCAGACAAATATTTATCGGCCAGGAATACCGCTTTCGAATCACTGGCCATAAATGAACGTGGCAGCTATACGAAAACCAGCGGAAAAACAAATTTACTGGATGCCAACCTTGGCTTTGACATTCGCAAAACCTGGAACAAAAATCTTTTGTTTTTTACCGGAAATGTCAATGCCAATGAAGGCAAAGAAGAAACCTACAGTACTTCGGCCATAGGCTTCCCGAATGAAAAAGTAGCGGAAATTATTTTTGCCAGCAAGTACGATGCAAATACTGGAAAACCCATCGGTTCTCAGGGGATCAGCCGTTTAATCAGCGGCCGTATGAACGGCAGCTACGCTTACGACAATAAATATCTTCTTGATGTCTCTGTCAGTATGGATGCTTCCTCGCAATTTGGTGCAGATAAATCAATTGCCCCGTTCTGGTCAGTAGGTGCCGGCTGGAATATGCATCGTGAGCATTTTCTTGAAAATACCAGGCTGATTAATTTCCTTAAACTCAGGGGATCTATAGGAACAACCGGAGACCAGAACTTTGATCCTTACATGGCGCTAAGCACTTACAGTTATTTTTCTAATCAGTTTTACCTGAACCAGTTGAGCGCTTACCTGATGGGTTATGGCAATACCGCGCTGGGTTGGCAAAAAAGTATAAAGAGAAATATCGGTGTAGATGCTACCTTCTGGAACAATCGGATCTCCTTTGCTGCCGATTTCTATCACAATACAACAAATGCTTTGATATTGGATATCAGTACTCCCCCATCTCTTGGTTTCAGCTATTACAAGGAGAATTCAGGTGCTTTAAGAAATGTTGGATGGCAAAGCAGTTTAAATGTTGTGCTTATCCAGAAACCAAAAGACAATATGTACTGGAGGGTAGGCCTTTCCGCATATGGCAATACCAATACCATCACCAAAATATCCAATTCACTGAAAAAACTAAATGAAAAGTCGGACAAAGAAGATCAGGATATAAACAACCCGGATAGGAACAAACCTAAAAGTTATTACAAGGAAGGACAGTCACTGAGCGCTATTTTTGCGGTAAGAAGTCTTGGAATTGATCCAGCGAATGGACAGGAAATGTTCCTTGATCGGAACGGCAACACGACGTACATATGGAATTCCCTGGATAAAGTAGCAGTAGGCGATACCCGGCCCAAAGTGTCCGGTACATTAAGCACAGGCTTTGATTACAGAGGTTTTGGTTTCAATATCTATATGACATACAGGCTGGGCGCCAACATTTACAACCAGACCCTTGTAGATAGGATTGAGAATGCTGACATCACATATAATGTAGACAGAAGAGTAGCTACAGAACGCTGGAAAAAACCAGGAGACCATACTTTCTTTAAAGGAATCATTGGCAGTGCCGATGGAAAACCAGTGGTAGAAACCACATTACCTACTTCCAGGTTTGTGCAGAAGGAATATATTATCGAAGCTTCAAGGATATCCTTCACTTACCAGTTTTCCGACAACTTATCCTGGTTAAAACAAGCACGTTTATCCAATACGAGGCTGGAACTCTATGTGGCTAACCCCTTCCAGGTATCTAGTATAAAAAGGGAACGCGGACTCGATTATCCTTTCGCCAGATCGTTTACCCTTAACCTATCGACCAGTATATTCTAATCTAAAATTACAACTTTATGAAAAAGTCGTTATATATATTATTTAGTATCCTGACCCTTACAGCCCTCTCCTGTAAAAAATGGCTGGACGTGAAACCAGGGACTCAGGTTAAACAAGATGAGCTTTTCAGCACCGAAGCAGGGTTTAACCAGGCCATTTTAGGCAGTTATGTACAAATGGGCCCCGGGTTATACGCAGGTAACATGACCACCACCATGATCAGCGCGCTTGGACAAAATTATCAGACTACGGCCAGCGGTCATTTCCTGCTGGAAATGACAAAATACAATTACACCAATCCCGCAGTAAAAGACAGCATTAAAACTATCTGGTCAAAAATGTATACCGCAATCGGCGGAGTCAATAACATTCTGGCACATGTGGATGCGGCAAAACCTGTGTTTTTAGGCAATCATTACAATCTTGTAAAAGGCGAAGCTTTAGGTTTAAGGGCTTACATGCATTTTGACCTGCTCAGGATGTTTGGTCCCGTACCTGTAAATGGTCAGAATGTGAAAGCCATACCCTATACCAAAGCCTTTGGCAAACAGGTTACCCCCCTAAGCACTACCGCGCAAGTCATTACAGCCTGTCTCGAAGATTTAGATCAGGCAGAAGAGTTGCTATCAGTGTACAAAGACATCGTCTACAACAGTGGCACAGGAGTAGACGAATTCACCAGTTATACGCGCAATCATTTCAATTACTGGGCTGCAAAGGCTTTAAAAGCCCGGATCTATCTCTACAAAGGTGATAAGGTAAATGCAGCAAAATATGCAAAAGAAGTAATTGCTTCCGGAAAATTCCCATTTGTGAGCAGAAGTACTTTCACCCTGACCACCAATCAGGACCGTACCTTTTCTACCGAGCATATTTTTGCATTACACATCCCTTTGTTGAGGCCACAGGTAGACCGCCGGTTCCGGCTGGATGGTAACCAGAATTATCAGACCACAACGCTTTACCTGCCACAGGCTACAATGCGAACACTTTTTGATGTAGCAAGTGGTGGTTCAACAGATTACCGTTACCTCTATCTGGTCAACACAACTAACAATGTTTCCTATACCACCAAGTTCTGGCAACAGGATAATGCAATACTACAGGTCAGCAATCAAATGCCGATGATCAGGCTCTCCGAAATGTATTACATTGCCGCGGAAGCTACTTCTGATTTGAATGAAGCAGCTGAGCTCATCAATAAAATACGGGTGCAGAGAGGCCTTGAAGCAATCGTCACCCCTTTTAATGAGACCACCCGGATGCAGGAAATCGCAAAAGAACACAACAAAGAGTTTTATGCTGAGGGGCAGCTGTTCTTTTATTACAAACGACTGGGCACCCTTCCTGTACCCCGTTCAACGGTTGCCATGACCGAAAAATCCTACGTCTTTCCATTGCCTGATGATGAGATTGAATTTGGCAACAGATAAACCATTAACGGAAAATAAAATTTAAAAGATGAAAGCTATATTCAACTACCATAAAAGCCCCTATTTTTTATACCTGATTACTATATTGGGTATTGGCATCACGTCTTGTAGCAAGGACCTGGTTTATGAGAATAATCCGGGAATTTATATCGATAAAGAAAAGATGATCAGCTCAAGGGACAGCATTGCCTATTCCTTTGCTGAAAAGTCGGACACCCGCACATTGGATACCATTTACCTCCCAATAAAAATATCAGGCGAGGTTTCAAATGTCGACCGTAATGTACCTTTAGTTGTCAACGCTGCAAAAACAACAGCTACTGCCGGTACACATTTCCAGATATTGGAAAGCAGGGTAAAAGCAAACGAACTGACAGCCACCGCGGCCATACAGCTTAAAAGGACTGCGGATCTTAAAAGCAAGCAGCTCCGCATTTACCTGGAAATTGTACCTAATGCCGACTTCCCCCTGGTAATTGCTAAAACAAAGACAAATAACACTTACAACGGGGAGCCCATGAGCACATACAATCCGGGGTATTTAATTAAACTGACCGACCAATTGCTAAAGCCAGATACCTGGGACGGCTCGGGTAGCTGGTTTAAATACTACTTCGGGAACTACAGCGCTGTCAAATTTAAATTCATTATTGAGGTAACCGGCAGAACGGTATGGGGCGACAGGGCCAGATACGGACCCGATGCGCCAACCTCTGCGGAGTTGAAAGTTTACTATACAAAGCTGGTTACAGCATTGTATGAGTATGAGCAGGCCCACGGACCAATGATAGATGAAACAGGTAACCAGGTAACCTTCCCTAAAATTTAATCCTAATGAAAAAACATATAAAAACAATAACGGGTATTTTTGTGCTTTGCCTGATCTTACTCAGCTGCAGCAAAGACAAAGGAAATTATGAGCTGAAGCCGATTAATGAACTTACAATTGATTCTTTGAACGGCGGGAAGGAGATTGAAATTTTAAGCAACGAAGTCCTGAAATTATCTCCCGGAATTAAGCAGGGAAATGTAAAAGAAGGGGCATATAAATACCGTTGGTTCATGTATGGCGATAATTATACTCCCGCTGTAGAACTTTCGGATAAAAAAGACCTGGATGTAAAAATAACTGCGCCAACAGGTGGCTATACATTGAGATATGTGGTTACAGATGCAGCCACGGGGATTTCGGCATTCCAGCAAATTCACATGACGATCACATCAAAGTATGCCAGCGGTTTGCTTGTTTTGGATGAACAAGCTGCTGGCGGAGATATTACACATATCACATTAAACGGAACCATATATAAAAATCTTTATAGTAACGCAAATAACGGCAGCCACATCAGCACACCCGCAAGTAAATTAGTGGGTTTCTATTATGAACGCGGAGAAGACATTCAAAAGCCTATATCTATCTTCATCTCCTCTCCGGGGAAAAACACAGTGGAAATAGACCCGGAAAGTTATAAGGAAATCGGACCCTTTTCCCGTTTGCTGGTAACTCCCCCTGCAAGCCCGGTACAGCTTTCAGACATCGCTGGTATGGCCAGCGGAGATCCTATTTTTGCTATCGTGAATGGAAAGCTGCAATTTGGAACGGGCGGCGATGTTGCCCCATCCTTTCAGGGGGCCTTGCTTGGTGATTATGAACTCGCCCCTTACATCATCAGTACCACATCAGGTGGCAGAGAATACATTCCTGCGCAAACCTATTTAATCACCTATGATCAGAAAAACGGTCGTTTCTTATGGTTCGCAGGCTTTAACGTAGGCTTGTTCAACACCTATAGTACAGATATGACGAGTCCGGGAGCATTTGACCCCAATAAAGTTAAAAAACAATGCGTATTTGCCTGCTACTCCAACCAATACGCCTACTACAACTGGCTAATGAAAGACGAAGCCGGAAAAATGTACTTTTATCAGCTATTCCCGATAGCTACCCAAAAGGCTGCCGCTGCTTATACCGAAATCAACTCCTCACCCGAAATGAGCCAGGCAACCATCTTTGCTGGTTCAACAAAACTGCCACATATATATTATGTTGCAGGCAACCGCATATTGCTTTACGACTATAAGGCCAACACCTCCAGACTGGTATATACGTTTGGAGCAAATGAACAGGTGACCGATATGCAGTTTGCCGTTAGCCGCGTTCCGGAATATGAAACGGAATACAGGGTAATACGAACCTTGGATAAAATTTACATTGCAACCTACAATGGTGCTGAAGGAAAAGTAAACGAATTCGATGTTTCTGCTACAGGCGCACTCTCGCCTGCCAAAACCTACGCCGGCTTCGGAAAAATTACAAATATGTTCTACAAAGAGAAAAGATAGCTATGAAAAAGATAAATATATTACCCATTGCGCTTGTGCTGGCTCCCCTACTGGGAGCCGCACAAAACAGCCCTTTTACCCTAACCGGTAAGGTAGCAGACCACAAACGCGCCGTAGATAACACCATCTACCTTAAGTTCAGGCAAAATGGCAAGGAAATAAACGACAGCACAAAAATGGTCAATGGAGCCTATACCTTTAAAGGTGTGCTCTCCTACCCGGTTAAAGCAACAATCCAGTTAAAGGTGGCCGATAGCGTAGAACAATACCATAAACAAACCCGGATCCTGAAAGATTATGCGCACGAATTTTACATCGATAAGGGAAAACTAAGCGCCAATGCTACCGGTACATTGAACAGTACCATTGTTAAAGGTTCCGCAGCGGATGACAACCGGCAGGAACTTCAGAAAATGCTCGACCCTTATTACAAAATCAGCAGCAGGATTTACCATGAAGAAGGACGCAAGGCTTACGATAACAAAGACAGCATTGCAATTGCGCTTTACACAAAGAAAAGCTATAAGGTACAGGATCAGATCGATTCGGTAAAAAAAGCTTATCTGTTCAGTCACCCCCAGTCGGGTATAGTCCTGGAATTACTGGGCGAATATACCCGTACCATTCTTGAACCTTCAGAAATAGAACCCCTGTTCAAACAGGTGCAACCTGCAATAAAGGTTTCGACCGAAGGATTGGCCTATGCCAAACGTATAGAACAAGCCCGGACAACAGCCCTAGGTACACAAGCTCCCGACTTTAAGCTAAAAGACAGAAATGGAAAAGAAGTGAACCTCTCCTCACTTAAAGGTAAACTCGTATTACTCGATTTCTGGGGCAGCTGGTGCTTTCCCTGCCGTTCTACCCATCCACATCTCAGAAAACTATATGCCGAATACAAAGCCAAGGGCTTTGAAATTCTGGGCGTAGCCAGCGAAAGGGGAACACCAGAGGAGAACTATAAAAAATGGACTGCAGCCCTGGACCAGGACCAGATGACCTGGGTAAATGTACTGGCAGAAAAGGGAGAGCCGAATAAACCTGCTATACCAGCCTTATATAGCGTAAATGCTTACCCAACAAAAGTACTGATCAACAAAGATGGCCGTATTGTAAAGAAATTTGTGGGTAGCGGTCAGGCCAATGCCGATGCATTGGACAACCTGGTAAAACAGCTGCTTCAGGCCGATTAACCTTTACGCTCTTAAAAAAATAACCGTTCTCCTCAAATCCGCGGGACTTTGTGGAGAACGGTTATTTTTCTACCTTTACTGTGGCGAACCACATATAGGCCCTGCAGGTCTATGCCACAACATGATGCAACTAAACCCTGAAGCTGATTTTAACGAAGAAAAAGCGCTCCTTTCCCAGATCTCTACTGGAGATGAAAAGGCATTCAGTATGTTTTTTCACCGCTTCAGCGCCAAGGTTTACACCTACGCCCTAAAAATTGTAAAGTCTGAAACACTGTCTGAAGAAATTACTCAGGAAGTATTTGTAAAAATCTGGAACCTGGGCGAGCAGCTCAACAGCATTGAAAACCTGGATGCATACCTCCGTGTACTCACGCGTAACCATACCTTAAAAGTTTTGCGCCGGCTGGCACTGGAAGTCAGGACCAACAAAATGATGGCCCCGGGCTATACAGAAACCCATAACGAAACCGAAGAGTACATCATCTTTAAAGATTCAGAAAAGATCCTGAACCAGGGCATTGAGCAACTCCCCGCCCAGCAGAAACTGGTATACATGCTATGCCATCAGGAAGGCTTGAAATATGAAGAAGCCGCCGAAAGACTGAACATTTCCAAGCTTACCGTAAAAACCCATATGCAGCATGCACTTCGCTTTTTACGTAATTATGTAAGCACCCATACCGACATTGCAGTGCTGGTCATCCTCATGACTCTCCTTGCTGAAATAAATTAATCAACTTTTTTTTCTTTTCCATTACTCCGACCCGCTTTTCCGGGGGTCTATATAAGAAAAGGAGTTTAGAACATCCACCCTATGCATATTAAATTTGAAAATTTATACCAGCGATATGTTGACGGCACCTGCACAAAAGAAGAACGTGCAGCGCTGCTTTCCATCATTGCAGCAAACCCAAACGACCCTCAACTTGCGGGTTTGCTTGATGGTACCTGGAATAAAATAGATACAGCAGAATTGCAGCCTTTGGATGACCCGGAAGGTATGCTTAACAACATACTTGGTCAGCAGTCAAAACCAATGGTCAAAAAAATCGGATGGTACCCTTATGCCGTAGCAGCATCCATCGTAATGGTTTTAAGCGTGGCCATTTACCTTTATACCTCCAGAACCCCCGCTGTCATTCCCTCTACCCCAACAGTTGTCAATATTCCTCCGGGAACAAATAAAGCTACCTTGACCCTGGCCGACGGAAAAGTAATTACCCTGGACAGTACTGCCGAAGGGGAGATCGCCAATCAGGCCGGGATCACCATCCGTAAAACTCAGGACGGTCAACTGGTATACGACATTACAAAGGATCAGAAAAAACAAAATCAGGGCAGCCTGGCTTACAACACCATCGTTACCCCACGGGGCGGCCAGTACCAGGTAAATCTGCCCGATGGTACAAAAATATGGCTGAATGCGGCATCCTCATTAAAATACCCGGCTGTATTTAATGGCAAACAACGCAGGGTAGAGCTAACAGGAGAAGCTTATTTCGAAGTAGCTAAAGATAAGGCTCATCCATTTATTGTAGCTACCGATAAACAGGAAGTGCAGGTGCTGGGCACGCATTTTAACGTCAACAGTTATGCGGATGAAAGCGCAACCAAAACAACTTTGCTGGAAGGCAGCGTAAAAGTGTCTTCCAAAGGCGCAGAAAAATTCTTATTACCAGGTCAGCAATCTGCATTACGAGGTAAAGACCTGAATGTTTACCAGGTAGATACCGAAGAGGCTATCGCCTGGAAAAATGGCGACTTTCAGTTTAATGAAGCAGACCTGAGCAGCATCATGCGGCAGCTTTCCAGGTGGTACAATGTTGACGTAAGTTTCGAGAAAAAACCTACAGCGGAACTTTTTCACTTTACAGCCTCGAGGAATATCAGCCTGGCAGACATGCAAAAGATATTTGAAATCAATGGTATTAACTTTAAAATAGAAGGGAGAACGCTTATCGTAAAATTATAACAAAACTGATTTTACTTGAAAAAGAAAGCCGGAAGTGTTACGAGCACCCCCGGACTTAAGTTTCAGGTAAATAAAAAAATGAAATCGGGATAGACCACATTCAATTATCAACCCAATCGGGCAAAAGCATCTCTTAAAAAAGGGAAACGGTATGCCACGACTAAACCAAACAAAAATATGAATAAAATTTTAGACGCATTAAGGGTCATGAAATTAATTATATGCTTACTAATCATCAGTCTCCAGGCCAGTGCAGTAGCATTCAGCCAACGCATCAGCTTGAGTGAAAAAAACGCAAGCATAGAAAGTATCATTAAAAAAATTGAGCAACAAAGCGGTTACTCTTTTTTCTATAAGATAGACCTGCTCAGAAATAACGCCTCTAAAATTAACCTCTCCTTAAAAAATGCAACGGTAGACCAGGCCTTACAGCAAACACTAAGCAACCAGCCTTTAACCTTTGTTATTGTAAACAACACGGTTATCATTAAAGAAAAACCCGCAGGTGGCGACAGGAATAGCAGTCCGGAAGCAAAAAAACCTGTGCGCGGAAGGGTAACGGAAAATGGCCGGGCCCCAATACCCGGGGTATCTGTACGAGTTGACGGTACAAATATGGCGACTACCACCGATGCAAACGGTTATTTCACCTTAAATCTGGCCCCAGGCACTTACCGCATAGTTTTCAGCTCTATTGGCTATGAGAGTAAACGCATTGAAAAGGTGGTGTCTGATAACGACAACAGCGAGATGAGCGTTAGTTTAAATGTGGCCATTGCGCAGCTGCAGGAGGCAGTGATAATGGGTTATAGCACCAAAAAGGCCAGTGAAGTTACAGGGGCATTGCAAACCTTTAATACCAAGCAACTGGAAGGTGTAACCACCAATAACCTGATATCCTTACTGAAAGGAAAAGTTGCGGGTATGTACATTACCGAACCATCAGGAGATCCAAACAGTAGAGCTTCTTTCGTAGTCCGCGGGCAGGGTACTTTACCGGTTACAGGCAATCTACGTGTCACGAATAACCTGAACCCATTAATTGTGGTAGATGGAATCATTTATCCTGATGTTGCCTATCCAAGTGACATCGTTTCTTCAACCGACATAGAAAGCATCACTTTATTAAAAGATGCAGCGTCAACAGCAATTTATGGTTCACGTGCCAGCCAGGGTGTATTGGTCATCACTACCAAAAAAGGCGTTGCTGGTAACATTAAACTGGATATCAACAGCACCTTTGGTGTAAGCAAAAGATACATGGGTAAAATCGAGTTCATGAACACTCAGGAATTGTATGATTACCAACGCAAAATGCTGCTGAATTCCTTTGCCAGAAACCCCGAGAACCTTACACAGGAAGCTTATCTGACCAGATATTTACCTCCCACTTCAGTTTTAAATAATTATACGGACTGGAATGACGCCATATATCGTGATGCCATGGTGAAAACCGTAGATATAGGCCTGTCAGGTGGTACAGAAAAAACACGTTATTATTTCGGAGCCAACCGTTATGACGAACAAGGCCCACTAAAAGGCAACGACCTATTAAGAAATAGCTTTAAGCTAAATCTGGATCATAACATTACCAGTAAATTGAGCCTCAACGCTAACATCAGCACTATATTTGATAAAGGGAACCGAAGCCCTGTTGGTGGAATCGGACCACTTTCGTTATTGCCTTGGTACACGCTTTATAACGAAGACGGTACCCCTAAAAAAATATTGGGTACGGATGTACTGAACAACATCTCTCAAAATCCCCTGTACGATTTGCCTTACAACAGCAACATTACCAAAACCCAAACAGTACTTGGTGTATTCTCAGTTAAATATAAAATGTTCGATTGGCTGACCCTTTCATCCAACAACTCTTACAATACCAATATTATTGACAATCAGTCTTATGAAGACCGCTTATCCATAGCCGGTACGGGAGATAAAGGAAGGCTTTCACAACGTAAAACAAATACTTATTCTTTCATGACTTCCAACCTGGCCATCGCCCGCAAACAATTTGGCTTGCATACTGTAGGTGGCTTAGGAGGTTTTGAATACAATAAAAATGGTTCTGAATTTAATGCCTTGGCAGTAAAAAACATGCCTACAGGTGTTAAAGTTCCTTCTGCAGCAGCAGAAGTATGGAATACCTTTAGCGGAAAGTCCTTCGCTGGAGAAAAATACGTAAGAGCCTCCTACTCGTTATTTTCTGAAGGCAACTACAACTATGATGAGCGTTATTTCGCCAATGCTTCATACAGGATGGACTACTCTACCAATTTTGGTATAGACAAAAGAGCAGGTCATTTTTACTCTGTAAGCGGTGCATGGCTAGCCAGTAACGAGCAGTTTCTGAAGGGCAATAAATACCTCACCAATTTAAAAATCAGGGCCAGTTACGGAACGAGTGGTAAGGTAGCAGGAGAAGATTTCCTGACTGAAAGTTTCTACAATTTCAATTACCAGTACGGAGGCGATCCTGCAGGTATCATCAACCAATTAGGAAACCGACAAATTACCTGGGAACGCGCCTATGTAAGAAATTTAGGTATTGACTTAGGCTTGTTCAACAGGATTACAGTATCGGCCGATATCTATAGAAAACACAATACAGACCTGATTCAAAAAGTAGCGACCCCTTCGGTATTGGGTGTGCCCAGCCAATATCAGAACATTGGTGCTATGGTTAACAATGGTGTAGAGTTGGTATTGTCGAGCAGAAATCTGACCGGAAAATTCACCTGGGAAACTGGTTTCAACCTTACATTTAATAAAAACAAAGTTACCAAACTTTACGACGGCAGACTTCAAAACGGCTACTTCGGAATTCTTAAAGAAGGAGATGATATTGGTACAATCCGTGCCTTTAAATGGATGGGCGTAGATAGCGAAACAGGTAAGCCACAGTTTGAGCGTTTAGAATTGGATCCCGCTACAAATACTTATATCAGCAAAATTGTAAATACTTACGACGAAGTTTCAAAAGGTTTAACCGGCGATGCCGCTGCTGCACAGTTTCAGATAGTAGGTAACTCAACCCCGAAATACTATGGCGGTATGGTGAACACCTTTGGCTACAAAGGCTTTGAGCTGTCTGTATTGTTAAATTTCGCAGCCGACTACCTCGTTTATAACAATTCACGAAGCACTTATTTTTCTTCTGAAGGAAACAATGTACTGAAAAACAATCAAATAAAACCAAGAAATGGTCAGGTGATTTGGGAAAAGCCAGGTGACAAGGCTACAGATCCGATGATTTATCGTAGCCGTACAGACGGAGTAGACCAACAGTTTATCTCTAGATTCTGGGAGGATGCCAGTCACATCCGTGTGCGTAATGCAAGACTAAGTTACTCCTTGCCAGCAAAAATCATTAGCAAGGCCAAGTTAACACGTGCAAATATCTACCTGAGTGGTGATAACCTGTTTGTATTTACCAAAAAAACCTTCTACGGATCTGATCCTGAAGGTAACCTTGCAGGCGATACCAACAATTATGGCGTGAGCGCAGGCTATGGCGCCAGCCGAAAGTATCTATTGGGCGTACAATTAACATTTTAATGAAGCAGACAATGAAAAAGTACATACTATACATATATATATGTTTTGCAGCATTTACATTATCTGGCTGCAAAAAAGCAATTGACGAAAACATCAGGCCTTTCAATGATAAATCTGATAAGGAACTTCTGGAAACACTTGACGGACTGGCTCTCGCTACAAATGGCAATTATGCCTTAATGGTAACCAAATCAGCTGGCGATAGTCAATATTCCATGAACTGGTTTAATTTAAGTGAGCTTAAAGGCAATAACCTGTTATCTATTGTACAAGCCTTTCCGCAAACCAGGAACGATGCTTATATCTACAACAATTCACCAAGTCAGGGGCCAACAGCTTCATTCTGGAGAATGTCCTATCGACTTGTATTCGGTGCCAATAAAATTATTGATGCGATTAGTGACGGAAAAGGTGCAGCTTATGACCAGCTTAAAGGCGAAAATTATTTCCTGAGGGCATTGGCTTATTTCAATTTGGTAAGGGTTTATGGTCGTCCTTATTATGACAACAGTGCTTCCAACCTTGCGGTACCACTATCGCTGAGTTCCATGGTAGATAAGAATTATCAGCCCAAACGCAATACCGTTAAAGAAGTATATGCTCAGATCATCTCCGATCTGGAAAAAGCTGCCACATTGATGAACCAGCCGCGCACTGGTAACCCTAATAACTACGCTAGTAAAGAGGCAGCATGGGCTCTTCTATCTCGCGTGTATCTGTACATGGGCGGCACACCAACCGCTCCGCAAAACGAGTACAATACAAAGGCCGTGGAATATGCAGACAAAGTGATCGGCGCCAATAAATATACTTTATTGCAAGGCACAGCGTACAGCAGTTCCTTTGCCATAGACGGCAAAACCAATAAAGAATATATATTTGCTTTCAGACACGATGATGCCAATGGCAATAACATCAATGAATTTTTAATCGCCCGCGATGTATTTGGTACCACCTGGCAGGGAGAGTATGCAGCATCGCCAGATTACATGGCCATTTTAAATCAAAATCCTGCAGACTTGAGGTTAAAATTCATTACAGTTGAAAACGACAAGCGGATTACCCTTGCGGATAAAAGCCGGAATTCTGTAAACAAATACAATTTTCAGCAAATCGCGCCTCCGGGTGGTTTCGACTTCAGCGCACACAGCAGAAGTGCTACACCTTACCTTCGTTTAGCAGAAATGTACCTGAACAAAGCCGAAGCACTGGCCAAATCGGGTGACAATACCAATGCCCTGATTGCACTGAACCTGGTTAGGACAAGAGCCCTGGCACCAGCCTGGACAACCTTGACCCTAACTGCAGCCAACATGACCGTTTTTCAGGCGGTATTAAATGAACGTCGTCTGGAACTGGCGTGGGAAGGTCATTCGTCTTATGACAATTTCAGGAATGGTTTACCAATGGTGAGGAATTATACCGACTATTCAACCAATACTCCTTTAACCGTACAGGCTAATGAAAAAACTGTGATTTACCCTTTACCTCCGGGAGAGATATTAATGAACCCTAACCTGGATCAAAACCCATTATAAAAATATAAGCCCCGGGCCGCCTGCCGGTCCGGGCTTACGCTAAATTCCGCTCCAATTAGCAAACCCATAACTAACAGCAAAATGAAAAAACTATTCACCGGAATTGCCTGCATCCTTGCCCTATCGGCATCTGCTCAGGACCGCGAGATCACTTTTAAGGAAGGCGATTGGAAAACACAGCTGGCCGCAGCCAAAAAAGAGAACAAGATCATCTTCTTCGATGCCTACACCTCCTGGTGCGGCCCTTGTAAAATGATGGCCAAAGACGTGTTTACCAAAAACGACGTTGCCGACCTGTTCAATGGTACCTTTTATAACGTTAAATACGATATGGAAAAAGGCGAAGGCCCGGCATTAAAAGATAAATATGATGTAAAAGCCTATCCTACCTACCTGTTCATCAACGGTGATGGCGAAGTAGTACATAAAATTGTGGGCAGCATGTCGGCCCAGGAATTCATTACTGAATCCAGTAAAGCATTAAAACCAGAAAGCACCGCGTTCGGGCTGGCCAAAAAGTTCAATGCCGGCGATCATTCTGAGGCTACCACAGTTGCCTATCTTGAAGCACTGGAAAAAGCATATGAATCAGACAAAATGGGCAGTGTGGCAAAAACCTATTTCGACGGCTTGCCTAAAACCTCACTGCTGGAAGCACGTAACTGGGAGTTGGTCCAGAAATACCTGAACAACCCGTCATCACAAGCCTTTGCCTACCTGTATGCCAATAAAGCAGAGCTGGAAAAGAAATACGAAGCCAGTAAGGTAAACCAGTATTTTGACATGACTTTCATGATGTCGGTATACGCCGTAAAAAGAAGTTACGAGAAAAAAGCTGACCTGAAAGCGCCAAAAGAGATTACCGCAGCCATCAGAAAACTACAGGCAGCTAGACCATCAAAAAGCTCAGCTTCATTGCTGGCACAGCTAGACCTGATCGAATTTGCGGGCACCAAACAATGGGATAAATTTACAGCTAAAGTTGAGGCCATCCTGGCTGATGCCAGCTTCCCGCGCAGAAACGATTTGGTAATTACCGCAGCCAACGATGTCGTAACCGCAGCACCCGCAAATTACTATGCTACAGCAGAAAAATGGGCCAATGAGCTGCAAAAAACTGCGAATGATTTCAGCAATATCCAGATCACCGACCTCAGAAAACGAATCCTGAAAAAGCAGGGCAAAACTGCAGAGGCTGAAGCCATGGCTGCCAAAGCCATGGAATTGAGGAAAGAGGCCGGTAAAAAAGGCCAGATGACCCCTCCTATCATGAACGATTAAGAATTAACTTAAATATACATAACACTAAAAACAATGATTAAAAAATGTTTAACACTGGCTGTTGCAGCCCTGTTAATGCTAAGCAGCAGCTTTGCCCAAAAAGGAAAAACAGTGACGTTTACCGGTCACGTAAAGTTTCCTGATACAGAAAACAAATACCCTATTTACCTGGGAAAATATGAAGGAGAGGGTTTCAAAAGGGCATTTAAAGCAATAGACAGTGCAAAATTAGATGCCAACAACAATTTCTCATTTAAGGTTCCTGCAGATAAACCAGATTTTTACCAGGTACGTGTTTATTATTTTGACCGCATTGATTTCTGGGCCAATAAAGACAACATTCATGTAAACGTAAGGGGTATTGATACCGCTAAAATGAAGATCAAAAACCCTCCATATATTTATATGGAAAATACATCTGCCGAGAATGACGTAATCAATGATGTGAACCTGGTAGCATACCTGGATTATCAGCAAATGATTGCTGTAGGCCAGGAGCAGTACAAAGCTGGTCAGTCAAAAGAGCCTAAATGGATAGAGTACATGAAAGATGGTTATGACCGTATCGGTAAAGACCGCGACTTCCGTATCAAATACCTCGTCAATAAATACAAAGATCAACCTTCAGTATTGTATGCACTTAATTTCTTAAGTACCAAAAGAGATCAGGAACTGATCATGTCTACCCTGGATAATTTGACCAAAAAATTCCCTGACCTGAAACAGGCCAAAGAAAGAAAAAAAGAAATCCTGGACGGTATTGCACAGGCAGCCAAACTTGCTGAAGGGCAGAAAACACCAGATTTTGCTTTCCCGGATGTAAATGGTAAAAAATGGGGACCTAAAGATTTCAGGGGCAAATACCTGATCATCGATTTCTGGGCTTCATGGTGCGGTCCTTGCCGTCAGGAAATCCCTCATATAAAAGAAGTATACAAAAAATATAAAGATAAGGGTCTGGAAATTCTTTCTGTATCCGTGGATGCAAAACCGGAAGCATGGAAAAAAGCAATGGACGAAGAGCGCATGGCCTGGCCACAGATCAACGCTGTAGAATCTAAGCCTGTAATGGCTTCATATATGTTCAGTGGTATCCCTTACCTGGTTGTAGTAGACAAAGAAGGTAGAATTATTGAAAAAAATGTTCGTGGAGAATCCTTAGACAAGGCCATGGAGAAAATATTTGGAAAATAAACAGCACATCAAATGAAAAAGATCATATTATCATTATTGCTTTTAACGGGCCTGTCGGCTTACAAAGCCAGTGCACAAATGGAGACTGCAAGGAAGGTTAAATGGGATGTGGAAAAAGGTGCAGACATCAACATGGAACTGGACGCAGTCTGGAACATTTTTCAAAATAATGAACTGTTGAAAAAAGCATCAAATGGTTATGTAAGTGCAATAGAAGTTATAGACACGGCTATGCCGATATCCAGAAAGGTTGTTTTTTCAAATGGAGGCGACCGTTTAGAGAGCATTACCCAGAATGAGGCACACAACAAACTTATAGCCATAGATTTTGTTGACAGCAACCTGCCTAAAGGAATCAAAGCGGCACAATATGCCATTTTCTTTAAGGCCAATGGCAGCAAAACAAATGTAAAGTGGAGGGCTATGGTTAAAGGAGACAATGACGCAAAACAAGCTTTAATGAAACAGCTGAATACTGAATTTGACAGCTACGCTACGGGCCTGGATAAGATGACCAAAACATCCATTCCGGCAGTGAAGATGAATTAAAAGAATAGAAATATTTTTATGAGCAGGGCGGTTAGACATGGTGTTTAACCGCCCTGTTTTGGTAATGAACAAGGCCCCTTTCACATGGCAGCATAAAATTTAATTAGAAATCAGTAAGTTTGGATGCCCTTGAGGATAATTTCAAAAAACATGGCATCCGGTTTAACAGATATAGCTGACTTACAAAGTGCAGTGGCAAAAAATGCCGATGAAGCTGCCTACCGTAAGTTATTTGTATTGTTTTACACGCCTATTATACGTTTTGCAAACACAATTGTACATTCTGAAGAACTTGCCGAAGAACTCTATGCCGATGCCATGATGAAGATCTGGCTGATGGGGCCGAAACTGGAGCAGGTTATTGACCTCAGGGTTTACCTTTTCACCCTGGTCAAAAATTCCGCTTTTAATCACCTCAAAAAACATAAAGGCCGCAGTTTCGTAGGGCTGGACGATCTTGAACTCATGCCCCAAAGCAGCGCAAGTCCAATTGACCACCTCATTGAAAAAGAACTTCAGCTGAATTTAAAAAAAGCCATAGACATGCTGCCCCCTAAATGCCAGCTAGTTTACAGGCTGATTAAAAATGAGGGCTTCAGCTATAAAGAAGTATCCGAAATCTTAAGCATTTCTACCAATACCATTGAAGGTCACATGACCAATGCCCTGAAAAAGATTACGCTGTACATGAGGCAGCACCTGGATCTTTAAAATATTTTTTATCAGACCGGTGGTTCCCTCCCATTTTGTTGTCTCTTTATTGAAACAACCGGAAATCTATGGCCGAAGATATTTTTTTTAAACTTTTAAGCAGGCAGCTGGCCGGTGAAGCCACTGAAAAAGAATTGCAGCAATTGAAAAAAATGATTGATGCAGATCCTGATTTGAAAAAAGTGTACCTGTCATTTCATGCTGCCGAAAAAGAAAGGTCTGAAGAAGAACTGAGCAAAGCCGAACAGGCTTTTGCTTTACATTCTTTAAAAATGCACCTCCATGTTCCGGCTGCTCCGGCCCGCCATTTGGGCATGGGTAAAAATCGGCAGCGCATTTTGCTTACCAGTGCAGCGCTTTTATTGATCTTCACGATTTTCCTATTGCTGCTCTCTCCTTTGGGCAACAACACGGCATTAAAAAGCCAGGTGGTCACAAAAAAAGGCTCCAAAACTATGGTTAAACTTCCAGATGGCAGTTCGGTATGGGTAAATGCCGACAGCCGGCTGCAATATGCCGATAATTTTAAAGGCAAGCTAAGAGAAGTATGGCTGGATGGAGAAGCATTTTTTGATGTAAAAAAAGATCCCGAACATCCTTTTGTAATCCATACCGATAAAATCAACATTAAAGTACTGGGCACCTCTTTCAACGTAAAAAGTTACCCGAAGGACCAGGTTATCGAAACCTCCCTGATCAGGGGGCGGATTGAAGTAAGTTTTAACGACAGGCCTTCTGAAAATATCATCCTGCGCCCCAATGAAAAACTTACAGTACGTAAAGACCAGTCTGAACCGGACAATGCAGGAACCGAAAACACACCTAAAATTAAGCTCGACAACCTGCTGCGCCTGAATGCACAAAGCCAGTTGGTAGAAACTGCCTGGATGGATAATAAAATTGCCTTCTCCAACTGCCCGATGTCGGATATTGCTGCCATGCTGGAAAGACGTTTTGACATCAGCGTTGAATTTAAAAATCAGGAGGTCATGAAATACCGGTATACAGGAATATTTAATGAAGAAAGCATAAATGATATACTTAAGATAATGAAAATCACTAAACCCTTTAACTACAAACTGAATGGAAAAAAACTGACGATTACAAACTGATGTCGGGTCAATTATAAACGGGAAATGTTGTCGCATTCCCCGTTCGTAAATAATTGATGCCTGATCATTTCCCCGGAAAGAGAAAAATATCAACCTTTTATTAATCAACTATTCAAAACAAATATATGAAGAAAACCAAACTTTTCTTTCAGAACCATTTTGCCACGTGCTACCGAAAACATTTTCTAAAAATGAAGTTACTTTTAATACTTGCGCTGCTCACCATACATACCAGGGCCTCGCTATATTCTCAAACCCGCATAACCATGGAGTTGAAGAATACTGCATTGAGCAGCGTGCTTAGAAAAATTGAGCAGAAAACCAGTTACCGCTTTGCATACAACAATGAGGTGGTCCCCTTTAAAAAACTGGTGAACATCGACGTTAAAGATGCCGGGATTTCTGAAGTGATGACCAAATTACTCGATAAACTGCCTTTAACCTACAATGTAATTAACAATGTAGTGGTCATAAGTGCCAGCGACAAGCCTGTTACAGCAGCCAATGCGGCTGAAGCCGTACTGGTGCAGGGAACAGTAACCGATGAGCAAAACCTGCCCCTGCCCGGTGTAAACATCAGGTCACAGAAACATCCTTCCATTACCAGCGTTACCGATGCAAAGGGCCAGTTTCAAATTACACTGCCAGATCCTGCTGACGTACTGATTTTTAGTTTCGTAGGTTACCAGATTGCCGAACAGCCTTTGCCGGTAAGCGGGGCACTGAACATCAGCCTTAAGCCCCTGGGTGGTTTACTGAACGAAGTAGTGATCAATGGTTACGGAAAACAGGCCAAAGCCATAACTACAGGAGCTGTAGGCCTGGTGAAATCGCAGGAGCTGGAAAACCGCGCTTATACCTCCATAGACCAATCCTTACAGGGAAGGGTTGCCGGCTTACAGTCTGTTGGTTCATCCGGACAACCAGGTGCGTTGCAGCAAATCCGCATCCGCGGAATAGGCTCCATCTCTGCCGGATCGGATCCCCTTTTTGTTATTGATGGTGTAATTGTAAGCGCTGGTCAGTTGTCAAGGGCCACCACTACCTCCAATGCCTTATCGGCTATAAACCCTAATGACATTGAAAGCATCAACGTTTTAAAGGATGCCTCGGCCTCAGCAATTTATGGTTCAAGGGCAGCAAATGGGGTCATCATCATCACCACAAAGCAGGGCGCCCAGGGCAAAACAAAAGTTAATTTTGATGCAGAGTATGGCATCACAAAGCTGGGAACGATACCCGAAGCTGGTAAGCTGCTCACAACAGAGCAATGGCGAACAATAACCGCACAAGGAATATTAAACAACCCTTCCTATGCCAAACTCAATGGGGTAACGGCCGACAACGTATTTACTTTCCTGGATAATAAATTTGGTGCCGGAAGTGGCTTAAATACCAACTGGCTTGACCTGGTACAAAGGGATGGCAGGCAGCAGCAGTATAACCTGGGTATCAGTGGTGGCACGGGCAACACACAATACCATGTTTCCGGTGGGTATTTTAAACAGCAGGGAACCGTGATTGCCTCCGACTTTAACCGCTATTCCTTCAAGGTAAATTTAAAGACCAAAGTTACCGACCGCCTTTCCTTGTCTACCACCCTCATTCTGGGTGCCAACGGACAAAATTCTCCCGCAAATGGCAGCTCTTCCGATAATCCTATTACCGCCGCGGTACACCTGTTCCCTTTTATTTCCCCCTACAATGCAGATGGCACCTACAACATAGATGCGGCAGTATTTGGTTCAAAATCTAACCCGCTCTACACTGCCAAATACAACAAAAACAAACTCAGCCAGCTTAAAGGCCTCGGAACCCTATCGGCAGAATACAAAATTACCGATAATCTGAGCTTTACTTCGCGGATTGGTACGGATTACAACAACCTCGAAGAAGACACCTATTATAACCCCACGCACGGGGCCGGCGCATTTTACGACAATGGCTATTCCTCGCGTGCCTATACGCGTTACTTCAATTGGACCTGGACCAATATGATCGATTACCATTTAGACCTTAAACGCGACCAGACCTGGGTGGCCAACGTTAAATTGGGTTATGAGGCCCAAAAATCGCAGAATTATACCACTACAGCAAGCACCACCGGGCTGCCTGGAAACCCGGTAGCTACCGTCCCTTCAAACGGGACCAATCCTTACGAGGCCTCAGGAGCCAATTCTGATTATACCATTGCTTCACTGCTCAGTCTGGCCGACTTCTCCTATAAGGGAAAATACGTCATTTCCGGAAGTTTCCGTCGCGATGGCTCTTCCCGCTTCAGCGAAAAAAACCGTTACGGAAATTTCTGGTCTGCCGGTGCCTCCTGGAACATACAGGAAGAAGCCTTCCTGAAGCCGCTTAAGTTTATCAACATCCTGAAGCTAAGAACAAGCTACGGCCTGACAGGTAATGCAAACATCGACGACTATGGCTGGAGACAGCTATACAGCTATGGGGTTTCGAGCGATTATTCGGTTGCCTATTATAATTTTAACTACGATGGCGAGGTGGGCAGCGGCCCTACTTCTGTTGGAAACCCCTACCTGACCTGGGAAACCAACAAACAACTGAACCTGGGCCTTGATGCTGGTTTATTTAACAACAGGCTATCTTTTACCTTCGATTATTACAACAGGAAGGCAACCGATTTATTGCTCAGCCAGCCTACTTCCGGTACCACAGGTGCAGGTGCTTTTTTAAATAACATTGGTTCCATGAGAAACAGGGGCGTTGAATTTTCCATCAATGGAACGCCTGTACAAACGGCCGGCTTTAAGTGGAGCGCAGGCTTCAACATCTCCCGGAACTTCAACAAAATTACTTCCCTGGTAGATGGAAAAGACATGAAAGGTTCTTCTGTGATCAGAAGGGTTGGGCTCGATTTTCAAACCTATTACCTGCGCCAATGGGCCGGTGTTGACCCTGCCAATGGGAAACCGCTTTGGTATACCGACGAGACCATGACAGCGACCACAAGCAATTACAACCTGGCCAAACTTGTTCCCAACCATTCGGCCACACCTAAGGTATTCGGCAGTTTTACCTCTGCTTTTGCCTACAAAGGCTTTAGCCTGGATGGCTTGTTCTATTACAACTTTGGCAATCATGTGATGGACCTTTGGTCGAGATATACACAATCTGATGGCGACAACAGCTCATTTAATCATTTTGCCTCGCAGCTGGGTGCATGGCAAAAACCAGGCGATGTAACCGATATTCCAATCTACATCTTCAACAATACCAATAACTCCAGCCGCGCCTCCAGTCGTTTTCTGTATAAGGGCGACTATATCCGCTTAAGGGAGTTAACGCTGGCCTATGCTTTCCGGAAAGCAGTATTATCGAAGGCGAAGATTGAAGGCTTGAGCATATATGTACGCGGAACAAATCTGGCAACCTGGGTTAGGGACAAGAAATTGCCGTACGATCCAGAAGCCGGATTAACCGGACAATCCAACTACAACATCCCAATGCCAAAAGTGTTTACCCTGGGTCTTAACCTTAAGTTTTAATCTGAGTAAAAAAATGAAGAATTTAAATAATATACTGTTGATTGGAGGTTTTGTAACCTTACTTTCTATTGTTTCCTGTACAAAAAGCTTCCTGGATCAAAAGCCCTATACCAGCATCTCCAAAGAAGATGCACTTAAAACCCCTGCCGATATAAAAACGGCATTAAACGGTGCCTATGCAAACTTACGCAATGGCGAGCTTCGCGGGGCCGCAGTTCCCATATTAGGAGACCTGCTTGCGGATAATATCTATCTATCTACCGTCAACATTGGCCTTTTTAACGGAGAAAATGCCTATTCCATCACTACTGATGGCGCTTACAGCAACCGGGTATGGTTTTTTGCCTATGCCAACGCTTTACAGGTAAATAACATTATAGATGCCCCATTGAACCAGGGCACCGAGGTGATGCAATATAAGGGTGAAGCCTATGCCATTCGCGCCCTGCTTTATTTCGATCTGGTGCGTTTCTTTGGGAAACCCTATACCCTGGCGCCCAATACGCTTGGGGTACCTATAGTATTACATTACGACCCTGCAGCTCTACCTAAGCGAAACACGGTTACCGAAGTTTATACCCAAATCCTATCAGATCTGGACCAGGCCATCAGTCTGATGTCGCAATACAATGGTTCAGCAAGATTCTCGAAATATGCTGCTATAGCGCTAAGGGCCAAAGTAAATTTATATAAAGGAGACTATCAGAAAGCCTATGACGACGCCAAAGAGGTATTGGCCAACAGTGGCTTTACGCCCCTTAACCGGGCCGATCTGGCAGCCTACTGGGCCGCAGCAATACCTCACGACCAAAGCAATAAAGTAGAAACGCTTTTTGAACTGGCATCAGATGCTTTCAACAATGCCTCCGATGAACTTGCAACGCATTTTGTACAGGCCGATAACAGCGAAGGTGAAATGTTAACAACCAAATCATTGTTTGATGCCTATACCACAACCGACGTCAGGAAGAACCTCATCATTAAAGGCGTACGGAACAGGGTTGGTGGCGAAGACCCTGCTTACATTGTAAATAAATATCCTGTTGTAGTTGGGGACTTCAATGAGAAAAAGGTGATCCGGCTGGCGGAAGTCCAGCTAATTGCTGCCGAGGCGGCTTACCGTCTGAACAAAGAGGGCGAAGCCCTGACATTCCTGAACACCCTGATGGCACAGAGAGATCCTTCCTTAACTTATGCTTCTGCTGGTGTAACCCTGCTGGCCGACATTGTAAATGAAAGACGCAAGGAGCTTGCTTTTGAGGGCGACCGTTTCTTTGACCTCAACAGGTTGAACCAGAACATCAACCGGACCGAGGAATATCCCAGCGGCATTATTGAAGCAGGAGACTACCGGAGGGTAATGCCAATGCCCCTGGGAGAAATCAATGTAAACCCGAATATCGTTCAGAACCCAAATTATCAGTAAGCAGCTTAACCTCATTTAAAAATGTATAGAATTCTTTTCATACTGTTTATGGCCATGCCATTTGCAGGCTTTTCACAAAAAAACAACTTTGTTATAAAAGGGACCATTGGCAGGCTGCAGCCCCCTGCTAAAGTTTACCTGAAATACTATACCGGTACCGAAACAAAAATTGATTCTGCCCTGCTCCGTAACGGCAAATTTGAGCTCAGGGGCTATTTAAGTGCAATTAACCGTGGAATATTTTATGTAAACACCAAAGGTACGGGGCCATCCCGCGAAGATTACCGCTATTTATACATCGATAAGGGCACCACTACATTAAGCAGTACCGGATCTGCTAAAGCAGCAACTGCTTCAGGTACACAGATTGTGGCCGAAGATGCCAGCTATCAGGCGGCGTTGACGCAGGGAACAGTAGCACAATTCATTCAGGCACATCCATCATCAATTATCTGTTTAAGGGCCTTATTCGCGATGCTTTCTTCTACCGATCCACAAAAACTGGAAACTTTATTCCTGGGTTTGTCACCAGAAATCCGCAACAGCGAGGATGGCAAAGGACTTTTCTCCAAAATCCAGTCACTCAAAAATGTAGCTATCGGTAAGACTGCGCCCGACTTCTCCCAGCCAGACACCAGCGGAAAACCAATACAGCTTTCTGCTTTCCGCGGAAAATATGTATTACTGGATTTCTGGGCATCCTGGTGTGGCCCCTGCAGAAAAGAAAACCCGACGCTGATCAGGATGTATCAATTGTACAAGGACTTGAACTTTACCATCGTTGGTGTGTCCCTGGATGAACTTTCAGGAAAAGGTGAATGGATCGAGGCCATCCGTAAAGACAGGTTAACCTGGCCCCAGGTTTCAGATTTAAAAGCGGAAAACCATGCGGCAAAGCTATACGGGATTACCGGTATACCTCAAAACTTTTTAATTGATCCGGACGGGCGGATCATAGCAAAAGACCTGAAAGGGGCTGCTCTGGAAAAAAAACTTTCCGAAATTTTAGCCAAACACAATTAATAAAAGCAAAAAAGACCGGCAAATGCCGGTCTTTTTTGCTTTTATTTTATCTGCACCCAGGTATAGCGTGGTTCGATGTGCGTTCGGGATGCGCTTTAGATTGGTTAACCCTTGGCTAAGCCTTGGGTAGGGGTTGGTATACCCAAAGGCCTACTCAACCCCTAACCAACCCCTAATCAATACTTGTTTAATCTAAACTGCATCCCGAACACACCTGAGTTGTACTATCTTTGCAGGATGAAAATCCCGATATACAGTTCCAGGTACTTTATCGGCATAGGGATCTTTATTTTCCTGTGCTTTACGGGCATATGGTTTTTTATGTCGGGTAAACTCAGTAAACGGACTGAGCAGATCAGCATAGACCTTGCAACAAAAAACTACGAGCTTAAATCGAATGTAATCCGTAACGAATTCAACGGGCTTACAAAAGGGATCGAAAACCTCGTAGCCATCCTTCCTGAGTTTCATTCAACAGCAGATTTTATAAAACAACGCAAAATTGTGGAAGCCTTATTGCTCAACCACCCCACAGCGAATAAAGGCTGGTATACCCTTATCAACGGTCAGGACACCACTTACAGGGCCATAGAAAAGAATGACCAAACCTATCGCGAGCTACCTGCCCGGCAGTACCAGAAAGACTGGACAGGCAATAAACTCATCTCTATAGCAGATACTTTACATTGGCTGGTGGCTTCAAAACACAAGCTTTCGAATACTGAAACCCTCATTTTCGGGTTAGACATCAACCTGGTAGAATTGCAGAGTTATCTATCAGGTATTGATCCCGCAGGCCGTGCTTCCGCTTCGGTAATCGATGAAGCCGGAACTTATGTGATCAATCCGGCAGAAAAATTAATAGGCACAAAGATGGGGGTTCCAGTCAGGCTTTCGCCCATTACCAGGCGGCTCAAAGACAGCATCAGCACCTACGAGATTGTAATGTCCCCTGTTTTGGAGATCCCTGTATTTCGTTATTACACACCGCTGAACATTTCGTCTATGAAGTGGACAATGGTGCTGGACACAGCAGCCCTGAATGTAGATGAAGACGTAAAGGACATTGAAAAATACCTGATCAGCATGTTTATCTCCGCCGCACTGATCATACTGCTGCTGATCGCCTGGGCACAGGCCAAATGGCAAAAGGAATTTATGTTAAGGCAGCAGGCCGAAACAAAACGCCAGCAGCTTTCCATTGAAAAACAGGAACTGGGCCTGATTGCCGAACGCCAGCAAAAAGACAATGTCCTGCTGCAGCTCAACGCCCTGAAACAAAAAGTAAACCCACATTTTCTTTTCAATTCACTGAGTTCCCTAAATGCACTCATCTCAAAAGAACCGGAACTGGCCAAGTCATTTGTGGTTAAACTTTCTAAAGTTTACCGCTACGTGCTGAAATCCTACCCTAATGGACTGGCCACTGTAACCGAGGAACTGAATTTTGTGAAGGAATATTTCTTCTTACAGAAGATCAGGTTTGGTGATGCGCTGGAGCCCCTTGAAATAGAAATTTCCGATGAACACCTGCAGGAGCAGCTCCCATTTATGAGCTTGCAAACCCTCATAGAAAATGCGGTAAAGCACAACATGCTCTCCAAAACTAAGCCGCTTAAAATCAGCATAAAAAGCGAAGGTGATTTTATTGTCGTAGCCAACAACCTGCAGCTGCGTACCGATGTAAAAGACTCCGGAAAGCAAGGCCTGAATTACCTGCAAAGCACCTATGCCTATTTTGGTGCCGGGCAGCTGAAGTATGGGCCAGAGGGTGGTGATTACAAATGTTACCTTCCCCTGCTTGCCTTCACTCCTTAAAACTGCGCTTTCACGCTATAGAATACGCCAGTTCACGGCACAGCGCTTTCTAAAGTCCAAATATTCAGTCATTTTGGATTATGATTTTGAATAAGACTTCATGGATAGCCCTGGCTATTTTGATTTGTGGGGCCGCTGTTAATGCGCAAATACCTAAAAAACTTCCTAAAAAAGACATTGTTAAAAAGAATAACATTGATACTTTAAAAAAGAAAACCGAACAGGATACTGTTAAAAAAAGTAGCTTAAAGGACTACAAAATCCTATTGAAAAAAGCAAAAACGCTTGATGGTATTTTTAAGGTACACCAGATAGAGACCGACTATTACTTCGAGATTCCATTTAAACTGATGGAAAAGGACTTTCTGCTGGTCAACAAAATATCGGCTGTTCCAATGGCCATTAATGAAGCCGGCGTAAATAAGGGCATGAACTACGAAAATAAGGTAGTCCGTTTTCAGCTGAACAAACTGGCCAAAACGGTATGGGTAAAAACCATCGTGCCACAGGTAGAATCGCCCGCCGGCGATGCCATTACCCAATCGGTAAAAGACAATTTTACAGGTTCAGTAATCGAGACTTTTAAAATTGAAGCTTATACTCCTGATTCCTCGGCTGTGGTCATTAAAGTGAACAAGGTGTTCGACGGAACAGAAAAAAGTTTCAATGATGTATTTACCAATATAGGCTTAGGTACCAGTCCTAAAACAGCACTTTCGGCCATTGAGCAGATGAAAAGCTTTCCGCAAAATGTAGTGGTGCGCTCTTTACTGAGCACCTCTGTTACCGAGGGCCAGAATACCATAGCCATCAGTGTAGCCGTAACTACCAATTTGCTGCTGCTGCCGGAACAGCCGATGAAGCCCCGCTTTGCCGACAATAGAGTAGGATTTTTCAGCACCCCAAGATGGTATTTTTCAGACCGTCAGCAAAAAATGGAGACCCGGGAACTGATTACCCGCTGGAAGCTGGAGCCTAAAGCGGCCGATCGTGACCGTTACCTGAAAGGTGAGCTGGTTGAACCAGAAAAACCGATTGTGTTTTATGTAGATCCATCGACCCCAAAACAATGGAGACCCTACATTATAGATGGCATACACGACTGGCAAAAGGCTTTCGAGGCCGCTGGTTTCAAAAATGCCATACAGGCCAAACTGGTTACAGACACGGCAGATTTTGATGGCGATGATGTGCGCTATTCGGTAGTTACCTATGCAGCCTCGCCAAAGTCAAATGCCATGGGGCCTTCAGTTGTGGACCCCCGTTCGGGCGAGATCCTGGAGTCGGATGTGATCTGGTGGCACAATGTGATGACCTCCTTACAATACTGGATGCGCGTACAAACAGGGGTAATTGATACTGGTGCAAGAAAAAACAATTTCAGCGCAGAACAGATGGGGCATGCCATCCGCTTTGTATCCTCGCACGAAATAGGGCATACTCTGGGTTTAAAGCACAATATGGGCGCTTCTTTTGCCAACCCGGTAGATTCTTTAAGATCACCAGCCTATACTGCAAAAATGGGCGGTACTGCCCCTTCTATTATGGATTATGCCCGTTTTAATTATGTGGCACAACCAGAAGATAAGGTGCAACACATTACCCCGCAAATTGGAGTGTACGATAAATATGCCATTGCCTGGGGGTATCGTTGGCTGGATACCAAAGATCCGCGGGAAGAACTGGAGCTACAAAAGGAATGGATTGCCAAACATCAGAATGATCCGCTATACCATTACGGCGAGCAGCAAAGTGCACTAAATGTGGTAGACCCAAGGGCGCAGTCGGAAGACCTGGGCGATAATGCCATGAAGGCCGGCATGTATGGTTTAAAGAACCTGCAGCGTTTGGTGCCTCAGATAAAGGACTGGGCAGCCGAACCAGGGGAATCCTATTATCAGGCAGGCAAATTGTATATGGCCACCATCTGGCAATGGAATGCTTATGCCGAACACGTAATGGCTAACATTGGGGGGTATTACCTGGAGAACCCGGTAGCCGGGGACGGAAAAAAAGCCTATACACCGGTTCCGAAAGCTACACAGGAAGAAGCCATGACTTACCTGAAAGCGCAACTGTTTAACCTACCCCAATGGCTCTTTAATCCTGAGTTACTATCGAATACTTTTGCCATTAAAGATACACCGCTGGGACCTTTTGAATATGGCCCCTATAACTTAAAGCGGGAACAGCAGTATGGCTTAATGTATAGCCTGGTAGGCGACGAACGTTTGCTGCGTTTGCTGGAAATGGAGTCTATTTATGGGGCCGACAAGGTTTATACTGCCGCACAATTGCTGAAAACGGTTAGGGAAACTGCATTTAAGCAAACCTTAAATGGCCGGTCGTTATCACTGGATGAGCGCCAGACTGAACAGAACTACGTGGATGTTTTGCTGGTGAGCACCGATAAACTGATGGAAAAGGTAAACAAAAAAGCCCTGCAGCCAGTAAAAAACAACCTGCCAGAGCTCTGCGACCTTACCCCACGTGCGTTTAAGGAACAGCCTGTAACAAACCTGGCCGACCTGAGAAATGTATATATCAACTCGATGACCAGGACATCCGATGTTGCTGCTTCCAAAAGAGGTGAGTTGTTGAAAATTCTCGAAATATTAGAAAAGAACAAAACGAAGGGCGACGAAGCGACCCGGAATCATCATATGGATCTAATTTTAAGGATCCGTCAGAGCTTAAAAATCAATTAAACCATTAACTATCAATAAATTTGCAAAAATGAACAAATTTTTACTCTTTCTTTTCCTTCTGGCAGGTTCCTTTGCAGGGTACAGCCAGGAGCAAAGCACAGTAACCGGACAGGTGCTGTCGGCCGAAGACGGGAAACCAATCCCAGGGGCTTCGGTATTTGTAGACAAATCGGGCATTGGCGAGCAATCCAGTCCCGGTGTGATCCAGAATACCGTAATTGGCGCAGTAACGGATGTAAACGGACGTTTTACATTAAAAGTTCCGGCCGGTACAACTTACCTGAAAGTAAGTTACCTGGGTTACACCACTGCTACGGTGAACATCGCCAACAAAACCAATATTTCTGTTTCTTTAAGCAGCGATAACAATGTGCTGAATGAGGTGATCGTAAACGGATACACCGATATTGCCAAACGCAAGAACACCACCTCTGTTGCCAAACTGGATTACGAAAAGGTACGCCAGAGTGGCGTTTCGGGTATCGATCAGATGCTGCAAGGCCAGGTTGCGGGTGTTTCAGTAACCAGCCTGAGCGGAGGACCATCATCGGCACCGCAGATCAGGATCCGCGGAACCGTATCTTTAAATGGTTCACAAGACCCGCTTTGGGTATTGGATGGTTTGCCTTTGGAAGGTACAGACCTTCCAAAAAACCTGATGGACAAAGACAATATCGACCAGTTGCGGAACCTGCCGATTGCAGGGCTGAACCCGGATGACATTGCCGACATTACCATTTTAAAGGATGCAGCCGCTACCGCCATCTATGGTGCCAGGGCTGCAAACGGCGTAATTGTGATTACCACAAAAAAAGGCAAAAAAGGTCCGACACAGATTAATTTCAGTGCCAATACTTTTATAGCAGAACGTCCGGATTTCAGTAAACTGAACCTGATGAATGCCAGCGAAAAAGTTGATTTTGAATTGGGACTGGCCTCCAGGGCCGACCTTACCTACCGCGACAACCTGGGTGCGGTATCGAGGATATTGAATAAAGCCGGCGAACTGAATACTTACAGAACAGGTGGTTTTGGCGCGCTTAGTACCGCTACACGCGACCAGATCAATGCGCTGCGAAACAACAACACAGACTGGGGTAAAGAACTGTACCAATCGGCCATCAACCAGCAATATACACTTGGTTTGCAAGGCGGAACAGAACAGGCCAATTATTATTTTTCTGGTGGTTATTACAACGAGAGAGGGACTACAATTGGCACCGGCCTGAAACGCTACAATGCCACTTTGAAAACTGATTTCATTGTATCTTCCAAGTTGAAGTTTGGAGCTGCATTGTTTGGAGCAGTAACCAACCAAAAAAACTATTTAACGGAAACAAGTGCCTTTACCAGTCCGTCGAGATACGTAAGAAATGTAAATCCTTATTTAACACCAAGAGATGCAAACGGCGCTTACATTTACGATCCGGATATTCAGGGGGCTACAAACCTGACCGGAGATGTTTTTGTACCTTTCAATATTCTGGAAGAGCGCAACAACACCCGTTATAACCTGAACAGCAAAAGCTTTAAGGGAATATTTGATGTAAATTACAAGATCATTAAAGACCTGAACTTCCGTTCGGAACTGGGCCTGCAGTTTGAAGAAAACGGATCAGAAAAGTATGGCAGTGCCGATACTTATTATGTACGAAAATTTCGTGAGGGTACCAGGTATTTTAATTCTGCTACCAAAAAATATGAATACTTCCTTCCACAAGGCGGGGTGATCCAGAACCAGAATACCTCTTTCTTCCAGTACAACTGGAAAAACTTATTTGAATACAATAAGGTCATCAACGAAAAACATGAAATTGAGGCCCTTGCAGGAGCTGAATTCCGCAGGACTAAAAATCAGGTGGTGATGACCAGGGGTTTTGGTTATAACGACCGTACCCTGACCAATCAGGAGATTGTATTTCCTAATTCAAATTACGTTGGCGGTGCCAACAATCCTTACAGGGCCTACCAGAAAACCTGGGTTGAAAATGCCTACGCATCGTTTTACGGAACACTTTCTTATACCTACGACAGAAAATATACACTCTATGGAAGTATACGTTACGATGGCTCAGATTTGTTTGGTGTAGATCCAAAATACAGGTACCTACCTATTTATTCGGTTTCGGGTGCCTGGAATGCCAGTGAAGAGAATTTTATAAAAGATATCAAATGGATCTCCAATTTACGTGTCCGTTCATCGTATGGCATCCAGGGAAATATTGACAAAAATACCAGTCCCTATGTAATTGGCGTATATGACAACAATACCATCCTGCCGGGCAATAGCGAGCAGGCCATCAATGTAAGCAATCCGCCTAACCAGAAACTGCGTTGGGAAAAAACGGCTACCTTTAATGCCGCTGTTGATTTAGGCGTTTTCAACAATGCCGTTCAGGTAACATTTGAGTACTATAACCGGGCAAGTAAAGACCTGATCGGTATCCAGGAACTGCCTTTGGAAAACGGCTTTAATTTCACCAGTTCTAACTGGGCCCGCGTAAACAACAAAGGACTGGAACTGACCATCTCAACAAGAAACATCAGTACCAAAAACTTTCAATGGTGGACAGATTTCAACATCGCAAGAAATAAGAGCAAGGTATTGAGGGAAAAAGCAAGGTTAGATGCCCTCTCCCCTTCCAAAGAAGGTTATGCGGTAAATTCCCTGTTTGTCATCAAAACTGCAGGACTGGATGCCAATGGTATCCCACAGTTTATACAGAACGGAAATATCGTTTCGATGGAACAGTTTTATAAACTGTATGATCCATACGCAGATTTCTTTCCGGGACAGTTGACACAAAGTTCTTTAAGTCCTAAAGAATACCAGGGCCTGTTTACCTATGCTGGCGACAAAGACCCGAAATTTACGGGTGGATTGGTGAACCGTTTCCGTTACGGTAACTTCGACCTGGCCATTGCGGCCAACTTTAACCTTGGGCAGATGGTAATGGCAAACCCAATCTATAATCCTGCTGCATTTGATCGCGGACAGAATTACAGCAGGGAGGTGCTGAACGCCTGGAGCCCTGACAATACAGGCAGCAAATTACCAGCCATTATAGGCAAGGAAAGCGGCGATGGCAGCAGATGGATGGCCTACAGCTGGTTGCTGGATGCCGATCCGGCCCGTTCTTACAACAACCTGGACATCTGGGCCAAAAAGATGAATTACTTAAGGATCAACAGCATGCGTTTGGGCTATACCCTGCCAGCTAAAGTAGCCGGAAAGGTAAAAGCAAGCAGCCTGCGCATCAGCGTGGAAGGCCGAAATATGCTGGTATTTGGTTCCGATTACAAAGGTTATTTCGATCCGGAGACTTATGGTAATATTTATGCTCAGCCCATCACCAAAAGCATATCTATTGGTTTAAACGCAACTTTTTAATGTTAAATCAGATGAAGAAATTAATCATATTGGGTGCTGTTCTGCTTTCATTGAACATCAGCAGCTGCAAAAAATATTTAGAAATAGAACCGGCAGGGAAAGTACTCCCTACTACAACCGAAGATTTCAGGGCTTTAATGACCTCGGCCTACTACGGTTTTCCAAGACATAAAGCGCTGCTGGCTTTTAGAACCGATGAACTTACACTGGATGAGTTTAGTCAGGATTTTCCGACCATTAAAGACATCTACTCCTGGAAAGATGCCAATCCGGACGGGCTCACTTCCCCTTTTCCTTATGTTGCGTTTTATAAAAGCATCTTTTACGCCAATGAAGTGATTGCTGATGTGGAAGCCAGGGCTGGTGTTTCGACCGAAACAGCACAATTGAAAGCCGAAGCTTACCTTTTAAGGGCATATGCACATTTTGAACTGCTGAACCTGTATGCGAAACCTTACAACAAAGCCACCGCAGCAAGCGACAAGGGCGTACCGGTTTCGACCAGTATTGACATTGAGCAGAAATTCCCCCTGCTTAGCACGGAAGCCGTTTACAACCAGATTTTTGCAGACCTGGCTGCGGGGCAGCAGCTGCTAAACATGGACAAATGGGAAAGTGGTAAAAATTACCGTTTTGATAAAAGATCAGCATTGGCGCTATCCGCCAGAATTTATGAATTCCGGGCTGAGTGGGATAAAGCGCTGGCTGCCGCACAAGCGGTGCTGACGATTAATGCTGAACTGGAAGACCTGAACTCCAGTGGTAGCCTGCTTCCGAATAGTTACCTCTCGAAAGAGAATATCCAGTCGCTGGAAGATGTAATGGATGCAAGGACTTCCAATGCTTCCAGGATCTCAGCACATTTGCTTGGAGTTTACGACCAGGCCAACGACCTGCGTTTTGCAAAATATTTCAGTAAATCAGGCTCCAATTATGTTTCTGTAAAGGGGAACTCCAATGCACTGAAAATTACTTTCCGCAATGGGGAAATGTACCTGATTGCTGCCGAAGCCGCATTGCAGACGGGCGATAAAGGCCTTGCGCTGCAGCGCTTACTTGCCCTGAAAGCAAAGCGCCTTAAACCTGCCTATTATCAGGCAGAGCAAACCAGGATATCGGCTTTAAACAATACAGACCTGATGAAGGAGATTCTTGCCGAACGCGAGCGCGAACTGGCTATTGAAGGTCACAGATGGTACGATCTGAGGCGCTATGAGCAACCGCAGTTGATACATACGGTTGAGGGCACCAGCTATACCCTTCAAAAAAACGACCCAAGGTATACCCTTCGTTTTCCTAAAGAAGCAGTTACCAATAACCCCGATTTACAACAACAGTAGGCTTATCATTAAACAGGATTGAACTCCGGCTTGTTTTTACAGGCCGGAGTTTTTTTTTACTTTTACAGGCAAGCATAAGAACAATGAAGGTATTAATTGTTGAGGATGAGGAACTGGCAGCCGACACGCTGCGCAATATCCTGATGGATATCAATCCCAATATACAGGTACTTACCATTCTAGGCACTGTAGAAGCCGCCGTAGCCTGGCTTTCCAAACATACTGCCGATCTCCTGTTCATGGACATTCACCTGGGTGATGGGGAGAGCTTCCAGATCTTCCAGCAGGTACAGGTAAACAGTCCGGTTATTTTTACTACCGCGTACGACCAATATACACTCAAAGCCTTCAAAAACCAGGGCATAGATTACCTGCTGAAACCTTTTGATGAAGATGATGTCCGTGCTGCACTGAATAAACTGAATAGCATCCGTAAGGCAACAGAAATAGTTTTACCCCAGATTACTACTATTGAGGCTCAACCCGGCAAACTGCGCAACCGCTTTATGGTTAAAATGGGCAAGCTCATCAAGACGGTGCAATCGGAAGAGGTAGCCTATTTTATGGCAGATGACAAATATCTTTTCCTGGTAACCAAAGACAATCAGAATTACATCATTGAAGAAACCCTAAGCAGTCTGGAGCCTCAGCTTGACCCCGCAGTTTTTTTCCGCATCAACAGGAAATTCATCATCAATATCAAGGCCATTAAAGAGATGTATAAGCTTTCGCGGAACAGGGTGAGGATTGTCCTTCAACCCAGTCCGGCCGCCGGAGTTGAGGCAGTAGTAAGCGAAGAACGTGCAGAGGACTTCAAAAACTGGCTTGACGCTTAATTGTCCTGCAGTTTGGCATACAGCATTTTGTCCAGTCCGTAAATATCATCGTAAAACACCAGTTTCCCCTTTTCATCGATATCTGTTGTATAATAAGTAATAAAAACGGGTACAGAAGCCGGCAACCCTATATATTTAGCCTTTGGGTAGCCGCTTTGCATTGCACTTTTGATCTGCTCATACTTTTTTCCCTTTTCAAACAGGGCGAGGGCCAGCAGCAAGGGTTTTTCTACCCGTACACAGCCATGGCTGATGGCGCGCACAGGCTGGTTAAAAGCTGATTTTACAGGGGTATCATGAAGGTAAACACTGCTTTCATTTTTAAAGAGGAATTTGATTTTGCCCAATGAATTCCGGTAGCCCGGCTGTTGTTTGAAGGAATAACTGCTTACGTTTTCTTTGGCCCAGTCTATAGCTTCCGGATCGTCTATGAGTTTGCCCTGCTTAAAAACATAAATGTTGTTATTGGCCAGGTAATACTTGTCGCGGCCGGCATACTTTGAGATCTCATTTTTTGCGATGCTTTCAGGAATGTTCCAGACCGGATTTACCTGTACACTGTAAATTTTACTGCTGAGCTGTGGGGTTGCTTTTCCTTTTTCTCCTACACATACTTTCATCTGCAGTACTGACCCCCCCTTTTCTATCACGTGCAAATTAAAGTCAGGAATATTTATCCGTACAAATTTCTGTTCGGTTGGTTTGTTTTTCCAGCGCAGGCGTTCCAGGTTCACTTTTAAGATCCGCTGTGTTTCTTCAAGTGTCTTTTTGGGCGCCTGCATTTCATCTTTTAACGCGGTTTGCATGGCCAGGTACTTTTTTCCCTTTGGCTGTATGCTGTCCAGATACCCTTTAAGGTCTCTGACCTCCAAAACCCGCAACATTAAAATACTATCCGGTTGCGCTGTGGGTGTAAAATAATTGCTGTCTATCTGCGCCGGATTGAGCAGACCAAACTGCAGGGCATTGCTGTATTTCAGCAATGAGCTGGCTACCTGCAGTTCCAGTTCTACCACATCCTGGTACACATTAAGGGTAAGTCCTTTTTTGACATACAGACGTTCCCTCATTTTTTTTATGCCCGTAACAGCAAACAACTTAGGGTCAAGGCCATGCCTGGAAACTGCTTCAAAATAAGACAACAAGGTCTGCAGCTGATCCTGCACCATAAAATGGGGTATCAGTACCGGCTGAAATGTTTTACTTTGATAAAAAGACCGGAGCGCGTTGGGATAGCTCAGCTGAGTCTGCCTGTTTTCCAGTACCCGCTTAAACACCTGCTGGAAATCCTCCCCTGCCTGTTTGGCTATTGCAGCCTGAATAACAGGTGTGGCTACTGCGACAGGACCGGTCATACGTTTAACCTTGCAGGAAAAACACAGCAAGACAAATGACAATAACAAGAGAACGCGGAAATGTCCTTTCATTGCAAACCCTTCTTAATAAAAGAATTAACAAACTGACAATAAGTTTGTTTGCATTGGCGGATTCAAAAAAATTACCTTCTCAGAAACGGCATAGCGTCTTTTCAGTTTTTTCAATAGAAAAAACTGAAATTATGCAGCCGTTGAAGAGAACGGTTATTTTTTAATTTTAACTTGCAGAAATCCCAGTCGAATTGAACTGCAGGTCGTACAGCTTTTTGTAATACCCGTTCAGTCTCAGCAACTCCTGGTGTGTTCCCATTTCCTTGATCTCTCCTTTATCGAGCACCAGTATTTTATCGGCCTTTTGTATAGTAGAAAGACGATGCGCAATTACGATGGAGGTACGGCCCTGCATCAGGTTTTCTATGGCACGCTGGATCAGCATCTCTGTCTCTGTATCTACCGACGACGTTGCTTCATCGAGTACCAGGATAGATGGATTATACACCAGGGCCCTGATAAAGGAAATGAGCTGTGCCTGACCAGCAGACAGTGTTGCACCGCGCTCCATTACATTGTATTGATAACCACCCGGCAAACGTTCTATAAAATCGTGTGCCCCAACTTTTTTAGCCGCATCAATAACCTGTTCCATGGAAATATCCGGATTGTTTAGTGTGATGTTGTTAAAAATCGTATCCGAAAACAGGAACACATCCTGTAGTACAGTAGCAATATTGCTGCGCAGAAAGCTGAGTTCATAGTCCTGGATCTTAACCCCATCTACCCTGATCTCTCCTTTCTGGATTTCATAAAAACGGTTCAAGATATTGATGGTTGATGATTTACCGGCACCGGTAGCACCTACCAGTGCAATGGTTTTACCCGCCGGCACCTGGAAAGAAATATCTTTCAGCACATAATTTTCCTCATTATATGCAAACCACACGTTATCAAAAGAAATTGCACCGTCCATTTTTTGAGGGATAAAAGTACCCCTGTTTACAGTTACCTCATCGGTATCCAGCACCTTGAAAACCCGCTCTGCGCCCACCATTCCCATCTGCAGGGTATTGAACTTATCGGCAAGCTCGCGGATTGGCCTGAAGAGCATACTGATGTACATGATAAATTCTGTAATGATGCCCGGCTTAACGCCAGGATCGTTCAAAATGGTCTTTGCACCATACCAAACCAGCAGACCAAGTGACATGGCCGAGATGATCTCTACTACCGGGAAAAATATGGAATAATACCAGTTGGAGCGAATATTGGCATCCCGGTAACGTCCGTTGATTTTTACAAATTTTTTGTATTCCTGCTCTTCCCTTGCAAAATACTGGATGATGGAAATACCGGTGATGTGTTCCTGCAGATAGGTATTTAAATTGGAAACTTCTGTCCGGATTTCCTGGAAGGCCGATTTAATGGCTTTCTGAAAAACTGATGTGGCCATAATCAGCAGCGGCATAGGCAACAGTACCACCAGGGTAAGCGTCCAGTCTTTATACACCATCACGCCAATGATCACTATGACCATTAAAACGTCCCCGATAATCACGATAAGGCCTTCAGAGAAAATCTCCGCAATGGTCTCCAGATCCGACACTGTACGGGTAATGAGCTGGCCGATGGGTGTATTGTCAAAATATTTTAAGCGCAGCCTGGTAATGTGGTTAAACACATTGATGCGCAGGTCGCGGATGGCCGACTGCCCCAGGGTATTGGTCAGCAAAGTATGGCTATACTGAAAAACCGTTTGAAGGATCAGGAGTACGAACATCAGAATGGTCATGTTCAATAAACCTGCGTAATCTCCGGTAAGGATATGATGGTCGAGTGTATAACCGATAAGGATAGGCCGGAGCGGTGCAATGGCGGCCAGGAGTATGGTGAGTACAACAGACCAGATAAAAATACTGCGGTATGGTTTTACATATTGAAAAACCCGTTTCAATAGGCTAAAGTTAAACGCATCACCGGTTATTTTCGACATATTACTTTACAAAGGGATAAATAACATTTACTAAATACAAACCGCAGGCCGGAACAGATTGCCCTGCATTACTGCGGTTCTTACTTTCTATAATTTGTTTAAACTGAGCTAAGCTAAGTTCATTTTTGCCTACCTGTATCAGGGTACCTACAATAGCACGCACCATATTCCTCAAAAACCTGTCGGCCCGCACGGTAAACCGCAAACCGCCCTCTTGCTCCTCAAAAAAAGCAGCTGTAATTTTACAGTTATTGGTAAAGGTCTGGGTATTCGATTTACTGAAACAGGAAAAATCTGTATAGTTTAACAGGAGCTTTGCCGCCGCATTCATAGCTTCTATGTCAAGTTCGCCTTTATACAGCCAGGAACGGTTCAGCTTAAAAGGGTCTTTATGAAAATGAAGGTAATAATGATAGGCACGTTCGGTGGCGTCAAAACGGGCATGGGCATCAGCTGCAACTTTAAACACCCTTTTTACCGCAATCTGATAAGGCAGAAGCGCATTAATACCCCTTACCGAACATAGGGGGTCCGGCAGCTTCGCCTTTGCCGCTGTATTCTCCCCGTCAGGCGGGTACTGCAAATCGAAATGTGCATAAAACTGTGTGGCATGAACACCTGTATCTGTGCGCCCGCAGCCCAGGGTACCTACCGGCTGCCGGAAATAGGTGGATAAAGCTCTATCCAGGTATTCCTGTACCGTAGTAGCGTTGGGCTGTATCTGCCAGCCGTGATAAGGGGTGCCGTCGTACGACAATTCAATAAAATACCGCTGCGTGTTCAATAGTACAAAATTATCTTTTTAATCGGATATCGAATTGCTTAGTTTTGGCCTTTTAATATATTTGTTGAAATTATTGAACTGATATGATACAAAGAGTGCAATCTATATGGCTTTTATTGGCAGCGTTAACACTTGTGAGTTTGTTTTTCTTTCCGCTGCTGTTTAAAAGTGTAAACCATACCGAGTACTTGCTTTATATTGATGGACAGCACCAGACGGTTAAAGAAACCGTTACCACTGTTTCAACCTCACCTATAGCCGCAATAATCTTAAACGGTGTAACCATTTTAGTATGCCTGGTTTGCATCTTTCAGTTTAAGAACCGCCCGATGCAAAAACGCCTGATCATGATTAACATGGTCCTGATTATCGCTACGGCTGTATTGTCGGTGTTAAATGCATCATTACTCCCTGGTGGAATCAGCGGCGCTTCACTGCACATTGGTTCAGGAATGTTTGTCCTGGCCCTGCTGTTTTGTATACTTGCAATCCGCGGAATCAGAAAAGATGAGCAATTGTTAAGATCGGCCGACAGGCTCAGATAATTAACCGCTTGATTTTTATTTAGTTACTAATCTGTAAAAATCCAAAAATTAAACTTACCTTTGCGGCTTAATAAATAAAATACATGATAAACCCATTTAGTAAATTGGGGATAAGTGATGACGTTGTTAATGCTGTAAAGGATTTAGGTTTCGAAAATCCAACACCTATTCAGGAACAAAGTATTCCTGTGCTGTTAGAGGGCAATAACGATTTTGTTGGTTTGGCCCAAACAGGAACAGGAAAAACAGCCGCATTTGGTTTGCCGCTGTTAGAATTGATAGACTTCAAAAGCAATAAGCCTCAGGCATTGATTTTATGCCCGACAAGAGAGCTCTGCTTGCAGATTACTAGCGACATCAAGAATTTCTCAAAAAACACCCCTGGTGCTAATGTTGTTGCCGTTTATGGCGGTGCAAACATTATGCAGCAATTGCGTGAAATTAGAAACGGTGTACAAATTGTAGTGGCTACACCGGGCCGTATGTTAGACATCATTGGCCGTAAAGCTATAGATTTCAGTAATGTGAAATATGTAGTGCTCGACGAAGCAGATGAAATGCTGAACATGGGCTTCCAGGAAGACATTAATGATATTTTGTCGACCACACCTGATGACAAAAAAACGTGGTTATTCTCGGCAACTATGCCTCCTGAGGTAAGAAGGATTGCCAGGAACTACATGGACTCACCGGTTGAACTGACCATGGGTACCAAAAACACAGGTAACGTAAATATTGAGCACGAATACTATGTAGTACGCGCAAGAGATAAATACGCAGCTTTAAAACGTATTGTTGACTTTAACCCTGAAATTTTCGGTGTTGTTTTCTGCAAAACCAAACTCGATACACAGGATGTAGCTGAGCATTTGATCAAAGATGGTTACAATGCCGATGCCCTGCACGGGGATTTATCTCAGCAGCAGCGCGACAAGGTAATGCAACGTTTCCGCGACCGTAACATGCAGTTGTTAATTGCAACCGATGTTGCTGCCCGTGGTATTGACGTAAACAACGTTACCCACGTAATTAACTACTCCTTACCAGACGAGATTGAAAGTTATACCCACCGTAGTGGCCGTACTGGTCGTGCGGGAAAAACAGGTATCTCTATCTGTATCGTAAATTCGAAAGAATTGGGTAAGATCCGTCAGATCGAAAGGATCATTGGCAAGCAATTCACAAAAGCTGCCCTTCCAACCGGATTTGACGTTTGCGAAAAACAATTGTTTGCCCTAGTTCACAAAGTGCACAATGTTGAAGTGAACGAGAACCAGATTGAGCAGTACATCCCGCGTATTATGGATGAATTTGCTGAACTGAGCAAAGAGGAAGTGATCAAACGTTTTGCTTCTTTAGAGTTTAACCGCTTTTTAGAATACTATAAAAACGCGCCAGACCTGAACGCCTCAGACGAACGTGGTGAGCGTGGAGAACGTGGAGAGCGTGGCGACAGAGGCCCAAGGACAAGTGACGGCTATACCCGTCTGTTCATTAACCTGGGTTCTGTTGACGACTTCACCAGGGGCGACCTGCTTTCTTTTGTATGCAACAATGGTAAGATCAGCGGAAAGAGCATCGGTAAAATAGACCTTAAAGGCGTTTACTCCTTCTTTGAAGTAGAAAGTGGTGCCGTTGATTCTTTATTCAACAACTTTAAAGGCGTTGAATTTAACAACCGCGGTGTAAGGATTGAAAAAACAGCTGATGGTGACGGCGGCGGCGGTGGCCGTAGTCGCGGTGGCTTTGGCGGAGGAAGACGTGATGGCGGAAGAAGTGGCGGAGAACGCAGAAGCTATGGTGGCCGACGTGACGGCGGAGAGCGTGGAGAGCGCAACAGCGGTGGTGGTTTCAGGGATTTCTCTGGAAGAAGCCGTGAAGACAGAGGCGGAAGCGGTCGTCGTGATGGCGGAAGCGATAGAAAACGCAGATCTTAAGTTTTCAAATAACAAGAATATAAAAAGGGGTGCTCAGCTAATGAACACCCCTTTTTTAATGGAAGTCTATTTTTTAGTTTCCGGTCTGTCTTTGATCTGGGATGCTTTCAGATAAATCTTTGCTCCCTTTTTATTGATGTAATATTTCTTATTCTTACCATCGATATACACATCGGAACCATCAGGGGCCATTTTACCTTTATAAGTCTGATCAGCCACCTTTGAAGCCCCTTTTACAGCAACCTCTGCAGTTTTATTGCCTACCTTGGTAGCAGTTTTACCGATAGCTTTACCGGTTTTATCCAGTGCCTGTCCAACGGTTTCTTTTTTCTTCTCTTTTTCCTGTGCGTTGGAAGTAATTACTGCTGTAGTGCACAATGCCAGGCTGAGCAGTCCCGCCATAAATTTTGTTTTCATAAGTTCAATTTTCTTAGAAAACAATCCAACGGACCTTTTGTTTTAACTCAGCTGCTCTGTGAGCAGGCGCATTTCGATATGCGGGGAGTGCTTTTCATATAAAATGGCGTAAACCGCCCTGCTGATTGGCATATCTACCTTATATTTTTTATTGATAAAATGCATACAGCTGGCAGCATAATAGCCCTCAGCCACCATATTCATCTCCAGTTGGGCCGATTTTACCGTATATCCCTTTCCTATCATATTTCCGAATGTGCGGTTACGGCTAAACTGCGAATAGGCAGTCACCAGCAGATCGCCGAGGTAAGCAGATTCCATGATATCCCTTGAAATCGGATGGACCGCATCTACAAACCGTTTGATCTCTCTTATGGCATTGGAAATCAATACCGCCTGAAAATTATCACCATAGCCCACACCATGGCATATGCCGCTGGCCACAGCATAAATATTCTTCAATACGGCAGCATACTCTGTACCAAAGATATCATCCGAAACATTGGTCTTAATGTATCTGGTGTTGAGCAGGTTGGCAAAGAAGCCAGCCAGTCCGACATTTACAGAGGCAATGGTCAGATAGGATAACTTTTCCAGTGCCACTTCTTCGGCATGACAAGGGCCGCTGATCACCAGGATATCCGATAAAGGTACCTGGTATTTCTGGTTAAGAAACTCACCAATGATCTGATTCTCATCAGGCACTATGCCTTTAATGGCCGAAATCACTTTCTTGCCTTTGAGTTGTTCTGGCGAGATGCCAGCCAAAGTTTCTTTAAGGAAAGCCGCCGGAACATTCAGTATAATATAATCTGCCTTGCCAATAATAGCAGCAATGTCGTCGGAGATATTGTCTTCAGGAATCCTGATCTCTACAGAGCTCAGGTAATTTGGATTGTGCTTATATTTCTGCAGGTGCGCTATGGAATCGGCATTACGCATCCACCAGTAAATTTCTTTAGCTGAAAAGTTATCAGAGAGCATTTTTATAATAGCAGTAGCCCAACTACCCCCACCAATCATTGCGACTTTAGGTATCATACATTATAAATAAAAAATCCCGGTTTAATGTTTTAAACCGGGACAATTTACTTATTTAAAAAGGATTGGAAAAGCTTACTTCTTACCAGGTTCGGCAAACAATTGATCCTTAGTAACTTTCTTTACTTTCACACCATCCTTCAATTTGTTCTGAATGGCAGAATACGGCCCGGTTACGACTTCCTGTCCGGCTTTAAGGCCTGATTTTACAATGATGAACTGATCGTTCTGTATACCTGTGGTAACTTCCACCTGCTTAACCGTCTGATCGGCATTGTACAGGTAAACAAATTGCTTTACCTTTTTATCCGTCAGTTTGTTTCTTTGTTTCTCTTCATTTTCCTGATTGCCCTGCTCTTCTTTTTTATCTTTATCACCTTTCTTTTTATCGTCTGTAAACACAGACTGAATCGGAACCGACAAGCCGTTAACCGTTTCACTTTCAATATCTACAGTTGCGGATAAGCCTGGTCTGAATGGTGAAGGCAGGTCTTTTGCCCCGCTGGTAATGTTGTTGTAAGAATCGGCAAGGATGCGCACTTTTACGATAAAGTTAGTAACCTGGTCAACGGTACTGGTAGCTGTCCCTACGTCTTTAGAAGAACTGGCAATCTCGGTTACCACTCCTTTAAATTTTTTATCAGCAAAAGCATCTACTTCAATAGAGGCCTGATCGCCCACTTTAACCCTGTTGATGTCGTTCTCGTTGACATCCACATTCACCTCCATAGAGGAAAGATTGGAAATACGCATGATCTCTGTACCTGCATTCTGTGCGGTACCAAGAATCCTGTCGCCCAGTTCTACAGACAATTTAGAAATTACCCCATCAACAGGTGCAAAGATGGTAGCTTTGGCCAGGTTGGCACTGGCTTCCTGAACATTCGCACCATTTTGCTCTAAATTAAACTTAGCCGCCGTAAGCTCTGCCCTGGCCCTGGCCAGGTTTGTTTTTGAAGTGGTGTATGCTGCCTTGGCTGCATCAAATTCGGCCAGGGAAATCACCTTCTTATTGAACAGTTCGACATTACGTTTGTAGATGGCTTCTTCATTGGCAAAGGTACCTTCAGATTGTTTGAGCAGTTGTGCAGCACCGGCAACACTTGCTTTCTGGGAGCTGTAAGAGGCAACTGCACGGTCGTACCCGGATTTCAATACATCTGGACGAACCTTAACCAGCAGCTGGCCTTTTTTAACCACATCACCTTCTTTAACCAAAAGTTCTGTTACCTCGCCGGATACTTCTGAGCTTAGCTTCACCTCGGTTTCGGGCTGTATCTTTCCACTGGCAGTAACCGTTTCAATTACCTTTCTGTCGGCAGCTTTTTCTGTAGTTACCTTTTCACTTTTATCGCCCCCGATAACCCCGGTAAACACACCAACGGCCAGCAAGGCGATGACGATGCCCACTATAATTAATATGGTTTTTAGTTTCATTTTGTGTATGTTATATATATTTCTGTGAACGTTTAAAAAACAATTTGTTTACCCAGGTAATAATCTATCACCTTTGCTTTGAACAATAAATCGTATTTAGCCCTGATCATGTCTATTTCGGCCTTGTTCCTTTTTGTGAGCGAAGTACTGTAATCCAGTGAATTCACCAGCCCTACATTGTAACGCTGCTCGATTACCGAAAAAGCTTCCTTTTGCGCATTAAAGGTTTTTGTTGCTGATTCATTGGTGCTTTCAGCCGCCTTTAGGTCTGCAACTGCCTGGTAGATGATTTTGTTTAAATTATTCTTTGCCAGCTGCTCATCTGCCTGCGTTTGCAGCAGGTTTATCCTTGCTTTTTTCACACCGGACTTTGCCTGTAAACCATTAAAAATTGGAATACTTAGACTTAAGCCCAGTCCTTTGGAAACATTGTTCTCAATCTGATCTCTGAAACGAAGGTTTTGAGGTGTGTTCGGCGGCAAACTTGGGTTGTAGTCCGGCAAATTATAACTGTAAATATAGGATGAACCATAGCTACCACTCATTGATAAACTAGGATACAAACTGCCTTTTGCTACATCTATACCTTTTTTTGCAGCTGCAGTCTGAAGCGCCGCAAGTTTAATATCGGGGAAGTAAGTCAATGCCTCTGCATATATGGTTTCTGCATCATAGGCCGAATTGGATTTGGTAAAATTTGCTGCATTGGGTGCCTGAACCTCAAACCTGGTAGAAGAAGGAATATCCATTAACTGCACCAGGGTAATAAAGGAAATGGTGAGCGCGTTATCTGCATTGGTCACATCCAGTTCTGCAGTAGCCACCTGTGATTTGGCTTCAGCCAGATCGGCCAGTGTTTTGTTCCCAACATCCAAAAGGGCTTGCTGCTGCTTTAATGTCTTACGGGCAACCTCCAGTTGCTCCTTAGCAGCTTTTAGACGGTCTTTATTGTACAATATCTCCATATAAGAAGTCACTACACTTAACGTAAGGTCATTCTTAATCTTATCCGTATTCATTTTACCTGCTTCAAGCAAGAGCTTATTTTGCCGGATCTGATTGATTTTGGAAAATCCGTTGAACAAGTCTACACCTAAACCCAAACCAGGGCTAAAACTGTAATTTTGTGTATTTTCATAAATACCCGAGGTACCGATATTGTTCCGTCCCCATGACATCCTCTGGTCAACCGATCCGTTCAAACGCGGATATTGCGCCAATTTTGCCTGTTTAAAATTCTCTTCTGCTAAATCCTCGCTTAATTTCGATTTGGTGATCTGCAGGTTATTTTGCAGGGTCACTTCAATGGCACGCTGCACGGTTATAACTTCCTGTGCAACAGATTGCTGTACAACTCCGGCAAGAAAAATAAAGGATAAAGCCAGGGAAAGCTTTAAAGAGGCATTATAGGAGATGATTGTTTTCATAAATTAAGTTTTTCACAATATTAGCATAAACAACTTATACATTTTGCAATTTTTGGGTACACTTATTGTAATTTCTTACTTTTGGCTATGTACCTCGTCAAATCTCCGCTTTTATTAAGATGGTATTATCCATCTTTAACCTGGAATAAAAACCGTACTCAAAAAGTTATTTATTTAACCTTTGACGATGGACCTATACCTGATGTTACAGCATTTGTTTTAAAAACTTTAAAAAGCTTTAATGCAAAGGCAACCTTTTTCTGTATAGGTGACAACATCATCAAACATCCGGAGGTTTACGAACAGGTAAAGGCAGAAGGGCATCGGATTGGGAACCACACTTTTAACCACTTAAAAGGATGGAAAACTGCGGACCGTGTTTACATCGAAAATTTCAGCAAATGCCAGGAGCTTACACAAACCGAATTGTTCCGCCCGCCCTATGGCCGCATCAAAAAGTCCCAGATCGCAGGGCTCAGGTCTGTAAACCCCGATACGCAGATCATCATGTGGGATGTATTAAGTGGCGACTTTGACACAGCACTTGCACCGCATAAATGCTACGAAAATGTAATTAGGCATACAAGAAATGGTTCTATTATTGTTTTTCACGACAGTTTAAAGGCTTTTGAAAGACTGGAATACACCCTGCCCCGGGTATTGAAACATTTCAGCGAAAAAGGATACAGGTTTGGGGTCCTTTAGGCATAGGAAACATTTCCGGAGCGCGAAAGTGTCCGTTTTACACTCTTTTCATTATTTAGAATAGGTATAAATAATATAATGATCTGCATATGATCATCAAGGGCTGTTTTTTTTTGTAAATTCGCTACCAATTATAGTAATACTTACCCTTTTAACACATATTATCAATGGCTTTTGATATAGAAATGATCAAAAAGGTGTATGCAAACTTTGGCCCCCGTGTAGAGGCGGCCCGTAAATTAGTAGGCAGACCTTTAACACTTTCAGAAAAAATACTTTATGCCCACCTTTGGGAGGGAAATACGAACACTTCTTACAATCGGGGTGTGGACTATGTGGATTTTGCTCCTGACCGTGTGGCCATGCAAGATGCTACTGCCCAAATGGCATTGTTACAGTTTATGCAGGCTGGCAGGCCTAAAGTTGCAGTTCCTTCAACTGTACACTGTGACCACCTGATTACCGCGAAACTTGGTGCTGCAATTGACTTACCTGCAGCCAATACAGAAAGCAAGGAGGTGTTCGACTTTTTGTCTTCAGTATCTAACAAATATGGCATTGGTTTCTGGAAACCAGGTGCTGGTATCATCCACCAGGTAGTGTTGGAAAACTATGCATTCCCGGGCGGTATGATGATCGGCACCGACTCCCATACTGTAAATGCAGGTGGTTTGGGTATGGTAGCCATCGGTGTTGGCGGTGCTGATGCCTGTGATGTAATGGCCGGACTACCATGGGAACTTAAATTCCCTAAACTTATTGGTGTTAAATTAACAGGAAAGTTAAACGGCTGGACCTCTCCAAAAGATGTGATCCTTAAAGTTGCAGGTATATTGACCGTAAAAGGTGGTACCGGCGCCATTGTTGAATATTTTGGCGAAGGTGCCCAAAACCTGAGCTGTACTGGTAAAGGAACCATTTGTAACATGGGTGCCGAAATTGGTGCAACCACTTCTACTTTTGGTTACGATGAAAGCATGGAGCGTTATTTACGTGCCACCAACAGGGCTGATGTAGCTGATGCTGCAAACGCAATCAAAGAACACTTAACAGGTGATGCAGAAGTCTATGCAGAGCCGGAAAAATATTTTGACCAGCTGATCGAGATCAACCTGTCGGAACTGGAGCCTTACCTGAATGGTCCTTTTACGCCAGACCTGGCTACACCTATTTCTAAAATGAAAGAAGTAGCTGCAGCAAATGGCTGGCCTTTGAAAGTGGAATGGGGACTGATCGGTTCCTGCACCAACTCTTCTTACGAAGATTTATCGAGAGCTGCATCTATTGCAAAACAGGCGGTAGACAAAGGCTTGACTACAAAAGCAGAGTTTGGTATTAACCCGGGATCTGAGCAGGTACGTTATACGGCAAACCGTGATGGACTGCTGGCTACTTTTGAAAATCTAAATGCAACGATCTTTACCAATGCCTGTGGACCATGCATCGGTATGTGGGACAGGGTTGGTGCTGAAAAACAGGAAAAAAACACCATCGTTCACTCGTTTAACAGAAACTTTGCCAAACGCGCCGATGGTAACCCTAATACTTATGCTTTCGTAACCTCTCCGGAAGTAGTAGCAGCGATTGCGATTGCGGGCGACCTCGGCTTTAACCCATTAACGGATACCCTGACCAACAACAAAGGTGAACAGGTAAAATTAGATCCGCCAAAAGGTGATGAATTGCCGGTAAATGGCTATGCTGTGGAAGATGCAGGTTACCAGGAGCCAGCCAAAGATGGCAGTGGCGTGCAGGTGATTGTTTCACCTACTTCGCACAGGCTGCAATTGCTTGATCCATTTGCTGCATGGGAAGGTACCGATTTAAAAGGCTTGAAATTATTGATCAAAGCCAAAGGAAAATGTACTACAGACCATATTTCTATGGCTGGTCCATGGTTAAAATTCCGTGGCCATCTGGATAATATTTCTAACAACATGCTGATCGGTGCAGTGAACTTCTTCAATGAAAAAACTGACAGTGTTAAAAACGAGCTGACAGGCGAATATGGTCCTGTACCAGCAACACAACGAGCCTATAAAGCCGCTGGCATTGGCTCTATTGTAGTAGGTGATGAAAACTACGGTGAGGGTTCAAGCCGCGAGCACGCTGCAATGGAACCTCGTCACCTTGGGGTACGTGCCGTGTTGGTGAAATCTTTTGCCCGTATCCATGAAACCAACCTGAAAAAACAGGGTATGCTGGGTTTAACTTTTGCAAATAAAGAGGATTACGATAAAATTTTAGAAGACGACACCATAGACATTATTGGCCTGACAACTTTTGCACCGAACGTTCCGTTAACCCTGGTACTAAACCATGCAAACGGCACTAAAGAAGAGATTGTTGTTAACCATAGCTACAATGCACAGCAAATCGAATGGTTTAAAGCAGGAGGTGCGTTGAACATCATCCGCAGAGAAGCCGCTGCCAAAAACGCGTAGCAAACCGCATTCGGCTCAATTACAATAACATAAAGCCCATCCTGAATAAAACAGGATGGGCTTTTTTATTTGTGATAACCGATTTAAAGTTTACTTTTGCGGCACAAACAAATAAAATCAAACAAATAAGGTTTATGAAGAAATTTCTGTTGTGTGCTATAACTGCATTCACATTTTGCAGTGTAAAAGCGCAAGAAGTAAAAAACACGATTAAAATTAACCCGCTTAGTGCATTGTTACGTACTGGTTCTGTATTCTATGAAAGAAAAGTAGACGATGGCATGTCTGTCCAACTTGGAGTAGCCTATACTGGCATCAAGCTGGACGACACTAAATTTACTGGTCTTGCAGTTACACCGGAAGTACGTTTTTACCTGAAAAAACATGCACCTACCGGTTTATATGCAGCTCCTTTTTTAAGATATCAGAACTATACGGTTTCGGATGATGCAGACGAAGGTAAATACACTTCCTTTGGTGGTGGTGCCGTAATGGGCTACCAATGGGTATTCGGCAGTGGTTTTGCTTTAGATCTGTTCTTTGGCCCAAGCTACAACAATGGTGAATACAAGGCCTCATCTGGCAGCAACGAGCCGGACATCAAAGGTGGTATAGAAGGTTTTGGCCTTCGTACAGGCGTAACCATTGGTTTTGGTTTCTAAGCAACTCTAAAACTTATTTAAGCCCGCTTTGGTCCAGATCAAAGCGGGTTTTTTAATGGTTCAGAAAGTCCCGGAACCAAAGTCCTGAATCTTTAACTGTACGCTGCTGGGTTTTGAAATCAGTATACACCAGACCAAACCTGGCATTAAAGCCTTCCGCCCATTCAAAATTATCCATCAGCGTCCAGGCCATATAGCCGGTAATGTTCAGTCCCTCGCGCTTCGCTTTTAACAAAGCGGCCAGGTACTGCTGAAAATAAGTTATGCGTTCCTGATCGTGCACCTGGTTATTGATCACTTTATCATGGTACGCAGCTCCGTTTTCAGTGATCATCAGCTGCGGGATATTCGGATAAGCGGCAAATTGCCTGATGATGTTATAAAAACTACCTGGATTAATTTCCCAACCCATAGCAGTATGCGGCCTCTTACGGCTTTTGGCTTTTACCTCCCAGGCCTGAACTACCGGAATAAAAGCATTGTATTTGATCGTAAGCGGGAAATAATTCTGAATACCAATAAAGTCAAAATCGAAAGTAAGCCGTTCGGTATGGCGCCAGGTAGAATGCTGAATGGAAAAACGTTCCATGACTTCCCAGTCGGCCGTTGGATAGCCCATACCCAGTGCTGGTTCTATAAATAAGCGGTTCATCAGACAATCTACACGTTTAGCTGCCAACAGGTCGGCCTCGCTTTGTGTATGCGGGATAATTTCGGAGCAGGAAAAACTGGTACCGATATTGGCATCTTTAACTTCTGCCCTCAGGATCCTCCCCCCATCCGCTTGTGCAATTGCAGTATGATGCACTGCTGAAAAGAAATTGGTCAGCCCGGTTTTGCCAGGTGCATGCACACCGAGCATATAACCTAAAGAAGTAAAGCCAAAAGGTTCGTTCAGTACGATCCAGTTTTTTACTTTATCTCCATATTCTTTTGCGCAAATGCTCACAAAATGATTAAAGCTATTATTCACCGAAAAGGCAGTCCAGCCCCCCTCCTCTTCCAGTGCGTGGGGTAGATCCCAGTGGTATAGGGTAACATAAGGAACGATGTCCTGCAGCAGACATTCATCTATTACCTGATGATAAAACAAAATGCCTTCTTTATTGATACGCCCTTTACCATTAGGGAGGATACGGGGCCAGGAGATAGAAAACCGGAATACAGTAAAACCAAGCGACTTAACCAGTGCTATATCTGCCTTATAACTGTGGTAAAAATCGCACGTAGTTGTTAGCAGATGTCCTTTTTTTATTTTCCCCTGTCTTTTAGAAAAGGTATCCCATATGGATAGGCCCTTGCCATATCCTTCAGCCGCACCTTCAATTTGAGCCGCTGCCGTAGCTACACCCCATACAAAATCGTTCCCAAAATCAGAGGCCTTGATCATATTTTTTCCTATAGCGGGCAATATGGCAATTGCATATTAAGTTAATGTTAAGCCAATCTCCTTTAATAATAAAGCAGCATTAAAAGTGCTGCAGGGGCCATGTTTTAATTTATAATCAAAGTTCATCTCCCCTTCAGCGATCTGTATGTCGAAATGGTAATTCCTGATCTGCCGGGGATAAAAGCCCTCCATTTCAGACAATTGCAGGTCGTGTGTAGCAAACAATGCCGGCGTATTTTGCTCGATGAGTTTTTCTATAAATACTTTTGAACCCAGGTATTTGTCTTTACTGTTTGTACCCCTCAGCATTTCATCGATCAGGACAAACGAATTTCTGTGCTGTTGTATGGCATCCAGGATCATTTTAAGGCGGTTCAGTTCGGCTTTAAAGGTGGAAGTATGGTCATTTAATGAGTCTTTGATGCGCATATAGGAAAGGACCTTAAAAATAGACAGCGATAACTGATCGGCGCATACCGGTGCGCCGGCAAATGCGAGCGACATGTTAATCCCTACCGTACGCAAAAAAGTACTTTTCCCGGCCATGTTAGAACCGGTTACAATGTCAACCGTGGCTTTTTCTTCCACATTAAAACTATTCATTACACGTTCTTCCTTCCGAATCAGCGGATGGCCAAGGTTTAGGGCCTTCAGCTGGAATGTATCTTCAATTACCGGGAAGTTCCAGCCCGGCTGGTTATGGCTCAATGTGGCAAAAGAAATCAGTTCTTCAAACCTGCTGATCCGCTGCAGGCCCTTTACAACAGGGATGGCCGACTGATCGTGCCAGTTACTCAGGGCAATGGAACACCTGAGGTCCCACAGCAGGAAAAAGTTAAGCGCAGTACCCACAATAACATTTAACCTGGCATCAAAATTCTGAATAATGGACGCCAGTTTTTTGACCTGTATACTTATGGGTTTACCTGAAGCCGGTTTGTCAAAAAAGCTGAGGATATAGGGCGAATTCCAGTTTACATCTTCCGTCCATTTGATGCTGCCGGCAAAGGCACTCAGCAAATCGGATTCCCGGCTAAAACCGTTATATACTTTATTGATCTGTGCAAGCTTAAAAAAAGTAAGCCCGGCATTGGCAAGCAGCAGGAGTGCAAAAAACTTCCATAACAGTCCGCCAAGCCCTATACTCAGGGCCAGCATGCCCAGGGTTACAAAAGGGACCAGCTTCACATAAAGGCGGAGTGTACGGTTGCGGGCAAAGCCAAGCTGGCCCGGCAGCTGGTTTTGTAATTTGTCTTTAATCACTTTTAACTGGCCTGGCTTATGGCTTTGCAATTCAGCCCTGAAGTGAAAAGTCTGTTCTATATGGGTTTTTAGTTCCGCTATGGCCTCCTGTCTTTGCAGAATAGTAGCCTTATCGTTAGGACCGCTCAGGTTAGCGGCCAGCATATCCAAAGCTTCAGTGGTATTACATCGGTTAATAAATGAATATAAAGAGCCTTGTCCGAAGATATCCAGGTCGGATGAATAGGGATGATACTCATCAGCATAAACCGAACCATCGTCATATCCATTTTTACCAGTGCTAAGCTGGTTGATCTCGTTCTGATAAACCCAAAGCAGCTGGCCGGCATAGGTTAGCTGCCGCTGAACTGAAATTTGCTTTTTAACCAGGAACAGGAACAAAACAAGCGGGATCAATAACAATACGCCAAAAAACCACTCAAACCCAAAATTAATGATCAGCGCAACAATCAGAATTTCGGTGACAAAGAGACCCAAACGGGAAAACGAGATTTTATTTAATTTACGTTTCAGTTCATCTATCAGCTGTTGCTGTTGTATGGTTTTGTTTTGATAGTCTGCTTTTACCATTATATTTGAAATTCCTTAATAATTTGATTGCTTTAAACTTTTGACGGCAGTTAAGGTAAGATGTTACGGGCACCGGGAACGTCTTTAAGGCTTAAAGATAAACAATATGAAGATAACCCTGCTTGTTGTAGGCAAAACGGAAGATAAATACCTGATTGAAGGCATAGATAAATACCTGGGCAGGCTGAAACATTATATTGGCTTTAACCTGCTGGTGATACCTGATATCAAAAATACGAAAAACCTGACCGAGGCACAGCAAAAAACAAAAGAGGCGGAACTGATACTGAAACAGATCAGTAACCCGGATATGGTTGTTCTTCTGGATGAAAGGGGGAAAAAATACAGTTCTGTTTCTTTTTCAAATTATTTAAACAAACAAATGATCGGGAGTGTTCAGCATTTGGTTTTTATAATTGGGGGGCCGTATGGTTTTGACGAAAGCATTTACAAAAGGGCCAATGGCAGTATGTCACTTTCCGATATGACTTTCTCTCATCAAATGGTGCGGTTGTTTTTTGTTGAGCAGCTTTACAGGGCCTTTAGCATATTAAAGGGCGAGCCCTATCATCACGAATAAATTAAAAACGGCTTGTGGAAACTTCATCCACAAATCATCATGATATAAAAGGAGGTTGTTATGCGTTTACCATCAGAGTACAAAAGGAATTACAAATTTAAGAGCGATACAAAAAAAGACAGGTTCAGCTATATCATTGCTATTCTCATATCCATCATTGCATTTTTGCTGATATGGTATTTAGCTTAAACCACAAAAGCCACCTTAAAGGTGGCTTTTGTGGTTTATTGCAGGGAATGCTTACACTCCTTTTTTACTGGTCATATTGGCCTTTTTAGCTGGCTGAGCAGTTTTGCTCGGCGCCTTGGCATTTGCTGCCGGTTTAGGCGTAGCTTTAGGCTTTTTCTCTGCCTTATCTTCAGCCTTTACCTGTTCGCCTTCTGCAGCAGGTGCAGCTTCACTGAACAATGGCAGGTCTTTAAGCAGGTGGTACCAGCTCACGATCTTTTTCATGTCGGAAGCATATACCTTCTCTTCGTCATGACCCGGAGCCACTTCTTTAAAAAACGCTCTCAATGCAGCTGTTTCCACTTTTGCATCAGGAACATTCCCTTTAGCAGCAACCATATTGGCCAGAACATCTGTTAATTTCAAATCTTCATCCTCGCCATATACGGTAATGTCTTCCAGTGATGCCAGCTTGGTTGTAGTGATGTTGGCTACAATTTTAACTTTCTGTGCATCCAGACCTTCAAGAACGTATCCTGCTTTGTTCTGACCTACCAGTTTAAACAAACCAGGTCTGCCAGATACTGCTACTATTCCTCTTAAATTCATATTAATCTTCTATTACTTCGATACCTAAAATTTTATCACCTTGTCTGATACTGTCCACAACATCAACATTTTCTATTACCTTGCCAAAGCAGGTATGGTTTCTGTCGAGATGGGCCGTATTGTCTCTGCTGTGGCAGATAAAAAACTGAGAACCGCCTGTATTCCTTCCGGCATGTGCCATAGACAATACACCACGATCGTGATATTGGTTCTCTCCTGTCAGTTCGCAATCAATTTTGTAGCCCGGGCCACCAGCACCAGTTCCGGTAGGATCGCCGCCCTGAACAACAAAATTAGGGATTACCCTATGAAAAGTTACTCCGTTATAAAAACCTTCGCTGGCTAATTTTTTAAAGTTAGCAACTGTATTTGGGGCATCCTGATCATAGAACTGAACAGTCATATCACCTTTCTCTGTTTTAATTATTGCTTTGCTCATGATATTTTTTGTGTAAAAAGCAAAAATAGTAAAATCAAATGATTAGAAAAGACCAATGATGTTAAAAAGCGTTAATTCTTCAATATCCACATGATCTGGTTGGTATCGTCATTACCTGCATACTGACTTGCAATTGCAGCGTTGGTATTGACCGCATTAAAACTTGTTTCATTCGACGGGTATGTCCACCTTAAAGGAAACGAAGTTGATGGTATATTCAGGTTTGTAGCTGCATTTAACGTAAAAGCCGGGTAACCTGTTCTTCTGTTTTCGTACCAACCTAAATATTTACTGCCCTGTAAAAAGTTAGCCAGATATTTTTGCAGGATAATTTTTTCTATTTGCTGCTCAGTGGTTCCAGTTAACGCCACCGCTGCCGAAGCTGTATAGGCTGCGATATAAGTCCCATCCATTCTCATATTATGATGATAGTCAGCTACGTCAGGTGTATTAAAAGCAGTAAAATTCATCGAATTGCTGATACCTGATGCATAATAAGTTTGCGCCGGGGTTCCTGTAATCCAGCCACGAACAGCTGCCTCCGCCAAAATAAACTGCAAATCCCAATAGCTAAAAACGCTAACTGGTTCTGCATTTACCAATTGTGAATACCTGTTGTTAAAATCCGAATAATCTTTACCATTCTTCATGGTCAGCAGCGTCTGAAAATTGGTGGCCGGATCTGCTCCAACATAGGCGTTGTAATTACTTTCTGACATTCCGCCGGTTACTTTTACAGGCGAAGGTTTTGCAAAGTAAAACAGTCTTCTGTCTTGTAATTGAATTAAGGGATTGATCAGATAGGAACTTAACATGGTATAGTTCGAACTTGCAAAAGCGTTGCTACCCGCCGGCACATTGCTCCAGGGATAGTTTTGAGTTGCCGTTGCCGAATAAACCAATGCAAAGTTGTCTTTGTAATCACGCATCAAGGGTCTTGTCATGACCTCCTTAAAACGATCGGTTACTTTTAAATCAGCATCCCCCGTTTTTTTGTACAAATTAATCAAAACGTGCAACTGAAAACTGTTGGTCAGCCGCCTCCAGTTATCGGTAGTACCATTATAAATCGGGTCCCCATCAAATTTAGCGCCTTCAGCAAAGAGCTGATTGGCCTGGTCTAACTCATTTAGAATCCCTAAGAATACTGTTTTTTGCGAATCATATTTAGGCTGAATAACGCCCGACTCTTCTCCTTTAACTGCTTCGCTATAAGGCACATCACCAACCTGCATTGTGGTGTGAAAAAACTGCCAGGCCCTGATAAAATGTCCTAGGGCCTCATATGATTTTTTCAGGCCTTCAGTTTGAGCGGCATTAACCATAGGCTTAACATTCCTCAATAAATTAATTCTCGCAAAGTCAGTAGCACCCAATCTATTGTATTGAAAGCCTTCAATGTTTTCGCCCCATGTTAAGTATTTGCTCAACAAAAAACTCTGCATAAAACTTTTTGTCGTACTGATATCTGATCGGGTAATATTTAAAATCATCCCGGTAGCCAGCATACCCGAACTTACTTCCGTTGCAGCATGAGGGTTCTCATTGATTTCATCAAATTTTTTGCACCCGTTACTTAATAGCACCAATAAAGGTAATATCAAGATATATTTATAGTTAGTCATTTTCATAAAACAAATTCTTAAATTTTATAATCCAAGTTTAATATTGAAACCTACGACACGTTGCGAGGGCGAATTCAGATCTTCAGAATTTACATCCGGGTCTGAATATTTAAAATTGGTCCACATGAATAAATTCTGACCAGTTACAGCAACATAACCTCGTTTGAGTCCCACTTTACTTAAAACTTTCTGGGGTATGTTATAACCCAACGATAGTTCCCGCAGTTTAATAAATGTTTTATTTTGAATTCCCCTGTCGCCGCCCCGGTAGCTGCGGGCGTAAGTCTGGTAACCTACCTTAACATCATTTGGTGCATAAACCCTTGTATCGGCGGTAATATTTCCATATTTATCGTAAGTCGCCGTTCCTGATACCAATTTAACACCCTGACCAACATAGTTATTTAGTTTATTTACCACCTGATCGTACCTGTAGGCATTATCCGTTTCCGGGGCTGTTCCGGTTTCAAACATATAATCGTACACGTAGTTGTACATGTATCCGCCAACACGGCCGTCAATGTTTAAACCTAAATTCCAGTTACCATAGGTAAAGTTGTTGATAAAGCCTACTGTAAATGTCGGATCACCATAACCATATTTTTTTACATCCCTTGCATTTCCTGAAGTACTTAATAATGGCATGCCACTGGCTGTATGGACAAGCTGCCCATCAGCATCAGTTACCCAATAACCCGAGGTATAAATATCTGTTCGGGCCCCTTTGTAAACCCATCTGCTGTCCGGAGAATACAATGCATCTAAATCATCATAGTATTGATGTTGATTAGACCAGTTGATCATCGAATTCCATTCAAATTTTGATCCTTTAATGATACTTCCATCCACCGTAACTTCAAAACCTCTGCGGACTCTTGTTTCATCTGTATTCACCAATGTTGATGAAAAGCCTGAACTTTGTGGTATACTTGGAGATGCCTGCGTATTAAAATAATATTTGTTAAAATAATTTACATCAACATGTAATCGTTTTTTAAACAAGTAGGCCGTACCCCCAATTTCCCAGGTGCGCTCTGAACTTGGCAGCAATGTTTCAAAATTTAATATGGTAGTTGGATATGATGCTGAATTCAAACCATTCCAAACATTGGTAGAGGTTCCATAAGTTTTGTTAATTTCAAAAATACCTGCAGGTTTTTTCACTAAAGTCAATGATCCCCTCAACTTAAACAAATCGATAACTTTAGGCATTTTAATCAACTCAGAAAGTATGATACTGGAACCGGCACTTGGATAAAAATAGGACCTGTTATTGGCTGGTTGGGTTGACATCCAGTCATTTCTCCCTGTAAAATCTAAAAAGACGGCATCTTTCCAACCAAAGGCTGCCCTTCCGTATACACTGTTATTTTTTCGTGGCGAGAATACCTGATTTACAGTTGCGGGCTCAACCGAACCTCTCAGTGAAAAGAAGGTTGGAGAAATTAAACCGTTTTTAGTACTTCCGGAAAAAGTCTTGTCTTCCTTATAAAATAAGCTGGCACCGGCCAATGCCTCCACAGAAAAATCGCCGATCTTTTTATTGTAATTTAAAATAACGTCATTGGTTATACTAAACCCGGTATACGTACCAATACTATACATACCTTTGGCATCCCAGCCACCCCTGTTTGAATAAATATTAGAAGTTGGGTTACGCATGGTTGTTTCATTGTTATAATTATCATACCCCATGCGCGCCAGCAAATTCAAATCTTTGCTGAAATTATACGTGGCAGAAAAAGTAGTGTTCATGGTATTTTCAATACTTCCGCTTAATTTCTCGTATGCAATTAAATAAGGGTTGTCATACCAGTTGGTATACATCCAGTTTTGCGTCTTATTTGGGATTGTCCAATAATCTTTGTAGTCACGGATATCATATTCAGTGCCGGTCCACATGATGATCTGATAGAGGTAACCCTGGTTGTTATAACCAGAACCCCAGGTCTGCGGCGTAGACTGACGACTCAATCCAAATCGGCCTTCAATTTTAAACTTAGGCGAAACGATGATCTCTCCGGCCCCGGTTAAATTAAACATATTTAATTCCTGATTTGGAAACTGCCCCTTGTTATAAACATGATTTAGTCCTAGCCTGAAGCTTCCATTTTCGGCGCTTTGGGCTATTGAAATGTTATTATTGGAAACGATTCCGGTATTCATGAAGTTTTTGAGGTTGTCTTTTCCCAGCGACAACATCGGGCGGTTGGCCTCCATTTGTTTGGTAACCGGATTCCAATCGGTTGCGGTGTTGCCAACGTCCAGTTTTGGTCCCCAAACGTAATCATTTCCAATATCACCGTTCAGTCCCCTTCCGTAACTGGATTGTACCTCAGGCATAGATAAATATCCAAGCTGAAACATGGTATTACTGTTGAAATCGGCCGATACACCCTTTTTATCTGAAGCCCCTTTCTTGGTTGTAATAATGTAAACACCATTTGCAGCCCTGGAACCATACAATGCCGAAGCTGCTGGCCCCTTTAAAATGTTTATGCTTTCTATATCATCGGTAGGGATGTCGCGTAAACTTAAATTATCATAATCGACCCCATCAATAATTAATCTTGCTGTTTCCCCTCTTAGTACCAATGTTGGTGTTGCATTAAATTCAGTTGAATTTCTCACTTCCAGGCCTGCTACCCGGCCAGAAAGGGACGTCCCCAAATCTACACCTTTAACCGTCTGTAAATCTTTACCGCCAATTTTTTGCACAGAATATCCCAATGCTTTTTCAGATCTCTTTATACCCAAAGCAGTAACTACCACTTCAGACAGATCCTGCAAATCGGCATCCAACACAATATTCAATGTGGTAGTACCGGCAGTTAAGGCAATCTCTTTAGTAACATAGCCCAGAAATTTAACAACCAGTACATCCCCTTCTTTTGCATCAATTGAAAAATTACCCGAAGTACTGGTAGATGTGCCTTTACCGGATCCCTTGATCATTACAGATGCCCCTGGTAAAGGATTGCCTTCCTTATCCACTACCCTTCCTTTGATATCTATAGCAGAAAACATATTGCTAAGGAAGCCTAACAAACCGGGTTTTTCTTTCTTGATGACTACGGTTCTGTTTATAATGGTATAGGAAAATGACCGTCCCTTAAAAATCAGGTCCAGCGTTTCTTCGATACTGGCATCTTTTACGGAAACGCTAATCCGTCCTTCCTCCTTGATTATTTTGTTGTTGTAAAAGAAGGTATAGCCGCTTTGCTTCCTTATACTCCCAAAAAGGTTATTAAAAGTGGTGTTCTTTTCGACAAGCGTAATCTTTTGTGAATAGCTTTCGGCCGACACCTGCACGCAGCCAATGATGAGTAAGATTACGGTGAGTTTCATTACCCTACATAAATTAAAATTCATACTTTTGAATGTTTTGGTTAATTCATTAATTATTTAACAAGGTATTTTCTGCGATCGACCGGAACGCCGTTCCATTCTGAAAGGATGGGCAAGCCGGATCCTGTTGTCACCAGGGTCCGGTTATTTTCCTTCCATAAGATCTGTTAGGTGGTTTGTAATTATTTCTTCATCCGCTGCTTGTTTTTAAGTTTATATCTGGTTGTTTGTTCTTATTTGGTTACGATAAGTTTTTTATTTTCTATTTTAAAATGTAAGCCTCCGCCATACTCCAATACCTTTAATGCGTCCGACAATCGCACTGAACGTGGAATATCGCCTATAAATTGATCGTCCATCCTGTTTACCTCATAAACCACCTCTACATTATACCAGCGCGACAACTGTCGCATTACTGTAGGCAGGTTATCGTTTTCAAAATTAAAATAACCATTTTTCCAGGCCATTACCTGTTCTATTTTTGCAGGCACAACCGCTACTTTTCCAAGAAGATAGTGGTTTACACGGGCCTGCTGGCCAGGGGTTATGGTTACAACCCTGGCGTCCGACCGCACTTTCACACTTCCCTCCAGCAAGGTCGTCCTGATCTCCTCTTCATCGGTATAACTGTTGATATTGAAATGTGTACCCAGCACTTCTACCTCCTGCCCCTTGCTTTCTACAATAAAAGGCAAATGCCTGCCTTTATGATTCATCTTCGTTACTTCAAAATAGGCTTCTCCCGTTAACAGAACCCTGCGTTCTTTAAGTCCGGCAAATGCCTGGGGAAATTGGATGGAAGAGGCCGAGTTCAACCATACTTTAGTCCCATCGGGTAAGGTAAACTGATAGGTACCACCCCTGGGGGTACTGGCTTTCAGCAATGCACCTTCGGGTGCAGCTCCGGCAGCAGATGAAGCCTGAATGGCACTGCCATCATTATAGCTTAAACCTTCCGGATCCACCACAACGCCCTTCTTTGCATCACTCAGGCTTATTGTTTTCCCATTTGGCAACGTCAATACAGCGATGTTTTTACCCGGGTCTGCATCCTTTCCGGCAAGTACCAGATTGGCTTTATTGTCGTTATACCTTGTAAAATACCAACCTGCACCTATAGCCAACAAGAATACTGCAGCAACAGCAGCTGCGATATACCTGTAAGGATAGTTTTTTTTCCGTTGCAATGGCAATGTAGCGCGCAATACTGCCGAGGCCCTTTCAAAATCGGGGACCACCATATCGGAATCGTCTGCATGCTGCATCGCGTCCAGGTACCAGCTCTCCACAATAGCCTTCTCTTCTGCTGTGCAGGTACCATTTGCATACCGTTCAATTAATCCTTTAGCTATCTCGTTTTCCATAATTTACAGGACTGCGCTAACATCCATTTAAGGTTATGACGAAGAGCTGGAATCAAAGTGGTAGATTTTTTAAGAAAATATTTTATTGAGCAGCAAAAATACCTGGCCTACGCCGATTACCAGTACCAGGTGGAGCTTTAAACGCAATATTTTAATCGCATTATGCACCTGCTTTTTTACTGTACCTTCTGCCACATTAGTAATTTCAGAGATCTCTTTGTACGACAGGTGGTGTTTACGGCTCAGTTCAAATATCTTCCGCATTTTTTCCGGGAGTTTTGCCACTTCCATTTCAATACGGTTGATCAGTTCCTTTTCCCGGATGATATCTTCAGTAAGAAACTCACCCTTGTCGTAAAATTCCTGAAGATTAGCCAGGTAATTGGTCCTTACCTTGTTCCTGTTGATCAGATCGATCACTTTGTTCCGCGTGGCCGAATATAAGAAGGACCGTATAGAAGTCGTAAAAACGGTTTCAGCGGCTTTGGCCCAAAGCGTTGTAAAAATATCCTGTACCACATCAATGGCCTCATCATCATCCCTCAGCATTTTCCGGCTATGCCTGAACATTACCGGCCAGTACCTGTCGTAAATTTCGGTATAGGCCATACCATCACCTTCCTTTAGTAAGGCTGCCAGTTCCTGATCAGTATAAGCGCTGTAAGCGGCCATCGTCGTAATTTATTCTTAAAATTAGTCAAACATCTTCAATTAAAGTTAATTAATTTTCACCTCAATGTTAACTAATCTTCAGAGCTACTACAAAGCCCCCTGCGGTCTGCGCATTACATGGGCAGCAGGCCGTCTTTTACCAGCTGATCTACCAGTACTTTTGGATAAGTGTTTACAAAATTATCTATGGAACCCGGGTTAACGGTTTGCGACTGGGCCGACCAGATCAATTTGTTGCTGTCTATGTCGTACAGATTGGTTTCCATGAAATAGGTTTTATCCGTTACATAATAACCAGGTTCATAAAACATCGGGCCCCAGTAGTTGTAATAGCTGTAAAAACCACCATACCACCTGTAATATGGAAAGGGCGCATAGCCCCTTGTTCCAGGCACATATCGGGTCTCACTGTTTTTGTCGATCATCGATATCGTCATGATGTAGTTGGCACCAGAGTTTTTGATCTTTGACAACAATTGTTTTTCAGGCGGTATTTTTTTATAGAATTCCGGATTAAAGTACTCATTACCTTTTACGGTTTTTACGTTCTTCTGGCTGAGCAAAGCTGTAAACCCGTTTTCCAGTTCAGTCCTGACTTTTATATTCCTGGTTAATGAGGTAATAAAGACCGTTTGGCCACCCAACATTTTTCCTTTTGCACCATTATCTACCCATGATCCGGTAACCCTTGTTATCGGACTGCAAGACCACATCATCCCACTTATCAGCAAAATGACACCTAGTGTTATTCGTTTCATAACCAATGTTTTATGATTAAACACCCACAAGCAGAAAAGGTTTAGTGCCGGAGCGGTAAAAAGCTCGTTACAGGCAGTATCCACTAAGCCTGCACCAGGACTGATTTGGCTCCTCTTTCACTACAATTTACTTTTTTTAATAGCGTTATATCGTTACATTCGTACCAATGCCCATTTTATGACCGCAAAACGAATCCCAGTCTTGTTTTTTTTGCTGTGCTGCAGCATCGTAATGAAAGCTTCCTCCATTCTTATTTATATGGATGAAGATCAGAAGAACCATTTAAAAGCTTATGGAATTGCCTATTGGAGCATTAAACAGCAGGCCGATGTAAGCTGGCTTTTAAACTACCGGGGTGGCAGCTTTTTGGTGAAATACAATAAAGCAGTAGAGGACGAGTGTAAAGCCAGGGGCATTTCGTACCAGGTCCTGGCAGATGCCAAAGTAACCGGAATACTAAACGAAATCAGCAACCCCCAGGTAAATATGGAAATGGTAAAGCTGGAAAAAGCCCCAAAAATTGCCGTCTATTCGCCCAAAAGCAAATTACCATGGGACGATGCCGTAACCCTGGTGCTTACCTATGCCGAAATACCTTATGACGTGCTATACGATGATGAAGTACTAAAAGACAAATTGAGCGGCTACGATTGGCTGCATATGCATCATGAGGACTTTACCGGGCAGTTTGGTCGTTTCTGGGCCGCGTTCAGAAATGCCACCTGGTACAGGGAGGATGTGAAAAACCAAGAAGCGACCGCCAAAAGAAATGGCTTCAAAAAAGTTTCGGAGTTGAAGCTTGCCGTAGCAAAACGGATAAAGGAGTTCTGTGCTGGCGGAGGCTTTCTTTTTGCTATGTGCTCTGGTACCGACAGCTTCGATATCGCCCTTAGCGCCGAAGGCATTGACATTTGTGAAAAGATGTTTGATGGTGATCCGGCCGACCCCCAGGCGCAGGCAAAGATCAACTTTAACCGAACTTTCGCTTTTAAGGATTTTATGCTGGACCTGGACCCTTCCAATTACGAGTTTTCGGACATTGATGTAACACAAACCAGGAGCAGAGAATTAAATCAAAGCAATGATTTCTTTACCTTATTTGATTTCTCGGCAAAATGGGACCTGGTGCCCACTATGCTGACGCAAAATCACGACAAAGTGATCAAGGGTTTTATGGGACAGACCACCGCCTTCAGAAAGCGTCTGGTAAAGCCCAGCATTACTGTACTTGGCGAAAATAAAGGCGCCGAGGAAGTAAGATATTTAAACGGGGAAGTAGGTAAGGGCCAGTTTACTTTTTACGGAGGACATGATCCGGAAGATTATAAACACGAGGTGGGCGACCCGCCAACAGACCTGAACTTACACCCAAATTCTCCGGGGTACCGCTTGATCCTGAACAACGTGCTATTTCCCGCAGCTAAAAAGAAACCTCAGAAAACTTAGTCGTAAAAATTCCATTGCACACCAAACTTGAACAATAAGCGGTCCTGCATCGGATACTGGTTAATGGTATAATATCCCTTAATCGGAAAGCCTTGGTTCACATAGTCGCACTTCACAAACAGATTGGCTTTTCTTAAACTGGCTTTTACCCAAACGTCAACAATTGGCGTGCTTTCAAAAGTCTTGTTGTCTACACCTATATAAAACTGACTCGAAGCTGGCGAGTATGCATAGTTTTTGTAGGGCGTATTGTAACGAATATCAAATCCGACATTGGTTTTAAGAGCCTTAAAGAAAGTTTGATTGATATAAAAAGTATTGAAAGTATAAACCTCTGGTGTACGTAATATATCAGGGTTGTCCGTTTTCTGATAAACCAGGTAACTCTCCAGGTTAAATTTACCCCAGCGGAACTTTTTACCAATGGCAATTTTTAACAGGTTAACACTACTGCCGAGCTGGGCAGGCATAATTGTCAATCGTTCTGCTTCCGTGGCATTTGCATCAGCTGCCCTCGATTTAAAATACAGATAATTGGTAATGAGATAATATTGCGCTGTAGCATCCAATTTTAATTGCTCATTCAGGTATTTAAAAGAAAAATTAATGGTCTTGGTCCGGTCGAAGCTGTTGCCATTTACATCACCCCGCCAGTTGTAATGATTTCCCACAAAACGGTTATAAATTTCCTCCGGAGATTTGTTCTGGAAATAAGCCCCGAGCACTACCCTTCCTACTGAATTGCTAAGCAGCACGTTGCTCTTTGCCTCATACAGAAAATCGCCGGTATGCCTGCCCTGAAAAATCTGTTCTACATCCAGGTTCAGGTCTATCCGATTACTAAACCTGTAACCTGCCGAGCCTAGTAAAGTGATGTTCTGAAAGGTCGAATTGTACTTGTAAAAAGTACTCGAATCAGGATACATACCCAACTGCGTGTAGTTGTAGTAATCGTGCCGGATACCCGCATCTATCTTCAACTCATTTTTAATAATCGCACTCGATTTTGCCCTTAGAAAAAAACTATACACAAACTCATTCTGCATGTGCTTATAAAGGGTACTGTCGTTGGTAAATTTAGGGTCGGCAAAACCTTCCGGAATTACAGAGTGATCATCATCTTCATTCTTCTGAAATGCGTAAGAACGCTTATCGTATTTAAAAGTGTAGGCAATTTTGTTGGTAGGCAAGATCTTATCCGATATTTCCTGGGCCAGACTGTCTATACGCCCAACAAAATAGGTTTGCTTGAGCATAAAAGAGCCCTGCCGCCATATCTGCCTGGCATTGTTTAAACGCACCCTTTCGGCTATCCGGTTTAGTCCAAGCTGGGCGGGTGAAGTATAAATGCTGTCGTTGCCAATAGAACCATTCTCAGCTGCCTTCAAAGTATTGAAGATGGCATTGCTCCATAAATTATAACGTTTATTGGGCGATTCGTACCAGGCAAACAATGCCCCGTTCAAATCGTCTCCCCTTTGACGGGCATAAATACCATTGGCACCAATCCGGTTAAAATTTGCCCCCACATTAAAGTTTTTCTTAACATTCTGGGAGTGGATCACTTTAAAAACCTGTTCTGCATCTCCTGCCGCCACATAGTACAAACTGGTAAAAGGTGTTCTGGCTTTATAGTATTTAATGTCGTCCTGTGTCATTGCATAATAATCCAGTGCATGAAAGCCAGCATCAAAGCCAATTGTTTTTGAAGGTTCAAACAGCATTGGCATAGCTGCCAGCCCCAGGTTACCGGTACCTACTGTCGGCCGTCTCGGCTGTACAAGCACACTAAAGTTTTGAAAGCCATTTAAGCTCGTATCCAGTGCCAGTGTTTGAATGCTGTCTTTAGTAAGCTTTAGGGTAGTATAGCGTACATATTTAGAAGTGAAGATCACAGAATCCATCCCCCCTTCCTCCTTCTTACGCAAAGAATCCAGTTCTTTATTCTCTCTTACTGTAGTTTTTAAATCCTGTGCATACAAATGCCCGGTACTTAAACCTGCAAGCAAAAGAACTAATAAAACAATGCGTTTATACATTATAGCGTCGAAATTAACTGGCTCAATATCTTAGTCATTTTGGGTTCAGCAGCACTTGCAGTCTCCAGGATCTCATCCAGGCTAACCGGCTGCAGCTCCTCCGGGAAACCTTCGTCTGTCAATACAGAGATGGCAAACACAGGTACACTCATATGGTTGGCTACAATAACTTCCGGCACGGTACTCATCCCAACGGCATCGCCTCCAATGATCCTTAAATATTTGTATTCGGCCCTTGTTTCCAGGTTGGGGCCTGTTACTGACACATATACGCCCTGGTGACAAGTAATACCTTCTTTTTCAGCAATCTGCATTGCACTTGCAATGAGTTTACGGCTGTAGGGCTGGCTCATATCGGGAAACCTTGGTCCCATATCGGCTTCATTATGTCCCCTAAGCGGACTTTCCGGTTGCAGGTTAATGTGATCATTAATGATCATCAGGTCGCCCTTCTTAAAATCAGGATTCAAAGAGCCCGCAGCATTCGATACAAAAAGACAATGTATTCCCAGAGCCTTCATTGCCCTGATGGGAAAAGTAATCTGCTGCATGCTGTATCCCTCATAATAGTGCAAACGGCCCTGCATTGCCATTACCCGCTTGCCTTTAAGGGTCCCAAAAATCAGCTTCCCTGAATGGAACTCTAAAGTAGAGATTGGGAAATTAGGGATATTGGAATACATTAAACTGAATTCGATTTCCATCTCCGTTACAAGACCGCCAAGGCCTGTTCCTAAAACAATTCCAATCTCGGGCTGGAAATTATTGGTTTTGCGCTTTATATACTCAACGGTTTCGTGTAGTGCCTGAAACATAATTTAAAATCTTTTGATCAAATGTAGCTTTATCTTTTTCCTGCAGCTCAATTTTAATGGGCAAATAAAAGACAGGTAAATTTAACAGTAATTCTTTTAAAGTAACAGCTAATAAACGCTGTGCATCCTTTTCTGTTGTGATGATGATCTTTTCTTTTGAGCGTTCATTTTTAAACGCATTAACCAGCTGCGTTATATTTTGCCTGCTGAACTGGTGATGGTCGGGATAATTGTACTGTGCAATGTGATTTGAATATCCTTTTAAATGTGCCAGTAAAGGTGCCGGATTAGCTATTCCGGTAAGTAAAAACACGGTTGTATCTTTCTTAAGGGTATCGCAGGCCTGTTCCACACCAGAAAACAGGTGCTTCAGGTTTCCATAGCTGATAAAAGAAAAGGATAATTCGCCGGCCGGTATATCCCCAAACTTTTTTTTGCAGGCCGCACTTTCGATGGCATCAGGCTGTACCGGAGCTTTGGTAACCAGTAATGCCTGTGCCCGCTTGTAGCCGCTAAAGGGCTCTCTTAAATTCCCGGCAGGCAGCAGAAACTGCCAGCTCAGTAATTTCTGATACTCAAAAAGCAAAATGCTGAAACCTGGTTTTACCCTTCGGTGCTGGTAGGCATCATCTAAAATAATCAGGTCATGACTATCCTTTAACCGATTGATGCCATGAACACGATCTTCACATACCGCCACAGTAACATGTCTGAATTTACTGTAAAACTGCATGGGCTCATCGCCAATGGTTTGTGCATTGGCATTTTCATCGGCCAGTATAAAACCCCTCGTTTTCCGGCCATAGCCCCTGCTCAGGATGGCTATTTTATAACCCTTTAACAAATGAACCAGGTATTCGGTTACCGGGCTCTTACCGGAGCCGCCAACCACCAGGTTACCCACACAAATTACAGGCAGGTCAAAGCTGGCCGACTTAAACAGCCCGATGTCGTAGCATTTATTTCTGCACACCACTACGATGCCGTAAAGGGCAGAAAAGGGAAGCAGCAGTAAGCGCAGGTATTTTATCATATTCAGCATTCAAAAATAGGAATTATTAAGCGCCTTATAAGTATTACCCACGTAATAAAAAATTACCTTACCTTTGTAAAAAATAACTTATTATACCATGCTTAAAGGATTTTTTAACGTACCAACCCCTGTTAATGAGCCCATCCTGGGTTATGCACCTGGAAGTAAAGAACGTGAACTGCTAATGGCTGCTATTGCCGATGCCCGTTCAAAACAAATTGAGATACCAATGCACATTGCAGGTAAGGAAGTACATACCGACAATAAAGGAAAAGTTACTCCGCCGCACGATCATCAACATATACTTGGACAATTCAGCAAAGGAGATAAAAGTCATGTATCGCAAGCTATTGATGCAGCTTTAGCTGCCAAAGCTGATTGGGAAAACCTGGCCTGGGAGCACCGTGCGGCAATATTTTTGAAAGCTGCAGATTTAATTGCTGGTCCGTACCGTTATAAACTGAACGCTGCAACCATGCTGGGCCAGAGCAAAAATGCCTATCAGGCAGAGATTGATTCGGCATGTGAGCTGATCGACTTCTTACGCTTCAATGTGAGCTATATGGCCGACATTTATAAGCAACAGCCCCCTGTATCGCCTAGAGGATCATGGAACAGGGTTGAACAGCGCCCACTTGAGGGTTTTGTATTTGCCCTTACCCCATTTAACTTTACAGCCATTGCAGGTAACCTGCCAACATCTGCCGCCATGATGGGTAACGTAGTGGTGTGGAAACCAGCAAACACACAGATTTTTGCTGCCAACGTTTTAATGGAGATCTTTAAAGAAGCAGGATTGCCTGATGGGGTAATTAACCTGGTTTACGTATCCGGTCCGGATGCTGGTGAGGTAATTTTTAACCACCCTGATTTTGCAGGTATTCACTTTACAGGTTCTACCGGAGTATTCCAGAACATCTGGAAAACCATCGGAAACAACATCCATAAGTTCAAAACCTACCCACGCATTGTAGGCGAAACCGGTGGTAAAGATTTTATCCTGGTGCATGGCTCTGCTGAAGCTGAGGCTTCCAGTACAGCAATCATACGCGGCGCTTTTGAATACCAGGGACAGAAATGCTCTGCAGCTTCACGTGTGTATGTTGCCAAAAGCATCTGGCCGAAAGTAAAGGAATTTATGCAGCGCGATCTGGCTACCTTTAAAATGGGCGGCACCGAAGATTTCAGCAACTTCATTAACGCGGTGATCGACGAGAACTCATTTGACAAACTGGCCAAATACATCGACGAAGCTAAGAAAGATAAAGGGGTCGAGATCATTGCAGGTGGCGGCTACAACAAAACCAAAGGTTATTTTATTGAACCTACTGTACTTGTAGTAGATGACCCGAAATATACTACCATGTGCGAAGAGCTTTTCGGACCAGTCTTGACGATCTATGTATATGACGACAAAGACTTCGATAAAGTATTGAACATCATTGATACTACTTCTATATACGCCTTAACCGGAGCTGTAATTGCGCAGGACCGTTATGCTATTGAGAAAGCTACACATGCCCTGAGAAATGCTGCCGGTAACTTTTACATCAACGACAAATGTACAGGTGCAGTTGTTGGACAGCAGCCTTTTGGCGGTGCAAGAGGTTCTGGCACCAACGATAAGGCGGGTTCTATGATCAATCTTTTACGCTGGGTATCGCCACGTGCAATAAAAGAAACTTTCGATCCGCCAAAAGATTACAGGTACCCTTTCCTGGGATAGATTGGAAATAACCGTTCTCTTCGAAGTCTGGAACAAGTTGCGCTGAAAAAGCGCAAATTATTCCCAGGTCTCCTCTGAGAAGGTAATTTTCAGGTTAAGCAAGGGTGTTAAGTAAAGTTGTTAAATAGACGGCATGCTAAACAAATTGCTTAATCAATAGTATTGAAAGTACTAGAGAACCTTAGATAAAAGCGAAAAGCTCCAAGTGACGAAACTTGGAGCTTTTCTTTTATATAATGCTTTTAGCATTACTTAGCATTCTGTCTGCCAGGCTTGGCTAACCACCTTACTTAACCTCCCTGCTTAACCTGAAAATTACCTTCTCAGAGGAGACCTGGGAAAATTTTGTCCTTCTTCAGGACAAAGGTTCCCAGGCTCCGAAGAAAACGGTTATTTTCCTGCCTTCATTTTGAACACCGGCGAAATGTCATCAGCACTTGATGCACTTACCTGCATATCAGAGATCAATCCTGTTTTCAGGCTATAAACCCAGGCATGAACGGACAGTTCCTGTCCTGATGCCCAGGCGTTCTGCACAATAGAAGTACTCATCACATTGGCTGCACCTTCTATGGCGTTCAGCTCAACCAAACGGTCAGACCTTTTTTGCGGGTCTTTGATGGTCGACATTTCACGCTCATGTATGCGGATCACATCTTTGATGTTCCTTAACCAGTTGTCGATTAAACCTACCTGTTTATCTCCCAGTGCTGCATTTACACCTCCGCAGCCGTAATGGCCGCAAACAATGATGTGCTTTACCTTAAGTACGTTTACCGAATAATCCAGTACACTTAACAGGTTCATGTCCGTATGTGTAACCACATTGGCAATGTTACGGTGTACAAAGATATCGCCCGGCATCGTATTGGTGATCTGGTTGGCAGGCACACGACTGTCTGAACAGCCTATCCACAATACAGGCGGGGCCTGACCGGCAGACAGGCGGTCAAAAAACTGAGGGTCTTCTTTTAGCGTAGCTGCAACCCACTCCTTGTTTCCCTTTAATAAACTATCGTAAGTAATATCTTCGTTATGTTGTTTTTCTAATTTAGCGCACATGATATTTAATTGTTAATTTCTTCTATGACTTTGTGATTTAACTTGGGCACGATATACTGCGCCTTAACATTTTCGAGCGTTACAATAATACCCTTAGTATAGGCATTATGTTTGTAATTAAAAATAGTTTCCAAAACATCGGGATCTATATATCTCGAGTTTGTTCCATCAATAATTACATTGGTTTCTTTAGGAATCTTGTTCAGTACCACCTGTATAGCAGCTTTGTTGAGGAAAGAGACTTCCTCTGCCAGTTTAATCCTGATGTTTTTCTTGTTGCCTTCTTCCTGGATTTTGTAGAAGAACGGATTACGCATATTGGTACGCAGCAGGTAAAACACAGAGATCAGCATGCCTATGGCCACCCCTTTTAACAGGTCGGTAAGCAATACGGCAACAATGGTAACCACAAAAGGAACAAACTGGTCCCATCCCTTATGATACATGTGCTTAAATAAAGCTATTCTAGTTAATTTATAACCTGTTACCAATAGTATAGCTGCTAAACATGCCAAAGGTATCATATTTATCAGACCTGGGATAAAAAGCAGCGACAAAAGTAACCAGGTTCCGTGAAAAATTGCAGACATCTTTGTCCGCCCGCCTGCGTTAACGTTGGCCGAACTGCGGACAATAACCGAAGTCATGGGCAAACCACCCAACATCCCGCTCACCATATTTCCGGCACCCTGGGCCATCAATTCCCTGTTTGTAGGTGATACACGTTTGATCGGATCTATTTTATCAATAGCCTCAATACTCAGCAAGGTTTCCAGACTGGCTACAACGGCTATCGTTGCTGCAACTACCCATACTTTACTATTGGTAATCTGAGAAAAATCAGGTGTAGTAAAAAGCCCCATAAATTCCGACCAGCCATTGACTACCGGGATAGCTACCATTTGCTCTGCTTTTAACGCATAACCTGTACCCTGAAAGGCCAGTGTTAAGCCAATACCCAATATGACCACAATCAGCGGAGCCGGGATCAGGCTTAATTTTTTAAACTTAGGCCACAACACTAATATGGCAATCGAAAGAGCACTGATCACTATTGCTGCCACACTGAAATGATTGAGGGCTCCACCTATAGCCGAGAATGTGTTTTCATGGTCCTTCTGAAAAAAACTTTCATCACCAAAAAAATCAGAGTCCACACCCAGGGCATGAGGCGTTTGCTTCAGGATCAATGTCAAACCAATGGCAGCCAGCATCCCTTCAATTACACTTGAAGGAAAGTAGTTACCAATGGTACCGCCCTTTAATAAGCCAAGGATCAGCTGCATAGCCCCCGCCAATACTACCGCCAATATAAAAATCTGGTATCCACCCAATTGCCCTATGGCACCCAAAACAATTGCAGTAAGCCCCGCCGCCGGCCCGCTTACACTTAACTGCGAACCGCTTAAGCTGGCTACTACAATACCGCCTACCACACCGGTAATCAAACCGGCAAACAAGGGAGCCCCGGATGCCAGCGCAATACCCAGACAGAGGGGCAGCGCAACCAGGAATACCACTATACTAGCGGGCAAATCCTTCTTTAAATTCTTTTTTAAGATATACTTCTTCACTTCCAGTCTCGAAAAGACTGAGTTTCCACTTTGCATAAAACTATGTTTTAATGTTCTAACTAATTTCTAAAAAATGCACGACAATCTCTTTTATAAGGGACGGTCACACCTGTAAAAATCAGCAGTGGTTGGGAGGCGGCGTAGGTACGGATGGGTGGAAAGGATCTACATACCGTTTAAAGTGATCAATAAAACTGTTATTAATTCCAAAATGACTGAGTACAGCCGAGAAGCTATAGTCATAATGCATGTCAACCTTATAATCGCAAAGCTTTACTTTTGCTTTACCACTATCGCCATCAGCACTATGCTCTACTTCGATCTGCATGATCACAGCATTCATGATCTCTTTATCAATATGATTAAAAAACACTGGGGCACCGGAAATCACCATCTTTGCAGAAAAGATGCCCAAAAAGGCAATGATGATCAACAAACGGTATTTCCTTAAAAACATTTATTTAATTGTGTGTGTTTTTTGTTTCAATTTTTTCAAAAATAAGGCCAAAATACCCGAACAAACAAATTGTCATGTAATAAAAATGTAATTTAGTTGTGATCAAACATAGCGCTGGTGCCACTGAAGTTTAAAATAAACTCGCTTGTTATAGGAAAACGAAGCATTAAACGTATTTTAGCCCCTTTAAATATTTTTACCTGCTTTTATGAAATTAATACCCTTAGGTCTGCTTCTTTTTTGCGCTGTTTTTACTTTTGCACAAAGCAATAACGCGCCCTCAACCTATGATACGCACGAGATTGCCATAACAGGATACCTGCAAACACAATATCAAAGGGCACAATCGGCCGGTATACTCTCTTTTTCCGGAGGGGATTTTGCAAAAAACTCCAAAGACCGCTTTATGATCCGTAGGGGAAGGTTAAAAATAGACCGGGCCGATAAATATTCAAGTATCGTCTTTCAAATTGATGCCACACAAAACGGGGTCCAATTGATGGATGCCTTCATACAACTACACCGCCCCACTTCAAAGGCCCTGTTATTTACAGCAGGATTGTTTAACCGTCCTTTCGGGCATTCAATTGTTTATTCTTCAGGCTACCGGGACTTCCCCGAACGGGCAAGAGTATTTCAAACCTTAATGCCCCGTGAAAGGGATCTGGGTGCAATGCTTACTTTCAGGCCCGACGGCAAATTTCATTTCCTTACCGCCGAAGTTGCTGTAATAAATGGCAGCGGCCATTCGGCCAGGGATTATGACTCGAAAAAAGATATTGTCGGCAACCTGGGCTTTAAGTTCGACAGCCTGGCCAATAAAAAACTGCATATCGGATTTGGCGGCTCCGTTTATCAGGGTTCTGTACGATCTGATACAGAAAGCTATTATAGCACCAACAGCAGTGGTTTCGTTAAAAATACCAGCCCCGAGTATGTAGACTGGAATGCCAAGCGCAATTATTACGGCGGGAACCTGCAGCTGCAATGCGACAATACCTTCGGGACTACCCTTTTTAAAGCAGAATATATAGGTGGTACACAACCAGGTGTGGCCAGTTCATCCAGTATAACCGGTCCTGTAGCCAGTCAGAGCTTTGCTGCCCAACCCGCTACCGATCTTTATTTACGCCCCTTTTCGGGTTATTATTTATGGCTGACCCAACAGATCGCAAAAAGCAGGTTTACTGCGCTCCTGGCCTATGATTCTTATGACCCGAACAGCGACATCAAAGAGGCACAGATCGGCGCGCCCGGAAGCAATACCACTGCCGGCGACATTAAGTTCAACACCCTGGGCTATGGCATGGCCTGCCTCATCAATTCAAGAATGAAATTAACGGTTTACAACGAACATGTAGTGAACGATCCGACCCAGCTGCCAGGCTATCTTGAAGATCTGAAAGATGATGTATTTACCGTAAGGCTGCAATACCGCTGGTAACAATATATTTATGATATTTGACAAAATCATTTTAAATGAAGAATAAAATAGAGCTCCTCCAGGATAAAATTAAACAGGCAAAAGCCGGCGGTGGCGAAGCCAGGATTGAAAGTCAGCATAAAAAAGGAAAACTTACCGCCCGGGAAAGGATCCATTTTTTAATGGACGAAAACTCTTTTGAAGAGATCGGAATGATGGTAACCCACAGGAGTACCGATTTTGGAATGGAGCGTGAAAAGTATCTGGGCGATGGGGTAGTTACAGGCTATGGCAACATCAATGGCCGGCTTGTTTATGTGTTTTCGCAGGATTTCACCGTGTTTGGGGGCTCTCTCTCAGAAACCCATGCCGAAAAAATCTGTAAGATCATGGATATGGCCATGAAAAATGGAGCTCCGGTAATCGGTTTGAACGACAGCGGCGGTGCCCGTATTCAGGAAGGTGTGGTTTCATTGGGCGGATATGCCGATATATTTTACAGAAATGTGCAGGCTTCCGGTGTCGTGCCTCAGTTATCGGCCATTATGGGCCCATGTGCAGGCGGCGCAGTATATTCTCCGGCCATTACAGACTTTATATTAATGGTCGAAAACACCTCTTATATGTTTGTTACAGGCCCTAACGTGGTTAAAACTGTAACTCATGAAGAGGTCAGTTCAGAAGAACTGGGGGGTGCATCTACACATGCCACAAAATCCGGCGTAACCCATTTTGCCTGCGCCAATGAGCTGGATGCCATCACCCATGTCAAAAGATTGCTCAGCTACATGCCGCAAAACTGCGAAGAAGTACCGGCCTCACTACCCTATGAAATGGGTGATGAAAACAGGGCTGCACTCAACGATATCATGCCGCAAAATGCAAACCAGCCTTACGACATCAGAAGTGTAATAGAAGATACCGTGGACAGCGACAGCTTTCTGGAGGCACATAAAGACTATGCAGAGAACATAGTGGTAGGCTTTGCGCGACTGGCCGGCCGAAGCATTGGCATTGTAGCCAATCAGCCTGCATACCTGGCAGGGGTTTTAGACAACCATGCTTCAACAAAGGCAGCCAGGTTTGTCCGTTTCTGCGACTGCTTCAACATCCCTTTGCTTGTTTTTGAAGATGTCCCGGGTTTCCTTCCGGGAACGGATCAGGAATGGAATGGAATTATCAGCAATGGTGCCAAATTGCTTTATGCCTTTAGTGAGGCTACCGTGCCCCGCATTACTGTAATCACAAGAAAAGCCTATGGGGGTGCTTACGATGTCATGAACTCTAAACATATAGGTGCCGACATGAATTACGCCTGGCCCACTGCAGAAATTGCAGTAATGGGTGCAAAAGGAGCCGCAGAGATCATCTTCAAAAAAGAAATCACCAATGCGGAAAAACCTGAAGAGAAATGGCTGGAAAAGGAAAAACTCTATTCAGACACCTTTGCAAACCCTTATCGCGCCGCTGAAAGGGGATTTATAGATGAGGTGATAGAACCGGCGCAAACCCGGATTAAATTGATCAAAGCATTTAAAATGCTGGAAAATAAAGTAGTGAATACTCCGCGTAAAAAGCACGGAAATATCCCATTATAATGCAGCTTAGTCGTACCGATGTCTTATTGATGGCTTTTTGTACGGGGCTTATTGTCGCAAACATTTATTACTGCCAGCCCCTGGTGATACTTGTAGCACGCGAGTTCAATCTGAGTGAAAGTTATGCCGGCAGGATCACCTACCTTACACAGGCGGGTTATGCACTGGGCTTATTTTTACTCGTGCCCCTGGGCGATATGTTTGAACGCCGCAGGCAAATCCTGATGATCACCGGTTTGGCTGTGGCCGCATTGCTGCTCGCGGCCTTTTCGCATACCTTTTTGCTGCTGCAAATCGCATGCGTGCTGATTGGCGCCAGCTCCATCATCCCGCAACTCATTTTGCCTATGGCTGCTAACCTTACTTCTGATGAAAAAAGAGGTCCTACCATTGGTATAATTATGAGCGGATTGCTGATTGGTATCCTCGCCTCGCGGGCAGTAAGCGGAAGCGTGGGTTTTTTATGGGGCTGGCGGTCGATGTATTTTATTGCTGCCGGCATCTGCTTTCTTTTGCTTTTACTTATGGCTAAACGTTTTCCTCAAAGCAAACCCTCCTTTACAGGGTCCTATGGCAAGTTGATGTCGTCCATGTGGGGTTACATCAAAACACAACCGGTACTGCGGGAGGCTTCCATCATTAATTTTCTGGCCTTCGCTATCCTTAGTGCATTCTGGACAACCATGGTATTGTTTCTGGCCAATCCCCCATTTAATTTTCAAACCCTGCAAATTGGCCTGTTCGGAATTGCAGGTGCAGCTGGCGCCCTGGCAGCCCCTTTGATGGGTAAATTGAGCAGCGGACAAAACCCACGTAAAAATCTGCTGACCGGTCTCCTGTTGCAGCTCATCAGTATTGCGGCTTTCTATTTTACCGGAAGCCACCTCTACCTTTTTATAGCCGGAATTATCTTAATAGATATCGGCCAGCAGGCTATACACGTTACCAACCAGACCAGGATCTACACTTTAGTCCCCGAAGCAAGGAACCGCCTGAACACCATTTTCATGTCAGTAAGCTTTGTAGGTGCCTCCGTTGGCTCCGCTTTCGGGTTGTGGTTATGGGAAAAAGGGCAATGGCATTTATTCTGCCTGGGTACCAGTCTGGTGGTGGTGTTAAATATACTGATCTATAATTTCTATAGCCATAAAATAAAAACCTGATGATGCAGAAAGTCCGGATTGAACAGATCAGTTTTGATTTAACCTGGCGCATCAGGCATGAAGTGATGTACCCTGACCTGCCTTTTGACAGCATCAAACTGGACAACGACAAAGAAGGCACCCATTTTGGCTTGTATGTTGAGGATGAACTGACTGCAGTAGTTTCGCTGTTCCATAAAAACGACAGTTATCAGTTCAGAAAATTTGCAACAATTGTTGCTGCGCAGGGCAAAGGCTATGGAGCCCGGTTACTTGAATACCTCGTGTCTTATGTAAAAAATGCGGGCGGTAAAAAATTGTGGTGTAATGCCCGTGTTTCCGCTACTGGTTTTTACAGCAAATTTGGCTTTGCAACAACCCATCAAACTAGCGTAAGTAAGGGGATTGACTTTGTCATTATGGAGTTACAACTGAACAATTAGACCCAGGGTTAACGCCCGATTTATATATTTGCTTAGATTAAAAATAAAATAATGGCTAAAAAGAAAGACGACAAACAGAATCATGTTTCTGTGGTTACTAAAAAATCGCTCCAGTTTTTTGAAGAATATATCAATAACCCATCCCCTACCGGATTTGAATATCCAGGCCAGAAATTATGGCTCGACTATTTAAAACCTTATATAGATGAGAGCTTTATAGACAACTATGGTACTGCCGTAGGTGTAATTAACCCTAAAGCAGAATTTAAAGTGGTGATTGAAGCCCACGCTGATGAAATTTCCTGGTTCGTCAATTATATTACCGCAGATGGATTGATTTACGTGATCCGCAACGGTGGTTCCGATCACCAGATTGCCCCTTCCAAACGGGTAAATATCCATACCGATAAAGGAATGGTTAAAGCCGTATTTGGCTGGCCTGCTATCCATACCCGTAACGGCGGAGAAAAAGAAGAAGCCCCTGCACTGAAAAATATATTTCTGGATTGCGGCTGTACCAGCAAGGAAGAAGTAGAAAAACTGGGTATCCACGTGGGTTGTGTGATTACCTATGAAGATGAATTTATGGTGCTAAACGACCGTTACTATGTAGGCAGGGCGCTCGACAACAGGGCCGGTGGTTTTATGATCGCCGAAGTAGCCCGTCTGCTTAAAGAAAACAAAAAGAAACTCCCGTTTGGCCTGTACATCGTAAATTCCGTACAGGAAGAAATCGGGCTTCGGGGCGCAGAAATGATCGCCGACAGAATTAAACCTCATGTGGCCATTGTTACCGACGTAACCCACGATACCACTACCCCAATGATCAACAAGATCACTCAGGGCGATCTTGCCTGCGGTAAAGGGCCTGTGGTTTCCTATGCGCCAGCTGTTCAAACCAACCTGAACAAACTGCTGATCGAAACCGCTGAGAAAAACAACATTCCTTTCCAGCGCCAGGCATCTTCGCGTTCAACCGGAACAGATACAGATGCATTTGCCTACTCTAATGGCGGGGTTCCTTCCGCGCTGATCTCGCTGCCCCTACGCTATATGCATACCACGGTAGAAATGATCCATAAGGAAGATGTAGACAATGTCATCAGCCTGATCTACCACTCCCTGCTGAACATAAAGAAAGACCACGATTTCAGATATTCAAATTCATAAGCGCCATAAAGGCCTGCTGCCAACACCAGCAGGCCTTTATTTTTTAAAAACGAGCGCTTTTGTTACTTTTATAGTTCTTCGTACACAAAAACATTTTACTCATGAGCAATCAGTCAGCAAAATTTATAGAAAAGATCAAAGCGTCCTATAAGCCCAGCGGATCGTATATTTACCTTGGGGCCGGTATATTAGATGGTGAAGTATTGTCTGATGCCGAGATCAACCTGTCGCTGCACATGATGAACAGACACGGACTGGTAGCAGGTGCAACCGGAACGGGAAAAACGCGTACCCTGCAATTGCTTTCCGAACAATTGTCAGATGCAGGTGTACCGGTATTTATGCTGGATGTAAAAGGCGACCTGTCCGGATTAAATCAACCTGGTGCCGTCAACCCCAAAATAGAGGACAGGGCAAAACAACTCAATAAGCCCTTTAGTCCTGCCGGCTTCCCATTGGAAGTTTATTCTTTATCCGGAAAACTAGGCGCCCAGATGAGGGCAACCGTTCTTGAATTTGGTCCTGTTTTGCTGGCCAAAATACTGGACCTCAATGATACCCAGACCGGTGTACTTGCCGTTATCTTTAAGTATGCCGACGACAATAAAATGCCGATCATCGACCTTAACGACCTTAAAAAACTGGTCTCTTACCTATCGGGCGAAGAAGGTGCTGAAGAGATCAAAGAGTCCTACGGAAAAATATCAACCGCCACCTCGGGCACCATTTTAAGAAAAATAGTAGCCATAGAACAACAGGGCCTTGGTGCTATGTTTGGCGAACGTTCTTTTGATATTGAAGACCTTTTTGGGAAAGTTGATGGCAAAGGGGTGATCAGCCTGCTCAACATTTCCGATGTTCAGAACCAGCCGGTGCTCTATTCTACTTTTTTGTTAAGCCTCCTGGCAGAAATATTCTACAATATGCCCGAGGCCGGGGACCTGGACAAACCCAAGCTGGTTTTCTTTTTTGATGAAGCACACCTGCTGTTTAAAAACTCATCTAAAGCATTTTTAGAACAGATTGAAACCATCATCAGGCTGATCCGTTCTAAGGGCATAGGCGTGTTCTTTTGCACCCAGACGCCTACGGATGTACCAGAAAGTGTATTGTCTCAACTGGGTAACCGTATACAGCATGCCCTAAGGGTATTTACACCCAACGATGCAGATGCCATGAAAAAGACCGTAAATACCTATCCCACCTCAGAATTCTACAAGATCGACCAGATCTTAACTTCATTAGGGACCGGTCAGGCCCTGATCACTGTCCTGAATGAAAAAGGTATTCCTACAGAAGTGGCGGCCACCATGCTTACGCCGCCAAGGGCCATCATGGGCCCCTTAACCACGGCCGACTACAATGGATTAATCCAATCCAGCAGCATGACCGAAAAATACCAGGAAACCGTCGATCCGGAAAGTGCCTATGAGATTCTGACAAAAAGGGTAAATGACAGACAGGCAGAACAACAAACACAGGAACAGACCAGGGAAGAACAAACGCCTGCAAAAGGAGAAAAAAGCATTATTGAACGCGTAATGGGGGCGACCATTACCAGGCAGATTGGCAAAGAAATTGTAAGGGGATTGTTCGGTATGCTGACAGGGAAAAAACCAAGAAGCAGCGGCGGAAAAGGTATCTTCGGATTTTAAATAAAAAACTATCTTTACCTTAAACAAAAAATGTATTTTTAGCCCCGCGAAAAGTATCGTATTATATTGAATATTAACCTAATTACTATTTTTATTGAATGAAACCTACCTTATTAATACTAGCAGCCGGTATGGCAAGCCGTTATGGCAGCATGAAACAAATTGATGGCTTTGGACCAAATGGCGAAACCATCATAGATTATTCCATCTTCGACGCAATAAAAGCAGGTTTTGGTAAAGTAGTATTCATCATCAAAGAAGAATTTGTAGATAACTTCAAAGCCATCTTTGAACCAAAACTTCAAGGTAAAATTGCAACCGATTACGTATTCCAGAACTTCGATCTCAAACAGTTTGGCATTGAAGAGGAAATCTATCGCGAAAAACCATGGGGGACTGCACACGCCATCCTTTCTGCAAGAAATGTGATCAAAGAACCATTTTGTGTCATCAATGCAGATGATTATTATGGATTTGATGCCTTTAAAAAAATGGTTGATTTCCTTAGTACCGAAGCTACAGACAGCAACTACTCTATTGTAGGCTATCAGATCGGAAAAACTTTATCCGATTTCGGTTCTGTATCACGTGGTGTTTGCAAAACCAATGCAGCCGGCTATCTGGAAGAAATTACAGAACGTACACAGGTTTATAAAAAAGATGACGGGATTGTATATGAAGAAGGAGGCGTAGAGTATCCCTTAGAGTTTGACACTCCTGTTTCCATGAATTTCTGGGGTTTCACACCAGCCGTATTTAAACTGACCGAAGATCTGTTTAAAGTATTTGCGCTTGAAAATAAAGACAAACCAAAAGCAGAGTTCTTTATCCCTTTAATTGGTGAAAACCTGGTAAAAACAAATACGGCCAGTTTTAAAGTGATCCCAACAGACAACCAATGGTTCGGTGTAACTTATAAAGAAGACAAACCTTTTGTACAGGCAAGTATCGACCAATTGGTAAAAGATGGTACTTATCCTGAAAATCTCTGGAAATAATAAATAAGATTTATAATAAAAAAGGCCCCTGATCAAATGATCAGGGGCCTTTTACTTGAACAAGCTTACCGATTATTTTTTGTCGTCTTTTACTTCTTCAAAATCTACGTCAGTAACGTTATCGCCGCTGTCAGCAGCTTGTCCGCCTGCCTGTGCATCAGCACCAGCTTCCGGCTGGGCAGCGCCATCCTGACCGGCTTTATACATCTCTTCAGAAGCTGCATTCCATGCGTTCTGCAATGCCTCTTGCGCCGAATCGATATCAGCAAAGTTTCTCGCTGCATGCGCATCTTTAAGTTTTTTCAAGCTTTCTTCAATAGGCGCTTTTTTATCCGCAGAAAGTTTATCGCCAAACTCTTTCAATTGTTTCTCTGTCGAGAAAATTAAAGCGTCTGCACTGTTGATTTTTTCTGCTTCTTCTTTAGCGGCTTTGTCAGCATCAGCATTCTTTTCAGCTTCTTCTTTCATCCTTTTGATCTCTTCGTCAGTTAAGCCTGAAGAAGCTTCGATACGGATTTTTTGCTCCTTACCTGTAGCCTTATCTTTTGCACTTACGTGTAAGATACCGTTTGCATCAATATCAAATGCAACCTCGATCTGAGGAACCCCACGTGGAGCCGGTGGAATACCATCCAGAATAAAACGGCCTATTGTACGGTTCTGGGCCGCCATAGGACGCTCACCCTGCAAAATATGGATCTCTACCGAAGGCTGGTTATCAGCAGCCGTAGAGAAAGTCTCTGCTTTTTTAGAAGGGATGGTAGTATTGGCTTCAATTAATTTAGTCATTACACCGCCCATCGTCTCAATACCCAAAGAAAGTGGGGTAACATCCAGCAGCAACACATCCTTAACTTCACCGGTTAACACACCACCCTGAATTGCAGCGCCGATAGCTACAACCTCATCCGGGTTAACACCTTTAGAAGGTTCTTTACCAAAGAAAGCTTTAACTGCATCCTGGATAGCAGGAATACGTGTAGAACCACCTACCAGGATGATCTCATCAATGTCACTTGTTTTCAAACCTGCATTTTTCAAGGCCGATTTACAAGGATCGATTGTACGTTTGATCAGGTCTCCTGCCAGTTGCTCAAATTTTGCACGGGTTAATGTTCTTACCAGGTGTTTTGGACCTGTAGCATCAGCAGTGATATAAGGAAGATTGATCTCCGTAGAAGTAGTGCTCGAAAGTTCAATTTTTGCTTTCTCTGCTGCTTCTTTTAAACGTTGCAGGGCCATAGGATCCTGGTGAAGGTCCATACCGTTCTCTGCTTTAAATTCCTCAGCCAGCCATTCGATAATTACGTGGTCAAAATCGTCACCACCTAAGTGCGTATCACCATCTGTAGATTTAACTTCAAATACACCGTCACCCAACTCCAGTACAGAAACGTCATGCGTACCACCACCGCAGTCAAACACAACAATTTTCATGTCTTTATGTGCTTTATCCAGACCATAAGCCAAAGCTGCTGCAGTAGGCTCATTGATGATACGTTTAACATTTAAACCTGCAATCTCCCCAGCTTCTTTGGTTGCCTGGCGCTGCGCATCGTTAAAATAAGCCGGAACGGTAATAACCGCTTCAGTTACTTCCTGTCCTAAGAAATCCTCGGCTGTTTTTTTCATCTTTTGCAAGATCATTGCCGAAATTTCCTGAGGGGTATATTTACGGTCGTCAATTTCCACACGTGGTGTATTGTTGTCGCCTTTTACAACTTTATATGGCACACGGCCTGCTTCTTTTGTAACCTCAGCAAAGCTGCTGCCCATAAAGCGCTTAATTGAATAAATTGTTTTTGTTGGATTGGTGATTGCCTGGCGTTTGGCCGGCTCACCCACCTTACGCTCGCCATTCTCTGCAAAAGCAACAATGGATGGCGTAGTACGTTTACCCTCACTGTTGGCTATAACTACAGGTTCGTTACCTTCCATTACGGCTACGCAAGAGTTTGTTGTTCCTAAGTCTATACCAATAATTTTTGACATGCTATTTATCTCTGTTTATGTTATGAAATCTTTTTATTTTATTATCTGTTTAACAAGCAATGTGCCAATTGGTTTTTGGCAGAAAATATTCCATGCAGAGAATAATTAATGAATTTTATGGCGGAAAGCCATTACAAAAATGTGACAGTATGACAGAATCCGGCCATTAAAGCTCAGCATCGAGCCCCGCCAGTCTTTCCAGGTGATGGTAGCCAATCCCAAAATACGCCTTCGATTCAGCGATCTTTTGCCGGATCTCAGCCTTCCTCGATTCCTCTGCCCTACCGGAAGCCGCCTCCGCCTTTATCCTGATGCCCACAACCAATACGTTTTTAGGGGTATGTACATCCGAAATGAATTCAAATGCCCTGGTCTTATATCCAAAATACTCCAGCACCAAAGCCCTGATCCCATCTGTAACCATTTCCGCCTGGCGCTCCATAAAAATTCCATACCGTGTTAAAAATGACAGCTCGTTTTTAACTTTGTTTTTTTCCATTTCCCTTCTGATCTGTTTATGGCAGCAGGGTGCCACCACAATCAATTGGGCCCCGGCCTGTATCCCCTTATAAATGGCATCATCAGTGGCCGTATCACAGGCATGCAAGGCAATGAGCAGGTCTATTGCCCCAACAGTATAATCTGCTATCGTTCCCTGTACAAAATCCAGCTGATCAAATCCTGAACGCAGCGCAACTCCATTACACAAAGCGACCAGATCTTCCCGGTATTCCACGCCTGTTACCTTCGTATCCAGCTTTAGTACATGGTGCAGGTAGTCATATAATGCAAAAGTCAGATAGCCCTTACCCGATCCCATATCGGCAACCTTATTTATTCTCCCCTCAGGCAATTCTTTGATCAGGGAACTCAGGATCTCTATGTATTGATTGATCTGGCGGTATTTATCCTGCGCATTTTTAAACACATTGCCTTCCGCATCACTTATCTTCAGTTCTTGTAAATAGGTCTTCCCAGACGGTTGAATAATGCGTTTCTTTTCCTTATTATGCGTCAATACCGGCTGTACCGTATGGCTTAGCGTTCTTTCCCTGATAGAGAGCAGTTGTTTCTTGTTATATTCTACAATGACTTCCCCTTCAGTCGTAAACAAAGTACAAATCTTAAAGCCGCTGCCAATGAACTCCCCGATTAATGCGGTTCCCTCGTCAAGCGGAAAATTTTTAATGATGTCCCTTGTTTTGTAGCGGTAGGTAAAAGAAAGCATCTCCGCCCTTTTGATCATTACCCTCCGCGCATAAACATTTTTCAATCCGGTTTCAGCCCCCTGATAATTGCCAAGAGAAATTTTAAGGAACCTGTTCGATACAATGCTTTCCGATAGCCTGGTTAAGAAACCCGGAATAATGAGTTGATTGGACATGATACTAAATTACGGTGCAAAGATAACCTTTTCTTTATGGAATCATTCAGCGCAGGCTTTTAAACAAAAAGCCCTGATCAAAATTGACCAGGGCTTTCTTATAAGCATAAGGGAATAATTATTCGCCTTTATCTTCTGCTTTTTCTTCCGTTGCCGGAGCCTCTTCTTTCGCAGGGGCTTCTTCTGCAACAACTTCAGCTTTCGCAGCAGGTGCCTCAGCTTTTTTAGTTTTGCTTCTTCCGCGACGAGTTGTTTTTTTCTCAGCAGAAGCAGCTTCTTTACCATAAACCTCGTTGTAATCAACCAGCTCGATCAGTGCCATTTCAGCATTATCTCCCAAACGATTGTTCAACTTAATGATCCTGGTATAACCACCCGGACGGTTAGCTACTTTTGCGGCAACATCACGGAACAATTCAGTAACAGTTTCTTTATCTTGCAAATAACCAAATACTATACGACGTGAATGCGTAGTATCGCTCTTAGATTTTGTGATGATTGGCTCAACATACATGCGCAAAGCTTTAGCTTTTGCTAATGTAGTAGAGATTCTTTTGTGTTTAATCAACGACGAAGCCATGTTAGCCAGCATCGCTTTACGATGTGAATCTGTTCTTCCTAAGTGATTTACCTTTTTACCGTGTCTCATTTTTTAATTTATTCAGTGTATACCGTCTCTTTGATTCTATCCGAGGGAATTATACACTATTAACAATATGTTATTTACTTTTTATGCTTGTTATTCTTCGTCCAGTTTAAACTTAGACAAGTTCATGCCGAATGACAGGCTCTTAGATTTAACAAGTTCCTGAATCTCTGTTAAAGATTTTTTACCGAAGTTCCTGAATTTTAACATATCAGCAACATCATAAGAAACCAGATCAGCAAGGGTACGGATATCAGCTGCTTTTAAGCAGTTCAATGCACGAACCGAAAGATCCAGGTCTACCAATTCAGTTTTTAAAATCTTACGCATGTGCAGGATTTCCTCGTCAACCTCTTTGGTTTCTTCTTTAGCCTGAGATTCCAATACCAGGTTCTCATCAGAGAACAGCATGAAGTGCTGGATCAGAATTTTCGCAGCTTCTTTCAATGCCTCTTCCGGATGGATTGAACCATCAGTAGAGATGTCTAATATTAATTTCTCATAATCTGTTTTCTGCTCAACACGATAGTTTTCAATCGTGTATTTTACATTTTTCATTGGGGTAAAGATCGAATCGATTGCAATTACACCAACAACAGCATCATTGATTTTATTTTCTTCTGCAGGTACATAACCACGTCCTTTATTAATGGTCAATTCCACTTCTAAAGTAACGGATTTCTCCATGTTACAAATAACGAAATCAGGGTTAAGCACCTCAAAGTTGTTCGAAAACTTAGTAATATCGCCGGCAACAAATTGTTCCTGGCCATTTACCAAAATAAAAACTTTCTCTGAGTCACCAGCATCTCCTGTCTTTTTAAAACGTACTTGTTTTAAGTTAAGAATGATTTCTGTTAAATCTTCTACAACACCTTTTATGGTAGAAAACTCATGAGATACGCCTGAAAAACGAATACTTGTAATGGCATAACCTTCTAAAGAAGAAAGCAATATTCTTCTCAAGGCATTACCAATTGTTACACCGAAACCGGGCTCTAAAGGACGGAACTCAAATGTACCATCGAAATCAGTTGATTTCTGCATGATTACTTTATCGGGTTTCTGAAATGCTAAAATTGCCATTTATAATGTTTTTAGATCGTTATTAAAATTATGCAACGTAAAAAAGTTAATTGCCCGCAGGCAATTAACTAAATATATTACTTAGAGTATAACTCTACTATAAGGTTTTCTTTGATATTTTCTGGTATCTCGTCGCGATTAGGATAAGCTAAAAACTTACCTGACAACTCACTTGCATTCCAGTCTAACCAATTGAATTTATTGATTACCCTACCGGCTACTGAATTGGTGATAGCCTCTAAAGTTTTTGATTTCTCACGCACAGCGATCACATCGCCTGCTTTCAATTGATAAGATGGGATATTTACTACTTCACCGTTAACTGTTACGTGTTTATGGCTAACTAACTGGCGTGCAGCTGAACGTGTAGTAGCAATACCTAATCTGTAAACTGTGTTATCTAAACGAGCTTCTAATAATTGTAATAAGTTATCACCTGTAATACCTTCACGTGAAGACGCTTTGGTAAATAAGTTACGGAACTGACGCTCTAATACGCCATAAGTATATTTAACTTTTTGTTTTTCCATTAACTGTACTGCGTACTCAGACTGTTTCCCTCTTCTTTTAGAAACACCATGCTGCCCAGGAGGGTAGTTTTTTCTGTCTAGTACTTTATCAGGGCCAAAAATTGGCTCTCTGAATTTACGGGCGATTTTGGACTTTGGTCCTGTATATCTTGCCATTGCTTTTCGTTTTAAAGTATCATACAACCTTACGCTGCAGACTCTTAGCTTTAAAAATTAATAAATTAAACTCTTCTCTTCTTAGGAGGACGACATCCATTGTGTGGAAGCGGGGTAATATCTTTGATCGAGGTTACTTCGATTCCTGAAACCTGCAGTGTTCTGATTGCAGACTCACGACCGGAACCCGGACCTTTAACAAAAACGTCTACTTTACGTAGTCCCAGATCAAATGCTACTTTACCGCAATCTGATGCAGCCTGACCAGCTGCATAAGGCGTGTTCTTTTTAGAACCTTTGAAGCCCATTTTACCTGCAGAAGACCATGAAATAGTTTGACCATTGTTGTTTGTTAAGGTAACAATGATATTGTTAAAAGTAGCATTGATGTGCGCCTGACCTACAGGCTCGATCACAACAATACGCTTTTTGGTAACTTTTTTACTCTTAGCCATAATTATTATTCAGTACTAATTTTATTTAGTAGCTTTTTTCTTGTTTGCAACTGTTTTTCTCTTGCCTTTACGTGTACGAGAGTTGTTCTTAGTACGCTGACCACGTACCGGCAAACCTTTTCTGTGACGTAAACCACGGTAGCAACCGATATCCATCAAACGCTTAATGTTCAATTGAACTTCTGAACGTAAAGCACCTTCAACTTTTATTCCGTCGTTGATAATGGTACGAATTGCCGATAACTCATCATCAGACCAATCCTGTACTTTCTTGTTAAAATCGATACCTGCTTCCGTCAATATACGTTGTGCAGTTGCTCTCCCTACTCCGAAGATGTAGGTTAAACCGATCTCACCTCTCTTGTTTCTTGGTAAATCTATACCTGATATCCTTGCCATATTTGTATTTAGCGATTTTTGATTTACGATCTTTGGATTTACGATTTACGTTTAAACAGCACCGCTATTCAATTACGTAACCTTCATTCGTAAACCTAAAATCTAAAATTTAATTAACCTTGACGTTGCTTAAATTTAGGGTTCTTCTTGTTGATAACGTAAAGCTTACCTTTACGACGAATAACCTTGCAATCCGCACTACGTTTTTTAATTGATGACCTAACTTTCATTTTATTTGTATCTATAAGTAATCCTGCCCTTTGATAAATCGTAAGGCGACATCTCTAATTTGACTTTGTCCCCTGGTAAAATTTTGATATAATGCATCCTCATTTTTCCAGAGATATGCGCAATAATCTCATGACCATTTTCCAGTTCAACCCGAAACATAGCATTCGATAATGCTTCTCTTATTACACCGTCTTGTTCAATTGAGGCTTGTTTAGCCATATAATATTGATTTTTACTTAATTAGCTGCTATTAAACAGGGATGCAAAATTAAATAAAAAAATTTAATTATTTACTTTTTTTCTTTTAAAACTTCTTCAATGAATGAAAAGGTTGATAAAACATCTGCATTACCCTTTTTTACTGCAACAGTGTGTTCAAAATGTGCTGATGGCTTGTTATCCTTGCTGGTAACTGTCCAGCCATCAGACCAAAATTTAACGCCTGCCGTCCCCGCATTGATCATTGGCTCTATCGCAATCACCATTCCCTCCTCAAGCTTAATTCCACTCCCCCGCTTGCCATAATTTGGCACCTCAGGTTTCTCGTGCAATTTAACACCTACACCATGACCAACCAGCTCCCTCACTACTCCAAATCCATTCGCCTCTGCATAAGCCTGTACAGCAAAACCCACATCACCAATTCTCGAACCAACAACGGCCTTTTCTATCGCCAGTCTTAAACACTCCTGTGTAACTTCTACCAGTTTTTTGCGTTCCGCGTCTATCTCTCCAATTGAAAAGGTATAGGCAGAATCCCCAAAAAAATCATTTTTAATTACACCGCAATCTACCGAGATCAAATCCCCCTCCTGAATTACATATTCCCCCGGAAATCCATGAACAACCTGCTCATTCGGGGAAATACATAAAGAATAAGGGAATCCATTATAATTTAAAAAGGCCGGAATTGCACCGTGATCCCTTATAAATGTTTCAGCCAGATCATTTAACTTCTTTGTCGTTATTCCGGGACCAATCACTTTAGCTACTTCCGCCAAGGTTTTTGATACGAGCAAAGAACTTTCCCTGATCAGCTCTATCTCTTCCTGAGATTTATAATAGATTTTAGACATTTGTTAACTAAATCACTGCATTACTACCACTCGCAGCAGGAATTCCTGTACGACCGGTAACTCTACCTGTCTTCATCAATCCGTCGTAATGACGCATCAATAAATAACTCTCGATCTGTTGTAAAGTATCTAAAACCACACCTACCAGAATCAACAGCGATGTACCGCCATAGAAATGTGCGAACTCCGATTTGATTCCAAACTTAACTGCAACAGAAGGCAAAATAGCAATGATTGCTAAAAAGACTGCACCAGGGAAAGTGATCTTGGAAATCACATCATCAATAAATGAGGACGTAGATAATCCAGGTTTAATTCCCGGTATAAATCCACCATTCTTTTTCATGTCGTCCGACATCTGGGTCGGGTTAACAGTAATAGCAGTATAAAAGAAAGTAAATGCGATAATTAAAAATGCGAACGTTAAGCTGTAAGCCAGTGAAGTATAATCACTGAACTGTATCAGCCAGGTGTTTTGCAGCGATGGGAAAAACCCGGTTAAAGTGGCCGGGATAAACATCAATGCCTGGGCAAAGATGATCGGCATCACTCCGGCAGCATTAACCTTTAAAGGAATATACTGTCTTACACCACCAAACTGCCTGTTGCCTACAATTCTTTTTGCATACTGAACCGGCACTTTACGAACCCCCTGCACAATCATAATGGTAAACATTACAACAGCAAACAGGGCCACAATCTCAATAATAAGTGCAATTAATCCACCACCATCACCCACTACTCTTGAACTTACTTCCTGAGATAACGCAACCGGTAAACGGGCAATGATACCAACCATAATGATCAGTGAAATACCGTTTCCAATACCTTTGTCAGTTATCTTCTCACCAAGCCACATTACAAATAACGTTCCTGCTGCCAAAACAAACGTGGCAACAACAAAGAACAATGTATGATCTATGATGATCGCCTCAGCTGGAACCTGTGTTTTAACATAACCTATCGCCTGAACAGCGGTAATGGCTACAGTTAAATAGCGGGTAATCTGGTTGAGCTTTTTCCTGCCGCTTTCTCCCTCCTTCTGCATTTTCTGAAAAGAAGGAACGGCAATACCCAATAGCTGAACTACAATAGAGGCAGAAATATAAGGCATGACACCCAAGGCAAGGATAGACACCCTTGAAAAGGATCCTCCGGCAAACATATCCAGTAGACCTAAAATGCCAGACTTTGTATTATCGCCTAAAAGTGTTGCATCAACACCTGGCAACACCACGTGCGATACAAACCTATAAACCAAAAGAATTACGAGCGTAAAAACGATACGCTCTTTCAATTCCTGAATTTTCCAAATATTACTTAAAGTAGTAAACAGCTTCTTCATTAATTACAATTTTTCGATTGAGCCTCCAACAGCCTCAATAGCTTTTTGTGCGCTTGCAGAAAAAGCATGTGCTTTAACTTCTATCTTAGATTTAACTTCACCGCGACCTAAAATTTTAACCAAATCATTTTTAGATGCCAGGCCATGTTGTTGCAGAGCAGCGAAATCTATAGTTGTTAAGTTAAATTTTTCAGCCAGACCTTGTAATACGTCCAGGTTTACACCTACGTATTCCACACGGTTAATAGGTTTGAAACCTACCTTAGGTACGCGGCGTTGTAATGGCATCTGACCACCTTCGAATCCAACCTTAGTCGAATGTCCTGAACGTGATCCTGCACCTTTGTGTCCACGGGTGGAAGTACCACCACGACCTGAACCGGTACCACGACCAATTCTTTTACTGTTTTTAGTAGAACCTGCTGCAGGTTTTAAATTACTTAAGTTCATTTCTTGAAACTTATTGTGTTGCCCTTCGCTTTCACTAATCAGGGACAACGGTTAAACAATATACAAAGGTTGCAAATGTAATTATATTAACTACATTTACAACCTTTAAAAAAATTTATATACTTTCTATTGCTACTAAGTGATTCACTTTTCTTACCATTCCGATAATGGCAGCAGTAGCTTCAACCTCTACGCTTTGGTTCATTTTAGTTAAACCTAAAGCCTGCATGGTCCTTTTCTGGCGCTCGCTTCTGTCGATAACGCTTTTTATCTGGGTTATTTTGATCTTAGCCATGATGTTATCCGTTAAAAACTTTATTTAAATCAACACCACGCTGCTGCGCTACAGTATAAGCATCACGCATTTTAGTCAATGCGTCTACAGTTGCTTTTACCACGTTGTGAGGATTTGATGAACCTTTTGATTTTGCCAGTACGTTATGTACACCGGCACTCTCTAATACAGCACGCATCGCACCACCAGCAATAACACCGGTACCAACTGCAGCAGGTTTGATCAAAACAAAACCTCCTGAAAATTTACCGATCTGCTCGTGAGGTACAGTGCCATTCAGCAAAGGAACCTTTACCAGGTTCTTTTTGGCATCATCAACGCCCTTGGCAATTGCTTCTGTTACCTCTTTCGCTTTACCCAATCCGTAACCTACGATTCCGTTCTCATCTCCAACAACTACGATTGCTGAGAAGCTGAAAGTACGACCACCCTTGGTTACTTTGGCTACGCGTTGTATGCTAACTAAACGATCTTTTAATTCGATCTCGCTAGTCTTAACTCTTTTTATATTGATAGTTGACATCCTTATCTAATTTTCAGATTAAAATTCTAAACCAGCTTCACGGGCACCTTCAGCCAGCGACTTAACGCGGCCGTGGTACAAATAGCCATTTCTATCGAAAACTACTTGCTTGATACCTGCTGCTATTGCCTTTTCAGCTACTAATTTACCAACTGCTACTGATTGCTCAGATTTGTTGCCGGTACCTGAAAAATCTTTAGATAAAGATGAAGCTGATACAATTGTACTACCGGTTACATCGTTAATGATTTGAGCATAAATCCCTTTATTGCTTCTATAAACCGATAAACGTGGACGGCTTTCAGAACCTGTTAATCTTTTTCTGATTCCTTTTTTTATACGATCTCTACGAGATAATTTTTTCCCTGCCATGATGATTATTTTTTAGAAGCTGATTTACCTGCTTTTCTTCTTAACACTTCGCCTACAAACTTGATACCTTTACCTTTATATGGCTCTGGTGCACGTAACGAACGGATCTTCGCTGCTACCTGTCCTATCAATTGTTTGTCAATGCTCTCTAAAATGATTTTAGGAGTCTGACCTTTTTCTGAGGTTGTAGTTACCTTAATCTCTTCCGGTAATTGGAAAACATAGTGGTGAGAATAACCTAAAACCAGGTCCAAAGTATTTCCCTGATTAGTGGCACGGTAACCCACACCTACCAATTCCTGTTCTACTTTATAACCTTGTGTTACACCAACAACCATATTATAGATCAAAGCGCGGTATAAACCATGTAATGCTTTGTGTCTTTTTTGTTCTGAGGGACGTTGTACAGTTAATACGCCGTCTTCCTGACTTACAGTGATATCTGTATCTACTGCTTGAGTTAATTCTCCTTTAGGTCCTTTAACAGTTACTACGTTATCTTTTGATACAGTAACAGTTACTCCTGCAGGTACATTAATTGGGGCTTTTCCTACTCTTGACATTTTGCTATCCTCCTTTAATTAATAAACGTGACACAAAACTTCGCCACCAATGTTTAGTTTGGCAGCCTCTTTATCAGTCATAACACCCTTGGATGTAGATAAAATTGCAATACCTAAACCGTTTAATACTCTCGGCATATTCTCTACACCGGCATATTGCCTTAAACCTGGTTTACTGATACGGGTTAACGTACGGATTGCAGGGATCTTAGTAATAGCATTGTATTTTAAAGCTATTTTAATAACGCCCTGAGTTGTAGTATCCTCAAATTTGTAATTGGCAATGTAACCTTTGTCAAAAAGTACTTTAGTGATTTCCTTTTTAAGGTTCGACGCAGGAATCTCTACAATTCTGTGATTTGCCTTGATGGCATTTCTTACCCTTGTAAGATAATCTGCTATTGGATCTGTATTCATCTTTTATATAATTGTGATAGTGGTTTCCTTCCCGACCCATTCGGGACGACCTTCCATCGGTTAATTCTTGTTGTTGGTTTAAGGCGATTACCTTAAACGCATGCAAGCTGTATTACCAGCTTGCTTTTCTTACTCCAGGGATTTTACCTGCTAAAGCCATATCACGGAACAATACCCTTGATATACCGAAAGTACGCATATAACCACGTGGACGACCAGTTAACTTGCAACGGTTGTGCAAACGTACAGCCGATGAGTTTTTTGGTAACTTGTCTAATCCTGCGTAATCACCTGCAGCTTTAAGTTCTGCACGTTTCTCAGCATACTTAGCAACCAGCTTCTGGCGCTTAATTTCGCGAGCTTTTACACCTTCTTTTGCCATTATTGCTCTGTTTTTTGATTTTTAAATGGTAACCCAAATTGTTTTAAAAGTTCCAATGCTTCAACATCAGTAGTAGCACTTGTTACAAAGGTAATATCCATACCTAAAATCTTGTTGATTTTATCAATGTTGATCTCAGGGAAGATGATCTGCTCAGTTACACCTAAAGTGTAATTACCTTTTCCATCAAAACCTTTATCATTGATACCTTTGAAATCACGGATACGTGGCAAAGCTACGGAAATTAAACGATCTAAAAACTCATACATGTTGTTGTCACGTAAAGTTACACGTACACCTACCGGCATACCTTTACGTAATTTAAAGTTTGAGATATCTTTTTTAGATTTTGCTCCTACTGCCTGCTGTCCTGAAATTGTGGTCATCTCCAAAATAGAGCTGTCCATAATTTTCTTGTCAGTCACAGAAAAACGGCCAACACCCTGGTTGATTGCAATTTTCTCTAACTTAGGAACCTGCATAACGCTCTTGTAATTGAACTTCTCTTTAAGCGCAGTTACAATTTCCTCTTTATATTTACTTTTTAATCTTGGTACGTAAGCCATTATTTGATCTCCTCTCCTGATTTTTTAGATACCCTAACTAATTTCCCATCAGCATTAAGCTTTCTGCCAACGCGCGTAGTTTTACCTGTCTTAGGATCGATCAGCGCCACGTTAGAAATATGAAGAGCAGCCTCTTTTTTAATGATACCACCATTTGGGGTAGCAGCATTTGGTTTTGTATGTTTTGATACCAGGTTAACACCTTCTACAAGTACTCTGCTCTGTGCAATCAATACTGAAAGTACAGTTCCCTGCTGACCTTTTGAATCTCCGGCTATAACCTTAACTAAATCGCCTTTACGGATTTTTATCTTTGGTGTAGTTACTTTATTTTTCATTTTATAATACCTCCGGTGCTAATGATACAATTTTCATGAATTGTTTTTCACGCAGTTCTCTTGCTACCGGGCCAAAGATACGTGTACCACGTGGCTCATCTTGTGCATTTAATAATACTGCTGCATTGTCGTCGAAACGGATGTAAGAACCATCTTTACGTCTGATCTCTTTCTTTGTCCTTACCACAACTGCTTTAGAAACTGTTCCTTTCTTGATGTTTCCTGAAGGCAATGCACTTTTAACGGTAACAACGATCTTGTCACCGATAGAAGCATAACGCTTTCCGGTACCACCAAGTACACGGATAACCAATACTTCTTTTGCGCCGCTATTGTCGGCTACGTTTAATCTTGATTCCTGTTGTACCATGTTATTTAGCCCTTTCTAAAATTTGCACTAATCTCCAGTTCTTGTTCTTACTCAGCGGACGAGTCTCCATGATCAGTACTGTATCACCAATACCGCAATCGTTTTTCTCGTCATGAGCCATAAATTTGGTAGTTTTCTTAACAAACTTACCATAGATCGGGTGTTTCACTTTACGTTCTACCGCTACCACAATAGATTTATCCATCTTATTGCTTACCACCAACCCGGTTCTTGTTTTTCTTAATTGTCTTTCCATTTCGACTCTAAAGTTATTTAGTTTCAGTAGCAGACTGAGCTTTACGCTTAGTCACTTCAGTATTTAATCGGGCAATATTTCTCCTAACCTTCTTGATGCGGCTTGGGTTCTCTATAGCCGAAATTGTATGCGCAAACTTTAACTTTACTAAGTTCTCTGTCTCTTCTGCAATCCTGGCTACTAGCTCTTCTTGTGAAAGCCCTGTAATTTCTGAGTTCTTCATTTTATTAATTTTTATATTGTGGGTCCAGCGGTTATAATAACAAGTTACTTACAACATTCAACCCATCCTTTTTTATGCCTCTACGTAATCTCTACGTACTACAAATTTTGTCTGGATCGGTAATTTCTGAGCTGCTAAACGCATTGCTTCTTTGGCAATCTCCAAAGGCACACCTTCAGCTTCAAAAATAATACGTCCGGGTCTAACAACGGCTACCCAATACTCAGGGGCACCTTTACCTTTACCCATACGTACCTCAGCAGGCTTCTTAGTTACCGGTTTGTCCGGGAATATTCTAATCCATACCTGACCTTCACGTTTCATGAAACGAGTTACCGCGATACGGGCTGCCTCTATCTGGCGACTGGTGATCCAGGTCGACTCTAGAGATTTGATCCCGAAAGATCCGAATGACAATTCAGCACCACGAGTTGCTAAACCTTTCATTCTGCCCTTTTGCATCTTTCTGAACTTCGTTCTTTTTGGCTGTAACATTTTATTCTAATATTATCGTTAAACGATCTGTTAACTAATTATTTACGAGGACCTCTGTTTTGAGAATTTCCACCTCTATTATCTCTTCCTGCACCAGGGCCGCCTTGACCAGGGCCTCTTCCGCCACGATTTCCTCCACGGTTATCGTTTCTTCTGTCGCCACCGCCACGGTTGTCTCTGTCTCTTCCACCACCGAAAGCACCTTCTGGTCTGCCACCTTTGCCCGGAGCATTGCCCGTTGAGCCGATGTTAGGAGAAAGATCACGTTTACCGTAAACTTCACCTTTACAGATCCATACTTTAACACCTATTTTACCATAAGTAGTCAAAGCTTCTGCCAATGCATAGTCAATGTCTGCACGGAAAGTATGCAAAGGAATTCTTCCTTCTTTATACTGTTCGCTACGAGCCATCTCAGCACCACCTAAACGACCAGAAGTCATAATTTTGATACCTTCAGCGCCCATACGCATAGTTGATGCGATAGTAGATTTCATTGCCCTACGGAATGAGATCCTTGCTTCTAATTGTTTTGCAACACCTTCTGCTACCAGTTGTGCATCAAGCTCAGGACGTTTGATCTCAAAAATGTTGATCTGAATTTCCTTTTTAGTCAATTTTTTCAACTCTTCCTTGATCTTGTCAACTTCCTGTCCTGCTTTACCGATCACAATACCCGGACGGGCAGTGTGGATCGTAACAGTGATACGTTTTAACGTACGCTCAATTACCACTTTAGCTACGCCGCCTTTAGCGATACGTGCAGAAAGGTATTTTCTTATTTTTTCGTCCTCAACTAATTTATCAGCATAGTTGTTGCCACCGAACCAGTTAGAATCCCAACCTTTGATGATTCCTAACCTGTTACCTATTGGATGTGCTTTTTGTCCCATTTCTGTTAATTAGTTTGAGTTTCAACGTTTTTACTATCTACTACCAAAGTTACATGGTTTGAACGCTTACGTATTCTGTAACCACGTCCTTGAGGAGCTGGTCTTAATCTTTTTAACTGACGACCACCGCCTACCATTATCGTTTTCACGTATAACTGGTTTTCTTCAGGGCGAGAACCTTCATTTTTAGTCTCCCAGTTTTTGATAGCCGACAATAATAGTTTCTCAACTCTTACTGCTGCGTCTTTATTGGTAAACTTTAAAATATGTAAAGCTTTCTCCACACGCTCACCTCTGATAAGATCTACAACCAAACGCATTTTACGTGGTGAGGTTGGACAATTGTTTAATTTCGCTACTGCTTCCATCTCTTAATTATTTTTTCTTTTCAGAGTGTCCCCTAAATGTTCTGGTTGGAGCAAACTCTCCCAGTTTATGACCAACCATGTTTTCTGTTACGTATACCGGTATAAATTTATTACCGTTATGTACTGCAAATGTATGACCCACAAAATCTGGTGAGATCATTGATCTGCGAGACCAAGTTTTAATTACAGACTTCTTGCCTGAATCATTCATAGAGACTACTTTCTTCTCTACGTTATGGTCAATATAAGGTCCTTTTTTAATCGAACGAGCCATTATTTCTTCCTTTTCTCTATGATGAAACGATTTGAGTATTTTTTAAGTTGACGGGTTTTATAGCCTTTGGCATATACACCGTTTCTTGAACGAGGCTGACCTCCTGATGAGCGGCCCTCACCACCACCCATTGGGTGATCTACAGGGTTCATCGCTACCGGACGTGTTCTCGGACGACGGCCCAGCCAACGGCTGCGACCAGCTTTACCTAATACTTCATTTGCATGATCTGAATTGGAAACAGCTCCTATCGTAGCCAGACAAGTGATCAGGATCAACCTGGTTTCGCCTGAAGGCATTTTCAATGTTGCATATTTACCATCGCGTGCAGCCAATTGTGCATAAGCACCGGCGCTACGTGCCAGCTGAGCACCACGACCCGGATGAATCTCCACGTTGTGGATGATAGATCCCAAAGGAATATTGCTCAATTTCAAAGTATTACCCACTTCTGGAGTTGCAGTATCACCCGACACTACCTTTTGCCCAACTTGCAATCCTTCCGGTGCAATAATATAACGCTTCTCGCCATCAGCATAGTTTAACAATGCGATGCGTGCAGTACGGTTTGGATCGTACTCAACAGTAGCTACTGTTGCAGGAATATCAAACTTATCACGTTTAAAATCAATTAAACGGTAAGATTTTTTGTGGCCACCACCCATATAGCGCATGGTCATCTTTCCTGTATTGTTACGTCCTCCCGATTTCTTAGAAGATACAACCAATGATTTTTCGGGCTTGGTTGCTGTAATCTCCGTAAAGCTGGCACCAACTCTAAAGCGGGTTCCCGGAGTAACTGGTTTAAATTTTCTTAAGCCCATAGTTTATAAATAATTCAATTCTTATTAAATATTCGAGTAATAATCAATTGTTTCTCCTGCTGCCAGGGTTACAATCGCTTTCTTGTATTTCGGGCTACGTCCCGTAACTAATCCACCTTTGGTGTTTCTGGACTTAACTTTACCACTTACAACCAATGTATTGACAGCTAAAACGCTTACGCCGTACATTTTCTCAATGGCTTGTTTAATCTGCAACTTGTTTGCTTTGTGTTCTACTTTAAAAGTAAAGCGGTTAGACTTTTCTGTTAATGCAGAAGCTTTCTCTGTTAATATTGGTTTCTTTAAAAATTCCATATTACTTGGCAAATGCCTCCTCCAGTGTTTTAACAGAATCCGCAGTTAACAAAAGTTTGCCGCAGTTCAATACATCATAAGTATTTAACTGATCTGCAGTGATTACTTTCGCTTTCTGAATGTTTCTGCTTGATAAATAGATATTGTTATTTTGTGAAGGTAAAACCAACAATGTCTTTTCGTTAGTCAGGTTTAATGCACTAACCAGATTGATGTAGTTTTTAGTTTTGATCGTATCAAAAGTAAAATCCTCCAGAACAACTACATTGTTGTCTTTTGCTTTGTATGATAAAGCCGACTTACGCGCCAGTGACTTCAGCTTCTTGTTCAGTTTAAAACTGTAATCACGAGGCTGAGGACCAAATACACGACCACCACCGTTAAACAATGGAGATTTTATACTTCCTGCACGGGCACCACCTGTACCTTTTTGTTTGTATAATTTACGGGTCGAACCAGCAATCTCATTACGTTGCTTAGATTTGTGCGTTCCCTGACGTTGATTCGCCAGATATTGCTTTACATCTAAATAAATTGCGTGGTCTACAGGCGTAATGCCAAATACCGACTCAGGAAGCTGCACCTTGGCACCTGTCTCTTTTCCTGAAATGTTTAATACTTTAACTTCCATCTGCTTACTTATCTAAGATTACGTAAGAACCCTTAGCTCCTGGTATGGAACCACTAACTACAACCAGATTTTGATCAGCATAAACTTTCAAAACCTGTAAGTTCTGAATCTTTACCCTGTCGCCACCCATTCTACCCGCCATACGCATACCTTTAAATACGCGAGAAGGATACGAAGCAGCACCCAACGAACCTGGAGCACGCATCCTGTTGTGCTGTCCGTGAGTCTGTCCGCCAACACCGCCGAAACCATGACGTTTTACAACACCCTGGAATCCTTTACCTTTTGAAGTACCAACTACATCCACGAAATCACCTTCGTTAAAAATGTTAACCGTTACGGTATCACCTAAGTTAAGTGACTCTTCAAACGGCTCAAATTCAACCAGTTTACGTTTTGGGGTAGTCTTTGCTTTTGCAAAGTGGCCTTTAAGGGGCATGGTGGTGTTCTTTTCTTTAGCTTCGTCGAAACCTAACTGAACTGAAACGTAACCGTCTTTCTCTGCGGTCTTTACCTGTGTTACAACACAAGGTCCAGCTTCGATCACCGTACATGGTATATTCTTACCGTCGGCGTCGAAAATGCTGGTCATTCCTACTTTTTTTCCAATAATACCTGACATTTTCTTTTTTTAATTTAACACCCATCGAAGCAGTAGGGCTTCGTTCAAGGTGGATACACTCCCCGTTAAGGGACGGCAAAAATAGGAAAGAAATCTTAATTTTCAAATAGTTAGCTAATTATTTTTTCAAATAAATACTAAAAATTTGTTTTGACCGGACAGCATGCAGTTAAAGCAAGTTTTAGCCCACCAGCTTATCGCTTAAACTATACAGAATAATGCATAAAACAAATAAACCGATCAGAACATACAGGTAATCCCGCTCTATAAGGAAGCTGAAAACGGAAAAAACAACCCTTGCAATCGGTGTAAAAATCAACAATACCGTACCAAACTGTATAATTGCGGCCCCGTCCATCGTCTTTAAACCATGAAGAATTGAGGCAATAGACGATAAGCCCGACTTTCCCGCATCAAAATTACTGTAGTCCACACTTGCGTTATGGTTAAAAAACAAATAGATGAAACCACCGACAAGCACAACGCTCATCGCTGCAATGACCCCAACACGCAGCAAGGTACCCAGGATCACCTGGATGTCTTTATCTGCAAAGAAATTTTTGTCCCCTTTACTCATAACTTACCCGATAAGCCATTATAAATCATTTGAAGCGCCAGAAAAGTAACCACAACCGCAAATACAACTTTCAGTTTGTCTGTCTTCGTTTTTACCAGGATCTTGGAACCAATAGTAGCCCCCAACAGTACGCCCACAGTAACCGGCATGGCAATTCCCGGATCAATCTGCCCCCGGTGCAGGTAAACAATTGCACTTGCTGCAGCAGTTACCCCCATCATAAAATTGCTGGTCGTGGTGGATACCTTAAAAGGAATGCGCATGATGTTGTCCATCGCAATGACCTTCAGCGCACCGGAACCAATTCCCAGTAAACCCGAGATGATCCCGGCGATGAACATCATAAAAAAACCACCGGCTACATTATGGACAGCATATTTTTTGACTACACCGTCCACCGGATAGGAACCGTTCAGCTTAAAAAACACCGCCAGCTTCCCCGAGGTATCGTTATCTGAGCGGTCCACCTTCTTCCTCACCATCATGGCAGCAGAGAACAAAAGGATCAGTCCGAAAATAACAGCAATATAACTCGGATTGATATAAACAGTAACCACAGCACCAATAATGGCACTGATGGTCGTGGCAATCTCCAGGAACATGCCTATACGGATATTGGTAATCCCCTCCTTCACGTAGGCAGCCGCAGATCCAGAGGATGTCGCAATTACAGAGATAATAGAAGCACCTATAGCGTAATGTATGTCAACCCCCAATGCCAGTGTCAGCAGCGGAATAATGATCACTCCGCCCCCTAAGCCGGTGAGCGACCCAACCAGTCCGGCTAAAAAAGCTCCAGCCAAAACTATAATTGTAAATAGTAATACCGACATTGCTACAAATATACTATCTGCAGACTGAACACAATAAAATTAAAATATCATTGTTAAATTAGACATAAACCAATATCCTTATTTGAAGATGAAAAAAATTCTATTCCCAATTATTTCGGCTTTCATACTTAGCTTCAACGCTCAGGGCCAGTCAGTACCAGATACCACCAAGGCCGATCCAAGCCTCAGAGGCCAATACCAGCTCATGCTTTCAAAGTCAAAAACCTTAAACGGTTACAAACTGGTAAACCCGAACAGAATGAGCGCCTTCTGGCAAAACGTGAGGGACACGCTGACTACAGACCGCCGTCAACTGGCCAACGCCACAAAAAAGATCAGGGAACAGGAACAAAGTATTATAGAGCTTAAAACCCAGATCAGTGGTAAAGAAAGCACGCTAGCCAGTACAAATGCTAAAGTAAACGAGATCAGTGTATTGGGCATATCCTTTACCAAATCTACCTATAATACCATCGTATGGAGCCTCATTATCGGACTGGCTGCAGCACTTGCCGTTGTTATTCTGCGGTCGGCAAAACATATCCATGAAGCCCGGTACCGCAGTAGTTTATATGAAGAGATCTCCCAGGAATACCAGAACTATAAGACCAAGGCAAACGACAAAGAGAAAAAACTTGCCCGCGAGCTTCAGGACGAACGTAATAAACTGGATGAGCTAAGGAGCAAAAGATAAAGCTTCGGAAGCCGGCAATAAAAAAGCCTTTCTGAAAATTCAGAAAGGCTTTTTCTTTAACTGTCAATATAGTTAAACTTTGATTTCCACTTCAACACCGCTAGGTAGTTCAAGTTTCATTAAAGCATCAACTGTTTTTGAGTTAGAGCTATAAATGTCTAACAAACGTTTGTAAGCACACAATTGAAACTGTTCACGTGCTTTTTTGTTCACGTGCGGTGAACGCAACACAGTGAAAACTTTCTTTTCTGTAGGCAACGGAATCGGTCCGCTAACCACTGCACCCGTAGGTTTAACCGTTTTTACGATTTTCTCTGCAGATTTATCTACCAGATTATAATCGTAAGATTTTAATTTGATTCTGATTCTTTGGCTCATGTTATTTTTGAATTAAAGCTGCCGGTTAGAGCTATTAATAACCGGCAGCCAGTTTATTTTAAAAATTAATCTAAAGATTTAACTTTTCCTTTTGATTTTGCAATCACCTCTTCCTGAACGTTTCTAGGAGCTGGCTCGTAGTGATCAAACTCCATAGTAGAAGTTGCACGGCCTGAAGTAATGGTACGCAACTGGGTTACATAACCAAACATCTCCGAAAGTGGAACTAAGGCTTTGATTACCTGGGCACCATTACGTGTGTCCATACCTTGCAGCTGTCCACGACGACGGTTTAAGTCACCCATTACATCACCCATGTTCTCTTCCGGGGTAAGCACTTCAATTTTCATGATCGGCTCCATCAATACAGGCTTACATTTAGGTAAAGCCTCACGGAAAGCAGAACGTGCTGCGATCTCAAAAGATAAAGCATCCGAATCGACTGCGTGGAATGAACCATCAATCAAACGAACTTTCATATCAGGAAGCGGATAACCTGCAACAACACCATTAGACATGGCTGCAGCAAAACCTTTCTCAACTGAAGGGATAAACTCACGAGGAATTGAACCACCTACAATCTCGTTAACGAATTGTAATCCGCCTTTTTCGTAATCAGCATCAATCGGAGAAATGATCACCTGGATATCAGCAAACTTACCACGACCACCAGTTTGTTTTTTGTAGGTTTCACGGTGCTGTGTAGTACCTGTAATTGCCTCTTTGTAAGCAACCTGAGGAGCTCCCTGGTTTACTTCTACTTTAAACTCACGTTTCAAACGGTCAATCAGGATGTCTAAGTGAAGCTCACCCATACCTGAAATTACAGTCTGACCTGTTTCTTCGTCTGTCTGAACTTTAAATGTAGGATCCTCTTCAGCCAGTTTACCTAAAGCGATACCTAATTTATCCACGTCAGCCTGAGTTTTAGGCTCAATAGCCAAACCGATAACCGGATCAGGGAAGTTCATAGATTCAAGGATGATCGGATTCTTCTCATCACAAAGGGTATCCCCTGTTTTGATGTCTTTAAATCCTACAACCGCAGCAATATCACCGGCACCTACGTTAGGGATCGGGTTTTGCTTGTTGGCGTGCATCTGGAAGATACGTGAAATACGCTCTTTGTTTTCAGAACGTGCATTGTATACATATGAACCAGCTTCCAGGTTACCTGAATAAACACGGATAAAGCACAAACGACCAACGAAAGGATCGGTTGCAATTTTAAATGCAAGTGCCGAGAAAGGCTCAGTTACATCCGGTTTACGCACTACTTCTTCTCCTGTGTTCGGGTTGGTACCAGTGATACCTTCCACATCCATTGGCGAAGGAAGCAATTCCATTACCAGGTCAAGCATGGTTTGAACACCTTTGTTTTTGAAAGATGAACCGCAAACCATAGGAACGATCTTAGCGTCCAAAGTAGCTTTACGCAATGCATCAAGGATTTCACGCTCAGTGATGGAGTTAGGATCGTCAAAGAATTTCTCCATTAACGACTCATCATAGTCAGCCACTGCTTCCAGTAAGTTCTCTCTCCACTGTGCAACTTCATCCAGCATATCATCAGGAATCGGAACTTCAGTAAAGGTCATACCTTTATCGTGCTCATTCCAAACAATACCACGGTTGTTGATCAGGTCAACCACACCTTTGAAGCTATCTTCAGCACCGATCGGCAATTGCAATGGAACAGCGTGACTGCCCAACATGTCTTTAACCTGTTTAACAACTTTTAAGAAATCAGCTCCTGAACGGTCCATTTTGTTTACGAAACCGATACGTGGAACTGCGTAGTTGTTAGCTAAACGCCAGTTTGTTTCAGATTGAGGCTCAACACCATCAACAGCTGAAAACAAAAACACCAATCCGTCCAATACACGTAACGAGCGGTTTACCTCTACGGTAAAATCCACGTGTCCCGGAGTATCAATAACGTTTACCTGGTATTTATTACCGCGGTATGGCCAGAAAACGGTAGTAGCAGCAGAGGTGATGGTTATTCCGCGTTCCGCTTCCTGTACCATCCAGTCCATTGTAGATGCACCTTCGTGTACCTCACCAATTTTATGGTTTACACCTGCGTAATAAAGAATACGCTCAGTAGTTGTAGTTTTACCAGCATCAATGTGCGCAGCAATACCAATATTTCTTGTAAATTTTAAATCTCTTGACATTTTATGATTCTATATGATTAGAAACGGAAATGAGAGAACGCTTTATTGGCCTCAGCCATTTTATGCGTATCTTCTTTTTTCTTAACCGCTGCACCTTCACCTTTAGCTGCTGAAACGATTTCACCTGCTAATTTCTCTTTCATTGTTTTTTCACCACGTTTACGAGCATATGAAATTAACCATTTCATACCCAATGCAATCTTACGGTCAGGTCTTACCTCGGTAGGAACCTGGAAGTTTGCACCACCTACACGGCGTGATTTTACCTCAACAGCTGGCATTACGTTGGCTAAAGCACGTTTCCATACTTCCAAACCGTTTTCACCTGCTTTTTTCTCAGCAAGTTCAACAGCATCGTAAAAAATAGAATAAGCGATAGATTTTTTTCCATCAAACATCATATTGTTTACAAACCTTGTTACCTGAACGTCGTTAAATTTTGGATCAGGAAGGATAATTCTCTTTTTTGGTTTTGACTTTCTCATTTTTCTTTCCTCCTAATTATTTCTTTTTACCTTTTGCAGGAGCTGCTGCTGCTTGTCCTGGTTTAGGGCGTTTAGTACCATATTTCGAACGACGTTGGTTACGACCCGCAACACCTGAAGTATCCAGTGCGCCACGAATGATGTGATAACGTACACCTGGTAAATCTTTAACACGACCACCACGGATCAATACGATCGAGTGCTCCTGTAAGTTGTGACCTTCTCCAGGGATGTAAGCATTAACCTCTTTACCATTGGTTAAACGTACACGCGCTACTTTACGCATTGCTGAGTTTGGTTTTTTAGGGGTAGTGGTATATACACGTGTACATACACCTCTTCGCTGTGGACAGCTGTCCAACGCCGGAGACTTACTCTTGAACTCCAGTGCTACTCTACCTTTTCTAACTAATTGTTGAATGGTTGGCATTGTTCCTTTTTTACTTTTTTATTTATGTTTAAAAACTATACCCCTCAATAAGGGACTGCAAAGGTAAGACAATACATTTTATAAATCAAGGGGTTAACAGAAAATTAATCCCTTAAAGACCAACAGCCTAAAGCTAAGGCGTAAAAATAAAGCCAAAGCCTACAAAATCGGCTTCTGTTTCGTGTATATATATTTTAGCCTGCACAGCTGCCCAGTCCAGCACATTGTACTTCAGTCCTGGTGTCCAATAGGTCTTGATGTTCATTAAACTGTTATAATGCATGTAATAGCCATATTTCACACTCATGGCCATTCGCCCCATCCATAAATCCGGGCCCACCGCCAAACCTACCCTCCACCTGTCAAACGAACTGGCTTTAGACTGATAGGTTTCCGTATTTCTTAAGGGGTCGTAAATGGTATGGTAATATACCGCATCCAGCCCCGCGCCAAAACCCAGCACACTATTCAGACGGTAATTGTAACCCGCATATAAACCTGTTTTGTATAGGCCGTCTTTACTCCTGTAAACGCCGCGGCGCCCTATGTTCACACCAATATCTATGCTGTGTTTCTTATAATCCATCGGCTTTCTCCAGGAAGAAGTATCCGCCGCGGATTTTGTTTTTAAAGATTGTATCAATCCCAGGCTAACGCTGCTGATGTTCATCCCGTTATTGGGCACCCGTGTACCCCCATTGGAGAAATGCAGAATATCCAGTCCGGCCGACAAGCGCGTAGCCGGCCCGATTTTGGTCGCCAGCTTCAGGGCAATCCGCGAAGAAAAGTTAAGGTGACTGCCCACCAGCACGTTCTCATTCGTAAACCAGGTTTCGCCCAGATAGCCCATTCCCAGGCCCGGGGTAACAAAAAGTTCCGTATTTTTACCCTTCAGCAACGAAAAATTAAGTGCAGCAATCAGCGCATAGGAATCACCAAACCTATCCGGACGCGGATCCGATTCCATCACAATGTTACTCATCTTCTTGTAATTAAATACCAGGTCCAGGCTCTTCAGGTTCAGCATTTTCATCCATGGTCTTGGATTGGCAGTAGTGCTCATGTGATAAATGAGTTCGCCCCCATATGCGGTACCGCTTAATTTGTGCTGCGCGGTAAATACCCCTAAAGATACCTGCGGGGCAAACTCTATGCTGTTCCGCGTATCCTGCACTTCCTGCGCATGCAGGTTAGCGGCGGCAAATGATAAACTCAAAAGGAAAAGAAAGGAATAAAATTTAACTGGCTTTGGGATGCTCATTGTAAGTTCGCTTGTTCAATCGTTTTAGTGAAATGTATTCAGGTATAACCTTTCCACCTTTTTACGTGCCCAATCGGTCTTTCGCAAAAACTTCAGGCTCGAGTTCATGGTCGGGTTATTGTTGAAACAGGCAATGCGTACCAGCTGTCCCAATTCCTCCCAGCCATAGTGCCATACCAGCTGCTTCAATATAAACTCCAGTGTTTTGCCATGGAGCGGATTATTTGCCTGTTCTTTTTCTGCCATAGCGCAAAAATAATAAGAATAACTAGATTTGCATACCGGCCCCATCAATTCCGGCAATACACACCATCACCCGCGCTATGGCAGCGCATAAAACATTAAAGCATATGAATTTAAAACTAGGCGATTTTGTTCGTTTCGTAGACGAGAACATCGAAGGATATATCACCCGCATTATCGACAAAGACACCATCGGCGTAACCGATTCCAATGATTTTGAAATCCCCGTTCTGGCCTCCAAAGTAACATTGGTGCATGGCGACATGCCCGGTGAAGAGCTCATCCCTTCCAAATCTCAGGTCACAGTACCGGAAGCAGAATTTAAAAAGGATGGAATTTACCTGGCCCTGGTGACCGACCAGCACAGCAGCTCCGTAGCCCATTTCCACCTGGTTAATGAAAGCTCCTATCAATTGCTGGCTGCTTTTACAACAGCAAAACAGGATACCTTCAAAGGAGAGTTTGCGGGCACCGTTGACCCAAATACCACAAAAAGGATTTATTCTGCCCAACTGGGCGACATACAGATCTGGCCTGAATTCAGGTTGGAAATACTGAGCAGTACCAAGGCAAACGTTGAACCCAAATCGCCCATTATTTTTCACAGGAGCATCAAAGGCAAAGACCTTTCTGTAGCCAAAGAAGAAATTGCCCTGCTCAAACAGAAAGGCTGGCTGATCCGGCTGGATGAAACTGAGGTGGTTGTTGACCTGGAGAAACTGAAAGAAAAGTTTCAAAAGTAATAACGTCAAAAATAACCGTTCTCTTCCTGCGCTGAATTTTTAAGGCGCTTTCAGCGCATAAAAATAAGGCGCATCAGAGAAGGTAATTTTTGGGTTAAGCAGGGTGGCCAAGCAGGGGGTTAGGCAATGGGGTCATCCTGCAGCTGCAGTAATGTTCCTCCAATATTACACTTTTGCTACTTCGCTCTCCAGGCGAAGCAGGGCCAGTGTTAATTCGGACTTCGTTCGGTATTTACCGAACCAACACCCTACAGGATACGGCCCAACACTGAAGCATCTATAGTGTATAATACCAGTATCTTATATGGATATAGCATTACAGGGTAAAATAAAACACGGACAAGACCGACCTTCCTTTTTTGGCTTCACACAAAAATTACCTTCTCTGAAGAGGCCTAGTGTCTTTTTAGTTTTTTCATTAGAAAAAACTGAAATTATGCAGCCTCAGAAGAGAATGGTAATTTTTGATCTCTATTTTCTTTTTTTTGCCCCCCGTTTTCAAGGACTTAATTTTGACCCCAGCGGTTGTTCCCCTCATTTACATCCGGCAAAACCTTATCTGGGTCCAGCACTACGGCAACCACATCTTCAGTACTCGGATAATAGACGGTCCAGGTTTTATTCCTCATCCATACATCCACACCGAGCTTCACCGTTTCTGTTTTTCCGCTTTTGGTTTTAACCTGCAGTATAACCGGCATCGGCATCTTCTCCAGGTTGGCCACTACAATATTGTATCCGGTTAAGGCACCATCTTTTTTAACCTCCTTCACATCAGCAATGGCCTGGTCCATTTTCCAGTTCTCTAAAAACCAACCCCTCCAAAACCAGGAAAGGTCTTCACCTGCAGCATTTTCCATGGAACGGAAAAAATCAAAGGGACTGGGATGTTTATAGGCCCACTGGGCAATGTAATTCCTGAAAGCATAATCAAAGCGATCGGCACCAAGCACCTGATCACGCAGAATGTCCAGTCCCCAGCCCGGTTTATAATAAAGGTTTAAGCCAATGTTTGCCTCTTTCATGGCATCCGGGCTCAGCATAATCGATTCTACTTCAGGCCTCGAAATGCCTCTGGCAATGTTGTGCATATCGGCGGGTTCCTGTTTATACTCCCCATTGTTAAAGGCTGCCGAAGATATCCCATTGATAAAGGTATTGAAGCCCTCATCCATCCAGCCGAACTTACGTTCATTGCTGCCCACAATCATCGGGAACCAGGTATGCCCGAATTCATGGTCAATTACCCCCCAGGCAGCGCCCTTTTTTGCACGCCAGCCACAGAATACGATTCCCGGGTATTCCATCCCTCCAACATTGCAGGCAACATTCACCGCCATCGGATAAGGATATTCAAACCATTTACTCGAATAGTGTTCTACCGATCCTTTTACATATTCTACACCACGCCCGTAGCTATCCTGACCGTTACTTTCTACAGGATGTGCCGAAACGGCAAGTGCCTTTTTACCACTAGGCAGGTTAATACGGGCAGCATCCAGCACAAAAGCCTTTGAAGAGCCCCAGGCCACGTCACGGGTATTTTTTATCCTGAACTTCCAGGTCAGCTTGTCTTTAGCCGGACGGGATTTTGGATCTGTCACTTCTGTTTCCGATCGAATGGCTATGGTTTTATCGCTCAGCTTTGCCGCATTCCAGCGCCTCAGCTGCTCTGCAGTAAAAACTTCCTGTGGGTTCAGCAATTCACCGGAGCCCATCACAATGTGACTGGCAGGAGCAGTCACCGAAAAGTCCACATCGCCATATTCACAGTAAAACTCTCCCGCTCCCCAATAGGGCAGCGTATTCCAGCCCAATATATCGTCATACACGCTCATTCTCGGAAACCATTGCGCTATGGTAAAGATCTCTCCGTTCTTTGTGGCCAGGTGCCCCATCCTGTCCGATCCGTTGGCGGGGATCACAAAAGAAAAATTCATTTTTATGCTGATCATATCACCATTTGCCTCCATAGGGGCTGCAAGCCTGATCTGCATCCGGGTATCCTCTGTTAAGGTACTGAATTTTACCGGCTTCATTTTTTGGGAAACCTCAATCCCGCTGATCTTATAACCACCTTTTAGTTGTTCCCCCCTTGAACCATAACGGCTACCGGAAGCGATCAGGGAATTGCCACGTGAATCAGGCGAAAACAGGTTCTGGTCCAGCTGCAGCCATAAAAATGGCAGCCGGTCCGGACTATTATTTTTATACGTAATGGTTACTGTACCCGAAACTGTATTTTTTGTTTCATCCAGATTGGCGGTAATTTTATAGTCTGCACGGTTCTGCCAGTATTTTGGCCCAGGGGCGCCATTTGCCGAGCGGTATTCGTTTCCGTTCTGGGTGTAAAACAAAGGGCTGAACGCCGCATGAGGATCGTAATTGCTTACCGCAGTATTCTCCTGCGCCAGCACTCCTAAACTTAAAAAGCACAGCAATGCCCAGGTGAGAGTTGATTTATGAATCATATGAAAGTATTGGTTTTCCACTAAAGATATCAAATGAATTATTATCCGGGTGTATTGTAACGGTTTTATTAGTTAACCTTTAACACCGGCATGGGTGGGTTCCTTCTTTGCTCGGGCGGAAGTTTTAGCCAGGTATGATAGGCCTTAATTGTATACATTGCATAATTAAAAGGCCTTTCGCTCTTTACCAGCTCTTCCGGCGGCCGGTACATGGCCATAAAATCCTTCAGGTCCTGTCCCTTTAACTTAACCAGGTCAGAGACATACTCTTCGGTAAAAATGGTATTGATCTCATTCTGGTAACGGTCGCGTTCTTCCAGTTGCCTTATTTTTTCCTGCTGCCGTTTGTATTTACCATAGCCAAGGTTAAAGAGCAATCCCCCCGCCCGGTCGTTATTGCCTTTTCCCTGCAACCCGTCGGGCGTAAAACGTTTATAGGCCCTTGCCTGCGGGTCGGGTGCTAAAATGGAAGGATTAATTCTTACACCAACCACTTCCACTTCTTTTAAAGCCGTTGAATTACCGGGCAGGTATATGGTTTTTGGCAGCAGATTAATTAAATATAGGGTATCTGTATGGTAACCCATCATAGAAAACTCCAGCAAATCGCCCACGCGGGCAGAAATAGAGAACTGACCGGCAGCTTTGGTCAGTGTAAGCTGGTTATTGCTCAGGTTTTTTACCTTAACATTCTGCAGGGGGAAGGTTTTGTTGTCAAAATCATACACTGTTCCCGAAACCGAATTCTGGGCCAGCAGCACAAAAGGCGTGGCAATGAGCAGGAACAGCAGCAGATGTTTAAGCATAATCAAATGTAAGGGTGTTCATGAGTTAAATATATAATTTAACATAAATTAACAAGAATGGTTTCCCGTTAAAGTTTACAAACACCCTGCCATTCAGCAAACTATTTCAACACCTCAGCGTATTGTGCTTCGTTAAAACTGATCAGTACCGGTTTTCCGTCGACCTCAATAACCGGGCGTTTAATGGCACTGGTATACTGCAGTAAAACCTCTACCGCGCCTTTCTGATCGGTTGCCTTCTGCTGCACATCTGCACTTAAACCTCTCCAGGTGGTTCCTTTTTTGTTCAGCACCTGCTCCCAGCCAAAAATATTGCACCACTCGTTTAGTTTTTCGGCGGTGATGCCTTTCTTTTTGAAATCATGAAACTCCGCATTAAAGCCATTTTCTTCCAGCCAGGTCCTGGCTTTTTTTACTGTATTGCAGTTTGGTATTCCGTATACGATCATGTTTGCAAAACTAAGATTTAATTCATCACTTTTTTTCGGGGTTTCATCACATTTTAAATTTTGAACTCTTCATACTTTGTAGTATTGTGGCATAAATCATCACATCGCTTGCCGACCTAAAATTTAAACCTAATGATCAAATTAAAAGAGACCACAAAAATAGAGCTTTGGATTGTAACCTCACTCATTGCCATCTCCTGCTTATTCTCTCTCCTGCAAAACCTGGCCACACTGGGGGGCCTCGGAACCAATTTCAATATCAGTGCCATCTTTAACGATACCGTGTGGACTTACGTCTTATTCAGCCACCTGATCACCACAGTATTTTATTTGCTGCTGACATTGTATGTACAGAAGGAATTTGAAAAACCTGATGAAAAAATTTCAACCTCAGTCTTCTTTATATACCTGCTTATCCACATTTGTTTCCTTGCCGGTTTTATCAGCAAATATTTCATTGTCCTGCTCTCCATAAAGATGATGGTCATCTATTTTACAAGAAACAAGCAAAACACACTAAACAAAGTATATTACGAAGCTACACTTCTGGTTGCCTGGTCCATGTTCCTTCATGCCTGTGCCTTGATTTTAAATGCCCATCAGTTTATTGTTGCCACCTTTACTTTTGTTGCCCCGCTGGCCATTTTCAGTTATATCTACCTCATATACATCCAACTTCCGCTTATTATCAAAAGAAAACGCCCCAAGCTGACCTATATCGGTGTCATTTTCCTATTGGCACCGCTATCAAACCTGCTCATCGTTCTTACATCCCTGCTTTTCTTTAGCAACAGGGATAATCATGACAACATCCTCGGTTTCTCTACAGCTATAAATTCAATTGCACAGTTTATCGTTGTCCCGCTGTTCGCCTGGAATATTTACAAAGCCAGGAACAGCAAAAAAGACCAGGAAATCTATACCCTGAAAACGGAGCTTGGCAAATCCGACGCCAATCTTAATTTCTTAAAATCGCAGATCAATCCGCACTTTCTTTTCAACGCACTGAATACCCTCTACGGCACTGCACTCCAGGAAAAAGCCGAGCGGACAGGAGAAGGCATCCAGAAACTGGGCGATATGATGCGTTTTATGCTCCAGGAAAATGTAGAAGATAAAATCCTTTTGTCGAAAGATGTAGACTACCTGAACAACTACATCGCCCTGCAAAAACTCAGGACCTCGACCTCGCCCGACATCGTGATACAGACCCAGATCGAAGAGCAGCCTGACGACCTTGCCATTGCCCCCATGCTGCTCATTCCCTTTGTTGAAAATGCATTTAAACACGGCATCAGCTTAAAATATCCTTCACACATCAAAATTACTCTTCAAACAAAAAACAACACGCTGTATTTTGATGTCCACAACAGTATTCACCCGAAAAATGAGAACGACCCCGAAAAACAGCATGGTGGTATTGGCTTACAGAATGTAAAACAACGCCTGGCTTTGTTATATCCCGGCCATCACGAGCTACTCATCCGCGAGAGTGCCAGGGAGTTTTTCATTCACCTGACCTTGCAGTTGAGGGAAAATGACTAATTTTAAAAATGATTGCAATAGCAATAGACGATGAACCCATAGCCCTGGATGTAGTGCAGTCGCATGCATCCAAGGTTCCTTTTATTGAACTCAAGGCTACTTTTACAAATGCATTTGATGCAATTGCGTTTCTGCAGCACAACAAAACAGACCTCATTTTTCTGGACATCAAAATGCCCGACATCAGCGGGATCGACTTTTTAAAAAGCCTTAGCAACCCACCCCTGGTCATATTTACCACAGCTTATTCAGAACATGCAGTAAAAAGTTTTGAGCTCGACGCGATAGATTATTTATTAAAGCCCTTTTCCCTGTCCCGTTTCTTAAAAGCCTGCAATAAGGCCCAGGAACTCTACAAGTTCAGAAACCATACACCTGCCTCGGCAGAACCGGTATCTATTTTTATTAAAGATGGCTATGAACAAATAAAAGTTCAGATCAGTGACATCAGATACATAGAAGCCGCAGGTAATTACACTCAGATCCACCTCGAAAATGATAAACTGCTCAGTACAAGGGTACCTTTAAATGAAATGCTCTTGCTGCTGCCTGCAGAAAAATTCATCCGCACCCACCGGGCCTTTATTGTAGCAAAAGAAAAGATCAGCAAATTCGATCGTTTCCAGGTATGGATTGGCGAACAGCTGATACCTATTGGCGCTACTTATGCTCAATCTTTGAATAATTTATGTTAAATTCTTCTACAATTTATCTGCCCGCAACCCGCTAATTAAATATTATGATTAATATTGTTAGCTATAACAAGATATTGATCTTAATTATTAACTCATAACATGTTTAAGCTAACTTTTAAACAACAGGTACTCACAGGTTTTGCTGTTTCCTTATTGTTTGTCCTGATATCTGCGGTTACTTCGTATCAAAGTATCGATTCCTTTAATGAAGACTCTGATTGGGAAAACCATACCTATGAGATCATCATTCTGACCCAAAAAATTGATCAGCAGATTGTCAATGCCGAAAGCGGGCTTAGGGGCTTTGTCCTTACCCAGAACCAAAAATACCTACCCCTTTATACGGCCAACATAGACCAGGTACAAAACAGTATTCACGACCTCAAATCTCTTGTGAGCGATAATCCCGTACAATTGCGTCATGCCGACAGTCTCGAATCTTATCTCGCAAAACGGGTAAGTTCGCTGAAAGAAATCCTGCATACCAACAATACTTCCGGAAAAGATGCCGCAATTGTGCTGATGCAGACAGATAAGATCAGGGCAGTCCGGGAAAATTTATCCAAATACAGCGAAAAAATGGTCTTTGGAGAAAGAACGCTGCTCAAAAAGCGGATCATGGCCACAGACAAGAGCAAAGACAGGACAGTTGCCATTGTTATCGGAAGCGCATTGGTCATTTTCTGCCTCATCCTCTTTTTATTCACTTACATCAGAAGAACATTCGACCAGCAAAAAGAAACAGAAGCACAGATCAGGAACAACAATGCGCAACTGGCGCAGCTGTCGGAAGACAATAAACAAAAAAACTGGCTCCTTTCCGGCGCAGCCCTGATCAATGAGGCCATGCGTGGCGAACAGGAAATGAAAGAGCTTTCCACAAGAATCATTACCGAAATCTGTAACTACCTGAAAGCCCCGGTAGGCGCCCTTTTCCTGAGCAATGAAAACCAACAAACGCTGCACCTGACAGGAGGTTATGCCTACCGCCCTAAAAAGGGTATAATAGAAAGCTACGCCTTTGGCGAAGGTATGGTGGGTCAAACCGCAGCAGAAAAAAAAGAAAAGATACTGACCGATCTTCCGGCAGATTACATGACCATCAGTTCGGGCCTGGGCCAAACCCCTCCCAAATCTGTTTACCTGTTCCCGGTTTTATTTGAAGATACGACCATTGCCGTCATAGAAATCGGCTTAACAGGGAATCCTGACGACACCACATCCCTGTTCCTTCAAACCGTGTCTGAGAGCATTGGGGTTGCCATCAACAGCACCATAGCCCGGCTCAAGCTCAGGGACCTGTTTGAAGAAACCCAGCAACAGGCAGAAGAACTGGAAAGCCAGCAGGAAGAACTCCGCACTACCAACGAAGAACTGATCTACAAATCAGAACAGCTTCAGGCTTCCGAAGAAGAACTACGGGTACAGCAGGAAGAGCTCCGCCAGACCAATGCAGAGCTGGAAGAGAAAGCACAGCAACTCGAAGAACGCAACATTGCCATCAACCAGGCCAAAGAGGCCATGAGCCTCAAAGCCGAAGAACTGGAGATTTCCAGCAAGTATAAATCTGAATTCCTGGCCAACATGAGCCACGAATTGAGGACCCCGCTGAACAGTATCCTCATCCTGGCCAGAATACTAAAAGAGAACAGGCCCGAGAACCTGAATGAAGATCAGATCAAGTATGCCGGGGTAATCCACAATGCGGGAACAGACCTGCTGACACTGATCAACGACATTCTTGACCTGTCCAAAATTGAATCCGGCAAGCTCGACCTTTCCATACTTCCTCTGAAACCGGCCGCCGTAAAACAGAACATGGAGGCCTTGTTTACCGAACTCGCCAGGAGCAAAAAAATTACTTTCCGCACTGTGCTCGACCAGGAATTGCCAAAGGAACTGTTTACGGATCAGGCGCGCCTGGAGCAGATCGTAAAGAACCTGTTGTCCAATGCCTTTAAGTTTACACCCGAGCATGGTGAAATCACATTGGAGATCGGAATGGCCAAACCACAGACCACATTTTACTCCAGCCAACTGCAAAGCAGTACAGACGAAATCATTGCGATCAGGGTTAAAGACTCTGGAATAGGAATTCCGGAAGACAAACAAAAGCTGATATTTGAAGCCTTTCAACAGGCAGACGGCTCTACCAGCCGCAAATACGGAGGTACAGGACTTGGCCTTTCTATCAGTAAAGAACTGGCACACATTCTGGGCGGGGAAATCCAGGTGAGCAGCAAACAGGGAGAAGGCAGTATCTTTACGCTTTTTGTGCCCAAAAACCATTCAGCTGCATCTGAAAACGAGGAAAACACCTACGAAGCTGAGGAAACTGCAGTAGTCTTCCCGGTGTCTGCGCAGGAACCGCTACCAACACCGCAGGGCCGCACAGAAATCCAGAAATTGCTGATTGTTGAGGACGATCTTGCCTTTGCCGATGTACTGAACGATTATGCTATAGAAAAGGGTTTTAGCCCTATTCTTGCCCACAGTGGCGACGTAGCATTGGAGCTGGCTTTTTCTGAACTTCCTGATGCCATAGTACTCGACATCATGCTGCCTGTGGTTGATGGCTGGACCATCCTCAAAAAATTAAAGGCCGATCCGAGAACCAAAAATATCCCGGTACATATGATGTCTGCGGGAAATGAAAAAGCAGGAAAAGCAAAAAAAGAAGGTGCCATCGGCTTCCTGAAAAAGCCCATTGAAAAGGAACAGCTGGACGAAGCATTTGAACTGTTGAGCGCTGCCCACCTGAAGTACAACCTAAACACAGTTCTTGTTATTGAAGACCAGGAACTCCACAGCAAGGTGCTTACCCAGCAGCTTACAGAAAAGGGTGTTGATGTAAAACAGGCATTCACCGGAAAAGAAGCACTGGAGCTGCTCGAAGAACAGGAGTTTGACTGCATCATCCTCGACCTTAAATTGCCGGATATTTCCGGCTTTGAGTTGCTGGACATGATCAAATCACAGCCACGGATGGCGCATGTACCTGTAATTATCAATACAGCGATGGAGCTTGACCAGGAAAAGATGGCGCACATCATGCAGTATACAGAAGCCATGGTGCTGAAGTCGAACAAATCGAACGACAGGCTAATAGATGAGGTAAGCCTGTTTATGAACAAACTTAAGCAGGAAAGTCCGGCATCTTCGGCAGCCATCAGTAAGTCCGCCAAACCTAAAGGTTCTTCTACCATGGAAAAGGTGCTGAAAGACAAAACCATTCTGATCACCGACGATGACATGCGCAATATATTTGCCTTGTCGAGCGCCCTCCAGGCCTACGATCTGAAAATCGTGATCGCCAACAACGGCAGGGAAGCCATCACGCGACTGGAAGAACAGGAAAACATCGACCTGGTGCTGATGGACATCATGATGCCTGAAATGGACGGGTACGAAGCGATGCGGGCAATCCGGGCTAAAAAAGAATACGCTAAACTGCCCATTATCGCGTTAACAGCAAAGGCCATGAAAAACGACAGGGAAAAATGTATTGAGGCCGGTGCAAACGATTATATTTCCAAACCTGTTGATATGGACAAGCTGCTTTCAATGTTAAGAGTCTGGCTAAGCTGATATGCATAAAGAAACTGACATCATCACCTATGAAGAACTGGGCAATCTCATTGCTCTCATCAGGAATATCCATGGCTTTGATTTTGGAGATTACTCTGCCGCGTCCTTAAAAAGGCGGGTTACGCGGATCATGCACCTGCAGCGGCTAAACCTGTTCGACCTCCGCACATTGCTGACCAACGACCACGACTACTTTGAATCTTTTTTAATTGAGGTTACGGTAAATGTGACTGAAATGTTCCGCGATCCCCTGTTCTACAAATCGGTGAGCGACAACATCATTCCCTACTTAAAATCCTACCAGCGCATTAAAGTATGGAATGCGGGTTGCTCAACAGGCGAAGAACTGTATTCTTTCGCAATCCTGTTTGCACAGGAACAGCTTTACGAGCGTTGTTTCTTTTATGGTACAGACATCAATGCCGATGTACTGGAACATGCAAAAACCGGAATTTATAACCTGCAAAAGATGAAGCAGTATTCAGAAAACTTCCAGAAAACAGGAACAAACCATACGCTGTCCAATTATTACACCGCAAAGTATGATGCGGCATCCATCAATCATTCTTTGAAAAAGAACATCCTTTTTTCAGTTCACAACCTCGCTTCAGATGGTGTATTCAATGAATTCCAGGTCATTTCCTGCAGAAATGTACTGATCTATTTTAATGTGGAATTACAAAAAAGAGTGATCGAGTTGTTTTATAATAGTTTGGCCAATTTTGGCTTTTTATGTTTAGGTTCAAAAGAAACGTTAAGAAGTACAGAATTGGGGCGTTTTAAAATAATAGATAAAAAAAATAACATTTACCAAAAGATAGCATAGGGCGTAAATGCCCCAATAACCCAGCACACATGGAAAAAATTAACATCCTGATTGTTGATGACCGACCTGAAAATATTATTGCCCTCGAAGCACTTTTGCAGAGAAGCGATATCAATATCATCAGTACCACCAATCCCAATGAAGCCCTCAGGTTATCCTGGGAAATGGACATTGCCATTGCCATGATTGATGTTCAGATGCCTGAGATGGACGGCTTCGAACTCGTAGAGATCTTAAAAAGCAACCCAAGGACAAAAGAAATCCTGATCATATTTGTTACTGCCATATCCAAAGAAACCAAGTATGCGGTTAAAGGATTAAATACCGGTGCGGTCGACTACCTTTACAAGCCCCTGGATCCTTTTGTAACCTCTGCCAAAGTGGATTCCTTTATCCAGTTTGTCAGAAACCAGAGAGAAATAAAAAACAAAAACCGCGAGCTTGAGGCTTACCAGAAAGAACTGATCAAGGCCAAAGAACTTGCAGAACAGGGAAAGCGGATAAAAGACAATTTCCTGGCCAATATGAGCCATGAGATCCGCACACCTATCAACGGGATCATAGGCATTGCACAGCTCCTTAAAAAAACAGCGCTGAGTGATGAACAAAGAGAGATGGTAAACCTGCTGGAGATTTCCTCCAACTCTTTACTTGGCGTAATCAACGATGTACTGGATCTTTCCAAAATAGAGTCGGGCAAGTTTAAGATCAACAGGACGGCCACAGATATTGTCAAAATATGCGAAGCTGTGGTAAACCTGCTCCGCATCCCATCTTTAGAGAAAAAGCTGGCGCTGAATTTAGAGCTCGATCCGGAATTGCCAAAAATGATCCTGGCAGATTCACTGCGCTTAAATCAGATCCTGATGAACCTGATCGGAAATGCCATTAAGTTTACCCACGAAGGCAGCGTAACCTTAAGCGTAGAAATACTGAACCATAAAGGAAATAACCTTCAGATCAGGTTCTCAGTAATAGACACCGGCATTGGCATTGCCGAAGAGAATATTGAAAAAATATTTGAAACCTTTGAGCAGGCCGATGAACAGACCACCATCAAATTTGGAGGTACCGGACTTGGCCTTTCCATTGTCAGGAACCTTGCAAAACTTAAAGGGGGTATACTGGAAGTTCAAAGCGAAGAGTTCAAAGGAAGTACTTTCAGCTTTACCAACTGGTACGAAGTATTAAAGGAAAACGATGCCCCTAAAAAGCTAACAGAAGAAAAACTTATGCCATTTAGCAATGTAAAAGTTCTGGTTGCAGAAGACAACCCGATCAATAAATTTCTCATCATCAAAATCCTGCAGGGCTGGCAGGTACAACTGGATGTGGTTGAAAACGGACAGGAAGCACTGGATAAACTGAAGGAAAATGATTACGACCTGGTACTGATGGATACTTTTATGCCGGTAATGAACGGCCTTGAGGCCATTAAACTGATCCGCGAGGGTTATGCTCCGGGAAAAGAAAATATCCCTGTAATTACCTTCTCTGCTGCCGTGCTCGACACGGATAAAGAAACGGCAATTGCTGCCGGGGCCAATGATGTCATCAGCAAGCCATTTGAACCGGCTACACTTTATAAGAAAATCCAGGAATATACTACTGGTTAAAGGCGGTCATGGTTTTTGCAGGGCCTATCGTTACAAAGCTCTTGATCAGCTCTGTGCTCTTATCGATCAGGGCCGGTAGCTCCGGGAGCTCATCGTCATCGAATGGGGCCAGCACATAATCTGCCTGTCTGCCTTTGGGGAAGTTATCACCGATCCCGAAACGCAGACGGGGATAAGCTTGTCCGCCGCAAAGCCCTTCAATGCTTTTTAATCCATTATGCCCTGCGCTGCTGCCCTGCAGCTTCAGCCGGAGTTTCCCTAAAGGCAAGGCCAGGTCATCTACAATGACCAGCACATTTTCCAGCGGGATACGCAACTCCTGCATCCAGTAATTTACGGCTTTGCCACTCAGGTTCATATAAGTGGTAGGCTTAATCACATGCAGTTTCCTTCCTTTAAAACCAAGTTCGGCATGGTAGGCCAGGCGCGTATTCGTGAATATACCTTCCAACTGCTTCGCCAGTTCATCGGCAATCATAAAACCAATGTTGTGACGGGTATCCGCATACTCATGACCAATATTTCCTAAACCAACTATTAAATACTTCATCTTAAAATTATACTGTCATTAGTCCTGTCCATTATCCGCAAAGATAATAGTTTATACCATACAGCTAATGGATCAAAACCCATCCATAAAAAAAGCAGCACTGGTATGGTGCTGCTTTTGCTTTCAAAAGAAATTAATTATTTCTTGTTGGCTTCTTGCTCAGCTTGTTTTAAAGCTCTTGACATACCTACAGAAACGATGGTATCTTCACCTGTATTGGTTACAATGTAGTTACCTTTTTCAAGGTCACGCACACGGAATAAGTTACCAACTTCCATTTTAGCAATGCTCACTTCAACTGTCTGAGGCATATCTTTAGGGAATGCTTTAACACGAAGTTTACGTAATTTCTGAACCAGTTTACCCCCCATTTTAACACCTGGAGAAGTACCGGTTAATTTAACAGGGATTTCCATTAAAATCTGTTTGTCGTCAAACAGTTGCAGAAAATCTACGTGTAACAACACGTCTGTTAATGGATGAAATTGCAGATCTTTAATGATGGCTTTAGTTTTTGTGCCATTGATTTCAATTTCTACAAAGTTCGCTTCAGGAGTGTAAATAGCATCCCTTAGATCGGCGATAACAGCAGCAAAGTGAACTTGTTCTTTACCACCATACAATACTGCAGGAACTTTACCTTCGTAGCGAAGCTCTTTAGCATCGCGTTTCCCTACGTTCTCTCTTGGAGAACCGCTAATTGCGATTGTTTTCATTTTCTATTTATTTAATTTATATAATTATTCTTAAACTCTAAAAAGATCGCTGATAGACCCGTGTTCGTTTACATTGGCAATTGCTTTTGCAAACAATGGGGCTGTACTCAGTACCCTTATTTTTGAACTTTCCTGTTTCAGCGGAATGGTATCCGTTACGATGAGTTCTGTAAGCATTGAATTTTCAATGGTCTCATAGGCCTTTCCAGACAATACCGGATGCGTACAAACAGCCCTTACACTTTTCGCGCCTTTTTCCATAATCAATGCAGCAGCTTTGGCCAGTGTTCCGGCGGTATCGCAAATGTCATCAATCAGCACAATATCCTGCCCGGCTACATCTCCTATGATCGACATAGATTCGATTTCATTGGCACGTTTCCTGCGCTTATCGCAAATTACCACCTCTGCATTAAAGAACTTGGCGAAAGTACGCGCCCTGTAAGAACCGCCCATATCTGGTGAAGCAATCGTAAGATTTTCCAGCCCAAGGCTTTTGATGTAAGGCACAAAAATTACCGAACCATCCAGGTGATCAACAGGGATATCAAAAAAGCCCTGTATCTGTGCGGCGTGAAGATCCATCGTCATGATCCTGTGGATACCGGCCGATTTCAGGAGGTTAGCCACCAGTTTCGCACCTATGGCAACCCTTGGCTTATCCTTTCTGTCCTGCCTTGCCAATCCGTAATAAGGTACAACTGCAGTGATGTAATGCGCAGAAGCCCGTTTTGCTGCATCAACCATCAGGAGCAATTCCATCAGGTTATCAGAAGGCTGATAGGTAGATTGAATCAGGAAAACATCACAACCACGTACAGTTTCATCATAAGAAGGCTGAAACTCACCATCGCTAAACTTGTTTAAAGTTACATCGCCTAGTGGCTTGCCGTATTGCTCGGCAATTCTTTTTGCTAATTCTTTTGTACCTGATCCGGCAAAAAGCTTAACTGGGTTAAATTGCAATGGCATGATTAAGGTATATCAATGCTGGTTAAAAAAAATCGGATTGTGAATAAAACCCACAATCCGAATATTGTTAGTTGCCCGACCAGGATTCGAACCTAGACAAACGGTACCAAAAACCGTCGTACTACCATTATACTATCAGGCAATCTTCCATTTTAAAGGCTTGCTTCGAAATGGAATGCAAATGTACGCAGATTTTTCATTTTTGCAAGAGCAGCATTCAAAAAAAATGAAATTATTTTAAGATTTTTATTCCTCCTAAAAATAAAGCCTTAAAAATGAGAAATTTGATGAGGATGCAAACATTACAAATATCCAGTAAGCTTACTTAACCGGATGACTGGCTCTGCCTTTCTTCGGAGATAACACCGCCTTTGCTCCCAAAAAGTACCTTTTTCCCGAAGAAAGGCAGAACCAGGGCAGAACCAGCGCGGATCAAAGGTACTGGCTGACCTAAATTAAAAATGTTAAACTCCGCTTTACTTTGTGCTATTCTCAATCTTATTCTTTATTTTCGGCAGCATTTTAATCGCCTCAATAACATATTAACTATTCAATAAAGAAATGAATTATTCAAAAATTAATAATCTTACCGGTTGGTTTTGCTTTCTTGTAGCCGCTGTAACTTATATTTTAACACTGGAACCTTCAGTTAGTTTTTGGGATTGCGGTGAGTTCATTGCTTCGGCCTATAAAATGCAGGTCGTTCACCAGCCCGGAGCTCCCCTGTTTCTGATGATCCAAAGGTTCTTTTCTTTATTCGCCTTTGGCGATGCACAAAAAATAGCCTACTTCATGAACGTGGGCTCGGCAATTGCCAGCGCCGCTACCATCCTCTTTTTGTGCTGGACCATTACTGCTCTTGCCAAAAAGATCCTGGTAAAGGGAAATGAGGAAATCAGCAAAGCTAACCTCATCTCTATTATGGGTGCCGGAATTGTAGGTGCATTGGCCTATACCTTTTCAGACAGCTTCTGGTTCTCTGCCGTAGAATCTGAAGTATATGCTCTATCGTCTTTATTCACCGCCATCGTTTTCTGGGCTATATTAAAATGGGAGGCTCATGCAGACGAGCCGGGTTCTGACCGCTGGCTGCTTTTCATTGCCTATATTATGGGCCTGTCTATAGGTATCCACTTATTGAACTTGCTGACCATCCCTGCAATTGCTTTCGTTTATTATTTTAAAAAGACGCAAAAAACGACAACCAGCGGGATCATCAAGACCGGTTTGCTGGGTGTGCTTATCCTTGCGGTGATCCAATATGGAATCATTCAATACCTGGTATCTTTTGGTGCCTATTTCGATCTTTTCTTTGTAAACACTTTAGGGATGGGCTTTGGAACGGGCGTTGTAGTGTTCGCCATCTTATTGATCGGGGGATTGGTATGGGGCATACGTTATTCCATCAAACACCAGAAAAGGATACTGAATATTGCACTCCTTTCTACCGTACTGATCATTTTTGGCTACTGCTCTTTTGCTATGATCATTATCCGTGCAAAGGCCGACCCGAACCTGAACAACAGCGATCCTGATAATGCTTTCTCTTTCCTGAGTTACCTGAACAGGGAACAGTATGGCGACAGGCCCCTGCTTTTCGGGCCAAACTACAACTCTCAGAAAGTTAACCTCAAACAGGGCAAAACCCTTTATAGAAAAGGGGATGAAAAATATGAAGTAGCCGGTAAAAAAACCGATTACGAGTATGACAGAACAACACCTTTCCCTAGGATGTACAGCGATGATGAACGCCACATTGGTTATTACAGGGACCTGATGGGTTTTGATGAAAGTCATTTCCCGAACCTCATCGACAACGTTGGTTTCCTGTTTAAATACCAGGTGGGCCAGATGTACATGCGCTACTTTATGTGGAACTTTGTAGGTCGCCAGAACGACGATCAGGGACAGGGCAGCCTGTATGAAGGCCAGTGGCTGAGTGGGGTAAAACCTATCGACGCCATGATGCTAGGTAATCAGAAAAACCTTCCACCTTCTATAGTAGACAGCAATTCTTACAACCGTTTCTTCTTTTTACCATTGATACTGGGCTTAATAGGTGCCATATGGCAGTTCCAGCGCAACCAGAAAGATGCGGGCATCGTAGCCCTGCTGTTTTTCTTTACCGGCCTGGCCATTGTGTTGTACCTGAACCAGAAACCAATGGAGCCAAGAGAAAGGGATTATGCCTACGCGGGGTCCTTCTATGCCTTTGCCATATGGATAGGGCTTGGTGTCCTCGCCATCAGGGAGTGGCTGTTTAAAAAGCTTACACCTGCAAACGGCGCCATCCTGGCTACAGCAACCGGCTTGCTTGCAGCTCCTGTGCTTATGGCGGCCCAGGGTTGGGACGATCACGACCGTTCGACCAAAATGGTAGCACACGACATTGCAGTCGACTACCTGCAATCCTGCGCACCAAACGCCATTCTGTTTACCTACGGGGATAACGATACTTATCCATTATGGTACGCGCAGGAAGTGGAAAACATCCGTCCGGATATCAGGCTGGTGAACCTAAGTTTATTTGATACCGATTGGTACATCAATGGCATGAAACGTAAACAGAACGAATCTGCACCATTGCCACTTTCGATGAAACCTTCGCAATATGTACAAGGTGTAAGGGATGTGATGTACTACCAGGACGCAAACATTGCCGGGTCGGTAGAACTGAAAGACATCGTAGACATATTGTTATCCGACAATGCTGAAGACAAACTGCCGCTACAGGATGGCAGCAGGGAAAACTTCATTCCTACAAAACACTTTAAACTTACAGTAAACCGTGCCGATGTATTAAAAAATGGTGTGGTGCCTGCTGCAGATTCCAGCAAAATTGCAGCAGTGATGGACTGGACCTTCAACAAAAACTATGTCACCAAGGGTACATTGGCGATGTTTGATATCCTGGTACATAACGACTGGAAAAGGCCTGTTTATTTTGCCAGCACTGTTCCTTCAGATCAGTACAATGGTCTCGACAATTACCTGTACAATGAAGGCCTGGCCCTGCGCCTGCTTCCATTGAAACCAGATACTTCGGCAAACAGAACAGAGCTGATCAATACGCCTGTACTGTATAAAAATGTGATGGATAAATTTGTATGGGGCAACATTAAAAACGCGAAATATCTTGACCCTCAGTCGTCCGACGACATTTCCATCTTTACCAATGTATTTAACAATACCATCTCCGGTCTGATCAAAGAAGGCAGAACAGCAGATGCTAAAAAAGTTGTAAACCGTTATTATGAGGTAATGCCGGAGAAATTCCATGGCATGCGTTCTATGATGGGCGCTTACTTCCTGGCCGAGAACCTTTATCTGCTCAATGAGAACCAAAGGGCAAATGACCTGATTGAAAAGTCGGCAGCATATATTCAGAAAGAACTGACCTACCTGGCAGATGTTTCTGAAAGCAAGCGCAACCTGATTGGCAGCCAGAATGTTCAGCTAGGCTTATCCTTCCTGAACCAGATGGCAAGAACAACTGCACAATACAAGCAGGCAAAACTTAGTGAAAGCCTGAATCGTCAGTTTCAAGGTCTGGAAGGCAGGTTTACCATGTATTTCCCGCAGCAATAAGGGGAAAACTCGAAGCTGTTCTCCGGCTGCATAATTTTAGTTTTTCCTTAACAGAAAAACTAAAAAGACGCGAGGCCGGTTCACAGCATACTCGTTTTCTACTCATAAACGACATTAAAACGCAGGAACAGCATTATATTGTTCAGTATAATTACATACAACAAAAGAGGCCTGAAATTTGAATTTCAGGCCTCTTTTGTTGTATGCGTTATTTTTTATAATGCCCCTATCTGTAAAAGGGTAAAAAATGTTCGTTATTGGTATAAAAAGTAACGAATTTTCTGCTATCCGGCATAGCGTCTTTGCGCTTCTTCAGCGCAATTATGCAGCCGGGCAGCAGAATGCGAGTTACTACTCGTTCACTACGCCCATTGCACAGAATTTGTCGATTCTGGCAGTGATCATCTTTTCGGTTTTTTCTTTCTTTAATACCCTCAGGTCGTCCAGAATCTGTTTCTTTAAAGTCTGTCCCATCAATTCAGGGTTCTGGTGTGCACCTCCCAGGGGTTCTTTAATGATTCCGTCGATCAGTTTGTTTTTGAACATGTCTTCGGAAGTTAATTTCAGACATTCTGCGGCACGTTCTTTATAATCCCAGCTACGCCATAAAATGGAAGAGCATGATTCCGGTGAGATTACCGAATACCAGGTATGCTCCAGCATATAGACCTTATCTCCGATACCTATGCCCAATGCACCACCTGATGCGCCTTCGCCAACAATGAAACATAAGATCGGAACTTTCAAGACCGACATCTCCAGTAAGTTCCTGGCGATTGCCTCTCCTTGTCCACGTTCTTCCGCTTCAAGACCTGGATATGCCCCCATCGTATCAATAAAAGAAATTACAGGCTTATTGAATTTTTCGGCCAGGCGCATTAAGCGCAGTGCTTTTCTATATCCTTCGGGATTGGCCATACCGAAATTCCGGTATTGCCGCTCTTTGGTATTTTTACCTTTCTGGTGACCAATGATCATTACAGTCTGACCATCTATGGTTGCAAAACCGCCAATAATGGCTTTATCGTCCTTTACCGTTCTATCGCCATGCAGTTCAATGAAATCATCGCAGATCATGCCAATGTAATCAAGGGTTTGCGGACGTTCAGGGTGGCGGGACATCTGAACTTTCTGCCAGCCTGTAAGGTTACTATATAAGGTTTGCTGGGTTTTATCCAACTTCTCTTCAAGTTCTGTTAAGGTAGCAGACATATCTACTTTGGTTTTTTCAGCAACTTGTTTAACCTTTTCAATTTGCTGTTCCAATTCAGCAATAGGCTTTTCAAAATCAAATGATGTTTTTATCTGTTCCATAATCGGGCTGTAAAAATAGACATTTTATTTTAAAAACTTTATTTATTTCATCCGTCCAAGGGTTGCTCCTATTCTGAATTGCCGCTGCGATAATCGTCTTTACTTATTTTTCAATGCTTCGATCTCAGCTACGGTAATTTCCGAAAGATCTTTAATGACAATTTGTGCACCTTTCAGGTTTTCAACTTCACCGATACCTACAACCCTCATACCGGCTGCCTTTGCGGCTTGTACACCGGCAAAGGCGTCTTCAAAAACCACACAATCAGCAGTAGCAGCAGCAAGCAATTCAGCGGCTTTTATAAATACCTCGGGGTCGGGCTTTGAGCTGGTTACAGCATTGCCATCCACGATGGCATCAAAAAAATGAGCCAGGCCCGTACGTTCTAGAATGAGCGCCGAGTTTTTACTGGCCGAGCCCAATGCAATTTTAACTCCTTTTTCTTTTAGTTGCTGCAACAGTTCTCCTGAGCCGGGCAACACTTCATCAGTAGTCATTTTACTAATCATCGCAACATACCAGGAGTTTTTCAGGCTGGCCAGTTCTTCGCGTTCAGCATCAGACTTTTGTATTCCGCCCCATTCCAGGATCATATCCAGTGAACGCATGCGGCTTACTCCTTTTAGCTGTTCATTCTGGGCATGTGTAAAATCAAAGCCTAGCGAGTTGGCCAGCTGCTTCCATGCTTCATAGTGGTAAACGGCAGTATCTACCAATACCCCATCCAGGTCAAATATACAGGCTGTTTGTTCTGTAGTCGTATTCATCTAATTCAATTCAAGTACAAGTGTTGTTTTTGCAGGAACGGCAATGATTTTCAGGTTTTCCAGCTTTTGGGAAGTAATGACATTGGTTGCAGCAGAAACATTGGCCATTCTTTCCACAAACCTTGCAGTCGGTAGTTTCTTTGCTTTATCATCTGCGTTTACAATCACCATTACCTGTTTACCTCCATCAGGGAGATATCTGAAATAGGTATATATTCCATCCTCAGGCACATACTGCATCATTTTACCCCTTTGCAGTGCGGGACTGTTTTTACGGTATCTCGCCAGCAGCCTTACAAAATTAAAAGCTTCGTTTTCCAGTGCTGTCCGCCCCGAGGCGGTAAATTTATCTGCTTTATCGCCCGGCCATCCCCCTGGGAAATCCATTCGGACCAGTCCGGGAGGATTATAATGGTTTTTCATCAGGATTTCTGTGCCATAATAGAGTTGCGGGATGCCACGCATGGTGAGCAGCAAGGCAATTCCTGATTTGAATTTACTGATGTCCTCATTTACCATCGAATACAACCGGCTCATGTCATGATTATCCAAAAAGATCACATTACGGTTGGCATCCTGGTAAAGAAAATCCTGGGCAAGCGTGGCATAGAGCCGGAATATCCCATCTGTCCAGCCGGTATTCCCATTTAAAGCCTCATATATTGCGTTCTTAAGCACTGCATCTGTAATGCCTGGCAGTTCGGTATCAAAACCCCGGTTTACGGTATTGCCCCCGGTAAAATAAGCCTGCGCAGCAACAGAATTTACCAGTGTTTCCCCAAAGACAGAAAGTGCCGGAAACTCCGCCTTTATCTTTTGTATCCAGTCTTTCATATACTCCGGGTCGTTATACGGATAGGTATCCAGGCGCAAGCCATCTATTCCCGCATATTCAATCCACCAGATGTTGGTTTGTGTCAGGTAGTTCTGCACAAAAGGGTTCTTCTGATTAAAATCAGGCATAACCGGTACAAACCAGCCATTGAGCATCTTATTTTTATCCGCTTCGGCAGCGTGGGGGTCCATTACCGGTTCATCCCTATAGCTCGTCTGCGTATAGACCGGCCATTGGTTTACCCAGCTTTTCATCGGCATATCACTATAAAGCCAATGCCCTGTACCCATGTGGTTGTGCACAATATCTTTTACAATCTTAAAGCCCTTCTCATGGGCTTTATCTACATATTTTTTATACAGGGCCAGGCTACCATACCGGGGGTCTATTTTATAATGATCTGTTGCTGCGTAACCATGGTATGAAGCCTCGGTCATGTCGTTTTCAATTTCCGGTGTCATCCAGATGGCGGTTACCCCCAGATCTTCCAGGTAGTCCAGCTTGCCGATAAGCCCCTGCAGGTCGCCCCCATGACGATAATACATAGAATCGCGGTTCAGCTTATTTTCACGCATCCCTTTTACAACATCGTTCCCGGGCTCTCCGTTTGCAAAACGGTCGGGCATCAACAGATAGATCAGGTCTTTACTGCTCAGGCCCTGAATGCGGTTGCTTTCACGTTTTTTTAATTCGTAGGTATATTGTAATTTCTTTTTACCCTCCTTGTTAAAAACAATGGGGAATTTTCCCGCTTTTGCATCCCGGTCAATTTCGAGATCCAGAAACAGGTAATTGGGGTTTTCTACTTTATGCACTTTTGCGAGTTTAACCCCGGGATGCTCCAGCTGTACATCCAATGCGGCAATACCAGTACCATGTACCAGCAACTGCAGTTTAGGGTTATTCATCCCCACCCACCAGAACATGGGCTCAATACGCTCCAGCTGTTGCGCTTGTGCCCATTTGCCTAACAGGATAAAAAACAATACAACAAATAGCTTCCTCATGATGAACTGGTTATGCGCTTCCCCCTGGATATTGATGTGCTGCACCTGTTTTTTGGCTAATAAGTGATAAAGACGATCAATACAGGGTAAATATAAAGGAAAATGTGGTACATTAGCAAAACACAAGCAATGGCGGGGCCATCAATTCTGCTGGATAAATAATTTATGACAAAAAAGGTTAAGTTCACAAATGCCGATAAATCGACATTTTATGTGACGGTGCGGAAGAGGGTTGATGCTTATTTTACCGACAATAATATTTCTATCCATGCCAACCCGGCCATGCGGTTCAAAACAGGTTTTTTCCTGACGGGTTTGCTTTCTATTTATTTACTGGTTTTGCTAGGCGGCTTCCATGCTGTAGTGACCGTTTTACTATGCGTATTATTGGGTATGTTTGGGGCCTTTGTTGGTTTTAATGTTTGCCATGATGCCATTCATAAATCCTACTCTGCAAATCCGAGGGTAAACAGGGTGTTTAGTTTTATATTCAACTTAATTGGCGCCAGTCCGTATGTCTGGAACATCTGCCACAACATTGTCCACCATACCTATACCAATATAGCAGGGCATGATGAAGACATAGATGTTGCACCCGGACTGATCAGGTTCTCTGAGTCGGAAACGGTAAACAAACTGCAATCTTACCAGCATTATTATGCCTTTGTATTGTATAGCTTTGCCATGCTCTCCTGGGTATTCAGAAAAGATTACAAGAAATTCTTTCAGAAAAAGGTGGGGGAACACCTCTCCGATCATCCTAGAATTGAGTATTTCAGGTTGTTTTTCTATAAAGCCATTTATTATTTCCTTGTCATCGGACTTCCCCTATTGGTGATGAACATTACCTGGTGGCAATTTCTGATCGGCTTCCTGGTGATGCAGTTTTCGCAAGGACTGGTACTTGGCCTGGTGTTTCAGCTTGCCCATGTAGTTGAAGGCACGAGTTTCCCTTTTCCGAATGAGGAAGGTAATATTGAAGAGGCCTGGGCGGTACACCAGCTGCAGACTACCGCCAACTTTGCCGGGGATTGTAAGATCACAGGTTTCCTTTGCGGAGGATTGAACCGGCAGGTTGAGCATCATCTGTTCCCTAAAATCTGCCACATCCACTATCCTGCCATTGGGGCAATAGTAAAGCAAACCGCAGCCGAATTTAACCTGGATTATATAGAAAGTTCGTCGTTCGGCACAGCCCTGGCTTCCCACTACAGAACGCTAAAAAGGCTGGGCCGGGAGACCTATAGGAAAACCCCGCACATCAACAGGGCTGAGACTATTTCAGGTAGCCTCCTTTTTTGAGTACTTCTGCCCAAACCTGGTAACCTTCGGGTTTAAGGTGCAATCCATCATGCGTAAGTTCCGCTTTCAGGTGGTTCTCGTTGTCGAGGAAATGGGTGTAAAGATCTATTATCGTTACTTTCTTAGCGGCCAGCCTTTTGATTTCTGAGTTGAGCCCTAAGATATGTTCGTCTTTACCGTAATGGTTTTTAAACTTCTGGAAAGCAGCATTCACAGGCAGCAGGGTATAAAAATAGATACTGGTTTTTTTAGACCCGGCCCTGATGCGGCTGATGATACTTTTATAATTCCTGAGGATCAGACTATCTGGTATGTTCCGGGAGATGTCATTGATGCCAATCAATATAAACACTTTCGAAGGCTTACCGGTAATGACCTGGTCCAGACGCTCCAGTACTCCGTAGGTAATGTCGCCCGAAATGCCCCGATTCTTTGCATTGGGTATACCCAATAGTTTTGCCCAGTCGGTACCAGCGGTAATGCTGTTTCCTAAAAACACGATGTCTGTTTTTGTGATTGGATCGGCAGCAAATTTAGCCACCTGCTCTTTGTATTTGCCCGGCCTGAAGGTGGTATCGTATTTAATTTCCTGGGCAAATCCATTCAGGTTCAATAAAAGCAGCAAACAAAAGCAGGTTAGCGACCCGCAGAAAAATCTTTTCATAAACATTTCAAATTATACAGTAGTTGATAAATTACGTTTTTCTCTGTTCCAGGTAAATGCGGTAAAGAATATGGCGAATATACATGCAATTGCGATAGCAATGAAACACGCATCCCAGCCGTAATGGTCTACCAGGCTGCCCAATGCTGCATTGGCCATCAGATCGCCTATAAAATAACCAAATAAGCCCGTCAGCCCTGCCGCTGTACCTGCTGCTTTTTTAGGCACCAGGTCTAAAGCCTGTACTCCAATGAGCATCACCGGCCCGTAAATTAAAAAACCTATACCCCATAAGGATATATTTTGCAGCAGTTGGTTGCCTGAGGGGTTTTTCCAGTAAATGAGTACAAACACAAGCGTAAAGGCCATATAGATAATGGTTACCGGTGCCCTTCTGCCTTTGAAAACCTTGTCGCTCAGTACGCCGCACAATATGGTCCCAGGAATTGCCGCCAGCTCATAAACTGAGGATGCCCAGGCCGCTTGCGTCTGGCTGTAGCCTTTCGCTTCACCTAAAAAGGTTGGTGCCCAGTTCACTATTCCATTTCTTACCAGGTATACAAATGCATTGGCAATGGCTATGTACCAGAGCATCCTGTTGTTGAATACATATTTAAAGAAGATTTCTTTGGCGGTGAATTCCTTTTCCTGACTGGCATCGTAGCTCTTGGGGTAATCGTTGTTGTATTTCTCTATAGGCGGTAACCCACAGGATTGAGGGGTATCCCTCACCAGAAGATAAGCGATGATAGAAAAACCGATGGCGATCATCCCCGGAAAGTACAGTTTGCTCTGCCAGTCCATAAACAGTTCTATGGCCCATATGGTGAGCGGGCCAACCAGAAAGCCACCCACATTATGCGCCAGGTTCCAGATCGACATGGCCGTTCCGCGTTCCCTTACAGAGTACCAGTGTACCACAACCCTGCCACATGGAGGCCAGCCCATGCCCTGAAACCAGCCGTTGATGAACAGCAGGATAAACATAATGGTTATGGACGAAGTGGCAAAGGGGAAAAGGCCCATACATAGCATGGTAAGTGAAGAAAGGATCAGACCGGCCGACAGGAATACCCTTGCGTTACTCCTGTCTGACAGGTTGCCCATTAAAAATTTACTGAAGCCATAGGCGATGGAAAGCGCCGAGAATGCGAAGCCCAGCTGCCCCTTGGTATAACCTTCGTTTTTAATGAGGTCAGGTATCGCAAATGAAAAGTTCTTGCGTACAAAGTAATAGGCTGTATATCCTATAAATATACCGGCAAACACCTGCAGGCGAAGTTTCCAGTAGCTGGAGTTAACTTGTTCCTTAGGCAATAAAGGCCGGTGCGCGGCCGGTGGAGGAAAAATGTTGAAGCCCATGAATTGTATTTGGTTTGGTTAGTTGATGTAATTGGGTTGCCGGTTAATTGAGCAGCAGGTCCGGGTAATCGGAAATGATGCCGTCTACCTTTAGTGCTTTGATGGCCGCAATTTCTTCTTTGGTGTTCACCGTCCATGGAATAACCCTGATCTGTTTTTCATGGCATTGCTTAACCAGATCGGCGTTAACCATTTTATAGGCCGGACTTAAAATAAAGGGCTTAAAGCCCAGATCGTCCAGGTTTTCCTGCAGGCTCTTTTTATTGTCGATCAGAAACGAAGTCCTGATCTGCGGAAATTTTTTATGCAGGATCTGCAATGTCCTTTTGTCGAACGACTGGATCACTACATACGGACTGATCCCTTTTGCTTCAATCACCTCCATCAGCAGCTTTACAAATTGTTCGGGCGCAGGGTTCACGATACCATCTCCTTTTGCACTGCATTTTGTTTCTATGTTGTAGAACATCTGTTTCTTCCCCTTCGAATAAAGCTGTACCTCGTCTATCAGTTCGGAAAGCAGAGGAATATAAGTCTTGATTTTCTTTTGCTGCGGGAAACCCGCATGGGCTTTCGTCCCCAGGTCGAACGTCTTCAGCTGACTGTAGTCCATCTGGTACACCGGGTATTTTTTTGCATCGCTTTTAGGGATTTCCTTTCCATCGGGTGTCAGCATAAATGCCGGGCTCAGGTAATCGTCGTGGGTAACCACTACCTTACCGTCTTTGCTGATGTGGGTATCCATTTCCAGGGTGGTAATGCCCAGGTCGATGGCATGTTTCATGGCAATAATGGTGTTTTCCGGCATCAGCCCCCTGCCGCCGCGGTGCCCTTCGGTACTGAAAGCCGGGAATTCTGCCTTATTGGCCGATGGTTTGTTTTGCATAGTTTTACATCCCCACAGGCCAACCAGTGTTATGCCGGCCATATAGATCATCTTTTTCATCAATTACAGGTTTTAATTTCGTCGTTGGCCGGATAGCTAAATTCGTTTTTTAGCTCCCAGCGTGCTTTATACATTTTAAGGCCAGCCATCTGAAAAATGGTTTTACCGCTCAGGTCCTGCACTTTGTCGTTATACCACTGCTTGTCGGTATCGATACCTTGAAGGGTGACGACAGGGTAACCATTGGGCCCGGAGCTGACACTTTTTATCCTTGGCAGTGCCGAGGCTTCGATTACAGCCTTGGTTTTCATGTCAATTACCCAGGCCTTGGTGCTGGTAGACAGCCAGAGCTCGTCTTTTCCATATACAGGGAAGAGGTCATGGCAACCACTTGCCGGCAAAGTGATGCTTTCCTTTACGCTTAAGTCTGGTGCTTTACAGTTGAAATTGTAGGCATAGGCTATCAGCTTGTTTTTGCTGGCCGACCAGAGCACCTGGCGTTGTTTATCCCACACTACATTGTGTGCATCCTCCATCACCAGTGTTTTTTTATAAACGTTATCAGGAAATGTGCCCAGGTTTACATTGATCAATGTCAGGATATCTCCTGTGCTGGAGGCCGCAACAATATTGCCGTCGGGCAGCACTTCTGCCGAATGCGTATTTCCGCCTACATAGCAATAGAATACTGTGGCTTTGTCGGAAACCCGCACCAGGGCAACACCACCTCCCGAAGCAGTGATGAGTATATACTTCCCATTGTAAACAGGCTTGCCTTCGCTAATGTTACTGAACCAGGCTACATGGGTTGCAGGCACACCGGTTGCGGCTTTCCACTCCCATATCACGGTTTGTGTTTTGAGGTCGATTCGGGCAATCCGGTTTTGCGACTGGTCGATTGCCAGGAGATAGGTCGCTTTGTAATCTACAGCGTCCGGGCTCTGCGGCTCAGGATCTGCTTTTTTTGAGGAGCAGGAACCCGCCCAGAAAGACAGTATGCATAGCAGGTAAACAATTTTCTTCATTTGGTTTAGGTTGAGTTGGGTTTTGGTGATCAGGATTTGGTCGTTACTGCATATTGTTCGCCAAAGCGGTCGGTTGCAACCACTTTAACTTCTTTTACTGCGGGACTGTAATGTGCCATAAACAGGTGGTCCATCAGTTTAGGCTCCGCAAAGGTTCTTCCTGCCGGCAGGGTATCACCTTTGTACAATTGAACAGACAAGGGATCATATCCTTTTTGCTGCTCCAGGGCACCCATTGGTTTGCCATCAAGGAAATACTCTACTTTCCATTCTGGGTCCCAGTTCCATACATTGGCGATCAACCTTTTCTGATTGGTCAGTTCCTCGGTAAACACACTCAATTGTTTGGATTTATCGAAACCGGTAGACTTATAATACCATTTCAATTCATTGCCGTTTACTTCATAAACACCATAGCCCCTCGGCGTTCCGTCGTTACAGATCGGCCCCGTCCACCAGGCACCGCAAACTGTACCATGATTGTGTTCATATATACCATTTGTAATGTTATTGAGGTTATAATGCGTATGACCAGACATGATGTGGACATTTTTATAGCCATCCAGCAGGGCGTAGAAATCGGCATTGTTTTTTACAGCGTTGTGCACAGGAATGTGCAGGCATACAATGACCAATTGGTCTTTCCCCACATGTTTCAGGTCCTGCGCCATCCAGTTTAACTGGTTTTCGCTGATGTAACCATCATAGGAACGCTCTACGCCGAGGTAGCGGACATCATCCAATACAATATAGTGTGCTTTCCCCCGGTTAAAGGAATAATAGGTTGGCCCAAATACTTCTTTAAAGGTTTTATCAGAAGTTTCATCGCCCCCCATCCTGTAGTCCATATCATGATTGCCCAGGGCCTGAAAAAAAGGGATGCCCATTTCGGCTACGGCTTTATTGTAATCGGGGAACAAAGCATGATTGTCCCATACCAGGTCGCCTACGCCTATACCATGAATCAGCGCATCCTGGCCCATTGATTTTACCAGCTGCTGCACATCGGGCACCGCCGTATCCATCATCTGTTTTACATCTTTTCTATTCTTTACCTGCGGATCGGCCCAGATAATGAAATTATGTTTGTTATCATTCCTTTTGAGGGCCTGAAGTTCAAAATCATACTCGTTGCGGCTACCCAGGGTTTCATATTGCCTGGCGATATGGTAATCGGTTTTAAACTCATAACCGGCAGGCGTACTCATAAATATGTTGCTTGCTTTATCGTTGGTATCGATGCTGTAGTTCCCTTTGGCATCGGTTAAAGCCACGGTATAACCATCGGAGATGGCTACATTGGCAATGCCTCTTTTGCCTTCGGTTACACGGCCTTTTATGCTCTTGCTCCGGCTAAGCTGATCAAAAGCATTGGTTTGGAGACTGATAAAAGCGCTTCCTGTGATAACGCCAACGCTTTGTAAAAAGGATCTTCTGTTCATTTGAGTTGGATTTCATTAATAAAATCAAGGAAGCCTGATGGTTCAGGCTTCCTTGATTCGTTTATTTGTGTGATGTCAAAAGAAAAATTAAATCTTTGGTTTTTTAAGACTCGTAGCGTAAACAGTATCTCTCCTCACTTCCTCATTGGTAGCCCTGTCGTACCAGATACGTTCTGTTGGTCCTTCAAGTGCTTCAACCGTAGATGTTTTTTCCAGAAGCAAAACAAAATGTTCGCGTGCTTTTACCCATTTACCCTGCTCCGGGTTATACACACCACTAACCTTATAGAACCACCCCGCATCCGTAGTCTGCGCATAGTTGAAGCACAAAGTGTTCAATCCTTGTGTAAAGAACGGCTGTTCAACAAGTGTCAGCGGATTGATCCTATCGTAAAAGTCACTATTGGCTACGCGGTACCCTGCAGCCGGAGCAACCTGATATAAGGCCCCGCCATTGTTCACCCAAACCACATCTATCGGCACACTGGTCGCAGTAACTGTGGTTCCTTTAAATAAAGCAATGCCATAAGCATTACCGCTGTTTGCCAATAGGTTCGTTGTGGTATTCCCAAAGCCTTCTCCAGCGGAACTGCCGTAATTTCTCGTTTTCACAAAGTTTGCTGTAGTAGAAATATTAGTTGACCCTGTACTATTGATCAATCTGTTCGTACCACCAACGTAGAAATACGTTCCTTTTTTTGCTGTTCCCGAAGTGATGTTAAACTTATAGGTACGTACACCACCGGTAGCCCATCCGTTTAACGGGGCACCTGTAGGCTCTGCAGTACCTGCGTTATTTGAAGTTACCACAGACATCGGGGTAGTTGCAAAGTTGATGTCCTGCGTTGCAAGGAACTGTATGTATTCATTATTTGCATCTGTTCCCTGTGGATCATTGATCCACCCGGAGATCACTGCAGGGGCCACCTCGATTACAGAACTTAAAGCCATCACATCACTTGCTTTGCGCAAACGAACTTCTGGGACAAGCTTGCCGCCGCTGCCTTCCTTGTTAATAACCACTCCGTAATAGTTACCTATAATGGGTAGATTCGTATTGTTTGCAAAAGTTGCTGTAGGAAGTGTGTTTAATACTATGTCTGCAAAACCATCATTTACCAGTTTCTGTCCTGAATAAGTATCTGCAGGCAAAGGAAGCGGATCAAATGTACCTTTTGCAATGGCTACCAATGTACTTTCATATTTTGCTGGATCGGCCAAAATAAAGCTTGCCGGTACACGGTTCGGAGGGATCACATTTCCACTGGAAATTTTAGTGATTTTATCCGCTGTAATACCCATAATCTGCAGCATGCCATTCTCTCTCTTCAACACACCTCCGACAACATGAACGTGAATAGAATCTCCTGAAACATAGTTTTTAGCTGCTGCACCGATAGGTATGGTAATTCCCCGTAGCTCATTCAAACGTCGTTTATCTTGTAATATCAGGTATCCTTCGGGCAAATTACCTCCGGGATGGTCTGATATAACAATTCCCGATATCTGGTCCGAACCAAACATATTGTCCTGCGTCAGGGTCAGATCACTGCCCTTATACAGGTTCCGTAAATCGTACATAGGAATGAAAGCGCTAATCCTGCCACCAGGATAATTGCTCTTTTTACATCCAGCAATGGCAAATGCCAAACCAAGTAAAAAGAATGAGTAAATAAGTATCTTTTTCATTTTAATAACATTATAATTCTTTAAAACTTTAGTTTATGGTTTCTGCCACCAAACCTGGGTCGAGATATGATCCGGCCCCTGTTCGGCCACGGCTAATTTGTAATTGGTTGGGTTAGCAGACTCCACATATACCGGATAGGTCATTCTTGCCGGCATTACCTGGTTATTTTTTAAACCAGATCCTTTTGGCAATACAGGATACCCGGTACGGCGGTACTCGAACCACTGCTGCATATCAACCAGGAACATCGAATAGTATTTCTGCAGGTGGATAGATTGCATTTGCTCCGGCAAAGTGCTTCCGAATAAAATATCGCCGCCAATCAGGTAATCTATAAAGGCCTGGCTGGTAATGGTTACAGCCGGATTTGGCGGTGTATTTAAAGCAGTAGCATTAGGCCAGTTTGGCAGCCACAGGGTGATGTAATTTAAGATACCTGTTTTCCAGAAGTTTTCTGCGCTTCCACTGATCCAGCCTTTGGCGGCACATTCCGCAAGGATAAACTGCACCTCAGAAAAGTTCATAATCATTCCGGTCATCCCGTCGTTTTGTAAAGAAGTAACAGGGATACTGTTCGACAATTGATCATAAGAATAGAAATAGGCGTTTTTTTCAACTCCCTGGCCTGGTATATAACCACTTGGCACACCGGTAAAAGTTCTTGTACCGGGGCTTATACCTAAGCGGCATATGCCATTTACACCGTAAGTCCCCAGGTTGATCAATGGCGAGAACCAGTTTCTTAGAGGATCAATAAAAAAAGAGCAAATCGCCGGGGCCCTGAAATCCTGGGCTCTTACACTTAGCATATAAGGAGAGGTATAAGCTCCTGCACCGGTCCATTTCAGTATGGCCGACTGGGCGTTATTCGTTATCCGGGGATAGTTGGCAGAATTGGTATCTACAATATCCTTGATTTTGGCAATAACCTCTGTAGCTACCTCGGCTTTACCAGAAATACGAAGCAATAACCTCAGGTAAAGCGAATTGCCCAACCTGCGCCATGCAGCGGCTACACCTCCGTAAACCGGATCACTTGAAGCCGCAACAGCAGCACCCGTTTTTAACAACTCGTTTGCTTCTTCCAGTTTCAGAAAAATGTCTGTATAAATTGCTTTTTGTTTGTCAAATTTAGGCTCATAAATGGCGCCGTCCTTAGCTGCATTGGATTCAAAATAAGGCACATCACCATAGGTATCCGTTAACAGAGAATAAGTCCAGGACTGAAGGATCAAAGATATGGCCTTGTAGGTTTTAGCTTCATTTACAGGTATTTTTTCCGTATTTTTATAAACGTCCTTCAGATTTGTCAACTGCAAATACCAGTTGTTCCAGGTAAAATCAGAGGTAGATCTTCTGAAATCATACCTGAATATGGTCTGATCGTCGTCGTTCTGATTTACAGTAACCTGCATCAGTTCGTTATTAAAATTACGGTTACGCTGCATATTTGTACTTAAGATGTTCACCAGTGCAGGAGCCAGCAGTTGACTTGGTAGAGCATCAGGAGCCCCGTTCTTATCAGTATTCAACTCCTCAAAACCATCTTTACAAGATGGGAGCACCATAACGAATGCCGTTAAGATCCCAATAATTTTATATGTTAATTTTTTCATTGCTATAGAATTAAAAACCTAAGATTAAATTTATGCCGTATGTCCTTGTAGAAGGAAGCTGAGCGGTCTCAAAACCCTGAACAATATCTGTACCGGCAAGCGTTCCGAACTCGGGATCAAACATAGGCCATGGCGACCAGATGAACAGGTTCCTGCCATACACCCCCAGACTGGCTTTCTGCAAGCCCAGTTTAGCAGCAAATTTTACAGGGAGGGCATAATCCACCCTTGCCTCCCTGAATTTGATAAAATCTGTACTGAAAGAACTACCTTCGGCATTATCAGCCCCCATATGTGAGCGGTAATAATTATCTATGTCGAAAGTGATCTTATCGTTAGGACGGTAGGTACCATCTGCATTCTGAATTACACCATTACCGATGATACCGTTATATCTGCCCGGAAGGGTACTTTTCAGCTTTCCTTGCTCTACCATTTTATAGTTCATAAGAGAGTGCGCTATTCCACCAACCTGGGCATCAAATAATACATTCAATCTAAAACCTTTGTAAGAGAAATTACTTCCCAAACTAGCTTTAAACTTAGGAATAGTGTTACCAATATAAACTACATTATCGGTAATTTTGGCAAAGCCGGTCCTTTCATCATAAACAATTTGTCCATCAGGAGAGCGCACATAGCCACGGCCATACATGTCGCCCATGCTTCCACCCACTCTGGCCACAATTTGCCCGCCTGCAACCGGTCCTGTCCTCAACACCACATTGCTATCCAGCAATTTGGTTATTTTATTGCTGTTTGCAGCAAATGTGCCATACAAATCCCAGCTCAGCCCGTTTTTACTCTTTAAGGGAGATCCGTTTACTGCAATCTCAATACCTTTATTCTGAACTTCACCTGCATTGATCAGGATTTGGTTATAACCAGTTGAACGGTCCACCTGGCGCTTTAAGTGCTGATCATTGGTTGTGCCAAAATAATAAGCCACGTCCAGGCCTAACCTGCTTTTGAAGAAACGTATATCCGTTCCAAATTCATAGGTCGTCGTCCGCAAGGGTTTTAAATTTGGATTAGCCAACATTCCCGGATTCTGCAAACCACCACTAAACTGGCCATTTCCTGCTATGACATAATTGTAAGTAGTCAGGTAAGGTGCAGTCCCCCCGCTACCTACCCCGGCTGCTGAAAATCTCAGTTTAGCATAATTGATTTCGCGCGGTAGTTTGAACGCTTCAGATACCAGGAAACTTACACTTGCCGAAGGATAAAAAAAGGCAGCATTCTCTGTGCGGTCTTTAACGGCAAGTACACTGTTCCAGTCGTTCCTACCGGTAATGTCTAAAAACAGATAATCTTTGTAGGCCGCAGAGAACAAACCATAAAAACTATTTAGTGCATACTGACTTTTATTCGGCGTAGAGATGATTGGTCCGGCTGCATTTGCAAAACTGTATATACCGGGTGCATTCAGGGAATCGATCCTGTTCTCGTCTTTTTTGTAGAAATTTTTCAGCATACTTCCTCCCCCTGTTATAGAGAAGTTAAAATCTTTGTTGATCTTTTTGGTGTACCTGAGTAAAAAATCACCATTAAACTCCTGAGAGTTTTCTGCCTGCTCTCTATAAGAACCTTTCGGTAATTTAGTGCCTGCATCAAAAGGGCGCTCCTGTGCTCTTCTGTCATAACTCATGTCCATAGAGGTCCGCAACATCAGGCTCAGTTCTTTAGTGATGTTGTAATTTGCCTGGATCATACCTGTAACTGCATTACGGGATTGCCTGTTAATAAACTCATAGGCTATAGCATAAGGGTTTTCAGGGAAACTACTGAAAGGATATTTAATGGTTTTGCCTTCTGCGCCGTTTACCCAATAGTTTTTCAACCAGTTCAGATCGGCACTTGGCTGCCAGAAAATGTACCAGTACATCAGGCTCTGGTTACCATATCCCGCCGCAGGCAGGTTATCGCTAAACTTGTTCTGGTATTGTATTTTAGAATTAATTGACAATTTATCATTTACCTTGGAATTCAATGACAAGGAAACGTTGGTTCTTCCATAACCTGTATTCGGTGTAATCCAATTGTTTTTGGTATTGGTAACCGCAAAACGAGCCGTGTTTTTGTCAGATCCCCCATCAATACTCACGGAATTGGTAAAAGTCTGGCCGGTTTCGAAATATTGATTAACTCCACTTTTTTCATAGGGTACCCAGGGGGTCCGCACCTTACCTACTGCCTGCAAGGCAGGATCATACTGAAAAAAGTACTGCCCATCAAACTTAGGCCCATACGCCGAACTGGTACCACTGGTACTTGCCCCGTCCAAACTCGCGCCGTAAGAATAAAAAGCAGCGCCATCCAGACCTTGTCCATATTCATACTGCAGATCAGGCCAGCGGTTAACGCTTTCCATTTCAGCTTTTGAATTAATGGTGATCCCCAAACCTTTTTTCTTAGCGCTACCAGATTTGGTTGTGATGATGATTGCTCCGTTTGCTCCGCGTTGTCCGTATAATGCCGCAGCACCAGGTCCCTTAAGTACGGTCACGCTTTCTATATCTTCAGGATTGAGGTCGTTGATGCTACTGCCATAATCTGCAGGCATGTTATCGCTACTGGTTCCGTAAGCCGACTCTCCGGCGTTCGCACTCCTTCTACCGCTACCGTTGTTCATAACCACTCCATCCAATACAATCAGGGCCTCGTTTTCGCCAGTAAGGTTGTTTTCACCACGCAGGATAATTTTATTGGAACCGGTTGGCCCCGAACCAGATCTTACCAGGTTTAAACCCGCCACTTTTCCAGATAACGCATCTGTCCAGTTACCTGAAGCAGCATCAGTTAGCTGCTGGCTGGTAACCGTAGTTGTAGCATATCCCAGGGATTTCTCTTCCCTTTTGATCCCCAATGCAGTAACAACCACTTCATTGAGTTCCGAACTTGAGCTGTTCATATTGATAACCATTGTATTCGTTGCAGCAGCAATTGCTCGTTTTACCTGGGTATAGCCTAGCATACTAAATGTAATTTCAGTACCCTTTACCACTTTTACAGTAAAAACACCGTTTCCATCGGTAACACCCAAGACCTTTTTTTGGCTGTCTGAGATGGTAACCCCAGGTAAGGCTCCGCCGTCTTTGGCATCTTTAACAGTTCCCTTTACGGTAACCGTTTCCTGCTGAAACAGAGTGCTCAGCATCGGACCTGTTCCGGCTGTAAGCACCTGCGGCAATTGCATAAAAACCAATATCAATGCATATGCAAGATATTTAAGTGGTGTTTTGCACTGCCCATAATGAGTAGATTTTTTGTTCATAAATTTTGATTTTAATGTATTAGATGGAATATGGCGTAGCCGATTTGCAACAGCCACAGTTTCTTCGCAAACAAAAAAAAAGGAAATACACCGCAAAGAAAACACAGCGCAAACTCGCTTAACAGGTATAAAAACCCAACAATACGGGATATTAGATAATTCCTTCATCAGATTTTAAGTATTTGGTTAGTTCTTTTTGTTTTGCAGCATTTCGTTTCATTTCGATTCCCCTTGATTTGCTGCAAATATCAAGGTTGTAGTTTTAACTGTATGTTAAGGATTCATTAAGTTAGGCCGTTGCCTTTACCTTATGAATACCGTTGTTTTCCTTCCCCGGCGCATACAATAAATACTGTGCCACCAGCGCGGTAAAAGCCTCTATCTGTGCCTCCACCCAGTCTTCACCTTTGCCCAGTTCCTCAGCCATTACCCGCGCAACGGCCGGCGCAAGTGCCAAAGCACCCTTTGCATCAAGGAAAAGCAAACGCATCCTGCGAGAAAGCACATCTTCAATTGTGCGTACCATTTCGTTTCTAACCATCCAAACCACCTCTGCCTTTAAGTATTTGAAATCCGGATCAAGACGAATATCCAGCTCCGGATGCGTGCTGATGAGTTGCCTGATCCCTTCCGCATCTGCGCCATACAAACCCAGGTCACCTGTCAGCATTTCCGCGACATAACCATGTATCTTAACATCCTGAGTTATGCACTTTCTCGCATCTAGTTTACCCAGCGCTATCGCCTTATCTACCACATCCATAGCCATTCTCCGGTAAGTAGTCCATTTTCCTCCGGTAATCGTAATCAACCCTGATTTACTGATGATCAGCTTATGGCTTCTGGAAATTTCCTTAGTGCTATCCGTATCCTTGCCGGGCGCAGCAAGCGGTCTTAAACCGGCAAAAGCAGCAAGCACATCCGCCCTTACGGGCTCTTTAGTCAGATATTTACCCGCCGTAGTTAAAATAAACTCAATCTCTTCATCCAAAGGCTTTGGTTCCAGGCTGTGTTCATTTAATGGGGTATCCGTAGTTCCAACAAGTACTTTCCCATGCCATGGGACCGCAAACAACACCCTTCCGTCTGGGGTTTTTGGGATCATCAGCGCACTATTACCTTTTAAAAAAGACACATCAAGCACCACGTGCGCTCCCTGACTAGGCCTCACAATCGCCCTTCCGGATGGAACATCCATTTTCAGGATCTCATCCACAAACACACCTGTTGCATTGATGACAACTTTTGCGTTCAATGTGTAACTTTTCCCGGTTTCCGTATCTGTAAAACTCAGACCAGCCACCTCTTCATTTTGTTTCGTTAATCCGGTTACCCTGGTATAGTTCAGCAAAACTCCACCATACTCCGCAGCAGTCTGCGCCAGGTTCAATGCCAGCCGGGCATCATCAAATTGTCCGTCACTATAACTCACTCCCCCTTTTAGCCCATCCGGTTTTAAACCAGGAATTGCAGCCAGCACCTTATTGGCCGAAAGAAAGGAAGATTTTTTAAATCCGCTTCTGCCCGCCAGTAAATCGTAGAACTTTAAACCAATAAGGTATTTATATTTCGACAACCACGAATAAACAGGGATAACAAACTCCTGATCTTTAACCAGGTGCGGAGCATTTTTTAACAGCAGTCCACGTTCATGCAAAGCCTCGTAAACCAAAGCCACATCACCCTGGGCCAGATACCTTACCCCGCCATGCACCAGCTTGGTACTCCGGCTGGATGTTCCTTTCGCAAAATCAGACTGCTCCAGCAGCAAAGTGCGGTAACCTCTGCTGGCAGCATCCACAGCCGTACCCAGTCCGGTCGCCCCGCCACCAATAATAATGACATCCCAATCTGCCTGCTTTTCTACCTGTTCAATAAATGACTCGCGACTAAACACCATTTCGTTTGTTTTCAATTTAAAGTAACAACATTTCACAAACTTTCGTTTGTAATATCAAATATAACTAAACGAAACTAAAAAAAGATATTTATTGTAAAAAACAAATTGTCAAATTTATTTTTTACCACTAAGTTTGTTGAAGGCTTAACTTTGAAACAGAAAATTATGTTTATATTACAGCAGCCATATATAAAGATTAAATGATTAACATAGCTGAAAGACATCAATATATTTTAAATAAGATTCAGACAGACGGGACAATTGACGTAAAGTCGCTCTGCAAAAAGCTAAAAGTTTCATCTGTTACAATTCGGAAGGACCTGAAACTACTCGAAGACAAAAATCTTTTATTCAGAACCCATGGGGGAGCCACACTTAACAATCCATATACGGTCGATAAGCCGGTAAATGAGAAGGAACACCTTCAGGCTGCAGAAAAAGTGAGGATCGGAGCATTGGCTGCAGAACTGATTGAAGACAACGATTCAATCATTATTGCCTCAGGCACAACCGTACTGGCTATGGCACGCTGTATCAAACCCAAAGGCAGCCTCACGGTCATCACTTCAGCATTAAATGTTGCACTCGAACTGTTACACCACAACGACATAGAGATCATCCAGCTCGGTGGTCTTTTAAGAAAAAGTTCGTCTTCTGTTGCGGGCCCATATTCCGACAATGTACTGGGCAACGTTTTTTGCAGCAAACTGTACCTTGGTGTAGACGGCATAGACCTGGAATTTGGTCTAACTACAACCAATGCTTATGAAGCCCACCTAAACCGCCAGATGATAGATTCGTCCCAAAAAGTTATTGTACTGGCCGATTCTACAAAATTTGGAAAAAGAGGTTTTGGCAGAATCTGCGGAATTGAAGAGGTAGATCATATCATTACCGACAGTGGCATATCCGATCAGATGCGCAAAAGCCTGCAGGGCCTGGGTATTAAAGTTTCGGTAATCTAATCGCTTATTTCTTACGCTCGGTTGTATAGCGCACCAGTTGTTCAAGGCCCGTCCTTGCATCGCCCGGCTCAAAGCTGTACAGAATATCAAAAGCTTCCTGCTGGTACTGGAGCATCTTTTCATGGGCATAATGAACGCCCTGTCTTGCATTTACAAAATCTATGATCTCCTGAATTTTCTCAGGCTCGTCCTGGTGGTTCTTTACCAGGTTAATAATTCTTTTCTTCTCCGGTTTTTCCGCCCGGTTCAATGCGTAAATCAATGGGAGTGTAACTTTTTTCTCCTTGATATCTATACCCAGGGGTTTACCCACATCGTCGGTGCCAAAATCAAAGGTATCGTCCTTAATCTGAAACGCAATGCCCACCTTCTCGCCAAAGAGGCGCATTTTTTCTATGGTCTCCTCGTCCGCTCCGGCGGAAGCCGCACCACACGCACAGCAGGAAGCAATTAAAGAAGCGGTTTTCTGTCGGATCACATCAAAGTACAATTCCTCACTGATGTCCATCCTCCGCACCTTTTCTATCTGCAGCAATTCGCCCTCGCTCATCTGCTTCACGGCCTCAGAAACAATCTGCAGTAAACGGAATTCTGAATTGTTCACCGAAAGCAACAGCCCCTTAGCCAGCAGGTAATCGCCTACCAGTACGGCAATCTTATTCTTCCAGAGTGCATTGATGGAAAAGAAACCCCTACGTTCATAAGCATTGTCTACTACATCATCATGAACCAGCGTAGCGGTATGCAGCAACTCTACAAGGGCTGCCCCCCTATGGGTCGACTCGATGATCCCGCCGCATAACTTTGCAGCAAAAAAAACGAACATTGGCCTGATCTGCTTGCCCTTTCTCTTAACGATATAATGGGTAATGCGGTCCAGTAAAGGTGCATCACTGTGCATGGAAGCCTTGAACTTTTCTTCGAAGGCGTCAATTTCTGCTGCTATAGGTAGTTTTATCTGGTTTATTCCTGGCATTACAGGTTAAAAAATATCCGTGCAAACATAAATTAAATATCTTTAAAAGTGTACTTTTAGTAAAAAGTTTAAAATGAAAAAAGCACTTAAGTTTCTAATTGCACTCATTTTAATAGGTGCGGGCATTTATCTGGCAGGCCCAAAGCCGGCACATCCAATCTACAGCACACAACTTCCGGCTGTTCCAGACATCCCTCAGCTCGAACCTTATATCAAGCACCTCGAATCCAGGCATAAAGTTAAACCTGGCAACGAAGCCGAAATTGTATGGGCCGATAGCAACCTCAAACAGCAGACCGAATATGCAGTAGTTTACCTCCACGGTTTCTCCGCTTCTAAAGAAGAGGGCAATCCTGTTCATTATCATCTGGCCAAAGCCCTGCATGCCAACCTGTACCTGGCGCGACTGGCCGACCATGGCATAGATACAGTTCCGGCAATGGAATACATGACGACCGACAAACTCTGGGAAAGCGCAAAGCTGGCACTCGAAATAGGAAAACGACTGGGCAAAAAGGTTGTTCTGGCAGGCACCTCAACCGGTGGCACACTTGCCCTTAAACTGGCAGCCACTTATCCCGAAGTGAATAGCCTGGTCCTGCTCTCCCCAAACATCAGGATAAACGACAGGCTGGCCTTTCTGCTGAACAACCCATGGGGATTACAACTGGCGCGCCTGGTAACAGGCAGCAAAGAAAGAACTTCGGAAGAAAAAAATCCGGAATATGCAAAATACTGGTACACCAGCTATCGTTTGGAATCTACTGTGCAGCTTCAGGAACTGGTAGAAAGCAGCATGAACAAGGCTGTCTTTGAAAAGGTGAAACAGCCCTGCCTTTTGCTGTATTATTATAAGAATGAAAAAGAGCAGGATAAAACCGTGAAGGTAGATGCAGAACTCTGGATGTTTGGCCTTCTTGGCACGCCTCCAGCGCTAAAAACCAAGATAGCCATACCTGATGCAGGAGACCATGTGATAGGCTCTTACATTACCTCTAAAGACATACCTGCCGTTCAAAAAGCTGTAGACAATTTTGTTCAGTACACACTTAAGGTAAATTAAACTTTCATTGCCTTGGAAGGACAGGCAAAATCCGTACGTTTCAACCCTGTATTTTTAATGGCGCCATAGCCACCGGCAATGTCAATAACCCGCTCAACACCTCTGGCTTTCAAAATAGAAGCCGCAATCATTGAACGGTAACCACCGGCACAATGGATATAATAGGTTCCGTTGTGGTCAATCTCGCTGGTCCAATCGTTAATATAATCCAATGGCCGTGTCATGGTCATTTCCAGGTGTTCCGACTCATACTCTCCTGGTTTTCTTACATCAAGCACCCGAATGCCCTCATCTTCGTTTACAATGCTTTCAAATTCAGCAGCACTGATTGACTTAACCGTATCGATATCCTTGCCGGCCTGCTGCCAGGCGGCAATGCTCCCTTCCAGGTAACCAATGGTATTGTCGTAGCCTACCCTGGCCAGGCGGGTAATGGCTTCTTCCTCCTTGCCTTCATCACAAACCAGCAGCAATGGCTGTTTAAGGTCTGTAACCAAGGCGCCCACCCAAGGGGCAAACTGTCCGTTTAAGCCTATGTTTACCGAAGAAGGCACAAAACCTTTGGCAAATACCTGCGGATCCCTGGTATCCAGCACCAAAGCTCCGGTTAAATTGGCCATGGCCTCAAATTCTGCAGGCGCCAATGGCTTTAACCCTTTCTCATATACTTCATCAAAACTCTCGTAGCCATTTTTATTCATGGCTGCATTTTTGGCAAAATATTGTGGAGGAGGCAAAATGCCGTCCGTAACTTCTTTTATAAACTGTGCTCTGCTGGTCGCTTTAAGCGCATAGTTCACTTCCTTTTGATGGCCCAGGGTATCAAATGTTTCTTTGCTCATGTTCTTGCCACAGGCCGATCCGGCACCGTGTGCAGGATATACCAATACATCATCCGGCAGACTGAGGATCTTCTCTTGTAAAGAATCATAAAGGGTTCCGGCCATATCTTCCATGGTCAGGTCGCCCTGCTGTGCAAGGTCGGGCCTGCCTACATCTCCAATAAACAAGGTATCTCCTGTAAAAATACAATACGGTTTACCGTTTTTGTCGGTAAGCAGATAGGTTGTTGATTCAGGTGTATGTCCCGGCGTATGCAGCACAGTAATGGTCAGCTCACCGACTTTAAACTGTTCGCCATCACTGGCAATGTGCGACTCAAAGGACGTTTTCGCGGTAGGACCATATACAATTGTAGCGCCTGATTTACCGGCCAGGTCTACATGCCCCGAAACAAAATCGGCATGAAAATGAGTTTCAAAGATATATTTGATGACGGCATTGTCTTTTACGGCTTTTTTAAGATAAGGCTCGACCTCTCTTAAAGGATCTATAATTGCAGCTTCGCCATTACTCTCAATATAATAGGCAGCCTCGGCCAGGCAGCCAGTATAAATTTGCTCTATCTTCATTACAGTTTTTTTATGAAATACAAAAATAAGTTTTTTATCCGACAGTCAGTTCACCACGGAGCGACTGCTCCATCAATTTCACGACCTCTTCATTGCTATGCCCCTGCGCCATGAGGTACATCAGCTTGGTGATGGTAGCTTCAAAAGTCATGTCATAACCGCTTACCACGCCCATTTCCTGCAGCTTTTTACTGGTTTCATATTTACCAAGTTCTACAGATCCGCGCTGGCATTGCGAAATGTCGACAATGATCTTACCGCTATTTATGGCTTCCTGCAGACAATTGATAAACCATTCGGCGGTAGTGGTGTTGCCCGAACCAAAGGTTTCCAGTACAATCGCATCTACGGAAGAGTGGGTAATCGCCATTACAGCCTGCTTGGAGATACCGGGATACATCTTTAAAACCCCGATATTCGAATTAAAGTCGAGTAAAACCTTTAATGCTTTCTCAGGTTGGGGCAGGATATAATTGTTAAAGAAATTAAGGTGGACACCAGCCTCAGCAAGCACAGGATAATTGGGAGAGCGGAAGGCCTCGAATTTTTCAGAATTGTATTTGATAGAACGATTCCCTCGGAACAGCTGAGAGTCGAAATAAATGCAGACCTCCGGAATCTTGGCCTTACCCTTTTCTTTGGTAGCAGCAATCTCAAGCGCGGTGATCAGATTTTCTTTTGCATCTGTCCTGATTTCGCCAATAGGCAGTTGTGAGCCCGTAAGGATTACCGGTTTGCTCAGATTTTGCAGCATGAAGCTCAGGGCGGAAGCCGTGAATGCCATGGTATCCGAACCATGCAGGATCACAAATCCATCGAACTCATCGTATCGGGTAAAAATCAACTGCGCGAGTTCGGCCCAGATATCGGGGTGCATGTTCGACGAATCCATTATCGGATCAAAAGAATGCACTTCAAGGTTGTAATTCAGCCTGGCCAGTTCAGGCACATTTTGCTGAATCTGTTTAAAGTTAAAGGGAATAAGCGCACCGGTATCTGTATCATTAACCATACCAATGGTTCCGCCGGTGTATATGATGAGTATTTTGGTCATGTTTAGATTTTAAAGATGCTGATAGAATTGGCTGTAGTTACTTCCGCTATTTCTTCCACGCTGGTCCCGTATATTTCGGCAAGTTTCTCTGCAATATGAACCAGGTAGCTGCTTTCATTTGGCTTACCTCTGTAGGGTACCGGGGCCAGGTAAGGAGAATCTGTTTCCAAGACGATGTGTTTTAACGGAATAGCTTTCAGCACCTCATCAAGCCCGGCTTTTTTATAGGTCACCACTCCACCTATTCCCAGGTAAAACCCAAGTCCTATAGCTTTGTTCGCCTGCTCCAGCGTCCCTGTAAAACAATGAAAAATCCCCCTCAGCAATTCATCCTTTTCCACTTCAAGTATTTCAAAAATCTCGTCGAATGCTTCCCTGCAATGAATGACGACAGGCAGATCGAGGTCTTTGGCCCATTTGATCTGTTCACGGAAAGCAGCCTGCTGAAACGACAATGTGCTTTTATCCCAATACAGGTCTATCCCGATCTCTCCAATAGCATAAATGTCCCGGTCGGCTATGCTCTGGCAGATTTCGTCCAGCACTTCCTCATAATTCTCCTTTACCTCACAAGGGTGCAAACCTGCCATCGCGAAACAATTTTCGGGATATTGCTGCACCAGGCTATCGATTTTGGCTATCGATGCAACATCAACATTAGGAAGGAACAGGCGTTTGACCTGGTTATCAAAGCAACGCTGCATCAATTGGTTCAGTTTTTCCCCATCCGTCTCGTAATACAGATGTGTATGGGTGTCAGTTAAAAGCATTGGCGAAGTTAATAAAAACCAGCCGAGCTTAACAAATAAAAAACCCTGCCGGTTTGAGCCGGCAGGGTTTCTTTACCTTAATAATCTGCCTGGAAGCAGGAAATAAGGTTTATTTTTTTACAGTTGGTGCTGGTGTAACCGGAGTAACAGTTGCTCCAGGAACTGTAGCTGGTGCAGCTACCGGCTTTTTGATATCAGTTAACTCTACTTCAAATACAAGCGGAGAAAAAGGACTGATACCGCCCTGAGGCATACCACCTTCGCCGTAAGCCAGGTTAGAAGGGATGATCAAAGTGATCTTTCCGCCTTTACCGATCAATTGCAAACCTTCGTCAAATCCAGGGATCGCACGGCCTAAAGTGATCGGACGCGGTCCGTATTGTGCCATTGCATGGAATTTACCTGCTTCTTTAGCTACTTTTTCATCACTGGTATCGAAGATGTTGTCTTTACCGTCAGATTTTTTAGTAGTCAGTTTACCGGTATAGTTCACCATCATGGTATCACCCAAAGCTGGTTTTACTGCATCACCTGGTTTGCTGATCACATACTGTAAACCAGAAGCCGTAGTTGTGGTTTTCAGGTTGTTGTCTGCAATATATTTTTTGATCTTTCCAGCTTCAGCACCTTTCTTTTTGTCTATGCTGGCTTTGTAATCTTTCTCGAAAAATTCTCTTGCTTTTTTCTGGAAGGTAGAGTCAGCTTCACCAGCTGCTTTAGCCAATACTTTTTCTACCTTAACCGTAAAAACAATATACTTATCTTTTGTGCCCTGAGGTTTTGGCTGTCCGCTGCGCGCTGCCATAGTATCCAGGTCCAGTTTAAATGTAGCACTGTCGCCTTCTCCAAATAAGGTAAGCACATCGTTCATGTCACCTGCGTACACTTTTTTAGCTACAGGGAATACCTGCGGCTGCTCCATATCCCAGGTATTGAACATTACAGAGTCTTTCTCACTTTTCTGGATAAAGTTCAATTTTACGATATCACCCTCTTTAATTTTTGTACCTCCGCCATCTTTATGAATGATGTACGAAAGACCTCCCGGACCTTTTTTGTAGTTGTTACAAGCAGCTAAACCAAGTGCAGCTGCGAAAAGAATTACTATACCTTTCTTCATGTGGTTTTTTAAATTATTTTTTTGTTGTTCTAATTTTATTGTAATAATTGGTTTTTATAATCGGTTAAAAGCGCCTTAAATTCCTGAACAGTATCTGCTAAATTTTTGTCAGAAAAGCCTCCTGCCGCATTTCTATGTCCACCACCATTAAAATATTTCTTACAAATCTCATTTGCAGGAAAATCCCCGGTGGAGCGCAAAGATAATTTAACTTTATCAGTTCTTTCAATAATAAATGCAGCCAATTTAATGCCATTGACTGATAATGCATAATTCACAATCCCTTCAGTATCACCGGTAACGATCTGGTATTTTTGAAGCTCTTCCTTTGTTACCGTAATAATGGCAGTATTGAACTCTCTCAGGATCTCCAGCTTTTCACTTAAACAATGGCCCAGAAAGCGTAAACGGTTTTCTGTTGCATTATCGTATACCAGCTGGTGGATGCGCCAGTGTTCTGCCCCCAGATCTATCAGATCGGCAGCAATGCGGTACACTGCTGCATTTGCAGATTCAAACCGGAAAGACCCCGAATCGGTCATGATCCCTGTATACAGGCAGGTAGCAATATCTTTGTTCATCATTGCCCCATCCTCCAGTTCGTTTACAATAAAATCATAAACCAGCTGTGCTGCCGCACAGGCATTGATGCTCCAGTGGCGGTAATCGTCAAAATCTTCCGGATCCAGGTGGTGGTCGATCATGAGTTTATAAGCTTTCGAAGCCCTTACCAGTTCACCCAGGTCGTTGATTCTTGCTAAGGTATTGAAGTCAAGGCAAAAAATAAGCGCTGCCTCTTCTACCAGTTTTGCCGATTCCTCTTGTGCTTCCGTGTAAATGATCACATCAGAATTATTGGGCAGCCAGTGTAAAAAGTAAGGGTAATCAGTAGGTGTAATCAGTTTAACGTGATGTCCTTTCTGAATCAGGTAAGCATACAAACCTAAAGACGAACCCATCGCATCACCATCGGGTTTATGATGCGTTGTAATCACAATTTTCTGGGGCGTAGCCAGTAAAGATTTTATTTCTGAAATAGATAGCATAAGTTTCGGCTGCAAAGCTAGTAATTTAATTATATTTAAGGCGCTCCGGTTTATCTCTGTTTCAAACTTTAATATTTAGCGTATAAAACGTAATTTTGCAAAAAATTAATATAAAGATGAGTACAAACAGAACATTTACCATGATTAAGCCTGATGCAGTTGCAAATGGCCATATTGGTGCTATAATTAATGACATCACTACTGCTGGTTTTAAGATCATAGCCTTAAAGTATACCAAATTAACAGCTGAAACTGCCGGTCAGTTCTATGCAGTTCATAAGGAACGTCCTTTTTATGCAGATCTGGTAAGCTTCATGTCCTCCGGTCCAATCGTTGCCGCTATTCTTGAAAAAGACAATGCAATTGAAGATTTCAGGAAACTGATCGGTGCAACCAATCCTGCTGAAGCTGCTGAAGGAACAATCCGCCAGAAATACGCAAAATCTATTGATGCAAATGCCGTTCACGGTTCAGATTCTGACGAGAACGCGCAGATTGAAGGCGATTTCTTCTTTACTGCAGCCGAGCGTTTCTAGATAAAAGAAAAAACACGAAAACGATTAAAATAAGCACCCCAAAAAGGTGCTTATTTTTTTATAAAGTTTGTACCTTTCGGGCACAACAAATAGAATAAATGAAGAAGATCATCATTACACTTATGCTCCCTCTTTGTGCCGTAGCAGGAAATGCGCAGACTAAAGCCAAAACAGGCACGGCAAAAAAAACAACTGCAACCAGCAAAACCGCGGCAAAACCAGCTGCTGCTGTATTTAAAACTACGCTCGACTCTGCAAGTTACGCCTTTGGGAATACCATGGCCAGCAGCATGAAGAACGACGGACTGAACAGCCTGAATTATGAGCTACTGATTAAAGGCCTCAAAGATGCTTTTGGCGGCGCAAGTCCACAAATCAGTCCTGAGAAATCGCAGATGGCCATTTCCAACCTGTTTAAAACAGTAAGCAGGCAGAAACATGCACCGGCCATTGCCGCCGGCAAAACCTTTCTTGAAAACAATAAGAAAAAACAGGGCATACAGGTTACACCAAGCGGATTGCAATATGAGGTGATCAACAGGGGAACAGGCATCAGGCCAAAGGCTACGGATACTGTATTGGTAAATTACAAGGGAACTCTCACTAATGGCAAACAGTTCGATAGCTCCTATGATAGAAACGAACCTCTTTCATTGCCATTGAATGGTGTTATTGCAGGCTGGACCGAAGGTCTTCAGCTGATGCAGGCGGGTTCTAAATACAGATTGTTTATCCCTTACGAACTGGGCTATGGAGAACGTGGTGCCGGTGCAGATATCCCTCCTTACAGCACGCTGATCTTCGAGATCGAGTTGCTTAAAGTAAACGGGAAATAAGCGTTTAGAAAACCATTGTTATAGTTTGTTGTTAATAAACAACATAAAAACCATGAACCTATGACAACGAAAAGATATTTCCCGCTGGCCATTATTGCCTTCCTTTCCACAACCCTGGCAAGCTGCGAGCTCATTGAAGGCATTTTTAAAGCAGGGGTGTGGACAGGTGTAATTGTGGTCGTACTTGTACTGGCATTGATTATCTGGCTGATCAGTAAAGTTTTCGGCAGATAATAAGCTAAAGGAATACAATTTCAGTAATCACTTCAGATCCGGCACGTTCATTTATTTTTTGAATGATGCCGGATTTTACCATCAGCAACTCATTCTTAATTACTGATGATTCAATTCTGACAAACAGTTTTTTCTGCGAAACATAGATCTGCGTAGTCCGGTTGGCAATCGCCTTACCCATCAGGTCCGGCCACAGGGCCACAACAGAAGTCTCGTCAAATTTCCCTCTCAGCTTGTAAACATTGAGCAGCTTGCCAATGCCTTCTTTTAATGTAATGTCGTTAGGTTTACGCATGATTTATCGCTCCATCGTTTACTTCAAACAAAGTTACGGGCACATCAATTTTGTTAAAAACCGCCAATAGTCTCTCTTTACCTGTATCTGTGATAAAAATCTGTCCGAAATCGTGATGCGATACCATTTCCATCAGTTTATGCATCCGGTTATCATCCAGTTTGTCAAAAATATCGTCCAGCAACAGCAAAGGCTTAAAACCTTTATATTTCTGAAGATAAGCATATTGCGCCAGTTTCAGTGCAATTAAAAAAGATTTCTGTTGTCCCTGGGAACCAAACTTCTTTAAAGCCATATCCGATATTGTAAATACCAGCTCATCCTTGTGGATGCCAACAGTAGTCCTCTCCAGCACTTTATCCTTTTCAAAAGACTGCAGCAGCAACTGTTCAAAGGCATTATCGTTCAGCTGACTCTGATACAGCAACCCAACCTGTTCCCTGTCATCAGTCAGAAACTGATAGTATTTATCAAAGAGCGGAATAAATTCCCCCATAAACTGCTGCCGCTTTGCATAGATCTGCATACCCGAAGCCACCAGCTGTTCATTGTAAATTTCCAGCAGTGTCGGGTCGTAGCTCCTGGTTACCGCAATCTGTTTCAGCAGGGCATTACGGTTCATCAGCTGCCGGTTGTACATGATCAGCTCGTCCAGGTACTGTGTATCTGTCTGCGAAATCACGTTGTCCATAAAACGCCGGCGTTCCTCGCTTCCTTCCATAATAATATTGGTATCGTATGGCGATATCATAACCAGTGGAAACAGGCCAATATGACTAGCCAGCTTATCATATTCCTTCTTATTGCGTTTGAATTGTTTTTTCTGGTTCCGTTTAACCCCGCAGGTAATTTTTTCGTTCTTCTGCTGACGTTCAAAATCGCCCTGGATAAGAAAAAGATCCTGACCGGATTTGATCTGCTGCGTATCAATGGGATTAAAATACCCTTTGCACAAACACAGGTAATGAATGGCATCCAGTAAATTTGTCTTACCAGCCCCATTATTACCTACAAAAGCATTTACAGTTTTAGAAAAACTAACATTTGCATCCGTGTAGTTCTTAAAATTTAGAAGGGTAATGTTCTTTAACCACATAGTATCAATAGCAAAGTTACCGTTTAGCTTTGTGAATACGATGAATTGTTTTTATTGAATTAACGCTCAGTTCATTAATTTTATTTAAATACTTGAAAAAGGGGTTGATACTTTGATGTAAAAACGTATTTTTGCAATCCTTAATTTTTTAAAATAAAATGTCTGTAACAGAAAAAGAAATAAATCAGCCGGTAAGAAAAGGCTCTTTTTTAGAAGAAAATTCGAAAAGCCTTCTATTCATTGCAGGTGCAATTGTAGTTTTAATAGCCATTTACTTTTGGTATCAGAATGTGTACCTGAAAAACAGGGCTGAAGAAGCTTCTGCAAAAATGTACAAAGCAGAGCAATACATCGGCGGACCTGATTCCCTGGCCAACAAAGCCATCAACGGTGAAGGCGGCTACCCTGGTTTAGAGAAAATTGCCGAAGAGTACGACAATACCAAGTCTGCCAACCTCGCCAATTTATACCTTGGTGGTATTTACCTGCGTAAGGGCGAATACAAAAAAGCCACTGAAGTTTTAGGTAAATATGCTGAAACAGGAAGTGCAGTTGCAGATCCATTGGCATTAGGCCTTTTGGGTGATGCCTACAGCGAGCTGAAAGATTATAAACAAGCAGCAACTTACTATAAAAAAGCAGCAGACAAAGCCAGCAACAAATTTACCTCACCTATGTTCCTTAAAAAATTAGGTTTGGTTTACGAGAACACAAAAGACTTTAAAGGTGCTGAAGAAGCCTACACAAAAATCAAAACACAATATCCTGAAAGCCAGGAAGCAGCAATGATAGATGAATACATTGCCCGTGTTGCAGGCCAGGTAAAATAAGCCTACCCTTAAAAAAATACGGCCTTGTACATGTGAAAATGTACAAGGCTTTTTTTTGCAATTTGTCAAATCTTTCCCAATTTAGCAGACACAAATAAAACCGAATAAGATGTACCGCAGCATAGATGATTTCCTGAAAGACTGGAAAAATGAAGAAGCTTTTACCATTCGTATTTTTGAACTGATAACAGCTGCCGCCAAAGGCGAAAAGATTCATGAAGATGTTCGTTCGCTGGAGCGTTTGGCATGGCACCTTACCCAAACCTTAACAGAAATGGGCACAAAAGCCGGTTTATTTGCAACAGACACGCTCGATCATGCTGCCATCCCGGCTACCATGGAAGAGATCATTGCTACCTACAAAAACAACTCTGAGCTGCTGGCACGGGCAGTCCAGCTGAAATGGACCAGCTCTTCCCTTGCAGATCTGATCCCGATGTATGGCGATCAGTGGGCAAAAGGTAAACTACTACAGATATTTATCCTGCACCAGGCGCACCACCGCGGACAAATGACGGTAATTATGCGTGTGCTGGGTTTACCCGTACCCGGCTTGTATGGCCCATCAAAAGAAGAATGGATTGAAATGGGTCTGCCGGCAATGGATTAAAACCATGAAAAAAATCGTCGTACTCACAGGTGCAGGCATCAGTGCCGAAAGCGGATTGCAAACCTTCAGGGATGCGGATGGCTTATGGGAAGGCTACAACATCGAAGATGTGGCTACTCCGGAAGCCTGGAAACGTAACCCGGAACTGGTACAGCGCTTTTACAATGAACGACGCAAATCCGTACTCGAAGCACAGCCAAACGCAGCACATAAAGCATTGGCAACGCTACAGGAGCGGTACGAACTGCACATCATTACTCAAAACATTGACGACCTCCATGAAAGGGGCGGCGCAAAAAATGTACTTCACCTGCACGGGATCATTACCCGCTCACAATCTGATGTGGATCCTGCAGTTACCTACCCTATAGATGGCTGGGAGATCAAAGCAGGCGAAATATGTGAATACGGCATGCAATTGCGGCCCCACGTGGTATGGTTCGGAGAAAATGTACCCAACCTGCAGCCCGCTGCTAAAATCTGTTCAAAGGCCGATATCTTTGCCGTCATCGGCACATCGCTTGCCGTTTATCCTGCCGCAAGTCTTACAGACTATGTACCTGCTACAGCGATGAAATATGCCATCGATGTAAAAATCCCTTATATCAAAGGCGATTTCAAAAAAATTGAACAGCCTGCAACCATTGGAGTGCAAATGATGGTAAATGAGCTGCTGGCAAAATAGCAGTTTAGCTGATTTTTCCCTAAGTTTGCAGCATGGCAACACAATTAAAAAACCTATCCGATTTTTCTCATACCACTGTACCCAATGGCAGCAACTATAAATTTGCTATTGTTGTGGCCGAATGGAATGCAGAAATTACTGGCAGCCTTTACAATGGTGCTTTACAAACCCTGCTTAAACATGGTGTGCCGGCCGAAAACATCATCTCCGTACCGGTACCAGGAAGTTTTGAACTGACTGCGGCAGCAGAAATCCTTTTACAGAAACACAAAGACCTTGATGCTGTAATTTGTCTGGGTTGCGTAATACAGGGTGAAACCAGGCATTTCGACTTCATTTGCGATGCAGTAGCCAATGGCATCACCAACGTAGGCATTAAGCACAGCAAAGCCGTAATATTTGGAGTATTGACCACAGACAACCAGCAGCAGGCCATAGACAGGGCAGGCGGAAAGCATGGCAACAAAGGTGATGAAGCTGCGATTACAGCCCTGAAAATGGCGGAATTGAACGCCACTGTATAACAAACTTTGATTCTTTGCTTAAAAACTGTAGATTAGTACTTATATATATCATTAAAGAAAACCAATACAGATGAAGAAAGTTGCAATACTATTGCTTGGCGTTTTTTTTGCAATAACTATTTTGGAAGCCTGCTCTAACAAACTTTGTCCTGCTTACAGTTCTTATCCTGAAGGCAAAAGAAGAAGAGGCTAACCAAAGAGTTTGCTAATATAAAAACGATGGAGATGGAGTGGAAAAACATTACCCGGGCCGAACAGGTAGCCGAAATTCAACAACAGCAGGGATATAGCTTAATTTTTAAGCACAGTACCCGTTGCTCAGTAAGTGCAATGGCTAAACGGCGTTTTGAAATGGACTGGTCAGTCATACCTGAAAACACCTCACTCTACTTTTTAGATCTGATCAGCTACCGCGACATTTCTGCGCAGATAGCTGATACCTTCCAGGTGCATCATGAATCGCCACAAATCCTGGTGATCAAAAACGGAGATTGTATATTGGATGCCTCACATAGCGACATTTCAGCCACCGAAGTAGCCGAAGTCATTAATAATTAAAGCTTACCGTTTTCCTGATATCAGGATGTAAGCTATACATCACCGGACAGGTATTGGCCGATCGCTCAATGATGGTTTTCTCCTTTTCCGAATAATTGTTTGCCGGGAATTGAAAATTCACCACAATCTCGGCTACCCGCCTTGGGTTTTCTGCCATAACTTTAGTGATGTCACAGGTTGTCCCATCAATGTTGAAACCATGTTCATTGGCTGCAATACCAACAATGGTCAGCATACAATTGCCCAGTGAAGTAGCCAGCAGATCGGTAGGTGAAAATGCCTCGCCTTTTCCTTTATTGTCAACCGGTGCGTCGGTAATGATTTCATTGCCCGAACGCAGGTGAACAGATGTGGTTCTTAAACCACCATTATAAGTTATTTTTGAAGTACTCATGGTGTAAAATTAAACAATCCTGCGTAAATCATTATTATTTATAAAATATCCGGGTAATTGTTAACTTTAAGTACAGATAAACACAAATACCATGAAAAAAATCATCTTTCTTATCCTCATCAGCATCAGCGGATTAACGGCGTGCAACACGATGAAACAAAACCAATCTTCAGGCAAATTAACCGGAGACTGGGTATTGAATTACATTACCGGCCCAAGGATTGCCTTTGATGGCCTGTTCCCTAATGACAAACCAACCATTAATTTCAAAGAAAATCCGGAAATCATCAGCGGCAATACCAGCTGTAACGGTTTCAGTTGTAAGCTTACCATTAAAGGGAACAGCATGAGCGTATCACAGCCTGGCCCTATGACCATGAGATACTGTGAAGGAGGCGGCGAAAAAGTCTTTTTAGACATGCTGCAAAAAGTAACCGGTTATGATGTACAGGGCAATACCCTGGTCATGCTGCAAGGTGACATCGTGGTTATGCGCTATACAAAGAAATAGGCTTTTGTTTACATGTTATAAACATTTCATGTTTATAACAATTCAAACCTATTGTGTAACTTTGCATCATGATCGCATTACCGGTTGTTTCAGAAAACCAAGTACAACGTAAACCAGATTGGCTTAGAGTAAAGCTTCCTGTTGGCAAAGAATATGCACAGGTACGCAGTCTTGTGGACACCCATAAGCTGCACACCATTTGCGAAAGCGGCAACTGCCCGAATATGGGCGAATGCTGGGGAGCCGGAACGGCTACCTTTATGATTCTGGGCAACATCTGTACCCGCTCCTGCTCTTTTTGTGCCGTAGCTACAGGAAGGCCGCTGGCGGTGGATACAGATGAACCTAACCGTGTAGCCAACTCGGTGAAGCTGATGCAGGTCAAACACTGCGTAATCACTTCGGTAGACAGGGACGACCTGAAAGACGGTGGCTCTATCATCTGGGCAGAAACCCTTCAGGCCATCAGAAGGGAAAGTCCTGAAACTACATTGGAAACCTTGATTCCTGATTTTAAAGGGCAATGGGATAACCTCTACCGCGTACTGGAAGAACGCCCGGAAGTGGTATCGCACAACGTAGAAACTGTACGCCGTTTAACCCGGCAGGTGCGTATACAAGCCAAATACGACAGAAGTCTGGAAGCCTTGAAACGTATCTCTGAATTCGGGCTGCGCACCAAGACCGGCATCATGCTGGGCCTTGGCGAAACTGAAGCAGACGTACTCGAAGCCATGGATGACCTGGTAGCCAATGGCGTGCACATCTTAACATTGGGGCAATACCTGCAGCCTACACGTAACCACCATCCTGTGGTCGACTGGATTCACCCTGATCAGTTTGCCAGGTATAAGGAAATCGGATTGGAAAAAGGCTTAAAGTATGTGGAAAGCGGACCATTGGTACGTTCTTCTTACCATGCAGAAAAACACCTGTTCGATTTTTAGCGAAACTATTTCAAAAACGTTTTTAATGTTCGCGGCAGCCGTGCCGCAAGCTGTGACGCTGTGATGTTGTAATGATCTGAAGCCAGTTCATCTCCGGCTTTTCCGTGAAAATAGCAGCCCAGCAAAGCAGCAGCTTTAGCACTATAACCCTGGGCCACATAAGCCGCAATCAGCCCAGTCAGCACATCCCCCATGCCTCCCTGTGCCATAGCCGGATTTCCTGTCGGGTTGATCAATACGTCTCCTTGCTGGTCTACAATAAAGGTAAACTGGTTTTTCAGCACAATCACCGAGCCTAACTTTTTTGCCATTGTCCTGGCCGTTTGCAGCCTTTCCCACCAGTTCTTATGCTTACCAAACAGGGTATCAAATTCCTTTAAATGTGGTGTAAATATGGAATTTTTTGCCAGATGAAAAAGCAGGTCCGCTCTTTTGGATAAAATATTTAAAGCATCGGCATCGGCAACTACAGTCACCTTTAAAGTTACCAGTTCCTCGATAATACCTATCACTTCCAGATGTTTTCCTAAACCGGGGCCTATGGCAATGGCATTATATTTTTTTAATGATTTTATCTTGACCAGCTGCTTCCGCTCCAGGTACATCACCTCGGGTAGCATTGAATTTAAGGCAATAAGTCCACTTTCGGGGACAGACAGGGTAGTCAGGCCCGCTCCGCCATACAAACACCCGCTTGCACAAAGCAGAGCAGCCCCCATAGTCTTGATGTCGCCAGCAATAAGCAGAGCATGACCATAAGTACCTTTATGGGAAAAAGCCTTCCTGGGCTTTAAAATGGCAGCAATATCGGCCTGATTGATGAGTTTATAAGGCGAACTGTCTGCTTCGCTGCCCAGTTTATCCAATCCTTCATCTACCAGCTGCAATTTGCTCTCGGCATCAGAATCGGGCAGAAAACTATTTAAAAACACTGCCATAACAGTTTATTTTACAGACCCATTTCCTTTTTCAGGAATTTGCCGGTCAGGCTGATCGGGCTTTGGATCAGGCCTTCGGGTGTTCCTTCAAATATGATCCTGCCACCCCCGGCACCGCCTTCCTCACCCAGGTCTATCACCCAGTCGGCCACTTTTACCACATCCAGGTTGTGCTCAATAACCAAAACGGTATTTCCTCTGTCAACCAACTCGTTAAGCACGCCCAGCAACACATTTATATCCTCAAAATGCAGGCCAGTTGTGGGCTCATCCAGAATATAAAAGGTATTACCGGTATCTTTTTTCGAAAGTTCGGTGGCCAGCTTCACCCGCTGGGCCTCACCGCCCGACAAAGTGGTAGACGATTGCCCCAGCGTAATGTAACCCAATCCAACGTCTTTCAATGTTTTGATCTTCCTGTAAATGGAAGGCATATGCTCAAAGAAATCACAGGCATCCTCTATGCTCATGTCCAGCACATCGCTGATGGATTTACCCTTATAGCGTACTTCAAGTGTTTCCCGGTTATACCGTTTACCCTGGCACTCCTCGCAGGGCACCTGCACATCGGGCAGGAAATTCATTTCTATAACCTTCATCCCTCCACCCTGACAGGTTTCGCAGCGTCCTCCTTTAACATTGAAGGAGAAACGACCTGGCTTATAACCTCTTATCTTGGCTTCGGGCAACTGAACAAATAAATTCCGGATGTCTGAAAATACGCCGGTATAGGTAGAAGGGTTTGAACGCGGTGTACGACCAATAGGCGCCTGGTCGATCTCAATCACCTTATCTATTTCTTTTAAGCCGTTGATCTTCTCGTAAGGCAAAGGATGTTTCTTGGCCCGGAAGAAGTGGTGATTTAAAACAGGGTATAAAGTCTCGGTGATCAGACTGGATTTTCCACTCCCTGATACCCCGGTTACGGTAATGAACTTACCCAGCGGAAAGTCAACGGAAACATCCTTCAGGTTATGTCCACTGGCCTTAATGATGGAAAGTTTCTGTCCGGTCCCTTTTCTCCGTTTTTTAGGCACCTCTATGCCCTTTTTGCCGTTAAGATAGGCAGCGGTAAGGGTATCTGATTTCAGGATTTCATCCGGGCTACCCTGCGCAACAATTTCACCGCCATGCACCCCCGCAGCCGGACCAACATCGATCACGTAATCCGCTTCCATGATCATGTCCTTATCGTGTTCCACTACCAGAACCGTATTGCCCAGATCACGCAGGTTCTTTAAGGCACCAATCAGACGTTCGTTATCGCGCTGGTGCAGCCCTATACTCGGCTCGTCCAGAATGTACATTACGTTCATCAGCTGCGAACCGATCTGCGTGGCCAGCCTGATCCTTTGCGCCTCCCCACCCGAAAGCGTACGTGCGGTACGGTCGAGCGACAGGTAATTCAAACCCACATCACTCAGGAAACCGAGCCTTGCCCTGATCTCTTTCAGAATCTCTTTGGCTATCGTATTCTGACGCTCGGTAAGCCGGTTCTCCAGATCTACATACCAGGCTTTAATGCTGCTGATGTCCATCTCAGCCAGTTCAAAGATGTTCTTGCCATCAATTTTGAAATGCAGGCTTTCTTTTTTTAATCTTGCACCATTACAAACCGGACAGGTTTTCAGCTTTCTGAAGGCCTCCATATCATCAACAGCCCCTTCACCCTTGCGCTCCTGCTGCTCTTCCAGCAGTTTGATGATGCCATCAAAAGTGATCTGGTAATTCTGTACATTCCATTTGTTGTACTCTACAGCTACGGAAAGCAGCTCATGCGAGCCGTTCAAAATGATATTGATGATGTCTTCACCCAGCTTTTCAATTGGGGTCGACAAAGAGAAATTGTATTTTTTTGCCAGGGCTTTCAATACCTGGAACATCCAGATGTCGCGGTATTCGCCCAAAGGAGCAAGCCCCCCGTTCATGATACTCAGTTTAGGATTAGGCATAACCGATTCCTTGTCTACCACAAAGATATAGCCCAAACCATCGCAGTTTTCGCATGCCCCATAGGGTGAATTGAAGGAAAAGCTATTAGGTTGCGGCTCATCATAGGAAATCCCCGTGGTAGGACACATCAGAAAACGGCTGAAGTGGGACACATTGTTGTCCTTATCACTGATTTTAATGATGCCTTTACCTAAGCGCATGGCCGTTTGCAGCGAGTCCTGTAAACGCTTTACATCCTTACGGTCGATGATCAACCGGTCTACCACAATCTCTATGTCATGGATCTTGTAACGGTCTACCTGCATTTTGGGTGTAATATCCTGGATATCTCCGTCAATACGCACCTTTACATAACCCTGTTTACGGATCTGCTCAAACAATTCCCTGTAATGTCCTTTACGCCCTTTTACAACGGGTGCAAGAATATTGACCGGCATATTACCGAATTTATTGAAGATGTTCTCCAGGATCTGGTCTTCGCTCATGCGTTCCATCTTCTCTCCGGTATTGTAGGAGAAAGCGTCGGCAGTACGTGCGTATAACAAACGCATAAAATCGTAAATCTCAGTAATGGTTCCTACGGTAGAGCGTGGGTTTTTACTGGTGGTTTTCTGTTCAATGGCAATAACAGGGCTCAGTCCTGACACCTTATCCACATCAGGCCTTTCCATTCCGCCCATAAACTGCCGGGAATAAGCGCTGAAGGTCTCCATATACCGGCGCTGCCCCTCGGCATAAATGGTATCAAAAGCGAGTGACGATTTTCCACTGCCGCTTAAGCCGGTTATGACCACAAGTTTATTCCTCGGAAAAGAAATATCTATATTTTTTAGGTTATGCACCCTGGCCCCATACACTTCAACATCTTTTTGCTCGCCAAGGTCAACGGTATTTTTGCTCATATATATTTAAAAAAATGATACTGAATCTATGCGTTAAAGGTCATATTTTTTTCAACTGCAAAAATGCTAAAAATTTTATCATTTTCACAGCATGCTACCATACAATTGTTGTCCCATCTTCGGTAGGATGCCCAGTACAAATCAGCACCCTTCCTGCAGCAATTTCATCGTCCATCAGCACCTCATTGTAATCCATTTCCACTCCACCCTTAATACAATTGGCAGTACATGTACTGCATATTCCGGCATGGCAGCTATAAGGCAGATTGATCTTTTTTTCAAGCGCAGCATCCAGTATGGTTTTGTTATAGGGAACAGCCAGATGGTAAATATTGTTCTGAAAATTCAGCACTACGGTATAGGTATTGGTATGCCTGATCTTTTTCTCGGTTGCATCATCTTCATCCAGTTCGTCTTCGGGAAGCACAAATGTTTCCCTTTTGATCTGGGCCTGGTCAAAACCCAGGTTAAGCAGCGTGATGCGGCAGACATCCATATAGTCGATCGGACCGCAGGTATACAGTAAAGTTTCCTTTTTGTCGAATTCCAGGTTCTCGCTCACTAGCCTTTCTATGAGTGGGCCGTTCAGGCGGGCCATCATCAGGTTTTGCGACTGACTAAAGACATACACCACTTTTAAGCGGTCTGGATATTGCTCCTGCCAGCTGTTCAGCTCTTTATAGAAAAGTGTTTGTTCAGCAGAACGATTGCTGTAAATCAAAATGAGCTTACTATTCTGTTCACGCACCAGTGCGGTTTTCAGGATGGCAAATAAAGGGGTTATCCCCACCCCTGCTGCAAACAGGAACACAGTTCTTCTGATTTCAGCAGCCGGCTGGTAAAAAAATCTCCCGCCAGGCTCAACAGCGTTAAGCACATCCCCTACCGAGGTTTTATGGTGCAGCAGCCTGGATATTTCACCATTTTCCACACGTTTTATGGCAATCGCCAATGGTTCATCTATATCAGGTGAACTGCATATGGAGTAAGATCTTCTCAGTTCCTTTCCGTTTACATCAAAAACAAGGGTCAGGAACTGCCCAGCAAGGTACGCTGGTTTTTGTCCGCCTACCGGTTCAAAACTGATGATCAGGGTTTCACCCGGGCAATAGGTCATTTCGGTTATGCGCAGTTTGATCATTACCATAGCGCGGCAAAAATAACAAAAAAATGTACTTATTTTTTTGTTAGCGACCGGATCAGCTCCACCTCATCCTGTTTATAGGCCGATCCGTCGGCATTAAAGATATCGTGGAACCAGATTTTAGGTTCTGCGCCATTTGGCATAGGGGTATCCCAGGCATACTTGGTATTGGTTTTACCCGCCACCAGCCCCCAGTTGTATGCACCAATATTTTCTTTTTTAAGTAGCGGCATGATATTGCCAAACAGACTATTTCTTGTCCTGGCCATGTATTCGGTACAAATAAGTGGCCGGTCAGATACGCTCCTGAGCGTATCAATCCAATGCTGATGGTCTGCGGGATCGCCATAATTGTGATATGTAGTGACATCAGAATTATGAATCTGGTAATCAGACAATTCTTTCAGTTCCCGCTTCCATACGCCGACAGAGAGCGGCTGATCAGGATCAACGGTACGGCCCCATTCAAAGACTTTTTTTAGCAGGTCCATGCTTTTATTGCCATAACCCGAATTTCCAGGTTCATTGTATAAATCCCAAAGCACAATTCGCTTGTCGTGTTTAAAGGTTGCCAGGATATCCTTTACATAAACCTCCAGCGTATCTACCAATTTAGGATTCTCGTGATAAAGGTCTCCCGGGTCCCTAACCCAACCTGAATTGTGGATTCCCGGTTTAGGACCGGGCTGGATCCCTGTTTTAAAAGTTGGGTTCCAGCAATCATCAAACAACACAAACAGGGTAGAAATATGGTGCTTATCTGAAATATCCAGATAAGTCTTTACTCTGGCCTTAAATCCTTCCCGGTCTTTCTGCCATGCGGCATGATGTAAATAAACACGCATAGAGTTCATTCCTATACCCTCAGCAAAGCCCAGTTCCCGGTCTATCGTCGCAACATCAAAAGTTTCCTTTTGCCACATCTCCAGCTGGTTAATGGCAGTACTCGGAATAAAATCGGCACCACGCAGCCATCCCCATTGCTCATACCATTTATTGGCTTTTTCTACTGTCCATATTTTTCGGGGTTGCTGGTTGACTTGTCCGGTTTGCGTTTGTGCATAGGTCTGAAACATCAGGGCAAATAACAACAGCGATAGATAGGTTTTTAGGTCTTTCATTGTTTATGATTCTTATTTTAATTATTCTTGATTTTTATTGTGCTATTACAAAGAATCAGCAGCAGTGTCTGCTACCACACGTCGTTTTGATCATCCATACTTCCGTATTCGCAGAATAAACTTGCTTTAACATTGGGGCTATCAATCCCATTTTCCAGTAATAGCAGACAGGCAAACGGATGATCCGCCGGTTTTAATGCATTAGGATCGGCCATGCTGACAACCTTATACCAAATGCAATTAAAATCAATGCGGACCAGCACGTCTACCTGGCCACTTTTAATAGAATCAATTCAGGTCGTTAAAGCCTTTGCTTGTAGCAGTTTTTTCATGCTGACATTTTTTAGTTTAGTTTTGTTTGTCTATTTGTTAACGGTGCTAATAGAAGAATTAATATTTGATCCTGCTGATCAAATGTTGTACAATTTGTATCAAAAATGTATCTATTATTGGGGTAATCAAGTAACTGATATATTTTATATTCGTTTATCTGAGTTTTAGAGTTATCTTTAGGATAACCACAACAAACCAGCTATGTACACCAAACTAACCAAACTATTCCTTGTATTTTTTTTGCTGTTCAGCGTGGTAAGCATTGCTTACGGCCAGTCGTACTCCTTCAGGCATTACCAGGTAGAGAACGGTCTATCTTACAACTCCGTGATCTGCAGTTTACAGGACAAGAAAGGATTTTTGTGGTTTGGCACAAAAGATGGATTAAACAGATTTGACGGCTATACTTTCAAAATATTTAGACATGATCCCGATAATCCGAAAAGCATAGGCCACAATTTTATCCACAGCTTGTATGAAGATAAAAACCAGACCATTTGGGTTGGCACACTCGCCGGTCTCTACAAGTACGATCCACTTAAGGAAAGCTTTAGCCTGGTTTCCCCTTCAAAAGGATATGACATCAGAGATATAAATGCAGACAGCCGGGGAAATATATGGTATATAGCAGGCTTGTTCCTTTCCCGCTACAATGAAAAAACAAAGCAGAACATCACCTATAGGAACAAAGCACATCCAGGTACAACCTCTCTCAGTATCAGTGAAAAAGATGAAATATGGGTATCATCAATGGATGGTTTCATTCAAAAATATAACCATGCAACAGATTTATTCAGCAATTACAGCGTTTTCGACAAATCTGAACCCGCTATATCCAACTGGATAGAAAAGATTTATAATACCGGAAAAGGATCCATATTGGTAGGTACCTCTAATCAGGGCATCAAAATCTTCGATTTAAAAACCTTAACTTACAAAGAACTTTTAACCTCCAATGCCGACCAAACTGCCATCTATGCCCGTGATTTTATGGATATCGGAAACGACGAATACTGGATCGCTACCGAGTCTGGATTGTTTATTTACAACCTAAAAACGGGCCGGTATAAAAACCTGCGCAATAAATTTAACGATCCCTATTCCATCTCAGATAATGCCGTGTACACCTTATGCAAGGATAAAGAAGGAGGGATTTTTGCCGGAACTTATTTCGGGGGCGTAAACTATTATGCAAAGGAATTCACTTCCTTTGATAAATTTATTCCCCAGACTGATAACAACAGCTTAAGCGGCTATGCCGTGAACGAAATATGTAGTGACAAAAAAGGGAATCTCTGGATTGGTACAGAAGATGCCGGGTTAAACAAGCTGGATCTTAAAACAGGACAGTTTAAACATCTTAAACCAGGAAGCAAAAAAACCAGCATCAGTCATACCAATATCCATGGTCTCCTGGCTACAGATAACGAGCTTTGGATCGGAACTTTTGAACACGGGTTGGATGTCATGGACATCAACACCTCAAAGGTAATCAGGCACTACCGGGCAGGAACAGCCCCAAATCAGCTAAAAAGCAATTTTATTGAATCCATCCTTAAAACAAGTACAGGCGATATCCTGCTGGGTAGTTCTTATGGACTGTACAAATACAATAAACTTAGCGATGATTTCAGCCTGCTGAATGAAGTGCCTGGAAATTTGCATTACCATCATGTGCTGGAAGATAGATCTGGCAACATTTGGGTCGGATCATCAACGTACGGCCTGTATGTTTTCAACATAGCCAACAAACATTCCATAAACTACAAATCGGAAGAGAACAATACAAAAAGCCTGAGCAGCAATGCCGTCAACAGCATTTTTCAGGACAGCAAAGGAAATATCTGGATAGCTACAGAAAACGGACTCAACTGCTTTAATGAAAAAGAAAAAAATTTCACCAGGTACTCCATTAAAAATGGCTTTCAGAGCAATGTTTTCTACAGGATTTTGGAAGATCAAAAGCAGAACCTCTGGATCAGCACCTCGCGTGGACTTGTATGTTTTAGTCCGGATGAAAAGATAACACTATACACCAGATCCAATGGTTTATTGAACGATCAGTTCAACTATGGTTCGGCGTATAAGGACAAGAATGGCCGGATGTACTTTGGCAGCGTTAAAGGAATGATCAGCTTTCTGCCAGATGGGTTTAGAAAAAACCTGTTTGTTCCGCCAATTTACATTACAGGCTTCCAGGTGTACAACAAAGAACTGCATATCGGTCAAAAGAATTCTCCTTTAACCCAATCCATCAATTTTACCAAAGTATTGAACCTTGAACACCACCAATCTACATTTAGCATTGATTTTGCGGCCTTAGGATTTACTGCGCCCGAAATGACAGAATATACCTATACCATGGAAGGTTTGGACCAAAATTGGACTTACCTTAAAACCAACAGGAAAGTTTATTTTACTAATCTTGCACCGGGTACGTATACATTTAAGGTAAGAGCAACAAATAGCAGTGGCATCTGGAACCCCAATGTTGTCAGTCTTAAAATCATTATCGCCCCCCCTTACTGGGCAAGCCCTATGGCCTACCTGCTTTACTCCATCATGATGGTAACGGCCCTATATTATGGGATAAAATATTACCATAAAAGGACCAGTGATAAAAATAAAAGAAAGATTGAGCGCTGGGAGTCTAAAAAGGAAACAGAGCTTTACCAGGCTAAAATCGAGTTTTTCACTTATGTTACCCATGAAATTAAAACTCCCCTAACCCTGATCAAAGGTCCTTTAGAGGAGGTGATGCGCCATGCAGAAGCCATGCCTCAGGTCAAAGAAAACCTGACAACCATGGAAAAAAACACCAATCGTCTGATAGAACTGACCGATCAACTCCTGGGCTTCAGAAAAACTGAGATTGAAGGCTTTAACCTCTGTTTTGTAAATGTAAACATCAACGACATTCTGAAAGAGAACTGTTCCAGGTTTAAAACAGCTATTGAACAGAAAAAACTGGAATTAACTGTCTCTTTACCAGAGATACCACTCTATGCTTATGCCGATCCAGAAGCACTAAACAAGATATTCAGTAATCTGATCGATAATGCGGTAAAATATTCCAGAAGCGAAATTTCGGTAAAGCTGGTCACTTATGAGCACAATTTTGTGATCACCGTAGCCAGCGACGGCAAAGTTATTCCAGAAAATTTCCGGGAAAAGATCTTCGAACCCTTCTTCAGAATGACCAGTGCAGGATCGGAAAGAGGAACAGGAATTGGCCTGCCCCTGGCCCGCTCCCTTACTGAATTGCATGAGGGGACTTTGCGGCTAAAAAATGAGGATCAAAAATACAACAACTTTGTATTGACCCTACCCATACACCATGAACAAGAATTTAAAATCAGTTTAACAGAAACAAGCCCTATTGCAAAAAGCATCTTACAAAAAAGAGATGTGGCAAATTGTCCCATCATTTTAGTCGTAGAAGACAATACAGAGATCCGTACCTTCATTGCAGGTAAACTGGCTAAAAATTTTGTGGTATTACAAGCTGGCAACGGACAGGAGGCGCTGGATATCTTAAAAGAAAAAAGTGCCCATCTGATCATCAGCGACATCATGATGCCGGTTTTAGATGGAATAGCATTGTGCAGGGCGGTGAAAGAGAACCTGGAATATGTACACATACCGATCATCCTGCTCACCGCAAAAAATACCTTACAGTCTAAAATAGAAGGCCTGGAAGTTGGTGCTGATGCCTACCTGGAAAAACCTTTCTCTCCGGATCATTTGTTAACCCAGGTTTCCAATTTACTGGCAGGCAGGGATAAAATTAAAAACTACTTTGCATGTTCTCCTCTGGTTCACATCAAGAGTATGGCCTACAATAAAGCAGATGAGGCTTTTCTGGGAACACTTTATGAGGCCATCCATAAAAATCTGGACAACAAATCCCTGGACGTAGATCAACTGGCCGAGATCATGCACATGAGCAGGCCAACACTATACCGGAAAATCAAGGCCATTTCTAACCTTTCACCGCACGAGCTCATCAACATCACCCGGCTCAAACAGGCAGCCGAACTCCTGGTCGAAGGCAACCATAAGATCCTGAAGATCGCTTCCATGACGGGTTTCAGTTCTCAGACCCAATTTGGGAGATCCTTTCTTAAACAGTTTGGCATGACACCTTCTGAATATGCTGCATCAAAGCAGCTGATCAAACATGATTAATATTTTACCAGCTGAATCAGTAAACAAGCTATTGGGTATTCCGGGGAAAATCGTCGTTATACCTCCAAAATTATTTCCATTCACATTTGTTAAAATCTCGGTATACAGAGTACGGTTCATAGGAGACTTGAACAAAACATCCCCATATGAACCATACTTTTTAATTATCCCTTAATTTACAATCCAATATTTATCAGTCGAATTAAAATTATTAAATACGTAAAAATTACCATTTTCTTCCATACATAGCAACGATGTTCCAACACCTACTATTTTTTTGAATCGATTCCAGCCGGTACCGATACGACTTCTATAACCTAGAGAACCGTTCGCCGTGATTGGAATGCTCCATAAATTTCCATTGGCGTCAACCCCCAAAAGAGATTGATTATTGAACATAGTAAGGGGCTCATAAATAGCATACCCTGTTCCTACGGTAACTCCGTTAGGCGCCCCAAATGTAGCGTCATTTTTTGCATACCAGGCCTTAACCTCCCCTGAGGTCAATGCGTCTGTCGAGGCGGCTAACACTGATAAGAAGAAACCGTTACCGGGTACAAACCTCGGCATAGTAAATCCGGTTCCGAAAGTGTTTGCTGAAGTGGGAGTCGCTTTTACAAAAATTAGCTGAGCATTTTGAATTTGGTGCATGGATACAGCACCAGCAGTATTAATACCGATAAACCGATCCTCATTGTAGTAGAAGAAGTCGCGATAAGTAGCACGGGGAACGAGCGAAGCCACGGATGCTGTTTGGGTTAACGATCCGTCTGCGTTTACAGCATAACGAATGATTCCGCCTGTAGCATTCCACTCATATATACTTTGCCCTTCGCCTGTAAAATATTTACTTGCCATCCTTCCTGTAACTGAAAGTTTTACACCTCTATTAGAGATTGCATCTGGTGCCCGATAGGTTTTAAACTCATTGTAAACGATATCTAACCCTTGAGGTGGAAAGAAAACAGTTCTGAATTTAAACTCACCGGCGTCGGGAAAGTTAGGTAACTGAACCTCCTCTGTAGCGCGTTCTATTCTCACTGTTTTTTCCGCGCCGACTTTGTCTTTGTAAACAATTTCTGAATAGATAACACTATCCCCACGAGCCGATGGCGAAAGGTTTAGCGTGAAAAGTGACTGTGCATAGTCGAAATTAAACGCTGTTAACTTTCTCGCACGCAAGCCAACTGCAAATTCTGAACCCCATACAGTGATGGTTGAGGAGGAATATAGTGACGTTTCTCCTCTGTTGTTTATATTCCTGAATTCAAAAAGTGTGGAGCCTTCAGGAAGGTTTTCAACGATCACCGAGTCCTTTTGGACTCCTGCTCCTTTACGTACAAAATCTTTCACAATTGAATCTTTCCTCCTATTCCAGTAGATAATGGTCTTTTCTACCTTAGGATCGGAACCGATATACCATGTTATCTTTGCTCTTCCGAATCCTGAAAAATATTTAATGGAGTCTACTTTTCCTAAATAGACTTGCTCATCTTTCTCAGCATATTTTCGCTGAATGTCGTCCATTTTGTCGCAAGAGGACAATAATAATAAAACAACCGCTACGAAGGCTAGTGCTACAGGAACTATTTTAGTTATCTTTTTCATCTGTATAAAGTTTATTCCATTTCTATTTTTGTGGAACTGTGTTATCGCCATAAACAGTAATCTCTCCCATAGACCAATAGTTATTTACGGGAGGTGGCATCGCACCTGCAATCTCGCGTACAAATATTCGAATATATCGCACGGGGCCGGCATCCAGTGGAATTTCGTATTCTGTACCGTTTGCTGCAAGGTTTAATGCTCCCTGTGGATCTGGCGGAACCATTCTGTCATAGCGAGGTATTGCATGCCAACCCAAATATTGCCAGTCATCTTTAAATGTCCGGGCAGGAAGCTGGGTGGTTTCGTTAATCCCATCGAGGTCTCTGATATTCTTATTACGAACAGCATACTCGTCCAACCAGTACGGACGATCAGCCAATTTTGCAAAATCCATTGTTTTTGATCCCCATGCCTCAAATTGAGTAATATTTGCTTGTCCATAAACGGAGTTGACATGATAACCGTGAATAACAATCCGACTGAGCTTGACAACTTGTTTGAGATCAATAGTCATAGATATGCCGCTACCGCCTCCAGATTGAGTCAACCATCCGTGAGAAGCAGTATTAACGATGTTGTCCCATAGCGAACTAATGTTTCTGCCAGAAAGATTTGTGACATTGTCGTAAGGAATACTTGACCGAAAATCTGCGTATGGTTTCGGTACCACCGTCTCAAAAAATGGAGTTGTCTTAAGCACTGTCGTGTCCGATATATTTCCCCACTTGTCTTCAAAAGCGATCGCAAAAGTAGTCTCTTTCGGATTAAAGCCCCGAAATGCGCGGCGTTCTTTTTCGCTCGAGGAAAAATACATTTCTTTAGTTACCAGTCCGTTTTTTTCGTCTTTAACCATCAACCGGACACCAAATTCCGTCTTTTTTGGATTACTCCAATCCGCAACAATACCGCCAAATCCCGGCATCATATTCAGGGAATTCTTTGCAATGCTAATAAGTGACTCCAGGGGCTCAAACTCTAGTTCAAGAGGCGCTGAACGCTGTTCCTGTTTATTAACCATGTACAGGCGGAACGGCACTTTGTCCAGCGTGTTAAATCCTTCGATTGTAAGCATATTTTTATGAACAGACGATTTCTCGGTAAACATTTTCCCGTTCCGCTCATATTCTGCCATCACGTAAAGTAAGTTGGGGTCGTTTGGGAGTTTGTACGTAACCGTCGCTCCTCCGTTAATAGGAGTTATCTGATCAACCTCTATCGGTCCGGAAGACCATGTGCCACCCGGCTTGTCAATTTCCTCTTTGCAGGCGAAAAAGGTACATAAAACCAATACCGCCATTATAAATCTATATTTTTTCATAAAAGTAATCTTCATTAATAATTCCACTTCCTGTACTTGCCGTTATTACCAACCATACGTTTGAACCAAATTTGGATTAATCCGTAAGTCGTAGTCTCTGATTGGATACAAGTAATCTCTAAATGTAACCTGGCGTACAACTTGACTATAGACGAAAGGAACATAAAATTGTTCTGTTTCTCTTGAAGGAGTCCAGGACATAGGACGGAGGTTCCAATACTGACCAGCCGTTTTCCATCGACGTATATCCCAAAAGCGTTGTCCCTCAAATGAGAGCTCGATCAAGCGTTCTCTTTGAATAATTTTACGCATCTCATTTTTATTTGATGGTGCGTCAGGATTAAAGGACGCTTGTCGCCACGACTGTACTACGCCATTCAATCCCGCCCTAGCTCGCACCTCGTCAATCCATTTGTAGACCTCTGCATCTGGTTGGCCCTTTGTTTCGTTCAGTGCCTCGCTGTAAAGCAAATAAAGATCTGATAAGCGCAGTAAAGGAAAGTTATAAGGATATGCTGTATATCGCTTATTCACATCTCCCTGGCTGGCGGATGACTCAAATGGGATAATCTTTTTAGGCGTATATGCACCATGGCCTGCCGCTGGCCCAACCTCATCAGGACGGCTCTTAATGAATGGGGCAAATGAGACGCCGCCATTGGTTGTAGTAGTGGATAGTTCAAAGAATCCTCTGTCGATACCTAAATTGGCGTAAAAACGCGGCTCCCGGAAGAAGTGAAGAAGGACGGTTACTTCGCCAGTAGCAATATAAGATTGATGATGATCTGCCGACGTTGCCCGTTTTAAGCTATATCTGTTACTGTAGTCATACGTTTTATCTTCATTAATCGGAACACCGTTGTTTGAATAAAACAATTCACCCATATGCCAGGAAGCAGACATGTAGTTGATATAACTAGGCTGATCCGTACTATACAATACCGGAAAAAGACTTGCAAGCATATTTCCTAGCGGAGCAAAGGTGGAACCGCCTTTACCATTTGCAAATTGTTCTTGTGTGGCCCAGATCACTCCTGGATTTCGGTCAATCGATTCAGTAATCGCCTTTCTGACAGTCATCAACTGCACCAAACTGTCATTCATTGCGAATGTTTGGGCGCCACCTGCAAACTTATTGAATTCATATAAGCGGTTTCCGGCAGCATGGGCAGCATCAATTGCCTCCTTTATAGCTACAGCAGCTCTCTCCCATTTTTTAGGGTCAGGAGTACTAGATATCAATTGTTTCCCGCGCTTATCGATCCAACCTGCATAATCCGGATTGCCATTAAATAATGGGCTGGCTCCCCAGGCTAAGACTTTAGCCTTAATACCCAGCGCAATAGTTTTAGAAATCCGGCCTTGTTCTGTCGACGGATCTGGAAGCGCCAATGGTAAATCAACCACCGCCTCATCCAGCAACTGTACGATGTAGTTTACACATTCATCCACAGGTTCGCGATATACTTTCGTTTCCTCAGGAGTAGCCGATAAGGGCAGGTTTTCTTTCACCAACACGATGGGGCCGTACAATTCCATTAAAAAGAAATGGTAATAGGCCTTTAGGAATTTCACTTCGGCTATCCATCGAGCCCGTTCTATTTCGGCGATATCACGAGGAATATGTGCGTTTTCCAGAAAAATATTGCAGTCACGTATGGCTTGATACATTGATTTACCTCCCTGACCTCCCGTCCAGTAATCCTGCAGTGGATTATTGGTGTTTTGAAGTCCACGGGAAATTTGGGCGGCGGGCGTATTTCCAGCCCTGCTATCGCTCCTCCAGTCAAACTCATCCCTGCTGGTAAAATAGGCAGGGTAGTAAAACGGATCGGTCGGATCTGGCAAGTGTGAGTAACATGTTCTCAAAAACTTATCCATTACTGAGCGGTTGGAGAAGGCGTGGTCCAATGTCGCTGTGTCATTTGGCACCACATCCAGGTAGGTGCAGCTCATAATTCCCATCAAGGAAAAGGCTACTATTATTCTCATTATATTCTTCATTCGTAGGTCGTTATTAAAATTTAACATTCAAACCTAAGTTAAATACGCGCTGAACCGGATATCCCAGGCCTAATCCGCCCATTTCCGGATCCCACATTTTAAACTTAGAAATGTAAAACAAATTGGTTCCGCTGAGGTACACCCGCATCATACTCATGCGGGCTCTTTTAGTCAATCGCTCGGGTAAAGTATAGCCTATTTCCGCCTGTTTTAGTCGTATAAAGGTTCCATCACGCAGCCAATGCGTACTCGACTGATTGTTATTTGCGATGGTGTACTCAGATAGCCGGGGCCAGAATGCTTCTATATTCCTGTTCGTTTCAGACCAGTGATCGTCTGCGATTGTTTGCATCAGTGCTTTTTGTCCCTGGTTGAGGAAAGGAGAGATACCAGCGGGGCTTATAAAGAACGAGGATCTGGCAGACCCTTGAATAAAGAAATTGATGTCGAAGGCTTTATATGCTACCGAGATCGAGTTTCCGTAAATGATCTCAGGAATAGTCGGGTGACCAATGGCTACCATATCGTCCGTATTGATCTGACCATCATTGTTGATGTCCTTGTATTTAATATCTCCTGCACCATATTCTCCAAATAGTTGTCTGGGCGAGTTGTTTACTTCTTCCTCATCAATGAATAATCGCTCGGCAATATAACCTACCGGCTGATTAATCTTCTGTCCAACGCGGGTACGCCAGGGAACATCACTATAATCTGGTTCTTCCCACTTCTTAACTGTGCTGGCTGCATAAGTGAAATTGCCATTTATCATTAACGATAAACCGTTATTGAACTTTTTGTTGTATGTCAGTTCCACATCCATTCCCTTTCCCTGGGCCACTCCAACATTTGCCTGAGGGACTACCCGAAGACCCATGGTAGTTGGTATATCTACCCGGGTCTGAAGAATATTACTTCGGGTTTCCTGAAAAAAGTCTGCGACAAGAGTCAGATCGTTGAACAATCCAAGCTCTAAACCGAAATTCGTCTTTTTAGCAACTTCCCAGGTTATAAGCTCGTTGGCATACCGATCGATAGTAATACCTGAACGGTAGCCTCTATTAAGACCAAACCAGTATCCGGTCCCGTTCATATTGATCTGAGACAGGTAGAAAAACCGATCATACAAAGACCCTATCTGATCGTTTCCGACCTTACCATATGTAGCACGTAGTTTTAAAGTAGTTAAAACATCCTTCACACCCTTCATAAACGGTTCGTTACTTATCATCCACCCAGCTCCGGCAGAAGGAAAAAATCCCCAGCGGTTCTGCTCGGCGAAACGTTCGGTACCGTTATATCCAAAGTTTAGTTCCAGAAAGTAGCGGGAATCATATCCATAAGATAACCTGCCAGCTGACGAGATATTCCTTCGTGCGAGAGAGGCCTGAAGGTCATCAGACACTCGCTCATCAACTTGAAGGGTACCAGTTTCATTCCTGATCGTACCAACTAATAAGGCATTGAGATCATGCTTTTTATTAAAGGTTTTGTTGTACTGTAGGCGAACCTCACCGTACTGGGACGCATTGACCGTTCTGCCCTGACTTTCATAGTTCAGATACTCAGTACCGCCGTCTGGATTGAGCGGTGTTAATTGGTAGGAACCGTCTATGGTATTTGCAAGACTGTAATAAAATGGACGATACGCACGGTTTTGCGCATAATACGCTTTCCGCATCGCGTTGAATGTTCCTCTTACAGTTAAACCCTCCAGGCTCCCGGTAAATTTATGATCCATTTCCATTTGCAACAGCATCATGGATTCTTTCGATTCCTGGAATGAGCTGACCACTTGCGCCCAAGGGTTGGAAAAAGTCATTTCCGGATTCATACCGAAAAGGATATGCTCAGTAAATTCGTTGGCTTCGTCTGCCGGATAAAATGGGAGGAACCGCACCGGCGACGCATTTCGCGCCGCGCGGAATACCGCCGAGCCGCCCGACACTGTGTTGCCCAACTCATCTTTCATACTAGGAATATAAGGGCCGCTCCGATCATCAAATGATCCGTATGCACGCACAACACCAGTAGTGGTTGGTGCAAACTTAATGGTCACATTCGAGCGTATCTGAAGCCGATTGATGTTGATGTTGTTTTCGACCAGATTTTGTTCGCTTTCTTTTAGTATTCCCTTGTCATTCTGAAAGTTGGCAGCCAGGTAATACTGTACAGATTGTCCCCCGCCGGTGAGGTTCAGATTAAGACGGCGGTTGATCGCCTTATCGTCTATTAAATAGTCATACCAGTTTACGGATGGATATCGAAGCGGGTCGGTGCCCAGCTCTGTTTCCCGAATTTTAGAAGACGAATACGGTAGGTCTACCAGGGCGTTACGCGTTCGCACCGCCTCGTTGTGAAGTTTCATGTAGGTAACAGGATCGGCCAGTTCGGCTAACTTAGTATTATAAGAGTTGGACTGCTCAGCTCTTAAGGTGATCGACAATTGGTCTACCGATCCTACCTTTGTCGTCACGAGAATCACGCCGTTTGCTCCGCGTGCGCCATACAGTGCCGCGGAACTGGCATCCTTTAGTACGGAAAAGGATGCAATGTCGTCTACGTTTAACCGGGCGAGGTCGTTTGTTGCCATTTCTACCCCATCAATCAGGATCAGTGGATCTCGTTTACCTGATGTACTAAAAGTAGTAACGCCACGGATGTAAAATTCAGCATTATCGAGCCCTGGTTCTCCCGACCGTTGATAGGCAATCACTCCACCAACCTTTCCCGCTAAAGCGGTCGTCAGGTTACTTGACGAATTTCTCATGGCAGAAGGTCGAACTGTTGAAATAGCACTAACCACACTTTCCTTTTTCTGTGTACCAAAAGAGGTTATGACAACCTCGTCCATAGTGGATGTTGACTCTTGCAAAGTGACACGAACTACCTTTAAGCCTTTAACCGCCACTTCTTTTGTCGCATAGCCAATAGACGTAAACTCCAGTATTGCCTCGTTGTTCGGAACCGTGATTGAAAAGTTTCCATTCAAATCCGAAACGGTAGCAATATTTGTTCCTTTAACTTTTATACCCGCTCCGATTATTCCAGCCTCATTAACGTCGCTGACCCGGCCGGTTATGACGCGTTCCTGAAGCAAAAACATGCGTTCATTAAGACCATAGGTAACGGACGTCACTTTACCAATATCCATAGCCTTTGCACTAAGTGAAAGGGGAATAAAAGGCGACACGATTACAACAGCCATTGTACCTAACCACCTGATTAAGTCCTTTAAACCAAATTTTGTAGTTTTTTTTGTCATAATTAATTGTTTATATTATTTATTACTAGGTTTTACTGCCTATGTCAAGAGCGGATCATGATCGAAGAAGTTATTTTATGGTTACGTACCCGGTATTAAAAAATAAGACCATATACCGGAGACACTGCCATCAAATCCCGGGAATAAGCCTCTGCCTTCTCCCGGGCTGTTAAATTTGAGTAAGGCTGAGTATCGTAATTTTCATAATGGTAATTTTAGTTTGGTTTGATTAGCTATTGGTAACGCTAATAAATGAATTAATATTTGATCCAACTGATCAAATGTTGTGCAATTTGTATCAAAATGTAGCGAATATGCCGAAATCTAATAACCATCGTTGTATAACAACGTTTACGCTACCGCACATACTTTAACCTGGTTAAGATCAGCATGAATAATTGAACTTCTATTCCGTTTTTGCGTGGCAACAGTTCTTTTTCATTGCCCAGCTTCATATCTGGCTATTTACTTTGCTTATTCTGATCTATAAATATTGACCTGGAACTGATTGCCCCCATGCGGCGTCCTTCTTTAAAAGTAGCAGCCTTAATGGTTACAGGCAGTTTAACGTCAAAGGGCTTGCTGTATACCAGCGAATGTACAGTTGGCGCTGAACCATCCAGACTGTAACGTATCTGAGGCTGATAGCTATTGGTTTTGAAAGATACCGTTGCTTTATTGCCCAGGCTGTCAACACTTACCGTATGCCATACATTATAGGCACTTTTGGCGTAATTGATGCCCAGGTCATCGTAACGCTGGTATTGCTTTTCAATTCTGCGGCTAAAGTCAGTCCAGCTCTTTCTGGCTGGTATGGTCCAGGCCAGTTCCGCCATTGCGGCAGCACGTGGAAAGGCCATGTATTCTACTTTTTCGGGTGAATGAATAAATTCTGCCCATACATTGCCCTGTACCCCTTTTATGTATTTTGCCTCTTCGTTGGTAAGCACCGCAGGAACCGGCTCATAGTTGTACACCTTTTCCAGTTGCAGATTGCCCCCTATCGCTTTTGGCTCCAGGTAAGGTTCGCCCTGATAATAATCCAGGTAAAGAAAATCGTAAGGGGTCATCACTACATCGTGCGCTTGCCTGGCTGCTGCAATACCACCTTCGGTGCCTCTCCAGGACATAACAGCAGCATTAGGTGCCAGGCCGCCTTCCAGGATCTCATCCCATCCGATAATGCTTTTATTTTTAGTGGTCAGGAATTTTTCTATACGCCTGATGAAATAGCTTTGCAGCTCATGCTCGTCTTTCAGGTTTTCCTTTTTCATTCTGGCCTGGCAATCCAGACAAACTTTCCAGCGGTCTTTAGGACATTCATCACCACCAATATGGATGAATTTACCAGGAAATAGTGCGACAACTTCTGTAAGCACATCTTCCAGTAAATTAAAGGTCTCTTCTTTTCCGGCGCAGAAAACTTCTTTTTGTATACCCCATCCTACCAGCATTTTAAACGGCCCGCCGGTGCAGGAAACGTTAGGATAAGCCACCAGGGCTGCGGTAGCATGACCCGGCATTTCGATTTCAGGAACCACCGTTACGTAACGCTTTGCCGCATAGGCCACAATGTCCCGTATCTGATCCTGCGTATAAAAGCCCCCGTGAGGGGTATTGTCGATCTGGCTGTTAGCAAATTGCGTTCCATTGCGCCATGCCCCAACGGCAGTGAGCCTTGGGTGTTTTTTAATTTCGATGCGCCAGCCATGGTCTTCGGTTAAATGCCAGTGAAACACATTCAATTTATGTAAAGCAAGGTAGTCGATGTATTTTTTAACAAACTCAACCGAGTAAAAATACCGGCCCACATCCAGCATCATGCCTCTCCAGCCAAAACGCGGCTTATCGGCAATTTTTACGGCCGGGATCAGCGGTGCTTTAACAAAGGCATAACTTTTACCCCTTACCGGCAGGAGCTGATACAAGGTTTGTGCGCCATAAAATACACCATTTGCTTTTTTGCCACTGATGCGTACCGAAGTTACATTGGCAACTAAAGTATAGCCTTCGTCGCCCAGGCTATCTACCGCGTTTTTGGTGGTCAGCACAATGACATTGCTGCCTGCGGTGCCAGCAGCCGGAAGTACTTTTAAAGCATAACCAGTTAGCTTTTTTACCTGATCAGAAAATTGAAGACCAACCGACTTCAGGTCGGAATTGCCAGCATCGTAAGTAATTTTAGTAAGGTTGTTGATTTTAAATTTGCCGGGGAGCTCCTGCATACTTAGTGGTTGCGGGATCACAGAAATACTCTGGCTGTATACAGCATCCAGGTTGTTGAGGCCAAACAGGCACAACAGAAAAAATACGCGTTTCATCATCATTTTATATGTCTGGTTTATTTGTGTACGTCAACGATTGAAGATAAAAATATTCTGCTATCTAAATATATCAAAGAATCAGATGCAGAAGGAGTGCTGCCAGCATTTTGATACCGGATGCACAAAGATTGAGACGTTTTATCAAATTTCTGAGTAATGATGAGGACTCAGCAAGAACCCGGCATAAAAAACCGGCATTTCCCGATCATTCCATTGCAGTGGCGGACCGGGGTCCCAGCAAACAAAAAGAGGTTGATCATCTCTTATCGATGATCAACCTCTTTCCCCATTTGCGTGTATTTATATTTTTTATTCTGCAGTCTTGCTTTCAGCCTTTTCAGCATTATAGGCCAGTAAAGCCCTCGGTGCTCTGTAGCCATAGCGTACAGGATCTTCCATGATCTCTTTCATGGAAATCAATTTGTAAACATAACCACCTGTTTCGCGGTTCAGTTTCATCTTGAAATAATTATCCTGATGTTGCCTGTTGATCTGGCGCTTCATGTGACTGTCGCCGACATTATAGGCGGCTGCCACCAGTGTCCAGCTGTCAAAGATGCTATAAAGTTCTTTAATGTATTTTGCTGCCGCGACAGTAGATTTACGCAAGTTTTTACGTTCGTCCACTTTCGAGTTCACTTTTAAGCCATACATACGGGCCGTTCCGGGCATAAACTGCCAGAAACCCGCAGCACCTTTAGGCGATGTGCCTCCATCCAGTCCCGATTCTACCAATGGAACATATTTAAAATCTTCCGGAATGCCGTAAGCGGCAAGGATAGGTTCTATGATCGGAAACCATTCTGCGGCCTTTCTATGCAGGCTGTTGGTTTGCAGATTACTGAAGTAATGTGCAGCAAGGGTCTTTTTCATTTTACGTTCCACCTTGGTATCTCCAAGAGGCAACGACTCTTCTGCAAAATTTAACTGAGCCATAAGAGATAATGGCTTCCTGATTTTTGTTGTTACTGTATCTTTTTTTGTTGTACTTTTCTCGTCTTTTGAAATACTTTTCGCTGCTTGGGGCATGTTGTAAGCAAACACTTTTGCCATAACCAGTAATGCAATAATTACCGTACATGTTATTATGTGTTTCTTTATCATCTTCCTCCTTTTTTTGGTTAACAATTTTAAAACGCCTGCAAACATACAACATATTTAGTTAATTATCAACTAATTACGAATTTAACCCTCAAAATCGGCGTTTAAATATGATTAGGCGGCGATTTTTATTTATCTTCAGCCAGCGAAATTAGGGAACCTATGCAAAGTCGGTTTTGACCTCAAAACATCCCTTTTAAATCCTGAATTTCTTCCGGTATCTGATTGATCTGCGTTCGGTCTCCGTTCGGGATGCGCCTTAGGTTGGTTAAGCCTTGGGTAAGCCTTGGTTAGGGGTTGGTGCGGCCTTGATATACCTAAAAGCTTAACCAGAGCCTAAGCAAGACTTGCTTAGACCCTACCCAACCTAAGGCGCATCCCGAACGCAAACCGAACACTTACCCAACGTCACAGACAACGGCCACAGACCAAAAATTGCAAATCAGCCCAATTTTACCTAAATTTGTCGCCGCATAAATTATGCGGTTAAAAGCGTATCATGATCAAAAACAACAACAGGAACAGTCGGGATGACAAGTCCAAACCGGGAAACCGAAGCACAACAGGCAAAAAACCAGAAGAAAAATCTTCATACAAGGGAAAAAGCAGGTTTGATGACAAAGAGGGGAAAGACAACAAATTTGGTGGCCCCAGGGATTTCAAGCCAAGAACACCAAAAGAAGGCGATACCCGGGATTTTAAATCCAGGACAGACGACAAAAAAGATTTCAGACCAAGAGGTGGCAAAGACACTGAAGCAAAAGGATTCAGAAAAGCTACAGAGCCTAAAAGCTTTGGTTCAAGAAACACAGGCTCCAGAGATTTTAAACCTGGAACTTCAAAAGAAACTCCGTTCGGAGAAAACAAACGCAGTTACATTAAGAAAGATAAATTCAATACGGACGGCGATCAGCCCTTCCGGAAATTTGACGATAAAAAAGGACAAAGTCCCAGAAGTACCGATAGCCGCCCTTTCAGGAAAAGAGAAGACGATGGCGCAAGGCCTTCTTTCCAAAAACAGGCAGAACGCAGGGAACGTCCCGAGCGTGGAGAGCGTGGAGAACGTCCGGAACGCAGCCGCCAGGAACGCAACAATACCTGGAATGGCCCGGAAAAAGCACCAACCATGCGCAGCAGGAAAAATCCTGTACAGAAAGACGATGGACTGATCCGTCTGAACCGTTACATATCCAACGCCGGGATCTGCTCCCGTCGTAAAGCCGATGAACTGATTGAAGCGGGTGTAGTTTCTGTAAACGGCGAAGTAGTTTCTGAGCTGGGTCATAAAATAGATCCGGTAAAAGATCAGGTACGCTACAATGGCGAACTACTGAAACGTGAAAAGAAAGTTTACGTATTGCTCAATAAACCTAAAGACTACATCACCACAACTGATGATCCACAGGAACGCCGTACCGTAATGCAGCTGGTAGAAAAAGCCAGTCGCGAGCGCATTTACCCGGTAGGCAGGTTAGACAGGAATACGACCGGCTTACTGCTGATGACGAACGATGGCGATCTTGCAGATAAGCTTTCGCATCCAAAAAATGGCATCACCAAAATCTACCATGTTGAGCTTAGCAGAAACCTGAGCCAGGGCGACCTGAATAAAATCGCTTTTGGTTTGGAACTGGAAGACGGGATTATTAAACCAGATTCCGTATCTTACGTGGCAGGTGGCTCCAAGCGTGAGGTAGGCATACAGATCCATAGTGGCAAAAACCGCATTGTACGTCGTATATTCGAACATCTGGGATACGAAGTAGTGAAGTTAGACCGCGTGGTATACGGCAACCTGACCAAGAAAGATCTTCCGCGTGGAAGATGGCGTTACCTGGAAGAACATGAACTGATCCAGATCAAACACCTTATTAAATAATAAACCTATGCGCAGCATCGCCTCACTTTTACTGGTCCTGATTTTAACCACACAGGGATTCGCACAAAAGAAAGACTATAACTTAATAGTGGGCACCTATACCAGTCCGGGTAAAAGTGAGGGGATCTACATCTATAATTTCGACCTTAACACTGCAGATTTTAAACTCCGCAGTGTGGCCAAAGAGGTGACCAACCCCAGTTATCTGGCGGTAAGCAAAAACAACAAGTTTGTATATTCGGTAGCAGAAGCCCCGGAAAACAGTGCTGTAGCGGCCTTCGGCTTTGACGGTGTAAAAGCTGAACTGAGTTTTTTAAACAAACAGGCAACCACCAGCAAAGGCCCCTGCTTTGTGATGGCCAATGATAAACATGTTTTTTCGGCCAATTATGGCGGTGGCAGTTTATCGGTCTTTGGCATAGAAAGCAATGGCTCCTTAAGTCCGTTAAGACAACTGGTTCAGCATACCGGTAAGAGTATAGACCCGAAAAAACGCCAGGAAAGCGCACACGCACACCAGGTGCAGTTTACGCCCGACAAAAAATATGTGGTATGTACAGATCTTGGTGAAGACCAGGTTTACATCTACAATTATAACCCGGAAGGGGGCGACAAAGTCCTGACCCTGAAAAATATCACCAAAACCAACGCAGGAAGCGGCCCCAGACATCTTACTTTTAGCCCGAATGGCAAGTTTGCCTATCTTGCCCATGAATTTAACGGCAGCATTACAGTTTTCAGCTATGCCAATGGAATTTTGACCAGAATTCAGGAAACAGGCACTGTAGCCAAAGATTTTGAAGGTCGGGTTGACGCCGCTGATATCCATGTGTCCCCTGATGGCAAATTTTTATACGAAACCAACCGTGGTGATGCCAATACCATCTCTGCCTTTGCGATAAAAGCCGATGGAAAGCTCAGCTTTGTGGAAACAGTAAGTACGATGGGCAAGGGACCTCGCAACTTTGTGATTGATCCAACAGGAAAATATCTGCTTGTCGGTCACCAGTATACCAATGAGGTAGTGATTTTTGAACGCAATAAAAAAACCGGCACCTTAAAGGATACCGGTAAAAGAATGGATATTGGTGCGCCGGTCTGCCTAATCTTTGCACCGGTTAAGTAATCTTATATTTTTACTTCGTTAAGTTTGCGCGATTCTTCAATTACTTTATTGTAATAAGCTACATAGTCGGGTAGAATTTTTTTCAGATCAAAATCTTTCGCCCTTGCAAATGCATTTTCTTTAAACTGTTTCAGCGTTTCATCACTTTCCAGGATGCTGATGGCTTTACGCGCCATATCTTCCACATCTCCCACATTGCTCATGTAACCTGAGAAACCATCTACGTTCAACTCAGGCAAACCGCCAGAATTGGAAGTAATTGCAGGTACTTTGCAGGCCATGGCTTCCAGGGCGGCCAATCCAAAACTCTCAGAATCTGAAGGCATCAAAAACAGATCAGACACAGACAGGATTTCTTCTACAGCATCCTGCTTGCCCAGGAAACGGGTATGCTCGCAGATGCCGAGATCGCGGCACAATTGCTCATCGGAAGCACGCTCAGGGCCATCTCCTACCATCAGTAGTTTGGATGGGATCTTCTCCTGTATCTTTTGAAAAATCCGGATCACGTCTGCCGTACGTTTTACCTTCCTGAAGTTGGAAGTATGGATAAGGATCCGCTCGTTATTTGGCGCAATGGCTTTTTTAAAATGATCTTTAGGTTTTAAGCTGAAGCGGGAGAAGTCGATAAAATTCGGGATTACCTTAATTTCGTTCGTGATCTCAAAATGCTCTTCAGTATCGTGCTTTAAGCTTTCTGATACTGTAGTTACGCCATCAGATTTATTGATAGAAAAGGTAACCACAGGTTTATAGGTTGGGTCTTTACCCACCAGGGTAATGTCTGTACCGTGCAGAGTGGTTACAAAAGGAATATGAATGCCATAGGTTTCCAGGATCTGCTTGGCCATAAAGGCTGCCGAAGCATGTGGAATGGCATAATGTACATGCAGTATGTCCAGTTTTTCGAAACGAACCACATCTACCAGTTTGCTGGCCAGTGCCGATTCGTAGGGTGCATAGTCGAACAACGGATAATCGCGTACCGATACTTCATGATAAAACAGGTTGGCAGAGAAAAAATCGAGCCGGGCAGGCTGACTGTAGGTGATAAAGTGTACCTGATGGCCTTCATCAGCTAGTGCTTTACCAAGTTCAGTGGCTACCACACCACTCCCCCCAAACGTGGGGTAACAAACAATACCTATTTTCATTTTGAAATTATTTAACGCTGCAAAGTACAGTACTTAAACTGATCTTTGTGTTAAACAATTGCAATTATTTAACTCCGCTTCATTTCTTCTAACTCCGCTTCATTTCTTCCTGGATAACCAGGTACATCTCATTGGGGCGCTGTGTACCTATATAGTATTCAAATCCGTCGCGGTCTGTGAGCACAATGGCATCTTTTCCAGAGGAATAGAACCTGATGCTGCCTTTACGGTGCAGGTTATATACCGGGTTATTGAAGAGGTAATTGCTGTAAACGTCTTTTCTGACCTTAACAATTGAATTCAGGTCGATTTCCACTTTTTTTGCCGACCAGAGTCCATCTATAATCATCTTTTTCTGATCTATGATGGTTTTATACTGGATCAGGAAAAGCAGGATGATGGAAACACCAATGATGCCGAAACCTACGATCAGGAAAAGATCTTCGGTATTGTCGCGGTCCCGTTCATAAACATAAGCAGCAAAACAAAATGCAGCCATTACCAGTCTGATGCAGATCCTGATATAATCGCGGCCAATGTACTGTTTCTCAAAAAAAGCGTATCGGTTCCCCATGTGTGTATGTTTGTGCAATAAAGTTAAGGTTTTTTCAATAGCATCACTTCTTTTTATCGCTTAATGAAGCTATCATGACCTTAGATGCTTCAACTCAAAAATGGTTACACTTCTGGTATTTTCTGTAAGCTTATACCTATTGTCCTGTCTCAGCCCGGCAATCCAGATCACTTCCCCGTTGCCATTTAGCAGTATCGGCACCTGGTCTTTACTGCCCAGGGGAATTTTCTGACCGATAAAAAAGTCGCTCAATTTTTTAAAACCGCTCATGCCGATGGGTTTAAACCGGTCGCCAGCCTGCCATCCCCGCAATACAAGCGGAAAAATCAGTTTTTCTGTATCCACATAAGCTTTCAGCTGATCTTTCTCAAAATACACCTTTGCCGATCTGGAAATGAGCAATTGCATATCTTCCAGGTGAACCAACTGATCTTTTGGATGAATTAACTGTTGCGGCATGGTGTGCGCAGCAGCAAGCGCAGTGACAATGAGATTTTCGCGATCAACCACAATGCGGTGCGAACTGCTATAAAAAGAAGTTCCACTTTGTTTATCCAGACTGGCCAGAAGTTCTGTAGTTACGGCTTCTGTGAAATTAAAAGGCTTCAGCAACTCAAACAGCAGCAGATGTTGAGGGATCAATTCAGCAACACTTTTTATAGGTAAGCAGAAGCTGTCCTGTTTTTCTATCCATACCTTTCTCCGCAAATCAGCCACAGTTTGCTGCAACACCAGCTCAGTATCGGCAAAGCGCCGGATGTTGTGCTCAAAAGTTTCCTCCAGGTTCGGATTGATCTCTTTAAGCTGAGGGATTACATTTAACCTTATTTTATTGCGGGCATATTGGGTGCTGCTGTTAGAACTGTCTTCCACATAGTCGATCTTGTTTTCATCCACCAGTGCTGCAATCTCTTTGGCCGTAAGAAACAGCAGGGGTCTTACCAGACAATCTCTTTTTGGTAAAATACCATGCATTCCGGCAATGCCCGTACCTCTCACCAGGTTCAGTAATACGGTTTCTATGGCGTCATCCTGGTGCTGTGCCAGGGCAATACAGGTATACTGGTGGGCGTTCCTGATTTCTTCAAACCAATGGTAACGCAGGGTCCTTGCTGCCATTTGAGTAGATATCTTCTGTGCCGTGGCAAATTGTTTGGTTTTGAAATGCGTGACATAAAAAGGTACATCAAGCATAGCAGCCAGCATTTTCACAAATGTTTCATCCCGCTGGGATTCATCGGCACGCAAATTAAAATTGCAGTGTGCAATACCAAAACTGAATCCCGAGAGTTTAAATAAATGCGCCATCAAAACGGAATCTTTACCACCGCTAACCGCCAGCAGGATTTTATCTTTCGCATTGAAAAGCGCATGCCGGCTGATAAAGTCTTTAAAGTTTTGAAGGGGTAACATTGCTCAAAAATAGAGAAATAAATATTTAAATGGTGAAGATAAAACCAGCAAGCAAAAAACTAACTTTGTAACGTGCAGAAATTACGTTATTTCCTGATCTTATTGTTTTTCCCCTTCGCTGTACTGGCACAGCAGAAGACCAAGATCAATGTTGACCATTATGAAGCCTCAACAACCAATGTTGCAGACAAGAACAACAGTATCTCTTACCTCAGAAAGCCGGTATTCAGACAGGATAACGCTACATTGACCTGCGACAGCGCCGTTTTTTACGTTACCAAAAACATTTTTGATGCCTACGGAAATGTACACATCAATCAGGCCGATACCATTAACATTTATTCCGATCGTTTGAACTATAACGGGAATACCAAACTTGCGCATCTAACCAGCAATGTACGGATGATCGATAAGGAATCGGTGCTGACCACCAACATATTGGATTATAATATGGCCACTAAAATCGGTACTTATATAACGGGTGGAAAAATTGTAAGTAAGGATGTGACCGTCACCAGTAAGAATGGATATTACTTTTCGAGAGACAGGGATGCTTATTTCAGGTATAATGTAGTTGTAGTTACTCCCGAAAGTGTCATCAAATCGGACACGCTACGCTACAATACCTTCACCAACTGGACCTATTTTTATGGCCCTACCAATATCAAAGGCAAAGATGACAATCTCTATACAGAAAACGGGGCTTACAATACCAAAACGCAATACGCCTATTTCGGAAAAAAAAATCTGTATACCATGGGCACAAAATCATTGAAAGGTGACAGCTTGTATTATGATGGGATCGCCGGCTATGGAAAAGCCGTAAGAAACATTGTATTTAAGGACACCGCAGATAAAACTGTGATGTACGGACAGCTGGGTTTCTACTATAAAAAAGATGAACGGACGCTGGTAACCAAAAACCCTTATGTGGGTATGGGTACGGCCGACTCCATAAAAGTGAAGAACAAGCTGCAGCCCGACAGTCTTTGGATGGGTGCCGACACGCTGGAAACGCAGATGGTTTTAAAAAAGACACTGAAACTAATTTCTTCCCCTGTCATTAAAAAGGACAATGAGCTGGGCGAAGAAGAAAAAGATGAAAAGAAAGAGCCCAAAGTAGGCGCAACAAATCCGAAAGTTTTAGCCGAAAACAGCACAACTAAGAAAAAGCCTGAAAAGCGGGGCAAAAAGAAAGACGAAAAGGATAAAGAACTCCCGGAAATCCCCACTCTGACGCCGAAAGACTCCATACATAAAGACAGCCTGCTAAAGGACAGCATAGCCATCCAAAAAAAGGCGCCTCCCGGACTGAAAGATTCGGTGCTTACAAAAAAAATAGTTCCCGTTTTAGTGAAGGGCAAAGACAGTATTGCCAAAACCATTAAGGGAATTTTGCCTCCAAAATCAAAAACCGACAGCGCCATTGCCAAAGGAAAAGCGGAGGCCGGCAAACTCAAAAATGTAAAGGTTAAAGACTCCATTCCTTTTAACCCGGAAGATACCGTACGGACCAGGGTAATCAAAGCCTATCATAATGTACGCGTCTACAAAGCAAACATGCAGGCCAGGGCCGACTCTTTGTTTTATACCAGTGCAGATTCGACCCTCAGGTGGTACAAAGACCCGATTCTTTGGTCGGAAGGCTCGCAACAAACCGGCGACACCATTTATCTGCAGCTGAAGAACAAGAAGCTGAATACCCTGCAGGTACTGGAAAAAGCATTCCTGGTGAATGTAAATGCCGATTCGGCAAGGTACAATCAGATTAAGGGCAAACTGATCACGGCCTTCTTTAAGGATGGCAAAATGAAGAACATGTTTGTAGATGGAAATGCCGAGAGCATTTATTTTAACCAGGACAAAAAAGAGGCTTATACCGACATGAACCAGACGGTAAGTGCCCGGATTAAAATACTTTTTCAGGAAAAGCAGATCAACAGAATAGTGACCATAAAGGAGCCCGAAGGCGTGCGGACACCGATTCCAGAACTAAAAGAGGATGTGTTCCTGACTGGCTTTACCTGGCGGCCTGAACAGCGTCCTCTCTCTAAAAAAGAAGTAATCAACGGCAAGCCTAAGGCTAAGCCTCCGACAAAGAAAGCCAGCCCGGGAGCTCCTTCAAAAACATTGTCTAAAACCAGCGATACCAACGGCAAGCCTTCGGTAAAGAATATCGTTTCACCCCAAACAGATAGTACTGCAGTTAAAACAACATTACCAAAAACTGGCGTGTTACCGAAACCTTTGCCAAAAACAGATACTTTAAAAACAGATACGGCAAAAGCTAAGCCTGTTCCTTTAAAAAAGTAATGAGTTTGTTCATGGCCAGTGCCCGATGACTGATCCTGTTTTTTTGCTCCATGCTCATTTCGGCAAAGGTTTGAGTATAACCTTCGGGTTCAAAGATGGGATCATAGCCAAAGCCCTGTGCTCCAGCCGGTGTTTCACGGATATTGCCATAAATTATACCTTCGAAAAGAAAATGTTCCTGATTCCGAATCAGGGAAATTACCGTCCGGAAACGGGCTTTACGGTTACTTTGTCCTTCCATTTTACGCAGTACCAGGCTCAAGTTTTCCTGATCGTTCCTAATACCTGAATACCTGGCTGAGAAGATCCCTGGTTCCTGGTTCAGGGCTTCTATTTCGAGGCCACTATCGTCGGCAAAACAATCAATCCGGTAATGGTCAACCACATATTGGCTTTTAAGTGCAGCATTTTCCGCAAAACTGCTCCCGGTTTCAGGGATATCGGCATCACAACCGATATCATTAAGGTTCAACACTTTATACTGACCCAGCAAAAGGCTACGCACTTCCTGCGTTTTGTGCTGGTTATTGGTGGCGAATACAAGTTCTCTCATTTTATAATCCCAGATTTTGGAGGCTGGCCCATAATGCTTTTTTCTCTGCCGGGCTTTGGTCAAGATTACGCAGTTCATGTGCAAAGATGAGCCTCACGGATCCTTCGTTTACAATTGTGTTTTGGGGATATTCTGTTAATGCCAATTGTGCAGGTTTAACACCAAAAGCAAAAACAAGGTTGCAGGAAAAATATTCCAGCAATTGCTTAAAGTTTACGCCGCTATAGCCGGCATAATTCAGCAGGGCAAAATCATTGGCCGTCAGGTTTACAGATTTTACAATTTTACGGAGCAGCTCCCTCCCTGCTTCATCGCTAACTTCGTTTTGCACATCGTTTACCAGTATAAGAATATTGCGTTGATTCTTGCCCAAAAATTTAAAGGCCAGTGGCTCCTGAACAGGAGCGTTTGCAGAGCTGCTGGTTTGTTTAGGACTTTCCTGTTGTAAGGGGGTAATCTCGGGCGTTGCCCCAACAGCATCCAACTGTAAACCAGGCTCATTGACCAGGTAAACATCATCGGTAAAAAATAAGTGCAGAGCTGTTGTATCAGCGGTTAAGGGGCTATTCATCAATGATAATTTTACTGGGAATATTTTTTCTGTTAAAATTAGTTAAATATCTTCTTATAGTGCCTTTATTTATTACTTTTATGCCTTAAAAATATATACTCTTTTGTGAGAAAAGTTTATTGCGCTGTTACTTTAAGTCTTTTTGTTGCTGGTGCTTTTGCACAAAATGTAGCCACCATTGACGGGAGATCCATAGGTAAAAAGGAATTCATGTGGTTCTACAAAAAAAATCATTCGGGCAATGGTGCTGTATATGCTGAACTGGAAGCTTATTTAAATCAGTATATCAACTTTAAACTTAAAGTTCTGGATGCTAAAGAAATGGGACTGGATGCAGATACAGCTTATCTTTCGGAGGTGAGAAACTATGAGCTGGCCCTTGCGGCCCAAAAAAGAATAGCCAAAACAAGTCCAGCTTATCAGTTGATCATGAATGAATATAAAGAGGCAGCTTTGATGTTTAACATATCAGAAATTAAAATCTGGAACAAAGCACAGAATGATGAAAACCAGCTCCGAAATTTTTACGAACAACACAAAAACACCTATTTGCCGGCTACCTTTGATGAGGTAAAAGGAAAGGTGATAACCGACTACCAGGAACGACTGGAAAAAGAATGGATAAATACACTCAGAAAGAAATATACGGTAAAGATTAACCAGACTGAGGTAAAGAAACTGGCAAAGTTGTAAGTTAACCTGCCATTAGATGATAGAGAATATTAAATTTGCAAAAAGGAATACAATTGAATAAACATATAATGAAGAAATTTTTAGTGATTGCAGGCGGATTGATCTGTTTGTTTTTAAATACTCAGGCGCAAAAGAAAAACATAGATAAGGTAGTGGCTGTACTCGGAAGCAATATTATCCTGTTGTCTGACTTAAACCAGCAGTACGCGCAATACCTGAACATGGGGAATCCGGAAAACCCTGAAATTAAATGTGAAATATTACGTCAGATCCTTACAAACAAGCTATTAAAGCAGCAGGCCGAGATAGACTCTATCACTGTAGAGGATAGCCAGGTAGACGAAGAGGTAGAAAAAAGGATGCGCTACCAGATTCAGCGGGCTGGCGGACAGGAACGTCTGGAAGAATTCTTAAAACGCTCCGTTCTTCAGTATAAGGACGAGATCAGGCCAGACATCAAGGAGCAACTCATTTCCAGAAAAATGGAAGGCCATATTACCCAGAACATCAGTATTACCCCCCTGGAAGTTAAAAAATATTTTGATTCTTATAAAAAAGACAGTCTGCCTGATATCCCTACGGAATTTGAGATCGGCGAAATTGTAATGTATCCTAAACCAACCAAGGCTGAAAAACAAAAATTCTACGATAAAATTGATGCTTTGCGTTTAAGGGTTAAAAGCGGTGAAGACTTTGCCTTCCTCGCCAAATCTTACTCTGAAGATCCTGGATCTGCAGGAGAAGGTGGTGATCTGGGCTTTTTTGACCGCACCTCTATGGTTAAGGAATTTACTGCCTGGGCATTTAAATTAAAACCGGGAGAACTATCACCAGTGTTTGAGACCGAGCATGGTTTTCACTTTTTACAAGTTGTTGAACGCCGCGGTGAGCAGGTACACGCGCGCCATATCCTGATCCGCCCGCAAAACCCACCTGCAAGTATGGAGCGTGTTAAGCTTCATGCCGACACCATCTATAAAAATCTGATTGAGAAGAAAATCCCTTTCTCTTTCGCAGCTTCACAATATTCAGACAACAAAGAATCGCAATATAACGGCGGCATGATGTTGTATGCCGATAATGTTACCGCCAGAACAACTTTTATACCTGCAGATAAACTGGACCCTAAAGTATTCCTTGTAGCAGATACCATGAAAGTTGGAGGAATTTCGACCCCTACGCTTTTTACAGACCAGAGTGGTAAAGAAGGCTATAAAATCCTTTACCTGAAATCAAAAATCCCTCCTCATAAAGGGAACTTAGAACAGGATTATGCTAAGTTTAAAGAATATGCGCAACAGGATAAAACAAACCGGGAAATGAGTTTGTGGTTTGAGAAGAAAAGAAAAGACACCTACGTACGCATCGATGAAGAGTATGCAAACTGCGATGAGCTGAAAATGTGGACAACGAGCCCATCTGCAAAAAAATAAAGGCTTATGCAGTTTGAAAATGACATTAAGGCCGTTGATGCCCTGCATCAATCATACAACAACATAAAAGCAGAGATAGGCAAAGTTGTTATCGGACAGGACGAGATCGTTAAGTCTGTACTGATCTCTATATTCAGCAACGGGCATTGCCTGCTGGTAGGAGTTCCGGGCCTGGCCAAAACCTTACTCGTTCAAACTGTAGCTAATGTGCTGGACCTGAATTTCAACAGGATCCAGTTTACGCCGGATTTAATGCCAAGTGACATCATTGGAGCTGAGATATTGGGTGAAGACCGGAACTTCAAGTTCATTAACGGACCTATATTTTCGAACATTATCCTGGCAGACGAGATCAACAGGACACCACCAAAAACACAGGCTGCTTTACTGGAAGCCATGCAGGAAAAAGCCGTAACTGCAGCAGGAATCAGGCATGTACTACCCAACCCCTTCTTTGTACTGGCCACCCAGAACCCCATTGAGCAGGAAGGTACCTACCCCCTGCCGGAAGCACAGCTGGACAGGTTTATGTTCAATGTACATTTGAGCTACCCTTCCTTTGCCGATGAACTGACGATTGTAAAGAACACCACCAGCAATACTGATGTGAGTCTGAACAAGATCATCAATGCCAGCCAGATCCAATATTTCCAGAAACTGATCAGGAACATTCCGGTAACAGACAACGTGGTGGAATACGCAGTAAAACTGGCCAGCAAAACACGGCCTAATACCGCCTTGTCGACAGAGGAAGTAAACAAATACATCAACTGGGGTGCAGGACCGAGGGCATCACAGTTCCTGGTGATCGGTGCAAAATGCCATGCCGCCATTTCGGGAAAATACGCCCCTGATATTGAGGATGTGCAGGCCGTAGCTGAGGCTATCCTCCGTCACCGGATCGTACGCAATTACCGTGCAGAAGCCGAAGGCCTGTCGGTAGAACACATCATTAAAAACCTGTATTAAAAGTTATTGCCCGCCCTGCATTACACGGGTGTACTGATTGGGATAGTCGGTAATAAGGCCGTCAACGCCAAGATTGATTAAATACCTCATGTCCTTAGCCGTATTTACTGTCCATGGAATGATCTTTACTCCTGCGGCATGGCAGCGGTCTACCAGGCCCTTTCCTACCAGTACATAATACGGGCTGTAATAAGTCGGTGTAAAGCCCAGGGCCTGTATGCTTTCTTCAAAATCCTGCTTTTCGTCAATCATCAACGAAGTTTTTATAGAAGGAAAGTACTCGTGCAGGTACTGTAATGTCCGCATGTCGAGCGATTGTATGATTACCCTTTTGCTGAGCTTTTTCTCTTTCACGATTTCCATGATCTTTTCTATGAATACCGAGGCATCAGGCTGAAATATCCCATCGCCTTTCCTGATCAGTGAGGTCTCAATGTTATAAATGGGTTTTTCAAGCTTGTTTTGTTTAACGTAAGCTTCTACAGAATCGATGGTCTCGGCCAGCAGGGGTTTGTAGACTTTCATCTTCATTTGCCCCGGGAAGCGGTTATGCAGCTTCATACCCACGTCAAACTTCCTGATCTCCTCATAGTCCATATTGAACATATTGTATTTTTTCTCGTCCTTAAAGGTAATGGCTTTCCCATCAGGGCGGGTACTGATCTCGTTGTTAAAATAAGGCTCGTGCGAAAGGACAACCTCGCCATCTTTGGAAATCACCACACCCATGTTCAGCACATTGACATCCAGATCCAGGGCTTTTATCATTCCCGGAATTGTATTTTCGGGCATAATGCCCCTGGCCCCCTGGTGACCTATCAGCATAAATTTCTGGGCCCGGACCTGGGAAGTCAGGGCAAGTAAGGCAATCAGTACTAGTTTCTTCATTTATTCTTAAATAACGGCATAAAATAAGGATTTATTGGAAGCCAAACAAAAAAGGCCACCAATGAGGCGGCCTTTTGTATGTTGTAACGGAGATTTAGCGTTCTGCGGGTGCAAACACCTGAACAATAATGTTCCAGTTGTGGTCTGCCTGACGCTCGTAGATGAACACATAGTTAAAGCTTTCCCTTAGTTCGGCTTTATAATCTACAGTAGCCACACCATAGGTATAGGCAAAATCACCACCGTCGGCTTTCTCCACTTTAGTGGTTTTGAAAGACACTTTGCTAATCATGCTGTTAAAGAAAGGGAGGATCTTGTCTTTACCCACAATAGGCTCATAGCCCGGAAACAGCAACCTGGCATCCGGATTTAAAAAGCCTGAAAAAGCAGCAATGCCATATGATTTTAATGAAGTGTTCAATGTTTTTTCGGTAGTACCAATGATATCTGCCGCAGCTGCCCTTTGCTTATCGGTCAGAAATTTAGGCTTATAGGAATCCTTTGGTTCAATGAACTCCGGACTTACTTTATTCAGCGGTTTGTTGGTGGTCGTTCCCAGATCTAAAGCAAGTTCCCATTTGCCATTTTTAGCTTTCCATACCGACAGGAATTGACCGTAAGCAGGTTTTTCGCCCCCAACAGTATAAGGACCGGTTGTAAAACCCCAGTCGCCACTTCTGGACACCCTTGCATAGGTTGGGCTCCAGCTGATGTCCTTGCTATCCGGTTGCGCGCTGTAAAAGGTTTTTGCATTAACGGGGTTTGGTCTGAACACCAGGGCATCGTCTGCTGCAAAAGTAGTATAGGCTGTTTTGGCACCATGTTTTGCCAGGCTCTCTGCGAATTCTTTTTCTGCCTTTACCAGCGATTTGGTACTTCCATCTGATTTCTGTGCATAAGCAGCAGGTGCCAGTAATGTTAAGGATGCGGCAGCAATTGTATAAAGAAACTTGTTCATCATAATTTTAAATAGTTAGGATACGAATATAGGGTTTGGATGTTTTCGTTGGTTTAAAAAGTAATTAACAATTGCACATAGCGCTACGCTTTATTCCAGGTAGTGCCTTCCTTGCTGTCTTTTAGCTGGATGCCCATGCTTTGCAAGCCAAGGCGGATCTTGTCGGAGGTGGCATAATCTTTATTCTCCTTGGCAGTTTTTCGGATGTCTATGATCAGGTCAAGTACGTCGTTCAGCTCTGTATTGGAACTTTCTTCATCTTTCAGTCCAAAAATATCGAACACAAAATCGCCGATCAGCTTTTTCAGCTTTTCCAGTTCCGCGGAGTTGATCTTTCCTTTTCCATCATATACCGTATTGATGATGCGGGTGGCCTCAAACAATTCGGCAATTACAACCGGACTGTTAAAATCGTCGTTCATGGCTTTGATACAGTTTTCGATGATCGGTCCTATTTCAAAGTCGCTTTCAGCTGAAAGCGTCAATTTATCCAGCAGGCTTACCGCATTCATTAATCTCCTGAAACCTTTTTCAGAAGCATCCAGCGCTTCATTCGAAAAATCCAGTGTGCTGCGGTAATGTGCCTGCAGCATAAAGAATTTAACCGTCATCGGGCTGAACCCACGCTCAAGTAAAGGATGATCACCGGTAAACAGCTCACCCGGCAAAAAGCCATTGCCTGCCGATTTGGACATACGGGTACCATTTACGGTAAGCATATTGGTATGCATCCAGTACCTGGCTGGCTGTTTATGGCTGCAGGCTTCGGACTGTGCAATTTCGTTGGTATGGTGTGTTGCGGCAAGGTCCATCCCGCCACCATGAATATCGAACTCGTCGCCCAGGTATTTGGCACTCATGGCCGAGCATTCAATGTGCCAGCCCGGGAATCCTACTCCCCAAGGGGATGGCCAGCGCATAATTGTCTCAGGTTTTGCCTTAATCCATAAGGCAAAATCGAGCCGACCGCGCTTATCATCCTGTCCACCCAGCTCGCGCGTATTGGCCAGCATGTCTTCCAGGTTCCTGTTGGTTAAAATGGTATAATTATATTTGGCACTGTATTTTTCAACATCAAAGTAAATGGTACCATTGGCTTCGTAAGCGTAGCCATTGTCCATAATTACCTTAATCATTTCTATCTGCTCGGTAATATGCCCGGTTGCAGTAGGCTCTATACTTGGAGGCAGGGTATTGAACATCCTGAGCACATCATGAAAACCAAGGGTATATTTCTGAACAATTTCCATAGGCTCCAGCTGCTCCAGCTTTGCCCTTTTTGCAAATTTATCATCCCCTTCATCACGGTCGCCCTCCAAATGCCCGGCATCGGTGATGTTGCGCACATAGCGCACCTTGTACCCGCTATATTTTAAATACCTGAATATTAAATCGAAAGAAATAAAAGTACGGCAGTTTCCCAAATGAACATCACTGTATACGGTTGGCCCGCAAACATACATTCCTACATGAGGCGCATTAAGGGGTTCAAAAAGTTCTTTTTTTCGTGTAAGTGTATTGTACAGTTGTAGGCCTTTATCCATGTTGCAAAGGTAAATATTTTAAGGATTTAATCTCAAATCGCTGCGAACAGGAAAATGATCTGACAATCGCGCACCAATGATGCGGTAATTCATTACATCTATGTCCTGCGTGGTTGCAATATAATCGATCTGAAAGTTCGGGAACTTACCGTTGTAAGTCTTACCGAAACCTGTCCCTTGTTCTTTAAAAGTATTTTTAAGTGATTTTGTGAGTTGAGTTACAGCATAGGACGCCGGCGTATCGTTAAAATCTCCGGCAATCAGGAAGGGCGTTTTACAGGTAGCCATGTGTGCTTTCATCACATCAACCTGTGCGCTGCGTTTTAAAAAAGCCCTTCTCAGCATTACCAGAATCCTTTTTGAAGGATAAAGTTCAGGATCCATCTTTTGTTTCACCTGATCGATGTAATTGTAGTCCTGTTTATCGAAAGAAATGGATTGCAGGTGTACATTATAGATACGCATTGTTTTTTTGCCAACCAGGATATCAATAAAGATACTCCCATTGCCCCAGCCATTTACAAATTGGATCTCTCCTTTATCCTGAATAGGATATTTGGAAAAGATAGCCAGTCCGGTAGCTTCGTAATCATTTTGGGAAGAGGGTACAAAATAATAGTACGGGTTTTTCAGGATCCTTTTCAGGCTATCGGTAATGTCGAACTTCCCTTTCCTTCGGGTAAAATATTCCTGAAAGCAGATCACATCGGGGTTTTCTTCTTCTATCAGTTCCAGCATCTGCTGTTTCACAGACTCTACATTTTCCTGGCCATAGGGTTTAAAGCTATGAACATTATAGGTCATTACCCGGATCAGGTTAGGATCGGCTTTAGGGCCCAGGCCTTCAGTACCAATAAAGCCAAAGGTGGTGGTGAGCGATCTCCAGCCGATCAGGATCAGCAAAAGTGTAGCGAAAGCGAAAGACCACCTGCCCCTGAAGCACCACCAGACAATCATGAGTATATTGAGCAGCAGGATATAAGGATAGGCCAGGCCAAAAAAAGCGATCAGTTTTTGCTTACGCGGATCCCACATGCCTGCCACAATACCCAGTGCAAGGGCAATGAGCAAGGCAAGTGCACCTAAGCGAACAATCTGATCTACAAACGTTGGTTTACCTTTCTTCATTAATGCTTGCTAGCTTTAAACAGTGTTTCCTTTTCTTCTTTATTGAGTTTATCATATCCTGTTTTAGAAATCTTATCCAGGATCCTGTCTATTTCTTCCTGATTTACTTTATCAGGTTGTTTTTTGTTTCCTGTCCTGGAAGATTCGTTTCTTACCACCTTTAATTTTGGCTTGCGTTTAAATATGTTGCTCCAATCGGTCCCGCCCCTCAACAGCTTGATGTAGGCAAAGCCGAAAACCGCTCCACCCAGGTGCGCAAAGCTGCCTCCGGCATCTTTGGTAGCAATACCAATAATATCCAGCACGATATAAGCGAGGGCCAGGTATTTCAGCTTGACATCGCCCAAAAACAGCAAACGCATGCTGTAATCGGGCACCAGCGTAGCTGTAGCTACAATAATGGCCATAACGGATGCAGAAGCACCGATAACCGTTGCTACCGGCAGCGCCGTAGCAAACACCGGAAAAACATTATAAGCGGCAAGGAAAACCAGGGCGCCGGCAAAACCTCCGGCCAGGTATACAAAATGGAACTGCCGGGGTTTCAGGAAATCCAGAAAGATCCTGCCCATCCAATACAGCCACAGCATATTGAAAAGGATATGCAGCAGGCCATCATGGAAAAACTGGTAGGTTAAAATGGTATAAAACCTGTACGGCAGCTTAACTATCGAAGCCGGGAAACCGGCATATTCCCTGATCCAGGCCTCATAAGCTATTCCTCCTTTGCCGGAGAGGAAAAATGGGATATTGATCAGCGCAAATGCTACGAAAATAAGGATATTAACCCCTATATAGAAGAATAAAGGGTTGCCTGATTGAAATACTTTATATTTTAGATCTTTAAACAGGTTATTATTCATAATAAGTATAAAATCTATCGTTGTTTTTATCGCCCCAGATCTTGACCAGGATAAAGCCCAGCAATGCACCTCCGAGGTGGGCATAATGGGCTATGGAATCGCCCGGGACTTTTGCCACGCCCAGAGAAAGCTCCATCAGAATATACACAGGAATAAGGTACTTGGCCTTGATCGGAACAGGAATGAACATGACATACATTTCTGTATTGGGATATAACATTCCAAAAGCCACCAGCAAACCAAAAATGGCGCCTGATGCGCCTACCATTGGTGCGCCGTAGGTTCCCAGCAAGGTATCGGATGCCGACTTTGTCAATCCCGGGATCTGAATATTGCCCTGGATATACCCCCCTTGGTGCACAAGATCGGTAATTGGTACGTTGGTAACCATACCTGTAATCTGATAAACTTCATAAGCCTGAACTACCATTTGCAGGGCTACGGCCCCCAGGCCGGTAATCAGGTAAAAGTTAATGAAACGTTTGGTTCCCCACCTGGTTTCCAATACACCGCCAAACATAAACAGGGCAAACATATTGAAAAAGATGTGCAAAAAATCGCCATGCATAAACATGTAGGTAAGCAGCTGCCATACGCGGAAGAACGGAGAATCGAAATAGAAAGCGCCAAGCATATAATCAAGGTCGACCCCTATATTCTTCATTACATACTTCGCGGCAAAAAACAGCACGTTAATGATCAGCAGGTTTTTTACTACGGGCGGGATATGGATGTTGTTCATTTATTCTTATTTATCAAATTTTTTATCAAGTTCGGCCAGGCCGATGGTTTGGATCACCGGCTTTCCGCTAATACTAAAGTTAGGGGTTTTACAGGCAAAAAGCTGCTCTATCAGGGTGTTCATTTCTTCCTGCCCCAATACTGTGCCATTTTTGATGGCACTATTCCTGGCCATGCTTCTGGCCAGTGCATCCCTTTTGTCCAGTTTCAGCTCCTGCTGAGAGTTTTTAAAGCCTTCAATCAGGTGCTCAAAAAGCTGTGTTTCGTTAATGTTACTGCCCCCCAGATCTACCGGGATCCCTTCAATCACTAACGTATTTTTACCGAATTCTCTTACTTCAAAGCCCAAACTTTTTATATCGTCCAGTAAGCTTTTGGCCAGTTCATAGTCGTTCGGGCTCAAAGTAACGGTTTGTGGGAAAAGACTTTGCTGAGAAGCTCCTTTTCTGTCTTCCAGGTGCAGTGTAAAACGTTCGTAAAGTATCCTTTCGTGTGCAGCCTGCTGATCAATGAGCATTAAACCCGACTTGATCTGCGAAATGATGTAGCGGTTGTGCAGCTGCATCAGCTGTTTTTGCACAGGGCTAAACTGGTGCTCGGACTCCTGTCCGGGCAAGTCAAGGGCCGACTGTTCTGCCGGACTATGGTTTGCAATCTCATATAGGCTTCCCCAGTTCTTTGTACTGGGCTGTATATTCCCTCTGCCGCCACTGTAGTTTTTAGGAAAACTGGCATAGGCCGACTCCCGGGTAACGGCAGGTTTATCTTCTGCAAAAGGGTTAAAATCCGGATTAAAGCTGATGCTCGGTGGTATAATTTCTTCGGGTGCTTTATGGGTAATCATACCGCTAAAGCCTGTTTCCTGGTCAAAATCTATGGTCGGGCTGATGTTGAACCTACCCAGCGACCTTTTTACAGCCGAATGCAGGATCGCATAGATGGATTTCTCGTCCAGGTACTTGATCTCTGTTTTTGTGGGGTGCACATTCACATCAATATTTGCCGGATCTATATCTATGAACAGCACATACAAAGGAAAATGGTCATCTGCCAGCAGCTCTTCATAAGCTTTGTTTACCGCGTGGTTTAAATAAGCATCTTTAATGAAGCGGTTGTTGACAAAAAAGAACTGCTCGCCCCTCGTTTTTTTTGCGTATTCAGGTTTTCCAATATAGCCCTTTAAATTGATGATACTGGTTTCCTCTTCTACCGGGATAAGCCTTTCGTTATAATTGTTGCCAAATAAATGTACGATACGCTGCTTTAATACCGAAGAGGGCAGACGGTAGATCTCTACACCATCATGGTGCAGACTGAAGGCTATAGCCGGATGGGCAAGGGCCACACGCTGAAATTCATCAATGATGTGCCGCATTTCAGCGGGATTGCTTTTCAAGAAGTTGCGCCTTGCAGGTGTATTGTAAAAAAGGTTTTTGACACTGATACTGGTTCCTTCGGCAGTTGCTGCGGGTTCCTGGTTCAGTACGGCAGAGCCCTCAATCTGAATGACGGTACCCAGTTCTTCATCGTGCTTCCGGGTTTTCATTTCTACCTGCGCAATTGCAGCAATAGAAGCCATTGCTTCGCCTCTGAAGCCCATGGTACGGATGGCAAAAAGGTCTTCTGCCTTGCGCACTTTAGATGTGGCATGACGTTCAAAACACATGCGCGCATCAGTAACACTCATCCCGGAACCATTGTCGATCACCTGGATCAGCGCTTTCCCCGCATCCTTAACAATCAATTGTATTTTATTTGCCCCCGCATCTATGGCGTTCTCTAATAGTTCTTTTACTGCCGATGCCGGCCGTTGTACCACCTCGCCTGCGGCAATCTGGTTAGCAATGCTATCGGGTAAAAGCTGTATAATATCTGACATTTATCAATCTTCGGTAAAGTTGCTAATTTAGGGAAAATATGCCTCATCCGGGATTTCATTCCCGAATAATTTGTCATCATTTTCCTATCTTTAGCCTTATGAAACCTTTTCTTATCACATCCATCAAGATTGCCATCTGCTTTTTTCCGCTATTTACCCTCAGTGCCTGCGCACAGGTACACCAGCAAAATGAGCAGCAGCTGGCCATATTGAACAGCATCAGCAGCAATACGGTACTGTTAAATAACCAGAACAATATTGTTCCACTGATGAAGCTGGACAAAAAGAACATCGCATCGGTTTCGCTGGGCTTCAGCCATCAACAGGTTTTTGACAGCCTGCTGAACAAATATGCAAAAGTAAGCCCCTACGCTTCAGCCCAGTACCAGGCCGACGCAAACCTGAACAACCTGGAAGATGACCTTAAATATTTCAACACCGTTATTATAGCGCTTCCCTCATCGGAGGCACAAAATCCCAGAAATACCAGTTTCATTGCCAGCCTTTCCAAAAGCAAGCAGGTGGTTATTGCGTTGTTTGGGGAAGCCGCTGCCCTTTCAGCTTTTGATGCGCTGACCAGTCCCATTATCTGGACAGACCAGAATACCGTTAATGCAGCTGCAGTGGTTCCGCAGGCCATATTTGGTGGCATTGCTATCAACAAAAAACTGGCAGCCAATGTATCCGGCAAATATACTGCAGGCTCCGGCTTTATCACTACTAAAACAAGGCTTAAATATACCGTTCCGGAAGATGCGGGTGTGAACAGCAACAACCTGACAGCTATTGACGATATTGCTGCCGAAACCATCAGGGCCCAGGCCGCGCCAGGCATGGTAGTGCTGGTGGCTAAAGATGGCAAAGTAATTTTCAACAAAGCCTACGGCAATCATACTTACAATACCGCCGAATATCCGGACAAGGTGACCGATATTTTTGACCTGGCCTCTTTAACCAAAACAACGGCCACAACGCCAACAGTAATGCGTTTATTTGAGGAGCAGAAACTAAAACTGGACACCAATGTGGGCGCTTATATTCCCAGGGCAAGGACAACGCCGATGAACAGCGTCAGCGTACGTGAAGTGATGCTCCACCAGGCAGGCTTCATCCCTTATATCCCTTTTCACAATTCCATACAAACCGGCGATTACAGCAGGGATTCGAGTGCAGCCTACCCTACAAAGGTGGCCGACAACTACTTCGTCAGAAAAAACTACTTTAAGGATGTGATGTGGCCAAAGATGATCAATTCGCCCATCAAAACCAGGGGCAGCTATGTGTACAGCGACATCAGTATGTATGTGATGAAAGAGATCTCGGAACGATTAAGCGGTATCCCCCTGGATCAGTATGTACAGGATAATTTCTACAAGCCTTTGGGCATGCAAACTGCGGGCTTTTTACCAAGGAACCGCTTTGAGCGAAACCAGATCGTTCCTACCGAACAGGATACCTATTTCAGAAAGACCTTGCTGCAGGGTTACGTGCACGACCAGGGAGCTGCCCTTGCTGGTGGCGTATCGGGCCATGCCGGTCTGTTTGCCAGTGCCAATGATGTGGCCATCATTTACCAGATGCTGCTCAACAAAGGCAGTTATGGCGGCGAACAGTACTTTAAACCTCAGACGGTGGATATGTTTACTACCAGGCAGTCGGATGTAAGCCGCCGCGGTTTGGGCTTCGACAGGTGGGACCCCGACCTGAGCAAAAAATATCCTTCAGAGCTGGCTTCAGCGCAGACCTACGGACATACAGGCTACACCGGTACCTGCATCTGGGTAGACCCCTCACGAGGGCTGGTTTACGTTTTTCTTTCCAACCGCGTAAACCCTGCTGTTAGCGATAAGCTCATCAACATGAGGATCAGGGGCCGGATACAGGATGTAATCAATAAAGCAATAGATAAAGGATTAAATTAGGGCTATTTTTTTAGCCCTATTTCCCTTAACCTTTCATCCAGGTACTCACCCGCAGTCATATCCGTATAGGCTTTCGGATGTTCGGCATCAATACAGGATTCCAGACAAGTTAAGTCCATGTCACTTCTGGGGTGCAGGAAGAAAGGTACTGAAAAACGTGATGTTTTCATCAGCTCACGCGGCGGGTTTACCACACGGTGGGTGGTCGATTTCAGCTTGTTGTTGGTTAAGCGCTGCAGCATATCGCCTACGTTAACTACAATATCGGTATGGTGCGCTTTAATGGGCAGCCATTCGTTACTGCGGGTAAGCACTTCCAGTCCATCGGCACTGGCACCAATCAGCAAAGTGATCAGATTGATATCTTCATGTGCACCTGCCCTTACCGCATCGTCTGGCAAAGCATCCGGGTTTTCAATCGGGAAATAATGAATTCCCCTTAAAATGGAATTGCCATTGTGTACCTGCTTATCAAAATAATCTACGGGCAGGTTTAAATAGGTAGCGATGGCCCGCAGCAGGTGTTTTCCATTGTTTTCCAGTGCTACATAGATCTCACGGGTCACCTCGTTAAACTCCGGGATCTCGGCAAGGTATTCATTGTCCGGGTATTGTTCTTTTATCGGATCGCCATCTGTCACCTCCTGTCCTATCTGCCAGAATTCTTTCAGGTCGGCCGTTTTGGCTCCTTTTGCCGTTTCTTTACCCGGACTGGTATAACCGCGCTGACCGGCAAGCTCTGCTTTTTCGTATTGCTGTTTCTGCTCAGGTGTTAGCCTGAATGCAGCCTGTATGTTTTGGTACAGTTTATCAATCAGCTGCTGGCTTACACCATGATTGGTAATGGTCACAAAGCCGGAATCATGGAATGCCCTGCCCAGTTCATCAGAAAATTTTTTACGTTGTTCATCATTTCCGTTAATGTATGAACCCAGGTCTAAACATGGAATATAAGGTGTTGACATCGCTTTCTTTTTATAGGTAATATCAAGCTAATGTAAGAAAAATCGGAATAAACATGAATTGAAAAACTAAAAGCGCTGATGTTGCGTAACTTTAACAGAGAGATGGTTCTCTGGCACAGAATTTTAAGTTATGAAGTATTTATCAGTTATGGTTTTGATCCTTTTATCGATGAACGCTGCAGATGCACAATCGAAAAAACTACAAAAAGCAACTTTTGGCATGGGCTGCTTCTGGTGTTCCGAGGCATTGTTCCAGCGGTTGAATGGCGTGGCATCTGTCCGCTCGGGCTATGAAGGCGGCAATGTTGCCAATCCTTCCTATGAAGATGTTTGCACAGGAACTACAGGCCATGCCGAGGTGATAGAGGTGACTTACGACCCCTCAAAAATCAAATATGAGGAGCTGCTGGAAGTTTTCTGGAAAAGCCATGATCCTACTACATTAAACCGCCAGGGTGCAGACGTAGGAACACAATACCGTTCTGTTATCTTTTACCATAACGAAGAACAGAAACAGCTGGCTGAAAAATATAAAAAGGAGCTAAACGATACCAGGGCCTTTGATAAACCGGTGGTTACGGCCATCAGCAAGGCGGCCCCGTTTTATGTGGCAGAAAATTATCACCAGGATTACTTCAACAAAAATGGCAGCGCACCTTATTGCCGCATGGTGATCCTGCCAAAGATGGAGAAGCTGGAAAAACTTTTTAAGGCCAGGCTTAAGCACTAATCCGGAGCCGCAAAGATTTTTCCTGCCGCTGATATGATAATTTAAAATTATCCGTTGTTAGTTATTAACTAAATATCCGATTAAGGAAATGAAAAAACTATTGCTTACGCTGTCACTGGCTTCGATACTGATCTGGAGTTGTAACAATGAAACAAAATCTTCTGCTGCAGATACAACTACGATTTCCAACACGGCTGATACCACCAAGACAGATTATACCGCAACAGCTGACCCACACAATGCGCAGACTTCACTGGATTGGAATGGAACTTATAAAGGTATTACCCCCTGCGCTGATTGCGAAGGGATAGAGACCGAGGTTACCTTAAACCCCGACATGAGCTTTCTGATCAAAACAAAATACAAAGGAAAAAGCGACAAGGTTTATGAAGAGAAAGGCAAGTTTAAATGGGATGCAACGGGCAGTAAAGTTACATTGGAAACCGTTGATCATCACCGGCTGTTTTTTGTAGGGGAAAATACGCTTACCCAGCTGGATATGGATGGCAATAAGGTAACCGGCGCCCTGGCAGACAGCTATGTGCTAAAAAAATAATTTACCGGGAGTTCTGTTTAATAATGTCACTATATTCGTATAAAAACTTATACCGTGAATTACAGAACGCTGCTTTTAACCTGCCTTTTACTTGCCTGTGGCCTGTATGGCTCTGCCCAGCTTAAAGAAACCTTTGTATATAGCACAAAAGATACCCTTACCCTAAAACTCGACATTTACAGCAACCAGGACCTGCAGGTTAAAAAGCCCTGCATCATTTTTGCTTTTGGCGGTGGCTTTATCCGGGGCACACGGGATGACAAGTATTACCTGGATTATTTTAAAAAGCTGGTTGAGCACAACTACAAAGTGATCTCCATTGATTACAGGTTAGGCCTGAAAGGCGAAAAATGGCCCACGGTTTTCAATACCAGCGTTCTCAAAAACGCCATTGCCTATGCAGTAGAGGACCTGTACGATGCCACAAGCTACCTGATTACCAATGCAGACAAGCTGGGTATTGATACCTCGGTGGTGATCCTTTCCGGATCGAGCGCCGGAGCAGTGACCAGTTTGCAGGCCGACTGGGAGAAAAGGAACAACACTGCCATCAGTCAGAAATTGCCGCAAGGTTTTCAATACAAGGGCGTAATTGCATTTGCGGGTACCATTTTAAGCTATACCGGCAAACCTGGCTATAAAATACCGCCTGCGCCTACCATGATGTTCCATGGCACCAACGATAAGGTTGTGATTTACAACAAAGTTAAACTGTTTAACCGGGGCATGTTTGGTTCCAGGTACCTGGCCAGCCTTTTTAAAAAACAGAATTATCCTTATTATTTTAAGTCTGTAAACGGTATAGGGCATGACATTGCCGGCACGCCCATGCACGAGAACCTGGACGACATACTTTGGTTCATCCGGACTTATATAGAGCAGAAGAAGCCCTACCAAATGGAAGTAGATTTTAAATCATTGTAATTTTTCTCTACAGCTAGTCCCCTCTCCATTTCCAATTGTATTAATTGATAAATGAAGAAACCTAATTGTAGAAAAAAAAACACAAATGATGAAATCACTATCGTACATTACAATGCTTACTTTGCTGCTAACGGTTAAGGGTTATGCACAAAACACTAAAGGTCCGGTTGTCCATGTTGGCGGCAAAGTGGGCGGGCTTTTAACCAGGGCAACAGGAACGGATATCGACAGCAAACGAAAATGGGGTTATCAGATCGGCGGCTATGCATCGGTCGACCTTGTACCCCGCCTGGGTGTGCAGGCCGAAGCTGTTTACAGCCGCAGCAGGTTCCTGCTTACCAGTGCCGAAAATCCGGAGAAAGATAACACCATCCTTAAAACCTGGGATTTCCCGGTATTGCTACGCTTAAATGCCGGAGAGGCTTTTACGTTCAACATAGGGCCTCAATTCAGTCATTTTATTTCATCCAAAGGTTACCGGTCTGAAATCAGGGACAAGGACTTCGCAAACGATAAAATATCTTTCGTTGCTGGGGTTGAACTGGGCTCAAAAACTACCGGTGGCAGACTTTACGCCCGGTACAACTGGAACAATAAAAACCTGGGCGCCCTCATTAACGGAGGGAAAACAGATCAGTTTCAGTTTGGGTTGCTGCTCCCTTTCCTTTAATCCAATAACAAAGCCCCTGAATTTATCGCTCAGGGGCTTTGTATAATTTAGCCTAAACCTTATTCCGTTTATTTTTGTTTTAGCAGAAGACTGCAATACAGCAGCCCCTTATTTACCGTCATGGAAAAGATCTTGCAGAAACAATGGGAAGAAAGAGATAAAAAATTGTATAAGGCTGTGATCTTTAAAGATTTTCAGGAGGCCTTTACTTTTATGGTACGTGTGGCCTTCCTGGCCGAAAAAAACAACCATCACCCCAAATGGACCAATGAATGGAATAAAGTAGAAATCTGGCTGTCCACTCATGATGCAGGGAATGTAGTTACCGAAAAAGACAGGAACCTGGCCAAAGAGATCGATAAATTGCTGGAGCCATCAGCGTAGGATTAACCCATAAAAATCTCCCCTAAATACACACTTGTACTTACCGCATTCCCTTGCGCATTTACAAAATGCTGCCAACAATGAACCGTATCGCCGGTATACGCTGCAGGCAGTTGAAATATTGCCTCTTTATCCCCTCTTTGCGCCACATCTTCAAAACTTACAAAAGCCGGCTTTGCCAGGTTATACACCACAATTGTAGCCTTATCATCGTCATTGTTAAAGATAGTAGCATTGGCATTATCCCATTTAATGTGCAGTACCTTCATTATTTTGCTGGATAATTTTATAAAGAATTAACGGAGAGGTTATTTTAAGTTGATTAATTACATCAAAAAGATGAAAGAAAAATCTATTACCCCGCCTTTTAAAAATGAGTATTTCACGCGTGAAGAAGCGCTGGCAATTGTAAACCAGTCATCAAAAATACCAGAAACAGCATTTGAAAGGTCATTCCTTGCTTTTGCCAGAAACGACACCCGATGTTTGTGAATAAATAAACGGACAACATTATATGGAGTTCATTCCAGCCTTAAAAATATCTATTTTCCAAGCAATGAACAGCCAGACGAATTTTTCTATGTCAACGGCGAAACATACATTTTCTTTCAAGAGGTTACGGACCTAACTAACGGTGGCTGCCATTGTGCAGTTGACAAAGATGATTGTGGGCGCAAAAAAATGTGACGAAAAATACGGTCGAAAAAGTATATAGTAATCTGCTAAGCTATAAGTCTAATTAGGGTTAAGTAAATACCAAATCAAGGACTGATCAAGGTCTGCTTCGAGACTTATTGGGATAACAGGTACCTTTTCCCAGCCAAACCCGGAGCAATCCTGGATAAGTCCTTGATTTGCCCAATAGTTGGTGCTTGTTTGGATGTAAGAAAAACCGTAGTGAAAATTTATACATTGGCTTCACTTTTGTACTAAAAAATCTGTATTCGACTACATAAGCAAAAACATTGAACAAACAGATTTATATCGTATTAGGCGGAATATTATTACTTACTGGCGTACTAGTAATGGGATACCTGGTTTTAAGTTGGTTAGGATTAAAAAATATGGGGAACCCAACAGGAGGAAGAGGCCCGGATTATCCTTATTTTATCACAACCGAACCCCTAACCATTAAAAAAATTTTAGTACCCAAAGGGACTAAACTAACTTATGAAGAACAGTTTTTTAAAAAAGGGCAGCAAGATGAACTATTAAACGAAAATAAACTCACTAAAATAGAACTGCCAGAAGGAAAGCCGATAGATTGGGGTGGTGTTCCTGTGTTTATGATTATAAAATTTTTCAATCCTGAAATGCAAGGATATTCAGTGTGTGCAGATTTCAATCGGTCAAAAGATGATAGAAAAACAAAGTTTTCCGAATTGTGGCAAAGCTGTAACAATGATTTAGGGGTTTTAATAGAAAACACTCAGGATTGGAGTTTCAACACCAAAAACATTCGTGATGTATCTGATTGCGGCGTAAACTTTCAGCGTTACTTTAAGGAAAATAAGGAGCGGCAACAGTTCCTCGATGAATTGTATAAAGAACTTAAAAAGGTTGATCTTAAATAAATGAAAAAATTAACCACATTATCATTTTTGTTTGTGTTTATGCTGGCCATACCCTCCTATGCACAAAGCCCTGAATTAGGGAAAGATAAAATAGATTTGAAGGCATTTTCTCTAAAGTTCAACGTAAATGGTTTTTATAGCAACCAAATTAAAACGCACAAAAAGTCAGTAAGCCTATATGCTCAGGGAAAAACAAAAGATGCATTCTCTAAAGAACTGCTAAAAAATTACAGAGGTATTGAAAACACGGATACTTTGCATATTAGCCACGATAAATACCTGGTATTTTACCTGATGAAAACAATGCGTACAAAGGATACTCTGGCAACATTTGAAAATATTAGATTTCAAAAGTTAGATATGGTCGCCAACGATAAAAACGAATTTCAATCGTTAAGGGCCACGTCCTGGGCATACAAAGACGGCAAAAAAAACTTCAATTCGCTAAAATATAAGTTAGAAACCCTCTATGGCAACCCTCAAATAATAGAAGAAAAGTCTCAACATGAAGAATATTATGAATGGGCTGCTCCAGAACTTATTGTTAGCTTGACATTAGACAAAGATGAAGATATGAATTTCAGCACCAAGCTGTATTTGACGAAGAAGAGTGAATATGAAAACTTTAAAGCTAATGTGATCGGAAAAACTAAGTATTACTGGATATATTAAGCCCCTGAGCTCATCGCTCAGGGGCTTGTATCTCGTTTACAGGAAGAAATTAAGGAAACTTAACCCCTCTGAACTTAGTCACATCCACTACCGGAATGCTTGAACCATATTTATCGTTAATGGCTTTAATAAACGCGTTGGCAGTTATGGCATAACCCAGCGGCGTTAAGTGGATACCATCCAGTGAAAACAGGTTACCCTGAATAAATGCAGCACTAACCGGGATACCATTTGCAGATTTGCCACCTGCATATTCATTCAGCATGGAATAAGCATCCATCAGGGCCAGGCCTTTTGCATTGGCAATGGTTTTAATACTGGTATTATAAGAAGCGATATAGTCGTTCACTACCGCTACTTCGGCTTTATCCAACACATATTTGCTCTCAACCGGATTTAAAGGATGCAGGCCATAAGGAATGCCCTGTCCGTTAGGCTTGCCCATAACATTTGCTGAGCTCAAAGGCAGGGTAAACAGATCTTCTGCAGTTGCAACCCGGGCCGGGCCGGTACCAGGCTGAATGTAAATGTCTTTTACTGAAGCCCCTGCCGGAGTAGCGTTAATAGCTGCCAGTAATGTTTTTAAAGTTACCGTATTGAAATAGGCGGTGCTGGTTACCCCAGGAATGGTGGCTATAACACCTTTGGCTCCAGTTTTTGTCAATTCATTAATCACTGCATTATACGCACCGGAAAAAGTACTTTTTGCAGTTGGCAATTCCCCCGTAGCGCCGGCACTTGCATACCCCAGAATATCATTATTTCCCAGCCAGCAACTAAAGAAGGTCCATGGTTTTGCAGTAGCAAAGCCCAGATAAGTGGCGGTACCTACGCTGGCATCAGGCAGCATCCGCTCAAAATAATTGTTCAGTGTTCCATAACCGGGGATGTTGGCATGGACCAGCTTAATGCCCGGTACACCAAAATTCTCAATATCGCCGGTGTACTTGGTGTATAAAACCGTGCTTCCTACCTGTCCGCGAACAGCCAGGTTTGAAGTTTCGGGAACTATAGTTGGCACCCCATTGGTTAAAGCCGTAAGTTTAAGGTAGCCAGACCCGTTAAATTTATCTGCAGGGAACAATGGTGTACTGAAACTTCCGCCCCCAACAGCTTTCATCTGTGTACCGATCAGCTGTGGATAAGAACTCTGCTGTCCTTCCAGGTACAGGCCGCCGTCTGAAAACCCGGCTGTAAGGGAATTGCCCAGCGCAATGTACCGCGTAAAATCGGCATTGCCTTTGGTTGGGGCAACGGTATCAATGCTGGGTTTGCAGGATGCCAGTCCGAGAATGGCCAGCGCCAGCGCGCTTTTATAAAAGTATGTTGATTTCATGATGTTCAGGTTAGAAAATTAGAATTTATAGGATAAAGACATGCCAGGGATATAAGCTACGGTTTTAAATGTACCGCTCAGATTGGTCTCGATATTGGTCTCTGTCCTGGATTTCACGTTCTCGTAAAGGAAAGACAAATCGATGTTAAACCTTTCTGAAGGTTTAAGGCCAATACCTGCACTCAAAAGCAAACGATCGGCGTCAGGAACTTCTGGTGTTACATATCCTTTTCCTACCGGGCTCAGGGCATAACCTACCCCTGCCCTTAAAGTCAGGAAAGAGGTGGTTTCATTCTGTATCCCCGCACGGAAAGTGGCGGCATCATGGTAATTACGGGCTGAAGGCGTAGAAGTACCATTGTCGTAATAAAAAGTAAGGTCTTTATAAGCATGCCACCATACCCAGTTTACATCGAGTGCAATGGTAGTTTTTTCTGAAGGATAAAAGCCAAAGCCAACGGTACTGGTTGCAGGCAGGGGCAGCGTGGCATTAAAGCTGCTTGGCAATAACGGAGTTACCGAAGCCGGGGCATTAAAGAAATTGGCTTCTCCGCCCTCTACCTTAGCCGTTACCTGCGAGCGGTGGCTTAGGCCCACGGAAATTCCGGAAATGGTTTTGATAAAGATACCTGCATTCCAGCCGAAATCTTTTGAATCACCTTTAAGCTGGGCTGTGGTTTGCTGGCCGTTATTGGTATATGGCAAAGCTTTTCTAAGATCGACATGCCCCAGTGAATACACCAAACCACCGCCAATACCAATGTTATCTGTAATCCTTAAACTCAAAGTAGGCTGTATAAAAATTGCCCGTAAATCTAGCGAAGTAACCGTATACTTACCCGTCCAGTCCTCATTCCAGTGCATGGCGCCTCCAAACGGTGTATAGGCCCCAATACCAAACCTCAGGCGACTTTCCGGAGAACCAAAAACCGCATAGGCCGCAAATGGGGTTGGAACTTTATTTTTATTATGCTCTACCGTTTGGGAGCCGGTTTCATTAAAAGCGGTTTTAAGCCAGATACCGTGCGCACCCACCTGTACACCATTCTTTTTAAGAAAGGAAACAGCACCGGGGTTAAAAAATACAGCTGCCTCATCAAGGGCAAGACCTGTACCTGCGCCCCCCATTGCAGTTTGTTTCTGCCCCTGAAGGTTAACCTGGAAAGATTGGGAAAAACCCAATACCGGAATGGCAAATAGAATACCGAAGAGAATCTTTTTCATTGGTAAAATTGGTTAGACGTTAAAATGTTGCTAGTTATGCTAACAACAATTGTAAATGAGTGTAAGTTTTAGCGAATATATAAACTATGCATGCATAATAAAAATTATTTTTCATTTTAAAGTCAAATCGCGAAGATTGTTTGTATTCAAAAGAATAACATGCATACATTTGCTAACAGTGTTAACATTTAGCAACACTGATAGTTTGTTATTTAATAAAGAGATTTAATTACAAGAATATGAGCTTAATAGAAGCATTGAACTGGCGTTATGCCACAAAAAAAATGAACGGACAGCCTGTGCCACAGGAAAAAGTAGACCAGATACTGGCCGCGGCCCGTCTTGCACCTACATCATCCGGCTTACAGCCCTTTAAGATCATTGTGGTGACAAACCAGGAGCTGAAAGAAAAAATCAAAGCAGTTGCTTACGGACAACAACAAATTACCGATGCTTCTCATGTACTGATCTTTGCAGCATGGGACAATTATACCGAAGAAAGGATCAGGGGAATATTTGCGCATACCAATAACGAACGCGGTGTGCCGGAATCGGCTACAGCAGATTATGTAAACAACCTGGTGAACAATTATACCAACAGAACTTCAGAAGAGAATTTTCATCACGCAGCAAAACAAGCTTATATAGGCTTTGGGGTTGCGCTGGCCGAGGCTGCCTTGTTAAAAGTAGATGCTACACCAATGGAAGGCTTTGAGCCTGCAAAACTGGATGAACTGCTGGGCTTAAACAAATTGGGTTTACGCAGTACCACCATTATGCCATTGGGTTACAGGGATGAAGCCGGCGACTGGCTGGTAGGACTGAAAAAGGTACGCACACCTTTAAAGGACTTCATTATCGAATTTAAATAGTTTTCAAAGGCCGTCAAAACCAGACGGCCTTTTCTTTTGGTTTTAACTGTCAAAAAATGTTAAAGATGCAAGGTTGTTGACCTATTCATTTCATAAATGAATATATTAGCAATATTAATTGTATACATACGTTTTTGATGAGATTTATAAAATTTGCAATCGCCCTTATAATACTTTCAGTTACTGTGCAGCTTTCTGTATTTGCGCAGCAGGACAGTGTCGTTTTAGATAACATTCTAAAAAAAACAAAAAAAGTCAGCGATGAGCGCCCGGTAGAAAAGGTTTACCTGCATTTTGACAAACCTTATTACAGTGTTGCAGATACCATTTGGTTTAAAGCCTATTTAACCATGGAACAGAACCTGCTTTCGCAGCTCAGCAAAATTGTATATGTAGATGTGATCAGCAACAAGGACTCCCTGGTCCAGACCATAAAATTACCGGTTACAGGTGGTGTAGCCTACGGAAACATTCCGCTTACTCCAGGAACCTACCAGCAGGGCAACTATTACTTCAAAGCTTATACCCTATGGATGCTGAATTTTGATGAGGCTTATTTTTTCAGCAAGACCATCCCTGTTGGCGAAGCCATAGACAAACAGCTGAATACGCATTTCAGTTATAAAACTACCGGAGCAGACAAAGCCCAGGTGATTGATGCGGTGGTACAATTTAAAAACCGCGACAATGTGGTACAAGCGGGCAAAACCGTAAACTGGAGAGTACTGTCCAACTATGATGTGGTAAGCAAGGGCAAAGGGCTTACCGATCAGAATGGTATCTTAAGGATCAAAATTGATCCCAGAAAAGCAGAGGGCATCCAGAATGGGGAACTCATTACTGATATCAACTTAACAGAAAAAGATGTGCAGACTGCCTCTTTTAAGCTAAAGCCTACCCTGGCATCGGCCAATGACCTGCAGTTTTTCCCTGAAGGGGGCGAACTGATTACAGGAATAGCTACAAGAATTGGTTTCAAGGCCATCAACAGCAATGGGCTGGGCATCAATTTAAAGGGTTCTATTGTAGACAATGGAGGCAATAAGCTCAGTGATATCAGTTCTTCGCACCTTGGCATGGGCTCTTTTTACCTGAATGCCGAGGCAGGAAAGTCTTACAAAGCCAATGTGACCTTTGCAGATGGCAGCACAAAAAATTTCGACTTGCCTAAGAGTGTGGAAAGCGGCATAGCAGCCCAGGTAAACAATACCGATTCGCTGGCTTTTAACCTGAAAATTGTAGCCAACGATCCATACTATCAGGCAAACAAAGGTAAAACCCTGTTTATAGTGGCTACAAATGGCGGTATCATTTATTATGCCGCAAAAACCAAACTGAACACACAGGTTACCTCTGCCCGTATTCCAAAAGACAAGTTCCCGGCAGGCATTGTACAGATTACTTTGTTTAATGAAACCGGAAATCCGATAAGTGAACGACTTGCCTTCAACTATCGGGCCGACGGACTTAAGCTGAGCCTGAAAAGCGATCTGGCTACTTACAAACCACGTCAAAAAGTGAAACTGGCCGTTAGCGCAAAAGACGGGGAGCAACTTGCTGAGGGTAATTTTTCTGTGTCGGTTACCGACGAACAAAAAGTGCCGGTGGATGAGAATTCAGAGATCACCATATTAAGTTCGTTATTGCTGACTTCCGATTTAAAGGGCTATGTAGAAAAACCGAACTATTATTTTAACAAAACCAATGCAAAAAAACTGGCCGACCTGGACGTACTCCTGCTTACCCAGGGTTTCCGCCGGTATACCTATAAAGAGATCATTGATGGTAAATATCCGGCCATCTCCTTTTTACCGGAACAAGACATGCGCTTAACCGGTACCTTGAGGGACAGGACAGGCATGCCCGTAAGAAAAGGCACTTTACGTTTAACGGTTCCGGGAACAACACAGGCCAAAGAAGTAATGACCACCGCATTGGGTGTGTTCTCTTTCCAGAACCTTACTTTCCAGGACTCTGCTGATGTGGTGATCAATGCCAAATACAGTGTTAACGGAAACGGGCCTATGATTATGCTGGATGGACAGCCAGCCCCGCCGGTAACCCCGAACCCGCATCCGGGAGAAGAAATTACAAACATAGACAGTGCCATGTCTTCCTACCTGAACAACAGTAAAAGACAGTATAGCTATTTACGCACACTTAAAGAAGTAAAAATTGAAGGTGCCAAAGCCAAAAGGCCAAGCCATTCTGATCACCCGGCACTTTCTGGCTTAAGCTCTATCAATGCTACCGTTATAGAAGGCGATCGCTTCCAGGGCTGTAACATCCTGGCCCTGTGTTTACAGACCATGGCTACAGGACTTACCTTTTTTGAAGACAAATTTTATGTTACCCGCGATTATAATGCAGGCAGCAGGGTTCCTGTACAGATCTTTCTGAATGGGATGCCAATTGACTATATCGGACTCGGGAGCGTACAATCTTCAGATGTAGAAAATGTAGAGGTATTTACCAGGGATGACCTGGGTACGGTAAACCGGATGTACAACACCAATGGGGTTTTGGTGATCAATACCAAGAAAATCCCTAAAGGAACAAAAATGAGCATGGAGGAATTCAAAAAGCTGATCCCAGACCCGGCAGTGCTTAAAATTAAGCCAAAAGGTTATAGTAAACAGCGTGAATTCTACATGCCTAAATATGTAAATGCCGCGGCAACCTATAACTTTAATGACCTGCGCAGTACCATTTACTGGAACCCTAAAGTGGTTACCACTGCCGCCGGAGGTTTATCGCTGGAGTATTACAATGCCGATGGCAAAGGTACTTACAAAGCGGTGATAGAAGGGGTAGACAAAAACGGGAACGTAAGCCGATCTGTCTACCGCTATACTGTTAAATAAGTTTATTCTTCCTCTTTTTTGGGCTCTTCAATGGGCAGGTGCTTGCATTTCAGTCCGGATTCGGTCATTACCCACTCCGTGAACTCGGCATCGCCGGCATTCTCGTTACAGGTCCAGTAATCGTAAATGGAAAGGTACCTGTGCAGTGACCTGCTGATCCTGATCTGGGTACCTACCGGAACTTTCATCGTCAGTGCCACTTCCTGTCCGCGCCAGTTGGCATTTTTTGGCAGCCACAGCATCGGACCAAAATTCAGTACTGCACCCTGCTGCAGAAAACCGTAGTGGACATTCTGCGCGTTCTTTAAAGCAGTTTCAAAGGTTTTGCCCCTGGCTTTGTAATTCTGCCTGATCTCGGTTTTGCCGTCCTCACTTCTTTCTATCCTGATCCTGATGTTCCGGGGTGCATCAAAATCATCGTCACGATCGTCCAGAATTCTTCTTTCTTTATAATTCTGAGGGTCAATACCATAATTAAGGCTGTCTTCTTTAGTGAAAAACTTAGTAAAATCTGCCTTTAAGGTATATTCCTTAAAAGGCTTGAGTGCTGTGTCCTGTGTAAATTCTGCACCTTCTTTAAATTCAGAAGAGATTCTGGCCACATAATAAATACCAAAGAACACACTGCCCAGCCACACGATCAGCATACCAAATGAAAATGCTTTGCTTATCGGCTTACCGTTGAAAGCCACCCTTAGCGAGAAAATAATAAGGGCCAGTACCGGGATACCAAACAACAGGAGCGCTGCAAAAACCACTGCGGGGATATACTCCTGGTTGATGATGTTCAGGGGAAAATAGCTGAAGATATCAGCGTCCCAGAAACCAAACAGCGCTGCAGCGGCCGAAATGAGTGCCAGTATAAGGAATGAACCGAAAACCGTAATGCTGATGGCAATGATTTTAAGGATAATCCTTCCTGTTCCCTGAAGAAAATTCCAGATCACCTCAAAAAACTCAGCTACAAACCCTTTGGATTGTTTAACCAATGGATGCTGATAGCTGTTGGCAAAGCCGCGCAAAGTAGGCTCCTCGCCGTACATCGACATCCGTTCAAAACGTGTTTTTGCCTTAGGCACCATGATCCAGAAAATGATATAGGCCAGCAAGCCCGAACCAAAAATAAAAATGGTAAGAAAAGTAAACAGCCTTACCCATTTCACATTCAGATCCAGGTAATGTGCCAAACCCGCACATACCCCGGCAATCATGGCCTGGTCCGTATCCCTGTATAATTTTTTTATAGAATCGTACTCCGGCGGGGCGGTATATTGTTCATCTGTTTCTTCTGAAGTCTCAAAATCTTTTACAGAGCCCATCTGCTGCATAACCGACTGAACATCGGCAATACTGATCACCTGCTTTTGCTGTACATTCAGCATTTCAGCAAACATCTCCGCTATGCGGTTTTCAATGTCTGTTACAATTTCAAAATCATCTGCATTTCTTGCAAAGTGCTGCTTCACCTCGTTCAGGTAAACAGTAAGCATTTCGTAGGCATCCTCTTCAATATGAACAATAGAGTTGCCAATATTTATGTTGTGTGTCTTCTTCATGAGTTTGTGGGATTAACTGGTCCTTTTGATTCCTGGTCTGCTACCTTCCTGGATGTATTTACGGCATATTCAAGCTCCTGCCAGGTGGCATCCAGCTGTTTTAAAATGGCCTTGCCATCTTCGGTGAGCATGTAATACTTACGTGGAGGGCCCGAAGTTGATTCTACCCAGTTGTAGCTCAGCAAGCCGTTGTTCTTCAAGCGCGTAAGTAAGGGGTAAAGCGTACCCTCTACTACCAGAAGCCTGGCCTGTTTCAATTCTGCGATGATATCTGAAGCATAAATTTCGCCTCTTGATATAATGAGCAGGACACAATATTCAATTATGCCCTTCCGCATTTGTGTTTGGGTGTTTTCTGCTATCATAATACAAAGTTATATGCTTTATATAGTAATATGCAATACATAGTACTATAAAAATAACAAAACTACACGCAAACAACTGATTATCAATACGATTATTTTACAATTCAAAAAAGAGGGTTTATCCTAAAAGAAGAAAAAAATGGAAAAAGTAAAAGTTTTCAACAATTCCACATGTTTTTGGCATTATGGCTTGGCCTTTGATAGTATTTTGGTACATCTATCAAAATTACATCTACCTATGTTAATCAATCTTAACCCAATTCTTCAGGTTTTTGCCAGGCAAAAGGAAGAAAAAAAAGAAAGGCAACTGGACAGGAAAGACTGGATTAATGCCGACAGGATTGTCATGATCATATTGTTCCTGAGTGTAATTATAGGTGCAATTGTCTTTTCCTGATTGACTTAAAGCAATAAAGTATCAATTCTATGGGCCTGAACCCTTTGCTGCTGGGGCGACCAGCTGTAAATGGTGAAATGTCCATCCTGAGAGGCGACCAGCGCCATGGCATCCCGCTGATCGTGAACAAACTGGGCAGCCGAAAGGTGCCTTGTACCCCCTACTTTAGAAGGATGGAGCACTACTGCAGCGCCCCCGATGATTGGTTCTGAAAAAGAGAGTTCATCAATGTTTTCTTTCCCTTTGGCCCTTCCAATCTTGGCACCGAAAGCCAGAAGTTCATATGCCGTGCTGATTACCGTGGCCCCATCTACAGCTGTTAATCCGGCCAGGTGCTCTACCTCACGTTTTAGGGCTGTTTGCCAGAAAATCTGGCTGGCCTCCTTCCTATCCTGCTGCAGTAGTTTAGACAGGCCGGTAAAGGAAGGCTGAATTCCATATTGGATGGGCTTAATGATGGACTGCAGCCAGTTCCTGGTTTCGTTTGGCACCACAAGCAGCGTACCGCCCCTGCCATGGGCACGCATGGAAACCGCTATTTGTATGAGTACATTGACAGAGTCGTTCCAGTAAGAAGGTGCAGTTAAGTCGAGCAGTGACAACAGCATTGGCGGACAATCGGGCAGACTGTTGTGCTGACTTTCCACCACTTTGACCTGATCGCCTTTAAGTACGGCCAGGTTGGTGAATTTACCGAAGCCATAAATGCGGCGGTGTTTGATGACCAGCAATGCCGGTTCAGATACATCCACCACAAAACAAAAGTTCGGGATGCTCACTGTAGTTCCCCATACATACAATTCCCCTTCTTCTATCCAGATGCCCAGATGTATACCTGCGCGTTCAACACCAGGTGCAATTTTTGTTAAGGTACCAGGGTTTAAAGGCAGCCGCTGTTTAAAAAGCAAGGGGTTTCCCGCCTGCTGGGGCGGCAAATAAGCCAGGGATATTTTTGGGGAATGCCCTTCTTCTTTGCGCAGACTGGCCCAGAACGTCGCATCCAGAATGGCTTCAACCACATCTGCAGTAGGCAACGGCGCCAGGTCCTCTTCACCGCTTTCACTGGCAGCACTAAGGTGTTGCGCAAAAATGGCTTCCACTTTTGGGGCAATAACTTTTGCTGCCTGATAGGTTGTGCGGTAGATCATGCCCTAAAGTTAATTTATTTAGGGCAAAACATCACATCATTTAATTGTCAATCTCACACCCAAGAAACCTCTTATGCTCTGGTTCGGCCCGTAAACATAGGTAGGGTCAAAAGTTAAATTATAGGGGTTATCTACCTCAGGATGTTTGTCGAAAGGATCATTTGCACGGGCAATGATAAAAGGATTGCCACGATTGGGTGTCCAGTTGAGCAGATTTTTAACACCGCCATAGAGCTCTATCTTTTTAAAGCCCCCGAAGGTAAGCTGGATGTTCTGTATGCTCCATGTTGGCGAATATTCTTTACGCGGGTCCAGTTCGTTCAATAGCGGCAGGCGCATCGGGCTGTAAATATTGCCCGTATAATCCACAGTTAGTTTAAGCGGTTTGATCTTATAGGAAACCGCCCAGTTACCCGAAAATTTCTCGGTGAGGATCTGCTGTTTTTTAACCCCCTTTTCATAAGTGGCCACATCCTGGTAGGTACCGCCAAATATGATTTTCAGGCCATTGGTAAAGGTGAGGTCTATATTGGTGCTGAGGCCCTTACTTACCGCATGACCATCCAGGTTATCGTAAATGATCTGGTTGGGGTTGGTATCAAAATCGCCTATGATCCTGTTGTTGAAATAGGTATAAAAAGCAGATGACTCTATTCCGAAAAACGTTCCGTTGGCGAAATATATCTTTTTCAGGTAGTTCAGGTTTACATTGTATGTTTTTTCAGGTTTCAGCTCATTTACCACTTTTACCTCCCTTGCCCCGGTTAAAGCAGCATGGTCTTCCGTAAAAATATTGACTACCCGGAAGCCTGTACCCGCATTTAAACGCAGGATGTTATTGTCGTTGATGCTCCATTTATAGGCCAGTCTGGGTGTAAAAATATTCCCGTGTACAGAATTGTAATCGTACCTGAACCCTGCCAGAAACTTATGCTTTGGGGCCAGTGTAATTTCATCCTGTACAAAAACCCCGGGCAGCCAGGTGTTCTTTTTCAGGCTTTGGTTCATGCTTGTTGTTGCAGGCGTATTGTCGTCGTAATAGGTGTAACGCATTGCTGCCCCAAACAGCAGATCATGATTGTGCAGCTGCTTGTCCCAGGTAAGTTGCGCAAAGCCGATTTTCTGTTCGGCAATGTATGAAGTGATACCGTACCTGCTGTCCTGATCGTGTTCATTATAAGAAAAGGCAAGGAACATTTTTTCGCTGACCGGGAGCTGGTAATTTCCGATCAGTTCCCATCGATTGGTATAAATGCTTTCCCCATACACTTCATCGCCCCCTCTGTAACTTTTGTTCCACTGCATTTCACCGCCCCAGCGGTCTTCATAAACATATCTTCCACCCAAAGTAAATATCCGGTCCTGCTTTCTTTTAAAATTCCATTTCTGGAATACGGAAATACGGTCCTGCAAGGTTACATCCGTAAAATTATCGTGGTTATCATCTATAGGGTGGCCGTATTTAAAATAATTGACCCCAGTTAATACATCGGTGTTTTTACCTGCTTTAAATTTAAAGCCCAGGTCGGTATTGAATTCCCGGTAGCTGGTTGCAAAAACATCGGCAGAAAATAAAGGGGCGTTTTGCGGCTTTTTAGTGATAATGTTGATCAGCCCCCCTACAGCCTCACTTCCATACAGCGAAGAAGCCGGACCTTTCACGATCTCGATCTGCTCAACAAGCGAGTTGGGGATGCCCGATAAGCCATAAACACTGGAAAGGCTGCTCACTATGGGCATGCCATCAATTAAAATCATGGTGTAGGGCCCTTCCAGGCCGTTGATGTGGATATCGCCGGTATTGCAGATGTTGCAATTCAATTGCGGCCGTACCCCGTTTACATTTTGCAGCGCCTCGAAAATACTCGGTGTAGGGTTCTTTCTGAAAAATGCAGGTGTATATACCTCTACCGGCACCGGGCTTTCCAGGCGTTTTACCTCTTTCAGCGTTCCGGTTACCACCACTTCGTTCAGGTCGTTCTGGAAATTACTAAGGTCAAAATCTAGTTTTAGGTTTTCATTTGATTTCAGTGCAACCGATTTGATCATTTTTCTAAAGCCTACTGCTGATACCTGGATTTTATAATTGCCGGGAGCTAGTTTGTCGAAAGCATAATTTCCCGCAGTATCGGTTTTTACAAGCAAGGATGTGCCCTGCAAGCTAACGTTCACGTTTGAAAGGACTTTGTATTCAGCTAATACCTGCCCTTTAATGTGGCCCTGTTGGGCCAGGGATGGAAACGAAAGCAGTACGGAAAAAATAAGGGTTATGGAAAAGTATTTCATTTATCTAATTTAATATTCAACGATACAAAACTATAAAAGTTAGACTTACCTAACAAATATAATTTGAGAATTATTATTTTATATTTGCATTATGCTATCTTATACTGAAGAAAACTACTTAAAGGCTTTGCTGATGCTCAGCTTTCAGAACGAAGAAAGACCGGAGGCAGGCACCAATGAAATGGCCGCCTATTTGGGTGTAAAACCCGCCACAGCTACTGATATGCTGAAAAAACTGAAGGAAAAAGAGCTGGTGACCTATCAGAAATACGGGAAGATTTTACTGACAGATGTAGGCAGAAAAAAAGGGATAGCGGTATTGAGGAAACACCGTTTATGGGAAACCTTTTTATATGAAAAACTGGATTTTAGCTGGGATGAAGTCCATGAAGTGGCCGAGCAGCTGGAGCATATCCAGTCGGCCAAACTGGTAGATAAGCTGGAAGAGTTCCTGAACTTCCCTGAATTTGACCCTCATGGTGATCCCATTCCAAAAGCAAATGGCGATATCCCGAGCATTGATAAGGTACTTTTATCAGAAATAACGGCTGGCGAGACCTGCATGGTTGTGGCAGTAAAAGATACCTCTGCTGTATTTCTGCAATACCTGGAAAAGCTGAAGATCACGATAGGTACCAAAATAAGCGTTTTAGAGTTAATTGATTTTGACGGATCCCTTACCATAGGGATTGAAAAAGAAGAAGCAAGAAGTGTTTCCATGAAATTTGCGGAAAGCCTTTTTGTAAGGAGATAGTTGTAAGTTTGTATCTATGTCTACAGAGATAAAATGCCCCAATTGTTCGCATACCTTCCCTATTGAGGAGGTAATGGCAGAGGAATATAAAAAAGACCTTCGCGAAAAGATGGTCTCTTTTACCAAACAAAAGGACGAGGAATACAATAAAAAGCTGAACGAGTTTGCCCAGCAGCAGAAGCAGCAGGAGCAGGCTTTTGAGCAGCAGAAACAGCAGCAGGCCCAGCTCTTTGAACAAAAACTGGAGGCTGAAAAAAAACAGCTGCAGCAGGTGCTGGAAGAAAACCTGCGCAAAAGCATTGCCTCCGATTTTGAGAACAAACTGCAAATGCTGGACAATGCCAATAAGGAAAGCGAAGAAAAGCTAAAGCTTGCACGTGCAAAGGAACTGGAATTCCTGAAAAAGGAGCAGGCCATGAAAGAGAAAGAAGCCGAACTGGAGCTGGAGGTACAAAGAAAACTTCAGGAGCAGCGTACCGAAATGGTAGAGCAGATCCGCAAGCAGGAAGCCGAAAAAACCAGTTTAAAAGAGACGGAACACCAGCTGAGGGTAAAAGAGCTGGAAAAGCAGCTTGACGACCAGAAAAAACTGGCAGAAGAAATGAAGCGGAAGGCCGAACAGGGCTCTATGCAGCTGCAGGGCGAGGTACAGGAACTGATCCTGGAAGAGTTGCTCCGGAATACTTTTCCCTTCGATCTGGTTACCGAAGTTGGAAAAGGGGTTAGAGGCGCCGATTGTGTACACCACATCAGGAACCAGTTTGGCCAGGAATGCGGTAAGATCATCTATGAGAGCAAGCGGACCAAGGATTTCTCTATGGAATGGATTGAAAAGCTGAAAAAGGACATGCGCAGTATGGGTGTAGATGTAGCTGTAATTGTAACCCAGGCCTACCCTAAGGGCATGGACTGCTTTGGAGAAAGAGATGGGGTATGGATCTGTTCTTTTGATGAGGTAAAAGCAGTGTCCTATATCCTCAGGGATGGGATTGTAAAGTTGTTCAGCGCTGCCAAGTCACAGGAAAACAGGGGCGACAAAATGCACATGCTGTACGACTACCTGACCAGCAATGAGTTTTCTGAGCAATGGAAAGCCATACGGGAAGGCTTCATGAGCATGAAACTGTCTATCCAGCGGGAGCGGGATGCCATGGAAAAACTATGGAAGGCCAGGGAAAAACAACTGGAAAAAGTAATGCTAAACGCCGCCCACATCCGCGGCTCCATCGAGGGCATTGCCGGAACAGACAGCATACAGCTGAACCTGACCGATGAAGACGATGAACCTTTACTGCTGGAATAAATGATCTATTCGAATAAGAAAGTACAAACTTCGGCCAACCTTGCAGCACAGAACGCAAAGATCATTGCAAATGTAAACGCACTTAAAGAAAAGGATTTGCTCAGGATTGAAGGAAACGATGTCTTTGTATATCCGGCCATATGGAAAGATCAGGCTACGGCCTTGAACTGGCTCAAATGCCTGCACATCTATTGTATGCTGAAACATCGCTTTAAAGAAAAAGACCCGCTTAATTTTAAGCACTTTACCACGGGAGAACTGATCGGCACCTTTAAAAACAAAAAGGCAACCCTGCTTTTTACTTTTTAGGCTGCCACCTTTCCTGGGCCCATTGCTGCTGCGCGCGCTCCGCTAAAAAAGACCAGGCCACAAAACGGCTGATTTTTTGTCCCTGCGCCATTTCCACCGTCCTGACAGCTGCTGGTTTTACCTTTTCCAAAGCTTTATAAATAAAACCAAGATTACTGCTTTTGGAAACCAGGCTGCTGAACCAGAGGCATTGACTAGCTATAGCCGCACTGTCGTTGATCATATTCCGGATAAAGGCCACTTCTCCGCCCTCGTACCAAAGTTCGGCATGTTGCCCACCGAAATTCAGGACAGTTTCTTTTCCCCTGCCTTTACCCAGGTTCTGCAGCTTTCTCCTGCTGCCAAACTGCGCCTCTTCGGCAGAAGCATGAAAGGGAGGGTTGCAAATACTGAAATCAAAGCGTTCCCCCGGTTTAACAATCCCTTTAAAGATATGCCCTTTATGTTGCTGCTGCCGGCAGGCTACCGCATTTGTCAAGCCAGGATTGGCAGCAATAATGGCCTTTGCCGCTTTAATTGCGCCCGAGTCTATATCAGAGCCCACAAAGTTCCATCCGTACTCCTGTACACCGATAATCGGATAAATGCAATTTGCCCCCATTCCTATATCCAGTCCTTTTACCTGTTTGCCTTTTGGCGGTATGCCTTTATTTCCTTCGGCCAGCAAATCGGCCAGGTAATGGATATAGTCGGCCCTGCCGGGAATAGGCGGACAAAGGTAATTTGCCGGGATATCCCAATTGCTGATGCCATAAAAATGCATCAGCAAAGCCCTATTCAGCATTTTAACGGCTGCCGGGTCAGAAAAATCGACAGACAGCGCCCCGTGGGCATTCACTGCCACAAAGGGCTGTAAAGCGGGCAGGCTTTTGATCAACTCCGGGAAATCGTACCGGGAGCGGTGTTTGTTACGTGGATGAAGGACGTGCTTTTCTTCGGACATGTATTTGCGAGATTCGTTATAACGAAAAAAGACCACTTTTTGGGTGGTCTTTTTGGTGGGAGATACTGGGTTCGAACCAGTGACCCCCTGCTTGTAAGGCAGGTGCTCTGAACCAGCTGAGCTAATCTCCCCTTGGTTCTGCTCTTTTTATTTTGAAACAGCTGAGCGGCTGTTTTGGTGGGAGATACTGGGTTCGAACCAGTGACCCCCTGCTTGTAAGGCAGGTGCTCTGAACCAGCTGAGCTAATCTCCCCTTGGTTCGTCCCTCTCAAAGAAACCCTTTGTTTTGGGATTGCAAATATACACCCTAAAATCATTTTTGCAAAAAAAGATGTGGTTTTTTAAGACAGAACATCTTCCAGTACCTGGTGGGAACGGATCTCACCAAAAGATGCGGTATGTAAAGTGTAGTAAACCAGTATTTTATCCAGTATGGAGCGCCTCGTTTTATTTTCTATATTTATTTCATTTATTTTTTCAAAAGGCAAAGAAAATAAGGAAATGAATACCAAAGCATCGGCCTTGACCAGAAAATAGGGGTGTACCGGTACAGCAGATCTGAATTCCCCCTCCTGCAAATCGAAATAATTCTGGTCGCTTTTGCTTTCGGTACTTGGTGCAAAACCTAAAAACCGGGAAAGCTTAAGCAGAAATGCAAGGTGAAAGTTTACGTTTTGTTCTTCCGTTTCATCAAACCAGCATATGGCATTAAAAATAAAATCAAACAATTGTTCATCCGTGGTTTGCTGGCGGATGCTTTTGTATAAGACCTCATTCAGGAAAATAACAATGGTGCTTTTAATGATGTCATAAGGAATGTTCCTGAACACGGGCGCCGGGCGGAGTTCTGAAATACGCTGTATATTTGTATTGGCCTTATGGTAAACCACCATGTCTACCAGGTGCAGGGGCTGAAGCATATTCATACTGATCTTTGCCCTGGGCTTTTTAACGCCATTGATCATATAAGACTGTATGCCAAACTTTTCAGTGAAGATCTGAACCACCACACTGTTTTCGCTGTATAACGTGGTCTTTAAAACAATGCCCCTGGTTTTATGCAGCATGGCAAAGCAGTTTTGGAATAAATATAACCAGGCCTATTGCTGCAGCAGTAAGTGCCGCAACCAATACTGCAGCAGCCGAAACGTCTTTGATGATTTTTGCCTTGGGGTGTATCTCGGGTGAAACCAGGTCTGTCAATACCTCAATTGCTGTGTTCAGCAGCTCAGTTACCAGTACCATTCCGGCAGCGCCGATAATCCAGAGCCATTCTGCCCATGTCAGTTTAAGCCAATAGCCCAATGCAATGACCAGGACCAATGCCAGCAGGTGTACCCTAAAGTTGAACTGGGTTTTAAGGACATGGCCCAGTCCGGAAAATGCATAACCAAAACTCTTGATAAACCTGCTCATATGGTGTTGACTGAGTACAATAGCAAAACATACAAAGTAAACCTTACTTTCTTACATATCCAAGTTTCAGTAAAACCTGGAAGCAAAGAAGGACAACCTCATCAGATGCCCTTTTGTTGTCAATGCAAACTGATCACCCTTGTAATCTGCCAGCTACCATCTTTTAACCGCCACAGGGTAACAAATTTGCTCGGACGGCTTTCTCCAGGCTCATTGATGTTACGGAAGCTATGATAGCCAAACTGGACTGCACCATAGCCCGGTATCTCGTAAACTTCTATGCTGCCCGGTGTGAGGGTGCGCGTCACTTTACCACAGATGTTTCTCTGAATGGAGGCCAGTAAATCCTTTTTTGAATTGGAAAAACCGCCGCGGTCATGATAGAATTCAATATCATCCGCTGTAAGTGAATCCATTTTGGCAAGCTTGCAATTGTTATAGGTATCAAAATAAATGCTGTCCATTTTGACAATTGTACGATGCAATTCCATTGATGCAGGTACGTAAGGCGCGGGCATATAACGTTTGCCAGCATCAGCAACCGGCTGATTGTTTTGCGCAAAGGTGGCGGCAAAAGAGGCTGTAAGCATAAAAGCCAATAGTAGTATTCTTTTCATTTTGAGATTGCTTGTACATTTTGACATCAAAATCTAAGCTATGTTACAGGCTTACACGTGTCTGGATTGCCTTAAAACCCTTCAAGCACTTCATCCAGACTTCTTAAAAAAGCCCCGGCATTTTCCTTATTGAACAACATAGGCGGCTTAATCTTCAATACATTGTGCAGAGGGCCATCGGTGCTGATCAGGAAACCCCGCTCTTTCATGCTTTCCACAATCTCGTCTATTTCGGGTACAGCAGGCTCCAGGTTTTCCCGGTTTCTCACCAGCTCGGCACCTACAAACAGGCCTTTCCCTCTTACATCTCCAATAATCTGATGTTTTGCTTTCAGTTTTTCCAATCCCTCCAGCAGGTAATTACCGGTTTCCAGCGCCCGCTGCTGCAATTCCTCATCACGGATCACTTCCAGCACTGCAATACCAGTTTCCATAGACACCGGATTACCACCATAGGTATTGAAATATTCCATCCCGTTATTGAACGCTGCGGCCACTTCTTCGGTAAGCACTACGGCTGCCAGTGGGTGGCCATTACCTATGGGTTTGCCCAGCACCACAATATCAGGTTCTACCCCCTGCAATTCAAAACCCCAGAACTGCTCTCCTACCCGCCCAAAACCAACCTGAACCTCATCGGCAATGCAAAGCCCCCCGGCAGCGCGAACATGACGGTAAACAGCCTGCAAATAACCTTCGGGCAAAGGGATTTGTCCGCCTACACCCAGCAAGGTCTCGCAAATAAAGGCTGCAACCCCGGTTCCTTTTGCAGCCAGGCCTTTAAGAATGTTTTGGATATCTGCAGCATATTTCTCGCCCGCTTCTGCATCTTCATAACGGTAATTTCCGCGGTATAAATCAGGGTTCATCCCTTTGTGAATATAAGGCTGCTGCCCGGGGCCTCCTTTCCCATCGAACTTATAAGGACTTAGCTCCATGGCCACTGTTGAAGTGCCGTGGTAGGCATGATCCAGTACAATTACGTCTTTCTGTTTGGTAAAATGCCTGCTGATGCGGATGGCCAGATCATTGGCTTCACTGCCTGAGTTGCAAAAATAGCAGACTTTCAGTTTTGGCGGCAGCGTAGCCGTAATCATTCTGGCATATTTTACCAGGCTGTCGTGCAGGTAACGGGTATTGGTATTGAGCCGGGCCAGCTGCCGCTGCATGGCTTTCACCACTACAGGGTGGCAATGCCCGATATGGCTTACGTTGTTTACACAGTCGATATAGGTATCCCCTTTATCATCATACAGGTATTGTAATGCCCCGCGTGTGATTTTCAGCTTCCTTTGATAGCTAATACTTAGGTTGGCGCCCACAATTTCCTTTCTTTCCTTTTGCAGGACTGTATCTGCTGTTTCAGTACCCAGTACAGAGGGGTATCCGCAGCAAAGGTTAAAGCGGTCCTGCGCTTTTAACGGATTAAGCTTTATCCATTGGTACAACAAAGTCCAGGCGTCTTTTTCAGATACGAAATGGTGCGCGTTGTTGCTCTGGCTCCTTTGCATGGCAGAAGTGACAACACTCATGCTCAGCCGCGCGGCAATGAGGTAATATAAGATGGAGAGTTCCTGTTCCGTTAATGGGTTTGCGCTGTGATAGCTGCTTAAAAACAGTTCGGCGGCCCTAAGCGGATTTGCGTTTTTAAACATCAGGTAAGTACAGGCCACTGCTACATTATCAATCAGGCAGCTTTCTACCATATCCCCAAAATCTATGATCCCGCTTACCTTTCCATCCTGTACCAGGACGTTGTAATCGTTGGCATCGTTGTGGATCACTGCCTTTCTTAAATGCCGGCGTAACGGAATCACTTCCATTTCGTACTGCAACAGAAAATAAGCTGCCATGGTACGCTGCTCATGATCTTTAATGTAATGAAGCTGCTCCTGGCAATCCATTACCTGCGCCAGGTCCCATTTGGTATAGCGATAGGCAGCCGGGAGATTAAACCCTTTGAGGTGCTGGTCCATACCGCCCAGCATGGCGCCCAGACTTTGCGGAACCGAATCCGGGCATTCCTGCAGATCGGCCATAAATGTGCCTTCCAGATAAGAGAGCAGCCTCAGGTAAAGCACATTGCTGCCATCATGTTCTATCGTTAAGCCTTCTCCTTTTAGGTTAGGCATCACCTGCTGTATGCCCAGCTGTTCGTCTTTTTGTTTTAAGAACTGCATCACACTGATCTGGGCTTCCAGGAAAGCAGGATCTGTAGGGTTAACATTTACCTTTGCGATAAAGCTGGTGCCCTCATCCGTCTTCAGCAGAAAATTCTGGTCTTCATAACCTGCAATGGATGTAACGGTAACTTCCAGTCCGTACCGGGTACGAACCAGTTCTTTAATATATTTTTCGGAAAGTATCATAAAGCCTGTTCTTTTAATAGCATTAGTAAATGGGCGGCCGACCAGCTAAAATTCATGGCATTTAAACCGTTGCCGCTTAAAGGATGGTAATTTTCGTGGATTGGTCCCTGTAAAGCTAAGCCTTCTGCATGGTTTAAAGTCTGCCGCAGCAATTCTGCCGCTTCTTTCTGATAAGCATACTGCTGCAGGCCATTTAAACCAAAGTAGACCTGATCCAGCCATACCGGCCCGCGCCAATACCCTTTCATCGGGTCGAAACGCGGATGATCGGCCGTAAGCGTGGGCAGGGGCAGATAGGTATTAAATTTTTCTTTTTTCAGCATGATGTCTTTTACTGCTGCAGCCTGCTGCTGATCTGCCAGGCCTGCCCATAGCGGTATCCAGCCTTCCGGTCCTTCTGCAGTTATCCAGCTCTTGTCTACCAATCTGTCGTAATAAAATCCTTTTTCCGTATGGTAAAAAACAGCGTTGATCTGCTTTTTCAATTCGCCTTGCTGTGCCCGCCATGCGGTGGCTTCTGTTGCCCTGCCTATGGCAGCTGCAATTTTTGCAAGGTACTCTTTTTCGGCATACAGGTAAGCATTGAGGTCTACCGATTCCTGGTTGAGCGACCAGGCCGTATCGTTGTTCTTCAACAACAAGGCTTTGTCAAAACGTACGGCATTGTCCATCCCACTTTCCCAGGCTGCGGCAATGCGCGTTCCATCAGTAGCGCCGTATTCGCAAAGCCCGTTCTGGTCGTGGTCCCGGTTTTTGTACCACCACTGGTGATACCTGACCAGTTTAGGGTAAATGTTTTTCAGGAAATCCGGATCCGCCGCACGTGTATGGACCAGCCACACCGCCCAGGCCGCCAGTGGAGGTTTGGTATCCCGCCAGTTGTTTTCTTTTTTATCGGTATACACACAGTCGGCCACCATGCCATGCTCATCCTGATAATCGAACATGGAAAGAATGTTGCTTATGGCCAGTTCCGGGTTAAAATAACTGATCCCTACAGCCTGTTTCCAGCTGTCCCAGCTCCAGAAACCATAAAAACCCTGGTAGTTCAGCGAGGGGAATACCCCATCGTGCAGCAGGTCTTTGGCCTTGCTTCTCCAGTTGGTCATTAACGTAAGGATAGATTTTACGGCTACCCTGCGCTGCACCTGATCTTTGATGTTTGCGCCCGGGGCATTAAAATAAGCGTTTAAGTACCCGTTCCAGCGTTCTGTGTTTGTCTTTAATTCGGCATCAAACGAGCGTTGTTTTATTGAGCCCGCGAGCTGCCTTCCCTCCAGATCGTAGCGTTCTATACGTGAACTGGAATAACTTTTACCTGCCTGCAACAGCAATTTTCCGCGTGTAGCCTGATACCTGTTTTTTTCAAGCCGGAAAAACAGTGGTTCCTGCTTCGGGTAGCGCAGCTGGAAGCGGTGGCCTTTGCCTAGATCAGCACTTAGCGTATTTCCGTCTCTTTGCCATGCCACTTCGGTTTTCAGTAAGCTGCCAGTCCAACCGATTTCCAGCTCTTTTTTTGCCTTGGAAAGGTTGGTGATCCTGGTTTCTACCATTGCCTCCCTGTTGGATACGAACAACAATTTCAAACCGATCTGCAAACCGGCAACCTTCAGTTCCTGCTCCAGCAGGCCTGGGTAATAATGGTTGCTGCGTTGCGCCTTTTCCAGGTCAATTTGTTTTCCGTTGGCCTTTACAGAAAGTCTGGCTACACTATTGGCAAGCCAGTAGCCTTCCAGGTCCATCACCATAGGCCCAATAAATGTGCCGTTATCCTGCGGGTTTGCAGGCAAGGTATAGGCATGCCAGGCGCCCATATCTGAAAAAACATTGGTTTCTATTTTTTTTGCCTGCTGCACCTGGTAAGCCAGCTTCAATACATCCGGAAAATCCCTGCGCGAGACCTGGGCAAAAGTCTTGCCCAGGCCTATGCTGCATATTAAAATTAAAAAGTACCTCATTCTTAATCCTTCGCTCTTTCTGTTAAAATCTGTTGTTTAAATAGGGGCCTCAGTGTAAAACTGTAGGTATAATCCTGATAAGGGATGCGGTATTGCGGATGGGTTTGTGCACCCCAGCTGTTGTCGCCCCCAACGCCCATCTGCTGCATATCAATATTCCACCACACTTTATCCTCAGGCTGCATAGAACCTCCATGGACATTTTCCGGAGCGTCCTTATCAAAATCGAGTTGTTTTCTGTCGAAATGCAGGATCCCTGTACTCAGTTCTTTTTTCCCGAAGGCCATCAATCCGTAGCCTTCCTTGTCCTGCAAAGCAGCCCAACGTACGCCTGTGCGGTAACCGCTCTCCTGTGCCCTTGGATAAGGGTAAAAAAGATCTGCGGCATTCATCTGGTACAGGTCAACATGCGCTGCGTAATTTCTATCGGAATAATTATCAAAAGGGCCCCGGCCCAGCCAGCTGGCCTGCTCATAATTTCCATTCAATACCATGCGCATACCGATGCGTTGTGGTTCAGGATGTTGCCCTGCTCCGGTTTTTAGCTGATAATCTACCGTAACATCTCCGTTTCCTGTTATCAGATAACTCAGGATGCAGCGTGCATCTACACCCGGCAGGTGGTGCTCGGTTTTTACAGTATAGTTGCCGGCTTTGTCTTTACCAAGACTAAAAGATTTCAGTTCGGCTTCCTGAAACGCATTTTGCCAGACCTTACTCCTGATCTGCAAACTATTACCAATGTCGTTATCGGTAGCCGGGCGCCAGAAATCTGGTTCAAGGGCCTGTTGCAGGAGTTCCCTGCCCATGAGCTGGTAGCTGTCGAGCAAACCCGTCTTCCGATCAAATGCAAGGGTAAAATCTTTACCGCTGAAACTTAGTTTTTCTGCGGTGCTGTCCACCTTTAATGAAGGTATCTTTTCCGGAATTACCCGTACAGCCAGCACCTGCACCGGCAAGGCAAACTGCTCCCTGGCAATTACAAAACCTGCCGGCAGTAAAGCATCGGCCATACGGGTTTTGAATTGCAGTTCTATAAAATATTCCACTCCGGGCCACCTTTCAAAAGCAGGAACGGAGAGAGTGATCTCTTTTTCTTCCTGCGGGGCCAGGCTAAAGGCTTCCTGCTTACCATTCCCCACCACCTTGCCATCGCCTTTAATCTGCCAGTAAAGCTGGTATTTGGAAAGGTCGGTGAAGTCGAAGCGGTTGATGAGCTTAACGCGATACCGCGCTGCATCTTTCAGTTCAAAACCAACGTTCTGATAAACTTTTTGCAGTTCATAAGCCTGAGGATGAAAGCTGCGGTCGGCCGACAACAATCCGTCTGCACAAAAACTGGTATCACTGGTGAGCCCAACCGTTCCCATATCGCGTCCGTAGCCCCATATTTTATTCCCTTTCTTATCCTTAATAGCGAAAGTCTGGTCGGAAAAGTCCCAGATAAAGCCGCCCTGCAGCTGCGGGTGTTTATAGATGAGGTCCCAGTCGTCTTTCAGGTTGCCCCCGCTGTTGCCCATCATATGCGCGTATTCGCATTGGATCAGCGGCCTGTTGCGCCAGGTTTTTACGTAATTTTCCATTACGGCAATGGATTTGTACATGGGGCAGTAGATGTCTGAGTATTGCTCATCCTTTGCGGCCTCATACTGAACCGGTCTGCTGTCATCGTTCGCCTTCAGCCATCGGTAAGCGGCTTTGAGGTTTTCGCCAAAACCACTTTCGTTACCCGTAGACCAGGTTACGATACAGGTAAAGTTTTTGTCGCGCTGCCACATCCGCTGCACCCTGTCCAGATATGCATTTTTCCAGAGCGGGTTATCGGATAAAGTAAGCTGCGGCGTAAAGCTCATGCCATCACATTCGATATTGGCTTCATCTACCACGTACAAGCCATATTGGTCGCAGAGTTCGTACCAGCGTTCGGTATTTGGGTAATGACTGGTACGTACGGCATTGATGTTCAGTTCTTTCATCAGCCTGATGTCGCGCAGCATGCCGGCTTCAGTGACCACCTTGGCGGTGTGCATGTCGTGCTCATGCCTGTTCACGCCTTTGATCCTGATGGCCTTGCCATTTACCAGAAACAGGCCATTTTTGATTTCAACAGTTCTGAAACCTATGGGATGGACAACGCTTTCCAGTACGTTTCCCTTTGCATCCAGATGGCTCAGCTTTAGCTGGTAAAGGCTGGGCTGCTCTGCACTCCAGGCTTCTACATTGGGAATCCGGCTGCCGAAGCTAAATTCTTTTGCGTTTTTGACCTGCTGTTTTGCCTGGTACAGCACTTTTCCGGTTTTGTCGGACAGCTGCAGGCTTAAACTGCCTTGTTCTGCCTTTAAAGGCTGCTTATTAAACAGGGCCTTCAGCTCCAGCAAACCATTCCTGAATGAAGCATCCAGCGTACTTTTTACTTTAAAATCGAACAAGTGAAAGGCTGGTCTGGCGATCAGGTAAACGCTCCTTTCTATACCGCTTAACTTCCACATGTCCTGTCCTTCCAGGTAGGTAGCATCGCTAAAGCGGAACACCTGCAGGGATACCGTATTTTTGCCGGGTTTTAAAACTTTGCTCAGGTCAAATTCCGTAGGCGTTTTACTGTCCTTGCTAAAGCCTATATATTGTCCGTTTACCCAGAGGTAAAAAAAGGAGTTTACTGCCCCCAGATGAATGAAAACCTGTTTGCCTTTCCAGGAAGGGTCGATTATAAAATCCCGCTGGTATTCGCCTACAGGATTGTAATCGGCAGGAACCAGGGGCGGCTTGGGTGGAATAGGATATTCCACATCTGTAAATATGTATTTATCAAAACCTTCCGTCTGCCAGTTGGCAGGTACTTTTATTTGTTTCCAGTTGCGGGTCTGCTCCGTATTTTTAAAAAAATCGGCCGAACGTAATGCAGGGTTCTGAACGATCCTGAACCGCCACATTCCGTCCAGGGAAAGGGTTCCTGCTTCAGCCGGTATGAAATGGGCATGGGCAGGAACGGTATTCAGCGAAGGTTTTTCCGGGTTTTCCCAATCGTTCTGCTGTGCAAACAATAAGGCAGGAAAAATGAGAAGCGCAGATAATGCGGGTTGTAATATCCTATAAAAATTCATCGGCAAAGACTAGGAAAAGGGGAGCTTTCGCTCCCCTGTGATTGGATTCTGTTATTGGGCCTGCGGGTTGTTGACCACCTCTTTTAATGGTATAGGGTAGAAGGCTTTATCGGCTGTAAATTTCCTTCCGGCAGCCTGCATGTTCTGGGCAAGTAGGCCCCAGCGTCTGAGATCATAAAAGCGACTGCTTTCCAGTGTAAATTCCATCACCCTTTCGTGCATGATCTGATCAAAAACAACCTGTTTGTTACCGGCTACCGCATCCGGCAGGTTTACTCTTTTGCGCACTTCGGTAATGTACTTCACAGCATCACCACTGCCCTGCTCATTCAGCACTTCGGCATACATCAGCAGTACATCTGCATAACGCATCAGCGGAACGTTGATGGCATTCGACAAGCCAATACGGTCTGGTGTGGCAGGGATCCATTTCCTGAAGGCTATGGTTTGTGCGGTAGCCCCAAAAACCTGGTTATACGTTTTACCGTACACCCGCGGTGTGCCCGCATCATTGAAATAACTGTCCCTGAAATAAAGGGTCTGATAAACCCGGGCATCATAACTGCCATTTGCAATTTTTCCTTCTTTCAGCATTTCTGTTAGCAAGCGCGGCGTTCCATAGATCTCTCCATAACCGTTCAGCTCGGAAGCCGCTACCCAGTCGCTCAGGTAAGAGCGGTAGTTGGCACCGCTGGTTGCGTCGGCTGTTTGCTGTAACTCAAATATCGACTCCGGACTGTTCCTTGTTACACCATTGAACATATTGCCAAAGTCGGGATCAAGTGTATAGGCTTTGGAATCGATTACAGCCTGCAGCCATTTTTTGGCTTCGGTATAATAGCCTGTGGCGCCGGCTTTGTCATCTCCGGCACGGTACAGGTACACTTTACCCAGGTAGGCCTGTGCGGCACCCTTGGTGATCCTGCCCTGCTCGGTTGCAGGACGGTCTTTCCTTAAAGGAAGATCCGGTTCAGCCTCTTTCAGGTCTTTCAGAATGAACTCATATACTTCCTGTCTGGAAGAGAAACCTTTGGCCAGGTCTGCTTCCGAAGTAGGTACCTTATCCCTGATGATCACCTGGGTAAAATTATTGAGTACTTTGAAATGATAGTAAGCCCTTAAAAATTTGGCTTCGGCAATGATCTGCTTTTTGCTGGCATCGTCAATTGCTGTTGCCGCCATTTTTCCTACATTCTCAATGACCTGGTTGGCAAAATTCATCCCCTTGTAATTTTCCCTCCACAGCAGGTCGATGGCATAATTGCCCGAGGTAAAATCGAAGTTGTAATGTTCTGTCCACCATGGATAATTGTAGGCATCAGCTCCGGGAACCACGTAATCTTCGCGGTAAAATTCACGTACCGACCGTGCTTCCACATAATTGTCCCAGCCCACAAAGCCTTCCAGCTGTGAATAGGCTGCCGATAAACCAGAAAGGGCACGGTCTTTATTGGTCCAGAAATTATCTACCGTAAGCTGGTCAGGAACCTTTTGATCCAGCTCACTTTTCTTGCAGCCTGCCGTTGCCATCAAGGCCAGGCAGAGGCTTATATATAGTTTATTCGCTTTCATTTTTAGAGAAATTAAATGCATTAAAAGGTTAATTGAACACCAGCCATGATCCGTTTATTCTGAGGGTACAACATGCGGTCTACCCCCGTATTCAGTGCGCTGAACGTACCTACTTCCGGGTCAAGCCCTGAGTATTTGGTAAACGTAAGCAGGTTTTGTCCGCTCAGGTAAACCCTTAAACGGGAAACTTTGATGTCTTTAAGCAAGGTTTGCGGGAAGGTATAGCCCAGCTGAACCACTTTTAACCTCAGGTAAGAACCACTTTCGAGGAACCTGGTCGACTCCCGTGCATTTCTGTTCGGATCGCCCAATACGGCCCTTGGCATATCGGTATTGGTATCCTGCGGGGTCCAGGCATCCAGGGTAGTGGACAGGAAATTTCTTCCGGCTTCCATACCTTCCAGTTCAAAGCGGTTTCCGTTATAGATTTTGTTGCCGCCTACACCCTGCCAGAACAGCGAAAGGTCGAAGTTTTTAAAGTTTGCGGCCAGGTTTAGCCCGTACTCAAATTTGGCAAAGCCTGATCCCTGATAGGTCTTATCTTTTTCATCGATTACACCATCGCCATTGGTATCCCTGAAACGGATATCGCCGGCTTTTGCATTGGGCTGCAGGGCATCACCATCTGCATTTTTGTAGCCTGCGGCTTCAGCATCCGTCTGAAAGATCCCGTTGGCCTCGTACAGGTAAAATGCACCGATCTCTTTACCCACCATGGTTTGCGTAGGAATATGGTCTGTACCAAACCTTAAACCTGTTCCGTATAAAACCTGATCGGTATTGGCCAGTGCCAGCACCTTATTTTTCAGCAGACTGAAAGATCCGCCAAGATCAAAATTCCATTCGCCCGCAGCAAGCTTATAGCTGGCTTCCAGCTCGGCACCCTTATTGGATATTTTACCTACATTCAGGATAGGGTCGTTCACCCCGGCAGAAGGAGGTACTTCTTTTGTGATCAGCAATCCATCAGTAACATTGTCGTAAAAGTTCAGGGAGCCGGTCAGCTTGCCAAACAAGCCGAAGTCAAGTCCCAGGTTTTTAGATTTAATGGTTTCCCAGCGCAAGTCCCTGTTCAACAACGAATAACTGGCAGAACCGGGCCATGGCGTTGCACCAGAGCCCTGCACATAGCCGCCCGACTGGTTATTTACTGTGGTGATCAGGGCCTGGTGGTCGTAATAGCCCAAAGCACCTTCGTTTCCAAGCTCGCCGTAACTGGCCCTTAATTTCAGGCTGTTCAGCCAGCTTACCTGGCTCAGGAAGCTCTCTTTATTGATGTTCCAGCCCAATGATACCGAAGGAAATACACCGTACCTCCTGTCTTCGCCAAACACGGAAGAACCATCGCGGCGTACAGAAACCTGTAAAAGGTACTTGTCGTCATAAGCATAATTTAAACGGGCGAGGGTCGACAAACGCACGTATTTGTTATTGGATCCTGAGGCGTTAAATGTTCCGCCCAATCCGGCACTAATGGTATTGAAATCGGGGTTATTGAAACCTGCAGGCACCTCTGTTTCTACAATTTTACCGTTTACAACAGTACGTACAATGGTTTTGCCATCTACTGTAGCACTCAGGAAACGGTTTGTTTTTTCCTGGGCGGTATAACCTGCCAATAATTTAAAGCTGTGCTTGTCTATATCCAGTTCGTAATTCAGCAAATGCTCCATTACGCGCTCTTTGTAGGTAGAGGCCCGGTTGTACACCCTTGGATAGGAAATTGCCGGGTCGTTTGCATTTACCCTGTAAGGCGGATTGTGGGAATAATCATCTGTCTGGGCATTGATATAGCTCAGGTTGGCGGTATAGCTCAACCCTTTATACAGTTTAAGATTGATATTGAGGCTTCCTGCAAGGTATTTGGTCTTGCTGTTTGCATCCAGAAAATGATCTGCACCAACCGGGTTCTGGAACCTGGGCAGGCCATCGGCAGTTAAGGCATAGCCATATGGCTCGTTGCTGTCGAAAACAGGCAGCAGCGGCGATTGAAAGTAGCCGTCTTTTACATTGAACTTTGCAGCTTCCGACTGGGTTTCTGTATATACGATATTGCTTCCTACTTTCAGGATGCCTTTGTTAAACTCATTTCTTGACCTGAATGATTTTTTATTGAAATCGGAACCGATAAAAGTACCTTTATCGTCTGTCAGGTCGCCGGTAAGCGCATAAGTGAGGTAATCGCTGCCTCCGCTTAAGCCTATGCTGTAATTCTGCGATACCCCTTTGCGGTTCATCAGGTCCTGCCAGTTGGTATTTACCCCTGTATTTTTAGTGAGGTACGCCGGAAAAGCCGATGGTTGCATCCCCGCGTTGGTATACATCTGGGTGTGTACTTTTTTGTAGCCTTCTGCATCCAGAAAATCGTATTTTTCTGTAGGGGTAACAGCACTGTAGCTACCTGAAAAGTCAATAACAGGAGCGCCTTTTTTCCCTTTTTTGGTAGTGATGAGGATAACCCCATTGGCACTGTTGGAACCGTAGATGGAAGCTGCGGCACCATCTTTAAGTACTTCTATAGAAGCCACATCGTTGTTGCTTAAATAGTAAGGATCTCCGGGTACACCGTCAATTACATATAAGGGCTGGTGACTACCAAAAGTACCAATACCCCTTAACCGGACGTCTGAGGACTGCCCTGGATTGCCACCCGGGCTGCTTACCGACAAACCGGCTACACGACCCTGCAAAGCATTTACAGGGTTATTAGAGGCTACCTGCGCCAATTTCTCTCCGTTTACGGAGCTTACGGCACTGGTAAGGTTGCTCTTTTTCTGTGTACCATAACCTATTACCACCACTTCTTCAAGTCCCTGTAAATCCATGATCATTTTAACACGCATTTCTTTTCCGGGGCTTACCGGCAATTCCTGCGTTTTAAAACCTACCGCAGAGAAAACAAGCACATCCTGCGCTTTGGCCTGAATGGCAAAGTTTCCCGAACCGTCTGAGGCTGTTCCGGTGGTACTTCCTTTTATTTTAATACTGATACCTGCCTGAGGCTGGTCAATCTCATTTAACACCTGTCCTTTAATTAAAGTGCTCTGAGCAAAACTGCTGCCTGTACTAAACAACAGGAGCAATCCAAAAAGGAAATGAATTGGCCATCGTAAATTTCTAATCATAATATTTGGTTTAAGTTGATTAATTCCGGATTGGTTTTCCGGCTGATTACTTACTCAAACCTAAATAATACCGGGCTTAAAATGCTATAGAAGGCACCCCTACATCGAACACAAAACACCCCTACAACACCTCTACAAGCACGCTTAAACGGCATTAAAAGGCCTTTAGGAAGTCGTTCAGGTTCTCGCTGGTTGGCAGTTCAAAATGTTTTCTCAGTCGATAACGCGCCATTTCTACCGACTTCACAGAGATGTTATTGAGGGATGCGATCTCCTTGATAGACAGGTTGAGCCTGATCTGGGCACACAATCGCCGCTCGTTTTGGGTTAAAGTGGGGAACTTCTGCTGAAGGTTGTAAAAGAAATCCTGGTATTTGGCTTCAATCTGCAGGTTAAAATCTTCGAGGTATTTTTCGCTGTTGACCTCATAACGGAATTTATTGACCAGCTTATGCAAACGCTGCGGCATATCCTCCGCCCCGCTCTTCTCCAGGGCAAGCAGTTCTTCAATAAAGGCTCCGATCACTTCATTCCTGTGGGTCATATACATGGAATAGTTTTTCAGCTCTGCATTGTTAAATTCCAGCTTATTGCTCAACAGTTGCTGCTTCATTTCGGCCAGTTCTGCATTTTTCCTTTGCCGGCTTCTCAGTTTGTTATACAATAAAAAGCCAATGATCAACAGTAAAAGTACTATAATGGCCAGGGTATTGCGCTGGTAAGACCGCATGCTTTTTTCCAGGTTCAAGGCTTTGATCTGCCGCTCCTTTTCCTGGGCTTCCCGTTTCATGGTTAGCGTTAAGAGTGCGTTGATCTTGTTTTTGGAAAGGAATTCCTCACGCACTGCATTGTACTGCTGGATATTTTCATAGGCATGTTTATAATCACCCGTAAGCTGGTACAATTGGGAAAGCACCTTATAATAATCGAGCAGGTTTTCTTTTTTGGAGTTGGAAGTGGATTGTTGAATATAGGCATGTGCTTTATCGAGTGATGCTTTTCCTTCCTGGTAACGCCCCAGTTTAATCAGCGAAAAGGCCATTTGGTTGTGAATCTCGGCGAGCGACAATACCCGCCCTGTAGCATGCCGGAGCGAAAGCAGGAAAAAGCGGATGGCCTCTTCGTAGTTATTTTCATTATTGCTGCTGATGCCCAGGTTATTGTAGGCCGCGCTGATCATCACCTGGTTGTGCTCTTCTTTTGCCTGTGCCAGGACGCTGTTGAAATAGCCGGCAGCTTTTTTGAACTCATTTTTGAGCTGATAGGTAAGCCCTATCCCATTCAGGGAAACCGATGCTTTCCTTTTTTTGCCTGCCTTTTTGTACAGATTATAGGCCATGGTATGATATTTCAGTGCAAATTCTGCATTTTCCACATCGTAGTAAGTCCAGCCGAGTATGGTATAAGTATCAGCAATCTGTTCCTGGCTGCCTTTTTCTTTATAAATTTCCAGCGCATTAAAACCGTATTCCAGTGCCAGATCGTAAATGTCATTGTACAGGTAACCTTCGGCAAGAATCACCAATGCATCGGCCTCTTCCTGCTTCAATTTATTTTCATAGGCAAGCAGGTAGGCTTTATAGGCGTAGGCAATAGCTTGATTGGTTGCATCCTGGTTTAGCTGCTTGGCTTTCTTATTTAATGCCGTAATCTTGGCCCTGAGCGAATCCTGGGCAGAAACAGCAGCAGCACCTTTAAGCGGCCCAGCAAAGCAGACGACCCACAGCAGCCCTACAAATACAAAAGTTTTTATTTTAAACATTACGACAATTTCCTGCTTCCTTAAAAACTAAAATTACAAGAAATTCATACATGACAGGTATTCTTCCCTGCAATTATTTATCCACCGGGACCAGCCTATAGACACGGCCAGGACTTTCAACCGAAATGTAGATGAAGCCATCGGGAGACATCCGGACATCCCTTACCCTGCCAATGTTTTTAAACAGGATTTCTTCTTTAACCACCTTGTTACCTTTAAGCACACTCCTTTGCAAAAATTTAAACCGCAATGAGCCCGACAGCAGGTTGCCTTTCCAGTTTTTGTATTTGTCACCGGTAACAAAGGCCAGTCCGCTTGGCCCTATGGATGGGATCCAGTAGTGTACAGGTTGCACCATACCGGGTTTAGCTGTAAGATTACTGATGGGCTTGCCGTTATAGTTGATGCCGTAAGTAATTACCGGCCAGCCGTAATTTTTTCCGGGCTCTTCAATATTGATTTCATCGCCTCCACGCGGTCCATGTTCATTGGTCCAGATCTTCCCCGTTTCCGGATGAATGGTCATTCCCTGGGGATTGCGGTGTCCGTAATTGTAGATAGAAGCCTCGGCCCCCGGTGTTTTTAAAAAGGGGTTATCTGCAGGGATGCTGCCATCACTTTTGATGCGGTGAACCTTACCCAGATCGTTCCCTTTAATTTCCTGAGGGTTTACTTTTTCATTACCACGTTCACCTACCGAAAAATAAAGGTAGCCATCTTTACCAAACTGCATCCTGGAACCATAATGGTGCTGGGTTCTTGACCAGGGCTCAGCCACGAAAATGTCCTTCTGTTCTGTCAGCGCATTTCCTTCCAATTTAGCCTGCATAATTGCAGTGGTGGCCAAAACCGCAGCACCTTCATTTTTAAATTTTGAATAGGAAAGATAGATTCTTTTGTTTTGAACAAAATCAGGATCCAGAATGACATCCATCAGTCCTCCCTGCCCTCTTGACAGTGCCTCGGGGGCACCGCTGATGCTTTGCAGGGTTTTATCGGATTTTACCCGGTAAAATTTACCGTTCCTGTCGGTAACCAGCATTTCCTGTCCGGGCAGAAAGGCCATAGCCCAGGGAATATCCATGCCCTCGGCCACAAGTTCCAGGCGGATATTCATTTCGGCTGTTTTAAACAGATCAGAAACAGGCTTTTCATTATCCGTATATTTATCTACATGTTTTATGCCTTCCAGGATATAATTGGCCAGGGCGTTGATTTCCTTATCGCTTAAACTGGCACCAAATGCCGGCATGCCTTCATTCTCATGCCCAAATTTCACAGACTTAAAGATGTCTTCCTTAGTGTTACCATGTTTCCACTGGCGGTCGACAAACATATCCATCTTTTCGCCATGGCAGCCGGCACAATAAGTTTTATAGTGAACAGCGGGGTCTGACAAAAACTCAGCGGCCGAAACCGGGTTAAAATCAAGCCCTGTCATATTCGTGTCTTCTTCGGGACTGACGAAGCTAAAACCAATTATCGTAATTAACCCGGCAGAAACCAGGGTACCAATACTTTTAAGCATAGACAAAATGAGTGATTAACCATTAGCGGTACTGAAAATACAAATTATCTGTTAAAAATTACGATCGGATGCTTATTTATACAGATTCTCGGTCGGAAGCCATTTGTTCCGGTTCCAGATAGGCTCCTTTTTCCAGGAGCTCTGCCTGAAGCTCCTTTGCATCCAGTTGCGATGGCTGAATTTGTTTGCGGATAGCCAGTTTTGCAGCTCTTCCTGCCGCTTCGCCCATGGCCATACAGGGGGCCATAACCCGGATGGCCGACATGGCTTCGTGTGTAGTGGAGATGCAGCGTCCGGCTACGATCAGATTCTCTACCTGTTTGGGGATTAAACAGCGATATGGGATGTCATAGCTATCGCCGCACCAGGTCAGTGTACACCCTCCTCCTTCCGGGTGATGGATATCCAAGGGATAGCTGGCAACGGCAATGGCGTCTTCGAATCTGCGGCAGCCCAAAATATCTTCAGCAGTTAAAGTATACTGCCCGGTTATGCGACGTGTTTCCCTGATGCCTAAAAACGGGGCCATTTTGGTAAAAACAGCTTTCCCGAAACCAGGTACATATTCCCTCAGATAACGCTGGATCTCCTCTACCTGTTTACGCCCTTCAACCTCGCCGTGGGTCAAACTTTCGGGATCAGTGCCATCTACGCCGTTAATCCTGGACATATTTACCCAAACTTCTCCTTCACGTAAACCGGTAATTAATATGGTACGCTCTACCGGCAAATGATATCCCGCTTCACGGGCCTTTTCCATGACACTTCGTAATCCCACCACAATAAACTGATTATTCTGACCAAAATATTCGCTGGGAATAAAATCGGTAAGATAGGTTCGTGGCTCCTGGGCAATAGACATCCTTAATTTTTCTGTGTCTACGCCCCCCATACAAAACATTAAAGTTGGGGGTTGTGCACCGCCTGTCTCATTTCCCTGTTCACATGGAACACCGGCCTTAAAAGCCACGTCTGCATCGCCGGTACAATCGATAACCGTTTTGGCGAGGATGACTTCCCTACCTGATTTGCTTTCTACAATCACCCCTTTTAACTGATTTCCTTCTTTAACAACCCCCACACAAAAAGTGTACAGCAAAACATTTACGCCGGCCGCCAGCAACATATCCAGACCGATATTTTTAACAGCTTCGGGCTCTACCAGGGTTAAACTCATGTGCAAGGGACATGGCCTGTGTTCACTAGCTGCACCAACGGCCTTAAGCCGGTCAATAAACTGTTGCGGAATGCCTTTAATGATCTGGTTCCCCTTTTGCCCCAGGAAACCCAATATCGGCAAGCCGATGGTCATGTTGCCCCCCACAAAACTCCTGCTGTCTATCAGCATTACCTTCAACCCGTCTTCTGCAGCAGCCTGGGCTGCTGTAATTCCGGCAGGTCCGCCACCAACCACCAACACATCTACTTCTACACGCACAGGAAGTTCCCTGGCTGGCTCCGTTATTGTCGTTATATTCTTCATATCAAACACTTTATTCATAAAAATCATCAGGTCGTTTCCAATTTTACAACTGCACCCGCAGGTTTTTCCTTTCTTACCATTGTCCACAAAATCAGCACGGCCAGGGGATGCAGAAAGGCCATTGCAATAAATATATTCCCGGCACCCAGTGTGCCCATAAACTGACCTACAAAATAGTTAAAGCCTACAGCACCAAGCGCGCCAAAACCACCTGCTATACCCAATACGCTGGCTACATTTTTTACAGGAAAAGCTTCGGCAATGACTACGCTTATGGTAAACAGCCAGCTTAAGCAGGCAACTGCCACGATACTAAAGATAAACAGGGTAACAAACGGGCTGGGCAGATAAGGCGTAAGCACGCAGAGTGGCGCAAACGCCGCTACGCAGCTAAGCATTACCTTACGGGCTTTTAAAGGTTCTTTTCCCTTTCTTACCATACGGTCTGACCAGGCAGCGGTTGCAATTGCGCCCAGATCGGCAACCAAAAATGGGATCCAGCCAAACATTCCCATTTGTGCAAGCGAAAACCCCGACTGCTCCTGTAAATAACCCGGAAGCCAGAAAAGGCAGAAATACCATACCGGATCACTTACAAAACGGATCAGCAAAATACCCCACAGGCTCTTTCTTCCCCACAGCTGTTTCCAGCTAAAAGCTGGTGTTTCTTCCGGGCTGGGAGTTCCTGAAATTGCCAAAGTGACCTCAGCAGGGGGATTTCGGTATATGATGATCCACAAAAGTGCGATAATAAGTCCAACAGCCCCTGCTACCATAAAAACTGTATGCCAGTTATAAGTAATGGCCAACCAGGCCACCAGCGGTGGTGCTATAATCGCACCGATTGAACTGCCGGCTACGCATAAACTGTTTGCAGTTGCCCTTAGCTTGCCAGGAAACCAAACCGCAACCACTTTTAACTGGGCCGGAAAATTGGTTGGCTCTGCCATTCCAAGCAGGCCACGAAAAAAAGTAAACTGGCCGAAGGTCCGCGAAATCCCTCCCCCTATACAGGCGAGCGACCAGCCAATGATGCCTGCAAACATCACCCGCTTTGCACCAAACTTATCAACCAACCAACCCGATACAGGATACATTGCAGCATAACAAATGGTAAAGATGTTCAGTACAAGTGCGTAGCCATTGTCATTAAGCGCAAATTCTTTCTTGAGTACAGGCTTAAGGATAGAAACAATCTGCCTGTCGAAATAATTAAATACAATGGCTAAAAATATGATAAAAATAATAAACCAACGCCGCGTATTTGGTAAGAATGACATGTTGCAACCCCTTTAATTATATATCTGGTTAGTGCGTCGTATTTGAAAGTGCTCACAACATCCAAAAATACAAAGCATCATAAAGTAAGTGAATTAAACAATTCAAAACAAAATAAAATAAAAATAAACATTTTGAAATGAAATCTATGATACCTATTGGCAATTAATAGCATGGCACATTTAGAAATAATTTTTTAATATTGCTAAACCAGCCAAACTGTATTGTATGCATTCACTAAGCAATCTTGATGATTTTGAACTGATGACCTTATTGAAAGCAGATCAGGAGCTGGCATTTGCTGAAATTTTCAGGCGTTTTGACAGTTTGCTATATATATACGCATATAAAAAGCTCCAGAATACTGAAGAAGCAAAGGACGTTGTACAGGAAGTTTTTGTGCAATTGTGGAATGCCAGAAAAGATTTCGTGCTTAAAACCACGCTTCCAGGTTATCTTTATAAATCTGTGTTGAATAAAATATTGAATATCATTGCCCGCAAGCAAAGCGAAACGAAATATATAGCATCGCTACAACATGCCATCAACTCAGATATGGTATCTGCCGATTTTTTAATCCGCGAAAAAGATATCACGGCATTAATTGAAAAGGAGATCGCAGCACTTCCCCCAAAAATGCGGGAAGTTTTTGAATTGAGAAAAAACCAATACCTGAGTAATAAAGAAATTGCCCTGCAGCTGAATATATCGGAACAAACGGTAGAAACCCATATGAAAAGGGCCTTGAAAATTCTACGCAACAAATTGGGCGTCCTCATCTACCTTTGTTACCTGTTGTAAATATTTTTTCACCTGCAGTACCCACTCGTCATTACTTACCTGTCATTGTGATAAAACCGAAGAAAATTAAACCGCTTTGCATATGCAGGAAGACGCCAGGGAGCTTTTATTAAAATACAAAAAGGGGCAGGCTAGTACTGAAGAAAAAGCGGTGCTGGAAAACTGGCTGCATAATTTTAATGCGGAAGCTGACCATGCGCTTTCTGATGAGCACCTCCAGGCAATGCACCAGCAAAACTGGACAGCGGTTAAGCAACAGATAAGTATCAGACCTTCCTATCGTTTATGGCAGAAATTTACTGTTGCCGCAACAATTATCCTGTGCGTTGGACTTGCATTTTATTTTTATCCTGAAAGCGGGAACACCTCTACTCCTCAGCATGTCAAAACAGAACGCATTATTGCTGGGGGAAGCAAAGCGTTTCTGACACTTTCCAATGGTAAAAGAATTGCATTAACAGAAGCCGATAATGGCAACCTTGCCGAACAATCGGGCATAAAAATCACTAAAACCGCATCAGGGACTTTGCTTTACCAGGTAACAGCACAGGCAGGTCAGCATAACAGCAGGCCTGATTACAATACCATAGAAACCCCTAAAGGTGGCGAATATCAGTTAATTTTACCCGACGGTTCTAAAGTATGGCTCAATGCCGCATCTGCACTTACCTTCCCCGCAAACTTCACCGGACTTAAAGAACGTAGAGTGGAGCTGAGCGGAGAAGCATATTTCGAAATTGCGAAAAATAAAAATGCTCCGTTCGTCGTAAAATCTGCCAGACAGGAACTAAAAGTATTGGGCACACATTTCAATGTCAATGCCTATACAAATGAGCTGGCGACAACCACTACCTTACTTGAGGGGTCGGTTAAAATCCTAAAACCTGGAAAAACAACAAACATCATCCTTAAGCCCGGACAGGAGGCCTCGGTGGATTCTGCTGAAATAAAAGTCTATGAAACTGACGCAGAAGAGGCAATTGCCTGGAAAAACGGATTGTTTGTTTTTAATGAGGAGAACATCAGGAGCATCATGAAAAAAATTTCCAGGTGGTATGACGTTGAAGTCGTTTTTAAAGGCAACATGGATAACATCTATTTCGTAGGAAATTATTCGCGCAGCAAAAATCTTGAAAACCTATTAAAGAACATAGAATTAACCGGCAAAGTTCATTTTAAAATTGAAGGAAGGAGGATTGAAGTTATAGCAAAATAAATACTTAAAAGAATATCCTAAAAGCCGGAAGTGTTGAGACCACTCCCGGCTTTGGCTGGCTAACAAAAGCCAATCAGGATATCTGATCAATTGAAACAACAACCAAATATTAATCCTAACCAAATGTATGAAAATTTTACTGGACTTACGTCCGGGAACACTGTTTCCTGTACGCTAAGGTTCCTGTCCGTACCGCGTCATTTAAACCTGCGATGGCAGACAGACAAAACTAAATGGGTATTAAGAATGAAACTGACCTTCGCTTTTTTACTGGTTACATTTTTACAGGTCAATGCGGCGAGTTATGCGCAAAGGGTAAGTTTAAATGTTAAACAGAAACCCATTAAAGAAGTGTTCTCCCTGCTGACCAAACAAACGGGCTACAATTTTATATGTGATGCCGGACTGATCAAAACCATAAGCCCTGTTACCATAAACGTGCGAAAGGTATCATTAAAGGACGTGCTGAACCAATGCTTCTCTGAAAAGGCTGTCGAGATTCTTTTTAATGACAATCAGACGGTAGTCATCAGGGAAAAAGAGATTCCCATACCAGATAAACACCTGGTCGCACCAATTCCGGTTACAGGAAAAGTAAGCGATGAAAAGGGGCTGCCTTTACCCGGGGTAAGCATCAGGACTAAAAAAACCGCCAATACCGTCGTAACAGATATCAATGGGAACTATAAAATTATGGCGGCCGATAAAGATGACGTTCTCATATTCTCCTATATCGGTTTCAGCACTTACGAAATCCAGGTAAACGAGTCTGACAATATCAATGTGATTTTAAAAGAACAGAAAAATGCGCTCGAAGAGGTACTGGTTATAGGATATGGGGAACAATCCAAAAAGAAGCTATCTACCTCCATTTCCAGGGTAGAGGGTAAATTCATCGGCGTTCAGCCGGTATCCACGCCAGGAGAAGCCCTTGCCGGGCTGGCCTCCGGTGTGCAGGTTCAATCTGGCAGAGGAGGATACCCAGGTGAAGCCCCAACCATCAGGATCAGGGGGATAGGATCTTTGGGAACAGACAGCGATCCGCTTTATGTGGTCGACGGCTACCCCTTGCAGGAATCAACACAGTTCAATCTGATCAACCCTGCTGATATTGAATCCATAGATCTTTTAAAAGATGCAGCATCAGCTGCGATCTATGGTTCAAGGGCAGCAAATGGGGTAGTTGTTGTAACAACCAAACGTGGAAAGGCGGGAAAAACAGCTTTCAATGTATCTGCTTATACCGGGGTACAGAATATTGCAAAAAAAGTTGATTTGTTGAGCCGCGACCAGTATATAGATTATGCCAGATATGCCACAAGGATGCGTGGCGTCACTTATCCGGTTGTTTTTGATACCGACCCGCAAAGCCTGCCGGATATTGACTGGCAGGATGTGATATTCCAGCAGGCTCCGATCGCTGATTTTCAGATTTCGGCAAGAGGTGGATCCGAAAAAGTAAAATATGCTGTATCTGGCGGCTATTTTAAGCAGGACGGGACAATGGTTGGGACTAAATACGACCGTTACAACCTCCGTTTTAACCTTGATGCAGATTTAAGTCCGAAACTCAAATTAGGAATTTCGATGTCCCCCTCCTATTCACAGCAATTCAGGCAGCCCGCAGGAGGGCAGTTCAGCGAGGCCTCGGCCAGTGAAACTACAGGGGCAAGGGCTTTGCCCAGCCCCATCCATTCTGCAGTATTAATGCCCCCCGTTGTATCTGTTTATGCCGCAGATGGGGATTATGCACAAGGGTACCGCGGATTAAAGAACGCCGCAAATGGCGTATTCTTTCAGGCGGCACTTTACAACCCCCTGGGTGTACTCGAACTTTATAAAAACCGGCTCCGCGAATATCGCATTCTCGGGAACAACTTCCTGGAATATGAACCTGTTAAAGATCTGAAATTTAAGACTTCCATTGGGGCCACCTTAAATATGAACGATCAGTACTCCTATATTCCGGCAATGCTGGCCAATGGAAGCGCCCCGGCGGCAAGCTTATCTACGCCTGTAATTACCCAGATCTACGCTGCCGAGGCCCAGTCTACCACCCTTAGACTGGCTTTGGGAAAATACCATCTCTTACAACAAGGCTTTAGGTACCAGTCATAACCTGAGTGCCCTTCTTTTATATTCTTTGCAGAAGTACAATGCAAAGTCGACAAGGGTTAACGGAAGGTCAGGCACCTATACCACAACTTTGCTGGAAAACCCACTCGCGTCTTCAGAAATCCTGGGTTCATTGGCCTACAGCCAGAATTCATTCCTGTCTTTCGGAGGAAGGATAAATTACGATTATAAAGGCAAATACATCTTCTCAGGTGCATTGCGACAGGACGGTTCCTCACGCTTTGGCCCCAACAACCGTTTTGCCTTATTCCCTTCCCTTTCAGGAGCATGGCGCATCAGCGAGGAAAACTTTATGCAACCGCTGAAAAATGTATTGAACGAGCTGAAACTACGTGCCAGCTATGGGGAAACAGGGAATGCTAACATTGGCGATTTTACCTGGTCGAATAACATTATCGATCGTGATTACGTTTTTGGTTCCCAAAAATCCTATGGATCTGCACAATCCGGCTTTGCCAACTATAACCTTACCTGGGAAAAGAACCGGCAGACGGACCTTGGATTAGAGGCTGGTTTTATGGATGACAAATACAGCATTTCTGTAGACTACTATACCCGTCATACAGAGGGGATGTTGTTTCAAAAAGACCTGCCAAGCATTATAGGTTATGCCACTTCATTCCGCACCAACCTTGGCAGGTTGAGCAACCGTGGTTTTGAAATTAGCGGAAAAGCCAATTTTAAGCTGGGTGAAGTTAAATGGACAGTAGATGCGAACCTATCTGCTAACCGCACACGGGTGGATGATCTGGGCGGACCAGGGTCTTTACCTGCACAATCTGCGATATTTGGCTGGGACAATGTATTCCAGGTAAAAGTGGGAGACCCGCTGGGCTTAATGCGGGGCTATGAGGTACAGGGGATCTTTAAGAACACACAGGACCTGGGTAAATATCCGCAATGGGTTACAGGCAATAAAGTGGGCGACTGGATCATTAAAGACCAGAACAATGATGGTGTAATTAATGAAGCAGACATGGCTGTCATAGGGCGTGGCTTCCCTGATTTTGTTTACGGTCTATCGAGCAGTTTCCAGTACAAGAACTTCGACGTGTCGCTCATTGTACAAGGCGTCCAGGGCGTAAATGTCATCAATGGCAATATCCGTCACCAGTTTGGGGTACATAACGTCAATACCAGCCCCACCTATTACAACAATATGTTCGACAGTCAGCAACCCGACAGGGGTGTAGAATACCCGGCACCGCTTGCATCGGGGGTAACGCCTTTAAACAACCTGACCAACAAAGCCGTATCCGATGCCTCATTCCTGCGGATCCGTAACCTTACACTTGGATACCGTTTACCCCAAAGTTTATTAAAAAGTATCAACATGCAGACCGTCCGCTTCTATGTTACAGGCCAGAACCTCCTGACTTTTACCAAATACAACTGGTACAATCCAGAAACAAGTGTTACCAGCGACTCTGTATACGCTGTACTCCGCCCTGGAGTGGACCAGGGTACCTATCCTGCCAACCGCGTATTTATTTTTGGAATCAACGTGGGTTTTTAATGATAAACTGCTTTAAAACTAAAATTATGGACCGTTATCTTTCTAAAATATATAAAACCCTGGTCATGGCAATGATCATGATAACCGCAGGCTGCGGGAAAGGGTTTGTTGACCTGACCCCGCAGCATATTATCGATGTCGGCACTTATTACAAGACAGAATCCGACATTACTGCAACACTCACCGGAGCCTATGGCAACCTGAGGGAAATTTACAGTAACTATTGGCTATACGCTGAATTGCCGTCAGACAATACACAGGTATTCTCAGAAAATGAAGGCGGATACGGGGAGTTCGACTGGCTTACCTACCGGCCTACCGGAGGTGTTTCGGGCCCCTGGAACCAGGCATACCGGACCATAGCAGCAACCAATATTATCCTGGACCGTATAGAGGCCATAACAATTGCCGCAAGCCTCAAAAACCAGTACATTGGCGAAGCTAAATTCCTTAGGGCACTCATGTATTTTAACCTCACTAAGTTTTATGGGGATGTGCCCTTGATATTAAAGGAACTGAAAACAGAAGCGGAAGCCTACACCTATAAGCGAAGTCCCGCATCCGAAGTATATCAGCAAATAGAAAAAGACCTTAAGGAGGCACATGTTGTGCTACCCCCAAAATTTACAGGGTTAAATGTGGGGCGGGCCACTGCCGGGGCAGCAAAATCACTACTGGGCAAGGTTTACCTGCAGCAGAAAAAATGGCCCGAGGCAGAAGCCATCTTACAGGAAGTTATACCAGCCTATACTTTCGAGCCCAACCTGTCCAAACTTTTCGGGCCTGGTAACGACGGCAATTCAGAAGTTATCTTTTCTGTTCAGTTCATCTCGGGCGGCCTGGCCCTGGGCAACTCCTTTGCGCATGCTTTTGCCCCGGCAAAATCCGGAACATCGATTGTGAGCCTTGGGGCGGCCAGTAACAATACCGGCACTCAGGACCTTTACGATGCCTTTGAGGTTTCAGACCTACGCAAAACCAGCTATCTGGGTATATTTAAAGACGGCACTAACCCAAAAATCTATTACTGGGCGAAGAAATTTGTATACAACGTGCCGATTTTGAACGAAGGTGAAAATGACTGGCCTGTTCTTCGTTATGCTGATGTTTTGCTGATGTATGCGGAAGCACTTAACCAGAACAATAAAACGGATGAAGCCCTGACCTACGTCAGCAAAACCCGGGTAAGGGCAAACCTGTCTCCGCTTTTGGGCCTGTCAAAAACAGATGCCCAGCTGGCTATAGAAAAAGAGCGGCGACTTGAGCTTTGCTTTGAAGGTCACCGCTGGCACGATCTGATCCGTTGGGGGAAAGAAGTTGCAACCATGCAGGCCTTTAAAACCAGGTACCAGTCTATAGACCCAAGGCTTTCCAACATGAGTGTGACGGCCGATAGAAAACTATTCCCTGTACCTTACAGGGAGATCAACCTTAACCCACTGCTGGAGCCTCAAAACCCAGGATACTAATTCTTTAATTTATCTTAAGAAAATGAAACTTACCTATATAGCTGCTCTGGCCCTTCTTGTTTTCAGTTCCTGGAAACCAGTGCAGGACTACGATGTTATCGTTTACGGCGCCACCCCTGCGGGAGTCACCGCAGCAGTAGCGGCTGCGCGCGAAGGCAGATCTGTAGTGATGATCGAGCCTTTAAGTATTGCCGGCGGGATGATGAGCGGAGGCCTTGGCTTCAGTGATTCCAACCAGATGTTCCGGGAAACTTTAGGCGGCCTTTTTGAAGAATTTCACAAACGTGTAGAGAAATTATATGCTGAACGTGGCGTTCAGCTCAGCTACCGTGTAGCTGAAAAAGACACCAAACACTGGACTTATGAGCCCCATGTGGCCGAACTTGTGTTTAACACCATGTTAAAAGAAGCCGGCGTAACCGTAGTGCTCAGTGAAACCCTGAAATCTGCAAAACTTAAAAACGGTGCCATTCAAACGCTGAAAATGAGATCGGGCAAGGTGTTTTCGGGTAAAGTGTTTATCGACGCCAGCTACGAAGGCGATCTGATGGCTGCTGCAGGAATAACCTACAGGGTGGGACGTGAAGGCAGGGAAGAGTTTGGCGAGTCCTTTGCAGGAGCTGTTTACCAGAAAAAAGCAGTTGGCATTTCTGCAACCGGCAACCATAAAAAACCTTTACCATTAATCAGTGGAACAACGGTTAGCCCTGAGGGACAGGGGGACCACAGGATCATGACCTATAGTTTCCGTTTGTGCCTGTCTGAAGATCCGGCCAACAGGCTTGCCTTTAAAAAACCCAAAGGTTACCATGCCGACAGGTACGAATTGTTCAGGCGGTTCTATAAAAGTTCTCCAAAAAGCGGCATCCCGTTCGATCTTTATCCCATTCCGGGTAATAAACTGGATGGCAACAATGGCATCGGTGCGCAGCTTTCGACCGGTCTGGTTGGTGAAAACTGGGATTATCCCAATGCCGGAATAAAACGTCGCCAGGAGATATGGGACAACCACCGCGGTTATACCGAAGGCCTGCTGTATTTTCTGATGACCGATCCGGCTGTACCGGAACAGGTAAGAAAGCGGATGGAAAACCTGGGCTATGCAAAAGATGAATTTGCCAGATATGGTCATTTCCCCCCTGTGCTATATGTCAGGGAAGCACGCAGAATGGTGGGCGATTATTTTTTAACACAAAAGGATATCCTGGAAACAAAGGAAAAACCTGATCCTATTGGCATCGGATCATTCCCCATAGATTCTCACGATTGCCAGCGCATTGTTACACCTGATGGCGGGTTCATCAATGAGGGCACCATCTTTCCTGCCAGGACCCGCATCAACGGGCGTGGTATAGCTTATCAGATCCCCTATCGCGCTATAACGCCAAAAGTTACAGAATGCACAAATCTGCTGGTGCCGGTTTGTATCTCGGCATCCCATGTTGCTTTTTCGTCCATACGGGTAGAACCTGCCTGGATGGTTATGGGCGAAAGTGCCGGCATCGCTGCTGCAATTGCCATCGAAGAAAACACAGCGGTACAAAATATAAACCAGGTTAAGTTCAGTGAGCGCCTCAAAACTAAACATCAGGTATTAACACTTAGGTAAATAGACTATGAAACAGTATTTTTTTTGGGCTATCCTGGTGATAGCCGGGCTAAACTCATGCCAGAAAATGAGCGAGCTGCAGCCGGAAATTTTAACGGACAGCCTCCATCATGTTCCTTATCTGACCATCGCACAGCTCAGGAGTGGTGTGGCAGATCATCACGACATTGTGTATATCAATGACGGACTGCGCTCGGGAACTTTTCAATATGATGCAAATGATACCACAAGTCAGGATGATGGCTCCATGACCATCATTAGCAGTTCCAGGCGGTACAAGCGTGTCTCTACCTTTGTTACGCTTGAAATGTTTGGGGCCAAAGGCGATTACAATTACACTACAAAAACCGGTTCAGACGATACAGACCCCATTCAGAAAGCGCTCAATTACTGCTCTAAAAACGGCACTGAGATCAGGCTGCTTGCAGGAAAGAAATACCTGACGCACACCTTATACCTGTATAAAGACAGCCTGAAGAATCCCGGCTACCAGTCCAAACCCGGCAGGATAAAAATTACCGGTCAGGCTGGTGGCATAGCAACGGGCGATCTCGAACCACAAGGCGCAGGCTTTGTGCATGTAAACAACGAAACGGCCAACCTGATTGAATGCATTGGGTTCTTCTCCATAAGCAGCCCGGCAACCATGGGTGGTCAAATTGATTTTGAGAATGTAAATTTCATGGGGGGTAATAAAACAACCAATGTGATTTACCTGGAGGCCTGCCAGGGACAGATCCTGTTTAAGAACTATACCGTTCAGATCAATAATCCAATAGGAAATGGGATAACCGAGGTTACAACCTGGGAGACCGAACATCAGAACGGGCTGATCCGTGGCCAGGCCTCTGGCAACGGCAGCTGGACAGGAATAGGGCTGAATATCAAATCCAATGAATCTGAGGGGCAGATCAACATGAAAGTGTACAGCAATGTAAACGTATACAAATGCGGCTACGGGATAAGAATTGGCCGAAGAAATGCCAGTACAGGTACCATCGGACCGCTAAACTTTGTTGGCGGACAGGTTAGTTTGTCCGATCAGCACAACATGTGGCTGGACGGGGGAACCTACAACCTTGTCTCTACCGGACAGCAATTTGAAGGGTCAAGACTGAACGCGGTACTGATCGATTCGGACGGGGCAAATGACCTGCCAAGAAACATCAAATTTATCAACCCTTACTTTACCGGTGGCGGAAGAATTGAAGACGGTAGCTATGATAGTTATGCTGTCCACATTAAGGATGGTGTGGGTGTTGAATTCGATAGTCCCCTGTTCAACAACCTGGGCAATGGCATTGTCTTCAATAAAGCCCTTACACAAGGCCTGGTGATCCGGAGACCGGTTGTCAGAACGGTAAGGGCATACGGTGCCGCCAGTGGGACTTTTATAGATGCTTACGGCAGCAACGTGGCCAGCAACAGGCTGAGCCTGGAAGATCCTGTATTTAACCAGGCACCTGCAACCTATATTTCAGAATCAGCGCTGACTGCCTTCCTTACTACCGCAGCGGGCGGGCGGCTTTCCATTGGGAATAATGCAGCAGTGGTATCCTGTGGTATGGGGGCCGGGACACTTCAGGCCGCGCAGATACTGAATTTCAACAATACTGCTGCTACAACCATAACCAACATTACCGGCGGACAATTGTTCCGGGAACTGCTGCTTACTTTCAGCAACTCATTCACGACCATTGCCAATAACACGAACATCAGGCTTTCCGGCAGTACAGATTTCCCGACTACTTCGCGGTCGACACTGAAGCTCATCTGGATGGGAAGTTACTGGCAGGAAATCTCAAGAAGTTAACCTTATAAAAATAGCATGACACTAAAAATAACCCTGCTGCTGAGTGCATCGTTACTAGTACTTGCCCTCAGTTGCCTGGCCCAGCAAACCAATACTGTCCCGGATCAATTGAAACCAGTATGGTCCAGCCATATCACTGGTTTTCCCGCACAGCGATTCAATGATGCCTACAACAACCGCATCCTTGCGCAGGATGTAAACCGCCTGGTAGCACCGTTCAACAACCGCACGGAATCGCGGTACTGGCAATCTGAATTTTGGGGCAAATGGTTTACCTCGGCCGTACTTGCTTATCGTTACCGGCCTGAACCCCGGCTTAAAGCTGTACTTGATGATGCAGTGACAAAGCTTATTGCTACACAAAGTCCTGATGGTTACATCGGCAATTACGATGAAAAAAGCAGGCTGGAGCAATGGGATATCTGGGGCCGCAAATATTGTTTGCTGGGCTTGCTTGCGTACCACGACCTGACTGGCGATGCCAAAAGCCTGAAAGCTGCGCGTGCGGCAGCCGATCACCTGATCAGGGAGCTCAAAGCGCATAATGCACTTATTGTCAGAAAAGGCAACCACCGGGGCATGGCCGCATCTTCAGTGCTTGAACCAATTTGCCTGTTGTACAACAAGACGGGAGAACAGCGCTACCTGGCTTTTGCCGAAGAAATAGTGAAACAATGGGAGTCTGAAAATGGCCCACAACTTATTTCCAGGGCTGAAATTGAGGTGGGCAAACGTTTCCCCCAGCCAAAGCACTGGTTTGGCTGGGAACAGGGTCAGAAAGCCTATGAAATGATGTCCTGTTATGAAGGCCTGATTGAACTGTACCGGATAACCGGCAAGCCTGCTTACAGGCTTGCCGTCGAAAAAACATGGGACAGCATCTACAAAACAGAAATTAACATTGCTGGTTCAGGCTCATCTGCAGAATGCTGGTTTGGGGGAAAAGAGGTTCAGACCTTGCCCATAAACCACTATCAGGAAACCTGTGTAACAGCAACCTGGATTAAACTCAACCAGCAACTTTTAAAGCTCACTGCCGAAGCCAGGTATGCGGATGCTATAGAGCATACTTTCTACAATGCGCTACTGGGTGCCATGAAGCCCAACGGGAGCGATTGGGCCAAATACAGCCCTTTGGCCGGGCATCGGCTGGAAGGCAGCGAGCAATGCGGCATGGGGCTGAACTGTTGCGTAGCCAGCGGGCCGAGGGGCTTGTTTACACTACCCTCTACAGCAATAATGCAAAGTTCCAAAGGCGTTCAGGTCAACTTTTTCATTCCTGGCAATTATACGTTCCGGACGCCTGAAAATCAACCAGCCGAATTCATACAGGAAACGGACTATCCTGTTTCGGGCAAGATAGGTATTAAGATAATGGTAGGGCGGCCGGAACGGTTCACCGTGGGCGTCCGCATACCCTCCTGGAGTACACAAACACAGCTGCGGATCAATGGTCAGGCTATTCCTTCAGTTGTTACCGGCCAGTACGCGCAAATTACCCGGACATGGACCTCCGGTGACACCATCACACTTGATCTTGATATGCGGGGGCATATTGTTTATTCGGGAAAGGGAAACTTTGCCGTTTTACGTGGACCAATTGCCTTGGCAAGGGACATGCGCCTTGGCGGCCCTCATGTGGATGATGCACTGATCCCCATGCTCAACTCATCAGGTTTTATCGATCTTCAGTCAGCAGGAGTGAATAGTGATGGCTTCTGGATGAAATTTAAGGCCGATTTTAAAATTGAGTCCCATAAAGAAGGTCCGAATGATCCGATATCATTAATTTTAGCTGACTATGCCTCGGCAGGCAATACCAACAATGACTCATCACGTTTCAGGGTGTGGCTGCCAAAGTTATTCGACCCAAAAGACCAGAAATGAGTGTAAAAAACCAACAATTAAGCATCATAAGGCACCTTTTAGCAGCCCTCGTCTTAATCTTTGCCACAATGAGAATACAGGCCCAGTCTTTAAAAGCACCTGCTGACTTAAGGACAGACCTGCTTTTACAAAGCAACACCCGGGATTTGCCCGGCAGGGCGGCTTTAACAGCAAATCAACATCCGCATTTTACCTGGGTGATGAATGATACTGCAACAAACAGCTATCAGGTTGCTTACCGTATACTTGTTGCCTCTGCACCTGAAAAACTCAAAGCAAACAAAGCTGATGTATGGGATTCGGGGAAGATATTTGCGGCCTGGCAGCCTGGAACACCATACCGGGGCCCTAAACTTATTCCCAATGCTGCTTATTACTGGAAAGTGATGGTCTGGAATAAGCTCGGGGGCCAAAGCCCCTTTTCAAAAGCGGCAGCTTTCAGGACTGCTAACACCCTGAATCAATATAGAACAGCCGTTTATCCGCTAATTAAATCAACACAGTCACCGGTACGCAGCCGGGTATTGAAAAACAAGAACCTGCTTTATGACTTTGGAAAAGATGCCTTCGGGCAATTCCATATCAGCGCAATTTCCCTGACAGGAGCGGACACCTTAAAAATACATATCGGAGAAACAACGGATAGCACTGGGGCTGTAGAAACAAAACCTAAAGGTACCATTCGTTATCGTTTGCTCAGCCTGCCTTTAAAAAAGGGCAAACACAACTACCAACCTGAATTTTTAGCCGATAAACGAAATACAGGTTCCAATGCCATTCGCATGCCAGCGTACATTGGTGAGGTAATGCCTTTTCGTTACCTGGAAATCGAAAACCCGGGGAAAGGGATCACTATAAATAGGGTACAACGTTACGTGGTAACCTATCCGTTTAATGATACAGCCACTTTATTTAAAAGTTCCGACACCTTGTTAAACCAGGTGTGGGAACTTTCCAAATACACCATCAAAGCGACATCTTTTACCGGATTATATGTTGATGGTGACCGTGAACGCATTCCCTATGAAGCCGACGCGCTCATCAACCAGCTATCACATTATGCCACAGACGCTGAATTCAGCATGGCCAAACGCACATTGGAATACCTCATTTACCACCCAACTTGGCCTACGGAATGGTCACTTCAAAACCTGCTTATTGCCTGGAACGATTATTTGTATTCAGGTGATATCAGAACAGTTAAAGTACTTTATCCTCAGCTAAAACCAAAGCTACTGACTGCACTGGCCCGCGCTGATGGCCTCATCAGCACCCGGACAGGGAAGCAGGACACTGCTTTTACCCGATCTATCCATTTTGAAAGGTTCAATGGAAATGCTGTGCTGAAAGATATTGTAGACTGGCCACAAAAAGGTGGCTTTGGGCTGGACAAACAGGCAGCAGGCGAAACTGATGGTTTTGTTTTTTCCGATTATAACGCTGTTGTAAACGCATTTCATTACCAGGCACTGCTGTGCATGTCCAATCTTGCCCTCGCGCTAAACGAACAGAAAGATGCGGTTGCTTTCAGGGAGCAGGCAGACAAAGTTAAGGCCGCCTTTCAAAGTGCTTTTATCGATCCCGTTACCGGTACGATAAAGGATGGTGAAGATACCATTCACAGTTCTTTACATGCCAACATGTTCGCCCTTGCCTTTAACCTTGTACCAGAAAGCAACAAAGCCAGGGTACTGGCGCACATTCGTTCAAGGGGCATGGCTTGCAGCGTTTATGGGGCCCAGTTCCTGCTAGATGGCCTTTACAACAGCGGCGAGGAACATTATGCCTTAGAACTTTTAACCTCAACAGATAAACGGAGCTGGTACAATATGATACGAAGCGGTACGACTATGACAACCGAAGCATGGGATACCGACTATAAAAACAACCAGGACTGGAATCACGCCTGGGGTGCTGCACCTGCAAATATCATTGTAAGGAAACTGATGGGAATAGAACCCTTATCACCTGCTTTTGAAACTATACAAATAAAACCACAACCGGGCAGTCTTAAAGCAGCAGCACTGACACTTTCAACCATAAGGGGTAAAATAAAAACGGCTTTCAATAGAAATGATTCAATGTTTTGCTTACAGACGACCCTTCCGCCTAATTCCAAAGGGCTGATCTATCTGCCCCGACAAACGGAAAAAGACCAACTCTTTAAAAATGGAAAAAAGCTAAATGCTATACCGGATGGTAAATTCTGGAAAATTCCTGAGGTAAAACCCGGGACCTACACCTGGGAAGTAAAATATCTGTAGCGCGTTGCCTAACCACGTTCTACAATACATTTTGGTTCATGCTTAATCGGAAAATTGCAGGAATTGGCAATAAAACACATCTTATTTGCCTGTTCATGCAGTGCATTGGCTTTTTCTATCTGCGACTCATCAGTAATTACCACAACCGGGTTCAAAGTAACGAGCGTAAAATGACCGCTGCCATCCGGGTTTTCCTGCATATCGCCCACCGGGGTATCTTTGTATTCCATTACAATGATCTCATTTTGCGAACACAGGTGTAAATACCACAGCATGTGACAGGAAGACAAAGAAGCCAGGAGCAGGTCTTCTGGGTTGTGTTTGGTTTTATCACCAAGAAAAGCAGAGTCGGAAGAGCCCATTATATCTGGTTTCTGATCAATGGAAATGATGTAACTTCTGTCGTATGACCTGTAATCCATTGTCCCTGAGCCTTTATTACCTGCCCATGTAAGTGTCGCCTGATATTGATGTATTTTAGCCATAACGAATGTAATTTATTGTTTCCACCAATTTAAACATTCTTCCTTATCAATGCTACATAAACTAAACAATTCCTCCCATTGCCGGATCGGTAAAGCTGGCTGCGCCGGTTTCTACCCTGCCGGCATATCTTTGCTCAAAACTGTTTTCACCTTCTACTTTTAAGCTGAAATCGTACCAGCCATATGCTTGCTTTAAATCCAGTACAATCTCCTGGGTGCTCCCTGCTGGTATGTCCTTCTTAAGGTCGTTTTTACGATAGCCCAGGTCCTGGATCACAACTGTATGGCGCTTTGATGAACTTCCGTTGGCTATTTTTAATCGCACATTACCTGTAGGCTTTCCATTTGCCATTTCATAAGCGCAGCTGATCCCCAGATCAGGGTTATTAGCCGATCCGATAAACTCCCTGTAATAGCCATTCGGTCCATCAACCCTAAGGTGATACTTCCCATTTTCAAAACCCGATACAGGCCAGTTATAAGTTAAGGTATCACCTGCAACTGCAGCGAAGGACCAGTTCCGGCATACCTGCGAACCCATTTCATCGTCTTTGTAGGCTACAGGTGCATATACTGCGAAAGGCGCACCTACTGCTTTTTTACCAAAAACAGCATTATCAGCTTTAAATTTTATTTCGAAATTCTTTTTATCGGCCTGTAGTTTTCCATCCACATAAAGCTCATATGGCAGTGCGCAGGAAAGGCGTATGCCTTTTTCCTGTACTGACATTACTGTTCCGGAAAGCGGATTTGCCCGATAGGCAGTAACATCTGCATCTGTCAGCTTTTTAAATCCTGAAGGATCGCCCTTAAACTTGGCATTGTAAATACTTTCGACCATCGCATCGCGCTTCAGGAAGTCTATTTTATCTGGTTTCTCTCCATTAAAAGGCGTAAATACAGAACTAAGGTCACCACAAATGGCCCTGCGCCATTTACTGATGTTCTCAATTTTAATCTCTTTGTTCAGCTTATTACTGAAAAATACTTCCAGAAACTGCAGGGTTGAAGTGTGATCGAATACTTCTGAACACACTCTTCCTCCCCTGCTCCATGGCGAAGCAATGAGCATGGGCACCCGGAATCCCAGGCCAATCGGCGCTTCTCTTGCCGCTTTTTCAGGAACTCCCTGTTTGAGTTCATTTGCAAGTCTTACATGCTCTATTTCCGTATCAATTCCCTCCGATACCTTACCCGTTCCGGGAATATTGGCATCGGGAATAGAGAAGGGTTTTACATGATCGAAATACCCGTCATTTTCGTCGTAGGTCGTAATGAAAATGGTTTTTTTCCATACCTCCGGGTTCTTGGTGAGGATGTCCAAAATCTCTGAAACATACCATGCCCCATACCATGGTGCACTTGGATGGTCAGAGAAATTCTGAGGGCCGGCCAGCCAGGAAACTGCAGGTAACTTACCCGTATTCACATCCTTTCTGAACTGGTACAGTACATCACCTTTAGGAACGGTGACCTCCCGTTTCGTATTCCCTTCTTTGTAACTCAGCGTGGTAATGCTCCGGTAATCCGGATCGGCAGCATTGGTAACGAATGCGCTTTCAAAAAGTACCTTCTGCCGGTCAGATAATTTATGATACTCCTCCCTGCTCCACTTTTTCAGTTCAGCCGCTGCATTGTCCAGGGCCTCCATTTTATTTTTCAGGTCTTTCTGTATCTTTTTTGCCGCCGCCTCACTGGAAGGACTTGCTTCCTGCAACTTGTTGATCTCATCGGGCAGGGTCTCGACCACCTTTTGCAGGTTATTTACATATCTGGATGAAAACTTCACATTGTAAGCTGAGAAGAATTCGAGCAGGTTACAGCCAAAATTACCCAGCCAGGCACGTTCCTCGCCCTTATACCCACCTCCGCAACTCAAATCGTTCTGATAAAACCTCCATTTTACATGATGTTCCTCGAGCAGTTCGGGAAAGGCTTTCCATGGCAATTTACCAAAGCTGAAATCATCATTCCTGATGTTTACTTTTTGTATCCCGTCGAGCTGATAGGATACTTTTCCTGTCCAGAAGAACGACCTGTTGGGTGTGGTACTGGTCATTCCGGAACAGAAATTCTGATCACAAACCGTGAATGCATCGGCCATGGCATAGTTAAATGGCAGGTCTTCGCGGTTGTAATGTCCTAAGGTAAGCGGCATTCCCGCGTAGCTTTTGTTTCCCGATTTTTTGGAAGTCAGCCATTTATCGTATTTGCCCTTATTGTAGGCATCCACCTGGCTGGCCCTTGAATGTGGAAGGGAGCCAATCCAGGTTACCTTGGAATCTTTAATATTTAAGCGGAAGGGCGCATAAGTATCACCTACTGCATCTGTCTGCATCCATACCGGCTTTTGATCGGGAAGTGTAATTGCACGGGGATCATTAAACCCTCTTACGCCCTGTAAAGTACCAAAGCAATGGTCAAACGACCTGTTTTCCTGCATCAGGATAACGATATGTTCCGCATCAAGAAAACTACTGCCCGGTTTCGGGTCTATAGCCAGTGCCCTTTGTATAGATGCCGGCAGCATTGTGGAAAGCCCGGCAGCGCCAGAAAGCAGCAGGGATTTTCTGATAAATTCTCTTCTTGATTCCATAATTGAAGTTTGTGTGTTTAAGGCCTATGGGTTAAATAAGCTTTCTAATTTCACAAATTAAATGATGGAATATGTGTATTTCTTATAAAATTTTTGTTATATTTTGTTTAAAAACATTAAATCTGATTTCCATTGAAGACGATTTGATTACAAAACCTTATTTCAATTGGTAGGCCATTACGCTTTTCTTCCAGAAGGTAGGAATGTAAACAATGCGCTTAACCGGATCATAACCTATGTCTGCAGTATTCTTTTTTTCCAGGTGGCAGTCCAGCAGCAAGTCATACTTCCCGTCGGCATATACATAATACACATACCCTCCCCAGCAGGAAAACAGCCAATCGCCATTGCCAACAGGTTCTATGCCATCCCCTCCGTTAGGGAGTTCCGCAATTTTAGCCAGCTTTTTACTGGCATCGGCTTTCCATAAGGTCTTACCTCCGGCAATATACAATTCATCACCCAAAGCCTTTAAACCGTTTACGCCTGCTACATTTTCCATATAAAGCGACACTTTATTACCCTCCAGCTTGTGGATCCGTTTTGTCCTGGAATCGGAAACATAGACGATGCCTTTATCGCTAACGGTAATGTCGTTCAGAAATTTGGCGCTATCTACCGGTATTTTCAGTTTCACTTTAGCTTTTGCTATATCTACAACCACCACATCGGTCAGATCGGCCACATACAACATATTACCACTTTTTGCCAGTCCCTTGGGCGAATTCAGCCCGGTTATCCAATCGTGGTTCAGCAGCTTCCCATCCAGGCTAAGTTTTGCAACGCCACCGATACCATCTTTATCATTCGGGTTATTTCCCATTACAGAAACATATACAATACCTGCCTTGACATCAGGCAATGCAGATTCAGGCACATTAATTACACTATCTGTTTCCCACAGCTTTTCCAAACGGTGCTGGGCATTTGAACCTAATGCGGCAAAAGCAAATAAGGCAAGGGCAAAATACTTCTTCATACAAATGAGTTGAGGTTAAATATGATCTGTTAAAATACATAATTATCTTAAAATTCGGGATTTGCGGCGGCAATCCAGGCCTTCCTATCAGATAAAATGTTATCCCGATTTGGCCATCTTGTCAACGATCTTACCATTAACCTCAGATTATAGCCCAAAAAGCGGATATACGTTACTACAAGCTACTTTGCTGATTTCCTAACCATCAAATAAACACTAACTTTAAGTGTATAAATGAACCAAATAATGAACAAAAATTCTATTTTAGGCATAACCTGCCTGGCATCTGCCCTTTTATTTTTGGGAACGAACAGCAGTTATGCACAATCGAAGGCCTCGGATTTGAAAAGCTGGCCAAAAGGAGCTTCTCCAAAAGAAATAGGTGTTAGAATTGCAGATCGTTTTGTAACTACTCCGCATTCCAATTTCAACCGGCCAGGCCCGCCGAAAGTAATTACTTATCCTGAAACCTGTACCTGGTACGGGGCACTTACCTTTGCTAAAGAAACTAAAGATGCTAAGCTGCTTGGAAAATTAAAAGACCGTTTTGAGCCGCTGTTTGGCATAGAGGCTAAAATGATTCCGGTGCCAGACCATGTTGACTACAGTGTATTTGGATCTGTACCGCTTGAATTGTATATGCAGACCAAGGAGAAAAAATATTTCGACCTGGGCATATCCATTGCAGATAAACAATGGGGCCCACCGGAAGGCCCGAGGGTAGTAGCGGCATCGCAAGGGTATTACGACCAGGGCTACACCTGGCAAACCCGTTTATGGATAGACGATATGTTTATGATCACGGCAGTACAAGCTCAGGCATACCGGGCAACCGGAGATCAGAAATACATTGACCGGGCTGCAAAAGAAATGGTATTCTACTTAGATCAGCTGCAAAAACCAAATGGCTTGTTCTATCATGCCCCTGATGTACCCTACTACTGGGGACGTGGCGATGGCTGGATGGCGGTAGGTATGGCCGAACTGTTAAGGTCTTTGCCGAAAAACAATCCAAATTACGAAAGGATCATGAAAGGCTATAAAACCATGATGGCTTCATTATTGCAATACCAGACTGAAGAAGGCATGTGGCGACAGCTGATTGACAAGCCGGAATCCTGGCCTGAAACTTCCGCAACCGGTATGTTTACCTTTGCATTTATCACTGGTGTAAAAAATGGCTGGCTGGATAAAGAAGTATACGGTAAAGCAGCGCGTAAAGCCTGGTTAAAACTAATTACCTATATCAATGCCGACAACGACATCACAGAAGTATGCGAAGGCACCAACAAAAAAAACGACTACCAGTACTATTTAGATCGTAAAAGAAATGTTGGAGATTTACACGGACAGGCACCACTTTTATGGTGTGCAACTGCTTTATTACGTTAAACAGTATAAAAGCAGCAGTAGAATAAATAGTTTTAATAAAAAAACACAATGAAAAAAATACTTATCGTTCCCATCCTGTTCGGCGCACTTGTTTTTTTTACCCTCTATGCTTTTAAGGATATTTCCGCATTCCGGGGACCAAAACCTGATGCCGATAATGTAGGACTAGTACTGCCGGAAGGATTTGGCGCTTTAAAAGTAGCAGATATCGGTGCAAAAGCAAGGCATCTTGTGGTTACCCCTCAAGGAATCATCTATGTGAAATTAGCGCGCGTAAAAGATGGGAAGGGGATTATCACCTTACAGGAAAATGGCGATGGCAGGGCCCAGGTTACCGGGGGCTTTGGTGATTATGGCGGAACAGGTATCTACATGAAAGACGGTTATCTCTATGCCTCTTCCAATAAAGAAGTGTTCCGGTATAAATTGAACGACAAAAACGAGGTCATTGACCCAAATAATCCTGAAACGATAGTTAAAGGACTGAAAATGGGCCGTCAGCATGAAACCAAATCTCTTGTGCTCGACAATGAAGGCAATATGTACGTAAACATCGGTGTTCCTTCCAATTCATGCCAGGAGCAGGACCGTGGGTTAAGGTCAAAAGGTATCCCAGGCTGTCCGCTGCTGGATTCTGCAGCCGGCATCTGGCAGTTTAAGGCAAACAAACTGAACCAGAGTTATGCTGAAGGCCTGCGCTACGCTACTGGCTTAAGAAATGTAGTGGGCTTAGACTGGAACCAGCAGAACAATCAGCTTTTTGTAATGCAGCATGGCCGCGATAACCTGAACAGTTCATGGCCGGAGCTTTATGACACTAAAGAGTCAGCCGAGTTGCCTGCAGAATGTTTATACGCTTTGAAAAAAGGCGACAACGCGGGCTGGCCATTTATGTATTACGATGGCATTCAGCACAAAAAAATTGTGGCGCCTGAATATGGAGGCGATAAGAAAAAGGAAGCTGACCCTAAATACCTGGATCCTGTTGTGGCCTTCCCTGCTCATATGGCCCCTAACGGACTACTTTTTTACACTGGAAACATGTTCCCTGAAAAGTATAAAAACGGTGCTTTTATTGCTTTCCATGGTTCATGGAACAGAGCGCCAGAGCCTCAGAAAGGGTTCTTCGTGGTTTTCCAGCCATTTAAAGATGGCAAACCTTCGGGCGATTGGGAGATCTTTGCCGACAACTTTGCAGGTACGCCTGAGAAGGCTGCAATAAACAAAGCCGACCACCGCCCCTGCGGACTGGCGCAAGGTACCGACGGCTCTCTGTATGTAACTGATGACTCAAAAGGGCTGATTTATCGCATCCTTTATACCAAGAAATAAACAGTAAATGAAAAGAATTTTAGTGATGCTATTGGTCCTGACGGCAGGCAGCATACGCCTGTCTGCACAGACAAAAGGCAAGAAAGCTCCGGTTAAACCGCAAGCTGTTAGCGCAGCGGTAATGGCCAATGGTAAAAAAGTATACAACAAGTATTGCCTGGCCTGCCATATGGCCGATGGTGCGGGTGTTCCTAACATGAACCCGCCTTTAAGTAAAACATCGCATGTACTTGGCGATAAAACCAGGCTCATTAAGATTATCCTGAATGGATTGGCTACAGGAGAGGAAATTGATGGGGAAACCTATACCAATGTAATGCCTGCACATAATTTCCTTACAGATCAGGAAATTTCGGATGTGCTGAGCTTTGTAAGAAACAGTTTTGAAAATAAGGCCAGTGGTATTTCCGTTCAGGAAGTAAAAACAGTAAGGGCGCAAAACAAGAAAAAATGAGGAAGAAACACTATTTACTACTGATCGCTTTTTTAAGCTCGGGCAGTATCTTTGCACAGGAGAGCAACACTGAAGCTGTTGTTCGTAAGGTAGCAGACAACATCATTGCCAATACCTCATTTAAGTTTGTAAATACAAAAACAAACGAAACCTATACTTCTACAAAAGGGCTGGCATCTTCACCTGATATAAAAGTAGTCAGTAAATATAATAAATGGATGTACGTAAATGGTGTACTCACCATAGGCATGATGCAGATGGCCGATCTCCTTCAGGATAAGAAATATTCCAATTATTCAAGTCAGAACTTTGAGTTTATATTCAGCAACATAGGCTATTTTGAAACACTCTACAAGGCAAAAACGCCCAAAACAGAATTTGGGGGCTTTTTCAGCATGGGCAATCTGGATGCCTGTGGTGCCATGGCAGCAGGATTATCTGATGTTAATGCGCTCGCCAATAAGGCTGATTACAAGGCTTATCTGGATAGAGCAGCAAACTACATCTCCAACAAGCAGCTCAGGCTGCCTGATGGGACCTTTTCCCGCCCCGGCCCACGCTATATGACGATGTGGGCTGACGACCTTTTTATGAGCGTTCCTTTCCTTGCCAGAATGGGTAAAGTAACTGGCGACAACAAATATTTTGATGATGCCATTAAACAGGTTGAAAACTTCAATAAATACCTCTACGACACGCATACCGGGCTGTTTTTTCATAACTATTACCAGGATGTAGACATGAATGGCGTTGGACACTGGGGCCGCGCAAACGGCTGGCTGGCCGTAGCCCAGGCCCAGTTACTGGACCAGCTTCCGGCCAACCACCCCAAAAGGCCAGAATTGATTAAGCTGCTGCTACGCCAGATTGGCGGTTTTGCCCGCTACCAGGACCAAAGCGGCCTTTGGCACCAGCTATTGGATAAACCCGACTCTTACCTGGAAACCTCTGTTACGGCAATGTACGTTTACACAGTTGCCCATGCAGTAAACCAAGGATGGATCCATCCTAAATACATTTCTATTGCAAATGAAGGCTGGAAAGGCCTGTTAACTAAAATTACCCCCGATGGCCAGATGCAGGATGTTTGTATAGGCACCAATATGGACGAAGCCCTTAAATTTTATTATACCAGGCCAACGGAACTGAACGATACACATGGACTTGGTGCTTTTCTTCTGGCAGGAACAGAAATGGTTAAAGCAGAGCGGGCAGCTAACGCTGAGAATGTTGCGAAAGCAAAGAAATAACCTTATTGGGCCTTCACCTTAGTTTTATTTCGCACTAACCCTATGCTTCGATATAGTATTATTAACAAAAGTACTTAATAATAACTGGTAACCAATATTTAGGTTTAACTGTTGAGTAATAATCAGGTTGATCTCGCTAAAAAATAAAATCTCCCGGTTCCTATTGTATTCTTCTTCCCAGATTTTACCAAAAACATCCTCCCATTTACTAATCCAATTTAAATCATTTAACATGACAGTGTTCGAAATGTCCAAATAAATTTCATTAACAGCCGCCTCCATTGAAACGATTTCTTCCTGAAGAGGCTGGTCACTAAATTCGATAGTTTTTAAATAGCTAGCCTGGTGTTGATAGTACATTTGCCACTTATCTCCTGAAGAATGATCTGTAGCACAAACAAGTTTGTAGCAATCGAATAATATATATAAAGAAAAAGTTAAAATCATCTCATCATCGACCAATTCTTCAGCAAATACGTCTATCATTAAATTGCTAAATGTCTGCTCAAGAATCTGCAGATGCTTAATTTCAGGATTAACAAAGGCTGGACAAAGCTTGTATTGAACCGAATTTGTCAAGGGAGGCATGAATAGCGTATTATTTTGCTTGCTATTTAAAATAGCTGAAAATCCTTCTTCTTTAAAAAAGGACTTCAAAGATTGATCCAACGATTGCGCCACCACTCCCTCTTTCTTATCGGGAACCAAAAGTGATAAACTAATATTTTCTGCTGATCCATGATCAAACGTAAGTTTATAAGTAAGGAAATCCCCTTTTTCAAAATGATATTTTATGAATGGCTGAATGACACCTTTTATTGCCAAATGCCAGTTATTTTTTAATACAAAAACGGAGACATGCAACCAGCTGTAACTATTCGTTTTCATTAATTTATAACTATTGGATGATCTGAATTAAAATTCTTAAAAACAATCCCCTTACCAAATCCAGCGCTGTTAAGGTAAATATCCTTTTTTGAAGTGCCGTTTTTAAACAACTGTTTGGTTTTTAATTGATAATGAAAATTGATCAAATCCTTTTTAATATCAAGATCGGTTATATTATAAAACACTGCAAGCTTGTTTTGTAGTTTTGTTTCATAAAACTGGTCTTTTAGTTGAAATTGAAACTCATCTCCTGTTTTGGTTTTAAAAATAAGACTTTCGTCATCTTCCGCTAAATACCACTTCCCTTTTGTCCAATTAGATCCTTTTAAAGTGAATTCATATTTAGGCCATTGTTTAAAATGACTATGCTGAAAATCCATTTGCCTAAAGGCTCTATTATTAACAATCGTTCCAATCTCAAATATACCTGTATGGTACTTGAAAATTACCGTTGAAGTATATGGGTCAAGATACCGAACAAGTATTTTATCAAGCGTAATGTAGTCGCTTTCTACCGTAAAATTTTTCATGGACTCGCCTAGTACCTCACTATCATCGTTTAGCATAATCTTATTAATTCTAATGCGTTCAAGTCGATTAATAAAATCTATGCTTTCCAATTCTCCCTCGTCTATCTGCTCATCAAATCCACTAATTTTTAAAAAATTATCTTTTTTAACACATAATTTCTCTGATTTATTTTGACCGGAAAAATCATTAGGATATACATTATCATTCATTGAACAAATCACAATATTACTATTGATTTTAAATAGATTATTGATCTGTTCAGCAAAATTTTCCCCGGTAAATTCACCCGCCTTTATACTGCATAAAATATCTCCAGACGCCAATTTAAAAGCAAGATTTTTAGCATGACTACAATTGTATATTTTTTTCTTTTCTGTTTTATAATGGACGACTTTCCCTTCGTTAATATATTCATTCAAACTTTCTTTAAGCCATAATTCAATATCCTCCTCAGAATCATAGTCAACTATAATGAATTCGAAGTTGTTATAATTCTGATTATCTAAAATATTCCTAATCAATGTTTGTTTAAGTGAATTTAATATACCTACGCCTTCGATACAAAAAGATATTTTATATTTAAACCCACCTGTTATTTTAAACCGATTTTTAACCGGGTGGTAAATTTTATTTAATAAGTTTTCAGGTGCTTCAAATAGGGGTCTCCATAAGTGGGTTTCATCCGTGTAAAATTTGTCTTTGAAACCAGGTGGTACAAATTTCCCATTACCTCCAAAATCTTTTATTTTAAACTTATTTAAAAAAAGTAATGTTGGCATTAATACTTCATGATGCCCAACCCAACCATCTTTTAATGATTGATTCAAAAATTTTGCAGCTCTATTTGATATACTATAGATAGGATTAAAGGACATAATTAGATTATTCAGGTTTATTTCTTCTCCGGTCTTTGAAAAATTACTCCACCACTCCCAATCTTGATTAATTCTGTCTTCATACCGTGTAATAAAACAGCTTATAAAATCATATTCAACTTTTTTTGTTACTTGATTAAAAAAAGATGACCACTCTCCATTAAAAACAATATCATCTTCGATACACCAGTAATAATCATAATTCGGATTATCAAGATGGAATTTTAAAATTGGAAAATGGTTACTACCTGGAACAAGCGTATCCCTAACTGACTGATAATCCAGATCTTTCAATATCGAATCTGTAAATTCATAAACATTATAACCATATAGCCTTTTTTCCGGCTTATCAGCTCTATTATGATAGACAATAAACGTCTCGCCTAAGTTAGCAGTCGCTATTTTCACTTGTAGGTACAGGCGTATTAATGATTCACTCACACAATCACTTAAAATGAGAAAAGCCTGATTATTAGATCTTCTTTTACCAGGCATATCTTTCATTGAGGTCTTTCTGCTGATCACTAGCGTAATATAGATTGTTTAGTAAGGCGTTGTAGTAGTAAAATGTTTAGACAATTATAGCCAAACAGAGGATAAAAACATTATTCATAATAGTATCTATAAACTTCCTGAATTACCTGAAGCTTTTCACTTGCCATAGCAAAACGGTTTTGTGTCCATTCAGGATGATCCTGATTGTATTTAGTAACATCTGAATAACCAAAGAATTTTTGCTCGGAAATAAAAGGATAAAGAACCATCTTATTTGAAGTTAGTTCGGATAAAGTGTTGTCCACTTTTTTAGTTCTATCAAATTCTGTTTCGAGCATGGTTTGATAGAAACTTTTGTAAATAACAATAAATTGATTGCACCAATAGTTATCAATCCAAAATCTATTCTTGGTTAAAGGAAGTACATGACCAAAGCCTCCACTAATCCCCCCACATAAAATATCAGCTCCCTGGTTGTATGCATCAACGATATTTTCAAAAAGAAATTCTTTATTGTAATTCTTTGTAAACTGATGATCATCCTCACACAATACAATCACATCTTCATTATTTTCAATTGCAAGATTGATGATTTTAATCATGCTTTTCCAAAGCCCGGCTGCACCTACCGAATCTTCCACAGCCTCAATAACTGTTATTTTAAATTCTTCCTTATCTTTAAATTCATTCAGTACATGCGTTAACCTTTCTGTTCTTTTTTTTAGATTAATAATGTAAGTTGGTAAGCATAAAATGTCCATAGCTATACAATTCAGTTGATTCTAAAATACGAATAAGAATTCACAATGTAATTCATCAGCTAGGTTCATCATAGATTATTCTGATTTTATTTACCAACGCTTCTAAGGACTTTTGCTTCTCTATTTCAAAATCCACTTCATCATAACACCGATTAAAGGTGTCTATACATAAATTTAATCTATTTAAATAATCTTGTTTGCTGAGCCGGTCAATATAGGAATACAATTCCTGGCTGTTTTCAAATTTATCGTAATCAATAAAACTATCTTCAGGGAAAGTTTCATAGATAGCATTGTTAAAACTGGAATAAATAGGCAGACAATGTCCTATTATACTTTCCCATATCTTTTCAGAACAATAATACGGGAATGAGGTATTCTCCATACAAATATTGAATTGATAATTTTGTAGTATTTTCTGTTTAGACATTTGTCTATCATCATACCTGGATTCAGATAGGGCGATAGATTTCGGCCAGCCTCTACCAAAAACATCTACTTTTCCTTTTAAATATCCGTCATAAATGAGGTTTTGTCTTTTAATAGCTAAATCAATATCAATTCCATTTAAAACGAAGCGTTGTTTTTCCTCATATACATATGTTGCTAAAGCACAAATAGATTTTTCAGAAAATGAAACATCTAACATTGGGGGTATTTTTAAGGCTATTTTAGAACCATATATTGAGAAGTTTGAAAAGTAGACATTTTTTGTGTACATATTCATATTATAAATGGGTGCAGATATAATGTCATCTTGTATATGTTGATCTGTTTTACAAAACCTAGGCTCATGAGTCCAGATTAATATTGGCCTTGTTTTGATAGATTGACTTGCTAACCATGAATCAATAATTTTAAAAACCTCATCATCAAATCTTCTGGCAACGAAAATATCTGATTTGTTAATATCATCAGTAAATCCAATTTTATTTTTCTTAAAAAACTCGTGGGTTGAAAGTTCGTTTAAAATGTTATAGTTTAAACTGGTAATTGGAAATAATCTAATCATATTATTTGTACATAAAGATTTAATATATAAATTGGCTTAATAATACTATTAAATCTAAGATACAACTATGGCTCTTAAAGTTGATCCCGTTTTATTAATTATATCTCCTATTCATCAATTAAAAAATATTAATCTGGAATTTGGTTTTGACTTAATTATACTAATTTCTAAAGATTCTGAAGATAACAATATAATATATAACCTCATCCAGCATCACGAGGCCAATTTCGTTCAACTCGCAATAACAAAGTATAAAATTTCAGATCTGGTAGTAATTGCAAAGCAAGACAAATTTGATCCTCATATTCTGAAAAAAGATTTGCTGCAGATGTATGAGAACAATACTCATCCTCCCCTGGCGTTATTAATTCCATATAGACAGGTTCCTGTTTATAGTTACAGGGAAGACGGCGCTGTGTGTTCATTTATTGCATCCCTAAGTATCATTGACTTTAAATTCGAGCCCAATACATTTAGAAGACTGGATAAATTATGTTATTCGATCGCCTATTCCTACTTAAATTCTGCTTCGAGTAAGAACATTGAGATTATCCAAGTTGGAAAACCAATGCAAAAGGATATAGAGATTAATGAAAACATTGCTAAACTAGCTAAATCATTAATTGTAATTCCACAAAAAGGATCGTTGAATTTACTCAATAGGTGTTTAACTCATTTAAATAGAATCAAATATATTCCGGCATTTATAAACTTGTGTTTTGACGATCAAGGATTTAAAAGATTTAAAAAAGATGCTTATTGTAATTTACTAAGCCTTTTAAATATTTATAAAAACACCCCAACTAATGTAGGCCCCTACCTTTCCAGGCACTATTCAATAATTAATACTGAAAATGAATATATCTTTTTTCAGGATGCAGATGATGTTTCTCTTGAATCTAGATTTTTAAAACAAATTAACGAGTTAACATCTAGAAATCTGGACATGATTGGTTCACATGAATTAAGAATTGATCAAATAAAGAAAAAGATACTGATATTTAGATTTCCTTTAGATGCCAATAAATCGTTAGATGCCAACCAATTTCATCCTCTTTTTCATCCAACCGCTCTTATTACTAAAAAAGCTTACATGCTGTCAGGTGGCTTCTCAACTGATAGACGTTTTGGCTACGACTCCCAATTTTTACTCCGGGCACACTTCAAAATGAAAATCGGAAATATAGATGACTTTCTTTATATACGATTTAAAAGGCCAAATTCGCTTACAACTCACCCTAAGACTAAAATTGAAGGCAATTTAAGGTCATTTTTAATCTGGAGGTGGAATGTTGATTTCAGACTTGTAAATGAGAATAAGTTGGATTTGAAAGATTCTTCATTGGCCATACAGAAACATAGATTTAAATATAACTTTATCAAAATTTAATAGGCTAATTTTTCAAAAAACTCCAGATGATGGTATTCATACATATGTATGAGAGAATCGAGAAAATTGCTTTAAAATATTTACTAGGTATGCAACATTCTCAATTCTCACTGCACAAGCTAAAATAAATCAATTTCACAATTTTTGTTTAATTTTCTCATATGGAAATAATGGAGAAAAAATACTTTTGCCGGGAATGCGGTGGCCCAAGAAACCCCTTATGCTTTTTGAAAAGAAGAAGTCCGGCGAAGAAATAGATTACAACTTTTTCTGGGTTACAAGGTTCCAGTTAATTGAGTGTGCCGGATGTGAAAACATTTCGTTCCTGGAAAGCTATGGCGATAGTTTCATGATGACGGGAAATGACCATGACGGAATTGAATATTATGAAAATGCCAAAATTTATCCTCCCTATCTGAAAAATGGTGAAGAACTAAAACAAGATCTTCAAATCCCCCAAAACATACGCAACATCTATCGGGAAACAGTTAACGCCTTCAAGATCGAATCCTTGCTGCTTACCGCTGCGGGATTCAGGGCAGTAATTGAGGCTATTTGCAACCATCTTAAAATTAAACAGGCAAATCTGGCAGATCGAATCGACCTATTGCATAGCAAAGGCCACCTCAGCAAAAGTGAATCAAGAAGGCTACACTCTATCAGGTTTCTAGGTAACAAAGCACTTCATGAGATCGAAACACCTAAACCAGAACAACTGGTCATCCTACTTAACATCATCAACCATTTGCTTAGTAATCTATTTATCAATGATAAAATGATGAAAGACAAATTGGATATTGTGGTAGACACCTACGAGGAATTTACCATAATGCTTCAGAAATTAGTCAAAAAGGAAATTAGTGGTACAGATGTAACTATCGACAGTATCTTGGGCAAATCAAAACACCTGGTTTCAAAAAAAAATTATACCATCTTCATGGAAACATTCATTAAAGAAGTCAAAGCAGGGAAATTCGATTTTTTGAAGATAGCTGACGAAACCAAAGAACTTTTTCATATCAAAAGCGTACCAAAACTCAACTCAACGTTGGAGTTTGACATTTGATTGAGTAAGCCTGACAACCAGTCTGGCTAGTTTTTCTTCTGACAAACCTTTTTTATTATTTTTAAGGCAAAAATTAATGCAAAGTATGGATACACAGGATAAAAGGGATTTAGACCGTATATTGAATGTCTTATATAAAGAGAGTCCACTCGCCTGGTATCAGATTTATACCAATCTTGGTATTGAAAAGGATCGTGCAGAACAGCTATTCCTAATCGGATCCGCCTTTAATTACCTGCAGGTGGAACACAAAGGAGGACAGGAATACCCCACTGACAATCATTATGTTGGTTTGACCAAAGATGGCATAAAGTTCTTTGCGCTATCGAACTTCTCAGGAACAGAGAAAACTGTTGAACCAGAACCGCCAAAGCGTTACAATCTATACATTAGCGGAAGTATGGGCGGTTTTAACCTGCTAGACATAGATGAAGAACAGCTCCAGATTGTTGTAGATGCATATCTAGAAGGTAAAGCTGAATTTGCTATTGCAGGCCAGAATTACCATCCAAAAAAATTCCATACGTTAAAGATATTTGAAAATACTTCCAGTTTGAATAGCCGGGAACTCAAACAAATCGGGCGACAGGAAGGAAGCAAGAGAGGTTTTACAGGTAATTTTTTCAGCGATGAAGATTTAGAAGAGTTTGGAAAAGAGCTGACAATGTCCATCATCGGAAACGCACAGTTTGGCTCGGGAAAGCAAATCAACAAAGTTCCGGTGAAGCAGAATAATACGTCCATTGACTTATCCATGGAGAACCTTCAGACAGTTGGAGCTTCTGCCGACGACAAACCAATTTTCATTTCCTATAGCTGGGATTCTAAGGATCACGAGGACCATGTGTTTAGCTTTGCAAATGAATTGCGGAAAAATGGCTTTAACGTTGACATTGACAAAATTATTAGCCAACGTAAAACTTCAGTTAACTTCACCCAGATGATGCACGAGGCTTTTGTACAAAGCGAACATATCATCGTCGTATTATCAGAGGGATACAAACAAAAAGCAGATACATTCCAAGGAGGTGTGGGTACTGAATATCGTTTAATACTGGGGGAAATTGATCGGTTTCCACGTAAATATATTTTAGTAAGTTTCAAAGGCCGCGATGAGTCCATCATTCCTGCTGGCCTAAACGGAAGAGATGTTGTCGATCTTTCAAGCAATGGATTGGAACCACTTTTCAGGAAGCTAACCCAGCAGGATGAGTATGTACTATCTCCAATATCCAAAAACAAGCCTACCCTTCTAAAAAGACAGATTGCTGGTTTTGCCGAGCACCAAGCCAAACTAAATATCAAAACGGAAACTAATAAAACATCTGCCGAGCTTACGGCCAAACGGGTAGAGAAGAAAAAGCAATTGCTTAAGGATTTTTCTCCGTGGCTAAACTATAAAGCCGGGGATCAAAAAAAGCGTTTCAGAATGATTATACATTCCACTGAAAGTGATACTTATCCTGAACAGCCTATGTTACCAAACTTCCCCCCTACCTGGTTTGCGGCCGAAATATATGGTTACAGTTATTTAGGTATGGAATTCTGCAATGAAAACACTCAGATTTACGTAGATGACCATGGAAATTGGAATACAGAGGCCGCCGCACATCTTAAACCTTTGAATGTTCATGTTATCAGGACGATTATCTATGATGACATCGTGACATGGGATATGGCCGGAGATGGCATATACAATTGCCCGCACTTTTATGCGGTTTTTACAGACGGCTATCCGTGGGCTGAAATACATTATGTAGATCACAACAAGAAATATCCCCAATTTAATTCCAGTAACAAAATTGAGAATGCAAAATAATATTTCCTGTTTGTTACTTAGCCTACATGGCAATAAACACTATACCAACTGCCAGATACCATAGCTGTGCTCATCGGTGGAAGCTTTACCGATCCAAACCATGATAATCCTGGAGATATCGATGCAGTTATCCTAATACCGGAGCCCCATCAGGAAAATCCTGACTTGCATGAGGTATATCAGAAAATGTTGAAAAAAATACCTGCTGGCATTGATATCCATTTTCTTCCCGAATACTACGACCTCAGCCACTATAAGGCCTATTCCAACATCTCTCACTTGGCCAGTAAACCGAACGATAAGCAGAAAGAAACCGAAGTGGCTAACAATTCATTTAAGCTTCGGGAACTTGTCAAGATCAACCTATAGAGTTTTAACCCAAAAGGGAGCTGAAGGGAGAAATTAAAGCTACATTAAACTATCCATATAGGCTTAATTGTCTTTAGGCCGTATTTTTGTCAAATACTTCTGTTTGCAAAGTTTTATAAATGGAATAATTTATAAATAAATTTGTATGCTCCATAATTTGAAAATGATCATTGACAACATCTAACAGGTCTAAACAAGATTGTTCCTTTTCTTTACTTTCCGTCATGATGTTTTTACAAATGTTATTCCAATCAACTAACCAACAGAGATCTGCGTTATAATTCTCGCCCCAAACGTCACTTAATATTTCTACAAAGATTAATTTATTTTCCTCAAAATATGAACGACATTCATCTAACGGGATGATTTCATCCTCTATTAATTTTGACGATAGTTTAAGCAGCTTTGGTTTTGAGTTCGCGACAGTGATATAATAGGACTTCAATATCCCTAACTTTAAATACAGTGCAAAGGTATCAATACTTTCTCTGTCAACATTTTCATCACCTAAGAGGTCTATTATAGATTTCGAAATCCAAGTATATGCAGGTTTCATATATAATTAATAATTAAAAATCCTAAACAAGGTATGTTCTAATGCTTTGCCTCTTAAATCTCGCGCAATAATTATCCCCTTTGGATCTATCAGATAATTGGTCGGTATAAATCTGATAGCGTAAGCCCTTTGCGCAATATTATTAAAATCACTTAGTTGAGGCCATAAATTTATTTGATCTGTTTTGATGGCTTTCAACCAGTCATCCTTTGCACTTAACTGATCTCTAGTAACACTGATAATTTGAAAACCAGATGCCTTATATTTATTATAAGCTTTGATTAGTCCGGGATTTTCCTGCCGACAAGGCATACACCAGCTGGCCCAAAAATCCACCAATAGATATTTGCCTCTAAAGTCAGTGATTTTAAAAACCTTGCCCAGCGTATCAGGCAAGGAAATATCTCTAAATACATTGCCGGTAGTCATTTGTTTACCAATAGCCAGTTTATCTGATAAAATTTTAGCTGAAGGTAATTGTCGAATATTAACACTTAAACTGTTGAACAATTTTTCTATTTGTTCAGGTTGCGACTTTATCCTTTGGTTGTTGTAAGGTCTTTCTGCATATTTACAAAGTGCATACAAACCTATCGGCAAATTTGAATGGTTAAGGACATACCATTTATAAATGTTTTCATCAATAGAATTGTCGACGGAATCTCTTATATAGTCTATCCTTTTTTCAACGTCTTCTATTTTCTTATTTTCATAATTTACATTTTTTACTAACCTTACTGAGCGTGCCATAGATTCCTCTACCTGTTTCTCCAACTCATTAATTTTAGTTGCGAACGCTGATTTGTTCGCATTCACTATCTGGGGCTTTAAATCATTGTCGATGTTAATTTCATAAGCATCAGCAGTTATCCAAAACTTTGTTGACGTCAGTTTTTTATTTGGCCAATAGAAAGTTACTGTCACGAATCCGGGTTCAAACAACTGAGTTTTATAACTAAAAATTTTGCTGGTTATCTTACAGATCTCAATTTTTGATTCATATCCTCCAAGATCATTTTTTTCTATCCTCGCTTTAAAAGGTCGTTCTTTAAGATTATTGAAATTGGCATTTATGATCGACCATTTTCCTTCTTGCTGCTGGCCTAGTGAAACAAACTTCGTGCTTGTAAAAAAAAGAACTAACAATACACCTCGCAACATAGTTAAGGCTTACTTTTTTTATCTATCTGTTGTTTTAAGGAAATCCCTTCTTTACTGTTTTTCAGTCGCTCTGAAAGTAACGCGTATAATCCCGATAATGAGCCGGTCTTACTTTCAATTCTATCTCTGTTTGCGGGCACAATAACACTAGTAAGACTACGTATAACTTCAAAGGTAAAAGGTGAATCTGGATATTTTTTGACAAAATCCAACATTTTGCGCCCCGATCTGGAATTCTCATTATATTCATCTAATTGTTTGGTCAGTGTTCCTCTTTCTACAACCTTTGAATATATAATTTTAGCAGGTTCGTCAATGTCAAGCGTTAAATCTTCCAAGATTATTTCTCTAAGGTTTTCTTCGCGGCCTATTACCCATACAAGCTTTCTAAATTTAGAAAGCAGCTCTTCCTTTGAAATGTTGCCTCTCTCATCAACAAATACACAAGCCTGCTGATAAGTTCTACCCTGAAGATCAAATACACCTTGGAACCCGAACTTCCCATCAACAATGGGGGTAATCATAAAGATCTTATCGCTGGAAATAGGAATTCGCTGAGACAACGTGGACAAATAGGCATACTTGGCATTTTTTGTATCTTCTATTCTCCCCTGAATGTTAAAATTAACATCTTGAGCAAATACAAGGTAGGTGTTAGATATTAAAATCAATGTAATAAGTGCTTTCATTTGAATTTTAATTACTAATAAAGATAGATTAGTATTGGAGTTGCCCCCAATACTAATAACTTTCTGTTAACCCCATGAGCAATATTTGCTAGCACATTCAGTAGCAGGATGAACAGTAATGCAACAGTTATAACATATGTCATAGGGTTTGGTCTTCCAGTCGTCACAAATGCCACTTCCATTCCCACCTGAAATCTTTTTCAACTGACTTCTGGACAATACCTCTCCTTTTTTAAGGGCAGGCGCATTTAATTTTAATTTTTTCATAATTATACAATAAAATTTAATAAAATTGTTTTGTAACCTTATCACGCCAGGATACTTTAAGCGGCATCTTTTTTATAACATTTATGCTCGTTACGGGGCTGTTTTGTTGCAACTAAGAGCCCTTTCTTGTACAAGTTCTTTTATAAGAATGCAATTAAACACACTTTTTTACCTTCTGACAGGCTTAATGCTGTCGCATCTCGGGCAACCTGTATCCTATGTCCAACTGGCTGTTTATCAGAAGTAGAAAAATTGGTTGCTTACAATGGTGATTACCATCTCGCTTCAGGGTTATTTTAATTATGAACGAAGATTACATTAGTATTGGAGTTAATCCCAAATACTAATAGAATGAAACTCAAGGCAGCAATTAAGGGAAACACTTGTCAGCGCAATAACTAATAGAATGAAGCTCAATGCAACAATTAAAACATACATCAGGGGGTGCGGTATTCCAGTCAACACAAATGTGACTTCCATTCCCACCCGAAATCTTTTTCAACTGACTCCTGGACAATACCTCTCCTTTTTTAAGGGCAGGCGCATTTAATTTTTTCATAATTATACAATAAAATTTAATAAAATTGTTTTGTAACCTTATCACGCCAGGATACTTTAAGCGGCATCTTTTTTATAACATTTATGCTCGTTACGGGGCTGTTTTGTGCAATTGGCAACCGTTCTTTGGACTAAACTTTTAAAAATTATGCAATTAAATATTCTATGTCGTCTAACCGATAGGGATCCGTCAGCTTATAACCATTCACTAGAATTGTTGGCGTAAAAGCGATCTCTGTCTGCTCGCACCACGTTTTTTGCTTATCCATTATGGTAGTCATACCTTCATTGTATGTAACAGGAAATTTCATTGCCCATTTATCATAATCCTTACTAGCTTCTTCATACCAATCATTTAAAGCCTCTTTTGCCGTTTTTTTATCTTCTAGCATGCTTAATGCTGTCACATGTCGGGCAACCTTGGTCCGCATATCATTATCTTGGTTTGAAGTAGTAAACACCACCTTCACCTGAATATCGTCCCTTTGTGTCAACCACCTATCCAGTGTGCGATGAGCCGTTGCACAGGGGGCACAAAATGGGTTGCTTACCATGGTAATCACCGTTTCTGCTGCAGGGTTACCTAAAATGATCGGCATTAACTCATCGGGCACCTCATATTTCTGCTGGGAACTCAATATTTGGTTAAATAAATCACTATTGTATTTAAATTTCTTCAGTTGATTCTTCAAGGGGCGAAGTTGTGCGGACTGAATAAAGAAAGGCTTGATAAATGACCATATCGCCACGGGTAATAAAAAGCATAAACTATAAATAATCAAATCGGATAAATCAACTCGAAGTATAGCCAAATTGAACAAGCTTCCTTCAAATAAAAATATCAAAGCCTGGCTCCAAAGCAAAGCCTGGACACTACAACACAAGACACACCAGTTTTTTACTTTTATCTGATAGCCAATGGAATAAATCGTATACGGCAGACTAAGTAAGGTTAACCAGCTTAAAAAACTAAAATCCGTTGGCTTAAATAATAAGCAGAAAAAGAACCCTGCAAAATAAAACATACCAACTTCACTCCAGCTAAGCCAGCTGGTCACTTTTGCAGCATCGGATTTCAAGATTGCATTGCAGTCATTTTTTTTACCTAAACTGCAAAGGTTTTGCACTAAAGGATTGTCCGCATCTATACTTTGCATTAGCAACAGTGTACTTACAGTTACACCAAGTAAGGTGACAAAAAACAACAGGAAGTATGGTAGACTTAAAACATGCTGACTAATAGCATAAATGGATATGGAAAGTAAGACGGAAATCAAAAAGGGCAGACGTGCTTGATTCAAAAAACCTTTAACTAAGGCCTGTGTATAATATGGCTCTCCACTATTTTCCTCCTTCTCTGCATAAAGGATAATGCCATCCCAGTTCTCTAAAAAATCTTTTCTGGCAAGCTCCCCATTTTGCTCGGCCTCATTACTAAACTGTACTATATCCTTAGTAATCTGATTTACAAGTAACAGCTGGCCTCCTTCGATTTGTAGATGAGCAATAAGCGGCAAAGGTAACTCGTCAATATTACAAGCTTCCTTATCTAATTGAATTGCCTGGTTTGGAATGTTCCATGATGTTAACGAATCACTTAAAGAAAGCAGGCCTGGATAATCAGGGTGATTTTCAAGATCACTTTTTATTGTATAACTGCTAACAGAAATTCCAAGCTTTTTGATTAAGGCAGTCAATACTGCTATTTGATTACTTTTTTTTGAGAGCGCCATTATGATTTACATAGAGATGTAACTTATTTGGTTAGATTCTGCATTCAAGCAACAGGCAAATACATTAATCTAAATTTACATTAAAAATACTGTTACCCAAGCAAGTAACATAAATATGACAATCTCCTTCCTTGCCGAAAATGAACTAGAGTTTATTCTACCCGAAATCCAAATTTTTCTTTGATAGCATGTACATCCTCTGTCACCAGTTCGCCTGTTTCTCTATTCCATACATTCCCCCCGTGGATCATTTGCATCCATCCAACAGGCTTTTTGAGCACTTTAAACTTACCTTTTTCTCTCAGTTTTAAATGTGGTCCGCAATGAACAGTAGTAATTGAATTTGAATACTTCTCAATTAACGATACAAAAGGATTGCCTTCGAAAACTCTTTGTCGTAGATTATTATTTAATACCGAATAGCTGTATCCATTAATAAACTCTATAAATTCATATTCTTGTTCAAAAAACAATTTTTGGATGCAGTCTATAAAATCACAGTGAATAGCATCGTCATTATCTAGTCTGGAAGTAATAATAAATTCCGGGGGCGACGGAAGGGAGATAAAATAATCTCTAAGACTTTTATCAGCGTCTATATTGACAAGCAGTATGTCAAATTGAATTAATCTTTGTGATAATGCTTTCTTAACTCTTGAAATATGTTCCAAAGGCGTTTTTTCATGCATTAAAATAATCCAAGAAAAATTCGGACAGCTTTGTGAAGCAACCGACGGTAAACAATATTTCTCAAATAAATCGCAACGGTCGTTTAGCCAGTTATCCTGAAGTTCAGTACCGGTTGAATAACCGGTAGTAATATTAAATCTAGTGATAAGAAAGTGACGAAACTTCATAAGTTTAATGATTTTATTAATAACTGAGACAACCTTAAATGTAGAGAATATATTAATGTAAAAAATCGGAGATCTGAGAAAATTGTTTAAAAGTTTCTATTGTCCCCCTAATTTTCCCTCACCGGCCCACACACGGAGCAATTCATGTATTGAACCTGCGCGCTGTGCAGGGGTAGTAACATTATTAACCGCAACGCTTCCCAACCTTTCATTTAACTGCGTAATATAAAGGCTTCTGGGTAACACATGAGTACCCCAACTCTCCCAGTATCCTGCTCCATTTTTGATTTGTCCTACGCAGCCTATACCCCAGTTCTTAGCCCCTTTCGGACTTTCTACCTTGATATCGTAATTTGAAGATTTGCAATTCCAGAATAGGGTTTGTGCACCGGCCCATCCATGTCCGGAGCCCATAGCCTTCCTGTTTTGTACAATGATCTGTCCCCCGAAGACATTATCGAACAGCACACCTGTAGCCCAGCGGTGATGCGGGCCGATATCTGCCTTGGTATCGGTAGAATAGCTGTCCAGAAAAACATTTGGTCCCGGCACCCTGGATCCGGTTACATAATCGTGCCTGCCACCTCTGGTATAACAGCGCTGAAAAAGGTTAAACGATGAGCCGGCCTCCAGGTTGAAAGAATACTTCCTGCTCCCGGTTGTCTGGGATTTAGGATCAAGCATCGCGCATTCTTCTATGGTATTGTAAACCGACATGGTACTGACAGATACACAGGCATAACCAAAATACTGAGCTGTTACCTGTTTAACCCAGCAATTCTCGGTGCGGTTCAATTCTATTGCGTTCCAGGCATGCAGTTCATCGTCATCATTCAGGTAGTAAGATACCAGACGGATGTTTTCTACTCCTGAATTGCTGATACGGCCGCTGATGTTTGTTTTAAAAATATAACCACCCCCGTATTTAGTTTGTATCGGATCAACTATTGGGGCATTTAAAGTGATCGTATTGCCGTTTATCGCTGTTATTTTACGTTCAAAATTGACATCATAATCTGCAGCGGTCCAACCATATTGCGCCATATCCAGTGCGTTGATCCAATCCTGGTTTGGTACACGATAAACAGAGATCTGATCTCCGATAGTAAAACCGGCTGGCGACTCTACATCAAAGGTTAAAGCCCCTGTAGCCACATAATCTGTAGTAATCTTTTTACGGGTGCCTCCAACTTCCGGCATTCCGGACCCTGAACCATTGATCTCTATCAAATTATGTTGCGCTTTTTTTGTGGCTTTAATAATGGTACCATTGCTGCCCTGACCTACTCCACGCAGCACCACCCCACTTCTGTCAATAAGCAAAGTGCCCTCTACCTCATACGTTCCTGCCTGTAGCAATACCGCTCCCCTGATGCCATTCGCATCTGCAGGCATGTTCTTTACCTCATCTATTGCATTTTGAATGTTCAGACGATTGTCGCCTGTAATTGCACTGATGGTCTTTTTTACCGGCACATCGGGTAAAGCCACGCCTCCGCCTTTATAGCCCGCATTGGAGAAATCAGGAACGACGTTGTCTTTATTGGTTTCGCCTTCGTTAGCGAATTTATTATAGGCAAGTTTATTTGCACTATTGATATAAACAAGTGAGGTTGTGTTTTCGGGTGGATTAACTACAGGAGGATTGACAACAGGCGGATCGGTTTTCTTATCTTCCGAAAGGAGGGGTTTTCCTTTTTTGCAGGAAACAGCCCATAACGACAGCGCCAAAAGGCAACAGGAGAGTCTACGCATAAACATTTTTATTATAAAAAAGCCGGAAAGCAGAACGCTCTCCGGCAACATAAACCTATACCAAGTTAACTATTTAAGAATCGTTCCGTCGTTAGAAATGAATACGCTGTTTACAAACCCAACTGTACCGGTTTCATTAGCATTAGCCTTGCCAGGATAAGCAATCTGAAAACGACTAGCCAGTGGGTCTTCGAAACCAGGGTAAGTTGTTTTACAGTAAGCGAGCCAGTCTTTAATACCATTGCTGGAGAACCATTGCACCCCATCCACATAGGCAGTGAATACATTATTTGCATCAATTGCAAAGGCAATACTTTTTTCTACACCCGTTGCGGATCTAAATATCGGGCTTTTTCCCTTTACAGGATTTATCAACGGCAGCGGATTTGGCAATACCGCGGTATTGGTGCTAAATACTGATCTATTGGCTGCAGGCACAAATGTTTCATACCGGATCTGATAGCTGTCTGTCGTTGCCGGGTCAACTGTTGGATAATATTCCCATCTGATCTCTCTCAGGAAAGGATAATCGGTATTTGTTGAAGGCTGTTTAAAAAACAGCGAGATGATAACCGGTTGCCCGGCCCTGAAAAATGTTTTCCAACCCAGTTTAGTACGTATTGAAAAAGGAATCCTCAAATCTGAAAGATTCAGGTCCCTTCTTAAAATTGGAGTCTTACTAGCTGTTGTCGCTACAACTTCCATAATACTTTTTAAGGGGTCGTTATCCAAAATCTGATTGGCAGTTGCATCTGCAATTGACCAGCCGTTTCCTTCGAAAGCGAACCTACTTTGAAACTCATCAAAGAAGTACCGGGTTACTTTCAGGTTTGTAGAACGCGAAGTTTTTTTACCATTCAGATCGGCAGTAGCTGTAACGGTATAATCGCCAACAGCAGCCGGTGCAATCCAGAGGTTTTCAAATAAATTCTGGGTACGCCAGCCATCAAATGTTCCGCCGGTTGCTTCCCATTTATAGGAAAGTTTGGTATTGTCACTGCCCTGAGTTCCGGCCCATACTTTTACCTTTTCCCCAAAATAAAACTCTTCCCCGGCCTTACTTAAAGTTACAATTTCAACTTTGTCATCTTTTTTACACGATACTGCAGCTATGCAAAGTATCATGAATATGCCTGTGTGATATAACTTTCTCATAATTATTTATTATTGATAATATCTCTTCTTGTTGGTGCACTAAAATAACGGTCCATTACGTGAACCACTCCATTGGTAGCATGCAAGTCTGGTGTGCGGGGCCTGTTTTCGCCTGTTCCACCAACATAATTGTTAATAAACAAAAACCCGTCCCTGCTTGCCTGCATATAAATCCAGACTTTTGCAGAATCATTTGTTGCACTGATACCATAGGTATCCACCCATTTTCCAATAGAATTCAGGTTCTTAAAGTCGTAAGTACCCTTTAATACATGGTACTTCAGCCAGGCAGCAATCCTGTCAACAGGGTACTGGCTCCAGTCGGATCCTTTAACGGTGAGATTGTAAGTCGGGCTGGCTGGATCGGTATCTAAAAACTGGTTTCTTGAATAATAACTGTTGGCACTTTCAATATTGGTTGTTGCATTATTTGTAAGCAGCAAATAAGTATTGCCCGATTCCGTATACATCGGTTTTACATCTTTATAATTTGGATTTTTATCTACATATTCGATGGCTTCCAGCATTCCTGAAAACAGATCAGGACGTGATTTCATAAAATCCATCACATTTAAATTTATCTTATTGTCATAATATGACGGCACGTACTTATCATTTTTTTGTAGCGGCAGCTTATCACATGCGGCAAATGCTAAGCACGAAATAAAGACTGCCGGCGCGATTAGTTTTTTAATAGTTTTCATCAGTATATATTTATATTTCAACTGTTGCAGACTCAGATGAGCCTTAATGTCATCTCTCAATCGTGTTGTATAATGCCTTATTCATCATAAGGAGGATTTTGGTCGCCTACCAATTTACGGTTGGCATTAAATGCCGCCGAGGCAATCGGGAACATGATCCTTCCGATATTTGTTCCTTCATATTTGGTTGCACCTGCTCTTGCCCCCAAAATTGGGTTCATTATGCCGATTAAGTAAGTATAACCGTTGGTAAAATCATACATTTTTCCAATGCGGCATAAGTCAAACCATCTTTTACCCTCGCCCAACAACTCATACTGGCGTTCGGTAAGGATAGTGCGCTCAATACCTGTCATAACGTCTCCTGTATAATCGGCCAGCTTAGCCTGGGTTTTATAGCCTACCCGGCTTCTAACAGCATTTACAATATCCAGGGCTTCCTGGTATTTTCCTGTATGGGCCAGGGCCTCGGCCCTTAACAACATGATATCAGCAAAACGATAAATTGGCAGTTTCACATTACATTCGCCATTTGCCTGATATATAAATGCGCCACCAGGTTGGCCATCACTTCTTTTTGCGGCCGGGTCAAATATGGTAAATTTACCAAAGGCACCATTCATGGCATTATATTCAACAGGGGTTTTATAACTGATCATGTCAAAACTTGTAGTTAAACGGCCGTCGGAAGGCAACGAAGTTACCGGGTCAGTTCTATCAAACAATTCCTGAAAAATGCGGGGAGTAATCATGTAATTGTTGGTATTGGAACCAGAAGCCAGTCTTGCACAAACCCCAACACCACCACCGCGTTCAATGTTATCCCAGTAAAGGTTAAAAATGGTTTCTGTTGAAGTTGCAGGATCAGTAAACATATTCTTCCAGCTTTGCGCATTGGTAACCCAGGTACAGCCACTCTCAGTAATTGTATGTTGTGAAGCAGTCAGGGCAAGGTCATATTGCTGGAACCACATGTATACATCTGTTTGCAAAGCATAAACAGCAGCTTTCTGCATGTTATATTTATTCGTTTTATTGGTACCTATGGTTTTCAATGCCAGATCGATATCATCCAGGATTCTTTTCTTTACATCTGCTATAGGCGACCTCTCAAACTGGGTTGGCTGGCCATAAGTTTCAAGCGGCTCGGTAATCAATGGCATTTTACCCCAAACCCTGAGGCCATAGAAATACATTAAGGCACGCAAACCATAACATTGACCAAGATAGTCGTTATAAGTAGCCGTAGCTCCACCAATGTTTTCGCTGGTCATTTGCGGATAGTATTTAATGCCATAGTTACAAAGCGAAATGGTGGTATAAAGATTTGCCCAACTGGCTGCCCCGGGATTGGTACTTGTGCCAACAATATCCGGATCACTTGCCGATAAGGCATTGTTTAAAAATTTGGTTTGTGCAGTTCCCGTACCCGCACCTTTAACATTATCGGCACGAACTTCGCCCCAGTCAAACCAGGCGGTATTCAAGGTAGTTTGCATAGAGTTGTATATACCCGCCATCCAGGCATCAGCATCTGCCTTATCTTTCCAGAAGCTTCCGGGCGTGATGGTGGAGATCGGATCAGCCTCCAGGAACTTTTTACACCTTGTAGCAGTTAGCAGGATCAACAATCCCCCTAATAATAATATTGTGAATCTAATCTTTTTCATGATCTTCTACGATTAAAATGTTATACCAAGTCCTAATCCCATCTCTCTTTTGCGCGGATATTGTCCGTTATCAAGTCCAGGCTTAAGCACACTATTTTGTCTCACTTCCGGGTCAAAACCTGTGTATTTTGTCCAGGTTAACAGATTGTTACCATAAACATACAGGTTAAAGTTAGCAATATGGAACCGCTCGATAAGTTTTCTTGGCAGCTGATATCCCAGTCTGACATTCTGCAAACGTATAAAGGAACCATCTTCCAGATAGTAATCGTTGGTTTTACGAACGTTATCAGCACCCTGCGTTCCTCCAATGTATGCATTGGTAATTTGCCCCGGGTATTTATACATATTCAGGATATAAGAAGGTTCTGGAGTTGTATTACTATTGGAGAAAGAAGCCGTATTTCTTCTGTTTTCATTGTAAATACTGTTTCCAAAGTTTCCGTACAGAGAAACTGCAAGAGAGAAGTTCTTATAATTAAAGTTATTGCTCCAACCCAGGCTCCATCTTGGCTGTCCGTATCCGGTTACAATTTTATCTTCGTTACCAATGTTGCCATTTAAAATGCCATTGGCATCGGGCTGATTTTGCCAGATCACATCACCACCCTTAGAAATGTTACCATTGGTAGTCAATTGTTTTATAGTTCCGCTGTATGGTGTCCCGTCAGGGTAAGTATAACCTAATAAATTTGGCTGCATATTTTTCCCGATGATCACATTGCCCAATTCATCTTTCTGAAATTGCGGGATCAGCCTGACTTTATAGTCTTCTGTGTAAGCATTGGACTGATCGTACTGATAAATACCCAGGAATCTGTAACCAAAAAAGTTCCCGGCTTCTTTACCTTGTGCAACAATCCAGTTGTCATCTACATAATCACCACCCGGCAGGCTAAGGATTTTGTTTCTTACCCTTGACCAGTTGATGGATGTTTGCCAGGTAAAATCTTTGGTTTGGACAGGATAACCTGAAACCATCAGCTCAATACCTTTATTTTGAAGCGATCCTGCATTGATCCTGGCTTTATTAGGGAAGCCGGATTCTAAAGGAAGTGGTGCGTCATATAATAAATCAGTAGTTTTCTTTACATAATAATCTCCCACAAAACTTAACTTACCTTCAAAGAAAGTTAAATCCAGTCCCACGTTTGACTGGGTAGTCTCTTCCCATTTCAAGCCACTGTTACCCAACCGGGTGTCGGTACGCACACCGCTAACCCCATTGTAATAATAGTTACCGAAAATAAACTGTTGAACAGCATCAAAATCACCAATCTGCTGGTTACCGGTAATACCCCAGCTACCCCTCAGTTTGGCATCAGTTAATATCTTTTTAGACCATTTCATGAAGTTCTCATCACTAAACCTCCAGCCAATTGATGCTGCTGGGAAATAGCCCCATTGATTTTCTGTACCAAATACAGATGACCCGTCTCTTCTTAACGTTGCATTCAACAGATAACGTCCTTTATAGTCATAACCAACTCTCGTAAAGAAACCTACCAATGCCGATCCACTGCCTTTAGAGTAGGTATCAGCTGGCGTCAACTCTCCTGCTGCGTTTAAAGTATGTACATTTTCACTTACAAATTTTCTACCTGTAATCTGTATTTCACTCAGGTTATTTTTTTCAAAATTGGTTCCCAGCATTGCTGAAATGTTGTGATCACCAGCGATTGTTTTTTTATAGTTCAGCACTGCGTTCCCCTGGGTCCTGACTGGTATATTTGTTTCGTCTTTACCCGAACTGGCTGCACTGGCCCCGTTTTCCAGCAATTTGGAGTTGAAGGTTGTATTTCTATTAAACTGTACGTCCGCAGAAGCATCTGCATGGAACTTTAAGTCTTTGGTAAAGGAATAGTCAAAGCCCTGAAAAATCACCGCCCGATAGATGGAAGTCAGATTCTCTCTCAGATAAGCTTCTGCTATCGGATTTTTCCTTCCCCCATTGTCATAAATCAACTCTCCGCTGGGTAAATACAGGGTTTGTTGCGGACCACGTTGAAGCGCCTGCTGAATTACCTTACCCTCGTTGATGTTGTTTCTATTCTGGTAACTAAAACTAAGCTGTGTTGACAGGCCTACTTTTTTAGAGGGCTGATATTTCAGGTTGGTACGCATTGTAGCCCTTTTATTAAAGCTATTCAATATAATCCCCTGTTCGTCGAGATACTGCAAGCTATTGTAGTAATTCAGCTTCGGTGTTCCACCGCTCATGGACAAATCAAACTGATTACGTACGGCGGTTTGCGTAATTAACGATTGATAATCATTATCTGCATTTTTATTGTAAGCTGTTGAATCGTCCGGGTGAGGATCCAGGCTGATTCTGTTTCGCTGATCAAACATTTGCCGTTGCAAACGGTTGGACTGTGGAATATGACGCGACAGGTTACTGTAACTTCTCAGGTAATCAACATTGATTCTTGGTTTGCCATCTTCGCCCTGTTTAGTCGTAATCAAGATTACACCATTCGCTGAACGGGAACCATAAATGGCTGATGAAGCAGCATCTTTAAGGATTTCGATGGACAATATATCTTTAGGATTGATGGACATGATATTTTTCATAGGTACCCCATCCACAATGTACAAAGGTTTAACACCATCGTCAGAAAGTGTTGACATACCCCGAATGGTGATGTCACTTTCATCTCCCGGTGCACCAGAACTACTCATTACCCTTACACCCGGAGCCGCACCCTGTATGGCATCGAAAATCGAAATGGGTTGTTTTTCTTCAATTGCTTTCGCATTAATAGAACTGATTGCCCCGGTTACATCTCTTTTTTTCTGCTGTCCGTAACCTACCACAATTACCTCGTCCAAATCAGACAATGAGGTTTGCAGCTTTACATTAATAGAACGTCTGGCTCCAACCACTTCTTCCTTTTTCTCGAAGCCGATATAGCTAAACACCAATACCGACTGGGCATTTGGAACTGCAATCGAATATTTACCGTCCTGCCCTGTTTGCGCTGCCGTTTTTGTTCCTTTCACCTGTACGCTTGCCCCTGGAATGGTTTCCCCTTTGTCGTCGGTTACCGTTCCACTTACTTTGATAGTCTGGGCATAAACTGCGGCACCCGCAAGCTGCAACATAATCAGCAGCAACAACTTTTGGGCAGCCCCCTTCATTCCAAACACTTTCAGGCAACAGGAAATTGTTCTTGTAGAATTTTTGTTCATATCGGATATATTTGGTTTAAATTTCCAAACCAAATAACAGTATACTGTCCTTCCTTATCCCCTTTTTTATTGGCAAAGAAGCCATTTTGCTGTGATGCTTAATTCGGCTAGTATAAAGTAATTTGGTTTATGCAATTGACTAATAAGTTTTCGATTTTTTATTACTCAAATTACCCAAGCATTCAACTATCTTGGCAATCAATTCAGCTCTTCACAATTCGCGGATTTCTTCACTTCAGGAGTTACAAAGGTCTATTTCTATATACCCGGGCAAGATCCTGACCATGCCATGCTAATCTGGTTTACTGATTGGCCTATAGCGCAGAATAACACACCTGGTTAACGCCATAAATTAGAGCTTATTAACCAAATATATTCCTTATGAAACAAATTAAAACAGTAACCCTGGCGCTCGCCTGCGCCGCTGTAATGCAGTATGGCTGCAAAAAACAAACCGCCTCAGAACTTCCTGCCGAAGAGAATGAGAAAACCGGGCGAACTCAAAAAACAGCCTCCGGAGGTGTACAGATCATGTCTGTCCTCTTTAACGGAGACGCATCGAACGGATCTTCCAATGTATGGAAAAACATCAACATTGAAGGCACCGGAACCGTAACCACCGTAAATGATGAAACTGGCACCTTATGCTGGAAATTCCTGAAACCTGTAAACAGTCACCGTACTGAGGCCCGCGGAGCAAAGAATTATCAAGCCCAGGATGGCGATGAAATCTACATTGGCTGGACCAGCAAGATCTATATGCCTTCTACCCTCAAAACAGAAGCCATATTTCAATGGAAATCGTATCCAACTGCGGGCTCACTGCAGAACCATCCGCTAATGCTCAGGACCAAATCGGGGAACCTGGAACTCCAGCATTTTGACGACAACCATGTAGCCACTGTGCCATGGTCTACCACCCTTTCCACCAGCACCTGGCTTAAATTTGTGATCCGTATGAAGGTGTCCCGGAACCCTGCTGTAGGTTACATCGAATTCTGGTACAACGGGGTTAAGCAGACCTTTACAAATGGCAGTCAGCGCCTGTATTGCAGAACCCTGGATGTAGATGACTGCGATCCAAAATGGGGCGTATATGGCGGCGATGCTTCACAGGTTACCCATTTTGTGAAGAAGATCAGGATAGGCACTACCTATGCTGATGCACAGCAATAATAAAGCTCCAGAAATGACAAACTGTTCAGGCAGTTTGTCATTTCTTTACCATACACTTATTTTGCCCGTACACACCTTGTATTGATCCTCCACAAACACTATTTTTGCAATTCATTCAACATCAATAGAATTGCCAGAACAGCCACAGCATATTGCCAGTACTTTTGAAGAATTGTTCAGGAACAATTATGCCAGGCTATGTCATTTCGCAATGCAATTTTTAAAAGATGATGATGCCGCCAAAGACATTGTACAGGAAGTATTTGTTACCTACTGGAACATGGACAAAAACCTGGCACCAAACGCGTCCACTACCCAGGCTTTTTTATATTCCTCTGTAAAAAATGCCTGCCTCAATAAACTGCGCAGACAGAAACTGGAACAGGGATTTTTAAATGACCAGGACGCAGACCCCTCGGAAGATGCTGTTGCCTTGAATTCGATGATCCGCTCTGAAGTTATGGCCGAGCTGCACAAAGTGATTACCACATTGCCCGAGAATTGCCAGAAAATTTTCCGCATGGGTTACCTGGAAGGTTTAAAAAACCCACAAATTGCCAACGAACTGGGCATTAGCATCAATACCGTTAAAACGCAGAAAAAAAGAGGACTGCACCTGTTAAAGGTTCGCCTCAATCCGGACTTCTTCGCTATTATTTCCTTGTTTCTGCTGAAATAATCAAATTATAAAAAATATTTCGATTTTCCTTCACCCCCTTTTGTTTTTCAGGTTTCCTATAAATGTCTATGGAAACACCAAACAATTTTAAATACAGTTCTCAACTCATTATTAAGTTCCTTAAAGATGAACTTAACGCTCAGGAAAAGAGGGCCTTTGAACTTTGGCTCAATGCATCCCCGGCTAACCGGGAACTGCTGGAATCTTTCCGCAATACCGCAACTGTGCAACGAGAGATCAATTATATAGATGCAGTTGATACCAATAAAGGCTGGGAAGAAATTTCAAAACAAATACAGGTTAAACCGGTAAAGGTATCTTTCTGGAATAAAATACTGAAATACAGCGCTGCCGCCATACTGTTAATCACAACAGGTATTGGCCTTTATTACTATACCTCAAAAAATAACAACGATGAGCCTAACGGTACCCTTGCATCACAGGATATTATGCCTGGCAGTCAGAAAGCGGTACTGCAACTGGCGGATGGTTCTGCCCTTGATCTGGGCAGTAATAAATTCTCGCTCAAAGGCGAAAACGGAGAGGTAGCGGTTAGCGCTGCAAAAGGAACGCTATATTTCGGGAACAATAAAGGAAGCAGGGCCAAAGGATACAATCTGTTGAAAACACCCCGGGCCGGAGAGTATAAAATGGTTCTTCCCGACGGAACTAAGGTCTGGCTAAATGCGTCATCAACCCTGCGTTTTCCGGCAGGTTTCAATAGAGAAGAACGTCGCGTACAGCTTACAGGAGAAGCGTATTTTGAAGTTGCCCATAACAAGAAACTCCCATTCAGGGTAAGTTTTAACGACACAGAAGTAGAGGTATTGGGTACCCATTTTAACATCAGTACTTTCGGCAATCAAAGCAAGACCACACTGATAGAAGGCTCCGTTAAAGTGACCGAAGCCGGCAAACAACAACTCCTCAAGCCCGGAGAAGAAGCTACAGTAAATGAGGGTAAAGTAGCTATCCACAAAACAGACACCTACAAATCCATAGCCTGGAAAGAAGGTACTTTTTATTTCCAGGATGATCTGATGACAGATATTATGGACCAGGTCCTCAGATGGTACAACGTAGAAATTATTTATAAAGGTAAGCCTGGCACCAAAAGATATAGCGGAAATATACGCAGGCAAGCTACACTAAAGCAGGTGCTGGAAATGCTTAATGCAGTAAGCGGAACGAAATTCAGCCTGGAAGACAGAACCGTAACCGTAGATTTTAACAACTAAAACTTTAAACCACATGAAATAACCATTACTAAACAATCACCGGAATTTAAGAATACTGACATAAAAAAATCCGGGGACATTGCAGTGTTCCCGGATCAAAAAGTGTGGCTGTGTTTATTTGATCGCTTTTCGAATTCAACCAATTTTTCAAAACCAACACATACAAAAATATGAAACAAATCCTTCCCGGCAAGTATGCGGGAGAATGCAGGTCATTTAATAGAAAACTACTACTAGTTATGAGGTTAACTATTTTCTTATTAATAGCGGGCTGCCTGGCTGTACAAGCTTCAGGCTACGCCCAAAAAGTAAGCCTATCGGTACGTAATGCAGGCATAGAAAGCGTGTGCCTGAATATCAAACAGCAGACCGGCTATTTCTTCCTGTACGATGCCGATGTCCTGAAAAAATCTGGAAAGGTAAGCCTCGAACTTAAAAATGCTGAACTGACGGAGGCCTTAAAACAGCTCACAGCAGGAAAAGCACTGGATTATAAGATTATTGATAAGACTGTAATTATCTCCGAAGCAAAAAACAGCACAAGGGTCACACAAGAAGACATTATTATAAAAGGAACTGTAAAATCGAAAGAAGTGCCAGGGCAAGCAAATCTCAGTCTTCCGGGAGTGGTAGTAACCGTAAAAGGAACCAAAAAAGCCACTGCAACGAATGGTGAGGGTGCTTATACCATCCAGGCCCCTGCAAATGGTATCCTCATATTTTCAATGGTAGGATACGGCACCAGAGAGATCGCCATTAATGGAAATAAAATCATTGATGTCGTGATGGCGGAAACGGCCAGCGACCTTCAGGAAGTCATTGTTACCGCCTATGGTACGTCAGAAAGAAAAGAAAATCAGATTGGAAGTGCTTTCGTTGTAACCAACAAAGATCTTGAAAACAAACCCTTAGATAGAATAGACAGATTATTGGAAGGTCTTGTGCCAGGCTTGCAATATGGGGTTCAGGATGGTGCAGACAATACCAGCAGTGCCAGAACGAGACATCAGACCCGGATCCGCGGTGAAGCATCTTTTGGTGCCTCCAATGAACCCCTATGGGTAATAGATGGAGTTCCGCTAAATACCGGAAATGAGACAAACCAAATCTTAGGTGTAGAAACCAGTATCAGTCCCTTAACCTACCTGAATCCGAACGATATTGAGTCCATAGTAGTGCTGAAAGATGCTACTGCGACCACTATTTATGGTGCCAATGGCTCAAACGGGGTAATCCTGATTACTACAAAAAAGGGTGCTTCAGGAGAGAAAACCCTTAGCTATGGCTTCAGGGGAGGACTTAACCTGATCAACAACAGCCGCTTCCACGTGCTCAATGCAAATGAATACCGCGAATTATATAAAGAATCCTATATCAATAATAATGCTTTAGACCAATCTAAAATGCCGGACCTTGGCACTACAAATACCGATTGGTATGATGTGTTTTTCCGGACAGGGGTAGCCACGAATCATAACCTTTCGTTTTCCGGGGCTCATAAAAACACCAGGTATTTTGTTTCTGGGGCCTATTACAACGAAAAAATGATCATGATGAAGAATGACGTAGAACGGCTTTCCGGCAGGATCAATATTGACCAAAAGATCAGTAATTCTATCGATCTTTTTTTAAGAGTTGGTGCATCCCACAACCGCAACAATATATTTAACCCAGGTGACAGCTACTACATTAACCGCCCCATTGACAGTCCTTACAATCCTGATGGCACTTACGTTGATGCATTTTACAATAAGCTGAGAGAGGCAGAGTACAACGACAACACCCAGAAAGCCAATGTGCTGAATGGCAATATTGGCGGTACTATAAAAATCTTTCCCGGACTCACTTATACAACCACTAATGGAATAGATTACAAATCTGTTAAAGAGAATATATATGGCTCCATGTTTGCTACCAGCAATAAAAACGAGGGTAAAGCCACTTTCTCCAAAAGCAGGACGATTGACTGGAATTCACAACATCGTCTCAATTACGAAAAAACAATTAAGGAACACGATTTTTCAGTGTTGTTGGGTGCTGAGGCATTAAGCGACGATTTGAGTTCTGGTTCACTGATTGGATACGGTTTTGAGGATGATTATATACGTAACCCAAATTATGCGCAAAGGATTCAGACCACAGTAGGCGGAAGCCGAAAAAACAGTCTTTCTTATTATGGGCAATTCAGGTATACCCTATCCAATAAATACAGTGTATTGGGTAGCTTCAGGAGGGATGGCAGTTCCGATTTTGGTTCTGATGTAAAATGGGCAACGTTTAACTCTGTTGGCGCATCCTGGACTGTCAGCAATGAGAAATTCTGGAACATTAAAAAGATCGATTTTGCCAAACTTAAACTAAGCTACGGTACCAATGGAAATTCGAGGTTTGGTGCATACAGATCGAAAGGGTTGTATCGTTTTCTTGAAAATGACACATACAATGATCAACCTGGCGCGGTAATGTATACCGGTGAAAATCCTGTCCTGTCATGGGAAACCACATACATTGTAAACGGCGGACTTAGTCTGGGGCTTTTTAACAGAATCTCAATGGAGATCGAGTTCTATCGCAACATCACCAAAGGTATGCTCGATAAGATAGAGGTAACACGCACAACGGGCTTTAACAGCATAGATCAAAATATCGGATCGGTTAAAAACAGTGGAATTGAAATGAATTTGATTACTCAGAATATCCAGAAAAAGGATTTTGAATGGACAACCAAATTCAATATTGCACATAACACCAATAAGATCCTTAAGCTAAACAATGACAATGTAAAAGTACTTGACAAGACCATCAGAGTGGTGGGGTTAGATGCCAGCAGCTTTTACCTGGTGCGTTGGGCCGGGGTAGACCCCCGTGATGGTGGCCCCCTCTGGTATGATGCCCGCGGGAACATTACCAAAACATTTGATCTGGCCAATCGCGTAATAACCAAGGCTGCAACGCCAGATTTTTTTGGGGGTATGACCAACACCTTTCAGTATAAAGCATTTAGCTTGTCTTCATTGTTCATCTACAATGTGGGTGGCTATGCTTTCAGTGTACTTCAGCGCGATTCAGAATCGGACGGACGTAATCTTGCTGCCGAAAACCAATCAAGAAACCTGTTAGACCGTTGGAGAGAGCCCGGGGATTTAAGTATCATCCCAAAAACAGTGTTGGGAGAAAATGCTGACAACGGCCGTAACTCTACCCGCTTTCTGCATAAAAAAACCAGTTTGCGGTTACAGAATATCAGCCTGAATTACAACCTGTCGGAAAAGTTCTTAAGGCAGATCAGCTTACGCCGTGCGAATGTTTACCTGCAAGCCGACAATGTTGCTTTCTGGACGCCATACGACACTAAAAAAGATTATAACGACTATAGAAACTCGTTCAACCCATATCCACAGCCTCTTGTATTGTCATTTGGCGTAAATGTTAGTTTATAATGCTAAAAATTGAGATGAAAAAAATTAACTACACCCTGATACTCATGCTGCTTGCATGCCTAACATTAATTTCCTGCAAAAAATTCCTGGAGAAGGAACCTTTCGGTAAAACAGGGAAAAATACGCTTTTTGAGACTGTTGAGGGAGCCAAAATGGCCATAAACGGCTCTTATAACTCTATGCTCGCTTACTATAAGAATGAATTTGCCATGTATGCCGACATTACTTCAGACAACCTGATTAAAGGGAATAAGGCATCAGTCTTGCTCCCCCAGTTTAACTTTCAGAGTTCATCTGGTGATGATGCACTAGCTGTTGGCGATCTCTGGCTGCACATGTACGAAACATTAAACAATGTAAACAACATTTTAAATGCAGTTCCGGAACTGAAAACAAAATTCCCCAACCAGGTAAAAACACTCGATTCTATTACCGGGCAGGCCCTGGTTATGCGGGCAATCTGCCATTTTGACCTCAGCAGAGTATATGCACAACCTTATAACTATACAGCAGATGCTTCGCATTTGGGCATACCTCTTTTATTCAAAACCCCAAGCCCTGGCTGGCAGGTGGCAAGAAATACAATGAAAGAGACTTACGACCAGGTTATTCTCGATCTCAAAAATGCATTACCTTTTTTGCAGCAGCACGCCAATGGCACTGTTCAAACATCCATCAGCTATCAGGCTGCCCTGGCCTTGCTGTCAAGGGTATATCTATACCAAGGTAATTGGGAGCAGTGTGTTACCTATGCTGATCAGGTGATTGCAAATACGGCATACCTGCTTGCCGATGCAGCAAATTACAAATCAACATTTCTCCTGAAGCCATCACTCACATTAAAACCCGAGGTTATTTTCCAGCTTACAAATACTGGCCTTACGAATGGTGGATCAAGCATCCCGACTGTTTATTCCGATTCTACGGGAGCACAATATAGTGCCTCGGCAAAACTAAAATCCCTATTTGATCCGGACGATATCCGTTTAACTCAGATGTTTACCATTCCAAAAAAAGGAGAAAATGCAGGGAAATACCTGACGGTTAAATATGCTGACGGCACGGTAACGGCAATCAACCCTCCTGCTATACAGGTGATCCGCTTATCAGAGGTTTACTTAAACCGTGCTGAGGCTAAATGGAACCTGCAACGATATACTGAAGCGGCGAATGACATTAAAACCATTTCCCAGAGAGCACACCCAAGCAGGACAATTGACATTACTTACTCCTCCAATTCGGATTTATACAAGCAGATTGCAGAGGAAAGAAATCGAGAACTTTGCTTCGAAAACCACCGCTTTTTTGATATCATAAGGCGCAAAGAGCCGCTGCAAAGGGGAATAGACTGTAATTCCAGCACATGTAGCCTTACTTACCCCAACGATAAATTTGTATTACCAATCCCAAATAAAGAGGTGGAGGCCAATAAAGCAATGAAACAAAATCCGGGCTATAATTAATGACGAAAATGAAAAACAAAATAATTTATCTTTTAGTACTGGCTATTGCTCCGGCCATCATGATGGTATCCTCCTGTAAGAAAGAATCAGTACCTTATAACAATCCCTTCTTTCACATCAATGTGGACAATAAGAGTTCCATAGAAGTCCTATCCAACCGTAAAGACACTGTAGACTATAAAGTTTACCTGAGTGCCCAGCTTCAGTTTGAGCCTATTGACCTGCAATATGAAGTAAAAGTGGGTGACGGGTTGCAGGATGGTCGTGATTTTACACTAATTACCACTGGTAATAAATTGACTTTTCCACAAGGAATTTTTGAGCGTCCCATCAGAATTGCCTGGAAAGAATCTGTCCTTGATCCGGCAAAAGACAATACCATTACCATCCGCCTGATCAGCAACAGCAAGAATTATACAATAGGACTTCCAGGGCCGGACCAGCTGCAGCGCCAACTGATCATCACTAAAAAGTAGGGGAAGCAACGATGAGGAAGAATATAAATTTGACGTTTTTACTGGCTTGCCTGGTACTTTTAAGTTCCGGTAGCTATGCCCAGCAATTGCGTCAGGATCCGAACCTGGTAACGGGAAGGCTTAAAAACGGCTTTACCTATTACATTTACAAAAGCAACAAAACGCCAGGTAATTCGGTTCTGAGATTGTTTTTAAACGCAGGCTCACTACAGGAAAACCCGGATCAGCTTGGACTGGCTCACTTTATTGAGCACATGGCCTTTAATGGCACTAAACATTACTCCAAAAATGATGTGATTGGGTTCCTGGAATCCAAAGGTGTAAAGTTTGGGGCCGACCTGAATGCACATACCAGTTTTGACGAAACGGTGTATAAGATCAGTATCAATACGGAGGACGAGAAAAACCTGGAGAAATCTATTGACATTATGGCCGACTGGGCTTTTGGTATCACCTTCGACAGTAAGGAAATCGATAAAGAGCGTGGTGTAGTTATTGAAGAATGGCGCAGTAAACAAGGTGCAGCGAACCGCTTAAGGGAACAATATCTGCCGGTGCTATTCAACAAATCCAGGTATGCTGAACGCCTGCCCATAGGCAAAGTTGACATCCTGAAGAGCTTTAAACGTCAAACCATTGTAGACTTTTACGAGAAATGGTACCGCCCCGACCTGATGGCCATCGCCATTGTTACAGATATTGATCCAAAAAAGGTAGAGACCTATATCAAAAACGAGTTTAACCAGTACAAAGCCAAAAGCAAGGACCCAAGGATATATTATGAATTACCGCAGCATCGTGACACCTTGTTTTCTATCCTTACCGACAAGGAAGCCAACGCCATTGAACTGAGCGTTTTTAATAAGATCAGGTCTTTTAATGGGATCAAAACAGAGCAGGATTATAAAGCTCAGCTTATCCGTTCATTTTTCAATGCCCTGGCTAAAAGCCGCTTCAGCAGAATCTCTCAATTGCAGAACGACTTTAAAGAGGGTAGCTTCTCCGTCAGCAATATTGTACTAAAAAATGGTATTGTTTCTGGTGGGGCAGCCCTATACCATGACAAAATCAAAGAAGGTATTGCACAATACCTGGCCGAAACCCAACGCATCTTCCGTTACGGCTTTACAAATGATGAGATAGCAAAGTACCGTCGTGAGTATGTTACGTTAGTTAAACGTTCGGCAGAGGCGGAAGATAAAACACAACCGGAAACCTATGTCAATGAAATACACGATGTGTTTTACAACGGCAGCACCATGTTGGCTAAAACGGAACGCAACAGGCTTGCGCTCAAATATGCACCGCAAATTGACTCCCTTACACTCCTGAACTTCCTGAAATCGGCAAACAATCCTGGCAATACGGTGGTATTGCTTACCGCGCCTGAAAAGGACAAAACCCGTTTACCTGACCAGCCGGCCTTAAAAGCCATGTTTGCCAAAGCAGCCTCAGAAAAGATTGCGCCCTGGTCAGACCAGCTAAGCATTCCTGAAAAACTGCTGGTACAAGAACCAAAAGCTGGTAAAGTGGTTAAACAAGAAATCATATCTCCTATTGGGCTTACCAAATGGACCTTATCCAATGGCACCATTGTTTATCTGAAGCCAACCGAAGAACGTAAAAATTACATCTCTTTATCAGGCTTCCGGAAAGGTGGAATTTACGCCCTGGATTCAGCACAATATGTAACCGCACAGTTTGTAAAACCGGTAACCGGCCTGAGTGGTGCCGGCCCTTTCAACAGGCGCGCACTAACCGAATTCCTTACCGGAAACTCAGCTTCTGCCACCCTTGTTTTATCAAATACCAGGGAAGGTGTAGTGACCAGTGCCGACTGGAAGGATGCCAGAACCATGTTCCAGCTCATGTATCTGAAATGGATGTACCCCAATGCTGATCCCCTAACATTTGAACAGGCAAAGCGGCAAAGCATAGAGCAGATGGAGAACAATAAACTTTCTCCGAATTATGCCTATAATAAAGCCATAGCTGAATTGCTGAAAGGCGACGATGACTATGCTTCCGACCTGTCGGAAGCCCGCCTGAATAAAGAAGCACAATTAAAAGAGATCATCCCGATTTTTAAAAGCCGGTTTGGTTCAGCTAAAGATTTCCAGTTTATCATTGTAGGCGGATTTAACCCCGACAGCATCAAACCTTTGGTTGAGCAGTACATAGGCGGTTTACCTGGCGGCGATTATAACGCACAATTTGCTTATAAAGGTCCTGTTGAAGGCCATGAAGCAAAAGACATCCTGATGTATGCCGGAGCTGCACCTAAAAGTACCGTAAATCTTTTTTACCAAAACAATAGTGTAAACTACGATTATCCTGAAATACTGGTTCAGACGCTTTTACAAGAGGTCTTGAAAGTAAAGCTCCGCTTAAACCTGCGCGAAGAGAATTCGGGCGTATACGGTGTCGGTGTTTCGGTATCAGCCACTAACGTCCCTGCACCGCTGATCCGCTCCAGGATCTCCTTTACCTGCGCTCCTGAATCGGCGGAATTTCTGGTCAAACAAGCCCGGGATGAGGTTAAAAAAGTTGCAGCAAATCCGCAGTATTTTGCTGCAGAACTGGCCAGCATCAAGACACAGCAGATCGATAGCTATAAGAAACAGGCCGGTAAAAACCTGTTTTGGAGTTCGGCCCTTAGAAATCAGTTTTACTTCGGTTTTAAGGATTACAGTTATTTCAACAACTACGAAAACATGATCAACGGCATCACTCCTGAAATGGTTGCAGGGTATGCTAAAAAATACATGATTGAAACACCGGGTATTAAAGCAGTACTGATGCCTGAGAATTTTAAGACACTAAACTAATTGTTATGAAGACCTTTAAAAATATCACCATCCTGTTCCTGCTTTTCGTTGCAGGTGTTTATACAGGTTGTAAAAAAGACCCCGTAATGTACGGCAAAGGATTTGAGTCCTTTAAATTCATCGTCAAAGATGCGCCCGACGCAGATAAAGAATACGAAGGAATAATAAACGGAGATGAGATTGTGGTACAGCTGCCTATAGGAGTAGATGTAACCAACCTGAAAGCCAGTTTTACGATGGATAATCCCCGCACCATTGTGCAGGTAGGATCTGAAGTTCAGGAAAGTGGCATTACTGAGCAGGATTTTACAAATCCGGTGTCCTACCGCGTAAAAGCGGAAGACAAAAGTACCCGTAGCTATTCCGTGCGTGTGGAAAAGAAAATAGCCCTGCAATCTTTTGGGTTCTACGCTGATGACAATACTGGTCTATTAAGCAATTATTCGGGAGTCATTAAAGGTTTAAACATAAATGTAATGGTTCCCGAGACAATTAACCTAACTACACTTGTAGCGCGATTTGAAACTACAAATGGCGCAGCACTTAAAGTAGCGGGGATACAACAGGAGAGCAAAAAAAGCATTAATAACTTCAGCAATCCTGTGGTATACACCTTTACTCAACCCGGGTTAACCGGTTCTGTTGACTACACTGTAACCATATCTTTTATGGGTCGAAAGTGGTCTCTTTTTGCGGATAAAATTACCGGAAAAAGCACTGCCTCTGGAATTAAGATAGCGATTGATCCCTTCTCAAATCATCCTTATTTCGCTTATCAACGCACAGGGAAGGATGATGCCGGTATTGATATCCCTACTGACAACCGAAAAATTGCTGTAATGGGCTACAATGGATCCGACTTTGTAAACATTGGTGATAAAACAGGCATCTCGGAATTTAGGGCAGATGTAGCTGGTATTGCATTCAGTAATGAAGGGATTTTATACGCAGCCTATAAAGACTATTTCAATGCAGAACAAAAAGCGACAGTGTTAAAATATAATGGGGCAAGTTGGTCTGTCTTTGGAAACAGCCGCTTCACTCCGCTAAAAATAGATTATTTATCAATTGCGTTTACAAAAAATGACCAGCCTATACTTGGAATGATGAGAACAAGTGCCGCTGATAATATTAACAATCCTCCAGTGGCCGCGAGGGGCTTATATGCAACAATGTTTGACGGAGGTCTATGGAAAAATATTACTCCTACAGGAAATGTCACTGTAGCTTATCAGCAAACCATCAAAGGACTGGATAACAATATATACATAGGGGCTATGGATAGGACGACAGGTTCTAATAAACTTTCTATGTTTAAGTACAACAATGGGATTTGGGATTCTGTGGGGCCAAGATCATTCACCGCACCTGATGGTTTAGCCGGATTTCTTAGTGTCAGCATCGCTGTAGATAAAAATGGAGAGGCCTATCTAGCGTATCAGGCGGCACCAGCATCAGGTAGAATAAATCATGTAATGAAATTTAACAAAACTACTGCTACTTGGCAGGAACTTGGAAATGCGGTTTCAAGTGGTGGTGAAAGAGACAAGTTTGCATTGACCGTAGATCAAGATGGAATACTTTATTTCGCCTACGCTACACCTTCATCTTTATCTGTTAGGACTTTTAATCCTGCTACAAATAACTGGAATAATGACAGAAAGGTAATCAGTGAAAAAATCAACGATTTTGATATACAAGTTGCCTCTGATGGCACCATTTATATAGTTGCCAGTATAGCTGGTGATAATAGAACGGTTGTTTATAAATACACGAAATAACATCCCGGCTTTACGTGGGTCTGACAGCCCATGTAAAGCTTTTAACCACATATATCAATTGAAACAACTCAGTTTTTTATTACTTGCAACACTCGCCTGCTTTTCTGTAAAGGCTCAAACAACAGCCAGCGGCTGCGTGTTTGCCGATACAAATGGAAACGGCAAAAAAGACAAAGCAGAAAAGGGCATCGCCGGTGTTTCGGTTACCAATGGCCAGGAAGTGGTGCAAACCGACAACAGGGGGATTTATAACCTCCCGGTTGGGAACGACAACATCATCAGTGTCGTTAAACCTTCGGGTTACCAGGTAGCACTCAATGCCGATAACCTTCCCCAATACTTTTACATTCATAAACCCCAGGGTTCGCCCCAGCTTAAATACAAAGGCGTGGCCCCAACCGGTCCACTCCCTGAATCTATTGATTTTGCTTTAAAGCCATCAACAGAAAAAGACAATTATACCGCCCTTATTTTTGGCGATCCGCAGGTATATAACCAGGAACAGGTAGATTATTTTGTAAAAGACGTCATCAGCGAGGTAGAAGGCATTAAAAATGTAGCTTTTGGCATTAGTATGGGCGATGAAGTTGGCGATAAGCTTGATCTTTTCCCCGCCTATACCGCAGCGGTAAAACGTGTAGGTATCCCCTGGTACAACATGATGGGCAACCATGACCTGAATGCAGATGCCCCGGCAGACTCTTTGTCCGACGAATCTTTTGAAGCGCATTTTGGTCCTGCTACCTATGCTTTCAATTATGGCAAAGTACATTTTATTGTGCTCGATGATGTTTTATACCCAGACCCCCGCGATGGTCGTGGCTATTATGGCGGCTTGCGTGAAGATCAATTGAGGTTTGTAGAGAACGATCTGAAATTTGTCCCAAAAGATCGCCTGGTGGTGCTTACTTTTCATATCCCCATCAGCGAACCTGAATTCCTGTTCAGTTCTGCCACACGGCAAAGGTTGTTCCGTATGCTAAAGGATTTTCCATATACATTGTCCATCTCGGCACATACCCACATGCAGCGTCAGGATTTTTATGCGAAGGATATGGAGTGGCTGCAAGACAAACCACACCACCATTTCAATATAGGTACGGCATCGGGTGACTTCTACTCAGGGTTAAACGACAAAAATGGCACCCCTATCTCTACCATGCGGGATGGAACCCCTAAGGGATATGGCTTTGTTCATTTCAAAGGCAACCAGTACATCATTGATTATAAAGTTGCAGGCAAAGATGCTGCTGAACAAATGCGGATCATCGCCCCGGAAAGATTAAAAAAGGACAGCGATAGCGCCGCTTATGTTTACGTAAATTTTTACACGGGGGCAAAAAACGACAACCTGCAGTATAGAGTAGATGATGGCAGCTGGATGCCATTACAACAATCATTTGAATTTGACCCTTTTTATGTAGCTGAAGTAGCTACCTGGAAAAGTATTACTGATAAAACCAAAAAAGCCAGGCGCCCATCTAACCCGGCAAAAAGCACCCATTTGTGGAAAGGCCCTATATCTACCAGATTACAAACGGGCAAACATAGCATTGAGGTAAAAGCTACCGATATGTTTAACCGCTCGTTTACACAAAAAAGCAGCTACACAATTGAGTAAAACAGAAGCCCTGCCAAATAAGCAGGGCTTTCTTATTACCTGCAGTGCTGTTCAAAACTCATACCGGAAACAGCAAAAAAAATCCACTAAATTTGGGACATGAGTAATGCCGCATCTTCCGGTTCTGTTTCCGACAAAGTTTTAGCTTTTATTGAATATACCAATCAGAATATTTTCCTGACCGGGAAGGCCGGAACAGGAAAAACAACCCTGCTTAAACGCATACGGGAAAACAGCAGCAAAAAGATGGCCGTTGTAGCCCCTACCGGAGTAGCTGCAATGAATGCCAAAGGCACTACCATCAACTCTTTTTTTCAGCTGCCCCCGGGTTCCTTTTTTCCCGGCGACATTAGCCTCGAAAATCTGCAGGCGGGCTTCCTCTCTATCCAATCAATGGTGTCTGATCTCAGCTATACCAAAGACAAGCTCAGCCTTTTTAATGAACTTGAACTATTGGTAATAGATGAGGTATCAATGGTGCGTTGCGACTTACTCGATGTTATTGATGCGACTTTACGTGCGGTAAGACGAAACCAGGCTCCTTTTGGAGGTGTACAGTTGCTGCTGATCGGTGATCTGTACCAGCTTCCCCCGGTAACCAAAAGAGAAGACTGGTCTTTTTTAAACCGGGCTTATCCTTCTCCCTATTTCTTCGACGCCCAGGTAATCCGTCGTCATCCGCTGCTGCAGGTAGAACTGACCACCGTTTACCGGCAAACAGAAACCGATTTCATTAATATCCTGAATGACATCAGAAACAATAACATCCAGGCAGATAGTCTGGCACTCCTGAACCAGAGATACGATCCGCAGTTCAGTGCTTCAGATGAGCTGAACCCTATTATCATCACTTCCCATAATGCCGAGGCCAACAGCATCAACCAACAGAAACTGAATGAACTGCCGGGCACAGAGTATACTTTCGAAGCCGAGGTAAACGGCGATTTCAAAGACCTAAGCCTGCAGGCCGAACAAACGCTCAAACTCAAAGAAGGTGCACAGATCATGTTCATTAAGAACGATACCGGCGAGGACCGTAAGTTCTACAACGGAAAAATAGGTAAAGTAAAGTCGGTAACAAACGGCGATATCTACATCTCCTTTCCACAGGAAGAAGACCTGTTGCTGGAAAAAACCTCCTGGGCTTCATTCGAATATAAAACAGACCCGGAGCAGGAAATTGTACAGCAACAGGTGGGTGAGTTTTCGCAGTACCCCATCAAGCTGGCATGGGCAGTAACCATCCATAAAAGTCAGGGGCTCACATTTGACCATGCCATTATCGATGCAGGAAAATCTTTTGTAGCCGGCCAGGTGTATGTCGCCTTGAGCAGGGTGCGCACACTTGGGGGGCTAATCTTAAAATCAAAGATCAGTACCGAAAGTTTAAGGTCCAATGCAGAAGTGATCAATTACATGAAGCCGGTGAAGGCAGAAGAAATGGACAACCTCCTGCTTACCGCACAGGAAAAGTTTATCCTTAAATTGGTACTTGACCATTTCGCCTTGAACAGCATTTTAACAGGCTTGGACAATATTGCCTCCAACACAGAAATTGCCAAAGCTCATTTACCTGAATTTAAAATCTTGATGACTCAGCTTAACAAAGCGATAAATGACCTTATGGTGCTGTCTGACCGTTTTCAGAACCAGGTTAAACAGCTGCACCATAAAGATGGCTTTGCGGTACAATCGGTTTTACAGGAGCGTATCGAATCGGCACTCACTTATTTCACCAAAGAAATCACCATGCAGTTGCTGAACAACGTCAATAAAAACATCAGGATTAAGCCTAAAAACAAAATTCAGCAGCAAATACAGCACCTGCTGATAAAGTACAGGCAGGTTATTGAAAACAGGCTGGCATTGATGCAGTTTGCTGCTGGTCTGCTAAAAGAGCCCATAAAAAAAGAAGATTACCTGGAATGGATCAATAAACATAAAATAAAGGCCAGCACCAAACCTGGTGGTTCATCTGCCGCAGCTCAGCAGCCTGGCAGTTTACAATTGTTTTAAAACCTAGCTGAACAAACCGAGCAGATCCTTTTTTGATAAAGCTTTATAGATGGAGGTGTCGGTTTTGATCAGGTCGTCTACCAGCTCTTTTTTCGTATCCTGCAGCTTCATGATCTTGTCTTCAATCGTATCCGGGCAAATCAGGCGTACGGCCACCACATTCTTTTCCTGCCCGATGCGATAGGTTCGGTCTATCGCCTGGTTTTCTACTGCCGGGTTCCACCAGGGGTCTACAAGATATACATAATCGGCCCGGGTAAGGTTCAAACCCACCCCACCGGCTTTCAGGCTAATCAGGAAAACACGCACCTCCGGCTTATCCTGAAAGGAGGTTACAGCTGCCGCCCGGTTGCGGGTTTGTCCGGTAAGGTATTCGTGTGCAATGCCCCTGCTGCGTAATTCTTCCCGGATAAGGTCGAGCATGCTCACAAACTGTGAAAACACCAGGATCTTATGGTTGGGGGACTTGCTTTCGATCTGCTCCATCAATACCTCCATTTTTGAAGAGGCATTTCCATAAAACTTATCATCCTTCAGCAGTTCGGCCGAATTGCAGATCTGCCGCAGTCGGGTAATGCCCTGCAAAATATGCATGCTGCTTTTTTGCAGTTCGTCTTCTGCCCTGCCCTCAATATAATCTTTAATATCCTGTACAGCAGCTTCGTAAACCTCGCGCTGTTCCCGCCCCATTTCACAATAGATCACCATTTCGGTCTTATCTGGCAATTCCTTGGCTACCTGCTCCTTTGTCCTGCGCAAAATGAAAGGGCTGATCCTTCGCTGCAACTCCCTGGCCTTTTTGGTTTCTTTAAACTGATCGATAGGCACAGAATATTGTTCTTTAAAGTGTTGCTTGCTGCCCAGTAAACCCGGACAGGCGAAAGAAAGTTGCCCGTACAGATCGAAGGTATTGTTCTCTATCGGCGTACCGGTAAGTACTACTTTGTTGCGCGATTGCAATAACCTTACAGCCATATACCGCTGAGAATCGGGGTTTTTGATGTTCTGCGATTCATCCAGAAATACATAATTAAAACGGTAGGTCTTTAAAAAGCGGATATCGGCGAGTAAAGTCCCATAGGAGGTAAGGATGATCTCATACTGGTCAAACTCATGAATGTCTTTCAGGCGGTCGGCCCCATAAATGGTACGTATTTTTATGGAAGGTGCAAATCTGGTCACCTCGGCCTGCCAGTTAAAAATAAGGGAAGCAGGTACCACTACTAGATTGGTATTGTGTGTTACTTTCTGGCGCTGGGTAAGGATAAAGGCAATAATTTGTATAGTTTTACCCAAACCCATGTCATCGGCCAGGCAGGCACCAAAATTGAAATCGTCCAGAAAATTAAGCCAGTTGACCCCCTCCTGCTGGTACTGCCGTAGCTCGGCATGCAGGGTATCCGGCACTTTTACAGGACTGATACTTTCGGGTCCGGAAAGCTTGCCGCGGTACATGGCCAGCTGGTCTTTTACCGATTCGTCAAACAACTGTTCGTCATACAGCTCAGCAATCATATTATAATTGATCTTGTGGGTATGAATGCTGTCGTCAACCAGTTCTCCAGCATTAAAATAGCCGGTAAATTTTTGTACCCACTCGTCGGGCAAAATGCCCATAGTGCCGTCATCCAGCTTTACAAATTTGCTTTTGTTGCGGATGGATTTGTGCAGGTGCTTCATCGAAATGGCCTCACCATTGTATTCTACTTTGGCTACAGTCTCGAACCAATCGATCCCGCTGATCACCTTGATGGAAATATCTGCTTTATACTGGCTTAGCTTATTGTCTTTTAACTTATTAAAACCCAGAATGGTAATACCCTTGCTGCGCCAGGCTTCAAAGGCCTCCAAAAACCAGTCTATATCCAGGAAATGTTTGCGGTGCATGTAAAAACAATCGAGCCGCAGTTCCTCATTCTGCTGCTCCTCAAAAAATGGATGCTGCTTCACGATATTGGCAATGAACTGGAATTCTTCATCTTCATCGCGCTTTAGGGTGAAGGTATTCCCATACTTATCTTTGGCAATGATCTGTTTGCGCGAAAGCACCGGTATTTCGGTATTGCTATAGCGCATTACCGGGGTAATGAGCACAAAATCCTCTGACTCCGACAAGTAGATCAGCTGCTCGTTTTCCAGATCATAACCTTTGTCTTCCATCTGCGTTTTGGTAGCCGGTTTCAGATAAGCATAATTGATCCGCACCTTTTCCTCCAGGTTGGAGAGAATATTTTCATAGAAATCGTCGAATTTAGACTTATGGATGAGCATTTTATCGTAATGCTTCTTGAAAAAATCGATGACCCTTAAAAAATCAGGATTATCAATCAGGTACAACTTTTTATCCAACCGGATAAAATAATGATGCTTTACATTCAGGTTCTCGAGCGGAATATCGTCACCGTCTAGCATCAGTTTGCCAGATACCTCGTAAAAATCGCCCTTTTCATGAACGGAAAGGATCAGATCAATAGGCAGGATTTTAAGTTGAATGCGTTCAATAGCACTGGCCGTGATGTTGGGTGATGTTTTAGGATCGTGGATGTAGATGTCCAGGCCAAGCGGGTTTTTTGCCAGTGCTTTTAACCCTTCCAGGTCAGAATCTGAAGCTTCTCCATTATAGTTGTTCTGAAATTTGAGAACGCCATTGATAAACCTCATTTCGCTAAGATTTTCGGTAGTCCACAGCAGATCGGAGGGATCGACGGCCTTCAGCGGGTTCTTTATTTTACCATCCTTACTGGCTACCCCCTGAAAGAGTGATACCGTAAGGTGACCATAATAACGGTGCTGCCCAAATACCACAATGGTTCTGACATCTTTTTTTAGCAATCCGCCTGAGCCAGGAAAAGGATATTCCTTATTGGGCAGCAGTGATTCCTTCAGTTCCTGTTTGGTTTGCCTGGTAACCGGAAAGAGGGTTTTTATCTTGGGGCTGATTTTAATGTGTTCTCCAGATTCTCCACTCCCTTTTACATAATGGATGATAAAATGGTCGTCGAGCTGGGCTTCATTTTCCAGGCCATAGTCAATTGCAAAAGCTTTCAGCTGCTGATGGCGAAGCTGCTTGTCAAAAAACATGCGCAGAGGTTGCCGGTTGATGATGTTGTATAAAACCCGGGTCTCATGTTCGCACAAACCATTGGTGGCCCACATACAGGTACAGGAAAACATGAGTCTGCCGGGAGTTTGCGTAATGGTCACCATGGGACTATCCAGCGCTGTAGACGGGGATCCGAAAACCGCAAAATCAACGGTAATATCCTCAGGAAAAAAGCTATAAAACCCCCTGGCCTCAGTATCAACTCCCACCTTATTGTGTTGAAAGATATCGGAAATGGTTAGTCCTGAAAGATTAAAATTTTCCAAAACATGAGTATGCGGCCGCTCTTTCTCCACTGTAGAATTGTAATTTGATCAATAAAAAATCTAAAATACATTATGATCTTCTAATTCGGTTTAATATTCTGTTTATTTGTAATACAGAAAACAACAAACACACAAACCTAACCTGTACCATTATGCTACTGAGCATTTTAAACGCTATTTTTTGCATTGCATTCATTTTGTTTGCTTATGTAAACCTGAACGACGGTGATTCCTGGCTTTGGGTCCCCATTTACATGGTGGCATCCATTTGTTGTGGATTTGCCATATTTAATTATTTTTATCCTACCGTATACCTGATTGCCATATCTTTCTATTTGATTTATGCGATTTTTTTGTTTTTTGCCAAAGACGGTGTGCGCGACTGGATCATGAAATACCGAACGCCCAGCCTTGTAGAAAGTATGCAGGCTACAAAGCCCTACATCGAGAAAACCAGGGAATTTTTTGGGTTACTGATCATCAGCACAGCGCTGGCCATAAACTATTTTGCAGCAATCAATTAGATAAATTATGTTGTTAATAGACAGTGAAGGATTAAAAAGTCTGAATGGCCTTTTCCTGCAAATTATTGAACGGACCCTGACACCCGAAGCGTTCCAGTGGTTGCAGAACAAAGTGGACCTGGTAGTAACGGAAGACAAGTCAGTGCAGCTGCACTTGTGCTTTGCGCATTTGCCACGTATGGCATCCAGGGGACTGGTACTGACCACCCATGACGAAAATACAGCGATCAATACGCTTTTGTCAGGTTTTGCAATTAAAGACTGGACCATAGATAAGCTGTGCAGGATATGGCTGCTGATGCAATTGCCATCAGACAACCGTGAAACTTATGTTAAAAAGATCAACAGCCTGTTTTCGGCTGCAGAAATGAATGAGCAGGTTGCTTTATACTCCGCACTTCCGCTCTACCTTTACCCGGAAGAGTGGATCAGTCGCTGCGAAGAGGGTATCAGGAGCAATATCGGTACCGTTCTGGAAGCCATTATGTACCATAACCCTTATCCGGCCCAATTTTTATCGCAACAGGCCTGGAACCAGCTGGTGCTGAAAGCATTTTTTACCGAAAAAGACGTTAAACAGATTGTGGGGTTAAACGAACGCCTCAACGAAGCACTGACAGCCACCCTCCAGGATTATGTACAGGAACGTCTGGCAGCCCAGCGCAGTGTAGCGCCCGAGATTTACCAACTGATTGAACAAATGAACCAAAAGATATAGCGATGTGTTGTAATGAGAATTTTGAAGAAAGGAACAAGGGAGAAAAAATTAACACTGCCCTTGACCTGAGCGAGATCAGCGGAATGAAGTTCTTTGATCCGCATGTACACATGACCTCAAGAACTACCGACGATTACCAGGCAATGGCCGATGCAGGCATTGTGGCCCTGATAGAACCGGCCTTCTGGTTAGGGCAGCCGCGTACAGGGGTAGACAGCTTTACCGACTACTACAGCAGCCTTATTGGCTGGGAGCGCTTCCGTTCCTCGCAGTTTGGCATCAAACATTATTGTACAATCGGCTTAAACTCCCGCGAGGCCAATAACGAAAAACTGGCCGAACAGGTGATGGAAATATTGCCTCAGTTTATTTTTAAGGAAGGCGTAGTAGGCGTTGGCGAGATCGGCTTTGATGATCAGACCGCAGCTGAAGAAAAATATTACCGTTTGCAATTAGAGCTGGCCAAAGAAGCCGGATTGCCGGTACAGATCCATACCCCGCACCGCGACAAGAAAAAGGGCACCCAACGCAGTATGGACATTGCCATTGAACAGGGACTCGACCCTTATATGGTGATTGTAGATCATAACAATGAAGAAACAGTAAAAGAGGTGCTCGACCGGGGCTTCTGGGCGGCCTTTACCATTTACCCTTTTACCAAAATGGGTAATGAACGCATGGTGGAAGTAGTAAAACAATACGGATCGGAAAGGATCATGATCAATTCGGCGGCCGACTGGGGCATCAGCGATCCGCTGGCCATTCCTAAAACGGCTGCCTTGATGAAAAGATCAGGCATCAGCATGGCTGATATTGAGCTGGTGACCTACCGCAATGCCATTACTGCCTTTGCGCAAAGTGGTCAGATCAATGAACAGGACTTCATTGCCGTTAAAAACATAGACCAGAGCCAGAAGTTTGCCAGCAACTCTATATTGCGTGGCGGACAGCAGCCAAGAATAGATAAGAATTCCATCATCATTTCCTAAGCACAGCGCGCGTTGAACAAATTAATCGGATACTTAAGGCTAATGCGGCCAGCCAATGTGGCAACTGCTGTTGCCGATGTGCTGGCGGGAATGGCCATTGCAGGATATTTTATATCATTTTTGCCCGGCACTACCAGCTTTGGGCCATCAGTTCCTTTATTGCCGGTAGTGCTGCTTTGCCTTTCTACCATAGGCCTGTACAGCGGCGGCATCATCATGAACGACGTATTTGACGCAGAACTTGATGCCAAAGAAAGACCCGAACGTCCGATTCCAAGTGGACTGATCTCAAAAAAAGCAGCTACCCTATTTGGAGGTCTATGTTTCTTTATCGGGATTTTTGCTGCCGGTCTCTACAACCCGGCTTCACAATACCTCGCAGCAGCCATCATGATTTCTGCCCTGGTATATGACCGTTTCCTGAAGCACAATACGGTTTTTGGGCCTTTGAATATGGGCCTTTGCCGAGGGCTTAACCTGCTGCTGGGCATCAGCATCATCCCATCGGCTATACAGCAATGGTGGTTTTTAGCCCTGGTACCTGTTGTTTACATTGCCTCCATTACCATGGTGAGCAGGGGCGAAGTACATGGCGGCAGCAAAAAAATGCTCTACTTTGCAGCCTTCCTGTATACCGTTGTGCTGATCTGCATCCTGTTCTTTGCAGCCCGCCAGGGCTATTTGTTACCTACTGCCATTTTTGCGGCTGGCTTTGCGCTCATGATCTTTATTCCACTGATCAGGGCGATGCAAAATCCGATAGGCAAAAACATAGGCAAAGCCGTAAAGGCTGGTGTGATTGCCCTCATTTTAATGAATGCGGCATGGGCCAGCGCTTTTGGGATATGGCATGTAGCCCTGTTTATAGTTATTTTATTACCAGTATCATTATTTCTGGGTAAAGCTTTTGCAGTTACCTAGCCCCTAATATTCAGTATATGAATCATTTACAACAATCGTTTAGTGTAAAATTTGAATATAAAATCTGCTTTACCGCATCATTATTTGATGTGGAAAATGCAACGCTTACGGATTTTTTTAAGAACAGAACTTCTGCAGCATTGCGCAAAATATTTTTCGTAATAGACGGGGGCGTTACCGAAGCGCATCCCCATTTGAAAGCAGCCATCATAAATTATTTTGGTCATTACCAGGATGTTCAACTCATCCCTGAAATCCTGATCGTTCCAGGTGGGGAAGCTTCAAAAAACGACACAGCATTGTTTGACCGGATAGTGGAAGCTGTAAATGTACACGGTATAGATCGCCATTCCTATATCGCCGCAATTGGTGGTGGTGCAGTACTTGATCTGGTGGGTTATGCTGCTGCGGTTTCGCACCGGGGCATCAGGCATATCCGCATACCCACTACCGTACTTTCGCAGAACGACTCGGGTATTGGCGTCAAAAATGGCATCAACTACAAAGGGAAGAAGAATTTCCTGGGTACGTTTGCCCCTCCCGCAGCTGTATTTAATGATGAAGATTTTTTAACTACCCTAAGCGAGCGCGATTACCGTTCAGGTATATCTGAAGCCATAAAAGTAGCGCTGATTAAAGATGCGGAGTTTTTTTACTGGCTTGAAGCCCATGCTGCTAAGCTGGCCGCCAGGGATGCAGAAAGCATGAATTACCTGATCAGGCATTGCGCAAAGTTACACCTGGAACACATTGCTGGTGACGACCCTTTTGAAACAGGATCGGCCAGACCACTCGATTTCGGCCATTGGAGTGCCCACAAACTCGAACAGCTGAGCAATTTTGAAGTGCTGCACGGAGAAGCCGTGGCTATGGGCATTGCCCTGGACAGCACCTACTCTTTTTTAAAGGGTTTGCTGACGGAAACTGACCTGCAAAGGATCTTAAATGTACTGCTGCAACTCTCCTTCGACATATCCAATCCATTGATACGCATCGAAGATGCACAATCGCCTATTCTCCGCGGTTTGGCAGAATTCCAGGAACACCTTGGCGGCATACTCAGCATTACCCTGTTGAATAGCCTCGGGACCGGCAAAGAAGTACATGAAATGGATCAGGAACTGCTGATCAAAGCCAGCAGTTATGTTGCTGATTTCAGCAAACAAAAAGTCACCTCTTAACCACAGCTGCTAATATGAAATTAGATACAGGCCATTTAACCTATTGCACAAATATCCATGCTGGTAAAAACTGGACGGAAGACTTTAGCGCTTTAAAAGCAAATTTCCCGGCGATAAAACAAGCTGTTGCACCAGCACAGCCCCTTGGAATTGGACTCAGGTTGTCTCACGCAGCGAGCAGCGCATTAACGAATGAACAGGAGCTGGAAATTTTTAAACACTGGCTGAACGAAAACAATGCCTACGTTTTTACCATGAACGGTTTTCCTTATGGGGATTTTCATCATACCGTAGTTAAAGCCGAAGTACATAGCCCCGACTGGACTACAGATGAACGCAGGGATTACACCTTAAGGTTATTCCATATCCTGAAAAAATTAGTGCCCGAAGGCATGGATGCCGGCATTTCTACTTCACCCCTAAGCTACAGGCACTGGTTTAAAACGGATGAAGCCTTAAAACAGGCCAGGGAAAAAGCTACCCTGAACATGCTGGAGGTTGTAAAAGAACTCATCCGCATAGAACAGGAAAATGGCCTGCACATGCACCTGGATGTTGAACCGGAACCAGATGGCATGCTGGAAACAGGGAGGGAATTTATAGATTGGTATGAAAACGATGTGCTGCCTTTAGGCATCCCCATGCTAAAAGCCACATTTAACATCGACGAAAAGCAAGCTGAAATACTGATCAAAAGACACCTGTGCCTGTGCTATGATGTTTGCCATTTTGCCATTGGCTATGAACACCACGAAGCCGTTTTAGAGGAACTGGATTTAAAAGGTATAAAAGTGGGCAAAATGCAGATCAGTGCGGCATTACAAGCCGATTTAAGCTGTACTGAGGCAGAAAGGCAAAGTATAAAAACTGCATTCGGCAGGTTTAACGAAACCACTTACCTGCACCAGGTGGTAGCATTAACCTCAACAGGAGCATTGCTGCGTTATCCTGACCTGCCAGAAGCTTTGGAGAACTTTGACAATGATCCGGCCACACAATGGCGTGCCCATTTCCACGTTCCTATTTCAGTTAAAGAAATCGCTCCCCTGCAGTCCACCCAGGATGATATTGTAACCGTACTGGAGCTGCAAAAGCAGAAGCCTTTCACCCATCACCTGGAAGTAGAGACCTATACCTGGGAAGTTTTACCGGAACAGTTAAAATTGCCCATTGCCCAATCCATCAGCAACGAGCTGAACTGGGTTATTGACACCCTATCTTAAGCATAAGAGCCTTAACATGAAGAGCGTTATATGAAAAAAACTGTAGTCATAGATGTCGTTGGCCTTTCGGCAAACCTGATCGGGGAGCACACCCCCTTCCTGCAGCAATACGTTAAAAAAAGAAATCTTGCCAGCATAGCGCCCATGCTGCCTGCGGTAACCACAGCGGTACAATCAACCTATTTAACAGGAAAACAACCTTCCGGGCACGGAATAGTGGGCAATGGCTGGTACGATCATACCGATGCGGAGATCAAATTCTGGAAACAATCCAACAAACTCGTATTGGCCGAAAAGATCTGGGATGAAGCTAAAAAAGCAGATCCTTCCTTTACCTGCTCCAATATGTTCTGGTGGTACAACATGTACACTAATGCAGATTACGGCGTAACACCCCGGCCAAACTACCTGGCGGATGGCAGGAAAATGCCTGACTGTTACTCCTACCCCGCTGAACTGCGCGATATTTTACAGGAGAAACTGGGCCAGTTCCCTTTATTCCAGTTCTGGGGGCCGGGCGCAAACATCAAATCCTCCAAATGGATTGCTGATGCTTCGGTAATTACCGATGGCTTGTACGACCCGACCCTGACCCTGATTTACCTCCCTCATCTGGATTATTGCCTGCAAAAATTTGGCCCAGATTTTAACCAGATAGGTAAAGAACTAAATGAAATAGATGAACTGCTGAAAGGCCTGGTGAATTACTATGCACAAAAGAATGCTGAAATCATCATCCTTTCCGAGTACGGGATTGCACCGGTAAACAAGCCGGTACATTTAAACAGGATATTCCGGGAAAATGGCCTGTTACAGATCCGCGTAGAGCGGGGACTTGAATTACTGGATGCAGGAGCTTCAAAGGCATTTGTGGTGGCCGACCACCAGGTGGCCCATGTGTACATTAACGATCTGGCGGTAAAGGAACAGGTAAAAGAAGTCCTGGAAAAAACATCTGGTGTAGCCCTGGTGCTGGACGAAGAAGGCAAAAAGCAATATGGCATAAACCATGAGCGTGCCGGAGATTTTGTAGTGGTTGCCCGGCCTGAAAGCTGGTTTACCTATTATTTCTGGCTGGACGATGCCAAAGCCCCTGATTATGCCCGGTGTGTAGATATCCATAAAAAACCCGGTTACGACCCTGTAGAAATGTTCATGTCGTCCAAGCCCCGTGCGGCCTACAAACTTCTGCGTAAAAAAGCAGGGTTCAGGTATGTGATGGACGTGATCCCGCTGGATGCTACCCTCATCAAAGGCTCGCATGGCAGTGTAAATACCCCAGCAGAATTTCATCCTGTACTGATTACAGATGAACAATTAAATAAAGAAAACCTGCAGGCCACAGAAGTTTATAAAGTGATCAGGAAAGCTTTGAACCTTTAGAGAATCTGATTACATTTGGTTACACACATGAATAACCAAATGGACTCAAGAAGAGAATTTTTAAAAAAAGCTGCTATATTATCTGGTGCAGCAGGTCTGCCCAACGTTATCCCGATGTCGATACAAAAGGCTATGGCTATCAGTGCCGATCCGGGAAGTACTTTTTATGATGCGGAACATATTGTATTTTTAATGCAGGAGAACCGCTCGTTCGACCATATGTTCGGGCGCCTAAAAGGAGTACGTGGTTTTAATGACCCCAGGGCTTATACTTTGCCCGATAAGAATAAGGTCTGGCTGCAAAAAGATAAAGAAGGAAAGACTTACGCCCCATTTCATGTAGATATCAACAAAACAAAGATTACCTGGCAAGGCGGATTGCCGCATTCCTGGAACGACCAGGTTGCTGCACGCAATAACGGACGTTACGACAAATGGGCCCCTGTAAAAAGCCTGATGTCGCTGGGTTATTACGATCGCTCGGACGTGCCTTTTTACTACGCCATGGCAGATGCCTTTACCATATGCGACCATCATTTCTGTTCTTCATTAACAGGGACAACACCAAACCGGCTGTTTTTCTGGACCGGCACCATCAGGCCGGAGCAGAATGGCACTTCAGTAGCTGCGGTAAACAATTCACAGGCCGAATCGCGTAACAATGTGTATGTAGACTGGCATACCTTCCCTGAGCTGCTGGAAGACAACAACATCAGCTGGAAGATTTACCAGAACGAAATATGGACAGCCGACCTTCAGGGAAAAGATGTAGATTCCTGGCTGGGCAATTACGGCGACAATGCCATCGAATATGTAAAGCGATACAACGTAAAACTTTCTGCTTATTTCAGAAAGAATGGCGACAATACCGCAAAACCACCGTTGAACGCCGGGCAGGTAAGGGCCAAATACGAAAAACTATCGGATAGGGAAAAGAACCTGATCGATAAGGCCTTTGCTACCAATATCAACGCCCCGGGCAATTACCTGGAACTGGCTCCTTTTACTTATACCGACGATAAGGGAGAAAAACAGACCATGGAAATCCCGAAGAATGACATCTTTTACCAGTTCAGGAAAGATGTAGATGAGGGCAAACTGCCAACGGTATCCTGGCTGGTTGCACCAGAGAATTTCTCTGACCACACCAGCGCCCCATTATACGGCACCTGGTATGTATCGGAGGCCATAGACATTCTAACCAAAAATCCGGAAGTCTGGAAAAAGACTATTTTTATCCTGACCTATGATGAGAATGATGGTTATTTTGACCACCTTCCTCCATATGTAGTGCCTAAACCTAATGCGGCAGATACAGGCAAGGTATCTCCGCAAATAGATATAGCACCAGATTATGAATTGAAAAAAGATAGCCCCATTGGCCTGGGTTACCGGGTGCCGATGCTGATTGCCTCGCCATGGAGCAAGGGCGGCTATGTAAATTCGCAGGTATTCGATCATACCTCATGCCTGCAATTCCTGGAGCATTTCCTGAGTAAAAAAACAGGAAAAAACATCAGGAGCAATAACATCAGCAGTTGGAGAAGGGCGATCTGCGGTGACCTTACCTCGGCCTTCAGGCCTTCAAAAGGGGCAGGCGACAATATCCCGGCGCTGCTTAAAAAAGAGGAAGTGATTGTCAGCATCAACAATGCAAGGAACAAGCCGCCTCAGGTTAAACCGGATCCTTTAAAAGCGGAAGATATTGAAAAGATCAATGCCAATCCATCCTTTTCGCCTTTATCTTCTCCATTTATGCCACAGCAGGAAAAAGGCACCAGTTTGGCCTGCGCATTACCGTACCAATTGTTTGCCGAATGCCAGCTGGACACAAAAAAACAGCACATTGAGCTTTATTTTGAAAGCGGAAAAGGAAATTTCGGACAAAAAACTGTTCCTAAAGGTGCACCCTTTACCGTATACACCACAGATGTTTACAAAGGCCTAAATGGAAAGAACTGGAACTATGCTTTAACCGCAGGAGATCAATTGAGAGACCAGTTAAAGCTGGAACATTTTGCCGATAACAGGTACGATGTACAGGTAAGCGGACCAAATGGATTTTTCCGCCGTTTTAAAGGCAGCAAAAACGATCCATCCTTAAAAACCAATTGTAATTATGAAAACACTGGCTTTTTGAGCAAAAAGCCCAGCGGAAATATTGAATTGTTGCTGGAAAATACCGGGAAAAACGAACTGAAACTGAATATTAAGCATAATGCTTATAAAAGCGCAATTGCGGAAGTTGTATCACTTAGCCCGGGCCAGAAAACCAAACTGGTGCTCGACCTGAAAAACAGTTCAGGCTGGTACGATTTCAGCATTACGGTAAATGGCGACCAGCACTACAGCAGACAGTATGCCGGACACGTAGAAACCGGAGAAGATTCCATTACAGACCCATTTATGGCTGGCCTGTTATAGTTGGTTCAGCTGGATCCGATTGTTTTTCAGGGTCCAGCTGAACTTCCACATCGTTTACTTTTTTGGCAAACATAATGGGATAAAGGAACCATAGTGCGCCTACCAGAAACAAAAGCCCGGATAGTTTAAGCACATACACACTATAGGCAGCATTAGTCGGCTCAATAAGTTTATAGGCCACTAATCCGATAACGCCCAGCAAGATGACGTATACCGCTTTCTGAAGTTTCAATACTTTGATCATAACGCAAGCATTAGGTTACGTTTTTGTTAATAACAAAAATCAAACCATCTTGTTTATCCCTATAACAAAACAGGCGCCTCAATTGAGGCACCTGTTTTTACAAAGCGTGGATCCTGGATTTTTCGAAAAGCCTGATCCAGGCTTTTTTGGAAATCATGATGGTCTCCTGCTTAAAGTTGTTATTGCCTTTATAAGGATAGACATCAAACATGATGTTGTTAATGCCCAGCAATTTCATCGGATGGGGTACAATCCGGGTGCCGTTAACCATAAATTCATTGTCTTTAAAAGCATCAAACAAGCCTAAAACATAATTGTAAAAATCGGCCTGTTCTTTTGCGGACGAAAAGTTAATGTTCTCATAAATCTGCGAGTTCCCCATACCTTTGGTACCATACCTGAGGAATTCCGTATCCCCCTGCGAATACAGTTCATAATCTGGTGTGAGAACGGTTAGCTTAACCCCGATTCTTTTGGCTTTGGCTTTTGTCTCATCAGTTTTAACTTCGGCTTTGCTCCGCCCAACCTGGAACTGAGAAAAGGCACTGAATGAGCACAGTGCAATGGCTGTCATTAAGAATATCTTTTTCATAGGTGATATATTTATTAATTCAAAAATAGGAAAAAAAACTTCTGTTTCAACTTAGGGTTAATTTGTGTCAGGATAAAACGCTTTACTTCCAAACACCTTCTCATTCACTATAAATTTGAACTTCAACGTTAGCTCAGTAACCCATAATGTCAAGCCTCAGCAAATAAATATCAGCCTGCTTCTTATCACTATCGTTATCTTCGCACAGCAGGAATGAAAGCTCGTTTCCACGGCTATATTGTAAAGTAAGCCCTTCAAATTTATGCCTGCGGGAGATTTCTTTTGTAAACACAACTTTCATAGTTTTGATATCTATACAGCCAATCATGCTTCCTAAAACTTCACCGTCATGATAGGTCGAATTCGCATTTTCAGCCGCTGCTAAAAAATAAAGCTTGTCCCCCACTTCAACTGCGTCTGTAAAACCAGAATTAACACCATTAATTTCCGGGAGATCTGGTTCAGTAAATGTAATTTTAGAATTGCTGGTTAAATGATTACCATGGAAGACAAAAACAACGTTTTTCCCAGATTTTCCGTTTCCCCGATTAAAGAAATACCAGGTATTTCCGGTATGAACGACCCCTTCAATGTTGAAATTTTCTGCTGTTAAGCCAGCTAGCACCTGCATCCTTTTATATAATGCCGATAAATCCAGAGCGGAAATCTTTTCCTTGGTATTTGCATTTAACTGAATCATTTGAGTCCGCCTTTCTGTTGAACCGGAGCCAAAAAGATAAAACGACTGGTCGTAAAAGGCCAAGGCCTCAAAATCCGGCTTCAGCCTCTTCTCCGCATTTTCGGCCGGGTTTTCGCCTAGGGCGTATCGTTTTAGGCCTGATGATTTAAGTTCGTATTCATAGAAATAAGAACTGTTGTCACCAATCACAAACAGCGAATTTTCTTTTAAAAACAAACCGGATGCGGAACTTATCCCTATGATATGAAATAACAATTCCAGTGTAAAACTATTCATTTTGATTCTATACCAGGCTGATAAAGAAAGCGGGGACAAACCATAAAGGTTGTCCCCGCTTAAAATTAACGCTCTCAGGAACTAATATATGCAAATGATTTCTTCTGCCAAATATTTTAAGGATTTTATTAATAATTATACAACTGGGCTTTTTGTTTATTACCACCTGGCGCCCGAAAATAAGGGGTTGTGATAATGATAAACTTCTGCCATATTTGCAGGGATAACCTTATTGGATGAATACCATTACTGTATTGGCAATTATTGATTTCGAGGCCAGACCCAAAGCTCCACTTACCCGCATGATGAATGAGCGGCTGGAGCGTTTGGCGGCCGATTTGCAGGTATTTCTGGATAAGGAACTGCATGAAGTGAAAGACTGTAATGACCTGACGGTTTACCTGAGCTACAACAGCAGTTATGCCATCCGCTGGCGCATCACAAATGAGGTTCCGGAGCATGTAGTAAATGTGGTTGCCAATAAATGCGCACAACTGGGCTATGTTGTCTGGAAAAGTTCTGACCTGCATAAATCCAGGCCTGATTCTTAAATCATTTAACACTTCAACTTTTCAATAGAAAACCTTAGCTTTGCATCCTTAATTTTTGGAGATACTTGATTGATGTATAGGGAATTTAAACAACTGGAACTAGCTAAAATAAGCGAAGAGATACTTGATTTTTGGAAAGCGGAAAACATCTTTGAGAAAAGCATTTCAACCAGATCAAAATCTAACCCTTTTACTTTTTATGAAGGCCCCCCTTCTGCCAACGGAATGCCTGGTATTCACCATGTAATGGCAAGGGCCATTAAAGATATTTTTTGCCGGTACAAAACCCTTAAAGGCTACCAGGTTAAACGTAAGGCCGGCTGGGATACGCACGGATTACCCGTAGAACTGGGTACTGAAAAAGAGCTGGGCATTACCAAAGAAGACATCGGCAAGACCATTTCCGTAGAAGATTATAACGAAGCCTGCAAAAAAACAGTAATGCGTTACACTGATGTGTGGAACGACCTTACCGAGAAAATGGGCTATTGGGTAGATATGGGCGACCCCTATGTGACCTACAAATCGAAATACATGGAGTCGGTTTGGTGGCTCCTAAAAGAAATCTACGACAAAGGCCTGCTTTACAAAGGTTATACCATACAGCCCTATTCTCCAAAAGCAGGAACAGGCTTAAGCTCGCACGAGGTTAACCAGCCTGGCGCCTACCGCGATGTAACAGATACCACCATTGTAGCCCAGTTTAAAGCTTTGGCAGATACCCTGCCTGTTTTTTTACAGGGGCATGGCGACATCCACCTGATGGCCTGGACCACTACACCATGGACCCTGCCATCCAATACTGCACTTACCGTAGGTCCGAAAATAGACTATGTACTGGTCAAAACCTTTAACCAATATACTTTCCTTCCGGTAAATGTAATTTTGGCCAAAGCACTTATTGGCAAACAATTCAGCAAAACCTATTTTGAAAGCGCTGCGGCTGAAGACTTTGAAAACTTTAAGGAAGGAGATAAAAAGATCCCTTACCAGGTTTTAGCGGAATTTAAAGGTGCCGACCTGGTTGGCATCCGCTACGAGCAGCTTTTGACGTATGTGTTGCCGTATCAAAATCCTGAAAATGCTTTCAGGGTAATATCGGGCGATTTCGTGACCACCGAAGACGGGACGGGTATTGTTCATACTGCCCCTACTTTTGGTGCAGATGATGCCAGGGTAGCCAAAGAAGCCGTACCTGAAGTACCACCGATGCTGGCGCTGGATGAAAACGGCATTCCGGTGCCATTGGTAGATCTGCAGGGTAAATTCACCTCGCATCTTGGCGAGCTGGCCGGCAAATACGTAAAGAACGAATATTACGATGCGGGCCAGGCACCCGAAAAATCGGTTGATGTAGAAATTGCTATCCGCTTAAAAGAGGAAAACAAAGCCTTTAAGGTAGAGAAATACGTACACAGCTACCCGCACAGCTGGAGAACTGATGAACCGCTTTTGTATTACCCGCTGGATTCCTGGTTCATTAAGGTTACCGACGTGAAAGACCGGATGTTTGACCTGAATGAAACCATCAACTGGAAACCGAAATCGACCGGGGAAGGACGTTTCGGAAACTGGCTCAAAAATGCCAACGACTGGAACCTTTCGCGCTCCAGGTACTGGGGCATTCCGCTGCCGATCTGGAGAACGGAAGACAAGAAAGAAGAAGTGATCATGGGCTCGGTTGAACAGCTGTACCATGCCATAGAAAAATCAATCGCTGCCGGATTCCAGAAAGAAAACCCTTTCAAAGGCTTTGAAATCGGCAACATGTCGGAAACCAATTACGACCTGGTTGATCTGCATAAAAATGTTGTGGATGAGATTGTACTGGTTTCAGAATCGGGCAAACCGATGAAACGTGAGAGCGACCTGATTGACGTATGGTTTGATTCGGGCGCCATGCCTTATGCGCAGTGGCACTACCCTTTTGAAAACAAAGACAAGATCGATAACGGTACCGACTTCCCGGCAGACTTTATTGCTGAAGGGGTTGACCAGACCCGCGGATGGTTTTATACCCTGCATGCCATAGGCACACTGGTTTTTGATAAAATTGCCTACAAAAACGTGGTGTCTAACGGTCTGGTGCTCGACAAGAACGGACAGAAAATGTCTAAACGCCTGGGCAATGCAGTAGATCCTTTCAAAACCCTGGCAGAATACGGACCTGATGCTACCCGCTGGTATATGATCTCGAATGCCAACCCATGGGACAACCTGAAGTTTGACATTGAAGGAATTGCCGAAATCCGCCGTAAGTTTTTTGGTACGCTTTACAATACCTATGCTTTCTTTGCCTTGTATGCCAATATAGATCGCTTTGTATTTGATCAGGACAAGCTTACCCCAATTGCTGAACGCAGTGAACTGGACCGCTGGATCTTATCACTGCTGCAAACGCTGAAAACGGAAGTAGATGAAAGCTATAATGCCTATGAACCTACCAAAGCCACAAGGGCCATACAGGCTTTTGTTGATGAGCACCTGAGCAACTGGTACATCCGCTTGTCGCGCCGCCGCTTCTGGAAGGGTGAAATGACTGCAGATAAAAAAGCAGCATACGAGACTTTATACACCTGTTTAACCAGTGTAGCCCAAATGATGGCTCCGGTAGCACCTTTCTTTGCCGATTGGCTGTTCCGCAATTTAACGGTGGGCGACAAATTCAAACAGGTCGAGTCTATCCACCTGAGTTTATGGACCGATGCAGATGCCTCACAAATTGACACTGAACTGAACGAAAGAATGCAGCTTGCACAAGACATTTCATCAATGGTATTGTCGCTCCGCAAGAAAACAGGCATCAATGTACGTCAACCCCTGGCTAAAATTTTAATCCCGGTGCTGGACAACAAATTTGCAGAAAGGGTGGAGCTGGTAAAAGATCTGATCTTATCGGAAACCAATATCAAAGCGATTGAATACATCACTGATACTGCGGGCTTTATCAAGAAAAAGATCAAACCTAATTTCAAAGCCTTAGGCCCTAAAGTTGGCAAAGACATGAAAACCGTTGCCGAAAAAGTGAGCAATATGAGCCAGGAAGAGCTGGTTGATTTTGAAAATACCGGCAAGTATTCAGTTAGCGGCACGGATTATGTTATTGAGCTGAGCGATGTAGAGATTATTGCAGAGGATATCCCGGGATGGCAGGTAACCAATATGGGTAGTTTAACCGTAGCGCTGGATGTGTCGATCACCGATGCACTTAAGCAGGAAGGTTTATCGCGCGAACTGGTTAACAGGATCCAGAACCTGAGAAAGGAACTGAACTACGAAGTTACAGACAGGATTACGGTTACTTTACAAAACCATAACCTGATTGCAGATGCGGTAGCTCAAAATAAACCCTACATTTGCGCTGAAATTTTGGCAGATAATATTAACTTAACAGAAACTTTAGCTAACGGAAACAAAATAGTAATCGAGGACGTTGAACTACAAATTTTGATTGCACAACAATAATTATTATGGAAAAAGAGAAAACAAGGTATTCTGACAGTGAATTGCAGGAATTTAAAGAATTGATCCAGGAGAAATTGAGAATGGCAAGAGAAGAGTTTCTTGATCTGACCAACTCATTGAGCAGTCCTAATTCTAATGGAACTGAAGATACTTCCGGCACCTACAAAACACTGGAAGATGGTTCGGCAACACTGGAAAAAGAGCAATTGAACCAGCTGGCAGCCCGTCAGAAAAAATTCATTGAAAATTTAGAAGCAGCACTGGTGCGTATAGAGAACAAGACTTATGGGATTTGCAGAGAAACAGGTAAACTGATTCAGAAAGAACGTCTGCGTGCAGTTCCTCATGCTACATTAAGTATGGAAGCTAAACTGAAGCAGTCGTAATGAAAGGCTATACAAAACCTTTATTGATCATCTTTCTTGTATTACTGGCCGACCAGGTTTTAAAGACCTGGATAAAGACCAATATGTACCTGGGCCAGGAGTTCAAGATTATTGGCAACTGGTTCATCATTCACTTCACCGAGAATAACGGAATGGCCTTTGGGCTGGAGTTTGGTGGTGAATTTGGTAAACTGGCTTTGTCTCTCTTCAGAATTGCAGCGGTGGCCGGAATTGGCTATGGCTTACATTACCTGATCCAGAGAAAATACCACAGGGGACTGATCCTTAACGTGGCCCTGATCTTTGCAGGTGCATTGGGCAACATCATTGACTCTGTGTTATATGGCAAGATTTATGGTTATGCCAGCCTGTTTCATGGTCGTGTAGTAGATATGTTCTATTTCCCGCTGGTGCAGGGTGTATTCCCTAAATGGGTTCCGATATGGGGAGGCGAGGATTTTATCTTCTTCCGTCCGGTGTTTAACATTGCCGATGCAGCCATATCTGTTGGTGTAATATTGATCCTGATCTTCCAGAAATCCTACTTCAAAGAAGAAGTAGTTGAAGAAATTGGGCCTAATAATGAGATGGTTGAAGATTAATTCATAAAAATATATCTGTGGATATGGAATTGGTACGAAAGTTTCATCTATATATCAAATACACAAAAGAAAAATTTACATTATGAAAAAGTTATTAAGCCTTGCCATCGTTGCCTTATTTAGTGTTAGCGCTATGGCCCAACAAACAGACCTGCGCAGAAAGATCAATGTTAGCGGTTCTGCAGAAACTGAAGTTACCCCGGATATCATTTACATCAGCATTTCTTTAAAAGAATACCTGAAAGATGGAAACAGCAAGAAAAAAGTAGACATTACCACTTTGGAAAATGAACTTTTTAATGCGGTGCAGAAAGCGGGCCTGGACAAAGAGAACTTAACGATCAACAATTTGTCCAGCTACACTGCAGTTGCCGAAAAGAAAAAAAACCCGGATTACCTGGCCAGCAAACAATACCGCTTAAAGGTAAGCGACCTGAACAAATGGAATGCGATTATCGGCAGTGTTGATCCTAAAGGGGTTGCCTATACCAATATCGACAGCTACGATTATTCCAAAATTGAAAGCCTGAAAAAAGAGCTTAAAATTAAAGCCTTACAGGCAGCCAAAGCCAAAGCAACTTATTTAGTTGAAGCCATCGGCGATAAACTGGGAGGTGCGCTGGATATCCAGGAGATCAATAATGAGGCCTATCCTCAGCCAATGTACCGCAATGTCATGATGATGAAAGCCGAAAGTGCAGACATGGCCGGTGGTGCTGCCCCTGAGATCGATTTCAAAAAAATCAAATTAAACTACGTAATGAATGTAGTATTTGAGATCAAATAACATAAGACCTGACCTGTAGACTATACAGTTTTAGCAAAAAATAATGCAATAAACCTACCAAAACAAATTGGTAGGTTTTTTGTTGTTTACGTGTTTATACTGTTATACCACAAATCAATAAACCATGAAAAGATTAATTTATACTTTGGTACTTCTTTTTACGCTCACTATCAACACGAATGTTGTTTCGGCTGCCGACAACAAAAAAGCGAAAACTGAAATGACTGCTGAACAAAAAGTTCAGCTGGAAAGGATCAAGACCCGTGTAGAGGAAATCAGGAGCATGGATAAATCGGATCTGTCCAGGGAAGAGCGAAAAGAATTACGTAAAGAATTAAGAGAACTTAAAAAAGAGGCCCGCGCAATGGGCGGTGGTGTTTACCTTTCGGTAGGTGCAATTATCATCATCATTTTATTGCTGATCCTTATCCTATAGTATTATTAACTAACCCTAACATCTACCTGTTAGAAACAAAAGCTTCCCCATGGGGAAGCTTTTATGTTTTAGTCGATATATTCGAAGCCCGTATATTTAACCAGGGCCTCCGGGATTTTAATCCCTTTTTCGGTCTGGTTATTTTCCAGGATTGCAGCTACGATACGTGGTAAGGCCAGGGCGCTCCCATTTAAAGTATGTGCCAGCTGGGTTTTTCCGGTTGCGCCTTTAAATCTTAGCCTTAACCTGTTGCTTTGATAGGTTTCAAAGTTGGAAACAGAAGACACCTCCAGCCAGCGCTGCTGGGCAGCACTCCACACTTCCATATCATAGGTCATGGCCGCGGTAAAGCTCATATCGCCACCACATAAACGCAACACACGGTAGTGCAGGCCAAGCTTTTGGAGCAATGACTGTACGTAGGTGCTCATTTCTTCCAACACCTGGTAAGATTGCTCCGGATGTACGATCTGCACAATTTCTACCTTATCGAACTGGTGCAGCCTGTTTAAACCACGCACATGCGCACCATAAGAACCTGCCTCGCGGCGGAAACATGGGGTATAACCGGTATTCTTAACCGGCATTTCATCTTCTTTCAAAATCACGTCCCTGTACAGGTTTGTTACCGGTACTTCAGCAGTTGGGATGAGGTAAAGGTTATCGATCCCCACGTGGTACATCTGTCCTTCTTTATCCGGTAGTTGCCCTGTTCCAAAACCTGAAGCTTCGTTTACCAGGTGTGGCACCTGCATTTCACGGTAGCCCTCGGCAATGGCATGGTCTAAAAAGAAATTGATCAGCGCACGCTGTAAACGGGCACCTTTACCTTTATAGACAGGAAAACCCGCGCCGGCAATTTTAGTTCCCAGTTCAAAGTCTATAATATCATATTTCGCAGTCAGCTCCCAGTGAGGCAATGCCTGAGCCGGCATTACAGCGGGTGCTCCATGCGTATACACAATCTCATTTTCCTCGGGTGTAGTACCCGGCTTCACCAGGTGGTGCGGCAGGTTCGGCAATTGCACAATCAGGTGATGCAATTTGTCTTCAGCAGCGCTCAGCTCATCAGACAAGTTTTTGATCTGCTCTTTGTTCGCTGTAGTCTGGCCCTTTAACGCTTCGGCTTCATCCTTTTTTCCGGCACGCATCAACTCACCAATTTGTTTTGCGCTCGAATTTGCAATTGCAGAGAGGTTATCTAACGAGGTTTGAAATTGTCTTCTCTCTTCGTCGGTTTTAATAATCTCATCAACCAGTTCTGGTTGTTTGAAGTTTTTGAGGCTTAAGCCTGCTAAAACTTTCTCTCTGTTTTCGCGGATATAGTTAACTTGCAGCATTATTTATTTTTTTACAAAGATAAGATTGATTTACATGCCCGGCAAACTATTTCTTGTTCCCACCCCTATTGGCAACCTGGAGGATATGACCTTTAGGGCCATCCGGATTTTAAAAGAAGCGGATGTAATCCTGGCTGAGGATACCAGGACCAGCGCGCCCATGTTAAAACACTTCGGGATAGATAAAAAAGCCTACTCCCACCATCAGCACAATGAACACCAGGCCACATCAGAGATCATTAAATTTTTGAAGGAAGGAAAGAAGGTAGCCCTTATTTCTGATGCCGGAACACCTGCCATATCCGACCCGGGTTTTTTCCTGGTAAGGGAAACCTTAAAACATGACCTGGAAGTGGAATGCCTGCCCGGGGCTACTGCTTTTGTACCTGCATTGGTAAATTCAGGGCTGCCCAACGACACCTTTGTTTTTGAAGGTTTTTTACCCGTTAAAAAAGGACGTCAAACCAGGCTGAAAAAACTGGCAGAAGAAGAACGGACCATGATATTTTATGAAAGTCCGCACCGTTTGTTAAAAACCCTGGAAGAATTTGCGCAATATATGGGAACAGAACGACAGGCCTCGGTAAGCAGGGAACTGACTAAACTGTATGAGGAAACCGTAAGAGGTACACTCACAGAAATTAAATCACATTTTGAAAACAATATATTAAAAGGGGAATTTGTAATTTGTGTGGCCGGACATGAGGAAATAAAGAAGAAAAACAAATATAAAGAAGAATCGGAATAAGGGTTCAATTTTTGATAGCTCAGTATTTAAACAGAAACACAATGATATTAATAGATAGATTTTTAAGTGACGAACAAGACCCAAAGGCCGTTGAAAAGGTTTTGGGTAAGCTAAACGATATGCTGACCAGCAATGAGGAACTGATTTACATGGCCGTACAAAAAAAGCCTGCGGTAAACCTGCTCCCGGATTGCATTGCCGTGAGTAACAAGCGTATTTTTTATTGCGAGCCTGGCAATTTCGGGATCACTATGAATTTTAAGGACATTTCCTGGAAGAGCATCAAGGAAGTTTCTTTTAAAGAGGAGATTTTCGGTTCCAAATTTATCTGTGTGCCTTTACACGGAGAAAATATCATCACAGAGTATATTCCTAAGGTACAGGCCCGTAAATTATACCAGGCAGCCTATGAGCAGCTGGAGGCCTTTAAGGAACAGCAACGGCAAGCGGAACTGGAAGAAAGACGTTCCTCAACTTCGCCGGTAACGGTAAATACTGCCCCGGCCGAACAGCCTGTGGTAGAGGATGAGCCAAAGTCATTTTTTTCGCCACCGCCTGCTCCTGCGCCCATAGAGGAACCTGAGGATGAAACTACCTTAAAGTTGAGAAAACTGAAAAGCCTGTACGACAAACACCTGATTACGCAGGAGGAATACGAAGCAAAAAAAGCCGACATTTTAGACAGCTTATAGGCCTGCTGCATGAACTTCAAAAACACAGCGCCGCTTGCCCTTTTAAGCGCATTTTTAATGTGGCTGGCCTGGCCGCCTATTCCCTATACAACGCCCTTGTTGCTGGTTGGCCTTGTGCCTTTACTGGCAGCCCTGGATAAACTAAAGCAGAACAAGGAAGGGAAAACCGGCAAAAAAGTATTCCTGACGGCTGGGCTGACATTTCTGATCTGGAACACAGCCTGCATATATTGGGTATACAATGCCATCAGTGCGGTGAACAACCCTGTAGTCGCTGCATTCGTCTCACTGATCCCTTTTGGATTAGGGGCCTTGCTGATGACCTTTGCTTTCTGGCTATATTACCGGCTGGGCCGTGTAGTGAATAAAAACCTGGCCTATGCAGGTCTGGTTTCCTTTTATGTGGCCATGGAGTACCTACACCAGAGCTGGGACCTGGCCTTTCCCTGGATGACGCTGGGAAATGGTTTATCGGGCATGCACCAGCTGGCACAGTGGTATGAATATACCGGCGTTTACGGTGGTTCGGTATGGATACTACTGAGCAACATTTTAGCCTTCGAAGCCTGGAAAAAGTGGAAAAGCGATACCAAAGGTTACAGCCGCATAAGGCCCGCTTTGACATGCGCTTTATTGGTGCTGCTGCCTGCTGGCTTATCGCTTACCAGATACAGTCAGTACAAAGAGAAGGAAGTCCCGGTAAACGTGGTAACCGTTCAGCCAAATATAGACCCATACCTGAAATTTGGCGGACTTTCGGCCGCAGAGCAGCTGAATATACTCAGCCATCTTTCCGATTCAGTAGCGCAACCCAATACGGAGTATTTTGTCTGGCCCGAAACAGCCATACCAAGTAATGTGGATGAAGACAGGATCAGGAGCAATACCGATTTCATGATTGCACAGCGCTTTCTGGAAAAATACAAGAACGGCACCTTGATTACCGGACTGGAAAGCGTCAGGTTTTATCCTGATCAGCAAACGCAGTCGGCCAGGAAATACGATAATGGCACCTATGTTGATGTTTTTAACAGTGCCATACAGGTAGAAAACTCGGCCAATGTGCAGTTTTACCACAAATCCAAACTGGTTCCTGGGGTAGAGAAAATGCCCTTCCCCTCAGCACTCGCTATCCTGGCACCTGTTTTTGAGGGCTTTGGTGGTACTGTAGGTGGTTATGGATCACAAAAAGAGCCAGGTGTATTTTACGCATACAGTGGCATTGGTTCCGCGCCTGTGATCTGCTATGAATCCATCTGGGGCGACTGGGTAGGCCAGGCGGTTAAAAACGGGGCGCAGTTTATTGCGGTGATCACCAACGATGGCTGGTGGGGCAATACCTCGGGCAAAGACCAGCACCTGATGTATGCGAGGCTTAGGGCTATAGAAAACCGCAGGTATGTGGTACGCTCGGCCAATACCGGCATTTCCTGCTTCATCAACCAGAAAGGCGATGTGATCAAACAGGCCGGCTGGTGGACAAGAACAGCGCTTAAAGCTGATATCAACTTAAATGATGAACTGACCCTTTACACCAGATCGGGCGACATTATTGCCAAACTCTTATGCATTTCGGCGCTGATCCTGGCATTGCTTATCCCTTACTACCGCTGGGTTAAAAAGAAAAGTTAAGATAGATATTTACCAACTATCGGCATCCTTCGGCCCATGCCGAAGGCTTTAGGCGACACCCTTAAAATTGGCGGGGTCTGATAACGTTTAAACTCTGCGGTGTTTACCATTTTGATAATCCTTTTAACCAGGGGCTCATCGTATCCCTGGGCAATAATAGCTGTTGAACTTTGTTTCAGCTCTATGTACTGGTGCAGGATTTTGTCCAGGATATCGTAATCAGGAAGCGAATCAGAGTCTTTTTGTCCGGGACGCAGTTCGGCCGATGGTGGTTTCACAATTGAGTTTTCCGGGATGACAATGCCATCTTTATTGATGTAATGCGCCAACTGGTAAACCTGGGTCTTATACACATCGCCGATCACGCCGATTGCCCCGCACATATCGCCATACAAAGTACCGTAGCCTACTGCACATTCACTTTTATTGGAGGTATTCAATAAGATGTAGCCAAACTTATTGGACATGGCCATCACAATGATGCCACGGCAGCGGGCCTGAATGTTCTCTTCGGTAAGGTTAAACGGTAATCCGTCAAAAGCCGGTGCCATCATGCTGTCAAAAGCATCGGCAGCTTCTTTTATCGGAATGATCTTGTGCTGGCAGCCGATGTTTTTTACCAGGTCAAGCGCATCCTGTATGGAATGATCTGAGGAATATTTGGATGGCATCAGTACGGCCATTACATTTTCAGGGCCTAAGGCACGACAGGCCAGGGCACAGACCAGGGCAGAATCAATACCACCCGACAAACCCAAAACGGCCTTGCTAAAGCCAGATTTGACAAAATAATCTTTAATGCCCAGTACCAGGGCCTCATAGATCTGCGCTACATCCGGTACGGTCTGATGCTGAACAGGCTGATGCCCCGTAATCACATTGTCTGCAAATTCATAAATGCGCAGCTCCTCCTTAAAATAAGGCATTTCATCAATCAGGTTCCCTTTGGCATCAAAAGCCAAAGATCCGCCATCAAAAATGATCTCGGTTTGAGCGCCAACCTGGTTTACATACAATAAAGGCAGGTTGTATTTTTTAGCATTGTTAGACAGCACCTCTACGCGCTCGTCATCATGACAATAAGAGAAGGGAGAGGCCGCAATATTGATCATCAGCTTTGGTTTCTGGCGAATCAGCTCGTCCATAGGTTCAGCCACATACAAGGGGTTATTGTTGATGTTCCAGAGGTCTTCGCAAATGGTCACCGCAATTTTAATCCCTTTAAAATCCACACATTCAAAATGGCTTGCAGGCTCAAAATAACGGTACTCATCGAACACATCGTAATTGGGCAACAAAGCCTTTTTCACCACACGTTTCAGGCGGCCATCCTCTATAAAATAAGCCGCATTGTACAAATCCTTGCCTGCAAGGATATCATTTTTAACAGGTAAGCCTACAATACAGGCGATGCCCTTGCAATGTGCTGCGATCTCACGGGCTGCCTTTTCGCAAAGGTCGATGAACTCATCAAATTCCAGGAAATCGCGCGGGGGGTACCCGCATATGGCCAGCTCAGCAAATACAACAAGCTCTGCCCCCCGTGCTTTGGCCTGTTCAATATGGTCAATGATCTTTTTTGTATTGTATTCGAAATTACCGATATGATAGTTGAGCTGTGCTAATGCAATTTTCATGTGTTTTTTCTTTAGAATACCGATTAAAAGAATACACCTATATTGAGGCCAATGTAATGGTTGCGAAGGCTATTGGCTTCGCTGCTGCGGATATTGGTAAAGCCATTGTTCAGGCTAAGTCCTGCTGCCACTGTGGTATGATCTGCCACATCAAATTCTGCACCCGCCCCAATGATCAGTCCGGCACGGTAAAACCTGGTATACTTTGAAATGCGCTCGCTATCCGGGCTCTGACCTCCATCTTTGACCACACCATCTCCACTCTGCTTTGCCCCTATTTTAAAGTCGTTGGACAGTCCGAATTGTCCATACCAGCGTACATCACCCAACTGGCCTGTCCGCAGTTTAATGGTAAGCGGGATTTCGATATACTGAAGTTTATACTTTCTTTCAATGGCAATCTGCGATGAATTTACGGTCTGCGCTTCAGTACTCTCACCATTTATGGTGGTAATGGTTAGAGCGGTAGAAAAGCTGTAGTTCTCCGCAAAATTAAAATCACCCAGCAATCCATAAGAAAAACCCAGGGAAACGCCATTGCTTTTTCCGGTTTCAGGTTTAACCCAGCCAATTGTAGGGTGTGCCGTTAAGCCTAACCGGAAACCGTACTCGGGTAATTTAAACTGCTGTGCAAAAAGGTTGGTGCTTAAAAAAATCAGCAGGAAGCCGGGAAACAGTCTTTTCATATGTATATTTGTTATGATGATATATAACGTAAAACTCTGTCAAATCTATCTATTTTTTCTTGTTGTCCTTACTTTTTTTTCATGTAAGCAGTCGGCCAGGCCCGATGTCAGCCATATCGACCTTACTGTAAAAATTGAACGCTTTGACCGCGACCTGGCCCAGGGAAAATCAGCAGGCCTGCAGCAAACGGATGAACTGCTCCAGAAAAAGTACGGCGCATTTTACGACGATTACGTACATCGCATGGTAGGTAATTTTGAGTACAGCAACACAGAGATCTTATCTACATTGTATAAAGATCAGGCCTATTACGATTTAAACAGGGAGGCCGACAGTGTTTTCAGCGACATGAAACCAATAGAAAAAGAGCTGACGCAGACTTTTAAATACATCCGGTATCATTATCCAAAGGCCACGGTACCACGCTTTGTCGCTTTCATTTCGGGCTTTGCCGTTCAAACTCCTATCGGCGACAACTACATGGGCATAGGACTGGATATGTTTCTAGGAAAAAACAGTAAGTTCTACGGGGCAATTGTAGAAAGTGTGCCCTTGTATTTATCGCGGCGCTTTACGCCCGAATATATTGTACCCCGTACTACGGAAACCTTTGCCCGGGAGGAGCTTTTTAAGGAGCGGGACGAAGACCGTTCATTGCTTGCCAAAATGATCTATAATGGGAAGATCCTGTATTTTATGGACCAGGTATTACCGGATGAAACACCCGACTCTGTAAAAATAGGCTATACCACCAAACAGCTGGAGTGGTGTAAAACCTTTGAAAGCGACATATGGGGCTATTACCTGCAAAACAATTTATTGTTTGAAACAGACTATCAGAAAATACAGGTATTTTTAAGTGAAGGTCCTTTTACCCCGGGCCTGGGAGAAAAAAATGAGTCGGCCCCCAAGCTAGGCATATGGATTGGCTGGCAAATTGTTAGAAAATACATGCAGGAGAATAAGCAGGTAACCTTACAGCAGCTGATGGCCGAAAAGGACATGCAAAAAATACTGCAGCAATCAAAATATAAGCCCAAATCATAAAAATTAAGGTATGGCTAAAATAGGCATTGTATTATCTGGTGGCGGAATACGCGGAATTGCACACTTAGGCGTTTTAAAGGCCTTTATGAATGCTGGCATACAGTTTAGCCATATCAGCGGTACCAGCGCAGGCTCTATTGCCGGTGCATTTTACGCAGCCGGTATAGACCCGGAAGAAGGACTGAGTATTTTTATGAAAACCAAGCTGCTGCGCTTTGTAAGGCCAGCTTTAGGAGCTATGGGTCTGGTGAATATTGAACATACCTCCGATCTGCTAAAATCTTATTTCCCCGAAGACAAGATCGAAAACCTGAAAATTCCATTGACCATTGCGACCACCAATTTCAGCGAAGGCAGGTTGGTGTATTTCAATAAAGGACCGCTCATCAGGGCAATACAGGCATCATGCTGCATCCCCGGCATTTTTAAGCCCATCATGATCGATGAGCAGATGTATGTAGATGGAGGTGTACTGAACAATTTCCCGGTAGAGCCTCTGCTTAAAGACTGTGATTTCATTATAGGCTCATCCTGTAACCATTTAAACCCGGTAGATAAGATCACTAAGTTTACTTCACTGATGACCAGGGCAGCCATCATGTCTGTCAACAGAGATATGGAACAAAAAGTAGCTTTATGCAATATCCTTGTAGAGCCCAAAGGGATGGGCAGTATCAATACCTTCGATATGGCCAAAGCCGAAACCATCTACTGGCTGGCCTACGAAGAAGCACTCAAAACGATAAAAAACAGTGAAACGCTAAGCACCCTTAGCCTTTAGCTGGATCCATCGCTACCAAAGCCTCGCCTATAAGCACAGGTATGGCCTGGCAGACGTTGAGCTGCAGGCAGAACCTTACATCGTCTTCTATGTTCAATTCGGCAAGGCGGTGACTGTGCGACGATTTGTGCAGATAACCCCTGAGGTCTTCTTTCGCCAGCAGGTAAAGATCTTCCGCTGCAATACAGGAATCATCAAAATGGGTAAAATCCTTACGCAGTTCATTTACAACCGCACCGGCAAACAAGGTATCTTCCAGATTAAACTTGTCCTTCCATCCTGCGCAAAGCAGCAATACATCTTTTTCCTGGGTCTTAAGCCAGTTACATAACGCTTTTAAGTTCAGAAAAGCACCGATCACTACCTGATGCGCTGTTTCACGGGCCATGTGCAGGGCCTTGGTACCATTTGTGGTAGTGAGGACTACCGTTTTACCTTTCACCTTATCAGCGATATAGGAAAATGGAGAATTGCCAAAGTCATAACCTTCAACAACTTCTCCATTTCGCTCTGCAGCCAGCAAAAAGCCCTTATCTGCATAACTTAAGCAATCTTCAACATGGGCAACGGGAATGATGGCCTCGGCACCATTGTCAATCCCATAAACCATTGACGAGGTGGCTCTTAAAATATCAATAACCACAACAACGCTTTCTTGAATGTCGTACAGGCTTAACAATGCGGGCGTTAAACAAACTTCTATGCTTTTTTTTTGCATGCGGGGCAATTGATGTGCTATTGCAGTGTAAGATTAATTATTTATAAAAAGGGAATTTAACAATTCTGGCCCTGATCTTCTGACTACGGATATGGATAAAGATCTCTGTTCCTTCTTTGGCAAAGGCTTTGTCTACATAGCCCATTCCAATGGCTTTTTGCAGGGAAGGCGATTGTGTTCCTGAGGTAACACGGCCAATTACATTGCCATCGGCATCAACAATTTCATAATCATGACGGGGAATCCCTCTGTCGATCATTTCAAAGCCGATCAGCTTGCGTTTCACACCAGTTTCTTTCTGTGCAAGCAGCGCCTCTGAATTCGTAAATACTTTAGAGAATTTAGTGATCCAACCCAAACCAGCTTCGATTGGCGAAGTGGTATCGTCAATATCGTTGCCATACAAGCAGAAACCCATTTCCAGGCGCAGGGTATCCCTGGCACCTAAGCCAATGGGCTTGATGTTAAATGGTTCGCCAGCCTCGAAAATTGCATTCCAGATCGCATCAGCATGTTCGTTTTCAAAATAAACTTCAAACCCGCCTGCACCGGTATAACCTGTTGCAGAGATCAATACGTTATCGATGCCTGCAAAACGGCCTTTAACAAAGTTGTAGTATTCCATCGAAGCCAGATCAACATCTGTTAAGCTTTGCAATGCTTCGGCAGCTTTTGGTCCCTGAATAGCCAGCAAAGAGGTCTTGTCAGATATGTTGTGCATTTCAACACCTTTGGTATTGAATTTATGAATCCAGTTCCAGTCTTTTTCGATGTTTGAAGCATTTACCACAAGCATATAGGTAAGTTCATCGATACGGTAAACCAGCAAATCATCCACAATACCGCCATCTTCATTTGGCAGGCAGGAATACTGAACTTTGCCATCATACAATTTTGAAGCATCATTACTGGTTACGCGCTGGATCAGATCCAGTGCATTTTCACCTTTCAGGATAAATTCACCCATGTGACTAACGTCAAAAACGCCGACACTGCTTCTTACAACAGCATGCTCTGCATTAATCCCTTCGTACTGAACAGGCATATTGTATCCTGCAAATGGCACCATTTTGGCGCCCAATGAAATGTGTTTATCGGTTAGTGCGGTATTCTTCATACAGTTTAATATCTATAAAAACTCGGCAAAGGTATATAAATTTAGCCACTAATTAATTTTTCATAGATATCCATCATTCTTTTGGAGATCCGGTTGATATCATGGTCCCTTTCCACGGTTTTTCTGGCATTGTCGCCTATTTCGCGCCACTTTTTAGGATTGGTAATGCATTGCAGAATAGAGCGGTAGAATTCATCGGCCGTGTTGGCAATCAGGATATCCTTCCCATGCTCGCAACTGATTCCTTCTGCTGCCATACTTGTAGCGATGATACATTTACTCATAGCCATGCCCTCAATAATTTTTACCCGCATCCCACTGGTAGACAAAAGCGGTACAATCATAATGGCTTTGGAATTGATAAACTCTACAGCATCAAATATCTCGCCCTCTACCACCAGGTTGTCAGAATCATATTCAAAAAACTGGCGCTGCATGTTCTTCCCGGCAATATAAAACCGGAGTTCAGAGTTGAGTTTTTCTATGTCTGGCCATATTTCATCCAGAAACCATTCCAGACCTTCCTTGTTTGGCCTCCAATCCATAGCCCCCAGATGAAAAAGCGTAGGAAAGCTGGTTTTAGAAGGGTCTGTAATGTACTTTTCAAAATCAAGGGCAACCGGAAAAACCTCTAAGGCGGTCTCGCAGCCCATCTTCAGAATGTTTTGCCTGTCAGGCTCGCTGATGGCAAATACCTGGTGAAAACGGTTGATCTGTTCCGTTTCATAATGCTTTAGGCGCCGGGCCAGAAATTGCAGGTATTTTCTTCTGGGCGTAAATTGTTCGCGCATGGCAATCCGCTCCCATACGTCAAACTCTATGTTGTGCGCCCGGTAAATTACTTTCGCCGTACTGTTCGCTTTCACAACATCCAGGTAAGGTACAACAAACAGTCCTTCAAACTGAATGATATCAAATTCATTCTCCTTTAAAATTTCTTCCAGTAAACGCGCTGCATCCTCATCAAAAAACCGCGATACGTTATACGATTCATTGGAAAAGATATTGATCAGTGCCCCCCATACATTCACTTCTGTATCGATGCTAAAGGAATGAAACTTTATCTGTTCAAAAACAGGATCGTAAATATCATCCACATCAATTCTATGTTTGTTGGTGTTGATACTGAACAAAGTGATATCTGCCCCAAGTTTCAGCAAGCCTTTAATGGTGTTGTAAACCACTATAGGATAGCCGCTATTGGGCGGAAAAGGAACTCTGTTTGTGAGGATCAGTGTTTTCAAATTATGTGAAAATACTAATTATCCCTCATATTTCGGAAAAGAGCTTAAGCTGTGGCGGACTAACGGTAAAAGTTTTACGATGGTATGGCGAAAGCCCATATTGAAGCGCCGCCGTACGGTGTACGCTTGTTGGATAGCCTTTATTCTGCTGCCATTGGTAGTGCGGATACTCTTCGGCTATGCGTTCCATAAACTCATCCCGGTGGGTTTTTGCCAGTATAGACGCCGCCGCTATGTTCAGATATTTACCATCTCCTTTAACTACACAGGCATGCGGAATATCGGCATATTTTTTAAACCTGTTACCATCAATACTTAAATATTGAGGCTGCACATGTAGCTGTTCTATTGCCCTGTGCATGGCCAGGAAAGAAGCGTTTAAAATGTTAATCTGATCAATCTCTATGTTGTCTACCGCAGCAACCGCCCAGGCAATTGCTTCCTTTTCTATGATGAGTCTGAGTTTTTTACGCTGGTTATGGCTCAGCTGCTTGGAATCGTTCAGCTCTCCGGCAATGAAATCGGGGGGCAGAATTACAGCCGCTGCAAATACAGGGCCAGCCAGGCAGCCTCTGCCGGCTTCATCACAGCCGGCTTCCAGAAATTCTTGCTGATAACAGTTCAGTAGCATAACACAAAGTTAATAAATTAGCTTTACACAGATATATTCTGCGATTTAACATCAAAAGCATCACGCAGGCCAATGGCCAGTAAATTAAATGCATATACCGTAAGCATAATGGCCAATCCCGGAAGTACTGCAAGATAAGCAGCATCCATGATGATGTACCCATAATGTTCCTTGATCATCCCTCCCCAGCTGGGCATAGGCGGCTGTGCACCAAACCCTAGAAAGCTCAGGCCCGTTTCCAGCAAAATCGCAGCAGCAAAATTTGCAGAGGCCACCACCAGTACAGGACCTGCAATGTTTGGCAATATATGCCTGGTTATGGTCCTTGAAGTCGAAAATCCAAGCGCCTTAGCTGCTTCGACAAATTCAACTTCTTTAAGCGCCATTACCTGGCCCCGTACCAAACGCGCCACATCTACCCAGGTAGACAACCCCACAGCAATGAATATCTGCCAGAAACCTTTCCCTAAAGCAAAGGAAATGGCAATGACGAGCAATAAAGATGGCAGCGACCAGATCACATTCATAAACCAGCTGATGGCAGCATCTGTTTTACCGCCAAAATAACCCGCCAGCGCACCCAGACCTACCCCAATGAAAAGGGATAGCAGTACCGCCATAAGTCCTACCGATAAGGATACACGGATGCCCAGGATCAACCGGCTCAGTAAATCACGCCCATACATATCGGTTCCCAGCCAATAGGTTTGCTGGTACCGTTGCTCTGCCCCTCTAAAAGGATACACAGCTTCTTCTGCCTGTTCATCGTCTCCGATATATTCCCTCACATATACTTTGTTTCCTTCTACACGGTGCGCTGTTATCGGAATGCTCTTAAAATCTGCTTCTTGTCCGTAAAGCATCCGCTCCAGAAAATTTACCTTTTTAATGTTTTTCTTTTTGCTGACGATTAAAAAATCAAAAGTACGGCCCGGCTTTTTATTGCTCAACTGCAGGTGCATGGTATTGGCCATTGGCGTTTGGTCGGGCGTAATCAGGTAGCCCAGAATGCCCATCAAAGCGAGCAGCAGAATAAACAGCAAGCCACCAAAAGCCATTTTATTTTGCTTAAAACGCTTCCATATCTTAGCTGAAGGGCTGCTGTTGTTTTCCATTTATTTTACCATTCTGTCTTTCCAGTTATACTTTCCACTATTTCCTGCAATACCGATATAAACGATATATAAAATGTGCAGCAGGTTAAGAACAGGCAATAACACCAGTAATTTTCGCCTTTTGGCAAAACCAGTTACATCGTATAAAAATAAGTATTCAGCTATCATTTTTAACAGCAGCTGAACCAAAGCCAGCTTCAGATAAAAGATATTAAAAATCCCTGCCACAATATTCACAAGTATGCTCAGGTTAAATAGCCAGACACAAACCCCCAATACAATGATAGACTTGTTCTTGTAACGGGTACTTTTTGAAGCCCATCTTTTGCGTTGCTGAATAAACTCCTTCAGCGTAGCTTTAGGGTGGGTATACACCATTGCTGCTTCATTTTTCAGAAAACCAATATTGCCCTCAAACTTCGCTGCCATCTTATGCAGCAACAATTCATCATCGCCCGAAGCCAGATCATCTATGCCCTTAAAGCCTCCTACTTGATAAAAAGCATCCTTTTCGTAAGCCAGATTAGCCCCATTACAGGTGGATGGCTTTTTATTGCCAATGGTAGAGGCCCCCAAACCAATCAGATACAAAAATTCCAGCGTTTGAGCGCGTTCAAAGAAACTCTTTTCTTCAAAATAAGCTACCGGAGAAGAAATCATCTTGTAGTTTTTTTCCTCATAAAAGCCGACTACTGTTTTGAGCCAGTCGGGCCCCATTCTGCAATCTGCATCGGTGGTCACAATTAAACTGCCTGAAGATTGGGCAATGGCGGTTTGAATGGCCTTCTTTTTATAGGAATTGAGTGTTTGTCCTTCATTAAGGCGAATCAGCTTAACACCCCTTTCCGCATAAGACTCTATAATCTCAGCGGTCTGGTCAGTCGAATGGTCATCAACAAAAATGAGTTCTGTAAGCTGTTTATCATAGTTTTGGGCCAGCAGATCTTCTATGGTTTTAGCAATATTTCCTGATTCATTACGTGCAGCTACCAGCACAGATACTTTTGTCGTCAGGTTTTGCTTTTGCTGTATAAAATAGCTCAGCTTATGCCAACCTCTTATAAAAGCGATAACAACTACGATATATAAAACCGTTAAAAAAGAAGAAATGACACTAATTATGCTGAGTATTTCCAAAAAAGTTAAGTTTAAACACAAAATAAGAGCCTAATATAGCAGGAATTATAATATTTATAAGCCATATACTGGCAGTACATGCAATTACAGCTACATCATGGGTGGTTACATAACCAAAAAAGTAAGATGCTGTGACACTTCTAACCCCAATGTCAAATAAATCCAATGAAGGTAAAGTAGACTGTACGAAGAAAAGAATACTGACCATCATCAGGATATCCAGCGGATGGATCTCGGGAATCAGCCAGAAAAAAAGGATAAAATACTGGGTACTAAATACCAAGTAACGGGCCAGGCAAAACAATAAGATCTTTAGCAACTCCATTTTGCTGTATCGTGCTAAAATGTTGTAAAATTTCTTGTATTTACGCGTAAAGCGCATCGAAAGTAATATGCCGTTGAGCCACCTGATATTAAAATAAAAAATAATAAAAAATGTGCAAAACATTACTGTCAGGGCCACCAATGCATAAAAAAGGCGGTAGTCAATATTTGCAAACCGATAAATAAATATACTCAGGGCCAGGGCTCCAAAAACATTGGTAAGCACCATTTGCCCGATATTGCCTACGGCCATGGCCACTACACCTATAATCCTTCTTTTAGGCGATAAAAAAAATACACGGCCTCCGTACTCCCCTATGCGGTTTGGGGTAAATACAGCCCATGTTAATCCACAAAAAACAGATTCAACCGCCCTCCACAAACTGATCTGTTCAACCCTTGCAATGAGCCGCTTCCATTTAAAAGCCTCCAATCCCCAGTTGATCAGCATTAACAAACATACAGTAGTAAGTACAATGATGATTTCCTGGCGTGGTACCTGGGTCAAAAGCTTTTCAAATTCCTTTAAATTCTGATTAGCCGATAGTTTCTGATATATAAACCAGAATGCAAAAGTTACAATCGCGGCTTTAAGAAGGTAGGAAAGTATTTTTTTATAATGGGATGTCAATTTTTTTGCTTTTACTCTCTGCAAATATGCTTAATATTGTTGTATGTTGGCTGAAAAAAAGGAAAGGGTGATCATGGGCATAGACCCGGGAACAGCAATAATGGGCTATGGCGTGATCCTGGAGCGGGGAAGCAAAATTGAACTTATCAGTATGGGTATTGTACGGATGGACCATCTCGAAGATCACTTTCTAAAGCTGCAGCGGATATTCGAAAAAACAATAAACTTAATAGACGAGTACAAACCAGATACTTTGGCTCTTGAAGCTCCTTTTTACGGCAAAAACATCCAGGTAATGTTAAAGTTGGGCCGGGCCCAGGGGATTGCCATGGCAGCGGCCCTATCCAGGAATATACCCATCAATGAATATGCGCCCCGAAAAATAAAGCAATCCATTACGGGGAACGGCAGTGCCGGGAAAGAGCAGGTAGCAGCCATGCTGCAAAGGCTGCTGGATTTTAAAGAAACGCCTGAGTTTCTGGATGCTACCGACGGACTCGCCGTAGCCGTTTGTCATTCTTTTCAAAAAGTAGGTAATGCCGGCAAGGGCAAAACCTACTCTGGATGGGAGTCTTTTGTTAAAGACAATAAAAAAAGAATAAAATAAGCTGATTACACCTGCGTGCGTTTTTTCCTGTAATACCTGAAGGTAAAATATCCGGCTATCAGCAACAGGAACAACATCCATAAATTCGTTAAGATCAGAACAAATTCTTTAAAGATTACCCATCCGTTCTGAATATTTAACACAAACCTGCGCAGGAAATCAGGCTTGTAATCATACAGGGTATCATTGGCTACAATCATTTTTTTAACGGTGTTGTCCTGGTAAAAGTTAAGGGTAATGTTGCTGTATTGTACCCGACTGTCGATCTGCATATTCTGAATCTTCTTATCTACATAATCATCCTTAACCACCAGGGCAGTTTCTACATTATTGCTTTTTTTGTTTGCATGTTTGTTCAACTGCTGTGTTGCCTCTACCCGGTTCTGGTTTTTGAGTTTATTGCTCAGGTAAACCAGGCTCTGATCATCAAGTTTCATCGACTGGAAGTCGACAAATACCGCCATTTTTGCAACCTTATTGGTAAACTCGTCCAGTTTATCAGAAGGAACTTTTGCCGTAACGGCCCCTTCCGTTCTGTACGCCGTAAGCTCAAGCAGCGAATCGGCTGAATATTTAACTTTTTCGCTCTGCTGGATATTGCTCTGAATGCTAAACTCTGCAATGGTGCCACCTTCGGCCCTTATGGCCGCACTTAACTTCTCTTTCGTTTGCTGTACATCCTTTACCCTGAAACGCATGTCGGCAGTTTTAATGATCTTTTCAGCAAGTGTAGAATCACTCGCTTCAAGATTTTCAGCTGTCGCGTCTGCTGCACTTTCACGTGATTTATTGGCGTTCTGACAGCCCCATGCGCCCAGAACAATTGCTACGTAAATGAAATACTTTTTCATAATATCAATGGTTAGATTTCTCCTTTATACCGACAGCATGACAAAGTAACCTGTGATTTTTTGTCCTAGCCAAAATATTACAAACGAACAAGCCCCCATCAACCTGAGCTGATGAGGGCCTTATTTTAAAAATCTATTTGTACAGCTTAAGCGTCCAGTATCTTAAATACGGCTTTACATGCGATGATAGAACCAATGGTCAGAATTACCCACGACACGATTGACAAAGTAGTAGAATCTGCAGCAAAACGCAAATAAACACCCAAAATACTGATTAATACCCCTACGGTCATCAATTTATAAATTGAAGTCTCGTTAGCTCTCTTCATGCTTTCTGTATTGTGCTTTGGTGTCTGTTCCATACTATTTTTATTTAATGGCACAAAAATAATATTAATTAGCTAAAAAGCAGAACAACACGACTATAAAATTTTATCTTATCTCTGCTTATGGATTAACTTTAGTACCTGCATCTTTACAAAAACATCATTTTATGAAACGGATCATTTTAATATTATTAGCAAGTTTTAGCACATTCTGCGGCTATGCCCAGTCCCCCCGTATATTTAATAGCCAGCTGGAATCGGTTACCGTCTACAGCCTGGGGGCCGAACTAAACCATAAAGCCAAAGTCAGCCTCCCTGCAGGCACCAGTGAAATCATTCTGGCCAATGTAGCCAACACAGTTGATGAAAGCAGTATTCAGATCAGTGTACCTTCCAATGTGACCATTTTATCCACCAGCTTCTCCAGGGACTTTTTAAAGAACGAGAACAAAAGCCCGGCTTATGTTAAAGTGGAAGACAGCCTGCAGTTCATCAAAAGAGAACTGAACAAACTGGAAACCAAGCGCATTGTAGAAGAAAACCTGCTGGTTTTGCTCGATAAAAACCAGGCCATTGGCGGATCCAATACCGGTGTAAATGTTGCAGAACTGATGAAGGTAGCCGACTACTACAAAAACAAACAACTGGAACTCAGGAACAACATTTTTAATCTTAAAGAAGCTGAAGCATTACAACAAAAAAAGATCGCAAGAATGCAGCGTCAGCTGCAGGAGTTGAGTCTGGACAAAAGTGGCACATCCGGGCAGATCATTTTGCAGCTGATGGCCTCTACAGCGGCCAATGCAGACCTGAACATCAGCTACCTGACACCCAGCGCAGCCTGGATTGCCTTTTACGACCTGAGGGCAGAAAATACCATAGCACCACTTAAAATTGTCTATAAGGCAAACGTAACGCAGTCTACCGGGCTCGACTGGAAAAAGGTAAAGCTGAGCCTTTCTACCGGCAACCCATCCCAAAATGGCACAGCCCCGCTGCTATCGGCCTGGTTCCTGCAGTTCGGAGAGCCTGAATATGCTTATAGAAACAAAAAACTAATGTACCAGAACAGGATTCAATCTATGGCGATGCCGGCACCTGTAGTTAAAGAGGAAGCGCTGCCGCTAATGGAAAAACAGGCTAGCGCGCCTGTAGTTCAGCAGAACGAGAATATGCTCAACGCTACTTTTGATATTGAAATCCCCTACGATATCGCCTCCAACAGCAAGCCCCATAGTGTAATTCTGAAAGAGTTTAGTCAGCCTGCAATATTCAAATACTACAGTGTGCCTAAAATGGATGGAGATGCGTTCCTGATGGCCGAAATCACAAATTACGACAAACTGAACCTGCTACCTGGGGAGGCGAATATCATTTTCGAAAATAGCTATGTGGGCAAATCCTTCATCAACCCCAATGCCACTACCGACACCCTGAACCTGAGTATGGGCAGAGATAAAAAGATCACCATCAAAAGAGAGAAGATAGCGGAGCAAACAGGCGTCAAATTTATCGGCAACAGCAAAAAACAAACCTTTACCTATGAAATCCGATTGCGCAACGGAAAAAAAGAAGCCGTAGACCTCTTACTGAAAGATCAGTACCCGGTGTCCACAGATAAGGATATGGAAGTAGAACTCTTAAATGCAGGCGGGGCCTCGGTAAACAAAGAAACCGGGGTGCTTACCTGGAAACTTAACCTGAAGCCCGGAGCTACCGAAACCATCCGGATCAGCTATTCAGTAAAATATCCCAAGGATAAGAACATCCTTAACCTCCAATAACAAAAAAGGCCCGGATCTATGTGATCCGGGCCTTTTCTTTATATCAGATACGATTAACCATTCAATGCTGCCGCACCACTTACGATCTCGGTAAGTTCGGTAGTAATTGCGGCCTGACGTGCCTGGTTGTACGAAAGTTTTAAAGCTTTCAGCAGGTCGCCGGCATTTTCAGTTGCTTTATCCATTGAAGTCATACGTGCCCCATGTTCAGATGCATGCGAATCAAGTACAGCTTTGTACAACTGGATCTTAACAGATTTAGGGATCAGCTGTGCTACAATTTCTTCCTGAGAAGGTTCAAGGATATAATCTACATTTGAGGTTTTAACATCTGCGGCTTCCTCTGCTTTAGGCAATGGCAACAGTTGTTCAGTTGTTAAAATTTGCACTGCTGCATTTTTAAACCTATTGTAAACCAACTCAACCCTGTCAAACTCTCCCTTAACAAAACCATCCATGATGGCATCTGTAATTTTGGTTACATTTTCAAAAGTAAGTGCTGAAAATACTTCGTTATTGTTTCCAATTACATTGTAATTACGTTTCTCATAAAAATCCTGGGATTTCTTACCAATTGCTACAATGCTTACGTTGCCATTTTTCAGCTGTTCGCTATACTTTTCAGCAATTAAATTATTCGCAGCTTTAATTACGTTCATGTTAAACGCACCGGCAAGACCACGGTTAGAAGAAACCACTACAATTAGCACCTTGTTCGGCTCACGCTCCTGTATGAAAGGTGAAGATGACGCCTCCAGACTTGCAGAAAGATTTCCTAAGATCTCTTTAAGCTTGGTTGCATAAGGACGTAATTGTATGATAGCATTGGTAGCACGTTTTAACTTGGCAGCCGAAACCATTTTCATGGCTTTGGTAATCTGCTGTGTAGATTGCACCGATGCTATACGAATTCTTACTTCTTTTAAATTAGCCATTTTTTAATTTATAGTAGATAGTACCTGGTGATTAGTATTTGCTTGACAGCTCTTTTGCTACAGTTTCCAGTACGCCAGTAATCTGGTCATCAAATTTTCCAGCTTTTAAAGCCTTTAAAGTATCAGGATGACGCAGTTCCAGTTGCTGCAGGTACTCAGCTTCAAATTCTTTCACTTTATTTACAGGTACAGAACGCATCAGGTTTTTGGTACCTACATAAATGATCGCAACCTGTTTTTCAACAGTCATTGGTGAGAACTGACCTTGTTTTAAGATCTCCACGTTACGTGCACCTTTATCCAATACAGATTTGGTAGCGGCATCCAGGTCAGAACCGAATTTAGAGAAAGCCTCCAGCTCGCGGTATTGTGCCTGATCCAGCTTTAAAGTACCGGCAACCTTCTTCATCGATTTGATCTGAGCGTTACCACCTACACGTGATACCGAGATACCTACGTTAATAGCCGGGCGGATACCAGAGTTAAACAGGTTACTTTCCAGAAAGATCTGACCGTCGGTAATTGAAATTACGTTGGTAGGGATATATGCAGAAACGTCACCAGCCTGAGTTTCGATGATAGGAAGTGCGGTTAATGAGCCACCACCTTTAACGATACCTTTCAATGACTCAGGTAAATCATTCATATCTCTTGCAATCTCATCGTTTGAGTTGATCTTAGCTGCACGCTCCAATAAGCGGCTGTGCAGATAGAATACGTCACCAGGATAAGCCTCACGGCCCGGTGGACGACGCAACAACAGAGAAACCTCACGGTAAGCAACAGCCTGTTTAGACAAATCATCATAAACGATTAATGCCGGCCTTCCTGTATCACGGAAGAACTCACCGATAGCTGCACCCGAGAAAGGAGCATAAAACTGCAGCGGAGCAGGCTCAGCAGCAGAAGCAGCAACAACTACAGTATAAGGCATTGCACCATTTTCTTCTAAAGTACGTACAATGTTTGCTACAGTACTTGCTTTTTGTCCGCAGGCTACATAGATACAGAATACAGGGTTACCTGCTTCATAAAATTCTTTTTGGTTGATAATGGTATCGATACATACAGCAGTTTTACCAATCTGACGGTCACCAATAACCAGCTCACGCTGACCACGGCCAATTGGAATCATTCCATCAATCGCTTTGATACCTGTTTGTAAAGGCTCGGTAACCGGCTGACGGTAGATTACGCCCGGAGCTTTACGCTCTATCGGCATTTCATAGGTTTCACCAAGGATAGGTCCTTTACCATCAATTGGCTCACCCAATGTATTTACCACACGACCCAACATACCTTCACCAACTTTAATAGAGGCAATTTTTTTAGTACGTTTTATCGTATCACCTTCCTTGATATTGTCGGATGGGCCTAAAAGTACCACACCCACGTTATCTTCTTCAAGGTTCAAAACAATTCCCTGTAAGCCGGTTTCAAATTCAACTAATTCGCCCGATTGAACTTTAGTTAAACCATAAACACGGGCAATACCATCGCCCACCTGCAATACAGTACCAACTTCTTCAAGTTCTGCTTCTGATTTGAAGCCCGCCAATTGTTGCCTGATAATTGCCGATACTTCGTCTGGTCTTACCTCTACCATAATTTTATATTATTTCTTTTGTAAATTCAGTATTTGTTATCTATATCTTCCCTCAGGATTATGCAATCCCCTGGGCAAATTCTTTTTTAAGTTTATTTAAACTGCTGGCAATGCTGGCATCAAACTGCCTGTCACCAACTTTCAAAATAAAGCCCCCTATCAGTTTATCATTAACTTTTTCTCTGATCACTACTTCGTTGGCACCAATTTCTTTCTTTACGATAGCTACAATCTCCGCCCTGCTCTCGGCAGTAAGTTCAGTAGCAGTAGTTACATAAGCGGTTACGATACCTTTAAGGGCATTGTACTGGGCTATAAATGATTTTGATATATCAAATAGAATTGCAGAGCGTCCTTTGTTTACAATCAGCTTTGCAAAAGCTCTGGTAGCTTCATTAACCTTAGCGCCAAGTATATTTTCCAGTATCCCTGATTTTTTGTCCAAAGGAACAATAGGATTTTTAAGAATGGCTTCCAGTTCCGGGTTCTGATCGATCACTTGCTCTAAAAAAACCATATCATTTTTAATCTCCTCAAGGGCATTGCGCTCTTTTGCAAGATCAATTAGTGATTTGGCGTATCTTGATGCTGCTTTATTTTCTGACATTTTTTAGGGTATATCTAGCTAAACAAAAACCAATTAGTTTAATTCAACATCTTTTAAAAGATTAGCAACTAAATCCTCCTGCTTAGCTTTATCCTGAAGCTGGTTACGCAATACGCGTTCAGCTATATCCAGTGATAAAGTGGAAACCTGATTTTTCAATTCGGCTAAAGCTGCTTTCTTCTGGTTCTCGATTTCAATCTTTGCTTTTTCAATCAGTTTGGCGCCTTCGTTATGCGCCTGTGTTTTGGCCTCATTAACAATATTATCTTTCAGCGTTTTTGCCTCTTTAAGGATCAGATCACGCTCAGCACGGGCCTGTTTAATCAACTCTTCGTTCTGAGTAGTTAAACGCGCCATTTCAAGTTTAGCCAGTTCAGCTTTGTTTAAAGCTTCATCGATGCTTTGCTCACGCTCGTGAATAGATGCCAGAATTGGTTTCCAGGCAAACTTCCTAAGCAAAATCAACAGACCAACAAAAGCTACTGTTGTCCAAAAAACTAATCCTATACTTGGGAGAACTAAAGGGTTCATATGTTCTTAACTTTCTTAATGTAATTTTAATTTAGATCAGGAAATAACCAATCGTTAAATTCCTGATCATAAAAATAATTCTGTTTGCTATTAAACTTGTAAGCCTAATAATGAAACTACCACACCGAATAAAGCAGCACCCTCGATAAGGGCAGCAGCGATAATCATCGCAGTTTGAATTTTTGATGCAGCTTCTGGCTGACGAGCAATACCTTCCATTGCTTTTCCACCAACTTGACCGATACCGATACCGGCACCAATTACTGCTAAACCGGCACCTATCGCCGCGATTGAACCTACCATAACTAATTTAATTTATATATAATTTGTAAAAAATAGTTTCTAATTAATGATGATGCTCCTCTACTGCCATTCCAATAAACAGCGCAGTAAGCAATGTAAAAATAAAGGCCTGTAAAAATGCCACCAGCAATTCCAGCACATCCATAAACAACACGAATGCAATAGACACCGGCGCCATAGCCAAAGTTTCAAATATAAAGATCAGTGAAATTAAGCTCAGTACAATGATGTGACCTGCCGTGATGTTGGCAAACAAACGGATCATCAAGGCAAAAGGCTTAGAAATTACACCGATAAGCTCTACAGGGATCATGATCGGATACAACCACCATGGCACGTCCGGCAAAAGGATATGTTTCCAATAATACTTGTTACCATTTAAGTTTACGATCAGCAAGGTACCTATCGCCAGTACAAATGTAAGGGCTATATTACCGGTTACGTTTGCACCTCCAGGAAAGATAGGAACCAAACCCAGCATGTTGTTGATCCAGATAAAGAAAAATACGGTTAACAAGTATGGCATAAACTTTTCATACTTATGCCCGATATTAGGTTTTGCAATATCATCTCTCACAAAAAGGATGATCGGCTCAATAAATGACTGTAAACCTTTAGGTGCTTTACCTACACGTTTTTTATAAGCCGATGCTACAGAGATAAACACAATCAGAATAACAGCAATAGCAACAAACATTGCCGCAACGTTCTTGGTAATAGAGAAATCGAGCAACTGAGCTGAAAGCGCTTCATCAACCTGGCCATCGGCACCAACAATCTTTACTTTATCTTCTACCAAACGATAAGTATATTTTGAACTTGCATAATCGTGTTCTCCATGGTGAAAATGACCTGAAGAGAACACATCCAAACCTGCAGGCGTATAAACAATTACCGGAAGTGGTAAAGAAGTATGCCCCCATAAATGCCACATATGCGAATCCGCAATGTGCTCCATAATTACCTTTGTAGGTTCAAATTTTTCTTTTCCATGTGATGTGCCATGTTGCTCGGCATGCGCAGGAGCAGTTAAGGCAACAGAATCAGGTGCAACTACAGCACTGTCAACCTGGGCAAAAGCTGGCGACGTAACAGAAAAAAACGCTAAAAAAAGCGCAAAAACAACAATTAACCTATTCACTTTAAACTTAAAAACGTGGCTACAATCCATTTAGTCGCAGATTTTTACTATTTATTTTGGTGGCGCAAGTTACGTAACAAAGAGTATATTTCAAAGAAGCTGAACAATAAATATAAAGAAAAAAAATTTAGCACCAAAACAAGCCCTTTTTCTTTCGTATTTTGGCTGTAAATCAGCACAAAAGCCATAGAAAAAAGCATCTTCAATGCTATTGATCCCATAATGGCCATAATTCCGGCTTCAGGGTTTCTTTTCATACCCAAATCAGCAAGAATATAAGCTATAAAAGTAATGCCCGCCAAAAAAATAAATAATACCCAGAATTTGGATACCAACAACGTTACACCGGGCAGAGCTAAGGGCAGAAAATAAGCAACAAGACCTAAAATGGCTGTATATACTAAATAGGAAAGGGTAAACTTGATCAGGCTCAATTCTATATTTTTCACAAAAGTATATATAACTATCGGTTTCAACAATCAGGAATCATTTTTATTCAATTGTTTCACAACCTGGTACATGGAAACAGCTACACCCGCCAGGCTTAGTGCTGCTGTAAAAATCGGAGTTTTTGAATTTCTCCATTCATCAATTTTATAACCGGCAAAGGCAAAAGCACCAATCACTACAATCATCTGAAAACTGATAGAGGAATATCTGGCAAAGGTGTTTAAGCCTTTTTTCCGCTGTTCAGGATCTTTCATATTCATAGGTCTTATAAATAAAATATCTTTTGTTAAGAAGTTATGGTTGAATAAAATACTTTTGTATGTATTTTATTGTTTATAAGCTTTAACTCATCCTATTGAAAAATTACGCTATTCACAGTTTAAAGGTAATATTATTTAGCTTATGCCTGAGCATAATATATTCCTGCGGCGCGCAAAAAGATACTGCTACAGGTAGGGGTATGCAAAACCTCACTGCCCGCTACAATTACATTTACAATTCAAATGTAATACTCGATACCCACCAACAGGAACTTACTGAAACCTATACTGACAATTATGAGCAGGTGCTTCCTGTTTACATTGGCCCCGAAGTTGACGACACCTTTATGGTAAAAAGCGGCTCCGGAGCCGATAAAGCGATGGACGATATCATCAAAAAAGCACAGGTGATTATTCTGGAGAAGAGTTACAGTAACTATCTTGACGATGCCTATATCCTATTGGGAAAAGCGCAGTTCTTTAAAGGGAACTATTTCAATGCAGCAGAATATTTTGATTATGCAGCAAAAACTTACAGAAAGAATACCAGGAGTTTTATAGAAGCACTGAACTGGAAGGCACGCAGCCTGATGCAGGTAAGAAGGTTAACGGAAGCAAACCTGGTACTCGACACCATGGTGTATGCACTAACCGACCTGAAGAAAAATTCTGCGGAGCCGCTTGCAACCCTCGCCCAGATGTGCATATACCAGCAAAAAATGCCTGAAGCCATTTCATTTTTGAAAGATGCGATCAAAGCAAGCAATAACAGTCAGCATAAAATACGGTGGACCTACATACTCGCCCAGCTTTCAGAACAGCAAAAGAATTACCCTGAAGCAATGTTGAATTACCGCAGGGTTCAAAAGAGCAATGCCCCTTTCGAGATGTATTTTAATGCCAACCTCAGCAGGATCAAACTAAATGCCCTGCTCAGCAACAAAACCATCAACAAACAGGATGAGCTCCTCCGCCTTTTGAAGGACGACAAAAATGAAGATTATACCGATCAGATTTATTATCAGATTGCAGAGAGTTTCCTGGCCGACGGCGCTTACGATGAAGCAAAAAAAAATTACCTGCTATCGGTTCAGAAAAGCACAAAAAACCAATACCAAAAAGGCATTTCCTATTTAAAGCTGGCCGATCTGGATTTAAAACAATTCCGCAACTACCTCAATGCAAAGCTGTATTACGACAGCGCGGTGAATACCTTACCCAGGAATTACCCGGGTTATGATGCCATTGTTAAAAAAAATCAAAACCTGGAGTATTTAACTAAACGGTATCAGATCATTGCCGACGAAGATACGCTACAGGCCGTTGCCCGTCTTCCCGAGCAGCAAAGACAAGCTAAAATTCAGGCCATGTTCACTCCGGTTGAAAAATCTCTACCTGCAAATGAAGCAACTGCCGCTCCAGGCAGCAATCCATTCCGTTCAAACGAAAACACTCCGGGCAGAGGGCAGTCTTCATCTACCTTCTACTTCAACAATGCGGCCGCCATCAGCAAAGGCTTTTCTGATTTCAAGAAAAAATGGGGAAACAGAAAATTAGAGAACAACTGGCGTCAGAGCATCCGTTCATCAGCACAAACCACTACCCAGGATATTGCAAACAATACCTCCAATGGTGCCGCATCAAACGCCGGACAGCCTGAGCCTGCTGCAGACAGAACTGCTGATATAAAAGCCTATACAGATGCATTGCCCCTGACACCAGAACTGCTGGGCAGATCCAATCAGAAGATCATTGATGCCTACTATGATATTGCCAGTTTCTATTTACAGGAACTGAACGATCCGGCAGAAGCTGCAGCCGTTTACCAGACCCTGTTAAGCCGCTTTCCGGAGAACAATCATCTGGCGGCCGTCTATTACAGCTTGTTCCTGATCAACAAAAATAAAGATGCGGCAAAATCAGACGACTATAAGAACAGGGTACTCAAAGGATTTCCAAACTCCAATTATGCAAAAATCATTCTGGACCCTTCCTTCTCTCTGAGACAAACCGAAAGGGAAACGGCCATCAATAAGGATTACAATGAGGTCTTTGAACAATACCAGAAAAAGGACTTTGCAGGTGTAATACATAGGGTAAACCAGGCGCTCATCAGTGCACAGGAAAATTACCTGGCCCCCCAGTACGCTTACCTGCAAGCCATTGCCATTGGGCGTACAAGTCATGTAGACACGCTTTTAAATGCATTTAACTCATTGATCAGTGTTTATCCGGATGACAGGTTAATTACGCCACTGGTAAAAGACCATATCGCCTATATCAATGCACACCTATCCGATTTTCAAAAAAGGAAAATTGCCCTGTTAGACTTTGACCCCAACGAACCTCCGTTTAGCATATATCAGGCTCCGGTTGCCACCAACAATCAACCGCCTCAGGCCGCTGCTCCTGTAGTTCCTAAAGCAGATCCGCCTGTAGCTGTAAATCCGCCGGCCACAGTACCAACACCGGAAGCAGCCAAACCTGCGGTAGCAACACCTGTGCCGGTTAAAACGGAAGGAATCTTTAGCACTGCCGTGTCTGCCGTATACTATTATGTAATTGATGTGGCCGACGCTACACTAACACTCAGTTCTTCGCGTTTTGGTATTGGACAATTTAACCGGGGCAATTATGCAGGACAGAATCTGAGACACCAGTTAAAAGAATTTGACAATGATCAGCTCATATATGTAGGGAACTTTAGTAATTTTGAGGACGCAAAAACATATGCTGATGGAATAACCCCTCAGCTCAAACAAATCATGAAGGTACCGGCTGGCCTGTATACCAGCTTTATCATCAGCAAGGAGAACTTCGATAAATTAACCAGTAAAGACCTGCTGAAGAAATACCTGGATTTTTTTAAAAACAATTATTAAAATGAACAAAAAACTTTCGCAAGAGGACATCAGGAAGTATAATTATGGATTATGGAAGTTATTGATCGGTGGGATGATATTATTTGCACTGTTCATTATAGCAATTGGATTTGGCTTATTTGGTGAACTGCCCTCATTCAGAGACATTGAACATCCCAAAAGCAACCAGGCTTCAGAGATCCTGGCCGATGATGGCCGTGTTCTGGGAACTTATTTTGTACAGAACCGTTCCAGTGTAAGCTATCAGGAAATCTCTCCTAACGTCATCAATGCCTTAATTGCCACAGAAGATGTTCGTTTTAAAGAGCATTCGGGTATAGATTTCAAACGTACCTTTACCATATTCTTATATGCAATTGTCGGTAAAAAACAAGGTGGAAGTACCATTACCCAGCAGCTTGCCCTCAACCTGTTCTCAGAGGAAGGCCGCCAGAAGAATTTTCTCAAACGTATCCTTCAGAAGTTCCAGGAATGGGTAATTGCCGTTAAACTGGAGCGCAACTACACCAAAGAAGAGATCCTGGTGATGTATCTCAACACCGTTGATTTTGGGAACCAGGCCTACGGCATCAAATCGGCTGCACGGGTGTATTTCAATACCACCCCGGATAAATTAACTGTAGGCCAGTCGGCCACCCTGATCGGGATATTAAAAGGAATCAGCCGCTACTCTCCTACCCGTAACCCTGAACGTTCACTGGCCCGCAGAAATACCATCATGGGCCTGATGGTGAAAGCAGATCTGCTTAGCCAGCAGGAACTCGATACAGAAAAGGAAAAGCCATTGGGATTAAGGTTTAGCGCTGCTACTGTAAATGATGGAATTGCCCCTTATTTCAGAACAGTTTTAAAAAGTGATATCAAGAGAATCTTTCAGGAGCGTTCCATATTAAACAATGGTGTACCCTACGATCTGGACAGGGATGGGCTGAAAATATACACTACGCTTAACTACGACATGCAGGTATATGCCGAAGAAGCCCAGAAAGAATACATGAAAATCCTGCAGGCCTCGTTCATAAAAAGCTGGAAAGGGCGCAATCCTTTCAAAGGAAAGGAAATGCAGATCGAGCAGGGAATGAAAAGGTCAGACAGGTATAAAGCACTTCAACTCGAAGGCAAATCTGAAAAAGAGATTAAGGAAGACTTCAACACCCCAACCAAACTCAGCATCTTTACCTGGCGAGGAAACATCGATACGTTGATGAAGCCTATTGACTCCGTAAAATATTATAAAATGCTGCTGAGAAATGCCATGATGGCTATGGACCCTCAGACGGGGCTAGTTAAAGCATGGGTTGGCGGCATCAACTATGAACACTTTAAATACGATCAGGTAAAAATGGGTACCAGGCAGGTAGGTTCAACCGCAAAACCCTTTACCTATGCAGTGGCCATAGAAAATGGCTACTCACCTTGTTTCAGCGTACTTAATGAACCGGTAACTATCGAGGTGCCGGGAAGCCAGCCCTGGACACCAAGATCGTCAGGAACAGTCCCTGGATACCTCACCCTGCAAAAAGCCCTGGCCCTTTCACAGAATTATATCGCAGCGTATTTGATGAAACAGGTTGGCCCTACTGCGGTAGCCACACTGGCAAAAAAAATGGGGATCACCTCTGATGTGCCGGCCTATCCATCTATCGCACTGGGCTCCTTTGATGCCTCTGTTTATGACATGGTAGGTGCCTACAGCGTTTTTGCAAATAAAGGGGTATGGACCAAACCTACTTATATCGTAAGGATTGAAGACCGCAACGGTGTGGTATTGTATAATGAAAAACCCATTCCTGTACCCGCAATGAATGAAGAGGTAGCTTATGTCATGACCCGTATGCTCAGGGGTGTAGTGACCAACGGAACAGGCTGGCGCCTGGCAGGCAAATACGGTGTTAAAGGCGCTATTGGTGGAAAAACCGGAACTACACAAAACAACTCCGACGGCTGGTTCATGGGCATCTCACCGCAACTGGTTGCCGGTGTTTGGACAGGCTGTGAAGACCGGGCCTTCCATTTTATCAGTACCGCACAAGGTGATGGTGCCACTACTGCCCTGCCTATTTTTGCGGGCTTTATGAAACGTGTTTATGCCAATCCTAAACTGAAAATTTCGCAGGCAGATTTTGAAGTCCCTAAAAATGGGGTGTCCATTACCTACGACTGCAATCAATACCAGCAGCAGGAGCAAAAAACTGAACTGGACGAGAAACTGGGTTTTTAATTACTATTGTCTACCCATATGAGTGCTTTCGATTATAAAAAGGCCCTGACCGACATACCTCATAAACCTGGAGTTTACCAGTATTGGGATACAGATGGTACACTTATTTATATCGGCAAGGCTAAAGATCTGAGGAACCGGGTGGGCTCCTATTTCAACAAAGACAACCAGATGAACGGGAAAACCAAAGTATTGGTTTCCCGTATCCGCAAAATAACATTTACCATCGTTGATACCGAAATTGATGCCTGGCTGCTGGAAAACAGTCTCATTAAAAAGCACCAGCCCCGGTACAACATCATGCTCAAGGATGATAAGACCTACCCCTGGATCATCATTAAAAAAGAACCCTTTCCAAGGGTATACTGGACCAGGAAAATGATAAAAGATGGCTCAACGTATTTTGGCCCCTATGCCTCGGTAGGTATGATGCATACCATTCTGGACCTCATCAAAGAGACTTATCCGCTACGCACCTGTAACCTGCCCCTTACGTCTAAAAATATTGATGATGGGAAATTTAAAGTATGCCTTGAATACCAGATCGGTAATTGCAAAGGCCCCTGCCAGGCCTATCAGAACGAAGCCGACTACGGCAGCAATATCGAAGAAATCAAAGATATCCTGAACGGGAAAATCGGCAGCGTCATCAAAAGTGTAAAACAGGTGATCAGCAAAGCCGTTTCCGATTTGAATTTCGAATATGCACATCAATACCAGCGCAAACTGCAGGTACTGGAAAAGTACCAGAGCAAGTCTACCGTGGTAAACAGTGCCATTACCAATGTTGATGTAGTGAGCATTGCTTCAGACGAGCGCTATGCCTTCGTAAATTACCTGAAAGTAATGAATGGCAGCATCATCCAGACCCAAACCATCGAAATAAAGAAACGCCTGGACGAGACCGATGAAGAACTGCTCACCATTGCCATTACAGAATTCAGGACCCGCTTTAACAGTACTTCAAAAGAAGTTATCGTTCCTTTTGATATTACCCTGGCCGACGAAAACCTGAAATTCACTGTCCCTAAACTGGGCGAAAAAAAGAAACTGCTGGAACTGTCCCAGAAAAATGTACTCTTCTTTAAAAAAGAAAAGCTCAATCAGTACGAAAAACTGAACCCCGATCTGCGCACAGACCGGATCCTTTCGCAAATGCAGAAAGACCTTGGCTTAACAAAACTACCTGTACACATTGAATGCTTCGATAACTCCAATTTCCAGGGCAAATATCCGGTATCGGCCATTGTGGTCTTTAAAGATGCGAAACCTTCCAAAAAGGACTACAGGCATTTCAATGTCAAAACCGTTGAGGGGCCGAATGATTTCGCCACTATGGAAGAAGCTGTTTACAGGCGATATAAGCGCATGCTGGAAGAAGAAAACACTTTGCCCCAACTCATCATCATAGATGGTGGTAAAGGCCAGCTTTCATCAGCCATGAGCAGTTTAAAGAAACTTGGGATAGAGAAAAAGGTAACTGTAATTGGTATAGCCAAACGACTGGAGGAATTGTTCTTCCCTGGCGATCCTTATCCCTTATACCTGGATAAGAAATCAGAAACGTTAAAAGTTATCCAGCAGCTGCGTGATGAGGCCCACCGCTTCGGGATCACCTTCCACCGGAAAAAGAGAGATCAGGGCACACTTAAAACGGAGCTGGAAGAAATTCCCGGAATCGGAAAGAGTACAGCCGAAAAACTCCTGCTTCACTTCAAATCCGTAAAAAAAATAAAGGCAGCGAATGAAGAGCAACTTGCAGCAGTGCTTACCAGGGCCCAGGTGAGAACAGTATTCGATCATTTCTCAAAATAAAAGCCCCAATGTTATCCATTGAGGCTTTCTATAGGTTTTAACCTAAGGCTAATATTCCCACAAACTTTGCTCGTAATCTGATATAGACTTTTTAATCCTTTCAGATTCGTATAGCTTTCTGGTATCCTTAGGATCTGTTTGTCCCAGTATATCCACAATATTCTTATCGGCAGGGTTTGTTTCCTTCACAATGTAGCTGGAGAACAATCGCCTCACAAAGAAATCATCAAAAGTAAGCTGCGAAGCATCATTCAAGGGGTTTACCAGTCGCTTCTTGCTCAGCAATTCCCTTGCATCATCATAGTAAATCCAGAATACCGGCTGCCAGTTGCCCTCAACCATTTTCATCGGCGCCAGGCCTACAATCCTGGGTTCCAGTATAGAACGTTTGGTATCCAGTATCCAGTCTTCCTTGATCCTGTATTTCAGGAACTCATCAGACCTCAGTTTTCTTAAGGTTGGTTCGCCGATTTTCCCACTTACTGAGTCGGCAACACCTTCCGTTACCCCTCTGGCACCTTGCAAGGCCTGCTGCGCTGTCAAGGCAATGCGGAACGAATCATTGTCTTCCAGTATCTTCCCGGCGGTGGTGTCTTTCGGCGAATACACTGTAAGCTCTTCGTTTCCTACTGCTTCTAGCAGTATATCTATCAGCTTGGCATCTTCTGCTTTCAATACAGAATTGATCGTATCCCTCAAGTCAATCTCACGCCAGATGCGTTTTGCATAGTATACATCTTCTTCCCTGACATCGGCATAAGGAACCATCACATTACTATCTACATCTGTCCGCACAGCGTACCCGTCTTTCGGTGGGGTCTTAATCTTCAGTTTTGCCTTCTTAACGGTGTCTACAGGTGCAGCTACCGGGGTTGCCGGAGTTGCAGTCTTCACCTGGGCATAAGCACCTATGCCCAATAGCAGAAATACGATAATACCTACAATGTTTTTCATCACTATATTATTTAGCTACAAATGTAATTCCATCCAAAACCTTTTGTCTTCCATCCGGTCCTTCACAAACAATATCCTTAAATATGATGGTTGCACCAGGTTTAATCGAATTCAGGGCTCCTTTTATTTGTCCGCCAAAACCGCCGCCGTTATTGGCAATGGTAACAGCATCCGAACGGGGATTGATAAAGGTTGCAGAGAAACGTACCACTCTGAATTTCACATCAAATACAAAATCTTCAAGCTGGGTATCAATTGATCCGGCGCCTTCAATCCACTCTAAAGGAACATTACCACCGGATTTACCTTTAATATAAGCCCTTGGTGTAGGCAATGCCTTTACCCTGAACTGCTGCGCGCCCAGGTTTAATGTTTTACCTGCATTACTTGCAGAAACATTGATGCTTAAGGTCTTGCCAACCTGATCACCACCAACGTTAACCGAGTATTGTCCGCTTCCTACTTTTTTGATTGATCCGCCCGAAATGCTTGCATTTACGCTTTCCAACGGGAAACCAGCAGCCGAGACAGAGAAAGGATTTGCAATACCTGCATAAATCACGTTCATTTTATCTGGTGATACCGTTGCCGAAGGTTTGGCCACCTGGTAACTTTGCTCAGGGGTTGTATATTGTTTTACAGTACCGTCAGTCTGTTTCACGCTGATTACCCCTTTCCACCTAAACACGCCAACACTTCCTGTTCCACCGGTATAAGTACCTTTACCATCTTTTACAGACAATGCATTTCCGCCAACGGTGATGGAAGGTGTAGACCTCGAATCACTTGCAGTTAAAAATACCTGCGCGGTATAAGGCTGGCCCTGTATTACGTATGAACTTGGTGCCACAGCAACCGCATCAAACTGATCCAGGTTTACCAAAGCTTTGTCCATGTTTCCAAATAGCTTTTTAACTACTTCTATTTCTGCATTCTTCGTGTCAGACTGGATTTTACTCAGAATGGTATTGGCAGCAGTAAGCGGGGTTCCTTCCCCAAAATTGATGTCGACCCATTCTTTTTTTCCATTTACACGTTTTACAGCATCCTTTGCTTCCAGTGTAAAGGTCAGACCTGCCCTATCTTTTTCATCAAACAGGGACATCAACTTTTCTCTGGTCTCATTAATTTTTGCTTTCAGTTTAAAGCCTTCTTTCTGGTTTACCATGATCCCCTGTGCAATATCCAGATTATCCCTCAGTTTGATGTCTCCGGTCTCTTCGTTGATTCCTTCTCCGGCTTCAAGAAACTTGTCTTTTAACTGCTGAACATAATTGTTAAGTTCATCAGCATAAGCTTTAGCTTTATTGGCTTTTTCCCAGATTGGCTGCGCCCTTGCTGGTTCATCTTTTAATTTTGTATCCTGAAACGATGAAAATAACTGGTCAATGCTTGTATTTACATTTGTTTTAGACGACACCAAACTATCATTAATGTTTTTAAAAGCATTCAATATAGTATCAGATACGTTCAAAGCAAGCATAGCCAACAATACCAAATACATGATATTGATCATCTTCTGCCTCGTTGTCTCTTTTCCTCCGGCCATTTTTAATTAGGTCTGTGTGGTTAAATATTAACTGATTCTTACTAATTATATACGTGGCTGATTCATAGCAGACAACATATTGCCATAAATAGCATTCAAAGAAGATAAGTTTTTGGCCAGTTTGCCGACCTCTTCTTTAAACTGTTTTGAATCTTCCATAGATTCATTGAAGTTGTTCATTGTTAATGAAAGGTTCTGGTAGAACTTATTCATTGATTTCAAATGTGCGCTTGAATCCTGAAGTTCCAGTTCATATACTGCATTTAAAGCAGAAAGATTTTTAGCCAATGCATTTACCTGATCATGATACGCTGTAGAAGCCGTATTGCTATTGCCCATTTCTACCAATTGGGAAGTAGCCTTTTCGAAGGCCCCATTTAATGTATCAAAGCTGGCCGATGCAGTTTTTAACTTGCCAGTGAATTCGCTGGTGGCCGACGAAGCATCTGCAACATTAGATATGGCAGCAACCTTATCACCAAATGTACGTAAACCAGTACCGAGGCTTTCAATCAGTTCCGGACCAATTTTGGCATCTGCCAGCATTTTGTCCAGGGCAGCAGTAGAAGAAAATGCTGCAGGAGCTGCAGCCTGACGAACAGTAGCTTTCGGCAGTTCACCGGTAAAATTATCATCCAGTTCCGGGTAAACCCTTTCCCATGGCAGTTCCTGAGCCGGCTGTCTTAACCCTGTTAAGAAGAATAAAATGGCCTCAACCCCTAAACCAACACCAATCATATAATTTCCCCATACACCACCCAGGTGAAGGATTTTAAAAAGTGCACCCACAATTACAATACTTGCACCCCAGGATATTGCAACATGTAACCAATCGAAATTTTTCTTTGCAGCCATTTTGTTCGTTAATAAGGAATTTTATTTTTTGTTTTTTAGTTTCTATAAGTAATATCGGTACCTGGATAAGCTGAAATACACCTGAAGCCGATATAAGATCTGGCCTGGTCCTGATATTCATAAGTACCCACGGCATTTTGAAGGAAGAAGCCGATGTCTTTCCATGAGCCACCCCTAACCACTTTACGTTTCATGTATTTGCTGTCGCCTGTTTTGGCCACATAAGTAAAGTTAGGATTGAAATCGAGCAGCATTGGTGCTGCTGATTGGTTATAAGCTGTTATGGTCCATTCCGCAACATTACCGGCCATATTATACAATCCGTAGTCATTAGGGAAGTAAGACCTTACATTTACTGTATATAAACCGCCGTCATCAGAATAGTTACCACGTCCAACCTTAAAGTTAGCCTGCATACAGCCCTTTGTATTACGCACATAAGGACCTCCCCAAGGGTATTTTGTTTTTACATTTCCGCCCCTTGCTGCATACTCAAACTGAGCGTCACTTGGGAGCTGGTATTCTGGTCTTGCATTTAGAGGCTGTTTTCTGGCAACAGCAACTGATTCATAGAAACGCGTACGCCATACACAAAACGCACTGGCTTGTTCCCAGGTTACACCTACTACCGGATAGTCGTCGTAAGATGGATGGTTAAAATAGGTTTTAACCATAGGATCGTTCTGGGAGTAAGAATAATCTACCTTCCAAACCAAGGTATCCGGGTAAACTGCAACAGAGGGGTGATGATTTGGATTGCTCGGATCCGGGCTATCCGTATAAGTGATGATAAAATCCTGTCTCTTTTTCGAAGGGTCTTTTCTGCCTTCAACGGCCAGGTCGGTACTTACATAGCTGTAAGCATATTTCAGCTTCCTGATGTCTATTTCGTTACGACCAGGCAGCGCATCAGCTCCGCTATAGTACATATCGTTGAGTTTGTTACCCAATCCGTTATTTCTGGTACTCCAAAGTGTGGAACCGTTCCCCACTTTTCTCCAGTCGATATTCCTGTTGGCACCCAGGGCAGCTCCGCCACCCGGCCCTGTCGGGGCAGGCTTGTAGAAATTAGGTGCGCCAGATGGGCCAAGCATGGTTATGGCCACAGAATCTCTTACCCAGTTCACAAACTGCCGGTACTCGGCATTTGTAATCTCTGTCTGGTCCATAAAAAAAGCACTGAAAGAAGTCATCCTGGTAGGAGAACTTTGTGTGTTATTGATATCTTCATCAGACATCCCGATTAAAGTCCGACCAGGGGGGATGTATACCATCCCTAAAGGGATCCTGTTGTTTTTGAACTTTCTATTATAAACTCCCACCAGCTCTCCCTGTCCTCCTTTTCCACAGCTGGAAAATAATGCAGTGATGGCAATAAAAGCAACCAAGTATACGTTTCTCATATATTAGCGTCAAGCAATTTTATAACAATTTTATCAATTTTGATTGATATAAACAATTATTAGGTCATAAAAATGTGACTTAAAATAAAAAAATACAGATTTCTGGCATTTTTATTGCCTAGATAACGACTTTTGAGAAATTTTTTAAACTATAAAGCAACAGGAAAACTTTATTTATTCGATTTCTTTATATAATTCTCAATTGCCATGATCATAGAAGGCGCTTCTGGTGAAGGAGCAGCTATATCAACGATTAAACCTGCATCTGTCACAGTTTTTTGGGTATTCACCCCAAAGGCGGCAATTCGAGTGTTATTTTGTTTAAAATCGGGGAAATTTGTATACAGTGACTGTATACTGGATGGGCTGAAGAATGCAATAATATCGTAAAAAACTTCAGCGAGATCAGAAAGATCAGACACTACTGTCCTGAACAAAACAGCCGGGGTAAAATCGTAGCCATTCTTTTGCAGGAAGTTCATGGTATCTTCTGTAGCCACATCAGAACAAGGGTAAAGGAATTTCTCATCAGCATGCTTTTTCAGCACCTCGGCCAGATCAGCGGCTGTTTGCTTGCCAAAAAAGATCTTACGCTTCCTATATTGAATGTATTTTTGCAGGTATAGTGCGGTCGACTCAGATATACAGAAATACTTCAGGTCGGCAGGAACATCATATCTCATTTCTTCACAGATCCTGAAAAAATGATCAACTGCATTTCTACTGGTAAACACTACTGCAGTAAAATCGCTTAACGTAATTTTGTCTTTTCTGAATTCCCTGGCCTGAACGCCTTCAACGTGAATGAATGATCTAAAATCAATTTTCAGGTTGTACTTCTTTGCCAAATCAAAATATGGAGACTTTTCTGTTTCTGGCTTTGGTAGGGTTACCAATATACTTTTAACTTTGCGTAACCTATCGTCTGTCATTTCTTGCATTTTACCTAATTACCGCTTTTATAATCCTATTGCCTTGATTAATATTAATATAGGGCAGATTTCGAGGGCACAAAAGTACAAAAATAAATATACTTTTGAAAACCGATAATGAGATAAAATATTTACGCCAGCCCTAATAAATTGAAAAACAAAGACAATAGTTAGCAGAATAAAGGAAATTGCAATATAATAAGGTCCATACTTTAAAGGAGATAACGCAAAAGCGATCACCAATGGTATAAACATCAGGGCAATATTAAAATAACTTAAATATAATATGGAAACATACTCGTTTACGGCCTTTTGAACGTTAAAAAGATAACCCAGCAAGCGCAACAGCACAATTTTCAACACGTACAGCACAACAATCAGCAGGGATATGCTTACATAAAAGCGGAAACCAGTATCGGCAAACGACATATGGTAATACTGCGTTACCAGGTAAAAGAACATCCCGATGGTAAAGCCAAACTGCACAAACAACAACAAAAATGGCCAGGAGGTAAATAAATTATCTTCCTTGTTCAGGTTATTTAAAATCCTGTTACTGAAAAAAGACTGCACAATGGTCTGCAGCTGCTTGGAAAACGAGATTTTTAATGAGGCAAACAGTACCATCAATAAAGCAATAACACCCAGCACCCAAAGGTTCCCTTTAAGCACGGGCGTCCCGGTCTGATAACGGCTTACTTTTTCGGAAGTTTTGAAATCCTTATACCGCGTATATAAACCGGAGCGCCCGTAGGTATTGGCTTTTAAAATACTGTCAATAATGATATTCCTGTCAATCAGGGAATCCGGAAGCAGCCAGGTATGCGACAGAATAGAATCCGTCACAAACTTCTGCCTGGCATAAAAAGCAGAATCCCTTACTATCCGGGTATATTTTTTCTTTACTACTGCGGTGCTGTCTGGTAGCGGGGCTACAACCTGCGCATTTACTTTCCCAGCAGGGAAGGCAAAAAATAAACAGACCAGAAAAATAACCCGCATAACCATCATTGCTACAAACTTAGATAAAATAGCAATTACATCGTATTTTATTTACAGGAGTAGTTTATGGAAAAAGGTATTTTTTAATGAAAGCTTCCCTGGCCCTTCTTTCAAACTTAGCTTTATGCGGCAAATAGAACCAGCCATGGGCTGCGCCCGGATAAAACATCAGGTCAAAGTCTTTATCAGCTTCCATCAAGGCATCTACCAATTTCATGGTATTGCGCATATGTACATTATCGTCCATAGTACCTTGAGCAAGGCTCAAATGACCTTTTAAGTTCTTCACGTAAGTAAATACACTGGAACTTTTATAACCTTCGGGGTTTTCTTTGGGACTGTCCATATACCTTTCGGTATAAGCACTATCATACAAATGCCAATCGGTAACACTTCCGCCGGCTAAACCGACTGTAAACACATCAGGTGCTTTTACCAGCGCCAGGGCCGACATGTAGCCACCATAGCTAAAACCACTGATACCTATCCTTGAACCATCAATAAAAGCATAAGTCTTTTTAAGGTAATTGATTATAGTACTGTAATCTTCAATTTCCCAATGTCCCAGGTCACGATGCATATAGTTTTGTCCAACTTTACCGAAATGTCCTGACCCTCGATGGTCCATCTGAATTCTGATCAGGTTATCCTGCTCATCTAATTTTTCAGTATAGTCACCTATATAATAATCGCTTACAACTTCCGAATTTGGTCCGCCATAAACCATCGCCATTACCGGATATTTTTTATTCTTATCAAAACCCTGGGGATACATAATCCGCACAGGAAGGTCAAATCCATCCGGAGTTTTCACCCCGATGATCTCAGATTTAGTAGCCAGGGGCTGGTATTTTTCATAATCCTTTCCTTTGCAATCAAAAAGTGTTCTAATGAGTTTACCATTTTGATCAACCAGCGCTACCTTGCCCGGAGTTTTAAAATTAGCGTAGGTAGTAATGAAATATTTAGCATTTGGCGACAGCTCAAAACGGTGCGTATAATCGCCAAAAGTTAATCTTTCTATTTTACCACCGCTCAGTTTTACTTTGTAAAGGTCTAAGCGGGTAGAATTTTCCTTCTTAGCAGTAAAATACACCCAACCTCCTTTTTCATCCACATGATTTATTTCGGTTACAGTCCAGTCACCACTCGTAAGTTGCCTTAAGCGCTTGCCATCCATACTATGAGCATAAATATGCATCCAGCCACTTTTATCACTCATTAACAGGAACTGCCTTTTTGAGGGAACAAACCTTACCCGGTTTTCCTGATCAAGAGAGATCCAGGTTTTCTGAGTTTCTGTATAAATCGCTTTACGGCTGCCGTTTAACAAGTCTATGGCTTCAATTTTAAGCGTATCCTGCCCGCGGTTCATCCATTGTACCCAAAGTTGATCAGATGAAGGTGTCCATATGGGCATGCCAAAGTATTGATCTGCTTTCGCATCATAAGCTGCCCAGGTTATCTTTTTGCTGGCCAGATTTAAAATGCCTGTTTTTACTTCAGGATTGGCATCTCCGGGTAAGGGATAAGGGATGGCAATTTGTTTTTGATGAACACCCGAATCATCAACCATGTAATGAACAGGGACTTTGGTATCATCAAATCTCATAAAAGCTATTTTTTTGCTGTCGGGGCTCCACCAAAAAGCACGATAAGCCATGCTTCTACCCAGGATCTCTTCATTATATACCCATGACGACCAGCCATTGTAAATGGTTTCGGAGCCGTCTGTAGTTACCTGCCATTCTTTACGATCTGCGACGTTATACACATATAGATTTTTATTTTTGGTATAGGCAATATTTGCAGAATCCGGAGACAGCACCGGGGTTTGAAGGCCCTTAAGGGTATCGGCTTTAGCGGTTGCCGTTTTGGCAATAACAACGGTGCCATTTTTTCCGATACCAATTCTGGGCGCATTAGCGCGAATGCGTTCTGCGGTACTTTCTTTTCCGTTTAAAACGTCTACAATAATTTCCTCTCCACGGCCAAACACATCACCCGAACGGTAGGTTTTGTAATGATCATCATCTAACCACCGGAATACAGGTGCTCTTTTAACAAATTCAATATCCGGGCTTTTTTGCTGTGCAATAGCTGTGCCTGGTATTAAATATAGTCCTGCAGTAAGCAGGACTATAGCATTTAATGTCTTCATTTGATCTTGTATTTGATTACTTTTTAAGTTCAGCTTCCAGCAATTCTTTTAATTTAGGGTCGCTCGGGCGGGGGGCATCTACAGTTACAATATTTCCCTCTTTATCAAATACCATGAAACGTGGGATACCGGTAATTTTGTAGTCTTTGGTAATTTTACTCCAGCCGCTGGCAAACAATTGTACTCCCTTCAGGTTTTCGTCTTTGATCATTTTCAACCATTTATCCTTGTCTTTGGCTTCATCAACAGACACACTCATGATCACAATATCCTTACCGTGCATTTCTTCCTCCAACTGTTTTAAAGCAGGAATTTCTTTTTTACATGGCCCGCACCAGGTTGCCCAAACATCCACTAAAACAACTTTGCCTTTCTGGGCGCTTAAAGAAACCATGTTGCCGTTATGATCAGGGTATTCAAAATCGGCAGCTACGCCCCCTGCTTTGGTATTGTAAAGCGCTGCACTCATTTCGTCCAGCCTTCGTTTCTGGCTAGGGCTTTGTAAATACTGGCCGTAGGTATCCACCATTGTTTTGTACTTGTCGTACGATTTCATTGCCCTTGCTTCATTCGAAAGAATATATTCGCCCTTTTGCCGGTTGGTACTCAAAAATGCAAGCCTTTGTTCCACTGTACTTGGTGAGCCCGCAGCGAAATCTGCATACATGCCCAGATACCGGGTTCCGTATAGTGTATTCAGCACATCATCATCGGTGAATTTGTTTTTTTCTACAATAGTGCCGTAATAGGCCGGACGGTCGGATTTCTGCGGGTGTTTTGAACGCGGTGTACGCAGAAAATTAACCGCATAAAAATCCATATCATAAAAAGTCACTTTCCTCATCAGTTCATTGAAACGTGGATTTTTAGTATGGATGGTTTTCCTGAAAGCATCAGTCTGCGCAGCAACGGCAGTCAGTTCCGGAAAAAAATCTTCATAGGTACTAAACGTCCCCATGAAATAAACAGACTTCCGTTTTAAGTTCCTGGTTAGGTTTGCCCATTTACTTAAAACCGTATTTTCAGGCGTGTTTGTGCCAGTAAACTCTGCACTTACACTATCAAACGTTACTTCCGCCTTATCGCCTGCTTTAATATAAACAGGAAACTGGCCTTTCAGCAGGTCAGGAGAACCCACGGCGTAAAAACCTTCATATTCCGGTTTAAATAAAAACCCGAATGAACCATCACCCGCAAGTGCAGTAGTGGCAACTACTACCGGCTGGCCGTCTTCAATCTTCATTAAAGCGATGTTTTCCTTTATAGTCGCCTTATCAGGTTTTACAGTCCCGTGTATCTCGCTCATCTGGGCAGAGGCAAACAGGGAGCCGATCAGCAGGCCTGCTGATAAAATTATTCTTTTCATTTTTTATGGATTTATGTGTTGTTGATTGTTCTATTGTTAACGCTCCTCAGCCTACCAGCCGTTGTTTTGTTCAATTTTGTTACCCGGTTTGCTCAGTTCGGTATTCGGGAATGGGAACAAGTAGTGTTTTTCCTGGAAAACCCTGGTTTTGGTCACATTTTTTACCGTATAGGTTTTTACCCCAGTTACCGGATCCCTTACAATCTCCATTTTTTTTATCGGATTGGTTGCTGTCGAGAATAAATTCACCGCAAGCTTCCAACGCTTCACATCCCAGTAACGTGCATCTTCAAAGGCCAGTTCAATTCTGCGTTCATGTCTGATGGCAGTGCGCATATCTACCTGCGAAAGGCCGGTTGGCAGGTTTGGCATTCCGGCCCGTTTTCTTACCTGGTTTACCGCATCATAAACAGAGGCATCCGGCCCTACAGCTTCGTTCTGGGCCTCTGCATAATTCAGCAGCACTTCGGCATATCTGAACAATATCCAGTTCTGGCTACTCGCCGCATTGGCATCGGCAAAATTGATACTCTCATCCGTAAACTTCCGCAGGTAATAACCGGTATTGGTAATCCAACCAGCAATGATACTGCCTGAAACGGTCAGATCTTGTCCGCCATTGTACAGCTGCATGGCGCGTCCTCTAAAAGTTGCCCCGTCATACAAAACTGTAGCAGCAAACCGCGGGTCACGCCCTACATATGGTTGTTGCGGATTATAACCGGATAAAGCATTTGTGATGGGCAAACCGGTAGCCTGCATCTCATATTCGTCTACCAGGTTCTGGGTAGGGAGCGTTCCGCCCCTGCCGCCAAATGCAGGAGGCTGATTGTACAGATCAAAAGAATGATAACGCTGCGCCCTATCGCCATTGGCCTGCACCGACAGGATCACTTCAGTATTCATTTTATTGTTATTGGCAAAAACCGCACTATACGAATTTTGCAAAGCATACGCCTTAAGGTCTATTATGGCTTTTTCAGTTGCCGCAGCATCCGCCCATCTGCCAGCGTACAGCTGAATACGTCCCTTCATAGCCAAAGCTGCTCCTTTAGTAGCCCTACCCCAGTCGGCAGTACCATAAGTAGCAGGTAAAGCTGCTGCTGCTTCAGTTAATTCATTCACCAGAAAATCAGTAAACTGGTCTTTAGTCGCTTTTGCCACAAAAGCTGACTCATCCAGTTCATTCTGGGCCTCGGTAATAATGGGCAATGGGCCAAACCAGTTCATCAGGTCGAAGTAATAATAAGCCCTCAAAAACCGAATTTCTGCCTTCATTCTGTTGTTGAGGCTTGCATCACCAGGAACAGCATCTACTTTAGAAATAAAAATACTGGCCCTGCGAATGTACGCCCATCTTGTGGAGTTCCACAAACCATTCAGAGGCGAGTTAGATGCATCGTATGCACCATTCCAATAAGCGCTGTAAACCGTACTATTTACTTCGGCATCATCCGTAAGATCCGATAACAAGTTGCCGGTAAATATAGAAGAACCCAGGTGCGGACCAGAAAATCCGCTTTGCATTTGGGCATAAAAATTTGCCGTATAATTCAGCACCATATCCTGATTGCTCCACAACACCAGGTCGTTCACCCGATCAACCGGCTTAATATCCAGCACATTTTTGCAGGAGCCAAACAACAAGGTTATTGTTGTAATTCCTATGAATATATATCTGTTGTTCATTTCCGTAAGTTTAGAAGTTAACATTTACACCAAAGCCAATATTTTTCTGATTTGGGTAAAAACCACCACTAGCCCCACCTGTTCCCAGGTTCGGGGTTTCGGGGTCTATCCCCCCCAATACAGAAGTCCAGGTAAACAGGTTAGATGCCTGCGCATATAACCTTACCTGTTTCAGTTTTACCACATCCAGCCACTTTTTAGGCAATTCATAGCTCAAACGGACATCCCTTAACCTCAGGAAATCATCTTTGATCAGGGTAGCGTCCGAACTTCTGGAATTATTGGTAGATGAGGCCAGCCTTGGATATTTCGCGCTTTCATTGCCTGGTCTCCAGGAATTGTCGTACATGTACTGCCAATTAGAGTTAATGGCATAACGAATGTACCCACCCATAGCCCCATTAAAAAACGCACTCAACATCATGCCTTTGTGTTTCAGGTTAAATCCAAAACCAAAATTGATTGGCGGAAAGCCCATATTGTCCATCCAGATCTGATCATCCACTGTTAATTTACCATCCCCGTTGCGGTCAGCAAATTTGATATCCCCGGGTTTGATACTGGCGTTTTTCAATCCGTCCTGATCTACCGGCCAGGCGGCAATTTCCGCAGTATTCTGAAAAATGCCCAATGAATGATAACCTACCTGGGCATTGGTAGACCGCCCTTCCATGCGCTGATAGTCAGGCAACAGTTTGGTGCCGTTGTTTATCCACTCGGTACGTACATAGGTAACATTCGCATTTAAAGTCAGTTTCCAGTCTGCTGCCAATTGCTGTTCGCTGGTTAGTTCCAAATCAAAGCCCCTATCCCGCATCTTGGCAAAATTCTGAATTGGGCCACTAATTCCGAATGTACCCGGCAATACTGCATCGCTCGATTTCAGCATATCATACCGGTTTTTTTGATAAATATCAAAAGTGATCCCCAACTTACGGCCCCAAAGCATGGCATCAATACCTATATTTTCCTGTCTGTTTTTGGCCCAGGTAATGTTTTCATTCGGCAGACTACCATTGGCCAGGTAAAACGTAGGTGTATAAGCTGTCCCAAAAATATAACCAAACGGTGCCTGAGCTGCCGCCGTGTTCCCTGTATTGGCTATTCCATACGTATAATAATAGCTATTGGCACCTACAGCATCATCTCCTGTTAGTCCTATTGATGCCCTTATTTTTAGGGAATTCACTACATTACTCAAACCAGCAAAGAATTTTTCTCTCGAGATCATCCAGCCAGCAGATGCTCCCGGGAAAAAGCCCCATCTGTTGCCAGGGGCAAATGCGACAGAACCATCATAGCGAAAACTGCTTTCAAAAAATATACGATTATCAAAATCATAGTTCAAACGGCCAACATATCCTGCCCTGGCAAACAAAGTACGGTTACCACTGGTAACTTCACCAACTGTTGAGCCCAGGTTCAGGATGTCCAGACCAGGAGCAACCAGATTTAGCCTCATGTCGCTATTGCTGTTGCTGCTGCTTTCGCTCTGTGTATATAAAACCAACGCTTCTATGCCATGTTTACCAAAGCGATACTTATAATTCAGTCCTATGTCCGCAGTATAACTATTGGCATCACTGTTTTTATCAGTAAGGGTTGGCTTTCCTGCACCAGCAGCCTGAAAATAACCCGTTGGCGATGAAGGGTCTAGTCTGAACTGTGGCACTGGTACCTGATAGCTTTTATCTCTCTGAAAAAACTTTTCGGAACCGATATTGGCATAGGCTGAAAACCCTTTTAAAAAGGTTGGTTCCCAGGTCAGTTTTCCCAGCATGGTCAAAAAGTTATCTTTGACATATTGGTAACCAGATTTTTCAGAAATAGACGCCAGCGGATTGGCATTTGTAACACCCGCAGCAAAAGTACCATTGGGCATATAGGCCGGGGTTAAAGGAGAAGTATTGACCGCCGTATTCATGGCTCCGCTGCCACCACGGATATTTTGATTAGAAGTTCTGTATCCCAGGTTTACCTGCGCTTTAAACTGTTTGCTCAGGTTTACATCAAAATTGCTTTGTAAAGTATAGCGCTGCAAACTGTTGCCCGGATACATCCCCTGCTGATCTGTATAAGATCCGGAAATGTAATATCTCACAGCTTCTACCCCACCATTGATATTCAGACTATGGTTCTGAACCAGGGCAGGCTTTCCAGTAAGCAGTTTAATCCAATCAGTATTAGCATATTTATAGGGCGCCAGCTGCCTTTGAATCGTATCCAGCACAGCTGCAGAATAAGGCATAGCCAAACCATTGTTCTGTGCAATTTCATTCTGGGTTAACGCATAGGTATAGGCATCAGTATTTTTTACCATTTTACCGGCACGGCTCCATGTCAAATTACTCACATAATTAAATTGAGGCTTACCTAGCTTACCTCTTTTAGTGGTCACAATAATCACACCGTTTGCCGCTCTGGAGCCATAAACAGCCCCCGCCGCATTGTCGCGTAATACAGAGATGCTCTCTACTTCATTGGGATCTATATCGCCAAGTCCCATCTGCCCATTTCCCGAAGCATCGATGCGTGGCACACCATCAATCACCAATAATGGTCGCGCATTACTGCCGGCTGTTGTCCTGATCAGCAAAGTAGCGTCATCCGCTCCCGGAACACCGGAACTGGTACGGGCCAGTATCCCCGGAATACGTCCGGCAAAAACCTGCGACAGATTGGAGGTCGGCATTTGTGTAATCTGTTCAGAAGTAATGGTACTCACCGAAGTGGTCAGGTTTTCCTTTTTTATCTGCCCATACCCTACCACAACCAATTCACCCAACTCCTGTTCCTGTTCTTTCAAAACTATGTCCAGTTCTTTCTGGTCATTTACGGGAACATCAACCGACTGAAAGCCGATCATGCTGATGCGCAACACAGATTTCTCTGTTACCACAATGGTAAAATAGCCTTCGGCGTTCGTCATTGCCGCTCGTCTGGTGCCCAGCACCATCACAGAGGCTCCGGGCAGTGCTTTCCCATTGCTGTCCTTCACCCGGCCTTTAATCACCACCGGTGGCTGGGGGTTGGCTGCAACACTTACAGGTCTGTTCACGATGGTAATGATCTTCCCTTCAATCGCATAAGTAAAAGGCTGATCTGCAAAGCATTCGTCCAGCGCCTCCTTCAGCGTCTTGTACTGCACGTTAATGCTCACAGGCTTCGCAGCCCTGATCTGTGGGGTGGTGATCACAAAGTCGTAGCCGCTTTGTTTCCTGATCTCCCTGATCACCTCATGCAGGGAAGCCTTGTTTTTGTTCAGGCTAATCCGCTGGGCAAAACCGGCGGCACTTACATGTAGTAAGGAGGTGATTAATATGACAATGGTCAGTTTCATAATTCGCAGTATCTTATTTGCTCTGCAAGCAAATTGCCTGCGCTTAAATAGCGCATAAAAATTCATACATTTGAGTTTAGACTCTTTTAACCGGTGGTAAGCTGGTTTTTCAGAGTTTGGTTTGGAATTAGTTGATTATAGTCTTTCGTATATTTTAATTGAGTAATCCGGCCATTTAGCCAGGGGTGGGTCCAATCACTCCTGGTTCTTTTTCAGGATCACGTTTTATGTAGATTTCTGATTTACATAACGGTCACCCTCCTCCCCTCTATCTTAAACCTAATGTTTCCCGATTTCTCGAGTGCCGTAAGCACCTGTATTAAAGATCTTTCTCTTGATATTTCTGCATTGAAGCCTACCTGGCTCACTGTACCTTCATAAACCACCTCTATGTCGTACCACCTTTGCAGCGCTTCCATAACATTTTTGATATTGTTATCCGTAAAGATGAAGTTGCCATTTTTCCAGGCCATCACAGCTTCCGTATCTGCAGTTTCAATATTTACACCAGTTGCCATAACCGCCTGCTGCCCTGGTTTTAACAGGTAGTCCTTAGTCTTATATTTCAACTTTATACTCCCCTCCATCAGGGTGGTTTTATTGGTAGAACCACTGGAATAGGCGTCTACATTAAAATGAGTGCCCAGCACCAATACTTCCTGACTCGCCGCCTTAACAACAAAAGGCTGGGCTTTACTTTTTGCCACTTCAAAATACGCTTCCCCTGCAAGCTCAACCCTTCTATCGGTTAGTCCTGCAAATGAAGATGGGAACCGGAGCGAGGTAGCTGCATTTAGCCATACTTTTGTCCCATCGGGTAAATTCAATTGGTATTGTCCACCCCGGGGCGTAGCAATGGTATTGTACTGAACAGCCGCAGTATTCGCTTTACTCTGTCCGGCAATACTATAAATTAGTTTTCCCTCGGCAGTTTTACTGATCACAATGCCTTGCTGCTGGGCAACTTTGCCATTGGCTGCATCGTCCAGGCTAATATTCGATCCATCGGCAAGTGTAAGCACCGCCTTGTTGCCCCCGGGCTGCACGTCATTTTTATATCTGCTGGCCTGGCTTTCTGTTTTTTCCGCCCCTGGCTTCGGGTTGAAGAAATACCATCCCCCAATAGCCAAAATTAAAGCAACAGATGCCGCAGCGCCGTATTTAAGCCAAAGCGAAACTGTTTTAGACTTTGGCTGTTCATCATGAACAGGTAAGGCAGCCCATATGGCCTTTCCCGCCCGGTCCAGTTCAGCTTCATCCGGCATAAAACTGCTTTGCTGCAATTCCTTAATGTGCCAGCTTTCCACTATGGCCCGTTCCTCTTCGGTACAGGTGCCTGTTTTGTACTTATATAATAAATCTTCCGATAGGTAGTTTTGCTTCATTTCCCCAAGCTTTAATAAGGTTGCTTAGAGATATGTAGGTTAGGTAAAAGAGATGGAGTAGATAAAAGTAAAATTTATTTTATCCTCAGAAATTGATGGTAATGAATATCGAGAACAGCTTCAGTTTTTCTTTGAGGATTTTTACGGCATTGCTGACCTGTTTTTTTACCGTAAGGTCCGAAACGCCCAGCTTTTCAGCGATCTCTTTGTGTGAAAGTCCTTCGTTGCGGCTCATTTCAAACATCTCCCTCATTTTGGCGGGTAGCAGGGCCACCTCCCTTTCAATAACCGCAACCAGCTCCCTTTCCCTCAGCTGATTGTCTGTAATGTATTCTCCTTCATCAATAAATTGCTGCAGGTAGGCTTTATAATCCGTTCTTACTTTACGGTGGTCTAACAGATCAAAGATGCGGTAACGCACCGCAGTATACAAATAAACAGAAAGGGAAGTTTTGATGCTAAGCTCCGCACCTTTATGCCAAAGGTAAGTAAAAACCTCCTGCACAATATCCTGTGCATCATCTGCATCGGCCATTATTTTACGTGCATACACATACATAATGGCCCAATACCGGTTGTAGATTTGTTCATACGCATTCCTGTCTCCCGCTTTAAAAAGCAGCAGCAGCTCCTCATCCGGAATACGGCTTAAATCTTCTTCCTTCATGTATCATCGAGCGCTTCAACTGTATGATACAAAAATAGCAAATAGTTTTCACCAAAGTTTTCCTTGTCTCATTATTCTGATGGAAAAGTAATTCTGCTTGTCAGCTGTAAAAGCACTCGGGAAATTCGCTGTACCACCCGCCGGGTAGTCTTTGCCGTAAGCAGCCTCAATATTAATCGCACTTTTGATATTGGCATTTAGCGCAACCAACAGTGTAGGTTTGTCATCCTTGGCAAAAGAGACCTTATCGAAATACACTCCGGGTTTTAGCCATGTTTCTTTGCCTCCATCTCTAAGGTGCAGCATCGGCCCAAAACCAAACCGCACTACCTTATAGTTGTACTTGCCTTCCCGCACGTCGTCGGTAGCCGATTCACCTCCATTTACAGCATCCTGATCCCTCTTTCTATCGCCTACCCTATGGTACCAGCCAAAGTCGGCAAACAGTTTAAACTTTGTATCTGTTTTGTACCAGAATTGCAGTCCGCCATCTACGCCGGTGATCACGTGCGTTCCGCTAACACCGGTTTCAAAAGCATGAATTCCTACCGAATACAAGCCCCTAAGGTTAATGTTAACAGGCTTGTTGTTCAGTATTTCAAACCTTAGCCCAAAATCCACCGTCGGGTAAGCTACTTTATCGGGATAAGAAGTTGCGGCAGCATTGGTGATCATAGGTGTCTGGTCATATCCTACCCCCACCTGAAACTTGCCCGAAAAGCCACGGTGTGTATAGCCGTCATTTATAAGCGACATGGCCCCAATGGCAGCACCCGCAGCGGCAGTATAAGCTACATTCTCCGTATTATCCTGGTTTTTTGCCGCTGCTACACGCTGCCCCCTTATTTCTGTTTGCCTGGCTTCAGACGCCCGGCTGTACTTTTCCCTCGCCTTGCTTTTTTGCTCATCAGTTACGGCAGTGTTTTGCGCCTGCATATAATAACCCATAGCATTGTTATAGTTTTTGCTGCCAAAGGCATTATCGCCCTGAACAATCAGGTTATCAAACTTTTTCTGTTGGGCATTTCCCGGGCTGGTTTCATTGCTAAAATTACCTGTGCCTTTGGCAGTACTGTTGTCGTTTTCTGCGGTGGTAGTATAAACTATGTAGTTGGGCGTACCATTGTCACATTGCGCAAAGCTTCCGTTTCCTTTGTATGCTTCGGCCGTACAGCTGGTCTGGCCATCTTTGTTGAACACAAAACAGACATCAAACACCTGGGCTATGGGATTTCCTTCGCCAACAACGGCAATCTGCTGACGTGTTATGCCACCAGGCTTAAGTCTTGGATAGGCATCGCCAAAGGTATACCCCGGGTTTACGTCCTTGGGTTTTTGTGTAGCGGGGTTATAAAAATAATAGGTAAAGCCTACTTTTTGGTTGTACCGGTTTTGGAATTCAATCAGATAAAACCACTGATTGGTCTTTTTATCATAATGACCTTTTTCTATTCTAACGTAAAGGCCTTTATAGCAGCTCAACTGTTCCCAGGGGCCAAAGTTTTTTTGTCCAAAACTATAACCTGCGCCAAGCAGGAGCAGGAATAAAAAGTAAAGTTTTTTCATTGTAAGGGAGGATTAGGTTCATGGTCCCCTACAAATTTCCAGCAAGTTCTGTGCTTAAAAAATAGCTATGGCTAGCTATTTTAAGCAGCCTTTAGCCATCATATCCACCCTTCATGCAAGGCCTTGCACACCAGCTCTACTGGTGTTCTAACATCCGCTTTTCTCAGTATGTTTTTGCGGTGGGCACTTACCGTATGCGGACTTATAAATAGTACATCCGCTATTTCCTTACTGCTTTTGTTTTCAACAATTAGTTTTAAAACTGCCCTTTCCCTTCGTGTAAACAGGTCGTACGATTGGGTAAGCGTATTGGCCTCAGTAATATTATAGTACGACGGTTCTCCATCAAGGCCTATGATGGAAAAGGTTGGTGTGCCTTCGGGCTTGATGTGGGTAATATCGGTATCAATGTCAAGCGTGCGGTAGTAATTGGATTCATCATAATCTATCTGTACCGCCTGATGCAGCAACCTTATGTACCGGCCGTTGCTGGCGCGCATCCTGATGTCGTACTGCATCTTATACTTAGGGATCTTTTCAAATGGCAAAGCTTTGAAAAACTCTGTAATCCGTTTTTCGAACTGTAAAAAGTAAGGCTTATCGTCGGGGTGCAATATTTCCAGGAAACGATGAATGGTCATTTCCTCGGGCGGGTAACCCAATACCTGGGTAACGCCGGGGCTTACATATTCAAATTCGGCCTGAAAAATATTAAAAACATAATAGTAATAAGTTCCAGGCTGAAAAAGATTGAGCAATCGCTTATGCAGATCAAGCTCTAATTGCAATTCGTACGTGTGGGCAGCATCTTCTTTTACTACCGTATTCCACAGTTTTTTAGCGCTCTGGTAAAGTGGTGAGTTTTGGTTTGGCATAGTTTGGGATGAAAATAGAAAAATAGTGTAATTTTTTCACAACTTAAACGACTAATATCTAAAACCTGAAAAATATGAAGAAATTACCCGGTGTAGTTCTGCTGTTCCTATCCGTTCTAACGGTATACGGACAAACAGAAAGTCCCGAAAGTAAATACGCAGCCGTTGCATTTAAAAAATATTACAACAGCAATCAGCCAGACAGCATTTTTTCGATGTTCTCGGCCAGTACAAAAGTCAACCTGCCCCTGGAAAAAACCCGGGGCTTTCTAAGCCAGCTTAAAACTAAGTACGGGAATATCAGCACAATGGACTTTCAGGAATATCTGGATGGTTTCGGAGCATATAAATCAACCTTCCAAAATGGCACAATAATGCTTAGTATAGCTATAAACAACAGCAAAGAAATTATGGGTTTATATGCCAGGCCCTATGAAGAGCAGGACCGGTTGGCACCAAAAAGGAATACCACCCCAATGACACTACCTTTTAAAGGAGAATGGACGGTATTCTGGGGAGGTGATTCCAAAGAAACCAATTATCACATTGTTTCCAAATTTCAAAAGCATGCCTTCGACATTATCATTCATAACGAGGCTGGTAAAAGCTTCAAAACCACGGGCAAATCAAACGAGGACTATTATGCATTCGGACAGCCGCTCTTTGCCCCCTGCGATGCCGAAGTTGTACTTGCCGTAGATGGAATTAAAGACAACATACCGGGAGTGCTGAATCCCATGTATGTTGCAGGCAATTCCGTCCTTCTTAAAACCAAAAACAACGAGTATATCCTTTTCGCGCATTTCAAGCAAAATTCTGTAAAAGTAAAACAAGCTGACCTGGTAAAACGCGGACAACTACTAGGCTTTTGTGGCAATTCGGGCAATTCCTCCGAGCCACACCTACATTTCCACATTCAGGATACCGAAGACTTTACAAAAGCTACCGGAATAAAATGTTTCTTCGATAAATTGAAAGTAAACGGGTTCTCAAAAACAGAATATTCTCCTGTTAAGGGCGACAAAGTAAGCGGTAATTAACTTTATTCCGGCGAAATTGCTACGTTTGTGTATATGATTTTTAGAACTGCAGAACACTCAGATATTAAACAGATGCAGGTAGTGAGACACCTGGTTAAAGAAAATACCCTAAGCAATCCTGATCTTGTTCCCGATAAAGATGTAGCCTATTACATTTCCGAGAAAGGGAAAGGCTGGGTTTGTGAGGTAGATGGCCAGGTTGTAGGTTTCTCAATTATAGACCTGTTAGAAAGGAGTGTATGGGCATTATTTGTAGATCCGGATTTTGCGGAAAAAGGAATTGGAAAGGAATTGCATCGACTAATGATAGATTGGTATTTTCAACAAACTAAAGACAAGGTAGTTTTGGGTACAGCTCCGAATACACGTGCAGAGCGCTTCTATAAGCTTCAAGGCTGGACTCCGGTGGGTAGTTATTCCAATGGAGAGACTAAATTTGAGCTAAATTTCAGGGATTGGTCCCAGAGTATAAAGTAAATAGCAGGCCGCAAGCTTGTAAAGCTAAACTACGATCAAACAACCGGCCTGCATTGGGGTCAATCCCCTTCTTCCAGTTCAAAAATTGCTTCCACAGGCACTTCAAACACCTTTGCCATTTTTAAGGCAAGCACCGTTGAGGGCACGTATTTGCCAGATTCTATCGTATTGACGGTTTGTCTTGATACCTGGATCATTTCAGCCAGCTCGGCCTGGGTGATATTTTTAATGGCTCTCTGTACACGCAGGTTATTTTTCATCAGCAAGCCTTTCTCTTTTAAGTTTATACAAACTTAGGTTAAAAGTAATAATAAACACGAGTAACACCGTAAGGAGGTTGTAAATCATAAAACTAAAAAAAGCACCGCCGTATACCAGCAAATTAGCTACAAACAATATTCCATAAGAAATCAGAACAGAAAGCTGCCAGGAGCGCAGCCTAAGGTAGGAGATATATTCATCCTCCCCTTTTTCTGAAGCAAAACAAATTAACATTAAACCTAGCAGAATTCCTGCCCCGGAAAAAGTCATGTTCGAGTCCGGATCAAAAAAAGACGTCGGACCATTCTTTTGAAAAGAGAGGGGAAGCTTTGAGCCCAGTTCGGGGTAAATGATATTTGCAAAAACGTGCAATAACACAAAAATTAAAAAAATAACCCAGCCATATACCTTGTATTTGCTGGGAAGAAGTAAGCGATTTTTCATAACATCAATTTTGTTTTACCAAATGTAAAGTATTTCTTACATATGTGTCAAGTAAATAAATCAATATGTCATGTTTATTTTACATTTATTTCGATTTTTCTCGTTTCCACCAGATCAGGAAACCGGTTACAGGCAGGCCTGCAGCAATAATTCCGGCCAAAAAGGCCAGCAATTTTCCGGTAAGCCCCAGGGCGCTTCCGGTATGCAGGTCGTAGTTCATAGCAATAATTTTAGCACCTGCCGATAGCTGTGCAAAAGATTGGGGCTGTTGCAGCAGCTTTCCGCTGTACCGGTCAAACCTGTATTGTACCCGGTCGTAAAGCTGCATTTTGCTTTGATAAGCAGAAACATTTACTGTTCCGCTTTTTACAGAAGGGAAATTGTATAAAAAATATACAGTTTCAGGCGACGCCTTCAGCGCTTGTTTCAGGATAAGGTCTGCCGGTATTACATCCGTCATTTGGGTAGTATCCGATAGTACTTTGGCCTTCTTATCTGTAGTTAGTTCAAAAGACCACATTAAGCCTGTACCTGCAATAATCATCAGCGCCAAAAAGCTATAAAAGCCAAAAACATTGTGCAGATCGTAATTGAGGCGTTTAAATTTAGCATTCCATTTTACCGAAAAGCGCTTCTTCAACTGCTTGCGTTTCCATTTTTTTGGCCACCACAATACCAGCCCGGTTAGCAGCAAAACAACAAAACATACTACAGACCATTTTACCACAAAGTGGCCTACATTGTCGCCCATAAGCAGGTTCATGTGCAAGGCCAGCACTACGGTAAAAAACTCCTTTTTGGCATTTTCCTTAAACACTACCTGCCCGGTATAGGGGTTCAGGTATACTTTATCATAGTACTGGTAATAATTCCAATAGCCAAATGCCTCCCTGTCCAGTTTCAATGCCCTGAACATATAGGTACGGCCCGGCAATTGCGACAGCTCCGCCCGCGAGAGCTTACGGTCGGTACCCAAAGCCTTTTCGGCAACCGTTATCAATTGGCTTAAAGGCAAACGCACTGCACCTGCGGGTGCATCTACATACAGGCGGTCTTTATAGATCAGCGTTTTGAGCTCATCCTGAAAAGCATAAATGGAACCGGTAAGGCCTAATATAAACACCACCAGCCCGGAAATTAATCCGAGCCAGAGGTGAATTTGTCCTATGATTTTTTTAATCGTCAACAATTAAAATTTAAAGGTAAAGCTGGCCGCTACAGTCCTTGGCATTTGCGGGGTAAGTACACCTTGCCCTGCAAAATACTTTTCGTCCGCTAAGTTATCAACTTTAACACCTATCCTATACTGTGGCTTATCATAAAATACGGTTGCAGTAGCCATGATATAAGACGGCAAAGTAAATACCCCGGTAGTGAGTGTATTGGAAGTCCGGTGTTTATCAATGAAATTAATCCCCGTACCCATTCCCAATCCTTTCAAGTTACCATGCGGAATGGCATAACTGATCCATGAATTGATCAATGTTGCCGGTCCTGCTGATGGTGGTCTGCGCCCTTCGGTTTGTGGGGTTGATTTAATCAGCTTACTGTCATTGTAGCTATAACCTGCTATAATATTTAACCCTTCAATAGGGTTGGTAATCAACTCCAGTTCAACTCCCTTACTTTTTTGTGTCCCATTCTGTACAGTGATCATATAGTTTGCTCCCCCTATTGTTACCTCCTCAACACGGGTCATATCTTTCACTGAGATGTTATAGGCACTTGCTGTAAAACTCAGTTTACCTTCAAATAACTCCATTTTTACACCGGCTTCAAGCTGATTTGCCTGCTGGGGTTTAAAAGTACCCGAAACATTGGAATGCGGAGGTTGTGTTACCGGGGCCACATAGCTAAAGCCGTTCATGTAATTTCCAAATAGCGAAACCTTATCTTTTAACACCTGGTATACCAAACCAAGTTTAGGAGAAACAGAGGTTTGAAGATAGCTGCTGCTATCTACAAGTTTGGCAGTTGCCTGGTTATAAGTGCCTCTATTATGAAAACGGTCTATGCGCAAGCTGAGCATAGCAGCTAACTTGTCTGTAACATTTAACACATTGGAAGCATAAGCACTGTAAATGTTGCTTTTGGTATTGTTTTTTCCAGGGGCATATTTACCATTTTTTATAGGATCCAGTTTATAAAGTCTGTCCAGGCTATCCAGTCCGGCTTCTATTGCCAAACGTGAAATCCTGATATAATTAGGATCAGCAGTTATACCACTTGTATTGTCAAATACCAGGTAAGGTGAATTGTTATTGTTTATGGTTTGGTTCAGGTAATCCAACCCTACAATCAGCCTGTTACGGAGACCTGCAATCTTAAAATCACCAATAAAATTCTGCTGAATATCTGTGGCGGTATTTACCGTATTTTGCAGGGACACATTACGTTCCAGCATCTCATCAGAGGCAGTGCCTCTGATAAACTGGTACTGGTAAAATCCGTCTGATTTGCGGCTATTACTGGAGTAAATGGATTGCGAAGTCCATTGATCAGATATTTTGTAGGTAACTTGTGCCCTTGCGTTTACAGTAGGGTTCTTCATCACAATATCATTGCTGGTAAAGGAACGTTTCCAGTCGAAATTCAGTTCTTCCGGTGTTGTAGCGATAAACTTACGCGCCCGGTTTAAGAAGATGGAGGGGGTACTCGTCCCTTTCGATTCATAGAAACTGGCATTTAAGTTTAATGTCAGCTTTTCATTTACCCTGTATTCAAATGCGGGGGCAGCAAAAACCGACTTTTTGAAACCGGCATCCTGAAAGCTGTTCTGGTTCTGGTAGGCAGCAGACATCCTGAACAACAACTTTTTATCTTTGTTCACCGGGCCATATACATCTGCCGAAATCCGGTTCAGCCCGTAACTTCCGGTAGTGTAATTCAACTCCCCACCCAAGGTATCCACAGGCTTTTTGGTAGCGATATTAATCAAACCGCCAAATGCAACTACGGCACCGCCGTAAAGTGTTCCTGATGGGCCTTTAACCAGCTCCACACGTTCAACATTTACGGGATCAATCTCTCCATTGGTTTGTGAGGGTATACCATCTACCAGCGATGCCTCTGTGCGGAAACCGCGCATAGTATAAGATGAGGCGCCATCGGCATTGATACCTCTGCTTCCCTGTACCTTATAGATACCAGGGCTATTTTTCAGTGCCATGCTAAACTCCGTTACCATCTGCTCGGCAAGTAATGTTTTAGGTATCGTAGTATAGATTTGCGGGTTCTCCAGGTTACCCAATGGCATCTTGGCTGCGGTTGTGGTTCTCTTTACAGCAAATTTGTTGGTACTCCCTCCGTTTACCACTACCTCTTCCAGTTGTTCGTTGTTCTCGGAAAGTTCAAAATCAACAGTGGTCGTTTCACCTGCCACAACAGTAATTTCTTTCTGTTGAACAATCCGACCTATAAAACTAACTATAAGTTTATAGGTGCCGGACTCCAGATCTTTTAGCAGGTAATTACCTTTTGCATCAACCTGCGCACTTTTTACGCCTTTAATGGCAATGGTCACAAATTCGGCAGGTCTTCCGTCACTGGTCTTTACGGTACCCTTGATGCTGCCTTTGTCAGTCATTGTTACATTTCTTTCAATAAGTTTATAGTGAGATGCGTAACCCATGAGGGGTAGAAATAACACACTGCCCATAAGCAGCAATAATTTCATGAAATGTTTCTTTTGGGTACATTTTTTATACATATGCTTTAAATTTCCGCAAAGCTAACAATTAACTGGAATCAATCTAAATAAAAGTAGTCTTTATTTAAAATAAAGCCGCCATAACAAAAACACCCTGCCAATTGCGTTGACAGGGTGTTATTATAGTTCTGATTTTGTATCTATTTGTTCAGGTATTTCTGTATATCGTGTACATTATTACCCGTTGTTTTTACAATTTCTCTAAGCAGCCTTGGTCTGATGCCCAGTTTATTAGCCCAATACTCTACTTCAAAATTTTCGACGATGTTGATCTGCTCTGAAAAAGGATCTGTTTTCTGTTTACGTTCCATGATCTTAAAATTTGGTATAGTTAAACAATGCATAACGCGTGCCAGTTTTATAAATCCGCAGGTAGCGCCACTACCTACGGATAAATTATACATGCAGAAAAGATCTGCAACCCTAAAAACACCTCTCCCCTGTTTGCCCTCCTAATCACTAAGGTGTTAGATTGAAAATAAAATTACGGGACATCTGCCGGGTATTAAACAGGGAATAGGCAGAAAGGCAGTTTGGATCGATGAAGCGGGAAATTGGTTAGTTGGTCTCAGGTTCGATCTGCATTCTATCCTCGTTTGGGATGCGTTTTACTTTGAAGGTGCATTGAAAGCGCATTGACGGGGGGGGTGGCAGCGCCTTGATATAGCCACAGGCCTTGCCAAGGGGTAGCCAACGCGTATTCAAGGTGCTTCCACTCTCGAACACATCCCGAACGCAGCACAAACACAGCTAAAGGGCTCAGTTCTTACATTTGTTTACTGCCCGGAATTTGGTAAAGTTGTTTATGTGTTAAGTGGGGCCAGAAGTGTTAGTTAAAGCAGGTGATCTGGTCGCAACATGGCTGGGCTGCACACCAGGCAAAAGGATCCTGAGTAGCCGGCATTGTAATATAGGCGCCGGTTCCGCAATCAGGCGGATAACTTTTGGCGACTATGATACAGGTAATGGTGTCAGGACAATGGTCACCTTCGTTAATAAAATCACATGTCTGAGTGTTTGCATTCCAGCATAAGCCTTCAGGGCAAATTCCACCGCCCCCGGATACTTTTTTCATTTCTGCTTTGGTAAGAGCAACAAGTTTTTTCATAATTTAAAATTTAGTTTATTTAAGTTGTTTTTCTTCATCAATATCAGGTCATACAAATGCTAATCTGGCATAAAACTTCCGTCTCCATGCCGTTTATTGTTTACTTTTTTACCGCCAGACCATACCTGAGGCCGCCAGGTAAAATTAACGGTTACATACCTGCTACTAACATTGGTTCTGCTATCTGCATATCCATTTGGAGTGAGCATGCGATTGATAAAATTGTTCTGCTTTAATAAATCAAAAGCCTTGAGTCCAACAGTTGCATTTTTTCTGGGGAACAGTCGCTTGGATATGCTAAGATTTACAATAAAAGGATTTACTGTTTCATTAAACGCAATTCCTTTGACCATATATTTCTCCGCATCAAAACTCAAATAAAAAGTTTTGTCAAAAAATACCACAGCATCCATGTTTATGGAATAGGTTTTCCTTGAAATGGCGCTTGCTGGCGACAGGCTAAAATTTGTTTTGTTTAAAAGAAAGCCAACTCCGGGATTTACCTCGAGCCAGTCCCAGGGAATAGTTTGCAATTTTAAGCGCTGCCTACTGGTCCAACTTTCACTTAAATTCTCTTTGCTATTACTTAAAGACACAGCCCGATTATATGTAGTAAGCCCATTTAATTCTATTTTCAAACTGTAGTCGCCGATAGACTTGGACAAATTATGATAGCTATACAAACTATAATTGCCATTGGTATTCTGGAAATAAGTTTCTCTTTTTAACTGGTTAAATTGATCAGGAACCAACAAAATGTTTCTGGATATACTATTCTCCAAAAGCATTCCACTAAGATTCAACGCAATATTCATTCTGGCACGGCTCAGGTAGCTGTTCAAGTTTACAGACAAGCTGTGCCGCATCCCAGATTTCAGGTCGGGATTTCCATGGATAATGTTCTGAGAATTGCTGGCATCCCGCCCGGCTTGTATTTCTTCAAACTGTGGTTCGATTACATTGGCCATGTAAGAAACCGAAAGCCTGGACTGCCTTGAAGGATAATAATCCATTCTTAAATTCGGAACCAACCTAAACATGCTACGTGAGATTTTATTACCCGAAATAAAAGAACTGCCATTTAAATAAACCGGCATGGCTACCAGACCAAATGTAGCTTTAAATGTTTCCTTTTCCAGCTTATAATTGAGGTAGAATTTGTTTTCTACAAAAGTATAATCTATAATATTACTTAATGAGTCTATCTGTTCGTCAGCAGAAACACTGAGGTTATAAGTTTGACGCCTGTTGTGATAATCCTTAACCGAAGACTGGATATTTAATTCCAGCTTTGTCTTTTCAGTGATTGGCTTGCTAAAAGTGAAACTCGCCCGATAATTCTGATAAGGATTTTTGTCTCTTATTAAAAAATGCTGAATAAATTCAGTCTCCTGTAAACCGGACGCATTAAAGTAGATTAAACTGTCGGAATTGTTCTTTGTTTCGGATTGTAGTTTTTGATGAGCAGCTATTTCCATACTTAATACTTTCCCTTTCTCTTCAAAATTATGGCCCAGCAGCACTGTTGCGCCGAATTCCGGATTACGGAAGTTAGTTTGGTTTTTGGTATATTGATTGACATGAATCGCACCGCTTTGTGCTTTAACGTCAAAATTTTGCCAATTGGATTTATTGTAAGAGAGGTACGGGTTTACGATCAACCAGGTTGCCGGAGTAATATTATATTCAACCTTACCATTAAATGTGTGTTGTTGTTTTGAAGTATTAATTTTACTTGTATTGTTGCTCCTGATTAAGCCCGTATTAAAAATTTCTTCTGATAAACTATTCTTATCAACATCCTGATCTTCCAATCGATATTTATAAGAGCCCTGTAAAACTACTTTTTTATTGAACTGATTTCGGTAGCTGAGGTCTGCTGATTTATTCTTTAAGTAGCCACCACTGATATCGGCGCTACCGTTCGCATTTTCAGCAGCACCAGAAACATTGTTTGTTACACCAGCAAGCCTTTGGTCCAGATTAGCAGCAGCCCCGATTTGCTTGGCACCTTCAATTCGCTTTATGCCGACGTTGGCCTTATAGCGCTTTTGTTGACCCAATTCGGCAACTACTTCGGCTAAAGTTCCAACAGATTTATCTGCTTTTGAAACTATATTCAGGGTTTTAAGTGGATTACCATCTTTAATCCCGGTTCTCGCCGCCTTATCACCATAATCATCAATAAATTGAATTTTCTCCACAATGTCGGCCGGCAACTCAATTGTAGCATTTTTGATATCACCGCCAAAATAATCGATCCCATTAAATTTGGCTTTCTTTACTGCCTCACCGTTGTGGGTTACCCTCCCATCGTTTGAAACTTCAACACCCTCCATCTTTTTAAGTAAGTCGCCAACAGAAGCGTATGCTCTTACTTTATAGTCGCTGGCACGATATTCAATTGTGTCCGTTTTGTAAATGATACCTACTTTACCTTTTATATTTACTTCATTCAAGATTCGCTGATCATCTCTGAGAATTATAGGATCCAGCACTATCATGTCGGACAAATCGTTATTTAAAAATTTTCGGACTAAAGTACGATACCCAATACTACTGATAGTTAGGGTAAATACGGCCTGCTTCACATTCTGAAACGTAAAGATACCGTATTCATTTATCGCCGTTTTTAAAGTGTCTTTTATTGATTTGAGCTCAATTAATGCTCCTGGTATAAACGCACCAGTACTGTCCTTCACAATTCCGCTAACTTCACGTAATGCTGCGGGCACAGCTGGTTTCTGTGCAAAGAGAGCAAATGGTAAGCTAAAAATCAGAATGAGTAATATACATTTCTGATAACACATCATCATTGTTTCAAGGCCAGTTTGTATTTACCGGCAAATTGTGTCGGCCTTTTAAAATCAGTCATTTGTTCTTCTAATTCCTGTTCCATCTTTCTGCTGCGCCCTTCTTTATGGACAAGCTTACTATTATTTTCAGGCACTACGATTCCTCTTAATTTAATGATATAGCCAAATGAAGCTGCCTGATCTGGGTTTAAATCGAACAGCTTCAAAGGAACAGCAAGTTCGTAAGTGTAATTTTTCTGTTCATCCTCAATAATTGCAGCCCTGATCCCATATTCATTATAAATAGAAATAACAGATTTATTAATGGTCTTAAATCCGCTCAATTCAATCTGCTTAAAATCTTCCGGTTTGTTCAAGAATTTCTTACCCTTGTTGGCAGGATTTGAAGAGTATTTGAAAAGTTCCCGGGCAGGATTATATGGGAAACTGACTTCTTTTGTATTTATTCCAAAAGTAATCCCACCAGCACGCGCCTTGTTGCTATTCGAGGTCTTAATTGCCAGATAAATATGCTGGCCATCATTCGCTATGCTGTATGCAATCTTAGTTTTTTTGTCATACCCCTTTAAAGGGTTTTGCCATTCGTTTATGTTTCCATCAATTTTAATGCTCTTTGCCCAAATACTTTCAGATTGTAATTTAGGTGCTTGTGCAAATACTGAAAAAGATTGTGCTATTAATATGCAAAATACAGGGAAAGAAAAGTTCATATGTAAATATTTAGTTGTCTATTCATCTACAATCCTCCAAGGGTAAGGGGGCGTATTTAAGCGGTCAATTCATTAATTCTTCGAAATATTTGGTAGGCTTATTGATCAATTTACCTTTTTCAATACCCCAGCTGGCATATTTTTTGGCCTTTTCAGGGTCGTTCTGCTTTTTCATCATACTCGCTGCCGTAGCCAATACGGAATAAGGTGATTTTTCTGAAACCACTTTGATCATCCAGTCCCCAAAAAGCTGTTTTTCTTCTTCATCAACATCGGCTCCATGCAGATACATAGCCATATAACGGATCTTATTGTCATCATCGTTAAAATTCCTGGCAGCATATTTAAAAAATGCCTTGCGGTCTTTCAGTTGCCTGTAGTAATAAGCCTCAGCCATATCCAGGCGGGCATAAGGCCAGTCTGCAGCAGAAAATAAAGGTTTTACTTTATCCAGAAACATCTCAAACTTCAGTTCATTCTTTTCCGGGATTTCAGTTTTAATTCTGGCAGCCATGATCTCATTGCGGCGTGCATATACCAGTTCCTTTCCATACAAAGCCTCAAACTTGCTATAGTTTTTCAGCAGCAGATCTGAAAGTTCCGCATTCAGCGATCTGGTCATTAGAAATGGAACTGCATTCACTTCAGCAAGAATATCTTTTCCCTTAATGTAAGGGATCAGCTTATCCGGGTCAACCGGTTTGTGATCTACAAACATGGCCTTATAAAAATCGGCGTGGGGTACATCAAGTGTCGGACTAAAACCTTTCAAGGCAATACCTTTTTTTGACTTTACAACTGCATCATTCAGCAAACCCTGAAATTCATCGGCCTCTTTATAGCCTCCAAATTTGGTTACCAGCTGTCCGTCGTTGTTCAGCAATAAAAAAGTAGGAAAACCGGTAACCATATATTTTACCTGTAATTCTTTTCCAAGATCTTCCTTAAGGAAATCTATCTTGACACTTACAAAATTGTCCTTCATCTGTTTTATCACTGCAGGTAAAGGAAAAACCTCGTCGTCCATCTGCTTGCAAGGATGACAACCTACAAAATAGGCGTCAACAAATACCATTTTGTTTTCTTTTTTTGCCTGGGCCAGCAAACCTTTCCAATCCGTTGTTGTAGTAAATTGACCTTCCTGTGCACTGGCTGTTAAAACCAGCAACATCAGGCTTAAATAGATTTTAAGTGTTTTCATTTCTTATAGTTTTGGTTAGAAATCAGATAGATCTCTTTCTTTTGCATATTGATGGTAAAGTTGTATTTGCTGATCAGCCCGACACCGATAGAGCCATCAAAGCCGGGGTTCCAGCTTTCGCTTTGCCCTCCTCCGGCCATCATTGTAACCGACATATTTTTAATGGGCTCCACATTTGAAAAAGAAAAGGCAGCAGCCTTTCCGGCAAATGTAGGCGTGTTCATGCCCATACTCATCGTACTGCCATGGCTATCCGCTTTAAAACCACTCACCAGCAATTTATGCTGTTTAACAAATGGTCTGAAGCAGATCAGGTTGTAAGCTGCCCCAGTATCAAATACAAAATTGCCGGTATGCGGCTGATCGGTTGTAATGCTCAAAGTACCGGGAATAATAAATAACCCGGAAGGGATGGTAAAAGGGATGGCCTGACCTCCCTTTTCTTCAAGGTCGCCAAAGTTATACAACAGCATTTCTTTACGGTCATAATCAACCTTCACAATATAGTGCCGGGCAAGGGTATTGCCAATAATGCCATCGGTTCCTTCTTTATGCATTTCTTTAAATATGGCGATGCTCTGGTTCTTAAAGTCAAAATCGCCCATATGAACGGTATTGCCGCTGGAAACGGATATATCTACAGAGCCTCCGACTACGGATGCTTTCTGTGTCCGGCTTACTTTTAAGCCTATGGAATCTGCCAGTCCCTGGCTTACAGCCATACCATCTGCGCCTGTATCAAACAACAATCTCAAGGGGCGCGGAAAATCGTTCAATTTTACGGTAAGGATAATGGTGCCGTTATGGCTTTCAAAAGGAATGCGGGCAACTTCTTTGCCAACAGCAGTTACCGATAAAAGCATCATAACCATCCCCAGGAAAAAGGAGGTCACCGGTTTGTTCATTGAGTTCATATCGTCTGGTTAGAAGAACAAGCCTGGTTTGAACATCATCAAAACCAGGCTTGTTATTTATTTTGTCGCCAGTGTTTTTTCCAGCAGTTTTTTAAGTTCCGGATTAGATGGTCTCGGCGAATCAGTAGTTACAATCTTACCATTACGGTCAAATACCATAAAGCGAGGGATGCCTTTGATCTGATAATATTTGGCAATATCGCCCCAGCCGGTGGCAAAGAGCTGCAGGCCACCCAGGTTCTCATCCTTGATCATCTTAAGCCATTTCTCTTTATCCTTTGCCTCATCAACAGAAATACTCACCACCTGTACATCTGTACCTTTCATTTCTTCTTCCAGTTTTTTAAGGTGAGGAATTTCTGCTTTGCATGGCCCGCACCAGGTTGCCCATACATCAACCAATATTACTTTCCCTTTCAGGTCGGCCATAGTAACCGTTTTACCATCTTTATCCGGATAAGAAAAAGCAAAGGCCGGGCCGCCCGGTTTCAGGGAAGCCAGTGGAGCCAGGATATCACGGCTTTTCTGCTGCTGATCTTTGGTCAGCAGGTATTTGCCATAAGCATTCATCAGCTCTGTATAATCATTGTAACTTCTCAGGTTGGCGGCAGTTTTTAATACCACATCCCCTTTGAGCGTATCATTAGGAACAAAAGACAGGCTATTTTTTAATCCTTCCATTCCGCCCATGATCTTCATGTCCTGCTGCCTCATATTTACCATAGTCAGTCCTTCCAGTATACGTGCGCCCCAGGGTTGTCCGTAAAGTCCCGCCGTATTTTTAGCAAAATCCTGAGCTTTCAGCGTTGCATAATAAGGACTGAACTCCTCTACCGATGGGTGGGCACTCCGTGGTGTATTCAGAAAATTAACTGCATATTGCGACATATCCCAATTTATGTTTGCTTTCATCAGCTTATCGAATTTGGCATTCCCTGTGGCTTTGCCATTCAGGAAGGTTTTCGACTTTGCAGCAATGGTTTCCAGTTGAGGGAAGAAATCAACGAAGGTGCTGACGTTCCTGTGGAAGTTGATCGATTTTTCCTCCAGCGGACGTGCCAGATCATGCCACTGGGTCATGACAACGTTCTCTTTGGAATTCAGTTTACCATTTAACACATAGCTGGAATCGGTGATAGAGAAGGAAAGTTTATCCCCTGCCTTGAAATAGAATTTATAACTATCGTTCGGGCTCAAAGCCGTGCCTGTCCCCACAAGATAAAAGCCTTCATATTCAGGGTAAAAGAGGAAACCAAAACCGCCTTTTTCTGCCGGTGTAGACGCCGCTATTTCTACCGGACGGCCCTCTACTACTTTAAATAGCTTTACAGGGCTTTTTCTCTCTTTGTTCAACTGCCCGGTAATCTCTACCGGCAACTGGGCAAGTGCAGGCAATGTTGCCAATAACAACATTGCCGAACTGCATACTTTTTTTAAGTTCATATTTAATTATAGTGGTTGTGTGTTTATGATTTTAAGGTTTACCCAAGCTTACCGTTCTCTGTAATCAACGCTTACGATTTTACCAAAGCCTGAATAAGTCTCTCCTTTCACCAGGTCGCCATTCAAGGAAGGAACTTCAAACAATTCCATTTTCCCGTTTTTATCTGCCGGAAGTGCCGGATCGTAGCTACAAACCATCAGCTGGTTTCTCCTGCTTTGATAGTAAGGCCTGCTGCTTCCAGCTCTTCCAAATTCATGAAACTTCATCAGGCTGATCTTCTCTGCGCCTTTGTTCAGCATCAGTTTGCTCGTTTTCAAAGAAGTATCGTATTCATATACTTTACCGCCTGCACTATAGAACAAATAACCATACACCGGGCTTACCGCAAATTTCTCTGCAACAGCAATATCTGTTGCCTGAATCTCGTCGAAATAGGTCTGGATACCGGTTGAGGCATTAAACCTGGCCAGGTAAATCTTACCTGCAGGGTTCTTCAATATCGCAAAAACATCTCCCCCGTTAAATGGAGAATATTCCATATGCAGCAGATCCATTCCAACATTGTTAAAGTCAAAAAGTGAATTGGCAGAGAAAGTAGAAACGTTTGCATCGTTGTTGTTATGCCTTAAAAACCGTTTCTTATCTACATCAAACATCACCGCAGTAGCCGTAAATGTTGCGGGATCCCTTAAAGAAATCACAAAAGGCGCTGCCCTGAAACTGGTTGACTCCCCTTTAACCAGGTTAATTGGTGTTCCGTAATTGATCTGATAGATATAAAAATAATAATAAACATTGCCGCCTGAATACATGTAGGAATTCCCCGTTTCAATTTTAACAGGGGCAAGAAAATCTGCATGGAAACCTGCCGGTACATTTGCCACTACTTCATAGGCAAGATTGTAGGTATTTTTCCATTTAAAAGTTTCAGGATCTACCCTATTCGTCCCCTGATCTGTTGAGAAATAAATACCATAAGTGGAAAAGTTATAGGTATAACAATTTACACTTAGCGGCTTTCCTTTTAATGCCAATTCTGACCCCGTTGTACCAAGCACATCGAAGATCGTAGTATATTGGTCATTGATCTTCGAGATCATATCAACCCTGGCATTCCCATTAACATCATTCATCACCATCCATCCTTCATAAATGGTCGTTTCCACCCTCAATACAAAAGTGGTCCGGTAGGTAACCCCTGTCTCTTTATCTGTTACGTTGTAATAGACGTCGTATACGCCCGATGGGATTTGAAGTACAATATCCAGGTTGCGTGTTGTTGCCAGGTTTTTCCTTTTTTCTGCAGGCAAAACGTCTGCCTTGTTCAATGCAAACCATTCATAACTATAGCGGTCGGCATTTCCCGAATTATCGAGGCTAAATTTCAGTACCGGATTGATCTGAAATTTCTGACCAAGAAGGGCATTATAAGAGGAATTTATACCTGAGAAATCTACTGAATTGATTTCATGATAATCATAATTACCTGTATCCTTTTTGCAGGAAAATGCGGCAAACAGCATTAAAAAGCATAATGCATATTTTATATATTGATATTTAAGCATATTTGTCTTTTTTTGAAATTATTGAACTGATGGACCCATAATCATTTCACTGCCATTATCTTCATAAATGGTTTTCCCGGCGGCTTTCATTTCATTCAGGTAACGCTGCATGAAAGTGCCGTAATAGATGGTTTTAGGGATGGTAGTTATGGTCGTATTATCCAGATCACTTAAATTCTTAATTTCAGCAATCTCGGCCATCAGAAACAGTTTTTTCCTGCTGAATGTACCCAAATACCCATCCAGCCATGATTTAGGTTTTCTCAAGATATCATCAAACCAAATGCTGTGCTGAACGTAACTCCTCTTCTTACCTGTGGTACTATTGACCACGACATCCTGCATTGGCGTTTTAAAATTGGCGTTTTCTTCCAGTTTCAGACGCAGCATAAAAGCTTTGCCACTCATTTCGGCCGTACGGTTCAGTTTTACAGGGATAAGGCCTATCGTCTCATTGGCCCGTATAACAAAATCCCTATTTAAAAAATTGTAATGAGTACCTTCTACAGCAGTTGAAGAGGGGTCAATAGTCAACTTAAATTCCCTGTCATTTTTTGCCGGGGCGCCGGCAGCCCTTACCGCCAGGAAAAACACAGAGTCTTTTTTTTCGGGCTTAACATAGCCAAATGATACGATTGTACTGTCGTTAACCGGGTTCTGATTAACAGCAACCATGGCATTCAGGAAATAAATACCATCTACACCGTCATAGGTCTTCAGGTCTTTTTTACAGGATACAAATGCGGCGAAAAATGCCAGCATCATAACCATTATGTATACTTTTTTCTTCATGATATCCGGATTTATTATCTAGGGTTTAATTCAGACAAAGGCAGTGGTACTACATACTTTGTGGCATTCATAGTCACGTTACCGCTTGCCGATAATGGATTTGGGATGGTAGTGCTGTTCAACCGCTTATAATAATACCAAAGCTGTCCTTCACCAAAAAATTCCTTTTGGTACTCCTTTAACAACTCTGTAGTAAGATTAGCTGTACCTGCCAAATTGAGTAAACCCCTGTTGTTTCTTACCGTATTTAAATAACTCACATTCTGCTCACTTTCGGCAGCGATATAATACATTTCACTTAGCCTGATCAATGAAATGGTAAACCTGTAGTCCCTTGTTTTGTCACTGATATCCGCATATTTAAAAAGCGTTCTATAAGATTTACCACCAATTCCGGTAAGCATCCAATTGGGATTATAACGGTAGTCGTTTTCATTATTCTCAAAAGTTGTTTTCAACCGTGCATCCAATGGCGCCAGTATTTTTTTGTCCTCCAGATCAGGGGCAAAATAATCCCTGTAAACATCGTAGAGATCTAACGTTTGTAACCCAAAAAGAATTTCGCTGCTAAACACACGGTTTGGGTTTACTTTTTCAGATAAGATCTGACCAGGCGTAATCCAGGGGAATTTGGCAGAATTATCTATTACTTCTTTAGCCGCCGCCAATGCGGAAACCCTGTCGCCCCGGTACAGATAAACCCTGGCCTGTACTCCTTTAACCGCATAATAGTTTAACCGGTAATTGCGATAAGTCAGGTAATTATAGTCTGAAGTTTTAATTACCCCTACTTTTCTGATCGGGTCACTTTTCAACAGTGCTTCCGCTGTTTTAAGATCAGCAATCACCTTTTGCATCACCTGGTTTGCAGGAGAAATTTCACTCACATCAGTACCAGCACTGGTATAATAAGGAATAGCCGTTTTAGTTGAGTCTGCTGTACGGTATACAGGCCCAAATAATCTGAGCATATCAAACTGAAGAAAAGCGCGGAGTGCATATGCTTCTCCCCTGAATAAAGAATCTGTTTGCTTATCCAATACACCAGGATAGGCATCCAGGTTCTGAATAAACTTATTGGCATTGACCACATTGATATAGGTATTTGTCCAAATGTTATCTATCACTGGCTTTACATCCTTATCGTCATAGGTATAAGTCTGGTACTTGTTAAGATCGTGTAGCGAGGTAACATTATAGCGCTGGGCAAAGATATCCACGATAGTACTGGTCAAACTTGCCCCATACAGCCTTGCTTTTCCCATATCCAGGTAAATGCCATTCAGCGCCTCGGCAATCCCTTGCCGGGTTGAAAAAATCTGCTTTTCAGTAAATTTGTCCTCGGGCTGAACATCCAGCCATTTTTTGCAGGACATAAAAGGAAACAATGCCAGCAAGGCAAGCATTACAATGGTATTTTTTAATAATCTTTTCATAACTGATAAATTAAAAGCTTGCGTTCAAACTAAATGATACAGACCTCGCAAATGGATATTCGATCCCACGTTCGCGGCGAACGGTTGAAAAACGAAAGATCTCGTTGGTGTAGCCGTTCAAACGTAATGAGGAGAGGCCTAATTTTTTTAACCAGGCGCTGGTCTGGAAATTATATCCAAAACTAAGCGACTCTCCGCTCAACATATGCTCTGTTTGTACAAAACGAGATGACATTGGGGTTTCAGTAGTCAGGGAAATGGCCTTGAACTGGGCAATATCTCCTGGTTTTTGCCAGCGATCATATAACGCCCGCCTGTCCTGATTGTTAGCTAACCCTTGTACATTGATATTTTCTACTTTGTCGTATAGTGCTGAATTAAAAACATCACGTCCAATGATATACCTCAGGTTTATACCCAGGTTAAAACCTTTATAGGTAAGGTTACTGCTAAAAACCCCCTCTACCTGGGGTTGCTCACTACCTACCCTTACAATATCATTGGTACTGTAAATAAAAGTGTATTGCCCATCGCTCCTTAAAAATACTTCCTGCCCTGTTGAAGGGTCAATTCCTTTAGATTGAACAGCCCAGATATCCTGCGGGCTATAACCATCTTTATAGCGGATTAACCCTTTACTGTTTTGCTGTGCTGTATTCAGGGAGGCCAGTTGGTTGTTGAAGCCTCCATAAGTACTTTTATAGGCAGTTCCCGTTAAGCCCAGCGTCCATACTACTCTATCTTCGGGTCTGTATATCGGCGAATACTTCACCGTAGCTTCCAGCCCCTTGGTATCCAGGTATCCCGCATTCATCGGATAGGCTTTAATTCCTGTTGATGAAGGAAGATCAACTGCAACTACCAATGGGTCGGTTTTCTTAGTATAGGCATTCACATTTAAAGCCAGCTTGTTCCTGAACATTACAATGTCAGTACCCAGGTTGGTCTGCACTGAATTCTGCCATCTCAGGTTTGGATTACCCAGTGAATTCAGCGTAACACCTTGTCCGTATATATTGATGTAAGAGTCATACCCATAAGTTGAAATAGAAGAAACCGAAGCAAAATTCTGATTACCTGTTTTACCGATATTACCGACAATACGGAAAGTATTTATCCAGTCTACTTTTTTCATAAATTCCTCATTGTGAATATTCCAGCCCAGGCCACCACTTAAATAAGGAGAATATTTTTTATTGGAGCCAAAGGCTGTCGAACCATCATACCTGAATGAAAAATCAGCCAGGTATCGTCCTTTGTAGGCATAGTTAGCAGATGCCAGAATGGAATTGGTCCGGGTAGTGCTCAAAGCAGTAGAGGGACGTGAATCTGGTTTATAACTGTAGGCAAAACTTGGGTTTCCGTTACTGGAAGCAGGAAAACCTACTACAGAGAATGCCACGTTTTTGTTATCGTTATGCCTGATATCTGCTCTAAGGTTTGCTGTTAACGAATGTATCCCATTAAACACCTTACCATAAGTTAACATCGCATTCGCATTGTAACTAAAGTTGTCAGTTCTGCTGTTGTTGTAAGAGCCTTTTTCGAAGATATTGGTGTTATCAAATGAAGTATGAAGAGGCGATAAGAATTTCAACCCTGTTGTAACACCTTTCTGCAATTGCACAGCTCCTTGCAAACGCAGATCCTGGCTAAGCTCAACGATCATCTGCAGGTTATTTTGTATAGCGATATTTTTTGTGCTGTTCACATTATTCAATGCAGCATTGTATAAAGGATTGGTTACCTTATAAAGGAACAGAATCCTATTGTCCCGGCTTTCTTCAAGATAACGGGCTTCCGGATTGTCCTTTCTGTAGTATGGGTTTGCATTTACGAAATTGGCAAAAGAACCATAAGGTGATTCATCACCTTTATAACCATTGATATAAAGCTGATTGGAGATGTTGAATTTACCCTTCCTGTAAGTCAGGTCAATATTCCCGGCCCAGTCTTCTCTTCCAGAACCTTTCATTGCTCCTGAAGTTTTTTTATAGCTGGCACCCACGCCATACCGTAAAGATTCATCTCCACCATCGGCGTATATGGAATGTCTTTGTGAAAAACCTGTCTGGACAGGCTCATTCAGCCAGTAGGTATTTACCCCTCTCCGCACTTCAGCCAAACGTACACTATACAATGAATCAAGATAAATCTGACCAGTCGGATAAACATCTGGCCCCAAATAATAGGTATATCTTCCAGACAATCTTTCAAACTCCATTTTTTCTTCTGCATTCATCATGTTATAGCCACTCAGATCAGGTGCTTCGACATTAAAGTCACTGCTGTAATTTAACCGCATTTCCCCTGACTTGGGTTTAACGGTTTCAATAACCACTACTCCATTTGAAGCCTTAGAGCCATACATCGCTGTAGAAGCTGCATCTTTCAGAATGGTAACAGAGGCGATACGGTTCATATTTAAATCAACGATAGTCCTCAACGAAGTTTCAAATCCATCAAGGATAAACAACGGCTGATTGGGGTCGGATGCAAACTGATCCTGTAAGGCAGACGAAATACTGGTTTTACCACGAATCTCTATGTTTGGCAATACGTTAGGATTGGAACCAAAACGATTGTTCTCTAACTGGATAAAAGAAGGATCTAATGCGCGTAGGCCCTGTATAATGTTCTGGTTACCTACAGCTTTTAATTGTTCACCGGTATAAGAAGCAGTGGCACCGGTAAAGCTATTTTTATTACGGGTGATACCGGTACCGGTTACGATCACCTCGTTAATCAGGTTCTCATCCTCTTCCAGTATGATTACCCTGTAAGCTCCTGCGGGAAAATCAGGTACAACTTTCACCTCCTGAGTTTTGAAACCAACGTAAGAGATCAACAGCACATCATCTTTAGAATTTAATATAATCCGGAAAGTTCCATCTATCCCACTGGCAACCGATCTTCCTGTCATCCCTTTTATTCTGATGGATGCCCCAGGAATAGCTTTGCCCTTTTTATCAACAACCTTACCCAGAAATACGATTGCCCGCGTAAGCAGTTGTTGCGTACGTGCATTCTGCACAATAATGGTGTTCTGTTCAATTCTATAAGTGAGCGATTGTCCGGCAAAACAAAGGTCTAGTACCTCTTTTACCGAAGCGTTTTTAACGTTAATGGTTACCGGGTTGGCTTTAGAGATCATACTCGCATTGTAGAAAAAGTCATAGCCAGTCTGCTTTCTGATGCGCTGTATGATCTGCTCCAGAGGAGCTCCTTTTTCCTTTAATGTAATCTGGGCATAGCCGGCTGCGCTAACCTGCAGAATTACAGTGGTCATAATGATAAAGGTCAGTTTCAATTTTAATGAAATATTGGCATAAACACTGCCTTTTAAGCAATGCTTAAATGTCATGTAAAAATTCATACATTTGTTTAGTTTGGGTTTAGTTCCAATGTTTAGTAAAGTCGATTTATTTGAACAGGATTACCCGAACGGCTACTCATTACGAGTAAAATACAATTCAGGGGCGTCGCAACCGCTCCTGGATTTTTTTTGTCCGGGGTTTACTGTTGTGGCAGGTAGAATTATGGCATCACAGTAATCCTCCTTCCTTCAAATTTAAAATGTACACTCTCTGTTAATTCCATTATTTTAAGGGCATTCTGAATACTTTTACTTCTGGAGCCGGTACCCGAAAACTCCATTTTTTCCAACTCTTCGGGACAAACTACCTCAACATCGTACCACCTGGCTATCTTGCGCATAATGCTGCCCAGCTCCTCATTATCAAACACAAATGCATTGTTTACCCAGGCAATTTCATTTTCTGTATTTACAAACCTCGTATTGAACGTCCGGCCTTTCAGTACACCTTGCTCGCCCGGCCTCAACACAGCAGACGCATCTATTTCACTAAGCTGTACCTTAACTTTACCTTCCAGCAAGGTAGTGCGAATCTCATCGTCGTCTTTATAAGCACTTACGTTAAAATGGGTACCCAAAACAGTAACGTTCTGTTTATCTGAGCTTACTTTAAAAGGTTTTTCTTTGTTATGCGCCACTTCAAAATAAGCTTCCCCTGTTAATTTAACCTGACGCTCGCTGGCAGCAAAAGCAACCGGAAAGGTGAGAGAAGAGGCCGCATTTAACCAGACTTTAGTACCATCAGGCAAGTTAACCTGGTATTGTCCGCCCTTTGGTGTAGTAACGGTATTGTACTCAACCACTCGTGTTTCTTTGGCACTTATACCAACCTGGTACACCAGCTGCCCGTCACTGGTTTTGGTTACCGTAATGCCCGACTGGCTGGCCAGATTTCCATTTGCCGCATCGTTTAATGATATTTTTGACCCGTTTGCCAAGGTAAGAATGGCATTATTGCCGCCAGGCAGTATTTTAACAGTTGCGGTATCAGCCGCCTGCTTATCTTTTTTCTGAAAAAGCAACGCCAGCGTTACACACAATATTACAGAGGCTGCCGCAATCCATGGCCAAAGCACCATGCGCTTAACCTGTTTCTGATGCACAGGCAGGCTCTGCCATATCCGAGACTTTTCTTCGGCTATCGCTTCAGGCGTAAAATCGGGTTTAGTCTCATCCTCATATTCCAGGTACCAGCTTTCCAGTAACGCAATCTCTTCTGCGGTACAGCTGCCTTCCCTGTATTTCTTTAACAATTCCTTCGCTTCTCTATTTTGCATTACAATATTTAAAATTACCCGTTTAAATGATAGACGGCGAGAGCGGTAGGTAGGGGGTAGAAAAAAATAATAAAAATTTAAAATTAATTTTATACAACCAGGAATAACATCATTCCAAGCTTTAAACGCAATATTTTGAGGGCATTGTTTACTTGTTTCCGAACGGTCTGCTCAGATAAATTCAATTGAAGCGCAATTTCTTTATGGCTCATTACATGTTTACGGCTCAGTTCAAATATTTCCCTCATCTTGGGTGGAAGCTCCGAGATCCCTTTTTCGATCAGGGCCGTCAGCTGTCGCTCCCTAACCTGATGGTCTGTAATACAATAGCCCGTCTCTATAAAATTTTGTAGTGAACTTACATATTTAGTTTCTACCTGCTGATGGGCAATCACATCCATGATCCGGTTCCGCACCGAAGTGTACAGGTAAGCGGCCAGACTGGATTTGATCTCCAACGTTTCTTTTTTATTCCAAAGCGCCGCAAAAAGTTCATGGATCACATCCTGGGCTTCGTCCCTATCGTGCAGGCGCTGGCAGGCATGAATGTAAAGTTCTTCAAAATAACGGTTGTAAATTACAGTGTAGGCACTGGCATCACCCTCTCTGAGAAGCGTAAGGAGTTCTGAGTCTGAAAATGAACCATAAGCCAGCATATTCCTAAATTAATTTCTATTTAAAATACCGATTTTATCCAGCAATTACAAAATTAGCTGTTATTCTGCTAATTAAGCAATTTAAAATATAAGCCTGTAAATTTTAGCAGGTTTCAAAAATAGCATAAAATGCCAGGAAGTTGACAAAAACACATCCGGATAATCACATTTGCCCGTACCTTTGCCCAATGTCCGGAATTTACATCCACGTCCCTTTCTGCAAAAAAGCATGCACCTACTGCGATTTCCATTTCAGTACCTCATTAAAATATGCAGATGAAATGACGGATGCTATATGCGCAGAACTCATCAAAAAGAAAGACCGGATAAACGGGCAGGTAGGCAGTATTTATTTTGGTGGCGGAACACCTTCTGTACTTTCCTCCAAAGCATTTGAAAAGATCTTCGGCACCCTGACCCAGCACTTTTCCATTGCTTCGGATGCGGAAATTACCATTGAGGCCAACCCGGACGACCTCAACGCAAAAAAAATAGCAGAACTCAGACAGCTTCCTGTAAACCGTTTCAGCATTGGCATCCAGTCTTTTTTTGAAGAAGACCTGATCTGGATGAACCGCGCCCATAATGCTTCGGAAGCTGAAAGCTGCATCAAACGGAGTCAGGATGCAGGCTTTGAAAACCTGAGCATCGACCTGATTTATGGCTATCCTTTGCTAACTGATAACAAATGGCTCAGCAATATCCAAAAAGCTATTGAATTTCAGGTGCCACACATTTCGGCCTACTCCCTAACCGTTGAGCCACGCACCGCACTGGCCAGAGCCATTAAAACAGGTAAACAAACCCCGGTAAACGACGAACAAAGCGCGGCACAGTTCCTCCGGCTTACAGATAAATTACAGGAAGCCGGATTTGAGCATTACGAAATTTCCAATTTCAGCAAACCAGGCAAGTACGCGGTGCACAATACCAATTACTGGCGGGGTGTCCCCTACCTGGGCATCGGTCCTTCGGCCCATGGCTTCGATGGGCAAACACGTTACCTGAACATAGCCAACAATGCAGCGTATTTAAGCGCTTTGCAGAACGGCGACCTGGCCGAAAGCGTTGAAGAACTGGATATTTATGACCGTTTCAACGAATACGTCATGACCTCACTGCGTACCATGTGGGGCAGCAGCTTGCAAAAGATAGCAGCAGATTTCGGAAAGGACTTCTTAGCAGACACCCTGAAAAACAGCAGCCCTTTCGTAGAAAAACAATGGCTGGTGAACCACAACGAGCACCTGACCTTAACTAAAGAAGGAAAGCTGTTTGCTGATCATATTGCCTCAGAATTATTTTTAATACCCGACGATCATCATTAAACCACAACACCATGAACAATAAAGTCATCTGGATTACCGGCGCATCTTCAGGCATTGGCGAAGCATTGGTTTATGCTTACAGCAATGCAGGCGCCAAACTGATCATTTCGGCCCGTAACCGCGACGAACTTTACAGGGTTAAAAGCGCTTGTAAAAGTCCGGTTAACATTCATGTACTCCCGCTTGATCTGGAAAAGACAGAATTGCTTGCTGAGAAAGCCCAGGAAGCCATACGCATTTATGGTTATGTCGACATGCTCATCAACAGCGGCGGTATTAGTCAGCGTAGCCTGGCCCTGGAAACCGGGCTGCAGACAGAGCAACGACTGATGAATGTAAATTTCTGGGGTACGGTTGTATTAAGCAAGGCTTTGTTGCCCGGCATGATTGCCAAAGGCGGCGGCAAGATTGTTTGCATCAGTAGCCTGGTAGGTAAATTCGGGACACGCTTGCGGTCGGCGTATTCGGCTTCCAAACATGCCTTACATGGCTATTTTGATTCCCTGCGTGCAGAGTTGTTCGACAAAAACATCCAGATCAGCATTATATGCCCGGGCTTCATCAAAACGAATGTATCTGTAAATGCGCTGACCGGTAATGGTAGCCCGCAGGGAACCATGGATGCAGGTCAGGCCAGTGGAATGCCGGCCGATGAATGCGCCAAACTGATCATACAGGCCATTCAGCAGAACAAAGAGGAAGTTTACATCGGCGGTAAAGAGGTAAAAGGGGTATGGTTTAAACGCTTCTTCCCGCTACGTTTTTCCAAATACATGAGAACCGCCCAGGTAACGCGCTGATTAATCGGCCACGCACCTGAAGCCGGTATTTTCCAGGCCTGTATCTATAGATGATTTCATTTTAGAACTCACCCTGTATCCTTTGCAGTAAGAAGAATGGCACATAAACGAACCGCCCCTGATCACTTTCTTAGGAACTGTAGGCTCTTCAGGGTCGTAGCTTTTAGCAGGCCCTTTAGGATCGTTTATAGCCCCTTTTAATGTCTTATAGTAATCGGCAGTATACCAGTCGGCCGTCCACTCCCATACATTGCCGGCCATATCGTACAATCCGAAGGCATTTGCAGCGAAGGATTTAACTGGTGCCACACTCGAAAAGCCATCTGTTTTTAAATCGTTGTAAGGGAACTCGCCCTGCCAGGTATTGGCTTTAACCTTGCCCTTGTCCAATGCTTCATCTCCCCAGGGGTATTTCTTGCCTTTCAAGCCACCTCTGGCCGCATATTCCCATTCGGCTTCTGTTGGTAACCTTTTGCCCGCCCATTTGGCATATGCCGCTGCATCTACCCATGAAACCTGGGTTACGGGATAATTTTCTTTACCTATGATATTGCTTTTGGGGCCCTGAGGATGTTTCCAGCTTGCCCCTGCAGTCCAGCTCCACCACTGCGAAACATCATTGATGTTTACACGTCCGGCAGGTTTTCTGAAAGTTAAAGATGCAGGCTGCAACAATTCTTCGGCAGGTTTTGGTGTTCCCGGGGGCAATTGTTTTTTAAGCTCCTCCCAATCCGGCTTGCGCTCTGCCTGTGTTACATAGCCGGTTGCCTTTACAAAACGGGCAAACTGGGCATTGGTTACTTCGGTTTCATCTATCCAGAAGCCTTTTACTGACACCTGGTGTGCAGGGTATTCATCGGGCCGGCCTTCCTGATCTGCCGCCCCCATTGTAAAACTACCCGCAGGGATAAACTTCATGCCGGCATGGGATGCTTTGCCCTGCGCTGTTCCGGAGCCTAGTGAATCTATCTGGCCCAGTGAACCAAACCTCTTGGGCAGTTTGGCATCACAGCAAGTAGAGTCGGTTTTTCCTGTGGTATCAACCGAACTGTTCATGGTACTGTCAACGTTCCCGCCGCCAGCTGTATTTCGCTGGTTACAGGCGGCCATTGCAACAAGAGCCAGCAAGGATAAAATAATTCTTTTCACCCGACTAAAATAAGGATAAATTAAATAGGGTCGAAAAAGCTAGCGCATTACACCGATTTTGTTACCTTCCCAATCCGGGAACAACACCTTATCGTTATTGATATTCAAATGTTTGTCGGCCACCTCGCTAAATACGCTTCTGAAATCGGTGGTCACCGCCAGGTCCCTTCCATCTTCCAGGTTTTCTACAGCAAGCGGGTTTACCAGTCCGTGCACCAATCCTCCGTTTACACCATTGCCCAGGATAAAATTGCAAGACCCGCGGCCATGGTCTGTTCCACCGGTGCCGTTCTGCTTTACCGTACGGCCAAACTCGGTCATGGTCATTACCGTCACATCATCCTGATAGGTACCCATATCTGCCCAGAAGGCCATAATGCTGCTGCTCAGGTCGTTCACATTTCTGGCAAAAATTCCTGTTTCTGCGCCCTGGTTAAAGTGCGTGTCCCATCCACCTGATTCGGCAAAGGCCACTTCCATGCCTACATCCATTTTAATTAACTGGGCAATCTGCTTCAATGAATTGCCCAGCGCGGTATTCGGATATACCGCATTGTTTGATGGTCTGTAGTTCTTTGTATCTACTTTCTGAAGCATTTTTATGGCATCAAAGCTTTCTTTTCCTGTCTCTTTTAACAAGCCGGAAGAAGTGGTATCATATAAATCTTCGAAGCTTTTTGCCGCCATATTTGCCCCTTTCACATTTCCTCTCAGCTGAATGTTAAAATCCTGGAGATTGCTGATGGCCACCGCCGGATTTTCGCCATAGAACGACCTGGGTAAGGAAGAGGTTAAACTTACGCCCTGAAACGGCGTAGCAGCATCATGGCCTAATAAACCTACAGCCCTGTTTAACCAGCCACTTTCGGTCCCTTTTCTGAAAGGTGTGCCCGATTCCATAAAATCCTGTGCATCAAAATGCGAACGGGTGCTGTTGGGCGAGCCAATGCCGTGTACAATGGCCATTCTTTTTTCCCTGAACATCTGCTCAAAAGCAGCCATGGAAGGGTGCAAACCAAAACGGCCATCCAGATCAATTAAAGGTGTCCCCTTTCCGTTTCCCCTCGCTGCGTCCATAAACAGGGTAGGCCTGGCCGCCTTTAAATATTTATCTGTAAAAGGTGTTACCGCCATCAGGCCATCCATGGCCCCTCGCTGAAAAATACACACCAGGATCTTTTTCCTTTTAAACAAGCCCGGCGCTTTTGTTCCGGCTACAGCTTCTGCCAAAAAACCCGGGATACCACCCAATCCAATGCCAAACAGGGCCAGTCCGCCAGCTTTTATAAATCCTCTTCTTGAAGTCATGATGATCGTATTTTAAGGTTTATTTACGTTGAAATTCAGGAGAGCCGATAATTACACCCACCACCTGGGCCAGCATGCTATTGTTGCCGTTAAGGCTTGTCATGGCATCGGCGTTTTTACCGTATTGCTTTTTACCGGGCTTTCCTTTAGGTTTTTTCTCTGCAGCCATCATTCCCTCCTCCTCATTGGTCATGGTATCCATGGCAGCCGGCGGTGTTGCTTTTGCTGCTGCACTTTCTACTTTATTCGCCAGGTTAGGGTCATTTAACATGGGTTTCAAACGTTTAACCGTTTCTTCCAGGTTCCGTTCCGGCATAATGAGTTTACTATAGGTAAGCAGGGCCGCATCGCTGCTTTCCGGTTCATGGTTGTTGTTCAGAGAAGCCAGGTTGATCTTAATTCCCGGGATGCGCTGGGTAGCCAGTGCCAGTCCAAAGTTCATGCGGTTCAGCAAAGATCCGGTATTGATCCAGTACTGTCCCCTATCCGGAAAACCGGTTGGTGCCTGATAATAATACATCCTTTGCCCCATTTTATTTATCCATGCATAGAGCTGGTAAGGCTGGGTAATCTCTGCATTGAGGCTACGGACTGCACTGATCGCCAGTTCAAACGGTGATTTGGTTTTTTCTCTCAGCGCTTCCTTGTTCCAGAACTCGGGGGCACTAACCATGGCAATCATTACCTGTCTGATGTCGCCGTCGGTCCGGGTAAATGCTCCGGCCATTTTATCAACCAGCTGCAGCGAAGGATTATCGTTTACAAACCTTGTAGCCAGTTTTTTGGAAATGAATTTGGCAGTAGAGGGATGGTGGGCCAGCATGGTAAGGAGTTCTACGCCTTCCTCATAACCTCTGTTTGCAGGGAAGCGTTTACCCAATACCACTTTCTCACTATTGTCATGCCGTGTAGGCACAAACAGGAAATCGCCATCATGTACATAGCCGCGTTTTTCGAGCGTGCTTTCTCCAACCCGTTCCATCAGATTTTTAGCTGCCGACCCGTAGCCATTCTCGCCCATAGGCGCTATTGTCCAGCCGGTAAGTATCCTGGCCGCTTGTGTGACATCATTTTGGGTGTAACCGCCATCAACACCTAAAGTATGGAGTTCCATTACCTCACGTGCATAGTTTTCATTTAATCCGCCCTGTTTTTTCTTATTGGCCTGTAATTTTTTCAGCGCAGGCGAATTTGCCATCAATCTGGCCCTTGCAGCCTGGCGTTTTTTGGCCATAGGCCCTTCCCCCATCTGCATTTCCATATTATTTGCAGCCAGGGGCTGCCCGCTGCTCGAGAAATTGTCGAGGTACATTAACATGGCCGGCGATTTTGCCGTAGCCATCAGCAAAGTCTGAAATTTGCCCGTTACGTTTGGACGGATCACATCACGTTCATATGCCGGAACAAATGATGCGCATTGGTTCTTTGTTAAAGAAACATTAAAATGGTTGAACCAGAAATCTGTGAGTAATTCATGGAGCTGGTTATTGGTGTAGGCGGCCCGTAATATTTTCTGGTTAAAGAACTGCCTGTAAAGTTCCTGTTGCGGTTTATAACCCTTGGAGTCCATAAAAGCCTTTACCCGCTGCCGGTATTCCTTTCCATCAGCTTTGTTTACAGAATCTTTGTCGATAAAACCTTCCTTAACAGCCATCCTCACGGCCTGTCCGGGGCGTGGATATTTGTTTTCAACCTCGGTATTGCTCAGGTTGATGTCATCGTACTGTTTCAGTTTCCCATCCAGCAGCTGATCGTTCTGTTGTCCATCCAGTTGCTCCTTAAACCATTTTTCCAGGCCGGTCTTTACCACTTCATCAATATCCTCTGCTTTGGCCCCATAGGTAAACCTGCTGAGCAGGTGCGCTGCGGCCTGCCGCTCGGTAAGTCCCGCCTGCTTATACGGGAATACAAACTTCACAGCTGCCGGCTTCTCTTTTTGAAAAGAGGAGCACAGCACTGCGACAAATAATACTAAACCAAAAGAATAGAGAACTTTAGCCGGTGCTTTCATACCATGTTTATCTTGATTACAATGCTATGACACCGGAAGTCTGCGAAGGTTTAAAGATCAGGCATCCGGAATTTCCGGTTCTACCAGTTTAATGAGTTTTTCCAGGGATTCCTGCCAGCCGAGGTAACACATTTCGGCAGGAATTACTTCCGGAATGCCTTCCTGCAGTACTTTAAGTTCGGCACCTACCAGTGTTTTTTTAAGCCATACTGAGGTGGTCATTACCCCCGGAAGGTTCGGGTCGTCAAATTTATCGGTATACTTTAAGAATTCACCAGGCTTTACCTCCAGGTACTCTCCGCCAAATGAATGGCCATTGCCGGTTGTAAAATTGTGAAAGGACATTTTAAAAGTACCACCTACACGAACATCCATATTGTGTACGGTACAAAGAAAACCATATGGCGGCAGCCAGGAGGCAATGGCCAGGGTTTCGGTAAAGGCCCGGTATACTTTTTCTGGTGAGGCCTTAATTACTCTGTGCAATGAAACTTTGTTTTCTGACATAATATTATTTTTTGCTTTAACCAAAGATACCGGTAAAATCAGATGCCAGAAGGGGGAGAATACGACAATTTAAAGGCAATTTGCGACTATTTAAGCCGGCTTGGTATACCTGGTTATGGGGCTTGTACCTTATTCGCAAGCGTGCGTAACCCTGAAGGAAGGCCTTTGCTAAAATATGATACAAGCAGGCCAATTTAATCAATTGATATTCAATCCATTTTTAGTTTATTGCAGCTGTACTTTAACAATCATAATGAAAAGCAAACCGATATATCCGCTGCTTGTTTGTGTCTTATTTATGGCCATTGTTCAGAAGGGCCGGGCGCAGGATTTTAAACCGCTGTTTAACGGAAAGAACCTTAAGGGCTGGTATTCTTTTCTAAAATCAAAAGGAAAAAACAATGACCCTGAGCAGGTCTTCTCCGTCGAAAATGGTTTGCTGAAAATAACCGGCAAGGAGTTTGGCTATGTGGTTACTGAAAAATCATTTAAGGATTTTCACCTTGTGGCCGAATTCAAATGGGGCGAAAAAAAATACCCGCCAAGAGAAAATAAGGTGAGGGACAACGGCATCTTATACTATGTGGTACCAGAAGACCGGGTTTGGCCGCGATCTATTGAGTGCCAGATTCAGGAGGGTGATTGCGGTGATTTCTGGCTCATCGATAGCACCACAGTGGTAATTGATGGCCTGAGAACCCCCGCTACAAAAAACACACATATTGTTAAGAAAAAAGATGCAGAAAAACCTTCGGGCGAATGGAACCGGGTAGAGGTCATTGCAAAAAATGGCAAATGTACCCACATCATGAATGGTGTAGTAGTGAACGAAGGCAGCGATGCAAGCCTGCGCTCTGGCCGCATCCTGATCCAGTCTGAAGGTGCAGAAACCTATTACCGCAAAATCGAAATTAAAGAATTAAAGTGAACCAAGTCCTTGATATGGCAAGGAACTCCCCTATACTAAATCCTGACTTTTTTACACCATTTGTCAGAACTATTCCATTTTTCCTGCAAAGGTTACCTTTCAATTTCCCGATTATATAGTTTTGTTTCATCTTCATCTTAACACTAAATTCATATGAAGTTTAACCTGGCTCCAATCGATATCGTTGATGACATCAGCAAAGCGGATTTTGAAAAAAACTACCTGAACGCCCGCAAACCATTGATCATAAAAAACATGTCCAGAACCTGGCCTGCCTATGAAAAATGGAACCTGGATTACATGAAAAACATAGTGGGCGACAAGACTGTGCCGCTGTACGACAGTTCAAAGGCCGATCCCTCCAAGCCTATTAATGCATCCGCAGCTGAAATGAAATTTGAGGATTACATTGAACTCATCAGGAATACACCTACCGACCTTAGAATATTCTTATTTGACCCAATTAAACACGCGCCTAAATTGCTGGACGATTACCGGGCACCTAAAGAATTAATGGGCGGCTTTTTAGACAGCTATCCGAATATGTTTTTTGGCGGCAAAGGTTCTGTTACCTTCCTGCATTACGACATAGACCTTGCACATATCTTCCATACCCACTTTAACGGGCGGAAACACGTGATCCTGTTCGAAAACAAATGGAAAGAACGCCTGTACCAGATCCCCTACGCCACTTATGCCCTGGAAGATTACGATGTAGAACGGCCTGATTTTGAGAAATTCCCGGCATTAAAAGGCGTTCAGGGTGTGGAAGCTTTCCTCGAACATGGCGATACCCTGTTTATGCCTACAGGTTACTGGCATTGGATGAAATACCTGGACGGCTCGTTTTCTATCAGCCTGAGGGCCTGGGACAAATCCTGGACTGTAAAGGCCAAAAGTCTGTATAACCTTACCCTGCAGCGTAAGTTTGATGATTTTATGAAAGCCAATTTCAGGGAAAAATACATGAACTGGAAAGAAGGGCTGGCCATAAAAAGGGCAAATAAAGCATTGGCAAGACAATGGCCCGCATAAACGGCGGCTTTGATGCACATCATATATGAAATTGTAAATTTTAATTTACATTTGTTGTAAATAAGGTCGGCAGCGAGCATTGAGCCGCTTCCATGTACCTTATCATAGAATGATATGAGCTTTATTTTAAAGCCGGTAGATACCGTTGAGAGCATCAGCCCTGCTGATTTTAAAAAAAATTACCTGGACGCACGCCGTCCGCTGATCATTAAAGGCCTGACCAAAACATGGCCGGCCCGCGAAAAATGGGACACTGAATATCTGAAAAAGATAGGCGGAGACATTACTGTAAGCCTGATGGACAACTCCAAGGCCGACCCCTCCAAGCCCATCAATGCCTCGGTTGCAGAAATGAAATTCGGAGATTACCTCGACCTGATCAAAAGGGAACCTACCGAACTTCGTATATTTTTCTTTAACCTTTTCAAACACCATCCCGATCTGATCAATGACATCGTGATCCCGAAAGACCTGATGGGTGGCTTCATAGAAAGCATGCCGGCCATGTTTTTTGGCGGCTCCAACTCCGTTACCTTCCTGCATTACGACATAGACCTGCCCCATCTTTTCCATACCCATTTTGGTGGCAGAAAACACATCATCCTGTTCGATAACAAATGGAAAAAGCGGCTTTACTGCATTCCAAATGCAACCTACGCGCTGGAAGACTATGATGTTGCCAATCCTGACTTCGAGAAATTCCCGGCACTGAAAGGTGTGGAGGGGTATGAAGTGTTTCTGGAACATGGCGATACCCTGTTTATGCCTACAGGTATGTGGCACTGGATGAAATACCTGGACGGCTCCTTTTCTTTGAGCCTTAGGGCCTGGGATGCTTCCATTACACGCAAAGCACAAAGTGTGTTTAACCTGGCTGTAAAAGGCGGGCTGGACAGTGTGCTCAAAATGGCCTTTAAAGCCCCATATGCAAAATGGAGAGAACGCCTGGCCATCAAAAGGGCTGAAAACGCACTGGCCGAAGGCAATCCGAAGTAAATTATCCCTGCCGTCTTTTTACAAGCGGATAACATTACTGAACATACAAACTTTTACCTTCGGTAATTCGTTTATACTGAATACATGAGAGGGTTCCGATTTTCTGATTTTAAACCTGATGACCTGCCAAAAGGTGGTTTTGAGGAATTGCTGAAGCTGTTTACCCAGCTGCTCAATTACACCGCAGGTGATGCCGGGGAAACCCTTGCCTGGATGAACGAGCTGGATAAGCAGTACAAGTTTACCAACAATGCGTATGGTATGGGCGATTTTATAGAGGAGCTGAAAGAAAAAGGCTACCTGCAGGAAAACCCCGCCAATGGCGACCTCAGCATAACCGCCAAAACAGAACAGACCATTCGCCAATCGGCGCTTGAAGAAATCTTTGGCAAGCTAAAAAAGGCAGGAAAAGGGAACCACAATAGTAACATTTCAGGAATCGGTGAAGAAAAGAATGCCGACAGAAGGGAATATACTTTTGGCGACAGCCTGGATCAGATAGACATGACCGCATCTATACACAATGCCCAGATCAATCACGGCATTGGCAACTTTACCCTTACCGAGCGGGACCTGGAAGTAGAAGAAAAGGATTACAAGACCCTTACCTCTACCGTACTCATGATCGACATTTCCCATTCCATGATCCTGTATGGCGAGGACCGCATCACACCCGCAAAAAAAGTAGCCATGGCCCTGGCGGAACTCATAAAAACCCGATACCCCAAGGACACCCTCGATATTGTGGTTTTTGGAAACGATGCCTGGCCCATTACTGTAAAAGACCTGCCTTATCTGCAGGTTGGCCCCTACCATACCAATACCTTTGCCGGGCTGGAGCTGGCTACCGACCTGCTTCGCAGGCGCAAAACGCACAACAAACAGATCTTTATGATTACCGATGGCAAACCTACCTGCCTGAAAGAAAACGGCCGCTATTACAAGAACAGTGTGGGACTGGACCGAAAAGTAATCAGCAAAACCCTGAACATGGCAGCCCAGTGCAAGCGCCTGGGAATTCCCATCACCACCTTTATGATTGCCAAAGACCCCTATCTGCAGCAATTTGTAAGGGAGTTTACCCAAATCAATGGCGGAAGGGCATTTTATAGCTCACTGAACGGATTGGGAGAATATATTTTTGAAGATTACATTAAGAACAGGAGAAAGACAGTCAGATAATGGACCATATCAATATCAAAACACTCGGAGCATTAAAAGCCTCCAATTACACCCCGCTTTCTGTTAAAGAAGAACTGCGTAAAAACCTGATCAGGCAGTTGCAGGATAAAGATGCCGGCTTTGATGGCATTTTAGGATACGATGAAACGGTAATACCAGAACTGCAAACAGCCATTTTATCCCGTCACAACATCCTGCTGCTGGGTTTACGCGGCCAGGCAAAAACGCGCATTGCACGTTTAATGGTGAACCTGTTAGACGAATACATTCCTTATGTAAGCGGCAGTGAGATTTTTGACGATCCGCTGAACCCCATTTCCTGGTATGCCAAACATGAGCTCATGATACATGGCGACAATACGCCTATTAGCTGGCAGCATCGCTCGGAACGCTATACCGAAAAACTGGCCACCCCGGATGTAACCGTTGCCGATTTGATTGGTGATGTAGATCCCATTAAAGCAGCAACGCTTAAACTGACGTATAACGATGAAAGGGTCATCCATTTCGGACTGATTCCAAGGGCTCACCGCAGCATTTTTGTGATCAACGAGCTGCCCGACCTCCAGGCACGCATACAGGTTGCACTATTCAATATGCTCCAGGAGAAGGATATACAGATCAGGGGCTTTAAATTGCGCCTGCCGCTCGATGTTCAGTTCGTGTTTACCGCAAATCCTGAAGATTATACCAATCGCGGATCTATTGTAACCCCCTTAAAAGACCGTATTGAAAGCCAGATCCTTACCCACTACCCTAAAACCATTGCCATTTCCAGAAAGATCACTTTCCAGGAGGCTAGGATCAGTGCAGAACAGACACAGCGTATTGAAGCCGACGGACTCGTAAAAGACCTGGTAGAGCAGGTTGCATTTGAAGCCCGGAAAAGCGAATTTATCGACCAGAAATCAGGTGTATCGGCAAGGCTAACCATATCGGCCTATGAAAACCTGATCAGTACCGCTGAACGCAGAATGCTGATCAACAGAGAGAAAACCACAGCCGTACGCCTGTCAGATCTTACGGGCATTATTCCGGCTGTAACCGGAAAAATTGAGCTGGTATATGAAGGAGAACTGGAAGGGCCTGCAAAAGTAGCCAACACCCTGATCGGCAAGGCCATCAAAAGCCTGTTTACCCGCTATTTCCCCGATCCCGAAAAGGCGAAGAAAAGCAAATCTGCAAACCCTTATTTAAGCATAACCGAGTGGTTCACCGAGGGGCACAGCCTGGATATCTCGGATGACCTGAGTGCTGCACAATACAAAAAGGAATTGATGAAGGTTGCAGGACTGAAAGACCTGGTAAAGAAATTTCATCCCAAGTTAAGTGAAAACCAAAGCCTGCTGCTGATGGAATTTGTATTGCATGGCCTGGCCGAATATTCGCAATTGAATAAAAACTACCTGGAAGGTGGCTTTGGCTTCTCCGACATGTTCGATAGCCTGTTTAATATGGACCTGGAACAAGACGACGACGAGGAAAATTATGGGTAGGTTATCAATCATTCTGTTCTTCTGCGCTTTCCTGCTGGTGTTCGATTATTACTGCTATCGCGCCATATTAAATACCTTTAAAAAGTGGAGGCCCGGCACCAAAAAGATATTCGGCATTTTATGGTGGACCTATACCATAGGTTTACTGCTGGGTGTTTTTGCCAGCATCTACCTTAATCTTTACCTCACTGTAAGGGCAGTAATCCTTGTGGCCTTTTTTCTTACTGTAGTTTGTAAAGTGGTGATGCTGCCTTTCCTGCTGATCGACGATCTGCGCAGGCTGATCATCCGGTTAAAGCGCCCGCGCAAAACAACTGCAGTTCAGGCTCCCCAGGAAAACATCAGCCGTTCTGCCTTTCTAATGAAAGCGGGACTGGTTACCGCGGCCATTCCGCTGGCCTCGTTGAGTTGGGGTGTGCTATCGGGGGCCTACGATTACAAAATAAAGCGCCGCAAACTGGTATTGCCTAATTTACCTAAGGCATTTGACGGCATAAAAATGGCCCAGATATCCGATATTCATTCCGGCAGCTTCTATAACAAAAAAGCCGTAATGGGCGGGGTAGAACTGCTGCTTGGCGAAAAACCCGACTTTGTTTTCTTTACGGGCGACCTGGTGAACGATATGGCTTCCGAAATGCGCAACTACCAGGACATTTTCAGTAAAGTAAAAGCCCCCCTGGGTGTATATTCTACCCTGGGCAACCACGATTACGGCGACTACCACTACGGCAGATCTCCTTCTCCTGCAAAAGCAAAAAACCTGCAGGATGTGATCAAAACCCATAAATTAATGGGTTGGGACCTGCTGATGAATGAAAACAGACGGTTAAAAGTAGACGGGGAAGAAATAGGGATCCTGGGTATAGAAAACTGGGGTATGGGCCGCTTCCCTAAATACGGGAAGATGGAACTGGCGGTGCAAAACACCGATGACCTCCCTGTAAAGCTGCTCCTGTCGCACGATCCCTCACACTGGCGCGGGCAGGTGCTGGAAAAATATCAGCAGATAGACGCCATGTTTAGCGGACATACCCATGGGATGCAGTTTGGTGTGCGCACCGAGCATTTCCAGTGGAGCCCGGTACAATACATCTATAAAGAATGGGCCGGTTTATACCGGGAACAAAACCAGCAATTGTATGTAAACGTGGGCTATGGCTTTTTAGGTTACCCGGGAAGGGTTGGAATTTTGCCGGAAATAACGATATTTGAGTTGACACGGGCTTAATCCAAATATTTGCTGCACATGATCAAAAAAGTGCTCTTGCCTATTCTTGATTTTTTGCTTTTCAGCAACCTGTTTATTGCCGTATGTGCCGTAGCCCAGGGTTTGGTAACCTATCATCTGCTGCATGCAAAACCAGATAAATACATCCTGGCCATTATCTTTTTCGGTACGCTGAGCATTTACAATTTCAGCATGCTGCTGTCCAAGCCCAAAAACCCCGAAGATTCGCCCTTTGTAAGGGTAAGATGGATCTTTTCGCATCACCGGCTCATCATCTCGATTACGCTCATTTCCATGCTTTGCCTTATCCCACTGGGCCTGCTGTACCTCAGTATAGAAGCTAAACTGCTCATGATCTTTACTGCCGTATTGGCCCTGGGTTATAATGTTCCATTTTTAACGCTCAACAACCAGCAGATCGGCCTCAGGAACATCCCCGGCATCAAACTGTTCCTGATTGCATTGGTATGGTCTGTAAGCTGCGTGCTGCTGCCGGTGGTAGAACTGGAACACAATTACCAGATCAACATTTCATCGGCAGAAACCTTGCTGCTGGTGGCCAAACGCTTTCTCTTCATTGCAGCCATCACCATACCCTTCGATATACGGGACCTCTTCCAGGATAAACTGTATGCGTTAAAAACCATTCCCGTAATGCTGGGAGAAAAAAAGGCCTACATCTTCTGTCAGTTCCTGCTTGTGGCTTACCTGGTATTGCTTATCCTGTTTAACCAGACCGTAAATGCAGATACCATTGGCCTAACGCTAACCCTATTGCTCACTGGCTGGCTGATCTTTAAGTCCAATATCAAAAAGAATGAATACTACTATTTCTTTTACCTGGACGGCACCATGCTGCTGCAATACCTGGTACTTGTACTGATCAGCTTTATCAGTTAAGCCGGGTTAAAACGATAACCTACCCCCCTTACCGTCTGCAGCAGCTGCGGATTATCCGGGTTCAGCTCTATCTTTTTACGCAGGCGTACAATGTGCATGTCCAGCGTACGGGTATTCACATCAGAATTATAACCCCATACCACCAGCATCAGCTCATCCCGGTTGATTACCTTATTCGGGTTCCGCAAAAAGTACAATAATATCCGGTTTTCCAGAATCGTAAGTTCTATCTTTTTACCTTCCCTGAACAAAGTGTGGATATTAGGGTGGTGTTCCATATTGCCAAAGCGGTGTACCTCAGAACGTTCGTTGTTTAAAATAAATTTCACCTTACTATCGAGCATAGCCACCAGTACATCCATGTTAAAAGGCTTGCTCACATAGTCAGAAACCCCAAAATTATAGGCATCGATCTTATCCACGTCCTGGGCTTTCGCGGTCATCATGATGATCAGGTTGTCAAATCCCTGCTTACGTACCTCCTCGCACACCTGTGCACCCTGTTTTCCGGGCAACATCCAGTCTAACAAAACAATATCAGGTTTTTCCGATAAGATGAGCTTTTCCGCAGCTTCCCCATCGCCCACTTCCGAAACCTCATATCCTTCGGCCTTTAAACGATGTACCACTAAAAAACGTAAATTTTCATCGTCCTCAACAATCAGTATTTTAACTCCTTTCGACATAGTATTAATCATTATATGGTAGTACAATTTTAAATTCTGTTCCTTTGTTCACCTTACTCCTCACTGTAATTTCGCCCTTCATAAAGTTAACCAGTTCCTTACAGAAAGCCAAACCCAGGCCCACACTACCGTTCTGGTTGTACTGGTTCTGGATGCGGAAAAACTTCTTAAATATATTATTAATTTCTGAGGCGGGGATACCGATGCCCTGATCGGCAAACCTGAACACTACTTTTCCTTTGATCAGTCTTGCACTGATGTGCAATTTTTTCCGCTCTGCAGGTGAATATTTATAAGCATTTTCGGCCAGGTTATCGAACAGGCTGCCCAGCAGCACCGGATCGGTAACAAAAGTTTTGAATCCTGAGATTTCGTAGGTGAAATCAAAGTCGGGGTGCTTTAAGCGGTGTGCCTCAACGGTACTTTCCATAAAATCAACGATCCTGATCTCATCGCGGTTCAAGGCTATTGACTTATTTTCTATCTGTGTAAATGCCAGCAGCTTATTCATCAGCCCGTTCAGCTTATCGGCCTCTTCGTCCAGGATCTTACCATATAGTTTCAACTCCCGGTCTGTCAGCACCGTAGCACTTTTGATGTTGTTCCCCGCAATCTTTATGACGCTGACGGGTGTCTTGAATTCATGCGTCAGGTTGTTTACAAAGTCGTATTGCAGCTTAAACATCTTCTGGTTGATGTTCAGGTTACGGTAGATGAGAAAAGCCACCAGCACAACGATGCCATAAAACAAGAGCAATGCAAGTGCTATTGGTAAAAAATAGCTGAAAACCTCCTTTTCTATGAAAGATTTTGAGGAGATGAAATAAAGCTTATAATCCGAAAATGGCCCCGGCAGTGTAATCTCTGTGCTCAGGTATACCTCGGTAGTATCCAGCGGATCGTAAGTAAGCGGCTCAATTTTAATGTACTGGTACAATAGCGGCCGGGTATTCATGATCTTTATTTTATAAGGATCGAGCTGAAAGGAAAGCATATCCTGCTGGTAAACAGGATTGGCTTCCAGGCGGTTTCGCATCATGTGTTTATAAGCCTTCAGGTCTTCCAGCCTTGGAATATTCAGGTAGGTGATTTTGTTGGAACGCACATTACTGAAATTGCTGAACAGCTCGTCCTGTCCGGGCACACGTGTAGTATCCAGGCTCTCAATGTAAGACACCAGTTTTAGTCCTAATGCATTAAAATCATCGCCTACAATAAAATTACGGGTATTGTTCCTGGAAAAGAGCTGTACAGAATCCAGAGGTACCAGGCTGCCAAACTGGTAGATGTTTTTAGGGCCAAAGGAGAATTTCCCTATATTCAGGCCATCGCTAACGGGAGTATTGCTCACTTCGGAATCATAAAAAACAACCTTTGAAACAAAAGGATATTCCAGTAAAACCGTATCAACAAAGCTGGCCGCTGTGGCAGAATCCAGGTATCCGTTATAAAAAGAAACCTCTGGCAGCTTTTTCTGAAAGAAATCGTTATACGGTTTAATACTCTCTTCCAGTACGTTTACTTTTTCGGAAACAAACTCGTTTTCGATGTATTTTGTACTGAACCGGTAAGCCAGCCCAAGAGAAAGCAGGAACAGCACAGACATCAGCACGATGAAGGTAAGTATCAACGAAAAATTCTTACGGTAACCGTCTCTTTTTTCTGAAGCCATGCGTGAATTTACTTCCTTTTCAGGTTAACTTCTAAAAATTCTTCCAGGGCGGTATAAAATTTATGCCTCACATCGGGGTTTCTGCCAAAGATCACGTCTCCATCGGTTTCCAGGTATGTGATGCTGACATTTCTTTTCTTGAGGTTTTTTACAAACTGTATGGCCTCGCCTGAATTGTTGTTCGGGTCGTTGATATTTTCGGCCAGCAGCACCGGGGCATTGATCTTATCGGTCTGGAACAGCGGCGATACCTGCCTCATCCTGTCCATATCCTTTACCGGATTGCCAATAACCTCGTAATACATTTGCAGGTTAGGTTTTTGGTATGGAGGGATAGATTTGAGATAGGTAAGCAGATTGATAACCCCAGAATTTGAGGCTGCACAGGTGTACATGCCCTTGCTTAGGTACAGTCCGTTTAAAGCAATATAACCACCAAAACCACTTCCATATAGAGCAATTCTTTTAGGATCGGCAATTTTTTTACCGATCAGCCATTTCACACCATCGTCAATGTCGTCCTGGATTTTCCCGCCCCACTCTTTAAAACCAGCTGCAGCAAATGTTTTCCCATAACCGGAGGAACCCCTGTAGTTCACCTGAAATACTGCATACCCCCTGTTGGCCAGGAACTGAACTTCGGGGTTATAACCCCAGAGGTTTCTCTGGGCCGCAGCATCATGCGGCAATACCACTACAGGCAGGTTTTGTGCAGCCTTATTCAAGGGCAAGGTAAGGTAACCATGAATCCTGAGACCATCACGTGAACTATAGCTTACCGGTTTCATTTCGCAGAGCTCATTTTCATGAAGGGAAGCATTAAAATCACTCAGCTTTCTCAGCTTGCCGGTATTGGCAAAATACAGGTAATAAGAACCCGGGTTACGGTCAGTAAAGGTCCGGAGTATAAACACACTCTCCGCCTCATCCATATCAAATATCCTGGTCTCGGTTTTCGGTAACAGCTTATCCAGATTGCTGTAAAGCTGCTTCACAGAGTCGTCCAGAAAGTGCTTCTCCTTTTTCCAGGTTTCATACACCACAAAAGAAAGCTTTTGTTTTTTCTTTGAATATTGGGCATCGGTAATGTTCAGTGTATCGTTACAAAAAATATTCTTTAGTTCTTTTCCGGTATTGCAATCGACTTCTACCAAAGCGGTTTTATCCCGGTTCACATCAGATATGGCATAAATTACATTTGGCCGCTGGTGGTCAAAAGCCACGGGATGGAAGGTGTCTTTAAAATTACTGGCTAATACCTTTTTAAAGGCCTGGCTTTCATTTTCCCTGTAAAGTATGGTTGAATTCACCCCGTCACTGCTCACTGCCAGGCGCAGCTTTCCTTCCGAATCCGTACGCCAGTCGACAATATTTCCCGGGTTCCTGGCGGCCATCTCCATCTCTCCGTTCCGCACATTTAAGCGATAAACATCAAAAACCGTCGAATCTCTTTTATTGGACGAAACCAGCAGGTATTTATCGTCGATCAGCTGATCTTCAATTACCTTTAAGCGGCTTTTATCGTTATTCAGTAACTGTCGCTCGTTGTTCCCGTCTTTATCAATGATGAAGATATCGGATTGGCGTTTAGCGGCATCAATTTCTTTGTAATAGATCAGTTCGTTGTTGCTTACCCAAAAATAAAATACGATGCTCTTGTTCTTCAGGCGCGTAATACTTTTGCCTTTTCCGCCTTCAACATTTTCAATATAGAGGTTCTGGTCTTTTCCTTGCAGTTTAAGGTAAGAAAGGTGTTTGCCATCAGGAGACAATCTGTATGCGATCTTTTGCTGCGATTTAAAAAAATCGTCAACAGGGATTACCCTTGTCTCCTTTTGCGGCTGGCAGGCAGGCCATAAAAACGCAAAACTGAGCGCAAAGGAAAACGCAAAAAAGAGCTTGAAATATCTTTTAAATCCGGTCATATCACTGATTAGCTTACAAAGCTACGCAACATGCCCTTTGTACCAAGGCAATACACCAATATTGTTACTTTAAAGCCTAATTGTTACTTACTTTTGTTATCTTGTCTTATGATCCGCCTGATTTGTTTTATCACATTTTTACTGGGCATTAGTCTTGATGTTGCTGCACAAACCCCTCCATTGGATGAAAAGAAATTTACCGACAGCTTAAACGGCTTGTTAAACGGTAATGCAGATGCTGCGGTTAAAGCCAGGGCAAATTTTACACTCTCCTACTACTGGTCTGATTTGGATACGGCTAAATCCTGGCAATACCTCATTAAAGGAAAAGCGCTAAGTAAAAACAATCCTTATCTCCAGGCACTCAGCAACTACTTTACAGCGGCTTACTTTTGGGAAACCAACAAACCGCTGGCAAAACGGATGTATATGAAGTCTGACAGTTTACTGGCCAGGTTCAGCCTACCAGAAGCCTACCAATACCGGGCCAGGGCATGGCTGGGTTATGGTTCTTTATTGCAGCATGAAGACCAGGAAAAAAAGTTTATGGATATTCTGCTGACCCGTTGCATCCCATTAGCGCAACAGGCAGGAGATATGGGCATGGTGGGTAATTGTTACCTGAATATCGGGCTTGTTTTTACCAATACCCTGCATTACGATAAAGCGGAAGAATATTTTTTAAAGGCCATTCCCCTTTTAAAGCCGTCGCCTTATCCTTCGGTACTTGCAGACACCTATATGCGTGCAGCAAAAAATTACATCCTTCAAAAGAAATTCCCTTCGTCCAAAGCCATGCTCGATCAGGCAAAGGCGCTGCTGGATCCTTACCCGGCTTCTGTTTTTACCATAGATTGTTATCAGCTGGAGGGCATGTATTTTGACCGCATGGGGCTTTACAACGAGGCACAGCTTAGTTTCGACAAGGGCATTGCACTTGCTAAACAGAAAAACAAATCTTACAGCGTAGAAAGCCTTTTATTTGAAAAATACAAAACCTATTCCAGGCAAGGCAAATACGAAAATGCAAAACAAGTGCTGTTAGATATCCTTCAGCAACCAACCCTCCCTTTTGCAAGTAACCGGATAAGACAGTATTATGAATTGGCCGGAACCTATAGCAAACTTGGCGATTTTCGTAAAGCCTACGAATGGTCTGATAAAGCATTGCTATTGCTGGACAGCACCAGTGAGTCCCGGATAAAAACCGACATCAATGAACTGGAAATTAAATACCAGACTGCTGAAAAGCAGAAAAAGATTGCATTGCTTAGCGCAGAGAAAAAACATGCCCTGCTGACCCTCAAAAATAACCGCCTTTACAACTGGCTGCTCGCCGGTGCATGTCTGTTCCTTTTTATCCTGGTGTTCTTTATCTATTTCTACTACAAAAGCCAGAAAAAAATTGCCAGCCAAAAAGTAACTGAGTTAGAGCAGAAACAGCAAATAGAGTTGGTAAAGGCCATGTTAGATGCAGAAGAAAGTGAAAGGAACAGGCTGGCAAAAGACCTGCATGATGGATTGGGCAGCATGCTGGCCGGCATTAAGCTCAGTTTATCGGCCTGGGCAAAAACAAAAACACAGGATGCTGAATTGCAGCAGATCGTTGCCCAATTGGACGGCTCGGTAACTGAACTGAGGCACATTGCCCGCAATATGATGCCGCAAACCTTACTGCTTTACGGACTTGAAGCAGCCTTAAAGGAACTTTGTGAATCGGTTATGCGCAACAACCTGAGCCTGCACTTTGAAGCCATAAACCTGCAAAAAACCATCCCTTTAAATGCACAGATTACCATTTACAGGATTGCACAGGAAATCCTGGCCAATGTGATCAAACATGCCCATGCCACCTCAATTCTATTTCAATGCAGCCAAAACCAGCAGAGGTTTTACCTTACCGTTGAAGACAATGGCAGGGGCTTTGACAGCACTGCACCAATTGCCGGCATGGGAATCAGCAACATTAAAAACCGGGTAGCACACCTGAATGGCAGCATTCAACTCCATTCAAAACCTGCTGAAGGCACAGTGATCAATATAGAACTTGATGTCTGAGCAAATTTTCTTGCAGCTCAGCTCAGGCTTTTTTCGATAATCCCCTTGATCACACTGTCCAGTTCCTTTGCAGAATCATGTAAAAAAGCAATGACCTGCTGTTCGTCTACATTTTCGCTTTCCGGCTCCCGGAGTAGCTGAACCAGCCCCATAATGCGGGCCAGGGGTGCCCTCACCAGGTGGGTTTGTGCCCAGGCAATATCTTTGAGCCTATGGTTCTGCTGTTCAATAGTATGAATGTAATTGATGCGTTCGGTGATGTCGCGCATCGTCCCCACCATCCGGATGGCCTCGCCATCCGCATTCCTCAAAATGTATCCGTTTTCTTCTATAAATGCATAACTTTCGTCGCCCCGTTTAAACCGGTACTGGGCTGTCCAGTTGGTTTTATCAGGATCCCGTAAAGCATCCCGCAGGCTCCTTGTAACCGGATCAACATCCTCCTGGTGAATCATTTCTACCCACCTTTCAATAGGAAACCGCCCGTCATCAGGCTGGTAGCCTAAAACCCTGAAAAAAGCTCCGCCCCATTCCAGGTTATTACCAACAATATCCCAGTCATATATGGCATCATTGGTTGCTTTGTTCACGTAATCATACAACTCATTGCTGGATTTCAGCGCCTCGGCATATTGCCTGCTTTCCAGGATAACCTGCAGTAAGGAACTGGCCCTTTCCACTATTTTTATTTCTTCTTCATTGGGTACTTTCACCTTGCCGTAGTACATCCCAAAAGTAGCCATAACCTTACCGGCGGAATTAATGATAGGTCTCGACCAGCAGGCCAGCAGGTTGTGCTTCAGGGCAATTTCCTGATAGCCATCCCATTTTTCATCCTGTCCAATATCGGCCACAATCACCGTTTGCTTTAAAAAGGCTGCCGTACCGCAGGAGCCCATGTTGTCATCAATCTTGATCCCTTCAATCTGTTCCAGATAATCTTTGGGCAAGGAGGGCGCAACCCAGCCATACAACCTGCCGTTTTTAACTTTCATGATAGAACAATGCATCTCGGGAAACAGCGCTTCAATACCCAGAACATAGTAAAACAATACCTGGGTGACTAAAACCTCGGATTTTGAATTTAACTCCAGAACTTCTCTTTCCAGCTGTTCCAGATCGGGCATTCCATCCATTGTTGGCATAGCGCATGAATTAGAAAAATGAATTTACTATTTTATTCGCTAAATTCCCGATCTTAGTTTGAAAATGAAGAAATTAGCTGTAACTGTTTTATTGTGCCTGATAAAATTACTCTGCTGGGCGCAAGATAATGTAGACGATGCACTGGCTTACCAATATTACCAGCAGGGCCAGTTTCAGCAGGCCGCTGTACTGCTGGAAAAACTATTTAACAACACCAAAAGTGACGCTTATTTTGAACTCTATTTCAACTCCCTGCTGAAACTTAAAAAGTTTGATGAAGCAGAGAAACTTGCCAGAAAACAGATCAGACAAAACCCTAAAAGTCTCCAGTATGGCATTGCGCTGGCCAGGATTTATCAGGACAAAGGCCAGACTGAAGCGGCCAATAAAATGTATATGCAGGTAATCGCCAATTTACCGGCAGATGAATTTAAGATCAGGGAAATCGCCAATCATTTTTACGGTTTCCAGGCTTACGACCTGGCTATATCTGCTTTTTTACAGGGCCGTAAGCTCCTGAACAACGATCAGCCCTTTACGTACGAGCTGCTGAGCATTTACCGCTACAAAAAAGACAAAAACATGCTGGTACAGGAATACCTGAATGCACTGCCCCAACTCCCGCAGCTCCTTCCACAGGCCGAAAGCGTGCTTTCGTCTGTGTTTGAGGACAATGCCGATTACCAGATCCTGCAATCGGCGCTGCTCAAAAAGATCCAGAAAGAACCGCAGACTGAAATCTATACCAAACTGCTCATCTGGCAATACCTGCAGCAGCAGGAATATGAAATGGCCTTACGGCAGCTCATTGCGCAGGACAAGCGGATAAAAGACGATGGCGCTATTTTATTTAATACGGCTAATACTTTTTTAGACAACAAAGCCTATCCTACCGCCATCAAGGCTTATGAGTATTTACTGACCAAAGGCAAAGAAAACCCCTGGTACCTGCCGGCAAAGGTTGAAATGATCAACGCCAAGTACCAGCTGGTGATTGCCGGTAAGTTTGATAAAAACACTATCGCCGATCTGGCCTCAGCATATCAGGCCATTATCGATGAATATGGGAAAAGCAGGCAGACCCTTTTTGCCCTTACCAAACTGGCCAATTTGCAGGCCTATTATCTTAACGAACTGCCTAAAGCCGAAAAAACCCTGGAAGAATTGCTCAAAACGCCCGGAATTTCTGCTGCCGAAACCGGCCAGGTGAAGCTCGACCTGGGCGACATCTATATTTTGACGCAGCAGCCCTGGGAAGCTTTTCTGATCTATGAACAGGTGGCCAAACAATTTGAGAACCAGGACATCGGCAATGAAGCAAAATACAGGGCCGCCCGGCTTTCTTTTTATCAGGGCAATTTTAACTATGCCAAATCGCAGGCCGACGTGCTGAAAGCTTCTACATCGCAATTGATTGCCAACGACGCCCTTAACCTGAGCTTGCTGATCTCGGATAACCTGCAATCAAAAACAGACAGCAGCGCCCTTAAAATGTATGCTGATGCCGAAATGCTGCAGTTCAGGAACCAGCCGGCACAAGCCCTGGCCAAGCTCGACAGCATTGCCATTGCATTTCCAAACAATAGCCTTACGGATGATATCTTAATGGCCCGGTCCAGGATCTACATCAAAAACAATGATATTCCCAGCGCCATAACTGCACTGAAAACGCTGACCGAAAAACAAAACAACAGCATCTGGACAGATGACGCCCTGTTTACCCTCGCCGATTTGTATGAGAATAACCTCAAAGATAACGAGCAGGCAAAAAGCATCTACCAGAAACTGATCAACGATTACCCCGGCAGCATGTATACCAGTGAGGCGCGTAAACGTTTCAGGAAACTTCGGGGAGATAATATTGGGACTTAGTATTATCTTTGCTCCATGCTATTATACAACGTAACCATAATAATTGACGAAGCAGTGGCCGACAAATGGCTGAAATGGATGCAGGACGTCCATATCCCGAATGTAATGGCCACCGGAAAATTTATTTCCAACCGTCTGCTCAGGGTTTTAGATTCACCAAATGAAGGCATAACCTATTGTGCCCAGTATGTGGCCGAGCATATGGCCGATTACCTGGATTACCAGGAGAATTTTGCCCCGGCATTGCAGGCAGAAATCAATGAACATTTCGAAAATCAATTTGTGGCCTTCCGCACTTTAATGGAATATATAGCTTAAAATTATGCAGATTACAGAAACACCTATAGCCGGACTTTTGGTGATTGAGCCTAAGGTATGGAAAGACAACCGGGGCTATTTTTATGAAAGCTATAACGCCAGGATCCTGGCCGAAGCCGGGATAACAGGCAATTTTGTGCAGGACAACCAGTCTTTTTCGCAAAAAGGCGCCTTAAGAGGTATGCATGCGCAAAACATGCCTTTTGAGCAAGGCAAACTGGTACGTGTACTGAAAGGCGCAGTACTGGATGTTGCAGTCGACATCAGAAAAGCCTCAGCTACTTACGGGCAGCATTTCAGTATCGAACTGAGCGGAGAGAACCACAAACAGCTATGGGTACCCCCGGGCTTTTTACACGGTTTCCTGACCCTGGAGGATGAAACCATTTTTACTTATAAGGTCACCAATTATTACGATAAAGCTTCCGAAATCGGTGTGATGTGGAACGACCCCGACCTGAACATCAACTGGAACAGGGAAATTTCAGAACAGGAGCTGATCCTTTCTGAAAAAGACCTTATACTTTCATCATTTAAAGATTTTAAAAGCCCGTTTTAAACGGGCTTTTTTTTATTTCGTATACACCAGGTTTCCTTTTACCATGGTAGTCTGAATAGAAATTTCCCCGTCAAAAATAACGACATCGGCTTGTTTCCCTTCTATTAAGGAGCCAGTCCGGTCTGCAACCCCCATAATTTTTGCCGGTGTAGCGGTCAGCATCTGCACAGCTTCAATCAAAGGCACATGTGCCAGCTGAACCATCGTCCGCAGCAGACGGTCGGTCGTAGCCACACTGCCTGCAAAAGCGCTCCTGTCGGGCAGCTTGGCTACCCCGTCCTCTACAATTACTTTCATGCCAGTATGGATGTTGCCCAGGATACTTTCGCCGGGCGGCATACCGGCCCCACGCATGGCGTCGGTGATCAGCGCTGTTTTTGAGGCCCCCTTTATTTTGTACACCAGCTGCAGCAGGGCGGCGGGTAGATGGATCCCATCGGCAATGATCTCCACATCCATCTCGTCAATCAGGTAAGCACTCTCAATCACTCCTGCATAGCGGTAAGCATTCCGACGGGTAACGCCTGACATGCAGGAATAAAGGTGTGTAGCCAGTGTATAACCATTTTCAAATGCTTCCAATGCTTCTTCATAAATGGCATCGGTATGCGCTATGGCCGCGATGATGCCCTTGCTCCTTAAAAAGCGGCCAAAGGTGATGGCCCCAGGCAGTTCCGGTGCTGCACTCCAGCGCCTGATGATATCGGTGTGCGCAAGGATAGCCTTATACTCCTCCGGATCAGGATTGCGGATAAAGCGGGCGTCCTGGGCGCCACGCTGATCTGCTGCAAAATAAGGTCCCTCCAGGTGCATGCCCAGAAATTGGGCACCCATCAGGTTCTTCCGGTGAGCCTGTTTATAGATGTCCAGTGTGTTTAACAGTTCCTCTCGGGTACTGGTAAGCGTGGTGGGCACCATCGCCGTGGTGCCATACCTGGCGTGGGTCTCGGCAATCTTAAGAAAGGCGGTTTCACTGCCATCCATAAAATCGTGTCCGCCCCCGCCATGAATGTGTATGTCTATAAAGCCAGGAGCCACATAACAACCTTTGGCGTCAATCTCTATAGCACCCGGAGCTGCTATATCCTGTTCGCTTACTGCGGTTATTGTATCTCCCTTTATAATTAATGTGCCGCGCTCAATTATCCGGTAAGGTGTAATGATCCTTGCGTTGATAATTTTATATTGGTTTTGAAGCATTAATCTGATGTTTTAGCGTATTTAGGAAACCTGCTCTACCCAATAAGTACATGAACCGCCTTTGTTCACAGGGCCCTTGAACAGGATACAGCCGCCACAATCTTTCTCCGCTCCTTTAGGGATAAAAAGGTTACACTTTATACACTCGCGTTCAGGATCGGAAGCCTTTTCTTCGTAGCCCAGCTTTTTACGCTTGGCCAGCTCTTCGGGGCTCACACCACTGTAATCCCCGCATTTAAAGTCATCTGTACCACCTGATGCAGCCTTACCAGCCGTATCAGGTGCTGCCGCTTTAGGCGTATTGCCTGCGTTTGTTGTATTTTCTTTAGGTACGTCACTATTGCAGCTGCTTAGCGCTGCCCCTCCGGCAACCACAACCAGTCCGGCCGAGAGGAGTTTTTGCAGGAACAACCTGCGTGAATGATCTTGAGTGTTCATGTGTTTATGTTTTAAATAAGTATGGGATCAGCTTGCTTTCAGGGCTTCGGCAATGTCCTGCCAACCCTTTTTGTTTTCATCGGCAGCACTGCCCTCCAGTTTCTTAGCGGTATTTAACAATGCAGGAGCCGCCGTTTTATTTTTAGATTTTTTTAAGCCGGTAGCCAGGCCACTCAGGCCCGATTGTACCCATTTTGCATCGGCCTTAACAGCCGGTGAAGCCAGGAACTCCATGAGTTTACCCACTTCAGCTACCGATTTCCGCGAGCCAATGATGATAGAAATGTTCTTCATGAAGGCCAGCTTGGCCGAATCGGTTCCGTTAAAGAAAGTGCCGTTTTTGGCCAGCTGCCCCAGCAGGTCAAATGAAGAACCCGGATCAGAACTCAACACGGCAGTGGTAAACCAAAGGTCTTTATATTTCTTTTCTACTACGCCCGCAAAAGACGGCACTACCTGTGCAGCCGGTAATTGACCTGCGCTCAGGCTAGCCTGCATCGCAACCAGGCCTACCGGGTCGTTGATGGCCTTAACCAGCAAACTCGAAAGTGCAGCATCGTTTTGGTAACGTTCGGCCAGGATGGCCCCATGCTCCCTTAATCCGGCATCGGCATCCGTTAAAGCTTTGGTAACCATTTCGGCAGTTAAAGCATCCAATCCTTCCAATGTATACAGCGCATGCAGTCTGGTAATAGGATTTTTATCGTTATTGAACAGTTTGGTCAATGCCGGCACAGCACCTTTGTCTTTACGCTGTATAATAACCCGCTGGGCGGTTAAACGCCACCAGCGGTTGGCATGGCCCAGGTAAGGGATCAGTTCCTGTGTAAACTGTTTGGTCATGTGTGGTGGCAATACCTTTTTAGGTGTGGCCTTGTTGTACACAATACGGTAAATACGGCCAAAATCGTTACCCCTGTCGAAATCCATGTCCATCTTTAAAGAATCAGGGATGGACACCGGGGTTTCGATGTGCTGGCGGTACATGTCTATCATATAAAGGTTACCATCGTAACCCAGGGTAAAGTTACATGGCCTGAACCAGGTATCGGTAGCGGCAATAAATTCGCGCTTCTGCTCCTCGGCACTGCGTTTGGCAGCAAAGAAAGGCCCCTCGTTGCTCAGTTCTATAATATCGCGGTGTACCAGACTGCCCGCCACATCGCCAATAAAATGAGAACCATAGAATGATTTCGGATAGGTATCCCCGGCATAAATGGTACCTCCGGAAGCACCTGTAAAACGGCCTTCGGCATATTCTACCCTGTCCAGTTTCTCTTTCTGGAAATTTTCGTTACGGGCTTTGGTCCGCTCGGCACGCCACCATGGCGCAGGCGTAGCCTGGTACATGATGGGCTCGGCAGCGTAAATATTGACTACCGATTTAAAGTTCATATGCTCATGGCGTTTCAGGTACCTGGCCGCTATAGGCGAGTTGGAAATATGCCTGGAGTTGTTGGTATAAAAGCGGTGTCCCAGGTCGTCCATATCCAGGCCGTACTGCCCGGCGCCCGACTCTACCTCAAACAAGCCTTTGTCTAATCTAAAGCGGAAATCGCCCCCTTTGATCTGCAGGGCAGGTGCATCCGGTTTGCGACTGAAGGTAATTTCACCAGCCTGACCGCCGTTATTGGCATAAATCCAGTTGTCCACCCCATACCTTAAGCTGGTGATCTGGGCCTCGGAGTTGTCCTGAAAAAAGCCGGTAAACAGTACCTCACGGATATCTGCCCGGTTGTCGCCGGTTGTATCTTTCAGGAACAGCAGATCGGGCGCAGCTGTAACCAGCAAACCACCCTCCCAGGGCAATATACTGGTACCACTTTCCAGTTTCTCGGCAAAAACCACAGAAGTATCTATCCTGCCGTCGCCATCTTTGTCAATCAGTTTGCGGATGATGCCCTTACCCTGTCCGCGTACCGCTTTATAAGGGTAATCGCCCATTTCAATGGAATAGGCATTGCCGTCTTCATCAAAAGTAAGCTCTACAGGATCTTTAACCTGCGGCTCCGAAGCAAATACTTCGGCTTTAAAGCCATCCAGGATATCGAATGTCTCTATAGATTCTTCAGGCGTACGGGAATCCTCATATTTCTTTTTCTTTGCGCATGAACTGCATACCACTGCAAAAGCGGCAATCAGCAACAGGTTTCGGGTTAGGTTGGTTCGTTTCATTGCTTAAATATTTTATTGGTTTGTGTGTTTAAATGGATTGTCTATTTTAATGAGATCCTGTATTTCATGACCATTGTGCATAAACCTGGCCAGGGTATATACATTTCCATCGGTATCCATGGTAATGGAGTTGACATAGGTTGGCCTGCTGCCGTCTGCATAAAAAATGGCCCCATGGTCGGTATATTTCCTGTTGGAGAGGTCATAGGTCACCAGATGCAGGTTCTCCAGCCCTTTGGCCGCTCCCTTGGCAATGGCATCCTTGCCTTTTAAGCGCTTGCCGTCCACATAAATTGGACCGCCGGTAAGGTAATAAATGGTTTTGCCATCCGGCCCCGGCTGAAAGCCCAGGTAACCGTAACTGAACTGATCAAACATGCCGCTTTTCTGCGAAGGCAGGGAAGCAATCCTGTCTACAATTTCGATCTGCTGTTTACGCGGATCAAACTTAAACAGGTAACCCGAATTGCCGTGTACGCCATAAGCTATCTGCTGCGGCTCGTACCAGAAGATCTTGCGCCAGTTGTAGCCCATACTGCCCGGACGGGTGGCATCGTAACTGCCGAAGTAATCCAGGCGCAGGTCAACCTCATCCAGCTTGCCAAACGTGCTATCGCCCGGCTGGTATGTCAGGATATCGCCCTCCGCAGTAGAAAGGTATAAGGTTCCGCTGGCCGGATCAACAAACATAGAGCGGCAGATCACCCGATAATCCAGCCCCACAGTTCCGCCTTCTCCGCGGCCGCAGGTGAGGCCGATATTGCTGAGTTTACCGGTAGTCATATCGTAGTGCAGCAGATAGCCCAGGGGCCAGGTAAGCGCATAGATATGCCCCCTGTCCTTGTCAATGGCCATGGTCAGCAGCCCTTCGCCTTCAGGAGCTATGGCCAGGTCCTCAAACTTGCCCGAAGCCAGATCGTACGATAGGATGTGCCCCCCCGGGTAAAGCTGGTAACCGGCAGGGGCCACCTTATGGAGCGTTTCCATATCGTTTACCATATCGTAAACCCCAACATGGGTTACAAAATACAGCTTGCCATTGCTTTCATAAAAACGCACATGGCTCTTGCCCTGCGGAATGGCCTTGCTGTCTTTTTCACCGCAAACTTCGGTCAGGTCGGCCAGCAGTGCCGTAGCATCTGTTTCAGGATCGTACACATAAATTTTGCCGCCGATGTCATAGGATTCGGAGGAGAGGACATAATAAATGCGGCCATCACTGGCGGCCGATATTGCATTATAGGTATCGTGTGCCAGCTCAAAGCCAGAGTAGTATTGTTTTGCAGTTAAGGTATTGCTCATTATCAGATTCGTATCGTATGCTGTTTTTGCCTTACAGACGGAACAGCTTTTTAGCATTGTGGTATAAAATTTTTCTTTCTATTTTTTTACTTGGTGATAGCCTTTTGATGGCATCGATCAGCTTGGCGCCAAAACAATTGTCGATATGCCCGGTGATGTCGGTACAATCGCTGCCAAAAAGCAGCCTGTCCTGGTGTTTTTCCAGAAACCATCGGGCATGGTCTTCATCGCGGGTAAGGGAGCCCAGTCCGGAACCGGCTGAAAAGTCCCCATAAATATTGTCATAATTGCTCAGCAGCTGTTCGGTAATGCCGCCCCGTGTCACCTTTGTTTTCGGGTACAATACCGACTGATCGGTATGGTTCTTATCAATATTCGCCCACCAGGTTTGAGAATGGCCAATGAAATTTACCTTAGGGTATTTCTCGAGCATGGTATGGAAACGGTCCAGGCCGTAATTGTACATTTCATATTGCCAGTGCATCAATACCGGCACATTATAGGCCTGGGCCAGCTCGTAGATCTTCTGCATTTCGGGCGAATCGCATTCCACTCCGAATTTGGATTCCCCGATTACACAGGCCCCCATTTTCAGGTACCTTTCTATCTCCTGGATGGCCTCCGGAATGTCGGGCACCTCATTGGCACCATACAAAAACTCCTTAGGGTATTTTTTGGCCAGGGCCTGACATATGGCATTTCCTGTAGCTTTGGCCTGCAGGCCATTGCCTTTACCAAAGTGGGTAGAGGCTTGGTTTACAGGCCTGCCTGATGGCAAAAGTATGGTTTTGGTAACGCCCATGGCCCGCTGGTGTGCCACCAGCATGTCGTTGGTCCGGCCCATATAATCGGTATGCTGATGGATATCGATGATCGGCTCGGCAAAGAGCAGCGAAACCGGACTGGCATTCAGTCTCAGGGCCGTTGCGCTGAGCAACAAACTTGTCCCGGCAATGAACTGGCGCCGGGACAGGGATATTGGGGATTTAGGGGTTTTAGGATCCATGTTTGTTGCATTTTTTATTTAACAATCTTAAGCGCACCTGCTTTTTCGCATTGTGCGATCACTTCGGTTAATATTTTGGTTTCGATGGTGGCATCCCATTTTGCAGGCAGCCCGTATACCATTCTGGCAGCATCACCTTCATATCCGCCCTCCTGTAATATGGAGCAGGACGGGATATAGGTCATTACATCATTGCAATAGCCCAGCACAAAGGCATCCTGACCCAGCATCTGCTTGATCTTGATGGAATACTCTATGGTCAGCTCACCGCCCAGGCTCACCAATGGCAGGCCGCCCAGTGTCCATACCTGTACGGGGTAAGGGTACAGGCGCGACAGCTGTTCGCCATTCTGCAGTTTGCTCAGTATGCGTTCGGCCCAGCGCTTCTGGTAGGCTACTGGTGCAGTCTGGCTGATTTTGGAAAGCTCTTCTTTTGAAGGTAACGGGGCCATAGGCAGGTTCACTTCCGAATAGGCCGTAGTAATGGCGGCAGGTAGCTTGCGCATGTCTTCTTCCAGTACACGGTCTACCGCCGCAGCAAGTTCACGGCCGTATTGTTTGGCCAGGGGAATGGTATGTCTTGGCAGCGGGTTCTGATCGGCCCCCGCCCCCTGAAAAAACATTGCTGTAGCACCAGGATGTGCTTTTTCCAGTTCCAGCTGTGCAAAACCGGCATAATCGCCCGACCACTGGTAAATTTCCAGTACAGTAGGATGACAGGCATAACCGAAGGTAATGGCCTTCAGTTCGCCTTTTTTGTTGAGCACTTTCAGCACCGGCACGGCAAAATCGTTAGGCCCCTGCAATTCCGTAACCTTGGTAAGGGTAGCTACGGGATTGTTACGGCGGTTTACCTGGAAACGGGTAACCCCGTTCTGGGCATAAACCTCTGCTGGCTCCATCTTACCCAGGGCATCACCTACCAGTTTTACGATATAATCTTCCAGTGCGCGCGAGTATTGCTTAACCTGTTCCAGCTGCGCTGCATCCAGGAGGTAGATGTCAGATAAGGCGTTCTGCAAAACCGGGCCGGAATGCGTATGCGAGCTGTTCAATATGATCTGATCGCGTGTGATACCGTACTTACTCTGGATGCGGTCCCTGATCTGGTCGGACACCGCTTTGGGCAGGCCCAGCAGATCGCTGGTCACCAGTACCACCTTTTTGCCGCTGGCATCCTGTAAAGCCAGGGCCTTCGCCCATAAATCGTGCAGCTTACCTTCTGATGGATGCGTACGCACCGCAAAACCCGCCATGGCCATGTGCTGCTTAGGTGTAATCACCATACGTGCCACACCGGCCTTCCAGTCGGCCTGCTGCGCCTGCACTGTACTCAAAAAGATAAAGCAAAGGGAAGTTAAAATCTGAATTGTTTTTTTCATCACTTCCCGGCTTTATTTAACTGATCGGCATTCTTATGAATTTTAGCAATGGCATTGGCAATATCGTCCATGTCTGCCTTGGTGCCCAGCAACATATTCTGGTACAACCAAACCGCTTCTTCATTGCAAAGGATGTCGTTGTTTGGGCATTTGTTCTGCGCTGCCCATTTGCTGTAATCCAGTTCCTGCGCGGTATACATCTTTTTGAAGTTTTTGGACTCAAAAGCTTCTTTAATGAACGACATGTCCATCAGCGGGGTATAACCACTGGAGCAAGGCACACCTTCTGCCCGTAACGCTTTCAGGAAAGCGGCCCGCGACAGCCCTTTAAAGGCCTGCTTCTGGTACCTGAACGGAAAGAGGTGAAAAGCACAGCGGTTTGCCTTAGGATATAATTTATAGGGTATAATGCCCGGTATTTTTTCAATCTTAGATTTCAGGTAGGCTGCGTTTTCGTTGCGCGTAGCGGTTTCCTGCTCCAGCCGCGGCAGCAAAGAAAGACCTATGGCCGATGCATATTCCGAGGTACGTACCTTGGTGCCCAGCACCGTACTGCCAATCCCTATACCTCCGGCAGCGGTGCCAAAGGGATAGCCATACTGCTGGTAAGAGAAACATTTATCGATAAACACATCGCTATTGCTCACAATAGCCCCTGCTTCGCCTATGGGCAGATTTTTGGAGTTCTGAAAACTGAAACATCCGGCATCACCTATGGTGCCCAGCTTTTTGCCGTCGTATTCTGCAAGGTGGGCCTGGCAGGCATCTTCCAGTACAACCAGTTTATGTTTCTTAGCGATGGCCATTATGCGGTCCATATCGCAGGGCAGGCCTAAAATATGAACAGGAATGATGGCCTTTGTGCGCGGCGTGATCTTAGCTTCTATCTTATCTGGATCTATCTGAAAAGTCTCCCGGTCTACATCCACAAAAACAGGGATTGCGCCGTTGAGCAGGACAGCCGAGATGGTAGCAATAAAGGTATAGGGCGGAACAATGACCTCGTCGCCCGCGCCAATATCAAACTGGTTAAGCGCTACAATGAGTGCGTTGGTTCCATTAACTACCGTTAAGCTGCGTTTTACCCCCAGGGTTTTGGCCCATGCCGTTTCGAACTCGGTAGATACATTTGCACGCGACCAAACCCCGCTGCGCAATACTTCGGTAACCCGTTTCTCGTCGGTTGCCGGGTTCCATATCGGCCATTTAGGCCAGCCTGCAGTCCGTACCGGAGTGCCGCCCATAATGGCCGGTTTGCCGGAAACAGCCAGGGCAGTGCTTGCATTACTATTGTTTGCGGCCGACAATGATGGACTGAGCATCATGCCTGCTGCAAAAACCCCGGCCGACTTGAGGAAGCTGCGCCGGGCTTCTGAATTGTTTCTTTGTGTGTGGTTCATTGTGTTAGTTTTTTAGCAGTTTGTGTATAGCGTTCATCAATACTTTTTCAATTTCGGGGTTAGCTGCCGATGCCTGACCTGCTTCATATCCGCCTTGCTGATAACCTTCCTCGTTACAGATATAGCCCGGCCCGTAATCGCCATAGCCCGCCACCGCCACGAACAGGTCTTTGCGGTAAGCCTTGGCGGCCAGCTGGTACTCAATAAAAGGTTCTCCCGGTAAATGCAGGATACGGGCACCGCCCAGTGTAAGGCAGCTTACATCTATCTTTTTTCCTGCCTGCTGCCTGCGCAGCAGCACCAGTTTAGACATGTTATTGGCCAGGAATACCGGTGTTTCGGTACGCATCTTCTGTTCCATAGTGCCCACATCTGCTTTTAAAGGGATGCTGATGGGTGCGATGGCCCAGTGTACCTGCGCTGCGTTAATCGGTTCTTTTTTGGTAGAGTCCCAGGCACGCTTCATGCCATCGGCCAGTCTTTGCGCCAGGATCATCCGGTTAATTTTAGCGCCATCGTTGTATTTACCTGCGGTGATGTTGCCCCCTGCCCCGTTAAAATGAATGTGCAATGCCTCTGGTACGGCCAGCTGACGCATAAAACGCGCGATACCCGGAAAATCGGGATTGGCCACGCCGGTACGGTAATAACTTTGCGGATGCGTAGCATAATAACTGAGTACAGCTACCGGCTTGTCTTTGTTCCAGAAACTGATGAGGGAAACCATAGGGTCGATCAGGCCTTCCGGCTCCGCACGTATGGCCGAATCTTTGGTGGCCGATGTACGGCTGGCCTTTACCAGACCATCGGCGCCAATGATGCGGCGGTTGGAAGATACCTTATATACCCTGGCTGTGCCCAGCCCCAGATGGGTAACGGGCTGTGCCTGTGGCAATGAATTTTTAACCGCTATATCCAGGCGGCGGATGAGTTCGCGAGAGAAAGCCCCTTCGAAACTGCGGGGATTGATACCGGCAGCCAGCAGGATCTTCTCTGCACCAAAATCAGATGTGGGTGCATCGTGCTGGTGAATGGCATGGACCGCCACGCGGTCGGGCGTAGTGCCGGCAGCATTGGCAATGGCTTTTTTAAACTCGTCCTGACTGTCGTTAGAAATCCCTATCCAGTCTACCGAACAAACCACAATGGGTTTACCCGCTCCCAGCAATACAAAACCCTTGGCCCTTAAGCCCAGATCCCAGGAATTGACCATAGGATCATAGGTCAGATGCGAACCTACAGGTGGTGTAGCATCCACATCAAAGGTGCTCAGGCTTAAGCCTGCCGCCTGGTGTTTCAGTGAATCAACCGGAACAACATCGGCCTTGATGTCCAAAGCAAAGCAGCCCAGCAGGAGGCACAGTATGATGATCTTCTTTGCCTGCATTATGGAATGGTGTTTAATTTATCGCGGTTATCGTAAACTTTCATGATGGCACTGATCACATCGTCCATATCCGACTTTGTGCCCAGAAGCTGGGCAGAACCACCCAGTACAATCATTTCCTGGCCAACCAGATCGGTATTGGGCATATGGGCGGCATCCTGCTTAAAGCGTTGCAGCCTTTCGGCACTGTACATGGTCTTGTATTCCTTTAAACCCAAGATATGCTCTACCCAGGGTTCGGTGTGCAAACCTTTAATATACGGACTCAAAGGAACCCCCTCGGCACCTATTGCTTTCAGGAACTTACTGCGGTCTGCATTGTTAAAATGCTCCTTATGGTAACTCATGGCATATAAGTAGTAGCCACTGCTTTCTGTTCCCTGGTATTGTTTCTGGGGTACCAGTCCCGGGAAATCTTTCAGCCTGGAACTGAGGTAGGCCGCATTCTCGTTGCGACGGGCGAAACGATCTTTGGCACCCGGCAGCTGCCCCAGCAAAATAGCGCCTTCAAACTCGTTCATCCTGTATTTAGGCCCTATGGTGACGTTCTTTCCTTTGCGATCAGTTCCATGATTCTGTACGGTATAGACCTTATCCATTAAAGCTTCGTCGTTGCCGATCACCGCACCGCCTTCTCCACAGGAGATCTGCTTACTGGCCTGGAAGCTGAAACAGCCCAGATCGCCGATACTGCCGATCTGTTTGCCCTGGTAGCGGGCAAAATTGGCCTGACAGGCATCTTCTATAACAAATAGCTTATGTTTTTTAGCGATGGCCATGATACGTTCCATATCGCAGGGCATACCCATCATGTGCACCGGCATAATGGCCTTCGTATTTTTGTTGATCTTTCTTTCTACGTCGGCCGGGTCGAGCTGGTACGATTTAGGGTCCAGATCGGCCATAACCGGCAAAGCCCTGCTGCCTATGATGGCAGAGATGGTACCGAAATCGGTATAGGGAGAGGTAATCACCTCGTCGCCCGGACCAATACCCAGCGCTTCCACACAGGTACTCAGGGCCTGTGTTCCGGAACCTGTGCCAACGCAAAACCTTACCCCAAGCAGGCTGGCAAAGTCTTTCTCAAAAGTGGCTACCGTGCCATTTGCCAGGTTCTGGATACGGCTCCATTTACCGCTTTTGGTGGTATTTACAATAGATGCAATTACCTTCTCATCGGCCAGTACATTAGGCCAGCTGATCCATGCTTTGCTCCGGACAGGTGTGCCGCCCAGAATGGCCAGTTTCCCGTTGTCTTTTATCCGCAGATGGCCCTGCGCAGAAATGACATTGGAAAAAGCGGCCGCAATTGAAGTTGTAGTTACAGCCGCAATAAAATTTCTTCTGGAAAAGTCTGATTTTTTCATCTCATTGGTTTTGGTTGCCAGGTTTTGTAAAGCCGGTACGATTTAAGTGTACGTACCCGAATTATATCTAAGGTATGAAATCTTTTGAAACAAAAAAATATAAAATTGAAATAATTTGTGCTGAATTTAACATTTTATCAGATTCATACTACTTTAATAATCAGTATACTTATATTTACGTGTACGTAACCATAAAACACAAACCAAAATGAAACCACTACAATTATTACTATCCGCCGGTCTGCTGCTCATTTCGGCTGTTTATGCGCAGCAGCCCGTGAGCATTACAACATTGCCCGACAAGAGTGGCTTTACTGTAGCAACCAAAACAAAAGCGCTGGGTTCGGGCTTTTACGATCATGGTGTGGCCTCGCCCATCAGCAATCACCGCGGGGTGGTTGCAACAGTAGACGGCGAAGGCCGCAATGTGGTGCTGATCTGGCTGTTTGACCACCGGGGCGGCTATGCCCTGCTGATGATTGATGCCCAAACCGGGAAAAGCGAGGAGTTCCCTGTTCCTTTTGATCCCAAACAGGATACCCCCTACTCCTCTATCCTTTCATCCGGCAACAAGTTTTACACCATGTACCGCGATCACTTTGTGGAGTTCGACCCGGTAAAAAGGAAATTTACCTTTGTCAGCAAAGCCATGCCCCAAATGGCCATGGCCATGACCGAAGATGATGCCGGTAAGATCTGGGCGGTAACCTATCCCAACAGCGGATTGGTGTGCTTTGATCCGGGCAGCCGGGCATTTAAAGATTATAAGTCTGTAAACAAAGAAAACTGGTATCAGTATCAGAAAACAATGGCCGCCGATGACGCAGGCTGGATCTATTTCGGACTGGGCAATGCCGCCTGTCAGCTCTTTGCCTTTAATCCTCAAACGGCCGAAACCAAAAGCATAGTACCCCAAAACGAACGTAAACTGGGCATGGGCCTGGTATACCGCGACCTGAACGGCAAAGTATACGGACAAGTACCGGGCGATAAAGATCCCGTATATTATGAACTGTATAAAGGGGAAGGCCGAAAAAGCGAAAAATACAATACCCAAACGCTGAAACCGGTAATCACCAACACGCAAAATCTTTTCCATAAGACCTTCCCGGATGGCAGCCAGATCAAAGAACTTGACCTGGTAAACCGGGTATTGGTTACCAGCAACCCAAAAACCGGCAAAACAACGGAAGTAAACTTCAATTACTCCAGCGATGGCGCCATAGTAATGGGTGTAGGTACTGCGCCCGATGGTACCATCACCGGCGGCACAGCGTTCCCGATGCGCTTCTTTAACTACAATCTGAAACAGGACAAATGGATCAACCGCTATGCCATAGGGCAGTTTAATGCCTTAGCCAATCAGGACAATAAGGTGTTTTTCGGGGTTTACAGCGGTGGCCACCTCATAGAATGGAATCCATATCAGCCCTGGAAAGGTATTGCCGCGAAAGACAAAGCCAGCAATCCGGTTCATTTAACTACTGTTTACCCCACCATCATACGTCCATTCCGCCTGGTGGCACATCCCGATGGGCATACATTGATCATGAGCGGCACACCTCAGTACGGAGCAACCGGCGGAGGGCTGCTTTTCTGGAACAATAAGACTAAAGACAGGGTACTGCTTACCGACGAGCAGGTGGTTAAAAACCAATCGACCATGAGCATTGTACCTTTAAAGAATGGCAAATTGCTTTGCGGCAGTACCACTACCCCAGGAACCGGCGGAGAAAAAAAAGCCAAAGAAGCTGTAGTTTACCTTATGGATATAGCCAGCAAGAAGATAGAATGGCAAACTGTACTGTTCCCCGGAACGCAGGAATACAGCGAGATGCGCCTGATGCCCAATGGCCTGGTATATGGCATTGCCGACAAAAAGCTATTCTTTGTATTTGACCCGGTAAAACGCAAAGTGCTCCACCAGGAAGACCTGCTACCTACCTACGGCCGTACTACAGCCGAACAATGCCCCAGGATTTTTGTGGAAGGGCCAAAAGGTGAAATGTACATGCTTTTTAATAAGGGAGCCATCGTACAGATCGATCCGCAAAGTTATGCTTTGACGCTGATTGCTACTGCACCTTCAACCATTAAAGCGGGCGGGGATTATGCCAGTGGACGGATATTCTTCGTGAGCGGCTCTCATTTAATGAGTTACAAATTGTAATTTCCGATGGGGTTGAGGCATAATTTATGCCTCAACCCCATCTTCTTTTAAAGAATTGAGCAGCGCTTCTACTTCCGGTTTAACTTTGGTCCGGAAGAGCAGCCCGCAGCCGATGTAAATGATCATAGACGTAACAATCGGCGAAGCCAGTTCTGCGGTTAAACTTACCGTCATAAACGATTTCATTACCGCAAAAGTGATCAGCCCTCCAAAAATAGACAATAAGGCTGCCCGGCTGTCGCTGTGCTTAAATGCGGGCAGCAAACCCAGGATCATTGGGATGGCTGTTGGCCCAACCAGGGCAGAAAACCAGGTAATGATGAGACCGAACACGCCGCCAAAAGATTTGGACTGAAAGGCGATGATCAACGTAGTTACGATAAAAAGAAAGGTGGTAAGCCTGGCTATGACCAGCATTTTCTTCTGGTCAAAAGATCTCAGTTTTTTATACAATACCGGAAGGATATCCCTGGTAATAACTGCAGAAATGGTATTGGCATCAGCCGCTGTCATGGCCAGGGTATTCCCAAACATAGAAGCCAGCAATAACCCGATCAATCCGTGCGGCAGGAATTTCATGGCCATCATGGCATAAGACTGGGTAGGATCGGCGAGGTCTTTGATAAAGATCGGCGCCGCAAACATCGGAAAAAACAGGATCAGCGGCCAGATCAGGTACATCAGCATGGAAAGTGTAGCGGCCTTACGGGCTTCGGTACCCGATGGCGATGAAATGAACCGGGTAGCCAGGTGCCAGGTGCCACCACTAAAACTGAAAAAACAGATCACCGTAAAGGAAATGGCAAAAGCGGGAGTATAGGGGCCATTGTACAGCTGCCCATGTGCGGCAGGCAACCTGTCCCACATGGTAAATATACCGTTAAAGCCATCGCCCAATTGTGCCAGTACCATCACCATCATGATGATCCCTGCGGTAAACTGGATCAGAAAAGAAGCCAGATCGTTCACCACATCGGCCCATAGGCCGCCCATGGTAATGTAGAGCATACTCACCAGCCCGGCGGTTAAAATCCCGGTGCCCAGAGGCAGACCTGTAAAAGCATTCAGCAGGATGCCAATGGCTGCCCATTTTGCCCCTACATCAAATATTTTAATGATCACCCCGCTCCATGCCATTACCTGTTGTGTAGGCAGGTTATAACGGGTGGCCAGGTATTCGGTGGGCGACTGTATGCCGGCCTTAGAGCGGAGCCTTGCCCAACGGGGCGCAATAAACAATACGGTACCCACCATGGCAATGGCAATACTTAAGGCCCACCACATGTAAAGTGTAAAGCCATAATTATAGGCAATAGCCGCATAGGCCACAAAAACGGCACCGCTATAACCTGAAACGTGGTGCGAAATCCCCGACAACCACCAGGGCAGTTTGCCGCCGGCAGTATAAAAATCAGCCGAAGATTTAATTTTGGTATAGCCCCATATCCCCATCAAAACGAGAAGCAGAAAGTATGCGGCCAGTACGATGTAATCAATTTTTTCCATTTGTGTTTGGTTTTATTTGTGGCTGATCTGAGGGCTAGAGTAGAAGTTTTACCTGCTGGCCGGTTTGCGCGCTTTTGTAAATGGCCAGAACGATCTCTACGGATTTACGGCCTTCTGCCCCATCGATGAGCAATTTGCCATTGTTATAAATGGCAGCTATCATATTTTCGATTTGTTTCTGGTGCCCGGCATAGCTAATGGCCTTTGGATCGGATACCCCGCCACTGGAATTGTGGCTGCCAGGGGCTGCGTTGATCTGTTCGTCCTGCGCTGTCTGATCTTTGAACTGCCACTGGATAATGTCGTTGTCTTCCATCACCACTGTACCTGCAGTGCCCATAACTTCGATTTTTTTATAGGTACCCGGATAAACCGCGGTAGAGCACTCAATGGTGCCCATGCCCCCGTTGGCAAACTTTAAAATGGCCACCAGGGTGTCTTCCACTTCTATGTTTTTGTGTTTGGCATTCCCTGCAATGGCCATTACAGATTCAACAGGCCCCATGCACCATTGCAGCATATCCACATTGTGGATGGCCTGGTTCATGAGTGCCCCGCCTCCGTCCAGCTCCCAGGTACCCCGCCACTTGTTGGAAGCGTAATATTCTGGTGTACGGCTCCATTTTACATAAGCACTGCCCAGGGTCAACTGCCCGAAACGGCCAGCGTCTATCGCCTTTTTCAAATCCAGGCTACCCTGGTAAAAGCGGGTTGGGAAGACTACAGCTATTGCTACATTTTTTTGCCTGGCCGCCGCGATGATCTTATCGGTCTTTTCCAGTGTTACTTCTATTGGTTTTTCAATCAGGCAGTGTTTACCGGCTTCAATTGCCTTCAATGCGGGTTCCAGGTGCGCGCCGGATGGAGTACAGATGCAAACGATATCCAGTTCTTTTGTTTGCAGCAATTCATCCAGCGAATAATAAGCTGTACAATCGTATTGTTTTGCAAATTCATCTACTTTGGCTTTTGTTAAGCTATAGGCGCCCAGCAATTTTGCGTTTTTAATGGCCTTGATGGCCTGCGCATGAATACCGGCTATGGCACCTGTTCCTATTATTCCAAAACCAATTGTTCTGTGTTCCATTTAAGGGCGGTTTTAAATCTGGTTTAGCGTACGTTACGCTTTTCGGTAACGTACACGTTGCTGCTACTAAAGTATAATTTTTTAGTCAGAAACACTAGCGAATATTTAAATAAAAGTTTTTTATGCTTAGGACCGGAAAAAGATCTGTTTCTTCACAAGCTTAGGGTTTCTTCACACCTGGTTCACACATCCTTCACACCAAACCCACAAACAGGTACCTTTTTGTGAAGAAAGTGTGTGGAATGTGTGTATCATGTGAGGCCGAGCTACCCACCATACCCAGCGGATAAGACTACCAACCCCGAACAACGCCCGACTTAAAAAATAAGTATATAATTTGTATATTGCAAGTAACTAACAACAAATTATTTATAAAAATATGGGAAGAATAAAAAAAGGAATCCTTGGTGGATTCTCAGGGAAAGTGGGCACCGTGGTTGGTGCCAGCTGGCGGGGCATTGATTACATGCGGAGTTTACCTGAAACGAGCAATAAACCTGCAACTCCAGCGCAATTGGCACAACAAAACAAGATGGCCATGTTCAGGGGCTTTTTACTGGGGCTGGATGACATCATTGAGCGTTGTTTTCAAAACATCAAAAAGTACACCCCGATGAACGATGCTTTATCCAACAATATGCTGCATGCAGTTGCAGGAGTTTATCCTGACCAAAGTATAGCGTTTGATCAATTGCTGTTCAGTAAGGGTGAGTTGCTAGGCGCCTGGGGAGCAGAGGCGGTTGCGGCAACAGGTAATGCAATAGATTTCATGTGGGAAAATGGCCGCTATAGCCCTCTGCGTTCGGCCACAGACCAGGTGACCGTAGTAGTGTATGATCCGATAGCACAACAATTCTGTAAGCTGGAAAATGCGGCCTTAAGGTCCGAAAAAATAGCACGGCTCATTCTTCCTGAAACATTTAAAGGACACGAAGTACACTGTTACCTCAGTTTCTATTCGGAAGGCAGGGAAGTTGCTTCTACCAATGAGTATTTAGGGCTGGTTGAGGTGGTTTGAAAAAATCCCGACCTTAAAAAGGCCGGGATTATAAGGACTACTCCGGATGCACCCGAAAGGTATTTCATGAACAGATTATATGATATGCTTTTGCTTAAAATGCATAAAGTTTAAGGACAATAATCAGCTGGACCTCCAAGCAGGTAGGGTTCGTTAGCGATCTGATATCCGGTACCTGGCCTTAACTCGTACCAGGCAGTAGTGGTTGTAGTTTCATGGGTGATGTAATCATAATCTTCAGCCCAATATGCCTGTCCGAAAGCATCTCCTTCAATCTGAGCGGCACTTCCTGTAAAATTCTGGTCGTACTTAGTACCACAATTTGTACGCGATACATACTTAATGTTAAGATTAACGTAGGGATCTGAGGCTGGAATAGTAGCTTCAGCATCCTGCCAAAACAGAACATGGGTACTATAGCCAGTGTAAGTAGGAGACCAGCTACCGGGAGTAAAACCCAACTGAACATATACTGTTTGCGCATGTGTAGTTACTGCATTGACAAATAGTAAAGCAAGTGCTAAAAGCGTTGACTTTAAAAGAAATTTTGATTTACTGATTAAATTTTTCATCTGTTGTAATTTGTTTTTTTAATTGTAACGAAGCTATCAGGTTTTATTCATGTCAAAAATCAAGATGGTTTTTTATGGGAATATTACATCTTGAGTTGCAACCTGGTATCCAGAAGAAGGTTCAACTATAACTCCCATGAAATAGTCATAGTTGTCTTCAATATGACCACAGTCGGCATACCTTAGGTTCTCATGCCTGCCATAATATAAATAAGTTGCGCTGTTGAAATCAGCTATTGTCATCGTGTCGTCTGTAGTCCATTGTTGCTCTATCGCACAACTGTTATAAAATACCATTGATCCGGTTTTAAATTTAACATTGCCGCTATATGTGGTCGGTATGGTACAGGCCGCATCCGCATAAGCCTTCATTTCCAATACCCAGGGAAGAGGATCACTGGATGCCACTCCGTCATACCTTACTTCAATCTGGATGTATTGGGCGAAACTGCTTGTTGCGCTGGCAATCATTAGAAATAGGCCTAATGCAAAAGATTTGATAAGCAAACCTGATCTGTTGATTAAATTGTTCTTTTTCATTGTTTAAAATGGTTTATGATGATGGCTTCATTTGACCGGGCGGAGCCTTTCCCTATCTTACGGTGTAATCGTTACTGTGATTTCTCTGACTACAGATTTGGTTTCATCAATTGTACGGTTTGCCGCAACGAACACCACTTTATAAGTACCTGGTGTTGTATAGATGTACTTATGCTGTTTCAACGGCTGATTGTTGTAAAGTTTTATCGATTCAGGGTAATCTGGCTCAATGGAAATTCTATCGATGTCGATAGCCTTACTTATTGCCCAATGTTCTACTTCAGGATCGTTATAAGGGCTGGAAGGATCAAATGGAACAAATTTAGGGAATACAGCATTGGCATCAAATCCAGGATCTCGGGGATCATATTTTGGATTTTTTGGGTCGTACATCGGATCATCCGGATTGTAGATAGCCAACCCTGGGTGCCTGTACAAATTGCCCTGGAGAGTAATCCTACTGGTTGTCACCAATGAAAGCGCCCGGGCATCGTTTACCTTATTGTCATCAACTATCCTGAAACCTGCATTAGCCTGATTAGCCAATACAATGGGCGATGTTCCATCATATTGCACCTTGCTTTTAATGGCAAATCCCTGGACAAACCATTGGCGGGCGATACCATTGGCAGCCTGTGACTTTGTAAGGTATCTAAAGCCGATATAAAGTGGTTTGCCAGGCACCTTAAGCGCTGAAATGTCTCGGGAGATATCCTGGGATGCGGGAAGGGCAGGAACAACAGGTACAAATGTAGCATTAGTCGCTAACGGCCACCTGCTGGTGATGTCAGTCCAGGTTGCTTTCTTTAGGGCAGCAACGCTTGAATAATCTCCGTTAAAATCCGTCGAATACATAATTGCCAACTGGTTGACCTGAGCACCAAGCTGCACACTGTTTTGGAGTTCCATGGTAAGGGAGGCCGCTGATATATCAATAGTTCTGCCTTCTTTATAGGCGTATTGCTTATTAATCTCTCCCGAATAAAAAGAAATTTCGTCAGCGGCTCCACCTTTGATGTTGAAAAATACCTCGTCTCCCACCTTATAAGAAGTTTTATCAAGTGTTACTTCAAAATCAGGGGCAGAGGACACCTTTAATTCTTTAGAGCAGGACACCAACAAAAGCATCCCGGCTACCATACTATAATATCTAAGTCTCATATTTTAATTTCTTTAAATTAACTACCAAAACGGATTTTGGACCATCAATTGATTTGTAGACGTTTCTGAGCTGGGTATCGGCATGAACTGGTGTTTCCTTTCAACATTTCTGAATATCTGAGAGAAGAAAGGAGTTGTTGGAACTTCAATAGCTAACCTGTCTGCAATATCCTGCATTACCGGAAAAAATATTCCCCAGCGCAACAAATCTGCTTTTCTTAAGCCTTCATAATTCAGTTCCCGGAACCGCTCATTCTGAATAACCTCAAGAAATGCTGCTTTGGAAGCAGTTTGTGCAGGCGTCAATTCTGCATCGGTAAGCAGGTTGATGGCAGCTGTTGCTGTAGCACCTGTTCCACCGCCACCGGTAATCGTAACCGTTGGCACTGAAGTGTATTTACCTTCTACGTTAAATAAAACAGCAGTCAGATCGCGTGACAGGTTTATAGCGGTTACCCTTCCGCCTGAAATTACAGCAGTTCCCGTAGCTGTTGCCCCCCCTACACCTGCAGAAAAAGTTACCGTTGGCGCAGTGGTATAACCAGCCCCCCCATTGGTAACCGTTACAGATTTAACGCCGGTAGACCAGGATCTTTTTCTTACCCGGTTTACATACTCTATCGCAGTTGCGCTAGGTGTACCATTCACTTCGTTATCTGCCTCTGCATACATTAGCAATATATCTGCAAAGCGTAGAAGCGGCACGTTAGTAGGAGTAACCGTTGTTTTCGGTGCAACCACTTCAAACTCCCTTCTCCATTTCCCTGGTTTCATTTGGGCTTTAACGCCCTCATTAGCTGGTAAAGCCGACATTGTTTTAGGGCTGGTAGCTACTGCCGGGTAGCCAAAATGCACAGTACTCCACCACTTTCGGTTATCGCCCGGCTCAAATGCATTGTAAAATTTAGAAGTAATATTGAAATAGGCCACAGCCGTGCCATTGGCTGAGCTGGCAACAGAAGAAGGTCCATTTATATAACCCATATTGGTTGTTTCATTGAGACTGGCATCCGTACCATTACCCCAAAATTCTGCCTCCCAAATGCTTTCTTTGATATCGTATTTATCCGCAACCAGGTTGATAAATATCTGTGAGTAACTTGGATTTAAAGCATGGGCAGCTTCAGCATCGTCAATTACCTTCTTACTCCATTTAATTACCTCAGTATATCTGGTTTTATCCTTGAGCGGCTCGCCGGCCATATATAAATTAACGCGCGCCAGCATACCACGCACAGCAGATTTGCTGATTGCACCGCCATAACCAAGAGAAGTAATACCCGGAACCAGCGGTTCTGCAGCTTCCATATCTTTCACAACCTGATCGTAAGTTTCTTTTAATGTAGACCGGGCAATGTCCACCTCAACAATAGAGCTTGTAGCCGTCAATTTTAAGGGCACACCTCCATAATTGGTAGCAAGTACGGAATAAAAATATCCTCTTAAAAAATACATCTCACCGCGGATTACATCCCGAACGGCCTGGCTGATTCCAGGATTTTTATCCAGGTTGGCCAGTACCACATTTGCACGGTTGATCCCATTGTACAGGGTACTCCAAAGGTTATTGTTATAGGCATCACCAGTAGAATAGTTATAAAACATCGGCCCGGTTGGCGGAGTTGGCCTGTTATAGTAACCTTCATCTCCCTGCCATGCAAACAGGTAGTTAGCATTACTGCCCCATAAACCGGAAGTTCCTAAAATATGGTAAACGCCTGCCCGGGCAAATCTTAAATGCTCTTCGGTCTCATAATAGTCTTTAGGATCAATAAAATCAGCCGGTTCTGTTTCCAGGTATTTCTTACATGAGCCCAGGCTCAACAGAAGAAATAATACGATATAATATTTTATTTTCATTTTAGTTAGAATTAATAGGTTTAAAAAGAAGCTTTCAAACCAAATACAATGGTACGTGCTTGCGGATAGGAAGAATAGTCATATCCTGGCGTAAGTATAGAGTTACGGGTTGAGACCTCTGGATCCATTCCGGTATATTTGGTCCAGGTGATCAGATTCTGCGCCGCCAGGTTTAGGGTTAAACTACTTAAATATAAACTTCTAAGATACTTGGCAGGGATAGAATAATTTAAGGATAATGTCTTTAACCTTAAGTAGGAACCATCTTCAACCACCCTGGATGAATGGAAGCCTATAGGGCCTTGTCCGCGTGTTTTGTAATTGGCATTGGTCTGGTTTTCTGGTGACCAGCGGTTGGCATAACTGGCAAATTGATTGATCAGCGCATAACCATTGCTGTTCCCTTCCAGCAGCAAGCGGTTTGCATTGTATAGATCATTTCCATAAGACCACTGGAAGAACACATTTAGCCCAAATCCTTTATAATTAAAATTATTGCTGAATCCACCAGTATGGATTGGCTGTCCACGACCAATGAAAGTCATATCAGCTTCTGTCATAATACCGTCTCCATTCAGATCTCTGTATTTTATTTCGCCAGGGGTAACAGCTGTGGTCCTGTTGCCCTGACTACTGGCTACCGTTGGTTTTAATACGTACACGCCTGGCGCCGTTTCGTCAAAATCACTATACTGGTAATTACCTTCCCAAATATAGCCGATCATCATACCTGCGGGTCTTCCAATTTCGGCCATATATAAAGGCTTAGAGAATTGGCTAACATATGAAGCATTTGTAAAAAGTGCCCTTTTGCCCACTTCCAATTCCATGATCTTGTTTTTGTTGAAGCTGATGTTAAAATTACTTTGCCAGGTAAAATGCTCAGACCTGATGATGTCTCCGTTTAAGGTAATTTCAATACCATCATTTTGTAGTTTACCCACATTTTTATTTGCCCGTGCAAAACCGGTAGTTGGCGGCAGCTCTGCGTCTAATAACAGATCGTCATTTATTTTTCTGTATAGGCCAAGCTCCATGGTAAAGCGGTCTTTCAGCACTCCCAATTCGAGTCCCAGATCCATAATGGTGGCTTTTTCCCAGCGCAAATCCCTATTCCCAACATTTGAAATATTTACTTGCCCTACCGGCATGCCATTGTTAAAGGAATAACCATCCAGGGTTTGCTGCAATTGTGCATTTTTAGCGAAGTCTCCTACCCTGTTATTCCCATTGCTTCCATAACTCATCCTAAGTTTTGATGTAGATACAAAAGGCAGCGCTTTTGCAAAGAAGCCTTCTTTATGCATATTCCATGCTACTGCACCTGCAGGGAAATACCCCCATTTATTATTAAATTTAGAAGAACCATCAATTCTTATTGCTGCTGTGACTATATATTTTGATTTGTAACTGTAATCCCATCTGGAACCGTAAGATACCATGGTCTGTAAACTCGATGATATTCTTGGATTATAAATTGTCCCCTGGTCCAGTCCTTCCATTCCGAGTACTTCATTGGGCAGGTTTCTTCCACTATAACCATTTAGCGAAAGGCTAATGCTGTTCAATTCAAATAATCCTAATCCCTTTATAGTATGGTCTTTATTGAAGGTCTTTTCATAATTAATGGTATTGGAGTTTGAAAAATAATTCTGATTGGTAGTTAAAATAGACCCATTCACCCCGTTTGAATTGGTTATATTTGTTCTTCCCTGGGTTGTTCTGCTGTTATAAAACCTTTCTGCAACAACCTTGTTGTGACGGATACCTGCAGTACTTTTTAATGTAATGTGGTCATTAAGGATATAATTTAGGGAACCATTGGCTTCAAAAAGATTCGTCAGGTTAACTTCATGCTGATTTTCCAGGTCTCTAATGGGGTTTATCCTGATATCAGAAGCAGTTACGGCAAGGTCATCTGCATCTTCTTCTACTAAATCCTGTTCTATAAAGGCAGAAATAGGGCGGTACATCCATGCCCTTGGCAAAATAAATCCTGTAGGGTTTGATGCACCTACAGAACCCTGGTTAAGAATTTTCCCATTTTGTTTGACCCCACTGTAATTAACGGTTAAACCAGCTGTAAACCTTTTACTTATCGTCTGGTCTAACTTCAGATTTCCGTTATAGCTGTTGTAGCCGGTTTTGATAATAACTCCGCGCTGATCGAAGAACGATCCGGATACGGAGTACTTTGTTTGCTCGGTTCCTCCCCTCAAACTCAGGTTATTTTTACTGATCAGGCCGGTTTGTATAGCCAGATCCTGAAAGTCTACCCCTTTTACTCCTATATAATCTTCGGGTGTTTTATTTCTTCCCAAAACAGGATCGTAAGCAAAATATGCCCTTACACTTGCCTGTGTAGGATTTAGCTCATTCTGGTATTTAACAAACTCATAGGGGCTCATCACTTCAATTGGCTTTGGCTCCAGTTGCACTCCATACGAAGTATTAAAACCAAATACCGGCTTTCCTATTTTTCCTCTTTTTGTAGTGATTACAACTACGCCATTAGATCCCCTTGCACCATAGATCGCTGTAGAGGATGCGTCTTTCAGGATCGTCATGGATTCAATGTCATCAGGATTTATAGTAGCTGGGTCAAGGTCTTCAACCGGAAAACCATCTATTACAAACAATGGGGCAGTACTTTGTGTTAATGAGCCAACTCCCCTGATTACAATATTAATCCCTCCACCAGGCTGACCATCGCTTGCAGCAACCTGTACACCTGCCACGCGACCGGCAAGGGCTTCTGCAAAGGTACCTACTGGCGCCTGGTTCAAATCTTTGAGGTTAACTACCCCCACGGCACCGGTCAGGTCCTTTTTTTTAGCAGAGCCATAGCCTATAATTACCGTTTCATTCAGCGACTGCTCATCCGCCTCCAACCTCACACTAATCGTAGTTCTCGTGCCTACCGTAAGTTCCTGTGTTTTAGATCCCACAAAAGTAAACACCAGTACATCGGTGCTTTTTGCCTGGATGCTGTATTGCCCCTGGTTACTGGTCGACACAGCTTTGGTGCTTCCTTTTATCTTTACGCTAACCCCCGGGATTGGCTGCCCGTTAGACGCTTCGACAACTGCACCTTTAATTGTTTTTAAATCTTGAGCGAATACCTGCCCCGGGACTAGTGCGGCAAGTAAAACGACCAGGAGCAAACCCCATTTGGGGATTTGCCATGGACTTTTGGTGTTAAAGTAAATTTTCAGCATGTTATGTGGTTTAATTTTAAGTTTTGTGGTTATTATACATTATCGTGTGCGTACCCGATATTTAGCAATAAAAAATTAAAAGAGCAGTTTATCAGTTACCGCCCGGTGATCAAGTGCAGCATCTATAAACTTATACGCTTCCTGTCTCGTTTCCGGAGGGAAGTCATGCCCGGCATCGGGGTACCTCACCTGGAGCTTATCGCCCGCCTTAAAAAGACGGTAAACCTCAGCTATACCTGCCACCCCCTCTTTTACCCCATTTACATCAAAATTCGCATCTCCGGTTGGGGAATTGGAGAAAAAAGGCCTTGGAGCCAGGGCCGCTATGGCCCCATCAAAATTAAAGGGTACTTTAGCAGCGTCCAGCTGGTATTTATCCCTGATTAAAGGCATGTAGCGGGTCTGTGCCCATGGCCCCAGCTTTCCTCCATGTTTTTTAGTGACCTCGTCCCCGGCATTGTAATGCTCCATTAAGGTCCAGCCACAGCTGGAAACGGTCACTTTGACCCGCTCGTCAAATGCCCCGACAAAAATGGCATTATGTCCACCCAGGGAATGTCCGATCACACCGATATGGTTGGGATCAACATCCTTCCTGGATTGCAGCAGGTCTATACAGCGCATGTGGTTAAAAATGGCTTTCATGGTTCCCGATTGGTACCGGTCTTTTTCAAAATCGTAGTCCTTTAAATCCCCGAAACTGGGATAATCGGGGGCAATGACCACATAGCCCCTTTGAGCCAGTTCTTTGGCGTAGGCCCTATTCGGTTTGGGATCGATGCCACTGACTGCCCCCTTACCCAGCGCACTTGTACCGTGCAGCACCAGCATTGCGGGGAGTTTTTGCGCTTTCCTCCGCTGTCGCGGTATATATAAATATGCAGGTAATATTTCATCAGGCGCTACGGTAAAACGAATGGTATAGCGGACATGGTCTGGCTCTGCAAGGCTATCGATTACCTGTACATTTAAAGCAGGCAGATGGTTACGGTCGGGCAATTTGCCCATGGCCTGCTCCATGCCTTCAATAATTTGTTTACGCTTGAGCTGCCAGTCGGAAAGGTTCCTGACGACGGTTGTTTTTCCGGATTTACCGGTTAAATAAAGCAGGCTGTCTTTCGGGTTTAATACAGTTAAAACAGGCGCCATCAGCTTTGGTACAGCGATGCTGTTTCCTCCGCAAAGAATGAGTATTGATATTGTAATAAGAAGCCGTTTGGTCAGATCAGTCATCTTTATCATAACAATTTTATTCCCCTGTACAAATAACCAGATAATCAGCATTTTGCATTTTACGGTTACGTACCCTAATATACATCAAAGTTTTAAAAAAACAAACCTAAATCACATTATTTTATCATTAAAACTTTGTAAATAAATATTTTATTGGACTTTTGCTTATTTAGCCCAGTATTTCTGCATAAACTTTCACTTTGTTTAAGTCGAAATCCAAAACCGCATAGCCTTTTTCAGCTTTCCGGATAGCGACTTTCCGCCGTTCATCTCCCAGTTCAGGGCTCATCACTTTCAAGTCCGATAGTTTAAACTGAGCTGTATTGATTTTAAACTGCAATGCATTGTTCTGAATTTTTGAACCTATATCTGCAAGGATGCTGATCCCCGCATTGTCTTTAATTGTAGGATGCGGAATACCGGTTAATGCAGTGTTCATTAGATGGATAACGGGCTTACCTTTATAGCTCCTAACCCGGGCTACCCAGCCCTTTTCGCCCGAAACCTGGCGTAAAACAGGTTGCAGCTTGCCTTCAGCCAGCATCTTTCCGAGCACATCCGATTTGGTGACCGGATCTACCAGGTGCAGGTTTTTATACTTTGCTTTCACCAGCTGATCGGATAACGGGTTTGCACGCTTAAAGCCCTTTTCGTCGTGCGTCCCAAAGGGAAGGGACATCCATGCCTTGCCACCAGCAGCCAGATAAGATTGAATTGCTTTAAACTGCTGTTCGGACACACACCCTACACCGTCCAGCACCAAGGGGGTACTTTCCTTTTTCAATGCCGCAGCATCAGCAAGTTCTTCGTACCGCACAAAACGGTAACCTATACTATTTTCGACCAGCTTTTTTGACCAGGCCTTGGCATGGTCCCAATGCTCCAGACCATCTGCTCCGCGCCAGCCATTGTCTTTGCAAAGTTTATTGTTCACTACCCTTACCTCCACCAGGTCTTTACCGTCGCGGGGATTAAGGTCGTTATGTTTTACCTCCCATAAATTGGAAGGCCTGATCACATCTTCCATTTCCATGGCATCGGCAGGGTCTTCCTCCAGGCGCTGGTTGTGGGTACTGCTCCAGTTGGCTACTCCCCAGAAGCGGCTCAATGCCCAGCCCAGGTAGCCTCCTTTTTCATAAATGGTATAACTCAGTGCCATTGCCGGTGCATTACCGCGCTTGTCGGCTATGTCTTTTTGGTTCAGGGCCTCGGCATCCATCTTTAGCCAGTCTACACTCTTTATATTGGTACCTACGTTTTCGAGCATAAAAAAGTCGAGGTACGGCGCCATTTTTTCCAGGTCGAGCGAAATGCCATTCAGTACAATAGGCCCCGTACTGGAGCAGCAGGACATCAAAGGTTTATCACCGGCAATACCCTTTACCATTTTTACATGGTCAACAATCACATCGGTTTTCATCCTCAGCCAATCCCGGAAAGCCGGATTTTCATAATTGCCCCATTGCAGCATCGGTTTGCTTACATCGCCCCAGAATTCTTTTTCCCCGAATTTTGGTATTTCATGACCATAGTCTTTCTTGAAACGGTCGCGGCAATACTTACAACCGCAGGTGGTAAGGCCCGAATAATCGCACATGTCATCTACTTCTATCCCATCCAGGGGCACTTCTTTAAAAAGTCTTTCCAGGTATTTGGCGTGCATATCCAGGAAACCGGGATTGTTGTGACAAAAGGTTTCCATCTGGTACTGCCGCGCATAGCCCCTGCTCCCATCGCGGATATCCACTTCGCAGATGTCTTTAAAGAAATGGCCCTCATACTGCGCAAACTCAGCGGCTTTAGGATCGTGAAACAACAGCACATGATGCCGCTGTCCGCGGTGCAGCTTACGGAATTCTTCCTGTCCGCGTGGCCTTTCCACATGGTTGCAGGAATAATGGTCCATAAATTTTATGTCGTATTTATGCAGTTCGTCGCATACATTGGCCATATAACCATGCAGCTGACCGAAATAATTGGAAAAATCGAAACGGATGTGCCAGCCATAATGAATGGCCATATCTATTTTAGCCTCCGCAAAAGCAGCAGCCCTGCGTTTGATCCTGTCTACCACCTTTTTCTGCGACCACTGCAGGTCTTCGATGGTTACCCACCAGCTGGCGGTACGGCGCGGCACAAAAGGTACGGAAGGCCCCTGGTTATTCGATAGGATCAGTTTTCGGGGATCGGCAATGGCAGGCTCTGGGCTATGGGCATGAACTGCAGAAAAGCCATCTGCCAGCACCAGTCCGAGGCCGCTTAACGACATCTTTTTGATAAAATCCCTGCGATCATTAGTGTGTTTCATTGATGTTGTTTATATGATTTAAAAGGAGGAACCAATTCAATAAAAATTTTCAGATACTACCCGTACATCCTTGCGCTGAAGCTCATGATACTAATATAAGAACAATTGTGTACGTTACCGAAATTTAATTATTTTTTTTTGTTGCCCGGCCATAACTGTTTAATTTATCCATTGCAGCTTTAACCGATCCATGTGCAAGCAGAATTGATTTAGCTTCGGCATAGTCTTCAATCCCTGCTTTTTGCATCAGGATTTTTACCGCCCGATCCAGAATTTTATCATTGATCAGTTTAACATTTACCATGGAATTCCCTTCAACCCGTCCAAGTCTGATCATTACCGTAGTAGAGATCATATCAAACAGCATTTTCTGTGCAGTGCCGCACTTCATTCTTGTGCTACCGGTAATAAATTCAGGCCCTGTTATGACCACTACCGGATAATCAGCCTGTTCAGCTATTGGAGTAGCAGGATTACTGACAATGCAGCCTGTGGTAACATTTGCTGCCCTGCATTTCTTCAGGGCTTCCAATACAAAGGGTGTGGTTCCGCTTGCTGAAATACCAACAACAATATCGCCCGGGTTGATCCCTGCCTTCAGCAAGGCATCCCAGCCCTCATTCAGGTCATCCTCTTTTTCTTCCAGCGCATCAGCCAGGCGATCAATTCCTCCGGCAAGAATGGAATTATATGTCCCTTTGGGCAGACCATAAGTCGTAGGAAGCTCGATCACGTCCAGGACAGATAACCGCCCACCACTTCCTGCGCCTAAATAAAACATCCGCCCGCCGGCCTTTAGTTTGTCCACTATTGCTGTAATCAGCTTATTTATATCCGGAAGAACAGCTTTTATTGCTGCGGCTACTTTTTCATCTTCCTGGTTAATGTAACCTGTCAGTTCTTCGACTGACCTGTTTTCCAATTGATCGTACAGGGACGATTGCTCTGTAATTGATGTCATATGTATTGCGTTTTTTGTTCGGTTTTAAATACAAATATAAACGCAAAATTATATTACGCAAGTTTTTAACAAATAAAACCGCATGAAAACCGCAAAAATAAACCTTATCTATTCAAAAAGTAGGGTCTGCTTACATTGATATGGATTTTATACTTTTACGCCAGAACACCAATGCAAAAAGAAGAAAGACATAAACTGAAAACCTTAAGGTGCTTGCTGAAACAGGAAAGCTTTTAAAAGTATATGGAGGGGCCGCCAGTAAATCATTTGTTGCGCCGTTGACCTGCAAAATGAAGTTTATGTGTACGTTACCGATTTTTATTTAAATCGTTATATTTGTTTATCCGGGGGTATTTCCTTTGTAATGAATTGATCTCATTAACCTTAAACCAAACCACATGAACACCATTGGAATTTTAATGACAGCTGTATGCCTTAGCTGGTGCGCACAGCCGGAGCGGGGAGCAGGGATAGAAATTTCGCGCAGCCGCGCTGATTACCTCTTATCCAGGGTATCTGAAAGAGACCCCTGGGAACGCATGCCCGATGCCAGCAGCATTGCCTGGCATGAAGCCGCCACCCTAAGCACCCTGGTAGATATGTATGAGGCAACAGAGGACCCCAGGTACCTGGAAGCGCTGGCCCGAAGGGGCGACCGCCTGTTGTCGCACCGGGATGATAAACGTGGTGTGACGGACGGATCCGGAAAAAGCAGGCCGGCATGGAGCATGGGCTATAAATATGTGGTGGCCAAAGGTGATCTCAAGGATCAACATGGCAAAGCCATCATCAGCATCCGCTCTACCCCCTATTCCAACAACCAGCTTACCCATGTAGAAGTTGCACATGAACCCGGAAGAACCGGAAGGTTTACACTTCAGCTAAGGAACGAATTCTGGAACCGAGAAGAAACCTTTAGCAACCTGAGCATGGATCCGGCCGACGAACGTTTTGTTGAAAAAGTAGTTAACGACCCTATGGCCCCTTATTCCACAAAAGCAGGAACCTATACAGATCGCTCCAATCTGATCGCTGTAAAGGTTGACGGCACAACGCTGCCGGTAGTCCAAAACATGACGCTCCAACCCATCCCCCTGGCTTACATGGGTTATATCGGCATCATTTATACACCCCTGCTGCGCTGTGCCGAACTGGTTAAGGCCCAGCCCGCACTTAAACATTTACAACCCGCCACAGCACGTTTCATTAAAGCTGCCGAAGAATCTTACACCGATGCCGCAGCCAGGTTATGGCGAAACGGGCCGGGCAATAATGAGGGCTATTATTTAACCTGCGAAAGGGGCGAATCTTTTCCGGCCGACAATGTAGGGGCGCCTTTCAACTTCCTGGGGAAACATGTATGTGCCGAGCTTGCCCTATACCGGTTAACGGGCAAACAAGCCTATCTGGACAGGTCTAAAAAGATGTGTCAGCTGCTGAAAAACAGACTCCAGTACCATGCGAAATCTGATCTGTACATCTGGAATTACTGGTATGAACCCATGACCACCAAGGGCTGGCTGCCGGAAGACCAGCTTTCGCAGAATGTAAAATACTTTAAGGGAGCAGCCAATGTAGAAGACATCTCTCATGGTGCTTTGGACATTGCCATGATTGTTGCAGCCCAGCAGGCCGGGATCGTTTTTGACCAGCAGGATGTGAAACGCTTTGCAAATACATTGCTGGTTAATGTTCTAACGCCCGACCGTAAAAGCGTGCGGCGCAAAGTAGATGGAGGCACAGAATATCCTGCATACTTCCAGGCGCTGCATGGCTGGGCAGACCTGGCGCATGTTAACCCTGAGGTTTATAAAGCCATACGCCAGACTTACCTGAACCGGGGCGAGGAAAGTCTGGCGATATGCGCAGCACTGTTAAAATGGGAGCGTAAACTTAAGCAGGGCAACTGACCCTTAAATACCAAGGAATTTTTTGGCGTTACCCGACCTTAACAATTCCCTGGTTGCCTCGTCGGCCTCATCAGGGCGCATGGATTCTATCCTGAGCTGTGCGGTAAGGTAATCCAGGATAGGCGCATGGGTGCCAAAAGCAAACTTGTCCCTGCCATAAGTTTTAATGAAATCGGCCATATTGGTGATGGCCCTCCCCGAATTGTCGATAATGACATTGGGCTTTTTTACCAGGGCCATTTCTTCTTCATTCAGGGCCGCATTGTTACAAAAATTAAGGATCATATATTTGGCATCAGGCACTGCCTTTATAATGGGCAATATGCTTTTCATGTTCCATTCCGGTTTAGGGGTGCCAACTATATAATCAATATCCATCCAGGAACGCTGCCTGCTGTCTACCATCCTGAAATTGAAAGCCACAGGCAGGCCGTGGTCGCGGACACGCTTAACCAGTTCGATGCAGGCAGGGTCTGCAATGTCAAAGTCGTGGTATTTGGGATAGATGCGCACACCTTTAAAACCCATCTTTTTAACGCAGGTATCCAGGTCGTCCTTCCACCCGGCATAAATCGGGTTAATGACTGCGAAAGGGATAAAGCGGTCATGGAATTTTTTATTCGACCGGATCTCCTGGATCAGTTCTTCGTTGCCTGACTGTGTATTTTTATAAAAGATGCCGTTCAGGTTGCTGATCACCGAAATGTCTACCCCAAATTTGTTCATTCTTTCCAGTAAGCCTGCGCAGGTATTGTGTTTCAGCTGTTGAAATGGCCAGTGGCCTACGTAAGCATTGATATCAATCAACATGATTGCCTCCTTTTTTTAAGATGTTGTTAAAGTTGTCAAAGAATAGTTTTTTGCGCTGTACTTCAGTCAGGTTTGAGGCCAGCACTTTGCCCACACTCTGGTAATAGCAGTTGTCCGAGCCGAAAAGCAGGCGGTCTTCGCCCAGCTGCTCCAGCGCAAAATCGATCATGTGCTCTTCGTTGTTGCTGCCGGAAGTGTCGACATAAACATTCGGGCTGTTTTTTAAGGCTTTGCACATGTACTCCCAATCGCCCCCGCCGCCTATGTGCGCATGCTGGAACATGGCTTCCGGGTACCTTGCCGCAATGGCCACAAAATCTTCCGGGATCGACACATTTTTAGGCTTGTTGCCATTGTATTTCATGCGGTAGCCACCCACACCAAGCTGTGTTTCTGCATGGGTATGGATGATCATTTTAAGATCGATCATTTTCTCTACAATGGGATAGAATGAGGGGTCGCTGATTTTAGTCTGGTAATAGGTTTTGGCCCCTACCATACCCAGGTCTACACAACGCTTGATCTCTTCAAGCGAAGCTTTGAGGTGGATGGGGTTAAAGGTAAAGCTGCCCGTAATGCGGTCGGGATGTAGTTTCATCAAGCCCAGAATGATGTTATTGTGTTCAATAAAGGCTTCCGGGCTGGCATCGGGGATGCCCTTGATGAGCCGGGTTACCGGTTTTGAAAGCACCAGCTTACGGATATTGAAACGCTCGGCATAATCGATCAGGATCTCGGCAAACTTCTTCTGCGCTTCGGGATTGCTGTTCCCCAGGTCGCAGTGTACGTGTGCATCTATTTTGGGGTATTTCAGCATCTCCTTTACGATGTCGTACCTGGGTGGTAGGCCATTTGCGGCCAGCTGCTCCTGTCTCCCTTCAGGATCAAATCCAAAAAGGCTTTTGCTTACCAGTAAGCCAGCTGCCGAAAGCCCGGTACTGGCAAAAAATTTTCTTCGGTCCATTGTGTTTTTGTTTAGGTTAAAAATTCCTGCCCGATTTGCGGAGGATATTGTTGTAGTTCTCAAAAAATACCTTCCTTTTCCGGGCTTCATCCAGTACGGATGAAATTACTTTACCAATGCCCTGAAAATAAGAACCGTCGCATCCAAAAAAGACGCGGTCCTCGCCCAGGGTTCTTACAGCAAAATCTATCATGTTTTCTTCATTATTGCTTCCTCCTGTATCTACATAAATATTAAGGTATTTTCTAAAAGCCTTGCAGGCATATTCCCAGTCGCTGCCCCCGCCAATATGCGCATACTGAAACATGGCCTCGGGATATCTTATGGCGATGTCTACAAAATCTTCGGGCAAAGAGATACCGGGGGTAGTCTGCACATCATATTTCATGCGGTAGCCGCCCACGCCCAGCTGGCTTTCGCCATGTACATGAATGATCATCTGATAAGGGATGAACTGTTCTATAACCGGATAAAACAGCGGATCATTGATTTTTACCTGGTTGTAAAGCTTCATGCCGGTCATGCCCTGGTCTATGCAGCGCTTAATTTCTTCGGCTGCTTCCTTGGGAAAAGCGGGATGGATGGTAACCTGGCCTATTAACCTGCCGGGATACCTTTTCATGGCATTCAGCACCAGGTCGTTATACGCCTTAATTTCCTCAGGCTTGTCAGCCATCTTTTTGGCTACAGGTAGGGCAATAAAAAGTTTCTCTATACCCAGGCGATCTGCATAATCCATCTGGGCCTTTGCCTGCGCGTCCTGTGCATATGCATTGGCATAGGCGTCAATCTTCCTGTACTTTAAAGCTTCCGTTAATATGTCTTTACCTGTTGCCATCCGCAGGGTTTAATAGTTTATTGAGGGTATAGCAGATCAGCTTATTGGCCAATGGTGTACCCTCGTTTGAAGTGATGCCCCCAAGTTTCAGTTCGTAAACATAACCAGGTTTCAGGGCGCCCAGTTTCAGGGACACTTTTTTCTGATCGGCTGAAATGCTGATGCCGGTAACCGGAACCTCCTGCAGGTCTTGCTGCATGGTGTTGTCTGCCCCCTCATGTTTTACTTTTCGCTGGTATTTGTAGAAATAATGCCTGAACTTATAGTTGTCAGGATTTGATGCTTCCGCTTTGTTTACAGGTTGGGTAAAGGTAAGTTCGAAGCCATCGTGGCTGAGCTTCATGGTATACACATCCATCGGGGCCCTGGCATTAAACACAATGCGTTGAATGCCAATATCGCCGCTCCATCCATAAGCAATCTGGCCTGTCCAGAGGCTGCCATCGGGCGCAAAAGCCAAACGATTATTCCCTTTCCTTAAGCCGTGTCCGTCTAAAAATGGGATGCAGGCACCCTGCAGCTGGCCCTGCACTTTTTCGAGCATCACCCGTACAATCCTGTCACGGTTCATCTCCCCTACAAACAACTGCCCCGCAAAGGGGCCAAACTTGCCTCCTGTAGCATCGCAAAGTGGCTGTGAAGGGGAGTTGGCCATAATGCCCTGCGGGAACAGTACAGCGGCTTTGGTACGCATGGCATCCAGTTCCTTTACAGGCAGGGCCAATGGGCTCTTGCCTTTCCAGTCTTTGTTCCAGACCAGGCTGGCGGGGTGACCGTAAAATTTGCCTTCCTCTACATGGTACAGGGTGCTGGTCTCTACCCAGTCGCTCTGGTTATCGGTTACAAACAAATTGCCCTCCAGGTCGAAACCGAGACCGTTGGGCGAGCGCATGCCCGAAGCATAGGGATGCAGCTTGCCATCTGGTGTTAGTTTCATCACCCACCCCCTGTAGGGGACAACGGAGTACATTTCATAAAGCCCCTGCTGAAGATCGCGACCAAACGGATTAAATCTGCCCCGCAGCTCCTGGTTTACCGAGCCGCCCGGCGAAGCGGTATTGAGCGCTATGAAAAGATTGCCTTTTTTATCCCTTGCCGGACCATAATTGAATTCGTGATAATTTCCGGAAAGACCAAAATCATCGGTCAGCTTTTCATACACATCGGCCCTGCCGTCTCCATCGGTATCTTTAACACGCGTGAGTTCAGGGCGCTGCATTACCACCAGTTCAGCATTGCTGACTGCCATAATGCCCAGCGGTTCGTGCAGGCCATCGGCAAATATGCTCCAATGTTTTGCTGCCGGGTCGTAGATCATCACTTCCCCACGGATAAAACAGGCCACCAGACGGCCATCGGGCAGAAAATCAATACCTCCTGTTTCGCTGGTCAGCCCCTCGGGCATGGTTATGGTTTCCACGGTATAGGCTTCCTGTCCTTTCACAGAAAAAACACTTGCCAAAAACAGCAATAGGACCGCAGCCCTGTTAATGCTTACTGATCTCATATCAACGTCTTTTTTTATTGTAAACCAATGGATAGCTGGTAATGGTGACCGAAAAGTCGCGGGCCTGCTGCGGACTCAGTTTGAGCTTGTCCTTTTCCCAAACGCCGGAAGAGGCCTCGTAAGTTTCTGATTCATTATTAACTGCACAGGCCAGCCAAACGGTTTTACGCGCATCGGGGATGCGGAACTTACGGATCAGACCTTTCCCGTCCGCCTTAGGCAAAATCAGCTCGTATACATCTGTGCCATTGAGGGTGTAATGAAATTCGGGGTATTTGTTGATCAGGCGATAACCCTTGTAATCTGTAACCGGGATCTCATCGGCTTTGCCGATGCGCAATGGACTGGTTGTTATTTCGCGGTAAAAGATGGTACCAACAATTTTGGCTACGGCATCCGCATGGCCTTTCCAGATGCCCGTGTTGTCTACAAAACCACCCTTCCAGGCATACCTTAAGCGACATAAACCTGCGTCCCAGCAGTACGACAATTCCTGGGGCAGGCTTACGGCTATGGCAGCGGGTCCGGCATCTTCCATGAAAATGCGGTACAGATATGGCGCAACGGGAGTGTAGGGATGACTTGCTGTCACTTTTTTAGGCTCCGGCATTTTATGCATATCGTGCTGATTGTGCATATCGTGCGAACCTGCCGCAGCTACCTGATCCTCCTGCCTTGAAGGCGGAATATTCGGGTCCGTTTTTAGGTCGGGCATTTTTCCATCGGGGCTCACATACATCACACCGTACATCACAAAGCCATGACCCGGGAACGTGCATACATAGGGGTAGGCTCCGGCTTTTGAGGGCGCTTTAAAGCTGAGCGATCTGGTCTGATCGGGGGAAACCACAGGGATAGACCAAAGCACGTCGGCCGATTTGGGAACGTAATTCATTGCAGGCCCTTTCTCTTCCAATGCCAAAGCCGCATTGACCACATTTACCCTGGCCCCGGGTTTGGTAATGAGCAGATTGTGGCTCATGTCGTCGGTATTGGTAAAATTCAGTTTTACCGCCGCTCCGGGTTTTACGGTAAAGCGCGCCACATCGTACTGCAGACCGGGAAGCACTTTCAGTTCGATTACCGTTGGCGGCGTGGCTGCCGATTGCCCCAGGCCATATTTTACCGGCAGTACAAACAAGAGCAACACGAGTATTCTTTTGGCTAAAAACATATGCTTCTGTTTACGTTATTTTTCCTTAACCACACCAATCATATCAATACAAAGCTCCTTGCCTTGTATGCCTACACCTTTCACTTTTGCCTTTGATGCCGCGGGTGGACTTTCAGGCTTGTAATATTTCGGACGGATGATATTCAGATCGTTGCTGGCACTATCGGTCACCACATAATAGGTGGCCTTGACCAGGTGATCAAAATCAGTCCCGGCCTTGGTTAAAATGCCAGACATCTCCTTAAAAATAGCTGCTGTTTCATTTTCTATCTCCTTACCGGTTTCGCCATACAGTGAGGAGAGGTATACCTTACTGCCATAATTGATGCGTGTAACCTTTGCGTATACCGGCGATGCTGTCATCCCGGCCGGTGTAATGAAATCCAGCGGTGTTTGCGGTTTGTTTAAAGCTGGCGGCACCGCCGCAATCAGCTCAATTTCTATCAGCGGCTTTTTGCTGGTCCATTCTATATATACCGTAGGCGGAAGGGTATAGCCTTCAAAAAAAGCAGCCATCTCCTTTTTTACCAGGTCAATATCTGCAGCAGGGCAAATGAAAGACTTCACCTGCACCACATCGCTCTTTTTCAGGCCCAGGTATTGCAGGGTAGAATCCAGCTGTTTCAGGGTTGCCCGGGCCGCCCCGGCAATCTCCCCGTTTGCGGCCTGACCAGACACATATGCAACACCAGCCCCTGGCAAAACGGCAACCAGGGACTGGTGAGGGGGAGCTGCAGATAAATCAGAAACACCGATGGCGTCAATTGCAAAAAGTGCTTCGGAAGGGATGATATCTCCGGTTACCAGACTTACAGCGGGTCTTTTTCCGGCTTTAAAACGATTGCTAATGTATTTCCTGAGTTCAGGAACTAGTTTGTTATCGGCCACGCAAACGTTGAGCTTAACTGCCCGGTCCAGGCCGGAGCCACCTGTTTTTAAGGCCAGGTCTGCATTTTCGAAAAGCTGTTTCAGTTGTAGGCCCGGGTTAGCTTTGCCAACAATTTTTCCGTTCTTATCTGCAGGCAGCAGTTGTGTAGTATGTGCCAGTGGGGCTTTACCTGCCACTACGGCGAGCGCACCGCCTGTATATTTGGAATTACCGATGTACTGCATAGTTTGTTTTGATTTGGTTGCGGGAGGATTGGGTTCCCATTGGGTATGTGAAGACACTTTAAATGTGGCACCTTCGTCGAAGTCGTAGGTATACCGGCGCTCTGCCTGCCCGGCATCGTCTTTCCCACCGGCTGCACTATAATCGCTCACAAAAGTTATTGGCCCACAATAAACGCGGGTTAAATTCCCTTCCCTTGTAATGTTTTTTATGGTATAGGAGGCATCCCGGTTGCCTTTGGTTGCTATCAGGAGTTGCTCTCCGGTCAGACTGCCATCAGCAGGCAATGCGGTATCTACCAGCAGCCATCCACCACCCCCCAGACCCTTGTTCATCTTTACAACTTTGCCTGTAAAAGCACCTTCGGATTTAAGCTCCAGCTGATGATATTTCAGCAGGGTGCCATCTATTAAAATTCCTTTAACAGGTTTTCCAGCCTTTTCTTTGATATAGCCCAGGCTGCCGTTCAGCAGCATACCGTTATCCAGCCGGAAGGGTGTTCCTCCATCCGGGTTATACAAGACATAATCTACCTCACCGTTCAGCAGTTCTATCTTTAAAGCCACCTTATTGTCCTTCCCATCGTCCAGTCTTTTCAGGGATTTCAGGAAAGGGTTGTGCTGGTAAGGCTCCAGTACCGAAACAAAATTGCTGTTCAGGTTTTCGCCCTGCCGGTGCATCAATACATAGCCTAGGGTTTTGGGGTTGCCCGGCTTGTTCTGGGGCGGATCACCATCGGCAAGCGTCACATCCTGCACAGCGCTTAGCGCATGCATGCGCAGGTGCGTATCCTCTCCAGCTTTCATGCCCCGGTAGGAAGGGTCTACTTTCCAGTCAATCATAAATTGCCCTGGTGGCTGATTGTCCCTTTGCACATTGTACAGATGGGCATATCCTATAGGCGTATTTCCGGCCAAAACTCCCTTAGGCACATCTTCACCAGCATAGCTGCCCTTCTCCTGCTTTTTCAGCTCCAGTCCGGCTGTAGTCACTATACCCGGAGGGCCATGAAAACTGTACACATGGTCAGCACCTCCGGTTACCCTGAATATATCGAGCACATAAGCATTACTGTCGGTACCCCCGGCCTTATCAGGCGTCCCGCCAATCAGCAACATTGTGCGTGTATATCCCTTTATTGACGGGTATGCACTGCTGCCGTCCAGCTCGAAGGCACCAAAACCTTTCAATTGTTTAAAGAGACGGGTATGTCCGCCCCAACCCTCTTTCTGCGGTTGTTTGTTCACATAAACCAGGTTGTGCGAAATGGTGCTTCCCGTCCATTCATTATTGCTTGGCCAGCGGGTTGCATATTCGGGATAACCGTGGTCTGGCGCCATCCATTTGCCAAAGGCGAAGAGATCGAAATTGAGCAGATCGGGATGTGCATGTTTGATGGTCCGGCCGTAATTACTGGCTATAGCCGTGCCTTTCATCCCTGTTCCGGCCTCGAGTGTGGCCAGGCCGAAGCCGCTCATCAAATTACCCCTGTTCGGGACTGCTGCTGCCTGCCGGGCAGCACGCTCAATCTCCTGCCCCAGCAATTCGGGGTTTTCTGCGAAAATATCAAGACCAAGTCCCTTTGCAGTGTTTCCATTTGCACGATAAGCGGCCAGCGCCATTTCAGGATCGCGGGTTTGTGCATAGCCCAGGGCAATGAAATCGGCGCTGACGGCACCTTTGGAAACCAGTCCGGTTGAGCCGGAGTCACCAATATTCGGGACGGCAACACCCAGCACTGCCATGCGGTAGGCTGTCATGAAGGTTGCGCTGAACTGTGGAAGATCGCGGTAAATATGGTGTTTGGTGTAAGCCGGATAACCCGCCAGTGTTTGTGCCAGTTTAGCCACCAGGTTACCCCACATAAAGGCATAGCCCGGGGCGCCTTCGTCTGATGTGCCGTCGCGATCAAAGTTACGGATCATGAGTCCCGGAATATCACCCCCTCCCGGCGCAAAAATCCAGTCTAGCCATTCAGATGTTTCGGGGCTACTGTTCAAAGCAATGGCACATTTGGCCGCACTAAGCTGGTGCATACCCTGGTTGCCATAAACCTGGCGCGATAGAACAGCTTTAAATCCTGTACGCAGGATGCCATCGTCTACATTCTTTACAAAAAGCCCGCGTGTTCCCTTTGCCTTTCCGAGTTTATATTTTTTAGATTGCCCGAGCAAAAATGCATAGAGGCCGGGCTGGTCAACCGTGCCGCTCAATATCTTATCGTAGGCATCAGCAAAATTCTGCACTACGTTTGTTTCCCATATTGAGCCTTCAATTTTGCCCATGTTCCGCCCACCGTCTGAATGGTACCAGCCCCTGTCGGCATAAGGTTTCCAGTCCATATCGGGATATACGTCGGCAATCCTGTCCAGTAGTATAGCAGCCTTGGCGGCGTAGCGCTTATCGCCGGTATACAAAAAGGCATCTGCAAGCATCCGCAAACCATCTCCTATCTCGTCCCAGTATTTCCAGGCATAATAACCAACAAACTTATAACTGCGCCCTTCGGCATTGACATAGCCAAAACCATCGTCTACCCCGTACTTATGCAGGGGGTCCTGAGGATCTGGATGTGCCGTATTATACAGCAAACGCTTATCCCCTTTTGCAGGGTTAAAAAGGCCCCGCTCATCAATGGCAGTTTTGTAGTACTTCCCGAAATCGTTGGTTGGAAAAACAGCCTGGCAAGACGGACAGGTCAGTTTCCAGGGTTGTTTTTCAAAATCGGGGTTATAGGGATAGTTGCCATGGCGGGAAATTTTGTGGCCACATTTCAGGCAGCCCAGGAATTTCGGCCCTTTGGTAAGTCGGTCGAAGGTCACATCAATGCAGCGGGGCAGGTCCTGACCAGGCACCATCTCCCATAACGCTTCATCAGATTTTGCCAGCCATTTTGCAGCCCTTGAAACAACGGCATCGCGTTGCTTTCGTGCCCATTCGTAACGCTCGCAGTTGGCCCTTAAATTGGCGATCTTACCTTCAGTATAAAAACCGCCGTATATCCGGTTGGCATATAGCCCGGTAGTCCACAACAGCCCGGCTGTCATGAACAGGTAAATCAGTTTGAAATTCGGTTTCATTTGGTGTGTGCATTAAACTCCGTTAACGTTACCGAAAATAATCATATAATTTTAAAATCCCTCATGATTTGCGTTTTTTCTTTTGCCATAAACATAGTCAAACATATAATGTGTACGTAACCACATAAAATTACCCTTTATTTAAAGGAGCTGTACAAATTTGTACTTGTACAGCTCATGTCCTGTATTTTCAGTAATCCTGATTTTGCGCCAGTATGCCCGGGTTATATACTTCAATCTGCCGTTGCGGTATCGGAAAAAGTACATAATTCGGTTTGGGCTGCAGGGTAAATTTCAGTGCAGTCTGTGTAGTCGGGTTATACCCCCGTTCTTCAAAAGCCAGTTCGGTCAATAACCTTCCGGTCCGCACCAGGTCAAACCACCTTTCGTTTTCAAAGGCAAACTCCAGTCGCCTTTCCAGCAAAATCTTATCGGTAAAGGCATCAGCCGTTGCAATATCGGCCAGGGTATAGTTTTTAGTTGCATTGCCAAAGGCGCGGCTACGGATCTTATTGAGTTCTGCAAGCGCCAGATCTGGCCGGTTTAAGCCGTACTGCACTTCTGCCAGCAGCAAAATGACATCTGCATAGCGCAAAACAGGCAGGTCTATTCCCGATGAATTCAGCAGGTGTTTCACCTCATACTTGCTCACATGCGGAAACCATACTGTAGGTGAATTGGCCGGTGTTGGTGTTTTATAAAATTCTGTAATGGAAGCGGCCTTTCGTGTATCACCCACTTCAAAAAGTTTGTGCAAATCCCAGGAAGGGAATACAGATTCGAGGCCCGATGAGGCGATGCCGGTTTTACCACCAAAAGGCAGAAATGCGCTGCTCAGGGCATGGCCGTTTGTGCCTTCTATGTATTTGATGGCGAAAATCAGTTCGGCATTGTCTTCATTTTCCAGTTTCCAGAGCGCAGCAAAATCAGTTTGCAGGGCATAACCATAACCGGCCACCATATCCAGGTAGGTTTTGGCATTTGGCCAGTCCTTCAGGTAAACATACACTTTGCCCAGCAAGGCGGCAGCTACCCCATTGCTCACCCGTCCCTTTGGCATATCTGCTTTTGCAGGCAAGGTAGCCAGGGCATCTTTAAGGTCACTGATGATCAGGCTGTAGATCTCTTCCTTGCTTGCCCTGGGTGTAGATTTGGCTTCGTTTATTTCCAGCAATGTAGTTACTTTGGGTACGCCGCCAAACAGCCGCACCATATCAAAATAAAAAAGTGCCCGCATAAATTTGGCCTCACCGATAAGCTGTTCTTTCTGCTTTGCCTTATAATCCTCAGGGTTATCAATATTGGCCAGCACCACATTGGCCCTGAATATGCCGCTGTAGCTGGCTTCCCAGAAAGTAGCAAAGAGCTGGTTTGCCGAGGTGATGGCCATATTGTCTACGTCATCGGCTCCGGCCGATAAGGTATAGGTTGTTCTGTAAAGGTTATCTGTCGGCAGTTCCAGCAAAATGTAGTCCGTTGGTTTTCGGCTTTGGTAACTGCTGTATATACCAATTACGGCCAGGTCAAGATCTTTCGCTGTTTTGTAATAATCGGTCGTAGTCAGCACAGAATCAGGCTTAATTTCGGTAAGGTCTTTATTGCAGGCGGTGATGGTTAACGTAAGCAATACCGCGAGCATTTTTATATATGTATTTCTTTTCATGATGTGTGGCTTTAAAAGTTTACATTCAAACCCAGGGTATAGATTCTGTTTATAGGTTCGGAGCCGCCGTTATAACCGGGCTTGCTGGTTAGGCCTCCAATCTCTCCCATCGTATAACCTTCGGGATTGTAACCATGAAAACCTTTTTTGGTAAGCATAAACGGATTGCTGATAGAGGTATAGATGCGGAAACTTTGCATGCGCAGTTTCTGGGCAATAGCCTTTGGAAGGGTATAGCCCAGGTTCAGGTTCCTTACTGCTAAAAACGAGGCATCTTCTATATACACATCAGAATTGGCCTGCCAGGTTAGTTTGCTTAAAGCAGCACCAGGCATTCTGCCATCGCCAGGCTCGGCGGCCGACCACCATTGGGTTTCTACCAGAGAGCGGCGCATGGCACCGGCAAGGGCACCCTGGTAATATTCGTTTTCAAAATTATACATTTTGGCCCCCAGGGAAGCCTGCATTACAATACTCAAATCGAAATTCTTCCAGGAAAAATCATTGACCATGCCCATAAACAGCTTGGGATGAAAACTGCCCAGAATTACCCTGTCGGATGAGTTGATGGTCCCATCTTTAACCACATCCTCGTATTTGGTATTTCCTGGCAGCGAACCCGCCAGTATCGGCGAATTTGCCACGTCATTTGCATCCTGCAATACCCCTATGGATTTAAAGCCGTAATAGGAGAACATGGGCTCTCCAACGCGCAGGATCCAGCTCATGCCAAAGGTATCGGTATTGATGCGTTCATTTACCCCACCCAGGCTGACCACCTTGTTGCGGTTACGGGTAAGGTTAAAAGAGGTTTCCCATTTAAAGGCCCCGGTTAGGTTTTTGGTGTTGACCTCCAACTCTATCCCCCTGTTGTTTACTTCCCCGGTATTTCTAAGGGAGGTAATGAAACCTGTGGTTGCCGGTATGGATTCCAGGTACAATAAATCACTGGTATTTTTATTGTAATAGTCAAAAACTATATTTATCCGATCACGAAATAGACCAAGCTCCATTCCCACATCATAACTCCGGTTTTCTTCCCACCTCAGGTCCTTATTGCCAAAAGTAGTTTGGGCCTGCCCCTTGGTAAGCACGCCGTTTGGCGCATAATACACATCGCTTATCCCACCCAGGTAACCAAAATCAGGGATGTTAAAATTACCCGTAACCCCATAGCTGGCACGCAGTTTTAAATTACTGACCAGTTTGTTCTCTTTAAAAAAATCTTCTTTGGAAACGCGCCAGGCTACGGAAGCCGAAGGGAAGAAGCCCCATTTGTTGTTCGGGGCAAACCTGGAACTGCCATCGGTACGCATAGAGGCGGCCAGCAGGTACTTCTCCTTAAAATCGTAATTGATCCTGCCGAAATAAGATGCAAGCCCCCAGCTTGTTTTGCTGGTGCGTGTAAGTGTTGGCGAAATCACTGCATAGTTCAGTGTTTCTATCACATCATTGCTAAAACTGCCGGCAACGATACCCATAGCAGTAGCACGTGTCTTTGATTTCTGGAAAGAAGCACCCAGTATACCGCTCAGGCTATGCCCGCCGCTAAAGCTCTTGTTATAGCTCAATACGTTCTCGTTGATCAGGTTAAAATTCCTGGTATCGGCCGCCGATCCGGTTGCTGCATTGGTAGCATTTCCAAAGGCACTTTGGTACACTTCATTGGTGGTATAGGTAATGTTGGCGCCTACTGAGGATCTTAGTTTCAGCCCTTTCAAAATGTCCAGGCCAACATAGATTTCACCAACGTTGTTCATGGCATTGGTATAATTTTTAGTGGCATCCAGCACGGCCATAGGGTTCAGCCCGCCTGTAACCACAATGCCCCAGTAATCGCGGGCTTTGGGATAGGTGCCATCCGGATTTTTAACCGCTACAAAAGGAGGGTACTTAACCATAGCTTCAATACCCAGCCCCAGGTTCCTGCGGTTGTTATAATTGGGACTCAGCATAAAGCCCATATTGAGTGTGTTGTTTATTTTAAGGTCTACATTGGCACGAACGGCATAACTGGTATAAGCTGTATTTCTGATGGTTCCCCTTTCATCTTTAAATGTACCGGAAACATAATATTTGGCATTATCGCTCCCCCCCGAAACAGAGAGGTTATAGTTTTGTATGGGTGCAGTTTCCAGTACTTCATCCTGCCAGTTTACGTTGCCTTCTTTGATCACAGGGTTCACCTGGTAGGCCGCAGGTCGTCTTGCATCGCCCCATACCGGGATGGTTGGATCACCTCCAGCCCAAACATACTCCCTGTTCTGGTAGCGTAGCACATAATCATAATATTCCTGCCCGCTGATCCAGTCGTCATGACCTACAGCTTTGGCCATACCAGTGTAAGCATTAAAGTTCAATTGCGGCTTACCTGCTTTTCCTTTTTTTGTGGTGATAATGATTACTCCGCCCGAGCCACGTGAACCATAAATGGCAGCCGAAGAAGCATCCTTTAATACTTCCATGGACGCTACATCGTTCATGTTCACGTTGTCCAGACTTCCCCCCGGGAAACCATCTATTACGATCAACGGCTCATTTCCCGCATCCAGTGATGAGGCTCCCCTGATACGGATTATGGGGGCTTCGCCTGGTCTTGCACGCGTGGTTGAAATATTGATCCCTGCCATGCGCCCAACCACCGCGGTTTCAAAACGCCCTGCCGGGATCTGGTCCAGGTTCTTGTTTTCAATTTTCGAAATGGCAGCCGTAAGTGAGCTCTTCTTGACGGTACCATAACCCACCACTACCAGTTCTTCCAAAGCCGTGGAATCTTCTCGCAGTTTTACATTAATGATGGTCTGGTTGTTTACGGCAACTTCCTGGGTAGCATAGCCCACAAAAGAAAACACCAGCGTTCCATTTTCAGGTGCATTAATGGCATATTTCCCGGATATATCGGTAGATATTCCTGCATTGCGCCCTTTTACCCTAACACTTACACCGGGGATGCTTATTCCCTTTATATCTGTAACTGTACCTGTAACCTTAATATCGGCCTGCTGCAGCAAGGGCTTTTCCCCTTTGAATTCCTTAATGATTACGGTTTTCATCAGTACCTCATAAGTAAAGGGCTGTTCCTTAAAACACAGCTGCAAAACCTCGTGTATATCCAGGTCTTTAACATTCAGGTTTACATTTCTGGCGCTTTTTAAACTCTTCTGATTGTACACAAAACTATAGCCGCTTTGCTTCCTGATCTCCTTTAAAACCTCGGTAAGTGGCACATTTTTGCTTACCAAAGTAATTTTTTGGGCGTAACCAGCAGCATGTACATGCATCAGGGCCGTTAAGAGTAAAATCAATGTCAGCTTCATTACTAAAAGAAATTTATAAAATACCGGGCAGCCTGCACCAGGCAAGTGTAATAGATTAAATTTCATACATTTGAATAATTTGAGTGGTGAATATTGCTTGTTTATCAATCAATGGGCTCAAAGCTTCCGGGAGCGCTCGACCCGCTCCTGGTTTTTTACCTCCATTGTATGTTCTGGCAGGTTTACATAACTATAATTTTCCTCCCTTCAATTTTAAAGTGAATGGTTCCTGTTGCTTCCAGTATTTTGAGTACCTGTGATACATTTTCAAACTTCGATATGGTACCTCCAAAATTTTCGCTGATCTGTGCATTGGCATAAACTACTTCCACCCCGTACCAGCGCGATATTTTTCGCATTACACTGTGGATCTCTTCATTGTCAAAAATGAAATAGCCGTTCTTCCAGGATACCGCCTCTTCAATGTCTACCTTAACCACATCCATCTGGCCGGTACTGCCCGACAAACGGGCCTGCTGCCCGGGTTTCAGTATCGTTGTATGGCCACGCGCGCTTACCCTTACCATCCCCTCGAGCAGCGTTGTTTTAATCTCGGCTTCATCATCATAGGCATTCACATTAAAATGCGTACCCAGTACCTCCAGCTGCTGTGTGCCTGATTGCACTTTGAACGGCCGTTTTTTATCCTTTGCGATTTCAAAATAAACTTCTCCTTTTATGGCTACGCTTCGTTCGGTCTGGCTAAAGGCTATAGGGAAGCGGATGGAAGAGTTTGCATTGAGCCAGACCTTACTCCCATCGGCAAGCACCAGCTGGTATTGCCCGCTAAGCGGGGTACTGATGGTGTTGTATGCGGACTGTTCATTTGCCGCTGCTGGCGCAGCTGCTTTCATATGGTAAACAGCCTCCGGCCCTGCACTATCCAGTGCAACCTGCGAACCATCTGCAAGTGTTAAGACAGCCTTATTGCTGCCCGGACCAATATCCTGAACAAGCGCCGGAGCTTCCTCCTTTTTTAATGGTTTTTCTGCAGGGGTTCTTACATAAAAAAATAACGCAGCAACCGAAACTATGGCAATAAGTGCGGCCGCTGCTTTCCAGCTTAAAAAGATATTCCTGCTTTTGCGGTATTGATCGGGTTCCCTATACTCCGCTAATTCCTGTAAAACCTTGCCGTATACTACATTTTGTACTTCATCTTTTACGCCCATGGCACTTTCGTCCCAACTGCGCTCCTCTTGCTGCAGGGCATCATAATGCTCAAATAAGCGCCGCTCTTCTTGGGTACTGAGCTTGCCCTTCAGGAACTGCGCTGCAAGATGTTCAAATTCTTTTCTGTCCATGGTTATAAACTGTAAGTACCAGATACAACCGCTTACCCCCAAAAGGGAATAAAAAAAATTAAAGCGGGGATGTTCGCTCCAGCGCAAAGCGGATCCGCCGAAGCGCAATGGTAAGCTGATTTTCTACAGTTTTTGGCGATATGCCGAGGCGTACGGCAACTTCTTTGGTCGAAAGATGATCTTTTCTGCTTAAATTAAAAACATCCCTGCATTTGGCAGGGAGTTTGGCCACCGCCTCATCCAGCTGCCGCTGGAAATCTTTGGTCATCAGCAGGCTGTCCGTATCTGATACAAAAGCCATCGGGGCTTCTATAGTATTTATTTTGGCCCTGGCTATCGGGAGCGCTTTAAAAACCTGGTATTTGACACAGGTATAGAACCAGGCATTTAAAGAAGCAATTTCGTTTACCGAACGTTTCATCCAGAGCTGAACAATAACCTCCTGAACAATATCTTCGGCGATTTGCCTGTCGCGGATCACATTATAGGCCTGCAGGTACAATTTGGACCAATACCGCCCATAAATTTCGGCCAGTGCAGCTTCATTGCCCTGCTGTAATAAATCGAGCAGCTGCCGGTCGGTCAGGTTGGTATAAACAGGTTTAGGCATCAGATATTGGTTACGTACCCGAATATAAAAAAACAAATGCTATAAAACAAAAATGAGTTGACTAAAAGCATTTTACACTTTTAGGCAACTCATTGCAAAGGTTTTAAAGGGTTACTGCTTAATCAGGTCGTACAATTCGTCCAGTTTTGGTGAAAGTACAATTTCAATCCTTCTGTTCTTGCTGCGGTTTTCGGCATTGGTATTTGGACCTAAAGGCTGGTATTCGCCTTTCCCGGTTGCGGTCATGCGCACTGGCTGCACTTTGCATATTTCGGTAAGGAACCTCACTACCGATGTAGAGCGGAGTACGCTCAGGTCCCAATTGTCTTTGATCTGCCCAAGGTTGGTGATTTTCTGCGAATCGGTATGTCCTTCAACCGCGATGTTAATCTCCGGTTGTTGCTTCAGTACATCTGCCAGCTGGGTTAAGGCCTGCTTGCCTTTTTCATCAATAATGATACTTCCTGATGGGAACAACAGTTTATCTGTTAAAGAAACATATACCTTACCGTTTTTGATCTCAACCGTTAAACCGCTCTTGGTAAAGCCAAGCAGGGCCTGTTGCAGTTTTTCTTTAAGTTTGTTGGTGGCCTCATCGCGTTTTCGCAGGATCTCCTCCACTTCTTTCAAACGCTGCTCGCGTTTCTTCAGATCGGCCGATAGTTTATTGATCTCGTTAGAACTGTTGCTGCGCAATTTGGAGTAATTGTTGTCCATCTCCGAGTACTTGTTCTTCATGTCGTTCAACGCACTGCTTAGTCCGGTCGTATCTTTCCTCAATTTGGCGATCAGGCTTTCCAGGTTCTCGTTCATGAGCTGTGATTGGGTCCAGCCATTGTTTAAAGAATCCTGTTTGGCCAGCAGGGCTTTATACTTTTTGGGCGACAGTACCACACAGGAAGTAAATGCACTGGCCAGCAATGCAACAAATAAAAACAAACTGATTTTTTTCATTAGTGTTATTGGGTTTTAAGGATTATAGACCTGCATACTCCCTTTTTTCAGAAGGCAGCCAGATCATTAGGTTCATTTGTGTTACTGATCAACAGCTTTCCTCAAAAATAGGATAAAGGGATATACACTTTCAAAAGCAGTTTTCAACTTATCCACGATTCCTGGTTTTAAGAAGTCCTCGTCTTTTAAAGGATAGATAGCAATAAAACTTTTCAGCTTCAGGAATTCAATCTGGGGATGGTCTGCAGGGTAACCCTTCGGCGCTGTTTTAAGGGTATCTTCCCTGCTCAATTGATAAAGACGTTTGAAGTTTTTATCGTTAACAATTTCCAGGAACTCGGAAGTATTGTAATCTATTTCTTCCCTGATCTTTTTCAGCACTGCAGCTTCGGGCATCCAGAACCCGGCCGCGAAGAAACACTCGCCTGGTTGTATGTGCAGGTAATAACCTGCACTATGGATATCACTCCCTTTAATGTTAAAGGAAATCCCAAAGTTGTTTTTATAGGGGTCTTTATTTTTACTGAATCTTACATCACGGTAAATACGCAACAGGCATTTTTTTGCCGGGGTATCTATAGCAAACTTTGGATCTACAGCAGCAAGTTTGGGTATGAGCTGCTCAATCAGGGCCAGCACATCTGCTTTGGCTAGTTCATACCTTTCTTTGTTTTCAGCAAACCATTCCCTGTTGTTATTTTTTGCTACATCAGCAATAAAAGCAAGTGTTTCTGACTTAATCATGGCTTATCGTAATAGGCGTTGTACTTTATTTTTGGAGAAAGCCAATGTAGTAAAATCACCCGTGAATAGCGATAATTAAAGGGGGCCAAAAGTAAACATCCTGTAAAAATTACAGTAATGTACAGCCAAAAGGATTCGAACTCGAGATTTCCCCCTGAAAGGACATAAGTAGCTACTGCAAGTGTGATCATCTCCGCACAATTCATGGCATAACTCACATACATTGCAGCATAAAAATAACCTGGCTCTATTTCAAAGCGCTGTCCGCAATGCGGGCATACCTCGTTGGTACGCTGGATGTTGAAACCGTATAGGCTGCCGGTAAAGATGTTGCCACGACGGCATTGCGGGCATTTGCCATTTACGATGGCGTAAAGCTTAGATGTTTTGCCCATAGCCGATTGTCTTTTTGCGGTATTTAACATACCATAATATCCCAACACCGGTAATCAGCAGATAAGGAATGGCCAGCAGGTATAAAATTCCGTTATTTAGTCCTTTTCCCTGGGTATTGCCATTTTTAACGCTTTGCTCTGCGTTAACGCTACACATGGCACATTGCGCGCTGGCCGTGTTGCTCACCGCAATTGCCGATAGCAATGTAAAAATGAAAACAAATGCGATCCTTTTCATAGCCGCAAATATAAGGAATTTTGTTGAGGTTGAGATATGGATGGGCACGGACTTCGGCGCAAGCTTGCAGGGCCCGCCCGAAGAAAGGGCGACGATGAGTGCTTTATGTTACGCTTTTGTTTAAATTAGCTTTTAATCTTATTTGGACAAAAAACCTACAATAAAGCACCCAAACTATGATAAGGCCATTTAAAGTTATATTGGTTTCGATGAGCGGGGTAAGGGTATACAACAAAAAGCTTCTGGAGTTGGGCCTGACCCTACCGGGATTTGTAGACAGGAGTAAAGTGATCGCAAGTCTTCCAAGTCTGGGCCTGCTGACGCTTGCCGCCTATACTCCAGATCACTGGCAGGTTATCTATAAAGAACTGGACAGCTATACAGCTTCAGAAATAGATGAAATCATAAATGCAGAGCCCGATATAATTGCCTTTTCATCGCTAACTGCAAGAATTAATGAGACCTATTCATTAGCGGGTAAATTCAGGGCACAAGGGATCAAAGTCGTGATCGGAGGATTGCACGTTTCTGCCTTACCAAACGAAGCCATGAATTTTGCCGACAGTGTGATTCAGGGCGAAGGAGAAATCATTTGGCAAAAACTCCTTTCGGATTACGAACAAAATAAGCTGAAGCCCTTTTACAGTTCGCTATCAAACGCCGACTACACATTTCATTTTAATGCTACAAAAGTCCCAAAATATGAACTTCTCGATATTTCAAAATACAACAGGCTAACCATACAGACAACAAGGGGTTGTCCGCTGCATTGCAATTTTTGCGCAGCATCACGTACCATAAGTGCTTATAAAAAGAAGCCGATCGCTCAAATTGAAAGAGAAATTCATAAAATATTTGAAGTTTGGGAACGTCCATTTATTGAGTTGGCCGATGACAACACCTTTGTAGACAAAGTCTGGTCGAAGGAACTATTAAGGCTTTTTGCCAATTACAAAATGAAATGGTTTACAGAAACCGATATTTCAGTTGCATATGATGATGAATTGCTGGAGCTGCTTGCCAAAGCAAATTGTGCGCAGGTATTGATCGGCCTTGAAACCTCGAAGGCAAAGGGACTAAAGGGGGTTGATAGAAACGACTGGAAGTACAAACAATTTGACAATTATCTAAAATCTATCGACAAAATTCAATCTTATGGCATTTCTGTAAATGGTTGTTTTATACTTGGATTCGATACCGATACAAAAGATACATTTAAAGAGACTGAACAATTTATTAAAGCCAGCAATTTATCTGAAGTTCAGATCACACTGCTCACCCCTTTTCCCGGAACCAACCTCTACAAACAGCTCAAACAGGAAAACAGATTGCTAACTGAAAATTACTGGGATAAATGCACATTATTTGACGTTAACTTCATTCCAAAGAATTTTTCCGTACAAGAATTAGAAAACAGTTTCCAGGAGTTGATGTCGGACATATACGCTGTCGAGGCTGTAAAAGAAAGAAAAAATAAATTCAGGCAAACACTTAAAAACAAGATAAACGCTTTAACCATATGAACCTATTCAAAACCATTATCCGCCTGTTAAGTTTCAAATTAACCAGGGAAGAAATGTTAAATTTTAACAAAACCCATTTTATTGCAGGTCTGATTGGCACCTGGATAGTTGGTATGGGACGTTATTGGGACGATGGCGGTGCAAGTTTATTACAGCATCTGGGCTTAGGTTCTGTAATTTACATTTTTGTTCTGGCGGCCTTTATCTGGGTTATATTGATTCCTTTTCGGGTAAAAAATTGGAGCTATTTTACAGTACTGACCTTTATTTCGCTGACCTCTTTCCCGGCGATATTTTACGCCATACCCGTAGAGCGTTTTTTTTCCATGCCATCTGCAAACGCTATGAATGTTTGGTTTCTTGCAATCGTAGCGACCTGGAGACTTTCATTGCTTTACTATTTCCTGAAACACTTCACAAGGCTCAGTATAGGAAATATCCTGACGGTTACCCTAATGCCCATTTGTTTAATTATTTCCACCCTTACAGTTTTAAACCTGCACAGAGTTGTTTTTGCAATAATGGGAGGGGTTAGAAACCCCTCCCCTCACGATGCATCGTATATGATACTTATGCTTTTAACCGGACTTTCTATGATCTTAACCGTACCCCTGCTCATAGCCTATGGAGTTGGAATACATAGAAGACAAAAAAATTAAGACGCCTGTTACTAAAGTCAGTGAATGTTTAATACTACTACCACCAATTTAAGTTTTTTTCTAGTTGTGCCTGAGCCGGATTCATTAACTTAGCGTATCAAACAAATTAAAAGGCAACAGAAAACAATGAAGATGGAGACGTATATGCCTGCTGTGCCATTAAGGCCATTTATTAAGGCGTATAAAATCATTGAAAGTGGAGATGAGCAGACCAACAGGGTTGTGCCAGATACTTCATTTGCGCTTGCATTTCGCTTTAAGGGTCAAATTTCGTCTATCACCGAGGGGTGGAAAACAACTTTACCTGCCGCAACCTTTTCGGGTTTGCGAAAATCTGTAAGACTTTTCAATTATGCAGCTCAAACATCGGCTTTAATTGTACAGTTTGAAGAAACAGGGTTGCCGGCGTTTTTCAAACCTCCGCTTCATGGGTTATTTGAGCAAAGCATCTCATTAGACAACTTTTTTCCGGGATCAGAAATTTCAATTGTGGAAGAGCGTTTAAGCGAAGCCCCGGACAACCTGGCAAAAATAGCCATTGTAGAGCAGTTTTTATGCGACAAATTGTTCTACAATAAACCGGATAAGCTTGTTTTGGAAGCCATCAATAAAATTCATTCCAGCAATGGGATAATCAGGATCAAGGAATTGGCCAAGAGTTTATATATCAGCAATGATGCTTTTGAAAAACGGTTCAGAAGAGCAGTTGGAGCTACACCAAAACAATTTTCTTCCATCATAAAACTAAAAGCTATCATTGGCCAAAATCCTGGCTCCGGCTCCTTTACTGATATTGCATTTGAGCACGGCTACTACGATCAGCCCCACTTCAATAAAGACTTCAAACTTTTCACCGGCCAGGCCCCAACAGAATTTTTCAACTCAGGCCTCTATTGGTAAATCAATGATTTTTTACAATGATTGCGTAGGCTGCAGATTGATATTTGTATTAAAAAATTAAGACAAATGAAAACAGGTTTATCAGCAGCAGTTGTGATTTGCATGGCCCTCATCAGTGGAAAAACTTATGCACAGAAACAGTACAGTTTATTGGTAAGAGTACCCGACACCTACTCTACCGAACAGGTAAAATCGGCCGGGCCGCTCTGGGACAAATTAATTGAAAAATGGAAAGCAGATGGTGTTTATGTGCTAAGTTTTGCCTTTCCGGGCGAAAGTTATACGGTAACGGGGAATGAGAAATCCCTGAAAAAAGAAACGGTTTTATCGGACAACCTTAAAGTGGTAAGTAATATTGTTCTCCGCGCAGATAGCATGGAACAGGCTTTGGCGCTTGCAAAAGCCTGCCCGGTTCTGTTATACGGTGGAAAAGTAGAAGTAAGGGAAATTCCAAAGCCCGTAAAACCCATTGAATAGTTGTTTTACTCATTTCGGTTTTTGATCTCTTTGTTGATTTCGTCAATTAACTGTTGTTCTGCTGGCAGGTACAATTGATATTTGCCGGCAACGATAGCTTGATTGTTTTCCTGACAAATTATTTCTTAGCTTAATCCGTATTTTTCGACTATTGCTTGACTTTGTTCGGGATAGTAAGTAAGCCCAAATTTTTTGTCCAATTCAGCTACACGTTTTGCAATTCCTGGATCTTCGAAAGATATTTTACGTTCAATAACCTCGGGTATAATCTTATGATATAATTCTTCTAAATAATCTTCAAAATTTTGATTAAAATACATGTCAATCAGTCGTAAATTTTCATTCCCCGAATTCCATACTACATGAACAATCCCTCTGGGTCTTAAATGCCAGCTTCCAACAGGAACTGTGACCACTTTATCGTCCATTAAGACCGAAGCTGTTCCTTCCAAAACATACATCAGTTCATCCAGGCGGTCATGTTTATGGGGAGAACCTGCAATTTTCTTAGGAGCCAAAATGGCCTCTACACAAGAAAATTGTGTATTAGTCTGTGCGCTACGAATCAATGTCCTCATATTACTACCAAGAGGCCCAACTTCAAGCGATGCATTTGGAGGAATTAAAAAGGGTATTGGAGCAATGGTTGTCGCTGCATCAACTGCTGATTCCTTACCTGGGGTACCACATGAAGCTAAAGGAAGACTACACAGTGCCGCAGCCAATAAACCCATTTGCTGCATTGCTTCACGTCGGGATGTTTTCTTTATCTTCATAATTTACTTTTTTAAGCTTGTTATTTTTTTTAAATATTCTTCGTTGTTTTCGTGGGTCCGATTTAGTTGGCTTTTATTGATTATGGTACTTAAAAGAGCTTTTGGAGTAAGATGTCCTTCTTCTGAACGGATACTTCTACCTCTGAGCCGTCAGAAAGCTCTAAAGTCCCTCCATCGCCCTTGCGATATTTAACTACACAGGCTAAATTGATAATCACCGAACGGCTGATCCGTGTAAAAAACTCATCGTCCAATATCTGTTCATATTCTTTTAGGGTTTTGGACACTACGATTTTTTTACTTCCTGCCAATATGAAGACGCTATAATTGCTCATGGCTTCAACTCTGATAATATTGGTCTTATCAACAACATATACGCCCTCGGCAGTAGTTAGGGCTAGGCGATTGCTATTGATCTTTTCCTTTTTCAGGGCCTTGTAATTGGATTTTTCTGCTACTCGTTTTCTTAATCGGGTAATTGCGGTTTCGAGTTCTTCTTCATCAATTGGTTTAAGCAGATAGTCAACGGCACTTAAGCGAAGTGCTTCAAGTGTATAACTGTCATAGGCCGTAGTAAAAATGACTTCAAAATCGAAACTGCCCAAACGCTCTAAAAACTGGAAACCATTAATTCCTGGCATTTCTACATCTAAAAAAAGAACATCAGGTCTCAGTTCAATAACGGCATTTAATGCCTTGGCCGACTGATTAAAAATGCCGACAACCTGCAACTCATCTTCAAAGAACTCTAACTTCTGGCTGAGCAATTTACTACCCTTAACCTCATCATCTAATATTACTGCTTTTAACATAATCGGCTTTTTAATTAAATTCCGTTATTTTTTTGATGTACTGAACACTAAATTAAGCCCTGATAAAGAACAAAGCTTATAGGGTCTTTCTCCATTTTCCCTTCCAACCGTCATGTCCTGCTTCGTAACAAGAACCCGTAACATTGATACTAGTTCAATTTGCTAACCTCACCTGTGTAATTACCAGTAACCAAGCCCATACCTGTAGTAAATTCAAAATTGATAGCGTAGGTATTGTCGCCGTTTTTTTCAATGGAAATTTTTCGGTCGATTCCATTTACCAAATAGCTTAAATCACCCTTACCATAATACATTACAGCACCGTCAAAAGCAATATTTGCACTACTCTTGGTAAAAATTCCTACCGGCATTTGGGTTGGTGTTCCGGTGTATTTTAGAACAACATGGATCTTTCTACTAACACCCGGAGCAGTAATACCCAGAAATCGTAGCGTGATGTCTTTGCCGTCTATTTCAAAATCTGATTTTTCCAGTTTAACCGTTACGGGATTTCCGCCGTTTTGGTAGGTGTAGCTATTTTTTTCAGCATTATTGTCAGCATCGGCTTTATCTTTTTTGCAAGCACTAAACACAAATACAACAGAAAATATGATGAGCGTTTTTGCGAAAATGTTTGTTATTTTTTTCATAGCGATGTTTTTTAAAATGTTCTTTTGAATTGCCTACCCAAATTTATTCATCCTGAATCTCACGTTTTCAGGCAATGATTGAAATATGCTTACTAATGAGCGAACAGGTCTATAGGATGAGCAGGGTGATACGTCTGCTAACGACTTGCTTCAATAAATTTTTTTAAGGTGTAGGAGAAACGGGAGGCCTTGAATGTAGCTAACCAAGCCTAGGGATGCCAGGTTGTTTAACCCCGGGAATATCTGGATGTAAAATCTAAATTTTTCACCAAATCATTTCACCCATTTTCATTTTTCGTAGTTCTCCTATAAATCTGTCATTGTTTGGCTCTAGTTTTAGAACTTCCTGCATGATATTTATTGCTAAATCTTTTTGTCCAAACTTGTACAATAAATGACTGTAAGTCGCCAAATACATTGAATTCTTGCTGTTTTCGTTTGACAATATTAGTTTGGACCATTTAATTGCCTCTGTAATATATTTTAGATCATCACAGAACAAAAACACTTCATTTGCATACCTATTTATTGCAGCTACGTTCGGCTCTTTACCAATAGTGTGTAAAGATACAGATTGACAAAACCGCTCCCAGTCATTAAGTGCCCTATAGTATTCAGGTTTTGCTTTCAATATTATTTCGTCTGATAAATAAGGATACTTCAGATCTAGTTCTTGCTTTATCACAGTCCAGTCAACATCTTTATTCATCTCTCCTGAATATACAACCATCCCACCACCATAGACAGTCTTTTTTCCATCAATCCTGATCCTGGGTAGTATAATCTCATCAAATGCTATTGTATTTAAAATGCGAATCCTATCTCCCTTACCAACCACAGAATCGATCTGTTTGGGATAATTAAGTAAAATATTAAATCCTATGTCAGAACTTTTGGTGGTTCCTTGAGCAACAAATTTTAGGTTTTGCTTTGTTAACAAGTTTTTTTGAACGGCTAAATATGCATTTATGTATTCAGCTTTAGATTGATCGTCCCGAACTTCACTTGCACTATTAATTAACATTAGAATAAATGCAGTATCTCTTTTACCTTCTGTGTATTGACGTTTAAGATTTAAATATTGAGATTTTGGATCTAATGCTTTTTTTGCTTTCATCAAAAAGCTATCAGCATCAACATCTCCCCCCTTTATGGAATGAACAAGAATGCCTTGAGGGTTAAAAAATAAATAGGTCGGGTAGGAATCAATTTTATAGGTTTTTGATATCGCTTTAGCATCTTCATACCACGCTCTTGTATTTTTACCATCGTTTTTCGTTACATCAAATTGTACAGCAACATTTATAAAGTTTTGATTAAAAAAATCAGCAACTTTCTGCTGAGGGAAAATGTTAGTATCCATTTGTTTACATGGCACGCACCATGTCGTATAACCGTCTAAGAAAATATATTTATTCTCTTTTTTTGCCTTTTCTTTTATTTGCATCCAGCTAAGTCCATTTTCGAAATTAACACCAGTATGCTTTTGAGCCTTAAGATTAAAGGTGAAGAAGAATAAGAGGAAAAACAATGAGGGTTTCATAAATTTATAGTATGATTAAAGCTAGAATTCAGTAAGAGGATGTTGATAAAAACATCCTCTTACAATTTTTAGCAAGGTGTTACCACACCAAGCGTACATGTTGCAGTATGTCCAGCAGGTACTACTACACAATCACTGCATTGTGGACTATTCGGCTGTCCTTCTGGGCAACATTTATAGCGCTTAGGGGCTGAAGATTCTCCAGAACAACCTCCCTCTTCATCAACGGGGAAGCACGAACCATCAGAACTTTGGCAATAGCCCGGAGGACACATTTCTCCTCCTTTTACATTTTTCATTTCTGCCTTATTGAGCATTTTAAAATTTTTCATAATTGTCATACAAGTTTTTGGATTTTATAACCGGATTCAGCGTTGGTTATTTACGCTGCATTAGTTTTACAACATAATGCTTGGTTAGCTGGCTTCGTTTGCAACCGAGAGCCAATTTGTATACAAACTCTTTAGGAATTTCTCACCCGGCGGGCAATCGCCAGAGGCCAACAAACCCGGATAGTCCGGATGCTCTGCATGTGGCGTTAATAGTGTCCAGAATTATACGGACATTTAGTTTTTTTACCAGCGCATGAAGTACACCAACGGCATTTTCTTTTTTGGATAGCGTTAATAAGAGCATAGTTAAAGGTTTTGTTAGCTTAAAAATAAACAAATAATTTGATAAGCAATGACACAATGAAGTTACATTGAATTACCATTGCAAATTCTAATGCAAAGCAAGGTTCAATGCCTTTTATCTTTTCAAACTTCATCCCTTCGGTTAATTTGTTCGCAAAATATCCCAGGGCAATTATTCTTATTTCTGCGTCTACTGTTTCACCAGGAAAAACCAGGTCCCTACCAATAAATGTTTGTTGCCCGGAAGTTTACATTTTTTCGAAATCAAACTTCAATATTCATGTCAAACACGATAGTGAATCTACAAAGATAGCGCCCGTTGTACCGCCAAACTATCCTCCAAAAGACGGTATCTTATGATCAGTCCATCTTCAAAAGTCATATGGATATGAAACATCGAGTCAACCACCTTGCCCGTTGCCAGCATCCTGGTAGAGAACTCACCGATCATCACCGCCTTATCATCTTCAACAAACAAATGTTCCACATTTGCTGAAAGCGGTTCGACGGAGAGCCACAGTGTAGAGAAAAAATCCCTCACACCATTTCTATCCAAACGTCTTCCAAGCCAGGGTGCCACCTTTTCATCACCAGGAATATACCAATCAACATTCTGGGCAAATAAACCAACTATTGTTTCCAGGTCCCTTTGTCCCATGGCAGCAAGGAAATTTTCAGCCGATTGTAGTGTGGTCATGCGTGTAGTTTTTCCAACAAATCTAAGAAAACAGCTTACAATTCACGTTCTTCTTTAGTCATTTTACTCATTTCCGCAATTTTAAATAGCTTCTGAAATACCCTTTTATCCAGAAAATCAGGAATCTTGTCTAATCGGCTCAGGTTCTTTTATACGGAGGAAAAGTAGAAGTAAGGGAAATTCCAAAGCCAGTAAAACCTATTGAATAGCTGCGCAAAAGTAAACTCCAGAACGCCAAAAAGGCAGAGCTTTACCGAAGGTGTTTCGGTTTTAGTTTTTGCGCTGCACATTCTACAATTTCAGCAACGCGTTGTTGCCTGGTTTCTGGTCTTTTGGCCAGTACCAGCCATTGCAGCATCGCCTTTTTAGCAGACTTGCTAAGACCTTCAAAGAATTCCCTGGCTACTGAATTGTTTTTTAGCCCGGCTCCCAGATCTTCAGGAACAACCAACTCCTCAACGGAGTCTAAAATTGTCCAGGAGCCATTTTCTTTTGCAATAGCAATGCTTTGATGCCCGGCTTCGGTCATCAAACCTTTTTCGATAAGCTCGGCCACTTTAACTTTGTTTATTTTTGACCAGGTGCCATTGGCTTTTCGTTTGCTGAAAAACTGATGCGTCCTTTCCTCGTCAATCTTTATTTTCTTGCTGTCTATCCAGCCATAGCATAAAGCAACTTCTACAGACTCCGTCCATGTTATCGATTTTTTACCGGACTTTTTGTTATAGCAAACCAGCCATACAGACTGTTTGGTAAGATGGTTTTTCTTTAACCACTTATCCCAGTCGGCCGGACTCTCCGGATAAAATATTTCTACTTCTTTTTCCTTCATTGCTATATACCCGAGTAAAAGTGTTTGTGTAGGGACTGCAAGTATAACATAAACCTAACAAAAACTTTAATAAATACGCAGTCAGCTACCTGCGCATGAAACCGAATACCTTTAGATGGGTGCGCAGGCAGCTGAGGCTGGAAGGTTTGCTGCAATGGTAAGGTTAGTGGTTAACCAGTGCCATCGCCCCTTCGCTGTAACGGGCACCTACATTTGGATATTTAGCAAGTATATTTTCAATTGCTTTGAGCTCTGTGTCGGATAATGCGATGTCAACAGCACCGGCATTTTCTTCCAGGTACTTTCTTTTTTTGGTGCCAGGGATAGGAATAATATCATTGCCCTGTGCCAATACCCATGCCAGTGCCAGTTGTGCCGGCGTGCAGGATTTGTCTTTGGCCAGAAATGAAAATTCTGCTACCAGTTTTGCGTTGTTTTCCGCATGCTCGCCCTGGTTGCGCGGCAAGGTTCTTCTGAAATCATCATCGGCAAGGCTTTCCAGATCAAGGGAGTTAGAGAACAAGCCCCTTGCCAACGGAGAATAAGGTACAAGGCTGATTCCCAATTGGCGCACCGTTTGCAAAATCTGGGCTTCCACATCGCGGGTAAGCAGTGAATATTCGCTTTGCAGGGCAGTTATTGGATGTACTGCATTGGCTTTGATGATGGAAGCAGGTGATGCCTCGCTAAGGCCCAGGTAGCGCACTTTGCCTTCTTTCACCAGGTTGGCCATAGCGCCTACGGTATCTTCTATTGGGATATTGGGGTCTACCCTATGGGCGTAGTACAAATCGATGGTATCAATTTTAAGGCGTTTAAGGCTCTGCTCTACCGCTACTTTGATCCAGGCCGGTGAGCCGTCGAAATAAGTGCTTGCCGTACCACTTGGGCCGGTTTTTCCATCTTTAAAACGAAAACCGAACTTGGTGGCAATAAATACCTTATCGCGGTTAGGCACCAGCACTTTGGAGATCAGTTCTTCATTGGCACCATTGCCGTACATATCGGCCGTGTCCCAGAAATTGATGCCCAGGTCTAAAGCTTTTTCCAATGTGGCAATGCTTTCTTTTTCATCAGCCGGGCCATAAGCAAAGCTCATGCCCATGCAACCCAGCCCTATGGCAGATAATTTTTCATTAGTTTTTCCAAGGTTTCTATATTTCATAACAAGAGTATTTTGTTCTATGCAAATGTAGATCGGGAAGGAAGGGCCTAGGTTATAACAATCAAACAGATTGTTATAAAATTCAAACATTGCCAGTGCGCAGCCCGTTTGGCGACAAGCCTGTATGCTTTCTGAAAAAATTGGTAAAATAAGACGGATACTCAAAACCGAGCCCATAGGCGATATCGGAGATGTTCCAATCGGTATGCAGCAGCAGGGCCCTTGCTTCTTTGGTAATCCTTGCGGCTATATGCTTAGTAGTGGTTTTACCGGTTACTTCTTTTACGGAGCGGTTGAGGTGGTTAATGTGCACAGATAATGCCCGGGCGTAATCAACAGGGCTTTTCAGCTTTAGGCCGGTAGCCGGTGAATCGACAGGGAATTGTCTTTCCAGCAATTCCATGAAAAGCCCCGCAACCCTTTCAGAGGCATTGGTATAGGCACCAAAATCCTGGGCAGGGTTAGATTTCATCGCTTCATGAATCAATAAATGCAGGTAACTGCGCAGCACATCGTACTTGTGTGGATAAACGGAGTTGATCTCTGTGATCATCTTTTGAAAAATGGCCGAAATTTCTTTCAACTGGCATTCATCGGGAAAAAAAATAGGACAGCTGCCGATTCTGAAAAGCGGAGAATCGCGCAAACTTTCGGTTCTTTCGCTATGCTGAATAAACTCTTCGGTAAAAAGGCAGTACCAGCCAGCCTGCTCGGCTGATTCGGGCTCCCAGGAATAAGGCACAACAGGGTTCGAAAAAAGCATGGCCGGACGGTCTATCTGGATCCATTTATCTGCATAATACAGTTTTCCTCGGCCAATGATGAGCGATGCTTTATAAAAATCGCGTCGGCTATAGGGCGATACCGCCGTACAGGAATCCCTGCTGAAAACATTGAAATGCCCGATCCCCGTAGGGCTAACAGGTAAATTTGTAGCCCCCTGGCTGGCCAGCCTATTGTAAAAATCTGTTACACTCTCCGTTGCTTTCATAGCACCAAGTTATAAAATTCAAACGGAAAAATGTTTGCCAACCTAGATTAGCTAGTTTCAAGCTTATATCCCTTGCCACGTATCACAACAATTCTGGTATTCGAATCAAGTTCCAGTTTTTTTCTAAGCTTTGATATGAACATATCCAGGCTACGCCCCACAATAACACCTTCATCCTCCCAGATCTCTTTTTGTAACCGGCTTCTCTCTATGGTCTGGTTGGGAGACATGGCGAAAATGTGCAATACACGGGCTTCCGTTGCGGTCAGGTCTATTGTCTTTCCATTTATCAGGAGCTTCCTATTCTTCGCATCGAACAATACCGAGCCCAAAGTGAACAGATCAGGATCATCTATATGCTGACCCTTAGTCAAAACTCCCCGCGACTTAACAGATCTAAAAAAAAGAAAACCAACAAACGCTAAAAACGGCAGGCTCCCCAGCAGATATCCATTCTTTGCTATACTTATTCCTGCAGGTTTAAATTTAATATTGATCAGGTAACATGCTTTGGGTTGCCTTCTTCCTATGCAAGCTACAACATCATCTTTTTTATTTTCGGATATAGCGTATCCATAAGCTACACTGGAGTTTCCGCACTTCAAAACGTTAACAACATAATCACTTGTTAACCGGTCTTTGCCCAACAAACGTCTTGTAGTATTTACCAGGGAGTCCGGCAAAAAGGTAAGTTCATTCTCAAAGCTGATTTGGTATTCATTTTCAGCAATCTTTTTCACCGGGAGGACTCTTGATGTGCTATCGCCCGACTGTAAAAGTATTTCATGACCAATCCTGCGGAGCAGAACTTCTCTTCTGGCAATAACAAAGTCGTCGCTGCCTGTCATACTAAAAGCCACGCAGGTTACAGAGATAAGCAAGAGTATCCATCCGAACAGGTACTTGCGTTTCCCAAACAGGAGGTTTTGGCTATCCAGCATAGTGTCAAGTTTTTATTTACAAAGTTTACATTTTTATTTACAATCCTGATGCTCCAGACGAAAAGATGTCAAAGTAATTTCGCTGAATAAATTCTAATAGGATATGAAAAATAAAAGAAACCTTTTTTACAGCCTGCTGATCATACTGACAGGGGCAATCTATTTCCCAGTGCAGGCTCAGCAAAAAAATGACGTTCAGGATGGCGTTAAAACCAAAGACTTAAGCCCTTTGCAGGGCCCCAAGAGCATTGTTCGTACAATAAAGCAAGATAGAAGTGGTAACATTTGGATTGCTTCATGGGAAGGTGTTTTTAAATATGATGGAAAGTCTTTTGCCAATATTACCAGTAAGGTGAGTTCGGCCCGCTTTTTTTCTGTCTTAGAAGATCGAAAGGGAAATTTTTGGTTCAGTTCTGTTGGTTCGGGTGTTTATTATTACAATGGAAAGTCTTTTCGAAATTTTACAACAAAGGATGGACTTCCTAATGATCGGGTTACGCATGTTTATGAAGATAAAACCGGTAATATCTGGTTTGGTACTGAGAGTGGAGCAAGCCGTTACGATGGAAAATCCTTTCGAAATTATAAAATAACAACCGCGCCAGCCCCTACCGGTGTCGATTCGGTCCAGGTATCGGCCTATCAGCAACAGATTCCGGAAGGTAATTGGATGCAGAATGATGTTAATGCTATTATTGAAGATAAAACAGGAAAAATTTGGTTTGGTACCAGGGGCTATACCCGGGTTTATGATGGAAAGACATTTACCACCATAACCCGTAAAGACGGCAAACCTTTTACAAATGTGCGTTCGATAATCAAAGATAAAAAAGGCAATATTTGGCTGGGAGGTTATGATGGGCTTTGGCGTTACGATGGCGGTACATTTACGAATTTTACTCAGAAGTTTGTTGGTTATATCTACGAAGACAAAAAGGGGGATATCTGGACCAGTTCAGATAGTTCAAATGACCTAAGTAAGGTGCCTTTTGGTGGTAGGGGTAATACCGCAGCATGGACACTTTCCCGTTATGATGAAAAGTCATTGTCCAATAAAAAACCAAGGGCAACTGAAATAGCAAGTAAACCGATGATCTTCGGAATTTTAAAAGATGACAAAGGGAATATCTGGTTTGGCACTTTAGATGGCGTGTATCTTTATGATGGAGCGACTAGCCTGAAGATGTAGTTGTGTTTTGTAGATGCGGCATTAATGTTACGATAAAACATTCAGCAGCAGCCCAAATTTCTATATTTTTGAAACACACTAACTCCTATGATGATGAACAAAATTTGTATTTTATTGCTTGCTGCCCTGTTTGTATTTTCCTGCAAAAAAACATCAACCCCGGTTGAAAACCCCAAGAACAATTACAATGAACGCGAATGGATGCGCATACAAATCCCTGGTGGAGCTGAAGCCTCAGCTCTTGCGGGCAGTATAACCGATACTTTAGTTGTGGCGGGAAGGTACAACATCTACCTGGTGACCGAAAATGGGACCAGGGTAACACCCGTTTCAAAAAGCCTGAACCACATTCCTGGCCTTCTTACTGTAAAAGATACCATCTTTGCCCTGTCGGGAGAATCTTATGATGCCAAATTTGAAAAACATTATGCCGCAATCGGCAGTTATTACACGCTCGACAAGGGTAAGAACTGGGTACCTACGCACCGACCAAACATGTTTATGGTTAATGGCGAAGCAAGCAACACAGATCAAACTCAATTTAAGCTTCAGTACCGCGCCGGGGCCGATTTAAATGGCGATAAAAGCAACAATTGGGTACTCCAGACCTATATTATAAAAACAACAGCTTCCGGGACAACTACTAAATTTACGCCGCCAATTGAAAACAGGCAGCCACTTAATCTTCACATCGATAAGCATAACCTATTGTATATTGCTACCGGCGGTCGTTTTTCGGAGGCAGGCGTTTACATGCCGGCAATTCCACAGAGCCCTGCTTATATTTATGTTTCGAAAAATGCGGTTTTGTAATCTCTGTACCTGAAGGTCAAAAAATGAAATTGCATAAAAAAGGGAGGTTCCGTGTGGAGCCTCCCTTTTTACATTTATAAGCTTCTACATAATTCCGTAGAAAAACGAGCCTGGATCTGCTACTCTGTAAAAACCACCCAATGTGCTGGTGTTATTTATATTGGTAGTTGTAACCCAATCTATTTTGAAAGGTCCGGAAAGCAGGTAAGCCTGCAATCCCGAGGTTTCTCTTGTTCTTGTGGTCCAGTTTCCATTGTAAATCGGCGCACTCAACGTAAAGGTATCTCCTACTCTGGCATAGGTAAACGAAGCGCTGGCAAGAAATACAGAACTACCCGAATTGTAATTGATCTCTACGGTTAACGTGTTGTTGCTGGTTAACGTCCAGGTTAAGGTATTCACTATCCTTGGCGTGGTTGAGCTACTGGTAAAGAATAAATTTACCATGGTACTGTATACCGTGTTAAAACCTGATGTAACCCCTGTTGGTAAACCGCTCGAAGGGATCGTAATCTTCCTGTAAGTAAAGTTAGAGGGGAATCCAAACATGAGTGTTAGCGGGGTAATTGGCGTAGGGGAATTTAACAGATTGATCCTGGTAGTGCCGGCCATAATATAATATGTTTTGGCTGCCGGGTCCCAGGTCATCTCGGTAATTGCCAGGCTTCCGTAGGTTAAGGGCTTGTTCAGATAGATCTTATTGATGCCAAAGGCAAATGTGGTAGATTGAGCCTGGCTTACCTCTTTGCTGTCTACATAGTTTAGCTTAACCGTTTTTACATTAGCATCAATAGCAATTGCCCCCTTAACGCCGTCTGGAAATGGAATATAAGGATTTTTGTTTGCCGAAACATAAGCGGCATTTGCATCAACCATTGTCTTTAACCCTCCTGCCAAAATGCTTTGGGCCTCGGCTGCCGAAAGCTTTATCATTTTCATTGGGTTTTTGTTGAAGGTCCCTTCAAACTTTACGGTATCTCCTGCGAATTCGGTAAATGCAAATTCAAAATCAGATGCCAGTCCTGTAGCCGTACCGGTACTACCACCACTTATAGCAGCATCAGGATCTGCAGCAAGGTGGATATAGTTATAGGTATCAAAGATTAAGGTAGGGCGTTGTAAGGCCTTTAAACGATAGGTACTTTGTACCGGTACTGTAGCTGCTGTAGTATTAAAATCTGACAGCATGGTTACCTTACCATCGGCCGTAAATTTAAAATAGTAGGAGAAGCCTTTTCCGCCCTTTGGATAAATGGTGGCTTTCCAACCATCGGCACTTGATAAAAGCGCGGCCTGATCTTTGGTCAGTTCGGCAGCCAAACGGGTGTCCGGATCGTCAAAGATAGGATCTGTATCCCTTTTGCAGCCGGCAATAAATCCAGTTATCACCAGTGCTATAAATAATATTTTCTTCATCATCTTAGTCATTAATTGCCATAAACACCAAAAAAGTACGAATTAGCATCAGTTGCTTTCTGCAGGCCTATATACTCGGCTTTGAAATCAGTACTGTAATACCACTTGTAAACAAACTTGTTCTGTGTTAAATAATTTGTTAATGCCGTTATGCCTGGTGCAATTACAGCGGCGTTGCCATCGCTTGCAGAAAGCACTAAACTAATGGCCCCGTTTGCATCGGTAGTCATGTTGTAGGTAAAGTTGGCAACAAATGGCGAGCCCGCTGCATTGTTATAATTTACCCGCAATATCACCTGGTTGGCTGCCGGATATACCAATGAAAAATTAAGGAGTACCCTGCCGGCATTGTTGCTTAAAGCGGCCAGGCCTGTTTTTGCAGCATTAAATATGCTTACAAAATCGGCCGACTGGCCTGCCACATCGCCTGCAATACCGTTTAACGCTGTGTATGGAAAGGTAGTACCAAAGCCAAGATAAGTACTAGGCTGCGATGGAGAATTTACGTTGAGGGCAGCCTGTACACGATTTTGCAGGGTATAAAAATCTATACCATACGTTTGTTTAAAATAAGTTACCACCATATCTTCCTTAGACCGGATAGAGGCTTGCGCAGTGGCAGTCATGCCTTTCACAATGGCCTCGTAACCTGCTTTACCTTCTGTAAGCATAATAGAAGTCATTTCTGCAAAGTCTTCATTAGGAGCGGCCTGCGCATACTGCGAAATAAAGCCCCCGGCATAGGCCTCGGCCAGGGTGGTATTGTTCCAGTCGGCAGTATAACCAGCCGGTGTTACCTGAGGAAATTCTTTCTGGTAATTTATGGTTTGGTGAAGAATATGTGCAAACTCATGATGGATTGTTTTAAGGACCCTTTTTGCAATGGTCCTTTCCGTTTTAGAGAAGTTATTTACATTAAACAGGGTTACTTTTATGCCGCCCTCGGCCTCGCCAAGGGTAACAGACCCGCCGGTGTTGTATTGCAAACTGCCAACCAGAACATAGTTTTTAGGGGCATACTTTTTAATAAAATTCTCTCCCACCTCAGCGGTATAAGGGTCAATCCATGCCGATCTTACCATTTCCATTAAGGGCCTTACACGTTCTATTTTAGGCGGGATAAGTGTTTTAGAAACATCGTACTCGGTTCCATCCCATCTGTATTTTACACTGATGTTATAAGGCTGGGTTAAATTAGTGAACAGCCACTGATCAAGCTCTCCCTGCTCCCATGTATCTCCACCAAGGCCTACAATTTCCCTGTTCAGGTTCTCTGATTTTTTACAACTCAATGCGATACTGATCAGAGCTGCAAATGCTAGAATATATATATATTTCATCTTCGTTAGAGTTATAGGTTAACGCGGGTTTTGTTGTACGCCCGACAAGGCTACTTCAGCCGGCAACTGCCATAGTTTTCGTTTGTCATCCGGATCAAGCGTATTGACCTTGCCATCCGGGTCTTCGTGTACTACAGAAAGTTTGTGTCTTAAAATATCCATCCAGCGCATACCTTCGTGTAAAAATTCAGCTTTTTTTAAATCCAGAAGTGCGTAGATATAGGCCTGCCTGGTATCTGTTGTTTTTTCCTCGTAGAAAGATTTTATCCTGGTTTCAGTTAAACCATGCGTAGCCGGAACATAAGTGCCAACCCTGGTCCTGATGAAGTTATTCATGTCATTGAGCGCTTCAGTATACTTACCCTGCATGATATAGGCTTCGGTACGGTTAAACCAAACTTCCTCTGTTGTAAGTAGCGGCACCATTGTATAACCGGTTCCGGTAGTAGCATTGATACTGGTACGTACAAAATGTTCTACAAATTTAAGGATGTAGTAAAATGTAGAAGAGTTGGAATAAACCTTATAGGAATCCAGATTAACTCCTACAGGGGCACGCATTACGTTTAACCTGGTTTGAGTTATAGAATAGATAGGGCGCTTATAGTTTCTGGCCAGCCTGGAAACAGTTTCTGCAATTAATAAATTACCTGGATTTGCTGCATTGGTATATGCGGTTTCAAGTTGCTCTACGTTAAAGTTTACATAGGATTTCCATGGCCTTACATTCGCTGCAAAATTATTGGCCGGGAAGGCCAGATTGGCATATTCAATCACTTTTGCTGCGTCTTTCTTAAACAAATAATAACGGGTAGCAAAAGCGTAAGCTGCTTTGCGGGTAAAGTGGTATGCGGGTACCGTGTAATTATCGCTAATCAGGGGTATGCCTTCCAACAGGTCCTTTTCAACCTGCTGGTATACGTAAGCAACTGTTTTACGCTCATAATTTTTAAAAACTATGGTTTCCGGCTCGGTAACATACGGGATACCCGGATCAGCATCGGCAGTTGCCGGATCGTATGTTCTGGAATAAAGGGTTACCAGCATAAAGTGTGCATATGCACGCGCCACCAGGGCTTCGCCTTTTTGAGCGGTGTAATTTTGTGGGTCTTTACTCTTAGCTATTGCATCCAGTGCCTGATTGGCGGCCGCAATAGCGGCATAACATGCGTTCCAATAATAAGTTGGGCTGTCTTGCTGGGTATCTTCCACATCTGCCCAGTAATACCCCGCCTGATTTGTAGGAAAATCTATACCGGTAAAAGCGGTAAAGCCAGCGATATCTGACATAGACTCGGCCAACAAAATATAATTCCCCCTGGGATAAGCGGTAACCAACAGCTCAGAAACCTTTTGCGGGGTATTTAATGTTGTTCTTTGATCTGGAGCCTGATCAAGGTATTTATTACAGCCCATACTAATTGAGGCAAGGAATAAAAAGAGATATATGCTGTATTTTTTCATTTCATTTCTAATTAAAATCCAATTTTTAATGCCATGGTAATTTGTCTTGGCACCGGAAGTGCCACACCGCCGGAACCAAAAAACTCTGGATCCTGACCTTTTAGCTTCTTATCAGCATAAATTAGCCAAACGTTGTTGGCCTGTAGCTTAAGGGATACGTTGTTTACACCAATAGATTTTCCAAATTTGGCTGGAAGATTATACATCAATGATATTTGCTTAAGCCTTACAAATGACCCATCGGCTACGCGGTCTGTTGAAAAATTATAAGCAGTGTAGGGATAGATTCCGCTTAGGTCTTTGCGTACCAGATAATCTGCGATGGAAGGTACATTTGTGTTGTTTTCGTCGCCCGGTAGTGTCCAGCGGTCTAAAAACTCCCTTGGCATGGCATCGCTGTCGTAGTACCTGGATGAGTATACATTATTTAACCTGATCTTGTTTCCGGCCTGATAAGATATACCAAAGTACACGGTAAAATCTTTGTATTTAAAGGTGTTATTGAAACCTCCGTTGTAAGGAGGATCAACAGGTCCTTCGTATTTCAGGTATAATGGAGTGGTACTCTGAACGTAGACACTATTGGTTACCTGCCCATCCTCGTTGATAAAAGTAGGTATCCCCAATTTATTCAGGCCTTTAAAATCGATAGAGTAAAGCCCGCGTTGCGCCCCGCCCTGATAAGGCCCACCCTCGGGGATAATCAGGTCATAAATCCTCGGAAGATTTTTTAAGTTCAGGATCCTGTTTTTGTTGTATCCGAAAACAAAATTAGTTGTCCAGCTAAAATTTGATGTTTTAAATGGTGTAGCCCCAAAGGTGATATCGACACCTTCCGATCTCATGTCTGCATAATTGGCGTCTTTTGTGGCTTCACCACCAATGCCTGAAGTACGGACCGGGCCAATAAGGTTGAAACCATTACGTCTGTAAAAATCTGCCGATAGGGTTAAACGGCTATTCAGCACACCGATATCAAAACCCAAATTGGTTTCGTACTGTTTCTCCCAGCTGAGTTCTGAATTTTCCAGATCTGTAAGCACAATTCTGGGTTCAACTTCTGATAAACGCGGGCGCAGCGTGGTACTGTTGGTAAGCACTATAGAAGAATTGGTAGCGCTGCCCATACTGGCCGTTAAGCCATAGGTACCCCTGATTTTCAGGAAACTGATGGCGTTAATTTTTTTGATAAAATCTTCCTCATCGGCATTCCATGCGGCACTGATTGTCCAGGTAGGCAACCATCTTGCTGTGGCCGATTTCCCTAAACGGTTGCTCCCATCATACCTTATAGTTCCGTTGATAACGTATTTTGAATTGTAGGCGTATCTACCATTGGCAAAGAATGCCGAAAAGCGGTCGAAATACTGGTCCATACCGTAATAGTTGTAATTACCTTCCAGCAGCATTTTTATAATGCGGTAATCTGTAAATGGCCGGCCACCCTTATCGTACTGGTAACCATAACCGTTATTGAAACTGTTTTGACGGTCTGCAAACTTAGTCTGGTGACCGATAATTCCGCTGATATCATGCTTGCCAAAGGTTTGGTTGTAATCTACCTGGGCCCTTACATCATAACTCATCAGCTTATCGTCGTTCCTGTTATAAAAACCACCCTGAGGCAGTACAATCTCCTTATCAATGATTTCCGGACGATCAGGATCGTTATATAGAAATTCATTTGCATCTGCAATAGTAGAGTTTGGCGCATAACGATAGGCGTTTGCCATATTTGAGTACTCTGTAATCTTATGTTCCCTGGTAGTTTTTACATAACGAAGGGCGCCCACCGATTTAAATTCAAAATGAGGAAGGATTTTGTAGTTCAGTTCTCCCTGAAGTTTTACATCGGCCATATCCAGGTCGATGTAGTTATTTTCCAGCTCCTGCAAAATATTGAAGGGGGCATAATTCCGTTTGAAGAACTCACGATTGCCATTCTCATCGAATGCCCTGATGGTACGGCTGGTATTGAGCGCATAACTAAAAGGGTTGATGTCAAAGTCGCGGGTATATTTACCTTCTACTACGTTGCTGGTCCTGCCCAGTGTACCTGGAACCTGTTGTTTTCTTAAAGCCCCCGTTCCAAGGATGCCGAGCGATAGTTTGTCCGACAGTTTATAATTGCCCCTCAGGTTCATGGTGTAGCGGTTGGCCTTATCGCCTATGGTCCAGCCATTGTCATCGTAATAGCCTACAGAAAAATAATGCTGCGACTTGTCAGATCCGGAAGAGATGCTGATGGAATGTTCCTGTACAAAAGAGTTCTTGAACAACACATCAAACCAATCGGTATTGGCATTTGCATATTGTTTCAGGAATGTGGCCCGGCCTTCAGGAGTATTTTGTACGCCAAACTGACCTGTAGTAGCATCAAACATATTGATTTGCTCGTACATTTTAGCGAAGACACCTCCATGAGCGCCATTTACTATATTCGGCGATAAACCACCTTTGCGATAAACCTCGGCATACAGTGACATCTGATCGGCTGAATTCATGATGTTGAAGCTGCTATAAGTTGGTTTAAGGAAAGAGGAGAAGTTGCCACTATAGCTCACATTCGTATTTCCTGCACGCCCTTTTTTTGTCGTGATAACTACAACCCCATTCATTGCCCTGGCACCATATAAAGCTGTAGCAGATGCATCCTTTAAAATGTTAAAGCTTTCGATGTCATCGGCATTGATACCTGCTACTGATGAGCCCAGGATTGTAGTAGCATCACCGCTGGATAACTGGTCGTTGGAAATGTTAACCACGTCTTCCAACACTACCCCATCCACAACCCATAAGGGTTTGTTCTCTCCCGAAATTGAGGTTGCCCCACGCACCCTGATCTTTGGTGCTGTACCAAATGTACCTGAAACATTTTGTACCGAAACTCCGGCTACTTTACCTTCGAGCATACGACTAATGTCTATTACCCCATCCTGCTTTACATCTGTACCGCTAATGGTTGTGGCTGCGCCTGTAAACAATTTCTTATTGATGTTTTGGAATCCGGTGGCCACAACACTTACCGCATTCAGTGTATTGCTTTCGCTCTCCAGCACAACCGCTATGTTTTTACGGCCCTCAACCGGCACTTCTTTTGTTTTGTAGCCAATGAACCGCACAATTAATGTGGCATTTGCAGGCGCATTGATGCTAAACTCGCCCTCGGCATTTGCAGTAACGCCAGTAGTGGTACCCTTAACCAGTATAGAGGCACCTATAAGGGGCTCTCCTTCGGCATTCTTTACTGTACCTTTGACCTGGTTTTGCTGAACATTTCCCTGTGTTGCCGGCCTTTCTGATGCCAAACTGATGATAATTGTTTTGTTGATGATCCTGAATGTCATCTTATTATTTTCCAACAATCTGGACAGCGCATCCTGCAGGCTTACATCTTCAAGGTTGATATCTATACGATTGGCTCCTCTGATCAGCGCATCCTTATAGAGGAAGCTAAAACTGGTCTGTTTGTTGATCTCTTTTAAAGCGTCTTCAAGTTTGGCATTGCGTAGGGATAGGGACACTTTTTGCGCCCTTCCGTTACCATATACACAGGTCATAAAAACAAACAATAACAATGTTGTTATTTTCATAATCCGGAGAATTATTGGCAAGAGGGTTCCCTGGGAACAGGCGCTCCCTTTGCCAAATGATAAGTTATTCATACATTTGATTTTGAGTTAATGTAAAAGGTCTAGAAATTTTTTCTTTAGCTTAATGAACTAAACAGGGGTGTAGCAGCACCTCTGTTTTTATTTTATTGACCAGCTATTTTGGTTAGTTTGTAAGGTTTATTTCATAGGTTTAGCTTTTTTGTTAGTGATTAATAATTGGTTCTTATTGAGTTTGAAATCAAGGTCGCTTACGAGTTCCAGCATCCTTAACACCTCTGATAGGCGAACATCCCTGCGGATTTCGCCAGTGTAGGTTTCTTTCAGGGAAAGGTTTTCAGAAAGTGTGATATCCAGATCATACCAAACCTTCAGCTGATGCGCTATATTGACAATATTGTCGCTTTTAAAGTAAAATTCATTGTTTTTCCAGGCCAGGTCTTTCTGCAGGTCTGCCGAGCCCACACTAAGGTTTGCATTGCTCCATTCGGCACTCTGACCTGGTGCAATAACCACTGAACCGGTGTTTCCGGAAACTTCGACAGCACCTTCGGCCAATGACGTTCTGACCTTGTTATTGTTATAAGCCGAGACATTAAAATGCGTACCCAAAACCCTGACTTTTACCTCTCCTGTTTCGACAAAAAACGGTCTTTTCTGGTCTTTGGAAACCTCGAAATAGGCTTCTCCGCTTAAATAAACCCTACGCTCTTTATGGCTAAACTGAGATGGGAACTGAAGCCTGCTTCCCGAATTCACCCAAACCAGGGTGCCATCGGCCAAAGTGAGTTTAAAGAAGTTAGCGGCCGGAACTACCAGGGTATTCAGCAGTGTAGTACCCGCCTGGTTCTCATCCTGGGCAGTGGCTGCAAGCTGTTCATTTTCCGGAACATTTAAGGCATCACTAACCTTGATTTCCTTACCACTGGCAAGTATAACCTTTGCCCCCAGATTGGCCGGAAGGATATCGTTCTTGTATTTTATGTCTGTGCTTTCTACAAACCTTTGATCAGAATTATGGTTTCTGTTATTCAGTACAAAGTACAAACTGAACGACAGCAGGATGGCAATTGAAGCAGCTACAGCCCAATTCAGGGCTTTTTTGCTGTTAAATTTTCTCTTTTGTGTGATACGTTCCCAGGCATTGTCTTCATCGATCTGCTCTAGCCAGGCCATTTCCATAGTATCCTCTTTAGCCATCAGCTCCGCAAACAATTGCCTGTTCCGGGGATTTGATTCCAGCCAGGACTTCAGCATTTGTTCCTCTGTTACAGAAAGCGTTTCCTTTCTGTATTTTCTGGCCAGAATATTTGCGATATCAAAAGTGTTCCTATCCATAATCTGTTAATAAGAAACCGAAATCATGGATCGGGGTGACAAGAAATTTTATTTTTTTTAACGGAGGAAAAATACCGCCAGGAGAAGGCTTAGGTAATCGGGCCGCAGCTTATCGCGAAGCACACTTAAACCCCTCTTTTTCTGTGTTTTTATGGTGTTTATGCTTAAATCCAGCTGTCCGGCAATCTCATCATTGGAAAGTCCTTCCAGATAACTCATGGACATGATTTTGCGGCAGCCCTCCGGTAAATTCTGCAGTGCATCGTTTATGGCCTGCATAAATTCGGTCCTGATGATCTGGTGCTCATAATCGGTTTCATCAAATTCCTGAAAGCCCTTGCGCTCCCAGAATTTCTTTACCGTCTTGTTTTTTCTGCTGAGGTTATATACGGCAAACTTTATCGAAGAATATAAAAAGGTTTTGATTGCCCTTTCATCATCTGCCACTACCGGTTTATTCTGAAAATAGCTAACAAATGCATCCTGCGCCAGATCTTCTGCCAGATTTTGGTCCTTTACCATTTGGAACGCAAAATAGCAAAGGGTTTTATAATACCTGGTAAATAAAAGTTTATCTGACTGGATTGCCATGTCAAAAGATTAGTTAACAATAGAATAGGTTTCTCTATTGATAAAGGTATAGAAATTTAATGATTTACCAAAAGCGCAGCTTTAGCCTGCCCTGGTTTCGACTTTGTTCTGCCTTTCTTCGGGGAAAAGGTACTTTTTCGGAACAAGGGTGGGATAATGTCCGAAGAAAGGCGGAAGATGGGTGGTTGTTTGAGGCAAAATGTACTTTTTAGAGGCATTTACTGTATACTCCAGAACAATGCCCCTGAAAAGTTTAAAGCTAATTATTAGTATTTATTAAGTTAACAATTACCTTTACCATGATATCCTTATCATCTGACTTGCTTTCTGCAATCATTAATGTTAATGCAACCAGAGCATTATCGGCAATCCGTTTGGAACCATCAGGCTTATACAAGCAGCCATTCTGTTCCAGGAACCAAACAAACAAATAAGCCGCAATTCTTTTGTTACCATCTGAAAAGGAGTGGTTCTTTACAACAAAATAAAGCAGGTTACCTGCCTTTTCTTCAACACTTGGGTAGAGGTCTATTCCGGCGAAGGTTTGATATATTGCCGCTAAAGATCCTTTAAAAGACTGGTCTTTTTCATTACCGAAGAGGGAGCTGCCTCCGTATTTGTTTCTTAGCGTATAAATCGCATTTATAGCTTCTGGATAATCAATGCGAAATAATTCCTGACTGGTGGTGCCTTCAATAGTAAGTTCCTGGTGGTCGTACTTATCCAGTACGTCCAAGGCATAGGCATAATCTGTAACTACCCTTAACAACCCAGTGGCTTCATCCGAATTTAGCTCTTTGTTTTCCAGCACATTGCTCAAAAGCGTTACCGTCTTTTTAAGGTCTTTTAACTGTTTCTCCTGCTCTTTTAAGCGCTTTTCGTTAATAGAGTACCCTTTAACGAGATAATCTTTAAGGATTTTATTGGCCCAGATACGGAATTGGGTGCCACGTTTGGAGTTCACACGGTAGCCGACGGAAATGATCAAATCGAGATTGTAGTGATTAATATCTCTTTTAATAGTTCTTGTCCCTTCAGTTTGAACTTGTGCAATTTTTGCACAAGTTGAAGCCTCGTCTAATTCTTCTGTTTTATAAATATTTTTGATGTGTTTTGTAAGAGAAGTTCGATCTGTTTCAAAAAGCTCGGCTAAATCGTACTGGGTTAACCAAATAGTTTCGTTTTTGAGTTTTACATCGATTGTTGCAGTGCCGTCTTCAGCCTGATAAATGATAATTTGTTCTGTTTGCATCATTGATTTTTTTAAAGATTATTTTCAATGATGCATTGTATACAAATACCAGTATTCGCTGGTAAAAAAGTGAAAAGTCCTCGACTGAGGTCTATATCAGGAGGCAGATTTAGTATAGTTTAAAACGAGCATTTTTTTGTTTACTCATTGTATTCCCCGGTTTACTCATTGGTAAGTATCCCTCAATCATTGTTTGAAAACACATGGTTCAGGGTAGATAAATTTGATCAAGCGATTTTAAGAACGTTTACCTAAAACTACCATTATGAAAAAATCAATAAACACTTTAATTATGTTATTCAGTGTCTTGTTGGTACTCGCTGCCTGTAAAAAACAAGTTGATAACCTTGAACCAGTATCAGATAAAACGGGTGAAATAGGTAGTGACGAGCTTTTAAACTATTACATTGTACTTAGGCACCAGAATGACTATCCTAATTTGCCTCAGAATCTACTGCAGGTATTCGATTTCACTAAGTATGGATGGGACACAGAAGTTACCACCCGGTTATTCAATGTTACATCACAATCAAAACAAAAAATTGTTTTTAATAACAATAAGCTCGTATATGATATCGCCGGAGATGGTAAAGATGTTTATTCATTTCAATTGGCAAAGGATAGCGAAGGGAAAATTACCTTAAGCACTTACCAATATGTATCCAAAGGAGATATGATTGCTATATTCTATGCCCAAATTTTTAAAAAAACTGAGGCACCTATATTCAAAGGAAAGATTTTTCGCCTTTGGAATAATACGATATATTTTTTAAAATTCACGCCCAATAATACCTGGTATAGTAGCTTTTACGAAGATTTTAGAGATGCTGATGTGCGGGTATATCATCAGGATTCGCCAGTAATATGGGCAGGTTCGGTAAATCCACGTGACAAATTTCTTGGCGTTTGTGTGCCCTATTGGAAAGATATTAACCAGCCTTTAATGCTGGTAGATGCTGATCCTGGTGGATTTCAAATGTATTCGGTATTCAAATAAGCGTAAAGCCATGAAAATTAGAATTTCTCTGAAAATATTTTACCAGACAATATATTTTTCTGATTACAATTGCTGTAAAATTTTCGTGAATTCACTTAAAGGGGTACGCATATTATGGTTGCTTAAAGCACACTATCAGATCGGAACTGGCTGCCTTGCTAAAGCCGGGAGGGGGGGGGTGTTTGAGTTTATAGTGACGGGACACCACACCTTAAACTCCTCTGAAACGAACCATTATCTTAGGCAGCGTTTATAATAAGTTAGGTCTTTATTACTTTGTGTTTAATAAGTCGTTTACATCAATCATAATTTCCTCAAAAACAGACCAAGGGTGATTTGTATTAAGCGTTATTACTTTAAACACGAAAACAAGATTGTCCTTTGGTACCCTATTAATGTTATCTTTTAAAATTACTTTCTCATTAGTAAAAAGGAGAAAAAAAATATGGTTACTTAAACGAGGAAAAGACCTCAACCTCTCACTATAAATACTACTTTGAATTTGGGCCCCTCTTAACTTCTTTTTTAAATCCTTAACTCCCTCCTTCGTTCTACCGAGATCAAATTGTTTGATTTCAAAAAGAAAGACTTGATTTTGATTGACAGCTAAAGTATCTAGCCTTCCATTTTTCAATACGGACTCTGAAATTGGGTAATATCCTACATTAAAAAGGAATTCTTCAAAACTAGTTTGCAATTTTTTTTCAGTCTTACTTTGATCAGCATCTGGAATAAAATACAAGGACATATAAACAATGAATCGATCAACATATTGTTCAATGGATAATTGAATATTTAATCTCTCTAAATGGGACAACGGCCCGGAATCTTTGTTCAGTAAAGCCAATGACAAGGCCACTTTTATTATTTACAATCCGCAGAAAGAGAAATTTGTAACCTTTAAAGACGCTGCACAAAGACTGAATAAAGAAACGGTAATGCAGCTGCCTAAAACGTTTACTGATGACACCGTGCATGCCTGGATGCAGTATACAAATGCTGAAGACGATATGGTAAGTACGAGCGTGTATTTGGGGGAGATAGCGGTAGGCTAAAATCTTATAACCAAAGAACCCGCGGTATAAACCGCGGGGTTCTTTGGTTTATTGTAAAGTTAATTAGTATGGCGCTGAGGTGTTATTTGAACCATCTAGGTCTAATGTATATCTTGGGCCTAAATAGCTGAATCTGTATGTAAGAACGCCTTCAAAATGATAATAGTAATTTTGCCCCCAGGGGTAAGTACCATCCGGGCCTATGACACCTCGGTACACTTCCATTAAATTGCCATCAACTGAAGTTATAGTAGCTGTACCGCCTGAAAAAAAATAAAGGTTTCCATTTCTAAACTCACCTGAATAGGTGTTAAAAAAGAGCTCGCCCCTACATAAATCTGTAAAAACACTGACTGACACTACGGGTCCTGTAGTTGGAGGAGGTGGATCTGGTGGTGGGTGGTTTTGTGAAAATGAGGATAAACTGAAAATAGTAGTTAATCCAAATGTTAGCATCGTAAACAATAAGAGCTTTTTCATATTTTATGTTTTTAGTTAAATATTATCATAAATATAATATTTATTAAACTAATTATCTGCTACTTATGACATGAATACAAAGCTTATTATTCATTCACGTAGGAAGAGACCCCATTCGCGTAGTGAACAAGGTCATTCACGTAAAACATTATTAATTGATTAATTTTTTGCTTAAGATCATCTATTCATCCACACACAAACTTAGATTAATGCCTCAAACTCCTGTCTTGTTAAAATCTGTCTTTAAACTTTCCTTCCAGAAAACTTTTACTGGAAAAAAGAAATTGCCAATTGCCTACCCACCAAAAAATTTATAGAAACGTTTAACAAAAATTAACCTCATGAAGAAAAATCATTTCAAAAAATTCTTAACCTTATGCTTTATACTGATCGTTGGTTCATCAGTATTTTATGCTTGTAAAAAGAATACGGAAGTTGAAAACAGCGAACCACTTTCCTTAAACAACTACAAGTCTACTCATCTAAAAAAGGGGGTAACAGAAGCTGACGTACAAAGTACTTTAAAAAAGAGCGCGCTATTATATGGCAATAAAGCTTTAGAAGATATCTTAAGCGACTTGGTAAAGAAGAACAAAATAACTGAAAAGGGCAAAGCCAGTATTTTAGCCTCAGTGCAAGGGAAAACTCAGGATCAATTTGTAAAGGGCGCATTGCAAAGGATTTCTAATTTGAAAAACACACTCCCGTTGCAGATAAAAAAACTCTCGTATTCAAACTCTAACCCATTATCTACTACAACTCAGCCTGGGCCCTTTCAAGAACTGAATGACGTAGGTTTTTCAGCCTTTGAACAACAGGTCATGTTTGACTATATAATGTTGGAACTCACTAATCAAGGGATATCCTGGGGCTGTGCAGCAGCTATTGCAGGCGTTGGGTTAAGTATAGCCGGCCTTTTCATCGGTGGTCCGGTAACAATTGCAGCCGCTGCATTATGGGGGGCTTCGCACGTGCTGACTGTAATGAGCCTAACAGCGTGCGCTCCAAAACACAAGAAGTTTGTTGAAGATATTCAACTTCAATATGCCACTGAACAGGATTACATCGACTACTTTACAACCAGCGTTAGTTCAGGAAATTCCATAGTTAAATTGACAGCAATCCCAGGAAATTTCTCTAGTGGTTTGCGAACTGATCTATTTTTAAAAGGAATACAAATTGATAGCAATGCAAATAGAATAGTTGTCCTCGAATTTAATCAGCAACCGCCGTTCGAAGTAGATTCACTTGATAATCATTCTAGTTCTTTTAATAAAACTGCGGGCACACTTTCTTTAACTCAATATGGTTTTACAACCACATATTATCTGGAAGATTTAATGTCTTATGGTGTTATAAGTATCCCAGTGGCTGGATCAACACTAAAAGAACGAACTCTTTTAGTAAAATTGAGATATTAATACCCATAAGCTAATTTGGTTTGGGTAGAATAAAAGGTTAGGTAATCCGGGATTACCTAACCTTTTTACATTCTATTGTAAAGCTCCTGAAAATGTAAAATCAGGATGTTCTATACTGGTAAACTGACCTAAAATTTCTCCATTATTCGGGTTAACAAAGTAATCCAGCTTAAAACGATCAACATTGATCCTTTGAGCCAATAACGGGGCCATTCCAGTAACAATTAGCCCACCATTTCCATTTGAAGAAACATAATTGAATTTAAATATATTCCCTGCAGTTTTAACATAATTGTAAGAGTATTCGGCAATGAATCCGTTTGCACCTTGGTATACTGCAGCACTCAAGGTCATGGTATTTGCTTTTGTATTAAACAGGAACTGCATCAAATCAAGCCTTAGCCCATATTGTCCGGTTAATATTGCATTTGCAGCCGCAGCCCTTCTGCTTGCGAAGTTTGCTGACCAACCTGGATAGGTTGTTGCGTTAGGTACAGTGACCGCAGAAAAAACAGGCCCCAGCAACAACTCTAACGGGAATAAAGCTGTATTTGAAACGAATACCTCTACCTTAGCGCCTTTAGTTGAGATTAGGAAAAGCTTGTTTACAGTCTTATCCCAGGTTACACTCGTATAAGCGTCGTCACCGTTTTTAATCGGACTATTAAGCCTTAGCCCTGTACTGGAAAAGGAAAAAGTACCAGAGTTAATTACTGCATCAGCTCCATTAGTTGAAATGAAAGAAAAAGTTCTGGCCCTAACATTAGGTTTAATTGAAACCTGTACTTTTTTACTGTTATCTTTTGGGTCTAAAACATAGGTGAAGGGATTATCTGCCAGATAATTGGTAATCTCATCAATGTTATCAGAAAAAACATCGCTGGTATAAAAAGCTTTTTGATCTGCAGTAGCTTTTACTAAAACCAATGGCGCTTTCCGTTTTTTTCCGATAAGTTTAATGGTATCCCCAACTTGTTCGCGTATCTCAAATTCAAAGTCAGAACCATATCCTACAGCTAAATCCCCCTCGAAAAAATTAGGGTCCGGATCCTGAAGCAGATGCAGCAAGCTATAGGTATCAAAAATAATGGACGGGGCCATCACCTGTTTTACCCTATACGTGCTTTGAACAGACTCCAGTGCAATGTCGCTATTATAGTCGGCACGCATAATAACTTTGTTGTCCTTATCAAACGACATATAGAAGTTGTACCCTCCGCCAACAAGTGTTGTTCCCAGGTAGGCTACCCAACCATTCGGACTGTTAATCAGTTCGCTCCTGTATTTTTCCAGGTCTTCGGCAACACGTTCTTCCGGCCGTTTGCCGTCGATCAGTTCCTGATCTTTTTTACAGGCCTGCATTGACAACAATGCGAAGAGGCCTAGTATAAATATTTTTTTCATGTGTAATTTCATTTTCTGTTCACAACAAGTTATCTCTGTACATTACCATAAAAGCCTAACTGACTATTTGAAGTATCGAAAAATCCTAATAAGGTACTTCTGGAGCCAGGAAATAAACCCTCTATCCAGTTTGCCCGAAAAGTTTTTGTTGTAAAATAGTCAAGTATAGGCTTCATTTGAGCCTGAATAAATGTACCGTTTGCATACTGAGTTGCCGCCCCCTGCGGAGCCGCTACCAACCTTATTGTACCAGAGTTCCCTGTGGTAACCGTGGCTGTTAAATTATACCAAAAGGCAAAAGTACTACCGGTAAATTTCAGAATCATATCTGTCCGGTTCACTGCAGGATTTGTAAACACAAGCTCGACTGTAGGGTTGATAGGTATACCATTCACTGCACCAACATTTGTAACGGCGCTGTTATAAGCAGTAACGAAAGCTGAACTTTGGCTGGCAGCACTTTTATCTATAGTTACTCCTTTATAAGAGCCCTGTGACAACCGTGTTGGTACAGGAACAATAGCAACTGGGGCATAAGTTTCAATGGCTGTTCTAACCCTTGCCTGTAATCTCCTGAAATCAATACCATGTGCAGCTTTAAAATAATCAACCACTACCTGTTCTTTTTTTCTCAGTTTTGTAATGGCTGTAGCATCTGTTGCAGTATTTACATAAGCATCAAAATGATCTTGTCCTTCTACCAGCAAAGTCGATATCATTTCTGCAAAATCCTCGTCCTTGTTGTTTCGGGCATAACGTGTAATAAAGCCCAGACTTTTCGCTGTTGCGGCCGAATTACCTGAACCTACCCATGAAGATCCGATATAATTGGATGAAATTGCTTCATATTCTGGTGGAACAGGTACATTCTGGTGCAGAATGTGCGCAAACTCGTGGTGCATGGTATGGAATGCTGCAGGTCGCTCTTGTGTACCCATAATACTCAGCACATCATTTTTATCATAACTATTTACCTCATACAGGTTGATCTGCCTTCCTGCATCTGCAGTTCCCAGTGTGATCTGATCATCTGAGTACTCTCCGCTTCCAAATAAAGCGATCTCTTTAGGTAAAACAGGCAATAAAAATGCTTTACTGGTAACGTCAAGGTAGGGCTGGATAAAGATCTGCTGTACACCCTCCATAAGTGGCTGGACTTTATCCTCCATTACCGGGGCTATTTCTTTATCAATTTTAGCCTGGTACCTGTCGAAACGGTACAGGATCTCCATGTTATATGGATTTAAAAAATTATCTTCCAGCCATTTGTCCAGCGTACCTTTTGTATAGGTATCCAGGTTTGACTTGGTGATGTCAACATTCAGCGCACTTTCCTTTTTACAGGATACCGCTACTGTTAACAACAACATCAGGTATAAAAAAATCTTTTTCATAATCTTTATGTTTATCTAGGATTAAGTGCCAATCCTGCTTTTTGCGCAGGTAACGGTAATTGGAAAACACGACGGGGATCCCCTGGCTTCAGTTCAACAGTTGTACTGGCGCCATTTTCATCTAATTTATTGTGTTTTACAGTTAGATCATGTCTGAGGATATCAAACCAGCGTAAGCCTTCGGTAACGAATTCCGCTCTTTTTAAATCAAGAATTGTTTTGATTAAACCCGCTTTGGGATCTGCAATGCCATAGAAGGAAGCGATCTTTGCTAAGGTAACATTATGGTTGGCCGCATTGTAACCAGTAATCCTGGTACTTAGAAAAGTATTGATGTCCTGTAAGGCCAGGTCTGACTGGCCAGACGAGGCATAAGCCTCTGCCCTGTTCATGATCAGCTCATCTGCTGTAAGTAATGGAACCATAATATAAGGCTGCCCAAATCCTGACCCGATTTTATTTTCAAAAAACAGCTCATCAAACTTATTACTTGCCCAGAAAGGCTCTACGTAAGGTGTAGCCTTATATGCGTATGTACCTCCAGAAACATTAGGACCAAATAAAACTGTATTGGTAATGATCTTTCCTAAGCCATAACGGATATAAAAATGCCTTGCCCAGGCCGAATTCGCTTCGCCCAGCAATAAACTCGAATTTTCTGAAGACTTGGTAAACTGTACCTTCAAAGCAGTAGCAATCATAGCGGTATAGCTGGTGTTCCACGGCCTTAGCAGCGTTTTTGCCTGATCTGGTGTAAGTAGTACTTTGTTGGTGTATTCAATTACCTTAGGAAGGTCTCCTTTAAACAAGTAGAACCTGGCGGCAAAAGCATTAGCAGAATTCTGACTAAAATGATACTTTGGCGCTGTTTTGTAAACCGAATTATTGATCAATGGCAAGCCTTCGGTCAAATCCTTTTCAATTTTTGTATAAACTTCGGCAACTGTACCTCTTTTGTATTGAGGGGAAACAGTAACCTCAGGATCTGTTACAAAAGGCACTCCAGGATCACTATTGGCTTGCCCCGGTTTATAAATATTGGCATATAAACTTACCAGCATGAAGTGGGCGTATGCCCTGGCCAACAGCGCCTCTCCTTTGTACGGGAGCAAATCTGCCTGTTCAGGATGAGCGTTGATGTATTGTAAAGCTGTATTTGCAGAAGCAATGGCTAAATAGGTTTCATTCCAGTAGGTATCTGTTGAACCGGGTACCTCACCTCCATTCTCAAAGTCTTCCCAAAGGTAGGCTTTGGTCCATGATTGTTCTGTTGAAACCCCGATATAATCTGTTCGTGCTCCCTTATCTTCGGCATTGTCTGAAGCGTTCTCCATAAAAGACAGGCACTCTGCTTTAGGATAAGCCGATACCAGCAGCTGTGCTACTTTTTCTTTTGAGTTTAGCTGCGTCCTTAGATCGGGGGTCTTTTCTAAAAATTTCTTGCAGCCTGAGGCCATAAAAACCATTATGGCTATCAGTACATATATAAATCTTATTGCTTTCATCTTCTATATTATTAAAATCCAATCTTCAACGATAAAGTGTACTGACGCGGGATTGGCATAGCTACACCACCAGTGCCAAAGAATTCAGGATCCTGACCGTTTAAACGTTTATCGGAATAAATTAACCAAACATTGTTTCCTACCAGACCCACAGAAGCATTGGTGGCACCTATAGCAGAAGCCCACACTTTAGGCAGCTGATAAAAAAGCATCACTTGTTTTAACCTGGCAAAACCTCCATCGGCTACACGAACGGTTGAATAATTGTAAGCATTATACGGTTTTTCTGTACTTCCAAAATTACCTATAACAAATTTATCTGCAATTGAAGGTACGTTGGTATACAGCTCATCACCAGGTTTGGTCCAACGGTTTAGAAAATCCTTCGATGTTGCAGTAAGGTCAGAATAGGTGTCACTGAAATTCGGGTTCAACCTAACTTTGTTACCAGCACTAAAAGTTACTAGAGCAGATAAGGTAAAGTCTTTATAAGTGAATTTATTAGAAAAACCACCTGTAAATTTAGGATCAACCTGTCCTTCGTATTTCAAATACTGTAAGTTATTACTTTGGAAATAAACTTCTGTCGCATTCCTGTTGCCATTTTCATCAATAAAGGTTGGCACACCAGTATTGTGATCCAAACCATCAAATACGATAGAGAACAGGGCGCTTTGCGGATAGCCCAATCTTGAACCACCAGTTGGGGTAACCAGTTTAAAAATATCCGGATCATAGTCTAGCCTGGTGATTTCTCCTTTGTGGTAACCAAAATTTAAATTGGTGTTCCATTTGAACTGGGTATTGTTGATCACCTTGGCGTTTAAAGTAAGCTCAATACCTTTTGATTTCATATCTGCATAATTGGCATTTTTTAGCCCTTCACCACCAATACCTGCAGTCGGGAACAAACCAATCAAGTCAAATCCGTTTCGTCTGTAAAGATCCACTGATAGTGAAAATCTTTCTTTAAGAAATCCCAGATCGAAACCAAGGTTGGTATCATAAGTCTTCTCCCAGGTCAGTTCTGAGTTTTCCAAACCATCAATATAAATAGAAGATTCTTTATCAACATCATCCTTTCTCCTGGCCGTTTGGTTCCTGAGGATCATGCTTGAGTTCTTTGCATTGGCTGTACTGGCAGTTAAGCCATAAGTTGCCCTTATTGTTGCCCTGCTCAGGATATTTTGTTTTTTGAAGAAATCTTCTTCATGCATGTTCCAGGCGCCTGATACGTTCCAGGTAGGCAGCCATCTTGCAGTTGGCGATTCACCTAGCAGGTTAGAGCCATCGTAACGTCCGGTTGCATTGAAACTGTATTTTCCTTTGTAGGAATAGGCTGCTTTAACAGCATATGAAAGAAAACGCTCGTAACCCCGTCCCATTCCGTAAGGATAGGAATTTGCCTCAATGGCTTGCTTATAGTAGTCGGAATTGATAAAAGGTATTCCTCCGTTATCAAATTGATAGCCAATTCCGTTACTGAAACGGTCTTGCCTGTCGTTGGCCCGCATCTCTATTACACCCAGAACGTTGAAGAGGTGGTCTTCATTGAATATCTTGTCGTACTCTATGTCATGACGCATGAAGTAATTTACCAGGCCATTTGAGGTTACATTATAAAAACCGCCTTCTGGTAATACAATGCTTGGCAATGAGCCCGGTTTAGAGGGGTCCCTGTATAAAAATTTATTGTTTTCAATTACATTACTGTTGCCATAGGCACGGTAAGCATTTGCTGCATTGGAATATTCGGTAATGCTATGCTCCCTGTCTGATTTTACATACCTGTAAGCTCCGGTAAATGAATATTTAAGCCCGTCAAGAATCTTATATTTTAAGCCCCCTTGAATTTTCAGGTCTATTAATGTAGTTTGTATGCTGTTGTTCTCTAGTTCCTGCAGAATATTAAAAGGCGCATAATTCTGGGTAAAATACTCTCTGTTGCCGTTTTGGTCGTAAGGGGTAAGTGTCCTGCTCGCCCTTAATGCATAGTTGAAAGGGTTAATGTCAAAGTCCCTGTCAACCTGCCCCAGCACATTATTGTCTTCCTTATTCACTGTTCCAGGGCTACGTTGGTCACGAATCGATCCCTGGGTTAAAATTTCAATTTGTAAACGGTCTGTAATGTCAAAGTTTCCACGCATGTTTCCTGTAAAACGCTTTACTCCGTCTCCCACAGTCCAGCCATTATCGTGCAAAAAGCTGGTTGAGGCATAAAACTTGGATTTTGCTGTTCCCGCAGTGATACTTAAGGAGTGATCCTGCATCAAAGAATTACGAAACAACTGATCAAACCAATCTGTATTGGCATTGGCATAACGGTTCAGGAACTGCAAACGACTAGGTGCATCGTTTCTTAAAGCAAACTGGGCTGTAGCCGGATTGTAATCATACATCAGATCGTACATCTTGCGATATACACCGCCATTTGCTGCCTTAGATACATCCGAATGTCTTAACCAGCCTTTGTTTTCCATATCTAAATAAACCTGCATCTGATCTGCAGAGTTCATGATATCGAACTGGTTGTAATTTGGTTTCAGGTAAGTGGTAAAGTTTCCTGAATACGATATCGCAGGCTTACCTTCTGTATTTCTACCTTTTTTTGTAGTTACCACCACTACACCGTTCATCGCCCTTGCACCATACATAGCAGTTGCAGCCGCATCGCGCAAGATCTCAAAACTCTCAATATCATCTGGGTTTAAACCTGCAACGGACGAGCCGATCAATGTGGCAGCATCACCACTGGACAACTGCTCGTTAGAAATGTTAACCAGATCTTCAAGCATGATACCGTCTATTACCCACAGTGGCTTATTATCGCCATTTAACGAAGAGGCCCCACGTATACGGATTTTAGGTGCAGCACCAAAGGTACCAGAAACGTTCTGTACAGAAACCCCTGCCACCTGGCCTTCCAGCATCCTGCTGACATCCTGAATACCGCTTCTTTGTGCATCTACCGCTTTAAGCTTGGTTGCCGAACCGGTAAAGAGCTTTCTGTTCAGTTCCTGGTAACCTGTAACTACCACCTCCGACAGGGCCTTGGTGTCCTGGCGCAAACGAATATTTACAGTATTTTTCCCATTGGTAGAAACTTCCTGAGTGGTATACCCAATCATAGATATGACCAGAATATCCCCATCATTAACAGTTATGGAAAACTCTCCGTTTCCATTGGTAGAGGTAGATTTTGTTGAGCCTTTAACTTTAACAGACACCCCAGGTAAGGGCTGTCCGTCCTCATCGGCTACAATTTTACCGTTAATGGTTCTTTCGGCAACAGCATCCTTTACTTTAACGATGATGTTTTTATCTTCAATAGAGAAAGAAAGACGTTTTAAACTGAATATGTTTTTCAGCACCTCAGATAGGTCCTTGCTTTTTACCTGAACGTTCACGGTTCCTGCACGTTCAATAACCTCATTATTGTAAATGAAGTCGTAACCGGTTTGCCGGCGTATTTCTTTAAATAGTTCTTTTAAGCTGGCATCCCGCTTGGAGATACTGACTTTCTGGGCAAAACCGGATGCAGCTGCCTGGAAGGTCAACGCCAGGATAATAATAGCGGTTAATTTCATTGTCAGAAAGAGCTTTTTTATAGCAATGGCTGTGCTTTCCCGGCACGTACCGGAAAAGACGCGCACCACAGCGCGCGTTATTGAATGTGGATAATCATTCATATATTTGAAATGTAGGGTTTAGGTCTTAGTTGATTTCACGATTAAATAAAGGGTAACCCTATGGGCCTGTCGTAAGCAGGATTTTTAGCCTTTCCGGACTGCAATCCGGGAAGGTTATTTTAGATTAACCTTTAGGATGGGCGTAAGTATTTATCTGGTCATGGTTACCTCCTTTTGCTAGTTTTTACAATAATTTGTTTGTCACCAATCTCGAAATTTACCCCCCCGGCCTCTTCTATCAGTTCCAGTATTTTCGAAACATTATTACTTCTTGACACCATACCGGTGAAATAGATATCGGGTTTAACGCCCTGATATACCACATCAACATTATACCACCTTCTGATCTGCCTCATTACCTGATCTATAGGTGTATTATCGAACTGAAACAATCCGTTCTTCCAGTCAATAGCCTCGTCAATGTCGACATCTCTTAAAATGATCCGGTTGGCACCTGTTTTTATCAAGGCCTGCTGTCCCGGAGATAAAATCCGGGAATCGTTACCCAGATCTACACGCACAGAGCCTTCGGCCAGGGAGATTTGCGTTTGCCCTTCACTGGCGTACGACATGATATTGAAATGTGTTCCCAGTACCCTGACCTCTGCTGCTCCCGCTTTAACTGTGAAAGGGTGCTGTTTATCTTTCGTAACCTCAAAATAAGCTTCACCCACAACGGTAACATTTCTTTCTGCTCCTGTAAAGGCCGATGGATAAGAAATAGACGATTCTGCATTTAACCAGACTTTACTCCGGTCGGGTAAAATCAGCGTGTATTGCCCCCCGCTTGGGGTAATCAGGGTATTGATACGCGGCTCATCTGCAACTTCGGCAGTTGCGGTAGTTTGTCCGCCTGCGTCATAAATTAACATCCCATCTTTTGTTTTACTGATTTTTGTATGGCCTTCGCTGGCCAGCAAACCTGTAGCATGCCCGTCTAGTACAATTTCAGTCCCGTTCGCCAGCTTTAGCACCGCCCGGTTGCCGCCTGGCGCAATATCCTTTTTTACTCTGGCCGTACGTAAGTCTGTCTTTTTATTTTGTGCATCAGGCCACAATAAGATGCTCAAAGTCAGTACTGCCAATACAGCGGCAGCAGCACCCAGCCAGGTATAAATCCTTCTCCTTTTTGTATGAACATTCGATACCAGTTTTGCTTTTAATTTTGAGATAGACTCCGCTTCATCCAAATCCTCCAAACGGCCAGTACTGGCTGCAAGGTCCCATATCTTCTTTATGTCCTGAAATTCCTGTTCGTTGGCGGCCGACAACTGTCTCATCCGGGTTACTTCCGCTAACAAAAGAGGGTTTTCCGGATCATTTAAATGCGTTAAAATAGTTTCCTGAAATGTTGAACTTCCTTCCAATGTATGCTTTCTTTTTTCTGATGACAAATGACAGACAAAAAACCCCTAGTCATTTTCGAAAAAAAACACAATTATTTAATATTAAATTATTCCTGGCTTAAGGTTTAGTATAAAAAAGCACTCAGAACAGAGAAATATCTTACTTTGGCCATGGGGATGGCTCCTTTAGCCTGATCCAAAATACGCCCCCTCAATACCTTGAGCGCATGGCCCATATGGTTTTCAACGGTCTTCTCAGAAATACCTAGCTGCAAAGCAATGGCTTTATATTTTATCCCCTCCAGCCTGCTGAGCTTAAAGACCTCCCGGCATTTTTCAGGCAGCAGCTCGATTTCCCTGTACAGCAAAACAATCAGCTCATTCTGTTCGTCCATCCTGTCAAGATCCTCCTCAGTAAGGCTTTCGGCAATTTTAAGATGGTGTTTTTCAAGACTCCGCTCCCTGTTAACATGGTTTATGGATGCATTGATCACACTTCGGTACAGGTAAGATTTAATAGATGATATATCAGTCAGCAACTGTTTATCTTCCCATATCTTTAAAAAAATATTCTGTACAATCTCTTCCGCAATGGGAATATCGCGTACGTATTTATCAGAAACCAGGATCAGTTTCTTAAAATTGTCCACATAAAATCCTGTAAATGCTTCGGTATCCCTTTGTTCTATCAGCAGCAACAGATCCTGGCCGGTTATTATTGAGTCTGATTTTTTAGGAATTCCCATATTTGGTAAATACTAGAATAGGTAAGAGGTTAAATACTAAGGCCTAAAATACGACTTATAGCACAAAAACTCAATTCTGAGGAATAAAAAAGCAGAACTGTTACAGGGACTTTAAAAAATTATTTGATTAAAAAAAGGATGGCACCAAAAGAAATTATCTTTAGTAAATGTAATAGGGCGAAATCATCAGGTATACAATTACCCCGGTAACTGCCACATACAACCAAAGCGGGTAGGTGATCTTAGCGATCTTTTTATGCCTGTCAAAGCGCTCGGCCAATGCCCTGACATAAGTAATCAGCACCAGAGGTATAATGGCCACAGACAGTAGAATATGCGTTAACAGTATAAAGTAATAAACGTATCTTATATTTCCTTCACCTCCAAATACGGTAGAAGGCGTGGTCATGTGGTAGGCAATATACATCAGCAGGAATAGCACTGAGCAGCCGATTGCACATTTCATTAAATTCTCGTGCAGCTTACGCTTTCCGTTTTTAACAGCCATTACTGCTATTACCAATAGAACCGCGGTAATGCCGTTTATGGTAGCATAAATAGGTGGTAAAAAAGGTAGCGGCGTGGCATTAGGTATTTTAACAATAAACAGTGCTGCCACCGCCAGTGGTATTACTATAGAGAGCAGAATAATCCATTTATTGTATTTTTTCTCGATCGCACTATTATTCGTTGTCATAATTCTTGCAGCTTATCTTCCGTCGTTGTTGTTTCTTAATTCTTCAGCTATCAAAACCTTGATCTCATCATCCAGTTTGGTGAGCGCCTCCTGATTGGTAGCCTCATAATAGCCCCTTATTCTATGCTGGTAATCCAGCAGCACAAACAAATTGCTGTATGTAAATTTTGGTTCACCGTTCAGTACCTCTTTATGGGCGTCTACAGATAGTTCTTTATTGATGAGGTTATAAACCATGGCGCTATCCCCGGTTAACAGGTTCCATTTATCCGCCTGCGCCGAAATAGTTTTGGCATATTTGGCCAGGGCCTCCTGTGTATCCCCTGTTGGATCAATGCTCAGGCTGGCAAAGCGTATAACGTTATTTTTATGATACGTATGCTCCAAAGCTTTCATTGCCCGGTTGGCGAAATTAACCGCATCGGTATTCCCGGATGTGTAAAATAAGCTCAATACTAAAATCTTACCGCCATAAGCTTTAGCAGTTATAGTGTCCCCCTGCTGATTCAACAGCTTAAAGTTATCCACTTTGTGGTAAATGGTATCAGGAACCTGCTTACCTCTTACAGAATGAAAAGTTGAAGCTACCACTTTAGGGCCAAAAATTGGCAGTGGTTTATAACGGTTCTTCCCCTTCTCGACCAGTAAATTATACAAAAATCCTGGTACCGCTAAAATGGTGACCAGGATTAAGACTTTTTTTATTGAAGCTGCCTTCATTAAACCAATGGCATATGAATATGCAAATAGCCGCCCTCAATAAGCATCAATACAATAAAGTAAAGAATAAAGATAAAAACTACCGATACACAAAGCTGCAGTCCAACTTTCTCATATTTAAGGTGCATAAAATAGGCAACGATGTAAAACGCTTTCATTAACGTTAAAACAATGTATACGTAATTGCCAACGTGCTGCGACATGTGTTTACCTGGGATAGCCCATAATGCAATGATAAACTCAACTACCGTAATGGCCAGCAGAATGCCAAACACCTGCCATATTTTCTTTTTGTCTAAACCGGCATGCTCGCCATGTGCATGTTCTCCGTGAGCGTGATCTGTATGTAATTCTGACATAATATCTTATTGAGAAAAATTAAACTAAATAGAAGAATGTAAATACGAATACCCAAACAAGGTCTACAAAGTGCCAGTATAAACCAACCTTTTCGATCATCAGGTAATGTCCGCGTTTTTCAAAAGTACCATTAATGGTCATACATAAAATGATGATATTAATAATCACACCACTAAATACGTGAAAACCATGGAAACCGGTAATGGTAAAGAACAGGTTAGAAAACTGCAATGCAGATACTGTTGACACCTCTCCGGTAAACAAATGGTGTAGAGTTTCCATTGGTGGAATTTTACCCCAGCCAAAACCTTCATGGAAAAGGTGTGTCCACTCTGCAGCCTGACAGCCAAGGAACATAAAACCACCTATAATAGTTGCCACCATCCACCAGATCACTTCTTTCTTAGATCTTCTGTGGCCGGCCTCAACAGCCAATACCATAGTTACAGAGCTCATAATCAGGATAAAGGTCATGATACCCACAAAAACAAGTGGATAACCGCCATCCGCTAAGCCTGGTACAGATTGGAAAACCAAATCCGGATCTGGCCAGGTGAATTTACTAAAGCGCTGCGCACCATAATAAACCAATAATGAAGAAAATGTGAATGCATCAGAAACCAAGAAAAACCACATCATTATTTTGCCGTACTCTACAGACCACGGCGAGCGGCCTCCGCTCCATGGAGTGGTTTTTACCTGATCTAATTGTGATAATGAACTCATTTTGTAAATAGTAATAGTTTGTTAAAAATTCTAACTGTTCAAAAGTAAAAAAACATACAGATATATCCATAATATATCTATAAAATGCCAAAATATAGAGGCGATTTCCATCCGGTATTTGCGCTTCTCCAGAGACATTTCTTTATAAGCCCCAAACAGGGCATTCAATACCATACATAAACCCGCAAAGATGTGCAGCAGGTGCATGCCCGATACAATATAAATCATTGAAATGGCGGCATTATTGTTTACCATGGCTGCACCTGTATGGAACAAAGCACTCCATGCATCAAACTGCAGGTAACCAAAAACACAGCCCAATACAAACGTTGCCATCAGTAATAATTTCTGGGCACTCAGATTGCCAGCTTTTAAGGCTCTGGAAGCCATAAAAAGACAGATGCTGCTTAAAATCAATACAGCAGTACTGTACATAAACACCTCAGGCAGTACCAAGCCATGTCCTTTGCCTTTTGATGCAGCAAAAACAATATAGTAACTTGTAAAGCCCCCAAACATAATGGTTGATGAAACTACAAATAGCCAAATGACGAATTTCTTTGGCTTTGCATTAAAGCCCTCATCCATCTTCAAATCCTGTTCTTTTAATGTATGTACCATTTTTATTTAACTATAAAATCGAATAATAAAACCAACTGCACCAGTGGCAGGTAAAAGAAGGAGCAAAACATCACTTTCCTTGCACTGGCCAAATCCAGTTTTACCCATAGTTTAAAACCAAGCCAGGCAAAAACAAGGCTTGCAAGTAGTGAAACCCCTCCAACATAATAGCCTCCAAAGCCATAAAATGTTGGCAGCAGACTAACAGGGATTAAGACCAACGTACTTAGAAAAGTCATGAAAGCGCTTACCTTATCCCTTTTTGTTGTAGGCAATAGCCGAAAACCCGCTTTGCTATAGTCCTCATCCAAAACCCATGCAATAGCCCAAAAATGCGGGAACTGCCATACAAACTGAACCAAAAATAAAATAACCGCTATGGTATAGTCCATCGGAACAAAGTGTTTGGCACTTCCAAAAGCTGCAAGGTAGCCCAATAATGGCGGCAATGCCCCTGGAATAGCTCCTACAAATACCGCTATTGGCGACTTGCGTTTTAAAGGTGTATAGGCAAAGGCATATAAAAGGATAGAAAATACGGATAAAATTCCGGTCTCCAGGTTCAGTTTACCCAAGAGCCAGGTACCCAGCATCCCCATGATCAGGCCTAAAACAAGGCCCTGGCCTGTAGTCATCCTACCGGCAGGCATTGGCCTGTCCTTTGTACGGGTCATCAGTTTATCCAGATCTTTCTCTATAATTTCGTTAAAGCAGTTTGCTGCGCTTGTCACCAAAAATCCGCCGGCAACCAGGATCAGCCAGTTCATCCAGTTGATTCCCTCCAGCTCTCCCCTGTAGATCTGTGCCTTCTGTCCGATCAGGAAAGTGATCGACGCAGAGAACACCACCAGAAAGGTGAGCCTGAATTTGATGAGCTTAGAGAAATCAGCGAAAAAATGTTTCAATTTATATATAATTAATCTCTTTGGTTGTATGTACTTGTTCCGTAAACCAGCAAATACAAATAATATTGTAAACTAAATAAAAGCGTTGAAAATAAAATATGCATAGCCTGTGCGTAAGGCGGAAGCGCAAGGTTAGACAACAATAACCCCGTAGCAATCTGAATGATCAGCACAATACCTATGGAGCTGCCCACCCGCAAAGCTGTAGCCTTGCCACTAAACTTATCTTTCACAATTTTATAAATGATAATGTTCAGAATCAGCACCAGCATGGCAAGGTCTCTGTGGTAAGAAAACATATCGCCGACTTTAGCAACCCAGGTGCTTCTTCCGTTGTACAGCATTTGCTTTGAAATGGCATCAATAGCTTCCCGTACCTCAGTACCTAGTACAATCTGGGCCACGCTCAGGATGATAGACACCAGGATTAACGCCTTAAGCCATCCAAGTTTACCCATAATCACTGTTTCCTGTTTGTGCAATTGCTGTGCATAATTATAGGTATATACCAAAATGCCCAATATCACCAGCGCCAGCAACATATGCACTGTAACTATCCAGGGCATCAGATTGGTAGAAACCACAATAGAACCCAGCCAGGCCTGAAAACCTACAACAACCAGGTTCAGCAGGCTCAATACTACAATTCTTTTAGCTTTTCCTTTATAAGCAAATGAAAACACCACCAGACCCAATAAAAGAAAACCCGTTGTTGCCCCCATTAACCTGTTGATGTATTCCGTCCAGGTTTTTGCCGCGTTAAAAGTTTCAGGAACCAGGATAGACTCATCATGTCTGATGCTATCTGCAAGATGCCCCTTGCCCATTTTATCGAGTGTTTTTGCAAAACGCTCGTTTTTCGCTACGCGTTCGGCCACATATTTCTCCTTATAATCAGGAGGAAGCTGTGTAACTGAAGTTGGGGGGATATACTGATCAAAACACTTAGGCCAATCCGGACAGCCCATACCAGAGCCCGTACTACGTACTATCCCACCAGCCAAAATCAGCAGCAGGGTAACTACAATAGTGATAAGGTTTAGCCTGATAAATCTCGTTTCAGATTTAGGAACCATGGTATGTGTCAGATTAAAAAAAATGAGGTATCTGATGTAAGTATTTACCTACTGCAGATACCTCATAGTATTAGATGTTATGTATTAGTCTAATTTTGACGCATCTACAGATGGGTTCTTTTCTTCCCATTCCCTTTGGATACGCTCAGACTCACTGTTGCCTTCGAAATCATGAGGCATGTTTGAACTCATTGTTTGTGAGAAAGGAATGGTTTGAGGAATAAAATCCTCTTCCGCTCCAGGTTTACTGTAATCATACGGCCAACGATAAACAGTTGGAATTTCACCAGGCCAGTTACCGTGTAAACGCTCAACAGGTGTAGTCCACTCTAAAGTATTGGCACCCCAAGGATTCTGCGACGCTACTTTACCTTTAAAGATAGAGTAGAAGAAGTTGAACAGGAAAGCAACCTGTGCAAGGGCAGCAATAATGGCCGACCAGGTAACTAGGATATTCACTGTAACCCATTTGTGCATAAACTCAAACTCGGTAAATGCATAGTATCGACGTGGAACACCATCCAAACCTAAGAAGTGCAGCGGGAAGAACACCAGGTAAGCACAAGCAAAAGTAATCCAGAAGTGCAGGTAGCCCAATTTAGAGCTCATCATCCTTCCAAACATTTTAGGGAAATAATGATAAACACCCGCTAGCATACCAAAGATCGCTGCAGATCCCATTACCAGGTGGAAGTGGGCCACAACAAAATAAGTATCGTGTAAGTTGATATCCAGTGAGGCATTACCCAGGAAGATACCCGTTAAACCACCAGAGATAAAGAAGGAAACCATACCGATAGCAAACAGCATAGCGGGAGTAAACCTGATGTTACCTCTCCACAATGTAGCCAGCCAGTTGAAAGTCTTAACCGCTGATGGTACAGCAATGATCAATGTTGTGATCATAAATACACCACCCAGCAATGGGTTCATACCCGTTACAAACATGTGGTGTCCCCAAACGATAAACGACAGGATCGTAATACCGATCAATGAATAAATCATTGCATGGTAACCGAAGATAGGTTTTCTTGCATTCACAGACATGATCTCTGATGACAGACCCATTGCAGGCATAATTACGATATATACCTCAGGGTGTCCCAGGAACCAGAATAAGTGTTGCCAAAGGATCGGAGATCCGCCCTCATTAGGCAATACTTGGGTACCCATAACGATATCCGACAGGTAGAAACTCGTTCCGAAACTTCTGTCGAAGATCAGCAATACCACACCGGCTACAAGAACCGGGAAAGACAAGATACCCAATACAGCAGTCAGGAAGAACGCCCAGATCGTCAAAGGCATTTTCCAAAGGTCCATACCTTTTGTACGCATGTTCAGAATTGTACTTACATAGTTGATACCACCCATTAATGAAGAGGCCACAAAAAGTACCATACTGATTAACCATAAAGTCATACCTAAACCGGAACCGCTAATCGCAGTAGGCAAAGCAGATAATGGAGGATAAACTGTCCATCCCGCACTCGCCGGTCCTGTTTGGATAAAGAATGACCCCATCATGATCACACAGGCCATAAAGAAGAACCAGTATGAAAGCATGTTCAGGAATGGCGAGGCCATATCCCTTGCACCTATCTGAAGTGGGATTAATAAGTTACTAAAGGTACCACTCAAACCCGCAGTCAGTACAAAAAATACCATGATAGTACCGTGAATGGTTACGAGCGCCAGATAAAAATCTGGCTTAATACGTCCACCTTCAGCCCATTTGCCCAGGAAAGCCTCCAAAAGAGGGAATTCTTTATCTGGCCATGCTAACTGCAAACGGAATAAGATTGACAGCCCCATTGCTATAACAGCCATAATAATACCTGTTATCAGGAACTGCTTCGCAATCATTTTGTGATCCTGACTAAAGACGTACTTCGTTAAGAAGGTCTCTTTATGATGTCCATGATCATCATGGCTATCGTGGTTGTGTGTATCGTGTAATGATATAGTTGACATAATGTGCTATTCCAGTATTATTAATGTTTTAAAGCCAATTGATTTGTTTTAGCTGCAGAAGTATCTTTTGCTGCTGTATCTGCTGGAGCAGTAACAGGTGCTGCTATTACCGGCAGTTTAAATTCCTTCCTTAAATCGTCAGTTAAATAGGCAGGTTGTTGTTTCACCCATGCCTCGTACTCGGCCATAGAAACAACCTTAACTTCTTTCTGCATTTTATAGTGACCGTCTCCGCAGATTTTGTTACATAAAAACAAATACTTGAAAGCAGGGTCATTGGTTTTGGCCTTCATCTCTTCTGTAGTGATTGTTGGCGTAAACTCGAAGTATGAGGTCATACCGGGAACTGTATTCAACTGAACCCTGAAATGCGGCATATAAAAACTGTGGATTACATCTTTACTGGTCAGGATTAAACGAACCGGCTTATTCACAGGAATAACCATTTCATCTGCCGACTGGTCGTCTAGTGTATTTTTATCTTTAAAATCGATCCCCAATGCATTGATAGAGTTGATCAATTTAAAGTTTTTTGTTCCTACGATACCATCAGCTCCAGGATAACGGATGGCCCAGGCAAATTGCGATGAAGTTACCTCAATGCTGATCGGCTTGTTGTTAGGGTCTTCGATTTTATAGAAAATTGATCTCCAGGTTAAAAAGCCCATCAATACCAATACCGTTAAAACTAAGGCAGGAATGATAGTCCACACGCGCTCTATAGTGTTGTTGTGTGGATAATAGTAAGCTTTTCTTTTTCCGCTGTGTCTGTAGAAATAAGAAAATGCAAATAAAAGAATGTGCGTAACAATGAAAACAATAGTGGTCAGGATCAATGTGATATTGAACATCTGATCGATCTTTTTACCATGCTCAGATGCTGCTTCCGGAAGGATCATGTTGCCATGAACTGTATATTCCCAATATACACCATATAGTCCTACAATAAGGAACAGCGCGAATAACACACCGTTAACTGTATTCCAGTTAATTCCTTTAGGTTTGTCCTGAGCCTCGCGGGTCAATTCATATACCTTTAATGCTTTTCCTATGATGGCTACAAACAAGCATAGCAACAGGAAGGCCATGGCATAAAATATCGCCGATTTATAAACCGGCCCCATATCTACGGGCTTCTTAGCGGTCTCAGCAGCTGCAGCTTGTGCAAATGCGCTGGTATTTGCAAATGCAGTCATGATTACTGCCAGTGCCGCTATTGTTTTGTTACTTATAAATTTTCTTAAACTCATTTCCTTAAAAGTAGTAACGCTGTACTTCTATTATACTATTATTTTATATACTTTATAAAAACCACTTATTACAAATGGTGGTTTAAACTCTCCTGTAAAAACGGATGGTTTTTAGCTATTAATGCTTTTTTACTTAAGGCATTTAAAACCGTAAAAGTAAACAAACCTACAAAACCTACCGCTATACCAATCTCAATAAAGCCAAATGCATGATGCTCAGCAACTGTTCCAGGCATAATCATTTGATAATAATCTACCCAGTGACCGCATAAAACAACAATTGATACTGTCAATAAAATATTCTCCTGTCTTTTGTTATCCCTGTCCATCAACAGCAATACAGGAGCTAAAAAGTTCAGTACCAGGTTCAGGTAAAACCAGAACTCATAATGCTCAAACCTTTTATAAAAATATACGGTCTCTTCTGGCATGTTCGCATAATAGATCAATAAGAACTGTGCAAACCATACGTAAGTCCAGAATATAGAGAAACCGAAGATGAACTGCCCTAAGTTATGCAAGTGGCTATTATTTACCCAGCTCATGTAACCTGCTTTTTTCAGCAGAATAATGATAATGGCGATAGTAGCCAGACTGCTTACCCACATGGCCGCAAAGTTATACCATCCGAACATGGTAGAAAACCAGTGTGCTTCCAATGACATTACGGTATCAAAAGCAAATACCGGTGTGGTAAAACCGTATATTACCAGGAAGATACATGAGTATTTGAAACTCTTTCTGTAAGAATTCAAACCACCTTCCAGATCCTCGTTGGCAGACAGCTTCGATAAAAGCCAAGCAAATATCGAGTAAATTCCAAGGAAAATCACCTGACGTGCCATGAAAAAAGGCACATTCAGGAATGACGATTTACCATCTATCAGTTTATCATAGTTGGCGCTATTAGGATCAGTTAATCCATCTGCATGCCAGTGATGATATAAATTGTGGGTGTACAAGCCTGCTCCGATTACGGCAAGTAGTATAACTACTGCTATTGGAAGGGTTTTGGCCATTGCCTGTGGTACACGTAGTATAGAAGCAGACCATCCTGCCTGTGCTACAAATTGAACAGCAAGGAAAAATGCTCCAGACATGCATACGCATGCGAAGTAATAAGCCATCAGCAACAGGTTGGCAAAAGTACGCTCATGAAGCTCCTTTCCGGAAAAACCATAAGCAATCGCCGCGATACCTATTACAATAGCTACGATGCTTAAAGTTTTAGCTTTACCTGTAAACTCAAACTGCTCAGTTAAATTATAATTGTGAGTTCCCATTTATATTCTGCTTTTCTATTGTATTTTTTGTAATTGTTGAACATACATCACTACTTTCCATCTTTCGTCGGGAGTTAGCTGAGATGCATGTGATCCCATATTATTTAAACCATACATAATGGTATGATAAATTTTACCCGCTGTAAGGTCTTTCATTAAACCACCACGGGAAGAAGCTGCATCACCATGATAGGAAGGGATTCCACTAATTTTCTCGATTTTAACCAGGTGACCTTGTCCGTCGCCTTTCTCTCCATGGCATGGAGAACAAAATACTTTGAAATAGTGCTTACCTGCTTCAAGGTTTTTTTCTGTAGCTTCAAGTGGGTTTACCAAGGCTGCGCCTGCGGCCTCATAACCTTCTTTGGTATTAGGGTAGTCGTATTTCTCAAATCCAACCGGGCTGGTATGTGCCGGAGGTGTCTGAGCAGTCTGCCCTTTAAAACTTTTCAAAAGTTCATTGGTTGTAGAAACCGGTTGGTCTGGATTCGGAGCAATCGGATCATACATATTTCTTGCGTATTCTAAACCTGTACTTCTTTTATCCTTACATGCTGTAAAAACAACAGCACTCGCAAGAATACAAAATGAGGCTAAAACTACTTTATTCCTATTCATAGCTAACATACTTCCTTTCATTATGCTTTACTTCCAAAGCACCTGCTTGCTTTAATAAATCATCAATCTTACTGTGCTCAGTATTTTCTTTTGCATCAATTGCAATGATGAACCTGTCATCTGTTGCCCTTAAGTCCATCACCCTTGGTGCTCTTCCAGGGAATAAATGTGTTGATGCATAATAAGAGCCTACCAAACCAAAAGCACAAAACAATATAGTTAGCTCAAATGTAATCGGAATAAAATCCGGAAGAGCAAAGTGTGGCTTACCACCGATATTGATTGGCCAGTCGTACGCTGCCGCAAAATATACGAACGTAAGCATGGTACAGGTTCCTGTGATTCCAAAGAAGAAAGCAGCAATATCTAACCGTGAACGTTTAACCCCTAATTTAGCTTCTATGCCGTGAATAGGCATTGGTGTATAAACATCATGTATCTTAATGTTGTTCTCCTGCAGTTTTTCGATGCCATGCATCATTTCATCAGGATCACCAAAACTGCCTAAAATATATTTGATATTATTCATTGTTATATTTTTGCGTAATCTTCTTGTTTAACACTATCAAATTTGTCTAAAGACTCTACGTATTCTGCTACCTGTTCTTTATCCAGATGACCTTCCTTAATCAGCTCCAGTTTAGCCTGCTCACTTGCACTCTTCAGCAATAGTTTCACCTCTGCAATTGCAATTGAAGGCAACACCCTTAAGAACAATAAGAACAAAGTAAAGAATAAGCCTATCGATCCTACAAAAACACTCACATCAACCCAGGATGGATAGAACATCGCCCAGCTAGAAGGAATATAATCACGGTGTAATGAAGTTACGATGATCACAAAACGCTCAAACCACATACCGATGTTTACAACGATAGACAATATCCAGGTTGCAGCGATGCTGGTACGGATCTTTTTAAACCAAAGCAATTGCGGAGAGATTACGTTACAAGTCATCATCATCCAGTATGCCCACCAGTAAGGGCCGGTAGAACGGTTGATAAATGCGTATTGCTCATATTCAGAACCTGAATACCAGGCAATGAAGAACTCTGTTAAGTAAGCCACACCTACAATAGATCCAGTTAAGATGATGATCTTGTTCATCGACTCAATATGGAACATGGTGATGTAGTTTTCAAGGCCCAATACTTTACGCGCTACCAGCAATAGGGTAAGTACCATAGCAAATCCAGAGAAGATCGCCCCTGCAACAAAGTATGGAGGGAAGATGGTCGTGTGCCATCCCGGAATTACCGAAGTAGCAAAGTCCATAGATACAATCGTGTGTACCGAAAGTACCAGTGGCGTAGAGATACCAGCCAGAATCAGTGATACGGCCTCAAAACGCTGCCATGTTTTTACGTTTCCAGCCCATCCGAATGAAAGGATAGAATAAACTTTTCTTCTTGTACCGGTTGCACGGTCACGGATTGTTGCGATATCAGGCAACAAACCTGTATACCAGAACAATAGTGATACAGAGAAATAAGTAGAGATCGCAAACATATCCCATACCAGCGGCGAGTTAAAGTTAACCCATAATGATCCGAACTGGTTTGGCAATGGAAGTACCCAGTAAGCCAGCCAAGGACGGCCCATGTGAGAAACAACATAGGTTGCCGCACAAATAACCGCGAAGATCGTCATCGCCTCTGCCGAACGGTTAATGGAGTTACGCCAGTTCTGACGGAAAAGTAACAGTACCGCAGAGATCAACGTTCCTGCGTGACCAATACCTACCCACCATACGAAGCCGGTGATATCCCATGCCCACCCAACTGTTTTATTTAATCCCCATGCACCGATACCAAACCAGAAGGTGTAACTTACAGCTACCACCCAAAGTAAGGCACCACAAAGTGCAACGGTAAACCCTATCCACCATGCCTTGTTTGGCTTATTCTCAACAGGCATTAAAATATCATCCGTAATTTTTGCATACGTGATATCCTTGCCGGTGATTAGTGGTTCTCTTAATATTGATTCGTTATGTCCTGACATAATTTATTTTCTTTTAATATCAGCTATGCGCTCTCACGCCCTTACGCTTGTACTGTTGTATCTGTATTTCTAATTTTCGTCATATAACCTATACCCGGCTGTACGTTGATCTCTTCCAAAACGTAGTAGATACGCTCACTACGCAATGCTTTAGATACTTCTGATTCCGGATCGTTCCCATCACCAAAGATGATTGCGTTTGCAGAACATGCCTGCTGACAAGCCATCTTGATATCTCCATCTTTCAACGGACGTTTCTCCAGTTTCGCAGTTAGTTTACCAGCCTGGATACGTTGGATACACATCGAGCATTTTTCCATAACACCTCTTGAACGTGTAGTTACATCAGGGTTAAGTACCAGTTGTGTAAACTCATTGTTCAGGTAGTTATCAAAACGCGAATCATTCCAGTAGTTGAACCAGTTAAAACGACGTACTTTATACGGACAGTTGTTTGCACAATAACGTGTACCTACGCAACGGTTATAAGCCATGTGGTTCAAACCATCTGATGAGTGCACAGTTGCCAGTACCGGACAAACAGTCTCACAAGGAGCGTGGTCGCAATGCTGACAAAGCATAGGTTGGTGTACAACCGAGACATTGTTCATCTGATTTTCCTCCAGGTGTGCAATCTCTTTTTCTTTTGTGACCGAATTGATTCCGTTTCCATGGCCAGCGTGTGCACCGTGCTCTGCATGGGCCTCACCGTCCTGATTAAAGCTATAGTAACGGTCGATACGGATCCAGTGCATCTCTCTGCGTCTGCGAACCTCTTCCTTACCTACAACAGGAATGTTGTTTTCTACGTTACAGGCTACAATACAAGAACCGCAACCGGTACAGGCATTCAGGTCGATTGCCATTACCCAGTTGTTACCTGGTTTCTCAAATTTATCCCATAAATCGTAAGTTTTATGTTTAGCGTGATCGTTACCCGAACCAGCTGCAGGGTTCTTTTTGTATTCAGCAAATGTAGCCTCGCGGATTACATTTCTGCCTTCAAAAGAATAGTGCGTTTGTGTTTGGGCAAGTTCTTCTCTTCTGCCTGTTCCTGTTAAAGTAACAGAAGTTGCATATTTTAAAGTACCATTGCTGAAAGTCACAAACGGATAAGCATTCTTACCTACATTGTCTCCGGCTTTACCTACTTTGGTACGGCCATAACCCAATGCAATAGATGCAGTTCCGATTGCCTGTCCCGGCTGGATCAGTAATGGAAGATCAATGCTATAACCATTCGCAGCTTTTACAGTAACAATATCAAACTCTTTAAAGCCCAATTTCTCTGCATACTTCGGCGCAATAGCCACATAGTTATCCCAGGTTACTTTAGAAACCGGATCAGGAAGTTCCTGAAGGAATGCATTATTGGCATGTTTACCATCACGCATCGGAATGCTTTCGTACACCTGTAACTCGATGTCTTTCGCCAAAGCTTTGCTGTTGTTCAGCACCGATGGTGCTACAGCTGCCAGAGAAAGGCTGAAAGTGTAAGCTCCCGCTGGTTTTTCAGCTGCAAAGAACACACCTTTTTGTAATACATCTTTCCAGGTAGCACCTACTGCAGGCAGTATACTTTTCTCCCAGTTGTTACGTACATACTGGTAATACTCTTTAACTACATTGTCAGACCAGATCAGTAAGCTTTCTTCTGCCTGACGGGTATTGAATACCGGGTTAATGGTTGGCTGTACGATAGAATAAGTTCCTTCATAAGCACTTGCATCTCCCCACGACTCTAAATAGTTGTGGTTAATGGCAACTACATCGCAAAGTGCAGCGGTCTCGTCTTTACGATCAGCGAATGACACTTTCAGCGCAACCTTTGCCAGGGCATCGGCAAAAGCCTTGGTATTGGTTACATCATAAACAGGATTGCTATCCAGGAAGAATACAGCGGCAACTTCGCCCCTGTTCATCTCGTTGATGAATTCTGCGAACTCAGCATCATTGCCGGCATAACGCTTGCAAGGATTGTCCAAATCGATGGTAGTACCGTAGCTGCCGATAGCAGAGTTAATGGCATTTACAAGAATCTGTGTAGATACATCGTTCGAACCTGAAACCACAACAGCTTTTCCTTTGTTTTGCAGCAGTTCTTTACCAACCAGTTTCAGCGCTTTCTCTGCTGTTACATTGTTTGGCAATGTACCACCAGCTAAACCAGCTCCTGTAATTGCATTGTACAGGGCAATCAAAGCAGGTCCTTCTTCCGATAACTTGATTGGAACACGGGTATCTGCATTGGTACCTGTTAAGCTCATGCCCGCCTCAAACTGGAAGTGACGCGACATTTTGCCGTTTTTCAAAGATTTATGGTCCCTGTTGGATACATATTGAGCAGTAAACTCCTCACCACTGATCCAGGTACCTAAAAAGTCAGCCCCGAAACTTACAATCAGGTCTGCCTTATCAAATTTATACTTAGGAACAACTGCTCTTCCAAAGCTGTTCTCATTTGCTTTAATGATACCAGTGTAAGAAATTGCGTCGTATTGTACGTGCTTCGTATTTGGGTAAGCAACAGAAAAATCAGCAATAACGGCTTTGGTAGAAGGGCTGTTTACAGAAGAGGAAACGATCCTGATTTTCTTTCCCGAAGCCTGTGCTTTGTTGAGCTCACCTTTCACAAACTCATCTACCTTGGCCCAGGTAGTTTCGTTTTCTTTTAATAAAGGTGACCTTAATTTAGACACATCGTACAAATCAAGTACAGAAGCCTGTGCCTGTGCGTCGGTACCACAGTTAAATGTACCAGCATTTGTATTCGCCTCTATTTTGATCGGCCTTCCTTCCCTGGTTTTAACCAATACAGGCTGACCATTAAAACTTGACACGTAGTAGTTAGGGATACCCGGCACAACCTCTTCAGGTTTAATTACATAAGGGATTGCCTTATGTACAGGGGCTGTTTGACAAGCCGCAAGTGTTACCGCACCTAAACCAAAGCCTAAAGCCTTTAAAAAGTCGCGGCGTGGAGTTACTGTACTTAACCCTGCTTCATTTAAAACATCTTCTATTGGAAGGGGCTCAGCAAATTCGTTCTTGTTGTTTTCAACAAAATCCGGAGTGTTGTTATACTCTTCTAAGCCTTTCCAGTATTTTTTATTGCTTTCCATTTAAGCTATATTACTGTTATCGAACGTTCTTTGTTATTAAACTCTACTATTAATAGTGGCACTTACCACACTCTAAACCACCCAATGCAGCTGGTGTGATCTTTTCGCCCTTTTTGATTTTCTCATGGGTCTCGATCACCTTAGCATAGAAGGCATTGTTTTTACCAGAAATCTCAGCATCCTTATGGCAGTTCACACACCATTTCATGGTTAGCGGCGAGTACTGATAAATCTCCTCCATTGTATCAACCGGACCATGACATGCAAAACATACCGGCTCGTTTGGCTGCAGACCTTTCTCTTTTCTGATTGCCTCTTCACCAACAACAACGTGCTGCGAGTGATTGAAGTAAGCAAAATCAGGCAAATTGTGAACACGTACCCACTCTACTGGTTTTTCTTTCGATTTATCGTAAGTCATGGTATTCGGATCGTAACCTATAGCAGTATAGATCTTCTGAATCTCAGGAGAAATCTCTCCGTTGTATTTTTCAGTAGCTTGTACAGATTTGTGACAGTTCATACATACGTTAACCGAAGGAATAGATGCATTTTTAGATTTAAACGCGCCTGAGTGGCAGTATTGACAGTCGATCTGGTTTACACCAGCATGCAGTTCGTGGGAGAACTTGATCGGCTGAACCGGCTGATAGCCTGTGTGTACACCTGTATTCCACATGCCCATCCATCCAAATGATCCCAACGCTATAATTAAACACAGCACAAAGAACATCACAAATTTCTTGTTTTTGAACATTTTGCGGGTAGCAGCTCCGAAAGACAAGCTTTCTTCCTCAACAACCGCTACGCCCTGCTTCTTAAGGATCAAGCGTTCCAGCATTTTTACTGCACGGCCTAAAACAACCAGTACAGCGATAGAGATCAGAATAATCAGCGCAATACCTGCAATAGAAAAATCTGAAACTCCTTCTGAAGCCACTTCAACTGGTTTATCACCTTCTTTCTTAGGCTCCCCCGCCTTAGCATAGGCAATTACATTTTTGATCTGATCATCAGTCAATGTAGGGAATGTAGTCATCTCCGCAGGAGAGAACTTTGCAGCCTCAATTGCAGTTGGATCACCAGCATCAACTAAAGCTTTCCAGTTTCTGATCCATTTGATAGCGAATGCTTCATCCAGTTCGGTCAGTTTGGGAGTTAAAGCCGGACCGGTACTGTTACGGTCTAATTGGTGACAAGAAGCACATTTATCTTTAAATATTTTTCTTCCCTCCACTACATCTTGCGCATGTGTTGCAGAAACGATTAAAACAGATAGAGCCGTAAACATGAATGCCGACTTCCAAACTCTTCTAATGATCAATGAGATATCCCTCATAATGAGTATTTTATGCTATTTTTTAAAAAACTTTATAAACGTAATTGATGTTTAAACTTGAGTCCTTCACCAAAACGTCCACAAAAGTAAAATTTATTAACGTACCAATGACAAAGAAATGACAGTAAATACAATTTATAATCAATCTAAATAATGCCGTTATTATGCTTTAAACAAAGAAAATCACCAATTTTTGTAAAAATTGGTGATCCTCAGCCAGCCTTATATTGACGCTGTATTTGTTATTTCAAATTACATTTTTAATATCCACGCAAATATCAGTGGCGCCACTATCGTCGCATCCGATTCCACAATAAATTTAGGTGTATGGATATCCAGTTTACCCCAGGTGATCTTTTCGTTAGGCACTGCACCTGAGTAAGAACCATATGATGTGGTAGAATCAGAAATCTGGCAAAAATAGCTCCAGAACGGGATATTTTCCATTTCCATATCCTGGTAAAGCATCGGCACTACACAAATCGGAAAATCACCGGCAATACCGCCACCAATCTGAAAAAAGCCAATTCCTTTTCCTGCGCTGTTGTTAATATACCAATCGGCAAGCCAGCCCATATATTCTATACCGCTCTTCATTGTCGTGGCCTTTATCTCCGATTTCATTACATACGAAGCGAAAATATTTCCCATCGTAGAATCTTCCCATCCAGGTACAACAATAGGCAGGTTCTTCTCCGCCGCAGCCAGCATCCAGGAGTTTTTCGGATCAATTTCATAATATTGCTCCAAATCTCCGCTCAACAGCATTTTATACATAAATTCATGCGGAAAATAGCGCTCGCCTGCCGTATCAGCGTCTTTCCAGATCTTGTAGATGTGTTTCTGCAATCTGCGGAAAGCCTCTTCCTCAGGAATACAGGTATCGGTAACTCTGTTATAATGGTTTTCCAGCAAATCCCATTCATCCTGCGGACTCAGGTCGCGATAATTTGGTACGCGTTTATAGTGTGAGTGCGCAACAAGGTTCATGATGTCTTCCTCCAGGTTAGCCCCTGTACAGGAAATGATAGAAACTTTATCCTGACGGATCATCTCTGCCAGTGAAATACCCAGTTCTGCTGTACTCATTGCACCAGCCAGGGTAATCATCATTTTACCCCCTTCGTCCAAGTGTGTTTCATACCCTTTTGCTGCATCCATCATGGCCGCCGCATTAAAATGGAGATAATTGCGCTCCATAAACTGAGAAATCGGTCCTCTTGTTGTACTCATCTTAATCTAATTTTGTTGCCGCAAAAATAGGCAAATATTATTATTTTAAGCCATTTGGCCTCAAAGTTGTTAGCAGAGTCTCAGAATTAAATCCTTTCTCCTATTTTAGGCCGATGAAGAAACTTTCGATTTGTACCCTTTTTGTTTTGATCACCGCAAACGCATTGGCCCAAAAGAAACTCATAGAACGCTATCTATCTAATAAAACAGACTCTTCCCGCAGGCCCAGCTTTATGCCGGTCCCTATTTTTCGCTATAGCCAGGAAATAGGTGTTGAATTTGGTGCCGGGTTGCTCTATTCAACTTATCTCGACAGAAAAGACCTCAGCAATCGCAGTTCAAATTTCTCGGGCGTAGTATCTGCATCAACCAAAGGACAGTACAATGTTACCCTTAAAAGTGACATCTGGACAAAAAAAAATACACACCATTACATTTCTGAAGTTCGTTTTAAACGTATGCCTTTTAACTTTTACGGAATTGGAAATGAAACGGACGCCGCTAATGAAGACCGCCTGGTACAGGGCTTTGTAAAGGTGGTGCTGGAAGCAGAAAAAAGGTTCTGGCCTTCCATGTATACCGGCTTTTCTGCTGGCTTCGAGAATTACCATTTTACTGATAAAGAAATTGGAGGCATATTTACTACAGACCCCACCATTATTCATAAGATAGGAGGCTCCGTATTTTATGCCGGGGTGTCTCAAACCTACGACACCAGAAATTCCAATAACTACACAACAAAAGGAATGATGGCCAAAGTGTCGTACCAATATGCGCCCGACTTTTGGGGGAAAGAAAATTTTACCGGCAGCCTCATCAAAGCAAACGTACGGAGTTTTTGGTCGCTCTCTCCAAAATTTGTGATCGGTGTGAATGGACTGTTCCATAGCATTCAAGGCAAAAATGTACCCTTTTACCTGTTGCCACAAATGGGTAATGACGAAATGATGCGGGGCTATTATACCGGCAGGTACCGCGACAGGAATCTCCTGGCCGCACAAGCCGAGCTCAGGTACCGCTACAACAACCGCTTTGGTGCTGCAATTTTCGGCGGGGCCGGGCAGGTATTTGAAAATGGCGGTTTGGGAATCAAAAATTTTAAACCTTCTTACGGTGCTGGCGGAAGGTATTTCTTCGATCCTGAAAAAGGCCTGAGTGTTCGTGTAGATTATGGGATTGGCGAAAAACGCACCAATGAAAAACGCCAGACCGGTTTTTACATCAGTCTGGCCGAAGCCTTTTAAATCAGGCTATATTCAGAACTTTATTTTAAAATGCTCTTTGACCTGGCCCTTCCTGAAATAAACCAGGCCAATCCAGAACAGATCAACCGTTACCGTAACTTCGGGATGGTTTTTAATCTCTTCCCAGGCCTCCTTCATGCCCTCGCTCCAATAGATGTCATCGAATATCAGCAATGACCCTTCCTGCACCTTAGGCAGGCACCATTTAAAGTAATCCAGTGTAGCTTCCTTTCGATGGTTCCCATCTATGTAAACAAAGTCAAGCTGCTGCTGCCCCTCAATCAGGCCCGGAAGCAGTACATCGAAATTCCCAACCTGTAGTTCAACATTTTCCAATCCGAGTTCCTCAAAATTTCCACCTGCAACTTTCGCGGTTTCGGGACATCCCTCTATGGTGATTATTTTTGCATCAGGACAAGCTTTCGATAAGTATGCCGTGGTAATGCCAAGACAGGTACCCAATTCTATGATATTGGAGGGCTGGCTATTTTTCGCCAAACGATAGATCAATTGTGCCAGCCTCGGGCTTTTTAATGCATTTTTTGCAATCTGCTTTACCTGTTTGGTCCTGTTCTTATTCAAGTGGGAGCCTGCCCCCAAATCGGTCACAGTAATCAATGATTCGTCATTAAAAAGTTTTTTTCGCTGCGCTTCAATACTTTTATAATCGGTTTTGGAGTTAAAATCGTAAATTACCTCATCAGTAAGTTTATATACAAATGGGGAATGAGTACCATGCCTGCTTTTCGCAGTAAGACGGTGCTTAATGTAGTCACTGATAAAATTAAAAACCATAGCCGCAAAAATAGGTATTCAAATTTGCATGTTTGATGGAAAATAGTAAAGAAATAAGTGCGTTGATTAAGCTTCTTGATGATCCTGATCTTGAAGTATATGAACATGTTGAAAAAAGATTGCTCGAATACGGTCCTGAAGTGGTCGACTTCCTCGAGAATGAATGGGAGCACTCCCTGGATACCCTGCTACAGGAGCGGATCGAAAATATTGTACACAAGATCCAGTTTCAAAGTGTCAAAGAAGACCTTAACTTATGGTACCACAGCGGGGCATTTGACCTTTTGCAGGGTGCCCTGGTCATCAACCGTTACCAGTACCCTGATCTGGATGAAGAAAAGGTAATCCTTCAGATTGAAGAAATAAAAAGGGAAATCTGGCTGGGCCTGCAATATGAAATGAGTTCTATTGAAAAAATAAAACTCATCAATCATGTATTTTACAACGTCTACGGCTTTGGAGGAAATACCAAAAATCATCACGACCCGCAAAATTCTTATATCAGCCAGGTATTGGAAAGCAAAAAAGGGAACCAGATCTCGCTGGCCATTATTTATGCCACACTAGCTCAGAAACTGGATATTCCAGTATATGGCGTAAACCTGCCTCAGCACTTTATTTTGGGATACATTGACGAAAGCAGGCGTGAAGAGCATGAATTTGGTGTTCTTTTTTACATCAATGCCTTTAACAAGGGTGCTATTTTTGGCAAGCACGATGTAGATCAATTCCTCCGTCAGCTTAACCTTGATCCGCTACCGGGCTTTTATGCTCCCTGCAGCAATGTAGAAATTATCAGAAGGATCATCCGCAACCTGGTGTCTGCCTACGAAAATCTTGGCTCGGCAGAAAAAGTGAACGAGCTGAAACAGTTGCAGGATATCCTAAGCAATACAGATCTATAAGAACTGATTGCCCCTCATCCAGTTCTCCAGGGTCTTAAACCAATCCTCAGCCGTGGTTTTGTTTTTTAAACCAAAGCCATGCCCTCCGGCCTGGTAAATGTGCATTTCTGCTTTTACTTTAGCTTTTACCAGTGCCTGGTTAAACAGCATGCTGTTCTGAACGGGAACGGTCATATCATCATTTGCATGAATCAGAAAAGTTGGCGGTGTTTCGGTATTAACATGCTTATCGTTAGAAAAATATTGTCTCAATGTAGTATTTGCACCGGCCAGTTTCTCTGCAGAGCCCTTATGCTCAGATTCGGTAAAGGAAATCACAGGATAAATCAGAATGGAAAAGTCAGGTCTTAGGCTTAAACTTTCCTTATTCTCAATTTTTACATCTTTATAATGTACGGTTAAGCTCGACGCGAGATGGCCACCTGCTGAGAATCCCATAACACCTATCTTTGAAGGGTTAATACCCCATTTAGAGGCATCTTTTCTAAGTGTATAGATGGCCTGCTCAACATCCTGTAAAGGCCCAACAGATCTGTCCTGCATAATTTCATCGCTTGGCAAACGGTATTTCAATACAAAAGCAGTTACCCCCATAGCTGCAAACCTTTCGGCCACGGGATAGCCCTCATGTCCTATTGCCAGGCCAGAGTAGCCTCCTCCCGGACAAACAATTACAGCCGTGCCATTTGCCTTATCCTTAGCAGGTTGATAAACCGTAAGCGTTGGTATAGAGACTTTGCTGATCCCCGCTCCTCTTCCTTCGCGCATCACCGTGGTTTCCTGGTAATCTGCAGGTGTAGGTTTTGCTCCAGGAATAGGACCTGGATAAAGAGGTAGTACTTGCTGGGCCATTAACCCATTTGCCGATAACAATACAGTCATGAATAGTCCGCTTAAATATTTCATATTAAAATTCCATTAAGTACGCTTTTAAAAAGTCGTTCAGTTCTCCGTCGAGCACCGCCTGCGGGTTGGACGACTGAAAATTTGTCCGGTGATCCTTAACCCTACGGTCGTCCAGTACATAACTTCTGATCTGCGAACCCCATTCTATTTTTTTCTTACTTCCCTCAATTAAGGCTGTAGCTTCCATGCGCTTGCGCATCTCTGCTTCATAAAGTTGCGATTTTAATAATCTGATGGCGTTCTCTTTATTCTGCAACTGCGACCTGGACTCCTGGTTTTTAATGATAATCCCGGATGGTTTGTGGTACAAACGCACCGCAGTTTCCACCTTGTTCACATTTTGTCCGCCGGCACCGCCCGAACGGAAAGTCTCAAATTCAATCTCAGAGTCCTTCACTTCTATTTCAATGGTATCGTCTACCAATGGATAAACATATACAGAAGCAAAAGAAGTATGCCGCCGGGCATTGGAATCAAAAGGGGAAATCCTTACCAAACGATGAACTCCGTTTTCGCCTTTCAGGTAACCATAGGCAAAATCGCCTGAAAACTGAAGTGTTACCGATTTTACCCCAGCAACCTCACCTTCCTGATAGTCCTGTTCAGTAATCTTATACCCGTTCTTTTCGCCCCACATCATGTACATGCGCATCAGCATGTAGGCCCAGTCGCAACTTTCCGTCCCGCCTGCACCAGCTGTAATTTGCATTACGGCGGGCAACTGATCTTCCTTGTTCTTCAACATGTTCTTCAGCTCCAGGTCTTCTATGGCCTTTAAGCACAGGTCGTATTGCTCCTGCATCTCTTCTTCACCTGCATCTCCTCCCTGATAAAATTCAAACAGCACAAGTGTGTCTTCCAGCAAACTGTTGGCCTGTTGCCAGGCATCTGTCCATACTTTTTTGGTATTTATTTCTGCGATATGTTTTTCGGCCTTTTTAGGATCGTCCCAAAAATCCGGCTGCAGGGTAAGTTCCTGCTCAATTCGAATATCTTCTAAACGGTTTTCAACGTCAAAGGTACCTCCTCAGCGACGTTACTCTGTCCCTTAAATCCTGAATTTGTTCTTTTGTCATAAGCACAAATATATAATATAAAGGGCTTGTATCAAATTCCTTTTGACACAAGCCCTTTTCTAAAATTAAGTGGTTACCTCAGCTGAAAAGCCCCTTCAATTTATCTACAATGCCATCGTCTTTACCATCCCCGTTTACATCTGTTTTTTCTGTAAACATCCTGGTTACATCAGACAGGTCAAATTTCCCATCAGGTCCTGAAACCTTGGCCACAAGGTCCTGAATATTGAAAGAACTATCGTTCGGATCATTGGTCTTGTTCACCAGCTTACCTACAATAGAAGGGATCACCGATGCCGCTATGTTCTTGGCCGACTCCATATTGATTCCCATGGCTGCAAGCTTATCAGAAAATCCGGCTGTAGCTTCCTGTGCAACTGCGCTGCCTTCTGCATTACCGCCCTTAAATGCATCTACAAGGTTCCCTATATTTCCAGATGAAAGTTGTTGTTTAAGCGCGTCAATAATTGAACCTGAAGCGGCACCAATGGCGGCTTCGTTCTGTTCGTTCGGCACAGCATTGTTGTTTACTATGGCCTCCTGAACGTTTTCTTTTACGAGTTGATTTAAATTTTCTAACATAGGTGTTTTTTTAAAGGTTTTACTATCTTGTTCCGTTGAATAAATGTAACATCGATATATTTAATAAATATAACATTAATATTATGCTTCCTACAATAAATTTCACAGAAACCGCTGCGTATAAGTATCTTGCCGATCACTTCATCGACATTAATAAGAAAAGCCTGAAAGAACTTTTTGCAGAAGATGAATCCCGATTTGAGAAATTTTCCCTGCTGTTTGAGGATATCCTGGTTGACTACTCCAAAAACAGGATCGACGACACCACTATTGCTTTGCTTATCCAGCTTGCGCGGGAGTGTAAATTAGACGAAGCCATTAAAGCCATGTTTAGCGGCGAGCCGATCAACCAGACAGAAGGCCGCCCGGTACTACATATAGCCCTGCGCAACCAAAGCAACAATGCCATCCTGGTAGACGGAAAAGATGTGATGCCGGAAGTAAACCAGGTACTCAGCAAAATGGAAAAATTCAGTAACCAGGTTATCTCCGGAAGCTGGAAAGGATATACCGGCAAAGCCATTACTGATGTGGTAAACATTGGTATAGGCGGCTCCGACCTGGGGCCTGTAATGGTGACAGAAGCTTTAAAAGCGTATAAAAATCACCTCAATATGCATTTCGTTTCCAATATTGACGGAACACATATTGCGGAAACCCTTAAAAAAGTAAACCCTGAAACTACTTTATTCCTGATCGCCTCCAAAACTTTCACCACACAGGAAACCATGACCAATGCCAATACAGCACGCGAATGGTTCCTGCAGCATGGAGCGAAAAAGGAAAACATCGCCAAACACTTCGCTGCCTTATCTACCAATGCAAAAGACGTTGCTGCTTTTGGTATTGATACAGAGAACATGTTCGAATTCTGGGACTGGGTTGGTGGCAGGTATTCTTTATGGAGTGCCATTGGCCTTCCTATTGCCTTAAGCATCGGCTATGATAATTTTAAACAGCTGCTGGCGGGGGCACATGCCGCCGACGAGCACTTTGAAAACGCTGAATTTGAGATCAATATACCGGTTATCCTGGCACTTATAGGCGTATGGTACATCAATTTCTTTGATGCGGAAACACAGGCCATTTTACCGTACGATCAATATATGCACCGTTTTGCGGCTTATTTCCAGCAAGGCGATATGGAGAGTAACGGTAAACATGTAGACCGCAATGGAAATGACGTAAGTTATGAAACCGGTCCGGTCATCTGGGGCGAACCAGGAACAAACGGGCAACACGCATTCTACCAGCTCATACACCAGGGAACCCGCATTATCCCTTGCGACTTTATTGCGCCGGCACAAAGTTTAAACCCTATTGGCAACCACCATCCAATTCTGCTGTCCAATTTCTTTGCACAAACTGAAGCCTTGATGAATGGCAAAACCATAGAACAGGTAAAGGAAGAGCTTAAAAAAGAAGGAAAAACAGACCAGGAGATTGAAAAACTGGCGCCATTCAAGGTATTTGAAGGAAACAGGCCTACCAACTCCATACTGCTGAAAAAAGTTACGCCATTTAGTCTCGGCAGTCTTATTGCCCTATATGAGCATAAGATATTTGTACAGGGCATCATCTGGAATATATTCAGTTTTGACCAATGGGGTGTGGAATTGGGCAAGCAACTGGCAAAAAGCATTTTGCCCGAACTTGGTGACGATAAAGAGGTGACTACTCATGATGGGTCGACCAATGGTCTGATCAATCAGTACAAAACCTGGAGGTAGGTATTGCCCTTGTTTTTTGTATCTTTATGTATGTTGGTTATGGAAAAAGGCTGATGCCTGCATCATAACATTAAATTAGTGAAACGCTAAAATAATATACAGATGAAAACAATTAAAAACATGCTGGCATTTGCCGCCCTGCTAGTTATAAGCATTCAGGTAAATGCCCAAACCGATAAGGAAACTACCATAAAGGTAATCAATGCGCAGAATTTTATATTCAATGCCACTTCGGCTATGCCAATGGCCAATATGGATGTAAATAACATTTTAAGCAAAATGCCTGGCGGCAATGGTGGTGGACTGATCCAACTTACCGGATCACAGTACCAGCTTACAGTTGCTAAAGACAGTGTAGAGGCTTACCTTCCTTACTATGGAAGGGCCTATACTGCTACCATGAACCCTGACGATTCGGGCATTAAGTTCAAATCGAAAGACTTTAAATATAAAGCAACGCAAAAGAAGAAAGGCTCCTGGCTTATTACCATCAATCCGAAAGATACGAAGGACACACAATCTATGACCCTTAATGTATCTGAAAATGGGTATGCTACCTTAAATGTAAACAGCAATAACAAGCAGTCCATATCCTTTAACGGATACATTAGCGAACCCAAACAAAAGAAATAGGCTATTTTTTAGCTACCGGCTTCACCTCAAACAGGTGAGGCCATTTTTTTCCTGTAACAAACAGCCGTTTTCCTGCCCTGTCCCAGGCAATCCCGTTCAATACATTGTTAGCCCGGTCATCTTCTGTTTTAAAATAATCACCCGGTAATAATCCTGAAAAGTCAATTTGTTGCTCTACCACACCTGTTGCAGGGTCAATCACCACTACAATATTCTTCGTATAAATATTCGCATAGATCTTGCCGTCTATATATTCCAGTTCGTTCAGTGAATCTACAGGGCCATTGTTATCGTATACCGCCAGGGTGCTTTCATCTTTATAGGTGTCTTTATTCATAAAATAAAGCAGGTTAGAACCATCAGACATGATCAGTTGTTTACCATCAAAACACAAGCCCCAGCCATCTCTGGTGGTCGAATACACAAAGGTGCCCTGCTGCTGAAATGTTTTTGCATCATATACGAGTCCAATATTGTCCTTATAGGTTAGCATCACAACCTTATCCCCCACCAATGTAGAACCTTCGCCAAAGTATTTGTCTTCCAGTTTTATCTTCTGCTGTACCTTTCCTGATGTTACATCAACCCATCTCAAGGTAGAATGCTGTTGCTGCCCGGTGCTTTCCAGAAAACGGCCGTTATGATATTCCAGCCCTTGGGTATAGGCAGAGGTGTCATGTGGCATGGTTTTCACCAATTGGTAGCCATACAGCTTTGGCTTAACTGTTGACGTAAGCTCTATATTGATCGTTAAGGTGTCTTTTTTGCTGCCATTGTCAACCACAGCCGTAATCAGCTTATAGCCCAAAGAAAGCCCTTTTGTACTTACAGATACGGCTTCTCCGTTTGTTTTCTCTGCCAATGGTTTGCCTTCCAGCAAATAAGTAGCTGAAGTAATATTCGTCCCCTCAGGAACATCCAGGGCAATTTTCAGGTCTTCGCCTAAACCTATGGACTGTCCCTGCTCAGGCAATTTAAAGGAAACTCCGGGAGCCGATGTTTTGTCCTTACAGGACATCATGAACGATAAGCTGAACAGCAGGCAAAAAACTGCACTGCGAAAGGTATTTTTAACTTGGCCAGAATGCATCTTCTATATGATTAATTTTATAAAGGTCTTTATTTTCAAAAACAATTGCAATAATGTCAAAACGAATCTCTTTCTGGTGATTGGTCATCTCAATATAGGCCGATGAGGCAAATTCCAGTTGCCGTTCTTTTTTATAGTCCACAAAATCCTCTGGGTGACCATAATCTGTAGAACTTCGTGTTTTTACTTCCACAAAAATAATCGTCCCCTGCTGGTCGGCAATCACGTCTACCTCTGCTCTTCCACATTTCCAGTTCACATGCAAAATGCGATAGCCCAGGTTTTCCAGGTACGCGGCAGCAATCTGTTCGCCTCTTTTGCCCAGGTCATTGTGTACTGCCATTCTTTATTTTAAAATGGTTATGCCCAGGTGTTTGGAAATCTCTTTTTCCACGCCCTTCATCAGCACAAATTTCTGCATCAGAATCTCCAGGTTTACAGGATCCGTTTCCACTTTTATTTCATTGGAGATGTTTTGTAATATCCCCGCTATTTTCGTTTTTTTCAGGTGAAACAATCCGCCCAATATCGTAGCTTTTAAATTTACCGTTTCGTCCCTTACATAGATATTATGCTTGTTTTCCCAGTTTTCACTTAAAATATAGGGCGAGGTAGACAGGTTGATGGCCAGTTCGGCAATCTGCCGGTCCGGGTTTTTGATAAACTGACTGGCTACAGGTAAATGCCCATTCTCAATTTCTTCCCTGTAGGTTTCAATAACCACATTGCAAAGTTTGTCCTCAAACACCACATCTGTCAGGTTTTGAACAATGAAAGACCCGATATACATATTGTCTATACCGTCCCAATTCACCAGTTCGTGCCCAAAAGCGAGCAGCAAACGCACAATTTCCTGTTCCTGTATCAGATCGTTGTTTACCGGGGCCTGCGGGCCCGGGTCTTGATATGACCCTTCGCTCTCAAACAGATTATCTGGCGGCATATCCCCGTAAGGGCCTGATGCGTTCTGGTGTTGCTGGAAAGATTGCTGTTGCGGGGTTTGCCCCCCTCCCGAAGCTTTTTTCAGCTTCGCAGCCCGCATTTTGTTGAGTTCTGAAAGCAGAATCCTTTCTTCTACCTGCAGCAGGTTACTGCACTCTCTGATAAAGACCGCAGCTTTAATGTCATCTGGGATCTTCGCAATACTCTCTATAATGTCCCTGATGATACCGGCCCGTTTTATGGGATCAGTACCGGCTTCTTTAAGTAAAATATTGGCCTTGTACAAGATGAAATCCCTGCGGTTTTCTTCAATGTACTTTTTAAACTCACCCGAGCCTACATGGTGCATGTATGAGTCGGGGTCATGCCCATCCGGGAAAAGCACTACCTTTACGTTCAGGCCTTCTTCCAGGATCATGTCCAACCCGCGCAAAGAGGCCTTGATACCCGCAGCATCCCCATCATACAGGATGGTCACATTTTGCGTGAAACGCCCGATAAGCCTGATCTGCTCTGTGGTCAGTGAAGTTCCTGAAGAAGCGACCACATTCTCTATCCCCGCCTGGTGCACCGCCAGCACATCCGCATAGCCCTCAACCAGGTAACAATTGTCCAGGTCTCTGATGGCCTTTTTTGCATGGTACAAACCATAAAGCACGTTGGATTTATGGTAGATGTCACTCTCAGGAGAGTTTACATATTTTGGAACATTTTTATCGGTTTTAAGTGTACGCCCGCCGAAACCAATTACCCTTCCGGTAAAATTATGGATCGGGAACATCACACGCCCCCTGAAACGGTCGTACAACTTGCCTTTATCGTTTCTGATGGCCAGGCCTGTCTTTTCCAGGTATTCTTCCTTATGCCCGGCTCCGGCAGCACTCTGGATCAGGGCATCCCATATATCCGGCGAATATCCCAACTGGAATTTCTTTAATATATCTTCCCTGAAACCACGCTCTTTAAAATAACTGAGGCCTATTGCTCGGCCATCGTTGCCGGTCCAGAGTTCGTTTGCAAAGTAACTGGCGGCGTACTCCGAAACAATGTAGAGACTTTCACGGGCATTCTGGGCTTCAATATTCTGTGGCGACTGAATCGTTTCCTCAACCTCTATATTGTATTTATTGGCCAGGTATTTAAGTGCCTCGGGATAGGAATACTTCTCGTGGTCCATAATAAAGTGGACCGAATCGCCCCCCTTGCCACAGCCGAAACATTTGTAAATCCCCTTGGTTACAGAAACATTAAAGGAAGGTGTTTTTTCGTTATGAAAAGGGCAATTACCGATCAGACTGGTACCCCGCTTTTTAAGCGCAACAAAATCGCCTACCACTTCCTCAATGCGGACGGTGTCCATTATTTTGTTTATGGTATCCTGGTTGATCATTTTACTAACGCTCTCCTAATTTAACTATTTTTCTTTGCCCGCCTGATAATCCTTATGTACAATCAGGAAACTGGCACGTTCTTCCTTTTTAAACGGATAATCCCAGTTTCCCTGATAGGTGATCTTGGTGGGCAGCTTTTCTTCTCCAAAATAGCTGGTCTCGATATTCATCTGCACATCAAAGTCGAACAGCATATTGCTGTACTTCATGTCTACATAGCGGCCCAGGATCTCAAAATTCCGTTTGTCAAAAATGGTAGTCAGCTCCTTGATCATCAGGCCATCCTTTGTGCCTTTGCTCAAGTCCTTTTTAACGGTAACCTTAAACCGGTAAACCGGTATAGAATCCAGGTAGGTACCGCTATGGTAAGCATAATCGTAATACTGGCGCATGTTGGCCGTAAAGATCTGGGTTTTGCTGCCAATAAAAGGCAGGCCTTTGATAGGCCTCCCCGGGGCAAATATCAGGGTCTTCAGTTTATCCTTGTAACTTTCGTTGGTTTCAGCATTTTTATTTTCTGTCATTGGGCCTTCCTTCACAAAATCCGTTTTATAGGCATTCATAAAGATGTAGTCAAACATCTCTATGGTGTACAACTGGTATTTACCGTTCTTCTTATAAACCTTACCTGTATCCTGTTTGGCCAGGTATACCATTTTTTCCGGTCCCTGGTTGGTGTGTTTAATCTTACGGTAAATACGGCCGTCTACCTTATTTTTCTTATCGTAGGTATAAATGCGGTTTTCAGCAATAAAATTATACCGCTTCATGTTCCTGAAAGCCTGATAAAAACTCTGATCGGTAATGATGGCATTGATAAAGGTCTCCACACCAAACTTCTGCGCTTTGATATTCACCACAGAATCCAGCTGGATGGTTTTGATCGTATCCGGATTAAAGCGCTGAATTTCCTGTGCAAACCCGGGTTTTGCAAAGATCATCAACACCATATAAATCAATCCTTTCTTCAATTGCCCAGCTGTTTCAGCGCAACATAGGCCATTAAACCTGTCGATACTTTTAAAGCGTCTTCATCAATGTCAAAATTTGGCGTATGTACAGAATAGTGGGTATCTTTTTCTTTGTTTCCTGTTCCTAACCTATAAAAACAAGCATCGGTGATTTGCGAATAATAAGCAAAATCTTCCGCAGCCATCCAGATATCCAGATCGAGCACATTTTCTTTACCCAGGTAATCTTCGGCAAAAGCACGCGTGTTGGCGGTCAGTTTTTCTTCGTTAATCAGGTAAGGGTAACCATCCATAATAGTAAATTCGCAACTTCCGCCCATACTTTCGGCAATGCCTTCCGCCATCTTTTTCATCAGGCGTTTGGCTTCCTTACGCCATTCCTCATTCAGGGTTCTGAATGTGCCTTCCAGCTTCACTTCATTAGGGATAATATTGGTGGCACCATTGGCAATCACCTTTCCGAATGAAAGTACTGAAGGCAAACGTGGATCTGCATTTCTGCTCACAATCTGCTGCAGGGCAACAATGATATGCGAGGTGATGAGCACAGGGTCTATATTCTGATGCGGTTGTGCACCATGTCCGCCTTTACCGCGCACGGTAACATACAACTCGTCGGTAGAAGCCATGTAAATGCCTGAACGGAAGCCTACCTTACCTGCATCTATCAAAGGCATTACATGTTGTCCTATGATATGCTGCGGCTTAGGGTTCTCCAGTACCCCTTCTTTGATCATGATACTTGCACCACCCGGGAGTATTTCCTCGGCAGGCTGGAAGATCAGTTTTATGGTTCCGCCAAACTCTTTTTTCAGCTGATTTAAAATGTATGCGCTTCCCAACAAGGAAGAAGTATGCACGTCATGACCGCAGGCGTGCATCACACCAGGATTTTTAGAAGCATAAGGTTTATCGTTTGCCTCGGTTATCGGCAACGCGTCCATATCGGCACGCAGGGCGATGATTTTATCCGAAGGCAGTTCACCTTTAATTAAACCTACAACACCGGTATCAGCCATTTCTGTAAAAGGGATACCCCAATCGGTCAGAATTCCCTTTACAAAGGCTGAAGTCTGGTATTCCTTGAAAGAAAGTTCCGGATTGGCATGTAAATGCTGGCGATAGCCAACAACCTGTTCAAATATATTACCCGAAAGGGTCTGGATCTTGTCTTTAATCATCATTGTTGTGGTTCTAAATTAGGTGCATTAATCTTTTCCCTGAAAATAAATAAGGTGGGGAACATTGGCCTGAGTTCATTTAGCAGGCGCTGTGCTTCCAGACGCGTCCTGAAATCACCAACCCGTAAATAATAATTAGGTTGTTTATAGGTAATGTAAGTATTTAATTCCGGGTAGCTGGAGTTAAACTTGCTTTGCTCATTATAAACCTCACGCCGGTCTGATCCGTAATAGATCTGTACCCGGTAACCCACTTGCGAAACGATGGCTGTACCCGGTCTTACCGGGCTTACACTACCTGGAGTCCCTGTTGTAGCGGGTTTCAGGTTCAACTCAATACGTTTTGCAATCAAACTGTCTATCATCGGATCTTTAACTACTGCAACTACACCCTTAGTCTGGGCCACTACCACAGCAGAAAAACAACACAATATACCAGTTAACAATTTCTTCATGAAAGGATAAAAAAAGAATGCCGAATTTTTTACAAAACTCGGCATTCTATATGTTTAATACAAATTACAATCCTGCGCCGTGACAGTTTTTGAATTTCTTGCCGCTACCGCAAGGACAAGGCTCGTTCCTGCCCACTGTTACTTCCTTGCGGATGGGCTGCTGTGGAGCCAATTCACGGGTATCTTCCATCACATCAGCACTGCTGCTTTCATGTCCGAACTCCGGTTTAGACATTTTTAACCTGCTTGGTGCAGGTCTTGGTGCCTGTGCCTCACGTACATCGTTCGGATCTGTCTGTATCGGGATACCACCCTTATACAGGAAGCTCACTACCTCTTTGTTCACCGCATTCAGCATGTTCTTGAACAGGTTAAAAGCTTCCATTTTATAAATGATCAGTGGGTCTTTCTGTTCGTAAACTGCATTCTGTACAGATTGTTTTAATTCGTCCATTTCACGCAGATGCTCTTTCCATGACTCATCAATGAGGGCAAGTACAATTGTTTTCTCAAACGACTTGGTGATCTCGCGACCGCCATTGTCTATCGCTTTTTTAAGTCCTACCGGCACCTGAATGCTGCGCATGCCATCTGTAAACGGCACAACGATCTGCTCAATCTGTGCACCTCGTTCTGCATACACCTGGTTCAGCACCGGCATGGCCTGCTCAATGATGGCATCCGATTTACGCGCATAGAAGGCAGTTACCTCTTCAAACAATTTGTCTGTTAAATGGTGGATGCCTTTAGTGTTGAACTCATTTTCATCGATTGAAGTATCGGCCGAGAAGTTTTTGATCACTTCCAGCTTAAAGCCTTCAAAATTACCTTCTTCTTTATATTCAGTTACAATGTCTTCAGCAACGTCAAATACCATATTGCTCATGTCAACATCCAAACGCTCGCCAAACAAGGCATTTTTACGTTTTGCATAAATTACCGAACGTTGAGAGTTCATCACATCATCGTATTCCAGCAAACGCTTACGGATACCAAAGTTGTTCTCCTCTACTTTTTTCTGGGCACGCTCTATAGATTTGGTGATCATCGAATGCTGGATCACCTCACCATCCTCAATACCCATTTTTACCATGATGTTAGAGATTCTTTCCGATCCAAACAAACGCATCAGGTTGTCTTCCAACGACACGAAGAACTGAGATGAACCCGGGTCTCCCTGCCTTCCGGAACGACCGCGCAGCTGCCTGTCTACCCGGCGCGACTCGTGGCGCTCTGTACCAACGATGGCCAAACCTCCGGCTTCTTTAACGCCAGGGCCTAATTTAATATCGGTACCACGACCAGCCATATTGGTAGCAATGGTCACCTGACCAGTCTGACCAGCTTCGGCCACAATATCGGCCTCTTTCTGGTGCATTTTAGCGTTCAGTACGTTGTGCTTGATACCACGAAGTTTCAGCATCCGGCTCAGCAATTCCGAGATCTCTACCGAAGTAGTACCCACCAATACCGGCCTTCCCTCCTGGGTCAATTTCACAATCTCTTCTGCAACGGCATTGTATTTTTCACGTACCGTACGGTATACATAATCTTGCTGGTCTTTTCTGGAGATCACCCTGTTTGTAGGGATTTCCACCACATCCAGTTTATAGATAGACCAGAACTCACCGGCTTCTGTGGTTGCTGTACCAGTCATACCGCAAAGCTTATGGTACATTCTGAAAAAGTTCTGCAGGGTAACTGTAGCATAGGTTTGCGAAGCGTCTTCAACCTTAACATTCTCTTTGGCCTCAATTGCCTGGTGTAAACCATCCGAATAACGACGGCCATCCATAATACGGCCAGTCTGCTCATCTACAATCTTAATCTTACCCTCATCAATGATGTATTCTACATCAATTTCAAATAGGGTATAAGCTTTCAACAATTGGTTTACCGAATGGATGCGCTCAGCCTTGATCGAATAATCACGCATCAGGGCATCTTTTTGTGCAATCTTCTCTTCACTGCTTAGTGACGATTTTTCGATCTCTGCGATCTCTGTACCCACATCAGGAAGCACAAAGAAGTTATGGTCTTCACCAGATTTGGTGATCAGCTCGATACCTTTTTCGGTAAGTTCAACCTGATTGTTCTTCTCATCAATATGAAAAAACAACTCAGCGTCTACCTTAGGCATATTTTTAGACTGATCGGCCATATAATGGTTCTCAGTTTTCAGTAAGGTTTGCTTTACGCTACCTTCACTCAAAAACTTGATCAAAGCTTTATTTTTAGGTAAACCACGGTGGGCACGTAAAAGCGCCAGACCACCTTCGCCTTCTTCAGTTCCGGCTTTGCCTTCATTTATTAATTTCTTGGCATCGTTTAATGCCCTGGTTACATATTCTTTCTGGGCATTTACCAGGCGTTCAATCCTTGGTTTCAGTTCATGGAATTCATGCTGATCACCAAAAGGAACCGGTCCGGAAATGATCAAAGGGGTACGCGCATCATCAATTAAAACCGAATCGACCTCATCCACCATGGCAAAATGCAGCTTGCGCTGAACCAGCTGATCTGGGGTCTGCGACATATTGTCACGCAGGTAATCAAAACCAAATTCGTTATTTGTACCATAGGTGATATCGGCCAGGTAAGCATTCCTGCGTTCCTGCGAGTTCGGCTCATGCTTGTCAATACAATCTACAGAGATACCATGGAATTCAAACAGCGGACCGTTCCACTCCGAGTCACGACGGGCAAGGTAATCGTTCACAGTTACAATGTGTACACCCTGTCCGGCCAATGCGTTCAGGTAAGCTGGCAATGTACTTACCAATGTTTTACCCTCACCAGTGGCCATCTCAGCAATTTTGCCGCTGTGCAATACCATACCGCCTATCAGCTGCACATCGTAATGTACCATGTTCCATACTACATCTACTCCTGCGGCTTCCCAACGGTTAGCCCAAAGTGCCTTATCGCCTTGTATGGTTACATTCTTCTTTTTTGCAGCATAGTCTCTGTCAAATTGGGTTGCAGTAACCTCAAGCGTTTCATTTTCGGAAAAACGTCTCGATGTCTCCTTAACCACTGCAAATGCTTCCGGCAGGATTTGTTGTAAAACAACTTCCAATTCCTTATCGCGGTCTTTAATCAATGCATCAACCTGATCGTACAAAGCTGTTTTATCGGCTAGTGATAAATCCTGACTTTCAGCATCTGTTTTCAAACTACTGATCTTGCCATCAATTTCGGCCAGGGCCTTGGCAATAATATCTTTAAAGTATGCGGTCTTTGCGCGCAGTTCGTCGTTACTTAAAGCCGACAACCTCGCATATTCTTCATTTATTTTGGTAACGATAGGCTGTAAGGCCTTGATGTCTCTTTCTGATTTGCTTCCAAAAATCTTGGCTAAAAATCCTAACATATAATGTTTTGTGTTTATATTTTTAAAAAAATGGTGAAATTACAACAACCAGGCCACGCGGCCAATTGAGCCACAATGTCAGTTGCAGGGGTGTTAAAAACTGGGATAGACTGGGAATTAGGGGCTGTTGTTCTTGGTTTGTTCTTTTATGGTCAGATCAACAATAACGTAATTATTGATGCTATGCTGCTCAATGCGTTTTTCTGGCAATACACCTATAGCACTAAGGGCATTGTACGACAAAAAGAAAGGGTGGTGCTGGTCATCAGGTTGGCTTAGCCTTATTGCTGCCGATTTCTTTTCCAGCTGCTGACTATTGCAATATTTGGTTACGATACGCAGTCCTTCTACCCGCTCCGCCTTTGCAAGGTGGGTCAGGCTAAAAAAAACCAGCGATAAGGTAACTATGTGTCTCATGTCCGCGCCAAAGCTACAAATTCTATTCCAGTCCTCCTAAATTTACTCATTTATTGCGCATTCAGCTCCTTAAGTTCTTCAAGATCGGCATAGAGGCCTTTTTCTTCTTTTCCTAAATCGGGCCAGCCATTTGTTTTTTTTCCTGCATAAAACCAGGCGAACCCCATCAGCGCAGCAAAGATAAGGAAGGAATAAACTGCCTCCAATATTCCCGATTCAGGTATTTTGGCTATAATACGTGACAGGTTGAGCAACATGGAAGAACAGAACAACAGGATGATGATATACCTGAAACTTTTCCTGTATTTTGCGTAAGCCGCAATAACCTGTACCAATGCTCCCTCTAGATTTTGCCTCTCCAGCTCTATCTTTTTAAGTGCCATCCGTGCTCTGAACAAAAAAATCACCATTAATATGCAGCACAACACTATCGCCGCAAGCGGTATGTATTGTACCGGAAAAGTATAATCGAAAGGATTTCCGAAGAAAAAACCAGTAAGGCAAACCGTGTAAAAAAGAAAAAGGCACAACATTTCCATATAACGCCTTCTGATCCTGGCAACTCTGGAAACAGACCGTTCCCCGATCATGCTTGCAATTACTTTTTGGTTGATCTCCTCTGTTGCAGTCAACCGGTTATCATATTCCTGCCAGGCAGTTTTCAACTCATCTAAGTTCATAACGATCTGTTTTAATTATTTTCTCCAGTTTAATTTTAATCCGGTTGATCCTGACCCCAACATTGGTCTTACTGATCCCGATGATTTCACTGATTTCTTCATAGTTCTTCTCTTCCAGGTACAGCAGAATGATGGCTTTCTCTACTTCTGTTAATGCCTCAATCGCCTGTTTGAGCATGAACATCTGTTCATCTTCTTCAGTATATGCGCCCAGATCAGGAATCTGAAACTCATCTGACGAAATTTCCCTGCGCTCCAGCCGTTTACTTTCTTTTCTAAAATTGGTAATGGCCGTATTTAGAGCGATGCGGTACATCCAGGTGCTTTGTTTCGACTCTTCCCTGAAGGATGGGAATGCCCGCCAGAGCTGAAGCACAATCTCCTGGAAGAGGTCGTTCTTATCCTCCCTGCTCACCGCATAGAGATTGCAAACCTTGTATATAATTCCGCGATGTTTGTTTATCATTTCGATAAATACCTGCTCCATCCTGTTTCAATTTGAACAATAAGTCGTAAAACCAGTACTAAAATTACATCTTTGATAAAATTAATCCGGAATCATGGCCGATTTTCGCTTAACCGTTTTTTATACTGTTGCCAAAAGGCTTAGTTTTTCAAGGGCTGCAGAAGAATTATACATCAGTCAGCCTGCGGTAACCAAACACATCCGCGAACTGGAGCAGCAATACAACAACAAACTGTTCGACCGGAAGGGCAACAAGATAGGGTTAACCCCAGCGGGTCAGGTGCTCCTGAATCATACCGAATCCCTCTTTGCCATTTACAGGTCTATTGATTTTGACATGAACGCTTTACTCCAAAAACACCTGGGTGTACTGCACCTGGGGGCAAGTACTACAATTTCCCAGTACCTTATCGCACCCATCCTTGCTGGTTTCAAAAAGAAGTTCAGCGATATAGAGCTCAAACTGATCACTGGTAATACCGAACAGATTGAAAAGGCTTTACTGAAAAAAGAAATAGAACTGGGTATTGTGGAAGGCCGATCCAAAAATCTGGAGATCAGCTATTCTGATTTTATGCAGGACGAGATTGTGCTGGTCTGCAATAAGCAACACCCGCTGGCCAAAACTTCAGAAATAACACCAGAACAATTAAAGGATCATCATTTTATTGTGCGCGAGCAGGGTTCAGGCACCCGACAGGTAATAGACCACGCATTAAAAACATCCGGTTTGTCCCTGGCCGATTTAAGGGTCGAGATTCAACTGGGTAATACCGAAAGTATCAAATCGTACCTGATGCATTCATCTACACTTGCTTTTTTATCCGTCCACTCCATTAACAGAGAGCTCTTAAATGGTGACCTACGGGTTATTGACATCAAAGGACTATCTATAACCAGAAGTTTATATTTCATTCATCTCCAGGGTCATGCAGACGCACTTGCTGAAAAGCTAATGCGTTTCGCCAGCCTTCATTATAACATGAAGTAATAAATCATAAATATTTGGAATATAAATTCCAGTAATGACCTGCATAGTTTTGCAATAGAAATACAGCAATACTATGAATATCCGCAAACTTATTTTTCTAGCCGCAGCAGCACTTACCTTAAGTCCTTACATCACGGCGCCTTTGGCTCTGTTGCTCGGACTGGTCCTGGCCCAAACCATGGAACACCCCTATCCGCAATCCAGCCAAAAGGCTACACATCTCCTGCTCAAACTTTCGGTTATCGGGCTGGGTTTCGGCATGAACATTTACAGCGCAATAACTGCAGGAAAAGAAGGTCTGCTTTTTACAGTAGGCTCTATCCTGGTTGTGCTCACAACGGGCTATTTCATTGGCAGGAAACTAAAAATAGACCTTAAAACCACATCACTGATTTCTGCCGGCACGGCCATTTGCGGCGGTAGCGCTATAGCAGCGCTTTCACCGGTAATGAAGGCCAATCAGCAGCAGATCTCTGTAGCACTTGGCACAGTATTTATGCTCAATTCTGCAGCCCTGTTCCTATTTCCTGCTGTAGGCCACTGGCTACATTTATCGCAAAACCAATTTGGCCTCTGGTGCGCCATTTCCATACACGACACCAGTTCGGTGGTTGGTGCCGCCAGTAAATACGGCGAACAAGCCCTGCAGGTTGCCACTACCGTAAAACTAGCGCGGGCGCTCTGGATCATTCCGGTATCCTTTGCTGCCACCTATGTGTTTAAAACCAATAAAGTCAAAGTACAGATACCCTATTTCATTGCCTTGTTTGTATTGGCCATACTGGCAAACACCTATATTCCTTTTATAAGCCACTATAGCCATTACCTGGTTGGCCTGGCCAAATCCGGGTTAAGCCTTACCTTGTTTCTTATAGGCTCCGGCTTATCTTTTAAAACTTTAAAAGAGGTAGGCAGCAGTCCGCTGGTACTGGGTACAACACTATGGGTGCTCATTTCAGCATTAAGTCTTTATATCATTCTTGTACTGCAAATATTCCCTGTGATACTTCTTTCAGATAATGGCAGATACAAATGTATACCACCCATCATCATGATTATTGTGCCTCTTCTGCCTGTGAGCTTGGTTACACAAGTTATCTTTAATATAAAAAATTCAAAAACAACCTAGATTTACATATCTTTACAAGAAAAATTTTACCATGACGCTTTTTACCAGCCAAGCTTTCAAATCTTTTGTTCTATTGTTTGCTATGGCTTTCTTAATGGCCTGTTCCAAAAAGAACGATCCTTCAGAACCAGATCAAAAGGTTACTATACGAGGGACAGTAGAAAAAGGCCCTTTTGTTCGTGGCTCTGTAGTTACCATTTATGAACTCAATTCAGAATTGAACCCAACCGGAAGGTCTTTCAAATCGGAAATACAGGACGACAAGGGAAGCTTTTCTTTAGTTGATATAGAGCTGGCATCTAATTATGTTCAGTTGTCGGTAAATGGCTTCTACTTCAACGAAGTAACCGGAAATCTTTCTACGGCTCAAATAACGCTAAATGCCATTGCCGATATTGCCAGCAATAAGCAAATAAATGTAAATGTGCTGAGCCATCTGGAAGAAAAAAGGGTTAAATCTTTGATGAAGAAAGAAAAGAAAAGTTTCAATGAAGCAAAGAAACAAGCACTAACTGAAATTTATACTGCTTTTTTTGTTAAAACATCACCAACAACCAGCAGCGAATTGGTTTCGTTAACAAAGAACGACGACAATTCTAATATTTTGCTCGGTATTTCTGCAGCATTGCTGAATACCGCTCAATCAGATAACGCAAAATTAACTGAACTTTTAAGTACCCTTTCTGCCGATCTGGATAATGATGGCGCAATAGAAGAATCTTTAAAGCAAGCGATAAAGCAGGGTTTAAAGAGTTTGAATGCTAAAGCCATCTCCGATAATATAAAAACCCGGTATAAAGCATTTAATACCACATTAAGTGATTTCGCTATTGGCAAGGCCTTTTCTGTGGAAATAGAAGGAAGCGAAGTTATAGGTGGTGAAGATTACTTTAAAGACGAAGCGGCATACAGGGCCGCCTATAATGGTTTGCTGGATGTAACCACTAAAGCAACAGAGCAATATTTCAGACTTGAAGGCTTATATACCAGGACTGTTTCCGGATTACCGCAACACGATTTTTATCTGCATAGGATTAACCCCTCCAATGGAGATATCGCTACTTTATTTGCCGATTTGTACAAAGGTATCGCCAGGGCGAATACCATAGTGGATTACGCAGCGAAATCCTCTTCTTTTAAATCTTTTAAGCATAAATCTCTTCCATATTTTGCCTATAATTACTGGGTTCTGATGAATTTTTGGGGCGATGTTCCTTTTGTAAATACTGGCAATTATCAGGATTATCAAAATCCTCCTGCAAGGGTTAGCAAAAAGACAATATCTGAAAGGCTAATCGCGGACTTGGATGAAGCTATCCAGAATTTAGGTGCTTTTGATAATGAAATTGATTTAGCCCGGGCTGTTGCAGCCAGGATCGCCGCCGATAATGGAGATTATCTTATTGCTAAAAAATACCTATCTCAAATTATAGATAGCAAAAAACGTACCCTGGCCAGCAAATCCCAAATTCACACCACTCGCCTGGAAACCATTTTCGGAGTTGATTATAACCAGTCTCCTACTTTAAAACCTGCCAGCTATGACTTATATGGAAAGGGGAATTATCGGAGTTTAATCCGGTATACAGATGTAATTCTTCTTGCTTCAGAGGTCAATCTGAAATTGAACAATAAAGATGAAGCTATTTCTTTACTGAATCTGGTACGCGAAAGAAATGGAAAAACAGCCATTTCTTCAAACGAGAGTAATGTTTTATCATTGCTGCAGGAAGAAATAAAGGCAGATTTGAATAACGAAGGGGTATTTTTTGCTTTCCTGAAACGCAACGGTTTAGCGGAATCTGTATTGGGGGTTCAATCTTACCAAAAGCTGATGCCTATACCTCAGATAGAAATGATGTTAAACAGGTTTATGGTCCAAAATCCAGGATATTAGCATACGACGGGTCACATCACTAAACCGCCAATCAACTTTACACCAGTCAAAGTTCTTTTACTTTTTTGTTGTTGCAAAAACAGGCCATTGAAATGCCTATGCCAACTAAAACCGAAGAAGAGCCAAATAGCAGGCAAGGAAAGTGATTTGCCAAAATTGAAAGCGTATCAAATGTTGGGGCCGGCTTTTTAGCCAGCCCCAATACCTATTTACTCAGATTCAGCCTCAAATTCAGTTCAAAACTACCATTGGTATAACCACTCAAAGCTGATGTTTGTGTAGTATATGTTCCGCTGATCAGGTATTTTTTTCTGAAATCCATCCCCAAACCAAAGGTTGCATTTTCGGTGCTGTGGTACATGGCCAATAAAAATACCTGTTTGTTGGCGATACTGAACTGCGAACCCGCATCCCAGATGTTGTCAAAACCTTTTACGCCCCTGTAGGCAACTTTCGGCTCCATGTCTATACCTTCTGGTCCTTCACTAAGCTGGATCTTATAGCTGGCGGCAGTGTAAAATGTTGCCACATCAGCGAGTTTGATCACATCCTTTTTCAGCACGCTTTTTAGATTGGGTACCGAAGCCTGAATGTTCAGTTTATCTGAGGTATAAGCGATACCAAAATCACCATCCAGATAGGTTTTGCGATCGTTGTATTGCCCCACCATCGGATCATTCGGATTACCATAAATGTCCGCATTTTCCAGTCTTTGGCTCATGAAACCCAGGGAAACGCCAAAGTGCAGTTTATGATTGTTTTCGCTTAACATCAGGTGATAGGCATAACTGCCCACCACCCGGGTTTGCCGCTGCAAACCCGCGCTTTCGTTGTTAACCGTTAAGCCAAGCCCTACTTTACCAAAGCCATAATCGGCTGTCAGGTTCTGGGTTAGAGGTGAGCCAGGCACATTACTCCATAGTTTCCGGTAGGCACCGTTCAGCTTCAAACCTTCACCTGCCCCTGCAAAGGCAGGATTGATGAGGTACTGATTGGTATAATACTGTGCCGATAATGGGTTTAACTGTGCTTTTATGTTTGTCGTACAGATGGCAACAATCGCCACCAATAACAATGTTTTATATGTGATCTTCATTTTTCTGCTCTCTTTAATCATTTCTAACAATGGTAATGAAACCTTTAAATACCCTTGTTCTGTTGCCAAAATCTACAATGTAATAATAGGTCCCTTCATTTAGGGCTATGCCGTTAAATGTACCGTCCCAGCTGTTGTCATAACCTCTTTTGTTATACATCAAACGACCAGATTTATCAAAAATCTTTACCTCATTGTTAGGATAAAAATCGATGTTATCAATCACCCATTTGTCGTTGTAACCATCTCCATTAGGACTCAGGATGTTTGTAGCCTTGATCTTTGCAAAGTCTTCATTTACTACGATAGTGATGCTTTGAGTTTGGCTGCATCCGCTGGCATTGGTAGCAGTTACGGTATAAGTAGTGGTTTGGCTTGGCCTTACCGTTAACACAGCACCATTGGTTGAACCAATAATGCCGCTCGTGTTTGCCCATACATAGCTGGTGCCTCCTGTTGCAGTAAGTAGTGCGGTCTCTCCTTTGCTTAGGTTTGTACCCTTATCGCTGTTTATAGAAACAACCGGTAAAGCATTTACGGTAATCACAAAGGTCCTGCTATAGGTATCCACACCACCGTTGGCAGTGCCCCCATTGTCTTTAACGGTTACTGTAACTGTGGCAGTTCCGGCTACAACCCCTGCTTTAATGCGATAGTTCAGGGTTCCGGTAGCGCCAGTTCCGCTAACCGTTAGGGCATCAAACAGGTTGGCATTGCTGCTGCTCACTGTTAATGTTGTGGTTTGTGCAGTTTCAGGCCCGGAACTGATACCGGTTAAAGCTACTGTTTGCGCTGCTGTAGTAAAGCAGATCGTCTGATTGGCAATAGCAGCCAGTGCAGGAATTTCGTTCACATCGCTTAAAGCTATGTTCAACACTTTTTCCAGGCTCAGGCCATATTGTGTAGTGCTTTTGACACGAACACTATAGCTGGCTTTGTTTTCAAAGTTAAGTGCTGCTGCAGTATTGATCTTGTTGCCGCTAACAGCAAAAAGTGCATTGTCGGTATCGCCTGTACCCGCAACCAGTGTATAAGTAAAGGTAGCACTCGGATCATCCGAAGTGCTGCTCAGGGTGCCGGCATTGGTACCACCCGCACTGTTCTCGTAAAGGATTATCCCGGCCAGACTGATGTTGGTTGGTGCACCTCCTTTTACTTTAAGTGTACCCGCTACGTAATTGAAGCTATAGTTCACTGCTGCAGCTCCGATGGCTGTAATCGGGTAGTCTCCTACCGGGCTTGCAAGCGTAGCAGTAGTGCTTACTGTTGGCGCTGTAGTTAACACCGTATTGGTTTCGCCGTTCACAAAGCCTGAGTAACTTAGCGTAAGCGCAGGATTGGCTGTGCCGGCAAACCGCTCTTTGTTATCGGCAGTAATGGTTAATACTGCCTTGTTAACGGTTAAGGTTTGCTGAACATTGGCAGCCGCTTTAATCGTGGCATTTCCCAGCTGACTGGCAGTAACCAAAGTGTTTCCAGCTTTCAGAATAGTGGCGGTATTTCCGCTGATAGAAACTACTGAAGGGTCGGCAGCGGTATAAGTTATGGCTAACCCTGCCGAAGAATTTGCATTTCCCAGGGTAAAGGCCGCATCGCCATAGGTTTTAGCCGCTATAGTATTAAAGGTAATCATTTGGTTACCTTTTGGCACAGCCACAACATCTGTGCTAATTGGGCTAGTATTACCGGCCTGATCTATCGCCTGTATACGATAATAATAAGTTGTACCATTGGTTAAGCCTGTATTTGTATACGTTATACCTCCGGCAACAACTTCTGTTAACAATGTTGCAGGAAGAGTTGTTGTTCCGCCAAAAATCCGATACCTGGCAATATCTGTTTCCGGATTGCCTGCCCAGTTCAGCACAACCTCAGTATCTCCCCCCACTGCAGCCAGTCCTGTCGGAACTGTTGGTGCATAGGTGTCAATGGCGTAGTTATTGGAATTAGTAGTGCCTGTACCGGTATTGCCCGCTACATCAATAATGCCTGTATTGTCTAAAGTGATCAGGTTGCTGGCATCTTCGATTCCAGCCGTCGGCGTTAAAGTTGCCGTCCAGGTAATGCCGCCATCTGACGAACCAAGGCCGGTAACCACAGCATTTGCAACACTAAGATCGGCATTGGTAAAACCAGTCACTGCTTCGCTGAAATTAATGGTAACCGATGATGTTTCCCCAACTCTTAAAGCTGCATTAGCTACCAAAATACTTGCAGTTGGCCGTTGAGTATCTATGGCATAATTGTTAGAACTAGTGCTGCCTGTGCCTGTATTACCTGCTGCGTTCTGCACTCCTGTGTTGTCTAAGACAATCAGGTTGGTTGCATCAGTGACGTTGGCAGATGGAGTTAATGTTGCTGTCCAGGTAATGCCGCCATCTGTTGAACCTACAACGCTTAGGCCACCGTTGGCAACAGTAAGGTCTGCATTACTAAAACCACTAACCGCTTCGCTAAAAGTAATGGTTACCGGAGAAGTTCCACCAGTGTTTAAAATTGTATTAGCCACAACTATTGTAGCTGTAGGCCGAAGGGTGTTAATGGTGTAATTGGCCGAATTGGTCGTGCCTGTTCCGGCATTTCCGGCAAGATCGCTAACCCCGGCATTGTTCAAAGTAATCAGATTGCTGGCATCTGCAATTCCAGCTGTTGGTGTTAAAGTTGCAGTCCAGGTAATACCTCCATCTGATGAGCTAACAGCTGTCAGCGTACCATTGGCAATCGTAAGATCATCGTTGGTAAAACCAATAACTGCTTCGCTAAAGGTGAAGGTGACAAGTGAAGTCTCTCCTATGCTTAAGGCATTATCTGCCAACACAATTGTTGCCGTTGGCCGTTGGCTGTCAATGCCGTAATTGTTAGAGTCGGTAGTGCCTGAACCTGTATTTCCGGCCGCATCCTGCACACCCGTATTGTCTAAAGTAATCAGGTTGGTTGCATCCGTAATTCCAGCTGCCGGCGTAAAGGTTGCTGTCCAGGTAATACCCCCGTCTGATGAACTCACAGTACTTAACGTGCCATTGGCAATGGTAAGGTCTGCATTGGTAAAACCGGTAACGGCCTCACTAAAGGTAATGGTAACCGCTGAAGTTCCTCCAACACCTAAGACGGTATTGGCTACAACTACAGTAGCTGTAGGACGTCTCGTATCAATAGCGTAATTGTTGGAATTGGTGGTGCCTGTTCCAACATTACCTGCAGCATTTGTAACACCTGTATTATCTAATATAATCTGGTTGCTTGCATCTGTAATCCCGGTTGTTGGTGTAAAAGTAGCTGTCCAGGTAATGCCCCCGTCCAATGAACCTACTGCTGTCAGCGTTCCATTTTCAATCGTAAGATCGGCATTGGTAAAGCCGGTAACCGCTTCACTAAAGGTAATGGTTACCAATGAGGTTCCTCCAATTTTCAAAGAAGTATTGGCTACAACTACAGTCGCTGTAGGCCGCAGGGTGTTAATGGTGTAATTGGCCGAATTGGTCGTACCTGTTCCGGCATTTCCGGCAAGATCGCTAACCCCGGCATTGTTCAAAGTAATCAGATTGCTGGCATCTGCAATTCCAGCTGTTGGTGTTAAAGTTGCAGTCCAGGTAATACCTCCATCTGATGAGCTAACAGCTGTCAGCGTACCATTGGCAATCGTAAGATCATCGTTGGTAAAACCAATAACTGCTTCGCTAAAGGTGAAGGTGACAAGTGAAGTCTCTCCTATGCTTAAGGCATTATCTGCCAACACAATTGTTGCCGTTGGCCGCTGGCTGTCAATGCGGTAATTATTAGAGTCGGTAGTGCCTGAACCTGTATTTCCGGCCGCATCCTGCACACCTGTATTGTCTAAAGTGATCAGGTTGGTTGCATCTGTTATTCCCGCTACCGGCGTAAAGGTTGCTGTCCAGGTAATGCCCCCGTCTGATGAACTCACAGTACTTAACGTGCCATTGGCAATGGTAAGGTCTGCATTGGTAAAACCGGTAACGGCCTCACTAAAGGTAATGGTAACCAATGAAGTTCCTCCAATACCCAAGGCAGTATTGGCTACAACAATAGTGGCTGTAGGTCGCCTCGTATCAATAGTGTAGTTGTTGGAACTGGTAGTGCCTGTTCCAGCATTACCTGCAGTATTTGTAACACCTGTATTATCTAATATAATCTGGTTGCTTGTGTCTGTAATCCCGGTTGTTGGTGTAAAAGTAGCGGTCCAGGTAATGCCGCCGTCTGTGGAACTCACATTACTCAATGTGCCATTGGCTATCGTAAGGTCAGTATTGTCAAAACCACTAACAGCTTCATTAAAAGTAATGGTTACCGTTGAGGTTCCCCCAATTTTCAAAGAATTATTGGCTACAACTACAGTAGCTGTAGGTCGCAGGGTATTAATGGTGTAATTGGCCGAGTTGGTCGTACCTGTTCCGGCATTTCCGGTAAGATCGCTAACCCCGCCATTGTTCAAAGTAATCAGATTACTGGCATCTACAATACCAGCTGTCGGTGTAAAGGTAGTTGTCCAGGTAATACCTCCGTCTGATGAACTTACAGCTGTAATTGTGCCATTGGCAATGCTAAGATCAGCGGTGGTGAAACCGGTAACCGATTCACTGAAGGTGATGGTGACCAATGTGGTTTCGCCAGCAGTTAAAACAGGATCAGCTATAACTACTGTCGCAACAGGGCGATGGCCATCGATAGCGTAGTTATTTGAATTGGTAGTACCCGACCCTGCATTGCCTGCAGCATCCTGCACACCCGTATTGTCTAAAGTAATCAGGTTGGTTGCATCAGTAATCCCGGTTGTTGGTGTAAAGGTCGCTGTCCAGGTAATCCCACCGTCTGACGAACTCACTGCACTTAGCGTACCGTTGGCAATCGTAAGGTCTGCATTGGTAAAACCCGTAACCGCCTCACTAAAGTTAAAGGTAACCAGAGAGGTTCCTCCAATCCCCAGGGCGGTGTTCGTTACTACAACGCTGGCTGTAGGACGCTGTGTGTCAACAGCATAATTGTTGGAATTGGTAGTGCCCGTTCCAGCGTTACCTGCACCATTTGTAACACCAGCATTATTTAACACAATCATATTGGACTGGTCCGTAATTCCAGTTGTCGGGGTTAATGTTGCTGTCCAGGTGGTGCCACCATCTGTGGAACTCACATTACTCAATGTGCCATTGGCTATCGTAAGGTCAGTATTGTCAAAACCGCTAACAGCTCCGTTAAAAGTAATGGTTACCGTTGAGGTTCCCCCAATTTTTAAAGTAGTGTTGGCTACTACAATACTTGCCGTTGGTCCTGGGGGCGGGATCACATTTGAGTCTTTCACCCAGGTGAAAGCATCTAAGCCTGCATACCGAAAATTACCTCCCAACGTAATTTGAAGTTCATCAATAATGATATTACTGTAATTTTGTCCGTTCAAATTCGTTAAATCAATCAGCGTGTAACCATTTGTTGAACCTAAAGAGGTAGCAAACCCGGAGGTTTTAGTCTGGGTAAATTTAGTAACGCCACTTAATTTACCTGTAACTGTAAGCGAACCTGGAACGTTCAGGTCTAAGTTGAGTGCAGACAAATACATCCAGAACCTGTTCACCTTAAAAAGGTTTAAGGTTGTCTTGATACTGAAAGATGGTGGAAAAGCAATGTCGTTGGAATTATCGATATATCTGTTATCGTTAGCAGTCCCGTTCCATCCGGTACCGGGATAGTTTCCCTGAACATCAAATACGCTAATATGGGAAATAATATTAAATATAACACCGTTGTCTGTAAAACTTGCTGAACCATGGCTTTCTGTCTCAAATTGTTCAGTGGAGGTCTGTGCGTGGAGTGTTCCGGCAAAAGCCAGAAAAGCTATCAATAAATAGTATAATTTTTTCATTTATTTCATTTAATTAACAAAAAGGGATGGAATGCCACAGCATTCATGATTTCATTTCATTGAATAAAAACATTAACTGGAATTAAAAAAAGGGGATAGTTTATAGAAAAGGGGCTGGCAAAAATTTATTTTGTCAGCTAAATTCCTGCGGAAAAACAGGGTATAGAAGAGCGCATATTTCATGTAGCCGTATAAAATTTAACTACATCAAAAATATGTAAAAAAATAATTGTCAACAAAAGCTAACACATTTGAATTTTGATTAAAACAGCCTACATAATGTAAAATTTGAGTTACACTGCAAGAAAAACAATCATCAAAAATGAAATAGTATCCGCTGATTACATTTCTGGAAGTTCATTTATCGTGTTAATAATCTACATGATAATCTTTGGCAAAGCCCTTTCCGGCCCAGGCTTGTTTTGCAGTCCACGCTACAGGGGAGCCTGTCCAGAACTCATGATCCGCAGGCAGGCCTAATGGCAGGAACGATAATGTAGCCATGTATAAACTACCTGTAGAGGTATAATAGTCGGCAATTTCTGGCTCATGCCCGCAAAAGCCCAGCTGCAACCAGCCATTTTTATCAAAAGTGCCCGGTGTTTCGTACATGTTCTGCTTTACCTTAGTGAGCGCGCAACGTACCTGGGCCGGTTTTATCCCTGCCGGAAGTTTTTCCATCAGGGACACCTGGGCCAGCACCTGAAATGCACCAGTGCGGTAAGTGATGGAACGTCCTATAGGCGGATAAGTTCCCTCTGGCGAGATCATACGCTCCTGTCCTACTGCATGACGCTGCATGCGTTTTAAGGCCAGGTCGTACACTTTCTGTTCCACCAGATTTTTAGCTGCCATCACTGCCAGCGTATCTACCATCATAGAATGGATCACAAAAGAATTGTAATAATCGAAGGCATAGTTGGGGCCATCGCCATACCAGCCATCGCCTTTGTACCATTCGTTCAACATCTTAGGCCCTTCATTCAAACGGGCAGCATCAGGCTCTTCGCCAATGTTAAGTAAAAAAGCTTCTGTAATGGAACCAAAAAGCAGCCAATTGCTTTTGAACGGCTTCCTGTTTCGTAAGGACTTAAAGGAAGCAATGATCTGGGTTTTAGTTTGTGCTTCCAGAGGCTCCCACAATGCTTTAGGCGCCCTTAAAAAGGATTGTGCCAAATAGGCGGCATCTACAATAGGCTGATGATCTTTGGCAAAGTTTAGAGCATCTGGACTGCCTGGCGTAAAACACTTATTGAGTCCTTTTATTGCCTCATTTCTGAATGATTTTCTTAAAATACCTTCTTTGGTTTCATCATCCGGCAAAGCCAGCCAGGGCGCAATGCCGGCATAGGTACGACCTACGGCTTCAAGATAAGTAACCGAAGGTGAACGGGAATCAAACGTAGGCGATTTTTCCAGCGGCATGTTTTTAATCAGTGTACCATTGGCCAGGTTATGCACTACTGGCCCTGCAATTTTATACAAGAGTTTATACCAATAATCCCGATCATTTTTTACAAAGGCATTTTGTTTCGTTTTACTGGCCGCCAATATTTTTTCAGGCATTAGTGTGCCCAATACCCCCGCAAAAGATAAGGCACCTATAAATTTTCTTCTTTCCATAATCTTTGTCTATAAATACCAGTTTTTGTAACGCAGCAATGCCTCCAGGTAATAATAATCCGCATAGGTTAAAGGTACATCTATTTCTGATTTCAAGGGCAGTGCGCCGGTGCTATGCATCAGTAAAAATCCTCCGTTCTCTCCTTGCTTTGCCCTGTAAGCCGGAGAGGACAAAGATGTCAGCATCGTCTCTGCTGCCGAGACATAGGTTTTACGGTCTTTACCGGAGGTATATTGTCCAAGCTCCAGCAAGGCGGATGCGGTAACTGCAGCTGCAGACGCATCCCTGCAGGTATTTGGCGTTACAGGAACATCAAAATCCCAGTAAGGTACCATATCGGCTGGCATATTCGGATGGTTTAGTATAAAACTCGCAATATGCTGGGCCTGCTCTAAATAGCGTTTATCTTTAGTAAAACGGTACATCATTACATAACCGTATAGTCCCCAGCTTTGTCCACGGCTCCAGGCCGAGCTATCAGCTGCACCCTGGGCGGTTCCTTTTTTCAATACTGCCCCGGTATTCATGTCATAATCTACCACATGATATGAACTGTAATCGGGGCGGAAATGATTTTCAAGAGAGGTGTTGGCATGGTTGATGGCAATCTCCTTATATTTTTTATCTCCGCCATTGTCTGTAACCCAGGCCAGCAGCTCCAGGTTCATCATGTTGTCAATGATTACCGGACCGCGCCATTTTTTACTGGCGTTCCAGGATTGGATAACCTTTGCATTTGGGCGGTAGCGGGTAATTAAAGATGCCGCAGCGGTATCAATGGTTGGCCTGTAGGCTTCGTTTTTTGTAATGCGATAGGCATTTCCAAAGCTACAGTACATCATAAAACCCAGATCGTGGTTACCGGTATAGTGCTTTTCAGGTTCAAGAATGGCCAGCCTGTTTTCGGCTTCGTTCAGGATGGCAGGGTCTTTAGTGTATTCATAGATATACAGCAGCGCACCCGGGTAAAACCCGCTGCACCACCATTTGGTATCACTGGTTTCTACCTTATTGGTTTTGGCATAATATGTTTTGGGCATCCGATGAGAAGGTACATTTTTAGCAAGCACCTTATATTGCGTAGCCGCAAACCTGAACTGTTCATCAATCAGGTTCTTCATCTTCTCTCTGTTCTTCTCCGGTGGCTGCGCAAATGGCATCCCGCTTACCAGTAAAAAACCGGCAATAAGTATCAACTTTCTCATGTTTTATTTGTGTGTATCTCTTGTTTTATGTTTTTGCCTTATCGTATGTATTGCCACTAGCCTTTTTTGCGGTAGGCTCCAACACCACAACAAATGGATTTCCGGCTGCTGTGTTTTTAAGGTGGATAAAATATTCTGTACCACTGATCTCTTCAGCATTCAGCAATTGTGCCGGCTGTGCCAGCAAATAAGATTTTCCGATACTGGTGTTTGCAGGTAGTTTCACTTTCAACGCCCCTGAAACAGGAACATTAAACACAATCATATACAACTTATCGGAACCCGTTTTTTTAGTAAAATAACCCCAGTCCTGTTTTTCCAATCCCGCATATTCGCAGTTGTAAATGGCTTCGCTATTTGTCTTCATCCAGTCGCCAATTTGTGCAGCAAGCTGTTTTTCCTCTTTTCTTATCGCACCATCGCCCTGCGGCCCAAAATTCAGCACAAAATTTCCACCCAGGGAAACGCATTTTGCTGTCATTTCCAGCAGTTCGTTCCTGGTTTTGATGTGTCCTTTCCAGGCCTTATTGTAGCCCCACTGATTTTCCGGAACAGTCATCACGCAATCCCAGTCATTCCCATGCACATCTTCTATTTTATTTGGGATTTTACGCTCCCAACCCTGCTCGTAATCGCCCATTAAAACCCCGTTCGAGTCAAAATGGCGTTTGCCATTTTCATCTGCGCGGAAGCGGCTGCCAATAATGAGACCGGGTCTGAACTTGCGCATTTCGGTTTCCAGCTCATCAGCAAAGGCTGCCTGTTTTATCCAGGACTTGTCCCATGTGCCATCAAACCAAAGTCCCTTGGCCGTTGGGTATAAAGTAAGGAGTTCCAGCAGCTGGTTGCGGGTAAACTGCTTAAAGCCTTCAAAAGCGATGCTGTCTTCTTTGGTTTTGATGTCGTAACGCCAGCCCGGGTGGTTCCAGTCCATCACCGAAAAATAGAGAATCACATCAATGCCTTGTTTGTCGTAAGCATCAACCAGAGGTTTCATGATGTCTTTTTTCCATGGAGAATTTGCTATGGTATACCTGGTATATTTACTGGGCCAGAGGCAAAAACCATCATGGTGTTTGGTAGTAATGGTCACATATCTGGCGCCCATCTGTTTGGCGGTTACGGCCCATTCTTCAGCATTGAAGTTTACAGGATTGAACTTGTAAATAAGCGAATCGTAGGTAGACTTCGGGATACCGTTCCAGGAGCGGATCCACTCGGCAGCACCATTATATTGTTTACCGTTCCATTCGCCTCCCGGGATGGCATACAGGCCCCAGTGGATGAACTGGCCAAGGCCATAACCCCGCCATTTCTGCATTACTGCATCTGTTCGTTTGCCAATGCGGTGGCTACCGTGCTTCAATTCAATTTGTTGTGCCTGGGCATCTGCCTGCTGTGCAGAAAATACACAGCAGGTAAAGATGGACATGCACAAGAAGGTTCTTACGTTTCTCTTCATAGTTTTTGTTTTACCAGCCCGGATTCTGGATCAGCTGATTATTTTTATTGATCTCCACCAAGGGGATCGGATAGTAATACATTTGCGGGCTGTTGAATTTTCTGGTCTCAAAAACAATACGTGTAGCCGTGAAGGTACTTCCAGTTTTTGTCCAGCGCATTCCGCCCATAGGTCCTTTCAAAAGATCTTCGGCTACTTTCCATCTTAAAATATCAAATAACCTATGTCCCTCTTCGGCAGCGAACTCAATCCGTCTTTCATGACGGATAACGGTACGCATCTGTTCTTTGGTTAAACCGGTTGTCAGCTGATAAGGCATCAAGCCTGCTCGTTTTCGTACTGTTTCAACCGCATTGTAAATCTCCGCACTTGGCCCCTGCGCCTCATTCAAAGCCTCTGCATACATTAGCAGAATATCTGCATATCTGGATACTACCAGGCCAATCTGGCTCATTACCCCATAATTCCCTCCGGCATTTTCATTACAAAATCTTCTCCACAAATAACCGGTTACAGTGTTATACGCAGCAGATCCCATCCCATCACCTGGTGCCAGATGGTATAAATCTACTGGTTTTTTAGTTAAACTGGTCCGATCCAGCCATAAAGCCTGATTGTAAATAATAGTGTAATAAAACCTTGGATCACGATCTTTATATGGCGTTGCCTCTACGTAACCAGAACCTACTTCAGTGATCAGCTTACCATTGGCCATCCCGTAATCATCTACCAGCTGTTGAGTTGGGTTTCCATAATTTTGTCCGCCACGCGATGCCGGAAGCATATACTTTTCGTAGAACCTGTCGGAATTCATCATGACCTGAAAGATGTATTCAGAATTCTTACGCTGGATCCCCATATTGTAATAACCATAGCCTGGAGCTGTAATATTGTCTTCAACCAGGCTGTACAGGTTCAGATCCATTACAGCTTTTGCTGCATCGGCGGCCTTTTTCCATCGGCCAGGATCATAGCTTTCATAACCAATCAGTGGCTTTACGGCACCAGTTCCCGGATTACTTTCATTGTAAAGCGGACTAGCCGCCATCAACAGCATTTTTGCCTTTATCGCAAGTGCAGCGCCTTTAGTTGGGCGACCAAAATCTTCCGGTAAATGCTCCAGCGGCAGTATAGCTGCCACTGTATTCAATTCACTTTCAATATAATCAAGAGTAGCGGCAAAGGTACTTCTTGGCAGGTTAAAGTCGTCTGTAAGGCTATATTTTTTATCACCCAGCAGAGGTACTCCACCGAAAGTCCGGAGCAGATGGTAATAACTGTAGGCCCTCAAAAACCTGGCTTCTGCTTTAAGCCTGGTCTTTTTGGCGGCCGAAAGCGGCGCACGGTCTATATTGTCCAAAAAAACATTTACCCTCCTGATCATGCTATACGATTGAGACCAGGTATTCCGGGTAAAAGTATTGCTGGATGCATTGGCCACATTTGCCATATTGTAGCCCTGTGAAAAACCGCTCGACCAGCGCGCCTCCCCGTCATCAGAGGCGTCGGAGAAAGGCCATATTCCTCCGCCACTAATACCATTTTCTACAAAATAAGTCCTGTTCAGATCCCCATAAACCGAGGTCAGGAACTGAATACTCATAGCACTGTCGGCAAATACAGTTTGTTCGTTTACCTGACCAATGTCTGTTGGATCAAGAAAACTTTTGTCTGTTGCTTTTTTGCAACCTGCGGTCCAGAGTAATCCTGCAGAAACCGCAGCTATAGCTATATATTTTATTGCGTTTTTCATGATTTTAAAATGTTACCTGTAAACCAAAGTTGACAATTTTCATCTGTGGGTAATTGACGTAAGCCTCTACGCTTCCTGTTTTAGATTCGGGATCCACGTCATAGATTTTCAGCTTATTAAAAGTTAAGAGGTTCAATCCATTAGCATACAATCTGATGTCCTTCAGCTTTAAACGTTGAGAAAAAGATTTAGGAATGTGGTAGCCAATCTCAACATTCTTTAAACGCAGGTAGTCTGCCGGCCTTAACCAAAAAGTAGAGGCATCAAAACTTACTCCTCCTAATCTTGGATATTCCGCATTGTCCCTGTTTTCAGGCGTCCAGCGTTTAAGATGTATTTCGGAAGGTTTGCCGTTTACATTACCTATCTGCAGCAGGGTATTGGAACTCATACTGCTTCTGGCTGCGCCCTGCAGCAACATGGAGAAATCAAAATCTTTATAGCTAAAGCCTGTAGAAAAACCAAAAGTGAGCTGCGGGGTTTCCGGATAACCTATAGCGGTAATATCATTCGCATTGATTACCCCATCACCATTGACATCTTTATATTTCAAATCACCTGGAATGACTACCTTTCCAACTACCGGGGGGCTGTTCGCTATATCGGCCTCGTCATAATAAAAGCCTTCGGCGATATAACCGTATAATTGGTTAACCGGCCTACCGGTTCTCTTAAGATTAGGAGCTACAGCCTCTGGTTCATCCCTAAACAGCACTTTATTTTTGGCAAATGAAGCATTTGCCCTTACGAAATACTGAAAATGGTCGTTTACTGTATTTCTATGGTTCAGTTCAATTTCAAAACCTTTGTTGCTCACCTTTCCAAGGTTTACCGGCGGTAACGACAATCCGACATACAAAGGAACGCTTTCTCGGGTCGTCAGGATATCGTAACGGTAATGATCGAAATAATCGGCTGTAACTTCCAGTTTACTGTTAAACAATTTCATGTCAATCCCGATGTTCGCTTTCCTTTCTTTTTCCCAGCGTACATCGTCGTTCCCTAGTGTTCCCGGGGTTATTTTAGGCTGCCCGGTCGGACTTTCACCAAAATAATACCCACCACTGGCCACATTGTAAACCTCTTCATACAGATACCTGTTCCCGGTTACCTCATCGCTTCCTACAGTACCATAAGAACCTCTGATCTTCAAATAATTGATAATTTTAATATTATCTTTAAAGAAAGGTTCTTCACTAATGTTCCAACCTCCTGATATAGCGGGAAAAAGGCCATAGCGGTTTTTGGATTTGAAACGGTCAGAACCATTGTAGCCTGCATTGAATTCAATCAGATAACGGGATTTGAAATTATAACCCAATCTTCCCGCATAGCCTTTAAAATTGGCTGGAGCGGCTGCGCCTGTAATGTCCCCTGAACGGTTCGTCAATGCTAAAGCGTACACATTGTGCTGGCCAAACTGCCTGTTGTAATTCAAAATAGCCTGAATATTTACCCTTCTGAAAGGAGCTATATAATCACCGTCAGATTTTACCAATGGTTCTATACGCAATAGTTCCGGGTAAACAGGATCCAGCACCCCGGTTTCAGGAATGATGCCATACACAGGGAAACGCCCACGGGTAAGTTCCCTGTTAAAAGCGGCCTTATTCGTGTAAGCAATTACCCCCTTTACAGATAAACCCTCTGTAATGAAATCCAGCTTATGCTCTGCACTCAGGTTAACGTTGAGGTCATTACTGTAATTGCGTTTGTAACCACCATATTCTATGGCACCTACGGGATTTAAAGAGCCCGCTTTTTTACCTCCGTAACTTCCATCCGGATTCTTCACCGGATATACCCATGGTCCCAGCAATCCGCTTGATATCCTGCGCCAGAAAGGAAGTGCACCACCAGGCATAGGATCCGGCAGATTGGGTTCATTTATCTCGCTAAATCGTGTAGACAGGTCAAGTTTAAGCGTAAGGTTTTTATTTACATCAAGATCTACATTGGAGCGGATGTTGTAGCGCCTCAAAGAATAATTATTGTCGAAATCTTCTTTTCTGGGAACATCTTTTAAAATACCAGTCTGGTACAGATAGCCTGTGGAAATGAAATAACGCAAGCTTTTTGTTCCGCCATTGATATCCAGATTATTGCGTTGCTGTAAGGCACTTTTCTTCATCACTTCACCATACCAGTCTACATTTGGATACCTAAAAGGATCATCGCCGGTACGGAAATGCTCGAGTGCTTCATCACTTACCAATCCCGGATATTCATTATTAGGATCTTTACCCCCATTTATGGCCTGTTCCTTCAACAACTGCAATGCCTGATAGGAATCTAGTGATTTACGCAAAATGGTGGGCATCTGCAAGCCTGCCTCTGTACGGAAAGTAATAACCGGTGGCCCTTCCTTACCCCGACGGGTGGTCACCACAATTACCCCATTCGCTCCCTTGATGCCGTAAATAGCCGTGGTAGATGCATCTTTAAGAATAGAAATATTTTCTACCTCATTCGGATCCAGTTGGTTTAACTGTTCGTACTGGTATTCTACATCGTCTACAATAACCAGAGGTCTGTTGGTATTTCCGGCAAAAGAGCTGATACCCCTAATGTAAATATTGGCAGCATCCTTCCCTGGTTGTCCACTGGTTTGCTGCTGGAAGAGTCCTGGTAAGCGCCCTGCCAGTGAATTCTGAATACTGGCTGCAGGGCTTTGGCGTAATTCCTTTCCTGACACCGTACTGATAGAACCTGTATTCGTGATCTTTTTCTGTTTTGCAAAACCTACGACTACCACCTCGTTCATCTGGGCATCATCGTCTTTCAACTGTATGGTAATGCCCTGGTTATTACCTGCAACCGTAACGGTACGGGATTCATAGCCAACACTACGTACTACAATCTTACCACTTGTTATTTTTAATTTAAATTCACCATTTGCATTGGTAAATGTTCCGTTTTTGGCATTCCCGTCCTCAAGTACAGTTGCCCCAGGAATAGGAAGGCCCTCCTTATCCGTTACTTTACCGCTCAATGTTAGCTGCTGGGCGTATGCCATGCTGCAGAAACAGAACATAAAGCATAAAAGAATAATTTTTCTCATCATTTCTAAGTTTGTTTGGAAGGAATTAATAAGTATATCCCGGATTTTGCATCATATTTGGGTTGGTCTGGATCTCGGAATAAGGGATCGGGAACAGATAATTCTTACCTGCATCAAAAACGGATGTCGCAATATCCTTATAGGTATAACCAAATGTGCCATTGGTATTTTTAGTGATATTGACACCCCTGACTGGTTGGTTAAGCACAATTTCAGCAATCTTCCAGCGGCGAATATCCCAGAACCTTTGTTCCTCGAAGGCCATTTCAATGCGGCGTTCGTTTCTAATGAGGTCTCGCATCTGCTCCTTAGTAATGGTTTCACTAATGCCATACCTGTTATTCGTCCCCGCAGTAATACCCGCGCGTTTTCGGATCAGGATAACAGCATCGGTGACATCTTTTACCGGTCCACTTACTTCATTTAATGCTTCAGCATAATTCAGCAGAATTTCTGCATAGCGGAAAAGGATAACATGATGATTTTGGTTGCTGTAGTTTCCGGAGCTTTCAAACTTGCCCATAAATTTACGCAGGTAATACCCCGTACGGGTCTGTGTACGGGTGCCTCCTGGCCTATCCATACCACCATCAAAAGTTTCTACAGGTCTGTTTAACCATTTTGTGGTGTTGAACATTAAAGTCGCGGCAAAACGGGGATCACGGTTGGCGTAAGGATTTGCCGGATCAAAGGTGGAACCGCTCTCGGCCGGCATCTTTCCATTTTTCATAGGAAAAGCATCGGCCAGATTTTGGGTAGGGCTGGTATTTCCGCTTCCAGTTACATAACCTATTGGGCCGTTGTTATTTTCGACTGACATATTTTGTGCCTGTTCTTTCATAAAAATGATCTCGGTATGTTTAACCGAATTGAACAGTGCTATATAATCTGTACCCAAAGAGTAGTTATTCAGATCTATGATATTTTTAGCTGCTGTCGCTGCATCAGACCACTTTTGCGCATTGTTATCCGGATTTAACTGTGGACTTGCCATGTACAGTAATACCCTTGATTTTAAAGCTAGCGCAGCACCTTTGTTTGCCCTGCCAATGTTCTGATCGGCCACCACGACGGGTAACAAAAGATCTTTAATTGCCTCCAGCTCGGCCAAAATATAAGTGTAGCATTCGGCTGTAGTATTCCTACTAAGGTTAACGTTATCAGTCAATCCGAAGATTTTATCCCCAATCAACGGTACCCCTCCCCAACGTTTTACCAGTTCAAAATAGAAATAAGCCCGTAGAAACCTGGCTTCAGCCTTCCATTGTACCTTCAGTTCATCTGTAGTCGGTACCACATCTATTTTACTTAAGAACATATTAGCTCTGCGGATTCCAGTATAGTTCCTGGCCCAGGTATTGTCAGGTACATTCTGACCTGAAACCAGCCCTGTACGAAAACCCTCAACACTTGTCCCTTCCTGTGAAGGCACTGCGTCATCAGTACCAGCATCTAAAAAGTTTGCCGACACGCGGTTATAGCCATCAGGAAGCTGCAGATAGACCCCGGAAAGGAACTGCTTGGCATAGTCAGCGTTTTTATCAATGTTGTCAAACACAAGGTCTTCGCTAATCCGCTCCAATGGTTCATTTTCGAGAGATTTAGAGCAGGAAACAAAGATTACGGCCATGCTCAACCCTGTAATTATTTTTTTAAAACTCTTCATAACTTTAGTTTTTCAGGTTTAAAATTGTACGTTAACCCCTATATTGAATACGCGTTGGGTCGGATAGTTCCATACATATACCTCCGGATCAACCCGGTCCAGTTTGGTAAGGGTAAGCAGGTTATTTCCATTAACAAATATTCTTGCCCTGTTCATCTTCATGAAGCTGATCCAATTTTGAGGGAGGGAATAAGCAAGCTCTACATTTTTCAGACGCAGATAACTGCCATTCTTTATCCAGAAGCTTGAGCTACGCTGATTGTTGATGTTTGACCCCACTGAAAGGCGTGGATAACTTGCAGTAGCAGCCGTGGCTGGAGTCCATCTATCCAAATGATGTGTAAAGGCCTGCCCATAACCCCCATTTGGAGTTGCCAGAAATTCGTAAGTTCCAGCACCGTTTACCAGGATATCGCGGTTGGCCACACCGTTCCAAACCATTGAAAATTCAAAGCCTTTGTAGTTAAACCCTGCTGTAAGCCCATAAAATAACATGGACTTGGTATTCCCGATGGCCTGCTCATCAAATACATTGATTACCCCATCCCTGTTAAGGTCTTTATATTTGATGTCTCCCGGAACAGGCTTATACCCGTCAATCTTGGCACTTCTATCAATATCGGTCTGGTCGCGAAAGAACCCATCTGCTACCATTCCGTAGATTTGGTTCGTCTGTCCACCGGTACGTTTCATCCACTCATAGGGGCGGATCACTTCGTCTATATAATCCAGTTTTGAATCACTAAGGGAGGCGTTTCCATTTACAAACCAGTTCAGGTTTTTACTTTTACCATAATAACCTGCCGTGAGTTCAAAACCACTGTAAGTACGCTTACCTATGTTTTCGAACGGCCTGTTATTGCCCAGCATGCTACTTGCATTGGTACCTCGCTGTTGCAACAGATCGTAATAGGCATTATTGTAATACTCCAGACTAAGCTGTAGTCTCTGGTCAAAAGCAGAAAGATCAGCTCCTATGTTGAATTTATCGGCACTTTCCCAGGTGATATTGGGATTGGCCAGGGTTCCCTCTATCATTGAACCTCCAGAGGTAGCAGGATTACCGAAGTATACCGAGCCGGAGGAATTATAGAACTGTCTGTATACATAATAACCTGCGCCACTATTATTCCCTGTTTTACCGTAAGTACTACGTAGTTTTAATGAATTCAGACCAACTCCTTTCATAAAATCTTCACGTGCGATATCCCAACCCAGGCCAACAGCAGGGAAGAGTCCCCAGCGTTTGTTTCCCGGATAAAGGTTCATTCCAGCATAAGCAGCGCTTACTTCAGCGAAGTATTTTTTACCATAATTATACTGAAAACGTCCAGCAAGAGTGGTATTGGTTAGATTCAAGGCAGAGCCAACTACATAGTCATCTGCGTTAAAATTCAGACTTGTATTGATTTCGTGCTGTCCGGATATTTTGTCGAAACCAAGTGCCAGCTCCCCGTAAGATTGTCTGTAGGTCAGATCTATGGAAGAGCTGTTGCTTTGTGAACCATCTGTCCCAAATTTGGTAATTGTTGGGGCCGCACCAGGATTGGTTACATACTGATAAACTGCAAAAGATTTATTTCTGGAAATCTGTTCAGAATAATAAGTATTGTAAGAAAGCTTGCCCTGGGCGTATAATCCAGGCAAGATAACATCCAGTTTTTGCCTAAGGCCGAGATCTACACCAAGGTTACGGTTGTAACTTGGTCTGTAGCCTGATCCTACAACCTGACCGTAAAGGTTGTTCTGGAATTGCTGGTTTCCACCAAAAGTACCATCTGGGTTCAATACCGGATAAGCGTTGTTAGGCGTTTGCAGGAGGTTATTATAGATGACATCAGAACCAAAAAGGTTAATGCCCAATCCCCCCGGTTCATTTGCATTGCGGAGGCGTCCGAAAATATTTACAGAAAGCAGTAAAGCCTGGGTAAGATCTACATCAATATTTGTTCTGAAACTGTAACGTTTAAATGAATTACTGGTTTCATAAGTATTCCGCTTTGGATCGGAAACCAGGAAACCATCCTGGCCAAGATAGTCCAGATCTACAAAATAACGAGCAATCTTGTTCCCCCCTGAAAAGTTCAGGTTATAGCGTTGCAGGGTAGCCTGATCTTTCATTATGGTACTATACCAGTCAACATTCGGAAAGCCAATCGGATCAGATCCGTTTCTATATTTTTCTATTGCTTCGGCAGTATAAAGGGGCTGCTTGCCTTCATTTGTAAGTGCCTCATTAAACAAAGTAGCATAATCGGTCGCATTTAAAAAAGATGGAAGGCTCAGCTGTTTTTGAATTGCTGTTTGCGCAGTAAAAGATATTTTTCTTGGTGCAATACCACCTTTTCTGGTTTCTATCAGGATAACGCCCTCGCTACCTCTCATGCCATACATGGCTGTCGCCATAGCATCTTTCAATACAGAAACTGAAGCTACCTGCTCGGGGTCGATACTGGTGATATCCCTGGCAATACCGTCGACAAGCACTAAAGGTGTGCGGCCTCTCAGGGTCATGACAGGCGCATCATCTCCTGGTTTACCGGAAAATTGCTGAACAAAAAGTCCTGCAAACTTCCCGTACAGTCCCGACTCGATCTGAGCTACAGGAAAACTCTGCAGTTCTTCTCCACTGATGATTCCGTAAGACTGCAGAACCTTTTCTTTTTGCTGCTGGCCAAAGAGTACCGGGATACTGCTGCCGGCTTTTAAATATTGAAATGAATTCTTAACTGCTTTTCTCGCAGAATCATTCAGCTCCTTTTGATTGAAAATACTGTCCTGTGTCTGGGCCTGTACATTCTGGTTTATGAAGCACATAAAACAGACAAAGCACAAACTCACATTTATAGATAAATGGAGAAACTTCTCATTCATATGTATTCGTTTTAGGTTTGGTTGATCTTGTTGATTATAAGTTTTGTCCGGGAACGGACATAGGATTGAGTTAATGTTCATTCATAGGCAATAGTTTATATTTTTGGTTTTAAGTTTAAACACAGGCTTAAGCCCCCGCTTAGATGGTTAAAGTTGTTAATCCAAATCTGGATGATTATTCGTTTAAAAAAGATGAATATTCTAAACGATTGGGTAGAAAATTCATAAAAACAAGGCCATTAAATGCAGATATACCTATCTTTATTACATCAAACCAATAAACCACGCTCACTAAGCTGTATGAAATTTGCCAGATGGAAAATCTTTGTTTTTTGTCTTTCCATTTTTGCTGCCGGGCCGGCTGCAACGGCCCAGCTACCCCTCAATTTTGGTAACCTGACCATTGAAAACGGATTGTCGCAAAATTCAGTGATTGCTATTGTGCAAGACCGCACAGGTTTTTTGTGGTTTGGCACCAGGCAAGGACTGAACAGGTATGATGGCTATCAGTTCAAAATCTATAGGAACAGTTCAAGCAATCCAAACAGTATTTCTGGCAACGAAGCACAAGCTTTATTAACCGATTCGGCCGGACAACTATGGGTAGGTACTGCTTATGGTTTGAATAAGTACGATCAGGAAAAGGATGCCTTTATCAACATCACTAAAAAGAACGGTTTAAGTTCCAATTACATAGAAAGTATTTATGAAGATGCAGACGGCAACCTCTGGGTGGGTACCATCAATGGGTTAAACCTGCTGACAGACAAACGCAAAAACAGGTTCCGCACCTTTCTTTTTAACCCGAACAAATCAGACGCGGTTAACCGCATTTCCTGCATTTTCAGAGATAAGGATAAACGCATCTGGATCGGTACGGGCAGAGGCCTGGTTTGCATGGGTTTTAAGAACGGTACCTATACCTACAAACTGTTCAGGCATAAAAACGGAGATGCCAGCAGCCTGAACTCCGATTATGTAACAGCCATTGCAGCAGACCGGCAGCACAACCTCTGGATAGGCACAGACAATGGAATTGCCTTGTTTGATCCCTCAAGAAAAAACTTCCGACCCTTCAGGCACAACAATCTCGATCCTGGCTCCCTGATCCACAATGATGTAAGGGAGATAAGGCAGGATGATAAGGGATTGCTATGGATTGGCACGCAGGAAGGGCTGAGCATACTCGACCCCGACACCATGAAATTCAGCAATTATCAGCATGAGCCTGAGGTAAAGGGCAGCCTTAGCCACAATTCAATACACAGCATTTTTCAGGATAATGCAAAAATCATGTGGGTAGGCACTTATTTTGGTGGGGTAAACTTTGCCTATCCTATTACCACGCGCTTCACAATTTATCAAAATAGTAAACTTCGGCCCAGCATAAGCGGAAATGTGATCAGTTCTATTGTGGAAGACAAAAACGGGAGTTTCTGGATCGCAACAGAAGGTGCAGGCCTGAATTACGCCGATCTTAAACATAACGTTTATAAGAATTACAAGACAAACCCCGATAATCCGAACAGCATTACCTCTAACCTCATCAAAATCATGTGTGCAGACAGGTCTGGAAATGGCGACCTGATTATAGGAACGCATTATGGAGGATTAAACATCTTTAGTCCTGCATCCGGGAAATTCAGGCATATTGTTAATGTAAAAAACGACAAAAACGTACCCGGAACGGCCGAAATTATTGCTCTGCTGCACGATAGCAGGGGCACCCTTTGGGTGGGTTCCATGAATGGCCTATCCGTACTCCGCAAAAAGAACGGAACCTTTGACTGGAGAACAAGCAAAAGTCCGCTGGATAAATTTGTACATAAAGGCCGATATGGGGTGACTGCCCTTTTTGAAGACCGTGAAAAAAACCTTTGGCTGGGAACCACTGCGGGGCTCTACCGGTATAATTTTACTACCAAACAGCTACATTCTTTTCTGAAAAACGAAACCGACAGCACCAGGCTGCATTCCGATTTCATCAACTGCATAAGCCAGAGCAAAGCCGGTAAAATCCTTATCGGCACTTATTTTGGCGGCTTTAGTATTTATGATCCGGTTACCAACCATTTCAAATCTTACGAAGAAAAAGATGGCCTGGCCAACGACAATGTATTGGGTATTATTGAGGATGATAAAGAAAATTTATGGATCAGTACAGCCAATGGCTTGTCGGAATTTAATGCAAGCGTTAAAAAATTCAGGAATTACACCAAAAGTGACGGTCTGGCAGGCAATGAGTTCAATGCCCGATCTTACTTTAAAAGCAGCCGGGGCGAAATATTTTTTGGAGGACTAAACGGCCTCAGTTCTTTTTACCCTTCAAATATCCAGACCAATACCTTTACCGCACCAATGGTTTTTACCGGCCTTAAGCTGTTTAACCAGCCGGTAGGCGTAAATGGGCCAGACCAGCTGTTAAAGGAACAAATGATGCTGACACAGCAGCTGACTTTTAAACACGACCAGAACCATTTTACCATTGGCTTTGCATTGCTGAACTACATTAAGTCTGACAAAAATAAGTATGCCTATAAGCTGGAGGGCTATGACAAGGGGTGGAATTATGCCGAAACACCAAGCGCGACCTATACCAATCTGCCGTCCGGGAAATATCAGTTCAAAGTAAGAGGCACAAATAACGATGGTATCCCCGGCACTAATCTGGCTAGTACCACCATTCGTATTCTGCCCCCGATATGGGCCAGCTGGTGGGCTTACCTGGTATATATCCTTGTTTTCTCTATCATCCTGTTCCTGATTGTCCGTTACCTGTTTATACGTGCCCTGCTCAAAAGGTCTGAAGATGTGCAGAAAATGAAACTGAATTTCTTCACCTACGTATCTCATGAAATACGGACCCCGCTTACCCTGATACTTGGTCCGCTTGAAACCTTATCAAAAACTACCAAAGACAATCCAGAGATCAACAATCAGATTCTACCTATCAGAAATAATGCGGAACGTCTGATGCGGCTCATTACAGAACTGATGGATTTTAGAAAAGCGGAAACGGGACATCTGAAATTAAGCGTCGCCAGTGGCGATATCGTTGGCTTTATTGAGGAAATCTTCCAATCGTTCCGGCACCTGGCTACCATACACCAAATCCAGTATAGCTTTGATCGCGAACAGGAAGAGGTGGAGCTGTATTTCGACAGGGCACAGCTGGAAAAAGTATTGTTTAACCTGCTCTCCAACGCCTTTAAATTTACAAGCGATAAAGGGAGGATTTCTGTGTCTGTTTCGGCTGTGGCCGAACAGGTGATTATTAAAGTAAGAGATAACGGGAAAGGGATTCCCTACGAAAGCCAGAACAAACTGTTCAGCGATTTTTTCCAGGTTGACGAACCCGGATCAAGCCATATTGGCTCGGGCATAGGCCTGGCCCTATCCAAGAGCATTGTAGAAGCCCATGGCGGAAACATCACTATAGAAAGCAGTCCCGCCAGTAATGAACAACCTGGAGATACCTGTTTTACTGTAACACTTAAAAAAGGAAAGGAGCACTTTAAGGCCAGCGAGCTTACCGGCACTCCGGAACAGGCTGGCAGGCATCAGCTTTACACCACACCTTTACACCAGCCGGCAACAGTTGCAGAAAGCGGTCCTAATAAAGCTGGTGCGGAAACCATACTTCTTGTAGAGGACAATCCGGAAATCCGGCAAATGCTGCGGGGCTATTTAAATCCCGATTATGAAGTAAGAGAAAGTGAAGACGGGTTAAAGGGCTGGCAAACCGCAACCGAGCTGTTGCCCGACCTCATCATCTGCGACATTATGATGCCGGTAATGGATGGGCTGGAACTGTGCAGCAAACTTAAAACAGACGAACGGACCAGTCATATTCCGGTTATTCTGCTCACCGCAAAATCAACGCATGTACAGCAAATGGATGGCCTGGAAACAGGGGCCGACAGTTATGTAACCAAGCCCTTTAGCATAGATCTGCTGAAACTGAATGTACGGAACCTGCTGCAGTCCCGAAAAACCATGCGCCAGAAATTTAGTCAGCAGGTAACCCTGCAACCCCAAAACGTTACCGTAAACAGCGTTGAACATGCCTTTATGACTAAAATGCTCCAGTACATCGAAGAGCACATGGGCGATCAGGACTTCAACATCCCAGAATTGGCAGCACATATAGGGATGAGCCAGCCGGTCCTGTACAAAAAAATAAGGGCCATTACTGATCTTTCGGTAAATGACTTCATCAAAACCATCAGGCTAAAAAAAGCGGCCCAGTTGTTTGCCCAGAAAAAATACAATGTTTCAGAGATCTCCTATTTGGTGGGTTTCAATGACCCTAAATATTTCAGCCGGGAATTCCGGAAACAATTCGGGCAAAGCCCTAAGGAATACGTGAATGCACTTCCTTCGGCAGATTCTGGCAATTAACCACTAGCGCACTTATTTATATTAATTCTAAATAAATTTCCTAAGCCGGGATATACTTCCTACATTCGCTTAATTTTTAATCAATCTAAATAACAGAGATATGAAATCACTATTACTGGCTTTACTATTCACATTAGGAACAAGTCAACTATTCGCACATGCATTATGGATAGAAACAGCTACCACGGGCAAGGCTGGTCAGGCGCAGCAGGTAAAAGTATATTATGGAGAGTACGCCACCAACGAACGTGAGGAAACGGACAAATGGTATTCTGATGTTAAAGAGTTCACTTTATGGTTAACTGCTCCCGGTAAAGAAAAGATCAGACTGAACACCACTCCTGGCAGCAATTTTTACAGCGCAACCTTTACCCCTGAAGGAAACGGTCAGTATGTATTAACGGTTAGCCACGAAGCAAAAGAACTTGGCGGTACCACAAAATATGAATTTATAGCTACAGCATTGGTTTCTGTTGGTAAAGCAGCCACTATAGATCATTCGGCTATTCCGGTTGCAGTTAAAGTGCATCCTACAGAAGCAAAAACTTATAAAGCAAATACAGCGGTACAGGTAAAAGCAACAGCAAACGGGCAGCCACTGGCCAACACTGCGGTTTCTGTTTTCTCTCCTGAAGGCTGGAGCAAAGAGATTACAACTGACGAAAAAGGAATAATTACCTTCAGTCCGATCTGGCCTGGAAGATATGTATTGGAAGTAGCTGCACGTGAGAAAAAAGACGGCACGCATCATGGCAAGGCCTACAACGCCGCATGGCAGGGTGCAACTTACAGCTTCGAAGTCAGTAAATAAGCATTAAGTACTGTTGAACTCAATCATTTGATAAAATAATAAATAAATCCCTCCGGATAAATGAAGTATCCGGAGGGATTTATTTATTGATTTACCCAAACCGTTTTTGCTGGAGCTGATCGTAATGCTTTACATAATCAGGATGTTCTGTGCCCATCAGCCGGTCCCATACCCTCAGGTACAGTCCGTAATTTCCCTTAAACTTTTGATGGTGCAGGTTATGGAAAGTAGAGGTATTGATGATTTCAAACATAAAGGTTTTTCTGAAACCTTTAGGCATAATTTCATACCCAAGATGGCCATAAACGTTGATGATAAAAGACGAAAGTGCAAAAAGTGCTATGGTTAAAGGATGCAAAGGCATAGTGAAAACCAACAAGATTACCACAGCCCCCTCCGCTATCGCCTCCAGGAAATGGAAAGAATAGGAGCTCCAGGGCGAAGGGTTTGTACTTTGGTGGTGCACCAGGTGGGTTATTTTAAAGAGCTTTTTGTGGTGCAGTGCCCTGTGCATCCAGTAAAAGTAAGTGTCGTGCACAAGTAAAGTCAGCACAAGGCTTACCGGGATCCACCATACAGGATAGTCATGCAAATCGGTATAGATAAAGGTGTACGGCCTGAGGCTGTCCGACAAAGCGATGATTGCGGTAATGGCCAGCATCACGCTGGATATAGAAGAGTGTAGAATTTCCCGAAGAAAATCGGCCCTGCCCGCCAGCCTGCTTTGAATTTTATTTCGCAACAGGCTTTTGGGGAAAAGCAGGTAAAAAACTAAAAAAAAGACACCTGCAATGATAAAATAACGGCCTATAGTAATGAGAAACGCCCAGCTAATAGATTCGAATAAATGTTTCATGGTTATTTACGTTTTCTGCGGATTAACAATACCATTCCTAACAGGAATAAGGTCCCTGGAATTATGCCATAAAATAATATCTGTATAGGTTTTATGCTGGCCTTGGTGAGGGTAACGGCGTTATCCTTTGATGGTGGGCGACTGGCATCAACCGGGAATTCCTCATAAGAAAACCAGCGGAACATGCTCATGGCAAATGCTGTATTTAGAGTTTGCATGTTGTTACGGTTCAATTCCGTATTACTGAAGAAATCTGCATCCGCAGCTACGATGATCCGCTGCTCCTTTTTGTTCACTTTCCGGGTCAGCATCAAAGCGGTAGGAAAGCTCCCCTGCTGATCGCCATTTATGTGATCAACCGTAAGCGCGGCCGAATCCAGCGTAAACTTGCCTTTTTTCAGCCAGCTGGTCTGGGCATTTGACATTAAAAGTGGATATACTGTAAAAGGCCCTTTTGACACATAGCTTAAGGCCCCCGCACCCGGCATAGAGACCATCAATCCGTATGAATAATATTGTTGTAAACGCTTATCCATGGCAACAGCACCCGGGGCTAAATTTGGCGTAAGCAGGTCGTAAGAATAATCCCTGCTCTCCTGAACAATAGTCCCTTTTAGCATTTGAACTCCCAATGAATCCAATAAAGGATTTACGATATGCTGTTTACCCGGTTCACCTGCAATCATCAGGTTGCCACCTTCAGCGATATATTTTTGAAGCTTCGCTTTTGCAGCTGCAGTAAACTCTACTCTTGGGTCAGCAATAATCAAAGCTGCAATATCCTTTGGGATGTCATTCCGCTCCAAAGAAACACTATCAATATCAAAACCCTGGTTAATTAAAGAAGCCCTGGAAGTTTTACTATTGGCCAACACCTTGTAATCCCTGTCGCCCACTTTATCCATGCTGCGCTGATAACCATCTGTAGCAAAAACCAATTTGGGTGGCGTAACGATCAACCGTTTCAAGGCAGCACCAGTTTCAGCCTCCCCGGGCCAGAATTTCTGATCAGGAGGTGGAAAAGTTCTTAAAAAGGTAGTTTTTCCTTTATACTTCAGCTGCATCACCAAACGCGCACTTTCACCACGTAAGTCTACTTGTTGTGCGACCTCCTTTACATTCAAAAAATTACCAAGATCAATTTCCTGTATAAGGGCCATTGTTGTCACATACTTATTGTAACTCATTTTTTGTTCCATCAGGAAGGATGTGGTCCCTGGGATACTGTCATAATAATAAACCCATTTCAGGTTAATGTTTGGCTTGAAACGGAAATAAGGCTCCCAACGGGAAATATCTGCAATCCGTTCCGCAGGTGATGAATTAAAATAAGATTGATCGAATCCATTGATATATTCCGTGACTTCGATGGGCTCATCACCCATGTTTTTTAGAATTTCCTGCCCGGTTTTAGTGATCGTGTTTACTTTTGTAGATGTTGCATCATAATACCCGATCATCGGCTGTCGGGAGCTGACATAGGCAATAGTTAAGCCGATCAGTAAAATTAACGCATATCGGCCGGCTTGCTGCAAAGTTGATTTGGATAACCTTTCCAGTTCCAGCTTTGTAATGGTGAATGCAAGGAACATACCCGAAATCACGAAATAATAAATTACATCACGTGTATTTAATAACCCTGCTATCAGACGTTCCGTACGGCTCGGCATAGAAAGACTATGTGTCAGATCACGAATAAAATCAAGGTCCTGTCCAACTTTCCCGATATAGTTCATGACCGCCAGCATCACAAAAGTACTGATTGCGGCTACCGCCTGGTAAGTCGTTAAACTGGATACAAAGATTCCAATGGCAGCATAGGCGCTTAATAGTAAGAAAATGGCCAGCAAAGCAACCAGGATATGCGGGTAATCAAAATGTGGTATAAACCAGGCACCAACCAACACAAACAAAGTCAAAATACCAATAATCAGCAAATTATAAACCAGCATGGAAATAAACTTCCCATAAATCACCTGGCTTAATTTTACCGGAGAAGAATAAAGTAATTTAATGCTCCCACTACTGGTTTCCCTGCTGATGATCCCCATGGTTATCAGCGGAATGTATAAGTACAGATGCTCCAGAATTCTCGATAAGACACCCAATTCTTCCGGATTGGTAAACACCTTACTGGTTAAAAAACCAAGATTCTGTCCTTGCGTTAGTCCAGGCAGTACTGGCAAAAAAGAAAGGTTCATCTGTACAACCAGTACGATCATTAATAACCAGGCAATAGGGGAATAAAATAGCAGGCTGAGCTCCAGCCTGGCTATTTGTATGATTTTCTTCATAATTTTATTATCAATGGTTAGTTTTTTCCGGCATTAATACCAGCCTCACATAGTTTTTATCCTGGATATAGCTAGCTGCTGTCTTTTGAACGGACTGCACAGTGATCCTATTCATTGCATCATGATCAAAAAGCTGGTTTAAAGGTTCTTTATTCATCATTTGTGACGCCAGGTAATCCAGCCAGAACCCGTTATTTGTTGATCCGGTTTGCAAGCCTACTTTGCGTGCAGCTTTAAATTTCTGCAGGTTTTCTGCCGACGGACCTGTTGTTCTCATTTTGTTGAGTTCATCCTGTGTGGAAGCGATGAGCTTGTCTACATTTTCTACTGCACAATCAAAAGAAACCATCATCGCAAAGCGGCTCTTCGGGTATTTAGTGAGGGTCATTTGGACATTAGGTGTATAGGTTCCACCTTCCTGGTCGCGCAGTCGCTGGGTCAGGCTGATTTTCAAGGCATCAGCAATGGCATTCATTTGAATGGTGTTCCCGAAATTATAATCGAAAGGGCCGGAATAAACCAACATCACACTAGATTTCTTCCCGGCACCTTTGTACACGGTCTTAACAATCCGACCGGGAGGAACGTTAAGGCCCAGATCGCGGGCTTTTTCCTTTAAACCCGTGGAAGGCAATGAGCCCAGGTATTTTTCCAGTAATGGCTTTATGGTTTCTATATCCATATTTCCCACAAATAAGAAAGTGAAGGCGGAAGCATCAGCAAAACGCTCCTTATAGATCTCATACGACCTGTTGAGCTGAATGGCATCAATACTTTTCAGCGTTTGTGGCCTTCTGCGTACGTGATAATTCCCCAATACTAAAGTTGCAGTATCTGTAAATACCTGGTTAGGATTATTCCCCTTAACGGAGAATTGTTCTTTAGACCTGCCAAGCAGAATATTGAAGGCCTCCTGGTCTTTCCGGGGTTCTGTAAAATAAGCATGCAGTAATTCAAGTGTAGTCGAAAGGTCTTCTTTAGTGGTGGCCCCGCTAAATCCCTGGTAAGTATCATTGATAAATGGAACAACCTGAACTTGTCTGCCCGACAAGAATTCACCAAGCTGCTGGGCTGTATAATTTCCGACCCCTGATACCGCAACTGCATTAGCTGCATTGATGGCATTCAGGTAATCTGCATCATCAGATAAAGAAGCACCTCCTTCAGCAAATCCTTTAAAAACAATCTGGTCATTCTGGAAATCTGTTTTCTTCAGCAATATATTTACACCGTTATTTAACGTAATCTGTTGCACGCCTACTTTTTCGAAATCCTGAATAGTGCTGATCTTGCCCGGAGTTGGCACCTTTTTTAACAGGGGAAGGTCTTGTACATTATCCACAAAGGGTGTTAAAGGCATTACATACACCCCTTCTATCCAACCGAGGAGTGTTGCCTCATCCGGTAAAAAGGGTTTGTTCTCTTCCGAAGATTTGACAATGATGTCCCGATCGGTACCCTTCATGTAATATTTCATCAGGTCATTGATTTCCGATAAACTGATATCCGGGAGCATCTGATTGGTCAGTTCATGGTCTTTTACGATGCCAGGAGTGATGTTTCCAGTAAGGAAATGCTGTAAATAAGGCCTGATCAAGGTTTCTGAAGGAGTTTTGTCTTTTTCTTTCAAGGCATCAGCCATCTTTTGCCGATAACTTTTCTTCACCCTTTCCAGCTCGGCTGGTGTAAAACCTTGTTCCTCCATCCGGCGCAGTTCCAGCCATACGCTTTGCAGCGATGGCTGCGTTTCAGCAGGCTTAGTGGCCAGATTGATAGCGAGCGCCGACAGTCCACCCGTCAGATCATTAAATGTAGCAAATGGCATTTGTCTGAACCTGGCACTCACCATTTGTGCCAATAGGTTTTTCAGCAGGTTGTTGCGATAATCATCTGTGGTAGCCATCTTAAGCTGGGGCCTTTTCATCAGGATTTCAATAGAAATCCCACCCCATTCCGGGTCTATAAACTGCATGTATTGATTTTTACCGCTCAACTTTGCACTATAAACTGTACGCTCCTTCTCCTGGTCAGGATTTTTAAGGTCAGCAAACTTAGCTTTGATGTCCTTTTCCATCTGGTCAACATCAACGTCCCCAACAACGATCAAAGCCTGCAAATTGGGGCGGTACCAATCTTTATAAAAACTACGGATCTCCTCTGGTGTTACCTTTAGTAAAACCTCCTCTGTTCCTATGGGCAACCGCGAACCATGACGGGAACCGTTGGTACAAAATAGAATACTTTGTTCTTCATAACGTTGCTGTACGCCCTGACGGAAACGCTTCTCCTCAAGAATGACGTGACGTTCCCGCTCCACATCTTCTGCTTCTATATTGGCTTCCTGCGCCCAATCGCGCATAATCTGCAGGCCGTTAGCCAGCAGTTCCGGGTTGTCGGATGGCAAGGGCAGCTGATATACAGTTTCATCAAGGTTGGTATTCGCATTCAGGTCTGCGCCAAAGCGCACGCCGGATTGTTCCAGGTAATTGGACAGTGCTTTTTTAGGAAAATGTTTGGTACCGTTAAAGCTCATGTGCTCTACAAAATGGGCTACTCCCCTTTGCTGGTCGGTTTCCAGGATAGAACCTGCCTTTACTGCGAGGTACATCACCACCCGCTTTTCGGGTGTCTTATTTTTGCGGATGTAATAAGTAAATCCATTAGCCAGCTTCCCTGTCCTTACCTCAGGATCCAGGGATAACGACTGGTCATTTAGCTGGGTTTTACAAGCCATGAGGGTGCAAAACGCCGCAATTAAAAGAAAGCTTAAAAATCTATATCTGATTAACATGTTAATTCTGAATAAGGTTAGGTGTTACCGGATCGTTGGCCTGGATGATGTCCACGATCCTTTCATTTTCAATGATGATCATACCCTGTCTATCTGTAGTAATACCCGACGCAAGGGTATATGGATAAGTGGGGACGCCATCTTTCATTACTGTTGGCAGAAAGGAGAATTGCAGGTTATCGCATGCTTTACCCAGGGCTTCCCCTACTTCAATGATATGGGTAGATACCACAAAGAAGCTGTTGCGGTTTGCCGCAAATGCTTTACTTACGGCAAGGGTCGCATCGTAAGCATCCTTAACATTGGTACCTTTAAAAAGCTCATCAAACAACACATACAAATCCTGTGATTCGCTAACCGATTTAGCCACAGTTTTGGTGCGCAATACCTCGGCATAAAAATGGCTGTAGCCCATGTCCAGGTTGTCCGAAACGTTTATAGACGAGAACAAGCCGTCCTTAACCGAAAATTCCATTCGTCTGGCAGCAACCGGGAAGCCCATATGGGCCAGATATACGGCAATCCCCATGGATTTCATAAAGGTGGATTTACCTGCCATATTTGCTCCGGTCAGGAACAGCATATTGCGGTCCCGGGTTAGGAGCAGGTCATTTACCACCCCATTTTTAAGTGCCGGATGTCTGAAGCCTTCCATATCCAGTAGCATATGGTCCGCAGGTAAAGCCCTGGCATATACAAAACCCTGATCTGCGGCTACCGCAGCCACACCTATATATACATCCAATTCATAGATGAGTTTTAGGAGCGTTTCCATCTGGCTGATCATTGCATGGCGGATAGTGTAATCGTTGCGGATCAATTGCATTAAAGAAAGCTGCCCTTCTCCAGCATCCAGGATGCTTTGAAGGCTGGGATCCTGTAAGATCTTTTGTGCCATATCCAGATTATTCCGATAAACAGACACTCCATCTTTCCCTTTCAATTCCAGGAAAAACTGGCGGAAAGCCTGCAATACTTCAATGGTAACCGATTGTCCGGCCTGCAATTGCAATAGTTCAGCATTATGAAAAAGAACTTGCTTAAACTTCTTAGCGAAGATCCCCCATGCAACCCTTGGCAGTGAAGCCCCGGCCCCACCGGCCAGATAATCTTCCATGGATTCTACCTGGGAACGGATCACTGGAAAAATTACCTTGTGCTGCTGAAAAAATGCAAACAAGGCACTTCGTTTATTGATCTGTTCCGGATTATTTAGTGGCCGGGCAAACATGCCTTCAAGTTCTTTCTCGCCCCCACGGGTTTGCAGGTGGTTAAACAAGCTGTAAATAGATTGTTGTTTAAACTTGCCTTGCAGGTTCAGGTCTTCTCCCGTTTGCTTATCAGCAAGGAAATGTGGGTGTTGTTGTCTGGCTTGTTTTTTATCTTTAATCAGCTCAATTACACCCTCATTATTAATGATAATCATCCCGTGACGGTCGTCGGTAATCCCTTCTGTAAGTGTGTAGGTATAAACCGGCTTCCCGTTTTCCATGCGTGTAGGCAGGTAACGGAAGATCATGTTGCTGCATCTTTCCCTTAGCACCTCCCCAGCTTCCATGATGTGGGTAGAGATGACGAACAAGGAATGGGGTTTACGGGCAAAGGCTTCCATGATGGCTATCGTACCTTCGTAGGCATCCTTTACATTGGTACCACGAAACAGCTCATCAAATACCACGAACAGGTTTTTGCCTGCACCCAGTTCGGTAGCTACCTTTTTTACACGCAGCACCTCAGCATAAAAATGGCTGGCCCCCATAGCCAGGTTATCCGGCAAATTGATGGTTGTATACATTCCATCACAAACCGAAAACTCCATTTGCTTTGCCGCAACAGGGAAACCCAGATGCGCCAGGTACATCGCGATACTCAGTGATTTCATAAAGGTAGATTTACCACCCATATTGGCACCCGTCAGGAACACGATATTGCTCTCCGGCGTCATTTCCAGATTGTTGGCTACCGGTTTATGCAGTAGCGGATGGTATACACCCTGCAGCTGCAAGCGGTTGGCATCCCGCTTTAATGCAGTTGCAAAAACATATCCCCGCTCAGTGGCAACCCCTGCAATAGAAATGTATACATCCAGCTGATAAATATGCTGTAAGATCTTTTCCATCAGCGCACGCTGCTGGAACCTTAAAATATTATCATATTCTACTATTTTTCCTGAAGAGATCTTTCCTTTACCATGATCGGCAAAGATGAGTTCCAGCTCTTTGGTTTTCAATAAACCTAAAACGAGTTCTACCTGTTTAGCATAAGGATTACCCGCCACTTTGCCCTGAATCTCTAGCATAAAAGCCTTTAATCCCTTCAAAATCTCAATCAGTGCGGTTACACTTTGTCCGGCTGCCTTAAAATCTGCCATGCTAAAGCCCTGGTTGGACAGACGGCTACGTGGGTCTGTATTCGACAAATATCTTTCCGCTTCTTCAAAACGGTTACCCTGCAAAGGGAAAGCTGTTTTACTTTCCTGGAAATACCGCAACATGGCTACCCTTTCGTTAATGGCTTTCTCATCTGAAAGAGGGCTCCGGAATAGGTCTTCCAATAGAGAAGCACCACCCTGAGTATAGTTTTTATTAAAAATATGGTAGATCGAATCACTCCCGGATTTGGAGAAAACATTTAAATCATCGATCGTTTGTTTATCGGTTATAAAGCTCATAATTATTTACGTTTTCTACGGATCAACAGGATCATGCCCAACAGGATTATCGTGGCTGGAATTATTCCATAATACAATATTTGCACAGTTTTAACCCCGGCCTTGTTCAACTTAAGTTTCGTGTCTTTCGGGTCGGGGCGCGACATATCAATAGGGAATTCTTCATGAGAAAACCAACTGAAAACGGAAATCGCAAAAGAGCTGTTAGCCGTTTGTATATTATTTCTTCCCAGTTCTTTGTTGCTAAAGAAATCGGCATCTCCAGACACCAGGATCCTTTGTTCTTTATTATTTATTTTGCGGGTAAGCATCAATGCCCCGGGAAAAGGTCCCTGCTGGTCACCATTTTTTGCTTCAAAAACAAGCGCTGCTGAATCCAGCACAAACGAGCCTTTTTTAATCCAGCTTGTCCTGCCATCCGTCATTAGCAATGACTGGATTTTAAAATCCTCTTTACTTTCAGAACTTAATGCTGCCGCCCCTGACATAGATACCGGAATTTTTTCCTTATAAGGCTTCATCAACGCAGGGCTCATGATCACCGCACCTTCAGTCAATCCTGGTGTAACCAGGCCGTAAGAATAATCCCTGCTCCGCTGAACAAGCGTCCCATCGAGCATTTTAACACCCAATGCATCCAGTAAAGGATTAACAATACCTTGTTTTCCGGGTTCACCTGCAATCATCAGGTTCCCACCAGCCTGTATATATTGCTGAAGTTTAGCCAATACGGCCGGACTATAGGCTACTCTTGGATCACCAATCACCAGGGCAGCGATGCCTTTCGGTATTTCATTATATTCTAAAGCAACACTATCAATATCAAATCCCTGGTTGATCAATGATTTGCGGGCGCCTTTCACATTCATCAGCATTTTATAATCACGGTCGCCCACTTTATCTACACTGCGCTGGTAACCATCGGTTGCAAAAACAATCTTTGGAGGCGTCACAATGAGACGTTTTAATGCGGCAGCTATCTCAGCTTCTTCTGGCCAAAAACCTCCATCACTAAATGTCCTTAGGAAAGTAGTCTTATCTTTGTATTTCAATTGCATTACCAAACGTCCATCTTCCCCCCGCAGATCTGCCATTTTACGGATCGCTTCCGGCTCTATAAAATCAGCGGTATCCAGTTCCATAGTCTTTGCCCTTTCCTTAAACAGTGTTTTCAAACTCTTTCCCGGATTTGCTGCATAAAACTGTGGATAAGGAATACTGTCATAATAATAAACCCACTTCAGCCTGATGTTTGATTTAAAGCGCAGGAATGGCTCCCAACGGGCAATAGAACCGAGTCGGGCAACTGGATCGCCCCAGGAATAACTTTCGTGCATACCATTGATGTATTCGGTCATTTGAACAGGCTCATCACCCATATCCTTCAATATTTTCTGGGTAGCCTTAACAATCGTATTTACATCTGTATCTGTAGCATCATAATATGCAATTAGCGGCTGCCTGGAACTGATATATGCCACTGATAATCCTACAATCACAATCAGCATATAACGGCTACCCTGGTACCAGAATGTTCGGGATGTCCTGGCCATTTCAAGCCTTGTAATGGTAAAAGCCAGGAAAATTCCGGAAATAACGAGGTAATAGATTACATCACGACTGGTCAGCAAACCTCCAACCATACGCTCGGCACGACTTGGCATGGAAAGGCTGTAAGTAAGATCCCGCACATAATCGATTCCTTGTCCAAATCCGCCGATATAATTTAGAAAAGCCAGCACAACAAATGTACTGATGGCAGCTACCACCTGGTAAGTAGTTAAACTGGACATAAAAATCCCGATGGCAGAATAAGCGCTCAGTAACAGGAAACAAGCAAGCACCGCAACCAAAGGATGGGGGTAATCGAAGTTTTCTATAAACAACGGACCAAAAACGAAAAAAAGACCTGTTACACCAACGATAACGAGGTTATACGCCAGCATAGAAATAAATTTCCCATAAATGATCTCACTGATTTTGACCGGTGAAGAATATAGCAGTTTAATACTGCCGCTACTGGTTTCCCTGCTGATGATCCCCATTGTGATCAGGGGAGTATAAAGGTACAGACTTTTAAGTATCAAGAAATAAATACCATGCGTTCGGCCAGAGCTTGAGGTGAACAATATATTTGTCAAAAAAGGAAACTCCAAACCGAACTGCTGCAAATGTTGGGTGGTCCTTACGGCGGAGACGAAGTCCAGGGCCATTTGCACAAAAAAAACCATAATGAGCAACCAGGCAATCGGGGAATAAAATAGCAGGCTGAGTTCCAGTCTGGCTATCTGTATTATTTTTTTTAATTTCATTTGTGTGAAGAAATTCTAATTTGAGATTCTGGATAATTGGGCAAAGGTTTCATCCAGTGAATTCTTTTCCATGTTTAACTCCCGTAGCCGCCATCCCTGTTTTGCACTTTCCAGGATAACAGCTTCCGAAATGCTGCGATCCCCGTTAAAATAAATCCGTAATTGCTTCTCGGTAAGTGTTTCAATTCTAATTATGCCCTCTATGACCATTAATGCCTCTGCAGGAGGCGCATTTTCCATGATTACCAGCATGCTGTGCGGAGCGATATAATTATCAAAAGCTTCCATCGTATCGGAAAAGACAATCCTTCCGCTTTCAATCATCACAATATCTTTGCACAGGTACTGCACTTCGGTAAGGATGTGCGTAGAGAGGATTACGGCTCTTTCTGCAGCAATATCTTTGATCAGTGACCTTACTTCAATGATCTGGTTTGGATCAAGGCCATTGGTTGGTTCATCAAACACCACCAGCTTGGGATGGTGAATTATGGCCTGGGCGATACCTACCCGTTGTTTATAGCCTCCTGATAAATTTTTAATCAGTCTTTTATTGATATGGGTAAGGCCACAGCGTTCCTTTACCTCTTCAAGCGCTGGTTTTAACCGGCTTTTTTCTACTGAACGCAGGATTGCTGTGTGTACCAGGTATTCATCTACCGTTAAGTCCATGTAAAGCGGCGGGGTTTGTGGTAAAAATCCGATTTCCTGTTTGGCGCGTTCAGGTTCTTTGCTCAGATCAATGCCATTGATGGTTACCGATCCTGCTGTTGGTGTTAGTACGCCACAAAGGATGTTCATGGTTGTGGACTTACCGGCACCATTAGAGCCAAGCAGTCCAACAATTCCACTCCGGGGGATTTCAATATTGATGTCTCTTATAGCCCAGCTGGTACTATAACGGTGCGACAGTCCGCTGATACGAACGATTGGTTCCATAGTTTTTATTGAATTAGATAGTTTATGTGTTAGAAAACCGTGTAAAAAAGCAGTAGCCACCCCTTACCCCACAGTTACTGAGGAGCAAATGAGATTCAGGATGGCAGTTTTTAGTTAAAAATCATCAATTAGAAAGGGCTCTCCCGCAAGTACTCCTTTTGCATCATCAGGCAACCATGCCAGCGTATAGTTCCGGTAACGCCATTTATTTTTTTCAAGGGTGGTTGTACCCACATCCTTCAGGGTATAGGTTTGTAAAAGTTTACCCGAAACCTGGTCAAAGAATTCGACAAGTACATCACCAACTTTGGCATTGGCTTTTACAGACAGATAATCTGTAGCCGCTTTATAGACCAGATTATTAATCAGCAAATCGGTTCCTTCTCCGGAAATGCGGATGCGCACAGGAGTTTTTGCTGGTGCAAGATTTACAAAACGCAAGCCAAGCACGCTATCCGCAAAGGCATGAAACGGCGGCATTTTTGTAATCAGCAGCGTTTCCGGCTGCTCCAGCGTTCCTGTGAGGAATAAAGTACTTGCTTCTCCGGCATTAGGATTAACACTGAGCTGGTAAACAGGTTTATTTTGTTCGGCAGCGGCGGGAAACCTGTAAATTAACAAAGGTTGTTCGCCGGCCGGAATCGTCAAATGATTCTGGGGGGTATATACCCTATATTTAACATACATCCCTATAGGATAAATCCCATCAGTTGTATAGTTGGTATTAAAGTTGACTACTAAATTATCGGAACCTGATACTGCATTTACAATGGTAAAAGCCGCAGTAGCCTGGGGCACCAGCTCCTTTTTACAGGAAACCATAAGCGATAAAAATAACCCGGCCTGAATATATAGGAAAATCAGTTTTTTCATGATGTTCAATTTTTAATGATAAGACTGTTTCTAATAGTTTGGATTTTGCTTGAGGAAATGATTTCTTTCCAATTCGTCTTTAGGAATTGGATACAACAACTGGTAATTGCCTCTCCAGGGCTGTTTGGCCGGAATTGCAGACAGTACTGCTTCTGCTTTTCCTGTTCTTTTTAAGTCGAACCAACGGTGTCCCCATTCTCCAAAAAGTTCTGCCTGCCTTTCTTTTGCAACGGCGGCCAGAGCCTCTTCTTTTCCAAGTGATGTAGGTAATGGATTTACGCCTGCACGAAGGCGCAATACATTGAGGTCCGCAATGCCTGTGCTGATTGGTCCATTCAATACCCTTGCTTCGCCCCTCACCAGATACATTTCGGCCAGCCTCAATACCATATAATATTCGGAAGCCTCGGCATTAACGACCTTGTTGTGCAGACCTGTTTTATACTTATACACGAACCTTGCATGGACCATATTACTCCCCGAAACGAAATCCGTACTATCTATCCAGGCTGCTTTTCGGAGATCTCCTTCGTCAAAAGCACGGAGCAGGTTGGCAGAAAGATCACTGGAAACCCCGGTATGGAGCGGGCTTGGCATCAAATATATCGCTTCAGGCACGGCATTACCAGAAAAATCCACTTGTGTACTTTGTTGCAGCTGCCAGATGGTTTCTGAACTGTTTTTCAAAAAAACCTTGTTCAGGTCAACAAGCTCCAGCTGATAAAGGTTGGTTTGACCAATTACATCTGTTGCTTCCAGAATGGCATCCCCGTAATTCCCTGTGTAAAGATAAACCCTGGCCAGCAAGGCTTTTGCCGCCCATTTATTGGCCCTGATCCTTTCTCCGTTACCGCTGGAATAATCTGCAGGCAATATATTTGCCGCATCTTTAAGGTCAGTAACGATCTGTTCATACACCTTTGTTGTTGGCGTGCGTTCCATATTTGTATTTTTAGCCAGGTTAATGGTGAGTACTAATGGTACGTCTCCGTAAGTATTTACCAGGTAGAAATAACAAAAAGCGCGGATAAACTTAGCTTCAGCCGTCAGCTCTTTTCTGAGCTTTTCGCCCAATAAAGGCGACTTTGATTCGGCAATACCTTCTATCACGCCATTGGCACCATATATGGTCTGATAGGCAGAGTTCCAGATGCCATTACTCTGACCATCCTGAGCGGTAAGTGCGTTTCTATAATAGTTATCTCCCGGATTCAATACGTTATCCAGTTCATCGGCCGAACTACGTCCCAGCAAACTGCTGAGTCCGGAACTAAAAGACGCGTAAGCACTGGTATTGATCATCTGGGTAAGCACACCGGCCATCGCACCTTTTGCCTGTGTTTCGTTGTTAAACACTTTTTCAGTAGTGAGGCTGTTTTTAGGCTCCGGAATCTCGAGGAGTTTACCACAGGAAACCAATAAAAAGGCGGATATAAACAGTAATAATTTATTTGTATGATGGTTAAGCATAATCATTAGTTTAAAATGTAAGATTAAGTCCAGCAGTAATTATTTTAGCAGTAGGCATTGCCGTAAAATTCTGTGTATCAGGATCGATACCTTTATATTTTGTAAACACCAATAAATTCTGTGCATTTACAGAAAAGCTAAGCTTCTTATTTTTCAGCACTTTCTCCGGAACGACATAAGAAAATGCAACATTTTGCAGCCGCAGGTAAGATGCATCAGTATAATACAGATCGGATGATGAAACATATCCATTTTGCGGTCCGCCCGAAGTAGTGGTCAGGATCGCATATTTAGCCTGCTGTCCGGGATATTGCCAACGGTTTTCAAAAATTTCTGTTGGTATGTTCCCAAAATTCCCTGCTGGCATACCACTATAAAAAGCGCTGATGCCCATTTGATTTTTATAATACAGGGAAAAACTCAATGCCATATTTTTATAACGGAACCGGTTTTCAATACTCCCGGTAAATTTCGGGTCAGAATTGATCACGATATAGCGGTCATCTTTCTGTCCAGGCTGTTCAAATGGATTTACATTAATCACGCCGTCTTTGTTGCGATCTTCGAAAGCATATTGGCCAGTCATTGGATCAATACCGATATAGTGTAAAAGATATTTATCATTTACAGACTTGCCGATAACATATTGGGTTGCATATGGTGAGAGTTTAAGATCCGGGTACTTGAGCAGGATGTTCTTATTGGTTCCCCCGTTTAAGCCCATGTCCCAGCTAAAATCCCGTTCAGCGATGATACTGCTATTCATAGCAAACTCCCACCCGCTATTTTGAACGGTAGCTGCCCAGTTGGCAGTTACCCCATCAAACCCTGTATAACGAGGGGTTGGGTAGCTGGTTAACTGATTTCCACATCGGTTTTGATAGTAAACAGCGCTAAGTGTTATTCTATCATTAAAGAGCCCCGTCTCCATTGCGGCTTCCAGCTTTTTGTTTACCTGCCATTGGTAATCCGGATTTACAGCATGCAGACTTACCAGCGGTGTAATTCCACCATAAGTGTACAATGGTGTACCACCTGGCTGACTTGACCATTGGCTAATGTATTGGTAATCCCCTACACCGTCACTGCCCGTTAATCCGTAACTGCCTCTGAATTTTAAAAAGCTCATAAAGGAGGGGAGGACATTTTTAGCCCAGGTTTCCTGCGATGCGATCCATGCCAGGCCTACAGCACCAAAATTTCCATATTGTTTTCCCGGGCCAAAACGTGAAGATCCATCCCGTCGTCCACTGATGTTCACAAAATATTTACTATCCCAGTTGTAGGTGATCCGGCCAGATAGCGCCGCATATTTATATTGGCCATAGGTATCGTTAATCAGCTTAAATGGAGCAAAGGATATAGAACCCAGCAGGTTATCATCTTCAAATCCAAAGCCCATAATATTCTGACCCGAAGCAATACTGCCCGACAATGTAGCCGCCAGGAGTACAGATAAATTACCTTTGCCTATAGTTCGCTGATAGTTCAATTGCGGATCAATATTCCAGTTTTGGTTTTCGTTAGTTCCAACCATCATGCTACCGGTCGGACTGGTCGCAGGATTTTGCGATGAAATCGGCTGTGCCCCGCCACCCGTATTGTGACTGGTATTGTAACCAAAACGGCTACTTAGCTGCAGTCCGGTAAACAACTCATAAGAAATATCCAGGCTCCCCAATATTAAGGATGTCTTTGAGTAGGCCAAAGCTTTGAGCGAGCCAAAGGGATAGGAATTTGGTAATCCCGCATCATTCCATTCTTTATAATTCAACTGTCCCATGCTGTCGAATATTGGTGGTGCGTTAGGTGCAAGTCCGGCTACCGATGGTGTACTATTTGTATTGACATTGGTATAAGTATAGGCCCCCTGAAAATTAGTTTTCAACTTCTTATTGAAGGCAGCATTGCTGATGCTAAACCCCATGTTGGCACTTTTATTGGATCCACTGTTTGTCATGATATCCGTTGTCCTGCTATATCCCGGATTAATGTTAAACTGGGTGTTTTCATTGCCCCCCGAAATACTTAAATTGACAGTTGTGATTTTTCCTGTATTTCCCCAAAGTTCCTTTTGCCAGTTGGTATATCTGGTGGTATCCCAGGCGATAAGATCAGGAGCGTTGAGCAAGGTGGGTGTGATGCCATCATTCTTAAAGGCCTCCTTTCTCATTTTTACATAATCTTTTGTATTTAACAGATCCCAATAGCGGGTAACCACATTAATTCCCTGAGAAACATTTGCAGAAATACTCGTTGGGCCCTGTATTCCCTTTTTGGTAGTGATCAGGATCACACCATTAGCTCCTCTGGAGCCATAGATTGCCGTCGCATCGGCATCTTTTAATACTTCTATACTAGATATGCTGGCAGGATTGATATTAAACAATGGGCTCTGGCCCCAGCCTGCTGTGTAACTTCCGTTCTGTATAATTCCTGGAGAACCTGCTTCATAACTGGAATTTCCACCGATATCTAAATAAGTAAGTGGCACCCCATCGATAATATACAAAGGATCTGAAGGAAATTTTGAGCTGATGGTGCTCCGGCCACGGATTTCCACCTTAATGGTTCCACTTGCATACCCGGTGTTAGGCGTTACCGTCATTCCCGGAACCTTGCCTACCAAAGTCAGCAAAGGGTTCATTACCGGCTGTTTCGCAATTTCCTCGGCGGTAACAGTAGTGATATTCCCTGTAGAAAAACGACGACTGGTTTGGCCGTAAGCCATCACCTGAATTTCATCCAGTTTAGAGTTACTCAATTCCAGTCTGATGCCTATGATGCGGTTTCCAACGGGGACTTCTTTAGTTACATAACCCATAAAAGATACCTGCAAAATGGCGTCATCGGCTACATTTTTCAATACAAATTCACCACGGGCATTCGTTATTGTCCTGGCCTTACCATCTTTAACAGAAACTGTTGCACCGGGAAGCGGTTCACCTTTTGCGTCTGCAACAACACCACGGACATCTGTATCTTTAAAAACCTCGGTAAGTTTATCCAGTAAGGAAGGTACTTTTGGCTGCACTACAATTGATTTTTTGGAGATGGAATAAGTTAGTGGCAAACCCTGGAAAATCTCTTTCAATGCATCTTCCAAAGACACATTCTGAAGCTTTACATCTATCTTAATCTTTGTCAGGTCATCATTCTTCCAAAAGAAACTATAGCCTGTCTGGCTTTCTATGTCAGAAAAAACTTTGGTAAGCATAACATCTTTTTGATTGATGCTTACTTTTTGCGCGTATCCAATTGCAGATACCTGCACACAAGCGATGGTGATTATGAAAAAAATCAGTTTCATTACCATAATGATTTTACGCAGCTGCCCCCCTGGTTTATGGGAAACTTTCGCATATGAGTATAAATTCATACGTTTGTATTGTTTGGGTTTGGATTAATTTTCAAGAATTATTCATCATTCCGATTTATCGGATCAGGTTAGCCCAAACGTAGGTCCGGAGAAAAGTGTCGAAGCCTTCTCCGGGCTTTTTTGTATACCGCTAACCTCCTAACTGGCTTAGCCGCTTTGTTGTATAGATTTTTTCATTCTGGTTGGTTTAGTTTTAGTTAATTATGAGTTGATTTTAGGTGTATTTATTTTTCCGTATTACGGCATGACTATTATTTTTCTCCCCTCTACCCGGAAATGCACTTTTCCGAGTTCCAGCACTTTTAATACTTCAGAGAGCGTATAACTTCTTTCAATTTTTCCATAAAACTGTTCATCTTTAATGCCGGGTTCATAAGCTACTTCCACATCATACCAGCGTGAAATTTGGCGCATGAGGGTCTTAATATCAGTATGATCAAATTTAAATAAGCCATCCTTCCATGCCACAACATCGTCCACATCAACTGTTCTCACACGAATTGTCTTATCATCCAATAGCACCGATTGCTGGTCAGGTTTAAGTATTGTACCATTCACATCCACACTACCCTCCAGCAGCGTGGTTTTAACGCCTGGTTCATCCAAATAAGCGTTCACATTAAAGTGTGTGCCCAGCACTTCCACAGTTTGCCCTCTGCTAATAACCTTAAAAGGCTTTGCTCGGTTATGGGCCACTTCAAAATACCCCTCGCCGGCTAATTCAACGGTTCGGCTGGTCCCTTTAAAACGGATCGGATATTTCAGTGAAGAGGCTGCATTCAAGACTACCTTTGTCCCGTCTGAAAGCAATAAAGTATATTGGCCACCTTTCGGAATCGAAATCGTATTGTATAAAGTTGTGGTATCATTTGCAGCAGCTCCGCGATATACCAGCTGTCCATCGGCGGTTTTTCTGATGAGGGCCCCATCTTCAGTAGCCAGGGCTCCGTTTTGCGCATCGGCCAGGGCAACCTGCTTGCCACTGGCAAGTGTTAAAACAGCTTTATTGGATCCAGGAGCAATATCGTTGTGTCTCGAAAGACCTGCTATTTCATTTGAAGGACCCTTAACATAATAAAATAAGCCAGCTCCGGCAACTATAATAATAGCTGCCGCAGATGCAATACGCGGCCATAACTTAAAGCTCCTGGTTTGAATAATCGGGGCAGCAATTCCGGCATGGTTAAGCACGCGGCCTTTAAGTTCCGGTCCAACCTGGTCGAAATCTATTTCATCATCGTCAAGAAAAAGACTGTCCAGTTTTTCCATGTACCAGTTTTCCAGCACTGCCTTTTCTTCAGCTGTTGCCAGTCCGCGGTTATACTTTTTAACCAATGCTCTTGCCCTTTGCCTATATATTCTTTTGGAGTTCATTTACAGCTAAACGGGTGAAAGTAAATCTGGGGGTAGAAAAACTTTAAAATATTTGCATAGTATGCATTTAACGCATCAACAGCAGCATGACAATGCTTACACCCATGTCATTCAGTTTTGGCTTAATGGCCTTTAGGGCATTCTGTACCTGCTTTTTTACCGTTTGTTCCGAAATGTTCAATTTAGCTGCAATTTCTTTATGCGACAGGTTATCCTTACGGCTCAATTCAAAGATTTCCCTCATCTTCGGAGGTAGCTTTTGAATTTCTCTTTCCAGAATTTCAATGATCCTTTTTTCATCAATGGTATCTACCTGGTCGTTTCCTCTCTCCGAAATAAAACTGGCAATTTCGCCGATATAATCGCTCCTGACTTTATTTCTCTCAATCAGATCAAAAACCTTATTCCTCGCAGCAATATACAGCAGCCCAGAAATATTGGCGTTGTTTTTTATGGATGCTGCCCTGATCCAAAGGTTACCAAAAACTTCCTGAACAATATCTTTTGCATCTTCCTCATCCCTCAGCATTTTATAGACATGTGTATAAATCAGCTTCCAGTACCTGTCATAAATCTCCGTGAACGCAGCCTGGTCGCCACGTGTTAATAAGACGGCCAGTTCTGTATCCGGTAATTTACTATAATCAACTATGCCTTGCCCACTCATTCTTAGGTAATACAAATTTTAAAACAATGTTAGCAAATTACGCCGGAAATAATGCCTCTTAAAAATATTATCCTCATCACTGGTGTTTTTCCATCAATGCGGCATGGCAGGGTGCAACTTACAGCTTCGAAGTCAGTAAATAAGCATTAAGTCCTGTTTGTGCACATACTTTGGTTAGAATGTGTGTAATACAGCAGCAACTGTACGGCAAATACCTCTAAAAAGAGGAAACTTTGGACCCAATTATTCCCTACAAATTGAACGATCAGGGAAAGGTACTGAAAATAGGAGAATCTGTTAACGCGACCCAAGCCGTAGCTTATGGAATCGTTGAATCGGACGCTTCGTCTTTGCTTCCAATGCCAGTCTTGCTACACCAGAAACAGCAGGTTAAAACTGAACTACTCGTTAATTAACCTCGCCGTTAAAAGCCTGCAGGTCTGATGTCCTGCGGGCTTTTGTGTTTTAAAAAATCTCTTTTAAACCCTCATGATAAAATCGCTTAATACTCGGCCAATCTGCTTGACAGATAAGAGAAAAAATAAATCTAGTTTTAAAGAACGCAGCTGTAAAGACAACCCCTTGCCTTAAAAGAGCATCCGAAAATCTTTAAAAGAGTAGGAACAACTTAAATTAACGCCTATCGAAACACTCACCCCCCAAAGCGCTATGCGCTCCCCTATTTTCACGGACAATAACGTGAAGAAATCAACATTTGTCTTAAAAATTAATTTAAACCTCTTAATTATGAAAAAACTGCTTATAGTATTGTTCCTGTCTTTTGCCTGCTCAACAATTTACGCTCAGGTAAGGGAAACGAATGGCGGTCAGCCAACTTATGCCAATGGAGATTCCTATGGCTATTATGTAGATAATGTACCAGGGGCCGTATCTTACGAATGGTTTGTCCAGGGGTCAGGGCAAACCGTCCTTTTTCCCGCAGGCGACAGGTTTCTGGATATTATTTTCTATGATCCGGGCGCTTATGACATAATCTGTGTTGTAACCAAGAGCGACTATACAGAGGTCATCAATTATCTGTACCTGATAGTTGACGAAGAGTAGTTTAAATCTGAAAATTAAACCTAATTAATGATGAAAAAGTTATTGTTTATTTTATTTCTTTCATTTGCCTCGTCAAGCATCTATGCGCAGATAAGAGCAAACGCGCCCAGCATACCAGAAACCGCCAATGGGGAATCTTACGGGTATTACATTGATGAAATACCTGGAGCCGTTTCGTATGAATGGTCTGTTGACGGTGATGCCGGTGCGGTAATTTGGCTTATGCCATGGAATGACAAGGTTGTTGACCTGACATTTTCATGGGCTGGTTATTGCCATCTTTATTGTACTGTTACCAAAAGCGACAATTCAGTAGAAGTATTTCAATATGATATAGGGGTCGCACCAAACCCATAATACAGAAAAGCTTCCGGCTTATCACCGGAAGCTTTTCCCTTAACAAACATCGGCCCGGGACAGCACATTAATAAAATCTGACATCACGTTTCTTTTTATCTGTTAATAAGGTAAGGTTCCATAATTTTTGCCCAGATGGCATATCCTTTTGCATTCATATGCAGGTTGTCCGACAAAAAGATATCGGTCATAATTTTACCATCTGTATTGAACATCGCATCGTAGGTATTGATGTAACTGGTCCGTTTCATTTTCGAAATCATTGCGGCGATCTTTGCATTTGCCTCCTGCATTAAAGACCAGTATTTTTCCCTGGAAGGGCTCGGCTTAATAGAAATATAGGTAACCTGAATCCTGGGGTATTTTTTCCTTATTAATTTGAGCAGCTGCGCAACCCGTTCCACCACAGCATCCGCCGAAGCTCCACCTGTAAAATCATTCTCACCACAATAAATCACCACCTGCCGCGGATGATAAGGATAAACAATATCTTCAACATAGCGGATCACATCTGGTAGCGATGAACCTCCGAAACCCCGGTTAATGATGGTCTGCGCCGGAAAATAGGCATTCACATCTTTCCAGTTGGTAAAAGTGGAACTTCCAATAAAAAGTATGGCTTTTTTGGGCGGAAAATTGATACTGTCTTGCTTTTTAAAATGCTGTATGTCTTTATAAAATGGGGTATTTTGTCCTTTTACTATAACAAAGGCAGTTAAGAGCAATAAAATCAGCGCTGGCTTTTTCATCTGGATATCGTTTATTTTTTTAAGTTATACAAAAACCCGGTTGCCCGACAGGTTCTCCCTGAATTCTTTAGGCGTACAGCCTTTCTTCTTTTTAAAGATGCGGTTAAAATTGGAAATATTGTTAAACCCGCAATTGTAGGCCACCTCAGCCACTGCTTCTGTCGTATCAATCAGCTTTCTGGAGGCATGCCCCAGCCTGATGTCAGTAAGACTATCGGTAAAGTTAGTCCCCGTCCTGCTTTTAAAAAAACGACTGAAAGAAACTTCCGTCATATTGGCAATTTTGGCTACTTCGGCTAGGTTCACCTGTTTATCAAAATTTAAATTGATGTACTCCATCACCTTTTCTATTCTCCGGCTATTGTAGGAAAATTCGGCCTGACTAAAAGTTGAATCGGACAACGTACGCATATTTCTGGAACTTGATAAATCGTGCAGAATGGACATCAACTCCAAAACAGAATCAAACCCATGTTTTTTATTCAGCTTTACCAGTCTTGGCCCTATGAATTGTGCTGTTTCTTTAGAAAACAGAATGCCGCATTTTGATTTTTCGAATAGGTCCCTGATAACCCGCAGCTGGTTTCTGCGCAAAAACCTCTCGTCAAAAAGATCCTTATGGAACTGAATGGTCACTTCATGGATTTCCCTTCCATCCAGCTTATGGGTTTCCCACACATGCGGAAGATTAGAACCGACCAATACCAGTTCCACATCCCCGATCTCTTCAATATGATCGCCGACTACCCTTCTTGCTCCGCTGGCATTGGAAATAAAGTTCAGCTCCATCTCTTCATGATAATGCAACGGAAAATCGAAATACTGTTTCTTCCGTTCAAAAATAGTGAAACAATCGCTGTTGGTTAGGGGGGTAATTTCTTTTAACATGTCCTTCTGCACAATAAATGTATAAATAACACCAATGATATGGATAAAATAATATCAACATTCAAATATAGGCGTAAGAGCTCCTATTTAGCAACAAAAATAGGTTAAGCAAATAATACAATGCCCTAATTTTAAAAATAACGACGACAACTGCGATAAAAATATCACAAATGGATAAAATAGTATTATTTTTCAGGACATATCGAAGGCTACTTTTGATATTAACCAAATAAACCGCTTATGCTTAATAAACTATCCATTAATTTATTGGCAATACTTGCATGCCTGTTATCTGTAACCCATACTTTCGCCCAGGACAAAAAAGTATCCGGCAGGGTAACAGATGAAAACGGCAGCCCCCTTCCAGGTGCTTCAGTTAGTATAAAAAACACAAAAACAGCAACCATTACAGATGGGCAGGGGAACTTTGTACTTGCCATTCCGGCTACAGCCCAGACTATAGCCATCTCCTATCTTGGGATGGAAGAACAGCAGGTCGCCATTGGCAGCAGGACTACCTTCAACATCATGTTGAAACCTACAAGCAATACGCTTTCGGATGTTATTGTAGTAGGTTACGGTACAGCAAAAAAATCCGATCTGACGGGCGCGATCAGCAGAATTGAACGGGACGATCTGATTAAGGACGCACCCACAAATGTACTGCAGGCACTACAGGGAAAAATTGCCGGGGTAAATGTGACACAGAACGATGGTGCCCCCGGAGCAGGCCTGAGCATCAGGGTAAGGGGCTCCAATTCCTTTCTTGGCGGTACAGAACCCCTGTATGTGATAGATGGAGTGCCGTTCAACAACAGCAGCTCCGGTACCACCCCGCAGTCTATCGGTGAAGACGAAAAGCAGACTTTAAATGCCATGGCCTTCCTGAACCCCAGCGACATTGAAAGCATCGACATTTTAAAAGATGCCTCTGCAACTGCAATTTACGGTTCACGCGGCGCAAACGGCGTAGTTTTAATTACCACCAGAAAAGGAAAATCAGGAAAAGACAAAGTCGAATTTAACCTCACCGTAGGCCAGGCACAGGTATCCAGAAAACTGGATGTTTTAAATGCTGCTGAGTATGCCGCCTATCAGAACCTGGCTTACCTGAACTCCAACAAATATACCGGGACGGCGTATACCCTGCCTTATCCAGGCACCAACCTGCCCGATCCTTTAAACCCGGGGAGCACCTATTACGCCAAAGGACCACAAGACTATATCGGCAATAACAACAATTGGCAAGACCGGATTTTTCGTACAGGCAGCCTTCAAAACTACACCGTCAACGTTTCCGGGGGCGGCAATGCGGGCAGCCACAGCATTTCCTTCAACTATTTAAATCAGAAAGGTACCATTTCAAATTCCGATTACAACAAATTCGGACTCGGCATAAACCTGAACAGGAACATCAGCAAGACCTTTAAGGTGGGTACCAGCACAACTCTGGCAAGTTCACGTACAAACGGTGTAAAAACCGGCACCGACAAATCGGATGCGGCAAGCGCCGGGGTAATCCGCTCTGCCATCACCTTCCCTTCCACCCAGTCAGAACCAATTGATTACGACGGTGTGGGTGATGCATTTATCACCAACCCCTACATCTACGTAAATGATGTTTTAAATCGTGTAAAAGGAATTAACATCTTTACTTCAAATTACCTGGAAGCAACCTTTTTGAAAGACTTCAAGTTCAGACAAAACGTTGGCTTTAGCTACGCATCCAGCACACGGGACCAGTATTACCCAAGAAGTGTTTATGAAGGCTTTGCTGTTAAAGGCTGGGGCCTGAAGTCTGACAACATATGGAACAGTGGTGTTGCCGAAAGTATCCTTACCTATAACAAAAAAATAGATAAACACAGTTTAAACGTTGTTGGGGCGGGCACCTTTGAACGCACAAACGGCAACAGCAAAAGGGCCGAAGCCAAAACTTTTCCAAATGATGCGCTGCAAAACGAGAATATGGCTGCAGCAGAAGCTGCCCTCCCGATCATCACTTCACGTTATCAATCTACGCTGATCTCTTTTTTAGGTCGGGCAAACTACAACTATGACGACCGGTACCTGCTCACCTTCTCTTATCGCCAGGATGGTTCCAGCAAATTTGGCAAGGATAACAAATGGGCCGGATTTTCGTCTGCCGCCGCCGCATGGCGGGTATCCAATGAGGCCTTCATGAAAGACCTGAAGGTGATTAACGATTTAAAACTACGTTTGAGCTACGGACAAACCGGCAACCAGGGAATTGGCTCCTACGCTTCCCTGGCCAAATTAAGTGTTTACAATTATGTATTTGGTGGTGCCGTGCAAACCGGCCTTGCCAACGACCTCTACTCAGGGCCTCCTAATGAAAAGCTGAAATGGGAAACTACAACTTCCTATAACGCCGGGCTAGACCTGAGTATGTTTAACAAAAGGTTCAATCTGCAGGTCGACCTGTATAAAAAAATAACCGACGACCTCTTACAAAACCTCATCATCCCTTCCTCTACAGGATTCCCAACCAAACTGGTAAACTCGGGCTCCATAGAAAACAAAGGGCTGGAAGTTACACTTGGCGGAATTGTTTTAAAGAACAAGGACTTTGAATGGAATTCCAGCTTCAACATTGCCTTCAACCGCAACAAAATCTTAAGTTTAAGTCCGGATGTAACTGAGCAATACGGAAGGAATATTTCTACCGGTGATGCACCTTTCATCCAAACCGTAGGCAAGCCAATCGGCGCGCTGTATGGTTATGTTGAAGATGGCTATTACGACAATGAAGCCGAAGTAAGAAGCGACCCGGCCTATAGCGGACAGGGCACAGCAATCATCCTGAGAACCATTGGTGAGATCAAATATAAGAATCTGGATAACGACAGAACCAACATTTCGCAAACCGACAGAACCTTTATCGGCAATGTAAATCCAGATTACACTTTCGGTTTCACCAATAATTTCAGGTACAAAAGGTTTGACCTGAGCGTGTTCATCAACGGCGTCCAGGGCAACGACATCATCAATATGAATACCCGTTTTAATGGAAACCTGGGTACCAATAAGAACATCACCCAGGAGACGCTGGATGGCGCCTGGGCCGAGGGAAGCGACAATACCAATGCCACCGGGCCTAAGGTGATGCGCCAGTTTTTCAGGAACCAGCTGTTCAGTAGAAGATTTGTTGAAGACGGAAGTTTTGTAAGGATCAAAAACGTGACTTGCAGCTATCAGCTTCCACTCAACTCCAAAATCATTAATAGCCTCAGGGTTTCCCTGGCAGTAAGCAACCTTTACACGTTTACCAATTATTCGGGCTACGATCCGGAAATCAACAGCTATGGCGATAACCCTGCACTTTTTGGGGTCGACCTGGGGGGCTATCCTAACGCCAGAACCTATCACCTTTCCTTACGTTGTAATTTTTAACCTTTAAAAACAGAACATGAAAGCATTTTCAAAATACTTTACCGCATTTGCTACCGGGCTGCTTTTTCTGGGTACCGGTTCCTGCAAAAAAGCATTGGAAGAAACCCCTTATTCCTTTTATTCACCAGAGAACTTTTACAAAAATGAAAGCGATGCCAGGGCCGCCATCAATGGGGTATATGCAGAACTTTATACTTATGACCTGTACCTGCAGCCCTTCTGGAATATGACCATCCTTGACGATGACCATGTTTCGGGTGCCGATTGGTTTTTAGGCACTACCGGGGCGGGGAACCCTCAGGCCTACTTTGGCTGGGAAAAACCCTGGGTAGGCTGCTACGCCATTATTGCCAGGGCAAATACCGTTCTGGAAAATGTAGTCAATATCAACACCATGGATGAGGAGATCAAAAACAGGATCCTGGGCGAGGCTTACTTTTTAAGGGGCTGGGCTTATTTTCAGCTGGTACAGTTATATGGTGGCGTACCTATTCGTCTAAAATCCCTGTCGGCCGCCGAGCCCGAAACCAATATTCCGCGCGCCACCGTTAAAGAAACCTATGACGTGGTGATCAGTGATTTTAAAAATGCCGAAACCAGGCTGCTGCCCTTGGGCCACCCAAAAGCCGGGGAAACCGGCAGGGTAAACCAGGGCGTTGCAAAAGCATTTCTGGCCAAAACATACCTTACCATGGCCTCGGGCGCAGCAACAGGCAATGTAACCGTTCGGGGCGGTACCGACAATGGCTATTACACCTATGCTAAAACCCTGGTTGCCGGCTACGAAGGAATGGATTCTAAAGCTTATTATGCACTGGCAAGAGACAAGGCGGCAGAGGTTATCGACAGTAAGCTTTACACCTTAACACCAAGCTGGAAAGATCTGTGGAGCATTGCAGGCAGGAACAATAAAGAACAAATGTGGGAACTGCAATCGCTTGCCGGAACAGCCTTTGTAAATAACCTCGGCGCGTATTTCTCGGCCCGGTCTACCTTCGGACAAGGGGCCGTATGGACTACCAACAACCACTATAAAGATTACGACGAGGCGGACGCCCGGGTTCTGGACGGCATCACGCACAATTATACCACTTTACAGGGAACAAATATTTTTTATCCTTTTGCCCAGGCCGCCTTGTACAAAGTGGTTAACGGCATCACCTACAACAATACCAACAGCACCACCGCAGAAAGGGCTTATACCATCAAATACAGCGCTGTTGCCGATCCCAGCGTAGCAAACAGCGACGCCTTTTATCCGCTGCTGCGTTATTCGGAGGTATTACTGATGTATGCTGAGGCCGAAAATGAGGTCAACGGCGCAACCACCCTTGCCTATAATGCATTAAATACGGTAAGGTTCCGCTGTTACCCTACAACCGGGACACTCGCAACACCTGTGCCCGCAGCATATGCCCCTGCCAACATGACGGCCGAACAATTCCGCAGTTTTGTTCTGGCAGAAAGGGCGCGTGAGTTTAACCTGGAAGGCATCAGGCGTTTCGACCTCATGCGCTGGGGCATCTATCTGCAGGTGATGAACAAGATTTCTACCGGCCAGAACAACATTTCGAAAGTGAGGGCCCGAAGAAACCTATTACTTCCGCTTCCACTAAACGAATTGAATTCCAATAAAGCCATCCCATCAAATAACCCGGATTGGTAAAAGATATTTATTTAATGATTAATTTAAATCATGCAATTATGAAACAAACGCCATCAATAAGCAGCTATGCACTGATTGCGGTACTGCTTTTTCTTTTCAACGCTTTCAATGCCTGTAAAAAGGAGAGTACGGTAAATACTGCCCCTCCTACCATAACAGGGGTCAGCAATCTGGTAAACAGAGATGTCCTGTTAGCATCTGTAGATTATGGAGAATGGATCTCTATCAAGGGTACAAACCTGAGCAGCACTTATAAGGTCGATTTTAATGGCACATTAGCGGCAGACTCCCTGATTTATGGGGACGACAACACAGTAACCGTTAAAATACCCGCACAGCTTACAGACCCGCTTAACAATCCAATTACGGTAAGCACAAAATATGGTTCGGCCAGTTTAAATTTTCAGATCAAACAACCGGCACCGACAATCACCGGCTTCGACCCGGGGGCAGGCTTACCGAATGACGAGATCAGCATAAAGGGAAATTACTTTAAAGGTGTAACGGAGGTCAAATTCGAAACCACTGCGGCAACTATCGTTTCCAGCACGCAAACTGAGATCAAAGTAAAAGTACCTGCCGGCTTTGTTTCCGGGTACATCTTCGTTACCACCCCTGTAGGAACGGTAAAATCGGCGAAAGTATTTGGGTTAAAGGCTACCATATTTGACGATGCCATGGCCAGCGGCTGGTCTAACACCTCCTACAGCAACACCTACGACATGAACCAGACTGCTATTGTAAGAAGAGGAACAAAAGCCATTGTAAATAAATTTACCGTTGGTTTCGGTGCGGTACGTTTTACAAAAGCGGCACCTGCATTTAGCACCAGTGGTTATACCGGGGTTAAAATCTCTATTTACGGAGGTGCGGGCACGGCCGGCAAAAAAGTAAGGATCTCATTGACCCCCGCTGCCAGTACTTTCGAGCTCATCCTGACCGAAGGGGCCTGGACAGACTACCAGGTGCCATTTACAAATCTTGGTAACCCTGCCACAATAACTGCCATCACCTTCCAGGAGTTCAGTGGACTTACCTCACAAATTTACGTAGACGATGTGGGCTTCTATTAACGCTATATTTTTATGCCTCTGCCTGTTAACCACATTACAGGCAGAGGCTCAGCCGCTAAGCGATAAAGCGGCGGACAAAGAAACTCAAACCCTCTATAAAAACCTCCATAAACTGAGCCAAAAACACATCATATTTGGCCACCAGGATGACCTGGCCTATGGCGTAAACTGGAAATACATAGCTGGCAAGAGTGATATTAAAGAGGTGGTAAACGATTATCCCGGCATTTACGGCTGGGACCTCGGACGTATTGAACATGACTCTTTGAGGAACATCGATGGCATTCCCTTCAGCAAAATGCGAAAGTATATCCAGGATGGGTACGGAAAAGGCGCGGTCATTACCCTAAGCTGGCATTTCGACAATCCTTTAACCGGGGGATCCTCCTGGGACACCACCAGAAATTCGGTAGCCTCAATTTTACCCGGAGGCGCAAAACACCAGCTTTACATTTCCTGGCTAAACAAGGCCGCAAAATTTATTTCCAGTTTAAAAGGAAGCAAGGGAGAACCCATTCCGATACTTTTCCGGCCTTTTCATGAAATATCCGGGAACTGGTTCTGGTGGGGAAGAAATGTTGCAAGTCCGGCTGAAATTAAAAAAGCATGGCGGTTTACTGTGGATTACCTGAACAACAACAGCAAATTGCACAACCTCATTTTTGTTTACAATACCAATGGCGTAGCCAGCGAGCAGGAATTCCTGAAATACTATCCGGGCGACGATGTGGTGGACGTGCTGAGCTTCGACCTGTATCAGTTCAAAAACCAGGACAAAAACGCATTTACCACAGCCGTACAGAACAACCTGGCCATCCTCAGCAAGATTGCAAAAGAACGCGGCAAGCTAAGCGCCTTTGCCGAAACCGGATATGAGGCAATACCTGATGCAAACTGGTGGACCGGCACTTTATGGCCCGCCATTAAAGACTATCCTTTATCCTACGTTTTGGTGTGGCGCAACGCGGGTTACATGCCCTCAATGAAGAAAATGCACTATTACGCTCCTTTCGAAGGTCAGGTTTCAGCCCCTGATTTTAAGAAATTCTATCAAAACAAAAGAATGTTGTTTGAAAAGGCTTTAGGCGCTAAAAAAATATACGATACCAATTGATATGAAATTACAGCTGATAGATATTTTAATCCTCCTTGCCTACCTGCTCACTATGGTCCTCATTGGCATTTACATGAGGAACAAAGCAAAACAGGATAAAGAAAGCTACCTGATGGGCAGCAAGAAATTACCCTGGTACATGCTCGGCCTAAGCGACGCCAGTGATATGTTCGACATCAGCGGCACCATGTGGATGGTAGCCCTTTGTTTTGTATATGGCTTTAAAAGCATCTGGATTCCCTGGTTGTGGCCCGTTTTCAACCAGGTTTTCATGATGATGTTTCTCTCCAAATGGCTCAGGAGGTCGAATGCTACAACCGGCGCCGAATGGCTGAAAACCAGATTTGGTTTAACAGGAAAAGGAGTCAAAAGCTCGCACATCATTGTAATTGCCTTTGCGCTGATCAGCTGCCTGGGCTTTCTGGCCTATGGCTTTGTAGGCCTAGGCAAATTCGTCCAGGTTTTCATCCCCTGGGAGGTAGTTAAGGACTACATTCCCTTTACCGTGGCCGACAAATATGTCCCTCATTTTTATGGCATTGTATTTACCCTGTTTGCTATGTTCTATTCCATCATTGGCGGGCTGCACAGTATTGTACTTGGAGATGCCATTAAATACCTGATCATGACCATAGCCTGTATTGCTATAGGGGTAATTGCGGTTCAGCACCTGCATGGACAGACATTGAACGTACCCAAAGGATGGGACAACCCATTTTTTAGCTGGGAGTTGAACCTGGATTGGAGTAAAATTGCTGCAGATGCCAATAAAAAGATTGCAGATGATGGCTTCAGCCTGTTCGGCATTTTCTTTATGATGATGCTGATGAAGGGTGTTTTTGCCTCCCTTGCAGGGCCAACGCCAAACTACGACATGCAAAAAGTACTCAGCACCCGCAGCCCTAAAGAGGCCAGCAAAATGACCGGGTTTGTAAGTATCATATTGCTGCCCATCCGTTATTCCATGATCACAGGTTTAACCGTTCTGGCCCTTTTGTACTACAATCAGCTTTACCTGAAAGGCCCTGACGGGGTAACAGATTTTGAGAGGATTTTGCCTGCAACCATCAACAACTTTTTGCCGGTAGGTGTTTTAGGTCTGGTATTGACTGGCCTGCTGGGTGCATTTATGGGTACTTTCAGCGGAACACTTAATGCAGCACAAGCCTATATTGTGAACGACATCTACCTGAAGTATGTTAACCCGCAGGCCAGTACCAAAAAGATCATGTCCATGAACTACGCCGTAGGTGTAATGGTGGTGGTAACAGGCATCTTCTTCGGCTTCATGGCCAATAATGTCAACGACATTTTGCAATGGATTGTCGGAGGGCTGTACGGGGGTTATGTTGCGGCCAACTGCCTCAAATGGTACTGGTGGCGATTCAATGCCAATGGCTTTTTCTGGGGAATGACCGTTGGTGTTGTGGCCGCCCTGTCTATGCCTTACATCACAACCGGCCTACCCCTGTACTGGTGGCCACTGCTTTTCGTATTATCCCTCATTGGCTGCTTTATAGGCACCTATACTGCGCCCCCAACTGATATTGGGGTATTAAAATCCTTTTACAGAAATGTACGTCCCTGGGGGTTCTGGGGTCCGGTACACGAGCTGGTCATTCAGGACGATCCTGCTTTTCAGACCAACAAGAATTTTAAACTGGATATGTTCAATGTGGTGCTGGGTATCACTGCACAGCTTTGCCTTACCATTTTCCCAATGTACCTGATCACAGGGATGTACACCCCTCTATGGATAACAATAGGCATTTTAACCGTAATCAGCCTCATTTTAAAAAGAACCTGGTGGAATAGATTAGAAGATTAAGAGAATAAGATGAAAACGAATTTCAAACAACATATTACACAACTGGCTTCGAAACAAAACGAATTACTCAAAGCCCCAAATCAAAAAGCTGAAGCAATAAATGGCCTGTTCGACAGGTATAAAAACCCGGTGTTAACAGCAGCACATGTACCCTTTACGTGGAAATATGATCTTAACCCGGCAACCAATCCCTATTTAATAGAGCGTTTTGGCATCAATGCGGTATTCAATGCCGGGGCCATCAAATGGCGGGGTAAATACATCCTGATGGCCCGCGTTGAAGGGACCGATAGAAAATCATTTTTCGCCATTGCGGAAAGCCCTAACGGGATTGACAATTTTAGGTTCTGGGAATATCCGGTAGTGATGCCCGAAACAGATGAACCCGATACCAATGTTTACGACACCAGGCTGGTACAGCATGAAGACGGCTGGATTTATGGATTGTTCTGCACCGAAAGAAGAGACCCCTCGGCGCCTGAAGGAGATCAATCGGCTGCTATAGCCCAATGCGGAATTGCCAGGACAAAAAACCTGACCAACTGGGAAAGGCTGCCCGATCTGCAAACAAAATCCGCCCAGCAGCGCAATGTAGTCTTACACCCGGAATTTGTAAATGGGAAATACGCTTTCTACACCCGCCCTCAGGACAGCTTTATTGAAGCAGGCAATGGCGGGGGCATCGGATTTGGCTTGTCCTCATCCCTGGAAAATGCAAGCATTGAAGAAGAAATTGTAATTGACAAAAAGATATACCACACCGTTTACGAGGCAAAAAACGGACAGGGCCCTGCTCCTATTAAAACATCCGAAGGCTGGCTGCACCTTGCCCATGGTGTGCGGAACACTGCAGCAGGGCTAAGGTACGTACTGTATATGTTTATGACCGATCTGAATGACCTTACCAAAGTAACACATAAACCGGGCGGCTATTTTCTGGCCCCGGAAGGCGAGGAAAGAGTGGGCGATGTATCCAATGTGGTTTTCTGCAATGGCTGGATTGCAGATGAGGATGGGACTGTGTACATTTACTACGCCTCTTCCGACAGCAGGCTGCACGTAGCAACTACAACTATTCAGCAATTGCTGGATTATGTGAAGCACAATCCTGAAGACCGGCTAAGGTCTGCCACCTCCGTAGAAACCATCATCAGCATTATAGACCAGAACAAGAACTTAGCATGGATCCAGCACCTTTAGCCACTTTTAGAGCAGAACTCACTACTGAGCTATCCGGAATCTTGGACTGGTGGATGACTTACACTGTTGACCAGGAGCATGGCGGATTCTATGGAAAGGTAGACAATGACAATATTGCCGATACACAGGCAGAAAAAGGCCTGGTATTAAACGCAAGGATCCTTTATACCTTTTCTTCGGCTTATTCGTTAAATGGCAAAAAAGCATACTTAACCATTGCCCAAAGAGCATTTGATTATTTAATTACCCATTTTCTGGACACTGAATACGGAGGGTTCTACTGGGCGGTAGATTTTACAGGTAAGCCATCAGCATCCAAAAAACAGGTATACGGCCAGGCCTTTGTAATCTATGCCCTGGCAGAGTACATCAAGATAGCACCCAACGAAAAAGCCCTGGACCTGGCCAAAAACACCTTTGAATTGCTGGAACAGTACAGCTTTGACCCGGTCAACACCGGCTATGTAGAAGCATTAAGCAGAACCTGGGAAGCGCTGGAAGACCTGCGGTTGAGCGACAAAGACCGGAACGAAAAAAAATCCATGAACACGCACCTGCATGTGATCGAAGCCTATACCAATCTGTACACGGTTTGGCCAGATAACAAGCTAAAACAAGCCATCAAAAAACTGCTTTCGAATTTTAAAGACCACATTATAGATAAAAGCAGCTACCACCTGCAGTTGTTTTTTGCAGAAAACTGGGAAGTAAGGTCAAATACATTTTCCTTTGGCCACGATATTGAAGCAGCCTGGCTGCTGCTGGAATCGGCAACTGTCCTTAAAGACGAGGGAGAGATCAGAGCTTTCCAGAAACTGGCCTTACAATTAACCGAGGCAGCAGCAGAAGGCTTAGCAGAAGACGGTGGCCTATGGGAAGAAGAGGCTCATTGGTGGCCGCAGGCCGAGGCCATGGTAGGTTTTTTGAATGCCTGGCAAAATAGTGCTGATATCAGGTACTTCCAGCAATCTGTTCAAAGCTGGTCCTTTATCAAAAGGCACCTTAAAAATGACAAAGGGGAATGGCATTGGGGTGTTCATCGCGATTACACGCCAATGGCGGGGGAAGACAAGGCTGGCTTTTGGAAATGCCCATACCATAATGGCAGGGCCTGCATAGAAATTATCAAAAGATTAAGTGCATAGCGCATTTTCATGCTAAAACAAAAAAGCCTGCTATCGTTAAGATAGCAGGCTTTTTGCGGACCGGACGGGACTCGAACCCGCGACCTCCGCCGTGACAGGGCGGCATTCTAACCAGCTGAACTACCGGTCCGTTTTTCCCGTTTTCGTATCGTTGTTTCGTTTCGGGATTGCAAATATAGGGTGTTTATTTAACTTTGCAACATTTATTTTAAAATAATTGCAAGTCCTTAAATTACAGCACCTTCTTTTAACTTCTCTGCATTCTCCGCAAACTGTAGCGCATCTATCAGCTCCTGTACACCGCCATCCATAATACCGTTCAGGTTATAAAGTGTCAATCCAATGCGGTGATCGGTAACCCTTCCCTGCGGATAATTATAAGTACGGATCTTTGCAGAGCGGTCGCCGGTAGATACCATGGTTTTACGTTTTGCAGCGATGTCGCCATTTTTCTTCTGCAGTTCTATATCATAAAGCTTACTCCTCAGCATCTCCATGGCGATGATCCTGTTGCCCAACTGCGAGCGCTCTTTCTGGCAAACCACCACAATACCCGAAGGCCTGTGGGTAAGTTGCACTTTAGTTTCCACCTTATTTACGTTCTGCCCACCTGCGCCACCTGAACGTGAAGTCTGCAGGTCAATATCGGCCGGGTTAATGTAAAGATCGATCTCTTCCGCTTCCGGCAATACCGCTACCGATGCTGCCGATGTATGCACACGGCCCTGGGTTTCGGTATCAGGCACACGTTGTACCCGGTGTACACCAGATTCGTATTTAAGCTGTCCGTACACATCATCTCCACTTACTTTAAGGATCACCTCTTTGTAACCTCCGGCAGTACCTTCAGTCACATCAATGGTTTCAACAGTCCAGCCTTTCTGCTCAAAGAAACGGCTGTACATCCGGTAAAGGTCGCCGGCAAACAATGCGGCTTCATCGCCACCTGTACCGCCCCTGATCTCGAATACCGCATTTTTGGCATCTTCCGGATCTTTAGGGATCAACATCAGGCGAACCCTTTCTTCCATTTCTTCCTGCTGTTTCAACAGCAGTTCCAGTTCCTCTTTCGCCATCTCACGCAATTCGGCATCCTTTTCATTAACCAGGATGTCTTTATTGGCGTCGATGTTACTCATTACATTTTTGTAAACTTTATATTCCTCTACAATCTTCCCTAAATCCTTATACTCCTTGTTTAAAGCTGCAAAACGCTTCATGTCCTGCACCGTATCAGGATTACTCAACTGCTCCTCTACATCTTCCCAACGCAGTTTAATGGCTTCTAATTTATCTAACATATGCTTTCTTTCAGAAAATATTTCATACTGCCTGGCCTTAAAAAATCAGAATCATTCCAGGATCTGATCCGGTCCGGGCAGGCGGTTTTTATTTCGGACAACAAAAATAGGCTTTTTCGTTTAATTTTTTTCGAAGTAATTCAGACTTAAATCATTGCCGTCGAATACCGCGTAAGAGTTGAAGTTGATCCATTCCCCGATATTGATGTATTTGCTTTTACCATCCAGATCGATGCTCAAAGGCAGGTGCCGGTGACCAAAAATGAAATAGTCGTAATGCTGTTTTTGCAGCAATTCCTTAGCATATACGGCAAGCCATTCCTTTTCTACACTTTCAAATACCTCTTCTTTGCTGCTTGCAAGCCGGCTTTTACCCGACCACCAGGTGGCAATGCCCAATCCGATGCGGGGTGGCACCAATGCAAACAACCACTGGCAAACCGGGTTCCTGAAAATCTTTCTTAATATTTTATACTTGTTATCGCCTGGCCCTAAACCGTCACCATGATGTAAAAAGAAGCGTTTTCCCGACCTTTCCATTACCATTTCATCGCTCACAATTTCAATACCCATCTCCTCTGTGAAATAGGTTTTAACCCACATATCATGGTTCCCCTTAAAGAAATAAATCTTTATTCCAGCGTCTGTCATCGCAGCCAGTTTGCCCTGCAGTCTGATGAAACCTTTGGGCACAACCGTATGGTATTCAAACCAGAAGTCAAAAATATCGCCCATCAAAAACAATTCACTACAGGTTGATTCTATGGAATTTAGCCACCTTACAACACGGTCTTCCCGTAGCCTGCTCTGGGTATGATCAGGCGAACCAAGATGAAAATCTGAAGCGAAATAAATGTTCTTTTTCATGAATACCGGGCAAAGATAAAGAATATTATGAGCCCTTCAGTCTAAATAAATCCTACAGGCTTTGTAGATTTTATAAAATAGAATCGTTATTGATAACAAAAGTTCGTAAATTCGCACAAATTTTAAACTATGATTTCTACTGACATAGCCATCATTGGCGCCGGACCCGTTGGTTTATTTGCGATTTTCGAAGCAGGTTTATTAAAAATGCGTTGTCATTTAATAGATTACCTTCCACAGGTAGGCGGACAGCTTTCTGAAATATATCCAAAAAAACCTATTTACGACATCCCTGGCTACCCTACTGTTCTGGCTCAGGAGTTAATCGATAACCTGATGGAGCAGGCCAAGCCTTTCCATCCCGGCTTCACCTTAGGTGAGCGCATTGAAGGACTAGAAAAACGTGGCGAGGCCGATTTCGTGCTAACCACCAATATGGGTACCATTATAGAAGCAAAGGTTGTGGTTATTGCCGGAGGTTTAGGCTGTTTTGAGCCGCGTAAACCTGCAGTAGCCGGACTGGAGCAGTTCGAGAACGGCAGAGGCGTGAATTACATGATCCTTGATCCTGAAAAATACCGCGGACAAAAAATGGTGATTGCCGGAGGTGGTGATTCTGCCCTGGATTGGACCATCTTTTTAGCCGATGTGGTAGAGGAGCTTACCCTGGTTCACCGCAGCGAGAGTTTCCGTGGCGCACCAGATTCGGTAAACAAAGTAATGGAACTGGCCGAAAGCGGACGCATCAACCTGGTATTAAACAGCAACCTGAACTCTGTAAGTGGAAACGGTAAACTGGAAAGCGTGGAACTGATCCATAACAAGAGCCTGGAAACTACCACCGTTGCTGCCGATCACCTGATCCCCCTATTTGGTTTAAGCCCTAAATTAGGCCCTATCGAACAATGGAACCTGAACATCAGCAAAAGCGCCATCGAAGTAAATACAGACGATTATTCAACAAATATCCCGGGTGTGTATGCCATTGGCGACATCAATACTTACACCAATAAGCTAAAGCTGATCCTTTGCGGTTTCCACGAAGCTGCCCTGATGAGCCACAGTGCTTACCAATACATGAACCCTGGAATTAAATACACCATGAAATACACCACTGTAAACGGTGTATCAGAGTTTTAAACATGGAAGAACAAAACATTACCGTACACGTACAAAATCCGGACGGAAGCCGGGTTGCCCTGGAAGCACCTACAGATATGGGCCTGAGTCTTATGGAATACCTCAAAGCCTGTGAATATGATATTTTAGCCACCTGCGGGGGTATGGCACTTTGTGCTACCTGTTGTGTAGATGTGCTGGAAGGCGAAGATAAGCTCAATGAAATGAGCGATGATGAATACGCCATGCTGGATACCCTACCGGATGTATTACCCAACTCAAGGCTGGCCTGCCAGCTGCAGTTAAACCCTGCCATGGATGGCCTGGTTGTTAAACTGCACCACGCAGAGTAATTAAGAAATATCAATCATGATCTACGGCAGCTGCTATTGTTTTAATAGGGCTGCCAATTGTTTTATATTCTCCTTCGCCCTTCAGGATAGCTAACATTTTGGCATTGTTGTTTAGCAAGCCCCTGGCTGCGTTCAACTCCTTATCGTACTGAAAAGCCTGTTCTACCTTACCTCTTTCGTAGTAGTAACGGCTCACAATCTGTGTTTCCAGCGCCCTTTTTATTTCTGGTTTAAATGTGATCAGATCAGTCTTTTTGGCACCCAGCATTTTCTCTTTTAAATCGTCCAGATCGGCCTTTACTGCAGGAAGTTTATTTTCCTTTTCAGCCTCTGCCCTTAAATCAGACAACAGGCGCTCCGTGCGGGAGGTGTAGGAATAATCCTTTCCGGCCAGCGAACTCACAAAAGCAGTATAATCGGCATCCGTAATCTGGAAGGAACCTGCTGCTGCAATTGTTTTATTGTTCTTTTTATAACTGTTCGCGTAATCGAAGAACAGGTTCTTGTTGAGCAGGGATATGGTTATCGGGCTATATTTAGGCGTATTGACCACTACATCCGGGTAAACACCATTTCCATCATAAACACTGCGGCCAATTTTTGTGTTGAATCTGGTCATCAGTGAATCCGCTATTTTCGGGGTTTTGCCGTTGGCATCTTTATGGGCATAGTCCATGGCCTGGATGCATCTGCCCGAAGGGGTAAAGTATTTGGCTACGGTAACCTTTACCAGGCTGTTGTAAGGCAGGTTAAAGGTTTGCTGTACCAGGCCCTTGCCAAAGCTCCGCTGACCTACAATAATTGCCCTGTCGAGGTCCTGGAGTGCCCCTGCAACAATTTCCGATGCGGATGCAGAAGAACCACTGATCAGCACCACCAATGGGATATCAGGAAAAAGTGGCTGGTTCTGGGTTTTATAGCTGATGGTCTTCTGCGGGTTACGCCCTTTCTGGGTCACAATCAGCACGTCCTTATTTACAAAGATGTTTACGATCTTAACGGCCTCCTGCAATATTCCTCCGCCGTTGTAACGCAGGTCGAGTACCATGCCTTTGGGCTGCAGTTTACCCAGTGTAACTGCAGCATCTTTCACTTCCTGGGCAGAATTTTCCAGGAACTTATCTAGACGGATGTAGGCAATATTATCTGCTGTCATACCTGAGTAAGACACGTTAGGCTGTTTAATTTCATCACGGATCAGGCTTTTGGTCATTACGCTGCCATCTCTGATGATCAGCAATTCGACTGCAGACCCGCGTGGCCCACGCAGCAGCTGGCTTACCTGTGCCCGCTCCTTGCCTTTTACCTCGTTGCCATTGATCTTTACCAGCTGATCGCCTGGTTTCAGCCCTTGCTTATCGGCCGGGTATCCTTCACTAACCTCGTTTACAAACAGTTTACCTTCAATAAAGATGGTGCTTGCCCCAATGCCGCCATACTGGGTACTTACGTATTTCAGTTTGTAGTCTTCTACTTCCGATTCGGGTACATATTCTGTATAAGGGTCCAGTTTTTCGAGCATGGCATCAATACTGCTGCGCATCAGGCTGGAAGCATTGGTTTCCTCTACATAATTGATGTTTACCTCCTTATACAGGGAGGCAAAAATATCCAGATTTTTAGATACCTGGAACAAGTCTTCCCTGAAAGACCAGGATAAAGATGCAAAGGCAAGAAGAAGAGCGGCTGCGGCAATTTTATATATTTTCATCGTAAGCAGATGGGGTTCATCAATCTATCAGAGTAAATTTACAAAAAAGCCCTGTATATCAATAACAGGAGAACAAATTAAAGTCTGTTTCCTGCAGGATCGGCCAGTGCTTTATTGATGGTAAATTCAATATACGCCCGGTCTCTTTTTACAAGATCCATCAACTGTTCTACCAGATGGTCTTCCTGTCCGGGTGTAAAAGACAATTCAACCTGTGCCAGTTCGCGGTATTTTCTAAGAAATTTAATTTTAACCTTTTGCCAGGTTTCAGGGGTTAATGTAAAATTTGCCATGCCACAAAAATAGAAAAAATTACGAGAGCTGAATACGTGTGTTACAACAAAAACCCCCGGTTAGTACATACCAACCAGGGGTTTTCAAATCAATCCTACTGAACCTTTAAGCTCAGCGTGGTTTTCTTGGTAAGCGTGTTCTTGTTTACCACCTCTACTTCCATTACAATGGCTGTTCCTACGGCAAGGCCTGCAGGTACAGGATAAGGCAGCAACAGGGAGTCTGTCCGGCTTACCTGCGAATAAGCCTTCTGATAGGCCGTAGTAGAGACCGTTTGCTGGGCACCTGTACCGACGGTAGACCTTAAGTTGATCTTGTCAATCGGATCGTCAGACCAGTACCTGAGGTCGAGCTGAACAGTGCTACCAGCAGCCACATTGGTGGTTTGCGGTGGTTTTACGGTAAAGCCGGCAATTACGGGCACTTTGCCAATCACATCTACATTATCTTTCAGCCATTGATCGGCATCGTTCTTTTTACATGCGGAAAACAATCCAGCAGATGCAAAAAGCAAAGCTGCATATGTCAATATCTTCTTTTTCATTTCTATTCCAATTTAGTTAAACAACCAAAGTTTCACTGCCTGATTGGCCACTTGAGGCACATTAGGGTTCCTGCCGGGCTCATTGTCCGGGTATTTGGCGCGTTGCACATAAACAGTGCCTAACAAGTTCTTAAACGGGGTTTTCAATCCTGGATACACAGTTGTGCTGTACTGGTATCTGCGCATATCGCTCCATGTTTCCATCTGCAGGAACAGGGCAATATATTTTTGCAGCATAATATCGGTTATGGTGATATTTCCTGATTTAGTAACCGCAGGGTTGGTAGTATAGGTATTGATTGCAGTCGCATCCACACCCAGTTTTTCCATATTACCTTTTATGCCCCTGATATAGGCAGCATAGGCTTCGGTTGGGTTCGAAGCGATCAGGGCTTCGGCTCTTACAAACTGCATTTCCGCGTAGGTAAGTATAGGGACCGGAGAAGTGCGGGCACCATAAAAGGTTTTATCGGTGATATCAGAATTGGCCAGGTTTGCCCCCTGCTCATTACCTAAAGCTCCAACAGGCCTGCCGATGTAGGTGGCAGCGCCATTGTTATCAAACAGTTTTGGCATACGCGGATCGATAACACCTGCAAAATAACCAGTACCATTCATCAGGTTAACCATAAAGTACGATGGTCTGTGCTGCTTAACGGTAAGTGCCGCCTGCCCCAGGTTAGTATACCATGGGCTTGGTCTTTCTATGCTGTATTTCAGCTGTACATCAATGGCACTTCTTTGGGCTTCATCTACCGCAAGCGCCGCATCTGCAGCGGCATTTACAAGGCCGGCAGGGTTTCTTTTGGAGAGGTTAAGGTAGTACCGGGCACGTGCGCCATAGGCGGCTTTCTGCCAGCTGGCAATGGTACCTCCAAAAATAAGGTCAGAAGTCCCCACTTTCAATGATGCACTGGCTGGAACCGGCTTGGCCAGATCAGCAATAGCCCCATCTAAAAGCGCTTTCAGGGAAACATTATAAATATCTTCCTGCTTGTCGTAAGTAGGGCTTGGCACGGCTGCCCCTTTAAAGGCCTCGCTGTAGGGCAGATCACCCCATATATCGGTACTCTGCATCAAAAGCAAAGCCATCAGCGTTTTACCGATACCAGCATACTGCGGGGCACCCAAGGTTTCGGCCCTCGTGATCATCTCTTTCAGGTTAGGCATCGCATCACGATAGCCAGACTCCCAGATGTTGTCAAATCCGTACGGATTGTAGGAGTCTATATTCGCCTCATAAGTATTTGAACCTGCCAGGTATTGCGGATAGCTGTTACCATATTGCCCTACGTTAAAAAAGGAAGTAGCCGTAAATTGTATGGTAGAGCCCAGCAAACCGGCAAGGTTAGCCTGCTCTGGTGTTAACTTTGAGGGGTCGTTGTTGATGTCGAGTGCATCTTTACAGGCGCTGAATACCGAAGCTACCGCCATCAGTACCGCCATCATCTTTATATTTAATGTTTTCATCATCTTAGAAATTGACATTTAAACCAACAAAAATACTCCTGGTTGAAGGAATACCTGTTCCTACATATCCAACAGAGTTTGATCCTGATCCATAAGCACTTGCCTCAGGATCAAAACCATTAAACGGTGTACTCAGCCAAAGGTTATTGGCAGATACATTTACCGAGGCCGATTTGATAAAGCTTTTGGCAACCCATGCTTTTGGTAATTCATAGGCCAGGGAAACATTCTGCAATCTTACCCATGAAGCATCCTGGAAACCGTTGTTCTCGCTTGAAAGACGATAGGCAAAGCTATTGTTATAAAAACCCTGATCAATCAGCACAGCTTTGTCATTTGGCACATAATTCGGTGCAGCATCTGTACCTATATTTTTCACACCTTTAAATACCACCATTGCATTCCTTAACTGTGTCTCGGCGCCAATACCTGTGGTATAACGTTGCGTTTTAGGAATGTCGAATACGTCTCCGCCTTTTTTAAAGTTAAACAGGAAAGAGAAAGTAAGTCCTTTATATTTCAGGGTACTTCCCAATCCGCCGGTCCAGTCCGGATAAGCATTTCCTACAAGGTAGTTATTTGACAAAGGCTGAGGAACTATCGGATATCCATCTGCCCCAATAACCAGCTGCCCATTATACTCGCCAGCATCTTTAACACGTACATAAGGCCATCCGTACCAATCACCTGGCCTGCCACCTGTTTTTATAATTTGTTTTACCCAAGGGCTTTCCGGGTTAAACTGGATCTCACTTACTCCCGGAGGCATAGACAATACGCGTCCTACAGTTCTGGACCAGTTTGCATTGATGTCCCATTTAAAATTGTCGTTATTGATGATGTTTGCATTCAGCAAGAACTCGAGCGACCTGTTCCTGATCTTGCCTGCATTGGTTACGAAGATATCGAAACCAGAAGCGTAGCTGATGGGAACCGGTACAATCTGATCAATACTATTGAGGATGGCATAGTTTACATCCAGGGTGATCCTGCTTTTCATAAAATGGAACTCGCCACCAAATTCCAGACCTTTGGTTCTTTCCGGTCTTAAGGTTTCAGACCCCACCCTGATATCTCTCCTCACACCGGTTATACCACTAAAGGCCTGGATGGTAGAAAAGTATTCACCAATCTGATAAGGTTCGGCATCTTTACCTACCTCTGCATAAGACAACCTTAGCTTACCATAATTAAATATCGGGTTGGTTTTAAGACCCAAAGTTTCCGTAAAAACATACGATAAGCTGGTTGATGGGTAAAAGAAAGAACGGTTTGCTGTTGGTAAAGTAGAAGACCAGTCGTTCCGGGCAGTTGCGTTCAGGAACAGGGTATTGTCGTACGATACAGTCAGGTCACCAAAAACACCTATAATGTTTTTCTTCGAAGGAAAAGTAGTTGGATTAAAAACACTATAGTTGTTGATGCTTTCTACGTTTGGCACTACGGCTTGTGAACCCGCCAATGAAAGGTTGGTTCCGTTAATATGGGTAAAAGAATGGCCCAGCAAAAAGTTTACGTTCCATTTCTCTCCAAATTGCTTGTTGGCCCTGGCAAAGAAATTGGAGTTGATCTCATTGTAGCTGATCCTTTGCTCGGTCATAGATCCCTGAGTAGCGGCACTGATTAGCAAACCAACTTCGTTGTATACCTGCCTGAAATCAGTGTAATGGTCTATACCGGCTTTGTAGTTAAAGGTTAGCCAATCGTTGGCCTTAAATTCGGCACCAAGATTTCCAAGTATCCTGTTCACATTGTCTTTCATAAAGGCATTTTCAGTGAAGTAGAAGGGATTCTGGATCGATGCATTGTATGTTTTCTCTGATCCATCAGGGTTCAGGTAATCTCTTGGATCAACGGTATTGGTATGACGCATCAGGTAAAAGATCGTACCAGATGAAATACCCGTACGTGGGTTTTGCCCGCCCGAGTTGATGTAATTGGCAGAACCTTCGAATTTAAATTTCTCAGAAGCCTTTAACGTTCCCGACAGCCTGATGGAGGTCTTTCCATAATCAGAATTCGGCACTACGCCCTTTTGATCGGCGTTGGATATAGAAGTAAAATAAGTTGCACTCTCGTTCCCACCGCTAAAGGTGAAGGAATTTTGCGCCTGATGGCCGGTCTTGAAAAAAAGATCGTAAGGATTGTAAACCGGCTGCCCTTCTATTTTAGGCCCCCAGGTATTGACGCTTGCCACTACAGCTCCATTGTTCCCCTGTCCATAGGTAGTCTGAATGTCGGGCTTGGTCACCACATCGTCGAAGCTATAAGATGATTTAAAGCTAAAAGCAGGTTTTCCGCCCTTACCCGACTTGGTGGTGATGATTACCGCACCGTTTGCAGCACGCAATCCGTATAACACAGAAGCGGCCGGACCTTTCAGAATTGTCATTGATTCAATATCATCCGGGTTAATGTCTGCAGCACGGTTGGTGTTCTGGAAATTGTCATTGTTAGCAGCAATCTGGTCGGTGTTGTTGGAGATTGGAATACCATCTACCACAAACAAGGGCTGGTTATTTGCCGAAGGATTTAAGGAGTTAACCCCCCTGATCTGGATTCTGGTACCTGCCCCGGCAGCACCACCAGTACTGGTAATCTGTACTCCAGAGGCTTTTGCCTTCAATGCATTCAGCATATTAGACTGATTGGTATTGGCAATATCGGCAGCTTTTATCTCCTGGGTTGCATAACCCAATGACCTTCTTTGCTGTCTGATACCCAATGCGGTAACTACCACTTCCTGCAGCGACTCCAATTCGGGAGCCAGGACAACATTGATGGTCGTGTTGCTACCTACTGTTTTCTCTTGCGGTACCATACCAATAAAAGAGAAAACCAGAACATCTGTTGGTGCTGCCTGAATGCTGTAGGCACCTGTGGAATTGGTTTGCACCACGGTAGTGGTTGATTTGATTTTAATGGAAACGCCGGGTAAGGGTAACCCATCGTCTGCGCCAGTTACCTTTCCGGTAACAGTTACTTTTTGGGCGATGGCTTGTGAGGCAAGCACGAATACACCCATAAATAACAGGAGTAGTTTTCTTTTCATAGCGGAATTTTAGTTAATAATAAGGTTGTTGCAATTTACCCGCTCTAATCCAAACCTGCAAATAAACGCAATACACTAATTTGCGGTTTTTTTTAGCCAAAACAACTTTTCAAGATGTTAAAAAACGAAGATATTTACATTTCCATGAGAAATTAACCGCAAAATACTGCATAAATACGCACAAAAAAAACGCCCCAACATATGTCAGGACGTTTACGCTAGTTCTTTCGCTGAATGGTAATACTACAACTTTTTGCGCGCAGCCTTGATCAGGGAATTTTCTCCTGCCGCATCTTGTCCCAATTCCCAGAACATAATTCCATTGGCTCTGGTCTTCGCTGTTATTGTTTTATTTTCAATTGTAGGAATTCCATTGTAATAATAAGTAATTCCTCCAGACACAAAACTTGTTCCTGTAGGTGCGGCCCCCTTTACCAACAAATCTTTAAAAGACATGGAAACGTCGGTGGTAGAGCCTGTTGCTCTACCCTTACCATAAGCCGGCAGCCCAAGCACCGCTTTATTTTTGGGCAATTTCTTTTCACCCAACCAAAGATCCAACACTTCATTGGCCAGTGATTCCGGCGAATGGTCAGGGTTAGATTTCCATCCTATACCATCATAGGCCATCAGGTTCACAAAGTCACAGGCATCAATTGCAGCCTGGTTGATCCCTTCTCTTACCGGACCTGCATATACACCTGCCGTAACGGCCATACTTAATGTGCGGTGCCAGCTGTGCAGCTCAGCAGACAACTCCTGCATAAAAATTCCGAAGGTCACATCGCCTCCACTACTTGCATTAGGATATTCCCAATCCATATCTACCCCATCAAACTGATTTTCGAGCATATAGGTTACAATGTTTTTAATGAACAATTGTCTGCTTTGAGGATTGGAGAGCAAAGTATTGTAAATTTTACTGTCACCATTCAAGGCAATAATAGCCTTGCATTTGTGCCGCTTAATCAGGGCAACCGCATTCTTTACCGTCATCTTTGAATCGTCCAAAACCAGGGAAGCATCTGCTTTAGGTTTTAGGAAGGAAAAAATAACATGTGTCAAATCATCCAGAGCAGTAGTATCAATCTCCGTTAAGGCCCTGTAGGCTGGTAAATAAGCAATTCTTTTAAAAGATACATCAGGTTCATAAGGTGTATTAGGCTTCACAAACTCCTTTGCCCCGTAACCATCAGGCACCTGTGCAATCTCCTTGGTACAGGATGCAAGTGTAGCTAAGGCCGCTATACTTAAAATCAAAAATCTTTTCATAATCTATGTCCTTAGCTTTCCCCGGAAAAACCAGGGAAAGCAATTATTAAATATTATCGTTTAACCTGGTCAATCGCCAAACCATATGGCGCGTAGCCTTTTAACAGGAAGTCTACCGGCTGCGTTCCATCTAACTTGTAACGCATGATACCAGATTTAGAACCTGAACCAACTGTTTGAGGCGCATTCGTACCCGATGCATCTGCTTTGTTCCGATAACCAAAATACAAATATCCTTTACCGTTTTCATCTACATCAACGTCCATTCCTGTAACATAGATGGCTTCATTTGAATTGCCACCTGTATACCCCTGATCGCTAAACCCGGTAGTTGTGAAGCCCATTACCGCAGGATCATTATAAATCGCGGTGATGTTATCTCCGTTCATATCCGAACGATAAATACCAGGCTCACGTGTAGCCGATTTATTGATGGCGAAATAAATATGTCCGTTCACTTTATCTACCACAAACTGTCGGATACCATGATCCTTAATTGCTCCAGGCAGCAACGCGATGAAAGTTCCTGTCTTGTTATACCGCGCAATGCCCAAACCAGAAGTACCGGTCAACGAAGCCCATACTTCTCCGTTGACTTCCCGGATAGCACTGTAAAAATGGCTTGTTGTAGCATACCCCGGAAATCCACCTCTGATTTTAAATGGAGGATAAACCGCCTCAGAAGAAGTAGCATTAAGCGTAAAGATTCCATTTGTACGGGTTGTCCACCAGATGTTCCCGTCCTGGTCTACCATATTCATCCATGGGTCAACATTATAACCTGTAGTTGAAACATCCATGTTTTTGGTGATCAGTTTTTCTCCGCTTCCATCTAAATTGAAAGATTTCAGGTACCCGTCTCCCTGGTAATGTCCTGTAGTGGCTGTAAACCTTAAACCGTTACCGGTTTCACTATAAAATAATTTGGTTCCCGCAACAGATAGCCCAAGCGGACTAACCCCAGTAGCAATCCCCATATCAACCACCTGAGAAGGTGATAACACAGTTAGTTTATACCTGTATATTTTCTTGGTAATGACATCCGTAAAGAAAATAGTCTTGGCCAGTTCTCCTTTAACCTGCACCACAACTTCTACCGTCAGCTCTTCCACACCATCATTTACTTTCAATTTTACAATATGTGCACCTTCTGTTGTAAACTTAACCGTAGGCCTTTTCACATTAAAGGTACCAGCGGCGCCAAAATCCCAGGAGTAGGTTACGTCTTTTCCAGGATAATTAAAGGCCTTGGCATCAAATACCGCATCCTGGAATACCGCAATATTTTCCGGCACAGTAATCTTAGGCTGCATTTTTGGCAACTTAATGGTCTTGGTCATTACCTCTGTTTTATCTCCCTGCCAGGTTGTGAGTTTTACGGTATACTCGCCCGGCAACTCATACAGAATTGTATCCGGAACCAGCTTATCAGACTCAGCCACATCCGTAATCCCGGCTTTTGTTAGTGTTTTACCGCCCACAAACTCCCAATGGAAACGGTCTGCATTTTTTGACCGGTTTGTTAAAACCACCTTTGCAGGTGCTGTAAGTTCACGGGTAGGAAAATCGAAATTAGCCAGGTAGTTCCCCTGCTGCTCCGCGTGTGTTATCTCATCCTTTGAACAGCCTAAAAATACAAGGCCAATCAAAACAAATAAAAGTTTAAATTTTTTCATGATCTTATAAGGCTATATCAAATGTTCTTGTAGTTGATGTTGTGGCATTCGTTGGCGTTATGGCATCAACATCTATCGTCAGGCTATAACTACCAACTTTCTGGATGCTTTGGACTCCTGCTTTCAAGCCAGCTTTAGTCAGGTTTTGCTTGAGGTTATTCATCCCTGTCTGCGACAAAACATAAGCTCCGGTAGTCGCAAAATGATCTGCAGGGGAACCGGGGAATAACAGCAAATAATCATTTTTGTTTATTGCATAAGCTAAAATACCCTTCAGTACATTAAAATCAGCATCCGATAGTTTTTCGATCATCCCCGCATCATTAGGATATTTACCATCTTTTACCTTGATGATATAATTGTACGGAATTACGTAATTATTAGTAGCGGTAACCCAATACTTATCCATATCCGCCGCTTTCACTTCCAATATCACATTCTTTTTTGCAATAGAATCCAAGACAGTTAAAGTCGATTCATCTGCTGTTTTCGTTAGTACGGAGCTTCCGTTTTTCAAGGTCATTTTTATTCCAAAAGCCTCCACTACAGTTTCGTAGATATTCACTTTCTGAAACTTATCATCCCTTTGCCAGGTTGAAGCAGAAACAATCAAAGTATCTCCAATTACCGGTTTGGTATTGTTATAGGTAACCCTTAAAGAGCTCGCAAACTCGTTGTTTGTACTTCCCAGATCGCTGATCGGATCATTTTTCTTGCAGGATATGATAAACAGGCAGACTATCAAAAATCCTATATATTTATTTACAGCTGTCATCATCTTATTAGTTCTTTAAAGTTGAATTTTTAGCCCACCAAACCGGTTCAAACACCCAGTTTCTAACTTTAGCGCCCAGGCGGTCTATCTCTTTAGGATTGAACACATATTCGGTCTGAGGATCGTAAGGGAATCTCTGGATGAACTTGCCTCCCCATTCCGCCAGGGCATAACGAGGGTAGTACATACCTGGATAAGCTTTTGTACTGTACCCATATCTTCTCATATCTGTCCATGTCTCGCCTTGCAGGTATAAGGCAATATATTTTTGCATCATGATATGTTTAATATCCAACTCGGCCGCATTCTTTGCAACCGTCGGGGCCAAAGACCCCATGTAGTTGATAATCTGTCCTTCCGGAATACCTAAACGCTCCATATTTGCTCTTACCCCCTGTTGGTAAGACTGAAATGCAGCGTCCTTCTGATTCAGATGAAACTGGCTTTCCGCTTTAATAAAATACAATTCCTCTTTAAGAATAATTGGATATGGAGAATCGTCTGCAGTCCAGTATCCATTGTGCAGGTTTGCAAAGTCCTGAAAAGTAGTACCGGTCGGCAAAGCAACATCCCTTAATCCTTCAGACATTTTAGCGCCCAGATATTTATTCTTTGTCCCAGGAGTGGTCAGCTTAAACAACCTCGGGTCAAAAGTATTCCCTGCCGGATCTACCGTAACGGTCAGTGCATTCATCAGGAAATCGGTAGGTAGCGTGTTTACCAGGTCACTCTTAATATCAGCAAACTGAAAGGCTTCTCCTGCCGGCGGCGGATCTGTTGGCCCCCATAAATTATGCGTCCATGCTCCGGTACTTCCTTTAGGGTACCTTAACAAGGCATCTTCAAAATTAACCAATGCAGCATTTACCAGGTCTACGACCTCCTGATGTCCATTCTGAAAATTTGCGGTCCGCAACTTCAATCTTGCTTTAACTGCAAGGGCAAAGGCTTTCCATTTCTGCAAATTTCCATTATATACGAGGTCAGAAGTACCATCCATGGTTTCTGCCTGCCCACCTACATTATCCAGCGCGGCCACACCATCGTCCAGCATTTTTCCAATACCGGCAAGCACTTCTTCCTGGGTGTCATATACCGGATTAAAAGACCCTGAATAAGCCTGTTTTAGCGGCATATCTCCAAAAACATCAGTAGCAGAAAGGAAACTCATTGCTAAAATGATCTTACCTACGCCCACGTAATTGTTCGACCCATCTTCGGTTGCCCTATTGACCATACCGTTCACATTTGAGCCCACATCAAAATAATGCCATCTCCAAGCCCCCATTCTGGTGATGCTGTTGTAATTCCAGGTATCGGTAATGGCATTGCTGTTGCCCGTACGTGTAGTAAAATAATAGCTGTGATAGGAAGCAAACCGGGCTTGCGAATACAAGGAATACGCAAGATTTGCTTCAATGGCCGGTAAGCGCTGTTTTGAAGGCACTGTAACAGGCTGCACAGGGTTAACATTTAAATCCAGTTTGTTGCACGAACTCATGCCGATAACAGCAAGGGCCAGTGTTATATTTTTTATAATCCTTTTCATAATCCTTAATCTTAAAGCGTCACGTTAATACCAAAAGAGAATGTTCGTGGCAGCGGAATGGCTCCATTATCTACGCCCATTGTACTTGCTCCAGATCCACCCGCATTAGGCCCGGCACTGTTCACTTCCGGGTCGCCACCTGAATAATTGGTAATTACAAATGGGTTTTGGGCCGACAACTCCAATCCAAGGTTTTTCATTCCCAGCTTGCTTACAAATGTTTTTGGCAGCTGGTATCCAAAGGTGATATACCTTACTCTTGCCCAGTTTACTTTCTCTACAAAGTTGGTCCCTACCTGATAATAGTTATTGGCAAAATAGCTATAGTCCAGTACCACCTGCTTTGTGTTTTTCACATAAGTACCGTCGTTTTGCTGTACCACACCATTAAACACAAACTCTTTATCCCTCCATTGGCCTATGTCGTAAGCGATACCATTAGACATCATACCCTGACGACTTGCATTCAGGATATCACCCCCAAACCTGAAATCCCATAAGAAAGAAAGGCTGAACTGTTTATATTTAAAATTATTGAGGAAGCCAAGATTGAACTCCGGCTCCCGGTTTCCGATGTATTGTTCCTTATTGTTATTGTCCAGAACAGGATAACCATTTTTATCTACCACAACATATCCATCTTCATTTCTTCTGTAATCTGAACCAACAATTCCGAGCACAGGTTGATTTAATGAGGTAGCCGCTACTCCTGCATTCAGCTGGGCATTGGTATATTTAAAGGTTACGATATCTCCGGCAAACTGCAGCATTTTGGACGTGTTTTTCCAACCGTTAAGGGTAGACGTCCAGGTAAAATTATCGGTCTTAACAGGTGTTCCGTTAACAGAAAATTCTATACCGCGGTTGCGTAGCGAGCCTGCGTTAAAGGTCATGATCACATAACCGGAAGGCAAAGGCACCCTTGGTGTCATGATCATATCTATACTTTTCCGCTGATAGTAAGCTACGTCAATATTTAATCTTCTTTTGAAGAAGCTCAACTCTGTTCCCAGTTCCAGCTCTTCTGTTTTTTCCGGGCCCAAATCCGGATTTCCTCCTGTTGCGCTGGTTACAAAACCCCCACCTACAGTATTGGCCTGTACCAGGTTGGTATTGGTCCGGTAAATAGGTGCATCTTTACCAACACGGGCATAACTCACACGTAATTTTCCAAACCAGCTGTCTTTATTTTCAAACAGTTCAGAAAAAGCCACACTTCCGGAATAGGACGGAGAATAAAATGTACGTGCATTTTTAGGCAGGGTAGAAGTCCAGTCATTGCGTCCGGTTATCCCCAGGGCCACAATATTCTTATACTCCAGTTTCAGATCCCCGAACGCTGCATAGCGTTGTCTGCGCTGCCAGGATTCTGTCAGGGTAAGATTATCTTTAGTTACCACATTGGGCGAAAAAATATCACCTACCAGAAACTGATCTGCCGCATAGGCAAGTGACTTATTGTCAAAATACTCACTACTAAAACCTGCGATTAAAGTCGCCCTGAAATCTTCTAAGAACTTCCTGTCAAATGTTGAAGTCAGGTTGGAAGTAATAAATTTCGTTACCCCATTGTTTTCAGAAACGGAGCCTTTAAAGTTACTTCCGGGTGTACCGGGAGTAGTAACTATCCTGTATTTGGAATTGGTATAATCCTGACCAAGCCTGTAGGCCACTGTAATCCAGTTGTTGGGCTTGTAGACAATGTTATTGTTCACCAGGAACCTTTCCACATCATTATTCCTCGGGTTTCTCATTACACCCCACATCGGAGAGATCCTGGCGGTGTTTTCCCTTCCCGGCTCTACGTAGGCATACAAAGGATCTCCGTTAGGTTTCTGATAACTCAAAATATCGTACATCCGCGGGTAGGTAAGTATACTGTTGATCCAGCCACCGGCAGATGCGCCACCAAGACCTTCCTGGATGTTATTTTTAATATAGTTTGCAGAGGTGGTCAGCTCTATTTTGGAACTCAGTTTTGCTGTTCCTTTTACCAGGAGATTGATTTTTTCCTGATCTGTATTAGGCACCATTGAACCTCCGTTCCTGTAACCAGCGGAGACGTAATAGTTTAATTTTTCAGAACCTCCGTTTACATTCACGTTTGCATCGTGCGTTACCGCAGTTTCAAAAAAGCGCTCAATGTTGTTATAGATCTTCTCATCATAACGGAATTTCCTTCCCCATGAGCTGCCAGAAGACTCATCATAGGTTCCGCCGGTTCCAATGGAATATATATCTTGCTGACGAGGCGTGCGGCCCATTGTTTCCACAAAAGTTTTATAAGTACCATTGACCTGTAAAGAACCCGCCTTACCCTGTTTGGTGGTAATGATAATTGCGCCCGATGCTGCATCTATCCCATACAATGCTGCTGCAGCTGCACCCTTCAGAATAGATATATTCTCTATATCCTGCGAATTAAAATCAGCCAGACGGTTTACCGTTCCATTCGAAGATGAGTTACTTACCCTAATACCGTCAACAATCATTAAAGGCTGATTGTCGCCTGATAGTGTGGTCGATCCCCTTAAAATGATCTCGGAGGGGAGGCCTGGCGAACCACCTGAAGAACTGATCTGCGCCCCCGCAATCTGCCCCTGAAGCCCGTTAATGATATTCGACTGATTCGCCTCCCGTAGATCATCGCCTTTCACCGTCTGCACAGAATAGGTCAGCGTACGCTTGTTCCTTTCAATACCCAGGGCCGTTACAACAACTTCATTAAGGGCTTTTGAATCATTTTTCAGCGACACATTAATCACAGCTGCATCTGCAATTCTTTCCTGGCTTTCAAAGCCAATATAAGAGAACACCAGCGCATCACCTTTATTTACTTTAATGGAATACACACCATCAATATTGGTCTGGACTGCTGTAGACGTACCTTTAACCCTGACGGAGACTCCAGGAACGCCCAACTTGTCTTCGGCAGATGTTACTTTCCCCGTAACCGTTAATTGCTGAGCCATACTATGGGCAACCAACAAAAACGTACTCAAGAATAGCATGAGTAATTTTCTTTTCATAAAAGCTTATTTGGTTAATAATAATAAGTTACCGTTTAGTTCAGCAATTTCCGCACTGCCAAAACACGCAAATAACCGCAAAATTGCTAAACGCTAGTAAATATCTGCAATATTTTTCAGGTTTTTCCTGCAAAAAGCAAACATATTTAAAAGAACTGTAAAAAATATGTTGCATAAAGCCGCACAAAAGCGCATAACCCAATGGCATTTTAGCCATAAAAAAGGCCGCTGATGATCAACGGCCCTTATCGATTCCTAAAAGCAGCGTTAGTTTTTAATCACAAAACCTAACCCATTGCCAATCATTCTTTCTGCATTTCCTGCTAAAGGAGGTTTATTTTGTACATTCCATTTGCCTTGCGACTGATCTTTCACAACAAGCGTACAAGAGGCTCCGCCATCCATGTTAACCGCATCCTTAACACCGAGTGCAGCCATAATATCCCTAAGATCAGTCAGCGTCAATCCATTGGAATAATCAGCCTGCGAGCCGTCAACAACAAGAGCATACACTACTTTCCCAGCGGTATAACCGAATGCTGTTCTGCCGGTAATGGCCAGATCCGTTAACACAGCTTTTACACCATTGTCTATCAACCACTGATTGCCCCCCACCGCGTTTTTGATCTTGGTCTTATCAACAGGTCTTTCTACCCCTTTAGTATCCTTACCCCCTATAGCAATTGTGCCATCGTTTAAAGCCGCAATAAAAGTTCTTCCTGTAGCTACAGTACCTACATAAACCCGGCTATTGATGTAAAAAAGGCTGCTCGGAACTCCTGAAGTAGTATTAAAAACGTCACCATTGATAGCGGCAATAATATTGCTGCCAGCAACTTCATTATCCCGGCACATCTCAGAAAGAGTCTGCATACTGGGGATCCAGTCGTTATAAGGAGCCAGCCCCAGCAACTCCAGCTTAGGCGTATTCATGTCTGCCTCAAGAATAAACATCTTTACAGGCAGTTTATCCCTCCGCTTAAACCTGATTTGCGTTTGCGTAATCCCATTTCCGACGGGAAGGCTTACATCCGACATAAATGTCCCAATAACCGTACTATTGTCCATGATCTTTTTAGTAAGAGGCTCTATTGTATTGTCTACAACTTCCTCTTCAGGCACTTCCTCATCAGGACCACTTTTCCGGTCTTTTTTACAGGCCAATAGCGCAGCAACCAAGGCCAGCATCAACACTGATTTTTTCAAATTAAAGATCTTATTCATTATATAAAACATGATTCGTTATACATCGATTAACTCGCATTTACCGGATATGGAAGAACGACAAGTAAGGTTTCTGGGCTGCTGTTGTTTTTCCGCTATAACCATGGGCATATGCTGTATAGGTTCGCTGATTTAACAAAGACCCCGCACTAGAGTAACTTGCCAAAATTGTAGCAGTAGTAAGCGCCGCCCCCGCAGGTCTGATTTTCCAGGTTCTGGTAGCATACCTGTTTAAAGTAAAATAAGTACTGATTTCCAGATATTTCACATTCGATGCAACCAACCTGTCGGCAGTATGATCCGTAGCACTCGTTCCATAATACAGGTCAATAGCAGGCACGTTGGGCATCAGGTTAATAAAACGATAGGTAGCATAGCCGGAGTCGGGCATTAAAAAATTTTCTTCTGTCAGTGCCGATTTAATCAGTGATCCGGTATCCGTCAGGTGCACCACATACCTTTTTCCTTTTTCAATATTAAGGGTTGTTTTATACAGCGTCAAAGAATCCAGGCCATTGTCCTTTTTAAAGGGCAACGCTATCTTTACTTCCACATTTCCGGTTTCTATCGTTAAATAATCGGCCCTCACATCACCACGGGTATTGTAACCACCTCCAGGAAAGGGGGTACGGTTCTGAATCCGGGAAGTAACACGCTTGTCGTTAAATTTTACAATAACAAACCTGTCATCTACATACGGACAAGCATAATTAATTTTGATCAGGGGTACATCATCACTGATTTTATCTACGTCTCCGTAGTCCAAAACATTCTTGCCACAGCCCGATAAAATCAGCAATGAGCAAAATGAGATCAATAAACTGCTAAATATTTTTTTCATCAGAATAGTTTTTTCGTTTTAACTTTTATTCTTTATCAGTGCTAAACCAGGTTTCTTTTGTATTGTAATCTGGTTCCAGACCGCCCCATTTTTCCAGCTCTTTTCTATTCCAGGCATATTCAGAGTTGAAGCGAGGGCGGAAACGATAACAGTATTTCCCGTTATTATTGGTTGCAAACTCTGAACCCGACAACTGATAATATTGCGTAAAAACATCCTGACTGTAATGGTATTTACGCAGGTCGCACCATTGTTCCAATCCTGCCCAGCCCCATTGCGCAATATATTTCTGGTTCATAATATCGGAAATAGTAAGGGTGGCCGCTGTTTGCGCCACATCAACAGGAGAAGCCATATAAAGCTCTGTTTCTGTAGTTGTAATTGGAATATTCCCGGTGCTCCCTCCCGCCTTACCATAAAGATTGACGAAAGTCATGTGCGAACGGATCCCGTTATGATAAGCTGCAAGCGCCCCCGGCTTATCGCCCTTAATAAACAAAGTTTCGGCTTTAACAAATTGCAATTGGGAATAACTCATCAATACATACTCTCCTTTATTACTGAAAAGGTATTTCCCAAGATAGGGCTCCGTTGCCACTCCTGTTGCCAGGCCAAAAACGTGCGGGGTTGTACCTGGTGCAACGGTACCTTTTGTAGGTACATTTCCTTTGTAAACACCCGGTGTTGGTGGAGTTCCTGTAACAGTTGCCGTCAGCAAGCGGCTTAACCGAGGATCCAACGAGGTCATAGGATCTGTAGCGGGTATTCCACCCCTTGCACCTCCGGTAAGTAAGGCCAGTATGGTAGAGGAGATCCTGGCATTATTTGCGTTTAAAGTGCTAAAGAAATCACCTGTGGCCGGGCCGAAAACATTAGAGTCATCAGAGTTGGAAGCGGTAAATTTTACCGTTGCATCTTCTGCCGGACTGGCGAAAGACAGATCAACATACTTCAGTACGCTATCCGCGTATGTTGAAGAGAAATTGGGTTTATTGATCAGATGGCCATAATGAAGCGCAAGGTTGCCATAAACGAATTTCTTCCACTTGTTAACATCTCCCCTGTACATATAATCTCCCGAAGGGCCAGCCAATGCAGCGCTATAATCTAATGGGCTTTTCATCTCCAGGTACTTTATAGCCAGGTTACTCCATTCTCTCACACGCTCGTACACATCCCGCTGGTATTGATAGCGAAAAGTAAGTTTATTTGGATCTGTAAAAGCTTCGTCCAGAATAATTTCACCATACATATCTGTAGTCATCTGAAACGACCAGGCTTTAATCGCATAGGCAATTCCTACATATTCATATTTTTTATTTGCAATACCATCCTCAATAATCGCTTCCAGGTTCAGGCCAAGATCAGCATAGTTCATGCGCCATACTACACCCGTAACGTCAGATCCTGACCCCGGCATTCCATGTTTTTCAAAAGTATCGTCCTTTACTGCACTGGTCCAAAACTGAATTACCTTAAACAATTGCATATAATCCTGGGACGTACCATTGGCCATTTGAAATATAGCCCTCGAGATCATGATCTCTGCCTTAGGCTCCTGTGGATTTGACGGGTTTTTATTGATATCCAGAAACTTTTTACATCCGGAAAAAGTCAGCAATGCCATCATAAACAACAATACTGATATATTTTTTCTTATCGTATTCATCTTACGCAACTTTTAGAGTCTAATATTTAAACCGAAATTAATGGTCAATGGCCTCCCCATATTACCCAAATCCATTCTATACCCCCCAACACCTCCAAGCGCGGCAGTATTTGAGTTACTTTCCGGATCTATCCCGGAATAATTCGTAAACAGAAACACGTCTGTCAGGGTAGTGTATATACTTAGGTTTTTAAGGAAGGGCATCCTTTTCATCATTCTTTCGTTGAACCTATAGCTCAGTGTAATATCCCTGAGCCTGATGGTATTGATATCCTTTTCAACGAACATATCTGATGCAACCGTAATTTCATAGAACCTGGAGTTGTAGTAAGGTGTAATTGCAATGGCATTAGGTGTTGGGTTTGCTGTGTTTTCCAGACCATCTTTCAATACTCCCTTAACCACACGAGGCTCCTCGCGATCGAGCGTTTTCATGCTGATCCCTCTTACATATTTTGCCCGTTCCGTACCATTAAAAACATCCCCTCCAAAGCTAAAATCCCACAAAAACGATAAGGAGAAATCAAATATCTTAAACCGGTTAACCACCCCAAGGGTAAAATTAGGTGTACGGTCGCCAATCAATACATAATCTTCATTAGTCGTTAACGGCAGTCCTGTTGCAGGATCTATCAATACATCGCCGTTGATGTTCCGGTCTAATTTCTGACCAGACAAAGAGCCGGTACTTTTACCAGGAAAAACAGCACTTCTGGCTGGGGCCAGCCAGGTATCCGATTCATACAACTCCGGCAGTTCATCAGCTATGGAAATCACAGTCCCCCTGTTCCTGGTATAATTGAGCGTAAGATCCCAGTTTACTTTTTTTGACCGGATTGGATTTGCGTTCAGCTGAATCTCCGTTCCTTTATTCTCTACCTCGCCTCCATTGATCAGTCTCAAAACGTATCCTGTAGCATAACTGGTGCGGGGCTGTATAATCTGGTCTTTACTGCGCAAACTGTAATAAGTAAAATCTACCCCCAAGCGGTTTTCCAGAAACTGCATTTCAAACCCACCTTCAATATTGGTGGTTGTTTCCGGTTTCAACAGGCGGTTTCCACCATAATAGTCATACGAGAAACCGCCGCCACTTGACTGTCTGGGCACCAGGTTGGACAATATACCGTAAACCCTCCATGGCTCCTTTCCAGTAATACCTGCCGAAGCCCTCAATTTACCCCCGCTAAGCCAGCTGAACTTTTTGAAATACTCCATATCGGAGAAGTTGAAAGCCACACTGGCAGATGGATAGGCAAAATATGGATCATTCGGCATCAAACGTGATGCACCATCAACCCTTCCAGACAAGGTCAAATAGAGTATCGATTTGTAGCCCATAATTGCCTGCGCAAAGGCACCGATTGTTCTAAAATTATTGATATTGTTCCTCGACCTCTGGGTAGTAGGCAAGGTATTATTGATGTTGTAGAAATTAGGATCGTACATTTTTTCACCACGCATAGAGTTGATGGTAAAATAATTATCGGCCACATTCCCACCCAATACATACGTACCCGAAAAATCACCAAACTTATGCTTCGCAGTAGCGGTTATCGAGGCGCCCAGATTGCGGTTCAGTTTATCATAAACACTTACACTACCTCCAGTTGGCTCAAGAGCGGTACCCGAACCCGCATAAGACTGGGGATGAAAAACCATAAGGCCGTTGGTGGTATAAATATCCGCACCAAGTATAGCCAGAACATTTAACCATTTATTTGGCGTAAAACGAAAATGGTTGTTCATAATAAAACGATGTGTGTTATCGCGGCTTGTATTTTTATAAACACTCCATAACGGGTTGTCGTATTCGGCAAAAATAGACCCCACGTGCAACACCCTGTTTCCCTGCTCATCCTGCCAGTCGTTAATGTCATATGCAGAAGGAAAACGCATCAGCGAAAGCAAGTATCCAGACAAACCCCTTGCTGGCTTATAGTTGGAGTTATTCAGGTAGTTTAATGTGGTGGTTAGCTTTAGCAAAGGAGAAATCTCTGCCTCTGCAGTAAGCTTGGTAGAAAATTTATTGAGCCTTGTATTGGGTATAGGGCTGTTAAATTGTGCATACTGGTTTGACCAACGATAGGTAAATTTCTCCGTTCCGCCCTCAAAATTTAAATTATGGGTTTGCGAAAAAGCATTTCTAAAAAACTCATTCAAATTGTCATATAACTTCGTTCCTGCCGGGTAAGCAGGACCAAAAAACAGCGAGGTATTAGAACTGTAAATTCCATTAGCAGCACCTTGATTGTACTTCTGCTGTATTTCAGGCATGTTTACCTGGGTAGTGACGTTAAAAGCATTGCTATAGGTTATAGACGCTTTTCCAGCTTTACCTTTTTTTGTCGTAATCAAAATAGCACCACTGGCCCCCAGGTTACCATAAAGTGCAGTAGCTTCCGGCCCCTTCATGATTACATAACTTTCAATATCAGCAGAGTTTAAATCTATACCCCTGTTAGAGTAGTCGGCGTTGTTGTTGGACCCTCCACCAACAAGGTCATTGGTCTGGTTAATTACCGAGTTATCTATCGGCATGCCGTCTACCACAATAAGTGGACTGTTATTCCCGCTTATAGAGACAAAGCCTCTCAAAACGATTTGGGACGAAGCTCCTGGGTCGCCACTCGATGGGTTGATGGAAAGCCCCGGCACACGCCCTTGCAGCCCACCAAAAAAAGACTCTCTTTGGGTATCACTCACCTCATCGCCATTTACTTTCGGTGTAGAATAACCCAAACTTTTTTTGTCCCTGTCAATACCGTAGGCTGTTACAATAACCTCGTTTAAGGATTTATCATCCGGCTTCAGCACCACATTGACAACGGCAGCCTCTACTTTCTTTTCCTGCGGATTCATCCCGATATAGCTAAAAACGAGTATATCACCCGCTTTGGCCTCAATGACATACTGCCCCGTCGACCTTGTTTGTGTTACTGTCTGCGTTCCTTTTACTTTAACAGAAACACCCGGAATAGGCAATCCATCATCGGAAGAGGTGACCTTACCGGTAATTGTCTTTTGCTGCGCAAACGTTTGCATAAACAGAAAAAAACAACCTACAATAAATAGGAGTAATTTTTTTTTCATAAACGCCAATTTTTAATAAAAATCTAAAATGTGTTGGTTGGTGGTAATGGTTTGTTAGGTAATGGTTTTATTGGTTGGTTTTGTTTGGTTTTTTAGGATTATAAAACACGCACTAACCCGCACAATTATAATCCTTTAGTAAATATCACAAATGTTTTTAATAAAACACAAACAATTATTAACTATTTTTAAAATTTACCGCTAACGTTCTTGCACAAATCCGCAAATACCGGCATTTTGTTTTTATGATATTTTATTTACATTAGCTAAAAAATATTTTATGCTGAAAAAGGAAAGGCACGACTTTGTAATGCGCCAAATTAACCTGCACAACCGTGTGCTGACTTCCGACCTTGTACAACTGCTGAATGTTTCTGAAGATACCATTCGCCGCGACCTTCAGGAGCTGGCCGATAAGGGTCAGCTTTCCAAAGTACATGGAGGTGCACTTTCAAAGTCTTATCAGTCTACCTTTGACGACAGCGAGGTATATGCCAAAGATGCCAAGATCGGCATCGCCAGAAAGGCAATTCCGCTAATAAAAGATGGCATGGTAGTTTTAACCGGGGGTGGAACCTCTATTATAGAGCTGGCAAAGCAGCTACCTGAAAACCTGAATGCAACCTTTTTTACCATCAGCCCCTTTGTAGCTATAGAACTGGCCAAATACGCCAGGGTTGAGGTAATCCTTATCGGCGGGCTATTCTCCAAAAATTCGCAGGTAACCTATGGCGGGCATGTCATCAACCAACTCTCAGAGATCAATGCCGATCTGTGTTTGCTGGGAACCAGTGCCATACATCCAACCGACGGCTTAACCGATACCGACTGGGAGATTAATCAGCTTAAAAAAGCAATGCTGAGTTCCTCGAAAAAGGCCGCTATTTTGTGTATTTCTGAAAAACTGGATACCTCGTTAAGGTTAAAAGTGGCTTCCCTGGAAAATATAGATTATTTAATTACAGAGCTGGAACCTGAAGCGGCAGCGTTGAATGCTTATAGGGTAAAAACGTTGCAGATATTATAGGTCGAATTCAAATGACCTCCCACCAGCTTAAAATCGAAAAATTAACCAACAGCCTCGATGCCCCGGTATTAGCGGCCTTAAATGCTATAAGTATAACCAAAACATACAACAAGAGCGACTTTCTATTAAAAGAAGGGGATGTTTGCAGCAAGAGTTTTTGGATAGAGGAAGGTATTGCCCGAAAGTTTTACACCAATAAAGACCGTGAAATAACCACTGAATTTTACTTCAAAGACGATCTGGCTATAGCGTATGAAAGTTATACCCTACAAAAGCCTGGCCGCGAGTATATTCAGGCGCTCACTGAACTTAAGGTAAACACCACAGACTATGCATCATTTCAGGATTTAAAGAAAAAATACACCGAACTCCAGGAACTCGATTTTCTGATGACCGAATTTTACGCCTTATGGCTTGAAGAAAAGGTTTTTGAGCTCCATACCCAAAACGCAACACAGCGCTACCAAAACCTGTGTGCCAAATCTGCCCATATCATCCGACATGTGCCACTTACGCATATCGCGTCTTACCTTAACGTTTCGCTGGAAACACTAAGCCGGATAAGAGCCAAAATCTGATTTATTTGACCTTAGGTCAAATGCTTTGTGATTACCCTAACCCACCTTTGCACAAAGTAAAACAAAGAATGAAACAACGCATCATCGGGTTTGACCTGGCAAGAGCTTATGCCATTTTAGGAATGTACATTGTAAATTTCAATATGGTTTTTGGCAACCATCAAGACCAAAGCTTGCTAAACGGCTTCCTTTCCCTTTTCAGTGGGAATTCCAGTACTGTATTTGTAATGCTTGCCGGAATGGGAATAGCGCTGATGAGCAACAGAACAAGTTATAGCCCGGAGGAAAAACGAGGCCTGAGAAATACCGTGCTCAAACGCGCCGGTTTCCTGTTTGCCGCAGGCCTACTGCTGGCGATCTGGTGGCCGGCCGATATCCTTCATTTTTATGGCGGTTATATGCTGCTCGCAGCCTGCCTGCTGTTTATTGACAAGCGTTACTATATCCTGGCTGCCCTATTTTCTGTATTGGTTTTTCATCTGCTCCTTTTCTTTGTTCCCTATGAAACAGGATGGAATTTTGAAACCCTGGAATACCAAGATTTCTGGACATTCAATGGTTTTATCAGAAGCACATTTTACAACGGATGGAATTCCATTTTTCCATGGCTGGCCTACTTTGCCATCGGAATGTACCTGGGGAGGCTGGATTGGACGCAAAGAAAAGTTCAGCTTCAGATGTTCAGTTTAGGGCTTTGCCTGTTTCTGGGAGTAAATTTATTGCAATACTGCGTTGAGCGGCTCACAGTATCCCAGGAAATTCTGTTTTTCTTCTCTGCAGATTACCTGCCCCCATTTTTGCCTTTTCTGATCAGCACGATGGGATCCGGATTTATGCTGATTGCTGCTTTTATGTTTATTGGGAACAAGGTTGCTGATATACCCTTCGCAAAACATTTGGCGCAAACCGGCAAGATGACACTGACCCATTATGTAAGTCACTTAACTATTGGCTTGCTGGTATTTGGTTTTATATCTGTTAATGGCTATGCAGGGCATCCAGCGCCAGTTAAACCTGTTTTCGTTCTGCTCTTTTCTGTGGCTTACTTCGTTTTCAGTTACTACTTTAGTAAAATATGGTCTCGGGCTTTTAAAAACGGACCGTTGGAAACGGTTATGAGGTGGGTGTAGACGATTTTAAAGGCCGGAGGTTCTCCGGCCTTATCCAACTTACTCATTTCGGTTTTTGATCTCTTTGTTGATTTCGTCAATTAACTGCTGTTCTGTTGGCAGGTACAATTGATATTTGCTGGCAACGATAGTTTGATTGTTTTCCGGTAGAGTGAATTTCACTACGGCATCGTTTTTACTGGCACAAAGCAGAATGGCCTTATCGTCATTGCGAGAAGGTACGACGAAGCAATCTCAATCCTGTATGTCCGGTGTTAAATCACGCCATGATAAATTCATCTGGTTTATCAGAAGAATCTTTTTTTGTCTGCTTCCGGCTTTGATCCTTTTTTCCTCATTTATAGCGTCTTCAATTGAATCATAGAAATAGTAATAAACCAATTTTGCGGCTTTGTACCTGCTGGTAAAGCTACCGGGATACGTGCCATTTTGATGGTCGTAAGTCCTTTGCCTTAAATCTGATGTAACACCTGTATAAAGTACAGTATGATATTTATTTGTTAGAATATAAACCCATCCACCTTTTTCCATAGTAATTTAATGAGATTGCTTTGTCGTGAAAGACTCCTCGCAATGACGATAAGAAAAATGGCTCCAACTCAATTGCGTCCACAGTGTCGACGTAATTGGAAAAAATCGATAAAACTGCCTGTAACGCTCTAATTGCCGGATTGAATAACCACTTCCAAACTCAGGCTGCAGCTGTTCTGAAAGCGTTTTAATCACAAATTTCCCGTAATCGGCACGGTCTTTTCCTTCCTGTTCTTCCAGGAAAATACGCTGGCCAATGTGCCAGTACATGAGTACACGTTCGGTGTCTACCGTACGAATAGCCTTTTCGCGTGCTGAATGAATAATTGTTTTAATGTCCGACAGGACGGTAGGGTTTAACATCATAAAATCTTAAGTTAGTTTTGTTTCTAAAAACGGGCTGTTGGAAACCGTTATGAGGTGGGTGTAGAAATTTAATTGAAAACTCATTTAAGGCCAAGGAAAGTTTGCAGGGCTTCTTCTTTTACCCTGCTAAACTTTCCTCCTTTTACTTCCTGACGGCTTCTTTCAATCTTAGCCACAAACTCAGGATCGTACGGTTCGACCTCTTTCATCTTAAAGGAAACATCCAAGGCTTTTAGCGCAGCTTTTACAGCGTCCAGCTCCTTGGGGTCTTTCGGTTGAACAATTAATGTTTGCATGTTACTAGAATACATATTATAATAATTAAAGTCAATCAGGTCTTCTTCCCATTTCCTTCCCTGCGCATTCCTTTTTGAGGAACCAACTTACCATCACCTTACCATCACCTACAAGATTCCTTCGAATACATCTGAACCTGCTACCTACATAAACTACTTTTGAAAACAAAAAACCGAGTACGCAATAAAATCAACAGGAGTATTCAGTAAAAACCCCGGGAAAATTTGGGGCTGATAGAGGTAAGAAACTTCGTTTTACAGGTCCTCAACCTCATTAACACTGAGGCCAGTATATTCAGCTATTTTATCAATATTGAAACCTTCAGCTTTAAGCCGACTCGCCATTTCAACAGCCTTCTTGTAAATTCCACGTGCCTCACCACGCGCCTCTCCTATTTCTTCCCCCTCGTCTTTTGCACCTCCAATGGCGGCATAATAATCCCATCTGGCTTTTGTTTTTGCACTAATCATATTCTTCTCCTCCTTTGTTAAATTAATGTATCTGGCAGCCTGGCAAAACTGAATTAAATCTGGTTCAGTAAAGACTGTCGGTATTTGTTTTAAGCGTTTCAAGTTTTTGAGGGCATAAACCCAGTTTTCAAGTCCGTTTTCCAACTGGTCCTCCTTTTTGTTAAAGAAGGGCAGTTCTATATAAGTAAAGTGCAGCCGCTCGCTAAAAATCTTTGCTGTAGCCGTATTAACTAGCGCTACATCGTGTAACCACTGCGCTGTATTGTCGGATTGTACAGTAAAATTTTCCAGCACTGCAATTATATATACGTCTTTAAGCGCATAGCCCCATTCTTTGCGGTTGCCATGTGGGGCCTGCTCAGTAATGAGCCTGGAAGCATAAAATAAAGATCGCTCCTTAAAATTCCGGTGCCTGTTCCTTTGCATTTCAACAATAAAGTATGCACCGTTCTGGTCTTTACAAACCATATCAATCACTGCCGCACCCTCCTCCTTGGTTTCGCCTGGATATTCATTTTTCAAAAATTCCAGGGAGGTTACTTGCCTTTTTCCCTGCAGTACATGGTTCAGGAAGGTGATGGCAAGTGCTTTACTTTGTTCTGCCCCGAACAGGCGTTTAAAACCCGGATCGCTCAGTGGATCTATAAAATAGGGATCGCGCTTCTGCTGATTATAACCGTAGGTTGGTACAGGTTCTGCAAGTATGTTTTTCCTAAAGTGTTTTTGCGGCATAGCTGAATAATTTTAACCAAAGTTAAATATTTCACTTCACAGCGCAAACTAAAAATAAATTAATGCGATTAAAAATTTCATAATTATTAATATTTTGAGTGGCAATTCGAAATTTTGGAGCGATATCCAAAATATTGATGCATCCTACCTCTTGAAGAAAAACACCGGCATAAACACCTCATTGATAACGCCGGACTATATAACAGCTTTTCCCCCCTGGCACCAGCACTATTGTAAAGCAATTGATTTTGCCCATACACTGTAAATTGGGTTTCTTACATCATCTTTCCAGTTAGAGCCATTGCATAAAATTACCAGACCACTTTTGGTAGGCATGTGCAAAAACATAGCAGCGCACCAACCATCGTTTTCGCCGGTATGCCCAACCGTTTGAAGGTTTTCAATATTAAAAAACCGATACCCCAGGCCATTTTGTCCGTCATTCGAGGTAGTTTGTACTGGCTGCTGCATTAGCCGTATAGTTTCCGGTTTTAGCACTTTATTTAATTGTTTCGGATCTGCTGTGATAGACAGTTCAGCAAAACGGGCAAAATCCAGAATGGTTGTTTGCAGGCCGGCGGCAGCTTGTTCAGTAAATATTCTGTTTTTGATAGGCTTTCCTAAGGTATCATAGGCAGTGGCAGAGCTGGCTTTCATTTGTTCCGTCCATTCGTAATTGCTGTGGTTTAAGCCCAGGGGCCGGAAAACATTTTTTTTCATATACTCCGCAAAGTTTTCTTTGGTTCTTTCTTCCAATAGCAATTGGGCAAGCGTATAACCGCCGCCAGAATACTTCCACTTTGTTCCGGGTTCAAGGATCACACTTACGCTTTCCCCGCTCCACTTTGTTTTCCCTAACAGAGATGCCTCTAAGGGCAGCAGTTTAGCGCCCTGCTCTACCCCTCCATATCCATGTACGGAAAGTCCGGCGGTATGACTTAGCATCCGTTTAAGGGTAACCTGCGAATTATCAAATGCAGATGGAGGCAATTTCCAGCGGGTTAGGTATTGATTTACAGGGTCATCTAATTTTACTAGCCCTTTTTCGATCAACTGCATAAAGCCCCAGGCGGCTACTACCTTTGAAACCGATCCTACATTAAAAATTGTCTGATTTGTTACCGGCCTTTTGCTTGCCACATCGGCATAGCCGATACATTGTGTCCATGCAATTTCCCCGTTTTTAATAACCGCAACCGCTACCCCCGGAACATTGCTTTTTTTAGTATACTCCAAACCAAGCCGTTGGATTTGTTGATAAAGCGAGTCCGTTTTTTCGGGGATAGGATTTTTCCTGGATGCTGTGGTTTTATACTTTGTTGAGGTACAGGAGAAAAGAACCCCAATACATAGGGTATAAAACAAATTAGGTTTGATGTTTATCATAATTATTTATATTACATATCCTCAATAGATAAACCAATGAATTCGGAGTGATAATCTTTGAGCTGAGCTTCAAGATTTCTGGATTTATCTTTTAATCCAGCTATACTGATGTTCTCTTTTTTACGCTTTACTTCTCCAAAAATGATTGATTTTTCCAAATCATTTACAGCAACGATATCTATTTCATTTTGATTGCTTTTTTCCCAGTAGGTTCCAATTGCAGAAAAGTTTCCCTCCTCAATCATTTTTTTGATAAAGTATTTTTCAAGAATGCGTCCGCTGTAGGTCTGATAATCGCGTTTAACAATTTCCTTCAGGTAGGATAAATTCCCTATTTCTACTACACTGCGATGCTTATATATAAAGCGAAACCAAAAATTCAGAAAATTATCATTTATGTGATATTTCACTGATCGGCTATTGGGCTTAGCGAAAATTGGTTTTACCTTGCTAATCAGATTAAACTCACTTTCTAAACGATCTAAAAAACCTCCCGTTTGCATTTCCATAATGGATTCAATTTCTACCCTGGAGTTTTTGGAGGAAGCAATTAATGATAAAATAGAGAAGTAGTTTCCGTATTCTTTACCGAACTCATCAATAAGTACATTCTTTCCTTCGTCCAAAAAGAGCGAATTTTCTATCAGAATAACATTTAAAATTGACTCAAAAGTAAACGCCTGTTCTTCGATCAGCAGTTCTACGTACTTTGCTACCCCACCAGTGATCAAATAGAAAGCAAGTAAATCATCATTTGTATAATTTGGATGGTAATCGGCCAAAATCTCCTTGAGCGTAGAAATGGTAAATGCTTTAAGATGTATTCTACTGGTTGCCCTGCCAAATAAAGGCTCTTTAGCGTGTTCGAATATCCGGCTCATTAAAGAATAAACGGACCCACATAAAACCAGATTAATTTTGGCTGTTCCTTTTTGGCTATCCCATATGTTCTGCATATCGCTGTAAACAGAAGGATTGATGGTGTTAAATTCCTGAAACTCGTCTATTACTAAGGTAAAATGTTTTGTTTTGGCCAATTCCATTAAGTATCCAAACACACTTTTAAAAGTTTTGAGTTCACCAAATATTTCAACTTGTAATTTATGCCGGATTTCCTGCAGAAACTCCTCGCAAAGCAGTATTTCGTTTTTTTTGGCAACAAAAAAATACAGCATCGGTTTACCTTCATTTGCTTTAACCAGTAAACTGGTTTTTCCAATCCTTCTCCGGCCGACAACAAAAGTCATTTGTGCGGTTTGTTTTGATCGTTCTTCAATTTTTTGAAGTAAACTAAGTTCCTTTTCGCGGTTATAGAATTTCATCATACTCAAATTATCGCAATGTACATTACCGTAATGCACATTGCGATAATGCAAATATAATTTTTCTCATGATTTTTTACCAACCAATACTATTTTATTTCTACAATTGCACAGAAAATTTTCTTAAATTTATAAAAGGGGTAATACTATGGCTGCATATAGCTTACTATCGGACCTGGAATTAACTACTTTGCTAAAGGGCGGGGATAAAACCGCTTACACAGAAATTTACGACCGTTACATCTGGGTATTGCTGGACCACGCCTACAACAAACTGCGCAACCGCGAGGAGTCTAAAGATGTGGTGCAGGAAGCTTTTACCTTACTGTGGTCAAAAAAGGAGTTGTTAAAAGAAGACGAAAACTTATCGGGCTACCTGTATACCACCGTAAGAAATACCATTTTGAATCTTTTTGCGCACCGGAAGGTACAGGACAAGTATATGGCCTCGATGGAGCATTTTGCCATGCACAATACCGTGGTAGCTACCGACCACCTGGTTAGGGAACACCAGCTTAAGGCCCTTATTGAAACCGAAATTGCTGCCTTGCCCCCTAAAATGAGGGAGGTTTTTGAACTGAGCAGAAAAGCAAACTTAAGCCACAAGGAAATTGCCGAGCAACTGGGTATTTCTGAACAGACCGTAAGCAAGCAGGTTACCAACGCCCTGAAAATACTGAAAGTAAAACTGGGCATTTACTTTTACCTGCTCTGGCTTTTGTACCCATAGGGGGGCCTGCAGAAGGGGAGTTTAACCCTGGTAAAATAAAACCTCGGCAGATATTTTGGGTACTTATGGGTATGTTTTTGGAGATGACGCTAATATTGTCTGCCAGAACCTACAATATTCATTATTTTCTGTATACTGGAATCGACAAAATATGGCCTGTTGTTAAATCTTGGGATAGTAAAATTTAAGATTATGATGTTTTAGATTCGGATTTTACTGAACTTAGCATTGGACATCAAAAATATATGAATAAGATAATTCAGGATAGAGATTATAATGATCTTGTAGGCAAAATCTCAACCAGATATAAAAACGGGCAGGTTCAAGCTGTTCAAGCCGTAAATATCGGTTTACTTGAAACTTATTGGCAAATTGGCCAATATATTGTTGAATTTGAGCAGGGTGGTGCGGAACGAGCCGCTTATGGCAAGTCACTAATTAACAACCTTTCAGATGATTTGAGCATCCTTCACGGAAAAGGATTTAGTCGAAGTAATCTGATCTATATGAGACTTTTATATTTAGAATATCCAATAGGTGAGAAGCCTTCTCACTTATTGAGTTGGTCTCATTACGTTGAACTGCTTAAAATTGATGATAAGCTCGAACGTAGTTTCTACGAACAGCAATCAATTATTGAGAAGTGGTCAATACCAGAACTTAAACGTCAAAAAAAGTCCTCATTGTTCCTCAGGCTTGCTGTCTCCAAAAATAAAGATCAAATTTTACAACTTGCAAGGAAAGGACAGGCGGTTAATAGCCCGATAGATATTATTCGCGAACCTTATGTACTTGATTTTTTGAAGATCCCTGAACCTCATCATTACACTGAGTCCGAACTCGAAAAACGTATTATAGAACATTTGCAGCATTTCTTGCTGGAATTGGGTAAGGGTTTTGCATTTATTGGGCGGCAATATCGAATTACGTTGGGTAACCGGCATCATTATGTAGACTTGGTCTTTTACCACAGGATACTAAAATGCTTTGTTCTAATCGATCTCAAAAAAGAAGAAGCAGGTTATCAGGATATAGGACAGATGAACATGTATTTGGGGTATTTTGAAAACGAAGAAAACACCGAAGGAGACAATTCTCCAATTGGTATTGTTCTGGCAAAAGAAAAGGATGATTTGCTGATACAATATGCAATGCATAATGTATCTTCCCAATTGTTTGTCAGCAAGTACCAATTCTACTTGCCAGATAAAGATCAGCTAAGGGCTGTCATTGAAGAGCAACTAAATGATAATAAAAGCCAGGATATTTAGACCAATAAATATGTAAAAATAGGCCAGTAAAAGGCGCTTTTTTACATCGTTTAATTTTTTTTCATTTTCTTCTACCTGTTGCGCCCTACTTGCTTGTATTACCTATCCTCACGTCGAATGGCGCAAAATTACCCGATCTGGAAACGGATATTCAATCTATTATTTCTATATCAATAGAAATAAATACCTCCAAATAATTCCCTACCATCTACACCTGCTCGCATACGGGAAACGAAACCTTCATTCCTTTAATCGCTTCTTTCTTTGTCTTCGGTTTTTCGGGCAATTTAATATAGCTAATACCTAGTGTAAGGGCAAGCAATGCAATACTCATCCAAACAATCTGATGTATACCGTAATGTGCGATTACAAAACCACCGAGCAATGCGCCCAAAGAGATCCCGATATTGTAACAGGAGGTCAGCAAGCTATTGACAAATTCCAGGGCACTATGTGGCACAGCCTGGGTAGTACGTATATTTGGCACCAAAAACCCACCCGTATGTATCAATCCCCAAAAAGAAAGGATAATCACCATCGGTTTAAAAATATCTCCGAAGTAATAAGCAAGGATCTGGGTTGAAATGAGGAGGATGAAAAACAATCGGGTAGCCACTGTTATATTTTTACTCAAAGCAATGCCTGCAAGCCAATTACCAGCAATCCCCATACCTCCAAACAACAGCAACATCGCACTAATTTGGACTCCGTTCATGTGTGTGATTTTCTCGAGATAACCAGCCAAATAGCTATAGCTCGAAAACATGGCCGCAAGTGTAAGAACAGTGGAAAGTAGGTGCAACCAAAGTTGTGGATCTTTTAGAACAAAAAATTGACTTTGTGCTGCTTTTTCTTTACTGGCCGGCATAGAAGGAACAAAAAACGACAGGCCCAAAAAAGCGATCAGACTGATTAAACTGGCCAGAAAAAACGAAGCTTGCCAATTGTTAAAAAATTCGACAGCATAAGTGGTGATTGGTACGCCCAACACCGTAGCCAAACTAAGGCCAGTCATTACTATAGAAACAGCTTTGGCACCACCTTGTTTAAATGCTTCGGCCAAAGAAATATTCCAAAATAAAGGGTGTAAAAATGCAGGTAAAATTCTTGCAATCATTAATACGGTAAAGTTAGGCGCAAAAGCCGAAAGCAGGTTTGATAATACAAATACAGCTAACACCATACACAGCAGTAGTTTACGGTTGATTTTAGTAGTAAGGGCTGTTATAAACGGAGAAGATATGGCAACAGTAAGTGCAAAGGCACTTAACAACCATCCGGCGGTATCCATTGATACCCGAAATTCTCTACTGATCGTAGGCAAAATCCCGATGACGCCAAATTCGGTAGTAATGATGCCAAATGCACCTAGCGCCAGGATGTAGATTGATTTTTTCATTGATGATTTCTAAAATTCTATTTCACAAAAATGAACAGAATAACTATACTTTATCAGTATATTTTAATGATAAAGCAGTAAATTTTCCACATGACAAATTTTTCATTTTCTTCTACCTGTTGCGCCCTACTTGCTTGTATTACAGTTATACAAAGACAAAATGGACAGAGAAAACATAAAACACTTACTTAGCAAATTCAAGGCAGGAACAGCCTCTGAAGAGGAAAAGGCGTTTTTAGAACTCTGGTATGCACAATTTAAAGATGCCGAAGGGCATGAATACCTGTTGGCAGATCGCCTTGCAGATGCAAGTGAGATATGGGCCAATCTGCCAGTATATAACGAGCAGAAAAAAACTGTAAAACTATGGCGCCGCATTGCCGCAGCGGCTGCAATAATTATAACCCTTGGTGCCGGTATTTATTTTACGCAAAACCAAAAGGCAAAAGTTTATGACAATGACATTGCACCCGGTGGCAACAAGGCTACTTTAACCCTTGCCAATGGCAATATCATATCGCTTAGTGAAGTAAAGACCGGGGTAGTTATAGATGCAAGCAAATTGACCTATGACGACGGCAGTGCCGTTGGCCCATTAAACGCACTGGACCCCCTCTCGCCAGCCCGGCGAGCTGGGCGAAGCCCGGAAGGGGAAGGATGGCAAACCCTTACCACACCAAAAGGTGGAATTTACTCCATTATTTTGCAAGACGGCACAAAAGTTTGGTTAAATTCTGATAGTAAATTGGAGTTTTTCTCAGATTATAGGAATAAACTCCAAAGAATTGTAAAACTTACCGGAGAAGCCTATTTTGAGGCTGCCAAAGACAAGACAAAACCTTTCCTGGTAGAAAGTAACGGGCAAAGGGTAACCGTGCTAGGCACGCATTTTAACATCAGCGCCTATAGAGGTGAAAGCATTAAAACTACCCTATTGGAAGGTTCGGTTTCCGTACGTCAAGCCGCCCCAGTCCGTAGTCTCTCCTATCGTGGGGATGACGGCGATGGCGCCATTATACTAAAACCCGGGCAGCTTGCCATAAACGCGGCCAGCAATATACGGGTGCAAGCAGCCGACCTGGAAAAAGAAATGGCCTGGAAAAACGGTTACTTCCGTTTTAACCAGGAAGGCATACAAGACATTATGCGCAAGCTTAGCCGCTGGTACAACATAGAAGTAGCTTACCAGGGCAACATTACCACAGAGAAATTTACCGGAACGGTAAACAGAGATAAAAACATCAGTGAGGTATTGCTGATGCTGGAGCAAACAAAAGGCGTTCACTTTAAAATAGAAGGGAGGAAAGTGACAGTTATACCGTAATATAAAACCTGAGACATCCCTATGAACTGCGATTGCCTGAAATGAAAAAGTCATCCTGGCGCTAACCCGGATGACTTAAAGTCTGGCTAATCTATTAACTAAACTATTTAATCGCTTTGCCTGCCACCTTCGAAAATGATTGGCACAGCGAATAACCAAACCAGGAACTAATGTACAGTTTTTATACGAAAACCTTATGTAAGCCACCGTGCTACATAACTAAACTTCTGTTGATTATGCGGCTAACCACCCTTATTCTGATCACAGCCATATTACAGGTAAGTGCAAATACCTTTGCACAGAAAATTACTTTGTCCGAAAAAAACGCTCCAATTGTTAAAATATTTGAAAAAATCAGGACCCAAAGCGGTTACGATTTTATGTTCTCTTTAAGTACCATTAACGAAGCCAAACCAGTTAACATCAATGTTCAGAATGCTGAACTAAAAGATGTACTGAAACAAATATTTGTAAACCAGCCACTGGAATACAAGATCAATGAAAAATCTGTAGTGATTTCGCCGAAGGAATCTTCTTTACTTGACAAACTTAGTACCGTCATCTCGAACATCGTGAGAGACCTAACCGTTAAAGGCCGTGTGGTAGACCAGGAAGGGAAACCGCTCCCAAACGCCTCAATCAGAATCAAAGGGAAAAGTGCTGTTACGAATACTAACCAGAATGGTGAGTTTGAGATTAAGGATGTCGCCGATAATGCGGTTTTGTTGATTTCGTATGTAGGTTATAAGCAATTGGAGATTAGTTTAAAGGATGCGGTGATGCCCTTGGAGATTAAGTTGAATGTGGTGACTGGGGAGTTGGAAGAGGTTAAGGTAACTTATAACACCGGTTACCAAAATATTCCAAAGGAACGTGCAACGGGATCATTTGTTCAGGTAGATAAGGAACTTTTAAACAGAACGGTATCAACAAATATATTAGACCGAATACCCTATGTTGTGAGTGGCTTAAGAAAAGAATTTGAAGGAAGTTTTTCTCCAAACAATAATTCCTCAGACATCAGCATTAGAGGATTGAGTACCATCAATGCCAATAGAACGCCTTTAATTGTAATTGACGGATTTCCATATGAAGAACAAGGACAACTCTCAGGTATCACTGTACTGAATAATCTCAATCCGAACGATGTAGAGTCTATTACCATATTGAGAGATGCTGCTGCCGCATCTATATGGGGCGCCAGGTCGGCCAATGGTGTAATTGTTATCCAAACAAAAAGAGGTAAGTTGAACCAGGATACAAAGGTTGAGGTGAGCAGCAACATAAAGGTTGTCAATCGTCCGGATCTTTTCAGAGCAAATCTGGCCTCCTCTGCAGATGTTATTGATATGGAGAAGAAGTTATTCGCCACCGGGATGTACAATGATTATGATGACTTATACCCCTCACTAAACTATTTCCCTGTAGCCTCGCCAGTTATTGAAATTCTGCTTGCACAACGAAGGGGGGATCTTTCTGCTGAATCAGCGAATGCAAAGCTGGAGGCTTTATCCAAACATGATGTACGGAATGATATGCTAAAGTATCTCATCCGTCCGGAAATTAATCAACAATATAATCTTAACATTTCAGGGGGCAGCAATAAAACCAGTTATTATGGCTCAATTGGATATGATAAGAATCGTGAGCAAAATGTAGGAAACGACATGAACCGGCTGACCCTTAATTTCAATAATATGTATCAGCCCTTCAAAAATATCAGGATCAGAACCTTTATCAATTACATTCAGGGTAAAAGAATAATAACGCCAGTAGATCCATTGCAATATCTTTCCACAGGTCAAACACTTGCCCCCTCATATACTCAGTTTAAAGATGATAATGGCAATTTTTTATACATTTCGCCTTTGTTTGATGGCTTAAGACAGGCTTATATAGACACAGTAAGCACCAAAGGTCTTTTGGATTGGCATTACAACCCCATACAAGAAATTAATGCGGCTGATAACACTGATAAAAGTAGCGCAGCAAGGTTTGGCGGTGGATTTACTTATATCATTCTTTCAGGACTTGATCTGGACTTTAATGGACAATACGAGCGTTCTCTAATTGAAGGCCGAAATTATATGGGAACTGAAACATATTATAACAGGAATATGATCAATAAATTCATGTTCCTAGATTCTTCAGGACAGCCTCAATATCCGGTTCCCATGGGTGGAATCCTGGATGCTTCAAACAGTACCCAGACAGCATATAATTTACGCGGTCAACTTAATTTTAACCGGGATTTTTCCAGGCATAGTATTTCTGGCTTTTTTGGTGCGGAACTTAGGCAAACAGATTTTATAACCAGTGCTTACAGACAATATGGTTACGATCCTGGCAAATTGTTATTTGCTATGCATATGGATTATAAAAATACCTATACAACACGACCTTCCCTAGCGGAAGAATCAATAGGCAGTGGATTATCAAGTAGAGGAACTTTAAACCGTTTTGTAAGCTACTATGCAAATGGAGCTTATACATTTAATAGCCGCTATACATTAACTGCCAGTGCCAGAAATGACGGCAGTAATTTTTTTGGGGTAAATGCTAACCAGCGGTTCCGCCCTCAATGGTCGGTAGGAGCCGCATGGGATATAACCAAGGAACATTTTTTCAAACCAGGTATCATATCTTCATTAAAAATACGTGCAACCTATGGCTATAACGGCAATTTAGACAATCGAATTGCTACACGACCGATTATTGATTATGCTCAAGGTCAGTTTGCTTATAACAATAGAATTCCGTTTGCATATGTTAAGCTAGGTAATCCAGGAGTAACATGGGAAAAAGTGAGTGTAGCCAATTTGGGTGTGGATTTCGCTTTATTAAAAGGCAGGCTTTCAGGTGTTTTGGAATATTATCGAAAAAGAACAGATAATCTCATTGGAACTGTGATGGCTGATCCGACTACGGGTGCAAGTAATGGCGGTGGCATTGCATCGTTTATCGGAAATGTTGCCGGGTTAAAGTCTCAGGGTTTTGATTTACGTCTTTCAGGTTTAATTACGGAAGGAAAGGTGAAAATCCAAAGTTCGATTAACCTTAGCTATAACAAAGACCAGCTTACCAGTTACAATTTCCCAGGTACTAACGGGACTGAACCACCTGCGAGTAGTATAATTTTTGGAGGAATTAAGGTGGGAAGGCCTTTAAATGGGATGTACAGTTACAGATGGGCAGGGCTCAATCCCGAAAACGGCGATCCAATGGGATATCTTAGCGGGAAAAAAGTGCCTTATACTACCATTATGGGTTATGATGCAGACTATAGCCCCAATACAAAGCCTGACGACCTCATTTATCATGGTGTCCAATCTCCAGCTTATTTTGGAAATATGATAAATACTATATCCTATAAAGGTTTGTCTTTATCTTTTAACATTAACTATGGTTTTGGTTTTTATTTCCGTCGTGCATCGATAGATTACAGTACTCTACAAGTTAATTTATCCGGGCATGGAGATTATGCTTTACGCTGGCAAAACCCTGGGGATGAATTGAAAACAAATGTACCTTCTTACGGGGTGGACTCACGCAACGAATTTTATCTTAACTCCGAAGTATTGGTTGAAAAGGGAGACTTCATTTATTTGAGGGACCTGAACCTTACTTATACATTCCATAAACAGTTAACTAAAATCGGCTTACGTTCTGCCCGTCTGTTTGCAAACATTAATAACCTGGGCCTGATATGGACTGCAAATAACAAACATCTGGACCCACAGGCCGGCAGATACAATATTGGTGTTCGAAGAGAAATCGCATTCGGTATAAATTTAACTTTTTAGTTCAATGAAAACAAAACATGTAAAACACAAATGGCGCCTGATATTTGTATTTATCAGTGGGTTAACTTTAGCCTCAGGCTGTACAAAAGACTGGCTCGATATTAAATCTGATAAACGCCAGGCTGTTCCGGAAACAAACGAGGATCTTCAGGCCATCCTAGATGACATAAGTGTGATCAATAACCAAACCTCAAACCCGTTGGCAATGGGTGAAATAGCAGCCGATGGTCATTATTACACTGACCAAACCTTTCAGGAATGGGGCAATGTTAGTTTTGAATACCAAAACATCTATAGCTGGTCAAGCATTTATAGATTTGAGAATATTGCCTATGACGGCGGTGGATATAGCCAAGCTTATCAGGCGATCGCTAATTGTAATGTTGTATTGGGAAGTAAAGCTGGTAAAAATGAGATAAAGGAATTTACGCATGTGAATGCACAAGCATTGTTTCATAGGGGCAGGATATACTACAATTTGGCTCAGACATTGATAAAACCATACTCAAAGCAGACCGCCAATACAGATCCCGGCTTAGCTTTGATGGTAACCAACGATGTAACTGTCAGCACTAAAAGATCTACCATAGAACAAACATATGATCTTATCATATCGGACATTACCCGGTCAATAGATGGGTTACCCGCTATGCCGCTTTATCTCTCCCGGGCTTCAAAAATTGCTGCCTTTGGGATGCTGGCCAGAATATATTTGAACATGAACGATTACGATAATGCTTATTTCTATGCAAACGAATATCTGAAGTTAAGCCCAGAATTGCTTGATTATAATTCATTATCTACGACGGCCAATTTCATAGGTATAAATAAAGAAATGAAGTTTGTACAACTTTCCTCAAATAATAATCTTCGCAACCGATATTTGGTGGAACATGACTTATATAACAGCTTCGATAACGACGATTTAAGAAAGGCAGTTTTTTTTAATACATCTTCTGGCGCCGTTCAATTCAAAGGTAAATACTCACATAGCGCTTCTTTCAATTTTTTTGGTATAGCCACTGATGAAATCTATTTAATTCGTGCCGAGTGTTTAGCCAGAAAAGGCGATTTAAGCAAGGCGATGAAAGATTTAAATGACCTTTTACGTTCAAGGTGGGCGAAAAATCCCGATGGCAGTAGTAAATATGTAGATCAGACTGCAAATGACGAATTGACTGCTTTACACCTCATTTTAAAGGAACGCAGAAAAGAATTGATTTTAAGAGGTATTCGCTGGAGCGACTTACGCCGTTTAAATCAAGACCCACGATTTGCAGTGACGTTGAAACGAACAATTTTAGGTAAAGAGTATACATTAGCGCCAAATAGTGACCGATATACTTTCCCTTTTCCGAAGGAAGTGATTGAACGTTCCGAAATAACTCAAAACCCTGGCTGGTAATAACGGAAATTAAAAAACACATATTATGAAAAGAATAAATTTAATAGCAACATCATTATTGCTGGTTGGCTACCTGTGCACTTATGCACAAAAGGAAACGCCTAAATTAACAGCTGATGAATACTGGAAAGGCATGCCTATGGCGCCAGAGATTCACCTCTTGCCTTATCCTTTTATCACCAAGGATTCTATAGCCGGTGTAGCAATGGTGAACGAAACCGAAAGGAAGATGAAAGACCGGTACGACGAACGTAATTACATAATGTGGGAATCATACGCACGATATTACAGGGAATACGGGCAGGCATTTTGGGAGGAATTTCCCAATGACCCAAGGAAATACCAATGGTTTAGAGTTACTTCAATGACACCACCCGGCTATTTCGCAGATATGTTAAGATTTACAAAATTGAAAGCCCAAGATATAAATGGTGGTGTAGTTAACATAGATACTATTGCACGGGAAAAATGGAGAATAGCTTACAATACCTACAGGCAAGAGTATTTAAATTCCCCAATGGTAGACGAGCAGGATAAGAAGGATTTTTTAAAGTATGAATTGAGGGTTGCATTTCTCAATGCAACTTGGAGAGCTTCTGAATCAGAAAAGTTTGATTTTACTTCATGGCTCGAGCGCGCTACCGCCTTTATCAAAATATATAACGCCAAGGATAACATACCAGAAATATTGAGACAAGCAAACTGGTTTTTTACTAAAAAGGAAGATTATGGATTTAAGGAAGATGACCTTAAAAAGATGATCGATTTATTTGAGAAGACCAATATTCCTGTCTTTCAAAGTTTTGCACAAAGCAAAAGATTGACGATGAAACTTCAGAAAATTCCATTGCAAATTAAAGAGAAAACATTTGATGGATTGGAATTCGACTTGAAAAATTATCGTGGCAAACTAGTTCTGGTCGATTTTTGGTCATTAGGATGTTCCACCTGTATAAAAAAAATGCCTGAAATTAAAAAGGTGTATGACCAGTACAAAGACAGGGGCTTTGAAGTAGTGTCCGCATGTTTTATCACAGGAAAAAATAGCCAAGGTGAAGAGATTTACAAGAACGAGAAAAGTCAAATCAAGGATGTTTATCAACGTATTGGTGCTGACTGGCCAATGATTTATCTTGAAAAACCAGCCGAAAAAAGACATCATATTATAAGAGAAACTTATGGCTTTCTAGGAGTTCCACAGTTAATGCTTTTAGACGAGGAAGGCAAATTAATTCACCACAACAATGAAATGATGACAGAAGGTGGCCTGGAGCGGTTGGTAAAGAAACATTTAGAGAAAAAAACAAGATAACGATGAGAAATTACATTTTATTAATTGCCTTTATTTTGTTATCTATAAATACCAAAGGGCAAAATAGTCAGGAATTTATCGTAGCCGGACGGCTGAAGGGAATGCCCGATCTAACCAAACTGTACCTCACCACTCAGGAAGGAGATACTGTTGCAAGGACATTGTCAAACCAAGACAAATTTACGTTCAAAGGCCGTCTTCCATTGAACGGCAGGTTTCATTTTATAAAGCTAGATACCATGATTACAAATGTGACATCTAAACCGTTATTCTTAGAATGGGATAAACAAATATCAGTTCTTGGAACTATAGGTGAGAAAGCAGCGGTTGTAAAAGGTTCAACAGCACAAACAGAATATGAAGATTACCTTAAAACCATTTCTGGTATAGAGAGTAATGAAAAAAAACAAGCTGCCATTAAAGACTGGTTAGCATCTCACCGGCATTCATTGGTTGCGCCATGGTTCATCAGGATCAATAAGATCAATAAAGTTCCTGGCATGTCTGAAGCTTACGAGGCGTTAGCTCCTAATGTAAAAATTAGTTATTATGGTGTAGAGGCAAAAAAGGTGTTTATGAGAACCCAGATTACGCAGGGAAGTGACTTGCCAGACTTTTCTATTACGGATGTTCAGAATAAAGATATGAGTATCAAAGAGATCATATCTAAAAATAAAATTACTTTAATTGACTTTTGGGCCAGCTGGTGTGGTCCATGTCGTGCATCAGTACCTGAACTTAAAAAGTTATATACAACTTTTAAAGATAAAGGATTCCATATAGTAGGGGTTTCTACTGATCAGAATAAAAATTCATGGAAAAAGGCAATGTCAGAAGATGGAGTCCCTTGGCTTCAGGGGCTTGAAATCTCTAAGGCTAGTAAAGAACTATTTGACATCAGGGCCATTCCTGCTTACATCTTAGTTGATGGTAAAGGGAAAATGCTCGTTTTTGATTGTCCTTCATCTAGTATAGCAAATTTCGGCGGCAGTTTGCATGGCGAGGACCTGTTTAAAAAAATTGAAGAATTGCTAAAAAAAGACATCTAATTATGAGGATTAAAATAGCGCGCATAGTTAAAACAATATTGATGCTATTGTTGTATGCAATAATGGATGTAAATGCTGTTGAATTACAAAAATTTAAAATTGAGGGCGTAGTAATTGGGCTAAAATCGGGCAGTAAGTTATGTTTAATAATTAAGAAGTTCGGAAAAATAGATACTGTAGCCACAGCTGTGTCGCAGGATGGAGCGTTTAAATTCCAGAATATTAATCTCCCCTTTTATCCTGATTTTTATATACTTAGTATACGAACAGAATTTGTAGAAAACCTTGAATTGTTTTTGGACAAAGCCGGGGACGTTAAGATTAACGGCACATTGAAAGACTGGCCGAGAGTAAAGGTAAGCGGATCTAAAACGCATGAAGACTTTACTAAAGCAGAAAAGATTCGTAAACGGGTTTGGGATGAAGACTTTGCTGTTAAACATCCAGATAGGACTTCAAGTTTGGATACTATACTTAATTATAGTATTAAGGGTATACAACAGGTGGTAGATCAACTACTAATTTCAGATTATATTCCTGCTATGCTTGCCAGATGGACGTTTACTTCTGAAAATAGAAGCGTACCTTTTCAAGTTAGAAAAACTTATTATGAAGCACTATCGCAGAAACAGAAAAATAGTTTTTACGGTGTCCATTTGAGTAAACAGATTGCGAATTGGGAAAAAAATGTGAAGTGGATTAGTCTTTTGTATGCCGAAGTTAAAGAACTAAAGAGCATTTCAAAAGATGAAGTAGAAAATCAATTGGCTGAACGGCTAAATACAAAAATTCAGCTAACAGCCCTACAGCCAACTATTAAAAAAATGAACACTGCTGATTTGCAACATAAAGTTGAGGCATCAACAGTGATTCTTAACCTGGCATTTATTGATGACGGCATTACAAAACCCAGCTCGGCTACAGCTTATGTGGTTGATGAAAGTGGTATCTGCATTACAGGATATCACGTTGGCAAGGAATACACCAAGAGTATGTACACCTCCTTGTCGGTTACAACAGCTTCCGGGAAAACTTATCCGGTAACTGAAATCTTATCCTGTTCAGAAAGTGATGATCTGATGATTTTTAAGGTAGACGTTAAAGGGGAAAGGTTGTCGGCATTGCCGTTGGGCAATAAGGCAGAAAAAGGGAACTCTGTGTTTGTAATTGGACATTCGGCCGGAAATTATTATCAATTCACCTATGGCAAGGTCTCAGAACTGTTGGTCTCAAACCTGGCAGGCAAATCTTGCAACATTATGGGAATTACAGCCGATTTCAATATTGGTGGAAGCGGAGGGCCGATAGTTGACGAATATGGGAACGTGGTAGGCACAGTTTCTCGGATTAATGGTGGAATGAAGGTAGGAATACCAGTAAACGAGTTGAAGAAATTAATTGAGTTTAAGAAATAAAGAAACTAATAAGGATTTTGGCGTTGTAATGCTGGTTATAACCATTATAGAGCATATAGCTGAAAAAGCTAGGTACAAAAACCAAAATATCTGGTACCGTAGAATTTATGGTGTGTGATGAAAGCCAATATCCTCCGCTAATTAACCGACACAAAAAAGAGTAATTATTTACCCGCTTTTTAAGCGGTTCTGGGGCAAGCCACGTTTAAAATGAAAAATATAAACAAGTTATGGACACCATTAACACTTAAAAAATCCTCAATTAATGTTCTCCATGATTGGTTGCGAAGGAATGTTGTCCGGGGAAGTTTCAGGTAGTGTTCTGCTTCTCCGGCTTCTTAAAAATCAAATAAACTATGAATGAAAAACAAGAAAAAATAACCCAAGCCATTGATGCCCTGATCAGCAATATCGGCCATGAAGGCATTTATGCCGAAAGCTTCATGATCCTGCTAAACATTAGCCGCCCTAAAGCAGAGCGACTCATGATGGAGTTGCACGAGAGGAAAAAGCTGGAATTGAAATGGGTACCAGGTGATTATTATAACAACAAATAAATGGAACAGGAAATAGATTACGAGTCGCTTTTTCAAATGGCCAAGCTGGAAACAGAAAACCTGCAAAGGCAAGTTGACCATTGGGAGCTGAAAGCTGGCATGCTGCGCCAGCTTGTTGAACAGCAGGAAAGATTGGCTGCAGAGGTTGAGGTTAAAGTAGAGTTGCTGAGATCCGGGGCTATAGATCTGAAAAAATTGAGTTTATGAAAGATAAAATAGCCATTCTCCTCACTCTCCGGAATCTTTTGCCGCTACGCTAAAATGGCAAAAGTTCCAATGTTCGCCGGAGAAGGCGATTTTATACCTAATTAAAAAAGTATGGAAGAAATAAAATTCATGAAACTAACCATTGGTGAAAAGATTGCCCTGCTGCGCAGGGAGAAGGGAAAAACACAGGATGATCTGGCCAGGCATCTAGATGTATCGTTGCCAAAATACATCAGCATGGAAGATGATTTTCTCTACCCCAGTGATTTGCAGATAGCCAAGATTGGGGAATTGTATGGGATGAGTTATGACCAGGTTATAAGCTATGGGGAAGATTGAATTTTAACGCGCTCGGTTAGTTAAAGTTACCGGGAGCTTAGTCTACTCCCGGTTTTTTGAATTGCAGACAAAGCAAAATTTTGAGATAAAAGGCGAAACAGGAAGAATTGATCTCTTGAAATTTCATTTTTCTCAAAAAATTGACAATCGAACCAAAGAGTTGAACCTTAAAATGACAGTAAACCAGATATAAACCTTTTAAAAAACAGAGAAAAACAACATGACTTAACGCTGCTCATCTACACCTATTGAAAAACTACCTGCAATTTCAGGGCTTCCCTGCCGCTTAAAGGCGGAAGGAAAAGCTCCCTGATCTGGATGGAACCCCTATGCCCAAAACCTGGGTTTTTATTAACGCAAAACACTCATCATTAACCAATTAAATATAAAATTTCTGCTTAACGAAAAACTGGAAGCTGCGTTTTCGCTCTAGCTTAGCACCATCCATTTAAACCAAAATATAAACCACATGAACAACACAACGCTTGACCTGGCTGCGGCCAGCTTTAAAGACTTCGAGAACCCCCAGGGCATGAATATGTATGAAAAGGCCAGCCTGTTTCATGATTATATACGTAACTGGAAAAGCCGCGGCCACTGGAACTTTCGCCAGGTAGGCCTTAGCGGGGCCTTGCCCGAAGTAGAGCTGGACCTGCCGGGCAACCCCAACCTAACCTTTGTATCTGTAGTAAGCAACGACTACTTAGGGCTAAGCCAGCACCCCGCCGTGAAAGCGGCCGCCATTACCGCTACGGATCGTTACGGTGTGGGTGCTACGGCCAGCCCCGCCATAGGCGGGCAAATGGAATTCCATAGGGTTGTAGAAGAAAAGATTGCCCGCTTTTTTAGGCGTGATGCGGCCATATTGTTTACCACCGGCTATACCGCCAACAGTGCCAGTATGCAGGCACTATTGAAAAAGGAAGATTTGGCCATTGCCGATGCCGCAGTGCATGCCAGCATGATTGAAGGGATAAAATATACCACCAATGTGAAGACTTTTTTGCACAACAATATGGAGCACCTGGAAAGGATTTTGAAAACGAACGCCGGTAAATACCGGAGCATGATGGTAATTGTAGATGGGGTGTACAGCCAGCCTGCAGACCTATGCCCTTTAGCCGATGTGGTATCGCTTTGCAAAAAGTATGGGGCTTTTTTGGCTATGGATGATGCCCACGGTGTTGGGGTAATTGGTGAAACCGGCCGTGGGGTAATAGAGCTGCACAATGCCTGGAACGATGTAGACATCATCACCGGAACTTTTAGCAAAACCCTTGGGCATTTGGGTGGGTACCTGATAGCTAAACCGCACCTGGTGCAGTACCTGCAGTTCCAGGCCGCCCAGCATATATTTTCGGTAGCAGCCCCTCCTTCCATAGCCTGCGTTACCAGGGCCATAGATGTAATAGATGAAGAGCCCTGGCGCAAGGAGCGGCTTTGGAAAAACATCCATTACCTGAAAGCGGGGCTGGCCCGGTTGGGGCTGGATACCGGCAAAAGTGCCAGCGCCATCATTCCGGTAATGACCGGCAGCCCTGGCCTGAATGCAGAGATCTGCAGGCTATTGCTGGAAGCTGGGGTTTATGCCAACCAGATTGCCTACCCTGCCGTAAGCCTGAAACAGGCCCGCATCCGCATGAGCCTAACGGCATTGCACAGCTTTGAGGACCTGGACCGCATACTGAATGCCTGGGAATGGGTAAAAACGAAAATGAACATCAAAAATTTTGAATAGTAGTACATGGCCAAAAACAAGAGAAATAAAGTATTAACCGAAGCCGATTTCATTAACGAAACGGTAGCAGAAATTGTAAGCAATGGTTTTAAGAATTTTTCGGGTGCCAGGGTTGCCGGGCGTATTGGCAGGCACAGCAGCAGGATCAACGATTTGTTTGGTGGGGTGAAAGGTTTGCTGAAAGCCGCCATTACCACACGCGACCATTGGAAGCAGCTTTTTGACAAGTACCGCATTCCGAAAAGGGCCAGCGAATGGCTTACCAAAGAATTGTTCATTAACATGATGTCCGAAAACTTAACCGCATTTAAACAAAACAAGGAAATGCAAAGCATGGTACTTGGGCAGATGACGGTATACCATGAGGCCCTGCGGGAAGTGCTGGACTACAGGGAAGCAGAGGCTGCAAAGATGCTGGAACGTGCAACGCCTTATTTTGAAGGTAGCGAGGTTTGTTTTGACATGATCATGGCCCTGATGCTGTATGCCAGCTATGGCTTAGTGCTGCACTCGGAGGCTATAAAAGGGACAGCAGCCAGGGTAGACATTAACCGGGAAGAAGATATGCTGAAAGCCAAACGCACCATGAGTTATTTGATAGAACTGGCCTGGGAAGACGCAGGCAAGAAACGTAAAACTGCAAAACGTATAGAGAAATTATGAAGACGAGTGTTTTTTACCGGTGGTTTGTAGAGCTGATTTGCTGGGCATTTTTTATCCTGTATGTATATGCTGCGGCAAGCAAGCTGATGGCCTATGACAAGTTTGTGGTGCAGATTGGGCAAAGTGTTATGCTAACACCTTATGCCGGTGTGTTGGTTTGGCTGGTGCCTTTTATTGAGCTTGTGCTGGCGGTGATGGTTCAGTTTAACAGGTTTCGGTTGTGGGGTTTATATGGTTCGTTTGGGTTGATGGTGATGTTTACCGGTTATATAGTTATCGTACTTCATTTTATGGAAGATGTACCGTGTTCCTGTGGTGGGATACTGGAACGGTTGGGATGGGAGGCGCATCTGGTGTTTAACATTTCTTTTATGATCCTGGGAATTATAGGGATCGTTTTACAAGATATTCTTTGGCCAATTGGATCGGGACGACGCTGAAAATCCCGTAATAAACAGAGTAGGCATAAATCTCAATTTTAAAATAATGAAAAGAGTAATTTTTAGTGTTCTTGTTGCAATAGTTGTAACTACAGGAGCTTTTGCAACCATTAGCGCACCGGCTGTAAAACAAGCCGAAAATGTGTATACGTATTACCTGGATGGAGAGTGTGACAAACCCGTGTATTGCTCGCCGGAGTACGCCGGTCCGGTGTGCAGCCAGGAATTTCAAGGAAGAGTGGTATACGACTCAGAGGGTTGTTTTGCCGGACATGAAGTAACAACTATTCTTGGTAGAAAACCACTGAATTAATCTTTTCAGGGAGGCTCCTCGCCTCCCTGATTTAACGCATCATGATATGAAAACTTTATACAAAATATTACTGGTTGTGGCACTGGGTGTCGGCCTTGTTACCATACTCTACGCAATGCGGGATAAACCTGTTAAAAATGGCTTTAACCGCGGCCAGATCTATTCTGCCCAAAAACTGGATGCGCTGGAACTGAAATCCAATTCCTGGTACATTAACCGGCTGGATAGTACCCGGATTGTGCTGAGTAATTACAAAGCTGTGCTGGCCATGTTTAGTTGCAGGTACGACCTTCAGGATTCATTGTACCAGAAAATACCCTACGACGAGGAACCCAAAAAGTTTTTTGAAATAATACGGCAAATTGTGGTAAAGAAAATAGAGCCCAGCGGTAACAGCTTTAGTGCTGACGGCTTTATGAACATTAACGACCATAAAGAAAGGATCATATACACCTATTATTACCGCAACAGCTTTGCCTGTTTGGATGTTAACCTGAAGGTGTTGTACCGGGCAAAAATGATTGATACCAATTCTGTTGCTAAAATAAAGCTTGGAGAATACCAGAGCGGCGAACAGCACATCCGTACCATGGCAGCGCCTGCAAAGGCGGTAAATAAACGGGGATACAGTGCAGAAGATTGGTTTTACAACCATTCGGCCCTGGCTGCGGATAATGAGGCTTCCTCCGTTTTTGAAAAGCAGGAAGTGCTGGATGTGTACCGGCTGGATAATGGCAAGTACAGCCACAGTATTTACCTGCCGAAATATCCCGGCAGGAAATTGACAGATATTGCAGTGCATGGCAATGTGCTGATTGCGCTTTATGAAAAGGTTCTGGTTACTTACCTGTTGCCTGCTCTCAAAAGTGAATGATGACGATATACATATCCGTTTAGGTACCCTGCTGGAACAACAGCAGGAACTATTGACATTAACAAGGGCAATTCATACCAAATTGCCCTTGATTAATTTAGCGCCGGCAGAAGAAGAGGTATGGCTTACCCGCAAAACTGTAATGGAACTGCTTTACATCACCAGGAGTACCTTTTTTAGAAGAAAGAACCAGGAAAACTGGACAAGGAAAAAGATCGGTAAGAGCTGGTATTATTTGAAGTCATCGGTTTTGGGAGGTCCCCGGTAAAACCGGCAATATCATTATGGGAAGTGCCTTTGTCTTTTAATTCAATATTTTGTAAAACCATACTGAATTTTTCAAAAATAAACACTAAAATTAATTATTAGTTTATTTAAGTTGTTTTAATTAAATTTGGGATATGAACAAAGAACAGTATCCTTATTTGATAAACCCCAATAAGATCAGTTTCGAATTTGTAAGTCGCGGTCCCAAGGGTGACATAAGAAAACAAGTCCGTTATACAGCTCGCGACCCCGGGGATTTCATATTCAATCTGGGATTTGGCGATTTAAATGAATTAAACGATCAATTAGATGATTTTACAATTTCCAATAATGGAGATAGAGACAAAGTATTGGCAACGGTGGCAGCAACCCTACTAGAGTTCACAACCCAATTTCCACAAGCATTTGTTTACGCTCAGGGAAGTACCGCAACGAGAACAAGACTTTATCAAATGGCCATTACACAGAATTTAGAGGAAATTGAAAAAAGACTCTACATCCACGGTTTAAAAAATGGCACCTGGAGTAAATTTGTAGTTGGTGTTAACTATGAGGCATTTATGGTTCTGAGTAAGTAATAATTAATTATATTTGTATGAATAGATTTACAATGGAAAACAAGGACGCTAAAATTTATTTAGGAAATTATAGAGGCAAAATTAGTACTAAGGTCAAAGACCATCCTAATGACCTTTACCTGAGTAGAAAAGCTGAAGAGGCTTGGAAAACTTTAGAAAAGGTAGGACTACCTGAAGAACTTCTAAAGATCCGTACCGAACGTATGAAGAAATAAAAGCACTAAGCACCTTTTTTAGAAGAAAAACCCAGGAAAACTGGACCAGGAAAAAGATCGGCAAAGGCTGGTATTATTTGAAGTCATCGGTTTTGGGGAGTTGATGATTTTTTCGGAGCAAAGCGAAGATCTCTGCATCAACAAAAACTCCCTTTTCAAAAAAATAATCACGCAAAATACCTTCAGCGCTGAAATGTACTTTTTCCAGCAGTTTTCGGGATGATACGTTTGCAGGGTCGATAAAGGCTTCAACGCGGTTTAAATTAAACTGCTCAAAACCAAAGGGAACAATCGTTGAGATGGCTTCTGTCATTAAACCTTTTCGCCAATAATCCGGATGCAGTTCATAACCAATTTCGCCACGGAAATGTTCAGCCGAAAAGTTGTGAAAACCACAGGTGCCAATTAAGGCCGAAGGGTTATCCCGCAAACAAATGGCCCATCGGATGGTATTTCCCCGCTCATAGCGCTCTGCCCAATCTTTGATCAGTTGATGGGCTTCTTCTATGGTGTTAAAAGTAGGAAGGTCGAAATATTCGGTTACCTCATCTTTTGAAAAATAAGAAAACAAAGCATCCGCATCGGTTGCTTGTATTTGTCGCAGATGCAGCCGCGCGGTGTTTAAAACCGGAAACTTATCAAAATTCATAGTGTTGTTGCTAAAAACGCTAATTCTATTATTACCTAGTGGCATACTGTCTTCAAGCTTCTGCCCGATATAATTCAGGCTTCAAAACATTTTCCTGCTTAAATTTCAGGGACTCATTGAAGGAAAAATCGATATTTTTAAAATACTAACTTAAAATTATCCGATATTTTTAAGTTAGTATTTTAAAAATATCGGAAAACAGATCATTTTCTATTAACGGTATAGTTAACTGAGTGCAATTATTCTAAATAGAATAATAGTAATAATTTAGATATCTTTGTGTTATGCAAACTGCTGTTCAAAATAAGCGTACATTAATCTCTTTACTTAAGGCCAATGGCCAGAAGTTGAGATCGTATGGGGTAGCTAACCTGAGCATATTTGGTTCCTTTATCAAGGGCAAGCCAACCGCAGACAGTGATGTTGATCTGTTAATTGATTTTGACCCAGGCAAAAAAAGCTATGACAACTTTATGGATTTGTCTTTCTTTTTAGAAGATTTGCTAGGCAGAAAAGTTGAAGTGGTAACGCCTCAATCCTTAAGCAAATACATTGGCCCGCATATTTTAAAAGAAGCAGAACATGTTGCCATCTAGCATTGAACTGGTTAAGCATATTCTAGACGAAGTATCTTTTATACTTGCCTCCGTTAAAGGTAAAGACAAAGAATCCGTAATTTATGATCCAGTATTATCCCGCGCTATTATCAGAAGCCTTGAAATTGTTGGAGAAGCAAGTACTAAACTAGATGCAGAATTTAAAGCCGCCTACCCTCACATTGAATGGCGCAAAATGGCCAATACCCGGCATCGCTTAATACACGACTATTTTGGAGTGGATTATGATATTGTTTGGGATATCATAACCACAAAATTGCCCGATCTGGAAACGGATATTCAATCTATTATTTCTACACATCAGTAGAAATAAGCACTGCCAAATGATCAATATTGATTTGCTTAAATCTTTTCCTTCCAGAGAAAGAACGTTTATAAAAAATGACCTTTTTTACAAACGAAACTTTTATGCTTTACTATGCTACCAGTTGCCGGAAAGGTTTTGGGAATGCCCGGGACTGCCAGCTTCTTTTTTAATGGTTAAGGCAATGTCTTCGACTTGGCGAACAGATCCACTGCCCAATTCGACCATTTTGTTGACATCAACAAAATGATCTGAAACCACGTTATCGCCATTTTTGCAGGCTTCCTTTGCCTTGTCAATCACCTTCACAAAATTTCTCCATTCCTTATACTGGAATATTTCCTGAAGCTCTCTTCCACTCCAGCATTCAATGTCTTCAATTTTAAACGCGGCAGACTCAAATTTTTCAAATAACTGTTTGATTTCTTCTGTTTTCATTTTTTTATGTTTTAAGTTTCTGCGCTTAAGGATGCCGGCACTTTGGCCGGACACCCTTCAAATCACACCTATTGTGAATCTAGACATGTGAAAAATAACAGCCACAAAAACCACTAATTATTTTTTTCAAGGGTGTCAAACAGTTCCAAAAATTGCCGAAAGAGTCTCAATCAGTTCCAAAAGCGTTCACCCTATAGGAGGTTAATATTCATATAGTTACGTTTGTTCCGTCTACTTGCAAGAATGACCAATTAACAAGATTTATTAATTTAAAACCTATTAAAATGGGAATTCAACATTGGGGAGCCTTCGGAGGCTTCCAGGGGCGCGCAGGAGCGCTTGTAGGGAGATGGAAAGACGGGAAGAACATCATCTCGGCCATCCCCCATCCATCACAAACGCCAGCAACGGTGGCGCAGGTAAATCAGCGGGCAAAATTTGGTATGCTGGTTGGCTTTTTACGCCGGATGACCGGCCTGATCCGCGTAGGTTTCCAGAATGCACGCGATTTAGGGCAAACTGCTTTTAATGCCGCATTCCAGGAAAACTACTACAGTGCCATTACCGGCGTAGCACCAAACTTTACGATCAATTACCCGGGGCTGATGTACAGCAAAGGGATATTAAGCGGGGCTTACAATGCCACGGTTTTGATAGACACCGCGGCTACCGTAAAACTAAGCTGGACAGCACAGCTGGCTACAGGAATAGGCTCAGCAATGGATATGGCTACGGTTGTGGCCTACAATCCGGTAAAAGGGCAGTTTGTAATGCTGGCTAATGCTGCTGCACGCGCTGCACTTGCCTATAACCTGGCTGTACCGCCAGATTTCGCAGGCGATGACGTTCACGTCTGGATCAGCATGGTGCGTGCTGATGGTAAAATGACCAGTGACTCGCAGTATATTGGCGAGTTTACTATTCTTTAATTAATGTGGGTGCTGTGCCGCTGGCGCAGCACCCTGATTTAATCATTTAAATTATTGGAAATTATGAAAGAGCTGTTATTAAGCAGGGCTGGCTATGCCCTGAATTTATTAAATGAAATTAAAAAAGAACACCGGTTGATGCTGGTATTGTTGCTGTTGTGGGGTTTGGTTACCCATTGGTTTAGCAGCCCTGAGTTTAGCGCTGGCATTAACCAAAGTGTACCGATTATGATTGTGATTGCGCTCATTACCTTTTTGATTTTGCTGTACCTGTGTTACTGGCTGCTGGAAAGGTTTTGGCAAAGAACAGGATTACCAGGTATTGAAATTATGGTTTTACAGTTTAAAAAGTTAAATGGATGGGTACAATTAGGATTTTATTGGTTGTGTTTTGCCTTGTTGATTTTGGCGGGACTAGGATGTTTGGTCGTGGTGTTGTAAGTTATGGGACAGGAAAATATGAGGTTGCAGCAGGGCGAAGCGCCCCTCGCAAAGACGCAAGACGGCTTATCGAAATCGCAAAAGCCGAAATCGGTGTTAGGGAACTTACTGAAAATAGTAGCCCGAGAATTGACGAATATTGTGCTTACCTGGGGCTTAGAAAAGTTGCTTGGTGTGCGTGCTGGCTCTCGTGGTGCTTCAAAGAGGCAGGGTTTGTCCAGCCACGAACGGCCTGGTGCCCGGCCCTCTTTCCCACAGCAAGAGTAGTAAAGGAGCCTTTGCCTGGGATGGTTATGGGGATTTACTTTCCGGAGAAAGGCCGCATCGCACATTGTGGGATTGTAGAGGCTATAAAAGGAAGTTTTATTGTGTGTTTGGAAGGGAATACCAATGTGGCGGGAAGCCGCGAGGGGGACAGGGTAATGCGCAAACTGAGGCATAGAAGGACGATAGCGAAATTTTCAGATTGGTTGTAACGCAATGGGAATCATTAGACAAGGCATATTTGATGGTTTTGAAGGGAAAACGGGGCCATTGGTTGGGCGGTATATCCACAAAAGGCACGTAATTTCGGGCCTGCCGCATAAAAGCACCAAAGCCCCTACCCTTGCCCAAATACTGCATCAGCAAAAATTTGCTTTGGTGGTATCGTTTTTCAGCAAAATGCAGGAGATGCTGGCCATTGGATTTCCAAAACAGCATCCCAACAGCTTAAATGCTGCAGTGCGGTATAATTTTAAACATGTAATTGAGGGAAACAGTCCGCCGTACAGTATCAATTATAGCAAAGTGATTTATAGCCTTGGCAAATTAAGCAAACCAAATTTGCCCGCTGTAACAAGGAACGGAAACACTTTGCTGTTCAGTTGGCTGCCCGAGGCACAAAACCGGTTTAACAGGTATACAGATCAGGCTTGCTTTATGGTTTATAGCGCCTCAAGGCAATTGGCAATAACAAGGGTAAGTGTTGCTAACAGAGCTGATCTGGGTTATTCAATGGAACTACCGGAAGGTTTCGGAGAGGACGAGCTGCATTGTTATATGAGTTTCAGGGCTGGCAAAGAGGTTAGTGACAGTATTTATTTAAATCTTTAAAACAATGGGAAAAATAACAAACGGGATTTTAGGGCCAATTAGCGGCAAAATAGGCAACCTGGTGTATTACAATGTAAATGGTAAACAGTTGGTCCGCAAACTAGGGAAAATAACCAGGCCCCCTACACCTGCGCAGTTGCAGAACAGAAAGGAAATGAAAACGGTGATGCAGTTTTTAAGTCCCCTTACTGAATTTTTAAATGCTGGCTTTATACCCAGCTACAAGGAAAGGCATAAAACTGCATTTAGCATGGCCGTAGCTTACAACAAGAAAAATGCGGTTACCGGCACTAACCCTGATATAGGTATAGCCTATGAAAAGGTACGATTAAGTGAAGGAAACTTAGAGGAGGCTATAGCCCCAACGGCAGAAATGGCCGAAGAAGGTTTAAAGTTTAGCTGGCTTTGCCCTGCCGATCTGGACTGGCCTGCAAATACAGACAGGGTAATGCTGCTGGCTTACTTTCCCAATCTGAAAACTGCAGTGTATTTAACTTCTGCTGCGCAAAGGCAGCAGCTTACAGAAACGCTAAAACTGGCTGAAAACCTGCGGGCCGAATACATGGAAATATATATTTCTTTTGTTGCCGAAAACAGGAAAAGCGCCGCGAACAGCACTTATCTGGGGAGTTTTAATGAAGTTTGAAGTTCTCAAGAAAACAAAAATTGCAGGCTTAGTGGCCTGCAATTTTTGTTTAAATCAATTAGAAAGCCGGATCGGCAGGTGTATTCGGGTTGTTGTCCCTTTCTACAAAAGGATAAGGGAAGAAATTCCGTTTCCTGTCTGTATTTGGCTGTCCAAACCTGCGCATATCTTCCAGTTTTAAGCCCGAAAGATATAATTCTATACAGCGGTGCTTGTAAATCAAAGGCAGGATATTGGCAGGGGCTAATGGTCCAATTTCCGGAGGCAAGCCAGCACCAACGCCAAAAGGATCGGCAGCAGGTTGTTTGGTAACTACTTTGTTTAGCTCTATCAATGCATTAACAGGATCTGGTACGGCCTGACGGGCATACACTTCGGCTTTGATCAGCATAATTTCCCCTGGCAGGTAAACCGGAATGGGAGTTGCTGTAGCCACACCAAAACCTGCCATAGTAGCACCGGTCCCGGTAGTATAAAAAGGTACCCGTTTATCTGCTGCATCTGGTATATTACTACCTGTTAAGCCCAGATTGGCATTGGTAGGCTGATATACATTATTGGTAGAGGTAATGATCTCATACAACGGGTTCAGCGTATTGGAATCAAAGTTAAAGAACGATCGCTTGGTCAGATCTACGCTATTTGCCGCAGCCAGTGCCAAAGGATAATCTCCCTTAAAAAGCGCATACCTGGCCTTAATGGCATACAGGGTATTTGTGATATCTATACCGGAAGGGACGTTTGGACTAAAACTGCTGCTGATTGGCGTTGCAGCTACAACAGCCAGCGCATTGTCTATCACTGCTATGGCTTTGGTAAAACCTTCTACCCGGGTAATAAAACTCACATTCTGCCCAATTCCTGAAGGGACTTTTTCCCAGTATTGCGACATATTACCGATAGCCATTGCCTTAAAGATACTGGCGTAGGCGATTAAACCAGATGCATAGCCTTTATCGGGTAGGTTGGCGGCATTGTTGATCACATTGTCTGCATCAAAAACAATTTTGTTTGAAGCGGCCCATAAATTGCCCAATATGGTATTGGTACCATCTACACTATTACCACCCGTAGAGAGCTGCAGCTCTGGGATATTCCCTGAATTCAGCAATCGGATTTCATTGGTTACAAAACCATTTGCGGTAACAGAATTGTAATACACCCCTGCCCTGCTGGCAACAGCTCCTACAATGTATAACCGCTGCAGGCCAACAGCAACCCCTGTTAAACCCCGTTGCGAGCTTAGTACCTCGTCTGATAATGCCGCATTAGGATCTTTATATTCCTTCTTACAGGATGAAAATGCCAATAGCACAAACACCACTGCACTGATTTTAAGTAGGTAAAATCTATTTATATAATTTTTCATGTCCTATCTTTTTGAAATTAAAACTTAACCTGTACACCTAAACTGAAACTGCGTGGAATAGGGACCGAACCAAAATCGATATTCCGTAAAACGGTCGACTGCCCGCCTGAATTCAGCTCAGGATCGTATCCTTTATAGTTATCCCATGAAATCAGGTTTCTTCCGCTCAGGTTCACCGTAAGGTCGTTGATAAATTTCACCTTACCCACATTGTAGCTTAACGATACTTCCCTCAGTTTTACAAAAGATCCGTCATCTATCCGCCACTCTTCTGTAGCATATACACCTGCTACATAGCCACGTGGCAAAAGGCCCATTTGCTCCTGCTCTGCTACCTTACCGTTGCCCACGCCCTGACGCGTACGCCAGTCGGCATTCCACACATCTCCTCCCTGAACAGCATCCAGCTGTATATGCAGGCTTAATTTCTTGTAAGAAAAATCGTTCACAAAAGATGCAGTATAATCGGGATTGGGATTACCAACAACTTTACGCAGGGTAGTACCTGTAGGCAAGCCATCAGCTCCACGTTGCGGGGTATAACTTGTGGCACTATTCTGTATTCCCCGTTCCAGCTGAGGAATACCTGCTGCATTGGTAAGCAGGCTGCCGTCCGGATCACGTGCAAAAAAAGTTCCATAGAAAACACCTATAGGTTCGCCATCAATGATGGCAACCGGGGCTCCCGCGTTTGTGGTGATTAACCTTAAACCGCCTACTCCTACCGCCTTGTTTCTGTTGCGGTTAAAAATGAAGGTTGCATTCCATTTAAAATCTTTTGAAGCTACAGGCATACCTGTCAGCATCAATTCTATGCCCCTGTTTTCCAATGACCCATTGTTGTTCAGGTAACTGGAGTAACCTGTTGTTGGCGCACTTACCACCGGCAACAGCAGGTCTTTCACCTTTTTATTGTACCAGTTGAACGTTAATCCCAGACGGTTGTTAAAGAAAGACATATCTGTACCGATTTCCAGTTCGCGCTGGCGTTCGGGCTTTACATTTTCATTGGCCAGGGTAGTATTGGATAAAAACGCGATCTTTTGCACCAGCGGATTTGAAGAATAAACATTAAACCTGTCGTACGCTCCAATACCTGTTAAGTTACCCGATTCTCCATAGGCCGCACGCACTTTAAAAGCATTCCACCACTCCGACAGCGATGAACCTTTCCAGTATTCGGCAGAAGAAGGTACATAACTGATGTTCCCTTTCAGGTATTCCTGCGTGCGGTTTTTTTCGCTGAACACCGATGATTGATCTACCCTTAACGCAACGGTGGCAAACAAATGATCACGATATTTAAAATTCTGTTGTATATAGGCCCCGCTAATGGTGAACTCCGACCTCCTGTCTGCATTAGGCAATACCGTGCTTGCGCCGTTTACCGTCTGGATAAAAGGGGCGAGACCACGTCCGTTCAATAAAGAGTAGAGGTCTTTCTGGTATTGAAAAGATCCCCCCAGCTGAGTCGTCGACAGCAGATCGTCGCTCATTCTGGTATCATAGGTAAGGTTCAGCTCATTGTTAAACAAGGTTGTTGTGGCATTGGCAGCACTGGCATACCCATTTAAAGAAGCATCGAGCCCCGCACCCCCGCCATAAAAAGCGGTGCTTACGTTGTAGGCAAAAGGCGGGATCATGGTGGTACCGTTCTGAATGGTGTTATCCACGCCCATGGTATAATCAACCGTTAAGTTTTTAACCGGGTTAAGGGTAAGCTTGGTATTGGCAATAATCCGGTTGGTAAACTGCCTTTGTTTGATGTCTTCTATAACAGAAACCGGATTAACCCTACCCCGCTCGCCTACGGCTTTGAGGTTACCAAATACGTCTCGCGCAAAGATATCATGGAAGTTACCTATAATGGTTACCGAATTCATGGGCGAGAAGAAAGAGTTGCCATCTGGTTTTTCATTTGCATCACTGTGGATGTAATTAAATCCCGCGCTTACTTTGGCCCAGTCGCTGATCTTCTGATCGAGGTTTGCCCTGAAATTATACCGTTTAAAATTGGTGTTTTTGATGATCCCTTCATTGGAGAAATAGCCCGCCGAGGTATAGAACTTGGTATTGTCACTACCCCCTGCTACAGAAATGGTATTGTCTGTACCAACTGCCGACTGGAAAATATAGTCCTGATAGTTATACCTGGTTACGGGAACTGTGGTGGTAAGGAGGGCTGCCGGGGTACCTGTTGTCTGGATCACATCCTGGGTAAAGGCCTCTGGCGATTGGTTTGGAAGGCCAAATTTGACCGGCGAGCGGTTTACACCAACCTGTTTGCGCAGTTCACTTAGGGTTAAGCTGCTGGAAAAGCTTACTACCGGTTTTCCGCTTACCCCTCTTTTGGTAAAAATCTGTACCACTCCGGAGTTTGCCCTTGAACCATAGATGGCCGCAGCCGCAGCTCCGTTCAATACCTCTATCCGTTCAATATCATTGGGGTTGATGTCAACCATCCTGTTCTGGCCAATGCTGCCTACAAAATTTCCGTTCTGCCCTACGGCACTTCCCGAGTTGTTTCCTCCATCGTAATTTGAAGAGGTATTGGTTACACGTGTAGTGGAATTGTTTACGATTACCCCATCAATGATGTAAAGAGGCTCGGAAGAAGAGTTTACGGAACTGACACCCCTGAGCCTTACAGACATACCACCGGCCGGATCACCGGAGTTCTGGCTGATCTGTGCGCCGGGTGCTTTACCCTGTAAGGAAGACAATACGTTCCCGCTTGGGGCCTTCACCAGGTCATCGCCCTTAACGGAGGTAACGTAACTACCCATTTGCTTACGGGTAGTTCCCTGCGAGGTACCGGTTACGATGACCTCATCGAGCCCGATGTTATCGGCCGACAGCTCTCCGTTTACTGTAACCTGGGCACTGGTGCCCAGCTGAACGGTTTTGGTTTGTGACTTATACCCAATGGAAGAGAATACAACCTGGTAACTGCCGGGAGCCAGATCGGCCGAAAGGCTGAACTTACCCTCGCCATTGGTGGCCATAGCGGCACTTGTATTCTGTATTTTAACCACTACCCCTGGAATTCCGGTCCCCGAACTAGCTTCGGTTACTTTTCCGGAAATGGTGTAGCGTTTGTTTTGTGCATTTACGTTTTGAATAAAAACCAGCACAAGAATAGGTACCCAGAAAATCAGCCTGATTTTGCGGCACCTCTGTTTGTAGAGTTTTTTCATACATTTATTTGGTTTATTTGAGGTAATACACCTTATACCAACATAATGTTTTACAAAACTCCAAATATTTGACTTTTTTCTGACTATTCTGGCAAACAAACTTTGCCCATGGTTACCGAAGGCACGCCCTCCCTATCACCAAAATTAGTTTTGTTGCCCACCATGGTTTCATTGGCCAGTATGGCAAACAATACTGCTTCCTTGGCATCGGGATTAATTTCCAGATCGTCGGTAGAGAAAAAGCTTGCATTTTTAAGGACTTCCTTTAGCCTGTTTAAAAGCAGCGGATTGTGCATGCCGCCCCCGCTCACAAAAATTGAAGGCGTGCGGTCTTTCCCGAAGCATTTTTCAATGGCATTGATGATCACATCTGCCGAAAAACGGCAAAGTGTAGCCATAACATCTTCCTTGCTGATGTTTTGCGTTCCGGAATTTTGCTGGGCTTCTGCTAAATATTCAAGATTAAAAAGCTCTGGTCCGGTGGTTTTCGGGAAACCGGCCTTTAGAAATTCCGACCGCATCAGTTCTGTTAAAAGGGCATCGTTTACCCTTCCTGCGGTAGCAATGCGCGCATCCTCATCAAAATACAAGCCTTGATAATGCCTTTGCACAAACTGGTCCATCAGGGTATTTCCGGGCCCTACATCGGTAGAAAACACCTTGGCGGCATCATTATCGCCCGGCAAATAGGTAAAATTGGCTATGCCGCCAATGTTGAGCATAATGCGGTCTTCGCCTGTTTTAGAGAAGAGCAGGTAATCGCCATATACAGCCAGAGGGGCTCCTTCGCCACCCGCAGCAATGTGTTTCTGCCTGAAATCGGCAATGGTAATGATGCCCGTTTTAACCGCAATATGGTCCCCATCGCCAATCTGTAAGGTAGCATTGGGGTAATCTTTAAGCCCATGCAGCGATTGCGGCGCATGAAATATGGTTTGGCCATGACTGGCGATGACATCTACGTCTTCAGGTTTAAGTCCCCAAGAGGCTATGGCTTCCAGTATCATACCAGCATGCACCAGGCCCACCTTTTCGTTCATGAGGCAAACCATCTGAAGGTCGGCATCCCTGCGCGAAAAAATGGCCTTTATTTCTGCCTTAAATTCATTGGTATAAGAAACTGTTTTGAATTGGATCAGCCTTACCCTGGTTTGCGTGCCACTGCCCGACATGGCACATAAGGCGATATCGAGGCCATCCATAGAGGTGCCAGACATCAGTCCGATGATCATCCGTTCGGGTTTCTGAATGATCTGAAAGAATTTTTCCCAGTTTGCGTTCATGAGTATAGCTTTAAGATTTAAGGTGCCAGGCTTTAGGTTTGGTAAAAGCCCTTAAGCCCTGGTGTGATAAGGTAGACCCAACGCCCGAATGCCGCCTGCCGCTCCATGGCAATCCGGCACTTACCCTGTCGCAGCAATTCCAGTAACCTGTTCCGGAGTCGATCTGCTTAAGGATCTGTTTTGCCCTATCCATGCTGGCCGAATAAACTGAGGCCGTTAAGCCATAAGCGGTATCCTGCATTAAATAAGTGGCTTCGGCATCGTCATTTACTTTCATGATACCGATAATGGGTCCAAAACTTTCTTCCTGCATCACCTTCATGTGGTTGGTTACATTGGTAAGTACAGTAGGTTCAAAATAATAGCCCTGGCCTTCTATACGTTTACCGCCTGCCAGCAGCAAGGCCCCATTTTGCTGGGCGTCTTTAACCTGGCGTTCCAGTACATCCAGCTGCTCTTTTCGGGTAAGGGCACCTATATACACGCCATCCTGTGTGGGTGGGCCCATTTTCCAGGATTTCACTTCATTTACAAAAGCGGCGATATAATCGTCGTACACCTTTTCATGTACATAAATACGTTCTACGGCACAGCAGCTTTGGCCGTTGTTGTAAAAAGCCCCATCGGCCGTGGCTGCAGCTACAGCAGTAATATCTTTTACATCATCGGCCACATACAAAGGGTCTTTACCGCCCAGTTCGAGCTGGCAGGGTACCATTTTTGGCGCTACACGTTCGTAAATGTGCTTGCCGGTTTTGTAGGAGCCGGTAAAAAAATAGCCGTCAAAGTTCATGTCCAGCAAATGCTCGCCGGTTTCTTTGCCACCCGTTGCCATTTTAAATACATCTTCGGGCAGTCCGGCCTGTTTCAGCAGACGGTCTATTTCCTGCCCGGTAAGGGTGGCATATTCTGAAGGCTTGTACATTACGGCATTTCCGGCCAGCAGGGCCGGGATGAAAACATTTACCCCCACCAGGTAAGGATAGTTCCATGCCGAAATGTTGCAGATGACCCCCAGGGGCTCATAACTTATCTGTTCTTTTAAACCATCGGCATCTGTTACCTGCTCATCAGCAAGGTACTGCTCCACATGGTCCAGCATCCAGCTGATCCTGTTGCGGGCACCGTTGATCTCATTACGGGATTGCTGCAGGGGTTTGCCTACTTCTGAAGTGAGCACCGCCGCCAGCTGCTCCTTTTCAGCTTCCAGCAGTTCATAAAACTTTGCAATGACCGCCTTACGTTCCTGCAAAGTTTTGGCAGCCCAGTTTTTCTGTCCCATTTTAAGCAGGTTGCGTTTGTGGGACAAGGATTTGCTATCGTCTTCTTTTACAGTGGTAATAATTTCTTCAGTAGCGGGATTTACAATGTTCATCGTTTGTGGTTTTTGACTTCCTTAATAAACTGTTCTTTAATTTTTTGGGACAAAGGGTTTTGCTCCTTTTCCTTCATTCTTTCGGGGTGCCATTGTACGGCAATCATAAAGGCCTTGCCGGTTTTATCTTTAAACTCCAGTCCTTCTATAATGGGGTTTGGGGTATCGGCATATACGCTTACCATCAGGTTTTCGCCAAGGGCATTGGGGTTTACGGCCTGGTGGTGGGCACTGTTTACCTGACCTCGTTTTTCGCCTGTTATGGCATACAGTAAGCTGTGGGTATTGACGATGACCTCGTGGATCTTGTCTTCGCTTTCTTTTTTATGCAGTTTATGGAGCTTTTCGCCGTTGTCTTCAAACACCTTTCCACCCTCCATAATGTTGATGTACTGCATGCCCCGGCATATGCCCAGTACCGGTATTTTTGCTTCCTGCGAATAGTTGTAAATGAGCCTTTCAAACTCATCCCTTTCGGGCAAAAACCTTTCGGGCATATAAGGGTATTCTTCGGCCCCTCCGTATATGGCCGGCAACACATCAATGCCCCCGGTAAGTACAAAGCCATCACACTTTTTAATGTCTTCCCGGTTGTTCTTGAGAAAGGAAAGTTCCACCAGTTCGATGTCCGCTCCAAGCTCGGCCGGCGTAAACCAGTTCCAATAGTTCTGGAAGTTTGCCTCCGAATAGCTTATTCCTATTTTCTTTTTCATTACAATCATCCTTTTTTTACACGCGCCCTAACCACTCTAAAACGCGCTAAACTGCGCTCAATCGCGTGCTAAAGCGCTTTTAGGTACAGCTGTTTAAAGTCTTCCCTGCTTACCGGCTTTGGATTGTTGGGATGGGCAAAGTCGGCAAGGGCCATGTCTGCCAATTTATCAATATGTTCTGATTTTACACCTATATCTGACAGGTGATGTGGAATATTTATTTTGCTGTTCAGGTTAAACAGGTATTGCACTACCGCCGCTCCGGTCTCCTCTTTGAGTTCCAGTGTCCTGGCAATGCGTCTGAACTTATCTTCAAAACCTGCGATATTGAACTCCATGCCGTAAGGAATGTTGACGGCATTGGCCAGGCCGTGGTGGGTATCCAGCAGAGAAGAAAGCGGATGGGCAAGGGAATGCACCACGCCCAACCCTTTTTGAAAGGCAATAGCACCCATCATAGAGGCCATCAGCATTTTGCTGCGGCTTTGCAGATCGGGTTTGTTTACGGCCTGCTCCAGGGCATCCTTGATCAGGGAAATGCCTTCGAGTGCAATCCCATCACACAATGGGTGCGGGTTTTTAGCTAAAAAAGCCTCCATATTGTGGGTAAGTGCATCCATTCCGGTGGCGGCGGTAATAAAAGGGGGCAGCTCCATGGTAAGCATTGGATCGGCAAATACAATTTTGGCCATGAGCTTTGGCGAAAAGAGGATCTTTTTCTGATGGGTCTCATCGTCGGCAATAATGGCACTGCGGCCCACTTCACTCCCCGTTCCGGCAGTGGTTGGCACCGTGATGAAATGCGGTACTTCGTTGGTTACATATACATCGCCGCCAATCAGGTCATCGTATTTAAAGAGGTCGGCCCGGTGGCTGGTACGCAACACGATTGCCCTGGCCACATCCAGCGCAGCACCGCCACCTATGCCAATAACACAATCCCTGCCGGTATCGTCCCAGATTTCGGTTCCTTTATATACATCACTTTTTACCGGGTTTTTATGGATATCACTGAACACCTCGGCAGAGATGCTGTTTGCATGCAGATCGGCAACGATGCCCCTGAAAAAGGGAAGCGCGGCAATGGTCGGATCGGTTACGATGAGCGCCCGTTTTAGTCCGTGCTGCTGCAGATAAGCAGGCAATTCTTTAATGGCCCCGGCACCAAAGCGGATGGTGGTAGGGAAATTGTACTGGTATACTTTATCAAATGTCATACTGGCGCATTATATAATTTCAAAATATCTTCTGAGTTCCCAATCGGTTACTACCCTGGCGTACTGCCGCCACTCCCATTCTCTTGTTAACGTAAAATGTTCAACAAACTGATTGCCAAACAGTTCTTTAGCCAATGCAGAATTTTTCATCCTTTGTGTAGCTTCATGAAGGTTTTGCGGGAGTACCCCGTTAGAGAGGTCCCTGTAGCCATTGCCTGTTGTGGCCTCTTTTTCCAGCTTCATGTTGTGCTGAACGCCATACAGACCTGCGGCAAGGCAGGCGGCCATGGCCAGATACGGGTTGGTATCGGAGCCTACTACCCGCGTTTCGAGCCTGCTGGCTTTGGCATTGCCGGGCAGGGCCCTTAAGGCTACTGTGCGGTTATCGATGCCCCAGGTTAAGGTAGTGGGTGCCCATGCCCCTTCTACCAGGCGTTTGTAACTGTTGATGGTTGGTGCAATCATGGGCAAAATTTCGGGCAGACAATGCAGTTGCCCGGCAATATAGCTCTTCATCAGAGCGCTCATGTTGCGTTCGTCCTTTTCGTCGTGGAACAGGTTCTTTTTAGAAGCTTTATCCCATAGGCTCTGGTGCACATGCCCGCTGCAGCCTGGAAGGTTTTCACTGATCTTGGCCATAAAGGTGGCCATGAGCCCATGCTTGTAGGCGATTTCCTTTACTGCGGTTTTAAACAATACGGCCTGATCGGCCGCTGCCAAAACCCCTGCATATTTAATGGCGGCCTCGTAAACGCCCGGACCGGTTTCGGTATGCAGGCCTTCTATAGGGATGTCAAACCTGCACAGCAGGTCAAAAAGATCGGTCATGTATTCATTTTTCAGCGTGCTGCGGAGGATGGAGTAACCAAACATACCCGGGCTGAGCGGATTGAGCTGGCGGAAATCTTTCTGGCTGGCCGTTTCGGGGGTCTCTGCAAAGTTGAACCACTCAAATTCCTGTGAAAAGTAAGGCGTATAACCACTGTTCTCGGCATCAACAAGTACCTTGCGGAGCAGCTGGCGCGGGCAGGTATAGGCCGGTCGGTGCTGTTCATCCACAAAATCGCCCAGAAAGAAAGGTACATCATTTTCCCAGGGGATTTTACGGAATGTGGCCGGATCCAATTGTACCTGTGCATCGGGATAGCCGGTATGCCATCCGGTATATTTGACATTGTCGTAGGCTACATCGCCCATATCCCAGCCAAAGGTAACATCGCAAAAGCCCAGGCGACCTTCAATAACAGCCGCAAACTTCTCGGCTGCAATGTACTTTCCCCTCAATACGCCATCAATATCGGCAACGGCCACTTTTACTTTTCCCGATGGGTGTTTTTTTACATAAGCTAAAATCTCTGGTATGGTCATGTGCTGCCTGGTTTAAAAATTTTATACAATAAAAAGGTGATGAGCAGGATGGAAAAATAAATAAGGCCCAGTTTAAGGTTAAAAATAAACATGGCCAGTATGGATACGACTGCAATACACAGCGAAATTACCGGGAAGGATGGGTAAAAAGGCACGCGGAAAGGCCGCTCCATCAGGGGTTCCCTTTTGCGTAGGATGATGATGGCCAGCATGGCAATGATGTACAGGGTAAGCGCACCAAATACGGAAATGATGATGATCTCGGACGTTTTGCCCGACAAGAGGGCCAGGATACCAATAACCATATTGCCAATGAGCGCATTGGCCGGGGTATGGAAACGTGGAGAGATTTTACCCAGGAAAGCAGGGATGTGCTGCACCCGGCCCATTTCGTAGGTAGACCGGCCTGCAGCCAGGATAAGGCCATGAAAAGAAGCCACCAGGCCGAACAGCCCAACGGTGATCAGCAGGTGGTACATCATGTGGCTGTTGCCGGTTATTTTTGCCAGGGCAAGCGGCAGAGGGGAATCAGAAGTTTCTCCGCCGGTCCCGTTTTTATACACAATGGCTTCCCAGCCTGCGATGCCTGTTGCGGTAACAAAAATGAGCACACATAGAATGGCCAGTGTAAGTATGGCCCAGCCAAAGCCTTTGCTGATGTCTTTCTGCGGATTTTTAGTTTCCTCGGCCACATTGGCAATGCCTTCTATGCCCAGGAAAAACCAGATGGCAAAGGGAATGGCGGCAAAGATGCCTTCCCAGCCATTGGGGAAAGCATTGTGGGTAAGGTTGGCCAGCTGGAACTTTGGTGCTGCCAGGCCTGAAAACAAGAGCAGCTCGCCCACGGCAAATACCGTAATAACCACTTCGAAGGATGCGGCGGCTTTAACCCCGTAAACATTGAGGGCAGTAAAAACCAGGTAAACAGAGATGGCGCAGGTTAAAATGGGCACCCCCGGAAAAAAGGCATTGAAATAAGCCCCTATGGCAAATGCGATGGCAGGAGGCGCTAAAATGAACTCTACAATCTGGGCGATACCGGCAATAAAGCCTATGTCTTTTCCCATGGCCTTACTGGCATAATCGAACACACCACCTGCCTTGGGAATGGCACAGGCCAGTTCGGCGTAACTAAAGGTAAAAGTAACATACATGAGCATGATGACAAGCGTGGCGACAGCCATGCCCCCTGTCCCGCCCTTTTCCAGGCCCAGGTTCCATCCAAAATACATGCCTGAGATCACATAGCCTACGCCCAGGCCCCACAACATAAAAGGGGTAAGTGTTTTCTTTAAACCTTTATTTTCTGTCATATGGTTTGGTTGGTTACTTCATTTATAAATATAAAATAAAAATTCTTTAATTTTTTTTACCGGGGCTTCTCATTACTGATCAACCGTTTGCGCAATAGCTTAATTTATGTTCCGGAGCTTTAATTTCAATAATTAAGTGAGATACACTTCTTAAAAAATTTGATAAAGTCGGCAGAGTAGTTATATTTACTGCTCCGTACAAAATTTAAGAACAAACGAATGGCTAGATTAAATCTTCTGGAGGAAACGCGCTTTGAAAAATTGCCTGTTTCTGTCTTTGAAAACCCCAAAGAAGCATCGCTTAGCGTTGCTCAGCGCATCGGGAACCTCATTAAAGAAAAACAAAAAACCAATTCCCATGCAGTTTTAGGCCTGGCTACCGGTGCAACACCTGTTGCCGTGTATGCTGAACTGGTAAGAATGCACAGGGAAGAGGGATTGAGTTTTAAGAATGTGATCACTTTTAACCTTGACGAGTACTACCCTATGCAGCCTACTGCTGCACAGAGCTATGTGACTTTCATGAACGAAAACCTGTTTGATCACATCGACATCGACAAGAACAATGTCAACATCCCTGATGGAACATTGAGCCTGGAGGAGATCCCTGCATTTTGTCTGGATTATGAGAAGAAGATTGGAGACCTTGGAGGACTGGACATCCAGATCCTCGGTATCGGACGTACAGGTCACATCGGATTCAATGAGCCAGGTTCTGCACCAAACTCAGGTACGCGTTTGGTTACACTGGACGACCTGACCAGACGTGATGCTGCAAGAGATTTCGGGGGTAAATCTTTTGTGCCTACAAAAGCAATTACCATGGGTGTTGGTACCATTTTCAAAGCCAGGGAGATCATCCTGATGGCCTGGAACAAGAAAAAAGCACCTATCATTAAAAAAACTGTTGAAGGCGAGATCTCGAGCGAGGTGCCGGCTACCTACTTACAGTTATCGGATAATGTAGAGTTCATTTTAGATAAGGATGCAGCTTCTATGCTGACCCGCTTTGATACACCATGGCTGGTTAAAGACTGTATATGGGATGAGAAACTGACCCGCAAAGCGGTGATCTGGCTGGCCAACACACTTAAAAAGCCTGTTCTTAAGCTTACTGAAGACGATTACAACAACAACGGTATGGCACAGCTTGCTGTTGAACAGGGCCCTGTTTACAACATCAACATCCATATTTTTAATAAATTACAGCATACCATAACCGGATGGCCGGGCGGAAAACCCAATGCTGATGATTCACAAAGGCCTGAGCGCGCAACACCTGCCAAAAAGCGCTCTATCATTTTCTCACCGCACCCTGATGATGATGTGATCTCTATGGGTGGTACTTTCATACGCCTGGTAGACCAGAAACATGATGTACACGTGGCTTACCAGACTTCGGGCAATACCGCTGTTTGGGACGATGACGCACTGCGCTTTGTGGAGTTTAACATCGACTTCTCTGAAAAAATGGGACTGGATGCATCGCACCTGAAAAAACTGTACCAGGATATGCGTTCTTTTATTGAGAAAAAGCAGCCTAACCAGATAGACACCCCTGAAATCCAAACGGTAAAAGGTTTGATCAGAAAAGGCGAGGCTATTGCCGGTGCACGTTATTGCGGACTGGACGATGACCACATCCACTTTATGGCATTGCCTTTTTATGAAAGCGGAAAAAGCCAGAAAAACCCGGTTACCGATGCCGATGTGGTGCTAACCATGGAATTGCTGCAAAAGGTAAAACCGGAGCAGGTATTTGCCGCAGGAGATTTTGAAGATCCACATGGCACACATATCGTTTGCTTTAACATTATCCTGGAAGCATTGAGGCGCCTGGCCAAAACAGAAGATTGGGTTAAAGATTGCTGGTTATGGATGTACCGCGGTGCATGGCAGGAATTTGAGACCTACGAAATTGAAATGGCCGTGCCATTGAGCCCTCAGGAAGTGGAGAGAAAAAAATTCGCCATTTTCAAACACCAGTCGCAAAAAGACAGGGCTGTTTTCCCGGGTGATGATGCAAGGGAATTCTGGCAAAGGGCTGAAGACCGGAACAGGGAAACTGCCCAGGCTTATGATAGCTTAGGCCTTGCAGAGTACGAAGCGATGGAAGCTTTTGTGCGCTATAAGTTCTAGTTAAATTTATTATATTTATAACCGCTGCCGATTAACCCGGCAGCGGTTTTTTTGTTTAAAAACCCTTTTATGAGCTCATCTTTAACTGCAACTTCTGCCCCGGCAAGGCTATTGTCGCTCGACTTTTTCAGAGGTGCAACCGTAGCCGCAATGATTTTGGTAAACAACCCGGGCGACTGGGGAAATGTTTATGCACCTTTAAGGCATGCGGAATGGAATGGTTGTACGCCAACCGATCTGATCTTCCCTTTTTTCCTGTTCATTGTAGGTGTATCCATTGCTTATGCCATGGGCAGCAAAAAAACGGATGCAGCAAGTCATGGAAAGACAATTTTAAAAGCATTAAAGCGGGCCCTGATCCTGTTTGGGCTTGGGCTGTTCCTGTCCCTCTATCCAAAAGTATTTACAGAACCCATTGCGGCATTTCAGGGAGTAAGGATTCCGGGGGTATTGCAGCGCATTGCTGTTGTTTTCCTGATCTCCTCTGTCATCTTTCTTAAAAATTCGGAACGGAACATTTTCAGGATACTGATTGCCCTGCTGGCAGTTTACTGGCTGCTGATGACCTTTGTGCCCGTTCCTGGTGTGGGTTATGCCAACCTGGAAAAAGAAACCAACCTGGGGGCATGGCTTGACCGAACCCTACTAACTGAGGCCCATTTATGGAAAGCGGCCAAAACATGGGACCCGGAAGGTATTTTGAGTACCATGCCTGCAGTAGCTACCGGCTTGTTTGGCGTACTGGTTGGAGTATATTTAAAACGTAAGGATGTAGACGCAGCCACGAAAATCAGCTGGCTGTTTTGTACAGGGACTGCCGCTGTAGCCCTGGGGCTGCTCTGGGATTTGCAGTTCCCCATCAACAAGGCCTTATGGACCAGCTCATTTGTACTTTATACTGGCGGCCTTGCTACCATTATCCTCTCTTTCTGTTACTGGATTATTGATGTGCAGCAATACAACCGCTTTACCAAACCTTTTGTAGTGTATGGCGTTAACGCCATCACTGTTTTCTTTTTATCGGGATTGATCCCACGTACACTGCGCATGTTTACCGTTAAGGCTGCAGATGGGTCGGAAATGAACCTGCAGGCCTGGTTGTATTCGGGCTTTGAATCCTGGCTCTCTCCTATCAATGCCTCGCTGGCCTGGGCCATTGCCTTTATCCTGTTCTGGCTGCTGATCCTCTGGGTGATGTACAAGAAAAAGATCATTATTAAAGTTTAAATTTACCAGAAGTGATATTCGCATACCACTGTTAAATTATGTTAAAAAACCACCTATCCTACGAACGCATTCGTAGTTTTGAGCAAACTAACTCTTATGATAAAAAGACATTTTAACGCCCTTTGTATAGGGCTTGCAACGGCGGTGGTCCTCAGCACTCCTGTCTTTGCGCAAAAGAAAACTGTGCCGGCTAAAAAGCCGGTGCAAAGTGCTGCAAAAATTGCAGGCACAATCATCCCCAACGACCCGAATGTAAAGATAGGCAAGCTGGCCAATGGCCTCACCTATTACATCCGCAAAAACCAGGAGCCGACACAACGGGCGGAACTCTACCTGGCCACAAGAATAGGCTCATTGATGGAAAACGATGACCAGCAGGGACTTGCCCACTTTACCGAGCACATGGCATTTAATGGCACCAAAGATTTCCCTAAGAACGAGATCATCAATTATTTGCAGAAAGCCGGTGTGCGCTTTGGGGCCGACCTGAATGCCTATACCGGTTTTGACCAGACTGTTTACCAGCTGCCCATCCCTACCGATAGTGCTGCTGTATTTAAGACCGGCTTTAAAATTCTGGCCAACTGGGCCGGTAAAATTGTAATGGAAGGTGAGGAAATTGATAAAGAGCGTGGCGTTATTGTAGAAGAAGACAGGCAGCGGGGTAAAAATGCCCAGGAACGCATGAGCAAACAACTGCTGCCGGTATTGCTGAAAGGCTCGCATTATGCCAATCGCCTTCCGATTGGAAAGCTGGACATCCTGCATTCTTTTACCCACGATAAGATCCGCAATTTTTACAAAGACTGGTACAGGCCAAACCTGCAGGCCGTAATTGCCGTAGGCGATTTTGATGTAAATGAGGTAGAGCAATTGATTAAGGACAATTTTTCTGGCCTGAGCAATCCGGCAAACCCAAGGCCCCGCCCTTCTTACGACCTGCCCGATAATAAGGAGCCCCTGGTTAAGATAGTTACCGATCCGGAACAGCAGTACAACGTTGCGCAGATTATGTATAAACAACGTGGCGGGGTGTTAAAAACAACGGCAGATTATAAAAAAAGCATGCTGTACAACATGATCAACAGCATGCTGGGTGCCCGAATTCAGGAAATTATGCAAAAAGACAATGCGCCATTTATACAGGCACAAAGCGGCTACGGAGCTTATCAAGGCGGATTGGTTCCGGGTATCAATGCCTTTCAATCGGTAGCGGTATCCACATCGGGTGCTACGCTGGAAAAGGCATTTACAGCTGTACTGGCCGAGAACGAACGCATGAGCAAATATGGCTTTGTGCAGTCGGAACTGGAAGTTGCCCGCAAAAACATCCTTGCAGGCAATGAAAAACGATTAAAAGAAAAGGACAAGACCTCTTCTTCTTCTTTTGTACAGAAATACCTGAACAATTTCCTTACCGGCACCAGCATCCCCTCTACAGAATATGCTTACGAGCTGACCAAAAAGACATTGAGCGAAATTACACTGGCAGAGGTAAATGCCCTGGCAAAAACACTGATCACCAAAGAAAACCAGATCATTGTTGTACAGGCACCTGAAAAAGAAAAAGCAAGTTTGCCTACGGAAGCCCAGCTGCTTGCTGCTTTAAAAAATGCGGCCAACAATGTTGCCGCCTATGTAGACAATACGGTTAACAAACCTTTGCTGGAGCAAAAACCTGTTGCCGGAAAGATCGTAAAAGAGGAAAAAATGGATCAGATAGGCGTTACAGGATGGGTGTTGAGCAATGGCATTAAGGTGTTGCTTAAACCTACAGATTTCAAGAACGACCAGATCATTTTCAGTTCATACGCCAAAGGCGGAACCTCTTTGGCTACAGATGCCAACTTCCGCTCGGCCGAGGCAGCAGGCCTGATTGCTGAGAGTGGTGTGGGCGACTTTAACCCTACGCAATTGAACAAGCTGCTTGCAGGAAATACAGGACGCGCAGGTGCCTATGTAAGCGACCTTTACCAGGGCTACAGTGGAAGCGCATCGCCTAAAGACCTGGAAACAGCTTTCCAGATGATCTACGCCTATGCCACCAACCCGCGCAAAGACGCAGAACTGTTCAATAAAAACATCAGCGACTATAAAGTAGTACTGGCCAACAAAAGTGCCAATCCGGAAAGCGTTTTTGGCGATACCGTACAGGCCGTTATGGCGTCTTACCACAAACGGGCCATGCCTACAAATTTGTCGGACCTGGATAAAATATCTTTAGACGAGGCTTTCAATTTTTACAAAGCACGCTTTGCAGACAACAGCGGACAGCATTTTGTGTTTGTGGGTAATTTTACCCTGGAAAGCATCAAACCTTTGATTGAGACCTATATTGCCAGTTTACCCGCCCAGAACAAAGCCGAGAATTTTGTTGACCTTGGCATATACCCGCCAAAGGGAAAAGTAAGCAAAACCGTTTATAAAGGCCTTGAAGATAAGGCAGAAGTGCAGTTGTACATTCATGGCGATTATGAATTTAATGCACAGACCAATATACAGCTGGATGCAGTAAAAGCGGCCCTGGAAAATAAAATACTGGAGCGCCTGCGTGAAAAAGAAAGCGGGGTTTATAGTCCGCAGGTAGGTCTTAGTGTAAGCAAATACCCTAAGGCACATTACTATTTTACGATTTCATTTAGCTGCGCAGCGGCAAATGTAGAAAAACTGATTGCAGCAGCACTGGACGAGGTGAAGCAGATTAAAGATAAAGGTGCAACAGCAGATGACATCAGCAAATTCAAATCAGAAGAACAACGCCAGGTAGAGCTTAGCCTGCGCGACAACAACTTCTGGCTGAACTACCTGAGCGGCCGCTTAAAGAATGATGACGATCTGGGACAGATACTTACCCTTAAAAAACGTTTGGATAGTGTTACCGTTGAAAGTTCTAAAGCCACTGCACAGCAATACCTGAATGAGGACAATTACATTCGCCTGGTATTGATGCCACAAAAATAAAAGGCCGGTTTTACTCGGCACTGGCGAGCTCTTTGGTCTGGATACCTACCGGACCACTGGGCTCGCTTTCGTTTTTAAGCCTGTCGAGCGCCGTAACCAGGTAATTGTACCTTTTCCCTTTCTCTACATTGGTATCTATAAAGCCTGGGAAATCCTCAAAACTGATCCGGAGGATATTCTTTGCGTTGAGGATATCTATCTTCTCTCCTTCATTAAAGCGGTACACCACATAACCAGATGCAGTTTCCCCATCACTGGCTTTTAAGGGGCGTTCCCATTTCAGGTGTACACCGTCCGCATGTGCCTCTGCCGTTAGGTTGAGTGGCTGATTGGGCACAACTTCATCCAGCCAGGGCATTTGTGGCGGCAAGGCCGGATATTTATAATAATTGTTTTTTAAGGAATCGCCCAAAGCCCTGGCAATGGTAGAGAAAGATTTGGAGCTAAAGAACACGCTGCCCTGGATGCGGTTACTTTCCCTGATGTGCCTGATCTGGTTGGGGATCTGGTTTGGAAAAGCCCAGGCAGCTTCTTTACGTGAGGTACCGTTGTGGATCAGATAAGCGCCATGGCCCACATAAACGTGCCTGCCGAAGGCATTGTTCGTCCACCAGTCGGATATTACGCCAAAAGGCGCCGCGCGGCGTGTGAAGCTGAAATAAATCTGCGGGTTGATGTAATCTACCCAACCTTCCTGGACCCACTTCCGGGAATCGGCATAAAGTTCTGAATAGTTGGACAGGCCATTTGTTGCCGAGCCCTGGCTATCTTCAGATTGATTTTTCCAGATGCCAAAGGGGCTTACCCCAAATTTAACGTGCTTTTTGTAATGGTGAATGCTATCGTCGAGCTGTTTGATCAGCATATCTACATTGTTCCGGCGCCAGTCGGAAATATTGGCGAAGCCATTGCCATACTTGCTAAAGGTTGCCGCATCGTTAATGGTTTGGCCGGCAATTTTATAGGGATAGAAATAATCGTCAAAATGAATCCCGTCTACATCGTATCCTTTGACTACGTCCAGAATTACCTGCACAATGTACTCGCGCACTTCGGGAATTCCCGGATCGAACTGCTTTTTCCCTCCATACACAAAGAAAAGGTCTGGCCGTTTGCGGGTCATATGATCGGGGCTAACTACTGCATTGGCGCTCATGGTAGCACGATAAGGGTTAAACCAGGCATGCAGTTCCATGCCCCTGGAATGGGCTTCCTTAATGGCAAATGCAAGTGGATCGTACCCCGCGGCCGGAGCCAGCCCCTGTCTGCCCATCAGCCATTGGCTCCAGGGCTCTCTTGATTTCGCATAAAAAGCATCTGCAGCAGGCCTGACCTGCAAAATAATGGCATTCATGCCGTTAGCTTTATGTTGTTCCAGCAGGCCTATCAACTCTTGTTTTTGCTGATCAATGCTTAAACCTGGTTTGGACGGCCAATCAATATTTGCAACAGTTGCAACCCATACACCCCGAAATTCTCTTTTTGGAGCAATTTTTGATGGGGTTTGTGCTATTAGGGAAATAGGGGTTATTAATATTGATAATAGTGCATAGATTATAGTTTTGAACATTTTTTGTAATTAGGATAGCTTAAAATCTGGTTTTCATTTGTTGTTTTCAGTATACAATACAGTAACTGGCTCAAGCAATTAAACGATTTTTTTTTAAGTCTCATACAATTTGAGTGTTTTTTTACCTAATCCTGCCATTTACTCCCTCCCTTTTTTTACTGTTTTTGAGATTTAGAACCAGAAAATGTCAGACCAAAAGGATATAATAAATAAAGGCGATCGCAATAAAATTTATTTTTTAATTGTGGTTATCGCTGCGTTATTAGGCACCAACCTTTATTTATACGTGAAAGACCAGCAGCAAAGCGAACGTTTTGTTACTGTAAGTACCGAAAAAGACCGCTTAAAACTTGAGGTAGAGAAAATTGAAGTGGAGCTGGATAAAGCAAACAACCTGAACCTTGTATTGAGTGAGAAGCTGCAGGAAGAACAAAAGCTGGCCCGTTTAAAAATTGCCGAACTAAAACAGGCTCTTCAAAAAGGGGTGCTGACCGAAGGAAAGCTGGTCGAAGCCCAGAAAGATGTTATGGAGCTGAGGACGTTTGTTAAAAATTACAGCGAACAGGTCTCCCAGCTGGAAAAAGAGAATGCAGACCTTAAGAACCAGCGCGACAGTTTAAAGGAGTTTGCCAATGCCGAGAGCCGCAAAGCCGAAGAACTTGCAAAAAAGAATGCTGAACTAAGTGCCAAAGTAAAAACTGGAGCCTCCCTAAAAGCAAACAATGTGTACATTATTGCCTATAAGGTGAAAAGCAGCGGAAAAAATATAGAAGTAACACGGGCAAGCACCGCCAAAAAATTGAGTGTTAAATTCGGTATTGTACCGAACCCGCTTGCCGAAAAAAATTACCATAAAATTTACCTGCGTATTTTTGATCCTGCGGGTAATCTGATTGCAGATGAGAACAATATGTTTGAGGCAGACGGCCAGGAAATGCAGTATACCTCGTCTACTTCCATCTCTTATAACGACGACAATACTTCTTATACGATGGACTGGGTTAATCCGGGTGAGTTTATAAAGGGAACGTATTCCATTATTCTGTACACAGATGGTTTTACAATGGGTAAAGCCTCAATTACCTTACGATAAAGGAAAACTCAGGTAGAAAGTAGTTCCTACATCTGCTGATGATTTAAAATCAACCGTACCTCCGGCGTTTTCTACGGCCTGTTTAACAAATGCAAGCCCCAAGCCTGTACCGGATGATTTTGTGGTAAAATTAGGTACAAATATCTTATCCTGCAGGTAAGGGTCTATTCCCTTGCCATTGTCTTCTACCTCAATAAACACATGTGTTTCGTTGTGCACAATCCTGATCTTGATCACACACCTGTTGTTGGCATTGCCTGCCTCGATACCATTTTTGAGCAGGTTATTAAAGGTACGCAGCAGCTGATCTTTATCACCAAGCACAGTCAAATCCCTCCCTGCATGGTTGAAAATATAGATCTCTGCGTCTTCTGCATTGGTAAAAACATCCCTTGCCTGTTCAATGATAGGCAAAAGCTGCAGTTTTTCGAGCTTGGTATCCGGCATTTTGGCAAAGTTGGAGAACTCGGAAGCAATGGTAGACAAGCTGTCGATCTGCTCGATAAACGATTTGTTAAAGCGCTCAAACTTCTTCTCGAAATTGGGATCTTTCTCCCTCCAGGATTTCTCCAGCAGCTGCACACCCAGTTTTAACGGGGTTAAAGGGTTTTTAATTTCATGCGCTACCTGCTTGGCCATTTCGCGCCAGGCGCTTTCACGTTCAGATCTGGCCAGCTTAGTCGCACTTTCCTCCAAAGCAGAGATCATTTTATTGTACTCCTTTATTAAAGAACCGATCTCATCGTGCCGCGACCACTGTATCGGCTGGTTCTTTTGCCCCAGTTTAGTTTTACGGATACTGTCTTGTATAAAGGTAAGCGGGCTGGTAATCTGGTTGGCCAGGAATACCGCAAGAATACCAATTGCAACAAACACCAGGGCATAAATATTGATGAGCGTATTGATAAACAACCCGATTTTACTTTGGTAATCTGCTTCATTGGCATAATAAGGCAAACCAATATAAGCAACCGTCTTGTTCAGTGAATTCTTTATAGGGGCGTAGGCGGAGGCATAAATAAAGTGTTCGCCAATGTGCTCTGTAGGATTAATATACTCCGATTTTTGTTGTATTTTGAGGTTGATATATGCCTCGGGGCCCATCTTCCTGCCTATGATCCCATAATCATACAACTTAGATAAAGAAGTAAAGCGCAAATCGCCATTGACATCAAACAGGTTCAGGTAGGTAGCATTGATATTGGCAAACTGGTTAAAATCAGCATTGGCCTGATCGGTAACCTCAGGTATCCCTCCTGTACTGAAAATCTGCTTTTCATAAGACATCTGTACCTTCCGGATTTTCTCCTTGATAAAATTCTCCTGCTGCTTCCGGTATTCTTCGCGGATGTAAAAATAGGTTGTCCAGCCAACGATCAGCAATGTGGCCACTACCGACAAAACAATGGAGAACTGGATACGGGTTTTATAAAGGATCTTATTGGCATTGATCATCAGCGAGCGGTTGATGTTAAACCAGCTTCCCCAGCTTTCATCAATATTTTTAAGCAGCCAGATCAAGGCATACAGGGTAATAGAAAAGATGATAAAGACGAGAAAGAAAAAGGACAGTGTAGCCAGGCGGGCCACATACGAGACCTTTTCCTTACTGATTACGATCATTTTATTGCTGGCTGGCATGTACACCAGATGGGTATAGTTCAGTGTATCACTAACAATCTCCCCTTTTCCAACGGAGCCCTTAAAATCGGCACTGGTAAGCTTATAGGTAAACTTGCCCGACTGGTTGATCAGTTTCCCGGAACTATAAAAAGCAAAGGAATAACTGCTGTAATCGTCTTCGCTCTTAATTTTTCCATCGGCTAGTATTTCGGGCAATTGACTGTTGTAATTGTATTGCGGTGATTTAAGGTCGATCACCAATGTGCCGAGGATCCTGTTGTCTACAAATATGGGAATGATACCAAAATAGTTCTGATACCCGAAAGTATAGTTGAGCCGGTAAAAGAAATTAGATTCGGGTACTTTAACAGAACCCGATTTAACCAGGTCTTTGTAATAGCTTAGTGCAACCGATTTTTCAGTGGAAATGATCGAGTCGCCGTCATTAAACTCATATAAATTGTATTCGAACTGGGTAAGGTAGCCCCCCAGCAGGATCTTATTGACGTGCTTCTGTAAATCAAAAGTGGATTCTAATATTGCAGGCTGCTTGAAATACTCGGCGATAAAGGCATCTGTTGAAACGGCCTTCTCCAGGCTTTCAATGGAGCTGATAACTTTGGGATCATCTGTAGACCCCAGTTTCTGCGCAATGTTATACCTTTTTTCCTTTTCTTTTAAATCTGTAAACCTCAGGTATTTTATGGAGGTAATGAAAGCCAGGCAAAAGAACAGGGCGGCAAATATGCCTATAGAGAATTTTTTATTCCTGATATAGATGTTCCATGCCATGATAAAAATGAACAGGGCATAGGCGATAAAAAATATACTGAAGCCGGTTGCCAGGCGGTAAACCAGGTACACAAAAAATGCCGTAAGAAAGAGGATCAGCCGTTCGCGGTTGTTTACATTCAACTGCAGGGTTTGCTGCATAAATATATTCCCGATAAGGTACATGTTGAACCAAACCAGGCATAAAATGATGATACTCACCCAGCTGATCCAACCCAGGTTAATGATATTGGTAATATTGAAGTTTATTTTTGAGTTTTTGATAAAGCCAAAAAACACCTGATCAAATAAAAAGGCAAGTCCGCTAAATACAATCAGCAATACCAAATGAAAAATAAGTCCGCCAGCTTTACTGCTTTTAATCCATTCAGGCGCCTTGTACTTATCACTATAGGTGTACATAAAAAGTACCACCCAGGTAATGGCAATTACATTGAGCAGAAAATCGCCCAGGGAAGGGAGGAAAAAGCTTTCCCCGAAAATTGTGGGGCTAAATATCTGCAGGTTAAACTGGTGGTTAAACCAGCCATATTCCAGGTCTGTAATCCTTATAGCCAGGAAGAAAACGATCAGCAATAGTGTTCCAGCAACCGGTCTTCCTCCTTTTGCCAGCCAGGCAGAGAGGGAATTAAAGAACAAACAGAAACTAAAAAGCCCGATGATCCAGAGCCAGACTTCTATTGTAGCGTAAATACCCTTGGAGTAGCCCTGTTTTAACTTTACCTCAAACAGCGGCTCGCCTTTTATGGTTTTAATGCCGTAAACATCCCTGTCGGAATAACTGGCAAGCGACAGGGAATTGGCAGGGCAAAGGTGTTTTGAAATGGTATTTTCGAGATACTGGTTCTGGATGTCGAACTGGCTTTTGACATCTATCAGAAAAACAAGGGTATAATTGCCTGCTTTTTGTTTGATGACTTCATACGAACCGTTACGCAACCCTACGAACGAGGAGCCTTCTTTTATGTTTTCAGGGTTGGAGGGAAAAGCCCTGAACGAGCTCCAGAACTTAAGTTCGTCTTCCTCATACACCAGAATATTGATACCACGGCCACGGTAAGCCTTAATGAAAGAAAGGCCAAAATTCTCATTCAGGTGATAGCTTTTTGCATTTTCTACCTGTTTGGGATCGGATAAAAAATTATAAACGATCTGCTCTTTTGCTTCCAGGTTTTTCTGAAGCTGGTGTGCTTCATAACTGAGCAGTTCTTTCTTGGTAATGGAGTGCCTTAAAGATAAAGCGGTAACAATACAACAAGCGCCCAGTATCAATAAAAGAAATCGTATTTTACCTCTTATACCCACGCTTGCTGTATTTTATATGTTCATTTCATGGATCAGGCAGTGGCGGAACTGGTCTGCACGGCCCTGCTTACTTTTTTTACCAGACCTTGTAGTACATTTCCCGGGCCAACTTCGATAAATTCATCAGCACCGTCTGCGATCATGCGTTCAACAGTCTGCGTCCACTTCACAGCGCCGGTTAACTGGGTGATCAGGTTTGCTTTTATTTTTTGAGGATCGGTATTCGGCTGCGGATCAACATTCTGATAAATAGGACACACCGGAGATTGAATGCTCACTTTTTCTATGGCCTCCTGAAGTTCTACCCGTGCCGGCTCCATTAAAGGCGAGTGAAAAGCACCACCTACATTTAGTTTCAATGCACGTTTTGCCCCTGCCTCTGTGAGTTGCTGACAAGCGAGGTCAACCCCTTCAATGCTTCCGGAAATTACGATCTGCCCTGGACAGTTGTAATTGGCTGCTACTACAACCGCATCAATACCTGCACAAACATTTTCGACAACCTCATTTTCAAGTCCCAGAATTGCTGCCATTGTAGAGGGCTGCAGTTCGCAAGCCTTTTGCATGGCATTTGCACGTGTAATCACCAGCCTTAAGCCATCTTCAAAAGACAGTGCATTGGCTGCAACCAGCGCAGAGAACTCTCCAAGAGAATGTCCGGCCACCATATCCGGTTTAAAATCGGCGCCCAAAGTTTTGGCAAGGATTACAGAATGCAAAAATATGGCTGGCTGGGTAACTTTTGTTTCTTTCAGCTCCTCGTCGGAGCCCGAAAACATAATGTCGCTGATGCGAAACCCTATGATCTCATTTGCTTTTTCAAATAAGGTCCTGGCAACTTCATTTTCATAAAGTTCCTTACCCATGCCTGAAAACTGGGCACCTTGTCCCGGAAAAATATATGCTTTCATTTATTTACTGTTTTAAACTTCAGGAGTAAAGCTCCTCTAATGCTATTTTTTGCTATTAATGCAGGTTTGCCGTAATCAGTCTCAAGAACTCTGCCCTGGTTTTGTCCTTCGCAAATTCGCCGGTAAATGCGGAGGTTGTGGTTACAGAATTTTGTTTCTGTATACCTCTCATAGCCATGCACAGGTGCTTGCATTCAATTACTACCGCTACACCTGCCGGCATCAATGTATCCTGGATACAATCGCGGATCTCATTGGTTAAACGTTCCTGTACCTGTAACCTTCGTGCAAAGGCATCTACGATGCGCGGGATTTTACTTAAGCCTACAATATGCCCGTTAGGGATATAAGCCACATGGGCCTTGCCAAAAAAAGGCAGCATGTGGTGTTCGCACATAGAAAATACTTCTATGTCCTTTACGACTACCATCTGGCTGTAATCTTCTTTAAACATCGCTGAGCGCAATATTCCGGCAGGATCTACATCGTATCCATGCGTAAGGTATTGCAAGGCTTTAGCAACACGTTCAGGTGTTTTTATCAGGCCTTCGCGTTCCGGATTTTCTCCAAGCTGACCCAGGATGTCCTTATAATGATCTGCAACAGCAGCTATTTTCCCTTCGTTGTAACGGTCTATTTTAATGTACCCGTTATCTTCATCATCTAAGTGATTTGTGTGATTATCCATATGTACAATTAATGACCGAAGTATTCAACAAAGTTATTTTCGGTCTCGTAAATTTTTATGCTGTGCAGTTGTGCCCCGGATTCTGCGATCAGGTTTACCAATTCATCCCAGATGGCTACAGCGAGGTTCTCTGTAGAGGCCAGCTTGCCTTTCATGAAATCCACATCAAGGTTCAGGTTCTTATGGTCAATTTTATCAACCACATAAGTATTGGTAATGTCTTTAAGCCATTTAAGGTCTACCAGGAAGCCGGTTTCGGGATTGATCTCGCCCTTAACGGTTACATACAACTGGTAGTTGTGGCCATGCCAGTTGGGGTTAGCACACTTGCCATAAACTTCTGTATTTTGTGCTTCGGTCCAGTCTGGCCTCGATAATTTATGTGCAGCGTTAAATGATGCTTTTCTGGTTATATAAATCATGCTCTGTTATATTATTGACAAATATACGCAGAAAGGTTAAAGTAGAAAGGTTAAATCTCTAACTTAGCTGGTATGAAGATTCTTTTGGTTGCCGCCACCTGGCCGGAAATAGCGTCATTAGCAGCTCACTTTCAGTTGCCTGAAAAGGATTTTGTGAAAACGGAGCACTTTGATTTGCTGGTTACAGGCGTGGGCATGACTGCCACAGCATATGCCCTGGGCAAGCATCTTTCCGGCAATTATAAGCTTGTGCTGAACCTGGGCATTGCGGGTTCTTTTAACCGTAACCTGCCACTGGGAACAGTACTGAACATCATCAGCGATGAATTTGCCGAACTCGGTGCAGAGAACGGGACTGAATTTCTGAGTATTGATGAGCTGGGTTTTGGCCGGGCAGGATATACGGCGGTCAATAACCTGCTTCATGAGGATGTGAACAAACTCCAGAAAGTAAAGGGGATTACCGTAAACCGTGTGCATGGTGATGCTGCAAGCATTGAACGGATTATAGCGCAATCCAATCCGGTAACAGAAAGCATGGAAGGTGCCGCTGTACTTTATTGCTGCCATGAGGCGGCTTTGCCCTGCCTGCAGATCAGGAGTATTTCCAATTACGTAGAGCCCCGAAATAAAGAGAACTGGCAGATTGGCCTGGCCATTAAAAACCTGAATGAATGGGCGATTGGATTTTTGACAAATACATAACCAACAGTTTTTAGCGAGTCCTTACATTTACAGCATGAAACTTAGCCTTGGCTTTTCGCCCTGCCCAAATGATACTTTTATTTTTGATGCGCTGATCCACCATAAGATTGACACGGAAGGTTTAGAATTTGAAGTCTTTTTTGACGATGTGGAAACCTTGAACCAAAAGGCATTCCGCGGGGAACTGGACATTACAAAACTAAGTTTTCATGCATTTGCCTATGTACATGAGCAGTATGCACTCCTGGATTCTGGAAGTGCCCTGGGCTTTGGTGTAGGCCCTTTGCTGATTTGCCGCAACGAGAGTTTTGCCGCCAGCAAAGAACATTTAAGCCCGGATTTAAAGGTCGGTATCCCGGGCAGATATACTACCGCAAATTTTCTGTTGGGTATTGCTTTCCCCCATTTGACAAATAAACAGGAAATGGTTTTCTCAGCAATAGAAAGTGCTTTATTGGAAGACAGGATTGATCTGGGCCTGATTATTCATGAAAACAGGTTTACTTATGCTGATAAAGGCCTGCATAAAGTGATAGACCTGGGTAATTACTGGGAAGAAAAGACCAGCTGTGCCATCCCCCTTGGTGGTATTGTAGTTAACCGCAGGCTGGACCAGGAGACAAAAGAAAAAGTAAACAGGTTGATCAGAAAGTCTGTTGAATTTGCCTTTGCCAACCCCAAATCGGGAGTTGAGTTTATCCGGCAGCATGCCCAGGAAATGAGCGAAGAGGTGATGTACAGGCACATTGACCTTTATGTAAACAAATACAGCATTGAACTGGGAATGGAAGGAAGAAAAGCGATAGATGTGCTTTTTGAAATGGCCAGAAAAAATGGCCTGATCCCCGCGGCTAAGCAGGATATTTACCTGACAAGCCCGGTTTTTTAATTGCAGGGCCCATCAGGGATTTCTTTGGTGATCTTTAATAATTTGGTGACCACCATTGTCGAATCAAAATCGGCAGACATGCTTAGACTATCTGACTTTATGGCATGCGCCTCTGCTTCGATATAAACAGGCTCATAAGGCTTTTCAAAATTAAAATTGCTGTAAGCCAGCTCCAGTGTTTTTGCACTATCGGCCACCCAGTACTCGGTGCCTTCCTCACAATCGGTAAAAGACTTCAACTCAGGACCAAAACTGTATAAACCTTTTATGACACGGGTATTGCCTTTTTTTGTTTCTGCAGGTCGGGGATTACAGGCCATTGCAGTAACAGCAAGGGCTATTGTTAAAAATAGCAGGCTTTTAAATATATTCATGATTTAGAGATCTTGATTTAAATGATTTATCTTCTTTACGCTCAAATTAGATGACAAAGCTGATGCCATAAACGAAAAAACACTCACTGTTAAAAATACCAGCAAAAAATCCTTCCATTTTAAGGCAACCGGATAGGCATTGGTGATGACCAGGTTATCCTGCGTCATTTTTACCAGTCCGAACCTTTGCTGCAGGAGGCAAAAGCCCAGGCCTACAATAAGGCCAAATACACAGCCTGCCATGGTGATCATCATGCCTTCCAGCAGAAATATTCTTTTAATCAGCTTTTTACCTGCTCCCAGGCTGCTGAGGATGGCAATGTCTTTCAGTTTATCAATGACCAACATGGTTAACGAGCCAATGATGTTAAATATGGCAATGATCAGTATAAAGGTCAGGATGATGTACACCGCCCATTTTTCACTGCCTAAGATATTATACAATACTTTATTCTGCTGTATTCTGTCCTTAATTTCAAAATTTTGCCCAATATGTTCCTCTATATTTGCCTTGAACTGATCTGCATCAACTCCCCGTTCCAGGTTAATTTCAATGGATGAAATCCTGACCGGTTCTTCCAGCAGCTTTCTTGCAAACCTTAAAGGCACAATGGCTACGTTATCAAAATCCTGCTGAACTTCAAAAACTCCCGAAACAGGAATAGAAAGTATGGTAAAATCATCTGCAGGATTAACTGAACTTACACTGCTGGCTTTCTTTTTAGGGGAAAAAACCTGAAGCGGATTAAAAGGATCGGTGGTATTCACCATCAGAAAAGTCTGAATTGCCGAACCAATAACCGCATAATTGAGGCTTTTATTTTCGAGGGTAAAATTACCGTCAATGGTGATACTATCCAGGCTTTTGTTCTTCAGGTAATCTGTGCTGACGCCCTTTACCAGTCCTACAGACTGTTTGTCATTGTACCGCAGCAGCGCATTTTCAGCCAGCACCTCGGTAAAAGAATACACCCCTTTTTCTTTTCTTAATTTGTTAAAGTATGGGGTATTGGGATCAAATGTCTTTCCCTGAACCGGAGATATGACAATTTGCGGGGTAATGGTATTGAACATTTTCAACACCACCTCTTCAAAGCCGTTGAATACAGACAAAATGATAATCAGCGCAGCACTGCCAACGAAAACACCCGCTACAGAAATGGTAGAAATGATGTTAATGGCGTTGGTAGATTTCTTTGCAAAAAGATACCGGCGGGCTATGTAAAACGGTGTATTCAATATAAAACGATATTACTTATCCTAAATAAGGATTGTGCGCCTTCTCGAAACCTATACTTGTAGACTGGCCATGACCGGGATAAACCACACAATCATCAGGCAATATAAACAAGTTATTTTTGATACTGTTGATTAATTGCAAATGATTGCCCCCGGGAAGATCTGTACGGCCTATGCTGTAATAGAACAAAACATCGCCCCCTATCAGGAAATTATCTGCGGCCGCATAAAAACACAAATGTGCCGGTGAATGCCCCGGAGCAAATATGATTTCGAGCTGGCTATTGCCAAAGCTGATCTTGCCGGATTCGGGCAGGAATACTTCAGGCTCAGGAGACAATTCGTAGCGCAGTCCCATTTGCGGAACGTAGCCAGGTATGGCCTGCAACACAAACAGTTCTCCTTTATGAAACTGAGGCTTCAGCCCCCAGGTATCGTATACAAACTTATTGCCGAACACATGGTCGTAATGGCAATGGGTATTCAGCAAAAGTACCGGCTTTAAGCCCTTTTCCTTAATAAAATTGGCAAACTCGGTCTGCTCCTCCCCATCATACATTCCGGGATCAATAATTACACATTCTTTTGTCTCATCAAACAGGATGTATGTATTTTCTCTAACCGGGTTAAATGTAAATTGTTGAATACTAATCATAGGATGTTATTAATCTTATTTTTTCCACTTAAATGTACTGATCATCTGATCGATGTCTTTTTTAATAAAAGCCACAACCGGCTGAATGGAATCGTACTGAGGCCTTTCGTTAAAATACAATGCCCCTCTGAAATAGTGTTTTGTACTGTCCGTCAGGAAAAACTGAACAGAAGAGGCGGTGTTGCCCTCAATGGCATAATAAACGCCATATACCTTTTTATCGGGGTAGTTGATGATCTTCTGATCAATCGCATTTGCTTTTACGGTATGTTTAAATGCAAAAGTCCTGGCATCTTCTACCAGGTTTTCATATTCTTTTCGGGAGGATACATCGTAATAGGTAAGATGCAGACGCCCGTTAAACTGCGGAAAGGAAAGGTTATACCAGCAAGGCTGTGTATCGGCACCACTGTCAGCCTGCAAAACTGCATATCCCGGGTATTCGAAAGAAAAAGGGCAGTCCTTGTTGTACAGCTGGTATGTTTTGGCGGGAAAATCAATCCTGTAATAACCCCTTGGCTTCGGGGTGTAATTATTGCTGTTACAGGCCGAGAATGCGAGTAAGCTGCTCAATAAAAAAAGACAACTGTATCTGCTCATGTTATGAATTCCAGATTTCCCACGAACGTATGGCCTGCAAATGCAACATTTCGAGGCCATTTTTTGTTTTCCCTCCTTTAGCTTTCACCTGTTTCAGAAAAAGTGTCTCTTCAGGATTGTAAACCAGGTCGTAACCAATATGCTTGTCGCTCAACAAGTGATAAGGGATATCCGGACAAGAATCAGTATTGGGCGACGTGCCCAAAGGGGTTGTATTGATCAGTATGGCATGTTCCTTAAGCAGTTCTTCGTTTATCGCATCATACAAGATGCTGTTTTCTGAAGGTTTTCTGGTAACGACCAGAAAGGGTATGTTTAGCTTGTTCAACACATATTTGATGGCTTTTGCAGCACCACCATCGCCAAAAACCAGTGCTTTACGATGATGTGCTTCCAGCAGGGGTTTTAAAGATTCTTCAAAACCATAGGCATCGGTATTGTAGCCTTTTATGCATTGCTCTCCGAGCTTTCGGCCAATCAGAATGCAGTTAACCGCGCCAATTTCTGTTGAGGCTTCATCCATCTCATCCAGGAACGGCAGTATTTGTACTTTGTAGGGTATAGTTACATTAATGCCGCAGAGTTCCGGATTATCAGACCATAGCTGCACAAACTGCTCAACCTTTTCTATGGGATACAGCTCATATTCACAGTTGGTGATCCGCTCTTCCTTAAACTTTTCTGTAAAAAACTTCTTTGAAAAAGAGTGTGATAAAGGATAACCTATTAAACCAAATTTTCTCATTATCTATTCAGGAATACATTTATAAGCCTATTTTTCAAGGTTTAAAAAATGATCGAAAGTATCGCCTCTTAAGCCCAGACGGATGGTTTCCAGCGGGATTACCTCTGCGGGCGCAATATTTCCGATATTTACATTGGCACCCAGCAATTTGATGAACCAGACCTGCTGTTCTTTCTGAGGAGCTTCCCAGATGATGGTTTCTTCCGGTATCTGGGTAAGGATTTCATCTACCAGACCTTCCCGAACTTCACCCGAACCACGATAAATACCAACATTTCCCCCTTCTCTGGCTTCTGCAATAACTTTCCAGGAACCGGCCTCAATCTCCGCGTTCATCAATTTGATCCACTTATAAGGGGCAAATATCTTAGTGGCATCTTTAGATCCTACTTCTGAAATTACCGTTACCTGTTCTGACAGTTTTGAAATGAACCCGCACTTTTGATCGTGCTCTATAGTGATCGACCCATCGGAAACTTCTGCATACTCCATTCCAAACTGATCCAATACCCTGCGGTAATCATCGAATTGGTTTCTGATCACAAAAGCTTCGAAAAGCGTTCCGCCAAAATAAGTTGGAATTCCGGCATCTTTATAAATCTGGAGCTTTTCTTTCAGGTTTGGGGTGACAAATGAAGTAGCCCAGCCCAACTTCACGATGTCGGTATGTATTCCCGCTACTTCTATAAAATCTTCTGTTTGCCTTAAGCTTAATCCTTTATCCATGACCATAGTAATTCCTTTATTACGTGGTTTTACAGGACGCTCCGGTATATTATTCAATGGGTAATTCATATAGGTCACAAAGGTGAAAAAAATTAGACAGTTTTTATCAATACTATCCAATAAAAGGCGCAATACTATTTTATATACCTGTTGATTACATCAACAATTGCGCTGTTGTCCTGCAATTGCGGCAGATACTCAAATAAAATATAGTGCTTTTCGGGGTCTGTGACCAGGGCCGTTTCCAGGTACAAAAGTGCTTCGCTCTTATTTCCCAATGCAAATAAATAGGCTACCATACGGTAATATAGTTCTGCTGCATCCGGATTGTTCTTTATCGCGTCTGCAATCGTCTCTGAGGCTTCCAGCAGCTTACCTTGCTCGTACAAGACGGTTGAAAAATCCAACCAGGCTTCTACATCTACAGGGTTATATTCCAGAACCTTATAATAAGCTTCTACAGATTGTTCTATCTGCCCAAGTTTATAATGTGCATCTGCCATGGCAAACCAGAAATCCGGATTCTCTCCATCCAGTTCCAATGCCTTTCTGTAAAAATGCAGTGACTCAAAATAACGTTCTTCAAAATTAAGGGTAACTCCTATTCCAAACCAGGCATCGGCCATCTTAGCGTCCATCTTAACCGATTTTTTGTAGTAAGAACGTGCTTCGTCCATACGCTCCAGCTTCTCATAGCACTCGCCTATGGCACAATAAGTATCTGCATTTGGCGGCTCATATTCAAAGGTTTGTTTATAAACCTCTATAGCCTCCATATAGCGGTCGAGCTGAACAAGAGCATTCCCTTTATTGTAATAAGCCGAAGCAAAATTGTCTTTTATTAAAATAGCATAGTCATAAGCATCAATAGCCTTTTCAAACAGATCCAGTTTATGATAGGAGTTCGCCAGATTGTACCAGGCAGCATACGAGTAGGGATCGTTGTCTATATATTCCTGATAAAACTTGATGCTTTCTTCCTGTTTGTCGAGTATGTCGTAACAAAAAGCAAGCTCATAAAGCCCGTCTTTGTTCTCCATATTCTGTTCCAGGCTTTGCTTAATATATACAATAGCATTTTCGTAATCCAGCATGTTCTGATATACATATGCAATCTGCAAAAGGATCTCGTCAGTTGTTTCAGCAAATTCGAGTGCTTTCTGGAAATTATCCAGCGCTTCTGAATAACGTTCAAGGCTGTTAAAGATATTTCCCCTCAAAATATAGATCTCTGCTTCTGAAGCTTCCAGCATTTCTGCTTTTTGCAGCGAAAGAAATGCCCTTTCTGCCTGATCTGTTATAAAGAACAGTTGAGCCTGTTTAACTAAAAAGACCACAGCATAAGGGTGCTGGTTTACTGCGTATTCTATTACCTGTAATGCCTTCACAGGATCGCTTTTCTCAATATAATAATCAATAATATTCTCAAAGGCCTGGGCATCAAAAAAGTACTGATCCTGATTGCGTATCATCTCCTCGTAACGCTCAACAGACCGTTGGGCATCATCACTAAAATCAAAGTAAAATTCCTCTTCCATGTTATTGAATAATTAAAGAACAGTTCCCTTTTTTGTTAAATACATTATAAGTTTACAATTATTATACCTTGGATGGGCCAAATAATTTTCAACATACACACAAGTTACCTGTTAAGTAACTGATTACATTAATAATGCGAGAGGGGATTATGATCAGAATTATTCCACAAAATAACGCAAGATTATCCGGAATACGGTAAAATCAATGTATTTTTTTGTTGATTTGTATAAAAATCATTTACGCTATGCAGAATAATATCAGCTCTGTTCTAAGGAACCTGGGCATTCTTGAACTGAATCCGGCTTACAGCACAGGCAATAAATGGGGTGATCTGGCAGATTCAGTCCATATAGATAGCCTTTCGCCGGTAGATGGAAAAAAGATAGCAAGTGTGCAGGTAGCTACGGCATCGGATTATGAAGCAGTTGTACAAAAGGCAGAAGAAGCTTACATATTCTGGCGTAGTCAGCCCGCACCAAAGCGAGGAGAAATTGTACGCCAGTTTGGTGATGCCCTGCGTAAAAATAAAGAAGCGCTGGGTACCCTGGTATCTTATGAAATGGGTAAAAGCTTACAGGAAGGCTTTGGTGAAGTTCAGGAAATGATAGATATCTGCGATTTTGCTGTGGGTCTTTCGCGTCAGCTTTATGGTTTAACGATGCACTCAGAACGCCCCAGCCATCGCATGTATGAGCAATGGCACCCGCTCGGAATTGTAGGCATCATTTCAGCATTTAATTTCCCCGTGGCAGTTTGGAGTTGGAACACTGCCCTGGCTTGGGTATGCGGAAACGTATGCATATGGAAACCTTCCGAAAAAACCCCTTTGACTGCCATCGCCTGCCAGCATATCATTGCTGGTGTTTTCAAGGCGAATGGCATTCCTGAAGGTGTTTCAAATCTGGTTATTGGCGATAAGGAAATTGGGGAGTTGCTGACCAATGATACGCGTATTCCACTGATCTCCGCCACAGGCTCTACCCGTATGGGGAAGGCTGTGGCAACAGCTGTTGCTGCACGTTTAGGAAAAAGCCTGCTGGAGTTGGGCGGGAACAATGCCATCATCATCTCTGAACATGCTGACCTGGATATGAGCCTGATTGGCGCTGTTTTCGGGGCCGTGGGTACTGCAGGGCAACGCTGTACCTCTACCCGCAGGTTAATCATCCATGAAAGCGTTTATGATGCCTTTACAGCAAAACTGGTTAAAGCATACGGACAGCTGCGCATTGGCAACCCCCTCGACCAGCACAACCACGTAGGCCCCCTGATTGATGTTGATGCCGTTGCCAGCTACATGGAGTCTATAGAAAAATGCAAAGCTGAAGGTGGAAGGTTTGTTGTTGAAGGTGGGGTCCTGAACGGCACGGAATATGAAAGTGGCTGTTATGTTAAGCCCTGCATTGCTGAAGTTGAAAATGATTATAAAATTGTGCAGCATGAAACATTCGCGCCAATTCTTTATCTCATCAAATACAGCACCTTTGACCAGGCCATTGCTATGCAAAATGGCGTTCCGCAGGGACTATCCTCGGCCATCATGACCTTAAACCTCCGCGAAGCAGAGCAATTTCTTTCGGCAGCCGGTTCTGATTGTGGTATAGCCAATGTCAACATTGGTACTTCAGGTGCAGAAATAGGCGGTGCCTTTGGCGGAGAGAAAGAAACGGGCGGCGGCAGGGAAAGCGGATCGGATGCCTGGAAAACCTATATGCGCAGGCAAACCAATACCATCAACTATTCTACCACCCTGCCATTGGCTCAGGGCATTAAGTTCGATCTCTAAATCATTTAATACGAATCCTTGAACCTGCAAATGCTGTATCTAATGCATTTGAGTATCTATAGTTGCCGGCCAGAATCCTTCCATCCAAAGTTGCGGCAGTTAATTTTAGTGCGGTAAACTGATCAATGTCTAATTTTGCGATCTTACTTATTGCCAGGGTATGGTCGGCAGAAGATCCTTTCAGTTTTAAATCAGAACGGTCTTTTATTACAGTATACAAACTTTCTGTCTCTGCATTTACATAGGCTATGGCACTATCTTTAAGAAAAACCTGAAGGACAGCTAAAGAGAACTTTCCCCTGGTAGATACGACAACTGTATTAGCGGCATCAATTCTTTGCAGGTTTCTCACATATACAACGATGTTTGCCGGTTCAACTCCGTCCGAGTTGATCAGTAGTTTGTCCCCCTTCTGTGTGATGCTGGTATGGCTGCTGCTTGCGTCCTCATAGGTCACCACATTTTGTGTATTGGATTGTATCAGTTCAACCCTGGCATTTCCCCGAATGACAATTTTAGTAAAATCTATTTTATAAATATCCATTACGGCCGGCGCTTTATGAACGGCAAATGCAAGACCGGGTAAAATAATTACTGCCAGGGCCGAGGCGAATAATGTTTTCATGAAAGTTTTCATATGATTGTTATTAAGTTTGTCAAAGTGTTACCTAAAGGGTCTCCCTAAAACAGAAAATGTTGCATTGACAAACAAGAAATATGTCATCTTATTTGTTTACATTAAAAAAACAGGCTGATTTTATTTGAAAGCATTTCAATTTGATGTAAGTTTAGAGATTTTTAAATGCTTACCCTCTGATTGTTTTAATCTCTTGCCAATGTTACGCGTAGATAGCTCAAAACCCTTCAAAATTGTATACTCTTTATGTAAACATGCGTATTTGGGCTATTTAATTGAACCGCATATTGTGCAGCTAAATCCGCAGGGTGATTTTTCATTGACCTATCAGCGTATTTTTTCGCATACAGCCAAAGAATTCAGCAAACATCTAACAGAAACAGACCTTAAGCTGATCAAGACCCTGGATGAAACCGAGCAGGATTACATCATCAGAAAGTTTCATAAAAAAGCGATCAGGCCTGTAGAGTTCTTCAGTAAATTTTTTAATGATAAATTCTACGAAAATGTCCGTCCTAAAATTGAGAAAAAACTATCCGAAGTTTTAGAGGTACTGAAACGCGAAGGCGCACTGTATCTGATGGACAAAGACGGATGGCCGGCGGAAAGAAGAATTGAAATCGCCAGCGAGCCGGCAACAGTATTGTTCCATTTCAGAAGGAACGAAATGGAAACCCGGTATTTTCCGACCATAAAATACCAGGGCCTGCGGATTGACTTCATGTACAAAGATGCCCAGGTTATCAGCAACCAGCCCTCCTGGTTATTGCTGAATGATATGCTCTATTTTTTTGAGCAGGATATTGAAGGCAAGAAACTGCTCCCATTTTTGAACAAGCGGTACATCACCATTCCCAAATCTACTGAAGAAGCTTACTTTGGTAAATTTGTTGCCCCGCTCATCGAAAAATACCATGTATATGCGGAAGGCTTTGAGATCAGGACCGAAAAACACAGCCCTGTGCCTATTATCAAAGTAATTTACGTAGACGCAGGTATATCACAGCTGCAGCTGTACTTTAAGTATGGTGAACATGCCTTTGCCATGGGCAACGAGAAGAAAATAACCGTTCACCTGCATAAAGAACAGGACAATTATATTTTTACCCGGGTAAAACGCGACGCAACCTGGGAAAAACAAAAATTCGATTTCCTGTTAAATCTGGGCTTGAAGAAAACAAGCGCACTTTACCACCATCTTGAAGTCCCTCAAATAAACGAGGAAGACCAATCGTACGCAGTCATCAACTGGGTTAATGAACACCTGGAAATGCTGGCAGAAAACGGATTCGAGATAGAGCAGCACCGGGGCACTAAAAAATTTCTGTTTGCTGTTAATAAGATCAGCTTTGACATTAAAGAAGACAATGACTGGTTTGACATCAATGCCATTGTTTACTTTGGCAGCCACCCGGTTCCTTTTATTTCGCTAAAGCAACATATTCTTCATAAAAAAAGAGAGTTTCTTTTGCCAGACGGCTCAATTGCCATTATTCCCGACAAATGGTTCACTCAATACAGCAGCTTATTTAGCCTGGCCGACGGCGGGAAACAGCTTAAATTAAAAAAACACCACATCGGCCTGATCAATGAACTGGCGGAAGACAGCATTGCGAACATCACTTTAAGCCGGAAACTACAAAAGCTGAATGACTTTGAAAACATTGCCGACACGCAGATGCCAGTGAATTTTAAAGGCGATCTTCGCAGTTATCAAAAAGCCGGGTACAACTGGTTCAGCTTTTTAAGAGAATATAATTTCGGTGGCTGCCTGGCAGATGATATGGGTTTGGGTAAAACCATCCAAACACTGGCCATGCTGCAGAAACTTAAGGAGGAGGACCAGGCGCAATCTAAGCATAGCACCTCTTTGATTGTGATGCCAACCTCACTGATCTACAACTGGCTTAATGAAGCCAAGAAATTTACACCTAAGCTGAAGATCCATGCACATACCGGATCCTCAAGAAACAAGGATATAGGCCGTTTTTCGGATTTTGACATCATCATTACTACATATGGCATTACCCGTGTAGATATAGATGTTCTTAAAGATTTTTACTTCAGTTACATCATTCTGGATGAGAGCCAGAACATCAAAAACCCTTCATCCAAATCTTTCAAAGCAGTAAAAACGCTTAAATCGAGGCATAAATTAATTCTTAGCGGTACGCCTGTGGAAAATTCTGTGAGCGATCTCTGGACCCAGCTTACCTTCTTAAATCCGGGGCTTCTGGGCACCCAGACTTTTTTTAACGAAGAATATGTGCAGGCTATTGAAAAGAAAAAAGATGAAGAAAAAGCCCGGAAACTGCAGGCCATCATTAAACCATTTGTGCTGCGCAGAACAAAAGAGCAGGTAGCAGCAGAACTGCCTTCCAAAACTGAACAGGTATTTTATTGCAATATGAGTGAAGACCAGGCCGCTTATTATGAAAAAACAAAATCCGCCTACAGAAACGACCTGCTCAACAGCATGGAAGATGGGACCCATGTCAAAAAACAGGTACAGTTATTACAGGGACTCACGGCATTGCGCCAGCTGGCAAATCATCCGGTAATGATTGATGACACCTACACTTCTGATTCCGGCAAATTTGAGAATGTGGTCCACACGCTCGACAATGTGCTTAAAGGGGGACATAAGGTGCTCATATTTTCGCAGTTTGTAAAACACCTGAACATCTTTAAGCATTATCTGGAAAAAGAGAACATTTCCTTTGCCTACCTGGATGGGGCCACAAAAAGCCGGGGTGAAATTGTGGCAGAGTTTCAAAAAAACACAGAGCTAAAAGTATTTCTGATTTCAATTAAAGCCGGTGGTGTAGGTTTAAACTTAACCCAGGCCGACTATGTATTTATCCTCGACCCATGGTGGAATCCTGCGGTTGAACAGCAGGCTATAGACCGGACGCACCGGATCGGGCAGGAGAAAAAGGTGTTCATTTATAAATTCATCGCTAAGGACACCGTTGAAGAAAAGATCCTGGCACTTCAAAACCGGAAGAAGAAGCTGGCCAGCTCACTCATCACTACAGAAGAAAGCTTTTTCAAATCGCTCAGTAAAGAAGATATTCAGGAATTGCTCAATTAGACCTGAGCCAGTTAAGATAACTTGCGTTGCCAATCATTTCGGCCCCCAGGCTCATCAGGTGATCATTGGGTAGCTGGCAATCTATCATCTTAAATCTTTCTTGCCGGCAAAGCGATATCAGAGCGTATTTAGAGGCATTACTGGCTTTGCTGAACATGCTTTCTCCGCAAAAAACCCGGTTGATGTGCACACCGTACAGCCCACCTACCAGCGTTTCCTCCTGCCATACTTCAACACTGTGGGCATACCCCTGCCGGTGCAATTCTATATACGCATTTTGCATTTCTCCGGTAATCCAGGTCCCATCCTGATCTTTACGGCCAATCTGGGCACAATTGCTGATCACTGCAGCAAAAGCCTGATCATAGGTAACCCTGAAAGCATTGCTTTTAAACAACCGGGTCATGCTTTTGCTAACCACAACTCTATCCGGAAAAATCACACAGCGTTCCCTGGGCGCATACCAGCAAATGGGATCGCCCTCACTAAACCAGGGGAAAATTCCGTTATTGTACGCAAGCATTAATCTTTCGGGTCTCAGATCACCTCCTATAGCCAGTAAACCATCCGGATCTGCAAGAGCGGGGTCCGGGAAAACGATCTCAGTGTCGTCCAATTTAAAAACCATTTACAATATTACGTACTAAAACATTATCTCCCTAGCATCGTTTTATAATAGTGGACAGAAAAGATAACTTCATCAATATTAAACATCTCTATAACAGGGCCGGCTTTGGCATTGCCTATCCCGATCTGCACAAACTGAGCAGAAAAAGTGTAGAGAAAGTGGTAAACGAACTTCTTGAAATCCCCAAAGAAAGTGCTGACCTGACTACAGTTGATCCGGATGAAGTGAGGCGACAAATGCAGCGGCAATCAGAACTTGGGGCAAAAAAAGAGCTGACGGAAGACGAAAAAAACGAACGGCAGGAGATTACACGCACACAAAATGAGCAGAGCCGCAAGCTCAACCTCGATTGGATGCAGCGCCTGATTGGTACAGAGCAGCCTTTACTGGAAAAAATGACCCTCTTTTGGCACGGGCATTTTGCCTGCCGCTCTAACAACCCCATGTTTGCCCAGCAGCTCAATAATATTCAACGGAAATATGCCCTCGGCAGCTTTAAAACTTTATTGGTTGAAGTCTCCAAATCTCCGGCAATGCTGCAGTACCTGAACAACCAGCAAAACAGAAAAGGCAGACCTAACGAAAATTTTGCCCGGGAGCTGATGGAATTGTTCACGATTGGCAGAGGTAACTACACCGAAAAAGATGTTAAAGAATCGGCAAGGGCCTTTACCGGCTGGACCTACAATAAAGATGGGGCATTTGAATTTAAAAAAGCCTTGCACGACGATCAGATCAAGGTTTTCTTCGGCAACACCGGCAATTTCGACGGTGAGGCCATTATCGACCAAATTCTGGACAAGCCAGCAACATCGGTATTCATCTGCACCAGGCTCTACCAGTTTTTTGTAAACGATACCCCAAATGAAGCGCATATTAAAGAACTGAGCAATTATTTTTACCGCCAGAAATACAACATCAGCGATCTGATGCGGAAAATGTTTAGTTCAGCATGGTTTTATGACAAAACAAATATCGGCACCAAAATCAAATCACCGGTAGAATTCCTTGTAGGCCTTAGCAGGGAATTTCATGTAACCTACAATAAGCCGCAGGTACTTATTCAGCTGCAGAGTAACCTTGGGCAATATCTGTTTAACCCGCCCAATGTGGCAGGCTGGCCCGGGGGCAAAAACTGGATCGACAGTTCATCATTGATGCTGAGGATGAAAATACCTTCGCTGGTGCTGAATGATGGCCTGATTGATTTCAGCGGTAAGGCCGACCCCGAAGATGAAGCGGTAATAGCGCAAGGCAAAAAAAGCAATATCAAGCCTGTTAAATCGGCCATAGATGCCAAAGCCGATTGGCCAAAATTCCTGGAAAGCCTGCCTAAAAAGATCAATCCGGCTGAGCTGGCCGCTTTCCTGCTGCAGCCCGCATTGAGCCCCAAAGTTACAGGCATGATCCAGAACAACCTGAGTTTAAAAAATACAGCAATAGAAATTACCAGCATGCCCGAATACCAGCTTTGCTGACCATAGGAGGATGAAGACCATGAAAAGACGAGATTTTCTAAAAAATTCTGCATTTGCCGCTGCCGGAGCCATCATGGTGCCGGCATTTATGAAGCCGTTTGAGGCACTTGCCCTGGATGAGCTCAGTGCCTACAAAAACCTGGTGGTTATCCAGCTTTCAGGAGGGAATGATGGCTTAAATACAATTGTTCCTTATGGCAATGACATCTATTATCAAAAACGCAAAAGCATAGGTATAAAGCCTGAGGATGTGATTAAGCTAACAGATATGCAGGGTCTCAATCCGAGCCTCAATGCCCTGAAAGAATTATATGACCAGGGCTGGATGACCATCATTAACGATGTGGGTTATCCCAACCCTGACAGGTCACATTTCCGTTCTATGGACATCTGGCAAAGCGCAAGTGACTCCAATCAGTTCCTTTCAACGGGCTGGATTGGCCGCTATCTGGATTCGAATTGTGAAACCTGTAAATTCCCTTATACAGCAATAGAAGTAGACGACAGCTTATCTATGGCACTGAAAGGCGGCACAAAAAAAGGTATTGCACTTAAGGATGCAGGCACACTGTTTAAAAACACGAATGAGCCCTTTTTCAAGGAAATGATCAGAAACGATAAAGTACATCTGGACGAAGAAAACCTCGGTTACCTGTATAAAACCATGATCGAAACTTCTTCTTCTGCCAATTACATCCAAAATACGTCCAAAATATACCAGTCGAAATTCAGCTATCCCAATACCGGCTTTGCAAACCAGCTCAAAACCGTTTCGAAATTCATCAATTCAGGTTTAAAAACAAAAGTTTACTATGTATCTATGAGTGGTTTTGACACCCATGTAAACCAGCAGCAGCAACAAGGCCGTTTACTACAGCAATATGCCGAAGGTATGAATGCCTTTATAAAAGAACTGAAGCAAAACAACAGGCTTGAAGATACACTGGTCATTACCTTCTCTGAATTTGGAAGACGGGTAGAACAGAATGCCAGCAATGGGACAGACCACGGAACAGCAAACAACATGTTCATCTTTGGCGGCCGGCTAAAAAAGCAGGGCATTTACAATGCAGCACCAAACCTGAGTGACCTGGAATCCGGTGATCTAAAATACCAGGTCGATTTCCGGCAGGTATACGGCACCATATTGGATAAATGGCTGGATGTGAGCAATGCACAAATCCTGAACAGAAAGTTTAATACACTTGATTTCATATAAGCTTTAACCTTTAATCAGCTGTGTTTTGATGGAATAGTTAATCGCTTCACGGCTGGTTGTAAACAGGCAGGTTTTAATGCCATGCAATGCTGATATCTCATCCAAAAGCGCCTGTGCCTGTGCTGCTTTTTCTTTACGGATATTCCGGATATATATGCCGGCAATGTTTTTAGGATACTTCCGGGCAATGGTGGTATAAATAACCGGGTCCTGCTGGGAGTTATCGCCAATAAAAACAAACTTTTGATTTGGAAAGGCATCCAGGATACGCATCACGCGCATCAGTTTTCCTTCATGCCCGGTCCGGCCCGTCCTGATCAGGTCTTTCCAGCGCTTGATCTGGTTTAGCAGAAAAGCTCCCTCAGGCATTTTATTAAACCTGAATGTTTCTACCAGGTAGTCGTAAAGGTTCCATTCGCTGCTCGAAACATAAAAAAAAGGATTGGGCTGATTTGCATTGGTATGCGATGAGGCAAAGGCGTGGTAAAGCGTATGGGTATCTTTAAATGTTTTTCTGGTCCTCGGATTCTTGATAAAAAGTTCTCTCAGTCTTCTGCCCAGGGTAGCAGAATGGGAGATCATCACCGTATCATCAATATCTGAAATGAAAGCATATTGAGTAAGGTGGGGCACAAATATCTGCCCATGCCCTATCGCCATTACTGCATCATTCTCATCAAGGGCCTCAACTTTAACGCCATGCCACCCGGCTGTTACTGTTTTATGAGCTGCCCATTCAAATTTAAAAAACCCATCATACTCAGTTTTGTTATATACCTGCTGGCCCTGAAAGGTCAGCCTAACCTTAACGTGAGGATAGGGTTTTAAAATGAATAGTTTTAGCAGGTGAACGATGTTCACAAAAAGGTTGTTGCTGTACACCTGCCTGGTTTTTGCTTTGAAGCGGAACACATGACCATACACCACCAGGTTATGCTCATGTCCGTAGCCGTGATATACTTTAACACTAACAGATTTATTCATTATTAATTAAAACAGCCGATCACATCGGTTGTTTGTACAATTAGATATTTACCGATGGGCGAGCGTACTTCAAATTTAAAATTACTGTTTATTGTTAATCCCGGATCGGGAAGCGGCCAGATTAATTTCACCGAGGTGATTGGCGACTATTTTGCTGACCGCGAGGAAGATTTTGAGATTTATGAGCTGCCAGAGAACTGCGCCATATCGCAGATCAAAAAGGCAATTGAAACTGCAAAAGCGGATAGGGTGATTGCTGTGGGTGGCGATGGCACCCTTAAGCTGGTATCGGAATGTGTGCTGCAAACAGATACGCCCATTGGGATCATCCCGGCAGGTTCTGCCAATGGGATGGCTAAAGAACTGGGCATTCCAACTGCGATCCCCGAGGCCCTGGACATGGCCATAAACGGCAATATCAAAAAGATCCATGCCATTAATGTAAATGGTGAACTGTGCATACACCTTGCCGATATTGGATTTAATGCCCACCTGGTTAAAAAATTTGATGCCCTGCCCCAGCGGGGAATGCTGGCCTATGCAAAAGCAGCATGGCAGGCACTATGGAAGCATTACAAAATGGAAGTTGAGTTTCAAATTAAAGACAAAACTATCCGTGCAAAGGCAGCAATGGTGGTAGTTGCCAATGCCACCATGTATGGCACCGGTGTTAAGATCAACCCGGAGGGAAAACTGGATGACGACCTCTTTGAGGTGATATTGGTGAAAGAGTATTCGGTGATGGAGATATTAAAACTCAGGTTTACCAACCTGCCCTTTAACCCTAAAAATATTGAATCTTTTCAAACAAAAGACCTGAGTATAAAAACCAGGCATAAGGCCCATTTCCAGGTAGACGGAGAATATATTGGCAAGGTAAACAGCATAAAAGCGAATCTGCTTCCGACGGCCATCTGCATCATCACCAATGCATAAGCTGCTACTTAACGGCAGTATTTCTCCAGCATTTCATCTGCCAGATCGGAGCCCATATATTTTACAAACAGAAAGTCCTCACAGGCCCCCTGCTTGTCTTTCTGTTTCAGTTTTTTAAGCCCGTCTTTGATGCGCTCCTGAAAATATTCATCGTCATAACCCAACTCTGTGCGCAAGGCTATAATCCTGGCTTCCTCAGCTTTTTTATAGGTGCCTTTTTCCTTGTTCCTGTAAAAATTCTGAATGGTACTGGCAAGCCCCTGGTTAGAGCGGTAAAGCGCAATGGCCCTTTTGATCTCCTCCGGATTTTTATTTTCGCAGTTATAGCCCGACAGGGTAAACTTTATTGGTGCAATCAGAGATACGGTGGTATCGTGGTTTTTGGGTACAATCCACTTTCCGCTGCTCAGCCTGATCAGTCTTAAAGCTTCATCATCCAGATCAGTTCCGATACCTGATCTGATCTTTGAATAGTACACAAAGCCATCTTTGTTAAGCTTAAAGCTGATGGTTACTGTGCCTTGTATGCAGTTTTGAAGGGAATACTGGGGGTACACATTATTGGCTGTAACAAAAGCTTCCAGTCCGCCTTTTACAACAGGCTGGGCACTTAAACCAAGTGCACACAGCATAAAAAATGCGAAACCCAGGATCTTTGTCATACCCTAATTTACGAATTTCCGTCGTTTTCTTTACGGTCTTTCGAAATCTTATCAAACAGCCTGTCCATATGCTCCACATATTCATTTGTATCGTCTACAAAGAAGGTAAGCGTAGGGATTACACGGGCCTGGTGGCGGATTCTTGCACCAAGCTTATACCTGATCTCGCCGGCATGTGAGTTTACCTCCGCAACCGATAATGTGGTATTGTTTGTATTTAAAAAGCTCAGGTAAACCTTTGCAACCGCAAGATCCGGAGAAACACGCACCTTGGTAATGGTTACCAGGGTGTTCGGCAAATATGCGGCGCCTTCGCGCTGAAAAATAGCGGCTAACTCTTCCTGTATAATTCCGGCAAATTTCTGTTGACGTTTACTTTCCATAATTTTCTCTTTCTACTTTAACAGCATTAATTAATACAACAGTTTATCGTAGGGATAACGTGCGGTGTGCAATGCCACCACTTTATCGTACAGCAACTGTTTAAATTCTTCTAAATTCTCTTTGTGAAGGGCAGAAATGAAGATGGCAGGCGCATTTTCTGATCCCATCCAGCTCTTTTTAAAATCTTCTAGGGTAAGTACTGCCCTTTCTTCTTCTTCATGGTAGGGCTCCGGACTCACATAGGCATCAATTTTATTGAACACCATAATGGTTTCCTTATCCCTTGCCCCAAGGTCTTTCAGGGTTTCATTAACCACATGGATCTGATCTTCAAAATTCGGATGCGAAACATCCACCACATGGATCAGGATGTCGGCTTCGCGCACCTCATCCAGGGTCGATTTAAAACACTCTACCAAATGGTGAGGTAGTTTGCGGATAAACCCAACGGTATCTGACAGCAAAAATGGCAGGTTTTCGATCACAACTTTGCGTACTGTGGTATCCAATGTGGCAAAAAGCTTATTCTCTGCAAACACATCAGATTTAGACAGCATGTTCATGATGGTAGATTTACCAACGTTGGTATAACCCACAAGCGCTACACGGATCAGTTGCCCGCGGTTTTTACGCTGTGTTTCATTTTGACGGTCAATCTGTTTCAATCGCGACTTTAAAAGTGATATTTTTTCCAGGATCATCCTTCTATCGCTCTCAATCTGGGTTTCACCCGGACCACGCATCCCGATTCCCCCCTTCTGGCGCTCCAGGTGGGTCCATAAACGGGTTAACCTGGGCAGCAGGTATTGCAGCTGGGCCAGTTCCACCTGGGTTTTGGCCTGCGCAGTTTGTGCCCTGCCGGCAAAAATATCAAGGATCAGGTTACTGCGGTCCAATATCTTAACCTGCAGCTCCCTTTCAATATTTCTTAATTGCGAAGGTGATAGTTCGTCGTCAAAAACAACCATATCTATCTCTTCCGATTTTACATAGGCCTGTATTTCTTCCAGCTTTCCCGTACCCACAAAAGTGGCACGGTCTGGCTTCAGCATTTTCTGGGTAAATTCATGCTCCACCAAACCACCTGCGGTATCTACCAGAAAAGCCAGCTCATCCAGGTATTCCCTGGTTTCCTCTGGTTTCTCTCCTGGCCTGACTACCCCTACAAGTACCGCCCGTTCCTGCTTCAGCGCAGTATCATAAAATTTCTTTTTTCCCATGTAAGGTACAAAGATACAAAAGTTATACCGAGATCAATTGCCCGGCAAAATCCCGCATGGCCTGGCCGGGGTTTGCTGTTTTCATGAAGTTTTCCCCTATCAGGAAGCCATTGAAGCCTGCGGTTTTCAGGTCTTTAATCGTTTCAACTGCACTTATGGCACTTTCAGAGATCTTCATAAAGTTATCCGGTATCTGGTTTACCAGGTCGAAAGAAGTCTGGATGTTTACTGTAAAATCGGCCAGGTTACGGTTATTTACGCCAATAGCATCCAAATCTTTACATATGCTACGTTCCAGCTCCTGCTGGTTGTGTACTTCAAGCAATACATTCAGGCCAAGGTTTTTGGCTACAGCAGACAGATTTCTGATCTCCTCGGGTGTCAGAATTGCAGCAATCAGCAAAATAATATCAGCACCCAAAGCTTTGGCCTCTACCACCTGATATTCATCGATCATAAAGTCCTTTCTCAGCACCGGGATTTCATTTGCCGCCCTGGCTTCCAGCAGGTCATTGGTATGGCCGCCAAAAAAATCTACATCGGTAAGTACCGACAGGGCCGATGCGCCCGCCGCGGCATAAGCCTGAGTTACATCGGCTACCTTTACCTGGTCGTTGATGATCCCTTTTGACGGTGATCGTCTTTTGAACTCCGCAATAATGCCTGTACGCTGCTCATCCAGCAAAAAATCTTTAAATATATAGGGATCGCGTTTAAAGTGCAGGCCGGCTTCCAGTTGTTGTATAGAAACCGCTTGTTTGGCCAAGGCCACTTCCTCTTTTTTACGCAGTACAATTTTATCTAAAATAGTCATAATTAATTCTCCAGCCAGTTCTGCATCATTTGTTTCCCATATTCTGTCAGTACACTCTCCGGGTGAAACTGAACCCCGCGGACATCGAAATCGTTGTGGCGCAGGGCCATAATTTCTGCATCAGCATCAGTAGCAGTTATGGTAAAGCAATCGGGCAAGCCTTCGTTGCTTACAACCCATGAGTGGTAACGTCCTACATTTATCGTCTCAGGACAATCGGCAAATAGTGTTTCCGTTTTGTCCAGCACAGTAATTGGTGTGGCAATGCCATGCATCGGCCGCCCCAAATTTAGCAATTTTCCGCCGAAGGCTTCGGCAATGGCCTGCTGCCCCAAACAAACGCCAAAAATACTCTTGCTTGCCGCATAAGTTTTAATCACATCGAGCAGCAACCCCGCTTCTTCCGGGATACCTGGCCCCGGCGATAAAATAATTTTATCATACTGGTCCACATCAGCCAAATCAAATTTATCATTTCTCCATACCTCTACATCGCGCCCAAGCTCATTTACCAGGTGCACCAGGTTATAAGTAAAGGAATCGTAGTTGTCAATAACCAGTACTTTCTTTTGTATTTGCTTATCCATTGTCTTAAATATCTGTAGCCATTTGTATTGCCTTACGCAAGGCTGCAATTTTATTGTTTACTTCGTTCAGCTCATTTATTGCTACGGAGTCGGCAACTATACCTGCTCCTGCCCTGTAATGCAGCTGGTTGTTCTTGCTCATAAAGGTCCTGATCATGATGGCATGGTTAAACTGATCGTCAAAGCCCATGTAACCAATGGCACCGGCATAAAAATTACGCCCCAGACCTTCGTACTCATCTATGAGCTGCATGGCCCTGTATTTGGGCGCCCCGCTTAAGGTGCCAGCCGGGTAGGTATCGGCAACCACTTTAAAAGCCGATACATTGGGCTGCAGATTGCCGCTTACTTTTGACACCAGGTGGATGAGGTGCGAATAATATTGTACTTCTTTGAAAGATTTAACTTCGACACCGCTGCAGTGCCTGCTCAGGTCGTTCCTGGCCAGGTCTACCAGCATTACGTGCTCAGCACTTTCTTTAGGGTCCTGCTCCAGTTTTCTGGCCAGCTCTGCATCTTCCTCATCGTTTCCGGTGCGCTTAAATGTTCCTGCAATAGGAAAAATATTGGCCACATTGTCTTTAATGGTAATCTGCGCTTCCGGCGAGGAACCAAAAAGCTTAAAGCTGCCATAGTCAAAATAAAACAGGTAGGGCGATGGGTTAATAGAACGGAGGCAACGGTAAACGTTAAACTCGTCACCTAAAAAGCCCTGGCTGTATGCCCTTGATGGTACAATCTGGAATACATCACCACGCAAAATGTGCTTCTTCATTTGCTCCACCATTTCCATAAAGCCTTCATTGCTTAGGTTAGACTCTTCTTCGCCATCTATTTTAAAATCGTATTCCGGGAAGTTTTTATTCTGGATAATGTATTCCAGCTTTTCCAGATCTTCATTGTCATCCCCGTTAAAAGTATTTTTGAACAGGGTGATCTCATTTTTAAAGTGATCAATGGCAATGATGTACCTGTAAATGTGATATTGCATCAATGGGATCTGCTGGTCTTCCGGCGCAACCGAGCTAAATTTAATGTCTTCAAAATGCTGCACGGCGTTCCAGGTAAAATATCCAAAAAGCCCGCTCGATATGTACCTGGTATCGGCTACAACAGATGGTTTAAATTGGGCTTTAAAAGCATCAATTTCATTTGTAAGTACAAAATCCTGCTTTTCTTCTTTCCGTCCATCCGGAAAATAAGTAGTAAGCAGCCCATCTTTTAGTGCTATTCCTGCTACAGGCTCTGCACAAACATAACTCACGGAGTTGGACCGGCTATGATAGTCGGAACTTTCCAGTAAGATGGTATTCGGAAACACATCCCGTAACCGCAAATAAATACTTACCGGGGTAGTGGTATCGGCAAGCCTTTTCTTATAAGTGGTATTAATTATATAATTGTTCATATGCATCATTGCCCTGGTCTTTTCCAGGCTATATTTTCAAAAAATCAATAAAAAACAAAAAACCCGACGTGTGGTCTACGTCGGGTTTTTAATGTGGTTTGGTTTAGGTTGATAAACTATAAGGTACACAAAGCTACGACTAGACTCTTTTTTAGAGTGCTACGCCATTGCCATGTATGTATATTGTTAATCATATGTCACAAAAATATAAATAAATCTTACAAAGCAAAATTAAATTTGTAATTTTTATGAGATGCCAAGGAATGAACGTGATGGATCAACCATTGTCATCCTCAAAATGGCAGCCACAATAACTATCAGGGCAAGTCCGAAATAAAGCGCTACAGCACGGTGCCTGGCTGCCGGATCATTTCCTTTTTTAGACCTTGCATTGCCTATTGTTACCAGAATTGCAGCAAAAATCATCATACCTATGTGTTCCATTTTCCAGTAAACAATTCCTGCTTTTACAAGTGGGCTCATAAAATACAAGACCAATCCTATTAAAATCTGGGTGTGAACAAATATTAAGGTGAAGAGATTAATTTTTCTGTTTCCTTCTGTATATGGCTTTTTACCCAACCAACCTGAAATGGCCTGTATAAGTGCAATTACCAATAAAATTAAAACCAGGTAACGCCAACCTGAATGTGCGCTTTTTAAAATCTGATACATAATCGTTTTTCTTTCAAACTTAACCAATTACTTTCTGATTCATTAAAAAGCAGAAATGGCAACTGATATTTAAAATCATTCCAAATTAGAAAGATAAAACGATTTGCAGGTTATCGGCTTGCGGCAAAAGCCGTATCCAGCTCAGTAATTTTAGTTTTAACAGCGGCCAGACCTTCCATTTTAACCTGGCTCATCCTGCCTTTGAACATATTGTGATCAGCAGCTGTTCCTTTTAATTTAAGGGTTGAATTGCCCTCTACATAAGTATACAGGCTTCCAATATTACCAATCACATCGGCTTTTGCTGTATCTTTTAGAAATACCTGCAATACGCTTAATGAGAATTTACCTTTAGTAGTTACCGAAGCTGCATTTGAAGCATCAATTCTTTGCAGGTCTTTCATATATACGACCATGTGCAATGGCTCATCTTCATTAGAGCTGATGAAAAGTTTATCTCCTTTTGCTTCTATACGGGTTACTGCTTTGTCGTACTTTCCGTATACAACAACACCTTGCTTGTTAGACTGAATAACTTCTACCTGCACATTACCCTTAACCACTACTTTGTTGAAGTTGATTCGTTGTTGTAAATTCAATTCGGTGCGTATTGGCTCTGCCGCATTGGCACTGAATGCTGAAGTTGATAAAACGATTGCTGTTAATGCTGTTGCGAATAATGCTTTTACTGAAGTTTTCATATTTGTAAGGCTTTTAAGGTTTTTTTAATTTGTTTCCCTAATAAGTCTCCCCAAACTGGAAAACGTTACAGCTATTTTTTCCCTTTTATGCGAGTTTGTATATACGTTCGACGAACGCCTTAAATTTTTCGACCAACCAGATTCATCTTCATCACATATTTATCGATGCCTTTGGCAAAGCCATCAGGAACAACAGCTATAGTTTGGAAGCCTCTTTTCAGATAGAAGCCCTCCGTATGCTGAGAGGTATCTACTTTATAAACTTTGCCGGGATATATTTCCTTTAACAGGTTGATCCTATATACCGTCAGCAGTTTACCTATTCCGTTTTTATGCTCTGCAATGTGTACCATACCCCAGGATAAGCCAGCCTCGTCAGTTTCCCTATCCAGGAAAATCCCTCCGCAAGCAACAATCTCCGCATTCTTTTCAACCACATAGTAATTGTCTTCAATATCATTATCCAGGAAATCAATGAAAAGTGGCAGTTCCTCTGGCGCAAAGAACCTGGGCATATTGCTTTCAAAAAGTGCTATACATTTTTCCCTGAATAAAGGTGTGTATTTTAATATCTCCATACGCTAATGATTGTACATCGCAAGTTACGACAATAAACATAACCTCATGGCAATAGAAAACCCCTTATACCGCAATTACCTCCAACAAATCACCGTCACTAAACCTTGCCTTTTCAAAGTCAATGGCATAATCGATCGAACTTGTTCCGGTAACAGCATTCTTCAAATGATAAGAAGTTGCAGCGTTATGCCCTTGTTGAATTGCTTGTAACCTACATTGATCAGCCCTTTAAGCTACTTTAAAAATGTAGTAACCATTGATAGCTTAAACCTTACGTTCAGTTGTGCTGTTTGCGTATAGTCACCGAAATCAGGAACACTTTATAAATAAAACGCTCCATTCCAACTACTTCCAACAACTGTTCACACCAGCCCTGATAGGGCCGAAGCCGTAATTTGCCGTAACCGCCCTTCCAGATTGTCGTTATTCCCCCTTTTACATATGGATAATGTAGCTGATATTTGATAAAACCGTAAAAGCATAACCTCATGGCAGCAGAAAAAACAAAGGCAACTACCGTAGACCAGTACATTGCCAATTTCCCGGAAAATATACAATCCAGGCTAACCCAGATCAGGCAGGCCATCAAAGCTGCAGCTCCCGACGCTGAAGAATTGATCAGCTACAGCATCCCAGCTTTCAAAAAACATGGCATGCTCATTTTCTATTCGGCCTATACCAACCATATCTCCATTTCTATTCCCCCATCCCCGGTATACGAAGCTTTTAAAAAAGAACTCTCCGTTTACAAAACAAGCAAATCGGCTATTCAAATACCAAATGATAGCCCTTTACCGCTTGATTTGATAGCGGAAATGACAAAATTCAGGGTAAAGGAAGATGCAGAAATTGCTGCCGAAAAGGGCCGGAAAAAGAAATAAAAAAACCGGGCCAGCTACTGCCGGCCCGGAATTGAGCATCATCAAAGATGAAAGGTTTCTCTTGAAACTGTTATTTTAAAAACATTTTCCGGATTGCATTATTCCCCTGATCAACGATATAGATATTTCCTTCTTTATCCATTGCCATATCGTCTCTGCTAGAAAACTGTGCTTCGTTTAAGCCCGCATCTTTAAACCCTCTGGCAGGTTGTGTGGAAATCGTGGTTAATTCATTTAAAATCATGTCTACCTTTCTTGTGGTTGGTTTAAGACCATCAGAAAAATAGAGATTACCTTTTCCATCGTAAATAAAGCCTCTTGGAGTACCCAGCATCGAGCGGCTGATAGGCCCATCAGAATTTCCAAATTCGCCATTACCGGCCCAGGTCCGTTGATTTATTCCGGTGGCAAGGTTAAAACGGCCGATGTAAAGGTTGTCGTTATCGGTATAATAGAAGTAATCGCCTATCACAATTGGCCTGGCCTGCTCATTGGCTCCGTAAAAACCTGGCACAACAGATCTTACCCCTGTTTTATCTACCCTGGTAAGACTGTATTGTGTTTGCACATACAGTATCCCGTTGTCGTCAATAGCCAGCTTGCCCGGAGCATTAAGGTTTACTGCATAAGTATTTACCACACCGGCCGGGCTAATTTTCCGGATGCTGTTGTTCATGCCGTCAGCAACATACAATATATCCTGCTGGTCGATCACCATACCAGAGTTAAAGCTAAAGTTAAACCGGGCCGCAGTACCGGTTCCATTCTGATTGCCTGTTTCCCGCGACGGGCTGCCTGCAAATACAGAAACAACGCCCTGTGGGGTAATCTTTTTGATCACATTATTATTGAGTTCCATCACAAATACGTTCCCATGGCTATCTACCGCAATACTTGCACCACGCTCACGAATATCCAGACCTCCCTGATTTGGTCCGCCAGCCAGGGTCATCACGCCGGCACGGTTAAAGCTGACCGGTGATATTGCCGTTTGACCTGCATTTGCGACCTTAACCGGTCCAGAAGTTAGTGCTGGCGGCGCAATTACCACCAGGCTTGTAGCTGTTGCACTAACTACCTGCGCCGTTACCCCGTTAAATGTTACAACGTTGGCAGCAGGAGTGGTACCAAAGCCAGTACCTGTAATGGTAACCTCGGTACCTGCAAGCCCGTTATCAGGGCTCATTTTTGCAATCCCCAGGTTCTGGTCTTTAAAGTCTGGCCCCTGTACAACCTGGTCGTTCACATTCAGGACGATCTTTCCGTCGCCAGTTCCGCCCGGAATATTTAAGGTAAGCTTAAAAGGCGTTGCTGTAACCACAGCCGCGTATTTCCCATTTATAGTTACCTTATTTTCATCCGGATGTATGCTAAAGTTTAACCCTAAGATGGTCATTTCGGTGCCTGAAGGGCCGCTCAATGGTGTTACGGATTGGATTACCGGCATTGGGACAACCGTAAATACCGGGCCCGTAGCCTTTTGATTGTTTATGGTAACCGACACCGGACCGGTTTGTACATCGGCAGGGGCAACCACCATCAGGTAATCGGCAGTAACTTCTGTTACCAATGCCGGCTTCCCATTAAAATCTACATAATTGCCGGCGATAACCTCGTCAAAACCACCACCAGAAATTTTTACATGCGTCCCTTTGCCTCCGCTTGCCGGTTTAATTCCAGATATAACCTGAAATTTAAAGGTTTGCCCCGAAGCTTCCTTTCCATTTACCTTAACAGTAACGGGGCCCGTACCTGCGCCCTCCGGCACTTCGGCAACCAACAGGTTATCGGCTGCACTCACCACCACAGCGATTTTGCCGTTTACATATACCTCTGCCGGGCCTGTAGTACTGCTAAAGCCTGCTCCCGTAATGCGGATATGTGTTCCTGCGGCCCCGTTTGCCGGGCTGATGGTTTGTACACTCAGCTCCTGGTAGGTATAATTGCCAACACCAATGCTTTCCCCTTTTATCTTCATTGCTATAGCCCCGCTTGCTGCCGAAGCCGGCGCCCGCATTACCACGGCGGTGGGGGTTGCACTTACAATGTCTGCACTTACTCCAGAAAACGTAGCCGATATTTCATCAGTATTATTGCTGAAGCCAGTACCTTCTACTGTAACCAGTGTACCCTGGGCACCGCTATTCGGGTAATAATCTGTAATTGTAAGCGGCGCTTTAACGCTTTCTATCTCATCCTTTTTACAGGCACCGAACAGCAGGATAAAAAGGCCTAATATACCGAGGCAGCGCTGCGTCCCGGCGTTGAATTTTCTTAAATAACTCATATCGTATGTCATATTTCGTTTGATCTGCAGCGTTAAAAAGTATACCTGGCACCCAGCTGCATCTGGGTCCTTGAACCATAATAATCGATGCTGTAAGGCTTGCCCGGCGATTTAAACTGGTACAGTGGGTATTCTCCCGGATTTTGAGATGGGGGAAACAATACCGGGGTTAAACCAACACTAGAGGTAGAATTGAAAGTATTTGGAGAGAAATACTGAATGCCCCAGTCTTTATTGATCAGATTGGTCAGGTTCATTACATCGGCAGTTAAGGTGATGTAATGTTTTTTGCCTGAACCAATAAAAAGATCATGCGAAACATGCAAATCGGCCTGTACATTCCATGGCGTGCGTCCTTCGTTTCTTTCTGTAAAGCTGCCCCGTTTGCGGCTTAAATATTTATCGGCATCAATAAAATCGTTAAAGGCCAGGGCCTGCGCTGCGGCAGTTGCCGCTGCATTATCCTGAAAAAAACGGATGGCTTCCTCCTGGTAAGGGATATAGGCCAGACTTACCTGTTGTGGCAGCCCCTGGATGCTGTTGTTAACCACCCCGTAGGTAAAAGGGCTGCCCGATTGCGCGCTTACAAACAACGAGACATTGGTTTTTCCAGCCTTGTTCCATAATTTATTGTAACTAACAGAACTTACAATACGGTTCCTGATGTCAAAATTACTATTGGCCAGCGTGGGGTTATTGGGCACCAGCGACTGGTTTAACTGCCAGTTCGATTCCATAGAGTTACGCACTCCGTTTGAAAGGTCTTTTGACTGTCCATAGGTATAAGACATTGAAGCCTGCAGCTGACTGGCAATATTTTTACTGATGCTTGCCGTTAAACTGTAACGGTACCCCTTGCTGGTATTGCTAAGCAGATAAGTATTCGAAAAGCGCTGATCTACCGTACCGCTGTATACAGGCTGCCGGTGTGCCTTATCATAGCCATAGTAGGTAGGGTTATCCTGTACATTTAGTTGTTGAAACAGTACGTCTTTAATATTTTTGGTATAAATGGCCTCCAAACCAAATTTCCATTGGCTAAGGGTGGTATAGTCTAAACCTAAACTTGTACGCAGCACCTGGGGCATTACAAAACCATTGTCTATTAAATCAACCTGTGTTTTGCCGCTATTGCGGTTATTGGTTGCAGCACCGTTATCGCGTATAAAATCAGCAATACCGTTTGCTCCTCCGGCAAGCGGGTTACTGCCGGGTGCAAAAGGTTTCTGATCAGCCTTCTGATCAAAACCCCCAAAAGCATCTCCGTTATTGTAAAATGCATACGCAAGCCAGGCCATAGGCACCCTTCCTGTAAAAAGCCCTGCACCACCGCGCAGGATCAGGCTCTGGTCGCCATTCCAATCGTACCTGAAACCCAGCCTTGGTGAAAGCTGTACCTTATTCAGGTACTTGTTGCCCAGGCGGCTTAAAGGTGTATAGGTATAGGTGTTCCCAAAAAAAGGATCTGCCATTGCTGTGCGGGTCTTATCGCTCAGTTCAGGTGTATCTCCCAGATAGGCCATATCTGCCCTCAGCCCGGGAATTACTTTTAGTTTTTCGGATACGCGGATCTCATCCTGGAGGTACACACTGTACAAAGTGATGTTAAACCTGGCGCCCGGATGCTGCTGCAGGTAAGGGCGTGTATTGTTCTCATAATGATATGCACCACGTACACGGTAAGGATTGTTGCCCAGGTAATCTTCAATACTTAAATAATCTACCCTTCCGTTCCATGCATTTACAAAGCCGTAGCTAATGTTATAAAACTCATTATGTGTGCCTATGGTAAGGGTGTGCTTGCCGATATTCCAGTTCAGGTTGGCTGTGAGTTCCAGCGTACGCTGTTTCATATCAAAAATACTGGCCTCGCGGTCTGTACCCAGGTAAATGCTGGTACCAGGTGTTCTGCCTGCAATCTGCACCTGTGGCAGGCTCGGGTCACCAAAAGGATTTCTGGAATCATTTACAGCCGTAAAACCAAACAGCAAATTACCAGATAAACGGTTATTGAACCGGCTTTTCAACTCGGCTACGGTAGAACTCTGGTTGTTCTTTTGCAGAAAAGCCATGCTGCTGAACCTAAAATCCTGCTGGTCCCGGTCCATATGTGAGGCTTCAGAGATGATTGTATTGTTTCTAACCGCAAGCTGATGCCTGTCGTTAATGTTCCAGTCTAACCGGTTAAAAAACTTGGCCGACTTTGCATAAGTATTAAACAAACCTGCGTTTCCGGCATTAAAGAAATTAGCGGCAGTAATGTCTGCTGCATCTTTAACGCTTAAAATATGGCTGGTTTCGGCAATACCTGCCACCAATTGCGAGGGGTCTTGTCTGCGGGTGATCTCCTCGTTGCTAAAGAAGAACAATTTGTCTTTTATAATCGGGAACCCTATCCGGAAACCGGTCTGGTAATCATAAAAATCACTGTTCATCTTACCCAATGTGCCTACCCTGTCCTTACCGGTTACCGCGGCATTGCGGCCAAAACCATAAACAGAGCCACTTAAAGCATTGGTTCCGCTCCGGGTTACCGCATTTACTGAACCTCCGGTGAAGTTGCCGATCTTCACGTCGTAGGGGGCCAGGTAAACCTGCATATCTTCAATTGCATCAATGGATATAGGGTTGGTCCTGGTTGAACTCCCTGCCATTCCGGATGTACCAGATTGCCCGCCCAGGGAAGGACTAAAGCCGATGGCATCATTATTAATGGCCCCATCAATGGTAACATTGTTGTACCTGAAATTGGCCCCGCCAAAGCTGTTGTCTTTGCTGGCCTGCGGCACCAAGCGGGTAATATCGGTAATGCTGCGCGATACGGTGGCCATATTGCGGACCTGATCGGCACTGATGTTTTTCCCTGAGCCATAGGCACTGGCTTGTGCGCCCCTTTTTGTGGCTTTAATGGCTACTTCAGCCAATTCCCGGGCCTCATCGCTCAAAACAAAGTTTAACACCACCGCAGCCCCCAAACGGATAGAAATCCCTTCGCGCCTGTCATTCTTCATACTCATCATCGCGGCTTCCACAGCATAAGGTCCGCCGATACGGAGATTGGGCAGATAATAATGTCCGTTCTTATCTGTGGCTGTGGCATATTTTGTTCCCGAAGGTTGGTGTACTGCCGTAACGGATACACCTGGCAAAGGGCTACCCGCGGCGTCCAGTACTTTCCCATTTAAGGTACCGCTGGTTTCCTGGCCTGCTGCAGCAATGGGCAGCAGCATACACAGGAGTAAGCATATTTTGTAAATTGTATTTTTTAGTGTCATCTCTAAAATCTTAATTACTGTGTAATTTTCAACAGGCTTTCAATGGTATGCACTACACCATTACCTGTAAGTACATCCTGTTTTGTTAGCTGGATAACCGAGGTGTTTCCGGTTCCTTTCAATTCAATACCCGTAAATGCCCCAGCCACCTGTGGGTTAGGCTTAAGGATCACCTGGATAGATTTGCCGTCTATCATGGTCTGATCGCTACGGTTGGCCGCCCCCGAACTGAGCACATAATCGTATACAAACCTGCGGTCGGATAAAATATGATAGCGCATTAAGCCCTGCAATACCGCAGGGTCCATGCCATCGATTTCTTCTATAGTACGCAGTCCGGCAGCTATCATGGCCGCATTATTTGGGGCAAACACGGTGTAAGGGCCCTTGCCATTTAATATTTCTGTTAAACCGGACCGCTGCAAAGCCTGATGAAACAGGCTCAGGTCCCTGTCGGATGCAATAGCCGCTGTAACCCGATCATGACTGTAGGGTTCGAGCACACGGTCTATTACCTGAATTAAACCATTGGCCGCCTTTATATTTTTTGAAACGATCTTAGCACCGTTAATGGTTAAAATGGTATCGCCACGTTTTACCCAGTGCGTTACAAACAGCTTACCGCCGTTGGCAGATCTGATTTCCTGGTTAAACAGGAAGGGCAATTTGTTAAATTCGTAAACCCCGTTCAGGATATGGTAGTTCATGATGGCCGAAATCCGTGCAGGATCTATACTCAGGATGGTTGTTGAATTTCCCAGGCCAGCATCTCTAAAAGCATCATCCGATGGTGCAATGGCCGTAAACTGCCCTTCTTGATCTGTAGTTTTAGCCAGACCGGTTCTTATCAGTGCCGTATTGTAAACCGAAAGGTTAAAATTATCTGCTATAATAGCGCTGATGTTATTGTTTCCGGCAAGCTTAAGGGCATCATCTTTTTTACAGCCGTTAAAAACCATGCCGTAGCTAACAAGTGTAAGGAAAATGCCAAGTGGACTTATTGATATTCTTCGTAATTGATTCATGTTCTTATTGATCTTTATGAACTGATGATGGCCTTCAGAATTTAAAATTCTTTGGCGGAAGTAAACGGTTCACCGCGTGTATAGGCCCCATTAAGGTATTGATGTCGCCTTCTACAACCGTAGCTATTGGGTGGGCAGATCCTTTGACTTTAAGGGTTACCTGTCCGGCTTCATTTTTACCAAAATCAAATGGCATATACATGACCGGAATGGTTCCGGAATACCCCGAGGTGCTGAGCGCATAGCCTGAGAGCAGCTTATTGTTCAGATCGTTGGAGTAAAAGCTATCTGGGTTGTCTGCACCGGGGCCCCAGCCATCCCGTTCTTTAAGCAACCTGCCCCAGCGGTGCATGGTTAGCAAGGTATCCGTAGCATAGCCTTTGCCTACCGGCTCAAAAGTATCCCAATCAAAGTAAGGCAACACATTGCGCCTGTTCAATGTCATCAGATCTTCTACGTTTTTAAAGCCGGCCTGATGAAAGGCTTCATCCGTAGGCGCAAGTATGGATTTAAAAATAAGATAGTTGTTACCAATCACCAGCCCATCGGTAAAGGGGGTACGCTGGGCAAAGCCCATCATCGATTCCTCCCACAGCAGGTCGGTTTTGGTCATGATTTCAACATACATCCCAAAGCGGCCATCTTCCTGCAAAGCCTGCATTATGGTTTTTACTGGTTTCTTCAATACCCGGTCTATTGGCCACAAAGTCCCGTTCTTTGCAAGTGTAACCACAGCGTTTCCAGCTTTTTTGCCATTAATCAGCAGGTCGTTCCCTGCAACATTAATGCATTGCCTGTAGAAATAAGGATCGGTCTGGTATTCATTATCATAGCCCTTTACTTTTAAATACTTGTTTTCGAGCAGGCTGATGCCAATCGTATTTTCTCCTCTTTCACTTAAATCCTTGGGGTTAACCGCTGTCGATAAAGTATGGTAAAGCAATAAACTGTCCAGCAATGCCGGGCTTGTATTGTTGATGGCCTCTAAGGTCATTCCATCGGCTATAAACGCAGCATCGCTGGGCACCAGCAGGGTTACAGGGCTATTGTCCCCTCTTTTCTCCAGGATGCTGCTCATATTGCTGCGTTTCCAGGCTGCTTTAAATAAGGTATATGGCGAGTTTTCCAGCACTTCGTTTAATGTGATGGTCAAATCTGCTGAAGGAACCTGCTCGCCCTCTACTTCAGGCTGAAACTCAGCTTTTCTGCAAGATGCCAGCGTTATAAATAACAGGCAGATGGCAATTAATTTTAAATTCATCTTATTCATGTTATAGGTCATCTAATTGTTCTTTCTGGCTTGTTCAGGCAGGATCAGTACACCCTGCAGGTCCTGTACCAGGCCGTTATCGGTAAGGTTATCTATCGCCTTCTGGTTCCGGCCGCTTGTCCCGGAAATAATGTCATAAGGATAATTTTTATTGGTCCTTACTTCAACATTATAACCGATAGACTGATCATAAAGGCTGTCGAAGTTGATCCTTCCGGCAGTGATCGTCATGATATAAGTATCGTTGGCCACAGGGTGATGGTAAAAGGAATTGTTGTTCATGATGCTGAACACCACAAAATCTGATACGAAAAAGTGCTTCTTTCTCATCACATAGCAGCCAAACAGGCGGTCGCCGAGATAATTATTTACATTTAAGCCGGCAATTACTTCGGCAGTCATCCCCTTGGCTTCAAATTCTGCGTTTTTAGGGGCCAGTATGGTATAAGGCCCATCTGATGACAGTTCTTCCCAGAATCCAAACTTCTTGAGCCCGCTTATAAGGATACTATACTCTGGCCTGGCAGCCAGCCAGCCCTGTACCGTAGTATTTGCGGTCGACTTCATTACCCTGTCCAGCACATGCAATGTACCATTGGCCAAGGTTACATCTTTACGGCTGGCCAGTGAACCGTTAAAGTACAGGGTATTGCTGCCATCCCTGGTAACGGTGGAAGCATACAGTTCTGTGCCGGCAAGTGTACGGTAGCGCACGTCTATCCCATTAAAAGGAATATCCTTTAGCATGATCCGTTCACCTAAAATATGGCGCTGCACCAGGAATTTTAAGGTATCGGGGTTCATTTTATCAAAATCAGACGGGCGATTGATTCCGAGAACGTTAAATGCAGCATTGCTGGGCGCTAAAATGGTAAACTGACCTGAGCCGTTTAACTGCGGCCCTATTCCTGTTTTCTCTATCGCCGCAGCAAATAAGCTGAGGTCGTAATTGTTCTTTACAAAGTCGAAGCCCGGCCTGAAATTATCGTTCGGTTTATCAATCTGCAGGTCATCGTGCTTACAGGAGCTTAACACCAGTAACCACAACACCGATAGCAGGTACAGGTATTTTTTTAATGATTCGTATTTCATTGTTCTGATTGTTGGATTAAACCATTAATAAATTGGGGGCGCATATTTACGCTGTATGGTGCTGAGGTACACTTGCCCGTTCACAATTTCAATGGTATTTACTGTGGCAAAGGATCTCGGGTTGTATTTGCCGGAATGGATGTTGACCACCATATTGGGCAGTACCACTTCGTTCCATTGCCTGTAATTGGGGTAGGGTGTTAAACAATTCATGGATGCCCAGTTTCCGTCTGTTTGCATTACAGTTGGGCCATAAGGAATATTTCGGATGTCCATCCCCGGTGCCAGGAAATCAAAACGCTGCCACATATCTGTGAAAATCCCTCCTGCAGCTGCATCGGCAAATAAGGGAAAGCTGTAATAGGGACTCACTTCCAGCACATCAGAATTCCTGGTCAGATTACCCAGGTATTTTCCATTGTAACCTGTTATTTTAGGTGAAGAAACACTTCTATTCTTGTACAGGGTTACAAAAATATTCATCTGGTCTTTAATTCCGTTTCCTATGGCCCCCATTCCATATTCATTGCCTCCTTTGGCATCGTTGTCTGCCTGCCAGTAGCCTTTGGCACTCATGTTATAGAAATTAACATAAATGGAAGAATCGGATAAAGGCAGTTTATGGAAGTTCTCTTTCCTTAAATAAATCCCATTTCTTTTGGTAAGGAAGTCTTTCTGCAATACATGCAGCGTATATACTTCCTTACTGTCCAATACCATCGTGGTATCAATCAGGAAGTTCTTTTTCAACTTTGGGTCCAGATCGAAAAACGGAATGGTGTTTTTTGGGCGGAACATAAAAACAATGCGGTGCTTGCCAGAGGGGATTTGCGCCCAGCTGCTCAAATCGAACCCATTTAAAACGGGCCCTACCAGCACATTTTCCCTGCCGGGATATTCGGGATTGTTTACCGTGGTGCCGCTTCCAACGTGCGAAGGATAAGGTGGTGCATAAGGATCGCGCTTATCCAAAAAATCGCCTTTGATTTTAGCACTTACCGGCATGCCATTCTGGTCCGTTTCCGGATCGATGAGCATCGTTAAAAACGGAAGCTGCTCATCCTTATTGTCAATCCCTATCTTATAGTTCAGGTTATTAAAAACCCTCAGATAAGCCGGATCATCGATTTTTTTATACTCTACCTTGGCACATCCTGCCGCAAAGCACAGCAGCACAATAGCGCCACAAAATAGAATGTTCTTTGTTCTTGATGATAACATAATGCTTTTCTTTATTTGGTGTGTTTCAGGATAATCATCTTTGCCTTCTGGGCTGCAGGTGCCAACGCATTTGTACTGCCCACCAAAGCGATGGTATAAATACCAGGCTCATGATTGGGCAACCCGCCCCTTACATATAAATCTGGCCTGGCTATCAGGTTTCGGCCTGTAAGCACAGGTACATCACTTGCCCAGCTTCCCGGTACGATCCCCGGCGCAGAACGGAAAGCCATAATTTTATAGGGTACATTATCCGGATCAATTTGTACATAAGGTGCTTCTGTAGGGAAAATGCCTGGCCTGAGGTTGTTTACGGCAGCAGGGTTTCTGTTAAAGCTAAAAAGAAAGGACTGCCCGTTATCTTTTGTGAAGGTAACATACGGTATATCCGGACATAGGTTAAGAAAACGGATGCTGAAAGGATAATCCAGTTTATTACGCACATAAGTGGCATCATCGGTGGCGTCGGTCCCGGGAATCACCCTGCTTAAGTCGTTCGCAACCGCAGAGATACTGACCTTACCACTGGCATCAGGATGCAGCCACAATGTAAAATTGGTATTGGCATCAAGTTTCAGCTGGTTACTGGCCAGCAGCGTTCCGTTCGCATCTTTAGCTTCGATCCTATAATTACCGGTGATGTAATTCTGATAATCTGTATGCGCGGTGTAATCCAGTGCATTGCCCAGTGCATTTCCGTTCATGCTGATCTTAACCCCGTTTATACCGGGCAGGGCATTTACGGCCTGTACCCTGGCATAAGTCACATTCAGCGGCTCGCTGATGTCGTTCATGATGGTAATGGCATTCTGATAACCTGAAACTGCTTCGCCCGGGTTACCGATCATATAAGGGACCTTAAAATTATAAGGCGCGATGACGATGGTGTAAACGCCTCCGGGGGCGAAACTTTTAAATGCCGAAAAAGTAAGGCGCGTATCTTCAGGTGGCCATCCACGTGCAGAAGTAAGGGTAGATGTGGCCGGAAAAATCAGCATCCGGGTTGTTCCCGGTACCTGTATGCCTCCAGGCGTCAGCACCTTTAACTGTGCGGTAGTGTATGGCAACTCTATGTATTCTGAATAGTTGCCAGGTAAAATGTTATTGGTTCTGTCATTTACCGCTGTACCATCGGCCCAGGCAAGGCTCATGGGCCCTACCAGGTTTTCCATATCACTTACCTCAATAGTGGAGGAAAGGTTGAGCAGCCGGACCTTAAATTTAGTCGGATCTGTAGGAGCAGACACGGAACGTGGAACTTTCAGATATTCAGGTACCCCACCAGCAATGCGTGGTGTAGTTAGCAGATAATAGTCCGCTGCCTGGGTTGCCTCTTCTTCCAAATCAATGGTCAGTTTATCGGCCGGGGCATCAAAGCCGCCTATCTCCGTAACAAGATGGGCTTTGCCGTTCTTTAAAAGGGATTGGGGTATAGTCCAGGTTGAGCCTAGTTTACCTCCGGTTTCCGGAAAGTATTTAGTGCCCGGCAATACTGTGCTGATGGGATCAGTGGGCAAAAGGTATTTGGTGCTGGTCAGGGTATCCCCATCCATTATCACCTGCCCATAGCCACCAAGGTTTACAATCCGCAGCGATGAATTTTTACGGGCATCGGTAATCATACGGTTATCGTATTCAAAATCCTGTTTTGCCTTTTTACAGGCACTCAAGCCAAGCAAGGTCAAAAAGCCAATGAGCAATGGCCATTGCAGCAGGTGTTTCTTTAGTTTCTTCATCTTTAATACAAATTATAGGTGAACCCCATCATAAATTCCCCCCCGCGCTGATAACTGCGGTTCAGGTATTTATTGCCATACCATTTACCTCCTGTACCCGGATTGGCATATACGGTTTCAATAGCCGGGTTCAATATGTTTTTGGCGTAGCCCTTAAAAATTACACGCTTTGTGATGCGCTGGCTGAAAACAAAATCCAGCATGGGTACCGGACGGGTATACAGGTCGGGCTCACCGGTTAAATTAATCTGGATCAGCCGTTCACCAACCATATTAAATGTTCCTGTAAGGCTGGTACCCGATCTTTTATTGTCATAATTTATCCAGCCGTTAATAGAGAAGGGGGCCTGTTCAAACAAAGGACTGTTATCAGGCGTATGCCTGTCAAGCGATCTGTTGGCTTCCAGTCTTTCCGGTGATTTTTTGATATCGCTCTGTGCCAGCAACAAATTTGTTCCGGCAAAGAAATTACGGAGCGGCCCCCAAACCCTGCCCAGGTCTTTTACAATTTCAAATTCCACCCCCCAGACTTTACCGATATTCGGGTCATTTTCAAACCTTATGGTCGGATATTCGGGATAAGTAGCTGCCAAACCGCTGGTCTTTAAACTAAACACCTTGTACAACTGATTTTCAATTCTTTTACCAAACAGGGACACTGCTATCACCTCTCCGTTATTTGGAAACCACTCCCACCTGAAATCAAGGTTTTGGGTGTACTGGTTGATGAGGTTGGGGTTACCAACCACCAGTCCCATCTGGAAAGCATCAAACTCAAATACATTGGTGATCTCCCTTAGTTCTGGCCGTGCCAGCGTAGTGTTAAACCCAGCCCTGAAATTCATGTCTCCCTTCAGATTGTAAGTAGCGTTTAAGGAATAGTAGGGTTTATAGCCCGGCTTATAAACCGAATTAGGGCTCATTAAAGTAAGCGGAATATTGGTGCCCGGGGCAGTCAGGGCCGGATCCAGGAATACACCGGCAGTATCTACGGCCGACTGGATATTGGTAGATTCGAAACGGACCCCGCCGGTTAACCTTAGATCTTTAGTCACTTTTAAATCCAGCATAGCATAGGCCGCCTTGGTCTCAAAGAATCCGGTGTAATTATTTGGTGATTTCTGACTGTTGTACAGAAACCCTCCTACCGGGCTTGCGCCCTCGCCCATGCCCGGCGTTGGGGCGTGAATCCCTATGATCTCATTGCTTACCAGACGATCCAGGTTTCCGGAAACCGTGTACAAAGGCAAAGATTTGTTGGAAGAAAAATTAGATCCCGGCAGAAACAACACATTTTCTGTAAATACACGGTCGCGGTTCAGGTAGTTTACCCCTGTCTTCAGTTCCTGCTTTTGGCCGAATAACTTAAAAGGTACAGACAGGTCTGCCTTATAGTTGTAATTGGTCTCGTCGAGGTTCCTGTAACGACGGCCGTTAGGCTCGGCCTGAATAATTCCATAGGCCCCAAAGCCATTTACATAGCCAGAAGAAAGGGCGTATAGGTGTGAACTGAACACCTGATCTGGATTGGTGCTGCCGGTGCCAGTTGTGGGTTTGTCGTAATAACCTCCACCCCGTGGCGTATAATCGGCCAAAGTTACAAAACGGTAATCCGGATCATTCTGACCTGCTTTGGAAGAGGAAATGTTATAACTCAGCTTAGGTGAATACTCCGACTCCAGGAATTTGTGCTCGCCCTGAAGATTGAAGGTGTTTAGGCGACGATAGGACTGTTTTAAAGAATAAATGGTACTTTTTACCTCTCCCGGCAAGCCGGTATATTCATAGGCTCCGTACATATTGGTAGCCTGCGTTTCACCGCCCCAGCTGCCCAGGTACTGCATGCTGATTTCGTTGCGTGCATCAAAACGATAGGTAATGCCACCCAACACGCCATAATTCAAAGTTTCAGTACCTGTATTTTCCTTATAGGTCTGGTACCTGCCCATGTACAAATTGTTCGGGGTAATGTAATTGGGTATGTTTCTTGGGCTGCTAACCTGCGGGTTCCCCGTTACCACGCCCTGATAAATGCTATATTGCTGGATATCGCCCCCGGCAATATCTGTAGTGCGGCGATAGTAGTTTCCACCAGCAATTATGCCCAATTTATGTTTTTTAAACAAAGTATAGCTGTTGCCAAAAGTTGCCGAATACAACTGGTTTAAGGGAGCCTGCTTATACCTGGTGGTCAGCACCGGGTCAAAAGCCTGCATAATCCCGTTAATGCGGCCAACCTCTTGTTTTACTGCCGGGCTATATCCGCTGTTCGCAATCATGTTCTGGATCTGGTTTAAGCCTCCTTTATATTGGGTGGCCAGGTTTAAAAAATCGGGAGACAGGTTTTTATTATTGATCTTATCACCCAGGAAGCCCATATCACTATTGAAGAAGCTATTGTATTGCCCCCCAATCCCGATATTGGAATTAAAACCTGATTGAACAATTACGTTAATTACAGTACTGTCGGGTACAGACTTTGTTTTCAGTTCCACAATACCCGCCGCGGCATCTGCAGGTTTATCGGGCGTAACGGTTTTGTAAATGGTTACATTATCCAGGAGCGAGGCCGGCACCAGGTCAAAAGGGATTGCACTCCTATCCGGATCGGACGAGGCCAGGCGCACCCCGTTGAGTTGTCCGACTACACTTCTATCGCCCAGGCCCCGGATAGCTACATATTTATCATCGGTAATGGTTACCCCAGGCACCCTCTGCAAGGCCTGCGTGGTAGTGATGCTGGCCGTACGTTCTATCTGAACTGCAGAAATCGCATCCTGTACTATGGCGGCTTTTTTTCGCTCGTCGAGCACGGCTACCTCTGTATTTGTCCTTCTTCGTGCCTGGACCATCACCTCTCCCAGTTGCGTAGAACTGGGCTTTAAGGCAATATTCAGTTCTTTGGTATTGGCATCTACTTTAATTTCCCTGGTCTGATATCCGATATACGATACCACCAGAATTCCGCCGCCTTCAGGAACGCTGATGCGGAAACGGCCATTCATATCTGTTGATACTGCTGTTCCGGTAGCTTTTACCCTAATGCCAACACCAATCAGGGTTTCCCCATTGCCGGCATCTTTCACCGTTCCGTTAATGATGATGGGCACCGGCTTACTGTCAACCACCACATAGCCCTCAACCAGCTTAAATTGTAAACTGGTGTTTGCCAAGAGGTACTGGATAGCTGCTCTGACAGTAATGCTGGGCCTGATGAGCGTTACGGTTTTTTTAACGGTTTGCATCGACTGCTCTCTTAAAGAGAACCTGATGTTGCTTTGTTTGCTGATCACAGAGAGGCCCTCTGCAACGGAAACATTTTCCAGCCGCAGACTGATATGATGATCAAGATCCTGACTCTTCACATTACCAGCCAACAGCACACTAATGAAAGTAAGCTGGGCCGCAATGAGAACAAATGAGCATTTCATAATAAATCGGATTGAAGGATATTGTTTTAATCCTTTTTGCATATTTTTGAACATTACGGGTTAATTCGCTGCGAAGCGATGATCTGTTAAAATGTGCCGTACCCTTTACCGGATACGGATTGATTAAACCGAGAGGACGTCGAAATTCACGCGGTTTATGACATAGGCGTTCCCTGCCTTCGGTGGGGAACGTTTTTATTTGTAGATAGTCCTTACATACTTTTCCCTTTCTTTATTGTTTTATTAATTGATCTGAACCTGCTTTGCGCTGATCTGATAGCTAAAATGGCCTGTTGCTGCCAGTACTTTCATGATCTTGTTCAGCGGCATATCTGCCTGCAGGTTTACTGATATTTTTTCTTTCGGTTTATCCTGCCCCCTGAAACTGATCTTTACGTTATACCAGCGTTCCAGTTCTGCGGCAATCTCTCCAAGCGAACGGTTGTGAAAATACAGCTGTGCATTTTTCCAGGATTTGACTTCTTCAATAACCGTTGCTGATGTAATGGCGTGGTTTTCCTTATAGGTTACCATTTGTCCGGGCCTGAGCATGGCTAAGGGCTTAAGCCTGCCGTTCAGGTAATCATCTACCCGTACCTTGCCTGTAGCTACGGCCACCACCAATGGCCTGTTTTTAAAGGCATCTATTTTAAATGAAGTACCCAGTACCCTTGTCTGCACACTTCCTGTACGCACAATAAAGGGCTTAGCCGGATTTTTGGTCACCTGAAAAAAAGCTTCGCCCTCCAAAGCTATTTCCCTGGTAAGGCCACTAAATTTCCCTGGAAAAGAGAGCCTGCTTCCGGCACCAAGGTAAACTTCGGAACCATCCGGCAGTACCACCTTTGAGCGTTGCCCGTAAGGGTTTACCATTTCCTGCATGGCAACCTGGTTGGTTAAAGGTGTTTTTTTATACTGCATCAGCCCATAAGTGCCCAAACCCAGAATGAGTATGGCCCAGATTGCTGCGTACTGAAAATACCTTCTCCTGTTTATCGGAACTTCTATAGCCGCCTGCTCTTCAGATTCCAGCCTGTTATAAAAAAGTTGCAGTTTATCGTTTAGGCGTAATTGTTCGGTATCCTTTTCCTCTTCCAGCCCCATCCAGCTCTCTGCCAGCACCTCGTCAAAAAGTAACCTTACATCCGGTTGCTGCATGATTCGCCGGATTTCCAGTTGCTCTTCTACTGTACAGCTTCCGGAAATGTATTTTCTGATGAGAGATTTGTTCCTGTTTTCTGACTGCATTTTAATTGTCTTTCAATAAGGAAAACACAATTGTTAGGGCTTACCACCTATGCAATCGAAAAAAAAATTAAGACAGGAAGAAAAGGATAAAGGCAATGAGGGTAAAATCAACATGCTCTTTTAGCTGTTTTCGGAAAAAGTTCAGCGAGGCAACCATATAGTTTTCTACCGTGTTCACAGAAATGTCCATGTCCTTTGCAATCTCGGCATAGGTCATGTGCTGTTCTCGGCTCAGTTCATAAACCCTGCGACGCTGGGGGCTCAGCTGCTGTAAGTGCAGGCGGTAAATACTATCCAGTTCACGGACTTCCAGCTCATGGTCTGCCGCCTTTGCAAGGTGCTGGGCAGATTCATTTACCTGATCCATACTGATGGTTTGCAATGCCTTTTTCCGGTAATGGTTATAGATCGCATTTTTTACCGAGCGATAAAGATAGGCCTTCAGGTCTTCCTCTATAAGGATTTCACCTTTCCTCTTCCAGAGGCCAAGCATCACATCCATAACCAGTTCTTCGGCAACACAGACATCCTTTACATTTTTTAAGGTATAGCCATAAAGAGAATCGTAGTATCTTTTAAAAAGGACATTAAATGCAGAAGCATTGCCATTACGGTACTTTTCAATTAATAGCTTATCCGATAAATCCCTAATTGCTTTTGACATTGCTGCGATCAAAAAAACCTTCGGGACAAAAGTACCGTGCTAAATTCCTGGTTATATTAAGCCTGTATTAAATTATAAAGAACATTTCAGGAACCGGTAAAGGGATAAGGCTACTGGAGTTATGCCGTAAACAACCCCTTATATTGTCGCAAACACAACGCCTTAATTCAACAATAGCTCCAGATATTTGTTATATCATTAACCAATAAATTATAATGCTATGGAAAAGCTGGAATACAAAATCTCTATCAACGCACCGGCAGAAAAAGTATGGAAAACGCTTTGGGACGATAAAACCTATCGCCAATGGACAACCCCCTTTAGCGAAGGATCAAGTGCCGAAACAGATTGGAAAAAAGGCAGCCGGATTATATTTGGGGATTCAAGTGGTAATGGCATGATATCAAAGGTGGCCGATAACATTCCCAATAAATTCATGTCAATAGAGCACCTCGGCATGCTTAAAGATGGCGCCGAAGATTTCGACAGTGATGAGGTAAAATCATGGGCTGGAGCAATGGAAAACTATACTCTTGAAGAAAAAAACGGGAGTACTGAACTGTCTGTTTCAACAGATATTACCGAAGAATATAAAGAAATGTTTGCCCAGATGTGGCCTAAAGCTTTAGACAAGCTCAAAGCGTTGTCCGAAAATTAGTGGGCTACGCTTTAACGTAAAAAATAAGTGATAAGCGGATTTAATCAATTTTTTATAATAGATTTAGGTATTATCATCTAAATTCTTTTATGAAGAAAATCCTGCTTCTCTTTGCCGGGGTATTTGCTGGAACAAGCCTGTTTGCCCAGCAGACCTATCCGGTTAATGGCACCTATGATATCAGGCAAGGCCTTTATGCATTTACCAATGCCAATATTGTAGTTAGCGCCAACAAAACTATCAGCAAAGGAACCTTATTGATTAAAGGTCAGACTATACAGGCAGCCGGCAATAGCGTTGCTGTTCCGAAAGGTTACGTGGTTATTGACCTGAAGGGGAAATTCATATACCCCTCCCTGATCGATGCCTTTACCGCTTATGGACTCCCTGAACCTACGCGCGCCGGAACGGGCGGCCGCCAGTCTATCTTCACTTCTACAAAAAAAGGCCCATATGGCTGGAACGAAGCGATAAGGTCCGAAACCCAGGCCAGCACCTTGTTTTCGGCCGACAGCAGAAAAGCGGCAGAGCTGCGTAAGCTGGGCTTTGGCAGTGTAAACGTGATTAACCGCGACGGCATAGCACGCGGCACCTCTGTTGCGGTTACGCTGAGCGATGAAAAAGAAAACAGCAGCATACTCAATACCCGATCAGCCGCCAACTACTCTTTTAACAAAGGGACCTCCCAAAATGACTATCCTACATCCCTGATGGGCGCTATTGCCTTGCTGCGCCAGACCTATTACGATGCGCAATGGTATGGCAAACAAAAAGAAGAATACAACATTTCCCTGGAAGAGTTTAACAAACAACAAAATATTCCGCAAATTTTTGAAGCTGATGGATGGCAAAATATCCTTCGTGTAGATAAGATCGGCAAAGAGTTTGGCCGGCAGTTCATCATCAAATCCAATGGCGATGAATACCAGCGTGTAGCTGCAGTTAAAGCAACAGGTGCCAGCCTCATCATTCCAGTAAATTTTATCAAAGCCTATGATGTGGAAGATACGGTTGAAACCAGGGACATCAGCCTGGCCCAGATGAAAGCCTGGGAATTGGCACCTGGCAATGCCGGTGTACTGGAAAAGGCAGGGATCAGGTTTTCGCTTACCACCCATGGCCTGGAAAACACCAGCGATTTCTGGCCGGCGATGGAACAAGCCATCAATAAGGGCTTAACAAAAAAACAAGCCTTAATGGCACTTACCGAAATTCCGGCAGCCATGCTGGGCATAGCCGATAAAACCGGCACCCTGGAAACAGGAAAACTGGCCAATTTTATCATCACATCAGACAGCCTTTTTAAAAAGGAAAATGTGATTGAGGAAAACTGGGTGCAAGGCAAACGTTTTATGCTCATTAATAAAGATGCAGAAAAAGACACCTCCAAACTTGCGCTTAAAAAGAGCGAACCACTAAAAAATGAGCCTGCCGGGCCGCTGATCTACCCCTTCACCGCTTTTGGCAACACTGTTCCCTTAAAACAGGAAAGCGTTTTATTGAAAAATGCAACTGTATGGACCAATGAAAAGGAGGGTATCCTGCAAAATGCAGATGTGCTTATAGAAAACGGGAAGATCAGATCGGTAGGGAAAAACCTGAACCCGGGAAATGCAAAAGTAATTGATGCCACAGGCAAACACATCACCCCGGGCATGATAGATGAGCATTCGCACATTGTAATGACCGGCGGCATTAATGAAGGCGCCCAGTCTTCTTCAGCAGAAGTGCGCGTGGGCGACATCATCAACTCTGAAGACGTGAACATTTACCGGCAGCTTGCAGGCGGGGTAACTACCTCACAGATCCTGCATGGTTCGGCCAACCCGGTTGGGGGCCAATCGCAGCTCATTAAGCTACGCTGGGGAAAACTACCCGAAGAACTTAAGTTTGAAGGTGCCGATGGGTTCATCAAATTTGCGCTGGGCGAGAATGTAAAACAGAGCAATTTTGGCACAGGCGCACGTTTTCCGGTAACCAGAATGGGTGTAGAACAAACATTTGTAGACCAGTTTACCCGTGCCAAAGCCTACAAAGCCGAAATGGCGAAAAAGGGAAGTACCCTTAGGCGCGACCTGGAACTGGATGCCATAGCTGAAATTCTGGACAACAAACGTTTCATCACCTGCCACTCTTATGTGCAGTCGGAAATCAATATGCTGATGAAAGTAGCAGATAGCCTGGGCTTCAAAATAAATACCTTTACCCATATACTGGAGGGTTATAAGGTGGCCGACAAGATGAAGGCCCGCGGCATCAACGCCTCTACCTTTTCTGATTGGTGGGCCTATAAAATGGAGGTGGCAGAAGCCATCCCCTACAATGGCAAGATCATGCACAACATTGGCATCACCACAGCATTTAACTCTGATGATGCCGAAATGGCCCGACGCTTAAACCAGGAAGCCGGGAAAGCCATATTGTATGGCGGCGTTCCGGAAGAAGATGCGCTTAAATTTGTAACCTTAAATCCGGCTAAAATGTTACATATAGACAACAGGGTGGGCAGCCTTAAAGCGGGCAAAGATGCCGATGTGGTCGTCTGGTCGGCCCATCCCCTCTCCATCTATGCCAAAGCAGAAAAAACTTTTGTAGACGGCATTGCCTACTGGGATATGGAAAGAGATACACAGCTCAGGGCTGCACAAAAACTGGAAAGAGCCCGTTTGATTCAGAAAATGAAAGACAGCAAAGGCCGCGGGGCCAAAACCCAGAAGCCAAAACCAGAAACACGACGGGAATTCCATTGCGAAACCGTAGAAGATTACTCCCTTGAACTGAACGATCTGGAAAGGAGCCACAACCATGAATAAATACATTTTAAGTTTGCTGGGTACTGCCCTGGGGCTAAACTGCCTGGCACAGGCCAACATCTCTCCGGCACCTGCGCAGGATAAAAAAGTAATTGTAATGGGCGCTAAACTTCATACCGGTAATGGAAACGTGATAGAGAACAGCTATCTGATTTTTGAAAAAGGCAAAATTACCGGTGTGGGTGATGCTACCGTTGTACGCATAGACCCCAGCGGCTCAACACTGATCAATGCCAGCAACAAGCACATTTATCCGGGTTTTATAGCGCCGGTAACCAACCTGGGCCTGGTAGAGATCAGCTCTGTTAAAGCAACAATGGACTATAGTGAGATTGGAGAACTTAACCCGCACATTAGGGCGCTGGTAGCTTACAATACCGATTCGAAGGTACCTGCCACCATCAGGAGCAATGGTGTACTGATGGCGCAGATCACGCCGCAGGGAGGGACAATCTCCGGCAGTTCTTCAGTGGTACAACTGGATGCCTGGAACTGGGAAGATGCAGCCATCAGAACAGATGATGCCCTGCACCTGAACTGGCCCGTTACCCCCAAATTCAGGGGGCCAGGTGGCCGGATGGGTGCCCCTTCTGCAACCGAGCTGAGCAGCCGTACGCAAAATACCATCAATCAGCTGGACCAGCTTTTTGCAGAAGCAAAAGCTTATGCTGAAACAGAAAAGCCAGCCGTTGTAAATGCACGCCTGGCAGCAATGAGACACCTGTTTGATGGCACACAAAAATTGTTCATCACAGCAAATGCACAGAAAGACATCATTAGCGCGGTGAAATTTGCCAAAAAATACAACATTACACCGGTTTTGGTTGAAGGTGATGAAGCCTATCTCATTATCCCATTCTTAAAGGAAAACAACATCAGTGTAGTGGTCAAAGAACCGCACAATTTACCCATTATGAATGACGACGACGTAAATATGCCCTATAAGAATGCCGGGATACTGGCCAATGCGGGTATCAATGTAGCCATGAGCCTGCACAGTTACTGGCAGCTCAGGAACCTGCCTTTTATGGCCGGAACCGTAGCGGCCTGGGGCCTGGATAAAGAAAAGGCATTGCAAACCATCACTTTAAATACAGCTAAGGTTTTAGGCATTGATAAAACTGCTGGGAGCCTGGAAATTGGTAAAGATGCAACCTTCTTTATTTCGGATGGCGATGCATTGGACATGAAGACAAACAAAGTAGAAAAGGCTTTTATACAAGGTCGGGACATCAACCTGGATAACCTTCATAAGCAACTGGATAAGAAATTCAGCGACAAGTACAATGCTGGGAAACAATAGGCATAAAAAAAAACAGTGACCTCATCCAAGGTCACTCGTTTTTAACTAACTTATTATTCATAAAAAAACTGGCTGTTGGGGAAGGAGTCGAACCTTCAAGGGGTAGTTAGCTACAGTTCAAAAATTAATTTGTGGTCAACCCATAAACTGCGTTTATCCATTTATCCCCGCCACCGAGACAAGAAGGCGTGTCTGCCAATTTCACCACCCAACATTCTGTTAAAGTACTAAATTTTATTAAGAAAAAAGATTTTTGGTTTAGGTTGATTAAAAATCTTTTTTCTTAATAGCTGTAGGGGAAGGAGTCGAACCTTCAAGGAGTAGTTAGCCCTTACGGGTTTTCCATATTCTCCACCACCGAGACAAGGAGGTGCGTCTGCCAGTTTCACCACCCTACAGAGTATAAGCAAATGTTAAAGAACTATATTTTTTTGTTACTTGCTTGATACAAATGTAACAACAACCCCAATACGTTACAAATATTTTAATCATTTAATTTTATTTTTAGCATATTTATAATTATATTTGATTATCGTTAACAAATATCAAAATCATGCTTAAAAAAGAAAGCCAAAATTTAGAAATTGATAACCTGGATATCGACATTTTAAAGCAGCTGATGCACGACGCAACCAAACCCTATACAGAAATTGCGAAAGATCTGATCGTTTCGGGCGGTACGATACATGTTCGCATGAAAAAACTTCAGGAAATGGGCATCATCAGGGGCTCACATTTAATTATAGATCCGCAAAAGGCAGGCTACGATGTAACTGCCTTCCTGGGAATTTATCTGGAAAAGGGGATTCAATATAAAGATGCAGTAGAACAGCTCAGCAAGATTAAGGAAGTGGTAGAACTTCATTATACTACCGGAGCATACAGCATGTTTGCCAAAATTATCTGCAGGGATACCAGCCATCTGCGCCATGTACTGAACGAAGAAATACAGGCCGTTCCGGGCATACAGCGTACAGAGACTTTGATTTCTCTGGAAGAAAGCATCCGGAGGCAAATAGAGTTGTAAAAATTATAGCTTTTCTACTTCTTCGTATTGCTCGGCAGACTGCACGAGCCTTTTTTTGATCCTTGAAGCAAGAAGTCTTGGAGAAAGCACTTTCATACATTCACCGAAGCCAAGGATTTCACGTTCAAGTTCAAAATTTAGTACGACATCAATTCTAATAACCACCCCTTCCCCATCCTCACTTAAAAGCTGCTGACTATGGTGAAGGGGCTTTGTCAATACATAAGGTGCATTAAATTTGTTCACCTTTAAAACCACTTTCTGCGCCCTGTCTCTTTCTGATTTGGTTACGCCCAATAAATCATCGAAATAACGGTCGAAGTCTACACCGGTGTATTCCAAAAAAGGTTCTTTAGCAAGTTCGTGCAATGCCATAATCCTATCCAGTGCAAGTGTAAGCAATGTAGTTCCGGTTTTTGACCTGGCAATTAAGAACCACCTGTTCCTGTATTCTTTGAGCAGATATGGATAATAAATATTGTGCTGCGATTTTAAAGCTTTAAAGGATTTATATTCTATCATCAAAGGCACCTGGTTCAATATGGCCTGATACAGCGGGTTGATATATTCCAGGCCCCGGAGCTGCCGGTTATTTTCAAACTGAATATAGTTTTTTCGGGGATTTTCAGATTTATACAGATTGTTTTCCAGTCTGGCTATCATGTCGCTCATCTCGTCAAAGTAATTAAAACCATTGAATTGTTTCAATACATCCACAATCTCCTTCATCTTCTCCACGTCATTGGCATTGATCGGCACTTTGGTAATGCTATAAGCCTGATCACTATAGCTGTAGAATTTCCGGTCTGTTACCACTATTGGTGCATTATACCCCAGCTTGTCGCTGCGCATCAATTGAATATCTGCCTGTATTGTACGTTTACTTACCCCCGAAGTAATTCCTTCATATTCGTAAAGCATCTGGGCTACCCGCTCAATAATATCCTCCAGGGTCCATTTTCTGAACCTGTTTTTTAAGCATTCATCAATCGTTTTATAACGGATAAGGGCAAGTTTATTTACAGACATAAAGCAGTAAGGTTAAAAAATCAGTCTAAAAAGCAATATGTAAAACTATAAAATCACAACAACTACGCAATAGAATTGCGCAACAAATTGAAAAAACTATTTTAAAATAGAAAAATTAAAAAATATTCAACTGAAATACAATAATTTAAATATTATACGAAAGCTTTTTTTCATTACGCAAATCTGCTGCGCAACACCCCCTGCATCTTTGTAATGTCGGCAACGACAAGTGTTCTTTGAAGAAATAAACAGTACAAAAGTACTTTTAAGATATTCCCGCAAGGGGATGGCAGTTTGAAAGGATAAACATCCACAGTTGAGGGTTTCTGTATGGCCCCATAGTATTGAGCTGATCAGCAGCAATATTCTGATGTTTAGATTGGAAAGATTGTCCCACGTTTGTGTGTCGCGGGTTCGACTCCCGCTCCCGGATAAAACCGGGGTAACTCAGGTGGTTAGAGTAACAAACCAAGTGCAGGTTCGAATCCTGCTTTCCGACCCAAATAGGAAACGCAATTGGTAGCGCAGCAATGGACTTAAAATCCAAAGCAAAAAGAAGGGATACTTCAAATTTCCCATTCCAAAAGGTACCAGGAAAAACTTCCCGTCGATATCGCCTCTAAAAGCCGTATCGACAATTTGCAATATGCTATGCAGGAAATGGACAGCCTGATTGAGACTGCGAATACTTTTCCCATGAAACAGGCGAAAGCCACTGAATACATATTGTGTGTTAACGCTCAAATGCTCTCGAACGTTCTCAAACACAATAGTGCTCAAGGCCCGAATGTTCAGGATGAAGTTGCTGCAGTTGACTCAGGGAAAGAAATTTCTTCCGCATAATGCAAATGGGAGTTTTTCTGATTGCCTTAATAAGCGAACAAACAAAGTCCACGACGAGCGTGGCATAATTATAAACAAAAAAATCAAACAGAGATGAAAAGAGCAACAATTAACACCAATTCTGTTGGATTGGTTTACAAAAGAGGAGAATTAAAAAACGTATTAACTGCAGGAAACCATTGGCTGGGTTTTAATGAAACAATAGAAGTATACGACATGTCGAAAACCTTTATTGCTTCGGTGGAATTGGACGTTTTACTATTAAATAAAGATTTCGAAAACCTGGTAACAGTAATAGAAGTAAAAGATACTGAGATCGTATTGGTTTATCAAAACAGTAATTTTAAACAGGTATTAACTGCAGGAAAATACGCGTTCTGGAAAGGCTTAAATAAGTATTCCTTTTTAACTGCCGACCTGAATAAATATGAGATCACAGCGCACATCGACAAAAACACTTTGGAGAAATCTCAATTGCAGGCACACATCAGGGCGTTTAAAGTTGAAACTTATGAAACCGGACTAATGATTGTAGATGGCGTATTCGAAAGGGTGCTGGAGCCGGGAAGTTATATCTTCTGGAAAAACAGCACCGCAATCCAGGTATTGAAAACTGATTTGAGGCAGCTAACCATGGAAATTGTTGGACAGGAAATCCTGACGAAAGACAAAGCTCAACTGAGAATTAATTTCAGTGTACAATACAAAGTAACGGATGCAAAAAAGGCTTTATTGGAGAACAAAGAGTTTGACAAACAAATGTATGTAACCATCCAATTGAGCCTGAGAGAGTTTATTGGAAAAATGACCTTCGATGAACTGATGGAGAACAAAGAAAAAATCTCTGAAAGTATCATGACAATTGCAGCCGCAAAAGTGAGGTTACTGGGCGTTGAGCTGCTGAACTGCGGTGTGAAGGACATCGTATTACCAGGCGACATCAGGGACATTATGAACCAGGTGCTGGTAGCCGAAAAAAGGGCGCAGGCCAACCTGATCACCAGAAGGGAGGAGACTGCATCCACCAGAAGCTTGTTAAATACAGCAAAGCTGATGGAAGAAAACGCAATGCTCTACAAATTAAAAGAAATGGAGTATGTAGAGAAAATTGCAGAAAAGATCAACAACATCAGCTTGTCTGGCAGCGGACAAATTGTAGATCAGTTGAAACAAATTTTTGTAAAATAGACACAACCGACGCCCCTGCATAGAAATGCTATGCAGGGTTAAAAGAAGAAAAAATGGAAAAAGAAATCAACGGAACTGAAATTCCTTTAAAAACGCATACAGCCGAGTATGCCCGATACGGCGAAACTCATATTGAAGAGGGCGCCAGAAAACAAATGGACATTGCCATGAAATTACCTGTGACCGTTGCCGGGGCATTAATGCCAGACGCCCACCAGGGCTATGGCCTGCCTATTGGCGGGGTATTGGCCACCCGCAACGCCATTATCCCCTACGGAGTGGGTGTCGATATCGGCTGCAGAATGGCCCTTTCCATCTTCGATATTCCGGAAAGCCATTTTTATGGCAATGAAGCAAAATACAAGCGTGAGCTGATTGCACATACCAAGTTCGGTGCCGGGCATGGCTTCCATGGCCGGGAAAAATCAGATCATGCCATTATGGACAATGCTGATTTTAATGCCACAGCGATGTTAAAACAGCTAAAAGACAAGGCCTATTCACAGCTGGGAAGCTCTGGCGGCGGAAACCATTTTGTGGAATGGGGGATTATAGAATTTGAGAAAAAAGATGAGGTTCTGGGTATTGAAAAAGGAAAATACCTGGCTCTGCTGAGCCACTCAGGTTCTCGTGGGCTTGGCGCAACACTGGCCGGATATTACACCAAATTGGCCAAAGAAGTTTGCAAACTTCCTCAGGAAGCCGCCAATCTGGCCTATCTGGATATGAACACCGAAGCGGGACAGGAATACTGGCTGGCCATGAACCTTGCCGGAGACTACGCTTCTGCCTGCCACCAGGTGATACACGATAAGCTAAGTAAAGCCATTGGCGCCAACGTACTGGCCAAAGTAGAAAACCACCATAACTTTGCCTGGAAAGAGCTATATAATGGCGAGGAGGTGATCGTACACCGAAAAGGCGCTACCCCGGCGGGGAAAGATGTGATGGGAATTATCCCGGGCTCTATGACCGCCCCAGGCTTCCTGGTAAGAGGCAATGGAGAAGAAAAGGCCATCAACTCTGCTGCACACGGTGCAGGACGCCAGATGAGCCGTTCAAAAGCTACCAAAAGCATTTCTAAAGATGAAATGCGAAAAGTACTGGCAGACCATAACGTTACCCTGATTGGAGCGGGCCTGGATGAAGCACCTATGGCTTATAAGGACATCAATAGGGTAATGGAGGCACAAAAAGACCTGGTCCATATTGTTGCCAGGTTTATGCCTAAAATTGTAAGGATGGCCGCTGATGGCAGTCGAGAGGATTAACAAAAAAGAGGAGCTGTAAGGCTCCTCTTTTGCTATTTGAACATATCTTTTAAAGCCTGCAGCTTTAACTGTAAATCTCCATCGGGCAGTTTTTCTTTTTGACCACCTTTTGGACTATGCTGTGGTTTAAGCGGCTTTTTATGCTGCTGTGCCCCTACAGGCTTTGCAAACTTTTTAGACTTGTCTGCCTGTTTATGCTGGTCTTTTTTAGGCTTTGCGTCCAATTCCTTTTTCATCGACAGGGAAATTCTTTTCCTGGCCACATCCACTTCAACAACAGTAACCTCCACTTTCTGATGCACTTTTACCACATCTGCAGCGTTGGCCACAAACTTATCGGCCATCTGGCTGGTATGGACCAAACCGTCCTGATGTACACCGATATCTACAAAAGCACCGAAATTGGTAATATTGGTAACAATACCTGGCAGTTTCATACCTACTTTAAGGTCTGCAACTTCATTTACCCCCTCTGTAAAGCTAAATACCTCAAACTGCTCACGCGGGTCGCGACCTGGTTTGGCCAGCTCGGCCATGATGTCGTTCAGGGTAGGTAAACCAATGTCATCACTCGCATATTGCTGCAGTTTGATCTGCTTTTGTAATTCTGTATCTTTTACCAGCTGGTTGATGCTGCAATTTAAATCCCTGGCCATTCTATGCACCAATGCATAACGCTCTGGATGTACTCCACTTGAATCCAGCACGGCCTCAGCATTTCTGATCCTCAGGAAACCTGCCGCCTGCTCAAAGGCTTTATCACCTAAACGTGGTACTTTTCTCAGGCTTTCCCTGTTTTTAAAGGCTCCATGCTCATTCCGGTAAGCCACAATATTTTGTGCCAGCTGCGGCCCCAGGCCAGATACATAAGCAAGCACCTGCTTTGAAGCGGTATTGAGCTCAACCCCTACAGCATTTACACAACTCATTACCGTATCGTCTAGCGATGCCTGTAATTTATTCTGGTCTACATCATGCTGGTACTGGCCTACTCCTATCGATTTAGGATCTATTTTCACCAGCTCAGCCAGCGGGTCCATTAGCCTGCGGCCAATAGAAACTGCCCCTCTTACGGTAATGTCCTGATTTGGGAATTCCTCACGAGCCACCTCAGAGGCGGAATAGATTGATGCCCCGTTCTCATTCACCATCACTACCACTACGCCCGGAATGTTCAGTCCGCGTACAAATACCTCTGTTTCGCGGCCAGCCGTTCCATTGCCTATGGCTACGGCTTCAATTTCATATTTAGCACAAAGCTCGGTTAGCTTATCGCCAGCTTTCTTAACATTGCCCTGCCCGGTATGTGGATAAATGGTGGTATTTTCCAATAATTTACCCTGTTTATCCAGGCAAACCACTTTACAGCCCGTACGAAAGCCAGGGTCAATGGCAAGCACATTCTTCTGGCCCATTGGTGCAGCAAGCAAAAGCTGTCGTGCATTTTCTGCAAATACCCTGATGGCCTCTTCATCCGCTTTTTCTTTAGAGAGGTTACGGATCTCTGTTTCCATTGCCGGGCCTAACAACCTTTTATAGCTGTCTTGTACAGCCAGCTTAACCTGATCAGCACAGGCATTGTTTCCTTTAACAAATTGATTTTCCAGGATTACAATCGCCCCATCTTCATCAGGCATCGCATCAAGCTTTAAAATGGCCTCGTTCTCGCCTCTTCTTATCGCCAGCACCCGGTGTGAAGGCGCATTTTTCAATGGTTCTTCCCAGTCGAAATAATCTTTGTATTTAATTCCTTCTTCTTCTTTACCCTTAATAACAGTAGATTTAAAGATGGCTTTTTGCTGGAAATAGCTCCGCATAGCTGTCCTTGCCTCGGCATTTTCATTCACCATTTCGGCAATGATGTCCCTGGCGCCTGCCAGTGCTTCGGCAGTAGAAACCACACCCAGCTCATCATTCAAAAACTTGCCGGCTTCGGTTTCAGGATCTGCTTTGGCCTGCGCTAAAATAAACAGGGCCAGAGGCTCCAGTCCTTTCTTGCGCGCTTCAGAGGCCCTGGTCTTACGTTTAGGTTTGTAAGGCAGGTAAATATCTTCTATAGTAGCAATGTCTGTTGCGGCATTAATCTGGCCCTCCAGTTCCGGGCTTAGCTTGTCCAGCGCTGTCAACGCTTTCAAAATAGCTTCCCTGCGTTTATCCAGTTCTCTTAATTGCTGAAACCTGTCGCGGATACCCGCTACCTGCACTTCGTCCAAACTTCCTGTCACTTCTTTCCGGTAACGTGAAATAAAGGGAACCGTAGCCCCTTCATCCAGTAATTCAATAGTAGCGATAACCTGCTCTTCCTTTACTGCCAGCTCGGCAGCAATGATTTTAGAATGATTGCTCATTTAATTTCTGTTTGATATCCTAAATTGCCGCCAAAATTAACCCTAACAATTGACATCCTCAAATAAATATATTGTTAACAAAAAAATCCCCTAGGCTTACCCAGGGGATTTATATTTTTTTGTTGCTTCAGGGCAACGCTTATTTATTTACGTACAATACTTCTTTAACTGCTTTTACTACTCTTTCTGCATTAGGTAAGCTTGCAGCAATTAAAGTAGGCGCATAAGGAAGCGGAACATCTGCACAGGTAATGCGCAGTACAGGAGCATCTAAATAATCAAAAGCATTCTTTTGAACGTTAAATGCAATTTCAGAAGAAATTGAAGCCAATGGCCATGCCTCTTCTACAACCACCAGACGGTTTGTCTTTTTAACAGACTCAATAATGGTAGCATAGTCAATAGGGCGTACAGTACGCAAATCGATAACTTCAACATTGATCCCTTCTTTGGTTAGCTCTTCTACAGCAGGGTTAACTACGCGGGTAAGCATTTTACCAAAAGTAACGATAGTTACATCAGAACCTTCCTTAACCACATTGGCTTTACCAATTGGCAGGTAGTACTCTTCTTCAGGAACCTCGCCTTTATCGCCGTACATTACCTCTGATTCCATGAAAATAACCGGATCTGGATCTAAAATAGCCTGTTTAAGCAAACCTTTGGCTTCGTAAGGCGTAGAAGGAACCACAACCTTTAAACCCGGACAGTTGGCATACCAGTTTTCAAAGTTCTGAGAGTGCTGTGCTCCTAACTGGCCTGCATTACCGGTAGGCCCGCGGAATACGATAGGCACAGGGAACTGCCCGCCACTCATAGACAACATTTTAGCTGCACCGTTAATGATCTGATCTATAGCAACCAGAGAGAAGTTAAAGGTCATAAATTCTACAACCGGAACCAATCCGTTCATTGCTGCCCCTATTGCTATCCCGGCAAAGCCCAATTCAGCAATCGGTGTATCAATTACACGCTTATCGCCAAATTCATCAAGCATACCCTGACTAACCTTATAGGCACCATTGTATTGCGCAACTTCCTCGCCCATAAGGAAAACGTTTTCATTTTTACGCATTTCCTCGCTAAGGGCCTCACGCAAAGCTTCTCTAAATTGAATCTCTCTCATTGTATATTCAAATATTAACTGGCGCAAACTTATACAAAATTGCATTCAAATGCAAGTTTATCCATTGCCCTGAAACCTTTAAAAACAAAGTGTTAACAGCATAAATATATGTTTTGCAAGTCTATAATTTTATCGTGTTTTAATTACACTATCGCCCCTACTTGCCAAATAAAGTTTTATAAATAGAGTATTTATAATTGTCTTCAACCAGGCTCGATTTAAAATAAGGTGCCTCAAAAAGCTCTGTAAGCTTTTCTTTCAGTGCAGATATGAACTCTGGTTTGGCTTCTTCCAGATAATCGCCGGATAAACTTTGCCTGCCCGATTTAAACCATACCCCCTCCTGGCTCATGGTTTTAACCACATACAGATTCGGCTCAACTGCAGTTTTACCTGAGAATTGCTCATAAACGTAAGTATAGAGTAAAGTCTGGATCAGGGCTTTGTTAATGTACTTCCCGTCTGTATTGAACAGTTCGGGAATATCCTTATACGTCAGTTTATCGCTGCCCGTTTTATAGTCAACGATCCGGGTAATGCCGTCTTTTAAATCTACCCGGTCAATAATTCCTCCTATCCTGATGCTGGCCTCTTTTCCATTGAGCGGGAAACTGATATCGGCCTCTACCCATTGCTCCAGGCTTGCAATGCGGAAAGGGGCCTGGGTTTCATCCTGGTTAACTATGATGTTCACGTAGGCCTCTACAATAGCGAGTATCACCTTTTGCATTCCTTTAAAAGCCACCGCCTTATCCGGGTTGTTGAAGATTACCGCAGCAAAGGCTTTTTCGGTCAATGAAGGAATGTCTTTCCTTTTTGCCTTGAGCAGCGGAGTGGTAATTTCCTGGCCAACGCAATCTTCATAAAAATACTCCATTACCTTGTGCAGGATAGAGCCTACCTCGTTGGCCTCTACCACTGCTGTTACCTCCTTAGGTTCTTTAATGCCGGCAATGTAATTGAAAAAGAAATCTATCGGGTTCAGGATGTATTGCGTTAATGCAGAAGGTGAAAGTGTTTTGTTTTTATCCAGGTAACGCTGCAGCCCCGCCTGTATAGCGGCATTTCCTTCTTTTTTGATTTGCACCTCTTTAACCGGCTCTGTTCTTACATTCAGGTCCAGACTGTAATAATTGAAATCAAAGCCACTTTCGTAGGCCAGCTGTTTTAAAATCCGGCTGGGTTCGCCCGAAGTAGATTCATCTGTAAGGCTGTTGTAAACAAAATTGATGTTTTCTGCCCGTTGGATCAACCGGTACACCATATAGGCTGATATGGCATCCTGGTTTTCCAGCACCGGCAAGCCGTATACCCTCCTGATGCTGTCGGGGATAAAGCTGTTTCCCGCAGATGATTTAGGCACAATACCCTCGTTAAAGCCCAGCATCACCACCTTATCAAAATTAAGGTTCCTGGTTTCCAGCAAGCCCATCAGCTGAATGCCCTTTAAAGGATCGCCTGAAAGCGGCACTGCAAGCCCCATGATTGCCTTTTGCACCAGTGATATGATGAAAGGGATCTCTTCATACGCTACATCCCGCCCGAAAGTATCGTACAGCCTGTTCAGCTCCTGTATGGTTTTAACAAAGAGTTCTGCATCAATTTTTTTTAATGTACCTGCGGCAGAGAGCCTTGCCAGTACAAAATTGCACAGTTCCAGCAGCTGCTCCATCACCTCGCCCGCATGGCTGAGCCTTTTGAAAAACACTTCGAACAGGCCTTTCTGGTTAATCAAACGGGGTTGAGGAATTTCAACCTCTTTCTCTGTCAGCAAAGCCCTTTTGATTTTATCACGCATGGCCTGGCTCAGCCCGGTTAGCGGATGTGTTAAAAAGGCTTCTACATTTTTGTAAGACAAGCGCCTGGTTTGCTGAATCTCCAGCTGACAGCTGCTCCAAAGATCTATCAACCCATATACACTGGAAGCCGCCAGGGCAAAACCCATTGTAACGTTCAGCTCAACCTCCTGCCCGTCATAATTCGTTGGAATGGTTTGTAATGCCGGAATCAGCAGGCTTTCATCTGCCAGGACTACAGCAACGGAGGTTTCCTTCCCGGTACCGGTATAGTTCTCTTTTAAAATGCTGTTCAGTATTTTAGCCTGAGCAGCCTGCCCCTGCACACTGTAAACATCTACCTGATGCCTTTCATTACGCATTAAACTGGGGCTGTTTTCAAAGACATTTTTTATCCCCAGTTGATGGATGTTCTTTCTTAAAAACAAACCGGCCTCCTGCAGGGGATCGTCCAGGTAATAGTTATCGGCATCAAAATAAAACAAAGCTTTATCTGCTTCCTGCAGGTTTACAAAAATCCTGGCCTCAGCATTGCTTAATGCATTAAAACCAGCAAAAACCACCTTTCCTTTTTCAAAGTCTGCAATAAAAGCCTGACTGGCTGCATTGCCCTGGGCCAGCTCCCTGTAAATCATCCCATTGGTGATATAGCCCTGCGTTTTTAATGCTTCATGAAACTTATGGTAAAGTTTAGGCATCCGGCGCCACATCTTTATAAAGAGTTCCTGCTGCCGCTTATGCTTCCCTTCGGAATAGGAAGTCCAGAACTGCGAAAGGTACTGGTACTGTTCCGGGCTCAGGTAATCAAAGTCTTTATTGATCACCGAAATATCTTCCAGGTCGCGGTAAATCTTGTCTGCATCCACCAGATCAATATCTATCTGCGAGAAATCGGCCAGCATGATCTTCGCCAGCGGAAAAAATTTATTACCCGAAATGGGGTCCAGCCCCTCTTCGCGGAGCAGCTGGTTATAAATTCTGTGCAGCGTAAAAAACTGTATATAAAAGTCGGCCAGACGATAATCGGTCGATTTTGCAAAAAACTCCTGTACAGTAAAAAAGGAAGGACTAAAAAAAGGCTTTTTGATGAGGTCGGCCAGGTGCTTCTGTAAATAGGCCGCCGGCCTTTTGTTGTTAAAAATGATGGCACAATGCTGCAGGTTGTTACCAAACTTTGCAACCAGATCTTCTGCTAACTCCTGTAAAAATGGCTTCATGTTTAAATAGATTTCAGTTGTTTGGTAACTGCGTAAAACAAATATCCCCTTACTTTGCTGTAACCCATTTCGGTAAACAAGGCCTTATAGCCCAACACCTGTTCTACATGTTCTTTTGTCTGCTCCAGGGTAAATTTATAATCAAGGATGATGACCTCATCGCCAGCCAGAAGTACCCTGTCCGGCCGGTGCATTTTCCCCTCAGCATCAATGATGTTTTTCTCCGTAATGCTTTCAGGGGCCTGGTTTAATATGGCCTGCAATTCGGGATGATTTAAAACCTCCTGCACCGATGTTTTAAGTTCGGCTATTTCCTTTTCTAAAATGGTACCCTCCAGCAGCAGAGTTGACAGATAGTTATCTATTTCCTGTCCTGTTCCGGCATTGGCCAGTACATCGTGAAGTAAAGAACCCCTGCGGCCCGATTTCTGAATGTTCAATACATGCTTTAAATGCTGTTCCTGATCGGGCACATAGAGCTCTGCCAAACGGCTGGTGGTCGGATAATGATCCAGCTCAATCTGCACCGAAGGGCTAACCTGCCCCGCGCGTGCCGGAACTTCATCTACGATCTCATATATATTGTTTTCATCAAAATCATGTTCAAAGGTCATATTCAGCACATCACCAATAGTGCTGAGTTTTGTGCTGTCCTTTTTTGCCATAGTAGCAATGTACAGATAATCGCGCGACCTGGTAGTGGCCACATACAGCATATTTAAGGCATCCATATGGTTGTACAGCAGTTCTTCATAATAGGCTTTTGCAACCGCAGAATTACTGAGGGTCTCATTGTATTTCAGAGGGATGCCCCGCAAGGCTTCAAAAGCAGTGTCTGCTGATGACACCCAGAAAACCGCATTTGCTTTGCCTTTGATTTCCCAATTGCAGAAGGGAATAAATACAGCCCTGAAAGCCAGCCCTTTTGATTTATGAATGGTGATCACCTGTATGGCATCCGCGCTTTCTGGTGAAGGCAGCGATTTGTTTACCCCTTCTTCATCCCACCAGTTTAAAAAAGCCACAATCCCCTTCTCTCCCAATCGGGTGGCATTGGCAGCCAGGTCCCGGAAGGCCAGCAGATAAGGAAGATGGGTTTCCATTTGACCCAGCCCATAGCTATCTATCAGGATCTCTACCAGCTCTGGCAGTGGCAGCTGCATCCAGCTTTGCCAGTTTTCACACAAGGAAGCAGGGAGCACAGCTGTGAGGCCGCTAAAGGAAGTATGGTTTAAATTAAGGTAATGACTGGCATCTGGTGTGATATTTTGCAAGGAATTGTAAAGGGCAATGCAGTTGGCTTTATAGAGCGTAGTTTCACTATCCAGACCAATCAGGGCTTTCATCGTATCTATAATCAACCGAACGCCTATATTGTTCGAGATTTGTAGCGCCTCACCCGAGATGACGTCTATGCCCTGCCCCATCAGTTTTTTAACCGTGGTTACCGCTTCGGTATTGGACCTTACCAATATGGCGATGTCGCGGGCGGCATAGCCCTGCCCTGCTTTAAGGCGGTCTATCTCCGCAATTACTTCGTTCAGGGCAATATCCCTGAAAACCGTTTCGGTGAAACGTTGCTCTTCAGGGGCATCATCTTTTCCTATTTTTCTCAGCTTAATGGTACCCCCAATTGGTGTTTTGGGCGCAAGCTGCTGTGTGGATGTATTGTATATGTCTGTAATGATGCGATCAAAACTTTGTTCCTGCCACCATAAACGTAAATCTTCCGGCTTTCCTTCCAGGCCCTGGTTCAGTTCATTTTGCAGCAGCAAAGGGATAGACTTATAAATGAAATTATTAAAGGTGATGATATGCTCGGCACTCCGGTAGTTTTCTTCCAGGCTTTCCTCCAGCACCCGGTCTGCCCCAATGTCCTGTTTCGCCTGCCGGTGCAGGATATTCCAGTCGCCATTGCGCCACCTGTAAATAGACTGCTTGGTATCCCCTACAATTAAATGGTCTATCAGTTCCCCGCTCGGTGTGGCAATGGCATTGGCAAGCAGTGAACGGAAGCTGTTCCATTGGCTGGTCGAGGTATCCTGGAATTCATCAAACAAAAAGTTACGGTAGCGCGTACCTACTTTTTCCCAGATAAAAGATGGATTATCGCCTGCATCATCTGTAATCCCGGTGATGAGCTTTTGTGCATCGCTGATCAGCAGGTTATCGTTCTCTTCCCTGTAAACCTTTAATAACGAAGCCACCTCCTGCATCAGCCGCAGGTAGTAGAGGTTTTTACTGAACGCTATAGCCAGGGTATAGTTGGGCAGATGCGTTAAATAATATTCCCTTATCGCTTTAAGTATGGGGTTCAGTTCCTGGTAAACGGCATCAAAATTTGTGTTCTTCTGAAACCAGGCATCCGGTTCATCTATAAAATTAAAGAGGGGTTCTATTTTAGAAAAATCGCCATTAACGATGAGTGGGATTTTGGCCAGAGGGCTTACAGATTTCCGGTTCAAATGCTCCTTCTCTACCCCAAAGCGGTTAAATATTTCCTGTGCCTTTATGGCCAGACCAGTCAGTTCTTCTTCAAAGCCTTTTGCTGCAGCCCTGGTAATGCTGATGTACTGTTTAAACAGGTCGTCTATGCTTTCAGAACCAAGCGCATCAATAGCTTCTTCAAAAACCTGGAAACGCTCTTTGAAGATCTCCCCTATAAGGTTGTACAGTTCTACCTTATAGTTCCAGCTCTTGTTGTCGTTTATCCTTTCTATGGCCAGATCGATGATCCACTGCAGCAATTGTTTGTTATGGTCCAAAGCCTCGTCCAGCTTGCCTACAAGGTCATCCTTCACCTTATCGTAATTCATTTCCAGGCTGTAGCCCGCATCAAGGCCAAGTTCAAAGGCAAAGCCCCGGATCACCTTCTGCACAAAACCATCAATGGTGCTCACCGAAAAGCGGCTGTAGTCGTGCAGTATCTTACGGTAAATTTTATCCGATTTTTCTTTCAGGCTTACTGCATCGAGCGAAGGGTTGGCTTTTAAGATGATATCCCGGTAGCTGTCAAACTTTTCATCGCCACTGGCAAAGCCATGCAATACTTCCAGTATCCTGCTTTTCATCTCTTCGGTAGCCTTGTTCGTAAAGGTTACGGCCAGGATTTCACGGTACTTGTTCTCACCAGACAAGAGTAAGGTAAGGTAATGCGCTGTTAAACTGAATGTTTTACCAGAACCGGCAGATGCCTGTAGTATTTTTAATGGCTGGGGCATGGACGAAAATAAAAAATAAAGTGCTTACCTTGTACATTCATAAAAACACTAAAAATTTATTCAAAATGAAAAGACTGCTTATCGTTGCGTTACTGGCAATTACAACTGCCAGCTTTGCGCAGGAAAAAAAAGAAGCTGTAAAAATTTACAATCCTGGTGCCAATGCAAGGGCCGACATTGATGCGGCCGTGGGCAAAGCCAAAAAAGCGGGCAAACATGTATTTATACAGGTTGGGGGCAACTGGTGTGGTTGGTGTATCCTGTTCCATAAACTGGTTGACGCTACACCCGAACTTAAAAACTACTTAGATACGAATTACGAAACTGTGCTGGTAAATTACAGCCAGGAGAACAAAAACGAAGCAGTAATGGCCAGTCTGGGCTTTCCGGGCAGGTTTGGCTTCCCTGTGTTTGTCATCCTTGATGGAAACGGCAAGGTAATCCACATCCAGAACTCTGCCTACCTGGAAGAAGGTAAAGGCCATGATGTTAAAAAGGTAATGGACTTTTTAAAAGGCTGGACCTTTGCCGCAGTACAACCTGCAAATAACAAATACTAAAGCTGGTTAAGGTTTTTTCTTTTTAGCTGCTGCTTTCAGGTTAATTCTGGGAGGTCGTTGCGCCATGGCTATGGGCTGACCAAGCAGATCCCTGATGACTACAGAAGCGCATACCCCACCAAAAGCTGCAGGCAGGTAAGAGATGGTACCATAGGCCGAACGTTTAAAGTTACTCCCATCGGTCATCACCAGGGAGTCTTTAGCCACAGGTTCAATGGAAAATACAGCTTTTACCTGCTCATAGTTTCGCAGCTTCTTGATGCGTTTTCTTACATACTGGGCAAAAACACATTGATAGGTATCTGGCAGCCAGGTTACCCTGAGCTGTGTAGGATCCATTTTTCCCCCGGCTCCCATAGAACTCACAATGGGCATGTTCTTTTCCAGGGCGCTCGACAGCAGGATAACCTTCGGGGTGATGCTGTCAATGCAATCCATAATGTAGTCAAAGCGCAGCTCCATCAGTTCCCTGCATTTCTGAGGGGTCAGAAAATCCCTGATCACATGTAGTTTAAGTTCCGGATTAATGGCCAGCAAACGCTCCTGCATAATGTCGGCTTTGCTTTGCCCATGATTGGTTGCCAGGGCAGGCAGCTGCCGGTTACGATTGGTAGGGTCAACCACGTCACCATCCACAATGGTCATTTCTCCTACGCCAGAACGGCAGATAAACTCTGCAGCAAAAGATCCTACACCACCAAGGCCAACCACCAGCACGTGTTTTTGCTGCAAAAGACCGATCCCTTCATTTCCGACCAGCAATGCAGAGCGCGATAACCAGTTTACATCAGACATATAATTAAATGAGCTTTATTTTTTTCCAGCTGGCAAAAATAAGTGCTTTTACCTCTGTTACGGTAGAGTTTTTAAAATTCGCTGCAGCCTGGTAAATTTCTTCGATGCTGCAAGTGGCATCATCGGTTTCCAGAAAAAAAACATCCGTATGTTTCAACAGGCTTGCAGCACCTGAATCTGCATTCAGTATAGCTTTGCCAAAAGAAAGGTAAAAACCCTTAGACAGCAATTGCAGGCCAAGTTCCTGGTGTTTATTAAAGCCATGGATAATGAGGGGCACACTGGGTTGCATTTCCCTTTTCAGGGCCATCAGCTCATCGTAACACCTTACACAATGCAGGATTACCGGCTTTTGCAAAGCTTCGGCAAGAAGGATTTGCTTCTTCAGCATCAGCAGCTGGTGCTCCAGCGTTTCGCCCTTTAAGCGGTCTAAACCACATTCGCCGATCAGTTTAACCGCTGGTCCTTTTGCAAATTCGCTGAGCCGGTCATAGTCACGATCAAAATTTTGCATGGTGGCAAACCAGGGATGCAGGCCCGCCGAGCATTCCTTACCTTCGGGTAATGCTGGCAAAATATCTCCTGTTAATGTAAGACTTAAGATACTCCGGGTTTCCGGCTCTTTATTGTCCTGATGGGTATGGATATCTAAAAATTGCAAAGCAAAAGATTACAGCCCGTCGCCATATTTAAAAAATGTATTTACGGTAACCGGTAGTTTCCCTGTTGCTACAACCTGATTTTTAATAACCAATGCGGCTGCTTTTTGCATAAAGTCTTCCTTCTGATAAGCAACAACAAGGCCTTTACTTTGCTCCAGACCAGCTAAGGCCGACAAATTATACGGATTGGCAAACAGGGCAAATACAGCGTTGCTTAACGACAGGTCTTTAATGAACATCTTCAGGTCGGCACTCAGCACCATACCGTTCCCCGGCCTTGTCCGCGTATCATGAATACCGATGATGATCTGGTCAAACGCTTTCAGATCGCGTAAAACCTTTGCAATGGCATTGGCATTGGCGTTTTTATCCAATGTATAAAATATGGCATTTTTATAATACTCACCAAGTTCGCGCTGAAAAGTGGTTACCTCTGGTGTACCTATACTGATGATAACAGTTCGTTTGCCGGCGTTCAGCTGCTGTATGTGCTCTTTCCCCCGCAACACAGTCATAGATGCATTTGCAAGTTGCTGCAGCAGCGCCAAGCTTTCCGGCCTGTTCACTTCGGCAAATACATTCTGTTCATTAACGGTATCTTTAACATTTAAACCCGCCCAGTATTTAGCGGTAAGGATCTTTTTTACACTGGCATCAATCTGTTCCATTGGAATGCGGTCTTCCCTTATGGCTTTCCGCACCAGTTTAATGGCCCGGGCACTGTTTTCCGATAGCTCTAAAATATCGTTTCCGGCAATGATGCCCATTACATCCGCTTCCCCGTCGCTGAAATGCTTAACCACACCTTTCATACCCATGGCATCGGAAATCACAATCCCTTTAAAGCCAAGCTCTTCTTTCAGCAAACCCGTAACAATTGGCCTGGATAAGGTAGACGGCATATTAGGTGTATTGTCCAGCGCCGGAATATTCATGTGTGCAATCATTACACCGGCAGCGCCCTGGTTAATCAGTTCTTTAAAGGGATAAATCTCCAGGCTGTCCAAACGGGCTTTCGTAAAATTCAATTGGGGCAGGTCATAATGAGAGTCTACATCGGTATCGCCATGGCCCGGAAAATGCTTGATACTAACCAGCAGCCTGCCATCCTGCATGCCTTTCATATAAGCTGCAGCCTTTGTAGCAACATTATATTTATTCTCGCCGAAAGAACGGAAGTTGATTACCGGATTTTTAGGGTTATTGTTTACATCCACATCTGGCGCGAGGTTCATGTGCATGCCTATCCTTCTGTAATCTTTGGCTACCTCAAGGCCCATTTTATAGAGCAGGTCTTTATCCTGTACCGCCCCAAGGGCCATCTGGTAAGGATAGGAAATGGTACTGTCCAAACGCATCCCCAGCCCCCACTCGCCATCAGAAGTAATCAGCAAAGGAACCCGGGCCAGTGACTGGTACTTATTGGTCAGAATGGCTTGTCTGCCCGGACCTCCCTGGAAAAACACCAGGCCGCCCACGCGTTCTTTTTTTATCACCATCCCTATAGAGTCTTCATAGGCCTTTCCAAAATTGGTATGTGCCCTCACAAAAAACATTTGTGCAATTTTTTGTCGCCTGCTTAACTTTTTAAATACTGAGTCTACCCATTCATTAGGTTCCTGAAGGGTTTGCAGGTAGCTTTTTGTTTGTGCTATGGAGGTGTTTATACTAACTATTAGAAGAAAAGAGGCTATAAAAAAGTGTCTGAAATTCATTTGTATGATGCTGGTTAAATCTCAAAGTTAAGGATTTTTCCATTTTTGTGGCCTTATAAAAAACTGAGCCGGGCATAAATATGGCACGAAGGTTAATGATGACCCGAGCCCCCGCAATTGTATCAAATTTGATACAATTCCTATAAAAAGACAGCCCTGTTAAAAATTAACCCCCTTTTGTTTTAAAACACCTAATTAACTGGCTGTAAAATAGATTCTGACCTGATTTCTTAAAAACTGGTCGTCATTTTAAAAAAGCTGGCACATTTCTTTCACTGGTCAGGTCATTAAAACATACACAACATGAAAAAATTAATTATCCTGGCCATAGGCCTATTTGCAGCAACAGCTGCCAGCGCACAAAGCCCGATCAGATTGGGTGTTAAAGCAGGTTTAAATTTACCCAATATCATTAAAGATGATGGCAACAATGACTTTAAAACAAAACTGAACCCTGGATTTAATGCTGGTGTTACCTTAGATATCAACCTGATTAAAGGGTTAGCCTTTACTCCTGAGCTATTATACTCAACCAAAGGCTATAAAGCAGAAACCCTGTTTGGCGACTTTACGCAAACTACCAGTTTTATTGATATTCCGATCCTGGCCAGCATCAACCTGGGCGGAAGCGGGTTAAACCTGGTAGCAGGTCCGCAGGTTTCCTTTTTGCTGTCTACCAAAAATAAATTCGAAAATGGATTTGGAACAGCCGAACAGGAAATTATCGAAGATAAATCTGATCGTTTCAAAAAGAGCCTTGTTGGTGGTGTAATCGGTTTCAGATATGATGTAAACGAAAAAGTTGACATTCATGGCCGCTATGCCTTAGACTTCCAGAAAAACAATGAAAATGGAACCCGTGAAACTCCTGAATATAAAAACCAGGTATTTTCTGTAGGACTTGGCATAAAATTCTAAAGACCCTATATCCCTTCCATATTCCCTATGGAAAATCAGGCCCCGGATGCTGTATTCAGCACCGGGGTTATTTTTTTACACTTATCTTTTACTTTCGATAATGATTCCGTATACTTACGTTTTGTTACACATTATTGCAATTATAAATTATGAGCAAGTTTATTCTATCCTTTGATCAGGGAACCACAAGTTCAAGGGCAATTGTATTTAATAAGGAAGGCGGCATTGTATCTATTGCCCAGAAAGAGTTTGAACAGATATATCCTCAGCCTGGATGGGTAGAACACAATGCCAGCGAAATATGGTCTACGCAGATTGCTGTAGCAACCGAGGCCATTGTAAAAGCAGGGCTTACACCAACCGAAATTGCAGCAATCGGCATTACCAACCAACGCGAAACCACGGTACTCTGGGATAAAAAAACAGGCGAACCTCTTTGCAATGCGATAGTGTGGCAAGACAGAAGAACATCGGCCTATTGCGACGAGCTTAAGGCAAAAGGCCTGGCAAAAACAATACAGGACAAGACAGGCTTGATATTAGATGCCTATTTTTCTGCCACCAAGATCAAATGGATTCTTGACCATGTTGAGGGCGCCAGGGAAAAAGCAGTGGCCGGAGATATCGCTTTCGGTACTATAGACTCCTGGCTGATCTGGAGATTAACAGATGGCAGGGTGCATGTTACCGATGTGAGCAATGCATCCCGAACCATGATCTATAATATCCATACCCTGGATTGGGACCAGGAGCTACTTGATTTATTTAACATTCCAAAAAACACCCTTCCGGAAGTCAAATCCTCGAGCGAGGTGTATGGCGAAACGACAGGCAATGTACTGGCCGCCAAAATCCCAATTGCCGGTATTGCCGGTGATCAGCAAGCCGCGTTATTCGGGCAAATGTGTACCGAAACCGGTATGGTTAAAAATACTTATGGCACCGGTTGTTTTATGCTGATGAACATTGGCGATAAGCCCATCGTTTCGCAAAACAACCTGGTAACCACCATTGCCTGGAAAATAAACGGAAAAGTACAATACGCCCTGGAAGGCAGCATATTTATTGGCGGGGCTGTAGTACAATGGCTAAGGGACGGGCTGGGCATCATCAGCTCATCTGCCGAAGTAGAAACACTGGCCTTAAAAGTAAATGACACCGGCGGTGTATACCTGGTACCTGCATTTGCCGGCCTGGGTGCACCGCACTGGAACCAGGATGCACGCGGAACCATTACAGGGATAACCCGCGGAACTACGGCTGCGCACCTGGCCAGGGCAGCCATTGAAAGTATAGCTTTCCAGACCATGGAAGTGCTGAAAGCCATGGAGGCTGACTCCGGCCACCGCATCAAAGAGCTGCGCGTAGACGGCGGGGCTACTGCAAATGATATATTGATGCAGTTCCAGGCCGACCTACTGGATACCACGGTAATCCGCCCTAAGGTAACTGAAGTAACCGCACTGGGTGCAGCCTACCTGGCAGGACTGGCTGTGGGCTATTGGAACAGCATGGACGACATCAGCGGACAATGGAAAATTGACAAGAATTTTAAAGCCGGCAATACCGACAACATTGCCGAACGTATTAAGGGTTGGAACAGGGCCGTAAAAGCCGCCAAAGCCAATGCCGAAAACTAATCCATTTATAAACCAAATTTAAACTTAATCAACATGTCTCCTTTTACAGCCGAAGTGCTCGGCACAATGTTTATGATTTTACTGGGCAACGGCGTTGTTGCCAATGTAGTTCTGAAGGGAACCAAAGGGAATAATGGCGGATGGATGGTAATTACCACCGCCTGGGCGCTTGCCGTATTTGTTGGAGTGGTTATTGCCGGTCCGTACAGCACAGCACACCTTAACCCGGCGGTAACCATCGGCCTGGCCATCGCCGGTAAATTTCCCTGGGCAGATGCGCCCCTTTATATTGCTGCGCAATTTCTCGGCGCTATGCTGGGTTCTTTCCTGGTATGGCTGTTATTTAAAGACTTTTATGCAGGTACGGAAGATAAAGGAGCAAAACAAGCTACTTTCTGTACTGCCCCGGCCATCCCGAACACCATATCCAACCTGATCAGCGAGATTCTCGGAACCTTTGTATTGCTTTTTGTGATATTTCACTTTACCAATGCAGAAATGGGTGCAGATAAAAGCCCCATCGGACTGGGCTCCATCGGTGCACTGCCGGTAACTTTCCTGGTATGGGTAATCGGCTTATCGCTAGGGGGTACAACAGGCTATGCCATCAACCCTGCCCGTGACTTAGGGCCAAGGATCATGCATGCCATACTGCCCGTTGCCGGAAAAGGCGACAACAACTGGGGCTATGCCTGGATACCGGTAATTGGCCCGGTAATAGGCTCAGCCCTTGCAGCAATGCTGTATATGTACGTTAAAGTTTAAAAATAACCGTTCTCTTCAGCGGCTGCATTAATTCAGATTTTTCTTATCGAAAAATCCGAACAAACGCTGAGCAGAACGGTTTATTTTCTTCCCTTAAATAAGCACGATATGCTTTCAAAAAACTTAAAGTATCTGCATCCGCTTGTATAAAGCCGCCCTGTAAGCATCGGAAACAGGCACCATATTGCGATGTACAATCAGCGTTCCGCCTTCAATGGTATCTATTTTACCAACGTTAATGATAAAAGACCTGTGCACCCTCAAAAAGGTGTTTTTAGAGAGTTTTTCTTCTACCGACTTTAAAGAAGAGTGAATGGAATAAGTATGATCGGCCATATTGATCCTTACATAATCGCCCCTGGCCTCCATATATAAAATATCGCTGACCTTTACTCTGCGTACCACATTGGAATCCCGTATAAATACAAATTCGTCTTCTTTATCAACAAAGGCCAGGTTCTTGGTGAGCAGCATCCTTCGTGCCTTTTCTACAGCCTGCAGAAAGCGCGCCGGACTAATGGGCTTGATCAGAAAGTCCACCACATTAAGATCAAAGGCAGTGGCCGCATAATCTACCGTAGAGGTGGTAAAAATAACCATGGGGCGCTTCTCTCCCAGACTTTTGACCAGATCAATGCCGCTCATGTCAGGCATCTCAATATCAAGAAACAGGATGTCAATGTCATTCAACTGTATTTGTCTATAGGCTTCACCAGCATCATAACATTCTCCTACAACCTTTAGCGACGGCTCCAGGCTGGTCATCTTTTTAAGGATACTGAGGTCTATTATGTTGTCGTCAACAATTAAGCAGTTCATTTTGGGTTAGGGAATGATTATCCTAAAATAGAAATAATAAACAAAAGATTAAAATGCTGAACAAACTGAATAGGCATGAAATTTGGCATTTCCGGTTTAAAAGAATTTTCTTTATATTAATACCAGTCTATCATTAACACTTCTACTGATGAGAAACACTCTTTCTTGCCTGGTTTTGTCATTGCTCTCACTGGGCTACTGCAAGGCACAGCAGGCCCCCAATTTCAGGGAACTTTTGGACAGTGCCCTGGTGCGGGATGCAGAACTTAAATTGCAGCAAAACAAAAATAAAGTCACATCGCTTGATCAACATAAGCTTAAAGATATTTTCCTCCCTACCCTTGAACTGAGCGGCACTGCAGGTTACATGAATGCAACCATGCACCTGGTTTCTCCAGAAATTAATCTGCAACCCTTTCTGAATATCCCTGAAGGGAAATACAACAATAACCTCAACATATCCGGCTTTTCTGGTCTGGCAAAGGCCGAAGCCAAAATGCTGCTTTATTCGGGAGGAAAAGTACAATATCTAAGTAAAGCGCTGCAGGAGAAAAAAATGTCGGAAGAAGCATTGCTGGAAAAAACAAAGGACGAAGCAATCGCTGTAATTTCCCGGGCCTACGATCAGCTCGCCCTGGTACACCAGTCGAAAAAAGTACTGGATGAAGCTAAAAAGAGACTGACTGCAAACCGTAAAACGGCAGACAAAGCCTTGGGCTACGGGCTGATTACACCTTACGATCATAAAAAGATAGAACTTGCCCAGGCGAGCCTGGATGCAAAAATGGTTGAATATGAAGGCAAGAAAGCGCTTTTGTTAACACAGCTTGAAGTACTGACTGGTATTGCTCCCGAACGGCTCCGGCTTATTGAACCCCTGCTGGTAGCAGCAACACCCACTACAGCGCAGAAAACCATTGAAGACCGTGCCGAGATCCGCGCCCTGAACTTTGGCATCAACGCATCAGATTATAAAATAAAAGCGGAAAAAACGTGGTGGATACCCAAAGTACAAATGATGGCCTCAGCCTACTATTTTGGGCTGTACGAAAGTAGGGTAAAAACATCTGAAAATGTGATCCCTGCAATACCTTCCCTCAATTATCCGGGCAGGAAACTGGATTGGAGGCCAACAAACTTAAATACCTTTCCCTTGCTTATGGCCGGACTGGGCTTTAAATGGGAGTTGTTTGACGGGCGTGAAGGAAAACATGCCATCGAAACGGCCCGCATAGACCGGGAATCCCTGCAAATCCAGAAAGAAGACGCCATGCGCAAGCTGACTTTAAACAAAGCTAATAATCAGTCGGCTTACGACATAGCCAATGCCCAGATTGCCTTAAAAAAGAAAGAAAAAGATATCGCTAAAGATGGATTGGTACAGGCCGAAAAAGAATTCCGGTACGGTATGACCAAGTCTACCCAGCTGATGGAAGCTGAAAATGACCTTGTAACCGCAGAACTGGATTATCAGAATGCCATTTTTAACCAGCGCAGGGCAGCCGTTGAATTGATGCGCGCTACGCAGGAACTGGACATAAAGAAACTGTATGAGTAAAATAACGACTATGAAGACGAAAATAAATACCTCCATATTGTTGATCACAGTATTGGCCTTGTCGGGCTGTTCAAATAAAGAAAAAACGGAAGAGTTTCAAGGTAAGGCAAAAAAGGAGCTGGTTTCCTTTGCGCCGAAAGTAACCGGCCGGATACAGAAGATATATGTAAAAGAAGGACAAACCGTAAAAAAAGGAGATACATTAGCGCTGCTCGATGTGCCTGAAGTTTCGGCAAAAATTATGCAGGCACAAGGAGCGGTAAATGCGGCCAGTGCCCAGGAACAGATGGCCCGGAACGGTGCAACAGCCGATCAGATGAAGCAATTGCAAGCCAAATATAAAGGCCTGAAGGAGCAATATGAATTTGCCCGGAAATCTTATAACAGGGCCACCAATATGTTTAATGATAGTCTGATGGCCCCACAGGCATACGATGAGGTTTATGCCAAATATCAGGGTGCGAAAGCGCAATATGATGCCGTTGTAGCGGAACTGGATGATGTGAAAAAAGGCACAAGGGTAGAGAAGGTAGAAATGGCTGCGGGACAGGCTTCACAGGCTAAAGGCGCTTTACAGGAGGCGAGGGTAGCCTATGCCGAGCGCTATGTTATTGCCACCAACGACATGGAGATAGAAACCATCAGCCTGAACCCTGGTGAGCTGGCTACAGCAGGATTCGCTTTGTTTAACGGGTATATTCCTTCCAGTGTTTATTTTCGTTTTACCGTTCCGGAAAGTAAAATTGCTAAATACAAAAACGGACAGGAGGTAAAGCTCCAGGTAGTTTACAATAAAGAAGAACTGGATGGCCGTATTTTGTACATCAAGCAGCTTACCCGTTACGCAGACATTACTACAGCCTATCCTGATTATCAGCTTCAGGATGCTGTTTATGAAATCAAGGTTCAGCCAACAGACAGGGAGAAGGCAGCCAATATCCTGGTAAATGCAAATGTGATCCTTAAATAAACGGGTATGAAAGAGTTTTTCCGCCTGCTGAAACGTGAGTTCAAGTTATTCACTGCGAATGCCACCCTGCGTACGGTATTCTTCCTGGCACCCGTTTTTTACGCTACACTGCTGGGTTTTGTATACAGAAGCGGGAAGGTAGAGCACATTCCCGTTATTGTGATCGATAAAGACAATACCCCCTTGTCGAACCAGCTAACAGAAATGCTGGATGACAATCAAAGCGTAGAAATTCTAAAATACCTGGGGGAAGGCCCTGACATTAAAGAAGAGGTCATCAGGAACGAGGCTGCAGCAGTAGTCATCCTCCCCTCAGGCTTTGAAGCCGGCATCCTTCAAAAGAAATATCCGGAAGTAAATGTTTACATCAATACCGGAAATGTATTGACCGCTAATTTTGCCACCAAAGCCCTGCAATTAACCCTGGGTACATTTTCGGCCGGTGTTGCTGTAAAGGCCCTTCAAAAAGCCGGCATGCCAGCTCCAAAGGCCTTTACGCAGTACGAGCCCTTTAAAGCCAATTACATTACCCTTTTTAACACCACCAGCAATTACCTGATCTTCATGTGGCCTGCTATGCTGGCCGTTGTTTTGCAACAAGTAATCCTGCTGGCTATGGCGGTAAGTTTTGCTGCCGAATTCCAGGGCGGTTCTTTCATCAGGGAATACCAAAACATGCGTAGGCGGGCTTTTGCCACCATGCTGATCAAGGTTAGCCCAATATGGTTCTTCTCTATTTTTATCGTTTCCATATACTACCTGATGCACGTTCTTTTCCGTGTGCCCCTTCCCGAGGGTATATTCAATTTTATATGGCTTACTGCACTATTTGTAGGTTCGGCTTCTTTTATGGGCGTACTGGTCAGCATTATCATCCCTGATGCTTTGAAAGCTACCCAGATACTGATGGTGATTGCCTCGCCTGCCTTTATCATCAGTGGTTTTACCTGGCCCCTCAATGCCATGCCCGTTTTTGTGCAGCTGCTGGCAAATATCATCCCGCTCACCCCTTTTCTGCAGGCATTTAAGATCCTGCTGATACAAAAAGGAAGTGTAGAATTGACCTACCCTTACATGCAGCACCTGGGAATATTACTGGCTGTTTATGCCTTCCTGGGATGGATAGCATTGAAAATTAAATTTCATTTTATATTCAAAAAAGCCTTGCCACCTGCTGAAAACCCTGAGCTTGAAGAAGCTTAATTAGGATTTTAAAGACAGGAGCTCTTTTAGTGACTTTCTTGCCCATTGGGCATTTCGTCGGCGTAAGTACCTTGGAAGTAGTTTTATCTCTTCGCGAACCGCCTGAAATTGCGCCCTGGCCTCAGGCTTTTTCTGTTGTTTTTTTAAGAACAACCCATAATAGTATCTTCCCTCAAGTGAATGATGTACCCGTATAATCCGCTGGTAGCCTGCATCTGCCAGTTCATTTGCACCAATTCCTTCCTGGGCCCTTACATACAAAAGTTCGTCCTCCTGCACACCGAAACGGCTACTGTTCTTCTCGTTTAGCTTATCAAAGTATTCCAGACTCTCTTTATACTGCCCGTTGTAAAAATATTGCCGGGCCAGTTGCAGCAGGATTCCGGGATCATCACTATACAACCCATCCAGACAACTTAAAGAAAGCGCTATTGCTTTATCATAGTGCTTTTGTTCGGCATAGGCATTGGAAAGCCCCAGTTTATTGGTAATGTTATCTGATATCTGCACTTTGCGCTCCCATTCCTTTATTTTCTGGTTGGGGAAAAAGTATCGTTGTATATTTTTAAAGAATGAACCGCTGTTAATCTCTGGCAATAACTCCATAAAGAAATAGATGACAGCACCAATAAGCGGCAAGAAGATCAACAGATACAACCATTGCCGGCGGCCAGTTTTAAGGGCATGAACAATTGTCAGTATTTGAAGGGGGATAGCCAGGTAATAATAATCACTCCAGAGACCAAAAAGCATAATAGAATCATTAATTTGACCGAAGTTAAATAAATAATAAGTGATAGCCTAATTGATCATAAAAAAGCCTGTAAATAATATTTACAGGCTTCATCTGGTCTAAAACCATTTCAGCGGAGAGTGAGAGATTGTAACCCACCTGACAATCCTGCTATTCCAAGGTTTTTAAGCCCTATTTTTTATATCTTCACAGATGACGATACAAATGAGCACTTTTTCGAAAATTCGCTTTTTAGCTACTAAATAGCTTTCCAGTTCCCCAAAGAACTTATGTAAAACGACATCAATCGTTATCACAACAAATATACTGTATTCCAACTTTTTATGAAAATAATATCCAAGATCTGATTTGAGTTTTAGTATCAATAACTTCCTCGGATTTTTGAATAGATTTACGCTGCCAAAAACTAATAAATATGAAAATTAACTCCATCACTATCAAGGATAATAACCCAATCGCAATTGGAAAAGTAACTGTCCTAGTCGGCCCGAATAATTCAGGCAAATCCCAGACACTTCGAGACATTCTAAATCTGATGACGAGTAATGTAAACCACAGAATACTTGTTGAGGATATTGATTTCAATTTTTTTCCAACTTTTGACGAAGAAACGCAGGGACTCTCTGTAACACCAAGTAAAACGAACGCAAACCACAATACAGTGTCTGGAATTTCCGCTCAGTTATCGTCGTTGAATAGTTTAGATTTTTATTCTCCTCATATGGTTGAAGCCTATAACTCTGGACAGATTAGAAATGCTGTTATTCCGACCATCTCTCAATTTAAAATTGCGTATCTAAATTCTGGAACACGTTTAGCTTTGGTAACAGAGACACTATCTTTTGATGTGGATCAGGGATTTCCTGAGAACATACTTCAATTTCTATATACACACAAAGAAAGCGAGGAAATGTTGCAGTCAGCATTTAAAATTGCATTTGGAATGACCATTAAATTAGATTACGCAAGACTGCAGTATCTATGTCTAAGGGTTTCAGGCTCAATCCCCGAAATCCCACTCGATCCACGGGAAGCAATTAAAATAACAAAAAACATTCCTAGGATTGATGAACAAGGCGACGGCTTTAAGAGCTTCGTTGGAATTGTTTTGGCACTTCTGTTATCTAAAGATCGTGTCATCTTACTAGATGAGCCGGAAGCGTTTCTTCATCCAACTCAGGCGAGATACCTAGGTAAATGGATAGCTGACAACATTCAACATTTTAGCGGCCAGTTAATTATTAGCACACACAATTCCAATTTCCTAGGTGGCCTATTAGCCGGAAAATATTCTGTGGATATTTATAGATTAAATAGGACGAATGACAACACACAATTTCGTTTACTTCCAGATGCAGTAACTAAACAGTTAAGTCAAGATCCGCTGCTAAGCAGCCAGCGTGTACTAGAAGCGATTTTTCACAAAGGTACAGTTGTTTGTGAAGCTGATGCTGATAGGGCCGTTTACGGGAGCGTCGCCTCAATTGAATTTAACAATCAAGATGTTCTTTTCATTCATGCGCATAATAAACAAACCATTAAAAAGGTTGTTCAGCTGTTAATTAAAGCACATGTACCGACAATAGCTATAGCAGATATCGACTTATTGAATACTGAAGATGATTTTGTGGGCCTCTATAAAACGCTCACTAATTCAGAAATTCCGGAAGCATTACGTCGATTAAGGAAAGAGATTTCTGAATCTGTAAACACATTACCAGATGATGAAGTTTTAAGGAATTTAAAAAGCTACGTTGATGAGTTTAATAATCAACTAGAACGGGGCGAACATACCTTGTCCGGCGCTAAAGGAGCACTAGAACGAATAACTAAAACTATCACCAAATGGAGTGAGGTGAAAAGTAAAGGAATCGCAGGATTTGAACCACATATACAACCAGCTGTAGACAATTTGTTAAAATGCTGCAATTCGATCGGATTATTTATTCTCCCTGTCGGTGAGTTGGAAGGGTGGATTGAAATTAACGGAATTAGAAAGAAAAACAAGTGGATTATACCAGCTTTGGAAATCATACATAAAGGTGAGACCCCTGATCCGCTCAAGGTTTTTGTGAACGAAATTCTCGATTGCTTTAAAGACAATGGGTAATTTTTGGAAGTATTAGTAATCAAATATTTTGCGATATTCCGTAAAACACGTCTAACTTCTATTCCCCACCGACAACCATCCATCCGGTTCTGAATCTTATTGAAGGATTTAAAGTGATTCAAAAGTTACTAAAAAGGTCGCTCGAATCGAGCGACCTTTTAGTTACCACTACAAGATTTATACAACCAGCGCAACCTTACTTCCAAACCTGGGGTGATAAGACGGTGTGTACTCTATATACCCAAAAACACGCAGATCCTTCATATACCGATGGTAGGTACCGATACCACCTATTCGGGTTACTTCCAGCATTGACCGCCGCGAAATCGAGATGGCGCCAGGACTGCTCCCCGCCACCCAAAGATTTAAAATTGCCATGAGGATTACCATATGATATACCCGCAGTCTTGGGTCACCCTTCCAACGTTTTAACAACAGTTTTACTTTCTCATTTCTATCCATCACATTCCCTTATTTAATCTGAAATTTTTTTAGATCCCGGGGATCGTAATAATATGTCCCCCCAACTTTCTTCGCACGTAGCAAGCCACTAATCCTGTAACTTTGAAGCGTGCTGGCAGAGATACCTAAAGCTCTCCGCACATCCCGGCTGCGCAAAGTATGTCTTTCTCCTGATTGCGACGCCTGCAAAGCAAGCTTCTCGTCCAATAATTCGCTTATCTCATAAATCAGATAATTTTTGAAGGTGACTAAATCCTTCTGCGTTATGGCCTCACCATTCAACCCGCTCATATTTCCTACCATATCATTCACATCGCTTTTATTAAATTTTCAAAATTATTTTACTGCCATGTTTCTTATAAAATGATGGGGAATACCGTATGTAGCCAAATTTATTTAGGTCAATTACTATCCGGTAGTAGGTGGAATCACTTGAAATCTTTGCAGCCGACATCACTTCTCTTCCAGTCGCGACAAGTACAGTTGGATACCCGTTCTGTTGCCACAAACATACTATCGCCACGAAAACGGCCAGATGTGACTTGTTGATCCTGAAATCCGTCGAAGCTTTCTTAAAAAAAGACTGCAAAATATCGTCTGCTTTAATCATCCCTGTTGTCTGATCCATTTTCTCGATGTTTTCTCCTTCACGTATCTGGCAGTTCCCTGCCTTTCAGGCGCTTTGGTAAACAGCGAGGCAAGCTCGACCTTTTTACCGGACAAATCCTTCAGTTCGAAATTCATCCCTCCCGGGTTTGCTAAAAGTGTAATCACTTTCTCTGCTTTTCCTTCCCCAAGTTGTACCGTTACATTCTGACCTTTCTCTAGTCTCCGGATAATAGCATCTTGCAGTGCCTTATCCTTCAACGGCAACTTTTCGAGTTCCTGACGTATATTAAACCCATACGATTCCGGGTAACGCTTGATCAGAAAGTTCCCTTTTTTGTCGCGATCCGTAAAATCCAACTGCAACCATTCACCGTTTTCAATTCGTACGGCTTTCCCCCTCAAAAGGGCTTCGGCATTGTTCGCCGAAAAAAACTTCGATAGCTCAGGCCCGAAATGTAATGACCGGGAACCATACTCCCCCCCACTCAGGGTAGAGGTATACGACAAATCGTATGTACCTTTCTCCTGGCGGATAGCCTCGACTGAAACGCTCATTCGGTCATCGCCTTTCACCTGAAACGATACACTTTTAGCAACCAATCCCAGTGCGCTGTTCATTCCCTTGCTTATGCTATCAACCAGCTCTGGAAAGCCTGCGTAGCTCAGGGAGCTTTGTATAGCAGACGAATTTTCCTGGATCAGTTTACGGCTTTCTTCATTAACCCTCCGCTCGAAAATCAGGTTAGAGATCCGGAACAAAACTCTCGCTGCAAGCGATGGGAAGGCGCTGCGCTCGAGCAGCCTTCGTTCATTCCGGATCAACCTCATCGCCATCGCATTGTCCGTACTCCGGTACCGGGCCGCAATAGACATCAAATTACGAATCTGCTCCACTTTACGCGCTGAACTTCCAAGTGTTTCGGAAGAGAACAACTTTTCGTAAACAATACTTTGTTTCTTCCATTGTTCAAGTTCTCGTATAATGCCTGCATTTTCAAGTGATTCCATCCCAACAGATTTATCTTAAAAACTTAAAAACACCTTTTCGTTTATCACTGGATTCCGTGCGTACATTCTCATCGGACTTTCTCTGCTCAGTCGACCTTTGCTGGCTGTTGGACTCCTCCACTCCCTTGGATTCAACTTCCTGCTCTTGTTTTTTAAGCACAATTGGGGTTTCAATTTTCAGACTCCTAAACTCCGGATCTGCAACCAGACGCCGTCTAAACTCCTGGCCGTCGGAAATCAAAGTTGCATATACCTTATCTCCACGTTCAATGGACGAGATAAATTCCTTCGCCTGGGCCTCGCGTTCCATTTCCTTTATCGGGTAGCCGATCTCCTTCAGAGCCTTACCGACGTTCAGGTTTTTTGCAGGAAACGTGATTGCCTTGAACCTCCCATTCTCATTACGTTCGGTGAAATCTATGCCCCGCCATGCAGTTGTTTCGATTCCCTCTTTGTTATCCATGGTTTTCAGCACAAACCTTCCACTCAGCTGATTGTATGCTTCCTTGACCGTAAAAGTTTTATGCTTTGGTTTTTCCCCCTCAACGAAGTTACGCGCCTTATTGTTGACGTAGAACGTATGAGTCACGGAAGTTCCCAGTTCGTTTTTGACTTCCAGATCATATTTATTAAAAAAATATTGCCCCTTTTCTGACCTGCTGAAGTACAACAGGGCAGTTGCCTTATCCTTTCCAAATTCCCTTGAGAATGTTAACTGAAACTCTATCAGTTCTTTAGCCACATTTTGCTCCAGTTTGATGTCCAGCACATTTCCAAATCCGGTGTACAACACCTGTCTTTTTAAATAATCCAATGATGTAAGTTCCATATCTATAATATTTATTAATTAAAATTCCCTTGCTTTCAACAGCACTCCATTCGGGATTTTGAATGTCAGGTGCCGTCCTCCATTGCGCTCCATTAGCTGTACCGTCAGATACTTTCCGTCGGGAATTGTGAACTTCGGGAAAGCAAAAACAACAGTCTTTCTTGATTTCTGCGCAATCCCCTGAATGTCACCGGAAACGTAAGAATGACTGATTTCCAATTCCTGCGACGCTGTACGCTTCACTTTCTTCTGATCGCGGATAAAAAAGCGGAATTGGCCAATGTCATATCCAACATTAGAGGAATTGTCCAATACCAGCTGCCAGTAAAACATGTCGTTCTTAATGTAAAGACCCTGCAAACCGACCATGATGTTCTCTCTTCTGTCCAAGGGACGTTTCAAAAACGGCTTGCGAACAGAAATCGCCTCAGCTACGTTGCGAACGACGGCCTCATTTAAACTACTATTTGGCAACACACCGACCGCCCGGTTGCCGCTTTTAGACAACAAGCCCATGTAAAAATTCAGTATAGGATGATCCTTCGCAAAACGAGCCAAAAGCGAAAAAAAACTACCATCTGCCGTCACTACCGAAATATTCGTCTCCGGGAGGCTATCTGACGCGGCCTTGACCTGGAGAATATTCTCTACCCCAATTGCTTTTTGCACCAACAAATCACGGTGCCCCCTATCCACGCTAATGATGGAATATGGGAAAATCAAATTTGCCGTCTTGTTTTTACTAACAGTTATCCGAACCGGCTCAATGGACGACCCCGGCAGTACGGTAACTTGGGCATTTAACCTAACTGACAATAACAGCATGAGCATGCACGTTATCAACCTTTCACTTCTCTTTCTCATGTTATATGTGTTTATTGTTTTTGATTTTCGTCTTTTAACAGCACCTGGTAACCAGCCTTAACGGTCACCTTCACCAACTTCATTTTTTTACTCAACAGGGTTTTGGTTAGCTCAACCCCAGCGGTTGCCGCCTGGGCCGCAAGCGAAGGATCAAGAGTGGAGAGTCCAACACCCTGGATAGCGTCAGTTCCGCTTTGTTTGGCAACATCCCTGGCGATCGCACCGGGTATGTGTATCCCTGGAAGGCCGTCCAGGTCGTAAACTGTCAGTTTAACGGGCAACAATGCGCCCCTGAACTGAATCTGATCGATTTCAACTTCCAGCCGCTCGCCCTGCAAACTGGCAGTGCCATGGATAAAATTGTCTTTGGGGATAAAGGTTCCGTTTATGAAAACATCATCCTTCAGGCGAAATTTCACCCGGGCCCCTTCAGTCAGAACCTGCGATTCATGCACTACCGCCCGTACCGCGGTGCCGGGATTTTGTTCTGCGGTCTCTTCGAGGCCATAAAACCCATTGCCTGAAGACGGCCTTTTTTCTGTTTCCAATACCGATACGATATCCGACGTACGGTTGGTTTTTACAGAAAAAACCTGGCCTTTATTCTTCGCGGATTGATCTCTAAGCCGCTGCCTTACGAGCTCCGGGTTTTGAATTTCCTGGATGCTTTTCAGCAGATTGCCGAGTTCCATAACCTCCCGATCCGGTTGCTGCTGGCCCTGCATCATGGACATCATTTGTTCCAGCCGGTCGAGATCTTCTGACATTACCCCTGTTGTTTTTGGACCTGAGCTAAACGGCTGCGCAGAAGCCCCAGGATAATTTTGACCCATCGATAAATTGATATCATTGATCTTATCGTATATCATAGCTTCCTGCCTGCGCATATTCCCGCCTCCGCTGAATCCACCCCCATAAATCCCTCCCGGAAACTGCCCGCTGTTTACATCTGCCGGCTGGCTTCCCGGCTGGTAGTAAGGATCGTTTCGCATAAGCTCAACTCTTTTCAACGAATCCGTTCTGGCCTGGTCATAATAACTCATCTTGTCCAGGCCTTCGTTCTTCAGATTCACATCCGGTAAATCTGTTTTTAATCTCTTTTCGGTGAGGCCAGCAGCCTTTGCCTGGCCCGTCTTTCCACCACCCAGAACCGAAAAAAGCAAAGCCGCGAAAGGCAATACCAGTAGCGGCAATACGATCGCCGCCCTCCGCTTACGTTGTTCATTAGAAAGTGTTGAATTCATTATCTTAAATTTTAGTTGTGTCAATGTTTTTTAGTTTGTACATGCGCCGAAACCGCTCCCAGGCTGCACCGCCCTCCTTCTCCAGGCTGTCACGGAATTGATTGAACCGTTTTACGGCCCTATCCAGCTCCTGTTGATCAGTCTTCTCTGGCACCGGTAAGCGTGGCAGGCCCGGCGCTGACCGTGGCACCACCCGGCCCACCGGAACGTCAGGCCTACGGGTAAATGGCTTTAAAATCAACATGCAACAGGGTATAGCTGCAACGCAGCACCAGGCGTAAAAGCAAATCTTCCTCACCGGTAAGCTCAGTCCGTTGAAGTAACTTCCCATCGTGGCAGACCACGATCGTTGTATTTTCAGCAGCACACCCGATAGCGTTTCTGCGACTTTTACCTGCCGTGCGCTTAACTCCTTTTCCTTCCTTCCCATTACCTGTTTTTTATGTTGATATCCCTGTTTTCTACGACAGTCCACCGCTCAATTAAAAATCCATGGGAATTATTCTCACTACGACCTACATTGCGCAGCTGTCCTTCGGTGACCAGCTTGCGGGTAACCACGCTGGTAGGCCTGGTAAGTTCCTGCACGGCGTAACACCGGAAATAGTGAGGATAACTGCTTAAATCAAGTTGAATTGAATCTACCTGTATGGTCTGGTTTACGTTTCCGCTGATCATGTTGGAGAAATATTTGTTCTCCTCCAGGTTGTCATACTGTCGTTTGGCGGAACCATCGGCCAGGTATAACGCCTTGGTGATGTTTTCTCGGATCGCCTTTTCGTCGGGGGACAGTGTAAAGAAATAATGGTGGAACATTTTTATATGATCGCGGGCCTCGATCGGTACATTATCCTTTCGCTCTGCTGACAAAGCCTCCAACGCCTTTCCATTGGCGATAACATATATCTTCCCCTGTGCGGCCTTGCTGAATTCATAACTCTTATAAACTGTGACGGTTGTAATAAGCAGACAACCTCCGATAACCGTTACACACGTCGTACGTATAAATTTAAATGCCGTATCGACATTCTTCGCTGCTCTAAACATCTCCCCCTCATTTTCATTCAACACTATTTTTTCTCATCACTGCCTGAGCCCGCAATCTTACTGGCGATATAACTGTTACCAGCCATACGACCGACCATACCTGACACACCAGTTCCGGACGCCTGGCCGCTCAGACCTTCATTGAAATGCTGCTTTGCATCGGCAATATTGCTCATTCCTTGTCCCGCTCTGCTTACCACGCCACCAGCAGCGCCTCCGGCCACCGAAGTAGCCATGCTCGTAATTTTCTGAAGCATCGCGCCGCCACCACCAGCATTTACAACAAATCCGGCTACGCTGGGTACCGTGAAATATCCAACGATCCCGATGATCATGAACACCAAGTACCCCGTATCGGTCGCACTGAACAGGGATTCCCCTGACTGATATGCACTTCCAAGCTCCAGCTTCAGCATTTCGACCTGAATCTTGCCAATAATGGCCCCGAATATGTTCGCTACCGGCAGCCACATGTAAACGTTTATGTATTTCGCCAGCCACGCGGTCAGCGTGTGGGCGAACCCATCGAAAACAGCAAGCCCGAAAACAAGCGGCCCGAGGATAGAAAGCACGATCCGCTGAAAGGTGCTCATGGTATTGATACACAGGGAAGCTGCCTGGAACAAAATCTGCAGGACTTCATTCATCCACTGCTTTACCGTATTACGCAGGTTATAGGCCATTTTTTCACCGATAAACTTCACCTGGTTTCCGATGAACTCGAATGGCCCCTCTTCGTCAGGATTTTTATCACTATAGGTGTGACGGTACCACAGGTCACGGTTACCGGTGGCGTTTTCACCCACATACATTTTCCAGGCATCGGTATTCTTAATCGCCTGTTCCTTCTGCTTCAGCAATGCCGCCACGGCGTCGTCAGTTTTTTCGACCATAGTTGCCGTACCGGTAACAATCGGTTTTAGCAAGCCGTTCATCGTGCCCAAAACCGTGATATCGAAAGTGACAATACAGAAACCCAATACAAAAGGGCGGAAGAGTGGGTAAAAATCGATCGGCTCGGCATTCGCCAGATGGCGCCAGACCCTGGATGCTATGTACCAAAGCGCCGCAAACCCTGCAATGCCCTTCCCGACATCAATCAAATCCTTGCACAGCGGCATCATTTCATCATACAAATTGCTCAGCACCGCATGAAACCCTTCCAGTTTATCCGCAAAATCCCGCGCGGAAGCCAAATTCGGAAGTGTCACCAACAGCACAATCCCAACCAAACACAGACACTTTTTCATTTACTCCTATTTTAATCCATAAATTTTCCTCATTCCGTCCACGTCTCCCCGCTCTCCCTGCCGCAGACGTATCCGTACGCCCGTATCAGCGTTGAATTCACGCAGGAATACAAAATCATTTTCCAGATCCGAGAAAATCCGGTCGATGGTTTTTAGGCGCTCATCGTCGCTCATTCGGTATTTACCAGATGTCAGTACATTCGCGAGCTCAGCAAGGTTATCCAGACTTTCGCTCATAACCCTACCGTATACCTTCTCCAGGTGAGCCAATTCGCCGGGAACCAGTAACCCACTTGCCTTGAAATGCGATAAGCCTCTTTTGCATAACGATACCAACCGCATTTGGCGCTCCACGATCAAACCAACCTTGTAATAGTTGCGGACGGCCGGACTTACCTCCAGCAGACCATCAAGGAAAGTCTTGTGAAGGCTGAAATTCCCTTTGCTCAGGTCTTTTACCAGACCATAACCCTTGCTGACGATCTGGTAGCCCTTTCTCAGATCAGAAAGGATGCTCCTGAACTGCATCAGCTTCTCAATATTCAGCGCAAGCTGGGCGAGCTCGTTTGCCTGCGCGGCCGCCCTTATCGGTGAAAAAGCGATACTCCACATCACCACACCACACAAAATCATTATCCTTTTCATATCATCTATTAATTAGATATAACCTTCTGCTGCGCGCAATCTCTTCTCCTGCATGCGTCTTGTTCATGTTACTCAGTGCGAGCTCCGTCGCCACATCCTGTGCATCGCGGTAATTGTCCAGCATCTGGGTGTACAGCTTATCAATTCTTACAACCCGCTCGTCATCAGTCAGTTTAAGGGCGCCATCGCGGTAAATCGTAGAAAATTCCTCCAGGATTCGCTTACCATTAGCGACGATATGTTCTAATAACCGCTCGAGGAACAGCAGGTCTTCTTCGCCGTAACCCCGGTCAGCCCTGATCAGCTTCACTGCTTTGCTGGCAGTTCTTATCGTTTCCACTTGCAGGACGACCATCTTAGCGGCTGGGGCATATCGCCGGATATTCGGGTTAACTTTCTCCAGCTCCTGGAAAAACAGGTCGTGCAATTTGAAATCTCCATTTTTTATATCCCGGATTATACCCAACCCTTTGTTTGCGGTTTTATAGCCTTTCCAGAGCACTTCTCCATATGCCTTCAGGGCGACGACCTGCTCGGCAAGCCGCCTCAGCTGGGCAGACTTCTGGCTAAAAAACTGCGCCTGCACACTTCCCTGAAGCAATACAAGCAGTATCATTGTTAACTGAATTTTCATTTTCACATCTTTTATCCCACATCCACACTTTTCGGTCTATTGAGCACTGGTTATCTTTCACCGATACCATGCAGCCGTTTTGACCGCTCGACTTCCGACCGCTCCTGCGTACGGCTCAGACTGGTCAGTGCGTTCTCGGTATTGAACTGCTTCAAATCAAAATAGTTGTTGTCGACTCGTTCAGCTATTGCCGCTATGATCTCCAGCCGCTTTGCGTCGGACATTTGGGTTCGAAAAGAATTGATGATGATGCCCAGCTGGTTGATGTTGTCGATAGTCGATTCCAGAATCCCTTCATACACCTTTCCCATGTTCTCCAATTCTTCTGCACTGAAATTTTTATCCTTTCTGAATAAAGCCCAGGCCCGCTTGTATTCCTCCACCAGCGCCAGCTGGGAAGCAGTAATGGCTCTTATACGCTGGTAATAAGTGATCACTGCCTTCACCTTTTTCAACTCGTCGAAGTAGTCCTTATACAGATCACGTTGACGCTGCGTCCAGTCGCTGATTTCGTCCAATTTTAGCTTCGACATCGTGTTTTCCACGGTTTTTTGCGCATTCTGCAACCAGATCACTTTGTTTTGCTGTTTCTGGATAGCCAGATCCGCCGCCTTGATCGCTTTCTTCACCGCCGCTTTAACTACCCACCACCATACGGCATGACTTTTCTGTGTAGGGACTACTACCAGCCCTGATATCAATAGGAAAATCAATCCCCACTTTTTCATGTTCACCTCCTTTTTTCTTTATTATCACCTCTGTATAAACCTTTCTTATGATCCCTTGATTGCCTGCCCTCTGCTCATTACGCTACGGACATTCGTTTTTATATCTAGTGTAGTCTGCCTATTTTTCCTCCTTGTCTGATCAGCCCTGTCCAGAAAAGCGTTCATTTTTTTGAACGTTGGAATGCTGGAACGCCCGAGGTTAACTCCAAGATCTACGTCAACGGTGGTATAAGTGCAATCAGAATAGGATCTCCCCATTCCCATTTGCGTTACATGGAATCCCCTTTTTACGTTATAATCTATTCTAAAACTGTAGTCCGACAGGGGATTGCCCGGCTTGTTTTCCTGAATAGACATACTTGCATAGATCGGGAAAACATCCTTTCTGACAGTGGCCTTTTCATGCAAATCCTGCCAGCTGGCTTCTCCCTTTTTAAGCGCCAGGTAACCCATAATATTCAAAGCCGTGTCACCGGTATCATCTCCGATAAGCATATGAACACCTTGGTATCCCTTTCCTTCCAGTATCTTTACGAATGCCTGCAATTCACTTATTATATCCAGTGCTTTCTTCTCGTTGTTCATGATCTGTTTATTTTTTCAGCTCCGCCGCCAGCATCTGGATCCCTTTCTGGATGCTACCGTACTTCTCTGCATATTCAAAAACCTTCACCTTCTCCGTCTGTTCAGTAGTGTAAGCCAGGTACTCCTCTGGTGAAACCTCCGTACGATAAACCTTCGATGAAACCCCGCCGAGCGAGATGAACACCTCCTTATACTTTTTTCCGGAATCATTCGCTTTATTTACCGACAGCACCTGCGCTTTTTCCTTCTCTGTTAACCCGAGCAGTTCCTGTATCTGGTCGAATTTGTTTTGGTATTTGCTTTGGTCAAGCAGTATTTTACAGTCGCTGTTATTGATAATCGCCTGTTTTACGATCGGAGAAGAAATGATATCCTCCACCTCCTGCGTTACTACGATAGCCTCGCCGAAAAACTTCCGTACGGTTTTAAACAGATACTTGATGTATTCAGCGAAACCCTCCTTCATCAGTGCCTTCCAGGCCTCCTCAATCAGGATCATTTTTCGCTGCCCCTTCAGCTTACGCATCTTATTAATGAATACCTGCATTATAATAATGACGGCCGTTGGAAAGAGGATAGGATTGTCTTTTATTGCGTCAATCTCGTAGACCACGAGCCGTTCATTAAGCAGGTTCAAGTTCTCTTTGGCATTGAGCAGGTAATCGTATTCCCCTCCCAGGTAATAGGGCCGCAGAACAAAAAGGAAATTGGAAATATCGAAGTCCTTATCCTTTACACCCTGTCCCTTCATTACTTCAGCGAACTCTTCTTTGAGGAACTCATAGAAGGTGTCGAAGCTGGGGAAAATATCAGGTTCACGCTCCAGCTTCTCGTAATACAGTTGGATCGCGTTGCTCAGCGCCACATATTCGCTACGCCTGTAGGGTTCATCATCCTTCTTCCAAAGGGCCAACAGCAAGGTTTTAATGCTTTCCTTGGTCTCAATATCCAGGGAATCGCCTTCACCTATAAAAAAAGGGTTGAACTTAATAGGGTTGTCATCTGAATACGTGAAGTAATAGCCACCCACCATGTCACACAGCCCCTTATAGGAGTGGCCCACATCGACAATCACGATGTGTGAGCCCTGCTCGTAATAGCTGCGCACCATATGGTTGGTAAAAAAACTCTTCCCCGATCCGGAAGGGCCCAGGATAAACTTGTTCCTGTTGGTGATGATCTTCCCCATAGGCTCATCACTGATATCCACATGAAGGGGCTTGCCGGTCAGCCGGTCACCCAGACGGATACCGAACGGACTGACTGAACTCCGGTAACTGGTTTCCAGGTTCAGAAAACAGCTCGCCTGCTCGGCAAACGTATCAAACGTATCGTTCATCGGGAAGTCCGCCGCATTTCCCGGAATTCCGGCCCAAAAGATCTGTGGCGCTCCGGCTGTTTCCAGTTTAGCTACTGCATCCATTTGAGCGAGGGCTGAACCGACCATGTTCTTCAGGTCTTTAAACTCTTCCTCTTGGTCAGTCCACACCATGATATTGAAATGCGCCTTGACCGGGGCACGCTGCTCGGCGATGGCCTCATTCAAAAAATCATTGGTAGCGTCTCGTGATATGGCATTCTCCCGGGAATAGGCCGACAGCGACTGGAGCCGCAGCCGCTTACTTTCCAGCTTCCGTATCGTTTTGGCAGCGTCTTCAATAAACAGGTACTGGTTATAGATATGGTTGCAGGGCAGCAGCTGACCCAGACAGGAAGAAAATCCGACACTGAATTTCGTCCGGTCTGTAGAGTACCGGTCGTAGTTGATGCGAGACCCACATAGCGAAGGCAGATCGACCGCGTCGCCTAACGAAAAGATCTGGCATTGCTTGCCACCGACATGTATGTTATTTTTAAACTGAATGTCCAGCATTTCCGGCCGGGACTGGTTCTCCGAAAGGGTACAATAGCGTTCGACTACCCCTACCTTTCGTGCCTGGCTCAACAACTCTTCTGAGGGAAGTCTCCTGATCTTTGCAAAACCACTGTCTTCCAGAATCCGGCAGAACTGCCCGGCAGCACCCAAAAAATCCTGTAGCAACCGCGGCTTGATGGTTTGCTCGGGCACAATAGACCTGCGGAGCAGGCTGGAAAACATGGAATTTGATGTCTTTCTTTCTTCGGGTTTCTTTGTCAGGAAAATATAAGAGGTATGCTCCAGATACGGCCTTTCATAGAAAAACCGGTCACTGGCCCGATCCAGGAAACTTCTGGGTTCCGCCGACGGATTAGTGACCTCCCCGCGGAATTTTTTGTCGAGGAACCAATCCTGTTTATGCAGAACCGTATAGTTCGGCAACACCCTTATCGCCTTGATCCAGGCGTGGTGAAAGGCCTCATACTCCTGATTGCTCAGGGTAAATATTTCCGGCAGTTCTAACTTATAGGCAACGGTAATGTCACCTTGCTTTGACAGGATGCAATCATGCTCCACATCCATAATAGGAAACAACTCCTCCAACCACTTTTCCATATTTCACATTTTCCTTTCTCACTCAATTTGGGTTGAACAACGCCTAAAAGCCGCTGATCGCACTACCGCTTCAAACCTTTCTTGCGGGCTTGTTTCAGCAGCTTTTTCTCTACATTGTTTATAATTCGTTCTTTCTCTTTCCGTTCTTCCCGGATTCTCTCGAGCTGACCCAGGTACTCCTGCACAGTCTGAACCTTTATTTGCGAAGGATCAGGCTTCAGCGGGAAATCGCATACCAGGGACGTTCCACTCAGTTCACTCAGTTGGGCCATCCCTACAATATCGAACTGACCGACTGCCGGCAGGGTTACCACCTTCAAATGATGATCCTGGGAAGGGTTCAGTGTATTGATGTTGCGGAAAATTTTTCCTTCCTGATCGTAAAGCTGCAAGGTCTGCTGCCAGGGGCTTTCAGGCTGTAACTGAAGACGGGCTCCGGGCCGTGTAATCCCTCGGAATTCATTTCGCTTAATATCCACCAGATAAGTTGTCCCGTCAAACTCGATCCTTGGTAAACGGCCATTCAATCGCTGTGAAAGCTCCCGGTCGACAAGATAAAACCCCTTGCCCTGGCTAAGGCTTACCTTATTGAACTGCCCGCGGGCAGCGTCGGACATGACAGCCATTTCATTCAATACCACTTCGGGGATGGAAATGTGCTTTAACCTTGTATTTTTCACCAACTCTTTGTCATCGATCGGCATTTTTATGATTTTGCCGATCATGGTATCGTAAACCCCGCGGTATTCTGCCCCTACTTTCTCCATCGCAGCTACCCGAAAACCCCGGGAAGGTCTTTCCACCGGGAAGAGAATCTTTCCGTTGTCGCTTGACATAAACAGGTCGCCCTGAATCACGATCATTCCTCTATAGTCTATCATTACCCTTTATATTTATTTCCTTCACCGATGCCTTCCGTGACATCCCCGCTAACATGAAAACCCTCCTGGAATTGCATCTGAGTACCTTAGGAACCCTTAACCGGGCTGCCGCTTTCATCATACCGAACTCGCCATACTTTCCACTCAACTGGTAAACTTTATAGGTCAGTGCGCCACCTCCTGAAAGTATGATCGCAAGGCCTACATATGTGTTCACACCGGCGATATACATCAGTGAAAAAAGGATCATAAGCCCCATGATGCCGCCAGCGAAATACCAGATGTATTGTGCCTTGAGCCCTTTAAATTCAATGCTCTTGTTGATCCCTTTATTTACGCGGTATACACTATTCATAATTCTTCATTTACATTACTTATAATAATCCCGTACATACACACCGCTGTGTTATTGACCGGATGCCGTGCTGGTAACACGCCGGCGTTAGGTGGCCAAAATGCGCGAAATGGGTGAAAAGCGCATACCTTGTACAACAGCCACAGCAGCCTGACACCCTTCATCTTCGTTTCGATGCACGGGATTATCCTTCTCTTCTTCAATTAATTGAGATGATCAGCGATGTGGGCAACGATAGCATGGCGCAGCAAATTCGATTGGGCCGTTTCCTCTGAAAAATCAAAACTTCGAAAGATGATGGCCGCTGAACAGACCAGGTGTACGACTTCTGCCTTCAATACGCCATTAGCCTGCATGCGCAGAAAATCTTCGGGAAAATCACTTTCGACCAGGCCACGAATGTACTGGTATCGGGAAGGGCGCAGTTCCACCGTCATAATATTTATACAGGCACGGATTACTTCGTCTTTGGACTTTCCACTTTGGATTAGGCGCGCCGCTACAGGCAACACAAGCTGAACTTTCCCGTTCAAAAAATCGATCATGGAAACCTTAGGGCTCAAAGTGATGGCCAGCTCCGGGTTGTTTTCGGCTACATAAGCCGTCAACCCATTCAAAAGTTCCTGTTCCATCCTACACCCCGAAAAATGATTGAATGATTGTAGCCACTACTACCAGGAAAATGCAGCTCCCGAACCATGCTGCAGCCACTTTACTGGTGTCCTGGTCACCCGAATTCCATTTGGAATAAACTTTTACTGCGCCGATCAAACCGAGGATAGCACCTATAGCATACATCAAGTTGGTGCCAGATGCAAAGTACTTGCGTACCTGAGTATTGGCCTCGTTGATACCTTTGACCCCATCTTGGGCAACTACATTTACAGCAGTTATAAGCCCAAGAAATATTAGTAAAAGGGCATACTTCCCCCATTTTGAAGTTTTTTTAAACTTCCAACCACACATTTTCATATCTCACACGTTTAAAATTTCTTCACTTATTTTTCCTTACCGGGGCCGCCACCGTATGGTAACGGCCCGGAAGGACGGGCCTTCAACACTTCCCTTGATCCCCGCTTCGCTCTACAGCACTGAAGGTGAAGGGCCAGCTTCATTCGCTTTCGGCAACTCCCGCTCCGAAGAGCGGGAGGCCGAAGGCAGCCCGGCGGATCATCAACCCTATTTGAACCTATCCCAACACTCGCCGGGCAATCATTTTAGTTGTTCCTCGGCCCGCCGCCGCTTTCAACTGGCGACGGGATCTGGAACACTCTCCGGGCGGCTCCCCCTCAGCTCATGGCCCAGCTGCACATCACCGGCCCGGATAATTTCTTCCTGCTTTCCGCCGCCCGCCCCGCAGGGCAGGCAGCGGGCAGGGGCCGCATGCTACTCCCACAGTCCATCCAGTTCACGCTCACTCAGCACCACGGCACATTTCTTTTGTACTTCATCACGAACCAGTTCATTGAAAGCGGCCCGGTACATGTCGTTATTCAGAAAGGGATACAGCGCAATTTCTTCCTGTAAGTCCACCAGCAGTTCCGCGCGGACAAAATTTCCCTGCCCGGTTTGCCCGATAATCTCCCTTAACCGGCCGGCAAGTTCTTCGGCTACTCCGAGCTCGTTCTCGTTGGGCTCAGCCATATCTTCCGGGAATTCCTGCTCCTCAGCCATGGCCTCTCCTGATCCGGGTAAGACCGGTTGAGGGGCATCATGCCGGCGCCGGGCATTTTTCCAGGGCTTTAGCAGTAACAGGTAGTATACCGCCAGCAGCACGCCCGCTACCATAAAAAACTGTCCCCAACTTATTCCATTCAACATATCGCTTCAGATTTCTGGTTTGACCATTGCCAGCTTCCACTGGCGTTGCTTGACAATACAAAGGAACCAAGACGGCAATCCCCACAAAAGCCCGAAAAGGGCACAACTTTTTTGCTGCCCTACTCCACGGCAGGTTTGAGGCTGTTTTTGCGAAAAAAAAGACAAAAAAAAGCACCGAAAATTCGGTGCTCAAAATTTTGTTATGCTATTTTTCTCAATATGACCTGATCTTCTCAGCCAGCGTCCCGAGGATTTCCAGTACAACCTCCTTGTCCCTTTCCTCGACAGCATACGACTTGGATCGCATATTGTCCCATGAAGGTTCCGGGGCACCAGGCGTAGAGGTAGCACTTGCGACAGCCTTGAAAATTGCACTTTTGCTTTTGGCTTCAATGATCCTGGTGTCATCCAGCGCTCGGATGAATAGGCTTAGCTGGTCAACGGACACCTTAACAAGTGTGCGGAACGCGCCAGGGGCATTGCTTACGAACGGAACCTGTTCCCGCATGGGATAGTGTCCGGCGATTTTCTTTTCCAGATAGTCGATCTCATGGTTAACATAGTCGGTAAGATGCGCCTTTACACTGGGCAGGCGCGGGTTATAGATAAAATCGGGGATGTCCGGAATTTTATGCAGGTTGACAAGCTGCTGCTGAAAAAATTCCAGTTTTTCTCCGGGAGTTGGTAAATCCTTCACCATTTCATCGGTGCCCTGGGTAAAATACTGAATGCATTTCCGGCTATTCACATTCCAATGGATCAGCAGTTCGTGAAGCGAAGGACAGTTCGACATCGAGGTTTTTTGGCCATCATCGTTCAGAATATCCTGGACAACCTGGAGGTGGTATTGCGCTTCTTTTGTTGTGATGTGTTCACCCCGGTCGATTTTGTCGATGAAGTCGTTGATCACCTCCAGTATGATGTCCTGCAATTTCGGGCTGTTTCCGCCCTCCTCCAGTTTCTTCTTTATCTCCAGCATCAATTCCGAGCTGTTCAGTCCGTTTTCGAGTTTTTCCCGTATGGCCTGAGTACTGGTCGCGATCTCCTCACGTACCCCGACAAGGCGCGTAACCGGCACCCGTTCGTCATGGTCAAAAGCTTTGGGGTAGTGGGATTCAAGAAAAGCCAGCGTAGAAGTTAGTTTTCTCAGCAGGTGTTGCTGAATATGCCCGGCACGGCCCCGGGCCGAATCCGGGTGGGTCACATGGTCATACGCTTTATTGATTAATAGTACCAATGTATCATGTGCTTTTTGAACCGCATCCTTTACGTCCGCCGCTTGGTACACGCTTTGCTTGATCTTCCCGATAAGCTGCTGGATTTCCTCGTCGATCTTTTTGAGGATCTCAGTCTCCCGTTTTGGGGTTAGTGGGGTGGAGAGTAATAATTCTGGACGCAAATCGCGATATACCATACTGTCGAGTTGTTCATAAGCATACATCATACCTGTTAAATTTAAGGGTTAGCAAAAAATCGGGCGCCTGATTTAGATGGTAAAGCGTTTCCGGCTAAAACAAGCCAATACATTACATTACAATACATTATAACGCATTTTTTTTATTTATGTTTCCACATAAGTAAAAAGGGTTTCCCGGTTTTTCACTCAGAATGGTTTATTCAACATTTCAAAACTACGGTATGTGTAGGCTACGATCTGCGTCAAATGTCACAGGAAAAATGCATCAATTGCGGCTACGCCGTCTTGAGAAAGTTTCCCTGGAGATACCTAAAAAATTGGCTAAATGCTTGGCTGGAACGTCTGCAAAAAGCTTCGGGTACAATTGCTCGAGGTTCTGAATCCTTCCTTCTGTGGTAAACTGCTGCCATTTCGTACGCTGGATTGCATCACGATAATACCGCTGGGTAAGTGCCAGTTCCAGGGCCAGCCAATCCGGGTACTTCCGTTCCAGTTCATCGACATCCTCCCAGCTCATCGCGAAGCAGACGGTCTCCTTCAGCGCGGTTAACTGCTCCTCACTTGGTTTCTGCTCATACCAGCTGTGTACCGCGATGACCACGTCGCCACTTGTCATGAACCAGACAATTTTCTCCACACCATCCAGGATGAAGGTAGACCTGACCAGACCACGGATCAAAAACAGGCAATAACGGCATACCTGGCCATAATGTAGGATCACATCGCGTTGCCGGTATAATACCGGTCGCGTTCTGTTTCGGATTTCTTCCTGAACCTCGGAACAGATGGGTGACAACTCGTTGAATGCCTTAAAAAGTTGCGTGTATCCGTGCTCCACCAGTTCATCAGGAACCTGGCGGCTGCCGCTGGAATTAGGGAGATACATAAGCTTTGATTTTCCGGTTTTAACTGGGACTGCTTACAAGCGGGTTTATAATTAAATTACGAATTTTCCTTCAATTTCAGGTAGTTATTACTCGCTCAAACAAACTCGTTTGTGACCATGGTTTCACCCTAAATCGGGGCCACGGCGTCTGGTATCGTAAAATCACCATGAGAAGATTTACATTCAACCGGTGGCGCGTAACAATTGCCAAAATGCTGGTCGGTGCCTGGATAACCATAACCTGTATTTCTATAGTGGCTACCTTTGCTTTTATCCTCACCCGTGTTCAGCCTCCCAAAATAATCGCTCAAACTATTTTATGCATTTGGATCCTAATTATCTCCTCATCCTTACCGGCGATTTGGCATTTTGAGAAAGAATTTTGGCGGGAAACGAAATATTTTCGCTACCTGATCTGGTTTATATTGATTTTGTTGGCCGTACTCAGCATCTACCTTTTCCTTAAGCCCTCCAGCTTCAAATTCAACTGATCGTAGGAGCCCATTGACCTGAAAGTTTCCCAGGTCAGTGTTCCGCATCATCACGGGTGACGATATTACTACTACTGCGGCCAAAATTCAGTGAATTACTGGAAATTTGAATAGTATATGCAGGCATTAACCCATTTTTGGAAACCACCTGAACATGTCCAGATAATGCACCCTGTTGTATAATCATGTCTAGGTTCAGCGTAAAATATCCGAGCATGCTATTACAAATTCATGAAATCGAAGCCCTGCTGCAAGTCAAACGCAACATTGAACGTAGTATAAGTAATCCAATCACGATCAGGAGCCTGTTAAGAGGAACTGGTTTCAGTGAATCCAAGCTTACCCAAGGTTTTAAATTCCTGTTTCAGTACACCGTCCACCGATATCACCTGACGATCTCAATGGAGTACGCATATTCGTTACTTGCGGACGATATGCCTGTAAAAGAAGTTGCGTTAAAATTAGGGTATAAATCACAGAGCCACTTTAACCGATCATTCCGTCAGGTATTCGGGATTGCACCCAGTCACATAAGGCGCGATATTGATGCAGTAGAATAAAATGTTTTTTGCAAGTGATTCATCTTGGTCAAATGAATGAATCGGATTAATTTGCTTGAAGTAAGGAACACAGATTATAACCATAAAGACAATTAGCCAGATAGTAAAGACCCTTTATAGCGCAATATAAAAGCAGACAGCCTTTAAGGCGTTTCATTTTCCTTTTTTTAATTGTTAACTAGATCTACGAAACTAGTTTTTTAACTAGTTTCGTAGGTGTGCCCCTCCGATAATGGATCATTTAAGAATTCTCTAATAGGAAAACACTATATCATGAATATTAAAGGGATTTTTGTCCAAACAGTAACCCTACTTCTCATAGCATTATGGGGTTACACTGCCCTAAGCAAACTTTTCGGCTTTGAGGTATTTCAGGCACAATTGAGTTTATCTCCAATATTCAAAATCACCTATCCTTTCATTGCAGTATTAGTTCCTTGTATTGAATTGATATTGGTAGCCTTATTAATTTTCGACAAGACAAAGAGAATGGGATTAGGTTTATCGGCACTACTTTTAACTATCTTCACAGGTTACCTTGCCTATATTTTAACAAACTACAACAGCAATGAATTGCCTTGTACCTGCGGAGGGTTTATTGCTGAAATGACCTGGGCCCAGCATATCATATTTAACGTCACCTTCATTATTCTGGCAGTATCTGCACTCTATTTTGATAAGGTTAATCACATTAAACATAGTTCGGTTGCTTTATAATCGACTCACATATTTACCGGTAATAAACAATTTTTTAATCATCTAAAATTTAAAAACCATGAAGACAAAATTCCTGGCACTTGCCGTTCTCGTTGTTGCTGCCATCGGCGCTTTCGCTTTCAAAGCAGAATCTACCAAAAGAGTTGGACAATTGTGGCAACTGACCGATCTGTCCCAACCCTTCAACCCTGCAAAGTATGTGAAGTTTACTTCCCCACTTCCTTCTTGCCCGAGCGAAACTAAAGTTTGCTACATCGATATCCAGGCTTCTGACCTGATCCCCGTGGGTCAACCTAACGCAGGCCAACCCAATGTAGTTGATGATCCGTTCTCCACTACTGATCTTCACGATGACATCGTAACTGCAACTTCCAACAGCCTGAATGATCCTTTCTCTGGTTCTAACATGAGGATCATCTACGAACGCAACTAATAACGAAGGTTATCAAATTAAGATGCCAGGTCGGCAGACCTGGCATCTTTCCCAATATTAATACTATGTACGCAAAGATAAAAATGCTCATACTATTGTTCAGTTCCATGGCGGCATTTTCCTTTAAAGCTGATTCTATCAACGTAGTGGGTCAATTATGGAAGTTAAATGACCCTAACGATCCATATAATCCAGCTAAGTATTCGACGTTTACTACTCCGTTACCATCGTGTCCTTCAGAAAGCCGTGTTTGCTACATAGATATTGGGCCATTTGACCTAATTCCGATTGGACAACCCAACGCTGGCCTACCGAATGTGATAGATGACCCTTTCAACCCGTACGAACTTTATGATGACATAAGGGCGGCGCTTCACGAATTTGGTAACGATCCTTTCGCAGGTTCCAGCAACCGAATTATTTACGAACGAAATTAATAGCGATAGAATGTGTTCTCCAATGCTTTTTAGTTATTAAACTAGTAGTTATGAAAGCGTTTCTAATTTTGATAATACTACTTGTAAGTGCCGTGTGTGCTATATCGTTCAGATCAATTCCATTAAAAGTAACGGGACAGCTATGGAAGTTGACAAATTCAGACTATCCATATTCACCCTGGATGTACGAAAGAATTTACTCTATAATCTCTTGTCCTCTTGAAGGAAAAGTTTGCTTCTTAGACATTCAGACTTCTGACCTAATCCCCGCAGGCCAGCCATACGCGGGGCAACCAAATGTGATCGATGATATATTTACTACATTCGATCTTGCCGATCAAATTACTGATGCAACAGCAAACTCCTTAAATGATCCCTATGTTGGAACAAACTCGCGAATAATTTATGAGCGGCACTAGCTACCTATCACGCTTCGACAATCTAATTTTACCGCATAATCGTCCAAAATGAAACATAAATTTCTAGGACTAGCAATCTTAATATTGTTCTCTATAGCTGCTGCTTCCCATTCTTTTCATATGGAAAGCCCTCGAAACTTCTGGAGCCTCACAAATTCGAAAACACCTTATGACCCTTCTGCCTATACTCAATTTACCGGCCCTCCTCACAATTGCCCTGGAGAAGGAAAGGTATGCTTTATTGAAATTCAAGCATCAGATTTAATTCCTATAGGGCAGTACAATGCAGGCAAACCGAATGTAATTGACAATCCGCAATCCAAAACCGATCTTCACGATGACATCGTCACAGCTATTTCAATAGCAATAAATGATCCTTTTTTTGGGTCGAATGGCCGAATTATACATGAACGAGACTAACCCTATCCTCACCAATTAGCGACATGTTCACGTTGTCCAACGACTAATGTTCGGATAGCGCTTTCCCCATAGATCAAGTCAAATCCGACATTTTTTAACTCGGTTCTCAAATCCTCCAAATTATTGAGCACTTTTGTATAGTCAGGTAGGAACATAGTTATCTTACCATTAAAACCGGTATCATCAATAATTAAGGGTTCTTCTTGTCCGAATAAATCAGACGGAACAGATTGGAAGTAACTTCCAAATATTTCGTGTACCGTCAAGTTTTTGTATTCCAACTTTCCTTTTCCATTTGACGCGCCTTTGCTATGTGCCTTCCTCTTCACTCTAGCAGAGGTGGATACTACTTCATTTAGCTTGATTAACTTGAAACAATTCCTCATTCTGGTTGCGTAAAAAGCTTCTACTCCAAACATTTGATAAAAATATTTGTTCAAATCATCTCGCATAAATTTTTCACGTAAGCTATCCGGGATGTGCATTGGTAAAATCTGCTCATAACAGAGTCTCGTTCTACTGAATATACTGTCATCAATATTGTCATTGTAATACTTCGGGTTTTGCGACAATAATTTTGGCTTCTCCAAAATATAAAAATCCCCCATTAATATTATTTTGTTGTTTGCAAACTCGCTTTTATATGCTTCTTTTATGAATTCTTCTGCCTCCAAATTAATAAATGTTGTCCGTATGGTTTTTGAATTAGAATCAACGACATTTCGCTTTCCATAGGCATATGGCCCTCCATATTCACTATTGAATTCTTCAAAATATGAATTAAAACCTATGGATCCATGGGGAAGTTTAACAAGCGAATGCCTAATCAAATCTAACAATGGCGGGGAATCTCTAATAAAGGAAATAGTATCGCCATTGATTAGCTGCCTTATTTTTGTCGCGTTAGTATTTTCGGAGATTCCTCTCAATCTTACAACTCTATCCTTATCAAGCCAGACATGGAAGCCCGTTGAATACGTCGTTGGAAAATATTGATCAAGTTCTTTCGAAAACAACATCGTGAGATTGTCGGGTAGAACTTTTCTCCCGTCTCTGTTTTGAACTTTAATCCATTCTTCTATTTTCTCTTTACTTTCATAGGGATTAACCAATATTATTTCTACCTGATCCTCAAATTGCTCTTTAAGCTTTGACATTTTGGGAAATCCTTCAATGCAGGAACCGCAAGTTGTCATCCAAAAATCAAGTATTATTACTTTTCCCATTAGTTCGCTCCATTTTGTTTTACCTTTCAAGAATGGGCTTTCCTTTCCAGGATTAAAAATCATATCACCCAATAAAATATCAGGCATCACCTGCCCAACTTTTAATGCTTTGGAAGTATCTGACAAATTACCAGATGCAGAAAATGCGCAACCCACCAGATATAGTATTGCAATTATTACTCTCATAATCATCTTTCATTTTGTTGCATACCTGAACGTTGAATCACTTCCAACGGCAAAAGCCACACTGAACGCTTGTCGTTTGCTGGCAGAACATAAGTTTGTCCGTCAATAACTCTTTTTAATTCAATATTTTCCCCTTCTATGTTTAGCCTGCGAACATCAGTCCATCGGGATCCTCGATAAACCAATTCTTTACGTCTTTCCCGTAGAACCAACTGCAATGCTTCTTCTTTGTTATTTGCTGTACGATCCGTGAATTCATCCTTTTTCCATCGTTTGATGAGCAAAGCATTTAAAGCTAACATAGCTTCGCTCACCTTACCCGCCCGTGCATAACACTCTGCACGATTTAGATACATCTCATCTGTTGCAATGCCAGAAAATGGTTGAAATGCATAGGAAACAGAATAACTTCCGCGAAATGTAGGAGTTCCGGAATAGCCTGTCTTGAAATAAATACTTCTTCTTAAATCATCGTCTTCATACATTGCATAAAGCAATGTATCAATCGGAGGTTCGTAAGTAACAATATCGTCTTCATTTGTTGCATAATAAGCAATTTCAACATTATCTCTTGTGAACGCGGGTTCCAAAGCTGGATCGAGGTCATTAAAATCGACCAGGTCAGGAGACGCCTCCAAGTAGAGATTTGCATAGTGCAATGCTTGTTCATAATCTCTCATAGCCATAAAAGTTCTGCTTAGCAATCCATATGCTGACGCTTTGTATGGACGACTCACAAACTCACGGGTGGGCTTCAAATACCCAGCCGCAGCTTTTAAATCCTTTATAATTTGCTCGTACGTTTGCGCAACAGATGCGCGTTTAGAAGCAACCTCTAAATCAGGGACAATTCTCAGTGCTATTCCCGGATCAGTTGCAGCATCTGCGGTGTAAGGTTTGCAATACACCTGAGCGAGTTCGTAAAAGAAAAACGCTCGTAAAAACAAGGCTTGTCCCTTTATATAGTTCCGTTCAATTTCGCTGCCACCCTCAATTTTATCTAGTTCCTGCAAGACAACATTTGCATAATAAACCAGTCTATAACACTGTGCCCAGGGCCCATGATAGCTATTTTTGTCCCATAAATAAATCAGCCTTGACGGCTCATTAAGTGAACCATAATTTTCATTGTTGAGATAATATTCATCGGCGCCAGCAGTAGTTATTGAAATGTAATTTTGTGTATAAAGATCATTGTTTAGGATAGCTTGTAAATCCTTTAAAGTATTGATTGTAACTACTGATTTTACAGGTTTTTCGTCCAGGTATTTCTTGCAGCCAGAGGTTGACAGCTGAACTGCAACTAGGAAACCCACAATAGTATAGATATTGTATGTATTTTTCATTTTCTTTAAGTTAAAATCGTTAAAACCCAATTGATGTCCCGAAGGAAATCGTCCTTCGTGGCGGTATTTCTGATAAGGGGAAATCCGGATCAAGGTTAGTTTTCGATGCTCTCCATAGCATCCAATTTAAATTCCCCGCTACCAGAAATACATTAATTGACTTTACAGGAAACCTCGTATATGTATTTCTAATGAAGGTATATCCAAGGCGGATATCCTGGAGGCGAATATGATCCCCCCTTTCATAGTTCACTTCAGAAAATGCGTAAAATTCATCACGGTTTGCATTTGCCGGAAATGGCATCGAGGGGACGTTCGTTTTCGCTTCATCTCCAGGTGCCCTCCATCTGTTTAGGTAATCTGGATGTCCATCCCATCCATTATAAAGAGATGAATATGATAAAGCTGGCTTCCTGAAATAATACGCAGCCCTGAAGCTGATGTTGAATGACAGTTCAAAATTCTTATATGACAAAGAATTTAAAATATTGCCATAATGCATGGGATTTGGCGACCCGATATACGCTTGGTTATTCAGTGAATCCACAAATATTTTAGCATAATCTTTACTTATCAACTTGCCTAAGTAACCTTGTGGGTCACCATTTTGAGGATCAAGACCACCCCATTTGTATGCATAAATTGCGCCGTAAATATCTCCCTCTCGAATGCCTCCGGTACGTGGCGTAACCACATAAGTTCCAAAAAATTTTTCAACCTTCGTTTTTACGTGACTGTAATTTATAGATGCTGTCCATTTAAGTCCTATATTTACTAATTTTAGATGCACTCCAACATCAACGCCTTTGTTTTGGAGATTGGCAACATTTTTAAAAACATTTCCCCCGCTTATCCCCAATGTCGGATCTGCTGGAACTGAACTGATAACATCTCTAGATCTTCTATTGTAGACATCCAAGCTACCAGATACGCGACTTTTAAATAGGCTAAAATCGATACCGACATTCGTTGTCCTGACCGATTCCCATCGAAGATCGGGATTGGGAGGATTGGAAATAAACGCGAAAGGCAATTGATCTGTATTCAAACTACTGGAATATGTGAGAAGCGCCACTGCTGGAACGGTATTGTTCACATTTCCAGTATAGCCGTAAGATGCCCTTACCGCCAAGTTGTCAATCTGCGATATCCTGAAAAAGTCTTCATTGGATATAGTGTATTTTGTTCCAATCGACCATAAGGGTTTCCACTTGTTATTAGTTTTAACACCGAATAAATTTGAACCATCTCTTCGTACGCTGCCATAAATCGTGTACCTATTATTAAAAGTATAAGATGAGTTTGCAAGTATAGATACAAGTCTATCAGACCTTCCAATTGATTCAAGCCGGGCCGGTATCTGCGCAGCACCCCCAAAATATAATGGAAAAAGCGTTGAGTAATCGATTGTAGTGGAGTAAGTAAGATTTTCATTATTGTACCCATACAATCTGTTTGTGCTACTTGAGAGTTCAGTACCAATCACATCAGCAACCACAATGGCACTATAGGTGTGCTTTCCATTCCAATTTTTGTTTATTGACAATTGACCTCTAACGTTATGGCTTTGTAAATCGCCAAATCCTTTATCCAGTATCCCGCCCAGAGGAATATTTCTTTTAAAATCTCCCTTTGATGTATAACTATTGACTAAATCGCGTGCAAAATAAGTTTGTTCATTATAAAGTTGCGAGAGTGTAAGTTTTTGGTTACTATATTGGTATTTAATGTCTGCTTTTAACCAGCTTACAATGTTAACAGCCATTCCAATATTTAGCCGGAGAGTTGAGATATCCTGATTATTATCAACTAGATCTTTTTCATCGAGCGGCCTATAGTGCCAATCCAATAAGTTAGGGTTAGCTTCGGCGTCTATGAATGACATTGTGTATTTATAAGGAATTGGCAAATGTTTTCCATCATTATCTGCCAGCCGGGCGTAGGGATATAGTTTACTTCTTCTTCCAATCGGATTAACTATTGTTGACGTGAGCCCATCGAATACTGAATTTTCATTGATATAGCTAATGCCTGTTTGTATTTCCAAAAATTTAATCGGTTTAATATTCAGGCTGGAGTTAAGACTATAGCGCGCTTTAGCACCTGGCCCCTTAATGCTTGTTTTATTATAGTCAGTGCCTAGGCCAATATTATAGTTCAGGTTATTCGAACCGCCGGAGATATTAATGTAGTTTTGATTATTAATACTATTCCTTAGAACATACTTGTTATAATCATTCCGTACATCATATCCTCGTAGAACATTTAGCTGCTTTGTAGCTTCGGCCTCTGTGATAACACCCCGTCTTTTTTTGTCCATAATTTCTACAGCGGGCGATACCGTCAATATATTCGGTCGCTGCAAATAAATATCCTGAAACCCTTTATCAAAGAGGAATTGTTCGACATCAATAAAATCGCTACTGTTCATCCACGGGAAATACTCCATATCTGGTTTTGCTTCTATCTGAATACTCGATCTAACGTTAACAGCAAAACCACTGTTATACTTTCCTTTTTTTGTGGTAATAACAATTACGCCATTGCCAGCTTTAGCTCCCCAAACGGATGCCGATGCAGCGTCTTTCAATATTGAAATACTTTCGATATCATTAGGATTAATACTATTAACATCACCGCTAAATGGAAAGTCATCCAAAACAATTAGGGGGTTTGTTGGCGGCTGCCCGTTCAAATCTGTATTCGAACCAAGGGTAGCTATTCCTCGTAAATTCAGCCTGGGAACACTAGAGGAAGCCGTTTTTAAAAAAATCAAACCGTTAGTAGTACCATCCAATCTCGATAATAAGTCCCTGCTAACCGTACGTGCCAAAATCGTGCTATCTATGACCGTTGCAGAACCCACGAATCGTTCTGGCTTTATAGATTCGTAACCCGTATTGATCGGTAAGACCGTGACTTCCTTTAGCTGTGCCGTAGCGTCCACTAGCCTGATATTCGGCGTATAGTTGTTTTTTATTGGCACCTGTATCGTTATATAGCCAATGCTCGAAACGAGCAATACCGCGTTGTCATCCGGGACGTCAATCGCAAACCTGCCTTCGTGATCGCTCATGGTTCCGATTTCGGCGCCTTTTAATTTTATGGTAACCCCGGTTAACGGTTTACCGTTGCTGTCTGTAACGCGTCCCTTTATTGTTATATCTGCCTGGTGCCCGCCCGCCTTTACCGCGGGCGCGGCCTCCTTTATGATAACTGAATTTTCTGATACGGAGTAAACCAGTCCATGACCTTCCAGCACCTTTTCCATGACAGCTTTGAAATCCATGTTCTTGACCTGGATATTGACTGTTTTTTTATCTTTTACGACCCGGCTGGGAAAAAAGAATACATATGAGGTCTGGCGTTCAATGGTTTTAAAGACTTCCTCCAGCGGTGAATTTTTTACGTTCAGGGTGATTTGCTGGGCTTTAACCCTGCCTGTAACTTGCAAAAAGGTGATGAGCGTGAAAAAGGTAATGAGGTTTATACGCATAAGGACAGCTCTGAATTTAATGCGGTGCCGCTCCTTTGCGGAGCGGTGTTTTTTTTCTTCCCCATGGACAATAGGGAAGCGAGCATGATTTTTTTTCATACTTTTGGATGTTTGATGGTTAGTATTTAGTTGATCCCCTGAATTGGGGTGTGCTGACCGCAGACACTTGCCGGGGGCGTTCTGATCAACGCTTTCCGGTTTTTTTATGGCCTCAGTCTAAATTCTCTTTACATTCACTTTCAGCTGTTCATTGATTTTGGATATTGGTTGTACACTCTGTTAATTCTCACTTTATAACCAGTTCTTTGCCCCCTCTGCCCTGGCGGAGCTCATACCTCACGCCTCGGCTGTCGAGGATTTTCAGGAACGTGGAAAGACTGTTTTTCATTGAAATACCCCCCGTGTATACTTCCGGGTCAGGCTCATGTTCGTAAATCACCTTCAGGTCATACCATCTGCTTACCTGTCTCAGAATCGTTTTCAGGTCAGCATCCTTGAAACGGATCTGACCCTTTGACCATGCGTCGGCATATTCATCCGCCGCAGCTATGCGTGTTTTGTCTCCTGCTGTAATGGCCGCTTGGCCTGGGTTAAGGAATTTGCTTGGACTAAGCGAAGTGGAGATTTTTACCGATCCCTCCAGCAGCGAGGTCGTCGCCGCGTATTCGTCGGGATAGGATTGGACGTTGAAGCGCGTACCCAGCACCTGGATGCGCTGCTTCGGGGTTTCAACAATGAATGGGTGCTGGGCATCGTGGGCAACATCGAAATAGGCTTCGCCGCTCAACCGTACCACGCGCTGCTGCTGCCCCTTAAAGGTTGGCGCGAATGATAAGCTTGATGCGGCGTTGAGCCTGACTTTAGTACCATCGGACAAAACTAGCTGAAATTGTCCGGCATTTGGGGTAACAACGGTATTAACAACATTTTTAGGGCCATAGGCATTATCGTCATGCGAGTACATGGCCTCGCCATTTTTTATCGTTACGTTGCTACTGGACTGCACCAGGCGCCGCTCGCTCGCGGAATCAATCTCTACTTTCCTTCCGTCTCCCAGCACGAGCACCGCTTTCTTTCCTCCCGGATTTACATCATCCAGCCGCTGGTAAACCACCATCCTCTCCACCTTTTCAGGTTTCAGCAGGTACATGGTGCCCAGAACCACCAGCAGTACAGCCGCCGCAGCGGATGCATATTGCAGCAGTCGCCGCCGGGATTGCTTCCGTTCAATTTTGGACTGGATATTTTCCCATGCCTGGTCGGAAAACTGCTCGTAATAAATTCCGTCTTTTTCTTCGCGTTGGAGGGGAATAAGGTTATAGGCCGATTCCACAAAAGCCCGCTCCTCCGGGGTACACTCCCCGGAACGGTACTTTTCAATCAGTTGTTTGGCCCTCAATTTATCCATGTTACCCCATAATCGTTTGCGCGGTCTGTAACTAAGACAACCCGTTATTTAAAAAGTAGTATCTAAAAAGAGATTTTTTTCAGAAAAAATTCATCAGCAGGCTACGGAGGTTAACCCGAAGGATACGCAAGGCATTGGAAACCTGCTTACGTACTGTATTTGGGGCAACGTTGAGCACCGAAGAGATTTGCTCGTAAGTAAGGTCACCACGGCGGCTCAGCAGGAAAACCTCCCGCATTTTTTCCGGCAGCCGCTGGATTTCCCCCTCAATCCGTTGTAGCAATATCACGTCGGGGTCTTCTTCCTGGGTTTCTTTTTTCAGCCGCAGGGATTCCGCTTTGAAACCCTCCAGCATTTTTGCGATGTGCTTTTCTTTCTTCAGCTTGTTCAGCACACTGTTTCGCACCGCCGCATACAGATAAGGTTTCAGGTTACACGTAACCGTTATGCACTCCCGCCGGTTCCAGAAATGGATGAATACTTCCTGTATTGCGTCGCGGGCATCGTCTTCATCGCCCAGGATATTCAATGCATGTACTATCAGTACCCCCGAATACCGGTTATAAATCAGACTAAAGGCAGCCTGGTCACCCATTTTTGTGAGCTCTAGCAGATCATGATCCGATAATGCACTGAATTTGTCCATTCCCTGTATATGTAATACCACTGCGAGCGCAGTGCTAAATTACAAAATATTAAACTTTAGTTAAAATTGTAATAACTCAGCTGCATTGGAGAACAGTGATTAATCAATCATGTCAATAATGGTCGAGGGGATTAGCTGATCGGCTTTGATTTGAAGGCCTTTGCACAGTTTCAGGATTGTCATCAGTTCCAATGACTTCTTCCCGTTTTCCAGTTTGCTTATTTCTGAATGATCTATCGCCGTGAGTGCATCGAGTTGCTGAACAGTCATCTTTTTTGATTCTCGGATGTTCCGGAGATTCTGCCCGAATTTTATAAGTATTTCTGATTTGTCAGCCATGGCCAGTTGCAAGATCAGCCGAAAAAACAATAATCTTTGTGGGCGTTCGCCCACAATTTGTATTTTTTTCAGTAATTTCAGGGTAATACTTCACTTTCAACAATTTGTAGCTTATGGACAAGTTAAAAGCCTTGGTAGCCTGTGGCAACAACACCGCATTGAAGGAACGCCTCCCCGGGAATATCAACCTATGTTATACCTTTTGTGTGAATGGTAAGATGGCATTTCAGAAATTCCAGCGTTCAAAATGGGATTTATTGATCATTAACGAAGATCTTCCTTTTCTTCCCGGGGTGGATCTTACCCGAAAGATTCGCCGGCATAACGAACAGATACCCCTTGTCTTTCTTAAAGACCAAATGTATAATGAATCCGCACTCTGGGCAGGTGCTGATATTGTGCTGGATAAAGACTTTAACCCAGAGATTTTTTCCCTTCAGGCAGCGGCATTATTGAAACGAAGTCTGTATACTTTCCCGCTCCAGCCCTGCAGGTTTGGATCATACACCTTCGATCCCAGGACGGGAACGATCACCTCAGCTGATGATAAGCCCCATATACGGCTTACTGCCCGGCAAGCTAAACTATTCCATTTTTTACTCATGCATGTAAACCACACGCTCTATCGTTCGGAAATCCTCCGCTTGATATGGCAGAAAGACAGTTATTTCAACGGTCGAAGTATGGATACTGTAGTAACAAAGCTGAGAAGGAACCTCGCCGCTATTCCTGAACTTCTCATCCATACCATTCATGGAATAGGTTTTCGTGTTGAATTCCAGCCTTTAGCTGATCGTCAAATAGGAAAGGCTTGTTGATCTATAACATATTTACATTCAAATCGTTATACAAACAATACAGTTAACCTTTTATAAACCAAATTCCTTAGTATGAAAAAAATGTGGCTAATCCCCGTATTATTATCACTATTACTGGCCTGCTCCCCCCCTGAATTCACGAGCGAACAAGCCCTGCGAATATTACAAGAGGAAGGCACTTATCCTAAAACTGGAGATTACGTATTCAACCTCGCTGACCCCGATGTTGCCAGGCGTGCCCTTGCCACTGGACTGGAAGCCCAGGGATACATTACAGTCAGGAAAAGCTGGACAATGGCTAACGAGGCCGAACCATTTATCACTTTTACTGAGAAGGCACGCCCATACCTGCTAGGCACACCAAAAGGTGAAGATTCAGCAAAAATGAGGATAGTTCGAACTTCCACATGGGAAATTGATCAGATCACAAAAATTGAAAAGATTGATGATTCTCATGCTGTGGCGAACTACACCATGAGAAGTAAACATATCACCCCTTTCGCTGCGCTTAGCCCCAACCGTGCGACAACACGAAAGAATTTTGCAGAATTCGAGTTTACAGGTGGAAAATGGCAGCTTCAGAAAAGGACAGAAAAATAACCTCACGAAAAAGGGGGAACCCATCGGTTCCCCCTGCTGCCACTGATAGTTGAACAATACGTAAATGTGGCAGGTATTATAGATTCGCGTTTGGTTTCAGATATGCGGCTTAGTGCTTGATTCCATGGGAGCCAAGATTGGCTCCTTTTTTTTTTTTTGCTTATGAAAAAACTACATGCTCTACCTACATCAGTAACACACAAAATATTGATCGGGAATCATTCCCTTTCCAAGATCATAAAATCCCCGATGAGCACCTCTCGTGAAACACCCTTGCAAAATTCTTCCCACGCTTGCCGGTGAAATTCCTCTCCCTGCATCGCTATGATCCATTCCACCCGCTGCCTGACATCGTCTCCCGGTACTATGTAATTTCTATTAAACGGCAATTTGTCCAAACGAACCACCCTGTTCACCGGCACCTTCAGAAATCCCTTAAGGTAATGCACACCCTTGTCATTGATTACCTCTGCGAAAGTTTGCTTTCCCCGGATTTCTACCGTCAGTATTTGACCGGCTCTAAATTGGGTATCTTCTCCATTGAACATCATATTGAAATTTAATTATTTTTCCGTCGCATGAGTTTTCTCTTCATTTCACGGCACGCATGGGCTTTCTCTTTCATTTCTGCCTGGCTCAAAACCTCACCATCTTTTAGAAAGTGAATTGAAATGTCACGGCAAACCATTTCCCATCGCTGCCGGTGTATTTCTGCTCCCTCTCTCTGCATTTTCATAGTAGTGGTACTATGGGCTTCAGCATTACTGTACCGAATATTTCCTCTTATATAGGGTACTGCCTTTACAGGGATAACTCTACATCTTACGCGTAGATCGGCCAACATCCCTCTGAAATAAAGCTGTCCCTTGAAGGAAAATACCTCTGCGTACGTTTCAGTCCCGTCGAACAGCCTAAAGGTCACAATTTGACCAGCCTTGTACTCTTCCTTCGGTTGACCAGCCTTGTACTCTCCCTCCGGTTGAGCAGCCTGGCACTCTCCTTTCGGCTTTACAGCCTTTTCTATTTCCGTCAGACAAAAAACTTTGTGTTTCTTCTGAAAATGATTTGGTAGTCCGCAGCAAACCTTGTCCCACAGTTTTCGATGATGATCACGCACATCATCCGCAATACCATTCAGCGCTGTAGAAAAGTCTTCTGTATCGTAACTTACGTTAATCTTCGTACGCCGCATTGCCTTTACATCGATCACCCTGCACCCACTGGCTGGATCCTCAAATACCCCTCTCAGAAACAATTTATCCCTGTAACAAAAGACCCTCGCAAAAGTCTTCATTCCACCAGGAAGCATAAAAGTGACTATTTGACCTTCCTCAAAGACTCTACTTTTCATCATATTCCATTTAAAGTTAATGATGCTTCATTTTACCCGCCGGGACTGGTCGGTACTATTCAATACTTACTTTTCTACATCATTTCAGCCTAAATATTTTCGTAGTCAAAATCCACCCACTTCCGGCATTTTGAAAAGACAATGAACAGACCAAAAATGATCCATCCTTTTGGGAAGGTCATGGATGCTAAAACAAAACTAAATGTGCAGAATAAGCCCTGCAAAACTACAGGCGAATACTTCCTTTTGAAGTTAACCCTCTGTTAACCCACTCCCATGCATACACGTTTGAAACCACTGCATTAACCGCTTTCTGTAAACATGTCTGACTGGCATTTAAACGCCATCCTGCCGACTGCGCCCACTAATATGCTTCCAAGAAAAACGGGGCAAAAGCGCAGCAAACCTAATGCGTCCAGCCCGCCCGCAAAAGCCGCCAATAAAACTTTGCAATGAACGGTTTCCCCCCTAAAGGGCCCCCCCATTAAGTGCAAACTTTTCTTGGCCTTGGCCATTGGACGCATTGAATGGTTGCTTTCTTTTTTCCCTTTTTTTCTTTTGGAAGCATGTCAGAAAAAAAAGAAAGAATAAAAAAAAGCCCGAAAACGCGGCTGTATCAACAACAAAAGCGGGGAGCGCGGCCGTAACAAGAAGCGCACATCAGATATGAAAAAATTAAACAAACAAGCAACAGAAGTTTTCGCACAACTGATAACAGGTCTTAAAGATGGTTATTGCAAAATCGAAAATGCATTCTTTATGCCACTGACGATAGAAAAAATCGGACAGGCCGCGATAACCGGGCTGGGTAATACTGACCTGTATAGCCTTTGCCATTACTATATACAGAATGGGGATTTAATGCAAGACCCTGAAATGTGCTTTATGGTGATTGACAACCGGACTGAAACGCAAACCGACCTCAGCCTGATCAAAATCATTCCCTACATGTATGTTTTGGCCAGCATCGGCGTGTTCGAGGAAAGTGTCACCCTTGAAAATAACGAGGTTAAAAACTTCAACCTGAAACAGCAGGCCGATCATGCAAAGTTTGCTAACCGATGGCTCATCAACATCAAACAACAAGGGTTTTTAGACATCGACCACCTGAAGTGCCAATTTAATTTCCAGATCAATACAGACCGTAGATCATGGGATGAAGTTCCTGTACGATCAAAATGGTTCGAAAACCGTATCCAAGCCGTAAAACTTGCCTACAGGGTGGCAAAACGATATACCGCAGAGGTAAGGTTAACCGAAGGTACCCACCCATTTACCACCAGCGGCAGTTATTTCTCACACACAGATTTATAAAGGCGATCTCAGCCGCCGGTGCCGGCGGCTGATCTGCCTATCCTTTAACATTTAAATATTTACAATCATGTCAACAAAAACATCAAACAAAAAGCAAAGCAAACCATCTGCGAAAAAAAACCTTAATCTGAAATACGATCTGAACCCCTTTAATACTGAAGGAACGCCAATTGAAGTTTCCCCGGAACAGGTAGATATCGGCCCGCTCAACTACCGTAAAATCTTTAACGAAAAAGATTTGCAGGACTTCGCGGCAGACCTTGCTTTGCACGGGGTAATACATGCCATCGTGGTGCGCAAAATGCCAAGCGGCCGTTTGGAACTGGTTGTCGGGGAACGCCGCCTGCGCGCCGCCCGTATCGCCGGGCTTAAAGCCATTCCGGCAGTGGTACGTCTGCTCACTGACGAGCAGGTAGAAGAACTGATGCTGGCTGAAAACCTGCAACGTGAGAACCCACACCCCCTGCATGAAGCGCAAGGGATAGAGCGCCTGTACAAAGCCCAAAAGCCCATCGATGAAATTGCCGCCCGCCTTGGGAAATCCAAATCCTTCGTATACAGTCGCCTGAAATGGGCGGAGCTGATCCTGCCGCTACAGGAAATTTTTCTGGCCGACCTGCTGGGTGTAAAGGAGGTCAACGACCTTGCATTCCTTTCGGCGGATTCCCAGCAGGAATTCTTTAACCAGTATTGCGCAGATTGGCAGGAGCCGGACTTTCAGTTGGGCAACATCAGGCAGGCAATCACGCAGTACAAGTATGACCTGAAAAAGGCGCCATTTGACACCGGCGATAAAACACTCCTGCCCGATGCCGGGGCCTGCACACATTGCCCCTTCAATTCGGCAACGCTGAAAACATTGTTCCCCGAAATGGCTACGCATGCCACCTGTACCCACAAGGTGTGCTACAAGAGCAAATGCACGGCGCATATTCAGCGGAGCATTGCCGCGGTAATCGCCCAGCACCAGCCCGTGGCACTGGTCGTATCAGGCCATCTTTCCGAAGATGCCCGCATGGTGGTGGATTCCATGCCCGAAACCAACGCCCTGCCCGAACACAGTTTGTACGAGGTCTACCTGCGCTACGCCCCAGCGCCGCCTGAAAAAGAAGATCATACCTATTACGATGAAGATGGCGAAGAAGAATTTGACGAAAGCAGTTTCAATATCGCCCAGCAGGAATACGAACAGGATTTGGCCGAATACCAAAACAAAATTGAATCCGGCACCCTGACAAAGGCCGTACTTGTCAAATCCGATGGGGCAAGCCTCGCGTATTTTAGCGAAGGCGGCGGCTGCACGAAAGAGAAAACCGTTACCGCCAAAGACGTACAGCAAGCCATTAAAAGCGGCACAGTTACGCACGATATGCTGGCCGGGGAGATTGTCCGCATTGAGGCACGCGAAAAAAGGGCTAAGGAAATTGACCGCGATAAAGTACAACAGCAGGTCTTCGACGCCGTAGAAGAAAGTCTGAAAAATAAGGATACCGAATTCACCCTTACCGACGCCGACCTTACCGCCGCCCGCCTGCTCATTTACCAGTCCTTAGGATGGGATGCACGCAACACTGTGCAGAACATGCTTTTTAATGGTATTGCCCACACGGACAATGAAGCGTTTTTAACGGCGCTGGCCGGCCTCACAGATGGGCAGTATGCCTACATGATACGCATGGCGCTGGCCTGCAAATCCGAATGTAAAATACCCGGGCAAATCAGTGGAGCAAGCCTGTACAAGGTAGCCGAGGCCGCAGGCGTAGACGTTGCGGCCATAGAAACCGCACAGACCAAAAAAGCGAAAGAGCGGGAGCAGAAACTAAAGCCCCGTATTGCAGACCTGAAAAAAAGGGCTAAAAAGTTCAAAAAGGCGGCCTAGCTACCTTCCGGGGGCGCAGCCGGAAAAGGTGCGCAATTTTTTAAACCTAAAAATGCATCCGTATGGAAACAATCTTCGGCCTCCGGCACCTCCAGCTTTACGGCATTGTCCTTATTACCCTGTCACTGGTGATCTGTTACCTCACCGGCCGTATGGTCTATTACTTCCGGCTGAAAGCAGCCTATCGTCCGCCCCGGTATCTGGTAGCCATTTTGATGTGTGCGTTGTCTTGGGTGTTATTTTTCACCGCACGGCTGATCCTTGTGGCCGCTCTGTTGCTATTGCTCATGGACTGGCTTGCTTTCCTGTAGGCGATCCGCTATAACCTGAACAGGGTATTGGAAGTTCTGATTGACCTCAACTGCCCCCGGCGGCCGCGCTGCGCGCGGGATATGGTGCGCGGTGGATCAGCCTGCCTGCACTGTTGCTGGCCGATCCGCCGCGCGAGGCTTTTATGACTTTCCTTATGATTCGCTTCCATCCGCTATACTCAAACATGTTTGTGAATCAATACTTTATCAGAATATTTTTTGGCCGTTAGCCTAAATGTTTGTTAATTCGGTGAGCTGAAATTAATAGTACCACCAGGAAACTTTGTCTCCACCCTAAACCACCATCATGCTGCTGGATAATTTATCTAATGATCCGCCGGCATCCGTTCCGGAAATATTCAAAAATAAGATCATACAACCTTTGTCGCCGGTTCTCCACGAATACCGGGGATGTCAGGTATTGATCCAATTTTTTAAAGGGAGGCTGATCCATGCCGCCATCGTTGAAGCCGTTACGCCAGACAGTCCGGTTTTCGGCCTGACGGGTCGCCCCCGCACATATGGACTGATCAGCCTGCTCTCAGGAAGTCTTACCCTGAACGCCGCCGGAACTGGCTGCACTTTAATCCCGGGGGTTTCAAAGCTCATTGACTTGAATACTGCTAAAATATCTATCTCTCATCCCGGCACACGTTTCGCCGTAGTGTACTGGAATGCAAACGTCTCCTTAGATGAGCTGACGGCACAGAATCTGGATCGCTTTTCAGTACTATCCGCGGAAGACCAGCGGGTGCTGACCACATCCAGAGCCCTACCCGAAAGTTGCAAGGCAAATATCTACGAAGCACTCCTGGAATCTGTCATATACCGCGCCTTTGAACAACTGGAAGACCGTAACCTGCAACTTGAACATCCAGACCACTTCACCCGGGAAGCCATACTGCTCCAGCGACAATATGACCTGTACTTCGGCAGGCCAAAAATCCTTCGGGCCTATGTCAAAGACAGAAAAAAACAGAAAGTTGCCTCGCGGTTCCGTGCGCTCTTCGATCTAACCCCGCATGAGTACCTGACCAGGACGCGGCTCAATTACGCCAAAGATCTGCTGATCAGGACGAACTTATCCATACAGGAAATCGCCTGGGAAATCGGGTTTGAATCTGCGAGCACGCTTAACCGGAAATTCACGGTCGAATTCCAAATTACACCCACTAATTTTCGCAGAGCTTTCAAAAACAAAAACCATCCAATTTTGCCCAATGAAAGTGTTAAGACAACTTTTAGTATGCCTGGTAATCACCGGGTGCAGTGATTTCGAATATGGCCCTTATATGCCACCCGACCGATCGCATAACGTAAAGGGCATTGTAATTGAACAAATGCCCCAGTGCCCGCGCGCTATGCTGGTCATGATTCAGCTAATGGTCAGCAACGACACCGTATGCAGCTACATTCAAAACGATTCCTTCCGGATACCAGGACAACAGATCATTTTCGATATGTCCGTCCGCACCGGACAGAAAACGCTAATGGGCTGCAGGGATACCCTGCCTGAAATGGTCTCTGTCTATAACCTCCGGTATCCAGAGGAACCATAACTTCGGAAACTAAATTCCCTTTAATATTTCTAGCGTCTCTGCCGCGTGTAAAACCTGTTGTCCAAAAAATCCAGTATTAACAACAACAATTCTCAACCTCCTGCGCACCGAATTCGAAAAGAATATGATGAATGCCTTTAAGAATCTGGATGACCTGCTCAGAACCTGCAAGCCCTAGTAACTATATAAACAGTCAGTTTTACCGCCACTTACGAGCAAAAAAGCCGTCCCTCACGGGACGGCCCATAGCAATGTAGTAAAGGGCCTACTTCCACTGCCAAAAACTCAGCCATTTGCAATCGCCGGTAACTTTTTACCTAGGTAAACTTGCGTTGATCAGTTCTAATTCATACCGTCTCGCTTAGCGGTACCAGAGATCGAAGATAATGTCTTGTGCATGCAGGTAATTAATACTCGGGTCAATAACACCAGAACCATCACCAAAGTTCAATTTGTACCATCCGTTAAAGTAGCCATCCCACCCAAAATTAAAATGAAACGTCTCATCGATATTTATGTTATATCGATACGCATAACCAGGAATCGGGGTTGTGTCTGTTGATCGCAAAATTCTCCAACCGTCAATTAACCAGGCATGACATTCTGAATAATATCTTGTCTTAAAAATCCACCATCCGGTTTGGCCGATTACTTTGCAGCCACCAGCCATAATAGGGGTAGACGGTCTCCCTGGGATATACATGGTAGGTTCGATAGGTTCCAGCCTGCCTCTGATCCAGGTACCATACTGTTCAAGGGTTCCATAGGGGTTATCGTTGTTACTAACATATCCCGCTTGAATGCCAAGTTGGTTAAATACATTCTTTGCCATTTCCATACTGGCACCCGAACCGTTACAGCCATAGCTCATTCCCAGCAAGTTCCCCAGATCACTCATTAACCTGGCAGTTTCTGGGCTACCCGAATAATTATTCATAGATGCCCAGTTCCAGTTGTAGATAGTTGGAACTTTATAGATTGACAACACCTGCGCCATCGCTGTTGCAACACAACCAGTTGGGGCCTTACCTGAACCGCAAGCTAATGGGACTAGATCATTATATCCTGCACCCTGTCCCCAAATTGTTTCAACCGTCGGCCCATAGTTTTTTATATAGAAAGTATATCCGGGATAACAAGTCCACGATTTCGGTAACGGGAACGTCCATTCTTCATCACATTCTTCTTCAAAAGTAGCAGATGTTTTGGCTTGCGAGGTTCGGCCAGAATGTGAGGAACTTAGATTTACATTAGGGCTTTTCCTTAAAAATTTGTTTTCCTTGAATTTCTTAATCGAACTGGCGGCATGGTGTAAATAATTAACAAACGCCGCCGGAGCATCCATGTTTTCGGTAAGTGTGATTTCATTGTCTAGGGTTACAATTACATCTCCAAACCTTTTATCGGAAGATATAACGCTCGCCCCACCTCCTTCATAATTGATTAAATATAGCAACGGCTCCTCAGCAGAACTTTGCTTGCCAGTTGCTGATGTTAATGCGGCATTTTGAACTTGCTCAGAGTAGATATAATAGTTTTTGACCCTCTTAGCAGTAGTGGTTACTTCCTGAATGTTAGACATTTTTCGGGCGCCCGCCGGAAGAGATGATCTTGTTGCTTCACGTCCAGGTGCGGTTGTCTTTGTCGCTAGTGATAATGCTTGTTCCAGGCTGATAAAATTGGAATCTAATTTTGCTACCAGTCTGGTGTCGATTTCTGTGCCCAGAGGATTTTCAGTAGTTTGATCAGCTTTTTTACAAAATGAAAGAAATAGGGTAAAGAATAAAAACGTTAAGATTTTGTTTTTTAACATAAATGGTTCGGAAAGAGGTTAACAAAGATTAATTAATTTTATAAATTTTTGAATTCGCGGCCGGCGAATTAGATATTTCAGCCTGGATTGCTTGACCATTCAGTTTTACTTCTTTAAACTCAATTGTGTTTTTTTGTGTATTGAGGACAGCATCAATCTCAATATTGTCGGTGATAATATCGGCATACTTAAATCGGAATTTGTTAATCCCGCTTGTAAAAAGATTCATTACCTCTTTCCAGCTTCCGGCAATTCTGAAACTGTCCGATCCCGAAATTGTGATATGTTCCGTGATGTTTTTTGTAGCCGTTACATTTCCTTGCCCATCCAGCTTCTCAATAAGCAACTGGTCATTTTTAAAAATGTCCAGCCTCTGACCTTGAAGAACAAAATACTGCCCGCCTGGCGGATAACCGGGTGAATCGGAGGTTTTCTTTTTACAGCTACAAGCGCATAGAAAAATTAACAGACAGGGCACCCAAACTTTTAAGTTTTTCATAGTAAGCGTTATTACAGTATCACTTTATATACTTATTAATAAATATATCTATCTATTTATTTATTAACCAATCTTTCATTTGCTATAATGTGGCTGAACACACTTGCATTGGCTGTCATTAAATATAACTCCGGGGCACTACAACTTCAAAACTTTTACGTCAATGACCGGTTTTTCTACGTCAACCCCTTAGTTCACTACGTGAATGAAAAAGCGCCGTTACAAATTTTATTGCAACGGCGCAAAAATTCCTGAAAAGCACCTACCTGTTCGCCAGCACTTTGAGCCTCTCACTGAGTTCCTTCAACTGCCCGCGCTCGAGACAATCGTCCACCCAGGCGCGCAGCTCGGTCACCGCGTCCTTAGCAAAATACTCAACGACTGCATGCCCCTCCCTGATTCCTATCTCCATTAGCAGCGCCAGTAGTAGGATCTGGTTCTTGCTAACTTTTCTGTCCACCTTAACGACCATGTCGTTCATTCCTGGTGTACACGACAACAGCGTGTCAAATAACCACGCGATCTCCTTTTTTTCCATACGCACAAATTTTCGTTTTCACTAAGCCAAAGGTACTTTCCAGACTTGTCTTTCACCTCCCCGATTTTCGCGTAGGTCATGGTATCCCGGCGACAGCTCCCTAGTTTTGTATCACTGTGTGAAAATGAAAAGTATGTATGGAAAACAGAAACGAAAGACTTACCTGCAAGGAAGTCCGGGAATTTGATCTCGTCGATTTCCTGGCCGGACTCGGCCATTTGCCCGTCAAAGTGCGAGGCTACGACTACTGGTACCTCTCGCCCCTGCGTGAAGAGAAAACCGCTTCTTTTAAAGTCAACCGGAAAATCAACCGCTGGTTCGATTTCCAGCTATGGCAAGGCGGTGATCTGATCGCCTTTGCGACGCGTTACCACAACTGCACTGTCGGTGATTTCCTGCGGATCCTTTCCGTGGGCGGTGCGCGCTCAGCACCGCTGCGCACTTTTCCGCCCCCTCCACCTAAGGCCGATGATACCCCGGCCATCAAAATCACGTACACCAGCTTCATATCTGATCCTGACCTCCTGCATTACCTGTACCAGCGGCGCATCCCCACCCAGATCGCGGACACCCACTGCGTTCAGGCAACCTTTGTCATCGGCGAGAAAACCTACAATGCGATCGCATTCAAAAACGATCTCGGCGGGTATGAACTGCGCAACTCATGGTTTAAGGGCAGCACGGCCCCAAAGGCCGTCACCACCATTCGCTGCGGCGCCGGAATCTCTGCGGCGGTTTTTGAAGGCTTTTTTGACATGCTCAGCTACCTGGCCCTCATTCCCCATCCCGATCCCGACCAGGATCTTGTCGTGCTTAACGGCCTCGGCATGATCCCCACCCTCCGGCACCGCACTCTTTATTTATTTCTCGACCGTGACGAACCGGGCCGGATCGCTACGCTGAAACTGTGCGGATCCTCTGCTGCGGTCAAAGATTGCAGTGACCTCTACCGCAACCACAAAGACCTGAACGATTTCCTTTGTCATTTCGGCAAATCCCCGGATTTCCCAAAAACGACTACATCCCAGGATTAGAGGTTTCCCTGCACTGGCAGGAAACGGCCAGTAGTACCATTGTATCACAATGGGGTTTAATTGTGGCCGCCCGTACTCCAAAGTCGTGGCGGCTGATTACAGAATTGTTTACCGTGAGATTGAAATGTGATGAAAGAGAACAAAAACAAATGGGTGCATGTGCGCCTTTCCGAGGCCGAGCGCAGGCAGCTACAGGAGAACTTCAGCCGCACCACAGAACGCAAGATCAGCACCTACGCGCGCAACATTTTGCTGGGCAAGCCCATGATCAAAGGCGTGCGCAATCTGACCGGCGAGGCTTATTTCCGCAGTTTTTCCCAGCTGCTGAAAGACCTCAACGGCGCCGCCAATAACTTCAACCAGGCCGTACATAAACTGCACACACTGCGGCAGCTCGACCAGTACAAACCCTGGCTGGTAGCCTACGAGGCCGATAAGCGCAAGCTGATGAAAGACATTGAAGAACTCAAGGATTTTATCAATAAAACCGCTGCGCAATGGTTGCAGTAATCAAAAACGGGTACTCCATCCGGCGCAGTTTTCTCTATAACGAAAACAAGTTATCGATGCCTATTCCCGGCGAAAACGGCGGGCAGAGCCGCCCTGCGGCAGAGCTGCTGATGGCGGCAAACTATCCTATGGAACTCTCCGTCATGGCCCAGCACCACAGGCTAAATATGCTCCTGCGACAGGCCGCGCTTGACCCTGAACTGAAGAAAAACAGCGTCCACATCACATTGAATTTTGCGGCCGGGGAGCGCCTGGATACCGCGACTTTGTGCAACATTGCCACCCAGTATATGGAAGCCATCGGCTTTGGCAGCCAGCCCTATCTGGTTTACCAGCACCACGATGCGGGCCATCCTCACCTGCACCTGGTGACCACCAAAGTGAATGAACGCGGCACCGGCATCCGCATGCACAATATCCAGAAAAACCAGAGTTATGCGGCCTGCCGCGCGCTGGAAGAACGCTACAACCTGGTGCGTGCGACAGACCACCAGCGCGAGGTTTTCCGCCTTAAACCGGTATCTGCGGCACGCGTTCAGTACGGGCAGAAGGCAACTAAACAGGCCATTGGCAGCACCCTGGAATACCTGCTTTCCCGCTACAAATTTGGTTCGCTCACCGAACTTAACGCGCTGCTGGGCCGCTATAACATCCATGCAGATGCCGGGGCTGAAGGCAGCAAAATGCGTCAAAAAAAGGGTCTTGTTTACCGCGTGCTGGATAGCGAGGGCAAGGCCGTAGGCATGCCCGTAAAGGCCAGCCTGCTGCACTTTCGTCCGACGCTTGGCAAACTGGAAACGCTTTTTTCCAGCGGAAAACTGTCCCGCGGCAAACACGCCGAAGCCCTGCGCGCCACGATTGATGCGACCCTAAAAACCAAGGGCACCACCACGCCGGAAGCCTTTCGCCAAAAGCTGAAAAGCAAGGGCGTAGAACTGGTAGAACACCGCAACGCCCAGGGCAGGCTCTATGGCCTGATCTACATTGATCACAGCAGCAAATGCGTGTTCAAAGGCAGCGACCTGGGCAAACTTTACTCTGCCGAAGCGACTGCCATGCGCCTTGCAGAAGCTGCCGCAAAGACCAATAGCCTTAAAATCACTGCGGCCCCGCCGCAGCCAGAGCACCCCGCTACCGGCCATTCCCAAGCCATTTCCCAGGCTGCAGCATCCCCCGACAGCTTATGGGATATCCTCTCTCACGCAGAACAGCAACCCGAAACGCTCCCTTTCCAACTGCGCTCCACCAGAAGAAAAAAGAAAAAAAAGAGTTCACAAAAACTTTAAAACCATGCACAACACAGGAGAGAATGAACAAGCATTGCGGAAGATACTGGACATGACCAGGCTGATCGCCATCATAATTTTATTACTACATTTTTACTACCAGCTATATGCAGCTTTCCGGGAATGGGGACTGGTATCTGACTTCTCCAACCGCATCCTGGGCAACATCACCCGAACAGGCATTTTCCACGATTTCCACCGCGCGAAGCTGATTGCACTCGGCATTTTGTTGGTATCGCTGATAGGCGCCCGGGGCCGGAAGTCTGAAAAACTCAATCACAGGACGGCATTGGCCTACCTCGTCACCGGCCTGATCACTTACTTCATCGCATACTTTTCCCTCTACATTCCCGCCGTGCCCACGTTCCTCGCAGGCCTATATATGACCATTACCGGCACTGGTTTTTTGCTGGTTCTATCTGGTGGCACGATCCTTTCCAGGATCCTGAAAAACAAATTTTCCAACCAGGATATATTCAACCTCGACAACTCCACTTTCCCCCAGCAGGAAGAATTGCTGACCAATCAGTACTCCATTAACCTACCCATGCGCTACCGCCTGAAGGACAAATGGCGCAACGGCTGGCTGAACGTCTTGGCAGTTTTCAGAACTTCGCTCATTTCCGGATCAGCTGGCTCAGCCAAGACTTCCGGCATCCTGCGTTTCTTTATCACCCAGGGACTTGCAAAGCCCCAGCCCTTCACTTACCTGCTCTATGACTTCAAATTCCCCGATCTTTCCCTGGTTGCCTACAACCACTTTCTGAAAAATAAACACCGCTTTAAGGGTAAACCCGAATGTATTTTTATCAACCTGGACGACCCCAGCCACTCCCATCGCGGCAATCCCCTGGAACCTGCAAACATGCATGACATCACCGACGCCACGGAATCTGCACGCACTATTCTTTTAGGGCTAAACAAAGAGTGGCGGAAAAAGCAAGGGGATTTTTTCGTCGAGTCCGGGATCAATTTCGTTACCGCGGTGATCTGGTTCCTGCGAATGTATCGTGGCGGAATTTACTGCACGCTACCCCACGTAATTGAGATGATCCAGCTCGAATATGACCAGCTCTTTACTTGTCTTCGGTCTGAGGAAAGCTGCCAAAACCTTGTCGGGGCTTTCATCACCGCCTACTTAAACGACGTACTTGAGCAGCTTGAAGGCCAGATCGGCACGGCAAAGATCGCCCTTGCCCGGCTTTCTTCCCCGCAATTGTACTATGTGCTATCGGGTAATGATTTCAACCTACAGATCAATGACCCTGAACATCCGCGCATACTTTGCCTGGGCAACAACCCGCAGAAGACGCAGGTATACGGTGCTGTACTATCGCTTTTCACCAACCGTGTGCTAAAAGTTATCAACAAAAAAAATAAACTGCCCTGCATGGTGCACCTCGATGAGCTTCCCACTCTGGAATGCGGCGAGGCACTTCTAAGCACCATCAGTACCGGCAGATCGAATTTGAATTGTGTGGTTATGGGTGTTCAGTCAATCCACCAACTAAGGCGCGAATACGGGAAGGAAATGGCAGATGTGATCATGTCCATTGCAGGTAATCTGATCGCCGGACAAGAAACCGGCGACACCGCCAAGCAGGTATCCGAGCAGATCGGCAAGATCATGCAGGAGCGCGAAAGCCTCTCAATCAGTGATTCCGGCACCTCTGTGAGTAGAAGCAAGCAACTCGAGTACGCCGTACCGCCGTCGAAAATATCTAAGCTTTCCTCCGGCCAGTTTGTTGGTGTACTGGCCGATTTGCCGGATCAACGGGTGGAATTAAAGGCTTTCGATTGCGAGCTGCTGACCGATTATGCGGCCATCAATAAGGAAGAGGAATCCTACAAGCCTATCCCCCTGATCCGCCAGGTCGATGCCGGAATGATAGCCGCGAATTTCAGTAAAATCAAACAGGACGTGAAAAACATTGCCGCCGACAAGATCCGGGAATTAGAAAACGATCCCGCCCGGGAGCACCTTGTCCTTCGCAAATGATCACCGTTAACGTTCTGATATTGCCGCTTATTCACCGAAAATTAACACCCTGTTGCCCGGTGCGATTTATGCAAATTCGTTATGAAACGCTTATAAATGGATTGAAACTAATATGCTTAAATACCACCATATCAGCGCCGGATGTTCACAATCGGTTAACATCTTTTGTACTGAAAAATGTCCAGATTGCCTGAGTATTAACAACATCGACCCCCTAAAGTACCAAAAAATGACTTTCGAATATTTGTTGGCGGTAACACCACACGGCAAATATGCGGGTGAGCTTACCACTCCCCGTAAATTGGTCGTGCGCCTGATTAAAATATTCTGTTGGGCAACCGCATTAGCGTGTTTTATACTGGGCCCCTATCTGTTTTTCAGAACCGGTGCATACCTGATATTACTGCCTGCAACGCTCGAGGGTTGCCTGTCCCTTTCGGTGATCTACCTGGCAACCAAGGGAAAATACCGAAGTGCAATAACACTCATGTTCAGTCTGCATTCCCTGGCGATATGGTATTATGCAGTATTGCTGGGCCCTCCTGCAAATCTTCTTGCATTCTCTCTTTTTCTTTTCTTAGCGGCATTTTTTTGGTTTGATCACAAAAAAACTCTTTTCCACATGGCATTGACTGCGACAGCAGTGATGCTCATTCTCATAGAACTGAATTACAGCTGGCGCATAATAGCCCCTATTGAATTTACGCCGGCCCAGCAAGATACTGTTAGTTTCACCGCTAATATTTCGGTAGCTGTCCTCTTCGTCATACTCGTTTATAGTTATTTCTCGGCGAGGTCGACTTATGACAATTCGCTTGCGTTGAAAGCTCAAAAAGAGCAGGATGAACTGCTTACCAGAATGACACTGGAGAACAAACAGGAAAAAGACTATCTGTCCATAACCACGCATGACATGCGCGGGGCAGTCAATTTGATGGACATCATTATTACTTCCCACGTAGACCGTCAGGAGGACGGAGTAACTATTCCGAATGAATATTTCGAGGTGTTGAAAACAGCTGTCAAGGACACGACCGATGTGGTTAGGGATGTACTTTCTACTAACAAGGAAGGCGATACCGGCTGCCTGAAAATGGAAGCCGGCATATTCAATTTACGGGAATTCATTAAGACGCGAAAGGCGTACAGGCTCCTTCGAAAGAAAATACCGGAAGTTAATATCAAATATGATTTACCCTCAGATTATATCATTACTGACCCCTATAAGTTAAAATGCATCATCAATAATCTCTTCATCAACGCAGTAAAATATTGCCAGAACAACATAGACGTTAGTCTCCGGCAAGTGGGACAATTCTTATTCCTTGATTTCACCAATGATATCGCCCCATACTATATGGGAGAAAAACAACCGGATTCTTCAGGTCTGGGACTTCCCTTAATTAGTGAAATGTGTCAATTATTATCAGGCAGCGTAGATATTAAGTCCCACCCTTCATCCGGCCAGGTACATTTTCAAGTTGTTTTGCCGCTCTTCTTACCAGAAGCTGTAAATTCTGTAACACCTGTGTTGAAATGTGTGCTTTCCACTGGAGCTACAGTCTATCTCGTTGATGACAATTTAATGGAAACCACCAAAATCAGCCGTTTTCTGACCACCATAAAATGCAACGTACGGTTGTTCAGTTCAGTGGACGAAGTGCTTAAAGCAACCACCGAAAATCCTCCCGAACTAATCATTTGCGATTTACATATGCCGGATAAAGGTGCCCGGGAACTGTTGAAAGAAATGTCCCACAAAAATATACTTTGCACAGTCCCTGTATTAGTGAATACTGGCGAAAATATCCGGACAATACGAAAAGAGTTAACTGCAATGGGTGCATCCGGCTTCCTGTCAAAAATGGCGACCTTGCGAGAGTTTATCGAAGCTATAAACATTGCTTGCAAAGCAACGACATAACCTTTTTTCTTTCTGAACGCCTCCCCAAAGGCACTGATGTAATATTTCAGTGCCTTTTTTTATATTGTGGCTGACACAGTACGGGTGCCCTTCAGCACCTTCAGATAACCATTAAAAGCAGGAAAACCGATGAACCCTATCCGCATCCCGGAGCTCTACTGCCCGGCAAACACTGCAATTTCGCCCTTTGTAGATGAGGCAATTTTACAGGTTCGAGAATGGATCATTCGTTTTAAACTGATCCCACATTATTTATTGGCAAAATATGAAAGTCAGCGGTTTGTGCACATGACCGCCCGCTTCTATCCGAAAATTACGCTCACCCGCCTGGTGCTCCTCTCCAAATTTTTTACGTTGCTTTTCCTTTCTGATGATGAACTCGACCACGAAAGTAACCGGAAAAGTCAAAGCTTTTGGCGGGAATTCGCACAGCAGTTTATGGGTGTCATTTCCGGAGATTTATATTTCCCTCCCGGCAGCGGAAACCCAGCCTTTGAAGCTCTAACCGACTGCTGGTCTGATATGCGTCGGCTTTCATCTCTGGCCTGGCAGCGAAAATTCGCCGAAAGCCTCAAACAGATGTACCGGGCCGCCTTTTGGGAAAATGCGAACCTTGTGGAAGGCAAAAGGATAACGATAGCGGAATACATACAACTCCGGCAATATCTTGGCGCTGCGAACATTGCGACAGATGCTATTGAATTTGCCTATCCGGACCTTCATTTACCAGGTGAAATCATGGAACTCCCCCAGATCTATACTATGGTTGAAAAGTGCCGGGATACCATATGCTGGGCTAATGATTTGTTCAGCCTCGCAAAAGAGCTCGAGCATGGAGGGGTTCACAACCTGGTCATGCTGATCCAGGCCGAACAGGGCCTTAGCCTAAGACGGGCGATAGCAGAGACTGTACGGAAACACAACAACGATGTGTTGGAATTTCTTTCGAGTTGGAAAAGCATTGCTGGAGAGGGTGTGCACCGAAGTATCGTTAATGAAATGGCGCTACGTTTGCTAAATTTAATGCGCGGAAATATCGACTGGAGTGTAATGGATACTTCACGTTACTATGGTTTTTCTTTTGCCGACGTCCCGCTCTCACCAAAAATCCACATAATTGATTAATTGTTCACCCTTCGGAATCGTTTTTACATCTAACGAGTAAATACGCATACATCCAATGGCAAAAATCCATCAAATGAACAATGAGGTTTTTCTTTTGGGGGCCCTTGCCCAGAAACAATATCATTTACTGGTTAATCAAACCTCGAAAGACAATTTCCAGATACCTACCTATATATCCCTGGACGAAGCCAGAAAAGAATTTATAGCTTTTGATTTTTTATACAGCAAGCGGCCGGAAAACCCCATTGAAAACCGGCTTCAGCAATTTCTGGAACAAATCCATCTTTTCATAATTAAAATACCAGAAGCAGCACTTGATACCCTGGAAAACCGGATTGACCAATTACCTGAGCATCCCAAAAAAATCAGCTGGATAAATTTCTATGGAAATGATGCCGTTCTCGCACCTTTGACATCCGGGCAATGTTTTGGCAGCAAATTCATGGTGTTCCATCTCTATGCCGATATACTCAATTGCAACAAAAAAATCGAAAGTCCCCTTCGCCAGCTTGAAATTGGCCGGATCACTGATGAAGATCCGAATTATTTTGCACTCCGTAACTTACTGAAAAATACGAATGCCAATTAAACGCAGGAACATAACCCAGGCCATCCGAAAGCAAGGCGACCCAAAAAAATGGGTCTACAGGGTAGTGCGTCGCGGAAAACACTTGCTTGTAACCGTGCGGATTACCTGCCGCTTTATGATCCATCCAAAACCAATTGCACCACCCAAACTTATAACTGAACTGAAACCGGATGAAATACTGGTACTTTCCCCGGGGGAATGGAGCGAAATCTGGTTCCAGGGGGAATGGTGCCATATGGCCGACGCAGATTGCAGAAACTGGTGAGTAATGGCAGGCCAAGTTTAATTTCTTTGTGTTCCTGTTAATTTTGTTTATCCTCGCACACTTCCTTTACAATTTCAAATGGTGACTTCATTTTGAAATTCCTTTCTTCGATCGCTTTTACAAAATACGCTCGTTCGGGGTGTATTTCTATCCATGAAAAAACAGCTTCAACCGAAGCATTTTCATCTAATTCTGCGAGAAACGGGAATTGACTCAATATTTCGGCCCTGCAAATTGGGACGGCCTGAATCATCTATACGTTGATTAATTCTTGCTGCAACATAAAGCTGCATAGGTTGATAGCGTCATCCACGTTATCCGAAAAATTTCGGTTTAATGCGATACTCACGATATCCTTAACTGAAAATTTCCTTGACTTAATCATAGTTAAAAGTTACGTTTTATTTGGTTAGCGGTGGGTCAAATTTCCGTCATATCAGATGCCTCAATTGCATTCTGAGCTTCTCCAGTTTCGACGCATACTGCGTGCTATTATCAACTACAACATACACGTTTGGTTGTGTGCGGCAGATAAATGCATAGTTAATACCAACCGATGTTACCCAGGCCAACACACGATCGGGCACTGCGATTTGTCCCGCTTTCTCCCCCTTAAAAATTACGGTACAGAACGAATATTGTTCACAGGCAAAATAAAAATCCTGTTCGTCATAGGCCTTAATAACTCTAACTTCTGTACCATCATCGGATAAGCTGAAACTCGATTCACAAGCCCTCCAGAAACCGTTCCACCAATTTTCAACTGCTGTATCAGTCAACTTAGTCGTATCATGGACGACAGCTGATCCGGAAGTATATTTTATCAAGTATGCGCAGTTTGTGCCGGTACCTCTAAATGAAAAATTAGAAAGCAATTTTTCGGGTGCAAAGTTACCAGCCCTCGGCTTTCGTTCAGTGGCAGTCTGGCTCGCATTTATTACAGTGTATATCGTCTTGCTACTGCGAACTATTAAGGCCTTTGCGATACCCAATTCCGCAACAAGTGATTTCATTTCTGCAACTTTTTCCAATTCTCCACCAAATTCTTGTTCGTGGTGCAAACCACAATAATTAAAAGAATCTGTGGCGATAAACATAGCTCCTTCGCTATAGCGAACCAGAGGTTTTCTGTCATCAGCTAAATACTGCTCTTCTTCCGGATAGTCAACCTCTTCAAGCGTTATTGACCCTGCCATTCCCGTGTAAAATAGCAGCTCAAATTTGCAATATTCGTCGTAAGTTAACTCTCCATTTTCTATACAGCAGGATTCGCTATCATAAATATATACCGGATAATTGGCTTGGGGCACCTGTTCGGAATTGATGAATTCTTCCATTTTTGTCGTTTTTGAACCGCGAAAGAAAAACGTTTTCTGGTTAACCAATGTTATGCACTAGTTAATTTCAACTCATGGTTACCACCTCAATCTTATTGCCCACACATTTCTATCAGTTTTCAATTCGATCTCTAACTACGTTTAGGGGATCTCGCGGGGAAAACCAATTAAAACGGAATGAGGATGCCCTAGGCACTCCAATTCAACTCGCAATGGACGAATATAAAAAATTACTTGTGAATTTAATTTCATTGGTTTAGCCAATCTGACTCTACCCATTTGCTCAGCTGCCACGTTCCCCATGCCCACCAACAGCCCCCAACTGTCGCAATCCGGCTATTCTCTATCCGGGCCCACACGCGGTGTTTCCAGAATCTTCGATGCCGGCCATCCGCATATGGCACCTTATTGTACTGCCCTTTACTCCCTTAACCTTTTGCAAAGCTCCTTACAGTCATCCGGTTGCAGAAACTCTGCGGCTGCGACTCTCGCAGCCTTGCCAGCGGTTTGCACAAAAAAATCTCCATGCCCGCCTGGTGCCGCCCCGCTAGGCAAGTTGGGCGGCGGCGGGCTAGTATTTTTTTGCGCAAAAGTTTCTGCAATCGTCTGCCGGTAAGGACTCTGCTTTGCACGGTTAAGGAAGTAGGCCAGTCCTGCTCCGGTACCGCCACCATGACGGATAGCCTAGTCACCGAGTTATTCCAGTGGAAACATGAGCTTATGGGTGACCCGAACAGCAAATAGCCTAGTACGTGCTCAGCATCGGAGAAAGCGGGTTGGTAGACATGTCCCAACCGTCCGGCTACCCGAGTAAAAAAAGCGTCTGCCGGTATGCTCCCGGCACTGATGATGGCCCAGCAGGCCGAAACGCAAAGTAAACCAATGTGATATGAACGCAACAAAAAACAACGGGAAGGCCCCGATCGAAAGTCAAGAAAACAACGCCCGGTTGCCACTCTACAGGGTATATGATGAAATGGCCTGTGAAGATCTGTTGTTCACCAACGACTTGCAGGAAGCGAAAGCAAAAGCTTATAACCATCAGTGCATATTGATAGATAATCATGCAAATAATGTTATAAAAGATTATTCCTGTTAGATTTTTATGAGCCTGTATCTGGCATCTACCCTTCAACTTAAATAGGGCTTCCCTGGGAAGTCCTTCTTTTTTTAACAGTCGTTAGACGAACAAACACTATGTTATGGAAAATTCGCAAAAAAAAGAACTGACAAGCAGCGCCAGTACCTTAGCTGAGTTAAACAAGTACAATGACAACTATCTGATCTATACGGGAGCCTTCGATGAACGGTCTGTGGCCAAAGACTTTGAATTGCTTGTGGAGTTCAGTAAGGCCTATACAAAGAGCCATTCTTTGCACAGACCAAGTGTGGGGGATTCCTTGCAACTGCCTGACGGGCAAACGGTTTATTTCTGCCACATACACGATAGTTTTGCGCAAACCTGCGAAAATGGTTCTTTTCACCTCAGCAACAGCGGCTACATCAGCTATTCGGGAGGCTTGGACAGCGGTATATCTTTGCACGATGTTGTACTGACCAGTAGCAAATCGGTCTTAACAATTTGGTTTTCGCATCGAGGTGTTTTACGCGCACATTGTGCAATTCACGCAAACATCGAATCTCGAGTATGGAAAACCAAAGAGGGTGCCGACCTATCAGGTATTCCGCAAATAAAACGCCGCAGGAAAAGGCTGCTCAAAGAGCAGGCCGAAACCATTGTGAAGAGCGACGGCTATGGCCGCCCCTATTCTGAGCACTTACCCGAGGTAGTGATCATCAAAGAGAATCTCCCGGAGAATTTGTTCCAGACCATTCAGCAGGTTACTAAATTATCATTTGAAGATGACTATCATTACGTACCTGTTTACTGGTGCCAGCCCATGACGATTGACCAACTTAACAAGCTTAAAGGGTTCCCACAATTTACAATTCGCGAAGAACGCGATATCTGGCTCTACTCGCCAATCCTGGTATTCGAGATAAAACCAGAATGACCTGTCAGCGGGCGGCCGTGGTAGTAGCCGCCCGCTTACCCTTCAATATATCATTTGAAAGACCGGCGATTGGGTGGCTCCCGAATTAGCCGGTAGCATTTCCAACCTCGTACTGTCAATGCAATCGCTGCTTTTTTAAACTACCGGAACGTCCCTTCTCGGCGTTAAAGGTGCCCCCATTCCAATTAAAACAACCTGCACATCCGCATCACCAGCCTGGTGCGTGCTCTGGCACCAGAGACAACGGGTTGGTTGACCTGTCCCTACCAATCGCTAACTGAGTAAACAAACGTCTGCCGGTATGCTCCCGGCACTGAAGATGGCCTAGCAGGCCGAAACGTTAAACCTAAATCTTAAGAATATGGGACAATTTTATCTCCCGGTAAACCTGGACAAGCGCCAGTACCTGTTTGCACACGAATACGGAAGCGGGTTGCAACTGATGGAACATTCATGGATTGGGAACAGTTTTGTTGGCACCGTAGCCGGCAATCTTATACCAGGAGGCCTGTGGTACCGGTCCAGAATCGTATGGGCTGGCGCTTACATGGATGAAGGCCTTTTCCTGGATGAATTCCCGGAAGTGGATTGCAAAATGACACTTTTTCATTTCGCTTCCCGTGATAAAAACACCCCGTTTGAAAAAATCCGTCCGGTAATCCCTGACGGCCCTTGTGCGCAATACCTTGTCAATCACACCAAAGGGGAATTTGTTGACGTGGCAACGATCGTCGATACGGAAGATAATTGGGCGATCCATCCTTTGCCGCTGCTGACATGCTCTGGCAACGGACGCGGTGGGGGTGACTTTCCAAATGAAAACCCATACCTGGGTACGTGGGCGGGAAATCGCATTTCCATGCAGTACGATACTCCAGACGGCATGCGGGAAATATCCCCTGATTTCAAAGAATAAACGGCCCGCTGCATATGCGGGCTTATTTGTAAAACCCAATTAAATACTTTGAACATGTCACATGACGAACTTGATCTTCAGACCGTAACGCAAATGACATTTTGGTTTCATCAGGATCCCGGTCATGGCTGGTTACAGGTTTCACATGCATTATTAACCGAACTTAAAATAACCAAGGATATCACTTCTTTTTCCTACCGGGATTCCAAATATGCCTACCTCGAGGAAGATCTGGATCTAGGTACTTTCCTTGGGGCGTTGTTCCAATATCTTCAACTGCCTTATGACAAAGAAGTTGCTCAGTGTTTCTGGCGAGAAAAAGTCAGGGTGCGATACGCTGACCCTTCACCCATACGAGGCCTGAAACCTTACTGACCCAGATTAAAAACAGCCGCAAACCTGCGCGCTTACTTACTTATCATTAATTCTAAATATTATGCACTACTACGACCACGCGCTGTTAAGCGCCAGAAAATTCAGGTGCTCGACGGAGGACACGCTGCATCTGCACAAACTGATGGATAGTTCCAAATTGTTTTTTCCTGCAACCCAGCACCGGCTTTTTTCCCATAACGTCTGGTTCATACACATACTTACCGAACTGATCGGAGATACAGTGACCAACACGGTAACCGGTGAACAAATGTCTACAAGAGACATTCTCTACGAGCATTGCCGGGAGGATCACAACGGGAAAGTACCCACGATACAGGACTGGTTAGGCTGCATCCGGTTTGAACTCTCCGAAGAGCAGCGCACCTGGTTTAATAACCCAAGACATAGCGACAGATCACTCTTAACTCAAATTAAACAACAATCAAAAGACTAAAAACATGAAAGAAAAAACAATGATTGCTTACTGCGATGAGCTGGTGAAGCTTGGAAGAGAATTGGCAGTAACATGGGAAGGTGGAAGTGATTCAGGATGGTTCGATTTTACAATAGATGGCAAGCCAATCGATTCACCAGATCCGTCTCAGGAAAAGATTATCAAATGCGTGGCAGATGTCATGGGATACGGATCGTTTGACGGAGATTTTACCGCAAGGGGCGAAGTGGTTTACAACCCCAAGACCAAGTGCTTTGAAGGGCAGGATGAATATTCCGAAGATGAGCATGATTCATGCGACTGTAAACTCCCAGTTGAAATTCCATCAACGATATGGTTTGATAAAATGTTGATTCATCTCGAATCCGAACACTCATTCGGGGGGTCAGTCACCATTAATTTACAGCTCAACAACGGACCCTTGTCCACTGCGCATGAGACATGGCAAGATGCTTATGCCAAAATTCTAGAATCTCGGTTCAATCACGAAATCCATCAACTCGAAGAATTTAACGGTGTATGGGACAATATTGAATTGGATTTCATGGATTTTAAAAAACGCGGCAAAGTGAGAGTTTATGAGATCACCAGTTTTGATTACACGAAATGGCAAACCGAATCCAAACGAATAATTGTACCACTATTATAAAATTTAAGATCATGAATCTAACAAAATTGAAAGAAGCCGAATACTGCGTATCGGGCTTGAAGGGCTTCACATTAAGTGAGGCCCTTTCGCTTTGGAAAACAAAATTTGAGACAGTTAAACATTTCCAGCGTGACGTAATTAATGCCCATTCCGGCCTGAAGGAACTCGGGGATTTTGTAGCCGAAGTATGGGAAACAATAAAGCCGGTAACGGTAGAGGCTGCACTTTCGGAAAAGAACACAGAGCGCCGCCGGGTAATGTTCGATTGCATCGGTGTCGCCAATCTTTTTCAAAAGCTACAACCCGAAATGCTGGACAGGCAGGTTATTTCTAAGACACGAACCAGGTGGGATGGGAATAATAAGGCCTACGAACATGTATTTGAAGACATTTATGAATTGTACCGCATCAGAGACGAAAAGCTTTTTGAAACGGGTTGGTCATGGCGCAGACCACAAGCGATATACGCCGTGCGTTGCTGGTGCACGACAACCCAGCGGGAGTTTTGGATTTACGTCCCGGAGGAAGCTGCCATGAGTGGAGAACTGACTTCTGCTAATAATCGGAAACCGGATGCCATACAGGCAATTGCCTGGACGATCCGGATAGATATTACCAACCCCAAACGGATATTCCGGCAGGGGGACATCATTGTTGTCGAAGAATCCGACAATTCTCAACCGGTTCCCTCTTATCACCTGAAAAAAGAACAGTACCTCGAATTAATTTTTTCTGAAACCTAAAATCGGTTCATTATGTACAAACACAAATCAAAACGGATCGTCCTCGGGGAGGGCGAGACCATTGGCCACAAGCATGTACTTGAAAGCGCCAAGCACATTAACTACGAAAAGTCGGATCATAGCATCCGGATTTTTTTATCGGCAACCGGCGTGCTTACACACGATGAGCACGACAGAATTGTAATTAAACGTGGGCGTTACCGGAGTTATAACCAGGTAGAATTCAACCCCATGGACGGCACGATCAACCGGGTTTTCGATTGATAGAGCCTGAATTTTAGGGGGAGCAAATCGCTCCCCCTTACTTTAATTCTCCGTCGGAACTCACTAATTCCACCTTGCATAAAACAAGTGTATATGAAAACAGCAAACAGCCTGTCTGGTGGTAAAACCAGCAGCTACCTGGCCTTTCATCATCCCGCAGACTTCGAACTATTTTCCCTTGTATGTATTGACGACCATAACGCGGGCAACAAAATAGATAAGAAACTGAAACAGATGGTTAACGATCGTTTGCAAAAGTACTGTCCCCATCAAAAGGAGTTCGTCGCCACGTCTGAAGATCCTGCGACAATCCAGGTTATATTTGATCTGGAACAGCTGATCGGGCGGGAAATCATTTGGCTCCGAGGGATGGGCTGGGAAGAAATGCTCCGGGTGAAATGCGCGATTCCCAACATCAACAAACGTTTTTGTACGACCGTACTGAAAGTGATGCCGATATTTGAGTTTCTTTACATGTACACCGATCTGCCGATCGCAATGAGAATCGGCTATCGGTACGACGAGGCGAGCCGGGCAAACCGGTTATCTGACACGATGAAATTCCCGACACACTGCGAGTTTCGGGAAGGCTCGAACACCTGGATACACCGTTGGATGGAAATAATATGGCGCGTGCCGCAATTCCCATTAATCGACAACAAGGTATTTCATCACCATGTTCAAAGCTTTTGGAGGAATAAATCAATCCGGTTCCCTGCTGATTCCAACTGTCAAAACTGCTTCTGGAAACACGAACAACAATTGCGCAAAAACTATGATACCAATCCCGACATCATGAAATGGGCAGCAGTACAGGAATCTATCTTAAATAGGACTTTTAAAGAAAAATACTCCCTGATTGAGATCGCTCGCCTCGGTTTGCAATTGGATTTTTTCTTTGGAACCGGTTCGGGATGCCATGCTGGTTTTTGCACTGATTGACGGCCCCCGGCTAAGATCAACAACCTATTTGATAACTAACTCTACCAGGCCATGTTGCCACAGTTCAGAAAAGCGTTCCTGCCATTTCATCAGATCGGGAACATACCACTGACCCTTACCCTGAATCAGGTTCGGTGAATAATTGAGTTCAGGATCACCATACTTGTCATGCCCAAGGGCGAGGCAATGACAGACAAACCATTTCGGCTGACCGTATGGTTCCGTGCCCCAGTCCTTAACCGTCAATGTCAAATCCCTTGTCACGATATTACTGGTGCCCCAGGATCGGTATTCACCTACCGCGACGACTTCCGCCAAGAATGAAAATTGCCCGAATATCGTTTCATATTTTTGCGCCAAGTTGGAAGAAATACGAAATACCTGTCCCTTATGTAAATTAAATCTCATTGTTTACTAATTATATTAGCAAATATCATCAACTATTTCCTCCTTACAAAATGCTACTGCTAAATATAAAAAAAGGCCGGTACCCCCGACAACTCGGTTCTACCGGCCTCCCATTTATGCCCGGCCTTTGAAGCTTGAAAAATTCAGCTGAACTGGCTGACACATAACAATATTTTTTAACGACTTAGATATTTTAGGCTGCATCTGATCGACAAGCTTGCTTTTTGATGCAAGTTTCGTGCGCAGCTTTGCCATATCCTCTGCCAACTTTTTATCCAGAACCTTTGCGTAGTGCTGAGTTTGTCTTATGGATTTATGACCGAGCATCCTTGAAACGCTCTCTATTGAAACGCCATTTGCTAAAGCTACTGTAGTGGCAAATGTATGCCTAGCCATATGCGCGTGAACATCATGTTTGAACCCGCACAAATCTCCTATTTCTTTCAAATATGCATTCATTTTCTGATTACTTAACACCATAAGAGCCTTTCCCGAAGCCCGGCATTTACGCTTCATCCCATGTAAAAACAAAATTCTTCTCGCCATTGGCAGTAAAGGAATGACGCTTAATGTGCCGGTCTTTTTCCGCTTTATTCTGATCCATCGATCACCGTTCTCACCTTTCGATATATCTGCCCAGCTTAACCTCTTTAAATCAGCATACGCAAGTCCTGTATAGCAGCAAAAAACGAACACATCCCTAACCGAATTTAAGCGATCGCAACTGAAGATTTCTTTTTGAAGTCGCTCCAGCTCATTAGCTGATAATGGCTTTACTTCTACTTCCTCCTTTTTCATCGAAAATTCAGCAAACGGATCAGTCTGAATCCACCCCTTTCTTTTACAGTCAATAATTACTGACTTAAAAGTTGCCAGATATCTTTGCGTCGTATTTTTGCTACAACCCTGAACCACGCGAATATAGTTGGCCAGTTCGTCAATAAATTCATAATCCAATCGACGCAGTTCTAAATCATCAACCTTGTAAAAAGCCCTGATGAATCTGCCTACTATCCTGGCTATACGGTCAAATCTATCCACAGTTTCCTTCACATAGTCCAATCCGACTAACGTACGAGCCTTCGAATTGTAGCGTCCATAAATTTCCATCAGCATGTACTTTTCTTCTTCAATGCCCAGGACAACATTTCGGATCGCTTCAGCAGTCACAGATTTGTCCTCATCTAACAACTGCTTTTTGGCTTTGTAAACAGCATTCGTCACAGAATCGAGATAAGCATTTAAAGACTTCGCCTCCTGACTACTCCCTTCCATTCTGCCACAATCCTGATTCCATTTCGAAATGGAACATTTTCGCTTTGTCGAAAACTCTTTAGGAATGCCATCTACGGTGATCCTGCAATAAATAAATCTTTCTTTGGCACTTACATTTTTAGGTTGCTTCAAATAATAAAGCAGACCAAAACTTCTTTCCATCATAATCAATCAAATTAAGTTGTACAAAAATCTGATTGATGTCGCTTTCTATCAAGATGAACCAGCACAATACATGTTGTAAATCAATAACTTACATCATTTCCCGTGCGTCTTTTTCTTTAAATTAGAGGACGCACGAATTACGCATATTAGTTTCACTTGATTCCGTAAGTTTTATGAGTATATGGAAATGAAAAAAAGCCTGTAAATACTGGTATTTACAAGCTTTCAGCGATTTAATAGCTTTTCCGCTAAGATGTGAAGCGGAGGAAGAGGGATTCGAACCCTGTCCTCCATTTCGCCACCATGGCGGTTTTTGGTTTTAAAAAGCGCGTGAGTCACGAAAGACGCACGAATGAATTTTTGTCAATATTCCGCTTAAACCTTTTCTGCGGAGAGCCAGGAACCTGAACCCATGCCCAAAACCACGTTTAAACCGCGATTTTCAGGCCGGAAAAAAAAGTGTCATGAATAACGCTTTTTTCTAATACCTGACTTTCCTATCAGCGGAGAGTGAGAGATTCGAACTCTCGATACCCTTTTGGAGTATACACACTTTCCAGGCGTGCTCCTTCGACCACTCGGACAACTCTCCGTTTTTCGGATTGCAAAAGTAGAAAAAATTTTGAATCCAAAGGAATATTAATCGATAACGGTAACTTTTAACATGTTTGTTTTACCCTTACGTTCCATAGGAATGGCTGCAGTATTGATAATTACATCACCTTTTTTTACCATTTTAAGCTTTTTAAGCAAATCATTCACATCCTGAATGGTCTCGTCAGTACTCTCAAACTTATCATAATAGAAGCCCTGAACACCCCATAAAAGGCTCAAAGTATTGAGCAGCGACCTATTACTTGTAAAAATATAGGTAAGCGCTTTGGGCCTGTGACTGGAAATTTCGAAAGCAGTATAACCGCTTAGCGTCATCGAAACAATTCCAACGGCATTGGTCTGTTTAGATAGGAAACAGGCGGTATCGCAAATGGCATCACTCAGAAAGCTCTCAGATTTTGGCTTAAGGAATTTTTCAGGATGGAAAGGATAATTGTTTTGCTCTATATTCTGAATGATCTTCTGCATCGTCTCAATCACAATCAGCGGAAATTCGCCAACAGAAGTTTCACCACTCAGCATTACTGCGTCTGCTCCATCAAGTACCGAATTGGCCACGTCATTCACCTCTGCACGTGTTGGCCTTGGTGTGGTGATCATACTTTCGAGCATCTGGGTAGCTATAATAACCGGTTTAGATGCGGCGCGGCATTTTTGAACGATCATTTTTTGCAGTAAAGGCACTTCTTCCATCGGCATTTCTACACCCAGATCGCCCCTTGCAACCATAATACCATCCGATACGGCAACAATCTCATCTATATTTGCTATGGCCTCTGGTTTCTCAATTTTAGCAATTACCCTTGCTGTTTTACCTCTTTCTTTAATGATATTCTTCAGCTCTATAATGTCTTCTGCATTACGAACAAAAGAAAGGCCGATCCATTCTACATCGTTTTCGAGAACAAATTCAAGATTTTTACGATCCTCAATAGTAAGTGAAGGAATTGATACTTTAGTATTAGGCAGGTTTACCCCTTTTCTGGAAGTAAGGATTCCGCCATGAACAACTTCGCAAACCACTTCATCGGCAAGATTTGTTTCCAGAACCCGCATCTGCAGCTTACCGTCATCCAACAAAATGATCTCACCGGCCTTAACATCTTTCGGGAAAGATTCATAAGTAATATAAATGCGTTCCTCGTTACCAATACACTCTTTAGTGGTGATGATGGTCTTTGCTCCGTTAACCAATTGGATTCCACCATCCTTAACCATACCAATCCTTATCTTAGGCCCCTGTAAATCAGCAAGAATCCCAACATTATAGTTGTGCTTTTTATTGATGCTGCGAATGGTATCCAGGACTTCCTGGTGATCTGCCTGCGAACCATGAGAAAAGTTTAAGCGGCAAACGTCCAGACCTGCATTAAACATACTATATAAAACGTCTGGTTTAGCTGAGGCCGGGCCTAATGTGGCTACGATTTTTGTTCTAGAATGAAATGGTTTCATTGAGTTATTTAAATTTTATTACAGACCAACAAAACGAGCGTTTTTTTTTGATACAGAAAACCGATGCCAGTCTGATTTATTAAAGTTATCTGTTTGGTTATGTAAATTCAAATATAGTGTATTTTGTACACCTTCAATATAAAATTTACATTACTAAATTCTCTTTCGACTTTAACTTCAATGGATCTATCTGCGCAGCAACCTGAATATCAGGGAGTTTATTCAATCCAGAGAGGATAAAATTCAGGTCTTCCCTGTCAATATACTGGTGAATAATCATGAAAAAATCGACCTTGTTCATCTCGGGAATTAAAAAACCTTCGGCGTTTCTGTTGCTGATAATGTAATATTCTATTTCGCCTTGTTCTACAAAAAAATAATATTTGGAAAAGGATAAAGGAGACTCGTCAATATTGAAATAAACCTCATGATCTTCAATCTTTTCAAAGCCAAAATTCAGTCTGGTATTGATTTTATGGCAAAGCACGTAATCTTTTAAAGAAGCGGTGATGGCAATTAAAACGAAGTCAAGGTCTAATGAAAGTTTTAAATAAGTTTTGTTCAAAACAGAATATTTTACGGAAATACGAAATTATAAAACTAATTTTACATTGATGTTCAAAATAAAAACATTAAAATTGGTACAGAAATAAAAACATTTGAAAAGTGTAAATATTTATTTTTCTTTGCACTGAATTATTTAACCATTAAATTATAACATTATGTCTGATATTGCTTCAAGAGTTAAGGCTATTATCGTTGAAAAATTAGGTGTGGATGAAAACGAAGTTACACCAGAAGCTTCTTTCACTAACGACTTGGGTGCGGATTCTTTAGATACAGTAGAACTTATTATGGAGTTTGAAAAAGAATTCAATGTAGCAATCCCTGATGATCAGGCTGAGACCATTGGTACAGTTGGTCAAGCAATTGCTTACTTAGAGAAAAACGTTAAGTAAAAAATACGGTTTCCGTATAATCCGTATAAATGGAATTAAAAAGAGTAGTAGTTACAGGGTTAGGTGCGCTCACTCCAATTGGTAATACCATTCCGGAATTCTGGGATGGCCTTATCAATGGGGTGAGTGGCGCTGGCCCTATTACAGGTTTTGACCCGGCTAAATTTAAAACAAAGTTTGCTTGTGAGGTCAAAAACTTCAATCCTGAAGATTTCCTGGACAAGAAAGAAGCGCGTAAATTAGATCCATTTGTTCAATACGCTTTAGTATCTACAGAGGAAGCTGTAAAGGATGGAAATTTCGACTTTTCCCAGCTAGACACCAATCGGATTGGTGTAATCTGGGGTTCAGGTATCGGTGGTTTTAAAACGTTTCAGGATGAGATGAAAGCTTTTTTCCTGGGCGATGGAACTCCTCGGATCAATCCATTTTTCATTCCAAAAGTAATTATTGACATTGTTCCCGGCCATATATCCATAAAATATGGGTTAAGGGGACCAAACTTCGCCACAGTTTCTGCCTGTGCCTCCTCTACCAATGCAATGATTGATGCATACAATTATATTCGGTTGAATATGTGCGATATTATCATCAGCGGCGGTTCGGAAGCAATCATTAATGAAGCAGGAATTGGCGGTTTTAATGCAATGCACGCCCTTTCTACCCGAAATGACGACCCAAAAACTGCATCCAGACCATTTGATAAAGATCGCGATGGTTTTGTTGCAGGAGAAGGAGCCGGAACCATTATCCTGGAAGAACTGGAGCACGCAAAAAAACGTGGTGCAAAAATTTATGCCGAACTGGTCGGCGGTGGTATGAGTGCCGACGCCAATCACATTACTGCACCGCACCCACAGGGATTAGGTGCAAGAATGGTAATGCAAAATGCCCTAAATGATGCCGGATTAACCACTGCTGACATTGATTACATCAATGTACATGGAACTTCTACCCCGCTAGGGGATATCTCTGAAAGCAGGGCTATTGTAGATTTGTTTGGAGAAAATGCATATAAACTGAATATCAGTTCTACAAAGTCTATGACAGGCCACTTATTAGGTGCCGCCGGTGCAGTTGAAGCTATTGCGGCAATACTTGCTGTAAAAAACGATATTGTTCCGCCAACGATCAACCATTTTAACGATGATCCTGAGTGTGATCCAAAACTAAATTTCACTTTTAACAAGGCGCAAAAACGCACCATTCGTGCTGCTCAGAGCAATACATTTGGTTTTGGTGGTCATAATGCGTCTGTGATATTCAAAAAATACGAAGAATAAGTCGCTTTATGTGAAAGCTACAGCAAGTCGCTTTCTTTAATTGTTTAGGAATTAATGCCATTATTTGACCTGTATAAGCTTTATCTTTCTTCTGATAAGGATTTTATAAGAAAGTTGAAAAACATCTTAGGCTTTGTGCCGGGAAATGCAATTTTGTATAAAATGGCATTCAGGCATAGGTCTGTGGCAAAAGTCTTAAAGAATGGAAGCAGAAGCAGCAATGAGCGTCTTGAATTTCTGGGAGATGCTGTTCTGGGTTCGGTAATAGCCGAACTGCTTTTCAAAAGTTACCCCTACAAAGAAGAAGGTTTTTTGACAGAAATGCGCTCTAAAATTGTAAACAGGGCCAATCTGAACCAACTTGCCAGAAAGATGGGCTTTGATCAGCTAATTGTATTTGATCATAAAGCTGTAAATGTACAAACCAAGCACCATTCTATGCTTGGAGATGCTTTTGAAGCATTAATTGGCGCAATATACCTGGATAAAGGTTATAATTTTACCCGGGAATTTCTGCTTAAAAGAATCGTTAAGCCTTATATCGACATTCACACCCTCGAACTTACAGAGACTAATTTCAAAAGTAAGCTGATTGAATGGTGTCAGCGCCATGGCAAAGATATTACCTTTGATATGATGGAAAATGAAGAAGGTGAAAGTGCCAAGTTGTTTACCATCCGTGCTGTGATTGAAGGGGAAAGTTATGGTGTTGGAAGAGACTATAACAAGAAAAACGCGGAAAAACTGGCTGCTGAAAAAGCATGTGAGGCCCTTTCTATCTGATAAATATTCAATTCTTTCTTAAGGTATCTGTATATTTTTTATAAGAATCCCTGATGTATTTAATGGCATCATACTGTGCCCAGTTCTTGGATTTCTCGTATTCAGGCCGGTAATCCAACATAAACTGCTCCAGGTCTTTACCTTTAAGGTCGGTATTACTCTGGATCAGAAATTCATTAAACAAACCATCAATATGCGTTTGCTGTAATTCTGTTTCATAAAAGCGGCCAAAGCGTCTCGCATTTTTGGGTGTACGGCCAAACAGTTCATATACGGCTGTTAAAGGTTTGAACAGAAAAGAAAGAAAGGGCGGCTTACCCTGATAAAAAGAGCCCTTGTTCCGGTATTCCCTTTTCATATCGTCCAGTTCCTGCTTCTTGGTTTGTCCTTTAATGTTCACTTCCTTTAGCATCTGGCTTCCCGTCAGATAAATTAGCATATCCTTAGCGGCCGACACCACAACCTCTGCATCCGAAAAATTCATTTTGGTAACCAAAAGGGTATCTCCTACACTGGCCCTGATCTGAAATAATCCAAAATCACTGCTATTTACCCTGAAACCGTTTCGCTTATTGGTTACCTGTGCCCCCGCAATCCGGTTTGTAGTCCCTCTTTCAGAGACCACACCGCCCAGCAAAAAATCCTGGGCAAAAACAGCAGGCATGGCAGTTAAGAAAACTGCCAAAAACAGGAAAATATGTAGGTGGTTAAATTTCATTCCAGATAAAAATTATTGTAAAACTAACCATTGTTGAGCAATTCCCTTAGTTAAAAAAAGTTAAATGGAAATGAAAACGCAATAAATTATATCTTTGCACATGATAAAATCAATGACAGGATACGGCCTGGCCTCTGCAGATCATGAAAATGTAAAATTTGCAGTAGAGATAAAATCCCTCAACAGTAAGTTTTTAGAATTGAATCTAAAGCTCCCAAAAGCCTTTTCAGATAAGGAATTGCTTTTGCGTAACATTTGCAGCAAAGAGCTGGAGCGCGGAAAAGTGAGCGTTTCCATTAACCTGGAGAAAGGGGAAGAAGCACTCAAGGGAGCAACTATTAATGCAGCACTGCTCAGCAAATATTACAGGCAACTGGAAGACATTAATGTGAACCTGGGCGCAAACTCCAATAACCTTTTGCAGGCAGTTCTGAATTTTCCGGATGTGATCAGTTATGTTGAGGACGAAGTGAGTGAAAACGACTGGAACATTCTTTTCGAGACCTTTAACAAGGCCCTGGCAAACTTTAACCAGTTCAGGGAGATGGAAGGTGCCGTACTGAAGGCCGACCTGGAATTAAGGATCAAAAACATACTTGACTTTTTTAGCCAGATCGAAGTACTGGAACCACTGAGGATTCCCCAGATCAAAAACAGGCTGAACCAGTTTCTGGAAGAAAACGTGGGCAAGGTAAATGTAGACCAGAACCGCCTGGAACAAGAGCTGATCTATTACATTGATAAACTGGACATTACTGAAGAAAAGATCCGACTGAAAAGCCATTGCGACTATTTTCTCGAAACCTTAAAAGGAAAAGACGCCAATGGGAAAAAACTGGGTTTCATCTCGCAGGAGATTGGCCGGGAGATCAATACCATGGGCGCAAAGGCCAATGATGCCCAGATACAGCAGCTGGTTGTTGGGATGAAGGAAGAACTGGAAAAGATTAAAGAACAATTGTTAAACGTACTGTAAGCCCCTGATGAAACAAGGTAAACTCATTATATTTTCTGCACCTTCAGGAGCAGGTAAAACCACCATCGTTAAACATTTGCTTACGAAATTCCCTTCACTGAGCTTTTCCATCTCTGCCACTACACGCCAGCTGCGTGGCGATGAAAAGAATGAAAAGGATTATTATTTTATCAGCAAAGAAGACTTTTTACATAAAGTTGCACACCAGGAATTTGTAGAATTTGAAGAGGTGTACAGCGGAACATTTTACGGTACTTTAAGGTCAGAGATCCAGCGTATCTGGGATCAGGACAAACATGTTATCTTTGATATTGACGTAGAAGGCGGCCTGCGCCTGAAACGTAAATATGAAAAAGATGCCCTGGCCATCTTTGTGCAGCCGCCGTCATTGGAAGTACTCAAGGAACGCCTGACCGGCAGAGGCACAGATAGCCCCGAGAAATTACAGGAACGTTTTGTTAAAGCCGAAAAAGAACTGGGCTATGCAGATAAATTTGATGTAATCCTTGAGAATTTTGACCTGCAAACCGCTTGCCTGGAAGCAGAAAAGCTGGTTGGAGATTTTATAAACGCATGAAAACGGGACTCTTCTTCGGTTCATTTAACCCTATCCATACCGGACATTTAATTATAGCCAGCTATATGGCAGGTTTTACCGGACTTAAAGAGGTATGGCTGGTGGTTTCACCCCACAACCCGTTAAAAAACAAAAACGGCCTGTCGAATATGTACGACAGGCTTGAAATGGCAAAACTGGCTACTGAAAATGCAGATCAGATTAAAGTAAGCGATATAGAGTTTAGCTTACCGCAGCCCTCTTATACCATTGATACCCTTGCACATCTGCAGGAAAAATATCCGGGTAAGGAATTTGTTTTAATTATGGGAGCAGATAACCTGGCCTCTTTTAAAAAGTGGAAAAATTACGAGGTTATTTTAAAAAACTACGAACTCTATATTTACCCACGACCCGGAGCGGACATTGCTGAATGGGCCGGCCATCCATCCATAAAGATCACAGAAACGCCACAAATGGATATCTCCTCTACCTTTATCCGCAAAGCTATCGCTGAAGGCAAAAATGTACAGTATTTTGTTCCTGATAAAGTGCTTTCTTTTATAGAAAGCAAGAATATGTACCGCTAGCTTCCCTTATATAATAAAAATATAGTTGGTTTTTTATGCAAGTCTATGCGTTCTTTACGCCATAGCCCTATTGGTAAAGTCTTGACATATTCGTCTTGTGCTGTCAGGTTACAGGCTACACACAGCTGGGTCTGCCCGGAAGCATTTTTCATGATGTCTTCAAAAAGGTGATTGTTGCGAAACGGGGTCTCAATAAACAGCTGTGTTTGCCGGTTCTTCTGCGACAACTGCTCCAGCTCTTTGATACGCTTTGCGCGTTCTACTTTATCGATGGGCAGATAGCCGTGGAAGGTAAAACTCTGCCCGTTAAACCCCGAGGCCATCAGCGCCAGCAAAATAGAGCTCGGGCCAACCAAAGGTACCACCCTGATCCCTCTTTTATGTGCTTCTGCAACAATTTCTGCTCCGGGATCTGCAATACCAGGGCACCCTGCCTCGCTCATCAGGCCAACATCCTTTCCCGTCATCAATTCCTTGAAATAAGGCACCATAGAATTTCCCCGCTTGTGTTTGCCATAGTCATGAACAACCAGCTCACTCTGTTGAATTTTCAACCCGGCCTCCTTTAAAAATTTACGCGCTGTTTTCTCATTTTCAACAATATAGGTAGAAATGGAATTTATCGTATCGCCCAGAAAAGGGGTAAAAGATTTTTGAGCAGCATTTTCTGCCAGGGGAACAGGAATAAGAAATAAAGTGCCTTTTGTCATTCGGTATACTGATTTTCCTACAAAAGAAGAAAAATATTACGGTAAAACGCAGCTTTCAGATACTAATCGTAAGAAAAAAGCGTAAATTATATTACGTCCGTCTGAATAAAAATCTGCCATTCCAAACACGAAACCAATATAATTAGGCGTAACACCAACATCACAATGTAATATTTTAGTAGTCACATTAAACTTTTTAAAGTTTTTGGAACTCAAATTGATATACAAAAAGCGTTAGGTAAATTAAAAAAACACACAAATGAAAAACATGATCAAATTACCGGCTATTGTACTTGGGCTTATGCTCATGTTAACCGGTACAGCACAAAAGGTTATGGCTCAGGGAGACGATGTTTCCTTACAATCATTCTATGATGAGCTTTCTCCTTACGGCACCTGGATCCAGGACCCACAATATGGGTATGTTTGGAGGCCAGATGTAGAACAGGGCGACTTCAGGCCTTATTACACCAACGGCCGCTGGGCAATGACCGAATACGGGAACACCTGGGTTTCTAATTACGATTGGGGATGGGCGCCTTTCCACTACGGGAGATGGGTGTACAACCGTTACAATCAATGGGTATGGATTCCCGATACCGTATGGGGACCGGCATGGGTAAGCTGGAGAAGCGGTGGTGGATATTATGGTTGGGCGCCAATGGGCCCCGGCATGAACATCAACATCAATTTAAACATTCCCGACCTATGGTGGGTATTTGTTCCGCAGAGAAACATTTATTATGACAGTTTTCCGAGGTACTACTCCCGCAGGAACGTGGTTATCATTAACCGAACTACGATCATCAACAATACTTATGTCCACAACAGGCGAAGCTATTATACCGGCCCAAGAGCTGATGACATCAGAAGGGATACCCGCCAGGATGTACGCGTTTACAACCTGAACAACACAGGCAGACCAAGCAGGAGCAACATCAGCGGGAACAATGTTAGCATTTATACCCCAAGACCAAGCAGGGGTAATTCCAATGCTGCTGCAGCTCCCAGAGAAGCCATAAGAGGTGAAGGGTATACCACAATGCGTGACCGTGACCGCGGCAACAGCAATAATGGGATATCTTCTTCACGTCCTTCCAGGGGCGACAACCAGGGCAATATCAACAACGGCCGTGAAAATGGTTTTCCTTCCAGAGGTGGCGACAGAACAGGGGTAACACCTCCAACAAGAGGAGAAAGGCCGTCGTACGAAAACAATGGCAGACCTTCGAGGATGGGTATACCAGACAACAACGGTTCTTCCCGTACAGAGCGGGCAGAAAGACCTGCTCAGACCAGGGAAACATCGCCGATGCAAAGACCGGAGCGCATGCAACAGCCACCGCAGCAGAGAGAAGAGCGCAGGGTTGAAACCCCACGCGAGTACCAGCCGCAACGTGAAGTTCCTGCACAGCGTGAATACCAACGCCCTCAGCGTCAGGAAAGCAGGCCACAGCCGCAACAGCAACCACAGGCTCAACCCCAGTACCAAAGGCCTGAACGTACGCAGCAATCAGCTCCTCCTTCAAGGGGTGGTGAAAGCCGCGGCGGAAGAGGTGAAGGCGGTTCATCCGGATCTCGGCCAACCCGAGGCGGAGGACGATAATTATCAGGGAAAAACCGGCAAATTCAGCCGGTTTTTCTTTTGTATATTATAATTATCTTTGCAGCCGCATTATGATTCACCCAGAAATAGAAAAACGAAAAACATTCGCCATCATCAGTCACCCCGATGCCGGAAAAACCACCCTGACAGAAAAATTCCTGCTTTTTGGTGGTGCCATTAACACTGCAGGTGCCGTAAAACGCAACAAGGCCAACCAAAGCAACACCTCCGATTTTATGGAGATTGAGAAACAGCGTGGAATATCTGTTGCAACTTCTGTGATGGGCTTTGAATATAGCGGCAAGCGGATCAATATTCTGGATACCCCGGGCCACAAGGATTTCGCAGAAGATACTTACCGTACCCTATCCGCAGTAGATAGCGTAATTTTGGTGGTCGACTGCGTAAAGGGTGTAGAGGAACAGACCGAAAAGCTGATGTCGGTATGCCGCATGCGCAATACCCCGGTAATTATTTTCATCAACAAGATGGACCGTGAGGGTAAGGATGCCTTTGACCTGCTGGATGAAATCGAAAATAAGCTGAACATCAGCCTTTGCCCGCTATCCTGGCCAATTGGTCAGGGCCATACCTTTAAAGGCGTATACAGCATTTACAATAAACACCTGAACCTTTTTGAGCCGGATAAAACAAAGATCAGTGAACCGGTAATTGAGGTCAACGATCTGAACGACGATAACCTCACTAAATTTTTAAAACCTAAAGAGCTTGAAGGCTTAAAAAGTGACCTGGAACTTGTAGATGGGGTATATGGCCAGCTCGATAAAAGCATGTACATTGAGGGCTTACTGGCCCCGGTGTTTTTTGGCAGTGCCATCAACAATTTCGGGATCAAAGAATTGCTGGATACATTTATCAATATTGCGCCAAGTCCGAAAGGCCGTGAAGCAGAACAGCGTGAAGTGGCAGCAGGAGAAAAAAACTTCTCGGGCTTTGTGTTTAAAATCCATGCCAACCTTGACCCTAAACACCGCGACAGGATTGCTTTCCTGCGCATCTGCTCAGGCAAATTTGAACGCAATAAGTTTTACTATCATACCCGTCAGGACAAGAAACTGAAATTCTCCAATCCCATGGACTTTATGGCGAACGAGAAAAGCATTGTTGAAGAAGCCTGGCCGGGAGACGTGGTTGGCCTGTACGACAGCGGGAATTTCAAAATTGGCGATACTTTGACTGAAGGAGAGAAGCTTCAGTTTAAGGGCATTCCGAGCTTCTCTCCCGAAATATTTAAGGAGCTGGAGAACAGAGACCCATTAAAAACCAAACAGCTGGAAAAGGGTATTCAGCAACTTACAGAAGAGGGCGTGGCACAGTTATTTACCATGCAGCCCGGAAACCGCAAGGTGGTAGGTGCTGTGGGCGAACTTCAGTTCGAAGTAATTGCTTTCCGTCTGGAACATGAATACGGGGCGAAAGCAGCTTTCAGGATGCTGAGTTATACCCGTTCCAACTGGGTAACTTCAAAAGACAAAACCAAGCTTGCCGAGTTTCTGAAACGCAAGCAGCAGCATATTGGTGAAGATAAAGATGGAAACCCGGTTTACCTGGCAGACAATGAGTTCATGATCAACATGACCATGCGTGATTACCCGGATATTGAATTCCACAAAACATCGGAGTTTAAATAACAGAAAAACCTGTGGCGTTTGCCACAGGTTTTTTTGCTTTTTTACTGTTTGATCAGAAATGTCCAATTTTTCTGCAATTTCTTTATGAGAAAGATCGTCCTTTCTGCTCAGTTCAAAAATTTCTTTCATTTTTGGAGGAAGATTCCGGATTTCCTCTTCCACAATTTCCAGGAGCTGTTTTTCATCCAGCAACGATGTTTCCGAGCTTATGTCGGTAATAAAACCAGCCACTGAACTCAGATAATCACTTCTAACTTTATTCTGGGCAATCAGGTTAAATACCCTGTTCCGCACCGCAATATACAGATGCCTGGATAATTTGGTGTGGACATTCAGTGTAGCCGATTTTAGCCACAGGGTACTAAATACATCCTGGAGCACGTCTTTTGAACTGTCTTCATCTTTCAGCATTCTGAAGGTATGAAAATACATTTCTGCCCAATAACGGTTATAGATTTCGGTAAATGCAAGGCGGTCTCCCTGTTTCAATAAAACAGTCAGTTCACTATCACTAAAATCACTATAGGCCGGCATCTTTCTTACAGATCTGATACGATCAAAACGAAAGTAGACTTTTTAATTGGCAATAAAAAATGGGAGGCAATGACTCATTTCTTCAGCCAGCTTCATGAGTTCACAGAGTTCTGGGAATTGAAAAAATACGGGATGATCAGCGGTTGAATTCACTGGAAACCCCAACTTTTACATGCTTGGTATTATAAGCCTTAATTGTTTCCCGAATTTCATCAAAACTATACTCCTCTTTGTTTTTAAACTGCTGTAACAACTCCTGATCATCCCCTAATAGTTCATCAAAAGCTGCTTTTCTATCTTTCCTGCTTGTGCCAAGCGAAACCAGCTGATTTGTTTTGATCAGAAAAAGTTTATGCTCTCCATTTTTCTCCGCATACCAGAACCTTCTCGTACTTCCTGGTGTCATTCGTCCTTGTTGAATCCCCCCGGGACTAGATTGATAAAGTTCATAAAGGCAGATTTGTCCAAATTCCAGCCTTTCTACAAATTTGATAGCAGAAGGCTTAGGCAGCTTTTTAGCTAAGAATGGATTTTTCTCTTTATTATGATAATATTCCTTAATCCGCTCTGCAACAATTCTCTTAGCTTGCTCATCACTAACAGGAGTATACTTTAACCCTCCAAACAATTCTTGCTTTATGGAACACAAAATGGTATCTCCTTTATCGGTTATTACATATTCCGGATTCGACTGGGCGCTAACAGACCGAGAGAGACCAATCAAAAAGAACATGAAAAACAAATCTCTTTTCAATTTAAACTTCATGGAACTAAATTATAAAGTTAATTTGTTTACACAAAACAAAGCAAGCCTTATTGTAGCTTTCTAACCAGCGGGTATTACAGAATTTAAATAAAAAAGTACACTATGCCAGCAGTTTTTCTATAGCCTGATGTGTCTTTTCAAACTTAAACTGTGCCAGTACTTCTGCCATCATTTCCTCAATCTCTGCATTGCAAAGGTTACCAATGCTACCTTCGTGGGTATGGTTTAGTTCGGTAAGCGGCTTAAAAGTACCATTCTCAATGCTCTCTCCTACCTGCTTATAAGCTTCCCTGAAAGGCACACCTTTTAAAGCCAGCTCATTTACTACCTCTACGCTAAACAGGTAATCGTACTTTTTATCTTTCAGGATATCCGCTTTAACAGAAATGTTCTGCAGCATGTAAGTAGCCATTTGCAGGCATTCATTTAAGGAAACCATGGCCGGGAAAAGATTTTCTTTTAACAGCTGCAGGTCACGGTGATAACCCGATGGCAGGTTGGTGATCATCATGGCAATCTCATTGGGCAGGGCCTGTATTTTATTGCAGCGCGAGCGGATCAGCTCAAAAACATCGGGGTTCTTTTTATGCGGCATAATGCTGGAGCCGGTGGTCAGCTCATCCGGAAAGCTGATGAAACCAAAGTTCTGGTTGATGAACAGGCAAACGTCCATGGCCATCTTTGCCAGTGATGCCGCTATGGCAGACATGGCCTGTGCCAGAATCCTTTCTGTTTTGCCCCTGCCCATCTGGGCATAAACCACGTTGTAATTTAGGCGCTCAAAACCCAGCAATGAAGTGGTCATGGTCCGGTTTAAGGGGAACGACGAACCGTAACCAGCGGCAGAGCCCAAAGGGTTTTTATTGCACACCTTCCAGGCGGCCAGCATCAGTTCCATATCGTCGGCAAGGCTTTCTGCGTAAGCGCCAAACCACAAACCAAACGAAGAAGGCATGGCAATCTGCAAATGGGTATAACCTGGCAGCAGCTTATCCTTGTGGGTATTGCTCAGTTCAATTAGCTGATCAAACAAAACCGAAGTATTGCCTGCCATCTCTTCAATGCAGCTCCTGAAATAAAGCTTCAGGTCTACCAGCACCTGGTCGTTGCGCGAGCGCCCGCTATGAATTTTTTTGCCTGCCTCGCCAATGCGTTGCGTAAGCAGCCATTCTACCTGCGAGTGCACATCTTCTACGGTATCCTCTATTACAAACTCTCCTGCCGCTATTTCGGCATAGATCTTTTTCAGGGCAACCTGGATCTCAGCAAGCTCTTCGGCACTCAGCAGGGCAATGCTTTCCAGCATCTGCACATGCGCCAGCGAGCCCAAAACATCAAATGCGGCCATTTTCAGGTCCAGTTCCCTATCTTTCCCTACTGTAAAAGCTTCTATATTTTTGTTTACTTCAATATTTTTCTGCCAGATCTTCATCTATTTCTTCATTAAAATTCTACTTTCCGTTGATAACCGGTTTCAGCATCTCTATGTACAGCGCTATTCCTTCTTCAATCTCATTGGTGTAAATGTACTCATCAGCCATATGAGACCGCGCAGAATCACCAGGCCCCACTTTTAGCGACGGAATGCTCAGCAGCGCCTGATCTGAGGTGGTAGGAGAACCATAAGTAGTTCTACCCAATGCAATTCCCGATTGTACAATCGGGTGCGCCTTATCAATGGAAGAAGGTTTGAGCCTTACCGAGCGGGGCTTTACCTCACAATCCACATTGGTGCGGATGATCTTTAAAACCTCCTCATTTGTATAAGCATCGGTAACCCGGACATCTACTGTAAAAGTACAGGTTGCAGGCACCACATTGTGCTGCGAGCCGGCATTGATAATGGTAACCGACATTTTTAAAGGCCCGAACATTTCAGAGACCTTCGAAAAGCGATAATTGCGGAACCAATCGATATCCTTAAGCGCCTTATAAATGGCATTGTCCCCTTCCTCACGCGCTGCATGCCCAGCCTTTCCATGAACCATGCAATCCAGCACCAGCAAGCCCCGTTCTGCAATGGCAAGGTTCATTTGCGTAGGCTCCCCTACTATGGCAAATTCCAGTTCGCCCAGCTCTGGCAGCACATGCTCCAGGCCGTTGTTCCCCGAAATCTCTTCCTCGGCTGTAGCAGCAAGGCAAAGGTTATAGCTCAATTCCTGCTGCTCATAGTAATATAAAAAGGTAGCTATAAGCGATACCAGGCATCCTCCCGCATCATTGCTGCCCAGGCCATATAATTTCCCGTCTTCTACTTTTGCCTCGTAAGGATCGCGCGTATAGCCCGTATTTGGCTTCACGGTATCGTGGTGCGAGTTTAAAAGCAAAGTGGGCTTGGAGGCATCAAAATGTTTATTGTATGCCCATACATTGTTCAGTTTACGCCGGGTCTTCACATTTCGCTGCTGCAGGAATTGTTCAATCACATCTGCGGTTTTGTCCTCTTCTTTACTGAAGGAGGGTATGCTGATCAGTTGTTTCAGCAGTTCTAAACTATCTTTTTGCAGTTGGCTGGTCATCCTGTTATTCTTTGGTGTATAAAGCGCCCGCTTTAAGAGCGGAAAGTTTAATACCTTTAATTAATGAAGAGCTGTAGCCATTGTGCTCCATTTCGTTCAGTCCGGCTATTGTACAGCCTTTAGGCGAGGTTACTTTATCAATCTCCTGCTCGGGATGCGATTGCATCAGCAATAGCAGGTCTGCTGCGCCTTTGGCGGTCTGCACAGCCATTTTAAGGGCTTCATCCGCGTGAAAGCCAATCTCTACCCCTCCCTGTGACGCCGCTCTTATACCCCTTAGGAAGAAAGCAATGCCGCATGCACACAAAGCAGTGGCCGAAGTCATAAGGTCTTCATTAATTTTAACAACAGAGCCCACGGTTTCAAACATTCTGATCACTTCCTGCACATTCTCCGTGGTAGCATTATCTGTGGCCACACAGGTCATGGATTGACCGATGGCTATCGCCGTATTGGGCATAGCCCTGATGACCTGCACATCATCGCCTAGTTTACTTCTGATATCGGCACAGCTTACACCAGAAGCAACAGATATAAATAAGTGTTTCTTTGCATCAGTAACGGGTTTAATTTGCCCCAATAAACCATTTAACTGCTGAGGCAGTACGGCCAGCACCACAATATCAGCCTCAGCAACCACCCCGGCATTGTCATTGCTTACCGCAAAACCCTGTTCGGCCAGTGCAGCAAGACCGGCTATATTTCTTCTTGTCAGGCTGATCTGACCGGGTTCGGCATAATCGGACTTCACCAAGCCCTTTGCTAAAGAGATACCGATATTTCCGCTGCCTAAAATGGCGATCCTGCCTTTAAATTTTTCCATAACTTACTTTATTAATCTGGTTCCGAAACTGCTTCCGTTAATTTGTGGCAATTCATCGGCCTTACCAATATATACTGCCGAAACGCCACTTTTTATCGCCTCAAAGGCATTGTGTAATTTGGGGATCATCCCACCTGAAACCACACCTTCAGCCTTCAACTCATCAAATTCATCCATCCTGATCTCTGTTACCAGAGAGCTATCGTCCTCCACATCACGCATCACGCCACGCTTCTCAAAGCAATAAATCAGTGAGGTATCGTATTTTTCTGCCATGGCAACTGCTACGGCAGATGCAATGGTATCGGCATTGGTGTTCAGCAACTGAGACTGCCCGTCGTGCGTAATGGCGCAAATAACAGGCACAAGGCCTGCAGTCAATAAGCTATTCAGTGTTTCAACCGAAACCGAAGCCGCATCCAGGTCGCCCACATAGCCATAATCTATATCCTTTACCGGTCGTTTTACTGCTTTAATGATATTCCCGTCGGCCCCGGTAAGCCCTATGGCATTACAGCCTTTGGCCTGCAGCTGGGCCACCATATTTTTATTGATCAATCCGGCATACACCATCGTCACAATACGCAGGGTCTCTATATCTGTAATCCTCCGGCCTTCCACCATTTTGGCTTCAACGCCTAAAGAGGTACCCAACTCGGTAGCTATTTTCCCTCCTCCGTGAATTAAAACCTTGTCTCCGGGGACTGCGGTAAAGTCTAGCAGAAACTGATGCAGTTTCTCTGAATTGTCGATTACATTTCCGCCGATTTTAATTACGTTGAGTATCTTCTTCATGTTTTACAATTTTTCCAGCATTTGTTTCAAAACAGCCTGTGCTGCCCATAAGCGGTTTCCTGCCTCGTGGATCACCAGCGAGTTAGGCCCATCCAGTATTTCGGATGAAAGTTCCAGATCACGTCTTACCGGCAAACAGTGCATCACCCTGGCATTATTGGTGTTTTTGAGCTTATCGTTGTTCAGCATCCAGCCTTCAGGGTAGGTAAGTACCTTACCGTATTCCTTATAGCTAGACCAGTTTTTTACATAAATATAGTCGGCCCCGGCCAGTGCTTCATCTAAATTATGGGTAATGTGCGCTCCCGGAGTAAAGTCTTCGCTCAGCTCATAACCTTTAGGTTGCGCTATGGTAAAGTCCAGCATTCCCTCATGCTGCGCCCTGCACATCCATTCGGCAAATGAATTCGGCACGGCCTGCGGCAATGCTTTGATGTGCGGCGCCCAGGCCAGCACTACTTTGGGCTTCGCTGCTGATGTCCAGGTCTCTTTTATGGTAACCAGATCGGCCAGGCTTTGCAAGGGGTGCCGCGTAGCGCTTTCCAGGCTAACCACAGGCACCTGGCAATATTTAATGAACTTGTTAAAGAAATCCTCGTTGTAGTCTTCATCCCGGTTTACCAGTTTAGGGAAAGAACGCAGGCCCAGCACATCGCAATACTGCCCCATCACCGCAGCAGCTTCACGTATGTGTTCAACCGTAGTGCCGTTCATCACTACCCCATCCTGGGTTTCCAATGCCCAGCCCTCTTTGTCCATGTTCATCACCATTACATTCATTCCTAAGTTCAGGGCAGCTTTCTGGGTACTTAAGCGGGTGCGCAGACTTGGGTTCAGAAAAACAAGGCCCAGGGTTTTGTTTTTACCCAGGTGTTGGTGTGCATAGGGGCTTCCCTTTAGCGCAAGTGCATCTTTAACCAATTGGTCAATATTCTGCACATCGTTTACTGAAGTGAATTGGTTCATCCTTTTAAAGCAGTTTTAAAGTCATTTAAAAATTGATCTGCCTGTGTTTTGGTTAAGTTTAAGGCCGGCAGCAGTCGGATCACATTGGGTTTTGCTTCCCCTGTAAAGATTTTATATTTAAACAGCAGGTCGTTTTTTACGTTTGGCAGGCTTTCCGGCAAATCTATACCGATCATCAACCCACGGCCACGCACTTCCTTTATGGCTTCTATTTTCTTTAGTTCGCTGATCAGGTAATCGCCTACTTCCGCCGCGTTCTGCATCAGGTTATCCTGTTCAATAACTTCCAGTACGGCCAGCGCAGCTGCACAGGCCAGGTGATTACCACCAAAGGTAGTGCCCAGCATACCATGCCATGGTTTAAATTTAGGCGCAATAGAGATACCTGCTACAGGAAAACCATTGCCCATCCCTTTTGCCATGGTATAGATATCGGCATCAACACCTGCATAATCGTGCGAATAAAAATTCCCTGTACGGCCATAACCGCACTGTACGCTATCTGCAATGTAAACTGCATTATAGGCATCACAAAGTGAACGGATCTTTTGCAGGAAACTGATGGAAGCCTCTTTAATGCCCCCGACACCCTGAATACCTTCAATAATTACTGCGGCAATATCGTTTCCGTACTCCGAAAAGGCTGCCTCCAGGGCTGCTTCATCGTTGTGTGGTAAAAAGATGATGTGATCTGTTTCATTTACCGGCGCAATAATTTTAGGGTTATCAGTAGCGGAAACCGCCAGAGAGGTCCTGCCATGAAAAGCGCCTTTAAAAGCAATTACCTTCTTCCTTCCGTTATAAAAAGAAGCCAGTTTTAAAGCATTCTCGTTGGCCTCTGCTCCCGAATTACATAAAAACAGCTGGTAATCTGTTTTGCCCGAAACCTTGCCCAGCTTTTCGGCAAGCTGCACCTGCAAAGGAATCAGTACAGAGTTGGAATAAAAGCCCACCTTGTTCAGTTGCGCTGTTAAACGCTGCACATAATGCGGATGGGTATGGCCAATGGAAATTACAGCATGGCCGCCATACAGGTCCAGGTATTCCTGTCCGTTGGCATCCCATACTTTACTTCCCAGGGCTTTAGTGATTTCTATATTGTTGAGTGGATATACGTCGAATAAATTCATTTTCTTTTTTATTTAATGGGTTGAATAATGTTACAAGAGTGCTCATCTGTGTTCGAGATGACGGGGCTAAAAACTGGCGCACCGGGTTTAATTAAAACGCCGATGCTTTAAGCCGTAATCCTGTACCTTCTTCCAATCCAAAAATTAAATTCATATTCTGAACGGCTTGTCCGCTTGCCCCTTTCAGCAGGTTATCTATAATGCTAACGATAAAAAGTTTACTGCCATGTTTTTCCACATGTACCAATGCCTTATTGGTGTTTACCACCTGCTTTAAATCTATATTCTTCCTGCTTACGTGCGTAAAAGGATGCGCAGCATAATAATCGTCATAAATGCGTTGTGCTTCCTCGGCAGTCAAATCACTTTCTATATATATGGCCGCCAGAATACCTCTTGTAAAATCCCCGCGTTGCGGGATAAAGTTCATAATCTGGTTAAACCTGGAATCCAGCTGTTTCAAACTTTCACCGATCTCGTTCAGGTGCTGGTGCTCAAATGCCTTGTATACCGACAGGTTATTGTTGCGCCAGCTAAAATGTGAGGTAGCCGACAGGCCTTGCCCCGCCCCGGTTGAACCGGTAGTGGCATTGATGTGCACCTCGGCTTTTAACAGGCCTTTTGCAGCCAGGGGCAATAAACCGACCTGAATGCAAGTGGCAAAACAACCCGGATTGGCAATGTAACCCGCTTTTTTAATGGCTTCGCGGTTCAGCTCAGGCAAACCATATACCCATTTGCTCCCTGCATTGGCTTTTAGCCTGAAATCCTGGCTCAGGTCAATGATCTTTATGCCTCCATCAATATCATTTGCCTCCAGGAACTTCTTCGCATCGCCATGCCCTACACATAAAAACAAAACATCAATATCAGCTGAAAGCTTATCAGTAAAGCGCAGGTCAGTATCTCCCAGCAAGTCGGTATGCACGTCCGAAATCAGGTTACCGGCATTGCTGTTGCTGTGTACAAATTGAATAGCAACAGCCGGGTGGTTTACCAGCAGGCGTAGCATTTCGCCCCCGGTATATCCGGCACCGCCAACTATACCTGCTTTAATCTTCATGGCCGTTCACTTTATGCCAGATCATCACCTGGTTCCCAAAAATTTTAGAAAATCCTTTCACATCCTCACCGCTCCAGGCATTGTTCATTTCGCCATAGCTGCCAAACTTATTGCTCATTAAATCATGATCAGATGTTATGCCGATAATGTTAAAGCGGTAAGGCAGCAGTTCAATAAATACCTTTCCGCTTACTACTTTCTGGGTATCGGTTAAAAACGCTTCAATATTGCGCATAATAGGATCGTGGAACTGGCCTTCGTGCAGCCAGTTGCCATAGAAAGAAGACAATTGCTCTTTCCAGGAAAGCTGCCATTTGGTTAAGGTATGCTTTTCAAGGGTATGGTGTGCTTTTATGATCAGCACGGGTGCTGCAGCCTCAAAACCTACACGGCCTTTGATGCCAATAATGGTATCACCAACATGGATATCCCTGCCAATGCCATAAGGCTGGGCAATGGCCTGCAGTTTCTGGATGGCCCTAACCGGCTCAAGCGTTTCGCCATCTATGCCCACCAGCTCGCCCTGCTCAAAACGAAGCTCCAGTTTGCGCGGCTGCGTTTCCGATACTTGTGTAGGCCATGCTTCTTCAGGCAGGGTTTCATTAGAGGTCAGCGTTTCTTTTCCGCCAACAGATGTTCCCCACAAACCTTTATTGATGGAGTACCTGGCTTTCTCTGCACTATATTCAACCCCGTGTTTGTTCAGGTATTCTATTTCCGCTTCGCGCGATAATTTCAAGTCCCTGATTGGCGTAATGATCTCCACCCCCGGAATAAGGATGTTAAAGATCATATCAAAACGCACCTGGTCATTCCCTGCACCGGTACTGCCATGGGCCACGTAATCTGCTCCAATCTTTTTTACATAATTAGCAATTGCCGTAGCCTGGCTTACACGTTCTGCACTTACAGAAAGCGGGTAGGTAGCATTTTTCAGTACATTACCGAAAACCAGGTATTTGATACAGCTGTTATAATAGTCTTCTGTTTCATCAACCACTGCATGTGAAGCTACGCCCAATGCATAGGCCCGCTTTTCTATTTCTTTCAGTTCTTCATCAGAAAAACCTCCGGTATTTACAATTACAGAATGAACTTCCAGACCGCGGTCCTGGGCAAGGTAAATGCAACAAAACGAGGTATCCAAACCTCCGCTAAAAGCTAAAACAACTTTCTTCTTCATCTTAATTATAACAGCTATTTAAATAAAACAGTAAACATTAAAAACAGGGATTTCAACCCCTTCTTATTGGGTTTGGATTTAAGCACCAATCGTTGCTTAATACTCATGAAACGTTCATATAAGGTTGGGTTCTTATGCAGTTCCTCGGCAAATTTCTTTGCCGCATCGTGCTTTTGCTCAACCGGATCGTACAACATGGCGGTACACATGCAATTCTTGCGTTCCTTCATCTTTAATATTTCGAAGTTCACGCAGCTTTGGCAGCCTTTCCAGAATTCTTCATCCTGGGTAAGTTCCGAGTAGGTAACCGGCTCATAGCCCAGGTCAGAATTGATCTTCATTACAGCAAGCCCGGTTGTTAAACCAAATATTTTAGCTTTAGGGTATTTTTGCCTTGAAAGTTCAAAGATCTTTTCCTTGATGGCATGCGCCAGTCCGGCTTTTCGGTATTTGGGACTTACTATAAGGCCCGAGTTGGCCACAAACTGTCCGTGTGTCCAGGTTTCGATGTAGCAGAAACCGGCCCATGATCCATCCTTATGAAAAGCGATAACGGCTTTACCATCGGTCATTTTATCAGCTACATACGCTGGCGAGCGTTTAGCGATACCTGTACCTCGTGCTTTTGCTGATTCAGCCATTTCTTCACAGATTTCTTCTGCAAAGACACGATGTTCAGGAAGTGCAACCTGCACTATAAAATCGTTTATATTCATTAATATGATAACGAAAAAATATAAATGTTCTGATTAATTGTTTTTTGAGAGGCAATCCTCTTCGTAAATGAGCTGGGGTAAAATATTTACTCAGATCCGCGGCGTATAGGTTTGCCGGTTTGTGGTCACAAAAAATATGGGTCGCAAGCGCTCAATAAACAAACTTCTCGAAGCAATATTCTTTGCCTCAACAATAGAAAGTTTATGTGTGATGTGCTTGATCATTTTCTGTCTATAATAATATTTTAAATGAGTTGAGGCGCAAAGGTTTAAATAAATATTGAGTTGTGCAATACGTTTTTAATTTTTTTACATTTTTATAATGAAAATGTACATTTATTTTAACGCTGAAACCTGAAGTAATGCGATAGTAAGCCGGGCGTACCTTTCATCATGTCTACAATCATCTCTGCACCGGTTACCGAAAAGGTAATCCCGTTTCCACCAAAACCCAGCAAAAAATAGCTGTCGGGGAATTTTGGATGCATGCCGATATAAGGTAGCCCGTCTTTTGTTTCCCCAAAAGTACCACACCAGCAAAAATCGGTTATAAAGCTAACATCCGGGAGATATTTCTTTACCGTTTTAATCAGCTTGTCTTCTTTTCTACCCAGCAGCAGGTCCCTTCTCAGCGCATTTTTAAAGTTCTCGTCTTCTCCGCCTACCAGCAAACGGCCGTCGGCAGTTGTCCGCATGTACAGGTATGGGCTATCGGTATTCCAGAACAAAGTTTTCTCACAGATTTCAGGATGATGGTCTTCTTTTTCGCTGATCATTGCATAAGTACTTTTTAAGCTTACCACCTTATCCGGCAGCATGCCCTGTGTTTCATAGCCGGTACAATAAATGATTTTCCGGGCTTTTACACTCGCCCCCGTATGGAGCTGTACCTCTACCCCTTCCTTCTGGTACTTTACCTTTTTAAGTTCGGTCTTATCGAACACCTGCAAACCCCGCTCTGCATTGTAATGAAGTAAGTCGTGCGCCAGGCAAAAGGCATCCAGGCTTCCGCCATCGGCAGATAAGATCCCAGCCTCGGCCACTAGTCCGTATCTTGCATGCAGTTCTTTCTTTTCCATCCAGCTTACCTCAAACCCTGCTGATTTACGCGCTTCAAACTCTTTTTTCAACCATTTGAGGTCTTTAGCCCCCCCGGCAAAATAGAGGGATTCCTTTTGCTCAAACCCACATGCAGAACCAATCTCTTCTGATAGCTCTTCCAGCTTATAAATCGCATCTCTGCAGGCTTTATAGCTGGCAATAGCGCCCTGATCGCCAATCAGCTCTTTTAATTTATACAAAGGCACATCTATTTCGTACTGAAGCATAGAGGTGGTAGCCGAAGTACTGCCATTAGCAATTTCCCTTTTGTCTATTAAAACCGTTTGATATCCATTTTTAACAGCTGCATGGGCCATTAAAGCCCCGGTTATACCGCCGCCCACAATCAATACTTCACAATCCAGGTTGTGCCTTAACGAAGGATAAGAATGTTTTATGCCGTTTTTTACCAGCCAGAATGGTTCATTAGAACGTATGTCCATAGTTACAGATTAGTTCTTCTATAACAGCAGGATCTTTAATCTGTTTGATTCACCCGTCGATATTCTGCCTCATTTCCTTATATTTACTTTAACAACAAATGAAACACAAACACTGAACATGAAAAAGTGCCTGCTAGCGCTATGCCTGCTCATTTCCAAACCGGCCCTGTCACAGGATAGCGTACTGACAAGAAAACTGCTGGATACCCTCAGCTCAAAAACCATGTGGGGCCGGGGCTATACCAACAATGGCCTGGCCAAAGCGGCAGATTTTATCAGCACAACATTTCGGGCATACGGATTAAATCCCCTGGAGGGCAAATCCTTTAAACAGCCTTTTTCTTTTCCTGTAAATACTTTTCCGGGCAGCATGAGCCTTAAAATAAACGGCAAGGCACTGGTACCTGGTAAAGACTTTATCGTAATGCCCCAAAGCGTCGGAAAAACAGCTAGCGGCAAATTGGAGCAAAAGGACAGCACTATTTTTGTTGCTGCAAATGAAGGAATTGTGGTAGTCCTTAAAGATAAGCTCACCTGGACTGTAAGTACGGAGCTGGCAGATTATACCGGCGTAGAAGTGTTGAAAAGCGCAATTGGCCAGCCTGAAGCAATTGAACTGGACATAGAGCAGTGCTTTATTCCCGATTTTAATGCTAACAATGTTTGCGCCCTGGTAAAAGGCACCCGAAAGCCCGATTCATTGGTGGTGTTCACCGCCCATTACGATCATTTGGGCGGCATGGGCAGTAAAACCTATTTCCCGGGAGCAAATGACAATGCCAGCGGCGTCTCTTTTTTGCTGAGTATGGCTAAATATTATGCCGCTCATCCGCCCGCCTATAGCATGGCTTTCATCTGTTTCGCAGGGGAGGAGGCCGGGCTCCTGGGTTCAAAATATTTCACCGAACATCCACTTTTAGAACTCAGCAAAATCCGCTTTCTTATTAACCTGGATATGGTTGGAACCGGCGAAACCGGCATAACGGTGGTCAATGCGCCCCTTCACCCCAGGGAGTTTGCGCTGCTCAACAACATCAATGATGAACATCAATACCTGGCCAAAATCAATCCCCGGGGAAAAACGGCGAACAGCGATCACCATTATTTTTCAGAAAAGGGCGTGCCGGCCTTTTTCATCTATACCACCGGAGGCATCAGGGCCTATCATGACGTGTACGACCTGCCTTCCACCCTTCCTTTTACGGAATACCAGGACCTGTTTAAACTTTTCACCGCTTTTAACCAACAGCTCATGAAGTAAACCCTGTTTTTTCATTTAATCGGCATAGTTTAAACCAATTTCCTTTAATTTCGTTTTATATTAAAACAACAAGATATGTTCGATAAATTGATGGCCGCACAGCAAAAGGCCGATGAGATAAAAAGACGTCTGGATACCATCTCTGTTTTCGGGGAAGTTGAAGGCGGGGCAATCCGTGTTACCGCTACTGCAAACAAAGCTATTACAGCGATAGAAATTGAAGAAGGATTTCACAAAACTGCAGACAGGGAAGCGTTAGAAGAGTTATTGCTTACAGCAGTAAACAAAGCCCTGACACAAGCAGAGCAGGTAAGCGCCAGCGAAATGCAGGCCGCAACCAAAGATATGCTCGGTGGTTTGGGTGGTATGTTTGGCGGCTAAAACCGCTATTGTTTGACAAAGAAAAACAGCGCAAAATGAAGTATACTTATTACGGACAGTCCTGCTTTCAGCTGGAAGCAGATGGCAAAAAATTTCTTTTTGATCCTTTTATTTCGGGGAATCCCCTTGCAAAGCATATTGATATCAAATCTATTGAAGCCGATTACATCCTGGTGAGCCATGGCCATGGCGACCATGTGGCCGATATTGTGCAGATTGCCAACCACACCAATGCCCAGGTAATTGCAATGGTAGAGGTGGCAGACTGGATCACAAAACAGGGGGTAAAAAATGTAACGGACATCAATTTTGGTAAATCGAAGTTTGATTTCGGCAGCTTACGTACGGTGTGGGCTGTACACAGCAGCAGCAACCCCGACGGCAGCTATGGCGGCAATCCGGCCGGCTTTGTAATGGAGCTGGAAGGAAAATCCATCTATTATGCGGGAGATACTGCCCTTACAACAGAAATGAAACTACTTGCAGACCTGCACAGCCTGGATTACGCCATCCTGCCTATAGGCGGCCACTACACCATGGATGTCGACGACGCCCTGGTAGCTACCAAGTACCTAGAATGCGAAAGAGTAATCGGTGTACATTACAATACCTTTCCGCCAATCCAGATCGATCCGGAAGCGGCTGTTGCCAAATTTAAAAGAGAAAACAAAGTATTGCTGCTGCCTGCAATAGGTGAGACTATAGAGATTTAGTAAAAAGCAAGCATAACGGCTATTAAATAAAAAAGTACCGGAATGATTCGCCTCGCCAAATCTTAGGCCCTGAAGAAGGGCAAAGATTTGCATGTCGGCTCATCACACCAGTACTTTTTTTATGCGTATTGCAAAAAGCATGCATACTATGAAAAGGCATAGCGTCTTCGCGCTCCTTCAGCGCGATTTTTCGGGAAGCTCTTGTTTGATTTTAGCCCTCAAGAGCACTCCGTGGTTATGCAGCCTTTGAATAGTTATGCTTGCTTTTCAAGCAGGAAGTTAATGCGCCGCAAGCCAGTTGTCGCCCTCACCAATTTCAACTTCAATTGGCACTGTCGTTTTGATCGCTGTCTTCATCCGGTGTGAAATGATTTCTTTCATCACTTCTACTTCGGTTTTAAGCACGTCAAAAACCAACTCGTCATGCACCTGCATGGTCATTTTGGATTGCAGGCCTTTGTCCTGAATGTCTTTGTGGATGTTGATCATCGCTACTTTGATCATATCGGCTGCTGAGCCCTGTATCGGCGCATTAATGGCATTTCGTTCGGCAAAACCACGCACGGTCTGGTTGGCCGAATTGATGTCCCTCAAATACCTTCTCCTGCCCAGAATGGTTTCAACAAAACCATTTTCGCGGGCAAAGTTCATCGTGTCCGACATGTATTTTTTTATCCCCGGGTATTGGGTAAAGTACTGTTCTATAATTTCAGCAGCTTCCTTTCTCGGTATGCCTAAATTTTGGGATAACCCAAATGCCGACTGCCCGTAAATGATACCGAAATTCACGGCCTTGGCATTCCGCCGCTGTGTTGAGTCTACATCTTCAATAGCAATGCCATACACCCTGGCCGCTGTTGCGGTATGAATATCTATCCCTTTGCTGAAAGCATCAAGCATGTTCTCTTCTTTACTGATATCGGCAATGATACGCAGCTCTATCTGCGAATAATCTGCCGAAAGCAGGATATGGTTTTCATCTCTGGCGATAAAAGCCTTACGTACTTCCCTTCCTCTTTCCGTACGGATAGGAATGTTCTGCAGGTTAGGATTATTGGAACTTAACCTGCCCGTAGCGGCAACAGCCTGGTTAAAGCTGGTATGCACACGGCCCGTTTTCGGATTAACCAGTAAAGGCAGGGCATCCACATAAGTCGATTTTAGCTTCTGCAGCTGGCGGAAATCCAGGATATCCTGTACCACATCGCTTTTATGCGCCAGGGCCAGCAATACATCTTCGCCGGTTTGGTACTGACCTGTTTTGGTTTTTTTTGCTTTAGGGTCCAGTTTTAGCTTATCAAAAAGCACTTCTCCAAGCTGTTTAGGCGAAGCCAGGTTAAACTGCACACCACACTTCTCGTACACGTTCTGCTCAAATTTCCTGATGTCGAGTTCCAGCTCCTTTGAATAGTTTACCAGGGTGTCCATATCAATTCTCACCCCCTCCTTTTCAATATCAGCCAGCACATAGATCAAAGGATTTTCTACTTCCGTGGCCAGCTTTTCGGCGTTCAGTTCCTTTAGCAGTGGTTCAAAAACACCCGCCAGCTGCAAGGTCACATCAGCGTCCTCGGCAGCATAGTCGGTTACTTTTTCCACCGGTACATCGCGCATATTGCCCTGCGCTTTGCCCTTGGCGCCAATCAGGGTAGTTATGGAAATGGGTGAATAATTTAAATAATTCTCGGCCAGCACGTCCATATTGTGTCTGGTATCCGGGTCAATCAGGTAATGCGCCAGCATGGTATCAAACAAACGCCCTTTTACAGCTACCCCGTACCATTTCAGGATCAGCATATCGTACTTGATGTTCTGGCCTATTTTAACAATATCCGCATTTTCCAGAACCGGCCTGAATTCCTCTACAATCTGCTGGGCCGTGGCCCTTTCGGGCGGCACAGGTACATAATAACCTTCTCCGGGCTTAATGCTGAAAGACAAACCAACCAGGTCGGCCAGGTTGGCATCGGTACCTGTAGTTTCTGTATCAAAGGAAATCCTTTCCTGCTTCATCAACAGCTCAACAAGTGCTTTACGCAGTTCCGGTGTATCGGCAAGCTGATAATTGTGTGCAATATTTTCAATGGTATTTAAGGCTTTTACTTCCGGAAGTTCCAATACAGGCTCCGGAGCCGTAATTACGGTTGTATAAGAAATGGTTTCGCCAACAACATTTCCAAAAAGATCGGTTTGCTGGGTAACTACAGTTGTAGAACTTTTATTAAATCCTTCGCCAAACACCCTTTTGCCTATGGTCCTGAATTCCAGCTCTGCAAACAAGGGTTCCAGCAACTCCCGGCTTGGCTCTTCCAGTTCCAGGGCCTTTTCATCAAATTCTACCGGAACGTTCAATATGATGGTTGCCAATTTTTTGGAGATCAGTCCCTGCTCGGCATAAGTTTCTACATTTTCCCTTTGCTTGCCTTTCAGCTCATGTGAATTGGCAATGATGTTCTCTACAGAACCATATTGTTTAATGAGTGCTTTCGCTGTCTTTTCTCCTATCCCGGGGATGCCTGGAATGTTGTCTACGGCATCTCCCCACAGGCCCAGTATGTCTATAACCTGGTCTACACGGTCTATTTCCCATTTGGCCAGCACCTCTTTAACCCCAAGTATCTCCATTTCATTCCCCATTCTTGCAGGTTTGTAAATAAAAATACTGTCCGATACCAGCTGTGCAAAGTCTTTGTCCGGTGTCATGCAAAACACCTGGAAGCCTTGCTTTTCGGCCTCCTTGGCCAAAGTGCCTATGATATCATCTGCCTCATAACCATCTTTGGTAATTACCGGAATCCTGAACCCTTCAATCAGCTTAAAAATGTAAGGAAGCGCGGCCGACAGGTCTTCGGGCATGGCCTCACGGTGCGCCTTATAGGCTTCAAAGTCGGTATGCCTTTCGGTAGGGGCTTCCGTATCAAAAACCACAGCAATATGAGTAGGGTTCTCCTTTTTCAGTACCTCCATCAAGGTATTGGCAAAGCCCATTACTGCCGAGGTGTTAATTCCGGTAGAAGTAAACCTTGGATTTTTACTCAATGCAAAATGCGCCCTGTAAATCAGCGCCATACCGTCAAGAAGAAAAAGTTTTTTCATATTGCCATTTCAATGTTACTCCGATAAAGGTACTAATAACCCAATAATTTCCGTTATTTGACAAATATGAAATCAATAAAGTTTTATAAGGTACTGGTAATGTTCCTGATGGCATCAGCAGCGCTGAAAGCACAGGATGCAGTAACCATTTCTGAAGGTAATTTTGTACGCGGAACCATCCAGGGCACGGATTTCTCTACAGTTATCCTTAAGAACGAAGACGAATCAATTTCACAGTTCAAGGCAAAAGACATCAAGGAATTTTTGTGGAACGGTGAAACCTATGTAAGCAAGCCCATCGTCATCAAAAAACGCATGGAGCATCGTTTCTTCAGGCTGCTGGAGCAAGGTGCAGTAAATCTGTACAGCATTGGCGGAAGCACCGGGCTTATTGAAGAACCGCAGCCCAAAAGGGCAAGGGTAAGGCCTTCTATTGGCATTGGTGGTGGCACCGGCGGTTTTGGCGGACTGGGAGGCGGCGTAGGCATTACCATTGGCGGCGGCAGGAACCGTGAAGAACAACCTAGCAGGATTGCCGGCCCAACAGCCTATTTTATAGAAAAATTTGGTACAGGTCCAATGCAGGAAATCCCGGTTGAAGGTGGTAATTCTGCAGGCAAAAACCAACAGATCAAAACTGCACTTTTACAGAAAATGACCAACGATGAAGACCTTGCAGAGCGCATAAAGGCAACCGAAAGTTTTGATGCCAAGCTGGTACGTTCATTTGTGGCCGCCTATAATGCCATGCACAAATAATAGAATTTATCTGCAGATGCAATCGGCCACATGGTCGTTCACCATGCCTGTAGCCTGCATGTGTGCATAGCAGATGGTGGTACCAAAGAACTTAAAACCGCGTTTTTTCATGTCCTTGCTGATGGTATCCGACAATTCGGTACGCGCCGGCACATCCTTAAGGGTTTTAATGGAATTCTGTATAGGTTTCCGATCAGGAATAAAGCCCCACATATAATTGGCAAAAGAACCAAATTCCTTTTGTACGGCCATAAAAAGCTTTGCGTTGTGAATTGCGGCCTTTACCTTTAACCCATTCCTGATGATGCCTGGATCATTCATCAATCTTTCTTCATCCTTTTCATCAAAAGCAGCCACCTTTTGCACATCAAAATCTGCAAAGGCCTTTCTGTAACCTTCCCTTCTTTTGAGGATGGTGATCCAGCTTAGGCCGGCCTGTGCCCCTTCAAGCAGCAGGAACTCAAACAGGATTTTATCATCATAAACAGGCTTACCCCATTCCTCATCATGGTATTTTACATAAAGCGGATCGGTTCCGCACCATCCGCACCTGATTTCGTTTGCCATAAGCTTATAATTCTGTAAGGGGGTTCCAGAAATGTTTTTTAAAGTTCTGTATCTTATCTCCTTTTACCACAACTCCTTCTTTTTCCAGTAACTCCTGCATCCGCCCCGGCGGTTTAAAATGGAATTTGCCGGTAAGCAGGCCGCTGCTGTTTACCACCCGGTGTGCTGGTATTTTTGGCTTCGCAAGCCCGGCATTGCTCATGGCATAACCCACCATACGGGCCGAACCGCCGGCGCCCAGGCTTTTGGCAATTGCGCCATAAGAGGTTACCCGCCCTTTCGGGATCAGTCTTACCAATTCAAACACCTGGTCGTAAAAGGATTGTTCCATTACTCAAAAGAGAATTGTATGTAATTGATGTTTTTATCGTGTTTTAAATAAATCCGTTCATAATGGGTTTTGATAGACAACACATCATCGTACAGGTCAGATTTATATAAATTGTCGGTCTTTTTATGGCTCTTCAGGCCCAGCTCTTCTACTTTTTCTACCGTATAAAGATACAAACCATCGTTATCGGTTTTCAGGTTTATTTTTCCTCCCGGCTTTAAAAACGTTTTGTACTTATCCAGAAAGCCCGGAAAGGTTAGGCGTTTCTTTTCACGGCTGTCCTGTGGCTGCGGATCGGGGAAAGTAATCCATATTTCATCCACCTCGTTTTCAGCAAAAAAGTCTATGATATCTTCTATCTGGATTCTTAAAAAGGCCAGGTTTGTAACTCCCTCGTCCATACCGGTACGGGCGCCTCTCCAGATCCTGTTCCCCTTAAGATCTACCCCAATAAAATTCTTTTTAGGAAACATCCTTGCCAGGTTAAGGGCATATTCTCCTTTACCACAAGCCAGTTCCAGTACAACAGGATTATCGTTCTTAAAATGCGCTCTGGCCCATTTCCCCTTCAATGCTTTACCGGCATCCAGCTGGTAAACATTCGGGAAAGTATCTATCTCGGCAAATTTTCTTAATTTATCTTTACCCACTTCAAATCAATTATAGTATAACCACAAATTTATATAAAACTTAACAGAATTTACTAGCAAGTCCGTTTTACCCGCAGGCTCCTCAGAAGAATTCGTACTTTTGTAAACCAATTTAAGATCAGTGGAGAAAAACGCAAAAATATATGTTGCCGGGCACCGTGGAATGGTTGGCTCTGCCATTTACCGTAAATTACAAAAAGAAGGCTATAATAACCTGGTTGTCAAAACCTCCGATGAACTGGACCTGCGAAACCAGCAGGCGGTAAGCGATTTTTTTGGGACAGAAAAGCCGGAATATGTATTTCTGGCCGCCGCAAAGGTGGGCGGTATTGTGGCCAACAACACCTACCGAGCCGACTTCCTGTACGAAAACCTGTGCATTCAGAACAACGTCATCCACCAGGCTTACAAAAACGGTGTAAAAAAACTGATGTTCCTGGGTTCCAGCTGTATCTACCCAAAACTGGCACCTCAGCCATTAAAAGAGGAATACCTGCTTACCGGCCTGCTCGAAGAAACCAATGAGCCTTATGCCATCGCTAAAATAGCTGGTATAAAAATGGCCGACGCCTACCGCAGCCAGTACAACTGCGATTTCATTTCTGTAATGCCAACTAATCTTTACGGTTATAACGATAACTACCATCCGCAAAACTCTCATGTATTGCCCGCCCTTATCCGTAAATTTCATGAAGCCAAAGTAAGTGGCAGCACCGAGGTGAATATCTGGGGTTCGGGAACGCCCATGCGCGAATTCCTTTTTGCCGATGACCTGGCCGATGCCTGTTATTTCCTGATGCAAAACTACAGCGATGCCGGCTTTATGAATATCGGCACCGGCACAGACCTCAGCATCAAAGACCTCGCGCTCCTCATCAAAGAAATCGTAGGCTTTGAAGGCTCGCTTACTTTCGATAGCACCAAGCCAGATGGAACGCCACGCAAATTGATGGATGTATCCAGGCTGCACCAGCTGGGCTGGAAACATAAAATTGAGCTCAGAGAAGGCATCAAGCTGGCCTATCAGGACTTCCTGGAAAAACATAGCTAAAATTGATATATTTGCCGAAGTGAATAAACTTTAGCTATATGACCTTAGTTCAGCTCGAATATATTGTTGCCGTAGATACCTACAGGAGTTTTGTTGGTGCTGCCGAAAAATGTTTTGTTACACAGCCCACATTGAGCATGCAGGTACAGAAACTGGAGGAGATGCTGAATGTAAAGATCTTCGACCGCAGCAAACAACCTGTTGTACCGACTGAAATTGGCGCAAGGATCATTGAACAGGCCCGCCAGGTATTGCAGGAAAGCCTTAAGATCAAAGAGCTCATCAGCAGTGAACAACAGGACGTAGCAGGGGAACTTAAAGTGGGCATCATCCCTACTGTAGCACCCTATCTTTTGCCCAAAGTAATTGCGGCCATGATGGAGAAATACCCCGACCTGAAATTGCTGATCTGGGAATATACCACCGAAGACATCCTGCACCATTTAAAAACCGGGGTACTGGACTGCGGCATTTTAGCCACCCCGCTAGGCGAACAGACCATCATTGAGCAACCCCTGTATTACGAAAATTTTGTGACTTATATCAGCAAAAACAGCAAGCTGTCTAAAAAGAAGACCATTGATGCCGAAGACCTGGAAGATGAAAACATCTGGCTGCTCAATGAAGGTCATTGCATGCGTTCACAGGTGCTCAATATCTGCAGGTCTACCAAGCACAACCGGCTCCAGGGCCTTACCTATAATACCGGAAGCGTAGAAACACTGATCCGCATGGTCGACATGAACAATGGCGCAACCCTGCTCCCGGAGCTTGCCCTTGAGGAGCTCAGCAGCAAACAGCTCAGTAAGGTGCATCACTTCAAATCACCAGAGCCGGTAAGGGAGATCAGCCTGGTGACGCATAAAAATTTCATCAAAAAGAGAATGCTGAATGCACTCAAAGAAGAAATACTCGAAGTAATTCCCAAGGCCATGAAGCAGAAAAAGAAGAAAGATGTGGTGGGCATATAAAAGTAACACCGTAAATGTAAGTTACAGGTAAAGGACTATACAGGAGCTTAAATTCCCCATGCGGTAACAACCAGCCTCCGCCCGCTCCCGTAGTTACGATGTTCACAAAGGTAAATTCCTTGCCAGATGCCCAATGCGAACTTGCCGTTCCGTATAGGAATGCTTACAGAACTGCCCAGAATAGAAGATTTTAAATGTGCGGGCATATCATCTGACCCCTCGTAATCGTGTACATAGTCCGGGTCATTCTCGGGAACCGATTTGTTAAAAAACATCTCAAAATCGGCGCGTACGGTGGGGTCAGCATTTTCATTTATCGTAAGCGAAGCAGAAGTATGCTGTATAAAAACCTGGCATATTCCCTTTGTCAAGGTTGTTATATGTGGCATTGCTGCCACGATCTCTTCAGTAATAAGGTGAAAACCCCTCTTTCTTGCCCGCAAGGTTAACGTCTCCTGAAAAATTTCCATATGCAAAGAAAATAAAAAGTATCTTAGAAAAAGCTGTTGATTTAGACATAACACCTGGAAGGATTGATATGAGGCTAGCTTAAGCTTTATCTATGACCGGATAGAAACACTTTAAGCACAGAAACAAACAGCCCGGATGTTCACACACCCGGGCCGTTCTATATAATCGATCCTGTATCAAACAGGCATTAAATTACGCTTTTTTGAAACGCTCAGCTACAGCATCCCAGTTTACAACGCTCCAGAAAGCAGCGATATAATCCGGACGTCTGTTTTGATATTTCAGGTAGTAAGCATGCTCCCATACATCCATGCCTAAAATCGGGGTTCCTTTTACCTCAGCGATATCCATTAAAGGATTATCCTGGTTAGGTGTAGAGGAAACCACTAATTTCTTATCTGCACCAACGCTTAGCCATGCCCATCCCGAACCGAAGCGGGTAGCACCAGCCTCAGCAAACTTAGTTTTAAAATCGGCAAATGAACCGAAAGCTGCATTGATTGCATCAGCCAATTCTCCTTTTGGCTCTCCACCTTTATTCGGGCCAATAACTTCCCAGAACAAAGAGTGGTTATAATGACCACCACCGTTATTCCTTACCGCAGCAGGGAATTTTGAGATATTTTTAACAATTTCTTCAATGCTTTGGTTCGCCTCTGGCTTGCCTTCTAAAGCTTTATTCAAATTGGTAACGTAAGCCTGGTGGTGTTTACCATGGTGAATTTCCATAGTCTGTTTATCGATATGCGGTTCTAATGCATCTGTTGCGTATGGTAACGCAGGTAATTCAAAAGCCATATTATTATGATTTATGTTTAAAAATTGTATGATTTCATATTTGTAGCAAGATCCTTTGCTGTTCACAGCAAATATAACAATCGGGGGTTAAGTTTTGTTCAATACTTTGTAAAGTTAAGCCCTTTTGCCTGCGAAGAATTTTGTCATTAATGCCCCGCATTCTTCTGCCAAAACCCCACTTTTTAAAACGGTTTTCGGGTGCAGCAGCTGCCCTCCTTTTGTGGTAAATCCTCTTTTGGGTTCGGGCGCCCCATACACCAGTTTGCCAATCTGTGTCCAGCAACTCGCGCCGGCACACATTACACAAGGCTCTATGGTTACATACAGGGTACAATCCTTTAAATATTTACCCCCCAATGTTTGCGCAGCGGCCGTAAAAGCCTGCATCTCGGCATGGGCCGTTACGTCGTTCAGCTGCTCGGTAAGGTTATGCCCGCGGCCAACGATTTTCCCTTTACAAACTACAATGGCCCCTATCGGGATTTCCTGCAGGTCGTACGCTTTTTGTGCCTCCTGCAAGGCCAAGCGCATAAAATGCTCATCTTCTGCCGCAGGATCTTTTTCTTCTGAAAAATTATAATAACTCATTTATATCATTTTACTGCCATTCGGCACTTTTCCATTTAAGGTCGTTAACACGATATCCCCATTTTCATCAGCAAACCCAGTTACCAGGAATTCCGACATAAATTTACCGATCTGTTTTCTGGGGAAATTCACTACCCCTACAATTTGCTGGCCTACCAGCTCTTCTTTGGTGTATAGCGCCGTGATCTGGGCACTGCTCATCTTTATCCCCAGTTCCCCAAAATCAACCCTTACCTTATAGGCAGGCTTTCTGGCCTCAGGATATTCCAGAACTTCCAGAATGGTTCCGGCCCGCAGCTCCACTTTTTCAAAATCGCTCCAGTTTATTTCTTCCATGGCCTAAAATTACAATTTATCGGCAATTCTGTACCGCTGTTCTGCTTATCTTTGTGATCGTACCCCACTAACCCCTTGATATAGAAATGATCCCGCTTAAAGAAATCTCCTATTTTGCCCTTGCCGCCCTGATCCTCGTAATCAGCCCCGGCCCAAACATGATCTACCTGATTTCCCGTTCCATTACACAGGGACAGCGATCAGGCCTGATCTCTTTAATGGGCATCATCTCCGGTTTTCTGTTTCACATTGTGATGGTCTCTGCCGGGCTCACTGCAGTGCTTTTTGCGGTGCCGTATGTGTATACCACAATAAAAACCCTGGGTGTGGTGTATTTGCTTTACCTAGCTTACCAGGCCATTAAACCCAATGGCCGAAGCCCATTTGAGGTCCGTAAAGACCTTAGCAATGACAAGCCTGCAAAGCTGTTTAAAATAGGTGTGCTAACCACGGTATTAAACCCTAAAGTAGCTGTATTTTACCTCTCTTTCTTTCCTTACTTCATCAAACCCGAATACGGGTCGGTATTTATGCAAAGCCTGCAGCTGGGCATCACACAGGTTTGCATCAGCTTTTCGGTAAACCTGATCATTGTGCTCAGTGCCGCCAGGGCAGCACTGTTCTTTGCAGGCAACCCGCTTTGGATGCGGGTTCAAAAATGGTTTATGGCCAGCATCCTTGCTTCCCTGGCAGTAAAAATGGCACTTACCAAAGAGAAATGACACTATTTTTCCCTTAATTTGCAGCATGATCGATGTAATTCTTAAAAAAGGCAAAGAAAAAGCCGCTATGCTGCGTCATCCCTGGATCTTTTCGGGCGCTATTGACAAGATTAAAGGGCAGCCCGTAAATGGTGAAATTGTAGCTGTGCGCTCTGCTGATAAAGAATTTCTGGCCTATGCCTATTTTAACGACCTCTCCAGGGTTGCTTTGCGCCTGCTGGAATGGGACGAAACGGCAACGATAGACAAAGCCTGGTACAAGCAAAAAATTAAGCAGGCCATTGCTGCGCGGGGCCACATTTTAAACGAAGACACCAATACCTGCAGGCTGGTTTTCAGCGAGGCAGATTTCCTGCCTGGATTGATTGTAGACCAATATGCAAATTTTCTTTCCCTGCAGATTTTAAGTGCCGGGATAGAAAACATCAAAGAAGACATCATCGCTATTTTAAGGGAAGAACTGAACCCTAAGGGCATATTTGACAAAAGTGATGCCGGCGCACGTAAACACGAAAACCTGGAAGCCTCACAAGGGCTGTTGTGGGGAGAAAACCCTCCGGAATTTATTGAGGTAAAAGAAAACGGGATCCTTTACCACATCAACATTGCTGAGGGACAGAAATCCGGCTTTTATTGCGATCAACGCGATAACCGAAGGATTCTTGCCGGATACACCAGGGGCAAAAACGTGCTCGACTGTTTCTGCTACAGCGGAGGTTTTACCTTAAACAGTTTAAAATACCAGGCCGCACATGTAACCAGCGTAGACAGCTCGGCCCTGGCCGTAGAAACCCTAAAGCATAACCTGGAACTAAATGGCTTTAAAACTGAACAGCAAACCAGTATACAATCTGACGTAAACAAACAGCTTCGTGCTTTTAAAGAAGCAGGCCAAACCTTTGATGTACTGGTACTGGACCCGCCAAAATACGCCCCTTCACGCTCGGCATTAGACCGTGCGGCCAGGGCTTATAAAGACCTGAACCGACTGGGTATGCTGCTGCTTAAAGAAGGAGGCATCCTGGCCACGTTCTCCTGCTCCGGAGCAGTAGATATCGAAACGTTTAAGCAGATCATCGCCTGGGCTGCATTGGATGCCGGCCGGGAAGTTCAGATCATTAAACAGTTCTGCCAGCCCGAAGACCACCCGGTCCGCATTTCCTTTTCTGAAGGAGAGTACCTGAAAGGGCTTTTATTGCGGGTTTTATAAAACGGCCTAATCTTCCGGCAGGTGATCGTACTCGCCTTTTAAGGCATACCAGCCAAAAATAACCAGCCCTGCACTGATAGGAATAAAGATGAACAATATGATACCCCATTGCAGGGCGGTATTGGTTCTTTGCACACCTTCTGCTGCCAGGCCTACCTTTTCAAAGGCCTGCATAAACATGAATATAATTGAGGCTGGACCTAAGGCGATCCAGAATAGTCCTAATGCTTTTTTTAATCCGTTCATGGTCAATTTCTTTTAATGGGTTTCAGCTTCGTTATGGTCAGGCTTTTTATTGGACAGGTAAACTGTGCCAATCAGCAAACTCAATGCGGCAATGCCTATCGGGTACCACAGCCCAGATAAAGGTGTAGAGCCCGAAAAGCTGGCAATGAGCGTGGCAATAAATGGCACCAGCCCACCAAACACCCCGTTACCTACGTGATAAGGCAGGGACATGGAAGTATACCTGATCTTTGTAGGGAATAGTTCTACCAGGAAAGCCGCTATAGGCCCATAAACCATGGTTACCAACAGGATCTGGAAAAAGATAAGTGCTACAAACTTCCAGAAAACAGGGGTCGATAATTTTTTATCCTTATAGGCATCAGGCATTTCAAGCGCCGGTTTGGCCAGGTCTGCATATTTGGTGTGCGACTGTATTTTCTGAAAGGAAGCGCCATTTAGCAAAGTAACCGTTGATGTGGTGGTAATCAGGCTATCTCCCGTTCCTGCAATGGCCGTACACATCACTATCGGATCAGAAACGGAGGCAATGTCCTTCTGCTCCACTTTTGACACATCCGTATCGTCCAGGAAAACCTGGTATATCGGGCGGTAAAATATTACCCCCAACAGCATTCCTGCCAACATGATCCACTTACGGCCTACCTTATCGCTCCAGGAACCAAATATTACAAAGAAAGGGGTTGCAAAGGCGATGCCCCATAAAAGGATATACCTGGAGTCATTAAAATCGACATGACAGGTGTTTTCAATAAAGGATTGTGCATAAAACTGACCTGTGTACCAGATCACTCCCTGCCCCATGGTTGCGCCAAACAAGGCAAGCAGTACCATTTTAAAATTGGCCTTATGGCTAAAACTTTCTTTCAGTGGATTTTTGGAAACCTTACCTTCCGATTTCAGCTTGCTGAACATCGGCGATTCATGCATCTTCATCCGGATGTAGATGGAAACACCCACCAGCAGGATAGACAGCAGGAAAGGAATCCTCCAGCCCCAATCGGCAAAACTTTCGGCACCCACCAGATTTTTTGTCAGTACGATGATCCCCAGCGACAGGAACAGCCCGCCCGTAGCGGTAGTCTGGATCCAGCTGGTAAAAAAGCCGCGTTTGTTAGCCGGCGCGTGTTCTGCCACATAAGTAGCTGCACCGCCATACTCCCCGCCCAGGGCCAGGCCCTGTATGAGCCGTAAAATTAACACCAGTATAGGGGCTGCATAGCCTATGCTGGAATAAGAAGGGATGAGGCCAATCAGGAAGGTTGAACCGCCCATCAGCACCAGCGTAAGCAGGAAAGTGTACTTCCGTCCAATTAAATCACCCAGCCGTCCGAATACCAGGGCACCAAAAGGCCTTACAATAAAGCCCGCGGCAAAAATGGCCAGGGTATTGATCAATGCCGAAGCCCCGGCGTCTGCCGGAAATAACTGTGTTCCGATAATGGTGGCTAAACTCCCGAAAATATAGAAATCGTACCATTCAATTAAGGTGCCCAGCGAAGAGGCGCCTATCACTTTAAAAATACTGCTTTGTTGTGGTTCCTGGCTCATATTTGGTTTAAAGGTTGACTAAAACAATAAATCTACAATTAATTCCGAAATATCAGCAAAATATTAACACAAAAGTTAATTTACGTTACCGTACACAAAGCGGCAATAGGGCTAAATGCACTTATTGCTCTTCTCTGAAATAAACTTTGTAGTAATTCATGGATTTATCGTCATCAAAGCCCTTTTCGATGAGCTCCTTATCGCCGTGGATGTAAATATGGAAGTTCTTGTCCAGCTTCAATACGCTTTTATAAACTCTGGCCTGCTTTTTTACCGCAGCGCCTGAAATGTCAAAACTGTCGGGAATGGGCTGGTCAAACTCCTCTTCAAAGTTCTTTTTGTAATTCTTAAAAGATTCAATCCCCTCCGCATTTCCAATAACTTCGTTAGAAAACTCATCCAGGTCAAAGCTCTCCTTTTCCTTGAAGTACTTCATAGACCTGTTCAGCAGATCTATTTTATCTGCCTTGGAAATCTCGAATTCCTCGTCCAGTTTTTCTGTTACAAAGTTTTTGTAAACCCCCAAAACGCTCGCTGTCTGATTAAAGCTGTCGTTCCTGATCTTTAACTTCAGAAACTCATCTTTCCAGTATACCGCTTCTGCGCTTCTGTTGGTCTGATCTATCACAGCAACCCTGTAGCCCTCTTCTTTATCGGTATTGAAGATCAGGCAGCCCTTATCCAGTTTATTGATATTGATGGCCTCCTGCTCATAGCTTAAGCCAAAGCCGTCCTGCTCCGGAAAAACCTTCAGGTAACTTTCTTTGGTCTCCGACTTAAAAATACCAATGGCATCGTGGAGCTCGCCTTCAATCTGCACGTTCTCGAAGTAGGCCACATACAGCTCTCCAGATTTTATTTTCGGGTGCCCGGACACATCGTACAGGTATTTGGCCAGCTGCTGGCTGTTCTCATGAAAAACCTCTCCGTTTTCGAATATCGCTTCAGCAAAATGATAGACCTCGTTTAAGTTCAGGTCGCCATTGGGGTGCATAAAACGATATACCTCATTCACCTTTTCATAAGGCCCTAAAAAGTACTGCTGGAGCAGGCTACTCAGCATCAGGTCTTTGATCACTATGGATTTTTCCGACAGGACATAAAACTCTTCTTCGGATTTGTTCCCAATCCGGTGTATGGACAATTCGGCCAGTGAGGCCTCAACAAAAGAAATCATTAAGAAAAATTAGGCTTTGTTTTCGTTTTCATTAGGGGTATTGCGCAGCTCAACCGGTTTCTCCGCATTTTTCTTCATTTTCAGGTTCAGCATTTCCACCAGAATAGAGAAGGCCATTGCAAAATAGATATAACCTTTTGGTATGTGCTGGTCCAGGCCTTCTGCCAGCAGGGAAACCCCGATCAGCAGCAGAAAGGAAAGTGCAAGCATTTTTACTGTAGGGTGGTTGTTAACAAAATTGCTGATGGCGCTTGCAGACACCATCATAATGATTACGGCAATCACAACGGCCGCGATCATAATTTCGACATGCTCTGCCATACCTACGGCAGTAATTACCGAATCCAGTGAGAATACAATATCAAGCAACAGGATCTGAACTATTACACCGGTAAAAGAATATACTTTTCCCTTGATCTCCTTTTCTTCCTCACTTTCCAGCTTATCATGGATCTCGTGTGTGCTTTTATAGATCAGGAACAAGCCCCCGATGATCAGGATCAGGTCGCGCCCCGATATAGCCAGCTTTTCCAGCCATTCCGGATCGGAAACACCAACCAGCCCCCCCAGATTAAACAGCGGCGTAGTTAAGGTCATTACCCAGGTAAGGGATAAAAGCAGCAAAACACGGGTGATCATGGCCAGGGCCAAGCCTACCTGCCTGCCTTTTTTTTGCTGGTCTGCAGGCAGTTTACCAGATAAAATTGAAATGAAAATGATATTGTCTATTCCCAGAACAATTTCCAGAACGGTTAGGGTCAGTAGTGAGATCCAGGCCTCAGGGCTGCTTAAAAATTCCATCTTTAAATATAATGTACGCGAAGATATAAAAAAAGCTTGCTGAATTCATCAACAAGCTTTGTGGGTATTTGGTTTAATTTTTTAATTGAGGGTCACACCACCGTATTTGGAGTTTACCGTCACCTTTGAATTTCCACCGGAGCCAATTTTTCCGGTATAACGTTTATTCTGTCCCGCTCCCTCTGTTTTAACCGAAATGCCTGGCCCATATTTGAAATCTGCCGCGTTCGTATTCACTTCCAAGACAGCGTTGTAATTTACATTCAGGTTTACCGTTGCCTTCAGATGGGCACAATCAATCTCCAGTTTCTGACACTCCGTACTTACGTCGCCGATATTTAAGTTATTGTATTGCATGGTAAACTTACTGTCGCCCCTTAACTTTGAAATGGTAACATTCGCATATTGGGTGTTCGTAATTAAGTTACCCGCGGTTCCTATAGTGAGGTTACTGTACCGCTGTACAATGTTTGCAGCTCCGCTGATCATGCCAATACTTACTTTTGCATAAGCAGCGTTCAAGTCCAGATCATGGGCCGAGCCTATGGTAAGTCCTGAGCCATACTGCTGCGTAATACTTGCCTTTTCAGTTACAGAGCCAATTTTCACAGCAGCATAGGCGGCATTCAACTTCAATGTTCCTACACTGCCAATGGTTAGCCCGGCGCCATATTGCTGTACAATTTCCGCCTGATTGACGTTTCTAATATCTGCACTTCCGTACTGGATCTTAATCTTATTGCTGGCACTTTTCAGGTTCCCGGTCTTAAGATTTCCGTATTGTACATTGGCCTCAAGTGCTCCGGATAAATCACCAATACTTACATCTCCATATTGATGGGAAAGGTTGAGGCTGTTGGTTACCGGCATATAAACCTGGTAACTTCCCTTGATCTCTGCTTTCCATTTTTTGCCGGTCTTAACCTTTCCTTTGGCCAGTTTGGTGTCCAGGATCACTTCGCCCCCCGCACTCATGGCCTTGATATTGGTCAGGTCAAGCAACTCCTGCGCCTCGGCAGTATTGTCTCCATACACCTTCAGGTCTACTTCTATCCTTACTTCATTTTTATCCCAGGTCCTGATGTCCAATGCGCCATACTGATTGTTTACCGTTACCCTGTCGTTGCGTCCCACGGTAAACGATTTACTTACTTTTCTAGATTTAATTACTTCCTGTGCATTTGCAAAGCTCACCACACATAAAAGAAGCCCTGTTATCCAACTTTTCATATCTGGTTATCCTTTTTGCTTGTATTAACCTCATTAATTACAGACAATTGCTGGTTGATGATCTGCAGCTGTATCTGCAGGTTTTGCACCATGGCTTCAATGACCAGCTTCTGGTTCGGGCTGTGCTGCAATTCCTTTTTCAGATCGGCATAGTCCTTGTCCAGCTGGTTAAGATCGGCACTGAATTTCTGGTACAGGTCGGGGTTATCATCTGCCAGGGCCTTTAAACTGTCCTTTTTTTCATCGATCATACTGGCAAACCTGGCTTCTTTTTCGCCCAGCGCCGTACTGATATCGGCCACATCAATCTGTTTGTGCTTCTGATGGCGGGTATACATAAAAGTGAATGCCGCAATCAGTACCAGCGAAGCCGCAATGCCCATCCATAAGTTTAAATTAAAGGGCCTGGTCTTTTTTTTCTTATCCAGCTGCTGATCAATCTTTGCCCATAACGCCTCCGAAGGGGCCTCCAAATCAAAAGCTTTTTTATGCTCCCTGATGTAATCTTCCATTTTTCTACTCATCTTTTACTCCTTTCTTTCCTAGTAAAGCTGTCAATCTTAGTTTTGCCCTCATGTACTGTGTCCTCGAGGTATTCTCTGATATTTTTAAGATATACCCTATTTCCTGGTGGTCGTAGCCCTCAAAAAGGTACAGCGATAAAATTACCCTGTAGCCATCTGCCAGCCTGGTCATGGCCTCCTTAATCTCATGTACCTTCAGCTCCTGCTCCTCCAGATCTGTTTCATCATCCTCTGCTGCTACATCAACTTCATCGAGCCCAATAAACTCAGCCTTTCGCTTCCGCAGCACATTCAGCGATTTATGAATAACGATCTGTTTCAGCCACATGCCAAAAGAAGTCTCTTCCCTGAAGGCTTCAATCTTAACAAAGGCATCTAAAAACGCCTCCTGCAGCACATCCTCTGCATCTGCCGCAGCATTTACAATGCGTAGGGCCACATTATACATAGCCCGGCTATACAATTTGTAAATTTCAAATTGTGCTTTACGGTTGCCCCGGCGGCATTCGCCCACCAGGTCTGCATGCTTGTCTATATATACAGCTTCCAATATTTATCTGAATTCATAACATAAGACAAGCCACTATTCAAAACGTTGCATATCCGTTATATTTTTTTTAAAGTACGAAAGTAAAATTGTCTGTGGTTGAAATATGTGGTTCAAAATGAATATTTTTGCCGCTTAATTCTTTATATAATGTTAAGAACAACTACTTGCGGAGCTTTAACCCTTAAAAACCTAGGCGAAAATGTAATCTTATGTGGCTGGGTACAGAAATCGAGAGATTTAGGCGGAATGACTTTTATAGACATCCGCGACCGGTACGGCATAACCCAGTTGGTTTTTAATATGGACGACAACCGCGAATTGTGCGAAGCTGCCCGTAACCTGGGCCGCGAATTTGTAATCAAAGCAAGCGGACAGGTAGTAGAGCGCTCTAATAAAAACCTTAAAATGCCTACAGGTGAAGTGGAAATAAAGATTACTGCCCTGGAAGTATTGAACGCAGCCAAGCTGCCCCCGTTTTTAATAGATGATGAAACCGATGGCGGAGACGACCTTCGGATGAAATACCGTTACCTGGACCTGCGCCGCAACCCGGTGCGCAACAACATGATTATCCGTCATAAAATTGCACAGGCGGTAAGGCGTTACCTGGATGGACTGGACTTCATTGAAGTGGAAACCCCTGTGCTCATCAAATCAACCCCGGAAGGCGCAAGGGACTTTGTGGTACCGAGCAGGATGAACGCAGGTGAGTTCTATGCATTACCTCAATCGCCTCAGACTTTTAAACAACTGTTAATGGTTTCAGGGTTCGACCGCTATTTCCAGATTGTAAAATGTTTCAGGGATGAGGATTTAAGGGCCGACAGACAACCTGAATTTACACAGATCGACTGCGAAATGTCTTTCATTGAACAGGAGGATATCCTGAACACTTTTGAAGGCCTGATCCGCACCTTATTTAAGGAAATTAAAGGCATAGACCTGCCAGAAGTGCCAAGAATGCAGTATGCTGACGCCATGCGCCTATATGGCTCAGATAAACCGGATACCCGTTTTGAGATGCAGTTTGTGGAACTGAACAGCCTGGTAAAAGGCAAGGATTTTCCTGTATTCGACAATGCTGAACTCATTATTGGTATCAATGCCAAAGGCTGCGCAAACTATACCCGAAAACAGGTGGATGAACTGACCGACTTCATTAAACGTCCGCAGATTGGTGCTACAGGCTTGATCTACATGCGCCACAATGAAGATGGCTCATTGAAGTCTTCGGTAGATAAGTTTTATGACGAAGAATCCTTAAAAGGATGGTCTGCTGCATTTAACACCCAACCGGGTGATTTGCTGCTGATCATGGCCGGCAGTACAGATAAAGTCCGCAAGCAACTGAGCGAACTGCGCCTGGAAATGGGAAACCGCCTGGGCCTGCGCGATAAAAATACCTTCAGCGCCCTTTGGGTACTGGACTTCCCCTTACTGGAATGGGATGAAGAAACCGAACGTTACCATGCTATGCACCACCCTTTTACCTCTCCAAAACCGGAAGACATTGCCTTGTTGGACACAAAACCCGGCGAAGTAAGGGCAAATGCATACGATATGGTCATCAATGGAACTGAAGTAGGCGGAGGCTCTATCCGTATTCACGACAGGGCCCTGCAGGCGCTCATGTTCAAACATCTGGGCTTTTCCGCAGAAGAAGCACAAAAACAATTCGGCTTCCTGATGGATGCCTTTGAGTTTGGTGCCCCTCCTCATGGTGGTATTGCCTTCGGGTTTGACAGGCTGTGCTCTATTTTTGCAGGCTTAGACAGCATCCGCGACGTGATTGCCTTCCCTAAAAACAATTCGGGAAGGGATGTAATGATAGACAGCCCTTCTACCATAGACAGCAAACAGCTGGATGAATTAAAGATAAAATCTACACTTTAAGGTACTCAATCCATAAAAAAGGGCTTCATGTAAACATGAAGCCCTTTTCTTATCAATAGGTCTCGCTATCTGGAGGAATGCCATAATCCACATACTGTGGTTCTTTTTCTTTTTTCTTCTTCGAGCCGGTAAACCATGATTTTACAGAATTAAATATGGCTGAAATATGCTCTGCATCCAGACTTTTTCCGACTTTATTGGAGGCCAGCCCCACCAGTGTTTTGGTTAAAAAGCCTGAACCTTTAAACAAAGTTGTATTCATAATAAAAGGCAGGACCATAGACATTAAACTGCTGCTGATGTTGAGCTTATCATCTATCTTAAGCAATGCAGAAGAACTCGCATATTTTTTAATCAGGCCGCCCAAAGTAAACTGATGAAAGTACACCCGCGTATCCTTTAACAATAGTTCTCCCTTTTGCTTATGTTCCGCCTTTAAGCTGGCCACCATGGCATGAAGTTCCTCTAAATTATTGATATTATACCTTCTGTTCATCTTCTTCATCCTTATCTGCCAGTTTGTTAAAATAGTTTCTGATTGTAAAGTTGATTATCGCTTTTTCGATGTACTTCTCCTTTGTATAGTATACAATAAGCGCCAGCAGTACATATATCCCTGCGACACAGCCAAAACCCCGCGCATAACTTCCAAGCACATCCGACAGAAAAAGGGCGAGTGTAAACGTTCCGAACAGGAAGGCCAGAATGAAGCAGATCACAACTGCAGCATTGGTTACTACATCTGCAAATATTTTCGAGATCTTTTCTACCAGGTACAGCCGGGTATATTCTACCCGTGTATCTACATAACTTTTGGCATCCTCAAAAAGATCCTCAATACCCTTTTCTTTGTTTTCCTGCATTGTCAATGGTTTTTAGCTTTTTTTACGCATGTTCCAGATCGTCATCCACAAATTCATTTTCCGATTGACGAAGTTTGTTCTTTACAGAGCTTACCACTTTATCTTTCAGGTTGCTCAGGTTATTGATCTCGTCGGCAGCTTTATCTTTAATAGAATCTCCAAGATCTTTTAACGACTGGCTCAGTCTGTCCCGGGTTTCACTTCCTTTTTCAGGCGCAAATAACAAGCCTAATGCGGCGCCGGCAGCTAAGCCTACCAACAATCCAACCAACACTTTTGAATTATCATTCATAACATTTCAATTTTATAGTTAACGATACATTAATTCTCCTGAACGCCATTATTATAACTCCCCCTGTTCAGAAATTGTTTTAATTCTTTCCAATCTTTCGGAGGCCATGGCACTCGTTTCGTATATTTTAATCAACAGAATAAAATATGACAGCAGCAACGGGCCAAAAACAAGTCCCAGTATACCGAATAAGGGTATACCAATAACTACGCCAATTACCGTAATGATAGGATGGATGTTCCCAACTTTTTTTGCAATGATAAACCGCAGCACATTGTCGATATTGATAATCACCACAAAACCGAATATAAGCATGCCCCAGGCCGCGAAATTATTTCCGTTGGCCATTTGTATCAATGCCGCCGGAACGAAAATTACCGGCGGTCCAAGTACCGGTACAAAGGAAATAAAAGTGGTTATTACCCCCCAGAACAGCGGGTCGCTATAGCCAAGCACATAAAAACACAAACTAAGCAATGAGCCCTGGACAATCGCTATAAAGCCCTGTCCTAAAACATTGGCATAGGTAGTATTGCGCATTTCTTCAGCAAAACGCTGCGCATTCTGCATCCTGAAAGGTGCATATTTGATTAGTGCGGCCTCAAACCGCTCCCTTTCTACCAGCATAAAGTACAGTAAAAAGTACATCAGCAGCAAGCCCAGGACAATGTTAAAAGCTCCCGAGATCAATGAAGGGAACAGTTCTGTGGCCCAGCTACCCGCTTTCTTAAGGCCATCCTCTACCAGTTTCTGTACATCATCCGCTACAGGGACCAGGTGCTTCAGTTTAAAAAGCAGGTTCTTAAAATAGATCGGGTCATTTTGGAGCTCCGCAATCTTTTCGATCACCATGGCGCTCAGGGCATAAAAAGGAAGGATTAGTACCACAACCGAAACCGCGAGCAGCAATACGGCAGAAAAACTCTTGTTTAGTCCCTTTTCTTCAGCCAGGTACATAAAGGCAGGCCGTAAAATAGTATACAGCACCAATGTACCTAAAATAGAGCCGAAAATACCGTGTAAAGAGTATGCAATTAAACACCCCAAAGCTATAATAATAACCAGGTTGATATTATTGCGCTGCTTATAGGTAAATATCGACATCTAAAACGGCTATTTTTCCAGGTTTATCGCCCTCATTTTATTGTACAGTGTTTTCCTGTCTATGTTCAGGATCTTTGCCGCCTTGGTCTTGTTAAAATTAACCTCCCTCAAAACTTTCAAGATAGCTTCATATTCAGCTTCAAGCGCGGCATTCTTTAAATCCCTTGGCCGCTCGCTACGCGACATGGTGGTTTCAATGGCGTTTGCCCTTGCATAGGTAGAAATCTCCAGTGGCAGTGCTTTTAGCTGGATCTCCTGTGTTTCGGTAAGCAGGGTAGCCCTTCTGATCACATTTTTCAGCTCCCTTACATTGCCCGGCCAGTTATAGGTTAAAAAGCAATCCTCTACTTCCTGCGAGAAGCCTTGTACGTTCCGGCCAAGCTCCTGGTTGGCAACTTCCAGAAAAGTATTTGCAAAAATCAGGATATCCCGCCCGCGCTGGCTAAGTGGCGGAAGATCTATGGAAAATTCGTTGAAACGGTGGTACAAATCTTCCCTGAACTTTCCTTTTTGAATGGCATTGCCCAGGTTTTCATTGGTAGCCACAATAATGCGCACATCCAGATCTATTTCCTTGGTGCTTCCAATGCGTTTTATTTTCCGCTCCTGCACCGTTCTCAGCAAAGCCGCCTGGATGTCGTAGGAAAGGTTTCCAACTTCGTCCAGGAAAAGGGTACCACCATTAGCCATTTCAAAATGGCCTATTTTGGTATACAGCGCCCCGGTAAATGATCCTTTTTCATGGCCAAAAAATTCACTTCCTGCCAGCTCCTTGGTTAAAGAACCACAGTCCATAGCCACAAAAGGAGCGTCTTTTCTGGGACTGTTCAGGTGGATAGCCTTGGCTACAGACTCTTTACCGGTACCACTCTCGCCGGTTAAAATTACACTGTAAGCGGTGGGTGCTACCAGCTGGATCTGTTTTAAGAGCTGCTTCGAAGCATTGCTCTGCCCCGCCACAAAATTATCTGTATGGTTATAGATCTGCTTTTGCACACGCTGTTTTGGCGTTTCCGAAACCTCTGGTAAGGACGCATCGTTCAAAGCAATTTGTGTTTCTATAGATTTATTAATTGTATTCAGAATCTCATCCGGATACAGCGGCTTGGTAATATAATCGTAGGCACCCAGCTTAATCAGCTCAACCGCCAGCTTGATGTCAGAATAACCGGTAATGATGATCACACCTGTCCGCGGATACTTCTCTTTGATCTTGATCAACATCTCCTTGCCGTCTGTATCTTCCAGGCGGTAATCACATAAAACAAGGTCGTAATATTCTTTGGCCAGATATTCCATCGCTGAAACACCACTTGTCGCTGTTGATACACTAAAGGAATTTCGCGTTAAAAACTTAGACAATAGTATCCCAATATTTATTTCATCATCAACAATTAATATTTTTCTCATATGTATTTTTTAGATAACATAGAGATAAATATAGGATAGTTTTTTTGATATGGGAAATTTTCTCTACACTTTTTACACAACAAAAAGTATTAAAAATTTATTTATTGGAAAAAGCAGGCTTTCTTTTTTCTAAAAATGCGGTTGTCCCCTCTTTAAAATCCTGGGTATTAAAGCACTTTCCAAATTCCTGGATTTCCACATCGAAGCCATTTACCTCAGAAGCAAATGCAGCATTGACAGCTTTTATTGCAGCGGCAACTGCCAGCGGTGCCCGCAATTTAATTTTATTCAATATATTTTCGGCTGCTGCAATCAGTTCTGCCTGAGGCACCACTGTGTTTACCAGGCCCATCTTTTCTGCCCGTTCTGCCGAAATCATATCTGCTGTGGCGATCATCTCCAAAGCCCTGCCCCGGCCCACCAGCAGGCTAAGGCGCTGCGTTCCGCCATAACCGGGGATCAGCCCCAGTGAGGTTTCTGGCAAGCCCAGTTTGGCATTGTCAGCAGCAATGCGGATATGACAGGCCATGGCCAGCTCCAGCCCTCCGCCCAGGGCAAAACCATTAATGGCAGCAACAACCGGCTTAGGGCAGTTTTCAATGGCATTAAAAACATTGTCCTGCCCATTTCTGGCCAGGGCCTCGCCCTGCTCAGCATTGTAGCCAGAAAATTCAGAGATATCAGCCCCGGCAACAAAAGCCTTTTCGCCCGCACCGGTTAACAGTACGCCACGTACGGCATCGCTTTGCCCGGCAAATGCAACCGCATCGGCCAGCTCGGCCAATGTTGCCTTATTTAATGCATTTAGTTTCTGCTCACGGTTGATGGTAAGGTACAGGATCTGATCCTTTACTTCCGATAAAATATTCTGATAAGTCATGCTCTAAAAATTTCTGTTTTCAGCAACCCAGTTCTCAATATAGTTCACAATGCTCTCCATGGTTGTTCCGGGAGCAAACAATTCGCCAACGCCAATACCCTTCAGTTTTTTCATGTCCGCTTCCGGGATGATCCCGCCGCCGGTAAGCAAAACGTCTGTCACCTTTTTCTGCTTCATCAGCTCAACGATCTTCGGGAATACCGTCATATGGGCGCCCGATAAAATAGAGATACCTATGGCATCCACATCTTCCTGTAAAGCAGTATTGACAACCATCTCCGGGGTCTGGCGCAAGCCGGTATAAATTACCTCCATGCCTGCATCCCTTAAAGAAGTTGCGATTACCTTTGCGCCCCTGTCATGCCCGTCCAATCCTACTTTGGCCACTAAAACCCGGATGGGCCTGTTTAATGCGTTGCTCATAATTTATGCTAATAAGTCGGCGGTAAATGTAAGTAAATTAGCGCTTTTATGTTAACTTTGACCACTAAATTTACAGTTTATATGAGTGAGGAAAGATCATTGAACTTTATTGAAGAGATCATTGAGAACGATTTAAATAGCGGAAAATACGAAGCCCTGGTGACCCGTTTTCCACCGGAACCCAACGGATATTTACACATTGGGCATGCCAAGGCCATTTGTCTGAATTTTGGCCTGACCCAAAAATACGGTGGTTATACCAACCTGCGATTCGACGATACCAATCCGGTAACCGAAAAGACCGAATATGTAGACAGCCAGCAAACCGACATCAAATGGCTGGGCTTTGAGTGGAAAAATGAGCTGTACACTTCAGATTATTTTGACACCCTGTACAACTATGCGGTTAAACTCATAGAAAAAGGCCTGGCTTATGTAGACCACAGCACTGCCGATGAAATTGCCGCGCTGAAAGGCAGCCCTACCGAGCCTGGAAAAGACAGCCCATACCGCAACCGCAGCGTACAGGAAAACCTGGGCCTGTTTGCCAGCATGAAAAACGGGGATCTGGAAGATGGGGCCTGTACCTTAAGGGCGAAAATTGACATGGCCAGCCCCAATATGATCATGCGCGACCCTATTCTTTACCGCATAAAGCATGCGGAACATCACCGTACGGGAAATAAATGGTGTATCTATCCGATGTACGACTTTGCACACGGACAAAGCGACAGCATAGAGCACATTACGCATTCCATTTGTACGCTGGAGTACGTTTCGCACCGCGAGCTGTACGACTGGTGCATCGAAAAGCTGGAGATCTTTCCTTCAAAACAATATGAATTTGCCCGCTTAAACCTGTCTTATACGGTAATGAGCAAGCGCAAGCTGTTGCAACTGGTTAACGAGGGCGTGGTGAGCGGCTGGGACGACCCACGGATGCCTACCATCAGCGGCTTACGCAGAAGGGGCTATACCCCCGAAAGCATCCGTGAGTTCTGCGACAGGATAGGCATCGCTAAAAGGGAAAACCTGATTGAGCTGAGCCTGCTGGAATTCTGTGTAAGGGAACACCTCAATAAAACCGCCAACCGGGTAATGGCCGTGATGGACCCTATTAAACTGGTCATCACCAACTACCCTGAAGGTAAGGAAGAGCTACTGACTGGTGAGAACAACCCGGAAGCAGAAGATAAAGGCGGCACACGTGAAATCCCATTCAGCAATGAGCTGTGGATTGAACGTGAGGACTTCATGGAAGAACCTGCAAAAAAATGGTTCAGGCTAGCGCCTGGTGCCATGGTGCGGTTAAAACACGCCTACATCGTAAAGTGTGAGGATTTTGTAAAAGACGCAGAAGGCAATGTTACAGAAATCCGCTGTACCTTTATTCCCGAATCCAAAAGCGGGGAAGATACCAGTGGCATCAATGTAAAAGGGACCATCCACTGGGTGAGCACCAAACATGCCAAAAGCGCAGAGATCAGGTTATACGACAGGCTGTTTTCTGTAGAATCGCCGGATGCGGAGGAAGGGGATTTTAAAGATTACCTGAACCCAAACAGTATGGAAGTTATCAAAACAGCATATATAGAACCTTACCTGGCTGCAGCCGATAAAGATGCCCGCTACCAGTTCATCAGAAAAGGTTATTACTGCCTGGATAAAGATTCCACTGCAGATCACCTGATCTTTAACCGTACGGTGTCCTTAAAAGATGCCTGGGCAAAAGGGAATAAATAAAAAAAGGCGCTTTAAAAGCGCCTTTTTTTATTACATATACTTCTTATACAGGTTAAACAGGATCAGCTTATCGGCCGGGGTCAGTTCCTGGCTGATGTCTGTCTGCACAAAGTGGATCTTAAAGGCCTCTATTGCCGCCTTCAGGTTTGTCACATTGTAACCAATGATCCTTAAGGCAGCCACAGCATCAAAATCATCCGGAGGCATCATCAGCACACTATCGTACCAAAGCCCGAAACCGCTTTCGGATAGTCTTTTCCAGGGAAAGTTTTTCGGATCATTTTTACGGCCGGGCGCAATATCGGCATGGCCAATAAAATTGGCTGCAGGAATATTATACCTTTTCTTTAAAGCCCCCAATACGGTAATCAGGCTTTTGATCTGGGGTTCAGTGAAAGGCTCTTTCCCGTTATTGTCTATTTCTATGCCTACAGAAGAGGAGTTCAGGTCAGTTTCATTGCCCCATTTGGATGCACCGGCATGATTGGCCCTCAGGTAATCGTTTACCATCTGGTATACCTTTCCGTCCCTGCCCACTACATAGTGCGAGCTTACCTGCGTACGGGCCAGGGTAAAGGTTTTTAAGGTCTGCGCTGCAGAATCCTGTGCCGTATGGTGAAGGATCACAAAATTAGGCTTACGGATTCCGAAATTTACAGCGCCTACCCATGGCAGCTCATGGGCGGGTAAGGAATCGATGGTCTGATTAAGGGGCGGCTCTGCCTTTATGAGCTCTGCGAACCCCGCGGCCTGCTTCTTGTAAACTTTATTGGTTACCGCATATTTGCTTGTAGAACAGGCTCCAAACATCAATAGTACAAGCAGATAAAAACAAGGCCGGATAAACTTATAGGATGATCTCATAATAGCAGGATTATAAATGGTGAAATTACTATTTTTTACTAATTTCGTTGCACGCTTAATACAGCAATTACCACAATAAGTAAATCATTACCATGAAGAAACGGAACAAAATCACGCTGCTCGTTGCCGGATGCTCAATTGTAGCAGGGGCATTATCCTGTACCAACTCACAAAATAACAACAGCAATCAAACTCAAAATAAGGTAGGCAGTACCGACAGCCTGCAGCGTTATGTAGACGAACGCCTGGCCATCTATGAAAAGGTTAAATTAACCAGCAACCTGAACGACCTGACCGCCAGCGAGCGTAAAATACTTCCGCTGCTGATCCAGGCGGCAAAAATCATGGACGACCTGTTCTGGAAGCAGGCCTACCCGCAGCGCGACAGCCTGTTGGCCACCATTAAAGATGAAAAAACAAGGGCATTTGTTGACATCAACTACGGTCCCTGGGACAGGCTGAACGGGGACAAACCATTTGTTGCCGGAATAGGCCCTAAACCCGATGCAGCAACATTTTATCCTGTTGGGATGACCAAAGATGAACTGGAAAAATCAACTGTAAAAGACAAATACGGTCTTTACTCTGTCATCAAAAAAGACAGCACCGGCAAGCTCAGCTCCGTCCCTTATCACATTCTTTATGCTGCCGAACTTCAGAAAGCATCTAACCTGCTTAAACAAGCGGCCCTGCTTGCCGAAGACGCCGGGCTAAAAAAATACCTGAACCTGAGGGCTGATGCACTGGTTACAGACAATTACGGCCCTAGCGATTACGCCTGGCTGGACATGAAAACCAATACCCTGGATATCATCATAGGTCCTATAGAAAATTACGAAGACAAGCTGTTCAATGCCCGTGCATCGTTCGAGTCTTATGTCCTGATCAAAGATAAAGTATGGAGTAAACGCCTGGCCAAATATGTAAGCATGCTGCCACAGCTGCAGCAGGGTCTTCCGGTAGAAGCCAGGTACAAACAGGAAAAACCGGGAACAGACTCAGAGCTGAATGCCTATGACGTGGTTTATTACGCGGGCGATTGCAATGCAGGCTCAAAAACCATTGCCGTGAACCTGCCTAATGATGAGATCATCCAGCAAAAGAAAGGCACCAGGCGCTCCCAGTTAAAGAACGCCATGAAAGCCAAATTCGATAAGATCCTGATGCCTATTGCCAAAGAACTGATCGACAAAGACCAGCAGCAGTACATCAATTTCGATGCTTTTTTTGCCAATGTGATGTTCCATGAGGTGGCACACGGACTGGGCATCAAAAAAACCGTTACCGGCAAAGGATTTGTGAAAGAAGCCCTTCAGGAACAATATTCATGGCTGGAAGAAGGCAAAGCGGATGTGTTAGGGCTATACATGGTTACCGGCCTGCTTAAAAAAGGCGAACTGGAAGGTGATATTAAAGCTTTTTATACCACTTATATGGCCGGCATATTGCGTTCTGTAAGGTTTGGGGCAGCGAGTGCGCATGGTAAAGCCAACATGCAATGTTTCAATTTCTTTAAGGAAAACGGTGCCTTCATCAGGAACAGTAATGGAACCTACAAAGTAGATTTCAGTAAGTTTGAAACAGCAATGAATAAACTGAGCGGGGTAATCCTGACGCTGCAGGGCAATGGCGATAAAGCTGCAGTAGAGAAAACCCAGAAAGAAATGGCGGTCATCTCTCCGGAGTTACAGGGCGATCTGGATAAACTTACCCAAAAAGGAATCCCCGTAGATATTGTTTTTGAACAGGGCGTAGACGTGCTGGGCGTAAAATAGTTTAAACAGCCAGATGTCTGCTGATAATTGCTTCAAGCTCTTCGATATCGAAGGGCTTGGACAAATACCCGTCAGCCCCCGCCTGATCTGCCAGGGACTTCACATCATTGTTGGCAGAAAAATAAATCACGGGAATATTTTTTAGCAGGTCGTGCGCTTTCAGCTCCCTTGTCGCATCTATCCCGCCTACATCAGGCAGCCAGTTGTCCATAAATATGATATCAGGCGTATAAGCCATCACCTGGTCGATAATATTATTAGAGGTCGAGGACGTTTTGATGTCATACCCGGCATCCTGTAAAATAATTGTACACAGCTCTAAAATGTCTGGATTGTCATCAAATACGAATACCTTTTTGTTCATGTCCTTTATCATCTTAAGGTTAGGACAACAAATTTATAAATTCTCCCATATCTTCAATGCTTAATATCGCATCTATTTCAACATTAAGTTTCGCCTGGGCAGGCATATAAGCTACCTGGGCGGTGTCGGGGTCCTGGATTGCCGCAGTCCCGCCCCAGGCTTTTACCGTTTTCAGCCCATTTACGCCGTCGGCATTCGAACCGGAAAGCAACAGGCAAACCAGTTTTGGCCCATAAACCTCTGCCGCAGTCTGAAATGTGGCGTCAATCGAAGGTCTGGAATAATTGATCTTTTCCGAATAATCCAGTGAAAAAGTCTGATCCTGCTCAATCAGCAAATGGTAATCAGATGGCGCAACGTATACTGTACCTGCCAGTATTTTTTCCTTCTCATCAACCTCTTTTACCTTAAGGCTGGTCCTTGAGGAGAGCAAAGAGGGCAGCAGCGAGTCTGCGCCGTGCTTGCGGTGAACTACAATTATGATCGGAAAGCTGATATCCGGGCTTACCTGGGGCAGTACCTTCAGCAGCACCTCCAGGCTTCCGGCCGAGCCACCTATGATCAATGCCTTTGCCCCTTTCATCAGCCTAATTTCCTCCATATTTTTTCACCTGGTAAACGCTTGTATCTTTTCGCAATCCTGGAAAAATCTACTGTTTCTTTGGTGCCCAGCGCCAGGTAACCCAGCTCGTCCAGACTGCTGTCGAACAGATCGAGCACGTTATGCTGCAGGGCACGGTCAAAATAGATCAGCACATTCCGGCATAAAATCAGCTGAAACTCATTAAAAGAATGGTCGGAAACCAGGTTATGGGTAGAAAAGATCAGCTTGCTTTTCAGCTCTTCATCAAATTTTGCCAGGGAGTAATTCGCAGTATAATAGCTGGAAAAGTCTTTCGTCCCCCCTGCCAGGATATAATTTTCCGAATATTGTTTCATCTGACCCATCGCAAACATTCCCTGGGCAGCTTTCTCCAGTACTGCCGGGTTAAGGTCTGTGGCATAGATCAGCGATTTATGCAGCAGATTCAGCTCTTTTAAAAGGATAGAAATAGAATAGGCTTCTTCTCCGGTAGAGCATCCGGCAAGCCAGATCCGGATAAAAGGATAGGTTCCCAGTTTTGGCAGAACCTCTTCTCTTAAGGTCCTGAAAAAGGAGGGGTCCCTGAACATTTCGGTAACATTTACCGTGATCTGCTCCACAAACCTTTTAAAATAAACCTGGTCATCAATAACCTTGTACCTGAACTCCGCAAAACTCAATGCCTTATCCAAAGCATAAAGCCTCGAGATCCGGCGTTTTAAAGATGCCCTTGAGTACCCGGTAAAATCATAGCCATAATGCTCCAGAAGATCGGAAAGCAGGACCTCCACGTGTTCATCGGTTATTACAGGGCTATCCAGCATCGGCTTTTCTAAATATAAAGGTTAAGCAACCCGGTTAATTCTTCTACATTAATGGGCTTGGAAACATAGCCTGATGCCCCGGCGTTCAGGCAGCGCTCCCTGTCGCCAACCATGGCCTGGGCGGTAACCGCAATCACGGGAATATCCTTCAGCACAGGGTCCGTTTGCATTACAGCCATAGCCTCATAGCCATCCATTCCCGGCATCATCATGTCCATCAGCACTACAGTAATGTCCCTGTCCTGTGCCAGCAAATCCAGTCCTTCCTGCCCTCCAGCAGCCGATACACAGTGGTAGCCTTTGGCCTTCAGTACGGCCGACAATGCAAAAATATTCCTGCTGTCGTCGTCCACTATCAATATTTTATTCTTCAGCATATGTTATACCTTATCGTAAAGCCAAACCCTGAGCAGCGAGATGAGCTGGTCAATATCCACCGGCTTGGAAATATAGTCTGATGCGCCTGCAGCAATACATTTCTCCCGGTCGCCCATCATGGCTTTGGCCGTTACGGCAAGAACCGGCAATTGTTTATAGGCAGCCATCTTCCTGATTTCCTTTGTCGTCTCATATCCATCCATTTCCGGCATCATCATGTCCATCAGCACGATATCCACCAATGGGCTCTCTTTAAGCACCTGCAGGGCTTCTTTGCCGTCTGTAGCGGCCAGTACTTTCATCTTATGCTGTTCCAAAGCTTTGGTCAAAGAAAAGATGTTCCTCACATCATCGTCTGCAATCAGTACGGTCTTATTGTTCAGCACTTCATACAGGCCGCCCAGTTTTTCTGTATTTGTTTTTTTCTGCTTGCTCTCATCCTCTTTCTCTTCAACCAGGTGCAGGAACAGTGCCGCTTCATCTAAAATACGCTGGTAGGAATGTGCAGTTTTAACCACAATGGAATCCGCATATTGTTTGATGCGGCTCTCTTCACCCTTGGATAAGTTCTTCCCGGTAAAAATGATGATCGGCAGGTTTTCAAGCCCTTTGCTTTTCTTAATGGTTTCCAGCGTTTCATAAGCATTCTTATCGGGGATGCCCATGTCCAGGATCACACAATCCACCTCCTGCTTGTTCAGCGCATCAATGCTTTGCGTCACATTGCCCGCCACTTCGGTATGGATGCTGTAATTGCTTAAAAAATAGCTCAGGGCTTCGGCATGCTGCTTATTCTCTTCTACAATCAGTACTTTTTTGGGGTACCTGCTTAAAGCCTGTTCCAGCTTTTGAAAGATCTGCTGCATATGCTCCAGCGCAACGGGTTTATTGATAAAGTCTACCGCGCCCTTCAACAGGCTTTCTTTTTTTACTTCCAGTGACGACATGATATGCACCGGAATTGGCCTTGTAGCCGGGTTCGACTTCAGCTCCTCCATCACCTGCCAGCCGTCTTTAACCGGCAATTGTATATCCAGCAATATCGCCAGGGGCTTATAATGATTGGCCAGCTCTATACCCACATCCCCCCTTACGGCAACGATGCCCTTATAGTTTCTTTTTCGTGTAAAGCCCAGCAGTGTTTTTGCAAAATTGGTATCATCTTCAATGATCAGGATCACCTTGTCATCCGGCGCTATATGGTCCCGGTCATCTTCGATATCTTTAGGGATACGGTCAACCGTAAACCTTTCTGTCATAACGGGCTCCGGCTTTTCTACGTAGACCGGAGCGGCCAAAACATCCTGTACCGCTTCAGACTTTTCAATTGCATTCCTGTTTACCGGCAGTGAAAATGTAAACTCACTCCCCACATGTTCCTTACTGGTCAGCGCAATTTCCCCGCCCAGCAGCTTAGACAATTCCCTGCTGATGGACAGTCCTAATCCGGTCCCCCCAAACTTGCGCCGCGTAGAGCCATCTGCCTGCTGAAAGGCCTCAAATATCAATCCCTGCTTATCCTGAGGGATGCCTATCCCCGTATCTGTAACTTTAAACAAGACGTTTTTACCATCTTCAGCCTGGTTCACGGTTAATGCAACCTTTCCAGCTGTGGTAAATTTAATGGCATTGGAAAGCAGGTTCTTTAAAATCTGCTCCAGGCGCATCTTATCGGTATTGATCTGTAAAAGCTCATCTTCAACATCAATCACAAGCTCTAGCGCCTTATTCTTTGCCAGCGGGGCAAACAGCGACCGCATATCTGTAACCACCTCTGCAATATTCACATCCGAAAATTCGAGCTTCATTTTTCCGGCCTCAATTTTAGACAGGTCGAGGATCTCATCAATCAAAGCCAGCAATCCCTGTCCGGAGCTTTGTATCACCTCGGCATATTCAATATATTCTTTATCCAGCTCCTTATTTTCAGACATCAGTTTTGACAGCAGCAAAATAGAATTCAAAGGCGTACGCAGTTCATGCGACATATTGGCCAGGAATTCCGATTTGTACTTGGTACTCTGCTCCAGCTGCTCGGCTTTATGCTGTATATCTAAATTCCTTTCCTGTATCAGCTGGTTCTTTTCTTCCAGCAAGCTTGTCCGTTCTTCCAGCTCCTGGTTACTTTGCAGCAACTCCTCCTGCTGTACCCTAAGCTCCTCTTCTGAAGTCTGGATCCGCTGTGTCTGGGCCTCCAGTTCGGCATTTAAGCCTTCCAGTTCCCGGTGCTGCGCCTGCAGTTCTTCTGCCTGGGCCTGGGTTTCCTCTAAAAACTCCTGCAACCTTTTCCGGTTTTGCGAACCATGAATGGCAATTCCGATATTGTGCGAAATGTTATGGAGAAATTCGAGCTGTAGGGGGGTATAAGTATGCAGACTGCCAAATTCCATCACACCGGTCACAATACCGTCCCTGATCACCGGAACCGCCACAACATTTCTGGGCCGTGTATTTCCCGCCGCATAGCTGATGGTCAGTTCCCCTTCAGGGATCTCATTGATCAGCATCTGTTTGCCCGATTGCAAAGCCTGTCCCGCCAGTCCCTCTCCAGCCTTTAGCTGTGCTGTTTTATACCCATCCATCAAAGCATAACTTCCTGCAAGATGAAGCATTTTATCTTCTTCCAGCAGGTAAAATGCCCCAACCTGACTATGGGTGTGTTCAATTATACTTTCCAGGATATCATTGGCCAGCTCAGGTACACTTTTTTCGCCTACCATTTTATCGTTCAACGCCGCTATGGCCGATTGCAGCCATTCCTTATCTGCCAGCAATGAAAAAGAATACTGCAAGGATTCGGCCATGCTGTTCAGTGAGCCTGCCAGGCTCCCCAGGTCGTCCCTTTCGGCCTCATCAAGCCGCACCTGGTAATCCCCTTTGGAAATCTGGCCCGCAATTCCCTGAATAACAGCAATCCTGTTGTCCATTTCTTCACGTTTTCGCTGCAGTTCCTCCTGTAATTGGGTGCGGACATTAAAATCGTGAGAGACTTTGCGGTAAAAAAAGAAAGTGATTAAAACCGCAATGATAGCGGCCAGGATAATGAGTAGTGGCGTATAACCGGCCAGCTTGTTCATATCGGCTGTTCGCAGCTCCAATAAGCGTTTCTCCTCTGTCTGCATCACCTTGATCAAATCACGAGCGGCATCCATATAGGTTTTTCCGTTCACCAGCTCCGCAACGCTTACGTTCCCGCCCCTGCTTTTTATGCCAACGGTCTTCTGCAAGATCTCCAGCCGGCCCACAATAATCTCACGCAGTTTCTTAACATTCTTTTGCTGTACAGGATTATCCACGGTCTCTTTACCTACCTCATCCAGCAGATAAAGCGCATTTTGTTTTGCACCTACATAGGGGGCTAAAAAATCTTTTTCCCCGGTCAGCAAATACCCTCTTTGTCCGGTTTCAGCATCTTTTAACGTAGAAATCACGCCATCCAGCCTGGTCATGACTTCATTGCTGTGTGCTACCATCTCTCCGCTACTGATGAGATTTTTGATACTGATGTAAGAGGCCAGCGAGGTAATGAACAATACCAGCAACGATAGCCCCAAACCAATGCGAAGGTTATTTTTTATAGATTTTTTACTCATAAATACTGTTTTAATCTGTTACCGGAACAGTGTTCAGCGGCAGGGTGAAATAAAATTCCGAACCCTCGCCCAATTTACTTTTGACCCCTACTTCACCACCATGACGGTTAATAATTTCGGCCGAGATATACAAACCTATACCTAAACCCTGGAAATGTATTGAAGTTTCCTCAACCCTGTAAAATTTTTCAAATACATGTTTCTGCAACTCTGGTTCAATACCTATTCCGAAATCACGAACCCCCAGGTATAACTTGTCGCCTGTGGTATGCACATTGACTTCTACCCTGTTCGTTCCCGGAGCGTATTTAATGGCATTGGTCAGAAAGTTAACGATCACCTGCTCAATGCGCATCTCATCGGCATAGATCTGCCGGGGCGCAGTCCCTTTTCTAATGAAGTTAAATTCCGGATTGGCCTGATGTATGATCTCCAGAACACCATCCAGCAGGGTATCCAGCACAAAATGTTTTTTGTTGAATTTTAGTTTCCCGCTTTCTATTTTAGAGATGTCCAGCAAATCGGCAATCAACTCGTTCAATTTTTCCAGCTGCACCTGTGCTTTGGCCAGATGCTTTTTAACCGTAGGGATATCGCCTTTGTCCACACTTCTACCCAGCAGCTGGACGTAGCCCTTTACACTGGTTAGAGGCGTTTTTAATTCGTGACTGGCAATACTGATGAATTCATCCTTTTTACGTTCCGCCTTTTTTCTGAATTCAATTTCATCCAGCAGGGCTTTTTGTATTTCTATAAGTTTTCGGCTTTGCTCATAAATGCGGTAAAAGGTTTTCACCTTTAATAGCAGGATATCCATATCCACAGGCTTGGTGATATAATCCAGGCCTCCTGATGAATATCCCCTGGTGATAAATTTAAGCTCTGTATTTGCTGCTGATAAAAAGATGATTGCCGTTTCTTTGGCTTTGCTGTAGCCTGAAATCGCCTCTGCAACCTCAAAACCATCCATTCCAGGCATCTGTACATCCAGGATGATCAGCACATATTCATTTTTAAGTACTTTTTTTAAGGCTTCTTCTCCGGATGATGCGGTATCTACTTCAAAATTATGCCGTTCCAGCACCTTTTTTAAAGAGATCAGGTTCTCTGGGGTATCATCTACTATTAATATCATTATTTAAACATAAATAAGGCTTTACTTTTGTATAACACTTTGCAGTTAAAGTTATACAAGTTTATAAGTTTAAACTTATATATCATCATTTTGTTGCAAAACGTATAAATTATAACCTGTTGGAATTAAAAGTATCTCCCTGCCTGAAATCGCCGGTTTCAAACCCTTTTTTGAACCAATACATCCTTTGAGCTGAAGTACCGTGTGTAAAGGCGTCCGGCACCACTTCTCCCTGCGCCTGCTTCTGAAGTTTATCGTCGCCAATTGCGTTTGCAGCGGTCAGCGCCTCTTCAATATCTCCCTCGTCCAGCCTGAAGTTAGCCTGGCTCTGTGCGTGATGTGCCCAAAGTCCGGCAAAAAAATCGGCCTGAAGCTCCAGCTTAACGGAAAGTTTATTGTATTCCACTTCGCTTAACCGTGCCCTTTCCCGCTGTACCTTTTCTGAGATTCCCAGCAGATTTTGCACGTGGTGTCCAACCTCATGCGCAATCACATAAGCCTGCGCAAAATCCCCGGCAGCACCAAAACGGTCCTTTAAATCTTTATAAAATGTTAAATCAATGTATACTTTATGATCGGCCGGGCAATAGAACGGCCCTACCGCTGAACTGGCATTGCCGCAGGCCGATGCCACCATATTGTCGAACAAAGTAAGTACCGGGGCCTCATATTCACGCCCCATTTGCTGAAACTGTGCTACCCATACCGAGTCAGTCGACTCCAGTACACCGGCAACAAACTTCCCTTCAACATCGGTGGGCACCCCTCTTTTGCCTTCTGCAGGGGCCTGCTGGCCAACAGGGAGCTGGCTTACCAAGCCAGAGAAATCCTGTCCGAAGATCAGACCTAAAACTACAACGATGATGGCCGCGCCACCACCAAGCACCTTACCACCACTCATCCCCCTCCTGTCATCAACGTTACTGCTACCTTTTCCGAACCATTGCATATATATCCTGTTTATTTGGTTAATAAAAGTTTGCGACAATTGTTATACCAAAAATAAAAGAATATAAGATTAATTAAATACAGCTATAGCTTTACGGATTCTTTCGATAGTTTCTGCAGCGCCGAGGTTCACCGCAATGTCGAACACGCCAGGGCCAAATTTTCCGCCAACAAGCATCACCCTCAAAGGAAGCATCAGCTCTCCGGGCTTAAAACTATGCGCTGCAGCCAGTGTTTTAAACTTTTCCTCCAGCGCTGCCGCTTGCTGTCCATCCCCCAGCTCCGAAGTATAGGCTTCAAAAAAAGCAGCCTTTTCAGCAGTCCATTTTGGTTTTACTGCATCCAGGTCATAATTCCCCGGAGCTTTAAAAAAGTAACCTCCCTGCGCAACAAAATCACCAAGCAGGTTACAACGGTCTTTAATCAGGTCAATCACTTTCACCAGCTGTACATCTTCTCCGGTTTCTGTATCCGCAGCGGCAAAAGCTTTTTTTACAAATGGAAGCAGTTCCTGTGCTGTACTCTTTTTTATCCATTCATGGTTGTACCATTTGGCTTTTTCAAAATCAAACTTTGCACCAGCCTTACTGATCCTTTCTACTGAAAACTTATCTATCAGTTCGCCCATAGAAAACAACTCCTGATCGGTACCATCGTTCCAGCCCAGCATCGCCAGCAGGTTTACAAATGCTTCCGGCATAAAACCAAGCTCCTTAAAACCTTTGGTCAGCTCGCCGGTTTTTGGGTCTGTCCAGTTTTGTGCATAAACGGGGAATCCCAGCCTGTCGCCATCCCTTTTGCTTAGTTTACCATTGCCGTCCGGCTTCAGGATCAAGGGCAAATGCACCCATGCAGGCATTTCATCTCCCCAGCCCAGGTACCTCCATAAAAGGATATGGATAGGTGCCGAAGGCAGCCACTCTTCCCCTCTGAAAACATGGCTGATCTCCATCGCCCTGTCGTCTGCAACAACCGCCAGGTGATAGGTAGGCATGCCATCGGCTTTCAGGAGTACTTTATCGTCAACCAGGTTCGTATCAAAGCTTACATGCCCCCTGATCAGATCGGTAAAAGAAACCAACTCGTTTTCGGGGATTTTAATCCGGACCACATGCGGTGTGTTGCCGGCCAGTAAGGCCGAAACTTCTGCAGCATCAAGGGTTAGCGAATTTCGCATCTCAGCCCGTGTTGCCAGTCCGTAAGTAAAATTAGGAATCTCTTTGCGTTTGGCCTCCAGCTCTTCGGGCGTGTCAAAAGCATAGTAGGCATGCCCGCTGGCAACCAGCTGTTCAGCATACTGCCGGTAAGTTGCCTTCCTTTCACTTTGCCGGTACGGCCCGAAAGGACCGCCAAGCGAAGGACTCTCATCAGGCTTTAAACCGCACCATTCCAGGCAGGAAGCAATATATTCTTCTGCCCCTTCTACAAAACGGGTCTGGTCGGTATCCTCTATCCGCAATACAAATGTACCGTTGTGCTTTTTGGCAAACAGATAATTGAATAAAGCGGTACGCACGCCGCCTAAATGAAGTCCCCCTGTCGGGCTGGGGGCAAACCTTACTCTTACTTTCTTTTCCATAATTACTGCTGCAAAGATATATATTTTGTAATTTGCCTTTATATGCTATGAATCCATACGAGAAAAAACGCCGCTGGAAATTCTTTTTACTTGTCTTTGCCATTCTAATTGGCACAGCTTCTGTTTTTTACAGCGACTTCTTCGTAAAAAAGATGGAGCGCGAGGAACAGCTCCAGTTCCAACTCTATGTTAAGGTAACGGAACAGACCCTGGCCATGTACGATGACGACCGCTACACCGGCCTGATCGACCTGATCCGTACCAATACCAAACTGCCCGTGATCATGACCGACTCCAAGGGCGACATCATCAGTTACCAGGGATTGGATTCCACCAAAACGAATTACGACCTTGAAAAGAAGGCCGGTGTGAATTATGACCCCGCTTATTTTGCCCGGGAACTCAAAAAAATGAAACAGCAGCATTCTGCAACCCCAATACTGGGCGGCGATGATACCCGCTGGTACATTTACCATAAAGATTCTGCTACCTTAACCCAGCTGCGCTATTTCCCTTATATCCAGCTGGCCGTAATCGGCCTCTTCCTGCTTACCGCCTATATTGCCTTCAGTTCGGCCCGAAAGGCCGAACAGGACCAGGTATGGGTAGGTATGGCTAAAGAAACCGCCCATCAGCTGGGTACTCCCATCTCTTCCCTTATGGCCTGGGTAGAGCTCATCAAATCCCGCTTTGACGCCGAAGAGGACCCCCTGATTGCGGAAATGGAAAACGACATTAAACGGCTGGAAGTCATTACCGACCGCTTCTCAAAGATAGGCTCCAAACCTATCGTAGAGGACCACGTAGTTTATACCGTGATCTATAATTTTGTGGAATATTTCAAATTGCGCACTTCCGACAAAATCGTTTTCAAAATCACTGGTGATGAACAGGTTAGAGCTTTACTAAATGTTCCACTGTTCGATTGGGTGACTGAGAACCTGCTTAAAAACGCAGCAAATGCCATAGAAAATGAAGGCACCATTACCATCAATATCATAGAAAACCTGACCAAGGAAGAAGTATTCATTGATGTAACGGATACCGGGAAAGGCATCGCCCGGTCTAAATTTGATGCCGTATTCCAGCCGGGCTATACCACCCGCAAAAGGGGCTGGGGGCTGGGCCTTTCACTTACCAAAAGGATCATTGAAAATTACCACAACGGACAGATCTTTGTGAAAGACTCTGAACTGGGCAAGGGCACTACCTTTCGTATCATTTTAAAAAGCAGCATAACTTATGAACCGACCTCAAACACATGAGTACCCCGTGTGGGGAGAGCAATACATCAGCCTGGTTGACGACGATGTATTGGGTATACTGAAAAAACAGGCATCTGAATTCCCGGACTTCCTCAACACGCTGATCGAAAAAGCCGATTATGCCTATGCACCGGGCAAATGGACTATAAAAGAGCTTGCCGGGCATGTGATAGACACCGAACGCATCCTTACCTACCGCTTAACCTGCTTTGCCCGTGCCGAGCAGCATGCCCTTCCGGGTTTTGATGAAGAGGATTATGTAGCCAATGCGCATTTTGCCGACAGAAGCCTGCTTAGCCTATCGGAAGAATTTGCTTTATTGCGAAAGTCTAACCTCTACCTCTTCAACTCGCTTACCGAGACAGAACTGAACAGAAGCGGAACGGCCTCCAAAAGACAGATCAGCGTACGCGCCCTTCTTTTTGTAATTGCCGGCCATCTGATCCACCATACCCAAATTATCAAAAGCCGTTACCTATGATCTGGTTTTCCGACTTTAGCCCCGAAGCATTAAACGACAGGCCAAAAAACCATATGGGCGCTTTTTTGGACATACAATTCACCAAAGTGGAGGAAGACACCCTGACGGCAACCATGCCCGTCGACGAACGGACGCACCAGCCCGCAGGTATTTTACATGGCGGAGCCTCTGTTGTACTGGCCGAGACACTGGGCAGCATTGCCTCCTTTATGTGTATAGACCCTGAAAAATTCTACGCTGTAGGCCTCGAGATCAATGCCAATCATTTGCGGCCTGTAAAATCAGGATTGGTAACCGGAGTCTGTAAGCCCCTGCACATCGGCTCAAAAACCCATGTATGGGAAATCAGGATCTATAACGACAAGGGAAAAATGAACTGCATCAGCAGGTTAACTGTTGCTATCCTTAAAAAGGCCTGAAAAATAGGTCTATTTAATTTCCGATCTGATCCGGCTTAAGGTGACCTGTGTTACCCCAAGGTAAGAGGCAATATAGCCTAATTGTATCCGCTGCACCAATGCAGGGTTATCGCGCAGCAATTCGCTGTACCTTTCAGTGGCCGTCTTAAAGAGCCGGCCGATAAAACACTCTTCCGATTTGATCAGTTCCAGCTCTGCCAGCTTCCGGCCCCAGTTGGCGAATGCGGCATCTTCCTTGAACAGGGCCTCCAGTGTCGCCGTTTTGATCTCATACAAGACGCTGTTTTCCAGCAACTCTACACTTTCATAACCCGGCCGGTCATTGATATAGCTGTTGTAAGAGAGGATCAGGTCGCCCTCCATTCCAAACCAGAAGGTGATCTGACTTTCGGCACCTTCGCAAAAAGCCCTGGCAATTCCTTTTTCAATAAAATAAATGGATTTTTCTGTACGCTCTGCCCTGATGATCAATGTGTTTTTAGGAATTTCCACGCGCTGCATGATCCCCAGCAACTGCTCCAGCTGGGCCTTACTAAGAGGATAAATGCCTTTTATTTTATTTAAGATGTTCTGCAAAAGGAGATTTTTTATAAAGATAAAATACTGAGCGCTTCTTTTTTTAACATTTGTAAAAAACCAGCCGCCGGCATCGGGGTATCTTTGTGGCAAATTATTAAATTATGAACTGGATTATCTTAGTTATTGCCGGAATTTTTGAAGTGGGGTTCACAACCTGTTTAAAATTGTCCAACAATTTCAGCAACATGAAATGGAGCATTGCCTTTTTCATTTGCATCACATTGAGCTTTATTTTGCTAAACAAAGCTACCCAGACCCTGCCAATGGGTACAGCATATGCCGTTTGGACTGGCATCGGTGCAGTAGGAACCGTTTTGGTCGGGATTTTCTTTTTTGAAGAGCCGGTCAACTTCTGGCGGATCTTTTTTATTGCCACGCTGATCGGTTCTATTCTGGGCCTGAAATTCCTGGCCGGAGGCCATTAAAAAAGCACTATTTAATTTCAATAGGAAGCTCTACCACAGTACGGTCCCAGCCCAATACCATATTGGCTCCCTTGGGTTGGGGCGTAAAGGTAATCGAAAAGGCTTCTATCGGTTTATCCTGTAGTGCAACCGGCACTTCTATCCGGACAACATCTTCGGCCTGGTTATAGCTGAACGCTCCCCAGCGGTCGGTCTGCTTATTGATGATCAATACCCATTTGCCTGGATTTGGAATAGCAAACAGGCTATAGGTACCCGGTTTAATGGTTTTACCACCCACCACAACGCGTTTGAAGAATTTAACTTCAGTACACTCATTGGCACCAACGCGCCACACTTTATCAAATTGTTCCAGCACCCCAAAAATTTCACGTCCTTTTCTTGTAGGCCTGGAATAAACCACTTTAATAGATGGCGTTGGGCCATCTTTGGCTTTGGCTGAATTTAATGGATAGTAGACAATGTCAGCGGGACTGGCATCTACAGGCGCAAACTTTAACTCCTGTGCCCTGGCGCCAAGGGTAAGCACAGCCAGAATTGCGATAAAACTTAATCTCTTCATGGGCCTTTTCCCTGATAAGGTTAAATGATTAGTATTCGCGGCCTTTTACGATTCCGTTTAAAAAGACAGCACCAAATATAAATCCGATAATTCCGCCTAAAATAGACCAGCCAAAGCTTCCTGAGATGATAGCCGCAGTTAAAATACCAAAAAACAGGCCCAGTACATAATAAACCCAATCAAATGTGTTGTTGTTCTCTTCTTTAATCATTACATTAATTCTTAGGCCCCAAAGATATTGAATTATTTGATCTGTGTATAATTATTGCAGCTTTTTTATGGGTTTATCCGGCTTTGATAGGCCGCCAGCAGGTATATCAGGGATGCGGTGCCGTCCATCGTAGGCTCATTGGTACTGTAATCGCCAAAATCATCATGATAAACCACCAGGGGCGACTGAAATTCGGCGTATTCATCGGGCCGGTACAGGGTAATACCAATCAGGTTCCTGTAAATGCTGCCGTAAACCGGTCCGTCAACCAATCCTCCGTCTAAAGGATACTGGTGCAGGTGCGTTAATGCCGAATGCGGGTCCTGCGGCGTATCTCCCCAGGCCGGCAAGCCATAAACCATGGAAGTTCCCCAGGGATTACAGCCAAACAGCCAGTCAAAATTTGCCTGCGCCAACTCTTCGTATGCCGCATCCCCGCTAAGCTGATGGTACAGAAAAGCCTGTATGGCAAATGATGTGGTCAGGTTATTGGAACACCAGATAAAGGGAACACCACGGTAAAAAGCATTTTGCTGTGCCTTTTTCCAAACCTTTTCCAATCCCGCCCTGTAATCCTGTTTCGCTTTTTCCGATAGCTCCGCATGCCGGGTTTTGGCAAGCTCGTAATGTCCGAAATTGTGAAAAGGGTACCATTGGTAATGCCTGGCTGTATCTGCACCCATCCAGGGGCTTACAGGTTCTTTAGCCGCGTATCCTGCGGCCTGCAGCAAGTACTTTCCGGAGCCCGAACCCTGGTACAGCTCCGCCGCGGCAAGTTCCATATCGTCTGTCCAGTTGTCTTCTTCATAAAAATAAGGTGCACGGTTTGGTGCGGTCTGCTGTACCCCGGGCTTCTTCAGGCCAAAGGCATAGGCCGATAATGATTTTTGTTCCAGCTTGCGGGCGTAGGCTTTGTCAATCCCTTTAAACAGCCTGCTCCCCAGAGCAAAAGCACTGCTGAATTTTCCGGCAACAGAGGCTGTTCCTGTTGCCCTGCTCTGGTATTTGCCCAGGCCCTGCGGCTTTCCGTTGGCAAAATAAACCGGCCGCTCCCTGCCTTTTCCGTAATCCACATCATCTTTTGTAGGCAGCCGCAGCCCCTTGTGGTCCCGGTCGTCCGCAATCTGGTTAAACAGCCAGTCCTTCCTTGGATGCATTTTTAACAGCCATTGCAGTCCCCAGTCCGCCTCATCCAGTACATCTGCCCTCCCATTCTCCCCCTCAAGTCCATTCGCGAGGTAACGATCAGTAAAAACCTCGGGAAAATCCCGGTAAGCCGCAAGTAAATGATAGGTAGCATTGGCAGAGGTGGTGGCATATTGCAGGTAATCGGAAGCATCGTGCCAGCCCCCGCTCACATCTATATGTGTACTGTCGGGCATCGGCCCGTACATGGTATAGCCATCCTGCGTATGGCAGCTGTCTTTCAGATATGGATTATAGCCGCTGCGCTGCTGGCGCATGTACCGCAAAGCGAAGTCGGCGGCCCCTGCATACACATCCCTGCCTATGATCAGCTCCGGCGATTCGGCCCCGCCCGCCCGAATGAAATACCGGCCCGGAGTGTTAAAATCGCTAAAATTTAACCTGCAGGCTTTTTTAAAAGGGCCATAGGCGCCAAAAGTACTGATCTTTTCTGCGGTATAAACTACTTTGCCGCTTTGTTTTTCCACAAGCTCAAAACTGGATGGAAGCCCATCTTCATTCCTGGTGACCCAAACAGCCACTTTTACTGACCGGGGCTGGTAGCCCAGCTGGTTTATCCTGATCCAGGCCTCAGTAGCTCCGGCCCGTTCAACCGCCTGATGAAAGGAAAGGAACAGCAGCCCGCTCAAAAGGATACCCAGACTGAATCGTTGTGTTTTCTTCATAAATACGTGGTTATCATAGATAAACAGAATGGTTTAGGCAAACCTAAAAATAACAAACACTTGTCAGTTTTCGGTCAATTATTTTGAACAAAGCAGCAAACCTTAAAATTAATCAATCGATTGATTAATTTTGTCGCTGCAAATTTCAAATGGAAAAAACAGACAAGAAAGCCAGTATCCTGGAGGCGGCAGAGAAACTCTTCGCCGAACTCGGCTACGAGGCCACCTCTACACGGAACATCGCCAAAGAAGCAGGTGCAAATATGGCCATGATCAATTATTATTTCGGCTCCAAAGAAGGTGTGTTCATGGAAATCATGAGCAAAAGGATCGTCGATTTTAATACGCAGCTGATGAGCATCAACCAGGACAAGCTCTCCGGAATGGAGAAACTGGTCAAAGTAATCGAAGGTTATGCCGCAAGGGTACTTTGTAACCATAGCCTGCATAAAATGATGCACAGGGAATTGTCCATGCCCCACCGGCCAGAGATGTTCTTTAAAATAAAGAACGCAATGGCCGAAAATCTGGTGGTCATCGAAAAGATCATCAACACCGGCATTGCCGATGGCAGCTTCAGGCAGGTAGATGTAAGGATGCTGATCGCAACCCTTATGGGCACCATCAGCAATGTGGCCGTATCCCCTTCTAAAATTACCTATGGTACTACGCTCGACATCAACAACGACGAAGACCGGGAAATCATTACCGCACGTCTGATTGCCCATTTAAAAGAGCTCCTCATTACGTTTCTAACACCAAAAAAAGATGCATAAATCAATCCAATTATGTTTTTTGACTTTGATGCTGCCCGGCTTTATGTACGCCCAGGACATCAAAAAGCTGAGCTTACCCGAAGCCGTTGCGCTGGGCATAGCCAACAGCAAAAATTTAAAGCTCTCCCAAAATAAAATAGACCAGGCTGTTGCACAGTTAAGTATGGTCAAAGACAATGCCCTGCCCACAGCAAAGGCATCTTTCTTATACAACCATGCAGAAATCCCGACCAACACACTAAGCATTGGCGGCGGCAACCCCATCCACCTGCCTAAACGGGCAGATGCTTTTGTGGGTACCGCAGCAGTAGAAGAACTGGTGTACGGAGGTGGAAAATTAAAGTATGCCGAAGAATCTACGCGTCTGCTGAGCGATGTGGCCCGCCTGGATGCCGACAAGAACAAAGAGGAAGTAAGCTACGCGGTGATCAACACCTATTACGCCCTCTATAAAGTGATGCAAAGTAAAAGTGTAATTGCCCAGAACCTGGAGTCTATTGCCGGACAGCTCAAACAATCGCAGCGTTTCTTTGAACAGGGCATCGTCACTAAAAATGATGTCCTGAGGTTCCAGCTGCAGCAGGCCAATGTTTCCCTTACCGGTATGGAGGCTGAAAACAACAGGAGGATCATCAACTACAACCTGGATATCCTGCTGGGCCTTGACGAAAACACACAGATTGAGATTACCGAACCGGATGCTGCACTGAAGCCTATTGCCTCTTTGAGCAATTACCTGCAGCTGGCACTGGCCGAAAGGCAGGAACTGCGCCAGCTGGACCTTCAGACCAAGGTGGCAGACATCAATATCAAATCGGTTAAAGCCAATACCCTCCCAACTGTAGGTGTAGGGGCCAACCTGTACTACATCAACCCAAGCGGCAAGTTTATCCCGCCTACCGACCAGTATATCATGCCGGTAACCCTTGGGGCCAATATTTCCTGGAACATCGGCAATTTGTGGACCAACAAACACAAAATAAGTGATGCCCGCATACAGCAAAAGGAAGTCGGCATCCAAAAAGATATCCTTTCCGATCAGGTGAAAACCGAGATCAATAAGAATTACCAGAACTACCAGCTGGCGCTGGATAAGATCAAGGTATTGGAAACCTCGATTGCCCAGGCAACAGAGAACGACAAGCTCCTGGCTTCAAAATACAAAAACAATGTGGCTTCGGCGATAGACAGAATAGACGCCGAAACCCTGCTTTACCAGGCCAAAATTAACCTGGAACTGGCCAAGGCCGATGCCGGACTGGCCTATTATACCTTACTGAAATCTACCGGAAAAATTTCTCAATAAAACACCAAAACAAATCAGGCAATGACAACTGAAAAGAAAAAAAAGAATAAAGTTATACCCATCATACTGGGCGTACTGATCCTATTAGGCGCCATATTCGGCACAAAAGAGTACATCTATTACAGCAAACACGTGGACACCGATGATGCACAGGTTGACGGCGACATCAGCCCTGTTGTTGCCCGCGTAGGCGGATACGTACAGGAAATTAAATTTGAAGAGAACACCCGCGTAAAGGAAGGTGATGTGCTGGTGAAGCTGGACGACAGCGATTATAAAGTTAAGCTGGAACAGGCATTGGCCGGTCAGAAAGGCGCAAGTGCAGGTGTTGGGGTTTCCCAATCCCAGATTGCGGCTACAGCGGCCAATACCAGTACTGCTAAAGCCAATATCGAAGCGGCAAAGGTAAAACTGACCCTTGCGCAAAAAGATTATGAGCGTTATGCCAACCTGGTTAAAGACGGTTCTGTAACCCAGCAGGCTTTCGATCAGGCCAAAGCCCAGAAGGAATCTGCACAGGCTGCATTTACTGCCGCTACAGATCAGTACAATGCCGCGGTAAAACAGGTAGGCACCACCCAGTCACAATTAACAGTAAGCAATACCGGGGTAACCCAGCGCCAGGCCGACGTAGATTTTGCACGCCTCCAATTGTCTTATACCGAGATCAAGGCCCCTGCTACAGGAATTGTCTCTAAAAAGAATGTACAGAAAGGCCAGCTGGTACAAGCCGGACAATCGCTCTTCTCCATCGTAAACGACAACAGCATTTACATTACGGCAAATTTTAAAGAAACCCAGCTGGAAGACATCAAAACCGGCTTAAAGGTAAAAATTGAGGTGGATGCCTATCCAAATGAAGAAGTAACCGGTGAGGTTTACAATTTCGCCCCGATTACCGGAGCAAAGGGTTCGCTGCTGCCACCAGACAATGCAACAGGGAACTTTGTAAAAGTAGTACAACGTGTGCCTGTAAAAATAAAGATCACCAAAGCCTCAGAAGCTGTTCTTGCCAAACTCCGTCCGGGAATGAGTGTAAAAGTTTCTGTTTCTATAAAAGACTAAAAAATGGCCGAAAAAGGTTTAAAAAAGTGGATCATCACCTTTACAGTGATCACAGCCTCCCTGCTGGAGCTGATTGATACGACCATTGTCAACGTGGCCATACCGCAGATACAGGGTAACCTGGGCGCAACACTGGAAGATGTGGCCTGGTTATCTACAGGCTATGCCGTTGCCAACGTAATCGTTCTCCCCATGTCGGGCTGGCTGGGCAGCCGCTTCGGGCGGAAGAATTACTTCCTCTTTTCCATCGTCCTGTTTACCATCGCATCCTTCCTCTGCGGAAATGCGACCAACCTGGAAGAGCTCATTGCCTTCCGTATTTTACAGGGCCTTGCCGGCGGGGGATTGATCTCGACCGCTCAAGCCATCCTGATTGAAACCTGGCCCCGGGAAGATGTGGGCATTGCCACTGCTTTATTCGGACTGGGCGCTGTAGTGGGCCCTACCGTAGGCCCCACCATCGGGGGTTACCTACTCGAAATCAGCACCTGGCCGCTCATATTTTATGTGAATATACCCGTTGGTATCCTTGCGGCTTACTGTACCTATATGTTTGTCCGCGAAACCCCGAAAGACGGGAAAGGAATGCCGGTTGACTGGTGGGGGATCCTCCTGCTGGCCGTAGCCGTGGGCAGCTTGCAGACGGTACTGGAGAAAGGCGAAAGTGAAGACTGGTTTGCCACACCATACATTACGGCACTGGCTGTCACCTCGGTACTTGGCCTGCTCCTGTTCATCTGGCGCGAGCTGAGCACAGACCATCCCATTGTCAACTTTAAGATCATGCGGCACCGCAGCTTTTCCGTAGGGATGTTCACATCCTTTATCCTGGGATTTGGCTTGTACGGCTCCGTATTCGTATTCCCGGTATTCTGTCAGAACCTGCTGGGCTTCTCTCCGCTGCAAACCGGGGAACTCCTGTTTCCAGGAGGCCTCTGCACCATTGTTATGATGCCCTTTATTGGCATCATGCTGAAGAAAAACATCCCGGCACAGTTCATGGCCACCATCGGAATGTTCCTGTTCTTCGTGTTCTGCTACATGCTCAGCAAGTCTACCCTGCAATCGGGTACCAACGACTTTTTCCTGCCGCTGATGATCAGGGGTGTGGGTATGGCGCTGCTGTTCGTGCCTTTAACCACCTTAGCCATCCAGGACCTGAAAGGCCCGGAAATAGGCCAGGGTTCGGGCCTCAACAACATGATGAGGCAGCTGGGCGGATCTTTCGGGATTGCCGCATTAACCACGCTGATCCATGTGCGCCAGGGCTTCCACCGCAGCAACCTGCTGGTCAACATCAACGAATACAATCCGGCATTTACCGAAAGGTTCAATGCTTTTATCAAAAGTTTTATGGCCAAAGGCTATTCCTACCTGGATGCCAAAATGCTGGCCGCAAAATCCATAGAAGGTACAGTAACCAAGCAGTCGCTCCTGCTCACCTATAGCGATGCCTATTGGGTGGCCGGACTGATCCTGCTCTGCTCAATCCCCTTATTGTACCTGCAGAAGTTTAAAAAGAACGTTGCCGTTCCCGCAGATCTGCATTAAAAAAAGCAGCCGCCGGAAAATTCCAGCGGCTGCTTTTACCCCAAAAAAATAACAATTACCGTACAACCTGCGCCATAGAGGCAAAGGCCATACATACCTTTAAAAGATTTTTTGAATCTCTATAATCCTAAGTTAAAAAATTCTGGCGTAAAAATCAAAATAATTTTATCCACCGTTTAAGTCGTTTTTTCAATCATTTTTGCTACTTTAAGCGCGAATTTTTTTCCACCAGATTATGATGCAGAAACTACGCGCAAAAGGGCAGAGGGAATCTACGTTTAACAACGAAGTTGTATCCCGGTTCGAACTCTACAACAGCCTTTTTCTTACCCTTCCGTTCTACAAAATTAAAGACACAGGGACTTTGCTGCCCCTGTTTATCAAGTACTGCGAGGATGGCGTAAACAACCATGAAACCCCGGCAGCTATTATCGATGCTTTTTTTAAGAAGTACACCCAAACCCAGGCCAGCAAGGACATTATTGACCTGCTGTTCCGTTTTATCCAGTACATAGAACGCCAGGTGGTATTGTTCGATGCCGTAGAAGACGCTTCTTTCAATAAGCTGAATGCTTCTGATGAACACAATGCCTTGCTGTCTTACCTCAAAAAAGGGATAGACAACAAGGCGCTGAACGACAAGATCGAAAAACTCATCGATGAGTTTTCCCTGCGCCTGGTGTTAACGGCACACCCCACCCAATTTTACCCGGGCAGTGTGCTTTCCATCATTACCGACCTCACCACGGCCATCAAAACCAACGATATATCCAGCATCAACCTGCTGCTCCAGCAACTGGGCAAAACCCCTTTCTTCAATAAGAAATCGCCGACCCCGGTTGATGAAGCCCTGAGCCTGGCCTGGTACCTGGAAAATGTATTTTACTTTGCCGCCGCCAATATCCAGTCTGAAGTGGATAAAAGCCTGAACGACTATAACCTGGAATCCAAAAAGATCATAGAACTGGGCTTCTGGCCCGGGGGCGACAGGGACGGCAACCCTAACGTACATGCCGATTCCACTATACAGGTGTCCAAAATGCTACGGCAGATCCTATTCCGCTGCTATTACCGCGACTTCAGGAACCTGAAACGCAGGATCACCTTCAGGGGCGTGGAAGAGCCCATTGCGATTGTGCAGGATGTGCTGTACAAAAACGCATTCGACCCCAATATCGAAATAGAAAACATTTCCGGCTTCCTGATCGAGAACCTGAACAAGATCAGAACCACCCTGATAGATGACCACGACGGCCTGTTTGCCGATCTGGCATCCGACCTGATCCGGAAGGTGGAACTTTATGGCTGTCACTTCGCCTCTCTCGACATCCGTCAGGATAGCCGGGTGCTGAGGAATGTGCATGCCTTTTGCCGCCAGAGCAAACCCATCATTTCCCTCTTCCCTGAAAATTACGACAGCCTCAGCGAAACAGAAAAGATCAAAGCACTTTCTTTCAAAAGCGCCAAGCTCAACTATACTGAAAATGCAGATTCCCTGGTTAAAGACACCCTGCAAACCATTGCCGAGATCAAACAGATTCAGGAAAGCAATGGCGAACTGGCCTGCCACCGTTTCATCATCAGCAACTGCCAGCAGGCCAGCGACATCCTGCAGCTGATGGAGCTTTTCCTCTGGAATGGCTGGGAAGAAAGCAATCTGTCGATAGATTTTGTTCCCCTGTTTGAAACCGTGCACGACCTTGCCGACGCGGCCGAAATTATGGAAACCCTGTATGCCCATCCTTTTTACAAGGCACACCTCAAAAGAAGGGGCAACAAACAGCACATCATGCTGGGCTTCTCTGACAGTACCAAAGATGGCGGATATCTGATGGCCAACTGGTCTATCTTTAACGCCAAGGTGTCCCTTACTGAAACTGCAAATAAACACAACATACAGCTGGCCTTTTTCGACGGCCGTGGTGGCCCTCCTTCCAGGGGCGGCGGCAAAACACACCGTTTCTATGCCTCTATGGGTAAAGAAATTGCCAATAAAAATATCCAGCTTACCATACAGGGACAAACCATCAGTTCCCAGTATGGCTCTATAGACAGTGCCGAATTCAACATCGAACAGCTGATCAATGCGGGCATGTCGGCCGGAATAAAGGAAACACACAACATCCTGCTCGACCCTCTGCACAAAGACCTGCTGGATGTGATGGCCAAAGAAAGCTACGATTCTTTTGTAGCCCTGCGCCAGCACCCCCTGTTTTTAAGTTACCTGGAGAAATTCTCGCCGCTCACGCTCCTGTCCAAGATCACCATCAGCAGTCGGCCGGTAAAACGCAATGCCGGAGGGGCATTAAAACTGGAGGACCTGAGGGCCATCAGCTTTGTAACAGCATGGAGTCAGCTGAAACAGAACATCCCGGGCTTTTATGGCATGGGCACAGCCCTGAAAAACCAGGAAAAGCTGGGCAACTGGGACAAAGTGGTTAAAACCTATCAGGAATCGGGCTACTTCAAAACCATCATCGACAACTGTATGATGTCTATGAGCAAATCTGATTTCTCCATTACCGCGCACTTTGCCAACGACAAAGAATATGGCGCGTTCTGGAAAACGTTGCACGACGAGTTTGAGCTCTCTAAAAACATGCTGTTAAAGCTTTCGGGCCACAGTACCCTGATGGAGAATTACCCTGTAGAGAAGAGCTCTATTGCCGTAAGAGAGAAAATTGTACTGCCGCTGGTACTCATCCAGCACTTTGCCCTGGAGCAGCTGCAAACAGAGCTCAGCGAAGAAGAACAGCAATCTTACGAAAAACTGGCCATCAGAACGGTCTATGGCATCGTAAATGCAGGTCGTAACCTGGCTTAACGCTAAACGCTTCGTCAAATAAATTCCCGTCATCGCGTGAGCTCCCGTCGTCTCAATGATAGGAGAGATCTCTTGAACCAAACCGGACAAGAGATCTCTTCATTCAGCCCACTTTGTCCCTAAAATATTCAAAACCTGTACCTGTTTATAAGCTTCTCTTATATTTGAGTAAATCATCCTGGTATGGAAAATTATTACCTCTCGTTATTTTGTGCTGTTTCAACTTGTTTCTAATGCACAGTAGCTCCGGCAGTACTTAACCGTTTCAAACTGTTTATTGTTAATGATAAAAATGAAATGCTGCCGGTAAAATGGAAAGGCAATTGGGAACTACCTGCCGTAGCATATGGTAGTAGCTGGGCTGGAAATATGAAACCATTGAGCGCTTTATTCCATGAATGGAAATTGTCTATGTTAAATAAATTTTGCAACGCACCTGGCTATTTAGACTAAATATAATTAAGTTTGCCGCGATTTCAATGGAAGCCGCTCACCTTCCAGGCCAAACTTCATTTAAATAATTTATGTACAAATTTATCCAATACACTTTATTGTTCTGCCTGCTGCTAAGCTATGGCAGCGGCTTTGCCCAGAATAATGGGCGCATTACAGGTACAATTAAAACTGCTGATGGTGAACCTGCCCTGCAGGCAACAGTGAGCATCACCGGACTCCGCAAAATCGCAGCGGGCGAAAATGGCCGTTTTACTTTTAAAAATATTCCGGCAGGCGATTATACCATTACTGCAAGTTACACCGGCCTGGAAAGCCAGAGCAAAACCATAAGCCTGCAAGCTGGTCAAAGCCTAACGGTTAATTTTATATTACAGGGCAGCGGTGCCCTTCAGGAAGTGGCAGTGGAAGCTGCCCGCCGTAAAAAGATTGTGCAGCGCGAGACAGAAAACCCTGCCCGTTTGCCCTTAAAAAACCTGGAGAACCCTCAGATTTACAATGTGGTAACCAGTGCGCTGTTTAACCAGCAGATTGTATTGGAACGGACAGATTTGTATTACAACATACCCGGTGCGGTACCCAACTTTTCGGCAGGAGGTTCACAGGGTATCAGTCAGCGTGGTTTTTCCAACACCAATGGTTTCCGGAACGGATTGGTAACCAGTGCCATTTACCCGATGAACCCGGCCATTATAGAGCGCGTAGAAGTAATGAAAGGCCCAACCGGCACTTTATTTGGCACAGGCCGCGCAAGTAGTTTTGGCGGGGTATACAACTATGTAACAAAAAGGCCATTTGGGCGCAATGCTGTAGAGCTGGGCCTTACCGCTGGCAGCTTTAACCTTGCCCGCCTTAGTGCCGATGTGAACCATGTACTAGACAGTGAAGGCAAGCAGTTGCTGCGGGTAAATGCAGCATGGCAAAGCCAGGGCTCTTTTCAGGACCAGGGCTACGCAAAAAATTTTGCATTTGCCCCCAGCTTTAGTTACCAGGTAAACGACAAACTAAAATTCCTGATAGAAGCCAGTATCACCCGCAACAGCTATACCACCACTTCTTTTGCTTTGCCTGCCAATCTGGACAGCATCAGCTTTCGCAATTTCCGCCAGTGGAAACTACCTTACGAAAGATCGTTGGGCAACAACTCTGTAGATGCTAAGATCGGTGTAAATGACATCGGGGCCGAAGCAGAATACAAAATATCAGATACCTGGAAATCGCAAACTAAATTCCTGTATTCAGAAGGAAAATATGATCACCTGCTGTGGAGCACTTTTACCATTGCTAATGATTCTACCATTGCCCGTACCGTTCGTAACCAAACACCAGAAACCTTTGGCAATATAGAATTGCAGCAGAACTTTATCGGTGACTTTAAAATTGCAGGTTTGCGCAACCGGATGGTGTTGGGCTTAGACTATAACCGCAATTATTACAGCCTGAACAGGGCAACTGTAGCTTACGACCGCGTAAACATCAATAAACCTGAAATTACCGACTTTAACAAAGAAAAGATAGACGCCTTATCAGCAGGAAAATTTGCCGCCACTACCTTTGGCGGTATCAATTATGCGGCATATGCATCCGATGTGCTGAACATTACCCCCCAACTGATGGCTATGGCCAGTTTAAGGGTAGAGCGTTATACCACTAAGGGGGCATTCGCTTTTGCAACCGGTAAACGTTCTGGCGACTACCAGCAAACAGCCTTATCGCCAAAATTCGGATTGGTGTACCAGGTATTGCCAGAAAAACTTTCTGTTTTTGCCAATTACATGAATGGTTTTGCCAACCTGGCCCCTGCGCAGCAAAGCGTAGACGGCGTACTTGAAGGCCTTAAACCACAATATGCCAACCAGCTGGAAGGCGGTATCAAGTACAGCTTCCTTAATGAGCGCATCAGTGGTTCATTAAGTTATTACGACATCAAAGTAAGCAATTCTACCCGTACCGAAACCGTAAGCGGCCAGGTACTCACCCTGCAAGATGGCACCCAGCGCAGCAGGGGTTTAGAATTCGACCTTACGGCCAACCCAATTACTGGGTTAAATATTGTGGCTGGTTACGCCTACAACCAAAACAAATATGAAAAAGCATCGCCTGCACTAACCGGAAAATCTTTGATGGCCAGCCCGAAAAATGTAGCGAATTTCTGGGCAAGTTATGTGTTACCAGCCAGCGCTTTGCAAGGATTGGGTATTGGTGCCGGAGGAAACTATGTAAGCGACTCCTGGTTTGACAGTGCCAACCGTTTTACATTGCCTGGCTACACGCTGGTAAACGCCACCGTATTTTACGAGCAAGCCAAATACCGCGTAGGTATTAAAGCAAATAACATTGGCGATAAGCATTACTGGAACCCAACAGGTATGCCGCAAAACCCAAGAAACCTCCTGCTGGATTTAAGGTTGAAGTTTTAAAAAGGAAGCGTTCCTGAAGATAAAAAAATGGCGGCCTCCTTTGGGGGCCGCCATTTTTTTATCTTCAGGAACACTATTATCTGTCAATAGCGCCCATTACTTTCTGTCCGAACGCATTCAGCGCATCTCTTTCCGCTACGCCCGATTTTACACTTTCATGTACTTCAAGCGCGCCGCAGATGTTGGTGATCATTTCCCCTGCCACATCTATTTCTTCTTCACTTACCCCTCTGAACTCACAAAAGGCCTCTAAAACCCCAAGGGTTGCTTCAAGTTCTTCTGGTGTGCTGTTCTGGAACAGTTGTCTTATTACCGGAATCTTCATTACTTTATCTTGTTAAATAATTCGCCCAATACTTCAGCCTTATTGGTTTGAACCTGATCAACCAGTGCCCCGCCTTCAAAGGCAGCAAAAGTTGGCAAATTATCAACGTTAGCCAGTTTTCGCGAGCCCGGAAGTTTTTCAGCATCAACAATAAGGAAAGCAACATCTTCATTTTCTGCTGCCAGCTTTTTAAACTTCGGCTTCATGATCCGGCAGTTTCCGCACCAGGATGCGGCATATTGAACCATTACCTTGTTGTTGTCTGCAACATATTGTTGAAGATTATCTTCTGTTAATTCTAAAAACATGATTTTTTAATTTATTAGTTAGCGCTTAAATATTCAGCAACACCAGTTCTGTTGGCGTTCATGGCCGATTTTCCTTCTTCCCAGTTTGCAGGGCAAACTTCGCCGTGCTTTTGTACGTGGGCATAAGCATCAATTAAACGCAGGTATTCTTTTACGTTTCTGCCTACAGGCATATCGTTTACACTTTCGTGGAAAACCTTACCGGTTTCGTCAATTAAATAAGTTGCCCTGAAAGTTACATTTGAACCAGAGAAAGACTCGTTTCCTTCTTCGTCATAAGCGACGTCCTGATCAACAATACCTAAAATGTTGGCCAGGTGCCTGTGTGTATCTGCCAGGATCGGATAAGTTACACCTTCAATACCGCCATTGTCTTTTGCCGTATTTAACCATGCAAAATGCACTTCGTTGGTATCGCAGGAAGCACCGATTACAATGGTGTTCCTTTTTTCAAAATCAGGCAGGGCAGCCTGGAAGGCATGTAGTTCTGTTGGGCATACAAAAGTAAAATCTTTTGGGTACCAGAATAATAAAACTTTGCTTTGTTTGCTTACTGCTTCTTCAAATACATTGATCTTCAGATCATCGCCCATTTCGGACATTGCATCAATACTTACACTAGGGAATTTTTTACCTACTATTGCCATAATTATATTATTTTTTTGATGGCACAAAGGTACGGCTATCCCCCTTCAAAAACAATCAATTTGAAGAGATAACACATACTTAATGTTGATAGTAGTATAGAAGAAATCTATGGCTTTTTCAATGTAGACTCGAATAATTTATATATCCTTTTGTACTCGTCTGTCCAGCCGCTGGGCGTGGTAAAACCATGGTCTTCTACCGGGTACACCGCCAGCTCCCAGTTGTTCTTTCCCAGCTCTATGAGCCGCTGCGAAAGCCTTACGATATCCTGAAAATGCACGTTCACATCTACCATACCATGGCACATCAGCAAATTCCCCTTCAGTCCATCTGCAAAGTAAATGGGCGAACTGCGCTTATAGGCCAACTCATCATTATAAGGTTCGTTTAAAATATTTGAGGTATAACCATGATTGTAATGGGCCCAGTCTGTTACCGACCGCAAAGCCGCCCCGCTGGCAAACACTTCCTGCTCCTTAAACAAAGCCATCAGCGTAATGAAACCACCGTAAGAGCCGCCATACAAGCCCACATGTCTGGGGTTTACCCCATATTTTTCTACCAGCATTTGCACCCCGTCTACCTGGTCGCTCAGGTCTTTGCCGCCCATATGCCGGTAAATGCCGGTACGGTGCTTACGCCCATAGCCCGAGCTGGCCGTATAATCGATATCGATTACGGTGTAGCCGTTGTCGGCCAGCATATTGTTGAACATATACTCCCTTGAATACTGGCTCCACCAGTAATGCACATTCTGCAGGTATCCTGCCCCGTGTACAAATACCACTGCCGGGCGGTTGGGATGCGGTGTTTTGGCCGGATACACCCTGGCATACACCTCATCCCCGTAGCGGTTTTTGAAGCTGACCAGATCCGGCTCCCTCCAGTTGTAGGAATTGAACTCCGCCGTGGTGGAGCTGGTGATCTTTTGCGCTTTTGCCCCCGCCTTATTGGGCTGCACGTACAGCTCCCAGGGCCTGTTCATATACGAATAGTTAATGGCCAGCCATTTTTCATCGGGCGATAACAGGACTTCATTTCCACCCTTCATGCTGGTGAGCTGCTGCAGGTTTCCACCTGTAACATCCATGCTGTAAAAATGGGTGATCCCCGGATGTTCCTTATTGGCACTGAAGTAAAACCGCTGTTTATTTTTGGAAAGCCTTAAGGATTGCACTTCCCAGTTTCCGGAAGTCAACTGTTTCTTTTTACCGGTATGTACATCTGCTACGTAAATGTGTGCATAGCCGCTGGCCTCGCTCCGGTAATACACCCGGTCATTGTCCAGCCACTGAACTTCCCCTGCGCCAGGCCCACCAATCCAGGCCTCGTCGCGCTGCCGGTCTACCAGGCTCAGCCCCCCGCTTGCAACATCCAGCTTCAACAGCCAAAGGTCTTTATTATCATGCGATGCCGCCACTACAACCGCCGCTGTTCCGCTCTCGTTCCAGTTCGGCGCCGAAAGCTCCACAATCCTGTCGGCATTCTTTTTCTTCCGCTCTTCCAGCGCCGCAGGGTAATCCTTTAAATAATCCGGCAGGTCTTTGATCCCCGGGATCTGTGCCGTAAGGATTCTGTACACGGTATCCCTGCGCAAATCATAAATATAACTTTCAGCACCAGCAGGCGTTTCTCCAACCTTGGCCCTGGTGTTCAGGTCTTCCGTATAGCCCGAGGCCGTCACATAGCTCGGCACAATTGTTCTTTTCTCTTTATCGGTGGCTTCCCGTAGCTTATAACTTAGGTAATGTGCATCAGGGCTCAGCACCAGGTCGCTCAGTGTTTTCTCTCCAATGTAAACGGGCTTCATTTTTTTGTCTGCGGCTCCGGCATCCTTTGCTGATGGCAGTTCAGGCTGATCCGCTTTCTTATTTCTGAGCACATCAAACAACTCACTTTGCTGCTGCTTTAACCATTCCTCCTTCTTCGAAACAGCTTTCTTATCTCCGCTCAGCCCCCTGTTGCCCTTAACAATATTGCTGAGCTGCCGGGTTTCGCTTGTTTTAAGGTTAAGTTCAAAAAAGTTACTGCCCTTTTGATAGGCGATATTTCCATTGCTTAAGAACATCGGGTTCCCTTCATATTCCTCTGTTTTGGTCAGCCTCCGGGCTTTGCCGGTTTTCAGTTCGTAGCAATAAATGTCGCCCCCCTTTTCGGCCAGCCCCATTGAACGGTCTTTATTATACACATAACTCATCCCTACGGCCTCATCGGCAGCCAGGGCCTTTATGGTATCTGTTTTACCGGAGGCCACATTTACCTGGTAAAGCCCCGCTTTGGCCGCTCCCTTTGGGTTCCAGTTAAAAAATACCCGTTTGCTGTCGGCCGACCAGCGGAAAGCTGAAGGTGAAACGCCGATCCATTTCTGGTCCCTCATGATCTTTTCTACCGTTAGCGGGGCAAGCTGCTGCGCCGAAGCCGTAAACGCAAACAAACAAAACAACAGGCCAAGTTTTCTCATCTCAGCACCCTCCCCGTTTTGTCTGTATTTACCACAAAAGGATTTAAGTATTCATTTACCAGCACGGCAAACTCCCTGCGTGTGGCCACCCGGGCCTCATCAAATTCTGTTTTAAAATGATAGCCCTTGCCCCATTTCTTCTTCACTTCCTCCCTGGTGGTTTCCAGAGACTTGTTGCCTACCCTGCACACCAGGTCCAGCACCCCTCCAATGGTCATATCGGCAGGTTTATAGTCATCAAACCAGATCTGGGCCTTGTAATAAAACTCTTTTATGGGTTCCTTTACTTCCGCGGTTGTTACAGGTTTATCCGGCATAAAACTTGCCCTTCCATCAGCAATTCCGGCTTTCAGAAAACCTGACAAACCTATGAACTGAATGGCCTGCCAGTTGCTGTCGGCATTCGGAATGTCAGCAAAAGGCATAAGAGAAAGCTTATAGTTGATCAGTTCGCGCTGTATGGCCTTGAGGTTGGAAAGTGAGGTTTTGGTCTTAAAAAAAACTGCATAGGCTGCTGTAGCTCCCGCGGCCTGCCCCCCGGCCATGCTTTCCGTTTCCCTGTTCAGCAGCACCAGGTTTTCCTGTCCGGGCAAGAGCAGGCTGTACAGCTGCACAAACTGCGCGGTAGCATTGCCTTTGGCATATCCGGCCGCAATGCTGTTCCGGTACAGGTTGCTTGCATAACTGAAATCCTGCCAGGTTTCGGCCGGCTTAACCGTAAGCGGTATGGCCGCATCAACATGACCACTGGCATCGGCATTTACCAGCACTTCTGGTTTAATGGTCCTGCCATCGGCCAGCAAAACACTCCAGTTGTTGCCCGAACGTTTGATCCGCGACCATTTGATGTTCCGGATCACCGTCAGGTTTTTAAGGCTGTCGCCCCAGGATTTCAGCACCGCATTGGCGCTTGTAGCATCTACATAAACTGCAGCCAGACTGTCTTTGATCCCTTTCGCCCTGCGCATTTTATGCAGAAAGTCCAGCTCCAGTCCTGATGCCAGGTTCCTGTCCGTTTCCGAAAGCCTGTATTCCGGAGCCTGCAGCAGCAGGATCGTTTTTACGCCCGAAATGGCCGACTGAAAGCCTGCCCCAATTGCATTATTCCCATTTCCAATGACCAGCACACCGGTTTTCAGGGTTTGCGACCTGCAGATCTGCGCCGCCAGCAGCATTGTGAAAACAAAAAACAATCTTCTTTTCATCCTGTATCTCCTATATTTAAATCTGATCTGTAATAACCTGTTCCATGAGCCAAACTCTCAACTCCATATTTGAAGCCCAGCAAAAGCATAAATATACGCTTAGAAACAGCAATGCGACACAAAGAATTCAGAAATTAAAAACTTTGATGGCCGCTATTGAAAACCATGAGGAAGACATTTATGCGGCCCTGCAAAGTGACCTGCGTAAAAGCCGCTTTGAAGCCGCCGTAACCGAAGTGATTTTTATTTACAGTGAGCTCCGTTTTGCCATCAGCAAGCTGGGCAGCTGGATGAAGCCCAAACGGGCAGGCAAAACCATGACCAGCCTGCTGGCCAGGAACCGCATCTGGTACGAACCCAAAGGTTCCTGCCTCATCATCTCGCCCTGGAACTATCCGTTCCAGCTCATGATGGCGCCCCTGGTCTCGGCCATTGCGGCCGGTAATTGCGCCATCCTGAAACCTTCGGAACTTAGCCCCGCCACCAGTGCCATTATCGCCAAAATTGTTAAAACCTGTTTTGAGGAAAAGGAAATCTGCTGCATTGAGGGTGATGTAAGTGTGTCTACAGCCCTGCTGGCCCTGCCTTTTGACCATATCTTTTTTACCGGCAGCACCGCCATAGGTAAGGTGGTGATGGAAGCCGCAGCCAAACACCTGAGCTCCGTTACCCTGGAACTCGGCGGAAAGTCGCCCGTTATTGTGGATGAAACCGCGGACCTGAAAGTTGCGGCAGAAAAAATTGCCTGGGGCAAGCTGCTCAATGCGGGGCAAACCTGTATTGCACCCGATTATGTTCTGGTGCCCCAGTCGCAACAGGAGAGCTTTATAGGGCATTACAAACAAGCGGCATCGGCCATGTTCCTGAAAGCCGGGGGGCAGCCCAACCCCGAGGGTTATGCCAAAATCATCAATGAAAGACATTTCAACAGAATAGCAGGATTGATGGACGATGCGGTGAATAAGGGAGCCAGAATTGCTTTTGGCGGCGAAAAAGATGAGGCCAGTCAATCCATATCCCCAACCCTGCTCAGCCAGCTGCCCCTCGGTACAGCGGTAATGGAAGAAGAAATATTTGGCCCGGTGTTGCCGCTGATCCCTTATGAAAACCTGGAAGAGGCTATTGCCCGGGTAAATGAAAAAAGCAAGCCCCTGGCGCTGTACATTTTCAGCTCGTCCAAAAACAACATCCGTCATATCCTGAAAAATACTTCATCTGGCGGGGCCTGTGTAAATGATGTGCTGGTCCACATTTCCAATCCGCGGCTGCCATTTGGCGGTGTAAATGCAAGCGGACTGGGCAGCAGCCATGGTTTTTTTGGTTTTAAAGCTTTCTCGCACGAAAGGGCTGTCGTATTTCAGCCGGGCATCAATACCACCAAAATCATTTACCCCCCTTATGAGGGAAAATCCTGGCTGCTCAAATGGCTGAAAAAACTAATGTGAGCGCGGAGAGCGGAGAGCGAAGAGGATTAACCTATCCTCACGGAGGTCATGGTGAGTGAGCCGCCCACCGCTTTATCGTTAAACAGGGAAACCCCTTCTGTAGTATTCTGCAGTCCCAGGGTATACATCAGGGGCAGATAATGTTCAGGCGTAGGAATGGCCAGCATAGCTTCCTTACCTAAGTTCTGGTAATCGAGCAGCCGCTGATGCTCCCGGTTCAGGATCAGGGATTTGAAGCGCTCATTCATTTCCAGCGCCCAGTCGTAGCCCCCGCCATTGATCATTTCCCAGCTCATCATCCGCAGGTTATGCACCATATTGCCGCTGCCCAGAATGAGTACCCCCTTTTTACGCAGGGCATACAGCTCTTTGGCCAGCTGGTAATGATACTCCGGAGCTTTGGTATAGTCAATGCTCAACTGCAGCACAGGAATATTGGCCTGCGGATACATGTGCCGCACTACCGTCCATGCCCCGTGGTCGAGGCCCCAGTCGTGATCCAGGCCAACAACCGCACTATGGATCAGGCCGGCCGTTTCTGCGGCCAAAGCCGGATCGCCCGGGGCAGGGTACTGCACATCAAACAAGGCCTGCGGAAAACCTCCGAAATCATGAATGGTCTTCGGGAAATCCATGGCCGTAACATGCGTTCCGCGTGTAAACCAATGGGCAGAAACCACCAGTACAGCCTTAGGCTGCGGAATATCCCTGGCCATTGCTGCCCATGTGGTGCTGAATGCATTGTTTTCAATCCCATTCATCGGCGAACCATGGCCAATAAATAAAACGGGCATTAAGCTGTCCTGCTCCTGCAGGTTAGCGTTAAAGGTTTTGAATTCAGCTAAACCAGACATGATGATTTATTTTGCCTGAACAAATTCCAGGTTTAAGGTTACCTTAACCTCTTTACCTACGCCAGCCCCTGTCGGGTCGTACTTGATGTTATAATCCAGCCTGTTTACCGTTGTCGTTGCCGTAAAGCCGGCCTTGGTATTGCCCTGCTGATCTTTGGCCGTGCCGCCATAAACCACATTAAAGACCACGTCTTTTGTTACGTCGCGGATGGTCAGTTTTCCGCTCAGCGCATAATTGTTCCCTTTCAGCTTTTTAAAGGACGAGCCCTCAAAAGTCATGGCCGGGAATTTTTCGGCATTGAAAAAATCGTCTGTTTTCAGGTGGTTGTCGCGCATGTCCACCCCGGTAGTGATGCTGTTCACATCGACTGTAAAATTGATCTTTGCATCCGTAAGGTCGGCCTTGGCGGCGGTAACCGAGCCGTCAAATTTTTTAAACGAACCGTCAACAAAAGAAATGCCCATGTGCCTTACAGAGAAATTCACAAAGGAATGCATCGGATCTACCGTCCATTTGGTTTGCGCGAAAGACGCAACGCTGATTGACACTGCAACCAGGAATAAAAATACCTTCTTCATCTTCTTTTTGTTTTAAATGATTTACAAAGCTATAACGATCCGGCGCCGCAATTGTTGACCTATGATAAGAATTTCTGCGGGTAATTAAATAACTTAGCCGGGTAATAAAACTGAATCATGAAGAAGTATTTCACCCTGCTGCTTTGCCTGTGCTTTGCCTCCGCATTTGCCGCAAAACCCAAACATCAGTACGTTAAAATCAAAACAGAACTGGGCGAATGTGTCATCAGGCTCTATAACGAAACCCCGCAGCACCGCGACAATTTCCTGAAGCTGACCGAAAAAGGAACCTATAACGGTACGCTGTTTCACCGGGTCATCAAAGATTTCATGATCCAGGGCGGCGATCCGGACTCTAAAACAGCAGTAGCAGGGGCGCTTGTTGGAGAAGGAACCGTAGGTTATACTGTTCCGGCAGAGTTCCGCGACAGCCTGTTCCATAAAAAAGGCGTATTGGCCGCTGCGCGCGACAACAATCCGGAAAAGGCCTCCAGCGGAAGCCAGTTCTATATTGTTCAGGGCAAAACATTTTCCGATGCCCAGCTGGACGATCTGGAAAACAAACGCCTGAAATTTAAACTGCCCCAATACCAGCGCGAAGTCTACAAAACCATTGGCGGCACACCGCATCTTGACCGCAATTATACCGTTTATGGCGAAGTGGTGAAAGGCCTGGAGATGGTCGATAAAATCGCCATTGTAAAAACCGACGGCAATAACAGGCCCACTGAAGATGTAAAAATGACCATTACCGTTCTAAAACGCAGGGAAGCCCGCAAGCTGGAAAAAGAACTGGCTAAGCAGGCAAAAGCTGCTGCAGAAACAAAAAAACTATCCTAAGCTATGAAGATTATCTCCTATAACGTCAACGGCATCCGCTCTGCCTCCACTAAAAATTTCTTCGGCTGGCTGCAAGCCACCGATGCCGATATGGTTTGCATGCAGGAAGTGAAAGCCCTGCCCGCACAAATCCCCGAAATTATTGCGCTGATTGAGCAGCTGGGCTATCACCACTACTGGTTCCCGGCCGAGAAAAAGGGCTACAGCGGGGTGGCTATCCTCAGCAGGATCAAGCCGAACCATGTTGAATATGGCTGCGGCGAAGAGTGGATCGATAAAGAGGGCAGGATCTTAAGGGCAGATTTCGACAATTTTTCGCTCATGAGTGTATACCTCCCTTCAGGTTCCAGCGGCGATGAGCGCCAGGTGAAGAAATACGAATTCATGCGTTTTTTTGACCATTATATCGGCGAACTCCGCAAAGCCCTTCCCAACCTGATCGTTTCGGGCGATTACAACATTTGCCATACGGCCATCGATATCCATAACCCGAAATCTAATGCCAACTCTTCAGGCTTCCTGCCTGAAGAAAGGGAATGGATGGAATTGTTCCTGAACAATGGTTTTATCGATACCTTCAGGCACTTCAATAAAGACCCGCACCATTATACCTGGTGGAGTTTCAGGGCCAATTCAAGGGCAAAGAACCTGGGCTGGCGCATCGATTACCACCTGGCCACACAGCCCATGCTGGCCCGCTTAAAGCATGTGGCCATCCTGGCCGATGCCATCCATTCTGACCATTGCCCTATTTTATTAGAACTTAACCCTTAACCATGTCAGCACTCCTTATCACCAATATCAGCAGCTTGATAGGCACACACCCACAAAACACACTGATGCTTCGGGGCAAACAAATGCAGGAACTGCCGGCAGTTGACAATGCCTGGATCTTATGTGAAGATGGTAAGATTGCAGATTTCGGAACAATGGACAACCTGCCTGCGCAACTGCCCAATGCCCTGCACACGCACAACGCCAAAGGCGGTTTTGTTTTTTCTTCCTGGTGCGATTCCCATACCCACATCGTATTTGCAGCCCCCAGGGAAGAAGAATTTGTCATGAAAATAGATGGCAAAAGTTATGAAGAGATTGCCGCTGCAGGTGGCGGGATCTTAAATTCGGCCCGTAAGCTACAACTTGCCTCGGAAGAGGAACTCTACGAATCGGCAGCCATCAGGCTGAACGACATGATCAGACAAGGTACTGGTGCTGTAGAAATTAAAAGCGGTTACGGCCTCAGCACCGACAGTGAGCTGAAAATGCTACGTGTGGTCCGCCGCCTTAAAGAAAATTTTCCTATCCCGGTGAAGGCCTCTTTTCTGGCTGCCCATGCCTATCCTGCCGAATACAAAAACGACCATGCAGGTTACCTCAAACTGATTACAGAGGTGATGTTGCCCCGTGTTGCAGAAGAAGGCCTGGCCGACTATATGGATGCCTTTTGCGAACAGGGCTTCTTTTCGGTGGAAGATACCGACAGGTTGCTTACCGAAGCCGCCAGATACGGCTTAAAACCTAAAATACATGCCAACCAGCTCTCCATATCCGGAGGCGTACAGGTGGGCGTAAAACACCATGCCGTTTCGGTAGATCACCTGGAGGTGACCGATGATGCGGTCATAGAAAGCCTGCAAAGCGGCAATACCATTGCCACGCTACTGCCCTCCTGCTCGTTTTACATCAATATCCCTTTTGCCAATGCGCGCGGACTCATGAATGCAGATGTTCCAGTGGCAGTAGCCAGCGATTACAACCCCGGCTCCACGCCTTCCGGCAACATGAACCTGGTGGTATCCCTGGCCTGTATCAAGCTCCGGATGCGCCCCGAAGAAGCCATCAATGCCGCCACCTTAAACGGTGCCGCAGCACTGGAAATGAGCGGTCAGACCGGCAGCATTGCCAAAGGCAAAATGGCCAACCTGTTCATCACCCGGAAAATGCCTTCCCTGGCCTTCCTGCCTTACAGCTTTGGCCAGTCGCAGATTGAAACCATTGTACTCAACGGAAAAATCAGCTGATGGACCACCTGAAAATATACAGCCAGGCCGATCTGAACCAATTGATCAGCCACAGGGAAGGGGAAACCAAGCTGGGCGAACGCGTACAGCTTGCCACAAGCCTGGACGACCTGGCGGTCTCAAGCGCAAAATTTATTTTGCTGGGCATCCCGGAAGATATCGGTGTAAGGGCAAACCATGGCATTGCAGGGGCAGCAACGGCCTGGCAGCCCGCCCTGAAAGCCCTGATGAACATCCAAAGCACCGGATTCCTCAAAGGCGAAGAACTCCTTGTCCTGGGGCATTTCGACATCATGGACCCCGCCGATACCAGCATAAAGGGCCTGGAACAAAAAGTACAGGAAATAGACGACCTTGTAACGCCTGTAATCCAGAAAATAGTGGCGGCGGGTAAAACCCCCATAGTGATTGGTGGGGGCCACAACAATGCCTACCCCATCATTAAAGGCGCTGCAACCGCACTGAAACGGCCGATTGATGTGATCAATATCGACGCCCATGCCGACCTCAGACCTCCCTCTGGAAGACATAGCGGCAATGGCTTCAGCCATGCCATAGCGCAGGGTCTGCTGAACAACTATGGCATTTTTGGCCTGCACCAGAACTACAACAATACCGGCATCCTGGAAAGCATTGCCGGCAACCCGAACATCCATGCCGTGTTTTTCGACGACATGCTGCAAAGTCCGCAGCCCCAGTCCGCTTTCTGGACCGACCTCCTGAAACACATGGATGCTGCACCCGGACTGGAAATTGACCTGGATTGTATAGAAAATATCCTGTCCAGTGCCATGACCCCTTCGGGCTTCAGCTTAAATGAAATCAGACGGCTGTTGTTGACCCCACTCAAGAAATTCGCCTACTTACACATTTGCGAAGGCGCAGTGACCTTAACAGATGGCAGGCAGGGTACAAGTGCAGCAAAAGCCATAGCCTATCTTATAAGCGACTTTATGAAGTCGCAGCAATAAAAAGGGCCTGCCTAAGCAAGCCCTTTTATCCCCATCAACAACCCCCTAGTATTTCAATACCTTGATCTCTGTACGCCTGTTGGCCTGGTGCTCATCCTCACTGCAATCTACACCATTTGCACAGCGGTTCAGCAGCCTGGTTTCCCCATAACCTTTGGCCACCATCCTGTCGCGCGCCACACCTTTGCTTACCAGGTAATTTACTGCAGACTCAGCCCTTTGTTGTGAAAGGCGCAGGTTGTAGGCATCCTTACCCCTGCTGTCGGTATGTGAGGAAAGTTCTATCCTTAAGCCCGGGTTCTGTGCCATTACATTCACCAGGTTATCCAGAATCCGCCCGGCATCCGGCCTGATGTTCCATTTGTCGAAATCATAGTGGATGTTTTTCAAAACAAATACAGCACCGGCATCCAGGTTGCTTACCCCAAGTTTCAGGGTCACATACAGGGTTTTGCTCCTGTCCAATCCTTTGGTGGTCACACTTTCGGTTTGTGAGAACTTACCGGCCTGACTGGCCACAATGTGGTAATCTGAGGCCTGTTCCAGCTGGTATACAAACTTAGCCTCCGCATCAGAGATCTGGGTCATGTTCCTGCTGTTGCCCGTATTGGTCAGCACGGTACCAATTCCCGGCAGTTTGCTGTTGTCGTTTGCCCTTACCGTTTCACCGATCAGGGTAAATCTGGGATCATCGTGGAAGATCTCTTTGTAGATCACATTTCCTGCCTTGTTAAAATCCTCTTCAGCAATGTTTACCGGCTCGGCGGCAATGCCATTTTTTACAGCTGTAACCAGGTAAGCGCCTTTTTCAGCGGCTTTAATCCGCTCTGCCTGCCCATCTGCATTGCTGATCGAGGTATTGTCGGCCCCATTACGGCTGACCTTAACCTTCACCCCGCTCAGCGCAAAACCTGTCTGTTTGTCTTTAACCACCACCAGGATATCCTTAGGTGCTGCCGGGGCTGGTGGTGCTACCGTTTTGGTAACCGGTGCAGGCGCAGGTTTACGCTTGCTGCCAAAGGTATATTTAATCCCAAGGCCCACATTTATGGCCTGTACAAAAGTTTTTTGAGTAATGGGTTGTTCTTCATAGAAATCGAGTATGTTGGTGATCTGTCCATCTTTCACATTCAGCACATCCTTGGCGCCAAGCGTTTTCTTTTCGTTGTAGCGGGTAACATAAAATTCACTGGAGTCTTTGCCAAAGCTTTTGCCGAAAGCCCTCAGGTAATCGGCCTGCGCAAACAGGCCCCAGTTGTTGTTGAGGGCATAAGATATGCGTATCCCGCCCAGGCCCATCCAGGATTTGGTCTTTTCTTTGGAATTACTGGTGTAATAGGTGTCAAACAACTTTGCAGGCGGCCCGGCAGCGGCATTCACGTAAATAGATTGTGCATACTGCGGAAAACCTTCAAACAATACCCCTCCGCGCAGGAAAGCTTCCAGATCCACTTTACCAAAGCTCGCCCTATATGTAGGTCCTACGCTTAGGGCGATGTGCTGAAAAGAAGGGTGGTTGAAGTAAGTCGTGCCGATATGGCCATTGTCGAAAAATACACTGTCGAACTTGCGCATGTCGTGGTTCAGGAAACGGGCGTCCAGTCCGATGCCCCATTTGTTGCCCCTGAAGTACTGGTCTACGGCCAGTCCGCCAAAGTACCCGTTCTTGGCGCGGCCGATTTCGTTTTTGTATCTGCCCATAGGCATGCTCAAACCGCCGAAAGCAGAAAGCTGAAGCCTGCCAGGTTCAGCATTATCCCTGCTTTTCATGTGCGTTCCGCGCTCTCCGCGCTTAATGCTCCCTCCGTTCTCACCGGAGGCACGCTTTGTGGGGCTCTGCGCCCAGGTAAGGCTGCTAAACAGGACCGCCATTACCATTAATATCAACCTTTTCATAATTTCATTCCTTTAGTTTAAAATCAAACTGTTTGGAGTGATATCATGCGGGCTTAACATTTGTTACCCCCTAAAGATCAAATAAAAATTAAAAGCGGTAAATTTTTTCAGGGGTGATGCAGGCATCCAGCCTCACGTCATAGGCATCTATATCATCGATCTGTTCCAGCGGACCAAAAAAGGACAACCCTATTTTCAAAGTATCCAGCCCCTGCAAAAAGCGATCATAAAACCCCTTTCCATAGCCTGCTCGGTAGCCCCTGATATCAAAAGCCAGCAGGGGCACCAGTACCATATCTACCTCTCCATTGTGCAATTCTCCTTTTGCCGGCTCCAGTATATGGTAAGCATTCTTCAACAACCCTTCCCTCCCGGCATACACATAATTGTGCATCAACGCTGTCTCAAAATCTGCCCGGGGTACAATAACCCGGATCTCCGGATGGTGTAAAGCCAGCCAGTCGATAAACAGGAAGGTATCCGGCTCCTTCTTCTCTGCAATGGGCAAAAAAACATGTACCGTCTGAACCGTAGAAAAGTCCAGCGCCGCAAAATGTTCCAGCAAAGCCCCGCTATAGGTTGCTACCTGGCCATCCGAAAGTGCTTTCCTTTGCGCAATCGCCTGTTTTCTGATCTCTGCCTTTGTCATATCCAAAGATAACAAAACCCAGCTCATCAACTCAGACGGAGTAACACTCAACGCGATAAAAACTCAAGCCAGTGCAAACCCTAAAAAATTTTTGCTAAAACTCCATTTTTCTGCGCCATACCAATAAATAACACCCCAACTAAACCCCGAAGACCTACTTTTTTGCGCCAACCTTTGCGCCCGAAGGAAAACAATATTGTGTCGAAGAGGCCTAGGAACTTTTTTCGCAGCGAAGCAAGGAAAAAGATTCCAGCCTCAGAGGCACATATTGTTTTTCCAAAAAAGCAAAGCAAAAAAGAAGGCTTCGGGAACCACTCCGAAGCCTCAATCAACCTAAACCTAAAACTAAACTATGAAAATTCTTATTTTACTCTTTCTATATAGTCACCTGTACGTGTATCAATCTTCACTTTATCGCCCTGATTGATAAACATCGGCACTTTTATCTCTACTCCGGTCTCTACTGTTGCATATTTCAATGCGTTTGTAGAGGTGTCGCCTTTAACTGCAGGCTCTGAGTAGGTTATTTCCAATTCAACATGCGAAGGTGTCTGTGCCATAATCGGCTCATCGCTTTCAAATGCGATGATGACATTCATTCCTTCTTTCAGGAAACGGACAGCTTTACCGAACAACAGTTTAGGAATATTAAACTGTTCATAAGTATTGTTATCCATTACCACCAGTGCATCGCCATCTTCATACAAATACTGGTAATCGCTGGTTTCCACACGGCAAATCTCTACCTCTTCATCTACACGAAACCTGTATTCAACCAGTTTACCGGTTTTTACGTTCCTCATTCTGGCTTGGTAAAACGCCCGCAGGTTACCCGGCGTACGGTGCAGAAACTCTTCTACTTGTACCAATTCCCCGTTAAAACGAAGAATATTACCATTTTTGATGTCTGATGCTTTTGCCATTCTTTCTGAAATTGTGCCTAAACTTTCGGCCTTTTTTCGTGCCGCAAAGGTAAAGACTATTTATTAATTATACAATAGTAATTTGAAAATATTTTTATAAAGGTATTTTAAGCGCTAAAAACGGCCTTCCGGCCTGTTTTCAAATATAAATTTTAGTTATTTATAATCCGTCAACTCCACAAAATGGTTACAAAAAGCATATTCTGCTTCCTGATTTGACCCAATAATCAGCGTTCTTTTTGCCGTAAACCGTTCCATCAGCCCAAGGTACCAGCCTATTCCCTGTTTGTCCAGATTGGAGGTCGGCTCATCAAGAAACAACAATGGCGTAGCTGCACAGCAGGCCAAAGCCAGCTTGGTGCGTTGCTTCATTCCTGAAGAAAAATACTTCAATGCCTTGTCCTGCGATTTTGCCAGCCCAAGCAGGTCCAGCACCGCTGCAGCGTCCATGCCCTGGTAATACGATTTGAACTTAAAATGAAAATCTATGGTTTCCTGGAGCGTGAATTCCTCGATCAGATCCAGATACGGCGCAGCAAAGCTGATTTCCTTGTAAACATCTTCTACCCTGATGTCGGCAGTTCCCTTGTAATGAATTTGGCCTTCAGATGGCGACAAACTGCCCAGCAGAACGCTCAGTAAGGTCGATTTTCCGGAGCCGTTAGGCCCCAGTACCGCATATTTCCCGGCGGCTTCAAACTGGTAACTCAGCCCCCTGAAAATCCATTCCTGGTTAAACCTTCTGCCAACGTTCTCTAAGCTGATCGTCATTGCCCGGTTCTAACTTCCTGAGCCGAAGCCTTTCATCACCCCGCGGTTTGAATTCCTAATAAAATCAACGATCTCATCGCGGATCTCCGTAGGCTTAAATTCAGCTTCTATCATGTCAAGGGCTTTGGTCACATTGTTGTGTTTTACAAACAATACCCTGTAAATTTCCTGTATTTCGTTGATCTTTTCGGAAGAGAAGCCCCTTCTTCTTAAACCAACGGAGTTGATCCCAGCGTAGGAAAGCGGTTCGCGTGCGGCCTTCACATAAGGCGGAACGTCTTTTCTCACCAATGAACCACCGGTTACAAAGGCATGAGAGCCCACTTTTACAAACTGGTGGATGGCCACCAACCCGGCCAGCACCACATAATTACCAATGGTAATGTGCCCTGCAAGGGTCGTGCTGTTCGAAAAGATACAGTAATCGCCTACCTCACAATCGTGCGCAATGTGCGAGTAAGCCTGGATCAGGCAGTTGCTGCCAATTACCGTTTTCCATTTATCCTTTGTACCCCGGTTAATGGTTACGCACTCCCTGATGGTGGTATTGTCGCCTATTTCGGCTGTTGTTACCTCTCCGGCAAATTTTAAGTCCTGCGGAACCCCGGAAATCACCGAACCGGGAAATACCCTGCAGTTCTTTCCGATCCGCGCACCGTCCATGATCACTACATTGGAGCCAATCCAGGTACCTTCACCTATCTCCACATCTTTATGAATCACCGCAAAAGGCTCAATCACCACATTGTCAGCTATTTTCGCCTGGGGGTGTATATATGCTAAAGGTTGTATCATGTAGTTTCGCTTTCTTTAACTTTAACGATCTGGGCCATCATTTCTGCTTCCACAACAACTTTCCCCGCAACCATGCCCACGCCTTTCATCTGTGCAATTCCACGTCTGATCGGCTCCATCAGGTCGCAGCGGAAAACGATGGTATCACCAGGCAATACCTGTGCCCTGAAGCGTACATTGTCGATTTTAAGGAACAAAGTCAGGTAATTTTGCGGATCGGGCACCGTGCTCAGCACCAGGATGCCCCCGGTCTGGGCCATAGCCTCAATCTGGATCACTCCCGGAAACACCGGAGCGCCCGGAAAATGTCCTTTAAAGAACTCTTCGTTCATGGTTACGTTCTTCACACCAACCACATGGGTCTTGGAAAGTTCCAAAACCTTGTCCACAAACAAAAACGGCTGTCTGTGCGGCAAAATGTCCATGATCTGAACAGTATCGTACAGCGGTTTCACACTCGGGTCATACACATGCTGTACTTTTTTGTTTTTTTCCTTTTTGATGGCTGCTTTAATTTTTTTGGCAAAAGCTACATTGGCAGCATGACCAGGTCGGGCTGCCATAATATGACCTTTCAGGTGTACACCTACAAGGGCCAGGTCGCCAATCATGTCCAGCAATTTGTGCCTTGCCGGCTCATTCTGGTGCCTCAGCTCCATATTGTTCAAAATCCCCTGCGGGGCAACGTCAATTGCTTTCCGTTTAAATATCTTGGCCAGGTGATCCAGCTCTTCCTTGGTCACTTCCTTGTCTACAATAACAATGGCATTGTTCAGGTCGCCCCCCTTGATCAGGTTATTCTGCAGCTGGTACTCGAGTTCATGCAAAAAGCAGAAAGTCCTGCAGGAAGCAATTTCTTTTTTGAATTCGGCAATACTGGTAATCCCGGCATGCTGACTGCCCAATACCGGCGAGTTGTAGTCAATCATACAGGTAAACCTATAGTCGTCAAGCGGCATGGCCACAATCTCAACTTTCCTGTCGGGTTCTGTATATGCTATGTTGTGCGGGATCTGAAAATATTCCCTGTCTTTTTCCTGTATCTGTACACCGGCACTCTCCAGTGCATCCAGAAACTGAATGGCACTGCCATCCATGATGGGCGTTTCCGGACCATCAAGCTTCATTAGTACGTTATCCAGATCCATTCCCACCAAAGAAGCCATAACATGTTCTACCGTACTTACACTGGCTCCGTTCTGAGAAATAGTTGTCCCCCTTGCTGTATCGGTAACATTGTCACAATCTGCATCAATAACCGGTTCGCCCGGAAGGTCCGTCCTTTGAAACTTAAAGCCGTGGTTCTCTGGTGCCGGACAAAAAGTGAGTGTAACATTAGCCCCGGTATGCAGGCCTACGCCCTGTACCGAAACTTCATTTTTTATGGTCTTTTGTTTAACGTTCATTATTATTTTGGTATTGTACTGTTTTGTTCAATGAGTTCGTTCAGTTGTCTGATCTGTGCCTCAAGGCTTGCTATCCTTTTTTCAACGTCTGGCAGCTGTTTAAAAATTACAGAGGCCCGCATCCAGTTCCGCAAGGGTTGTGCCGGACTGCCATGCCATTGTTTATTTTCTTCGGTAATGTTAAAATTGATACCGGCCTGCGCGCCAATCTGGGTGCCTTTAGCCAGTGAAAGATGGCCTGCAATGCCTACCTGTCCGCCTACAACAGACTTCTCCCCCAGTTTCGAACTTCCCGAAATCCCGCTTTGCGCTGCAACCACACTGTGTTCACCCACATCCACGTTGTGTGCAATCTGGATCAGATTGTCCAGTTTGACCCCTTTGCGGATAAAAGTAGAGCCCATAGTCGCCCGGTCTATCGAGCTGTTCGCACCAATCTCTACATCATCTTCGATCACCACATTCCCTATCTGTGCAATTTTGGTGTAAGTACCATCTGCCTGGGGCGCAAAACCGAATCCATCGCTGCCAATCACGGTATTGGAATGAATGGTGATGTTCCTGCCCAGAACCGAGCGGTTATACAACTTGACCCCCGGGAACAACGTACAATTGTTTCCTATCGAAGAGTCAGGACCTATAAATACTTGTGGCGAAATTTTACAGTCATCGCCAATGGTTACATTTTCTGCCACATAACTAAATGCGCCTATAAATACATTTTTACCGATTTTTGCCGAAGGATGAATAAAGCTGGGCTGCTCTATACCGACCTGTGCATTGTTCATGTTAACGGCTTCATTGTACTTTTCCAGTAAAACCGAAAAAGCACTATAGGGATCCGCGACCCTGATGAGGGTACTGTTTACCTTCTGGGCAGGCACAAAATCCTGCTTAACAATCACTACAGAAGCATTTGTCAGATATAAATAGTTCTCGTACTTAGGGTTAGATAGAAAGCATAAAGAACCTGTCTTACCATTTTCAATTTTTGAAAGCTCGCTAACTTTTACGTTCTCGTCGCCCTCAATGGTACCATCTATAAACTCACTTATCTGCTTGGCAGTAAATTGCATTTTACAAAGTTATATGTTAAATTGATATGAACAAATAAACCTGTTTAGGTTGTTTCTGCTCATTTTTAAATTAAGAATCTAAAAACGTAATAAATCCCGGGATATTTTGTTAAAAAAAGCTAAATAATCCTTGGATAACATAGTATGTGTTTTTTTACCGTTTTGTCCAATGATTCTAAGTTAGATAAATCGGAGGCTTTTGCAATATCTACTATCGTATTGTTTTTCAACAGGATATTGATGTTTCCGCTTCCTGCATTGTAAGCCCTGTTTCTGATCACATCCGTAAATACAAAATAACAGACCTCTGTTTCGTCCAGGTTCAAAACTTCTGCTATACGCTCCCTCAGCTCCCGCACGCGGTCTTCATCAGGAGCTTCATTGCTGATCTCTACCTTATACAGGTTACGCTGGGTAAGCATGCCGCAAAGCTGCGCCAGGATCCTGTCTGGGTGTTCTACCCAAACCTTCACCGAGGCAAAAATATCCTGGTCATCGAGCTTCGAAAAATGCGCAAGGTGCGCTCCACCCTCAAAAAATTCCGTTTCCGTGACTTCATTTTTCAGGAAATGCTGCAGCGCTGGTGTGGCAAAGAGTTCTTCGCCATGCGTAGCCAGGTATTTTGCCCTTTCCAGGATTTTTACCAGTACCATCTCGCCGGCAACCACTGTTTTGTGCAGGTATACCTGCCAGTACATCAGCCGTCTGGCGATCAGGAATTTTTCTATGGAATAAATGCCTTTTTCCTCGATCACCAGCTCCTTATCCAGTACATTGAACATTTTAATGATGCGGTCGAAACTGATCACCCCCTCACTAACCCCGGTAAAAAAGCTGTCGCGGTTCAGGTAATCCATCCGGTCCAGGTCCAGCTGGCTCGACACCAGCTGTGGCAGGAAATGCTTAGGGTAATCGCCCTTAAAAATGCGGATGGCCAGTGTCAGCCGCCCGTCAAACTCCGTGTTCAGCATTTCCATCATTTTCATGGAAATGTCTTCGTGCCGGATGCCGTTCACCAGGGTGTGCTCAAGTGCATGTGAAAACGGCCCATGTCCAATATCGTGCAGCAAAATGGCGATCGTTGCCGCCTCTTCCTCTTCGGGTGTGACCTCATGTCCCTTGCTCCTAAGCACCTCAATAGCAAGGCTCATCAGGTGCATCGCTCCTAAAGCATGGTGAAAGCGGGTGTGTAATGCGCCAGGGTACACCAGGTGGGTCATGCCCAGCTGCTTGATATATCTAAGTCGTTGAAAATACGGATGCGAGATCAGATCGAATATGATTTCAGAAGGGATATTGATGAAGCCATATACCGGATCATTTATGATTTTCTTTTTGTTCAATCCTTAAAATTAAATTATACGGTACAAAAATTGCTATTTTTATCCATACTACAACAAAAGGGTGCGCTCTTTTTAAGGATTTATTTTACATTATACACATATAATAATGCAAGAAACTAAGATTTTATGGGCCGATGATGAGATCAACTTATTAAAACCACATATTTTACTGCTTAATGAAAAGGGATACCACGTTACCACCTATACCAATGGTAACGATGCGCTCGAAGCATTTGGCAAGGAGCATTTTGACCTGGTTTTCCTGGACGAAAACATGCCAGGCATGAGCGGATTGGAAACCCTTACGGCTATAAAGAACATCAGAAATGATGTTCCGGTAGTGCTGATCACCAAAAGTGAGGAAGAAAACCTGATGGAAGATGCCATCGGATCCAAGATAGACGACTACCTGATCAAGCCGGTTAACCCCAAACAGGTATTGCTGACCATTAAAAAGATCATCGATAACAAAAGACTGGTCAGCGAAAAAACCTCTATGGCTTATCAGCAGGATTTCAGAAGGCTGGGCATGACCCTGAACGACCGCCTGAGTTATGAAGAATGGGTGGATGTCTATAAAAAACTGGTTTTCTGGGAGCTGGAACTCGAAAAACTCGACGACCCGCAAATGCACGAGATCCTTACCATGCAAAAGTCTGAAGCCAACATGCAGTTCTCCAAATTCATTGAAGATCATTACCTGGGCTGGGTGAACGGCAAGGGGCAGGCACCACTCCTGTCAAACGAACTGCTCAAAAGAAAGGTTTTCCCGCTCATCAACAGTACTGTGCCGGTATTTTTTATCCTCATCGACAACCTGCGGTACGACCAGTGGAGAATCATCAACCCGCTCATTACAGAGCATTTCCGCCTGGAAGATGAAGACATTTATTCAAGCATCCTCCCCACAGCAACGCAATATGCACGTAACGCCATATTTTCTGGCTTGATGCCGCTTGAAATGGAAAGACGATTCCCCAACCTGTGGCAGAACGATGACGATGAAGGCGGAAAGAACCTCCACGAGGGCACTTTTCTGGCCGAACACATCAAACGGAACCTGCGCAAGGATTGCAAATTCAGTTACCATAAAATCCTGACCTACGATGATGGAAAGGCCTTGAACGATCAGATAAACAACCTGATGCACAATGAGTTCAATGCCATTGTTTACAACTTTGTAGACATGCTTTCGCACGCCCGAACCGATATGCAGATGATCAGGGAGCTGGCCAACGATGATGCGGCCTACCGATCGCTTACCCTGTCATGGTTTGAGCATTCGCCTTTAATGGACCTGCTGAAGAAAATCTCCCAGAAAAAAGTTAAGGTGGTGATCACTACAGACCATGGTACCATCCGCGTAAAACACCCGAGCAAGGTAATCGGTGACAGGAACACCAACACCAATTTGCGGTATAAGCAGGGAAGAAACCTTAATTTTAACGCAAAAGAGGTATTTCTGATCAAAAATCCGCACGAAGCACAGCTGCCAAAAATTAACATCAGCTCTAATTACATTTTCGCCAAGGAAGACCGCTATTTTGTTTACCAGAACAACTATAACCAGTTTGTAAATTATTATAATGAAACATTTCAGCATGGGGGGATTTCGCTGGAAGAGATGATCATTCCTATCGCCACTTATAGTTCAAGATAAGAAACATTATTCCGCAATGGGAAAGGGAGCCTTTGTGCTCCTTTTTTGTTATACCTTCCCGGCCAATAATTACATGTTATTTACAAATAAATCACCTATAAATACCAGAATTGATATACTCTTGACTTACCGTTGAGTTACCCTTGAAATACCCTAGGGGTAAGTCAAGGGTAACTCAACGGTATCTTAATGATATGTTAACTCTATTTCAATTCTGGTATTTATAGGTGATTTAACTGTGGTTTATTAGTTATTATTAGCTTCTCTTATTTAAGTCGGCCTTAATTCTGCTAAAGTTAAGTTGATTTCTCTTATTTTTGCAGTTAATGGAAAGTATTAAAATTCAGGTTAATGCACTTACAGAACTGGATAGTGCGGCCCGTAAAATTTTAGCGCTGGCAACCGATGGGCGCATCTTTATTTTTGAAGGCGACATGGGTGCCGGTAAAACTACGCTCATCAAATCACTTGCCAAAGCAATGGGGGTTACAGAAGTGGTATCGAGCCCCACATTTTCTATCGTAAATGAATACAATGCCAATGGGAAGCCCATTTATCACTTTGATTTTTACCGCATCAAAAACCTGCAGGAAGCGTACGATATTGGTTATGAGGAGTACTTTTATTCGGGAAATACCTGCTTTATTGAATGGCCCGAAAAAATTGAAGGGCTGATTCCGGAGCATTATCTCAAAATAAGTATAGAAACGCTGGGTGAAAATGAAAGGTTATTGTCAATTTCAAAAATTTAAATAGCAAACGCATTAAATTTCAGCTATTTTGCTTAATTTCAATCCAAATCAATAAATAAAAATGGCTACAGGATTACGCGAAGGTATGGCCTCCATTGCTCAAAAAGGGCTGATACAGCCGAAAGAAGCAATGTCAGAAATTAACAAGAAGAACAACAGTTTGTACATCGGTATCCCTAAAGAGATCTCTTTCCAGGAAAACCGGATTGCCCTTACCCCACTGTCTGTTGCCCTGCTTGTCAACAACGGACATAAAGTGATTATCGAAACGGGAGCGGGTGTGGGTGCCAATTTCTCGGACAAGGACTACAGCGAGCAGGGGGCTATGATCTCTTTTAATAAAAAGGATGTTTTTGATGCTGATATCCTGGTAAAAATTGCACCGCCCACAATTGAAGAAATCGGACTGATGCACAAGGGTCAGACTTTGATCTCGGCCCTTCAAATGGGCGCATTAAAGGAATCATACCTTAAAGCACTCCTGAATAAAAAAATAAACGCCCTTTGCTTTGAAAACCTTCGCGATGAAGGGAATGTACTGAGTGTGGTGCGTTCCATGAGTGAAATTGTGGGGGCCACTTCCATTCTGATTGCTGCAGAGTACCTGAGCAATGTAACTGGCGGAAAGGGCCTGATGCTGGGCGGTTTTACCGGTGTGCCGCCTACAGAAATTGTAATTCTGGGCGCAGGTACGGTAGGCGAATATGCAGCCCGCACGGCAATATCGCTGGGTGCGGAAGTAAAGGTGTTCGACAGTTCGATCTTTAGGCTCAGGCGTTTACAAAACAACCTTGCCAGCAGGGTTTTTACCTCGGTAATGCAACCCATTGTTTTGAGCAAGGCAATTACCACCTGTGACGTAGTGATCGGCGCCATCCGCGCATCGCATGGCAGAAGCCCCTGCATCGTGATGGAAGAAACCGTTGCACGGATGAAACCCAATTCGGTGGTAATTGATGTGAGTATAGACCAGGGGGGCTGTTTTGAAACATCCGAGGTAACCAATCACAAAGATCCTGTGTTCAGAAAACACGACGTGATCCACTACTGCGTCCCTAATATCGCATCCAGGGTGCCAAGAACGGCTTCTTACGCTTTAACGAATATCTTTACCCCAATTCTGGTAGATATCGGTGATATGGGCGGACTGATGAATGTGGTATGGAACAAACCGGGCATCAGGGAGGCTTTGTATATTTACCAGGGACACCTGACCAGCAAGGACCTTGCAACCATGTTTAACCTGCCCTATAAAGACATTGAATTGCTGGTAGCGGCCAACCAATAAGCCCTTTTGTAAATGAAAAATTTCCTCCCGCTTTTGATTATTGTTATTTTTCTGAATGCCCGCGCCCAGCAAAAACCATCCAACCCACAGGGCTTAAAAATAGACGGTTTTGCTGCGTATATGGATTCCTGTAAAGCGAATACGGACAACAAGCTGCTGGAAATCAAAAAATTCGTTCCAGGTGTGGTACTCGACATTAAATATGCTACCACCGACAATTTTATGAAGCGGGTAATGTACAAACAGGCCAGGGCCTTTGCCCGTAAGCCCCTGGTGATGCAGCTCAAAAAGATTCAGGCTGCGCTTAAACCAAAGGGATATGGCTTAAAGATTTTTGATGCCTATCGCCCCTACAGCGTAACGCTGGCCTTTTATGAGGGGGCTTCTGATAAGGCCTTTGTGGCAAACCCTGCAAAAGGCTCGAAACATAATCGTGGCTGTGCCGTAGACCTGACGATTATCGACCTGAAAACAGGCCTGGAAATTGCAATGCCCACGCCCTACGATAGTTTTGCCAGGGAAGCGGCTTCTGAGTATGCCCAGCTGCCGGCAGCAGTGCTGGAAAACAGAAAAATGCTGATCGACATCATGCACAAGCATGGCTTCAGGGTAATACCGAACGAGTGGTGGCATTTTGACTTTAAAGGCTGGCAGCGTTACGATCTGCTGGATATCCCTTTTGAAAAGCTGTAGCACTTAACGCGCGCAACAACCGATCGATACTTGCTTTTGTGGCCCAGCTACTGAGTACAACCCGGTTCAGGGGCAATCCTTTATGGTCTGGATAGGGAAAGGAAGAGATGAGGACCTGTTGTTTCAGCAACTTTACATACCTATCAGGGTCATGACTAAAATAAACAGGATAATTGGGCATAAAGGTCCAATCCTGCGGGTCAATTTTCCCTGAAAAATAATGCATCAGCTCCTGCAATTTCTCCAGTTCCTCACGATAAATGCCTGCGGCCTGCATAAAGGCATAAAGTCCTGCTGCAGCTGGTGGCGATGCCCCCAAAAATGTGTTGCTGCCCTTTAACATGCTGATGACCCCGGTACTGCCCAATACAATTCCCGCATCTACTCCGAGCGCTTTGGCCATAGAAGCCACCACGATCACCTCTACATTTGGCAGCGCCGGTAGGGTATTAAAAACGCCCCTTCCGTTGTCGAGCAGCCCTATTCCATGTGAATCATCCACAATCAAAACCAGTTCTTTTTCTGGCTGTATGTTATTTAAAAAAGAAAAATCATACCGTTCGGGGAAAAGGTTATTTAGCGCGTTACTGATCAGCACCCATTTTTCCTGCTTGCTGCTATTGATATGATCAGCCGTTTTTGTTGCCCATTCAGCAAAACTGCCTTCGGTTTGAGGTGCCTCGTTCAGCCATAATGCAGGATGGGTTTGAGGTGCATAAATAAGTGATCTGCCCGCATAGGCGCCGACCAGCAATTGAGCCGCCAGGTAACCACTGGAGGTGATTAGCGCAGCGGCTGCACCAAAATATTGCGCGGCATATCCTTCTGCTTCATTGTAAATTGCGAGCTGGACATTATTGCCCCTGCTGGTTCCGTTGTTGATCCCGAATTTTTTTAGCCCCTCCTGATAATGGGTTATAAAGCTTTTGTTCCGGGGAATACCCAGATAGGCTGTACCGCTAAAATACAGGTAATCCTGCCCCTCTATATTGATATTTAGGGAAAGCGGCCCCTCAATAGCGCTGAAATCGGGGTTAAAATTTCTCATGGATATAAGTCATAATGCGTACCATTTCTTTTCTTATATCGGTTGTTGGCAATACATAATTATTGTTCATAAAAGAGAAGATGTAGGTCTTTCCTTTTTTTGTGCGCAGGTAGCCGCTTTGATTATGCACGCCGGAAAGTGTGCCGGTTTTGCCAAAAACAAAGGGGGCATCCGTTTTCGGATAAGCATTCCGCAGTGTGCCACTCTTGCCTCCTGCGGGGATCATACTGAACAGCCTTTCGGGGTTATTGACCTCTTTATAGATCATATCCAGTAATTTTACGATAGATCTGGGTGTAAATAGATTGCCCCTGGAAAGGCCGGAACCATCCACCCAAACCGGCTTATCGGGTAAGGCTGAGAGGTAGGTTTTTTCGATGTGGGAAATCGCTTTCCGGGCATTCAGTTCTTCGCCCAGCTGATTGGCATACACCAGCAACAGCTGCTCAGCAATAAAATTGTCGCTTGGCAGCATCATTTCCTTAAGCACTGAATCTGTGCTTAAATTGCTGATCGTTTTCGCATTTGGGGGCATTTTTACGCTCAGCAGGCCTATGGGCTTATGAAGTGTATCTGAAAGCAGGCTCAGGGTAAGGGGAAGGCTCACCTTATAAGGCACATCCTGTCTATAACCTTCGGGGATGGTCAAAAGCGGAGATTTAAAATGGTTGCTGTTGAAATCCCGAACCACATTGAATGTTTGTCGGGTAAAAGCAGAATCTGTGGAAAAACAGTCCTTAAATAACGCGGGCACCAACCTCATTTTTCCTTTTTCCGATCTGACATGCAGCAGGTTGTCCATCAAAGGCAACTCGTTTATTTCTGCCTGGTAGTAATCGTTATAATCGTCCCAGGACCAGCCATTGCCATAAAAATCGCCGGTATACCTGCCCGGGGCATAAAACAGCTTTTTATCCGAAGATTTTAGAAAGTCTGCAGCCCTGGTGCCCTTAAGTTTGCTTTGTAAAAATGAGGGGTCGCCTGTACCCCAGAAGATCAGCGAATCGCCACGCATTACATATCTTAACGAAGGGATAGAATCGGGCAGCATTTTGAGACCTGCATAAAAGGTGAAAAGCTTGGTGTTTGAGGCAGGCGTAAAATATTGGTCGGCATGCTGTTCAAACAGCATATGACCTGTGGTCATGTCATACAGGGCGAACCCGGCATAATACTGTTTCAATACAGAAGACCTGGCAAAAACCTTTTTAACATTCCTGGATATACGCTTTTCTGTTGAACAGCCGATGGAAAGCAGCAGCAAAAAAATGCCAGCAAAAAGCAGCATTTTGCGGCCCGAAATTTTTACTGTAACACTTTTATACCTGGATAGAACCATACTGCTACTAATTTATTAATTTAGTTTAATGAAATTGTTAATGCGCCTGATTAATTTCAGTAAATCCGGAATTTTCATGCTGGCCATGATTGTTCAGACTGGTGTGGCAACCGGACTGCAGGCGCAGGATTTTTACTTTAAAGGAAATAAAAGCAAAGATGCGATGTCTTTCTCCCTGGTTAAAAACCTGGTCATTATACCTGTTTACCTCAACAATCAGGGCCCTTTCAATTTCATCTTAGACACGGGTGTTGGGCCTATGATCATTACAAACCCAAAGCTGATCGACAGCCTTGGCCTCAAGGTTTCCCGGACGCTCGAAATATCCGGGCTGGGAAGAGGGAATAAAATTGAGGCTTTCATTGTTAACGATGTATCGGCCAGGGTTGGGGATGCCTGGATAGACAATATGCCTACAGCTATTTTAAAGCAGGATATTTTTGGTTTATCCAACTACCTGGGCACGAAGATCTACGGGCTTTTGGGTTATCATTTTTTTAAGAGTTTCGTTGTTCAGCTCAATTATTCGGGCAAAAGAATGGTGTTTGGGCACCCCTGGGCTTTCAGAAAAATCAAGGGGGAAAGAGTGCCAATTGAACTGGAGAGCAATAAACCCTATATAAACATCGGTATTGAAACTCCTGATTATGGCCATATGACGATAAAAACCCTGATAGACAACGGTGCCAGTCATGCCATTTCATTGGAAAGGTTAAAAGAAGAGCCTTTTCCTATCCCCGCCGCTTCCATTTCGGCGAACCTTGGCGTAGGCATGGGCGGCCCTATTGACGGGAATATCGGCAGGATTTCATCCCTGACAATTGGGGGGTTTAAGCTAAAAGGTGTTTTAGCTTCCTACCCCAGATATGATGATGTTGCAGCAAAAGTGATCCTGAAAGACCGCAACGGAAACCTTGGTGCCGATGTCCTGAGCCGCTTTAACATTACCTTTGATTATGCAGACAATTCTATATATCTGCGAAAGAACGGGCAGTTTAACCGTCCCTTTGAACACGATATGTCGGGCATAGAGGTCTACCTGCAGGAGGATAAAACAAAGCGCTACTTTGTTAGCAGGATAGAGCCCGGTTCTCCGGCAGACCTGGCCGGAATAAAAGCTGATGATGAGATCATCCTGATTAATTTTGCTCCTGCATCCAGCTTTAAGCTCGACGATATCAATACCCTATTTAAATCGGCCGACGGAAAAACCATTATCCTATCCATATTCAGGAACAAGGATATTGACGTTAAGGTATTTAAGCTTAAACAAAGAATTTAAAGGATTCTTTTAACTTTGCCCTGTACAATCTTAGCTATGACGAAATCCTTTATGCTGAGCGCCATGAGCGCGCTTGCCTTATTGATCAGCAGCTGTAACAGCAATCCTAAAGAACAGGCCAACGAACAAGAACGCGCTGAGCGCGGTGAGGGCGCCGACAAAGCGCGTTTGGTTACCGGAAGGGAGTTTTTCGATCCCATTATCGGGATTAAATTTTACGAGGTAAAGCGCCGTTTCAGTACCGGCTTATCTTTCAATGAAATCGGCTTTCAGCAGGAACCTTCCTGGATCATCCAGTTTAAATCGAGGGATACGATAGCCGCTTACAGTCCTCAATTTGACCGGATGCAAAATTTTTACCTGCATTTTGACCATAAGGATGTGTACAATTTTGCCAAAGAATGGTTCCGGATAAAAAAGATCAGCAAGGATAGCCTTGTCTTTCAACGGCTGCATTTAACCGGCCGGGAGATTTCGAAAGACATCCGGTCTGATGTAAACCTGACCTGGTACTCGGAAGATTACATCAATAGGGTTTTAAAAACCACCGCCGCCGAACTCCAACGTCCGACGAGGGCCGATACCCTGTACATACAAAAACTGGCGGACAAATCGGCCGCCGAACCCGGGAATGCAAAAACGGCCTTTGGGGCCCGGCAACCTGTGGAGTTTATCCCTTTAAGCAAAATTATCCGTGTGAAAAAGATCAGTACGGTAGACAAGCTGCTGGGACGGACGGAGTCTTACGATTATCTTTTCCCCCGGTACAGGATCGATATCGCCAACGCATATGACAATTTTGGCTATGATTTTTCTGCAGTAGTAGATGCAGGCGGCAAGATCCATCTGGGCTCTTTTCATACCAGCATAAAGGAAAATTATGAACCCCGCAAGAAGACGCTGGAGGCTATCATTAATGTCTATCTTCAAAATCTTTTAAAGGTTGTGCCGGGAAAAACGCTGGGAATCCCGCATTCGAGCGAAATAAATCTGGTGGTAACAGGGCAGAAGAGGAAGAAATAAGGCCCTTTTATTTTATATTTATCAAAAAATGAAGCATTTGCATATTATCAAAAAATATTATGTACATTGCACACTTAATTTTTAATAAATAAATACAATGCAAGAAGGAACAGTAAAATTTTTTAATGTAACTAAAGGTTTCGGTTTTATTATCCCAGCTAATGGTGATAGCGAAATTTTTGTACATTCAACAGGCCTTATCGACGAGATTCGTGAGAACGACAAAGTTGAGTACGACGTAGAAAGCGGCAAAAAAGGGTTGAATGCGATTAATGTTAAAGTAATCTAGATTATTATAAACATAAATTGTACAGCATCGCGGATAACCCGCGATGCTTTTTTTGTTTTATAGGACCTGTCTATTTGTGTTTTTTGATGGTTTCAAAAAGCAGTTCCGGCTCATTGGTGGTGATGAACTCCACCTTATTGTCTAACAGCCATGTCATTTCTGCTTCATTATTTACAGTCCAGGCGTTGATGGTTAAACCCAGTTCTTTAGCCTTCCTGAACCATTCCCCTTTCTGGTAAACACTGTAATGATAATCGGCCCCGCTCATTTTAGCAGCCTTTAACTCTTCAAGGGATTTGTCGCCCTTAAGGTAAGCAATGTGGGCATCAGGCGCCATTTCTGCCAGTTTTATCATGGTATCCCAGCTAAAGCTGATGTAATCCACCCAGGCTTCAGCCTTTAGTTTTTTAACCAGGTTAACACAGGCTTCAGTAAGGGCGATATCTCCTGCCGCCCCCTTTTTAGTGGGCTTGATCTCGAACACAAGACGGGTACCTTTTTGTTTGATCCCTTCTTTGATATACGCTTCAGCAGTTGGGATTGGCTCTCCATTACTCAGTTTCTTCTCCAGCAGTTCTGCATAGGTGGATTGCTCTATATGAAGCCCCTGAAAATCGGCATCATGATTAACCACAAGTACATTGTCTTTGGTCATGTGTACATCAAATTCGCTTCCATGACAGCCCAGGCGGATGGCTTCTTTTAAGGAAGCAATAGAATTTTCGGGCAGGCTTTGTTTTTTCCAGGCCCCACGGTGTGCAATAACCACATTTTTGTTCCAGGTTTTAATTGTTTTAGCCTTTTTTTGTGCGAATGCGCCATTTAATGCCACTGCCATCAGGACAATGACTAAGGGTGAATGTTTCATATCATGTGTTTTTTTTACTAAAATATCATTTTAAAGGCAATATCGAAAGCTTATTTAAGTTAATTTAACATTAAGCGGCGAAGAATTAACCCGCTTACCGCTGCCTTTTTATCAAAAAAAATACTGATTTTTATCTCTTAAGTTTTATTTAGCCTGGATGAACAGCAATTACGAACTTTTGATTTCAAAAATTAATGAGTTTACGCAAAAGTTTTACCTCAACAAACTTTTACGTGGCATCATTTATACAGCCACGCTGCTACTGGCCTTATACCTGATGTTGTTTGTGCTGATCTATTATACGCAGCCTGGACCCGGAACCAAAACTGCTTTCTTTTTTGGCTTTATAGCTATTGCCGCTGCTGCAATTGCAATGCTGATCATCGCCCCCGCCCTTTCGTACTTCAGGCTGGGGAAGAACATAAGTCTTGAACAGGCTTCTGCTATTATCGGCACCCATTTTTTAAGCATCAAAGACAAACTGCTAAATACATTGCAGCTTAAAGCAATGGCCGATGCTTCACCGGAACAAAATTCCCTTATTCTTGCAGGTATAGACCAGAAGATTGCTGAATTAAGGCCTATCCCCTTTTCAAATGCCATAAAGCTGGCCGACAACAGGAAATACATCAAATATTTTCTGGCACCGGCATCCGTTATTATCCTGATAGCCATTGTTGCTCCTGCCATTTTAAAAGAAGGTACCAGCAGTTTTATGCGCTACAATACTCAGGTATTGCCCAAAGCTCCCTTTAATTTTGTACTACTGAACAGGAACCTCACGGCGGCCCAGGGCGATGATGTAAAACTGCAATTGAAATTAACGGGCAACGAACTTCCACAGGAAGTTTATGTGAATACCGGTGCAAACACCTATAAACTGGAAAAAGAAAGCATTACACAGTTTAACTATACTTTTAAAAATATACAGAAAAGTCAGGTGATTTCTTTTTCTGCAGGTGGTTTTAATTCCACAGCGTATAACCTTACAGTAAAGCCCAAGCCCTTGGTAATGATGTTAACGGCCTTGCTAAAATATCCGGCCTACCTGAATAAAAAGGACGAAACGGTTCAGAATGCCAGCGATATGCTATTGCCCGAAGGAACCCATGTAACCTGGCAGATGGAAACCAGAAATACAAATAAGCTGGCTTTTATCCTGGGGACGAAAACGGTAATGCTGTCCGCAGAAAACAATTTGTTTTCCTATGCCAGCATCATTCGGCAGTCATCGGCTTACAGCATTGTTCCAAAAAACAATTTTATTGGCAGCAAAGACTCCTTAAGTCATCAGATCAATGTGATCAAGGATGAATATCCTGGCATTTCTGTTACAGAAGCGCAGGATTCGCTGAGCAGCAAAGCCTTATATTTTTCGGGCAACATCAGTGATGACCATGGTTTCAGCGCTTTGAAATTTAAATACCTGGTGAAAGAAAATGATAAGCTAAAAAAAACCGTAACAACAGTTATACCAATAAAAAAGGGCCGGCAGGAGAGCGCTTTCTTCTATTTCTGGAACCTTAAGGAGGCCCCACTGTTGCCTGGACAAACCCTGGAGTACTATTTTGAAGTTTCAGATAACGACGGTGTAAATGGACCTAAATCAACAAAGTCTGAGATTCGCCTGTTTGCCGTGCCCACGGCCGGGGAAGCTGCAGAGAAAATAAACGAGCAAAGCAATGCCTTGAAACAGCAAATGGAAAAAACCATTAAGCTGGCCGGTCAGGTAGAAAAAGAAAGCAAAAAACTGGCGGAAACATTACTGGATAAAAAACAGATCACATTTGACGACAAAAAACAGATTGAACAATTGCTCGATAAGCAAAAACAATTGGAAGAGGCCGTTAAAGAGATCAATAACCTGAACAAGAAAAACAGTCTGGATAAGGAAGAAAACAGCGCCCTGAAGCAGGAACTTGCCGAGAAGCAGAAAAAGATAGATGATCTGTTTAACAATGTGTTGGATGAAAAGACCAAATCTTTACTGGAAAAGCTGCAAAATTTAATGGACCAGAACAATAAAGACCAGGCACAAAATGAGCTTTCCAAAATGCAGATGGACAATAAATCACTTAAAAATGAGCTGGACCGCATTTTAGAACTGTACAAACAACTTGAATTTGAGCAGAACCTGCAAAATCAAATCGACCGGCTGAACGAACTGGCAAAGGCCCAAAAGGAACAGGCAAAGCAGAGTTTAAGTAAGGATGCACAGGCCCCCGACCTTAAAAACCAGCAGAAAGCGCTATCCAAATCTTTTGATGAGCTACAGAAGGAACTGAAAAAGCTGGAGAAAAAAAACCAGGAACTGGAGCGGCCCAATCCTTTTCAAAACCCGGAAAAAGAAACCGGGGACATTAAACAGCAACAGCGGGAAAGTGAAGGCCAACTGGATAAAAACGACCGTAAAAAAGCATCAGAACAGCAGCAAAAAGCCGGGGAGCAAATGGAGCAACTGGCAAAAAAAATGGAAGAGATGCAGCAGGAATCTGCCGAAATGGAAAATAACCTGAATGCTCAGGAGTTGCGCCAACTGCTGGAAAACCTGCTGAAAACTTCATTTGACCAGGAAAAAGTAATGCTGAGCCTTAAACGGCTGAGCAGCAGTGACCCCCAGTATACCGCCAATGTCCAGAAACAGCGCGCGATAAAAGACAATGTGAAAACCATTGCAGATAGTCTTTTTTCTTTGAGCAAACGGGTGCCGCAGATAGAAACTGCCGTAAATGAGGAAATGCAGAAGATCAATTTCAATATGGACAAAAGCCTGGAAAACCTGGGCGAAAGAAATACCGCGGCAGCAAACCGGAACCAGCAGTACACCATGACTTCCATCAATAACCTTTCGCTGATGCTGAACGAGGCCCTGGATCAATTGCAAAACATGATGAAAAACAGCAAAGGCGGGGGCAAAGGCAGCAAAAAACAAAGCATGAAACAGCTGGAACAGATGCAGCAGCAGCTGAACAGCAAGATGCAGCAGGCCCGCGAACAAATGCAGAAAAACGGCAATAAAGGAACGGTGCCTAAGGGAAGCATGAGTGAGGAATTTGCCAAAATGGCACAACAGCAGCAGATGATCCGGGAAGCGCTGCAAAAAATAAACCGGGAAGACAATAAGGACGGGAAAGGCCCGCTGGGCAACCTGAACCAGATGATACAGGACATGAAAGCGACAGAATCTGACCTGGTAAACAAGCGTATTGAACAGCAAACCATGAACCGTCAGAAAGAGCTGCTGCTTAAGCTGCTGGATGCGGAAAAGGCAGAAAGAGAGCAAGAACAGGATGCAAAAAGAGAAAGTAAGGCAGGTCAGGATTTCCCTCCTTCCTATAAGCAAATGCTGGATAAATTTAAGTCGCAGCAAAAAAATGAGACGGAGTGGCTGCAAAAACTCCCGCCAAATTTAAACCACTATTACAAAAATAAAATTACGGAGTATTTTAAATTGCTAAATTCGGGGCAATAATTCTGATCTGATGAGCAAAGCAAAAATCCATTTTTTTACAGAGGACATTACCTATACCTTAAAAAAGAAAACCGCCATTAAGGACTGGCTGAAACTGGCTGTTACCGCGGAAGGTTATGTTTTGGAGGAGCTGAACTTTATTTTTTGCTCGGACGAATACCTGCTGCGCATCAACCAGGAATACCTGCAGCACGACGATTATACCGATGTCATTACTTTCGACAATTCAGAGCAGCCAAAGACAATTGTGGGAGATATTTTTATCAGCATAGAGCGGATCAGGGAAAATGCGAAAGGGCTGAAAGTTGCTGCTCATGATGAACTGTGCAGAGTGATCATCCATGGGACATTGCATTTGCTGGGCTATAAAGATAAGGGCAAAGCGGCAAAGCTGCAGATGACCGCGCGTGAAGACCATTATCTCTCCCTGCTGCAAAATTCCTGATTTTCACCCCTCCCTGCTGTGGCTTTTGACATCGGCTTCCTTAAAACACACCGCATCGCCGTTTCAGGCATTTTTAAGCGTTTTAAGCCTCTTTTTGCTTTTTATGACTCACGCATCAGGCCCAGGCGCTTTTCTTCTTCAAAACGCTCATATGAAGGTCGTTTTTTAGCGTTGTTTGGATCCGTTTCGCAGACAAAATAAATCATTGTATAACATTTATGTTACAATTGATATCCCGGCTCATTTCTGTTTGCTGGAGATCAAAATATTTTATTATAAACAGGCCCAGGCATATACCAAAAAATTAATGTTTACTTTTGTGGTAATTTTCTTACCTCTAATATCGTTTAAACAGAATTGAGCACACTTATTGCAGCCGAAAACTTAGGCCATGGTTATCATGACGAATGGCTATTTAAAAATTTAACCCTGGGCATACAGTCTGGTCAGCGCGTAGCGCTGGTAGGCATCAATGGAGCCGGAAAAAGCACCTTATTGAAACTCCTGGCCGAGCGGTTCGCCCCTCTTGAAGGAAAGATTGTAAAAAATAAATCTGTAAAGATTGGATTTCTTGATCAGGAGCCAGCCTTTCCGGAGGGATATTCCATCAGTGATTTTATCTTTTCGATGGAAAATAAACAACAGCAACTGATCAGGGAATATGAGGAACTAATTGAAGATCCCAATCCGGATGAACACAAACTAAACCGTTTGTATGAAGAATTAAGTGAGCACAATGCCTGGGAATACGAACACGAGATAAAGACAATTTTGAGCAGAATGGGCATTAATCAGCTGCAGCAAAAGATCTCAACCTTATCTGGGGGGCAGAAAAAACGTCTGGCTCTTGCCAAGCTGCTGATCGAAGACCCTGAGATTTATGTATTGGATGAGCCGACCAATCACCTGGATATTGATACGATAGAATGGCTGGAAAAATTACTGACCTCCGGAAACAAAACCCTGCTGCTGGTTACGCACGATCGTTACTTCCTGGATAATGTATGTAACACCATTGTAGAACTTGACCGCGGAAAGATTTACAATTACAACGGAAATTATGCCTATTTTCTGGAGAAAAAATCTGAGCGGGAAGCGGCGGACGAAAGTACATTTCAAAAAAACAAAAACCTGCTGAAAAAGGAATTGGAATGGATGCGCAGAATGCCAGCGGCGCGCACCACCAAATCGCAATCCAGAATAGACGCGTTCTATGATCTGGAGAGTAAAACCAAACAAAGAACTGACAATCAAAAAGTTACGTTAAACGTTAAAATGTCAAGGCAAGGAAATAAGATCCTTGAACTGGACCATATTGGTCAGTCCTTTGATGGTAAAGACATCATCAATGATTTCAGCTACACTTTTAAAAAAGCGGACAGGATTGGTCTGGCCGGAAAAAACGGAACTGGAAAATCTACTTTACTGAACATCATTACAGGTCATTTAAATCCGGAGCATGGCAAAGTGAGTACTGGAGAAACTACTGTTTACGGATATTACAAACAAGGCGGCTTAGCTTTTAACGAAAAGGAACGTGTAATTGATATTGTGAAGTCGGATGCGGAATACATCAAAATGGCAGATGGACAAACCATCTCGGCCTCACAATTGCTTACCCTCTTTCTCTTCCCCCCTAAGAAGCAACATGGAATGGTAGAAAAATTGAGTGGTGGGGAAAAGAAAAGGTTACACCTGATGAAGGTGCTGATGCAAAATCCAAACTTTCTGATTCTGGATGAACCGACAAATGATCTGGACATTGATACCTTAAATGTACTGGAAGAGTTCCTTGAAAATTTCCCTGGAGTTTTAATTTTGGTTTCCCACGACAGGTACCTGCTGGACAAAATGAGCGAACAACTGTTCATCATGGAAGGCAATGGAAAAGTAGCTATTTACAATGGAAACTATTCAGAGTACCGCTTGAGTTTAGACCTGCCAAAAGAGAAAACAGAAAACAAAATAAAGGAAAATTTAAACACCATCACTCCTGCCGTTCCCGTAAAAAAATTGAGTTATAAAGAACAAAGGGAACTGGAAGAATTAGAAAGCAGAATTGCAGAAATAGAAAAGAAAATTGTATCCCTTACAGATTCGCTGACAAAAATAGACAGTGCGAATTATATAGAATTACAGGCAACGACAAAATCTATTGAAGACCTAAATGCAGAACTGGAAGAAAAATCAGAAAGATGGCTCATATTATCTGAAATATAAAAAGCAGATTCAAGCTGGATGCATCAAAATTAATTGAGTAAATTAGATAAAAGAATAAATTGTTTCACGTGAAACAAATAGAATCTGAGGCAAAAAATCTATTAAAATAAAAACGTTCCACGTGGAACAAACACAAAACAAAAAACAAAATGTTTAAAGAATATGACGTAATTGTAGTGGGCGGAGGACATGCCGGATGCGAAGCTGCCGCTGCTGCTGCCAACCTGGGTTCTTCTGTACTGCTCATTACCATGAATATGGAAACCATTGCCCAGATGAGTTGCAACCCAGCGATGGGAGGCGTAGCAAAAGGTCAGATCGTTAGAGAAATTGACGCTATGGGGGGCTATTCTGGCATCATTAGCGACAAAACCACACTGCAATTCCGCATGCTCAACCTTTCAAAAGGTCCAGCAATGTGGAGCCCGAGAACGCAGAACGATAGAAAAAGATTTGCTGAAGAATGGAGATTGGCATTAGAGCGAACGCCTAATGTAGACTTCTGGCAGGATATGGTAAACAGCCTTGTCATCAAAAACAATACGGTTATTGGCGTAAGAACATCTATAGGCGTAGAGATCAAAGCCAAGTCTGTAGTGCTTACCAACGGAACGTTTTTAAATGGTTTGATCCATATTGGTGAGAAAAAATTTGGAGGTGGAAGAACTGGTGAAAAGGCAGCCACCGGTTTAACCGAGCAGCTTACTGCAATAGGATTTGAAGCCGGAAGAATGAAGACCGGTACCCCACCCCGGGTAGATGGCCGATCGCTAAATTATAGTGTCATGGAAGAACAATGGGGCGATGAAAATCCTGGTCGTTTTTCTTATACCAATGTTGAACTTCCGAAAGCGCAACGCTGCTGCTGGATCACTTATACGAATGCCAATGTACACGAAACCCTAAAAGAAGGATTCGAAAAATCACCCATGTTTACGGGCAGGATCAAAGGTCTTGGCCCTAGGTATTGTCCATCAATTGAAGACAAGATCAACCGCTTTGCGGAGCGTGAACGCCACCAGATTTTTGTAGAACCAGAAGGCTGGAACACTTGTGAAATTTATGTAAACGGATTCTCTACTTCCTTACCTGAAGATGTACAATACAGGGCACTTACCCAGATCCCAGGATTTGAAAATGCCAGGATGTTCCGTCCGGGATATGCTATAGAATACGATTATTTTCCGCCTACACAGCTTTCGCTGACCCTGGAAACGAAATTGATCAGCAATTTGTTCTTTGCAGGACAGATTAATGGTACAACTGGCTACGAAGAAGCTGCTAGTCAAGGTTTTATAGCCGGAATTAACGCACATCAGAAGGTAAATGACCAACATGAGCTCATCATGAAGCGTTCAGAGTCCTATATAGGGGTATTGATTGATGACCTGGTAACAAAAGGTACTGAAGAGCCTTACCGTATGTTCACTTCAAGAGCTGAACACCGCTTGCTGCTGCGCCAGGACAATGCAGATATCCGGCTCTCTCCTATTGCCCATAAGTTAGGACTGATCTCGGATGAGCGCCTGGAAATCGTAAATGAGAAAATACAAAATTCTGATGCCATTGTGGCCTTCTCTAAAAAGCAAGGGATAGACATGGGCAGCGCCAATACCATGCTTGAAGAATTAGGCACCAGTCCGCTAAGCCAGAATGTAAAACTATTTAATCTCCTGAGCAGACCCCAGGTAGGCATAAATGATGTCAGACAAATGAGCCCGGCACTGGAGGAACTCCTGAGTCAGTTTGATAAAGAAACAATTGAACAGGCTGAAATCAAAATAAAATACGAAAGCTATTTTGAAAAAGAACAGGAAATTGTAAGCAAAATGCAAAAAATGGAAGACCGGGATATCAATCCTGATTTTGATTACACGCAACTGGTATCTTTATCAAAAGAAGCCAGGGAGAAGTTATTGAAAATAAAACCGCGTACTTTAGGGCAGGCTTCACGGATTTCGGGTGTTTCACCTTCCGACATCTCCGTTTTAATGGTGCACATCAGTAAATAATTCATAACTTATTGATTTTAAACATATTATATCTAAAGCACCATATTAAAAACAGAGCTATTTTAAAGCGATTTAAGAGGTTTTTAACTTTTTTTAATGATATATATCAAAAAAGCACATAAATTAAATACAGCGCATATAAATGGGTAAAAATAGAATTCCAGTAAACTTGCCGAATTTTTTAATTCTGATTTTCATCAGCATGCTCTTTTATGCCTGCGCAAGTATACAACAGCCCCAGGGTGGGCCAAAAGATACCGAGCCGCCGAAAGTTTTAAAAATGACCCCAAAAAATCTGATGGTCAATTTTACGGCGCCAAAAATCGTCATTGAATTTGATGAATATTTTAAATTGCAGAGTGAGTTCAAAGAGTTTTCGGTTTCACCTGAAATGGAAACCCCTCCTACTTTGAAAGCCAAAGGCAAAAAACTGGAAATCACCATTCAGGATACCCTGGAAAAAAATACCACCTATACCCTGAATTTTGGCAAGGCCATAGTAGATGTAAATGAAGGCAACGTGGTTAAAAACTTTACCTATGTATTTTCAACCGGTCCACAACTGGATTCACTGAGTATTAAAGGTAAAATTATAAATTCTGTTACAGGACTACCTGAACTTGATGCCCTGGTATTTATATTTCCCCTGAACAGAGATACGCTCTTTGGGAAGAAAAAACCTTCCATTTTTACCACGACCGACAGCAGCGGTAATTATGCTTTAAATAATTTAAGAAAAGATACCTATAAGATCTATGCAATTAAAGAAAAGGGAGGCGATAAAATATACCAGCAGGCTGGTGATGAGGTTGCTTTTTTAAAAGACTCTATTGTATTGGAAAAGAACCTGGATAACATCAATCTAAGCCTTTTTAAGGAAAAAGCTGAAACATTCAGGATACTGGACAAACGTATCAACACGGATGGAAGTATTTCCCTGGCCTTTAACCAGAAGCTCAAAAAACCGGAAGTTAGTGTAACAGACCCTCCGGCCCTGGATGCTGCAAAACTGATTAAATTTAGTCGCAACAATGATTCTTTGCGGGTTTGGCTGAAGGATCTTAGCTTCGACTCTACAAAAATAACCATCAAAGACCAGGGCAAAGTGCTTCAGACCACAACGCTCAGCAGGGGCAAAAAAGAAACTTATACCAGGACGCTTACGGCGACTGACAATATAGAAAACAAATTTCTTAATCCAAATCAGCACCTCAGACTGGCTTTCAATTTTCCGCTGGAAAGCACGGATATGAGTAAAATAAGCCTGCTGGAAGATTCCGTTGCACGCACAGGCTTTACACTGGTTAAAGATAGTGCCGACCTGCTCTCTTATTATTTCCGTTATCCCTGGAAAGCTAAAAAGACCTATGAGGTAAAGTTTGCAGCAGGGGCTGCAACAGCCATATTCAATACAAAAAACAAAGAATTTATCAAGACTTTTCAGCTGGGCAATAAAGACGATTACGGCACCCTGATTGTTAAAATTGTACCCCCTGAACCCAATAAAAGCTATATACTTGAAGTGATCGACGGCAATAAAAATGTAGCCAATACACTGGTAGTTCAGCGTGATACAACTGTTAGGTTTGCCAATTATAAAGCAGGTAAATACTGGTTACGCATCACCTACGATACCAATAAAAACGGGATATGGGACACTGGAAATGTGAAACTGGGTTTACAGCCTGAAAAGATATGGAACGAACCCAAAGAGCTCTCTATCCGAGCCCTTTGGGAAAGAAATGAAACGGTAACTATTCCAAAAGAATAGCTACCTGAACCAGTCGGAATACATGATATAGTTATCCGGCAGTTTATTCAATAAAGCCCTTTGCTCTTCGGTAATGGGCTTTATTTTTTTTGCAGGTGTACCTGCATAAATATAACCGCTTTCACAGCGTGTATTCTCCAGCACCACAGCACCGGCAGCAATGATACAATACTCTTCTACCAATGCATGATCCATGATGATGGCACCCATGCCAACCAGGATATGGTCTTTAAGTATACAGCCATGCACAATTGCATTGTGACCTATGGATACCCTGTTACCTATAATGGTTGAAGCTTTGAGGTAAGTGGCGTGTATAACTGCCCCATCCTGTATATTGGTCTCATTTCCAATGGTAATACTGTTTACATCCCCTCTGATCACTGCATTAAACCATACGGAACAATTGTTGCCCATCAGGACATCACCCACCAGAGTTGCATTAGGTGCAATAAAACAATCGCTACCCCATTTAGGGTCTTTATCTTTAACTGGTAATATAACTGGCATGTGCTAAAAAATTGTGTCTTTTAATTCTGTTGAATGTTGCGGATAATCGGTTGTATAATGCAGTCCCCTGCTTTCTTTTCTGATCATTGCGGCTTTAATAACCATAAAAGCTACCTGTATGACATTCCTGAGTTCACACAATTTAACAGAAACCTTGTTTGCCTTGTAAAATTCCTCAGTCTCTTCGTGTAATAAAAATAGCCTCCTCATTGCCCGTTCCAGTCGGAAATCTGAACGCACAATGCCCACATAATCACTCATCAATTTTTGTGTTTCCCTTAAATTGTGCGTAACCAATATGTCTTCATTAGACTGGGTAACCCCTTTTGCGTCCCAATCTGGAATATTGCCTGGTATGACATTGTTTTTAAAGGTCTTAACTGCATCTTCATAGATGCGGTGTGCAAACACAGGAGCCTCCAGTAAAGAGTTGGATGCCAGCCTGTTTGCCCCATGCAGACCAGTTGAAGAACATTCTCCGCAAGCGTAGAGATTTTTAATAGAAGACCTTCCGTATTCATCTACCAGAATACCTCCACACATGTAATGTGCCGCAGGGGTAACGGGAATGAGATCTTTGGTCATATCTATACCAATGGACAGGCATTTGGCATAGATATTAGGAAAATGCGCCAGGATATCTGATTTTTTTCTATTTGTAATGTCCAAATACACAAAATCCTCGCCGGATTTCTTCATTTCGGCATCTATGGCCCTGGCTACGATATCCCTTGGGGCCAATGAACCCCGCTGGTCATACTCATACATGAATTCTTCACCATTTTTTCTTCTCAATACGCCTCCGAAACCCCGTACAGCTTCTGAAATTAAAAAAGCCGGGTACTCTCCGGGATTGTATAAAGCTGTTGGATGGAACTGAATGAATTCCATATTCCGCACTTTTCCTTTAGCCCGGTACACCATCGCCATTCCATCTCCGGTAGCAATTACCGGATTGGTAGTACTCGAATACACATGACCTGCACCACCCGAGGCCATGATAGTCACATTAGCCAGGATCTTTTCCACATCATTAAGTTCTGTATTAAAGGCATATATACCATAACAGTTGATATCCTCGGTACTTTTATCCACATGTTCTCCCAAATGATGCTGTGTGATCAGCTCCAGACAGAAGTAATGTGTTAATATCTCTATGTTTTTATTCTGGTGAATCTGCTTTAATAAAACGCTTTCAATTTCGTAACCGGTAACATCTTTATAGTGTAAAACACGATGTTCTGAATGGCCTCCTTCTTTTGCCAGGTCGTAATCGCCACTTCTTCCCTTGTCAAAATTAATTCCGTAATCGATAATTTCCTGGATGCGTTGAGGACCTTCTTTGACCACAATTTCTACTATCTCTCTGTCACACAATCCGTCACCGGCAATAAGCGTATCTTCTATGTGCTTATCAAAAGAATCATCTTTGTCTATCACCACCGCTACCCCACCCTGGGCATATTTGGTATTGGATTCATCTTCATTTGATTTGGTCACAATTAATACCTTGCCGTGCTGAGCGGCTTTCAACGCAAAGCTTAAACCGGCAATCCCCGATCCTATTACTAAAAAATCTACTTTTCTCATGCGTACCTGCTGTTCCTTTTCAATTTATTATCAAGCTTTTAAGGCTACCTATATTCTTTTTGTTTTCGTTAAAAACCACTTTTTGATATCAAAAACGATGTTTTGTTAACAACGTGGATATCTATGTGGATTATGTGTATAAACAAAAAGAACAATTTTTTTTGAATGTTTAAAGCTAAGCTAAAAAGGGAATTTGCCACAATATTTTAAGTTATTTTTAAGCAGCTTCTCCTACTTTATCCACTTTTTACACACCTCTTAACAATAAACATATTTGTATTGATAAAATTATAGACTTAAAAATATAGCGCTGTAAATCAGCTGATATTTTAAAAGAAAATGTAATCTAAATGTTAGTAAATTATTAATAACTCATATAATCGAACAGAAAACGGATATTTATACACAGTATCCACAGGCTAATAAACAATAGAAATCTATTTATATTAAAATAATTATAATTTATTGAAGTGTTGAAACTGCGTACCTTTACAAAAGTTAAAAAACAGAAAAACTGTAAAAACTAACATAAACTCATTCTGATGAAAACGGATACCTTGGAGGAATTGAACAGGAAAGGTTTTATAGAGGAAAGTATTGATCCGACTCTAGACCTCTTTGAAGAAATTGAAAAATTAAAGAAAGAAAAGAATGCAATTGTACTGGCTCATTATTACCAGGAGCCTGATATACAGGATATAGCAGATTATATTGGCGACAGTTTAGGGCTTTCACAAGAAGCTGCAAAGACAGAAGCTGATGTTATTGTATTTGCAGGTGTACATTTTATGGCCGAAACAGCGAAGATCCTTTCGCCAGACAAGAAGGTATTGTTACCTGATTTAAAGGCAGGATGTTCATTAGCAGATAGTTGTCCGCCACATTTGTTTAAGAAATTTAAAGAAAAGTATCCTGACCACCTGGTGATTACCTATGTAAACTGTACGGCAGAATTAAAGGCTTTGAGTGATATTGTGTGTACTTCCACAAATGCAGTCCAGATTGTGGAAAGTTTACCTAAAGAACAAAAGATCATATTTGGTCCTGATAAAAATTTAGGAGCCTGGGTTGCTAAAAAGACAGGAAGGGACCTGGTATTGTGGAACGGTGCCTGTATGGTACATGAAATATTTTCGAGGGAAAAAATCACCAAATTAAAGGAGCGTCATCCGGATGCGAAGTTCATTGCCCACCCGGAATGTGAGGAAGCGGTATTAAAAATGGCAGATTATATTGGTTCTACAACGGGATTGCTTAAATACACCATTAATAACGATGCCAAGGAGTTCATTGTAGCTACGGAAAGCGGAATTATTCACCAGATGGAAAAGGCCAATCCTGGAAAAACCTTTATTCCGGCACCGCCAAATAACAGCTGTGCCTGCAATGATTGTCCGTATATGAAAAGAAATACCCTGGAAAAGCTGTATTTATGTATTAAAAACGGCCTTCCGGAAGTTACCGTACCTGCAAATATCATTGCTGAGGCGAGGAAGCCGATTGAAAGAATGCTGGAGATTTCGGCAAGTCTGGGTCTTTAACAGGTATAGTTGTAATTAATGATGTGCATAACCTGTTAATTTGTTGTAAAAGAATAAAATAATGTTTGAAAATAAAGAACGTACAGCTATTGCTGAATTGGGTGAGTTTGGGTTGATTAAACACCTGACAGATCATTTTAAGGTGAGACATGAGAGTAGTATCAAAGGCATTGGCGATGATGCTGCAGTATTGAATTTTGAAAACAAAGAGGTTTTGATTTCTACCGATCTGTTGCTGGAAGGTATTCATTTTGACCTGGCCTATGTACCGCTGATACATTTAGGCTATAAAGCCATACAAGTGAATCTGAGCGATATTTATGCCATGAATGGTATCGCTACCCAGGTAACAGTTTCTATCGGCATATCGAGCAAATTTCCACTGGAGGCTGTCGAAGAAATTTATAAAGGGATACAGCTGGCATGCGATAAATTTAATATTGACCTCGTCGGGGGGGATACTTCTTCGAGCAAGCAGGGGCTTGTGATCAGTGTGACCAGTATAGGGTATGCAGAAAAGAATGAAGTTGTATACAGGAACGGTGCCCAGGAAGGAGACCTTATTTGCGTTTCGGGGGACCTTGGGGGTGCTTATGTGGGTTTGCAGATCCTGGAAAGGGAAAAGCTCATATTTATGGAAAATCCTGATATCCAGCCTGATCTGGAAGGAAAGGACTATATTATAGAGCGGCAGCTGAAACCTGAGGGCCGAAGGGATATTGTTGACCTGCTGGCCCAGATGGATATTTTACCTACCGCGATGATTGACGTTTCGGATGGACTGGCTTCAGAGGTCCTGCACATCTGCCAGCAATCTGAAAGGGGGGCTACTTTATATGAAGAAAAGCTGCCTATTGATCCGATGACTTATGAAACTGCAAGGGAACTGGGGTTGGATCCTACTGTTTGTGCTTTAAACGGAGGTGAGGATTATGAATTGCTGTTTACCATTAAACAGTCGGATTACGAGAAGTTAAAACATGATGTGGATATCAGTGTTATCGGTCACATTACCGATAAAAATTCGGGATGCAAAATGATCTCTAAATCCAACGTGGTGCATGAGCTTAAAGCCCAGGGCTGGAATGCTTTTAAATTATAAGCTATCGTCCTGATCTAAAAAACGGGTGTCAATCTGCTTTGTTGCTTTGGCACCTAATTTTTTAATCTTTTCGGAGGTATTTGACAGGTTTCCGGTGCCTGTAGAAAGTTTGTTTAAAGCTTTATCGTAGGCATCCTGGCTAAGTTTAATGTTACGGCCAATGCTTTCCATATCGGTAAGAAAGCCTACAAATTTATCGTACATGCTGCCGCTTAAGCGAGCTATTTCCAACACATTTCTGTTTTGTCTTTCCTGTTTCCAGATACTGGCGATGGTCCGTAAGGTAGCCAGCAGGGTTGATGGACTTACGATCACTACTTTTCTGTCCCATGCATAATTGAACAATTCGGCGTCCTGCTGTACGGCAATACCGAATGAAGATTCTATAGGAATGAAAAGAAGGACAAAATCCGGAGAATTGATCTGGTAAAGTTCCTGATAATTTTTGGACGAGAGACCCTGGATATGTGTTTTGATAGAGAGGAGGTGTTGCTTTAGCTGTAGTTCCCGTTCTTCGTCGGTATCCGATGTAACCAATCGTTCATAAGCCAGCAGAGAGACCTTAGAATCGATTACAATGTGTTTATCGTCTGGAAGGTCAATAATGACATCTGGCTGCAGCCTGGAGCCTTCTGATGAGCTTAAATTGCTTTGTATCCTGTACTCCCTGTCTCGCTGCAGACCTGAGCGTTCCAGCACCCGTTCCAGGATAACCTCGCCCCAGTTACCTTGTTTTTTATTATCGCCTTTAAGGGCTTTGGTTAAATTGCCTGCTTCTTCCTGGATCTGTTTGCTCTGGTCCATCAGTTGCGCAATTACGCCTTTGAGCACATTGCGCTCATCAGATTCGGCTTTATAGACTTTTTCGACCTTTTCCTCGAATGCTTTAATGTTCTCTTTAAGCGGATTTAAAATGACATCCAGATTTGCACGGTTTTGCAGGGTAAATTTTTCTGTTTTTTCTTCCAGGATTTTATTGGCTATGTGTTCAAATTCCAGTTTAAACTGCTGCTGCAACTCGGCAATGTATTTTTCCTGCTGGGTATATCTTTCTTTCTGGGCCAGGAGGCCCTCTTCGGCCTTGATGACCTTACCGCGTTCTGTAATGAAATTGAGGCGTAAATCATTCAATTCATCTTCCAGCTTTTGTTTTTCATCCTTTAGCCAGTTTAATGATTTCTGATGTTCCTGATCTTTTAATTCCAGAAGTGCACCATGGTTTTTATCCGATGCCGGTTTTTTAAACAATAAAAAAACGAGGGCTGCCAATATGATAATTGATAATACTATTCCTGTTGTTTCCATACTAATATTGTTATCAAATGTCATCAATAATTTGTGTTTTTGCAAAAAATAATAGTAATAAAATGTGATATACCTTATCAAATGCTATATTTTTCTGGGTGTACTGACTGCTTTTAACCACACCAATCAGATAAATGATTTTCTTGAGGATAAAAAATTAGCTGATCCTGCAAAAAAGTAGGGTATTCAGAGTATAAATTGGATTCCTTCCCTGGGCTAAAGTAAAATGGGAACACTTTTTGATCAACATATGTTGAAAAACATACTTTAAAAAAATGGGAACTTATGTTGTTTTGATAATTCCGATACTGATTATTAGCATGTTTGTACAATGGCGTTTTAGAAGCAGGTTTTCAAAATACGCTGAAATGCAATTAAATTCGGGGTTTTCAGGGAAAGAGATAGCAGAAAAAATGCTGCGCGATAATGGGATTTATGATGTAAGGGTGGTGAGTACGGATAAAACACTTTCTGATCATTATAATCCGGAAGATAAAACCGTTAATTTAAGCACAGACGTATATTATGGGCGGAGTGTGGCTGCTGCTGCTGTTGCGGCTCATGAATGCGGGCATGCGGTGCAGCATGCAAAGTCGTACCATTGGCTGGAATTGAGATCAAATATGGTTCCTGTGGTTAGCATTACTTCTAATTTGCTGCAGTGGGTGTTGATTGCGGGGGTATTGCTGATCGCTTTTACTTTTAACCCCATAGTATTGGGTATTGGTATAGCAGGGCTTGCTTTGATCACTATATTCAGTATCATTACGCTTCCTGTTGAATTTGATGCCAGTAAGCGGGCCCTGGTGTGGTTGAAGGATAACAAGGCAGTGCTTTATACCAATGAAGAACATGTACAGGCAAAAGATGCACTTTGGTGGGCAGCAATGACCTATGTGGTGGCTGCTATGGGCGCACTGGCCAACCTGTTTTATTATGTTTCTATCCTTTTTGGAAAAAACAGGTAACTAATTTAAGCGGTAAGGTACGATCAACTCAAATTCAGGAATATCTACAATAAAATCGCGGTCGTCTGCAATACGGTACATCAGGTAATTGCCACTCATGGTACCCATATCTGTATTTAAGTTACAACCTGATACATAAGAATGACTTGCACCTGGTTCAATTACCGGCTGTTCACCTACGACACCTTCTCCCTCTACTTCGCGCTGTGTACCATTTGAGTCGAATATAAACCATTGCCTCCTTTTCAGCTGAACGGCATAATCTGTCAGGTTTTCAATGGTAATTCGGTAGGCAAACATAAAATGTGCGTTTGCCGGATTGGAATGTTCTTCCTGGTAGGTTGTTTCAACAGAAATTTTAACTCCGAATGTAATTGCAGTAACCATTTTAACTTATTATTTAATCCATAATTTCAAAAATCAAGCCATTTCGCCCGAGGGGTAAATATGTTGATATTTTTCTGCTATTTCATCTAAAATGCTATGAATTGTTTCAATATTTTCTTCTTTAACCAATTGCATTCTATAGGTTTTAAAGTCGGGTATTCCTTTGAAATAATTTGCGTAATGACGCCTCATTTCAAATATACCTACCCTTGGTCCTTTCCAGTCAATTGATTTTTCAAAGTGCGTGCGGCATACGTTTACCCGTTCTTCTATTGAAGGACCAGGCAATATTTCGCCGGTGTTGAAGAAGTGCCGGATCTCCCTGAAGATCCAGGGGTAACCTATGGCCGCGCGGCCAATCATGATCCCATCCACTTCATATTCCATGCGCCAGTCGGCTGCTTTTTGTATACTGTCAACATCCCCATTCCCAAAAATCGGGATTTTTACCCTTGGGTTGCGTTTGATTTCACGGATCAATGTCCAGTCGGCCTCGCCTTTATAGAGCTGCGCCCTGGTTCGTCCGTGAATCGTGAGTGCCTGTATACCTACATCCTGCAAACGTTCTGCTACTTCCTCTACATTTTTGGTATTGTCGTCCCAGCCCAGCCGTGTTTTTACGGTTACAGGCAGGTGCGTTGCCTTCACTACGGCCGCTGTCATTTTCACCATTTTATCAATATCCTGCAGCAGGCTGGCACCTGCCCCCCGGCAGGCCACATTTTTAACCGGACAGCCATAATTGATGTCCATTAAATCGGGATTGGCTAGTGTAGCTATTTCAGTAGCTTCACGCATGTGGTCTATTTCGCTGCCAAATATTTGTATCCCAATGGGTCTTTCATATTCAAATATGTCCAGTTTGGCCCTGCTTTTAGCCGCATCCCTGATCAATCCTTCAGATGAAATAAATTCTGTATACATCATGTCTACCCCACTTTGTTTACATACAAAACGGAAAGGAGGATCACTTACATCTTCCATTGGGGCCAGCAGCAGGGGGAACTCCCCCAGATCAATATTTCCTATCTTTACAGACATTTTTATATCTTCAAACCAAAATTCACAGCACAAAGGTACAAATAATACAAATAATGAATTTCATACAAAAAACGAGGGAAGAAAACAGCCCTTTTGTACAACTTTTGATTTTGATCTTTTGTGCGATCATAGGCCTTATTGTGGTAAGTGTGATAGGCATGGGCATCATTTATCTGATCTATGGACGGGAAATATTAATCAATATGGACTGGATATCGGGTACAGACAGGCATTACCTGCCCGCACAGCGGATTTTGATCAGTGCCCAGCAGATCGGCTTATTTTTGTTTCCTGCTTTATTCCTTGCAAAAATAGAGGGCGGGAAAATAAATGGATTTTATGGGTTTAAACGACCTGATCCGGGATTGATTTTAACTGTATTCCTGATTATGGCTGCTGCTTTACCTTTATTGGAATGGGTAGCGGCACTGAACCAGAAAATGGTATTTCCTGATGCCTTAAAGGGAATTGAGCGCTGGATGAAGGCAGCAGAAGACCAGGCTATGGAAACGACAAAGGCACTTTTAAAAATGGAAAGTACCGGGAGTTTTCTGATCAATATCGGGATGATTGCGCTGTTGCCGGCTGTAGCAGAAGAACTGATGTTCAGGGGTGCTTTGCAACGTGCCCTGGGGCGGATGTACCGAAATCCGCACCTGGCCATCTGGTTCTCGGCATTTATTTTCAGTGCTATCCATATGCAGTTTTATGGCTTTTTGCCGCGGATGCTACTCGGTGCAGGTTTTGGATACCTGTATTTCTGGGGCGGCAGTTTGTGGTATGCCATGTTTGCCCATTTTATAAATAATGCTTATGCGGTTTGTGCGGCATGGTATATGCAAAAAAACAACATACCTTTGTCTGATACCGATAAAACGATGAATATTGCCTGGTACGGTTATGTCATTAGCGCAATACTGACTTTTTTGCTGTTCCGATATTTTAAAAAACAAGCCAGATGAAGACAAGAGCGATAACTGCTTTCTTTTTTACCATTGTAATGCTGGGCTCCATTTTTTTAGGAGCTTATACTTTTACTTTTTTTTACCTGATATTGAGCCTTGCGGCCTTGCTGGAGTTTTTTAACATGATTAAAACTGCAGGGATCAGACCGCATAGAAATGTTGCCTTATTTGTTGCTACGCTGATTTTTTTGATGATTGCAGGTTATCATTTGCTTCAGTTTGAAAACAGATTTATGCTGCTTATTGTTCCTCTGATTTTTTCGGTATTCATCAGCGAGCTGTATAAGAAAGACAAAATCCCATTTTCTAATATATCCTATACATTTGCAGGGCTTATTTATGTAACTGTGCCTTTTTGCTTTTTTTATTCCCTGGGTTTTATACAGGAACAGGCTACCTATAGCTTCCATTTGCCGCTTGCCTTTTTGCTGATGTTATGGGCCAATGATACCGGGGCCTATCTTTTTGGGGTTAAATTTGGAAAGACGCGGTTGTTTGAGCGGCATTCGCCAAAGAAATCATGGGAAGGCTTCTTTGGCGGGGTATTGGTGAGCCTGCTGGCTTCTTATATCATCTCCTTATTTTTTAAGGAGATCAATCCATTTGTATGGGCCGGGATGTCTGTTTTAATCGTCTCTTTCGGGACCCTGGGTGATCTGGTAGAGTCTATGCTAAAACGCAGCCTGAATGTGAAGGATTCAGGAAACATACTGCCAGGTCACGGAGGCTTTCTGGACCGCTTTGACGGCCTGTTGTTAGCTGCTCCGGTTGTTTATACCTACCTGTACCTGATATTGCGTTAAAACAGCTATTTTTTCTTCAGGGGCTGCAGTAAATATTCCAGTCCGTTCAGTTTAATTTCATAGAGGGTGGCGATCAGCTGGCCTAATTTTCCGGGAGGAAAGCCTTCTTTGTGAAACCAAATGAGGTAGGACTCCGGAAGGTCGCAAAGGGTTCTGCCCTTGTATTTTCCGAAGGGCATTTGCATGGTAACGAGGTCTTGCAGGAGCTGAGGATTCATATTTTTAGGTTTAGTTGGCCACCATTTCCAGCATTTCTACTGCTTCATCAACGGTATTGAGGTTGTCGAATGCTATGCGGAGGGAATCTTTAACCTCTTTAAGGTTGCATAAACGCGGATGGATTTGTGCAAAATGCAATATTTTATTGAACATGGTAGAGTCAAAAAATGCGGAACGTTTATCGGTAATGAAATAACCGCGCAGAATGCCTTTTTTGAAACTCAGTTTTTCGAAGGCCAGTTTTTTGGCTACCCATTGCAAACGCAAAACATTCAGCATGGTTTTTACAGGTTCAGGAACCGGCCCGAAGCGGTCTTTTAAACTCAGTTCGAAAGCTTTCAGCTGGGCTTCATTTTCAATTTTTGAAAGTTCGGTGTATAAATTGTACCGTTCTGTAATGTTGGTTACGTAATCGTCAGGTATGTAGAGTTCCAGATCAGTATCCACCTGTGTAAAGTTTACAAAAGGGCGTAGGGGTTCATCTTTAAAGAGGTCCTTAAATTCATCCGTTTTTAGCTCCTGAATGGCCTCATCCAGTATTTTATGGTACATTTCGAAGCCTATTTCGGCGATGAAGCCGCTTTGCTCTGCTCCTAGCAGGTTTCCGCTGCCGCGGATATCTAAATCTCTCATGGCAATATTAAAGCCGCTGCCGAGGTCTGAAAACTCTTCAATTGCACTGAGGCGCTTGCGGGCCTCTGACGTGAGTGTAGACAAAGGCGGACTTAACAGGTAGCAGAATGCTTTTTTATTGGAACGCCCTACCCTGCCCCGCATCTGGTGCAGGTCACTTAAACCGAACATATGTGCATGGTTAATGATGATGGTGTTCGCATTTGGGATATCGAGGCCGGCCTCGATAATGGTGGTGGCTACAAGCACATCCTTTTCACCATTGATAAAATCAAGCATGACATCTTCCAGGGCATCGCCTTCCAGCTGACCGTGGGCAATGCCGATACGTGCTTTTGGCACCAGGGTTTTGATAAGTCCGCCCAATTGAGGCAGGTCGTTTACCCTGTTGTGGATAAAAAAGACCTGTCCGCCCCTGTCCAGTTCAAACTGAACAGCTTCCTGGATCAGCTTGTCGTTAAAAACATGAAGTTCGGTATTTACAGCCTGTCTGTTTGGCGGCGGTGTACTCATGATGGAGAGGTCGCGTGCGCCCATTAAAGAAAAATGAAGTGTACGGGGTATTGGGGTTGCGGTAAGGGTCAGGGTATCTACATTTACCCTTAAAGCCCTTAATTTCTCTTTTGAGGACACCCCAAACTTCTGTTCTTCATCGATGATCATGATGCCCAGGTCCTTGAATTTTACATCTTTACTGAGCAAGCGGTGTGTACCAATGATAATATCTATTTTACCTTCGGCTACTTTGGCCAGGGTTTCCTTAACCTGCCTGCTGGTTTTGAAGCGGTTCACATAATCTACCGTACAAGGAAAATCTTTAAGACGGCCGGAGAAGGTTTTAAAATGCTGCAGGGCCAGGATGGTGGTTGGCACCAATACTGCAGCCTGTTTGCCATTTGCCACGGCTTTAAAAGCTGCCCTGATGGCAATTTCTGTTTTCCCGAAACCTACGTCGCCACAAACCAGCCTATCCATAGGGTGCGGGGCCTCCATGTCCTTTTTTACATCGGAAGTGGCTTTTTCCTGGTCGGGCGTATCTTCATAAATGAAGGAAGCTTCGAGTTCAGTTTCCAGGTAACCATCCGGACTGAAAGCAGTACCCACCTGCGATTTTCGCATGGCATAGAGCTTAATCAGGTCGCGGGCAATGTCTTTAACTTTTTTTTTAGTTGTTTTTTTGAGTTTATCCCAGGCTTCGGTGCCCAGCTTATTCATTTTTGGCGCTGTACCGTCCTTGCCACTGTATTTCGCAATGCGGTTAAGAGAGTTGATGTTGACATACAGCAGGTCATTGTCGGCATAAACCAGGCGGATCATTTCCTGGGTTTTGCCATTTACTTCTACTTTTTCGAGACCTGCATATTTACCTATTCCATGGTCGATGTGGGTCACAAAATCGCCTGGTTTAAGGTCTCTCAGTTCTTTGAGGGTGATGGCCTGACTGCGCTGATAACCTCTTTTTAGCTTGTATTTATAGAAGCGGTCGAATATCTGGTGATCGGTATAAAAAGCAAGTTTTTGCTGGCCATCTACAAAGCCTTCGCGTAACGGGATGTTTACCGGGGTAAACCTGGCTGTTTTATCAATGTCATCCAGGATGGCATAAAGACGCTCGGTTTGTTTGGTAGAGGCACTGAAAATGAAATTGTGTATATTTTGTTTTTCGTTCTCCTTCAGGTTATGGATCAGGAGGCTGAAATCCTTGTTAAAAGAAGGCTGAGGTTTGGTTTCGAACTGGAAAACATGCTCGGTTTTGTAGAAGAACTGCTTTCCGAATTCCACCAGTGGAAAATCGTGAAACATATCCGCCATCATTTTCTCATCTGTAAAAGCAAATTTAGGATCTATCCAATCCTGATTTTCCTGTTTTTCTTTGGCAGGAAGGGCTTTCCACAATTCAACCGCCTTTTTATAGCCGCTTTTGACAACGTCTAGTGTAAACTCTATGTCCTTGAACCACAGCTGGGTGTCCTTTTCAATATAATCGAGAATGCTAATGTTGTTTTCTGTGAGGTACCTGGACTGTACGTTCGGAATGATGGTAAGTGTTTTTACATCTTCAACAGAAAGCTGGCTTTCGATTTCAAATGTCCGGATGCTTTCTACGATATCGCCAAAAAATTCAATCCGGTAAGGCAGGTCGTGAGAGAATGAAAATATATCTACAATGCCTCCACGAATGGAAAACTGACCTGGTTCGTAAACAAAATCGGTCCGGTTAAAGTCGTAATCAATTAAAAACTCATTGATGAACTCTATACCCAGCCTGGCATTTAAGCTGATTTCCAAAGTGTTTTTTTCCAGTACAGCGCGGTCTATCACCTTTTCGGCGATGGCCTCGGGATAAGAAACGACTATTTTTCCATATTCGGAATGGTGATTCAGTTCGTTTAATACCTCCGCCCGGGCCAGTACGTTGGCCGTATCTACCTGTGTAAAATCGAATGCTTTACGGAAGGAAGAAGGGAAAAGCAAAACCTCTTTATCCAGGATACTTTCCAGATCGGCCAGGAAATAAGAAGCCTCCTCCCTATCCGGAAGAACAAATAACAAAGGTTTATGTAAGAGGAAATAGGAAGCTACTGCAATTGTTGCATCGGCAGATCCTACCAGCCCCTTTAACTGGACTTTGGAATTTTTACCGGCGTTAAGAGCCTTTGCCAATGCTACAATACGCTCATCTGTTTTGTACTTATTGATCAGTTCGCGAATGTTCACCTTACAAAGGTAGGATTTATAGCGGGTTTTGGATGTAACAAAGTTTCAACCTGTTGATCTAAAGGAAAAAAGAGGTTGAAAACTATTGAAATGCCGAAATGAAAGAACTCAGGTTGCTGCAGATTGTCTATATTTAGCCCTTCTGCGGCATTTGCAGCGGCGAATTGAAATGAAAAGAATAAAGCGCATACCTTTTGAGCTGATCTTCTGGACCACAGCTTTAATCCTGCTGGCCCTGGCAAAGCCTCATGTTCATGGTACAGAACAGCACTTTACGCTTTGTCCGCTGGCCAATATGGGCTTTAGCTGGTGCCCCGGATGTGGCATCGGGCGCTCCATAACACAATTGCTGCATGGAAACCTTGCCGGGAGTTTTAAATATCACTGGTTTGGTTTGCCTGCCCTGATGATCATTTGCTGGAGAATAGTGGTTTTGACCAGAATAAGTTTGAAAAATAATAAGATGTTAAATTTAAAATATTAAGGAGGAAAAAGAGATGTTTGATTCACCGTTTATGTCGCTTCCAGGGATCACACCACAGGAATATTCGTATTTGCAGAGTGCAACTACCGGATTTAGCGAGCAGCAGCTGCGCGGATTTTTAATGATTTACAGCAGCAAGAGAAGGAATCCGGACGATATGATCCTGTATTGTATACTTGGTTTTTTTGTACCAGGCCTGCCCCGGTTTTTAGTTAACCAGATTGGTATGGGTATTTTGTATTTTTTTACAGTCGGGCTTTGTTTTATCGGGACCATTATTGACCTGATCAACCACAAAACCCTGGCCTATGAATACAACCAGCGTATGGTTTTTGAAAGCCTGCAAATGGTAAAAATGGGAAATTTACAGTAATCAAAATCTGTCGTATATTTATCCGATATGAGGTTATCTGTTTTAATAAAGCACCTGGAAACATTTGCGCCCCTGAATTATCAGGAGGATTACGACAATTCGGGACTGATTGTGGGCCATCCGGATCAGGAGATCCACGGCGCCCTGGTTGCATTGGATTGTATTGAAAGTGTGGTTGATGAGGCCATTTTGCATGGCTGTAACCTGGTGATTACGCATCATCCCATAGTTTTTAAAGGGCTTAAAAGGTTTACCGGGAAGAACTACGTGGAAAGAGTGGTGTTGAAGGCGATAAAAAATGACATCGCATTGTATGCCATTCATACCAATCTGGACCATGTTGAAGCCGGAGTAAACAGGGTTATTGCGGAACGGCTGGGCCTGAAGAACACTAAAGTACTGAGCCCGAAAGGCTCAATTTTAAAAAAGCTGGTTACTTTTTGTCCGGTAGCACAGGCTGATGTTTTGAGGGATGCTTTGTTTAAAGCTGGGGCGGGCGAGATTTCCAACTACAGCGAATGCAGTTTTAACGCCGAGGGCTTTGGCACTTTTAAGGGTGGGGAAAATACCGATCCTTTTGTGGGCGAAAAAGGCTTACAGCACCAGGAACCTGAAATCAGGATAGAAACTGTTTTTAAAGTACAGGACGAGCGCCGGGTGATGCTGGCTTTGTTTGAACATCACCCTTATGAGGAGGTGGCCTACGATATTTATCCTTTGGACAACAAGCTGCAGTCGGTTGGGGCCGGAATGATTGGCTGGCTGGATGAACCACTTGAAGGGACGGAATTTTTAAAAATGGTAAAAAACAGCATGGATGCTGTAGTGATACGGCATACGCGACTGCTGCCCAAAAAGATCAGAAAGGTGGCTGTTTGTGGCGGTTCGGGTAGTTTTTTGCTGAAAGAGGCCATAGCAGTGGGGGCGGATGCGTTTGTAACAGCGGATTTTAAATACCATGAGTTTTTTGATGCAGATGAAAAACTGGTGATTGCTGATATCGGACACTTTGAAAGTGAACAATTTACATCTGATTTGTTGATAGATATTATTCAAGAAAAATTTCCTAACTTTGCAATCCGTTTAACGGAGCATAATACAAACCCCATAAATTATTTCATTTAATGGAACAAACTGTAGAGCAAAAGCTAAAAGCTTTATACGAATTACAAACCCTGCATACCAAGATTGATAAGATACGTCAGATAAGAGGAGAACTGCCAATGGAAGTTGCCGATTTAGAGGATGAGGTTGCAGGACTGGAAACACGTATACAAAAATTCAAAGGCGAATTGGATGATACTGAAGATGCCATTGTGACGCGTAAAAATATGATCAAGGAAGCTCAAAACCTGATCAAAAAATATGAAACTCAATTAAAGGATGTTAAAAACAACCGTGAGTACGATGCCCTTACCAAAGAGGTAGAGATACAGACACTTGAGATTCAGGTTTGTGAGAAAAAGATCAGAGAGTTTGGATTCGAAATCACCCAGAAAACTGAGGTTTATGATAGGGCGCTTGCTGATCTGGAATCCAGAAAAAAAGATCTTGAAATCAAAAAAGGAGAGCTGGAAACGATCACCGCCGAAACAGAAAAGGATGAACAAACCTTGTTGAAAAAAGCAGAAAAAGCGGAAACTCAAATAGAGGAGCGTCTTTTGGTGGCCTATAACAGATTAAGAGGAAATGCCAATAATGGTTTGGCGGTTGTTACGATTGATCGGGACTCCTGCTCCGGCTGCTTTAACCAGATCCCGCCTCAGCGTCAGCTGGATATCCGTCAGCGCAAAAAAATTATTGTTTGCGAACACTGTGGAAGAATTCTGGTGGATGAAGCGCTTACCCAGGAAGTGGTTCCTGCTTAAGCTTTCCGATAAAGTTATAAAGGGTCAGAAATTCCATCTGGCCCTTTTTTGTGACAGAAAAACAGAACCCTTATGCAGATTAAAGCCTTAAATAGTAAACTTTTTTTAGCCGTCCTCTTCCTGTTTTTGCCGGGAACCCTGTTTGCAAAGTTTGATTTCAATGCCAATTGCCTGAAGGCTTATCAGTTCGTATTTGAGCTTAAATTAAATGCGGCAAGGCAGTTGATCGCTGCAGAGAAGAAAATGCATCCTGACAACGCTATAGTGCCTTTGCTGGAAAATTATGTCGACTTCTTTCAATTGCTGACCAGCGAGAATAAGGAAGAGTTCAATAAATTGAAAAGCAACAAAGGCGCGAGACTGGACCAGATTGCTGACGATGACAATAAATCACCCTATAATTTATACGCCCAGGCGGAGATCAACTTGCAATGGGCCCTGATCAGAGGGAGATTCGGCGAACAGTTCAATGCAGCAATGGAAATTAAAAAGGCGAACAGCCTGTTGCAGGAAAATGCAAAGAAATTCCCTGCTTTTCAATTGAATTTTAAAGGGCTTGGACTGATCAGTGCAGTCCTGGGAAGTTTGCCTGATGGCTTTATGAAAAGCACGCTTTCTACATTTGGTATTAAGGGGAACGCGAAGTCTGGCCTGGCCATGATGGAAAAGCTCGCAGAGGGCATGCCTAAATCGACCTATGAACCTTTTTACGAGGAAGTGGTTTTTTATTATTCATTTGTGCTTACGGACGTAACCCATAGCGAACGTGCCTATGCTGAAACCATGAAATATGTGGAGCGGATTTCTGAAAACAGTTTGCTTAAAGCCTATCTAAAGGCCTATGTAAGTGCTAAAAGAGGGCATAACGAAGAAGCTATAGTTATCCTTGCCGAACGTCCTTCCGGAGCGCAGTACCAAGCCTTTCCTTATCTTGATTACCTGATGGGCATAGCCAGGCTGAATAAGCTGGATAGTGGTGCTGCAGGTTATTTCCATAAATTCCTGCAAAGCAACAAGGGGATCAGTTATATTAAGGATAGTTATCTGCACCTGGCCTGGATTGCCTTATTGAATGGTGATGCAAAGGGCTATCAGGGATATGCAGAGAAAGTGAAATCAGCAGGATATGCCATCAATGAACGGGATAAACAGGCATTAAATGAGGTTCAGGGAGTAGCCCCAAATGTTACTCTTTTGAAAGGAAGGCTGCTTTTTGATGGAGGATATTATGGTAAATCCCTGGAAGCATTGGCCAGGCTGAAAGAAGGAGATTTAAACCAGTTGAAGGATAGGGCAGAATACCATTACCGTTTAGGCCGTAATCATGAAGAATTGGGTAAGCTGGATGCGGCTTTGGATAATTATGAAAAAGCCATACAATATGGCAAGGGCCTGAAAGCCTATTTTGCTGCCAATTCGGCCCTGTTTATGGGAAAGATCTATATGAAAAAGAAAAATTTTGGCCAGGCACGCGCAAGCTTTAATACAGCAATTAACATGAAAGGACATCAATACGAAAACAGCATTGAAAGCCAGGCGCGGGATAGCTTAAAAAGGTTAAACTAAAAGCGGTAAACAAAGGCATTAATGTGCATGCCAGCCCCAACAGAGGCAAATACTGCATATTCTCCCGATTTAATTTTATAGCCATCTACCTGACCTTTAAGCACAAGGTCTAACAATGTAGGAATGGTGGCTACGGAACTGTTGCCAAGCCAGGATATGGTCATAGGAACGAGGTTTTCAGGAACAACATCCAATCCATATAGCTTGAACACCCGCTTCATTATGGCATTATCCATCTTCCCGTTAGCCTGATGAATGAAGACGGTCTTGATGTCTGTGATGTCAATATTTGCTTTATCTATGGCCATTTTGACTACAAGAGGAACATTCGTTACCGCGAACTCATAAAGCTTCCTCCCGTTCATTTTCAGGTAAGCATTGCCATTACATTCGCCAGGATTATTGCTTTTGCCCATGACTAGCAAAGAAGCATAGTTTACGGCATAGGTTTGCGTTTTATGAGCTATAATGCCAATAGGGTCTTCGCTTTCGAAGGCTTCAAAAATTACTGCGGCTGCACCATCAGAGAAGATCATGCTGTCACGGTCGTGCGGGTCTGTAATTCTGGATAATGTTTCGGCGCCGATCACCATCACCCGTTTAGCATCTCCGCTCTGAATAAGGTAATTTGCCTGAATTGCCCCCTGTACCCAGCCTGGACAGCCAAATATGAGGTCGTAAGCTACGCAATCAGGATTTTCGATCTGGAGCGTTTGTTTTACTTTGGCTGCCAGAGAAGGGAGGATATCCATACGATTGCTTCCGGCTTTTACATCTCCAAAATTGTGGCAGCAAATGATGTGGTCGAGTGTTTCCTTATTTATCCCTGCGTCATCGATAGCCCGCTGTGCAGCTATGGCGCCGATATCACTATTTACAAGCCCTTCATCTACATACCGCCTCTCCAGTATTTCTGTGATTTCAGCGAATTTATTAATGACCTCTGTCATATCTTTTTCCAGCGCTACCCCATTGTCGTAGAATGTAGCATTTAAAAAAGAGTCCCCCGAGATTATATTTTCTGGAATATAACTCCCTGTACCTGTAATAACAGAACTTATAGTTGTTTTAATGCCCATTTTGAACCGTATACCATTTTAGTGTACAGTATAAAACTAGGGTTTATTTATTAGATTAAGAAAAATCGTCAATTAAAAATACAAATAATTCTTTAGGACCGTGTGCACCTAAGACTAAAGTTTTTTCAATATCGGCCGTCCTGCTGGGGCCGGTTATGGTGCTGATCATAGAAGGAATCTGGGCGCCGTACTTATCCCGGATCAGTTTAAAGGCATCTTTAAGGTCCATAACGAGCTGGCCGGTACGGGCAATAACAATATGATGATGCGGGTATATACTTAGCCTCCTGCCGGCGGCATTTTGATTAGAAAGCATTACGGAGCCGTTGCGGGCAATCAGGGCTTCGCACAGGGTTATGCCTACTTCAGCCATTTCAAAGTCCTTGTCGGTCTGATAAAAGGGAAACTCATAGGTTGCCAGGAGTTCCTGTAACTCTGGTTCCCAGCAATAGATTTTTCTCCAGTTAAATTTTTCGGCCAGATGAAGGATGTTTTCAATAAATTCTATTCCGTTTTCGCAAAAGATAAAGTTTCCGGCAACAGCCGTAAGCTGCTCTGCGAATAAAATTTCCGGGTATTCCGTGTTTTCCGTATAGAGCGGGGTATCTTCTAAATTGGGATAAGGATTATCTCTTCTTTCCAGAAGGGCTTTCCTGATCCTTTTTAGCATCAACTCTTTTGAAGAAATGTTTTCCTGCATAGGTAATGGATTTGCTGCCGTTCCTAACGAACGGCAGCCCCATAAATATTTTAATTAAGATTCTGTATTTGCCGGGTTTATCGGTGCAGCAGCGGGATCTGTTGGCTGACTTACCCCATCGTGCAGCAAACCTTCGGCGGCAGGCTTCTGATCGCCGGTACCATTCACAAATTCATCATAAGTGGTACGGTTATCGAAAGGGCGTTTGCCAAGGATCTCTTCTAAGTCTGCCTGGAAAAGAATCTCTTTCTCTATTAATTTCTGAGCCAGCTTTTCCAGACCGTCCCGTTTTTCGATAAGCAATGTTTTGGTTCTTGCATAAACATCAGCGATTAAACTACGAACTTCAGTGTCGATCATTTCGGAAGTTTTTTCCGAGTAAGGCTTGTTGAAGTTGTATTCATTTTGCGGGTCATGGAAAGAAACATTACCAATCGTATTGTTCATGCCATAAATGGTTACCATAGCGTAAGACAATTTCGTGATCCTCTCCAGGTCGTTCTGTGCGCCTGTAGAGATTTTACCGAATACTATGTCTTCAGCAACGCGGCCCCCCATGGTCATACACATGCCGTCTGTCAATTGTTCGGTGGTGTACAGGAATTGTTCTTTAGGCAGGTATTGGGCATAACCGAGGGCAGCAACACCACGCGGAACAATGGATACTTTTACCAGTGGATCTGCATGTTCCAGGAACCAGCCGGCAATTGCATGCCCGGCTTCGTGATAGGCAACGATACGCTTTTCTTCCGGAGATATAATTTTGTTTTTCTTTTCCAGGCCACCGATTACCCGGTCAATAGCGTCCTGAAAATCCTGCATGTCTACAAACTCCTTATTGCGGCGTGCAGCAATTAATGCGGCTTCGTTACACACATTCGCAATCTCTGCGCCCGCGAATCCAGGTGTTTGTGCAGATAGTTTTTTGGCATCTACGATTTTGTCGGTTTTAATGGGCTTCAGGTGAACTTTAAAGATCTGCTCGCGCCCAACCAGATCGGGCTTGTCAATAGAGATCTGCCTGTCGAAACGGCCAGGTCTTAGTAAAGCAGAATCCAGTACATCCGGGCGGTTTGTTGCTGCAAGGATAATGATACCGGAGTCTGTACCGAAACCATCCATTTCAACCAGAAGCTGGTTCAGGGTGTTTTCGCGCTCATCGTTTCCGCCCATCATGCTGTTTTTACCACGGGCGCGGCCGATGGCATCCACCTCGTCAATGAAGATGATGCAAGGAGCTTTGTCTTTAGCTTGTTTAAACAGATCACGGACACGAGAGGCGCCTACACCGACGAACATTTCCACAAAATCCGACCCGGAGAGGGAGAAAAATGGAACCTGAGCTTCGCCGGCAACGGCTTTGGCGAGTAAGGTTTTACCTGTTCCTGGCGAACCGACCAATAGGGCTCCTTTAGGTATTTTACCCCCTAGGTTGGTGTATTTTTTAGGGTTTTTAAGGAAATCTACAATTTCCATAACCTCTTGTTTGGCTTCTTCAAGTCCAGCGACATCGTTAAAGGTAACATTAACCTGGCTTTCTTTATCGAAGAGGGTAGCCTTGGACTTCCCAATGTTAAAAATTTGGCCCCCGCCTCCACTTGCGCCGCCGCCCATTCGTCTCATAATGAAGATCCAGAATGCAATAAACAACAGTACCGGCAGTATTATGGTTAGAAACCAAGAGTTAAATGTACTTTGTCTGGTTTGTTTTTCTGCGCGGATCTGCTGATCGAGCGGGATGTTTTTTTGCGATTCTTTAAGGTCTGCATCAAGTCCATCCATTGTTCCCGCATTGAAATACACGGTTGGCCCCTCATTGGTGCCAAAGTTATTTCTGCTTTGGTATTGTTTATATCTTGGGTCTTTCAGACGGTCTTTTTTTATAAAGACTTCTACTTTTACTACGTCCTCGTGTTTATAGGCAATTAGCTTCTCTACATCTCCGGGTTGCAGCATTTGAGTTTCAAACGTCCTGTAAGATACAGTTTTAGCGGTGTCGCCGCTAAATAGAAACTGCAATAGTATAAGGCCTAAAATAATAGCAGCATATACCCAAAAGATATTAAATTTTGAACCTTTCTGAGGTTTTTTGGGAATATTCGGAATTCTCTTTATCAATTTGGGTTTTGTATTTGGATTCTCTTTCATCGTTAAATCAAAAAAATGTGGAATGATCAGGCGCTTTGGTAGGAGGTAGACTGGGCATCACCCCAGAGGTCTTCAATACCATAAAATTCGCGCTTTTCAGTTTTAAATATGTGAACAACTATATCGAAATAGTCGAGAATAATCCAGTCTGCATGTTCCAGTCCTTCTTTTCTCCAGGGGTTAGTTTGTGTTTTTTTATAGATTTCTTCCTCTACGCTATCGGCAATTGCCTTTACCTGTGTTGCAGAATCTGCATTGCAGATAATAAAGTAATCAGAAACAGAACTGTTGAGTTCCCTTAGGTCTAATCTTACAATATCGTTTCCTTTTTTTTCCTGTATGCCGTGAACAGCTATCTCTGAGAGGTATGTAGAAAGGTTTCCGATTTTCTTTTTTACCATTAAATTGTTTTAATTTTGATAAACAAATATACAATCAACACTTGCAAAATAACACTTTTTCAACATTATTTGTTGGTCAAAATTTGATCAGATTATCTGAGGTTGATTCTACCAATAACTTTTTAAAGGTTAAAGCTTCAAATTCCGAGCCATTACCGGAAGGAACTGTTATTATGGCAGATAATCAGTTTGCCGGAAGAGGGCAGCAGCAAAACGCCTGGTATGCTGAGCGTGGCCTGAACCTTACATTTAGTGTTTTTCTTTGCCCTTCTTTTTTACCCATAGCTAATCAGTTTCTTTTAAATATGGCGATAAGCCTTGCGCTTAAAAATGCTCTTGGCGAGCTGTTGGGCCCATTTTTAAAGGTTAAATGGCCAAATGACCTCTATTACAAAAACCAAAAGCTGGGCGGGATTCTTATTGAGAATATCCTTGCGGGAGCCACCTACAAGGCCTGTATAGTTGGGATTGGCCTTAATGTAAACCAGCAAAATTTCGATCCGCGGCTGTTGGAAAAGGCAACGTCTGTGCATAGAATTTTACAGCAGGATGTTAATTTAATGACCTTACTCGGTTCAATTTGCAGACATATAGAAGCGCAGTACCTGAAATTGAAGGCCGGAAATTTTAATAACTTACAGTCCGATTACATTAAGGGGCTTTACCGGTTTAATGAGCAGGCGCTCTACCGACATAATGGCCAGTCTTTTGAAGGTGTTATAGTAAACGTAAGCCATAATGGCTTGCTGGTGATCAGGTCGGAAGGGATTGAAAGAGAGTTTAATTTTAAAGAAGTAGAATTTTTGAATAACATTTAAAGATTATACCTAATTTCACGGCCTTGCAACAGAAGTATTTTTATAAGGCTGAGATACCAAATGAATAAGATAAAGAATATCGGGGTACTAACTTCCGGAGGTGATGCCCCTGGAATGAATGCTGCCATCAGGGCAGTTGTCAGGGCTGCAATTTATTATGACTTACAGGTTACTGGGATTTTAAGGGGCTATGAGGGCCTTGTTCATGGAGATTTTATTGAGATGAATAGAAAATCAGTGGCCAATATTATTCAACGCGGAGGAACTATTTTAAAGACCGCACGCAGTGATGCTTTCAGGACTAAAGAAGGCCGGCAGCAAGCATATGAGCAGTTGAAGAAGCACAACATCGACGCGCTGATTGTAATTGGTGGTGATGGAACTTTTACGGGAGCAAACCTGTTTACCCGCGAGTTTAATTTTCCTGTGGTGGGGTTGCCTGGTACCATTGACAATGATTTGCAGGGAACAGATTTTACGATCGGCTATGATACGGCGATAAATACGGTTGTAAATGCTGTGGATAAGATCCGGGATACGGCAGAATCCCATGACCGATTGTTTATAGTGGAAGTAATGGGCCGGGATTCTGGGCTTATCGCTTTAAGAAGCGGGATTGGCGTGGGTGCTGAAGCCATTCTGATTCCGGAGGCAAATATGGGAGTAGGAGGGCTGGTTGAGCGCTTGGAGAATGGGCGTAAGGATAAAGCGTCGAAGATCATTATCGTAGCCGAAGGCGATGAAGTTGGAGGTGCATTTAATGTTGGGGAGATCTTGAAGGAAAAATTCCCGAATTACGATATCAGGGTATCCGTTCTTGGCCATATACAGCGCGGAGGAAAACCGAGTTGTATGGATAGAGTTCTGGCAAGCCGTTTTGGAGTTGCCGCCGTAGAGGGGGTTCTGAACGGGCAATCGGGTGTAATGGTTGGACAGGTAAACAGAGAGGTTGTTTTCACGAAATTTGATCAGGCCATTAAGCATATCGATGCCCAGGAGGTAAGTCCGGCCTGGCTGAAGCTGGTTGAGATACTGTCATTATAGCGCAAAGAGGGCCAGGCCCTCTTTGCTATTTATGAACAAATTAGTCTTCAACAATTACCGCAGTTCCGGTTGCGGCAACCATAAGCATGCTACCCCCGCTGCCTACAGTTTCGTAATCCAGGTCTACACCAATAATTGCATTGGCACCCATTGCTGCTGCATACTGCTGCATTTCATTGATCGCCGTGTTTTTCCCTTCCCTCAATACCTGCTCATACGAACCTGACCTGCCACCAACGATATCGCGGATACCTGCAAAAAGATCTTTAAAAATATTGGCGCCAATAATGGTTTCGCCGCTAACCAGGCCGATGTATTTTACTACTTTTTTGCCTTCTATGGAATTGGTTGTTGTAACTAGCATAACTGTTTATTTTAAGGTTTGACCATAATCGGAAAATAATGTTACAGTATCAAAGTAATTTGTCGAGGACCTGCTGCCAGGAGTCTACCCGCTCATAGCCGTCAATGAGCATGTTGTGCGGGGAAGAAAAAAGTAACTTCCGGCCATTGAAGCCATGGAAGTTTTTTATCCGGTCGTCGATCATTACATCTGCATTTACAATCTTATCCCCACAGAATACAATGTTTTTCCAGCTGACAAAAGGGAAATGATCTGCAAGCCAATCAAGTTTGTCTTCCAGTGAATTTCTGAATTCTGTAGCTGCGGAGACAACATACACTTCATGCTTTTCCTGCAATTTTTTCACCGCTTCTATACTTCCCGGAATGACGTGCAGGTCTCTGAAGAAGCCCTTTTCGTTGATGTAATCGAACCACTTGTTGTTGGCGTGTTCGGGAACATGGTGGTATATTTCATTTCCGGGGTCCAGAACCAGGTCTAAAGGGACGCCGTAATCGCGGTGGTAAAGTTTAATGAACTTACTCAAAGGGTCGGCAAGGACTTCATCCATATCGATTGCTATTCTCATTGGGGTATTGATCGGGTTTACCCAAATATCTTCAAATGGATCAATATTATATAAAATGAATTTAAAAATATTGCATCTTGTTAATCATTAGTATTTTACTTACTTTTGCAGCCCCGCAAGCACGAAGCTCCGGGAACTATGTTGAATACATAAACTAAAAGAAGAAATGGCAACTAAAATCAGATTGCAAAGATTCGGTAAAAAAGGGAAGCCTTTTTTCCACGTAGTGGTAGCGGATTCCCGTTCACCAAGAGATGGTAAATTTATTGAGCGTTTAGGTTCTTATAACCCAAATACCAATCCTGCTACTATTGACCTTAATTTTGATAAAACTCTTGACTGGGTAAACAAAGGTGCTGAGCCTACGGATACTTGTCGCGCTATCCTTTCTTACAAAGGTGTTTTGTACAAAAAACACTTAGAAGGTGGTGTTAAAAAAGGAGCTTTGACCGCAGAGCAGGCAGAAGCTAAATTTGCGGAGTGGTTGAGCGCCAAAGGAGAAAAAATTGAAGGTAAAAAAGACAACTTAACTAAAGCGAAAGACGAAGTTAAAAAAGCTGCTTTAGCTGCTGAGGCAAAGAAAAATGCTGATCGTGCTGCTGCAATTGCGATTAAAAACGCACCGGTAGAAGAAGTGGTGGAAGAAGAAGTTGCTGTTGAAGAAACTGCAGTTGCAGATGAGGCTCCTGTAGCTGAAGCTGCGTCTGAAGAAGCGCCGGCAGCTACTGAGGAAGCTCCTGCTGCTGAAGAAAGCAAAGAAGAAGAAGCATAGTTTTTTATATTGTGCTGATGATAGCGAAGAGTTCATTCCAATGATTCTTCGCTATTTTTATTTTTAAGGTATTTATGAAACAGGAAGAAGCATTTTATATTGGGTATATAACCAAAACCAAAGGTCTGAAAGGAGAAGTTCAGGTATTTTTTGAATACGATGAGCCGGAGTTGTTAGATCTGGATGTTGTTTTTGCGGAGATCAATGGCAAGATGGTTCCGTTTTTTGTGTCCGCGTATAAATTGCAGCACAACAATACAGGCAATTTTTATTTTGATGACATTGATCATATAGACAAGGCGCAGCAATTGGTAAAGAAAAAGGTATACCTGCCATTGACCAAAATGCCTGACCGCTCTGATGAGGATTTTCATTACAATGATCTTAAAGGCTTCGTTGTTTCGGATGAAACCCATGGCGAATTGGGCGAGATCATTGAAATAAACGAATATCCTCAGCAATTTGTGGCCACTGTTTTGTACCAGGGGAAAGAAATAATGTTCCCGTTAAATGAAGATATGATTTTGGAGATCGACGAGGAGAAAGGGCGTATGCTGGTTGATTTGCCCGAAGGCCTGCTTGATATTTATCTGTCAAATTAGTTTTAACTTTACCGGATGCGTTTCGACATCATATCTGTTTTACCTGATCTGCTTGGGAGTCCTTTTGCCCACTCTATATTGCTGCGGGCACAAAAAAAAGGCATTGCCGAAATTGTGGTGCATAACCTGAGGGATTATGCCAGCAATAAACAAAAGAGTGTTGACGACTACCCTTACGGGGGCGGTAGCGGCATGGTCATGTCTATTGAGCCCTTTGCGCGCTGTATTGAAGCATTAAAAGCGGAGCGGGTGTACGATGAGGTTATCTTTATGAGTCCGGATGGAGAAACCTTTAACCAGACGATTGCAAATGAATTGTCGGGAAAAGGAAATGTCATGATCCTTTGCGGGCATTATAAAGGAATTGACCAGCGGATTCGGGATTTATTTGTAACCCGGGAAATTTCTATTGGTGATTATGTGCTTTCAGGAGGAGAACTGCCGGCCGCGGTTTTGGTAGACGCTATTGTTCGTCTTATCCCGGGGGTGCTGAATGATGAAACCTCTGCGCTTTCCGATAGCTTCCAGGGCGAACTGCTGGACGCTCCGGTTTATACCCGGCCTGCCGACTGGAGAGGACATAAAGTTCCCGAGGTGTTGCTGAGCGGGCATGAGGCCAAAATTAATGAGTGGCGTCATGAGCAGGCTCTGGCCAGGACGGAACAGCGCAGGCCTGATCTTTTAAGAGATTAATTTTATTCGTTTCTATCTTCACCGCCTTACAGGCTTTTTTTGGTGCTTTTTGTTTTTTTAAGCAAAAAAATTAAATGTTTTGTTGGGGCATGAAAGTTTTTTGAGTACGTTTACACTAAAAAAATTATAAACATGCTGTTTTTTTTATGGGGCGTTCCGTAAAAAATAATTAACACTAACTAAATATAATATTTATGAGCGATAAAGCAAGAAAGTACAAGATCAACGATTTTTTGTTGAAGTTGCCGGTATCCCAATACAGGGATGCTGTAAAAATCATTCCGAAGGTGCTTGGGGTTTCTCTGAATACCTTTCATAATTACAGGAACATTTTAAGTGGGGATAAACAGGATATTCCCTATGAAAAAGTTGCCCTGTTTGAAAAATTGTTTGGCCTGAGGAGTGGCGGGCTGATCAATAAAGAGACGAAATGTAAATCGCTGAACGAACTTTTGGGCAAAGAACGAAGCGGAAACAACCGGATTAGGTAACGCAAAGCTTATTTGTAAAATGGATAAGTATAAAATAAATGAATATTTATACCGGTTGAATGTTGTTGAGTATTCAGCCGCCAGAAAAATTATTCCTAAGGTGCTCGACATTTCCTTGAATACTTTTCATAACTACAGAAATATAAAGATTGACTCTGAAACAGACATTCCTTACGGGATCGTCAGGAAACTGGAGATCCTGTTTGATGTGAACAGAGGCGATCTGGAGAATTTTCAGCTCAAGGGAAAAGATTTGAAAACACTGATCTATAGCGAAAAGAGGAAATAAAAGCACTTATACAGGGTTTTGGTTTGTGGAAATATTAAAGAATGTGGAAAAAAATAAAAAACGTTTTTATTTCTAAAATAAAATTCCTAATATTGCAGTCCGATTTTAAACAACAAAAAATCGGCTTAATAGCTTAAAATCATGGATTTAGTAAAATTTGTTGAAGAGCAGGTAATCGCAAAAAATGAGTTTCCTGCATTCAAATCAGGAGATACAGTGAGTGTTCACTATAAAATTCGCGAAGGTAATAAAGAGCGTATTCAAATTTACCAGGGCGTAGTATTACAACGTAACAGCGTAGGCGCAAGCGAAACGTTTACTGTTCGTAAAATGTCTAACGGTGTTGGTGTAGAGCGTATATTCCCTATCAACTCTCCAAACATTGCTAAAATTGAAGTGAACAGCTACGGTAAAGTTCGCAGAGCTAAATTGTTCTACCTGCGTGAGTTAACCGGTAAAGCAGCTCGTATCAAATCTAAAAGAGTTTAATTTCTTTAAAAAAAATACAGGAACCTTCCCGATCATATCGGGGAGGTTTTTTTGTTTGTATATCTTTGCGGCAACTAACTTAATATAATAATGAAAGAACTGTTAAAAAAATTCGAGGAGAAGCGGCCCGAGATCGTTTTTGAGTGGAAAGATAAGGAATCTGAAGCCGAAGGCTGGGTAGTGATCAACTCGCTTCGCGGAGGGGCCGCAGGTGGTGGTACCAGGATGCGTAAGGGTTTAGATAAACGGGAGGTTGAATCTTTGGCGAAAACCATGGAAGTTAAATTTACCGTATCAGGACCTCCGATTGGGGGCGCCAAGTCAGGAATAAACTTTGATCCTGCCGATCCCCGGAAAAAGGAAGTACTGGAACGCTGGTATAAGGCCGTGATGCCATTGCTAAAAAACTATTACGGTACGGGAGGAGATTTAAATATTGACGAGATTCATGAGGTAATTCCTATTACCGAGAATTATGGATTGTGGCACCCGCAGGAAGGGGTGATCAACGGGCATTACCAGGCAAGGGAAAATGAACGCATTCACCAGATCGGACAGTTGAGATACGGGGTATCAAAGGTATTGGAGGATTTGAATTATACACCGGACATCAAAAGAAAATATAAAGTAGCAGATATGATCACCGGTTACGGTGTCGCTGAATCTATTGGTCATTTCTATAGCATTTGGGGCGGAGCGCTGGCCGGTAAAAAAGCCATTATCCAGGGCTGGGGAAATGTTGCTGCTGCGGCAGGTTATTACCTTGCACAGAATGGTGTGAAAATTGTGGGTATTATTGACCGTGTAGGAGGCCTGATCAATAAAGAAGGCTTTACCAAAGAAGAGATCATTGATTTATTTAACAACAGGGCAGGAAATACACTGGTCTCTTCGGCGCTGATCCCTTTTGAACAGGCCAGTCAGGAGATATGGAATATTGGCGCAGAAATATTTGTTCCTGCGGCGGCATCCAGGCTTGTACAGCAAACAGAAGTAGATCAGCTGATCAAAGGGGGGCTGGAAGTGATTGCCTGCGGTGCAAACGTTCCTTTTGCCGATAAAGAGATTTTCTTTGGAAGCATTATGGAGCATGCAGATAACCATGTTGCCGTTATCCCTGATTTTATTGCAAACTGCGGTATGGCCAGGGTATTTGCCTATCTGATGCAGAGAAATGTGGAAATGAGCGATGACGCCATTTTTACAGATGCGTCTGATGTAATTTATAAAGCAATGAAAGCAGTATATAAAGAATCTTCAGAGCGGAAACAATTGTCAAAAACTGCTTTTGAAATTGCATTAAAACAACTGGTATAGTTATGATGGATAACCAATTTTTTGAACAGATCTTCTGGGGCAATACAGTGAAACAATACTGTATTTTTGTGATCATTATTTTACTTGGATTATTTTTCAAAAGATTGGTGTCCAGGTTGTTTAGCCAGGCGCTTTTTAAAATCTTTAAAAAATTTGCCGAAGAAGTCAAAGGTGAGACATTTGTTGCCCTGCTTTTAAAACCGATCGAATCTTTCATTACGTTTTGTACAATATACCTGGCCATTAATACTTTAAGCCATCCACTGGATATTGTATTGGGACATAGGACGAAGGCAAAGCTGCCGGTAACGATTGGCGATTGTCTGGATAAGATATTTCTTTTCCTGATCATTCTTTCCGTTTTCTGGATCATTTTAAGGATTGTTGATTTCATTGCATTTGTGCTGAAGCATAAAGCATCAATTACAAATAACAGGGCTGACGACCAGCTGGTACCGTTTCTAAAAGAGCTGACCAAGACCCTGATCTGTTTTCTTGGTTTTTTTGTCTTGCTGGGCTTTGTTTTTGAAATCAATGTGCTTACCCTGATTACCGGTCTTGGAATCGGAGGTATTGCAATTGCGCTTGCAGCAAAAGAAAGCCTTGAAAACCTGATCGGATCATTTACGATATTCCTGGATAAGCCCTTTACCGTAGGCGACGTAGTTAAGGTAGACGGCATAGAAGGAACTATTGAAAAGGTTGGTTTCAGAAGCACCTGGCTGATCAGTCCGGATAAAACAACGATTGTGATCCCCAACAGGGCGATGATTGACGGGGTTTTGGAAAATGTTACTTTAAGAAATTACAGGCGGGTCAGCTTTTTTATTGGAATCGTATATGAAACCAATCCTGATGATATTAAAGCAATCCTAAAAGCCATTGAGGAGTATTTATCGGCGAACAAAAATACAAAAGATGGTTATGCCGCATTTGATAATTTTGGCGACTCAGCTTTAAATATCCAGGTTGTTTACCTGGTGGTCAATATGGAGCATAGCAAATTTGTTAAGGTTAAGGAAGAGATTAACTTTAAACTGATGGAAATTGTACAGGAATACCGATCAGACTTCGCTTACCCAACACAGCGGTCTATCAGTGACCCCCTTCCTCAGAAAAATGAGGAATAAACAAAAGGCCCCGAATTTTTCGGGGCCTTTTGTTTATAAATGTTTTTATGTTTAGCTGAGTTCGGCCAATACGGTAATCCCTCCTTTTACCACCTGATCGAGTTCCAGGTTAACCTTTGTGCCCAGCGGTAGAAATATGTCAACCCTGGAGCCGAATTTGATGAATCCGAACTCTTTATTCTGGGTTACATTGTCACCTTCTTTAACATACCAGACAATCCGTCTGGCCAGGGCGCCGGCAATCTGTCTGAACAATACCGGAGTGCCGTTCTTATGCTCCACTACTACGGTAGTCCTTTCATTCTCGGTGGATGATTTAGGGTTCCAGGCCGCTAAATATTTACCTGGATGGTATTTGAAAAACTTTACTATTCCGGAGATCGGGTTTCTGTTGATGTGAACATTTACCGGCGACATGAAAATAGACACCTGCAGCCTTTTGTCCTTAAAGTATTCTCCCTCTTCGGTCTCTTCTATAACCACAACTTTACCATCCGCCGGGCAAATCACCAGATTTTCACCACTTGTAAAAGTTCTCGATGGGTTCCGGAAGAATTGCAGTACCGTGATGAGCAGGAATAGAGAAAAAAGATAGATTAGCCACTTCAGCCAGGTAATGTCAGCATATTTATAATCGACAAATGCGTTGATGATAAATATGAAAAGTATGGAAAGTGCAATGGTGGTGTAACCTTCTTTGTGTATGGTCATGGATCTGAGATATATGTTTCCGCAAAATTGAGAAAAAAAAATTACATTTTGGCCCTGTAAATATCTTTCAGGTTTCGGCCCAGGCCATCATAATCCAGGCCGTAGCCAACAACAAATTCATTTCCAATTTCAAAACCAACATACTCCAGCTCTTCAATTTCTGCCTTTAACGCAGCGGGTTTAAACAATAATGTACACACTTTTACAGATGCAGGCCCTTGTTTTTGCACTTCTTTAAGGATGTGCGTAAGTGTAAATCCCGTGTCAACGATATCCTCTACTATGATCACATCCCGGTCGTGCAGGTTGTCTGGCAAACCAAAAGCCTGTTTAATGGACCCCGAACTTTCTGTGCCCTCATAAGATGAAACTCTTATGAAGCCGATCTCACATGGAATTTCGATTTCTCTGATCAGGTCGGCCATAAAGAGAAAACTGCCATTGAGCACTCCAATGAATATCGGGCATCTGGATTCATAATCCACATTCATCTGTATCCCAATCAGGCGGGTCCGCTTACTGATATTGTCGTTGTCGAGGAGGATTTCAAACTCCTTATCTGCTATCTGAATCTTGTGCATGCCCCTGATGATTTAAAGCTGTCCTGCTTTTTCTTTTTCCCTTTCTTTACGGCGCTGTTCCCTTCGCTCCTGCCTCAGTTCTTTTCTTGTTTTTTGAACGGTATCCGCCTTTACCGGTTGTCTGGTTGCGGCAGTGTCTTTTTTAGAACGTCCAAACAAGCGGTCGAACAGGTTCTTTGAGGCATCCTGCGTCTCTATTGCAGGCAAAGGATCTTCATTGTCGAAACTATTGGTGTCAATTTTTGTAGTATCGGGCAATAGGTACTGCCTTAATCCTTCACGCAAACGCACATTGTAAAAACCATAACCGCTGGTATCGCCAGGGGTGAGGCCTCTTCTGGCCATAATGTTGCCAATGTATTTGAAATAAGGATAAAGGTAGTCTTTAAGCCCCCCATCTCCTCTGAATTTATATAAAGCAATTTTAGGTCGGGGAACGATATTGGCAAGGAATATACCTTCTCCGATGTTCAGATCGGAAGGTCTTTTGCCAAAATAATACCGGGTTGCTTCACCTATCCCATAAATGTTCTGGCCCATTTCAATAATGTTGAAATAAACTTCCAGCATTCGGTTTTTGCTGACCAGCCGGTTGTTTTCAATAAGCCATACAATGAGGATTTCTTCGGCTTTCCTGGCCAGTGTTTTCTGCCTGCTCAGAAACACATTTTTTACCAGCTGCATAGAGATCGTACTGCCCCCTCTGACGAATTTCTTCTCTTTAAAGTTAACAGCAAAAGACTTCCGTATAGATTCTTGAACAAAACCTTTGTGGGTAAAGAAAGAAGGGTCTTCTGAAGTTAAAATGGCATTTTTGAAATTGCTGGAAACTTCCGAAAGTGGAGTGAAATTCGGATTGGATGGTCCGATCAGAATATCCCGCATTGGCTTTCCCCGTTCATAAGGCGTATACACAAAGTCGCTATTGATCTTTTGCAGATTGGTTTTACCCCATTTCAGAATTTTAAAATTATGAGGGGTTAGTCCCGAATAAAATTTTACACTATCTGGCTGGGCGCTGTCGAGGTAAAAGCTCAGGTCATAGCTTACTTTTCCGCTTACTTTCATGCCATCAAGCGATTCAAACAAGCCCTGCGGAAAGGAACTCAGCACTTCCTGGGCATCCTGCTCAGGTGCATGTAGTTTAAGTTCGTATATTTTATTTGGGGAAAGCGTATACTTTACATAAGGGTGAATAGCCGCCTTTTTTAAAAATACGGTTGAGGAGCTGTCGAGTGCCACATAATTCTTCCCTATAAGCATATCTGCGTCTATTTTGGCGTCGGGAACGATAATGTCATTGGAAGCTATTTTAGGATGGTTGACCAACAGGTTCTTTACCGACCAAGAGCCCGATATTTTAAAGTCATCTCCGCTGTACTCGGCACTTTTCATTTCTGTTCTTACAGTATCAAAGCTAAACTTAGCCTGAAGTTTTTTGTTCAGGTAAGGAAGTTCTACCTTTTTATTGTCGGCAAACAGCATAATATCCAGTTGCTTCCTACCCGGCTTAACCGTTCCGTTAACATGCCAGGTGGATTCTGTTCCGTTTACAAGGACGGTTGATTTTAAATCCCCGTCGTCTATAGTTGCCGTTGTGGTCAGAAAAGACAGTTTTGCGGTATCGTTGTCATTCACATTCAGCAGAAAATCCTTAACCTCCATATTGTCAGGTATTTTATACAAAACCTGATTTAAAAGGTTATGGGCAAGATCGCCAAGGTCTACTTTGTTTTTCTTTTCGGTACTGTCCTTCTTCTTCCTTTTCAGAAAAAAATCGAGGTTGCTTAGTGAGTCTCTGAAAACGATGTTGAGCTTTCCGGTATTTAAGTTGATTTCAGAAAGCTTGACATCTCCGAACAGCAAGGGAAAAAGCTTTACACCAATAGTCATTTCGTTGATGGTCGTGAGCGTGTCGCGGTCTTTCGGTACCACCGAAACGGCTTCCATGCGTACGGTATTTAAACCGCTGAAACCATATTCCTTAATTTTAACATCCAGTCCGTAGTCTTTTTCCGCTTTTGCTATTGCCTTGGCCATCATCCGGTTTAAGAGCGCCTCCCTTTTGTTATAGGCAACAATTCCGGCGATGATGAGGATGAGCAGAAAACTCCCCAGTACCCAGGCCCCGATCTTTACATACTTCTTTGGGATATTGATTTTAGGAAAATGCATGCTATAAAATAGATATTACTGCTAAACGTTAAACTCAAATGTTTATTTCGTGTTAAAATTACAATAAAAAGGGGCATTAAAAATTTATTGTGACCGTCTTTTGTTATTTTTGAATAATGATAATTACCCAGGAACAAGTTCTAGCAGCTTTGAGGAATGTTGAGGACCCGGATCTTAAGAAAGATCTGGTGACTTTAAACATGATTAAAGATCTAAAAATAGAGGAGAACCAGGTCAATTTTACCCTCGAGTTGACAACCCCGGCCTGTCCGATGAAGGACATGCTGAAAAATGCATGTGTAAATGCCATTAAGCATTTTGTTAGTCAGGAAGCCGAAATCGGTATCGATATCAGCTCAAGGGTAACAAAACCCATGGATAGCTCACAACTAAATGCCATCAGGAATATCATCCTTGTTTCCTCCGGCAAAGGAGGTGTTGGAAAGTCTACGGTAGCGAGTAATCTTGCCGTTGCCCTGGGTGCAGGTGGTGCAAAAGTGGGTTTAATTGATGCAGATATTTATGGCCCATCAGTCCCAACCATGTTCGGACTGGTGGATGCAAAACCTGGCGCAAAGGAAACAGAAGGAGGAAAAACCCTGATTCTGCCGATTGAAAAGTATGGTATAAAACTACTTTCGTTGGGATTTTTTGCCGATCCGGATCAACCGGTGCCATGGCGTGGCCCGATGGCTTCCAATGCGGTAAAGCAGCTTTTTAATGATGCCGACTGGGGTGAACTGGATTATCTCATTGTAGATCTTCCGCCGGGCACGGGAGACATTCACATTACCATTACCCAGGGGTTCCCGATTGCAGGTGCTGTTATCGTGACCACGCCCCAGCAGGTGGCTTTGGCCGATACCAGAAAAGGACTGGCCATGTTTAAAATGCCAGCTATAAATATTCCCGTTTTGGGTGTGATAGAGAATATGGCTTATTTTACACCTGAAGAATTACCCGATAATAAATATTATATTTTTGGCCGGGACGGTGGGAAAGAACTGGCAAAATCATTTGACGTTCCTTTTCTGGGGGAAATTCCGCTGGTACAAAGCATTACTGAAGGGGGCGACAGCGGTGTACCGGTTGCAATGGAAAGTGCTGGAACATTAGCCGCTTCTTTTGCCGCGATTGCCGGAAAGGTGGCCCAGCAGGTTGCCATTAATAATGCCCAGCGGGCAGGCAACCTTTCTTCGGTTGACTGAAAATGATGTTATAAGGAAAAAAATTACTATTTTTATATTTTAATAATTTACCAAAATGAATTTAACAGAACAAGTAGAGCAGGCATTGGAAACCATCAGACCATATTTAGTTGCTGACGGAGGGGACGTTGCGATAGAAGAGATTACGCCGGAAAACGTGGTTAGATTAAAATTATTGGGTAATTGCGGCTCTTGTAAAATGAGTTTTATGACGATGAAAGCCGGAGTTGAGCAGGCCATTATGAAAGCTGTTCCGCAAATTACCGGAGTGGAAGCGATAAACCTGACCGAGCCGGTATAGATGATTTAACACTATTTAACTAGTACTCTTAGTTGTAAGCGCTATTTTTGTAACATGAAGTATTTGCTGACCGTCATATTGTTCCTCTTAGTTTCTTCTGTATTTGCACAGCATACTGCAGAGAAACCGTTGATTCAATTCACCGGTATCATTAACGATGTGGATAGCAATACTGCGGTTTCTTATGTAACGGTTACCAATTTAACCAATAAAGGGCAGCGCTACGCAGCCAATTACAAAGGTTATTTTTCTTTTATTGCCCATCCTGGCGATACCATCCTGTTTACTGCGATTGGTTACCGTGATGTTTTAATGAACATTCCTGCAGACATCAGGGACAGTAAATATACCGCTATGGTGAAGATGAAAGCGGAGATTGTAAACCTGCCGACTGTACGGGTTTATCCCTGGGCTACGGTAGAGGAATTTACCAGAGATTTCATGTCGATGAGGATTGCCGATGATGATTATGTGATCGCTGCCCGGAACCTTTCGCCGGAGAGCCTCAGCGGCTTGATTCAGACCTTACCGAGGGACGGCGGCGAGATCCAGAGTATCAATAACCGTTTGAACCACGACCGGGCGCTGAACAAAAACATGGTTCAGACCAACCCACTTTTAAACCCTTTCGCATGGGGTAAGCTCATGCAATCTATTTTCAAGGGGGATAAAATCAGAAGCGAAAGCAATTAAAGAGCGTGTAAAGCGCGCTTAACGCCTTTTGCTTTGCTGCGGGAATCGCATTTTATAATCAGCCTTTACATTTCCCTTAGCTATTGCATCCAGCTTGCTTTTCAGCATTCTTTTGCGGAGCAGGCTTAGGGTGTCTGTAAACAGCTTGCCTTCAATATGGTCATATTCGTGCTGTATAACGCGCGCAGGCATTCCTGTTACTTCCTCTTCTTTAAGGTTCCAGTGTTCATCGTAGTACCTGATGCGGATATTTGGTTTGCGCATCACGTCCTCCCTGATGTCGGGAATGCTCAGGCAGCCTTCATTGAAAGCCCAGGGCTCGCCGGTTTCTTCCAGGATCTCGGCATTGATGAAAACTTTTTTGAACTTATCCTTATCGTCCTCATCGGCTCCGGTGTCTACAATAAACAGGCGTATCGGCAGGCCAATTTGCGGGGCTGCAAGACCTACGCCATGCGCATTGTACATGGTCTCGAACATGTTGCTGATCAGCTGATCCAGCTCCGGGTAGTTTTGCTCAATTGGCGCGCATACTTTTTTTAAAACCGGATCTCCGTAGGCTATAATGGGTAACTTCATGGTACAAAAGTACAAATATTACCCTAAAGGATAAAAAGTTAGCGAAGTAAGATTACTTTCATCCAATATTTCATTTGCAATATTGGCCATGTCGGCAGTGCTAACGGCCTGAATTTTTCCGAATATAGTTTGCAGATCATCTATCCTGTCATAGTCCAGCAGGCTTTTGGCCATGGCGATGATCAGTCCGATACGGTTTTCTTCCCCAAGGGCAATTTGTCCGATAAACTTATTTTTTGCCTTTTGCAGCTGGATTTCTGTTAAAGGGTTTTGTCTTATTTTTTTAAATTCCTTTAGTATGAGCGACCAGGCTTTGCTTACTTTTTCCTTATCTGTACCAAAATAAAGGCTGAAGATTCCGGTATCGCTTAAGGGGCTGTAGCTGCTTTCAATGGTATAGGCAATGCCGTATTTTTCCCTGATCTGCAGGTTAAGGATCGAGCTCATCCCCGTACCTCCCAATAAATTATTTAGCAGCAGTAAGCCCGTTTTGTAAGGATGGTACAGGGAATAGGCCTGCCTGCCCATCATGGCATGTGCCTGCTGAATGGGCTTGCTGAAAGTTTTTGTAACTGCAATTGTTTGCGGGGGCGCAAGCCTGGTGTCGCTGTGCAGGTTTGCAGGAATTTCCGAATAATACTTAGCCCCGGTTTTAACCACCTTGCTCAATGGATAATTCCCCAGTACGGCAATTACAATTTTATCGGTATGATAGTTGTCTTTAATAAACTGAAGAATGTCCTTTTTCGTGATGTTAGAAACGCTATCTACTGTTCCAAGGATATTTCTTCCCATAGGATGACCTGCAAAGACCAGATCTTCAAAATCATCATAGATAGCTTCTTCGGGTTGATCCAGATAGGAGGCGATCTCATCGAGCACTACACTTTTCTCTTTCTCCATTTCATCTTCAGGAAAAACAGAGTGAAATACAATGTCGTTAAATAACTCCAGTGTCCTGTCTAAATACGGATTAAGGAAAGAGGCGTGTATGCAAGTATATTCTTTGGTTGTATAGGCATTTAAATCGGCCCCAACACTTTCCAGCCGGTTTAATATCTGGTTGGTATTCCGCTTTTCGGTACGTTTGAAGATCAGGTGCTCAATAAAATGGGCAAGGCCGGCCTGGTGCTCCTTTTCGTCTCTTGATCCACTGTTGATGATGATACAGGCATGAGATATGGCCGATGCAGCAGGCACATGAAGCAGGCGGATGCCGTTTGGCAAGGTATGAACGTTGTATTCCATTAAAGGGCAAAGGTACATAGAAATATATCATGGCATTATAATTTTATTTGAACTGTCAATTTGACAACAAATGCAGTTTGGAATAGGCCTTGATAAGACTTTATGTACTTAAAAATGAGTTAATATATGAGCATAGAAGAAAAAGGAACGATATCCATTCACACGGAAAATATTTTCCCGATCATCAAAAAATTCCTGTATTCAGACAACGAGATCTTTTTAAGAGAGCTTGTATCCAATGCCGTTGATGCGGTACAAAAGATTAAACGCCTGGCCGCTTTGGGTCAGTATAACGGAGAGCTGGGCAGCCCCCTGGTGGAAGTTGCCGTAGATGAAGAGAAAAAGACGATTACCATAACCGATAATGGTTTGGGTATGACTGCAGAGGAAATTAAAAAATACATCAACCAGGTTGCTTTTTCGGGAGCAAGCGAGTTTGTAGAGAAGTTTAAAGATGCAAAGGATGCCAATGAGATCATCGGTAAATTTGGTCTGGGCTTCTATTCTGCATTTATGGTGGCCGACCTTGTTGAGATCCAAACGCTTTCTTACCAGGAAGGTGCTGAGCCAGCCCGCTGGGTTTGCGACGGCAGTACCGAATTCGAAATTACGGCAGGCAACAGGACCAGCCGAGGAACAGAGATCACTTTACATATCAATGCAGAATCTGAAGAATTTCTGAGCAAACACAAACTGGAAGAGATTTTAGACAAATATGGAAAGTTCCTGCCTGTTCCGATTAAGTTTGGTACCAAAACGATACAGGAGCCCGACGGCGAAGATGAGGAAGGAAAACCAAAAACGAAGAGCGTAGAGGTAGACAACATCATCAATACCACCAATCCGATCTGGACCAAAGCACCTGCTGATTTGTCAGACGAAGATTACCTGGATTTCTACAAACAGCTTTATCCTTTTTCTGAGGAACCTTTATTCTGGATCCATTTGAATGTAGATTATCCGTTTAACCTTACGGGTGTATTGTACTTCCCGAAAGTGAAGAACGACTTTGACCTGCAGCGCAATAAAATCAAATTGTTCTCCAGACAGGTGTTCATTACAGATGAGGTAAAAGACATTGTACCTGAATTTTTGATGCTGCTGCATGGGGTAATTGATTCGCCGGACATTCCGTTAAACGTTTCAAGAAGCTTTTTACAGGCAGATGGAAATGTTAAAAAGATCAACAGTTACATTACCAAAAAAGTTGCGGATAAATTGCAGGAGCTCTTCAACAAAGACCGCAAAGGTTATGAAGAAAAATGGAATGATATCGGGCTTTTTGTGAAATACGGAATGGTAAGCGAAGAGAAGTTTTATGAGAAAGCGAAGGATTTTGCCTTACTGACCAATACCAAAGAAGAACACTTTACGCTGGATGAATACCGTGATAAGGTGAAAGATATTCAAACCGACAAAAACGGTCAGCTGGTGTACATCTACGCTAACGACCCAGCCAAACAGGACAGCTTTATACAGTCGGCCAACAAACAGGATTACGATGTATTGCTGATGAACTCTCCGATTGACAACCACTTTGTAAATCACCTGGAACAGAAACTGGAAAAGACTTCGTTGAAGCGTGTGGATTCCAGTGTGGCCAGCAAGCTGATTGAAAAAGAGGATAATGTTGAGTCTGTTTTGACAGAAGAACAATCTAAAAAAGTGGCGGCCATTTTTGACAAGGCCATTAACAAACCCGGCTACCATGTGGAAATTGTTGGTCTGAACCCTGAAGAACTGCCGGTAACCGTTACTATGGACGAGTTTATGCGCAGGATGAAAGACATGGCTGCCATGGGTGGTGGAATGGGCTTTTATGGCAACATGCCTGACAGCTATAAGGTAGCCATCAACGGAAACCATAAGCTGATCGGGAAGATCATAGCAACCGATAACGAAGAGGAGCAGGGCTTATTGGCCAAACAGGCGGTAGACCTGGCGTTACTGGCGCAGGGAATGCTGACTGGCGCAGAGCTGACTGCTTTTGTAAGCAGAAGTGTGGAGTTGATTTAACAGATTTCCCGCAAACGGAGAAAAGGGAGTATACCCATACGGGTGTTCTCCCTTTTTTTCTGCCCGTGTGTGTCGCTAAGGCCTGATTGAAAATAATTTTCCGGTATTATTACCAGGGAATGTGAATTATTATCTACAATTGTATAAAATTATTGGGTCTTTTAACTAAAGAATAATTTTGACCAGGGGGTAGCTATACATCATGACTGCTTATAGTACATATACTGATCAGGAAATCACGACTTTCTTAAAAGAAGGTGACCAGCTCGCTTTTACCGAAATCTACAACAGGTACAGCGGTTTGCTTTATGCTTACGCATTTAAACTCACGGCCGACAGAGATGTTACGAAAGATATGACCCAGGAATTGTTTATTTCGCTTTGGGACAACAGGTCAGAACTTGAACTTAAGACTTCACTTTCTGCTTATCTCTATACGGCAATCAGATATAAATTTTTGAAACAGGTCGCGCATCAAAAAGTGAAAGCAGGTTATGCTGAGAAATTCTTACAGACTTTTGAAAGTGGAATAAGCAGTACCGAAGATTATATTGAGGAGAAAGATCTGATCAGAACAGTTGAAAAGCTGGTATCAGAGCTGCCGCCGAAAATGGCCAGAGCGTTTGTTATGAGCAAACTGGAGTTTCGTACCCATCAGGAGATTGCTGAAGAATTAAACATTTCTGAAAAAACGGTTAAAAACCTGATTAGCCAGGCAGCTGTACAATTAAAACCGAAGATCGGCCTCTCTTTGCTTACGGTCATTTTATTCTCCTGACAACTGCAATTGGTTTTTCCTTTTAAGTTGCACATAATGGTTTTGTCATTGCATCATTACGGTTTCTTTTTGAGATTCAGTCGGTTTTAGCTGAGGCGAACCCGAAGTGAACCCGATATGAATAAAGTTGTAATGGTAAAAGTGCTGGCAATTGTCGTCATCCCACCGGCATATAATTATTTTAAAATAAATTGGGATTTTTTTCCGGCTTAACGGACATGTATTAAATGGGGGTTAAATATTTGTTAAGCCATGACCAGACAAGAAGCAGAAAAACTAATCGCAAAATATACTGAGGGTAACGTAACACCCGAAGAAAAGCAGCTTGTTGAATATCATTTCAACAAGCACCTTACGAATAGTGATATTTTGTTGAATAACAGTCTGTTGAAAAAAGACAATAAAGAAATCTGGAGGTCCCTGGCTGTTCATATTGCAGGTACTAAGCCAAGGCCGTATCGGCTATGGATTCGTATGGCGGGTGTTGCAGCGGTAATTGCTATTGTGCTTGGTGTTTGGTTTTTTAGTAGCGATACGGGTATCCTTAAACAGATTAGAAACAATGTGGTGGTTCAAGACATTCCCCCGGGGAAAAACACAGCAACGTTAATGTTGGATAACGGCAAGACCATAAATCTTAGCGGGGCACAAACCGGTCTTGTTATCGACGATAGCAGTTTAAGGTATAACGATGGTAGCGTGTTGAAGGTGGGGCGCGATAGCGTACAGACCCTAAAAGCTGCGACTCCAGCGGGTGGAACTTATCAAATTACATTGCAGGACGGAACTAGGGTTTGGTTAAATGCGGCCTCTTATATAAGTGCCCCTTCAACATTTTCGGGGTTAAAAAACAGAGAAGTTGAAATTGTTGGTGAAGCCTATTTTGAAGTGGCTCATAACGCCAAAAAGCCCTTTAGGGTAAAAACCAGAGGGCAGGTTATAGAGGTTTTGGGGACAAAATTTAACATCAATGCTTACGAAGATGAGCTTGCAACCAGAACTACCTTACTGGAGGGGGCGGTTAAGGTTTCAACCTCAGGGATGGCAGCTCCGAAAACAGAAGTACGGCTAAAACCTGGCCAGCAAACCACATTGCAAAACAACCTTTTAACGGCATCAGATGCTGATATGGAAGAAGCTTTTGCCTGGAAAAATGGCTATTTCATGCTCAACAATGAAAGCCTGGAAAGCATCATGCGCAAGTTATCGCGCTGGTATGATATAGAAGTGGAGTATAGAGGAAAGATACCTAAACGACAATTTGGGGGCGAAATATCAAGAAACACCAATCTTCTGGAGGTCTTAAAAGTTCTGGAACTGGCAAAAGTTCATTTTACTGTTGAAGGGAAAAAAATAATAGTTACGCCATAAAAAATACTGTAGTTTAAGGTATGCCGGCAATCCTGCCTGCTGTATTGTTTGTATAAAAAAATCACCAATTAAACCACCGCGTATGAGAATTTATAGACTTGTACTGATTGTCATCTGTCTGCTGGCAAGCATTCAGATATACGCTCAGAAACTACCGTTCATTACGCTCTCTCTAAAAAATGTGCCTTTGGAAACCGTCCTGACCCAAATAAAAAAACAGACGGGGATTCAGATTTTTTATGATCTGGAAATACTAAAAAAGGCCGGGAAAGTATCTGTTACTGTTGAAAAAGCAAGTTTAAGCGCTACATTAAACCAATGCTTGCTCAATACCCAGGTCGGATATAATATCGTTGGCGGTAAAATTGTTGTCCTTGTTGATAAAAACGGGCCAAAAGATGATGACGGCCAACCGATATTGAATTTTAATGCTTTTGCAAAAGATGCGGTACATGGCTTTGTATACAACACGCAGGGCCGGGGCCTGGCCAATGCCAATGTAATTATAAAGCGCAGCCGTAAAGGGGCCACTACTGATGCTCAGGGAAAGTTTGTGCTGGAAGACGTGCGTACAAATGATACCCTGAACATCAGTTATATAGGCTATATCCGTCAGGAAGTACCTGTAGCGATGAAAACCGAGTTTAACATTTACATGAAAGAGGCAGAAAATGAGCTGGATGCAGTAATGGTACAGGCCTATGGCACAACAACAAAGCGGTTGTCGGTAGGCGAAATAACACAGATCAGTGGAGCAGAGCTTGCCAAACAGCCGGTTACCAATGTTTTGCTGGCCTTGAAAGGAATGGTGCCGGGTATGGTGGTAACACCTACAACGGGCTTTAGCGGAGCCCCTGTAAAAGTAGAGATCAGGGGAAGGAATTCTGTTGCAGACGTTCCTTCCGATCCTTTGTATGTCATAGATGGTGTGCCGATAGTGATACCAAGTCTGGGACTTGCTTATGCGGGAAATTATAACAGCGGATCTTCCGGGCTTATCCAGGCTGGCCTTTCTTTCTCCGGAGGACAAAGCCCCTTGTATGGGCTCAGTATGCAGGATATTGAAAGTGTTAGTATTCTTTCAGATGCTGCTGCTACAGCCAGGTATGGGGCAAGGGCCGGAAACGGTGTAATCCTGATCACAACCAAAAAAGGGAAACCCGGAGCTACACAGTTTGACATCAATGTAGACCGCTCGGTAAATAAGGCTATTGGACATTGGAAAATGTTAAATACAGAACAGTATTTAGCAATGAGGCGTGAGGCACTTCGCAACGATGGGTTTGCGCCGTCAATCGCCGGTTCACCTGACCTGACCATATGGGATAGCAGCAGAAATATCGATTGGCAAAAAGAACTCTGGCAAGCGAATAGTGCAACCAATGTATCGACATCTTTATCCGGAGGGAACAACATCATAAATTTCAGGTTGTTCGGATCTTATTCTTCTGTGCAGGATATTTCAGCTCTGAGTGATCAGAATAAAAATAAAACAGCAGGAATGGGGTTGAATTTAGGCTATAGAAGCTTAAATCAAAAATTAACCGTTTCAGTAAACGTACAATACCGATATACCAATAACAATCAGGTGGCAGTTGGTGGGACACCTACCCTGGCACCTAACCTGCCACCAATATTTGATGAAAAAGGAAGTTTGAATTACGGCCCCTTTAATGAACCGGGTTCTGTCGCATATTTCCCATTCCAGAGTATTTTAACTCCTGGTACCGCCAGTACTTATTCCCTGACCAGTGGATTAAATATGGGCTACCGAATCATAAAAGGGCTAGAATTTAGCTTGAATCTGGGCTATAATAACAGTTCTGCTAAAACGAAAACGGTTCAGCCGATAGCTGCTCAGAACCCAATTGAGTTTCCCCTTGGGCTTGCTATTTTCGGGAATAACGAAATATTTAGTTATAATGTTAATCCCATACTAACGTACTCTGCCTATATTGGTAAGGGAACTCTCGGCATTTCAATAGCAGGAGTACTGAATAATGCAACCAGTTCCGGATATACATTGATGGGAGCGGGTTATAAAGGAGACGAACTATTAAAGTCTATTAACAATGCACCTCTAAAAACCGTCACTCACAAATCTGCCCAATCGGCTTTTACGGATGTAAATGGGAGCATCAACTATAACTGGAAAAGCAAATACATCATCCAGTTTAACGGGAACAGGAGTGGGTCTTCCGCCTTTGGTCCGGGCAGGCGGTTTGGTAATTTCTGGTCGGCTGGAGCCAATTGGTTCCCTCTGGAAGAAAAATGGCTGAAAGGCGTAGCGCCAGGATGGATCAGCTTAATCAAATTGAGCGACAATTATGGGGTTACGGGAAGGGCCGGAGGCGATTATCTATACCTGTCGGCCTGGTCTTCTGGCCCATTGAACAGATCATATTACAACTACAACGGTAATTTACCCCTGGTGCCTGTGCATGCTGTAAATCAGGATTACCGCTGGGAAACCGTTAAAAACCTCTCCGGATCGTTGACCTTGGGTTTTCTGGAAGATAAGTTAAATCTGGGGATAACGATTTATAGAAAAAATTGTGATAACCAGTTATCAGGGCTGCCAACTCCGGAGTTCACAGGGTTTGCTTCTGTACAGGGCAATTTAAATGCAAATGTCCGCAACGTAGGAACAACAGCTACTTTAAACGCAAACATCATCAATACGAAAGATTTTTCCTGGTCGGCCTCGTTCAATATCAGTCGCAACAGGAATAAATTACTGTCCTACCCCGGAATTGAATACTCGGGAAACTATTCCAGGTTTAAAATAGGATATCCATTAAACACCGACTACCTCCTACACTATCTAGGTATTGATCAACAGACAGGAAAACGGGCTTTTCAGGATTATAATAATGACGGAAAAATAGGCGCGGCTGCATTCAATACAGCTCCAGGGACTGGTGCTGACGATCGTTATGTTACCATAGATAAAGACCCAAGATTTGATGGTGGGGCAGGAACGGATTTAAGGTATAAAAATTTCTCGCTTGGGTTGAGATTTCATTTTAAAAAGCAGATGATGCTGCGATCTTATACCAAAACTCCGGGAGACATAGAAAATGCGCCATTATCGGTTTTAACCAATGTTTGGAGAAAGCCGGGCGACATTGCCGCTATGCCAGCTTTCACAACCCTTGGTAATTTTGACAATCTGTTTACGAGCTCGGATGGGGGCTACACAGATGGTTCTTTTTTGAGGTTGAACAATATTTCCGCAGGCTATTCCTTACCGGATAAACTTGCCAGAAAGTTGGGGGTAAAAGGACTAAATTTTGGAGTTAATATAGAAAATATCTTCACGCTTACAAACTATGACGGCATTGATCCGGAGATGCCCTTTGGCAACTTTCCACAGCCGAGAACTTTTAATGGACGTTTGGCAATTACTTTATAGAAATGTTTATGGATTCATTTAAATTAAAAATGGTGTTTATTTTCTGCGCCTGGATCTGCACCGTTTGTGTGGGCTGCAAAAAACTGATCGAAATAGATCCTCCTATAGACACGGTTACCACAGCCGAGGTATTTGATACGGATGACCTGGCCATATCAGCAATGAGTGGTGTTTATACGATAATGGTAAATGGGGCGGGAACATTTCCTCAGGCTACCAACGGATTTAGTCTGGGCCTCACAACGATTCTGGGGGGGCTGTCTTCAGATGAGCTCAACCTGGTTGCTGGTGCCGGTGCCGGTGAACCTTATTTGTACAATACCAATCGCATTTCGGGATTTAATTCAGGGATGTCCAGAACCATATGGAGCTCTGCCTATCAGGTCATCTATGGAACAAACTCGGTTATTGAAGGCATTGCCGCCTCCACTTCCGGGGCATTACACGATAATGTGAGAAAAGAGCTTACTGCACAGGCCAAATTTGTTCGGGCATTCTGTTATTTCTACCTCGTCAATTGTTTTGGGGATGTACCCATGGTGCTTACTGTTGATTTTAACAAAACCCGGAACCTTAACCGCATGCCTCAAAAAGAGGTTTATCAGCAAATCATTAAGGACCTGAAAGATGCACAGGCTACTTTGCCAGAAGATTATCTGGCTGGGAATGGCGAAAGGATCATTCCCAATAAATGGGCCGCTACTTTATTATTGGCCCGCGCTTACTTATATGCCGGTGATTATGTAAATGCTGCCACGCAGGCAACGGTTGTTATTAACCAGACTTCATTATATGAGCTGGAGCCCGACTTGAATCGCGTGTTTTTAACCGACAGCAGGGAAGCTGTATGGCAATTAAAGCAAACGACAGAGAATAGTTCGGTAAAAAATGCAACAACGGAGGGTTATGCTTTTTCACCATCTAGCCCATACGCACTCAGCAATCAGCTGTTGTCAAGGTTTGAAACAAATGACCAGCGTAAACAGGCTTGGACAGGTACTTTTGTCTCGTCAGGGTCAACGATAAATTACGCTAAAAAATACAAAACCGGTAAGAGCAATGGCGTTTTTGGGCAGCCGGCCACCGAATATTATATGGTGTTGCGTTTGGCCGAGGCTTATCTGATACGTGCCGAGGCCATAGCCCAGGGGGCGCCGGGTGGAATTACAACAGCTATTGCTGATTTAAACACCGTTCGCGACAGGGCCGGTCTGAACGACTTAAGCAATGACTTAAGTCAACAGGAACTAATTACAGCCATAGTCAAAGAAAACCAGATAGAGTTTTTTGCGGAATGGGGGCACCGCTGGTTTGATTTAAAGCGGACAGGCATGGCCAGTGCTGTGCTTTCGGCAATTCCATTAAAGCAGCCCTGGGCAGGTGATTACCAGTTGCTGTACCCTATACCTTTAAGAGAATTAGAGGTAGACAGGTTTTTAATACAAAATCCAGGGTATTGAAGGGGCGAAAGACAGAAAAATTAAGACAAGTTAAAATGCATCAGAATGAAACGAATATATTTTAATCTTTTTTCGGCAGTATTGCTTTTATTGGCTACAAATTCCTGCAAAAAGGATGCGCTCATGCCAGGGTCAGGGACATCAGCCCTTATGATGGTTAACGGACTGGTGGGCAGCTCCAGATTGTATACTAATTTTAATGGGGATGAGTTAAAAATAATAAGATTTTATGGGGGGCTGACTTTTGTCAGCTACGGAACTTACCTTCTTCCTAATACGAGTTATCTTGGTCAGCAAAAGCTGGGCTTGTACCGGCCTGTCGATACCCTACAGGGTGGAAAGCCGTTGTTTAATTTAATCCTGAACCTACCGGTCAATACAGTGAATGCCTTGTTTTTAACGGGAACGGAACAGGCTCCTGATACTTTATTTACCACAAACCAGCTGCCTTATCATGTTCCGACAGATTCGACGATGAGCATCCGTTTTGTAAACATCTCCCTGGGGGGCAACCCGGTGAGTGTGAACTTAGTCGGACAGGCCAACGGCTCAACCCTGGCAAGTTTGCCCTATAAAGGTGCTACCGGGTTTAAAAAATATTCTGCCCGCTCTGTCGTAGATAGTTACGCTTTTGAGTTTCGGGACAAAGTTACCGGTGAGCTGCTAAGCAGTTACAAGCTGGAGGGAATAAATATGATCGGGTCTCCCGAAAACGGGGGCAATAAGTGGCTGAACAATGACATAACACTTACTCTGTTTGGCCCGGTTGGGAATAAGCGGGTACTTCTTTTATATGATAAAAATAAAACATAAACAACAAAACAGATGAAGATCATATTCAAAATTGCCAAAAACGAGGTCCGTAATCTTTTCTATTCGCCCGTCGCCTGGTTTCTGGTGATTGTATTCCTGGTACAATGCGCTATTTTTTATGCAGATCCATTAGTTGGTTTAGCAAATGCACAGGACTCGCTGTTAAAAAACAGCCCGAAATTTAGAGATTTTGGGAAATCACTCACACGGCTAATTTTTTTAAATCCGGATGGCATTTTTGCAAATGCATTACAGAACTTATTTCTGTTTATTCCTTTGCTTACCATGGGCATATTGAGCAGAGAAATTAACAATGGCACCATCAAGCTGTTGTACTCCTCACCCATCAGGATACGGGAGATCGTTTTGGGAAAGTACCTGGCCCTGATGATTTATAATTTGGTTTTAGTGGGCGTATTGGGCGTATTTATGATATCTGCAGCCTTCCAGATCCGGCTTGTTGATTATGGGATCCTGTTGTCGGCAACGCTGGGCTTTTATTTACTGGTCTGCACTTATGCCGCTATAGGCTTATTTATGTCGAGCCTGAGTTCTTACCAGGTCATATCTGCGATTGCTACCTTTATGGTCGTTTTTTTATTGGGTTACGTAGGAAACGTATGGCAGAAATATGATTTTGTACGTGACTTGACCTATTTCTTATCCATCTCCGGACGAACGGTCAAGATGTTGGTCGGCTTGATTACCAGCAAAGATGTGATCTATTTCCTGGTGGTGATTTATATGTTCCTGGGTTTTACGCTCTTTAAACTGAAAGAAGGAAGGGAAGTAAAACCCTGGGCGGTTAAAGCCTTAAGGTACCTTGCCATAATAGTTTCGGGGCTGTTGATTGGCTATGTCAGTTCGCGCCCTGCCCTTACGGGTTACTGGGACATTACCGCCGGTAAAACCAATACACTTCATCCACGTACCCAAAAAATACTGAAAGCGCTGGATGAAAATGCCCCGCTGGAGGTAACGATGTATACCAATTTATTGGGCAACGGTGCAGCACGCGGGTTTCCGGAGGCAAGAAACCCATATTTAGCCTCTCTTTGGGAACCCTTTTTCCGCTTTAAACCAGACATCCAGTTAAAGTATGTTTATTACTATGATTATGACGGGAGTTTCAATAATAACATGTATTTCAAATTCTATCCCGGTAAAACAGTAAAACAGATCGCCGGAATAATGGCCCAGATCAGTGATGTAGATTCAGCAATGTTTATGCCGCCGGAGGAGGTCAGTAAAATGATTGATCCAAAAGCGGAAAACGGCCGCCTGTTTTTACAGATGAAGTATAAAGGCCGGAAGATTAACCTGCGTACTTTTGAAGATGATGTTTTCTGGCCGGATGAGAGCCAGATTGATGATGCTTTAAAACGGTTGATTGCAGAAAAGGCACCAAAAATATATTTCCTGTCGGGCAACCTGGAGCGCAGCATTTATAAAACCGGGGAACGGGAATATTCCACGATTTCCACTGAAAAACGCAACCGGATTTCGTTAATCAACCATGCTTTTGATGTGGATACGCTTTCACTGGAAAGACACAATATCCCTGAGGACATTGCTGCCCTGGTAATTGCGGATCCGAAGGTTATCCTGGGGGAGCTTACCCTGGCTAAAATCAGGCAATACATTGATAAGGGCGGTAATTTGATGATCTGTGGCGAGCCAGGTAAACAATATGTCCTGAACCCCCTGCTTAAACAGCTGGGTGTACAATTGATGAAAGGCACGCTGGTAGAGCTGAGTAAAAACGAGACGCCAGACAAAGTGATACCCTACATTACCGAAGCGGCCGCAAGCCTTGCAGAAGAAAACAATCTTTTGGCATTGAAGGATGCAATTAGAAGGAAAGACACTGAAGACGATTCACTGAAAATATATATGCCCGGCGTAACAGGGCTATCTTATGCAGCACAGGGGGGCTTTACCATTAGCCCGATATTAAAAACGACTGCTCAAAAAACATGGCTTAAGGCGGGCACCCTGGTATTGGATTCAGTACCCCCGGTATTTAGTGTAGCGGAGGGCGACAGTAAAGAACCCTCTTTTGTTACCGGTATTCAGTTGACAAGGCAGGTCAACAATAAGCAGCAGCGCATTATAGTATGCGGGGATGCTGATTTTACCAGCAACATCAGAACGGCCTACAATTTATTTGAAAATGCTTTTTATAGTTGGATGACCGACGGTGCTTACCCACAATACCTGCCCCGGCTGGTGAAGCCAAGGGACACTTTGTTAACCATTACCGAGCCGCAGGCCTATGCCTTTAAAATAGCTACCCTATGGGTATTGCCGGGGCTGTTGTTAGTGGGGGGGACTTTATTATTAATCAGACGCAAACGAAAATAAAATGATGTTTTTACAAACAGACGAACAAACCATAGAGGACTTGGGCATATTTGGCAAGCAGAATTCGGGGGGCATCTTTGACCTCTACAATTCGGCCCATACCCGAGGAGGGGAAGAAATGCTGAAAACGCTGTTCCGCAGCCCCTTGTCAGACCAAGATACCATAAACCAGCGGAGCAGTATTATTGCCCATTTTGCAGACATGAAGGCTGTATTCCCTTTCGACTCCAGTTCTTTTGATGCTGCCGAGCGGTATTTGCTGAACAACAGCGGGCGCAGTAAAGATACTTCCAGCCATACCACTGTACTCAATGAGAAAGAGATGCACAATGGGGTAACGGCCATTATCGGCATTTTATGGCGTACCAGGGAGTTTATTGACAGCCCGGCAGTAAATGCCATAACGGCATACAGGGATGAACGGGAGGCCATTGCCATGCTGCTGGCCGATGCTGCCTTTGAACCTGCCTTAAAGGAAAAGCCCCAGGCCAAACTGCCCTACCCTGCAATTACGGCTTATGATGTACTGTTCCGAGTACGCGAACACGAGAAAATAAAAAAGCTGTTTGCTCATATTTATGCCCTGGATGTGTATTTGTCTGTAGCAGAGGTGGCGGTAAAACGAAACTTTGTTTTTCCCACAGCCCTGGAAAAAGGATTAAATATCTTGAACCTGAGTGGGGTTTACCATCCAGA
>NZ_JBEPSL010000003.1:0-932125 GCF_040548825.1 Pedobacter africanus
TGTAGATACGACAACTGGTTTAACCTATATCAAAACAGGTGGTACATGGACAGCAGACGGTGGAACATTCAAAGGACCACAGGGTGCTACTGGTGCTGTTGGTCCGCAAGGTGTAGCTGGTCCGCAAGGTGTTGCGGGCACTAATGGTACAAACGGGACCAATGGAACGAACGGTAAATCGATGCTAAGCGGAACAACAGTTCCCGGAGCTGGTACAGGTGTTGATGGCGATACATATGTAGATACGACAACTGGTTTAACCTATATCAAAACAGGCGGTACATGGACAGCAGACGGTGGAACATTAATGGGTCCAGATGGTGCTATGGGGGCAACTGGTGCTCCTGGTGTTGCTGGCACTAATGGTACAAACGGGACCAATGGAACGAACGGTAAATCGATGCTAAGCGGAACGACAGTTCCCGGAGCTGGTACAGGTGTTGATGGTGATACGTATGTAGATACGACAACTGGTTTAACCTATATCAAAACAGGCGGTACATGGACAGCAGACGGTGGAACATTCAAAGGACCACAGGGTGCTACTGGTGCTGTTGGTCCGCAAGGTGTAGCTGGTCCAACTGGACCCCAAGGCCCTGCGGGAACTACAGCTGCGGTTACCGCAGACAATGGTTTAACTAAAACTACAGATAATATTCAATTGGGTGGACTGTTAGTTAAACCAACAGTTATCACTGCAGATGCCACTAATACGTTAGCTATCGCTGGACTACAAGCCGGCTCATCAACAGATAACCTGTTAGTAGCTGGGATAGACGGGGTGCTAAAATCAGTGCCATTCGCTTCGGCCGCTATCGAACCTTGGAATGAACAAGGTACAACTACAACAAAAGCAACAACCAATAGCCAAAACATTTATCAAAATGGCAGGGTAGGTATTGGTAACTTCGGCTCAGCTGCAACTACTAAGCAATTCGAAGTAAAAGGTGATTTTAAATCAGAGGTGATATCTGGTAACACTTCGTTTGGAACCGAAGTAGCTAGCTTTACTAATCCACTGGGAGCCATGCACTATTGGCAAAACAATACCAACGGAGATTTCAGAGTATCAACTGCCAATTCTACTTCAGCAGCATTATTAGCTAAAACCGGTACGACAACCAATACCATAAGTGCTGAAGAAACTCAAGCCGCATTATCTTCACAGGATGGTACCAACTCGTTATCGGGTATAAGATCAACTAACACAGGTAACTTTTTCATGGAAAGTTATAATGTTACTGGCAATTTTGGTTCAACGTTATCATTACAAAATGATGGCATGCGCTTAAGACATACCAATACCAATGGAGCAGCCGATCCGTTCCCCCTAAATAATAGTTCGGAGATTTTCATTCAAAAAATAAATGGGGTACGCTTTAATTTCAGAGATGCGGGCGCTGCTCAAACTGGAGAGTATTGGTTTCCAACAACCAGTGGTACCGCTGGTCAGATCATGACCCAAACTGCATCGGGAAAAATGGTGTGGTCAAGTCCTTCTGGACTTGTAACAGAAGTAGATGGAGTGATTGGTAATGAGGTGACTAATGCCACTACGAACGGCGGTTTAGCACGTGCCGGTGCCGGAACAGATGTTAGTCCTTACACATTGGGCTTAACGCCTGGATCAGCTACAGGAAATGTAATGACTTGGAATGGCTCTGCCTGGAACCCAGCAGCTCCTGTTAATATTTACAATGCAAACGGTACATTAATAAGTAACAGAGTAGTAACTTTAGATGGAAAAAGCCTTAGGTTTACTTCACCTGAAAGAGTTATTAGGTTTGATCCAAATGGCCGTATTGGCTCTGAGGCACAAGGTAGTAATGATGCAGATATATATGTGAGTTCTGGTTCTGGATCTACTTATAACCGCTTTGATATTCAGGCGTGGCCTACAAGTGGTGAGGTTAATTTAACAGCAACAGGGGCGGCTAGCCAATTGGCGATAGCTACCCATCAGACAACACTTCCATCGCCGATAACATTTTCAACAAGTCCAGGAGGTGCTTCGGGAGTTGAAAGAATGCGTATTACCGGAACAGGAAATGTAGGTATAGCTACCAATGATCCTTTAGACCAATTAGATGTTGGAGCTGGAAATGTGCGAATTAGGGACATCAATGGTTTGGCAGGTAATACAGCTACCGATCAAATGGTAGTGGCTGACGTTGATGGGGTGTTAAAAACCGTTCCGGTAACTGACTTAAATACTAATCTTTATACTACCAATGGAACTTTGGCAGCTAACAGGACGGTGAATATGGATTCGAAGGATTTGACTTTTTCAACAGCTGGCAATGGTAGTATCCAATTTAGCACAGACATTGCTGGTATGGCAAGCCAAAACATCATTGGTACAACCACCAGAGGAAACTTAACCTTAACTGGAGGCAGTGCAACAGTAGATTTATATGTTGATAATGCTGGTGCTGCCCAGTTAACTTCAAGAGGCAATGCAACCGCTTTACATGTAGGAACAACTACAGGAGAAGCTAAGCCATTAAATTTAGTTACTAATGGGCTCACAAGAGCTACGGTAACTGGAACTGGGAATTTGGGTGTTAATAATTCATCTCCTACGGAAAAATTAGACTTGAATGGTATAGCAAGACTTAGAGGCCTACCTCTTAATGGCGCAACAAATGCTATAAATACACAATCAAACGGGGCCGCCTCTGCAACACAAGATCAAACTTTTACTGCAACAAGAACCGTAGTTGCTGATGCCAACGGGGTTTTAGGATATGTGCCGGGTGTGTCAACAGATGCGGGAATTCCTAAACTATTGGTGAGTGCAGGGGTACCCGGAGTACAAACCATAAATGGAGGGGCTATGTTAGTGGGTAGGTTCTCTGTTGAAAATTTAGATGTTTACAATGCCTGGAATACATCTGATCCGAACAACAACTTTTTTACAGTTCCTGCTAATATGGGAGGCATATTTGTACTTAGTATGCAAACCTCACACACACATACAGCAGCTTCCGAAACAAATAACTCTTGGAATACAATTGCTTCTTTTCAGAAAAGTACAGACAATGGCGGTAGTTGGCAGAATTTAGTACAGGATACTCAGGCCAGCAAAACTACTTCAGAGATAGCCAATGGGAATTCATTGAACTGGACTGGGCTTTTGGGAGCCGGGGATCGGATTAGAGTACGGTTTAGTTGTAGTGCAGTTGCATCCAATGTCATTGACCTTGGCTCGCTTAGTATTACAAGAGTTAATCAATAATAAGAAGAAGGATCATAATATACAGAAGTTAAAAATAGTGTTAGATCATTTTATAAAAATGAAAAACTATAAATACCAAATTATCCTTTTTTTTAGCCTGCTATTTAGCTTAAAATTTCAGGCTGCTGCCCAAACCGGATCTGGAAGTATGACTGTTGATAATTCAATTATGACAGTTTCTGCCGGAACTACGGAACAGCGTTTCAGCGAGGGTACTTATTTTGGCCCTAATGCAGTCTGGCAAATTGACGGTACATTAGAAATTTACAGCAAGCATATTTGGATTGCACCGGGAGCTACTTTTAATGGCTCTGGCAAAATTGTGATTTACAATCCAGGCGATAATCCATTTTATACCTCAATGGGATCAGGTCCAAGTCATATTGATGGAAATAATGCTGGCTTTATAAACCTTTTGCTTGAGCACCGTAATTCTAACAATATCAAATTGGATGATGTTAGTGACCCAGGTTTTGGAATTGCTAATCCGGGTGGTGCCTTATCGGCTACTTTAAATATCGGGGGAACTTTGGATCTTGCGGTGAATGGTGCCGATGTAATTCTAAATGGTCAGAATTTAGCTTTCAATAGTAGCGGAAAAATCACCAACTACAGTAAAGACCGTATGGTTGTTACCAGTAATAGTATTGTTGGCCATATGATCAAAGAATATGGTGGTAAAGATTCATTTGTTTTTCCAGTAGGTATTTCTGAAGGAGATTATACACCAGCAACTTTAACCCCTCAAAATGCAGCTAAGCTATACGTAAGTGTACAGGATTATGCTGGTGCAGGTAAAGCCATTAAAAATCTGTCAACAGGTATGGATCGCGTGTGGCACATTTACGGCTCGCCTGCAACAACGCTATCGATGACCTTGCAACACAACAGTTTTACCAATGGCAATCTTTTTAAGGATGAGAATGCTGCAATTTCCCGCTATCTTACCGCAGACAGGTGGGACCTCTTAAAAGGTTCCAATCCATTCCCAGGGGTGCATACCCGAAACGATGTAGAGATTTCTGCTGATTTTGCAGCTAACGCAGGTTTCTTTACCAAGCTGGCTGTTTCAGGGGTATCATTATTTGTTCCAAACCTATTCACACCTAATGGCGACGGCAACAATGATACTTTTGAAATACGAGGGTTAGAGCTGTTTGCGCAGAACGATCTGACTATTGTAAATCGCTGGGGCAATCAGGTCTATAAATCTGATAATTATCGAAATGATTGGACCGGAGAAGGATTGAACGAAGGTACATACTATTACATTCTTCGTGTGAAAGAGGGTACCGGGGGTGACTGGCAGATATTTAAAGGGTACATCACCTTAATCAGGGCTTTTAAAAATTAGTTTCAAGTGGGTAGGAACGATCACAATTGAAAAACATGAAAAGAATATTACAGATATTTACCGCGCTCCTTTTCTTCTCCAATTTGGTTAAAGGCCAGCAGGATGCACAGTTTAGCCAATATATGTTCAATGGAATTTATATTAATCCAGCTTATGCCGGGTATAGGGAGCAGTTAAATATTCATGCATTTTACCGAAATCAATGGACCGGAATTACCGGGGCGCCTAAAACCATGTCGTTAGCAGTTGACGCTATTGCCAATGATGGAAATGTTGGGCTTGCACTACAAATTTCAAGTGACCGTTTGGGTGCCCAACGCAATGAATCCGTGTTTGGCAATTACGCCTATAGAATACGCATGAATAGTGATGGCTCTGCAAGATTAGCGTTCGGTCTTGGTTTCGGCGCTATTCAACTAGGGATTGATGGAGCCAAATTAAACCCGAACGATCCTGAAGTGTATCAGCCAACAGGAGTTCAAAGTACAATTTTGCCCGATGCGAGAGTAGGTGTTTATTTTTCGAATGATCGTTTTTATGCGGGTCTGTCAGTGGATAATCTGATCGCTCAATATATTGATATTGATCGTTATGCGTTTATCCCACAACCCAGGCCGCATTATTATTTAACTGCAGGTGTGTTGCTGCCGTTAAACGAGGGTGTTTTATTGAAGCCATCGTTTCTGCTAAAAGATGACAGGGGAGGTCCAACCAGTTTAGATATAAACACTTTCGTGATTTTGGCAGATAAGTTTTGGGTAGGAGGTTCATATCGTACCGGTGTGAAGTTGTACAATAAAGATTACCTGCAAAAGAACTTGAGTCAGCTGAATTCAGTAGTTGCAGCGGTACAATTTTTACCAACGGAGAACTTTAGGATAGGTTATGCGTATGATATTTCTATTGGTCCACTTCAAGGTTACAGTGCAGGTACTCATGAAATCTCCATAAGCTATTTCTTCAATAAAAGATATACAAGAATGCGTACGCCGAGATATTTTTAATTTCTGCTTAGCGCTAAATGTAATTTAAATCCCTGAAGAGGAAAATGAAAAATATGAAAAAGAATATTTACAGATTATTTCTGGCTGTTACCGTATTGTTCGCTCATCAGACTACTGTATTTGCTCAATATGCACGGCTTGAGGCTGATAAACAGTATGAACTTTATAACTTCAGTAAAGCGATTGATTTGTATGAACTGGCTTATAAAAAGAAACCGACCTTACATGCGGCTGAAAGGCTGGCTCAGGCTTATAGCTACCAGAACAATTACAAACAAGCTGAAAGCTGGTATGCAATCGCTGCTGGAATGTCGAACACCAATCCGGAAAATGTTCTCCATTACGCCAAGGCATTACAGCAAAATTCAAAATATGCTGAAGCAAAAGCGCAATATCAGAAGTATGGTGAATTAAACAAGGATGTTGATCCAAAAGAACAAAATCTTTGGTTGTTGAGCTGCGATTCAGCCGGGTTTTGGATGAAAAACCCTGCAACAGTGGTCATCAGCAATGAAAAAATACTCAATACTCCCCAGTCAGACTGGGGGGCTACAGTGTATGGGAACAGTATTGTTTTTTCTTCAGACCGTGGAAATACATCAGCCGATAAATTATCTGGTAATAGACCGTTCTTAAAGTTCGATGGAACTAAGAAACCCGACCGAACTGTTTATGGCTGGACAGGGAACCATTATTTAAAACTGTATGAAAAAGATGAAAATCAGGATAGCGTTTTTAGTTTCAATTTAAATGCAAATACAGATTATCATGTTGGGCCGGCAAGTTTTAGTAAAGATGGGAAGGAAGTTTTTTTTACCTTAAGCAAAATACCTAAAAAGCCAGTTTATGTTAATGGAAAAATAGCAACTGTTAACCTCGAGATTTATTCGAGTAAAAAAGATGCAGATGGTAAATGGGCAAGCCCTATCCCTTTTAAGTATAACAAAGTAGATGATTACTCCGTTGGGGATCCATTTATAACTTCAGATGGAAATAGTCTTTATTTTGTATCCAACATGCCGAACGGACTTGGGGGAACAGATATTTACATGTGTCAACGCACCAGTGCCGGTGACTGGGGATTGCCGGTAAATTTAAAGGAGATTAACACTAAAGGCAATGAACGGACACCGATATTGGATAATGAGCATAATCTGTATTTTAGTACCGATGGCCGGGTAGGAATGGGTGGATTGGATATTTTTAAAGCTCAGTTACTGAATGGGAAATTTGCCGGACCAAAAAACCTGGGTTATCCCACAAACTCTCCGCAAGATGATTTTGCTTATTTGAAAACTTCGCCATTAACTGGATATTTTACCTCAAATAGATCAGGTGGACTTGGCAGCGACGATATTTATAGTTTTACAGAGCAGCAAATCTTTGCGCTCAAATTGATCGGCAGTGTATTTGATCGAAAGACTAACCAACCATTAGTAAATGCTATAGTTACCCTTTCTAAAATCAATGGTCAAACGCTCAAAGTTCAAACTGATGAAAGTGGTAATTTTAGGTTTAATCTCGATAAGGAATCTGATTACAACCTGACAGGAGAAAAAAGCAATTACAGAGCCGATGTTGCATCACTTACAACAATTAATTTAACCGCCTCTGCTGAGATTAGGAGAGATCTTTATTTAGAGAAAATTGAATTGGAAAAAGCAATTAAGATAGAGAATATTTACTACGATTTTGATAAATCCAATATCCGGCCGGATGCAGCGGTTGAACTCGATAAGCTTGTTAAGATTCTGAAAGACAACCCAACAATTTGGGTAGAACTTGGATCGCATACCGACAGCAGAGGCAATGATCAGTATAATCAGTGGTTGTCTCAGCGGAGGGCAAATTCAGCTGTTCAGTATATCATTGATCACGGCATCGGTAAAAATAGAATAACAGCGAAAGGCTATGGCGAAAGCAAGTTGTTGAATAACTGCTCAAACGGAGTGAAATGTTCAGAGGCGGATCATCAGTTGAACAGAAGAACCGAGTTTAAAATAGTTAAACAATAAACAAGAGGTTGGCTTTTAGATACATATAGAAAAGTCGAAGCCTGTCGGAGAGATGGATATGAAAAATAAGCTAAGAAATAAATTTGATGCTGCTGAAATAGAAACCGATCGTTTGCTTGCCCTTGTTGATATTGTTGTTGCAATTAATTATTATGGTATAACTGAACTGTTGGATACAATTGGAGAAGAAAATCTCAGGGCTCATCTCGAATTGGATAAGTCTCACCAAATTGACTCCCCGACATAGGCTTCATGACACATCCTGGCAATCCACCCATAATCCTTAACTAATCGGTACGGTTTTGTAGTATTTTTTCCTAAACCAAAAAGCAAGATTTACCAAAGCGATTAATGCGGGCACTTCAACCAAAGGGCCGATTACCCCGGCAAATGCCTGTCCTGAATTGATACCAAAAACACCAATGGCAACAGCAATAGCCAGTTCAAAATTATTTCCCGTTGCAGTAAAGGCAATTGAGGTGCTCTTAGAATAATCAGCACCAAAATAACGTCCTGCAAAAAAGCTGATCACAAACATGATAGAGAAATAGATAACAAGTGGAATAGCTATTCTTAGTACGTCCATAGGGATCTGAACGATAAGTTCTCCTTTCAAACTAAACATTACTACTATTGTAAAGAGCAATGCAATTAAAGTAATTGGGGAGATAAGGGGTATAAATTTGTTTTGGAACCAATCTTCTCCTTTGATAGCAATCAATGCATACCTACTGATCACACCCATCGCAAATGGAATGCCCAAATATATCCCTACACTTTTAGCAATTTCGGAAATAGTGATATTTACATCTAAACCTTGCAGACCAAAATATGGGGGAAGAACCGTAATGAAGATGTATGCAAACACACTGTATAATAATACCTGGAAAATGCTGTTTAAGGCAATTAATCCGGCAGCATATTCACGGTTTCCTTCCGCAAGTTCGTTCCAAACTACAACCATAGCAATGCACCTTGCTAAACCAATCAGAATCAGTCCAACCATGTATTCAGGATAGTCACGTAAAAAGGTAATGGCAAGGAAGAACATCAATATCGGACCAATTACCCAGTTCAATATTAAAGATACACTCAATACCTTGGTATCTTTAAAAACTTTGCCCATTTGCTCATATTTCACCTTTGCCAATGGCGGGTACATCATCAGGATTAGCCCGATGGCCAATGGAATATTAGTTGTGCCGCTGGAAAAGGAGTTGATAAATCCTGATGAGGATGGAACAAAAAATCCGATAGATACACCAATGGCCATTGCCAGGAAAATCCATAGGGTTAAGTAACGGTCAAGAAAACCCAATTTTTTACGCTCTGCCGCAGGGGCACAAGTATTTGCAGACATATTTATTTGATTTGTGAAAACACGTAAAACATTTCAGTTGCTATCTGCAAGCTTCTTTCCTGATACTTTTCTGCTTGTTGTGGCGTATTGTCAAATGCTTTTGGGTCATCAAACGTTATTGGAATACGCTTTTCCGCACCGGGGATGAATGGACAGCCCCCATCGGCTTGTGAGCAGGTCATTATTGCAGCAAATGCACCTGAAGGGTTAAATTCATGATCATAGGTCTTTGAAAAACCGATGACAGGATGTTCGTTATCGCTATACTTTATGGCATATATGGGATTATTCCCTTCGGCAATAACCTGAATTTTAAAACCTGTATGTTTCAAGGTTTCGGCAACTACAGGAAACAACGCTGTGGCTTCTGTTCCCCCTGAGTAACAAAAGACATTTTTAATGCCATAATAAGCGGCCGCTGTCTGCGCCCAAACTTGTGAAAGATGACTTCTGCGTGAATTGTGTGTGCAGATCAAATTGAGGCGCACCTCGCTTTGAGTACTGTGTTTGTCCTGAATAAAATCAATTAAGGGCTGTAACAAGGCCCTGCGATCTGATGCGATGCTATCAAACTTGAAAGTGCTCACCACACTTTCAAGTTCCTGGAAAAGTTCTGTATTCATTGTTATATTTATCGGTCTTAAAACTAGCAGCATCCGCCACCCGGAGTACAAGTTGAACCTGAAGCCAGATTTACCATTTCAATTTTTTGTTTTTCAGCCGGAACACCACATTTATCCGTTGCTAAACAAGCTGTTTTCTTCGCTAGTAAAAGAAAGTTATTTCCGTCAAATCCCAGGTCATACTTACCAATAGTTTCTGCCTGATATTCCACTTCAATTTCTAAATCTTCCATTCCCAAAACCCGCTCTGAAAGCAAGATAATATGCAGTAATTTGCCAGCTTTTAAACGGTGCTCATAATCATTCGCATCCCACAACTGGAAATTAGCCACTTTTTCATGGCGTACAGTCCCTCCGCAGTCTATAAAGTCTTTTGTAATAATTCCAACCTCGGTTACATGAAAATGCTCCGGCACCGAATTACCATTTTCTAATTTAAAATTTACTCCTTCAGCCGTAGCAAGGATTTCTTTTATTTCTGATAGTTTCATAATTTATCTATTTATAGTATTATTGCAATTTAACGATTGATATAGGCAAAAAAAGGTTAACAACAAGTTGTTTCACCTTTGTATTCGGCAAGAAAAGCACCCAATTGCTGCTCTAATAACTTCCATGTTTTTGGATTGATACAGTAACAGACACTAACACCCTCTATTGTTCCTTGTATTATTCCTGCGTTCTTTAATTCTTTTAGATGTTGTGAAATGGTTGCCTGTGCCAATCCCAGTTCCCCAACAAGATCACCGCAAATACAGGTATTGGAAATCAATATCCTTTGCAGGATAGCAATCCGCGCAGGATGAGCCATTGCCTTTAATAAGGTAGCAAGCTGATTCTGGTCGTCTGTAAATATTTCTGTTTTTGTAAGTCCCATAATTTTATATCGTAATATTACGATATTAATATGAAGATGCAAAATAAAATTGATTATTTATTTAACTTAACGATCTTCATCTTCAACAAGGGGAGTCAATTAATAATTTTTCGAAAAAACATTGTCAGGTCCTCAATCAGATTTAGTGAGAGAAACATTGATCAGTTGTTCTACATTTATACTTCGCTGGTCCCACTTAATTGTAAACTTTAACAACAGGATGTGTATCTTTACAATAGGGATGAATATAAAAGTGGATAAGGTTGACATAAAAAATCCGGCATTGCTTCATGAGTTCAATGATGGCGGTGACCTGGCGTTCAATGTCTTATTCCGCCATTTTTACCCTATGCTCTGCTTGTTTGCCGGAAGAATATTAGCTGACGAACAGGCTGCTAAAGACATTGCGCAAGAAGCGATGTTGAAAGCCTGGCAAATGCGTCAGAATTTTACGACCATACCAAAACTAAAATCCTTTTTATTCACCTGCGTTAAGAATGGTTGTCTGATGGATTTCAGGAAACAGAAATATCAGGAAAAATACCAAAGCCTTATGCAGGGAGCCGATCTGGACGACCAGAATGCATTAAAGGAGATCATTCAATCGGAAGTCGTGACCCGAATTTTTAGCCAGGTGAACACCTTACCGGAACAGTGCCGGAAGGTCATTCTGATGACTTTTGAGGAAGGGAAGAAGCCATCACAGATCGCTGAAGAAATGGATATCAGTGTAAGCACTGTAAATAGCCAGAAGATGCGCGGAATCACCCTGCTGCGCGGAAAACTATCCAGTGAAGATTTTCTGCTGGTAATAGCATTATTATTTCCAGGCCATTGGCATTAAGCCTGTCTAAATAATTCTTGAACTTTTTTCATTTTCTTTTGGACATATAAAGATTCCGTGCATTATAGTAGTATAAATGCGAAGATAAAGCTATGGACGAAAGAACCACAATATTGTCTGAAAGACTGTCCGAATTGATTTCGGGTTACCTTATGGGCACCTTAGGGGCTGAAGAGGTGGACGAAGTAGAAAACTGGATAAATTCTTCATCAGAAAACATGCAGATTTTTCGTGAAGTACTCAACGAAAAAGATTTGCAGGAAATGGGCAGGCAATTTAGACATATAGATGTTGAATCTGATCTTATGATTGTTCGGGCTAAGTTAGGTCCGGACCCAACAACCGACCGTCAAAGCACAGGCAAACATAAACTTTGGCGATACGGAATAGCCGCCGCAGTAGCAACAATAATATTTGGGGCGGGCTTGTTATATTTCAAAAACCAGCAACAAACCAGCCCGGAAATTGCACCCGGAAAACAAGGCGCTACCCTTACTCTGGCCAACGGAAAAAAAATCCGGCTGGGGGAAGTAAGCGATGGGAAACTTGCCAATGAATCCGGAGTTGAGATTAGCAAGCTGGCAAACGGTCAGTTGATTTATGAAATAAAAGAAAATTCAGCTGAATCCGTTAAAATTAACACGCTTACCACCGCCAAAGGTGAAACCTACCGGGTGCGTTTGCCCGACGGATCTTTGGTGTATTTGAATGCAGCTTCAAGTTTAACCTACTCTTCAGCCCTTAACGAGCGTGGCAAACGCAGCGTAAGGCTCGACGGCGAAGGATATTTCGAGGTTTCAAAAGATAAAAAACATCCTTTTGTAGTAGAAACCAGAGGACAATCGATCGAAGTTCTGGGAACACATTTTAATGTAAATGCATACAAAGATGAACCGCAGATTGCCACAACTTTACTGGAGGGTTCTGTGAAAGTTAGTGTCAAGGGAAAGACGCAGTTGATCAGGCCCGGTCAGCAGGTTGTTAATTATGGTGGCAGGCTTCAGGTAAATGAGGTCAGCCTTGATGACATCACAGACTGGAAAGAAGGGGATTTCTTCCTGAATCACGTAGATTTTAAAACTGCAATGCGTAAAATCGCCCGTTGGTACGATGTGGTAATCGTATATGATGAAGCAGTTCCCGAAGATTTAGAATCAGGAGGCTGGATGTCCAGACGTAACAATTTGTCAACCGTATTAAAAGCCATTGAAGATACGGGGCTGGCAAGGTTCAGAATTGAGGGTAAAACGGTTCATGTTTTCAAATAACATCCCTGGTTGATAAATAATGGATTAATCACTTAAATATACGGAATGGAATAAAAGCTACTATAAAACCTAAAAACCAGGAATGTAAGACACTCCTGGTACAATCGTCACAATTAACTAAATCAACTGTTTACTGCAGGGTCTTAACCTTCTAAAACCAAGAATCCTGCATAACGACTAAACAAATGTATAAAAAATATACCAGCAACCTTGGTGTACGTAAATCGGTATACCACAAAATTTTGCTTATTATGCGCCTAACCACCGTAATATTAATAGCATCCTTTATGCACGTTAGCGCGGCCTCACTCGCCCAGCGCATTTCGATGTCGAAAAAGGACGTTCCCCTGGAATCTGTATTACGGGAGATACGTAAACAAAGTGGATTTGATATCATATTCGATGGGAAAATAATTCCTAAGAATAAATTGGTCAGCATAGATGTCAATAACGCTGATATCCACCAGGCGATGAGATTGGCCCTTAAAAATCTACCCCTGTCTTATAGTATTGAAGGCATTATTGTGTCCATCAAAAAAAAACCGGAACCTTCGGTAACACAAAATAAGGGTGCCTGGCTTCAGGAGCGGATCACGGTAAAGGGCAAGGTTTTGGATGAGAAGGGCGAACCGCTTTCCGGGGCCTCAATAATTGTAGAGGGCGATCCAAAAGCGCTGGGTAGCAGCAATCTCAGAGGAGAGTTCGTTTTGCTCAACGTAGATTCAAAAGCCAATATTATCATTGCCTACATGGGCTATGAGCCAGTAGTGCTACCTGCAAAGCCAGATCTCGGCATTATCAGAATGGAGTTCAGGACCACTGATTTATCCGAAGTAGAGGTTACATTCAACACTGGCTATCAACAGATTTCTAAAGAGCGTAGTGCTGGTTCATTTTCCAAGCCAAACCTAAAAGTGATGCTAGACAGATCTGCAGGCTCGCCAACGCTCCTTAACCGCCTGGAAGGATTGGTACCTGGTTTATCCAGTGGTGCCGGTGGTAACGGTGGCATTGTTATCCGCGGAACCACAACCCTTAATCTCAATACCGAGCCATTATATGTTGTGGATGGTATTCAAGTCTCAAGAGAAATTTTTGACAATTTGAATGTGCAGAGCGTAGAAGACATTACCGTACTTAAGGATGCTACAGCTTCATCTATTTGGGGGGCAAAAGCTGCAAATGGAGTAATAGTTGTTAACACAAAAAAAGGCAAAGCCGGTGATAAACTTCAGATCGATTATGATGGTTATTTTGGATTCAATGGCCGTCCGGACCGTTATTACATTCCACGGATCTCCAATGCTGAACATATTGCATTAGCCAGGGAATTATTTCCGGAATATTCGGCGGCTACCAGTTATACTTCGTTGCTGAATCAAGGTGTTCCGATACCTCCACATCTTCAGTTTTTGTATGATGCAACTCCAGGTAGAAATGTTATTACACTCGCACAAGCCAACTTTAAATTGGATAGTTTATCGAAATTATCTAATGAAGGCCAGATCAACGATCTATTCATTCGCGATGCTTCTGTTCTAAATCAGACCCTATCTGTTTCCGGAGGCGGTAAGGTGCATTCATTTTATGGTTCAGCCCAGCATCTGGGCAGGGTTAGTAATACGCCTGGCGAGAATGACAATGCATATCAGTTGCTACTTAATAACCAGTTTACTGTGAGCAAAAGAATTAAAATAAATTTGAATGCTGAAATTAACAATAGAATTACTAAATATAACAATGTATCGTTACCTACCAATATAGCTGCCAATGAATATCAATTGGTGAAAGATGCAAATGGTAATCCTTTGGATGTAAATTGGGCAGGTTTATTTCCAGAATCCAGGCGTCTTGACTTTCAGGCAAGAAGCCGGATCAATCTGGACTATAACCCCCTTTTAGAACAGAACAGTGCCGATTCAACCCGAAATACGCTAAGTACAAGATTTCAGACCGGAGGAACAATAGACATCATAAAGGGCCTGAAATTTACAGGAACTTATGGCTTCAACTATGCATCGGGTGCAATGAGAGCTGTTCGCGATGAAAGCAATTATGATGTAAGGGTTTTAAAAACACGTTTCACCGTTGCGCCTACTACAACCTCAGTACCTGTATATAATTTACCTCAGTTTGGCGGAACGCTGGAAACAAAAAATTTGGTAGCAAAGAGCTGGACCATAAGAAACCAATTAACCTTTGATCGCGATTGGAATAAACACCAGATAACAGCTATGTTTGCACAAGAAGCCAGGAGCGAGCAGATTATCAATAGTAATGGATATTTTTATGGATGGGATGATGGTGCGCAAACTTATGGTTTCGTTGATGCTGCCAGGTTACAAACCAATACAATAGCTGGGGTAGCTGGTTCAGCCTCTTCAAACTTATTAACCCTTAGTCCTGATACAAAAGAGCAACCTATTATAAGGACAACTTCATATGTGGCCGGTGCTGCTTATACCTTTGCCAGAAAATACTCATTGAATGGTAGTTTTCGGGTAGATCAGGGTAATCTATTCGGCTTTGATAGATCAGCCCAAAACAAACCTGTATATAGTATAGGGGGAAAGTGGAGCTTAGGGAACGAACAATTCATGAAACCGGTTAATTGGTTAAACCGTTTAGATCTGCGTTTAACCTACGGAATTACAGGAAATGCACCCAGACCGGGACAAGCTGCTTCTTTTGACATTTTTGCCGCAAGGGTTAATCTCAATGCTGTAAACGGTTCCGGATTAGCTTTGCAAACCCCCGCTAACAGCAAATTGACATGGGAAACCACCAAAAACTATAATGCAGGTTTAGACTTTGCAGTGCTTAATAACAGATTAAGTGGTTCGGTTGACGTATATCTGAAAAAGACAAGTGATCTGATTGGTGTTGTAATTACTTCTCCATTAACGGGTTATGCGAGTGTGACCGGCAATTTCGGTGATATGCAAAACAAAGGAATAGACATTGCATTGAATTCAGTTAATTTAAGAACAAGGGATTTTGCCTGGAGTAGTGGTCTAATATTGGGCTATAATAAAAACAAGCTAACAAAATTGAATCTTAACAATGTGGCTACTACGGGAGCAGCTTTGGTAGGAACAGTTTTTAGTCAAGGAACAACTTCAATTGTTGGTCAATCACTTTATTCTTTGTATGCTTATAATTATGCTGGGCTAAATGCCTCAGGAGATCCTCAGATAAGACTTGCTGATGGAACAGTTACCTCAAATCCGAATATAAGCCTGCCTGTTGATATTCTTAGGATGGGCGTAACTCAGGCGCCTTTGTCTGGTGGACTTAGCAATAACTTCCAATATAAATCATTTAACCTGGGCGTGAACATAATTTTCAATACAGGACACGTCTTTCGTGATCCAAGGGTGAACACAGGCGATGGGATCATATATGGTAACGATTACCAAAATGGATTTTTAGCACGTTGGAAAGTTCCTGGTGATGAAGCCCGTACAGATATTCCAAGATATGTGGCTAACTCAACAGTTTCTGCCGCCAGAAATTTGAATTATTACAACCAAGGAAGTACGAGAATTTTATCTGCCGATTATGTAAAGATCAGGGATATCAGTTTAAGCTATTCTCTTCCACAATTAATTGCAAACAAAATTAAAGCACAATCGATTACTTTCCGCTGCAATGTAAACAATATACTGCTATGGACGGCTAATGACTTAAATTTTGATCCGGAAGTTAATAGAGCTCAGGGGCAAGTAACTAACGTGAGGCCTGCACAAGGAACGGTATCGTTAGGAGCTCATATTACTTTTTAATTAAACAATAAATGACATGTGTTATGAAAATATTTAAAAAATATACCCTGGTTTCAGCTTTTGCGCTTTCTTTGCTGGTCCAGTTTTCCTGTAAAAAGGAATTCCTGGAAATCGTACCCAAAGGACAAAAAGTTTTAAAGACAACCAACGATTATGAGCAAGTATTGAATATTTCAAATATTCAAACATTTTTGCCTGCAAATATTTATATGGGCGATGAGATGGCGGCAATGCAGTCTTTTTATACCGAGATACCGCCACGCATGCAACGTCTTTTTAGGTATGACGATAGGATTTACGATGCCGGAGCTACACCAGATGAATTCAGTTCTGCAGCTACAAATGAAGCCATTTATATCAGGAGACTTTATGTTTTTAATAAGGTCATTAATAATGTGATGGATTCTGAAGGTGGTACTGATGCTCAAAAGAAAGCAATATTGGCGCAAGCCAAAGTATTAAGGGCAATCTGTAATTTCATGTTTTTAAGTGACTTTTCAAAGCCTTATAACGCCAATACCGCTGCTACTGATTTGGGGATTCCTGATATTACCAAATCTGATGTAAATCAAACAAATTTTGTGCGTTTAAGTCAAAAAGCGAATTATGAGTTGATGATTAATGACATTAACGAGTCTATACCAGATTTAGGCATATTAACTCACCGTCGTAAAATTAGTAAACTTACTGCATACACTTATCTTGCACGTATTTATTTCGCAATGAATAACTTTACGGCGGCAAAAACTAACGTTGACCTCGCCTTTTTGGAAATTCCAAAAGCTAACATTCCTGTGGCTTTGTATGATTATAACGTAGTTATGAATCCTGCAGGAGGATCTCAGTCCTGGCTTCCTCATAATGGATTTAGTTATTCCGGGAACAAACCTCAGGTTATCAATGATACGGAGACTATTTTTAACATTGATGCGACTAAGACATTATTCTCAGCGCCTAATACATTTGTGCTTTCAGAAGAAACCGTTAAGCTATTTGATCTCACAGACAGACGTTTGTACAAATCTGATGATTTAGACTTTGACGGCGTTTTGGTTTATCCCAGGGGCATGAGAAGACCGCAATTTGCTTTTCTTGAAGATGTTGGTCCAGTTTTGCCAGACTTATACCTGATGCGTGCAGAAGCCAGGGCCCGCACAAACGATCTGGCAGGAGCTGTGCAGGATGTACAGGCCCTGCGGGTTAAAAGAACTTCAGGGGCAGCAGCTCCTGTACCTTCGGCAATTGCAGCTGATCAAAACAAACTGGTACGGTTTATCCTTGATGAAAGGATTCGTGAACTTTTCTTTACTGGTAATAGATGGTTAGATATGCGCCGCTTATCTCAGGATCCTGTTTATGGCGATCATGTTAAGTATATCCATAAAACATTTGCTGATAATGGAAATGTTGCGCAAAGCTTTACCCTAAAACCTGAAAGGTTTGCCCTGAAATTTGGGGAAGTTGTGTTGGGAACGAGCAACGGTCTGGAAGAAAACCCATAATTATATTATGCTAAATACTGCGTGAGCAGTATTTAGCTAATTAAGTAAATCCTACCTAAAATATAAAAAGATGAAAAAACTAATCTTATTGCTGTTGATTTCCAGTTCAGCCTGGGCCCAGCAAACACCAGTAAAAAAATATGGCCTTCAAGACTTTATGATGATTGAAAAAGTTGAAGACCAGGATAAATATTACAATGAAAATAAGGCAAAGTTAGCCGAAAAAGAAGACAATAGTTTTCGCGCTGAACTCGCTGTTAACTGGTTAGCCAAGGGGAATTTAGATAAGTACAACCATTATCAGGCGGCCCAACCTAAATACAACCCCATGCAATTTTTAAACCTCACTTATGCCCTCGAAAAATTGTTTGATGAGAAAAAGCAATACGTTGCTGTTGCAAAGTATACCAACGAATTTTTGGAGCAATTGAAAAAAGGTACCTGGACCGATGCATTCGGTAGAACTCATATTTTAATGGATTTGAATGCAGCGGCTAATGCCAAACTGGGAAATACTGCAGCAGCCAAAGCTATGATTGCTAATTCAGCCGGAAAAAAGGTGGCTTCCGCTAATGACAATGGCTATTTTAAAGATGTCAAATCCAACTATCTGAACCGCTATGCTATCGTTATGTCTGTTGCTGGCGATCATAAAATTGCATTTGATACTTTGAGCAAAGCTTTTAAGGAAGCTGATTCCAATCCTTATATGGTGGCTACTTTTAAGGAAATATATCAGAAAGTTAAAGGATCAGATAAGGGTTTCGAACAATACCTGAAATCTCTTACAGATGAAGCTTATCAGAAATACTACCACAAGGTAGAAAAAATGTATGTAGAATCTCCGGCATTACCACTTACAGGCACAATGCCTATCGTTAATCAACCTGGCAAAACGATAAATACATTTTTGGCCAATAAGCCTGTAAAAGACATTACGCTGAATTCTCTGGATGGCAAGCCGGTTAACCTGGCCGATTATAATGGTAAAGTCTTAGTACTTGATTTCTGGTCTACCGGATGTACACCTTGTGTAGCTGCTTTTGCCGGATTTGAAAAAGTAGTGGCAGACTATAAGAAAAGTGAATTTCAGCTATTTGTGGTAAACTTATTTGAGCCTCAGGCCGAGGTAAAAGTATTTGCCGCAAGAAAGCCGGTTAAGCTTGAGATATTACAGGATGAAGAGAATAAAGCGTATGCTGTAACAGCAACGCCTACCAAAATCATCTTCGATCCGATGGGCAACATCAGGTTTTTCAGTTCCGGTTATGCAGGTTCTACAGACAGAGAGTATTATAAGCTGAAAGCAATGGTAGAGATTACCAAAGCACGTGCTGCTCAAGCATCAGCCCGGCAAGTAAAATAAAAATAGAAACCAATGAGAAGAATATTGCTTTTTCTAATGCTAAGTACATTAAAGTGCCTGGCATTAGCTCAGGACATACATCCTGTTTCCTGGAAGTTTAGCAGTCAAAAGACTGCCCCTCTAACTTATGAGATAAAGTTTATAGCTACTGTTCAGGAACCCTTTCACATCTATCCTCAATCATCGGAAGGCGGATTGGGCATGCCTACTGAATTTATATTTGCCAATAATGATAATTTGGAATTAATAGGGCCAGTAAGCGAGCAGGGATTTGATAAGAAAAAGGGCGAAGAAGTGGCTTATTATGCCAAAGGAGTTACCTTTACACAAACGCTTAAGTTGAAATCCGAGAAAAAGACAGATCTGTCTTTCGTCATCAAATACATGGCCTGTAACGACCAGATGTGCCTTCCCCCTTCCAGGAAAGAGTTTACAGTAGCTATAAATGACACAGATAAAAAGGTTGTGGAAAGCACTGCTTCCGGAGTAGCATCAGCACAAAAAAAAGCTTTGCTATATCAGGATTTTGTAATGCCGGACCCTGATGGAAAGTTGGTGGCATCCAAACAAATCACATCTAAGAATACATACACTTTTATAGATTTCTGGGCAAGTTGGTGCGTGCCTTGCAGAGCACAAGGGCGCGAGTTAATTCCCCTGTATGAAAAATACAAGGCTAAAGGTTTTGGTGTGATCGGCATTTCACTGGATACAAATCCAACGGCCTGGAAAAAGGCGATTGATGCAGATCAATATACCTGGCCAAACCTGAGCGATGGGAAAGGATTTGACTCTGAAATGGCTAAAAGATACAGGATAACAGCTATTCCCAGAAACCTCCTGATCGATAGTACAGGTGCAATAGTTGCCATGGATTTGCATGGAAAGGAACTTGAAGCTAAACTCAATGAACTATTTGCTCAGGCCGTCCAGAAAGATACAGTCAGCGGGGGTTCAACTATCGGGGTAACAGGTGCTCCTTCTAATAAAGACTATGATGATCTGGATAAATTGGAAAGTGCAGAATACTCAAAACTGACTGGCGATGATCAAAAGTTTCTGGAAGGAAAGCTGTTGCCGCAAAATACACCAGATTATGAAGCTAAATTAGAAGGCTTTCGAAAAAGGTTCAGCGAAATGAATGTGAAGGTGTATACTTCATTTATTAAATCACATCCCAATTCAGAATTGAGTCTTGAATTATTCCCTAAAGTAGCTTATTTTCAACCGTACAATATAGTTAAGCCGCTGTTTGATGGGCTATCAGCAACCCTTAAAAAAACGGACAAGGGGAAAAAAATAGAGGAAAGCTTAAATAATATGGCAGTTGCGGCAATTGGTAAGCCAGCCCCCGATTTTGAGATCCCAGATACAGCAGGAAAGCTGGTTAAGCTTTCTTCATTCAGGGGGAAATATGTACTCCTTGACTTTTGGGCCAGTTGGTGCGGGCCTTGTCGTGCAGAAAACCCTAACCTGGTTAAAGCCTATAACAAATTCAAGGATAAAAATTTTACAGTGGTGGGTGTAGCGCTGGATAAGTTGGAAGATAGGTCTGCATGGTTGGCAGCCATCAGGAAAGATGGCCTTCCCTGGCTTCAGTTATCTGAATTGAAATTCTGGAACAGTGAGGCAGCAAAATCATTCGGTGTTCAGGCCATTCCTCAGAATTTCTTAATTGATCCTAATGGAGTTATTATTGGGAAAACTTTAAATGGCAGCGCACTACACGATAAATTGAATGAGGTTTTAGGTGTGGATTTAAAAGGTAATCAAAACAAGTGAAATCAATTTCGCTGATTTCTTCACTTATGAAAATTTTCATCGCAGAGTACGCGCTTGTTAGTTAAGCCTAAGCAGGAAACCCTCGTGTGCCCAGGGCATACGAGGGTTTGGTAGTGTAATGTTAACTCATCTCTGGAGAGTTACATTTTACGGGCCATCTCTACCATGGCAGAAAGTTCCTTAACTGCAGCCTCATTTGGCCACACTAACCCACTTGTCTTGAAGCGTATTTTGCCATTGCCATCAATGATAAACTTTGCAGGAATTCCCTTTACGCCAAATGAAGATACCGCAGGGTTCTTTTTAGTTTCCGGGTTTTTGACATCCATGTATAAGGGCAGATCCAGGTTATGCGTAAGCAAATAGTTCACAGCGTCTGATTTAGGGTCTGGGACAGTTTCCCAGGTATGTATAAACAGGAAATTTACATTCGGATCATTCACATATTTGTTAACCATCATTTGCATGGCCGGAAGAGATTTTTTACAAGGCCCGCACCAGGTAGCCCAAAAGTCCAGAACAATCGTTTTGCCTTTAAAATCTGAGAGTGATACTTCTCTGCCATTTACGTCTTCAACTTTAAATTCCGGGGCTTGCTCAGCTATCATTTTGGCCGCTATTTCTGTGCTGTATTTTTCTTCAAACTGATTGCTTAAATCGGTAAGGTAAGCGTTCGCATCTTTTCCAGGATTCACTTTTGCGTAAGCATTTTTCAGTTCGGCCTTAAAATTATCGTCGACTAGACCTGTCGACGCTGCTTTCTCCAGTTCTGGAAATGCTTCCTGGTATCTACCAGTTTTACTCATCAGATAATAATATTGTGCGGTTAATCCAACACTTTTTCTCGGTGCCTGCTCGTAACACTCTTTTATAGCAGCGAAAGCCTTATGATAGTCACCTTTCTTATCCATCAACTGACTATACAGATTTAACAAAAATAGCCTGTCTTCCTTAACGTTCGTCGGATTTGCCAATTCTTGCCGGATCAATGTTTCGGCAGCTTTCAGATCGTAGGCCATAAGTCCTGTCGCAACCGATCCCACATACATGACTCTTGCCGTTTCTTCAATCTGGTTGAAGTAGAATAAAGCTTTAGCGGAGTTTTTTGCTATTACAAAATTATCTATGAGTGCGGCTCTGTATTGATCAAAATTATCGCCTGGATAGGCCTTAACCAGGCGGTTAAGGATAGTTTCCTTTTTTGATGGATCAATGAAGATTTTTAAAGAGTCAAGACTTGCCTTGTATACAGGTTGCATCTGTTGACTGTATCCCGAGGATCCTATAAACAGAATAGCAATAAGCGCTGATATTTTTTTCATTCAATTATATATAATGTTACCTTCTTTAAATTACCATTTGCTTTACATGTTTTGTCTGGCAGGGGCAACTTGTACAATTTCACCAAAGCCGGTAAATTTCTTATCGTAAGCGCCATTGCTGAATTCTCCCTGACCATTGATGTCGAAATAATATACTTCACCCGCTGCACCATTATTGACACCAATCACCAGTTGTTTGCTTGTGCTGCGTAGCATCTCAATGTCTTTTATCACATATCCAGCTGGGAAAGTGTAAATCAGGCGTGCAGATTTTGCAAGCATGTCGTACAGATATACCCTATTGCCAACAGTATAATAAAGTTGTTTCAATACGGAAGATGTTGCAAAGTTATTTGCACTACCAATTTCCGGACTATTTACCATTTGTTGATTAACACCAGGTTGGGTATTGCCGAAGTTATCATAAGTCAAGGACATTAAGTAGCGGCCGCTATTGTCTTCCATGATGAAATACCATTCAATTTCTTCTTCAAATAAGGTTGACATGCCACGATCGTATGCAATCATTTTTCTTCCCACATTTGCCATGTCAAACGAGCCGGTTGTATTAGGTGCATCTTCCAGAATTCTTGAAAAAATACCCATTCGCATAAAGCGCATGTTGGTATTATTATAAAAATAGGTTAGGTTATAAGTGTTTGGAAATACACCCGGGAATAGGTCATAGTCGCCAGGAATGCGTTGACTAAAAGGCTTAACGTTGTCTGAAGTCGAGCCTGAGATTCCAGCATATAAACCGCCATCCGCCACAATGAACTGGTCAAATTTCGAGGTGTTCATTATAAAAACCGGTGCACTTTTAAACGGAAGCGGTGTGGCCAAATTCGGAAGTATAGAATTTTTATCACCGAGCTCCAGCCAGTCGTTCATGTTAAACCGATACACATTTTGATCGGTGAAATAATAAAAGAAACCACCTTTCCCAAAATTATATAAGCCCAATGGTTTTCCTGGATAGGTTTTATTGTTAGCGACTTCCATAGGATTCTCAAAAATCACTTCATCGGTACGGATTAACGAAATCCTTCCTTTTCCATCTTTACTATTGACAATGTACCAGCCATTGGGATAGACTCCTGTTACGACAACGGTATAACGTTTCAGGGTATAAATGCCATTTTTATTACTCGTTACCTTATAGGTTATCAAATACGTACCTGGGCTTAAGGTTACTTTTGTGCGCAAATTTTTAGATTGAGCAATCACTTTTGAATCAATTGTCCAACTGTAGGTAAATGAATCACCTGCAGGCATTGTTTCCGCTAATGTTGGTGTAATGATCAACGAATCCAGTTGAGGTATGGTAAAACTGGTTATTGCATCGGTAATCTTAATGTCGTTAATTTGCTCATATTTATACAGATTATTGTCTTTGCTGCAGGCAAATGTTAGCATGATTGCAACAATCAGGCTAAGCTTTAAAAAATGTTTTAAATGCATAATATCTAAATTAAGGGAAAGAAATCTTGTTCTTGTTCTCATCTAATAATGGGCCATTTGCAACTTCATAAGCGGCAAGTGCATTCCTCAGCGTCACGGGGAAGTTTATGAAACCGTCAAACCCGATATTCTCATAAGAGAAATCTGTTATACCCAGCACCCTGACCATGAATTTGTATTTTTCAGCGCTAAACTCTCCGAAATCTGCATCCAGAACATCCCAATAAGCAGGCCTGATGTACATACTGGATACTTCTATCTTCAGATATCTAAAGTTTTCCTCCGTACCCAGATTGACACTATTGGCAGGTGTCTGGCCTAAAGTCCCTAAAGTAAAGTCCTTGGTTTCCGCTGGCTCTAATACGATTTTATAAACATTGCTTGCCATTCCAACAGAGTTGATCAGGACAAGCGGATAATTAAATATGGAGACTCCAGGAGGAATGGTCACTTCTTTTAACTCAAAATCAATGCCCGCTGTTGCCGTTGTTCCTTCAGCTGTTTTTAGCAATACCGTACGCGGCTGATCAGACAGCTTTCCGGTAATCCTCAAGGGTATATACATGGTATCCCTTGCTTTTACTGTGCTTTGAAAGGCAAAAGAGTAACTTCTTGTCGCTGTTGTATGTAATTGTTGATAAGTGTAAGCAAAAAAACTAACACCGTCTTTTCCTTGATAAGTTTCTACCGCTTCTTTCTTACAAGAAAAAAGGGAGAAGATCATTGTCATATATAATAAGTATTTCATAATACGAGTGCGATTAGTTAGCATAATTCGGATTAAATTGAAGTTCAGCATTGGGGATTGGCAGCACATACTGCTCTGGAGCCATGTCGATATTACGGAATTGCATTCTTAATGCTTTAATACGTTTATAGTAAAAGAACAATTGGCCTTCTGCATAAAATTCCTTCTGGTACTCCTTGGTTATCGCTGCTGTGAGTGCGGTAGCTGTAATGGTTGTTGCCAGATTGGAAAGCCCCCTGTTCTGGCGCACCATATTTAAAAATCCGACACCGACAGCAGGAGTCTCCGCGGTTTCCGCAAGAATGTAATACATTTCGGCAAGGCGAATACCAGGTACATACTGATCCAGTAAATTGTCGTTGATGGTCGTAGTAGCGGTTGAGGCTTGCCAGAATTTAGAGGGAAACAGGTTTCCGCCATCCTGCTCAAGGCGGTAAAGGAACCTGATGTCTGTTCCGCCGCCCGATGTGGTTTCATACAGCGTAGCAAAGTTAGCAGAGGTACGTGTGAGGGTTTGTCCTAAAGCACCCCTAAATCTAAAATAACGTTGAACGGTGGGCAATATATCCCGAACCCTGATCATGAACACCTGTTCGTTGAAATACAGGCGGTCGCGTACCACCAGTCCTGAGCTGATCGCTCCGGCGGCAGTCTGGGTGACAAAAGTATATTTTGTAGAGTTGATCACTACATTTGCGGCAGCAGAAGCACCCGCTTTATCACCACTGTATAATTTTATTCTTGCTTCAAGTGCTTTTATGCCATAGTAATTCAGCTTATTCCGTCTGCTCCTTAAATCGCTGGTTATTATCGGATCAACCGGCAACAACAAATTTGCGGCCTCCGTCAGATCAGCTAAAGCGAATTTCACCACATCAGCAGTGGTAGATGGTATAATTGCGTTTTCGTTAACATCCTTTTTGTAAGGGATCGCTTTTAAATTGGCACCCTCAGTATATTCAGGCCCAAACATGCGTAATAAATCAAAATGTACAAATGCCCTCAAGGCTAAAGCCTCACCGCGCAGTAGTGCATATGAATTATTGGTTAACACAGACCTGTTTGTCTCTGTATTTATAATTATTTTGTTTGCTGCGGCAATTGCACTGTAACTGGCAGACCAGATGGCATTTGTATACCCCGCGACTTCTGCCGATGCATAGTTCAGAACTTGGGTTTGTTGCAATGAAACGTCTGCGTTGCTGTTAAGTGTCGAATAATTTTGTGCCAGCGCAGAAACGAAACCCATAGAAAGGTTGTCGCCGTAAAGGCTGTTAGTGGCCAGCTGGCCATATACTCCTGATAAAGCCTGCTGAAAACCAACTTCTGAAGTAAACAGCTGTTCTTCCGATAAATTTGTTTTGGGCTTTACGTCCAAAAATTTCTTACAACTGGAAAACATCGCAACGACTGCCAGAATTCCTATTATTAATATTGTTCTTCTCATTGGGATATGAATTTATCTTTTGAATTTAAAATCTTGCACTCAGGCCAAATGTATATTCTCTGGCAAACGGATTGTCTGTACCACGCTCAATTTCAATAGTACTGAAGTTGGCCAGGTTATTCGTTGTTGCACTAACGGTCAGATTCTGTAAGCCCAATCTTTTAACAAATGGGGTTTTAAACTGATAGCTTAAATTAACTGAGCTGAGCTGAATGTTGTTATCGCGCTGAACAAACCTTGAGGTAAGTTGTGTTGGCGTTGGCACACCAGCAGTAATCCGTCGATACTGACTAACACTACCAGGCCCAGTCCAACCCAGATCGTACGCTCTTCTGTCTACATTGTTGCGGGCATCAACAGCTTCCACCCGGTTTAACAGTGTACTGTTGTACAGATCAGCACCATAGTTATAATTGATACTAAAGTTTAAAGCAAAACCCGCGTATAGGAAATTTGAATTTACAGCACCTGTCCACCTGGGACGGGTATCACCAACATAAGTCTTATCATTAACGTCCCATACAAAGGTTGGGGTACCATCTAGTTTTAGATAAATCTCCTGGCCCGTAATAGGATCAATGCCCAATGACTTTACTGCGTAAATGGCCGTAGTTGATCTGCCTTCAATAAACTGGGCATTTTCAACTGTCTGATTGGAGTTATTGGTATTTAACGCAGCGTTGAATGCTTTAAGTTTATCAGAAAGCTCCTTTAACACCGATTTATTGGTAGCTGCGTTCACAGAAACATTCCATTTTAAGCCTTTGCGTGGTCGAGATAATATGGTATAGCCTAAATCCAGTTGTAATCCCCTGTTCTGGATTTTACCTAAATTTTCGGTATACGAGGGAAAGCCGGTACTTGGTGCAAGCGAAACCGTAGTCAGGGCATTCTGGGTTACTTCATCATAAAATTCCGCATTGAAAGTTAAACGGTTGTCCAGAAATGCTGACGCAATACCAAGGTTCGACTTCAGCACTTGCTGCCAGCTCAAATTCGGGTTTCCAAGTCCACCAGGGAAAGCACCCACTTCGCCAAAATAACCGGTGGTTGTGCCCAGGTTGTACCTAAATTGCGCAGCATAAGGATTTTGTACAGATGTACCGGTAGAGCCATAGCTACCACGTATTCTCAGGAGGTTTATGGTTTGACTGTCCTTCAGGAACGCTTCATTATTTATGTTCCACCCTAATCCTGCCGACCAGAAATTACCAAATTTATTGTTTTCTCCATAAGCCGAAGAACCGTCTCTGGTATAGGTGAAATCGGTAAAATATCGGTTGTCATAAGAGTAGTTGGCACTTCCGGTATAAGAAAGATTGTTAATTGTACTTTCGGATCCCGTAGGTTTGGTGTTTAAGTATTGTGCAGCAAACAGGATGTTGTCTAAGCGATCGAAAGGAAAACCTTGCGTAGATACGGCATAAGAATTTAACCGCGTGCTTGCGAGCCTGAAGCCTGCATATACCGTAACACCATGCATTCCAAAATTCTTGTTGTAATTTACAGACCCCGTTCCATCCATGATAAAAGATGTACTGTTTTCGATTGAATAGGTACCCCGTGCATTTAAATCTGAGACACCGTTGAATCGACTGTCCAGCGCCGAATAGAAGTTGTCTATCGTTCCGTTTACTTTTGTAATCCCCAGGGCGCCATTAAACCATAAGGATTTATTGGCATCGTAACGTACAGTGGTATTATTTCTTAAATTAAAATTCTTATTTCTATTGTCAATGGTATTGTAAGTAATGTCCATCAGCGGATTCAATACAACGGAACTCCCTACACCGAAGCCCATGTCGATGTTTTCCAGGTATTTGTTAACATTGCCATTTTCATCGTAAGGCTTCCAGTAAGGATTCAAATCCAGGTACTGACTAAATGAGCCGTAAGGAGAATCATTGGAATTCACCTGTGTTGCTATGGTATTATTTTGAAATGTCAATTTGTTCGTTCTGTAACTCAGTGTAAAACTTCCGGAATAGTTTTTTCTGTTCTGCCCCTTCATTACCCCCTGTAGCAGATTTCCACTGAAGGTAAGGTTAAAGGTTAGCGACTGGTCACCTCCCCGTAAAGACACGTTGGTCCGGTTGTTGATCCCTGTTTGCACGGGAATAGATTTCCAATCGGTGTTTACACCACTCACTACCGCTTTGTACCGTTCCGAATTAATAAAATCACCTCTATAACTGTCAACAAAGCCTACACGTCTTTCAAAATCAAGTTTTTCTGCTGAATTGAGCATGTTGTAAACAGACAGGTCAGGAGATGATAAAGTAAAATTGTTACTTATCGAAACTTCAACTTTTCCTCTTGGGGGCAAGATCGTGGTCACAACCATAACTCCATTCCCCCCGCGGGAACCATACATTGCAGTAGCGGAAGCATCCTTCAATAAAGTTACCGAAGCAATTTGATTCATATCTAAGTCTACGATTGCCTGTAGTGAAACTTGAAATCCATCAAGAATGAACAATGGTGTATTGGGGTTTCCAGCTAGTTCCGCGCCAAGGGTTGGATAGGAGGTCTGCCCACGCATGGTAACTTCTGGAAGCGCGTTAATGTTGCCCCCTATTTTATTATTGGGAATCATTCGAAAAGATGGATCAAGAGCAGCAATGCCGGCAAAGACATTCACCGGGCTCACAGCCTTAAGCTCAGCAGCAGTCATGGTCTTGGCAGCTCCGGTGTAAGAGCTGACCTTCCTGTCAACCATCCCCGTAATCACAGTCTCATTCAACGAGACCTGATCCTCATCCATGTAAATGGTATAATTCGAATTAGAAGAGATGGGAACATCAACGGTTTTATAACCTATAAATCTAAACTCCAATGATGATGCACCTCTAGCTATACTGATGGTGAATTTTCCATTTTTATCCGTCTGGACCGTAGATTTTGTTCCCTTGATCGACACAGTAACGCCTGGGATAGGCTTGCGATCTTTAGCATCGCCTACAAAACCTGAAATGACTTCCTGCCTGGTCGTTTCACTTGCCTTGATGACAACAGTTTTGTTGCGTATAATAAAATTGAGATTTTGTCCGGCAAAAATCTGGTTAAGCACAGCCGATAACTCAGCATCTTTAACATTGATGTCTACCGGGGGCGAATTTTCCAGCAAATTGTCCGCATAAAAGAAATTGTACCCCGTCTGTCGGTTAAGTTCCTTAAAGACAGATCGAAGTGAAGCATTCGACTTAGTCAAAGTCACCTTTTGAGCAAGGCTCGACGCACTTACCTGCATAAAGCATGCTATAATAATTACGATGGTTAAGCGCATAATTAGCAATAGTTTTAGGTACAGCCATTTAGGCATACCAAATTTCCTTGAATTTTGATACATTAGTAGTCGGTTTGGTTAAGCAGCCTCTTTTGCGTTGGACCGTGAAGAGGGCTGCGGTTATCACATTAATTTTTAATTGAGTGTGCCAAACTTTTACCAGGTCCTGATAGCAAGTCCGGGCCTGGTTTAGTTTAACACTTCTTTTATTTAGTATAATCTTCTTTTCATCTGGTTAAGTTTAAGGTTGGCATTTAGTTAATTGATTGGGTAGCTCTTATTTTGACACATATACGGTTCGTCCCTTGACCTCGAAATGAGCTTCCCCTGTTGATTCTACGATTTCAAGTACTTTTGACAATTTATCAAACCTTGACACCTTGCCGCTAAAACGCTGTTTGGTTTTTTCGCCAATGTAAACGATCTCGACATTGTACCAGCGCTCAATCATTTTCATTATGGATTCAATCTGCTCGCTTTCAACTACAAATTCATTGTTTTTCCAGGCAACAGCCAGGTCCGTATCCGTTTCATTGATTTGCATTTTACCCTCCGATAGCTTGGCCTGTTGCCCTGGTTTTAATATTTTTGAACTCCCTGCTGCATACAATCTTACATTTCCTTCCAGCAAGGTTGTTTTTTCTACTTCATCGTCAGCATAGCTGCTTATATTGAAATGTGTTCCCAATACTTCAACCTCCTGCTTATTTGTCTTTACAATAAAAGGATGTTTCTTATCCTTAGCTACTTCAAAATAGCCTTCACCACTAAGCTTCACCACACGTTTTTCATTTTCGATCAGGGAGGCGGTATAAGTGAGGCTTGAAGCTGCGTTCAGGTAAACCAGTGAGCCATCAGGCAAACGGACCTGATAAGTTTCTCCCCTGGCGGTTGACAAGGTGTTGGAAGCATTAGGATCAAAAACTTTTTCATTTATTTCATAAACCAGTCTGCCATCAGCGGATTTAGAAATTATGATCCCTGATTCCCTTCCAATTTCTCCATTCGACGCATTAGCTAAACTGATCTTTCTGCCATTCGCCAGAATAAGTGTTGCACCAAATTCACCGGGCTCTATCTCTTTTTCCAGCACGTTGGCAACAGCCGGAAGCTCTTCTGATTTTTGATTGAAGAAATAAATGCCGGTGCATACCGCAGCCAGGACGGCTGCAACGGTGGCTACTTTTAACCAGAGTTTAACCGTTTTATTCGTATTTGTAGGTGCGTCTCCAGCTGTAGTATATGTAGTATGGATTTGAACAAACAGGTCACGGTCAACTTTTGCCAGAACGCCTGCAACTGCCGCATCAGTTTCATAGCTTTCGTCCTGAATTTCTAATACGTCGATGATGAGTTCTTTCAAGAGCTCCCGATCTTCATCAAGCTCAAAATAATTCATCAGGCGCTGCGTTTCTTCCAGGCTACAGCTGTTGTCCAGGTATTTTTTGAAGAGTATATGGAGTTGATCAGATGGTCTCAAGGGTCAGTTTTTACAGCTAATACGGAGCCGGGCAAAAATATCCTTAGTCGATTAACAAAAAAATAACAATTAATTTCTAAAAACAATGATAAGCGTCAAAGATTTTTGAATAAAACACTTAAAACCAGGGAAATTGCAAGTGTAGCTGAATCTTTAAAATAAGCTCTGAGAAATCTATTGGCTTGCAGCATATGGCTACTGATAGTTTTTGCATTGATTCCCATAATCTCCTCTACTTCCTTATAAGATTTACCTTCTAATTTGCAGAGTGTGAATACCATTTTACGCTGCGGAGGCATGAGGTTTATGGCATGTTGTAATTTTTGAGCCTCCTCTTTACTCAGCATGTCTTCTTCAATGTGCAGGTATATTTCCGAACTGGATGCCACGACTTTGGCCAATAAACGCTTGTCTTTTGCTACTTTCCTAAAATAATCATGCACCATGTTCTCAGCGATGCGAAAAAGATAAGATTTAAAAGATTTTTCAGGATCAATCTGAGTTCGCACTTCCCATATTTTAAAAAAAAGCTCTTGCAGAATTTCTTTGACCTGGTCCTCAGATTTGAGGAGCTTAAACAAGTTTCCGGCTATCCGAAATTTATAATTATTGTAAAGTATTTCAAATGCACGCTGGTCTCCATTCTTCAGTTGCAGCAATAAAGCCTGCTCATCAGTTTGATTAACGTTGACCATTCGTTCTAAAAATAGAAGTTTACTAAAAGGCAAGGTAGAAATATTTTTCGAGCTTCTTGCAATGCGACAGAATCGGTAGCCCCAGTCTGGCATAAATTCTACCTGCCGACGGTCAAGGAACTCAGTTATGTCTTTGATAACGGAGTGGTTGCGTTAAAATATAACTAAAGATATAATTTAGGGGATGGCACATTTACTGGAAATAACCCAGACAACTATTTTAAAATACCAACTATCAGCAACGTAAGTGCAATGTTTTTGATGTTATGCTGCAGATATTTTTGAGCAATACATATTTGGTTTTCTACTGTTCGTTTAGATATAGAGAGTCTTTCAGCTATCTCAACATTCGTAAGGTTCGCTATCCTGCTTAAAAGGAAAATTTCGCGGCAACGTTTAGGCAGGTCAAGTAAAGCATTCTCTATATCTACCTGCAGGTTAAGGTACCTGATTTTTTCTTCACCCTCATTTTGCACCAGTATTTCGGAAACCGGGAGTTGGTCGTAATTTTCCACATAGGCCAGGCGCATCTTTTTCTTCGCCTTCAGTACCTTATAGGTATGATAGCGGGCGCTGGTGGTCAGGTAATTTTTGAATGAGCCAATATCCAGCGTGTCTTTCTTTCTCCAGATATTCAAAAAGGTATCATTGGCAATTTCAGCTGCTGCTTCTGCATCATTTAAAAAAGAAAAAGCTGTAGTATATACTGCCTGCCAGTACCGGTCAAAAAGCAATTCGAAAGCACTGACGCTTCCAGATTTTATGGCTTCCCATAGTTCATCATCGGGTTGGTTTCTGTCAAGCATATTTGGTAAATGCTAATCTAACAAAAAATAATATTAAAATTTATACTCTTTTATAATACCGGGCAACACCCCTGGCAGTGAGTTTACGCCATCCATTAAAGCGCGTATTAGAACGTGGCTAATCACACTATTAACGTAATCTGTAAAAAAAAATGAAATAGTATGTGAGTTGGGCATTAAAAAATGTCTCTATACTTTTAACTAAGCCGTTATAGCCAGGCGTTGTGCCTTTTATAGCTTAACGTATAACGTATTAAACCATTTATGACCAAAGAGCAATTTATAGTACTTTTCGAGAAATGCGCGTCGGGATATTGCAGCGCTGAAGAATTGGCGCAGCTGGAAAACTACCAGGATGATTTCGAGCTTACTGTTAAAGAATGGTCGGCAGAAATGGGCAGTTCCGACGAAGTCCGGCAGCAGATCCTTGAAAAACTACGGTCACAAATATCGGCCGAAGGGGAAAAACGCCGCAGTAACTTTAAGTATTGGTTTGCAGCGGCATCTGTACTTATTTTCCTTGCCGCCGGTACATTGTTTTGGCAAAGCAGAAAAGATCAGCAAAAAAATCAGCATAAAATTGCGCAGTCTGAGTCCATCAAAACAATTATTGCACCCGGCCGGAACCGGGCCATTTTAACGCTTGCCAATGGTGAAAAATTAGATCTTGACGATGCGGCCACGGGAATTATATCCAGGCAGGGGGCCTCAATATTAAGCAAAACTGCTGATGGCAAACTGGCCTATGGAACCCATACAGATAGGCCAGATAAAAATGCTGTTGTTTATAATACTATAGAAACACCCCGGGGCGGTCAATATCAGCTTACGCTGGCCGATGGCACAGAAGTATGGATGAATGCCGGCTCATCATTAAAGTATCCTACCAGCTTCAGGGGCAAAGAACGGAAAGTGGAGTTAACTGGCGAGGCTTATTTTGAGGTTGCAAAGAACAAAGAGAAGCCTTTTAGCGTAGTGCTCAACGGCATGAAAGTAGAGGTTTTAGGCACTCATTTTAATGTAATGGCTTATAATGATGAAAATGTTATCGAAACAACCTTGCTCGAGGGCTCGGTAAAGCTAACAAAAGATGGCAGCAGCACTATGCTCATACCTAACCAGCAGGGCGTTTTAAACAACGGCGCTTCAAATTTTCGGGTACGCGCAGTAAATACAGAAAATGTAATAGCCTGGAAAAATGGTTTTTTCAAATTTGATGACGAGAATATCGAAACCATTATGCGCAAGGTAGCGCGCTGGTATGATGTAGATGTTACTTATAAAGGCAATCTGAAACGTCAGAACTTCGGTGGTAAGGTTCCAAGGTTTAAGGACATTTCGCAACTGTTAACCACACTTGAATTAACGGGTACCATTCATTTTAAAATCGATGGAAGGAGGATAACCGTTATGCCGTAGTTCTACAACTTCCAGACAAGGTTTGCTGAAATAAAAAAACCGGCGGCGCGTCAACGCTTCCGGTTTTTAGCCAATCAGGCTTTGAGCAACTTAAATAATCCTTCAAACGATCAATTATAAATTAACCCATTAACCAAATGTATAAATTTTTCCACGCATTTTCATGCAGGACTGAATCCTGTATGTTATCAAAAATTGGTCTGATAGTGAAACTTACGATTCCATTTTTACTGGTAGCTATTTTGCAGGTTAACGCGGCAAGTTATGCCCAGCAGGTAAGCATATCTGCGAACAATACCTCCTTATCCCGAATTTTTGAATTACTTCATAAACAAACCGGCTATTCTTTTCTGTACAACTCTGCTATGATTAGCGAAAGCAACCCGGTAAGTATTTCAGTGAAAAAAGCAGAACTGAAAGATTTTCTCGATAAATGTTTTGCTGACCAACCGCTTACCTATACCATTTATGAGAAAACAGTTGTTATTAAAAGAAAGCCTCCTGTAGTTTATACAGCGCTCGGCAGAATTGTGGTAAAAGGTACCATCAGGGATTCCAAAGGCGAAACCCTCCCCCAAATTACTGTAAGGGTTAAGGGTACCACCATCGGTACCAACAGTGATTCCAGTGGTGGGTATACTTTAAAGTTACCAGACGGCAACCAAACCCTCATTTTCTCGGCCGTAGGGTATGAAACTTTGGAAGTAACCGTTAACAACCGAACTCAAATAGATGTGACGTTAAAGGAAAAGGTGTCTGCAATGAATGAGGTGATGGTAGTGGGGTATGGCTCCCAGAAAAAGGCCGATGTGACGGGCTCAATCGCCTCCGTAAATGAAGAGGCATTGAAAAGTGTGCCTGTGAGCAATTTAATTAGCGCTCTTCAAAGCCAGGCACCTGGCCTTGACATCCAAAAAGCAGGCGGTAATAGCCACCCCGGTGCAAAACCGGCCATCGCGATCAGGGGCCAGCGTTCTTTAGCTGACGGTGCAACAAATGATGTCTTATATGTAGTAGATGGTATACCTTTTAACGGCACCTACATCAACGACCTCAACCAGGACGATGTCGTTTCAGTACAAATATTGAAAGATGCCTCTGCCACCGCCATTTACGGTTCAAGGGGCGCAAACGGTGTGATATTGATCAATACCAGGAGAGGTAAAACGGGTGCTCCGTCCATCACCTACAGCGGATATGCAGGCCAGGTAAAAGCATTGGGCCATTATGACGTTATGGATCCGAAAACCTATGAGACCTACAAAAAATGGGGGGTTTATAACGCAAACAATCCGAATACAATTGGTGCGGCCCACCCTTACAGCGGTATTGATGATCCCAGGTTCTACACAGATGGCGTTACTTTTCTGCCTGCTGAACTGGCCGGAATGAAAAACGGAACTGCTACAGACTGGCAGGACCTGATCTTTAAAAATGGCCTGAAAACCAATCATCAACTCGGTGTTTCCGGTGGTACAGAAACGACCAAATACGCCATCTCTACCGGTTTTTTTGACGAGACCGGCGTTTTTCCGGGACAGTCATTTCAACGTTATACATTTAAGGTGAGTGTAGACCAGCAGTTGGGTAAAATATTTAAAGTCGGAATAAGTTCACTGAATACGATCAGCAAGATCAACGGAGAGAGCATCAATCCGGTAGGACAAGCGCTGACCTCCAGTCCGCTTACCGTTCCTTACGATGCCGATGGCAACCTAATTCCATTTCCGGGCGGTGGTTCGTTAATCTACAATCCCCTTGCTAATCTCGTGCCGGGCTCGGTTGTCCAGAAACGTTCCAGGTACCATACTTTTACCACCGCTTATGTCGAAGCACAGTTAACGCCCCATTTACGGTACCGTTTCAATGGTGGTCTGGAGCTTACGCCCGAAACTTATGGTGAATTTTATGGAAGCGCAACCTACCAGAATTTAAGCGGGCCTTCTACGGCAAAAAACAACAATTACGATTTCTACGACTACACCCTGGAAAACCTTTTGGTATACGAAAATACTTTTGCAGAAAAGCATCACTTAACAGCAACGGGGCTATTTAGTTATCAGAACGATTACAAAGCATCAACGAGTTTCGGTTACAACAATATTTTAGCTGATTATATTCAATATTTCAATCCTTCGTTAGGGGCAAACCTCAATGGTTCGGGCAATTATGCCAAATTTACTATTGTCTCTTTTATGGGCCGCCTCAATTATGACTTCAAGAGCCGGTATCTGGCTACGCTGACCATGCGGTCTGACGGATCTTCAACACTGGCTCCCGGAAATAAATATCATTTGTTTCCTTCAGCAGCTATTGGCTGGAACATCACAGAAGAAAAATTCATGAAAAGTATCCGGCAGATATCCAGTCTGAAATTAAGGGCCGGCTATGGAATCGTAGGCAATGCCGCGGTAAACCCTTATCAAACACTCGGAGGCCTGGCAGCTATCAATTACAATTACGGAGGTACCAATGTAACCGGCACTTATCCCAATAATGTACCCAATCCAAAGCTTGGCTGGGAATACACCGCAACCCTTAATCTGGGTTTGGATTTCGGGCTGTTGAATAACCGGATTTCCGGTAACGTAGATGTTTACCGGCAACGCACAAGTGATCTGATCCTGCCCCAGAATTTACCGATTACCACAGGCTATACTTCGCAGTTTTTGGCCAATGTCGGAAAAACCGAAAATCGTGGGCTCGAAATTAATGTTAACTCAGTTAACATTAGGGCAACCGATAGGAAAGATTTCGGTTGGACAACCAATTTTAACATCACCTTTAACCGTAATAAGATCCTGGCACTGCAAAATGGCGTAACAAAGGATATTGGCAATAACCGTTTCGTAGGTGCTCCGATCAACTCGCTTTACAACTACGTGCGGTTGGGTATATGGCAAAATACTGCGGCAGATTCAGCGCTCGCCAAAAAGTATAACCTAACAATGACCGGAGTAGGTTCGGTAATCGGAACTATAAAAGTTGCTGACTTTAATGGCGACGGGGTGATCAATTCAAATGACCGCACCATTGTAGGTAACCGCCAGCCAAAGTTTTTAGGCGGGTTTACCAACAGGTTCAGCTACCGTGGACTTGATCTGACTGTAGTTGGTACTTACCGTGTAGGCGGTACGCAAATAGCTTACTGGCTCCAGCCAGGCAGCAACGTCAATGCGATGACCGGCAAGTCGAACAATTTAAATGTTAACTACTGGACACCGTTCAATCAGGAAAACACCTATCCGAAACCCATTTTTGGCTCCAACACACCAACCTATGGCGATTTGCTGGGCTATTATAACGCTACCTATCTCAAAATCCGCACAATCAGCTTAGGTTACACCCTTCCACAACAGATCAGCAATAAAATAACGGCAAAATCCCTGCGGTTCTATGCCAGCCTTAATGATGCAATAATTCTTTTCTCGCCATTACATGACCGGTTCCCTGGCGCTGACCCCGAATCGGCTGGCACACTTGGCCTGGATACGCCGCCGAACAAGTCGGTTCTATTTGGATTGAATGTTTCATTTTAATTTTTAACAGTATGAAATCTATCATAAATAAACATATTGCAGTTTCCATCATGATGTTGGTGAGCATGAGTTGCAAAAAGCAATTAATAGAAGAGCCACATTCTTCACTCACCCCGCAATACTTTAGCACAGCTCAGGGATTCCGATCAGGTCTCGACGCGGCTTACGCCGGCAATCGCAACATCTGGGGCAACGAAAATTTTATGACAATGACCGTACCCGGAACTGATGAATTTAAGTCTGGCGGTGGCGGTAACATTGATTTTAATATTTATTCTACCAGTTTTGATGCCAGCAGCAGCTGGGTAACAAATGTTTGGAACACATGTTATACTTTTATCAATAATTGCAACGGCGTTATCGACAACGGATCAACAGTGAAAGGTCTGGATGCCGCTACAGTGAAACGGGCCGTTGCAGAAGCTAAGTTTCTGCGGGCCAACTTCTACTTTATTCTGGTACGTTTCTGGGGGCCGGTTACACTCAACGAACACTTTATCAGCGAACCAAGCACAAGCGCAGGCCGGGCACCGATTGCGGATGTATATAATTTTATTGTTAAAGATCTGAAGGATGCTATTTCCGACCTACCTGCAAGTCCGGTACAAAACGGCGTTTTACCCGGCAAAGCAACCGCTGCAGCAGCAAACCATTTGCTGGCTAAAGTATACCTGACCAGGGCTTATTCTTCGGCTAAACTGCCCGACGATTTTCAAAATGCCTACAATACGGCCAAAGGCCTTATTGACGCCAGCGGCAGTTTAGGTTTGGGGCTGCTCCCCGATTTTGCTTCAGTGTTTGCTGAAGGTAATGAAGCCAGCAAGGAAGTGCTCTGGAGCGTACAGCACACCTCTAACCTAACCTATAATAACAACAGCAACGAGTTGAATTTCCACTATGTTATGGGCTATGAGAATTTTCCAGGCCTGGTCCGCTCAATGGCCTATGGCCGCCCGTTTGCGCGTGTTCAACTTACCAGGTGGATGAATGATATCTGTTTTGCAGATAAGACCAACGACACGCGATACTTTAAAACGTTTCAATCTGTTTGGCTGTCTAATTCTGCAGATAAGATACCGAAGGTAAACGGCGTACCTAAATATGCATTGGGCGATACGGCGATTTATATGCCTGGGGTTAATGTAAGTGATGCCAAAATCAGCTCAAGCCGTTACTTACTGGTTCCTCCACGGAACTATACCCTGCAATTGTTCCCTACGATGCTCAAATATCAGGATACCAAAAGAGTAGGCATCAATGACCCGTCCATACGTCCCATCATCGCTTACCGGCTTGCAGAAACCTATCTGCTGGCTGCAGAAGCGGCATTTAATCTGAGCGATAACCTTAACGCCGCAAAATACATAAACGCTGTGCGGGAGAGGGCCGCTTTTCCTAACGGAAACGTGGCTGCCATGAGTATTCTGCCTGCTCAGGTAACACTGGATTTTATTCTTGATGAGCGATCGCGTGAACTTGCGGGGGAACAAACCCGATGGCTGGACCTGGTTAGAACAAATAAACTCATAGAACGTGTTAAACTTTACAACCCTGATGCAGGCCTAAACATCAAAGAGAAACATATACTACGGCCGATACCTCAAAATCAAATAGATAGGATCATTACCGGCGATAAATATCCGCAAAATGATGGATTTTAACTTTCAACCCCAATTTAACCACATTATGGAAAAACGAAGAGATTTTATTAAAAAAGTGGCTGTTGCGTCGGCAGGAGTTATGGCAGGCAACAGCTTGTTTGGCATGAGCGCAAAAAGCTACCGTAATATTATAGGTGCCAACGAACGCATCCATGTTGCCATCATCGGTTTAAATGGTCGCGGCACCAGCATGGCAAGCACTTTTGCCCGGCAAAAGAATGCTGAGATACTTACACTTTGCGATGTTGATACCCGCGTTTTTGCCAAAGCACTAAAAGCTGTAGCAGATAACCGTCAGGTAAACGTCCCTAAAACCGAAGGCGACTGCCGCAAGGTGATGCAGGATAAAAATATTGACGCCATCTACATTGCCACGCCCGATCATTGGCATACGCCCCTTACAATTATGGGCTGTCAATCCGGAAAACATGTATATGTAGAGAAGCCTTTAAGCCATAACCCGCACGAGGGCGAAATGGCTATTATCGCTGCACGTAAATATAACCGGGTAGTGCAAATGGGCGCGCAGCGTCGTTCGGCCCCGATATTGACCGAGGGTATACAAAGGTTGCATGAAGGAATTATTGGCCGGGTTTACTACGCCAAAACCTGGTATACTAACGATCGTAAGCCTACTGTCCTGAAACCCGGCACCGCGCCCGAAGCATTAAATTACGACCTGTGGCAAGGCCCTGCGCCACGTCTGGCTTACCAGGATGGCCTGATCCATTACAACTGGCACTGGTTTTGGCATTGGGGAACCGGTGAGGCGCTGAACAATGGTACACACGAGGTTGATATAGCCCGCTGGGGCTTAGGTGTGGATTATCCAGTAAAAGTAACTTCATCGGGCGGACGTTATGCCTATAAAGACGATTGGGAAACGCCGGATACGCAGGTCGTTACGCTGGAATATCCAGACAGGAAAATGATCATGTGGGAAAGCAGCAGTGCGAACGGCCGAAGAATCGAAGGTGATGAGCGCGGGATTATTTTTTACGGTGAGAACGGAAGCCTGAGCACCGGTACCGATGCTTATAAAGTGTTTGATCTGAAAGGCAAACTGCTGAAAGACGTTGGCCCGAAAACCAAAGAAGAAGCTGTACAGGGGCGCAATACTGCCAGTGTAAGCCTGAGTTTGGATAGCATGCACGTAGCCGATTTCCTGGACGCGATACGCAGTAACCGCAAACCAAATTGCGATGTGGAGATTGGACATAAAAGCATTATCGGGATGCAGTTAAGCAATATTGCCTGGCGTGTAGGCCGGGAACTTCATCTCGATCCGAAAAACGGTCATATTCTTAACGATCCCGAGGCGCAAAAGCTATGGAAGCGGAGCTACGAACCGGGATGGGAACCGAAAATTTAATGAACTGCCTGTTTAAATAACAATTTCAAATATGATCTATCAATTAAAAAAAGCCCTGCTAAGCCTGGGTTTAATAGGAGCCCTGGTTAGCGGCCAGGCTGTAGCCCAAAAAAAGCTATTTCCGGAAGCTCCGGGTATCGTGTCGTACACCTATCGTAACCAGTTTGCCAAAGATGTGCCCGGCACGCTGGATATGATAAAAGACAACGGGATAACCGATGTCGAATTTTCGAACCTGTTTAAACAAAGCCCTCAGGACTTGCGCAAAATGTGCGATGCAAGAGGCATCAAATGTTCATCCTACGGAGTAAGCTATGAAGACCTGGTAAATAAGACAGATGAAGTAGGAAAAACGGCCGTAACGTTAGGCGCAGCCTTTGTTAGGGTAGCCAGTATTCCCCACAAAGGCGCATTTACTTTAGATATTGCCAAACAGGCAGTTGCCGATTTTAACAAGTATGGTAAGCTGCTGAAAGACAATTATGGCCTGACTTTCATCTATCACAATCATGGTTTCGAATTCCAACCTTACCAGGATGGCACGCTGTACGACTACCTGCTGAAAAATACAGAGCCTAAATATGTAAGCATGGAACTGGATATCCTGTGGGCATTTTTGCCAGGGCAGGACCCGGCGCAATTGCTGGCTAAATACGGTAATCGTTATAAGGCCCTGCACATGAAAGATTTAAAGAAAGGTGTTGAACGTGGCAGCCTTTCGGGTACTACCCCAAAGGATAACGATGTGATTTTAGGCACCGGCCAAATTGATATTCCGGCAGTGATAAAAGCAGCACGCAAAGCCGGCGTGAAACATTATTATATTGAGGATGAAAGCAGTTCATCCCTTACACAAGTGCCAGAGAGTATAAAATATCTTAACAGCTTAAAAAAAGACTAAAAAAGAAAAACGAACCATTTTATGTTATTAAAACTTTATAAACCACTGGCATTGGGCATTGTGCTAACATCAATTACCATTTCCGGCATGGCTCAGACTGGCGCCCCTGTAGAGACCAGCAAGGCCAATACCGACTACAAACCCGCTTTTAAGGGCCAAACCCGTATAGGTAGCGTTAAAACCAAAACTGCGTATAAAGACGAGGTAATCAACACTAACCTGAAAGGCCCCTGGGGTATTTGCGTATTGCCTGATGGACGTTTACTTATCAGTGGTAAGCCGGGCACCATGCAAATATTGACCACCACGGGTAAGATCGTGAAAACGATTACCGGCTTCCCTAAAGTACATTTTCAGGGGCAGGGTGGTTTGCTGGATGTGAACATTGACCCCAATTTTAAAAAGAACCGCATGGTTTATTGGACCTACGCCCAGCCGGGCGAAAACGGTGCCGCACTGGCTGTTGCCAAAGGCAGGCTATCTGCCGATGAGACCAAGTTAGAGCAGGTAAGCGTGATATTTGAAGCCGTGCCCCGCCATAAAGGCGGCGGCCAGTATGGTTCGCGATTGGTGTTTGATAAAAAGGGAAATATTTTTGTTAGTTCGGGCGACCGTAGCGCGAAAGACATTCGTCAAAAAGCACAGGATCTGAACACTACAACGGGCAAGATCATCCATATTACCAAAAATGGCAAGCCGGTAGCGGGTAATCCATTCATCGGCAAAGCAAATGCTAAGCCAGAGATATATGCTTTGGGTATCCGTAACCCTGATGGTTTGGCCATTCATCCTGCTACAGGAGAGCTGTGGGAAGCTGAGTTCGGCCCGCGTGGTGGCGATGAGCTTAACCTGATCCGGGCCGGAGGTAACTACGGCTGGCCTGTGGTAACTTATGGTATCGAGTATACCGGAGAAAAAGTATATGAAGGTATACAGCAAAAAGAGGGCACCATACAGCCGGTTTATTATTGGGATCCCAGCATTTCACCGGGTTGTATGATATTTTACACGGGCAACATGGCTGAATGGAAAAATAACATTTTAGTAGGCGGCCTGGGTGGTGTGCATATTGCCCGTTTGGTTATCAGAAACAATAAAGTGGTAGGCGAGGAGCGTTTGCTGGAAAACAGGCAGGAACGCTGGCGCTGCATGGCCATTGGTAAAGACGGCAACCTTTACGCAGGTACTGATAGCGGGAAGTTATATAAAATAAGCAAGAAGTAACTTCAAAATTTCTAATTTCGTAAGGTGAAAAGTAAGATCGATGAAATGCTGCTAACCTATGGACTGAGTAAAGAAAGCAGCATATTACCTATGCTGGATAATTTTACGGAAGAAGAAATCAGGGAATATTGCTGGCAGGTTCTGCGTAGTTATCCTGATCTGAAAAAGGAAGACTGGATCATTGGAATGGAGGGAGGCGACTTTATTTACAGTTTTGATGATCACTTTGTTTTTATTACAGATGACATCTGGAGTTTTAACCTGATCGGCAGGCGGCCGGTTTTAGAATTACTGACAGACAGGATAAAAACGCTGGCCTCTATTTGATCATAGCTGCAGGTACTACATTTTTAATGCACCAAACCTCCCAAATACTTTAAGCCTGTTAGCTGTGTTTGTACTGCGTTCGGGATGCGTTCGAGAGTGACAGCTCCTTGAATATGCATTTCCTAGCCCTTGGTAAGGCTTGTGGCCATATCAAGGCCTAACCAACCCCTTATCAACGCGTCTTCAACGCGCCCTCTAAGTAAAACGCATCCCGAATATGCACAGACTCAATGAATGATCAGTATTGCAGATTTTCTAAAATAATTTACCGCGCTATATGTTTTTCTGATTACAAATGAAATGGGCTACCTGATCATAAACCATGAATCTGTTTTACTGGTAAAAAGAGAAAACCATCAGCGGATGGAAGCACTGAGGTAGTTTATCTGTCTAAAATACGTTTTGGCAGTGGATGCTTTTTTAGAAATGCAATTGCGTCTTCTTTTTTCTTTTTGAAAAATGGTGATGTTTCATCAAAAGGGAGTCCCCACAGACTACGGCGTGTATTTGTATCACACCAGGAAGTAATTTAAGATAACGGGAGGCGAAGACCTAAAAAGCCCCCGGCAAAAGATGTTGCCGGGGGCTCCAGGGTAATTAATAGTCTAGCGCTCTCCTTATTGCTTCTTCAACCGGGCTGCAGTGCCCTTCGCTCCTGATGTCAAAACCATTCCGGAGCAGCAATGGGGGTTGTGCCATAAACTTAGGCACCGTACCACGATGCCTTTGTGCTGCATGAACTAAAAAAGGATGACAGAGATATACTGTGCCTGCCTTCCCAACAGCCAGAGCTTCTTCTCTTCGGGGCAATTCAGGTAACCTGGCCGCCAGTTCCATAAAAGACAGCCCGGCCTCAGCTTCAGGTTCCAGCAGCCTGGCCACGTCCAGATGCGAGCCCTTCAGGATTCGTGTTGGCGCATCCGGTTCATCAACATCAGAAAACAGGAACAGCATCAGCAAGCCGCGGCCTTTTGAGTGAATATTGATGCGTGCTGCGAAAAAATCATTGGGATCATCGCCGGCAAAACCTGCATCAACATGCCAACCCGTATCACCAGAATCAATGGCCGAGGGGAAGCGAACAGGGAAAGCACCCATACTCATGCAGGGAAGCCATCTGCCTTTACCAGTCAGCTGATCAAAAGCGGCATGAAGAATATCGGTATTGGCGGCTTTGATAAAAGGGTCCTGGGTATACATGCCCAGCCAGACCACAGGTTTTGTCCATGTAGTACTGTCGTCCTGTTTAAAAGGGATGTCTTTCCAAAGGATATTTCTTGCTTCGGTTGCAAGATCAGCAGGAAAAGCATTGTCAATGCAGACAAAGCCGTCTGCAATAAAAGATTGTATTTGTTGAGGATTTAAGATGTTGTGCATAATGTTTATATAAAATTTTAGACAATAAAGAATTTATGCCCCTTCGGGACAGTGCTCTTAAGACTTGAAAAATTATATTATAACATTACGGTCATTCTCATGTAGCAAATGTACTGGTTTCTTATTAATTTTAGCAATCAGCTGTTCTTCTGTAGGTAGGTACAATTCGAAATGTTTCTACAGCTTATGGCTCTCATTATTGGTGTTTTATGTTAATTTAACCCCTTCCAATTTGTACAAATTTAATACACCAGGTTCAATTTTTAAATCGGGTCTAAAGTATAATATACCTGTTACGAAATGTCGGGTAAGCTGGTTACTGTTGGTGATAGCAACGTCCGAATCAAAATCAGGGTGTTTTCTCAATAGTTTGCCAGATTCAGAGTCCAAAACATAAAAGTTCAGCAGGAAGGGACTGCCCTCTCCGAGATCGCTCAAAAATACATCGTATTTTTCATTCTGCGGGCGAATTTTCAGATCATTGTAATTTAATGTTCTAATCAGTTTTATGTCGCTGTAATAATTAATGCCATTTTTATCTATCGTTATTTTGGTGGCATTACTTTTCGTTTTTTTTCGCATTGTTATCATCAGCCATCCAAAAAACCACACCAGCAGTAAGGACAGTACAAGCATTCCTATTTTTAAACCAATTGAAATATGCCTTGAATTGAAAACGATTACCGTTGATCCTATCATAGCAATGGGTACAAATACAGACATCAGCCAACCAAATCCTTTGATGAACAAAGTAAAAAAGTGGGAATGCCTGGATGTTACTTCTGGGAAATTGTTTTTAGTAAATGTCATTTTAAATGATGTACCTGCTAATCTATAAACCACCCATTGGTGTTGTTCTTCCTGTTAAAACTAATGCCGGTTTCTGCTGAGCTATTTTTTTAATGCAAGGATTTCTTCTTTTGTTAGCCTGGTAAGTTTGATGATTTCTTCAATCAAATATCCTTCGTTAATCATTTGGAGAGCCATTTCATGCCTGGCTCTCAGTTTTCCCTGTTCTAATCCCTGTTCCAGGATATACTGATCGTGGCTGTAATTATCCCGTTTTCTTTTGAGTTCTTTTTGATAAGCATTCATCTCTTCTGGCGTTAGGTTACTTACTTCTGCTACCTCAAACAGCTTTCTGAATGTTGGGCTGCTACTCAAAGGTACGGGTATTTCTTTAAATTCTGTCATATGCTTTAAACAGTATAGCCATTTGTCTTCATTGGTTTCCAGTTGCTCCAGTGTTTTTGTGAACCTGGGCAATTCTATATAGATGTAGCCTAGCTTATCATAGAATTGTTTTTTAGTACGCATTTCTACTAGTCGGACATCATGAAGATAATGGCCATCCGAGTTATCACCCAGTATAAAGTCCATTACAGCTACAAAGTAAACCTCTGGTAGTTTATAATCCCAGTCTGCTTTTACCGATTTGCCATGTTCCTGCACCAGGTTAGCTGTATAAAAGAGAAGTCGATCTTTAAAATGCTTCTGATTACCTTTTTGCATTTCTACAACGAAATTCTCACCTTTCTCGCCGGTGCAATACACATCAAATACTGTTTTTCGGTTGTCTTTCTGATCTCCCTTTCGCTCTGTTTTCCCCAGTCTTACTTCTTTAATTACTTTACGGCCTTCAAATACGCCATTTAAAAAGTCTCTTAATAAATCAAGATGGCCTTCCTTGGCAAAAAAGTGATGAAATGAAAAATCAAGCTTAAAATCTATATACCGTGACGTGATGGTTTCAGATATATCTGTAGTACGGGCGAGACTGGTTTCTTCTGGCATAGTTTCGGTTTTGACATAGCAAACCTACACCAGTGTTTTGTCAATTCCCAGAACTCTGTTCACTTCAGGAACGCGTCCGGAAATGGCATGTATTTTTGAAACATAGTTCTGCTTGAGAGGCTTTTAGATGACTAAACGAAATAATATTTGTTTACTACTTCTCATCAGTAGTTGCTGACTCATGAAAATTCAATATCATACCGTCAGCTAAATTAATTTCTCTTATGTTTAAGAAAGAATTGAATGTACAATCTGTAAGAAGGTTTTTACAGAGAACCAAAACCATGGTGGAAATTTGGATGTAAAATATGAAGAATATTTCTTTTAATGGAGAGGCTATAGAATTGACTGTTGGTATTAAGTTTTGAGCGCCTGTACTTCTTCTACGGAAAGTTTGGTGGTTTTAGCAATAAACTCAATAGATAAACCTTCTTTTTTGAGCTCACGGGCAATTTCCAAAGCCTCTTCGTGACGGCCTTCAGCTTTGCCTTCCCGTCTTTCCTGCATTTTTATAGTTTCAATAATTCCCATATCGAGTTTTCCTCCTGTTAGTGTTTCGATCTGCTGATCAAATTTATGATTAATATCTTGATTGTCAATAAATATAAAATTCTTCAAAAACCACATGAAACTTACGATGCGGTCATGGTCGTAATTCTGGGCTAGCAGCGCTTTTGCGATGGTAAGTCGTTCCTGGCCAAGCTCTTCATCCGGTATTTTCCCTTCTAGTATTGCTTTTTGACAAGCCAGAACAATTAAAGTCAATTCCCTTTTCAAAATCTATCACCTCGTCAGCATCTGAATACATAAAGCGCAGGAAATCATAAAAGTTCTCTTCAAATGCGCCCTTTAATAGTTCATCATTCTTTTTATGTGGCTTTTTTCTGACAGCGACCCTGGTTAGTGCTAGGCTTATTTCTTCTGGCATAGTTTCGGTTTTGACATAGCAAACCTACACCAGTGTTTTGTCAATTCCCAGAACTCTGTTCACTTCAGGAACGCGTCCGGAAATGGCATGTATTTTTGAAACATAGTTCTGCTTGAGAGGCTTTTAGATGACTAAACAAAATAATATTTGTTTACTACTTCTCATCAGTAGTTGCTGACTCATGAAAATTCAATATCATACCGTCAGCTAAATTATTTTCTCTTATGTTTAAGAAAGAATTGAATGTACAATCTGTAAGAAGGTTTTTACAGAGAACCAAAACCATGGTGGAAATTTGGATGTAAAATATGAAGAATATTTCTTTTAATGGAGAGGCTATAGAATTGACTGTTGGTATTAAGTTTTGAGCGCCTGTACTTCTTCTACGGAAAGCTTGGTGGTTTTAGCAATAAACTCAATAGATAAACCTTCTTTTTTGAGCTCACGGGCAATTTCCAAAGCCTCTTCGTGACGGCCCTCAGCTTTGCCAATTTCCAGTCCCTCAGCTTTGCCTTCCCGTCTTTCCTGCATTTTTATAGTTTCAATAATTCCCATATCGAGTTTTCCTCCTGTTAATGTTTCGATCTGCTGATCAAATTTATGATTAATATCTTGATTGTCAATAAATATAAAATTCTTCAAAAACCACATGAAACTTATGATGCGGTCATGGTCGTAATTCTGGGCTAGCAGCGCTTTTGCGATGGTAAGTCGTTCCTGGCCAAGCTCTTCATCCGGTATTTTCCCTTCTAGTATTGCTTTTTGACAAGCCAGAACAATTAGGGCAAATGGGTTTCGTATGGCAATAAGTGTTTCCGGGGAATGATCAAAAATATTATAAGTTAAATAGGTAAAAGAGAGGGTTGTACCTAAAAGCTGGTCTTTATACGTCGTTTGTCTGCTCTGGTTTTCGGAGCCTGTAAAAACAGCAATTGTAGCTACAGAAACGTTGTAGCGGTCTCTTATCCGGTAATTGTATTGAAAGAGGCGATAAGCAAATTCCGGATCGTTGCTGCCCTCTATTTCTACATTCAACAATACCCATTTTTCGGTACCATTTTTAAGGTACAGCTTTGCTAAAAGATCTGCCTGGCGTTTGCCTTTTCTTCTTTCCCTTACGGGAATAATGGTATGAAGCTCTTTGTCCATAAACTCAATTCCCTTTTCAAAATCTATCACCTCGTCAGCATCTGAATACATAAAGCGCAGGAAATCATAAAAGTTCTCTTCAAATGCGCCCTTTAATAGTTCATCATTCTTTTTATGTGGCTTTTTTCTGACAGCGACCCTGGTTAGTGCTAGGCTTATTTCTTCTGGCATAGTTTCGGTTTTGGCATAGCAAACCTACACCTGTGTTTTGTCAATTCCCAGAACTCTGTTCACTTCAGGAACCTGTCCGGAAATGGCATGTGTTTTTGAAACATAGTTCTGCTTGAGAGGCTTTTAGATGACTAAACGAAATAATATTTGTTTTCTCCTTTTCATCACTAGCTGCTGAATATCAAATAGTGTATCTTGCATTAATTGAGAACAGAAATTTTTTAAGCGGATGCTGTTCTTTGCTATATGATCTAAACTCAATATAACTATGAAAAAAATAATCAACCATGATTAAAAAAAATCTCTTCCTGCTCTTGTCATGTATTTTGCTGACCTCATGTAATCCAAATAACAAAGGTGAATGGGTTATTTCAGATGTTTCAAGAGATACATTGTTAACAGCTGAAACCAGGGTAACATCTCCAAGTACTTTAATCTTAAAGGTAAACGGGCAAACCGATGATAGTATCATGGTTCATTCAATTGTAATACCGGGAGGTAAAATTGCTGAGGAATATAGAGTAGATTGTTATAATCCTAAAATATCCGTACAGTTCAAAGCGCATAAAGCCCATACCGGAAACGTAAAAATAGAATATTATCTACCCTAGTTTGGCATGTATAAACTCTAACCAAGTGCAATGGAACTTCAACTGTAACAAAATTTTTTATGAAAAATCAGCTAGCCTTATATCAAACTATAACCGCAGTTTCATTCGCTATACTTTATATTGATGACGATAAAATTTCCTGGTTTATGTTTTTTTATCTGCCAATACTAAGTTTCTTAACCGGAACCGGTGCAGCACAGCCGATCCTGGAAATAGGGAATGTGATGGTTTTGAATGCACTGTTAAGTACTATTTACCTCATGATAGTCATGTTTTCGGGAGGGTATCTTTTTTGGCGTGGTATAAAAGGTATGTGTGCTAACCGACTGTCTATCATTGCATGTCTGTTTTTATTTAGTATTGTGCTATTAATTATGAATAAAAGCACCTTTGGCAATGCATTTTCAATAATTGGTCTTTTAATTTTCGCAATTTTCGGCTCGTTATCTATTGTATCCAATTTTATGGCCATTAGAATAAATAAGCATTAATTCAAAAAGGTACATAGCTAAGCATTTTTAACTCAATTAATGAGCTATTCACCTTTCAGTTTATCAATTGTATACGCACTGCGTATACAATTATATAGCTCATCTTCTTTAGAAAGGAAGCTGTGTAGAATAATACAGTTTGCTGGCATTTTTTACCAATAATAGAATTGTGGACGCACTGCGTCCACAGTATTTGCTGACCATTAAATAAATACGTAATATTTATACCAATTATTTTCTTTGAAAAGCAACTTTGGGCCACGCCCAAAGCCTGTTTTTGTTGTTAAAATATTGAGTGTAACCCATACACTATTAAAATATTTATAAAAATATTTTACCAGCCAATACTATTTTATTTCTAGACTTGCCACGAAAATTTCTTAATTTTATATAAAAGGGGCACCCATAACATGGCTAAGTATAGCTTACTATCGGATCAGGAATTAACCGCTTTGCTAAAGCAGGGCAACCAGTATGCCTATACCGAAATCTATAACAGGTACAAAAAACTATTATATGCTTTTGCATTAAAACGCCTTAGCGATGAGCAGGAAGTAGAAGATTTGCTGCATGAACTTTTCCTGTCTTTATGGAATAAGCGGGCAGAGCTAAAAGAAGAGTTTCCGCTGGCACCCTATCTGTACAACGCCATCCGGTACCAGGTTATCAATGTTTTTTCTAAACGTAAGCTTTCTGCAAGGTACCTTGATTCTTTTAACGAGTACCTGCAAGAGGAATACCAGGCAGATGAAACCGATCATCTGATCAGGCACAAAGAGCTTTCGGCATTAATAGAAAAGGAAGTTGCTGCCCTCCCTAAAAAAATGAGAGAAGTGTTTGACCTGAGCCGTAAAACAGGCTACACCAGAAAAGAGATTGCAGCAGAGCTGGCCCTTTCGGAAGAGACGGTAAAAAGCCATATGCACCATGCCTTAAAAATATTAAAAGTAAAACTAGGTACTTTGGTAGTGTTGTTTTACCTGTAGTAGCTGCATTTTATAGTGCTAAAAACCAATAAGTTACATTTTATTTAAAATTATATTCATATTTTTTTAACCCTTTAGGCAGTGTTAATTGATAATGTGATGTATTTAATGCAATAGGATAATGAACGAAGCCAACTTCAAAGAATTGCTTGTAAAATACCAGCAAGGGCAATGCACAGCAGCAGAGAAGGCGCAACTGGAAAGTTGGGTTACCTTTGGCCGCTTTGATGGCCCTGTGCTTTCTGATGAAATGCTTAACGAGCGTTTACTTAAACTGGAAGCCAGGCTGCCTTTGGCAAACGCTGTAAAAATTAAACTATGGCCGCGCATTGTTGGCGTAGCTGCTGCGGTAGCAGCAATAACATTCGGCATCTGGTTTTTCTCTGCTCCCCGTCATCCTGAACTTGTTTCAGGATCTCAGAACTATGCCAACGACATTGGCCCGGGTGGCAACCGTGCTGTGTTAACTGCTGGTGGCAAAACCATAAACCTTAGCGAGGCCAAAACAGGTATTGCTGTAAACGATGATATAAAATATAACGATGGAACTACAATAGATCCATCGGCTCTCGGCATCAACCTCCCGTCATCCAGAGCGAATGCGAAGGATCTCACCCTGGAAGTCGCCGCACTACGTGGTGGAATTTATTCCATTATTTTGCAAGATGGCACAAAAGCTTGGTTAAATGCTGCTAGTAAATTGAAGTTTGAATCAAATTATAGGAATAAACTCCAAAGAATTGTAAAACTTGAAGGAGAGGCTTATTTCGAGGTTGCTAAAGACGCAAAACGGCCATTTATAGTAGAAAGCAATGGGCAGCGAACGGAAGTACTAGGCACGCATTTTAACATCAGTGCCTATCCAGGTGAAGCCATTAAAACAACCCTATTAGAAGGATCGGTAAGTGTATCGTCATTGAGAGGAGGAACAACGAAGCAATCTCAAGTTCTCAAACCAAACCAGCAATCCATTCTAACGGCCAATAATGAAATAAAAGTTACCCAGGTTGATGCCAGCCAGGCCATAGCCTGGAAAGAAGGCCAGTTCAGTTTTCAAAACGAAGCCCTGGAAAGCATAATGCAAAAGGTGGCGCGCTGGTACGATGTAGAAGTTGTTTATAAGGATGAAAACCTGCGCAAGGCCGTTATTTGGGGTAAAGTGAGCCGTTTTGAAAACATATCACAAGTGCTGAGCAAGCTGCAGCTTACCGGGCAGGCTAAATTTAAATTGGAGGGGAGAACAGTGTTTGTACAAAAATAGGATCATCGGGACTTAACCAACCCCATTAAACATAATCAATTAACCATTAAAACTAAACCAAACAGATGAGAAAAGAAAAAAGAAAGCGTAAATAAACAAGAGCGGGCCCTAAGCAAAAAAGCGCAGAAGTGCTCTAACACTTCTACGCGAAGCCGGGTTACCCAAAAAACAAATTGCGACATCAGTTTAACGAATTAACCCAACTACACAAAAGTATGAATTATGCTTTAAATTGTGGTACGCTGTTTAAATGGCTGCCACCTAAAATACTTTTGATTATGAAAATGATCATAGTTATTATGACCGCTCTCCTGGTACAAGCTAGCGCTGCTGGCCTTGCACAAAATGTTACGTATGTACAAAAAAACGCTTCTCTTGAACAGGTATTTAACCAGATTACCAGGCAAACAGGCTTAAATGTATTGTTACCTGGTGATAAGTTGAACATTGCCCAAAAACTGGATGCAAATTTTAAAAATACCAGTGTAAATACTGTATTGAACCAAACGCTTTCAAACCTTGATTTTACTTATGTTATAGAAGACAATACCATTGTAATTAAGCCTAAAGAGCCTTCCTTTCTGGAAAGGGTGGTTGCCACCCTTGCTGCTATTGATGTTCGTGGTTTGGTACGGAATGAAAAGGGCGAAGCGCTGGAGGGGATAACTGTGGTGATTAAAGGCACAAACAGGGGTACTACTACCAATGCCAAGGGAGAGTTTTTCTTAAGTAATGTAGATGAAAAGGCTACGCTGGTTTTTAGTGGAGTTACCATTGAAACCTATGAGGTAAAGGTAAAAGGTAAGGAAAATATGGAAGTGAATGTGCGAACCAAACAGGTGCAGTTGGAAGAAGTTGGAGTTACTTATAGCACGGGTTACCAGAAAATACCGAAAGACCGTGCTACCGGAAGTTTTGTATTTATTGATAGCACAACGATTAACAGAAGGGTGGATGGAAATATTCTGGCAAGATTGAATGGTTTAGTTCCAAGTTTGTTATTTGATAAGAATAGAAATAATCAATCGACTGGCGGACAACAGCGTCTTCAATTGCGCGGAATGTATTCATTTACCGAAGCATTAGCCACACCTTTAATTGTAGTAGATAATTTTCCTTATGAAGGTGATATCAATAACATTAATCCAAATGATGTAGATAACATTACAATTTTACGTGATGCTGCAGCAGCTTCAATCTGGGGAGCCAAAGCTGGTAATGGTGTAATAGTAATTACTACTAAGCAAGGTAAATACAACCAGAAAGCACAGGTTTCTTTAACTTCCAGCATTGTAATAGCGGGCAAACCTGATCTCTTTAAATTGCCCATTGTATCTACTGATGTGATTGTAGATTTGGAACAGTTTCTATACGAAAAGGGCCTGTACAATTTTTCATTGAGTAATCCAATGGCGCCGGTTTCAAAAGTTGCAATGATTCTTGATGATTTAAAAAACAGTAAAATAACAAAGGAGGAATCGGACAGACAACTAAATGTATTAAGACATACAGATGTTAGAAATGACTATTTGAAATATATTTACCGTAATACATACAATCAAAGTTATGCGTTAAATATTTCCGGAGGTTCTAATGCTGTCAAATATTTTATATCCGCAGGGTACAATAAAGATTTAGGTAATTTGAAGCGGAATGACAATACGCGATTTACTTTAAGCGCTGGTAATACCATTCAATTGTCCAATAAATTGGTGGTACAAACAGCACTGAATTTTAATACGGATTTAAGGGCAACAAACAACAGTTTTGAATATGGTTTTCTAAGTACAATCCCTAATTACTATAATCTCGCTGACCATCAGGGGAATGCTTTGGCTGTACCTCGATATTTTAAGACTTCCTTTACAGATACCGTTGGTGCAGGAAGATTGTTAGATTGGAGTTATAAGCCGTTGGAAGAAATAAATAACAGTGACCTGACAACTAAAAGCCAGACTTTTTCAGGCCGTGTTAATTTATCGTACAACCTCATAAAAGGACTTAAGCTAAATGTTGATTACCAATACTTAAAAAGTACAGGAATTAACCGTACTTACTATTCCATTGACTCCTATTATGCAAGGGATTTGATTAATCTCTATACAAATTTTGATTCCAATCTTCCAACATATAAAAGAAATCCTGTGCCAATGGGAGGAATTCTCGATTTGACAAATAGTGAATTATCCGATCAAAAGTTTAGAACAAGCTTTAGCTTTGCCCAAAATTGGAATAATATACACGAGATAAATATTATTGGTGGGGCGGAAATGAGTGAGAGTAAAACTAGCTATAACGGAAATCGGAATTACGGGTATAGTGGCGAACTATCTACAATTATTCCAGTAGATTATGTCAATCCATATCCTGTTTACATTGGAGCGGCGAGACTTATTCCAGATATAAGTGGTAAAATGAATTCTAAAAACAATCGTTTTATCGGCCTATATTCCAATGGATCTTACACTTACAATAATAAGTACACGCTTTCAGGTAGCATTAGAAAGGATGCTGCAAATCTCCTAGGAGTGAAGACCAACGAAAGGGGACGTCCATTTTGGAGTACTGGTTTTTTATGGAAAGTTAACCAGGAAAAATTTTATTCTTTAGGATTTTTACCAATCCTTAACGTAAGAATGAGTTACGGAAACGGTGGGAATACAAATCTTGGATCCGCATTGACTACTATTGTTTATCAATCGCCTTTTGGAGTTCCGGCAGTTAATTTGCCTTTTGCCGCAATTGCTAACCTAGGAAATCCTGAACTGAGATGGGAAAAGGTGCGTACGTTAAATATGGGTATTGATTTTGGATTCAAAAATGGAAGGATTGCAGGTAGCATAGAATATTATAAAAAGAAATCAACAGATGTTTTAGCAAATCGGCCAATTGATCAGACAACTGGTATTGGTTTTATAAGTGCCAATTCTGCAAACATGAAAGGAAGTGGAATTGATATTAAGCTTTCTGCGAACGTAGTAAAATCTCGAGCTTTTAATTGGAATATAACTTCAAATTTTAGCACGGCGAAATTTGAAGTCTCAAAATATTTGCTCGAACAAGATTTAACTAATGCGATTCTTGGTGGAGATCTTTATCCTATCGAAGGTTACAACCCTTATTTGATCACGAGTTATAAATGGAGAGGCCTTGATCCTGAAAGTGGCGATCCACAAGGAGTAGTAAATGGAGAAACTAGTAAAGATTGGGCGACAATAACCAGTTCAACACTTTTTCCCGATGTTATAAAGCATGGTTCTGCTGTACCAGTTTGTTTTGGAAATTTCATGAATAGCATTTCATATAAGGGGTTTACACTTTCAGCCAATGTGGTATATAAGTTTAATTATTTTTTTAGAAGACTACCATTGCAGTATGCACTTGTTCAATATCAATTTGGAATTACAAGTTTAAGCGACGAATATTATGACAGATGGAAGGCACCTGGAGACGAGAAGCGTACTATTATACCGTCATTTTCCTATCCTTTTTCTTATAGCCGAGATATCTTTTATAGTAGATCTGAAATTAGAGTCGAAAGAGGTGATCATATCCGAATTGATGATTTCTCCTTATCATATGCCATAAATAAATCAACTTTTAAAGGACTCCCCTTTAAAAGTATAGGCTTGACCACAAATCTTTCTAACCTAAATTTAATTCTATGGAGGGCGAATAAATCCGGCCTTGATCCTGAAAGCCCTGGTGGAAATATTGCGTCAAAGAGTGTTTCTGTGGCGGTTAATTTAACATTTTAAAATTGTAAGATGAAAACAATAATCAAAATGAGACTTATAATAATAGTCCTAGGCTTGCTCTGTTTCTCCTGTAAAAAATATCTAGATGAAAAACCGGATTTGTCATTGGCAGTACCAAGTACCATTATAGATTTACAGTTATTAATGGACAACTACCAGCAGCTTAATTCTTCGTACCCAATTTTATCAGAAATGATGACCGACGATTATTATCCAGAATCATGGAATAATGTACTAGAGGACTACAGAAATATTGCTACTTGGAGCGGTAAAGAAGTATTGTATGCTAGTCCTTGGGCAAGTTCCTATAGTTCAATTTTAACATTCAATGTTGTGCTGGATCACGTAGATAAAGTTTCTTTTAAAAAGGATGAAGCAGCATTGAAAAAACATCTTAAAGGAAGTGCCTTGTTTTTTAGAGCTTTTTATTACTACGGTTTGACCCAAATGTATGCAAACCCTTTTGACCAAAATACAGCTAAAAATGATTTGGGAATCGTACTTAGAAATACTTCAGATTTCAATGCACCTTCGGTAAGAGCTACGAATGAACAGACTTATCATCAAATCATTTCAGATCTTAAAGAGAGTGCTGATTTGCTCCCGGAAAACCAAAGCAGTCCCAATCGACCTATCAAAGCTGCTGCCCACGGTCTTTTGGCTCGTGTTTATTTAAGTATGAAAGATTATGCTAATGCAGGCATTTATGCCGAGAAAGTCTTAGTTCTAAATTCACAACTGATGAACTTTAATGATTTAAATGCTTCGAGTACAAATCCAATTAACAGATTTAACAAGGAAGTAATCTTTCCAATGACTACTGGTGGGAGAATTTTTGCTTACCAACCAACCTTTGTAGATTCTACATTAGTAAAATCATATCATATCAATGACCTTAGGAAAAGCTGTTTCTTTCATCAAAATAGTAATGGGACATATTGCTTTAAAGGTGATTATGATGGAACTGGATTTATTGATTATGACCCTAGTCCCTTTGTATTTGCAGGTTTGGCTACGGATGAAATGTACTTAATTAAGGCAGAATGTCTGGCCAGGACTGGGAAAGTAAATGAAGCAATGGAAACGTTGAATGATTTACTAATCACACGCTGGAAAACCGGGACATTCGTTGTTTTCTCGGCGAGCAATAGAAATGAAGCTTTAACCTATATTTTAGGAGAAAGAAGAAAGGAGCTTGTCTTCAGGACACTACGGTGGGAAGATTTGCGACGATTGCAAAATGATCCTTTATTTTCCGTAACGCCTAGACGTATTGTGAATGGACAGGAATATATCTTGCTTCCAAATAGCCCACGTTACCTGTTGAAAATTCCAAGCAAGATCATTGAACAAACAGGTATGCAACAAAACCCGTAACATAAAATACACACATATGAAAGTAAAATTAAATTTTCTTACCGCCTTATTGGTGGTAGGCTTGCAAGGCTTTGGTCAAAATTCTTCCTTAAAAGTCGGGCAACAGTTGCCGGATCTGGAGATTAATAGGATATTATATCATACTCCTGGAAAAGCAAAACTCTCTGACTACAAAGGAAAACTTATCATTTTGGATTTTTGGGGGCCCAACTGTTCATCTTGTATAGATGACATGCCAAAAATGGACTCACTACAAAAATATTTTGGTGATAAGGTTGTTTTTCTTCCAATTATTCATGCTATTCCAACCAAAGGTTTTAATAAAGCATTTGTAAATCAAATCGACTCTTTTTGGCGTATCACACCGAAACTATTTAAGACTGATTTACCCACAATTTTGGATAACGATTTTGCTCAATATTTTCCTCGGCGTGTTGCATTTCAAGTTTGGATTGATGGAAACAGAGTAGTACGGGCTATTGCCCACCCCGAGTATGTGAACAAGAAGGAAATCCAAAAAATGTTGGATGGTATTTACCCTCAATGGGAAAGTGAAATCAAGGAATTTTCTTACGAAAAGCCTGTAAGCGAGTACCTAGTCCGGCCAGAATTTTCGGGATTGAAAGATCAGAATTATGCCTTCTTTACTACTTACCTTAGGGGAATCGATAGTTATACTGACATTGATACATCTGGCTCCAAAATACTGGTAAGTTATAAAAATGCAGATATATTAAGCTTTTACAGAAAATATTTGCTTACCAACGGTCTTACGCCTACCAATATTTTATTAGAAACCAAAGATTCCGTTCGCTATTTCACTAAAGGATACCGTAATGAATGGCTTCGGGATAATAGCTATTGTTATGAGTTGAAATTAAACCGTAAGGTGGATGAGAAAACGCTTGCAGATTATATACGGCAAGATGCCAATAAATATTTTGGTTTGAACGGGCTAATAGAAAACAGAATGGCGAAGTGCCTGATCTTAACAAAGAGCAAAAATGGTCCTAAAAAAGTGGTTTTTTCTGATAAAAGTAATATGACGAAGATTTCAATTGAAGAATTGTACAATGGAATTCGTTCACTGCAGAACTATTTAGCCCAGACAACCGGCAAAAACGCATGGCCTATACTGAATGAGTCTGGCGTAGCGAAAGATATTTCTTTATATATCCCAAAAAAGATCTCATTTTCTTCACCTAATGATATTCCTGTCTTGCAAAAAGTACTAAAAACACAGGGGTACGATATTGTAGAAGGTAGAAGAATGCAAAAGATGTTTGTCATTTCAGAAATCAATTAATCATTCACTAATACAAAAATTAAACATTATGAAAAAGTTGAAGTTAAGCTTAGTTGGAATTGTTTGCCTTTTTATTTTGGCAGGAATAGTTGCGTTTAAGCCTGTCACATCTAAACCAGACACGAGTTCAAAAAACAAGTCGACTGCTGGGTTTTACCAATGGTTCATGTTCGATCCTTTGGTAACCAGTACTTTCTCCAACGCCATTAACCCCATGTATTACAGGCCAATGAATATAGGGGAATTGTGTTCTGGTAACCAACGCTTATGCGCGATTTACGCACAAACGGATTTTTCAAATCCAAGTAGGCCTATAATTACAATAAGCGAGCCTATTTATATGAGGCTATCTGAGTACTACGCTTATGGAATAACCAGTATAAATATTAAACTCAAAAATCATTTTTAGATCAGCTTACTGTCACATGCTTTTAAAAGCATGTGACAGTATTACACAACATATGAAACCTCAATTCAAATATATTTTAACATTTACAAGCCTTTCGCTTTGTCTTTGGAGCTGCAGCGTTTTTAAGAAACGAAGCAAGTATCCAAACAGCAAAACAGCAGCAGTTGTTGCAAAGGACACCATTAAAACGCCAATGCCACTTGCAAAAGTTCCAAAACCTTTTGCAACCTTAATCACATCAAAAGCATTAGCCGATAGCGGCCTGCTGAACATTTACAAACAAGAAGACAAATATTACTTAGAAATATCAGACAGTTTATTAAACAGGGACATCATTATCATCAGCAGAATTTCCAAATCTGCTGCTGAAAACCGGGCTCAAATGATGGGCTATAGTGGTGATCAGATCAATAATAAAGTGATCCGGTTTGATAAGGGCTTAAACGATAAACTGTTTATCCGTCAAATATCTTTTGCGGAACGTGCCGGAGACAGTACCGCAATGATGTACCGTTCTTTATTGAACTCCAACATACAACCCATTGTACAATCTTTTGAGATCAAGGCTTTATCAAAAAACAAGAATGGAAGTATTATAGATATAACCGAGTACCTGAACGGGGATAATGACCTGCTGTTTTTTGATGCAAAGATTAAAACAGCTATGCAACTGGGCGGGCTAACACCTGACCGCTCCTACATCTTAGGTGTGCGTTCTTATCCGACCAATATGGAAATCAAAACCATGAAGACCTATAGCAAAAGCAGTGGTGGTTTTGCCAGTTATGAGCTGAATACCTCTGTTATGCTGTTGCCAGGAATACCCATGCGACCTAGACTAACTGACCAAAGGGTAGGCTATTTTACGGTTGGTTATAACGATTTTAACAGTAATCCGCAGGGAGTTGATAATGTGGAGATGATAACGCGTTGGCGATTGGAGCCTAAGCCAGCAGACAGGGAGCGTTACCTAAAGGGTGAATTGGTTGAGCCAGTAAAGCAAATTGTGTTTTATATAGATCCTGCTACGCCAAAACAATGGGTGCCTTATCTGATGCAAGGTGTAAATGACTGGAATGTAGCATTTGAAGCAGCTGGCTTTAAGAATGCCATAGTTGCAAAGGAAGCTCCTACAAAAGAGCAGGACAGTACCTGGAGCATAGAAGATGCCCGGTATAATGTGATTGTATATAAGCCATCGACAATAGGTAATGCCAGTGGGCCACATGTGAATGACCCCAGAACGGGAGAAATATTGGAAAGCCATGTAAACTGGTACCATAATATTATGAAATTATTGCGCGATTGGTATTTTGTGCAGGCCAGTGCTATAGATCCCCGAGCAAGGAAAATGAAGTTTGACGAAAAACTGATGGGGCAGCTGATCCGCTTTGTGTCTTCGCACGAAATAGGGCACACGTTAGGCCTGCGCCATAACTTTGGTTCATCGGCCATGGTTCCGGTTAAAAATCTGCGGAACAAAGCATGGCTGGATGGAAATGGGCATACGCCAAGTATAATGGATTATGCCCGGTTTAACTATGTGGCCCAGCCGGAAGATGGGATAACAGAAAAAGGTATTTTTCCAAGAATTGGGGATTATGACAAATGGGCCATTGAATGGGCTTACCGCTGGTACCCGGCAGATAGATTCCCGTCAACAGATGCGGAGAAGGCGTATTTGAACAACTGGATCATTGCAAAAAATTCGGGGAACAAAAGGCTTTGGTTTGGCTCGGAAACCAATACGGCAGATCCACGTAACCAGAGTGAAGACTTGGGAGATAATGCAATGCAAGCGGGTGCCTATGGCATAAAGAACCTGAAAAGGATAGTTCCCAATATTTTGAAATGGACAGCTGAGCCGAATGCCGACTATAGCAATGCCGCGATGATGTATGGAGAGGTATTGAAACAGTATGACCGCTACCTTGGGCATGTGGTTAGGTATATCGGCGGGGTAATGAACAACCCGCTCACAGTTGAGACTAAAGGAGATGTGTTTGTGCCGGTGGCTAAAGCGCGGCAAAAGGGAGCTGTTCAGTTTTTACAAAACCAATTGTTTGACACGCCTTTGTGGCTGCTGAACAAAGAACTGTTCAATAAAACGGGAGCTGCGGGATTGACAGGTGTCATAAGCAATTCGCAAGGCAAAGTATTAAGTAAACTGCTGGATCAGGGCAATCTGTTTATGATGCAGCAGTATGTAGGGATTAGTGGCAAAGCCGCCTACAGCCCTGCGGAGTTATTACAGGATTTACGAAAAGGCATTTTTAGCGAATTGACTTCGGGGAAAGCGATCAGCGTTTATCGCCGGAATTTGCAAAAGGCTTACCTGGACAGGTTGATGCAGGTATTGAAGCCAAAAGATTCCACACCATTCCCAGCTACTAAGCCAGACTTGAACGATGTTTCAACTGTAGTGAAAATGGAGATCAGAACTTTGCATGGTATGGTTAAGGCTGCGGTGGGTCGGACTGTTGATCGCATGAGCCGGGCGCACCTGATGGATTTGGAAGAAAGGATACAGGATTTTTATAAAGACAAGAAATGATGAAAAAGACATTGATTTTACTTTACTGCTTTTTTATGGTGATGGCAGCAGATGCACAGGGCCGGAAAGCCCGCTGGAATTTCTCTGCAAAGAAAATAAAACCAGGTTTTTATGAATTGCACTTTACTGCTGAGGTAGAAGCAGGCTGGAACATATACAGCCAGTTTACGCCTAAAGGCGGGCCACTGCCTACTGCCATTACCTTTAACCCTAATGACAATGTATTGCTGGGCGGTAAAGCTAAGGAAGTAGGCTTTAAGCGGATTAAACATGAAGAGGTGTTTGGTGTAGATGTGCACTACTTTGTAGAAAAGGTAGATTTTGTGCAGGTGATAAAATTGAAGGCCCCTCTCTCCCCACAAGGGGGATCTCTCCCCAATGGGGCGAGAGAAATTGTAAAGGGTAAGATCAACTTCATGACTTGTGATAAGCACCAGTGTATTACCGATGAAGTGGAATTTAGTATACCTGTAAAGTAATGGCAAGTTAATGCTCTATTTGTTAGAATCCGTTGAGCGGGAGGAATTGTGTGGTTACAGCCTCCCGTATCAACTAAACTTAAAACCCAACATTATGCAACAAGAAAAACAAGAACCTACTTTAATTATTGACAGCCCAGACGGCTCGCAATTAAGAATATACCAGGATTTGTCTGAAAGCTATGTTAAAGAAGTGGTTAATGAGTTTATAAAACACAAAGGTGGTGTAATTAGAAAACCAGGAATTGATTGCAAGTAATAAAAGATTGTAACCAAAAGATACTTATTATGGAACAACAACATCCTACGCTAATCATAGAAAGCCCTAACGGAACGGTAATTAAACTATACCATCCCATATCTGAAGCGTATTTGAAACAACTGTTAGAAGAATGTTTAATAGAAAAGAAGCTTCTAGCCTCTTTAGAAAAAGAATAAAATACTATGGAACAGTTCAATTACATGAAATTAACCCTGGGCGAAAAGTTTGCTTTGCTGCGCAAGCAGGAAAGCAAAACATTGGAAGAAGTTGCAGCACATTTAAAAATGAAAGTAGATACCTATTTGAAATTAGAAGAAGATTTTACCTACCCAACCGACCAGCAAATAACCAAGCTGGGCAGGCTGTATGGGCTAAGATATGATCAGGTAATCGCCTTTGGCGAGACCTGAAGCAAGATATTAACGCGCCTCCATGAAAATAGGTTTTAGTTAGGAAACCGGGAGTTTGGTCTGCTTCCGGTTTCTTTTTAAACTATTTTAACGCATAATTTTTATGCGCAAAAGACCAGAATTATTTAACTGACCTAAAAATATTGATGATGAATAAACACGTTTTACTGGCCCAATTCTGGGCAAATTCAAATCAGTTTACCACTGCTGATGGCATTGAGATTGACCTGCACAACGATGAAATTGTGGTGGTATCTACTACATTAAAAAACACGGTAGGAGATGCCAGAGAAATACAGATTATGGCAGAGTTTAGCCTGGATACTTTTATAAAGGAAATGGAGGTGCAGTTGCTGGATGACGTAATGGAAATCAATTTGGATTTGATGTTTGCTTTGCTGGTTGGCGGAAAAGCGGTATTCCATGTAATGAAACCTTAACAAAATTGAAAATGAACAACCTCTCTTATTTTGATGACGTATTGAGTATGGTTAAACATGGGCGCTACCACCCTGGTGATGAGGCCGCATTTATAAAGCAGATGCAAGACCATGCAGACTCCATTGCTGCAACAGTAAGGGCACAGTTGATAACAGATCCGGGCAGTTTAAAAGCAAGTATGCTAAGCCATAAAACTGCGTGCTGCAATTTACTGCTGCGCAGCCTGCAGCTGCAGGCAGAATTACAAACAGACCCTCCTGGCAAAGGCAAACTGCAGCACTTGATGCGCAACATAAGGTTAACTGCATTGATAGACGTGCTGGAAACCCTTTACGGGTTTTATGTAAAAACAGAGAAAAGAATGAGGGCTAAAGAAGAATATTAAAAATAAACCCTTTGCAGACTGGAGGGTGATATACAGTCTTGGCTACTGAACCTAACTAACATTTATGAAAGACACTTAACGCTGCATCAGCAAATCAATTAAAAAAACTAGAGAGAATTATAGGGTGCCCCAGCGCACTGCGCTTAGCCTGGTTGTAAAAAATGAGAAGACCAGGCAGCAAATGAACAATTAACGACATCTTAAATGTTGAACAACAAAAAAGCTTTTGCAAGGTTAATGGCCTTGCTAAAAAGCATTGACCCGGATGTACCGCTCCCCGCGGATCTGGAAGACTATCTATGGAAAGAAATGATAGTAGAAGAATTCTGTACCAAAGCCCGGGTTTTGGAAACCGAAGGCAAAGTGCCAGCCAAGGCATACTATGTAGTAAGAGGTTTTGTAATGGTGTATGGTTTTGACAAAAACCTGGACAGGTATGTAATGCGCATATACCGCGAAAACACCATTGTAGCCCTGAACTGCTTTATGAAACAAAAGCTTTCTGAATATACCATTGTTGCCTGTAAAGGCACCTTGGTGTGGAGCATTAGCCATAACCACATGAAGCAGATTTATACCAACATGCAGGGTATGGAAGAACTGGCATTGAAAACCGCTTTGGAATACAGTGCCGCCAAGGAAGCCGCCCGCGCCAAATTGCTGGCCATGGATATTGAAGAGCGCATACTTCAATTTTATAAGAAGTATGCCGGCTTGCTGCCGCCTAAAACAAGCCCCATAAGGGATGCTTGCATTGCCTGTTTTTTGAACATGGGTGTTGATCTCTTCAGAAAAAAGAGACGCAAACTTAAAAACAAAGGTCTGCTCAAATACTAAGGGTTTGTGGGCTATTGGCCCACACCCTTACCCTAAAACACCCATACATTTACAAATAATTAACGAGAACCTATTTATGAATAAACCTATTGAACTAACCATTTATTTAAACCATATGAACATAGGTAGCCTGGTGCTAAAAGCACCCAAACAATACTACAAAGTTAACGGACTGCTAGACGTTTTGCCACTGGCCGGAGAGCTGCAGCAATTCATCAGATCGGTTGCTGCCGGTGCCACACCGCACAGCCTTTTTAACCTGGCCGATTTGAACAGCAGCACTTATGAGTTTGAGCTTCGGTTTGCTGGCCTTTTGTATTTGGTTTTGAGATTGAAGACTGCAGATAATGGCAAGGTAGTGATGTTTGAGTGGAATGGGAGTTTTGGTGATTTTAGAGATGGGTTTAAGGTTTTTTGAATTTACGGTTATCATGAAAAAAGTAATAATATTAATTAGTTACAGTTTGGGGTTACTGTTTATGTATGCAGCAGGCAGCAAGCTGGCCGAATACGACAAGTTTGTGGTGCAGATAGGGCAAAGCGCTATGTTAACACCTTATGCAGGTGTGTTGGCCTGGCTGGTGCCGGTTTTAGAAATTGTAATTGCAATAATGTTGGTTTTTCCTGGCCTGCGGCGGTTGGGCTTGTATGGCGCGCTGGGGATGATGGCAGGTTTTACAGCTTACATATATGTGGTGTTAAATTTTATGGGAAATGATAAGCCCTGTAGTTGCGGCGGTGTGCTTTCTGCAATGGACTGGCCACAGCATTTGGTGTTTAATATAGTGTTTACGGTGCTTGCAGGGGTTGGGGTCACCCTCTCTGGCCTTCGGCCATCTCTCCCTGGGAGGGAGAGAGAAAAGAAATTCTAATGCGCACAATGAATCGGGGGGAGGCCCAAAAACCCGTAAAAGCAGAGTAGGCAAATTGAACTTTTATAAATAAAACAACATGAAAAAGTCATTATTAGGACTTGCTTTAATGGTAACGCTGGCATCAGGTGCCGTTTATGCCACAATTAACAATCCGGTTAAAAAACAACCGGCAAACGTGTACACTTATTACCTGGATAATGAGTGTGATAAGCCCGTGTATTGCTCGCCGGAGTTTGAAGGACCGATTTGTAGCGAGGAGTTCGAAGGAAGAGTGGTATACGACTCAGAGGGCTGCCTGGGCGGCCATGAAGTAACAACCATTCTTGGAAGAAAACCCTTGAATTAATCTTTTCAGGGAGGTGAGGAGCCTCCCTGATTTTAACGCATCATGATATGAAGGTGTTTTACAAAATATTACTGGTACTGGGGGTAAGTATTGGCCTGGTTACTGCCCTTTACTTTATGCAGCCCGGGCCGAAAAAGAACGGCTTTAAGCGCAACGCCATAAAAGGCATGCTGCTAACCGCCCAAACAGATTTGAAGTACAACTATTGGTATATAGACAGCCTGAGCGAAGACAGCATTTACTTGGGTAATTATGTAGCTGTTTTGGCTGCATTTAGCTGCGACTATGATTTTCGGGATTCCTCTTACAGAAGGCTTCCCTATCCCGATAGCAGCAGGCAAAAGCTCGAAATGCTGAAACAACGCGTGCTGAAGCAGATTAATCCTGGTAAGGATAAATTTAAAACGGATGGGTTTTTGAGCCGCAATGAACCGGCAGGCCGGTTAATATACACTTATTACTACCGCAACGCATTTGTTTGCCTGGATACGGGCATGCGGGTATTGTATACTGCACGTATGATTGATACCAATTCTGTTGCCAAAATAAAAACAGCAATATACCGGGCTAATGGCAAGAAAGTGCGGACAATGGCAACACCTCCGGTTCCGGTAAATAAGCGTGGCTATATTGATGGTGATTATTTCTACAATCAATCTGCCCTAGCAGCAGATGACGAAGACCTGGCTGGTTTTATGCGGCCACCATCGGTAATAGATGTGTACCGGTTGAGCAACGGCAAGTACAGCCACAGCATTTATCTGCCCTGGTATGGGGATGGAACATTGATCAGCTTTGGAGTGCGTGGCAATAGGTTAGTTGCTGTGTATGGCAGGGATATGGTTATTTACCAGTTAACCGGAAAGGAGGATTAAGATTAACTGCGTTGAGCCCGTGAAGGGCTCGGTTGCTTTTAGCTTCGGTTAAAAGAGAAGGCCCGCACATGGCAGGGCCTTTACCCAGACTTACGATGACATTTAAATGCGTAAGGATGATGCACTGGTAATGAACATTTACCGGATGAATGCCAGGCGGGGATGCCTGTTGCTAATTGTAAAAGGCAAGAAGCCTTTAAAAATATTGGACCTGCTGCATCCGCTGCCATTTGTAGGCTGGATAAAACAGCTGAGCATGGCTATTGATACAGGTGCCGATCAGAACTGTAAGTACGATCTGGAATGCCTGGATACTGCAGAGCGGGTGTTGAAATGCAGGTTTGCCAAAGAAATTGTAGCGCTGGAGCTTTGTTTTAAACAGCAGCCCAGAATGAAATGGGAAGGTAGCGCGAGGGAGTTTGCCGCTGCGGTAGACAGGATGATAGCGCGGTTGCCGAAGTTTTTTTGAGTTCAAAATATTGGGTTTTATTGCAAATTGTTGCTAATAATTACAATAAATAAACTATTGGTTAATGTTTATCTTTTGATTAGCTTTGGATGATCAAATAGAAAAGCATGACAGAGTTGATTTTGGTTACACCAGAAACAATACAAAACAAGATATATACCATACGTGGGAAACAGGTGATGATGGATAGGGACCTGGCGGTTTTGTATGGGGTAGAGACTAAAGTTCTAAATCAAGCCGTAAAGCGGAATATTAAAAAATTTCCAGCTGATTTCAGGTTTGAACTAACGAAAATAGAGCATGATTTTCTAAGGTCACAATTTGTGACCTTAGAGAAAAAAAATAGTAAAGGAACTCATTCGAAGTATTTAGGAGCGGTTTTTACAGAGTCAGGAATTGGAATGCTTGCTTCTGTTCTTAGAAGTGAAACGGCAGTAGGTGTATGTGTACAAATTATGAGAGCTTTCGTAGAAATGCGAAAGTTTTTAAGAGATAATGCAGAGGTATTTGTAAGGTTGGATAATGTAGAAAGGAAATTACTGAAAGCTGATGAAAACTTTGAAAGGATTTTCAATGCTTTGCAAAGCCCGGATGTAAAACCCAGGCAAGGAATATTTTATGACGGACAGGTTTTTGATGCGTATACTTTTGTGGCTGATTTGATCCGCGAAGCTAAGCAATCCATTGTTTTGATTGATAACTATGTAGATGATACCGTGCTGAAGTTATTTGTTAAAAGGTTGAAGGGTGTTTCATGTACGATTTATACACAAAAGATAAGCCCACAGCTGGCTTTGGATCTTCAAAAACACAATGCCCAATATGATATTGTTGCTATTAAGGAGTTTAAACAGGCGCATGACAGGTTTTTGATTCTGGATGAAACGATAGTTTATCATATTGGTGCCTCACTAAAAGACCTGGGCAAAAAGTGGTTCGCTTTTTCGAATATAGGACTGAATGCTGCCGAAATGCTTGGAAAATTGGTTTAGCCAGTTGTTTGACAACAACATTTTCTAAAAACATAGCTGCTATCGTTGCTAACCACAGCTATAAAAAGGTTGCAAACGCCAATAAACCCATAAAATTTTAAGAACATGGGAAAGTTAACAGGAGGGATCGATTACGACATGATCGGTCTATTAGGTAACCACGTTGGTCGCCGCACTAAGGGTGAAAACATCATTGCCATGCGCCCGGCAAAATCAAGCAAACCACCTACCCAGGCACAGCTAAACCAGCGCCTGAAATTTACGCTGATGGCCACATGGCTAAGGCGCCTTGCAGGGGTAATTAATGTAGGCTTTCAGGAGTACGATGCAGAAATGTCGCCCCGCAATGCGGCACTTTCATGGAACCTGAAAAATGCCGTTACAGGTGTATCGCCCAGCTTTAGCATTGACTATGCAAAAGTGATTTACAGCAAAGGGCAGTTGGATTTGCCACAGACACCACAGGTTGCCGTAACCGCTGCCGCCAAGCTGGATTACAGCTGGGGGCCGGTAAGTGGCGACAGCAACGGCCTGGCTACAGACAAAGTTACGTTTGCGGTATACAACCCAGACAAAAACAAGTTTGTTACGCTAAGGGGAGGAGCGGTACGATCGGCCCAGTCCTTTGTGCTGCAGCTGCCACCAGATTGGAGCGGCGATGATGTAAAGGCTTATTTATCGCTGGTATCAGCAGATGGTAAGCTGGTGAGCGACTCGTTTTATGCAGGGTCGTTTACTGTACTTTAATTTAAAGGGGCTGGTGCGCCAGCCCCTTTTTTAAACAGGTTGTTATGAAAAATTTAAGCTTAAAAGGATTGGTTAAAATGCCTTTTGTAAAAAAGACAGAGCCTTACCTGGTCATAGTGATTTTGATACTGGTGTGGTTTACCGCTCCGAATTTTATGGAGGCCACGGCCGGGCGTATAGACCCGAGCATATGGCTGCTGGTATTGCTGGCCATGATTAGTTTTTTGCTAATGCTGGCTTTGTGCTGGTGGCTGCTGAAACGCATTTGGGTATTTATGGGTTTGCCACGGTTGGACGACGTGGTTTTACAGTTTAATTCATTAAGTAAATGGGAGCAATTAAAGTTTGTATTGTGCTTGTTTGCCTTGCTGCTGCTGGCAGCGGTTGGGGCTTTGGTCGCAGTACTTTAAAGGAGGAAACAGGTTATGAAAGAGTTGTCAGAATTGCCAGAAAAGAGATCAGTGTTAGAGAAATTAGTGAGAATAGTAGTCCAAGAATTAGGGAGTATCTTAGTTGCGTGGGTATTAAAGAAGCTGCGCCCTGGTGCGCAAGCTTCGTCTCCTGGTGCCACAAAGAAGCTGGCTTTGCCCAGCCCCGAACACCCTGGAGCCCCAGTCTCTTCCCAAAAGCAAGAGTAGTAAAGGAACCTTTGCCTGGATGTGTATTTGGTATTTACTTTAATGCGCTTGGCAGGGTTGCACATTGCGGCGTTGTTGTTAAACTGCACGGAGGTAATGTTTATACGGTTGAGGGGAATACATCGGTAGCAGGGAGCAGGGAAGGTGATGGGGTATATGCCCGCGTGAGACATAGGAGAACTATTTACTGTTATGCGGATTGGATAGGCAGGATTTGAAGAGGGGGTGGCAGGCGGTGAGCCTGCCGCTTTTTTTTGCATGTGTTATTGTCAAGTGGTTTAACTAGGGAAATTAGTTGAAATGAAAAGTGTTGAGTAATCCTGATTTAAACTTATCGAATTCGAGAGATTTCGAAATGAACACTGTTAAAAAGCTATTACTTTTTTGAATTAAAATCGTAGATTTATTGTTCATCAAAATTGCTGCTCTTGGATAATCTTAATGAAAATGCTTTTGATTTTCTAAAAGAAATATCAAAAGGTTCGACATATAATCTTCTTTTTCCTGATCCAAGAGCTGGAATAGCTGTTGTTTGGCTTTATCAACGAGTTGAAAACGGTTCATTTTCTGATAAGACATTTACAGAAAATGACGTTCATCAGGCACTCTATTTTGCTGCCAAAATTAACGGCTCTAATGCCGAACGTAACACCTGGGAATTTAACAATAGGCTAATTGCCGATTTGCAAGAATATTTTCTCTATTATGATGAGGCAAGGCAAGTTTATAAACTAAAAGAATATGCAAATGAGTTCTGTAGACGAGCTAGTAATATATTAAAAGCAAGCTTTGATCCTACTGTTATAGAAAAGATCTGTCTTGCATTACGCGAAAAACTGGAGGAGTGTATTGCACGCGAAAAATTGGAGGATTGGTTTGGCATTCATTTTCGAACTTTTCAACCTCAACTTCGCCAGCAGATTGATTTTTTGGATCGTCAAATTGACCATTCGGTAGCGGAGATGAGGCAAAACCTAAGCATAAGGGATAAAAACATTACCTTAATGTTAAAGCAGATTGATGATCGATTTGATTTGATCCGAAAACAGAATAATGAGCTAAGGGCGGGCTTTAGCGAGATGGATCAGATCAGAAGAAAACTCGAGTCCTTCTCAATCGAAAATGAGGATAATAAATTAGGAAATCTTATTTATGAAGCAATCACTTTTTTTCAAGAAATGAAGCAAACGCTATCATTAGTAGACAGCAGGCTAGATAGAGTGCAACCTAAAGTAAAGCAGCTATTCTCTAATCTTAACAAACCACTTTTCAATACAAGAGTTGAGAGGTTTATAGGATACTTAATTGGTCAAAGTAAAGTAATTGCGTCAAAAAGGAGCATGAAGAGTTTTATAGAATTCCCCAGTGGAGTTACTACTTTAAAGATCTATCAAGACCGGATGGACTTGTGTATTTTTGAAAGGAAGAAAGATCTTTTTCCAATCAAAGCGACTAAACGTTTTGTAGCAGAAGAAGACGAAAAGGCCAGGGCAGTAGTTTTCGATACTTTTAGCAAGAAACTACAACAACAAGATCTCATATCAAATTGGATCGATCGAATAATGAATGATCTAGTACCTTCGGGTAAACTAAAATTTTCAAATTATTTCTTTTTGTGCATAGGTAAAGATGATAACTTGGATATTGGGTTAGGTATTAATCTTGCCTATAGGTGTTTGAAGGTTTTCGGTCAGCATCACTCATACAGACTGCTAATTACGGACGAACTCGTCGTTGGGAAAGAAACTAATATATCCCTTTGGGAAATGATAATTGAAAAGAAATGAAAGAGTCACTTAAGTTTTTAATGCATGAGGATGCACCAAAATTATTTTCCAAGATTGATTATGCATTGAAGAACGGAATGCATATACAAGACCATAGATACCAAGCTCAACTCTTTGGTTTTATCAATGAAAGCTTCCAAAGTTTGAAGCTATATTACGAAGAATATTTTGGAATTGTGCTTGACCAAGGTGGCGAAACTGTTGAAAAATATTTCTTTATAGATTTTATGGCACAATCCAGGGGTGGCATTCCGGAGGATAATCGATATTTTTTACCCAATGAGTTCGTAATTGTTGGTTTTTTATTGTACAAGATAATATATATCGATGGTTATATTGAACTCAATACTGTTCGTCGTTTTCAGCAAATGGTGAGACTGGATTACGAAGAATTAAAACCTGGTATCTATCGAACATTAGCAAAGGCAAGACGGGATAAAAATACACGGATGGATGATGAACGAGTAGACAAGATAATCGCCGATGCGATGGATGAATTCCATAAAATTGGATGGGTGGTCTTTGAGGGAGAAATTTTTGATGTTATGCCTTCATTTCAAAGGCTTGTAAAAGTTTACGGTGATTATATCAATGATATTGAACTATGGTTAACGGAGGAAAAAGATGAAAAGCTATCCTAGAATTTTTAGTTTATCAACACTTGGGCTGATTCACCATCAAGAATTTGATTATCGTTTTCATGAATTTAGAACAGACTTTGTAGGGGAAAGCGGCGCAGGTAAGAGTATGATTGCCGATCTTTTGCAACTTATATTTGTCGGCTCTGATGCCTTTGAATCTGCTACGAAAGCAACAGGGGAGAGGAAACCAGCTGGAATGGTATTAGAAGAGTCCGGAAGAGGGCGTACAAATAGTATCGGTTATGCATTCTTGAATATTGAGGTTGATGTTCAAAAGTATTTGGTAATTGGTACCTGTATAGAGACCGGAAACCGAGCAACCCATTGTTTTATCATTCAACAAGGTTTTGGATATGATCCTATCACTCCTTTAAGTAATCCATTAGTATTTGCCGATTTTTTGAAGGATGATCAAATTTTACCAATCGACCTTTTGAAGGATCACATCTTAGAACGTAACTTATTTTGCGAATCCTGGTTAAAGACTAAGAAGTTTCATGAAATTTTGTTCAAAGAGAAAATTCTACCAATGGATTTAGCATCAGGAGATAAGTTGCTAAAAGACTATGCCAGTATATTGCAGTCTTTCTCGAGGGGAAAGACACTTGATACCCAAAAGAGCAGTAGTATTAAAGATTTTCTATTTGGATGTGAAAAAGCAGTGGAAATTAATGAGAAATTTAAACAAGCTGTTCATGACATGGAGGCCACGATAGGTGAATACGGCAATAATATCGAGGAGATAAAAAGGGTTACGATGAAGCAGCAGGCACTCATTGACCTAAAAGAAAAGATGGAAGTTCGTGAACAGTTGCTTTTTGACTACCTGAGCAAAAGACTTGCCTATCTTAACCAGGAATATGATTTAGATTTGGAACGATTGGAGAATATATATGGCGAATATATTTATGCTAGAAAAAAAACGCTTGAAATACAGGTTATTATAGACAAGGGCGTTGAACAATCTCGGTCTGATTTTCCGATTCTATCTGAGAAACTTAAGGTAATAGAAAACCGTCTATCTAAGACTACACCTGAGTATCAGGGAATATTATTTATTGATAAAATGTTAGCAGAATTAGAATGTAATATGTCTACCCTTAAGGGTATTTATGCTAAAAATATGATAAATATTTCCAAGAAGAAGATTCTCCAGGGTGGGCTTCACAAACTTTCATCAGAAAAAGTTTTGTCATTGTTTGAGGAAATAATGGAGTCGAATGAGCTTGATTTTCTATCTGATTTAGATAATAGGTTGACATCAACTTCCAATAAGCTTAAACAACAACAATTGCTGGTCAAGTATCTTGATATTAATAATCCAGACTCTCTTGCTCATTGGGCAATATCTCAAAAGCGCAGCTTTTCTAAAGATGAAGAAAGCGTTATTTTATCTTTTCAGCACTTTCCGCGTCACAAACCCGATAATCATCACGATTATCTTCCCGAACCTGCCGCATTATTCAAGGAACTATCTATTTTAGATAGGGATGGGCAAGGTTTTTGGTTGGATCTTAGTGGACTGAGGAAATATATAAAATATGTTGGCGAACAAATTTTAGATGTTTATGATCCAGAAAAAATCAAATTATTTTTCGAGCAGACTGGCCTTTCAACTGCTGAAAGTATTAAAAATCTATTTCGGGAAGTTAAAGCACTCGAGCATCTTAAATCTACTTTTTTATTATTAGATAATCCAAATGGTGTGTTGGCTGCCTACCGCGAAAAGGAAACGATTGAAAGCTGCCAAAATATTCAAGCTCTAAATATTCCGGAAGAAGATATGGATAAGATGTTGGGATATTATGAACGCAAGGAAGAAGTTTTTGCGGATTTTGAGACGCTTAGTGCTGAAAAAGCAATCCTGACGGACGACGTTTTTAATGCTAAAAACTATAAAAAACAAGTCGATGATATCATAATAGAACTTAAAGAATTTAGTGAAGATTTAGCGATTATTCGCGAGTCTTCTAGTATAGATGCATATTCAGCAATTCGTGAATATGACGATGAATTTTGGCAATATAAAGATGCCCAGCCAGAGTTTTCAACTTTACGTATCGATTTAAGAAAAATTTCAAAAGCGATACAAAAGGCTAAAGAATGGGAAGGGAAAATTTCAAACTTCAATAAAACTGAGGCTGAGCTTGCAAAAGCGCAAGAGGAATTCAAATATAAATATCCGCATAAAAAACCTGTTGAACAGACAGGTGGTAGATTAAGTGATCCGAGGGACGCTAACAATGAATATATCAAGGCTGAACAGGCATACCTGCTGGCTTATTCGCAAATCATTAATACTTATATTTCTTCAGAGGCGCATAAACATAAAGACGGCGATGACTTTTTAACTTTGAGTAAATCTCTTCTACCCGAGGCGTTTGCCGACCTTGTCTCCGGTGAAATAGATTCTGATGCTATTGAGGTTATAAGACGGTACCTAACTCGAATTAACGATAAGAACAGGCAGTTGAACGACCGAAAAATACAAAAGATTAGGGATCTTCTGGATGATGTAGACCATGAAATTACCGAACAGATGGAAGTTGTTCGTAGAATAGACAATTTTTTGAAGACGGGGCATAATATTACTGGAGGATATCATGCGAGACTTAAAAGAAGTTTTGCGTCTAGTTTTCCCAAAGAGTGGATGGACGTATTTAAACAGAAGGTAGAAAGGGAAGTTGGTTTTTTTGCGCCAGAAGATGGCGTCGTAAGCAAATTGTCAAAAAAAGTTGGTCTTGCAGAGATGATGATTGAGGCTTTTCAATTGTGTGGAGGCAGTAAATCACTTGATATAAAAGTAGTAAAGTTACTGGATCCGACAAGTTATTATGAACTTAGCTTTTCTATGGAATCTGATTCAGGACGAATAAATAAGGGAAGTACGGGGCAGACTTATGCAGCGATAGCGCTTCTATGTATAGCAAGGTTATCCGTGATGAGCCGTGAAGAAGGAAAGAGTTATAACAAGGCTGTTAGAGTAATGCCAATTGATGAGGCCGAAGGACTTGGCTCTAACTATGATATGCTATATGATATTGCCAGAGAATTTGATTATCAGATCATATCGTTATCCATTAACCCGGTTGGCAAGTTTAATGAAAAGGACCAGTATATTTACATGCTGCATAAGAACATGGAGGTTGATGCGCCTGTAAACTATCGTCCAATTGGCATTTTTTGTGACAATGATATCAAAAATGCGATATGAAGCGAGATTGTGGAATGGTATGGCGCCATTATTGTGCCCTCAATGAACTTTATCTCAAAGGGCAGACTTCAGCTAAAATTTCGTCGAACGATTTTATAAATGCGGTACTAATTAGACAAAAACGGTTTTTAAGGCCAAAAATGGGCAATCTTAAAATACTGGAAGCTCAAAAAGGCTATAAAGAGTATTATGAAAAAGAGTTTAAGGAGGACTTTGAACGCTTTAATACATTCCTGTCTACTCACAAACTCAGTCTTGATGCTAGGCAAAAATATACTGCAGACGATATTTTAACCTTAATATTTATTGAAGATAACAAGTCTGCGCTAAAGGCTAATCTGACTACCATTAGAAAATTTTCAAATGTAGTTTTCAAAGGGTTCGGTTCTAAATATTTGGAGTCCAGACCGGGTCTGTTAAAAGCAGTTTGCAAACTTCTTGATATATCCTCGTTTCCAGAAAAGGAACCAAAGAATCTACAATGGAGGTTAACAGTAGATTGTTTAAATCCAAAAGCTATAGTACTTTGTGAAAATTTAGCTTTTTTAAAGACCCCATGGGCCGCAAGGGAACATAATGTAGAACTTTGGTATGTTGGAGGGAACAATACTGCAATAATTGATTACATTTCTAATGACAAGTTGTTGCTTCCAATTTACTACTCTTGCGATTGGGATTATCATGGCCTCCTTATTTTTCAAAATATAAGCGAACGTATGATTTTAAAGGGTTGTAAGATTAAACTTTTGTTTCCAAATGATCCTGATGAGAGACTTCCTGTTATAATGAAGCATCATAAAAGCAAATGGATTCCCGGGAAAGAACTATCAGGGTTGAAACAAAGTTTATTTAATGTAGCATATACAACACTTATACAAGACCTTATTAAGAATGATCAATGGATAGAAGAAGAATCTTTTGAGTTTGTTGAATTGTTAAGGCAAAATGGAGTTATCGTTGATTATTTGGATAAACGTTTATGATGGGGTTTTCTAGTATGGCCTTCTGTGTCTGATTGTGGTCTATTTGATCAGATGAAGCAATCATCTATTAATTGTACAAAAGACAACCGTTCTATATCATGAGCATTTGTAAGTAGTTAAATTTAGTCCATTTTCGATCCTCAGTAAGATTTCAATCATTAAGTCATTAAGTAATTTTGTGAACAGTTCAATATCCTTGAGTTTTACTGGTATTGAAACTTCTCCATGAGCAATACTATTTCGAAAAGTAACCAATTTACCGAGAAGTTTGTCAAAGTGTTTGGGCAATGTTTCTAGATTGAAGATTAACAGGATTTCATTTATGACCTCAAAATTTACATTTGAGTGTGTGGGTATGATTTCTGTCATTTGGAATGGTTTAGAAATAGTTGATAGGTAGCTCTCAGTGAATTCTTTTTTAGACTTAAAGGAGTTGCGTGGATTCTCCAGCCTCAACTTATCGATTGAAGTGATGCCATGTACCACAAGATTGATATGAACATCCTGGATTAATAAGTTCAGAGAATTAATTTCTGTTATATAACGTCTGAATGAATTTTTTACGAACCCTTCCCAAAGAGAATAAATTGACGGTATTGTATATTTAATTATCATCTCTTGATGATGGGGCATTAATTTGTATCGAACAGGTATGCTTTTCAACGATGCGAGTTCAGACATTCTCCAGTCTATGTCTTTTGATATTTCTTTAATTAGCATTATAAAGTTCCGAAAATTTCTTTAGAAAATTCTAATCTTTTCCTAACTCTTTGAACAGAGTTGTTTCCCCCAGAACGGGTCATGGCCTGATATTTTTCATCGCTTTTAACAACTTCAATTTTTGCTTTAATTTTCTCACTTTTAGCTCCACCATAAAGGTGAATATTTTCTGCTATTCCTATCATGGTTGTGTCAAAAACAGCCGTTGAAAAAACATGACTTTTCGCACGGAAAGTTTTATCCCCTAAAGGGGCTAATATGCTTATAGTTTTATTGAACACTTGTTCGTACATGCCATAATTAAAACTCTTATTTTCGACAGCGTTTTTCATGAACTCTGTCATATGTTGGGCTATACTACTTTTTACATTTTTTCCATTTTTATATAAAGACATAAATCTTAATACTAATTCCTCAAGATATAATTCATCTATTTGTTCTTGACTCACAGCAATTAAATTTATGAATGTTGAATTATTAGATAGCTTCTTCAGAAATGCATTGAAATCAGAAGAAATTTCTCTATAAAGCGAATTTCTAATTTCTTGGTTTGTGAGCGGTGACCCTCCAGTATTTAATCGATTAAAAAGTTCAAAACGTAAATCATACTGACTGTTCCACTTAATTATTTCTACTCTGCATGATGCTCTTTTAAGATTCAATTGAATCTTAAGAGGAAGCTCGGTACATTTATAATTTTCTAGCGATCTAATTAGATCCCCGTCGCCAAGTAGCCAATTGTTTTTTTCAGGCAAGGTTTTCAGAATCCCAAAAAATGTTAACATGGTTGACAGTCTTTGCAGTCCGTCAACGAGTTCCCAACGTCCAGATTCATCTTCCGCTACGAAAATCGGAGGAATTGGTATGCCAATAATGATTGATTCAATAAATCTAGTTTTTTGATAATTTGTCCATCTATAAAGCCTTTGGAACTCAGGGTTTATTATAATTTCGTCTTTCTCGTACATACTCATGATTTCTCCAAAGGACATATCAAGTTTATCGGTCTGAAGTGTATTTCTACTTTTTTCAATATCTTTTAATAGTTGTTCTTTTCCTATTTTCATAAAATGTATAATTAGACTTTAATTTGTTTACACGGTTGATAATTCGAGAAATTTTATCATGAGTGAGAAGCGTTTTAGGTGTTTGGTTAATTCAAAGTTTAATAGATTATTTCAAGAAACCAAATTTTAACTTGAAATAATGAAATGAATTGTGAGAGTAGGAGTGATAAATAAAAACATTAAATACTGAAATCAACAGATTTTGATAAAGATTGCGTTTGATTTTAATTTGCTATGACGAACTAGTACAAATGATTATTTGATAGCGGATTAATTAAGATGATAGGGTTATAACCCTAACTCCGATGTGCAGTGTCAGAGATATATTGTTGCTTCCTTAATGTCCTTGTTAAGAAATTTAGTTATTATGAAGTGCTGTCTTATCAGAAAGGAGTATTGAGCGGATTTGTTAAGTTTATAGTTCAAATAAAATAGCGACATTAGATTATATGGATAAGCTAAAAATCACTAGCTATCTATCAAATACCTATCTGTAATTAGTTAAATAAAAACTATGAAAGGTACCAAAATCAATTATAAGGGATTAGATTACAATCAAGATGGTGATCGGCCTGTCGATTTAAGTTCTGTTCCTAAAGTAACTTCAGAGAAGCAGCTGAGGAAAGTTCTGCGAAACAAAGAATTTATGTACATGGTAATGGGGGAAGATAAGTTGTATGGCGTAAATAAGTTAACGTACAAGCGCAAACATTTTTTACTAATGGAGCCAAATCCGGTAACTTTTTATTTTTCTCTGGCATTCGACTCATTGGATCAGCTGGAAAATGCAAGAGCTCTTTTAAGTGAGGTTTTGTTAGACTCTCCTCCTTCAGCTAAAGCAGCGCCATTTAGTTTGGTATTTAGAGTAGCCTCTGTGGGTGTTATTTTTTCTTTTTTTGCTATAGAGGCATTTATGAATCAAATGTTACCCGATTATGCATTAATAAATTACGATGGGAAATTAGTAGAAAAGGATACTATTCAGAGGTGGGTGCCTTTCGATGATAAGATAAGTCGTATAATTCCTGATTTATGTAAGAAGGATTTCGAAACGAGGCATCCTAGAAAGATGCCCATAATTTGGAAACTTAAAAAATTGCGTGACGAACTCTCTCACTTAAAAGAGAAAAGAACGAATGGCTTTACTTCATATGATAATGTTTATCAAGACATACTGGAAGTGAATCTAAAATCAATTGTTAGTACTGTAAAATCCTTCATTAATTTTTATCAACCAGGGCTTATACAGAATTATAGAAATAAGACTTTAATAAAGTAAAATATTATTAGCAGTAAATATAATTGATGAAAGATATTGAAACATTAACATCAGTTGTACTTGTAAATATTTAGAGCATGGCTATTTTTAAAAAGACTGACGGTAACGAATTGTATCTGTATATAAATGGTAATCTTGTATATAAACGTTGGCTGGACACCGGAGAGTCAAAAGTGTTTGATGTAATGGCTTACGACAAATATACTTTAACGAGTATCCGTGATCTGGAGTATGATAACTCTATATCAGATCTTTTAATAATTAAAGCAAAAATCAGGCTTAAGACAGCAGAGGAGGGGGGAAGGAAAACGGGATTTATAAGTGGGTACCGCCCTAATCATGTTTTTGAGTACGGTAAAGAAGGAGAGTTTTTGCAGTCTTTTATTGGTGATATTATTTTTGAAGATCAATCAACAATTGAACCAGGCGAAACAAAGGAGGTAACGGTTAGATTTCTGCTGCATCAACCTATAGAAAAATACATTAGCCCTGGGCGTAAATGGTGGATTCATGAGGGGCCTCGGCTTATTGGCGAGGCAGAAGTTTTGTAATCAGTAAAGGTGTTCCTTTTTTGAAAAAAAAGTACAACATTTGCGGAACACTAATAATTAACGTTGTCACTTATGAAAAAAATCTTTTTTGCGCTTTCTTTTTACCTGGTTTCATGTCATGTACTGGTTAAGGCCCAAGACAATCAGGTGCTTACCGCTGTTGATATTGTTAAAAAATCTATTGATGCTACCGGGGGCGAAGCATATTTGAGATCCATAAAAACCTTGTATTCAAACATAAAAACTGAAATGGAGGGGCGGCAGGTAAACTGGATAGTGAAGGAAATGGTACCCAATAAAGGAAGCTTTATGGTGAAATATGAGGGGCGGACGGTATTTCAGAACTGGTTTGATGGAAAAGATGGTTATGAGACGAATAGAGGCGCAGTGCAAAAGGCAGACCCAAAAGAATTTGCAGACAAAGCCTACAAACAGAATATTTTTAACGAACTCGATTATATTAACCCCCAGCTTTGGACATTGGAACGCCTTGAAGATGGTACGGTAGGCAAGGCAGATTGTTACAAAGTAAAAGGCACCCTGAAAAATGGTCTGGTAGAAATTTTCTATTTTGATAAGTTGAGCAATTTGATGTTGCGAAGCGATAAGTTGGAAAAAGCCAACCAGAATAGCTTTAAAACTACACTTTACCTGAACTATAAAAAGTATGGTAAGCTGGTTTACTACTCTGAACTGAAAATGGGCGAAGAGGGTAACTTTAAAACGTTAGTGCTGGAAGAATTACTGGTGAATGAAAAAGTTGAAGAGGGTGATTTCAGTCCTAAAGTTACGGCCCCGCAGAATTAGTAGAATAAGAACGGTTTAAAAATCAAAAGTAGTTGAATGTTGATCTGAACAATACAATAATTCCTGCAATTATGCACAGAATCATCAACAGATAAAGTATAGCAAACCTCAGGAAAGTGATTTTTTCTAGCAGTGTCCTATTAGTCCAGTTATCCAGTATTTTTTTTATCACTCTTGAAACGGTTCTGTCTAATTTAATAAAACGATAGGAGTAAGTTTAAATTCTAAATATACAAATGATATATTTGGATGTGAACGTTTTGTTTGTTTGTAGTCGTAATAAATGGCGTAGTCGCACTGCAGAAGATCTGTTTAAAGATAGTAATGTTCATAATGTGCGGTCGGCAGGTACAGCTCCAGTTGCCAGGATTAAAATATCTGAAAAGCTACTTTCCTGGGCCGAGATTATTTTTGTGATGGAAAAACGGCACCGTGAGCAATTGAAATCCAGATTTCCATTGATATTGGATGAAAAAGAAGTCATTGTCCTAGATATTCCGGATGAATACGGGTATATGGATGATGAACTTGTGGAATTGCTTAAGGCATCTGTAAGCAGATATTTGGAGCTTTAATTGATGGATTCATCTTCTATATCCATTTTTATGCGCATATTCAGATCAATCTTACAAAATAACTTTTTAACTACATGAGTGAAAGTAAAAGACATTGGGAGAAGGTTTATACCGAGAAGCAACCTCATGAAGTGAGCTGGACGCAAGACGTACCACAGACTTCACTTAATTTTATCCGGGAGTTTAACCTTCCGAAAACAGCCAGTATAATTGATATTGGTGGCGGCGATAGCAAGCTTGTTGATTTTCTCCTGGATGATGGGTACCAGAACATCACCGTTCTTGATATTTCTGAACAGGCCCTTTTACGTGCGCAAGCCCGGCTGGGTGACAGAGCGAAACGGGTGACCTGGATTGCCTCCGACATCTTAGACTTTGTTCCAAAGCAGCAATATGACCTTTGGCATGACCGGGCAGCTTTCCACTTTTTAACTGGCCCTGACGAGGTGATGCAATACACAACTCTTGCAGCTTCCTCTGTAAAAGGGTACCTGACAATTGGCACCTTTTCTCATGACGGCCCGAAAAAATGTAGTGGTCTTGAAATAAAGCAATACAACGAAGCTGAACTTCAGGATGAACTGTCAAAAGCTTTTACCAAAGTTCGTTGCATTGTTGAGAACCATACTACGCCATTTGGTACGCAGCAGAATTTTCTGTTTTGCAGTTTTAAGGCCAATGTGGGGTAATCCGCTTTTCCTTTTCAAATGAAAAATTTGAAAAGCTTAACTTAAATTGTATTCAGTTCCGTCTATAAACAGACTGCCATCGCGTTTCAGTATTTCCCTGATCTGTTGTATAGCCAGCTTACCGGCCTCGGGATGGCGCCCATCAAGCGCGCCAACACGCACGGCAAATACCAGATCAAAAAGGGGCTGCCCTGATGGCAACGCAAATTGTTCAATTGCTACCTGCTGAAAGTCCAGGTTTCCCAGGGCAATTTCAGCTTGCGAATTTGCGATTGCCTGTTGGATGGCCTTTGCGGAACGGTCTATAGCCAGAATATAACCAGATTTACCAATACGTTTGTTCACTTCGCGTGCTGCTGAGCCAGGCCCGCAACCAATTTCCAGTACCCGCATTCCTTCCTTTAGCGGCAAGGCATCAATAATATCAGATAGTCTTTTAGATATTGTTACGAGCATAACTTAAATATTAAACACTTTCATTTGATAATTTATTCATTTAATTATTCGAATTGCTCTTCTACGTTTGCGAGAGTTTCACAATCGCAATAACCGCCATTATCAATTAGCCAGCCAATGACATCACCCACTTCATCAATACCTATCGAGTTTAAGAACCAGACTGTTAATGCATGGTCATCATTGCAACCTTCCTTCGCCAGGGCCACATCCAAATAGTCAAACAAGCTTTTAAACTTTTCTCGGCTCATAGGAAGGCCGGCTTCAAATTCTTGCTGAGCCTTCAATCGCAGTTCATCTCGTATTTGTTTGCGTCTGGATTTGTCTGCCATGTTGGTTTATACTTTATGATACTGAACTAAATATACAAATGATATATTTTATTGGGAAAGTGAACGGTTTTTTTAAGTGGTAAGATAGAAGAGTTATGTTGATAATGCGGATATTGTAGCATGAAAAAAGAGATTTCAGCTAAGGAAATTAAAGCCATTATGAAAAGCGAAAACTGAACAGGATAAAATAAAAAACCTGATCACATCAAATAGCATAACGATCCAAAATTACAGCTCCTTAATTGTCAGGTTTTGTGTATCTTGTAATTCTAGAAATCTAAATCGCATTCAGGATGGAGTTATTAATATATACGGTTGTAACAATTAGTGCCATAGTTTTCTTTGTTGTGCAAAGTAAAAAAAAGTCTAAATTGGGCTTGAATTTTAAAAGAGTTTATTGCCCGGCTTGCAATGAAAAGCAACCAATTATTAGAATTCCGAGAGGGAAAAATCAAATATTATACGGGGGCACTACCTGCCCGAAGTGCAACGCGAGTTTAGACAAGTATGGAGAGATTATCTCATAGGTGAAGGTTGGTATGCCTTCTCAAGAAATTTGTCAATTTCAATCAAAGATTTTTCTCCTGTTCCCCTAAAAACTACTTTACCGTTTGGATTGATCAATATCGTAGTAGGATATATCTGGACCTGGTAATCTTTTGTTATTTGCTGTGTACCTGCTCTATCTACAAATAAATGTTCCCATTTCAGATTGTGCTCATTTATTAGCGTTTTTAATTTATCCAAATCTTTTTTATGGTCAAACGCCACACTTACTACCTGTAACCCAAAGCGATTATATTTTCTATGAATGTCTAAAAGCTTTGGTAATGCAGCAATGCAAGGTTTACACCAGCTGCCCCAAAAATCCAGTAACACATATTGCCCCTTTTTTTTATGCAATGAAAACTCTTTGTTGGTAACCAGGTCCTGTCCGGTTATTTCCGGTGCTATTGTGTTTATTGCTCCTGTACTTTTTAGGTAAGGCGCCACATAGGAAAGATACAGGGTGTCATTTATTAGTGATTTTACGGTATATAATTTCTTTCCAATTGGGATAGAATCCTTGCTGCTGTATACATAACGGTTATCTACAGATTCTGGTTTGCCTGCAGGGTCTATACATAAGGAGAATATCTCATTCTTATAAAGAAAAAAGTGGGGGTTATCCACCGTAATTGTCCATTTTGAATGTCCATCGTTATATATTCCCTGTTTATAAGACTGATCTATGAAAGCTACAGCAGGCTTTAATGCTTCTTCAACCGAAGAACTTTCATTATAGGCATCAATTGCAAATGGAACTTGAGCTTGCCTGATTCGTTCACCGTCAAAATAATCTATGTAAACTTCAATTGCGGGGTGTTTTTTTTGCTTATCTAGATCGAAAACCAATACGCTGTCGTCTTTGAAACTTTTGTTTCCATTTTTGTCTACGATCACATATTTCAAATGATCTTTAACCCCTATAAAAACCCCAATTAAATTCCTTGAAATACGGTTTTTAAACAAATAGCTTGTATCAGTAGTAGGATCGTTTTTTAAAAAATACGTATAAGCTGCCTGAGGCATCTTTTTATTGATTACATCCTCCAGGTAGGATTGCATGGTGTTAAATTTGATCTCGGCAATTGCCCATTTGTTGTACCCGGTTGTATCGTAATCTTTGTATCCAGAAATGTCGGTGATTTTCCAGGTTGGCCGGTATAAATTATTGATGCCGTAATTGCCTGTTTTATTTGATAGGGGCATTTTTACAGTTTGAGCAAAACTGTAAAGGTTAATTAAGACAAGAAACAGTAAAATAACTTTTTTCATCTGACACCCAATTTGTTCAAGCTGTAACGCTAAATATGATCTAATATAAACTTAGGGTCTATTTTAAGTTTATTGTAAATGGCCTTAATAAAGAATACATCTGGCTTACGCTTGCCCGTTAATATTTGAGAGAGTTTTGGTTTTCCAATACCCAATTCATCGGCAAGCTTTGCCTGTGAAATTTTCTTCTCAAACATAATCAATTCCAATGCCTGGGGTATAGATTCCGGCTGTTTAGCTGGTTTTAAGCCAAGAACTTCGTCTTCAAATTTCTCTGTAGCTACTGTTAGCGAACGGAGTTTTTCTATTTCCGAATCTGTTAGGTTTGCTTCCCCTTTGTTCATCAGATCGTATATTACTATCATTGTTTCATGATAGTGTTTTTCAGAAGTTATTTGATATTCCATTTCCGGTTTATTTTTTGAATGTTACGTGGGCAGCATTAATTTTATCGTATGCTGTGTGTGTCCCAATAAAAAGGATAATGCTGCTTTTGTTGCTTCGTACCAATTTCCCAGAGGTACTTCGGCATCATTATGGGTACTGGTAAAGGTACTTATAATTGCCTTTGAGATAATTACCATACAAATATAGTGTTTTGTTTTTTAGAATGTAATTTCATTTTTTGAAATGAATTGCAGGGGCTGTTTAAATGGATCCTCGTTGGTAAACTTATATGGTTTTGAAGTTATAGCGGTCAAAAATGCCTGAATAAATTTTACGGATGCTGTTGAGTAAGGTGTTCGATAAAATAGCATCATTAAAAAGAAAGGGAGAAGTGGAATCAATTATGCATGAACAAAAAACTTACATGATTTGATATAAAGAGTTTGTTTAGTAGTAGATTTAAAAAATGTTAGACTTTTATTTAATACGTGATGACCAGGCAACACCAGACTATCCCGAACTGGGCAGCCTTGAACAAGTTGGTGGCCTTGATGAGAAATGTTTTAAAATGCTAAAGGATAAGGGAGTTATCCCAGGGAACTTTGATTATTATACAGACTTTAGGTGGGATACTTCTTTATCAAAACGAATTCTTGAGCATATTCAGGAAGGGGAACTCAAAACCGACAGTTGCGTAGAAAATCTTGTTAGGCTATTGGAGAGAGCAGCGCAGCATAAATGCGGATTGATCGCTTATAGTGATTGAGTTTTATTCAGAATATTGGAGTTTTTTACGAAATATTGCCAATAAATACATTTAATTAATTATTGGTTAATATTGATGATTTGTTTTATCTTTGTGTCAGCGAAGCGCGCTATTATGCAATAGGATTTTTAAACTTAAATAACGAAATTTGATGAAACACCAACTCATTATGCCATCCTCTATAGATCATTTAAGAAACGCTATAATTGATAAGCTAATGGCTATTTCTAATAAGGATTTTTTAGTTGCGCTAAATAAACTTGTGGAAAGTGCCGTAGAGGGTGATTTAGACAAAGAAGAGTTACCAAAACACGTAATCGAAGGAATTAAAAGAGGTCAGGCTGATTTTGAAGCTGGCCGGTATATTACGTTCGATGCCTTTAAGAAAAAACTTTCTGCCAAATAGTGAGTTGGGAAATTTTGATTTCCGAAACTGCTGTCGAAACTTTCAATGCAATTCAGGATCAAATTTTTCAGCGGCTAGGGAATAAGGCGGTTGAAGAATTTGAGAAAAATACTTTAAAAGTTCTGGAGTTAATACAGCATTCTCCGTTTATGTTTAAGGAAACAGTACTTGATTCTAACATTAGAAAGGGATTGATAAAGAAAAGATCATCGATATTTTACGAAGTTAAATCAAATACAATAGTGGTGCTTTTCTTTTGGGATAACCGCCAGGAACCAGCATTTTTTTAGATCTGTTTTGTACAACAAGATCTTTTTTCAAAACAATCCAAAGATATACAGACAATTTTATTGTTACTTTTATTATTCCGAACATATACGCAACTGGTGACTAAAAAAGGTTAAGATCGATGATGAACAAAGATGATTACAAAACATACCGTACGTTTAACGATTACGGATTGGTTCGGGAACTGGAAGCTACATTGGCTGAATATCAAATTGACTATATCACTGAAAACACTTCTCTTCCATTTGATGTTTCATTTGCCAATAATCCGGTAAATCAGGAATACAGAGTGAAACTGAAATCCGAGGATTTTGAAAAAGCGAATGCTGTTCTGATAAAAGAAGCTTCGGTACAACTGGATGAAGTTGATCGTGGGCATTACCTGTTCACTTTTGGTGATGAGGAATTGATGGAAGTGATTTCAAAACGTGACGAGTGGAGTAATTATGACTTTCTGTTGGCTCAAAAAATTTTAAAGGAAAGAGGTAAGGTATTGGGGAATGCTGAACTGGCTGATCTTGAAGAAAAGAGGCTTCAGGAGTTGAATAAGTTTGAACCGATAAATCCAGGCTGGATATATGCAGGTTTCTTGCTTGCCTTATTAGGCGGCATATTTGGAATAATGATGGGATGGTTCATTTCATCTAATACCAAAACATTACCAAATGGTGAAACTGTGTATTGTTACTCCGCTGCTGACCGAAAGAAGGGTAGGGTAATGCTTGTTGTTGGAATAGTGGTACTTGTGTTTTGTTTGATTTTAAGGATTAGCCAGCAAGTATGATATAAGTATTAATGGCTTAGGATGTTGATTAACCTTCCGAAAGGATCCCTGACATAAAATCTGCGCACACCCCATGGTTCATCGGCAGGGCCATACTCAATTTGAAAGCCAGCCTCCACAAATTTTTCCAATGCTTCATCAACATTGTCAACTTCTATAGAGAGGTCGGGTACGGGTGTGTCTGACCCACCCTCGGTAGCGAAGCTGAGCTGTACACTCATCAGATCTGATGAGCCATAAGTTTGGATCCAGCCGTGGTCCATCAAAAGTTCAAGACCAAGAATATCCTTATAGAATACTTCGGCAGCCTTAAAATCAGACGTGAACATATTGCTTACGATTCTTTTAACTTTCATGTTTGAAGATAAGATTTCTTTCAGCGGTTCCTGGAAAGGTTTGTTAATTATTTGAAAATAGTTCTTGACTCTTACCTTGGGTCATAGCCTACCTTTGTTCCATAAAAAATGACCAGCATGAAAAAGCAAGGACACTATTCTGTAAAACAACTGGCGAAACTTGCCGGAATAACGGTAAAAACACTGCACCTGTACGATAAGATCGGCTTGCTTAAGCCTGCTGAAAGAACGGATGCACGCTACAGGCTTTATGGGAAAGAAGAACTTTTGCGCCTGCAGCAGATCCTGTTTTATAAAGAACTGGATCTCCCGTTAAAAGAGATCCTGTTGATTATGGACGACCCCGGTTTTGATCTGATTTTGGCGCTGCAAGGGCATAAGCGTATGCTGCAGGCTAAGAAGGCCAGGATAGGAATCCTGATGAAAACAATTGACAATACCATACATTCACTAAAAAACCAAACCATGTTAAAACTAGAAGATCTATACGAAGGCCTCTCAGCAGATGAAGCCAGGAATTACAGAGAGCAGGCTATTGATAGCTACGGAGAAGAAGTGGTACTCCACGCAGAACAGCATCTGAAAAGCTTAAGCAAAGCAGAGATGCAGGCATTGGTAGTAAAGCAAAAGGAATTGGGAAAAGCCATATTGCTGTTGAAAGACCTGCCTGTTGATAACATCCGGGTACAGGAATTGGTACACAAGCATTATCTGAATACCCGCAAACTCTGGGGAACACATCATGCATCAGACAAACAAGCTGAGGCTTATTACGGACTGGGCCAGCTTTATTTAAGCGATGAAAGGTTTACCAATCAATTTGGTGCCTCGGGGCCTGAATTCAGGGCTTTTATAAGCGAAGCGATAAAGGTTTATGCGAGCAGCAGGCTGGGGTAGGAGTAACTCATTTACTTTCCAGTTCCGGTTTTTGCAAGCGCAATCATAATATCCAGTTCTTTTACAACCGCTTCAGGCGTACCGTCAAAACCAGCTATTTTAAACCGGATATTCCCGCCGCCGTCTATAATGAATTTCGTGGGAAGTCCGGTAATTTTGTATTTATCAGCAACATCAACTCATTATGCCATCCTCTATAGATCATTTAAGAAACGCCATAATTGATAAACTAATGGCTATTTCTAATAAGATTATTTAGTTGCGCTTAATAAACTTATGGAAAGTGCTGTGGATGGTAATTTAAACAAAGAAGAGTTACCGAAACACGTAATAGAAGGAATTAAAAGAGGTCAGGATCAGATTAAAAAGGGGTTAGGTAAAACCTCCGTTTTTCATAACAATTTTTAATCGCTAAGGACGGCAAAATGCGGAGGCAGTTGGCCTTAGCGACTACTTGGGGTAATGTGCGTCAATGGCCCGCCCTATGGCCTCAATTTCTTCCTGCTCCAGATCGCCTTCCAGTAGGTGCCAGCGGTGGTCTGCATCCTGATAAAGGACACCCAGGGTTTCGTTGTCTCGGCTTACACGGTAGTTCCGCTCATGTTTTGGATCTGGGGCCGGATAGTATGTAGTGATAGTAAATGTTAAGGGTTCAAGTCCGGTATTGATAGCTACCGATATGTTAAATATTTCTTGTTCTTCCTGCATGACCTGTTTAATTTACAGAGTAAACATCTGCCAGCTGAAATAGTTAGCTTAAATGAATTTTTGACATTCAGAAACTGAAAATTTTTCATTCCTGCTGAAATTTTTTCAGCCTGAAGGGGTGTTTTTGGCATTGGCATTTTGCTTGTACTAAAGTTTGGGAACCTAAGGTTCAAGAGTTTAATTAATTATAAGTTTTAATCATTAAATCAAATTAAGGAGGAAAAACCTATGACACTGGTTAAATTTAATCCAAAAAGTAACACATCATTAATGCCGGGCTTTAATGATGTTTTCGATTCTATTTTAAACGACACCTTTTTTTCTGATCGCATGATGACTAAGGTGCCTGCGGCGAACATTTCTGAAAGTGCTGATCATTTTCATGTAGAACTGGCTGCCCCTGGGCTAAAGAAAGAGGATTTTAAACTGAAGCTGGAAAGGGATGTCCTGAGCATTTCGGTAGAACAGGTAAATGATGATCAACATCAGCAGCGTAATTATGCCAAACGGGAATATAGTTACAGTTCGTTTGTGCGCTCGTTTACCTTACCTGAAAGCGCAGACCAGAACGGAATAGAGGCCAAGTATACCGATGGGGTATTGTGCATAGCAATCCCGAAACGCGAGGAGGCGAAAGTACAGTCCCGTCAAATTGAGATTAAGTAATTGATTGTTTTAAAATTTAGGTTAACTGGGCCGCCCTTTGGGGTGGCTCTTTTGTGTTATGGCTTATGGAAACAAGTTATGAGATTTCGTTAAATATAAAAACACTGAAAGGTATGGAGACTTATGGGTGTTTCCCGCTGGGAAGGGACGAGGGCTTTGCCCGGTCTGTTTTTGGATTGCTGCAGGGAGAGGATTTGGTTTTTCCCAGTTCGGTAATTACGGTTGATTTTATAAAAAGGGAAAAGGGCGTGCCTTTTCCGCTTAGTTTACGTCACTGTAATTATGAGCAGTTAGCGCATAATGTAAAGCTAATTACTAAAGAGTGGTTTAAGTACTTGAACTTAGACGGGTAAAGGAATAACACTTTGCTGAGCTTTTAGCTCAGGCTTTGTTCTGGATGGGCTGTAGCTGCATGTGCATTGTGGATAATGCTTTTGATGTCAGACTTTGGCTTTTTCCCTGCATTCTGATCTTTTGGATCTGAAATTGGTTCTGCAGTTTCATCTGTTTCCTGGTGGTCAAATAGGTTGTTTACAGTATCGCAGATTTTTTGCCGCATCAGTTTTCCCTTTTCTGTTGCAAACAAAATACCTATTGCGGCACCTACTGCAAGTCCTCCGATAAGTAATGTGATGGCTGTTGTTCTGTCAGACGATTGTGGGGTAAGTAATGACCCGATTATTTTCTTAGTTTTCATAGTGATAGATTTAGGTTTCCCATGATATTGTTTTTTAAGGATGTGATAATCTCCAAAGATTGGCAGGTTATGCGGCAGGCAAATACTGCTTAATTTTATGGAGCAGCAGGTTCAAATCAAATGGTTTTTGTAAAAACTCTTCTGCTTCACAACTTCTTGCAACGTCCTCATTTGCATGTGCAGACATCATCAGGATGGGCAGGCGCTCACTGCGTGGATCGTTTTTAAGCTGATGGCATAGATCAATCCCGTTTCCGTCAGGTAGTTTTACATCCATAAGGAACAGATCGGGTAATCCATATTTTAAGGCCATGATAAAGTCTTGTGCTGTTGTCAGCACTTTAACTTCAAAACCTTCTTCATTTAAAAATAATTCCAGTATAAATCCAATGTCAGAATTGTCTTCAACTATATAGATGCATGGCTTGGGCATGTTCATAGGTTTCCAGGATTGATGTTTATGGATAACCCCCGGGAACATAAAATGTTTTGGCTAATTTCATGCAAGGAATATTGCAGCTTTAGTTAAAATGGCGGCGCAAAATGGATTGATTTAAGATTAAGGTAAACTTTCGCTACCTTGCATTGATTTTGCTTACGTTTATCCCTGGATAAAAATGTCGATGAAACCCCTTGGCAATGAAACAGAATTGCTGGTAAAAATTGCCGGAGGGGATCAGTATGCTTTCACAATTCTGTTTAATCACTATGAACGCTTTGTTTTCACTTTTGCCCGAAGCCTTACACATTCTGAGCAATTGGCCATAGATATTGTTCAGGAAAGTTTTTTGAAAGTTTGGGAAAAGCGAAAAAAGTTGCCGGAAGTTGAGCAGTTTTCTGCCTATTTAAACCGTTTGGTCCGAAATCATACGTTTAATGTGCTTCGGAATATATCCCGACAAGTGAAGGCTTCGGCCCAGCTAGACGCTGCCGAAGCTATTGAAGAACAGTCGACAGGCAACCAACTGGACTACAACGAGACCCTTCGCATCGTCAATGAAGCGGTGGAAGGCTTAACCATGCAACAGAAACAGGCATTCAGGTTATGCCACCAGCAAGGGCTGAAATATGAAGAAGCCGCTGAGCAGATGAAGGTATCACCGCAAACGGTAAATGTACATATGAAAATTGCGCTGAAAAAAGTGCGTGAACACCTGCAACGGCATGCCATAGTATATCATGTGATTGCATTGGCGCTATTACGCAAATAATTATTTGGTTGTTTATCAGGCAGATGTATATTTTTTGATTTTCAACTACCTGTAATTTTAATTTTTAGTGTCAATGTAAATAGAAGCTAACTATATGGAGACACAATCGACACAGAGACTTAAATATTTATTCCACTTACAGATCAGCGGGAAAGCTACTGAAACTGAATATTCAGAGTGGATGAACTACTTTGATGATCCCTTGTATATCCCTGTTATTGATGAATTGATGGCAGATGCTTTTGCCGAATCAGACGGCCGGTACAGTTTGTCGGATTTTCAGCGTAAAACCGTCCTTAACCGGGTTTTTAAGCAGCCTGTAACAATGCCGGCCATTGAGAAAAAGATTTGGAAGATGTGGATAGCTGCTGCTGCAATGCTGATTATCCTGGGTAGCTGGTTTTATTATAGCTTTAACCAAAACAATGGCAGTAAGGGCAGGCAGGACCTGCTTGCTGCACGTAATATCGGTCCGGGCAAAAATGGGGCTACAATTACACTGAACAACGGTGAAACCATCCAGCTGAGCGACACGCAGAATGGGGTGCTGATTGCGGGTGATGGTTTGGCTTATACCGATGGCAGCCCGGTTAGTTCGGATCTTAAACTCCGTTCAGGACAAGCTGCGGAGCTGACAGCGAGTACTGCAAAAGGACAGACTTACATTTTTACTTTGCCTGACGGGACTAAGGTATGGCTCAATGCTGAGTCGAAAATATCATTTGCACAGCAGTTTGTGAAAAAGACCCGTGAGGTGTTTTTAGAGGGGGAAGCGTATTTTGAAGTAACGAAAAACAAGCTGAAACCCTTTATTGTGAAAAGCAGGAACCAGCAGGTAGAAGTATTGGGTACGCATTTTAATGTGAGCAGCTATAAAAATGAAGGCAGTGTAAAAACCAGCCTTCTTGAAGGAAGTGTACGTGTGCGGCAAACCGGAACTGCCGGGAATGAGGTAGTTTTAGAACCCAGCCAGCAGGCTAACAATAATTTTAACAACTTAAAGATCAGTCATGTTGATCCAAAGGAAGTGCTAGACTGGAAGAACGGTGGCTTCGCTTTTAACGGTGGCGATTTTGCTGCGGGCATGCGGAAAATAGCCAGGTGGTATAACGTAGAAATTATTTACGACCCTGTAGCTGTTCAGAAAATGGAGATCGGCGGTTTTGTTTCCCGGAAAAACGACCTGGCTACGGTATTGAAATTTATAGAATCAACGGGGCAAGTTAGGTTTGCCGTTGAAGGAAGGAGGGTTTTAGTGAAGAATTAGTACAAAAAACAAACCAGAAGCACGTTTGCACTCCTGGTTAGAATTTGGCACAATCAAATATTATCAACTGTTAAATGCAGCTTGTCTTTGTTTTCGAAGACTGACAGGCAAGTTGCTCAAACCAAACTAAACGTAAATGTATCAAATTTATACTAAAGAAACTGGTATGCCCGCTATGGTATACCGTAAAATTATGCTGATAATGCGATTAACCACCGTGATACTAATAGCATCCCTTATTCAGGTGAGCGCCGCTACTTTTGGTCAGCGAATTACACTTAACGGCCGGGCCGTTCCACTTGAGAAGCTGCTAAAGGAAATCCAGGCACAAAGCGGCTATGATTTTATTTATGACTTAAACGTGGTTAAACAATCGGGGCGGGTAAATGTTGCTGTAAAGAATGTTCCGGTGGAAGACGCCCTGCATAGCGTGCTTTATGGCCTGCCGTTAACCTATAAAATTGAGAACGGAAAAGTCTCCATCAGAAAGAAAGAAGCGCTTTCTGCCCTGGCTAATTTAATAGCCCATCTGGCTGATATTGATGTGAGGGGCCGGATACTTGATGAGAAGGGGATTCCCATGCGTGGTGCTACCGTTAAACTGAAAGGTACTGCCAAAACCGCAACTACCGATGACCAGGGTGAGTTCCTGTTAAGGAACGTTCCGGAAGACGGGATTATTGAAATCTCTTTTGTTGGGTACGAGAAAATAGAATTAAAGGCCGGAAAAAACCTGGGCACAATTAAACTTACCGCATCGAGTATGGGATTGGTTGAAGTGCAGGTAGTGAACACGGGTTACCAAAAAATTGCACAGGCAAGGGCCACGGGTGCAGTTACCACAGTAACATCAGACCAGCTGAAAACCCGCTTTACACCTAATATTATCGACAATTTAGAAGGTCGTGTTGCCGGGCTTGTAAACTATGGCGGCCGCATAGCAATTCGTGGTACAGGAACGCTGTTCGCAGAAAGCAGGCCCCTGCTGGTGGTGGATGGTCTTCCGGTTGAAGCCGCCTATGAAGACCTGAACCCTTATGATGTGGAATCGGTTACTATCCTTAAAGATGCCGCTGCCGCTGCGATCTATGGCGCGCGTGCATCCAATGGGGTGATCATTGTGACCACTAAAAAGGCAACCGATCTCAATAAAATAGATATCGAGGTCTCTTCCAATACAACGGTATGGCAAAATAGAAATATTGACTATGCAGACAACTGGTACATGACCCCGGAGCAACAGGTGGATAAGGAAAACGAATATTACAAATGGCAATATAACGATGCCCCAAATGCCGCTGCCTTTTTGACCAGTATAAAAAATTCACTTGCAGGAACAGGCAGTTTTGGTATGAATATCACTCCTGTACAATATGACCACTACCTGTTAAAAACCGGGGCAATACAGCAGGCCGAATTGGACCGCAGGCTGGCCCAGTATAAAACCCAGAATTTTGCAAAGGATTATGCCGATAATATTTTAAGACAACGCGTGCTGCAAATGCATAACCTCTCTGTACGTAACCGTACCAACAACTTTCAGTCTAACCTGGTGCTGAATTATAAGGGCGACAATACAGGTAAGGTAACCGATAAAGAGAACCAGTTGAATATTTTTTATAAGGGTACCTACGAGATGACCAAGTGGCTGTCAATCAATTTTAGCGTAAACAATATCCTGCAGCGCGCTAACCAGCGAAGAAGCAACCTGGTTGAAAATATGATGGACCCGTTTAGCCTACCCGCCTATTATAGCCTGTTCAAACCAGACGGCAGCCAGGCCAATATCTCTCCGGGCCTGGGTTATTACAACTCTTATTCAACCTGGGTAGAAGACAATAAGGCGCTCAGGCCAATGCATTATTATCTGCTGGATGAGATTAAACTGAACAAACACAAGATCGAAAGGCAATATACCCGTTACCATGGAGAGTTACTGTTTAAGCTGATGGAAGGCCTTACCTTTAATACCCAATATGTTTACGAGGTAAACCGTCAGTCTGAAAGTAACTATTCGGAAGCCGACAGTTATTTAATGCGTTTGATGCGAAATGTTTATACCGTTAAAAATACCAATGGCACTTACCGTTACATGATCCCGCAAACTGGTGGGCGGTTAGCTACAGAAAATACCCAGGGTAACAACTGGACTGCCCGCGGGCAGGTCAATTTTAGCCGTGTCTTTAAAAATGTTCATAATGTAGACTTCCTTGCAGGTGTTGAGTTTAGGGAAACCAATACCAAGGGCACAAGAAACCTTTACCTGGGCTGGGACGATCAATTGCAATCGCAATCCACAACAACGGTTAGCTACCCCGAACTGTGGAATGTAAGCAGTACCAGCTTCTATGCACCAGGATATCCTGCCAGGCAATTCATTTTTACACCGTTTATCGAGAACGCCATCACACCGAGTGGTCTTGCTGAAGTTCGCCGCCGTAATGCATCTGGCTATGCCAATTTGACCTATACTTACGACAGGCGCTACAATGTATTCGGGTCTCTCCGTAAGGATTTTGCTGATGTTTATGGTTTGGCCACTGAATTCCGCGGGGCTCCATTCGGATCTGTAGGTGTGAGCTGGAACCTGGATCAAGAGCGTTTTATGGAAAAGTATAAGGATGTGAATTTGCTGAAACTGAGGGCAAGTTATGGGTATACCGGTAACATTTATCAGGGGGCCACAAGTTACATGACCGCCACAACAGGGCAGGTGAATAACCTAACGGGCCTTCCCCTGGCAACTATTGAAAGTCCCGGAAACCCGGAACTGTCATGGGAAAAAACAGGTACCATTAACATCGGTACTGAGTTTGCGCTGTTCGATTCCCGGTTAAGAGGGGTAGTGGATTGGTACAACAAAAAAAGTGAAAAAGTTTTCTCTAACCAGACTTTAGATGTTACCAAAGGTTTTACCAGTCTGGTGAGGAATATGGCCAATGTGAAAAATAATGGTGTGGAATTAACCCTTGCCTACGATTGGTTCCGGGCCAAAGATAGAAACGGATTTTCCTGGACAACCTCAGGTACGGCATCCTGGAACAAAAACGAAGTTACGCGCGTAGAAGTTCAGGCGAACAATGCCTATCAGATCGTAAGCATCGGATATAAAGAAGGCTATCCTGTGCGCTCACTTTTTTCCTACAAATTTGCAGGGCTAACACAGAATGGTGTACAATCCTGGTATGCTGAAGATGGCAGGATCATTCCTGATGTCGGCGTTCAGGTAGCGACTCCCGGATCGGTTTACTTTACCGGGCAGGCAGATCCGAAGCATACCTATGCCATGGAAAACCAGTTGTCCTGGAAAGGCTTTAGCCTGAACCTGATGATGGTGTATTATGGAGGTCATCACATGCGTGCCAACCAGGTGCAGATTATGGGAGGTCCCGGCGCAGCCCCGATAAGGTCATGGTACCTGAATTCCTGGACACCTACCAATACCAATACCAACATACCAGGGGTTGGGCAATACAACAATTCTGGTGGTACACAGCCCGCTGTGCAAAACAATACGGACACATTTGTGCATGCAGCCGATTTTCTGAAGATACGCAATTTTGTATTGGGCTATGATATGCCACGGACAGCGGTTAGTAGAATTGGGTTAAACAACCTGAGGCTACGTTTCCAGGTCAATAACCTTCCTGCCCTCTGGAAAAGTAACGACATTGGCGTAGATCCTGAAACCCTGGGCATAAGGCTTCCTACAAGTTATGTTTTCGGAGTTAATTTTAATTTTTAAGGACCAATAACTAACGAACATGAAAAATATATTATATACCATAGCGATCGTATGGGTTGGCCTGCTTAGCGGTTGTGAAAAATTCACTGAAATAGAGCCAAAAGGCAGAAACCTGTTAAGTACAGCGAGCGATCTGGACCTGTTGCTGAATGACTCTTATTCTGGGTTTTCTGTGGTGAGGACAGGGGCACTAACATCGGGAATATACAATGTGAACCTTGCGCTCCTAAAGAAAGAACCGATCAAAACCTTTAATTATGCCACTATATTTTGGGACGCAAGCATAGACCGTGCGGCATTAAGGCCAAGCTGTAATATTTACGAACCCATTTACAGTGTAATCGGGAAAATCTGCAACCCGGTCATAGCACGTGCTGATGCAGCCAGGGGAGACCGCTTACTTATAGACCGGTATAAAGCGGAAGCGTATGTGTTACGGGCCTGGTTTCATTACCTGGCGGTGAATATCTTTGCCAAAGCTTATAACCCGGCAACAGCAGCTACCGATGGGGGTGTTGTATATGCACTGGAAACAGATCTCGTCTCTGAACCCTCTAAAAAGTATACCGTAGCAGAGGTTTATGAGCTCATTCTTAAAGATCTCGATAACGCCTTTAAGTTGAATGCACTGCTGGATCAGGGTGTCAATCAACAACGTGTGGGCAAATCATTTGCTTATGCAGTACAGGCGAGGGTGCTGTTATCTATGCGGAAGTTTGATCAGGCGCTGGTGGCTGCGCGAGCGTCACTTGCCATCAACAGCCAGCTTGATGACCACAACAATATGCTGGTAGACTATCCTGTAACTGGTGTATCGCCCAACCCAAAAGGATGGGCAAGGCTTAGGCTTACCAGTAAAGAAGATCTCTTTATTACACCTTCAGTAATGTACCTGACCTGGTTTTCCCCTGAACTAATGGCCCAGTTCGACCCAAATTCTGTGCTTTACAATTATATGCCTACACAGGTCAATATTCCTTTTACAGCTGATTATGGCAATTCGATTTTTGGGATGCCAGGCGAAAAGGCAGTATGGAGTTTAGTTGGCGCTATACAATCTGAAGTAAGTGGTGCGGGGCTTACCTCGGTTGACATGCGTTTGGCAGAAGCCGAATGTTTAATGCGCAATAATGATCTTGGCGGAGCTAAACAAAAGCTGGAAGATATCCGTAAGATGAGAATCATCACCAGCAGGTATACAGCATCACCAGCTTCATCCAGGGCTGAGCTATTTGCACTGCTCAAACAACTGTCAAGAAGTGAAAATTTTAACACTTTTAAAGACATGATTGACCTGAAACGCTGGAATACCGAACCGGAATTTGCGGCAAACCTGCGCCGGACGATCCTTGGCGATACCTACACCCTGACCCCTCAATCGCCATTGTGGATTTTCCCCTTCCCGCAAAATGCTACCAGTTTTAATACTAACTTAACACAGAACTACTAAAGATTTTTAACCATGATAAATATAAAAAAGTCGATCACGTTTTTATTAGCTGTATTTATTGCTGCAGCAGGTATGGCGCAGGAAAAGAAAATATTGACGGTAGGGGATGTTGCCCCTGAAATACAGTATTCCAGATGGTTAAAAGGAACCCCTTTTAAACCAGATCAAAAAGACATGGTTTATGTCTATGAGTTCTGGGCTACCTGGTGTGGTCCATGTATTGGTGCCATGCCGCACCTGTCGGAACTGGCCCGGAAATATAAAGGCAAAGCCAAGGTAGTAGGCGTTAACGTGTGGGAAAAGACAAAAGATCAGCCCTATGAATCGGCAATTCCGGCCGTTGAAAAATTTGTAAACGGGAGCGGTGACCGTATGGATTACAATGTGATTATGGACAATAATGCACAGCATATGGGAAACAAATGGTTGCTGGCTGCTGGTCAGAAAGGAATTCCTTCCACTATTGTTATAAAAAACGGCATTATCCAGTGGATTGGACACCCCATCAAATTGGACGGGCCATTGGATAGCCTTGTTAATGGTACTTTTGACCTGGAGGCTTTCAAAAAGATATATGCAAAAAGACAGCAGGCTTCCAGTAAGCAAAATGAGCAGATGGACCGGATCTTCAAGGCTGTAAAGGATGCTGCTGATGCCGGAAATTTTGAGCTGCTGGCCAAAAGCATTGAAGACGGTACGAAGGAAATCCCATATTTAAAAGGCGCACTTCAGGCCAGAATGTTTGAAGCGTTATTGACAAAAAAGACACCTCAGGATGCATTTGCCTATGCTGATGGAATGCTAAAGGAGTCTCCGGGCTTTAAAACAAGCCTGGCCATGATGGTATTGGAACAAAAGAACCTGGATAAAACCAGCTACACAAAGGCAATAGAATGGCTGAAAAGCGGCACACCGAACTCTATGATCCTGGAAAAAATAGCCGATGGTTATGTTAAAATCGCCGACTTTAAAAGTGCCGTAGCAGCAATGGAGCAAGCTGTTGTTAAAGGTGAGGAAGAATTGAAAGATGAGCGCTATAAAGGCCGTATTTTCGACTATACAGTTGAGGGGTATAAGACGAAAATACAGGACTTAAAAAAGAGGATCTGATTTTCTGTCTTCAGGTTCCCTGCCAATACACAAAAAGCCTTAGAGAAATCTAAGGCTTTTTGCTGCCGGAACTATTTTTTCTATGCTGCCGGTGTGCATCAACGTGTAAGTTCGCTGATCTTGTTAAAAAGTGTTTCTGCCCTAAGATTGGTCGCTACAATTTTACCTTTACTATCTACCAAAATATTCTGTGGAATTGCCCGGATGCCGTATAGTTCGGCAGCTGGTTCTTTCCAGCCTTTCAGACTCGAAACATGGTACCAGGGCATTCCGTCTTTTTCGATTGCTTCTTTCCATTTGTCTGCTTTGTCATCCAGAGATACACTCAGTACGGTAAAGCCTTTGTCTTTGAAAGCATTAAAGGTTTTAACCACGTGCGGATTTTCTTTACGGCAAGGGCCGCACCAGCTGGCCCAGAAATCTACCAGGGTATACTTGTTTTTGCTGATCACCTCTTGCAGGCTCAGTTGCTTGCCTTCCGGGGTAGTAGAAACAAAGTTAAGGTAGGGTTGCCCGGTCATCTTACCTTTAACAGCCATAAGTCTTTCTCCCAATTGTTTACCCAGTGGCGTACCTTTGAGTTCCGGGCTTAATTTTGAGTAGTAGGGGAAAGTGGTTTCGTAGTTGATAAGACCGCCTGGTGCATTTTTATCTAAATAATAAAGCGAAATATAGGACGCAGGATGCTGGCTGACAAACTGGTGGATGGTTTCACGTTTGTACAAATGGTATGCATCAATACCTGCCAGAATTTTACCCATAAAGGCTTTCTTTGCTTCCCCCTCGGGCATTTTTTTGAAGGCCCTGAAACCACCAAAAATTTTGTCATCGGCAGGCCTCAGCTTTTTAGCCAGCAGTTCATGCTCTTCGGCTAGTTTTGTACCGCTGATGCTGGCATAATGAATGGAATCTTTGGCCGATATATGGATCGTTCCTTCAGACAGGAACAGGTCTATTCCGTCGCCCTCCTCTTCATTGCCCAGGCTTAGCTTTCCTACAGTTGGTGCATTTACATGGCCTGTTAATTTGAATGCCCCATTTTTAATTGCTGTACTGTCTGCCTTTTTGGTTTTTGCATCTTCATAGTAAAGTTTGATGAACTTGCCGTTGAGTTTGCTGTTTACTTTACCCTGAATGTTAAAGTTTCCGGATTGAGAAAACACGGAAATGGGTAGGAGCGCCAGCACCAGGATAGTTGTTATTTGTTTTTGGATCATGTTTTTTTAGTTCAAAGTGTTTTTGTATTAGTTAACAGCCCGCCAGTTGATGTCTTTTATCTTTACCAATCCGCTCCAGGTGCTGTTGCCCTGGAGCAGCAATTCAACTGTGTTGGGATCTGAGCCAACCATGAAGCGGCGTAGTGTGCCTTTACTGGCACTGTTGTAGGTAGCCACATACAGGCTATTGGTAAGATGATCTATCTGTGTATCAAACTTAATCATCGTGACCACATCGTTGCCAATATTGCTAATGGTGTAGCTCCTTTCGTTGCCCGGATTGTAATCGTAGGCATAAAGCTTGTTGCCTACCGAGTAGAAGACCACGGTACGCTTAGATGAAAAAGCATAATGATCTGCTTTAGCAAAATCTGTAGCTATGGGCTTCACCATGTAGTAATTTCTTTTGGCAGGGTTTGTACCGTTTGCGTAGAATTTATAAATATGGTGTGTATTGTCGGCATCTTTCATGATGGCGAAAGAATTGCCCTGGGTTGATCCGCCATCTGTATTGCGCGTATTTTCTGCGTATACCAGGCTTCGTCCGGCCGGTTGGTTCCAGGGGAAAATGGCGTTAGGTGCATCTGCGAGCACGCTGGAAACATTTCCTGCAAAATTGGTAAACATGAGGAAGCGCTGGTTTTGTGTGTCGTACCACATAAATGAGCTCATGCTGCCAATTGGATAGAGCAGGTATGGGGCTGCAGGCAGCCGGGTTTCCAGGTTTGGTGCAACCCTGTTTACGGGATTGTTGAAAAAATCTCCTCCGGTTAAAAAAGGCGAGGCGGCAAACACATCTCCACCAACGGTAAGCATGGCGCGGTAAAAAGTACTGCCAACGGCTCCTGCCGCTGTACGGATTTGAGGGGCCAGCGCAATGGGGTGCAATGTTTCAGGGTTAATAGGTTCGGATATGTACAATACCCTGCTGAAATTGTTGGTAACAGTGCCCGTCATGGTAGCGCGGTCCAGATAATAAGAACCTGTTTTTGTGAATGCCCATAGTTTCGTTTCGCGATCGTTGCCCCCGGTATGCAGCAGGCTTACCGGTTCCCGTAAGCGTGGAAGCCCGCTGGTAGACAGGATGTGAGGTATATACACGGTGTCTGTGATCATCGAAAGCATCTCGGCCTCGGCATAACCCTGTTCATCTTCGCCCATAATGAGTAGACCCCGCGAAAAGCCTGTACTTACCGTAATTTTGGTATTGGCTGTCCAGGTAACACCTGTTTGCTTGTCAAGTACCCTGTAAAAGAGATCGTATGTGGAGGGGTTTACTCTTACCGCATATTCGAGGTCTTTGTTTCGGCCAATGGTGTCAAAGGCGAGCGTACCTGTTTTTAGCACCCAGAAGTAGGTATAACGGTTCGCATCTGCCTGGTCAAGACTGGCAGCAATATCTGGCTTAATGCGCAGTGTATCTATACCGGTTTTTACCACGTAGTCACTTTTTACACCTTTTATATTGAGCTCATTGATTGTATTGTATTCATAGTTGCCCAGATCTTTGCTGCAGGAGCTCACTACAACTATGGAAAGCAGACTGAGGATATAGTAATTTAATGATCGTTTCATTTGATTTTATAAATTAAGTGATGGTCAAGGAACATAGGGTACACCAATAATAGATGTCCATGGGACTGACCCAATAAACATCAGCCGGCCGTCTTCTTCCAGTACCGGTTTTTTTTCATTGAAACGTTTGATCAAAATTGCAGAGGCATCGGCGCCAACCAATATGGAACGGGCCACGGGCATAGACTCTTCACTTTCGAAATCTTCATACTTTAATCCCAGGTTTTCGATCAGGAATTCCATTTTTCTTCGTGTAAAGACACCAAATAGCCCTGACTCTTTATTGCCTGGCTGAAGGGAGCCCCGCCAGATTTCTGGTTGTACCATAATGTCGTTTATCTTTAAGGTATGCAGGCTGGCATCAAATTCCGGCACAACAGTGCCCGATGTGAGCGTCGGAATGGCATCCCATTCAGGGAACGACAATTCAAAATCTTTGGTAGCTACCAGACGCAAGCCCAGGCTTACGGGTTTGTCTTTTAGGTCTGGTGTGCGTTTCAGGCGAACAGTTATAAAGGTACTTATTGCACCGGGGGGGATGATCCATTCTGCCTTTAATGGTTCGTAATGTGTGCCGGCAATGGCCGTAGTAGAATCGGGGTTCACTTCTAAACGGAAACTGCGGGCATAATCTTTTACTGCTCCGGTAATTGTGACCATTACCGGAAATTCAACCACATCTTTACCGATCCGTACAAATTCTACGCTGCTGAAAGGCACATAAGGCCAGTAACTTTCCAGGTATTTGTTGCCATTACGAACGGAGAAGTAGACACCTTCTTTTCCCTTATAGGGTATAATTTCCTTTTCGCAACCTGCAAATACCATTGCAAGTTGGAAAAGAAGGAGGTAAGCTAATATTCTTTTCATCTTCTTATCAGGTTAGTTTCTTTGTGAAGTTTCGCTGTCCGGAAGCGGAACTGTATAATTGTTCAGTACCATTGTTTTTTCTGGGCTTATTGACGGTGTGGCGTGGTTTGGCACAGACTGGTAGCTGTTTCTTTTGTAAAAAAAGAACTGTTGGCCTTCGCCAAGCATTTCGCGCCTGGATTCTTCACCAATTCGTAATTTTAATTCGGCAGCAGTAGCAGCGGTACGGCTTACGCTGTTGCGGGCGGTTCTTAACTTATTAAAATAGGCTGTCGCAGCTGTAAGGTCTGGATGACATTCTGCGGCAATTAGCAATACCTCCGATAGGCGTATCAGCGGAATCATATACCGGCCAGGTCCATCTACTACATCGGCATATTTCATGTTTGTAGTTGCAGTAATGGTGCCCGATGATGCGCTTTGCCAGATTCGCCGACGATAATCGTTATCGTCATCATAAATGGAACTGACACGTGCGGTGTTGACATCTCCTCCGCTAAAGGACAGCTTGGTATTTTCGTTAAGGTTTACATTGAAAAGCCTGTCGTACATTTCTACGCGTTTGATGTCCCATAGAGAGAACATCACTTCCGTAGAGAACATACGGTCTGGCTTATCGGCACTTGTGGCGCTGGCAAATGTAACATAAGGGAAGATATTTTTATCCGGCCTTTGCACCTCGTTCAGCAATTCTTCTGCCTGCACCAATGCGTCGGCCTTATTGGCCTGCCAAAGGTAGGCGCGGGCCAGCAACGCTTTGGCAGCATAGTAATTTAAACGGTACTGACGATAATACAGGTCATTAGGGCCTGTAGTATTAGCACCATTGCGCACCCCTTCTGTCCGCACGGGGTCGGTGTTTTCCAATAGTGATAATGCAGTCTTGAGGTCGGCAATTACCCGTTGCATTACCTGTTCAGAATTCAATAGCGGTGAAACCTCGTAGCCAACTTTGTCTACATAAGGGATAGCTGACCTGGTTTTGTTTGCATCTGTGTAAATAGGACCAAACAACCGGAGCATATCCAGGTGCAACATTGCACGTAGTGCAAGTGCCTCACCTTTAATAATGCCAAAGTAAGGCTCTGGCAGCTTTTGGCTTGGCGCATCACCGCATTTGCTGATGATCACATTGCAATTGGCAATAAGTTCGTAAGCTTTGCGCCAGGTATCGTCAAAAGTTGTTTTTACATTGGCATCACCATAAACGAAGGTGCTAATGTTGTAAAATGAATGGACAGAGCTTGTTAAATAGTAATACTGTGCAAGCACATCTATTGCACCTGTAGTCATATTTTCGCCGTACAGGTTTTTATGTGTCATTTCTACATATATACCATTCAGCGCTTTTAAATACCCTTCTTTATTGCTAAAGAGTTGGTTTTCATCCAGACGGTCGGTAGGTTTTATATCTATCCATTTGCTGCAGGAAAGCAAAAACAGGCTTAAAAAGAGGCATATGTATGTTTTGTTTATTGTTTTCATGTGTTACCGTATTAATGTTAAAATCGAACTGCTGCAGAGAATGATACCGATCTGGCAAATGGGTAATCGATGCCGCGCTCGTTTTTTATGGTAGAGATATAGAAAATATCGTTCATATAGGCCCTTAGGGTTATGGAAGAGGCCCGGATGCTTTTTAACCAGGGTGCTGTAGTGTTTTCATAACCTATGGAAAAGGCTTCGCCAACCAGCATATTGTTGTCGGCCACAAAACGTGACGAAATTGGTGTGGTTTCGGTACGCGATATGGCTTTAAACCGGGCATTATCTCCGGGCTGCTTCCATCGATCATACAGGGCCCGACGATCCTGATTCAGGGCTACACCTGTTGTGGATATATTTTCTACTTTCTCATAAAGGGTCTGTAAAAAAGCCTGCCCCCCTATGCGGTACCTCAGGTTAATAGAAGCTGTAAAACCCTTATAGAAGAAGTTTGTTCCGATAACTCCCTCCAGGTCTGGTTCGCTGTTACCCACAATTACTTCATCCTGGAAATTGTATACAAAGGTCTGCTCACCGTTTTTGTTCAAGAAAATTTCACGTCCGGTGGCGGGGTCTATACCAACTGAACGTACAGTCCATAAGTCCGACGGACTGCCGCCGTCGTAATACCGCACCAGGTTGCGGCTCCGGTTTGCCTGGTTAAAGCTGTTTAGCTGGTTGCCCATTTTACGGTATTCTGCCTTCAATTGCCGCATATTCAGATTTACCCGCCAGTTGAACTCATTTTTTCTAATCATCGTGTAATCTGTGTTTATGGTAAAGCCGCGGCTAACCTGCCCACCGATGTTCTGTGCCACCCGGGTAACACCCGTGGAAGAAGGAAGTGTTACAAATACAAGTAAGGGATCCGTATCCTTAACAAAATAATCGGCTGTGAAGCGCAGGCGGTTGTTGAGCGTGCTGAGGTCTAAACCAACGTTACGGTCAAGTGTAGTCTGCCATTTGAGATTACTGTTGCCCATGTTGCTGATGATGGTACTGGCCCCAAAAGGGTTTCGGTTTTCATTATTGTAACGGTAGATACGCATGGAAATGTAGTCGTCGAAATTCTGATTGCCGGGATTACCCATTGATCCGCGCAACCTGAGCTGATCTATCCATTTGAAGCTTTCTTTGATAAAGCTTTCATTATGGATATTCCAGCCTAAACCCAGCGACCAGATGACGGAGAAATGCCTGTCAGATCCATACACGGAAGAACCGTCGGAACGCAAAGTGGCATCAATAAGGTAGCGCTGGTTAAAACTGTAGCCCATGTTGGTAAAGAAGCTGGCTCCTCTGCGTTTGGATTCCTGGTAATCGGCACGCTGGCCTTCGGGATATTGCAATGCGAAACTCGGATTCGCAAATTCGTCATCAAGAAACCCACGGACCTGGAAGGCGCTGCGTTCACGTATGGTCTGTTCCATCCGCATACCCGCAACAGCATTTACCATATGGTTTTTGGCCAGTAACTTTCCGAAAGTTAAACTGAAGTCGCCGTCGTAGTTGATGTTTTTGCCATTGGCCTCATTGTACCGACCTTTTTGCAACACGTCTGTTCCTTCAAATTCGACGTTAAAGGGCGAGCGGAAAATCTCATCATGCGTAGTGAAACTGCGTAAGCCGAAGCGTCCGCGTGCACGTAACGCGTCAGTAATACGCCATTCCATTTCGAAGTTATTGGTAAAGCCCCGGGAGTCCTCTATATTGGTGTTCAGATTGCTCTGGTCAAACAAAGGACTGTAAATAGGGGCCAGGCCCGAATTTCCAAATGCTTTAAAATCCTCCAGTACTTTCCGCACATTACCTTGATCATCATATTTGCGGTAATAAGGATTGGCTCTTGAAAAATTGGAGAAACTTGAAGTCTCCTTGTTGGCGCGGACATTGTCTATGCTCAATGAGTTGTTTACCGAGAGTTTCCCTTTTCTATAAAGCAAACGTATATTTCCATTGGTAGCCTGCCTGTCCGATCCCTTCATTACCCCATGTGTATTGCCATAATTAAAAGAGGCGCTATAGCGAAGATTGGCATCTCCGCCCTCAGCGAATAAAGTATGTCTTTGCGTAAAAGCAGTGCGTAGCGGCTCATTGGCCCAATAGGTATTTACACCGCGACGGACCTCTTTTAGCCGGTTGTAATAATTGGCCTCACTTTGCAGGTTTGAACCCGGGATAATATTTCCTTCGGCATTGAGCAATCCATAAAAACCAGATAAAAGTTCAAATTGCAGTTTTTCCTCGGCATTCATGAGGTTATAGTCGGTAAGATCGGCAAAGCCCACAGTTCCGTTAAGTGTATAATTGATGCGTAGCTGGCCCGCAGTTGGGCGTTTGGTTTCTACCACGACAACACCATTGGCAGCCTTAGATCCGTAAATGGCAGTTGCAGAGGCGTCTTTTAGCAATGTGATGCTTTCTACCCTGTCCATACTCAGGTCGCTGATGATGGCCAGCGTGCTTTCAAAGCCGTCCAGTATAAATAATGGCTGGTTGGGATTTGTGCTAAATTCATCTGTAAGCCCGATCACACTGCTTTTTCCACGAATTTCGATGTCTGGCAACCGGTTAGGGTCTGATCCAAACAGATTGTTATCTATAATAGCAAACGATGGGTCAAGCGTTTTCAGACTTTGTAAAATATTCTGGTTGCCAACCATTTGCAGGTCTTTGGCAGTAAACCTGGCTGAAGACCCGGTGAATGCCTGGCGTTCCCTTTGGAAAATTCCGGTAACTACAACTTCGTTCATAGATTCGTCGCCAGGCTCGAGTTCTATATTCAGTATTTCCTGTTTCTGGTAGGCAACTTCCTGCGCTTTCATCCCCACATAGCTAAATACCAGTGTTTGTTTTTGATTAGAAACAGGGATAATGATCCGATATTGGCCTTTCGCATTTGTAGAACTGCTTAAACTGCTGCCTTTTAATTTAATGGTTGCACCTTCAAGCGGTATTTTTGTCTCAGCATGCCGGATGACCCCGCTTAGTGTTTGCTGTTGCGCATTGGAGACTGGTTTCTCAGGTTCGGGGCGCGTAGAAGCGGATATCGATATGGTCTTGTCTTCAATAAGATAGGTTATAGGCTGATTATCTGTGATCTTTTTCAAGAATGCTGACAATGGCATATTTCTGACATCGATGGTAACCGGGCTGGCTGCTTCTATGACCTTTTTTGTGCCAAAGACAGTGTAGCCGCTTTGTTTTCTGATGGCTTCGATTACAGACATAAAGGGGATGTTTTTCCCTTTAAGTGTAATCTGTTGTGAATAGCTGGAAGCGCTTACGGTGGTTAATCCGGCTATAAGTAGGAACATGATGATTTTCATCACTCGTATAAAGTAATATAAATTCATTAATTTTACGTTGGTTTAGTTGGTGCAAATAGCTGCTTAAACGTTTGGGTAGGCTGCACTGATCAGGCCTTAGGGGAAGGATGACGGTCCTTTCCCTTCTCTGATCTCAGGTGCTCTTTTTTAGGTCTGTATCATCTCATATGCTTGGTTTTTTGTTTTACAATCTATTTTTTTTCTTTTATGGTTAGTCTTCGATGGTTTACATCGAGGTTATAATCAACTTCAGCTGCATCTAATAATCGCAATACAAACCTGATGTTTTGATTGCGGTAGGCATCGCCGGTAAGTTCTTGTTCTTTTGGCATTTTGCCGTTAAACACAATATCCAGGTCGTACCAGCGGCCAATTTCATCCATAGTCTCTTCAAATGTCTTTCCGTCGAAGCTGAACTTGCCATCGCGCCAGGCTGTATAATTTGCCGGATTTACCGGTATCACTTTAGTTTTTCCGTTAAAGGTAACGGCCTGCTCATTTGGCTTGAGGACAACATGGCGCTGCTGATCGCGAACTTCAACTTTTCCTTCAACAAGCGTTGTTTTACCAGTTGCCTGCTCTGGGTAGGCCGTGATGTTAAATTGCGTACCCAGTACTTCCACTTCCTGGTGTTTGCTGATGACTTTGAAGGGGAGTTTCCCGCCATTAGGCTGGTATATGGATTTTACTTTGAAAAAAGCCTCGCCTTCAATTTCAACAACACGTTCTGCGGTGCTGAAATGCAGCGGGTATTTTATGGTAGTCTGGGCATTGAGCCAAACCTGAGTACCATCAGGCAATATGATTTTATAGGTGCCACCGCGTGGGGTACTTAACGACAATAGCTTTTCCACATCGGCAGGTTGGGTTGCAGCGGTGTTTTCTACAGGGCTGCCATCTGTATAGGTAATTTTATCTCCAGCTACAATACCTGCCTTGGAGTCTTTTAGCTGGATGGTCTGGCCGTTGGAAAGTGTAAGCGTTGCTTTATTTCCTCCAGGCCCTATTGTGCTTGCCTGTAATGGAGCGGAAGTTTTAGTTTGTGTTTTGTGGTTCAATACCAGCCAGGTACTCAGCGTAATGACAAGTACTGCCGCTGCGGCTGCGATCCAGCGGGTTTTAGACATAATCTTTGCTGGTTTTTGATCCCTGCTGTTTTCTACTTTTTCCAGTAAGGTGGCTAGCATACGCGCTTTTACCGCTTCAGGAGATTCGTCTTTTTTTGACAGAATAGTAACTTTCCGGTCGTCATGACTATTGTACCAATCCAGTAAAATCTGCAGTTCTTCTGGTGTAATACTGCCGTTGTTAAATTTAAAAACTAAATATGCTATGTCCATTCTACCTGTATAGACAGAAAAATATAGGGGAGGGGTGAGTGGAGGTAGTTAATTTTTAAAAAAAATATAAAAGGATATTAATGTGGTCAGCAATTCTATATCACCCTGGATGTCCCGGTTGGCTTTTTTGATATGTGATTTGACTGTGTTTTCTGATAAGTTTAATTTTTCGGCGATTTCTTTATTGGAAAGGCCATCCTGCCGGCTAAGCTTAAAAACGATCTGACACTGAGGAGGAAGCGAGTTTATAGAACTGTTTATCTGTTCCTGCAACTCACGTATCATCAGCTGACGTTCGGGCGACAACAGGTTGATGTCTTTTGCAGGAGTATAGTTTTCAGATTTTACACGCTCGCGATAGCGCCGGTCTAAAATATTGAAAGATTGGTTACGTATGGCACGGGCCAAATAATTTGACAGATCTACTTTGGCCAGTGAAAAATCGGCACGTAATTTCCAGAATTTGTACAGAACATCCTGAACACATTCTTCGGCTTCTTCCTGATTGCCTAAGCGGTTGTAAGCTACAGCAAGCATTTTGTCCCAGTAACGATTGTAAATTTCTGTCAACACACGCTCGTCGCCGTTTTGCATAAACTGCACTAACTCCTGATCTTCATATGACTGATATTGCCCCATTACAATGACTCCTCAGCTGCAAATATATAATTTTCAGAGTTTTATAGGGTGTTTAAACTTTTAATTTACCCGGTGTTTCCTCCAACCCTGTTGTAAATATTCCCCAGTTTGACGGATCTGATATTTCCCCGCCGCATGTGTTTTTCAGTATAATACTCCTTAAAACCTTTGCTGCACAAAAAGTCTTTCGCAAATAAATTATCTGCCGGAAATGCTGCCTTTTCATTTGAGTTCAAATGCAATTTTAAAAGTTCTAGTCCGGCTGATGGATGGTTTGCAACAATTAAGCCTTCACCCAGGGCAGGTAAATAGAAGCCTTCAATCTCATTATTATCCATATATACAAAGCCGCTTTCAAGTGCCGCTTCAAGATGCATCATCCTGTCCTCTCCGCTGGCCGTTTTATCAATCGTTGAAATTTGCGTTTTAAACTCCGGTTGATAGGGTATAATATGAGCTGAGATCAATTCTTTTTTATCAAAAATCAGGTCTTTAAAAAACAGGTACTCCGTGTCCTGAATAAATCCCAGTTTTTCATATACCGGTACCCCAAGCTGAGTAGCAATCAAATAAATCGTTTCACAGGCATGTTGTTCGGCGATATCAATTAACGACTGTGTCACACATTTTCCTATTCCTTTTCCTCTTTGGTCGGCATGGACTATAATGTGGCCAAACCAGGCTACGTCGTTGTGGATAATTGCAGCTCCCAAACCAACAATCATATCGTCAATCATCACTTTAATGGGGAAACAAAAGGAAGATTGCAGGTAAAAACCAAAACTCGGCTTAATATCATTCCATCCCTCGGGCTGTAGCGCTGATATCAAATCCAATTCTTCATATTTTAAATCCAGTACTTTCATTTTTTTGTTTTTTGGGGATTTCGATCTCTTTTTTTTTGTGAATACTTCTTTAAGGTTCAATTGGGTGAGTTGGAGTCGCCTGGCTTTTATCTAAAGATGGTTTTTTGTTATCAAATGTTAAAACCTCTGGTAAAATTTAAAGGCCGGTCATGGTTTAATGCAGCCTGTACTGCTGTTTTATTTGGTCGCGAAACAGGAATCTTGTCTCCGTTATTCAATAAAAGCATTCCGCCATCTTCCTTGATCCAGCTCTTGATGAAAATTTTATTTACCAGATGGCTTTGGTGTGTTCGTAAAAAGCCTGCACTGGTCAGCATTTCTGCATATTCTTTTAATGATTTGGATACCAGTATCTTTTCGAAGCTGGAAAGAAAAAAGTGTGTATAGGAATTATCTGCTTCGCAGCGGATGATATCACTTACGGATACATATCTGATTTCATGCAACTGGGGTAGGGCAATTTTAGCTGGGGCTGTTCCGGTGCTTTTTAAATGGTTCAGTAAAAAATTCAATTGCTGTGCCGTTTGTTTTGTAGCTATCTTTTCTTCTGCTTTATTAACTGCCAGTACCAGTTCTGCGATATCAACCGGTTTTAGCAGGTAATCAACTGCGGCAAACTTAATGGCATCTATCCCATATTCATTGAAAGCAGTGACAAAGATTACCTCAAAGTCTTTTGTTGGCAGCAAGCGCAGAAGGTCGAAACCTGTTTCCTTTCCCATATGGATATCTAAAAGAAGCAGGTCCGGCTGTTGTGCTGCAATCTGCTGCAAAGCCTGGCTTACATTGTTTGCTGTCCCTACCAAAGTTAAACGCGGGCAGTATTCCCTGATAAGGTTACTGAGATTTTCTACATTGGATTGCTCGTCGTCTATTATCAGTGTCTTCATAATTATAACCAGTGGTTTAAGGTAATGATCGCAGTTGTGCCGTTAAGGTCCGAGTGCAACTCCAGGGTGATCGGGCAGTCCTGATACATTCGGTTCAGTAAATCTATTCTTTTTTTACAGAGCGACAATCCAAAACCTGCATAGACCTTTTGAACATCAAAGCCTTCGCCGTTGTCATTTACCGATAAAATCAGGTTGTCTCCCACAGCTTTGAATGCTACCAATAATTTTCCTTTGTTGCCCTGAACTGACATGCTATGTTTAACTGCATTCTCTGCAAAAGGCTGCAGCAACATAGTTGGGATCATTACCTCTAAAATATCTATGTCGGTATCGACCGCGATTTGGTAGCTAAAATTAAAGCGCAGTTGTTCCATAGCCAGGTAGTCGTCTAAAAGCCTGTGCTCATCCTTGAGTGCAATCAGTTGTTTTCCATCAAGAATGCTTCGGGTTAACCTGGCAAATTTGCTAAGATAGCTGTTGGCTTTTTCTATTTCTTTCTGGTTCATCAGATTCTGAATTCCACCCAGGGCATTGAAAACAAAATGAGGGTTAAGTTGAGAACGTACATGGTTTAATTCTGTTTTAGCGCTTTCTGCCTGGCGATGGGCTATAATAAGTTTTTGCTTATTCTTTCTCCTGATTAGCAGAAAGGTGCTGATTGCAAGTAGAATGATAACGGAAAGCGCTGTGATAACTTCGGAGATTCCGAAAGTTAAGGGGGGGCTTTTTACCTTGAACGATATTTTTGCCCATTTACTGTCAATTGAAGTTCTATCAAAAGATTGCCCTGGCATAGGAGTAATGCGCAGTTGATAAGAACCGGGTTCGCTAAAATAACTCGCAGGAATAAAAACATAAGGTTTGCCGTCGTGTGAGTCGTAGTTCCAGTTGTTAGAGACGAATAGGGTGTCGGCTTTATTTTTTGAGACTTTCACTAAACCGGCATAGTATGCAAAATCTATGTCTGTCTTGTTTAGAATCAGCTGGATGCCCCGGGATTTTTTATCGAGGCTAAATTTAGAACCGTTGTTTATCGGGATGATGTCTGCTAAGGTGCTGATTATATTGGTGCCCCGTGTTTTGAATAAGCGTCCTTCGCGTAGCAATACTGCTTTTTCGATCCTGGCCTGAGGTAAGGACTTGTTATAAATGATAACTGTTGTTACTTTGCTTTCCTCTGGCAAGCGGTATATTTTTACCGTAATTTTTTTGTTTCTCGTATCCGGAACAGTCAGGTTCATGGTGAGGTAGCCAGGGAGATCGCTGCTGGCTGGCCAAACGAAATCTATTTGACTAAGCTTTGCGTTAGCGCGCACAATCGTTGTGTCATTTTCAAAAATAGAATATCGATAATAGTCTATACTATCCTTTTTTATCCAGGTGGTGACAGCAATGGTTTTAGCATTAACCAGATAAACCATATTACCCAAAGGATCATTTGGGAGAGCGTTAAAAGGATTTATAAATTTGGTTTGCTTGTCATTAACAGCCAGGAAAATAGGAATTTTAGACTTAGGTCTGCTCACGTAGTAGTTCATGGGATTCCCCTCCGCATTGGTTAGAGGAAATTTCTCCTGGGCCTTGCTGAAATTGAATAGCAAAAAAAATAGTAAGAGACTGATGGTTGTTTTCATGAATTGAGAATTAAATATAGGCTAAACCTCCCGTTATTTTTTGCTTTTAAAAATCTATAAATTGTAAGGCTACGGAAAGGCTTAGTGGAATGGGCAGTTGAGCTTGAATCCGGAAATTGCACTTGTTTTTTTTTACGAATAAGTGCTAATATTGTGTATGGGATTTTACGATCTAAATAAAGAGGAACGTGTACAGCTTGTAGCCAGAATTAACCATAATATCCTTACTGAACTGGGTACAGGAACTTTTAAACACACAGCCCGGTACTTTGCTGATGAGGATACCTATATCAGGAAATCTGCCTATCTGGCCATCGGTAAAATATATCTGGCTAATGCAGATTTGAGACCTAAAATAATAAACACTTTAGAACAATTTTTTCCGGATAAGGATTTCAAAATCAGGCAAACGGTGATCAATGCAGCGGGCGAGATCGGTAAAGCTGATTTTGAATGCGTGCGGCATTTCTTTGATAAGGGCCTGTTTGATAAACACCATTCGCCAAGGAATGCGGTAATTGGTTCTATCAAAAAAATGGGAGAAGTAAATCCTGTTCCGGTACTGCAATGGGCAAGGTTATACCTGCACCATGAAGACAAAGAGATCCGCAGAGAGATCTGTCATGGAATAGAACTCCGGGGGCGTAAATATCCGCAGGATATTTTACCCATGTTACAGGAACTGCAACACGACAAAACTGCCAGGGTAAGGAATACACTGGTACATGTAATTGGACAAATTGCCTATAAAAAAGGATGCATACAGACCGTAGTTGCAGACCTTAAACTATGGGAAAACAGGCAGCTGGTTGAAGATGCACTTGAAGAAATCATTGATGTGCACGACCGTTATAAGGATTTTGCTGTTTTAACACAAGATGAGGCCAGGCAATACATCGCAGATAATTTTACTTAATTTTATCCCAGAATAAGCTGATCAATTTTTATCATTAAACTGCATGGAACTGCTGATTGAAGGAACGGCGCCTATTGATCACTTACCGGGGCCGAGAGTTCTTTGCGTTCGCGGCTGAGCACTCTATATATAATATATATACTCAATAGCATACACGCAGCACCAATTAAGAAGTGTATCCCCGGAAAATAGAAAGGGGCTTTACTTGATGTAAAATAAGCAAAGGTACCATTCATAATGAGCGGTCCGATAATGGCAGTAAGACTCATCAGGCCAGTAAGGGCACCTTGTAGCTCTCCCTGTTGGTTTGCAGGCGCATGTCCGGATATGACCGATTGCAAGGATGGACCGCAGATCCCGCCCAGACAGTAAGGGATCAGAAAGGCAAACATCATCCAGCCCTGTGTAGCAAGTCCAAATAGGACGAGACCTACGGTGTATAATCCCAGACCGATGTAAATACTTTTTTCGTTCCCGATCTTAGGCACAATGACCCGGGTTAATCCGCCCTGAACAGCACCAACCAATACACCAACTACTGCAAGGGAAATACCTACCATTTTTTCGCTCCAGTTGAAGCGGTAGATGGTAAAGAAGTTCCAGTTACCCTGAACGGCCTGGCTGCCCAGGTAGATCAGAAAAAAGCCAAATGCGAGTTGTCCGATTTTAGCGTTTCTGGTTAAAAACCTTAAGGAGCCAAATGGATTTGCCCTTTTCCAGTCAAATTCCCTGCGGTTTTCCTTACTTAATGATTCAGGTAAAAAGAAGTAGCCATACAAACAATTAACCAGGCAAAGCACTGCCGCTGCATAAAAAGGAGCACGTATACCCCAGGTTGCAAGAAGGGCACCCAGCGCAGGGCCAAGCACAAAGCCAAGGCCAAAGGCCGCGCCAATTAACCCAAAGTTTTTGGCTTTAGAAGTTTCATCGGTACTTACATCGGCAATATAGGCTGTAGCAGTAGTAAAACTGGCCCCCGTTATACCGGCAATAATCCGGCCTACAAACAGCCATGCATATGTTGGTGCCAGCGCCAGGATAATATAATCTACGCCAAAACCGAGCAGGGAAAGCAATAGCACCGGCCGGCGGCCAAACTTATCACTCAGGTTCCCGATTACCGGCGCAAACAGGAATTGGGTAATGGCAAAAACAGAAAGCAAAAAAGCACCATATGTACTGGCCTGATTAATGGGGATGCCTTTTAGCTGGGCAATAAGATCTGCCATTACTGGAATAATTAGGCCCCATCCCATTACATCGATCAGTAATGTGATAAAAATGAAGCTGATTGCGGCTTTTTTGGATGTCTGCATAATTAACGAAAGTAGGAAATCTTCCGTTAAGATTTATACTGTAAATGGGCTGCCTTGAAAAAATAAAGCGGCAGGATACATGATTATCCTGCCGCTTTATTTATATAAAAAAAATGCTTTTTTAGTTTTGCACAAACTCCGTATTTGCATTTAAAGTTACTTCATCACTTAGCATGGCGTTGCCATATTTGGTTCCAAAACCAAAATCAGCTCTTTTTATAGTGCCGCTAACTTTAAAACCTGCAGTAGGTTTTTTAGACATAGGGTTGGTGGTAACACCTCTTAATGTAGCATCCAGAACCACTGGTTTGGTTACACCATGGAAATTTAAATTACCGCTTACTTTGTATTTGTTGCCTGAAACTTTTTTTACTGAAGTGCTTTTGAAAGTCAGCTTAGGATATTTGGCAGCATCAAAGAAATCAGCACCTTTTAAATGCTCGTCTCTTTTGTCATTATCTGTATTTACCGAGTTCACATCTGCAGTCAGTTCCACAACAGCATCAGAAAAATCTGGCTTTGAAGAAGTAATGGTTGACTGGAAGTTTTTGAATGATCCCTCTACATCGGTAATCATCAGGTGGGTAACCACAAAACCCAGTTTAGAATGTGAAGTGTCGGCCGACCATGTTGTTGGCGCTGCAGATTTAAAGGCGAAAAGAGCAGTGCTTAAAACTGCTGCCGCTAATAATAATTTTTTCATATGTTCTTTATTCTATTTGTTGAATGCAAATAGACAAACTTGCTAATGGTAAATTATTGATCTATGATAAGAAAAAAAAATACTTTGCCTACATTGCCTGTGCAGTGTTAGGACTGCATAAAACACATACACACTTATGAAAACAAAAATCTTGTTGATGGCCAGCTTAATGCTGGTTCTTGTGCTAACGGGAAAAGCGCAAAAACTTTTAAGGGCTAATTTCGTTATTGCCGATTACAAAACCGGGATACAGCACACGGTGCTTACCTATCCGAAATTTGTGATAGGGATGGATGCGGATGGAAACATTGCCTTCCTGAAATCGCGTGGTTACAATGGTTCTTCAGACTGGGGCGACTTTGAGGATCACAGTGCTTCCGGTACTGAAATGATAGGTAATTTGAAGGTGACTTATTACGGTAGTTCTGACCGGGACAAGGAAGGGAAGATAAAATCGGTAGAAGGGGTAGTCTTCAATTATTACGACAGGTTTGACATTCATGACGGTAAGGGCAAACTGAAAGCAATAGGGGATGAAAAGATCAGCTACAACAATGCTTTTGACATTCATGAGAAAGCTGGTACGCTGAAGTCTGTTGGAAATATCAGTATCAAATACAATAATGCTTTTGATATACACGAGATTAAAGGAACCGTAAAATCTGTAGGGCAGGTTAAAATTTCTTACTATAATAAATTTGATGCTGAATCCCTGCGGGGTAAAATCCGGTCCGTAAAAGGAAACAGCCGGGAGCTGGCTGTAACCAGGTTGTAAATTTCCTGATTACCAAATTTGACAATAGCAGCGCCGTAGGCGCTTTTTTTATGAAATTATATCGCTGTGTTTTATAAACATCGACTAACTTAATAAATAATTTAAAAAGATTTGTAAAGTATTACAATTAATTATTAAGTTTGTTGTAAGATACTAACCAGATAAACCATGGCAATAGAGAAGGGACAGCTTTTAAGATCGGATATTGTTAAACAGCTTTATTATAAAAATCCGTTATCACTTACTGAACTTAGCAGGCTTACGCATAAAAGTCTTCCATTGGTTACTAAAGTAGTTAATGGGCTGGTTGCGGAGGGGTATGTCAAGGAGCAGGGACTGGCGCCTTCAACCGGTGGGCGCAGGGCATCTTTATTTTTGCTCAACCCGGATATGCAAAAGTATATTGTAGCTGTAGCTATGGATCAATTTACCACACGTATGGTGATTTATGATCTGGCAAGAAATTTTGTGTCACCTGTAAGTACACTGGAATTAACCATTCCTGCCGACAATGGTGCTGTAGATGAACTTATCTTATTTATTGACAGGAACATTAAGGCCTCGGGTATTGATCCGGATAAGCTATTGGGTATTGGTATTGGTATTCCAGGTTTTATCGATGTGGAAAACGGTACCGATCATTCTCATTTGAAAACCAAAGACGGTTCTCATCTGGGGAAATACCTTACTAAAAAATTAGGGCTTCCTGTATTTATGGATAACGACTCCAGTTTAATTGCGCTTGCCGAAATGCAGTTTGGTGCGGCGGCGGGTAAACGCGATGTTATGGTTGCTAATATAGGTTGGGGAACAGGTTTGGGTATGATTGTAAACGGACAGTTGTATAGGGGAAGCAGCGGTTATGCAGGTGAGTTTAGTCATATCCCATTGTCCAATACAGATAATTTGTGTTCTTGCGGTAAGCGTGGATGTCTTGAAGTGGAAACTTCATTGCTGGTAATGACGAAAAAGGCAAAAGCAGAGATAAATAAAGGAGCGGCAACAAGTATGGCGCAATCGTTCAAAGATGACAAAAGGAACATTGGTGAACTTTTTCTGGAAGCAGCACGGAACCATGACCCGCTTGCGGTTTCCATTCTTTCTGATGCAGCTTTTTTGATTGGAAAGGGGCTGGCCACCTTAATTCATATCATGAACCCTGAGTGTATAGTATTGAGTGGTCGCGGAGCCATTGCAGGGAAAATATTACTGCCTCCTGTACAGCAGGCAGTCAATGAATTCTGTATTCCAAGAATTGCAGATAAAACAACAATCGTGATTTCGGAACTGGCGGCAGATGCAGAGTTGCTTGCAGCTGCCAGCCTGGTGATAGAGCATAGTACATTTGAATAACTAAAATCCAAATATCCAATTATTAACTAAACTTTAATTAACATGAAACAGTTTTACTCCCGGTGCCTGAGCGTGCTGTTGTTAAGCTTATTAACAATTAGCGCCTATGCACAAAAAAACATATCGGGAACCGTAAAGGACAAAGCAGGCACACCGATACCCGCGGTTAGTGTGTTGGTAAAAGGCACTAAAAATGGTGTCAGTACAGACGCTACAGGTCGGTATGCTATTGCGGCAAAACAGGGTGATGTACTTGTTTTTCGTTACCTGAGCTATAAAAGCCAGGAAATTGCCGTAGGTTCAGGCACTTCTGTAAACGTTGTACTGGAAGAAGAAGACAACAGTTTGAACGAAGTGGTGGTGACCGCCCTTGGTATAAAAAGAGAAAAGAAAGCTCTGGGTTATGCCTTGCAGGAAGTAAAGGGTGAAGCACTGGTTGAAGCCAGAGAGCCAAATCTGGTAAATACCCTTTCTGGTAAAGTTGCGGGTTTACAGGTGTCGCGTTCAAGTAACGGGCCTGCGGGGTCATCCAAGATCACGCTTAGAGGTAATAATTCTTTAACCGGCGATAATCAGCCACTTATTGTGGTGGATGGTATACCGGTAAATAACTTTACTGGTGCTTATAACAGGAAAGGCGAAGTGAACAATGATTACTTTAATCCACCTACCGATATGGGTAACGGGATGTCTGATATCAACCAGGAAGATATAGAGAGTGTAACTGTACTAAAAGGTCCTGCAGCTTCTGCTCTTTATGGATCAAGGGCTGGTAACGGGGTAATCATGATCACTACCAAAACCGGTAAAGCGCAAAAGGGACTTGGTGTAACCGTAACTTCAGCTTTTGGCGTAGAAACCGTATTTACTACCCCTGAAATGCAAACCAGTTTCGGACAGGGAACGGAAAATATCTTCACTGAAACTTCAGGTTTAAGCTGGGGACCAAAAATCGCTGGTCAGACCATCACCAACTGGAATGGCCAGCAAATTCCTATGGCTGTTCACGACAATCTGAACAACTATATTTCATCAGGTTTCAGTTCCAATCAGGGTGTGGTTTTTCAACAGCAGATCAACTCTACTTCTGTTTATACCTCTTTTAATCGTTTGGATGACAGGAGTATCATTCCTGGCGCTAAGCTTCAGCGGACAAATTTAACTGCCAGAGCTGTTAGCAAATTTGGTAAAGACGACCGTTGGGTTATAGATACCAAGGTGCAGTATAGCAATAATAATGCACAGAACAGACCAAATAATGGTTCTAACCTGAACAACATATTCAGTACACTTTATCTCTTCCCAAGATCACTGGACATCAAAGAGTTTAGTCAACCCGTTGATGAAGCCGGAAAAATGGTATGGTACAATACCACTACCTCACAGCTGAACCCTTACTGGGCCAGGCAGTACAGATTAAATCAGGATGTAAGAGATCGTTATTTACTGAACGGGTCTTTGAAGTATAACTTTAACAGTTGGCTGAATGCAGAGATCAGAGGTGGAACAGATAAATACAGCACCAATATTGAAGAGAAAGTTTATGCAGGTAGTCCTTCAACAGCAACTGGGCGTTATGCACTGAATAAGCATACTTTTACAGAAACCAACCTTAGCTTCTTGCTCTCTGGTCAGAAAGATAACGTTTTTGATCGTTTGGGAGGAGGTTTTAGCTTTGGTGGGAATTTGATGTCGCAGGAAAACAGCCAGCTGAACAGTGATTCCGGAGATTTGACGGTACCAAACCTTTTTTCGCTGAACAACGGAAAAAATAAACCGTCTATTGAGCAGGTTTATATCAGAAAGAAAATCAATTCACTTTATGGTACTTTTCAGTTAAACTGGGATGGTTACCTTTTTGCAGATGCAACTTTAAGGAACGACTGGACATCTTCTCTTATAAAAGCCAACCGATCTTATTTTTATCCTTCCTTCAGTGTTTCTTACATTTTTACAGAAATGCTGACAAAAATGGGTAAAGATTTGCCATCATGGTTATCCTATGCAAAGATCCGCGGATCAGCTGCCCAGGCAGGTAACGATATGGCGCCATATCAGTTGTACAACACCTACGTAATTGATAAAGATCCAAATGGAAATACTACAGCCTACAGGGGAGAAACTTTGTTTGATCCGAATGTAAGAAGCGAGCTGATCAAATCTTATGAAGCGGGTGCAGAGTTAAGATTTTTCAAAAGCCGTTTTGGTTTAGACTTTTCAGTTTATAAATCAAATGCAACGAACCAGTTGATAGACCTTCCTATGGACCCATTGAGCGGTTACAAAAAGAAGAAGATCAACGCGGGGAACATCCAGAATACAGGTATCGAAATTATGGCCGATGCAAAGATTCTTGACAATGCTGAGGGATTCAACTGGAACATGGCGGTAAATTATTCGCATAATAACAATACCGTGAAATCCATATTCGCAGATGTTCCAAGGTACAGACTTGGCGGCTATGATGAAGTGAGTATACTTGCTGTGGAAAAAGAAAAGTATGGGGAGATCTATGGCAGTAAGTTTTTGAGGGTTACAGACCCTAACAGCGAATTTTATGGACAGCTTCTATTGGATAAAGATGGTTTGCCGCTAAAGGGCGAACAGAATGTTAAGTTGGGCAATCAACAGGCATCTGCTTTGGTGGGTATAACCAATACTTTTAACTATAAAGGCTTTAACCTCTCGTTCCTGGTGGATGGCCGTTTTGGAGGTAAAATATTCTCCGCTACCAACGTTAACATGCAAAAGAATGGAACTGCTGCAGTAACAGTTGTGGGTGGCGAAAGAGAGAACATTACTGTAAAAGGGGCGGTTCTTAATCCGGTTACCAATAAATATGAAGCAAATACGACTTCAGTAACGCCTCAGCGCTATTGGAGGTCTGTAGCAGGGCAAGGTAACCTGGGTATTTCCGAGGCGAATTTATATGACGCTTCCAACATCAGGTTAAGAAACGTAAACCTGAGTTACAATTTCTCGCCTAAATTTTTGGCAAACACGCCTGTTCAGCGCGCAAAAATTGGTGTGTCTTGTAACAACGTATGGCTGATTACCAGTCATTTGAACGGAATTGATCCTGAATCGGTATTCGCGACCAGTGACAATGCAACAGGTTTTGAAAGTGCAAGTGCACCAACTACCCGTACTTTCACCTTTAACTTAACCTTAGGCTTTTAATCTTAATATTCATATTACGATGAAACATATTATAAAAAAATCATGCATGTTTATTGCAGCTACAATGGTGCTGGCATCATGTAAAAAATTTGAAGAGATCAATCAGAACCCCCTCGCAGCCGATGAGGACAAAGTACAGGTTGAGTACTTCATTAACCGATCAATTATTGAAGCTCAAATGAACCCTGATGTTGCAGAACGGTCATTTGTACTATACTGGAAACCAGCTGGCAGACAGGCAGCTGATGTGGACGGCGGGACCATCTCATTTGGTGATTACAATGATGGCTGGAGCAATGCTTATTATGAGCAGGTTTCGGGTTGGCTGAATGCAGTAAATACAGGTATCCAGATCGGCGAAAAGCAAATTGCCAATGGAACTTCAAAGCTTTATACCAACAACCTGATCCAGGTAGCAAGGATATGGAGGGCTTATTTATTGAGTGAAATGTCTGATAATTTTGGACCCATACCTGTAAAGGGTTTTCAGGGAACCAATCCGGATTTCAGCGATGTGAAAACGGTATATTACTATATTCTTGAAGAGCTTAAAGATGCTTCTGCGAAACTGGATGTAAGTATGGTCCCTTCTGAAGACTTGAAAAAACTGGATCCTGCATACAATTATAATTACGCAAACTGGAAAAAATATGCTACCTCTATGCGTATGCGTCTGGCTATGCGCCTATCTGAAGTTGATGCGAATAAAGCAAAAACAGAATTTGAGACCGCCGCTGCAACCAATGATTTTATTACCCTGCAGGAACAAAGCTTTCAGGTACAGGAAAAGGATGGCTGGGATGCGCTTACAGGGGTGATGACGCGCAGCTGGGATACACAGCCTTTATCGGCAACTCTGAACAACATTTTTGTAGGCCTTGGTGGCGTGAAAAGTGCAGATCAGCTGGGAGCTGATTTCCAGAGTTACATCAAGCCTGCCAACTGGCTCGGACAAAAGTATCCGGTTCAGTTCAGTACAAAAACCAACGATCCTCAGGCAGGCTACTGGTTTAACGGATTGCCATTTACAATTGACCCGCGCGCCTACGTGCTGTTCAGTATTCCGGGCGATCTGACCAATCCACGGTATCCAAAACAAAATACAGGTTATGATACTATTACGGAGCGTTTATTAAAAAATGCAGACGGATCAACAGCAAAAACGGTAAATGCAAAATATACCTGGAATGCCAAAACTGATGGCGACTGGGGATCAAAGGATCCACTGAACCAGCTTGTTAATTACGGGGGAACCATGCCAAGGATCAATATGCAATTTAGAAACAGCACCCAGAAAAGACTTTTCTTTGGGCCATGGGAAACTTACTTCCTGTTGGCTGAAGCTGCGGTACGTGGATGGAGCACGCCGGTAAATGCACAAACTGCATATGAGACAGGAATAGCGAAGAGCTTTGCTTACTGGGGACTCCCGGTAGGTTCTTACATTACTTCCCAGGATTATAACAGGGTAGGTACTTCTGTTAGCTGGACACATACTACCGAGCCAACAGCACGCGTGATGAATTTTGAAGATGGAATGACGGGCGCGCCAGGAACAGTGACAGTAAATTATCCGAAAAATGACCTTTATAAAAACGGGACGGTTAAAAATGATCACCTGACAAAAATCATTACACAGAAGTTTATTGCGCAAACCCCATGGTTGCCATTGGAAAGCTGGAATGACCACAGAAGATTAGGACTTCCTTTCTTCGAAAACCCGGTTATTGAAAATTCAATTCAGACCCTACCTGCTTTGACAGATGCTACTTATATGACCAGTAGTGTGAAATTCCTGCCTCAGCGTTTGAGATACCCTTCAAATTTGAAGAACAACAACGCAACGGGTTACGGACAGGCTGTTGGTGCACTAAATGGTACCGACGAAGTGCTTACTCCATTGTGGTGGGCACAGAAATAGGAGATTACTGACGATCACGGATTACAGGAATGCGTTCAAAGGCATTCCTGTAATTTTTTAACAGGCAGCTGCAGGAATAAATTGAGGTAAAGAAAACAGGAAATGTTATTGAAAACGAAAGGCATCACATGGGGCAAATTTTTGCTCCTTATTTCACTGTTAACAGGTTTTAATGCCCGGGCACAGCCTGTAAAAGACAAAAAAATGCAATGGTTTGCCGATGCCAAACTGGGCATCTTTATCCATTGGGGGATTTACGCTGTAAATGGTATTTCCGAATCCTGGGCCTTTTTTAACAATTATACACCTCATGACCTGTACATGAAACAGCTGGATGGTTTCAGTGCTTCAAAGTATGATCCTGTTACATGGGCAGGCTTAATTAAAGAAAGCGGTGCGAAATATGCCGTAATTACTGCTAAACACCACGACGGTGTTTCACTATGGAATACCAAAGCCTCTGGTGCTACTACTACATTAACAAATAGCAAAGCAAAACGCGATGTATTGTCGCCATTCATTACCGCGCTCAAATCTTCCGGGCTAAAAACCGGTATTTATTACTCTCTGCCAGATTGGAGCTACAGGAATTATGACGTTTTTACCCGCGACCATAAAAGGTATGCGATTAAAGATGAACCTCAACGCTGGAGAACATTCCTGAATTATTACCAGGGCCAGCTGGAGGAACTGTCTGTAAACTACCGGCCCGACCTGATCTGGTTTGATGGGAACTGGGAACACAACAACACAGAGTGGGAAGCTCAAAAAACGAGGGAACTGCTTCAAAAATACAATCCCAATATCATCATCAATTCCCGCCTTGATGAGCATGGGGATTATGAAACGCCCGAACAGGGTGTTCCGGTATTAAAACCTGCTGCCGATTATTGGGAGCTTTGTTATACCATGAACGATTCATGGGGCTATCAGCCCTTTGATACGAAATACAAATCGTCTAATATGATCATCCGCACTTTAGTGGATTGCATCAGTATGGGCGGTAATTTACTACTTGATATCGGCCCCAAAGCTGACGGAACCATACCTGACCAGCAGGTACAGATACTGAAAGACCTGGGCCGCTGGACTAAAAAACACGCAGCAGCCATATATGGAACCCAGGCGGGTATCCCTGCAGGCCACATCAATGCAAAAACTGCATTGTCAAAAGATAAAAAGAACTTATTCATATACCTGGATTACCAGGAAAATGCCGGAATTGTGCTCAAAGGGATCCAATCAAAAATTGTAGAAGCCAATGTAGTTGGATATAAAACTACGGGGCTAAGCTATAAACCTTCCGGAATCGATGGCTATCTGTTGAAGGTATTGCCTGCTGCATACGACAAAGATGTAACAGTTTTACACCTGAGGTTTAATGAACCTTTAAAAACAAGTGATCCAGCCGCCGCAAAGGCTATAGAAATGCCAACGGATAAAGCCTGGGTGGCCAAACATACGGAAATACTTGACCATACCCTTCCGGGAATTCCAGCAGGGCATTACCAGGGCAATACCTTATTATCTGCAGACCGCCAGACCTTATATCTTTTTGTGGAAGGAAAACCAACAGGCCCTATTGCACTGAAAGGCATTAAAAATAACATCAGCCGGATCCGCGTGGTAGGTGAGGGTACCATACTGCCCTATGAAATTTACAATAAATTATACTGGAGTAAAATACCCGGCATAGTTTATATACCTGTACCCGAAATTAAACTGGATAAGCACTTTACAGTGATTGCGGTGCTACTGGACGGCCCAATTGATTTGTACAGGGAGAAAGTTGGCGCCATTGAAAGTAATATGTAAGAATGAAGCACTACCTGATTATATTTTTTGTATTGGCTGGCATTAAATTAACTGCCCAGCAACGTTACGAACTGAATTCCGGCTGGGTCTGCAAAGCCATTTCCGAAGAATCCCGAAAGGGAGAACAGCTATCCCTGGAAAGTACTGCGCTTACCGGCTGGATGAGGGCCACAGTGCCCGGTACAGTGCTGACCACCCTGCTGGACAACCAAAAGATACCCGATCCCTTTTACGGGATGAACAACAAACACATCAAAGATGTGTATGATACTGGCAATGCCCATTATACCTATTGGTTTGTGAAATCCTTTGAGCAGAGGGCCAAAGGCGATGAGCAGGTATGGCTCAAGCTGCGTGGGGTAAATTACAGATGCGATATTTATTTAAACGGCAAAAAGGTAAACCTTAAGACCCATGAGGGCATGCACCTGCGCCAGCAATATAACATTACCCCCTTACTTGCACCAGATGGGAAAAACAGGCTGGCTTTGTTGGTTCAGCCACCTGATTTTCCTGGTGCAGCTAATGGCGGGCAAGGCGGTGATGGCACCATTGCCAAAGGGCTGACCACGCCCTATACCGCAGGCTGGGACTGGATACAGCCCATACGCGACCGCAATACGGGGATATGGGACAAGATATTTGTGGAGAAAACCGGGGGGCTGAACCTCGAAAATCCTCACGTGGTGACGCTGGTTCCGGGCAAACGTTTGCCCTCTGGCAAACAGGAACCAGCACTGATCCGCACATCCTGCGAAGTGGAGAACCCGCTGAACAAAACCGTAAGCGGCCATTTGCAGTACACCCTGGAAGGGAAGGTGGTCAAAGCAGCGGTTCAGCTAAAGGCGGGCGAGAAAAAGCTGGTGAAGCTGCCCGATTTCCAGCTGCAGAACCCTAAACTCTGGTGGCCCAACGGTTACGGGGCACATCCCCTGTACACCATCAGCTTTACCTTTGTGGATGCGGCGGGGAAACTGGCCGACAAAGAAAGTGTACAGTTCGGGGTAAGAGAAATCGGTACCCGCTGGAACGAACATACCCGTAGCCGTGAAAACCTGGTTAACGGGCAAAAGATCTTCATCAAAGGGGGCAACTGGATCATCTCTGATGCCATGCTCCGCTTTTCTGATGAACGCTACGATGCCGAAGTGCGCTATCATCGCGATATGAACCTGAACCTGATCCGCATCTGGGGAGGGGCCATTATTGAACGGCCCGAATTTTACCAGGCCTGCGACAAATATGGGATGCTGGTGTTCCAGGACTTCTGGTTCAGCGGCGATTGCAATGGCAAATGGCAGGACCCTTTGAAAAAGGACGACCAGTGGACCCGCAGACAGTACCCCGATGACCATGCGCTGGTGCTTACTGCTGCAGCAGATCAGATCAAAATGATCCGTAACCACCCCTCACTGGCATTTTGGTGTGGTGGCAACGAGATTACCCCGCCCGATGATATCCTGTACCCGCTCAAAGAAAAAATCCTTCCGGAACTGGACGGCACCCGTTATTTCTTTGATTATTCCAACAGCAACGACATGTCTTACAATTTCCTTGGGGGCAATGGCGATGGACCTTATACCATTCAGGACCCGAAAAGCTTCTGGTCTTTCCGTACCTATCCCTACAACTCAGAAGTGGGCTCGGTTGGGCTGGGCGATTATGCTTCACTGAAACGTTTTATCCCTGAAGGGAACATGACCCCGCCACAGAACGGGCAGCAGCCCGATTCGGTATGGGCCTATCACAAGTATATTCCTTACGACCATCACATCGATCCCTATGGGAAAGCAAAAGATGCCAAAGACTTTGCCATGAAGGCCCAACTGGTCAATTACGAGCAATACCGCGCATTGATGGAAGGTTTTTCTTCCAGAATGTGGGATTGGTATACCGGTACCATTATCTGGAAAACACAGAACCCCTGGACGGCCATGCGTGGGCAGATGTACGATTATTACCTGGACCCGAATGCCTGTTTGTATGGATTGCGCAAAGGTTCAGAGCCCCTGCACATCATGATGAATCCGCTGGACAGCATGGTTACGATAGTTAACAATGGTTTTGGGGTGGTGCGCAACGTTATGGTGCAAGCCAGCCTGTATGATATGGAAGGTAAGCTGCAGCAACAGATCCAGGCTTTTACCGAGATAGCTGCCTCTACCAGTCAGCGTACTTTTCCGGTAAACGAGGCCTTAAAAAAACTGGATGCCAAAACGGGTTGTTTTGTGCTGCTGAAGCTGCTGGATGCCAGACAAAATGTATTGAGCGAAAACCTGTACTGGATGCCTGCGCCCGATGGTAAATACAGCGGGCTGCAGAACATGAAAGCAGCAAAGCTCAATGTGAGCAGCCGTAAAACAGGGAAAGGCCAGCTGGAGGTAGTGCTGAAAAACGATGCTGGCGGCCCTGTTGCCTTTTTTAACCGCGTAGCTTTAGTGAATGCCGCGACCGGGGAAAGGATATTGCCGGCCTTCTGTTCCGACAATTATTTTACAGTACTGCCGGGCGAAGGAAAAAGTATGACCATCGAATTCCCGGAGGAGGACAGCATTCCTTTAAGTATAGAAGTATATGGCTGGAACCTTAAAAGCCAGTTGTTCCCAATAAATTAAACCATGAACAGTAGAGATTTATTATCCGTATAAAATCTACTAAAGATGAAATAACTGATGATGACGCGAAAACTGGGCTTTATACTTGGCCTGATAATTTTAAGTAGTGGCATTTTTGCCCAAAACAAAGCAACAAGCTTCGTTGATCCCTTTATAGGTTCTGCAGGTCATGGACACGTATTTGTTGGTGCCAACGTTCCTTTCGGAGCGGTACAGCTTGGCCCATCGCAGATCATGCAGACCTGGGATAAATTTAATGGCTGGGACTGGTGCAGCGGCTACAATTACATCAGCACCGAAATCCTGGGTTTTACCCATACCCACCTTAGCGGTACCGGCATAGGCGATCTGAACGATATTTTACTCTTGCCTGCCAACGGGAAGACACAGGTTACCCGGGCTAGTTTTAAGGATATGGAAAGTGGCTATGGCTCTTCCTTCTCTAAAAAAACTGAAGTGGCCCGGCCGGGTTATTACCAGGTGTACCTCGATAAGTATAAGGTAAAAGCCGAGTTAACAGCTACAGAACGTACAGGTTTTCATCAATATACCTTCCAGAAAACAGAAAACGCCCATCTGCTGGTCGACCTGGGCTTTGGAATGGGCTGGGATGAGCCTGCCCAGACGCATATCCGTCAGCTTGATGCGCTTACCTTTGAAGGCTACCGTTTTTCTAAAGGCTGGGCGGCAGATCAGCGGATTTATTTCGTTATCCGGCTTTCAGCGCCTGTAACCAGGATAGAACTCTACAATGGTTCGGCCCCGCTTCAGGGCGTAGAAGCCAGCGGTAAAGAAATAAAAGCGGCCTTGTTTTTCGATGCGGCAAAACAGCCCTTGTTAAAAGTAAAGGTGGCCATATCGCCGGTAAGTACCGCGAATGCCCTGCTCAACCTGAACACAGAACTCCCCGGCTGGGATTTTAATGCCAGCGTGAAACAAGCCGATGCCAAATGGGAAAAGGCATTATCTAAAGTTAAAATAGAGGCCCCGGCAGCCATCAAAACAAAATTCTATACCGCCCTTTACCATACCATGATTGCTCCTTCATTGTTTAATGATGTAAACGGAGATTACCGCGGTGCCGACAAAAAGGTGTATAAAAATGCAGGGTTCAACAATTATACCACGCTGTCCCTCTGGGATACCTACCGTGGATTAAACCCGTTGATGACGATCTTACATCCCGAACGGGTAAACGATATGGTTAAAACCATGCTGGCCATTTACCAGCAGCAGGGTAAATTACCGGTATGGCACCTGCATGGCAATGAAACCAATTGTATGATCGGTTACCCGGCAGTACCTGTTATTGCCGATGCCTGGTTAAAGGGTTTTAGAAATTATGATACTGAACTGGCCTACCAGGCCATGCGGCATTCGGCCATGCAGGATACCAATGGTATCCAGTACATTCAAAAGCTGCAGTTCATTCCTGCCGAAAAGGTAGAAGAATCTGTAGCCAAGGCGCTGGAGTATGCCATTTCCGATTGGTGTATTGCACAAATGGCCAAAGCCTTAAATAAGCCGGAGGATTACCGGTATTTTACTGAACGTAGTAAACTTTACCAGCAGTACTTTGATAAAAGTACTGGTCATTTCCGTGGGCGCATGGCCGATGGTTCCTGGCGCAGCCCTTTTAACCCTTACAATGCAGTACACCGTCAAAATGATTACTGTGAAGGTAATGCCTGGCAATATACATGGCTGGTGCCCCAGGACGTACCCGGTCTGATCAGTGGGTTTGGCGGCAAGCAACCTTTTTTAAATAAGCTGGATTCCCTGTTTAGCATTTCTTCGGTATTGGATGACAAGACCTCGCCCGATATTTCCGGTCTGATTGGTCAATATGCTCATGGTAATGAGCCCAATCACCATATTCCTTATTTATACAACCTGGCCGGGCAGCCCTGGAAGACGGCAGAACTGATCAGAAAGATCGACCAGCAATTCTATACCGATAAGCCCGATGGCCTTTGTGGCAATGATGATGCAGGTGAAATGAGCGCCTGGTATGTATTTTCGGCTTTGGGATTTTACCCGCTTAACCCGGCCAGTGGCGAATATGTGTTCGGCTCGCCGCTTGTCAGCGACGCCCTGATCAGTTTGCCCGGTGGGAAAAAGTTTCACATCAGGGTAACAGGAAACAGCCCGGAAAACAAATACATTCGAAAGATCGTACTGAATGGAAAAAATCATTCCACATCATCGTTGTTGCATTCAGCCATTGCAAATGGAGGTGAAATGCACATAGAAATGGGGCCCAGGCCCTTAAAATAAATATGCGTATTTAAGAAAATATTGCTCATCTTAGTTAATATTAATCAGGATGAGTTTAACGCAGCAAAAAGTCCAGAGGATTTTATCCATTGATATCATGAGGGGGCTAACCCTGTTCCTCATGCTGTTTGTTAACGATCTGTACGAACCAGGGGTTCCCAAATGGCTGCTGCATACAGAAGGGAGTGTTGATGGGATGGGACTAGCCGATTGGGTATTTCCCGGCTTTTTGTTTATGGTAGGGATGTCTATTCCTTACGCAATTTCATCAAGAAAAAAAAGAGGGGATGCTGATCTTGCTATTTTTGGTCATATCCTGATCCGGACCATAAGCCTGTTGTTTATTGGCATACTGATGCTCAATACAGACAGGCTCAATGAGGACCTCAGTGGTATAGACCGTAACCTCTGGTCGGTATTGCTGTATGTTTCCATATTTCTGGTCTGGAACGCATACCCCGAAAATACAAACCGAAAACACTTATTTACAGGCTTAAAAGTACTGGGCATATTGGGCTTGGGCATCCTCATTGCTGTGTTTAAAGCTGGTAAGCCGGGCCATATCTCCTGGCTTAAAATTGAATGGTGGGGTATTTTGGGACTTATTGGCTGGGGTTATTTTGCTGCCGCTACGGCGTGTTTGTTCCTTAAGTCCAGGCTATGGCCTGTTGCCGCATTGTGGATCTTTTTTATCGGCCTCAACATCTGCTCACAACTGGGCCTGATGGACTGGCTCGATTTTTTTAACCCTGTTTTTGGAGTAATCATTGATGGGAATGTGCCTTCAATTGTATTGGCGGGGCTTACTGTGGGCTTATTGCTATCTGCAAGAAGTTTAAAAAATGGTAAAACGGCCGTAATAATTGCAGTACTTGGCTTTCTTTGCCTTGCTGCCGGCTTCTTTCTGCGTAACTGGTTCATCCTTTCAAAAATATACGGAACGCCCAGTTGGGCACTGGTGTGTAATGGCATCAGCTTGCTGAGCTATGCCCTGATGTTTTTTATTGTGGATATAAAAAACAAGGTAAAATGGGCGGCTATGTTTGCCGCCGCCGGGAAAAACTCCTTAACTACCTATCTGGCACCTGATGTCATTTATTTCATCGTTTGGGGTACGGGTTTGCCTATATTTATATATAAACAGGATGCAAATGCGTTATTTGCTGTATTCGGTTCGTTATGCTGGGCTGCTGCTATGATCGGTTTTTCAATTCTGCTGTCCAGGATCAGCATCAGGCTAAAACTTTAGATCATATTTTTTTAACTGTATATGAAATCATGAAAGCCTCATCTATAAAAAATCTCTTACCTGCTTTTATCGCAGCCCTGTTTAGCTGCATACCTGGCCTGTTAAAGGCACAGCAAAAAGCGAAACCTGAAAAGCTGATCGTTGCCTACGTCACATCATGGTCAGCTGTAGTACCCGATCCGGCATATGTAACCCATATCAATTATGCTTTTGGGCATGTTAATGATGCCTTTGATGGCATACGTATTGATAATCCGCAAAGATTGAAAAACCTGGCCAGACTGAAATCAAAAAAGGACGGCCTGAAGGTGCTGATCTCCATAGGAGGCTGGGGTAGCGGAAGGTTTAGTGAAATGGCAGCTACCGAAAGTACCAGGAATAAATTTGCAGAGGATTGCCTGAGGGTGCTGAAAGAATTTAACCTGGACGGGATTGATATAGACTGGGAGTATCCGACCAGCAATGCAGCTAAGATTTCATCATCTGCAGATGACACAAAGAACTATACCTTACTGATGAATACCATCCGTACTAAGATCGGTACAGCAAAGTTGCTGACCCTTGCCTCTGTTGCCGATGCGAAATATATTGATTTTAGGGCAATTGAGCCTATCGTGGATTTTGTGAATATCATGACCTATGATATCGCCCGGCCACCCAGCCATCATGCGGGTTTATACCGTTCGGGCTATACCAGTGGTGTGACTGCTGATGAAGCGGTCACAGCCCATGTAGGCGCAGGTATGCCTGTAAATAAACTGGTTTTAGGGATACCATTTTACGGGCATGGCGTAAAAGGCATTCCGGATTTTATTGACTATAGGGATATTGTGAAACTAAAGGGTTTTAAAAAGCAATGGGATGAAAAAGCAATGGTTCCTTTTCTGGTGAACAGTGAGGGTGAATATGTTTGTACTTACGAAGACGAAAGGTCGATTGCCATCAAATGTAAGTATATGCTTAACCGTGGCATGCTTGGCGCAATGTATTGGGAATATAGTGGGGATACAGATGAGGGGCATTTGCGTAAAGCCGTATTTTCAGGAATTAATAACAGGTAGGTATGTCTATTGCAACAGATCAGGCCCCTATTCAATACTACCCTTTGGGTGATTCCGCTGTAGTGATGCAGTTTGGTGATGTGATCAGTGAAACGATCAATCTTCAGGTAAGGACCGTAGCTGCATGGCTGGATGAATATACTTTTGAAGGTTTTGTGGAGTATGTACCAGCATTTACCAGCATTACCATTTATTATGAACCCTGGTTGCTCAATTACCATGAAATGATTTTGCTGCTGCAGGAAATGGTCGGAAATATGACTGATACTGAAATGCAGGAACAGTCAGAAGTACTCACTATCCCCGTGCATTATGGCGGGGCAATGGGGCCGGATCTGGAGTATGTTGCAAACTACCATCACATGAGTACCGATGAGGTCATAGCCTTACATACTCAGCCGGAGTACCTGGTGTACATGATAGGTTTTGCACCTGGTTTTCCATACCTGGGAGGAATGGATGAAAGGATTGCAACACCACGGAAAGAAAACCCCCGGCCAAAGATTCCCAAAGGAGCAGTAGGCATTGCGGGGAGCCAGACAGGCATATATCCTATGGAAACGCCTGGTGGCTGGCAGCTCATTGGACAAACGCCATTGGAACTATTTGATATCGGAAAGGAAGAACCCGCGTTGTTAAAAGCAGGAGATAGGCTACGCTTCCGACCGGTAACAGAGGCAGAATGGTTAAAAATTAAATCGGGCAGGGATGGGAATTAGCATACAGAAGCCTGGTTTATTGACTACCCTGCAGGATTTGGGCCGTTATGGCTACCAGAAATCAGGGATGGCAGTAAGCGGTGCTATGGATACCCTGGCTTTAAAGATTGGTAATTTATTGCTGGGCAATACTGTTCATGAGGCCGGTCTGGAATGTACCCTTGCGGGGCCTGTAATTGTTTTTGAGGAGAACCAGCTGATTGCCATTACCGGTGGAAACCTTTCTCCAAAAATAGATGCTGAGGCCGTTGAGATGTGGAAGCCGTTGTATGTACCAAAGGGTTCAACGCTGTCATTTGGTAAAGCTGTGGACGGCTGCCGCAGCTACCTTTGTGTTTACGGTGGTTTTGACGTTCCCCAGGTTTTATCCAGCCGATCCACTTACCTGCGGGCAGGAATTGGCGGCTGGGAGGGTAGGGCCCTGAAAACGAATGATCGTATCCCGTTTAATAAATCTTATAGTGGCCCATTCAAAAAAATTGGCTGGTCGGCCGGCAGAAACCTTTATCCGGATTTGTCTGTTCGTACCATAAGGGTAATTAAAGGACCCGAGTTTGCGCAGTTTACCCCGCAAAGTATCTCCAGTTTTTTTAATGAACCCTTTACCATCAGCAGCGAAGCGGATAGAATGGGGTATCGTTTTAGTGGTCCGTCGTTACAACGACATGTAACTAAAGAATTGCTTTCTGCTGCTGTCACTTTCGGAACGGTGCAGGTACCCGGTCAGGGAACGCCCATTGTATTAATGGCCGACCACCAGACAACCGGTGGTTATCCGCGCTTAGCCCAGGTGAGCAGTGCCGATTTAACATTGCTGGCACAAATGCAGCCCGGGCAGCAAATTACATTTGAATTGATTACTTTAGAGCAGGCGCAGGCCCTGCTGCTCGCAAGAACACAGCAAATTAACCAGCTCCGGCAAACAATAACTTTAAAATATGGCTGATCAATTTATTACTGATCTGAATTGTGATATGGGAGAAAGCTATGGGGCGTGGAACATGGGAAACGATGCCGCCATTATGCCATTTGTTTCTTCTGTTAACATCGCCTGTGGTTTTCATGCAGGCGATCCGGCTATCATGAAAAAAACGGTAAAACTGGCATTGCAGCATGCTGTGTTTATTGGGGCGCACCCGGGCTTACCCGATATTCAGGGCTTTGGAAGAAGGGACATGAACATTACAGCCGAAGAGGCTTACGATATGGTCGTTTACCAGATCGGAGCATTATCGGCTTTTGTAAAAGCTGAGGGCGGCACATTGCACCATGTTAAACCTCATGGCGCATTGTACAATATGGCGGCCATTAAAACCAGCCTTGCAGATGCCATTGCAGAAGCCATTTATAAAGTGGACCCCAGCCTTGTTTTATACGGTTTGTCGGGCAGCGAACTGATCCGCTCCGGGCAAAAGGCCGGGCTTCAGGTAGCCAATGAAGTGTTTGCCGACCGCACTTATCAGACAGATGGAACGCTGACCCCCAGAAAATTACCCGGTGCCTTGATTACCAGCCACCAGGAATCTCTGGCCCAGGTGCTTAAAATGGTGAAGGAGGGCAAGGTGGTTTCACAACAGGGTACTGAGGTTGCCATCCAGGCCGATACCATATGCATTCATGGCGATGGGGCATCAGCCCTCGCATTTGCTGAACAGATTTACCATACCTTTCAAAACGAAAATATCCGCTTTAAATGAAACAGGCAAACAACCGGTCAGTATTGATAGGCGCAGCCTTTCTAATGGCGACATCCGCCATCGGGCCGGGCTTTTTAACCCAAACCACCGTTTTTACCCAGTCGCTTGGCGCAAGCTTTGGGTTTGTGATCCTTACTTCTATTATCATTGATATTGGTGTACAGCTGAACATCTGGCGGGTAATAGCGGTTTCAGAAAAAAGGGCGCAGGATATTGCCAATATGTTATTGCCCGGATTGGGAGGCTTTATTTCCCTGCTCATTGTTTTTGGCGGACTGGCCTTTAACATCGGGAATGTGGCCGGGGCAGGTTTAGGCCTTCAGGCATTGCTGGGGCTGGATGTGATTACAGGGGCCATTGTTTCTGCGGGTATTGCCATTGCTATTTTTCTGATTAAGGAGGCTGGCAGGGCCATGGACAGGTTTGCACAGCTGATGGGCTTCGTCATGATCATTGCCATCATTTATATTGCCATCAGTTCAGCGCCACCCCTTGCTGAAGCTGCACTCCGGACTTTTGTGCCGTTGAAACTGGATCTGGTTACCATCATTACACTGGTTGGTGGCACCGTTGGCGGCTACATCACTTTTTCGGGCGGGCATCGTTTGCTCGATGCAGGAATTAAGGGTACAGGCGCCGTTCGGCAGGTTAGCCGGAGCGCTGTAATGGGGATCTCGGTAGCCTCACTGGTGCGTGTCTTTTTGTTCCTGGCTTCGCTTGGTGTTATTGGAAAGGGCCTGGCTATAGATGCAGAAAACCCTACTGCTTCAGTTTTTCAACTTGCGGCCGGAAATATAGGTTACAGGCTTTTTGGTTTAGTTATGTTTGCAGCAGCGGTAACCTCCATCATCGGCTCTGCTTATACCTCTGTGTCTTTTATCAAATCTTTTAGTGCCAGGATCAACCAGCATGAAAACAAAGTGATCATTGCTTTCATCCTGGTATCTACACTCATATTTGTGCTTGTGGGCAAACCAGTCAGCCTGCTCATTGTTGCTGGTGCGCTGAACGGGATTATTCTGCCCATTACCCTTGCCGTAATCTTACTCGCAGCCTATAAAACCAGAATTGTAGGTGCTTATAAGCATCCCATATGGCTGACCGTTTTCGGTTTGCTGGTGGTCGGCATCATGACCTATATGAGTTGCAGCGTACTGATCGGTTACCTCAATGGCTTGATCCAGTAACTGTATGCGTGTTTAGCAAAAGGAACACGATATTGTTCCAATGGCCATGCACCCCAGCTGTCCATCCCCTGCATTCCACTTTGGATCAGGTCCATGTGCAGGTATATCCGGTCACGTTTAACCAATTCGCCGGAATGGTATTGCTTTTTCTCTGTTTCGGGGTCAAGATCGTCCAATGCATAAGGCAGGGCTGAAAAGTTAAGCAGGCTATCGGCCATGGCAAAACCCAAACCTTTACCGTTTTTGTTGGTAAAGTTTACCCAGCGCACATCAGATTTGTTTCCGCTTTCCTGAGGTCTGGCATAAGGAAAATACTGCTCATTTACGGTTTGCTGGTACAGGCCCACAAAAGATCCTGTCTTACGGTCCCAATAATTTTCGCCCGGTCCGCGTCCGTAATAGCTGATCTTATCGAAAGTCTGGTTCAGCTGCAGGTCGTTCCCTATGCGCAGCATCAGCGGATATTTTCCTTTATTGGCCAGAAAGCGGTTATCTACTTTTACGCTGCCGTCTGCATAAATGGTAAACAATTGTTCAACCGTTGCATCCCCATCCAGCAGTTCTTTTTTAAAGTTAACTGTAACTGTACCTTGTGCTTCCTGTTTGGCATCAGCCAGTATCAGTTTACCTTCGGCATAGGCATTGCGCCATTTTCTTAAACTGCTGTTGAAACCGGCACCAATATCGTTATCTGTAGGCGCACGCCAGAAACCAGGGCTTGGCCCATCGTTAAGTACGGGCAAACCATTTAAAGAATAGGCTGTCATCAGTCCTTTGCCCATGTCAAAGGCCATGTTGAAATCCCTTCCCTGGATAACGGTTTTGCCGGCATTTTTTTCAATGCTCAGTTTGCCCTTAGCCAAGGTAGGTTTAAATGCTTCAGCGCTACCGTTCCAGGCAAACTGTTCGGCGGCGATGTTATAACCTGCCGGTAAAAACGGCTCAGCCTGTTTCAGGTTGTAATATACATTCAGGAAATATTCCGTATTGTTTTTAACCTTGGTTTTAATGGGCAGCAGGAATTCTTTTTCTGATCTCGGATCGATGGCTAAGCTGTTCAGCATACCTTTTTCTACAACCTTACCATCCGCCAGAAGTTCCCATTCCAGCTTCAGGTTATCTGTACCTTTAAAAAAATAAGAGTTATTGATGTTTAGCTTATTGTTGCCTGTATAGGTTGTTTTAATGTATTGATAGATCTTTTTAACCTCAACGGCCATCGGGGTCATCCCTCTGTAATTGGTAACAACACCCTTTACACAGAAGTTATTGTCGCTGAAATCTTCATTTACCGGCCCGGCCAAAGGAAAATCACCTCCATAGGCATTGATGCGTTTGCCGTTTTTTACGGTATCAATAGCCTGGTCTATCCATTCCCAGATAAAACCACCCTGCAGGTTAGGCTGACTTTCAATTACATCCCAGTATTCTTTAAAATTTCCTAAGCTATTGCCCATGATGTGTGCAAACTCGCTCATGATCAATGGCCGGTCGGGATTGCTGTTTGCATACCTTTTTAACCAGTTCGGATCGGGGTATTGGGGCACAATCATATCCGTATTGTAATCATGTTCTGCGCGTTCGTATTGCACCGGTCGCCCGTCATTGGCTTTCAGCCAGTCGTAGCCTTCATAAAAGTTAACCCCGTTGCCGGCCTCGTTGCCCAGCGACCAGGTGATGACTGATGTATGGTTTTTATCACGCTCGTACATCCGTTTGATCCTTTCCAGATGTGGTACCCTCCATTGTTTATCGTTACCCAAAGTATAGGCCAGGTCGTAGTACCGCCCATGCGACTCTATATTTGCTTCATCTACCACATAGAGGCCATATTCATCGCACAATTCCATCCAATAAGGATCAGGAGGGTAGTGGGAATGTCTTACTGAGTTCACATTCAGTTTCTTCATCATTTCCATGTCTTTCCGCATATCGGCATGGCTCAGGGTGTGGCCCTGCGTGGCATTGTGTTCATGACGGTTTACCCCTTTAAAGAAAACCCTTTTTCCGTTTACCAGGAAATTATTGCCGGTAAGTTCAACACTGCGGAAACCAATGCGTTGCGGGATCACCTCTAAAACTTCCCCTTTTTTGTTTTTGAGGGTAATAAATAAGGTATACAAGGCAGGTGTCTCAGCAGTCCAGGCCAGCACATCCCTGATCTCTGTATTAAAAGTAACTGTACTTTTGTAATTGCCCAATACGGTCTTAAGGCCCTTGTTTTCTTCCTGGTAAACTGTTTTTCCTTTAGGGTCTATAAGTTCCAGTGCTACTGCAAAAGTATCGGGCCTGCTATGGTTGGTTTTTTTATCAATTTTATAATTGTTGATTTCCGCATTTAGCGAAAGCAGTCCGTTCCTGTAAGTCTTATCCAATGTGGCAATGGCTTTAAAGTCGCGGATGTCAAGCTTCGGGGTAGCATAGAGGTAAACATCGCGTTCTATTCCCGATATCCGCCACATGTCCTGGCATTCCAGGTAACTGCCGTCGCTCCATCGGTATACCTGCAGCGCAACCAGGTTTTCGCCTGGTTTAACATATTTGCTGATGTCAAATTCTGCAGCCAGCTTGCTGTCTTCGCTGTAACCTACTTTAATGCCATTTATCCATATAAAAAAGGCTGATTTTACGGCACCGAGGTGGATGAACACCTGTCTGCCATCCCAGTTTTGGGGAATATTGAATTTTTTCCGGTAAGATCCTACAGGGTTATTATCGGTCGGGATGTCAAATGGAGGGTTCATCCTTGCCCCCGTATTTTTGCGGCCGGCAAATTCATAGGGCTGGTTTACATAAATTGGGGTACCATATCCATTGGTTTCCCAGTTGGCAGGTACTTTAAAGTTATCCCATTTGGTATCGTCAAAAGTGTTTTTATAAAAGTCCTGAGGTCTTTTACGCGGGTCTTGCACCCAGTTGAATTTCCATTGCCCGTTCAGGCTCATGAAGTAAGCCGATTTTTCTTTTTCCCTTTTCGCAGCCAGCGCTTTGTTTTCATAAGCAAAAGCTGAGGCCCGCATGGGCATCCTGTTTACCGATACCAGTTCTGGTGTTTGTAATTCAGGGGGTAGTTCCTGTGCAAGGCCCGTTAATGTGGTCAATGCTAAGGTTAAAGCGGAAAAAATGCGTTTCATGTCTGTTTTGGGTTGTATTGAGCATCGAACATAATTATATTTCAGCTAAAAGATCTGCGCAAACGTTTGACTGATTTTTGCGGTACGGTAACGATTCTATTTTGCTTTTCACCGTTACTTTTTGCCTTTCTGGCTATTCTTTGTTTCAGGTCATCTAAAAGTACAATAGCTTTAATATAATAACTAAACTAAACGGTATGAATATTCTTGTAAAACTTTTGATCATCGCAATGGCCCTGTTGGTGGTGCCTTGCGCCAGGGCCGAATCGGATACCGGGTTTGCATGTATCAGCCTTGCCAATCGGTAAACAGATTTCAGGGTTTCTCCCAAAACAGGGCAAAAAATAATACCGTTCAACTATAAAATGCCCTGAAGCCTGATATGCTGAAGCAGCATAATGGTTTTCCCATCTTTAATTTCGCCAGTTCCTATCATTTTTAGGGCTTCTTCAAAACCAATTTCCAGTACCTCTATATTTTCCTCTTCATGATCCAGTCCGCCACCCTCGCTTACTTTCATGGCTTTAGAGTACGCTGCAACAAAGAAATACAGGATTTCTGTAACTGAGCCTGGCGACATATAAGCCTCAAATATTTTGCGAACCGCGGTCACTTTGTATCCGGTCTCCTCCTCAGTTTCCCGTCTTATACAATCTTCCGGATTGTCTTTGTCCAGTAAACCGGCACAGGCCTCTATCAGCATGCCTGTTTCGTTTCCGTTTACAAAGGTTGGCAGGCGGAACTGCCGGGTAAGGATCACGGTTTTTTGTTCCCGATTGTACAGCAGGATTGTAGCCCCGTTTCCACGATCGTAGGCCTCTCTGCTTTGTGTTTGTAGTGTGCCATCTTTTTTCTGATACTCGTAGGTGATCTTTCGTAGTGTGTACCAGTTATCGGAAAGGATTTCTGTAGCTAAAATTTTGACGTTGCTGTTCTGCATAGCATAAATTAATTGAGCCGCTGAAGTTATAACAAATTAAGTGATAACATAGGATACAGTTTTTGTACCTTTACTTTAGGGGAAATTACATGGCCATTTATAGTTCATATGCTGATGCCGATCTTGTTGCTTTGTTGAAAGCGGGGGATAAGGCGGCGCTTAAAGAAATTTATGCGCGTTACCAGGGCGTATTGTATAGCCATGCCTATCGTCGCTTGCCTGAGCGGGAGGAGGTGCGGGACATCATACAGGAACTGTTTGTTTACCTTTGGGCAAATCGTAGGCAGCTTCAATTTAAAACCAGTTTATCTGCCTACTTATATGCTTCGGTAAGGAACAGGGTATTGAACCAGTACAGAAACAGGCAGGTGCGGGATAACTTTGCGGCATCCCTGCAAGAGTTTATAGATGCGGGTGAAAATGCAATAGAAGATCAGTTCCGGGAAAAGGAACTGAGGTTACTGATAGAGAGAGAGGTTGCAGCTTTACCAGAGCAAATGAGAATTGTTTTTGAGATGAGCCGCAACCGTGATATGAGCCATAGTGAAATTGCTGATGAGCTCGGTATATCCCCCAATACTGTTCGCAACCAGGTACACAATGCGCTTAAAGTGCTTCGTACAAAACTTGGAAATAATAATTTGTTAACATTATTTTAATTTTTTTCAATCTCATCTAGTACATGGCTTGCTTAAGCGTGTCTTAGTGGTATAAGGCTTTTTTTTGCCTTGACGATATGGAAAACAAAAATGCAGGCCAATTAATTGATAAGTACAATAAAGGAGAGGCAACGCCAGAAGAAATCAGGCTGGTGGAAAGCTGGTACCTGAAAATGGAAACTGGCGAAACATTAAATGCTGCTGAACTTCAACATGAACACGATCTGGGCCTAAGGCAGCTCGATGCTTACCTGACCCGCCGGAGGAACATACTGCTGGTTTGGACTGCTGCGGCAGCAGTTGTATTGCTGACATTATTTACTGCCTTATTCTTTTACAATAGCCCCAAAGGGATTAAAGAACAGATTAGCCTTGCACAGGATATCCCACCGGGTAAAAATACTGCGGTTGTTACACTGGCCAACGGAGATACTTTGCGTTTGAGTGATGCGCAGCAGATGCTTAGTGTGAACAGTCAGGCCCTGGTATATGAGGACGGTAAGGTTGCCAGGCAAACGGCGGCCGGTACATCAGCACAGCTTACAGCCAGCACCTCACGCGGCGGGATGTATAAATTCAAACTTTCTGATGGTACGCTGGTAGTCCTCAATGCAGAGAGCAGCCTGAAATTTGCTCAGATTTTTGAAGGCACCCAGCGTGTTGTAGAACTGACAGGGGAGGCTTATTTCGAAGTAGCAAAAAATAGGAACATGCCCTTCATCGTAAAAACGGCAAAACAAAATGTAGAAGTGCTGGGTACCCATTTCAATATCAACAGCTACTCTGGTACAACCAGTACCACCTTGCTTGAAGGCAGTGTAAAAGTAAGCGCTGGTGTGGAAGAGGAAATGCTGATCCCCGGCCAGCAGGCCGATCTTACCGGCGATAAGTTGATGGTAAAAAAAGCAGATGTTGAGGCCGCGGTGTCATGGAAGGATGGCTACTTCAGGTTCAATGAGGAAAGTATACCGGAAATCATGCAAAAAATATCACGCTGGTATGATGTAGACATCAGTTATGAAGGGGAAATCTCCCGCGAGGTGTTTACAGGCGCTATTTCCAGGTTTTCCAACATCAGTGATGTGCTGGACATGCTGGAAAGGACCAAAATTGTTCACTTTAAACTTGAGGGAAGGAGGGTTACCGTCTTGAATTAAACTTATACAAATCAAAAAAGTTACCCCGGCGTAGGAACCAGGGCAACTTAAATTGGTTCCGTCAAAATATATAAAATTAAACCGGTGTCAGATTCGCTCTATCGCTAAATGAAGGACCTGATACTTTAAAACCAACTAAACAAATGTACATTTTTTATACCAAAAGAATGATGCGGCCCACTGGCTGTATGTCTAAAATTTTGTGGATTATGAGGCTCACCACGTTGCTCCTGATCACGGCAATCTTGCAGGTTAATGCAAGCTCTTACGGACAAAGGATAAGTTTGTCTGAAAAGAATGCACCTATTAAAGCTGTGCTCGATAAGATCCGTAAACAAAGCGGGGTTAATTTCCTGTTCCCTTCGGCCGATCTTAAAAATGCAACCCCTGTTACCATTCATGTTAGAAATGGGGACCTGAAATCGGTACTTGAACTGGTATTTGATAAGCAGCCTTTTGAATATTCGCTCTCTGAGGGCAACAATTCTGTGGTTGTTTCCAGAAAAGAGCCTTCCTTTCTGGACAAACTTAAAACTGTTTTTGCTGCTGCTGATATCCGCGGCCGTGTGCTGGATGAAAATGGCAAGCCGATGGCGGGGGTAAGCGTTAAAATCAAAGACTCAAGGAATACGGTAAGTACAAATGAACAGGGGTATTTTGTTATTAATGCATCTGAAGATGTAGCAATTGTATTTTCTTATATAGGATATGTAACCCGCGAGTTGCCAGCGCGCAATAATATGACCGTGACCATGCAGCTGAGCCAGAATAAGCTCGAGGAAACAGTTGTTGTAGGTTATGGAAGTAGCAGAAAAAAAGACCTGACAGGTTCTGTTGCTACGGTAAGTGCAAAAGACGTGCAGGATTTGCCTTTTGCAACTATCGACAATGCCCTGGCCGGTAAAGCAGCAGGAGTACAGGTAACTAAAGCCGACGGAAGCCCTGGTGGTGCAGTGAAGATCAGGGTCCGTGGTTCAACTTCACTTTTGGGCGGTAATGATCCTTTGTATGTTATTGATGGGGTACCGGTACAGGTACGCAGTAATTTTATCAATACTGGTTTTGATATTGGGACACCCGTAGGTAATGATATCAACAATGCAGGAGGTGTGAGTGCTGGCCTGTCTGCTTCTTTTGTTAATGGACTAAACAGTATAGGCGGCTTGAATATCAATGATATTGAATCTGTCAGTATCCTGAAAGACGCATCGTCAACAGCAATTTATGGTTCCAAAGCGGCAAACGGTGTAGTAATCATAACTACCAAAAGCGGTAAAAAAGACATGAAGCCCCAGATTGTTACGAGTTATTACAGTACGGCTACCCGTGCCATTACGCCTACGGTGCTGAATGGAGATCAGTACAGAATGCTCCTTGCCGAGGCCGCAAAAAACGATTTTGATGAACATACCATTGCAGCCGATTATATGCCGGCCGAAGTTGAAGCTATTGTTAAAAACCCTTCAGCTTATTTTGGAACGGCCAATACCAACTGGATCAAAGAAGTTACCCGGAATACCATTTCACATAATGCTGATCTTTCTGTTCAGGGGGGTGGGGCGGCATCCAAATATTTCAGCTCCATCTCTTTCAACAGCACTCCGGGGGTAATCAAAAGTACCGACTATCAAAGGGTAACCGGTAAACTGAACCTTGAAAATGAGATTGGCAAGCGGTTCAGGTTCATCACCAACATGTTGATGGGCTATACCAACCAACATATAGGCGATGGCGCTTACGGACAAGCATTAAGGGCCCGTCCAGATTTTGCACCATATGATGAAAAAGGTATTCCTACTGATTTTTCTACCGTAGGTTATTCTTATATGGGCTTCCAGAATCCGGTTGCTCTGCTTCAGGCCACCAATAACGCTAAAACCTTTAGCCTGATGGGCTCGGCTTCTGCATTGTATGATATCAGCAAAGATCTGAAATTCAAGAGTACGGTTTCCCTGAACTCCCAGACCTACAATCAGCGTAACTACATTCCGAGCTTTTTAAGTATCGGCAGTTTTTATGGAAATGTAGACAATAATGGGGGTATTGGCAGCAATTCGAATAGCAGGCTAACGAATTGGTTTTTAGAAAATACGCTTACCTATAATAAAATCTTTAACGATATCCATGAACTGACTGTACTTGGCGGTACATCCTATGAGACCATAAAGAACAGCTTTTTTAGTGCTACTGCTACAGGATACCCGGACGATAAAGTGTTGAATAACCTTTCTTCGGCTACTACGCCCTTGATTACCAGGGGCGATGACCCGACGAAGCCACAAAGCTATTTGCTGTCGTTTTACCTGCGGGCAAACTACTCTTTGATGGATAAATACCTGTTTACTTTTACAGGCCGGGCCGACGGTTCTTCAAAGTTCGGACCGAACAATAAATTCGGTTATTTCCCTTCAGGAGCTGTTGCCTGGAGGATTTCCAAAGAAAACTTCCTTAAAGACGTAAAATGGATCGACGACATTAAATTCAGAGGCAGTTATGGACTTACGGGTACTCAGAATATTGGTGACCAGATGTACCGTACTTTATACAGTCCGTTTGCTTATGCCGGAAGCAATGCACTGATACCAACCCAGCTGGGAAATGAAAGGATCAAGTGGGAAAGTACACGGGAAGCGGATGCCGGACTGGATCTTTCTTTGTTTGGTAACCGTTTGCAGGCGACAGTAGATTATTACAACAAAAAAACCGATGGTGTTTTGCTGGCTTTGCCAATTGCCTCAAGCAGTTCCTATTCTTCATTGTTGAGAAATACTGCCGACATTAAGAACACAGGTCTGGAAGTTTCATTGTCAGGCGATATCATCCGCACCAAAGATTTCAGGTGGAATGCTTCCCTGAATGTGACCTGGAACAAATCCCTGGTAACCAAACTCGATGCCAGTGCAAACCTGGGCCAGATCGGAAGTCTGACCGGCCTGGAACTTGGTAATAATACAACTTTGATTGAGGGCAAACCACTCGGCCTGATTACGGGATATAAGGTTGTAGATATCATCCGTACCAAGGAACAGCTGGATGCTTATAAGAAAGAGTTGGGTTTTATCGGGACGCTTATCCTGCCTTATATCAACATCGGAGATCCGATGTACGAATTGGATTACGAAGAATATAAGCAGTTTGACAGTGCCTTTCCAAAAGGTAAAGAAATCATCGCCCAGGCAGCACCTAAATATTATGGCGGCTTTACACAGGGCTTTGGTTATAAGAACCTTGACCTGCAAATGTATTTTACCTTCTCACAAGGAGGAAGTCTTTTATGGGGTGACCATATTTCCAGTACACAATTCTCCGGTTCTTCCAATGCCAACGTTGCTATGCTGGACAGGTACCACCCAGGCAATACTGCGGCAAGCCAGCCCCGTTTGTTGTATGGCGATGGCTTCTCGCCAATATCTAATCTGAATGTATTCAGCTCATCTTACATCAAGTTAAGAACAGTTTCATTGAATTACAGGCTGGGTAAATCTAAATGGATGGAAAGAGCTGGATTGCTAAATGCTTCATTGTTTGCATCAGCAACAAACCTGTTCACCATCACCAAGTACCCTGGAAATGATCCTGAAACAACCAATGATACCTATAGTGTAAGCGGGGGATATTTTGACGCAAGCAATTACCCTACAGTAAGGTCATTCTCATTAGGGTTCAAACTAGGTTTTTAATCTACAATTAAAATTTATTCACATGAAATTTTCATATAAAAAATGGTTAATGCTTGTTTTACCGGCCTTTGTTTTTATCGGCTGTAAAAAAGAGCTGAATGTATTTCCTACCGATCGCCAGGTTGATGGGAACGTGATCATTGATGTAAAAAGTGCAGCTACCGTACTCAATGGGGTATATTATCGTTTTGCAAATTCATCAACGGATAATAACGGAATCCCTTCTCTTAAATGGATGTGGGTTTCTGAAGTTATTCCTTCAGAACTGAGTGGTTTATTGGTGAACAGCAACAGGGATGGACTGGGGGATTTTACAGTAGACAGGACTAGTTATGCCACGGCCGATAAATGGGCATATGGATACAATCTGGTAAATGCAGCCAATGGTTTTTTGAAAAACCTTGAGCCTGCTACCACCATTGCAGATGATGTAAAGAAACAGCTGCAGGCAGAAGGCAGATTTTTAAGGGCCTTCGGTAATGCCGATCTGCTTTTTCATTATGGGCAGTACCGCGACATCAATAGCAAATACGGAATTATCCTGAGGAATGAATTTGTAAATTCCGATAACATTGACCTGCCACGCTCCGGTGTTAAGGAGACTTATGATGCCATCCTTGCCGATCTTGACGCCGCTATTGCAGGCTTACCTCCCTTAAATACCAAACTGAGTTATGCCAATGTATGGGTGGCAAAACTATTGAAGGCCCGTGTACTGATCAATAGGGGAATCGGAACCGACTATGCAACTGTAATCAGTCTTACAAACGACATCATTAATAACAGTAAGTCTCAATTTGAATTGGAGGGACTGACAAAGGATATCTTCTGGGTCAAAGGTTTTCAAAGCAAAGAGGTGATGATGACGGTTCAGCCTTTTCCCAATGATACCTATAAATACATGCAGTACCAGTATTACACGCAGTACGTAGGCACACCGAAACTGGCCAAAATGATGGAAAATGATCCAAGGCTGGCCTGGACCTTTAAGCCCGTTACAAAAAGGGGAGCAACCGTAAATATGTTTACCAAGTATTATTCCGGAAATGTTACCACTATCAGCCCCACATCCTTATCTGTAAATGCATACCCTTTCCGTTTAACTGAAGCTTACCTGCTACAGGCCGAAGCTATCGCTTTATCGGGCGCGGACCTTACATTGGCCAAAGACCGGTTGAAGGAGGTAATGGGGCATGCTGGTATTACCGATTTTACAACCGTCAATACTACTACTAATGCAGCTGCATTTCAGGTACTCGTGGTTAAGGAAACCATGAAAAACTTTGTGGGCGAAAATGGATTGGACTGGTTGGCTTTACGCAGGCTCCCTCTTCTTACTATCCAGCAGGCAGAATTCAGACCTGAACTGAAATCGGCCACTTCATTGATATTGCCTGTTCCGTCCACTGAACTGAATGCGAATACTAAGGCAGAACAAAACCCCGGATACAGTACAAATTAAGCAAAGCATGAAAAGACTATTGTTATACAGCCTGGCAGCATTTCTAAGCCTGCCAGGCTTTGCACAGAAAAATTTCAGTATAAAAGGAAAGATCAGGGGCAAGAAGGCAGGCTATGTATACCTGTCGTATCCTGTAGGTGAAACCTATAAAACTGATAGTGCTGCTATCCGAAACGGCAGCTTCTTATTTAAAGGTAAGCTGGCAGAACCGTCCAGGGCCAATCTTGCGGCATCCCGGAACATCAGGGATTTTGATGATCCGAACATGACCAGCGTTTTTATAGAGCCTGCCGCAATGGAGGCGATGGTAACTTATGGCGCTTTTAAGAAACTGGTCCTGAAAGGTTCAGTCAGTAATGATGAATTTGCAACACTAGACAGGAAAAAAGCACCTATACAAAAAGAAATGGAGCCGGTGCTGGCTGCATACAGGAAAGAAAAGGATCATGAAAAGGCCGCTGCTATACGTGAACAGTTCGAGCCTTTTAATGCCCGGATGGATAAAATAGACGAAGCTTTTATCCGCACACATCCAGACTCGTATATTTCAGCTTATCTGATGCGCTTTAAAATGAGCTCAATGAAGCTTGTAGAAGCGAAAGCTATTTACAACACCTGGACGGAGAAGATAAAGAGCAGCGCTGCCGGCAAAGAAGTATACAAGGAAATCCTTGAACTGGAAAGCGGATCACCGGGAAGTGTAGCGAAAGCATTCTCTGCAACCGACATCAATGGGGAAAAATTGAGCCTGGCCGATTTAAAAGGGAAAAAATATGTACTGGTCGATTTCTGGGCGAGCTGGTGTGTGCCTTGCCGTAAAGGCAACCCGCATTTGCTTTCTTTATATAGCAAATACAAGGATAAAGGCCTGGAAATAGTTGGAATATCGGATGACGACAGCAATCCTGCAGCCTGGAAAAAGGCTGTTGAAAAAGATCAGATTGGCGTATGGAAACATGTTTTAAGGGGGGTGAAAATTTCGGGTAAGGATTATGATACCACAAACGACATCAGCAAAGGTTATGGCATTCACTCCCTGCCTACCAAAATTCTGATCGATAAGGAAGGTGTTATTGTAGGCCGTTATGGTGGTGGCGGAGAGAATGACGAGGCAATGGATAAGAAATTGGCAGAGATTTTTAACTAATCAACACCAGTACGATCCCGATCAAAGCAGGCAGCGCCTGCTTATAGAATATACTTCTGGCGGCCGTAACTGCTCCAAAAATACCGGCCACAGCAACGCAGCCTAAGAAAAATAAAGCAATGTTACGGTACCAGTCCGGATCTGAAATCAGTAATGACCAGATCAGGCCGGCTGCCAGAAAACCATTATACAGACCCTGGTTGGCCGCCAGGGTCTTTGTTTCGGGAAACAGGTGCCGGGGCAGTGCCCTGAATGTCTTTTTACCTATTGTCTCCCAGGCAAACATCTCTATCCATAAGATGTACAGGTGTTCCAGGGCCACAATGCCGATTACAATCTTTGCTATAATTTCCATAGTTCTTTATTGTTGATAACCCTAAATGAATATCCTAATTTACAAAAAGATATTCCTTTTAAAGCACAGCCCGTTTTAATCTTGTAGTAGCTGCAACAAATGAGACAATTCGACAAAAAAATGAACAATTCCGGCAGTAGTTATTGCTTTACTTTGATTTTAGCCAGCTATGAAGAAACTACTTGCCTTATTTTTTGCCATCCTCCCTTTTATTGCGGTTAAAGCACAGACAGTTACTGAAGCCCAACAGGCCGATATTGTCATTTATGGAGGTACATCAGCGGCCATTGTAGCGGCTGTACAGTCCGCTAAGTTGGGTAAGAAGGTCGTTGTCGTTTCACCGGACCTGCACCTGGGCGGACTCTCTGCAGGCGGTCTTGGGTTTACAGATACCGGTAACAAGGAGGTAATTGGAGGGCTGGCACGGGAATTTTATCACCGGGTATACCTGCACTACCAGACAAATGCTGCATGGAAATGGCAAAAGCAACAGGAATATGGCAACAAAGGACAGGGAACACCTGCTATAGATGGCAATGATCGGACAATGTGGATCTTTGAACCTCATGTAGCAGAGCAGATCATGGAAGATTTTGTAAAAGAACACCAAATCCCTGTTTACCGGAACGAATGGCTTGACAGGAAGCAGGGTGTAAAAATGAAGTCAGGCAAAATTACCAGCATCAGTACCCTGAGTGGTAAAATTTATAAGGCCAAGGTATTTATTGATGCCACCTATGAAGGGGACCTGATGGCGGCAGCCGGGCTGAGTTATCATGTGGGGCGGGAAGCCAATACACAATACAACGAACAATGGAACGGGGTCCAGACAGGGGTGTTCCAGCACAGACATCATTTTGCCAGTCCCATAGACCCTTATCTTATTCCCGGGGATAAAAACAGTGGCCTGATTGCGGGCATATCAGTCGGAAGACCCGGGAAGAAAGGAGCGGCCGACCATAAACTACAGGCCTATTGTTTCAGAATGTGTTTGTCCAATCATCCCGATAACAGGATCACTTTTCCTAAACCCGATAATTATAATCCGGCCAATTACGAACTTTTAGCCAGGCTGTTCGCCTCCGGATGGAAAGAAGTCTTCCATAAATTTGATCCGGTACCTAACCGGAAAACAGATACCAATAACCATGGTCCTTTCAGTACCGATTTCATAGGGATGAATTACGCTTATCCTGAAGCATCCTATGAAGAACGCCGGGCCATCATCAAACAGCATGAGGATTATCAGAAAGGCCTGATGTATTACATGGCCAACGATCCAAAAGTCCCGGAAGAGATTCGCAGGCAGCTCAATACCTGGGGCCTGGCCAAAGATGAGTTCAAAGACAATGGGGGCTGGCCGCATCAGATTTATGTTAGGGAGGCCCGAAGAATGGTGAGTGATTATGTGATGACCGAAAATGAAATTCTGGGTAAAAAAAACGTACTGCGCCCTATTGGTATGGGCTCATATGCCCTGGATTCCCACAATACCCAACGTTATGTAACTGCCGAGGGATTTGTGCAGAATGAAGGCGATATAGGGGTAAAAGCGCCCAAACCATATGGGATTGCTTACGATGCGATAGTCCCTAAAACTGGAGAATGCAGCAATTTGCTGGTACCCGTATGCCTTTCTGCCTCACACATTGCCTACGGTTCTGTACGTATGGAACCCGTATTTATGATCCTTGGAGAATCAGCAGCTACAGCTGCGGCGCTGGCAATAGATGGCGCAACAACTGTCCAAAAAGTAAACTATTCGGCACTGCAAAAACTGTTGCTGAAACAGAAACAGCGTCTTTTTATAAATGAATACTAAATTACTATACCTGTTATTAGGTTTAACGCTGCTCTCCTGGGGCATTGCTAAAAAAAATGCCTCCATTACTTCAGATGCAGCTGTTCATACGCCGCTTGTTAACCCCGCTTTACCGGGCGACAATCCTGATCCATCTGTTATAAGGGTCGGGGAGGTGTATTATGCCACTTCTACAACAAACGAATGGGCACCCTATTTTACCATCTACAAGTCAACCAACCTCAAAGACTGGACTTTGATCAACCACGTATTTCCTGAAGGGTTTAAGGACATGAAGAACCAATGGGGGGAAAATAATTTCTGGGCATCAGAACTGGCATATGATGAAAAACAAAACCGGATTTATGTGTATTATACTGCACATAACCGTAAAGTTAAAGGAAATCCGGGCTTGCAATGTGGTGTGGCCTGGATAGATGCAGATCAGATTGAATCGGGCAGGTTCAGTGATAATGGGCCGGTTATTATTGAAGACGATTGCGGCGCTATAGACGCTTTTGAACTGCAGGACAATGGGAAGATTTATGCCTTCTGGAAAAACGATGGTAATGGTTGTGGAAAAGAAAGCTGGATCTGGATGCAGGAAATCAATGAAAGCCGCACAAAATTACTGGGTCAGAAAAAAAAGGTATTTACAAATAGCCAGCCCTGGGAAACAGCCCTGGTAGAAGGAGCCTGTTTTTTCAGAATGGGAGATTATATCTATAGCCTTTACGCTGTTGGAGGTTGCTGCGATGCCCGTTGTAATTATAAAACAGGGATTGCCAGAACCAAAAGCCTGGCCAGCGGGGTTTGGGAGAAATACGATAAAAACCCGGTTATGGTGAGTAACGACAGGTGGAAATGCCCTGGTCATGGTACCGTTGTCCGGACTTCCGGTAACAGGCTATTTATGCTTTACCATGCCTTTAACAAAAATTATGACGTGTTTGTGGGCCGTGAAGGCGTTATTGAAGAATTAAAGCAGGGCGCAGATGGATGGCCGGTACTCCACAATGCAATAGTTGCCAACCGACCGAAAGCGGAACTCGACTTTTTTGATGACTTTCAAAAGAAGAAAAAACTAAATCTGGTTTGGCAATGGCCTTCAAAGCTGCAAAGGCCAGCAATGCTTTTTGATAATGGTCTTAAACTGAATGCCTCGGACGACAACCGGGAACTGGGTACATTTCTTGGGCAGTTCATTAAATCTGTTGACTTTGATATGGTTGCCGAAGTTGAACCGGGCAATGCTGCAGCGGGAATCTGTCTGGGCGGCGCAATATTCAAAAGTAAGTGGCCTGGTGAACTTGGCGGAATTGGCATTACAGCTTCGAAAAAAGGATATATAGTTTTTAGTAATTTAGAAGGGAAGTACACTGTGCTGAAGCAATTGAATGAACCATTGACGGGGATCACCAAGTTAAAAATGAAGATCAGCGGGGGAGGAAAGTTAATGGATATGTTTTATAAGAATGGCGCATCCGGTTGGAAAAAACTCCATGCCCTGGAATTTGATGCCGGCAAATATGTACCCTGGGGAATGGGTTACAGGGCCGGCATTGTGGTGAAAGGTAAGCCTTCGGAAAGCGGACTTTTTAAGAATTTTGAACTAAAGAACAATTGAAAAGAGACAAACCGATCAAAAAATGAGGTACAGGTTATTTATGCTGATCAACCCAATACCAAATATGCCTGGGATACAACAATGGCCGATGGGAGCCCCTATAAAAACGAAGAAACAGAACTGATCAGAAAAGTAACAGGCGTTAAATAAGTTATTTGCCTGCAGCAGGTACAGGAATCTGTATACCCGTTGCCAAAGGAACCCCGAAATTAGGGCTGCCGTCTGCATTCCAGCTAAAGCGCTGCGCTCTGGGCGAGCGCTTGCCCCCACAGCCTTGTCCAGGTGCAGAATTGGCATGATAAAGGATCCAGTCTTCTGTGCCATCGGGCGACTTGAAAAAAGAGTTATGACCGGTAGCATATACACCATTTGCTGCTGATGATTTAAAAACCGGCTGCGGCGATTTAGTCCAGCTCGAAGCTTTCATCGGATCTGCATCCATAGCTGCAGTCAGCATACCCAGTGCGTAATAGTCCGTCCAGCATCCGCTTGCAGAATAGATGATAAACATCTTTTTGCCTTTGGCGAGGAACTGGGGCCCTTCATTCACATTTACATGGGGCGGATTGCTGTGCCTGCCCAGATCACCATATTTTTCCCAGTCGTATTCCGAGCCAGAGAGCTTTACGCGCTTCCCGGTAATTGTCCAGGGGTTTTTCATTTTGGCAACATAAATGTTCTGCTGCCCGTTTTCATCACCTTCCCAGCCAGACCATAGCATATATAAGCTTCCTTTATGTGTAAATACATTGCCGTCAATGGCCCATTTGTTACTCGGATCTGTAACCTGGCCTTTGAATACCCATTTGCCCTCTGTGGGATCCTCTGCAGAATTTTCTATTGCATATAACCGGTGATGCTTATTGTCGCCATCATCCGCAGAAAAATACATATACCATTTTTGCCGGATGTAATGCAACTCTGGTGCCCATATCCCTTTTGAATAAGAGGTGCCTGCAGGTGGGGTCCACACCACCTTACGAACTGAATTTTTCATATCAGCTACACTTTTGGTTTTCCATATGGCCAGGTTTCTCCCGGTGGTTTGCGTGTAGTAATAGTAGCCATCCCGGAAAACTACCCAGGGATCAGCCCCGGAAGGCAGGATAGGGTTGCTGAATGTTTTTTCAGTAGCCGTTTGGGCGCTTGCAGTGCTCACACAGAGCAGGAAGAATAGAACCAGTTTATTCATTTTAAAGGTCAATATCTTTAGTCAGCGAATTGATGTATTCCAATGGGGTAACATTAAAATACTTCTGAAAATTTTTATTGAAGAGGCTTTGACTGCTGTAACCCACCGCTTTGGCGATCTCGAACAAGCTGAATTCATTTTGTGCAATCATCCTCGTCGCTTTTTTAAGGCGGGTAATGTCGATCAGTTCCTTCGGAGATAAAGAGGAAAGGGATTTGATTTTTCGGTAAAAGGTTGGCCGGCTCATGTTCATATGGTCTGCGAGCTGATCAATATCAATATTCGGATCTTTAATGTTGTTTCGGATATACTCATCCAGTTTTTTCAGAAAGGCCTCGTCGGTTTTGGAATGTGCCATCACACGTACATCTTCAAAAGGCGAACTGGCAAAATGGGCTTTAATGTTTAAGCGGTTTTTCAACAGATTGGCGATTTGCAGTTGCAACAGTTCTGGTGAAAATGGTTTTTGGATATAGATATCGGCACCCACTTCCAGGCTCTCAATATGGGCTTGGTAAGTGTTTTTGGCCGTCAGCAGCACCACCGGTATATGGCAATATTCTACGTTTGATTTGACTATCCGGCAAACTTCAAATCCGTCTATCCCGGGCATCATGATGTCGGATATGATCAGGTCTACAACTTCGGTATTTAAAATTTCTTGCGCCACTTCTCCATTTTCGGCCAGGTGCAATTTATAGGTGTCGCCCAGAACTTCTGATAAAAATTCTAAGATATCCTCGTTGTCATCTATAATCAGAATACTATCGGTCATACTCATTTTATCTTTTTCCAGCTGCTTAATTTAAATTCAAATTTTTGATGTATGGGTAAAGTTAATTCGAAAACGATCATGTTGGTGTTGCCGGAAACTAATTTGAGCGAGCCATTGTGCAATTCCGTAAGGGATTTGGCCAGTGAAAGCCCTATGCCTGTGCCCGGCTTATCTTTACTGTACAATCTGAAAAACGGCTCAAATATTTTGTCCCTGAATTCCTCCGGTATTCCCCTGCCATCATTGCTAAACCTGATGGTAAATTGTTCGTCGTCAGGTTGGACCGCAGCCAGGCCGACCATCACCGTACTTGCGGCATATTTTATGGCATTTGAGATCAGGTTACTACAAATCTTTACCAAAGCCTCCCTATCTGCAAAGACGGTAATGTGGTTCCTGGGTAACTCCATACCCAGGGAAATATTGTTTTTTTCAGCTTCCTGTCTGAACGCGGAAATTTGCTCATTTAGCAGGTGGTTGATGTCGGTATTGACAAAGTTCAATCCGAATTGGTTCATTTCGGTTTTGCGGAAATCAAGGAGCTGACTGGTCAGCTCGGCCAAACGTTTCGCATTTTTTTCAACCATTAGCAGGCTTTTTTTCAATCCTTCTTGTTCCGCAACCTTTTTAATCATCCGCTCAACCGGACCCAAGATCAAGGTCAGCGGGGTTTGTATCTCATGGGCTATATTGGTGAAGAACTCGATCTTGGCCTGGTAGATCTCTTTTTCCTTTTCATGTTCAAACAGCTGCAGTTTATTCTGGTTCCGGCGTTCCAGGTAACGATGATAGTAACGCACCGACCAGAACAGGCTGATAGCGAATACCAGTAAATAGCAGAAATATGCAGGATAACTCTTCCAGAAGGGCGGAAGGATTTTAATGAAAAGCAGGCGCTCCTTGCCCGTCCAGCGGCCTATATTGCTTTTGGCCTGGACAATAAAGGTGTAATCGCCTGCCGATAAATCGGTAAAATAGGCTTTGCGGTTACTGCTGAGATAAGTCCTGTTTTTGTCGAGCCCCTCCATTAAATACGTGTATCGGGTAACCTCGGGCGATGAGTAGTTTAATGCAGCAAATTCTATACTGAAATTGTTCTGGTCGTGCCGGAGGACGATGGTATCGGTATGTAAAATAGATTTACTGAGCGGACTGTTGTCCATGCCAGGTCCGATCTCTTTATTGTTGATCTGAAAGCCGGTAATGTAAGTCGATGGACCTGCATTTTTTTGTTCAAATGTTTTTGGGTCAAAAGCGATCATGCCTTTTACAGAACCAAAATACATTTTACCGTTGCGGTCTTTATAGGCCGAATTGAAATTGAACTGGTCGGTAATTAACCCATTGGATTGCGTGTAAATTTTGAATTGTTCTGTACGCATGTCAAAACAGATCAGGCCTTTGAGTGAACTTATCCAGAGCCGTTTATCGTCATCTTCCAGCATACGGAACAAAACATTGCTGGGCAGGCCATTTTCAGTGGTGAATTTTTTAAACGTCTTTCGGTCAGGACTCAACCTGATCATCCCGCCGCCTTCGGTAGTAAACCACATGGAATGGTCACTATCTTCCAGTATGCCATATACAGGAAACTCATTTACAGTTTTCCCTTTAATCTTGTCTTCAAAGCGGATGTTACCGCTTTTCCCCGTTTTAGGGTTATAATAAAACGCACCCTGGGCTACGCTGCCGGTCCAGATGTTCCCTTTTTCATCCTCTTTGATGTCAAAAACATAGGAATTATAGGGAATTTGCGGAATGCGGGTAAAGGTTTTGCGTTTCCTGTCATATTTAAATAAACCTGAGCCGCTGTAAGCGGTACCGATCAGCAGCGTACTGTCCTTTGTCAGGTAAACGCAGAGAACAAAGTCACTGACCTGATCGCCCTTGCCACCAATCAGTTTAAAACGCTCCTTTATTAAACCACTGTTGATATCCATGATTTCCATGCCATGTAAAAATGGCCCGATGAACAATTGATCGTCCAGCGCCAATAATCCATGAATATTAGGGTAGGATACATCTCCTTTTTTTCCTGTCGAAGAATAATGGGTAAACTTTCCTGTTTTTAAATGAAGTTTGTTAATGCCGGCATCCTCTGTCCCAATCCACAGGTTCCCCTTATTGTCCGAACAGATCTCCCGTACCGCAGTACCGGATATAGAATTGCTGCCCTGTAAGGGATAGTATTTCTCAAACCTTGCATTCTCTTTGGAATAGTAATTTAATCCCCCGAAAAAAGTGCCTGCCCACATCCCGCCCTGGTTATCCCTGCAAATCGTGTAAACGGCATTGTCTGCAATAGAATAAGGATCGCCTGCCTGTTTACGTAAGTTGCGGCTGGTGTTGGTAACCAGATCGTAGATGTAAATGCCCGATTCGGTAGCCACCCAGTATTCCCTGTCGCTGGCAGCTGTAATATCGCGCACATAGATATCGGTGTTGTTGCTGTTACGCAAAGGTAACGACCTGATCAGTCCGGTTTTGGTATTGTAACTTTTCAGGCCCTGTTTAAAGCATCCGATCAACAATTCATTATTTTTTGCCGGAAGTATTTTACTGATAGAACGGAGATTCGGGGGAACATGCGGGGAAATGACCCGCACACTTGTGCTTGATTTGCGCTGCAGATTGTAGGTCCTGATAAAGCCGTCATCAGTACCCATCAATAAATTCATGTCGCTGTCAAAAGCCAGGCAGGAAGCCCGGATTTTCAGGTCAACAACTCTATTTTCTTTCTGAATATACTTGTACAACTTTCGCTCTGCCAGAAAATACAGGTTGTTCTGATCGTCTGCCACAATATGGTTGATGTAAATCTGGGGTGCTGCATCAAGCGGGGTAAAAGCTTCTTTATAAGGGTCATATTTAAAAATCCCCCAGCCGGTACCCACCCAGAGCATTCCATTTTTATCTTCAATAAGGGTGTTGATCACGTTGTTCCCTATGTTGCCAAATTTGTTGTTCCCGTTTTTGTAGGTTTTAAAAGTATAGCCATCAAAGCGGTTCAGGCCGGCGCGGGTGCCTATCCAGATCATGCCCTTCTTATCCTGAATGATGGAGGCTACCGAATTATGGGCCAGACCATCGTCGGCCTGGTAGTGCTTAAAATAATAGGACTGCCCCCTGCAGTTAAAAACTGCAAAAAACAGTATCATTTGAAGAAAAGCAAATGAAAGTGTCGGCCGCATAGTCTGGTTTATTCAAATATATATAAATAGCCTGGTTATATCGTTGCTGGCCGGTTAACGATCCGTTACCTGTAAATTAGATGGTCTTATTAGTTCTTGGTTACCAGTTTTTTAGGAAAAATTTTGTGCGGGATGAAACAGAAGATTGAGACAAAACGACAAAAAGATGAACAAATATTGCAAAGAGCAATCCTTTACTTTGATAGCAGTTAACCAATTATAAACCCTATTGCAGATGCTTTTCCGGGCAAATGCACCAGCCTTTGCAGGATCAATATATGAAAAATAGCTATTTTGTTCATCTAAGCCTGATATTGATAATTTGTGCAGGGATCGATAGTTCAGCACAAAATAGGCGTACACTTCCCGATTGGGCCCTGGGCGATTTTGTGCGGCCGAAGGGGGGAAACCCCATCATCTCCCCGGATACGACGACTACTTTTTGGGATCCGATGAGTAACTCCAGCATTCAATGGCAGGCCAATGATACTTTTAATCCCGGAGCTGCGGTAAGAAATGGAAAGATTGTGGTGCTTTACCGGGCAGAAGACAAAAGCGGTGTTAAAATTGGCCGCCGCACTTCCAGGCTGGGCTATGCAGTTAGTAAGGATGGCCTGCAATTTAAACGAAAAGCAGCGCCTGTTTTTTATCCCGGTCAGGACGATCAGCAAGCGTTTGAATGGCCAGGTGGATGTGAAGATCCCCGGATTGCAGTAACCGAAGATGGGACTTACCTTATGTTGTATACCCAATGGAACCGAAAGGTGCCCAGATTGGCTGCTGCAACCTCAAAAGACCTTATCCACTGGACAAAGCACGGCCCGATATTTCAGGATGCCTGGAAAGGAAAATTTCATGACATCCCTACAAAATCAGCATCCATTTTAACCGAGGTTAAAGGCGGCAGGCAGGTTATTGTTAAACAGAACGGCCGGTATTTCATGTACTGGGGCGAAAGACATATCTATGCTGCAAGTTCATCAAACCTGGTAGATTGGGAACCTCTGCTGGACGGGCAGGGGGCATTGCTGAAACTGGCTTCACCGCGAAATGGCTTTTTTGATAGCGATATGACCGAATGCGGGCCGCCGGCTATCCTGACCGAAAAAGGGATCGTGCTGCTTTATAATGGTAAAAACAAAACAGGTGACAACAGCGATAAGCGCTATGCCGGGGGGGCCTATTGTGCAGGTCAGATGCTGTTCGACAAAACAGATCCGACCAGGCTACTGGACCGGCTGGATGTCCCTTTTTTCTGGCCTGCCGAACCCTTTGAAAAAAGCGGGCAATACCAGAATGGGACCGTATTTATTGAAGGCATGGCCTGGTTTAAGGAAAAATGGTTCCTTTATTACGGCTGCGCAGACTCGAAAGTCGGTGTTGCCATATATCATCCCGATCTAAAAAAACAAGTACCTAACAGATAAACCAAATATGAAAAAAAACTTACTATTGATGAGTTGTTTCCTGGTGCTGATGGCTACCGGATGTTCAGTAAACAATAAAAATAACGAACAATTGATCCCTGGTCAGGGGAATTTCAAACAGGTAATAGCAGGGAAGCCGGTAGAATTGTACCTTTTAAAAAATAGCGCCGGTATGTGTGCTGCAATAACCAATTATGGGGGGCGGCTTGTGTCGCTGCTGGTTCCCGATCAGAAAGGGGATTTAACCAGCATAGTCGTTGGGTTTGACAGTCTGGCCGGTTATATCAACAGTACTGAGCCCTATTTTGGCGCAACAATCGGGCGCTATGGAAACCGGATAGCGGCCGGAAAGTTTACACTGGAAGGTAAGGATTACCAGTTGTCTGTAAATAATGGCCCTAACACACTACACGGAGGGAAGCAGGGCTTTCAATACAAAGTATGGGATGCGGTAAAGCAGGGCGATTCTGTTTTGACCCTTAGCTATCGCTCTGCCGATGGGGAGGAAGGCTTCCCTGGTAATTTACAAGCCAGTGTTACTTATACCCTGACCAGCGACAATCGCCTGAAGCTGGATTACCGCGCCCAAACAGATCAGACTACGGTTGTAAACCTGACCAATCATGCTTTTTTCAATCTGAATGGCGAGGGCTCCGGATCCATAAACGATCATTTACTGCAGATCAATGCTGCAAACTATACCCCGGTAGACAGCACATTAATCCCTACAGGGCAAGTGAAGCCTGTAGCGGGCACACCATTTGACTTCAGCAGGCCGGCCAGCATTGGCAAAAGGCTGGATCTGCCAGATGAACAACTCCGCTTTGGTAAGGGCTATGATCACAATTATGTATTGGATGCGGCTGGCCTGAATGTATTGGCTGCTGAAGTTGAAGGAGAAAAAAGTGGCATTGTCATGCAGATCTATACCACAGAACCTGGCCTGCAGTTTTATGGAGGTAATTTTATGGAACGTAAAAATAAGCTGCGTAAAGGACTGGATGAGTTCCGGACTGCATTTTGTCTGGAGACACAACATTTTCCGGATAGCCCTAACCAGGCCGCGTTTCCGACAACAGTTTTAAAACCCGGACAGGTGTATGAAAGTCATTCGGTTTACGCATTTTCTATTCGCAAAAAGACGGCACAAAGCCAGTAAACTTTGAGATAATTCGACAAAAAGTTGAACAGATAATGTAAAGCATAATCGTTTAATTTGATGTTAACAAACCAAATCATAAACCAGCTCCCTACGCTCTTCTGGCTAGCAACGATAGCAAAGGCAGCACAATAACCACCATATGAACAGAGATTTACTTTGCTGCAATTCAGTTGCTTAGGTTAGCTTAAACTAACCAGGATAAACAATAATCTTCTTATCAATATATTTTTCCAGTATGGCTTTTGGGGCTGTCCGGCTGCTGTCCCGGATCCTATGGTCTGCCGGTTAAATTATAATGAATATTAAATGTAATGTAACCCGACGCCTGTCGGATAAAAAGCAATTTGTATATGAAAACTAAAAACAATGTCAGACGCTGGCAAATCCATTGGATGTTGCTCGGATTGATGATGCTCTGCTTAACTCAATGCAAGCAGGACGAAGTAAAGAAAGAGGAAGCATACGATCCCGCTAAACCTGTAGTAATCACAGACTTTTTCCCTAAAGAGGGGGGCGTAGGAAACAACCTGGTCTTATACGGAGATAATTTCGGGAACGACCTTTCTAAAATAAAAGTAACGATAGGAGGAAAGATCGCCAAAATTATAGGGGTAAAGAACAGCAGTCTGTATTGTATCATTCCGGACGGGGCTTATGCCGGAGATATACAGGTAAGCATTCTTGATGATAACCAGGCAGAGCTTGCACAGGCTAAAGCAAAAGATGTATTTTCCTATACGAAAAAATGGCTTGTTTCTACGTTTCTGGGGAAATATTATCAGGTAGGAACCGATTTTCAAGAGAAAGAAGGACCGTTTGATGATTGTGGTGCCTTTAAAGGAATTTTGTGGCTTTCTTTTGATCCAAAAAATCCCAGCCATCTCTATTTTACAGCCGGCACCAATAGTAGTCGTTTGATTGATTTCGATAGAAAATATGTGAGTTATTTTAGAACTAATCTTGACAAAGTATCTATAATAAACTGGAAGATTGATGGAAATCAGGATATGATTGTTTCTCATGACCATACAAGCGATACCAAATATGGTAACTATATATTTTCCCGTGAATCGAACTTTGTTCAGAAGCAGGCCATAGAAGTTTATGCCCGGAGCGTGAACGGTACTATGGTTCATCCGCAAAATGGAGAGTTGTATTATTCGAGGTATAGAGGGGGAGATGTCCGCAGATATGATTTTATCACCAGGGAAGACAAATTGGCATTCCCAAATCCATATAATCCAGTAGCAATTTATCTGGTTGTACATCCTTCAGGAGACTATGCTTATTTAATGGAATATGATAAACATTATATCATGCGTACAGATTATGACCGTGAAAAGAAAATATTTAAAACGCCATATACGATCTGTGGTGCTGCGGGTACTTCAGGCTATGCAGACGGAATAGGTACAAGTGCTCGTCTGAACAATCCTGTACAGGGTGTATTTGTGAAAAATCCGGACTATGAAGTGACGGGTGGAGATCAGTACGATTTCTACTTCTGCGACAGAGCAAATCATGCCATACGTATTTTGACACCACAGGGAAGGGTAAGCACTTTCGCCGGACGTGGAAATAATGGTACAAGCGGATACGCCGACGGCGATTTACGCACGGAAGCCCGTTTTAATGGCCCGCAGGCTATAGCCTATGATGAAACGAAGAAATGTTTCTACATCGGTGATACCGGAAACTGGCTGATTCGAAAAATAGCTAAAGAAGAATAAATAATTAACATACACGATATAAATGATGAAATTTATTTTACTAACATGCATGGCGTTGCTTGGGATTTTCTTTACTGCGCTGGCGCAGGAAGAGGTGATCGTGAAAGGAGTTGTTCTCGACGAACAAAAACTACCCCTTATTGGGGTAAGCATATCCGTAAGTAATATGCCGGGATTGGGAACTACGACCGTTACCGACGGAAAATACAGCATCAGGATGCGCCCCTTCCAAACCCTGATCTTTACCTATATCGGGTATGAAAAGAAAGAGGTATTGGTGAAAGAGCAACGGGTCATCAATGTGACCATGAAAGAAACAGATGCCAGCAAACTTAATGAAGTTGTAGTTACTTCTACCGGTACTGTGAAAAGGATAGCCGTAACCGGCGCAATTACTACAGTAGATGTAGAACGGCTCAAGTCAAATCCTTCTACCTCTATGGCCGATGCCCTGGCCGGAGTTGTACCCGGCATTCAGGCCATGCAGACATCGGGCAGGCCCGGCAGTGTGTCCGAATTCTGGGTACGCAGTATCTCCACTTTTGGGGCCAACAGTTCTGCCCTGGTATTGATAGACGGCTTTGAGCGCGACATGAATGAAATCAATGTAGAAGATGTAGCATCCTTTTCCGTATTAAAAGATGCCTCTGCAACTGCTATATATGGTAGTCGTGGTGCCAATGGTGTAATACTGATCACTACCAAACGTGGAAAGGAGGGAAAAGTAGAGATCAATGCCAAGGTTGAGGGATTTTACAGCACATCAACCAAACTCCCCGATTTTGTAGATGGATATACCTATGCATCGCTTGCCAACGAAGCTAAGGTTACCCGGAACCAGCAGCCGCTGTATTCTGCATCAGAAATGGAAATACTCCGCCTGGGCTTAGATCCCGATATGTTTCCAAACGTAGATTGGATGGACGTTTTGCTGCGGGGCGGTGCGAAAAGCCAGCGCAGCCTGCTGAATTTAAGCGGTGGTGGAAAAACAGCACGGTATTATGTTTCTGGAAGTTACCAGAACCAGCAGGGGATGTACAAGGTGGACGAGGCTTTGGGTGATTACAATACGAATACGGATTTCAAAAAATATACCTATCGGTTGAGCGTAGATATGGACATTACCAAGTCTACCTTGCTGAGGGTAGGGGTTTCCGGCTCGTTGCGAAAACAGAATGATCCCGGAGTAGGGACCGATGCCATCTGGACCTCGCTGATGGGATACAATTCCATCATGATGCCGATGAGGTATTCGGATGGAAAAATACCGTCATGGACAGGAAAAAATGACAACCTCAATCCCTGGGTGCAGGGAACAATGACCGGTTACAACGAAAGCTGGACAAACAACATCCAGACCACATTAAACCTGGAACAAAAACTGGATTTTATTACCAAAGGACTTAGGTTTATCGGAAGGTACGGATATGATACCTATAACAACAATTGGGTAAAGCGATTTAAACGCCCGGAATTGTGGAACGCAAGCCGGTACCGCAATACAGATGGCGCACTTGTATTTACACGCGTAGCAGAAGAACAAAAAATGACGCAATCGGCTGGCTCAGACGGAGACCGAAGAGACTTTTTTGAGTGGGACCTTTATTACGACAAAGATTTAGGGAACCACCATTTCGGAGCCGTGGCAAAATACACGCAAGCTTCCAAGGTATTTACCCAGAACATTGGCACCGACCTTAAAAACGGAATTGCCCGCCGTAACCAGGGCCTGGCCGGACGTGTAAATTACAACTGGAACTACCGGTACTTTATTGATTTCAATTTCGGATATACTGGTTCGGAGAATTTCCATAAAGATTACAGGTTTGGATTTTTCCCGGCCATATCGGGTGCATGGAACATTGGAGAGGAGCCCCTGATTAAAAAATTAGGGTGGGTGAACATGTTCAAACTCCGCTATTCACATGGGAGAACAGGAAACGACAATATGGGCGATATCAGGTTCCCTTATCTCTATACTATTGAACAAATGACGGGCGGTGGATACAACTTTGGCGATTATGAGTCTACGAATCTTTGGGATGGTATCCGTTATTCCTCAATAGCATCACCTAATGTTACCTGGGAAATTGCCACTAAACAAGATCTGGGTATCGATTACTCCTTTTTCAAGGACCGGTTCAGCGGGGCCATAGATTTCTTTCGCGAGCGTCGTGAAGGGATTTACATGGGCCGTAATTTTCTTCCGGGATTTGTAGGGCTGGAAAGTAACCCATCTGCCAACGTAGGTGAAGTAAAAGCAGAGGGGATTGACGGTAATTTTGCGTTCAATCAAAAGCTATATGGAATAGATTTTACGCTGCGTGGCAACATCACTTTCAGTAAAAATGAAATCCTCGAAAGAGATGAAGAAAACACCATTTACGGATATAAACTGGAGGAGGGACACCGGATAAACCAGGCCCGCGGCCTGGTTGCTTTAGGACTGTTTAAAGACTACGATGATATCAGGAACAGTGCCCTGCAAACATTTGGCGAAGTTATGCCTGGCGATATCAAATATAAAGATATAAATGGAGATGGTCAGGTTGACAATAATGATATCGTGGCGATTGGGGCAACAACCAGGCCGAACCTGACCTATGGATTTGGCCTCGCTGCCCGCTGGAAAGGATTAGATGTCAATGTCCATTTTCAGGGAGTAGGAAAATCAAGTTATTTCATCGACGGCACTTCGGTTTATATGTTCCAGGGTGGTGATGGATGGGGCAATATATTGAATGAGCTGGCCAATAGCAACCGCTGGATACTGGGCAGGAATGAAGACCCAAATGCTGCATATCCCCGTCTGACCTATGGCGCAAATTCGAACAATTACAGGAGGTCCACATTCTGGCTCAAAAACGGGGCGTATATGCGTTTGAAAACCCTGGATATTGGTTATTCTTTTCCAAAGACTTTTGTCAATAAAATGCGGCTGAGTAATGCCCGCTTGTTTTTCGTAGGCACAAATCTGTTGACCTTTTCAGAATTCAAGCTCTGGGACCCGGAATTAGGAAACCCGAATGGAAAAGTTTATCCGCTAAGTAGAACGTTTTCAGTGGGATTATCAGTTAATCTATAAGAAAAAGAATATGAAAAAAATATCTATAATTTCAATCCTTATAGCGTCTGTTTTAACAATTGGCGGATGTAAAAAATATCTCGACTCAGATTACCTGTTTGATGAGCGAATGACCATTTCCGATGTTTTTACCAACTCAGATTATGCAAACAGGTGGTTGGCGCGGGCTTATTCCTTTCTGAGCACTAACCATTTGCAGGATGTAAGCAGTAAGAAAGCCGTGCCCTTTAATTTTGCAGATGACATGTTTTATGGGGATGAAAATGATGAATATAAGCGATGGAAAAATGGTCAGTACACTGAAAATGGTTTGGATGGCGAAAGCAAAACAATATGGGTCCTGGCATACCAGGGAATTCGGCAGGCTTCTATTTTCCTGAATAATATCGATATCAATAAAGCGTTTACCGCAGCGGAAATTGCAAACCTCAAGGCACAGGCCCGTTTTATAAGAGCTTATTACTATTGGATATTATTAAGAACCTATGGCCCGGTGCCGATAGTACCTGACGAAGGGATCGATTACACCAAAGAGTATGATGAAATCGCCCAGCGAAGAAATTCTTATGAAGAATGTGCAACTTATTTGTCTAACGAACTTGTAGAAGCAGCGAAGGCGCTTCCGCTCCAGCAGGGGATACAGGAGATTGCCAGGCCTACCCGTGGTGCCGCTTTGGCCCTTCGTGCCAAAGTACTGTTGTATGCGGCAAGCCCCTTAGCTAATGGAAAAGCCCCGGCAGAGGTCGCTGCAGCAATGGTAGACAAGGAAGGTAAGCCGCTGCTTTCCCCAACATATGATGAATCCAGATGGGCAAGGGCTGCTGCGGCAGCAAAAGATGTCATGGACCTGGGGCAATACCAGTTGTATGTGGCTTACAGAAAAGAAACCGGGGATGCTGCCTATCCGGCAACTGTAACACCTCCGGCCGATAATAATTTTTCTAACAACAACTGGCCAGCCGGCTGGAGAAACATCGACCCGTTTGAATCCTACCGGGCAATATTTAATGGAACAGTTCCTGCTTATCAGAATCCGGAACTGATCTTTACCCGCGGCCAGAACCTGGGCAGTGAAGGTATTAATGTGATGGTGCTGCATCAGCTGCCACGTCTGGAAGGCAAGGGCTACAATTCACATGGCATGACACAAAAGCAGATCGATGCCTATTACATGAATGATGGTAGCGATATACCGGGAATGAATGACATGTATGCAGGAAGACAGGGCTATCAGGATCGCTACAATACGGAGAAACGCACGACAGGTTTTGTGAAATCAGCAGAATTGACCAATTATCCTGAATTAGGCCCCTTGGGTGTCGACGTAAGTAAACAGTTTGTAAAGCGTGAACCTCGCTTTTATGCTTCGGTTTCCTATAATGGTGCTACCTGGAATTTCCTGAATGCAGATATTACAAGAGATGAAAAAAGAAATGTACAGATATTTTATTATCGGGGAGACCCTAACGGCTATAAAAATACCACCTACTGGACACGTACGGGGATTGGTATAAAGAAGTATGTACACCCGGATGACATCAGTAATGTGACGGTTACTCCCTACGATCAGACCCGTATGAAACAGAAAGCTGATCCCGCTATTCGTTATGCGGAAGTGCTGCTGATTTATGCAGAGGCGCTGAACGAACTGAATGGTTCCTATAGTATCCCTTCGTGGGACGGCAGGAAAACGCATACCATAGCACGAAATGTTGGAGAATTGAAACAAGGCATCCAACCTGTTCGCATCCGGGCCGGCCTGGCCGATTATACCAATGAGGTGTATGCCGACCAGCAAAAATTCCGTATAAAATTAAAAAGAGAACGCCAGATTGAACTCTTTGCTGAAGGACACCGTTATTTCGATTTACGCCGCTGGACGGATGCCCCGGCAGAGGAGTCTGCTCCTGTTTACGGATATAATTCCTATGCCACCAAGGCTCAGGCAGACCTTTTCCATATACCGGTGGAGACGCCATCGCTGCCTTCTATTTTTACGCTTAAAATGTGGTTTTGGCCTATCCATTTTGACGAGCTTAAACGCAACAAATACCTGACTCAAAACCCGGGCTGGACAAATCCTGAATAACCTACTTAGCAATATGAAAAAGAACATATATCTATTATTTTTAACGCTGACAACAGCCCTGGGCTTTGTTTCCTGTAAAGACGAATGGAAGGAGGAACAGTTTAGCCAAATGGCTTCATTTAAAGCAATCCCCGGCGCTCAGGGAGTAACCTGGACTTATCTGCGGTACAGTCCCGATGGAAAAGTACGTTTCGAACTCCCGGTGATCATGAGCGGTTCCACAACAAACAATAAAAGCCGTACCATCCATATCGGCCTGGATCCGGATACGCTGGCCAGGTTAAACCGGGAGCAATATGGTCATCGTCAGGAACTGTACTTCAGGCAACTGGATAGCAAATATTACAATCTGCCCCAAACGGTCACCGTCCCTGAGGGACAAAGTACCGTCACATTGCCTATCGATTTTACGATGGGTGACCTGGACCAGTCCGACAAATGGGTTTTGCCCTTACAGATTTTAGATGATCCATCGTACGATTATAAAGCGAACCCAAACAAAACCTATCGGAGGGCAATGCTGCGGATTACACCATTTAACGATTATTCTGGTGAATACGGAGGGACCTTGTACAAGATATTCCTTGACGGAGATACCGAGCCTTTGACTTTAAATACCCACCGGGCTTATGTTGCGGATAATAAAACGATCTTTCTTTATGCCGGAATCAGGGATATCGACTATCTTGACCGCAAAAATTATAAGGTATTTGTTAAGTTTACAGACGAGAAGATCGACGTTCAAAAGAAAAAACTGGAAATCTGGAGCGACAATACACAGAACAACAAATTCAAGATCGGGACAACGCAATCTTACTATACCAAAGATGAAGCCTGGGATGCAAAACTTCCTTACCTGAAACACATTTACATTACACTTTATTTGTCTTATGAGTTTGAGGATTACACCACCATTCCCGGACAAAGGCTCAAGTATAAGGTAGAGGGAACCTTGTCTATGCAGCGCGATCTGAATACACTGATACCTAATGAAGACCAGCAGATTCAATGGTAAATGAACCAGCCTGAAAACACGTAACACAAAAACGAATGAGACAGTTTATTCTTTCCTTAGCCCTGCTGGCCACCACACTTGTGGCATCTGGCCAGCAGCGCAAGGCACCAGCCTATCCACTGGTTACGCATGACCCTTATTTCAGCATCTGGTCCTTTTCCGATCAGCTTAATGCAACGCCAACAAAACACTGGACAGGTACCAACCATGGGTTGTCTGGATGGATTAAAGTTGACGGAAAGGTTTACAGCTTTTTAGGGATGGCAGAAAAACACTTTGAAGTACTTTTACCAACAGCCGAAGATCAGCGTTATACCGCAAAATATACAGAAAGCCTACCCGCAGCCGGTTGGGAAAAAGCAGATTATAACGATGAAGACTGGAAAACCGGAAATGCGCCCTTTGGTGATGGGGAGGCCAAAACCCAATGGAAAAGTGATCAGCTCTGGATGCGCCGTGAGTTTAACCTGGACAAGATCGAACTTAAAGGTTTAAACCTGAGGATCAATCACGACGATAATATTCAGCTGTTTTTAAATGGGGTTGAGGTGTACAGCTGTAATTGCTGGACCGGCAAGTATGTTTACATCCCCATTGATGAAAAAGTAAAGGGGGCATTGAAAAAAGGTAAAAATGTGATTGCTGCCTATATTAAAAATACGGCAGGCGGACAATGGCTGGATGTTGGCCTGGCGGTTGAAAAACCTGCGGCTGAATTGAAACAGGTACTGCTGGCCAGGCAAAATAACGTAACCATAAATGCCACACAAACCATTTATCAGTTTACCGCAGGTAAGGTCGATCTCGAACTGACTTTCACATCGCCTTTGCTGATGGATAACCTGGACCTGCTGGCCAGGCCGGTTTCCTACGTGTCATTTAAGCTGAAAGCCAATGATGGAAAAAAGCACCTTGCAGAGGTTTATTTTGGCGCCTCAACAGCTATAGCTACCAATAATCCGGTTCAGGAAGTAGCGGCATCGGGCTATAGAAATGGGGTGCTTTCCGTACTTAAAGCAGGCACAACAGCACAGCCCGTACTTCAAAAAAGAGGCGACGACCTGCGTATCGACTGGGGCTATTTATATGTTGCTGTTGCTCAAAACAGCGGAAAACAATATGTGGTTTCATCGCCAACCGCCCTCTCATCTTTTATAACCGGAAAAGTACCCGCTGTTCCGGCGAAAGGGAAAAACTTAACGCTGGCCACGGTACTGCCTTTTAACGTGAGTGCCGCAGCTGCAGAAAAAACAGTACTGATTGGTTACGATGATATCGAATCTGTTCAGTATTTTGGCACCAACCTTAAACCCTGGTGGAACCGGAAAAACAACCAGACCATAGACCGGCAACTTACACTGGCTGCCCATGAACAGGCTGCGGTTTTACAAAAATGCCGTGCCTTCAATCAGCAGTATTACGCGGCAAACCTGAAAGCCGGGGGCAAAGCTTACGCTGATCTTTCAGCTGTTTCCTATCGCCAGGCCATTTCCGCACATAAATTAGTCGAAAGCCCGCAGGGCGAAATCCTGTTTCTCTCTAAAGAGAACTTCAGCAATGGCTCTATCAATACGGTAGATGTAACCTACCCCTCGGCACCTCTGTTCCTGGTATACAATACTGATCTGTTAAAAGGAATGTTAAACGGCATTTTCTATTACAGTGAAAGCGGAAAATGGAGAAAACCCTTTCCTGCGCACGACTTAGGCACTTACCCTTTGGCTAACGGGCAAACTTACGGCGAAGACATGCCCGTGGAAGAAGCTGGCAACATGCTGATCCTTACTGCCGCAATTGCCAGGGTTGAGGGCAATGCCATTTATGCTAAAAAACACTGGAAAACACTTTCCATATGGGCCGATTACCTGAGTAAAAATGGTTTTGATCCTGTAAATCAATTGTGTACAGATGATTTTGCAGGCCACCTTGCCCGGAATACGAACTTATCGGTAAAGGCAATTGTTGCTTTGGGTGGCTATGGCATGCTTGCCGCGCAACTGGGAGAGAAGGATGCAGCGGCAAAATATAGCCCAATGGCTAAAGAAATGGCAAAAAAATGGATGGAAATGGCCGGGGCCGGAGACCACTATGCTTTAACATTCGACCTGAAAAATACCTGGAGCCAAAAGTATAACCTGGTATGGGACAAGTTGCTGAAGCTGGATATTTTTCCCAAATCGGTGTATAAAAACGAAATCGATTTTTATCTGAAAAAGCAAAATGCCTTCGGATTGCCGTTAGACAGCCGGAAAACCTATACCAAATCTGACTGGATCGTGTGGACAGCAACCCTGACCGATAACCAGGCTGATTTTGAGCAGCTCATACAGCCCATTTATAAATTTGTTCTGGAGTCGCCAAGCCGGGTTCCTTTGAGTGACTGGTATGAAACTACCAATGGTAAGCAGGTTGGGTTTCAGGCACGCAGTGTGGTCGGCGGTTATGCCATTAAACTGCTGGATGCCCGCTTAAACGAAAGAAAGAAGACGAAATAAAAACCCTTTATCCGAAACTACTTTGCAATTAAGCCTGTAGATTTTCAGTTAAATCGCATAAACTCCGTTCAGTTTCTGGAATTTATGCTATCTATTGTTAAAAATTCCATATAATTTACGGAATACTGCTGTAGTATTGATGTTTTTTTTAATTGCAACGATTTTTGTTAAAAAATCTTTTTTGCAAAAATATGGAACAACCAATCTACCTTGATAATGCTGCAACTACTGCTTTGGATGCTGAAGTTTTAAACGCTATGTTGCCTTATATGCAGCAGCATTTTGGAAATCCCTCTTCGGCATATTCCCTGGGCCGTAACGTTAAGTCGGCCATCGAGGAAGCCAGAAAGAACATAGGTGCGATTTTGGGGGTAAAACCATCCACATTGATTTTTACCAGCGGAGGAACCGAGAGCAACAACATGGCTATAGCCATGGCGGTGAACGAACTGCGCTGTACACACATCATCACTTCTCCTATTGAGCACCACGCTGTGCTCCATACGGTCGAGCATTATACACACAGCAAAAACATCACATTTTCGTATGTGAAACTTACCGAAAGCGGTGAGGTAGACTATGCCAACCTGGAAATGCAGCTTTCTACCCAATCGAAACTGGGCAAAAAGTGCTTGGTAACCCTGATGCATGCGAACAACGAAATTGGAAGCCTGCTTGACATCTCGTTGGTGGGCAAACTTTGTAAGGCAAATCATGCCTTGTTCCATTCCGACTGTGTGCAAACCATCGGTCATTACCCAATCAACTTAAAAGAATGCGGAGTACATTTTGCTTCGGCAACAGGACATAAATTTCATGGCCCTAAAGGTACAGGCGTACTGTATGTGAGTGAGGAGATCAAGGCCTATCCTTTGATTTTCGGAGGCGGACAGGAGCGTAAACTGCGTGCAGGAACTGAAAACGTGTCAGGCATCATCGGATTTGCCAAAGCGCTTGAACTGGCCACGGCCAATTATGGGCAGGACAGCCAATACATCGCACAACTGAACCAGCTGATGCGGAAACAACTGACTGCAGCCGTTCCCGGCGTTTCTTTTAACAATCCTGAAAATTCACTGTATACCGTATTGAGCGTTTGTTTCCCATTAAGCGAGCAAAGCGATTTCCTGGTAACCCTGTTTGACATGAAAGGTGTGTGCGTATCGGGCGGAAGTGCCTGTTCCAGCGGCGACGGTGGTTCTCATGTGATGAAAGCAATTGGTAAAGCCGGTGCCTGCGCTACCCTGCGTTTTTCTTTCAGCAAATACACTACCGAAGCAGAAATTACCAGGGCAGTAGAGATCACAGCTTCGCTATTGCAGAAGAAGGAAGTTTCAGCGGTATAATATTATTCCTTCATATTATCTGTCGATAAGTGCTGATTTTCCGTAGATTTGTTTGATACGTTAAAATTTAGAATCTACTTTCATGGCTACAGGTTTAGATGAAGTTGACATCAAAATACTACAGATCTTGCAGAAAGATGCTGCTCAAAGCAATGAAGCAGTAGCAGGCAAGGTGAATAAATCCATAGCCACAACGCATGCGCGGATCAGGCGGTTAAAAGAAAATGGGTATATTAAGCGCGTTGTTGCCGTACTGGACAACAGGAAAATAGAAAGGAGCCATATTGCATTTTCGCAGGTCCTGCTGAAATCCCATACCAAAGAGTGCTTAAAAGAGTTTAAAGAGGAAGTCGCAAAGTTTGAGGAAGTAATGGAATGCTTTCAAATGACCGGGGCATTCGATTTTATCCTCCGGATTGCGACCCGTGATATGGATGATTATAACCTGTTTTATAATGAGAAGCTGGCCACCTTATCCAGCATCAGTACCATCCAGACTTCATTCGTGATGTCGGAAATTAAAAGCGATACCGCATATCCTTTATGAAAAAGCTATTCTTTTTACTCTCCGTATTGTGCTTGTCGCAAGTGCTTTTTGCCCAATCCACTTCCGTGCGTTTCATGACCAGTAAAGGCAACATCACCATCATGCTGTACGATGAAACGCCCAAACACAGGGACATGTTCCTGAAAGAAGTGAAAAAGGGGAGCTATAAAAATGCCCTGTTTAACCGGGTGATCAAAGATTTTGTAAGCCAGGGCGGAGAACTGGACGATACCATATTGAACCGGGAAAAACGTGACCCTAAAAAACTGGCGCCAAGGTTTGCTGCCGAACTTAAACCTAACCTGTTCCATAAAAAGGGAACCTTAGGTGCAGGCCGCGATGACAATCCTGAAAAAGCGTCGTATTTTACGCAGATCTACCTGGTGGCCGGTAAAAAGCAGAGTGATGCCCAGCTGGACGCCCTGGAAAAGAAAAAGAACAGGAAAATCCCGGCAGCGCAGCGCGAGGTCTATAAAACCTTAGGGGGTACGCCGCATCTGGACGGCGATTACACCCTATTCGGCGAAATTACGGAAGGGATGGAAGTAGCGGACGCCATTAATTCGGTGGCTGCAGATAAAAATGACGTGCCGCTAAATCCGGTTGTTTTTAATGTGGTTGTATTGCCTAAAAAACGTTAATCGAAAACGATCTTTTCGGGCCCTGAAATCTTTTCTATATGACAGGCGCATTTTCCGCCCGAAACTTTAACAATGGCAGATTTGGTTTGCCCGGTAGCTTGGTAAGTCCCTGTAATTTTAAGTTCATCACCGGCAGCTGATACTTTGCGGCGCTGCGAATCGTCTATAACCACAAAGGTGCCGGCAACCAGGGTAAGGCTGGCCACTACCGGGGTTTTGATCAGTTCCCCGGTGCTCATGTTGATCACACTGTAATCTTTCACGGCAACACCTTTTCCATCTTTATCGGTAAAGCTGATCAGGAGCGAACGGAATTCTTCAGTACATACCCTTGGCTCACAATCGGAAGGGTCTTCTTTCTTGTGGCAGGCAATAAACACGATGGCGCAAAACAGGACATAAGCAATTTTATACATGATCATTTGGTTTTTTTATCCTAAGACGTGTAAAATTTATGAAACGCTACAGCCGGATAGTTATATTTAGCATAATAATTGCAGCAATTGCAGCGATTTTCAGTTTTACTTAAACCCCGTACCGATGATAAAAAAAATACCACTGCCTTTATGGACGATTGGCGCCCCGGTAATTGCATGGTTTGCTTATTTTGCAATTTCGTCAGACCTGGGCGTTTTTTATACTTTTTTTCTTGCTGCCGTGCTGATTGCCGCTGTACTTGCCGCGGTACACCATGCAGAGGTGGTTGCCCACCGGGTAGGGGAACCCTTCGGTACTTTACTGCTGGCACTGGCCATTACCATCATAGAGGTGGCGCTGATCGTGTCGCTCATGCTTACCGGAGGGCCCGACGTTGCCGTACTTGCCCGCGATACCGTCTTGGCTGCGGTGATGATCATTTTAACAGGAATCATTGGTTTATGCCTGCTGGCGGGTGGTGCCAGGTTCAAAGAACAGGTTTTTAGCTTGCCGGGTGTAAGTGCAGCGCTGGTTACGCTTACGGCAATTCTGGTGCTTACCCTCATCCTGCCCAACTATACCACCACCACGCCCGGTCCGCAATATTCCTCGGCCCAGCTCATCTTTGTAGCGGTAATATGCCTGGTGTTGTATGGGGCCTTTGTAATGGTACAGACCATCAGGCACCGCGATTTCTTCCTGCCACCGGATGCAGACGGGAACGAAGAAACCCATGCGGCGCCGCCAACAACCAAAACAGCCTTGCTGAGCACTTTTCTGCTGCTGTTGTGCCTGGGAATTGTCGTGCTGCTGGCCAAAGCCCTGGCACCGGAGATCGAAAATGCCGTAGTCAATTTTGGGGCACCAAAATCATTGGTGGGGATCATCATTGCTACTGTGGTATTACTGCCGGAAGGGCTTGCTGCTTACCGGGCGGCTAAAAAGAACCGCTTGCAGACCAGCCTGAACCTTGCCTTAGGTTCAGCCCTTGCCAGTATTGGCTTAACCATTCCGGCAGTAGCCATTGTCTCCATTTTTACAGGGATGAGCATTACCCTGGGCATTGATATGAAAGCTACGGTGTTATTGCTCCTGGCACAGTTTACCATTATGCTTTCCCTGGCCACGGGCCGTACCAATATCTTACAGGGCATTGTACTGCTGGTGATATTTGCAGTATACCTGTTCACCATTATAGCGCCCTGATTTAGTTCAGGAGCTGGCCTATTGCTGCCAGCATGCCTTTGAATTCCTTTTCGTCGTACAAGCGGGTAAGGTAAACGATCTTGCCCTGCTGGTCGATCACGATATTGCGGGTAACGCCACTTTTTTTATCGGCAAAGCGACCAAAAATGTCTGCTCCGGGGTCGAGTGCCAGCGGGTAGCTGATCTTCATGTCCTTTGCAAATTTCCGGACTACAGGCAGGGGCTCATCACGGTCTACCCCAATCAGCACCAGGCCCTTGTCCTTATAGGCCTGCCATACCTCTTTTTCCAGGTGCGGCATTTCCTCACGGCATACCACGCACCAGCTCGCTGTAAACTGCAGTACAACCACCTTGCCTTTTAACTGCGCCAGGCTGGTCGTTTCTCCGTTGTGCAGCACCAGTTTAAAATCGGCCGGTGCCTGCTCGCCTACCTTTACGATATAGCCCCGGGCATCCGCTTTGTTTCCCTGCGCCATCAATAGCGCAGGGAACAGTAAAAACAGCATAACTGATAATCTTTTCATATTCATTTTTATTTATTCCACCAAACCGGGGTTGTAATCACATCGTCACCCTGTGCAGCCAGGGCCTGCTGGTAATTGGTTTTGTTTACACTTTGTTCTTTTACAGGATAATACATGCGTTTTGGGATGGCATCACCAAATATGGGTTTAAACTGATAGTTGATGGTGCCGGTTGGGGTTACCCTTGTCCATACCACATCGTTCGGTTTTACCAGGAAGTTAGGGAAGCCCGTACGGCGGATTTCCGACCAGGCCTCCAGTCCTTGTGTGTACAGCGCAAAGTATTTCTGGGTAAGCACTCTTTCTTTATTGGCCGCAGGCAGGTTATCGGCATAGGTTTGTGCAGTGTTTTGTGCAATGCCCCAGCGTGTTAACGAAGCGACTACGCCTTTTTTATACTCGCTGTCGCTCCAGTTCTGGTATTCGGAGATCAGGAAGGCCACTTCAGCATATTCCTGAAGCACCTCGCTAAAATCTGCCGCGTTTACCAGTGTTCCGGGTAAGCTGATGTCGGTCGGCCCGTTAATCCCTGCAGCATCCAGAGGTAAACCATAAGGCTGCCCAATATATTCGTTGTTTTTGTTCGGCAGGGCATACACAGGCAAACGAGGGTCAGAAGTGCTAAAGGGGCCAAGCTGTCCTTTTAAGGAATTGATCAGGATGTGCGATACCGCAAAGTCCTTACGGTTGGCGGTCACGGTAGCCCGGTAAAGCGGTGCTTCGTTGGGTGCAGAGCTGCTGTATTTAAAGGCAGCTGTATGCGCATTTGAGCTGAACACGCCCTGTGCCAGGGCATCTGCAAAATGCTGCTGCGATAGTGCAGGCTGTTTGGTACGGATGCGTGTGGCCAGACGTAAACGCAGGGAATTGGCAAACCTGGCCCAGTTCTCGTTGTTGCCCTTGTAAATGATATCGGAAACACCGAAAGTATTGGCAGTCGAATATTTCCACAAGGTATCGGCAGCCTGGTCCAGCTCCTGCAGCATATCGCTGTAGATCTTTTCCTGGCTGGCATACTTTGGTGTATAATTATCTGGGTTTTGCTGCAGGGCCTCAAAGCTGGCATCCTTACCAGCGTACGACTGGTAGGGGATATCTCCAAAAACGTCACTTAAGGAATGGAAGGTAAAGGCCTTCAATACCCTGCAAATGGCAATCTGACTGGCATTGGTACCGGCGGCCCCGGCAGCTGCGAAAGCTTTGGTGGCCGGATTGGTGTTCAGGTTGATGATGTCGTTCAGGTTGTTTAAGGCCTTGTAGGCATCTGCCCAGTAGCGGTCTGAATTGTTCCTTGGAATATCGTAACGGCTCACATCGGTGTAAATATTCTGGCTGTAATACTGTGCAAACAGCATGGTGCCGTTCAGCGAAAAATCGAGATGCCTGATGTTGTCCATAACCTGTTTTTCGGCCGAAAGGATCAGGGTTGGTGTAGGTACATTTCCCGGCCTGTTCGGGTCTGTATTGAGTTCTGCAAATTTGTCGTCGCTGCAGGAAATAAAAGCAGTAACCGACAACAGGGCAAGGGCAGCTATTTTATGATAAAATTTCATTTGAGTACATTTTAGGGTTAAAACTTAACACTTACATTCAGGCCGTAGGTAATGGGTACAGGGATGTTACCGCCCTCTATACCTTGTACGTTGCCGTTGCTGTTGGTAAACTCCGGATCGATGTATTTGCTTTTGGTATAAATGTTCCAGAGGTTCCTGCCATATAAGGTAAGTCCGATAGCACGGACAGTACTGTTCTTTTTCAGGTCGAAATTATAGCCCAGCGTAACTTCCCTCAATTTGATGTAGGAGGCATCAAATATGCTGAAGGTGGTTGGCCCGTTGTATTCATTTCTTGCCCAGTTCAATGCCGAAATGCGGGTGTCGTTTTTGCTGGTATTGCTTACCGTATACGACCCGTCGGGGTGAAATACCACATCTGCTTTTACGCCATCTACGATGGTGCCGTTTTCCCGGATGCCGTTTGCCGCTGTACGGTCGAGCACACCGGAGTACATACCCACCTTATAGGTCTGCGAGAAAAAGCTTCCGCCCATTCTGCCATCAATCAGAAAACCCAGGCGTAATTTCTTATAGCTGAAACTGTTTTGAAAACCAAAAAGGTAGTCGGGCAGTACACTGCCCAATGGCCTTAGCTGCGAGGTTTTAAGGTAGGTGCCATCGGCCTGTACCACACGTTGTCCGTCTGGGGCATATACAAAATCGTAACCCATGATCTGCCCGTAAGGTTTACCTTCCTGTGCCACAAGGGTTACCAGCAGGTTACTTAGCTCAAGGGAGTTTACACCCTCGTCCAGTTTTACCACCTTGTTTTTGTTTTTCGACCAGTTGATGGTGCTGTTCCATTCAAAGCTGCCGCTTTTTACCGGAGTGGCATTCAGGGTAACCTCTATCCCCTGGTTGTTGATTTTACCCGCATTCAGGAATTTATTGTCGTAACCAAAGGCCGCAGAAACGGGTACCGACAGGATCTGGTTACGGCTGTTGTTGTGGTAATAGGTGACATCCAGGCCCAGGCGGTTTTTGAACATTTGTATGCTCAGCCCGGTTTCTACCGATGAAGTCAATTCTGGTTTTAACAAAGGATTGTTCAGTGTGCCCGGCAGTTTATACGAAGAATTTCCGTTGAAAGCCTGCTGGGCCTCATAAACCTGGGCCAGCTGGTAGGGGTCTGTATCGTTACCTACCTGTGCCCAGCCCAGACGTATTTTTGCAAAATCAAGCCATTCCTGTTTTTTCAGGCCAGGAAGTTCGCTGAAAACAAAACTTCCGGTAACCGAAGGATAAGCAAAGGAGTTGTTGTTTACCGGCAGGGTAGAAGACCAGTCGTTGCGCAAGGTTCCATCCAGGTAAAGCATGCCCCTCCAGCCTGCAGAGAAACTGCCGTACAAAGAATAGGTCTGTCTTTTGTACACATTGTTGTTGTTCAGTACGCTTGGTGCATTTTTAAGGTTATAGTACTGCGGAATGATCAGTCCGCCCTGGGTAAGGCCATCAATGATGCGGCGTTTCTGGTCCCTGATGTTCCCGCCCAGGTTTCCGGTAAGGGAGAAATCGCCCCAGGCTTTTTTGGCGGTGGCCAGGAATTCGTAGTTAAATTCGTTGGCGTGGTTGTTGTATTCCTGGTATTGCGATTGCGAACGGCTATACACGGCAATACGGTCCTGGTACTCGAAAGTATAGATGTCGGCATGTACCTTACCGGTCAGTTTTAACCAGCTGGCGGCATCCACAGTAAAGCCTATATTTCCGTAAAGCCTGTCGCGGTTCTCTTCCAGGTAACTTTCATAGGCCGACCAGTAAGGGTTGTCTATAAAGCGCGTGGCTTCTCCTGCAGGGGTGTTCTGGTAGCTGGTACGGTTCCAGGCACGTGGGGTACCATCAGCCCTTTTGTATTCGCTCAGGCGTTTATAGTCTACCTGTACGCCGCCCCACTGAAAGGCTTCCAGCATAATGTTACGGTTGGAAGCACCGGTCCATGGCCTGCCCATGGCTGTGGTTTTAATATAGCTCATGTTGCTGAACACATTTACAATGCCCAGTTGCGTAGCACCCGAAAAGTTAACAGAATTACGTCCCAGGCTTGAATTTGGAACCGTACCCCGTACATTTTTATTGGTGTAGGACAAACGGTAATTGGTCTTTTCGCTGGTTCCGCTAACGGCAATGTTATTGGTGTTGGCTATCCCTGTACGGAAAAAGTAGTTCACATCATGCTCCGGGTATACCCAGGGCTGAGGGTTCAGGTAATCGGCCGGGTATTCCGGGTCCAGGTTGTACCAGTGCAGTACGGGTGTGCCGTCCAGTTTTGGACCCCAGCTTTCATCAGACGCATAATCTACGATGTTGTATTCTTTACCGCTAATAGTGGCTTTGGCGAAGGTATTGGCATAACCCTGTCCGTATAGCTGCTGCCTTTTAGGCAAGCGTACAATATTTTCGAAATCTACCCCGGTATTTAAAGTAATGTCGAATTTGTCTTTTTTGCTTCCTTTTTTTGTGGTGATCATGATAACCCCGTTGGCCGCCCTTGAGCCGTAAAGTGCAGCAGCCGAAGGGCCTTTAAGCACAGAAATGTTCTCGATGTCATCCGGGTTAAGGTCCTGGATCAGGTTACCTACATCCTTCCCTGCACTACCGTTTTCGGTTGAGGAGGTGTTGAAATTGGAATCTTCTATCGGTGTACCGTCTATGACATACAGGGGGTGGTTGTTTCCTTTAATGGAGTTGATGCCCCGCAGTAAAACACGGGTAGAACCGCCCATATTACCACCGGAAGAGATGACCTGTAAACCGGCTACTTTGCCGGAAATGGCACCTAAGGTATTGGTAGGCCTTGTTGCAAGTTCTTCCGATTTTACTTCCTGCACGGCATAGCCCAGTGCTTTTTTCTCGCGGGATATGCCCATGGCCGTAACCACCACCTCGCTCAGCCCCGATTGGGATGCCTGCAGCACAATGTTGCCCATACTGGCCGAAGCTTTTAGCTCGCGACTGATAAAGCCCAGGTAAGAGATTTCCAGAATGGCATTTTCGTCTACATCCTTTAAAATAAAGACCCCTTTGTTATCGGTAAGCGTTACCCTGCTGCTGCCTTTAACTTTTACGGTAGCGCCAGGCAGGGGCATACCCAGACTGTCTACTACTTTTCCGGTGATGGTTTGCCGTAAAGCTGCCATGCTTTCAGGTTTGGCTTGTTTTTCCAGGATCACCACCATTTTGTCGGTAATCTGATAGGTAAACAGCTGGTTGGCAAAACATTTCTGCAGGGCTTCTTCCAGCGATACATTTTTTACATGAACAGATACCGGACGGGCTTTGGCCAGCAGTGCATTGTTGTAAAAGAAGTCATAGCCGCTTTGCGCGCGGATTTCTTTGATCACCTGGTTCAGACTGCTGTTGCTGGTATTAAGTGTAATTCTTTGTGCGAATACATCCTTTGCAGCTACCTGTATGATAGCCAGTAAGAAAAAGAATATGGATAAGTTGATCCGCATGATGAGTTTTCGTTTCATACTGTGGCCTTGGCCACGTTTAACGTTAGCATAAAAAATCATACATTTGATGATTAGGGTTTAAATATGAGTCAATTCAATAAGAGTTCCGCCTGATGAGCGGGGTTCAGAGCCCTTAATCTGCCGGGGATGGGTCCAATCATTCCCGGCTTCTTTTCAGGCTCATCTTTATGGGTAGCACTACGGCATAACGATGATCCTCCTTTCTTCAATTTTAAAATGAACATTTCCGGTCAGTTCCATCACTTTAAGCAATGCAGAGACGTTTCTTGATTTGGATACCTCGCCCGAAAAGGTCTGGTTGAGGTCAACCCCCGGCCGGTATACCACTTCAATGTCATACCAGCGGGCTATTTTATTCATGATACTTTTGATGTTTTCGTTGAATTTGAAATAGCCGTTTTTCCAGGAAACGACTTCTTCCAGGTCAACATTCGCGGTAATCGCCACGCGTGTCTGACTAAGCTGCGCCTGTTCGCCTGGTTTAAGTACCACAGCATTTGCCTGGCCGCTTAGGGCTGATACCTGTACGGATCCTTTAAGCAGGGTCGTTTTTACTACCTGCTCATTCTCATAAGCCATTACATTAAACTGTGTGCCCAGTACGGTGATGGTCTGGTTTTTACTGCTTACCGTAAAGGGCTTGTTTTTGTTGTGCGCCACATCAAAATAAGCCTCCCCATTTATGGTAACAGTACGCTTGCCCCCGCTAAAATGGGTAGGATAGCTTAGTGAGGAGGCTGCATTGAGCCAAACCTTTGTCCCGTCTTCAAGGATCACCTGGTATTGGCCCCCTACCGGTGTGGTGATGGTATTTATTGCAGCGGCATTTTCCTTACCCGTTAGGCCGGCTTCAATGCGTGTACCATCGTTGTAGGCCAGCTGGCCTGCCCGTATTACAATTCCTGCTTTATCGCCATTTAAATGAATGGTTTGCCCGTTGGCCAGCTGAAGCGTGGCCTTGTTGCTGCCAGGTGCAATGTCCTGCCCGCTCAATTGGGGGGAGGCCGTATGGATACCCGGTTTGGAAGGCTCGTATTGCCAGATGCTGAAAATCACAACTGCAAGAACAGCTGCGGCTGCGCTTATTTTTAACCAGTTCGGCTTAGGTTGTTTAGGTGCCATCGCTTTTTCGAGCGCAGCAAATATTTCCTGTTTGTGCTCCAGCCGTTCCTGTACACTCATATCAGGGAAGTTCAGGTCACGCGCAAGGTACCAGGATTCAAGCATCGCCTTTTCCTCGGCTGTGCAATAGCCCGCAACATATTTTTTTAATAACAATGAAGCCTTGTTGTCTTCCATAATTGCAAAGTTAGAATTAATCTACCGATTATATAGAGATACAGTTGAGGAAGGCCTGGGGGGTAAAGAAAAATGAAAAAAAAATTACATACCTATAAAAAAGCTCATGAGGAGGTACAGGCCCAGTTTGAAACGCAGGATCTTTAAGGCGTGCTGTACGTGCTTGCGGACGGTCTGTTCAGAAATATCGAGCCGTTCTGCAATTTCCCGGTGGCTCAGGTTTTCTTTTCTGCTCAGTTCAAACACTTCCCTCATTTTATCCGGCATGCCGGCAATTTCACTTTCAATGATCTCCATCAGCTGTTTTTCCCGCACCAGGTGGTCGGTAATACAACTGCCCTGGTCCATAAATTCGTTCAGTGAGGTCAGGTATTCGGATTCAATGCGCTTATGCGACAGGAGGTTAAAGATGCGGTTACGGGCTGCGGCCGATAAGTAGCTGCGCAAGCCTGGCTCAAAAGAAAGGCTTTCCCTTTTTTCCCATAAGGCCAGAAAAAGCTCATGGATCACATCTCTGGTTTCTTCACGGTTGCGCATCCATTTATAGGCATGGGCATGGAGCATCCAGAAGTAGCGGTCATAAATTTCAGTAAAGGCCATACGGTCGCCGGCCTTCAATAAGGCGGTCAACTCATAATCGCTTAAACTACTGTAATTTGTCACCCTACGTCTGTTTGTATGAACGAATTTAGTTAATTTAATGTTATTTTAAAATGAAAGCCATAAAATATGGCCGCCAGGGGCCGGTCCTTACCGGGCTGAACGGGAAGCCCGGCAGCAGGGGAGTATTTTGCAAAAAAAAGGAGATAATAAATTAATAGTTATATATTTGCAGCCTCAAAACTAACCTGCTTTTTTTCTTTTTTTCGATTGAGGGAATTGAAAATAGAAGTGTTATAATGAATTGATTTGTACGGCCTTAAGCCAATGCTTAAAGGCTTTTTAACTTTAAAGACAACCCAAATGTTGAATTTTGTTCTCTTTGGCCCACCGGGTGCAGGCAAAGGCACCCAATCTGAAAAATTGATTGAAAAATATCAATTGCTCCACATCTCTACAGGCGACATTTTCCGGGCACACATTAAAAACCAGACTCCGCTTGGACAAAAGGTAAGTGCTTTAATTGCCGACGGACAACTGGTACCCGATGAAATTACCATCGCTATGCTGGAAGAAGAAGTGGATAGAAACCCACAGGCCAAAGGATTTATATTTGATGGATTCCCTCGTACTGTGCCGCAGGCCCAGGCTTTGGATGAGTTTTTAGAAAGTAAAGGCAGTGCCATAGCTGGTGTGATTGCATTGGACGTAGATCAGGAAGAACTGACCAAACGCATTGCACAACGTCAGCTGGAAACTGGTCGTGCAGACGATCAGGCCGATAAACTGCAGAAACGTATTGAAGAATATTTTAACAAAACAATCCATGTTTTGCCTTATTACGAAGCACAGCAGAAATTGAGTAAGGTAAACGGGATCGGTAAGATCGAAGATATCTTTGCCAATCTTTGTGCGGTAGTAGATCAATACTAATTTTTACTGATGTCGCAGGGTTCCAATTTTGTAGATTACGTTAAGATATGCTGCCGCTCCGGTAAAGGGGGCGCAGGCTCTGCACACCTGCACCGAGATGTGCGGACTGCTACAGGTGGTCCGGATGGTGGCGACGGTGGCCGTGGCGGACACATCATGCTGAGGGGCAACTCCCAGTTCTGGACCCTGCTACACCTGAAATACCGCAAACATATCATTGCGCCCGATGGGCAGCCAGGTTCAAGCGGAACATCAACCGGTAAATCGGGCAAAGATGAGATCCTGGAGGTACCCCTGGGTACCATTGCCAAAGATGCAGAAACCGGACATACCATTTTTGAAATCACCGAGGATGGGGAAACCAAAATCCTCACCCCTGGTGGCCGCGGCGGACTCGGAAACTGGCATTTTAAAACACCTACGCTGCAAACGCCCCGCTTTGCCCAACCCGGAGAGCCGGGCAGGGAAGAATGGGTGGTACTGGAACTCAAGGTACTGGCCGATGTAGGCCTGGTAGGTTTCCCAAATGCGGGTAAATCTACTTTGCTGTCGGTACTTTCTGCTGCCAAGCCCGAAATTGCAGACTATCCTTTTACCACACTGGTACCTAACCTGGGGATCGTATCTTACCGGGGCAGCAAATCGTTCGTCATGGCTGATATTCCTGGTATCATTGAGGGTGCTTCCAAAGGAAAAGGGCTGGGCTACCGTTTCCTGCGTCATATAGAGCGGAATTCTGTACTGCTGTTTATGGTTCCTGCTGACACCCACCGGAGCATCACAGAAGAATATGAAATCCTGAAATCAGAACTGAAAGACTATAACCCGGAACTGATGCAAAAGCCGCACCTGCTGGCCATTACCAAATCGGATATGCTGGATGAAGAACTGATGGAAGAAATGAAAAAGGAACTTCCTGCAAATATTCCGGCAATCTTTATTTCCTCTGTAGCCCAGAAGGGGCTTACCCAACTGAAAGATATGCTTTGGGAAGCCATTAACGTAAGCGTTTAGTTTTTTATCAGGGTTAAGGCTTTAGCTCAGGCAACCTTTGGGCAGTGTTTTACGTACAGATAATTATAAACCTTATCTGATATGAAAACAAAACACTTGAACCAGACTTTTGCTGCAGTTGTACTGGCAGTAATGTTCCTTTTTTCTTTCGCGGCCTGTAAAAAAAACAAAGACAAAGAACCGGAAGACCTTAAAAAGAAATCACATGTAATGTTCTCGGGTGCCCAGGAGGTTCCGGCCAATGCCAGCACGGGTACAGGTATGGGCGATGTGGTGTTTGACCCGGCAAAAAAGACCATTAGCTACAGCTTTAGCTGGCAGCTGGGCTCGGCGGCCGCTACAACTACCAATATGCACTTTCATGGGGCAGAAGATGGCTCGGATACCAAAAGCTCAGTAGTGGTTATCGGAATTACCGGTTTTACAACAGCAAGTTCGGGCACTATGTCTGGAGAGACCAGGGTGCTTACAGACGTAGAGATCAACCAGCTGCTGGCGGGCAAATGGTATTTAAATGTGCATAGCTCAACAGTACCCGGGGGCGAATTGAGGGGAAACATCAAATTCTGATTGCCCGGCAGGAGGATCCGCTGCGCTTATTGCTCCAGAAAATTCTTTAAGTTGGTTCCAATAATGGCTGTCCAGCCGGCAGCAAAACGCTCTTTTGCAAAAGCAGGATCATCCTTGGGAAAGCTGTCGATGCCGGTATGGGTAAGCTTTAGCCGGGTGCCCGTACCTGCTTCGAACAATTCAAATTTTACCCAGGACTGTCCCGGATAATTGTCGTAACTCCAGCTGTATTCCAGTACTTTGCCTTCCTCTGCCTGGGTTACCTTACAGATGTGCAGGTACTTTTTCTTGTCATCACCAGCCATAAACTGAAACTTGAAACCTACCTCCGGTTTAAATTTTTCCAGGTCAAAATACCAGTGCTTCATTTTACCGGTATCGGTTATGGCTTCCCAAACTTTGCTTAGCGGAGCGCTAAAGTTCCGTTCTATTAAAAAAGGGTTTGCTTTCATCTATTTATGCTAATTATACAGACAATCGTTTCTCAGTTTAATAACTGAAAAAGAAGCAAAGGGTTTTCAATAAAATGAATTCGTACTAAAAAGTAACGCTGCCGGTATAAACGCTGTTGGAAATGGCTTTTCTGTCGTCTGTTATAAAGGACATATAGGTCTCGGCTGTTTTTCCTTTTAAAGCAGGATGTATTTCCAGGATTTCCTGACCCTGGTGCCTTCCCACGCCATTGATCATGTATGTACTGCTTTTCAATTCCGGGAAATACGCCATCAGCATAGTTTTGTCGTTTGGATGCCCTGCGCCATTTTCGTCAAAATCCCAGCTGAATTTAAACCCGTTTTCTACAGCTTCCACCCTGGCATTTTGCGGAATTTCAAGGCTGCCCTCTGTAAGCCTGGCTTGGGAATAGTCAACTTCCAGTTCCGGATATTCTCCCTTAATGGCATGCTTCAGGTTGTAAGACTTTGCCGAATTATTGGCTGAATTTTCATTTTTAATGGCCGAAAGTTCAAAGCCCACTGCGAGGTATTTTTTTATTTTGTTTAAAAACGGACTCAGCACAACCATCCGTTCCTGGACGGCCAATTGTTTAATTGAGCGGGGTTTAGTGATGTGCGGTGCAGCCCGTAAAACACCCTTGCCTCTCAGAATATAACCGAAAAGCGGACCGATCTTGCCTTTGAATGGCCCCAGAGGACCGTTTTTGTAAGTTCCCATATTCAATAGTTTAATTTAGTTACCATATCTGTTACTAAAAAAACAAGAATCAACTGCTAATTGTTTTAAAATTAATCAGTAATTATTCAGTTCGGACTGGACAATCACTGGACGATTACTGGACAATCACTGAACAACTACTGGAAAATTTATAACAGATATCATTACAATTGCATTGTTATAATTAAAATAAGCAGGTGGTTTAGTTTTTTACCAATAATTGCGGCATCTGCAGTTTCCAGAGTGCAGCGTAGGCCGAACCGGGCAGGTACAGCAATTCGTTATGGGTTCCCTGTTCAATTACCCTGCCTTTATCCAGTACAATGATCTTATCTGCATTGTTGAGGGTACTTAAACGATGGGCAATAACAATAACGGTTTTGTTGCGTGCTTTTAAGACTTCAATAGCCTTTTGTACATATTGTTCTGATGCTGAGTCAAGAGAAGAGGTAGCCTCATCGAGGATCAGGATTTCAGGATTCCGGTATAAGGCCCTGGCTATGGCAATGCGTTGCCTTTGCCCGCCCGATAGTGCAGTCCCGTTCTCGCCCAGGTAGGTCTGAAATCCGGCCGGCAGGGTTTCTATAAAATCCAGGATACCCAGCTGTTCGGCAATATCAAGGATCTTTTGCATATCCGGCTCATAATCGCCAATGGCAATATTGTCAATCACATTTCCGGCAAAGAGATCAATTTGCTGAGGTACTACAGCTACGGCCTTGCGTAAGGAGACTATGCTGATGTATTTTAAATCATATTTGCCAATGCTTACGTTGCCTTTTTGAATAGGATAGATGTTTTGAAGTATGGCCATCAGTGTAGACTTCCCGGAGCCGCTTTCGCCAACAATTGCTGTAAATTTCCCATTGGGGATGCTCAAACTCAGGTCTTCAAAAACATTGAGCCTGGTGCCGTACCTGAAATCTACGTGCTCAAAGCGGATATCACCGATCTTATCTGCGGTCAGTTCGATCTGGTTTTCATCACTTTCGCGTTCCAGGTCCATAATTTCAAACAACCTGTCGGATGCAATCATGGCATCCTGAACAATTTTGTTCATCCCGATAAGGGAAGAAACCGGGCCGGTAAAATAACCGATCAGGGTATAAAAGGAAAGCAGCTCGCCGGGGGTAAGCCTATTGTCGAGCACAAAGCCGGCACCCGTCCAAAGGAGTATGATGGTGAGCAGGCGTGAGATGAGTTCGGCCGATGTAGCGGAAAATACCGAGTTCATGTTTGATTTGAAGCCTGTTTGCAGCAGTTTAACAAAACGGGTCTCGGTTTTTTCATTGGCATGGTCTTCCAGTCCGAAACGTTTGATGGTGCCTACGGCATTCAGGCTTTCTACCAGCTGGGATTCCAGCTCGGCGGCATCTTCCATCAGCTTTCGCTGAACCTTTTTGTTGAGCTTATTGGTTACCGTATAAACTGCCAGGTATACCGGTATCACTGCCAGCATAATGAGGGCCAGTTTCCAGTAGTAACTGAACATCATGAGGAAAGAAAAGAAGACGATAAAAATATTGACCAAAAAATTGATGCTGACATCATTGAGGAAGGCCCGGATTTTTACAGCGTCGTTGATGCGGGAGATGATTTCGCCAACGCGCATGGTATCAAAAAACTGCTGCGGCAGTTTGAGCAGGTGCTTATAATAACCCAGTATCAGCTGGGCATCGATCATTTGCCCGGTTTTTAAGGTGAAAATGGTTTTTGCGGTACCGATAAAGAGCTGGATGGCCAGGATGATGACCATGGCCATGCCCATGAGGTTGAGCAGGTTCCGGTTGCTGTCTACCAGTACAAAATCTACCAACTTCTGTACAAAAACAGAGGTAGACAGACCTAATATAGTATATACAATGGCCCCGAACAATGCCTGTATTAAAATGTTTTTATGCGGCTTGATGAGGTTCCAGAAACGGCCCTGTATGGAGGTTTTGTGGTTGCCGGTTTCAAACGCTTCGGCCGGCAGCAGGAGTACGAGTGCGCCTGTCCACTCTTTTTGAAATTCTTCATGGGTTTTCTGGTGCATCTGCCCATCGATGGGATCCATGACCTGGATGTATTTCTTGTTTACCTTATAGATGACCACATAATGCTGCAGTACATCTTTAACCACAAGGTGGGCAATGGCAGGTTTGGGTATTTTAAAAAGACTCTCGAAGGGGCCTTTTACGCCTTTGGCCTCAAACCCCAGTTTCTGGGCTGCTTCTACAATGCCCAGTACAGTAGTGCCTTTTTTATCTGTTCCGGCCAGCTGCCGGATGCGGGCAACGGGAAGATCTGATTTGTAATGTGCGGCAACGGAGGCCAGGCAGGCTGCGCCGCAATCTGTAATGTCGCGCTGTTTTACTTTTGTGCTCATGACCTTTTGTTAGCTACGTTAGGGTTTACCCAATCGTCTACCTTGTCGTACAGCAGCTGGTATAAGCTGCGTTCTGTTACGGTAAAACGGGCGGTAAAACTCATTCCCTTTTTTAAATAACCTTTGTACCCGTTTTTTAATACCAGGTAGTTCTGATCAAGACTGCAGCGTACTTTGAATACCGGCTGGTTGTTATTGATGATGACAATGTCGTCTGAAATGTCGAGCACTTTACCTTGTGCCAGTCCCCATTGGTTATAATTGTAGGCGTCTACCTGCAGGCGTACTTCCTGTCCTTTTTTGATGAGCCCGATATCTGCCGGTTTAACATAACAGAAAGCGGTCATGTCGGCATCCGGTGAGATTTCGCCTATTTTCTGGTTGGCAAAAAGATAGGCCCCTTCCTGTATGCCGGTAAGGTTTTGTATAGAACCATCGATAGGCGCTTTAAGGGTATATTGTTTTTTCTGTTCGTTCAATTCCACCTGTTCTCCGCTGAGTTGCTGCAATTCATTGCGGAGTGTATTGGCTTCGGTTTGCCATTGCGACTTATATTTGGTCAGGACCATCCGGTAAGCAGATTCGGCCTGGTTGAGTTCAAATTTGTAGCGTTCGTATTCAGATTCGGTGATGGCCTTGTTCTGAAAAAGTTTGTTGTAACGGTTAAAGGTGTTTTCGGCCTGGTTCTTTACGATCCTGGCATTTTCAAGCTCCTGGGCAAACTGTTGCCAGGAGGCGGTATATTGTCCGGTTTGCAGGCTTGGGTAGCTGTAACCGTTCCTGTTCATATAAAGCAGGAGCATGCGGATGTCTTGAAGGAACTGGCCGATCTGGCCCTGCCGGTTTTGTACAATGGAACCCTGTTGTTTGGCCAACGCGGCATCTATAACCAGCAAGGTTTCTCCCTGTTTTACTTTTTTGTTGTCTTTAAGTTTAAGGGTAACCAGGCGCCCGTTTACCGGAACGATGAGTTCGGTTTTTTCTACGGATGATTGCAGGATGCCACCGCTTTTTACGCTGATGGCTATTTTGATGATGGGCAGAAGGGCAAAAGTAATGAGGATAGCAAATACGGTAATGAGATAGATGACCCTGGTAGATTTACTGATCTGTGAGCGGTAAACAAGCGCGGTGCTGGAAATGGTTTCGGCGGAATATGTAGACAGGGGCATGGATTTGCTGGTTAAAGTAACCGTTATCCCGGAGTCCGGGACAACGGCTGAAAGTAATTTTTCTTACAGGCTCCAAACCAGTTTCAAAACATTGGTTAATGTTTTGTTTAAGAAAGCAGAGGTATCGTTACCGATAGTGTTTAAAGTTCCGGTAACGGAACCTAACAGGCCTTTAAGGGCATCGTTAAGTAAACCACCACCTTCAACTTTAGCCATTTCTGCTGTGTTCATTTCCTGAACACCAAGGTTTTTTAATTCTAACTTTTTCATAGTTTTAAAATTTGTTTGTTAAGATAGTGTCACCATCGTCAGCTAACCTGCTTGTAATGGTTTCACAATAGGGCTTATTATAAATTTTCCTTACTCTTATCAGGCTTTTCAGGATACGCCTCTGTTTGGCCAAACATGGTAACGAAAGTACTAAAAGCACCCTTTTAAGGCTTTATTCAGTTTGTTCATTTAATTCATTGTATGTGACCGGGAGGCTTGTTGTCGTAATTGATTATTTTTTTTTACCGGCCTTGTCACATTTCGCCTTTTCTGTTCGTCTGATAAGGAAGAAACAGTAATTATGAAAAGCGTAAAAGTAACCTACACCGTAAAACCTTCTTTTGTGGAGCAGAACAAAACAAACATCAACGTATTTATCAATGAACTTAAGGAATCGGGGAATGCTGATGTGCGGTACAGCATTTACCTGGGCGAGGACGGCAGGACCTTTACCCATATTTCTTTGTACAGCAGTGAAGCCGCCCAGGAGCAGTTTCTGGATATGGAATCTTTTAAAGCATTTCAGCAGCAGCGCGATGAAAGCGGACTGGAAGCCGAACCCAGTATAGAAGTGCTGAATTTTGTAGCCGGGGTATAGGGTGTGAATACGGCAATACAAGGGGTTGATTGCGACATTGCTTAAGCTTAACTTTGAGTATGAAGCACATATCAATTCTTGTACCCCGCGGAGAAGCTGTACTGAGCAGTATTGTTGGCCCTTATAAAGTATTCCATACGGTGAATAAGCTGCTGGCCGGGATGGGCCGGCCGCCGTTTTTTAAGGTTGATCTGGTTGGACTGGATGACAGCAGCGCATTGTATGATGGACTTTTTACGGTTAAACCCGGTGTGGTGCTTAAAGATGCGGGGAAGACCGATCTGGTGATTATCCCTGCCCCAAGCGGGGATATGGCAAAGGCGATAGCCCTGAACCAGGAATTTTTGCCCTGGATCAGCAAACAGTATAAAGGGGGTGCCGAGGTGGCAAGCCTGTGTGTAGGTGCATTTTTACTGGCTTCTACAGGCTTATTGAAAGGGCGAAAATGTGCGACGCACTGGATGTCGGCGAACCCCTTCCGGAAAATGTTTCCGGATGTAAACCTGGTAGCCGAGAAGATCATTACCGATGAAAAGGGCATTTACTCGAGCGGGGGTGCTTATTCTTTTTTGAACCTGCTGCTGTACCTGGTAGAAAAATACCTGGGCAGGAACCTGGCGATATTATGTGCCAAGGTACTGGAAATAGAGTTCGACAGGAGCAGCCAGTCGCCCTTTATCATTTTTGAAGGGCAGAAGGAACACGATGATGAGCCGGTAAGAATGGCCCAGACTTATATTGAACAGAATTTCGGGGAAAAGATTACAGTAGACCAGCTGGCGCTGATGCTTGCCGTTGGACGGAGGAACCTGGAAAGGCGCTTTAAAAAAGCGACTTCCAATACCATTGCCGAATACATGCAGCGGGTGAAAATTGAAGCGGCCAAAATGAGCCTGGAATCCTCGCGCGAGAATGTGAACGAGGTGATGTACAAGGTGGGGTATACAGATACCAAGGCTTTCCGTACAACTTTCAGGCGGATTACAGGGCTTTCACCTGTTGAATACCGCAATAAGTATAGCAGAGAAACAGCACTTTATTAAAAAGGGAATTACTATTTTTGTCCTACATGAATATCGGGACTCTTTTAGAAGCTATCCTGCCAAAGGATCGGATCAAGACACGTTTAATAGATTTGGTTGCCTATGCCAGTGATGCGGGTTTTTACTATTTACGGCCCAGGGCAGTAGTACAGCCGGTCTCCGAACAGGAGATCATTGCACTGTTTGGTTTTTCACATCAGCATCAGGTTCCGCTGACTTTTCGTACCGGTGGTACCAGCTTGTCTGGCCAGTCGATTACCGATGGTATTCTGGTAGACCTGAGCCAGTACTGGAACAGCATCCGTATAGAAGAGGAAGGTGCTTTGGTAAGGGTGCAGCCCGGCATAACGGGCAGCATGGTGAACGGTCATTTAAAGAAATACAAAAGAAAGATCGGTCCTGATCCTTCCAGCATTGATGCTGCAATGATGGGCGGGATCCTGTCCAACAACTCGAGCGGAATGTGCTGCGGGGTAAAGCTGAACTCGTACCACACTACCCGGCATATCCGGTTCATTTTACCCGATGGTAAGTCTTTCAGCACAGAAAAAACAGCAGATTATCAAAACTTTGAACGCGATTGTCCGCAATTGTTCGATGCCATAAAAAATATACAGGATCAGCTTGCAGGGAATGTTGAACTGTATGAACTGATCCGCAGGAAATACCAGACCAAGAATACGGTGGGTTATTCGCTGAATGCTTTTATAGACCACCAGCATCCGCTGGATGTGCTGGCACACCTTTTAATCGGTGCCGAGGGCACCCTGGGCTTCATTGCTGAGGCGGTCATGGAAACGGTGCCTGATTTTGCCTGTAAGAGCACTGCCTTTATCTATTTTCCGGATATCTATGCGGCCTGTCAGGCCATCATTCCACTAACCGTTGCCGGGGCCGAGGCTGTAGAGCTGATGGACAGGGCTTCTTTGCGGTCGATAGACAATTTAAAGGGTGTTCCTGAACGGTTAAAGACTTTGCCTGAAACAGCAGCTGCGCTGCTCGTAGAATTTCAGGCCAATACACCCGGGGAACTGCATGCCAAGAGCGATGTGTTCCTGGCTTCGGCCGGATCTTTATCGATGCTGGAACCGCCGGTTTTTACAGAAGATGCGAAACAGCAGGCCTTTTACTGGAAACTGCGCAAGGGGATGTTCCCGGCGGTTGGTGCGGTAAGGGCCAGCGGCACAACAGTGATCCTGGAAGACATTGCTTTCCCTGTAGCACGGCTGGGGGATGCCATCCTTGACCTGCAGGAACTGTTTAAGAAATACAGTTACCACGAGGCCATTATTTTTGGACATGCCAAAGATGGAAACATCCACTTTGTGGTGACCCAGGCTTTCCATACCCAGGCAGAGATCGCACGCTATGACAGCTTTATGCAGGATGTGGTGAAGCTGGTGGTAGAGCAATACGATGGGACTTTAAAGGCCGAGCATGGTACCGGGCGCAACATGGCACCTTTTATAGAAACCGAATGGGGGGCAGAAGCGTACCAGATCATGGAAAGGCTGAAAGCGGTAGTTGACCCGAAAAACCTGCTGAACCCGGGAGTGATCATCAATAAAGATAAAAAAGCACATATTGCCGACCTGAAGCCGCTGCCTGCTGTAGAGCAGGAGGTAGACCGCTGTATAGAATGTGGCTATTGTGAACATAAATGCCCAAGCCGTAACCTTACGCTGACCCCAAGACAAAGAATAGTGGTGCGCAGGGAGCTGGCGGGTTTAAGGACAAAGGGTGATGAAGCTACCTTTGACCAGCTGGTGAAGGAATACCAGTACGATGGACTGGAGACCTGTGCGGTTGACGGGCTTTGTGCTACGGCCTGCCCGGTAGACATCAATACGGGCGATCTGGTAAAGCGGTTGCGCAGGGAAAGCCATAGCCGTACCGCGAATGGGCTTGCGGTGATTGTGGCGAGGAATTTTGGTGGGGCTGCTTTTGCAGCGGGACTGGCCGTGAGGTTGGGCAATGGTATAAACAGTGTTTTTGGTGCATCCGCCATGCGGAACCTAACCGGGGGCATCAAAAAGATCGTTCCGGCCATGCCTTTGTGGAGCAACCAGCTGCAGGCACCAAAAGGATATGTTAAAGGCGATAGGAACGGTGATGTGGTTTATTTCCCTACCTGCATCAACAGGATGATGGGCGGTGCAAAGGAAGGTAAAAAAAGTGTGTGGCAGACTTTTATGAGCGTTTCGAAAAAAGCGGGAATAGGGGTAGTGGTGCCAAACGACATTGACGGGATGTGCTGCGGACAGCTGTTCTCTTCTAAAGGGTACAGCGCTGCCTTTGCACATACCGCCAACCAGACCATTGAAAAACTATGGAGATGGACCTCGCAGGGGCGTTTGCCGGTGGTACTCGACGTAAGCTCCTGTACACATACCCTGCACAGCTGCCGCCCGGTACTTACAGAGGAGCATAAGGGGTATTTTGACCAGCTGCAGATCATTGACAGTATAGATTACCTGCATGATATGGCACTTCCTGAATTGCCGCAGATCAGCAAAAAAGACCGGATTGTGCTGCACCCGGTATGTACATTAAAAAAGATGGGATTGGAGGGGAAACTGTTTGACCTGGCGAACCGTTTTGCCGGAAATGTAGTGGTGCCTTTGCATGCGGGCTGTTGCGGCATGGCGGGCGACAGGGGCTTTTTGTTCCCGGAACTGACGGCTGCTGCTACGGCGCCTGAGGCTGAAGAAGTAAAGGGGCAGGAATGCTCGGGCTATTATTCTACCGCCAAGACCTGCGAGATGGCCATGTCTGACGCAGTTGGCAAAAACTATGAATCCATTTTGTACCTGGTAGATGAGTGCTGCTGATGCCTTATTTTAAAAAGTTACTCGACCTGCTTAAAACTGAGCGGGAAGAAGACCTGAACGCATACATCAGGCAAACGGAAACCTTATCAGTGGCAGAACGCAGGGCAAATGGCCTGAGCTGGTACCCCGTTGCCATACGCGGGACCGAAATGAGCCGGGGCGACTATCTGACAGTAGAACTGGAGCGGACTACGCACCAGGACCTGCAGCACCAGCTCAGGTTTGGTATGCCGGCAGTGCTGTTTTCGAACCATGATCCGAAGAATGACCGGGTAGAAGGGACAATTGCCTACCAGGGCGGTAACCGCTTAAAACTGACTTTAGGCACAGATGAATTGCCCGATTGGGCCAGGGATGGTAAATTGGGTGTAGATGTGTTGTTTGACAACAACAGTTACGACGAAATGCAGGGCGCCTTAAAGCGTGCATCGGCCCTGGTAGACCAGGGGCTGGAAAGCAACCTGCTGAAAGTGCTGCTGGGCAATAGGAAACCTGCTTTTGCCGATGCGGCTTCCGGGTACCTGGCCCCGCGTTTAAATGAAATGCAGCGCCAGGCCGTTGATCGTATTGTAGCTGCCAGGGAACTGGCCATTGTGCATGGCCCGCCCGGAACGGGTAAAACCACTACCCTGGTTCAGGCCATTAAGGCTTTATGGAAGCAGGACGGACAGCAGGTGCTGGTGGTGGCACCCAGCAATACAGCGGTTGACCTGCTGACGGAAAAGCTGGCTGAAGAGGGTTTGGAGGTGTTGAGGATCGGCAATCCGGCAAGGGTTTCAGTGCAGCTTTTTTCCCTTACCCTGGATGGAAAAATGGCCGCTCATGAGGGTATGAAGGCGGTAAAAGCGCTGAAAAAGCAGGCTTCGGAGTATAAACATATGGCCCATAAGTACAAAAGAAATTTTGGCAGGGCAGAAAAGGAACAACGCAAAGCCCTTTTTGATGAAGCGCATAGGCTGATGAAGGAAGTGGCGAATACCGAACAGTATGTTGCGGATGATCTGCTGGATAAAGCGCAGGTGATTACCGCTACCCTGGTGGGCGCAGGTCATTATACTGTGCGCGACAGGAAATTTGGTACGGTGGTGATAGATGAGGCGGGACAGGCATTGGAACCGGCCTGCTGGATTCCCCTGCTGAAAGGGCAGAAGCTGGTGCTTGCGGGTGACCACTGTCAGTTGCCACCAACCATAAAGTCAAATGAAGCCGCCAGGGCTGGTTTAAGTACAACCCTGCTGGAAAAATGCCAGGCGCTTCATCCCGAAGCCGTGGTTTTGCTGGAGGAACAATACCGGATGCACCGGCAGATCATGCAGTATTCATCAGGTGTATTTTATCAGAACAAACTGAAGGCACATGATTCGGTTGCCGGGCATTTACTTTCCGGTCAAGATGCTGCACTGGCTTTTGTGGATACCGCCGGCTGTAGTTTTGAAGAGCAAATACAAAGTACCAGCACTACAAATCCGGACGAAGCCAGCTTTTTATGGAAACACCTGAATTTGCTGGCCGGACAGCTTGCTGCAGAGTATACCGCCGAGGATTTTCCTACAATAGCAGTCATCTCTCCTTATAAACAGCAGATCTATGTGTTGAAAGAAATGCTGGAAAGCCATCCCGTGCTACAGGAATATATCCATAAGATTTCAGTGAATACGATAGATAGTTTCCAGGGGCAGGAAAGGGATATTGTGTATATCAGCATGACCAGGAGTAACCATGAAGGGACAATCGGCTTTTTGGCTGATATCCGCAGGATGAATGTGGCCATGACCAGGGCCAGAAAAAAGCTGGTGGTTATAGGCGACAGTGCCACACTTTGCCGCCTGCCCTTTTATGCCGGTTTTATTGCCTATGCAGAACAGGTCAATGCCTACCAGAGTGCCTGGGAGTTCGCAGAACTGGACTAGTTGTCCTGGTTTTCATCAGACTGATCGCCACTGCCATATTTTTCCAGGTAATCACGGGCATGTTCATCAGCCAGTTCGTTTCCCTCGTGTTCGGTTTCCAGGTTCTGGTCCAGACGGTCGTTCCACTTGTCTATTCCATCCGGGTGCTCGTGTTTTTTTAACAGCGTTGCATTCTCGGGGCGGTTTTTTGCGGCTTTTGGCTTTTTCATGACTCAGTTATTTTTTCGTGGTCTTTACTTTTTTTGCATCTTTTGCTGAAGTCGCATTTTCTGGTTCGGCACCTTTGGGCTTTTTCTGATCGGCTACTTCTGCTTTCTCTGTTTTTGATTTAGGCGTTTTCATAGGCTGGTTTTAAGCTAAAACACTTCAGCGCCCCGATAGGTTTTGAAAATGGTCTTATACCCTGGGTTTTCTTTTCAGGATGAGGGCGCTGATGAGTGAAATGAGCAGTCCTATAGGGAAAACTTCGGCGTAAGTGATCAATACCACAAACAGCGGGTTTTTGTACATTTCTTTAAAATTGGCCATCTCTGCTGCTTTTTTGCTGATTTCTGCAGCGCTGGCACCATCGGCTTTGGCATTTTTTAACACATGAAGGGTATACCGGTCGATAAAGTCGGGGATGAAGAGGTAATAGTCGAACAACCATATCACCACATACATGGTTGATGCAATTAAAGTAATGAGCAGTCCAGTTTTAAAGGCCCTGGCAAAACTGATAAAGCCGTTGTTTTGTTTATCGCGGATTTGTTTAACGGCTACGAATATCATGGAGAAAACAATGAGCATGACGGCATAGCCTACAACGTCATTTCCTTTAAAATCAGGATTGTTGTAACACAGGATGGTCATGTAGATCATATTGGCCACCAGTATGGTGCCCATGATCAGTCCGTAAATGGTGGAGATCTTTTTCATCTTTTTATTGGTTTTGATGACCCAAAAGTGATGGTTTTGGTTTTTCTGAAGGTCATACTTTCGGGTGATTTTTAAAATTGATGGCCTGATCAGGGGATAATACCGGCTTTTTTTGCAAAATCTACTGCCTGTGTTCTGCGTTTTACTTCCATTTTTTCGAAAAGACGTGAAGAATGCGTTTTTATGGTATTTAAGGAGACGAACAGGTTTGCCGCTATTTCATCGTTGCTGAACCCCTGGGCCATCAGTTCAAGTACTTCCAGTTCGCGTTTGCTGAGGTTTAGCCTGCTGATCTCATGCTGATTGATGGCAAAATGTTCGTTATTGTCGCGATAAACTTCTTTTTCTATGGTAACGATCTCCACTTTTGGTTTGCTGAGTTTGGTGGCCAGCCAGATTCCCAGGGCAGTGAAGATGAGTGCTATTGCCCCTATATAAATTTGAAACGCATGGTCGATGATGATGTACCGCAATTCCAGCCATCTCAGTAAAAATAGCAAAACGGCCAGGGAAAGGCCGTAGACTATGATTTGCCGGTGTTTTACGATAAACATCTCTTCTTGTTTTTCCCAAATTTAATGAATTGGTAAATTCTATCCATGAGAAAATGATTATCTTTCGCACCATGAAGAACATTTTAACCCTCGTTTTCGTATGCATCAGTACGATAGTTTTTGGACAGGAAAAATACTGGCAGCAGCAGGTAAGGTATGACATAGATGTGGTTTTGAACGATCAGGAAAAATCGCTCAGGGGATTTGAAACGGTAACGTATAAAAACAATTCCCCTTCAAACCTGGATTTTATCTGGTTTCATATCTGGCCTAATGCTTATAAAAATGAAAATACTGCTTTGTTTAAGCAGTTGAAAAATGATACGGCAAGGGCAGGGAAGCTGGACAAATATACACCTGGAAGTATAGAAGGTTTGAATTTTAAGATAAATGGGAAAGTTGCGCTTACCGAGCCGCATCCCAATCCGGATTACATAGATATTATAAAGGTAAAGCTGGCTTCAGCCCTGAAACCGGGTGACTCTGTAAAGATCAGTACAGATTTTAAAGTGAAACTGCCATCGTATTTCTCGAGATCGGGTTTTGCCGATGGGGAGTTTATGGTTTGCCAGTGGTACCCCAAACCTGCAGTGTTCGATAAAAATGGCTGGCATGAATTTCCTTACCTGGATATGGGGGAGTATTATAGTGATTATGCTTCGTTTAATGTGAACATTACCGTGCCGGCCGACTATGTAGTTGGGGCTACAGGTGTGCTGCAGAATGCAGACGAACTTGCAGAATATAAAAGGATAGGGGCAAAAAATGTGGCGAACAGGACCGCAAAGCCTGTACTATATGCAGCAAAAAATAAAAAAGGCATAAAGAAGCTGAACTATAAGATGCGCAATGTGCCGGACTTTGCCTGGTTTGCCGATAAGGATTTTGTGATCCAGTATGATACCGCTAAACTGGCATCGGGTAAGGTTGTAGATGCCTTTACTTATTACCACAACAAGGATAGTACCTTGTGGAATTACAGCATCGATTATGCAAAGGATGCTGTAAAAAGTTACAGCAAATGGATTGGTGACTATGAGTACCCGGTGGTACAGGTGGTTGAAGGACCTAAAAACAATTCGAGTGGCGGAATGGAATACCCTACCATCACGCTGATTACCAGTCCGGATGCCAAAAAGGAATCGCTGGACGCGGTAATAGCGCATGAGGTTGGGCACAACTGGTTTATGAGTATGCTGGGGAGCAATGAACGGCAGCATGCCTGGCAGGATGAGGGACTGAACACTTATTTCCAGTTCAGGTATGAGGCTGAAAAATACAGGTCGAATTCTATTTTCGGAGATGCAATTCCTGTAGAGGTTAGGGCTTTGCCTTCGGATAAGTTCCTGAATGCCATTTATGGCGCTTTGAGTGGGATCCCGATGAAATCGGCTATAGATGTGCCTTCGGATAGGTTTAACTCATCTGATGATTACAGTACAGCCTCCTATCTGAAAGCAGCCTTGTGGCTGTACGTGCTGGAGAGCGGGGTTGGAAGGGAAAAGATGGATGCGGCTTTTAAACACTACTTTAAACTGTGGAGTGGTAAACATCCGCAGCCTGCCGATCTGAAAGCTGCTTTTGAAGAATCGCTTGGCACCAATCTGGACCGTTACTTTCAGTTGTTGAATAAAGAAGGAAAATTTGAGTAGCCTGCTGCCAGGAAAAAATCCTGGGCTTAGGTGTTTTGTCATTTGATAACTTTATGACGGTTATTACTACCGCTACCTAAAAGAATATAGGTACTTTTGCGCCATATTTAGAATGAGCAAAATGAAATTAGCGATTAATGGTTTTGGAAGAATAGGCCGTATTTTTTTGCGGACTGCGATTGAAAAAAACATCAATGTGGTAGCTATAAATGACCTTGGGGATCCGGCTACCCTGGCGCACCTTTTTAAGTACGATACGGTTCATCGTGGTTTTAAAGGAGAACTGAGCCATACAGCTGATGCATTGATCGTTAATGGAAAAGAAATCCTGGTATATAACCAGGCCCGACCGGAGGAACTGCCATGGGCAGCGCTGGGGATTGACCTGGTGCTGGAATCTACAGGACGCTTTACCAGCAGGGCAGGAGCGGAACTTCATTTAAAAGCTGGTGCAAAGCAGGTGCTGATTTCGGCCCCATCTGCGGATAAGGATGTGCCGATGGTTGTGCTGGGTGTAAACGACGAGGAAATAGATTTGACTGCGCCCGTATTGTCGAACGCTTCGTGTACGACGAATAATGTGGCACCGATGGTAAAGATACTGGATGACAACTGGGGAATTCTGGATGGTTATATCACTACCATCCATTCCATGACCGGCGACCAGAACCTGCACGATTCACCCCATAAGGATTTGAGGAGGGCAAGGGCAGCTTCAGCGTCTATTATACCTACCAGTACAGGTGCGGCCAAGGCGATTACCAATATTTTTCCGCAACTGGAAGGAAAGCTTGGCGGGGCCGGGATCAGGGTTCCGGTGTTGAATGGTTCGCTGACAGACTTTACCTGTATCCTGAAAGCGCAAACGACCAAAGAAGAGATCAATGCGGTATTTAAACAGGCTGCGGAAAATGAGATGAAGGGAATTGTGAGTTATACGGAAGACCCGATTGTTTCGGTGGATATCCTGGACAATCCACATTCCTGTATATTTGACGCGCAGCTGACCTCTATAGTTGGCGACCTGGTAAAGGTAGTTGGCTGGTACGACAACGAATCGGGCTATTCATCGAGACTGGCAGACCTGGTAGAAAAAATAAGCAGACATCATGGTTAAATACATCAGTGCAGCAGAAGTGCTTCCTTTGAGAAGCCTGGTGCTTAGAAAAGGAGCGCCTCTGGATCAGTGTGTGTTCCCTGCAGATGAAATTGCGGGCTGCTTTCACCTGGGCTATATTGCTGAAGGTGGGGTGGTATCTGTCGCAACTTTTTTTCCGGAGGACTACCCCGGGCGGGGAGCAGGTGGTTTCCGGCTGCGTGGTATGGCTACTGATCCGGAATTTTCAGGCAGGGGCTATGGCGCTGAGCTGATAAAATTTGCAATTAATGAGCTGAGATCTGTTAATGCTTCTTATATTTGGTGCGATGCACGAAGTGCTGCCGTTCAGTTTTATAAAAAGCTGAATTTTGAAGTCATTTCGGAGGAATTTGAAGTGCCGGGCATAGGGCCGCATTTTAAAATGATCAGCGTCATTGAACATCTGTAATCACACAACCAAACCATTAGCATAAAACAAAAAAGAATGAAAACAATAGATCAATGCAATTTCAAAGATAAGAAAGCTTTAATCAGGGTAGATTTTAATGTGCCCCTGGATGCAGACTTTAACATTACCGATGATAAAAGGATGCGTGCTGCATTGCCTACTATTAATAAGATATTGAACGACGGCGGGGCAGTGGTCCTGATGTCGCACCTTGGGCGGCCGAAAGGAGGTCCTGAAGATAAATATTCGTTAAAGCACATTTTAGGCGACCTGTCGAGAATGCTTGACCTGGAAGTGAAATTTGCCAATGATTGTATTGGTGCCGAAGCGGTGGGAAAGGCAAAGAACCTGATGCCTGGACAGGTTTTATTGCTGGAAAACCTGCGTTTTTATAAAGAAGAAGAGAAGGGTGACAAAGGCTTCGCGGAAAAATTGTCTAAACTGGGAAATGTATATGTGAACGATGCTTTTGGTACGGCACACCGGGCGCATGCTTCCACAGCGATCATTGCGGAGTTCTTCCCGGACAACAAATATTTTGGTTACCTGATGGCTGAAGAGCTGAAAAATGCAGAGAAAGTAAATCATGGTGCGGATAAGCCTTTTACTGCCATTATGGGTGGGGCGAAGGTGTCGGATAAGATTCTGCTGATTGAGAGTTTGCTGGAGAAAGTGGACAACCTGATTATTGGCGGTGGTATGGCTTATACATTTGCCAAAGCGCAGGGTGGAGAGATTGGCACTTCCTTGCTGGAAGAAGACCGGATGGCTTTGTGCCTGGAACTGATGGAGAAAGCAAAAGCAAAGGGTGTGAACCTATATTTGCCTTTAGATACCGTGATTGCAGATAAGTTTGACAACGAGGCCAGTAAAGGTACGGTGGATACGGGTGAAATTCCGGCGAACTGGATGGGACTGGATATTGGTCCGAAAACGGTAAAATTGTTCTCAGATGTTATAGCAAATTCGAAGACCTTATTGTGGAATGGTCCTATGGGTGTTTTTGAGATGGCCAATTTTGAACAGGGAACACGTGCCGTTGCTGAAGCGGTGGTAGCTGCTACACAAAATAATGGTGCTTTTTCGCTGATTGGCGGGGGCGATTCTGCTGCGGCGATAGCCAAGTTCAACCTGGAAGATAAAGTAAGCTATGTTTCTACAGGTGGAGGTGCCCTGCTGGAGTACATGGAAGGGAAGGAGTTGCCTGGTGTTAAGGCGATTAATGACTAAGAAAAAAAATAATTTTTAGGACAGGCGTTTCGTTTTTACGAAACGCCTGTTTTTGTTTACCACCAGATTTTCTGCGTTTTTGATGGTGTTAGGGCAGAAAAATACTGGTATGAAATATGTTGATAATTTTTTGTGGTAGAATGTGGTAAAAAGTGGTAGAAATATCTATTTTTACACTACATAAAAAGTGTACCTATAAAAATGATTCAGCTGTTAGGAGAATTTGATTGTAAATTGGATGCGAAAGGCCGCCTTATGGTCCCTTCGAATCTGAAGAAACAATTGCCTAATGTTGAGACTGAGGGACTTGTGATTAACCGGGGTTTTGAGAAGCATCTGGTGATTTATCCTAAAAAAGTGTGGGAAGGGATAGTGGAAGAGTTGAGTAAGCTGAATCAGTACGAGCCAAAAACAAGAGAGTTTATCAGATATTTTACCCGCGGTGCGACGCATCTGGCTTTGGATGCTACCGGAAGGGTGAATTTACCGAAGTCCTTATTGGAGTCGGCCGGTATCGAGATCAGTGATGATCTGGTGCTGGCTTGTCAGTTTGATAAGGTTGAGGTTTGGTCTAAAAAAGCTTACGAAGCGTTGTTTGATAAGGAGCCGGAGAATTTTGCTTTTCTTGCTCAGGAGGTAATGGGAAATAAAAACAGGGGGGAAGATGGAAAATAATTATCATGTTCCTGTGCTGTTGAAAGCGTGTATTGATGGTTTGAATATTAAGCCTGATGGTGTATATGTAGACGTGACTTTTGGTGGTGGCGGGCACTCCCGTGAGATACTTAGAAATTTAGGTAAGGATGGTGTGCTGATTGCCTTTGATCAGGACCCGGATGCGCAAAGAAATAAAATTGATGACCCGCGTTTCCATTTTGTGGATCAGAATTTTGCCTATCTGAAAAATAACCTGCGTTTGCTGGGGTATAAGTCTGTAGATGGTATTCTGGCTGATCTGGGTGTTTCCTCACATCAGTTTAATGAACCTGAGCGTGGGTTTTCAACCAGGTTTGATGCGGCGCTGGACATGCGGATGGATAAGCAGGGTAAGCTGACTGCTGCGGATGTGCTGAATACCTATACTGAAGATCAGCTGCATAAAATTTTCGGCATATACGGGGAGGTGAAAAATGCGAAGTCGCTGGCAAAGGCTGTGGTTACGGGCAGGCTTGATCGTCCGGTTTTGACGCTTGCAGATTTTAAGGCAGTGGCGGCGGCGCATATCCCGAAAGGAAAAGAGCATAAATATATGGCGCAGGTTTTTCAGGCGCTGCGGATTGAAGTGAATGCTGAAATGCAGGTGCTGGAGGATTTTCTGAGCCAGACCGCTGAGGTGATTAAGCCGGGCGGGCGCTTGGTGGTGATGTCTTATCATTCACTGGAGGACAGGCCGGTAAAAAATTTTATTGCGAAAGGGAAATTCAGGGGGGAAGTAGAGAAAGATTTTTTTGGCAATGAGCAGAAGCCTTTTATGGCGGTAACCAGGAAAGCGATTGTTGCTGATGCGGCGGAGCTGGAGCGGAACAGCAGGGCAAGGAGTGCAAAATTAAGAGTGGGGGAGAAGTTATGAATAACCAGTTTAGAACAAGGGTAGAAGAGGAGCCTGAGCTGGAAGAGGAAGTGCTTGAGGAGCAGCCGAGGCTAAAAAAGAAGGAGCCTGAAAATAGCAATGCTTTTTTCAGGAAGTTGTTTACTGAAGGTGTGGTGAGTAAGGAAGCAGCAACGGAGATGCTGCCGTTTTTGATTTTCCTGTCGGTATTGTGTATGCTGTACATCGCGAACAGCCATATGGCGGTTAAGAACGTTAGGAATATAGATAAGTTAAATAAAGAGGTAAAAGAGCTGAGCTGGGAGTATAAGTCGCTTAAAGCGGATTTAATGTTTAAGAGTAAACTGACCGAGGTAGCTAAAAAGGTAGATACTTTGGGAATTAAAGAATTAACTGAGCCACCAAAAAAAATTGTAATAAACAGTAATGAATATTAGGGACAACATATTATTGCGTGTTTATCTGGCTTTCGGGCTGATTGTGCTGTTTGCCGTGGCAGTACTGATCAGGCTATTCGATGTACAATTTGTGGAGGGACATAAATGGCGTGCCATGGCCGATAGTCTCTCTACAAAGTATATCAATGTTGAAGCTGCACGTGGTAATATATATTCGGTAGACGGCAGTTTACTGGCTACATCTATTCCGGAATATGAATTGCGGATGGATATGTTTGCCGGTGGGATACAGGATGATGAGGTTTTTAATGAGAAAGTAGATTCACTGGCCTACAGGCTTTCGCAATTCTTTAAAGATAAGACACCTAAAGAATATTCGCGTTACCTGCGTTCGGCAAGAAGGGATAGTGCCCGTTACCTGCTGATCAAACGTAAAGTGGGTTACCAGGAGCTGAAAACAATACGGACTTTTCCGTTGTACAATATTGGAAAGTATACCGGGGGATTGATTGCAGTGCAACAGAACAAACGGATTAGGCCTTTTAAATTTCTGGCTGCGAGGACGATTGGCTACAAAAATGAAAATGTGCCCAATGGTGTTGGTTTAGAAGGTGCATTTGGTAATTACATCAATGGAGAAAGTGGTAAAAGGCTGGTGCAACGCATTGCGGGTGGAGTTTGGATGCCAGTGAACGATGAAGCTGAGGTGGCGCCCAGGGAAGGTGCGGATATCATTTCGACCATTGACATCAATATGCAGGATTTGGCGCAGAGTGCGCTGGAGCGTCAGCTGATCCTGAGCGATGCAGATCATGGTACCGTGATTTTGATGGAGGTGAAAACGGGTGAGGTGCGTGCTGTAGCAAATTACAGCAGGGTGAGTAAAGGGGTGTATGAAGAGAAGTTTAACTATGCGATAGGCGGCAGTCAGGATCCGGGTTCGACCTTTAAGCTGGCTTCCTATATGGCTTTGCTGGAAGATAAGAAAATTGATACAAATACGATGGTGGCTACGGGTGACGGAACATACCGGATTCCCAGCCATACCATTAAAGACTCGCATGGAGGTATAGGAACCGTTACGGTAATGAAGGCTTTTGAGCAATCGGCCAATACGGCGGTTGCCAAGCTGGTAAATCAGCACTATCAGGACAATCCTTCACAGTTTACGGATCATCTGTATGATATTCATATGAATGAAAGGCTGGGTTTGCAAATACCTGGTGAGACGAGGCCGGTTATTAAAAATCCGAAATTTAAAGACTGGAACAAAAACATGACCCTGCCGCAGATGGCTTATGGCTATGAGATGCAGATCACGCCCTTACAGATGCTGGCCTTTTACAATGCTGTGGCGAATGATGGAAAGTATATCGCGCCAATTTTTGTAAAAGAGATCAGGCGTTTGGGCAATCCGATAGAACAGTTTCAGGCCAGGGTGATTTCGGAGCAGATCTGTTCGGAAAAAACGCTCAAAAAACTACAGGCCATGCTGGAGGCGGTGGTAACCAAAGGTACGGGTAAACTGATGGGCTCTCCATTGTACAGGGTTGCCGGCAAAACAGGTACTGCCCAGGTAGCGGATGGTAACAGGGGCTATAAAGGCAAAAGGAGCTATCAGGCTTCTTTCTGCGGGTATTTTCCGGCAGATAAACCGAAATACTCCATTATGGTATCCATTAACGGGCCTAAGAATGGCTATTATGGCGCTACAGTTGCCGGTCCGGTTTTTAAAGAGATTGCGGACCGCATTTATGCCAGTGATATGGAAATGTACAACAACATTCCGGAGCATCTGGCAGGAAATACCACCAATCCGGAAGCCAAAGCGGGTGAAAGCAAGGCTGTAAAGGCGGTGTACAAGGCTTTGGGGGTAAAGGCGCTTTATGCCGCCAAATCGGATTATTTCAATAGCATAGATACGAACAATGGGGTAAGCTATGAAGAGCACAGTTCGGTAAAAGGGGTGATGCCAAATGTGAACGGCATGGGCTTAAAGGATGCATTGTACCTTTTGGGGAATGCAGGCTTGAAAACAAAAGTGAGGGGAAGTGGCAGGGTGATCAGCCAGTCTATCCCCGCAGGAAATAAAATAGGAAGAGGATTATTGGTACAAATAGATTTACAATAAGATGCAGCTGCAGGATGTTTTATATGGAGTAACGATAACTGAGCTGGTGGGAGCAACCAACAGGGAGCTGAGTGCCCTGGTGTTTGATTCGCGCCAGGTTAAGGAGGGAGCTGTATTTTTTGCGATCAAAGGCACATTGTCTGACGGACATGGTTATATAGATGCGACAGTGAAGGCTGGGGCAGGAGTAGTGGTTTGTGAGGTATTGCCAGCGGTACTGAGTGCTGAAGTAACTTATGTGGTAGTGCCCCAAAGTGCGGTGGCCCTGGGTAAGATGGCGGCCAATTTTTATGGAAACCCTTCTTCGAGGTTACAGCTGGTAGGTATTACCGGAACAAATGGCAAGACCACCATCGCTACATTGCTTTTTAAATTGTTCAGGACACTGGGTTATAAAGTTGGGTTGATCTCGACAGTAGAGAACCACATCAATGACCGGATTGTTCCGGCAACGCATACTACCCCTAACCCGGTAGCTTTGAATGCATTGCTGCAGGATATGGTGGATGCAGGCTGCGATTATTGTTTTATGGAAGTGAGTTCGCATGCCGTGGTGCAGCACCGCATTGAGGGGCTCAACTTTGCCGGCGGTGTTTTTTCTAATATTACGCACGATCATCTGGATTTTCATAAGACTTTTGATAACTATATAAAGGCCAAAAAGGCGTTTTTTGATGTACTGCCGGCTTCGGCATTTGCGCTCACCAACCTGGATGATAAGAATGGTATGGTGATGCTGCAGAACACAAAAGCAGCTAAAAAGACCTATGCATTAAAGCAACTGGCAGATTTTAAAGCCAAAGTAATTGAAAACAGCTTTAATGGCCTGCATCTGGATATAGATGGTGCCGATGTTTTCTTTAAACTGGTGGGTTCTTTTAATGCTTACAATTTGCTGGCCGCATACGGCACAGCGGTGTTGCTTGGACAGGACCAGCTCCATGTACTGACCCAGTTGAGTAACCTGAGCGGTGCGGAGGGACGGTTTGACTATATCACTTCCAGTCAGCAGATCATTGGAATAGTAGACTATGCCCATACACCTGATGCGGTGCAGAATGTGTTGAGTACGATACAGGACATCAGGAAAGGAACAGAACAGGTCATTACGATTATAGGTTGTGGTGGCGACAGGGACAAAACCAAGCGCCCGGTTATGGCACAGGTGGCCTGCGACTGGAGTGATAAGGTGATCCTTACCTCCGATAATCCAAGAACGGAAAATCCGCAGACCATAATAGCAGAAATGGAAGCGGGCGTATCGCCGACCAACAAACGCAAAACTTTAAGCATAACGGACAGGAAGGAAGCCATTAAAACGGCCTGTCATCTGGCCAGGCCAGGCGATATCATATTGCTTGCAGGTAAAGGACATGAAAAATACCAGGAGATAAATGGGGTGAGGTATGATTTTGATGATAAGGAAATATTAACCGAACAACTAAACTTAATCAGCTAATGTTATACTATCTATTTGAATATTTAAATCAGCATTACGATTTTCCTGGACTAAGGTTGTTCCAGTATATTACTTTCCGTACTTCATTGGCCGTTATCTTATCCCTGATCATTACCACTGTTTATGGCAGGAGGCTGATCAATTACCTGCAGAAGAAACAGGTAGGGGAAACGGTCAGGAATCTTGGGCTGGAAGGACAGATGCAGAAGCAGGGTACCCCAACAATGGGTGGGATCATCATTTTGCTGGGCATCCTGATCCCAACCTTACTTTTCGCAAACCTGACCAACGTGTATGTGATCCTGATGATCGTGACCACCATATGGATGGGCGTGATTGGTTTTGTAGATGATTACATCAAAGTATTCAAAAAAAATAAAGAAGGCCTGGCCGGAAGGTTTAAGATTGTCGGGCAGGTGGGACTGGCCTTGATTATTGGCTGGACGATGTATTATCACCCGAATATTGTGGTGAGGCAAACAGTTGACGAAGCGGGTGCTTCAAAAGCAAGTGCGCCGATGGTATTACGGCAAAAAGGGGAGAGTTTTTACTATACCCAGGATGTAAAATCGACCTTAACCAATGTGCCTTTTTATAAGAACAACGAATTTGACTATGCCAAGGTGCTGAAGTTTTTAGGGCCTGGTTATGAGAAATATGCCTTTCTGGTATTCCTGGCATTTACAGTTTTTATCATTACAGCGGTTTCCAATGGGGCCAATATTACAGACGGGATTGATGGTCTGGCGACGGGCACATCGGCCGTCATAGGGATTACTTTGGGCTTGCTGGCTTATGTGTCGGGTAATACCGTGATTGCCGATTACCTGAACATCATGTATATTCCTAATTCGGGTGAGCTGATGATCTTTGCGGGTGCCTTTGTGGGGGCTTGTGTGGGTTTTCTCTGGTACAATTCCTATCCCGCACAGGTTTTTATGGGGGATACCGGAAGTCTGGCCATCGGGGGAATTATTGCGGCTTTTGCCATTATGATCCGTAAAGAACTGTTGATCCCTATCCTTTGCGGGATATTCCTGATTGAACTGGTGTCGGTGATCATGCAGGTTTCGTATTTCAAATACACCAAGAAGAAATTCGGTGAAGGCAGACGGATATTCCTGATGTCGCCTATACACCACCATTACCAGAAAAAGGGGTATCACGAGGCTAAGATTGTGACGCGTTTCTGGATCATCGGCATCTTGCTGGCCATCATCACCATCATCACTTTAAAATTACGGTAATGGAAAAGGGAAGGATAGCAATTCTTGGAGCGGGAGAAAGTGGTGTTGGGGCTGCGATGCTGGCACAAAAACAGGGTTTTGATGTTTTTGTGTCTGACTTTGGAAAGATTCCGTCCCAGTATAAAGAGAAATTGCAGGAGCTGAATATTGCATTTGAGGAAAGTCAGCACACAGAAACTGAAATATTAAAGGCTGTTGAGGTGATCAAGAGTCCGGGGATACCGGATACAGCCGGAATCATTAAAACGATAAAGGCAAAGAAAATTCCGGTAGTATCGGAGATTGAGTTTGCAAAAAGGTATACCAATGCCAGAACGATCTGCATTACAGGGTCGAACGGCAAGACCACAACCACCATGCTGACCTATCACATTCTGAAAAATGCGGGGCTGAATGTGGGGCTGGCGGGCAATATCGGGCATAGCTTTGCCGCACAGGTGGCTACAGAAAGTTTTGACTGGTATGTCCTGGAGATCTCCAGTTTTATGCTGGATGACATGTATGATTTTAAGGCGGATATAGCAGTTTTATTGAATATTACACCCGATCATCTGGACCGCTACGATTACAAACTGGGGAATTATGCTGCATCGAAGATGCGGATTACCCGGAACCAGGGCGCTGAAGAAGTCTTCATTTATTGCATTGATGATGAAGAAACTTTGAAAGCAATGAAAAATGTTAAACTGAATGCTAAGCTGTATCCTTTTTCGATCAGAAAGAAAATCGATTCCGGAGCATACCTTGAAGGCAACAACATACACATAAATATAAACCTAAACGATCAACTAACCATGTCTATTACAGATCTAGCACTGCAGGGAAAACACAATATCTACAATTCTATGGCTTCGGGCATAGTGGCTAAGGTATTAGATATCAGAAATACGGCCATACGCGAGAGCATGGGGGATTTCAAAAATATCGAACATAGGCTGGAACATGTGGCCAAGATATCGGGTGTGGACTACATCAATGATTCGAAAGCGACCAATGTGAACTCCACCTGGTATGCGCTGGAAAGTATGGGCACGGACGTGATCCTGATTATGGGTGGTGTTGATAAGGGAAATGACTATGAAATGCTGAAGGACCTGGTGAAGCAAAAGGTGAAGGCAATTGTGTGTTTGGGTAAGGATAATAAGCGCATTCATGAGGCTTTTGAAGAAGATGTGGAAATTATTGTAAATACGTTTTCGGCACATGAGGCAGTTCAGGTGGCTTATCACCTGGCTAAAAAAGGAAATACGGTACTGTTGTCGCCAGCCTGCGCAAGTTTTGACTTGTTCAAGAATTATGAAGACAGGGGTAACCAGTTTAAAGCGGCAGTTAAAGAATTGTAAATATGATTGCAATAAACAGGCTATTAGATAAAACAAAAGGAGATCGCTGGATATGGCTGATCATTATCCTTTTATCCATGATCTCTATACTTACCGTATATAGTGCTACGGGCACTTATGCCTATAAGACCGGTAAAACTGTAGAAAAGATTTTGCTGACCAAGCATTTGATTTTTGTGGTAATGGGGATCGGAATGATCTATATAGCACATTTATTGGATTATAAATACTATGCCGGGATCTCGAAAATACTGATGATCATTACCATTCCGCTTTTATTTTATACTGCGATTTTTGGGGCCAATATTAATGATGCTTCCCGCTGGGTTAAAATACCGGTAATCGGGCTGACCTTTCAAACTTCCGATTTGGCGAAGATTGCACTGATCACTTTTCTGGCCAGGATGCTGACCAGGAAACAGGAGAATATCAAAGACGTTAAAAAAGCATTTATACCGATTATGGGCTCGGTATGCGTGGTGTTTGTACTGATTGCCTGGGCGAACCTTTCTACTGCCTTGATGCTTTTTGGTGTGAGTATCCTGCTGTTGATCATTGGAAGGATCAGCATTAAACAGATAGGGATGGTTTGTGCAGGCGGGGCGATACTGTTGACCTTTATCGTGTTTTTGGGGCCCAGGGCTGAGACCTACAAATCGAGGGTGAATTCATTTTTACATCCCGAAAAACAGCATTCAGACAAAACTTATCAGGCCGATCAGTCGAAAATAGCCCTTGCTACAGGAGGGGTATTTGGTAAAGGACCAGGAAACAGTACCCAGCGTAACTTTTTACCGCATCCCTATTCCGATTTTATTTTTGCCATCATTGTAGAAGAATATGGTTTGCTGGGCGCTTTTACCGTAGTGGTGTTGTACCTGGTATTGCTATACCGCTGTGTGCGGATCGTGACGCAAAGTCCCAAAGCCTTTGGCGCCCTGCTGGCGGCCGGGTTGAGCTTTAGTCTGACCATACAGGCTTTTGCAAATATGGCGGTAGCAGTAGGCCTGGGGCCGGTAACGGGCGTGCCTTTGCCACTGGTAAGTATGGGTGGAACATCGATGATATTTACAAGTATTGCCTTTGGCATAATTTTAAGTGTAAGCAGGGATGTAGAAGAGAAGGGAAGTAAAAAAGTAATTGTCGGGGAAATCCCGGCAATGGCTTAGGATAAGGTGGGAAGGATAGCAAAATTGAAGAAAAGAAAATGAGACCAACAAAAATAATTATTTCAGGAGGCGGTACCGGCGGACACATATTTCCGGCGATATCCATTGCCAATGCGCTGAAGCGTATGGAGCCTGGCTGTGAGATTTTATTTGTTGGGGCTGTAGGCAGAATGGAAATGGAAAAGGTTCCTGCTGCCGGATATCAAATTATCGGTTTAAACATCAGTGGTATACAAAGAGGCTCTATTACCAGAAATTTAAGTCTGCCATTTAAATTAATGGGTAGTATGCGTAAAGCCCTGCAGTTAATCGCTGATTTTAAACCTGATGTAGTGGTTGGGGTTGGTGGCTATGCTTCCGGGCCGATACTCTTTGCTGCATCCATGAAGAAAATACCTTACCTGATCCAGGAGCAGAACTCTTATGCAGGGATGACCAATAAGTGGCTGGGTAAAAATGCGGCTAAAATATGCGTGGCCTTTGATGGGATGGAACAGTTTTTCCCGGCATCAAAGATCCTTAAAACCGGTAATCCGGTTAGGAAGGATGTAGTTGATATTTTAAATAAACACCATGCCGGCGCTGAGTTGCTAAAGCTGGACCCGCTGAAGAAAACAATTCTGGTAACAGGAGGAAGTTTGGGCGCTGGTACTTTGAATAAAAGCATAGAGAAACACATTCTGGAAATATTGGATGCCGATGTGCAGCTGATATGGCAGACCGGTAAATTTTATTATAAAGATATTGTAGAAAGGCTCGGGCTTGATTTCCACCCGAACATTCGTATCCTCGAATTTTTGAATAAAATGGATCTCGCTTATGCTGCTGCTGACCTGATCATTTCCAGGGCAGGAGCAGGTACTATAGCAGAACTTTGCCTGATCAAAAAGCCGGTAATCCTGGTGCCTTCGCCAAATGTGGCAGAAGACCACCAGACCAAAAATGCGATGGCCCTGGTACAGCAAAATGCAGCGTTGCTGATTGCAGACCGTTCGGCTGAAGATACACTCGTTCCGGAAGCACTGGCTTTGCTGAACGATAAAGACAAGTGTAAAATGTATTCCGATAATATCGCGAAAATGGCGCTGCCGGATTCGGATGACCTGATTGCCAGGCAGGTAATGATACTGGCAGGAAAGGAGGGACTGAGCTGATGGAACTGGATCACATTAAACGGGTTTATTTTGTGGGGATCGGTGGTATTGGCATGAGTGCCATTGCCCGCTATTTTGCCAAACGTGGGGTAGTGGTTTGTGGCTACGACAAAACGCGTACAAACCTGACCGTTGCACTGGAACAGGAGGGTATACTGATTTCTTACCTGGATGATGACGCGAGCCTGCCTGTGTGTTTTTTAGATAAAGACCCGCATACCCTGATTGTATATACACCTGCGATTCCTAAAAATTCAGAGATACTGAACTACTTTAAAAACGAAGGCTTTGTTTTAAAGAAACGTTCGGAGGTACTCGGGATCATCAGTAAAGGACAGTTTTGTATTGCTGTGGCTGGTACGCATGGCAAAACCACAACTTCCTCTATTGTAGCGCATGTTTTGATTGACAGTGGTTATGGCTGCACCGCATTTCTGGGTGGCATTGCCAGTAACTACAACAGTAACTTTATCATTGGAAATAACAATGTGGTAGTGGTAGAGGCTGACGAATACGACAGGTCTTTCCTTACGCTTCATCCGGATATCGCTGTGGTGACTTCTATGGATGCTGATCACCTGGATATTTATGGTGATGCAGGCCATCTGCAGGAATCATTCAAAATGTTTGCAGGGCAGTTAAAGCCAGAGGGAACTTTGTTTGTGAAGGAAGGTTTGCCTTTAAAAGGTGGGATCGGTTATAGTGCCGGTTTATCTTCAGCAATCAAAGGGGAGAACATCAGGGTAGAGGGTTCGAAATTTGTATTTGACTATTCGGATGCTGACGTGGTTATCAGGGATATCCAGCTGATGCTGCCTGGAAAACACAATGTGGAAAATGCCGTGGCCGCCATCGCTATAGCTTTGAAGCTGGGGATTGATCAGGAAAAAATAAAAGCAGCGATAGCCAGTTTTAAAGGTGTTAAAAGAAGGTTTGAATATATAGTAAACACCCCTGAGCATATTTATATTGACGATTATGCGCACCATCCGGAAGAATTGAGGGCCTGCTTTGATGCGGTAAGGCAATTGTATCCGGACAGGAAGTTAACGGTGATCTTTCAGCCGCACCTTTTTACGCGTACCCGTGATTTTGCAGATGACTTTGCAAAAGTTTTAAGCACGGCAGACCATTTATTGCTGCTGGAAATTTATCCGGCGCGTGAACTGCCTTTGCCGGGCATAAATTCCCAGTATTTGCTGGATAAGATCACGCTGACAGCTAAGGAGATATGTGGAAAAGATTTGGTGCAGGAAAAGATAAAAAATAAAAAACCTGAATTACTTTTAACAGTAGGTGCAGGTGATATAGATACATTGATACAGCCACTAAAAACCATTATGAGCCATGCTTAAAAGGATCAACTGGAGATCGGTTTTTAAATGTTTTGCCTGGATAGTTTGCCTGGCCGGAACGGTTGTGCTGATGAGTTTTATCAGTGTAAAAAAGAAAACCGTAGTGTGTACCAATGTGAAGATCCTGATTCCGGGGGCTGATAACTTTATTGAACGGGAAGAAGTGGATGCGATTTTAAAGCAGAGCCAGGGTAATCTGGTTGGACAGCACCTGGAATCCATTAATTTGCAGCGTATCGAAAAGAACATCATTGCCAATCCATACATCGCTTATGCAACAGTATACGCAGATATGAATGGTGTTATTCAGATCAGGGTAAAACAACGCGAGCCGGTGTTAAGGATGATCAATGCGAACGGCCAGGATTATTATATAGACAGCAACGGGCTAAAGATGCCGGTATCGCCAAACTTTACGGCAAATGTGCTTGCCGCCAATGGAAATATTATGGAACATTTTAGCGGCAGGGTGGACACGCTGATTACACGAATGGCCAAAGACCTGTACAAAGTAGCTTTGTATGTGAAGAAAGACACTTTTTTTAATGCACAGATAGAGCAGCTGTATGTGAATGATAAGAAAGACATAGAACTGATTCCAAGGGTGGGTAACCAGCGGATTGTTTTGGGTGGGGCAGATTCATTGGAAACCAAAATGAAAAACCTGCTGATCTTTTACAAGAAAGCTTTGCCTAAGGTGGGCTGGAATACTTATAAAACCATCAATGTAAAGTATGTGAACCAGATTGTGTGCGAAAGAAACAAAATTGATTCGCTGACGGGAAAAGTGATAAAAGACCGTGTGGCAGATACGGCAAAACAATACAAACAAATGGTCGATTCTATGGTGCGTGACCAGATAGAAACAGACCTTAAAAATGAAACAAATACCAGGAATAACAATTAATAAACTCAACAAATCGATATAGTTATGGGCAAAGAAAAATCTACCATTCAATCTCCAATAGTAGTCGGATTAGACATCGGTACTACTAAGATCTGTGTGATCGTTGGTCGCAGAACACAGCATGGGAAAATAGAAGTATTAGGAATAGGGAAAGCGGAATCAGCAGGGGTTACCCGTGGGGTGGTTTCTAATATTCAGAAAACAGTACAAGGGATATCACAGGCAGTGGAGCTGGCAAGTTCGCAGTCTAACGTTGAGATCCGTGTGGTGAATGTGGGTATTGCCGGACAGCATATCAAGAGTTTGCAGCACCGCGGGATCCTGACACGCCGCGAGCTGAACAGTGAGATCGGCAAGAAGGATATTGACAAGCTGATTGATGATATGTTCAAGCTGGTTATGCCTCCCGGAGAAGAGATCATCCATGTGCTGCCACAGGAATTTACCATAGACAATGAACCTGGTGTAAAAGACCCAATCGGTATGGCAGGTGTACGTCTGGAGGCAAATTTCCATATCATTTCAGGTCAGGTTACCGCAGTGAAAAATATCATGAGGTGTGTAACCAATGCAGGTTTGCAAACGCAGGAATTGATACTGGAGCCTTTGGCTTCTTCGGAATCGGTGTTGAGCGAGGAAGAAAAAGAAGCTGGTATTGCATTGGTTGATATTGGCGGTGGCACTACTGATATTGCTATATTTCATGAAGGCATCATCCGTCATACTGCCGTTATTCCTTTTGGTGGCAATAGCGTAACGGAGGATATCAGGGAAGGATGTTCTGTGATGAGAAATCAGGCCGAGCTGCTGAAAACACGTTTCGGATCGGCACTGGCAGAAGAAAATAAAGAAAATGAGATCATTTGTGTTCCAGGCTTACGCGGCAGGGAACCAAAAGAAATTTCGGTGAAGAACCTTGCTTATGTTATCCAGGCCCGTATGGAAGAAATCATAGAGCATGTGTACTACGAAATCAAATCGTCGGGTTACGAGAAGAAACTGATTGGCGGAGTGGTCATCACCGGAGGTGGTGCTTTATTGAAGCATCTTTCGCAGCTGGTAGAATATGTAACCGGTTTAGACTGTCGGGTGGGTTATCCAAACGAACATTTGTCTAAATATGAGGATATGGCAAAAACGGTTTATGACGACCTGAAAAGCCCGATGTATGCGACAAGTGTTGGTTTGCTGATCAAGGGGATCCAGAAGGCTGAGGAGATGCTCGAAGAAATGAAGCAGCCTGGAGTTTTTGTGGAAAAACAAAGAGAGGCGAAAGAAAAAACCAAGCGTTCGGGTGGTGGATTGTTTGATAAATTGCTTGCCAAAACAAAGGATTTTATCAAAGACGACATGAATGTGAGTGACGAAGATTATATTAAACCGTAATATTTTTCCACAATACGTGATTTTTCCACATTCTTAACAATTGTGGAAAACGCCTGTTAAAAAAGTGTTAATATTACATAGCGAGATGAACAGGAAAAACGAATTTTTAAATAACTGATTCATAAAGATATGCAGTTCGAAATGTTAAAAGATAAGTCGTCAATCATCAAGGTAATTGGTGTTGGTGGCGGTGGAGGTAATGCGGTAAACCATATGTACCGTCAGGGAATTACTGGTGTAGACTTTATTATTTGTAATACGGATGCCCAGGCACTGGAGTTTAGTCCTATTCCGAATAAGGTACAGTTAGGTGCCAGTTTAACCGAGGGTATGGGCGCAGGCTCTATACCTGAAGTAGGTAAAAATTCGGCTATAGAGAATATTGATGACATCAAGCAAATGCTTGGAAGTACAACGAAAATGTTGTTCATCACAGCAGGCATGGGGGGCGGAACCGGAACAGGAGCCAGCCCGATTATTGCCAAGGCAGCTAAAGAACTTGATATTTTAACTGTTGCTATCGTAACCACGCCTTTTGCTTTTGAGGGTAAGAGACGTAAAATGCAGGCCAACGATGGTCTGGACGAACTGAAGAAATATGTGGATTCCTACCTGGTGATTTCTAACGACAGGTTAAGGGAAATTTTTGGTAACCTTACCCTGGGTTCTGCATTTGCGCAGGCTGATGATATATTGACTACTGCCGCAAAGGGCATTGCAGAGATCATTACTGTTCCGGGATACATCAACGTGGATTTTAAAGATGTGCGTACGGTGATGAAAGACAGTGGTGTATCGATCATGGGAAGTTTTGCCTGTGATGGTGAAAACCGGGCCTTAAATGCTGTTGAAGGTGCGCTGGCCTCGCCATTGTTAAAAGACAATGAAATTGAGGGTGCCAGGTATATCCTGTTAAATATCAGTTCGGGTTTACGTGAAGTGACGATGGACGAGGTGACGATCATTACAGATTATATTCAGGACAAAGCAGGCCTTTCGGCTGACCTGATCTGGGGTAACTGTATAGATGAGAGCCTGGAAGATAAATTGTCTGTAACCATTATTGCAACCGGATTCCAGACTACGGAGCAGCGCGACGAAGAGCGGAAGAATGTGAAAAAGATTTCTATGCTCACACCTGAGGAAGCCCCTTTGGTTAGACCTGTAGAACCTGTGAATTCCTTTATTGAGCCTAAGGCCCCTGCTTTTTCAGCAGAACCGGTATTGAAAGCCAAAGAAGAGACAAAACAATCTGACCTGTTTGGCGATTTGTTTAACCTGAGCAAAAGCCGTGGTACAGAGGAGCCGGAAAACATTAAAGAAAGCACTAAGGAAAGTGTAGTCGTAAGGCATTCTTTAATAGAAGATGAAGCTCCTATGGATGAAACGCCGAAGGATTCAGGGTTTGAATTTGAGATTAAGGTTGCTGAAACAGACTTTGTGTTTGAAACACCTGCTGTTGTATTTAACAACGATTCTGTTCCGCAAAAAGAAGATACCATCGAAGCAGGAGCTGACGATGATAAGAGTGATGAATCGATAGAAGATCAGCTGAAAAAATCAAAAGAAAGGATTTTGAGGCTGAAAGACCTGAGTATGAAGTTGCGTACCAGCAATGGCTTACAGGAATTGGAGAATGAGCCTGCATATAAGCGCAAGCAGATGCAATTGCAACAGGTTCAGCATTCATCAGAATCGCAGGTGTCCAGGTTTACCCTGAGCAACGACGAAGATGGCTCTACTGAAATCCGGCCAAACAACTCTTTTCTGCATGATAATGTGGATTAATATGACATTACAGTAAAGATAAAAAGCCTTAACAATACCTGTTAAGGCTTTTTGGCATCAATGTATTCTGTAGGTAAAACGGCCTGTTAGGATGGTTAGTTGTTGTATATCAGGCAGATTAAGCCTAACTTTGCAAAAGAATAATAACTTAAAATACATATAACATTGGATATTTTTGAAAAGATAGCAAAACACATGGGTCCGATAGGACAACATCACAAATGGTCCCATGGATATTTCTCATTTCCTAAATTAGAAGGCGATATTGCTCCCCATATGAATTTTCGTGGTAAAGAGCATTTGGTGTGGAGTTTGAACAATTATTTGGGTTTAGCCAACCACCCGGAAGTAAGAAAAGCTGATGAGCAGGGAGCAAAGGATTTTGGAATGGCTTATCCTATGGGGGCCAGAATGATGTCTGGTAACTCCAAGTACCATGAACAACTGGAGCAGGAGCTTGCTGCTTTTGTGGGTAAACCAGATGCATTTCTGCTGAACTATGGTTACCAGGGCATGGTTTCTATCATAGATAGTCTGGTAGACAGAAATGATGTGATCGTATACGATGCGGAATCTCATGCCTGTATTATAGATGGCCTTCGCCTGCATATGGGTAAGCGTTTTGTTTATAAGCATAACGATATTGAAAGTGCGCGCAAACAGCTGGAAAGGGCAACGAAGCTTGTTGAACAAAGCGGGGGTGGTATCCTGGTTATAACTGAAGGTGTTTTTGGAATGTCGGGTGCCCAGGGTAAATTAAAAGAACTGGTTGACTTAAAAAAGGAATTTAATTTCCGTTTACTGATTGACGATGCACATGGTTTTGGCACGATGGGCCCAACAGGTGCAGGTACCCATGAGGCGCAGAACTGTATAGACGGCGTAGATGTTTATTTTGGTACTTTTGCCAAATCTATGGCCGGTATCGGTGCTTTTGTAGCTTCAACAGAGGAAATGACCAACTTTTTCAGGTATAACATGCGTTCCCAGACTTTCGCAAAAGCTTTACCCATGCCTATGGTTATCGGTTTGTTAAAAAGGCTGGAATTGCTTAAAAACAATACTGAGCTGAGGGAAAAGCTATGGAACGTAGCTACTACTTTACAAAAAGGCCTGAGAGACCGCGGCTTCGATCTGGGCGTTACCAATACCATGGTTACACCTGTTTTTCTTAAAGGGGAATTGCTGGAAGCCACAGCTTTGACAATGGACCTGCGCGAAAACTATGGTATATTTTGTTCTATTGTGGTTTACCCGGTTATTCCAAAGGGACTCATAGAGCTAAGGCTAATCCCAACTGCTGTGCATACTATGGAGGATGTTCAGCGTACGCTGGATGCTTTTAGTGAAGTTTCAGACAAACTAAAAAGCGGATATTACAAAGAAAATCAGTTTTCTATAGCTTAATACTTATAAAAATAAAAAATGCCCTTTACTGCTTGTAAAGGGCATTTTTTATTTTTGTTGATTTGTAATTGATTGATAGTTAGATATTTGTTGTCTAAAAAGTGAATTAAATTGTTTATAAACCCGCAGAATGTGGAAAAAAAGAGGTTTTTTGCCTGTTATTTGTTATTGTAAAAATTCTTTTATTAAAATAAACATCTTATTTTAGTAAGAGAGTATTAATCAAAACCTTAAAAAACTAAAAGGAGTAAATTAACGATGAAAAAATTCAATGAAGTAAAAGAGCTTGTTGCTGCTTTGGAAGCAGATGCTGACAAATTCTACAACAAAGCAAACAGCGCAGCAGGAACCCGCGTACGTAAAGGAATGCAAGACCTTAAAAATCTGGCTCAATCCATTCGTCTGGAGATCCAGGACACTAAAAACAAAGGCTAACTGCTTAAATTGTTTTGATGAAAAAAGCGTCCCGACTTATCGAGACGCTTTTTTTTATGCTGTGATTTTGTCCGTTTCGGTAATTATGGCCTTTCTAAGGCTCTCAGATACCTGAACAAGCGGTAAGCGTACATGATCATCACATACGCCCAGGTGTTTTAAGGCCGCTTTTACGCCGGCCGGGTTACCCTCGGCAAACATCATCCTGGTAAATTCTATCAGGCTAAAGTGTTTTGGCTGTGCTGCTTTGTAATCTCCATTTAATGCCAGTCTGATCATATCAGACAACTGCTTAGGCAATGCATTTCCAATTACTGAGATCACGCCGGCCGCACCTAATGCAATCATAGGCATGGCAACCGGGTCATCACCAGATATAAGGAGAAAATCGGCCGGTTTATCCCGCATGATCTGGTTAAACTGATCAAAATTGCCCGAAGCCTCTTTTGTTCCGATGATGTTTTTGAAGTCTGCCGCCAGCCTGCAGGTCGTTTCCGGACTTACATTGCTGGCCGTACGGCCTGGTACATTGTACAATAAAACAGGCAATGTGCTGTTTTCACTGATGGCCTTATAATGCTGGTATATTCCTTCCTGGGTAGGTTTATTGTAATATGGACTTGCCGATAGGATGGCATCGTAACCATTAGCCTCAAAAGTTTTGATGCTGTTTACTACAGCGGCGGTATCATTTCCACCAATACCTGCAACAAGCGGTAAACGGCCATTGTTAACTTCAGCTGTAAATGCCCAGATCTTCTTCTTTTCTTCTTTATTCAATGTCGAGGCTTCTCCGGTTGTACCCAGGGATACAAGGTATTCCACCTGTCCGTCTATTAAATGATTGATAAGGCTGCGTAGCCCATCATAGTCTACTGTTCCGTCTGCATTAAAAGGTGTTACCAGGGCAACACCCGTTCCATAAAATTTGTTCATTTGTTATTCTTTACTTCAATAGCTCTAATAAATCTTCCTGCGAAATAAGCGGGACATTTAACTTTTTAGCTTTTTCGAGTTTAGATGGGCCCATATTATCTCCGGCTACAAGATAATTAAGTTTCGCAGAGATTCCACTTAAAATCTTACCACCATTACTTTCTATTATATTTTTGAGTTCTTCTCTGCTGTAATTCTCAAAAACGCCCGAAATTACGAATGTTTTTCCAGTTAGCTTATCACTTTGCAATGTAATTTCAGTTTCTGCCGCTTCAAACTGCAAATTATAAGATTTTAACAGGTCAATTTGCTGTATATGCTCGGCTTTACCGAAGTATTCAATGATACTTTCTGCTATACGTTGACCTATTTCATCTATGCCGGTGAGTTCTTCCAGGCTTGCAGCCGCCAGGTTGTCTATGTTTTTGACACCAAAAGCCAGTTTTTTTGCAACAGTTTCACCAACATACCTGATGCCAAGACCAAACAACACCTTTTCAAATGGCATTTGCTTGGAAAGCTCGATCCCTTTGAGCATGTTTTCGATGGATTTTTCACCAAAACGTTCCAGCTTTTTCAGCGCTTCGGCTTTTTCATGCAGCGTGTAAAGGTCGCTGATGTGGGCCACCAGGCCCCGCTGATAGAAAGTTTCTATGGTTTCATCACCTAAGCCATCAATGTTCATTGCTTTTCTGCCGATGAAATGCTGGATTTTTCCCACGATCTGGGGAGGGCAGGCTTCGTCATTGGGGCAATAAAAGGCCACTTCACCTGCTTTCCTGATCAGCGATGTTCCACATTCTGGGCAGGTATTTGGGTAAATTACCTTGACCGCATCTGCGCTACGCTTATCCAGGTTTACATTGATGATTTTAGGGATGATCTCGCCCCCTTTTTCAACAAAAACACTATCACCTTCATGCAGGTCCAGTCTTTCAATTTCGTTGGCATTATGCAGGGTTGCCCTTTTAACTGTTGTACCTGCAAGTTGAACGGGTTTCAGATTCGCTACCGGTGTAACAGCTCCGGTACGTCCTACCTGGTAGGTTACTTTTTCAAGGATGGTTTCAACTTCCTCAGCCTTATATTTATAGGAAATGGCCCAGCGTGGAGATTTTGCTGTAAAACCCAGTTCTTGTTGCTGTGCATAACTGTTCACCTTAATCACAATTCCATCTATATCGTAAGATAGCTTGAAGCGTTCATCTTCCCAGAATTTGATGAAGGATAATACCTCCTCAATATTGTTGGTGAGTTTGGTATGTTCAGAAACATGAAAACCCCATTTTTTTAAACCCAACAAACTTTCCCAGTGTGTTTTGAAATAATTTTTATCGGTATTTAAGGAATACAGGAAGCAATCCAGCGGGCGTTTGGCTACCTCCTTTGAATCCTGCATTTTTATTGTTCCTGCGGCAAAGTTCCTTGGGTTCGCATATGGAATTTCACCCAGTTCTTCCCGTTCCCTGTTCAGGCGTTCAAAAGCTGCACGGTGCATGAAAATTTCTCCCCTTATTTCAAACAGGGAGGGGGTATTGTCTGCTTTCAGGTGATGGGGAATGGTATGGATCGTTTTAACATTGGTAGTAACATCATCTCCTTTAGCGCCATCTCCGCGGGTTACTGCCCTTACCAGCTTTGAATCTTCATAGGTAAGGCTTATAGAGAGTCCATCAAACTTCAGCTCACAAACGTATTCGAAGTTTTCGCCTATTGCTTTTTTAATGCGTTCATCAAAGTCGCGGAGGTCCTGTTCATTGTAGGTATTGCCCAGCGACAGCATCGGCCACTTATGAGGTACAGTGGTAAAGGTTTTGGTGATGTCGCCGCCCACTTTTTGTGTAGGCGAATTGGGGTCGGCAAATTCAGGATATGCCAGTTCCAGCTGGGCAAGTTCTGCTAACTTCTGATCAAAAGTGTAATCTGCAATGGTCGGCATTGCCAGAACGTAATAATTGTAACTGTGCTGGTTAAGCTCCTCAACCAGGGCATTCATTTTGTCTTTTATTTCAGATACTGACATGAAGGCGAAGATACAAATTAGGCTTTTAATTCTTTTTCGATATCGTTATAAATTGAGCGATAATCGTTCTGGATATTGTGCTTAAATGTATCAAGCCGGAGCGTCAGGTACTGCAGCTGCTCCTCTGTGAAAGGATTGCTCCATAAACGCATACAGATCCTGTTCAGCGCATAGGTAATGTTTTCCATTTTCTGATAACTGAAAAGGTAACGGCTGGAAATAAAGCTGTTTAGGAAGTTAAAGAAAACTGAAGTATCTGTTAGTGAGCAGGACTGAAGAAAGTCGTTTAATGCAGTTTTATTTGCGCGTGTGAGCTGGTCATAAAACGTATTGATGTTGATCTGTCCATTGATGGTCAGCAGGTGATCCAGTATCAGTTCCAGCCCGATATGGGCCAAAAAGAAAGGTTTCACCGGACTGTTTTCGCAGGCTGGGAGTATCAGTTGCTTCAGTTCATTGGTTCTTTGCTGAAAAAAAGCTGAAGAATGAAAGTGCTGGTCTACGTCGATATGTTTTTTCCAGCCCTTAAGGATGGAAAGCTGTTGCGGTTCTTTTTCAAAAAGATGCTTGATTTTTAAAGGGTATAGGTTATAGTCTTTATGGGCATTTTTTATGAAATCAGGCAATACAACTCCCAATACCATATTTTCATCTGGATTATTTCGTTCAAAATAAAAATGGGATAAGAAGTTCATAAGGCTAAAAGTAGCGATTTTTGTTCAATAAGCTGTTTTTAGCCTGAGCTCAAATTTAAGGATAACGCAGGTTTTCCTATATTTGCACACAAATTAGATTACGATGACCAATTTTGTTGAAGAGCTACGCTGGAGAGGCATGTTACAGGATATAATGCCTGGTACCGAAGAAAAATTAAATGAAGGAATGACTTCGGGATATATCGGTTTTGACCCTACTGCAGATTCATTGCATATTGGTCATCTTACCCAGATCATGACCCTTATCCACTTTCAACGGGCAGGGCACAAGCCTTATGCTTTAGTAGGTGGAGCAACCGGTATGGTAGGCGACCCTTCGGGCAAATCGGACGAACGTAATCTTCAGACTGAAGAGATCATTGATGTTTATCTTGCCGGAATGAAACGTCAGTTGGCCAAGTTCCTGAATTTTGAAGAAGGGGGTAACGGTGCGGTGATGGTCAACAATGCCGATTGGTTTAAAGATATGAACCTGTTTACCTTTATCAGGGACATCGGTAAGCACATTACGGTGAACTATATGATGGCCAAGGATAGTGTTAAACGACGCTTAGAGGGAGATTCTGGTCTTTCTTTTACCGAATTCTGTTATCAGCTTATCCAGGGTTATGATTTTTACTATTTGTGGAAAAACAAAAACTGTGTGGTTCAGATGGGCGGCTCTGACCAGTGGGGGAATATTGTTACCGGAACAGAACTGATCCGCCGGAAGGATGCCGGGACTGCCTTTGCCATTACCACCCAGCTGATAAAAAAAGCAGATGGGACCAAGTTCGGAAAAACCGAAAGTGGTGCTGTATGGCTGGATCCTGAAAAAACCTCTCCCTATAAATTCTATCAGTTCTGGTTAAATGCTTCAGATGAGGATACCAAGAAATGGATCAGGATATTTACACTGAAAACGCAGCAGGAAATTGAAGCGCTGGAGGTGGCGCATGATGCGGCCCCACACCTGCGTGTTTTGCAAAAAGCCCTTGCGGAAGATATTACCGTCAGGACGCATTCTGCCGAGGCGCTGGAAACAGCAGTGAAAACTTCGGAATTCCTGTTTGGAAATGGCTCTCTGGAGTTTTTTAAAACATTGTCTGAAGCCCAGGTGCTTGAAATATTTGAAGGCATACCACAGTTTCCGATTTCGAAGGCCGAGCTTGCCGAAGGAATTGATGCTGCAACTTTGCTGGCCGAAAAATCAAGTGTATTCGCATCAAAGGGAGAAGCGAAAAAACTGATCCAGGGCGGGGGTGTATCTATAAATAAAGAAAAACTGAAGGAGCCTTCAGATAAACTCTCCACAAATGACCTTTTAAGCGGTTGCTTTATTATCGTGCAGAAAGGGAAGAAAAATTACTACCTCTTAATTGCAGGGTAGTCTATTGCATTGCTGCATCAGGATGTTTTGAATATCAGACAAAATGTATTATATTTGCGTATAATGTCTGATGGATATGAAAAAGAAAACAGAACCCCATACTGATAAACTCGCAGAGCCAGCAGTAGCTTATGGAGCTTTAAACACCACATCATTGGTTGGTTTATTGGGTGGCAATTATGCGGCCTCAACAGATTTTGACCTGTTAAACCTTGCGCGTAAAGGGGTTTCTAAAAAGGCATTATTAAACCTGGCAAAACAAATTTCACTTACCATACAGGAGGTTGCTGGTATTATGCACATTTCAGAGCGCACCCTGCAGCGTTATACCCCCTCAACATTAATTAAAACCGAATACGCTGAAAAGGCTATCGAACTGGCCAGGTTATACCAGCGTGGAAAAGAGGTGTTTGGTACCATGGACAATTTTAACGATTGGATGAAAACACCTAACTATACCCTGAACGGCGAAACCCCGCTTCATCTGCTGGATACCTCCATAGGTTTCGAGTTGATTCTCCAAACGCTGGGTCGCATAGAATATGGTGTTTTTAGCTAATGCGGCTATACAGAATTTCAGCTTGTAAACGGGCTACCGACATGAGTGGTATGGGCGCCAAATTATTTGGAGGGCGCTGGAATAGTGTCGGCATCTCCGTTTTGTATATGGCAAGCAGCAGAGCATTGGCTGCATTGGAAGTACTTGCACACCTTACGAATATACAAGATCCTGAAAGTTTTTGTATTACTGTTTTTGAAGTGCCGGAAAAGAGCATTGAAGAAGTTGAAAAGGAGCTTTTGCCCACAAACTGGAACAGTTATCCTTCTCCATCATCTTTAAGGAAAAGAGGAGATACTTTTGCCAGGGCAAATAAAGCTTTGCTGTTAAAAGTTCCTTCAGCAATTGTAGAGGATGAATACAATTACATTTTGAATGTTAGCCATCCGCTTGCCGATAAAGTTAAGATTGTGGAAGTAAAAGCATTTTTATTTGATAAAAGATTACATTAGCCGACCAACAGGTTACAGCCTCTGATGTCGGCATTGTCAAAACGCCCCAGAACTTCAAAAGAGCCGTCCTGAAATACCCGGCCCAGGTCTTGTGTCGCAATAAATGAACAGGAGTTCAGATTGGCCAGGTCTATGATATTGATGCCACCCGTTTTGTTGTCGGGGGCAGGACTTAAAGGATCATTTGTATCCCGCAGGCAGATTTTCATCCAGGGCGGACAGTTGAATACACCATTTCCGTAAGAATAGGCTTGTGAAAGGAGTTCTGTCATGCCGTATTCACTATGAATGGTGCTGACACCAAAACCCGCTGTTAGCAATTGGTGCAGTTCTTCACGTACCATCTCTTTTCTCTTCCCTTTCATTCCCCCGGTTTCCATTACAATCAATTCAGGAAAGTCTGCCTTGTATTTTTCTATAAAATCAAGTAGAGCATAGGTAACACCAATCAGAATGGTCTTTTGACCAGCTGCTTTAAGTTCCTGAAGCTTATCGTACAAGTCTTCGTGGTTGTGTAAAAAATAACCGCTATCGGGATGTTTACTTTGTTTTAGTAGCGCGTCCACCATATAAATGAGCGATGATCCGTCCCGTTCCAGGTAGGAAGGAAGCAATGCAAGCAGGCAGGTGTTCTCTATTTTTCCGTAAAATTGTTCAAACGCTTTATTAAAGCTTTGCTCATAGAGGCTTACATCTGTTACCAGGTGCTGACTTTGCACCATGCCGGTTGTTCCTGAACTGCTGAATATGATTTCAGGCTTGTCTTTTGAACTGAGTACAGGAAGCGTCTTAAAAAAACTGATAGGGAGGTAAGGAATCCGGTTAAGGGTATTGACGGCCGAAGTGTTTATGCCCAAATGGTGTATATAGGCATTATAAACCTCGCAGTTGGATGCCTGGTGCCTAAACACAGCAAGACAGGCTTGTTCAAATTCAGGGCTACTGCTGATAGAAAAGATTTGCTGGATCAGATCGGTCACCCTGCAAAAATAAACAACTATTTTTAATTAAGGGTTCGTTTTCTTTACCAGAACGGCTTTTCTGAAATGATACCCGCAAAATCCGCTAATTCCGGCTGTAAAAGCACCAAGTACAGCAGTAAATAGCAATACCATTAACCACGATTGGGCCCCCACCATTTGCGCAACCCGTTGGGCCAGTATATGGTTGTTGGGAATACTTTTAAAAAGGGCCATACCAGTCCATAACAACAAAATTGCAAAAAAAGGAGCCCAAAGGGATATTTTTCCTGTTTTACCGATCAAGCCGCAGGTTGCGAAAGAAATGATAACGATGATCCACCAGGGTAAGAACATCTGGAGTAAAAAAGAGAGTACAACGATTACTATAAAAACCATGTCGTTATTTTTTTGATATTTTTAAGCGGGAAATTATTTTGGCATTGCTGTCATCGGCAGATTGCATGAAGAACAGGTCGTAGAGTTTTCCATTTGCCCAGGTGTCAATCATATTGTCGTAAAAGATACTGCCTGGATTGCCCGATTGTCCGCCTGGGAATACACCATGGCCTTTAGGCATTTTTCCGAGTTCAATCACCATTCTCCAGGAAGGGCCATTGCTTTCATTTAATGCGTTGATGGTCATTTTTCCACCACCTGTAATCAGGGTTTTAGAGCCGAATCCAGGTATTTTCGCCAGGTGAGGTACATTGGTATGCTTAAAATTACCCCATTCCCAATGTTTGCCGATTGGGCCAAACTTTCTTTCCAGGCTGTCGCAACTGTATTTAAAGGCTTCGTTAACCAGATCGGTCAGGCTTTCTTTTACCGGAGTGTTCACATTGTCTATCCATTTGGCATTTGGTTCATGCAGGATGAGCTGAACCGTCCTGTCGCGGGATGGATACCGCATTGGGATGTTGGAGATCGTAAACTCATCATCCCATATGTTAAATTGAAGGCGCTTGGTCCACAGGTCAAAAATACTGGCAGCAAGTGATTTTGCGTCGTAATGTTTGTTCCAGGAAGAAATGATGCGAAGCGCTTCTTTTTGTGTGGCGTTTAGCTTGTTGTGATCTACCATTACCAGGATGGCAGGCAGTATATTCTGTGCATGGATGCTGTAGTTGTCCGTCTGCATATTGATGATGCTATCGGCCGTAGCATTGTGCATAGCTGCAAGCCTGTCGTTGATGCGCTTGCCCCGCTCGTAGGGACTGAACTCCCAGTTGATGTAATAAGGATAGCTTGGATCTGTAGAAGATTGGTTTGCTGAGCTTACAAAATTGCGTGGCGGGTTTTTGACGGTGGGATTTTCCGCAGCTGGTATCCAGCCCTGCCAGTCGTTAGAAGCTGCGGTTCCATCCAGTATAAATTTACCCTGGTCTTTCCATTTCAGCGGAAATTTCCCATTTGCGGTTATAGCAATATCATTGTCTGCCGAGGCAAATACAAAGTTTTGCGCAGGTGCCGTGAAAAAGGTCAGTGCCTTCCGGTAGTCGCTATAGTTTTTTCCCCTGTTTAAAAGATAGAAAGTTTTCAGTTCATTCGATTTTTCGTGGGCGATCCACCTTAATGCGTTACCGACAGGGATATTGCCAGCTTTGGAAAAATTGGTTTTCTGCAGGTAAACTACAGGGCCATGATGGGTATAAACAACAGTGTCTGTGATGTTCTTTTCGCCTCTGACAACGATTTTCTCCAGGCGGTTGCTGGTGTTTTTCCATGCATTGTTGTACCAGTAGCTTTTGTGGGTATCATCCTTAAATTTAACCTGATAAAAGTCAAGAACGTCGGCGGCCACATTGGTTACACCCCAGGCGATGTCTTTATTGAAGCCAATAATGATACCGGGTGCCCCGGGAAGAGAGACACCATAAGCATTTATTCCGGGGGCATGTAACTGGATCTGGTACCAGATAGAAGGAAGTGTGAGGTCCAGGTGCGGGTCGTTTGCCAGTATCGGATAGCCTGAGGCTGTTTTTGCACCAGACAGGGCCCAGTTGTTACTGCCGATACCTTCTTCTTTCTGCTTTGTTTTTATATTGGCCGTTCTGGAATCAGTAAAAACAGGAGGTTCAGCGGGTACAGGCAGAGGCTTGAAATCCCATTTTGTACCCACAGGTATGATCGGATCTTCTTTGAATGGGTAGTCGGGAAAGAGATCTTTAACTACATCGTTGCCGAATTTGTTCCTGATGTTGGTCATGTAAAACTCGTCGGAACCCATGGCCAGGACGGCCGACATTTGTTTTAACAGTAAAGCGCATTTAACAGGCGTCCAGTCTTCCGGTTTAAAATCGAGTATTTTATATTCTATAGGAAGTTGTGAACGTGACAGGGAATGGATGTAAGCGTTGATTCCTGCGGTATAGGCCAGGATCATTTCTTTCGATTTAGGATCGGCCATCATTCCTTCCAGGGAATTCTCTGCTCCAAAAACCATCCCCATGCGGCGCTGGTATTTATCCAGTTCAATTGCTTTTTTGCCGACAACTTCTGATATCCTTCCGGCAGCAAAGCGGGTTTGGAAATCCATCTGCCATAAACGGTGCATGGCCGTAACATAGCCTTGCGCAAAATAAACATCATAGTCATTTTGGGCAAAAACATGTGGTATCATTCGATCATCAAACGCTATGTCGACATTTTGGTGTGTTCCCTTCAGCGTTATTTTCCTATTGGTTTTAACGGATGTAGATTCTGCATTTTGCCAGAAGCCGGTAAAAGGATTCAGGAATTTGAGGGTTGGAGGGAGATCGCCAAATTTAGTATTAAGCGTATAGGCAAGTACTACGGGTATGAGCACGCAAATGAAAGCCTTTATTTTGTTTATCATATCTGGTTAGCAGTGTAATGTCCTGTAAAATTAAGAGGTTAAAATTCGTTATGGCAATTTAACATAAAACTTAATTGAAACACAATGAAAAATAGTTTTTATAGCTTGAATATTTAAGCGAATACAATTTGTTAATGTCAAAAAATTTATTAAGTTTATGTTAAAATCAAACTAAATATAATAACATATGAGGAAAATGTTTACAAATGCGATTTTTGCACTATTGCTATGTATTGTCGGGTTGTCGGCACATGCGCAAAGTGTTTTAGTTAGCGGTCTCGTTACAGATAAGCTAACCAAACAGCCAATACCAGGTGTTGGGATCACAGTAAAAGGCACTACCAGTGGCACTGCAACAGATGCAAATGGCAGGTATTCATTTAGTACAACTCAAAAAGCTCCGTTTACCCTTGTTATTTCCTTTGTGGGATATACCTCGGTTGAGCGGGAAATTACCGGTAATACGTCTGGTATGACCACAGAACTTGAGCCTACCGCTATTTTGGGACAGGAGGTGGTTATTTCAGCTTCAAGAACACCAGAACGTATCCTGGAGTCTCCGGTAACCATCGAGAGAATAGGTGCTTCGGCGATCAAGGAATTGCCGGGTGCTTCTTTTTACGATGCAATCACGAATTTGAAGGGTGTAGAGGCCAGCACCCAAAGCTTAACTTTTAAATCTATCAATACCCGTGGTTTCAATTCCAATGGGAATACTCGTTTTAACCAGTTTATTGATGGAATGGACAACCAGGCACCGGGGCTAAACTTTTCTGTAGGCAATATTATCGGCCTGTCAGAACTGGATGTCGATAATGTGGAGTTACTTCCAGGGGCATCGTCTGCTTTATATGGTGCGGGAGGTATTAACGGTACTTTGTTAATGACCTCAAAAAATCCCTTTAAGTATCCGGGAGCAAGCTTTCAATTTAAAACAGGTGTAAACCACGTAAATGATGACAATTCCGCAGTTCAGCAGTTTAATCAGTTGGATGTACGCGTGGCTAAAGCCTGGAACAGGTTTGGTTTTAAGGCGTCGTTTTCTTATTTACAGGCTAAAGACTGGTATGGAAGCGATGCACGAAATTTTGACAGGATAAACAATACAGTAGTCCCTGGCGACAGACTCTCAGATCCTAATTATGACGGGGTTAATGTTTACGGAGATGAGGTAAGCCAGAACATGCGGAACCTGGTGCAGGGCAGTATTGAGCCTGCTGTAAGAGCTGGGATTATGGCAGCTTCGGGCGGTGCTTTTAACCCGAAAACAGTGCTGGACAATGTTACTGCAGGAGCAAGTTATGCAACTTATTTGAGTGCGATAAATGGACTCCCAATTCCTGCCGCATTGAAGCAGGCCACAAGCAGCCAATATCTTCCCTTTTATTTCGGGTTGAAGAACCCATCTGTTCTACCTAATCAGGCCATTTCAAGGGACGGTTACGATGAGGTTAACCTGGTAGATTACAATACAAAGTCATTGAAAACCTCGGGCTCGCTTAATTATAAGATCACCAATACGATCGAAGCAATTGCGCAGTTAAGCTGGGGTAGTGGTACTTCTGTTTATACCGGGACAGACCGGTACTCCCTGCGTAATTTTAGTATTGGTCAGTATAAGCTGGAGTTAAAAGGAGAGGACTTCTTTTTAAGGGGGTACACCACCCAGGAGCGATCGGGTGATTCTTATATTTCTTCAATTTTAGGGGTGTCTATCAATGAAGTTTCGAGCCCGAACAGCACCTGGTTCCCGGCATATATCGGAAATTACATCGGCGCGCGGTTGGCCAATCAGACTCCTGAAGCGTCTCACGGAATTGCAAGGACAGCTGCAAATAAGACTGGAAGAGGACGCTTTTTGCCGGGCTCGGCCGAATTCGAAAATGCGAAACGGCAGATCATGAATACCAATATCAGCGCCACTTCTATTAATGCAGCAGATCCTTCTAAAAGCGTTTATGGAGCAAGATTTGATGATAAATCCAATCTGTACCATTATGAAGGTATGTACAATTTTACCAATGCTTTTAATAATGTGGTGGAATTTCAGGTTGGGGCCTCGGCAAGGCAGTATCAGTTGCGTTCCGGAGGAACAATTTTTGATGACATTGGTAAAGACTTAAACATTAATGAATATGGTGCTTTTGCCCAACTCGGGAAAAAGCTGTTCAATGAAAAATTTAAATTAACCCTTGCCGGTCGTTACGACAAGAGTACAAATTTCGAAGGCAGGTTTACGCCGAGGGTTACCGGTGTGCTTACCGTTGCCCAAAACAACAACATACGTGTTTCCTATCAAACGGGATATCGAAATCCTACTACCCAGAATCAGTACATTGATTTGTCTGTACTTGGTGGTGCAACAAGGTTGATTGGTGGTTTGCCGGGGAGTATTGAAAAGTATAAGTTGTATAGCAAACCAGGTGTGCTAAGGAAGAATTATATTGCTTACCTGGCATCAGCTGCTGCAAGCCCAACCAATACTGGTGATGCAAGTTTGCTGGTTCCTTATACATTCGACCCTAAAGGACTGCGTCCGGAAAGTGTGAAGTCCTACGAGCTGGGGTACAAAGGTTTGATCAGTAAGCAGCTGTTGATCGATGCTTATGGTTATTACAATACTTATAAGGATTTTATAACTGCAGTTACGCTATTTAGAGATGGAAGTACTTTTAGTATTCCGGTAAATGCAGAAGGAAATGTAGATACCTATGGTGCGGCATTGGGCCTGGATTATTTACTGGGTAAATATACCCTGAGCGGAAACGTGTCTTATAATCAGATCGGGGATCTTCCTGCCGACTACGACAACGATTTCAATACCCCGAAGATTCGTTACAATTTAGGGCTGGCCAACAGAGAGATCATTAAAAACCTGGGTTTTAATGTTCAATACCGCTGGCAGGATAAATACTATTGGTTCTCTTCTTTTGCTGCGGGAAATGTACCTGCATTCTCTACATTTGATGCACAGGTCAACCTGAAAATCCCTTCAGTAAATTCTATGGTCAAAATAGGGGGAGCAAATATTTTGAATAAATATTATGTTACCTCTTTTGGTAACCCGGCGGTAGGTGCGCTGTACTATATCGCCTATACTTTTAATCCGTAAAACCTTTTTCTTAGAGCAGAAAGGCCCTGGCTTACCTGCCAGGGCCTTTCTTTTTGTTACAATTTTATCTCATAATAATCCTTTGGTTTTAATAGAAATTTTAACACCTTAGTTGTACAAAGTACACGAAGTAAATGAGTTCGTGTTTTTATTTAAGGGGGTTTTCATGGAAGAATTAAACAAACAGAACAAAGAAACAAACGATATAAATACGGGGGAGGCGGTTGACGAAGTTGTTCAGCATTTAAATAACCCGGTTTCCGGGCCTAAGCCAATTGTTAAAAAATATTTGAGTACCGTAACGCAGATGCATGCAGAAGGGAATAAATTTTACTTTTCTGATGGCGATGCGCGGGTAGAAGTCAGGGTCGTAAGCGATGAGATCATAAGGGTAAGACTGGCGCCTCACGGCGTTTTTCTGGATGATTTCTCGTACGCGGTACCAGTGGTAGATCAAAAGGTAACAACCTTCAAAATGGAGGAGCAGGAGTTGCAGTACCTGATCTCTACCAATACCATTACCTGTAAGATCAGTAAAGACGATTTCCATATTTCATTTATTGAAAACCAGAGCCAGATGGTAATGAGCGAAGACGAATCGCCAATGCACTGGGAAGAGAACATAGAATTTGGCGGCTATTATGTATATGCCACCAAGAAGTGTCTTTCGCAAGAGAACTTTTACGGACTGGGTGATAAATCTGGCAACATGAACCTGAGGGGACGCCATTTCCAGAACTGGAATACTGATGCCTATTCTTTTGGCTGGGATCAGGATCCTTTATACCGTACCATACCTTTTTACAGCGGGGTTCATCATGGCGCAGCTTATGGCATCTTTTTCGACAATACCTTCCGTTCTTATTTTGATTTCGGAAAAGAAGACGATTCAAAAACCAGCTTCTGGGCGGATGGTGGCGAATTGCAATATTATTACATCCACGGCCCTCATTTAATGGACGTGGTAAAGCGGTATCAAAGCCTCACCGGAACACATCCAATGCCGCCAAAATGGGCTTTGGGCTATCATCAGTGCAGGTGGAGTTATTATCCTGAAAAAAAGGTTAAGGAAATTGCCGAGGGCTTCAGGTCAAGGAATATCCCTTGCGATGCCATCTATCTGGACATCGATTACATGGATGGTTACCGCTGCTTTACCTGGAATAAAAGTCACTTCCCGGATCCTAAAAGAATGATCAAGGAACTGGCCAACGATGGCATTAAAACTGTCGTGATGATCGATCCCGGGATTAAAGTAGACGATAATTACTGGGTATTTAAAGAAGGTAAAGAAAATAATTATTTCTGCCGCCGAAGTGATGACTATTTTATGGAAGGCCATGTATGGCCGGGCAGGTGCCAGTTCCCTGATTTTACCAATCCTACGGTAAGGGAATGGTGGGGCAAGCTGTATAAAGAATTGGTAGATATTGGCGTTGCGGGAGTATGGAATGATATGAATGAGCCGGCAGTATTCGGATCAGGTACTTTCCCTAACGACGTGCGCCACAACTACGATGGATACAGGGGCTCACACCGTAAGGCACATAACGTTTACGGCATGCAAATGGTGCGCTCTACTTACGACGGACTTAAAAAACTGATGCGCAATAAGCGCCCCTTTACCATTACCCGTGCAGGTTATTCCGGCATGCAGCGTTATGGTTGTGTGTGGACCGGTGATAACGTGGCCACCTGGGAGCACCTGAAAATTGGCAATATCCAGTGTCAGCGTATGTCTATCTCTGGTGTTCCTTTCTGTGGAACGGATATCGGTGGATTCAGTGGTGAACCAGACGGAGAACTGTTTACCCGCTGGATCCAGTTGGGTACCTTTTCTCCCTTTATGCGTGCACACTCCGCAGGAGATACTGCCGAGCGGGAGCCATGGAGTTTCGGAGAGCCTTATACGAGCATCAACCGTACTTATATTGAACTGAGATACCGTTTAATGCCTTACTTGTATTCTGTTTTCTGGGAACACCACCGTTACGGGTTCCCGATACTCCGACCGCTGGTCATGCTGGAACAGGAAAATGCCGGCAATGCCTACCGCCAGGATGAATTTACTTTTGGTGATAAGCTATTGGTATGCCCGGTACTGGAGCAGGGTGCGGTATCGCGGATGGTTTACCTGCCTAAAGGCAAATGGTTCAATTTCTGGACGCATGAAGTACTTACCGGCGAAAGTGAACACAACATCCAGGCACCTTTAGACCATATGCCTTTGTTTGTAAGGGCAGGTTCTGTTATCCCTGAATATCCGGTGATGCAGTATGTTGGAGAAAAGAACATCGATGAAGTATTATTAAACGTATATTACAGCGAATATGAAGTAAATTCATTCCTTTATGAAGACCATGGCGATACTTTTGCCTACGAACAGGACATTTATTCGGAGAAGAAGTTCAGTGTAAAGGGAACCAGTTACCAGCTTACCGTTGAGCAGAGTGTTGATGGATTGTACACACCCAATTACGAATGGTATAATTACAAGGTCATAGGCTTGCCATTTAATGTAAATAAGATCACCGTTGATGAAAAGGACGTAGCAGATTATGAGCTGGATGAAAACAATTGCCTGCGTTTCAGATCAAATAAGAATTTTACCAGTATAAAAATATATAACTAATGGAAAAAGTGCTTGCTCATAGCTTATTCAGTGATTTTGATATTTCTTTATTTGTATCCGGCAAGCACTTTCGGCTATATGAAAAGTTTGGTGCCCACCTGATCAATGTGGATGGGGTGGCAGGCACTTACTTTTCTGTATGGGCGCCAAATGCACAGGCTGTGCATGTGATTGCCGACTTTAACGACTGGAACAGGACTTCGCACCCATTAAACCGCCGGCTGGATTCATCGGGCATATGGGAAGGTTTCATTCCTGGCGTGGGCAAGGGCGAAGTTTATAAGTTTTTAATAAAAGGTTTTGAGGGGGAAGAGGTAGAAAAGGGTGATCCTTATGCAAAAAGGTGGGAACACCCGCCAAAAACGGCTTCTATCGTATGGGATAACGACTTCAAATGGAAAGATAAAACCTGGATGAACAAAAGGGCCAAATTGAATGCCCTAAACAAGCCAATGTCGGTTTATGAGGTGCACCTGGGATCCTGGCAGCGCGATCCAAGCGAACCGGAACGGGTGCTGACCTATGTTGAAATAGCCAATAGCCTGGTGCCTTATGTGCTGGATATGGGTTTTACCCATGTAGAATTTATGCCGGTAATGGAATACCCTTATTTTCCGTCCTGGGGCTATCAGATTACCGGGTATTTTGCGGCCAGTTCCAGGCACGGTACTCCTCAGGAACTCATGTATCTGATCAACGAGCTGCATAAAAACAACATAGCCGTAATTATGGATTGGGTCCCATCGCACTTCCCAGGCGATGCACATGGCCTTTACCATTTTGATGGCACGCACCTGTATGAGCATTCGGACATGCGCAAGGGCTTTCATCCCGATTGGAAATCCTATATATTTAATTACGACAGAAATGAGGTGCGCTCTTTTTTAATCAGCAATGCCATTTACTGGCTGGATAAATTCCATGTCGACGGACTGAGGGTTGATGCGGTAGCTTCCATGCTTTATTTCGACTTTTCACGTCAGCCCGGAGAGGCTGCAACGAATGAATACGGAGGCAGTGAAAACCTGGGCGCTACCCAGTTCCTTAAAGAATTGAATGTTGCTGTTTACCGTGATTTTGAAGGGGTACATACCATTGCCGAGGAAAGTAGTACCTATCCTGGTGTTACGCGTCCGGTGCACAACGACGGACTTGGCTTTGGCATGAAATGGATGATGGGTTGGATGAACGATACCTTAAAGTATTTTAAGAACGATCCCATCAACAGAAGGTACCATCATTACCAGCTTACCTTTAGCATTACCTATGCTTTTAGTGAGAACTTTATGCTGCCCTTTTCGCACGACGAGGTTGTACATGGCAAGTCGTCTATGATCTATAAAATGCCCGGTGACGAATGGCAGAAATTTGCCAACCTGAGGGTATTGTATGCCTATATGTTTACCCAGCCTGGTACCAAACTGCTCTTTATGGGCAATGAATTTGCACAAACCCATGAATGGGATTTCAAGAGTTCGCTGGACTGGCATCTGTTGGAACATGCACCGCACAGGGGTATGCAAAAGACCGTAAGGGCAATTAATAAACTCTATGCATCAGAACCTGCGCTGTATGAATATAGTTTTTCGCCCGAGGGCTTTGAATGGATCAATGCAGACGACGCGAGGCATTCCATCTATATTTATATCCGGAAGGGTAAAAAAGCAAAGGATACACTTATTGTGATCTTAAACCTTACTCCTGTGTACAGGGAAAATTACCGTGTAGGCCTGCCTTTTAAAGCAAAATGGAAAGAGATCTTTAATACCGATGCAAAAGAGTTTTTTGGTAGCGGGAAGCACAACAAGCAGCTGTTGCTGCCTGAAAAAGAAACCTGCCACAACAGGGAATATTCTATTGTCCTGAATGTTCCACCTCTGGCAGCTACTATACTGAAGCAGGAGAAATAGTTTTTTTTCTGATTTTTCTAAGGTAATAAATGCCGCATAACGCAGTAAGGACCAGCGCGCTTAATTTTCCGTAATCTGCAAGTGTATTTCCTGCTGGCCTCAGTTCTATTTTCCGATCGTACCCCATGTAGATCAGGGCATCCCAGTAATAGGGTAGGTATTCCTGTGGCGCACGCTGGGGCTGTTGCAGCCATTGCTGTTTCGCGTGTCGCAATGCAGTGCCTATTTCCTGCCCCGTTAACATGTTGCTATAGCAGCCTGCAGTAATTTCTGAAGCTGCCCGGTCGTTTACATTCCACAACCCTGCAATGGTACCGCCTGTACCTAAAGCTGCAAAACCCCTGCTCATGCTGATGATCCCTTCCCCGCCACTCATGGCACCATCTGCTGTCCGGCAGGCACTCAATACCACCAGATCGGGTGCAGTTTTCCTCGACGATAGCTCAAACAGGAATACTTCGTTATCATTAAAAGCCAGCGTAGGCTCTTTTTGTGTACCAGACAGGTAAGCATGGGTACTGATATGCAATACACTGGTGTTGTCAAATGCCTTTGAAAAGTCTTTTACACCAGCTGCCTGATCTCTTCTGAACTTTCCACTCACAATTTTCTCTATAGCCTCTGCTTCCTTTGCTACAGCAGGAATGAATTGCCTGCTTTTATGCTGATGGCTGACAAAGAGGCCTTCAAATTTTTTGCCCGGATTGATTTTTTTTGCTGCCTGGTTTATCCAGGTCTGGATCGAGAAAGCATAGGTTATAGTGCAGGTGTTGATCAGAAAGGGCCATCTGGTGATTTCAGGTGTATATTTGCCGCGGGTGATTAAGCCATCGAAGGAAAGGTAACCTGTAACTTCATCCGGGATAATGATGAGGTTTTTATTTTCGGGAAAATTAAAGCCACCAAGCAGGGTATTATAGAGCTGATGGGAAGCCATAAAAAATGCTTTTGGCTGGTTCATCATCGCCGCTGGTCCGTTTTGGTAATAAAGTCTGGCAAAGCTGCTGATTTGTTTTTTTATGTTTTCTGCATGCCGGATGCGTTTGACGTGTTTTACCCGCCGGTTTGCAACTTCTACGACATAGATGTGCTCTGCTCCCATAAAAAATTCAACAAAATGTGCCCTGGATGGCAGCTGTTGCAGCAAATTGGCTGCAACCGGATTGTCGTTGCCGATGGCAAATGAGGGGTACTGTTTCAGCATATTTTTTTCCAGGTCTTCCAGTTTAAATTTAAGCTCCGCGTTACGTTCTTCCAGCCTTACTGTTGCTTCAGGATTTTGCAGCATCTCTCTTTCGTTATAGGCTATGGCCTGCTCAAGCCTGGTCCTTTCCTGAAATAGCGGGTCTTTGGTACTCAGGCTTAGCTGTTGCTGGTTTTTACGGATATCGTCCAGCAGGATACGTGCTTTCGTCTGTTCGATAATCTGGACAATTGCTGCTGCATATTGATGTTGTCCCGTTTTTTGGAGCAGGCCCAGGGCCATATCAATCGCCTTTTCTGCCATCTGTTTGGTTTGCTGCTGGAAACGCTGTTTGGTTTTTACATCTGCCAGTTCAAAACGGATCTTATCTGCAGAAAGCAGGGAAAAACGCATACTTTCCAGGGCTTCTTTTTCCATGCCCAGGAGGCCAAATGCAAGGGCACGCTGGTAAAATACATCAATCAGGCGGTTGTCGCCAAATATCCTTTCCGCCCTTATTTTCCCTTCAGGGCCAGTTAACCCAAATAAAGAGAGGGCATCATTAAAAAGGTTCTGGGCAGCAGGAGCTTGCTTAAGGGCCAGGTTTATTTTCCCAAGCTGGATCAGGGTATAAGCCTTTTCCCTCAAACGATTGCCTTTATAATACTTGTTGTTAATGGCTAGCGCCTGCTGGTAATAAGTTCTGGCTTTGGCATACAGCTGCCTTTTCAGCTGTATATCGCCTGCAGTAATATAGCTGCTCAGTAACCAGTATGCAGATTCAAAATCCGGCTCCCTGTTTTTCTGGCGATTGATGTTTGCCGTGATTACCTTTTCGGCAAGATCAAGCTCATTTTTATCGTTGTAGATGTCGGCCAGGGTGTTGTTGAGCAGGATGAGCCCGGTGGACGGTGGTTTGCTCTTTTTTGTACCCAGCACGATGCAGGCTTCGGCCTTTTGGAAATCACCCAATGAACGGTAAGAGATCGCCATGTTGTTGTAAACAGATACCTCCATCACATCATTGTGTTCTTTTTTTGCAAAATCCAGTGTTTTCTGCTGGATAAAGAGTGCCTTCTCATAGTCGCCCAAACGGGTGTAATTGTTTGCCCAGGGTTTCAAAACATATTCTGCAATACCTTCTACATTCAGTTTATGTTTTGTATAGTAATTGTAAGCCTGTTCGTAGGAATTGATAGACTGAAGGATATTGCCGCTATACATCTGGTTGTAGGCCTGGTTGCTGAGCAGCATTAACCAGGCTTCCTTCTCGGCCACCGACTTCGGACTGCGCCAGCTTTGTGCTTCCGACTCCATTAAAAAGGAAAGGCTTTGTCCCGGGTTCTGATAGCTATAGTCTATTCTGGTATAGATCCACTCCGAAAGATTGTCCAGTTTTTCCAGTGAATCGAGTGAATTTACTACACCGGGCGGTACAGCTTTGTTTATTTGGGCAATAAGGGGCCCTGAAAATAAAATGCAGATCAGCAGAATATAAAGCCTGACTAAAATTTCCATGTTAAATAAGTGACCAGTCTGTTGTTTGATCCCTGCAAAGTATACAGGTATCTGAAGCCAATAGCCGGTCCGACATGTACCTTGCCCAATTGCACATCGGCAAATAGCGTGTTCTGGAAGTTATTGAACTGCTTAGAGATTTTGCTGAAAGACTGCCGGATACTTGCCTGTTCCATTGTGCCGACGGCAGTTGGCAGCTCATATAAAGCGGTTTTTCCAGGGGTAGATTGTTCGTCAATACTGAAAGAGACCAAAGTGCCAATACCTGCACCAAAGTACTTGTTGAAATTGTACCTGATCTGTGCCGGGACAATATTGATCGTTATTACCTTAGTGCGTACAGTACTGTCTGCATATTTCAGCCGGCCTTCCCGTTGTTTACCATCAATCACTACAGGTACCAGCCGGTCGTTCCCTTCCTTCCTGCCTACGAGGTATTCCTTCTCGGCATAGGAACTGCCATAGAGTTCTACCTGCCAGTAATACCGGTGCGGGGCATAGGGGGCCAGACTTATACCAAAGCTGATATTCTTTTGTCCGGAAAAAGGTGTATTTCCATTTTCAAAAGGAAAACCATAACCCGCTATGATTCCTGGCGATAAGCCCATTTTGTACCGACCTGTAGCCCTGTTGGTATAGATAGGCTCATTCTTGTCAAAAACTATAGCCGCGCCGCTTTTAAACGGCAGCTTTTTAGGTTTCTCTTTAAAGCCAATCTGGTACTCTATAAAACCCATCGTAGAGTCGGCATCATTCACGCCCTTTTGCTGTAAGCCGGGCAGGTAAATGTTTTTAAATATAAAATGTAAGCTATCGGCATTGCTTATGGTATCCAGACAACTTTGTCCGGCATAGGCAGTTTTGCACAAGCCCACTTTTGGCTTGGAATCTATAATTTCTACGGATCCTTTATTCAATACCTCCGCAATGGCCACACCTACATCAATTTTTTTGGCAGGGCCTTTACCCGTATTCTGAAACCTTACTTTATAGCTCAGCCTTTTGTTTTTTCCGGTGAAACGAAAGTTCATCCTGCTGTTCCTGAGCATCATTTTATTTGGGTCATGCGAAGCCACGATCTGGAGCTCTATGGTAAAGAATTCCGTTACAGCCAAAGGATTGTCCGGAATAAACATACCGGTAAGTTTTACCACAGCATTTGTATCCTTTATCATTTCCGGCGTGGTCTTAAACTGCATAAAGATGAATTTCTCTTCCCCGGATTTCAGGTTGTCAAACTTCCAGCTTTCGGCTTTTCTGTAAGCCGCCATTTTTTCTTTGATCAGCACAGTACCCTCCGGATCAAAAACTATATGAGGTTCAGCAATTGCGGGGCCTTTGAGGGCAGCATAGTAGGGATTGGAATTGCTTATTTTCAAAGCAGCAAGGCTTCCATATTTATCCAGCGTCGTTTTTTTCTCGTCGTGATACACCCTGGTTTCTGCCAGTTCAAAATTGTCTTTATTAAATTCTTTGTCGTTGTACAAAATGGCAACTGTTCCGCCAAGACTGGCCAGACCATTCTCGGGTTTATTCCTGTAGCCAAATACCAGCATCATGTCATCACCCGGCTTGGGCATACAATTGGTTTTGAGTTCAACAGCGCCGCCGGATTTGAAAAAGTTCAGGTTTTCGGGTGCCTTTAATGCTGCAAGAACAGGTCTGCTGCTGCCCGGTCTTATAGGCTTGGGCCGGGTTGGAGGGCGCTTGCCATCATCATAACTGTTGGTGGCAAACAAACGTACATCGTAAGACCTGATATCGGGATAGCTATGCCGGGGTTCCTTTTCAAAAGAGAACTGACCGTCGCCAAACTCCCAGAAATAAGTATAAAAAGGTTCCGGAGCACCGGCGATCTGTCGCAGGGGGCGTAAAACGGAACTGAACGAAACTACCTCATTTTCTATGGTGTGGTTGATGATGGCCGGTACCGTATCGGCCGGCACAATTGCAGGTTCAACAGGTTTCGCCACAGCAGGGTGTTTCAGTTGTCCGTAAAGAACGGTGCATGTAAATACCAGCAGGAAAACAATTCCTGTAGCAGGCAATGTCAGGTGTAGCGCTCTTTTCATATCTGCTAATAAAATTAACAATATATTTATAATCGGCATGTTTTTCCAATTAAAATACTTGGAAACAGAAAAAAGATAAAGCCCCTTTGGGGCCTTACCTTCCTTGTTTATGGATTTGGGATGCTTAATAGTTATCCAGACTGCTTATTGCAGCTTGAACAGCGGCTTCTGTTGATTCGGTAAGGTTTAAGCTCATGCTGTGGTTGGCAGTGATGGTAATGTCCTGAGCTGCGTAATAATACCTTCCATCTTTTATAGAGAAGGCGAACATGCGGCCTTGTGCACCGACCGGCATACTGTTGTCATAGCTTTTCACTTTATTGGCGCCATCAGCTGTGTACAGCTGGGCTACGACGTTGGCCCCTTTTGCACAGAAGTATACAAAAGTTTCGCCAGCATAGGCATGGAAACTGGCCATAGAACCCGGGTTGTTCAGTACTTCTACACGAACGGTAGTTTTAGGACTTGCATTGCTGTAAAATGTATCGCAGTTTACCCATCCCAGGTTTCCGAAGTCGAAAGTAAATGCCGATTGTGCTGCACCCACTTCTTTCATGCCCACACCGTTTGCATTTCTCGGAGCGGCCCAGGCCATTTGGTTATTGGCGGCTGGAACCAGAGGTTTTTCTGCCTGATCTACCCCCAGCCAAAGTTGTGTAAAGCCATCTCTTTTAGCGGGTATGGCAATTTTGATAGGTATAGCCAGGTTCTGGTCTACGCTTACACCATTGGCTTTTACGTCAACGAATATAAAACCATCAGAAACAAGCGGAGCACCTGAAATGTGGTTCGTGTTTGCTCCTGTAAAGATTACAGCGCTTCTTTTCAATACTTCATAAACTTCAACAGTTACATTTCCGGTAACAGGTACCCCGGCTTTGGTTAGGGAACCTGCAGGGAAGGTAATTTTGGTGCCATCTATAAAAGTAAGTGTTTGCGGCAGGGTAGAGGCATTGATCTCTTTAATCTGTTTCTGAGCGCCAAATTTAGCTGTAAATTCTTTGGCCGTATTTACGGTACTTCCGTTGTCGTCTCCGGAGTTCTGTCTCTTACATGCTACGCTAAGTGTGATTAAAATGGTGAGGGCGGTAAATAATCCTGATGCTAAGTTAAATGTTTTCATGTTCTTTAGTTTTAAAGTTGCTTACTCTGTTATGGCTTTTCAGCGTTCGCCTTTGGATGATTCGAATAGATATCAGCTGCGCTCAAAAATTGTTACCCCCCTTGTTTCAATTTTTTTTTATTGTGGAATAAAAAGATGTTTAAATTAGTGGCATATGCTTCCTTATAAAACTGCCAATGGCTAAAAACATACATGCAGATCAGCGTTTCATTACCGGTCTGGTAAATAATGATACCGCGGTGATCAACGAAATTTATAAACGCTGTGCCACCAGGGTGAAATCCTGGGTCACCTTTAATAATGGAACGGAAGACGATGCCGGCGATATATTTCAGGAGGCACTGATGGATATTTACAGGCAGGCAAAATACAAATCACTTGAGCTGACCTGTCCCTTTGAGCCTTATATATTACTGATCTGTAAGCGTAAGTGGTTAAATGAAATTAAAAAAAGATCAATTCTACCGGTAACAAATAACGAGGATGATTTATTACATATCGGAGAAGATACTTTTGCAAATGCAGATGAACTGGAAAAGCAGGAAGCGCAATCGAAACTATTTTTAAAGGCGTTTGAAAAATTAGGCGAACGCTGCAAAGAAATCATTTCGTGGAGCATGAAAGGCGAGGCCCAGGAAAAAGTGGCTGAAGCCCTTGGTGTTACCTATGGCTACCTGCGAAAAAAGAAGTCTGAATGCATGGCATCTCTGGTAAAAATAGTTCAGTCAAATCAAACGGAAGAACAATGATGAACGAGGAAAAATTATTGACAGTTGCCCGCTATCTTGAAGGTGATATGGAACTTCAGGAAAAAAACGCATTTGAAGCTTTGCTGCAAACAGATACGGAATTGCTGGAGCTGCTGGCCGAATATAAAAATATTCACCAGACACTGAAGATGAAAATTGCACCTTCAGAGGCCGACCGGCAGGTAGCAGCTACTTTATCGTCGCTTAACCAGCAGTATTTTAGGGATAGGGCAGAAGATGAAACCACAGTAAAGGTCGTTTCTTTCAAACCTTACCTCAAATGGATCAGTATTGCCGCAGTTCTGGTAATCGGATTGCTGGTATGGGCACCCTGGTCGGCCAATTTGTATGAAAAATACAGCATCAGCCGGGAGATGTCGGTAGCTGAGCGGGGAGATGGAGGAGAAGATGGTCTGCAAAAAGCTGCGGAACTTTATAATGCCGGGGATTTTAACGGGGCCGGTAAAATCCTGGAGAAGGCATATGCAGCTGCACCTGAAGATGCTATGCTGGCTTATTATTATGGGCTTACGCTTATGGAAACGGGCAAAGCAACAGCGGCCAGAACTGTGCTGACCAAATTATATGCCGGCGAATCGGTTTTTAAATATGATGCGGCCTATAGTATCGCATTGAGTTATGTGAAAGAAAAAGACCATTTGAAAGCATTGGAATGGCTGGAAAAGATTCCTGAAGGCAGTACAAATCACGATAAAGCCAGAGAATTGATCGGCAAACTACAATAGCAAAGCGGGTTTCTTTGCAGATAGTCCGCATCTGGTCCGCCTTTTAACAGTAAAAGACGGGCCGGATGCGGATTTTTTTATTAAATTCATATAGGCAGGCAACCTTCCCTCACTGATCTGCGTACCTGCAAGTATAGATGAATTAAAAAAAATACGTGGACGAGTTGAACATTCAGCAGTTAATAGCCGGTTGTAAGAAAAAAGACAGGAAATGTCAGAAAGGACTTTACCAGTTCTTTTACAGCTATGCCATGCGAATGTGCATCCGTTACGCAAAAGATAAAGACGAAGCCATAGCGCTGGTAAATGATGGGTTCATGCGGGTATTTATCAATATTCATCGCTATGAGGAAGATCGGCCCTTTAAGGCATGGTTAAGTACAATTATGATCAACACCTCCATAGATCATTACAGGAAGCAAATAAAGCGTATAGAAATGGAAGAGCTAAATGCAAGGCATGAGATGGAAGACAAAGAGAGTATTCTTTCGCATATCCATTATGAAGACCTGATTAAACTGGTTCAGAAGCTGTCTGTAGCCTACAGGACTGTTTTTAACCTGTTTGCAATTGATGGCTATACGCATGAGGAGATTTCTGAAATGCTCTCCATTTCGGTAGGTACATCTAAATCCAATTTATTTAAAGCCAGGGAGCAGCTGAAAAAAATGCTAAAAAATACAGCATGAAAAAGGAATGGAACGATAGCGAATTTGATGCGGCCTTTAGAAAAAAGGTAATTGATGCTGATCTCCGGTTTGAGGAGGCGGCATGGGATAAGATGGAGCAAAAGCTGCAGCGTAGGGATCGGGTTGTGTTTTTTAGAAAAGCCGGCGCTGTTTGTCTGCTGCTTTTAATCGGTTTTGCCGGGTACCTAATGCTGAATACGCATCCGGCTAAAGATGCGGGACGTAAATTGGTAAAAAGCAGATCAGCTACACCTGCTGTAGTTGCTGTACCTGAAACCAATACGAAAGTTAACGAAAGCACTTCAGCTGATCAATCCGGATTGGTTCCGGCACTGGTTTATTCAAAAGGAAGCCCAGACAAAACCGTCCCCCCGCAAGTTCATGTTTTGGTTGGGAAAGCCGCTGCTGATAGTGCGGGTAAGGATAGTGTGGTTCAGCCGGAACCTCAACAGGTGCTGGTACAGCTGCAAGCGGTTAGGCCAGAAAAAAAATCAAATCAGGCAGATTCCGGCATCATTGCTTCTACAGGGACTGGTGTTTTACCTGCAGCTGTAGCGTCGGTGGTTAAAAAAAGAAAAGCTTCGCGGAACAAAGCGTTACCTATGCGTTTGTCTTTAAGTATAGGCCCGGAATTTAATTCAGCTGCAGCGTTAATTGGTGGGAAAAAGGGTTTTAGTGCAGGCCTGGGTTTCAGTTTAGGCATAGCCAAACGGGTTACCCTGCAAACAGGTTTAAAATACAGCATGAAAGATTATGCGGCAGATAATTATGCCTATCAATTCAGAAATCCCAGAATAAAAGACCTGGTTACCAAAGTAGATGCCTCCTGTGCAGTATTGGAGGTTCCTTTGCAGGCCTCTTATACTTTCTTGGATGATGCCAGCAAAAGCATAGATGTCAATGTGGGGGTATCCAGCTATTTTATGCTCAAAGAGGATTATACCTACCGGTACACCGAGGGCTCGGGCATCAGCGACCGTTACCAGGAATACAACAACAGGAACCAGCATTATTTTGGGGTGGCCGACCTTTCTGCAACCTATTACATAAAACTTAAAAAAGAAAGGCTGCAGCTGGGCCTGGAGCCTTATGTTAAGATACCACTGACAGGTGTTGGAGAGGGTAAAGTAAATCTAAAATCGAGCGGACTTTCATTAAAACTGCGTTATGACCTGGGTAAAAAAAATAATTAGCCCGCTGCTGGGCTTAGCCTTTATGCTGCTGCATTTCAATGCAGGGGCACAGAATTACCTGGGAAAAAGTATCAAAATGTCTATTTTTTCTTCTACCCCGGTAGAAGACATCAGGGCTGTAAGTTTAAAGGGGAGTGCGGTGCTGGTTGCCAAAACCAGGGAAATAGTGGCCCAGGTGCCTATTAAAAGCCTTGAGTTCGACCGGAAACTGATGCAGGAGCATTTCAATGAAAACTATATGGAGAGCGATAAATACCCGCTGGCCAGATTTAAAGGGACATTAGATCCAGGAGTTGATTTTACGAAAGATGGCGAATACAATGTAACCGTTAATGGTATCCTTTCGGTACACGGGGTGGATAAACAGCGAAGTATAACAGGAAAAATAATTGTGAAGGATGGAATATTGCAGATCCAGACCACATTTAAGGTGGTCTGTGCCGACCATAAAATAAAAATCCCGACACTCATCATTACCAAGGTTGCAGAAGTGATAGAAGTGAAAGTTGATGGTAAGCTTAACCAGATAAAATAATCTCGACATGAAAAAGATCAGCCTGTTTCTTATCCTCTTTTTATTTGCGCTGACCATTGCCAAAGCGCAGAAAGCGGATTCTTTATTAAATGCATTGGATAGCGGCAGTACAGGGACTAAAGTGGATGCGGTGTTTAAATCGACGCGGGTAGTGTTGTCACATTCTACCGAAACCCAGAAGAAACATGACCTGGATCTGCGGATCCGGCATCACTTCGGAGATATCGGAGGGAAATTCGGTAATGCACATACCTTGTATGGACTTGACGTTGCGTCGGATCTTTTTATAGGACTGGATTACGGTGTAACCGATGATTTCACTGTTGCCGCGGGCCGAAGTAAACAGGACGAACTTTTTAATTTCTCCGGAAAATATAAATTGCTTAAGCAAAGAACAGACAATGCCATGCCAGTCAATTTAACCTTAATGGCGCAAATGGGCTGGATAGCCAGGGAGCCTTTTTCTGAAGCTGAATTTTCAAGTTATGCAAACCGGTTTTCTTATTTTCTGGAGGCCATCATCTCCAGAAAAATATCGTCAAGGTTATCGCTGCAGGTGATGCCAGGCTTTTTGATGCGGAAAAACGTTGCAGATAGCAGGGATCCTGAAAATCTTTTCTCGCTTGGTTTTGCGGGCAGGATGAAACTGACCAAAAGGCTGTCTTTTGTTGCCGATTATACCCTGGTTAACGGACTGTCGAGGCCAAAGGACCTTACACAGGCTTATTACAATCCACTTGGTGTAGGTCTGGAAATAGAAACCGGGGGGCATATCTTTTCTTTAAATTTCATGAACTCCGAATACATTGTAGAGAACAACTTTATTCCTGGTACCAAAAAATCGTGGGAGGATGGTGGTGTCCGTTTTGGTTTTACCATTTCCAGGAACTTTACCCTCTTTAAATCAAAAAATAAAGACCCGGATAAAACATCTAAAATTTACTAAAACTAAAATTTAAAATTATGGAACGTGAAGAATTCATCAAGTCCTTAGGACTTGGCCTGGCATTGATATGCACTGGATCTTGTATGTCCGGATGCGGAGGAAAAGGTGATACAGGGACTCCTGATCCAGGCCCTAACCCTCCCGGAGGGGGTGGAGGCGGTGGTAATACCGCTTCAGTTAATCTTTCCAGCCAGCTGATGGCCATAGGCGATCAGGCTACAGCAAATGGTGTATTGTTTTTTAGAATAGCTGCCGGTAATGTACCTGCTTCCTTTGTGGCCACAGAATCTATTTGTCCGCACCAGGGGGGAAGCCTGGTATGGAAGCAGGCACAGAGCAGGATCCAGTGCCAGACCCACTTTTCTGAGTACGGTTCAAATGGTGGCGTTTTGCAGCAACCGCAAAATACAACCGGAACTACCCGTACCCTTAAAATCTATAGCACAGCAGTAAGCGGGACCACCTTAACTGCAACAATAGCCTAAATGAAGCTAAACCAACAGCGCCGGGTTTTGGCCCGGCGCTTTGTATAGGTTTTATTTTTGCGGTAAACCGCGGTATTTTTGCATCGCTTTGATATTTGGATCGTGCCCGCGGAAATCGCGGAACATTTTGCCATAGTCCTCTGTATTGCCTTTGGACAGGATCATGTCGCGGAAACGCTGGCCATTGGCCCGTGTGAGTCCGCCATTTTCTTCAAACCAGGAAAAAGCATCATGGTCCAGCATCTCTGTCCACAGGTAAGCGTAATAGCCTGCTGCATATCCATTTCCCCAGATGTGCAGGAAATAGCTGGAACGGTATCTTGGAGGTACATAGCTTAAGCTTAGCCCCGTTTTTTTCAATGCTGCTGTTTCAAACTGATCTGCATCCTGTAAGACTGCACCCGCCGGGAGTTTATGCCATTGCATATCTAGTGCCGCTGCAGCCAGCACTTCTGTTAAGGCATAGCCCTGGTTAAAATCTGCTGCTTTTTTGATCTTGTCGACCAGCGCCTTTGGCATAGCCTGCCCGGTACTGTGGTGTACGGCATAGTTCTTAAAGACCATCGGGTCTACAGCCCAGTGTTCATTAAACTGCGATGGGAACTCCACAAAATCGCGTGCTACATTGGTGCCCGACAAACTTGGATATTGCTGGTTTGCAAAAAAGCCGTGAAGGGCATGTCCAAATTCATGGAACATGGTGGTTACGTCATCAAAGCTGATTAATGCAGGCTGACCGCTGGCGGGCTTCGTGAAATTGCAGACATTAAAAATGACGGGTTTTGTACCCAATAATTTGGATTGTCCTACCATATTGTCCATCCATGCTCCACCATTTTTATTGTCGCGCTTAAAGTAATCACAATAAAACAGGCCTATGGTGCTGTTGTCTTTGTCAAACAATTCAAAAACCTTTACGTCTTTATGGTATACCGGCAGGTCTGTACGCTCTTTGAAGGTAATGCCGTAAAGCTGGGTAGCGGCATAAAACACGCCGTTCTTCAGCACGTTGTACAACTCAAAATAAGGCTTGATCTCATTTTCGTTGAGGTCATATTTGGCCTTCCGCACTTGTTCGGCGTAAAAGTTCCAGTCGTAAGGCTCCAGTTTAAAGCCTCCCTTTTGCTGGTCTATCAAATTTTGTATTTCAGCTGCTTCAGACTTTGCCCTTGCCGTTGCCGATGGCACCAGTTTGGCAAAGAATGCATCTACGGCAGCAGGGCTTTTGGCCATCTGGTCCTGTAGTTTCCAGGTTGCATAGTCGGGGAAGCCCATGAGCTTTGCTTTTTCGGCCCGTATTTTAGCGATCTGGACAATGGTTTTACGGGTATCGTTGGCGTCTCCCTTTTCGGCCCTGTTCCAGGAGGCTTCAAATAATTTCTGACGGGTTGCACGTACCGTTAAAGTCTGCAGCATGGGTTGCTGAGTGGTGTTTTGAAGCGAGAGTTGCCATTTTCCATCCAGCTTTGCCGTTTTGGCTGCCTGGGCGGCTGCGCTCAGTTCGCCTTCAGATAAACCGGCCAGGTCAGTCTGTTTGTCGGCCACCAGTGCTCCCGCTTTTGCCGCGGCAATCAGCTGGTTCGAAAATTTGGCACTCAATGAAGCTTCTTCTTCATTGAGCTTTTTTAGTTCTGTTTTAGCTGTTTCAGAAAGTTTTGCCCCTGCAAGTACAAATTTCTGGTACTGGTATTCGATTAACCTTTTTGATTCCGTATCGAGTTTTAGCTGTTCCCGGCTATTGTAGATGGATTCAATGCGTTTGAATAATTTTTCATTCAGGTAGATTGCATCCTGATGGGCTGCCTGTTTGGGCGCTACTTCCTCCTGTATCTTTTGCAGATCGTCATTGGTATTTGCACCGGTCAGCAGTCCGAATACCTGATTTACGCGTGCCAGCATCCGTCCGCTTTTCTCCATAGCTACCAGTGTGTTTTCAAAGTCGGGCGCTTCCGGATTGTTTGCAATTTTGCTGATCTCTTCCAGGTGTTGTTTCATCCCTTCTTCAATAGCGGGGGCAAAATCTCCGTCCTTTATCTGATCAAAATCAGCAACCTGGTACGGAAGCGTACTTTCTTTAAGGAAGGGGTTGGAAGGCGAAATACCTGCATTGTCTGATGCCTGTTTTTTGTTCCCGTTTTCACAGGAAGCAAAAATAGCCAGCAAAGCCACAAGGGGTAACTTTAACGATTTTTTCATGAGAATAATAGTTTTTGTTGACCCTAATGTACAAAAAATGCAGGGATCAGCTGAATTCCCTGATGTCTACAATCCTGTCGCTATCGCTGAACTTTAAATAGGTAATGCCCTTTTTGTTCTTTTCCCAGGTAAAATTCTCTCTGATCCAGTCAGATATAGCGGCGGCCGACTGTGGCGCTGGTTTTGATAGCTTTTCTGTAAACGATTCATCACTAGGGTAATGCACCTGGTAAAGCGAATTTGGTGAAAGAAATATCAAAGTCGACTTATCGGGTGAATTCAAAATAAATTCGCCCTGGATTCTTTCGTTCGCATTTTGTCTTTTAATTAAATAAGCCTGTGCATTTACATTGGTAATGAAAAAATCATTGTTCACCAGGTAGCCTGATCTTCCTACTTTACTTAAGCCCGGTACGGATGTGGCATCCTGTTTTCCTGCCGAAGGCCTGTCAAGGCTTACAACGTCCAGTTTTCCGCCTTTCAAAGCAAGCAGATAAAATTGTGTGGTTGCGCCTGTACTGTCGGCCGCCTGCACAAGAAGCGCAGTCTTTTGGGTGTTTACGAATTGTGCAAAGGCAAACTTATCAGTGGATGCAGCATTAGCTTTGTTCTTCTGAATGCTGACAGCGGTATCTCTAAATTTTACCTGAAATGCCTCCTCTCCACTGACCTCCTTGTCATTTCCACTATTGTAATTGTAAATGGTAAAAACACTGTCTGCAGCCGGCTGCGATTCGTTGAATTTTTCCGTAGCAGTTAATACTCTGGGCGTATAGGTTACACCATTTTTCTGGTTTTTCTGGCAGCTCAATAAAATAAGAGACAAACTGAGTGCGTATAATAAGTTTTTCATCAGGATATAAGAAGGTTGTTGAACTTCCATGCAAAATTAAACTTTGCCAACAAATATCCAAAAAGAAAAGGACGCTCCATCCGGAAGCGTCCTTGTTCTAACCAAATATAAACCTGTATGAACGGGTTTTACTTTAAGCTTCCGTAGTATTCTACGAATTTAGCCAATGCAGAAGAATAGCCCCATTCGTTGTCATACCATGAAACTACTTTTACGAAGTTGTCATTCAGTGAAATACCTGCTTTCGCATCAAAGATCGAGGCGTGGTCATCTCCAATGAAATCGGAAGAAACTACTTCATCTTCAGTGTAAGCAAGTACGCCTTTAAGCTCGCCTTCCGATGCAGCTTTCATCGCAGCTTTGATCTGCTCATAGGTAGCTGGTTTCTCTAAACGCGCAGTTAAATCTACTACCGATACGTCAGCTACAGGAACGCGGAATGACATACCTGTCAATTTTCCTTTCAATTCCGGCAATACCATACCAACGGCTTTCGCAGCACCTGTTGAAGAAGGGATGATGTTTGAGAAACCTCCGCGTCCGCCTCTCCAGTCTTTGGCAGAAGGACCGTCAACCGTTTTCTGGGTTGCTGTTACAGCGTGGATTGTACTCATTAAACCTTCTACAATACCAAAGTTGTCATTCAAAACTTTAGCAATCGGAGCCAGACAGTTTGTAGTGCAGGATGCATTGGAAACAATGGTCTGGTCTGCCGTTAATTTGTTATGGTTAACCCCCATTACATAAGTAGGGATGTCAGCGTCTTTAGCTGGTGCAGAGAATACTACTTTTTTAGCACCAGCAGCAATGTGTTTTTCAGCATCAGCACGCGTTAAGAACAAGCCGGTCGACTCAATTACCACTTCAACGCCAACTTCATTCCATTTTAAATTTGCCGGGTCTTTCTCAGCTGTAATGCGGATGGTTTTTCCGTTTACCACAAGGTGACCGTTTTCTACAGCGATGGTACCGTCAAAGCGGCCATGTGTCGAATCGTATTTTAGCATATAAGCCATGTAATCCGGCTCTACAAGGTCATTAATCGCAACAATGTCTAATCCTCTTTTTAAAGCAGCCCTGAAAACCAGTCTGCCGATACGGCCAAAGCCGTTAATTCCAATTTTGCTCATCTTAAATTATTAATTTGAATAGTAGTTTAGTAAATTATATATAGGTTCCTTGGTTATCGATGTAATCTCCAGCCCATGTTTTTTTGCAGCTGTCCGCAGTTGTTCCTGGAAGTTGCCGGCAACCAGGCCTACAAAATGTATTTCTTTGCCTGGGTGAAGTTTTACTGTGGGCAGCATATAGGTCTGAAAATAGAGCTCAAATGCCTGCTCAATGATTCCCATAATATATTTATGTTCCCTGTTTTCGAGAAAAAAATCGAAGAAAGAACTTAAGAACTGCTGGGCCATGGGTTTTTTGTAAATCCTTTCCAGGATCTGGGGCCTGTCGAGGTTATATTTCAATTCAAACTCCTTCTGCAGGTCGGCAGGAAGCTTTTCCTGTAAAAAGCGTTTTAAGATTGTCTTGCCCAGGTAATTTGCAGATCCCTCATCTCCAAAAACATAGCCGAGGCCATAATTGTTCTTTTCGGGCTTTTTACCATCAAAATAGGCGCAGTTGGCCCCGCTTCCTAAAATACCCACAATGCCGCTATGGTTAAAGCAGGCCGATAGGGCGGCACCATACAGGTCATCTTTAACCATTATTTTGCTGTACCTGAAAAACATCCCCAGTGTTTTGGCCAGTTCTTCTCTTCGCTCATCTGATGAAGCTCCTGCAGCAAAAACATAGATCTTTTTGAGACTTTCGGCATGGTTAACCAGTACCGATTTCTTATTCAGGAACTGAAGTATGGATTTCTGATCGTTAAAGCAGGGGTTTATTCCGGGCATGCTGCATTCGGCAATGGTTTTCCCGTCGCGGGCAATCTTCCAGAAAGCTGTTTTTGATCCGCTGTATACTACTGCTATCATATGGATAAAACTTTAGTCATTTCCAATAAATCACTTTCCAGTTTGAAGCTGTGCGTTGTCAGCGCGTCTTCAAGACTGGTGGTTTGCACGTCGTTGCCCCTCAGGCCAACCATTTGCATGGTATTTCCCTTCAGCAATTCGTTTATAGCGGCAAAGCCCAACCTGCTTCCCAGTATCCTGTCGAAACTGCTCGGACTGCCTCCGCGCTGAAGGTGCCCTAAGATAGTGACTTTGGTGTCATAATGGTTAAATCTTTCCTTAACTTTTTTTGCAACATCATAAGCACCACCGTCTTTATTTCCCTCAGATACAATTACAATGCTTGAAGTCTTCTTGGTTGATGCTCCTGTTTCCAGCTGAGTGATCAGTTCATTTAAACTGGTATCTTTTTCTGGCAGGAGCACCGCCTCTGCACCACTTGAAACGGCACTTCTCAAAGCGATACAGCCCGAATCCCGGCCCATTACTTCAATGAAAAATAAGCGGTCATGTGAATCCGCAGTATCGCGTATCTTATCTATAGCTTCAACCACAGTGTTTATTGCAGTGTCATAACCCAGGGTAAAATCAGATCCGTAAAGATCATTGTCAATGGTTCCGGGCACACCCATCACCCTGATGCCGAATTTCTCTCCGAAACGTTTGGCCCCTGTAAAAGTACCATCCCCTCCAATAACCACCAATGCGTCTATGTCGTGTTTTTTCAGGTTGTCATAAGCTAGCTGCATGCCCTCATCGGTTTTAAATTCAAGGCAGCGGGCTGTTTTCAGTATAGTGCCCCCCAGGTGAATGATGTTACTTACCGATCTTGCATCCATAGGATTAATATTGTTACTGATTAATCCCTGATATCCTTGCAAAACTCCAAACATATTTATACCATTGTATATTCCGGTTCGGACTACAGCTCTGATACAGGCGTTCATTCCGGGAGCATCTCCACCAGAGGTTAATACGGCGATATTTTTGATATTTGGTTTCATGATTTATATTTACGAATATAGCGTGTATTTTTTACACTAAGTAATTTATTTTTTATTTTCCTAGGTTAAGAGGAAACAAGTATATTTATTTGCTTTAATATTTAAAAATTTAATGTTTTGAAAGAAGTCTTACCAAAATTTAATTCCACTTTCTCGATTGATTGTGTGCTGTTCGGATTTGATGAAGGAGAATTGAAAATTCTTTTAATTGAAAGGAACGAAGAGCCTTTTAAGGATTGGTGGGCCTTACCAGGAAACCTGGTTGAAGAGGATGAGAGCCTGGACCAGTCTGCCACAAGAATTCTTCATGAGCTTACCGGGCTTAGTGACATTTACATGGAACAGTATTATACCTTTGGTGATGTAAACCGGCACCCTCAGGGTAGGGTAGTAAGTATCGCTTATTATGCGCTTTTAAGATTGGGAGGCGATAAGGTGGTAAAGCCAATCAGCAATTATGCAAAACAGGCTTACTGGAGAAATGTGAAGGATTTGCCCAAGCTGGCTTTTGACCATCAGCAGATTTTTGAGAAGGGAATGGAAAAGATCAAAAGACGGATCAAACACCAGCCCATTGCATTTGAGCTTTTGCCAGAAAAATTTACCCTTACCCAATTGCAGAACGTTTATGAGGTTATTTTAAATAAAAAGCTCGATAAAAGGAACTTCAGGAAAAAGATGCTGAGCTTCGGAGTGCTCAGGGACCTGAACGAAAAACAATATGGCGTGTCTTTCAGGGCAGCAACCCTTTATAAATTTGACAAAAGGAAATATGCCAAATTGTTTGGCAAAGAGATTTCTTTCTAAGCACTTTGAGGAATAAAAAAAAACGGGAACCATGGTTCCCGTTTTTTTATGGATTTGATGGTACCTTATTTGCCGGCAATATGCAGGTGGTAATCTACCAGGTCATCTATTGGGGAACGGATGATCTTACCGATGCCCATTTCATAGCGATCGGCTACTACACTCAGGATATCCCTGAAGCTATAGCCTACCGAACCAACGCAATTTAATTTGTAATCCTTATAGTTTGGATAATGCGTTACCAGGTTGTCAAAAAACGCAGTAAATGCATAATCTATCGTGTTAAAGGTGTAATCTTCATAGTTGTCCTTAAAGTCATACAGGAACTTACTAAAACCCGCACAAAAACGGTTAGGCAATGGCTTGTTGTAAATATGATCGAAAATATCTTCGTTTGTCAGCGCAAAATTATCGTAAAAGCTCTCTCTCAGGCCTTTTGGCATATAACCTTTCATGTAGTCGCCCAGTATTTTTTTTCCGATAAAGCAGCCACTGCCTTCGTCGCCTAAGAAATAACCCAGTGAATCGATGTTGAGCGTGATGTCTTTGCCATCATACAGGCAGGTATTGGTACCTGTACCCAGAATGGCAGCAAAGCCAGCTTCATCAGCAAGCAGGGCCCGGCACGAAGCCAGCAGGTCATGTCCGATATTGATCTTTGCATTCGGAAATACCTGTTGCATGGCATCGGAAACAATTTTCCTGTTGCCTTCTGTGGAACATCCGGCGCCGTAATAGTTTACTTCGGTTAATTTTTCTGTTTCCAGGTAATCCGGAAGCGATTTTTTTAAAGACTCAACAATGTAGTCGGTTTTGGAAAAATAGGGATTGTATCCCTCTGTATTGAAAAGAATTTTTCTCCCCGCCTCGTTAATTAAACACCAGTTTGTTTTGGTCGATCCTCCGTCTGCAATTAGTATCATCTTAATTCGTTTTTTTCGGGATAAAAGTAAATAATCCTGCCACTTTTGTATAAGTTTTGCTCATAAAATTAAATTTCTTGTTTTGGTTAGCTAATCGATTTTCTGGCTTTAGATGTGTTTAAATGGTGTTTTATTTGATTTTTTAGGTTAGGTTATTGTTAAATAAACACTAAGCTAAATTACACTTGTTATTTTAAAATCCAAATTTAAAATTCCGAGGCACCCGGAATGGCCTTTTTTAGCAGGTATTTGTCTAAGTTTAAAGGGTAAATGTACATAATATGGATACACTTAAGTAATATTGTATAAAAATGCCGCAGATGAAGATAGACCTTAGAAGTGACACGGTCACAAGGCCCGATCAGGGAATGCTGGATGCGATGATGAGCGCTAAAGTTGGGGACGATGTTTTTGGTGAAGATGAAACTGTGAAGCAGCTTGAACATAAGCTGGCTGCCATGTTTCATATGGAGGCGGGTTTGTTCTGTCCCTCGGGCACCATGACCAACCAGATTGCCATCAAGTGTTTTACCAGCCCAATGGATGAAGTGATCTGCGATCAGACCGCTCATGTATACCGTTACGAAAGAGGTGGGATTGCCTATCATTCTATGGCTTCTGTAAGGTTATTGAATGCTGAAAGAGGGATTCTGACCCCGGAATTGATAGAGCCTGAAATTAACGAAGAGAATATCCATTATCCGCACAGCAGCCTGGTCGTACTGGAAAACACGGTCAACAAAGGGGGCGGTGCATGTTATCGCCTTGCGCAGATTGAACCCATTCATACCTTATGCAACATAAAAGGTTTAAAGCTTCATCTGGATGGGGCGAGGATATTTAATGCCCTAACAGCCACAGGGGAACAGGCTTCTGCTTACGGCCGCTACTTTGATGGCATTTCGGTGTGCCTGTCTAAAGGACTTGGCGCGCCTGTAGGTTCTGTGCTGCTGGGCTCTAAAGAAACCATTAAAAAAGCAACCGGTATCCGTAAGGCTTTTGGTGGAGGGATGCGTCAGGCCGGGTTTCTGGCCGCGGCAGGTATTTATGCTTTAGACCATAACATCACTAAACTTGCTGCCGATCATCGGCATGCCAGGGCCCTGGGAGATGCCCTGAGCGGTGTAAACTATGTAGCTTCGGTACTGCCTGTTGAAACCAATATTGTCGTTTTTGAAGTAGCTGAGGGTGTAAAGCCAGCTCATCTGGTGCAGCTGTTTGCAGAAAAAGGAATCGCTTGTAATGCTACCGGTCCAAAAACGGTAAGAATGGTGACACATTTAAATATTTCTTCAGAAATGATAGACAGGGCTATTGAAAACATAATACATTTGCAGGTATCAGCACATAAATAAATTCAGCATTAATGAAGAAAATTCTTATCGCCAACAGGGGAGAAATTGCATTGCGTATCATGCGTTCTGCAAAGGAAATGGGAATAAAAACGGTAGCGGTATATTCTGAGGCCGACAGGGCCTCACTCCATGTATTGTATGCAGATGAGGCCGTTTGTATTGGGCCGGCACCCTCAAATCAATCTTACCTGATTGGCGAAAAAATCATAGAAGCCTGTAAAATCACTGGTGCAGAGGCCATCCATCCTGGCTATGGCTTCCTATCCGAAAATGCTGCATTTGCCAGGCTGGTAAAGGAATCGGGCCTGATACTGATTGGACCAACTCCTGAGGCTATGGAGATTATGGGCAATAAATTGTCGGCAAAGGCTGCTGCTTTAAAATACCAGATCCCTATGGTTCCGGGCACGGAAGAAGCCATCACTGATGTAGAGGAAGCAAAAAGAAGGGCGCTGGAAGTAGGCTTTCCTATCCTGATAAAGGCGGCCGCCGGTGGCGGAGGTAAAGGCATGCGTGTGGTAGAACAACCTGCCGATTTTGAAGAGCAGATGCAACTTGCAGTAAGTGAGGCCACTTCGGCATTTGGTGATGGATCTGTTTTTATTGAACGTTATGTTTCTTCCCCAAGGCATATCGAAATCCAGGTGCTGGGCGATACCCATGGCAATATTGTACATCTTTTTGAAAGGGAATGCTCCATCCAGCGCCGGCACCAGAAAGTGATTGAAGAGGCACCATCAAGTGTCCTGACTCCCGAAATAAGGGCGAAGATGGGTAAATGTGCAGTTGACGTGGCCCGTTCTGTAAACTATGTGGGTGCAGGTACGGTAGAGTTTATCCTGGATGAAAACCTGGAATTCTTTTTCCTGGAAATGAACACCCGTTTACAGGTAGAACATCCCGTTACTGAAATGATCACTGGTCTGGACCTGGTAAAAGAACAGATCAGGATTGCCCGTGGAGAAAAACTGGCTTATACTCAGGACGAGCTCCGGATCAGTGGACATGCCATGGAATTGCGGGTATATGCGGAAGACCCTGCAAATAATTTCCTGCCCGATATAGGGGTATTGCAAACCTACAAAACCCCGAAAGGAAACGGGGTGAGGGTAGACGACGGTTTTGAACAGGGCATGGAGATTCCCATCTATTACGATCCCATGATTGCAAAGCTGATCACCTATGGTAAAGACAGAGAGGAAGCGATTGAACGGATGATCAGGGCCATAGATGAATACCAGATCACCGGCATACAAACTACCCTGGGTTTTGGTAAATTTGTGATGGAACACGAAGCTTTCCGCTCTGGTAATTTTGATACGCATTTTGTAGCCAAATATTTTTCGGCGGGGAAACTAAAAACGCAACAGGATGATGAAGCCCTGCTGGCAGCATTGATGGGGGCTGTGTTTTACAAAAAGCAAAACAGCGTTGCCCGCAATTTGCAGCAGGAAAAAGAGGTCAGCAAAAACAACTGGAGAAGGAACAGGTTAGTTAAATAGAAAGATTGAAATGTTTACAGGAATAATAGAAACGCTTGGAGAGGTAAAAAATATAGTGGCAGAGGGTACCAATCTGCATTTTACCATACAATCTGCCATCAGCAGCCAGCTGAAGATAGATCAGAGTGTGGCCCATAATGGGGTTTGTCTGACCGTAGTGGCGCTGACAGAAGATACCCATACCGTTACTGCAATACAGGAAACACTGGAAAAGTCGAACATGCAGTATCTGAAAACGGGCAGCAAGATCAACCTTGAACGCTGCATGCAGATGAACGGCAGGCTTGACGGTCATATTGTACAGGGACATGTAGACCAGACCGCTGTATGCATCAAAAGGGCAGAACTGGATGGTAGCTGGGAGTATCGTTTTAAATATGACCGTGCAGGTCGCAATGTGACAGTAGAAAAAGGCTCCGTGTGTGTAAATGGCATTAGTTTAACCGTTGTAGGTTCTGCAGAGGATGAGTTCTCTGTATTTATCATCCCTTATACTTTTGAACATACCAATCTTCATGAAGTCAATGTTGGTGATACCGTGAATATCGAATTTGATATTATTGGTAAATATGTTGCCCGGATGGTTGGCCGTTAAAATTTCTTCAGTTCGGCTATTTTGTTTTTAATGAAAATAACCTGCCTGGGCAGTTTTACCGGATCAATGGTTTTCAGGTATTGTTCATAATAATTTATCGCGTTCTTTTTATCATTTAACCTGGTTTCGTATAACAATGCAATATTATACAACAAGGTTCCATTGTTTTCAAACTGAAGCCCTTTTTTATAAGCAGCATTGGCTGCATCGTTTTTACTGGTCATTTCAAAGGAGTCGCCAAGTAAACCATAATAAGTTGCTATCGCGGGTGATATGCCCTCTTTAATGGCTTTTTGCAGGTATGGAATTGCATTTTTGTAATCTTTAATTCCCCGGTAGCTTAACCCGATATTGTAGAAAAGGGTTTCATTGCCATCTGATTTTTCTTCAGCGATAAGGAAATATTTAAGCGCATTCGGATAATCGAGCATCAGGTAGTAAGATTTCGCCAGGTTGTTTAATACGAAAGAAGAGCTATCCCCATAACTTAAAAGCTGCTGTCCGGTTTGGATGGAGGCTTTGTAATTCAGCGTAGACATAGCAATAGGCATCTTCATTTTGAGCAGACGGAGGTTCAGGCTATCTGCCTTTAAAGCCGGGTCCAGAACCTTTTTTGCATCCGTAAAGCGTTTCATTTTAAAATAGATTTCGCATAAATCAAAGGCAACATCGCTCTCTGTCTGGTTCAGCTTGTTGGCACTGATCAGGTAAGCCATTTTCTCTTCCGGATTCCCTTCACTGCTCAAGGCCGCAAGTTGTTTGTAAGCATTAAAACTGGTACTGTCGGCCTTCAGGATTTCTTTATAATAGCCTTTGGCCTTTTCATCATTTCCACGTCTTATGCTAATGTTTGCCAGGTTGAACAAAACGGGAACGCTGTTCGGTAATTTGCTGTAAAGCTTTAAATAATGGTTTTCAGCTTCAGTTAACCGGCCTGCCATTAAGTTTACATAGGCAAGTTGTGAGAGTTCTTTCGTATCTTCCGTATCTTCTTTATATAGGCCTTTCAGATAGGCTGCGGCTTCTCCATATTGCTGCGACTGATAATAATTGATCAATTTTTCATTGTCAGGACCTGTGGTTTGCGCTTTGGAAAAGTGAAAACTAAACAAGAAAGCAGTAAGCAGAAGAAAATGTTTCATGAATGTATGTCTATATGTTCAAACTAAAGTATTAGTTATTTGTCAATAATACAAATCCGGCCTATATTTTTAAGGGATAATGGTCGTTATTGGGCTTAAACGGAAAAGATTAAAAACATATTGGCAAGGTAATTGGTTGATTTAGTACAATAAGCAGAACGTTAATTTTAACATTGAGCATATGGATACGTTGAAAAAATTTGAATTAATGGAAAAGATTGTGCGAGAGCTGAATGACTTGCAGCACTCACAACAGGCGATTATTCAGAAGATCGGGAAGATTGAAGTTGACAATATAGAACTGGGCGACAAGCGGCTGGATAAGGACCTTTCTGATATGCACCAGCGTGTGGCCGATAACCTGGACACCATAGGGGCGATATTGGGCTATTTTGCAGATAAAACCCAGAATTTCGGAGATAAGAACAATGTTGATGCCCTGAAAGAACAACAGGCAATCAATAATGCAACCGGACAGTAAAATAAACAAGGCCCTTTTAAAAGGGCCTTGTTTATTTATCTTTATCTACCGGGAGGTACAGATAAAAGCGGGTGCCTCTGCCGGGTTCACTTTCAACAACAATCTTTCCGTTGTTGCGCTCCATAAAATCCTTGCAGATCATCAGGCCCAATCCGGTGCCCTTTTCATTCATGGTTCCTCGTGTTGAACTGCCCGAGCCACTGAATATCATTTCCAGGGCGGCGGGTGACATGCCCATGCCATTGTCTTCAATACAAACCATAATGCGGCTGTTGGTATAAACCGCACTGATGTCTATCTCACATTCTTCACGGCAAAATTTAATGGCGTTGTTCAGGATATTTCGGACCACAATCTGTATCATGATCATATCGGCATATACAATGATACCCGGGAACACGTCGTGAATAATATTGATCTTTTTGATCGCTGCCGAAGGCATATGGTAATTGACCTCATTCATGATCATCCCCCTCAGCTCAAAATAAGTTTTATTGATGCCATAGCCTTTCAGCTGACTTCTGGACCAGTGCAGAATGTTCTCCAGAAGATCTGTAGTATACAAAATGTCACTGCTTAGTTTTGGTGAAAGGCTTTTAAACTCCTCCAGGGTAATCATGTCGGTATTGATCATCTTCAGTACCTCCGATAAATTTACCAATGGTCCTCTCAGGTCATGCGCAATAATAGAAAATATCCGGTCTTTAAGATGGTTTAATTTTTTAAGTTCATCTGCCTGCATTTTAGACCTCAACGCTTCAGACCTGACAGCGGTCAGATCCTGTAGTTTGAGTACTGTGGCTTCGTTGTTCAATCGGTTTTCGTTCAGGTACATTACATCGGCTTCCAGATCAAAACTCCCTTTCGAGGTGGTCACATTCAGTTCTATCTTGCCTGAACTCTGTGTCTTCAAGAATTGCAATAGCTGCGTTTGTCCGGGAAACAGTTCCTCAATAGGGCTGCCTATTATTTTATCCTGCTGTTCTGCAGGAATATATTTTTTAAAAGCAGGATTGTAATCAATAACCCTGTTCATCCCATCAAGTACCAGGTAGCCATCCTGGATCAGGTCGAGTACCTTCTCCCTTGCCACAGGTAAAATATCGAATAGCTTAAACCGGTAAATGGCAATGGCAATCAAGAAAATAGCTACAATAAAAGCAAATGGAGTAAGGTCCAGGTTTTTGAGCGGACGAAAGCCCAGCAAATAAGCCAGGTTAACCATCCATGGGATTAAGGCAGCAAAAAATATTGTATAGTTTTGCCTTCGGTAAATTGGCGCCGCTTTACGGAATTTCACCAGGATCAGGTAGCTGCCCAGTCCAAGCAGTACATAAAAGTATACTGTAAAAACCCTGTACCATATGCCGGGACTTATTTCCAGTATAGGAAAGGTGCCTGAGTTGTCTATACCCAGATCTTTATAATGCAAATGATGGTAATCATTTGTCCATACCAATGCCAGGGTCAGTAACGAAAAAGATAATAAAACAATAAGGTTAAACGATTTCTTGTACCAGCAATCTTTTCCTGCCAGCTGTAAACAAAATAAAAACCACGCTAAGGGGAGTGTGGTAATGCCAAGGTATTCAATATTGATGAAAAATTTCATCAGGCCCAGGGTGTTTGCTGCAAGCTCAAATCCGTATCCCAGGGACCAGATCGCATTCGACAGCATCATAAAGCCGAATAACCGCACCGCTTCACCTTTTCTCCTGAATAGATTATAAGAGAACAAAAGGGTGATCGTTCCGCAAATAATCAAGGTAATGGCGTAGGAATTAAAAGTAAAATCCATTCAAATAGGTGATGATAATTAACTTCTTTAAAGTGTATGAAGCATTATAAAAGGTGTAAAGATAAAACTACGTAATTTAGTTTTCAATTGAAAATATTCTTAGTTTTACGTATAATTTAATGATAATTAGTAATCATATGAAAAAAATCATCCTATCAGCATTGTTCGTTGCTTTTAATCTCGCAGCATTCAGCCAGGTCCTGCCTAGTTTCCAATTGGGCGTAAAGGCAGGGGCAAACCTATCCAAATTAAGCACTGATAATACTTTTAGCAGCGATAACCGCGCTGGCTATTATGCCGGTTTGTGGACACGTATTGGTGCTGCAGGCATTCACCTTCAGCCAGAGTTGTACCTGAGTGGTAAAAACACTACGCTTAAGACCACTGCAGGGGAAGAAAATAAAGTGAAGTTTACCAGCCTGGACGTTCCTATTCTTGTAGGTACGAAGATTGGTGCAGCAGGTGTAGGGATCCGTTTAAATACCGGTCCTGTGGTATCATTTGTACTGGATGATGAACAGTCTTTCGGTGATGCTGCAAGTAATGCTTTCAAGGGCAACTTTAAAGGACAGAATTTTGCATGGCAGTTTGGTGCAGGTTTGGATATCGGTAAACTGGGCCTCGATTTAAGGTACGAAACAGGCCTTTCTAAAATAGGAAAGAATGGCTATAATGATACCAAATTGAGTTTGTTTACTTTTGGTCTGGGCTTAAGGATATTCTAACAAGTAAAAGTTTTCCACATTTTGTGTAAAAGGGTAAATCTTAATGGTTTACCCTTTCTTTTTGGCTTTATAATTGATCTGATATTCTTCCCTAACTTAATTCAAATACGGCTATGAATATTAAAGAGTTGCTTTTAAACGGAAAGAGCTTTTTGGAGCTCCTTAAACAGTTCTCAATTGATGCCTCAGACGTAAGGATCCAGGACGAAGATATGATCCTGTCCCAGCAGGAATCATCGCGACAGGAAGTAATGAAGGAGAGTATTTGTATTGAAGGAAAGAACAAAGACGGAATCATTAACTTTTTTGGCACCTTACACTATAACCTGCTCAACAAACTGGCTGTATTTGAAATGCAGGGTTTTGAACAGGTGGCTGCAGTAAGGTGATCTTTAGCCTGGTTTTACTACTTCTTTTATCTCGTAATTGAATGCACCCTTAATGGGGCGTATAGGTGTTTCTTTGTAGTCGCTCAGTACTTTCACGTAGCAGGCCCCAAAGTAAAATATAAAGGAGGAATAAAAGACAAACAGCATAATCAGCACAATGGAGCCGGATGCACCGAACGCATTACCTATTCCACTGAGCGGTAGGAGTATGCGCAGGATATATTTGCCCAAAGTGAACAAAATCGCGGTCAGTATACCACCATTTATTGCAGCTTTCCAGGTGGGCCGCCCATTGGTCAGAAAACGGAACAATACGGTAAACCAAATCATGACGATGGCTACGAACAGCAACTGGTTCAGTAGCGATAAAAATACTTTGCCAAAAGTAGGGGAAGCATTGTTGATGTAAACGCCTATGAATGCCTGAATGCTGTCTGTTACAAAGCCAAACAGGAACAATATGCCGGCCAACAAAATAATAATCATTGAGCGCAGGCGAAGTTTCATGGTAAACATAAAGCCGGCCTTGTCTTTTTTTCCAATCGACCAGATCTGATCCATAGAGTTTTTAATGACATTGAACAATGTGGTGGCTACAAACAGGAAAAATACAAAACTGATCAAGGTCACGTACCATTGGTGTTCAGCCCCCCTTATATTTCTCAGGGTATGCCTGATCTGGTGGGTGCTTTCACTGTCGAGGATATTTTCAAGGCGCTCAAACAGCCTGGAAGCCAGCATTTTTCTGTCCATAAAAAAACCGAACAAACGGATCAGTATCAGTAAAATAGGAGGAAGGGCGAAATTTGTAAAAAAGGCCGTTGCCCCGGCAAGGCGTAAGGGGTCGTTTTTCTGGAATAGCTTGAATGCTGCCCCAAAACGGATAAAAAAGAGTCGTGTGTGCTTGATGATGTTAATTTCCATGCCCCAGGTAATGCCCGAAAGTAACAAAAAAAGAGGACATTCATACCATGAATGCCCTCCCCGTTTTTAAATGAATAAGGGGCTTTTATAAATTTCCCCTTAACTCTTGTTCGCGCTCTAAAGACTCAAATAAGGCTTTGAAGTTACCGGCACCAAATGATTGGGCGCCTTTGCGCTGTATGATCTCAAAAAATAAAGTAGGCCGGTCTTCTACAGGTTTGGTAAAAATCTGCAGCAGGTAACCTTCTTCATCACAATCAACCAATATGCCAAGTTCCTTCAGTTGTGCAATCTCTTCGTCAATTGCACCAACGCGGTCTGGCATCATATTGTAATAGGCTTCAGGGGGTGCACTTAAAAACTCAACCCCTCGAGCTTTTAATTCCCTTACTGTAGTCAAAATGTCTTTTGTTGCTACAGCAATGTGTTGCACCCCTTCGCCTTCGTAAAATTCCAGGTATTCTTCAATCTGTGATTTCTTTTTTCCTTCAGCAGGTTCATTGATCGGGAACTTGGAATAGCCGTTCCCGTTGCTCATTACCTTACTCATTAAAGCAGAGTATTCGGTATTGATCTGTTTGTCATCAAATGAAAGGATGTTGACAAAACCCATCACCTCCTCATACCATTTCACGGTTTCGTTCATCCTGTTCCAGCCCACATTACCCACACAGTGATCTATGTATTGTAAGCCGGTCTCTGTCGGCGTATAATCACTTTTCCAGTCTACATAACCCGGCATAAAACTGCCCTTATAGTTTTTGCGTTCTATAAACATATGTACGGTCTCGCCATAGGTGTAAATACCCGACATGCGCAGTTCTCCGTGCTCATCGCTCAGGGTTACTGGTTCCAGGTAAGGCTTGCCCCCTCTTTTTGTGGTTTCCTCAAAGGCACTGTAGGCGTCATCTACCCATAAGGCCAGGATCTTAACCCCATCACCATGCTGCTTAACATGTTGCGCAATAGGACTGTCAGATTTCAGGGCGGTGGTCAGTACCAGCCTGATCTTTCCCTGCTGCAATACATAAGAAGCACGATCACGAACCCCTGTTTCCGGGCCGGCATAGGCCAGGGACTGGAAGCCGAAAGCTGTTTTGTAATAATGCGCCGCCTGTTTGGCATTGCCTACATAAAATTCTATATAATCTGTTCCATTTATCGGAAGAAAATCCTGCGCTTTGGCAATCTTTTCTGCAAATGTTTGTGTTGACATTTTAGTTTTTTATTTATGATAATAATTCAGTTCTCTAATAATCCGCTCTCTTCATCCTGCCCTTCTAATCTTGTTTTTCTGCATACTAAAAAGCGCTATCCACTCCTGTTCTGCTGAAAACAACCTGTGCCATTACTCCTTTTTCTACCAAAAATTCAGTGCTCAGCGCTGACATGCAAAATTTTTGCCCTTCAGCAAAAAGTTTGAGGAAGCGAAGAGCAGCTGTATTTTTTACTCTACATTTTCCTGCCAGCTCTTATGATACCCTTCATCTTCAATGGCTACAGCATCTTCTGTGAGCATCAGCGGCCGGAAAGGATCTATCATTACGGCCAGTTCCTCTGTACTTTCCTTACCAATAGACTTTTCTACCGTACCTGGATGCGGCCCATGCGGGATACCTCCCGGATGCAGGGTAATCTGTCCTTTTACCACGCTTTTCCTGCTCATAAAGTCGCCGTCTACGTAGTACAATACCTCATCGCTGTCTACATTGCTGTGGTTGTATGGCGCAGGTATAGAAAGTGGGTGGTAATCGTATTTACGCGGAACAAAAGAGCAGATCACAAAATTATGTCCTTCAAAGGTCTGGTGTACCGGTGGCGGCTGGTGCAGCCTGCCTGTAATCGGCTCAAAGTCATGTATAGAAAATGCCCAAGGGTAATGAAAACCGTCCCAGCCCACAAAGTCGAAAGGATGCGTCCCATATACATAAGGGTACATGATGCCCTGTTTTTTGATCAGCACTTTAAAATCACCGATTTCATCAATGGTTTCCAGGTCCTGCGGGCGTTTGATGTCGCGTTCGCAGAATGGGGAATGCTCTTCCAGCTGCCCGAATGCATTTCTGTAGCGTTTGGGCGTCCTGATCGGACTAAAGCTTTCCACTATGAACAGGCGGTTCTTCTCATCCTCAAATTCCATCTGGTATATGGTTCCCCTTGGGATCACCAGGTAATCCCCATATTCAAAACGGATCTTTCCAAAGCCGGTCTTTAATGTTCCTTTACCTTCGTGAATAAAGATCACCTCATCAGCCTGGCTGTTCTTATAAAAGTAATCTGTCATGGATTTCCTTGGTGCAGCCAGCGAAATGTGCAGGTCGTTGTTCACCAGGACAGCTTTCCGGCTTTTCAGGTAATCGTCCTCGGGTTGAATGTTAAAGCCAATCAGACTGGTATGTCTCAAATGTTTTTCACGTGCAATCTTAGGCGCTACCGAGTAAGGCTCACCCAGGGCTTTTACGATGGTAGGGGGATGGCAGTGGTAAACAAGAGAGTACAGACTTGAAAACCCTTCAGTAGAAACCAGTTCTTCTGCATAGAGCTTTCCGTCTGGTTTTCTGAAAACCGTATGGCGTTTAGCAGGGATGGTTCCTAAGGTATGATAAATAGGCATAACAGCAGGTCATTTTAAATTGGTTAGAATAATAAGATAATAACGATAAAACGCAGAAAACGTTTTATTTAAAGCACAAAAAGGGAAAAGGTTATGCGGAATACTGGGCAAAAATGATCTTGGAAAGCATGGCATACCTGAACGCGGCCAGGGCTTGCGTGGCTACTTGGTTCTGATATGTGAAACAGCTGTTGATCATTTTCGTTTACGCCTGCTAAATTAAGTATTAAATCTAATAACCACCAAAATATTCAGGCAGATATTTATTTTTCTGTTTGTAGAGTCTTTTTAAAATTATTTAATAATTTGCTTCATGGTTTGCACAACCAGCAGCTGTCTTACCGGGCAGCCGAAAAACAAACTAACCAACAAAATAAATTAATACTACGACAATGATTTGGATCCAGCTGGTAATTTTAATCCTGCTTATATTGCTTGGTGCCCGGATGAAGGGAATTGGACTGGGCGTAATGGGGGCTGTTGGCCTTCTGATATTTGCCCTTGGCTTTGGCCTTAAGCCCACCACACCGCCTATAGACGTTATGCTCATTATCCTTTCCGTAGTTACGGCTGCCGCTTCACTGCAGGCAGCAGGTGGTATGGACTATATGGTGAGCATTGCCGAAAAGATACTGCGTAAAAACCCTAACCACATCACCTGGCTGGGGCCTTTTGTGACCTACACCTTTACGCTCGTTGCCGGTACGGCACACATCATTTATTCTTTGCTGCCCATCATTGCCGAGGTAGCTACCAAAAAACGCGTGCGGCCCGAGCGCCCGCTAAGTATTTCGGTTATTGCTGCACATATGGCCATTACGGCCAGCCCGATTTCTGCGGCAACAGTGGCCTTAACCTCATTGCTTGCCCCAAAGGGCTTTGAGCTTACAGATATTCTGATTGTAGCCATTCCGGCAACCATTATTGGTGTGCTGGCCGGTGCTATGGTGGCGAGCAGGCAGGGGAAAGACCTGATGCGCGACCCCGAATTCCTGGAAAGGTTAAAAGATCCTGAATTTGTAAAGCTGCTGGATGGCGAAAATACAGCAAATCATGAAGAAAAGACATTCAGTAAAGCCGCCAAAAGATCGGTATACGTCTTTCTGCTGGCTGTATTGAGTGTGGTGCTGTTTGCGGCAATCCCATCCCTCAGGCCTTCCTTTTTAACCGATGGCAAGATGCAACCGCTTCGCATGGTCGAGATGATTGAACTCCTGATGCTGGCCGCAGCTGCAGCTATTGTTCTGGTTTCCAGGATTCCGGCTTCAAAAGTATCACAATCTACCATTTTCCGCTCCGGTGGGGAAGCTGTAGTGTGTATATTCGGAGTGGCCTGGATGAGCGATACCTACCTGCAGGCACATATGCCTTTCTTTGAAACACACCTGAGTGCTTTTGTGACCGACCATCCATGGACATTTGCCATTGCGCTGTTTGTGATGTCTATCCTGTTGTTTAGCCAGGCTGCAACCGTAAGGGCACTGATGCCGCTGGGTATTTCACTGGGTATTCCAGCCCCGGCATTAATTGCGATGTTCCCGGCCGTGAACGGGGATTTTGTGATCCCAAGTTATCCTACACTCGTAGCTGCAATGGGTTTCGACAGGACCGGTACCACCAGGATTGGCCGTTTCCTGGTCAACCATTCCTTTACACCGCCTGGCCTTACCACCGTTATTGTTACCATTGCCACAGGTTTCCTTATTGCTTCTGTTGTGCTTTAAATGCCCGTTTGTTACAGCTGTTTGTTTAATTTTATATAGCTTTGGCAAAACTTAAAATTCGTAAAGGTAATGAAGCTGGTATCCTATAAAACAGAAGACAGAGAACACCTGGGTGTTTTTGTAAACGGACATATTTATAATTTAAATTCCTGCGATAAACAATTGCCGGATGAGATGAACGCCTTTTTACAAGGTGGTGACGTGCTGATGGAACGTGCAAAGAAAATCGATGCGCAAATAAAAGCGGGAGAGATCACTCCTAAAGAAGAAGTATTTTTTGAATTGCTGGCCCCGGTGCCGCATCCAAGTTCCTGCCGCGACGGATATGCTTTCCGCCAGCACGTTGCTGCGGCCCGCAGAAACCGTAAGGTAGAGATGATTGCTGAGTTCGACCAGTATCCGATTTTCTATTTTACCAACCACAATGCCATTCAGGGGCCTGGCGAAATTGAATGCATGCCCGATCATTTCCAGAAACTGGATTTTGAATTGGAAGTGGCGGTGGTAATCGGTAAAAAAGGCCGTAACATTACTGCTGCCGAGGCGGATGACTACATCGCTGGTTTTATGGTGATGAACGACATGAGCGCCCGGACTTTACAGATGGAAGAGATGTTGCTGAACCTGGGCCCTGCAAAAGGAAAGGATTTTTCTACGGTAATAGGTCCATGGCTGGTTACACCGGATGAACTGGATCAATATAAAACTGCCCCTAAACCCGGACATACCGGAAATGCGTACGACTTGAAAATGACCTGCACCGTAAACGGTATCCAGGTATCTGAAGGTAGTGTTGCCGATATGGACTGGACTTTTGCTGAGATCATTGAGCGTTGTGCCTATGGAGTAGATATCCTGCCAGGGGATGTGATTGGTTCCGGTACAGTAGGCACCGGCTGTTTTCTTGAGCTAAACGGAACAGGTCTTTTAAACGACCCCAACTTTAAACCGCAATGGCTGCAGGATGGCGATGAGGTAGAAATGGAAATTACCGGCCTTGGTCGTCTTGTGAACACGATAAAAAGGGTGGATACTGATTTCTCTATTCTTGCACTCAAGAAAAAATAGGAAATGCTGACCATTAAAACTTCAGACCTTAGTCCCGCGCAATTGCAAAACTACATGCAGTATGCCATTGCACCAAGGCCCATCTGTTTTGCAACGACCATAGATGCGAAGGGCAATGTGAACCTGAGCCCTTTCAGTTTCTTTAATATGTTCAGCACCAATCCGCCGCTATGTGTTTTCTCACCGGCCAGGCGGGTGCGCGACAATACCACCAAGCATACTTTGGAAAATGTGCTGGAAGTGAAGGAATGTGTGATCAATATTGTGAACTATGCCATGGTACAGCAAACCAGTCTGGCCAGTACCGAATATGCCAAAGGGATAAATGAATTTGAGAAGGCCGGCTTTACCATGCTGCCTTCAGTGCTGGTTACGCCGCCAAGGGTTGCCGAGGCGCCTGTACAGATGGAATGCACCATTAAAGAGGTCATCCATCTGGGTGAGAACCCTGGTGCAGGAAACCTGATCCTGGCCGAAGTGAAGCTGATCCACATCAAAGAAGAAATTCTGGATGCGGAGGGCAGGATAGACCAGGCTAAAATAGATCTGGTGGCCAGGCTGGGTGGTGATTGGTATTGCCGCGTTACCCCAGAAAGCCTGTTTAAGGTGGCCAAACCTTTAACTACCTTAGGTATAGGGGTCGATGCTTTGCCTGCAGCTGTAAGGAATTCCAAAGTGCTTACCGGAAATGATCTGGGTATGCTGGGAAATATAGAACAGCTGCCTTCAGCAGAAGATATTGATGCCATTGCCGGCAATGCCGAGGTGAAAGAAATTATGGACGCAACCATAGGTGATGCAGCTAACCGGGAACGGGAATTGCACCAGCTTGCACAGCAATGGCTGGACAAAGGAAATGTAAATGATGCTTTAAAAGTGGTGCTGCTCTAGTGCCACTTTTAATAGCCCTATAAGATACTGATCACTTTCAGGAAACGCTTTTTGTAAAAGCCTTCATCCAGACTGGAAATGGTTACCCCTTTTCTGCCGCCCGAAGAGGAATGGATAAATTTTACCTCATCTCCATCAATAGAATAGATAATTCCTACATGACCGGGTGTTCTGGAGCGGCTATTGGTGCCCGTAAAAACAATCACATCGCCAATTTTGGCATCTTCCAGTTTTTTGGCCTCACCACTTGTGGCAAAATCCCTGGATGAGCGGGGTACCTTAAACCCAAAATTGCTGAATACATAGTTCACAAAGCCTGAACAATCGAAGCCCCGGCTTGGACTGCTGGATGCCGACCGGTACCGGATGCCCAGCATAGATCTGGCGAAGTCCAGTAGGCGGTTGGGTGATTCAACTTTCTGAGGCTTGTTCACTGCCTGTCCCTGCTTGGTCAGGTTCTTCACCAGTTCCTGGTACTGCACCGGCATAGTGGTTTGCGATCTGGCCGCAAAAGCAACAAAAAGAATAAGAAAGAATACAATAGGGTACTTCTTCATATTTCGGATGATAAAGATATTAAAATAATACTTTAGCCCTAAAAATGTTGATAATTTATTGATTATGGCGTTGTTACCGCAACAGGGAGGATTTTTCCGTTGAAAAACTTATGGCCGGTACGTGCGAAGTCGGCTACATACTTGCCCATTTCAAAGGCCATAACCGGCGATTGGTATCCTGGGAATGCGAGCTCCAGCATCTCTGTCTGCGCCGAACCGAGCGCAAGGCAGTTTACTTTTATACCAGTATCTACCAGCTCAAAAGCCATACATTCTGTTAAAGCATGCAGGGCTGCCTTACTGGCCGAATAGGCTGATAGCCCCGGGAATTTTACGCTGCCCTGAAAACCGCCCATACTGCCGATGTTAACAATATGGCTGTCGCTGCCCATCAGTGGAAGCAGGTTTTTCATCATATTGAAATGCCCCAACACATTGCTTTCAAACATATCCGCCATGTCGGCCGTGGTGGTTTCTGAAAAAGGTTTGTTGATCAGGGAACCAGCATTGTTGATCAGGATGTCAATACTGCCTAGTTTCTCCCTTAAAAAGGGAACCAGTGCAGCGTAGTCATCATTTACTATGTCAAACTCCACCGGCAGCAGGGTGCAGTCGGGGGTAATACCCTTAGCTATTTCCAATAATTTACGGAGCTTGTCGGCCGAACGGGCGATACAAACTACTTTATTTTCTTTGTTCAGTGTAAATTCCAATGCGGCTTCAAATCCGATTCCGCTGCTTGCGCCTGTTAATACAATATTCATTTAATGCGTTTCCTCCTCAGTAATCAATTGTGTAACCGGGTTTTCAATAACATGTAACCCATCGTTAATCAGTTTGGCATATTCACTCTCACTGGCCGACTTCAGCTGCAGGTAAATCCTGATCTCTTTTTCCAGTTCAGGATAAAGCTGCTTATGGTATAAAATTTCCAGGATCTCCATGGTTGCCAGCCAGTCGTAACGGTATTCTGTTTTTAAAGTGTCAAACAACACCTGTAATTGTTCATAGCCTGTTCCGTTGTTCCTGATCTCCCTCACGGTTTTATAAATGCTGTGCAGCTGCTGTGTTTTATCATCGTACACTACTTTATGGGTTTGTTTGTCGCTGATGTGTGTCAGTTCTTCATAGGCATCTTTATCGGCCGCCCCATTAAACACCGAAACGATCTTTTCGCCAACGGCCATGTCGTACATGCCCCATTCCGGCTGGAAGAGAACGTTACCATTGCTTTCTTTTACTGTACAATCACTAAAGCTGATCAGGATGGTTTTTCCTGCTTTCTGCAGTATGGATTTTACGATGCCCTTAACAGTAATGCCGCTTTCAAATTCAAGGGTAGCGGTATTGTAAAGTGTTATGCCGCAATTCAGAAGCTCCTGCGCAGTCATGTTTTCCAGAGGAGTAACTAAGCTGCGTAGTTTGCCTACCGGCGATGAAAAGCCATCTTTATGGTAATGTTTGCCATGATCCGGCAGTTCTTTATTTCCAAAAGCCAGGGCCGACGGACCTGTTGTTTTGATAAACGTAAGCTCGTCGTTTGCATCCACACCCATATCTGTAAATATCCCCGTTACCTCCAGTCCGGAACTGTACACTGCGGTCGAAGGGTTTTTACATTCTATCGCTTTTACGATACTCTCTGTCCCCCCTTTACGGAAAGCCATGGTGTCTGCAAAATCCTCCAGAACATCAATCAGGTTCTGGAAGGTCTCTGTTACAAACAACTGAGGTTGCGGCTTGGTAATGTCGTAACTATAGTTGATGGTGTCTTTGTTGTACCATAGTTTTTTCACATCCGGTTTCATGCAGGTCGAACTTTCGCCGATGGAAGAAAGTAGTCCGGCCCCGTAGATCTTCGGATCCTCAAGCGTGCCGATCAATCCATATTCTACTGTCCACCAGTGCAGCCTGCTCAGTAAGGCCATTTCTGAGGGCTCGCCCATGTTTTCCGAGATCTGCTGCAGCAGGCGTTCAGCCCTTGCAATTTCCTCTTCATTAGCATCTACAGCCTCTTTCAGGATAGAAAGATTACGGATCGCCTCATACAATTCAAAATCTTTGGAGGAGAACATGGCTTTGGCACCTATGGAGCCAAAGTAGCTTAGGTAATTGTTGTAATCCGTATCTGCAATAATTGGCGCGTGGCCCGCCGATTCATGGATAATATCGGGAGCTGGTGTATATTCGATGTGGTTGATCTGGCGGATGTCTGCAGCAATCACCAACACGCGGTAAGCCTGGTATTCCATAAAGGCTGCAGGCGGAATAAACCCATCTACGGTAACGGCGCCCCAGCCGATTTTCCCGAGGTTATCGTTCATGGTTTGCAGATCGGGAATATATTCTATGCTTAAACCTGCACGCTGCAGGCCTTTGATATAAGGATAAAAAGCGACCTGCTTTAAATAACTATAATTCTGGCGCATTACATAACGCCACACGGCCTGATCTATCGGTGTGTATTTTTCGTAATGCTGCTCCACAATAAACTGTCGGAGGTGCCGCGGCAGGTTGGCCACCTGCTGGTTATTAAAGTCATTAAAATCACTCATGATAAGTCGTCGTTAAAAACGCTACTAATATACTCAATACTTAAGCGACCACCAATAAATGCGCTATTTTCGTACTTTAAAAGAAAAATGTTTCTGCGAAAAATAACTGAAAACAGCAAGGATTACGGTGATGATGATTTTAGAGATGGTGGGGTAAAAACCAAATGCCTCCACCAGAATTTTAAGCATGGCGAAGTTCAGTAAAATATTCGTCGCCACCACCGAGCCGTAACGGAACAACTGGATACGGCCCTTTAAATTGGATTTGGTGAAAATCAGGTATTTATTCAGCATAAAACCGATCAAAAAGGTAATGACCGATTCAATGGCAAGTGCGGCAGTAGGGGCGGTAATTAAACCCGGCAGCGGGGGCAGGTCAATGTGTACATCTTTCTGGTGTAAAATCCAGTTGTAGGCAATGTAATAAACCACAATCCCCGTTGCGGCCGTAGTGCCGCCAGAAACAATATATCTGAAGGTATGCAGGGAGAGCCAGCGCGAAAAAGGAGCATAAAAAAAGTCTATTATTTTTAATAAGGCCTTTCGCATAGACTATGGTGCTGTTAAGGTATTGTCAATCATTCTGTTGGTATACTGTTGTACAAAAGCCTTCAGGTATTTTTCCATCTGCTCCGCAATTAACGGTTCTTTGGTCAAAATGTTGTTCCTGGTCAGACGGTCTGTTTTTAAGTTATACAGCGCAACGTTCAGTTTGCCATCATTTACCAGCATGTAATCGCCCTGGTAAAAGTTAAAGTTCCCGTCGTTGTTGTTGATGGCAAAGTTATCATTCCCTTTTGCAAAAGCATCAAAGCCAAAAGAAAAATAAGGTTTGTCATAATGCAGGTAGTTGAGCACCGTAGGCATGATGTCCAGTTGCTGTACCACTTTGTCCGATTTCCCTTTCAGGTTTCCGCCAGGATAATACAGAATGATGGGGATCGAAAAATAGCCCGGTGTGGTCTGGTATTCCGGGAAATAGGAAACCGTAGCATGGTCCGCGCAAAGTACAAACAGGGTGTTTTTGTACCAGGGCATGGTCGAAGCTGTTCTGAAAAAATTGCGCAGGGCCATATCGGTATAGCCCAGTACCTCCTGTACCGGCAGCGGCCCTTTGGGGAACTTGCCTACGTACTCATCAGGAAGCCGGAAAGGGTGATGAGAGGAAAGCGAGAAGAAACTCGAGAAAAAGGGCTGTTTAAAGGTGTTCATGGTATGTGCCATGTACTGCATAAAAGGATCATCCCAGATGCCCCAGGTACCATCCGAATCGCCGGTGTTCTTGTATTCGTTCTGTCCGAAGTAGTGTTTAATGCCAGCCAGGTGCGTATAGGACGAAAAACCCATGGAACCATTGGGCGCACCATGAAAGAATGCAGTTTCATAACCTTTATCGCCCAGTAGTTTGGCTATACTGGTGGTTTTGTTGCCCGAGTAAATGGACAATATAAAAGGCTCCCTGATGCCGGGAATACTGGTAATGACCGAAGGCAGGGCATCAATAGATTTGCGCCCGTTGGCATAGGTCTTTGTAAAAGTATAACTCTGTGAAACAAGGGAATCAATAAATGGGGTGTAACCTTTGTATTTCCCACCCTCCAGGTCGGTATTTAAACTCCCAACATGCTCCTTGCCCAGGCTTTCGATGATCAGAAAAACTACGTTGAGGGGTTTGAATTTTGCGGTGTCCGAAGGTTTATGGACAGGATTGTAAAGGCTGTTCAGCGTTTGTTCATCATAATAATTTACCGGCTTTAATTTGGAAGCTTTCAATGTCCTGAATATGCAGAATGGTGTGTTCAGCACCAGGCTCATCTGATCTGGCGTGTCTACAAATTCACCGGCGTTGCTCAGGGTAATCGGGCGTGTCCCGAAACCCCAGCCGCCACGCACCCCGGTAAGGCATACCAGTGCAATGGCAAACAGCAATACGGTATGCAAAACATATGCAGGCCATTTGTAGCTGGTTGGTTTTTTAACCTTCACCAGTTGGTAAAGCCAGACGAATATCCAGATGAAGAGGGCATACAGCAGGAAGAGGTACCAGTAGTCTGCCAGAAAATCCATAAACAGTTTCAGCTTGTTCTGCTCATTGCTGAACTGGCTGAACACGGTTGCGGTAGTTCTTTTAAGGGTATACTTGAAATAAGCAAAATCTGCAAAATTGGCCAGGATGCCCAGGCTGTTGCTGACAATGAAAAGCCATTTACAGCAACGCTGGTAACCTTCCTTATACCTGAAAGGAAAAGGAATGATCTGCAGCAGGATAAATATCAGGTTGATATAGATCAGTGCCGACACATCAAACTTTAAACCACCCCATAACATGTACAGGTATTTGGGTAGGGTGACATGCTGAAACAGGTTGTGGTTAAAAAAGTAAAAGCCCAGCCGGCAAAGTGTATACAGGAACATTAATAGCAAAAACCTGTAGGCAAGCGCAGCATACAGGTTCAGCGTAATGATATGTCGTTTTTTCAATGGTTTTAATTTGAGGCTGCCAATTTAAGTAATTTGGTCATCATTTGTTTAAAATAAATTAACCTGCAACAGCTCCAAAATAGATGTCTTTGAAATTCATGGTCCGGGTAGTATCAATCCTGCGGTGAAAATGTTCCGGGCTGATGCCTTCCAGGCTGCCAAATCCACAGGCTTCCATCAGTTCTGCCGTAGCGTGCAGGGTATTTTTATGGAAATTGGCTACCCTGTGTTTTTTATCGGTCACATCAATTCCTTTATAAAGGCTCTTGTCCTGCGTAGCAATGCCTACGGGGCATTTGCCGCTGTCACATTTCAAAGCCTGTATGCAACCCAGGGCCATCATCATACCACGGGCGCTGTAGCAGGCATCGGCCCCCAGCGACACGGCCTTCATGATGTCGAACCCGGTAATGATCTTTCCTGAAGCCAGAATTTTAACCTGCTTTCTTAAGCCCAGTTTTGTTAACGATGAACTGACAAAGGCCAGGGCATCAAGCAGTGGCATTCCCACATAATCGGTATACTCCAGCGGAGCAGCACCCGTGCCGCCCTCGGCGCCATCTATGGTGATAAAATCCGGACAGATGCCCGTGGCCAGCATGGCTGTACAAATGTCCAGAAATTCCTGTTTACTCCCTACACACAGTTTAAAACCAACCGGTTTGCCTTCCGAAAGTTCGCGCAACTGTGCTACAAAATGCATCAGCCCTGTTGCATCATCAAAGGTGCTGTGGGCAGGTGGCGATATGACCGTTGTTCCGGGCTGAACGCTCCTGATCTCCGCAATCTCGGGTGTGTTTTTAGCAGCAGGCAAAATACCACCGTGGCCAGGTTTTGCGCCTTGCGACAATTTGATCTCGATCATTTTTACATAACTGCGCCTGGAATTCTTCTGGAACAGGGCCGGATCAAAATTGCCTTCGTTATCGCGACAACCAAAATAACCGGTACCAATCTGCCAGATCAGGTCTGCACCACCCTTAACATGGTGCGGACTGATACCACCTTCACCCGTATTGTGCGCAAAGCCATTTAATTTCGCGCCATGATTCAGGGCCATAATAGCTGTGCGGCTCAAGGCACCGAAACTCATTGCACCGATATTGAGTATGCTTAAGCTGTAAGGTTGGGTACATTGCTGGTTACCCACAGTTACCCGCAAATCGGTACTGGCCAGTTTTTTAGGATAAATGCTGTGGGATACCCATTCGTAGCCTTGCTGGTAGGGGTCTACCTGCATACCAAAGGCAACAGTCTCCCTTTCGTTTTTTGCCCTTTGGTAAACAATAGAACGCTGACGCCTGTTGAAGGGTTTTCCATCGAGGTCTGACTCGAAAAAATACTGCCTCATTTCAGGTCTTATGGCTTCAAAGAAGTAACGTAACCTGCCTACAACGGGGTAATTCCTCAATACGGCATGTTTGGACTGAAAACGGTCGTAACTTATCGCAGTGATTAAGATCAAAGGCAGGGCAATGAGCAGATAAAATGAGGAAGCCTGGTAAAAGGCTGCTATAATAAGGGCAAGAATTCCGGTTAATGCTAACCAGAGCAATACTTTTCCAATCACCTTGGTGATTTTCTGATTTTCCATGATAAAATAAAATGAGCTGGTATTTGAAACGAATAAAAATGTATCCCCCGGATCGATGATTTTTTAGCTGACCGGGGGCTTACTGACTGAAGTCATTATGGATATTGAAATTCATGCTGCAAATTTCGATACATTTTTATCAAAATCAAAAAATATAGCCATGTATTTTATTTATATGTTAATCTGGCAGGCTTACAAAATCAATCACTGCGCAATAGCGGTAGGTTTTGTGCGGTTGTATGCTTAATCCTACTGTATTTAACTGGTATGAGGTGTTCAAAATGAGTTTCCTGTGGCCCAGGTCAGGTACTCCTTTATCGATCAGGAGCAGGCAGATGTTGCCGAGTCCGCTCGAAAAACCAAAAGCCAGGTTTTCCCCGCTGGATCTTTTCGGGTACAGTTTTCCGATCCGGTCTTTAGGGGTTCTTCCATCGCTGGAGTTGTGCTTGGCAAAATTGTTCCTGCCCAGATCTTTTGCATGTAGCTTAGCTACCTGGCTTAGCGCTTCATCCGGCCAGAAAACAGGCAGCAGTTTGATGTTTTTAAGGTCGTTTTTCAGGCTGCGGTAATACTTATCGTTCCTGTCTATCTTTAACCTTTCATAATTGCTGTATTGTTTCATCTGCTCATTGTGTGCATCAATAAAGTCCTGTAAAAAGGTGTTAAAGAATCGTTCTCCGTCCATCCGCGCAAGGTTCATGTAAATCACCATGTCTTTTTCTTCACCGCTAAGGTAATCGGCATTCCCGGCTGTATTGGCCATCCTCAATTCTTCTTTGGTCCAGCCATTGGTGTTTTGTGCTTGCAGGGTTAGGACTGACAGGATAAAAAAGGTAAATGCTAGTAAGGGTCTCATAGGCTCAGCTGAGCAAAACTTAAGCCAGTTTAATGTTCCTCTGTAGTACCATTGCTGTTCTAGAGTTAGACTTTATCCGCTTCGCAGTCTCGTCGGGGTTTCTTCGGACTTTCTTCGGGGTTTGTTTGGTTTGAGGCGAGGAAAACCCGAAGAAAGTCCGGCTCGGCACCGGGGCAGTTAACCGTTTACTTAAGGTGTATACTGGATGTCCGATACCGGGTGTGTAAGCTGTCCTCTATTTTGCAGGAAGCCATGAGCATATCCTGTTTTTACGATTAAGTTAAACACAAAACTAAATGAAGAAAATTTTGTTTATATTAGTATACCACTACCCACCTAATTAAAGCGCCTATGAAGCTCTCTTACTTCAAACAAACCTGCTTTTACCTTTTGTTGTTTTTACCTGCGCTGATAAATGCCCAGGGAATAAATGTGAACTTGTCTGAAAAAAGCAAAATCAATTTCTCCGGAATGCTGCAAACGCAATTTAACTATTCGCTGGATAAAGATGTAGACATAGCCGGAAAGCACCATACCGGAACCGAGTATTTTTCACGAAATTCTTTTTCTGTAAAACGTGCCCGGCTTCAACTGAACGCGACCATCAGCGACCGCATCAATGCAGTTATCCTGGTCAACTTTGGCGATTTTACAGGTAACCCCCAAAATAAGGTGCTCGAAAATGCCTTTATCAAGTACAGTATAAACGACTATGTGAATTTTCAATTTGGTCAGTTCAGGCCGCAGTTTGGTCAGGAAGACAATTATCCTGTAGATTTTGTGCGCTCCATAGATTATTCCAACGGGTATTATCTTTTTGGCGCCAACAGCTGGCAGAGTTTTCAGATTGGGGCCAGCTATTTCGGGTCAATTAAAGACCTCGCTGTACCCATAAAATATTATATCGGTGTTTACAACGGGAACAACCGGAACCAAACCGGCGATAACGACGATGGAAAGATCGTCCCGGCGCGACTGGTGTTTGGCCTGGGGAAAAGTACGGAACTGGGCCTGAGCGGAGGTGCGGGTAAAAATATGGGCCAGAAAATTTGGGCCTGGGGTGCGGATATCGACTATAAAAAACAGCTGGATGAAAGGTGGAACATAGAAATGGTTTCGGAGTATAAACAAGGGGTAAACAGTGTTGCTTATTTTGACCAGACCGACCCGCTCGTACCAGTCGGCCATTTTGGAATGCGGGGCATTTATCTGCAGCCAAACGCCGGTTATAGCTTTAAGCATACACGCCTGAAAAGCCTGGAGGTAGCCTTTCGCTATGAATACCTGGATGCCGATTTTAAACAGCAGGGCAATGCCAGGCAAAGTTATATTCCTATGGTGAGTGCTTCTTTTGCCGAAGCTTATGCCATCAGGGTGCAGGTTGGTCTGCTGATGGACAGGTATCAAAACAACATACCGAATACCACGCAGTACAATACCAACAGGCTGATTTGCCAGGTGCAGGCCAGATTTTAATTGTCGGAACTAAACAATAAAATATACCCATGAAAGAGATCAACTACAAAATGATTCTGGTAACCCTGGCCTTTGGGTTACTGATCTGGTTCATTCCCGTGCCGGAAGGCGTAAAACCTGAAGCCTGGCATTTACTGGCCATTTTCCTGGCCACCATTCTGGGCATTATCCTTAAAGCGGCATCTATGGGTACCATGTCTATGATTGCCATTGCCATAGTAGCTTTAACAGGCGTGCTTGCCCCGGGTAACCCGGGTAAGTCCATCTCTTTGGCCCTGAGTAGCTTTGGTGATAAAGTGATCTGGCTTATCGGCATTTCCTTTTTCATTGCCCGGGGCTTTATAAAAACCGGGCTGGGCAGTAGGATTGCCTATCTTTTCATCCGGATATTCGGCAGAAGTTCATTGGGGCTGGGTTATGGCCTTGGCCTGGCAGATCTGGTACTTGCTCCGGCCATTCCGAGCAATACGGCCCGGGGAGGGGGGATCATTTATCCCATCATGAAATCTATGGCGCTTAATTTTGGTTCAGTCCCCGAACAGCCCGAAACACACCGCAAGCTGGGCGCTTACCTGTCGCTTAACTGTTACAACATCAACCTCATTACCTCTTCGATGTTCCTTACCGCCACGGCAAGTAACCCGATGTGCCAGAAATTTGCGGCCGACCTGGGCATACACATCACCTGGATGTCATGGATGTGGGCTGCATTGATACCAGGGATCGTATCATTGATTGCCATCCCTTATATCCTCTACAAGATTTATCCCCCTGAACTGAAAAAGACCCAGGGCGCTACAAAGATGGCAGCAGAAAAGCTGAAAGAAATGGGCGCGGTTACCCGCAATGAGTGGCTGATGCTGACTGCTTTTTTTGTGCTGCTGTTCCTGTGGATCACCGGTGATATTTTTAAGATTGATGCCACCACCACCGCATTTATAGGCCTTGTGTTTTTATTGCTTTCGCAGGTGCTGACCTGGGACGATGTGAAGAGTGAGAAAAATGCCTGGGACACCATCGTATGGTTTTCGGCCCTGGTGATGATGGGCAGTGCCCTGAACCAGCTGGGTTTAATCCCCTGGTTTAGCGAATTGGTAAAAGCTAAAATAGGTCATATGAGCTGGACAATGGCCTTTCCCATCATTATCCTGGTTTATTTTTATAGTCATTACATGTTTGCCAGTGCAACTGCGCATGTGGCCTCCATGTATGCCGCTTTGCTGGGGGTTGGTGTTTCGGTAGGCATCCCGCCTATGCTGCTGGCCTTATCCTTAGGTTTTTGCGGTGGTATTTACGGCACTTTAACCCATTACGGCCATGGTCCTGCGCCGGTATTTTTTGGAAGTACCTTTGTTGAAGTGAAAGAATGGTGGTCGCGCGGTTTTATACTGAGCATCATCTTTATCGTGATCTGGATGGGGATAGGCGGGCTGTGGTGGAAAGCAATAGGTGTTTATTAATTTTTTATCTATGGATCAGAAAGGTACATTTTCTACCCTGATGCGTAAAACGCTGATGGCGCTCACAGGATTGTTCCTGTGCTTTTTCCTGGTAATCCATTTGCTGGGCAATCTGCAGCTGCTCTTGCCTGCAGCGCAGGCGCGGGAAAGCTTTAACAGTTATTCCCAGCTTTTATCGGGTAATATTTTCATTAAAATCATTTCCTATGTGCTGTATACATCTATTGTCATCCATTGCCTGGACGCACTGCTCATTACACTGAAAAATAAAAAAGTAGCAGGCAAGTACCTGCACGATCAGCGGACGGTATCGAGCAGGTGGTATTCGCGCAATATGGGTATTCTGGGTACCATCATACTGGTTTTTCTGGTTTTTCATTTTAAGGACTTCTGGTACCAGTATAAATTCGGCGATCTGCCCCTTGATCAGCAGGGACACAAAGATTTGTATGGCGTGGTAGTTGGGGTTTACCGCGACTGGTGGTATGTGCTGTTGTATATGCTGGCCATGTTTGCTGTCGGTTTCCACCTGCTGCACGGCTTTTTCAGCGCGGCCCGCAGTCTGGGTGTTTATCACCCTAAATATGTACGATGGATCAGGGTTTTTGGTGCCTGGTACAGTTATATCATTGCCATCGGCTTTGCCATTATACCCCTTTATATTTACCTAAGCCAATATGTTTTATGGAACTGAACGCAAAAATACCTCCCGGTCCGTTAAAAGATAAATGGAATTATTATAAAGACCATGCAAAGCTGGTGAATCCGGCAAACCGTAAAAAGCTGGATGTGATTGTGGTGGGGACCGGACTTGCAGGCAGCTCTGCTGCGGCATCGCTGGCCGAGATGGGCTATCATGTTACGGCTTTCTGCTTTCAGGACTCGGCCAGGCGCGCGCATTCTGTAGCTGCCCAGGGTGGGGTTAATGCGGCTAAAAACTATAAAAATGATGGCGATAGCGTTTACCGTATGTTTTATGATACGATTAAGGGCGGCGATTTCCGCTCGCGCGAAGCCAATGTATACCGGCTGGCAGAGTGTTCCGCCCAGCTGATCGATCAGGCCGTGGCACAGGGTGTGCCTTTTGGCCGGGAGTATGGCGGCTATTTAAACAACCGTTCTTTTGGTGGCGTACAGGTAAGCCGTACTTTTTATGCCAGGGGGCAAACCGGTCAGCAATTGCTGCTGGGCGCCTATCAGGCTTTGATGCGCCAGGTGGCTGCCAAAGGAGTAACATTGCATACGCGGCATGAGATGATGGAACTGGTTGTGGTGGATGGAAAGGCCAGGGGCATAATTGTACGTAACCTCGACACAGGCGAGATCGAAAGGCATACTGCACATGCAGTAATTCTGGCTACCGGTGGCTTTGGCAAGATTTATTATTTGTCTACCCTGGCCATGGGCTGCAATGCATCGGCCATTTGGCGGGCGCATAAGAAAGGGGCATTTATGGCTTGCCCGAGCTGGACGCAGGTGCACCCCACCTCGCTGCCGCAATCTGGAAGCTATCAGTCTAAGCTCACGCTGATGTCGGAGTCGTTAAGAAACGATGGCAGGATCTGGGTGCCATTGAAAGCTGCTGAAGAGCGGGCGCCAAACGACATCCCGGAGGCCGAACGCGATTATTACCTGGAACGACGATACCCTGCCTTCGGTAACCTGGCGCCACGCGATATCTCTTCGCGTGCTGCGAAAGAAAGGATAGATGCTGGCTTTGGGGTTGGGCCGCAAAAGAATGCAGTTTATCTCGATTTTTCTAAAGCCATAAAAGAACAGGGCAAACAAAAGATCAAAGAAAAATACGGCAACCTGTTTGATATGTACCGTAAAATTACAGCTTCGGATGCCTATACAGAGCCCATGATGATATCGCCGGCGGCACATTTTTCTATGGGCGGTTTGTGGGTAGACTATGAACTGATGACCACCATACCCGGATTGTTTGCATTGGGGGAAGCCAACTTTGCCGACCATGGGGCCAACCGCCTGGGCGCAAACTCCCTGCTGCAGGCTTGTGTGGATGGGTATTTTGTGGCTCCTTATACGGTTTCCAATTACCTTTCGGGGGAGATTAAAGAACCCAGGCTGGATCTGGAGAGGCAAGAGTTTGTAGACGCAGAGGTAAGTGTAAGGGCACAGCTTTCCGGCCTGCTGGAAATTAAGGGCAGTAAAACCAGCGACCATTACCATAAAACTTTGGGTAAGCTGCTTTACGATTATTGCGGCTTGTCGAGGAGCAGGGAAGGGTTGCTGAAAGCCATAACGGGTATCCGGGAGTTGCGTAACGACTTTTACAGTAACCTGAAGGTTTCGGGCGAAGAAGATGAAATGAACGGGGAACTGGAGAAGGCAGGTCGGGTGGCCGATTACTTGGAAGTGGCAGAACTGATGTGCCAGGATGCGCTGACCCGTGAAGAATCCTGCGGGGCGCATTTCAGGGAAGAATACCAGAGCCCTGAAGGTGAGGCGCTGCGGAACGACGAGAAGTTTTGTTTCGTTTCTGCCTGGGCGTACCAGGGAGCAGGTAAGGAAGAGGTGCTGGTACCCGAACCCTTAAAATTTGAAAATGTTGAACTGGCAGTAAGGAGCTATAAATAACAGTAAGGTTATGAAGATATATCTGAAAATCTGGAGGCAGAGTGATGCAGGGAGTGAAGGTAAACTGGTTGATTATGAATTGGATGGGGTGATCCCCCATATGTCATTCCTGGAAATGATGGACACGCTGAATGAAAAGCTGGTGCTGGCGGGTGACAGGCCTGTGGAGTTTGATCACGACTGCAGGGAGGGGATTTGCGGGCAATGCGGTATGATGATCAACGGCCGGGCGCATGGACCGGTAGCACATCTGACCACTTGTCAGCTGCACATGCGCGAGTTTAAGGATGGGGATACCATTTATGTAGAACCCTTCCGGGCAATGGCCTTTCCGGTAAAGCGCGATTTGAAGGTAGACCGCTCGGCTTTCGACAGGATCATCATGTCTGGTGGCTTTGTGTCGGTAAATACCGGACAGGCACCCGAGGCCAATGGCATTCCCGTTAGTCATGAAGCTGCGGAATCGGCTTTTGATTCTGCAGCCTGTATTGGCTGCGGGGCTTGTGTAGCTACCTGTAAAAACTCCAGTGCAGCTCTGTTTACTTCTGCCAAAATAGCGCACCTGGCTAAACTGCCGCAAGGCAAGGTAGAATCCCGTAAAAGGGCACTGGCCATGGTAAGACAGATGGATGCCGAAGCATTCGGGCATTGCAGCAATACAGAAGCCTGTGAGGTAGAATGCCCGCAAAACATATCGGTATTGAATATTGCCAGGATGAACTGGGAGTATACTTTGAGCAGTGTTTTAAAGAAGTAAAATTACCGTTTCCATCTATATTAACCAGTCATTAAAAAAGCCCTGTTTGATAATTCAAACAGGGCTTTTTGATAATTTTTAATTCTTGACTACAAACCGAAGTTCCAGGCCAGTCTTAAACCAATGAAAGAAAGAGTTCCATCTTTAGACCATCCTTCATAACGGCCCCCCAGTTCGATAGTTGATTTGTCTGCAACTGGAAACTCAACGCCAACACCTGGAGCATAAGCGAAAGCAGTTCCCGTTCCGTCTTTAGTTCCAAACACAGCACCAAGTTCTCCACCTACATAGATGTTTTCTGCAAGGAAATACCTTAAGCCGGCTTTTACAGGGATATAACCAGCGTTGCCACCATCTACAGTACCAATTCCAGGAATATCAAGATCTTTTCCTTGAAAATTTAAATATCCAGCGCTACCTGTCAGGTTCAATTTATTTGCAATTGGGTGTTGGTAAAGTAAAGAACCTCCCACACCAAATTTAGAAACATCACCAAAATCTCCAATTGGGAAACCGAATTCAGCGCCTATACCTAATTTAGGTCCTGACATTGCTGCATCTTGTGCATTAGCAGAAGTAAATGCAAATAAACCTGCGATAGCTGTTAGTAGAAATAATTTTTTCATGTGTTTTTTATTTAATTTCTAATTGATTTATTCCATAGACACAAAAACTTTGCCATTGTTACAGGAGAATTAAATAATTTATGAATATTTAACACGAAAAAACGCCTGCCGAAACCGACAGACGTTTTTTCTGTAAATTAGTTAGACTAGAAAGAAAACCCTAATCCAACTGACAATACTCTGTTGTTTACTTTAATGTCGTCAGAATCCTGAGCAATATTACCCAATCCTAATCCGTATCCGGCGTGAATGTTAAAGCCATTACCCAATTGGTAACCACCTAAAAAGTTTACGCCAAAATCTCCACGTTTAACGTCGCCATCTTTACCGAATTCAACATCACTATCTGTTGAAGAAGATATTTTCTGGCCGTCTATGTTTCCACTGATTTTGGCTTTGTCTTTACCACTAACAGCAATGCCATAATATGGACCTGCACCTAAAAATACCTTTCCATTGCCAGCTGGGAAACTGAAAACGGCATTAACAGGGATTTCTATGTACATTAAATTTCTTTTGGCTGTAGCAGTCACCTTGCCACTAACATCACCATCTGAAAAATCTTCTGTACCTTCAAGTTTCATTCCTTTACCTGATAGTAATAAGCCTGGCTGAACAGAGAAAATTTCACTTACAGCAAAGTCAACGGTACCTCCTACATAAAAAGAAGGATTTAACTTAACATCACCCATCTCTTCTCCATCAGAAGAGACCTTGGCAAAGTTAGCGCCAGCTTTAATACCAAATTTAACCGGACTTTGAGCAGAAGCAGCAATACCTGCTCCCACTATCATTAATGATAGTAATAATTTTTTCATTTTGTTGGTTTGTTTTTTACGTTAATCTATTTGATTTTAATCGTAAGCGACAAGAATATCGCTTATTTTTCGCCAAAGGTAAAATCATTGTTTAATAAAACGAAAAAAACATAGTTTTTCCCTCAAAAATCCCCCTTCAGAGGGTAGAAAATTTAACTGTAGGTGAGTGTTCTGAAAATTTCCTCCAATGTGGCGCCGGAATGCTGTGCCTTAAGGCCAGTAATGGTGTCGTTGGCAACGATGCTTCCTTTATTGATGATGATCACATCGTCACAAACCGCTTCTACCTCCTGCATGATGTGTGTGGAAAGGATAACGGTTTTGTCTCTGCCCAGGTTCCTGATGAGTTCCCGGATATCGCTAAGCTGGTTTGGGTCCAGACCGGAGGTAGGTTCGTCCAGGATCAGCACTTCCGGATCGTGCACAATGGCCTGAGCCAGCCCGACCCGTTGTTTATAGCCTTTGGACAGCATCCCGATCTTCTTGTGCTGTTCGGCAGTTAAACCTGTTTTTCTGATCGTTTCCTCCACTTTTAAAGCGGCATCTTTCAGCTTGTAGGTGCTGGCTGCAAACAATAAGAATTCCTTTACATACATGTCGGTATACAAAGGGGTATTTTCGGGCAGGTAGCCCATGATCTTTTTCATTTCCAGTGCCTGCACCTGCACGTCATAGCCGGCCAGACTGGCAGTGCCGGATGTTGGTTTTAAATAGCCGGTAAGCATACGCATGGTGGTCGACTTGCCCGCTCCATTTGGCCCAAGGAAACCCAGTATCCTTCCTGGTTTTGCTTCAAAACTAATCCCGTCAACAGCTTTTTGTTTATCGAAATGTTTGGCTAACTGATGTACTTTAATGCTCAATTGATTTAATTTTTAGGTTTGCACCGGAGATCATTTTCAAAAGTAGGAAAAACAGGTTCTCATTCATGAAAACCATTAAAATATTTTATCTAAGTTTGCATCATTATGGCAAAGAATACTAACGACGAACAATTTAAAAATGTAATATCACACGCCAAGGAATATGGTTTTGTATTTCAAAGCAGCGAAATTTATGACGGACTGAGCGCAGTTTATGATTACGGACAGCTGGGTGCAGAATTAAAGAACAACATCAAGACCTATTGGTGGAAAGCCATGGTGCAAATGCATGAAAATATTGTGGGGATAGATTCTGCCATTTTTATGCACCCTAAAGTATGGAAGGCCAGCGGCCATGTGGATGGTTTTAACGATCCGATGATCGACAATAAAGATTCCAAGAAACGCTATCGTGCCGACCAGTTACTGGAGGATAAAATAGCCCGTTATGAAAAAGACGGTAAAACAGATAAAGCGGCCAAACTGCAGGCCGATATGGATGAGGCACTTAAAGCCGAAAACCTGCAGCAACTAAAGACCTTAATTGAGCAGCATGAAATTGCCTGTCCTGTAAGCGGAACTAAAAACTGGACAGAGGTACGACAGTTTAACCTGATGTTCAGTACGCAGTTTGGAGCTATGGCAGAGGGTTCTGAGGAAGTTTACCTGCGCCCGGAAACCGCCCAGGGAATTTTTGTGAACTTCCTGAATGTACAAAAATCAGGACGTATGAAAATTCCTTTCGGAATTGCCCAGATTGGTAAAGCTTTTAGAAATGAAGTGATTGCCCGCCAGTTCATCATGCGGATGCGCGAGTTTGAACAGATGGAAATGCAGTTCTTTGTAAGGCCTGGCGAAGACCAGAAATGGTTTGCCTACTGGAAAGAAGCGCGGCTGAAATGGCACAAGGCTTTGGGTACTTCAGCTGAAAAATACCGTTACCACGATCACGTAAAACTGGCGCATTATGCCAATGCCGCAACAGATATTGAGTTTGAATTTCCTTTCGGCTTTAAAGAAGTAGAAGGTATCCACAGCCGTACTGATTTTGACCTTTCGCAGCACGAAAAATTCTCGGGTAAGAAGATGCAGTATTTTGACAATGATCTTAACGAAGAGGGCAAGCCTTATGGCAATTATGTACCTTATGTAATTGAAACTTCTATCGGTTTAGACCGCATGTTCCTGCTTACCCTGATCAATGCCTTTGAAGAGGAAGACCTGAGCACCGAAGAAAAACAGGACAGCAGAACACTGCTGCGCCTGCATCCTTGTCTTGCCCCGTATAAAGTGGCTATCTTCCCTTTAACCAAGAAAGACGGACTGCCTGAAAAAGCAAGGGAAATTATGGATAACCTGAAACTGGATTTCAACTGCATTTATGAAGAAAAAGATGCCATTGGAAAACGTTACCGTCGCCAGGATGCCATTGGAACGCCTTTCTGCGTTACCGTGGACCATCAGACCCTGGAAGACAATACGGTAACCATCCGCCACCGCGATACCATGGAGCAGCAGCGCATCGAGATTAAACACCTGGATGAACTGATTGCCAGCAAAACCAGCTGGAAAACCCTGTTGAGAAAAGATCTATAAGTACAAATATGCTGAAGAAAATTTCATTCCTGTCGCTGGCCCTTTTTTTAATGTTTAACCAGTTGAATGCACAAACCAAATCAAGGGAATCGCAGATTGGCCTTGGTCTGGAGGGCGCTTTTCCGGTTGGCGATTTTAAAGATGTTGCCGATTATGCGATCGGTGTTTCATTACTGTACCAGAAACCCGTTGCCGATAACCTGAGCATTACCGGTAATGTGGGATATTTAAGGTTTCATGGACCCGACGTTTTTACCAACATCAAATACAAGGAAGGTTTTGTACCCATAAAGGCTGGAGCCAGGTATTTTTTTGGCAGCAAGGTTTATGCTGCTGCAGAGTTGGGTGTTTCCATATCCACTGCCAGCGGCTCGGGATCTGGTACTTCCTTTGTTTATGTGCCAGGCCTGGGTACCACATGGCCTGTAGGCAAAAACGGAAGCCTGGATATTGGGCTCAGGTACGAGAGCTGGACAAGAAGCGGCGGTACACGTTCATTTGCCGGAATACGGGCAGGATATAATTTTTAGAGGATGCATGTACGCCGTTTTTAAAAGGGAATTGTTCAGTCAGCTAAATTCGCTGATGGCCTATATTACTATTGGGGTGTTCCTGCTGGCTGCAGGTTTGCTGCTTTGGTTTTTTCCTGATACATCTATACTGGATTACGGCTATGCTGAACTGACTGGTTTCTTTAGCCTGGCGCCCTTCCTGTTTATGTTTCTGATCCCTGCGCTTAGCATGCGTTCTTTTGCAGAAGAAAGAAGAGAGGGCACCTATATTTTACTGGCTACAAGGCCGCTTGGCGACTGGCAGATTTTACTGGCCAAATACTTTGCCTGTTTGTTACTGGTAGTGTTTGCTTTGCTGCCCACACTGATCTATTATTATGCTGTTGTCCAGTTGGGTATGCCCAAAGGCAACATAGATACCGGTGCAGTAATTGGTTCCTATATAGGGCTGCTGTTGCTGGGGGCTGCCTTTGCCGCGATCGGTATTTTTGCCTCTTCCATCACCAAAAACCAGGTCACTGCTTTTGCCATAGCCGTGTTTACCTGCTTTATTTGTTATATGGGCTTTGATGCCATGAGCCATGTGTTTGCCCTCAGGTATTTTGAAACGGCACTGCTCGCGCTGAGTGTAAATGAACACTATCAATCGATGAGCAGAGGGGTGCTGGACACCAGGGACCTCATCTACTTTATCAGCTTTGTATTGCTCTTTCTTACGGCAACACGGCTGGCCATAGGAGGTCGGAAATGGTAAACAACAGGAAAAACTGGCTGAATGCAGGCATTGTCCTTGCCCTGGTTGTTTTGGCCAATATCGCATCGCTGTATATTTATACCAGGATAGATTTTACGAAGGAAAAACGGTTTACGCTTAGTGATAAGACAAGAACCATTTTAAAAAAGGCCCAAAAGCCCATTGTGATCACCGTTTTTCTGGATGGCGATTTGCCGGCAGCCTTTAAACGTTTACAAGCGGCAACCAAAGATCTGCTGACCGATTACCGGGCTTATTCAGGTAAAGCGGTTAAAGTTATATTTACAGACCCTCTGAGCGGGCTGTCTGCGGCAGAACAGGATACGGTCATCAATCAGCTGTACCAGCTGGGCGTGGAGCCGACCAATCTCAACATCAAAAACGACAATGGTTTTGCCCAGAAAACCATCTTCCCCATGGCTATAGTGGAAGCCGGAGAAAACCATTTTCCGGTGAAGCTGCTGCAAAACCTGAATGCTGAGGGGAACTATGAAGAAAACATCAACAATTCCATACAGAATCTGGAATATGTGTTTACCTCGGCCATACAAAAGGTATTGAGCGGGCAGCATCCCAGGATAGGCTTTACCGAAGGCAACGGGGAGTTGTCTGACCAGCATTTAAACGATGCCATCAAAAGCCTGTCTGACAGCTATGAGGTGGGCAGGGTAAACCTGAACCTGATTGACCGGGCCGGACTGGATAAGCTAAAGCTACTGGTTATTGCAAAACCCCAGAAAGAATTTACCGAAGCCGAAAAATATAAGCTCAATTACTTTGTGATGAACGGAGGACGTGTGGTATGGTGTGTAGACCAGGTGAGTGCCGATCTGGATAGCTTAAAAGGGAAAACTGAGCAAATGGCCTTTAACCGGAAACTAAACCTGGACGATATGCTGTTTATCTACGGGGCCAGGGTAAATTATAACCTCATTGCCGATGCCAACTGCGCAGAGATCCCTTTAACGATGGGTGGCCCGCAGGGAGAAATTCAAATGGCCCCCTGGGTATATTATCCTTTACTGATGCCAGATACTGCTGTTGCGCTGGTAAAGAACATAGACGGCGTTAGAAGCGAGTTTGTAAGTACAGTAGATACGATAGCGGTAAAAGGGATCAGCAAAAAGATGATCTTGCGCAGTTCGCCCTTCAATAAGGTTTTTAATGCACCAAAAATGCTTTCCCTGCAAATGGTGGCCGAGCAGCCAGACCCGCGCGACTATGCAAGTGTGCCGCAGGTAACCGGGGTGCTGCTGGAAGGGATTTTTCCTTCCGTATTTTTGAACAGGGGACTGCCTGTCGGTATTGATGAAGCCTATCCTTTGCCTGTTGTGGCAAAGCCTTCAAAAATGGTAGTGATCGGCGATGGTGATGTATTCAAAAACCAGGTCAGTAGCCGGGATGGCTCTGCTTTTCCGCTTGGCTTCGACCGATATACGCAACGGAACTACGGAAATAAAGCATTGTTGTTAAATCTTGCCGATTATTTGTCGAATGATGACAATTTAATTGAACTGCGCAATAAAGAGGTTAAAATCAGGTTATTGGATAAGGCACGTTTGCGCAACGAAAAGCTGCAATGGCAGCTGGTTAATATCCTCGCTCCTTTATTATTGTTAATATCATTCGCAATTTTTCAACATTATTACCGTAAACATAAGTATGCAAGGTAATTTTTATATTTTTGAGAACTGACTAGATCATAACTATGAGATTTATTGTATCCACATCAACGCTTTTAAAACATTTGCAAACAGTTAACGGTGCCTCGAGCAGCAGCACTGTTTTGCCTATACTGGAAAATTTCCTGTTTGAGATTAAGGAAGGGAATTTAACGATATCTGCTACCGATTTACAGACCAGCATGACCACATCTTTAGCGGTTGAATCCAAAGAGGGCGGGAAAGTAGCTGTGCCAGCCAGAATATTATTAGATACGTTGAAAACATTACCAGATCAGCCTATTTCGTTCAACATAGACGACAGCACTTTCTCTATTGAGATCAGCGCAGGTGATGGTAAGTATAAACTGAGCGGAGAGAATGGAGATGATTTTCCGAAGATTCCTGTTGTTGAAAATGCTTCTTCAGTAAATTTACCGGCATCTGTTTTAACCGAAGCCATTACCAAAACTATTTTTGCAGTGAGCAGCGACGAATTACGTCCGGCCATGACGGGTGTTTTTTGCCAGCTTTCTGAGCAATACATCACTTTTGTGGCAACAGATGCACACAAACTGGTAAGGTACAGGCGTATGGACAGCAAAGCAGATAAGAGTTCGTCTTTTATCCTGCCTAAAAAAGCCCTGACTTTATTAAAAGCAGCATTGCCTTCAACAGACATCAATGTGTCCGTTGATTACAATGCAACAAGTGCCTTCTTTAAATTTGAGAACATTAATCTGGTTTGTCGTTTGATTGACGAGCGTTACCCGGATTATGAAGCAGTTATTCCTGCCAATAATCCAAATAAACTGGTAATCGACAGGGCGTTATTTTTGAATACCCTGCGTCGTGTGGTTATTTTTGCCAATAAGACAACGCATCAGGTAAGGTTAAAGATCAATGGAAGTGAATTGAACATCTCCTCTGAAGACCTTGATTTTGCCAACGAAGCACATGAACGTTTGAGCTGCCAGTATGAAGGTGAAGACCTTGAGATCGGCTTTAATGCGAAGTTCCTGATCGAGATGCTGAGCAATTTAAGCGGAGAAGAAGTGACACTTGAGCTATCCAGTCCGAACAGGGCCGGCTTACTGATCCCTCAGACCAATAATGAGAATGAAGATGTACTGATGCTGGTAATGCCGGTTATGTTAAACAATTACAACTAATTTTATAAACAAAATAATGATAAATGGCTTGGTTTTTGACCGAGCCATTTTGTTTTTGACCGAATAAAAAAATAGAAGATATGAAACCAACATTTTTATTGTCCTCAAAGGCCTGGATGGCCTTTGCGATAGCCGGCGTTAGTGCTGTAATATTATTAAGCTCTTGTAGTAAGAAAAATGACCCACAGCCGGAGCCTGTTGGCGAGGCCAAGGTGCGTTATGTGAATACAGTTCAGGGTTCATCTTCACAGGACTTTTATGCCAATGCAACAAAACTAAATACTACTGCAGTAGCCTATGGAAGTGCTTCCGACTATTTTGCCATTACTTCGGGCGCTAATTCTTTTAAATTTACAAATGCAGGAAGTACTACCGCCAATGCAGAATCGCAGGCTTTTAATATCCCTATTGGTGTTAATGCCTCGGTTTTTTATTATCAGAGTACCGGCGGACAGCTGGGAGTATTTGCTGTGGGAGATGATATGACAGCTCCGGCAGCCGGTAAAGCTAAGGTGAGATTTTTTTACATTAATAGCTTCGCAGGTACAAATGGTACAGTAAGTGTCTCTCAGGTAGGTCAATCTACAGTGCTTATTCCTTCTTTGGCTTATGGTGATATTGGTACTACTTACAACAGCGTTGATCCAGGTGCCAAATTTACTTTAACCGTAGGAGGGGTGCTGAGCCCGAACGTGATTGATGGCGGTATCGTAGCTGGTAAAAACTATACCATATGGATTGATGGTACTTCTAACGTGAATGTCACAGGTCACGTGATCGTTCAAAACTAATTTGGATTGCCGAACAGATATTATGACAATTCTATTCACAAAAATATCATGGTTATTGCCATGATATTTTTATTTTTGGGCTTAATTTAAGACACTTGGAATTTTTTAGCTTTATAGTTGACTTCCTGTTGCATATTGATAAGCACCTGGAAGAGATCATCAGAGATTACCGTAACTGGACTTACGCCATTCTTTTCTTAATCATTTTTGCCGAAACTGGCTTTGTAGTAACCCCATTTTTGCCCGGTGATTCTTTGTTGTTTGCCATGGGAGCATTGATTGCCGGTGGAAATACAGGACTGAACATCTGGGTAATGATGCTGCTGCTGATTGCCGCCGCCATTCTGGGTAACTCCCTGAATTATAAACTGGGCGGATATTTTGGTGTTAAGGTATTTAAACCCAATAACAAAATCCTTAAATTGGAATACTACAACCAGTCGCACGAGTTTTTTGAGAAACACGGTGGAAAGGCCATCATATTCAGTCGTTTCCTGCCTATTTTCAGAACAATAGCCCCATTTGTTGCTGGTATTGCCAAAATGCCTTTTGGCCGGTTTACCCTGTTTAACGTAATTGGCGGTGTGGCCTGGATTGCAAGTCTGCTACTTGCAGGTTATTTACTTGGACAAATTCCCGTGGTAAAGAAAAACTTCGACATTGTGATTGTTGTCATTGCCGTAGTTACCTTCTTTCCGGCCATATTTGCTGCTGTTAAATCTAAGTTCAACAAAAAAGCAGTTGTGAAAACTGAGGAAGTGCTGACCGAAGAGGAGAGGGTGAGCTAGTTCATTGCGCTAAGTTCAGGCTGTCCGGCATCTATCCATGCAGAATACCAGTAAGAACCAATAGCGAGAATGGAAGCACGCATCTGCCTTTCTATCATATTGTTCAACCCTTTATGATATGCTTTTGAGTAAGCAAGAGAATATTGTCTGCTTACCAGGTTATTTCTTTCCGCATAGCTGTATTTTCTATAGGCAGGGAAGCTGGCGTTTAGTGCGGCTTCGAAACGGAGCACCGTATCTACCTTTTTATGGGTATTGCTGATTATCCTCCAGGCTTCTTTTAATGGGTTTTCAATATAACCTGCTGACCCCACTACATAGTTGTAATTTTTCGCAAACAGTTCGGGTAGCCTGCTTTCCCAAAAGGCGTTTATGCCCGTCTGATTGGTCAGCTGCCCGTCGTGATTTTGAGTGGTATGCAAGGGCACATGTGCATCTGCAAGATAATGACCTATGTAGGCGGAGTAAATCAATATTTTAATCGAATCGCGGTTTTTGAAGGCATTGACCAGCTGAAAATAGCTTTTTAGAATTTGCCATGGAAGCGTTCCATTCGCATTTAATTTCTGTAACCCATACCTGTTTACTGCATCCTGCCAACGATGCGGAATGCTGTCAATATTTGCCTCGTAACATTCAACGTCGAGATAATGCCTGGCTGCTTCGGCTGTATCTGCATACCTGCGTTTATCCGGGTCTACCGCATGATCTGCAAGGTATTTGATATTCGCTTTATAAAAAGAGTTGATCCCCGCAGGCAAGGTAAAAACGGCCAGGTGGTTGATGCGCATATGGGCATAAAAGCCCCAGGAGCTGCAGAGCAGCAATACCCCGCAAAGGCTTACCCTAATAAATGTTGTCTTCATTATGGTAAACGTATGCAAACAGGAGTATTGCCTGGTTATTTATTCAATACTTTTTCCCTTCATGGCCGAAGAAACTGCTACGTCCATTACCCGCTCCGCAAAAGGACGTGTAAATTCGTTCAGTTCATCTGTTTTTTTAAGGATAACATCCTTTTCCGGATGGGATAAGGCTGCTTTCAGCGCTGCGATGTATTTTTGTGTCTCCGAAATTTCTTCGGCTGTAAGGTATACTGCATGTTTTTCAACGAAACGTTCGGCAGTATAGACCAGTTGCTCACCCTCGCTGCGGGCTTCGATGAGCATGCGCTGTTCCACATCGGTTTTGGCATGGGTAATACTGTCTACCAGCATCTTTTCTACCGTATCGTCTGTAAGCCCGTAACTGGGTTTTACATCTATTTCCTGCTTAACACCGGAACGAAGTTCAATAGCCTGAACAGTGAGGATCCCATCGGCATTGAGTATAAAATTGATGTCCACTTTCGGCAGGCCCGCAGGCATAGCCGGAATTCCTTTCAGGTCGAACTCTGCCAGTTTCCTGTTTTCCTTCACCAGATCGCGTTCGCCCTGGAAAACAGAGATCTTCATGTTTACCTGTCCGTCCAGCGATGTGGTGTATTGCCTGCCTGCCTTGGTTGGTACTTTGGCATTTCTTGGAATGATCACATCCATCAGACCGCCCATGGTTTCGATACCCAGCGAAAGCGGGGTAACATCGAGCAGGAGAATATCGGACCGGTTTCCGGCGAGGATATCGGCTTGTATGGCTGCACCAAGGGCAACTACTTCATCCGGGTTGATCTTATCGTGCGGTTCGCGGTTAAAGAAGGCAGCCACCTGCTGTTTCACGTAAGGTGTGCGTGTTGAGCCACCTACCAGCACCACTTCATCAATGGCGGTAACATCCAGTCTGGCATCGGCCAGGGCCTGCTTACAGGAGTTAATGGTTTCCGCTACCTTGGCGGCAATCAGCTGTTCAAAGGTTTGCCTGTCCAGCGTACACCAGATTTCACCCAGTTTTTCGTTAAACAGGTTTTGCGTGGTTAAAGCTTTCTTGGCTTCTTCGGCCTTTAAGCGGAGCGACTGCATCAGGGCTGCAGTAAGCGTTGCTGTATTGAGTTGGTTTTTTTCTATCCAGTAATGTACTATGGCACGGTCGAAATCATCGCCTCCTAAAAAGGTATTGCCGTTGGTAGACAGGACTTCGAAAATCCCGTTTTGTATCGCCAATATGGAAACGTCAAATGTTCCGCCACCCAGGTCATACACTGCAATGGTTTTTTGCTGGCTGGGGTCGAGGCCTAATCCGTAAGCCAGACTGGCAGCCGTAGGTTCGTTAACAATCCGCAATACATCTAATCCTGCTAAACGGCCTGCATCACGGGTGGCCTGACGCTGACTGTCATTAAAATAAGCAGGTACTGTAATTACAGCCCTGTTTACAGGGGTTTTCAGTGCATGCTCAGCCCGGCCTTTCAGTTCTTTTAAAATCTCGGCCGAAAGTTCTATGGGTGTATAAAATTTATCTCCTGCTTTGATCTTTACCAGCGCGTCGTTTTCGTCGTCAATAATTTTATAGGAAAAAGTATCCTGATGTCCGGCTACATCTTTGTAAGAGCGGCCAAGTAAACGTTTTACAGAAAATATGGTATTTTCAGGATCTGTAACCAGGAATTCTTTGGCTTCATTCCCAACAAGGGTATCGCCTTGTTTGTTGAAATGCACTACAGAAGGCACCAGAAGCCCTTTACCAGTATCATTAATGACCTGAGGGTTTTTATCCGGATTGATGAAGGCCACGAGGCTATTGGTAGTCCCTAAATCAATTCCAACGATGATCTCTTCTTTTTGCAGTGAACCTGTAGCCAGGTTAATGGATATTTTTGCCATAGTGCGGCAAATTTACAAATCTTTTTTATGGATATTGTAAAGCCAAAGTACTATATCCTGGTAACTGTCGGTTCCTTTGGGCTGGTTGTTCAGTTTTAAAAACCTGTCGAATGCCAGGCCGAAATAGCGGTACATGTCGCTGTTGTACTTCTGCCAGAAATCCCGGTCGTTTTGAATGTCCTTTAAAGTTACGGGATTGATCATTTTATACAGCCTTTCATAATCTTCAGGCGACTTGATCCTGATCTCGAAGAGAATGCTTTTGAGCATATTGTAAGCCGCGGAGTACTTAAAATCGGGTTCATCACTATTGATGGCGGCAAGGTAACCGATCAGGTTGGCCTCATCTTCGCGGGCAACACCCAGCTGGTGTGCAATTTCATGGCAGGTTACAAATGGAAGAGAGGTTTCGGGTAAAAGCATATTTACATTGGCTTCGCCGGAAAGCGGGCAATAATAGCCCTCTATCCCTATTTTGGTAATGACCCAGCTGTTCAGTACCGGTTTAACGGCAGGAGCGGGGTAAGCAAAAAAAGAATGGCGCTGCCGCATCTTATCATAAGCCTTTTTTGCATGGTCCTGCAATTGGCTAATGTTGTAATCGGCCCTTTTGATGCGCTGCAGCTGGTTTAACCGGCCAATGAAATACCTGCCCAATGCCACCAGTTCGGTGGTATGGTACTTTTGACTGCCAATGCCCAACTGCCTGGCCACAGGAATGCGGGAATAATTAAGCCCCCAGCAAAGTTTGAAAACCAGGTAGAGGAGCAATATAAAATTCAGCACCTGCAAGGGAATGTTCAGCCGGTCAGACTGGCCTAAGCGTTTTTGCACAAACTTCCTGTAGAAAAGGTACAGGCTACGGAGGATATACAAAATCAGCAGCAGGTACAGGAAGTCACCCAGTGCAAAAGGAACCAGGCTGCTGATGAACCGCTGAATTACCGCGGTAACCGGGTAAAGACCATGGGCATACAGCCGCTCAACTGCATGCGGAAAAAAGCCAAAAACATAAACCAGCGCAGATAAGGTAAACAGCACTGCAAACCGCCGGAGCATAGGTTTGTGGGCTGGGTTCATTATCTGTTAAAGGCCAGGCGTTTTCCGGTTTCCTGTGTGGTGAACTTCCCTTTCTGGTAAGCCAGGTTGCCCGATACAATGGTATGTGTAACCTCGGCTTTGAAGGTTTGTCCTTCAAAAGGCGACCAGCCGCATTTGTACAGTACATTCAGTTTGGTTACCGTAAAAGGATCATTAAGGTTTACCAGCACCAGGTCGGCCCAGTAGCCTTCCCTGATGAAGCCCCTTCTGTCCATATCGAAACAGGTAGCTACGTTATGGGCTGTTTTCTCAGCAATTTGGACCAGCGAGATTTTGCCCTGGTGGTACATTTCGAACAGTGCCGGTAAGGCATGCTGTACCAATGGCCCTCCCGAAGGTGCCTGTAAATAAGGCTGTTGTTTTTCTTCTATGGTGTGCGGGGCATGGTCGGTAGCAATCACGTCTATATGTCCGTCCAGCACGCCCTGCAATATACCAGTTTTATCTGCTGCGGTTTTAACGGCGGGGTTCCATTTGATCCAGTTGCCCTTGATGGCATAGTCGCTGTCATCAAACCATAAATGGTGTATGCAGGCTTCGGCCGTTATTCTTTTGTCCTTAAGCGGGGTTTTGTTGTCGAAAAGTGCTACCTCACGTGCTGTTGAAATGTGGAGGATGTGCAGCCGGGTCTGGTACCTTTTGGCCAACTCAACAGCCAGTGATGAGGATTTATAACAGGCTTCTGCACTACGGATCAGCGGGTGCATATCGATAGTGATGTTGTCGCCATACCTCTCCTTATAGGCGGCCAGGTTCTGCTGTATGGTGTGTTCATCTTCACAATGGGTAGCCACCAGCATAGGGGCTTCTTTAAAGATATTTTCCAGTACTTTTTCATTGTCAACCAGCATGTTTCCGGTAGAAGAACCCATAAATACCTTAATGCCGCAAACATTTTTAGGATCTGTTTTGAGTACCTCTTCCAGGTTATTGTTGGAAGCGCCCATGAAAAAAGAGTAATTGGCCAGCGACATTTCGGAGGCGATGGCATATTTGTCGGCCAGCAAATCCTGTGTAAGTGTATTGGGAACGGTATTGGGCATCTCCATAAAAGAAGTGATGCCACCGGCCACGGCGGCCATACTTTCCGAAAAAATATCTGCCTTATGCGTTAAGCCCGGCTCACGAAAATGCACCTGGTCGTCAATCATTCCCGGAAACAGGTGTAAACCTTCAGCATTGATCTCCTGATCTGCTTTTATATTAATTTCAGGTGCGATCTTTTCAATAAAGCCCCCTTTAATGAGTACGTCTGCAACAGTAATTTGCCCCTCGTTTACTACAGAGGCAGCTTTTATCAGAATGGTGTTCATGCCTCCAAATCTATGTTTTTAGGGAATAAGGAGCAAGGATAAAAGATAAAGGAATTCCTTACCTTTGCCCGATATGGCGAAAAGCTTTGAAGAATTTAATTTAAACAGGCAGATTTTAAACGCTGTGGCCGATGCGGGCTTTACCCACGCTACCCCTATACAGGAAAAAGCGATTGCACCTGTGTTATCGGGACAGGATATTTTTGGCATTGCCCAGACGGGTACAGGAAAAACAGCGGCTTATGTTTTGCCGATACTGATGCAGTTAAAGTATGCGCAGGGCGATTCGGCACGTGCGCTTATCCTGGCCCCGACCAGGGAGCTGGCCATGCAGATTGCCGAGCATGTAAAGCTGTTCTCAACTTATACTGACCTGCGTTCTGTGGTTATATTTGGGGGCATCGGCCCTAAAGCACAAACGGAGCAGATCAAAGCCGGCGTAGATATTATCATTGCTACACCAGGCAGGTTTTTAGACATTTACCTGGCGGGTCATATCAATACCCAGTACTTAAAGTTCCTGGTATTGGATGAAGCCGATAAAATGATGGACATGGGCTTTATTGGCTCCATACACCGGATTTTGGAAATAGTACCGCGGAAAAGACAAAACCTGTTGTTTTCGGCTACCATGAGTAACCTGGTGCAAAAAATTGCGGGGGACTTTTTAAAGCACCCAACCATTATAGAGGTTGCCGAGCAGGCCACACCTGCAACTACCGTTACCCAATCGCTGTATGAGGTGCCTAATTTCAAGACCAAAATCAACCTGCTGCGTTTCCTGATGGAAGACAATGAGGACTTCAAACGTGTCATCATCTTTTGTAAGACCAAAACGGTTGCCGACAATATTTTTAGTTTTATTGAACGTCGTTTTGGGGAAGATGCGGTGAGGGTGATCCATGCCAATAAAGGCCAGAACACAAGGATCAATTCCATCAATGCTTTTAAAGAAGGGAATATCCGGGTGCTGGTAGCTACCGACGTGGCATCCAGGGGAATTGATGTATCGGAGGTAAGCCATGTCATTAATTTTGATGTGCCTATTGTAATTGAAGATTACGTACACCGTATTGGCAGGACCGGCAGGGCCTATAGTGAAGGTGATGCCTTGACTTTTTGCAGCCCGGCCGAGAAATATTACATTCAGAAAATAGAAAAACTGATCAGACAACAGATTCCTGTTGTACCTTTGCCGGCCCAGGTTTTTGTAGAAGATACCCCTTATGAAGAAAGACAGGCCATAAACAGGGCCATAGATGATCAGAAGCGTAAGGAAGACCCGGATTTTAAAGGTGCATTCCACGAGAAAAAACATGCAGCTGCAATAGCCGCTGCGGCGAGGGCGTCCGTGAAAAAAACAAACAAGCAGCCGGCCTGGAAGAAAAAGAAGTTTAAAAAGTAAAGGTTAAAAGGAATTGAAAATAAAGCTGACGCCACTTAACATTGTTTCGGCCATAGGCCTGGTTACTGCGGTAGTGTTGCTAACGGGTAAAAATGAAGCACATAAGCCTGGTTATGTTGACATGACCGGTTGGGCCATCACTTTTGGTTTTCTGATCTTTGTGATCGCCTTTATTTCAGACCTTATCTTTAGAAAGTTTATACCCGAATTAAAAAAAATATGGGTTGTGGAAGGTGTACTCGTCATTTTCACAATCTTATTGATCTATATATTAAAAGTCAGTTTACTATAATGAAACAAGCAGAAATCAAAATCACGGTTCAGTTAGACGATAATAATGTACCGGATAATATCCTTTGGGAATCTACGGATGCCGAAACCAAAGACCAGGTACCTGTAAAATCGATGATCCTGGCCCTGTGGGACCATAATTATAAAAATTCAATGCGCATAGATCTGTGGACCAAAGATATGCCTGTTGATGAAATGAAAAGGTTTTTTTACGAAACCCTGCAAACCATGGGCGATAGCTTTTTGAAAGCTACAGGAGAAACGCTGATTGTAGAGGATCTGCGCGACTATTGTGCGCATTTTGCGGATAAAATGGGCATTAACCCTAAGGGATAAGCCATGAAAGTACAGGGAATTGTAGGTGCTGCGCTGATGGCAGCAGGAGGGATGTGCCCATTGGTGCGTGTTCCTATTTTAGGAAACTGGAATTATTTTGAGGTAGACCAGACGCTGGCCATTGCTTTTTATGTACTGGTGACCATAGGCCTGATTGGCGCTTTTACCGAAAAAGCCGGGTTGGTAAAGTTTGCCGGATGGGCAGGCATTGCTTTGGTACTGCTCAGTCTGTATGGCATCCATTTTAAAACACAGGATTCATTTGGCTTTCTTCATTTTAAAAAGCTGGTCAGTTTCGCATCCGGATTGGTAAAATACAAATGGGGCTGGTTTGTGATCCTTGCAGGAACGCTGATCATGATCACGGTAAGAAAACCTAAGGCTGTGATTGTAGAACAGGGCTATAAGTTGGCTTAGTGATCAGTTCAGGTCGCCCAGCGATTTGTGTTTTCTTTTGCGTTTGTACTGACTCTGTTTAAGGTGTTCATCGCCGGTAATGATGCTGATGTTGCCATCGGCTTCCATAATCGCCAGTTTAACATCTTTATATTTTTCTACTCCATGCTCGCGGATAGCTTCACGTAATTCTTCATTGGTGATGCCCAATTTGCTAAGCATGGCGAAATCCAGGTTGCCATTGTGGATCAGGATTTCAGGCTTCTCTGTGAGCAGGCTCCGGAACCAATGGCTTTTGAACATCGCTTTTTTGAGCGCAAAATTGAGGATAAACAGCACTGCGGCGGCTACAAGTCCGCCCAGTAAACTCGTATTGCTGCCTACCATGGCATTTTGTACCGCGTTGCTGATCAGGAGAATTAAAACCACATCTGTGGTGTTGAGCTGGGAAAGTTCTTTTTTACCCGTTAAACGGATGGCCACCAGCATAAAGGCATAAACAGCCAGGCTTCTAAGGGTAATGTCGAGGTATGCATTCATCTTTTAGAATTTTAAGGTCATCTGTCCTTGCTGACTTACAGACCGTTCGTGGTCCAGCAGCCATTGTTTGCGCCACAGTTCCCCGGCATAGCCGACCAGTTTTCCATTGCTGCCAATTACCCGGTGGCAGGGCACTACTATGGCCAGATCGTTCTTCCCATTTGCAGCAGCGATAGCCCTTATTGCAAGAATGTTATTTTGTTGTTCGGAAAATTTTAAATAAGAAATGGTCTTGCCGTAATCAATGGTGCAGAGTGCCTCCCATACGCCCTGCTGGAAGGGAGTTCCCTTTTGCGAGAGGGGGAGAGAGAAAACCTGCAGTGTGCCTTCAAAATAAGCACTGAGCTGCGCTGCCGCCATTCTCGAAATTTCATTCTCCGGTAAACCCTTTGCTTTATCCGCTTTATCTTTAAAGGTGATGCTGTTTACGAATTCATCATCGGCAAAGATGCTGACCTTGCCCAGGGGGCTATCCAGGATGGTACAATATTGATGCGTCATTGCTATTTAAATTGCCATTATAATACAATAATATGAATATTTAGTTTACAATATCTCCATAAAGAAGGCCTAACTTCATCCGGTTACCAGAAACACCCGATTATGAAATTAAAACATACCGCCTTTCTTTTTATTTTATGGCTATTTAGCCCTGTTGTCCTGTTTGCACAAACCATTACGGTTAACTCTGTTCCGGAATTGCAAAAGGCTATTGATAAGGCGGTTGCGGGGAACCTGATTGTTTTGAAAAATGGTGTATATACAGCTGATGAAGACATTGTGGTGAAATGTGCGGGGACTGCCGGCAAGCCCGTTACCATCGCTTCGGAAAGCATTGGAGGAGCAGAAATAAAAGGTGCCGGAGGGCTCCGCATTCAGCGTCCGGCTGCGCATGTCATCATACGCGGATTTAAGTTCAGCAATGCAGCCAATAAAAACGAGATAGGGGAGGGAAGCAGCTTTAGCCAATGGACCCGGAATATTTTTGAAACAAAAGGCGATGGGAATTACCTGAGTATTGTTGGTAACGACCACGAGGTTGACCACAATACCTTCCAGAACAAGAATTCTATGGGTAAATTTATTGGTGTGAGGGGGACTGGGAAACAGATTGCCGAACGCCTGTGGATCCACCACAATTATTTCCATAATTTTTCGCAGCAAACCGGAAACGGGGCAGAGGCTGTTCAGTTTGGTCTGAGCGGGTTCAGTTTGTCGAACAGCAACAGCATTTTTGAATACAACCTGTTTGAAAACTGTGAAGGAGAAAATGAATTGTTGTCTGTAAAATCTTCTGCGGTAACCATACGTTTCAACACCATTCGCGATTGTAAGGCACAGTTTACCTTGCGTCATGGTAATTTTAACAAAGTATATGGCAACTATTTCAACAATACCCCGGGCTTAAGGATTTTCGGTGATGACCATGTGATCTATAGTAATTATTTTGAGCACTGTAATTCGGCCATAAACATAGGCAATGGTGGTGCCGAAGTGGCCGATGGTGCCCCGCTGACCTCACATGATCGTCCGGACCGGGTATTGATTGCTTTTAATACCATGGTTAACAATAAGAGCAACATCACTTTAAATCCCAGAACGCCGATTGGCCTGGGTGCTATAGACATTACCATTGCCAATAACCTTATCCAGGGTGGTGATGAAGCTGCCGCGATCAAAGGGCCATTTGCGAACCCTAAATGGGAAGGCAATGTGATCTTTAATGTCAAAGGGCCGGGAAATATGCCTGAGGGCTCTTTTAAAACCATAGACCCAAAGCTTCAGCGTGATGCTACAGGCATTTATCACCTTTCGGCGGCGAGCCCTTCTTTAAATGCTTCTGGTAATTATCCTGCGGCAGGGGTTGATATGGACGGACAAACGCGTACCGTACCTTTTCAGGTGGGCGCCGATCAGCCATCAAAGGCCAAAGTAACAGCAAGCGTTTTGAAACCGGAGATGGTTGGCCACAGGGCCGATTTGAAATAACAGATCATTAAATTACCTTTGCGGCTGAATGAATTTACTAAGCCAGGTAAAATATCTGATCAAAAAGGAACTGCTGCTGGAGTGGCGCTCAAAATATGCCCTGAACGGTGTGTTGCTGTATGTGGTATCCACCGTGTTTGTCTGTTTTCTTTCTTTTGTAACTGCAGCGCCCATTACCCTGAATGCCTTGTTCTGGATCATCATGCTCTTTGCCTCTATCAATGCCGTGTCAAAAAGTTTTTTACAGGAAAGCAGGGGAAGGCAGCTGTACATTTATACCATAGCCAGCCCCATAGCGCTCATCATCTCTAAAACAATTTACAATATCCTGCTGATGATGGTGCTGACCCTGATTGCACTTTTTTTCTATTCGCTGGTGTTTAAGTACGAACCGCAGGACTTTGGCTTGTATATTCTGGCAACCATTCTGGGAAGCCTGAGTTTTTCTACGGTTTTTACCATGGTATCAGCCATTGCTTCCAAAGCAGGAGGTAATGGGAGCATGTTGATGGCTATCCTGAGTTTTCCGGTGATTATCCCGGTAATTATTGTGTTGATCAAGCTTACTAAAAATGCCATAGACGGCCTGGATAGGAGCGTAAGTATGGACGAAATAGGCCTGCTGCTGGTGATCAACGGCCTGGTAGCAGCAGTAAGTCTGCTGTTGTTTCCTTATTTATGGCGCGATTAGGGCATTTACATCTTTATGATAAAAATGCACAGTGCAGTGCTTATATTTGTCGCGATTAAATCTGAAGCATGTATAAGAACTGGTGGAAAATTTTAGGCGCAATATTGGTTACTTACTCAACCATCTGGGGCTTTTTGTCTGACGTACCTAAATTACCTATCCTGCACGAAAGCATCCGGAACCTTTATTTTCATGTCCCTATGTGGTTCGGGATGATCATTCTTTTCAGCGTCTCCGTTTATCACAGCATTAAATTTTTGAGCAGTAATAACCCTGATCACGATCTTAAGGCCGTAGAAAGCATCAATGTGGGTGTAATTTATGGAATTTTAGGTATTGTAACCGGCGCTATATGGGCTAAATTTACCTGGGGACAGGCCTGGAGCTTTGATGTAAAACAAAACTTCGCCGCCATTGCACTGCTGCTTTATTTTGCCTACCTGGTATTGCGCAATGCCATAGATGAAGAACAGAAGCGCGCTAAAATATCGGCTATTTACAACATTTTCGCCTTTCCGATAATGGTTGTACTGCTTTTTGTACTGCCGCGTTTATCCGATTCGCTACACCCGGGCAACGGGGGTAATCCTGGTTTTAACTCCTATGATCTGGACAGCCGTATGCGTGCCGTGTTTTATCCTGCCTGTTTAGGCTGGATACTGATCGGTTACTGGATCTATACCATTTTATACAGAGTACGTTCATTAGAAAAAAACAATACACTATAGTCATGAAAAAATTTTCATTTACGCTTTTAATGCTGCTGGTTACACTTCAATTGTTCGCTCAAAATGAAGGTCAGTCCATTTCTGACAGCGTATATGCCTCAGGTAAAATATACGTGGTAGTGGCCTGTATTGTACTAATTCTGTTTGGCCTGCTTTTCTTTTTATTCTCTATAGAAAAAAGATTAAAAAAATTAGAGCAGAAATCTGCCGGCAAAAACTAATTTTAAACGTTTTAGCGCCTGTTTTTACTGATAATCTGAGGTAGTGTTTCCTGTACACTAAGTCATTTCTGATTTGTATTAATCGTTTTTTTTAGTGCAATTTTGCATCTGTAACTGAGAACTTATTTCAAATTCATAAAAAACAAATAATGGCTAATACAGCAAATGAGACAAATTTCTTTGCAGATGTCTGCAAGAATTTTGACAGTGCCGCGCAGTTTACCGCCCACCCCGAAGGTTTATTGAACCAAATTAAAGCTTGTAACAGTGTGTACCGTTTCCAGTTCCCGATCCGCAGGGGAAATGGTTTCGAGGTAATTGATGCCTGGAGGGTAGAACATTCGCAGCACATGAACCCTACAAAAGGGGGGATTCGTTATAGCGATATGGTAAATGAGGATGAGGTGATGGCGCTGGCCGCTTTGATGACGTATAAATGTGCAATTGTAAATGTGCCCTTCGGTGGTGCAAAAGGAGGTATTTGTATCAATCCTAAAAACTACACCATTGGTGAACTGGAAAACATTACGCGCCGTTATACAACAGAGCTGATTAAAAAGAACTTTATTGGCCCAGGCATCGACGTTCCTGCTCCTGATTATGGAACCGGAGAGCGCGAGATGAGCTGGATTGCCGATACTTATATGACCATGAACCCTGGTCAGCTCGACGCCCTGGGCTGTGTTACCGGCAAGCCAATTGCTTTGCATGGTATCCGTGGACGTAAGGAAGCTACCGGTCGTGGTGTAGCTTATGCCGTCAGAGAGTGTGTTACCGTAGCCGAAGATATGGCTAAAATTGGCCTTAAAGCCGGTTTAGGAGATAAACGTGTCATTGTACAAGGTTTGGGAAACGTGGGCTATCATGCCGCTAAATTCCTTGCAGAGTTTGGTGCCACGATAGTAGGCCTTTGCGAATATGAAGGCGCGATTTACAATGAAAATGGTTTGAACATTGACGAAGTATTTGCGCACCGTAAATTAACGGGCTCTATTTTAGGATTCCCGGGTGCTACAGAGTTTAAAAACTCTATGGAAGGCTTAGAGCAGCCATGCGATATTTTAGTGCCTGCTGCGCTTGAAAACCAGATTACAGTAGAAAATATCAGGAATATCAAGGCAAAGATCATTGCAGAAGGCGCAAACGGACCATGTACTCCTGAAGCAGAAGAGATCTTCACAGAAATGGGCGGTATCATCATCCCGGATATGTATTGCAATGCAGGTGGTGTAACTGTTTCTTACTTTGAATGGTTGAAGAACCTTTCTCACGTGGCTTTTGGCCGTATGGAAAACCGCTATGCAGAGAATTCAAATGCAAACCTGATCAATACCCTGGAAAGTCTTACAGGTAAAAGCATTCCGGCTGAACATCGCCTGATGATTGTTAAAGGTGCATCTGAGATGGAACTGGTAAACTCCGGACTGGAAGATACCATGATCCATTCTTATCATGAGATCAGAGAAACCCTCATGAGTAAAGCTGGCATCAAAACGTTAAGGACAGCCGCATTTGTAGGTTCAATTGATAAGATCGCTGTATCTTATATGAACCTGGGCGTTTGGCCATAATCGGTAAATAATTCAATTCTGATCCGCGATATTTTAACGATATCGCGGATTTTTTTTGTTTTTTGTCAGAGAACTATCAATAAACTGTCATCATAGCGTTTTGAATACCTGCAATGGGTTTTAGGTACTTATATTTTTTATCTTTGTGGTGTTTTCATTAAAACTTTATTTACATCCATGAGGTTATCATGATTTTATCAGGCTCATATCACATGAATTTAAAAATCAGGACAACTTCATCAACTTGAAATTATATAAAAAACGATGAGAAAAAGTGCAATTATTGGTTTAATAACTATTGCGTTATGTGTGGGTTTCCTGATAAGCCTTAACGCCGATACAAATACCTATTCAACCTTTAGTGAAGCCGCAAAAGACTCCAGGGAATTCCATGTAATGGGACACTGGGAAAAAGCTAAAGGAATGCACTACGATGCGCTTAAAGACGCAAACCGCTTTGAATTTTTTATGAAAGATGAAAAAGGCATGGTCAATAAAGTAGTATATGCCGGAACCAAACCTCAGGATTTTGAACGCTCGGAAAAGCTGGTACTGATCGGAAAGATGGAGAACAATACTTTTTATGCCTCAAAGATACTTATGAAGTGCCCATCTAAATATAACAACGAACTTGTTGAAGTCAAGCAGGACGGTAAAGTAGAAAAATACAAATAATTTTAATGGATATACAATTTATTGGAGAGAACCTCCTACCCGGTAAAATCGGTCAGTTTTTTATTGTGCTGGCATTTGCCGCTTCGCTGCTCTCTACCATCGCCTATTTTTTTGCAACAAAAAATAAAGACCTTGCAGATCATTCCTGGACACGCTTAGGTCGTATATCCTTTATTATCAATTGGGCCAGCGTCATTGGAATAGGCGGAACGCTCTTTTATCTCATCTTAAATCATAATTACGAATATCATTACGTTTACAGACACTCCTCTAAAGAACTTCCTGTATATTATATTGTGTCTGCTTTTTGGGAAGGTCAGGAAGGAAGTTTCTGGCTTTGGGCATTCTGGCAGTCGATACTGGGAGCCGTACTGATCTGGAAAGCAAAATCATGGGAAAATGGAGTGATGACGGTAGTCGCCTTCTCACAGGTGTTTTTAACCTCCATGCTACTGGGTATTCAGATTTTCGGTGAACGTATAGGTAGTTCCCCTTTTATCTTGCTCAGAGATGCACTCAATTTAAAAGAAATGGCTCCTATCTTCGCTGACCCGGAGAACTACAAAAACTACCTCAAATTTATTACTGATGGATTGGGTTTAAATCCGCTGCTGCAAAATTACTGGATGGTGATCCACCCGCCAACTTTGTTCCTGGGTTTTGCCAGTATGATTGTGCCTTTTGCCTACGCAATTGCCGGATTATGGCAGAAACGTTATAAGGAATGGGTAAAACCTGCCATGCCATGGGCTTTATTTGCCGTAATGATATTGGGAACGGGTATTATCATGGGCTCTTTCTGGGCCTATGAAGCACTAAACTTTGGCGGTTTCTGGGCCTGGGACCCGGTAGAGAACGCTTCGATCATTCCATGGCTTACCCTTATTGCAGGTGTACACGTAATGATCGCTTTTAAAAATACAGGACATGCCTTTTTTACAGCGATTACATTGATATTGATCAGTTTTGTATTGGTGCTTTATGCATCATTCCTGACCCGTAGCGGTGTGCTTGGTGATACTTCTGTACACTCCTTTACCGATCTGGGAATGTTCTGGCACCTGGTTTTATATATCCTGGTTTTCCTGGCCATATCAGTTGTTTTGCTGGTGCTGCGCTGGAAAGAACTGCCGATTACCAATAAGGACGAAGAAACCTATTCGAGGGAATTCTGGATGTTTATTGGTGCTTTGGTAATTACAGTGGCCTGTATACAGGTGATCTTTTCTACTTCAGTTCCGGTATTTAACCAGGCCTTTGGGACCAAGTTTGCCCCTCCGATTGATGCCGTTAAATATTACAACCAATGGCAGGCACCTTTTGCCATTCTGGTTACCATTGTTTCCGGTTTTTCGCAATTCCTTAAATACAAAAGAACAGATACCCGCAGGTTTTACAGCAGCCTGCTTGCCTCGCTGGTCTTTTCTATCGTCATCACTGCAGGTTTTGTATACCTCACGGGTGTTTACCATAACCTCATGTACATTCTGCTGACCTTCAGCTGTCTGTTTGCCATACTGAGTAATGCCAAAATATTGGGGCAGGCATTTGGTGGCAAACGCAAGCTGGTAGGCGCTGCAGTAGCGCACATCGGCTTTGCCTTACTGCTTTTAGGTGCGCTGGTAGCAGCAGCTACAAACAGGCCAATATCCTTAAATGCGGCTAACTTTATTCCGGTAAAGGATTTTGAAAAAGTAGAGAAACCTGGCGAAAATATTGTTTTGTATAAAAATGAGCCTAAAAAGATGGGCCGTTATACCGTTACCTATACCAGCGATACCACCATTGCGCCTAATACCTATTATAAACTCAATTTTAAGGCGATAGACGAAAAGACCGGCAAGGTAAAAGAAGATTTTGAGCTGAACCCGCATGTGCAGGTCAATGAAAAAATGGGACTGATCGCTTCGCCTGATACCAAGCATTACCTTACTTACGACATCTATACACACATTACCAGCGCACCTGATAAAAAGGAAAGCCATGAAGATCATGAAGGGCATACTGAAGAAGAAAACTATAAGGCCCCAAGGATTGTAAATGTGAGCACCGGCGATACACTACATACCAGCAGCGGGGTGTTAACAGTAGGTGCTTTGAACAGCCAGCCTAAGGCAAAAAGCCTGGTGCTTGCTCCGGGCGACCTGGCAGTGGGACTCCCTTTGGAAATCAACGTGAACGGTAAAATCTATAAAACAGAGCCTATATTTTTAATTAAAGGAAACAATACCTTTGATTTTGCCCGGAACCTTGATGAATTGGGCTTAAGGCTGCGGTTTACAAAAGTATTGCCCGAACAAAAGAAAGTGGAATTGCAGGTATATGAAAAACCACAGCAGGCCAAAGACTGGGTTGTATTTAAATCTATTGAATTTCCTTACATTAATCTTTATTGGGTAGGTACAATTGTAATGGTTATTGGATTCTTAATTTCTATATTTAGAAGACAAAAAGAAGTTAAAGCAGTTTAATTGTGCTGAACGCTTTGTAACCATTTAAAGCTATACTAAATGAAGATTGTTTGCATAGGTTCTGGTAATGTAGCCACACACATGGCTAATGCCTTCAAAGAAAATGAAGCCGATATTGTTCAGGTTTGGAGCAAGGATTTTAACAACGCCTTAGCCTTAGCTGCTGAAACCGGTGCCCAGGCTGTGGCAGATCTGAAAGAGATCGATCAGGATGCAGACCTGTACCTTATCGCAGTAAAAGACGATGCGATTGTAAAGGTGGTCAAGGCCCTTAAAGATGTCAACGGTTTGGTTGTACACACCTCTGGTGCCACAGATATGGAAGTATTGGCTGGCATAAAGAATTATGGTGTGTTCTATCCGCTGCAAACCTTTTCCAAAGCAGAACCTATAGATTTTATTCATGTGCCTTTATGTCTGGAGGCCAACAGTCCGGAAAACCTGAGTGCATTGAGGCTCATTGCCGTTAAGCTGAGCCCGCTCATTTACGAAGTAAATACCCAGAAGCGCAAAATATTGCACCTGGCTGGTGTTTTTGCCTGTAACTTTGTTAACCACATGTACCGGTTAAGTCAGCAGATCGTTGAAAAGAACGAGATCGACTTTGAGATCCTCAGGCCGCTGATCATGGAAACCGCAGTAAAAGTACAAAATGCCCTGCCGGAAAATGTGCAGACGGGGCCGGCCATACGGAACGACAAACAAACCCTTTTAAAACACGAAGAACTATTGCATAAGAGCCCTCATCTGAAGGAAATCTATACAATTTTAAGTAATAGCATTAAAAAAACACGATAATCATGTAATTGTGGTTTTTGTGCGTATTTTTGAACCCGATTATGAGTATTTTTAAGTTAAAGATAAATTTTGAAGAACAGGGAAAAGAAACAGTGGAATTGCCTATCGCAGGAGGTGAATCTGTGCTGGATGTTTGCCTGGACCATGGAATAGAATTACAGCACAATTGCGGAGGAGTTTGCGGATGCAGTACCTGCCATGTATATGTAAACCGGGGTATGGATGATATCCAGGAGATCTCGGATAAAGAAGAGGATTTCATCGACAGGGCAGTCCGCCCCAGGATCAGTTCCCGTTTGGGCTGTCAGTGTGTAGTGATCAGCGGAGATATTGAAGTTACCATTCCCGATCAATCAGAGTTTTTAGGTCATTAATAACAACAGATAAGAAAAAATAACATGCAGGATAAATTTGCCCTACCCATTTACTGGAATGACCACGAAGATATAGCTCAGGAACTGTACGAGAAATTTGGTGACGAATTTGGTGAAGCCAGAATATACCGCATCAGGTTTACAGAGCTGCTGGACTGGATTCTGGACTTGCCTAACTTTAAAGGCACCCGTGAAGAAAGCAATGAAGGGCACCTGGAACAAATCCAGTCGGCCTGGGTTTACGAGTGGAGAGATAACCAGAAATAGGTACTCATGTTTCTTGAACAGCTAAAGCAGATTACAACTTTTATCTTTGATGTTGATGGTGTACTGACCAACGGCGATATCATCGCGTCCGATTCGGGTGAGTTTCTACGTACCTTTAACATCAAAGATGGTTATGCACTTCAGCTGGCGGTAAAAAGGGGCTATCATGTTTGTATCATTTCCGGAGGAAAGGGCATAGCCATGCAAAAGCGCTTTGAAGGACTGGGGATAAACAACATCTTCCTGGGGGTTTCTGATAAGGTTGCGGTGTACAATGATCTGCTGGCAAAATATCAGCTTAAAGCTGAAGAGATCCTTTATATGGGCGATGACATTCCAGACCTTAAAGTAATGAAACTGGTAGGCCTGCCTACCTGTCCGGAAGATGCTGTTCCTGAAATTAAAGCCATCTCACACTACATCTCGCCTTACACAGGAGGCAAAACCGCTGTCAGGGACATCATAGAGAAAGTCCTTAGGGTACAGCAGAAGTGGTTTGATGAAAACCCGTCTGCTGCCGATTCAGGCAAATAACAACAGAACTTTATTTGTAACACGCATGTTACGTTTTAATGGTTAAACCTAATGCTACCGCTTGCTCTCTAATTCCTGAGTTGAGCATAACTCAGAACCATAAAGTAAAACAAAAACGAAAAGAGATGAAAAAATTATTGATGATTTGCGGACTGTTATTCAGTGTAGTAACATTTGCACAGGCACAGGATGGGGGACGTAAAATGGCAACTCCAGAAGAAAGAGCGCAAAAAAATGCAGAACAGCTGACCAAGAAGCTGAGCCTGTCTGAAGATCAGAAAGCAAAAGTAACCACTATTTTCCTTGACCAGGCTGCGGCAATGAAAAAGGCCCGTGAAGAAAATAAGGGGAGCGACAGGGAAGCCATGATGGCCAAAATGAAAGCCTTGAACGATGAAAATGATGTAAAGATCAATGCTTTGCTAAATGACGATCAGAAAAAAGCCTTTGCAGAATGGAAAAAAGAAAGAGCTGAAAACATGAAAAAAAGAATGGAAGGCCGTGGTCCTCAGGGTGGCGGTGGTCAGTAAGCCAAAAAATATTTGTCAACAATGAAAGCGGCCTAGCGCCGCTTTTGTTATTTTAGCGCAACGGTAATTCATCTATAATATGTATCAGCAAAGCCTTCCCATTATACTCGCTTCAAAATCTCCACGCAGACAGGAACTGTTAAGTGCCATGAACCTTGATTTTAAGGTGATGTTAAAGGAAGTGGATGAAAGCTATCCTGCTGAACTCCTGCCTGCTGATATAGCCGTTTACATCGCCGAAAAAAAGGCCGCTGCCTTTGCCGGGGACAATGGGGATGCGATCGTTATTACCGCGGATACCATTGTTGCCTATAACGACGAAATTCTGGGCAAGCCGGCAGATGCGGAACATGCCAGGGAAATGCTGGGCAAGTTGTCGGGAACCAATCACCAGGTTTATACCGGGGTAAGCCTGGGTTATGCAGGCAAACTGCATTCCTTTTACGACAGGACGGAAGTCTTTTTTAACGTACTTACCGACGCCCAGATCGGGCATTACATCAGCAACTATAACCCTTTTGATAAAGCTGGAGCTTACGGGATACAGGACTGGATCGGGCTTATTGCTGTCGAAAAGATTATCGGTTCTTATACCAATGTAATGGGACTTCCTACAGAAAAACTGTACCAGGCTTTATCCCGCTTCTGATTGCCTGAGGTTTTCCAGTACACCCATTTTCAGGTCGTAGGTAGATAGGCTCAGGCGCTCAATGCCGCTCAATGCAATCACGTAGTCGGTTAAAATTGCTGCAATCACAATCATGTCTACCCTTAGCGGGATCAGGTTTGGCATCGCTGCTCTTTCTGAATGGCTGGAGTGCTGCAGGGTTTTTGACAGGATCCGGTAAGCCTCCAGATCAATGGCAGTGCTGGGCGTGTTGTTTAAATCCAGCTGCCCGTCTATCATTGCCGTAAAGGTCTCAAAGGCACCGGCCGAGCCAATCAGCTGCATTGGTTTGTAAATGCTGCAGGCTTTTTTAAGATCAGCCAGTTCATTATCTAAATGACTGGTAATGGCCTGCCTGTCGCTCTGGCTTATAGGGTCAGAATTAAAATAAGCCTGCATTAGCCGCGCTGCCCCGATGTTATAGCTTTTTTTCCAGAGGAGCCCGTTCTCGTCGCAAATGATAAACTCGGTACTTCCGCCCCCGATGTCCATAACCAATGAAGTTTCCCGGATTGCACCGCTGGCTTTTACGCCATTGAAGATGTATTCCGCTTCCTGATCCCCGCTGGCTACCTCAATGGTTATTCCTGCATAGGATCTTGCTGCCTTAACAAAGTTTTCCCCGTTGCCGGCGCTGCGTATGGCAGAGGTGGCAATTGCTTTTACTTTATCTACCTGGTGTTTACGGATCTCGTTCTGAAATGTTTCCAGGGCCAGCAGGCCCCTTTCATAAGCTTCGGGGACGATGATATGATCGTTAATCCGGCCTTCGCCCAATTTTACGGGAATATTGGTTTTGTAGAGGACCTCAATGTTATCCGGAGAAATTTGTGCAATGATAAGGTGAAAGGTATTGGTGCCAAGATCGATAACAGCTGCGGTCATTTTGAATATGTTTTTTTGGTTTTAGACGAAAAAAGCCGGTTTTTGTTACATGGAAAAGGCCGCTTTGCGGGCGGCCTTTAAAAGTATTAAATTAATTATTCAAAATATTCTTTCATTTTTTCGAAGAAGCTCTTGTCATTCTTTCCCGGCTGGGGTTTGAAGTTCGGAGAGTCCCTGAGTCTTTCCAGGATGCTTCTTTCTTCGGAACTCAGGATCTTAGGTGTCCAGATGTTCACGTGTATGATCTCATCTCCGCGGTGGTAGGAGTTGATCTCCGGAATACCTTTACCCTTTAAACGCAGTAATTTGCCGCTCTGGGTACCTGGCTCAATTTTAATTTTGGCCTTGCCATCAATGGTTGGTACCTCGGCACTATAGCCTAATGCCGCATCTACAATAGATACATGCAAATCATAAACCACATTATTGCCTTCACGTTTCAGGGTTTCATGAGGGATCTCTTCAATCAATATGATCAGATCGCCAGGAATACCACCATTAGGTGCTGCATTTCCTTTTCCGCTCATGCTCAGCTGCATGCCGTCACTAACTCCGGCAGGGATATTAATGGTAATGGTTTCTTCGCCTCTTACTACACCTTCGCCATGGCATGAACCGCATTTGGCTGTGATCTGGGATCCGCTTCCGTTACAGGTAGGGCAGGTAGAGGTGGTTTGCATTTGTCCCAATATGGTATTGGTCACCCTGCGTACAGCCCCGCTTCCACCGCAGGTTTTACAGGTACTTACCGATGAGCGGTCTTTAGCACCCGTGCCATCGCAGGTTTTACAGGTAATCTGTTTGTTTACCTTTATCTTTTTCTCTGTGCCATTGGCTATTTCTTCAAGCGTAAGCTTTACTTTGATCCGCAGGTTGGTACCCTTAGCTACCCGGCGGCCTCCGCGTGATTGCTGACCGCCAAAAAAGCTTTCGAAGGGACTGCCGCCGCCGCCAAAGATATCACCAAACTGGCTGAAGATATCTTCCATGTTCATTCCGCCGCCGCCAAATCCACCGCCTGCTGCACCGCCAACCCCGGCATGACCATAATGGTCGTAACGCTGTTTCTTTTCAGGGTTACTTAAAACTTCGTAAGCCTCGGCTGCTTCCTTGAATTTGTCTTCGGCAGCTTTATCATTCGGGTTTTTATCCGGGTGATACTTGATGGCCAGTTTGCGGTAAGCCTTTTTAATCTCGTCAGCAGATGTGTTTCTGGATACTCCAAGCACATCGTAATAATCTCTTTTGCTCATAAAAATATTAACTACCTACTACTACTTTGGCAAAGCGGATCACTTTGTCGTTTAAGGTATACCCTTTTTCCAGCTGGTCTATTACTTTTCCCTTCATATCCTCGGTTGGAGCAGGTATTTTAGTAATGGCTTCGTGGTTATCCGTATCAAAAACGGTATTGATACTTTCTATTTCTTTGAGGCCTTTCTGGGCCAGTATACTTTTTAATTTGGTATGTACCAGATTTACGCCTTCCCTGATAGAATTTACATCCGTAGCGTTTTCCATCGCTTTATCGGCCCTGTCAAAATCGTCCAGTACCGGCAATAAGGAAACAATGACATCCTTACCTGCCGTTTGCAGCAATTCTATTCTCTCTTTTTGGGTACGGCGTTTAAAATTGTCAAATTCAGCAAATAAGCGTAAATATTTGTCATTTAAAGCTGCGTTTTCCTGCTGCAATTTTTCTTCTGCAGAAAGTTCAGTGACGCTTTCTTCCGGAGTTTCGGCCTGCGCCTCATTTGTATCGTCTATCAATAGCTCTTCAGCATTGTTTTCTGCTGCAGGATCCTGATTTTGCATAGTTGTATCTTCTTTATCGTGTTTTTTCTTCTTGCTAAACATAGTATAGTAGAATTTTGGTTATAAACTCAAAAGCTTTGCCAATAGGGAATTGTCAGTCATGCTGTCAGTTTTAGGTAAAAAAGACTGTCGCGAATGACCGAATAAGAAAATTTTGTCAGGCAAGGGCCTTAAACGATCTGTGCATCTTCGTGAACAATACCACTTTCGCACTTAATGATCCTTGAAGGGAAGGTACGGATGATGTGGTAATCGTGCGTGGCCATGAGCACTGCGGTACCGCTCTGACTGATCTGCTTCAGCAACATTACAATTTCTTCAGAAGTATCCGGGTCCAGGTTTCCTGTAGGCTCATCGGCCAGGATAATTTCCGGATTGTTTAGTAAGGCCCGTGCAATCACCACACGCTGCTGCTCCCCTCCGGAAAGTTCATGTGGCATCTTTTTGATTTTGGAGCGTAAACCTACTTTTTCCAAAACATCTTTAATGCGCTCACTGATCAGGGCCTTATCGGTCCAGCCTGTAGCTTTCAATACAAACTCGAGGTTCTTCTCCACCGTTCTGTCAGTCAGCAACTGGAAATCCTGAAATACAATGCCTAATTTCCGGCGCAAATAAGGGACCTCTCTATTGCTCAGCTTTTTTAAATCAAAGCTGGCTATCTGCCCTTCACCATTTCCGATATGGAGGTCGCCATAAATGATTTTAAGCAAACTACTTTTTCCAGAACCTGTCTGACCGATTAAAAAAACGAATTCACCTTTGTCTACATTTAAATTTACGTTAGACAAAACCAGATGTTTCTGCTGAAAAACATCTACATTTTTTAAATTTATAACTGTGTTTCCTGTCATGTTTAGATCTCTAATTTAGCAATTTGTCCGAAAGGCAAATCATTTACAAAATTCATAATGTATGCTTGTTTATCTCCCAGTCCCAGCTTCTCCAGTGATTTGTCGGGCCTGTCTACCCTGAAATACGCCAGCAGGGTAAATTTATCGTCCCGCAATTGTACATAATCCGGGATTTTGGCAATACCTTTTACTTTAATAACATACATCGCTCAAAAATAGTATTTCAAAATGAGAAAAAGGTAAGGGCTTACAAAGCATTTAAAAAGTCGACCGTATTTACGTTATCTGCATAATCCCAAAGTCTCGGCGACTGGCTTTGTCCGAAACCCAGTACAGGCGAATCCAGCTGTAGCGGTGCCGTACTCACCACGCACTGGATGTTTTCCTGCTCAGCCTTTAATAGTTCCTGTACTGCAGCTATATCTTTATAGTACTCAAAATACAGCACAGCCAGGGGCGAGGCCAGACTTTTTTCTTCGGTGAGCAATATAAAACCGTTATCGAAATGGGGCTTCAGGTTTACCAGGTAAATGGATTTATTGTAGTCGTAATTGTTGTTGTATTTAAAATGATTAATGATGTCTTTGAAATGTTCAATGGGCTCAAAAAAGTTTTTGATGTCGTAACCTTCAGGAAGGTAAAGCTTGGATACATTTCTGCAGCCCAGGCCAAAATAATCAAATATATCATGTCCAAGCAATGCCAGTTCGGCTTTACTTTCATTTCCGGTAATTACAGCAACACTGTTCCTGTTTTTTCTGATGATATTGGGTACTTTACCAAAATAGAACTCAAAATACCTGGAAGTATTGTTGCTGCCGGTAGCAATAACCGCATCAAAATCCTTTAACCGCTCGGTATAAATTATTTTTTCTGTCAGCAAAGGTTCTATTTCAACTAGCTTAGCCAACAGCGCAGGCAGTAGTTTGTCGTCTGATGATGACAACTTTATCAAAGCAATATTCCCCGTTGCCAGTACCGAAATGACATCATGGAAGCCAACCAGAGGGATATTCCCTGCTAAAATCAAACCTACATTTTTAGGGGCATGGCTTACCCGGATGCTTTTAAACCAGGTTTCAAGATCTTCGGGGCCTAGCATATGCTGCAATGCTTTCAATGCCTTTTTCACCTCTTCAGCTGTAAACCATGCATTGCCATTAGCTGCCGATGAGATGAGGTTTTTAAAGTCCTGATCAGGCTCAGCTATAAAGTCGCTAAGTTTTTTTAATGCAATAATTAGTTTTTCGCTGTTAAGGATTGGCATAATTCCGAAGATTTTAAAGTTTATGTGTTATATTTGCTGTTGCAAAGTTAAACTTAGCAATAGATATAGACGAAGACATGGCTATTAAAATAACAGACGAATGCATTAACTGCGGAGCATGTGAGCCTGAATGCCCAAATAATGCAATTTATGATGCAGGCACAGCCTGGAGATTTTCTGATGGTACCAATTTAAACGGCATCATTGATTTTGGAGGTAAAGAAATGGATGCAGAAGCTGCCCAGGAAGCAGTATCTGATGAAGTTTATTACATCGTTTCCGACAAATGTACAGAGTGTAAAGGTTTTCATGATGAACCGCAATGTGCAGCCGTTTGCCCGGTAGACTGTTGTGTGGATGATGAAGACGTTCGTGAAACAGAAGAAGAATTGCTGGCCAAAAAAGCCTGGTTACATCAGGAAGGATAATTTGCTGGCTATTTATAGGATACACAAAAGGCGCTGTCAGGCGCCTTTTTTATGTTTATGGTTTTTCTTCGTACTTGTTCGGTACAATTAATACCGGGCAGGCCGACTTCCGCGCCACGTGCTCTGCCACACTTCCCATCAGGAAATGATAGATACCCGTCCGGCCATAAGTTCCGATAACAATCAGGTCCGAACCCCACTCGTCAGACTGCTTGATAATGCCATGTGCGGCACTATCAATAACACTGAGGTAGGTAGTAGGGATGCCCTGACTGAATTTGGCCTCAATCTCTTTCAGCAGAATATGGCTGTTTTCCTCACTATTGTCATACGCTTCTAAAAATACCGGCGCCAGTGTAAGGTCCGGATTGATATTTGCGGGTATAGGCTCTATAATATTGACCAGCGCAACTTCAGCTCCAAAGGTTTTTGCTACTTCATATCCTGTTTTTGCCGCTTTTTCAGAACAGGTGCTGTTGTCTACTGCAATTAAAATCTTTTTGAGGTTCATGGTGTTTAGATTAAGGTTTATACTGTGCAATAGAATAATGATTTCTATACTATAAAAATAACAATTTAACCAGGCAAAAGTTTATTTTTATACATTGATTTATAGATATGGAACAACAATATGGAATTTGCAGGATAGCTGTAGCACCTTTAAGGGCCGAACCTTCGGATAAAGCCGAGATCGCCTCTCAGCTGCTGTTTGGCGATCACGTAGAAATACTTGAAAAAACGGAGCGCTGGTGGCGGGTCCGTAATGCCTACGACAATTACGAAGGCTGGCTGGATTTCAGGCAGCTGGCAGCCATTTCAGCTGCCGGTTTTCTTGAAAATCAGAACTGCCGCTATATTGTCCCGCCGCAAATAAATAACCTGGTTAGCGATGCAGAGGGTAGTACCTATCTCCTTTCCCCGTCCAGTAACCTGCCGGGTTATAAAGATGGTTATTGCTACCTTGGCGATCAGCCTTATAAAGTGCTGTTCGAACCCCTCGATACCCAGAACGGACTTACAGCCGATGTGGTTACCACAGCGATGTTTTTCCGTAATGTACCTTATTTATGGGGCGGGAAAAACCTCTTCGGAATGGATTGCTCCGGTTTTGTACAAACCGTATTTAAATTGAACGGCTTAAAAATGAAACGCGATGCCTATCAGCAGGCAGAGGAAGGTGCGGTTGTCGACTTCCTTCCGGAAATCAAACCCGGTGATGTCGCATTCTTCGACAATGCCGAAGGAAGGATTACCCACGTGGGCATCATGATCGACCCTACACAGATCATACATTCTTCTTCAAAAGTCAGGATAGATCCTATGGATAACGAAGGTATTTACAATGCAGAATTGGGCAGATATACCCATAAACTCAGAATTGTAAAACGCTTTATGGAATAGGCAATTCATTTGCATCCTATTTATAAATCAAATATTTATGAAGCTTCTTTTACGCTCCCTCTTCTTGCTGCTTATTGCTGCGCAGGCAGCTTTTGCACAAAAAAAATTAACGAACAGCCGCATTTCGGGCGACTTTACCTATATCTATAAGCTAAGTGATAAGGAAGCTTATTCCATCGCTTCCGAAGGTAAAACGGTTATAAACGATGCTTTTTTGCATACCCGGATCGATTCTTTTTACCATGTTCCCAATAAAGTTTACAGCAAAAACCTTCCTTATGGCAACTATCTATATGTAAAGGCCGTAAAAAACCAGTTTGTTTATCAGCTTAAGCCTCAAAATAATGTAAACCTGCAGTTCATCAACAATAGGAACGACTTTCAGTTCGCCCTAACCGATTTGAAAGGCAGGCACATCAGCAATGCAGCGGTAACGGTGGGTAAAGGCAGGCGCATCCGGTATAGTGCAGCGGCTAAGCTGTATGTGGCAGGATCCGGATCAAAACAAGGGGTAATTACAGCCCGGTATGAAGGCATCAGCAATTTTTTTACTTATGAGGAACAGGAAAGCTATGAACGTTATGCTAAAAACGGACCTTCTTTGTTTAAGAAAATATTTGGAAAAAAGCGTGGCGTTGGGAGCCGCAAACGGGATACCAAAGCCGGGTATTCAGGTTATATGGTATTTAACAAACCTATGTACAAACCTCTGGATACGGTGAAATTTAAGGTCTATCTGGTTACAGCCAAAGGGGAGAGCATCCGGAACAAACCTTTAAGAGTTGAGCTTTATAAAGATTATAATGCTCCGGGAACCCTGCTTACTACTTTAAATCCTTACCGGGATGGTGGTTATGAATTCAGTTTTGTCTTGACAGATAGCTTACAGTTAAAACTGGACAGGAACTATACTATTGCTTTAAAGGAACAGCGGGGAAAAGAATGGGAGCAGGTTTATCAGGGCAGTTTCAGGTATGAGGACTACGAACTGAAGTCGGTCAGTTTTGCAGTCAGAACAGATAAAAATGAGTACAACCCCGGTCAGCCGGTTCATGTTTTTATGAAGGCAACCGACGAAAATGAGCTTGCCGTGCCCGATGGTCGGGTAGAGGTACTGGTTCGGACAAATGCCGCTTCAAAGTTTTACAAGCCCCGGGTTTTTGTTAAAGATACCCTTTGGAAAACCAGCCTCACGCTCGACCCGGTAGGGGAAACCAAACTCCTGCTTCCGGATAGTATTTTTCCAAAGGCCGACATCGATTTTGAGTTGTCATTTGTATTTTTAAACAGCAATAACGAACGACGTACAGCCAGCAAATCGCTGAAATACCGCGTTAAAGAGCAGGATCTTAAGGTCGAATTTAAAAAGGACAGCCTGTATCTCGACTACCAGGTCAGGGGCAATTCCGTCAGGCAAAAAGCCACCGTGTCGATCAGTTTCCCCAATAGCGATGAAGAAGACATTCTGCAGGTTGAACTTCCTGCTGCCATTAAAATGAATTATGCCGCCAGCGATTACCGTGTAAAAACCAGCGATGGTTACGACGATTATATCTTCATGGAAGATCTTAAGCCGGAAATAAAAGTAGATGCGGTGCAGGATAAAGATTCTTTAAGGGTATTGGTCGATAATCAGCATAAAATACCTTTCTGGTACACCATCTTTTCGGGCGAAAAAGTATTTTTAAGAGGTTATGGTACCCGCCTGGATACCATAATGAGGCATGCTTCAGCAAAGGCAGCGCATGTCAAAATCAATTACAGCTGGGGCGAAAAGGAAGGGGATACAGAAACCAGTGCCTTTTACAGGTCCGGTGTTTTGAATGTAAAGCTGCTGAGCCCTGATCTGGTTTATCCCGGACAAACGGTAAACATGCAGGTTAAGGTAACCGATGCAAACGACCTGCCGGTGGCCTCAACAGATGTTACCGCATATGCCTACACCAGCAAATTTAAAAACGGGTATTCACCAGGGATCCCTTATTTTGGCAAACCTTTCTTTGCACGTAAAATAAACCCTGGCTTCGAGGCCGAGGACATAGGTCTAAGGGGAGAGATAGGTCTGACCTGGGAAAGATGGGGGAAAGCGTTAAATCTGGACACCATTGAATACTATCGCTTTACACAGACAAAAGATTTGTATGCGATACAGGAAGAGGGGGCGGATACCACCATAGCGGTTGTTGCCCCCTTTGTGGTAAAAAACGGGGCATTAGTACCCGCTCATATTGTTTATATAGATGATGTGCCCGTGTACTTTAGTCAGGCCAATCAGCTTCAGCGATATGCATTCCGGCTTAGTCCGGGTAAACATAGCATTCAGATGCGTACTTCGGAGTACCTGGTAAGCCTGGACGATTATGAATTTGAAAAAGGCAAAAAAACAATATTAAGTGTAAATGCCGATGTACAGAACACAAAGGCCCGTGTTACTGCATTAACCCCACTGCTCAGTGCCGAAGAATCTGCTTTTCTTACAAAATACCTGATCAGGATTGAGAATAATTTTAATGGCGATAAGGCTATACTCAAACCTGTAAATGAGCGCATGGGCGACAGTACCGCATATTTTCTGAGTGTCAGCCAGCATCAGCCCGCCCTCAGTTCCGGCTTTTTGGTAGGCCCTGTTAAAGAAAACTACCTTACCATCGAATCCGGTTCGCTAAAACAGACCTTCGTGAGAGAACCAGGATATACTTATACTTTCCTGCCGGGATTGCTCAAACAAAAATCATATAACACTCCTTATGGTTTTAACACAACTTTAACTGCATTTAATGGCAGCGATGACTACAGGCAGTACCCTTTGAAAAGTGGAGAACTGGATAGCATCTGGAACAATTATCTGGACTTAAGGAGCAGGACAACACCATTGATTAACAATTCATACCCCAGGGGAGGAAGCTATGGTAAACTGGTAATGAAGCTGGACACGGGCATTTCGAATCAAATGCCTTACCTGAAGAATATTGTGATCTATAAATATGATGAACCTGATTTTCTGCAGGTATACCCGGGTAATGCCAGCTATTTTCATGTACTTGAGCAAAGCATCTACCGGATCATTTACCTGTTTAAAGACAACCGGTATTTCGTTGCCGAAGATGTAGACATTAAAGCTGGGGGCATAAACTATTTTGAGTGGAAGGGAATGAAAATTCAGGCCGCGGATGCAATGAGTACAGGAATAGACCTGCAGATCAAATCTGTAAATATTGGCAGCAATAGTGCCAGGCCTGCCGATGCCCAGCAAAATATCCTTCAGAACATCAACAACAGGTACTTTAACCCTGCCATACTTACCGGCAGGATGAGTGGTCGTGTAATTGATGCAAAAACCAAAGAACCTGTAGTGGCTGCGGTAGTAAAAATAAAAGGTGCAAGCTATGGGGTAAGTACAGGGCCTAACGGATATTTTGAGATTAAGGTCCCAAAGCGCGGCAAACTGATCGTTACATTTATAGGTTACGATACCAGAGAAATTAATGTGGTCAATGGCGACGCCGGTGAAATTAAACTTGATGCTGCAACGGCATTGCTGGAGGAAATCGTTGTAGTGGGCTATGGAACGCAGAAGAAACAACATTTAACCGGAGCAATCAGTGCCATCAGCAGTCAGGCGCTTGGTTATGCAGGGGCCGCCCAAAAGCAGGAAATGGATGCCAGAATGGTAATCAGGGGGCTGTCAACAAACTCAGCCGGGCAAAAGCCATTGATCATTGTCGACGGCCTGCCATTTACCGGAGATATCAGCGCCCTGGATCAGTCGAGCATTGTTTCCTTAAATATTCTGAAAGATGCAGAAGCAATGGCAATTTATGGCGCCCGCGCTGCCGCAGGGGTGATCATCGTTAAAACCAAAGGGGGAAATACTGTTCTTAATGCAGCCGGAACGCCGGAACAGCAGCAGCCGGGCCTGCGCCGCAATTTCTCTGACTATGCCATCTGGCAACCCAGTTTATATACCGATGCAGATGGAAAAGCTGCATTTACCGTTAAATTTCCTGATGATGTAACCAGCTGGACAACCAGGCTTGTGGCCATGAACGGTCGCAAACAAGGGGGCGTTGCCGAAACTACGATCAAATCTTTTAAAATGCTCAGTGCCAATTTTGTATCGCCCCAGTTTGCCCTGGAAGGTGACAGCATCAGGGTAATCGGTAAGCTGATGAATTATAGCAATGCCGATGAAACGGTAAACCGCAGGTTCAGCTACAATGGGCTGGAACGATTAAACGGAAAGCTGACCTTTAAAAATGCAAAAATTGATACCGTACCGATTGTAGCCAGGGGGTATAAAGGAATGGCTGCAGACAGCCTCAGTTTTGAATATACCATGAAACAGGACAATGGTTATTTTGATGGGGAACTCCGCAAAATCCCTGTATTTAAAGCCGGGGTAACCGAAACCAAGGGTGTTTTTAATGCACTTGGCGGTGATACGACCATCGTGTATAAATTCGATCCGGCTTTAGGCAAGGTTACACTCCGGGCCGAGGCTTCAGTATTTCCAACACTACTGGATGAGATCGATAAGCTGCGGAACTATGAATACCTGTGTAACGAACAGCTGGCCTCTAAATTAAAGGCGCTGCTGCTCGAAAAATCTGTGCGGAAATACCTGGGGCAGGATTTCAAAGAAGAAAAAAACATCAAAGCATTGCTCAAAAAACTGCAGGACAATAAGCGGACGGAGGGTACCTGGGGCTGGTGGCAAAACAGCGGCGAAGAATTATGGATTAGCTTACATGTGGTAGAAACTTTACTGGAAGCCCAGAAGCAAGGATATGAGGTTCTGCTGGATAAAAATAAGCTATATAGCTACCTGCTCAGCAGAATGACAGGCGATGCTCATTTTGATCAGATTTACGGTGTAAAATTGCTGCGCCTGCTCAATGAAAAATATTATGCCAACGACTGGATCAATGCCATTGAGAAGAAAAGGGGCGATCTGGAAGCAAAAAATGCCCGCGAAAGGAAGGCAAACTCCGATGTGCCATTGTTGCCTAAACAACCCTTGTACGAAAAACTTCAGCTGATGCAGCTGAAGCAACAAGCGGGTATGCCTGTAGATATGAACTGGCTTATGGGCCTTAAAAAGGAAACCATGTTTGGCAATTGTTACTGGGGAGAAGAAAACCGTTACTTCTGGGATAACAGCATTCAGAATACTTTAATGGCTTACCAGGTGCTTAAAGCTAATGGCGGGCATACCAGGGAGATGGAGGGCATTCAGCGTTATTTTTTAGAACAGCGAAAAGACGGACAATGGCGCAATACCTATGAGTCGTCCCTTATTTTGCAAACCATACTACCCGAACTGATGGGCGATGGCAGAAAGGCCGAACCCGCGGCAATTGTACTGAACAACGAGAACATTACTGTTTTTCCATATAACAAGGTGATCGAACCTGCAGCATTAACGCTGACTAAGAAAGGTAAGGCTCCGGTTTATTTTACTGCCTACCAGCAGTTCCATAATCCCAGTCCGCAGAAAGTGAGTAAAGATTTTACGGTAAAAACCTGGTTTGATCAAAAAGGTGAGACCGTTAAAAAGCTAAAAGCTGGTACTTTGACCAATTTAAAGGTAGAGGTTGAGGTACGGGCCGATGCCGACTATGTAATGGTAGAAGTGCCAATTCCGGCAGGTTGCTCTTATGAAAACAAAATTCAGACTTTCTGGGGGCTGGAAACACACCGGGAGTATTTTAAACATAAGACCTCTATTTTTTGCAGTAAACTTAAAAAAGGAAAATACATGTTCAATATTCAACTGATGCCAAGGTACTCGGGCAATTACATCCTGAACCCGGCAAAAGCCGAAATGATGTATTTCCCGGTGTTTTATGGCAGGGAGGGTATGAAGAATATAGCTATAAATTAAGCGTCCATATCATTACCTGGCGGTCGTCTCCTGTAGAGATCAGGTATCTGCCATTGCTGCTCCAGATCAGTTTGTTGATGGAGTGAAAATGGCCCTGTGTATTTTTTTCGAGGCTTAATATTTTATAGAGCTTAAAATTTTTGCTGTCCCATAGTTTGATGCTTTTGTCCTGACTGCAGGTAGCAAAATAGGGGGCAGCAGGATGGAAAGCAATCGCATAAACACTGAACATATGCGCAGCTACCTGATTGATCAGCTCATAATCGGGTAAGGCCCATATTTTTAGCTGCGCATCGCGCCCGCCAGAGATCAGGTATTGCCCATCCGGCGAATATTGCAGGGAAGTGATGGGTAAGGTATGCCCCCGCAATTCCTTAATCAGACTGTAATCTTCCGAACTGTAAACCCGGATCAGTCCGTCTTTACAGCCCAGTGCAATTTCAGTTTCGGTGTTGTTCACCGCAATCACCCTTACCGTGTTCTGGATTACCGGAAAATGGTACAGCAGCGAAAAATCAGCTAAAGACCATACGGCAAGGGTCCCGTCTTCGCCGGTACTCAGCAGCTCATTTTTACCGGCAATCGTCCTGATGTCAAATACTGCCTTTTGATGATGGCTTAAGGTGGCCAGGTTTTTTTCAAGCTTCAGGTCAAACACCAGGATCAGGCCGCTTCTTTGTGCGATAAAAAGAAGGTCATTATACCGGTGAAGGGCATATACCGAGCTTTGCACCGGCACCAGGACTTTCACAAAGGACATGGTTTGCAGCGACCATTCTACCACACCCTTGTCATTGCCCGCACTATAGAATGTATTTTCTTTAGCCGCATTTGCCAATGCATAAATGGGGTTTTGGTGACCGCCAAGGGTGTGCAGATGTGTAATCATGGTTTATTTTTTATGCCGGCCTTCCAGGTTCAAGCCAATGTCAGCAAGGGTTTTTCCTTTTTCCTTTAACAATACCAGTAAATGGAATACCAGGTCGGAACTCTCATTTACGAAATCTTCATCGGTTTCGTTCAACGCAGCAATTACTGTTTCCACCCCTTCTTCGCCTACTTTCTGCGCAATCTTATTGAGGCCTTTGCCACGCAGTTTGTTGATGTACGATTCTGCTACAGGGTTTTCATACCTGTCGGCAATGATCTGTTCCAGTTCAAAAATAAAGTTCTGGTTGTAGGCTGTTTTAAAGCAGCTGCGGGAGCCGGTATGGCAGGTAGGGCCAACCGGACTGGCCTTGATCAGTATCGTATCATTATCGCAATCGATATGGCTTTCTTTTACAAAAAGAAAATTACCGCTTTCTTCCCCTTTGGTCCACAGCCGGTTTTTGCTGCGTGAAAAGAAAGTAACCTTGCCTTCGGCCTGTGTCTTGTCCCAGGCCTCCTGGTTCATATAACCCAGCATTAAAACCTCAAGGGTTTGCACATCCTGTATAATTACAGGTACCAAACCCTGTGTTTTTTCAAAATCTATATTCATAACCTTACCGGTATGTTGTGTTTTTTTAATTCTTGTTTTAAAAGTGGGATCGGGATTTCCCCAAAATGGAAAACCGATGCCGCCAGGGCAGCATCCACACCCGTTTCTAAAAATACTTCTGTAAAATGGGCTATCTTTCCTGCACCGCCCGAAGCAATAACAGGTATGTTGATCGATTTGGAAACCTTATCCAGCAAGGAACAGTCGAAACCGTTTTTGGTACCATCGTGGTCCATAGAGGTCAGCAAGATCTCGCCTGCGCCCAGGTTTTCAGCCCTGATGATCCAATCTTCTGTCTCCAGTTCCGTAATTAAGCGACCACCGTTCAGGTGCACCATATTGCGCCCTTCAACCAGTTTCGTATCCACGGCAACCACCACAAATTGTACCCCGAAAGCCTTGGCTAAGTCTTCAATCAATACAGGGTTTCTTACCGCTGCCGAATTGATACTGATCTTATCTGCACCGGCATTCAACAGGGCCTCGGCATCGGCTATGGTCGTGATGCCGCCGCCAATGGTAAAGGGGATGTTCAGCTGCCTGGCTACGGCCTTAACCATTTCCAGGGTAGTGCCCCTGCGTTCATGTGTAGCGGTAATGTCCAGAAAAACCAACTCATCAGCACCCTGCTGTGCATATTGCCAGGCCAGTTCCACCGGATCACCTGCATCTTTAAGGTCTACAAAGTTTACGCCTTTAACGGTCCGCCCGTCTTTAACATCCAGGCATGGAATGATACGTTTGCTCAGCATCTGTTTACAGCGAGGTCATTTGCTTTAAATTCCACTCTTTGATCTGTTCAATAGTGATCCTGTTTTCGTAGATGGCCTTTCCAACTACAACAGAACGTATATCGTATTTATCCAGCTCCTCAATGTCTTTCATAGAACTTACCCCACCCGAGGCGATCAGTTTAATGAAAGGCGAATGTTCCAGGAGTTTTTTGTAGAGGTCTATGGCCGCACCGCCCAGTTTACCGTCTTTGTTGATGTCGGTGCACAAGAACCTGAAGAAGCCCAGCTGCAGGCATTTGTCAACATAGTCCATCAGCTTAATCGGCGAGCTTTCCATCCAGCCAGAGTATTTGATTACTTCGTCCAGCACGTCGATGGCAATTACAATGCGGTTGGCATAATCATATTTCTTACCTACTTCTTTGCTCAGTTCCTGTAAGAAATCGGGATTGGTAATGGCCTGTGTACCCACAATTACCCGGTGGATGCCGGCATCCAGCAGGTCGGTCACCTGTTTGATGGTGCGGATACCGCCGCCATATTGCACACGCATATCTGTTTTTTTGATCACTTCAAATAGTGCTGCCTGGTTGCTGAAGTCGCCTTTGGCACCATTTAAATCTATGATATGTATAAATTCTGTACCATTAGACCGATAGGTCTCTATCATATCAGCGATGGAAACATCATAAACTGTCTTCTGGTTGTAGTCGCCTTCTGTAAGGCGGACAACCTTTCCATCTAAAATATCAATTGCAGGAATAATGTACATTTTATTGTTTTAAGTTTGAAAAATTCTTTAATAAACGCTCTCCGGCGGCACCCGATTTTTCCGGGTGAAATTGAACGCCGTAGAAATTGTCTTTTTGTACGGCTGCAGAAAAAGGCATCCCATAGTTTGCAGTCGCGATGTCAAAAGTAGCGTTATATTCAATAAAGTACGAATGCACAAAGTAAAATTGTGCATCATTTTCAACACCTTCAAACAACAAATTGTTTTGATGGCTGATATTATTCCAGCCCATGTGCGGAATTTTAATCCCCTGATCTTTATTGAATAAACGTGTTTTTACCGGCACAATGCCCATCAGCCCGGCATCGCCCTCTTCTGAATGCTGGGTCAGCAGCTGCATGCCTACACATATGCCCAGTACTGGTTTTGTTAAAGCCTTAAGGGGGCCTACCAGACCGGTCTGTTCCAGTTTTTGCATGGCTGCACCGGCGTGGCCAACACCCGGAATGATGATGTGGGTATATTTGTCCAGATCGGCCTCAGTGTTTACCATCCCATAAGGCAGTTTCAACCTGTCTAAGGCCGATGTCAGCGAAAAGATGTTGCCCGCCCCGTAATTTACAATTCCAATCATTACAATATTCCTTTTGTACTGGGTAAGACTAACTTATCAGGGTCGCGTTTAATGGCTACTTTTATGGCTTTTGCAAAGGCTTTAAAAATGGCTTCAATCTTATGGTGCTCATTGTCGCCCTCCGCTTTAATGTTCAGGTTGCACTTGGCCGCATCGCTAAAGGACTTAAAGAAATGGTAGAACATTTCTGTAGGCATATCACCCACCTTTTCGCGTTTAAATTCAGCATCCCACACAATCCAGGCCCTGCCGCCAAAATCAATTGCAGCCTGTGCCAGGCAATCGTCCATAGGCAAACAGAAACCATAGCGTTCCAGGCCAAGTTTATTCCCTATGGCTTTGGCAAAAGCCTCACCCAAGGCAATACCAGTATCTTCAATGGTATGATGCTCATCAATGTGCAGGTCGCCATCCGTTTTGATGCGGAGGTCGATACTCCCGTGACGGGCAATCTGGTCCAGCATATGGTCAAAAAAGTTCAGGCCGGTATGGATGTCGGCCTTACCGGTTCCATCCAGGTCTATATCGATACTGATTTTGGTCTCATTGGTATTGCGCTCATGGTGTACAGTCCGGCTACCCGCCCTCAGGAAGGTATAGATATCTATCCAGTCCTGGGTTTGCAGGGCAATAACCGCTCCAAGCGTATCCGCTTTTTCAAGCACTTCATTTGCACCCAGCAGATCGTTGTTGCGCAGCCATATGGCTTTAGCGCCCAGGTTTTTGGCCAGTATCACATCGTTGATGCGGTCACCTATAACAAATGAATTCGCCAGGTCGTACCCTTCTGTTAAAAAGTGCTGCAGCAATCCGGTATTGGGTTTCCGTGTCGGTGCGTTTTCATGCGCAAAGGTTTTGTCGATGATCACTTCGGTAAATGTTACGCCTTCGCCTGCAAAAGTATCCATAATGAAATTGTGTACCGGCCAGAAGTTATCTTCCGGATGCGAAGCAGTACCCAGACCGTCCTGGTTGGTGACCATCACCAGGTCATAGTCCAATTCCTTGGCGATCTTCGAAAGGTAAAACAGGGCCTTCGGATAAAACTGGAGCTTGGCAAAGGAATCAATCTGCTCATCCTCCGGTTCGGTAATCAGCGTTCCGTCGCGATCTATAAAAAGTATTTTTTTCATCCGTATATAATTTGTTTTTCAACTGTGATGAAGCTATCAGATTTATTCATCCCACGGTGAGGTTTGAAAAATCATGATGGTTTTATCTGTTTTTTAAAGCATTTTAAGCGTTTCTAACAAAGTTTTGTTTTCTTCCGGGGTTCCGATCGTAATGCGCAGACATCCTTCGCATAGCGTCACCTTAGAACGGTCTCTGATGATTATTCCTTCTTTTACTAATGAATCGTATGTTTTCAACGCCTCTTCCACCTCAATTAGTATAAAATTCGCATCCGAAGGATGTACCTTTTTAACCATTGGCAATGCTGCAAGTTCCCTGCTCAGGTTTTCCCTTTCGGCAACGGTTATTCTGATCCATTCATTTACCTGCTCAATGTTCTTCAAGGCAGCTAAGGCAATATCCTGTGTAGCCTGGTTAATGTTGTAGGGCGGCTTCACTTTGTTCAGCACATCAATTACCGGCCTTGCGGCAAAGGCCATTCCCAAACGCAATGCGGCTAAGCCCCATGCTTTGGAGAAAGTCTGCAGGATCACCAGGTTAGGGTATTCTGTAAGTTCCCTGATGAAAGTATGCTGTTTGGCATAGTTGATATAGGCCTCGTCTATCACCACCAGGCCGTTAAAATTGGCCAGTACGGTTTCAATATCTGTGCGGATAATGGAATTTCCGGTAGGGTTGTTTGGCGAGCAGATAAAGAGCAGTTTGGTGTTTTCGTCAATCGCTTCAGCAATGCCTTCCAGGTCTAACTGAAAGCTGGGCAGCAGGTTTACTTTGCGTATTTCTACATTGTTGATGCCGGCCGAAACTTCATACATACCATAAGTTGGCGGAAGGATGACCACATTGTCGCGGCCCGGTTCGCAAAAAGCCCTGAACAGAAGATCTATGGCCTCATCGCTGCCATTTCCCAGAAAGGTGTTCTCGATGGGAACCCCTTTGATCTTGCTGATCGCATCTTTCAGGTCCAGCTGCAGCGGATCAGGGTAACGGTTGTAGTTGACCTCAGGAGCAGTGTCTTTAGCCAGCGGAGAACCGTAACTGTTCTCGTTGGCATCTAAAAAGATACTTGCCTGTCCTTTGTATTCGTCCCTTGCAGTAGAGTAGGGGCGAAGGTTTTTTATATTTTCTCTTTGTAATTTATTGATGTCCATTTTCTTTCAATCTAATAGTTATTGCATTTTTGTGTGCCTCTAAACCTTCGGCTTCAGCCAATACTTCCACGGTGCTTCCAATTTTCCTCAAGCCCCTTGGCGTGATGTGCTGGAAGGTGATCTTCTTTACAAAGGAATCCATAGAAACGCCTGAGTAAGCCTTTGCAAAGCCACTGGTAGGTAAGGTGTGGTTGGTTCCCGAAGCATAATCGCCTGCACTTTCAGGCGTCAGGTTACCCAAAAATACGGAGCCCGCATTGCTGATCAAAGGAATCAATTGTTCAAACTTGTCGGACGCGATGATCAGGTGTTCCGGAGCATACATATTGCTGAATTCCATGCCCTGTTCCAGGTTGTCGACCAGCACTGCATAAGAGTTTTTGATGGCTTCGGCAGCAATATCCTGCCTCGGCAGGGCTTTCAGTTGCACCCCGATCTCAGCTAATGTCTCATCTATAATTTTACTTGAGGTGGCTACTAAAATGGTCTGAGAATCAATTCCATGTTCTGCCTGTGCAAGCAGGTCTGATGCAATGTATGACGAATTGGCAGTCTCATCTGCGAGCACTAAAACCTCCGATGGGCCTGCCGGCATGTCTATTGCAGTCATGCTTGTTCCCTGTACCAGTTGCTTGGCCTGGGTTACATACCTGTTGCCCGGGCCAAATATCTTGTCAACCTTAGGAATGCTGGCTGTACCCCATGCCATGGCAGCTACGGCCTGAGCCCCACCCGCCAGGTAAATCCTTTCGATACCCAGCAATGTAGCCACATAGGCCAGGTAACAATTGGTCTTGCCATCTTTTTGAGGCGGCGAGCATACCACAATCTCTTTACAGCCCGCAAGAACCGCTGGAATGCCTAGCATCAGAAAGGTACTTGGCAGTACAGCAGTGCCCCCCGGTATGTATAAGCCTACCCGCTCTATCGCCCGTGTTTCGCGCCAGCAGGTCACACCCGGCATGGTCTCTGTTTTTCCTTCCCTGTATAGCTGGGCGGCATGGAAAGCTTTGATGTTCCGGTAAGCAGTATCGATCGCTGCTTTCGCTCCGGCCGGGATGGCCGAGGCAATGTTCCTGATCTCCTGCTGGTCTATAAAAAGCTGGTCAAGGTTCACCTTGTCGAAGTTCAGGGCATAGTCGATCAGGGCCTGGTCGCCCTCGGCTTTTACCCTTTCGACGATGGTTTTTACCCGCTCTTTTATGGTCACATCGTCTTCCAGTTGTCGTAAACATATTGATTCAACTTCTTGTTTAGTTAAATCTGTATAACTGTAGATTTTCAATATTTTATGTTTTTGTATTAACTATTGGTTAATGTCCAAATGATGGATTTAAGCAGTAAAATAGCCGCTTAAGCAATGATTTTTTCGATCGGCATCACTACAATCCCCTGGGCACCGGCAGCTTTCAGCCGATTGATCTTTTCCCAGAAATCGTGCTCGGCAATTACCGAATGCACGGCAACCCAGTCTTCATCAAACAGCGGAACTACGGTCGGACTTTTTACTCCGGGCAGGAGGTCGACCACCTTTTTCAGGTTGGACTTCGCCACATTCAGCACCACATATTTGGTCTCTTTTGCACGCAGTACCGAACGGATCCTTTGCAGCAATTCCTGAACTTCCGGCAGCAGTTCCGAACCTTCTTTTCCAATCAGGACTGCTTCCGATTTCATCACTTCAGAAAAAGGTTTCAGTCCATTGCTTTTCAGTGTACCTCCCGTAGAAACAATATCGCAGATGGCATCGCTTAGTCCAAGTCCGGGCCCAATCTCTACCGATCCGGAAATGGTGCGGACCTCAGCATTTACATGGTTTTCTTTCAGGTATTTTTCCAGGATCACGGGATAGGAGGTGGCTATGGCTTTGCCGCTCAGTTGCGCAATTTCGGTGATCTGGCTTTCATTGGGGATGGCAATTTTGAGTGTGCACCTTCCAAAGCCTAGTTTTTGCAGGTAAGTTACTTCGGCACCAGCCTCAACAATTACATTTTCACCCACAATCCCCAGGTCGGCAATCCCGTCCTGTACATATTCAGGAATGTCATCGTCTCTCAGGAAAAGGATTTCCAAAGGAAAATTGGTAACTGTTGATATTAATGAGCTTTTGTAGTTTTCAAAAGATAAACCACAATTTTTAAGAATTTCTACTGATTTTTCGTTTAATCTACCCGATTTCTGGATAGCTATTTTAAGAGTTTTCAATTTTGCTTTTGCTATTGATGATTATTGATTGAACAAGAAAATAAGGTCGGAAACAAGTTTTGAAGTACAAAACATTACATATACATCGCCAGGTGGCGATGATGGAAATGTAAGTGATGGTTCAAAACAAAGTTCATAAATCCTATAAAGTTCTTTTATCAATAATGGCTAGCATCTTGAAGATGTGGCAAATATAGCTATTGAAATTACAAATCCAAATAAAAAAATAACCAAAGGAGGAGAACGGTGGTTTTTTATGGCACTTAATTTGATTAGTGGCTTAATAATTCTAAATAGCGTTATTTAATACAGAACATCACCCTTGAAAAAACTATTCCTATTACTCATCCCCATCTGTTTGCTGTTCAATGCTTGTACCTGGTTTAAAGAAACTCCTGAAGTAGGGCTTAAGCTGGCAGCGCATTTTGACAATAAACTTTACAAGAAATTTGATACAGCCGATTATAATGTCATTTTTAAGAGACACTTTGATTCACTGAAAGGCAATTTTTCAAATCCCAATACATTGAAGGCCTATTACGAGCGCCACAATAGCGAACCCAGCCTGGTGACCAGATTTTTTGCCGATGGTGCTTTGGATACCCTCAAAAATTACATCAGCCGAAGTGAACAGCATGGTTTCAATCCGGAAATATTCAGGTATAAGAAGCTCAAAAGTCTGCTGGATGAATTATCGGCCAATAAATTTAAAGACATAGCCGAGGTTTATCCCGTGGTGGCCGACCTGGAACTAAATGCTGCCGAGAGCCTGATCAAGTACAATAACTTCATAAACTATGGTGCTTTAAATCCAAGAAAGCTATTGTCCAGGTATTATGTTCCGGTAAAAAGACCTGACAGCACAAGTATGACGGCAGTGCTGGCTACCAGCGATCTGGAAAAGCTGCTTGCAGAGATCCAGCCCAGCTCAGTCCAGTACAAAGCTTTACAGGGGGCAATGCTGAGTCGCGCCTATAAGCGGAGTCCGGAACAGCTGAAGGCTATCTTGGTCAATATGGAAAGAATGAGGTGGAAATTGCCCGATCTTGGGGATGAACATGTTGAAGTGAACATACCAGATTTTAGCCTGACCTGGTTTAGCGGACAGGATACACTGAGCCATATGAAGGTTTGTGTGGGTGGTGCACGTGAGAAGGACTACGCCGAAAAAATAAAGCTGTACCTGAAATCGGGAAACCTGGATGATAAACCTAAAAACCATGAAACGCCAATATTGTACAGTAAGCTGAATTCTATACAGGTAAACCCAATCTGGAACATACCAGTAAGCATTGCCAGGAGCGAAATTTACTGGCAGGCCGTAAGAGACCCTTATTATCTTTCCAATAATAACATCCGTGTTTATTATAAGGGCAAGCTGGTGAGCGATCCTGATACAATCCAATGGAGCAGATATCCGCGGGAAAAACTGCCTTTTGAGTTTAAACAGGGATCTGGTGAAGGGAATGCATTGGGCAAGTTTAAATTTATATTCGACAATGGTTCGAGCATTTATCTGCACGATACCAATAATAAGAGCGGTTTTGCCAGAAGTAACAGGGCCATCAGCCATGGTTGTGTACGGGTAGAGAGGCCACTGGAGTTTGCACAAAACCTGGTTAAAGACAAATACCAGTACGATCAGCTGCGGATGGAAGTGAACCTGCCGCCAATCGATACGACTAAAATGGAGGTATTCCGAAAAAAAATGGCAAAAAAAGCCGATACCTTAAATGTTTTTCAATTGAAACCTAAATGGTTCGGTACCAAAAAGCCGGTACCCCTGATCATCAATTACATTACGGCCTGGTCGCAAAATGGAATCATAGAGTTCCGTCCTGATGTTTACAGTTTAGATGAAACTTTGTATGCAGCTATGAAGAAGTTCATGTAAATTGCTAACTTTGTTTTTTAATGAATTTCCTATATCCAGGTTTTCTTTTTGCGCTGTTAGCAATAGCCATTCCTATTGTAATCCACTTATTCAATTTCAGGAAATTCAAAAAAGTATATTTCAGCAATGTACAATTCTTAAAAGAGGTACAGGAGCAAAACTCTTCCAGGGAAAAACTGAAACACCTGCTCATCCTTTTTAGCCGCATACTGGCCATCGTTTTTCTTGTACTGGCTTTTGCCAGGCCCTTTATCCCATCGGCTAAAAATAAACAGCAGGGCAGCCCTAATCTGGTTAGCATTTATATCGACAATTCCTACAGTATGGAAAGCCTGAACAAGGAAGGCAACCTGCTGGATGAGGCCAAACGTAAAGCAAAAGAAATAGCCAATATCTATGGTATGACCGATCAGTTTAAGCTGGTGACCAATGATTTTGAAGGCCGGCACCAGCGGGCGGTGAACCGTGAGGAATTCATCAGTCTGCTCGACGATATCAAAATCAGTGCAGCAAGCAGATCCCTGCAGCAGATCATCAACAGGATGGAAACCGACCTGGATGCGAACAAAAATGAATTGAATTACCTGCTGTCCGATTTCCAGAAGAGTTTTGTGGGATCGAGGGCAATGCAGACGAATCCTGCGGTGGACTATTCCTTTATCAGGTTAAATTCGAACAGCTTGCCCAATATAGCTGTGGACAGCATATGGAGCCTTTCTCCAGTTCACCTGCCTAACCAGGCTGAGCAGCTGGTGGTGCAACTGCACAATTATGGGAATGAGGATGCCGCAGATCTGCCGATAAAGCTGAACATTAACGGGCAGCAAAAAGCAATAGGCAATGTTAAAATCCCGGCTGGCAAATCTTTAAAAGATACACTTTCGTTTAGCGGCCTCAAAGGGGGCTGGCAAAAAGGGCGCCTGAGTATTAAAGATTTTCCTTTAACTTTTGATGATGAACTGAACTTTACGTTTAAAGTGGCGCAGGATTTGAAAGTGCTGAGCATAAATGGTAATCCGGCCGAAAAAGCCATTAAATCTGTTTTTGCAACGGATGCCTATTTTAAGCTGACGGAAATGTCCGAGTCGAACATCCGGTATGCCGATTTTCCGCAGTACAGCCTTATTGTGCTGAACGGATTAAAAGAACCCTCGTCGGGATTGGCACAGCAGTTGAAATTATATCTGCAAAACGGCGGCTCGGTAGTGATATTTCCAGATTTGGAGGTAAATGCTGCAACTTATACTTCGTTTTTAACGGGTCTAAGTCTGCCGGCGGTGCAGCAGCTGAATGTAGGACCTCCTATTGCCAGTACTATAGATCTTAAAAATTCAGTCTTTAAAGATGTCTTTGAGCAGGTACCCCAGCAAATGGACCTGCCCGTAGTAAACCGGTACTTTAGTTATGCTGAACGTAATACGGGCAGCAAAGAACAAATCCTGAAACTACCCCTGAACAAGTTTCTTTTTGCCAGGTACGACCTGGGCGAAGGCAAGGCTTATTTAGCTGCCAGCGCGCTGGATGCCAAAGACGGCAACCTGGCCAGGCATCCGGTGTTTGTGCCCTTAATGTTTAAAATCGCATTTGCCAGCAGCAGGGAGCAGCCTTTTTATTATACAGTTGGAAAAAGTACCGTGCTGGAAAATGCAAAAATAAATTTAACTGGTAATCAATCCTTAAAGCTGATCTCTGATCATTTTGAAGTCATCCCGGAGATCAGGCAAACGCCGGGAAAGACTTTATTGTATGTGGCCGACCAGATAAAAAAAGCAGGTTTTTACGAATTAAGAAAAGCTGATTCCGTTTTATCTGTTGTTGCCTTTAATGACGACCGCCTGGAGTCGGATATGCATTATGCCAGTGAAGAGGAATTGAAAGCCCTGTTTGTCAAACAGGATATTGCATTTTACAATGCTAAAAAAGATACACTCTCTATGAATATGGGTTTAAAAAATAACAGCAGCGAGTTATGGAAACTTTGCCTAATTTTGGCTGTTGTTTTCTTGGCCATTGAAATATTACTGATCAGATTTTTTAATACTAAAAAAAATATACAAACAACATGAATCTTCTCCTCAAGGGCGTAACCATTGCCGATCCCAACAGCAAGTTTAACCAGCAAAAATGTGACTTACATGTAGAACAGGGAAAGATCGTTGCAATAGGCAAGGGTTTGGTTGCGAAAGCTGCTTTGGAAATTGACGGTTCGGGTATGGTACTTTCGCCTGGTTTTTTTGACCTGAACTGTGCCATAGGAGACCCGGGATTTGAAACCAAAGAGGATATCACCACAGGTACTGCCGCTGCAATGGCAGGAGGCTTTACCGGCCTGGCAGTATTGCCGCATACCAAACCGGTGGTGCATTCTAAGGCCGAGGTAGCCTATATAGTGAACAAAGCCAAAAACAATCTTGTAGATGTACACCCGGTGGGTGCCATCAGTCAGGAACTGGAGGGCAAAGAACTGGCTGAACTTTATGACATGAAACAGGCGGGAGCGGTAGCTTTTTCTGATGGTACCAAACCCATCTCAGACGATGGCTTCATGAGCCGTGCACTGCAATATGCCAAAGGCTTTAACGCGCTGTTAATGGTTTATCCTGAAAACAAGTCGATAGCTGGTAAATCGCAGATCAACGAAAGTAAAAATAGTGTGCTGCTGGGGATGAAAGGTTTGCCTGCCCTGGCCGAGGAAATGCACATCAGCAGGGATATATTCCTGGCCACATACCATGACGCCCCTGTCCACATCAGCAATATTTCTACAGGCGGATCGGTAGCATTGATCAAGAAAGCCAAAAAAGATGGGGTAAAAATTACCTGTGATGTGGCTGCACACCAGCTGGTGTTTACCGAAGAACTGCTGAGCGATTTTGACAGCAACTACAAAGTAAAGCCGCCATTGCGTGGTAAAGCGGATACTAAAGCCTTGCTGAGTGGCTTAAAGGACGGGACTATTGATGCGGTAAGCTCTCAGCACCGTCCGCATGAAATAGAATTTAAAGATGTGGAATTCGAGATTGCTGCCTATGGGATAATCGCGCTGCAAACTGTGTTGCCCCTGTTGCTGAAAGCCGGACTGGATGCAGGGCAGATCGCCGAAAAGCTCTCCATAAATCCGCGCAGGCTGCTTGGTCTGTCTGTACCTGTAATAGAAGAAGGTGCTGAAGCGAATTTTACGTTGTATCATCCTGCTGAAGAATGGCTGTACAATGCAGACAACAATTGCTCTAAATCGGGTAATTCACCGCTGTTGAACAAAAAATTAACCGGTAAAGTAAGACTGGTATACAATAATAAACAAATACAATCGTATGGATAATCATGTAAAAACAGCGCTGATTGCGTCGTTAGATAGGTTTGGTGCTGTGTCTGGTAAAGATCCGCTTGCACTCGAGGAAAGTTTGATCGCTGTATTCAGCAAAGACCTGGGCTTTCTGGAAAAAGTGGAAGAATTTGACGGGGCTTTTGATGAACATCCGGCTTTTGAGGAATTAAGGGAAGTGTTCTTTGATTTGCTGATGATCAATTTCTTCGCAAATGATGTCAAAAAACTGGAAGAAGATTACCTGGATTCTGAAGAATGGGCAGATATAGAAGAGGAAACTATTGACCGCGGAACGGAATTGCTGAACCTGCTGCTGTACATCAATGAGTGCCATGATGAAAAGATCAAACCAGAACTGGACGATTTTCTTAAAGAGTTCCTGCTGGTAGAAGAAGATGAGTTTCAGGACGAATTTCATATTTATGAAGACCTGATCAGTAACCAGCAATTGGTAGACAGCAGTGTTGAGGATATCTGCAGCCACGCCGGGATGATTGAGTTGGGTGAGGAGATGGAGGAACTTTTTGTGCCATTCATGGTTTTCTTTCATCAGCCCAAGGCAAACGATCAGGTACTGAAGGACCTGGAAACTTATAGTGCCAACAAAGAATTTGATGTGGCAGTTTATACATTAATTGCTGCATTTAATGTAGCTTAGATTCAATTGAGACCATGACAACGCAAACTTTAGAAAATTTAAAGCCCGAGGCAGCCAAAAATGGAATAGGATTAGGACTTATTTCGCTGGTACTGGGCGTGATCTCTGCCTACCTGCTGGTAAATGCAGCATCAATGATGGCTATTTTTCTGGTTCCGATCCTGATCGGCTTACTGATCCCGCTGGGCATAGCGATATTTTTCTGTATCGACCTCCGGAAAAAGATCGGTGGTTTCTGGAACCTGCGACAAGCCACCTCTGGTATATTTATCATGTTTTTGATCGCCTATGTAATCTCTACTGCAGGAAACCTGGTCTTTACCAAATTTATTGAACCAGATATGGCGGCAAGCATACAGTCTACCGTTATTGATGCAACCTCGGAGATGATGCAAAAACAAGGGATGGAGCAGGATGCCATTGATAAGAAGGTAGAAGAGATGAATGCCGATTTTGAAAAGAAAGCACATGGTACGGTGATGCAGAACATACAGGGACATGTGATCGGTATCATTATCGTTTTTGTGTTCGCCCTGTTGTTTGGCGCCATCTTTAAAAAAGAAAAGCCTTTGGCCGTATTTGAGGAATAGGCTTAATGAAATTAAGAAAAGCCTTCTTTCTACACAGAAAGAAGGCTTTTCTTATTTAACAGGTTCCCGTAATATGGTTTTTAATTTTTCGGGAGCGGTTTTGTTAAAGTCGGACAGGTAAATTTCGTGATGGTCGCCATTTTTCTTCAGGCCCCTGGCCAGCATGAAATCCATCATGATCTGCAGACTCTCGGGTTCAGTGGCAAAAGGGCCAATGTGCAGCATTTGCACCACTTTACCTTCCTGCATCTGGTAAAGTTCTATCCCGGCAGCCAGCTGGATTTGTTTTTTGCCGATGACCTGCTGTACGGCAGCTTTCAGCTGTTCCCGGGTCACATAGTCGGGCATACGGATAAGCATGCGGTAATTCCACTCGCTGCGGGGCACCTTCAAAGGCGTTTCATGAATGGAGAGACCGGCATATTTTTCTTCATCAAAATTCCAGAGGCCTTCCAGTTTGGCCACTACAAAGTCCTTGTCTAATGCCTTATTCATAAACTTTAGGGTATAAGCAGTAGCATAGAGCGCCTGAATCCTATCCAGGTAGGGCTTACCCGAGGGATCCCCTTTGCCACTTATCGCTAAGAATTGTGCAGCTGGTATATCCAGTAGCTGCGGTTGGCTGGTAGCGGTATAATACGCTTTGTTCAGTTTTGTCAGATCTAGTTTTTTCATTGTTCCGGTTATTTTGAGCAAATAAAAAGAGGGACACTGACAACCCTATGGCAGTCCTTATTTTTTGTAGGGAATAAAAAAGCTAAAAGTTGAACCTGCTGCGGGGCTGCTTTTTACACTGATCTTTCCGCCCTGCATTTCCACCAGCTGTTTGCAGATGAACAGGCCCAGACCGGTGCCCACCTGTCCTTTCGCAGAACTGGTCTGGTAGTATTTTGAAAAGAGGTTGGCCTGCTGATCGGCACTGATGCCTTTTCCGGTATCCCTCACATCTACCTGAAGGGTATTGGTTTCGCCCTGGAGCAATTCGGCATTGATGGTTACGCTGCCCTCATTGGTGTATTTTATGGCGTTGCTCAGTAAATTAACGAGCACCTGCTTGAGCCTGAAATCATCTCCAATTACGCTTGCCTCCTGCTCGCCTTTAAAGTTATAGCTCAGGTCCAGCTGTTTTTTTGTGGCGCTATAGCTCATGCTTTCTACAACCTGGTTTAAGGTACGGTAGGGCTGAAAAGGTTCTGCATTGATCTTCAGTTCACTGTTTTCCATTTTTGCGGCATCCAGCGTATCATTTAAAGTACGCAGCAGCATTTCCGAAGAGCCTTTTATCGATTCCAGCATATCTGTTTGCCGCTGGGTGAGCGTGGTTTTACTGAATACATATAAAAAACCTTTTATAGCGGTAAGTGGGTTTCTGATCTCGTGCGTCATGTGCGTCAGCAGCTCCATTTTTTGTCGGGCCATGTTAACTGCGCGGTCGTTTTCTTTGCGCAGCAGCAGTTCGGCTTTGTTGAGCTGTATGATAAACAGGATGAGCAGGGCTGCAAATACCAGTACCAGGAACAGCGAGGCCAGGTAAAACTTGTTCAGCAGGGCTGTGGTTTCCTGGTAATTCTTAAAGGCCATCCCTTTCAGCTGATCGGCCATACTGTAATTCAGTTCCTTGAGGTCATTTACAATGCGTTCCAGTTCATTGCTGATGCGGCTATTGAGTGCGATCAGTTCGCGCTGCATGCTCAGCAATTTTACATTCTGCAATTGCAGTTCGCGAAGCTTTTTGGCATTGTCCGACCGGTCGCGCGCAATGATTTTCTGGGTTGCCTGATCGGAAATATTGGTGTTGTTGTTGTGTGTGATTTCAATAACACCATTCGGATTACTGTTTTTATTTGAAATGGCATCCTTTAAGCGGCCAAATAAACCTTTCTTTTCTATAGTTACCGCTTTTCGTACCGTATCGGTATTGCTTTTTGTGGTTTTGTTGGTGCTTTTTGCATTTGTGGTCACTACAGGCTGTTTACTTTGGTCGGCCTGTTTGTTAAACTCCGAATACACGGTAAGCAGTGAATCAAAATTATGTTTGAGGGCAAAGAGCCTGTCGGATAGCTCCAGCTTCTTCTGGTACCATGCTTTAACCTGATTGCTTTGTGCCGCACTGAGCTGTGTGGTATCTGTCTGGGTCTTTAACAGGGTATCTATTTTGTTAAAGGCTTGTGTCAGTTTGGTTTTATATTCAATGCTTTTGGGGCCGTTTACATCCAGCAGTGACTCCTGGAAATCATCTTCGGCCTGGTGCAGCAGTAAAAGCGCCTGTTCGGGCTTCAGCCGGTTTTCTACATTGCTGGCCAGTTTAGAGATGTCTGCTAATTTTTGGGTAATGGTATTGCGTACCATAATAGCAGTTATCGCAAGCAGGATAACAAATGCCAGAAAAGCCAGCAGCATTTTCCTGGCCAGGGTTATGGTATGGGTAGATTTCATTCAGCAGCAAAAATAAGTATTTTTTATGAAGCAAAACGGGGGGCAGGAAAGCTGGACGAATTTCCCTATTTTTGAACCGGAAAAAATGGTATGACTGTTTATACGGAGCTGAGCGATAATGAATTGATCTCCTTGTTAAAAAAGGAGGAGGAAGCCGTATATAAGGAAATCTACAACAGGTACTGGGACAAGCTCTATTACATTGCACACAGGATGCTGAAGCAGCAGGAAGCCGCGGAAGAAGTGGTGCAGGATGTGTTTGTATTGCTATGGAAAAAAAGAACAGTGCTGGATATTCAGTCACTGGCGGTTTACCTCGCGGCTATGACCAGGTACGAGGTATACCGTTACCTTGCAAAGGATAAGCGTTATAAAAATAATGCAGTAGACTACCAACACCAGCTTGGAGATCAGGTTTCTTTTGATGCTGACCTTGAAAATAAACTGTTGCTGGAAATTATTGCGGAACTTTCCAACCAGCTGCCTGAAAAATGCCGGCTGGTATTTCAATATGTGAAATTGCAGGACAGGCCGTTGGGCGAAGTAGCGAAAGAACTGGGTATTTCGCAAAAAACAGCAGAAGCACATCTTACAAAAGCTTTGAAGACCATCAGGGGAAATATGGGAAATGCGATGCATCTGCTGTTTTAAAGCAGTCTAAATGTGGTTTTACGCAAGTTCTTCGTGAAGTATTATGCCGTTTTTAATGGCATCCAGTAAGGGCAGGCCTATTTTACAATCCAGGCTTTGCCGGTAATGGCGCGGTTCTTCCTGGTCTATTTCGATTGTTGCCATCCGTTGCTGCCGGTCGTCAAAAATCTGGAAATGCTCCATGTCGAGCATTTTGATGTTAAAAAAATGTCCGTATCCATTGTTATCGGCTACTTTTATTCTAAACTGTTCCATGATGCTGCTATTGGTAAGGTGTTTAACAAGTTGATTTATAGATTGTTTTAATTTTTTTTGAAAGTATTAAAAAAAAAGCAGCATCCAACTAAGGGTAAAACTGTGCAATCATACTCTATAGGTTTAAATGTGTGCAAAAGCATTCTTTTATGAGGAATAAAGAAGAACTGAAGTATCTGGCAAAAAAGTTTTTAGAAGGTACTGCTTCGGCAGAGGAGAAGGCTGCTCTAGACCATTGGTACAGCTCCGGCCTGGCAGAGGCGGCCGAGGAAGAGCTGGTATTTACCGCTGAACCTGAAGATGCAGAGGCCATAAAAAACAGGCTGTACGGGAATATAGCGCAAAAATTGCTTGTGCCGGCCAGAGAAAAACCGGTACTTGTTAAACTATGGCCAAAAATTGCCGTGGCGGCCGGTTTATTTTTTGTAGCAGGATTGGCATTGTACTTTTACCTGAGTTCAGAAAACTTTGATGCTGAAAAACGGCTTTCGGCTGCAAAAATGATCAATGCAGGTACAAATACTGCGGTGTTAACCCTGGCCAACGGCGAGCAGGTAAATTTAAGCGGATCAAAAACGGGACTGGTGATCGATGCTTCCGGTCTGACTTACAATGATGGGGATTCCCTGGCTGGAGATGGTGCCGCCGCATTGAAAGCAACCAGCGAACTGACGCTGAGCACACCGAAAGGGGGACAGTACCAGGTTGTACTGCCTGATGGTACAAAAATCTGGCTTAATGCCGCATCAGCACTTAAATTTCCGGCACGTTTTGATGGGCTTAAGACGCGCAGAGTGGAACTTACAGGTGAGGCTTATTTTGAAGTCGCTAAAGCAAAGCAGCAGCCGGCCCCAAAAACAAGACGCTTACCATTTATTGTAGCAAGCGGTAAACAGGAAGTGGAAGTGCTGGGCACACATTTTAACATCAATGCCTATACCGAAGAGGACAAGATAAAAACCACGTTGTTTGAAGGTAGTGTCCGTGTTTCTTTAAACGGTTTAGCAGGGAAGGGGGCAGCAGCAATACTTAGCCCCGGACAACAGGCTTGGGTTTCAAATCAGGAGGTAAAGGTAGGTCCTGCAGATGCGGAAGAAGCCCTGGCCTGGAGAAACGGCTTTTTCAAATTTAATAGTGAAAGCATTCCATCCGTTATGCGGAAGCTGTCGCGTTGGTACAATGTGGAAGTTGCTTATGAAGGAGAAATCAGCAAAAGCCGCATAATTGGTACCATCAGCAGGAACAAAAACATTAAAGAGGTTTTGGAAATGTTGGAAGAGACTAAACTGGTTACATTTAAAGTAGAAGGGAGGAAAGTGATAGTGAAATAAAATCTACCTGATCATGACCCGATAAAAATTAAAAAACCAGAGGCGGTGAGAGGCCCCTGGCTTATACGTTCGGGTGTCGAATTAGCAAAATTGCGATAACAACATCAACTAATAACCCAAACAGAACAAATTTATGAATTTTTATGATCTCTCCCCTCATGGGCTAAAAGTCCGTTCCGGGAGTCAAATAATGCGTGTTATGAGATTAACCATCGTCATAATGACTATGTTACTGATGCAGGTAAGTGCCAGAAGCACAGCACAGAAAGTATCCCTGTCAGAAAATAACACCTCTATATTACAGGTGTTTAACCTGCTGCGCAGTCAGACCGGATATGATTTTCTGTACTCAGACGAAATCCTGAAATTGGCAAAACCGGTGACTTTATATGTGAAGGACAAGCCTTTGGCCGATGTGCTCAATTCCATATTTGAAAAACAGGAACTGGTGTATGTGCTGAAAAACAAGGCGGTAATTGTATCAAAAAGGGAAGCTGGTTTTTTCGATGCGCTGAAAAATTACCTGGCCAGGATTGATGTAGCGGGAAAAGTGCTGGATGAAAGCGGGAAACCACTGCCAGGTGCAACGGTAAAGGTTAAAAACGAGAACCGATTGGTTATTACCGGTGCCGATGGCAGCTTTATGCTAAGGGGAATAGATGAAAAGGCCATCCTGGTGATCTCCTACCTGGGCTACAAGACCAAAGAGGTAAGTGTTAAACCTCAGCTCATCATAAGCATTGAACCTGAAAATGCAAATCTGGAGGAAGTAGGGGTGATCAGTACCGGCTATCAGAAGATCAAAAAAGATCAGCTGACGGGGGCGGCTTCTAACATGAATGAAGAGCAATACCAGCAACGTGTTGCCGTAACAGGAAACTTTTTAGAAAGTCTGGAAGGTAAGGTGCCTGGTCTGGTATACAATTCACAGACAGGTGAACTGACAATCAGGGGGGTATCTACCTTTGATGCGGTAAAAAAGCCACTCATTGTCCTTGATGGTTTCCCCACCGAGATCGACCTGCGTACCATTAATCCGAACGATATTGTTTCGGTGAATGTTTTGCGTGACGCCGCTGCTGCATCTATTTATGGAGTAAGGGCATCCAATGGGGTAATCATTGTAGAAACCAGGCGCGGTAAATCGGGGAAAGCGGTGTTTAACCTGCGCAGTACCTATGCTATACAGAATAAACCTGATTTCAGCTATCTGAATTATGCACCTGCAAATGAATTTGTACAGCTGCAGGTAGACAAATTTAACATTGAAAAAAGAAACTATAGTTCATTTTCGAAGACAAATCCGGTACAGGAGATTATGTGGGGTTTGACACGGCTGGACTTTTCAAACCCGCTGCTTACTCAGGCTCAGGCAGATGCAAAGCTGAAAGATCTGGGGTCTTATGATAACCTTAAAGAATATGAAAAATTATTTTATCAGAAAAGACAAGCTCAGAACGTGAATCTGGATGTGAGCGGAGGCAACGAAAGAAATACTTATATGCTGGGACTGAACTATGTGCGGGAGCAACCGGTTACCCGCAGGTCAGAAAGCCAGCAGTTTATCCTGAACATGGCTAATACTTTTAAGTTTTCAGAACGTTTTAATTTCGATTTCAAGGGTACCTATACAAATTACACTGATAAGAGCGGTAACATTCCTGACTATAATGATTTTTTTCCTTATGAACGCCTGGCGGACGCAAACGGAAGTGCATTGCCGGTTTCGTTGATGCCTAATCGTGCAGCGACCGGTAGAAACATAGGACCTGCGCTGAACCAGCAACTTATGGGATTGGGGCTTTACGACGCATTCTACTACCCGTATCGGGAATTGACCAGCAATACAAATACCGCTAAGGGATCAACCATACGGCTTCAGGGAAGGTTGAATGCTAAAATTACCAACTGGCTAAGTGTAGACGTCGGTGGAAACTACGAAAACCAGAATGTAATATTAGATAAGTTGAGCCTGGAAGACAGTTATAAAGTGAGAAATATGTTAAACATGAGCGCTTTGAAGGATGATTCAGGCAGGGCGGTATTTAAAAATATGACCAAAGGTGATATATTAAGCAAGACAAATCAGAAACTAAGCAATTATACGTTGAGGGGACAGCTTAACCTGAACCATAGGCTTAACAACAATCACGATTTCTCGGGGATTTTCGGCGTTGAACAAAAAAACACGCTTAATAAAGCTTATCTGACCAGCTTTTTTGGTTATGACAGTCAGACACTGGTTTCTGGACCAATTGATATGAACGCGTTAAATGCCGTGTTTTCCCCTGCGTTTTCTCAATACGGTGTAGGCTATATCTTCGGACCTAAAACTTATTTTAACCAGAGCGAAGACGACCGCAGGTTCATGTCCTACTATGGGCAGGGTACTTATATTTTTAATGGAAAATATGTGGCTACCGGGAGTTTCAGAATAGACCAGTCCAATCTTTTCGGGGTTGACCCTAAATTCAGGAATAAACCGTTGTGGTCTGCAGGTTTAAACTGGCGACTTGGAGAAGAAGAGTTTATCAGAAAATATGACTGGATCCAAAGTCTGCAGTTACGTGCCGCCACCGGTTCCAACGGAAATATACCCGTTACACAAGGAGGTAAATTTCTTTTACTTGAAAATGGATTGAATACCCTGCTGGATGTTGCGGTACCCTATACCTCGATCCTGAGTCCGGAAAACCAATCTTTGCGTTGGGAAACCACCCGGAATTATAACCTGGGACTAGATTACACCCTATGGCGGGGGCGTTTGTCGGGTTCGGTAGATTGGTATCTGAAAAAATCAACCGATGTTTTCGGGGAGTTTGATGCCGATCCAACGTTGGGTTTTAATCAGTATCAGGCAAATACGGCGTCTATTCAGAACAAGGGTATTGAATTCCTTTTCAATACACTAAATATTAAAAGCAGCAGGTTTCAATGGCGGACACAGCTGACAGCTTCGCTGAATAACAATAAGGTACTGTCAGTGAAAGCAACAGAATTTGATTACTCAGATGAAATTGCAAGTGGCAACCGGCCGGTGCAGGGGATGCCAATTGGTGCCCTTTACAGTTACAATTATGGAGGATTGAATGAAAAGGGCCAACCTTTTGTTTACGACAAAAACGGCAATCGGAAAATAATCGATTATTCTTATTCTGGTGGTTCATCTATAGATGTAACCATAAACGATATGATCTACAATGGTGCAACAGTGCCAAAATATGTGCTTGGGCTAAACAACCAATTCGGTCTTGGCGCATTTGACCTTTCTTTCCTGTTTATGTATTACGGCGGGCATGTAATGCGGGTAGAACCACCCGACCCAAATAACGTTGGATCTTTTAACAGTAACCCTGTTAAAGGCTCATCAAACTATTGGAGGAAGGCAGGAGATGAACAGCACACACGAATGCCAGGTTTTGTAAGGGCCAGTACCCTTGCTCCCGGATATTATCCGAGTTCTGCACTTTATGGTTATACATTTGCTTCTGAATTTGTGAGGAAAGCAGATTACATTCGTTTAAGGGATGTGGTGCTGACTTATCATGCCAAGGCTACTTTTTTGAAGAAGGCCGGGCTTAGCAACACGCAGTTGCGCTTTCAGGCGCAAAACGTGTTCCGTTATACTTTTAGCGGAAATGATATTGATCCCGAGGCAATAAATCCGGCTACGGGCATCCGGAAGCTGGAAACACAACCTTTTTACAGTCTGACTTTTTCTACTAATTTTTAATATAATGAAAAGCAAATATTTATGGATAATGCTGTTGAGTATGGCATTACTGAGCTGCAAAAAATTCCTGGATGTAAAGCCTAAGGGACTGGTCATTCCCGAAAAAATGATCGATTATGAAAGGCTTCTGAATTCGAGAGAGATGACCGGTACTTTTCCGGTAAATATACTGCGCTTTACGGATGATTTCTATGACGGCAGCTTTGGCGAACTGGATGCAAGTCCCGATGCCAATGGATATTACTGGAGGCGACAACTGACTGTAGATGAAAAAAATGACCCTGATGTATGGGGACCTTTATATAACCGTATATATCATGCAAATGTGATCATTAATGGGGTGTTGAAAAGTACCGATGCCCCGGAAGCGGAAAAAAAGCGGGTGTATGGCGAAGCCCTGGTGCATCGCGCTACTTATTATCTTGATCTGCTTACGGTATTTGCAAAGGCATACAACCCTGCAAGTGCCGCCACCGATCCGGGGATGCCCATGCCTGTCGGTACAGACGTTACAGGAAAGGCACCTGCACGTTCCTCGGTAAAGGAAACTCTGGAATCTATGATTACAGATTTGAAAGCTGCCGCTGAAGTTCTGCCATTAACCAATATCAATAGTACACGTATCAACAAATATGTTGCTTACGGAGTCTTGAGCAGGGTCTATCTCTATATAGCAGACTTTACCAATGCTGAGAAGTATACAGAACTGGCTCTGGAAGCACCACATACCTTTTTGGATTACAATAACTATGGAAGTACTTACGAAGTTCCGCCTTATGAACTTAGCCCTGAAGTACTCTGGTACCGTATGGGTGTTGATGCGGAAGGGCCCGACTATATGCTGTATTCAGATGACCTGAAAACTTATTTCAATGCAAATGACCTCAGATTCGAGTTTCTCACCGCGATAAGTAATGCAGGGTTACAGCGCGGTGGGTTCCTGACCTTCTATAATTTCGGGATTACCTTTCCTGAGTTGTACCTGACCAAGGCAGAGTTGCTGGCCCGGAAAGGCAAAACAGCTGATGCCATGGCACTGATAAATACCATCAGGAAGAATAGGTTTAATATACCTGATCCTGGCCTTACAGCCGCCAACCCCGAAGATGCTTTGCAAAAAGTTCTGGCCGAACGCAGAAGGGAAATGGCTTATAGCGGAATGCGCTGGTTTGACATGAAAAGGCTTGATCAGGAAGGCCGGATACCGGAAATAAAGAGAGTGAACAAAGAAACCGGAAAGGTTGAAGCAATTTTAGCGCCGCACAGTCCAAATTACACTTTCGAAATTCCAATACGGGTTTTAAAATTCAATCCCGGAATGGTGAAAAATCATCCTTAATAAAATAACAATTAATAAGCGAAATAATGAAAACAAGAATAGCAGTGGTATTGCTGGCGGGGATATCGGGCCTGCATAGTTTTGCCCAAAACAAGAAAGAACTTACTGACGACCTGGTAAAAGACAAGCAAAAGGTGCTGGCAAAATATATTCCTATGGCCAATGGCGATTACCTGCATAAGTTGTATGTGATGCCTTCGGAGGAAGTACTGGCCCGGCTGTCGGGATTTAAAACCGAGATGAACAAACAGGCTGATGCGGAGAAGGATGCTGAGCTTAAAGGTTTGATGTTAAAGGATATAGAATTTTATGCCGGTCGCGTGCTGGACAGGTATGTTGGTGTATATGGTATGGATTCTGTAGGTATGAGTAACCTGATGCAGCTCATGGAGAAGAGAAGGTCCGATCCTAAATTTAACGAGTTGATGGATGCTGCCCATAAAAAGGCTTTTATCAAACGTATGGAACCGGCAGAAAGAAAACGCATGAGGGAAATTATAGACGAAAAAGGGACTTTAAACGATGAAGCGCTTTTTAAAAGATCTGCATCCTACAGGGCATGGCTGGATGATAAGATCAGCGAACTGAGAAATACCAAATACAAATCGGATACTACATTGGGCTATGAGGGCAATTATGTAGTGAAGCTAAAGGTAATTGAAAATGAACTGCCGGCAGGTTATATCAAAGATTATCTTTTTTATAAAGGTACGGGTACTGTGATCAAAACCGTGAGAAATGACGCAGCTAAAGAGGAGGCCTACCGTAATTTTATGGCTAAGGCCAGCAATGCCGCATATAAAAAAGAGATGGAAGAGGTTTATGCCAATTATAAAATGATGACGGCAAATGCATTTTCGCCCGAGTTCAGCTATACAGATGTAAATGGCAAAATGGTAAGTTTAAAATCCCTGCGTGGCAAATATGTATATATAGATGTATGGGCTACCTGGTGTGGCCCCTGCAAGATGGAGATCCCTCACCTGACTAAAGTTGAGGCCGATTACCACGGAAAAAATATACATTTTGTGAGCCTATCTGTAGACCAGCAGAAAGACAAGTCCAAATGGACCAGTTATGTAAAGGACAATAAACTGGGCGGGATACAACTGCTGGCTGATAAGGACTTCGATTCTGATTTTGTAAAAAAATATAACATCAATGCGATACCACGGTTTATCCTGATTGACCCTATGGGAAAAATTGTTTCAGGAGATGCTAAAAGACCTTCGGATCCTTTGTTGAGAAAACAATTGGATACCCTGTTGAAATAAAACACTTTTTAGCTACCTATTAATAAATTAAGGCCTGCATCCTGTTGCAGGCCTTTTGTTTGTTGAACAATTTCTCTAAGTTTGCAAATTGTTTTTTAGCTTGTAAGCACACATGGATATTTCTGTTGTAATCCCCTTATTTAATGAAGATGAATCCCTGCCGGAATTAACGGAATGGATTGTTAAGGTAATGCGGGAGCATAACTTTTCCTATGAGGTCCTTTTTATTGATGATGGCAGTACAGATACTTCCTGGGCTGTTATTGAAGAACTGAAAAAAACATACGATACGGTCAGGGCCATTAAATTCAGACGGAATTACGGAAAATCTGCCGCCCTGAATGTGGGTTTTGCCGTGGCGCAGGGCGATGTGGTCATTACCATGGATGCCGATCTGCAGGACAGTCCGGACGAGATCCCTGAACTGTTCCGCAGGATAAAGGAAGAAAAATTCGATATCATATCGGGCTGGAAGAAAAAACGCTACGATCCGATTACCAAAACCATACCTACAAAGCTGTTCAATGCCGCCACAAGGCGCATGTCGGGCATACAGTTGAACGATTTCAATTGCGGTTTAAAAGCTTACCGGAGCGACGTGGTGAAAACCATTGAAGTATACGGCGAGATGCACCGCTATATACCCGTTATTGCCAAATGGGCCGGATTTAAAAAAATAGGCGAGCAGGTGGTAGAGCACAGGGCCAGGAAATACGGGGTAACCAAATTCGGGCTGAGCCGCTTTATCAATGGCTTTCTTGATCTGCTCTCCATCTTTTTTGTGGGCAAGTTCGGTAAAAGGCCGATGCATTTTTTTGGTTCACTGGGCGTACTGAGCTTTCTGCTCGGAACATTTATGGCCCTTTGGCTTATAGGCGTTAAGTTGTACCACATTTCTATGGCCATACCTTATAAAAGGGATGTTACGGATCAGCCACTATTTTACATTGCCCTGGTGGCCATTATTGTGGGCTCTCAACTGTTCCTTACCGGTTTTGTGGCCGAGCTGGTTACCCGCAACGCGCCAGAACGAAACCAATACCTGATTGAAAAGGAGATCCTGTAAGCGATGTTCTTCTCTATAATTATACCGCTATATAACCGTCCGCAGGAAATAGACGAATTGCTGCACACGCTTACCAGGCAAACCTATACCCAGTTTGAAGTACTGGTGATAGAAGATGGTTCGGTAAATGATGCAAAGGCCATTGTAGCCAGATATGCCAATAAGCTGGATATAAAGTATTTCTTTAAACCCAATGAAGGACAGGGATTTACCCGGAACTATGGCTTTGAAAGGGCGAAAGGGGATTACTTTGTGATCTTTGATTCAGACTGCCTGATCCCCGAAAATTACCTGGAGGTAGTTAGCGATTACCTGTACGCACACAAACTGGACGCTTACGGCGGTCCGGATGCAGCGCATGAGAGTTTTACCCCTGTACAGAAGGCCATCAGTTATGCCATGACCTCTCCGTTTACGACCGGGGGAATCCGTGGCAATAAAAAACACCTGGGCCAGTTTCACCCGCGCAGCTTTAACATGGGGGTATCGCGTGAGGTCTGGGAAAAGGTGGGCGGATTTATCCTTACCCGACTGGGCGAAGATATTGAATACAGCATACGGATACATGAGCAGGGGTTTAAAATAGGCCTGATCCCTGATGCAAAGGTTTACCATAAAAGACGGACCAGCTTTGCACAATTTTATAAGCAGCTTCATTTTTTCGGACGGGCGAGGATAAATATTTATAAACATTTTCCGGCAGAACTTAAACTTGTTCACTTTTTTCCGGCAGTGTTTACCTGCGGCGTAATTTTTACACTGCTTGTGAACCTATTTTACTGGCCTTTAGCGTATTTATGTAACTTTATACTGTTGTTATACCTGATGTTGATATTTTTTCATTCATGGCAGGTTAATAAATCGTTAAAAGTTGCATTTTTGAGTATTATTGCTGCGTTTATCCAGCTTACGGCCTATGGCCTGGGCTTTATGCAGGATTTTTTTAAAAGAGTAGTATTAAAACAACAATGATAGAGTTTTTAAAGGAAAGTACATTTGCTGTAAATGAGGTGATTGGCAAAGCCTGGACAGTGACCAAAAGGAATTACTTTTCTATCGCGACGCTTTGCTTCCTGATGTTCATAACCTCGAACGCATCGGGTTTGATGGCCTTTTTTCTGAAAGATGTAAATACGGGACTGAGTGTGCTTATGGCATTCTTTTTTGTGATGTTTTATTTCACTATTAACCTGTCGCTGTTTAAATACATTTTTCATCTGCTGGATGATGAATTTAACGTAAGTATTGTAGATACGATACCGACCAGGAAGCAGATCATCCGTTTCCTGGTGGCCATGCTGTATTTTATGCTTTGCATCATCGGGGTTTACTCGCTGGTGATCCTGGTGGCCTTTCCTTTTATTTATACCGGGATCAGGATGGAGATCATTACCAATATTGCAATTTCCGTAGGGATTATCGCAATATTTGTGACCTGGATCAGGATCTCTTTTTTTCCGTTCTTCATTATCGACAAGAACCTTCCTCCTTTTTTATCTATTAAATTTAGTCTGGCTACAACCAAAGGTAATTTTACCAAAATCCTGCTCCTTTTATTGGTGCTTGGTGGTTTTCATGTGCTGTACCTGTTTTTCAGCTACCTGAAATGGCCTGTAATTGCTTTCTTTATCAATGTGCTCAGCTCTTTTATCATCGTTCCACTATCCAGTGTGGCGCTCACTATTGCTTACCGTAAAATGATGAGTGAGTATAAGGGCGAGGGCGAACCGGATATCATTCATAATATAGTCTAAGTATTATGGGGTTAAAAGCGTCGCTGAGCAGGCCATTTGCTGCCCTTGTGGTAAAAGGGATCAACAAATGGAAAAAAAATGCAGTAAAGGCGCAGCAGGATACACTCCTGAAAATTGTTGCTGCTGCAAAAAATACGGCTTTTGGTAAAGACCATAAATTTGCTTCGATAAAGAGCTATGCCGATTTTAAAAGGCTGGTGCCCGTAAAGGACTACGAGGAACTCAGGCCTTACATAGACCGGGTGGTAGCTGGTGAAAAAGATGTGATGTGGAAAGGCAAGCCTAAATATTTTGCCAAAACATCAGGAACCACCTCAGGGATCAAATACATCCCCATTTCTAAGGAGTCTATGCCCGAGCACATCAAAGCTGCACGAAATGCATTGCTTACCTATGTGCATGAAACCGGAAATGTAGATTTTATAGATGGTAAGATGATCTTTTTGCAGGGCAGTCCGGTAATGAGCAAAAAGAACGGGATCAATGTTGGGCGGCTTTCGGGCATTGTGGCCAACCTGGTGCCTGCTTATCTGCAGAAAAACCGCTTGCCTTCTTACGCCACAAATTGCATTGAAGACTGGGAAGAGAAGGTAGATGCGATAGTTGAGGAGACGATCCATGAAAATATGACCCTCATTTCGGGCATACCGCCATGGGTACAAATGTATTTCGACAGGCTGACCGAAAAATCGGGCGGTAAAAAGATCAAAGATATCTTTCCTGAATTTAAGCTTTTTGTGTATGGTGGTGTTAATTTTGAACCCTACCGGGCAAAAATAGAGCAAAGCATAGGCCGTAAAATTGATGCAATAGAAACCTACCCGGCATCGGAAGGTTTTATTGCTTATCAGGATGAGCAAAACAATAAGGGGCTGCTCTTGCTGGCCAGCGCAGGTATATTTTATGAGTTCATTCCGGCTGATGAATTTTACAACGATCATCCCACACGTTTAAGTCTGGGCGAGGTAGAACTGGATACCAACTATGTACTGGTATTGAATACGAATGCGGGGCTTTGGGGCTATGTGATTGGTGATACCATAAAATTTGTATCTAAAGACCCTTACCGGATTGTGGTTACGGGCAGGATAAAACACTTTATATCGGCCTTTGGCGAGCATGTGATAGGCGAGGAAGTGGAACATGCGTTGCTTTCGGTAGCAAATGAAGAGGGGGTAGGTATTACCGAATTTACTGTTGCCCCGCAGGTAAACCCTGCAGCAGGAGAACTGCCTTACCATGAGTGGTTTGTGGAGTTTTCTACACCACCTGCCGATATGGCTTCCTTCAGTAAAAAAGTAGACGAGGCCTTACAAAAGAAGAATATTTATTATTTTGACCTTATTGAAGGGAAAATATTGCAACCTTTGGTGATCCGCTCTTTACAAAAAGATGCTTTTGTGAACTATATGAAGGCACAAGGTAAGCTGGGGGGACAAAACAAAGTTCCAAGGCTGGCCAACGACAGGAAGATTGCGGATGATTTAAGTGGTTTTATAATCGTCAGGGAGACGAAGAACAAAGGAGATTTTAATTGAAAAATATAACCATTTTAGGGGCTACAGGTTCTGTAGGTACCCAGGCTTTAGCGGTAATTCAAAGTAATCCGCATTTATACCGGGTGAAGGCATTAACCGCCCAGTCTAACGCCGACCTGCTGATTGAGCAGGCTTTGGCATTTAAGCCGGAGCTGGTGGTGATTACCGATGAAAGTAAATACCAGGCGGTAAAAGCTGCGCTTTCCGGAACCCAGATCAAAGTTCTGGCTGGTGAAGCCGCATTATGTGAAGCTGCGGTTTTAGAAGAAACAGACATGGTACTTACTGCGCTTGTGGGTTCGGTAGGTTTAAGACCAACGGTTGAAGCCATAAAGGCAGGAAAAGACATCGCCCTGGCCAATAAGGAAACCCTGGTTGTAGCGGGCGACCTGATTACCACACTTGCCCGGGAAAACGGGGTGCAGCTAATTCCTGTAGATTCTGAGCATTCGGCTATCTTCCAGTGCCTGGTGGGCGAGCCTGCCGGTGCTCTTGAAAAAATATACCTTACCGCTTCAGGCGGACCGTTCAGGGGCAAGGATACTTCCTTTCTAAAAGGGGTTACCAAAGCCGAGGCGCTGAAACACCCCAACTGGGTAATGGGAGCCAAGATCACCATCGACTCGGCCTCGCTGATGAACAAAGGATTGGAAGTGATAGAGGCCAAATGGCTTTTTGACCTGGAAGCAGAGCAGATTGATGTGATTGTACATCCACAATCTATTGTTCATTCACTGGTCCAGTTTAACGATGGATCTATGAAAGCACAAATGGGATTGCCCGACATGAAACTGCCCATTCATTATGCGCTTGCTTATCCGGATAGAATAAGCAGCGATTTTAAGCGTTTCAGTTTTATTGATTATCCTGAACTGAATTTTTATAAGGCAGATATGGAGACCTTCCGGAATCTTGACCTGGCCTACAAAGCCCTGCTTAGAGGCGGAAATATGCCTTGTATTATTAATGCGGCCAATGAGGTCGTGGTCAATGCGTTTCTGCAGGATAGGATAGGATTTCTGGAAATGAGTGACGTAATTGAAGCTTGTATGGAGGGAATTGGCTTTATTGAAAAGCCGAGTCTGAACAATTATTTAGAAACGGATGAGTATACACGTATATTAGCAGACCAATTAGTAACAAAATAGAATTTTAGCATCTAAATAGAACATTAAACTAAAAATATGAGTGGATTGATTATGGCGGCCCAGTTACTCCTGGGATTATCGATATTGGTGATTTTACACGAACTTGGACATTTTTTGGCGGCGCGTGCCTTCGGTATCAAAGTAGAAAAATTTTACCTGTTTTTTGATGCCTGGGGCTTTAAGCTGTTCAGCTTTAAACGCGGCGATTGCGAATACGGTATTGGATGGTTGCCGCTTGGTGGCTATGTAAAGATCTCGGGGATGATAGACGAGTCTATGGACACCGAACAGATGAAGCAGCCTGCACAACCCTGGGAATTCAGGTCTAAACCGGCATGGCAGCGGCTGATTGTAATGTTGGGCGGAGTCATTGTCAACATTATTGTAGGTATTTTCATCTTCTGGATGATGACTTTCAAGTATGGTGAAACCTATATCGCCAACAGTTCTGTTTTAAGCGGAATCAATCCGGGCAGCATCGGTAAAGAAATAGGCCTCCAGAAAGGGGATAGGGTTATTGCTGTAAATGGCAATAAAGTGATCCGTTTTGAGGAGCTGACCAGTTCTAAAGTTTTGCTGGGCAATACCAACCTTACAGTGGTCCGTGGCAATAAAACCATTGATATCAAGGTTCCGGATAATATTTTAAATAAGGTTTCTGACCTGGGGGTTGAGGCATTTATCAGCCGCATGCCGCTGTTGTCTGCAACGGTAGACAGTGTAACTACGGGCAGACCGGCCTACAAGGCGGGGTTAAAAAAAGGCGATAAAATCACTGCCATCAATAATGTTCCGGTTACTTACGATGTAGATGTAAAAGCCGCCATTCCAAAATACAAGGGTAAAACTGCAGATTTTGCCATTAACCGTGGCGGAGAGCAACTGGTACTGCAGGTTCCTGTTGACACTGCGGGCACCATTGGTATAGGCTTCAATTTTAATGAGGTTAAAGAAGAGACCATTAAGTATGGCCTGTTTGCCGCATTTCCGATTGGGGTAGACCAGGCCTGGAAAACTTTTAGCGACAATGCAAAGGGCATCTGGAAAGTACTTACCGGTAAAATTAAAGCCAATAAGGCCTTTTCAGGTCCGGTTGAGATTGCGCGTAAGGTATACGGAGGTGAATGGATCTGGGCAAGGTTCTGGGCTTCTACAGGCTTTATATCGATAGCGCTGGCATTTATGAACCTCTTGCCAATTCCTGCCCTGGATGGGGGCCATGTGGTATTCCTGATCATTGAAATGATCAAAGGGAAACCACTGGGCGATAAGTTTATGGAGCGGGCCCAGATTGTAGGTTTCGTTATGCTGCTTTCGCTCATGGTATTTGTGCTGGGGAACGATATTTTTAAGGCTTTCTTTAAGCATTAAAGCACATGACCGATTATTTTGCCTTTTACGGCCTGCCGCTTAGCTTCAATCCTGATATGGCGGTTGTAAAACAGCAGTTTTATGCGTTGAGTAAAAAATACCATCCTGATTTTTACATCAATGAAAATCAGGAAAAACAGGCAGAAGTGCTGGAACTGAGTACGGTTAACAACAAAGCTTACCAGGTTTTGAGTGATCCGCAAAAGCGCCTGCATTACATTCTGGAATTCCAAGGGATTTTAAAGGAGGGCGAAAATTACGCCCTTCCCCAAAGTTTTTTGATGGAGATGATGGAGGTGAATGAGGCTTTAATGGATTTACAGTTTGAGCCTGATGCAACACGACTGGCTGCATTGAAAACTGAGGTTGCAACTATTGAGCAAGGAATTGCAGCAGAAATTCTGAAACAGACCACTTTATTTGATAACTTAAATGCGGTAGCACAGGATGATTCACTTCTGGTGATCAAAGACCTGTACTACCGCAATAAATATTTAATCCGCATCAGGGAAAGCATGGATAAACTATCCTAATTTCCAGTCTGGTCTTTCAAAATGACAGGTATAGCCTGAAGGGTTCTTTTGCAGGTAATCCTGATGTTCAACTTCTGCATTCCAGAAATCGCCGGCAGGTACAACTTCAGTTACCACCTTACCCGGCCATATGCCAGAGGCATCCATTTCTGCTATGAGTGCTGCGGCAGTTTCTTTCTGGGCCTCGTCAAGATAGAAAATGGCCGAACGATAGGAGGTGCCGATATCGTTGCCCTGCCTGTTCCGGGTGGTAGGATCATGGATCTGGAAAAAATATTCCAGCAGTTTACGGTAAGACAATTGTGCGGGATCAAACTCGATGGCTATGCCCTCGGCATGTGTCCCATGGTTGCGGTAAGTTGCATTGGGAACATCCCCGCCTGTATATCCAACTACTGTTGAGATCACACCCGGGTAATGTCTGATGAGTTCTTCTACTCCCCAGAAACAACCACCTGCCAGTATCGCTTTTTCAATATTCATATCGCTTCTTTTAATGCAATAAAGTTACGCATTATTCGGAAATGTTAAAGCTTACTGCTATGGGGCGGTGGTCTGAAGCATAGGTCTCTTCAATCACCTGGTATTCCAGCAAAGGCCATTTTACATTTTTTACAGCAATAAAATCTATGGTACGCTTTGGGTTGATTACGGGGATGGTACCCGGGCAGTTCTCTATGCAGGTACGTTTAAACTGCTGGTCCAGCAAATTGATCGCCTCAGAACCCGCCACACTATTCAGGTCGCCAGTCAAAATAACAGGCTGTGCAATATCCTTAAAATGATCAAGAATATATTTCATTTGCAGGTTACGGTTTTCATGGGTGCGTGTGGCATCCAAATGCGTATTGGCAAAAATCAGCTCCTGGCCTTCAGCCTTAACTTTAACATAAGCCAGTATCCGTTTTTCAGCCTCTGTTTGCTGGGGTAGCGGCAAATGCTTTGCCTCATCAAGGGCATAGCGGCTCAATATGGCCAGTCCATATTCACCTCCGTCGTGGTCTATTGCTTTAAAGAACCGGTAATTCATACCGGTTTTTTCTGCTAAAAGTTTTGCTTCGTCAATATGGCCACTGCGTTTGGTGTTTTTATCCACTTCCTGTAAGGCCACAAGATCTGCCTTACTGTTGCTGATTACCCGGGCAATGGCATCAATGTCAATCACATCAGGTTTTGATGGGGGATTGGCATGGTGAATATTGTAGCATAATATTTTCAGCCCGGTCAGGTTAAGGCTTTGCGCCTTGTGTTTTTTAACGGCACATCCCGACAAACCCAGCAGACAAATCAGTGTAACTAACTTTAAATATTTCATCTTTTTATTGTGTTTTTTCATAAAACTATTCAATCACCTTTGTAGGGATGGTACCTGCAGGGAATTCCTTTTCCAGCTCATCCAGCACTGAGGTGATTTCCAGATCTACCCTGTTCTGTGCCCTTGCTGTTACCCATCGTCCTAAACGTATGTTGTATTCGCCCCCTAATTTATAGAAAAAACCTGCATTTGTTGGCGCCGGCCGGCTTAAACAAATGGTGTTTGAGCCTTGTTTGTACAATGGCTGCGGCTCTAAGGTGACCGGATTTACAATGTCATACCAATCGGTATTGGCAATGCGCAGTCCTGCTTCCTGTGCCAGGTTATAAATGGCACCATTTGCCCCGGTAATGATCACGTCTATCGGGGTTGTATTTTTTGTAACGGTAAGCCCCTCAAACACGGCTATACCGTCGGCAAAACCGCTTGTCCCATTTAACAGCAGGTCCGCATTGATATCGCCCAATCCATCGCCAGCCAAACTTCCGGTATTTTTAGCAACAATCCATTTGCCATTTGCAATGCTGGTAGAGCCTACTCCGTTAATGAGTTTGTTGGAATTTCCGCCTACATAGAAGTATTGGCCTTTGGCTACCTTTCCGGTTTTTAAATCGAATTTGTAAGAACGCCGGCCACCTGTGGCCCATCCGTTAAGTGGTACGCCAGTTGGCTGATAGGCAGAATTGGTATTGTGGGTTACCACACAAAATGGCGTTAGGGCAAAATCAATGTCGCGGGTTGCCAGGAACTGCATATATTCCCCATTGGTTGAAGGTGTACCCTCTGGCATGGCCAGGAACCCGGAAATCAAAATAGCTGCTTTTGTGATGGTAGAGCTGAGTACTGTAATGTCTTGTGGCCTGCGGATGCGCAGCTGAGGGCTATATTTACCATCTGTGCTTTGGGCATATTCTACCACACCAAAAAAATTAGCCATTCCGGGTAGGGCTGTACCGGCAAAGGTTGCTGTCGTTTCGGTATGCAGCGTGAAATTGCCGAAGCCATCGTTGACCAGTTTATCGCCGCTATAGGTATCTGTTGGCGCTGGTACCGGATCAAAGCCTCCTTTTACGATCACCACCTCGGTACTTTCATATTTTTCCGGATTGGCCAGGATATAGCTGCTGGGCACCCGGTTAACCGGAATGCTTTTGCCCGAAGCAACTTTAACTACCGCTGAGCCGTTTAGTCCGGTAACCTGCAGCATGCCATCCACCCGTTTCATGGTGCCGCCCAGCAGTTTTACCGTTACAGAGTCGCCAGGTACATAGTTTGCCGCATCGGCACCGATATTGATCGCAATGCCACGGAGTTCGTTTAGCCTCCATTTGTTCTGTATCATCAGCAGGCCAGGGGTCATGTTTTTGCCGCTATGGTCTGAAACCACTACGCCCGTAACGCCAATGGCACCAAGCATAGACGATTGGGTAAGCGGATAATCGGTTCCCTTGTAGAAGCTCCTTAAATCATAGATGGCAATATGCGGGTTCACCTCTGCACCGGGAAAATTCCCCGTTTTATCGCAGCCGGCTAAAAGAAACAAAGCTGAAAACAGCAATGAGCTATAGAGTATTAGCGTTTTCATCGTTATAAATATTTTAGAATACATCAGATTTTATTCGTTAAGGTTTTTGCCACCAAACCAAAGTGTTCATATCGTCTCCGCCCATGCTGGCTACAGCCTTGCTGTAATTGCCGGGGTTGGCCGATTGTATGTAAACCGGGTAGTTCATCCGGGCCGGCATTTTTCCGCCGTTTTTAAGGCCTGCGCCTTTAGGTAGTATCGGATGGCCCGTGCGGCGGTATTCAAACCACTGCTGAAAATCGGTAAGGAAAAGGCTGTAGTACTTCTGGATGTGTATGCGCTCCATTTTACTGTCGCCCGTGGCTGCGTCTAAAGGCAGGTTGTTGTCCCATGCAATATCCGGATGGGCAAGGTAGGTGGTAAATGCCGTGCCCGCAATGTTGGTACTAAAGCTAGGTACCCAATAATTAATTGCATTGGCAATTCCGGTATAATAGAAGCTTTGGGCCGAACCTGAAATCCAGCCTTTGGCTGCGGCTTCTGCCAGTATAAACTGTAATTCAGCATAGCTCATGATGACACCCGTAAGCGGATTTTTCTGCAGGGAGAATTCCGAATTGCCGAAGGAATAAAAATAGGCCTGGCGCAGTTCCTTGCTGCCGGGTTCATAACCGCTGTCTATACCAATAAAACCGCCTGAACCCGGTGCAATGCCCAGCCGGTTGCGGGCGCTAACCCCATAGGGTGCACCAATGTCTATGCGCGGGTCTTTCCAGTCGTCCAGTTTAAGGATAAAGAAATTGCACATGGAGGGGATGATGAAATCATTTTCACGCAGGTTGATCACGTATGGACTGGTATAGGGGTCGGTGGTGGTAGTGGTTCCGTTCCATTTGAGTGTTGCAGATTCGGCATTTGAAGTAAAAACCGGATATTTTGCCGGATTGGTATCCACCATCTCCTTAATTTTGGCTGTCATGGCGCCTGCTACTTCCTGTTTGCCTGATAAACGCAGCAGTAAGCGCAGGTGCAGGCTGTTGCAGAACTTACGCCAAAGTGCAATATCGCCTTTGTAAACAGGGTCGCTTGCAGCTTCAATGGCAACATTTGCCGTCAGCAGTGTGTTTGCTTCTTCCAGTTTGGCCAGCAAGGTGGTATAAATTTCCTTCTGTGTATCAAATACCGGTTCTACCAGTCCTGATTTCCCCTGGTTGGCCTCTTTAAAGGGCACATCGCCATAGGTATCGGTTAGTAAAGAAAAAACCCAGGCTTCGCATACCAGGGCAATGCCTTTATACGAATCGTTCTGGTATTCGGGCCTGGAAGCGATCTCATAGATGTCCCTGAAGTTGGTAAGTTCGGGGTACCAGATGTTCCAGGTATAATCTGCAATGTTTGGCCTGAAATTATATCTGAAGACAGTGAAATCATCTTCACTTTGTGTTACCGTTACCTGCATCAATTCATTGTTAAAATTGCGGTTACGTACCATGTTGCCGGTTAAAACATTAACCAGTGCCGGTGCCAAAAGCTTGTCGGGCGATGAATTGATGATGTTTATCGGGTCTGTATTTTCGCGGTCAAAACCCTTGTCGCAGGCAAAAAATCCTGATACAAATATTAAAAGGGTGATGATGTATGTTGTTCTTTTCATTGCTGTATTAATTAATACCTATCACTAAATTAAAACCATAAGTACGGGTAGAGGGGAACTGACCGATCTCAAAGCCCTGTACAATGTCGGTACCGCTCAAAGTACCAAACTCCGGATCGAACATCGGCCAGGTAGACCAGATCACCAGGTTACGTCCGTATACGCCTATTGTTGCCCTGGAGATCTTTATGGATTTCAGCAGCGATTTTGGTAGTGTATAATCCAGCCGGGCTTCCCTAAATTTGATGAAATCTGTTTTATAGGTTGCGCCTTCGCCGTTAAGGGTGCCCATTGCGGTATTGTAAAAGGAGGTAATGTCGGTTGCAATCGTGGTATTCGGACTAAAAGTACCATCGCCATTATCAATCACACCCTTTCCGGTGATGCCACTGTAACGGCCTGGCAGCGTAGCCGAAAGTTTGCCAAAGTCGGCCAGGCGACCATGGGTATAGGAGTGGGCCAGGCCTCCTTTTTGTGCATCGAACAGTACATTTAACCGGAACTGCTTATAGCTGAACTCAGTACCTACACTAGCCTTGTATTTAGGGATGGTATTGCCCAGGTAAACCGGTGTGGCAGAGGTTAGGGGAATGCCGGTGCTGGCGTTATAAATTACCTGCCCATCGGGCGCACGCAGGAAACCTGTGCCGTACATGTCGCCCATGCTTCCGCCCACCTTGGCTATGATTTGTGCACCGCCCACGGCACTGGAACGCAGCAATACGGTGGTATCGTTATTGGCCAGGGCAATGATCTTGTTTTTATTCGTGGCAAAAGTCATAAAGGTGGTCCACTTGAAACTTTTGGTCTGAACGGGGGTAGCATTGATGGCAATTTCCAGACCGGAGTTATCGATCTGTCCGGCATTGATGATCTGACGGGAATAACCCGAGGAGCGGTCGACAATGCGTTCCAGGATCTGGTTTTTGGTGTTCCCTTTGTAGGCGGCAATGTCTATACCCAAACGGTTTTTGAACAGTTTGATGTCTGCACCTATTTCGTAAGCGGTAGTTTTCAGCGGCTGCAGGTCGGGATTAGGTATGGTGGTAGGGTTTTGCAACGAGCCATTCGGATAAGTGCCGTTGGCAGCCAAACCGTAAAGGTATGCTGTGCGGTAAGGTATGGTACCGCCGCTGCCCACCTGAGAAACAGAAAGCCTTAGTTTTGCAAAACTGATGGACTGAGGTAGTTTAATATAATCGGAAGCAATAAAACTCAGGTTTGCAGATGGATAAAAGAAACCTGTGCTTTTTTCCCTGAAGGGATTGGCCAGGGTACTGTTCCAGTCTGCACGGCCGGTCAGGTCCAGGTAGAGGTAATTTTTATAAGAAGCAGAGAACAGGCCGTACATACTGTTCAACGAGAAGCGTGAGGTATCCGGTACATATACCAGGGGATTTGCTGCATTGTCGAAACTGTAAACATTTGGCTCTACCAATCCATCGGCCCTTGTTTCGTTCTTGGAATAACGGTTTTTTAGCATGCTACCGCCAAAGGTTGCGGTAATGTTAAAATCGTTGCTCAGTTTTTTATTGTATTTCAACAGGAAATCGCCACTGTATTCTTTAGAAATGATGTCCTGTGTACGGTAAGAGCCGGTGGCCAGACGGGCTGCTGTCCAGGGCCTTTTTTGCGCCCTGTCATCGCTGGTGCGGTCTAAAGTTGCCCTTAGCTGCAAGCTCAGTTCTTTGGTGAAGGCATAGTTTAACTGGACGTTACCGGTTATGCCATTGCGTTTTGAGCTGTTAATGAACTCGTACGAGATGGCATAAGGATTTTCAGGAGATGCCGTAAAAACATCCTTCAGCTCGGTATATTCTTTGCCGTTTGTCCAATAGTTGCGCAGCCAGTTGATATCGGCATTGGGCACCCAGAATACATACCAGTACATTACCGATTGATTTCCGTATCCCATGCCCGGAAGGTTCTCACTTTCCCTGTTGGTGTAGCCGGCTTTTACCGAAAGATCTAGTTTTGACGTCAGCTTGCTGTTGGCCGAGAAGGAAACATTGCTGCGCTGGTAACCGGTATTGGGGATGATCCAGCTGTTATTGGCATGGTTTGCAGATATGCGGAAGCTTGTGTTTTTATGCAGGTTCCCGTTAATGCTGATGGCATTTGTAAAGGTCTTTCCTGTTTCAAAAAACTCCCTGATCTGGTTTTTGTAAGGTACCCATGGTGTGGCTTCTGTAGCTGCAGCCTGGGTTACCGGGTCGTACTGCACAAAAGACTGTCCGTTAAACCTGGGGCCATAGGCCAGACTGCTTGCGCTGTTTACGCCATACCCGTAGGTATCGGCACCACTTTGTCCCTGTCCGTATTCATATTGCAGGTCTGGCCAGCGGTTGGCACTTTCTATGGCACCATTGGAACTTAGGGTGATGCTGATGGAATTACGTTTTGCATTACCTGATTTGGTGGTGATGATAATGGCACCATTTGCACCGCGTTGGCCGTATAAAGCAGCAGCGCCAGGTCCTTTAAGGACATTGATGCTTTCAATATCCTGGGGGTTAAGGTCATTAATGCCGCTTCCGAAATCGGTAGGTTGTATTCCGTCTGATGGTCCGGCGGCAGATCCTCCGGTAGCAGTGCGCCTGCCACTGCCATTGTTTACCACCACTCCGTCAATCACAATCAGGGCTTCATTATCGGCTCCGCCTGTAAGGTTGTTTTCTCCGCGCAGGATGATCTTGTTTGAACCCGCAGGGCCTCCGTTAGACCTGATCATATTTAAACCCGCAACCTTCCCTGAAAGGGCATCAATCCAGTTTCCGGAAGGCGCATTGTTGATCTGGTTGCTGTCTATTTTGGTGATGGCATAACCCAGGGCCCTTTCTTCCCTTTTGATACCCAATGCGGTAACCACCACTTCATTCAGTTTGCTGTCTGCCAGTACCAGTCTGATGGTGACATCGCGGGTTTCTTTGGTCACTTTCAGTTCCTTTACCAGGTATCCGAGGTAGGAAACCTCAAGTACCGCATTATCTTCGATCCCTTTCAGGATGAACATGCCTTCAGCATTGGTTGTCACCACCCGGGTAGTACCTTTTACCCTTACGGTAGCGCCATACATGGGTTCGCCGTTTTCATCCAGCACACGGCCGCGGATATCGATTGCCGGAAGGTGTTTGATGATGACGGTTTTACTGTCGATTGAAAAACTAAGTGGCTGGTGCTTAAAAACCTGGGTCAGCACTTCCTCAAAATTGGTGGCTTTGACATTGATGGTTACAGGGACTGCTGTTTTAAAAACACTTTCGGTGTAAATGAACTCATAGCCGCTTTGTGCCCTGAGTTCTTTAATTACTGTTTTTAAGGGGGCATTTGTTTTAGACAGACTGATTTTCTGAGCCAGTGTGGAAGCACTGACCTGCACTAAGGATGCTATTAATATAACGGTGGTTAATCGCATAATCAGCAAAAATTTGTAGACATACCGCTTTGGTATGGCCGGTTTCTTCGTATAAATTCTATACATTAGTACTTGTTTGGTTGAGCAGCATGCCTGTTGCCTCGAAAACTCCCGGCAGCTGCGGTTAACAATAATTTTGATTGACGTAGACCGAACATTGAACCAGAGGTGCCTTTACACTTCTGGTTTTTTTTATCGTGTACGTGGGCCTAATTATACTTTCGTAAACATTTTTCCATCTTTAATTTGAGTTTAACATTCTGTACATTATTTATTTTGACACCAGGATTTTTCTTCCCTCTATTTTAAAATGGGCACCCCCGGTAGATTCCAGTATTTTTAGTACCTGTGAAACATTGTTGAAGCGGGATACCCCACCACCAAACCGCTCTGTTGGTATTTCTCCGGTATAAATCACTTCCACGTCATACCAGCGTTCAATCATGCGCATGATGTAGCGGATGTCATCGTTCTCAAAAAGAAACTTGTTGTTCTTCCAGGCTGTGGCCAGTTCTGTATCTACCTGGGTTAGGGATATCGTGTTTTCGTTCAATTTCGACTGATGGCCAGGTTTCAGGATTTTAGATCCGGCTTTACCCGATACCTTTACACTCCCTTCCAAAAGGGTAGTGGTAACTTTTTCTTCATCTGCATATGCGTTCACATTAAAATGTGTGCCCAGCACCTCAATTTTTTGTCCCCTGCTTTCTACAATGAATGGATGTGCTTTGTCTTTCGCAACCTCAAAATAAGCTTCACCTTCCAGCTTTACCCGCCGTTCCTGTCCGGTTAATCCGGCTGCATAGGTCAGGCTGGAAGCCGCATTCATCCAAACCCTGGATTTATCGGGAAGGGTTACCATATAAGTTTCGCCTTTGGCGGTGCTCAGGGTATTGGTTTTTGCTGTGCTGGTCCCGGCCTGATCATTTGCTGTCATTTCATAAACCAGCTGCCCTTCGGTTGTTTTGCGCACAATGATCCCTGCTTCGCTGGCAATTTGTCCGTTCGCTGCGTCAGCCAGCCTGATCTTTTTGCCGTTTGCCAGTGTTAATGTTGCCCCGGTTTTTCCCGGTATAATGTCGGCAACAATTGCAAGCGATTGCTGAAGCTGTTCGGGGCTTTCGTTGCTGCGGTATTTAAAAAAGTAAATGCCAATGGCAATCAGGGCCAGTACAGCGGCAATACTTGGCCATAAGTTGATGTGGCGTTTTTGCGGTTTGGCATCAATGGCATCAGTAATTTTTGCGAAAGACTGGTTCAGTAGCAAAAGGAGTTCAGGTTTGTCCAGCAGCTTTTCGGCAAGCGGACTATCCAGGTTCTCTTCAATTAATGATAAAAAGGTATGCTGATCGCGGCCCGACTGCATGTGTTCCATAAAAACACGCGCTTCGGTCTCGTCCAGTTCATTGTTCAGGTATCTGTAAAAGGCCTGCTTTATTTGTGCTGAGTTTTCCAAGTTTTATTCATTTATTGCTAATACACCTGGAAACCGATGTACATCTGCTCCGGAAAAGAAATAATGAAAAAATATTTTTTCAGAGGTTTTTTAGCAGCAGTGAAATGGCGCTTAAGGTCATTGCTGCACCAAAAGAAGTATGTCGTTCTTTTAAGAATTTGGTGGCTTTGACGATGTGATCATTAATGGTAGAAGCCGAAATGCCAAGCAGGTTACTGACTTCTGCGTAGCTCTTGCCTTCAAGTTTACACAATTTGTAAATGTGCTTGCGCTGTGTAGGCAGTTCTTCAATGGCGTCCAGAATAAAGCGGTCGCTTTCCCGGTAGGCAATGGCTTCTTCTATATGGGTATACAGTTCTGAATGCTCCTGGGAAAGGTAGGCTTTTAGTTTCCGGTCCAGGTTAACTTTTCGGATAAAATTGTATACGGTAAATCTTGAAATCTGGAATAAATAGGCTTTAAAAGCTTGCTCGGGATCAATCAGGTCTCGTTTTTCCCATACTTTGATAAACACATCCTGTAAAATCTCCTGGGCATCTTCTGCCGATTTGACCATTTTGAGGATGTTCAGGAAAATTCTGGGGCTATAGGCCTGGTAAATTTTTTCAAAAGCAGAGCGATCCCCTGATTTCAGTGCAATCAGCAGCTGTATTTCTCCTGAATTATTTAGCCCTTCCCGATGCATAGCGGTTCCCCTGTTGTTGTGCAAAAGAACATACTCAATATTAACTAAATTTTCCCAAATTATTAATAAACGGAAAATTGTTTGAATACCGGGCCGGTACCAGGTGCCGGCAAGGGATTACCGGGCTTTTTCGCTGTAGCCGGCAAGGTTGTAAACAACAGGGACAGTGCTGTTGCCTACCCTGTAAATGCCGAATTTGAAATAATACCCGTCCTCGTCGTTGCGGCCAATAAGAATTTCCTGCTGATTGACAATATGTTTTGTCAGTTGTTTTTTGTCTTTGGTGTATTTCATCATTACATCCAGCTTGCCGGGTTTAAGAATGGTCTGGGCTTTTTTTCCGTACATTGTCCAGTCAATATTTACGTCAAATGTAATCCAGCAATCTTTCGGAAAGTCTTCAAAAGACATTTTATAGGCTATGGTAGAAGATTTGAATTCGGAAGAGAGGGGCTTCATGATCTCGGTTTTTTCGACGTCGGCATTGCTTCGGTCGGTCTTGTCGCTCAGCCATTGGCGGTCAGAATTGGCTTTGATGTAAAAGTATCCCTTGGAGAAACCGAACGCCAGTGGGGGATAGCCGCCTTGCTCTACCAGCCAACCGTTAGGCTTGCCGGCTACGTAAGAGATTTTACCATCTTTTCCTTTCTTTTCTACTTTGTCGTGTGCAATGTTCTTCTTAAAGATCATGCGGTCGTAAATTGCAAGGAACTCTTCGGTACTTAGTAATTTTACTTCTCCCTGAGGCGTTTGTACCAGTGTTCTGCTGGGCGCGCCATGCCACTGGGCAAAAATGGTAGAGACATTTTTTTCGAGTGATGAGGGGATGTATACAGAAAAAGTATAGCTGCGGGAACTTCCCTGTTCGCAAATGCCTTTACCATAATGGTAAACGGTTTTTAATTTTTGCGCATTATCATATACACTTTGGGGGAACTTTTTAAAATCATTTGAAGTTGCATAGCTGTAGGATAATTCTACGCGTCCTTTGGTTTCTCCTTCGGGGTAGCCTTCCAGTGAATTGTCCTCAGCTTTTAGTTCAAAGCGATAGGACGGTTTTCCTTTGAAAGGGATGTTTGGATCGTACTGCAGGTTATAGGGTTTGTTGATGCCCACGGCTACCCATTCCTTATCAATGATCTGCTGGCTTTTTGCACTATCGGCCTGGACATTTACCCTGGAGGGTATGGGGATCAGTTTTTTGTTCTGGGCATATGCTGTCGCAAGAGACAACTGTAATAAGGTTAACAGGTATAGGTTCCGTTTTTTCATTTTAAAAATGATTTATAATTGGTTTATGTTGTTGTTGCTTTTGGCTTAAATCTAAACAAACATACTATTGTAGAATGACAGGGTGTTTTGGTATTGTTCCAAATGCTTTAACTTTTGTTGAGTCTGCAGGTGCATTATAGAATATAGTAAATAACAGGTTAGCCTTAATAACAACCAGAGTCCGGTCTAATGCTAACTGATCTGTGGCTAAAGGGCGAAAGTTATTCTTCCACCCTGAAGTTCTATAAACTCCTTACACAGCAGCGTTTTGATTTTAATAGACCTTAATCTGGCGGAAATGCGAGTTGTTTTCGGCATGTATAGAAATTACTGGTTGTTAACAAGAGGTAGCACAAAGTTAAAAACTGATCCCTTACCCAATTCACTTTCTGCCCAAATCTCACCATTATGCCGGCGAATGATTTCCGAACAGAGATAAAGCCCTATGCCAAACCCCGAAATCGATATGAGATTATCTTCAACCCGGTAATACCGATCAAAAATTCTTGGAAGGTCGTCAGTATTGATCCCGATGCCTTCATCCCTTACACTCACTTTGACACCGGCATCAAGCAATGTGGCGGAAATGGCAATCGTGGTATTTGAAGGTGAATATTTTACCGCATTGCTGATCAGGTTATGGATAACCTGTGCAATCTTTTCCCTGTCAGCATTTACCAAGGTAGGTACTACCTCATCAAAAATCACATTGTGGCTGATAATTGTAGTCAGGGATTCCTCTTTAGCTTCCCCGATCAACTCTGCCAGGTCAAACTCCTGCAGGTTAATGTGTATTTTTCCGGATTCGAGGCGGGATATGTTCAAAAAACCATTAATCATATTGGTCATTTTGGCAATCTGAATGTTTGCTTTTTCCAGCAAGCCTGCAGAGAAGTTATCTTCCCGCTGCCGCAGTTTAGCGAGCAGCACCTGGACGTAGCCTTTCATGGATGTTAGCGGGGTCTTTAACTCATGACTTACCATCGCTATAAAATCATTTTTGCGTTGTTCATCTTCTTTATGTTCAGTAATATCTATGATGATACCGGCAAAAAAGCTGTCTGCGCCGTTACTGTCATGTTGTAAGGTTCCCAGCCCCCTTAACCACCTGAGTTTGCCATCATGGAAACGCACTACCGGGTACTCCAGTTCGAAGCGCGCTCCCTTGGTCAGGGCAGCTTCAACCATCATGTATACTGTTGGCCTATAGTCCTCACGGATTTGAGTCATACATGCCTCGTAAGGCATATCTTCATCTGCCTTGAATCCAAAAAGTTCTTTCAGACGGGCTGAAGCGAGAAATTCCAGGGTCCTGGCATTAATAGAAAATGTTCCGGAATCCGATGCTTCTATTGCAAGGCGCAAAGCTGCCTCCGCTTCTTCAATCTTTTTGCGGGCTTCTATCAATTGCTGGTTCACTATTGCAAGTTCTTCGTTGGTAGCTTTCAGTTCTTCGTTTGATGCGGCCTGCTCTTCATTGGCGCTCATTAGTTCTTCATTAACGGCCTGCAGCTCTTCTGTTCCGCGTGCAAGTGCCTCCTGCAATTGCGTACGCTCGGTAACGTCTCTGGTGGTACCTGCAACAGCTTCAACTTCTCCGTTTTCATTGAGTACCGGAATCAGGATATAATCATAAATCCTTCTTCCAAGTATTGCATGAGGGAAGGCAACTTCGCCGCGAACCGATTCTTTTGTTGCCCTTACATGGTCAATTTCACGCTCGTGCATTGCAGCATGCCACTCTTCATATCCATTCTCGCGCAGGCCTTTGCCAATTGCCTCGTTCCAGGTTTTGCCCCACATCGTTAGCAGGGCACTATTGGCATAGGTAAAGCGGTAATCAAGATCCCATACGTACATCAAATCCGGCGTCCCGGAGGTTATTGTTTCATAAACCCTTTTTTGCTGATCGGCCTGCTCCCTTGCTTTGAGCAACTCTTGTTGGATCAGGATCATTTCGCTAACCTCAAAGACGAAGTTTACCACGCCGTCAATCCTGTTATATTCGTCTCTGCTGGCCTGAAAGGTAAAACTAAAGTACCTGTCTTTGGTAGGCCCCCCTTCGTATTCAGAAACCGGGATCATGACCTCATTCATTTCACAAGGTTCGCCCTGACTATAAACTTTAAGCAACATTTCCTGAATAGGCGTCCCGATCAGTTCCGGAAGTGCATCGAAGATGGGGCGCCCTATGAGTTCGCGACCAGGCAGTATTTGCTGATAGGCGGTATTTACGAGTTCGTAAACCAGGTCTGGGCCCTGCAGCACGCAGATCCCTGCATTTGCCTTCATGAAATAACTGTGTAAACGATCGCGCTCAGCCTTAAATGCGATTTTAGCGGCCAATTCCTTTTGCCGCTCGGCAATCTGCTTGGTGTTTTCCAGTACCCAAACTGTGACTTTCCTGACATTTCCATCCCCGTCTTTTATAGGGGAATATACGAATGTGACAAAAATCATTTCAGGCTGCCCATGTCGGATCAGCATCAGTTCTACTTCTTCGGCGTGGAAAGCCTCCCCGGTTCGGGCAACACCTGCTAGGGCAGATTCGTAATACTGCCGGGCCTCTGCAAAGGCATCCCAATAATACTGACCATAAATCGCTTCATAAGGCTTTCCTGCAACCTCCAGAAATTTTTCATTTACAACTTCTGCAATCAGTGTAGTCGCATCTAAAATGCAGATACCAATTGGCGCATAGAGAACTGAATAGTGAAAATCTTCAGCGTCGGGTAAGTACATAGATAAAATTTTAATGCCTGTTATTTATTGTTGTTATAATGCTAGTTCTTACTTTTTAGCCATACTTCTGCGGCCTGCAGTGCGGCATCCTGGGCTGCAACGGGCTTCACCAGCACATCCGGATAAATTCGGTTCAGGTATTTCTTTTTGTTGCGATCTGCAACATAACTGGATGCCAATAATAAGTTGGAGCCATCAGAAAGCCCAAACATCTGGTTTGCAGTAACGTAGCCTCCACTGGGCTCGCCAAACAACTTTGTGTTTTTTTGCCCGATAAAAGTAATTGCTGTCATCTCACCACTGCTGGAGGTCATAGGACCAATTAATACGGCTATTTTATTTTTCCTGTTGTTAACCTTGTAAGGGTTATTGATGGTCATACCCATCCCTGTTTTTCTATGTATCCAGGGATTGCCTGTGCGGCCTCTTATGAAATAACCCACCTTGCCATGGTCCAGCAAAGGGCCCAGACCTGAAATCATGGGGTACATATTGCCACCAGTATTTGTTCTCAGGTCAACCACCCATCCTTTGATTTTATTTGCGGTATCCAGATTTTTTATCAGGGTCTGGATATTTGCGGCAAACGCTTTCATTACCTCAATATTTGTTGAGCCAAATCCTGGTACAGCTATATAACCGAGTCCACCAGGCAATAGTTTGGCTTCTGGCTTGGCCTGAACGGTATTTCCGCTGGAATAATTTTTTGCGCTGACTTTATCCTGGATAAAAGAGTGGTTGTCGCCCGCTTTTCTCAATTGCTGCAATACAAAATTATTCAAAATCCTTGCATCGGCGATAGTCTTCAATCCCATGCCTAATGATTTCAGGTCTTCATCTACTGATTTCCAATTGATGGAATCGGTATAGATCGAATTTTGCCTCACAATATCTGTAAACTCTTTATTGAATTTTAGAACTTCAGCCGTAGGCTGATCATTTGTTCCATCGAATTCTTCAATGGCAAAATCATCAAACCATACTGTACCCGTTCCCTTGGTATACGCTCCGAAAAATAAGCTTTTGGCTGCTTTAGGAACAATGAGGTTCATCGAATACTTTTGCCAGTCGGAAGTACCGGTAATGGTCACACCCTGCATTCCAGAATTCTCAAAACCAATCCTTTTTTTGTTTTCATCCCAAACCTGGCACCACATGGCAACGTTGCCCTTCAGGTTTTCAGTTTTGATGTATGCTGTAATTTTTATTCTTTTAATCTGATTAACAACTATGGGAATGTTCTGCGAAACATTCAGGAATTTAGAAGGATCTTGTGGTTTACCTTCCATTTTCAGCGAATAGCCCCCATCATGTTTTACATCGCCTGCCAAAGCGGCGGTGTAACCCGCAACGGGAGCTACATTCCAAAGGGCAGGTAAATCGGAATTTGTATTTGTTTTTTGTTCAAAACCCGGGTTTTGAAACTGAGCAGATGCAGAAATGGCATAGAGATAAAAGCAAAAACTGAGCAGAATTTTTTTCATAGCGTAAAGTTGTCAGATAATAAGTTAAGCCCCTTCCAGGGCCAGGTTAATAAATTTTTCTACCTCATCGTTAAGGTCTTCCTTAAAGTACATTCTGAAATGATGGTTAAACTGGTTGCTGCCCGGAACCTGACCTGTTTTAATAAAACACAAATTATCCGGATACAACTGTTTGAAAATAAATACTGCATGTATAAAATTTTTTCCAAGCTGGGAAATGTAAATTATTCTTCGTCCCTCATATTCGATACTGATCATGGTTTTAATCGTGTTCAGATGCACATCTGCCTTGCTTTTCAAACAATTGATAAAATGTTCAAAAAGCATTAGTGTATACTCCGACTTGCCCGCTAAGAAATCGGCTACCGTTTTTTCATTACAGGCATGCGACTGATTTGTTTTCAGAAAATTTTGCTGGCATTGGGGACAGGTCCACATAAGCAAGTTGGAATAATTTATTGTTAATATCGCTAATTTACGAGGAAATATGGTATTGAAAAATCCGGATTGGAATTGAAAGATGCCAATTTGTTATAGGCCTTTTTTCTTTTTTAGCATTAATAATGTTTGTCTGTTAACATTATAATCCCACTCAGCATACAACTATGCAAAAAAGACAGCCCCTGAAAACGTAACCAAAAAAAATCCGATTAGCTCGCTTACAATTTGACATTTATGTGAAACGCAGCACGAAAGAAATTGCAATGCTACTTAATGTTGAGTCCAAAAGTATCCGCATGAGCAAATATCGCTTAAAGCAAAAAATGAATCTGCATAAAGAAGATGACTTGGAGGCATATATCAACAAAATGATAACTTGAATATATTTCATATTTTTGAGTTGATCAATAACATCAGGCTACCCATACAAAACAACAGCATGTTATACTTCACCAGTATTGCAATTTCATTATACTTGTTCATACTACTAGCAGTTAAGCCCAATAAAATAACTGCTGATAAACTACTAATGATTTGGCAGCTGGTAGCAACGCTTCATTTAGCCAGTCTGTATTTACAGGTTTCAGGAAACTATCGCCAATTTCCCAATTTAATAGGCTGGGGAGATTTATTAGCATTTGTACATGGGCCTTTTCTGTATCTATATATTCTTCATCTTACCACACCAATAAAATTCAGTAAGAAAAAGCTACTTCATTTCTTACCTATTGCTTCTGCCTACCTTTTATGGATATCTTTTTTATTACAAAAACCGGTTCAAAAACTATTGCTTTATGATCAGGGCTTTTCCTCTTCTTATTACAAGACCATTGGAATCATCACCAATGTTGGCATCATCATTTCGGGAATTGTTTATGTCTTAGCCTCAGTTGTTTTACTGCATCGATATAAGAAAAAAATAACCGAAAAATTTTCAGATACAGATAAAATCAGCTTGAATTGGCTACGCTATCTCATCGCAGGCATCGCTGGAATTTGGGTCTTTGTTGTTTTTTATCCTACAGCAGAGAGCATCTATTTCAGTGCCTCGCTATATATCTGTTTCATTGGCTTTTTTGGTGTACGTCAACAGCAAATATTCAAAACCACCAATGCTGCAACCGAGCGTCACACTTCATCTCCACAAAGCAGAAATCCTTCAGCAGAACCCGCTAACGTAGATTTATTATCTAATAAAATAAAATATGACTGGTCTTCTCTTACAGAAGACGAAGTTGAGCGTATTTTCCTGCAACTTAACAGGATAATGGCGCAAGAAAAACTATACAAAAATGCGGAACTAACGCTGAGCAAATTAGCCGATTCCTTACAGCTAAAAGATGTGGCGCTATCGCAAGTCATCAATTCTAAATTTAACAAAAGTTTTTACGACTATATCAATTCGCTTAGGGTAGATGAATGTGTAAAAATGATTGCCGATGAAAAAAATCAAAACTATACGCTGCTAGCTATCGCTTTTGATTGCGGCTTCAATTCTAAATCGTCTTTCAATCGCAATTTTCGAAAATTTGCAGGTAAATCTCCTTCAGATTTTCTCAGAAAACAGCCGAAATAACATATCCCAAGGCGTATAGTTCCTCCTTTCATTTCTTATTACTCAATTATTCCTTCGCGATAACACATACTGGTAAAATCGATTTATTTCATTTATTATCAACTGCTTAAAGTACACAACCGCTTTAACTAACCCATTTTTACAAGCCAATAAAAGGTGCCACGAAGCCTCGTGGGGCGATTATCATTTCTCAGTGTTCCACCTTTGCCATTAAAACGCTGAAATTTTAAATCGATAATCATGAAAACAAAACTTTTTTTATTTTCCGCGCTAATCTCTACAATGATATTGACCTTCATATCCTGCAAAAAAGATAAGGTTGAGGTCCTCACTAAGGTTTATCCGAAAAGTTCACCAAGGTGGCATTTCCTTTTAGTAAAAAAACGTGTCGTAAATGCAAATAACAACGTCACAATGGGATTTACGGCTGTTGGCCCTGGGGGAGTAAAGGGTGAAATTTATATCGATGACTGTTTTATGTTAAAGCGACTGGCAATGGCTCCCCAAAAAACAGGAGGGTGTAACTTCTGGAATTCAAATATTTTTTAAATACCTGCATAACAGCATATTTACATATTGTAACTATCTAATATATAACCCACTAAAATATGAATACACGATCTATAGGTTTGGTAACCATCTTGATCCCGCTAGTCTTCCAGCTACAGGCGCAAAAGACACCTAAAGTAATTAGCCCGAATATCCCCTTTGACAAAGTAGCAGCTGAAGCCATGATCGGCAAAGACGGTACCTGCAACATCAAGGGCTTTGTATCTAAAAAAAGCAACTACATGGTTAACCTGGTAGAGTTATATCCCTGCACCGATTATTTCCTCGAATTCCTCGAACTCAAAAAGAAAGACAAAAAGGGTAAGAAAGCGATATATCTCTCAGACGAAGCCTTCAGCTACCGGATATTGACCATGATCGGTGCAGATGGCAGCTTTGAATTCAAAGGGCTGAATCCGGGCAAGTATTATCTGCAAACAAGGGTCGTACAGACCAAGGTAGGTAACGGTGAAAAGCAAGTGGGCACTGAAACCACTACCACCTACAATGGTTATGGGGTACAGGTGGGACAAGGCAGCCGGGCCATCATGGAAAAGACCCGCTACCTGTACCAGACCGACGAGAACCTTGCGAAAATTGTAGAGATCAATGCCAATGGGCAGGTTATTAATCTTACACTCTAAAATTACCAGACATGACCACAAAAATAATGGCAGGCTGTGCCTTATTCATGGCTTTATCGATAAGAACCATGGCACAGATTGTACGTATACCTGACGCGAATTTCAAAAGAAGTATCATTGAGCAAGGTGTTGATACCAATGGAGACGGAGAAATCCAGATAGAAGAAGCCAGAAGGGTGACTGTATTGTATACTACCAAATCCGATATTGTTTCACTGGAAGGCATCAAAAGCTTTGTCAACCTGGTGGATTTTGGCTTTCACGAAAACAAAGTGAAAACGGTAGACGTTTCGGGTATGAAAAAACTCAAATTTATATATGGTTTTGACAACCAGTTGGAAACCATTCTGACAAAAGGCTGCGATAGCCTGGTGAATATCAGTTGCCACAAGAACAAGCTCAGGAGTATCGATGTTTCTCACCTGAAAAAATTAGTCGTTTTAAGCCTGGGGTGGAATTTGCTTACCCGGCTGGATGTAAGTAATCATACCTCACTACTGCAATTGGAGGTGAATGACAATTCACTCCAGGAAATAAAATTCAACAATTGTCCTGAAATGCTCGATATCTGGATGTCTAAGAATCAAATAGCACATCCTATCGACCTTAGAGCAATGCCCAGGCTGAAGTTTTTCAGAGCTCATTCCAATCCCATCCCTGCACTGGATATCCGAGGCCTTGCCAATCTTGAAACCTGCAGGTGTTATGATTCGAATATCAAAACGCTCAACCTAAGTGGCACGGTAAAACTAAATGACCTGAGTTGGTATTAATAAAAAATGATACAGATTAAAATAATTCTTCTCTTTTGGATACATGGTTTGAACTAAAAGATTTCATAAAACGAAAACAGCTAACATATTGATTGTTAGCTGTTTTCTAATGTACCCAGCGCCGGAGTCGAACCGGCACGGTTTCCCACAGGTGTTTGAGACCAGCGCGTCTACCAATTCCGCCAGCTGGGCATTGCTTCGTTAGCGGGTTGCAAATGTATAAATTGAATAACTAATTACCAAGATTTATTTGAATTATCTTCTTTTAACTTTTTATCTACCCAAAAAGGGGCAAAAGGAAGGAGGGAGGCAACACCAATTAATGCTGACTTTTTAAAACTCCATTTGTATTCTACCCAGGCCATAATTAACAGCACTACGTATAGCATAAACAAAAGCCCGTGTGCCCATCCGGTATATTTAACTGCCAGGGGCATTTCGGCCCAGTATTTTAAAGGCATGGCAATAAATACCAGCAATACATAAGAAATACCCTCGGCAATTGCCACTTTTCTGAAAATAGATAATGTATCCATACAATTGATTTTGGGCCGAAAATACCTTAAAACAGCAGTACAAAAAAGGGAATGAGGGCTTTTTTACACTGTTTTAACCAACTCTTTATTGATTTCGCCGATAAGCTATATTATATAAGTATAAACTGAAAATACAAAGGCTGCCTTTTAAAGCAGCCTTTGATAACCAAATATAAATTAAACGAGTAAAGATTTGTTTGTGCTTCGCAGCATGAAACCTTAAAAAAGCTAAGTATAAACAAAACATGGAAAAGTTGTCAAAACAGCAAGCTTTGGTACAAATATAATAAATACTACTAAAATAGTAGAATTTATTTGTGTTTTTGTTTTTAAAGCTCTATGTTTACTTTATCAGTGCTTAAGGGCATATTATTTAAAGAACATTGTAAACTTAAAAAGAAGTAATCATGAACAAATTTGCAAAACTAAAAGAAGTAGTAGCTGCTGTAGAAACAGACGTAGAAAAATTTTATAAAGGTGGGAACAGTGCTGCCGGAACAAGGGTTCGTAAAGCACTTCAGGAAATCAAAGGTCTGGCTCAGGAAATCCGTACCGAGATTACTGAAAAGAAAAATGCAGGAAAATAATTCCTGACCAGAATAAAAAAGTCCGTTATGATCATAGCCGACTTTTTTATTCTGGTCAATAGCTAATCCTTACACATGTCCTTTGGTTCTGTTTGTGCTGCGTTCGGAATGCGTTCGAGAGTGGCATGACCTTGAACACTCATTGGTTATCCCCTGGCAAGGCCTTTGGCTATATCAAGGCTTTACCAACCGCTCATCAACGCCGACCCAATACGCCTTCAAAGTAAAACGCATCCCGAATACAAACAGTTTATATCTACTGCTGGAACCATTACCTCCACCAAAAAACACTTCTTCCTTTTAAGTACGAAGATTTCCTAATTTTATATAAAATGGGCACCCATATTATGGCTAAGTATAGCTTACTATGCCTATACAAAATCTATAACAGGTACAATTTTAATTATTTCTAAAAAATATTATTCATCTTAGCGATATGTTGGCACCTCTTCTATGAAAAAAATGCACTATTTGATAACCTTTTGCGTGCTGTTGTTGACTATTGGGGTAGATGCCCAGGATATAGCATTGTACAGATTATCGCCCATTGAAAAAAGTAATATGGGCTTTGTTTCCCTATCGGATAACTACCCTTTAAGCACTCATTCCGACTCTTTAGCTATCCCTGATATCAAAGCTAAGGGCGCAAAATCCGCGAAGTATTTTAAGCTGGACCAGACTTACCGGAAGAGGTTTCTTTCCAAAACAAAGACTGCTGAAACAGACCAGGTGTTCATATACGATTATGCTACCAATGCACTTGCTGCTTTTGCAGTAAAAGATCTGAATGTGGTTGCTATGCTCAATGTATATTCCGATGAAAGCGACTGGCCTTATGCTCAGGAAGATTATATGTTTGGCTTTGAAATAAAGCTAGATGGACTAAAAGGATTCGGAGCGTATTTTAATACCGTTTTGGTGGCCCTGGGTAAAAAGAACCCCTTTGAGGCGCAGGCACTGAAGCCAGTTGTGTGGAAGAAAATCAAGGCAAGTGATTTTCCACAAAAAGCGGTAAAAAAGGATGTTGCTTTGCAAGCCGGGAAATACATGCCGGGTGCCTTTTACAGGTTTGAGGGGGAAGGATTTCAATATTTTGTACGTGATTATGTGCGAGACAACCACACGTTTGCAAGACGCTTGGTTGTGCTTCAACCCAAAACACAAAAAATAATTTACGAAAAGGTTTACAGTGAAAGCGAGGGGGTATCCCTGGCGCCCCTTAATTATGTGGATAACAATAAGGACACTTCAATAAACCAATGGACCGGGAAGCTTTTTAAGAATAAGGCAGCAGTTATTTTTGGTTTTGAATATCAGTCCTTCGGATGTCCGGGCATTACAATTTTGGGCCAGCCTGCCGAAGAAATCTACATCAATTGCGACAACAGGCATTGAAAAATTAATCTGAACAAAAGGAAGGGGTGCTTTTATAACAAACACCCCTTCCTTTTTGTTTAATCTTCCAGTACCCCGAATTTTCCCATGTTGAAATCAAGGATAGCCTGTTTGATTTCTGCTTCTGTATTCATTACAAAAGGTCCGTAGCTTACTATTGGTTCATTTAATGGTTCGCCACTTAACAAAAGCACCACACTTTGCTGATTTGCCTTAATGGAAACCTCTTCGCCCTGGTTTTCGAACAATACAAAACTGTGTTCTGTGGCAATTTCACCATTTACTTCTATGCTGCCATTTACAACCAGCAAGGCTGTGTTATGACCCGATGGAATATTGGTGCTTACACTTGCCCCTGCATTCAGCTTAATGTCGAACAGATTTACCGCACTGTAGGTTTCGGCAGGACCAGCAACGCCATTAAAATTTCCGGCAATTACATTAACCACGCCTCCATTGTCGGGCAATTCTACTTTACCCATTCCGGCTGCTGCCAGCTCCTGGTAATGTGGTGTGGTAGATTTGTCTTTTTTAGGGAGGTTTACCCAAAGCTGTACCATTTCGAAAGGGCCACCTTTTTTAGAAAAGGCTTCTTCATGGTATTCTTTGTGCAGAATTCCATTACCGGCTGTCATCCATTGCACATCACCGGCATTGATGATACCACTGCTTCCGGTGCTATCGTGATGCGCCACGCTTCCTTTATAGGCAATGGTTACAGTTTCGAAGCCTTTATGAGGATGTACACCAACACCCCTCAGATGGGCTGAAGGGCCAAAATCATATTCAGGATTAAAGTCTAACATTAAAAACGGACTTATTCTCTCCTGAGGGATACCAGCTCCGGGAATATAATTAAATACCCTGAAGCCATCGCCAACCATATGCGGACGGCCAGGATTTGCCACAATTTTTTCAATTAACTTTTTCATTTTGTTTCTCCTTTTTTAAGTACATCAAAGGTAATCCACAATTTTGTGCTGTTTATTGATGTAGGATAAGAAGTATTTTAAAAAATACTTGCGCAATTAAATGATTGCATTTATATTTGCAATCATATAGTTGCATAATGAAGACCAGAAGAGATGTATTTCAGGCAATTGCCGACCCTGTGCGCAGGGAGATTATACAAAGGGTGGCCGCTGAGCCGCTGAACCTGAACGCCGTGGCCGAATCTTTCGAGATCAGTCGACAGGCCATTTCAAAACACATCCAGATTTTAACGGAATGCGGCCTGGTGGTGATTACCCAGAAGGGCAGAGAGCGGTTTTGCGAGGTACAGCTGGAAAAGCTGGTTGAAGTAACCGATTGGGTTGAGCAATCAAGAAAACAGTGGGTGGGCAAATTTGAAAAACTGGATAATTATTTAAAGAAAATACAAACTAAAAGCAAAGACGATGGAACAAGCTAAAAAGGAACTTAAAATAAGCCATCTTTTTGATGCCCCGATGGAATTGGTATTTCAGGCATGGGCAGATCCTGAACAATTGGTTCAATGGTACGCACCTGATGGCTGTACTATTGAATTTAAATCAATAGACATACAGGAAGGTGGAACTTTTCATTCCTGCATTCATGACCCGGTTCATGGCGATTGCTGGGTGATGGGAACCTATACAAGGGTAAGGCCCTCTGAAGAGCTGGTGTTTTCGATGATCCTGACCAATGAGACAGGAGATGATGTTACGGCAGCGCAGACGGGGAAACCCGAAGAATGGCCAAAAGAAATCATTACCACGGTTACTTTAAGTCCGGTTGGACGGCAAACCAAGCTGGTACTGCATCAGACTGTATCAGAAGAGAGTGCAAAACAAAGTGGTGCATACCAAAGCTGGATCAAGATGTTTAACCGCCTGGAGAACTTAGTGAACAGTTAGGTTTTGCCTATTCTTCTTCTTCGAGATAAATCTCGTGAACCAGGAATTTTATGCCCTTTATCGGCTCCAGGAGTTCAGCAATGTCTTCAGAGCCGATAGGGTAAATGGTTTCTCCGCTATCCGGAATTTCTGAATCAGGTACCAGCTCAAAAAACTTTACAGGCAAGTCTGTATCCAGTTCAACCAGCTTGATGTATTTCACCCCATTGTCTTTCCAGTCCTGCAATATCTGTACGTTGAATTGAACGTAGGGATTTCTGTTTTCGTTTTCCATATGCTATTTAAATAAATGGCTGATGCTGGCGTAAGACAATTCTGTATAATCGTTAATGTATAAACTGCATGGTGGAAGTTCATCTTTGGTGTGTGAACTCAATACACCCACTACCTGCATTCCGGCGTTTAAGGCAGCCGAAATCCCGGAAAAGGAATCTTCAAAAACCAGGCATTGCTGTGTAGGTACGCCCAGATTAGCTGCAGAACTTAAATACACTTCCGGATCGGGCTTATGTTTTTTGACGTCTTCGCTTGCCATAACAGAACCCAGCATTTCACGGATGTTGATTTTACCCAGAATGAGGTCGAGATTTGCATAGGGCGCAGAAGTGGCAACGCCCAACTTTACACTATTGTTTTTTAAATCGTTCACAAATGCTACAAAGCCTGCAATAGGCTCAATATGGGGCTCATAGATTTTTCTGAACAGGCTTTCCTTTTCCTCTTCCATCTCCAGTAATTCATTACCGGTTATGGGCCTTTTTAAAAAGTGGGTAAGGATATAGCTGTTACTTTTTCCGAACATATGCCGGGCAAATTCTTCATCGGTTGGGGTAAGGTTGCGGGCCGAAAAAAAATCTCTGAAAGCAAGGGAGTGATAAGGATTTGTATGGCAAATGACGCCATCCATGTCAAAAATGACGGCTACTTCTTTATTCATGCTGCAAAGTTAACAGGTTTTTTGAACAGAATGGATTCCGGCACTATTCGGTATATATTTTTTCGTACCGGAGCACATAGTTGCGGTAATGCAGACTTAACCTGAAGACGCTCTCGAGCACAATCAGTGCTACAGCAGGCAGGATGAGCAGTTCAAAAATATCAAGTTTCCAGAAAATAAAGGCCAGTACCACAATCAGCCTGATACATTCCAGGTAATAGATCCATTTTCTCTGCTCCATCAGCGCCCCGCAATTGATCAGTGTAAGCAATATAAAAGCAACGATAAAAAGTTTATCATAGGGGGCCAGGCCGGTATAGGCTGCGGTAATAAAGGTGAGCAGGGCAATACAAAGGGTAAGCTGCAGATCCAGGTAGGTCCGGAATTTAAAACGATAGGATGTAACTGGTTTTTGCTGCAGGTACCGTTTTTCGAGCAATGGCCTGATTTCCTGGTCTAATTGTGCCGGACTGCCAAAAATGATCCTGACTTTGGCCCGGAAACCTTTGGCTCGTTTGCAGGCTTCTGCTATTTCAAGATAATAGTGAAAATGCTGCCAGAGGAAACTATAGCTTTTAATGGGATGCGTTAAACCGTACTTCGGTTTTTCTTCTTCCTTTTGAAAAGTTCCGAACAGCTTATCCCAGAACACAAAAACGTCACCGTAATTTTTATCGAGGTATTTTTCATTGCTGGCATGGTGTACACCATGCAGGGAGGGGGTGATAAAGATATGTTCCAGCCAGCCGAGTTTCCCGATCAGTTGGGTATGGGTAAAGAAAGAATAGGTACCATGTATCAGCAAAATGGCAATGACCATTGCGGGATGAAAACCTATAAAAGGGATGATACACCAGAAAATGTTCCGGATCAGCGCCTGAAACACCGTAATTCTTGCAGAGACGGTAAGGTTGAATTCTTCACTTTGATGATGTACAATATGGGCAGCCCAGAAAAAGTTGATGGTGTGCCCCAGCCGGTGGTACCAATACCATACCAGGTCGGTAGTGAGGATGAGCAGTACCCATACCCACCATTTGTTGGGGATTGGGAATAGCGCATAGTTTTCATACACCCAATAAAACAGGCTGTAAAAGCTGGCCGAAATAAAAAGGTTGAGTAACCGTTCAGCAATGCCTATGCTCAGGTTGGCAATAGAACCTTCGTATTTAAATATACTGATCCTGTTCATCCTGATGGCCAGCTGGTATTCCAGGAAAAGAAAAATAAAGAATGCAGGTATGGCAAAGGCCAGATAATTGAGCTGGATCATTGTGATTTACTGATTTAAGGGATTGCATTTTTAAGGTCTAAACAAAGCCAGACCATCCGGTCTGGCTTAAATGAACAAAACTCAGATGTACCAAATAATCTAAAGTTTTTGCTAAGATATAAATATAATCTACTAAAATAGTAGTATTTTAAAATAAAGTATACTATTTTTGTAGTCTATTGCTATATTTGCTTTCAATAACAGTTCTTAAATTTATTTTACTTATCCAGAAAGACTGAGGGAAAGGCCCTGTGAAGTCTTGGCAACCTGTATTTTACAAGGTGCTAATTCCTGCCGTCAGTTTGACGGGAAGATAAGATCGTTTCAGCTCAGCGCTATCCGGATAAGTGTATTTGATCATTTTAAACTTTAACGGATATGAGAATTTATCTAGACAATGCCGCAACAACTCCTTTAAGCAAAGCCGTATTCAGGGCTATGGAACCTTATCTTTTCGAAAACTTTGGCAACCCATCCTCAGCACATCACTTTGGCCGCGAGGCCCGGGCCGCAATCAGCCAGTCGCGCAGTATCATTGCCGATGTGCTGAACACCAGCCCCGACCACATCATCTTCACTTCTGGTGGGACGGAGGCCGATAATACGGCTATCATTTCTGCAATCCGCAGCAACAATATAAAGCTTGCCATCACTACAAGATTGGAACATCATGCGGTATTGAACACTTTAAAGGCGCTGGAGCAGCGTGGGGAGGTTAGGCTGCTTTACCTTAACCATGATGCAAAGGGGCTGCTTTCCCTTAGCCATCTGGATCAGCTGCTGGCAGCAAACGACCGTGCTTTTGTATCAATAATGCATGGCAATAATGAAATCGGTAATTTAAATGATATTGCGCAGATCGCCCAAGTCTGTAGTCATTATGATGCTATTTTTCATTCTGATACCGTACAGACCATGGGCCAGTATAAATACGACACCCAAAAATTAGGCGCTGATTTTCTGGTTGGCTCTGCGCATAAATTTCATGGTCCTAAAGGCATTGGCTTTTTGTACAAAAGATCAGGCGAACCTTTAAGCCCTTTTATAAATGGCGGTGCGCAGGAGGGGGGACAGCGCAGCGGCACTGAAAATGTGGCGGGAATTGTAGGGTTGGCAAAGGCACTTGAACTGGCTTACAGCAACAGCGCGTTTAATCAGGCTTATATTGCCGATTTGAAAGAACGTATGATCTATAAGCTGACCAGCAAAATTCCGGGTATTGGTTTTAATGGGAATTCATTATTGAAGGAACTGAGCCTTTCTACGGTGCTCAGTGTGACGCTGCCAGATACAGGCGTTTCAGTCTTAAACTATCTGGATCAACATCACATCTGTGCTTCAGGTGGAAGTGCCTGTAACAGTAATTCCGGTAAAGCCTCGCATGTGTTGAATGCGCTGCGTACCAGTCCTGATCGCAATACCATCAGGTTTTCATTTAGCAGGTACAATACTGCCGAAGAGGTTGACTATGCGGTTGACCAGCTTGCCGGTCTTTTTATAAAGGAAATTGCTCATGAAGTTGAGGTGGTGGAATAAATAAAAAAGCCTGGTGCGGTGACTCCGGGTTGTTTGCATTATAAGTTTGAGGCTTTAATATAAATGGGGTTCGTGTTTTGTTGTGCGGCAATCAGGCAACCAATTTGTCCGTAGTGATAATAATCGTGCTGCACAATTCCTTTGACCAGGTATATAAAATCATATGATCTGGTGGGAACAGGATTTTTCCATTTATTGTCGGAGAAATCGTTTAAAGATCTGATAAGAACTGCTTGAGATTGACGGAAATTGTTTAATGTTTTTTCCCAGGAATCTGCATTGGGCCAGTCGCCTTCGGTATTGTCAGTAATGTTGAACGTAATATCCCCCTGAAGTTTTTTAGCGACAAAGTTTCTCCAAGCGGCCATATGTGCCACAATTTCTGCAATGTTATGGTTAAAGGCGGGGACCCTTCTTAAGGCCTTTTCGGTATTCAGGGTGGCCACTTTATCTTCAAAGTTTTCAGTTACCCATGGGTCGCCGCTGTAAAATTCTGTTAACTGCTTTATGATTTGTTCTTTTAATGTATCCATAATTATATATTTTGTTAATTGTCAAGATTAAACAAATTCGAGGATTAAAAGTTCTTTGTCGCAATGTACCCGGTAAATGTCGTTTTTCCCCATCACCAGTTGTAAAAATGCGACCTATCTTTACATCATAAACAAAAACAAAGAAATATGGAAACAGCAAATAAAACTAAAATCACCGTAGCAGCTACAGTGAATGCACCAGTTGAAAAAGTATGGGAATTCTGGAACGCACCTGCGCACATAGTAAAATGGTGTAGTGCCTCTGATGACTGGCATACCCCAAAAGCAGAAAATGACCTGCGTGTTGGCGGAGCATTCTCCTCACGTATGGAAGCTAAGGACGGTAGTTTTGGCTTTGATTTCGGTGGTATTTACGATGAGGTGGAAACCCATAAGCTGATTGCCTATACGCTTGGCGACGGTAGGAAAGTAGAGATTACTTTTTCGGGAAATGGAGATACAACAGAGGTGACTGAAACTTTTGAGGCAGAAGAGACCAATTCCATTGAAATGCAGCAGGGCGGATGGCAGGCCATAATGAATAACTTTAAAAGATATGCAGAGCAGCATAAATAGCTTTTTGTGAATTAAATTCAGGCAAATCGCCGTCGGGCAGAACTTCCCTTTCACCGGGTAGAACTGCCTTTCTGCCTATTGTTCATTTCGGGGGCCGCCTGCTGATTCTACTTTTGACCCAACAATTAACAAAAGTAAAATTAGAACAAACCCTATGAACAACAAATTAAAAACAATCGTAACTGTATTCGCACTCTTAACCGGTGCTTCTTTTAGCTATGCTCAATCTTCAGTAATGAAAGATCCGGTAAGTTATAAGTTAAAAAACGGGATGACCATTATCGTGGCCGAAAATGAAGCAACACCTAAAGTTTTTGCCAACCTGAGCTTTGAAGCGACCGACAAATACCTGGCAGAGAAAGCAGTAGTAAAAGAAGTATTGACAACAATGTTGAACCAGGAACTTACTGCAATGGATGCCGGTCTTAGCTTTAGCGACAAAGGCATTAACCTGGCGACCCAACACGATCAGTTTGAAAACGCACTGCAAACTTTGTATGCTTATATCAGTGCACCTGCATTTAACCAGGATGCATTTGCCAAAGCAAAAAACACAGTATTGGCCCATTTAACTGCACAGGATAAATATTTCCCGGCTACTGTGAATAAAAACAGCCTGGCTAAACTTACACTTGACGATGTGAATGTTTATTATAATGAGATCAACAATCCTGCTCAGACTGTTTTGACAGTTGCGGGAAACATCACAGCCGGACTTGCTAAAAATTATACTAAAAAAGCAATGAACCAGCAGAAGCCAGTGACAGAAGTCAATAAAACCTACCTGGTTTCAAACAACTAAATTTTTGAAAACCTAACCAAACTTATACAAATAAGTTAATAGGGTGTCTGAGGCTTTTGCCAAGGACACCTTTTATTTTGTTAAGGTTTAAGGTCAACTGAATAAGTGATCTCAACGCCTCCGGCAACCAGCATGTCATGCACGGAGCAATATTTTCTTACTGCCAGTTCTGCTGCACGTGCTGCCTTATCTTCGTTGATCTCTCCGGTAAGGGTAAAGGTCATGTGAATTTTAGTAAAGATTGTTGGGATCTGTTCTCTTCGCTGCCCTTCAACTGAAACTGAAAAATCCCTGATCACCTGTTTCTGCTTTTTCAGGATACTGATCAGGTCCAGTGAGCTGCAGGAGCCAAGGGCCATCAACACCATTTCCATTGGTCGTACACCCAGACCAAGACCTCCGATTTCGGGCGAACCGTCGATGTTAACCTTTACTGTCGACGATGGGCTTGATGCTTCAAAATGAACGGCATCATTTATTCTGTTTAATTCTACTTTCATTCGTTGTTCTATCGTGTTTTGGGGAGTTTACATTTTTGAACTAAATTACAGAAATTGATGCCTCGTTTCAAATTCAAATCCTTTATCTTTATAAACGCAGAATTTTATGACATTATGAAAAGATATCTTCTATTACTTCTTGTATGTACAGCATTGTCGGGGTATGCACAGAATACCATCAACAATTACAAATATGTATTGGTGCCTGAGCAGTTCAGCTTTTTTAAGCAGATAGACCAGTATGGCTTGAACAATCTGACCAAAGCATTGCTGGAAGAAAAAGGTTTTACCGTTTATTTTGACAATAAGGATTTACCTGCTGACATAGCCAATAACAAATGCAGGGCAATGAATGCCGATCTGATAGAAAAAAAAGGGATGTTTACCACCACACTTACCTTAGTCCTGAAGGATTGCCAGGGAAATGTGGTATTTAAAGGCAAAGAAGGTAAAAGCCGGGAGAAGGAGTTCAATGCTTCCTATAATGAAGCTTTGAGAAATGCCTTTGCTTCCCTGAATGAACTGCCGTATGCTTTTACCGTGGAGAGAACGGGAACTGCCCTTGTGGAAACACGAGCAGTTGATGTACCTGCAAAGGCGCCTGCTGTGCCTGTATCAGCCCCTGTTAACCAGCCTGTGGTAGCAGCCGAAGTTACACAGGCCTCCGGAACATTGTACGCGCAGGCTACTGCCAATGGATTTCAACTGATAGACACGACACCTAAAAAGGTACTTACCCTTTTTAAAACCTCAGCGCAGGATTATTTTATTGCTGACAATGGCCAGTCGAATGGAATTGTACTGAAAAAGAACGGGGAGTGGTTTTTTGAATATTACAGCAACGATAAGCTCATTTCTGAAAAGCTGCTGATCAAGTTTTAGGAAGCTGTTTAACATAGGCAGTACCAGGTTCGTGTCCCCAAATCGGTATATGATCTGCCAAAAACACTGAATGTTAGGCCAAAATTACGAAAGAAAGCTTAGCAATAAGGTGGTAATTTTCCAGTTCATTTACCAGATATGAACATAAAACTACTCGTATGCGCTATATTGTTTACAGGGTTTGTCTTTCAGGCTAAAGCTGCTGATTTTTACATTTCCCCTTCGGGTAACGATAAAAATCCGGGTACATTTAAACTGCCCTTTGCTACAATTGAAAGGGCTAAAAAGGAAATTGTAAGGATCGGGGGGGAAGAGGCCATCACCTTTTATTTACGCGGCGGCACTTATTATCTGCCGCAAACATTGGTATTTACCGCTCAGCATTCGGGAACTTTGGGTAAACCGGTAACATTCAGTGCCTATAAAAACGAAGTTCCTGTAATTAGTGGCGGAGCGCGCCTGCGGCTTCAATGGACGGCTTATAAGCAGGGGATCTTTAAAGCCAAAGTTCCTGCAGGTTTGCAGTCAGATCAGCTTTTTGTCAACGGAAAAAGGCAGCACATGGCCAGGTATCCTGATTTTGACCTTAAGGCACAGTATTATAACGGCTTTGCTGCCGATGCATTCAGTAAAGAACGGGCTGCTGGCTGGAATGACCCGGTAGGGGGATATATCCATGCCATGCATAAAGCGATGTGGGGAGATTATCACTACCTGATTACAGGAAAGGACAGTTCGGGAAATGTAGTTTATACCGGGGGCTGGCAAAACAACAGGCAGATGGGGATGGATCCCGAACGAAGATATGTTGAAAATATATTTGAAGAGTTGGATGCTCCCTGTGAATGGTATCTGGACCGGCAAAAAAATGAACTGTATTTTTATCCGGAAAAAGGATTGGAATTGAAGACAGCCCTGATTGAAACTGTACGTTTAAAGCATTTGGTAGAGCTGAACGGCAATGAACAACACCCGGTTAAATTTTTGCAATTTAAGGGAATAACCTTTTTACATTCGGCCCGGAGTTTCATGGAAAATAAAGAACCGCTGCTGCGGAGCGATTGGACCATTTATAGGGGGGGCATGTTTTTGATAAACGGGGCTGAAGATTGCGGGATCACAAATTGCATTTTAGACCAGGCTGGAGGCAATGCAATATTTGTAAACAACTACAACCGGCGTATAAAAATTACCGGTTGCCATATTGATAAGGCGGGATCAAGCGGGGTTGCTTTTGTAGGTGATCCCAAGGCCGTGCGCAACCCGCTGTTTGAATACAACCAGGTACAGGAACTGAGTGCTATGGATAAAGAAGCGGGACCAAAAACTGCAAATTACCCTGCAAACTGCCTAGTAGAAGACTGCCTGATCCATGAATCGGGCCGGGTAGAAAAACAAACGGCAGGGGTTCAGATAGAAATGGCGCAGCAGATCACCGTCAGGCACTGCTCTATTTATGACGTGCCCAGGGCAGGAATTAACATAGGAAGCGGTGCATGGGGCGGGCATTTGATAGAATGGAATGATGTTTTTAATACGGTAATGGAGACGGGTGATCATGGTTCGTTCAATTCATGGGGCAGGGATCGCTTCTGGCGGCCAAACCGCAAAGAAGTAGACAGCTGGGTTAAAGAAAGACCGGAACTTCCATTTCTGGAAGCAGTTAAAACCGTTATCATCCGGAATAACCGTTGGAGATGCGACCATGGCTGGGATATTGACCTTGACGACGGCTCAACAAATTACCTCATTCAAAACAATATCTGCTTAAACGGCGGGTTAAAGAACAGGGAAGGTTATAACAGGGTAGTAGAAAATAACATCATGGTAAATAACTCCTTTCACCCCCATGTATGGTACCAGAACAGCAATGATATTTTTAAGCGAAACATAGTTTTTACTCCCTATAAGCCAATTGGTATGCCGAAGGTTTGGGGTAAACAGATAGATTCAAATTTTCATCATCAGCCGGGGCAAAAAACTGTGGCTGCCCATGAATTGCAACAGCAAACCGGCCAGGATCAGCATTCTTTAAGCGGTAATGCACTATTTGTGGACCCCGAAATAGGCGATTACAGAGTTAGGGAAAATTCACCTGCATTAAAGACTGGTTTTAAAAACTTTCCTATGACGGGTTTCGGCGTAGTGAGTCCTGCTTTAAAAAAACTGGCCCGAACCCCCGTATTTCCAAGGTCGATACCTTTGTCTAAAACACCTGGTCGTAGCTCAGCGATTTCCGGCTGGCTCGGAAGCAGTGTAAGAAATATTCTTGGACAAGGCGAAATGTCGGCGTATGGTTTGGCCGGAGAAGCTGGCGTATTGGTATTGGATGTGCCCCACGGCAGCCCTATTGTCAAAAGCGGTATTTTAAAAGACGATGTTATCGTTTCTGTAAACTCAAAAACAGTGAAAGATATAGATGAGCTGGCGAAGATACCTGCTCCACGCAACGGGGTCTATAAAGTAGAGGTTATCCGGAATCAGAAATCAATATTTTTTGAAGTGAAGCCTTAGTTCTGGAACGGATTCCGCTGCCCGTTAAGTGAAAATGAAATTGGTATATTGTATCTGACCTTTATCGGAAAACCGTGCTGACGCCCCGGAACCCACCTGGGAGCCTGCTCAATTACCCTCATGGCTTCACTATCAAGCGATGGATATAAGCTGCGTTCTACCTTCACATCAGCTGTTGTACCATCTTTATCAACCGTGAAACTGAGATATACTTTCCCCTGGATATCATTCTTCATTGCATCTTTAGGATATCTTATGGCCCACTTGAGGTAAGCATATAAGCGCTGCATTCCACCCTTAGGTGCGGGCATGCTTTCCATTTCTGTGTAGCTGTGCTTAACTCCGTCTTTTTCACTTTCGCCAGAAATGAATTTACCTTTTTCGTATAGTTCCTTGTACCAGCAGTTGCCGGAATCCGTTTTCATGGTCCAATAGCCATGTTTTAAGCCATCCTTATAATCTCCTTCCATCACTGAACCCCCAAATTCTTTGCTGCGTTCTACAATATGTCCGTTACCGTCTTTTACCATAACCTGGCCAAGGGAGTCTGCCTGGTATTTAATTAGTTTATCTGAATTGTAATTGGATTTAGAAGGGACATACTCAAGCGTTTGCCGTAATGTCCCGTTTTCAAAAAAGTAAAAAGCCGGACCATTTAAACGGCTTTTTTCGTAGAAAACTGTACGTTCCTTGTTTCCGTTCCGATAATAGGAAATGTATTGTCCTTCAAAACTAATTCCTGGATATTTTGCCCAGGAGATTTTGGCCTGGGCCCTTTTCTTGCCATCGGAATAAAATTCAAAAAAATCCAGGTACTGGTTGCCGCTGTCTGGCTCTTGAACGATCCTGATAAAATCAGCACTGTCCTTACTGGAAATTTTTTTGCCCTTTTTGTAAAAAGTGATATCCTGTTTTTTTTGTGCGTTTACCTGTTGCATTGTACAGATAAAAACGACAAGTATCCACAGTTTTTTTGTCATTATTAAAGGAGAATAAGCGTATTAAGATTTAATTTTTTTGCCAAGTTAAGTATTCTTTGCATGAAATTTTGATTTTTTTATAGGGCTACAAGCGCTGAATCGAATGAATAAAGTGAACAGGCTTATCTTGGTTTAACATAATTATCTTCGAGGCAAACTAAACTAACTCTAAGGATAATAAAACCAAGGAAATGAACGAGAGTACTGGTAAAAAGATTAAAATGCTAAGGCGCCAGAAAAAATGGGCACAAAAAGAAATGGCAGGTATGCTGGAGATTTCTGTTCCTGCATACAGCAAAATAGAATGCGAAATTACCGACATCAATATCACAAGATTAATGCAGGTAGCGATGGTTTTGGGTGTTGAAGCCAGTTCACTACTGCCCGGTCATAATGGCGATGAACTGATGCTCCAGGAGAACAACAGGCTAAAAGAAAAAATTAAAAGTATAGAAAGGGAAATGATGAACCTGCAGGCCAAGCTAATCGACATGTATGAGGCAAGGTAAAGTCTCCCTTAAAAAGATTTTCTGTCTATCATCAGGAAAGGGTTTTCAATACACCTGGGTTTGTTCTTAATTACCATATCTGCCATTGATTTTCCCATCTGCTCAAAATCGGTAGTGATGGTCGTAATGCCATCTGCAATGATACTTTTAAGTGGCGTCTCGTTATAAGAAAGAATGCCGATATCAGTTCCAAGTTTCCATTTGTTTTTTCTCGCCGCACGCATCAATTTAACCAGGTCATTATCATCCATAGTGATACAGCAGTCAAATTGCAAGGGTTCATATTCCAGGGTATTTCTAATCACTTCTGCCGGAAAATCAGTCTTTTTAAATATCGCCTTAAAGCCATTTACTACACCTTCAGTTTTGATGTTATCCGGAAACAATAAAACGATACGTTTGTACTTTTTCAACCGCTCAAAATGTGCTTTTAATATCCCGGAGATATCTTTTTCATAATTCTGACATACGCATGGGTAAACACTGCCAAATTCATTTAATCCGGAATCGAGTATATAGAGTTTTTTAGGATCCAGTTGTTTTAATATTCCACCAGTTTTTTTGTTGATCTCGGGCATGATCACAAAAGTATTGTAATAGGCCGCGTGGTTCCTGACCAACGTTTCAAAAACATTGATGTTGTGGTGATGAAAATAGAGGTCTACCGTGGCCTGGTTCCTGATCTGCTCAATGAAAGCATTGTATAATACTTCCCGGTAAGGATTAAAAGTGCTCAGCAGCAGGAAAATGTTCTTTTTCAATTGAACATTTGTGCTGGTTACAAAATACCCCTTTCCGGGTGTTGAATCAATAATTCCAGCTGTTTTTAATTCATTGTAGGCCTTAAATATAGAGCCCCTGGCGAGGGAGTGCATAGCTGCAATCGAATTCACAGAAGGCAGGATATCGCCGTTCTTTAACGTGCCATCCGCTATTGCCTCATAAACGGAAGCTACAATCTGTTTATACAGTGGCAACGCCAGGGTATTGTCGATTTTTATGATTGCAACGTCAGTGATACCCATCTTCTTTTGTTTATTTTTTGCAAAAATAGACCATAAATCTTTTAAATTATAGTATTTAAGTTCTTATACCATTTTGTCTGAATTCAGCCGGACTTAAACCGGTATATTTTTTAAATACTGTAGCAAAGTACTGCGAAGAAGAGAAGTTGAGCTTAAATGCGATAGTGGTTACAGATTCCCCGCCGGGCAGCCTCAATAATTTTTTTCCTTCATCAACTTTTGTTCGAAGGATGTAATCTACGGGGGGCATACCGAGTTCTTTTTTGAACCAGCTTTTAAAATGCGAATCAGACATACACAGCTCTTTGGCCAGGATTTCTATAGGCAGGTTCTGATAAATGTTATTGTGTATATAGTTTTTGATTTCTTCAATCCTGTCAGATTGTTCCCTGATTACTTTCTTTTGTGAATATTCAATTACCATTAATAAAAAACTGCTGATCAGATTTAAGGTTTGCAACTTATGTATGGGTTGTTGTACCGGCTCATCGTGCAGGGCAAAAAGCTGATCCAATATTTTCTTCATGCCTTCCGCCCCCTTAAAATGCCGTTCTTTTATACCCATAAGTTCCTTTATAAATACGGCAGATTCTTCTTTGTCGTAGTGAAAGAACCTTTCCTTTTCTGGAATCTGAACAATTAACCAGTACAAAGTTCCTTTTTCCTCCGGATGCCTGGCGGTTCCATGCGGTTCATTTGGAAATGTGATGAAAACATCACCGCCCTTTAGCTGGTATTCTTTGCCATTGACTTCGTATACCTGCATGCCTTTGTCGCAATAACAAATTTCCATCATGCCATCATGGGCATGTGTTTCCAGTTCGCCATGAACATGTTTATAGGAATATCTTCCCAGTCTCACCCTGCCCTCAAGGTTAAACTTGCTGAAATTTATAATGCTCCTTTCTGTGGTGGAGCGGGTATCAAAATCCGACATGTATAAAATTGTATGTTCATACTAAATTGAAAGTTATGCAGCAGCTCAAAGGTTAAATTTGATAAAATAATTCAGTAAATCAAATAAGGGGTAACCCCGGACGCTGGATAATAAAACCAAATGTATGCCTATGAAAAGATCATATCTGTCTGCTGAGCAGATAGCTTTTTTTAATGCCAATGGGTATCTGACTGTTGAAGATATCATCACACCCGAAGAAGTTGAACAGTATAAAGCGATTTATAATGATTTTCTGTCGGAGAAAATTGATGTAGGAGCCAATCGCTCCGATCTGGGAGATGGCCTGGGGAAAAACCGCGCTAAAGAGAACATTACCCAGATTATGTGGCCAAGTGATTTTGTCAACGAACTGATCCGCATGCCCTATCACCAGCGGGCACTGGCCATTAGTCGTGAATTGATTGGTGAAGATGCAGAGATGGATTTTGATATGTTGATCAACAAGGCTCCCTATTCCAATACCATCACTCCCTGGCATCAGGACGAGGCTTACTGGTTAAATGTCCCCGATAAGCGGGCTGCAAGCTGCTGGCTGGCCCTTGATGAGGCTACTGTAAACAATGGCTGTATGTGGTTTGTGCCTGGTTCCAACTTAAAAGAGGTGAGACCTCATCGTTTTGCCGGTAAAGAGGGTGGCGCATTGACCTGTGATGCGACAGAACGTGAGGGTACTTTTGTAGAGCTTAAACCCGGGTCCTGTACTTTTCATCAGGGACGTACCTTACATTACAGCAGGGGAAATTCAACCTCAACAAACAGAAGAGCTTTTATTTTAAACTTCAGGCCTGCCGAAATGATCAGATACGAACGTGAACGGGGGTTTGATCATGGTAAGAACAATGCAGGTGACAGGAAATTAAAGAACGACGATTTTAAAAAATAAGTCTGAAATGTTAAAAACCGTTTTAGGTTTGGAACTCTGATGGCTATTGTTTATTTTTATGTACCAGTATATACCAGTTTATTATTTTTGTAATGACGGACCCGCTCATTATTATTTGATAAATCATTAAAGCGATGCTTATGAGGATACTTTACTTTTGCACAACATGGGGTCAGAAAAAGGGTGGATGGGATGAATTTTTCAGCAGGATTGTTTCGCATGGTTATCAGGGAGTAGAAACCGACCTGCCGATTGAAATAGAAAGGAATGAGTTTATGGAAGGGCTGGATAAATACGGGTTGAAATTTATTGCCCAGCATTGGGAAACAGTAACCTCAGATATTTCCCTGCACTGCGAAGCATATGAAAAAAGACTGCGTGAGCTGGCTGCCTTAAAACCTCTATTTATCAATTCACATACCGGAAGGGACTTTTTTAGTTACGAACAAAACGGCAGTTTGCTGAATGTTGCAAATGTTGTTACCCAGGATACAGGTATTAAGATCGTACATGAAACCCACCGTGGGCGTTTTGCCTATGCTGCACATGCAACCCGGTCTTATCTGGAAAAGTTTCCCGCATTGCAGCTCACCCTCGATGTTTCGCATTGGTGTGTCGTATCTGAAAGTCTGCTGGAGGACCAGCAGGAGGCTATTGATCTGGCTATAGCGCGTACTACACATATCCATGCCCGTGTGGGCCATGCACAAGCACCGCAGGTAGCAGACCCTTCGCTTCCGGAGTATACCGAGGCCCTGGCTTTTCATTTGAATTGCTGGGACAAAGTGGTTGAAAGACATCAAAATAAAGTACTGACCATTACTCCAGAATTTGGCCCTGTGCCTTATATGTTGCCTAACCAGCCGGCCAGCCAGCAATTGGAGAATAACCTATATATCATGAACCTTTTAAAAAAACGATACCAGCCAAACCAATGATGATCAGCGCAACAAAAACCGGAAACTACAGGTGGTTCATTTGCTTTATGCTTTTTGCCGCTACAACTATCAATTACCTGGACAGGCAGATCCTTGGGCTTTTAAAACCCGGACTGGAAAAAACATTCAACTGGACAGAAACCGATTACAGCCATATTGTAATGGCCTTTACAGCTTGTTATGCCCTGGGCCAGCTGCTGTATGGAAAGGTGATCGACAAAATAGGTACAAAGCTGGGTTATACCATATCGGTTACCGTGTGGAGTATTGCAGCCATGCTGCATGCGGCAGTAAGGACAACCTTTGGTTTTGGGGCCATGCGGGCCTTATTGGGGATTGGTGAATCGGGCAATTACCCTGCAGGTGTAAAAACTGTGGCCGAATGGTTCCCTAAAAAGGAGCGTGCCCTGGCGGTAGGTATTTTTGATTCGGGCTCCAACATTGGTGCCTGTGTGGCACCCATCCTGGTACCCTGGATCCTGGCCGTATATGGATGGCAGATGGCCTTCATTGTTACCGGTGCCCTGGGTTTTGTATGGCTGGCCGCCTGGGTGTCCTTTTATGAAATCCCTGTCAAACAAAAGAAACTGAGCCCCGCAGAACTCAATTACATCAACAGTGACGAAGATGAAGTGGGAGAGGACAATGACACCAGCACCGTGACCTGGAAAAAGCTGCTTGGGCTTAAGCAAACCTGGGCATTTATAGCAGGGAAGTTTTTTACTGATCCCATCTGGTATTTTTTCCTGTTCTGGCTGCCTTCCTATTTTGCTACCTATTTTCACCTGGACCTTAAAAAACCAAGCTTGCCGCTGGTTATCGTGTATACCGGTACCATGATCGGTAGTATAGGCGGTGGTTACCTTTCTTCCTGGCTTATCAAAAAAGGCTGGCCGGTTTATAAGGCCCGGAAAGCTGCTTTAATGGTTGCCGCCGTTTGTGTAGTGCCTGTAATGGCCACACGTTATACCACCGACATGTGGTTTGTGATTGCGCTTATCAGCTTATCAGTTGCTGCAAACCAGGCCTGGAGTGCGAATATCTTCACCATCGTTTCCGATATGTTCCCAAAAAAGGCAGTAAGTTCAGTAGTAGGTTTAGGAGGAATGGCCGGTGCAATAGGGGGCGTTTTGTTTCCGATGTTTATTGGCTTTATCCTCGACTTCTATAAAGGGACAGGAAATATAGTGGCCGGGTATAACATCATTTTTCTGGTCTGCGGTTGCTCTTTCCTGGTAGCCTGGCTGGTTATACACCTGTTGGCACCCAAAATGGAAAAGGTGAAACTTTAAATAAGAATGAGAAATTAACAATAGCCTAAATATAAAATGAGTTTTATCAAAACAACCGAAATGCCTTCAGTCTATCGGCACCTGGAAAAGATGCCGACCGAAGAATTGCTGAACCATATCAACGATGAAGATGCCACAGTGGCAACAGTCGTGCGCCGTCTGGTGTCTGCTATTGCTGCGTTGGTTGATGCTGCTGCGGTGCGTATGGAACAGGGAGGCAGGTTATTTTATATCGGTGCCGGAACCAGCGGTAGACTGGGGGTACTGGATGCCAGCGAATGCCCACCTACCTATGGTGTGGCGGATGATGTGGTGATCGGTATTATGGCCGGAGGCGATGAAGCTTTGCGTTTTGGGATAGAAGATGCGGAAGACAGCGAGGAACAAGGCTGGCTGGATCTGGAAAAATATAAAATTAATACTAAAGACATCCTGATCGGTATTGCGGCAAGCGGTACCACACCTTATGTACTTGGTGCTTTAAAAACAGCGCAGCAACGAAAGATTCTTACAGGCTGTATTGTATGCAATGCAGGTTCTCCAATTGCGGAGTATGCCGATTTCCCACTCGAGGCAGTGGTAGGGCCGGAATTTGTAACGGGTAGTACCCGTATGAAGAGCGGTACCGCACAAAAGCTGATTTTAAATATGATCTCTACAGGTGTAATGATTCGGCTCGGTAAAATCTTAGACAACCGAATGGTAAACATGCAGATCAGCAATGAAAAACTGGTAGACAGGGGTGTGAAAATGCTGATGGAGAAAACCGGCATTACAGATTACGAGCAGGCCAAAGCCAGTCTGCTGAAATATGGCAACGTGAAAAACGCAATAGAAAAACTAAAAATATAAATATGGAGGCAGCTGTAAACATAGCCAAACCGGCGTCAAACGGTACTTACATCAAACAGGTCATGACCATTGGTTTTTTCTTTTTCATTTTCGGTTTTGTGACCTGGGTAAACGGAACGCTGATCCCTTACCTGCGCATAGCCTGCGAACTGCAGGAGTGGCAGGCCTACCTGGTTACTTTTGCCTTTTACATTTCCTATACTTTTATGGCCCTGCCCTCCAGTAAGATACTCCAGCTTACTGGTATCATCAAAGGTATGCAGGTGGGGCTGCTCATTATGGCCGCAGGCTGCCTGTTGTTTGTCCCGGCGGCCATGCTGCGTTATTACCCGCTTTTCCTGCTCGGTCTGTTTGTGGTAGGGGCCGGAACAACATTATTGCAAACTGCAGTAAACCCATACATTACCAAACTGGGCGACCCGGCAAGGGCAGCGCAGCGCATCAGCATCATGGGCATCTGCAATAAATTTGCAGGCATTCTTGCCCCGATGATCCTGGGTGCCATTATTCTTAAAAATTCAGATGGCCTGCTGGCCGAACTCGAAAGGCTGGATGTTGTGGCCAGATCAGCGCGCCTTGATGAACTGGCCCGCGACGTGATCATGCCTTATATGGTGCTGACCGTCGTTTTGTGCATCATTGCATTCGGTATCAAATATGCCCACCTGCCAGAAATTACCCCTTCAGCAGAAGAACTTGCCGTAAATGAGCAAACGACACTGGCCAATGCCGGTAAAAACCATAACGCTGCTTTTATGCTGGGCTTTACGGCAATATTTGTAACGGTTGCTGTAGAAGTTATTGCCGGTGATACCATCAGTAACTACGGTATTTATCATGGTGTAAGGCTTGATGTGGCCAAAAGTCTGACTTCCTATACCCTGGCGGCTATGCTTACCGGTTATGTTTTGGGCGCCTTGTTTATTCCAAAACTCATTACCCAGGAAAAGGCATTTTTATATTCTTCCCTGCTGGGAATTGTACTTACCCTGCTGGCTGTATTTGTTCCGGGACAGGCTTCTATCGCATTTATTGCCTTGCTGGGTTTTGCCAATGCCATGCTCTGGCCGGCCATCTGGCCGCTTGCCCTGCGCGGATTGAGCGGCGCATTGCTCAACCGGGGTTCGGCCATATTGATCATGGGTATTGCCGGTGGTGCCATTCTGCCATTGGTGTACAGCTGGCTTGCACACATCTCCAACAACCAGTTGGCCTACCTGCTGCTCGTACCCTGCTATCTTTTTAATGTTTATTACCAAATCTCCAGGACCAAAAAACAAGTATATCATGCTTAAACCAATTTAAATATGCGAAATCTCCTAATTCTTGTACTGACAGGTATGGCAGGCCTTACACATGCTGCAGACGTTGATGTGACCAGCTATGGTGCCAAAGGTGATGGCATCACCGTGAATACCCTGGCCATCCAGAAAGGTATCGATGCATGTGCGGCATCGGGTGGGGGCAGGGTATTTTTTCCGGCAGGTAATTTCATGACCGCAACAGTGGTATTGAAAAGCAATGTAAGCCTTTACCTTTCGGCAGGCTGCACCATTACCGGTGTTAAGGGAGCTTCAAACTATCCTTATCAGCAGGCAGGAATTCCTTTTTATGGAGAAAACTGGGCGAAACAAGCGCTCATTTATGCGAATAAAGCAGAGCATATAGGCATTGAAGGTAAAGGGACTATAGACGGACAGGGCGCCAGTTTTGAGATCAATACCATTAAAAAGCCAGATCGCTATAGGAACAGGCCTTACCTGATATGGTTTGTGGGCTGCAAAAACGTGAATGTGAAACAGGTACACCTGCGGAATTCCGCCTTTTGGATGCAGCATTACCTGGGCTGTGAAGATGTGGTGATCGATGGTATCTCTATATGGAACCACTCCAATAAAAACAACGACATGATTGATATCGATGGCTGTAAAAATGTACGGATCACTAATGTAACCGGCGATTCTGATGATGACGGGCTGACTTTAAAAAGTACCTCTAAGCTCATTTCAGAGAATATTGTGATCAGCAATTGTGTATTCAGCAGCCATTGCAACGGCCTTAAATTCGGCACAGAATCAACCGGTGGTTTCAGGAACGTAACTGTAAGTAATATCGTGATCAAACCTTCGGCACAGCATACAACCATTTATGGTAAGCCAGCCGGTACCAGCGGCATTTCCCTGGAAATGGTAGATGGGGGCATTATGGAAAACATTAGCATCAGTAATGTGGTGATAGCAGGACCACAGGTGCCACTGTTTATCCGTCTGGGTAACCGGGCGAGGAAACATACCGATGGAGCGCCGGAACCGGGTGTGGGTATCGCGCGAAACATCCACATCTCCAATGTTACAGCAACGGGGGCGGATGTGACGGGAAGCTCTGTTATAGGACTGGAAAATGCCATTATAGAAAATGTTTCCCTAAGCAATATTTCCTTGTCCGGTTCGGGCGGGGCAAAAGCCGACGCGATGTTCAGGCAGTTGGAAACACTGGCCGACCATTACCCGGAAGCCACCATGTTTGGAACGCTGCCTGCTTATGGCTTATTTGTGAAACACGTAAAGGGCATCAGGTTAAACAACATCAGCTGCTCCTTTACAGGGGCTGATGAGCGTCCGGCCATTGCACTTGAAAATGTCAGCCATTTTGAGCTTAGGGATCTGCAGCTGCAAAGTGTAACAAATACCAATGCACCGCTTTACCTGAAAAATGCCGCAAATGGTTTTGTTACAGGGAATTCAGTTTCCACTCCGGCAAAACATTTCATCTGGCAAGAAGGTACAGTTGCCGAGGTGGCCGTAAGCAATAACAACCATCCGAAGATCAAATCGGCCAGTAATCAAAACACAAAAAAATGAGGAAGGCAATTTACATATCATTTCTGCTTTCGCTGTTGAGCATTGGTTTGTTTGCAGCAGATGTGCCGGTGATGCCTTACCCTCAGCAGGTGCAGCAGGGAACAGCTTTAGTAAGGCTGGACAACAATGGTTTTCTTAAAGCTGCAGGCATAGATCAGGCCATGCTGAGGCGCCTGGCAGAGGTAACCAGGTACAGCTCCCAATCCACAAAGGGGGCGGTTGTACAGCTAAGTCTGGCGGGAAAGAACAAAACCGTTGATGCCCGGATAAAAACATATTTGGGGCAGTCCGACTGGAAAACGAAGATCGGAAAAGAAGGCTATGTACTCGTATTGAACACTAAAGAACGGTTCCTGGTAGCCAATACCGAAACCGGCCTGTTTTATGGACTGCAGACTTTAAGGCAGTTAACAGATGCCGGCTGGAACAAAGAGCTGGTGATTACCGACTGGCCTTCACTGCCGTACAGGGTGGTGTTTGATGACATCAGTCGCGGTCCCATTTCAAAAGTAGCTTATATTAAACAGCAGATTGAAAGGATGGCTTCACTAAAGGTAAATGGCCTGTCCTTTTACATTGAGCATGTGATCCAGACCGGGGCTTACCCTGATTTTGCACCTGCGGATGGCAAGCTGACCATTGCCGATGTAAAAGAACTGGATGCCTATGCGGCAAAGTACCACATGCAGCTGATCGGTAGCTTTCAGTCGTTCGGGCATTTCAACAACATTCTTTCCCTGCCGCAATACCAGTCGATGGGCGAAACCTCTACCATGATCTCGCCTTTAGATCCCAAAGCAAGGCATTTCCTGGAAAGCGTGATCACTGAGATGTGCGGCGCATTCAGTTCGCCATATTTCAATGTAAACTGCGATGAGACCTTCGACCTCGGCAAGGGTAAATCCAAAAAATATACCGATAGCGTAGGGGTAGCCAGATTTTATGCCGACCACCTGAAATTCCTCTACGACGTAGTGAAAAAGAATGGCAAGAAACTAATGATGTGGGGCGATATTGCCCTGCAGCACGAGGAAATACTGGACATGCTGCCCAAAGACATTGTTTACATGACCTGGGAGTATGGCGATCCGCAATCCTATGGCAAATGGATAGACCCTTTTGTAAAACGTAACCTGAGTTTTATGGTTTGTCCGGGTATCTTAAACACGAACAGGCTCTTCCCCGATCTGGCGATTGCCAAAGCCAATATCAATGGCTTTATCAATGAAGGGTATAAAAAAGGAACCCTTGGCGCTTATACCACGATATGGGACGAAGGGGGCGACCAGCTGTTTTCGGAAGACTGGTACGGTGTTTACATGGCTGCAGAGAAAAGCTGGAATGTAAAGGCAGTTTTTGATGAAGGCTTTGACCAACGCTACGAACAAACTGCCTATGGCACCGATAATGGTGCCTATGTAAAAGCAATTGGCAAACTGATGGAACTGAGGGACCTGCCCCTGACTTATAACATGACCCACGAAATCTGGTGGCAGCATATTTTACCGCAAAACGGAGAAACCCTGATACTGAACAATAAAGACGTGCCGGAAGGGCTGCGGCTGGCTAGTGAAGCTGAACAGTTGCTGCAATCGACAAAACCGGTAAGGAACCTGTCGGACCTTGCCACGCTGAAATACATCGTAGCTCGTTATAAACTGCTTTTTGAAACAAGAACACAAATAGCTGCACTGGCAAACTGGTATGCACAGCAGGAAGGCAAAAAGATTTCATCCTTAAACCAGCAGCTCAATAAGCTTCAATCCCTTAAAAACCGGTACCTGCTGATGGAGGAAGATTTCAGAAATAAATGGAACCAGGAAAACCAACCCTATACGCTGGATTATGCCCTGAAACCCTATCGTACACGTATAGCTGCTTTAAGCGCACTGGAAGAAAAGCTGAAAAGCCTGTCTACAAACACTCCGCTGCCAAGAGCTGCAGACTTAGGGTTAAACGTAGTTGAAAGTGATCATTTTTATTTCAATTTCTGGCTGCTTACCGGGCCTTTTAAAAGCGACAAATTTCCTGTGTTCAGCTATTCTGAAGATCCTCAGGCCAACCATCCGCCTAAGCCAGGTGATTTTGCACAGTACCAGGGCCAGCAGTTCCGCTGGATGAAGTACAATACCGATAATGGCGGCATCGTCAACAAATTCAAAAAACCGGGTGCAGAAACTTATGTTTATGCTTTCTGTACCATCACTACTGAAGAAGCCCGGCAAATGCCAGCCCTTATAGGGAACAACAGTGCTGTAGAACTTTTCTGCAACGACAAAAAGGTTACCGCATCCGAAAGGGAAACTGAGCAGCACCAGGCCCTACCAAAAGAAACAACCTACAACCTGTCTTTAAAGGCAGGTACCAATTATATACTGCTGAAAGTAAAAGGCGATGCTGCCGGTGCAGCATTTACTTTCAGGTTAGGCACCACAGAACCTGTAACCAACCATAAACACAAATATACCATCAATGCTAACCAGAACAGTCATGAAGCAGATTAAGATCCTGGCCGGTTTAATCCTGGTCGCCCTTGTTAGCGTCTCTCCACCTGTCTTTTCCCAGGTTAAAAAGGAAGAAATTGTACAGGCAATTGACCAGACAGCCAATTGTATTGTCAACGTTATCCTGGATGAACATGGAAAATCGCGCTGCGATTACAACCTGACTGAAGGCAAATGGTACCCTTACGAAGTGCCCTGGCATACCGGACAGGCCATCAATGCCCTGCTGGCAGGCTACAAGATCAGGGGCAACCAAAACTGGCTGGCCGCTGCAAAAAGGGCGGGTGATTACTGGACAGGACTGCAGATCAAGGACCACCCCAAACTGAAAGGTATTCTGGGTGCTACACATGGCGATTTTATTGGAGATGATGTCATCGTTTTTGCTACCATATCGGATGGTACGCCAGGTATTTATGAACTGAGCAGGGTGACCAAAGACAAAAAATATGCAAAAACAGCTACTGAAGCTGCTGCATGGATGCTGAAAAATATGTACAATGCAGAAAAGGGTGTATGTTATGACAATGTAGACCTTAAAACCGGTGAAGTACAAAAAGAGTACAGTCCCTTCTGGAAAGATAAAAAAGTAGGGGAGCAGACCTTGTTTGACGTTTCGCGCCCCAATACTGAAGGCTCCCTGTTTAAAGATGCCTATGAGTTTTCGGGCAATGCTGCCTTTAAGGATGCCTTTATCAATTTATGCAACAGCCTGCTGAAACTGCAGGACGAAAACGGGATCTGGTCTGATTTTATGCCAAACTTTAAAGATGTCCATTCTTTTCATCCCCGTTTTAACCTCTGGTATGCCGAGTCGCTGATAGAAGCCTATAAGCTTACGAAAGATAAAAAGTACCTGGAAGCTGCAGCCAAAACGGCACGTACACATGCCAAAGCCCAGCAAAAGGATGGTACCATGTATTACGATAACTATACCGATGGTAAAGCGCCGGATAAGGGTTCGGTAACCGGATCTGAAGTGGCCTTGTCGGGCATCGTATGGATGGAACTTTCTAAATACGGCTATAAGGAATTTGACGGCAATATAGAAAAATCGGCCTACTGGCTGGTGCACAACCGTTTTGCTGAAGACCATCCTGATAAAAACCTGAGGGGCCAGGTGATAGAAACCCGAACGCGGTCCAAAGGCAAGGTATGGCTGGTTAACCGCGATATCGGGACCAGCTTTGCTCTTCGTTTTTTAAGCGACTATTACAAATTTAAATCATTCCAGAACTAACCATATATCAACCAAAGCCAAACTCAAAAAGAACTTGTTATGAAAAAAACTATTTTTAAGTATCTCATGTGGATATTTGCGGCTGTCATCTCAACCGCGGCCGCCGGCATTCCCGCATATGCACAAACCGCGGGCAACATCAGGGGTAAAGTGATTGATGAACAGGGGGGTGCCCTGCCGGGTGCCTCTGTTAAAATTAAAGGCACCAATAAAGGTGTCTCTACCAGCACTACGGGTGATTTTCAATTGAATGATCTTAAACCGGGCAATTATACGGTCACAGTATTTTATATGGGTTTTAGTCCGCTTGAAAGCAACGTAGAGCTCAAGGCAGGACAAACACTGGTACACAACATTCGTTTGGTAAGCAGTAGTGTGGCCCTGAAAGGCGTAACCGTTTCAGGTGTAATGGAAGGCCAGCAAAAGGCACTCAACCAGCAAAGAAATGCCGATAACATCAAGCAGGTGATCTCGGCCGACCTGATGGGCCGCTTTCCAGACCTGAATGTGGCCGAATCGCTGCAAAGGCTGCCGGGCGTAACCATTGGCCGCGAGCAGGGGGAAGGTTCTACTGTTCAGCTGCGTGGTACACCGGGCGGTTATACCAATATCAATATCAATGGAGAGCAGATCATGGGTACCCAGGAACAGGGACAGCGTAATGCACAACTGGATTTGGTTCCGGCCAACGTATTGGCTTCTATGGAGGTCATTAAAACTTTAACCCCTGATCTGGATGGGGATGCGATTGCCGGGGTCATCAACCTGAAAACACCAACCGCCATTAGTTTAAAACCGCAATTATCGGTAGATCTGGGCGGCGGTTACAACAAACTGCGCGACAAATCTAATGGCATTGGAAATATCAGCTTTGGTCGTCGTTATGGCGCAACTGATGACCTGCCAAATGGCAGGCTGGGTATTACTGTTTCCGGTAGCTATTATAAGACTATCAATGGTTATGATGAGATCAACGCACAAGCCTGGCAGAAAAAAGATTTTACCGGTAATAAGGACAGTATTTATTTTCCAACAGATATCCGGTTGGTTTACCTGGAAAATGAACGTACCCGTATGGGGGCCACCACAACGATAGATTACAATTTTAGTCCGACCACTTCCATTGTGGCTAATCTGACTTTCAATAGCCTGGATAATGATGCAACGCGCTACCGTAAACGCACGCGGATGCAAACTGCCAACACCACGCTGAACAATGGGGTATATACCACTAGCCGGGGTAGGGGGTACAACGAATTGTTAGACAGGCAAATGGCTAACAGCAGTGTTAATGTAAGTCTGGAAGGGGAAACCCTGTTGGGAAAAGCAAAACTGGACGGCGGACTTTTCTATACAAAATCCCAGTTTAATCAACAGGCTTATGCGTACAACTACATAACCGGTAATGTCCCTATGACAATTTCTGAGATCTCTGGCGATTATATCCAGGCTACCGGTGCTACTGATCCCAAGAACAATGCTGCACTATACACCTATAACACCATTGAAGCGAACAACTTCAACACCGAGGGAACCAACTTTGTTGCACGATTAAACCTGACGCTTCCTTATAAGCTTGGAGAAAATGATGCATATTTTAAAATGGGGGCTAAAATGAAACGCATGCACAATCAGCGTTTCAGACCTGTTAACAGTACCTTTGTTGCCAACTATGCCGGTACTGCAGCGGCAGGAAACCTGAACAATTTTAAAGGTGATGAAGAGGTGTCTGCTGATTTTCTGGACGGTCATATTCCTTTTGGCCTCGGGGTAAGTAGACAGGGTACTATCGATTTTTACCGCAATAATCCTAAACTGTTTAATACCAGTACCAATCTTACTCAGGTATCTATCGACTCTTATTTTTATGATGCTACAGAAGATATTGTAGCAGGTTATCTAATGAACAGGATCCAGTTCAATAAATTTATGTTACTGGGTGGTTTACGTGTAGAAAGGACTGTTGTGGATTATGATGCCAAAATAGTAAACCAGGATATTAACGGTATCCTTACTTCTTCGGTACCGGTGAATTCAAAATACAATTACACAAAATTTTTGCCAAACCTGCAGGGAAAATATGATTTGACAAAGAACACCGTAATGCGTGGCGCGGTATCTTTTGGTTATTCCAGACCTAATTTTAATGACCTTATGCCAAGCCGGGTAGTGAGTATACTTGCTGAGACAGTAACCGATGGAAACCCGGATCTGAAACCTGCATCTGCAACAAATTACGATTTATCCATTGAGCAGTATCTAAGCAATCTGGGTATACTTTCTATCGGTGGTTTTTATAAAAGTATCAATAAGTTTCAATACAATAGTATGGTAAAATTAAACGGTACTGAATTTCCGGATGCCTCGGCTTACAAGGGCTACCAATATTTTAAAAGTTATAATGGAGACAATGCAGAAGTATATGGAGTTGAATTAAATGCACAAACCAATTTGACGTTCTTACCAGGTATATTAAAAGGCATTTCCCTCTATGCAAATTATACTTATACCCACTCAAAAGCTGATGCACAGCTGAGAAAAGATCTGAGATTGCCTGGACAGGCCGATCATACCGCCAACGGATCTGTTTCCTATACCTTGAAGGGCTTTACCTTGCAAGGCAATCTGAACTATAATGGCGCCTATACTTCTACACTGGGAGCAAATGATGAAACTGATGTGATCAGGGCCGCACGCTACCAGCTGGATGTAAATGCCTCTTACCGCATTACAAAAGGGCTGACCATTTATGCTGAGGGTGTAAACCTGACCAATAAACCACAGGTAGAATATTTTGGCAACCGCTCCCGCATTTTTACCAATACATTTTATGATTTCTCGGCACGTGCCGGATTAAAGTACCGCTATTAAACATGATGATTCAGGAATTTTTAAAAGACCAGTTAAAAGTTAAAATCTATTCAACAAGGAGGGAAATGGGGAACAGCGCTGCCGTAATGGCAGCGCATTGCCTCAGGGAATTACTGCAGCACAAAGATGAAGTCAATATCATTTTTGCTGCTGCCGCTTCTCAGCTGGAATTCCTAGAGGCTATTGCTTTGGAAGAAGGTATTGCATGGAACCGTGTAAATGCGTTTCATATGGATGAGTATACTGGGTTACCGGTAAGCCATCCACAGCGCTTCGGAAATTTCCTTAATGAAAAAATCTTTTCAAAGCTGCCGCTGAAAGAGGTATACTACCTGAATGAAACGGGTGATGATACCGAAGCCGAAAGCCGGCGCTATGCAGCCCTGCTGGAGCAAATGCCACCCGATGTTACGTTTATGGGGATCGGAGAAAATACGCATCTGGCATTCAATGACCCTCATGTGGCCGATTTTAACGATCCGGTGCTTGTCAAGATTATCGACCTTGATGAGCCCTGCAAGCTGCAGCAGGTACACGATGGATGTTTTTCAACCGTTGCTGAGGTACCCTCATGGGCGTACACCCTAACCATTCCGGCCTTATTACAATCTAAACACATTTTTTGTATGGTGCCGGGCAAAAATAAAGCCCAGGCAATAAAGTATACACTTACTGAAAATATCAGCGCCAGATACCCCTCTACTTCCCTGAGGAACCACGCTGATGCAACTTTATTTTTAGACCAGGATAGTGCTTCACTTGTCCTTTAAATTGCCGGGCCTATGAATGTATTGAGCAGGATATTTTCAATAACAGGATTGCTGATGGCGATGGCCTTGCCCTCCCCTGCACAGCAGAACGATGGCCTTGCTGTAGCCAGAAAGGTGGCCGGCAAGATCATCGCCGATACCCGTTTTGGCTTCGACCTGGTGCTGCAGAAAGATGTGCTGGGGATGCAGGTGATCGATTTTAGAAGCCTGGCAGCCTCATCAGGGCAGCAGGTTTATGCTAGGAGCCAGCTTACAGCCATTAACGATACTACGGTGGGCTTTGGTTTAAGTTATGCAGGGAACATCAGCATCTGGATCAATAAAAAGCAGGTGTACAAAGGCGAAAGTTCCGCTATTCAGATCCCCAAAGAGCTTTCCTATAACCGCTTTACTTTTAATACGCGTTTATCAGCTGAGCTGAAAAAGGGTGATAATGAGATAACGGTTGTTTACAATCTGGCCGCAAATGCCATTCCTGTAGTGTTTTTAATGCCGGTAACCGGATCGGGAGATCTGAATGCTTCCGCAAAATTCAGTTCCGCGGTTAAAGACGACAATCAGAACAGTGCCTGGATGCTCCTGGGGCCGCTCAACAGCAGGTTGCAAACAAACCCGGAAAACGAAACGCCGGATTACCTCATGAACGGAAATACTGTACTGAACTGGGTTAAAAATCCGCAACGCTTTCTTCCCGAACTGCAAACTCCGGCCACTGCGGCTTATCAGCGTGACCCTTATACCGACTGGCACTACTCCCATGGGGCAATGGTATGGAGCATTATGGCGCTCGATAAGGTCGGGAAGTATACAGACTTTGCAAAACAGTATATCGATTTTACCTTACAGCAGCTGCCTTATTTCAGCTACCAGTACAATTCTCTTTTTGCCTGGCGTGGCAGTTATCACCGGGTCTTCCGCCGCACGATGCTGGATGATACCGGGGCACCCATACTTCCTTTTGCCGAATGGTATTTAAAAGAAAAGGACCCGGCTGTAGCTGCGCTTGTGATGCCTGTGGGACAGTATGTGGCCCAGGGGCAGGTACGGTTAAAAGACGGCACTTTTTGCCGGCCTGAACCTGTTGAATTTACGGTATGGGCCGATGATTTGTTCATGGGCGTACCCTTCCTGCTGCAGATGGCGAAAATTACAGGCGACAATAAGTATTATGATGATGCAGCCAGACAGGCGTTGAATTTCAGAAAATACCTTCTTAACAGCGAAACAGGCTTATATAAACATGCCTGGTTCGACCATACCAAACAGCAATCGGCCGCTTACTGGGGCCGTGCCAATGGCTGGATTGCCTGGGCCAATGCAGAGCTGCTGGCAAAGCTGCCCAAAACACATCCCGACTACAAACAGCTGCTCAGCAATTTTAAACAGCAGATGAAGGCTTTAGTCCGCTATCAGAACAAAAACGGCTTCTGGTGCCAGGTACTCAACAGAGCCGATTCTTATGAAGAAACTTCCTGTACGGCCTTGTTTACACTTGCCCTGGCCAGGGGGGTAAGGGAAGGCTGGCTAAGTACCAGTTACAGAAAAAATGCCTTTGCAGGCTGGAAAGCAGTTAAATCTAAGATAGGCGAGAACGGGGTTGTGCATGGCATTTGCCAGGGTACGGAGCTTGGTGATGATGACGAATTTTATATGAAAAGGAAGACCATAGACAATGACCCGCGCGGATTAGGTGCGGTGATTACGGCGGGTATAGAAATTTCAAAACTTAAATAATGAAGATACAGCAGCGCATAACAGTGGTATTTTTAGCAGGGCTGCTTTCCTGTAGCCCGGCTGTGAAAAAGAGCCACCTGTATGATATGGGAACTGCAACTTCGCCTGTTGAAGGTGGATATACCGGAGTTGAGCCTGCCACAACATATAGCCAGGAAAAGGGCTACGGGTGGTTAAATAAACCCGAAACTGCTTTTGATACCCTGGCCGGAAAATGGAACAACGACCTGAACCGGGATGGGGTGTTGGGCAAAGACAGTCTGGTTTTTAAAGCCGACCTGCCCAACGGGGATTACCTTTTAACACTTACCCTGGGCGACAATTCGGAAAAACCTTTGAAACAGTCAGTTTACTGCAATAATGAATTGATCGCAGGTTCAGTTGTGACGCCATGGTATCGGATTCCTATTAAAAGTGTAAACAAAACCATAAAGATCAATAAGGGAACAGCCATTGTAAAGATCACTTCCAATACCCTGGTGGCCATTCAAAACATAGAATTCAGGCCCCTGAACAGGCAATACAGCGGTAGTGGAGGTTTTGAACCGGATACAATGGCTGTGAAGCGGTTGGGAGGTGATTTTACAACCAGGTATTTGAGGGCTTTACACTATTACGATCTGGGTGCCTGGTCGGCCTCAGCCAAAAGTTCTGGTATCAATTTTACTTTCAGGATGTACCTGGCGGCAGACCTGTTGGAACAGGTTGCTACTTCAGAAAAGGATCCTTTATATGATAAAGCCATTTACCTCCTCGCAAAAATACATTACTGGCTAAACCGGGAAGACTACGACCCCTACCATGAGGCTGCCGCGCAAAAGTACTTCAGCATCCTTAAAAAGAAATATCCAGATGCAGAACTGATTAAGATGTATCTGGGTGAAAAAGTACCTTTCGAAGTTCAGCGGCTTCCCAATCCCAAAGAAGTGCCCCAATGGGCCGTTAAACAGCGCGAAGCCATGCATAGAATGCTGAAGGTAATCCATTGGTGGGTAAACGAAAGGCAGGCACCCAATGGGGAATTGGGCGGTAAATACGGTGACGATGTTGAAATCTTACGCTGGTGGCTGCCTGCTATTTTGGGTGCCGATGATACCCTTGCCAAAAAAGGATACATCAGGCTTGCCGATGGTGTTTGGAACAGTGGGATCCTGGAACGGGGCTTTGCTAAAAAAATAGATGATGTGGAACATTCCGCCGAACTGTTCAGGGATACCCATCCGTCTATGTTCATGATCAGCTATGGCGATCCGGAATATATAGAACGCTGCATGATCAGCATGCAGAATTTCGAAAAGGTGTGGACCGGTATCACGCCCAAAGGGCACCGGCACTTTAAATCCTGTTACCTTTCTGCTACCGAAGTACTGGAGCAGGCACCTATGAATGTGGATGTACCCTTAAATGCAAGGGCGGTATTGCCCGGCCTCTGGGCCGCCTGGTATAACCGCAATCCCACACTAATGAGGCTGTTTACCGAATGGGGTAATGCATGGCTGGAAGATGCTGCCCGTTCCGATGGGGGCAAACCTGCCGGCCTCATGCCTGCGGCGATTGCTTTTGCCGATGATGGCATAGCTGCACATACCGGCAAGTGGTACGATCCGGGCCTGGAATACGACTACTACAAATGGGAAAGTCTGGGCCATATTAACGAAATGTATGCCCAGCTCATTGGCATGTATGGTATTACCGGTAACAGGTTTTTTTTAAAACCTGTAGATTTTTGTTACCACCTGATGCAACAGGCAGCCCTTGAAAAACTGCCCGGTAACCCTGAGTTTGGTTCAATAAATTGGGCAAAACAGGTGCTGCTGCAGGGTGGGGTAGACAAAGGCGCGGTAGATAATCCTATGGCCGATGTATTTGCCATGGCGGGACAGGTAGGCAACACCAGTAAATACAACCAGCTGATTACCCGTTATGGTAATCCTTACAATAAATATCGTATCAGCAAAAAGATGCAGGAAGTTAACGAAGGACTGGAAAAAGTGTTGGGTTCATTGAGATACAACCTACCGCTTTTAACCACAGAAGTTAAATATACCGACAGGGTATATGTGCCGGGAAGTGACTTGCTTTTTGGGATGTATACGGGCCATTTCGGTTCAGGATACGAATACCCCTCTGCTGTGGCCACCTGGAAAAATACAGGTCCGGATATGGGCGTTTTTGTCCGGCAGGGCGATACCAGATCGGCGTCCGTTTCCCTGTACAATTTTGGGGCAGCGCGTACCGTAATCATGCAGACCTGGCTGCTCGAACCCGGAGTTTACAGGTTAAGGAGCGGAACAGACCTTAACGATGATGGAACAATAGATGCAGATATAACTGAGCGCATAGTTGTATTGAAAGAAAGGGTCAACCAATTGCAGTTACAGGTGCCGTCCAACAAACTGCTGGCCATCCGTGTAGAACAGGTAAAAGCGGGGCGGCAAGAAACAGCAGACCCCATTCCCGATATAGCACTTGCAGCCCGCGACATTTCATTTGTAAACGGGCAGTTGGAGGTCAGGGTGCACAATGTAGGAAGTGCAGATGCCGGGAACATTACTGTAGAACTATGGAACGGCAAAAAAAAGATCAATTCTGGCGCAATAGCACATATAGCAGCGCCAAACGACCTGCAGCCACGCTGGAAAAACATCAGTTTCAAGTTAAACCCGGGAGCCTTGCCTTCCACCATCACAGTAAAGGTGTTTACAGATCAGCCCGAAATCACTACTTTTAACAATACCACGTCCTATCATTTGAGGAAATAAAACCATACAGGCATGACAGGATTTAAATTAAAATTTCCGTTTCTTATTTTGATGACTATTGTCTTTTCTTTAAAAAGCAAGGCGCAAAATACAGATCTTAAAAAGGAATATGCCACAACACTGGTTAGTTTGGCCGACGTGCTGCTGCAACACCAGCTAAAGGACAAGAAAAACCCGGATTTTGGCGCACTGAAATGCGACTACGACCAGGTATTGCATACCCGGGCCTCGGAGGCGGTATATCCACTTGCCATCGCTTATAAAATTACGGGCAAGCGCCAATATCTGGAGGCTGCCATTCGTACCGGTAACTGGCTCATTAAACAGCAGCAAACCGATGGCAGCTGGAAAGAAACTCCCGAAGAATGGACTGGTACAACTACAGATCAGGTCTTGATGCTGATGCTGGCCTGGGGTCATTTGGAAAGCCATTTAAATACAGCCGAAAAGACCATCTGGAACACGGCCATCCGCAAGGCCGTCGACTATTTGTACAGGGTAATGAGCCCCGAATTTGCGAGCATCAATTACGTAGCCACCACCTGCGCTACCCTGGCTAAGGCAGGTCTGTTTTTTAACGATGAAAAATACCGGAAAAGGGCGAAGGAGTTAGCGCACCGTACGGTCTCAAAAATGGATGAGGATGGCTTTTTAAACGGAGAGGGGGGGCGTACCCATGCCAATAAGCTGGGGGCCGACCTGGGCTATAGTATGGAGATGTCGTTATGGGGCCTGGGTTTTTACTCGAAGCTAAACTACGATACGCTGGTTAACAATGCCGTTAAGCATGCCCTTAAATCTCATCTTTATTTCATTTACCCTGATGGTTCGCTGGACAATTCATGGGGCATCCGTTCCAATAAATGGACTACCTATGGCGGGGCTACCTCCGATGGCTGCCAGGTTTTATTTTCCCTTTATGCCAATGAAGATCCGCGGTATGGTATGGCGTCCTTAAAAAACCTGCAGTACCTGCGCAAAAACATCCTGCCCAGTGGGCTTATCGCCTACGGTCCCCATCACGAAGCGGTGATGACCCAACCACCCTGTATCTATCCAACCTTTACCAAAGCGAAAAACCTGGCTATGGCCTGGGAACTGGAAACACAACCCAATCGCATGCAGGCCCGGTTACCTACAGAAGAAACAGGCTGGATGAAGCATTTCAAGACCATGGATGTCATCCAGCTCCGCACCGCAAATTTTATGGCAACCATTACTGGTTATAGATACAAGGATTACAAGGCAGGTGCAAAAAGCAAATACATGTACCGTCCCGCAGGAGGGGCTATCTCCAACTTATGGGTAAAAGACCATGGATATTTAACGGCTTCTAGTGTAACGGAATATTCCAGGCCAGAGCCCATGAGTTTTCCCGAAGCCCCGGGCATAAAATCTTTAACCCCCAGAATTGAGTATACTGACAGCCTGGGGTATTTCACCAATCTTTTTGAGTTTGACAGCAGGATAGAAGGAGCCCAGGTTGGAACCGATAGGTTTGAAGTTAAGGCTACAGGCGAATTGAAAGATAAGAACTGGCTGGCAGGAGGTGTTGGTTATAGTCTAGATTATCTCTTTTCCGACAGTTCAGTAATAAAAACGATTAACCTGGTTTACCACGATGCCAGACCTGTTGTGAAAATCATAGAACCGGTTATCAACTATAAAGGAACCGCATTTACAAGAATTGATGTGCATACAGTCTTGATTACTGCAGGTGATAGACAACTCAAATTCAAACTGCTTTCCGGCAATGCAACATTGAGTATTGGAAAAGAAGCAGACCGTTACCGGGCACCCTACCCCGCATTAAAAGCTTTTCCCCTGGAATTGGAAGTGCATCCGGTAGAAGGGAGTTTTAAGCAGGAAATTCAGTACGAGTTTTCCATTATCAGGTAACAACATGGCCCCTTACCTTGCTTTATACAGGGTTTCAGACATTTGTTTTATGCCATCACTGTACGCGGTTGGTTTTATTCCGAAAGTGCTTTCAAATTTCGAAGAATTGAAATGGTAATCGTGGTTGTACTGGTAGTACATTTCTACGGTGCCGGCCACTACTTTTTTAAACAGGCCAACCATTTGCAACATGAATTTGTTGATGCTGCTGTATGCAGGTTTTACGTTATATATGCTGGCGGCCAGTTCAATAAATTCTTTTCCGGTTAGCGGGGCAGCAGTTGGCAGGTGCCAGATTTGGTTGCCCGAATCCGGATTTTGTCCCAAAAGGTACATGGCCTTGCCTGTATCAGGAATATAAGTGAAATTGTGCAATACTTTAGGATCGCCAATCCATTGTGCACTTTGTTTGCTGGCATATTTATCGAGTACCATCATATCCAGGAAACTGTTCTTCGAATCGGTGCCATAAAAGTCGGCAGCCCGGGCAATGGTGGCCTGCAGGTTTCCTGCTTTTACTTCATCCATAAGTTTTGTAGCGATACCTGCCCTCACCTCACCTTTTATACTGACCGGGTTGTAAGGTGTAGTTTCCAGCATAGGCCCCTTAACAAGGCCATACATGTACACGTTGTCGAAAAATATAAGTCTGGCCTGGGTTTCTTTTGCAGCATTGATCAAATTTTGCATGATAACCGGCCATTGCTGCTGCCAGATTTTTTTATCGTAAATCAATCCCGCGCACATGTAAATTACCTTTGAACCTTTTATAGCTTCCAACACTTCGTGATAATTCAGCAGGTCTGCTTTTTGCCAGCTAATATTTGTACCTCCGGTTTTTACCGGCCTACGGCTAACCAGCCGAATGGTTTCATTTGGATTGTTGAACAGCAGTTCTCTGGTAAGTGCGTTTGCTGTAGGCCCGCCGGCCCCAAATATGGTGTGCATATTTTTCCCGTTTTTATATAAGACAAAAATAAGGCAGGTTTGTGACGAAAAACGTTAACAAAAGATAAGGAATTCAAAGGGGGAATTTCAGGAAATTTAGCAGTTCAGTAACGTCCTTTTCCTGATTCTTGAAAGGGAAACAGGGGTAATACCTAAAAAATTAGCTACATAATGTTGAGGAACCCTTAACATGATATCGCCTTGCTTTTCCAGCATCTGCACATAACATTCTTCAGGTGTTTGGGTAATGAATGAAGCGATGCGGTCTTCATAGCAGCAAATGTAATATTCTGCTACCAGCCGTCCAAAACGTTCCATTTTGTAAGCCAGTAGCGGATGGGCGAGCACGAGCAGCATATTTTTGTGTGAAATAAGGATCAGCTCTGTTTGTTCCAGTGCTTGTATATAACCTGCAGCTGGTTCCTGGGTAACATAACTTTTGTAAGAACTTACAAAGTCGTGCTCAAAGCTGAAATAGCCGGTGATCTCCAGACCGTCTTTAACATGATAATAACGGACAGAACCGGTGATGATAAAACCAATATATTCACAAACTTCACCCTGTACCGTAAAATGGTCTTTCTTTTTGAATCGGGCAGATTTAAGATAAGGTACAAGCGCTGCCCATTCTATTTCATTGAAGCTGACAAATCTGGATAGCCCCATACGGAATGCGTTTAAGGATGTTTCTGAAATGTCTGCTGTTACCATAAATTATCTGATTAATAACTGATGCGGGTTTCAACAGTAAAATTAAGCTTTTAAAATTGATATTATCCATATGGAATTGTCAGCAGTCCGGCATCATATGTTTAAATCATCAGGTATAAACCTTAAAAACAACAGATCATGGCAGAATTAAATACTTCCAGAAAAGCGGCACCCAGAGTAGATTTAACCGCAATGGTAGACCTGGCTTTCCTGCTCATTACATTTTTTATGCTGACCACCTCCTTGTCGAAGCCCATTGCAATGGACATCGCTAAACCCGATGAACCCGAAGATGGACATCAGGGGCCTGTTCCGGCATCCAGGAGTATGACCATTTTATTGGGGAAAGATAACAAAGTGGCCTGGTACATGGGAGAGGCCGGTAAAAGCAGTCCGGTTATTGAAGGCATTAGCCAGATCAGGAATTCGATTATCAGAAACAGAAATGTCGTGGCTTTAAAGAACAACAATGATGCGAAGAAAACACTGTTTATAATCGTTAAACCTACGGGAGGTTCCAGCTATAAGAATTTTGTAGACATTATGGATGAATTACAAATCGCTAAAATTACAGCGGCACCGGCAATAGATGATGATCACATTACAGCAGAGGAACAAAGTTTCCTGAAAGCACATAAACTTCTTTAAAAGATTCCCGGATACATAAATTTATCTTTGAATAAGTATATCTTCAAATTTTGGTGTCATTAACTATGACACCATATCTTTCCATTTGAAATGGTTAAAAAGACAAAAGAATGCTTAAGCCAGATAAATCACTACTCGTACTATTCACTGAAATTCATGAAGGAAGAGAGCATGCCTTTAATGAATTGTTTGGGCGGTATTATGAGCGGTTGGTTATGTTCTCGCTGCAATATGTAAAGCAGGAGGAACTTGCTGAAGAGCTTACCTCAGAATTGTTTGTGAAACTATGGTTGAAACGTGAGACGCTTGCAGGTATTTTAAATCCTGAAGTTTACCTGTACGTTGCCATTAAGAACGCATCATTAAACCTGATTCGGGGAAACCGGAAATATGCTCATGTTTCTGTTGAGGAAGATGGTGGGGAGGTGTATAAGCTAAAGGGTACCAACGGACCTGATATAGAAAGTGGAGAACTTGAAACATTGCTGGATAATGCGATTGCAGCTTTGCCGGAGCAACGCAGGATTATTTTCAGGTTAATTAAGGAAGATGGTTTAAAAAGCAAGGAGGTTGGACTGATCTTGAATATCTCGGTCAGAACAGTAGAAAATCAGCTATATAAAGCGGTAAAAGTTCTTGCAGACCAGCTGAGCGTTTACCTTGGTTACCATCCTCAAAAACGAATTTCAAGAAAGCAGGTTATGTCTGATCTGCCACTGTTATTTTTTTTCTAGGGCCGTAAGTATTTGTTTAAAATCTGGTGTCTTTAAAGTATATAAGCCCACTGGTTATGAAAAAGCACTTTTTTTTTGCCTTATTATCAAAAAAGCTAAGCGGTGAAATCACCATCAAAGAATCCGCAAATTTGCAACGCATTATTGAAGAAGATGAACATTATAAGCAGATTGCCGAGAGGCTGACTGATTATTTTGAACGTAACAGGCAGCAATTAAAGTATGGAGGGGCTGCAGTTAACGTGGAGCTAGGCCATGTCTGGCACCGTATCGCCTTGGCTGAGCAGCAAGGTTTTGAGGCAGTATGCGATTACAACAGGCAGCCCCTAAGAGATCGTTTTACCAAATCATTTCTATTAAAATTTGCTGCTGCTTTGATCGTTGTACTCAGTTGTGGCATCCTTACTTTTAATTTGCTGAATCAGGAGGAACCGTTGAATTACAGTAAGCTAACGACTTCGGACGAAAAGGTGTTTAAAACATTGGATGATGGTACCAGGGTATGCTTAAACCGGGGGTCCTCTATCCACTATAATGACAATTTTGGAAAGAAAAACCGCAAAATAATCTTGCTGGGAGAGGCTTTTTTTGATGTGGCTAAAAACAAAGATATCCCGCTTTTTATTCAGGCAGGTGACATCAATATTGAGGTAAAGGGGACCGTGTTTAATGTGAAGGCTTATCAGAAAAATGACAGGATTGAGGTTTCATTGCTCAAAGGTTTGGTTGCTGTGCGGGGTAATAGGGGTAAAGCGGGCGCAGTATTGCTTAGACCAAATGAAAAGCTGATAGCTTTGGTTGGGACTTCGCTAAACAGAGAAACTTTTCAAGTGGTTCGTATGCCTGTTGATAAGCAGCTGCAAGATATAAAATGGATACAGGATTCGCTGGTGTTTAAAAAAGAGAAGCTACAGGACCTTGTCCTGAGACTGGAGAAAAAATACAACATCCGGATAGAGATTCGTAAGGAGGAACTAAAAAATAAAAGATTTAGCGGAACCTTTGCAGCGGAGGATTTACAACAAGCACTCGAAGCCTTGAAACTATCCTATCCTTTTACCTACACCATCAACAATAAACTGGTAATTATTAAATAAGTCATGATGAAGAGATACATGCTTTCGATACTGGTACTGATGGTATTCACTAATCTTGCTGCCAGAGGCCAAAGCCGTAAGCTATCGTTGTCTGCACACAGACAACCGCTTACCCGTATTCTGGGGCAGATTGAGGAGGCCTGTGATTACAGCATTGTTTATAGCAACGAGGTAGTGCCCGATACGATGCTGGTTAGTATTATTGCACAAAAAATTTCTGTGGCTGAGCTTTTAATGAAAATTTTGCCTGAGAAGCAGCTTTTTTATAAAATGATGTCGGACCGACTGTTGGTAATTGGCAGCAATAGGGTTATAAAGCTACCTGGTGAGACTGAGAAGAGGATTTCCTTGTCGGGAAGGGTGCTTGACCGGCAAAAAAATGCAGTGCCCTTTGCTTCTGTCGGGCTTATGGAGGGCGGCGCATATACGGGAGGGGGTATCAGTGATGAAAACGGCTATTTTCAACTGACCTATCCGTTTAGAAATGGACTTAAATATACACTTAAAGTGTCTTCTGTTGGATACCAGGGACTGGTTTTTGATTTTGCATATCCGGATACTGCTGTCTTGGCTGCCATAGCGCTGTCGGAAGAGCAGAACACGCTGAATACAGTGAGTATTACCACATCCAGGCCGTTGATAGAAAGGAAAACAGACCGTTACATTGTGAATGTAGAGGGCAGTGCTCTGGCATATGGGAATACTGGCCTGGAAGTATTGCAAAAATCTCCGGGGATATGGGTAAATAGCGAGGGTGCAATAAAGATCAAGGGAAACCAGTCGGTGATGGTCATGATTAACGATGTGGTGCAGCGGATGTCTGAGGATCAGCTGGCCGAATATCTTCGCTCGTTGCGGTCTGAAGACATTAAAAAGATAGAGGTGATTTCTAATCCTCCGTCGGAATTTGAGGCTGCAGGGTCCGGTGGGATCATTCATATTGTGTTAAAAAAATCGAGAAATGACGGGTTTTCCGGACAAATAGGTACTGCCTACAAGTATGGAAACAGGCCTTTCTACGCAGCGGGGGTTTCTGCAGATTATAAACTTAAAAACTTGTATGCGCAGGTCAATGTATCGGCAGTGAAGGACAAAAGTAATTACATTGGTGGAACAGCTGATATCGCTTACCCAGACCAAAGCTCATATGCGGGACGGACCAATCGCTACAACAACAATAGTAGGAACCAGTACCGTTTTGGTCTGGCATATGACTTATCCAAAAACCAGTTGCTTGGTTTACAGGTAATGGGCGGAGGCAGTGAAATGCTGCAGACTTTTAAAACCGATATCCTGTTAAGCAGGCCTGCTGAGCTGATTAATGGCAATGCTTTGTCGGACTGGGTGCGCAAACCTGAAAATACCGGAGCTACATTGAATTACCTGCTGCGACTGGACAGTGCGGGTGCGATGCTTAAAGTAATAGGCGACTATGTGTGCAGCAGCAAAACGGAACTAAACGATTTTACATCGCGCTATACGGATGCTTCAAAAAATTCGAGGTACAGGAACAATACTCCCAACCTGACCAATATTTATTCCCTACAGGCCGATTATACGAAAGGGTTTAATGGAAAACTGGAGCTGAAAACCGGGCTTAAATATGTGGCTGCAAAGAGGGACAATACCATCTTAAACGAAGATTTTGTAGTGGATGAATGGATAAAAGATGATGACAGCAGCAACCAGTTTATTTATAATGAGCATCTTTTGATGGCTTACCTTACTTTAGAAAAAAACATTCATCAAATAAGTATCAAGTTGGGGCTAAGGGCCGAAGAAACCTATATGAAAGGAAATTCTGTTACTTCTGGTCAGCGTTTTTCAAGAAAATACCTTGGCTGGTTTCCTACGGTATTCCTGGTTCAAAAGTTAAATGAAAAAACCGGAAGTGCTCTTTACCTGAACTACTCTAGAAGGTTGAAACGCCCTCAGTTTAATTACCTGAACCCTTATCGTTTGCAGCTCAATGATTATGAAGTGATGACCGGAAATCCTGATCTGCTTCCGGAATATACCCATAAGGTAGAACTGGGTTACAATTTCTGGAACGGCTTTTCGGCAGATATTTATTACAGTCGTACTGAGAACAGCATTGCGCAGTTTGTGAACCCAATAGCCAACCACGTGATTGAGTATCAGCCCAGGAATTTTAACAGCAGTTCTGATTATGGTATAACGTTAGATGCGCCAATTAAATTTTTTAAATGGTGGACATCCAGTAATTCTATTGTATTGTTTCACCTGGCTACAGAGATCAATAATTTTAAGGTAGACCAGTACAGTTTTTATGCAAAATCCATGCAGATGCTTACTTTGAAAAATCTCTTTGATTTTGACATGTTCGTAAACTATGCTTCTCCTTATGTGACTTCCAATTCAAAAATGGGTTATATTTTTTATGTAGACTTGGGGATTACCCGAAAAGTGCTCAAAAACCGGTTGCGGATGCGTGTGTCGGCAACTGATATTTTCAACACATTTAAAGAGCAGGAGTATACCAATTATATGGGTACCAGTATCATATCTTATCAAAAAAGACCTACAAGGACTATAGGTCTGTCATTAAGCTATAGTTTAACTTCGGGCAAGCAGTTCAAAAACAAAAAGATAGAGCAAAGCAACGAGGAAGAGAAGAACAGGATTGGCAATTAACCATCGGCACGGTTCAGTTCTTTGGTTGGCTGTTTCCGGAATACCCAGTACTTTTGCAGGACGTAATTAAATCCGAGGGACACGATGATATCGACCATGATGCGGCTGATTTTGTAATCGATGTGCAGGCCGTTGGTAACCAGCCAGGTGCCGGATGATTTGAGGGCAATGCTGCCTGCAACAACAAATATGAATTTAACGAGCTGGAAGCCTACCGGCGAGTGGTTGGCCTGGTTGGCATTGAATGTCCAGTAGCGGTTCACCGAAAAGTTAAGCATAGCACCAATGATTCCGCCAATGGCTATTGAAATGGTGTAATGGATATGCAGTAGTTCGGTGCAAAAAATCATCACACCGTAATCGAGCAACCCGCCTGTAAAAGCAGAAACCTGTGCCTTGGCAAATACAAAAACAGATTTCTTTTTACTCATTAAGCCGCCTTCTTTTTAGTCTTTCGCTCCAGGTCGTCCCTGATGTCGCCCAGTTTCAATAATTTCCTGGTATCAATGATGTTGATGACAAAAAGTGTGATACAGATGCCGCCGGCGAAATACTCGATCAGGTGACCGAAAATCACTTCCAAGATGAGTATGATGGCTACAATTACCCTGATCTCAGTTGGACCTACCACTCCGGAATCTATACTGTAGATGTCAGTAATCTTGTAACGAAGCTGGGAAATGATCATCGCCCAGCCATACAACACTACAAATACAAAGGCAATGAGTTCATAAACACTGCGGGCATAAACCATATAACCTAAACCAATAAGTACAGTACTTACCCAGTCCATAATGATATCGAGCGAAAAGCCGTACCATTTGCGTGGAATGTTACGGTAGTAGGCAATGCGGCCATCCAGAGAATCACCAAACCAGTTGATGGCCAGGCCCAGCACACCTAATAAAAGATAGTTCCTGTCCAACAGATAGGTGGCCAGGATAAATCCCGCAAGAACCAGTACAGAACCAAAAGTGCCGGTAAAGGTGAGCATGTTGGAAGATATGAAATCAGGAACCCTTGTGACCAGGTAAGAGATGGTTTTTTGTTCGGCCGTGTTTAAAATATTTGTTCGCTTTCTATCCTGAAATACTCTTTTTAAATCGTCAGTACCGGCAGATGTGATCAAAGTTTCTTCTCTTAGTTTGTTCTCTTCCATTTAAGGCTTTATGTATACACTTTGAGTGTATGCGTGCAAAAGTATAGAATTTAAACAATTCAATACCCATTTTGTTGGAAAACAACCTTTCTGTGATAAATTAGTTACGGGTTTTCTTCAGTTCTATAACGGTAATTTCGGGCCAGATACCCACACGGCCGGAAAATCCAAGAAAGCCGAAACCCCTGTTGATGTTGAGGAACCTGCCCTTTTCGGAGGCAATTCCTGCCCAGTGGGCGTAGCGGTATTTAACCGGGCTCCATTTGATACCAAAGGCCTCGATGCCGAACTGCATGCCATGGGTATGACCGGATAAGGTCAAATGAACTTTTGAGGGCAGTTTTTTCACTTCTGAATCCCAGTGGGTGGGGTCGTGGGAAAGGAGGACCTTAAAATCATTGGGGTCTACACCTGTCAGGGCCTTTTGTAGGTCGCCCCGCTCGCCAAAGCCAAGTCCCCAGTTTTCTACACCCGCCAGTATAATTTTTTCGCCATGTTTGTAGATTTCCACATGTTCATCCAGCAATAACCTGAAGCCCAGCTCGGCATGATAGGTTTTGAGCTGCTGCAGATTGGCTCGTTTTACAGCTTCGCTTTCCCATTTGATGTAATCGCCATAATCGTGATTGCCAAGCACAGAGAATTGTCCGTATGGTGCCTTGATCTGCGAGAAATGACCGATCCAGGGCTTAATTTCTTCGGCTTTGTTATTGACCAGGTCTCCCGTAAAAACAAAGAGATCGGACTTTTGGGCTTTGATGAGGTTGATCCCTTTTTGTACAGACCGAGGGCTTTGAAAGCTGCCTGCATGTACATCCGAGATTTGGGTAATGGTAAAACCATCGAAGCTTTTCGGCAGGTCATCAAAAAACAGTGTATGTTTGATGACACGATAGGCATACTTACCTCTGATGATGCCGTAGATAAAGATCAGGATGCTGAAAATAAAAAGGGCCAATGCAAATTCTACCCAGTAAATGTTACGGGGCTTGCCCAGCAGCAGGCGGTAGGCATCCCCTGGCAGGAGTGCCAGGATGAAAATCAGCTCGCTGACAAATAAGACAAGAAAGACGTGCGTGGCTATTTTGAAAAAGATGTCCATACCATTGTCGCGCATCCGGATGATGGAATAGATGAGCGCAGCAGTTACCACAAATATAAAAGTCCAGAAGAGGGGAGTGATGATGGGATTGCTGCTAAGGGTATGAATGCCGGATAATACATAACTGTTTAACAGAAAGAACAGTATAGTGATGATGGCAAAGGGGAGCAGGTTTATTTTTCGCTTCATTTATTTTTTAAGAATTTTTAAAAGTACAGCTTGGATGGTAAAGTGTTTGCTGTGTTACATTATATGACATTCAGAAAATAAAACACGTTTGTCTGGAAAATATATCGTTCTAGGGAGAAAATATACCGTTCTCGCCGTCGCTGTATTTTTAAGGCGCTGTTCGCGCATAAAAATGAGGCTCCTCTGAGAAGGTATATTTTCTTTGAAGCAGAGCGGGGTTTGGGTGTGAAATTTCATGCTGACGTTTTTGTGTTGGTTTCTTTTCAAATTAATCATCTGATAATTAGGGTTTTGTGTGTTTTTCGTAAAATAATATACTACTATTCCTGTATACTTTATATATTTGCTTTATGAACAAGACGAACAACAGCCTTTTTTGCCTGGATATGTACTGCATGTGCGGGTAGGATAATGGGCTGTTGAGATGAAATATTGAAGCTTCTCCGGTCTTACAGACAGAGGGGCTTTTTTTAGATAAGACCAATTAGTATGCAAAGTTTTAGGACAGAGTTAGAGAATCCTGTTGTCGAAAAAGATATCATTGATCTGGAAAAAAAGATCAGGGAATTTCGCGAAGGTAAAATCCATGATGAAAAATTCAGAAGCCTGCGCCTTGCCCGTGGCATTTACGGGCAAAGGCAGCCAGGGGTCCAGATGATCCGCATTAAACTGCCTTTTGGTAAGGTGACTTTTAAACAGCTTCTGCGGATATCGGACGTATCTGATAAGTATGCGAGCAGGAACCTGCACCTCACTACCCGTCAGGACATTCAGATCCATTACGTAAGTCTAGACCGGACACCCGAACTTTGGGAAGAACTGGAGCAGGACGATGTAACCATTCGCGAGGCTTGTGGCAATACGGTTAGGAATGTGACTTCTTCTCCTGATGCGGGTATCAATCCGAACGAACCTTTTGATGTATCGCCTTATGCTCATGCATTTTTCAGCTACTTCCTGCGCAATCCCATCTGCCAGGAAATGGGAAGGAAGATCAAGTTTGCCTTTTCGTCTGACGACAGGGACACGGCCTTCAGCTATATACATGACCTTGGTTTCATTCCGAAAATAAATGAACAAGGTGAACGTGGTTTTAAGGTTTTGCTTGGTGGAGGGTTAGGCGCACAACCTTTCCTGGCCGAACTGGTACATGAATTTTTACATGAAGACCAGATCATTCCCTATGCGGAAGCCATGTTAAGGGTATTCGACCGCTATGGCGAAAGGACCAACCGCAATAAGGCCCGCCTAAAATACCTGGTGCAGAAGCTTGGGGTGGAAGAAGTACTGCGTTTAATTGAAGAGGAGCGGATTGCCAATAAGGTAAAATCTTTTAAAATAGACCGCAACACGGTGCCACAGCCGGCATTGCCTGAACGGATTGATTATCCGGCACTGGAAGTGACAGGTACTTTGCCATACAAACACTGGCGCGCAACCAATGTGGTGCCGCAAAAGCAGGAAGGTTATTTTGCTGTTTATATTAAAGTAACCAAAGGAGATATCCCTACAGAAGAAGCCCGCAAACTGGTAGCTGCTATTGCTCCCTATGTGGCGGATGAAATAAGGGTTACCCAGAACCAGGGATTGATGCTGAAGTTTGCACATGAAACTGCATTGCCAGGATTGTATACAGCACTTAATGAACTTGGCTTCGCTAAACCAGGATTTGATAGTGTGGCCGACGTCACTACTTGCCCCGGAACAGACACTTGTAATCTGGGGATATCGAACTCTATGTCGCTTTCGGTAGCCCTGGAAGAACTGGTGTATGAAGAATACCCGGAGCTGATTTACGATAAAGACATCAAAATAAAGATCAGCGGTTGTATGAACTCATGCGGACAACACGGATTGGCGCATATCGGTTTCCATGGCAGTTCGCTAAAGGCCAATGGAAAAGTGGTGCCTGCCGTACAGGTGATGCTGGGTGGCGGTACGGTTGGTGACGGTGAAGGTCGTGTAGCAGAGCGTGTGATCAAAGCACCCTCAAAACGTGCAACAGACGTGCTGAGGACATTGTTAAATGATTTTGCTGCGAACAGTCTGGATACCGAGACTTTTCATGCTTATTACGACAGACAAACCAAAGACTATTTTTACCAGCTGCTCAAACCGCTGGCCGACCTGAGCAACCTGAAAGACGAGGAGTTTGTAGACTGGGGCCATGAAGAAACTTTTGTAACCGCAATTGGTGTTGGGGAATGTGCCGGTGTAGTGATAGACTTGGTGGCTACACTGTTGCTGGAATCGGATGAAAAGCTGGAATGGGCAAGGGCGTCTTATGCCAACGGTGCCTGGGCCGATGCCATTTACCATACCTATGCAGTTTACGTGAGTGCAGCCAAAGCATTGCTGTTAGATAAAGGGGTGAACAGCAGCACACAGATTGGTGTGATCAGGGAGTTTGACAATCATTATGTGCAGACCGGTGAAGTACAGTTGGATGGATCGTTTAACGACCGGGTGTTACAAATTAACAAAAATGAGCCTACAGAAGAATTTGCAAAAGTTTATTTGAAGTCGGCAGAAGATTTTTATACAGGCATTAAAAATGCCAGAGCAGAGAAAGTGTCATGACCAGGGAGAAAAATACAACGATAAGAGAACCGAAAATAACTTTGGTAGGTGCAGGGCCGGGCGATCCGGAGTTGCTGACCATAAAAGCGGTAAATGCGCTTAAATCTGCTGATGTAGTGTTGTACGATGCGCTGGTACAGGAGGAAGTGCTGACTTATGCCCATCCGGATGCGATTAAGGTATACGTGGGTAAAAGATCGGGAGAACACTCTTATGGACAGGATACCATTAATAAACTGATGGTAGATTATGCGCTGAACTACGGACATGTGGTCCGATTGAAAGGCGGAGACCCTTTTGTTTTTGGCAGGGGATATGAAGAACTTGATTTTGCAGCGGGATATAGCATCCCGGTTTCGATAGTTCCGGGCTTATCAAGCTCCATCTCTGTTCCGGGGCTGCAGCAGATCCCGGTAACGCACAGGGGCTTAAGTGAAAGCTTTTGGGTTGTTACAGGAACAACGGCTTCGGGCCAGATCTCCAATGATTTATATGAGGCGGCCAGGTCAAAAGCCACAGTAGTTGTGCTGATGGGCCTGGGTAAGCTGAAAGAGATTGTGAAACTGTTCAGGAACGAAGGCAAACACCAGTTACCGGTGGCCGCGATACAAAGCGGATCAACGGAAGAAGAGAAACTGGCCATTGGCATAGTAGATACCATAGTTGAACTGGTGGAAGAGAAGGGAATAAAAGCTCCCGCATTGCTGGTTTTTGGTGAGGTGGTTTCGCTGCATCCATCGTTTCAGCCAATCAAGGATTTTTACCAGGCATTAAAAGAAGAGCATTAAAAGAAGCGCGTTAAACAACTTTAAGACGATGGAAGGCAATCAGTTATTTCCGGTTTTTATTAAGCTAAATGAGCTGCATACCCTGGTTATAGGGGCAGGGCCTGTTGGTTTAGAGAAATTAAATGCATTGCTGAACAATAGCAGGCATGCCAGGATTACGGTTTTGGCTGAAACGGTAATTGACGAACTGAGGGCCTTTGCTGCCGGCTTTCCTACTGTTGATGTTGTGGAGAAAAGCTTTGAAGCATCAGATCTGGAGGGGATAAATTTTGTGATTGCTGCTACCAATAATAATTTATTGAACACCGAGATAAAAAGAGAAGCCAATAAACGTGGTTTACTGGTAAATGTGGCCGACAAGCCTGAACTCTGTGATTTTTACCTGGGATCGGTGGTGCAGAAGGGCAACCTGAAGATCGCTATAAGCACCAATGGCAAATCGCCGACCATTGCAAAGCGTCTGAAGGAAGTGCTGACCGACAGTTTACCCAATAGTTTGAACATTACACTGAAGCAAATGCAGATACTGAGAAATATGCTGAAAGGTGATTTCAGCTCAAAAGTGCAGCGCCTGAATGAAGTAACAGAAATTTTGATGAAGCCTTTAGACAAAGAACAACCATGAATACGCAGCTTACAGCTATAGGAGAAAAAATTAAAGAGCTTGACCCGGTAGCAGCATTGACTTATCTGGCGGAAGCATATCCGGGAAAGATAGTGTTCTCGACCAGTTTTGGCTGGGAAGACCAGGTGATCACGCATATGATTTTTGCAAACGACCTGCCTATAGAAGTGTTTACTCTGGAAACGGGGCGCTTGTTCCCGGAAACCTATTACGTATGGAACCGTACGCTTGAGATCTATAAAAAGACGATCCGCGCTTATTTCCCACAGGCAGATGCTTTGCAGGAAATGGTAGACAGGAAGGGCCCCAGCAGTTTTTATGAATCGGTAGAGAACAGGAAAGAGTGCTGCGGCATCAGAAAACTGGAACCATTGAGAAGGGCTTTAAAAGGAAATGAGCTATGGGTGACCGGTATCAGAGCCGAGCAGTCTTTGAACCGCACAGATATGCTTGACCTGGAGTGGGATGAGCAAAACCAGCTGATCAAATTCCACCCGATATTCGGCTGGTCGCTGGAGGAAGTAAAAGCCTATATCAAAAAGCACAATATTGTTTACAATACCTTACATGATAAAGGCTTTCCCAGTATAGGTTGTGCCCCCTGCACCAGGGCTGTACGAGAAGGAGAAGATTTCAGAGCTGGTCGCTGGTGGTGGGAAGATCAGTCGAAAAAGGAATGTGGTTTACACGCCACTCAATAATTGAACAGAAATATGAGTACCTATAATTTAGATTATTTAGATGAGTTAGAGGCCGAGGCCATTCACATTCTACGTGAGGTGGCGGGGCAATTTGAGAAACCGGCGCTGCTGTTTTCGGGAGGGAAGGATTCCATTACCCTGGTAAGACTTGCAGAGAAAGCTTTCAGACCTGGTAAATTTCCTTTTCCCTTGGTACACATTGATACCGGGCATAATTTTGAGGAAACCATCATTTACCGCGACAATATGGTGCAGCGCCTGGGTGAAAAGCTGATCATTGGCAGTGTGCAGGATTCAATTGACCAGGGCAAGGTGGTAGAGCAGACAGGTAAGAATGCAAGTCGAAATGCTTTGCAGACGGTTACTCTGCTGGATACCATTGCTTTGCATGGCTTTGATGCTTGTATTGGCGGTGCCAGGAGGGATGAGGAGAAGGCACGTGCCAAAGAACGTATTTTTTCGGTGAGGGACGAATTTGGGCAATGGGACCCTAAACGCCAGCGTCCGGAGTTGTGGAACATTTATAATGGAAAGATCCATAAGGGAGAAAATGTGCGGGTATTCCCGATCAGCAACTGGACCGAGCTGGATGTATGGAACTACATCAGACGTGAAAATATTGATCTGCCGACCATCTATTTTGCGCATTACCGGGATGTGATTACCAGGAACGGTCAGCTGATGGCTGCGTCACCGTTTTTAAATATGGATGAGGAGGATGTGATTGAGCATAAGAAAGTGAGGTTTCGTACTGTTGGTGACATGAGTTGCACAGCGGCTGTTGAATCGGATGCGGATGAGATTGATAACATTATTGCTGAAATCAGCGCATCAAAAATCAGTGAACGCGGGGCCCGCATGGACGATAAAGTTTCGGAAGCCGCAATGGAAGACCGCAAGAAAGGAGGATACTTTTAATGAACATACTTAAATTTTTTACAGCCGGCAGTGTTGATGATGGGAAAAGCACGCTAATTGGAAGGCTATTGTACGATACAGATTCTATTCTTGCTGATCAGCTGGAAGCTTTACAGCAATCGAACCGTAAAAATGATGACGGAACAATTGATCTGGCCATTTTGACCGATGGCTTAAGGGCGGAGCGGGAGCAGGGGATTACCATTGATGTAGCCTACAAATATTTTCAGACAGATAAACGTAAATTCATTATTGCAGATACACCTGGGCATATTCAGTATACAAGAAATATGGTTACCGGTGCGTCGACGGCAAAGCTGGCCATCATTTTAATTGATGCGCGGAATGGCGTGGTAGAACAAACCATCCGCCACTCCTACCTGGTATCTTTACTGGGTATTGAGCATGTTGTGGTGTGTTTAAACAAAATGGACATGGTGGGGTACAGTGAAACACTGTTCAATGCGATAGCCGAAAAATACAGGGCCCTGGCAACAGAACTAAACCTGAAAGAGGTGAATTTTATCCCTGTTAGTGCTTTGAAAGGTGACAATGTAGTAAATGAGTCGGAGAACATGCCCTGGTACAATGGTAGGAGCCTGCTGCATTTTCTGGAAACTGTGGAAGTAGAGACAGGCGCAGAGTCTGATCTGGCGCGTATGCCGGTGCAATGGGTAGTAAGGCCACAAACGGATGAACTTCATGACTACAGAGGGTATGCTGGCCGGATTTTGAGTGGTGAATTTAATGTAAATGATAAAGTAACTGTTTTGCCTTCAGGCAGCAGTTCGGTAATTGAACGGATTGAAATATTTGATCAGCAGCCTGAGGCGGCTTATGCCGGGCAGTCGGTTACCCTTCATTTAAAGGACGATATTGACATCAGCCGGGGCGATGTATTGGTGAATTCGGCTCACTTGCCGCAAAATTCCAAACAGATAGAAGCCGATATCTGCTGGATGGATACACGCCCGCTGGACGACAGCATTACCTATTTGTTGCAACACAATAGTAAGGTAACTAAGTGTAAGGTTCGTGAGATTATTTATAAAGTGGATATCAATACACTGGAAAAACAGGAGGCTTATGAATTCCGGTTAAATGACATAGGCCGAGTGGTTTTGAAAACCGCTGAAGAATTGGCGTTTGACTTTTATGGCGACAGTAAAGCCAACGGTGCGGCCATTTTGATTGACAACAGAACGAATTTGACAGTAGCGGCATTGATGTTCAGGGCTGTAGCAGATTAGGTTTTTGCTTTATAAGCGTTGTAGATTTTACAAAAAAGGATACACTATTCTGCGGCTGGAATAAATTACTCCTATGCCGCAGAATAGTGTATCCTTTTTTGTTGGGCGCATAGCCGGTCTGGCGCAGATATTTTATGGATGCATCTAAGCGTTTTGCAAAAATCTGTATGCTGTGGAGAAACCTAGGAACTTTTGCCCATTTAGCGAAGCGGGCAAAAGATTCCAGTTTCGGAATAGCATACAGATTTTTCTAAATTAAAGGGTCAATGAAATATTAAAATATTTTTCTGCAAATATTTGCTTTACGTTTCTTAATCCCTATTTTGAGGTACTTTTTAAACCCAGGGATTATGGAGATTATACACCTCAGTGCAGAATGCTATCCGATTGCTAAAGTTGGTGGTTTGGGCGATGTGGTAGGTGCTTTGCCGAAGTACCAGAACAAGCTTGGGCACGTGGCTAAGGTAGTGATACCTGCTTACCAGACCAGGTTTATGCAGGAGAATGAGTTTGAAGCGGTTTACGATGGCTGGGGCAAACTGGGCTTTCATAATTTTACAGTAAGGATATTCAGGGAAAAGACCAATAAACTGGGTTTTGACCTTTACCTGGTGCATATTGCAGGGTTGCTGGACAGACCGCAAGTATACGGATACGGAGACGACACCGAGCGTTTCCTGGCTTTCCAGATTGCGGTACTGGACTGGATCGCACAATGGGAACACAGGCCCGATGTTGTGCATTGTCATGATCATCATACAGGATTAGTGCCTTTTATGATGGCTTACTGTCAGCAATTCAGGGCCCTGAGCCAGGTACCTACGGTTTTAACTATACATAATGCACAATATCAGGGACAATTTGGTTGGGACAAATTGCATTACATTCCGCCGTTTGACTTATGGAAGTCCGGACAATTGGACTGGAAAGGTGCTATTAACCCATTGGCCTCGGCTATAAAATGTGCCTGGCGGGTAACCACCGTTTCGCCCAGCTATTTGGATGAAATCAGTTTTAAAGCAAATGGTCTTGAAGATCTTCTGGCACAGGAACGTGGCAAATCGGCCGGCATACTGAACGGGATAGACAACGATGTATGGAATCCACAAACGGATCCTATGCTGGACAAAACCTATACACTACGTACTGTTGATGCTGGAAAAAGGGCTAATAAGGAGGCGCTATGTGCGGTTTTTAACCTTGATCCGGAAAAACCGCTTTTTACTTTTATTGGGCGACTTGTAGGTGAGAAGGGCGCAGATCTGCTTCCTGATATTTTTTATAATGTGCTGATTACCTATAATAATCAGATCAATGTACTGGTGCTGGGATCGGGAGATCCCCAGGTTGAAGGCAGGCTATCGCATCTGAAAGAAGCATTTCCAGGTAATTATAATGTTTACATTGGTTACAATGAGCAACTGTCGCATCAGATTTATGCCGGAGCCGACTTTTTACTGATGCCCAGCAGGGTAGAACCCTGCGGCCTGAACCAGATGTACGCCTTAAGGTATGGTACCATTCCGATTGTAAGGAGAATAGGGGGGTTAAAGGATACGGTTACGGATATCGGAGATGATGGTTTTGGTATTTGTCATGACCAGAGCAGTGTGTGGGATGTGGGGCATGCGATTAGCCGTGCAGTTGAATTGTACGAAAATACGAAACGGATAAAAGAAATACGTAAGTTTATGATGCAGCTGGACCATTCTTGGGATAAGGCAGCACAACAATATATAGATCTATACCAAATGTAAAACAGAAAAGCTATGACCGATAAAGTATTAGGTGTAATTCTTGGCGGTGGCCAGGGCTCCAGGTTAGCCCCTCTTACACAAACACGTTCTAAACCTGCTGTACCTATAGCGGGAAAATACAGATTGGTCGATATTCCAATCTCCAACTGTTTAAATTCAGGCATACACCGTATGTTTGTTTTGACCCAGTTCAACTCCGCATCTCTGAATAAGCATATTAAGAATACTTATCATTTTAGTCATTTCAGTTCTGCCTTTGTTGATATTCTGGCTGCTGAGCAGACCCCCGATAACCCGACTTGGTTTCAGGGTACTGCAGATGCGGTACGACAAACTATGCACCACCTGCTGAACCATGAATTTGAGTATGTGCTGATCCTTTCGGGAGATCAGCTTTACCAGATGGATTTTAAGGATATGGTTCAAGCACATATCGATAGTGGAGTACAGATCAGCATAGCTACAATTCCGGTTAATGTTAAAGATGCACCGGATTTTGGTATTCTTAAATCTAATGAACAGAATATCATTACCTCATTTATTGAAAAGCCTAAAAGCAATCTGGAAGACTGGATTTCTGACACAGGCCCGGAAATGCAGGCTGAGGGACGAAATTACCTGGCGTCAATGGGGATTTACATTTTTAACAAGGATTTGCTGATCAAGATATTTGCGGAGAATGCTGAGGAGAAGGATTTTGGAAAGGAGATCATTCCAAGAATGCTTACTGAATATGATGTGCTGAGTTATCAATATGAGGGCTACTGGACGGATATAGGGAACATCTCTTCATTTTTCGAGGCTAACCTTGGCTTAACAGATGATATTCCTAAATTTAACCTGTTCGATAGTCATCATAGCATTTTTACCCGTGCTCGTATGCTGCCACCATCCAAAATTTTGGGTACGACGCTGGATAAAACCATTATTGCTGAAGGCTGTATTCTGCAAGCCAAAAGCATTAAACACGCTGTTGTCGGTATCCGTTCAAGAATAGGTGTGGGGACGGAAATAGAAAGTTGCTATATTATGGGCAGTGATAAATACCAGACGCTGATAGAGATTGAAAAAGAGAAAGGCCAGAAGCCGCTGATTGGGATTGGTGACAATTGTAAGATCGTAAACGCTATAATTGACAAGAACAGCCGGATTGGCGACGACGTGCAGATTATCGGGGGGAGTCATTTACCGGACGGTGATCATGCTTTATATACCGTGAAGGACGGGATTGTGGTAGTGAAAAAAGGGGCGATTATCCCAAATGGAACTGTAATTAGTTGATTTCTTGAAGAAATAACCGGCTTAATCGTATTTACAGATAAGTGAAAATGTGAGTTTGCAGGCGTTTAAAGCGGTAAGATCCAATCCGGTTGATGCCTTACGGTACGAATAGGCTGGGCGTAAAGAATTGCTGTGTATCTTTGCAGAATGGAACGCAGTTTTACTGATCAGCTTGGACGAACAATCGTTGTTAATTATCCTCCGCAAAGAATAGTGTCTATTGTTCCTTCTCAGACGGAGTTGTTGTTTGACCTGGGGTTGGATGCTGAGGTGACCGGTATTACCAAGTTCTGTATACACCCGATAGATAAATTTGCTTCGAGGGCAAAAGTAGGGGGTACAAAGCGCCTGAACCTGGAGTTGATCCGGAGCCTGAAGCCGGATCTGATCATTGGGAACAAGGAAGAAAATGAAAAAGACCAGGTTGAGGTATTGATGAGTGAATTTCCGGTATGGATGAGTGATATTTATACGTTGGAAGATGCTCAAAAAACTATTGCTGAAATAGGAGCGCTGGTAAACCGGGAACCGGAAGCGGCTTATTTAAATCATTTAATTCATGCGGGTTTTACAGACCTGCAAACATTGGCGCTGCAGAATGGTATCCATAAAAAAGTTGCTTACCTGATTTGGAGAAAGCCTTATATGCTTGCCGGAAGAGATACTTTTATAGACAATATTTTAGCCTTGAACGGACTGCAGAATGTGATCGTTGAAAGCCGTTACCCTGAGCTTGATTTGGCAGAACTGAAATTGTTAAAACCAGACCTGGTTTTTCTTTCTTCTGAACCTTACCCCTTTAAAGACAAACACCTGGAAGAAATCAGAAGTATCATTCCTGAGGCCCGTGTAATGCTTGTTGATGGAGAAATGTTTTCCTGGTATGGGAGCAGGCTCGTTAAGGCCGTACAGTATCTCTTTCAATTGCAAAAAGAACTGTATTAGTTCCAGATTTCGTTGGCTGCGGTAAGGATAATGGGTTTTCCATCGGTAACAATAATGGTATGCTCATGTTGTACCGCAAACCCGCCCTTGTTGCCTAACAGCGTCCAGCCATCTTCGGCCTGCTCGGCATAGGTTGAGTCTGTAGTAATGAATGTTTCAATAGCTACTACGCTGTTCTTTTTGAAACGTTGTTTGTTGTAGCGGTTGTAGCAGTTCAGGATTTCGCTAGGCTCTTCGTGCAGACTGCGGCCAACACCGTGTCCGGCCAGGTTTTTTATGACTTTAAAGCCTGATTTTCTTGCCTCACTTTCAATGAGTGCGCCTATGTCGGCAATTTTTATACCACCTCTAATCTGGTTTATTGCTTTAAATAAGATCTGTTTTGAAGCATCTACCAGGGGCTGCCGGTTGTAAAGATCTTTGCCCAATACAAAAGAACCACCATTGTCTGCCCAGAAACCATTTAATTCAGCCGATACATCAATGTTCACAAGATCTCCCTCCATCAGGATCTTCTCTTTGGAAGGGATACCATGTGCAACTTCATTGTTGATGCTGATGCAGGTCCAGCCCGGAAAATCATAAGTGAGTTTAGGAGCGGATTTAGCCCCAAAGCTGCTGAGTATCTGTCCGCCAAACTCATCAAGTTCTTCGGTAGTCATTCCTGGCTTTGCCCAGGCCCGCATTTCCTTTAAAGTTTTTGCAACAGCCTCACTGATCATTTTCATCCCCTGCAACTCGAATTCTGACGTAATAGACATAGTTATATGTGATATAGTTCTGAATAAAGGTGCAAGGTACCTAAAAACTATTGCTTATATTTCATTTCAATCCAGTGAAGGCGTGTTTTTTGACACTGGAATAGAAACTTGCTTAACTTCACTGGGCGATATAGTTTCATCTGCCTGGCAGTTGACCATTCCAAGTAAATCCTTTAACTCATCGTAGAATAATAGCATATCAATCATCCGGTCACTATCTACTTCGGTTGCATTATGCAAAAACCAGCCCTTATACATCTCCCATAAGAGAGCTTTCATCTCGTCTTTGCCATAATTTTCCAATAAACCTTTAGTATTCATTAAATATTTGCCATCATCCATGACACCAAATATAAATAATTAACAAAATAACATGTATAATATTGTTGTAATTAAATTTTGTAACTCGAATATCCGTTTTTGACCTTTAATCGGTGTTTTCGTTTGAAAAACGGTTTAAAATGATGTAGAGGGGACTCCGATTTCCGAAGTAACAAAGGTGGGAGCATGACAGTTGCGGAATAAAAGGTGCTTTTCACTCATGCGCTTTTGGATCTCCTTATTGAAAAATGTTTTACTGTAAACCAGTAGGTTAAGTATGTCATTAGAAAATAATTTCAAAAGCCTTTTGACTTTTGATAACAATCCCTATCTTTGCAGTCCTAAATAAATCCTAACTGCGGAAGTGGCGTAATTGGTAGCCGCACCAGACTTAGGATCTGGCGCTTCACGGCGTGGGGGTTCGAGTCCCTTCTTCCGCACTACAAAAATTCCCCCGCAACACGGGGGAATTTTTATATAAAGACATTAACACAAATATTGATTCAGAAAGATGAACATTACACAGGAAAAAATTAACGACTTAAATGCAGTTGTAAAAATTAAGATTTCGCCTGAGGATTATACTGAAAAGGTTGATAAATCTATAAAGGAACAAGCTAAAAAAGCAAACCTTCCGGGTTTCCGTAAAGGAATGGTTCCCGCAGCCCACATCAAAAAGATGTATGGCAGAAGTATCCTGGTAGAGGAAATCAATAATTTGTTGAGTGAAACTTTAAATAAACACCTTACAGATAACAAGGTTGAGATACTTGGTCAGCCCCTTCCTGTAATGGACGATACCAAAGAATTCAAATGGGATTACACAGATGAATTTGAGTTTGACTATGAACTTGGGCTTGCTCCGGCGGTTGATGTTGCGGTAACTTCAAAAGATAAGTTTACCCAATACGTTGTTAAAGCTGACGCAGAGACATTGGCCTCGCGTATCAAGAATATCCGTAAAAGCTATGGCAAAATGACAAACCCTGAAGTTTCGGCAGATGGTGATGTGCTTTATGCTGAATTAGCACAACTTTCGGCAGATGGTTCAGTTTTTGAAGGTGGTATTACAGCAACCGGATCTGTTCGTTTAGATCAGGTGGCAGATAAAAAGATATTAAAATCTTTAATCGGTTTAAAAAAGGATGATGTAGTAGAACTTGATGTTCAGAAAGCTTTTGATAAGAATGAGGTAGTCATTGCCAAATTGTTAAACATCAGCGAAGATGATGCTAAAGACCTGCAGTCTAAATTCCGTGTAACGGTTAAGAATGTAAATCGTTTGGAAGAGGCTGATTTAAACCAGGAGTTCTTTGATAAATTATTTGGTGAAGGTGCAGTGACAGACGAGGCTGGCTTTAACACTAAGATCACTGAGGAAATAGAAAGTATGTTTAAGCAGGATGCAGATCGCAAATTGCAGAATGACATTTATACCAAGCTGATTGAAAGTGTAAAAATGGATTTGCCGGATGAGTTTTTACGTAAGTGGTTAAAAGCTACTAACGAGAAACTGACGGATGAGGAACTGGCTGAAGGTTATGATGATTTTGCTAAAAACCTTAAATGGACTTTAATTGAGAACAAGCTGATCAAGGACAACAATATCGAAATTAAATACGAAGATGTGTTCCAGACTGCTAAACAACGTTTAGATGCACAGTTCAGAATGTATAGCCCTAGTCCGATGCCGGAAGATCAGCTGGCGCAGTATACCGCTACCTTCCTGAAAGAGAAAGACAATGCAAACCGTATTTTTGATGAAGTTAAAGCCATGAAGGTTTTTGAATACATCCAGTCGGTTGCTACTTTGGACCAAAAAGAAATAGCTTATAATAAGTTTATAGAATTGAAATAGAAAACACGCTTCACAGCAAAGTTTTTTAATCGTATAAAAGTATAAGGCGGCTTTAATAAAGGCCGCCTTATTTATATAAAAACGAATTCAAATTTTACAATACCACAATAAATTACCAATTTAGATTTATTACTATTGGTGAAGAAAAGATAAAATGAAGTTTAAAGCGGGAGCAAGGCTTCAGAAAGATTAAAGTAACAATTAGAAATCATGAAGATAGATAAAGACGAATTTAGAAAATACGCAGTTAAACATCACCGTATAAATGGTTTAAATGTTGACCGATATATTGGTGCTACCAACAGTTCACCAAAAGCGATGACACCTTATATCATTGAGGAACGTCAGTTAAATGTAGCCCAGATGGATGTGTTTTCCCGTTTGATGATGGACCGTATCATCTTTTTAGGTGATGCGATTTATGATGGGAATGCAAATATCATCCAGGCGCAATTGTTATTCTTACAATCTACAGATAACAACAGGGACATCCAGATTTATATCAACTCGCCGGGAGGATCTGTATATGCAGGTTTGGGTATTTACGATACGATGCAGTACATTACGCCTGACGTGGCTACAATCTGTACCGGTATGGCTGCATCTATGGGTGCCGTATTGCTGGTTGCGGGTGCCAAAGGCAAACGTGCGGCTTTACCACATTCACGTGTGATGATCCATCAGCCTTCGGGCGGTGCTCAGGGCGTAGCTTCAGATATGGAGATCAATCTGAGAGAGATGCTGAAATTGAAAAAAGAATTGTACGATATTATTTCTAACCACTCCGGACAAAGTTATGAATGGGTAGAAAAGGCTTCAGACCGCGATTACTGGATGAAAGCTGACGAGGCAAAGAGCTTCGGAATGATTGATGAGGTGCTAGGTGCTAGCAATAAAGACTAAAAAATGGCAAAACAAAGTAAAGAATCCCGTTGCTCTTTTTGTGGCTCAGGTAAGCAAGATACCTTAATGCTTATTGAGGGACTGGACGCATTTATCTGTGATAAATGTGTGACCCAGGCCAATCAGCTGCTGGTGCAGGAGCTTGGGAGCAAGAAATCAAAACCATTGGATACTTCAATTACTTTATTGAAGCCATTGGAGATTAAAGCGCATATCGATCAGTATGTTATTGGTCAGGATGATGCCAAAAAAGTGCTTTCTGTTGCTGTATACAACCACTACAAAAGATTGAGTCAGAAGGTTGACAAAGCGGATGAAGTCGAAATTGAAAAATCGAATATCATGCTGGTCGGTGAAACAGGAACAGGAAAGACCCTATTGGCTAAAACTATCGCCAAAATACTTCATGTGCCTTTCTGTATCTGCGATGCAACGGTACTTACCGAAGCGGGTTATGTAGGAGAGGATGTGGAGAGCATACTTACGCGTTTGTTGCAAGCTGCTGATTACGATGTTGCCTCTGCTGAGCGCGGAATTGTATACATTGATGAGGTAGATAAAGTTGCCCGCAAGAGTGATAATCCTTCTATTACCAGGGATGTTTCTGGTGAAGGTGTGCAGCAGGCGCTGTTGAAAATCTTGGAAGGTACTATCGTAAACGTGCCACCCCAAGGCGGACGTAAGCATCCTGATCAGAAGATGATCCCGGTAAACACGAATAACATTCTGTTCATTTGCGGAGGTGCTTTTGATGGTATAGAGCGTAAAATAGCAAACAGGCTGCGTACTCAGGCGGTTGGTTATAAGGTGAAAAAGGAAGATGCAGAACTGGATCTTAAAAACCTGTATAAATACATTACGCCACAAGATTTGAAATCCTTCGGATTGATACCAGAACTGATTGGTCGTGTACCTGTTTTAACGCACCTGAACCCGCTGGATAAGCAGGCCCTGCGTAATATTCTTACAGAACCTAAAAACTCACTTGTACGTCAGTATGTGAAATTATTTGAACTGGAGAATGTTAAGCTTGCGTTTGAAGATGAAGTGCTGGATTTTATTGTAGATAAAGCGATGGAATACAAACTCGGTGCAAGGGGGTTACGCTCTATTTGTGAGGCCATTATGCTGGATGCGATGTTTGAGATTCCGTCGGATGCAAGTGTCAAGGAATTGAGCATTACACTCGATTATGCGGTGGAGAAATTTGAAAAGGCCGACTTTAAAAAGCTAAAAGCTGCCTAGATTTAATCCCCGGTTTACCGGGGATTTTTTTTTAACTTGTTATTTTAGAAAGGAGAATATATATGAACGAAGAAAAAGATGTAAAAAAAGAGGAAAGTAAATCAGCAAAGGCAAAGCGTGTAAAAGAAGTTGAATCTCCTGTAAAAGCTGGACTGAAATCAAAAGGAGATATTGTGCAGAACTGGCTGCCCAGGTATACCGGTAGGCCCCTGGAAGAGTTTGGCCAGTATATATTGCTGACGAATTTCAGCAAATATGTACAGATGTTTTCTGAATGGAACGACAACGCACCTGTCATGGGCCTAGATAAGCCGATGCAAAGCGTTACGGCAAATGGCATCACTATAATAAATTTTGGAATGGGAAGCCCCATGGCAGCAACTATGATGGACCTGCTTACGGCTATAAGTCCGAAAGCGGTTTTGTTTTTGGGAAAATGCGGTGGATTGAAAAAGAAAAACCAGCTGGGCGACCTGATTCTGCCTATTGCGGCAATAAGAGGAGAGGGGACATCTAACGATTACCTGCCGCCTGAAGTTCCTGCCTTACCTGCTTTTGCTTTGCAAAAGGCCATTTCCACTACCATTCGTGACCATTCCAGGGATTATTGGACTGGTACCTGTTACACCACCAACCGCAGGGTTTGGGAGCATGATAAGAACTTCAAAAAATACCTTAAAACTTTAAGGGCTATGGCTGTTGACATGGAGACAGCTACCATATTTACAACAGGCTTTGCAAATAAAATACCTACGGGTGCCTTGTTGCTGGTATCTGATCAACCGATGATCCCCGAAGGGGTTAAAACTACTGAAAGTGACAGCAATGTAACTTCCAACTACGTGGAAACACACCTTAGGATTGGTATTGATTCTTTAAAACAACTGATCAATAACGGGCTTACCGTTAAGCACCTGCATTTCTAATCGTCGTTGATGCTTTTAGGATAGTCAAACTCGAGTAACCGTCCTGTCTGGTGGCTTACCAGTTTCCAATCCTCGAATGGAAACTCGATCAGTACAGTCCCACAAGTAGGGATGTTGTAGATGTTGGCATCACTCAGGTAATTGGCCAGGTCTGTAAAACCAGGGTTATGCCCGAAAATAGCGATATAGTCGAACTTATTGTCAGCGCTATTAACGATTTTCAATAAGGTTCTGACATTCGCTTCGTAAATTGATGCTTCTTCCTGTATTTGCTCATCTGATTTTTTCCAGGCCTGAACAAAATGCCTGGCCGTGCTGATGGCCCTCACAGCTGGGCTGCTCACCACAAGCTGAGGCACCAGGTCTTTTTGCAGCAGTCTTGCTGCCATTTCCGGGGCATTTCTATGCCCTCTGGGGTTTAAGGGCCTGTCAAAGTCTGCCAGGTGTACATTCCCCCATTCTGATTTTCCGTGTCTGACCAACAATAGTGTTTTAGGCATATAGAGTTAATTTTGACTTATAACTGTATCAATAATTAGTCCGATTTTATCGTTTATCACTGGTTATATTAATTAACTGCTATTTAATCGGATTGTTTGTCCATAATTAATTAGTTTGATGTCAATTTGTAACAAAAGTATTGGAATTAAAAAATAAATATAATTTAAGTCAAAACATCGAAAGTTCGCGTTAGATTTATGGAAATTAAAATTCTTAAAATTATGAAAAACTCAATGTTCTCATTAGCACTTCTGCCTGTGCTAATCCTAGGTTTTAGCATGAACGCTCCTAAAACCGCAAATGTAAACAAGTCCGAAGCCAATACCTTGGAAAACCGGGCAAAATCGTCTCCCAAAAAAGCACCTCATTTGGCGTATCTTAGTCCCAAGATTAATGGAGTAATGGGTCAAGGCGACTACGTAATACCATATGGTACTCCAAATGGTCAACACTTGGAAGTTGTTACTTCAGCAAACGGAGCCTACAAACTTTGGATACAAACAGATGGCAATCTTGTTCTGAGAAGACATTCAGATGGGAAACCATTGTGGACTTCAAATACAGATGGCACCACTGCTATCAGAACCTTACGTGTACACGCAAACGGAAATCTTTATCTGATGAATCAATATCAGAATGATGTTTGGTGGAATGCTCAGGTATATGTTACCGTGGGATCTGGATTTACATGGATACTGCAAGATGATGGTAATCTTGTTCGCTACGATACAGATGGACATAATGTGGATACTGGTACAGCAGGGGGAAAGGTAAGCTGGCATAATCATGAGATATACTAGTTACTAAGTATAAAAAAGGCAGTACTTTACTGCCTTTTTTTATTATTCTGATTTATGCGCTTACGAAATTAGCAATTATCTCAGTGTTAATGTTTTTCATACATTTAAAATGCCCTAGCGGACATTTCTCCAATCCAAATTTTGAACATGGCCTGCAGTCCAGGTCTTCTTCTATAATTAAAGAATCGGTTATTTTGTATGGCTGGACCCCCAGAAGCTCTGGTGTTGTTCCGCCCCATATAGAGGCTAGTGGTTTATCAAATGCTTCAGAAATATGCGTGAGCCCGGTATCAAAGCCAATTACTTTGTGCGCTTTCGAAACCAGGAATACAGACTGGTCCAGGTTAGTTTTTCCACAGGTACTGTATACCTGCGTGCCAATTGCTGCTGTTATAACCGCTGCATTCTCTTTTACATCATTACCCCCTAGTAAGACAACAGGTAAATTTATACCTCTGCATATGTCTATGATTTTTTCATTAGGTAGTCTTTTTGTAAAGTGCGTTGCACCAATTACAAATGCAATAAATTTTTGCTGATGGGTTTCCGGCAAAAAATCTGATAGCTGATAATCTTTAGCTATATAGTAGTCAATAGGTTTGTTGTCATTCTTTACTCCCAGGAATTCAACCGTTTCCAGATACCTTTCTACCAAATGCTTTGAAGAAATCAATTTATTCCATTTAAATTTTAAAACCAGCCATTTATTGAGGTGGTCTTTTTTATAGGTAGACGAGCGGATGCCGGTTTTTAATTTAATAATCGTACTGCGCAGGTTTCTGTGGAGATCGATGATCAGGTCAAATTTTTCGCCTTTAATCTCTTTAATGGTGTCCTTCAGACTCGGCTTCAGTGTTAACAGTCCTGTTAGGTATGGATTGTTTTGATAAATATATTTAAACTCGGGCTTGGTTAAAAAATAGATCTCGCAGTTTGGTAGCTGTTGTTTCAGACATCTCACTACTGGTGTTGTGTAAATGATGTCGCCCATAGAGCTAAACCTTATTACCAAAATCTTTTTAGGTGTTTTCAAATCTGCTGAAGCCTTATTCCGTGTGTTTAATTTTTTCTATAATGCTTGTTGAAGAGTACCCGGGAAGAAAATTCAGTACCCTTACTTCGCCTCCATTCGCAATCGTCTCTTTTGCGCCCACAATATTTTCGATTGTATAGTCCCCACCTTTGACCAAGACGTCAGGTTTTAAGGCAGTGATCAGTTCCAATGGTGTATCTTCATCAAAAAGTACTACTGCATCTACGAAAAACATCGACCCAATGAGTTGGGTGCGGCTGAATTCATTATTGACAGGTCTGTGCTCACCCTTTAACTTTTTGACAGATTGATCCGTATTTAACCCCACAATCAGTACATCCCCTAAATTCGCTGCTTCACTGAGGTAGTCGATATGTCCGGGATGTACAATATCAAAGCAGCCATTGGTAAATACCACGCGTTTTCCCTGAGCTTTCCAGTTTTGGATTTTTGCAGCCAGTTCCTGTTTTGCTGTTATTTTTTGTGTGAGGGTTTGTTTGGTGTCTTTGCTCATGGTTAGTACTGTTCATCAACTGCCTTACAAAGAATGTGCCCGATTAGAATATGCATTTCCTGTATTCTGGCCGTATTGTTTTCAGGAATGATAATGTTGATGTCACATAGTTCATTCATTTGCCCGCCATCTTTGCCTGATAACCCAAGTGTCTTGCAACCTATTTTCTTTGCAGCTATAAGGGCATTTAATATATTAGGACTATTTCCACTTGTAGAAATACCAATAAATAAGTCGGATGTACGTGCCAGTGCTTCCACCTGGCGCTGAAATACCATTTCATAACCATAGTCGTTACTGATGGCAGTTAAAGCTGAAGTGTCAACAGTGAGGGCTATAGCTGGAAGCGCTTTACGTTCCCTAACAAAGCGCCCTGTCAATTCGGCAGCAATATGCTGTGCATCTGCGGCACTACCACCATTTCCGGCCAGCAAAACCTTGGCCCCTGAAGAAACTGTCTCCGTAATCATTGTACAGGCTCTTTCGATTTGCGGCACAAGTTCTGCAATAACGCGGTCAATGGTTAGCTTATGATGATTTAATTCCTCTAATACCATAATGGATTAAATAGTTTTTAAAGATGCGATGATTTCCACCACATTTGTGGTGGCGCTACCGATATGCTTAATGACTATGGAAGCGGCATGATTGGCAACTGTTACTGCTTCTTCTATGTCGAATCCCATTGAAAGACAATAAGCCAAAGTTGCAACGACGGTATCTCCCGCGCCTGTCACATCGTACACTTCTGTGGCGGCTACAGGTATAATTTTGTAGCTGTCTTTAGTGATGATGGCAATACCTGCCTCTGAAAGAGTCACAATAAGGTAAGTAGCTTTTGTGGTGGCAAGAATTACATTCGCTGCCTTAATCAGGTCTTCATCGGTACGGATGGTTTCTGTTTTTGCTGCTTCCGCAAGTTCCTTGCGGTTAGGTTTAATGACAAAAGCCCCCTCATACTTGCTGTAGTCTAGCCCTTTAGGGTCTACGATGATTTTCTTACCAAGATCATTGCAAAGTCCGATGATGTTTAAGCAAAGGGCAGCTGTAAGCAGCCCTTTATTGTAGTCAGAAAGTATAACGATAGCCGCTTCTTCTATGGATGGCTTTAATGCCAGGAAAAAAGAAGCCTCCATTTCAGGTGAGATCTCATGTGTATCTTCTCTATCAATTCTGACGATCTGGTGATTGCCAGCAATTACCCTGGTTTTGACGGTAGTTTGACGGTCACTATCCCTTGCGATTAAGCGGGTATCTATTTCTTTTGAGTGGAGATGATTTTCTATATCACTGGCAAAGACGTCGTTTCCGACCACACCTGCAAGAGTAACCTTAGCACCCAGATCAACCAGGTTGCTCGCTACGTTAGCCGCACCACCTATTATTTTTGACTCCCTGTTTATATTTACAATGGGCACGGGCGCTTCCGGGGATAACCTATTTGCAGATCCGAATATATAATGGTCAAGCATCAGGTCGCCTACTACAAGTATCTCCGGTGCCTGATTATTTTGATGGGCATTAAATAATTTTTCTGTCAGCATGCTTGAATATTGAAACCAAAGATAGGGATTATTGACCTTTAATATGATCAAATATTGTTGATTCTGCTTTTAAAGAAGGTTTCAATCTCATTTAATGAAAAACTGTTTAAACACTGTTTTGCCGTTAATCCTCCCTTTCTGCCAATCAAAACACCATAATGCATGTCATGGAAACCTTCTTTTCTATGGGCATCCGGGTTTATGGAGAGGAGTACACCTTTCTCCAGCGCGTAGCGGTGCCAGCGCCAATCCAGATCAAGCCTCAAAGGGTTTGCATTAATTTCTATAACCACATTGTTGGCAGCGCAGGCATCAATTACTTTGGCATAATCTATCGGATAGCCTTTTCTGCTCAGCAACAACCTTCCTGTAGGATGCCCCAGTATGTTTGTAAAAGGATTTTCTATGGCTTTGATCAACCTTGCAGTGGCTTTTTCTTCATCCATCCGCAGGTTGCTGTGTACCGAAGCTACCACAAAATCAAATGTTTTGAGGATCTCATCGCTGTAGTCCAGTGATCCATCGTTCAAAATATCGCTTTCTATTCCTTTAAATATACGGAATGGGGCAAGTTTTGCATTCAGGGCATCAATTTCCTGATGCTGTGCATACACACGCTGCTCATTTAGGCCGTTGGCATAAAACGCAGATCTGGAGTGATCGCATATGCCCAGGTATTCCAGCTTCAGGTAGTCTTTACAGTAGACAGCCATTTCTTCCAGGGTATGTACACCGTCGCTCCAGGTAGAGTGGTTGTGCAGACTGCCTTTCAGGTCTGCATCTTTAATCAGTATCGGGAGTTTATTTTCTTTTGCCAGTTGGATCTCGTTCAGGCCTTCTCTCAGTTCGGGCTCAACAAAAGCCAGGCCTGCTTTCTGGTAGATCTCATTTTCGGAAGCAAAAGGCCCGGTTCCGGCTAGTTCGAGTACTGTATTTACATGTTGTGCATTACCGGTGAGTCTAAACCAATTCAGGTAAAAATCGGCTTTTTGAACAATATAAAGTTTTATTTTTAAGCCAAAGGGACTATTTGCAAGGTAATATCCTTCCGTCTGAGGTTCAAAGGCAAGCGGGGTAAATACAGTTATTTTTTCCTGCAATTCATCCAGGTCTTCCGCGCCTATAAGCAGTTCAATTTCTTCAATGATCTCTGCACAGCGCCTGTAATCACCACCTATGCCTAGCAAGGGCTCGCCACTAACGGTGTTTAGCCAAACGGCCAGGTCGGCATAGAGCGTGTTCACCAGGCCTTCAGTTTGTGCATACAGGAACTTGCCCTGTGCGGCCATTTTAAATTCGATGATTTTTTTGATCTCTTCCTGGGTTTTAAGCCCAAAGCCTTTGGCTTCAATCAGCCTGTTTTCATTGCAGGCATAATAGAGCTCACCTATATTCTCTATACCCAGGTCTTTCCAGATCACGGCGATCTTTTTAGGCCCTATTCCTTTAATGTCCAGCATTTCTACAATGCCTTCAGGGGTTTCAGCAAGGATGGCCTGAATCTCGGCCATTGATCCGGTTTCGAGCAGTTCCCAAACCTTTGCGGAGATACTTTTGCCCAATCCATCGATCTGGGCAATCTCTTCCAGTGTCTTTCCCTGAACGGCATAGGGCAGTTTATCTACTTTGAAAGCAGCATTTGCTACCGATTTGATCTTAAACGGATTTTCGTTGTGCAGCTCCATCAATTGCGAAAGCAGCCGCAGTGTACGTGCGATGGTTTTGTTCTCCATTTTACTTTGGGAATGGGTTATAGTATTTTAATGTCAAAAGGCATCCTGGTTTGTATTCCCGATCTGGATAAGGCTGATTTCAACTGCTGATAAATAGGATAATTTGCGCCCAGTTCCTGTTTGGTATAATACGTTCTTACTTTATCTGTAGTACTCTCCATCAGGGATTTGAAAGGGTCGAGCATTTCAGGATATTCTATCACCTGGTAGTCTTTTATTTTGGCTTTTTTAGCGGCAGAAATGATGGCATCATTAAAGCTGCCGGTTCTGTCGGCCAAGCCAATTCTTACGGCGTCGGTACCCACCCAAACCCTGCCACCGGCAATACTGTCAATATAGGTTTTGGATCTTTTTCGTCCATCGGCCACACGGGTAAGGAAACTGTCGTATACACGGTTTACATCGTTTTGTACAATTAGTCTTTCACCTGGTGTCATTGGCCGGTCGGTACTCATGATATCTGCATATTTACCTGTCTTTACCCCATCAAAGGTGATGCCCAGCTTTTCATTGAAAAGTTTCTGGAAGTTAGGGATCACCCCGAATACGCCAATAGATCCGGTTATGGTGTTGGGCTGCACAATAATAGAATCTGCTGCGCAGGCAATATAATAACCTCCAGAGGCAGCTACATCGCCAAAAGAAGCAATAACAGGCTTAACCTTTTTAGCTAGCACAATTTCCCTCCAGATCACGTCTGAAGCCAGGGCACTGCCTCCTGGGGAGTTTACTCTTAAAACAATAGCTTTGATGTTCTCGTCCAGACGGGCTTTCCGGATGGTCCTGGAAATGCGTTCAGAGCCGATCTGTTCATCCGAGCCTTCTCCGCCGGTAATATCGCCATTGGCATAAATTACGGCTATTTTATTGTCTGAAGTGCTGCCTGTATTTTTTACAGTATTTCTGGCATAAGCATTAATGGTAATGGTGCTCAGGTTGCTCTTTTTATCTTTCCCACTTAGTGCTTTCAATTCTTCAATGATGTCGTCCTTGTATTTGAGTGCGTCCACCATTTTATAGTCCAGTGCATCTTTAGGCTGCTGGATTTTATAATTATCAGCAATCTGGTTTAAAGTTTCAGCGCTGACGTTCCTGCTTTTTGCAATACCATCCAGGAAAGTGTGGTATAGTCCCTGCAGGTAAACGGTTACCTGTTCGCGGTTCTTGTCGCTCATTTTATCGGCAAAGAAGGGCTCAACGGCACTTTTATAATTACCTACCCTTACAATCTGGGCTTCAATGCCCAGTTTATCCAATGCGCCTTTGAAAAACATGGTTTCAGATTTCAGTCCTTTAAACTCCAGCGCACCTTCGGGGTTAAGGTAAACTTTATCGGCAGCTGACGCCAGGTAATATGCACCCTGGGTATATACCTCGCTGTAGGCTATAATTTTCTTTTTGCTGGTTTTGAAATCAAGCAGTGCATCCCGTATTTCACGCATGGTGGCAAAACCTGCCTGGGGCGAGGTTACATTGATGTAAACACACTTGATGTTGTTGTCTGTTTTAGCGGCACGCAAAGCACGGATCAAATCATTAAAACCAATGCTTTTGTCTTCATCTGAACCAACTATAGGGAGTTTGGAAAGCGGATCGTCTGGTGTACGTTCGGTGATCACCTGGTCCAGGTTCAGGTACAGTACAGAATTGCTGCTTACACTAACCTTATCCTCTTTGAGTGAGGATTTTACGATACCCACAATGATTACGATAAAAAACACAAACAACAACACTGTTGAAATGACTATGCCAACAACTGTTGCAAAAACATACTTAAAAAATTCTCTCATGTGCCAGGTAAATATTTAATTTGTAAATATATGCATTTGGATACTGAAAAAGCTTATTTGTTACTGGGAAGTAACCTGGGTGAACGGAATAAATTGCTGACAGAGGCGCTTGAGCAAATTAAAAAGCGGATTGGTCCCGTTCTGTTGAAATCATCTTTGTATGAAACTGCAGCATGGGGCAGGGAAGACCAGCCTTCTTTTCTGAACAGGGCAGTTGTAGCGGAGACGACTTTTAGTCCTTTGCAGCTATTGGAAGAAATACTGGCCATTGAGCTGGACCTGGGGAGGGTAAGGCATGAAAAATGGGGCTCCCGGTTAATTGATATCGATATTATATTTTTTGGAGATCAGATTATAGACATCGGCAAACGCCTTCAGATTCCCCATCCGCATATGCAGGACCGGAAATTTGTGCTGGAGCCTATGGCCGAAATCGCCCCTGATTACATTCATCCGGTGTTTAAGTGCTCTGTATCGGAAATATTAGAAAGATTAAGTGATAATTTGTCAGTATCAAAAATATAAATTCGTTATTTTTGTCTATGATGATAAACTTACAAAAGAATAATGAGCCTTTAGACCTTTCTTATTTAAGGGATATGTCTGGGGACAGTGCTGAATTTATCATAGAGATGATAGATATGTTCAAGATGCAAACTCCTTTGTATATCTCAGACCTGGGGAAGGCGATAGCAGATCAGGACTGGCCCAGGGCCTCTAACTGCGCGCATAAAATAAAGCCTACATTTGCTTACGTGGGGCGCGAAGATGCCAAGGATCATATGCAGATGATGGAGAACAATGCCCGAGAGCTTAAAAATATTGATCAGCTGCCTGCAGCATTTGATGAGATCAGCGCTTTTGTCGAGATTTTATATGCGCAGCTTGATGAAGCTAAAGCTGATCTGGAAAAACAGCTTTAATTTGCAGTTTGTTTTGGGATATTCCTGAAATGAATCAGCGATAAACCTATATATAAAACCAGTATAAGTGGTACGGCCAGGAATTTAAGAAAAGGAATAAGTATTGCAGACAGAATAAGGAAAAGGTATTTTATTTTATTTTGCTGCCATCCTGCCGAACTGAATTTGAGCGAGAAAATTCTGATCTCGCTAACCAATAGCCAACTCAGCAATACCACAAGTCCCAACAAGAAGGGCACTGAACTGATCAGTAAAGGATAGTCTTTCTGAATAAAGGGCAGCGATACAATAAACAGGGTATTCATCGGTGTGTTTAATCCAATAAAATCCTCGGTCTGCCTGGTATCTACATTAAATTTCGCCAATCTTAATGCAGAGAATATGGTAATGATAAAACCTGCATAAGGCAGGTAAGCTGAAGGGCCATCGCTTTGACTTAACAGTTGAAACATCACCACCCCAGGTAAAAAGCCAAAACTTACCACATCGGCCAAAGAATCCAGCTCTTTACCGATGTTGGATTTAACATTCAGCAGTCTTGCTGCAAAGCCATCAAAGAAATCGAATATACCAGACAGCAGTACAAAATAGGCTGCCATTTCCAGTTCACCATTAAAAGCATGCACAATACCTATGCAACCCGAAAACAGGTTGGCACAGGTAATGGCATTTGGAATGTGTTTTTTTATCATGGATAAAGAATTCCTTTCTTTGAATTAGCTATTCATCGAAATTAAGAATTCCTCATTGGATTTGGTGCCTTTTATTTGAGCCTGAACAAACTCCATTGCTTCCTGAGAGTTCATGTCGGCAAGGTGGTTACGCAGTATCCATACACGTTGTAAAGTATCTCTGTCGTGCAGCAGGTCGTCGCGGCGTGTACTTGAAGCGGTGATATCAATAGCAGGGAAGATACGTTTGTTAGATAACTTACGATCCAGCTGCAGTTCCATATTACCTGTACCTTTAAATTCTTCAAAGATCACCTCGTCCATTTTCGAACCAGTATCGGTCAATGCAGTTGCAAGTATGGTTAATGAACCACCTTTTTCAATGTTACGGGCAGCACCGAAGAAACGTTTAGGTTTATGTAATGCATTGGCATCCACACCACCAGACAGGATTTTTCCTGAAGCCGGGGCTGTAGTATTGTAGGCCCTTGCAAGCCTTGTTATCGAATCCAGAAGGATTACTACATCATGGCCGCACTCAACCAGGCGTTTGGCTTTCTCCAGTACAATATTGGCTATTTTCACATGGCGATCAGCCGGTTCATCAAAAGTAGAGGAAACCACCTCTGCCCTTACGCTTCTGGCCATATCGGTTACCTCTTCCGGACGTTCGTCGATCAATAAAATGATCAGGTAAACTTCAGGATGGTTTTTTGCGATGGCATTGGCAACCTCTTTCAGTAAATTGGTTTTACCGGTTTTAGGCTGGGCAACAATCAAACCGCGCTGGCCCTTACCAATAGGGGTAAACAGGTCAATGATACGGGTCGAATAGTTATTTGTTTCTGTAAAAAGGTTTAATCTTTCTGTAGGGAACAGTGGGGTAAGGTAGTCAAAAGGAACTCGGTCCCTTACATCAGCAGGTAAGCGTCCGTTAATGGTCTCTACCCTTACCAATGGAAAGTATTTTTCGCCTTCTTTTGGCGGGCGGATACTTCCTTTTACGGTATCGCCTGTTTTTAAACCAAATAATTTGATTTGCGATTGGGATACGTAGATGTCATCCGGTGACGACAGGTAGTTATAATCGGCAGATCTTAAAAAGCCATATCCATCCGGCATAATTTCCAGTACACCTTCGTTGGTAATGGTATTGTCGAAGTCCAGATTAGAATAGCTGTTTTCATTTTGTTTATGTTGACTGTTCCCGTTGTTGTTATTCGGGTTCTTTGGCCTGTTTTCCTGAGGACGGTGCTTTTTATTGTCTGCATTAGGTGCTGCAATTTTTGGCTCGGCTGCAGGCGCTGCAGGATTAGCCGTGGCAGGTGCCTGTTCCTCTTGGGGAGCAACTTCTGCAGGCGCTTCAAAAAGTGTTTCCTGTTTCGCAGGTTGTGGATCAAATAACGAAGCCCGGTTAAATGGCCTTTGCACATTTTCTTCTGCTACTTCCTTGGCTGCAATGCGAATTCTTTTTCTGGCAGGTTTATCACCCTGATTTTCTTTTGCAGTATCGTTATTGGTATCTGCTTTAGCATTGCGTTCCTTTACAGGTGCAGCGGTTTTTTCGGCAGGTGCAGTGGTGCTTGTAGAAACTTCGGTATCGGCAGCCTGTTCATCAGGCTGAGGAGTTTCACTATTTGCTTTTGCAGCACGTTCTTTTGGTGCTTTTGCTTTGGCGGCTTTTGCCGGTGCTGCTTTGGGAGCAGGTTCTGCTTCGGTCATCTGCTCGCTAATCTGGGCAATAATTTCAACCAGTTCGGCTTTACGCAACTCGTCAGCATTTAAAATGCCCTGGGTTTTTGCTATCTCACGTAATTCAGCCGTGAGCTTTTCATTTAATTCTGTTTTATTAAACATTATATGGATGTGGAGAATTTTTTTTAATCAAGTAAACAGTGCAAAAAAATGCATTTATAGATGGGGTTGTTGAACAAAATCTTAAGAAATTTTCTGGAATGATCAGATAAACTTTAGAGAATTATGGTGCAATTGTATGTATTTGAATTCTAATCTCCAAGAAAAAAATGAAATTGTTTATAACAAAGATAATTAATTTTTTAGAAGCGCCTTTAAATGAGCGCAGAAATTGGCATCTTTGCACCCAAAATTTACCCCCTGATGAATAAGACACAACTATTTGAGCAAATTAAAAATAAAAAATCTTTTTTATGTGTTGGATTGGATCCCGTTATGGAACTGATCCCCAAACACCTGCTCAAATATGAAAACCCTGTGCTCGAGTTTAATAAACAACTTATCGATGCTACAAAAGACCTGTGTGTGGCTTATAAACCTAACACGGCTTTTTATGAATCTATGGGTTTAAAGGGTTGGGAAACTTTAATCCGTACCTGGGAATACATCCCGACAGACATCTTTACGATAGCTGATGCCAAGCGGGGCGATATTGGCAATACTTCTGCCATGTATGCCGATGCATTTTTTAATAAAGGGAAATCGGGAATGGGCTTTGATGCCATTACTGTTGCCCCTTATATGGGTAAGGATTCCGTAAGTCCTTTTTTAAATTATGCCGGTAAGTGGGTGATCCTTCTGGCGCTGACTTCGAATGCCGGGCATAGTGATTTTCAGCTGCACCATACACCCGAAGGTAAATTGTACGAAGAGGTAATCCGTATTTCTTCCGAATGGGCCAATAGTGAGCAACTGATGTACGTGGTTGGTGCAACCAGGGGTACAGAATTTGAAAACATCAGGCGACTGGCTCCTGATAATTTTTTACTGGTGCCAGGTGTTGGTGCACAGGGTGGAAGCCTGGCAGAGGTTTGCCGGTACGGCTTAAACTCAACATGCGGATTGCTGGTCAATTCTGCCAGGTCTATCATTTACGCCAGTAAGGGCGAGGACTTTGCTGAAAAAGCACGGGAAGAAGCACTGAGACTACAAGAGGAAATGGCTCAGATCCTGCAGGCTGCAGGCCTGATATGATCAGACGACCGGATGTAAAGCTGCTTTTTGCCTTAACGGGAGTAGCATTGATCTGGGGTACCACCTACCTCGGTATCCGTGTAGCTGTTGAAACCATACCACCATGGTTTGTTGCGGCTATCCGTCAAACTATTGCAGCCATCGTACTGCTGGTTATTTTGCTCCGTAAAAGAGAACTGATATGGAAGGACTGGCCTTATTTAAGGCGTCAGATGCTGCTGTCACTGCTCATGATTGTGGTGGCTAACGGCATGACCACGGTGGCAGAACAAACCATACCCAGTGGCTTAACTTCATTACTGAATGCTTTAAACCCGCTCATCGTATTTTTGGCCTGTGTGGCAATAGGCTTGCAAAAACCCTCGTTAAAAGGATTTATTGGTGTTGCCATCGGTTTTCTGGGGGTGGTGTTTATATTCAGGGAGGGGCTAAGCGAACTGCTCGATCCGAATTATAAAACCGGCATTATGTTTTTGTGTTTTGCCATTAGCGGCTGGACCATTGGTACCCTGTACATCAAAAAGAACAATCAGAAATCTGATCATATTTTTTTAGATCTTTTTTACCAGTTTGCTTTTTCGGCAGTTGTACAATTCGTCCTGGCTTTTCTTTTCTCTGCCGATCACAACGTTGCCAAATGGAGCCTTAACAGTATGCTGGCTGTAAGTTATCTGGCTGTATTTGGATCTGTTGTCGCTTTTTTCTGTTACCATTATGCCTTAAAAAAGGTGGCTGCAACAGAAGTTTCTATACTTACCTATTTCAATACCGTCATTGCATTATTCCTTGGGTGGCTTATTTTAGATGAGGTCATTACAAAGGATATCCTCATAGCAACAGTGCTGATCATTATTGGGGTATTCATTACCAACTACAAGGGGAAATCAATTAAATAAATACTACTGTAATCAGAAAAAATGATTAAATTGTGATATAGGAATTAAAATCTAAAAAAAATAACATGTTCCAGCGGATCATTACCTTTTTTGAAAAGCAGAGTTTTGGTGTTTGTACTTATATGGCCGAGCGTTTTAATATATCTATCAGTAAAATCAGACTGTTTTTTATTTACTCCTCATTTCTTGCGGTAGGCTTCCCTATTGTATTCTATGTACTGGCGGCACTGGTGCTCGATGTAAGGCATTACATCAAAAAGATCAGGATGAGCATCTGGGACGTGTGATCAGAGTTTTAATATTTCGGCAATTTCAACGAAACCTTTTTCCCTGGCCAGATCTGCGGCTACTTTGCCACCTTCCATAGCAATGTCTAGTTCGGCACCATTTTCAAGCAACAGAATAATCAACTCTATGTCGCCTTGCTGTGCCGCGGCATGTAAAGGAGTGAAGCCGGCTTGTTGTACCACATTTACGTTTGCACCTGCATCGATCAGCATTTTGGTGATGTCGTAATTCTTTGCAGCAACGGCAGAATGTATAGGGAAAACGTTAAACCCATTGTTGGCAGGCGTGTTTACTTCTGCATTACGGGAGATGAGCAATTTTGCCATTTCTTCGTTGCCAAAATAAGCGGCAAGGCCCAGGGCAGTAAAGCCATCTTTGGAGAATGCATTTACCGCATCGGGGTCCTGATCTATTAAAAGTGCAGCTTCTTCCAGCCTGCCCAATGCCGAGGCTTCAAACAAATTAATTTTTGGGCCAAAACCGGCAATTAGTGCGGCGATGTCTGGTTTCTTATAATAACAGGCCAGCAACACCGGGGAAATGCCATGACTGGTATCTTTGGCTGCCAGCGAAGGATTTTGTGATAGCAGATCAAAAATTTCCTGTTTGCTGTTTGTTTCAATAAGTGTTTCCAGATCGGCCATTTGCTTTGTTAAATTTAGGTTAAAATTGGGTAATTTATTTAATAATGGCAAATAGGGGAACAAATGCACAAAATTATTTAAGTTTGTTTTATTATTAATATTAGTAACGAAAGATGTCGGTAAGGGGAAACCAATTTAAGTCCAATTCATTTAAAAATGAGGCAGGAGATAAGCAAAACTCAAGATCATCTGCTACCAGACCGTTCAAGGAAAGAACCGAAATCTTGCCTCGTTTTGACTTTCAGGATGGCAGATTTGTGAAAATTGTAGGATTGCTGTTTGTCATCCTGTCGCTCTATTTCCTTATCGCTTTTACTTCGTACCTGTTCACCTGGCAGGAAGATTATAGTTATGTTATAGATGCAAACGGGGGCTGGGACAATCTTTTTAAAACCTATGAAGAGCTGCAGCAGGTAAACATCCCGCCGGTTGTACAAAACTGGCTGGGCAAAATAGGTGCTTTATTGTCGCACCAGTTTATTTACGAGTGGTTTGGCCTGGCTTCCTTCCTGTTTATTTTTGTCTTTTTTGTAATTGGTTACCGCCTGTTATTTAAGGTAAAAATCTTTGCAATAGAAAAAACACTGGGCTACAGCCTATTTTTTTTATTGTTCATTTCACTTACCTTGGGTTTTGCGCATTCTTTTTTCAGCAATACACCCCATTATATAGAAGGAGAGTTTGGCTACTGGACCAATAAGTTGCTGGTGGCACAGATTGGTGTTGCCGGGGTTGGCGGTTTAATCGCCTTTTTGGCTTTAACCGTGTTGATTATAGCTTATAACATAGATTTTAAGATTCCCGAACGTAAAAAGAAGGAAGCAGCCTTTATACCGGATGTACCTGAAAATGTAGAACTGGAAAGCGAAGTGCGTTCAGAACCGGTAGAGTTTACCCTGAACGATAAATTAGGGAAACAGCGCCGGCAGGAGCAAAATATAGTCATTACCCCATCCAGGCTTGAGGACAAGGAAATTGATGAAGAGGAGGCGCCACCTGTATTTACGCCTGCAGTAAATGTGATGACACCCCCGCCGGTGGTGCTTTCGCCTACACTGGAAACTACGGCGGCCAAGCCGGAACCGGAACTGACCATTGAGAAGACTGAGGAAGATAAAAAGTCGGAAGAGCTGGTAGAACAATTTGGAAACTATGACCCAACGCTCGATCTGTCCAGTTATAAATATCCACACCTTGACTTGCTGGAAAATTATGGCTCCAATAAAATATCTGTAAACGCCGAGGAACTGGAAGCCAATAAGAATAAGATTGTAGAAACCCTAAACCATTACAATATAGAAATTGATAAGATCAAGGCTACCATTGGGCCAACGGTAACGCTGTACGAGATCATTCCGGCACCGGGGGTAAGGATCTCGAAAATCAAAAACCTTGAAGACGATATTGCATTGAGCCTTGCAGCGCTTGGAATCCGTATCATTGCCCCAATGCCGGGTAAAGGAACCATTGGTATAGAGGTGCCCAATATGCATCCCGAAATGGTTTCCATGCGCAGTATACTGGCTACCGAAAAGTTTCAGCAAACTACTATGGACCTGCCTATTGCCATGGGGAAGACCATATCCAATGAGGTTTATATCGGTGATCTTTCTAAAATGCCACACTTGCTGGTGGCGGGAGCAACCGGACAGGGTAAATCTGTGGGTATCAACTCCATCCTGGTGTCGCTGCTTTACAAAAAGCACCCTTCGCAACTTAAGTTTGTGCTGGTAGATCCTAAAAAGGTAGAACTTACGCTGTTTAACAAAATAGAACGACATTTCCTGGCCAAACTACCAGGTGAGGCCGATGCCATCATTACCGATACCAAGAAGGTAATCAATACCTTAAATTCACTGTGTATTGAAATGGACCAGCGTTACGATTTGCTGAAAGATGCACAGGTAAGGAATTTAAGAGAGTACAACGATAAATTTGTTAAGCGCAAGCTGAACCCAAATAATTCACACCGCTTCCTGCCTTATATTGTGCTGATTGTGGATGAGTTTGCGGATCTGATGATGACTGCAGGTAAAGAGGTGGAAACACCTATTGCCCGTTTGGCACAGCTAGCGCGTGCTGTAGGTATCCACCTGGTACTGGCCACGCAGCGCCCTTCGGTAAATATCATTACCGGTACCATAAAAGCGAACTTTCCGGCCAGGCTGGCCTTCAGGGTGCTGTCTAAAATAGACTCCCGTACTATCCTGGATAGCGGTGGTGCCGATCAGCTTATCGGGCGGGGTGACATGCTCCTGTCAACCGGAAACGATCTGATCAGGCTGCAGTGTGCTTTTGTGGATACACCTGAGGTCGACCGGATTTCGGAGTTTATCGGCGCGCAAAGAGGTTATCCCGAAGCTTATCAGCTGCCTGAATACATCGATGAAGCAGCAGAAAATGCCAAGGCTGATTTTGATTTAAGCGAGCGTGACTCCATGTTTGAAGATGCAGCGCGGTTAATTGTGATGCACCAGCAGGGGTCCACATCTTTGATCCAGAGAAAACTAAAGCTGGGCTACAACCGCGCAGGCAGGATCATCGACCAATTGGAAGCCGCAGGTGTAGTTGGTCCGTTTGAAGGCAGTAAAGCCCGTGAGGTCCTGATTCCGGACGATTATGCTTTGGAACAGTTCTTGAACGACCTCAACAACGATTAACATTTAACAAGAGAGAGCCATGAAGAAAATTGTGTTGTTGCTGATGCTGGCAACCGGATATATGTGTACTGCTGTTGCGCAAACCGATGCTAAGGCAAAGGCCATTTTGAGCGCGGTAAGTAAAAAGTACCGTTCCTATGATATAGTAAAGGCCGATTTTAGTTTGGTAATTGATGCTAAGCAAAGCAATGTCAATGAAACCCAGCAGGGAACCTTGTATGTAAAGGCCAACGCGAATAAATACAGGGTAAATACCAGCGCGCAGGAGCTGATCAGCGATGGCAAGACGCTTTGGACTTATCTTAAAGAAGAAAAGGAAGTTCAGGTAACTGCAGTCGACAATAGCAGCAATGCCTTAAACCCGGCCAAAATATTCACCCTTTACGAAAAAGGGTATAAGTACCTGTACACCGGCGAGAAGAAGTCGGGTACTAAAGTTTATCAAACTATTGATCTTACACCTTTAAACAGCAATGATCCTTATTTTAAGATCAGGCTAAGTATTGATAAGAATGCTAAACAAATTGCCAGTGCGCTGATTTTTGAAAAGAACGGAAACCAGTATACCTATTATGTTAAAACATTTACAGGCAATGCAAAAGTGCCTGAATCAACCTTTACCTTCGACGGTAAGAAATATCCCGGGGTAGAAGTAGTTGATTTGAGGTAATTTGTTATTTTTGGTCATCATGCTTGCAATACATATATTTTGAAGGTCACATTTTTAGGTACGGGCACGTCGCAGGGAATTCCTGTTATTACCTGCAGCTGCATAGTTTGCCGTTCGGCAGATCATAAGGATAAGCGCCTGCGGGTATCTGTATTGGTTGAAACGGATGATAAGACGATTGTGATAGACAGCGGCCCTGATTTTCGTTACCAGATGCTGCGGGCCGGTGTAAAAGACCTGGATGCCATTGTATTTACCCACGAGCATAAAGACCATGTGGCCGGGCTCGACGATATCCGCCCATTCAATTACCTGTTAAAAAAGAACATTGATATTTACGCTGTTGAACGGGTGCAGCATGCGCTGAGGAGGGAGTTCTCTTATATTTTTGCGGAAGCACATTATCCGGGACTGCCCCAGATAGACCTGCATACCATAAACGATGAAACCTTTTATATAGGAAATACTGCTATAGTGCCGCTGGACATTATGCATTATAAGTTGCCAATACTAGGGTTCAGGATAGGTGATTTTACTTATATCACCGATGCCAAAACCATACCCGATGCTACTGTTGAAAAAATAAAGGGAACACGGGTATTGGTAGTGAACGCTTTACAGAAGGAACAGCACATTTCTCATTTCACACTGGCAGAGGCCATCGAGTTTGCAGAAAAGATTGGCGCAGAGACAACTTATTTCACCCACATCAGCCATAATTTAGGTCTTCACGAGCATGTGGAAAAAGATTTGCCCCCTAATATAAAATTAGCGTACGATGGCTTGACGATATTATCTGAATAAGTATATATTTGCAGAATAAATACCCGGGTGGCGAAATTGGTAGACGCACCAGCTTGAGGGGCTGGCGCTGGCAACGGCGTGGCAGTTCGAATCTGCTCTCGGGTACTTCACCGGAGTTCAAGTTTTTTTCAATCTTGGCTCCGGTTTTTTTATGCCGTAACCTGTTGTTTAACTGATAGATAAGCGAGGCTGCTCGGTTCAATTCCGTAGTTCGATGTACATCTCCATCAAATACCCATTTTCCCGAAAACATTGAACTTACAATATGTCTCTTACCGCTAGTATTGGCGTTAATGTACAGATTTACAATGTTTTCCATGTGTGATAATAGGTCTTTAACCATCGATTCGATGTCAAAGTCATGATTTACACGTTCTTCAATTGCCTTTAAATCAGCTTCATAGTGGATGATCTTGCGCTGAGAATCTTCTTTTATCTCGTTATATTCGACTTCACTGATGGTTTCGGTCAGTAAATATTCCCTTGACTTATTTACACGCTGATGCTGCTGGAAAATCAAGTTCGATATCTCTCTGCGTTCGTTCTTAATATAGGCCGATTCATCACTAAAGGTGTCCAGCACGATCATTCTAAAAATTTCGGGAATGCCTACCCTTGGCACAAATTTTCTAAGCTCATTTTCAAAGAGCCGGTGGGTTACCTCTACTCTGAAACGTTGCCTGCATTTCACCTGGCAGTGGTAATAGTAATAACGTTGACGACAGCCCAGTGATCCGCTTCCGGTCAATGTCTTTCCACATACCGCGCAAGTCATAAAGCCCCTCAATGGAAATTCGTCAGGAGTGACCACTTTCAGACCGTGTACTGTACGCTCTACCTGCTTAATGCTCCTGAGTTCCAGTACGTCCTGCACTTTGTAAAATAGACTTTCTGAAATCAGTGCTTCATGGGCTCCCTTTACTGTGTATTCCTCTTCGTCTTTAAATTTTGGAACCACAATTCTTCCACAATAGACAGGGTTTCGGAGACATTGCCAAAACCCACAACGTCCGATTTTTAATCCTTTTTCCTTGGCCATCATCCAAATGTGCTCGGTCGCAAATACGTTTTCAGCGATTTGCTCAAAACACCATTTCATCAGCGAGGCATCAGGTTCAACCAGGCCGATGTACTTTCTGCCGTCCTCGGTAATTTTGTTCTTGTACCCGTGAAGTGCCTTGCCCATCCAGCGGCCTTCTTTTCTAGCCCTACGCATTCCATAGATCACATTAAGTGCCCTTCGATCGTTTTCCACCTCTGGCATGGATAAATAAACGGCCAGGATCGTTTTACTCTCGGGAATTGCAAAATCCAGTGGCTGTTCAATGGCTACAGGTTCGACCTCATACTCCCTCAGTAACCTGATCATATGATAGGCATCAGCGGTATTACGGCTAAACCTGTCCCATTTGGTGAAAAGGATCTGATCGAAACAGCGGCCTTTTGTTTTTTGCAGTTCGCTAATAATTTTTGCCCATTCCGGGCGGCCAAATGTTTTTGCAGAATAATCCTCGAATATGATTCGGACTACATCGATCCCTTTCTGGTTACAATAAATTTGCAGGCGTTCAGCCTGATCTCTTTGGGAAAATCCCTTGTCTGCCTGTTCATCGGTACTTACCCTGATGTAAAGGCATGCTTTTGTTGTGTTCATGTGCTTTTGTTTTTTGTCATTTGCAATAAATTAATGGATTACCTATACAGGTTGCGCGGGGTCATCCTTTTTGGACTTGGTTTCGTAGAACCTCCGTTTTTGACCTGTTCAAGTGATAATTTAGCAAATTTATAGCTGAGTTCCAAAATTAGTTCGGCCTCCGCTAGCGTTATTTTACGGTCGTATTTTTCCAATACCGCCACCACTTTTTCCGGTCTGATGTTTCTTTTTTTACCAGGTTCTTTCTGTCTCATCGCTCTTGTTTTGACTACAAACATGAGGGTCAAGTAGCGGCCAAACTCTACAGGGGTGAGAAATAAACCCAGGCGGAATTATCGAAATAACTTTTTGTCACCCCTGTAGATGTGCAGCATTTTCGTTCTGACAACTTTGCTGGACAAATCCTAAAAATGATGAAACAGGAAGTTTTAGAAGTGCTCGAAGTGCGCAATGCAAAGACCAGGAAGATCGGTACACCCGATGTCAAGAGCCGGAAATACAACGGGTCGCCAAATCTCAAATTGAAGATGGTAAAAACAGAACCGCGGCAAAAGATCCGGCAATTGCTAAGGGCTTGTATTCCGCTGGATGAGTTGAAACAACTTGGTAAAGTGGCGCAATCAAACAGCTGATTGAACAAACAGTCTATTTCTTCCATTCAAGGACCGATCATTTCACTATTAAACCGAAGTTTATGAACTATTGGATAAGCAGCTTTTTGGGCAAACGCGGGTTCGCAGCAAGATGGATTTTTGTATACAAAAACCTCTTGCTGCCCTTGCGGTCAGTGGTCATACTCGGAACTCGTATGCCCTTAAATTTCAGCTAAGCGAAGATGTCAAGACCCCGTTATACAGATGAAGAAACCCTGCTGAATCACCCGATTATTATCCGGGTGAACAAGGCTACTTTTCAGCGACTGGAAAAGCTGGCCGAAGACAGTGATTGCCGGAGTATTGGAGAAGTAGCCAGGAAGATACTGAGCCAGGAGCGCATTACCCTTTTTCACAAAGATGCTTCGCTGAACGGCCCGATGGAAGAACTGGCCTTGATACGAAAAGAACTGAAAGCCATCGGCATCAACATCAATCAGCAGACACATCACTTCCACGTCAGTGAGAGCCCGGCCGAGCGGTCATTTTACGTGACCCGCACGGCTGCGCTGTATAAGGATGTCGATGGCAGAGTAAGCCGGTTATTGGTAATCGTGGGAAAATTAGCAGATCTATGGTTGCAAAAATAGAAAGCGGCAAAAGTATTAGGGGCATTCTGCATTACAATGAGGATAAGGTAGAACTGGGCGAGGCTGCACTGATCCTGGCCAGTGGCTTTGCAGGGGATATTGAAAAGATGAGCTTGATGCAAAAACTCAATCGTTTCAAACACCTCATTGAGCTGAATGCAAAAGTGAAGACCAATGCACTGCATCTCACTTTAAATTTTGATGCCTCCGATAAACTGGATAACAGCAAACTGCAACAGATAGCGGCGGAATATATGGAGCGTATCGGTTTTGGCGATCAGCCATTTTTGGTCTACAGGCACCTTGATGCAAACCACCCACATATCCATATTGCCACAACCAATATCCAAAAAGATGGTGAACGAATCGATATTCACGGCATTGGCTACCGGCTTTCAGAACCCGTCAGGAAGGATATGGAAAAAAAATATGGCCTGGTTCAGGCGGAAGGCCGGGAATTGAAACATGGGCAAAGTATCATGCCTGCTATTTATGGCGAAAAGCCCACTAAACAGGTCATCAGCAATACAGTCACTGGGGTAATGCGCCAATACAGCTATACCTCGTTTGCCGAATACAAGGCCATATTGGAGCAATTCAATATCAAGGCCGATCGTGGCGCAGAACATACCCGGATGTTTCAGAAAAGAGGGCTGTTATATTCCATACTGGATGGTAAAGGCGAGCCGGTAGGCATTCCAGTAAAAGCCAGCAGCATATATTGTAAACCGACAATGGACGAATTGGAAAAGCGTTTTGAGCGTAATAAAGAGAAACGAAAGCCCTTTAAAGCGGAACTGAAAAACGAACTGGATAAGCTGTTCTTTAAGTTTGGGAACCTCAGTCAGGGAACCCTTGAAAAAGAACTGCGAACGAACAGCATCGATGTTGTGTTCCGCAAAAATGATCAGGGGCAGATATACGGCGTTACCTATATAGACCACCGTAACAAGACCATATTCAACGGGAGTGATCTTGGTAAGGCGTACAGTGCAAAGGCGATGTCAGAAAGGTTTGAAAAAGCTGCATTGCACATGCAAAATGTATCCGCCGCACCAAAACAACCGGCACATCAAATACCGAATCAGCAGGAGCATCAACCCAAAACCTATCTAAAAACATCTGCTATAACAAACTTCCTGGACATTGCTTTGGCCCGGACAGAAGAGGAAAGCGGCGTAAAATTACCCAAACCTAAAAAGAAACGCAGAAAAGGGCTGGTGATCGAGCAGGATCAGCAACTCACATTATAAACCATTAATCACTTATACCATGAACACTGGTGAAGATTCACAAGGCTTACGCAAGATCATCGATTTTAGCAGGCTGATCAGTATTTTTATTCTAGCCGTACATTTCTATTTAACCTGCTATGGCGCATTTCAACATTGGGGTTTAACGGCCGGTATTACAGATCGCATCAGCAGTAATCTGGCGAAGGTCGGCTGGCTGGCCGGAATATTCAAACCCAAATTAGCGGCACTCATCTTCTTAATGGTGTCCTTGTTGGGGGCTAAAGGCAAAAAGGATGAAAAAGCAAATCGTAAAAGCATTATCGCTTATCTGTTGAGCGGATTGCTGGTATACGGCCTGTCCTTTCTGGCCCTCTACCTGCATGGCGCCTACAGCATACTGGCGAGCCTGTATATCGGATTAACGACAATGGCTTATTTACTGGTTCTTACCGGCGGCACCAGGTTATCCAGGCTGATCCACTTAAATTTGAAAAAGGATATTTTTAACACCGAAAATGAGACGTTTCCGCAGGAGGAACGGCTGCTGGAAAATGAATATTCCATTAACCTGCCTGCTAAATATCACCATAAGGGAAAAATAAAAGACAGTTGGGTCAATGTGATCAATCCGTTCAGGGGTTTATTGGTAGCTGGGACACCGGGTGCAGGTAAATCTTATTTTGTGATCCGGCACATCATTGACCAGCATTTGAAGAAAGGTTTTTCGATGTTCCTGTATGACTTTAAGTACGACGATTTGACTAGGCTGGCGTATAACAAGCTGATCAAATATCAGCACAACTATCAGATCAAGCCGAAATTCTTTGTGATCAATCCTGACAATCCGAGTTACACGCACCGCTGTAATCCTTTGTACCCGGAGAGTATGGACGACATTACTGATGCGATTGAATCTGCCCGCACGATTATGCTGGGACTGAACCGCGAATGGATCAAAAAGCAGGGCGATTTTTTCGTGGAATCTCCGGTTAACTTTTTAACAGCTATCATATGGTATTTAAAAAAGTACCAGGGTGGCAGGTATTGTACCTTGCCGCATGTGATCGAGCTGATGCAGGCTGAATACGATCATTTATTTGCGATATTGGAACGGGAGCAGGAAATCAGGGCTTTGATCAATCCTTTTATCTCCGCCTGGCAGAACAATGCCAAGGCACAATTGGAGGGGCAGATCGCCAGTGCAAAGATCGGACTGGCGAGATTGGCCTCCCCGCAATTGTATTGGGTATTAAACGGCAATGATTTTACGCTGGACGTGAATAATCCGAACGAACCCAAGGTCATCTGTGTGGGTAACAACCCGCAGAAGCTGCAAACTTATGGCGCGGTATTGTCGCTTTATATTTCCCGGATGATTAAACTGGTGAACCGGAAAGGGCAACTGAAAAGCAGTTTGATCTTTGATGAATTCCCAACCATATTTTTTAACAATATGGATAGCCTGATTGCAACAGCGAGAAGCAATAAAGTCAGCACCACATTGGCAGTGCAGGACTTCAGCCAACTGAGAAAAGATTATGGCAAGGAACAGGCTGATGTGATTACGGGAATCGTCGGTAATGTGATCTCCGGCCAGGTAACGGGTGATACCGCTAAAAGACTGAGTGAGAATTTTGGAAAGATCATGCAGGACCGGCAAAGTACGAGCATCAACAGTTCAGATACCTCGGTTTCTAAATCCACACAACTGGATTTTGCCATTCCTGCTGCCAAGATCGCTTCCTTATCTTCGGGGGAATTTGTCGGTTTTGTGGCAGATAATCCCGATCAGAAGATCAGCTTAAAAATGTTTCATGCGGAGGTGCAGAATGACCATGGGGCGATTAAAGCAGAAGAGGATAGTTATGTAGATCTGCCGATGATTGCAAAAGTGACACCGGAAGATGTGCAGGCCAATTACGATAAGATCAAAAAGCAGGTATTGGAATTAGTGGCTGCTGAACTGGAAAAGCTGGTTAAAACGGAAAAAGCTGTTGAGGAAGTGAAGGGAACGAAAGAACCTGACAGCGGTGGTACACGGACTGAACAATTGCAGCAAGAGCCTGAACAGGAAAGCAGGAAGAAGCGCAGGCGGGGTGGGTCGCCTAAACAAAGGTCGTCGGTTTGTAAACAGAAAGATTTGCGACAGGATAATGAGCAGCAACAGGCTGTTTCCATGTGATCTTTATCTTATTTTCTATCCAGGGAGGTTGGTAAAACGTTTTTAGTGATTCCCCATGATTGCGCCCTGCATTTATGTGCCAAATAATTTTTACATTGGCAGCCGATTTTAGTATATTGTATAGGCGATGAACGATTATAATAAATACAGTGATGCTGAACTGGCCGGTCTTTTCCGGACTGGTGATGATGCTGCATTTAAAGAAATTTATAATCGGTATAGCCAGCTGTTATATTTGTACGCATTAAAGCGGCTTCACAACAAAGAAGATTCTACTGATATTGTACACGACATTTTTGCTGCTTTATTGAGTAACAGGCAGAAATTTATCTTAAGTACTACGCTTTCCGGATTTTTATATAAATCAGTACTGAACAAGATATTTGATATTTACAGGCATAAAGATGTGATTAAGCAATATGTTGATTCAGGGCATCATTATATTGATATCGACAGCACCGAAACAGATTATCTGATCAGAGAGAAAGAAATTACCGCTTTGATTGATAAGGAGATTGCGGCGATGCCGCCTAAGATGAAAGAAATTTATCAGCTGAAAACTGAGGGGAATTTAAGTGTTAAAGATATTGCCAGCCAGCTTGGGCTCTCTGAACATACGGTTTCGACCCAGATTAAGCGGGCAATGAAACATCTGAAAACTAATCTTGGGGTATTCATTTATGTGATCTACATCCTGAAGCCTTAAGAATAATTTAAAAATTATTTCGCTGTAATACAGTTGGTTATATTTTATTTTTTTTGTCTTGTACCCGATTGGTAATGATCGGACGACTTTGTTTCTGATTAGCCAAATCATTAATCAGTGTATATGCAAAGGATAGATATCAAAGAGGTATTGGAAAGGGTTCGCACCGGGAATTATTCCTCCGAGGATGAAGCTGTTGCCAAATATTGGATACATCAGTCACATCAGAATGATGAGGTATTGCTTTCTAAAGAAGAATGGCTGGAGGTAAAGCATAAAATCTGGGCTGATCTGGAAACTATTCAAACGATAAAACAACCAGTTGTTAAACGTTTATGGCCAAGAATTGTGGCTGCCGCTGCGGTGGCATTGGTGGTATTTGGTGCTGGCTTATTTTATTTTGGTGGAGGCAACCGATTAAATCCGGATAAAATCGCTTATAAAAATGATGTGGCGCCCGGAAAGCAAGGAGCTACCTTGACTTTGGCTTCTGGTAAAAAAATCAGATTGTCTGATGCCTCAAACGGGGAGTTAGCCAATGAAGCGGGCATCAGTATCAATAAAACAGTAGATGGACAGCTGGTCTATGAAATCAAAGGATCAGAGGCTGATCCAAATAAAATCAACACTTTATCTACGGCTAACGGAGAAACTTACAAGGTGCGTTTGCCAGACGGCTCTATGGTATATTTAAACGCTGCTTCAAGTTTGACTTATCCTGCCAGCCTAAATGAACGTGGGTTGCGTAGGGTAAGGCTTGACGGTGAGGCATTTTTTCAGGTTGCCAAAGACAAAGCCCATCCATTCATAGTCCAAACCAAGAATCAGGAAATTAAAGTATTGGGTACTGAATTTAATGTCAATAGTTATAAGGATGAGGCAGTTGTTGCCACTACATTGATCGAAGGTTCGGTTCAGGTGGTATCTGGAAAACATCAGCAAGTGATTAAACCAGGTGAGCAGCTGGTCAACAATGGGACTGATCTGAATGTAGCTAAAGCGAACATGGAGAATATTACAGACTGGAAAGATGGGGATTTTTACTTTGAGCGGGTCGATTTCCGATTGGCAATGCGAAAGATAGCCCGCTGGTATGATGTCGAGGTCATTTATGATGAATCTGTTCCTGATGATATCCGTTCAGGAGGTTGGATTTCTCGTAACAATAAGTTATCCGCTGTTCTGAAATCGATAGAGAAATCCGGGCAAGTACAGTTTAAGATAGAAGGTAAAAAAATATACGTAACAAAATAAAAAATCATCACCCTATGACAGAATCAACAATTATAAATCTAAACAATAAAAAGATGAAATTTTTTCGACGGCAGAATTAAGAATATGAGCAAACCAGAAGTGCGGACACCCCTGGTTTGTGTTTGGAACAGTGTATAAACAATAAAGTGTCAACAGCAGGATGTCCAAAGTTTTCGAAGACACGGGACAAACTGCACAGAACCAAACGATACAAATGTACGATATTATATCACCATTTGGTAGGCTTCGGCTATATCATAAAATTGTGCTAATTATGCGACTAACCACCGTTATATTAATAGCATCCCTAATGCAGGTGAGTGCAGCGACCTTTGGTCAACGCATTACACTGAACAAAACCAATGCGCCATTATCGGGCGTGCTCAAAGAGATCAGGAAGCAGAGCGGTTTTGATTTTTACTACGACGATAAGACTATTCCTGAAAGTCAGAAAATCAATATTTCAGTAACTAACGCTACGCTCAATGAGGCTTTAAATATCGCCTTTAAAGGTTTAAAACTTAAGTACGAAATTGAAGGTACAATTGTATCCATTAGCAAAGATGAACCCTCATTATTAGATAAGCTCAGTTCCGCGGTTTCGAATATCATGAGAGATTTAACGGTGAAAGGGAGGGTGACTGATGAACAGGGGAAGCCGCTCCCAAACGCTTCTATCCGGGTAAAAGGGAAAAATGCTGTTACGAATACTGATGAGAATGGGATGTTTGAAATTAAAGCTGTAGCCGAAGATGCGGTATTGCAAGTGAGTTATGTAGGGTATAAAACATTGGAAATTCCGGTAAAAGGGGCGGTGATGCCTTTGGAGATTAAGTTGAATCTGGCTACTGGTGAGCTGGAAGAGGTGAAGGTGGAGTATAGTACAGGTTATCAACAGTTAAATAAAGAACGTGCTACTGGTTCATTTGCATATATTGATAATAAGCTATTCAACAGATCGGTCGGTGCCAACGTTTTGGACAGAATTTTAAATGTAACAAGTGGATTACTCTTAACACAAGTTCAAAATGCGACTAAGAATTCCCTTGGTATACAAATTCGAGGTGTAAGCACCATAAATGCAAACCAAACTCCATTAGTGGTCGTAGATAATTTTATTTACGAAGGGAATGTTAATGATTTAAATCCCAATGATGTTGAATCAGTAACCGTATTAAAGGATGCGGCAGCCGCAAGTATCTGGGGAGTGCGTGCTGGCAATGGGGTAATTGTAATTACGACTAAAAAAGGAAAACTAAGTCAGTCCACCTCCATTGGTTTTAATACTAACCTAACCATTGGGCAAAAGCCAGATCTTTCTTATATTCCTTCCATACCTTCTAAAGATATTGTAGCTTTTGAGAAACAGCGTTTTGCAGATAGTTTGTACAATGATTACGATGATGTATATCCTAGTTATCCATATCTACCCGCAATTCCAATGGTTGCAGAAATACTTTTAGCTGCAAGGAGAGCTGGTATTGCAGATCCACTAAGTGACCTTGGTGTCAAAGCACAATTAGCCTTATATGAAAATCACGATGTCCGAGATGACATTAAAAAATACATGCTGCAAAATAGCATTAGCCAACAGTATGCCTTGAATGTATCTGGAGGGGGTAGTAATTACAGGTATTATAGCTCTGTTGGTTATGACAAAAGTAAACCTAATGATATCGGTAAAACAAGCGATAGATTAACGCTTAGGTTTAATAACTTATGGACCCCCTTAAGGAACTTAGATTTAATTGCAAAAATTGTATGGGGTCAGTCCAATGAAAAAAGTACTAGTAAAATAGATTTAAATACCATTTTACAATCGCCCTATACCCGATTGGTAGATGAAAGTGGTGGTCCGGCTGCAATTCCGTATCAATATCGATTAAATTATGTAGATACGGTTAATGCGCCAAGTTTATTAGACTGGCATTTCCGTCCTCTAGACGAAATGAAAAATGGAAATAACCTACTAAATAGCAATAATATAACTATAAATACTGGAATAGCATATATCATTGTACCTGGTTTAAAAGCAAGTATTAATTATCAGTGGCAAAAAACTGATTCAGAACATAAGGAAATAGAACGTACATCTCTCTTTAGTACGAGAGACTTGATTAATCAATTTTTAAGGGTTGACCCATTAACTGGCCTGCCAATCTATCCCTATCCTTTAGGGAGTATATTGAATTCGGGATACAACTCAAATACTTCATGGAATTTCAGAGGACAATTGAACTACAATCAGCACTGGAAGAAACATGATTTAATGGTTTTGACAGGTTGGGAAGTTAGACAAAACAGCTCTTATAACACGACAAACGTGCCGTTATTTGGTTTTATTGAAGATACAAATATTGGGCAGTTACCATTATATGGAGACTGGATTACCCGGCCTAGCGGTTCTCAGCAAATCATTGCTCCTAGTATAAACTCACCATTTGAATTTCTTAACAGATTCGGGTCCTATTTTGCAAATGGGGGGTATAGTTACGACAACAAATATGTCATTAATCTGAGTGCCAGATTAGATCAAAGCAATTTTTTTGGTGTGAAAGCTAATGATCGGAAAGTTCCTTTATGGTCTGCAGGGATTATCTGGGATATCTCAAAAGAAGTGTTTTATAAGATAGACTTTTTACCGCAATTAAAAATTCGGGTTACTTACGGTTACAATGGAAATACAAATTCAGGTACTACACCTTTTGCTATCAGCAAATATCGTTCTAGCGATTTAGGATCTAATATAATCTTAGCTCCATTTTCAAACCTAATATCTCCACCTAATCCTCAATTACGATGGGAACGTGTTAAAAATGTAAATGTTGCTTTGGATTTTGGATTAAAAAATGCCCGTGTGACAGGCAGTATAGAATTATATCAAAAAAAAGGACTGGACTTGATAAGTGGCATTTCCGTAGACCCTACAAGTGGATTCTCGACTTACACGGGAAACAATGCTAGTATAAAAGGAAAGGGAATCGATTTTACCCTAAATTCAAGAAATATAGACGGCCAAAGATTTAGATGGAACAGCAGTTTTTTGTGGAATATCAATAAGGAAAATGTAATCTCCTATAATGTAAAACCACCCACTTCTTATGGCTTTTATGTTTATGGTGACGCTATTGTTGTCGGTAAGCCGTTGTCAAGTTTGTATAGTCTGCATTGGGCTGGACTAGATCCCTCGAATGGGGATGCCAGATTGTTTATTAATGGAGAAGTAAAAGAATCTGCTGAGATTGATAATGTACAGCCAGTAGATCTGGTATATCATGGTAGAACATCACCCACTATATTTGGTTCCTTTCGAAACGATTTTAGCTGGAACAATTTTTCCCTATCTGTAAATGTTATTTATAAAATGGGTTATTACTTCAGAAGAGGTTCTTTCAATGGTGATCTTACAAGTAATAGCTCTTTTCCGCATAAAGATTATTTAAATGCATGGAAAAAAACGGGAGATGAAATGTTTACCAATGTACCCGGATACATGGAGCTTTATCCGGATAACCGGTTTAGGGTCTATCAATTTTCAGATATCTTGATCGAAAAAGGAGATCATGTCCGATTGCAGGACATCAGAATCAGTTACGGTTTGAGTAAAAGAGGTTCTAAAAGACGCCCATTTGATAACGCGCAAATTTATTTTTATGCAAATAATCTGGGAATTTTATGGAGAGCTAACAATAAAGGAATTGATCCCGAAGCTTATGCTTCTTTAGCCACACCTACTCCCAGCACATTTTCACTAGGCCTTAATTTTACCTTTTAATATCATTAATATGAAAAATTACAAACATAAAATATCATTGACATTAAAAATCATTGTTTTCTCACTTATTTTATCTAGTTGTCAAAAGGATTGGTTTGATGTAAAATCTGATAAGAGCCTCGCAGTTCCGAAAACCATTGATGAATTTGAATATTTGATGGATAATGTTGCAGTTATGAATTCTAATACCCCAGGACTCGGGGAAATCGGATCGGACGGTCATTATACTCCTGATGCTGGTTTAATTCGACTAGGTAATAACTCAAATGCATTTGACCAGTTTAATGCCTATACATGGTCAAATACCTATGCTTATACAGAAGTGAAGGATTGGAATGAGAGCTATAACAGAGTTTTTATTTGTAATTTAGTTTTGGATGGTTTAGATAAGATTAAATTATCTAATGATGCAGAACAAGTGCATTTAAATAGTGTAAGAGGGAACGCCTTATTTCATCGGGCTATTAATTATTATCAACTCTCGCAGGTGTATATACAGCCCTATAAAGTTGAAACGGCCAAATCCGAATCAGGTCTTCCCTTAAAGGAAGGAGTTGATATTACCGAAACTTCAAAACGATCATCGGTACAGCAAACATACGATCAGATTATTAATGATTTATTTAAGGCCATTGACTTGTTGCCTGTAAGTCCGTCTTTTTTGACTCGAGGTTCCAAAACCAGTGCTTTTGCGTTGCTAGCTCGTATATACTTAAGTATGAGAGATTACGAAAACGCAGGCCGGTACGCCAACATGTGCCTGGATCGTTATTCAAAACTAATGGATTATAACGACATTCCAGAGGCGTCAAGTAATCTAGGTTTATTTAATGTAGAAGTACTATTTCATTCCACTATAGTTAATTGGCCGATCGTTTATGTTCCTTCAGTAATATTTATCGATCCTGATTTTTATCAATCTTATGAAAATGCAGACATGAGGAAAAGCCGATTTTTTAGAATCAACGCAGATGGAATAATAACCTTTAAAGGAATGTATAATAGGAATAGTATTCAATTTAGTGGTATAGCAGTGGATGAGATTTACCTGATCAGGGCAGAGTGCTTTGCAAGAGCAGGTAACGTATCAAGTGCCATGAACGATTTGAATACATTGATGAAAAAAAGATGGAATATAAATGTTCCTTATCCCACATTCACTGCAATAGATCCTAACGATGCTTTGAAACAGATTTTAGAAGAGAGGAAAAAAGAACTATTATTAAGGGGGATTCGATGGTCAGACTTACGACGACTGAACCAGGAAGCAGAATACCAAGTTACATTAACAAGAACAGTGTTAGGGAAGACTTATAAATTAGAGCCAAATAATTTTCGTTATACATTACCCTTACCAAAAGATGTCTTAGACCTTTCCGATATGCAACAAAACCCCGGATGGTAGATTTCTAATATTCAAAAATAAAAAGCTAAAACATACACAAATGAAAACAATGTTTAAAAAGAGCATGTGGCTATGCCTTTGCCTAAATTTATTTATGGTCCATGCAATAATGGCGCAACATCTTTATGGACGTGATGAAAAAAATGCTGATACTGTATGGAGAAAACTTAACTCAGAGTATTATGCTGTTTTTGGTAGTAACGATAGTTCCTGGAAAACCAACGATAAAATAGCAAAAATCGTCTATTGGTCTCGTTTTGAGAAAGCCAGTAATGACTTCCGGGAAAATGGGCTTAAATTTTGGAATAAGTTTCCTAATGACCCGCGTAAATTTGAATGGTTCGAAAGAACACTGGGTGATAGTTGGCTAAATCTGAATTATTGGAAAATTATAGAAGATGGTGTATTGAAATATAAAATAGAACGAACCACGTCTTCTAGCTACGCCGCTGATATCGATTGGGAAAAACTAAAAGCATGGGAAAATGCATACCCAGGCATGAGAAAGGAATATTTTGCATATGTGGAAGGAAAATATAAAAATGGGTCGGGAAGAAGTGGTATCGAAAAGAAAAACAATATTTATGTTAAGGAGGTAGAAGCGTTTTTAAGAATGTCTTACAACACAAAATTTAGAAAGAATAAGAAAATCGATTTAGAGAAATTGAAGCAATTGTTTATTCAGGCAAGCTTAGGAATAAATAAAATTAATTGGAATAAACCTAAAACATGGAAGTATTGGTATTTCTATCTATTACGTCCAATGGATAATGATTTTCTTGCCAATTACAAAGAATATGGCTTGGATGCGAGTGATATGAAAGCTTTTTTCCTCTCTTTTAACGATGTTACTGATAAAGCTATTCAAAACTGGGTAATTCAAAAAAACAGTCTTTTTGCATTAATGGAAGATCCTCTGCAATTAAAATATACCGCAATAGATGGCCAAGAGATCGATCTGGAAAAATTGAGAGGGAAGGTTGTGTTGGTTGATTTTTGGTCTGTATGGTGTACCAGTTGTATAGCAAGGATGCCTGCGATAAAGCAGGTATATGATAAATATAAAAGTAAAGGTTTTGAAGTCGTTTCTGTTTGCTTAAATGATAATGAAAAACTTGAACAAGTAAAAGAAATTGAAAAGAAAATTGGTGCGGATTGGCCAATATTGCTGATCGGTTCATCAAGTAAAGAGAATAGCCTTGGGCAAAAGATTTGGCAGAAATATGGCTTTTTTGGTGTACCTCAATTATTATTGTTAGATAAAAATGGAAAACTTGCCTTGTTGAATGATCGCTTGAGAGATGGAGATTTTGAACCTATTTTAAGGAGATTATTAGCGGAGAAAAAATAATTACACATACATGAAAATCACACAATTAGTAATAATACTGATACTAGGTATTGGTATTACCAGTGCAAATGGACAAAAAAAGGAAACATATATAGTTTCTGGAAAGATTGAAGGCACCCCCGATGGAACTGTGGTCTATTTAATTCATGACAACAATGGTCATGTTGACTCGATGGCTACAAAAATTCAAAACGAAAAGTTTGTTTTTAAAGGTAAGGTTGAAGTTCCTGGTCAATTATATTTTGTAAAAATGGACACATCAACAGTTAAGTTTAAGGACGGAATAGATAGTTACACGACCATAATGTTAGATAACTCGGATATCAGTATAAAAGGACAGCTTTCTAGTTGGCCGGATGTAAAAATAGATGGATCGCCTTCTACATCGGTCTATTGGGATTTTTATAAACGAATCGTTATAGAACCCAGAGATAAGTATAGAAAAATATTTGAAGAAAAATCAAACGATAGTCTGGCAATGCACAAGGCGGAGCGGGAATACCGCGATTTCCTAATTAACTATTTAAACACACATCCGGATATTTATTTTTCACCATTCTTGATTAACAGTAGTCAATTGATGAGTATTGCAGAGAAAAAGGATGCATTCAAAAACCTACCAGTTAATAGTCAAAATAGCTATTATGGAATTCAGCTAAAAAATAATATTGCTACAAAGGCACTAGGTTTAACCGTTTCAATTGGAAAACTGTTGCCTGATTTTTCTGTAAATGATTTGGACGGAAAGCCGGTAAAAGTTAGGACTCTAATAAAACAAGCCAAATACACATTGATTGATTTTTGGGCGTGGTGGTGTACACCCTGCAGAGCTGATATCCCGAATATGAAAAAGGTATATAATGCTTTTCATGATAATGGCTTTAATATTTTAAGTATTTCAACCGATACTAATGTAGAAAAATGGAAAAAAGCAATAAAAGAGGAAAACACACCCTGGATGCATGCTATGGATTATTCGCGGGCAAACAAATTGATTTTTGATATTACAGCAATTCCTGGATATATATTAGTAAATGAAAAAGGAGAGATGATCGCATTTGACATGCCAACAGGTTCACGTGGAAAAAATAGAACGGGAAAGGGCTTAAGGGTAGATTTGTATGAGGTGATTGATGGCTTGTTGGGGAACAAGGATGGCAGTAAATAAGAAAAAAGTATTAATCATACCGAGCTTCGTTATGCTGATAGCGAGCACCCAGGGGCAAATCCTGCAACCAGTAAAATGGAGTTTTACATCTAAGAAAGTTGAAGTAGATATCTACGAACTACACTTTGCAGCTACGATTGACAAAACCTGGAAAACTTATCGGCTATTTTAGCATCGGTGTAATTAGCCTGGTCGCAATGTGTTTATTGATTAGTTAAGATGGTGGTAAATAGTACTTCCGTATGATTAAACAACATTTAAGATAAAGGTGTGGCAGGATAGTATTTACTTAAAAACAATTTGAGCGTTGGATTTTTCGACACCTGCCCACCTTAATTTTAATCAATCATATGAACGACCAGTAATTAAGAATTTGACTATGGATAAATTAATCAAGCTAACGAATAATGCTTTGTTACCTAAAATTGTGTTGCTTGATCTTTTTGAACAGCATGGACGAAGTGTGAAATTTAAAGATGGATTGTCATTGGACTTGTATAAGGATCAGGTGATGATTTCCCTGGATATGAAGGAGGTGGAAGGTGAATACAAGTTCACCATATTAACAGATTACCTGGCCGCTGATCAATTTATTGGCCGGTATGAATTGAAAACTATTGAGGGAATTGAGCAAATTAATAGTGCCGCGGTATGGTTGACATACTTAGCTGGAAATGCTTGTTTATGCATGGAGATTTTTGAGTTGGAAGCGGAGTTTTGTTTTCGATTGGTCAATGGAATTACCATGGTTTATTCCAGGGAGTTGCACTATTACGATGAGGTATACAAAATCCTGAGCATGGTACCGCACTTTGAAAAATACGCGGAAGAGAACAGAGGAAGGTTGGAATTCGCAACCGAGCGTAGATGGAAATGGTAATAAAGATGTGATGAAAGGATAAACAGCGGGGAGCATTAGGTGTCGTTCTAGGATTATGACCTATCCGATGAGATAATCCCTGGCTGTTTTATAAAATAAACAAAGAGCAGGATGCATTGAACATAATAGAAGGTAAAATGACCTAACAATTGAATAAATGGTCTTGCTGCTTTGTGTAAAAGGAATAAACGGCAGGGGGGCTTAGAATACATCTGGAACCGGGGGTTTAAGCAAAGATATAAGTCCTGTCGTTATAAAAAATCAATGCAATGGGTGGTGTAATCGAAGGAGGGATGATCAATACAACAGTTAATAGCGGTTGTATTAGTAGGGTTTCGTGGTTGGAAGACCAAAAATGCGAAGAAATCGCCGCTGCTAATTATTTAAAAATACACCGGTGTGGGACGAATTATTCATGTTTCGTGGTTCTGACTAATGTTATGAAATAATTCCCGTAACCGGATTTTAAAGACAATGCAACAAATTAGACAAAAGAAATATACCTATTTTATTGGGACAGATGTCTCCAGGAATAAACTTGACCATGCCGTCATGCAGGGCAAAACATTACTGTTTCACCGAGAAACTGAAAATACTGCGGAAAGCATACAAGCCTTTATTGCAGAAGTTAAAGCATTGAAAGGCTTTACGATGACCAAGGCAATCTTCGCCATGGAACAAACTGGTATTTACTGTAACCCGATGCTAGGAGTTCTGCAAAAAGTGAGGGCAAATATTGTCATGGATGGTGCGCTTCAGATCAGAAACTCAATGGGTAATATCCGCGGTAAAAATGATAAAATAGACGCGGTGAGAATTGCGGAGTATGCCTATAAATGCCGGGAACATTTACGGTTGTGGGTACCCAAACGCCAGGTTATCCAGCAGCTCGCGACCATCAATGCCTTACGTACACGAGTACTATCCTTACAGGTGGCAATGAATATGCCCCTAAAGGAGCAAGTGAATTTCATGAAAAAAGGCAGACCGTCTGTGCAGCAGAAGCGTAGTTGCGATGAAAGCGGATCTGAAAGACATAGAACAAACTATTGACGAGCTGTTGAAATCCGATGATCAGCTAAAGCGTCTTATGGAAATTGTTACCTCAGTTCCCTGTGTCGGACCAATTACCGCTCTGCAAATTTTACTGTGTACGAATGAGTTCAGGGACATTAGTAATCCCAAGAAGTTTGCCTGCTATTCAGGGGTCGCTCCTTTTGCCAGGGAATCGGGAACGATGAAAAGTAAATCAAAAGTGTCGCATATGGCCAATAAGAAAATGAAAGCATTACTGCATACCTGCGCGGTGTCGGCCATCAGATGGGTGCCGGAGTTGAAAGCTTATTATGAACGTAAGACGGTAATTGAAGGCAAACATAAAATGCTGGTTTTAAATGCTGTGCGGAATAAACTGATTTTACGGGTATTTGCATGTGTAAACCAGGACAGATGCTATGAAATAAAATATGTTCGGCCAATAAGAGAAGAAGTTACAGGGTTGCACTTAACCCATTTTTAATTGCTCAGATATAGAAATCTATTTAAATAAATCAATTCAAATTATAATCTAGCCTATGAATGAATATGATGAATGTGTTAATGAATTATACAAAGACCTTTGCCGGTATAAGCCACAGCCTGTAGAGTTACGTGAATATCTGCGGGACAATATGAGTTGGAAAGATCTCGCTGAGCGGGATTTTTTGTTTAAGAAGAATAAATCGATTACCGAGGCATTATATGTTGGCCGTGGGTTTGTAGCGACCTATGGAAGTAGTGCTGTTGGTGACAATCAGGTATTAAGTATCGCTAAAAAGGGTGCGGTTTTAGCAGATTTTAGTTTTACCAGCCAGGAACCTTCAAATTATGATCTGGTAGGTCTGTCGGGAAGTTATGTGCTGGGAATTAGTTTTGAGCACATGGGGATTATTTATGAGCGGTTTCCAGGCACCCAGGATTTGTCTAGGCTGATTATGGCAGATGCGAATCGTAAAGAAATGGAACGGGTTCGATTACTAAAACGTGATGCGGAAAAAGTGGTGTATGATTTTTACAGGGAATTTCCTGAATTCCTGCCTCCGGGTGGATTGATGATCGATGCAGATATTGCATCCTATCTGATGATTAGCGAAAGTACTTTACGGAATGTTCGTTCGAAATTATTTAGGGATGGATTGTTGTGAGGTTAAAGTGTTAAGAATTAGGTGTTTGCTTTTTTTGATGAGCGGCTCACTTTTTTAGAGGTAGAAGCTCTGTGTTTAATGCCGACTTTTAAAGGAATTAAACTGCTAATGCTATGATGAATAACATATGTAAATTTGCGCCTTTTTACAGGCCGACTGTCTTAGGGAATTACCCGAATGATTCTCTATATTTGCTTAACTATAAAACAAAAAATTACGACACAGACATAATTGTTTGCTTGAGATATTTATAGCGTTAAACGCGTCCTGACCGGAAAAACTGGAAATTTTAAACTAGAGTTGGGAACAAGTGCAACGCCTGCGGAAGCGCGGGCTTGCTTTGTTCTGTACTCTAGTGGGATTCCAGTCCCTTCCGGTGCGGTTCATTGCGACCCGCGCTATCACAGAAAAATGTGATAGTTCATCCTGCTGCCCGGCAGGTTAAGCGTGTGTCGATATTTTACTAATCTTTTTATTTGCATACATCCCACTGGGTTCAGGTATTTTTTTATTCAATCCTTATTTGATGTCTGCTAACTCCAATGTTAAAATTTATTCTCCTGCTGTTTCTTGGCTGTTTTTGATTCTAGAACTTACCCTGATGGGGTACCAGCTTTTCCGGTGCTACAATACTTCCTGTCAGCGAAAGAACTGGTTTCCGCTGTTCGTGCTCTTGTTGCTGGTGGCTTGGAACTGTACGATTGGTTCGCTGATGGATATGGTCAAAATGGTAATCATAAATTTAGCGGTGCTTTTGCTGGCTGTAGTGTTGATGTACCTTTCATTTTTGTATAAGAATAATGTGGTTGCTTTGCTGGATGTCTCTGAAATACCGGAGGAACCAATCGATCCATTTCTGTGGAATTGTCAAAAATATGCGCTCACGACAAGAGAAATTGACGTTGTTATGTTGCTGGCTAAGGGGATGACTTATAAAGAGATTGCAGAAATGCTGCACATTTCCACCTCTACAGTTGATTCTCATGCACAGAATTCTTATAAAAAAGCGGGGGTCAACAACAAGACCGCTTTGCTCCATAAATTTCTGATGGTATCGGAATAATAAATAAGCTTTTTTTATAGGGGTAAACCCTGAATTGCCCGCCTTACAGTATGCTGTGAGGCTTTTTTGTTTAAAATCGTGAGTTTTCACTATTGCAGATACCTACGCATTTGCTGCACATTTGGGTTTGACCAAAACTTTAAATAGATGCCTATGAATAAATGATACTCATTCCCGTTGATTTGTTCGGTTCCGCTTTGGGAACCGGTCAGCTGGACTTATTCAAATTTCATACCTATGCGTAAAAACAATTTTAAGCAAGGCTTTCGTGACTTGCAGAGTGGTGTAAAAATGGCGGCAGATCGTAATGACTTGTCTCTGGTGGAAAAGTTTAACAGCATCACCGAGCAGATTGCTGAGTTTATGAGCCGTGGCCGGGTGCAGGTGCTGGCTGTTCCTTTTGATGATGACCTGGAAGAGATCTATTTTTTTAAGTTTGAAAAGCCGGAATGGTCTGCGCTGAAGATCTATTATGCAGCTTTGTTTGGTTTGATGAACCGCAGGCCTTCGGGGCACCGAAAGACGCTGCGCAGGTTTTACCTGCGGGAGCTGGATTACCTGGCTGGTATTTTCAAGCGTTACGGTTTATATTACCAGTATTACCGGTCGGGGGCAACGGACATGGATGATATCCTGTTTTTGCGTGGTGCTCTGGTTGCCTCTCCGGTATTGCTGGAACTGCCTGAGGTCGATCCGGATTTTTCTACCTGTGGGGAATACCTGTTTGCTATGTTTTCCGCTTATGAATCTTTGCAGGAATATATCCTGGAGGAAATGAAAGCACTGGAGAAATGTAATGCGGGTGTGGGGCTTGTTTCATCCGGTCAGGTTAAGAAATATTTTGAGTATACAGGTGAACTGATCAATATGGTGGAACTGGCCTATGGGCTTTGGATCTCCGGTCAGTTCAATAACGGTAAGGCCAGTTTGGTGGAAATCTTTCGCTGGCTGGAGGAAACGCTGGGTATTGAGCTGGGCGTACCTTCTAATCGTTTTCGGGAAATTAAACGGCGCAAGCGCCTGAGCCGGACGCATTTCATGGATTTGTGCCGCTCGGAACTGCTGGCTTATATGGATAATGAGCATTCATTGGATGCTAAAACGGTGGAGGATTTGGTTTCGGATGATTGATAATGAGGGTGTTATGAGGTATTTGTCACCCCTGTAGATATCCCGGTTTGGCTTCTTTGAAACTTTGCTTTTGTTGTCCCGCTGCAATGCAGTGGCGGGATTAAAGCAATTAAATATGATAACATTTCAATCATTTCAAGGACTGCATCTGGTACTGGCAGCCACGCTGCTGGCATTGGTTTTTCTGGCGCTTATCCTGCTGCTGGTTAAGGGTAAAAACAAAGCTTCCCCGCCTTTGGATCACCCTGTTGAGCCAGGATTCTGTGACATCGATGAAACAGGAGAGGAACTGATGGGTAAAGCGGTACTGGAACAGGGTGTAAGTATCTTGGGGGCTGATGAGTTTGGCTTTGTGGATAAATCCAGGCAGCTGGGTGCTTTACCTGACTTTCAGCAGGACATCAGGGAGATTTGCAGGGTTATTGCGGAAAATGATGGCAATAAAGAGGATTTTCTTTTGATGTTTCCCATGATCCGCTCGAAATACCCGCACCTGGCGGCAAGTCCGTTGTTACCGGCACTAAATGCCTTTATCCGTGAAAGTGTTCCCTTTCAGCTCTCTCCGCAGGAACTGGAAAACCTCTGGGACTAAGGCCGGGAATCTGATGATCAATCCATTATTCATTCTTCAAATTAATACATGATAAAAACAAAAAATAAATCTATAATAACAAGAAAAATCTGGGAAAAAGCGTCAGGTAAATACCTGCTGTTCTGCTTTGCGATTTTGTGTGCCAATCTGCTGTTTACTTTGCCGGGCTTTAGCCAGGATGGGGCGGCAGGTATCAACGAAGCCACCAATAAAGTAAAAGGATATTTTGACGCGGGATGCAACCTGATGTATGCCATCGGTGCAGTTGTGGGCATCATAGGCGCAATCAAAGTCTTTCAAAAATGGAATGCGGGCGAGCCGGATACCAGCAAGGTGGCTGCGGCCTGGTTTGGTTCCTGCATCTTTTTGGTTGTAGTGGCAACGGTGCTGCAATCTTTCTTCGGTATATAGATCATTAATCACCATTGGGCGGCGGGGCGCGTAAAGCTTGCAAATAAGATGGCACCGCGTGTTCCGTCTGCCTGATATTAAAATTTGTTTATGAGTTTAATCTATCAGATCAATAAGGGCATCAATAAGCCTATCGAATTTTCCGGCCTTAAAGGGCAGTATATCGGTTATCTGGCCGGGGGACTTTTGCTATTGTTGCTAACGTTTATTTCCCTATACCTGTTGGGAGCAAATCTGTATGTGATATTACCCCTGGTCTTTGGCCTCGGTGCCGGACTGTTTATGGCTGTTGGACGGCTATCGAAACGCTTCGGGGTTCACGGTCTGGAAAAGTTTATGGCGAAACGGGGCTTACCTAAGTACTTGCGTTTTGGTTCCAGGCGGCTGTTTACTGGATTGAAGGTATTGCAGGGCAATGCGGAAAGGCAGGGGACATGATGAATATCGAAAAGATTTTTCCGATCTGGAAGGTAGAACACAATGCCATTCTCTCCATGCAGGGTGATATGAGCATTGTCTACCGCTTTCATGGTGCTGAAACCGGAACGCTTTCTGCCGGTAATTTTGATGCGGGACAGCAAGCGCTGTGTAAAGCGATCCGGGTACTGACCGCTGGCACCATCTTTCACAAAATGGATATTTTTATGAAAGCGGGGGTTAAGCCTGACTTTGAGCGTACTGCGCTATCTGGCAGCAGTTTGGCTCATGCCTCAGAGCGGCATTTCAATGAGCGGGCATATTTAGCGCATGAAAGTTATATCCTATTGACCCAGATGCCGGTTGGTCGCAGGCTGTCTTCTTCGGGGTATTCCAATATCCTTCGCAAATCGATTGCGCCGGTTCAGTCCCGTGATGAGGTGGTGTTTAAAAATTTCCTTTCGGCTACCAGTTCCTTTGAGCGGATTATTAATGATAGTGGCTTGTTCTCTTTGGAGCGCTTGGGTGATGATGAACTGGCGGGGACTGCAAATGCGCCGGGGATCATTGAGCGGTATTTGTTTTTGCTGGGAAAAGACCAGCAGCCTGTTATCCGTGACATTCATTTGAAAGATGGCTTGCGTGTCGGTGATCAGCATTGCCAATTGTTTACACTTTCAGATGCCAGCGACCTGCCCACATTTTGCGGCAGCCGGATAGATTATGATGCATATTCTACCGAGCGTACCAAGTACAGTATCGGCTTTGCCTCGCCATTGGGATTATTTTTAGACTGCAATCACCTATATAACCAGGTGATTGTGATCGGTGATGCACAGAAAACCATCAAGGGAATGGAGGCGAAAAAACTGCGCCTGCAATCCTTGTCGACCTATTCCCGGGAAAATGCGATTTCCCGTGATGCTTGCAATGATTTTTTAAATGAGGCGATTGCGACCCAGAAGCTGCCTGTAAAAGCACATTTTAATGTGCTGTGCTGGACGGACGATCCATCGGAACTTTCTGAACTGAAAAATAAAGTGAGTTCGGCGATGGCTAAAATGGATGCGGTCTGCAAGCAGGAAACCGATGGTGCTCCGCAGGTCTGGTATGCCTGTATGCCGGGCAATGAGGGAGATTTTCCGATGAATGAGACCTTTGATACCTTCGCCGAGCAAGCCTGCTGTTTTTTGAATATGGAAACCAGTTGCCGTAGTTCGCTTTCGCCCTTCGGCTTGCGACTAGGTGAGCGAATATCAGGCGTTCCGGTACATGTGGATATTTCGGATGAACCGATGAAGCGGGGCTGGATCACGGCCAGGAATAAGTTCATCATCGGGCCCTCAGGCTCGGGAAAATCTTTTTTTACGAACCACCTGGCAAGATCCTACTACGAGCAGAACGCGCATGTGGTGATCGTGGATATCGGTCATAGCTATAAAGGACTGTGTTCGCTGGTCGGCGGATACTACTTTACCTACTCGGAACAAAGTCCGATCTGTTTTAATCCATTTTATATCGGGGGGGATGATGTATTGGATACCGAAAAAAAGGAGAGCATGAAAACTTTGCTGCTGGCGCTCTGGAAACGCGAGGATGAAACTTATAGGCGTTCGGAGTATGTAGCGATATCCAATGCACTCACATTGTATTATGAGCATCTGGCGGCTGATCCTGCTATTTTCCCTTGTTTCAATTCTTTTTATGAGTTTTTGATGCAAGAGTATTTAGTGGTACTGAAAAACGGTAAAGTACAGCCTTCGGATTTTAATATCGATAACTTTTTGTATGTGCTGAATCCCTACTATAAGGGCGGGGAATATGATTATTTGCTGAATGCAAAAGAGAACCTGGATCTGCTGCATGAGCGCTTTATTGTCTTTGAAATTGACAGTATTAAGAGCCATCCGATCCTGTTTCCCGTGGTAACGTTGATCATTATGGAAATGTTTATCTCCAAGATGCGTAAGCTGAAAGGGATCAGAAAGGTAATTATGATAGAGGAATCCTGGAAAGCAATTGCGACGGCGGGTATGGCATCCTATTTACAGTATTTATTTAAAACTGTACGTAAGTTCTTTGGTGAGGCCATTGTGGTCACCCAGGAGATCGAAGATATTATTTCATCACCAATTGTCAAACAGGCGATCATCAACAATTCGGACTGTAAGATCCTGCTGGATCAGAGCAAGTATCAAAACAAATTTGACCAGATACAGGAACTCCTGGGTTTGACCGATAAGGACAAGACTTTGATCCTATCTATGAACAAGGCGAACGATCCTAAGCTGAAATACAAAGAGGTCTTTATCTCACTTGGCGGTCACTCCAAAGTGTACCGTACAGAAGTCTCGTTGATGGAGTATTTGTGTTACACGACCGAAGAAAGTGAGAAAGTTAAAGTGCAGGAATATGCCGCCAGGTACGGCGACATCGCCCGTGGCATCGCCGCACTAGCGGCAGACATCCTTAACGGAGTTAAGGTCTTTTAAATCATTTATTAATCATTCATAACAAAGCTTACAATCATGGACCTGCGAAGCAAGCTTTTCAACCATTAAAAAACAAATCAAATACTATGGAAAAACATCAAAAAATAAACATCGGAAAATGCCTTATGACACTATTTGTCATTGCGGGTTTTTTGTTAGGCTGTAATCCTTCAGCATCACTCGAAGGTACTTATATCAATAATGCAGCTAGTGAATTTAGCATTGCCGATGATACCCTGGTGGTAGAACAAAGCGAGGGTAACAGGTACTTGTTGCACCGCAGTACTGGTTTCAGGTTACTGAATGACAAGGGCAAGCCCGGCAAACTGCAATATGAAAAGGAGGAATGGACTGCGGTTTATGATACGGATGCTGACGTGCTGAGGGAAAGCCGGAACGGGATCATCATTACGTTCAATGCTGATCGTAGTATCATGACTGCCGGAAAAAGAAAATATAAACAGATTAAATAACAGAATATGAACTTATTAAAATATATGAGTAGAGCATTAAAGGTCTATATGATCGTATTGCCGCTGAGCACGACGGTTTTGCTGGTGAGTTTGCCCTCCGGGGCAAATGCGCAGCTTGCCATCGCTGAAGTGATCAGGGCAGGGGTGAAAAAAGTGATCAAGGCCGTTGACCTGAAGGTTCAGCGTCTGCAAAACCAGACGATCTGGCTGCAAAATGCGCAGAAGGTGATTGAAAACCAGCTGAGTAAACTCAAATTGACGGAAATATCGGACTGGACGGAGCGCCAGCGGAATTTGTACGCCGGCTATTATGATGAACTGCAGAAGGTCAAATCGGTGATTACCGCTTATAAAAAGGTGAAAAGTTTGGCGACTACGCAGGCCGCCATTGTGCAGGAATACAAATGGGCAAGCGGACTTTTTTGGAAGGACAAGCACTTTTCTGCCCAGGAACTGGCATACATGGAAGAAGTGTATGAAGGTATCCTGAAGGCCAGTCTTAAAAACCTGGATCAGGTGTTTGTGGTGATTGGCTCCTTTAAAACCCAGATGTCCGATGCCAAGCGTTTAGAGATGATTAATGCCGCGGAGCGGGCGATGGAGCGGAATTTTTATGACCTGAAAGCTTTTAACGATCAGAATATTGCGCTGTCTATTGGCAGGTCTAAGTCCATTTTTGAAACCAAACAAATGAAGGAGGTCTATGATATCAATTAAGTATAACTGGATCAGTACTGGCAGGTTGCAGCAAAAATGCTTTGCGCTGTTGATCGCCGTATTGCTGTTGACTGCTGCCACTGCTCCGAGCTGTAATGCACAGACTTTCAGCGAGTGGTTTAAGCAGAAAAGCACGCAGAAGAAATACCTGCTTCAGCAGATTGCGGCCCTCCAGGTTTATATCGGCTTTGCAAGGGATGGTTACAAGATCGTGGACGGAGGCTTGCAAACAGTTAAAAGTATGACCAATGGGGAGTTCAGTTTGCATGATGCCTTTATATCGGGGCTGAAAAAAGTGAATCCTGCGATCAAAAATGATGTGCGTATTGCGGAGATCATCAGCTTGCAACTGTCTATCATCAAATCTTTTAATGCGGTGAAACGGTCTGAGCTGCTTTCCGCAGACCAATTCAGCTATATCGCTTCGGTGGGTGAAAATGTTGTCAGCGACTGTTATCGAGATCTGGAGGAATTGCTGCTGGTAATTACTTCGGGTAAAATAGAAATGAGAGATGATGAACGCCTAGAGCGGCTGAATGCGATTTACGAGCGGATGGAGGATAAATCGGCATTTACCCGGGATTTTTGCAGCAATGTGGGACTGATGGTGCTGCAAAAGCGAAGCGAGCAAAATACCATTCAACAGTTAAGGAGGTTTTATGAGAACGAGTAGATTAAAGTTCCTGCTTTTAGGATTGCTGTTTATGATGAGTTTCGGGAGCAAGGCGCAAAGCACGGAGATCCAGCAATTGTTGTTGAACGTGGAAAAACTATCCCAGCTAAAGAACATCCTGGCCGATATGAAAAAAGGGTATACCATTATTTCTAGCGGTTACAACAGTGTAAAAAACATTGCCAAGGGTAATTTCTCTTTGCATGATGTGTTTTTAAACGGCCTCTGGCTGGTCAGTCCCCAGGTGAAAAAGTATTACAAGATCGCTGATATCATTTCCGCTCAGGCGGCTTTGGTTTCCGAATATAAATCTGCGTTTAAGCGGTTTGGTAGCAGTGGCAATTTTAATCCGTCAGAATTGTCTTACTTGTCTAAAGTCTATAAAAAGCTGTTTGATGAAAGCCTTGATAATCTGGATCAGCTGGCTATGGTGATTACTGCGAATAAACTGCGCATGAGCGATGACGAGCGGATGCAGGCGATTGACCATATCGAGGCTGACACACAGGACAAACTCATTTTCTTACGCTCGTTTAACAGAGAAGCCAGTATGCTCAGTATTCAGCGACAACACGAGAAAGCGGATCAAACTGGTTTAGGCAATTATTTTAAACCCAACTAAACTTATGATTAAACAATTTTTTACGACTGCATTTCTTGCAGTCTTAGCCATGCTTTTGCCTAGTGTTTTAATGGCGCAGGGTGTGGCGGGAAGTATTAACGGTTTGCAACCCGTGCTGGATAACGTGTATTCGGACATGCTGCCGCTTTGCGGCAAGCTCATCGGAGTTGCCCGCGGACTGGCTGGTTTCGGGGCGCTCTGGTATATCGCCTCACGGGTATGGCGCAACATTGCCAGCGCCGAGCCGGTTGATTTTTACCCGCTCTTGCGCCCCTTTGCCCTTGGTCTTGCCATTGTACTTTTTCCAATGGTGATTTCGGTCATGAACGGCGTTTTGCAGCCGGTGGTTTCGGCAACCGGAAGTATGGTGAAAAACAGTGATGCTGCTATCGTGGCACTGCTGAAGCAAAAAGCGGCCGCTGTTAAAAACAGTAAACAATGGCAAATGTACGTCGGAGAAAGTGGCTCAGGCGATTCGAATAAATGGTATCGCTATACCCATCCTAAAGACCCTGACCGCGAAAGCGAGGGGGTTTTTGAAGGGGTTGGCAATGATATTAAATTCTGGCTGGACAAGAGTTCCTATAACTTCCGCAATAATATCAAGCAATGGATGTCGGAGGTTTTGCAGGTGCTTTTTGCGGCAGCAGCATTGTGTATCAATACCATCCGAACGTTTTATTTGATCGTGCTGGCGATCTTAGGCCCTTTGGTATTCGGCTTTGCGGTATTTGACGGATTCCAGCATACGCTCACGGTGTGGATCGCCCGCTATGTCAACATCTTTATGTGGCTGCCGGTGGCCAATATCTTCGGTAGCATCCTGGGCCAAATTCAGCAGAATATGCTCAAAATTGACATTTCCCAGATCGGTCAGGCTGGCGATACTTTCTTCAGTGCTTCGGATAGCGCTTACCTGGTCTTTATGGTCATCGGAATTGTAGGCTATTTTACGGTACCCAATGTCGCCAATTACATTGTTCATGCCGGTGGTGGTAACGCGATGCTGCAAAAGGTCAATTCTTTGGTAGTGGGTGGTGCCAGTACAGGGATGTCCGCTGCGCAAGGTGCTGCGGGTATGATCGTAGATCGCTTTGATAATGCTCGTTCTAACTTATCCCAGGGCATGGCCGAGGCATCGGGCAATGATTATTTCAAAGACAAATTAGAATCTTAATGATCATGTTTACACAACTCAAAAACATCGATCGTGCGTTTCAGCACATTAAAAAGTTCAGTATTGCCTTTCTGATTGCCTGCGTCCTATTAACCAGTTGCGTGGTTTACCTGTGCTTTAGCGAGATCGGCAAAGCCAATAACAGGGTGATGATCCTGTACAATGGCAAGGTGCTGGAAGCGTTTGCCGCTGAACGCAAGCAAAACATTGCTGTAGAGCTGCGTGACCACATCCGTACTTTCCATCAGTATTTTTTTGCACTGGACCCGGACGAAAAGGCCATTGCTGCCGGTATTGGTAAGGCGTTGTATCTGGCCGACAATTCCGCAAAACAGGAATGGGAAAACCTGAAAGAAGCTGGGTATTATAACAACCTGATCGCCGCCAATATCTCCCAGCAGCTAGAAGTAGACAGTATCCGGCTCGATTTGAATGCCAGTCCTTACCGCTTTACCTGTTATGCCACCCAGCAATTGATCCGTGCCAGTAGCAGGGTATTGCGCAAGCTGGTCACGCGCGGCGAGATCAGGGTACTGCAAACCCAGACCGATAACAACCCGCACGGCTTTCTGATCCAGCATTGGGAAACGCTCGTCAATCAGGATACGGACGCTAATCCTTCCAGACCATGAGCTTATTTCAGCGCAAAAAGAAGCCGCTGAGCCAGCGGCAAGATGCTATTGCCCAAAAAGTAGCGGGAAAAATCCTGCAATCGCAACGCCAGTTAGCCAAGTACCTGAACGAGCGTACCGCAGGGCTGTCCGGCAAAACCTGGCTGGTATTGCTGATCGCCTTTTGCGCTGCTTTCAGCAGCTATTTGCTGTACCTGCTGATGCAGATTGGCTATTAACAGATTTATTAACCTTTTAAAAAATGAATTTATGACAGAAAAAAATGAAAAACCGACCGGTAAACTGGCCAGCAACGTAACAAGATTACGCATCCAACTGGATCGCCGGAAATTGCTTTTTATCCTGCCCATAGCGGCAGTGCTGCTGGGCTTGCTTGGCTATGGTTTATACCAGTGGCAGGAAGCCAAAGGAGTTAAGCAAGCACCAAAAGCGGGTATCAATACCAAATTACCCGGTGCGACTTTCTCAGAGAAAGAGCCGGAGGGAAAGATGGCTTATTATGATAAAGCCAAACAAGATTCAGCGCACAGCGATACAGCTGGTTTAAGTTATGCAGCTGAAAGATTGGGCTTTGGAAAACGGCCAGATGAACAGACCGATAAGATTACCGAAAAACTAGCTGTGCTGGACAGGGAAATCAATGCCCCCTATGTGGCGCCGAAAAGTTATGGAGCCGGTAGTTCAGCTAGTTCGGTTGTGGTTTCAGCGCCCATGTCTAAAGATGTTGACCGTTTGGAAGTGCTGATGAAAAACATGCAGGGGAATTCCGGTGGTGATGATCCTGAAATGGTGCAGCTGAATACCATGATGGATAAAATATTGCAGATCCAGAACCCTGATATCCTTCGTCAGCAGGTAAAAGCAACGCTGCCAGCTGTTGCGGATACCCTGTTCAAAGCCATTCCGGCAGAAATCGCTTCTAATCAAAAAGTGATGCAGGGATCAGTAGTAGAAATCCGCTTATTGGATAGCGTGGTGCTGAACGGGCAGTACATTCCCCGGGGACATACATTATTTGGTCTTGCTTCCTTCAGTAACCAGCGAATGAATCTGGAGATCAAAAATATCAGGTTGGGTAACCAGGTTATTCCGGTGAACCTGACGGTTTATGACAAGCGGGATGTGATGACAGGTGTATTTGCGCCCGAAGCCTTGCTTAGCCAGGTGATTGCCTCGGGAAGCTCTGGTGCCATCGGCGGTCTTGGCATTTCGGGATTTGATCTGACTACGCAACTTGCAGGTGCTGGAATAGACGCGGCCAAATCGCTGCTGACCAAAAAGATCAAACGTATCAAACAGCCTTTAAAAGCCGGATATCCCTTACTGATACGGGATAATACCAAAAACAAACCATGAGGGTATCGGATTTCGCTGCGCTGGCCGATGAGCTTAAAGATCATGGCTACCCTGAAAAATGGGTGGATGAAAAGCTGATCGCCGGCATTCCCATGTATGCAAAGAGTTTTAGTATAAAGCAGTTGATGAAGCACAAAGACGACCCCGTGTACGTTCGTATGGATTTTGACATTTCCAAAGGGGTTATTGAGCTGAAAGCGCTGGATGCTGATTTGCTTCGCAAAAGCTTTAAGGCTAAAGACCTGCCCGACCTGAATTTTCCGGTTTCAAGGGATAAATGGGTGCTGGAGAGTACTTCACAACAGGCCGATCTTGTGCCAGCCCGGTATCTGCTTGATGTACTCCAGGCGAGTAAACAAATGTCCGAGATGAACCCGGACTTAGTAGAAGAATATAAAACAAAAACGATCAGTACCATGAACAGAAACAATCTTGAAGAGCTAAGGGATATCCTTGCCGCACACAAATTTGGTGAGCACCTCATTAAACAGATGGAGGAAAACATGGCAAAGAACTTGCCTGCATTCCAGTTAAGGGATACGCTCCACACCGATAAAGGACAAATGGACTTGTCGATGAATTTCCGGCAGTCCGCGAAATCGGATTTCTATTATTTTAACAATTATAAACTGGAGCTGAGTAAAGCCAGGCCGCTGGAAAAAGACCATCAGTACCTGGTGATCACCGAAGCGGACGGTAAAAACCTGATGCGCAAATATGATAGTGCCTTGCAGGCAATGGAGTTCTTCAACAAGCAAACGGGTAACAGTGAATTGGCTATTGGCAAAGGAAATAAAGATGACCTGCAATACCGCAATACGGTGGCTACGATGAAGGAAGGAAAGGTAGATTATGTGGCCAAGGAGTTTTATGGTACATACCGTACCCCGCCGGTAACCAATACTTTTTACCTGAAAAATGAGGCAACCTTTAGCCTGGAGCAAGGTGTCAACCTGTTGCAAGGGCGTGCTGTATTCCGTGATGATTTACTGAACAGGGGCGGGGAGCAGTACAGTGCCTGGGTACAGCTGGATTTCGACCAGAAGAAGGACAACTATGGGAATTATAAGACCCGCCAGTTCAGTGAGGGGTATGGCTTTGATGTGAAAAAGGAACTGGAATCTTACCAGATCAAGGAACTGGCTGATATTAAAAAGACCGAACTGATCCTTTCGGAACTGAAAGAGGGCAACCGTCCATTGGTAACTGTTCCGGGTGCAGATGGTCAGGATCAGAAATTGCGTATCGTGGCTATGCCAAGGTACAGCAACCTGAATTTCTTTGAGATCAATGGCAAGCCCGCCATCCGCGAGGATTACAAAAAGGAGCAGCAGCTGAGCCAGCTTTTGGATAAGAATAAAGGCAAGGACAAATCCAAAAACCAGGAGCAGGAGAACGAACTGGCTTTGTAAATCAATATTTTGCTATTATTCAACATTAATTAAAAAAAAACTTGCCGGATTTCCGGCAGGTTTTTTTAAAAAAGTAGATCGGTTTTGACTTTACCGAATGTCTCAAGCTCCATATATTTTGAATTGAATAAATCTTTAGGAATTTTTTTCATCAAAAGGCTGTGGAAGTTTAAATCGTGCGTTGATAGAATTACCTGCCGCTTATGGTTTACGATGATGCTCCTTAATAGATCAATTGTAGACAAAATATTGATACTATCCATTGATTGGATCGGATCATCAATGAAAATACATTCCAGTTGTTTCCCCTGATCGTCTTTTGCATGCAATGCCTTTGCAAGAAATATGCTCAGACTTAAAATGTTAAGTTGTGCCGTACTAAAGTATAAATTCGGAATTTGGAGTATTTCCCTTTGGCTATCGGTTACGCATACATTAAGTTGCGGTTTGTCGTCTGTGAAATCGCATTTAAATTTGATCACCTTATAATCAGGATGCGGGTCTATTTTTCGGTATAGATCATTTATAATATCTTCATAGAAAAAAGAATTTATCTGCTTATCAATGTGTTCGGCTACATTCTGTTTTTCAGTTTCCAGACGTTTTTTTAGCGGTCCTTTAAGAAATTTCAATCGTTCTTTATTGGTCTTCTCATCCGCTTTTGCTTTTTCGAACTTAAGGAAAGGTATTAGATCGTCTTTAAGTTTATCAAGCAATGTGTAAAGCTCAATGCTCTTTTCAGATGCGGCAATTATCAAAAGATCATTCTCTCTTTTTTTGTTCAAGAACGATAATAGGGATTCCTCTGTATCGGTGGTAATGTCTTTTTTGAAGTTGGTTGTGAAATATTCCTGGTAAGTAACTATTCGCTTCTTAAGTTCATTCAGCTCACTTTCATCGGAAGATAGTTGTGCTTTTAGCTTTTCTTCGCTATAGGCTTTTAATGCTTTTTTTTCTTTCTCAATCTTTAATTCAACTTTATTCTCTTGGGCAAGCACTTCATCATACCGCTCCTTTAGCTGTGTTAAGATTTCGTTTAATGAGGTGGCATCAGTTTTTACATCAGGATCTTTTTGTTGGGCGAGATAGTCCAAAATGCTCTGGTAATTTTCATCATTTTTCTTTTGCCTATTGCCTTCAACCAGTTGCTTTATTTCCTGATCCAGTTTTTTTAATTCAGTTTCTATTAGTTTCAGGTCTCCTTGAGCAACTTTTAGTTTCTCCTGTAATGTTTTAATATTATTGTTGGCCTGATCAATCTGGTCGTTCAGTCCCTTTTTATAGTCGTCAACCGTTTTATTTTCCAGCGAGGCATGGAGAATCTGCTGGGCTTGCTCTGTTTTAAGTAAATCATCCTTTAATTGCTGTTGCTGACGTAAGAGCTTATTGCTGTCACTTGTAATCACCGCAATGCGTTGGTTTATGGTTGTTCGTACCCGGGCCAAGTTGTCCCATAGCTGCGTAAAAGCATGCTTATCTTTTTCACGATTAGATTTGACCTGATTTTCAAAGTTGTTTTTTTCTGCTAATAGTTCTTGAAGACGCTTGCTTAAAAGCGCATTACCGGTTACTTTATCAATCAAATCTTGGTACGAATCATGCAAATGGTTACAAAGTGGGCATGTTTCAGCATTTGATTTATTGATCAAATCAAGCCCGTTTTTAATAAGGTCTTCAAGATCCGAGTTAAAAGACTGCTGTTCTTTAATAGACACTTCGAGCTCGAGGAGTTTTTCCGTTAATTTGCTATGTTCCTTTTGCAGTTTGTTTAAGTTGGCTATATCCTTCTTGAAATTTCCATCCCCATCTGGAATTATGCCGGAATAATTTTTCTCATTTATCTGGTTTGCAAATATCTCCAAATTCGTTTCAGTCTCCTTAGTTGCAGACAGCTGCTCATTATTGTACTTAATTATCCGCTCAATCTCAGAAATCTGCGTTTTAAGGCCGTCTATTGTCTTCTTGTGTTGTGCTATACTTGCTTCAGTATTTGGAACTTTCTCGATGGATTGTTTAAAAGAGGTAACCTGTTGTAAATGATTATTGATATCTGATTTGGTCCCGAGAATGATACCATCTTTCTCAATTTTCTCTCTGTTCTTTTCATTGATACTAATCGTTCGGGCAGAAATTTCACCCTCATTTTTTTTAATATCAGTAGACACTGTTAAGTACGTTGGGAATGCGTTGGCAATATCCTGCATTCGTGCCCGGTCGCCTAATATGCTTAATCTTTGTTTCTCCAGGTTTGCTTTTGTTGTAAGATCCTTGGCAAGTTCTCTAAATCGTGCTAGGATTGTTTTTATCTGGTCAATCTTTTTTTCATCATCAATACTTAGCTCACTAATAGTGAAATAGACTTCCAGGCCGTCCAATGTTGAATTCCCTGAAATTGCTTCTTCGATTATTTTAATTGCTTCTTTGGTCTTTTGGATTCTAAAAGACAATTCGTTGTTTTTGCTGCTAATTAATGATCCATATATAGCTGATTCTTTGTCTGTGAATTGAGCGTCAATATAATTAACTGACGGATCTGATTCCCGTAATTGCTTGATTACCTCATTGACTCGGTTAAGTACATCATGATCACCATCAAAAACAAGATCAAGTTGCAGCCCATTGAGATCTTTTTGTATTTTCTTTATATTTTCGTCATTGGATTTGAGCAAAGAAACCAGGGTTCGGTAATAAAGATCGAGGTCTTTATCTCCAAAATATTTGATAAAAGTCTGGTAGCGGTCGCTTCCGTTGTCTTCTTTAAGAAAGGAATCGATCCATTCCTGCGATAGTATTACTTCCTGAAAATACCCTCTCTCTGTTTCTCGTTCATCAAATTTGTAGTCGGCCTGGCCTTTACGCGGCTTTTTAAGTTCCCGTGTAATTGGCAGGTTAGGGTCTGTAGTATAAAGGTTTACAAAAGCCGGTGTATTGTCATCTGCGAACCGATTTCTTAGAATATTTGTTTGAACGGCCTCATTGAGATTCTTCTCGGATTTCGCAACTTGTTGATTAAACTTGTATCTTTTTAGGAATCGATGAATGTTATGGGTGACGCCCCATTCAACGGCATCATAGAATGAAGTCTTTCCAAAACCATTTGGAGCATAAATCGACACAAAATCGGCTTGTTCGACTTTCTCTGTACTGAAATCAAATGTCCCTTCGTTGACTAGGTTATATGCCCTAAAGGCCTGTATTTCAACTTTTTTGAATTTCATTTTTGATCTGTTTTTCTAACTCATCAAGTAGCAATGAGCTTTTGTCTTCATTAATCTTTTTTCCGCTTACTATTCCAGTTGAAACAATGGCTTGCCATATCAATGGGTCTTTTATTAGATTCTTGCCCGCATTCTGGGTAAGGGTTTTGTCTGAAATCAATTTAAGATTGTCGTTCGTAATATGTTCTGTCACAACCTGATCGATGAAGTCATCTGTAATGTCTGCAGCATTGGTAATGAGTATTTTTCTACTCGAAACCGTGTCATTCTCAATTTTATATTTTATGCTCTTTTCAACTTCCGTATCAGTAATGCAGAATAAATAGAGATTCCATATTTCAAATTCTGAATCGAGCTGAGTTTGATAATAAACCGCGATGGCATTTGAAAGCGGTTCCCAGTTGGAATCTAAATTTTCAGCTGACGGGAATTTTATAAAAAATGCATGGATAGGACCAACATAGTGGACAATCCTTATTCTAACAACGAGATCTGGGAAAAGCTCTTGTAATATCTGAATGATTTGTACTTCAGGCAATGTATTGGCCATATTCTTCTTGCAGTTTTAGTAAGAGTTCTTGTTCGTCTAAGATATTTTCGTATTCTGACAACTTATCCATGATGCACTTTTTTTTGAAAGAATCAAGATGCACAAATCTATAGTGGTCAAATGGAAAATTAATTCCGTCGTCAGTTTTCATTTTCTTTTTATCCACGTTAGCACGCATAAGCTTAGGTATTTTTCCAGCATTAATTTCATAAAGGTTTCCCAATGGTGATTTGATTGTGCTTATGACCACTACACCTCCCTTTTTCAGACCTTTATAATCAGAATATATCATCGACTGTAGCTCCCGTGTCCAATCTTCCTTCGTGTCTGAGAACAGCAGTCTGAATGAATCAAATATTTCGGCCAATTCCGTTTCATCAAAGGCGTTGTATCTAATAATATTTAATATCGTAAGGAATTCCAGCCATGCAATCCAGATACTCCTTCCGTCTAAAACCTCGGGATTATTCGGATTAAGTAATAAACGTGTTTTAAAGTAGTTTTTGATAAAAAGCGGCGTTGCCGTACTTGCGATAATATTGTCTGCTGTATTTTTTAAATAATTTCTGGTGAAGGCTACAGATTCTTCATCGAATGCGTTGACTTCCATAATAAAAGCACTATCCTTTAAAAAGGAAAAACATCCCAAGTGAGCAGGTGTTAATGCTGAAAGTTCGTTAGGAAATCTGGAGACAAGATCGTCAAATGATGACATCGGGGAAAAATCAATTCGTCCTAATTGCTCTCCGTCAGCATCAACCATTTGACTTTGTATGCCGGCAATCATAAAAAAATCATCTCGGATTTTTCCAAGTGCACCACCAGAATGACCCTGGATTTCATCAATCCCTGGATTATCAGGAATCTTGGCTTCAACCAGGGAATTATTTTTAAGCCCATGAATGGTTACGTCTTCGTCTTGTCTGAAACCATTGCCATACTCCGGATCAGCGATGGGATCTCGACGAGTCTGGGGATATCCTGATAAAATATAATTTTTTCTGTCCTCTATTATTGCATCTGTCCGTACCACTTGTTCAAGATTTTGAATCTTCGGGATCTTAAGAATGGCAACATCCCTGTCAGGATGAGCAAAATAATTTACATTTTGCTGCAAATGGAAAGGAATAGGAATCCGACTCCAAACTAAACCATTCAATTCAAACCGACTTAGTTCGGTCACAACATTGCCTGCGTCTTCAATTACATGTTTAGCAGTTAAAATATAGGTGCATGTTGGGTCAAATGGCTGAAAGATACAGCCACTCCCTCCATTAATGACTACAATATATGCTCTTATCTGATGGATATTCATATTTACAAGTTGAATGCTGTTGGAACTGGCAAGGGCTTAAAATCAGGGAAGTCAGCATAATCCTGGACTGTAAAAATCTTAGAAATCAACTCCGGATAGTTAAAATAAATTTCACATTTTGGATGGCAATTAATGAGCCTGGCGAGCAGTTGTTTGTTAGGGTGATGATCTTTCTTGCTATTTGTGCTTACAACGAATTTCGTAGACTTAATCATCTTCAGTAATTTTTTACTGTTGTTTAGTTTGCACCCGTGATGTGAAAGTTTCACAATTTCAGCTATTATCGGATTTGCTTCATTATAACCAAGTTTTTCTAAAGAAGCCACTAAAACAGAAGGGAAAGCGTCTCCGAAAAAAAGATAGTTTTTTTGCTGGTAGGTGATCAAAAAAGCCAGCGAACTGCCGTTATGAGGTGCATCATCCTCTACAAAATTTTCGTCGGTGATTTTATCCTCGTTATCCATATGGATTTTCAATGAAATTCCGTGATCATTGCTTTTACCTGTAGTAAGTGATCCGGGCTTCTCTTTTTTCCATTTCTTAAGCAATACCTCCAATTGCTCTTCACCAGGTGAAAGAACTATTATGTCCAGTCCATAAAAGCTTACTTTTTGATGCTGAAGAAAAATTTTTCTGTCCCACAGATTGTTATCAGTCAGATGTTTTTCAAAATCAACACCTTGTTGAATGCTAGTTGTATTACTACCATCTTTTATTTTTAAAACTATTTCATCAGGCGCAGTCTCTGCTGATTCCAAGTGCTCTTTGATGATTTTACCAGAATTGAACCAAACGTTATCAATCATGGAATATGACTCTTTATCCTCAGTCATCCATGTTAATAATCCACCAATATGATCGTCATCCACGTGTGTCAGAACGACAAGATCAAAGTGTTTTTGTCTTCTTTTCAGATCCTCAATTGTTGTTTTAAGATCACCGTCTGCTTTCTTTTTCTTTGCATCCAAATAGTGGTAAGTTTGTGGCGTCCCACCATCTATTAGAATATTCCGTTCTATATTATCCTTATCCTGAAAAGAAAGGTATATAGAATCACCATTGTTGGCCTTTAGTACTTTTATTATCATAATCGTTGTAACTGCGATTATGAATTAATAAACAGATGCAGAGCGTCTATTTTCATAATGTGAGGTTTAGTATTCGGTTTATAAGTACTGCTATTGCAAATTATTTGCTTTTAAACACATACTATTTTCAAATATACCCAATATTAATATGAGAAGCCAAATCCAGTTTTGCCCCGCAGGTGGCGACCAAAATAATTATTCGAAGTTCATCCGATTTGGAATCACATTAACTGCGTCGTTTTCACACGCTTCATTCTGCTTTTGAAGTGTTACCTGCGTGCTTACGACAACACTGCCTTGTTATTGACGATCGTATTTGATGACTTGGCAGTCTGTGGTGATGTGCGTTGGAATTGGGCTGTTTGTTACGAAAGTTCTGATCCGCAGGGCTGCCCGTCAAGGCGGCTCCGCTTTGCTCCGCTGGTTTTGTAAAAAAAATCTCCACACCTCCGCTTTGCTCCGGGTAGTATTTTTTGTTCCAAAAGCCTTGTCTGTCAACCCTGCTATATCAGGAGAGGGTGCTTAACAAAAAGCCAGAATTGGCTCCTGCCGAATGGTAGTAGGCAGGTTGGAAACTAAAATTTTTAATACAATGGAAACTAAAGTAACAGAAAACGGACAAGCAAAAGTAAACACTGTTAAAGCCGACAAAACCCCGAAATTTGTTGCAGGAAACCCTGTGAATGAGGTATCTAAAAAAGGTGAAGAAGCCAAAACAATGGACACAAAGCCACAGGCAACGCCCGAAGCCCCAAAAGCCGAGCCGACAAAAGCAGAGATTAAAAGTCATTTCCAGTTGGAAAAGCCTGCCTTGAACTTAGAGCAGACCCTTAAAAAAATCAAAGATTTAAGCAGGTTATCCAATCAACGGGAGAAGCTGATCGGTACGATCGACAACTTGGAAAGCTTTGAAATTAAACAGGAGGATGAAGCAGAAGAAACCAATCTTAACCACTTTCAGCGTTGCGAGCTTAAAATCACCGATGATAACGGGAATACGTTCAGCACAAAAAACCCTTTTATCATTAACGAGGTGGCTAACAGTATCAAAAAACTTTGCACTGATAAACTGGCAGAAGTTGAGGGACAAATTTCTTTGACCTTGTAAATTATTCATGCCTCCCGATACCTATCGGGAGGTTATTTCTCATTTAAAACCAACAATCATGTTAGATGCATTTAAAGAATTTTTGGACAAAATATACTGGGAAGGCTACGCAGAAGAATTTGAAACCGATAACCCGACCGCTTTTTATTGCCAGTTCAGGGAATTTAAAATTAACCACGAATTATCAATATGAAATACGAAACCCTTTTTATTATGGTTCGTGTGGCAGTCCACGCCGACCATACCAGTTTAGCCGAGATCGTGAACGAGGTAGAAACACAATCAAAATTGAATTTAACCGATACCGCAAACGTCAACATACTGGAAACCGAAATTTTATTATCAAGAGTACGCAACATTAAAAATATCAATCATGGCACACAATCTAAATTATAACGTGCAAACAGGCAAAGTAAGTTTTATGTCTGTCAAGCAAAAAGCATGGCATGGCTTAGGCCAAATTATTACCGATTATCCAACCAGTGCTGAGGCAATTAAATTTGCAGGACTGGATTTTGAAGTGGTCAAAAGCCCGAATATCCACCAGTTACCAAGCGGTGTAAACCTGATTTCCGAGAACAGCTATTTTACTTTTCGTACCGATACCGAGCAGGTTTTGGGCGATAAAGTCGGCAGTGATTACCAAGTGGTACAGAATACCGAAGTATTTGGCTTTTTTGATGGCATCGTAGGAAATACCACAGATATTAGGTATGAAACTGCCGGCTGTTTATATGATGGTCAAATTATATTCGTAACGGCGAAATTGCCCGAGTATATCCGTGTGGGGCGTGATGACTTGATTGAGCAGTATTTAATGCTCACTTCCTCGCATGATGGAACTGGTAGCATTACGGTAGCTTTTACACCTGTGCGTGTGGTCTGTCAGAACACGTTAAATGCGGCTTTAAAAAACCATACAAACTGCATTAAAATAAGGCATACTGCCAGCGCATCGGACAAATTGAAACAGGCATACAAAATGCTGGGGATTTCCAGCCAGTTGGCGGAGGAAATGGAATTGATTTATAACAGATGGTCAAGGGTAAAGATTACCGACCCTGAATTAAAACGGCTGGTGCAAATGGCAATGGTACCCAATCGTGAGGTATTGGACAAATTGCGGACTGGTCAGGATGAACAGCTATCAAGCCATTTTAGCAATATGATTGATGATGTTTTACAGTATGCCTGTGAAAGTCCAACACAACAGGAAACAACTACCAAGGGAACACTTTTTGGCGCATACAATGCCATTACAGGGTACTTTCAAAATGTCCGTAACTACAAAGACGATGAAAGCAAGTTCAAATCGATCTTATCGGGTACGGCTTTAGCACGTACACAAACGGCATTTGGATTATGTACAGACTTTGTTAAAATCGGTGCAACTGCGTTGAATTAAAAAAAGGTTCTACAGGATTTCGCCCCGTACCGACAGGTATAGGGCGAAAATTTGCCCGCGGCTCCTTACGGAGCGTTAAGAATGTATCACCATTAAAAAAGTACTGGTTAGGTATCAAGTAAGCTATCAATTAATCCTTAGCTTAGTTATTTTCATAAAATTTTTGTGAGGTCAAAATCTTCGCTAAAATATTCTTTAACAACGTTTATATTATCAAGCGATATGCCGAATCCGAATCGAAAGCGGTCTACTATATTTTCAGGAAAGGGATCGATAATCGTTATTTTTGGAAAATCTGACCGTTTAGAGAAGGCGTGACGAAAAAGGAGGTCACTTTTATAGTCCGTTTCGGGGAATGAATAGCCTATAATTATTATCTCATCTGCTTTTGTAAGGGACTCTTCTGCCTTTTTCCAGAGTTCATCGAAAAGGCTTCCAAAAGAATCATACTGTTTATTCTTTACTGGCGGGATAATAAGCGGGATGGAGTTTAATCCGACATCTTCTGTTTCACCTTTTGGATTGCTCCCTGTTCTCAAAATTGTCCTGGTCAAAAAATAGCCTTTTGGCAATGGAACACCTTTCAATGGCAAATTGATTGGATAATATCCGTATGAAAAATCGGCATAACCCGGCATATATCTGCCGTCATAGGTTGAATAGGGTTTAAGGGTACGCTCGTAAATGAAAAAATTCTCTCTGCTGAGTTCTTGGATACTCATCCAATTTCTCCCTTCTACTACTGGAGCGCTTGTAAGCCAATTTGTTGAACCATGCAGCTTTAGTAAGAGAGGCGCATCTTTGTGAGATGGGTGTTCTCCAGCACTATTCCATTGATCCTGATATACAGCCAATGGCTTGACATAATATCCAGAAAAACAATCCCAATTTGTTTCAGTTTTTAATGCTTTATCGATTAGGGTATCCCAATTGAAAGTAATGATTACATCTTCGATACTTAATGTTTTAACCAGATTCACATGCGGTTTAGAAACAGGACCATTTTGGATTTCATTGATCACGCTTGAGAAAAGGAATATAAGTTCCGTGTAAGCTTTGAAGCAAAGATGTATCCCCTTGAATGTGTTCTCATCATCCTCACTACTTTGTAAGTAATCTTTCAATCGCTGCTCTATTTCACTATGGATAACTTCTATGTCGTTACCATATTTGTCGAATTCATCAAAGGTGGCAATATGATGGTATTCGCGCAGGTAGTTGATAATATAACCTATCAATACCCATTGGTTTTCTGAAATAGCGAGCTTTCTAAAAGTTTGAAAGAAATCTTTGGCGATCGGCATCCGAACCTTGGAGATCGAATCACTATAGGCTTTAGACGCACCAGCCCCTAAAAGAAGAACTTTCATAGTAGAAATAAAAAGTGAAGATCGAACTTAAAGAAAATTCATGAAAAATTACGACGGAAAATTTACTGCAAATTATCAACAATACGTCGTTCTGTAATGAAAATTTTATAGAAACTGCTTAACTTAGACAAACTTAGACCAAATAAATTAAAAATGCTACAAGACCTAGTTAACGGTCATGTGCTAACCTTAGCAGATGATACTCATTTTGACAAATTAAAAAAATCTTCAGCCGAATTAACAAAGCGTTTGCAAAAAAGCAAAGAAAAAACATTGGGCTTTATTTATGCTGCTATTGATAGTAATGTCTCCCCAGCCAGTAAAGAAATAAAAGAAGTCCAGGAAATCATTACCAAGGGCTGGTCAACGTTTTCAAGTACAGCCAAAGATTCTGCCGTTAACTATATTCGTGCTGTGATTTTAGAATCTTTAGAAACACTATCTAAAGAGGCTGGTTTTGCATCGCTAATATGGCAAGCCAGCAGACATGCGTTAAAATTCTATCACTTGCTGGGGGAAGAGAAAACTATTGTGCAGAAGTTTTTACTGGATATTGGTTTGTCCTTGCAAAGCACGGCCGAAAAGCAGTGGTCTATGGAATCCTCTCCAGAGTTATCAGGGTTCAAATCAGAAGTGTCTTTTATCCCGCCTGATAAGGCCAAATTGGAGGCATTTTTGAAAGCTGCTGCGGCGGATAAAACTTATGGTGGCGAAAATCCTGTTAATACATCAAATGTGGATAGCTGGCATACCTATTTTTCCAAACGCGCAGCTCAGGGAATTTCTGAGGAATCAGCTAAATCCTTACGAAGCGCGGTCAATGAAATCGTAGCCAATCAAAAGCGACTGATCGAGTACTTTGATAAAAATGTACGTGCACAGGAAATCCGATCTAAATTGATCTGGTGGAAGGAAGCCGGCTATTCAAAATCTTATGGACAGCGTTACAAAGAAGTCCCAAAAGAAATACTAGAACTTATATTGGCCCGTGATTATGCGAGCTTTTTAGGTAATACTACACCGGTAAGTGTTGAATATTTTTTATTAAATGCATTCGAACAGTTAATTGGTGAAGCAACTGCGAGCGAGGAGATTACTTTCGACCACTTTTTTACTCAATTGGCACCAGTAGCACCTGAATTACAGAAGATATTTCCTGCGCAGGAGTCTGACAGAAGCAGAATTTCTGTGTTAGAATTTGCCTCAGGGCTGATCTGGGAAAAATACCAGATTGGCGATTTCTACGCATTAACCGGAATCGAGGGAACAAAAAAAGTCTCCCGTTCAGATCTATTATTATGGTGCTATAATGATGAACAGGTTTTGAAACTTATTAATAACTAATTCATGAGTAAATGTTCGAATCCTGATTGCGTACCCTCAATATTTTGTCACGAAGGGCACGAGCCACAGTCCTTATGTCCAAACTTTCATGGAAATAAAGCCAATGCTGAAGCCGGCAAAGTATCCAAATCAAAAGCCGTCAAGAAATCACAGCTGACATGGGATGGGGTCGCATTTAAGACTGAAGATCTATCGAAAGTAACCTATCGTAATTTACCTATAATAATAGGGATAATGGGAAAAGCCGACGCCGGTAAGACTACATTCTTAGCAATGTTGTATACTCTATTGTTACGGGGAGAAAAGTTTGAAAAGTTCAATTTCGCTGGCTCTAAATCGTTGCTGGGCTGGGATGAATTGTACCATAAATTAAAAGTTAAGAAAAATAGGGTGGCCTTTCCAGACCCAACACCAGTGGAATATCTTCGCCTTCACCATTTGGCATTAAAAGATAGGTTGTTGAGGCTCTATGATGTTTTTCTATGTGACGCTTCTGGAGAAGTGTTTTCCGACTGGTCCCAGAATCGCGATGATATCCGGGCAGATAATGCAAGATGGGTATATAGTCATTCGACTGCGTTTATCCTCTTTATTGATTGCGATGATTTGATCAAAAGAAAAAATCGTGCGAAGACTGAGATCATAGATATCGCTCAGATGATGCTACACGAAATAAAAGATCGCCCGGTTATTGCAGTCTGGTCAAAAGCTGATTTAAAAGAGGAGGTACATGAGGTTATACAGGCGGACTTAAGTAATGAATTGGTATCTATGTTTGAAAATTTTAACCAAATCGACATCAGTAACTTTTCCCAGGATGATCCTGATTTGCTAGTTCATGAAAATAACATTAAAGTAATGGACTGGTTGCTAGCTCGGTTAGTTGAACCGACGGCTTTAGGTTTTCAGATACAGAGTTCAAAAAGTGATGATCCATTTATATATTATAAAGGAAGATGAGTAAACAAATCTTACTAATTGGAAAACCTGATTCTTCGAAAACAGTGTTCTTAACGCAACTTTATTCCAGGCTGCAAAAAAATCAGAGCACGTTAAAGTTATACAAGAAGGTAGGCAAATTATCTGCTATCTCTGCTTCTAGAGAATCACTTTCAAATGGCGAGGAACCTCAGCCGACTCCCCTGGAAAGCCATGTTGAATTCGAATTGCCTGTGCTGCTGGATGGACAAGAGGTCGATATTTTATGTCCTGAATATGGTGGCGAACAGGTCAATACCATAATTGACAGCCGGCATTTGAATAAGGATTGGCTTGAAGCGGTGAAAAAAAGCAATAACTGGATTATTTTTATCAGGTTAAACAGCGTTAGCAAACCCGTTGATATTGCTGATGTGACGGTGACAGAGGAACATATAAAGAAAGAAACAGAGGCTGATCAGGAGCCGGATATGTATGCGATCTCCGAACAGTCTTCTTTTATTGAGCTTGTACAGATACTGTTGGATATTAAGCAGTATAACTACCACTCGATAAACAACCAGACAAAACTGACGATAGTTCTTACATGCTGGGATGAAATGGCAAGAAATGGCCGTCCAATTGACCTCCTTAGAGAAAAGCTTCCTTTGTTTGCTGAATTTATTGAGGCAAACTGGGACATGGAGTCTGTTAAGGTTTTAGGTTTGTCCGCACTCGGATTTTCATTAAAACTGCCTGAGAATAAAGAGAAGTATCAAATTTTTGGACCTGAAAAATATGGTTATTTAATATTTCCTGACGGCTCAGATACTAATGATATTACAGAGTTGATCAGCCAGTCGGTATGGTAGAAATCAAATTAGACCAATCGCTTTGCGGAGAGAATGAAAAAAAGGCATATGGGCTATTGCGAACCACTATTGCCAATACAGAAGAAGCGAAGGTTCTTGCCAATAAATCAGATCTCCCGGATCATACATTGGGCATAAAATTTAGTCCAGCGCTAAGGGGCTTTTCTGAAGGAGAATATTTTCTCATTATGAAGACTTTCAAAGACATATCTCCCGAGGTTAGGCCGAACCGGGTATTTACCCATATGTTGACTGCCTCGGCCAAGGATATCTGTAATTTTCCTGATCTTTGGTCAATATGTGGCCTTTTGCAGGTTGAACCCTCCAAAATAGCAAGAATATCTCCGGTCACAGCTACGGCAAAACTAATTACCAGCCATATTGACGAAGCTTTCAGGGGGAGATTCCATAAGCTGGTCAATGGCTTCATCAATCGGGGTGATTTTCTAAATACCATTGTTTGGGTTGGTCAGGATGGATTTATTGAGGCGATTTGCGAATTATGGGCTAGATTATCCACTTCCGAAAGGGGAGAGCTTAATTTTGGTATTTATTTTGGCACCGAAAACATTTCAGATGACAAAATCAATATTATTTGTGTGCCCGAGAGTCTTCAGAGTAAATTCATTAAAAAAGGCTATTATATTGTAGGCATCAATGATAAGCATCAACCAGTTGAACTTTCTGAATTGATTTTAGCCGGTGACCCGGCAGCTATACAACGGATCAAGTCATTTTCTAATGCACTGGGAATTTCTCATTTTAAGAGAAATCAGGTGGATGCAATCGTTACAGGGATTAAAACCTTTGAAACCATCGACGAGGTGAACGATCTTAAAAAAATCAATACACTGTCACATATTGTTGCCACTTATGCTCCAGATCCCAAGGCAGGTGCAAAATTAAAGGAAAAAATTATCGAGAAACTCACCAAACTAATTGATCAGAATACAAGCACAGATTTTATTGTATTAAAGCATTTTAAAGTTGAGTGTTTTTCTCAGAGTAAGCAAAAATTATCAGGCGCAGTCATTCGCTGGTTAGGCAATGTTTTTTTTAAGCCAATCACCCGAAAAGCAACCAATCTTACACCGATTTTTGACCTTTTAAGCGACTCAAGCAATTGGTTGTCAGATATCCTCCGCAAAGAACTGAAAAGTTATTTATCACATCTTACAAAAGATAAGGTTAAAATACTTTATCAATGGCTGGCGAGCTTTCCCGGTACTTTGGAAAGTTGTAAAAATTATATTGACAAAGGTGAAGATTCGGAGGATTTGTTTATTCAACTTCTACCGAAAGGTATGGGTGCTGGTTTGCTGAAAGTGATGAAGCAATTTGCAGCCAATACGGGGTGGTTCAGACTGCATGCGCACCTATTCATTGTCAGTGGAATTTCGGTTGAAAAGGCATTGCAAGCACATTTACTCATAGACCGGAATTTCAATGACGACAGGGCAGTAGAAATTTTGGCAAGAAAATTCAGTCAGCAGGCAATCATCGATTTCACTATCACCAATCCAGATGTTAGGTTAATCAGTTTCTGCGGCAAAATTTGCGCAGCGAAGCCTTTGCTTTTTGCAAAAATTGACGTTACGGAATATACCTGGCAGCTCGTCTGGCTGGCGGCCATTGCTTCAGGTAAGGCATTGAAGGATAGTTCGAAATCCCTTCAAGCTGTCGTTTTTAAGGTTTTTGACTTGCTTATTGAAAAGAAAAAAGTAGTGCCTGAATTGATTGATAAAATTGCAGAATCTCCATTTGCTGATGTCCGTGAGTATACCAATATTAATAAGCTTTGGCCTGTCTTAACCCTTGGAAATCGGGAAAAGATGTTAAATGCGACGTCTTCTAAATTATTGGGGGAATTGGCGAAGAACCCTACTACAAATGTTCCGAACGATCTTACGTTGTCAGACTTTATTTTTAAAGATGGTATTTCAGATTTTCTATACTATAATAGAGACAATATTGGAAGTACGCTGCCAATTTTTTCAAAATATCCGCATCTCAAAGAGGAAGTTTTGTGTCATTATTTGAATAACTATGCAGGAGACATCAGTCAGAAAGATGCGACTGCGCTTGGTAAAATGATTTTGCAAAGAAGGTTTTTAAACGCATCCTCAATTGTTTTTAAGAAAACAAAAAAACATAACAACTGGCGCTTCGCTTTAGCCGAGTGTCATTCACAGTTGGGGGTTATGGCAAAGGCGTTTATTGTTATAGGCGGATTAATTAAAAAAGTCAAAATTCCTTCAGATGAATGGTGGGATGCAATAAATGACGTTGTAGTCAACTTGTATCCAAATCCTACATCCATGACAACTGTATGGAAAAAGTCCGGGGGAAAGGAGTATGACTTAAAAAGTAACGGCTCAACCAGGGACATTTGGTTAGATGCTTTACATCGGCTTAGACATCGGGCAATCAAGCATATTACGATGAATGATCTGCTCAAGGAGATAAAAAAAGATTACAATTATCATGATGATTTTCGAACCCTGTATGAAATAAGGGATCAATTTATTAAAGTAAAGTAACCCATGGCTTGGTCGAAGAAACTTACGCAACTCAACGATATATTAGCAGACCTGATGCCACATCATATCGGCATAGAAAAATATGTTCGCGCTGCTGGCTTACGTCCGCAAATGATTGTTTTTAACGGAAGCGCAATGGATATTTGGAACAGCGTTCTTTCAGAAGCTGACAAAAATGGAAAAGTAAATGACTTAGTTAGTGCTGTACTTGCTCATTATCCAGAAAATCCATATCTCTTGTCTGCTTTGGAAGCTACTGAGGTAGATTATACCTTATCTCCCAAGCTGGATGAAGTAACCGACTGGAAGAAAGTTGATCAGGATACACTTGAAGTTTTAACCTCTCGCGTGAATACGATGCTACCAATTTCATTTCTTGAAAACGGAATTCTTCGAAGTAGAGCGGTGGGGAAAGTTGAAATTAAGCATGGACTATCGTTTGAGGTAGGAAGTGGCTTTTTATTTAAACTGCACAAGACTGATGCAGTACGTTTTATGACAAACTTTCATGTATTAAGCGAAAAATCCCGTTTCCCATTAACCAGGATTATTTTTAATTTTGAACTTGATTGTAGTGGCAACAGTAAGGCGTCTAAGTCATTTACAATTGACGAGAACAAGCCATTATTAATTTCAAAAGTCTCGGAACTCGATGTATCGATCTTTACCTTAAATGATCCTGATGATGAATTAAAGGAATATGGGTATCTGCATTTAAAAAAGGTCGGGATAGACAAAAACGATTTCGTTAATATCATACAGCATCCTGGCGGGCAAATGAAACAAATATCCCTTTATCATAATATTGTAACCCATTCAACTGAACGCGTAGTTCAGTATTTAACAGACACAATGGGGGGATCATCGGGTTCACCAGTATTTAATTCAGAATGGGATATTGTTGCTATACATCATAGTGGTGGAAACAGTCGATTAGATGAACCAAAGCTTCCTGCAACCTATAAAATGCGAAATGAGGGGATAAGTATAAATCCTATTATTGATTTTATAGACAAACAATCGCAATCCATATAATGGTGGCTCAGGAGCAATTTAATGGTTACGACCCGGGCTTTTTAGGCGATGTAATTCCATTGCCAAAGTTAAGCAAACAGCAGTTATCCGATTTGTTTAGATTCAATGATAAACACGACGGAGTAATACCTTATTTCAATTACAGTATTGTACTTTCCAGCAGCCATAAATTTCCTTTTCTAACGGCATCTAATATAGATGGGGCCCTTTTTAAAAAAATTGCACGCCAAGACCGATGGAGAAAGGACCTTCGTATAGGAAAAGCCCAATGGGGCAGGGAATTGTACTTAGTAAAGGGAAGCAAATTCGACCGAGGGCACATGGTCAAGCGGGAAGATATCCAGTGGGGTAAGGATGAAGCAGATGCTTATAAAGGTGCAGATTCAACTTTTTTTTATTCAAATGCTGTTCCGCAGCATAAAAATCTCAACCGAAAGATTTGGAAAAGCTTAGAAAACTATATCCTGAATACGGAAACAAAAAAGAAAGATCTTAAAATATCTGTTTTTACTGGGCCGGTACTCAGCACCTCTAATCCGATTTTTTTTCAATCGGTAGGAGGACAGCAAGTGCAATTACCAGTTCTATTTTGGAAAATCGTTTTTTTTAAGAAAACTGATGGAAAACTGTATAGGGTTGCTTTTATGATGTCACAAAAAAGCTTACTGGAAAAAGATGGGCTTATAGATCAGCTTGAATCTGCAATTATTGACGATGAACTGTTCTTGTTGTTCAAAGAAGCAAATACCTATCAAATCAATGTTAAAACAATTGAGGAGATAACAGGGCTAAACTTCCCCAAAGCCACAGAACCCTATACGGATAATAGGCCTATTAAATTAATCATAAGTGATATTGATGTAGAATCGGAATTGGAAAGCTTTTCATTAAGTTCAGAACTTACATTAAAAATTGAAAATATCGTTTTATAAAATTATACTGTTTGGCCATGAACTCGAAAATATTGAAACCTAATCGCATTAAGCCTTGATGATTCCTCTTGCCAGCATTTCTTTGAAGAACCCATCCTTAATATCTGAGGGTAAGTTTTCTACCGGACTTAAAAACGAAGTAAGTTCTGCTTGTAAAACCGTTTTATTTTCATTAGAAAGGGCATTGTATACCTGGTCAAAGAGTTCCATTTCAGATTGGAACTTTTTTCCGCCAAAATTGACCGCACAGAACACGCCGAATTCGATAAGGGCTTTCTGAGTTTGTGCAGATCCTATGTAATTACCGATGGTTGAAAATGTTTTTTCTTCAGCTAAATCTGAACTATGTTCCAATATACTTGAAAACAAAGAAAATATGTAGACAACCACCATATCTACTTCATCTTTGGATAAGTAACTTAGTTCTTCATGAAACAGATTGAAAAGAATAAATGCTTTGGTTTGATCACCAGTTTCAATTTCGTTAACCAATTGTTTTAAATGCTGGATGATGATTTCGTGAGGTACAAGCGGTTTGACCGCAACGACGAATTCCTTTGTGGAGTCCAGGTTAGAGTGTTCTTTTTGGGGAATTTCACCTTCACCCAGAAAGGTATCCCAAAAAGACTTATCATAGAGTTCAGCTTTAATCAGCATCGACAACAGCTTTACGCGTTCAGTCTGATTTAGCTTTATAACTACTTTGTCAAAAACCGAGCGGAACTGCCAGTCATTTTTAAGTTTTTGAATGATGTCTTCAGCTACATATCCATACGTCTGTTTGTATTTATCTTCAATTGCGGTGGAAACGATTCCGATCAATGAATGAGAAATATTCGCATCATCTATCGAAAACTTTTCAGCTTTTCTTATCTCTCGGCCTGGATGAATTAGATTTCTATAGTCTTTGATGACCCAGGCAAGATTTTTTTCTCGTTTGGTTAAAAGACCTTGAGATTCTGCGAGGTCTAATAACTGTTCAAAAGTCAATTTATAAATAGATGCTGCGGTTTGACCGGTTGGCAAAAATTGCAGAAAATATTCAATGAGCATCGCTTCGATTATACTTCCCGATAAAACAAGTACCGATTTTGTTGCACGTATCTCCAGACAACCTTTCAGTTCTTTATAATCCCTTTGAAGTAATTCTTTAAACTTCGGGTCAGCAACGAATTCAAATGTCATGTATCTATTTTTATGAGCTAATATACAAGAAGCAAACAGGATTATCCAAATTGGCTCGTTTGATAAGGCGAGTGATCGTATGGTTAAATTTTTATTTCTTTAAGTTTAAATGAAATTAAAAGGTTAAAGATGGCCTAAAATTCTAATCAAGATGAAAAGACTGACACCCGTTCTCGACTACAGCACCTTTTATCCGGGTCATCAAACTCCAAAAGAACCACTAGAGATAATCAGAGGATATGATCTTGAAATTGTGATCTTAACTATGATAGGACTTAGAAACTCTTTGGACAGGAACCGGTATCAGCACCAAAAAGATGGAGCCGTAGAAAATATCATCGGAAACCTTCCGCCCGAAAAGGCCAGAAGACTCAAAGCATTTCTTGGCAGTGGTCACAGCTTTACTTTTGTTCAATCCGCTGTGATCGATAAGATTGTGCTGGATCTATTTAAAAGTCTCAAGGACAACCAGATTACCAGGGAACTAAATGATGGGCAGTACGAGCAGCGCATATTTGACGTACTGCTCAGTTATAATGAGCACTATTACGATAACAGGATCTTGGACAGATCTTTCACGAACCATGAACTGATGTGGACACTGGTGATGATGCAGGGTGTAAGCCGTGTATCCAAAGTGGATTTTGTCCGGACTGGCTTGATCAAGCACCTCTTGATGTTGGATTTCTTGCAAAAATCGCTGGGCGCTGATTTCATAGCGCTACAAAAAAGCTTTAGAGAAAGGACAGGTCTTGAAACCATTTATTTTTTCATCATGTCCCTAAGGCACATCTTCGATTTCCTGGAAAGGAGTAGGGCATTGGTTCCTCAGCTTCAACGGCAGGATTCCTCGCTGTCCTATCTAGAACCAATGGAACTACTTATTAATAAAAAGGTGGCGAGCGAAGAGAATTTCAACATGGGGATGATGCTGTCAAAGCCTTTCTTTGAAACTTCAACAGGTACCATATACGTTATCGACCATCGTAACTTTTCCCTGATTTCCGAACGTGCGTTTATGTACCTGCTGTTTTATAAGACCAATTATCAGAAATTAGCAGGTTTTAAGGATATGAATGGACTGCTTGCGCATTTTGGCAAGAAGTACTATGAAGAGTTTCTCATGGGAACCCTATTGAGGTCGTTGGAGAAGCAAGCGGTAAGGCTGCTTGAATCCGACGATATTTTTTTGGCTGACTTTACCCTAATTGTTAATGAGACTGACGTCTTTGTCTTAGAGATAAAATCGGTGGCACAGCACTATCGTATTTTTGATGAGCAAAGTGCTGAAGAACTCCAAAAGCATGTAGATAAAAATTATGTGGTAGGCAAAAAGGGGATATCACAACTTGATAGGTATATAACTTACATAAAGCAGGACGATAAAAAGCTATTGCAGATCCGCAATAGTTCACATAAACTCAATATCTATCCGGTCATTATTTGCACCGACCCAAAGGCGACCACCTATGGGATCAATGATTATGTCGGCCAAAAGGCAGATGTGGCGTTTTCGAAGTTTGACTCAGATTTTAACAAGATAATGCCACTAACGATGATCCAGGCGGATTTCTTCGTGGATAATATTTCGTTGCTATCCAAGGACAAGATGATGCTTAAAAAACTTATCAAGGGGTATCACTATTACCTGAAACGCGAAAAGCAACGGTTTAAAAAAGTCGGTACTCCGCAGAACTTGATCAGATCGATGATCAGCTTTGACCAGTATGCCATTGAGAAATTTGGGGCATTCACTACGCCCCAAGAGCAGATCTATTATCACCTCAAAGATATATTTCATCTCAATATTTCCGATTAGGACAACAATCACCAGTGTGTACCTTTCGGTGAAAATATACACACCAAAAGATACACATAAAGTGAATTAAAGTTATTTATCAGGCTTCTTTTTATTAAGGTAACCACACCCATACATCTCGTAAATTTTAGATAAAGGCATATTTGGGCCTTCTTTTTCGGTAAATCTACGCTGGTACTTTTTCTTAAAGTCCCTACTAAGGGGTTCTGCAACAGTACCACCCGCAATGTTGGCTAATTTCTCCATATCCTTCACAAAATCCAGTGATAGCAGGTTGTCAAGGAGTAGAGTATATAGGCAAAATCGCTAAGATAGTTTATTGTTCTAATGCTTTGTAAATCAGATATTTAATAAAAATCAAAAATGTGGCCTATTTTTTATCTAAATTACCCTAAAATCACACATATTTGCCCTGAATACTGTTATTTTTTGTGGTAATTTGTTGATTGTGAGTATTTTGTTGATTTATCTTTTTATTCTAAATGAAGTGATATATGCCAGGGAAATCCTCCCTGAAAATTTCAGTTTTCGTATATCTTTAGCAGAGGTCTAAAACTCAATTTTACACCCCTGTATATAATTCAAAATTAGGTTGGTCACTGGTTGGCTCCTACATTTTACATTCAAACTATTATAGGATGTGCTGAACATCGAGATGTGTAATGTCTAGTCTGTCTCAAAATTAAGGGTTTGATAATCTGTATTTTAGAGTTTAGGTGATTACTTGCCTTGCTGAATTGAATGTGTAGATGAGGAAAAATACAAACGATAATTAGCAATGCAGTAAATACCACATCATAATAGATGATTATGGTCACCGATTCCGCAAACAAACTAACAAATCATTTCGCTGCAAAGTGATTGTTTAGCATCTCTGAGGACAGTAGTTTAACTATGTCGTCAATATAAACGGTACTCGCGATTGCGTCTGACTTATATTTTTGGTTTGGGATTAAAAATATTACGAGTAAATGGCTTTATTTGTTATATCCGGATGAAAAAGTTATATATTAAGACAAAATAGCAACTAAACCACTAGCAATTTCACCACATGCTCACTGAACAAACAGAAAATTCCAAATTTGATTTGCTTCATGAAATTCATAAGGAAGGCACATATCATTTGCTTTTTCCTTCGCTCCAGCAAGGATTGGCAATTTTGAATCTGTATCAGAAGGTTCGCGCTGGTGTTTTTTCGGGAGGCCGTTTCAGTGAATCGGATATTTACAATGCGTTGGAAGGATCTAGACTGATGATTTCGCAGGAAGAATATGATCGGTTGCCCCAGCAGAAGTTTAATTCGATGATTAGTGATTTGCAGGTATATTTTTTAAGGTATAATATCGATGATCAGGTATATACGCTTAAAGAGTACGCGGAGTCTTTTTGCCGGCATGCGGAAGAGACACTAAGGGCTAATTTTAACCCTACGCAGATCGAACATATATGCAATGCGTTAAGAAGTAAATTAGAAGAGTGCCAGGACCAATATGAGGTTAAGGTTTGGATGGATACCTATTTTGATGCTTTCAAGCCCAGAATGCGCAGTCAGGTTGATAGATTGGAACGTCAGATCGACAATTCTGTACAGGAGATCAGGGCGACTGCGCAGCTTTCGGATGTATCTATTATGGAAATTTTGAAAGCCATCGATCAGAAGCTGGATAAACTTCGCACCCAAAATGAAGAGCTCAGGTCTGCATTCCGAGAAATGAAAATCATCAACATCATGCTTGAATCACACTTGCTCAATGTGAGTGAACATGAAATTGCGGGTAGTATCGCAGAGGTTAGGCAGTTTTTTCCTGAGGTGAAATACACACTGAACGTGATCGATAAGCGATTAGACAGAATACAGCCTAAACTACGGCAGTTTTTCGGCATGCTAAATAAGCCGTCCTTTCACATCCGGATCGAAAAATTCTTAAAGCTTTTGCTGTCAGCTTCTAGTTTATCCGATCAAAAGCAAGTAGAATTGCCGGTCGGAATACCGCTTTTCCGTTTTCATCAGCACACTTCTAATTTTACAATATTTGAACGTCGCGAAGATCTTTTTCCCGCTAAGCCAAAACAACGTATCAGACCTACGGAAAATCCTGTTGAGGCGGCCAAGGGTTTGGTCGTTGCACGCAATCAGTTGATGATTTATAGAAAGGTAGACCTGCATCTGGAGGAAATCCTTTCTGCCGCCAGTCAGGGCGAAATTTTGTTTTCTGGTTATTTTTTTGATATTGTTGACCAGGAGTCGGGTTCGGTTGAACTAGCTTTGAATGTCGCTTATGCTTTGATTCGTAAGGCCGGGCAGGACCGACACCTGTACATACATGTAGACCAGAAAAAAATTAAACACCCACAATTAAAAATCGCTTTATGGGAAATGAAAGTCAATTACAGGCACTAGAGGCACTGAAGTTTTACCAAGACCCGGAGGCCGAAGAAATTTTTGCTAAAATGGATCTTCAGCTGAAAGATGGCATGCATTTTCAGGAAAGGGATCATCAGTTTGCTCAATATTATTTTTTAAGAAAAAATGCTAAGAGCCTTGAGGCCTACTACCGGCAGTATTACAAATTGAATTTCAGTTCCGGTGGTGAGGGGGCAGATCGTTATTACTTTTTAGATTTCAATGGTCAGGACAGGGGTAATATTGATGGTGAGCATCGATATTTTCTGCGTGCTGAGTATGTAATAGCAGGGTTTCTAATCCATAAAATCATTTATAATGACAGGAATCTGGAACTGACTTCAGTTGAAAAATTGCTTTCAATTATTGTAACTGACTATGAGGAATTCATGGAGGATATTTATCGTTTGCTTGCAAAGTTAAGAAGGAGTAATGCGACTACCTTTGGCAACGATAAGGTGAAAGATGTAGTACTTGATGCTTTGAAAGAATTTAAGAAACTTGGCTGGATTGTAATGGAGGACGATTTTTTTGACGTAATGCCTTCCTTTTCAAGACTGGGTAAAGTGTATGGTGATTATATCAACGATTTGGAATCATTTATCAAAAGTTAATTATATGAAAAAATACCCGAGATTATATAGTTTATCCACTCTAGGTATTCGTCAACACCAGGAATTTGATTACCAGTTACATGGCTTTCGTACCGATTTTGTTGGAGACAGTGGCTGTGGTAAAAGTATGATTGCGGATCTCATACAATTAGTTTTTGTGGGCTCAGAGGTATTTCAATCTGGCACGGATTCGTTGGAAAAAAGAGAGGTCGAGGGAATGGTGCTGCGTACATCAGGAAGCAGAGGTACGGACATGGCATATGTCCTGATTAATATTGAGGTGAAGGCTGGACAATTTTTAGTGCTCGGTGCTTACCTGGAATCTTCTTCTCCGCACAGCAAATCCTTTGTGATCCAGGCGGGTTATGACGAACATGATTTGAAGCTACTCGACCGGCCGGTGAGTGTCTCCGATATTTGCATTAATGATCAGATCCCTACGTTGGAATGGCTGAAGCAGTCTTTGGAAGAACGTGGTTTGATTTATCACGGCATGTCCCAGCGAAAGAAATTTCACGCTTTTCTATACAAATATCAGCTCTTATCGATTGACCTTAGCCAGAGTCCACAGGTGTTACGTGACTATGCTTTAATTATACAGTCGTTTTCACGGGGAAAAAGTCTTGACATCAGTGATTCGGCGAGTATTAAACGGTTTTTGTTTGGGAATGAAAAGGCGAAGGAGATAACTGGAAAATACCGGAAAGCTGTGGAAGAACTGCAGCTGACCTTAAAAGAACATGCACAAAATCAGCAGGATATCGAACTGGTAACTAAAAAGTATCAGGCTTTGAAGGTACTTGAGGAGCTTAAGGATCAAATGGATATGTTGCGGCTGGATTTCTGGACCAAGCGATGTGCTTTTGCAGTGTATAGGGCTAATGAAGAATATCAAAGTTTCCGGGAGAGCAGTATGGAATATGTCGACACAGTAGTTACACTCAAAGCTCTCAATCTCATGTTATTGGATGAGTTGGAACAGGTGGATCTAACCACCACTACCTTAAACCGTGAAGTTGAAGCTGCCAAAATACATTATCATCATAGCTTTAGTATGGAACAACAGGTTTCTCCGTTTCGCAATTTGAGGGATAAATTTGGACTAGACATTGACTTGATGAATGTCTATAGTAGCTATCAACAACAAAAGTATATTTATGAGCTGTGGTCAATAATCGGAAGAGAAGTCATAAAACACAGTTTCGAGAAATTCCTTGATTGTTACCATCAGCATGATGGATTAAGTCTTATACTTGAAGCAGTTCAGATGGATATTTCTCAAAAGGAGTTTTTGATAGGACAAAAACGGCAGCTGTTGGCATTCACAGAACTGACCAATGAAGGATCACTGGGAAATTGGGCAATACAACATTACCGATCCTATTCCTTGGAGGTAGAAAGTTTGTTGATGTTCTTTAAAGATCTTCCGGTTTTAGCTCCCAGATCAGAGCAAGATCGCTATGTGGCAAATCCAGAAGCCCTATTTCAAATTGCCGATCGTATTGTTCAGGAAGAAAATGGATTCTGGATCAATATGGGAGAGATTAGCCAGTTTATCCCTTATGTAAGAAAGAGACTTTTCGCTGTTGAAGATAATGAGGAACTGAAAAATCTACTGGCTACTATAACAAAGGATTTGAAGCAGGAAGTGTTCAAATTGAATCAGGAGTTGACAGAGCTTGGTTCATTCAAGTCATTTATATTGGATCAACCGCGTTTTCCTGAGTTTATGAAAATCTATACTATTGGCGACTCAGCACTGGAGTTCGAAGAGGTTCCTGCCTTGAACATTGACCGTGTATTGTTTGAAGCTGGATTGGTTTTGCTGGATCAGGCTGATGAAATTCATGAAAAATATCTAGAGGCTGAGTCACAATGGAAAAAAAGTGAAGATTCGATTCGTGCCTACGACAAATTGGTTGGCACAATCAAAACAACCTTACACCAACTTACTGGTTATTTGGATGATGTGAAGACTAAGAATACTTTGGAAATATTAAATAGCACATTTTTCGATTTGGTTCAGTCAGATCTGGAGGAAACACTTAAAGCGTTAAAACTGGAATTCCGTCAAGCTCCAGTAAAATCAGATTGGATCTATAGTTTAAGTTTGTCGAGCCAGCAAAAAATTAAGATGCAGGATATCGAACGCCAAATGGCTGATTGGCAACAGTGTGTCAAGGAAAAAGAAGAAGTATTCAGTCAAACTGCGATGGTGCTAGAAAATTTACCAGATGACACTACGTGTTCCACTGGGTTATTAGAGTATCCTCAGGAGGAGGAAACTAGTTGCAGGGTTGCAGAAGGTTTATATGAACAGAAATTTTCCGAGCTGGTGGTGGATTTTGCCGCTGGAGAAGGATACCGATTTGAACGGATAAAGAGCTATAAGGAATTGTGTACTGTAGTGTTGCCGGAGGCTTTCTTAGGTGAACACATGGAGAATGAAGGTGCAATTGAAGTTATTGGTGAATATCTCGTTCAGATCAACGACAAGAATAAAAACTTGAATAATCGCAAGCTTCTGAAAATCCGAGAAATTTTGGACGAGGTACTCGATGAGGTAGGTAAACGTGAAGATACTATCCGGCAAATTCATCATTTTCTGGACAATGGCTCTAGAGAAATCACCGGCGGACACCGGGTTTCACTACGTGCCAGTGCTTCTACAAGTTATCCTAAAACATGGATTAATGGTTATATAGAAAAACTGACTGAAGAGAATACTCTTTTTGCTACTGGACAAACCTTAGCTGAATTGTTAAATAACAGTATGAGCTTGGAAGAAAAAATGATAAGTGCATTCCGGACTTTTGGGGGGCATCGGGCAGTTAAAGCCAGTGTAGAAGATTTATTAAATCCTAACTCTTATTTTGAATTGACCTTTAAAATGGAGTCCCATGCTTCGGGAAAGACCAATATAGGTAGTACTGGTCAGGTCTATGCCGCCATCGCGTTATTATGCATAGCCCGGTTATCATTGGTAAATAAAAGTTCTTTCCATAAAGATCCCCCTCCGGGCATCCGTTTTATGCCGATAGATGAAGCAGAGGGACTGGGTAGTAATTTCGATTTGTTATATGATATAGCACGAGATTTTGATTACCAGATACTTACTATGGGAATTAAGCCATTGGGCAAATTCAGAGAAGGTGAGCAGTACATTTATATGTTAAGCAACAACAAGGAAGTGCCCGAAGATGTGAATTATACCCCATTCGCGGTTTTCTGTGAGGCGGACCAATTTTAACATTCGAAAGACATGGGGATTAATTTATTGCAGATAGATATGACCTGGCCACAACTTAAAGCGTTGCATCAGGTTTATGAAAAAGGTAATACTAGATCCAAGCTATTTGCGAATCCGTATTTTGAACGGCTGAGGAAGGAGAAGCGAGTATTAAGGTTCAGGTCAGGAAATTTGAATGTTATTGAAGGGACGGGCTTGTTCGATAATTTTTATTTGCAGAATTTTCTGAATGTACATGAACGTTATCAGGCATTTTTTAACAGGACAGGGGTTGAGGCGGATGGTCGAAGAGCCTACAAGTTGTATGATTTAGAAACGTTGATGTACATAGAGCGCAATAGGGCTGAACTTGCGGCCGGACTGACTACCGAGAGGACTTTTGCCAGTCAGTTATTTAATAGCTCTAAATACCTAGAAAATAACCTTAGTGTTCGTAACGCGGTATTACGCCTTTTGCAAGTAGAGAAGTTTCCAGCCAGCGATCCTAAAAATCATGTTTGGCGACTGGTTGTCGACTGTCCGGTTCCAGTATGTATTATCTTATGTGAGAATCTTGATAATCTGAAATGTCCGGAGACTGCTATTGAAAGGGGATATGAGCTTTGGTATGTAGGAGGTAACAACACGGGTATTCTTGCGAATCTTTCCGCGGACAAATTAAGTCTTCCAATCTACTATCGTTGCGATTGGGATTATGATGGTCTGAGGATTTATGGGAATGTGAAAAAGCTTCTGGCAGAGAAGGGCACGACTGTCTGTATACTTGAACCTGCAGTTAGTTCCAGAAGGCTTCCGGTAGACTCTCCTTATCATTTCAGTAAATGGAGAGTTAATCGGGATTTTTCTGGCTTGGATCTTAGTATCTTCACCGATAGTCAATCAATTCTAATTAAAGAATTGATCGCGGCTGATCAGTGGATTGAGGAGGAGAGCCAAGGCTTGGGAGATATTGCCAACTTGAATGATATTTTTTGATTCTAAAACCTAAGATATTCACCAGTGTGTATGTTTTGGTGAAAAAATACACACCAAAACATACACATATGTTGACTTTTCGATTATTCTTTCGGCTTCTTTTTGTTCAGGTAACCACAGCCATACATCTCGTAAATCTTTGATAATGGAAGCTCTGGACTTTCTTTCTGGGTAAATCTACGCTGATACTTTTTCTTAAAATCCCTACTAAGGGGTTCTGCAACAGGACCACCCGCAATGTTGGCTAAAAGTTCCAAATCCTTCAAGAAACTGTGTGACACTAGGTTTTCAACGAGTACAACCGGACTTTGAACATAAAAAAGTCCGGTTTTTTTGCGTAAAATAGTCGTTCTAAGCTATCTCAGCCTTGTTCAAAGTATTCCTGCTAAAGGCTTTTGTGATTAAGGGGGAATGGAAGATTACATTTGAACTATCAGTTAAAAATCTATATTTTTCAAATCTCAAGTTTTAAGTTATTTATTTAGAAGTCGTCATTTTTCTTTATCAGCATCATCCTATCCTCTTCCGTATGCAGGTGCTCAAAAAAGAGATGCTATACAATCTTTGGTTTCCCAAATCAGGATAATATGAAAACGAGAACTAAATCAACGCTAATTTTGTTGCCTTACCAATTAGCATGGCTGTGTTTTTTACATCAAATTTTTCTAACAAGCTTTTGCGGTGTGTATTTACGGTTGGAATGCTAATGAAAAGTTTTTCTGCTATTGCTGCATTGGTTAATCCTTCGGCAATTAACAACAATACTTCTTTTTCTCTTCGGGTAATGAGGAGTTGGTTAGGTTCTGGTTTTCTCAATGAGTTTAAAACCTCGAAACTATAGTATATTTTGCCTTTTAGTGCACTGTTTATGGCTTCTAAGAGTTCTTCTTTTGTGGCGTTTTTTAATACATAGCCAGAGGCACCATTATCTATCATGTTTTTGATCACCGCTTGCTGGTTAAAGGTGCTTAATCCGAGGATGGCTATCGCGGGATATAATTGTTTAACTTCTTTACATAAATCTATTCCACTTTTATCGGGAAGGTTTACATCCATTAAAATAACATCAGGTTGGTGTAGTTTAAGAAAACTTAGGCAAGATTCGGCATTGGTGGCATGTCCCATCCAGTCAAGTGTCTTTTCATTTTGTAGCAGAGAGCGAATACCCTCTATTACCATATAATGATCATCAACTACGAAAATTCCTGTTTTCATCACCTGTATTAAATGTTAATTTCTATCATTATGGATGTGCCTTTACTAGGTTCAGATTGCAAATCAATCTTGCCTTTTAGGAACTCGATGCGGTTTGTAATATTCAGCCAACCCATGCCTTCTGATTGTTTCAACTGATTCGTGTCAAATCCATTTCCATCGTCCTCTACGGTAATGGCTAATAGTTTTTCTTGCTCAGATTGATGTAATTGCACCAGTACGTTTTTTGCCTGGGCATGTTTAATACTATTGTTAACCAGTTCCTGTATAATGCGATAAATATTAATCGCTGTAGTTTGGGGTATATCCGCCTGATGTATGCCTATCGATTGATAATTTACATGGAGCATACTACTACGGTCCATTTCTTCGCAATATTCTTTCAAAGCAATATCTAAACCGTACTTTACTAGTATTTCGGGCATCATATTGTGCGCTACTCGGCGCATTTCCTTAATAGAGCTGTCTAGCATATCTATACTTCTGCCAAAAGCATGTGCATTTTCGGGCGTCATTATTAGGTTTTCTTTCATGTTATTTAATGAAAATTTTATGCCGCTTAACATACCACCTAAGCCATCATGCAAGTCTTTGGCTAATCGGGTGCGTTCCTGTTCTTCACCTTTTAGTACGGCTTCAGTAGCGGTAAGTTGTTTTTCGGTTTCCAATTCATCAATTTTTGCCTGTTGTAATTTTTGGCGGTGCTTGTAGTTGCGATAGCTTAGGATAGAAATGGCGAGAAAAGCAGTAGTTCCGGCTATCAAAAAGTAATTAAGAATATTCTTTTGACGTATTTCTGCCGTCTGTAACTTTATTTGGTTTTCTTTTTTTTCCGTTTCAAATTTTACTTCTTCATTGGCATGTTTTTGTGCCATTGATTCAGTAAAAATATCTTCTCTAATCTTTGAAGCTTCTCTTTGATATTGAGATGCTAACGCATAATTGCGCTCTGCATACAGCACGTTAGATAGACTTTGTAGTATTGTTCCTCTTGCTTCTTTATAATCATTGGTCTTACTGATATCAAGTGCCTTAAAAAGTAATTCTTTAGCTTTAGCGTGTTGATTTGTTTTTAAATAATAAACAGACAAATTTTGATAGCAGGACATAATATTAAAGTTATCTTCTATTTTGATAGCTGTTGCCAGTCCTTTTTCGGCATAATATTTTACTTGATCTAATTTATTCTGCCTATCCATAATTTCTACAATCCCTTCACAATTCATGGCAACAAAACTTGGATAATTGTATTTGTCGCAGAGCGATAAACTTTCTTTGTAAGCACTAAGTGCTTTCATTTCCTGTCCTAATCCGTCGTAGGCGTTGCCTAAATTTGTTAAGGTAGAAGCAAGACTTTTGTAGTTTTTGTTTTTTCTATCCAGCATTTCAGCTTTTTCGCCAAATTCAATCGATTTCTTATAATCTTTTATCATCAGATAATTTGCCGCCATACTTCCATTTAAAGTGGCTCTTGTTTCAGGCGAAGTGCCTAACCGCTCTATAATTCGTAAGCCTTTCAAACTATATGCTATCCCTGTTTCATAATCCGATTTAAAATTGTATCGTTCCCCCAACGTATAGTATGCAATACCCATGTTTAGAGAATCCTTCGTTTCCGTAGCAATTTTTAGAATCTGTTTGCCGTACCATATAGCAGAATCATGTTGTGTAAGCGTAGCATGTAAGTACATCATTCTTTTACTATACTTTAGTTTGCCTGCCATATAGTTAAGTCTATTGCTCAACTGACCACCTTCTTTTGCATAGCTCATTGCCTTTTTCACATCGTGATCTTGATATTCGGACGTAAGGGCTAAAAGTAATTTTACCTTGCTAGTATCTTCTTTCGACTTGTTCAATAGCCGTTTAAGGCTATCAATTTTTTGCAGGTCTTGTCCGCGGCTATTTAGAAAACATAATATTATAAATAAGCTTATTACTAGTTGTTTCATAGGAACTATTTTCGTTAAGAACATTTAAAATATAATGGCCATATAAATCTGTGTTTGTATGAATTTATACGGAATGCTCTCATACCCTAATTTACATTTTTCTGTATGCAAATAAAATAGGATAAACTGATATTTTATATCCTCTTTTTTAATGATTTTTTAAGAATGGAATTATGAAAATCATCTTTTTGAATGATTGATGCGCTTTTCCCGTAATTCTAATTTTACTTCATTAAATTTTTATGATATGAAAACTTCAACATTAAAAACACAATTTTTCTGCCTCGTGCTAACTATTGGGGCTTTTACTGCAAAAGCTCAAATAAAACCTACTTCGCAAATTCTAAAACCTGTAATACAAAAGCATGGTAATAGCGGAAGTACACAACAGGGTAGCAGTGGGAGTACACAACAGTCGACGGGTACATCTCAAACACAAACTCCGTCGCCAGTATTAACCGATGCCGATTATTTTTTGGCTGTTGCAAAAGTTACTGTTAAAACAGGTAAGGATAATAAGGAAAATGGATCTTCCATAATTTTAAGGGTTTACCCAGCGGCTGGTACCGACAATTGGCGAAAAGGCTACAACCAAGAAAATTATAAGTCGGAATTAAAAGTATGGAGCACCAACAGCTTTACTTTGCCTAGAGCAGCATCTTTTGATCAGAACTTTAACAGCCTCGCCAACTATAAACAAGCCGGAATTATGGTCGATATTAACTACAATACCGTAGGTAATGGACCGTTTTTCGCTTTGGATGCCTGGAAAATTGAAGAAGTGGGTGTAACGCTAGAGTTTAAAGATAAAAATGGAAATCCGCATCCAACAATAGGTTCCAAAACAATCTATTTTACCGATTCAAACATGTACCTCGATTTTAAAAAATGGCAATTGTACTGCAAAACCGATCAGTATTTTAACACGTTAACTCCGTCCATCACTAATAGGCCTATTAATTAGTAAATCAACTATAAGGAAATCAATTTTTAATTACAAATTATTAACACCATGAATAACGAAGAAATCACCAATCCTGTGCCTTCGGTAGATGGTAAATCTATCGCTATCATCAGCTACATTACCATTATTGGATGGATCATTAGCTATATTCAATATGGCAATAACAAAAGCCAGTTGGCTATATTTCATATTCGACAATCTTTATTTCTGATGCTTTGCATGTTTTTTACTGCTATCGTCCAAATGCTATTTGCCTTTACGCCATACCTAGGTTGGATCATTTCTACGTCGTTTAGTCTTGTTATGCTAGGTTTTTTGGTGCTTTGGGTTATTGCACTGCTCAATGCCATTAATGGCGAACAAAAGCCATTGCCTGTATTTGGCAATAAGGCACAAGATTTACTCAAAACAATAAAATAGGCAATAATGAAAAGGGTATTTTCGTTGATTTTAACAGGGCTTTTTATCGCACTTTCGGCCTGCAAAACTGTACCTATCACTGGTCGTAAGCAAATGAATTTAGTGCCCGATGCCATGCTCAATACATTGGCTTTTACTACCTATGATGCCATCGTAAAAAACAGTCCCACACTCTCTAATACTGATGCAAGGGCCCAAGAGGTGACAAGGGTGGGGGTAAAAATCCAACAGGCTGTTGAAACCTATCTACAGCAAAATAATTTGAGCAAAGACCTGAAAAATTTTAAATGGGCTTATCATACCGTGGATAATCAAACTGTAAATGCATGGTGTATGCCAGGTGGTAAAGTGATGGTTTATACTGGCTTGTTTCCTTATACACAAAATGAAAATGCACTTGCTGTGGTAATGGGACATGAAATTGCCCATGCTATTGCCCGCCATGGTAACGAACGTATGAGCCAAAGCTTGCTAATTAACCTTGGAGGCCTTGTGCTACAAGAGGCATTGAAAGAAAAGAAGGCCGAAACCCAAGCCTTATTTGTTGGCTTGTACATGGTAGGCTCTAATCTTGCATTGTCACTGCCGAATAGCCGTATGCACGAGAGCGAAGCCGATCGGTTGGGTTTAATATTTGCTGCCATGGCAGGCTATAACATCGATGAAGCCATTCCATTCTGGCAGCGAATGAATGCCGGCAACAAAAATAAAATGCCCGAATTCTTATCGACACATCCTTCGGATGAGACAAGGATCAAGAAACTAACTGCACTCATTCCAGAGATCAAAAATAAATACATGGTAAACCTTAAAACACAGTAAGTAAGGATATTATTAATGGAATTTGATTAAAAATCATCTTTTTTAATGATTGCCCATGCAGTAAGAGCGATGTAATTTTATATCATTAAAACTATATAACTATGAAAAAAATATTTATCCTATGCTTAATTATTGCTGCTGCAATAAGTAGCGATGCACAAACAACACCTACAATAAAGAAAAGTAATGTACAGCAAATAACGCCGGTAATTGCCTTGCCTACAACCATTTCAAAAACGGCCTTGAGCAGACTTCCGAAAGAAAAAGACTTGGCGCTATCTGATTTGCAGATACAGAAAGACATTGTAACAGGCTTATATACGATAAGCTGTAAAATTACTAATGTAGGTACAAGTAGTGTATTTTTAAAGCCCATCGGTTACTCTAAGTGTGACCATGAGGGGCATGTTACTGAGCAAAGTGCTTACATTGTTCATTGTAAAATAGAACCCGAAAATTGTAAGCTCTCTTCTTGTGGTGTTACAAACTTACTCTATGTATATAAGCCAGATGGCAACTTTTTTAGTAGCACAACTTACTCAAGTGATGAAGACAGAACTTTAAAACCTGGCCAATCTTTTATTGCTAAAACGCTACATCCAACATCAATTTTTTGGGGTAAGCCCGATGCTTGTAAAACTGACAAGATTGAAGTAATGCTAAGTCTTGACCCCATTAACAGGCTTGGCGACCAAAGCCTGAGCAACAATGTTTTAAAGGCATATTTTCCGGTTCAAAAATGATAAACGAATGAAATCTATAAAATTAATCATGTTGTGTGGCCTTTTGCTTATTGTAAGCTGTAAAAGCTTTGCCCAAAAACAAAATTTCGATGTTATTTCTTACACCCTGCCTAAAGGCTGGCAGCAACAGCAAAATGGCGGTGGTATGCAGCTATCCATCACAGATAAGAAAAGTGGAGCTTATGCGATTGCAATCATTACCAAAGCAAGTGTATCTAGCGCCTCTGCTAATGAAAATTTCGATAACGATTGGGCGAAATTAGTTAGTGGAACAGTACAGGTAAATGGCAATCCCACAATTTCTGCACCTACAAAAGAAAACGGTTGGGACATTATTTCTGGTGGCGCCAATTATACCGATGGTGGAAATAAAGGTATGGCAAATTTGCTTACGGCTACAGGCGGAGGGCAAACTATGAGTGTGGTTTTAATGACCAATACCAAGTTATATCAAAATGAGCTTTCGCTGTTTCTCAATTCGTTGGAATTAAAAAAGATAACACCTAATACGACCACAAATGCAAGTACTTCAAGCAGCACTCAAACGAACGGTTCATCTATTGTAGGTTTATGGTGCTATAATCTGTTGGAAACGAGTGGGTATGCCAATGGTTATCCGCAATACACTGCGGGCTATTTTAGGAAGGAGTACTTATTTAAAAAGGACGGCACCTATATTTTTCGCACAAAAAATTGGTCGGCATGGACAAAAGAAATACTTTTTGTTTACGAGAGTGGAACTTATGTTGTTCACGGCAATCAAGTTACGGTTATTCCAAGCCAAGGAAGGGGCGAATGGTGGAGCAAGAAGGATAATAAAACAACATTATGGGGAAGCAGACAGAAAGCATCAGATTTTAAGCTAGAAAAAACCACGTATACTTTTGAGATTAAATACTTTTCGGGAAGTAACGACAATGTGCTGTATCTAAATCCCAATAAAAGTACACAGAGAGATGGGGTCTATAGCCAAGATCGATTTTCATACACCGCAAGAGATATAGACAAGTCACCTATCGATAACCCACCAGGGTTTAAAGTTGGTTTGTAATCATTAACTTCTACCTGGAATAATTCTTAGTGTATTAAAAATCATCTTTTTTAATGATTGTTCGAGATTTAGGAGTGATGTAATTTTATTCATTAATAATCCTATACCGATGAAAAAACTAGCACTTATTTTACTGACGATGCTTTGTGGGTTTTTTACAAATGCACAGGAAAAGGAGCAAAACTTCGATGTTGTTTCTTACACCTTGCCCAATGGCTGGGAGCAACAGCTAAAAGAAGGTGGTTTACAGTTATCCATTTCTGATAAGAAAAGCGGCGCATATGCTGTTGCTGTGATCATCAAAACGAGTGCTTCTACAGCTTCTGCTAATGAAAATTTTAATAACCATTGGGATAACCTGGTAAAAGGGACTGTTCAGTTAAATAGCAGCCCTAAAATGTCTTCGCCAATAAATGAAAACGGCTGGGATATTATTTCTGGAGGTGCAAACTATACCGATGCTGGACATACAGGTTTGGTTACTTTGCTTACGGCAACTGGAGCTGGCCAAACGGTCAGTATAATTTTAATGACGAATACGAAAAACTATCAAAACGATTTAACAACTTTCCTTAATTCATTAAAGTTGACAAAGCCATCGCAAAATGCAAACAACAAAGCATCATCGGTTGCAACAAACAAGTCTAAACTTGCGGGTACAACCTGGCAAGCTTACTCGCTCGAAAAGTTTCCATCTAGTTATAATGCCACAGGTGGTTTTTACTCTGGAGGCTTTTGGTTTTTGCAATATAAGTTCAATGCCGACGGTACTTACCAATTTGTTTACAATGGCGCATCCGCCTTTGCTGTAAACCCTGTAAATGTACTCCAATATGAAACTGGTACCTATTCTATCAGCGGCAATCAACTAACCATAACTCCTTTAAAAGGAAGCAATGAAGAATGGAGTGTCGGCAAAATTAACAATGGAATGAGCGATAGCCATATTAGGGAAGTATTAGAAAGCCGGTTAAAACGATTAAAAACACAGACAAGAAAATTGGAAAAAATAACCTATCCATTTAAAATTGAATATTGGGAAGGCAATAAAGAATATGCCTTAATGCTGCACCATATACAAAACACAGTGCGTGATGGCAGTCCTGGTGCCAATAATTATTCATCTTTTTTTGAAGCCCAACCAGGCAAAAGATCTCATCTGTTGCCAAAATAATGTGCGCACATATGCAATTGAATTAGCTTAAGTTGAATTTAATCAAAGTATTAATGTTTGCCTTTTGCCAAAATTGTTGCCGGTTGAATTAGAAAAAGCTGAAATAAAATTTAATCCAATAGCCATGAAAAAAACAAGCACATTAATTATAGCTACTTTATTTTCTACGATTGTTTTTGCTCAATCGAAAAATCCAATTACCACAAAAGAAATGCAAGATAAAATAAAGCAAGCACAAGAGCAGCTAAATAAGCTTACTCCTGAACAGAAAAAAATGATGGAGCAGATGGGAATGTCCACAAAAGTGCCATCTATTCCAACAGGTATTACCGATGCTGATGTGAAAGCAGCGGTAAACAGTGGTGGTGCATTTGGTGTACCGTCTAGAAATACAGTACTTATCGCAGCTATTCCAAAAATAACGCTAACGGCAACTACCGTTCCCGTGTATATAAAGTCACTAAATGATTATATAGAAAAGGGCATATCAGCTGATTCGAAAACAATTGGGCAGTCTTTTTATAATTACTATAAGAAAAATAATAGTCCAATAAATGCAATTGAAAATGTTGCTATTGGCTTTTGGAGTACTGGACAACCCGAAATAGCAATTTATATAATGAGCAAAACCTGTAGCGATAACGCTGATGATACCGATTTACTAAGTAACTTCGCAGCTATGCTAAGTATGGGAGGAGCACCCCATCGGGCTATTCCTATCTTAGACTATCTAAGCAAACAGTTTCCAGGCAATACAACTATTCTTAATAATCTTGGTCAAGCCTGGTTTTATTTAGGTGAAACAGATAAAGCCAATGTTCAATTAGAAAAAGTAGCAAAAGCCTTTGCTTATCATCCACAGGCAAACTATACACAATGTTTAATACAACAAAGTAAAGGCAACACTGCAAAAGCGATTGAAAAAATGAAAAATTCATTGGCCTACAGCTTTTCAACGAACAAGGTGAATATGCTTAAAAAGCTAGGCTATTCGGTAAAGGCTAGCGATATGCGCAAACCTTTTAGACCCGACCCAAATCCGCTCGGATTAAAGAATTTTATACGCCCTGATGTCCCTACATCATATACCGAGGAACTAAAATTGAAGATAGAGTGGGATACCTTTTTAAAACAGGTGCACGATAAAAGTATGCAATTGGGAAAGGAGCTCATACCTTATCAGCAGGCAAATGCACAGCAAGCACAGAAGATGTACGAACAATACAATACAAAAAAAGGGAAAGATGGGGCAAAGGCAATAAAGGCTTATCATTCGAGAACCGACAACATCTATAGAAAGATTGCCGAAAAAAATCTGGACGAAATGAAAAAGGATGGCGGTATGATGTTTCGTTTAAAAAAGGTAAAGGAAAAAATAGATTTGCTAAGAAAAGATTTTCAGGCTAAAAACGATATACAAAAAAAGAGTATAGAACAACAAAATAGTATTATTGCTGATAAAGAAACTGAGTTAGCAAAAAAAGGTGAAAATATTGGGTTCGACAATTGTGTGGTTCAACAAAAATATAGTGAATGGGTTTATGTAACTTATAATAAACCATTAGAAGAAGCCTATCAGCAATACTTACATGAAACGTATTTAAAAATTACCGAAGAATTATACTGGAAGCAGTTCACACAAGATGATCCCACATTTGAAGCCACAAAAATAGCCTCGAAAAAGGAATGGATGGAAGCCCTAGGCAATACCCGATACCTGGCAACGAATATCTACGGCAAATGTCCTCAAGTTGAGAATAAAAGTTCTAACTATAAACTCGCCAATTTTGACGAACTGCACTGCAAATACAAGACAACGCTAGATTTTGGAGTTTATAAGCAAATTTTTGAATGCGGAAAAGCACGAATTGAATTTGATGCAGGAAGGTTCAGTGGTGATCTCAATTTTATGTCGGACAATAAAGGGAATAACCGTTTTGTTGATGGCAGAGTTGAAACTAACGTAATAAATAAGAGTTATGCTGCAGGCAAAGGTCCTTTACAGGTAGAAGCCTCTGTAAAAGCAGGTATGGGTATAGAATTTAGCAGTGCCGGAATTGAAGATGTTTATGTAAATGGAGAAGCTAAGGTAACAGCTGGCTCAGATACGGTAAGCGACCCAGCGGGTATAGTAAACGACCCAAGCATCACCATTGCAGGTGCTTCTGGGCGAATGAGTTTAATATCGGGAAGTATGACTGGAGCCATTACTGGGTTTGGTAAATAAAATATAAACAGATGAAAACAATAATAAGACTTAAAATAGCAACCGCCTTATTGGTGCTGATGCAACAAGTAAATGCTCAGGAATGCGTATCATCAAAAGATTTAGAAGGTCTGCCTGGAAAACAAATTGATGTTGCTCACTTCGAATTCCCACAACAAAAAGCAAATTGGTTTAATGGCTTGGGAACAACCGCCAATAAAACGATGGCGAATACGGTGCTCACAAAAATCGAAACACTCGAAAAACAAAGCCGGAGTAAGTATAATCTTACTGGATGTGTTCTAAAAACCAGCTTTTCAGCAAATAAGCCAACAATAATTGCTAATCAATATCAATTGGCTAGTTATGATCTTAACTTGGGCTGTTATGAATATATCTGTGTTAAAAATAAAATGATGGTCAACAGCGAATACGCAAATGTTTTTCGAGCCCACGTAAATCGCTATACAGGTATAGAGCCAGCTTACAGTTTCGCTAATGACAATTACTTTTATGAAACACCCATGAAATACAATGGTCAGTTTATCGCCTTGTGCAATTTCATAAAAATGGATGGCTTAAAAAATATCAATAATGGAAAAGGATTTTATCAAGACATAGACGAGGCAACTGTTAAACAAGGGAATAGGGGTGTATTTATGACCCGCCATTGGTATTTAACAAAACCAAATGCTTTATTATTTGTGCCAGTAACACGTAAAGAATACCTGGAGGCTTTATTGGTTTATTACGAAAGAGAAGGTTTAATGATAGCCGATAAAATAAAAGAGATTGAAAAGCAAGCTGCGGGAATGATGAAAAATCCTCAAAAATATCCAGAGCTGTACGAAAGCGGCAAACGAAGCCTAGTGGCTGGAAAGGCTAAATATCCCGATTGGCAACAAAAAATAGAAACTAAAAAAGCAATCGTTCAAAAAGCATTGAAAGAGAATACAATGGCTTGGTTTGCTGAGCCTGCAGTTGTAAAACCTAAAACAGAAAGGTTCTCTTGGAAGAATAATTTTGGACCAGGATCAAATGATAATTCCACCGTAGAAGTTTTCAATGCCGATTCCAAAGAAGATGCCCAAAAAACAGGTTCATTTACCTTTAGTGGTTTTTGGGACACTAAAGGAGGTACAACGCTCTATAAGTATAATCCTAATTATTTTAAGGGGGCAGAAAAAGACCAAGCAAAACCGTATATGATAGAACTCACTTACCGTTACATCAAAACCCCACTTGGACAGAGTTTAGTAGAAAATTTTACCGAAAACTTCGATTTCGATGCGGTAAGGAATATACTTGAATAAGACTGTAGCCAATTTTTAAGCTTATTAATTAATCAAAAATATCATGAAAAAAATCTTCTCCATTTTAGGCTCATTGTTGTTTGTAACAGCATTGAAAGCACAAACTGTGGTTAAAAAAGAAACCGTAAATCCGGGCAGTAGCCAAGCTACCAATAGTTCTACTCCAACAAAAGACCCAAAGGCCGGTTACGTTGATCCAAAAAAGGAAGCCGAGGCTAAGATAGCCGCACAAATGGCGGCGAAAGATGTTAAAATGGCCCAAAAGGATGGTGCCAAGTTAGCACCTGCCAAAGACCCAAAGGACAGTTACGTCGACCCAAAAAAAGAGGCCGAGGCTAAGATAGCAGAGCAGATGGCGGCAAAAGATGCTAAAATGGCTCAAAAAAATGATTCTAAAACAGCACTTGCCAAAGACCCAAAGGCAAGTTACGTTGATCCAAAAAAAGAGGCCGAGGCTAAGATAGCCGCACAAATGGCAGCAAAAGATGCTAAAATGGCTCAACAGCATGCCTTGAAAAACAATGTCCCTGCTAAAGATACTAATACAACGCAAAGGAAAAATTAATGCTGTTCTGTAAAAAAATTAATCAACCACAACACATCGAAGTAAGGGAAAGCGTGCTTCATGGTCGTGGGGTATTTGCCAAAAGCAGCATAAAGAAAGGGAAGTTGATAGAACAAGCTCCCATTATTTTTTTATCGAACGATGAAAAAGAAACCCTAAGATTTACTAAACTCTTTCATTATTACTTTTTGTTGGGTAATTCTGAAAAACAAGCTGCATTTGGTTTTGGTTATGCTTCATTCTATAACCATTCGCCTGAAGCCAATGCCATTTACACCTTTTCCATAAAAAAGAATGTGATTAATATCTATGCCTATAAAACCATCGAAGCAGGTTGTGAGATTACCATTAATTATAATGGTAAACCAAACGATGGAAGAGATGTGTATTTCCCCAATTCAGACGAAGGATGAATAAGCAATTGTATTTAAGAAAAATAAAGGGAAAAGGCAGGGGGGTATTTTGCTATACAAGTATTTCCGAAGGAGAGATTATAGAGGTTTGTCCGGTTATCATTATTGCTGCGGAAGAATTTGCTGACTTAGGCAACACAGCATTAATGGACTATAGTTTTTATTTCGATAAGGAAGCGAATTCATTATCGTTAACTATGGGTTTTGGTTCCATGTACAACCATAAGCAGTACCCCAACGCCGAATACGTGCTAAACAGAGAAGAACGCCTAATGGTATTTACGGCCTACGAAAATATTAAAGCCCATACTGAAATATGTATAAATTATGGCGGTGATTATGGTATAGATTACCAAAAATGGTTCACAGATAGGCGAATAACACCAGTTTGACCTGAAAATCATCTTTTTTAATGATTGACCCTCATGTTTGTTCGAGCTAATTTTACCATAAAAAAATGTAAAACTATGAAAAAAGTAATTTTAATCTTTTTCCTTACCCTTGGTATAGGAGGGATAGCACAAGCACAAGTATTGAGTAAAATTAAAGAAAAAACAAAAACCGCTGTAGGAAGTTCAGTTGACCGATCAACCGATAAAGTAGTAGACAGAGCTGTAAATAAAACAGTAGACAATGCTACCGATAAGGCAATAAACAAAGTAGGAGAAAAACTGAACAATTTATTTAAAAAGAAAAATAAGAAAAAAAAAGATAGCATACCCGCTGTAGCTTCCGATTCGAGCAAAATCGCAATCAAACCTAAGGATAAGTAAAAATAAGCTCACTTTTGAGAACCTGAAAATCATTAACCCTTACTCTAACCGTTAAAACAAAAATAAATGAAAAAGATCCTAACACTTTTAAGCGCACTGTTTATTATAACCGGCCTTAAGGCACAAAAGGTAGTCCTTCAAAAAGAAACGGTAAATCCTAAAACCGATACACTTGCCAAAAAAATTAATGTCGAAAAATCATCAAAAACAGCAGAAAAAAAAGAGATAAAAAATGTGTCCACCATAAAGCATGCACCACTTTCGAAAGTTATACCTATAACAACAAAAGTGGTCAAGGTTACTACTGGAAATTAGTGTGCTACTACTACTTAGCGCCATAAACCATAAGTTTAGCATTACTTATAATTTTTTACATTTGCCAACTTTTTTGTTCTAACATAACCTTCTGAAGGTATTGTTCATCAAAATTAATCTAATTTTATCATGCAGTTTAAATGAACCCTTTTCTCTCCAAATCCTCGATTATTGGTTCAATAAGCAATAAAAAGCGATTTAAATGTTCAAAGTATTCCTGCTTATCGGTACAACCGCACTTTGAACATTTTAAAGTGCGGTTTTTTTATGCCAAATCATTGTTTTTAGATATGTTAGGGGTGCTCTAATATTGCGGCATTGATGCGATTTTATGGCTTCTGGATGTTTAGCATTAGCCAGTAATCTTAAGCGATTGAATTAAACCCTGCTGAAGAACGAGGTTAAAGTTAAGAATGGCCGGGCTACCTGGAAATGTTCCCGAAACCTCAGCTGTAAATATCGACCCTTTTTCAGCTTCCTTATAGCTAATCGGTTTTAAAGTAGTTTGATACTGTTGGTTGGAATTTTCAATCCATTTTTTAATTGCTGTTCTTCCAATATGGTTCTTTCCTTCGTCGAATACTTCGGCGTTTTCTGAAAAAAGTGAGGAATAGGCTACAGCATCATGGCTGTTTTGCGCTTCAACTAGGGCTGTTATTAATTTTGGTAAGTTCATGATATTTATTTTTAGATTAACTTATTGTTGTACAAATTTCGGTAGTACTGGCGGGATGCACAAGTAGGGTATTACGATTCGAATAGGGAAAAATTTATCCGTATTGTTTCATTAATGGCCTACATGTATCTTTGTTAGATGTACGAGAAAAAAACTTTTCCAAATTTAAACTGTGGCCTCGATTTAGTTGGAGAGGTACTTTATGGCAAATGGAAAATGCGGTTGATGTGGTTTATCAACGAGGGTTACTTGCGTCCGAGCGAGCTGCAGCGCAAAATACCTGATGCAAGTCGTAGGGTAATCAATATTCAGCTAAAGGAACTCGAGGAACATGAATTGGTTATCAGAACAATATATCCGGTGATGCCACCAAAGGTAGAGTATTCACTTACAGAGTTTGGCAAAACCTTGATACCGGTGATCGCCGCTATTGGAAATTGGGGAGATGAGTATCAGGACAGTTTGAAGCGTGTGATTCTGAAAGGATATCCGCACTTGGCCTGATTTTTTCTGACTGAGTATTAGCTAAATTATGCCCAGGTTGATTTCGGTCAGCATTTTAAATTTATCCCAAATGCAACCCAGGCTGGTATTGTTGTAATTTTTAAACGGTGGGTATGGTGCCTCCATCAATAACAAATTCGGTTCCGGTAAGATAGTTAGCCCTTGGTGAAACAAGAAACCCAACAAGTTCAGCAACTTCTTCAGGCATTGCCGGCCTGCCATATGGAATGCCGCCAAGTGCATTCATTACACTTTGTGTGGCCTGTTCTATCGAAATCGCTTCGCTTTGCGATATGCGTTCCATCATTCTTTTTGAGCCGCCAGTCATGATCCAGCCCGGAGAAACTGTTAAAACCCGAACTCCTTTTGGGGCAACCTCTTTGGAAAGTCCCTTACTATAATTGATCAGTCCGGCCTTTGCTGCTGCATAGGGTAGTGTGCTTTCATATAATGGAAGTTTGCCCTGAATAGATGCGATATGGATAATCACCCCTTTTTTTTGTTTAATCATTTGCGGCAAAAATGCCCTGTCTAATCTTACTGGCGCTAAAAGATTAGTTTGTAATGTTTCTTCCCAATGTTCATCGGTTAAATTAGCGAAACCACCCGCCGGAGTTTCTGAACCACCAAGGCTATTAATCAGGATATCGAGCCTGCCAAATTTTGATAATACCGCTGTTACTACTTTTGCCGTTCCATCGGGTTTGCTCAGGTCTGCCGAAATAAAATACAGCTTATCATTGGGTTCTTCAGGCCTGTTTCTTGCAGTGATGATTACCTGTGCCCCGGCTGCCAGTAGCCTTTCGGCAATTGCTTTTCCGGCGCCTTTGGTTCCACCTGTTACCATGGCAATCTTGCCGGATAGTTCGCTATTGAAATTAAATTCCTTTTCCATTGTATAAATTTTCATACAAAATTCAGGTATACTACAGTCTCCAACAAGTACGGTATTACGATTCGGATAGCGTAAAATTTATCCCTATGCAATTCCCATTTCCTTAATTGCTATGATTAAATGTACCCTGGATATTTGCCTTATGTATTGCGGGAAAAGATTTTGTGCCAAATGCTAGATAGGCTAAAAGTCCAATTTCTGGTTAGTTATGGTTTAGCATAAGATCTATAAATATATGCCAGGGGAAAAATGTACAAGACTGTTGTCCGTTTGTCCATTCCCGGGGGCCGGCGTTCTCCCCATCTTTGTAATGTAAACAAACAACAAATATTTCAAACATTAATTTAAAAAAATAACAATGAAAAATCTAATCTTAATCGCAAGTCTAATCATGATTTTATTAACAAACCAATTCGCTTTTTCACAAAGTAAAAGAGTCCCAGCTTCGGCCGGAAGGGCGGAATATATCGAAGTTGAGCCAGGTGTAAAACTTCATGTAACCGATCTTGGTGAAGGTCAGCCAATTGTATTGATCCACGGATGGCCACTTAGCGATGAAATGTACCAATATCAATATCAATATCTGGTTAGGAAAGGTTTCAGGGTAATCGGCATTTCATTACGTGGTTTCGGTAAATCTGATAAACCTTATGGAAAGTACAATTTCGATGTTTTTTCCGATGACATTTATGCCATTCTCCATACCTTAAAAATAGAGAATGCTGTACTGGGTGGTTTTTCTATGGGTGGTGCCGTTACCATTCATTATGTAAATAAGTATAAATCTGCACATGTGAGCAAACTTGCACTATTTGCTGCAGCTGCCCCATCATGGAAACAACGTGCGGATTACAACTACGGAATATCTGAGGAAGGTGCTGCCGGACTGATCAAACAAACCATGACCAACAGGGAAGATCTGATAGGTGGATTAGGTGCAGCATTTGCGGCCAAAGGTACCACACTTCAAAAAAATACAGAGAAATGGCTTGAAAATATCAACTTATCAGCAAGTCCATATGTAGTTACTGAATCTATCAGTGCCCTTGGCGATCTAGATTTGCGTCCGGCGCTTAAGAACATAACCATCCCTGTAGCCATATTTCAGGGCACAAAAGATCAACTGATTGATTTTGCCTTGGCTGAGCAATTGCATAAAGGCTTAAAAAACTCATACATTGTGAAATTCGAGAATAGCGGACATGCACTTTTTGTAGAAGAGATGGATAAATTCAACTCAGAGCTTGAGCAGTTTGCCAAAAAATAATTATAAGATAAAGATTACTTGCAGGTTTAAATACCCGCAAGTAATTTTTGTTTTAACCAAATATTGAAATCGTTACCAATAATGGTAATTTTATTTTTTAATCCATTTTATTAACTCTTTCATGAAACAAAGCATTTTTGATGTAAACCTTAAAACCATCGGCATGGTAAATGTTGATTTAGAAAGTATTGAGGCCATCAATTCCGAAGCATACAAATCTTATATCAAGGTGCTTTATCTTAATGAAGGATTTGAAATAAAAGTAGACTTCAACGTTTACCACACTACTAGCCCCACGCTGTTCTTTATCAGTCCAAATCAGGTACTCAGTATCGAAAAACTTGGTGAGCAATCAGGTCGTCTAGTGTTCTATAACCGCGATTTCTATTGTATACAGTTGCATGATGAAGAAGTTGCGTGCGATGGGCTCCTGTTCAATAACATCAATAATATGCCAATGACAGTGATACCCCAGCAGGATGCCACATTTATTGAATACCTGTTTTCTAGGATTGAGGATGAATTTGAACTGAAGGATGGATCGCTGGAAGAAATGATCAGGACTTATCTTAAACAGCTTTTGATCAAGTCTACCCGATTATGGAAGGTGCAACACCTGGAAGGGGTGATGGCCACCAGACCGAACAATGATCTTGAGTTCTTTAGGAAGTTTACCCAATTGGTTGAAGCAAACTTTAAAGAAAAGCATAATGTTGCTGATTACGCCGATCTGCTGGTGATAGCCCCCAAAACCCTTACCCATAGATTCAAGCGCCTTAAGCTTCCTCAACCAAATGAAATTATCAAGAACAGAATTATCCTAGAGGCAAAAAGATTGCTTGTACATACAGACAGAACTGCAAAGGAGATTGCATATGCCCTGGGTTATGATGATCCTGCCTATTTCAGCAGACTGTTTTTAATCAAGACCGGCGAACCGCCATCTGGCTTCAGGTCTAAATACCTAAGTATACACGAACCAAAACAGACTTAATCTTCCGGCGATGATCCTGATCACATCGCCCATTAGAGACAAGGGGGGAAAGGAAAAAAGAAGTATGGAACTGGATGCCGGCACTTGAACGTAACGTTAAACTTCCGCTGCTTTGAATTTACTTTATAACCTATCGAGATTATAACATACAGATTATAATATTCAATTGCCCAGGTGTTCAAGCAATTCTGCGGTCTTTTCTCTAATAAAACCTTCCTTGTCCTTTTTTACTTCTTCAAGCAGGTTTTTCCTCTCTGCCGGAAGTGTAAAATATTTACTGGCCCATAAGTTTATTTCAATCATTATGGGAAGTAAATCAACACCTTTTTGGGTTAATTTATAGAGCACTTTGGCTTTGCTATCCGGATGGTCCTGTTTAATAATTACCCCATTTTCTTCTAACATCTGTAACCGGGAGGCCAAAATATTGGTCGCTATTTTTTCATCCGATTTTAAAAAGTCACCATAAGTACATTGTTTGGAAAACATCAGATCTCTGACAATCAGTAATGACCATTTATCTCCCCATATGTCCAATGAACTGCTGATAGGGCAATCCGACCTCTTTTTTATATCCATCATAATAATAAAAAAAAACACTTGCAAATTAAAAGTTGTTTATATATTTGTACTTGCAAAACGCAAGCGAATTTACGCAATTAAATTATACATACAATGGAAAAGACGATAATTTTTAAACCATATAGCCTTAACGGACTGGCACTAAACAACCGAATAGTAATGGCGCCAATAACCAGGCTTTAACAAGGAAAAAGCCAATAAAGTGAACCTTAACAATTAAAAATAAATAAAAAATGAAAACCACAGGAAACACCATATTTATTAGCGGCGGGAGCGCCGGAATTGGCTTAGCTATCGCCAAAAAATTTAGCGCAGCAGGTAACAAGATCATCATTAACGGACGTAATGAAGAACGCTTGCAAAACGCCCTGAAACAATTGGATAATGCCATTGCCATACAAGGAGATTTATCGGTCAAAGCTGATAGGTTGAAAATTGCTGAAGAATTAAAAAGCAAACATGCCGACGTAAATATCATCATTAATAATGCTGGGGCTGCTTTTATGAACGATTTAAGCGACAATAACAATAACGCGGCAGAAAAAGCTTACGAGGAAATCAATACCAATTATATTAGTGTAATAGATTTTACTGCACTGGCTTTACCATTGCTTTTAGAACAAGAAGAAGCTGCCATTGTAAATGTTTCGTCTATAGCGGTATTTAGGTCTAATAAATATTTGCCAACCTACTCGGCAAGTAAAGCAGCACTGCACAGCTACACACAGGGCCTAAGAGACACCTTTTCAGAAAATGAAAACCTTAACGTGTACGAACTCTACCCGCCTTTGGTTAATACCGAATTCTCGGCAGAGATTGGTGGTGCAAACGGTATTCCGCCCTCACAGGTTGCTGATGAGTTGTTTATTGCACTTAAAGAAAACCAGTTTGAAGTTCCGGTGGGAGATACTAAAAGGATCCATGAATTGGTTATTCCAATTACAGAACAGACTCATCATTAACATCAAGCAACGACGGATTTAAAAGGTAAAAATCCTAATCACTTAAAATCATAAGATGAAAGCATTCGCGATAAAAAAATACGATAAGAAGGGAGTTCTTGAGCTTTTGGATGTGCCCGTTCCGATAATAAAGGAAGATGAAGTGCTCATAGAAATTCACGCGGCAGGCTTAAATGTTCTTGATGCCAAGCTTAAGGCTGGAGCGTTTAAATTGATATTACCTTACAAATTTCCTCTTACTTTAGGCCATGATCTGGCAGGAGTAATTACCAGGGTTGGACCAAATGTTAAGCTATTTAAAGTTGGAGACGAGGTCTATTCGCGTGTTCCCGATTTTCATATAGGAACTTTAGCTGAATATATTGCTGTAAACCAAACCAGTGTGGCCCTAAAGCCAAAAAACATTTCTATGGAAGAAGCTGCATCCATTCCTTTGGTTGCCCTTACTGCATGGCAAGCTCTGGTGGAAAATGCAAACCTGAAAAAAGGACAACGCGTTTTTATCCAGGCAGGCTCTGGAGGGGTAGGGAGTATAGCCATTCAATTGGCCAAATATCTTGGGGCAACCGTTGCTACCACTGCAAGTGAAAAGAGCTTTGCAATGCTGAAAGACCTTGGGGCAGATCTGCTGATCGATTACAAAAAAGAAGATTTTGAAACCATCCTGAAAGATTATGATGTTGTGTTGCACAGCCAGGATACTAAAACACTTGAAAAATCACTAAGGATACTAAGACCTGGAGGAAAAGCGATTTCCATCTCGGGGCCGCCTACACCCAACTTTGCAAAAACAAACGGAGCGCCATGGTTGGTGAAGGTTATTCTGTCACTGATCAGCTTTGGCATTCGAAGAAACGCAAAAAAACTGGATGTAGACTATTCATTTCTGTTCATGAGCGCCGATGGAAAGCAACTGGAGGAAATTTCCAAACTGATAGAACACCAAGCGGTCAGGCCAGTAGTGGATAAGATCTTTACATTTGAGCAGACCAACGAGGCTTTAAAGTTCGTAGAAAGCGGGCGTGCCAAAGGAAAAGTAGTCGTTAAAATAAAATAAAGCCTCTCAATTTTATCATTAATTTAATTTTCAGATCTGCCAGCTTTTTGTTCTAAAATAGTCTTGTAAGGTATAGGCGTTCCGACAATACCTTGTTTATCAAAAACAAGGTATGATAAAAAAAGCAATATGATTAAGGTCACTATTCCCTGTTGCATTAATACATACATTTGCTTATGGAAAACCTTGATCAAATTGAAGAGCTTAAGTCATCACCCGAATTAATTGCTAAACTATACCAGAATAGCATCCTGAAAAAATATAAGGCAGGCAGTATTATTTTAAATGAAAATGCCTACATCCGAGCTATTCCTATAGTGATCAAAGGAAGTATGAAAGTCATCCGCACTGACGAAGATGGCAGAGAGATTTTATTGTATTACATTAAAGCCGGGGAAAGCTGTATTATGTCGTTTTTAGGCGGTATGCATAACGAAACCAGTAAGGTGAAAGCTGAAGTGGAAGAAGATGCCGAAATTTTATTTCTTCCAATAGATAAAGTTTCTCTTTTTATCAAAGAATATCCACAATGGTTAGATTATATTTTCCGCCTGTACCATAAACGTTTTGAAGAACTGTTGGAAATTGTAAATGCCATTGCCTTTAAGAAAGTGGACGAACGATTGCTCAGCTTGCTCCATAAAAAAGCCGACCTTACCAGCAATAAAACCATTGCAATTACACATGAACAATTGGCTAATGAACTTGGCACAGCAAGAGTGGTCGTTTCTCGCCTGTTAAAACAACTGGAAGATAACGGTACCGTTCAGTTGGGCAGAAATAAAATATCCTTGTGTAACTAAAGTAACCGTAGCAGGAGTTGATTTGAGCTAGTTTTGAAATTATTAAATCAAGACAATGGAAATTACAGGTTATTCGGCTTCAATATTCATCGGCATTTCCCTCGGAATAATTGGCGGGGGCGGCAGCATTTTAACTGTACCTGTATTGGTTTATCTGTTTAGCGTTGATACCTTTTTAGCAACCACCTATTCTCTTTTTGTGGTAGGCAGTACCAGTTTAGTGGGGTCTTTCTCCTATTTTAAAAATGGGTTTGTAGATAGTAAAACCGCACTGTTCTTTGGCATCCCATCCATAATTGCTGTTTTTTTGACTCGCCATTATATTCTTCCCGCCATTCCGGAACATGTGATGAAAATTGGAGATTTTGAGCTTAGCAGATCTATTTTACTCATGGTGTTTTTTGCTGGGCTGATGATTTTTGCATCCTACAGCATGATCAAAAAAGATAAGAAAGAGAGCGCTGCAATTACCAAACCTGCCAACATCATCCCGATAATTGCGCAAGGTCTGATTGTTGGTGTGATAACCGGACTTATTGGTGCAGGGGGTGGTTTTTTAATCATTCCTGCACTGGTTAACCTTTTAAAATTACCCATTAAAACCGCTATTGGTACTTCCTTAATTATCATTGCTGTAAATTCATTAATGGGGTTTGGTTTTTCACTGGGTTATTTTCCAATAGATTGGCAATTTCTACTTACCGTAACCCTATTTGCTGTTGCAGGGATTTTTATTGGAATGTATCTATCAACTAAAATAGATGCTAAAAAATTAAAACCCGCATTCGGTTGGTTTGTGCTGGTAATGGGTATTTATATCTTAATTAAAGAGACAATATTGAAATAATTTTACTTGTGTAACCAAAGTAGCAGTACAGTAAAATTGAGAGTAGCAACTTTGTATTATAAAAATAAAACCTAACATTATGTTTTTTCAACACGTATATGACAAGAGCTTAGCTCAAGCAAGCTTTCTGATAGGTTGCCAGGCCACAGGAGAGGCCATTGTAATTGATGCACAACGAGATATGGATGTGTACCTTAAAATTGCTGTACAAAACAACCTTAAAATTAAGCACATTACAGAAACGCATATCCATGCCGATTTCCTGACAGGATCCAGAGAATTGGCCGCTGTAACTGGTGCCCAGCTTTATCTATCGGACGAGGGCGGTCCCGATTGGCAGTATCAATTTGATCACATTGGCTTAAAACACGGCTACAAAATTAAAGTGGGAAACCTCACATTAGAAGTGTTGCATACGCCTGGGCACACTCCGGAAAGTATCAGTTTTTTGCTAACAGATCATCCCGCTACAAGCGAACCCGTAATGATTTTTACCGGAGATTTCGTTTTCGTTGGTGATATCGGACGTCCTGATTTATTGGAAAAAGCTGCTGGATTAATTGGTACGCAAGAAAAAGGTGCAAAGCAGATGTATGAATCTATACAACGCTTTGCATTACTGCCTTCATTTGTGCAGGTTTGGCCGGGCCATGGTGCAGGTTCTGCTTGTGGAAAAGAATTAGGCGCTGTGCCAAGCTCAACTGTAGGTTACGAAAAAATAAGAAATTGGGCCTTCCATTATCAAAATGACGAGAGGGGATTTATAGACTATTTATTAGCAGGGCAACCTGAGGTTCCAAAATACTTTGCCATGATGAAGTACCTGAACAAAGTAAATCGTCCGCTTTTGGTCGAAATACCAAAGCATAAGGAGCTAAGTTCAGCAGAATTTTTACAGGCGTATAATGATGGGATCAAAGTCATAGACACGCGTAACAAAGTAGATTTTGCCGGGGGCTATATTCCTGGCAGTATCAACATCCAGCATAATAACAGCCTGGCCACTTGGGCCGGCTGGATTTTAAATTACCAGGAGCAGTTTATTCTGGTTGCCAATGCAGATGAAATGGAGGAAATTACCAGAAAACTGATGAGAATTGGTTTAGACAATATCTACGGCTTTGTGACCGGTGTTGGAAATTTAGGCATTGAGTTACAAACTGCTGATGTAATTGACCTCGAAACATTTAAAACGTATGTAGGTAAAGACAAAGTGCAGATTGTAGATGTACGTGGTTTAACAGAATATAATAATGGTCATATTGAAGGTGCAGTACACGTATTTGTAGGTACCTTGCAAGACAACCTGGATAAAATTAGTAAAGACAAACAAGTGGTAATCCACTGCCAGGGTGGTGACAGGGCTGCAATTGCCTACTCTATTTTAAGAAGAAACGGCTTTGATAGGATAAAAAACTACTCGGGCGGAATGAAGGAATGGGTGGCTAGCCAAGGCAAAACAATATAAAAACGTAACTTGTTTCATCATTGTTTGGTACATAATTAGCTGATTTTAAATGATAAAAATAAAAGATATGACTTTTCAAGAAATCATCAATCAAGAAAAACCGGTTTTAGTAGATTTTTTTGCTGAATGGTGCGGCCCATGCAAAATGATGGCGCCAATGTTGGAAGATTTAAAAAAACGGGTAAGCGATAAAGCCAGCATTATAAAAATCGATGTAGATAAAAATCAAAATGCCGCATCCGCTTACCACATAAGTGGCGTTCCAACACTCATTTTGTTTAAAAAAGGAGAAATACGCTGGAGGCAATCAGGTGTAATACCAGTTTCTGATTTAGAGAAATTAATAAACGAGAACCTATAAAATGATAGAATTTTTAAAACAACCCTGGCCTTGGTACATAGCCGGGCCCTTGATCGGATTAACTGTACCCGCGCTGCTGATACTAGGCAATAAATCTTTTGGGATTAGTTCATCGTTAAGACATATATGCGCGTCGTGCTTCCCTGCAAACATCCCTTTTTTTAAGTACGATTGGAAAAAAGAAGTTTGGAACCTTTTTTTTGTTTTTGGAATATTTTTAGGCGGTGTAGTTGCAATTGGCTTTTTGTCGAATCCTAATCCTATAGAAATAAACCCAAAATTGGCTAGTGAATTAGCTGGTTATGGAATTACTCACTACGATCATCTGGTACCAACTGATGTGATGAGTTGGGCCTCGCTGTTTACCCTTAGAGGCTTCATGCTAATGGTTGTGGGTGGGTTTTTGGTTGGTTTTGGCACTCGGTATGCTGGCGGTTGTACCAGCGGACACGCCATTATGGGCCTATCTAATCTGCAATGGCCTTCTTTAATCGCAACAATCAGCTTTATGATTGGTGGCTTCATCACGGCCAACCTAATTTTACCTTACATTTTATCTCTTTAAAATTCATTATGCAGCAAAATACAAACACAGATTTTGAAGTTCGTTCTTTAGATGCCATGTGCGTAAACGAAAGTCATTTAAACCATAGGTGGTATCATAATATTAAATACCTGGTTGTAGGGATATTATTTGGTATAGTTTTCGTTAAATCAGAGGTAGTTAGCTGGTTCCGTATTCAGGAAATGTTTCGCTTACAATCATTTCATATGTACGGCATTATTGGAAGTGCTGTGGTTGTAGGCATGATTTCGGTTTGGCTCATCAAGAAATTCAATATTAAAACCGTCTATGGTGAAACCATCGAATTCCACCCCAAAACATTCAATAAAGGGCAAATATATGGCGGCCTGCTTTTCGGCTTAGGCTGGGCAATTACCGGCGCCTGTCCGGGTCCTCTTTTTGCACAAATTGGCACCGGAGCAACCGTAATATTAGTTACGCTTTTAAGTGCCATTGCAGGCACCTGGACTTATGGTTTGTTAAGAGATAAATTGCCGCATTAAGTTCGTTTCTCAATGTGAAATTTGCCACCCGGTCTTTATTGCATTTATTGGAGGCGTTGGGTAATCTTTTTTATTTATCTCAAATACTGGACAAAACCATACATCTGCTATTTCGAGCGCAGCCTTTCCTGTTTTATGGTTTTAGTTTTGCTATTATTGCCACAAGTTTGATGAAAATTAAACTTACATTATGAAAAAGATAATCTTCACATTTCTCATCTTTATTGTTACGTTATCGGCAGTAAATGCACAAAAAGGCATCAATTTTTCCAGCAAATATGCTGCCGGAGGGAAACTCCTCATGTGTGTTGATAGTTCAGCCAAGAATGTTTTTTATGGTAATGTATTTCCAAATCAACCTTATACATCCTTTAATTATTTACCCGAAGTCAACAATGTAAGCGTCCAGATTTATTTTAGAAAGAATATAAATGCAGAAGACTACCGGTACACAATTTTAGCTGATGATGAACCAATAGTACTAAATAAGCCGTTCAACAAAGCGCAACTAAAAGACGCCAACGCAGGGGATGAGGAAGTATTCAGCTCTACAACACTGGGTACTTTTGCTGTCAAAGGTAAAATCATTACCATAATCACCTACGACATTCAAAAGCCTCTGAATGTATACAAAAACGTTTTTTACGGAAAACCGATTCCAAAAGCACAGATCAAAGGTTTTTCAAAACGTTTTGTGACAGACAAAGGTGTTGACTATAGCTGGATCACCAACCCAAAGGACAGAACAAATCTTACTTTCACTGAAAAAGACGACGAATTAACCATTGTAAAAGACAGATCAGATATTGATTATCTCTACTACACGTCCATAAAAGACAGGCAAACTAATAAAATAATCTTCGAATCCACTGCCTGGCAATATGGCGGTATAGTAGAAGAGCACGAGTTTTCACCCTTTATCAATATCGATAAAAGCATTTTCAAGAAATCGGGGGATTATGAGATTATCATTCAGCCAAGGATAAAATGGGAAGGCTGCAGGGATTGCGATTTTTCTGAAAAAGATATTGAAAATTACATTACCAGGCATACCCTTTCCATCACCTTAGATGAAGAAAAATATACCAAAAAAGAATTGCTGATCTATACCCTTATCGTCGCACTTACTATCGGACTGGCTTTTCTTGTTATCCTTTACTTCAACAAAAAAAGAAACAGAAAATTGCTTGCAGAAAAAGAGCAGCAAAAGAACACCGCAAAGCTCCAGTTGAACTCCATCCGTGCTCAATTAAACCCTCATTTTCTGTTTAATGCACTCTCGGGTATTCAAAATTTGATGAACAAAAACGAAACAGACAATGCCAATAAATACCTTTCTAAATTTGCCCGTTTAACCCGTAACGTGCTCGATGATAAAGAGCTGATCAGTTTATCGCAGGAAAAAACTTTGCTAGACGATTATCTGCAAATGGAGCAATTGCGGTTCGGCTTTAGGTACGAAATTAACCCGTCCGAAGATCTAGATTTAGCTAACATAGAAATACCAAGTATGCTGCTGCAACCTTTTGTAGAAAATGCGGTGAAGCATGGCATATCACAAAAAGCTACCGACGGAAAAATTGTTATCGGCTTAATGAAGCAGGGAAACGACCTGGTGTTAACAGTTACCGATAACGGAAATGGGTTTGACCCGCAAAAAAACACTAATGGTTTGGGACTGCAATTAAGTAACAGCCGAATAGCGCTGTTAAATAGTATTTATAAAGAAAATCGATTTACCTTAGCCATACAATCAACCCGTAACGGCACTAAAATAAGCTTAACATTAACCGATTGGCTGTAATATGATTAGAGCAGTTTTAATAGACGATGAAATTTCGAATCTGGAAAACCTGCGGACTTTGCTGGAAAAGCACTGTCCGCAGGTAGCTATAATCGCAACGGCACAAAATGTAAACGATGCGGTTGATGCGATTGAAAAATATCTGCCAGACTTGGTGTTCCTGGATATTCAAATGGGCGAGCAAAAAGGTTTTGATGTACTGAAACTGCTTCCAAGGCGTAATTTCGAAGTTATTTTTGTTACTGCTCATGACCAGTATGGGATACAAGCTGTAAAATTTGCCGCCCTGGATTACCTTTTAAAACCGATTGACATTGAAGAACTGAGCAATGCGGTAAATAAGGCCGCGCAGAAAATGGCGGCGCAAATACAAAACTCGCAGCTCGATTTTTTACTGCAGCAGCTAAAAAAGCCGGAAACCAACCTAAGCAAAATTGCCCTGCAGATGCAAAGCGAAATAAGGTATGTTACTTTATTGGAAATTATACGTTGCGAAGCAGACAATACTTATACCCACTTTTTCCTTTCCGGTGGTGAAAAAATACTGGTTTCTAAACCACTTAAAGAATACGCAGATTTGCTGCGCCCCAACGGATTTTTAAGAACCCACCAAAGCCATTTAGTAAATCCAAAATATGTGAAAAGCTGGTTAAAAGAAGATGGCGGTATTCTGCTCTTAATGTCCGGAGAAAAAATTCCTATTTCCAAACCCAATAAAGACACAGTAAAGCAAGCCTTACAACGGCTGTAATTTGCTACTCGTATAACTTTTGGCATACCAGGCAAAAAAACGTTCTTCTTTTGGTTTTTCCTAAATGTGCCTTCTGCAGGGGATGCCCTAGGGGGCACATTTTTTTGGTATTTACCAGCCAGTGTTTTTTGAGCACATAGGCTTTTTTCCATTTTAAAAAATCAAAACTATAGTCCCGTGCCGCTGCTATCAGTAATTTAAGTTTAGCCAGCGGCACGTTTTCTACCTGGTTTAATGGATGCAGGCCTACACGGTAAAGGACCTCGTTTTTTATAATATTGCCTACACCAGAAAACAGGTCCTGGTCCAGCAAAACGTCACAAATGAATGCTTCAGGTTTTGCCCTCACTTTTTTTAATGCTTTTTTTGGGTCCCATTCCTCAGCCATTACATCAGCAGACCAATCGTAACTGGCGTTGATATCCCCTTCAACATATTTCAACGCGCAGGTGTAAAAATTCAGTTCCGCATTTTCAAAAGCTAAGCCCAATCGAACGGGGGGTTCCTTCCGTTCGTTGATTCTGTAACTGCCAAACATTAAAAAATGTATCCTGAGCGCAAAACCTTCAAAACAAATCAGGAAATGCTTGCCCCAGCTTTTAAAATCAATTACCTGCTGATGAAGCATTCTTTCCTTATCAATTTTTGTATTGCCGGTTACCGCTGTAACCCGCTGCCCCTTCAAATGTTGAGCTTCAATAAGTTCTTTTAAAATTACAATCGATGGTCCTTCGGGCATATCCTTATTATGGACTTTTTAAACCAGCCCTGCATATTGCTTAAAATCACTTTCCTCTGCATAGGTTTTGAAGCGTTGGATGTCTTCACGTATCATGCGTTCAAATATGCCATTAAAAAGCGTGGTAATGCCCCTGCCTACGCTGCCTGCCGGAGGAAAGTAGTCTATTTCGATGTGCAACTCGGTGCCGGTTCCGTTTAAGGTATCGCGGAATTCCACTTTGCCTGCATTGTCTACCATAGAGCCCTCCAGCGACTGCCATCCGAGGTACGATCCCTCATCTTCCCTGGTAATTTCAGCATTCCAGTTCAGATCTATCAATCCACCGGGGGTATTGGCTGTCCAAAGGGATACTTCATCGCTTACCTCTTCCACGCTTTTAAGGTGCTTCATGAATTTGGGCAGGTTGGAAAGCTCGCGCCAAAAAGCATAAACTTTTTCTTTGGGCGCATTAACTACAATATCCTCAGTGATATTGATGGCCTGAGGATCTGTAGTGTCTTTACCTAGCTGTTTGTATAAAGGGCATACTCCGGTTGCTCCACGATAGAGCATGAGCCCGCCCGCTGCTGCACCCTGAAGTCCAAGAAATGGATGTTTGCTAATGTTCTTAATGCTTTTACAGAGCAACCATCCCCCGGCAATAAGGGATATGATCCTTTCTCCCTGGTCAATGTTCTCTTTTCCTGTACTGGCTAATCCGAAATTGGTTAAACGTTCTATCATCTGATTACTAAACTGGTTTTTCATGTGTAAGTGATTTATATATCTGTTAGATGGTGATACTCCCTAATGAACAAAGACCAATTGCTTTAGTTTTAGCGATGATGAAAAATAGCAGAGGCTGGCGCTATGAGCATAAGCTGTAAAGCGGATTAAAATAGATAGCTGCTATGTTGAAAGTTAGTTAATTAAAAATATTAAAAACTTTTTTGATCTTATTAAAATATGATTTACATTCATTTATTTATTAGTCATTGATATGCTGCAAATCACATCAATGGAACCGGCTGGGCAAATGACAGATTATAGTGGTTATACAGATCAACAGTTAATAATGCTTTTAAAACAAGGCAACCACACGGCCTATGCCCGGTTGTACGACCGTTATTTCCACTTGCTTTTTATATATGCATTTAAACGTCTTAAAGATGAGGCCGAAGCAAAAGATGTAGTGCAGGATTTTTTTACTGTACTCTGGGTAAAACGCGATACGCTGAATTTTACCGCAGTATTTCCGGCCTATTGTTTTACCGCTGTTAACAACAGAATTATAGATATTTTTCTGCACCAGCGGGTAACCGATAAGTATATAGGTTCCATTTCTTTACCTACAGAACAGGAGGAAGCCAAAACAGACCATCTGGTAAGGGAAAAGCAACTGATGGCTTATATCGATAAAGAAATACAGGCATTGCCCGTTAAGATGCGGAAAATCTTTGAGCTGAGCAGGAAATCTAATTATACCTACAAGGAAATTGCCGAAGAATTGTCAATTTCCGAGAAAACAGTGCACCGCCAGATGTCGAATGCATTGCTACGCCTGAGGACTAAACTTGGGCTGTTTGTTTTCCTGATGTTGCTAACAAAAATTTAATTTAAAATATTTTCATTTTTTTCTGCACGTATAGCCGGTACTTCCCCGTAATGTCTTTAAATACGGGAATTAGCCATGTCAGAACAAGAGAGAGCATTACTTATTAGATACAACGCGGGCCAATGTACAGCAGCCGAAAAGGCTGCAGTTGAAAAATGGCTTTTTGAATTCCATAATACCACTGCTGATTTATCTGCTGAAAGAATTGCAGAAATAAAAGCCGAAGTATTTAGCCAGTTGCCTGGCCCTGTTGTAAGTACCAGGAAATTCAGTTACTGGCCTGGTATTGCTGCCGCCATTGCCTTGGTGCTTGGCTTTGTTTATTTCTTTAAAGCAGAATACTGGCCGCTGGGCCACCATCAGCCTTCAGGCCTTAGCGCAGATAAGGTGTTGCCTGGAAAAAATTCGGCCACCCTTACACTGGCAAATGGAAAAAAGATTTTTTTATCTGATGCCCATAAAGGAGAGCTGGCTACAGAGTCGGGTGTGGTAATTTCAAAAACAGCCGACGGACAGATTATTTACCAGGTATCGCAAGCTGCCCCATCAGCTGCGGCAACTTACAATACCCTTTCTACCGCCAAAGGAGAAACTTTCCAGGTCCGTTTACCAGACGGTTCACTGGTAGTGCTTAACGCCGCTTCCACTTTAACCTATCCAACCAATTTAAACCGGGTTAACGAGCGTAAGGTGGAGCTCCGTGGAGAAGCTTATTTTGAGGTTGCAAAAGTAATGCTGCAGGCCGAAGGTAAAGCAAACCTTACTAAAGGCAAACGGAAACCTTTTATTGTGGCAACAGACAAGCAGCAGGTAGAAGTGCTTGGAACACAATTTAATGTGAATTGTTATGCCGATGAGCCCGATACAAAAACAACTTTGGCAGAGGGAATTGTGAAAGTGGCTGCCCTGGGGGTGGTAAAGCACGAATCGGTTTTGAAACCGGGGCAACAGGCTTTGAGCAGGGCTGAAGGGTTTTTGGTAAAAGATGTAAACATTAACCAGGTTATTGCCTGGAAAAACGGAACCTTTGATTTCGATAATGAAGATATCCAGAGTGTAATGCGCAAAATTTCGCGCTGGTATAATGTAGAGGTAGAGTTCAGGGGCGATGTTTCCGGAGAAAGATTTAATGGTGCGCTCTCGCGCGAAAAGAACATCGGTCAAATGCTTAAAATGCTGGAATCAACCGGAGTAGTTCACTTTAAAATAGAAGGAAGGAGGATTATCGTTATCAAAAACTGACCAGAAAGATAGTCCTCGATAAGTCAGGAAACCGACGGCAATCGGAATCCTGACTAGGTCTGGATTGCCAATACATAAATTACATATCAACTCACTGCGGTTACCTTCGCCATCTTGCAAAATGAAAAGGTAAAATCGCCTAACCAAACTTATCAAATGTACAATTTTTACTCAAAGAAAATGGTACAGCCACCAGACTGTATCGCAAGAATTTTGCTGATTATGAGGTTTACCCTGCTAATTCTAATCACCGCCATTTTACAGGTTAGCGCAAGTTCTTATGCGCAAAAAATAACCCTGTCTGAAAAGAACTCACCCCTAAGGAAAGTCTTTGATCAGATCAGGGCCCAGAGCGGTTACGATTTTTTATTCACCTCTGCTATACTCAAAGACGCTAAGAGCGTAAGCATCCATGTTAAGGATGCCGAAATTGATGTCGTTTTACGGAAAATATTTGAAGGGCAGCCTTTAAAGTATACCATCGATGAAAAAACCGTGCTCATCAGGGCCAAAGAAAAAAACTTTCTGGATAACCTTATTGCAGGTTTACAGGCAATTGATGTACGCGGAAAGATCCTGACGGAAACTGGAAACGACCTTGTTGGGGCTTCTATTACAGTTAAGGGAACCAGCCGGGTGGTCAGAACAAATGAAAAAGGAGAGTTCTTTATTCCCGGTGTAGACGAAAATGCCATACTTGTGGTTACATATATGGGTTATCAGACCAGGGAAATAAAAGCCGAAAAAATAATCAGCCTCGTATTAAAGATAGACATGACTGCTTTGAGCGAGGTAGTAGTGGTGGGTTACGGAACCCAGAAAAAATCTTCTCTTTCAGGTGCGGTGTCCTCTATTAAAGGCGAGGAATTGCTCAAAGGGCCGTCTACCAACCTATCCAGTTTATTGGGCGGCCGGCTTCCGGGCATATCATCGGTACAAGAATCGGGCGAACCCGGCGTTGACCAGGCATCATTGAGGATCCGTGGTTCCAATTATGCGGTTACCTATATTGTAGATGGAATGCCGCGCTCTATCAATGATCTGGACCCAAATGATGTAGAGAGCATATCCGTATTAAAAGATGGTGCTGCGGCTTCAGTTTATGGTTTAAAAGCCGCAGGCGGGGTAGTGATCATCACCACCAAAAAAGGACTTTCCGGAAAGCCAACCTTAAATTACAGCGGTGCTACCGGCGTTTCGCTAAACGCCAATTTCCCGGAATTTATGGATGGGCCTCAGTTTGCCCATTATTACAACATGGCAGATATGATGGACAAGCTGGCAAATGGCACCATCAAAAACAGAAATGAATATACACCTATATTTCTGAAAGCAGATGTGGATGCGATGCTGAACGGAGACCCTAACGATGGCTGGGACAATGTAAACTATATTGATGAAGTATTTGGAACCGGGCGTACCACCAAACACAACCTTTCTGTACAGGGCGGTAAAGACAACACCAATTACTTTGTATCACTGGGCTACCTGGGCAATAAAGGTAACATCAAAAATTTTGAATATGACCGTTACAACCTGCGCAGCAACATCAGTACCAGGATTGCGCAGAACCTGAATATGGAATTTGGCGTGGCCGGCAATACCGGCTACAGGCAAACACCAGGTTTCCTGTCGGGCGGTACGGATAGCAGCCCGAGTTTAGGCGAACAGGGATGGTTTTCCATTGCCAAGCAAACTATAGGAATGCACCCTTACCTTCCGGTTAAGTACAATGGCCTGTATACCGGGGTTACCCCAAGAAACAATTCGGGCGCACCAAATAGCCCGCTTGCGGCAATCAATGAATCAGGTTACAAAAAAACGAGCGCAGTAGATTTGCAAACCAATATATCCCTTGAATACAAAACACCATGGTTAAAAGGCTTAAGTTTTAAAGCTACAGGGGCTTATGATTACAGTACATCACACAATAAAAACCTGGATACATACTACTCGGTAAATGCGGTAAGGCTAACCGATGCAACCAGTAAACTGGGTTTTAACAAAATGCTCGATCCGAGAGGGCGGTCGTTCAATTTCCTGGGCGAAGGCCAGTCTCAGAATAAACAACTGGTAGGGCAGGGAAGCGTGAGCTATAAAAACACTTTTGCCAAACATAATATTGATGTGCTGGCACTGGTAGAGATCCGCAACAACAAATCAAACTCATTATCGGCCTACGCCAAAGATGTGGCCTTTCCGGAGCTGCCCGAACTGGGCCTTAACACACCGGCCGATAATCCGATTGGCGGATGGAGCGCCGGATCCAGGAGCCTGGGTTATGTGTTCCGTTTAAAGTACGATTACAACGAAAAATACCTGGCTGAGTTTACCGGAAGGTATGATGGCTCTTATAAATTTGCCGGCAATGTTGAAGGCAAAAGATGGGGCTTCTTCCCTTCGGCTTCATTAGCCTGGAGGGTATCCAAAGAAGATTTCATGCGCAACCAGACCAGCATTGATGATTTAAAAATCCGTGCCTCTGCAGGTTTGCTCGGAAATGATGGCGTGCCAGATTTTGCTTTCCTGAGTACCTATTCCTTTGGTAGCAAACTGCCGGTAAATGGTGCCCTGCAAAATTCACTGTATACCAGTGTTATTGCCAATCCAAACCTGTCCTGGGAAAAAACACTGTCCTACAATGTTGGGCTTGATATGACCATGTGGAAAGGGCTGTTGGGTATAGAGTTTGATGCCTTTTATACCTATACCTATGATATCCTTACGGGTATGTCTGCCGGCTATCCGCCTTCCATGGGCGGTTACTATTTTTCTTATGAAAACTTTAGCGCAACAGATGCAAAAGGCTTTGAACTGTTGTTAAAACACAGCAAAAGTTTTAACCTTGGCGGTAAAGCGTTTAATTACCGCATATCCCCTAATGTTACTTTTGCCAGAAACCGCTGGATAAAATATCCCGATAGCGAGAATGCTCCCGAAATTCAAAAGGTTACCGGAAAAAGAACAGGAATAGTTTCCGGCTGGATTGCCGAGGGGCTGTTCCGCTCAGAAGAGGAAATCGATAATTCGGCCTGGTATGGCAGCCGTCCAAATATGGGCGATGTGAAATACCGCGACCTGAATGGCGATGGTAAAATCGATTACCAGGACAGGGGCTTAATTGGCAGGCCAAACCGGCCCGAGCTTACTTACGGGCTTAACCTGGCTGCAGAATGGAACGGTTTCGACATCAATGCCCAGCTTACCGGGGGGATGTTTTTTGATGTATCGTTAACAGGTACTTATTACAATTATTACGATGACAATACCATCTGGACGCAAACCTTTAAAGAGGGGGCAAACTCACCTTTATTTTTGGTAGAGAATGCCTATAGTATAGATAACCCTAACGGAACATTTCCAAGAATGACCTTAAGTTCCACTACACACGGTGGAGACAATGGGCTGGCTTCAACTTTCTGGTTCAGGGATGGAAAATACATCCGCCTAAAATCTGCACAGATCGGATATTCCATACCTAAAAAGATTATGGACAAAATGGGCCTGGTCACACTGCGTTTTTTTGTTGAGGGATCTAACATATTTACCCTGTCCGGCCTGCCAAAAGGAGTCGATCCCGAGTCGCCTGGTGTAAACAATGGCTATTATCCGCAACAGCGGATATTTATGGGCGGTGCAACACTCTCTTTTTAAACCTTAAATTTTGATTCAAATGAAAAAATATATCTACAAAGCAGCTTTGATTGGCCTGGCCGCTTTAAGTTTTTCTTCCTGTAAAAAGTACCTGGACATGACACCTACTTCTGCAGCCTCTGATAAACTGGTATGGAGCAAGGTCGAATATGCTGAGCTGGCCATCAACAGCTTTTATCATGACCTGAATTACTTTGGCAATTTCAGTACGGGGCAATCTATTGCAGGCATAACAGATGGATTTACAGATGCATTTAAATATTCATCGATGACCTACAATGCCTTTATGTATATCCCCAATGAAATTGCTTATGGCGGTAGTGTACTTACACCCAACTATGTGGCGGTTTACCTGGGCAACTGGGCAGCAGTTTATGAGCAGGTAAGACGGGTTAACGAGGCTTTGTCCAATCTTAAAAAGTACAGCACTTTTACAGATGCCGACCGCAACCGGCTGGAGGCAGAAATCAGGTTTTTTAGGGCCCAGCTTTACTTTGATCTGGTAAAACGCTATAAGGAAGTTATCATTTACGATGAGGACCTTTCAAAAATCAATAAAAATATGGGCTTAAGCACAGAAGCCCAGGGCTGGGATTTTGTACAGGCCGATTTAAATTTTGCTGCACAACACCTGTTGAACAGTAAAAACCCAAATGGGAGGGTAACCGTTGGGGCAGCTTATGCCTTGTTATCAAGAGCCATGCTGTATGCCGAACGCTGGGAAGCAGCAAAAACTGCCGGGGCCAGGGTATTGGAAATAGGCTATGAGCTAACAGGCAATTATGCTGATGCATTTAAAGCCGGAAATACCGAAGCCATTCTTCAATACAGTTACAATAAGGCCTCCTTTACCCATAGTTTTGATGCAAATTATGCCCCCGGCGGCGACCGCAAGGGAGCAGGGGCTATGGGCACCCCAACACAGGAAATGGTAGAATCTTATGAGCTGAAAACAGTTGGGGGCTTTCCAGACTGGACAGCCTGGCACAATACCTCCGGAACCACAGATGAACCACCATATGCAAACCTGGAACCGCGTTTTCAGGCCAGTATCTTATACAATGGCGCAAGTTGGAAAGGACGGAAAATAGAGCCATTTATTGATGGAACAGATGGCTGGGCAAGTTGGAAAGACGATGCAGTGCCCGCAGGGCGTACCGTTACCGGTTATTTTTTAAGAAAGCTGCTGGATGAAAATATTGACCTGAGTAAAGACGGATCAACACAGCCCTGGACGGCCTTTCGTTTAGCCGAAGTATTGCTGAATTATGCAGAGGCCTGTTACCGTTCTAATGCCATTGCAGATGCCAATGCAGCAGTACGTAAAGTAAGGGCCAGGGTAGGGCTACCTTACCGTGATAAAAGCGGGCCAGACCTGATGGCCGCCATTATGCAGGAAAGAAAAGTTGAGCTGGCCTTTGAAGGCTTCTATTACTGGGACATGAAACGCTGGAAGCTGGCCGAAAGCGCATTTACCGGAAAGCGCGTTCATGGACTCAAGATAGAAAAAGCGGGGGCCGGGTTTAAGTACACCTATGTAGACTGTGATAAACAAGACCGTAATTTCCCGGCAAAAATGTACCGCATCCCATTGCCTACGGCTGAAATTACAAACAACACTGCAGTGAAACAATTTCCTGAGTGGAATTAATTGCATTATTAAGAAATGTAAATATGAGAAAGCACATATTCAATATCATTATAGTGGCTGTAGTTGTCTTCGCAGGCTGTAAAAAAGCGGTGTATGTACAGCCTACAAACGACGCCAGGGGCATTAGCAGCCTGGTGGCCAAGTTTACTACCGGCAACCTGAAAGAAACGGAAGCCGTTAAGTTCGATATAACCGGAGCAGAAACAGACCAGTTTGTGATCCCTGTACCCTGGTTTTTTCCCGAAGACAGCGATCATGAAACTACGCCGTATATGAAGGCGATGAAGATTGAGGCCAACCTGGCCAACAACTGCAAAATAGAACCAAAACTGGGTATACTGGACCTTACCCGGGAAAACTTCTTTACCTTTACAGATCAGCTGGGCAATCAGAAGCGGATTTCCATCCGCGGAGAACGTACCAAATCTAAAAAATCGAGCATTACTTTCTTCAACATTGAATCGGCAGGGGTAACCGGGCTCATTGATCAGGATAAGAAAACAATCTCCCTAATTACAGTTGAAGACCTGTCAGCGGTGAATGTAGAGGTCACCATGTCTGCACATGCTACTTTAGACCGTTCACTGGAAGGTATGAATCTGAATGCCCCAACCCAGCTTACCGTAACCGCGCATGATGGGCTCACAAAAACCACTTATTCCATCATGAAAACGGCCCCGGCTAAAATTACCTATGGTTTTAGAAGTGGTTCCGAAAATTTAAGCTTTAACCTTAACCTGGGTACTTTGGGTTATACCGATGGAAGTAAGCCAAGTCTGGCGGCATCGGGTAATTTCCTGGTGGTTTCTACTGCCAACGGACAGGCACCTAAGTATTACAACAGAAGCACCGGTAAGTATGTTGGGCTGATGAATTTAGGCGCAGCAAAAGGCAATGGCAGTGTGGCCAGCGATGCTGCCGGAAACATCATTGTGGCAGATTATACCAATACAGGTGAAACCTTAAAAGTATACAAAACCAATGCGGTAACAACGGCGCCTCAGGCCTTCATCAGCTGGACAAACAATTCGGGTTTCCCTGTAGGCAGTAAAATGTCTGTTTATGGAAACCTGAACGAAAAGGCAATTCTTATTGCTACCTGCGATGGGACTGCCGCTTCGGGTTCTAACCGGTTTGTAAGGTGGGTAATTACAAATGGAGTGGCAGGAAGTGCCGAAGTAATTACTGCCGCTGGTATTCCTTTCTGGGGAGCAGGCGTAAACGGCACCAAAGTAACTTCCAGAAGCGCCAACATTGCCGACGGATCTTTTGTTGGCTTTTACGATGGCGGTGTAAACAACCTGTATTACCTGGATGGAAACAATACCAAAGCATTGAGCCTGGCCGATCAGACTTCCGGTAACGGATGGGGCATTAACAACAGCTTGGCCGATGCCAAAGAATTCAACAATGCTAAATACCTGGCCTTCTACTGTCCAAGTCATTTCCCGGGATGGGGCATTTCTTCGGAATTATATATTTATGATGTTTCTTCAATGGGGAACTTTAAAGGCAATGTAGATAAAACCGGGGCATTGGTGTTTTCTGCCAAATATGGTACTGTAGGAAATGCGGTTTCGGCTAGTGGCGATGTGTTAATTGCCCCAAGTACCGATGGCTACAAAATGCAGGTCTTTACCATTGATTTTAATGCAGGCAACCTGGCTTGTTACGAATTTAATTGTGTTGACGTAAAATAACTAAGCATAAAATCAACCAAGTATGAATAGGAAGAATTTTTTGATGGCTACAGCTGGCCTGAGCCTGTTTGGCTTTGCCTCGTCCTGTAAAAAAGATAATGCAGCAATAGAATGGATATGGGATAAACCAAATGATCCCTCCCAATCCGAAAAACCAAGGTACATCTGGATTGATGCTGCCGCAAATTTTCCAGACTATGCAAACAGTAAGGAGAACATTAAAAGGGACCTGGCTAAACTGGCCGATGCCGGGATTACAGATGTGGTGGTAGATGTACGCCCCAGTATGGGAGATGTGCTGTTCAACTCTGCGCAGGTACAGCAGGTAAAAAAACTGGATGTCTGGTCATCGGGCGGATACGGATTTGTGGAACGCACGGCAACATGGGATTATTTGCAGGCCTTTATTGATGAGGGGCATGCCCTGGGGCTTAAAATCCATGCCGCCATAAATACCTTTGTTGCCGGTAACAATTATGCATATGGCCTGGGGCAGCAGGGAATGCTGTTCAGGGAAGGGACTAAAAAAGAATGGGCAACCACTTTAAACCTGCCCGGAGGGCTGGTAAACGTAATGGATATTACCACCGCCCAGGACCCCGATAACAGTTATGGCACCAAATTTATGAACCCTGCCAATGATGATGTGCAACAGTATATGCTCAACATTATCGGCGATCTGGCCAGGTACAATATTGATGGGCTCATTCTGGACCGCTGCCGGTACAATAATTTTGTCTGCGATTTTTCTGCCGTTACCAAACAGAAGTTTGAACAATACATTGGTGAAACCGTCGCGAATTTTCCAAATGATGTCATCGTTCCGGGAACACCATCTTACCCCTTGCCAGCTACCATGCCCAAACATTTTAAGAAATGGATGGAATTCAGGGTAAAAACAATACACGATTTTATGGTAAAGGCCAGAGAACGTGTAAAATCGGTAAATGATAAAATGCAGTTTGGAGTATATGTGGGGGGCTGGTATTCTACTTATTATGATGTAGGGGTAAACTGGGCCAGCCCTAAATACAACACTGCGCAGTTTTATCCGGCCTGGGCAAGCCCTGCCTACAAAGATTTTGGCTACGCCGATCATATGGACTTTGTGTTGATAGGCGCTTATGCACCAACCGATCGCATATATGGTTCAGGAGAGTGGACCGTAGAAGGCTTCTGCAAAAATGCCAAAACCCTGATGCAGGGAGACACCCGGGTTTCAGGCGGGCCCGATGTTGGAAACGGGGCTGGCTGGGAAAACGGTGGTATGGATGCTGCGGTAACCAAAACTGTTGATGCCGCAATAAACGCATGCGACGGCTATTTCATTTTCGATATGGTGCATGTTAAAAGGTACAATTACTTTGCAGCCTTAAAAACAGGCATTAACAATTATCTGAACAGTATCAAAAAGTAACCAAATCCATGAATAAAATAACTAATCTTTTCATTATCGTACTCTTATGCAGTGTTGTTACACAGCTAAAAGCAAAAGTAAAGCTCAGTACAGTATTTGGAAATCATATGGTTTTGCAGCAGCTGTCAAAGGTAACCTTTAAGGGATATGCCCATGCAAATAAACGCGTAAAAGTTAAGGTTGGCTGGAATAAGGTAAAGTATGCAGTGGTGGCCAATCCATCCGGGTATTTTGAAATTACGGTGCCTACACCAGAATCTGTTGCAAAACCATATGAGATTAGTTTTAATGATGGAGAGGAATTGCTGTTAAAAAATGTGCTTATCGGCGAAGTATGGTTTTGTTCCGGGCAATCTAACATGGAAATGCCGGTAAAAGGATTTCGCGGCCAGCCGGTTTTTGGTACCTTAAAACATATAGTAACGGCCAATCCAAACAGAAAGATAAGGCTATATACGGTAAAACGTGCCTGGAACACCATGCCACAGGCGGCAGGGGTTGTGGGCGAATGGAAAGAGCTGTCGGCAAAAGACGTTGCCGGGTTTTCTGCAACGGCCTATTTTTTTGGCGATATGCTGGAGCAATCGCTCGGTGCCCCTATTGGTCTGGTCAATTGTTCCTGGAGCATGTCAAAAATTGAAACCTGGATGGATAAGGAAAGCCTGGCCGGCATAGGGGACATTACATTTCCCGATGTCAATCAAAAGGAATTTGAATGGGCCGCAGGAATGCCTACGCTTTTATGGAATGCCATGGTAAACCCCTGGAAAGGATTTCCGGTTAAAGGCGTGATCTGGTACCAGGGAGAAGCCAATACTGCCAATCCGGCTTTGTATAAACAATTGTTCGCTGCAATGACAAAACAATGGCGAACGTTTTTTGAGGCTCCCGAGATGCCATTTTATTACGTTCAGCTTGCGCCCTGGCAATCGGGCGGGAAAGATCTGATGGACTGGGCATATTTCCGGCAGGCACAACTTGAACTGATGAATGAAATTCCAAATGTGGGAATGGCAATAACCGCTGATCTGGGAAGCGAAGTTTTTATTCATCCGGCTCATAAAATTGAAGTAGGAGAGCGGCTGGCTTACTGGGCATTGGCAAAAACCTACGGCAAAGAAGGCTTTGCATATTCGGGGCCTATAATTAAATCGGCCAGTTTAAAAGATACCGTTACAGAGCTGGTGTTTGATTTCGGGAAGGATGGCTTAAACCCCGAGAACGAAAAAATTACAGGATTTGAAATTGCCGGTAAAGATGGCGTTTTTAGGGCGGCCGAAGCATCAATACTGAATGGTTCGGACCGCGTTAAAGTGTGGTGTGAGCAGGTTAAGGAGCCGGTAGAGGTGCGCTATTGTTTCAGGAATTATAAAATTGGCAATTTATGCAATAATGCAGGTTTACCTGCTGCTCCTTTTCGTGCAGTTATTAGCAAATAGCAGTTATTCAGTCGTTAGCTGTGTTCGTACTGCGTTCGGGATGCGTTTTACATTAAGGGCGCATTGAAGGCCCATTGATTAGGGGTTGATAGGGCCTTGATATAGCCAGGGGCCTTAGCAAGGGCCAGCCAATGGATATTCAAGGCGCTGTCAATCTCTAACGCATCCCGAATTCAGGTCGAATTTCTACCTATTGATAGACGTTTCTCAGGTAATCCCAGAACGTATAAAGTAAATTACTTACTTTCCAGCTCCGGTTTTCGCAAGCGCAATCCTGATGTCCAGTTTGTGCCAGGCCATGCTCAATAACCGAACTGGGCAGGATGGTTGGCATTAACCAGATGAAACTGAAGGATGGATTCAAAGCCTTATTTGGCACAACTATTTTTGGTCTGGTAAGGGAATTGCGAATGGTTAACGCCCGACGGCTGCTGCTGGATGAAAAATTACAGGTGAATGAGGTGGCCGAAAAGGTAGGATGCCAGCACCCGCATCATTTTGCCGTCGCATTCCGCCGCCGGTTTGGTATATTACCGGGTACACTTAAATCGTGAAAAGGGGTTAAATGCATTTAACTAGGCCCTGGTGCACGTTACTCGATTATAAACTCATAAGCACAAAACATTTAATAAAAAAATGACCGGAATGAGGACAATGGAGTATAGGAAGGGGCAGCGGGCTGCAGATCGCTTTTGTTAAAACCCTTTACTATCAGCCATATTCCTAAGACCAATTCATGAATTGCTGTTGGCACATTTAAAGCTAAATAGCCGTATGTAATCACATCTACCTGCCGGAACAAAAACAAGATGCTGGCACTCACAGCTAAAAAAGCGCCGACCATTCCCCATAGAGATAACCATTGAGGAATTAATTTTGACCTGTAAAGCAAAAGATAGCATAAGTAATTTCCGGTACACAAAACCAAAACCATAAACACATGATTTACATAATCACGTGATGCCTTAAGCACATTTCCTAAAAGCCCGGGACCGACGCTGCCTTGTGAAGGGTTTTGCAAATAGGCCTCACTTAATGCAAGAACAGCTAACAGCAACGTAGTTCCAATAATTGAAAGCGCCGCGGCCAGAATTCTGAAACCTAAAAATCCGATGGATAAGCTGCGGTTAAACCTTTTGATTTCAGGATACAACAAAATGGCAACCCCCATATAAGTGAGCGACATGATAAACTGAAAAACAGCAGCAAGCAGTACCCCGTTGGAATTTTGGGCTGCCGCTGTGAGGTAAGTTTTTGAATCAACCGCCGGTGCAACACTAAATATACCTGAACACATACCCGACAGTATAAGTAGCCCCGCTAAACGGATTTTTTTATCAGTAGTCATAATTTATAATTTTACTGTGTTTTACATGGTGTATATTAAATATACAATTGAAAACCTGGATAGGGCTAGTTGAAGTCTCGACTTTATTGCAGTATTTTTGAGGAAACTGAAAAACATGAATACTTTTATGATGTGCTTTTCCGCCGGTGCCTGTTTTCTGCTTAGTTTTCTCATGTTTTTTCACCCTTTAAGGCAAAATCTTGTCGCAAACAGATGGCTTGCGCTTTTTGTGCTGACCATGGGAACCGCGTTTCTGGGCATTAGTTTGGAAACCACGGCATTGAGTAACTTACAATTTATATTACCGCCCGCTCTTTACCTGGGTACGCGTTATTTTGTTGAACCGCTGCTGGTTTTCAAAAAAAAACACTGGCTTCATTTTTTGCCTTACCTGGTGTGCCTGATTTTTCAGGCAATTTGGGCTACAACAGGCAGGGATTTCATAACAGCTATCCTTTTTGAAACCGGAAATTTTAAATTTTTAGTCCGTGATTTGCTACCCTTTCAGTTCCTGGCATATATAACCATTTCTTACCAGATACTGATAGTGCACAAAAGGAACTTAAAACTAATTACTGCTGCTGTTAAAGAAATAGACCTGGACTGGCTCCGTTATTTTCTAGTCATTTTGGCAGTGATTTCTATTTTTTGGATAAATGACGCAGTATTTGGTTTTGCTGTTTTGCTAAAGATAATGCCTGTTATTTATACTGGTGCTGTATTTTTTCTCGCTTATTTTTCTATGAGACAGGTTGCTGTTTTTGCTTTCAGTAACGCCGAGCTGGAGGAGATCTCCGACTTACTTGAGCACCCTTTGCCCGATGATAAGCAGAAAACGGCGAGACTTAGTGATAAGCAACTCGCCGTTTTATCGAAAAAATTAGATGAGCTGATGGTTGAGGGGCAAATTTTCCTGAATAATGACCTAAGTCTTCCATCCCTGGCAAATCAGTTAGGAGTAAGTATTCACGATACTTCTTACCTGATCAACAAACTTACCGGAGGCAATTTCTATAACTTTATTAACCAGCTTAGGGTTGAAGAAGCCAAAAAACTGCTGATGGCCGGGCGTATAGAAGAGCTGAATATGGTGGGCATTGCTTTTGCCGCTGGATTTAACTCAAAAACTGCCTTTAACACGGCGTTTAAAAAATACACGGGCTGTTCGCCAACCGCATATATTAAGCAGCAAAGCAGCAACTGATATATGATGTATTTTTTATGATGCGTTATACTTAATCAGTACTCCCTTGATTTTTTTTGTTTTACTGGTGCTGGTAGTGGTGGTTGAGTTGTGCTCATTTTGTTTTTTGCCTTTTTTTTCGGTACCCGAGGTACTTGCCGAGGTTGAGGTTACTTCTTCAGAGGAACTGAGAATGATGCCGTCGGCACCTTTGGCTTTGGCTACCTCTATCAGGTCTTGTTGTGTACGTTCTGTAGATTTGAGCATCACTTCAGTTTCTGTGTTGCCCATTATGGTATAAGGCTTTTTGATATCAGCCTGATCCATGTAAATGTCTACGTTTTGTGTTGGTGCATAGGTTTTTCCAAGGTAGCTTGGAGCGCAGGCTACTATAAACAGCATTGCAGCAGCCAGGAGTGGAAAGGATTGTGTTTTTTTCATTTTGTTTTTATTCTATGTTTTATTGCGTTGTTACGCTGTATATAGTATAGATACAAATGAAAACCGAGATAGGACTAGTTTGAGGGTAACTAATATGTTCCAATGGATAAATGCGAACATGCGGCCCGTGCAAGGGAAATAAATTTGCAGACTAAAATGCAAATGATATGAAACGCAAGATTTCCCTCTGTTTTTTAATGGTAGTATGTTTGATAAATGTGCTCAACAGTAATGCCTGTACCATATTTATGGCCAATGATGGGAAGCATGTTTGGGTAGGTAACAATGAAGATGAGGTGCCTACGCTTACTTACAGGGTTTGGTATTACCCCAGGTTGGATAAGCATTATGGGTACATGATATGGACAGAGCTTTCGGCAGATGAAAAACTGAACAAAATTATGTATAAGAACCCTCAGGGCGGTATGAATGAGCAGGGTGTGTTTATGGATTATACGGCTATTGACGAGATCCCTGCTACAAGAGATCCCTTAAAAAAGGATAGGACCGAAGAGGTGGTTACAGATGTACTAAAGAGATGTAAAACGGTTGAAGAAGCCATAATCTATATTTCCCAGTTCAATTTACTTAGGTTAAAGGGTGCCCAGTTGTTTATAGGCGACGCCGGTGGAGACTATGCTATAGTTCATGGCAGTTATATTGTAAGAAAATCGGCCAGGAACTTTGTACTGACCAATTACGCTGTAAACAATAACCATTACGAACCTTGCTGGCGAAGAGATACCGCTACTAAATACCTTGCTGAAGAGAGGACTTATCATTTAAAAGATGTAGTTAAATTGCTGGGAAAAACCACGCAAAAAAAGCCAAATGATATGGTGTCTAATTATTCAATGGCTGCAGACCTCCGAAGCAGGACCATCCATTTGTATTATAAAGGTGATTTTTCCAGATCGGCGGTAATTTCACTGCAAAAGGAATTAAAAAGCGGTATGCACCAGCGCGATATGGTCAGCTATTTTTATAATTAGTGAGTATGCGCAGAAAGCCAGGGTAGGACTAGTTGGATGACCAAAATTTACATCACATCCCGAAACAGTTCTTTATCATGCGTGAAGCTTACTTCTTTTAATATAAACTCAGCATCGGGCTCATTCCCGTTCGAGCCGTTTACTATTCCTTTACCGGTTACATTGGCCAGGATTTTATCTTCTTTGATTTCAACAATTTCAATGCGCAGGTCATCTACACTCTGATGTTCAAAATAATAAATATTGGATAAGATTTCTTCGCGCTCGTAATCGTAACCTTCTTTCTGATAAATCAGCCTGCCTTTTTGTAAATCCAGATCATTGGGAGGAATGATTACAGTGGCCTCAAAATTTGGTTTCACATCAATTACTTTCTCCAATTTATCAGCCCGTTTAATAGCAGCACTGGTATCAAAGCTTAGCGTAAATTCCCAGATATTCCCCTCTGGGTTATATAAATTATACCTTGCGTTTTTTATTTCGAATTCTTCTGCGCCAAATTTGGAATGCAGAATAACAAATATGTCTTTTTTCATCTCAATTATCTGTCTTTTAAATCTTTTAAAATGCTGCCATCATTGTAATGCCTTTCAAGGCCGATGATTTTTCCGTTTACTGTAGTGATCTTAATTTGCAGGTAGGGCATTTCCGGAATATAAAAAGTATTGCTGTTCAACGGAACAAGTTCGTACTTGGGTTCTCCAACCCGCTTAAGGTACAGCTTACCTTTTTCAAATGTCAGGTTCCGCAGTCCGCCAGAATAGCTTCCTGTGTAGGATTCCAGAATCGCATCCGGCAGTAAAACAGGGTTGACCCTGGCCTTCAGGGCTTCAAGCGCCCATGCTGCGTTTCGGTTTTCTATTCTACCCTTTAATAATCCTTCCAATGCATTGATATGGGCAACTGTAAGCGCTTCTTTTTCAGGTACGGCAATGTGTGGGCTTACCCCGGTTCCTTCCCAGTCTGTTTTTGTAATAGGATCAATAGGCCGTGCATAGGGAATGAACATTGTAAACCGATCTGTTAGCATGGTATGGCGTACAGGATGGGCGCCTCCGCCTGTAGGCTGGCCAACCAGGATGGCACGGTTGCGGTTCTTCAGAAAATAAATGAAACTTTCTGCTGCAGAAAAAGTAGCCTGGCCGGTTAGTACATACAAGGGCTTGCCAGCCAGTCGTTTGCCTGGTACATAGGGCAATGTCCAGTCCTGTCTGTGCTGGTCGTCCGCTCTTGAATAGATATCAACGATCATGACAGGATCGGGATCAAAAAAGTAACTGGCAATCAGCTGGACCATATCTCCCCGGCCACCGTCATTTTGACGCAGATCGAGGATGAGGGCATCTGCATTGCTGAGAAAATTCATGGCCGAGACTACCGTTTCACCCCCCGTTGCGGGATCGTAAAACCTGGTGAGGTTGAGGTAGCCGATATTGCCGTCCAGTATGGCTATTTTCCTGAACCCGAAATTATCCGCTCGTGCGTTTGGAAAATCTCTGTTGATCAGCTGCAGGCTATCCTTTTTACTTATTGCTTTTTTACTGGCTTGTACCCAGGCCGGGTCAAAACTGATGTTAATGTGCTGATCGTGTGAAACATCTACCAAATCGGCTGCCAGTTTAGCTGCAAATTGTGATGGACTGGTGAGGGCATCGTAAGCTCCGCTATTGGATCTGGCTGAAAGCGCCGAGACCATCTTTTGTGCTACTTCCGGAAAGATATACATATCGGTAAGCGTTTTGCTGATCGCATTAATGACCAGCTTTTTTTCAGCTTCAGTGACCGGGAGCTGAGGCTTTTGTGCGTACAATAAAGCAGGAAAGGCAATAAGGAACAAAATGAATTGTAGTTTACAACTGAGATACTTGTTTAGTGATTTAGCTGTCATTTAGTTATATTTAATTAATTCCCGGCTAATTTTATCAGGTTGTTTGCTATAGCTTCGGCCGATATGGTTTCATTCACAGATACAGCTACGATGATTCTGGTTTGCTGATCTAAAATGACTGCGGATTTATAATCCGGTATCCCACCACTGTGTCCTATCCATTTACCCGTTGATCCATCTATTTCAGGAAAGTTATAACACATTATACCCTGCCCGTAATACATACCCTTTTCAAACATTGGGTACATTTTAGCGAATAATGCCGAGGTTACCGGACTGTTAAAGAATGTATTGGACAAAAGCGCGGTATGGAATTTTACCATGTCGGCCGCATTCCCTACCAGGTTACCTGCACCAAGGGGCACCGAATAATCACGCAGCATGACCTCTCCGTTTTTATGAGACTGGGCAAGATTTGAACGCTGCTCTTTTGGTGCAAGGACTTTTACACTTGTTAAGCCAATGGGTTTTACGATGCGATCCTGTACGATCTGGGCGAATGGTTTGTGTTCTGTTCTTTCGGCTATAAGGGCAAGCAACAAATAATTTGTATTTGAATATGACCAGTTTTCTCCGGGTTTGAAAAGTGGTTTTGCTTTTTGTGCAATAGCGATCAGCTGATCAGGTGAGTAGTAGAGATTTGGGCTGCTGTTAAAGGACTCGTCATAGTTAAAACTGTATATTCCGCTGGTATGAACAAGTAGATCCAGTATGGTTATATTATATGAAAATTTAAACGACGGAAACCATTTAGAAAGAGGCGAATCCATTCGCAGCTTCCGTTCTTGTATCAACTGGTTAATCACTACTGATGTAAACATTTTACCTACACTGGCCCAGTAGAACAGGCTTTGCTGATCAACTTTGATACCCTGCTTTTTATTTGCAAAACCACTTTGGTGGTTCCAGGTGCCCTTACCCGGTATTGCTACAGATACGCTTATACCATTGGGGTTTAACTTTGATATAAATTCATCGAAGCGCTGAGCAAGCTTGCTATCCACAGGTTTGTCTTTATAGGATTTTTCTTCGATAAACAGGGATGACAGATCTGTCTCGAACAGTGCCTTTCCCTTGTAGGTTTCAATATGGTCTGATTGAGCTTTGCAGGAACTTAGCGCCAGACAGCATATTATTAAAGGGACCAGGGTGCCTAATTTGATGTTTATCATTTAATTTATAATTTATTGATTTCTATAATTTTGCTGTTTTATGCCAGTGTATATCATCTTATACAACTGAGAGTCCAGACAGGACTAGTTCATATTATTCTAAATTACATATTGTATAAATCGGGCGAGCGATCAAAGTGTTCAGATGGATAGATGCGAACGGATAAGATAAGCACGGATACTAAATTTGAATGAAGGGAAGACAAAAAGTTAAATTTATTCCAGCGTTGAATTGTACCCGATTTTTTCAGGATTGTACAGCTTTGAAAATGTGGGGTTTAATAGGTTTGTGGTTTAGTTTTATGTGTTTGTTGGCATGAATTAACAGGCATTGAAGCTAAAGAAAAACTAACTTAAAAAACATACAAAATGAATATCATTAGATGCATGCTATCGGCAGCGGTAATGTTTGCTTTTACGGCACCGGTGTTGGGGCAGGATTCCTGGAAATTGCAGCCTGTGGCTGTTCAAACAAGATGGGCAAAAAATGTTTCGCCAGCTAATGCACTCAAAGAATACCCACGCCCGCAAATGGAGCGTAACAACTGGGTTAACTTAAATGGCTTGTGGGATTATGCAATTACAGATAACGGTGCCGCCCGGCCTTCCAGATTTGATGGACGGATATTGGTGCCTTATCCAATCGAGTCCGCTTTATCTGGCGTAAAAAAAGCACTATTGCCATCGCAGAACCTATGGTACAAGAGGCTGTTTACCAGGCCAGCCCTAAAGACCGGAGAAAAAGTGAAGCTAAACTTTGGGGCGGTAGATTATGAAGCCACCGTGTTTGTTAACGGAACACAGGCAGGCAAGCACGAGGGTGGATATACGGCGTTTTCCTTTGACATTACAGCCTTGCTGAAAGCAGGAGAAAATGAAATTGTGGTAAAAGTGTTTGATCCTAGTGGTGAGGGTGTAGGGCCGCATGGTAAACAGGTGTTGAAACCGGAAAGTATTTATTACACACCATCATCGGGGATATGGCAAACGGTGTGGATGGAAACTGTGCCTGAGGTGCATGTGGAGGAGCTGGTGATGAGACCGGATATTGATAAAGGTATATTGGATGTGGTGGTTAAGGGCAAGGGAAAGCCTGAAGTTGTTGTTGCGGGCTGCAGCGAGTGTGGGGTCCTGAAACAAGTTCAGGATGACGACCGTACGACCACGATCACAGTTAAAGTGCCGAAAGCCAGGCTTTGGAGTCCTGGGAATCCTTTTTTGTATGATATTACCGTAAAGCTGGGTAACGATGTAGTGAAAAGCTATTTCGGGATGCGGAAGATCAGTGTAGTCAAGGATGCTGCCGGAGTAGATAGAATTATGCTGAACAATAAACCCTATTATAATTTAGGGACTTTGGACCAGGGGTTCTGGCCTGAAGGTTTGTATACCGCCCCAACTGATGAAGCTTTGGCTTTTGATATCAAGGCGATTAAAGCAATGGGTTTCAATACCATCCGTAAGCACATTAAAGTAGAGCCGGCACGCTGGTACTACCATGCCGATAAGTTGGGTATGCTGGTATGGCAGGATATGGTAAACCCCAATCAGGGTTTGCCGCAAGGTGCTAAGGCTGCATTTGAAGCGCAGTCTGCAGAAACACTTTCCCAGCTTCACAATCATCCTTCTATTGTTTGTTGGGTGCTTTTTAACGAGAAATGGGGGCAATACGACCAGCAACGTTTAACAGAGTGGATCAAATCTGCTGATCCATCCAGGATTGTCAACGGACATTCAGGGGAGTTGCTGTATGTGAATGAGGTACTGCGTTCACCTTCGCCCAATGCTTATGTATCTGCAGATATGACCGATGTACACAGCTACCCCGACCCGATGATGCCGATCAGAATTCCTGGTATGGCACAGGTTTGTGGCGAGTTTGGCGGTATTGGCGTGTTTATTCCCGAACACCAGTGGCTAACGGGATCGGCCTGGGGGTATATTCAGGAGAAACCTGCAGCATTAATGGCCAAATACAATGTGATGAACCAACACCTACAACTTTTTGAAAAAGAGGGCTTATCTGGATCTGTTTATACCCAGCCCTTTGACGTAGAGGGCGAGCAGAATGGGTTGATGACTTACGATAGGGAGGTCATAAAAATTCCTTTTGCAGCCTTGCGTCAAATTCATGCGCCATTAAATCCCGAGGCTGCTTTGCCGGGATGGGTTGAAATGACCAAAGGCGTAGTGGCTAAGGATGCTGATTTGACAGAGCCCGGCATACTGTACAGCAATATGCTGCCGCAGTACATAATGGGTAAAAGAGATGCTGCTTTTTTGAAAAAAATGGCCATGATGGCTACCCAGGCTGGAGATAAATTGGGTGCCGAACTTGCCGGAAAGGCCTATATAGCGGGGATAAAAATGCCGCTATCTGAAGAAGATATCAATGCCGTTGTACAATTCAGCAAAAGCACGAAAGATGCAGGCTTTAAGCTGATGCATGATAACGCAGCAGCTTTTCAGAAAGCGATGGGAGATAGAAAGTACACCGTGGCAATGATGAACATGATCTTAAAGGGAGAGATGGAGCCTTTGATGAATGCTGCTGACCAGGTAGATTGGGCTGCGGTTGAAGCTGCGGTAAAGCCTTATGGCCTACCAGGTGAAGAGATCCTGCTGCGTGCGCAAACCGTTGGCTATTTCAATAAACAGGATTGGAAAAATTATGCGCCTGTAGCCAAAGCCTACCTGGAAAAATTTGGAACCAATGTGTCTGAAAATGAAAAAACGATGTTCCAGAAAGCACTTGATGAGCATAAAAAAAACTAAGTTTGAGCGCATGAGTTTAAAAAACAGTAGTTTAATGGTAATGCTCTATGGCCTGTCTTTATTGGCAGCCGGGTGTTACCCAAACAGCAAGGCTGATGAAAACCTGGTTCCAACGGTTAAAAATTTTGAATGCCAGATTGATGGTAAAAAAACTTCATTGTATGTGCTGAAAAATAATTCGGGAATGCGTGCTGCCATTACCAATTATGGTGGCAGGCTGGTTTCGTTAACAGTGCCAGACAAAAAGGGGCACCCCACCAATGTAGTTGTAGGTTTCGACAGCCTTAAAGGTTATATGAACAGCACAGAGCCTTATTTTGGAGCTACAATTGGCCGGTATGGAAACCGTATTGCGGGCGGTAAATTTATTTTAGATGGTGTGAGCCATCAGCTTTCAATTAACAACGGGCCCAATACTTTGCACGGAGGTAAGCAAGGGTTTCAGTATAAGGTTTGGGATGCAAAACAAATTGGCGATACGGTTTTGGCACTAACCTATATAGCTAAAGACGGCGAGGAGGGTTTTCCGGGTAAGCTAAGGGCACGGGTTACCTACACTTTAACAGCAGATAACAAGCTGAAGCTGCACTACGAGGCCATAACAGATAAACCCACAGTGGTAAACCTGACTAACCATGCTTTTTTTAACCTGAATGGTGAGGGTTCAGGAACAATTAATGAGCATGTGCTTCAGATCAATGCTGCCCGCTACACACCGGTTGACAGTACTTTGATCCCTATAGGTAAGCCGGAACTGGTGAAGGGTACGCCGTTTGACTTTACCGCTCCGCTTGCTATTGGTTTACGGCTGGAAGAACCAAACGAACAGCTTGCTTTTGGAAAGGGCTACGATCATAATTATGTGCTTAACGGCTCAGGTATTTCTGTGTTGGCAGCCCAGGTTAGTGGCAACAAAAGCGGGATAACAATGAAAATTTACACCACCGAGCCTGGCCTGCAGTTTTACGGGGGCAATTTTATGCAAAGTAAAAATAAGCTGCGTAAAGGAATGGACGATTTTAGAACTGCATTTTGCCTGGAAACACAGCACTTTCCGGATAGCCCGAACCACCCGGGCTTCCCATCAACTGTGTTAAGGCCGGGGCAGCTTTACCAAAGCCATTCGGTTTATGCTTTTTCGGCCCGGCATATTAAGGCTACTCCTTAAATTTAATGCCTTATCCATTTAGATCCGGGAGGTATTGTGTGGTTACAGCCTCCCGCTCTAAAAAAATAAATAACAATACTCTGGAAGAGATCAATTACACGAAATAAAAATGACTTTAACACGCTCAGCTTGATTTTATGAGTTAATAGTTAAAACGAGGGGTACGGTGTGGCCTCTCGTTTTTTGACCTGAATTCATCGCTTTTATCAGTGAGGCAATGAAGTTTAAACTTCATAGGCCACTCTTGCAAACTTATTTCTGTATTCAATTGGGGTAAGCCCTGTAACTTTTTTAAAGGTATCTCTAAACGCTTTTGTATCTGTATAACCTACGTCAAGCATGATTTCGGATATATTCTTTCTTGATGCTTCAAAGAATTTTTTGGCTGCCTCTATTCTTACCCTTTGTATATACTCTATGGAGGTATTGTTGGTCGCATCCTTAAACCTTCGTTCAAATGTTCTGCGACCTGTATTAATCAAATTGGCTAAGGATTCTATGGATATTTTATCATCGTAGTGTTTTTCGATATGGTCCTGTACTTTTTGAATTTCCTGATCTCCATGGTTTCGCTGGCCTTTGAATATCGCAAACTGCGATTGGCTATCTCTTCCGATATCCAAAGCAAAATATTTTGATATGGTTATGGCTGTTTCCCGGTCGGAAAACTTTTCAACCAGGTATAATATTAAATTCCATAAACTACTTGCCCCGCCGCTGCTGTAAATATTTTCGTGTTCTGTTATGATGGCGCCGTCTTCAACTTCTACCTCAGGATATCTTTCTCTGAAATCGTTAATGTGGGCCCAATGGGTAGAACATTTTTTACCATTGAGCAAACCTGTCTCGGCCAAAAGAAAAGCACCCAGGCACAGGCTGGCAATATCGGCACCATTTTGATAAAGCCTTTTAAAATGGGGTATTGCTTCTGCATTGGCCTGTATACCCTTTATGGTGTCGCCAAATGCTGGTGGGATAATCAGCAAATCTGTTTTAGCAACATCTTTAAGCAACCTATTGGTTTTAATGGTGTATTCCCCGTTATTGGCAGGCACATGGTGATCTAAACCTACATATTCCACTTCAAAAATGGGTTTCTTGCCAGATGCGGTTAAAAACTCATTGGCCGTATGAAAGCTTCTGAAAGGGGGCGTAACCGCTTCAATTACCCCGTATTGAGGTACAAAAACTGAAATTCGCATGTCGATTATAAAGTTAAACTACTAAGCTACGAAAATAGTTTTGTCATGAACTATTTGCTACCTTCGTTAAAGAAGACCGGTTATGTAGAAATTCAACGGTCTGATGCTGCGCCACCAGCCCAAAACAACTATTCACAAATGAAAACAAGAACCTGGTTAACCCTTTGCATGCTTGCATTTACCCTGGCTGCCAATGCCCAGAAACCCAATGTCATTTACATTTATGCAGATGATTTGGGGTACGGGGATTTGAGCTGTTATGGTGCGGAGAAAATAAAGACCCCGAACCTGGACAGGCTTGCCGCCTCCGGAATCCGTTTTACGGATGCCCATTGTACTTCGGCAACCTGCACCCCTTCCCGCTATGCTTTAATGACCGGTCAGTACCCATGGCGCAAACAGGGAACCGGTATTTTGCCTGGGGATGCGGCATTGATTATTCCAACAGATAAACTTACCTTACCTAAGCTGTTCAAAACAGCAGGCTACAAAACCGCAATAGTAGGTAAGTGGCATCTGGGCCTTGGAGCGGCCGTGGCCAAAGATTGGAACGGAGAGGTAAAGCCCGGCCCTAATGAGGTTGGCTTCGACTATTCTTTCATTTTTCCGGCTACTGCCGATAGGGTACCTACCGTATTTTTAGAGAACCATAAGGTGGTTGCACTTGATGCCAATGACCCAATAGCGGTTGATTATGTAAAGAAAGTAGGCGATGAACCTACCGGAAAGGAGCACCCCGAACTGTTAAAAATGCAGTCTTCAGCAGGCCAGGGGCATAATCAAACCATAGTAAACGGTATTGGGCGGATAGGCTACATGAGCGGTGGTAAAATGGCCAGGTGGGTTGATGAAGAGGTGTCCACTACCTTTCTGGCTACAGCCCGGCATTTTATTGAGGAGAACCGGAGCAGGCCCTTCTTTCTGTATTTTGCACTTACAGAGCCACATGTACCCCGCATGCCTGCCACACGTTTTAAAGGTAAGAGCGGCCTGGGTTTAAGGGGCGATGCCATTTTGCAGCTCGACTGGACCGTAGGGGAAATCATGAAACAGCTGGCTGCACTCGGGATCGAGAAAAATACCATGATTATATTTACCAGCGATAACGGGCCGGTACTTGATGATGGCTACCAGGATGAAGCCGTAACCCGGCAGAACGGACATATGCCTGCCGGAAAACTACGGGGTGGTAAGTACAGCGCATTTGAAGGCGGTACCCGTGTACCTTTTATATTGAGCTGGAAAAGCCAGGTTAAACCACAAATTTCTAAGGCTTTGGTAAGCCAGATGGACTTACTGGCCTCTTTTGCCGGATTGCTGGGGCAAAAAGTTGCAGCAGGAGAAGCTCCTGATAGTGAAAACCTGATCGACGCCTTAACCGGAAAATCGCAAAAAGGACGTTCGGTATTGGTACAACAGGGCGGGGCGCTTTCTGTAGTTAAAGATGGCTGGAAATACATCAGCCCTTCAAAAGGCCCGGCGTTTATGAAAGAGGTGGGAATTGAATCGGGGAACCTGGAAAGCCCACAGCTTTACAATTTAAATGAAGATATTGCTGAACAGCATAACCTGGCTGCTAAACACCCTGAAAAAGTGAAGGAACTATCCGGCTTGCTGCAGCAGATCAAAGAAAAAAAATAGCATCAGGAACTTCTCAATATTTTCTCCATTTTTCTGCCCTTTGCCAGTTCGTCTACCAGTTTATCCAGGTAACGTACCTGCCGGGTTAAAGGTTCTTCGATTTCCTCTATCCGGTACCCGCAGATGACGCCGGTAATGCGCGTTGCATTGGGGTTAAGAACGGCCTGCTGAAAGAAAGTTTCAAAAGTCGCTTTTTCTTCAATCAATTGCTGCAGTTTCCTGTCGTCAAAACCGGTTAGCCATGTTATCACCTGGTGCAGTTCCTCTTTTGTCCTGCCTTTCTTTTCAACCTTTGCTACATACATGGGGTAAACCGAGGCAAAAGTCATTTTTGCAATGCGTTGTTGTGTGCCCGGGTTGTTCATACTTTATGTTTTTGCTGCATGTCGTCCAGCCCCCAGGTAGCCATAGCGTTGAGCACGGGCTGCAGGCCTGCGCCAGAAGAGGTTAAAGAATAGGTTACAAAGGGAGGCACCACCGGTTCGGCAGTTCTGAGTACCAGGTCATCTTCCTGCAGTTGTTTCAAATGTTGGATCAGCATTTTTTCTGTAATTTCAGGAATGGCGCGTTTTAATTCGCTGTAGCGTTTTGGGCCATTTGAAAGGTGGTATAAAATAATGGGCTTCCAATGCCCGCCAATTTTGTTCATCACATAAGTAACAGGGCAATAGCTGGCAGATGCCTGTTTGTTGAAATTACGCGTAGAGCTTTCTTTAATCGCTGTCATGTTACATACTTTGGGGTAAGTACTTGTATAAAAGTAAGTACAAATATACCTTTGTATTCAACATTTTAAAAATATATCAACATGAATTTTACAATCACAGGATCACTCGGAAATATCAGCAAACCACTGGCAGAAACTTTAATTGCTGCCGGACATCAGGTAACCATCATCAGCAGCAATCCGGATAAGGCCGGGGCAATTGAAGCGCTGGGCGCAACAGCGGCTATTGGCTCTGTAGAAAATGTGGATTTCCTTACGGCAACGTTTAAAGGTAAAGATGCTATTTACACCATGGTGCCACCAAATTTTGGGGCTTCAAACATCAGGGAGTTTATTGGTGCAACAGGCAAAAAATATGCAGAGGCCATTAAGACTTCTGGTGTAAACAAGGTAGTTAACCTGAGCAGTATAGGTGCTCATCTGGATGGCGGAACAGGCCCTATTTCAGGCCTGCACGATGTAGAACAAGCTTACGCTGAATTGGAGGGCGTAGCGGTTAAACACCTGCGCCCGGCCTATTTTTACACCAATTTTTACGGAAATGTGGATATGATTAAGCATGCGGGCATTCTGGGTTCAAATTATGACGCGGAAACGCCGTTGGTGCTGGTACACCCTAACGATATTGCTGCTGCTGCCGCCGAAGAATTGCAGCAAGGTTTTGAAGGCAAGAGTGTACGTTATATTGCCAGTGATGAAACCACTGCAGCCAATGTGGCTAAGGTATTGGGTACTGCCATTGGCAAACCTGAACTGCCATGGGTAGAATTTAATGACGAAGATGCTTTACAGGGTATGCTGCAGGCAGGTTTGCCAGAGGTGATGGCCAAAAGTTATGTAGAAATGGGGGCAGCTACCCGCAGCCGTATATTATATGCACATTATTTTAACAACAGACCGGCTTCACTGGGAAAAATAAAGCTGGAGGATTTTGCAACAGAATTTGCAAAAGCATTCGTTTAGGATAATTTTCCTAACTTTCTCCTTATGAAGGAGCATTTCCCGGTACTTGGTATAAAGGAATTTCAGAATAACCTGGCTGCAGATAACAGCCTGCTTTATCATGAGATACACGGGGAGCGGCTCATTGAAAAACCTCATAAACACGATTTCTTTGTTTTCCTGCTGTTTGGAACGGGAAGCGGAACACATTCCATTGATTTTGTGGATTATGAAGTAAGGGGCAACCAGATGCACCTGCTGTTTCCAGACCAGGTGCACCGCTGGGAATTCGGAACAGACACTTCTGCTTATCAGCTGATGATCAGCAGAAGTGTTTTTGAGACCTTTGCCAACTCCCTAAGGTTCTCCTTTGCACATTATAGAAACCATCCGGTAATTGAGCTGAACCCGGAAGTTTTTCAAAAACTCCTGTACGAGTTCAAGGCCATACAAAGTGAACTTACTGCAAAGCCCGTGTTATGGGATATTGTGAACTTGCGCAGCAGGATTATTGCCAGCCTGGTAAGTCATGAAGCAGAAAACAAGTTTAACGATTTGACCGTTTATAAGGCAAAACCGGGCCTGTTTAAGTTCCATTCGCTAATTGATCTCCATTTTAAAGAAGAAAAATCAGTTACCTTTTACGCCGGTAAGCTCAACATCACGGCCAATTACCTGAACATTCTTTGCAAAAGGCATTTTAATGCGTCGGCTACCCAGCTCATCCAGAACAGGGTAATACTGGAAGCCAAACGTCTTTTGCATGCTTCAGAAAAATCTGTAAAAGAGATTGCCTTTGAACTGGGGTTTTACGACCTGGCTTATTTTTCCAGGTTTTTTAAGGCCCAGACAGGCACCTCCCCAAGGCAATTCAGGGAATAGTTATAAATTGTCCAAGTTCTGACAGGAATACTCCATCTTTTTGAATTTTAGTGCAGCTAACTTTGAAAGAAATCGAATGTTATGGACATGAAGCACAACCTGATCTTAATCTTTTCATTGATTTTTTTAAACTCCTGCAAAGCATCTACTGATATGCAAAATCTAGCTACTGAACAAATCACGATTATTGAGGCTGTTAAAAATAAACAGCTGGATGTGGTATCTGCTGCCCTAAAAAAAGGTGCAGATGTGAATACTAAAGACAAAAACAGCAAATCGCTGCTGCTGATGGCAACACAGCTGAACGATCTGGAGATGGCAAAACTACTGGTTTCCTATAAAGCTGATGTAAACCAGCAGGATGATATACACGACAGCCCTTTTTTATATGCAGGTGCTTCTGGAAATGTGGCCTTGCTTAAGCTTTTTCTGGCTAATGGAGCGCGTTTCGATATTTTTAACCGGTACAACGGGACAGCACTTATCCCGGCCTGTGAAAGAGGACATGTTGAAGCTGTAAGGCTGCTGGCCAACACAAAAGGCTTTCCCATTAACCATGTGAACAGGTTGGGCTGGACAGGCCTGATGGAAGCCGTTGTGCTGGGTAATGGCAGTAGTAAATATGTAGAAATTGTTCAGGTCCTGGTAGATGCAGGGTGTGATACCAGCATTCCCGACAAAAACGGGGTTACGGCCCTGCAGCATGCCGTTTCGATGGGTTTTTCTGGCATTGCCAGTGTTTTAAGGACTAAAGGATAACCTAAATACTGGCGCGCTGTACATAATTTTATAAACTATTCGCATAATCCTGTAAAAATCCCGGGCTGTTGCCGTGCTACCTTTGTATTGTTAATTAAACAAAGATAGTCATGAACAACAATGTAGAAACAATTTCGATGCCGGTACTGGGGATGACCTGTGCTGCTTGTGCCGTAAGTGTTGAATCTATTATAGCTGCACAGGAGGGGGTAGATAAAGCTGCCGTTAATTATGCCACGCAAACTGTGCAGGTAAGCTACCGTCCGGATGTAGTTCAGCCGGAAGCTTTCCAAAAGGCAGTTCAATCTATAGGCTACGATCTGATTGTACAGCAGGAGGGAGCCAAAGAACTTCAGGAAGAAGCGCAAAGGAACCACTACCAGTCGCTCAAAAAAAGAATGATCTGGTCGCTGGTCCTTACCATTCCGGTTGTCATTATCGGGATGTTCTTTATGGACATGCCCAATGGTAATTATTATATGCTGGCCTTAACCACGCCGGTGCTGTTCATCTTTGGCCGTAACTTTTTTATCAACGCCTGGAAACAGGCCAAATATGGGAAGGCCAATATGGATACCCTGGTGGCTTTAAGTACAGGTATTGCTTATCTGTTTAGTGTTTTCAATACTTTTTATCCCGAATTTTGGCACAGCAGGGGCCTGCACCCGCATGTGTATTTTGAGGCCGCGGCAGTAGTCATCGTTTTTATTATGTTGGGTAAACTGCTGGAAGAAAGGGCAAAATCAAACACTTCTTCGGCCATTAAAAAACTGATCGGTTTACAGCCCAAAACGGTAATTGTATTAACCGATGCCGGAGAAAAGGAAATTGCAGTGGCCGATGTAAAGATTGCAGACCAGCTGCTGGTACGCTCCGGAGAGAAGGTACCTGTAGATGGGGTAGTGTATGAAGGCAGTTCTTTTGTAGATGAAAGTATGATTACCGGCGAGCCTGTTGCTGTGGCCAAAAAAGCAGGTGATCAGGTTTTTGCCGGAACCATCAACCAGAAAGGCAGCTTTAAGTTCAAAGCAGAGAAAGTTGGCGGTGAGACCATGCTGGCGCAGATCATTAAACTGGTGCAGGAAGCCCAGGGATCCAAAGCGCCGGTACAGAAACTGGTAGATAAAATTGCGGGCATATTTGTGCCGATAGTGATCCTGATTGCGATCATCAGTCTGGCTGCATGGATGGTATTTGGAGGCGAGCATGCCTTTACACAGGGATTACTTGCTATGGTTACCGTGTTGGTTATTGCCTGCCCTTGTGCGTTGGGGCTGGCAACACCTACGGCAATCATGGTGGGTATTGGAAAAGGTGCAGAAAGCGGTATTTTAATTAAAGATGCCGAAGCACTGGAACTGGGCCATAAAGTAAATGCTGTAATTTTAGACAAAACCGGTACCATTACCGAAGGCAAACCTGAGGTAACCCATGTAGAATGGGCCGCAGCACTGCCGAATGATAAGACACAGCTTCAGGGCATATTGATGGCACTGGAACAGGCTTCAGAGCACCCGCTGGCAGAAGCGATTGTACGCAAGCTGAAAGCAGAAAACATTAAAAGTGCTGCAGTGAGCGATTTTGAAAGCTTAACCGGTAAGGGTGTGGTTGCAGTGGCTGATGGAGAAAAATACTGGGCTGGCAGTCATAAAATTTTAAATGGGCAGCATGTTCCGGAAGCCTTGCAGGCCAAAGTAACAGAACTGCAGCAACTGGCCCAGACCGTAATTTACTTTACCAGCACTTCGCAGGTACTTGCAATTGTGGCCATAGCCGATCAGATCAAAGCCGGTTCTGCCAAAGCTGTCAGCGCTTTAAAAGAGGCCGGTATAGTCGTATACATGCTCACCGGCGATAACCAGCAGACTGCGGCTTCTGTAGCAGCACAGGCTGGTATTGATCACTTCAAAGCCGAGGTGCTGCCTTCAGATAAATCGGATTTTGTAAAAGAACTGCAGGCCAAAGGTAAGGTAGTGGCCATGATTGGAGATGGTATTAACGATAGCCAGGCACTGGCACAGGCCGATGTTTCTATCGCCATGGGCAAAGGTTCGGATATTGCCATTGATGTGGCCAAAATGACCCTGGTATCTTCCGATCTGCAGCAGGTGCCTAAAGCCCTGCGCCTATCTAAACTCACCGTAAAAGCCATTCGGCAGAACCTGTTCTGGGCATTTATTTACAACCTGATTGGTATTCCTATTGCTGCCGGGCTGTTGTACCCGATCAATGGTTTTCTGCTGAACCCGATGATTGCCGGGGCCGCAATGGCATTAAGCTCCGTATCGGTAGTGGGAAATAGCCTGAGGCTTAAACTTGCAAAACTCAGTTAATCATTATAAAACTCTTAAAAATAAATATCATGGAAACACTAAAATTTAAAACGAATATCAAATGCAGCGGATGTATTGCTGCGGTAACACCCTTCCTGAACGAACTCCCTGAGGTAACCAAATGGGAAGTAGATACGAATAACCCTGATAAAATCCTTACCATAGAAGGAAATGACAGCCTTGACGCAGAAACAGTGGTAAATACCATTGAAAAAGCGGGTTATGCAGCAAGGGAATTGTAAAAGAAACAATACGATGTAAAAAAAGAACGGAATTATGTAAAAATAATTCCGTTCTTTTTATAACCTTTGAATGATCATGAAAAGAACACTGCTTACCATTCTTGCCATCTTTTATCTGGGCATAGCCAGCGGGGCGAGTGTGCATTTTCATTATTGCATGGGCAAACTGGTAAGCTGGGGCTTTGAAAAAGAATCCCGGAAGGTTTGTGATTTCTGCGGAATGCCTAAAACGGAGTCCAAAAAGAAATCGTGCTGCAAAGACATTGAACAAAAAGCCAAGGTTGAAAAATCGCAGAAGGCAGGCCAGATCAGCTATAAGTTTGATCAGCTTCCTGTGGTGGTTATCCTTCCGGAACTGCTTGTAAACTGCCAGCCAGCCGTACCTGTAAAAATTACCAGGGAAGCATTGAGCAATGCGCCCCCCGATGGAACGAAAATTCCTGTCTATCTGAAAAACTGTACCTACAGAATATAATACCAGCTGTCTTTTTTTAACAGGTACTTCCTGTACCTGACGCTGTATTGCGTGCATTTTGCTGTATTCCAAAAACCGGAACCTGCACCAGGCATTCAAAACAGCCCGAAGCGATCCCGCTTTAAAAACACAATTATTTACATTTTCTTAAAAACAATTTTATGAACTCATTGAGAATTCTTTCGGTAGTCGTATTGACTTTCCTTGGCAGTGCTGTATTTGCACAGACTAAAACAGACAAAATTAAAGTATTGGGTAACTGTGGCATGTGTAAAAAGAAAATAGAATCGTCGCTTAAAGTACCTGGTATAACTGCGGCCGACTGGAATAAAACCACTAAAGTGCTGACGGTAAGTTACGATTCTACAAAGATCAGCAATCAGCAGGTACAGCAGAAAGTAGCCGCGGTAGGCTATGATACCGAGAAGGTAAAAGCCACAAAAGAGGCCTATGAAAAATTACCTGAGTGCTGTCAGTACGACCGTACAGGTAAAGCAGGCGAAACACACTAAAAAAAAAGACAGCTGGTTATTATAAAATATTATGGTACATAAAATTATAGAATGGTCGATGCAGAACCGGTTTATCGTACTGGTGCTTTCTGCGGGCTTATTTATATGGGGCATATTCTCCGTACAAAAGAACCCGATAGATGCCATTCCTGACCTTTCGGAAAACCAGGTTATTGTGTTTACCGAATGGATGGGGCGTTCGCCGCAACTGATAGAAGACCAGGTAACCTATCCGCTGGTTACCAATTTACAGGGCATCCCTAAAATCAAATACGTCAGGGGCTCTTCTATGTTCGGCATGAGTTTCATCTATGTGATATTTGAAGACGATGTGGATGTTTACTGGGCCCGGGAGCGGGTAATGGAACGGATCAGTACCATTTCGAAAACCCTGCCCGATGGGGTAACGCCACAGCTGGGGCCAGATGGGACCGGTGTAGGCCACGTGCTTTGGTATACGCTCGATGCTCCGGATATGGATCTGGGCGAACAGCGGGCCATACAAGACTGGTACGTAAAGTTTGCCCTGCAGAATGTGCCGGGGGTAAGTGAAATTGCCTCATTTGGTGGTTTCCAGAAACAATACCAGATCACGGTAGACCCGAATAAACTGCTGTATTACAAACTTACCGTGCCGCAGGTGATTGCAGCGGTAAGGGCCAACAACAACGAATCTGGTGGGCGTAAGTTCGAAATGAGCGATATCGGCTATATCATCAAAACTTCAGGCTATCTCAAATCGCTGGAAGAAATCGCCAATATCCCGGTTAAAAACCAGAACGGAACACCTATAAAGGTATCGGACCTGGCCACCGTACAAATGACCGGGGAAACCAGGCTGGGCATATTTGACCAGGATGGTGAAGGTGAACGGGCCGGTGGCATTGTGGTGATGCGCTACGGCGAAAATGCCGCTGAAGTGATTGATAAAGTAAAGGCCAAGATGAACGAAGTCGCCAAAGGCCTGCCTAAAGGTGTAAAGTTTGATATTGTTTACGACAGGGGCGAGCTGATCAAAGAATCGGTTGACTCCATCAAAAATACGCTCATTGAAGAGATGATCGTGGTATCGATCATCGTATTTATATTCCTGTTCCACTGGCGCAGTGCGCTGAGCATCATTATCCAGATCCCGATAACCATTGCTGCCAGTTTTATCCTGCTCAATGCATTCGGTATTTCCTCTAACATCATGTCGCTCACAGGGATTGCCCTGGCCATAGGTGTCATTGTGGACAACGGGATCATCATGAGCGAAAATGCTTATAAACACCTGGCCGAGCGCTACGAATTGTGGGAAAAAAACCAAAATAAAACGACAACATCATGATCAAGTGGTTTAAAAATATATTTAAAAAATCGCCCGACTGGATTACAGAAGAAGACCGCCTGGCGGTGATCACCAAGTCGAGCAAGCAGGTTTCCAGAGGCGTGTTTTTTGCAACAGTTATTATCATTACCTCCTTTTTGCCTGTATTTATGTTAACCGGGCAGGAAGGCAAGCTGTTTCACCCGCTGGCTTTTACCAAAACATTCATCATGATTGTGGATGCCCTGCTGGTCATCACCCTGGCACCTGTACTGATTTCTTTCTTTATGAAAGGCAAGTTCAAACCAGATAATGCCAACCCGGTAAACCGCTTTCTGGAAAAGGTTTACGAACCGGTAATCAGGGTGGTGCTGAAATGGAGAAAAACAACCATAGCTGTGAATGTGATCGCTTTGCTGATCACCATTCCCCTGCTTAAAAATCTGGGTACAGAATTTATCCCTCCGTTGGATGAGCAGAGCATTCTGTTTATGCCGGTAACTTTGCCGGATGTATCCAATGCCGAGGCAAAGCGGATTTTGCAGGTGCAGGACAAGATCATCAAATCGGTACCTGAAGTAGATAAAGTACTGGGAAAGGCCGGCCGTGCCAGTACGGCGACAGACAATTCGCCCATCAGTATGATCGAGACCATCATTACACTGAAGCCGAAAAGCGAATGGCGTGAAGGCATCACTAAAAAAGACATTGTTACCGAGCTTGACGCCAAATTGCAGATCCCGGGCGTAGTGAATGGCTGGACGCAGCCCATCATCAACCGCATCAATATGCTGGCAACGGGTATCCGTACCGATGTGGGCATTAAAGTATTCGGACAAAACCTGGATACCATTGCCGCGGTATCTGAAAAGGTGAAGGCCGCATTGGAAGGTACTCCGGGGGTAAGCGACTTGTTTGTGGAGCCCATTACCGGGGGAAAATATCTGTCTATCAATATCAAAAGAGAAGAACTGTCACGTTACGGCCTGAATGTGGATGACGTGAACCAGGTGGTAGAAAGTGCATTGGGCGGCGCGCCTGTAGGCAATACCATTGAAGGCAGGCAGCGTTTTTCCATTAGCGTACGCCTGGCGCAGGAATACCGCAATAGCGTAGCCCGTATTGAGCGCATTCCGATACAATCGCCTGGTTTTGGTGAAGTACCTTTATCGGCCGTGGCCGATGTGAAATTTGAGGATGGCCCGCCAATGATCAGTTCTGACAATGCCATTTTACGTGGTGCGGTCATGTTTAATGTGCGTGACAGGGACCTGGGCAGCACCGTAAAGGATGCAATGGAGAAATTGAACAAAGAAAAAGGAGTGCTGCCGGAAGGATATTTTCTGGAATGGAGCGGACAATACGAAAACCTGATCCGCGGCCAGCAAACCCTGATGTGGATTGCACCGGTGGTATTGGTGATCATCTTTTTCTCACTCTATTTTGCCTTTCACTCTGTAAGGGAAGCCTTTTTGAGCCTCATTACTGTTCCTTTTGCCCTGATAGGGGGAGCCTATATGATCTATTTCTGGGGCGTTAACCTATCGGTAGGCGTAGCAGTAGGCTTTATCGCTTTGTTTGGAATTGCGGTAGAAACCGGTATTGTGATGGTCATTTACCTGAACGATGCCATGCAGCAGCTGGTAAAACTGAGAGGGAACTCGAGTGAAACGATCACTAAGGAAGAACTGAGGGAGTATGTGATCCATGGTGCAGCGAAAAGGTTAAGGCCAAAATTGATGACGGTCTGTGTATCGTTGTTCGGACTGGTGCCCGTACTCTGGGCAACAGGGGTAGGTGTGGATGTGATGCAGCCCATAGTGCTGCCCATGATAGGCGGGGTACTTACCTCTTCCACACACATCCTGCTGGTTACCCCGCTGATCTTTTTAATGTCCAAAGAGTATGAATTGAGGAAATATGGAAAACTGGAGGTGCACGATGTACATCATTAAGAAAATAGTATGGATTTTACTGCTGCTGCCGCTGCATAGCCTGGCACAGCAGCCGGTGCTTTCGCTCGACAGCATTTTACTGCGGATAGACAGGAACAATTTGTTGCTGCAATCGTATGGGTTGAAGGCCGAAAGTTTTAAGCATACAGCAAAGGCGGCAACTGCCTGGATGGCCCCTATGATAGGGGTAGGTACTTTTATGACACCTTATCCCGGACAAATGCTGATGGACGACAGGGACAAAGGCTCTGTTATGGTGCAGCTGGAGCAGGACATTCCCAATCCGGTAAAGCTGCATGCAAACAGGCGTTACATTGAATCGAAAGGAAAAGTAGAAAATGAAACGCGGGGCGTAACCTTAAACGACTATAAGGCCCAGGCCAAACGCTTGTATTTTAGCTGGCTGGTAGCCGAACAGAAAATAGCTGTGCTGCAGCAAAACCAGAAGATCATGGAAACCATGAAAAAGATTGAAGAGATCAGGTACCCCTATAACCAGTCTAAACTGGGCAGCGTATACAAAACCGCATCAAAGCTGGAAGAAAACCAGAACATGATCAGGATGCAGGAGGGTGAAATAGCCCGGGCACGCGCCTGGCTGAACAGCCTGATGAACCAGCAGGGAAATGCAGGTTTTGCCATTGATACGGCCTATCAGCCCAGGTTTGTACCGGAGCCATCAATAGATACCGCCAGCCTGGCCCTGGCACGGAACGATATTAGAAAGATGGATTACAATATACAATCCATGCAGCTGAACATAGAAGCAATGAAAAAACAAAGTCGGCCGGATTTTAAGTTGAGGTTTGACCACATGTCGCCCTTAACGAAAATGATGCCCAAGGCATTCAGTGTAATGGGCATGGTGAGCATCCCTATTGCACCCTGGTCGTCAAAAATGTACAAATCGGAAGTGAAAGGAATGGAGTACGAAGTACAGGCTATGGGTAAGGAAAAGGCAGCGATGCTGCAGGAAACCCAGGGTATGCTCTACGGTATGCAGTTCGAGATCCAGTCGATGCAGAAACGTATTGATGCGATGGAAGACAAGATTGTACCTGCCCTGAAAAAAACACTGGATGTAAGCTTTTTGAGCTACAGGGAAAATAAAATGGAATTGCCCGAGGTAATTGGCGCATGGGAAGCGCTAACCATGATGCAGACCAATGTGCTTGATGAGAAACTGAAATTATATTTAATGATTGCTGATTATGAAAAAGAACTATATCGTTAAGGGCCCTTTGCTTATTGCCCTTGTTGCGGTTCTGCTGATCAGTGCCTGCAAACAGAAAAAAGCAGATCCGCATGCTGCACACGAAGATCCTGCGGTTGTGAAAATAGACAGTAACCTTTCGCATTTGCTAAAGCCTTCAAACGAGCAGGTGGTATCTAAACTTCCGGTAATTAAGGCCGAATATGGTACAAAGATATTTACCGAAGAGGCGCAGGGAATCATCAGCTACGACACGCGCAATGAAAACAATATTGCCAGCAGGGTAAGCGGCAGGGTAGAGCGTTTGCTGATCAAATACAATTACCAGCCTGTAAAAAAGGGCCAGCTGATTATGGAGGTCTATTCGCCCGATCTGGCTGCGGCACAGCAGGAACTGTTGTTTTTAAAAGCTGCCGATCCGGCTATGCTGCAAAGTGCCAGGCAACGCTTGATGTTGCTGGGTATGAGTGCTGCTGCCATTAACCAGGTGCTGAAAACCGGAAAGGTAAATTACCGCATTCCGGTATACAGCCATACCGACGGCTACATCCTGGAGAAATCTGCCGCTGCGCCTGCAGCTTCGGCTCCTGCGGCATCGATGCCAGCCGCGGCTGGGGGAGATGGTATGAGCGGGATGGGTGCTGCTTCGGCTGCACCGGCAGCTGCCCCTGCACCAACGGCACCTGCAAGCAGTCCGGTGATGCTGCGCGAAGGCCAGTATGTAAGTGCAGGTCAGTCGGTATTCACTATTTACAATGCCGACAGGCTTGTTGCCGAATTTTCCCTTAAACCTGCGCTGGCCGCATTGCTCGGTAAAGGAGACAAGTTTATGTTTTACAAGACGGCCGACAAGAGCAGCATCCAGCAGGCTTCAATTGGCCTGATCCAGCCTGTTTTTAAGAATGGCGAGAACTTTACCATTGCCAGGGTATACCTCAATAAGCCGGCTTTCAGGGTAGGTGAACTGCTTACAGCAAGGATCCCCGTATTGCTGCCGAAATCCTGGTGGCTGCCCGAAGCGGCCATCGTATCGTTAGGTGGTAAAGCTGTACTCTTTAAAAAGGAAGGCAATGTGGTGGTGCCTAAAACAGTGCATACGGGCATTACCATTGCCGGAATGGTGCAGGTTAAGGAAGACATCAGCAATTGGGAGGTGAGTAAAAATGCCGCTTACCTGGTAGATAGCGAAAGTTTTATCAGAGAGCGTTGATAGCGCGTTAAGAGCGCGATTTAAAATATCACAATCATGGAACGAAAAGTATTTATAAAGAACATAGCATTGATGGCGCTTCTGCCCTCAACATTTATTGCAGCCTGCAGCAGCGGCAAAAAGCCCGAAGCGACAGGAGAGGCCAAGGGGAAAACGCAGACTTTTACCTGCCCTATGCACCCGCAGGTTATTAAAAATGAAATGGGTACCTGCCCCATCTGTGGGATGGACCTTGTGCCCTTTGAAAAGAACAGCAACGATAAGGCACTGAAGGTAGATGAAAAACGACAGGCCCTGGCCAACATTACCACATTGGCTGTAGGGGATGCCAGCCTCTCGGTAGCCAAACAGCTGAACGGCCGTTTGGTGGTTAACCCGGAACAGAGCAGTTACATTTCGAGCCGTATAGCTGGCAGGGTAGAACAACTGTATGTAAGGGAAACAGGGGTAAAAGTAGCCAAAGGACAGCCTTTGTATAAACTGTATTCGGAGCAGCTGGCCACCCTTCAGCAGGAATACCTGATGGCCCTGGCGCAGGAAAAACAGTTTAAGGGCGACAAGATAGAACAGCAGATCGTGGCTTCGGCAAGGCAAAAACTGCGCCTGTATGGCCAGTCTGACAGCCAGATTGCACAGCTGGCCAAAACCCAGAAAAAGGATCCTTTTGTATTGTTCTATGCGCCCGAAAGCGGGGTGGTTGCCGAGGTGTCGGTTACCCAGGGCCAGTATGTAACAGAGGGAAGTCCGGTTATCCGCCTGGAAGGTTACGGGCAGCTCTGGGTAGAGGCCGATGTTTATCCGGCCGAGGCAAAAAATGTAAAACAGGGGCAAAAAGTGAAAGTAGTAGTGGCGGGCTGGGAAGACGAGCCCCAGGAAATGAGCATTGCCTTTATTACCCCTGCGCTGAGTGCTGGTAGCCAGCTAACCCAGATCAGGGGCAGCATTCCGAATCCGGGCAGCAAGTGGCAGCCGGGCATGCAGGCCAATGTATTCCTGCCAGGCGGGAACAGCAGCAAGGTGCTGAGCTTACCTGTTGATGCGGTAATCAGGGACGGAAAGGGGATGCATGTATGGATCAAAAGCGGAAAAGATAACTTTGAGCCAAGGCTGGTAAAGACCGGACAGGAAAGCAATAACCAGGTTGAAATTACGGAAGGGCTTAAAAATGGCGACCAGGTGGTGGTTACCGGTGCCTACCTGCTGTATAGCGAATATGTACTTAAAAAAGGGAAGAACCCTGCCGAAGGGCTTAAAATGCAATCTTAATTTATCATCATAAAAAACAAAAAAATGAAAACAACAATTTATTCCATGATTGCTGTAGCTGGCATTGCCTTATTTGCAGCCTGCGGAAACACCCAGAAACCTGCAGCAGCTGATCCACATGCAGGGCATAACCATGCACCCGGAGAGGGGCATGACCACGGCACAGAAAAATCTGTTGCAGCGGTAAGTATCAAAGACGATAAGCTAAATGCAGTTTATCAGCACTACATTCATCTGACCACAGCATTGGTAAAAGGCGATATGGCCGAAGCTAAAATAGCGGCCAGTGCCATAGAGCTTGGTGGCAAAGAATTGAGTAATGGTAGTGCGCTAACTACGCTTGCAGCCAAAATTGCTGCCGCCACCGATCTGGAAGTACAAAGAACAGTGTTTTCCGATCTGAGCAATGATTTTATTGCCCGGGTTAAGGCTGCAGGACTGAACTCAGGAGAAGTATATGTGGAGTATTGTCCTATGGCGCTGAACGATAAGGGTGCCAGCTGGTTAAGCAATCAGAAAGACATTAAAAACCCTTATTTTGGCGATAGCATGCTGACCTGCGGAGAAGTAAAGGAAACCATTAAGTAATAAAACTTTTTGTTTGTGTAGGCCATTTAGTATATTTAGAGATATACTAACAGGTAACTATGAAAAAACTTTCTTTTATATTGCTGCTCACAGCAATCTCCTTTGCGGGCCTTGCCCAGAACAAAGATGCCATAATTGGTAAATGGATCAATTCATCGGGCGAGGCCCATGTAGACATCAGCAAAAAAGGTGAAAAATATTACGGTAAGATCGTATGGTTAAAAGAACCTAAAGACGAAAAGGGAACAGTAAAAACGGATGTAAAAAACCCGGAAAAGAGTTTGCAGTCACGTCCCATCCTTGGTCTGGAAATCCTGAAGGATTTCGTGTATGACGATGGTAAATGGACAGATGGGAAAATTTATGACCCGAAATCGGGTAAAACCTATAGCTGTAACATGAGTATGAAAGGAAATGATGTGCTAAACATGAGAGGCTATATTGGCATCTCGCTGATCGGCAGATCGGAAACCTGGAAACGCGTGAAATAATGAGAACCCTGATCTGTTTACTGGCCCTGCTCCCTTTTATTGGTTTTAGCCAAACGTATAACCTGGTGCCACTGGCAACCGGAACAAATACGAGTATTAGGGGTATGTCGGTTGTTTCGGATGCCCTGGCCTGGGTAAGCGGCAGCAATGGCCATATCGGCAAAACGCTGGACGGTGGAAAAACCTGGACCTGGACGCAACCGGCAGGTTATGAAAAACTGGACTTCAGGGATATTGAAGCTTTTGATGAACTGAAGGCTGTGGTGGTAAATGCCGGCTCGCCAGCCTTTGTGCTGCTCACTGTTGATGGCGGCAAAACCTGGACAGAACAATATAAAAACCTGGATTCTGCCATCTTCCTGGATGGAATGGATTTTTGGGATGCTAAAAACGGGATCATTTTTGGTGATCCCATTTTGCATAAAATGCAGCTGCTGCGCACTCAGGATGGCGGACAAAGCTGGAGCGATATTTCGGCCAACCTGAAACAGGAACTGGCGATAGGTGAGGCCGGATTTGCTGCCAGCGGGACAACCATCAAAACCCTGCCCGGTGGCCATACCTGGATTGCGACAGGAGGTGCCGTGGCTAACATTTATTACTCTGATAATTATGCCTATACCTGGAAGGTTTTCAAATGTCCGGTTATGCAGGGCGAATCCAGTACCGGCACTTTTTCTATGGCATTCGACAGCAAAAAGAAAGGTGTGGTGGTTGGAGGTAACTATTTAAAGGACAAAGACAACTCCAATAATGTGCTTTTGACAACTGATGGCGGTAAAACCTGGAAAAAGCCTGCTGCACCGGTAAGCGGCTACCGCTCTGGTGTGGCTTATGTAAACTCCAAAGTGCTGGTTGCAACTGGTACTTCCGGTACAGATGTTTCGCAGGACGCCGGGCTAAACTGGCATCATATTTCTGATCTGAGCTTTAATGTGGTACAGAAAGCAAAAAAAGGCAAGCTTGTACTGCTTGCCGGAAATAAAGGCACCATTTACAGGTTTATTATTCCATAGAAAACAAGCCAAAGGGATTGCCTTCGGTATCTACACAGATGGCACAAAAGCCATATTCCCCGATAGAGAATTTTGAGCGGCTAACAATTCCGCCTGCAGCTTTGATACGGCCCTCTTCTACACTGCAATCCTTGCAGGGAAAATAAACCATCGTATTTACACAATGTCCGTCACCTTCTTTGGTGCCCGGCATTTCAATTAAAGCCCCAGATACACCCTGGTTTTCCATAGACGAGAAAAAAGACATCTTCATGCCTCCAGGCGCATCGCCAGGCGCTGCACTGTCAATAAAATTTGTACCTATAACGGCGTTGTAAAATTTCTTTGCACGCTCCATGTCTTTGACATAGATTTCGAACCAGCAGATAATGTTTTGATTCATGTCTGTAGATTTTAAATTATTTTGTTTCTCAAATTTAAGGGAAACCCAGCTGCATTTATATGGGAGATTACGCCATAATGGAGGGGGAACTGCGACAAAAATAAAAAGCCAGGTCATCCAACCTGGCTTTCAAACAAAACTTAGATCTAACCAAACATCTAATCGCAGTCAATATAGAAATTGCACTGTTGACGTCAAGGGCGGATTCGAACCGCCGTCAAAGGTTTTGCAGACCCTCACCTAACCACTCGGCCACATGACTATATTGTTTAACGTTTAACCGTTTACTGATGCAAATATATATAAAGTCTACTTAATTACTAGACTTTTATTAAATAAATATTCTATTTGTTTGTAATTGCTTGTAATTCAGGGATAAAAAATGACAGCTGTACTTGCTGTTTCTTTATTTGCTAACTGAGAATGAATTTGAAATCGGCCTGATCGGAATTGCCGACATACATGGTAAGCCTGGTTTTAGGCGATAGGATGGTAGGCGCAATTGGTGCCATCAGATCAGGAAAATTACTTTCAAGCTTTTCCATATCGGTCTCTGCAGGTACACGGATCATGATGTCGCCTCCACTTGTTTTTACCTTCCATTTCAATTTGATGTGTTTTTGGATGGCCTTTTTCCATTCCTGCTGGTATTTGCTCATGATATGCTCCTGATCTTTGATGTTAAATGCAAAATGCAAAAAAATATGGAATTTTAAGCCTAAAGATGTATTTCGTGCTGTCAGAAATGCAGGCGTTTAGCGGCTCGGTTTTTGCGCTGGTTTTCAAAAAACAGGACAAGTCTGAACAGCAATCAATTGAAAGAATTAATGCCAGCTTAAATGAAAAAAGGTTACATGATATTTTGGGGACTTTACATGCTCTTTTTTGCCGTCCCTTTTCCAATGATACTGTATTACAATATTAATAGTGAATTTGATACCAGCACGCTTATAGACAGGAGCCCATGGCTTGCGCTTGGTATTCTTGCAGTATCTATTGTATTGTGGCTGATCCTGCTTATCGGTTATTTTAGGAAATGGATATGGATGGTTTTTATAGCCAAAAGAAACGTAGAACAGTTAAAGGCAGAGGGAGAGCCGCGTGAAGCAAAGATTTTGACTGCTGTTAAGCTTTCTAAACCGGGAGCAGCTTGTGATACTTACGAACTGGGCCTGTCCTTTAAAAACCTTGTAGGTACAGACATTGTGCAAAAGATGGGTATAAATGATGCTAAGCCACATGAAAGACGTTTTGAAGTTGGTAAAAAGGTAAATCTTTTGATTGACAGGGAAATGAAACGCGTTCCTTATTTTATTTTTGCAACTTCAGAGGCCAGTATTAAGATACCCCGGCTCATCATGATATTTTTAGGCTGGCTGGCACTTGTTGCTGCTGTAATTGCCTATTATGTGTATGCTTATCAAACCGAAAGCCAGGGCATGGGCTGGCGTTTTATGGGCTTTGGCCACCCATTGCTCATTTGCCCCGCTATATTGTTGTTGTACAGGTTCTTTTTAGGTTTTTTACTGGGCAAGCTGGGTGGGGCAACAGATGATGCGGCCCTGATTAAATTTAAAGGGATCCGGACTTCTGCAAAATTACTTGGTGCCGGGCAGACCGGAACCTATATCAATGAACAACCTATGATCCGTTTTGAACTGGAGTATACCGACGATCAGCGCAGGGTATACAGAAAAAGTTTAAAAAAGATTGTAAACCTGCTGGACCTGCAGGTTACGAAACAGGAATATATAGAGATCTTTTATCTTAAGGAAAACCCGGAACGCATAGCCTTTGCCCGCGATCTGGATGAAATCAGTTGATTATGAAGAAGCTAGTCCTTGTAGTACTTTGCAGTAGTATTTTTTTCAGCTGCAGGCAAATCAATAAAAGCATTGAGGAAACACTGCACCCGGTTGATAGTTTAGTTAAGAAAAAAACGGAAAAGCAAATGCCACCGGTTCCTGCTCCCGTAGATGTTGATGCACTGATAGACAGTAACATCAAAATGGTAGACAGCAGTGTGCAGGCTATGGTAAAAAGTATCACCAAAGGAAAAGTGACCATTGATACCAGTGTATATACCAGAAAATACAGGGAACATAAAAAGGCGGGTTTTTTAACCGATGTATCACGACTGGACCAGGCGGAGCATGCACTGAAAAAACTGCCGCAGTATGCAGGAAAAGAGATCTTTTTTTACTCCTCTGTACATTTTTACGACGACGGCAGGATTGTTGCCTGCCTGAGGCATCCTGAAAACCCAAAGTATGTAGACAGATATGAATACAGCGGGGGCGCGTGGTCTGCCCCTAAACCAGAGCAATTGTCTGTTCGTGATAATGTACAAAGCCGGCTGCTGTCGTTAAACAAGTTTAGTTTTTCTGATGTAGCTAAGGTAACGGGTACCTACAATGAAAAAGCCGCAGCGGTAGAAGGGGCAAAGCTGAGTACCACCACTTATATTTCTATCTGGGATAACCAGCTGCGTTGGTTTCCCGGAACCATTAACGGGAGCCGTGAGCGTTATTCCATACAATTTAATCCGGATGGAACTTTGAAAAGCTACCGGCAGGATTAATAATTTTATTTTAAGTAGCTTCGTTTGATAGAACTGACAATAATGGATACCCCTGAAAAGAAAACGATAAAACTGGATAAAAAGGCCGCAATGGCCAGGGCAGAACATTACTGTGCTTACCAGGAACGTTCGCAGCAGGAACTTCGCGATAAGTTGTATGAATGGGGGCTGCGTACTGATGAGGTTGAGGAACTGATCTCGGAACTGATACAAACCAATTTTTTAAATGAGGAACGTTTTACACAGGCCTATGTATCGGGTAAGTTCAGCATCAAACATTGGGGCAAGGTAAAGATCAGGCAGGGGTTAAAATTGAAGCGGGTGCCCGATAAGATGATTTCGAACGCGCTTAAGGCTATTGATTACGACGAATATTTAAAGACCATACTGGATCTGGCCTTGAAAAAATTGCCCGCTGTCAAAGAAAACGACCCTTATAAACGGAAATATAAGCTGGTGTCTTACCTGCTGGGCAAAGGTTTTGAAAATGATTTGATTTTAGAGGTGTTGAAGGCCAATGACTTACCGTAAAGGCTTCATTTTTATTAAAAATAACTTGACGTTAAATTAAAAGTATTTATATTTGCAATCCCAAACGGAAACAAGGTATGTAAATTACCTGAAAACGTAAAAGGAGGCATCGGATGATGTTAAGCAACGCGAAAGTAGCTCAGTTGGTAGAGCACGACCTTGCCAAGGTCGGGGTCGCGAGTTCGAATCTCGTCTTTCGCTCAGAAAAGCCTTCATACCAGGAAGGTTTTTTAAAGAATTAATCTTATCTGTTTGATAACGATTATGCTCAGATGGTGGAACTGGTAGACACGCAGGACTTAAAATCCTGTGCCCTCAACAGGCGTGCGGGTTCGATTCCCGCTCTGAGTACAAAAGAGCCGCAATGGATAATGCGGTTAATGGTAATGCGAAAATAGCTCAGTTGGTAGAGCACGACCTTGCCAAGGTCGGGGTCGCGAGTTCGAATCTCGTTTTTCGCTCTAAAGCCTTCCTGAAAAGGAGGGCTTTTTTTTTGTATCAAACCTTCCTCATAGAAGCAGAGAAAAACTATTTCAGCAGCACCGTAAGAAAAATTCCAAGCGGAATCCCCAGATCACGTTTTACGGCATCGCCCAATACTTTCATGGATTTGATCATGTGCTTCTTTACTGCACTGCGCGAGATGCCCAGTATTTCGGCAGCTTCGTCATAACTTTTATATTCCTGCCTGCACAAACGGAATACCTCACGGCTTTGCGGGCTAAGCGTAACCAGTATACTTTGCAGGTAAGCCAGGTAATCTTTGGTCTGCAGCTCTTCCTCGAGTGAATCTGAAGGGCTGTAACTGTTAATGATCACACTTTTTGCAGTACTGTCTATGGAAGCCCTTTTTAAGAAATTTAAAGTATGGTTCCTGGATATGGTAAACAGGTACGATTTAAATGCCTGCCTGTCTGTTAGTGCTTCCTTATTTTCCCATACTTTTAAAAATATTTCCTGGGTAAGGTCATCCGTAAGTTGGGGCGATTTCAGGTATTTGTAAATGAAACGATAAACCAAAGATCTGTAATGGCTATAAAGCAAAGCAAATGCATTGGCATCACCATTAGCGGCCTGCTGCAGCAATTCTGTTTCATTCTCTAATCCCGTTTTTGGAGTCATTTTTACAATAATAGAGATTATTCGTTAGTACCTCATAAAAATATTTTATTGAGGGGGTGCCCGGGGGCATAGGGTTAATTGTCTGGTACAGTATAAGCACAATCTACTTTATGGATCAGACCACATTTTATAAACAACTCCTGGACCGCTATGTGAACAATACCGCAACGGCCGAAGAATTGGAAGTTATAGACCATCTGATCGGAAAAGGAGAACTGGATGAGTTGCTGATGGGGCATATGGCAGAAAGCTGGGCCGGGGAAGAAGTTATTTTCGAAGAAGAGCGTGTGCATGTTCCGCAGAAAACCAGGGGGATTAAACTTTGGCCGCGTATGGCATTGACCGCCGCCGCCGCCCTGGCAGTTATAACTTTTGGCATATGGTTGTACACCTCCCGTCATCCAGATAAAGGGAGCGATCTGCTGAACTATGCGAATGACATTAAACCGGGTAAAAACCAGGCTACCATAACCTTCACAAACGGAAAAGTAGTGAAGCTGAGTGATCAGAAAAACGGGGTTGTTGTTGGAGAGGAACTTAAATATAATGACCATACTCCGGTGGAGGCAACTACCGGGGAACCAGCCAACGATAATACTGCAGAAGCAACAATTAGCACCCCGCGCGGAGGTACCTATCAGGTTACCTTAGCTGACGGGACTAAAGTATGGCTTAATGCTGCATCGAGTTTAACTTATTCGCCAGTTTTAAATAAGGAAGGTATCCGCAGGGTAAAACTGGCAGGTGAAGCTTATTTTGAAGTTGCGAAAGACAAAACACGCCCTTTCCTGGTAAGCAGCAGGGGGCAGGAAGTGAAAGTGCTGGGCACGCATTTCAATATCAGCAGTTATGCTGACGATGATAAAGTAAAAACAACCTTGCTGGAGGGTTCTGTGCTTGTGAGCCGTGATGACCGGAAGGATGAGGTAATGCTTAAGCCCGATCAGCAGGCAATTGTTGCAGGCAGCAAGGGTATAACAGTTCATGAGGTCGATGTAAATGAAGTTGTTGCCTGGAAAACAGGTGATTTCCGGTTTGAGGATCAGGGCATCAAAGATATCATGAAACAAATAGCCAGATGGTACGATGTGGAAGTAGTTTATGAAGGTGATGTATCTGATATACGGCTAAACGGATCTATATCAAGGAACAGAAATATAAGCCAGGTGCTGACAAAGATTGCACAAACCAAGGAAGTTCATTTTAAAATAGAAGGGAGGAGGATCATTGTGAAGAAATAGCTACCCGGGAAAACAAACAAGCCAGCCCCCGATTGGAGTCGGAAACTGGCGGAGTTTGGCCATTTAATTTTATTTGTCAACAAAATAGCAGGAAGCCGAGCTTCGAAACATAAGCTTTCTGCATTACCAAACCTAAACTAAATGTATAGATTTTATACGAATATATTGCTAATTATGCGACTAACCGCCGTTATATTGCTAGCATCTCTTATGCAGGTGAGCGCCAGTAGCCTGGCCCAGAGAATATCCCTGTCTGAAAAGGGCAGCAGCCTTTCCCGTGTTTTTGAAAAGATCAAATCCCAGGCCGGGATAGATTTTGTAGTCAGCACGGAAATACTCAAAAGTTCCAGGCCTGTAGACATCAATGTGCGTAACATGCAGCTGACTGAGGTATTGAAGGCTGTTTTTAAAGACCAGCCCCTGGAATATACTATTGAAGACAAATTTGTAGTGGTACGAAGGAAAGACCCTTCTGTACTGGATAAGGCAAAATCTGTCCTGATGGATTTTATGCTTAACCTTACGGTAAAAGGAAAGGTAGTAGACGACAAAGGTGTGCCCCTTGCCGGTGCTACGGTAACTGTTAAGGGAGAAAAACAAGGTGTAAGAACCGGAACAGATGGATTGTTTGCCCTGCAAAATGTGAAAGAGGGTGCTATAGTGGTCATCACTTACACCGGATTTAAAACCAGGGAGATTGCCGCTTCAAATGACCTTGGAACCATCCGCATGGAGGTTGCTGTGGGGGATCTGGCAGAAGTAGGAATTACGGTTAATACAGGTTATCAACGCATCAAGCCGGAGCAGAGTACAGGTGCTGTCGCGCAGATAGGTACCAAAGAATATGAATCAAGGGTAAGTTCCAATTTCCTTGACGGACTGGTAAACAGGTTGCCGGGACTGATGATTAATAACAGCGTACAGTTTACCAGCACTACTCCTGGTGTTGGAGAAACTACCAGGCCTTTGTTCAATATCCGTGGTATTTCAACCATGTCTGCCAACCAAAGTCCATTGATTGTGGTAGATGGCTATCCTACTGAGCTCACTCTGGATATGATTGACCCTAACGAGATCAAATCGGTAACGATTCTCAAAGATGCCGCCTCTGCTACCGTATACGGGGTGAGGGCATCTAATGGTGTTATTATCATTGAGCGCAAGCAGGCCATGCCCGGTGCCGCTCAGTTCAATTTCAGGTCTACGTTGGGCCTTACACCAGAAGAAAATTACAGCCGCTATCGCTGGGACCCGGAGGCATCGGCCATTAATGCCAATTATACACGTGAAAGACAAGCGCTAATTGTTACACCAGCCAGCTGGACTGCCTTATATGCACCAGGATCTGTAACAGGGGGCAATGTACGCCGTTCTATTCCTTTCTATATCCAGGCGCAGCTCGCAGCTGGCATTATTACACCTGCACAGGCTGAAAGTTCTTTTGCAGAACTGGCTAATTATGATAATCTTAAAGATTATAGCCGCTTATTCCAGAGGACCGCAGTTGCACAAACAAATACGTTAAACGTTTCGGGTGGTGTGCCAAGCGCGCTGTATTATATCACCGCCAATTATACGAATAACCGTAATAATTCCATCCTGAATGGTAACAACAGATTCCAACTGACAGGCCGCACTACCCTTAAACTCGCAAAACGACTGAGCCTGGAACTCACTACAGAATACCAGGAAAGTCGTAGTAATAGCGCTCCGGTACCCGGTCCTGCTTTTTATGCACCTTATGAGCGCTATGAAGACGTAAACGGTAATCCTGCCGCCATCATTTCAGAAAGCTATGCACCAGTATATAATACTGTACTGCTTTCACAAGGCTTGTTAGACCAGAACTATTACCCGCTAATTGAAGCGAATAAAGTAAGTGATAAAACGCGAACGCTCTATAACAAGACCATTGCCAATTTTAACTATGACATTGGAAAAGGGTTTAACCTGTTGTTCGGTGGGGTATATGAAACCTCCCGTACAGAGTTCAGGCACCTGGCTGCGCAGGGCTCTAATGAAGTAAACGGGCTGGTGAATATCTACACGGTTACGCCTACTGCTGCTAATCCTTCACTGGCATTCAAAAAGAATCTTCCTGACGGGGATTTCCTGCGTCAGCAGAATGCCAGTTCAACTGGTTATACGGCGCGGACGCAATTGAATTACAACAAGAGAATCGGTAACCATTCCCTAAACGGTATAGCGGGTGCTGAATTGCGCCGCGTACTAAACAAAAGTAATTTAGCCTCCTATTTTGGCTATAACGATCAGAGTTTGCTGCATCAGCCTGTAGATTACGCTTCTATGATCAACGGTTTGGCCTCAGTTAGAGGTACACTTGTTACTGGAACTGGTCTTGGAACTTTGAACGGTTTATTTAACCAGACTTATGATGACGACCGGTATCTATCGGCTTTTTCTAATATCGTTTATTCCTTTAAAGATATCTATTCCTTATCGGGAAGTATCCGCATTGACCAGTCAAACCTTTTTGGTAGTGATCCGAAATATAAGTACAAACCACTATGGTCATTAGGCGCGGCCTGGAACATTCATAGAGAAGATTTTATGAATGAGATCAAATGGATTCATGAGTTGAAACTTCGCGGTGCTTATGGATTTAATGGGAATGTAGCGAAACTTTCACTTCCACAGGTAATTGCCCAGGCACAGAACAATACACAGAATACACCTACGCTTCCATCGCTGATCTTATTCTCCAATGCCAATACAGGCCTTCGCTGGGAACAGACTGAGAACTTGAATTTTGGACTTGATTATAATGTTTTCAAAAACATCACAGGTAGTTTTGAATATTACACCAAAAAAACAACCGATGTGATGGGTAAATCCAGTATTGATCCAACGCTTGGTGCAACCTCTGCACTGGTTAACTATGCCACCATCAGAAATAATGGTTTAGAATTTAGCCTCAAAGCAGACTGGATATCCACTAAAAACTTTAACTGGAATACCGGCATTGTGGTAGCCAAAAATAACAGTAAGGTGCTTGATGTGTACAGAACGGGGCGGTACGATCCGCAGATTCTTGATGTACTGGGTTATGTAAGTGGTTATCCGGTAGGTGCCATGTTCTCGTATGATACACGCGGACTGAACAATGAAGGCCATCCGATTATTTACGATCAGAACGGAGCGTCATACGTGGTAAATACCAGTCAAACGGGAACACCTCTGGTTACTGCAATGTCAGATAAGAATTCAGGACTTGTACAATATTCAGGAACAACCATTCCAACTATTAGCGGCGGACTGAGTAACCGGGTTGACGTAGGAAACTTTTATTTTTTCGCGATGATCAACTATTATGGTGGTTTTAAAGTAAGGGTGCCAAGACCTACACCCGCAGAAAACAGGCCTTTGCTGGGGTCAAATAATTTTTGGAGGGTTGCCGGCGACGAAGCGAACACAGATATTCCAACCTTAACCGACCTGAATAGCTTTGCTCCAGGATTGGCTTACCGCTATAACGTTAACTATGTGGTTCATGGTGATTACATGACATTAGGGGATGTGACAGTTTCGTACCGGTTAAATGACCTTGGCTTTATAAAAAAGGCGGGCTTCAAGAACTTCGAGATCAAAGCCCAGGCGTCAAACCTGTACTCCGTTGGGTTTAACCGCTATAACTTTAGTATGGCTACAGGAAGCTATGCCAAATCGTATTTAACCCCAACTTATACGCTTGGTTTGTTCACTAACTTTTAAAATTTACACTGATGAATAAATTTAAATATATAGCTGCCCAATTGCTTCTTTGCTGCATAGTTTTTAGTGGTTGCGATAAATATCTGGATGTTGAACCAAAAGGGAAGCAATTGCTTAAAACAACGAATGACTTTGATCTTTGGTTAAACGCCATGGCATTCACCACTGAAATGACCAGTTCGTACTTGGAGTATATGACAGACAATATAGATTACCTAGGCGTTAATACTCCGCCAATTGCGCTTGCCGACTTCGTTTACACCTGGCAGCCGCAGTTTACAAATGATGTAGCAGCGCCCGCTTATTTATGGGCTGACCACTACCAGCGCATTAGCCTGTACAATACTGTGTTACTGGGTATCGATGCCGCTGAGGGTGGAACTGCATCGCAGAGGAACAGCATTAAGGCGGAAGCCTTACTTGGCCGTGCATATTCTTATTTTTACCTGGTGAATGAATATGCCAAGCCCTACGACGCGGCAAGCGCAACCACCGATTTGGCTGTGCCTTTTGTAACTTCAGATAATGTAAGTCAAAAAGCGCCACCAAGAGCCACGACGGCTGAAATTTATCAGCACATGCTGGACGATATCAACGCGGCTATCCCGAACCTTCCTGATGACAACAGCAGCGCAAGGTTCCGTGGCTCTAAGGCTGCCGCATACAGCGTATTGGCACGTGTTTATTTATACAGAAGGGAATATAGTGAAGCGCTGCGTTATGCTGAACTGGCGCTGGCCAATACCCGTGCCACAATGATTGATTATACCAATCCTGCTTCTTTTCCCACTACGCAAAATGTTGTGTCTCATCCGGATGCAATTTACGGTAAGGCATATGCTGCTTTTGGTATACCGATAACCTTAGATTTAAAAGGTAGTTTTGCCAGTAACGACGCAAGAAGGACGATTTTTTATTCCAGCTGGACCAGTACTGCAAGAGGGGTGACTGCATTTTACGCAGCTGCAGTTACACCAACTTTCCAACTCACCAATTCGGGTACAACTGTGCAGGAAATGCACTTAATTGCAGCCGAATGTGCGGCGCGCGGTACCGCTCCGAATAGTCTGGCTACGGCACTTAGCCACCTGAACCAGGTGCGCAGAAACAGGTATACGGGCACACCAATTGAAAGCAGGGATTTTACTTCAACCAATCTCAGTGCTGTGTTTACTGAAGTACTGGCAGAAAGAAGGCGTGAATTGCCTTTCCATGGCCTGCGCTGGTTTGATATGCGGAGATTTGACATGGAGAACAGGATGCCGGCCGTAACCCGTACCAATGCCCAAAACACTGTAATTGCCACGCTTGCGCCGCACAGTTCAAGGTATACGTTGCAAATACCTATTCAGGTAACGGCCTTTAACCCAGATATGCCGCAAAATCCATAACTATAAAGAGATGAAGACATACAAATTAAATTTATTGGCAATATGCACGGTAGTGCTATTGTTTATGGCTTGCAAAAAAGACAAAACCGGCCGCCAACCCTTACCAGAAGGGAGTGTAGCTTTTGATGTGCCGGCTTCAACAGATGTAGTGGCCAGAGATTATGACATTAGAAATGTTTCGGTGCTGAGTGTGGAAATGAAAGCCACGCTTCAAGGCACAGCATCTTCGGATGTTCATTATGTTACTTTTGCCCCCGATACCACTAAGATTGCTGACTACAGGCTGAAGTACGGCAGTAATGCCCTTTTACTTCCAACCAAAAGTTATCTTTATTATAAACCAACGGTAGCCATAAGTCCCGGAACCAATCTTTCGGAAGCGGCGGTACTAAATCTTGGTTTTCAGACAACGCTACAACCTTTTACCACCTATGTGCTTCCTTTGACCATTGCATCTGTAGATGGCATAGCACAGGACCCAAAGACACGTAAAGTTGTTTATTATGTTTTTAACACAAAAGAGCCACGATATGTGAACCATACGGGCTACACCCTTGCGGCCACTGCGTCTTCCTCACTTGGAGCCAATACACCCGCCAGAGCAGTTGATGCGGCTACAGGTACAACCTTTTGGGCGAGCTCTAATACCGTACCCTTGCCCCAATGGCTGAATATTGATTTTGCACGGAATGTTACCTTTTCGGGATTGGACTACTTCTTTCCAACAACTTTAACCACCGCCAATGGAGGCCTGACAACTTCTGCCAAAGTGGAAACAAGTTTAGATAACATAACCTGGGTTGATAAAGGGACCTATACAATAAATGTCAATAATACCGCAAGAATGCAGACCATAAATTTCCCTTCATTAACTACGGCCAGGTACTTACGTTTCACCATTTTGACTGCAAATCCCTATGTAGCATCAGCAACAATCACTTACAACATAGGTTTTGTTGGCGGAATTTTGTTGCTGAATTAAACAATGGCCACTCATTATTTATAAAATCATAAAATGAAAAAAATACTATTTTCACTGTTGCTGCTGCCTTTTATGGCAGCAGCTCAGAAAAACTATACCCTAACAGGAATCTTGCCCGCTGTTAAAGGCCAGGCAAAAGCTTACCTTGTTCTTTTGAAAAACAATGCCTGGAAAGAAGTTGATTCCACAGCAATTAAAAACGGCAGGTTTCAGTTTACCGGAACCGTTGATGAACCCCAAAGTGCAATGATTGCCATCAGGCGAAATGGTGCGGCCGATTCTGGAAGGCAACGCGACGCCCTGGGCTTTTTTATAGAGAATTCTAAAATTACGATGATCGGCACAGATTCGATCAGTAATGCAAAAATTACCGGTTCGGTTGCCGATCTCGAAAATTCTGAGCGTGAAGCGCTGATGAAACCGGTTACTGCGCGGATCATACAAATACAAAATGAATTTGGAAAGAAAACTGCTGACGGAGCTTATGTAAAATCGCTGGAAGAACGTAAAAAAGCAGGAGACAGCATTCAAAAACTGGTTGCTAAAAATAAACGGATCAACTGGGAGTTTGCAGAAAGCCATTTGAATTCTTTTATGGGCTTGTATACTTTTAATATGTATGTGCTCGACAGCCACTTTGAGGCCGCAAAAGTAGAACCGCTGTTTAACCGCTTTTCTGCAGCACTTAAATCTTCCCCGCTCGGGCTGCGCACAGCCGAAAAGATTGAAATAGGCAAGCGCCGTCAGGCTGGTGCCAGGGCAACTGACTTTACACAAAATGATTTGAATGATAAGCCGTTTACCCTTTCTTCTTTAAGAGGAAAGTACGTTTTGGTCGATTTCTGGGCCAGCTGGTGCGTGCCTTGTAGGGCGGAGAACCCTAATGTAGTAAAAGCTTACAACGAGCTTAAAGGCAAAAACTTTGAGATTGTAGGGGTATCGCTAGATTATCCGGGAGGTAAAGCTGTTTGGGCAGAAGCCGTTAAAAAGGACGGGCTGCCATGGATCCATGTAAGCGATTTAAAAGGCTGGAAAAATGAAGTTGCGTTGTTATATGGTATCAATTCCGTTCCACAGAACTTACTGATCAATCCTGAAGGTGTAATTATTGCCAAAAACTTAAGAGGAGAGGACCTGACAGAAAAACTGAAGGCCCTGATTAAATAATTCAACAAGCACTGAAAAACTAACAATATGAACATAAAAAACATTGTAACTATTCTTTTTCTGCTGCCCGCCGGTATGTGCATGGCGCAAGACAAATTTGAGATCTCAGGCAACTTACCTGGTTTGGGAAGTGGTAAGAAGGTGATCTTAAGTTATGTAAACAGCGAAGGGAAAAATGTAAAGGACAGTACTATAGTCAAAAACGGTAAGTTTTTGTTAAGCGGGACTACCGCTTTTGGCAACAGGGCCGATCTGTCTATAGAACGCAGCTACCAGACTTTCTACCTGGAAAAGGGAAAATACAAGGTAACGGGTACCGACGACCTGTCTAAGGCCTCAATTACCGGTACCCAGGCCCAGGCCGACCACCTGGTGTACGACCGTATGGTAGGCATACCGCACAGGCAATATAAGGAGTTGGTATACCCTTATATGAACGCACGCTCTGCTAAAGACACCGTAAAAATGAACGAACTGGCCAATCAGATCAAGCCGATCATGGCGCGTATAGAAGCGGCGCTTGATTCTTTTATTTTCAGTCACCCGGATTCCTATGTGGCTCTGGATGCCATTAACGATAACAAAACCATGGTCATTGATCCGGAAACTTTTGGCAAATATTATGACCCGCTCAGCAAAAGGGTTTTGGCCAGTTATACCGGACAGAAGCTTACGGCGAAGTATGAGAAAGCAAAACAACTTGCAATTGGGAAAGCTGTTGATTTTACTCAGCCCGACGATAAAGGGAATGACTTTAAGCTTTCCTCTTTAAGAGGGAAATATGTACTGGTTGATTTCTGGGCCAGCTGGTGCTCTCCATGCCGTGCAGAGAACCCACACCTGCTGAAAGCCTACAAACAGCTGAAGGATAAAAATTTTGAGATCGTAGGCGTATCATTGGATGAAAACAAAACGGCCTGGCTGGGCGCCGTAAAGCAGGATGGCATGCCATGGATACAGGTGAGCGACCTGAAAGGCTTTAAAACCGATATCGCCGTAAAATATGGCATCACCGCCATTCCGCAAAATTTTCTGATTAATCCGGAGGGTGTAATCGTTGCCAAGAACCTGAGGGGTGAGGATGTAAACGAAAAGATCGCAGGGTTTATTAAGTAGCAGATTGGTTTGACGATCTGGTAACGGAAAAGTTCAGCAAGTCGGCCACGTTCCCGGCAGTACGTTCCAGGTTTACCGCAGTATTTTGACCGGCCTCGCTAAGCGGGGCCGGTTCGTTTCCTATGGCCATTAGTGCTTTAAAATACTTTAGCAATTCTGCCGGGGGGCTTAAGGGTACTTTTCCCGCCAGCCCTATAACAGGAATATTTTTTTTCAAAGCCCGCTTTGCTACGCCAAAAGGGCCTTTACCCTGAAGGGTCTGGGCATCCAGGCTCCCTTCTCCGGTAATCAGCAGATCTGCTTTTTCCAGTTCCTCATCAAAACCCGTAAGGTCTAAAAAATATTCTATGCCGTTAACCAGTTTTGCATTTATAAATGCATGCAGTCCCGCTGCAGCACCACCGGCAGTGCCGCTATATTTGAGTTTGTCCATAGCTTTTCCAAATTGCCGATCAGCGATACGGGCCAGCCTGCTTAAGAACTGATCCAGCTGATCTACTGCTGTAGCATCTGCACCCTTTTGCGGGCCGAAAACAGCAGCGGCACCCTCTGGTCCGAGCAAGAGGTTATCTACATCGCAAAGCACAATCAATTCACAACAGGCAATCCGTGGATCTGCATTGGAAAGGTCTATTTTCTTTACACGGATGAGCTCTTGCGGAACAGGCCGGAGTTCCTGGTTATTTTCATCCAGAAAAGTAAAGCCCAAAGCACTTAAAATTCCACATCCGCCATCTACCGTTGCAGAACCGCCCATGGCAATAATGATCTTGTTTACACCTTCATCCAGAGCCGCGTTGATCAGTTGTCCAGTGCCATAAGAAGAGGCTATCATAGGGTTCAATTCGGCAGTTTTTAACCGCCTTAGGCCAGAGGCCTCTGCCATTTCTATTACAGCGGTCCGACCTTCATCAATCAATCCGAATGAAGAGCTGATTGTTCGCCCCAAAGCATCCTGTACTTTGACCTCAACTTGCCTTGCTCCGCATTTTTCAATGATCAACGCAGCAGTACCATCGCCGCCATCGGCAATAGGGAAACAGGTGCTGGTACACTGAAGGGAGCTGGAGTACAAGCCTTTTTGAATGGCTGCTGCTGCCTCCAGAGCGGTAAGGCTATTTTTGAAAGCATTTGGGGCAATGAGGATATGCATCAGGATATGAATTTGGATAAGATATAAACCATGGCAAACGAAGTGACACCCATTAAAATACTGGCCACGGTATAGACCCTGAGCATGGTCTTCATGTCGAGACCCGAGAATTTTGCGATGACCCAGAAATAAGCATCATTGGCGTGAGAGATCATCATAGATCCTGCACCCATGGCCAGCACGCACATTAATTTGCCTGTTTCACTATCCAGTCCCAGTACGGGCAATAGTGGCAGTACAATGGATGCCGCGGTAATAATGGCAACGGTTGAAGAGCCTTGTGCCGTTTTTAGCATAAACGTAAGCAGAAAAGGGAAAAATAAACCCAGGCTATCCAGGGCTACTGACTGGCTTAAATGTGTGCCGATCTTTATTGCGGCAAGTATTGCCCCGAAAGCTCCGCCTGCACCGATGATGACCAGAATGCCCCCCGCTTTTTCGGCAGAGTCCTGCAACAGATCGCCCAGTTCTGCTTTTTTCCATGATTTTCTGCAGAAAAAAGTAAGCAGTATGCCAATAATTAAAGCAATAACCGGATCGCCTACAGAAAGCAATGAAGTAAGCCAGGCATTACCCGGTGTGGCTTCAAGCGTGATAAATGCTTTTAATGCAATAAGGGCAATGGGAATTATAATGGGTAAAAAAGATTGGATAACCGATGGCTGATGCTGTCGGGCATCGGAGGCAATTTCTTCCTCCACAATGGGAAGCGGAATATGTTTACCTGCATAACGTGCCCAGATATTACCAACAATCATAGCGGGTATAGCTATGAGTGCACCAATCAGGATCAGTTTGCCAATATCGGCGCCAATAATACCAGCGGCTGCAGCACTGCCGGGATGAGGAGGTACCATACAGTGAACGGAATATAAGCCCGTAGCCAGGGAAACCGACATGATCACTATAGAAATACCCGCCCTTTTGGCCAGCGTTTTATTGAGTCCGCTCAACACAATATACCCGGAGTCGCAAAAAATGGGTAGCCCGACTACAAAACCTGTAATGCTGATGCCCCATACGGTACGTTTTTCACCAAGCTTTTTTAGGATGTAACTGGCCATTACCGATGTACTGCCCGTATATTCGAGCAGGATGCCCAGTGTTGTGCCCAGTAAGATAATCAGTCCGAGGGACTTGATGATGCTGCCAAAGCCCTCTTTCATCGCATTTACTACTTCTATGAGCGATAAATGCGCACCTATACCTACAAAAAAACAGCCTGTAATTAAGGCGAAGGCAGCCGGAACCTTGAACCTGGTGGTAAGAAGCACAATTAAAGCTATCCCTCCCAGCAGGCATGCAAGCAGGTATATAAATGAGGTGTCTGGCGCCATAAGATCAATTGGTTGGTTTAGGTTACACTAAAGTAATGTTTTGTGATAATCTTTTATATTTATACAAACTAATATTGTATTTCCATTTTTAAGCAAAAATTATGAAGCGGTGTTCCAGGTTTAAAATCTCCCTGATAGGATTTCTGTTTTTTATATCAGCAAATGGTTTTGCACAGGATTTATCCACTGTCTGGAAACAATATGATAAGTATAGAGAGTTGTCTTTGAGGGACAGGTTTTTTAAGCATGCAGATGTTGTACGGCTGTTGAAGCAGCATGCTGTATTTTTTAAAGCTGAAACGCTGGGCAAGTCGGTACAGGGAAGGGAAATTTATCACCTCTCTGCCGGGAACGGGAAAATAAAAGTGTTGTTGTGGTCGCAAATGCACGGCGATGAAACTACGGCTACAAGGGCTTTATTTGACCTTTTTAACTTTTTAAGGGCTGATGACGAGTACAATGTACTAAGAAAATATTTGCTTGATAAGCTGGAGCTGCATTTTGTGCCTATGCTTAACCCAGACGGTGCCGAGATGTTTAAACGGAGAAATGCAATGGACATTGACATCAACAGGGATGCAAGGATACTGGCCACGCCAGAAGCGAGAATCCTGATGGATATTGCCAAAAAGGTTAAACCAGATTTTGGGTTTAACCTGCACGATCAAAATGTGCTCTATTCAGCAGGCATCAGTAAAAATACCGCCACCATTTCTTTTCTGGATCCTGCGTACAATTATGCAAAAGAAAGGAACGAAGTGAGAAAACGGGCAACACAGCTTATTGTAAAGATGAATAGCGTACTTCAGGAATACATACCTGACAGGGTTGCACGGTATAATGACGATTACGATCCGCGCTGTTTTGGGGATACTTTCCAGGGAATGGACATTTCTACAATCCTGATCGAGTCTGGTGGCTATCCGGAAGATCCTGAAAAGGAATATATCCGGAAACTGAATTTCTATGCGCTTTTAAACGCACTTAATGCAATTGCAAACCAGTCTTACTTACAGGAAGATGCCGCTCTGTACGAAAAGATTCCCGAAAACAACAGGTCTTTATATCATTTATTGATCAGGAACGTCAAAATAAAAAAAGAAGGCCGCTTATTTATAACCAACCTGGGGATAAACCATTTACAAATAAAGGACCAGGACTACAAAGGTGTGAGTTATCAGGGACTTATTGATGAACTGGGTGATGTGGAAAGGGTATATGGTTATGATGAAGTGAATGCCAAAGACCTGGATTATGTTGCTGGGAAGGTAAAAGTGCTGACTAAAAAGGAATGGACTGCACTTACACAGGATGCCGAATTGAAATTGATCCGTGAAGGATACCTGTTTATTAAATGGTCTGATGGAAAATCCCCGCTGGGACCTGTTAAGAAGCGGCTGTTAAACCTGAATAATAAGAGTAAAACAGATGGGCAAACCGGTTTAAACCAGGCAGCAAATTTTTTGCTGACAAACCAGGGTAAGCCGGTTTATGCAGTAGTTAATGGTTTTTTACTGGCACTGGACAGGCCCGTAAAAGTATTGCACAATACTTTTGGTTATTGAGCTATTGTTTAATTTTATCTGCTTCGGGTAAAGTTCTGATCTTTGGGTTGTTCCTGTGGAAATTTGTTATCAGTTTGTAGGTCGACGGAATAATGGTTTTAATCCGTTCCAGCGTTTCGGAAGGGATATTAGCCCGGCTAAAGGGAACCACTTTTACATATTCCTGTATTTCGCCCGCATTTCTGCCGTATTTATAATTGTAGGTAAAGCGGCCCTGAGTATCGGTTACTACATCTTTGTTGCTGGTATTCGGAACACTGATAAAAAATTCACTGGCGTCCAGACTTCCGATGGAATTAAACAGCTTCCCTGCTTTTAAAAAGGCATATAGCTCATTGGCAACATTTACAGCAGGGTCAATAATGCTGATGTCCTTATTCATGAACGGACGATAAATGAAATCGCCATTCTTCTGATAGTTGTAGAGGTCTTGAAGGATTTTTTGGATATCGGCAATCAGAAAGGGATAATGGGTGCAACCTAATACCAATGCTTTTAGTGGCATTGCACCAGGTTTTTTTCTGATCTGCTCCATTAAGGAAACCAGGTGATACCGGGCATAGTTATCGGCCGAATTGAGTTGCATGTTGCCGCATTCATCATTTTTGCTGTCACAGAGTACTTTGTGCTTGCTGAAGTCAAATTTGTAGACTTCTAATAACGTTTTTTCAATTTTGTAATTGCCGCTGTCGAGCATTGGCCCCCGGTAATTGGCCCGGGGAGCAGTTGCAGTCCGGCTGATAAAATCAGGTTCCTCGTCTACAGCCTCAGCCAGTCCGTAGCCGCCCTGGTTATATACCTGTAAGTTCCCGGTATATCCGAGCTTATTTTTTAAAGCAATAATGGTGTTTTCATAGCCTTTAGAAGCAATGGTACCTACCGTGGCAAAAACACCTATTGATCCGTTCTCATCTTTTTTAAACACATCCAATGTACCCCTGGCACCCGCATCAATTACCCCGATCACTTTTAAATTGATACCCGTATGTTTTATGAAGTCTTCAATGTGTTCCTTCCCGTAGGCAGTGGCAGTATTGCAGGCAATTACAATAGCTTTTACTTTTTGCTTATCGGAACTGTAGTTTTTGGAATCACTATTTACATAATACCTGTTGGCCAGCAGAAACTGGGCATCTTTAATGATGTGTTCAACTAAAAGATCATTCTTTTTTTCGCTGTAGTAGTTCCCATAGGGCATATTGGCCTGATCGGCAAGATATATGAACTTCTCACTGGTAAAATCGGGTATGTTATCTTTTTGTGCAGTACGCGTTGAATTGTTGTGCTCATCAAACCCGATCAGTGTATTTAAAATTGTTAAACCACCCGTCCCTGAATCAAAAATACCGATTGGGAGTGCGCAGTCTGCGGCATTGTAATGCTTAAAATCCACATAATAAAAGCTCTGCCTGTCTTTCATGATTGCATTTTCAATGGCAACAGGTTTTGGTGTTTGTGCCAAAATCGGAGCACAGGAAATAAGAAAGGCAGCAAAGCCGGCCAGCAGATCTTTTCTGTTCATTACTATAAATATATTAAAATGCTGCAAATCTTACAATTCTCTGTTTATACTATTTTGTATAAACAAGCAAAAGGGGGTATCTTTGTGTCATTATTTCTAATCTTTCAATTCATTAACACCATGAAAGAACAACAAGATACCATAGATCATGCCGTATTGAATGAGTACAAGTACGGGTTTGTGACCGATATAGATACCGATGCCATAGCCAAAGGATTGAATGAAGATGTGATCCGTTTGATATCCCGTAAAAAGAATGAGCCTGAATGGATGCTGCAATGGCGGATTAAAGCCTATCAACATTGGCTTACTTTAACGGAGCCCAACTGGCCTAATGTGAAATATCCACCAATTGACTACCAGGATATTATTTATTATGCAGCACCCAAACCTAAGCAGCAGCTGAACAGCCTGGATGAGGTAGACCCGGAATTGCTGAGCACCTTTGAAAAATTAGGTATTTCTATTGCTGAACAGAAGAGGCTTAGTGGCGTGGCTGTAGATGTGGTGATGGATAGTGTTTCCATTGCTACTTCTTTTAAAGAACAGTTGTCGGAAATAGGCGTGATCTTTTGTTCCATAAGCGAGGCCATACAATTGCATCCCGAGCTGGTTAAAAAGTATCTGGGCTCGGTTGTGCCTATGACAGACAATTATTTCTCTGCATTGAATTCCGCTGTGTTTACAGATGGGTCTTTTTGCTATATTCCTAAAGGGGTACGCTGCCCGATGGAACTTTCTACCTATTTCAGGATCAATACAGAAAACAGCGGACAGTTTGAACGCACCTTAATTATAGCCGAAGATGAAAGCTATGTGAGCTATCTTGAAGGCTGTACTGCACCTATGCGCGATGAAAATCAGCTGCATGCTGCGGTGGTAGAGCTGATTGCCATGGAAAAGGCAGAAATTAAATATTCTACGGTGCAGAACTGGTATCCGGGCGATAAAGAAGGTAAGGGTGGCATTTATAACTTTGTAACCAAACGGGGCATCTGTAAAGGTAACCATTCCAAAATCTCATGGACCCAGGTAGAGACAGGCTCGGCCATTACATGGAAGTATCCGAGTGTGATCTTAAAAGGAGATCACTCCATAGGAGAATTCTATTCTGTAGCTTTTACAAACAATTACCAGCAGGCCGATACCGGAACAAAAATGATCCATCTGGGTAAAAATACCAGGAGCAGGATTGTGGCCAAGGGCATCTCGGCCGGCTATAGCCAGAACAGTTACCGTGGGCTGGTAAGAACAAGCAAGCAGGCCTTAAATGCACGCAATTATTCGCAATGCGATTCCCTGCTGCTGGGTGATAAATGTGGTGCACATACGTTCCCGTATATAGAGGTGAAAAACAAAACGGCAATTGTAGAGCATGAGGCTACAACTTCAAAAATTGGTGAAGATCAGCTTTTCTATTGCAGGCAAAGAGGGATTGACCCTGAAGCTGCAGTTGCACTGATCGTAAACGGCTTTGCCAAAGAAGTAATGAACCAGCTGCCTATGGAATTTGCCATAGAAGCACAAAAACTGCTGACCATCAGCATGGAGGGCAGCGTAGGTTAAAACCGGCTGTCTGCACAAAATAAATTATAAGCATATGTTGTCAATAAAAAATATACACGCTAACGTAGAAGGCAAACAAATTTTAAAAGGAATTAACCTGGAGATCAAAGCGGGAGAGGTGCACGCCATTATGGGGCCAAATGGCTCGGGCAAAAGTACACTTGCTTCTGTGCTGGCCGGTAGGGAACAATACGAGGTTACAGCAGGGGAGGTGACTTTTCTTGGAAAGAACCTGTTGGACCTGGCACCTGAAGACAGGGCCCGTGAAGGACTTTTTCTGGCTTTTCAATACCCTGTTGAAATCCCGGGTGTAAGTACCACCAATTTTATTAAAGCTGCCGTAAATGAAAAGCGCAAGTATCATGGACAGGAACCCTTGGATTCGGTGGCTTTCCTGAAAACCATGAAAGAGAAAATGAAACTGGTAGAAATTGACCAGTCGTTGCTTAGCCGTTCCATTAATGAAGGTTTTTCCGGAGGGGAAAAGAAACGTAATGAAGTATTTCAGATGGCGATGCTGGAACCTAAACTGGCCATATTGGATGAAACTGACTCAGGCCTTGATATTGATGCCCTTCGTATAGTGGCGAACGGCATTAATAAACTGCACAACCCGGAGCAGGCCGTTTTAGTGATTACACACTATCAGCGCCTGCTGGATTATATTCAGCCAGATTTTGTGCATGTGCTTTATAACGGCCGTATTGTTAAATCCGGTACGAAAGAACTTGCACTTGAACTGGAAGAGAGAGGGTATGACTTTATTACCGAAGAAGCCGATTTAACAATTCCTGGTGTTGACTAAAGAGATTGTACCATGAATGATTTAACTTATTTTAAAGAACAATTTGACCAGTCGCAGCACACAACCGCCGCAGATAACCTTACAGCGGTAAGGAAAGATAGTTTTGATACTTTTATAAAAAAGGGCTTACCTACCTTTCGTACCGAAGAATGGAAATACACCGGGATCAGTAGTCTGTTTGACAAAGCATATGATCTTTCAGGAACAGCGAGCAAAGTTACCAAAGCTGATGTCGATGCAATCCGTTTGCCAGGTCATGCCGAAGCAAACGAATTGGTGTTCCTGAACGGGCATTTTAATGCTGATTTGTCCAATATCCGTTCTTCCGGTACAGAACTGGAAATATTATCCTTAAAAGAGGCGCTTAGCAGCAACTATAAATCCCTTGTTACAGCTCATTTAAACCAAAGCAGTAACTATATAAAGGACGGGGTCCATGCTTTAAATGGCGCTTTTATGGATGATGGGATTTTTATTAATATACACAAAGGCAAATCGCCGGAACACCCCATCTATTTATATCACATTTCAGACGCCCGGGGCCAGCACATTATGGCGCAGCCAAGAAGCCTGATATATGTAGCCGAAAACAGCAGGGTACAATTGACCGAGGCTTACATTACATTAGGCAGTTCGGATAGCTTTTATAACGAAGTGATGGAAATAGTGGTTGCCGAAAATTCCTTTGTAGAGTATTACAAGATACAGAATGACGGCAGCAATGCCAGTCAGGTAAATACAACACACATTACACAAACGGGACGCAGTCATGTGCATACGGTAACCATAAGCCTTAACGGGGGGATCGTTCGCAACAATATGAACCTTGTACTTGATGCTGCCGGCAATGAAACCCATTTATATGGCCTATATCTTTTGAAGGGTAAAACCCATGTAGATAACCATACGCTGATAGACAACAGGCAACCCAATTGCTTTAGCAATCAATTCTATAAAGGCATTGCCGGTGATGCTTCAACTGCCGTATTCAATGGAAGAATCATGGTACAGCCGGAGGCACAGAAAACCAATGCTTATCAATCCAACAAGAATATTTTACTCTCCGACCAGGCCACCATCAACACCAAACCCCAGCTGGAAATATTTGCGGATGATGTAAAATGCTCACATGGTTGTACAGTAGGTCAGCTGGATGATGAAGCCCTTTTTTATTTGAGGGCAAGGGGAATTCCAAAGGCAGATGCGGAAATACTGTTGTTACAGGCCTATGCCTCCGATATACTGGAGCACATTAAGTCAGCACCCCTCCGTAAATATGTAGAAAAACTGATCCATAAACATTTATCCATCAGGTAATGGCAATTACAGATTTAAGACAGCAGTTTCCTATACTGAAAAGGACCGTAAAAGATAAGCCCCTGGTTTATTTTGATAATGCCGCAACTTCGCAAAAGCCGCAATGTGTAATTGATGCTTTGAGCCATTATTATTCGCATTATAATGCCAACATACACCGTGGCATTCATACACTTGCGGAAGAGGCTACCCTGGCTTATGAAGCAAGCCGTCTTACTGTAAAAGAATTTATTGGAGCAGATAGTACAGAGGAGATCATTTTTACCAGGGGAACAACGGAAGCCATTAACCTGGTAGCCTATACCTGGGGCAGGGCAAATGTTCGGCAGGGCGATGAGATCCTCATATCCGGTATGGAACACCATTCCAATATTGTTCCCTGGCAGATACTGTGTGAAGAAAAGAAAGCTGTTCTAAAGGTAATACCGGTTACAGACGAAGGTGAACTTTCAGTGGAAGCCTTTAAAGAACTGCTGAGCACTAAAACCAAACTGGTTGCTGTTGTGCATGTATCCAATTCATTGGGTACCATAAATCCCGTAAATGAACTCATTACTGCTGCACATCTTGTTGGCGCCAGGGTGCTGATAGATGGTGCGCAGTCTGCAGTCCATCTCGACATAGATGTACAGAAGATGGACTGCGATTTTTTTGCTTTTTCCGGACATAAGGTGTACGGACCAACGGGGGTTGGTGTTTTGTACGGCAAACGGGAGTTGTTGCAGGATATGCCTGTTTTTCAGGGAGGTGGAGAGATGATCAAAGAGGTTACATTTGAACGGACTACCTATAACGATCTGCCCTATAAATACGAAGCAGGAACGCCTAATATTGCAGATACGATTGTGTTAAAAACTGCCCTTGATTTTATTCAACAGGCAGGTAAGGCAGAGATCAGGGAGCACGAAGCCATGTTGCTTGCTTATGCAACTACGCGTTTAAAAGCCATTCCGGGACTCAGTATTATAGGGGAAGCAAAGGCTAAAGCCAGTCTGGTTTCATTTGTTGTTAAAGGTGTACACCCTCAGGATATTGGGGTATTGCTGGACAATATGGGTATTGCAGTGAGGACAGGGCACCATTGCACCCAGCCATTGATGAAACGTTTTGGTATTCCGGGAACGGTAAGGGCATCTTTTGCCTTATATAACCAGACGCAAGAAATTGATGTGTTTATTGCCGGTTTACAAAAAACATTAAAAATGCTGCAGTAATGAATGTGAAGCCAATAATTGAAATTGAAGCCGGGATTGTCGAAGATTTTGCCTTGTTTGACAGTTGGGAAGATAAATATGAATACATCATAGACTTAGGCAAAAAGCTCGAATTGCTGGAAGATGAGTACAAAACAGAGGCAAACAGGATCAAAGGCTGCCAGTCGACCGTTTGGTTAACTGCTTTCTTTGCAGACGGAAAAGTATATTTTAAAGCAGATAGTGATGCGCTTATTGTTAAAGGATTGATCAGTATGCTCATCAGGGTATTGTCGGGCCATAGCCCTGAAGAGATCCTGAATGCAAAAATGGATTTCATTGCCCGGATTGGCATGATGACACACCTGGCGCAAACCCGCTCTAACGGTTTGCTGGCTATGATTAAACAAATGAAAAACTATGCCCTTGCCTATAAAATGATGGAAGGGACAGAAAAAAAATAAAGCTGATGGATAAGGAAGCGTTAAAACAAAAAGTCATAGATTGTCTGCAAACCATCTATGATCCTGAAATACCGGTAAGCATCTATGAACTGGGTTTGATCTATGAAACGGAGATTATGCCCCCATTGAACAATGTGCAGATTGTAATGACGCTTACTGCCCCAGGATGTCCTGCTGCACAAAGCATCCCCCTGGAAGTTGAGGAAAAAGTAAAAGCTATTGAAGGGGTAAATGAAGTTACGGTAGAAGTAACCTGGAGCCCGCCATGGAACAGGGACATGATGTCGGAAACGGCAAGGCTGGAATTGGGAATGATGTGATTAAAAAGGATATCGGATGAAAATTACTGCACAGGAAGAATATGGATTAAGGATCTTGCTTCGAATTGGAAAGCATGATGACCGTGAAGGGATCAGTATCCCGGCTATTAGTGAGGCCGAAGGCATATCAGCCGCCTATGTCGGCAAGCTTACGCGTGCACTTCGGATTGCAGGCTATATCAATAGTACACCGGGCTATAAGGGGGGGTATGTACTGGCGCAGCCTGCCGGCCAGATCAATATCAATCAGGTGATGAAGGTATTGGGCGGGGCTCTTTACAGCAAGAAATTTTGTGAGGACTATACGGGTGCACTGAAACTATGTACCAATTCAATAGATTGCTCCATACGTTCGTTATGGCAAATGATCCAGCTTACGGTTGATCAGCTGCTGGATAAGGTTACTTTGCAGGATCTGATTGGACGGGAGCAGGAGTCGGGCCGGATACTGGAATCTATCTTAATGCAGCACACTTTGTCAGAAAACAAATAGCGGTTTCTCCATTTCGTATTGATAGATGTATGGGAACAGGCCGATAGAACCGAGAAAGGTTATGGTCGGACCCGAGCCGATATCTACATTGATTACAGAAAGTTCAGCATTGTTCTGCCCGGCTACATATTTGAACAATGCCCTCCCATAGCCTCTGCGCCGATAAGATTGATGAACTGCAAACTGAGCTATCCTGTTGCTGTCCGGATTGTAACTGATGTAGGCCACCAGTTTTCGCCCGTCATAAATGCCCGCAATTTTATTGTATTCACCCAGATTTTGCATCGCTTTAACCGAATTTTGCCAGGAAGGCTGCCAGTCCCAGAAGGTGCTGACCTCGGTCCAGTTAATTTTTTTTAAGGCTTTAATCCCGGGCACCTCTGAAGCTATTGAACTTCCTCTGAGCTTTCCTTTAAGACACACCAGTTCCCTTTTTAGCGTATAGCCAATAGCTTTATAGGTTTTTATCGCGGGAATGTTTTTCTCCAGCACTTCCAGCACACATTTTGTAATGCCTTCCTTTTCCAGTAAGGGCAGGATGAACCCGTACATCTCTCTGGTTAAATTCTGGCCTCTTTTTGCCGGTATTACCCCAGTGCCGGCATTATAGGCTAATTTTTCATTTCCCTGCAGGTCAACACCGTGTAAGATGAAGCCAACAAGCTTTCCCCCTTCATAGGCACCTGCCGATAATTTCAGGTCTATGGAATCAGCCATTAACTTTCGCTCCAGTTGCGCTTTTGTCAACTGCATCTTTACTAAATAATCTGAAAAAGATTCATTGAAGGTGTGGAGCAGGGCGTCGGTGGAAATGTGCTCTAAATTGCTGAATTCTAACATCCTTTGTTCTCTAAAAAAGCGCCCCGGAAGTTACCCCGGGACACCATTAACGCTCTCTAATGTAAATCTATATAAGATAGATCAAACCTGCTAACTTTTTAATGGTTTTTTTCTGTTCTTTTTGTTCAGCGGCCGGCCGGTATTCCTGAAGATATAAAGCCATCAGCAATGAAAAAATATAAATGGACAGGAAACGGTATTTTGAAGGTATAAGTTTAATTTTGCTGAATGAACGGTTTCCCTTATACCATAAGCCATATTGCAGAGATTCTGGATGCAAAATCCTTCCATCAAAAACAAGATGCCCTGATCAGCAAACTGGTAACAGACAGCAGGATCGTTATTGACCCTGAACATTCCCTTTTCTTCGCTTTAAATGCCAAGCGGGATGGACACACCTACCTGAAAGATGCTTATACGAATGGGGTCCGGAACTTTGTGATCAGTGATGATCGTTATCTGAACGCGTTTTCTGACGCAAACATTATCCTGGTAACCGATGTGCTGAAGGCTTTACAACACCTTTCAAAATACCATAGGCAGCAGTACAACCTAAAGGTGCTGGGCATAACGGGAAGCAATGGTAAAACCATTGTTAAGGAGTGGCTGTATCAATTGCTTGCAGCCGATTTTAACATTGTTCGCAGTCCAAAGAGTTTTAACTCCCAGATTGGCGTTCCGCTTTCTGTCTGGGAAATTTCCGATAGCCATACCCTGGGTATCTTTGAAGCGGGTATTTCAAAAGTAGAGGAGATGGAATTGCTTGCTGACATCATCAGGCCAGGCATTGGTGTGCTGACAAACCTGGGCGAGGCACATGCGGAAGGCTTCGCGTCGCAAAAAGAAAAACTGCTCGAGAAGCTGAAACTGTTTAAAGATGCTGAGCTCTTTATTTATTCACCCGAATATACTTTGGGTTTAAATGCAGGGGAACTGCCTGGAAAATCAAAATTTTCATGGAGCTTAAAAGAAAAGGCCGACCTGCAGGTTTTGTTTACAGAGCCAATTGACGGTAAAAATTATATCCGCGCCAGCTATAAAGGAACAGAAATTGAATGCCTGATCCCCTTTAGTGATAAAGCTGCAGTGGAAAATGGTATCATTTGCTGGGCTACTTTACTTGCCTTAGGTTATACACCCGAAGAAGCCGACACGCGACTGGAAAAACTGACCCGGGTAAGCATGCGCCTGGAACTAAAAAACGGGATTAACCAATGTTCCGTGATAGATGATTCTTATAGTGCCGACATCTCGTCGCTGGCCATTGCACTAGATTTTTTGAACCTGCAGAACCAGCATCCTAAGCGGACGGTGATCCTTTCCGATATATCTGAAACCGGTAAAAGCGACGAGGTATTGTACGCAGAGATTGCTGCATTGCTGAAACAGAAAAATGCAGACCGGCTGATTGGCATCGGCCCTCACATCAGCGCATCGGCTGAACTTTTTGAGATGGAAAACACTTTTTTTGAAAGTACAGAGGCTTTCATTGAACATTTTCCAGCCTTACATTTCAATAGCGAAACCATTCTGATCAAAGGGGCCAGGAGGTTTGAATTTGAACGGATCAGCAAGCTGATTGCCCAGAAGGTACATGATACCGTTATGGAGATAGATTTGAATGCCCTGGCCGGCAACCTTCAGTTCTATAGGGCCAAACTGAGGCCCGGCGTTAAAATTATGGCGATGGTAAAGGCTTTTTCCTATGGTAGCGGTAGCTTTGAGATCGCCAATCTGCTGCAATACCATAAAGTGGATTACCTGGCCGTAGCCTATACCGATGAAGGGATAGCATTGAGAAAAGGAGGGATAAAGATGCCGATTATGGTCATGAGCCCCGAACCTTCGGCCTTTGATGCCATCGTTCGTTATAAGCTGGAACCCGAGATCTACAATGCCGATATTTTGCGGCGCTTTATAGATTTTGTGAAGGAAGACCATTATCCGGTGCACCTTAAAATGGATACCGGCATGCACCGGCTTGGTTTTGAAGAACCCGACCTGCCGGAACTGCTGAACCTTTTAAAAGGAACAGACAGGGTAAAGGTAGCCTCCGTTTTTTCTCATCTGGTAGGTAGCGAAGAAGGCTTGCACGATGAATTTACCAGGCACCAGGTAGCACGGTTTAAGGCTATGGCGGATGTGATCGGTGCTGAGCTTAATTACCCTTTTATAAGGCATATTTCCAATACCTCAGGGGTTTCACGGCATCCGGAGGCACAGCTGGATATGGTCCGGATCGGTATTGGTTTGTATGGCTTCGACGGAGGGTTAAAAGGCAACGCTGGTTTGCAGACCGTTGCGGTATTGAAAACCACAGTTACACAGGTTAAGCAGATCAAACCAAACGAAACGGTGGGTTACGGGCGTAAAGGCCTGCTGCCCGGAGGTGGTACAATTGCAACGGTAAAAATTGGCTATGCCGATGGTTACAGCCGTGCTTTTGGCAACGGGGTAGGCGCAATGCTTGTTCATGGGAAAAAAGCTCCTACTGTGGGGGTGATCTGCATGGATATGTGTATGCTGGACGTAACGGGCATGGATGTGAAAACAGGCGATGAAGCCATTGTTTTTAACGATCAGCTCAGCATTGCAGAACTTGCCCGTCAGATTGGTACCATTCCTTACGAGATATTGACCAACGTTTCGCAAAGGGTTAAGCGGGTCTATTTTTATGAGTAATTTTTAGCTAAATTTGCGCTATGAATCGAATTGGCAGGGCATTACTGAATTATCTGATCAAAGGATTGTTAATTGTACTCCCTATTGCATTGAGTATTTTTATCGTCATCTGGGCCGTAACCACGGTCGACAGCTGGTTAAATGTAAACAATATTCTGGGGGTTGACCCTAAGACCGGTGCAAGCCGTAATATTCCGGGTTTGGGACTGGCACTGGTCATTTCACTGATCATGCTGGCGGGGATTTTTGTGACCTATTTTGTCACGGAGCCTATGTACAACTGGTTTCAGCGCTTACTGGATAAGATTCCACTTTTAAAGTTCATTTATTCGTCCATCAAAGACCTTACAGAGGCTTTTGTTGGCGATGAAAAGAAATTCAATAATCCTGTTCTGGTAGATGTTGAAGGAGACCTGAAACGGATAGGCTTCCTTACGCAAAGCGACCTGAAATCGATTGGGCTGCCCGGCGAGTCTATCGTTTATTTCCCGTTTTCTTATTCTTTTGCAGGACAGGTTTACATCGTGAAGCATGAAAAAATAAAGCCATTGAATATGAGTGCTGCGGATGCCATGAAGTTGGTGGTATCTGGTGGTGTTAGCCATTTTGGGTAAGAATAATGGAACACTATTCGTCTCCCCGAATCTTAGGCCCTGAAAAAGGGCAAAGATTCGCAAGTCGTCTCATAGCATTCCATTATTCTCCAAAACGAATCAACAGCCAGCCAGAAATGGGTAAAAGTGAGAAGAAATGATACAGATATATCACAATAACAGGTGCAGCAAAAGCAGATGTGCTTTGGCTGTTTTAGAAGAAAGCGGACAGGAATTCGAAGTTATAAATTATTTACAGGACACGCCGACGGTAGCCGGGTTATCTGCCATTGTAAACAAACTTGGGATTAAGGCCCATGAGTTGGTCCGTAAAACCGAAACGGTTTATATAGAAAAATATAAAGGAAAAAATCTTAGCGATGAGGAGTGGATACAGGTCATGGTCGAAAACCCCATCCTGATCGAACGGCCGATTATTGTTTCGGGCGATAAGGCAGTAATTGCCAGGCCGACCGAAAAAATTCATGAGATACCAGGTTTGTGATTTATAGGTTGTAAAAGTAAGGCGCAAAAAAAAGTCAAATGTTGTGAGCCGACATGCAAAATTTTTGCCCTTCAGCAAAAAGTTTGAGAAGGCGAACAATGTTTGACTTTATACAAAAAACTAAAAATCCGGTTTTAGCAAAAGGGTTGAGGCGAACAATGTTTGACTGTTAAAAAGCTATGTCAGGCTTTGAAAATAAAATCTAAAAATTCGGTTTCAACACATACTTGTCGTAGAACCTGAAAATGTGTTCTGCTGCTTCAGCAGCGGTATCTACTAACCTGAACAGGTTCAAATCCTCTGCATGGATGTTGTGCTCCTTTTGCAGCATGGTTTTGGTGATCCATTCTACCAGGCCGCCCCAGTATTCTTTTCCTACCAGCACAATTGGGAAACGGGCTACCTTTCCGGTCTGGATTAAGGTAATGGCCTCAAAAAGCTCATCCATGGTTCCCATTCCGCCAGGCAAAACAATAAAGCCCTGCGAATATTTCATGAACATCACTTTCCTGATGAAAAAGTAATCAAATTCAAGGAGCTTGTTGTGGTCAATATATTTGTTGTGAAACTGCTCAAAAGGAAGGTCTATATTCAATCCAACCGATTTACCGCCGTTCATGTGTGCACCTTTGTTCCCGGCTTCCATAATACCTGGGCCCCCACCCGTAATTACGCCATATCCACGCTCGGTTAGCAGCCTGCCGCATTCAACAGCAATTTCGTAGTACTTGTTGGTTTCTGCTGTCCTTGCCGATCCGAAGATGGATACACAAGGGCCTATTTTCGCCAGTTTTTCAAAGCCGTCAACAAATTCGGCCATGATCTTGAAGATCTGCCAGGAATCGGTAACTTTTATTTCCTGCCAGTTTTTATTCTCAAAAGCGCTTCTTATTTTCTCTTCACTTGTCATTCTATAGGTATTAGGGTATTAAAATTTGGTCTGTCCGGTAGATGTCTTTCCGGTAACCCAAAGTAATAAAAAAGTAATCAATCCATTCAATATAATCAACTCAAATCCGAGTGCATAACCAACCCAGGCCACAGAGTTCATGTCGATGATAAAGCACAATATCGGGGAAAGTATACAAATATAAGGCACCAGACGGTCGGTAACAGCCTTTTTGGTGAACATACCAAAAGCAAACAAGCCAACTAAAGGTCCGTAGGTATAGCCTGCCGCTTTAAATATGGCGTTTACAACCGAGTCATCATTGATGATTTTGAAGATCATGATCACCAGTACCATCAGTACAGAGAAGCCGATGTGCACCAGGTGTCTTTTGCGTACCAGTGCCGGGTCATTCTGGTCTTCCTTTTTATCGAAATGTAAAAAGTCAACACAGAAAGAGGTTGTCAGTGCCGTTAAGGCCGAATCGGTAGTCGCAAAAGTTGCGGCAGTTAAGCCAAGCATAAAAATAATCCCGGGAATGACATTGAGGTGGTTCAAGGCAATTTCAGGATACAGGTGGTCGGGCGTTTTTAGTGCAGCTACATCAATTCCATTATTGGCTGCAAACAGGTACAGCAAAGCACCTACACTCAGGAAAAAGATGTTCATGATCACGAATACGGTGGTAAAGGTGAACATGTTTTTTTGTGCTTCGCCAATGGTCTTCATGCTCAGGTTTTTTTGCATTAAATCCTGATCCAGACCCGTCATGGCAATGGTTACGAAAATACCGCCCAGGAACTGTTTAAGGAAGTGGGTTTTGCTGCCCAGAAAATCTTCCCAGAAGAATACTTTGGAGTAACTGCTATTCTTAACGGCCTCAAAAGTACCCGCAACGTCAAGATTCAGCGAACGGGCAATAAATATAATAGACAGAACCACTGAAAGCAGTAGAAAAACGGTTTGAAGTGTATCTGTAATGATGATGGTTTTGAGGCCACCTTTATGCGTGTACAGCCAGATCAGCACCAGGCAAATGACAATGGTTAGCCAGAAAGGCACATTCCAGGCATCAAAAATGAATTTTTGCAATACAATAGCTACCAGGTAAAGCCTGAAGGCCGATCCAATGGTACGGGATACCAGGAAGATGACCGCACCGCTTTTGTAACTCCAGAAGCCCAGACGCCTTTCAAGGTAAGTATAGATGGAAATGATATTTAACCTGTAATAGAGCGGAAGTAATACCGTGGCAATGATAATAAAGCCGACGGCATTTCCCAGTATGAACTGGAAGTAACCAAAATCGCTCTTGCCAACTGCACCGGGTACAGATATAAAGGTTACACCGGATAGGGCCGTTCCAATCATCCCAAAGGCAACCAGGTACCATTTGGAATTCCTGTTGGCAATAAAAAACGAGGCATTATCAGAATTGTTTCTTGAGGTAAGGTAAGCCACGCCGATTAACAGTGCAAAGTAGCCGAGAAGAAAGGACAAAAGAATAATTGGACTCATATTGTGGTTTAATTAAAGCTGCTAAATGTAAGAAACCATCATGAGTTTACAGGTATAAATAATAAAAATAAACATAAATTTGTAAGATGAACTTTTCTTCCAAATTACTTGAAGATGCTGTAAACGAATTTTCCAAGCTCCCGGGCGTAGGGCAGAAGACTGCACTCCGCCTGGTATTGCATCTGTTAAACAAAGAACAGGAAGAGGTAGAACTATTCGGAAATGCACTGATCAGGCTGAGAAAAGAAATCAAACACTGCCAGGTTTGCCATAATATCTCCGACAACCAGTTGTGCAGCATCTGTGCGGCTGCTAAAAGAGAAAAAGAGGTGATCTGTGTGGTGGAAGATACGCGTGATGTCATGGCTATTGAAAACACAGGGCAATACTTCGGTCTTTATCATGTGTTGGGTGGCCTGATCTCGCCCATGGATGGAATCGGACCTTCCGATCTGTTCATAGACTCTTTGGTACAGCGTGTAGCAACAACCCCCGTTAAGGAAGTTATACTTGCGTTGAGTGCCACCATGGAAGGGGATACCACGCTTTTTTACCTCTACAAACGTCTCAAGGATTTTCAGATACCGATTACCACCATTGCCAGGGGCATTGCCTTTGGCGGAGAACTGGAATATGCCGACGAGATCACCCTGGGCAGGTCTATTGTAACCCGCGTACCTTACCAAACCTCATTAATCAAATAACCAGCATGGATTTTAAGCATAAAGTAATCATCATCACCGGTGCCTCTTCGGGTATTGGCAAGGCCTGCGCCGAAGAATTTGCAAAGCGCGGAGCCAACCTGGTATTGGCCGCCCGCCAGTACGTTACCCTTTGTGAAATTACTGCTGATCTCGAAAAACGCTATGGCATACAAGCCGTGGCCGTACAGGCCGATGTGAGTAAGGAAGAAGATTGCCAGCAGCTCATTAAACAGGCTCTGGTCACCTTCAGTAAAATTGATGTACTCATTAACAATGCAGGCTTGTCTATGCGGGCCCTGTTTAATGAACTGGACCTTTCCGTATTGAAGAACCTGATGGATGTGAATTTCTGGGGTACAGTATATTGCACAAAATATGCGCTGCCCGAAATCCTTAAAACAAAAGGCAGCATAGTAGGGGTATCCTCTATTGCAGGTTACCGCGGATTGCCTGGCCGTACAGGTTACTCTTCTTCAAAATTTGCAATGAACGGCTTTATGGAGTCATTGCGAACGGAGCTCCTGAAAACAGGGGTACATGTGATGGTGGCCTGTCCGGGTTTTACAGCTTCAAATATCCGCGTTGCCGCACTGGCAAAAGATGGTGCATCACATGGCGAAACCAGCATGGAAGAAGGAAAGATGATGAGTGCAGAAGAAGTCGCCTCGAACATCGTGGATGGCATTGCCGCACGCAAACGTACCTTAGTCATGACCGGACAAGGCAAGCTGACCGTCTGGATCAATAAATTGTTCCCGGCACTGGCTGATAAACTGGTATTCAAGCACTTTACAAAAGAGAAAAATGCCCTTATTAAATAATTTTTTTTAAGAAACATTTGCTCCTTTGCAAAAACAATTCCATATTTGCCGTAATGATACTAACAAACGGACTTAATAACTGGTGGTGGCACAACGCAAATGCGTAGTGTAACCCTGTATTGAACGTTTTTATTTTATATAATAATATTTGAGGGTTGCTTAAGGCAACCTTTTTTGTTTTACGACCTTTTTGAAGTTCCAGCTGGAAACCATTGATATGAAGAAGATACTTAACCACCTGTTTGAAAACAAAACCTTTAGCCGAAGCGAGGCGCAAAGGATTTTAACCGCCATTGCAATGGGGGAATTCAATACCTCGCAGATCGCAGCATTCATTACCGCCTATGGCATGCGTAACATTACCGTAGAAGAGTTACAGGGATTTCGTGATGCCATGCTCGACCTGTGTATCAAACTCGACCTTTCTGATTTTGAACTGGTTGATCTTTGTGGTACCGGTGGCGATGGAAAAGATACCTTTAACATTTCTACGCTGGCTTCCTTTGTTGTGGCCGGGGCAGGCCATAAGGTAGCCAAACATGGCAACTACGGTGTATCATCAGGATGTGGCTCTTCCAATGTCATGGAGTACCTGGGCTATACCTTTACCAATGATCAGGATGTGTTAAAAAGAAGCCTTGATCATGCGGGTATCTGCTTTATTCACGCCCCATTGTTTAATCCGGCAATGAAAACTGTCGCACCGATCCGTAAAGAACTTGGCGTGAAAACTTTCTTCAATATGCTGGGACCAATGGTTAATCCTTCACAACCCAAAAACCAGATTGTAGGGGTATTTAGCCTTGAACTTGCCCGCTTATATGCCTATCTGTACCAGGATACAGATAAAAATTATACCATCCTTCACGCAGTGGATGGCTTTGATGAGGTTTCCCTGACCTGCGATATCAAGACTTTTAGCAAAAAAGGCGAGGCGCTGCTTAAAGTGAGTGACCTGGGCTTTGAGCAGATCATGGAAGATAAGATCAAGGGGGGGGATACCGTCGAATCATCGGCTGAAATTTTTATGAACGTGCTGAATGGGAAAGGGACCCCTGAACAGAATAATGTAGTGTTGTGTAATGCAGCGCTGGCTATTCAAACCATTACTCCGTCTAAAACATTTGCAGACTGTTTTTATGAAGCTGAAGCTTCCCTGATGGGGAAAATGGCCTTACAAAGCTTTAAAAAACTAACGGGCAGATAGATTGTTCAGCTTAAAAAATTAAGAAACATGGGACCTAAATTAAAAATATGCGGCATGAAGCTTCCTGAAAACGTTCAGGCAGTAGCTGCGTTAAAGCCTGATTATTTAGGCTTCATCTTTTACAGGGGCTCCAAAAGATTTATTGATGGGTTAACCCCCTCATTTGTCCGCAACCTTCCGGCCGGAATTAAACGGACCGGTGTGTTTGTAAACGAAGAACTGAACAAAGTTGCAGAACTTGCCGCTTTGTATGGTTTAAATGCAGTACAGTTACATGGTTCGGAGCCTGTAAAGTATTGTATAGCCTTAAGAGGTCTGCTTGCCGATCATGGTGTACAGCTAATCAAGGCCTTTGGTATTGATGAACATTTCGATTTTGACGAGCTAAAAAACTATGCCGGAGTGGTCGATTACTTTCTTTTTGATACACAGAGCCCCGACCATGGCGGTACCGGGAAAACATTTAACTGGGCCTTGCTGGACAGGTATACACTTGATAAACCCTATTTTCTGAGCGGGGGAATAGGACCTGACAGCATCGGACAAATAAAAAATATAGAAGATACCCGTCTTTATGCCATTGACATCAATAGCAGGTTTGAACTTGCACCAGGCTTGAAAGACATAGATAAACTGATAGAATTTAAGACAGCATTATGAACTACTTTGTAAATGAAAAAGGTTATTATGGCGATTTCGGTGGAGCTTATATTCCCGAAATGCTGTATCCGAATGTGGAGGAGCTGAGGCAGAACTACCTGAAAATAATTGAAGATGAAACATTTCAAAAGGAGTTTCATCAATTGCTTAAAGATTATGTGGGCAGACCTTCCCCGCTATACCTTGCCAAACGCCTTTCGCAAAAATACAATGCCAATATTTTCCTGAAACGCGAAGATCTGAACCATACCGGTGCGCATAAAATTAACAACACCATAGGCCAGATCCTGCTGGCCGAAAAACTGGGAAAAAAACGGATCATTGCCGAAACAGGAGCAGGGCAGCATGGCGTGGCCACCGCAACGGTTTGTGCTTTGCGCGGACTGGAATGTGTAGTGTATATGGGCGAAATTGACATTCAGCGCCAGGCGCCAAATGTGGCCAGGATGAAGATGCTGGGCGCTAAAGTAGTACCAGCCACTTCGGGCAGCAAAACCTTAAAAGATGCAACCAATGAGGCCATGCGCGACTGGATCAATAATCCTGTAGATACGCATTACATCATTGGCTCAGTAGTTGGTCCGCATCCCTATCCCGATATGGTGGCTATTTTTCAATCCATCATTTCAGAGGAGACCAAAAAACAACTGATAGAACAGACCGGAAACGACCAGCCCGATTATGTACTGGCTTGCGTTGGCGGTGGCAGCAATGCCATGGGTATGTTCTACCATTTTATTGACGATGAAAAAGTTAAACTGATCGCGGTTGAAGCCGGAGGTAAAGGGGTAGACAGCGGATTTTCTGCAGCGACTACAACATTGGGCAAAGAAGGGGTGTTACATGGCAGCCGCAGCATTTTAATGCAAACGCATGATGGGCAGGTGGTAGAACCACATTCTGTATCCGCAGGGCTGGATTACCCCGGTATTGGTCCTCAGCATGCCCATTTGTTTAAAACCGGCCGTGGACGGTATGTTTCGATTACAGACGATGAATCGCTGCAGGCCGGTTTGCTGCTTACCCAGATGGAAGGGATTATACCGGCAATAGAAAGTGCACACGCTTTGGCTTACCTCGAAAAAATGAGCTTTAACGGTAAAGAAAATGTAGTGGTATGCCTGTCCGGAAGAGGCGATAAGGACATGGATACCTATATGAAATATTTTAATTTATAATATGAACAGGTTACAACAACTATTTCAGGAGAAAAAAAATATATTATCCATATACTATACTGCGGGTTACCCCAATTTGGGAGATACTGTTGCCATTGCAGCTGAACTGGAACGCTCAGGGGCCGATTTACTGGAAATAGGTTTCCCATATTCAGATCCAGTAGCTGACGGGCCCACCATTCAGGCCAGCAGCAAGCAGGCACTTGACAATGGGATGGACCTTAAATTGCTTTTTGAACAGCTGAAGGACCTGCGTAAATCTGTTACCATTCCGGTATTGCTGATGGGTTATGTGAACCCGATGCTGCAATTTGGTGTAGAGAACTTCTGTAAGGCCTGTGCTGAGGTGGGTGTAGATGGCTGTATTGTGCCCGACCTGCCTATGACCGAGTATGAGGAATTGTATAAAGGGATATTCGCCCGGTATGGCCTCAGTAACATCTTTCTGGTGACACCGCAAACCGCTCCCGGGCGGATCAGAAAAATAGATGGCTTAAGCAATGGCTTTATCTATCTGTTGTCTTCATCAGCTACTACGGGACAGCATTTGCAGGTATCTGAAAACACAGAAAGTTATTTCTCCCGGATTGCAGACATGAAACTGAATAACCCTACCATGATTGGCTTTGGGATCAACAGCAAAGAGACTTTTGATAAGGCCTGCCAATATGCCAATGGGGCAATTATAGGCAGCGCTTTTGTAAAGGCGCTAAATGCCAATGATCTGGGTGGCAGTGTCCGTTCATTTATGCAGCAGTTTAAGCCTTAACTGCTGCATGTTTTTTGCGGATCGATTTAAGGAATATAAAACCTGCAAGACCTGAAATTACAGAAGCACAAAGAATGGCAAATTTGGCTTCTGTAACATGAAGCTGATCGCTGAAGGACAACAGGGATATAAAAATAGACATGGTAAAACCAATACCGGCCAGCATACCTAAACCAATGATGTGTTTCCAGCCCGATCTTGAAGGAAGGCTGCCCAGCTTAAGCTTTACGGCAAGCCAGGAGAATAAGGTTACCCCCAGTGTTTTCCCTGCAAATAAGCCTATAATGATGCCCAGGCCCAAGGGCGATGCCAGGCCGCTGATCATTTCTTTCTGAAAAGTGATATTGGTATTGGCCAGTGCAAAAATGGGCATAATGAAATAATTTACCGGGCCGTTTAACAGGTGTTCCAGTTTTTCAAGGGGCGATTCTATATTGGTACTGTTTGTTGGAATGGTTAAGGCAAGCAATACCCCGGCAATGGTAGCGTGTATGCCCGAATGGTGGATAAAATACCATAAAAATACACCCGGTATCAGGTAAAAATAAAGTGCCTTGATGTTGAAAAGGTTGAATACGAGCAGCAACGCAATTACTCCCCCGGCCATCAGCAGGTAATCGAAATGAACCTCATTGGTATAAAAAACAGCGATAACCAGGATTGCACCCAGGTCATCTACAATGGCGAGTGCAGCCAGAAAGACCTTTAGCGAGGTTGGTACGCTTTTTCCAAGCATAGAAATGATAGCCAGCGCAAAGGCAATGTCGGTAGCCATAGGGATACCCCAGCCCGAAGCAGTGCTTTCCCCTTTGTTGAAAACAAAATAGATAAAGGCCGGAACCAGCATTCCGCCCAAAGCTGCAACCACTGGCAGCGACGCTTTTTTAACGGAAGACAACTCACCTTCAATCATCTCCCGTTTAATTTCAAGTCCTACCAGTAAAAAGAAAATAGCCATTAAGGCATCATTTATCCAGGCCGAAACTGTAAAGGCATAGCTTTGACTGCCAAAGGTAAAGCCGAAGTCGGTGGCCAGGAAAGCAGAGAATGCATTTGCATAAGATGAATTTGCAATAAACAGGGAAATGGCCACACAAATCAATAGAATGATGCCGCCAATCTGGCCGGAACGAAAAAAATCTTTAAATGCCTGAAGGTTGAGTAATTTAGCCATATCCGTAAATATAGCCATTTTGAATAAAACTAAAGGAAGCTTTCCAGATCGCCCTTACCTTCACGGATAACCTCAAAATCTCCGGAAGTACAATCTACAACCGTTGAAGCCTCATTGTCCCCATATCCGCCATCTATCACCAGGTCTACACTGTCTTCATATTTTTCATGGATCAGTTCCGGGTCGGTAGAATATTCGATCACTTCGTCATCGTCCTTTATGGAAGTAGAAAGAATGGGATTCCCCAGCTGCTTCACAATTTCGCGGGCTATGTCATTGTCGGGTACCCTTATACCCACTGTTTTTTTGTTGGAACTCAGTAGTTTCGGAACGTTGTTGTTGGCATTAAAAATAAACGTAAAAGGCCCTGGTAAAGCTTTCTTCAATACCCGGAAAGTGGCCGTATCAATAGGCTTGATGTAATCAGAAATGTGCCTTAAATCGGAACATATGAAGGAAAAATTAGCTTTTTCAGGTTTGATGCCCCTGATGCGGCAGATCTTCTCAATCGCCCGCTGATTGGTAATGTCGCAGCCTAAACCATACACCGTATCGGTAGGATAAATGATCAGGCCGCCTTTTTTCAGGACTTCAACAACCTGTTCAATTGCTTTTGGATTTGGGTTCTCCGGATAGATTTTGATAAGCATATGTAAAATTAAACAAATCTTAGACCGAAATCGGATAATTATTATTCTATTGGCATGTTTTTTAGTAAATTGATACGTATGAGAAAAGCATTCATCGCTATTGCAGCATTTTTAGTAGCGCTTACCGTAATGTTAGGCCTTACTTATCCGCCTTTATGGTGGCTGTTTATTTTTACAGGCCCTATAGTTTTGTTAGGCATTTACGATCTGTATCAGCCCAAACACAGCATTGTACGGAATTATCCTGTTGTAGGCCGTTTAAGGTATTTTATGGAAGACCTCAGACCTAAAGTTTACCAGTATTTTGTGGAAAGCGATACGAATGGAAAGCCTTTCAGCCGTTTAAACCGTTCATTGATCTACCAGCGGGCCAAAATGGAAAACGATACGATCCCTTTCGGTACCCAGCTTGATGTATATGAAAATGGCTACGAATGGCTAAGTCACAGCATATCGGCCATCAGCCATCATGAGCTTGATGAAAACCCCCGGGTGCTGGTTGGCGGGCCTGATTGTGCCAAACCTTACTCGGCGAGTATATATAATATTTCTGCAATGAGTTTTGGCTCATTGAGCCAGAATGCCATTTTAGCTTTAAATGGTGGCGCGAAATTGGGTGGCTTTGCGCACAACACCGGAGAGGGGGGGATCAGTGATTACCACGCAAATCCTGGAGGGGACCTGATCTGGCAAATCGGAACAGGCTATTTTGGCTGTCGCAACCATGATGATGGTTCTTTTAACCCACAGGCTTTTGCAGAACGCTCTCAGTCCGATCAGGTGAAGATGATAGAGATCAAGCTGTCGCAAGGTGCAAAACCTGGTCATGGTGGTATTTTGCCCGCACGGAAAGTTACCCCGGAAATAGCCAGGATCAGGCTGGTTAAGGAAGGTTTTGATGTAATTTCACCGCCCGCACATTCTGCTTTTAAAACCCCGCTGGAGCTGATCGCTTTTGTAAAACAGCTGCGTGAATTGTCGGGAGGCAAGCCTGTAGGTATAAAGTTATGTATTGGCCGCAGAAGTGAATTTTTTGCCATTTGTAAGGCTATGGTCGAAACGGGTACCTATGTTGATTTCATCACGGTCGATGGGGGCGAAGGTGGGACAGGAGCTTCACCTCAGGAATTCTCAAATGCTGTGGGGATGCCTTTGCGGGAAGCCGTTGCTTTTGTGTACGATGTGCTTACAGGGTTTGACCTGAAAAAGCACATTAAGATCATCGCTTCAGGTAAAATTGCTTCGGGTTTTGATCTTGTAAAAAATATAGCGCTGGGAGCCGATCTGTGTAATTCTGCGAGAGGGATGATGTTTGCATTAGGCTGTATCCAGGCGCTGGAATGTAACAGCAACACCTGCCCAACGGGGGTGGCTACCCAAGATCCGAGTTTAATGAAGGGGCTTGTTGTCGAAGATAAGAAAGTTAGGGTGTTTAATTTTCATCGCCTTACGATAGCCAGTGCAGTAGAACTGCTGGGGGCTGCCGGCTTGCATCATCCCTATCAGCTGACCAGGGCCTACGTAAACAGACGTATTGCGCCTAATGTTATGCAATCTTATATGGAGAGTTTCCCTTATATCCCTGAAGGAAGTTTATTGCAAACTCCTTATCCGATGCGTTTTGAGCTGGGCATGGCGCTTAGTGTATCTTCCAGTTTTAATCCTACAGATTATAAAGTATCTATGGTCGATTATGCGCAGGCCAATTCTTTTTCAGATAGTCTGACAGATAGCGCAAATCCTTAAAAATATAGCCTGATATAAGAAAGCCGTAAGCATTTGCTTACGGCTTTCTTATATGCTTGTTTTTTTATATTAAAATTCGGCGTTTTTAGGAAAACGAGGGAAAGCAATCACATCCCTGATGTTGCCCATGCCGCTTACAAACTGTACCAGTCTTTCGAAGCCCAGTCCAAAACCAGAGTGCGGTGCTGAACCGAAACGTCTGGTATCTAAGAACCACCAGAGTTCTTCCTCTGGGATATTTAGTTCTTGCATTCTGGCAACCAGTTTATCCATACGTTCTTCCCTTTGCGATCCGCCTACCATTTCGCCAATGCCCGGGAAAAGGATGTCCATAGCGGCAACCGTTTTTCTGCCCTGTTCATCAGGCTCATTCTGACGCATGTAGAACGACTTGATGTCGGCAGGGTAATCGGTAAGGATTACCGGTTTCTTGAAATGCTTCTCCACCAGGTAACGTTCGTGCTCCGACTGCAGATCGGCACCCCATTCTTCGATCAGGTATTTAAACTGCTTTTTCTGATTCGGTTTTGAAGCTTTCAGGATTTTAATGGCTTCTGTATAAGTTAGCCTTTCAAAATCGTTGGTCAGACAGAAATTTAGTTTTTCAATCAGCGACAGTTCGCTGCGCTCGTTCTGAGGCTTGGATTTCTCTTCTTCCAGCAAGCGGTTGTTCAGGAAATCGATCTCTTCTTTGCAGTTTACCAATGCATAGTTGATTACATACTTCAGCATGTCTTCTGCCAGCTGCATGTTGTCTTCCAGATCTGCAAAAGCAACTTCAGGTTCTACCATCCAGAATTCGGCCAGGTGGCGTGTAGTATTGGAGTTTTCGGCCCTGAACGTAGGCCCGAATGTATAGATCTGTCCAAATGCCATCGCCGCAAGTTCACCTTCCAGTTGTCCCGAAACGGTAAGGTTGGCAGAACGTGCAAAGAAATCTTCTGAGTAATCTACCTTGCCATCTTCCGTCCGCGGAGGATTTTCCAGGTCAAGCGTTGTTACCCTGAACATTTCTCCTGCGCCTTCAGCGTCGGATGCAGTAATGATAGGGGTGTGCATGTAAACAAAACCTCTTTCATTATAGAATTGGTGTATCGCAAATGCCAGTGCATGACGCAGTTTAAAAACAGCATTAAAGGTATTCGTACGGAAGCGCAGGTGGGCAATTTCTCTTAAAAATTCGAGACTGTGTTTTTTGGGCTGCAGGGGGTATTTCTCTGGGTCACTGTCGCCCAGTATCTCTATTGAGGTGGCCTTGATGTCTACCTTTTGTCCTTTTCCTACAGATTCAACCACAATACCTTTTACTGCAATTGCAGCACCAGTAGTAATGCGTTTTAACAAAGCTTCATCGGTATTATTAAAATCAACTACGATCTGGAGATTTCCCATGCAGGAACCGTCATTTATAGCAATAAACTGATTGTTACGGAAGGTGCGTACCCAACCCATAACTGTTACTTCCCTGTTAAACTCTTCTGTCTCTAGCAGACTTTTTACTTTTTCTCTGTGTATCATGATTTTATTATGGAGAGCGTCAAAATTAAGGAATTTTGCCAATAAATAACAGTTTAATATTTGCGTGCTATTTTTTAGTGATTTTTATTAATTGATGTGTTTTATTTATGTTTTAGTGTTTTATTTAATGTGTTTTGTGGTTTATTTTAAGATTTTTATTGTTTTAGTGCTTTTTAATTTTGTGTTTTTGTGTTTTTAGTTGATTTATGTGTTTTTTGTAGTTGTATTTTTAATTGTTTTTGATGTTTTGTGTGCTTTGTTTTGTGTTTTTTCTGTTTAATTTATGGTTTTTAAAATTTTTATTGGATTATTTTGATTTTTTATTGTGTTTAATTGAAAAATATCTCTATGTTTGTATTGCTCGTTTAATTTATATTTGGTTAGAGAGGCCTGCATCTGGATGGATACAGGCCTCTTGTTTTACTGGAAAATAAAATAAGCAGAGTTTTGTAGCATTTTTCCTGTGCGATTCGTTTAGCCAATAGATCTAAAATATTGTTATGAAAAAACTCTCCTTACTGCTTGCTTTGGGTATATTTATCTTGGGCTGTAAAAAAAATGAAAATAAAACTGTAGTTGAAGGCGTTTTTGAAGGGGAATACAAGTATGGAAAATTAAATGATGTCAAAATTACCAGGGTTAGGGTGATATTTAGAGAAGATAAATTCAATGCCAGTTATAAGAATCCTGCGGTAACTTCATCGGGTACGTTTCGGTTGTGGAGGAATGATATAATGATGGCCTCGAGTGCACAGCCTAGCAATGCTGAAACCTTGTTTCGTTTTGGTGGTGATTACGGCTACTTTTTGAGAGGGGACAGCCTGCTCCTTAATAGCATTATGGATACGTTTGATGACACTATAAATCAGTATAAGTTAAAACGGAGGCCATTTTAAGTATACGACCCATGGTTGGTGTCTGCTATAAATAAAAAGCCTTCCTGAGAGAAATCAGGAAGGCTTTTTTGGTTAAAAGTAAATCTTAATTAAGCCAGAACCTTTGTAACAAGGTCAGATGCTTCTTTCAAAGCAATTGCTGAATATACTTTTAATCCTGATTCGTCGATTAATTTTTTAGCTTCTTCAGCATTTGTACCTTGTAAACGGCAAATAATCGGAACCGGTACATCACCAATTTCATTATAAGCGTCAATTACACCCTGTGCAACACGATCACAACGTACAATACCACCAAAAATATTGATCAGGATTGCTTTTACATTAGGATCTTTAAGGATAATATTAAAACCAGCTTTTACAGTTTGTGCATTTGCTGTACCACCTACGTCAAGGAAGTTTGCAGGTTCACCACCGGCAATCTTAATGATGTCCATAGTAGCCATTGCTAAACCGGCACCGTTAACCATGCAACCTACGTTACCGTCAAGTTTAACATAGTTCAGGTTTGACTCGCTTGCCTCTACATCAGTTGGATCTTCTTCCAGTTTATCGCGCATGGCTGCATAATCAGGATGACGGAACAATGCGTTTTCGTCTAAATCAACTTTAGCATCCACTGCGATGATTTTATCGTCAGAAGTTTTTAATACAGGATTGATCTCAAACATAGATGAATCTGTGCTGTCGTAAGCTTTATAAAGGGCAGAAACAAACTTCACCATCTCTTTAAAAGCTGCACCGCTTAAACCTAAGTTAAAAGCAATTTTACGTGCCTGAAATCCCTGGAGACCAACTTTAGGGTCAACCTCTTCCTTGAAGATCAAATGAGGAGTGTGTTCAGCAACTTCTTCGATGTCCATACCACCTTCAGTAGAATACATGATGATATTTCTTCCTTTTGCACGGTCAAGTAAAACACTCATGTAAAACTCTTTGGTTTCAGATGCTCCCGGATAATAAACATCCTGGGCAACCAGAACTTTATGTACTTTTTTTCCTTCAGGACCGGTTTGAGGGGTCACCAGCTGCATACCTAAAATGGCAGTAGCTCTTTCCTTAACCTCATCAAGGTTTTTAGCCAGCTTTACACCACCACCTTTGCCGCGTCCACCAGCGTGGATCTGAGCCTTAATTACAACCCAGTCAGAATTGTAGTCGGTTTTCATTTTTTTAGCAGCTTCAACAGCCTGCTCAACCGTTTCGGCTACAATGCCTTCTTGTACGGCTACACCAAAACTTTTAAGAATTTCTTTACCTTGATATTCGTGGATATTCATTATGCTGAAAAATTTGTCCAAAGCTACAATTTCCAAAGCCTTTAAACAAATAGCCAGGAGTTTTTTTAAAAATGAAAGCCGTGGCCTAAATTAATGGGGATAAAGTGCCCTGGATTACCCCATTAACATTTAAGTGGGATATGTCTCGATTTTACAAAACGATAACCGAATATCACTAACAGAAGCACAATGAGGATGTATAAATTTGGTTCGGTCATGCTTTGGGTTTCCTCATCAGGGTCAAGGTTTTTATTCCCTGATAAAATTTGCTCTTGCTTTTTCAACAAAGCCATTTTTTGTGCCTGGTTTTCTACAACAAGAAAGGATGTTGATGGGGATAGGATACCGCTTTGCATACTTTTTTTAACCAGTTGTAAATGAGGGTTTTCGGGTAAATTGTCATTTATGGTGTTACGGATCCACATTCCCTGTAAGTTTAAACCGGAAAGCCAGGATTTCTTTTCTACAGAAAGTCCGGTATTGTTTCTCCGGGGCATCAACACAATTGAAGGCTGACCATCATTTGGAAGATAGGCATCGGGCTGTACAGCATTTGGCCAGGCGAAGACAGGAAGAGCGTTTGGCAATGTGGAGCTTAGTGTTAACCGTAATTTTGGGTTGGTGTGTAAGTTATGTATCCATAACTTATGATTCATATCAAGCTCATAGAAATTTGGACTTTCAGGATAGGTCATTTTAAGGTCTGCAAAATCATTTTGGATAAATGCCTCGCTTAAACTATCGGTTAGGACAATCATAACAGGAAACTCGGCTTTATTGTTTTTGTAGCTGTTTACCAGAATTTTTTTTATCGCACCATCCAGAAAAAAGCCTCCTTCAAATGAATTTCTGTTCAACTGTTTGTCCCAGTCGCTATCCATTGGGATTTCCTTATAAAATGCATTGGTTAGATTAAGCCTGATGTCCTCAGTTTTGAGGTTGTGGCTGCTTGTCAGATTCTTTATTCTGGTCATGTAACTTCTGATGCTTGTCGCTTTGTTTTTAGATATGTCAATAATGAAATGATATATCGGTTTTCGCCTGACCAGCTTTAATTTAGCTTTTTCAGTAGCAGGAATATAAGTTGCATGATCAACGGTTTCAATTTTAGCGATAACATTCGGATCATTTTTGCCAAGTGACAGGACATGACCAGCAAAATTTAGAGTAACTGGCGATTTATGTATAAATTCGATTCCTGTTTTTCTGATCTCTTTTGCAGCGAAGGGAAAAACTTTAAATGCGATTTTATTTCCAGTCAGATAATATAGGATCCCCGGGTCGCGGTTTTCGTTTCTGATTTGTGAAAACACCCAAAGTGCTGATTTTTTCTCGGCTAAAATACCGGGCTCTCTTCTATTGCCTATATGCAGGTAATAATCCCGGATCCAGCAACCCTCGGGTAAAGTAAATTCAGTTCCGTAACTAACTAAATTTGTGCTGTCAGGATTGGTTAATTCCAGGTCTAAAGTGCTGATCCAGTATTGCTGTTTCTGATTAAATTTACTTTTGACTTTTATTTTTGATGGCCAGACCTTACCGATGCTGTTGTCCTGTTCAATAGCCGGATCCTCTTTTTTTTCTCCGAAAAATACCTGCTCCAATACACTGATTTTTTCATCTGATAGAATCATATTGTCCAAAACAAGCCAGTTATAGTATGGTGTAATGAAAGGAATGTTTTCGTTGGTAAATAGGTTGGGTCTTTTATTCGCTTTGATCGCAGTTATGGTATTGAATAACGATATCCGGTCAATAGTATAGTTTTTCGAATAGTCCGGACTATAAACATAGCTTAATGCTTCGTTGAGTATTTTTTTATCACGCAGGTTGAAAACTGTAATCGTAAGCGGTATGATGCTTAAGGCAATAAGGCTTCCTATGGTAATTTTTACTGTTGAATAGCTTTGGCTGAGATATCTGTATTCTTTATACAGTTCATCGGTTTGAAGAATAAACAGAAACAGTGGACTCAGCATTAAAAAACCTATACCAATAACAACAACCGCAACAATGGCAAGTGGTAAATAAGGCAGAAATACCAGGAAGAAATAAATGCAATAAGGAAAGCAGATCATCAGCCCAAAAAAACGAAGCAATCTGGAGTCAGGTCTTTTGAAAATTGGTAAACAAATTAATAGCCCGTTTATGATTGCAATAATGTAAAACCAGGGATGTGTGAAATTCCCAAAATACGATGTTCCCAGTCCGGTACTGTTTGAAAGTACACCATTCTTAATGCATAGTCCAAGTAAAGGCAATAGCAGAGCAATGAGAATTTTCCAATACAGATTGTATTTTAACAACCTTTTAGATTGTAAAGTGGTCAAAACATAAAATCCTCTGCAAATAAAGAATAAGAAGAAGATCGATGCTGCTATAAAAAAAATGATCAGCGTGTGGTCCCCATAGTTGTCTTCAGGCTTTTTCCATAAAGGGAGTATGATTTCAGCAAATATGTATGCGGCCAATGGGGTTGATATTCCATATAGAAAATTTAGCCAGACATCTGCGTATGTAGCATGTTTACTGAAAACAACAACCAATATAAAGAGGGCGTGTGCCAGGGTTGGCATTAAAAAGGTGCCAGGGTACATGATTATATCTGAGGATATCATCCAGTTTGGGATGTTATTTGGAATCAGTAAGCCGATGTATTGTGTATAACAATAAATCAATGCGCTGTACAAAACGAGGACGATAAGCGCATAGTATACTGAAATGGTTTTTTTCTTGACTGTAGAAAAAATCAGGTAAGCCAGTTGAAAGCCTGTTAAAATGGCCAGTGCCCAAAAAAACTTCGACCATAAAATCTTGGTTTCTATCGTTAAAAGACTTTCAATGATGTTGTAGTTGCTAAAAAAAACTACAAACAATAGAGTGACAGGCAGGATATTTATGATTAACAACCACTTCGGGTTAAGCAAATTTTTCATTTTCCGGAAAATATTGGGTGAGCAGATGATTCAATGTCTTATAGAATAGAATGAGGAAAAACAGGTAGACGAATGTCCCTTCAGCCTGATGGAGCCATTTGTTGGCTCCTGGTAATGGAACTGTTATTTTCCTGAGCAGAATGGCAATGGCGATCCTTGAGGCATTCACAACTGTAGTGAGGAGCCAGGCCACTAAAACGCTCAGAGGAAGCGTTAACCATTTGTGTTTTTTATGATGAAAATGGTTTATTGTAACAAAGTAAGTAATGATAAAGCTGAGTATGAAAAAGGTAAATCCTGAACAGGATTTTTCTATCAGCACATTCAGGTCCTGATGGAAATAACCTGCACCATTTATAAATATCCCTTTCGAGTTTGTAAGAAGGGAAACAATCTGATCAGTAGGATGGAGGATAAAAAACAAATCATCTGCATTCATATACCTGTAAACAACTTTTAAAGTCACAAACAGCAAAATCCCCAGGGCATAATAAATTCCGTTTTCTCGTAATTTCATAGCGTTTATAGTTTGTTTATTCCGAAATATGCAGCTGAATTCCAGTCAGGCAGGTTCCAGGACAACCAGGTTGTACGCTTATATCGTTCGGCAAAATGGGTTATTCTCTGGTCAAGTCTTTTTTGTAGATCAACTTCCGGGGTGACTAATGCAGACGGCGGGGCTATTTTTTGTGCTGCCGGGGGGTGGATAAACCTGGTACGGTTCTTATCTAAAAAAGGAAGTGTTTTGTCTGATAAAGAAAGCAGGTAATCAGGATCAATAGCAACAGTGTTTGCATGGTCAATGTTGTATTTTACAATAAAAATATCCCAGTTGATGGTGCTGAAAGTAAGCAATAAGGCAAACCATAGCTGTCCGTTAATTTTTGCCAGGTAGAAAAACGTTTTTTGTCTGGACACTTTGATATAAACGGTGATCAGGCCAATAATGCATAACATAGCGAATACCAGTACGCCAATTCTTTTGTGGGTTAGTCCATAATATTCAATATAATAACCATCCCTGATGAAAACAGATAGGATAAGGATGAAGTTTTGGACCATCCAGATGTAGGCGAGCGTTTTTAGTGTTTTGCTTTTGCTGTAAAAGTTTAGGTTGCCCCTGAAGAAGTAAAGAATAACAATCATGGCCATAATGATGCTGAGAATTAAGGCATTGGTTCCCTCGTGTAAATCAGCGGAAAAGTTACCCGAGGGTTTATAGCCAAACCATAATGTGGCGATGTCGATCAGGTTTACGGTTAGCAATAAGATATTTAAAGCAATGAAAGAAATGATGCTGGTAATGTACTCGGTTTTGAGTGCAAGCTTTTTATTTAGCAGGTTACCGCTAAAGGTTTGTATAATTTCCCTCCACAAAGTTGTTTGTCCGGTTTTTCTCCTTGTTCTGATTAGTTTTTCATTGCATTTAGCTTCGGTGTTCTCCAGGTGTTTATCAAAGAAAGTAAACAATAAGCCTCCAGTTAATACTGTTCCCACACAGAGGTGTACAAAACGTTCAAAAGTAAGGTCCTTAAAAAAGAAACTAAAGAGGGTTTTAAAACATTCGGATAAATTGATAAGTATGGATTCGGCGTAATGCGCAAAAATATCATTGGCTGCGCTGTAGAAGATGGTAAACAGGGAAACTATAAATACTGGGATAAAAATATATTTGATGAGTTTTAACACCGGTCTCAGATTAAACCGGCCAATGGCTACGGTAGTTAAGCTTTGGATAAAGTTAAATGGTATGGTGATCAGTTGTAAAATCGATGCTAGTATAGCTGTAAATACGGTTCGGATCTGTTGGTAGTGACTAAAACCAACAAACAGGAGTAGACTTATATAATAGCTGCAAATGGTTAAATCGGAATTGTTAACCACTACTAAAAGCGCTGCCAATATATGGGCTAGTGCGTAGATCTTAAATTTGGCGCTTTTAGCAATGTCTTTATTCAAATAGGTTATTGTAATGAGATACAAACTATAAATAAAAAGATTAAGTGCCAGTTTCTCTGCCCAGAACAGGTAGCTAAACAGCAGTCCCCCCAGAAAACTGGATAGGATCAGAAAGTTGGATTTATTTTTCATTTTTAATGGTTGTTAATGTATTTTAAAGTGCTTTGTATTTCAAAGTGATAGTATAAAAAAAATTAAACGCCTTTAATCATCTTTTCTAGAGCATCCAGGTGCGCTTTAAAGGCATGCCTGCCCAATTCTGTAATGCTGTAGGTGGTATTTGTTTTTTTACCGATAAATGCCTTGTATACCTTCAGGTACTGGGCCTGCTCCAGCGTATTTAAATGGGAGGCCAGGTTGCCATCGGTAAGTTCCAGCAATTGTTTCAGTTCATTAAAACTGATGCTGTCGTTCACAATCAGTACAGACATCACACCCAGCCTGATCCTGCTGTCGAATATCTTGTTTAGTGCCTCTATAGGATTTTTCATTACCTGGCCCTTTCGTATTTAAAGTACATCAGCATGCCATAAAAAATATGCAATATGCCGAAACCGATAGCCCAGAAATAAAGTCCGTAACCTATATAAAACATCGCTATTAAGCCCAGTACAATTTCACAAAGCCCTAAAAAACGGATGTCGCTGTAAGTATACTTACTGGCATTGATGAGTGCCAGTCCGTAAAATACCAGGCAGGCTGGGGCAATCAGGCCATAGGTGTTGGGATGAACAAGCAGCAATGCGATAATGAACAATCCTCCGGAAACCAAAGGAATGGCCAGGTTAATGAGCAGGTTTTTCGTAGTCCTGTCCCAAAACGGAAGGTTTCTTTTTCTGCTCTGTCTTAATGTAAACAATAAACCTCCGGCAAGGGCAACTACCAGTACGCCAAAACCTATTTTGAGCAGGTTGAATTCCAGATCTAACAGGGAAGAATCAACAAGATAAGCACTGTATTGACCGCTTGCAGTGAGGTAATTGTTGATTTCAACATGTGCCAGATAGGCACCTAACAATGCTGTAACCCCGGCAAAAACTCCGGACAGCCCGCTTAACGAAATGAATCGGGACGAACGGTCCATCAGTTTTTTGATGTCGTTCAGTGCATTGAGTTGTTCTTCCTGTTTGCTCATTTTTAAAGTACTTTGTATTTCAAAGTTAAATGATAAATCTTAATTTCCAAAATAATATTTAAGGAAATTTCTGCGGAGCGCTTTATGATGGTTTTTTGTAAGTTTGCATTTATGCTAAAAGCAACAGGTATAAAAAAAGCTTACGGAAATCTGCCCATATTAAAAGGCGTTGATTTTGAAGTTGAAAAGGGGGAAATTGTAAGTATCATTGGCGCCTCAGGAGCAGGGAAAAGCACACTCCTGCACATCCTGGGTACATTGGATAAACCCGACCAGGGCACAGTAGAACTTAAAGGCACTAAGGTAAACGGACTTACAGGCGAACTGCTGAGTGTTTTTCGTAACCGGAATATCGGTTTCGTTTTCCAGTTTCATCATCTGCTGCCAGAGTTTACAGCTTTGGAAAATATCTGTATTCCGGCTTTCATAGCTAAAACCGGGAAAAAACAGGCAGAGCAACGTGCAATGGAACTGCTTGATCTGCTGGGCCTGAAAGACCGCGCAGATCATAAACCCAATCAGCTTTCGGGCGGAGAGCAGCAGCGTGTTGCCGTAGCACGGGCGCTCATCAATAACCCGGCAATCATTCTGGCCGATGAACCTTCGGGTAACCTCGACTCTGCCAATGCCAATGCCCTGCACGAATTTTTTATTACCCTGCGCGATAACTTCAGGCAAACCTTTGTCATTGTTACCCATAACGAAGGTCTGGCCAAGATCAGCGACAGGGTGGTTACCATGAAAGATGGTCTAATTCTATATTAATGAAGATTTTAATTACTGCCGGAAAATCTGTCCAGGCTTTAAAGCTGCTTGCAGCTTACCCAAATGATACCATTGTACTGGCCGATTACGGCGAGGTACCGCTTTTTCCTTCCGAAAAGTATACCTTTCTTTCTCTGGGTGAGAGAAACGACGACATCATTGCCCATAATTTGCTCAACCACTCCCTTAATGAAGGGGCAGATGCCATTTTGCCACTTTACGATTTCGAACTGGCAGAAGTCATCAAATCGAAGGTGCTCTTCGAAGAATTTAACATCCATGTTTTAACACCAGATGACAACCAGGTCATCTAAAATACACGCCCATGATTCCGGAGCACTATTTTAAAGAAAAACAAGCCTTTATTTTTGAACTCGACAATGTAATTTATCCCGAAAAGGACTATCTGCTGCAGGTGTATTATCTGTTCGCACAATTTATGGAGTATGGCGAGCAGCTAAACGCTGCTGATGTACTTCATTATATGCAGCAGATCTTTACAGAGGAAGGTCCTGAGTGTGTTTTTGATAAAACTGCGGCAAAGTTCAACATCGATGAAAAGTACCGTGTAAATTTTGACATGTTGCTGCATAGCGTGCGTTTACCGCTTAAACTATTGATCTTTAACGAAGTTTTAAATGCTTTACAGAGCATCGTACTGGAACGCAAACAGTTGTTCCTGCTGGTTAGCGGAAATCCGGCAATGCAGCTCAATAAGATCAAACAAACAGAATGGAACGGGTTAGAGAAATATTTAACTGTTTATTTTGCTGAAGAGCTGGATCCGACAGTAAACGCCCTTGAATTTATCGCAGATCAGCATGCGCTTAAAAAAGAAGATATGCTGCTGGTCGGTAAAACGGATTTCGCAGGGGAGATGGCTTCAAATGTTAAAATCAGTTATTTACAGGTTGATGATCTGTTTGTTAACTAATTCCGTTTATATTTACATATAAAATAGAAAAGATGAAGACCAATATGTGGCAGAGGAAGTCTGCGCTCCTTTTTGCAATGCTCATTATTGCGGCCTTTGCTGCCTGCAAAAAATCCAAAGTAAAGCCAGATCCTGCGCCTGAACCGCCTTCATCCGGTCCAAATACAAAACAAACGCCAACAACAAACCGCACGGAGCTGACCAATGATTCCTTGTTTTTGTATGCCAAGCAGATTTATTTCTGGAATACCACCTTACCTTCCTATGATGAATTTGTTCCGAGAAATTATGGCTCGGATTACAATAAAGAACTGTTTAATATTGTAAAATCTTCAGGTTCGGCCGACTATGTAAGCACTTCCGGAGCTCCTAAATATTCCTATATAGAAACGATTGCAAACCGTAATCCGGTAGCTACCATACCAGATGGTTTGCTATCCGTAGATCTGGAAGGTAATGGGAACGATATTGGAATCCGTCCGGTATTCTATTTATCCTCTACTTCTAGCACTTATTCTTTATTCATTACCGCAGTTTATCCCGGGTCTGATGCGGCGGCTAAAGGCGTAAAAAGAGGATGGTTAATTGAAAAAATTAACGGACAAACCGTTGGGGCAAATTATACCAATGAGAGAAGCACTGTAAATAGTGCATTGTCTGCCAGCCGTGTTACACTGGCCGGATCGAAATTTGTAGGGGGCGTAAAACAAGGAACTTTTGAGGTGGTTTTAGATAAAACTTCCTATAAAAGTAATCCGGTTTATTTGTCAAAGGTTTTTGCCACTTCAACAAAAAAGATCGGTTATTTGTCACTGGCGCGTTTCTCAACCAAAGAAAATTCATTTGATGTATTGGATAAAGCTTTCGGTGATTTTTCTGCCCAGGGTGTTACAGATTTGATAGTTGACCTCAGATATAATGGCGGGGGGTATATCAATACCGCTGAACATCTGATCAACCTGATCGTGCCATCAGGTGTGAGCGGGGTTATGTATAAGGAATACTATAATTCTGCGATGCAGAACAAACAAGCTACCATTTTAAAAAACCAGCCTTATACAGAGAATGATGTTATCCAATATAAGGATGGGAAAATGATGAATTTATACGATAATATTGATTATACCGTAGCCAGAAACACTTATAATTTTAGTAAGGTAGGGGCTTTAACAAATGTGACCAATATCGTATTTATTGTTTCAGGAAATACGGCTTCTGCAAGTGAACTGGTGATCAATTGCCTGAAACCAAAAATGACTGTTAAGCTGGTTGGAGAAAAAACCTATGGTAAGCCGATAGGCTTCTTCCCGATAAGGCTGGAAAATAAATATGATGTATATTATTCGCTGTTCGAAACCAAGAATAGTTTAGATCAGGGGGGCTATTTTTCTGGAATGATCCCGGATTATGCTGAAAATGCTGCCGAGCCTAACTTCTTTGATGATCCAAGATATGAAGAAGGCGATAAGAATGAGCCTTACCTGGCAAAAGCGATAGCTGTGCTAAATCCGGGTGGACTGGCTGTTCAGGGAAATGCAAAGACTTCTGTACTGAGGGTTGCCGGCCAGGATATGAGTTTTACAGCCGAGAATGTATTGCGTCCTGTCAAAGAAAATTCAGAGTTCGTGGGGATGATTGAAAATCGCCTCAAACCACGCCAGTAACTGGTAAATAGCAGGACCTGGCAGCCTTTGTCATGTATCAGAAATTTTATTGACACAATTGTGTGTCTGACTTTGAACTGTGGCGCTTTTTTTGTTTATTGGTATAGAGTTTGGTTAAACGATGTTTAACCATGTATTTTTAGCCAATATATTATGTTAGGGGAATTAATCGAGAAAGAAGCAATAGATGTCAGCCAGATCATACCAGCTGATGAAAACCATACTGAAGAGTTAAAAGATAAATTGAATGCTGCGCAGCGACTCGGAAACGAGTTCAAATCCAAAGCAGACATTACTTTCAATACCAGGGAAGGGGCAAAGACGGTTTCCACAACAGTATGGGCCGTTACAGAGAAATATCTTCAGTTAAAAAATGGAATACTTATTCCTACAAACAGCCTTTTAGCCATAGATTTTTAAACCTTACTGCTTTTTCATGCGTACCTTTTCGTGGAAAAGCTTTTGTGCATCACGTTCTTTATCAATGTTAACGATGACCTCTAAAATGGCATTGCTGGCATCGATAAAGAAGGTTTTGTTGATGTTCTGATATTCATCGGTAGCCTTATGGTAATCCTTGTGATCTTCTACACCAAAGTAGAGGAAGGGAATGTTTTTGGCATTAAACGCACCCTGATCACTTTGATTGGTCCAGTCATCTTTACCCGATGCAGGATCATCATGCCCAAACAACAGCTTAGGAGTAGGTTTGCTGGTGTAGAAATAATCTTTTAAAGCAGGGTATTTGGATGTGCCGCACACATACAGTTCTCCCTTGTCGTTGTGACTGATCATGTCCATATTGATATTCAGTTTGAGCTTATCCAGGCCTACAGGCGGATTGGCCACAAAAGCTTTTGCACCTTGTAAGCCCATTTCTTCCGCATCAAATGCAGCAAAGATCAGGGTGTGATCTGGCTTGTTGTGTGCAAAATAGGCCGCGAATTTAAGTAAAGCCGCAACACCCGAAGCATTGTCGTCCGCACCATTGTAAATCTGCCCGTTAATAATCCCAATGTGATCGTAATGCGCAGAAATTACAATTACCTTATCGCTCTTGGCGCTCTTGCCTTCAATAAAGCCAACCAGGTTTTTGCCATTAACCTGTTTATTGTTGCTCATTTTAAAAGAGAAAGGCTGCTCATAACCCTGCAATTGCGGGAAAGTTTTAAGGCCTGCTGCCTGAAAGCGCCTGATGAGATAAGTTCTGGCCATTTCAGCACCCCTGGTGTCCGTTTTTCTACCTTCGTAAGCGTCTGAGGACAAGATCTCTACATCCTTTAACAATTGCTGGTCTGCGGCCGTACCCGCAGTGTTTTTAACAGAACTGCAGCAAAGCAATAATCCCATCGATATCGTCAGGCAGGTATTCATGGTCATAGATTTCAACATATCGTAAAGGTAATTATATGTAACGAGATTCAGACAATCCTCCTTTTGTAAAAACTTAAGCCGGAAAGTACTGTTTTCATTATATCCCCTTAATTTGGGGGCATTATTAATTATAAAAAGATTTTAAATGGAATACAGACGTTTAGGAAAATCAGGATTGCAGGTAAGTGCATTGTCCTTGGGCAGCTGGCTTACTTTCGGGCAACAGATCAGCGATAAAACTGCTGATGAACTGATGGGAATGGCTTATGATGCAGGCGTAAATTTCTTCGACAACGCCGAAGGTTATGCTGCCGGTAAGTCGGAAATTGTAATGGGTAAAATACTGAAGGCCCATAAATGGGAAAGGGAGTCTTTTGTCGTTTCCAGTAAGGTGTTTTTTGGTACTGAAAATAAAGGCCCGAACAGGGTAGGGCTTTCCCGTAAACATGTTATAGAAGCCTGTAACGGTGCATTGAGCCGTTTGCAGGTAGATTACCTGGATCTTTACTTCTGCCACCGTCCGGATAAAAATACACCTATAGAAGAAACCGTATGGGCCATGAATACGCTCTTGCAGCAAGGTAAAATTTTGTATTGGGGAACCTCCGAATGGAGTGCTGCCGAGATTATGGAAGCCATCAGGGTGGCCAGGCAGTACAACCTGATTGGCCCTACCATGGAACAGCCCCAGTATAACCTGATGGAGCGGAACAAACTGGAAAACGAATATCTGCTGTTGTTTAAGGAGTACGGATTGGGCACTACCATCTGGTCGCCACTCGCGTCAGGACTGCTTTCTGGTAAGTATACTGCTAAAAAGACCACAGATACCAGGTTGGAATTAAAAGGAATGGAGTGGCTAAAAGATGCTGTTCTAAATGAAGATAAGCTTAAAAAAGCGCAGGAACTGCAAAAACTGGCAGACAAGCTGAATACTTCGCTGGCCAAACTATCCCTGGCCTGGTGTCTTAAAAACCCGAATGTAAGCTCGGTTATTTTAGGCGCTTCCAAGCCAGCGCAGCTGAAGGAAAACCTTACCGCTTTGGAAGTTGTGCCTTTGTTAACCGATGAGGTAATGGATAAAATAGAGGATATTGCGCAGACCAGGCCAAAAATCGTTCAGTTCTAAGTTTTAGATGAACTATGAAAACAAAGCGGCCCGTTTATTTTTTAATAAACGGACCGCTTTAGTAGAAACCTATATTTTTTAATAGTAAGTAAGCCTGATTACACCGGCCATCTTCTTGGCCAGGCGGATCACCTGTCTGGTATAACCATATTCATTGTCGTACCAGGCATAAAGCACTACCGATTTGTTGTCTTTTGCAATGATGGTGGCCGGGCCGTCAATAATAGAAGCATGGCTGTTGCCAATTAAATCGGTACTCACCAGCTCGTTAGAGATAGAGTACTCAATCTGTTCAGATAAGTCGCCAAAAAGCGAAGCCTGCTTTAAAACTTCACCTACCTCTTCTTTAGAGGTCACCTTGTTTAAAGAAAGGTTCAGAATGGCCAGCGAAACATTTGGCGTAGGTACACGCACGGCATTTCCGGTTAGTTTACCACCCAAATGCGGGATTACTTTGGCAACGGCTTTATCTGCACCGGTTTCTGTAATCACCAGGTTTAAGGCAGCCGAACGGCCCCTGCGGTATTTTTTATGGTAATTGTCCAGCAAATTCTGGTCGTTGGTATAGGAGTGTACGGTTTCAATATGTCCTTTTTCAATGCCAAAAGCATCATCAACTACCTTCAATACAGGTACAATGGCATTTGTGGTACAAGATGCATTTGATAAAATGTTTTCTGCTTCGAAATCTACAGCAGTATCGTTTATGCCCGCAACTATATTAGGAATGTCGCCCTTGGCAGGTGCGGTCAGCAGTACTTTGCTGATTCCCTTAGCTTTAAGGTGACGGCCCAGGCCTTCACGGTCGCGGTAAATTCCGGTATTGTCTATCAGCAGCGCATCGTTGATGTCATATGCCGTATAATCTACTGATTCAGGAGATGAGGCCTGGATAAAATGTACGGTCTGTCCGTTTACAATAAGGGCTTTATTTTCAAAATCTTCTACAATGGTACCATTAAAAGGACCGTGGATAGAGTCTGTACGCAACAGTTCAGCTCTTTTGATCAGTTCTTCGTCGCTATAGCTTCGGGTTACTATGGCCCTTAAGCGCAGTTGTTCGCCTTTTCCGGCCTGTAAGATCAGCTCACGCGCGGCAATCCGGCCAATCCGGCCAAAACCAAACAGGACTACATCTACCGGCTTTAAGCTTATTTTGTCTTTTCCTATGTGCTTGCTCAGCTTACTCACTACAAAATCGTGAATAGAAGGATAATTGTTGTTGTCTTCCAGCCATTCTGAAGCCAGTCGGCCAACATCTACTCTTGAAGGGGCAAGGTTGCATTTTGCAATAGTGGCTGCCAGTTCCAGTGTAGTGTAAATGCTGATGTCTTTTCCGCTGATCTCTTTGGCATATTGGTGGTGTGCAAGGATCTCGCTGCTGCCAACATCAAATAAAGGTTTACGGAACAATACCAGTTCAACAGATCTGTCGAACCACAACTGTCCGACAATATTGATCAATTCAATCGCTTTTTTTTCTTTTTCAATCCAGTTCTGGAACTCAGATTGGTACTTTTTTAACATTTGATGAATTTTTGGTTAGAATGCTGCAAAAGTAAAAAAGATTGAGCGAGTACCCAATCTTTTTTACGTTATAATTTTGATATGTGTTTATCTTCCTTCTTATCCTAAATAGGATTTTAAGATTTTGCTTCTTGAAGTATGACGCAAACGTTGCAAGGCCTTGTCTTTGATCTGGCGTACACGCTCGCGGGTTAAGTTAAACTTCTCACCAATCTCTTCCAGAGACAGGGGATGGTTGGTGCTCAAACCAAAGAACAAAACAATGATCTCACGCTCACGCTCAGTTAAAGTAGACAAAGAACGTTTGATCTCTTCAGAAAGCGACTCATTGATCAGACTGCTGTCTGTGTTCGGTTCATGGTTTTCCAGTACATCCAATAATGTATTTTCTTCACCCTGAACAAAAGGGGCATCCATAGATACATGGCGGCCGGAATTGCTCAGTGTGTCCGAAATTTTATCTACTGTAGTCTCTAAAATATCTGCCAGTTCTTCAGGAGAAGGCTCGCGCTCATATTCCTGTTCCAGTTTCGAGAATGCTTTACTGATCTTGCTTAACGAGCCAACCTGGTTTAAAGGCAAACGTACAATACGGCTTTGCTCTGCAATAGCCTGTAATATAGACTGACGGATCCACCAAACCGCATAAGAAATGAATTTAAAACCTTTTGTCTCGTCAAAACGCTTTGCCGCTTTGATCAAACCCAGGTTACCTTCATTGATCAAATCTCCTAAAGTTAAACCCTGATTCTGATATTGCTTGGCAACTGAAACAACGAAACGTAAATTTGTTTTTGTTAAGCGTTCTAATGCAGCCTGATCTCCTTCCCGTATCTTCCTAGCTAGTATTACTTCTTCTTCTGCAGTGATTAAATCCACTTTACCAATCTCGTGAAGGTATTTGTCTAGTGATTGACTTTCGCGATTGGTAATTGATTGCGTGATTTTGAGTTGTCTCATCTATATGTTTTGGTACTCGTTATGTTTTGAACGTGCAAAAGTAAGAATTTAAAGGCAACATTGAAACATAAATTCCTGAAAATGTTACACTTTACAGCCCTAATTTGCATGGTAATAATGCAGCAATAATTATTCCAAAATACTTTTGTCAGTATGTAGCGCTAAAGACGGGGCTGGGCGTTAATATTCTATAAATCAGTATTTTGTTGCCGTAAACGGCCGGTACATTGCAAGCGTTTTAGCAGAAATATTATTTTATCCGGATAATTCTGTCAGTAAAACCAACACCAGCTGATCTGATTAGCAGAACTTATATATAAGGCCTGTCAGTATCCATTCCGGGAACTGACAGGCAATTTTATTCACACTTAACTCAGGTCAGACACGTCTGCAGTAGGTGCGTTCTTTTTTACAGACTCAATGCCGTTTTCTCTGCTGGCTTCACTTTCATACATTTCACTGTTGCCAATTACCTGACCATTTGAGGCCTTCAGGTTAAAATAAGGCTTACCATTGGATGATGTCTTTCTTTCGAACTTACTGTCGTCCGAAGCATTTTTCCTTACCGACTCAATACCGTTCTGGCATGCACTTTTGCTCGAATAGCCTTCGCTTGCTAAAATAACCTGACCATTACCAGCTTTTAGATTGAATTGATATTCACCGTTTTTTCTTGTAGTAATTTCAAATTTACCCATGATCGTTTGTTTAATTTAATTTTTACTTAGGTTGATAATAACCACAATTTAGGAAAACAAATGTTAAACAAAAAGCCTGGAAGATTATTTTTTGTTTAAAGGCTGGCCAGATCAAAGGTTTCCTGCAATCTCACGCCTTTTTCTGTATGCTGCAGCGTACAGCACTCATTAACAGGGTCGTGCTCCAGGTAAAGGATATACTCCTTATCGGCTGCCTCCTGCAGAAAGGCTTTTTTCTCTTTTAGGGTTTGCAGCGGGAACATATCGTAAGCCATTACATAGGGCAGGGGGATATGCCCTACAGAAGGCAGGAGATCGGCCATATAAACAATGGTTTTATCCTTGTACCGGATTTGTGGCAGCATCATGGCATCGGTATGTCCAAAGGCAAAGCGGATGTTGATGCCCTCATGAAAAGCCACACCATCCTTGTCTTCCACAAACCGGAGTTGCCCGCTGTCCTGGATGGGAAGGATGTTTTCTTTTAAAAAGGAGGCCTTTTCCCTGTCGTTAGGGTTTACCGCCCAGTTCCAGTGTTTGGCATTGCTCCAGTAAAAAGCATTTCTAAAAGCAGGCCGCAGTTTATCGCCTACACGTACAATAGAGCCCCCACAATGGTCAAAATGCAGGTGTGTCAGAAACACATCGGTAATGTCGTCCCTGCTAAAGCCCTTTGCTGCCAATGATTTGTCCAGCGTATCCTCGCCATGCAGGTAATAATGACCCATAAATTTCTCGTCCTGCTTGTCGCCAATGCCATTGTCTATCAATATCAGGCGGTCGCCATCTTCTATCAGCAGGCAGCGCATGGCCCAGCTGCAAAGGTTATTGGCATCAGCCGGATTGCTCCGCTGCCATATGGACTTCGGTACCACGCCAAACATTGCGCCCCCGTCCAGTTTAAAAAAGCCGGTATTTATGGTATGTAAGTTCATTTCCAGTTATTGTACTTAAAGTAAATTAGTTCTGTAATTATCGTAAATATAAACATAAAAAAAGAGGTAGTTGAAAACCACCTCTCTCTGAGTTTTTTTAGCAACAAATTCAGTGTCTGGGAGAGGGCATAGCGTCTTTGCGCCCTTCAGCGCAATTATGCAGCCCGAAAACAGATCACTTAATTTGTCCTTTATAAATGGATCACCTCACCGTAAGCATCAGCAGCAGCTTCCATAATGGCTTCGCTCATGGTTGGGTGCGGGTGTACCGATTTGATCATTTCATGGCCTGTAGTTTCCAGTTTTCTGGCCACTACAATTTCAGCAATCATTTCTGTAACGTTGGCACCAATCATGTGTGCACCTAATAATTCACCATACTTGGCATCAAAAATCAGTTTTACAAAACCATCTTTTGCACCGGCAGCACTGGCTTTACCCGAAGCAGAGAAAGGGAATTTACCAATCTTCAGTTCATATCCTGCAGCTTTGGCCGCTTTTTCGGTATAGCCTACAGAAGCAATTTCCGGACTGCAATAGGTACATCCAGGGATATTGTTGTAATCCAGGGGCTCTGGTTTATGACCGGCAATTTTTTCTACGCAGATGATGCCTTCGGCAGAAGCTACGTGTGCAAGCGCTTGTCCGCCAACAATATCGCCAATTGCATAATAGCCCTTAACAGAAGTGTTGTAGAACTCGTCAACAACAACTTTACCTTTTTCGGTTTTGATGCCTGTTTCTTCCAGTCCAAGGTTTTCAATGTTGGCCACAACTCCGGCGGCCGACAATACGATGTCACATTCCAGTGTCTGCATGCCAGCAGCTGTTTTTACCTGAACTTTACATCCGGTACCGCTGGTATCAACAGATTCTACGCTCGAAGAGGTCATGATCTCGATGCCGGCTTTTTTGAAGCTGCGCAGCAATTGTTTAGATACATCTTCATCTTCTACAGGTACCACATTGTCCATAAATTCTACAATGGTTACCTTAGTGCCCAGGGTGGCATAGAAATAGGCAAACTCAACGCCAATGGCGCCAGAGCCTACTACAACCATCGATTTCGGCTGCTCAGGCAATACCATCGCCTGTCTGTAGCCAATTACTTTTTTACCGTCCTGTTTCAGGTTAGGCAATTCTCTTGACCTTCCGCCTGTAGCCAGTATAATGCTGGTAGCTGTATATTCTTTTTGCGATCCGTCGGCAGCTTTAACTTCTACCTTATTGCCCGGTTTAACTTTGCCGGTACCCATGATCACATCAATTTTGTTCTTTTTCATCAAGAACTGAACACCTTTGCTCATGCCATCGGCAACACCACGACTGCGTTTAATCACAGCAGCAAAATCTGCTTCAGCTTCGGCAGTTTTAATTCCATACTCAGCAGCATGGTTAATGTATTCAAATACCTGAGCGCTTTTTAATAATGCTTTGGTTGGTATACAGCCCCAGTTCAGGCATATTCCACCTAAAGATTCGCGTTCAACTACTGCAGTTTTCAAACCTAACTGAGAAGCTCTGATCGCAGCCACATATCCACCCGGACCGCTGCCTATAACAATTACATCGTAGTTCATATCTTTATTAAAAGGAATTTAACTTTAGTACGCGCCAAAATTATAAAAAAATGTTCATTATATCTGTCATAGCAAAGATGAATGTCAGATTTGGCGGCTCATAGCACGAATAGCGCTTATTTCCAAATTATAAATTAAAATAGAATTAATGTAAATAACTGGTGAACTGTAGGTTGTAGTAATTAAGGTTTGTGTTAAATGTTGAAAAATACCTCAATTATTAATAATTATTTAACAATGAAAAAGAAATGCAAGCATAATAAATATTTAACTTTGTGCCGATATTTTAAGATATCGTACAAAACATTATTAACTAACTAAAAAAGTATGAAGAAATCTTTACTTGTTTTCTCTTTACTGTTACAGTTTGTTGCGCTCGGTGCTTTTGCCCAGCAGACAATCAGGGGTAAAGTGATCGATTCATTAACAAAGGAATCATTGCCTGGAGCGGTAATTACGCTAAAAGGCGCGGGAATATCTACATCTACTACACCAGAGGGTACCTTTTCTATCAAGAAACAGGAGGGGACCAATGTATTGGTGATCTCTTACATCGGTTACAACCGTAAAGAAGTTGTGGTTCCTGCAGGAAAAACAGACCTGGGTCTAATTACCCTAACTTCAAGTTCAAATACAATGGACGAGGTAATGATCGTGGCCAACAACATCGCTATCGACAGAAAAACGCCTGTTGCACTTTCTGTTGTGAATTCCGAAAGAATTGCCGAAAAAGGCGGTCAGCAGGAGTTCCCGGAATTGCTTAAATCGGTACCAGGTATATATGCTACCAAAGGTACCGGTGGTGGTTTTGGTGATTCCAGGATCAACATGAGGGGGTTCCAAAGTGCCAACATTGCCGTAATGATCAATGGTATTCCTGTAAACGACATGGAAGATGGCCGCGTATTCTGGTCTAACTGGGCAGGCTTAAATGATGTAACTAGTTCTATACAGGTACAAAGAGGTTTAGGTGCCTCCAAAGTAGCTGTGCCTTCATTGGGTGGTACGGTCAATATCCAGACCCGTACTACAGATGTTAAAAAAGGCGGTTTCATTTACCAGGGACTGGGAAGTTACGGTTTCAACAAAACTACCTTCTCTTATTCAACCGGTTTAACCGATAAAGGTTGGGCATTTTCAGCAATGGGTTCAAGAAACGTAGGCGATGGTTATGTAAATGGCCTGGCTTATGAGGCGTACAGCTATTTCTTTAATGTCTCAAAGATAATCAACGATAAACATACTTTGTCGTTAACAGGTTTTGGTGCACCTCAGTATCATGCTTCCAGATTTGAGCGTTTTCAACTTGCCTATTACCAGGAGGCTCCTCAAGGCAACAAATTCAATCCCAACTACGGTATTCTGGATGGAAAAGAAAAAACCATAAGCGGTAACTACTATCACAAACCACAGGTTTCCTTAAACCACAGCTGGATTATAGATCAGACTTCTTCCTTGTCAACCGCACTATATGGTTCAATAGGTAGAGGAGGAAATGAATTCCCCAACAATGCCAATCTTTTTCTAACAACCAGAACAGGTAACAAATACACTCCTGTAGATATTGACGCCCTTGTAGATTTGAATACAGCTTCACCGGACGGTAGTGCACAGGCCTATCTTCAGTCTTACAGAAATGATCACGTTTGGGGCGGTTTAATGAGTACCTACAAGAAAAAACTGAATGACAGAATCGATTTGGTGGGTGGACTTGACCTGAGACAATACAAAGGTATCCACTACAATTCAGTAAGAAATTTACTAGGTGCTGAATATGTTTTAGAGATAGCGAACGGCAATCCCACCACTTCCCGCGGCGCCGGTGATATCAACAACCCGGTTAAAATGGCTAAAACCGGTGATAAAATCGGGTTTTACTATGATGGTTTAGTAGGCTGGCAGGGTGCTTTCGTACAAGGTGAATACAGTTATGGCAACCTTTCTGCATTTCTATCCTTGTCAGGATCCAATACTTCTTATCAGCGTGTTGATCATTTTAAATATTTAGATTCAGATCCTGCGCGTAAAAGTGCAAAAGTGAACTATTTTGGATACCAGACTAAAGGTGGTGCAAACTACAACATTGATCAGCACCATAATGTATTTGCCAACGTTGGTTATTTTGAAAAAGCACCTATTTTCGAGGCTGTTTTTGCTGGTTACCAGAATAAAAAGAATGATGATGCCGTTAGTGAAAAAATACTTAGCTATGAACTGGGCTACGGCTACAGAAGCACTAAGTTTTCTGGAAATGTAAATATTTACCGTACTACCTGGAAGGATAGGTCAACAATTAACGCTTATTATGATGCCCCAACCCAGCAGTTTTATACAGCGAATTTAAGTGGTGTGGATGCCTTGCACCAAGGGGTAGAAGTTGATTTTAAATACTCACCCGTACAGGCGCTAACCATCAATGCAATGCTTTCTGTTGGTGACTGGAAATGGGATAGCAATGTACCAAAGGCGGTAATTACTGATGTTAATGGTAAAGAGTTAACGGGAGGTTCAATTGGCCCTCTGTATACAAAAGGCGTCAAGGTTGGTGATCAACCACAAACAACCTTAGCTTTAGGGGCATCTTTTGATGTTACTGAAGATTTAAGGATTGGTGCCGATTATAACTATTTCGGCCGTTATTATTCTTCCTTTGTTCCTACCATCATGACTTCAGAGGGATTGAGGCCATGGCAAGTACCAAGTTATTCGCTGGTTGATGTGAACGCTGTATTCAAATTCAAATTTGCAGGTATCAAATCTTCAATGTTTGCTAACGTGAATAATCTGCTGGGTACTGAATATATCTCAGATTCAAATGCAACGACGTTTACCAATGGCATCAGTGATGTAAATAATGCCAACGTGTATTACGGTGCTGGCAGAACCTGGACAGTTGGTTTAAAAGTAAATTTCTAAAATGACAATCATGAAAAAGAACATATTATATCTGGTAGCGTTTATGAGCATGATATTCGTTGCCTGTAACCCTTTAAAGGATGAAATCAATAACATAAAGCCAGTTGCTGCAGATAAAACTGTAGTTTTGACGCTGGCTAATGCTGATTATGGTCTTCTGCCGGCAGGTAATTATGCAAGGACGGGTTTTTATTTCGCTACAACTGCTGATGCAAATGATTTCATCTCGGTAATTTTAAATAAAAAATATCCACAGCTAGGAGACGGGACCAAAGCCAATATTAGTTATAATTCAATGCCTGCACAGGTAAAACCTGCTGATAGCTTAATTACAAACAATCCAAATCCTTTAACGTATACAGTTACGGATGCAGATTATTCAGCTACAAACGGTAACAACAATAAGAATTTTACTACTGCAAAGTCTTTGGAGTTTTTATCAAAGAAATATCCTGCGGCAGTAAATAATCAACTTTCTATACTTACTTATGCTTATTTTGAATCGGGTTCTACAACAAGTGCGGGTGTACCAGCTGTAGATACTTTTATTTTTCTGAATGGACAGTGGGTTAAAGCATATACAGTAAGTCAGGCTCAATATATATCTGCTGGTAAATTGGTGTTATTTAATTTCGGAGCAGCTGATGAACCTAATCTTGCTGGTTATTTCAGTGTCTTTTTAGGATCAGACGCTAGTGTAACGGCAAAGGCAAAACTGGGAGATGTTAAATATGTTGCATTTGATTATTTTGCAAGCAGCAAAACTTACAGAAGAATAAAACCATTAATATTTGATGGGATAAAATGGGTGAGCAAGCCAGTTTCTTTAGGTCCTTTAGCTTTTCTTAGAAAGAAAGGTACCTGGATTCCAGATCCAACAGTTTATTATACGCTTATTAAAGCAGATTTTTCTGTTCTGGATAAATCTGGAGTTGCAACCGATGCTGCCATAGCGAATGCTGTAACTTTTGCATCATTCGATATAACTGGAGGTGCGAATAACTGGACTGAAAGCCAGATCACTGCTGCTTTGATTTTGATATTGAAGACTAAATATGCAAGTGCGCCTGTTGATGAAACAGTTCTATATAAGATAACTTACGGGCTATTTAAAAGCGGTGTTACTCCTACAGTAAAAACGTTTGCTAAAACAAGCACAGGATTTGTTTTAGTACCTGAAAGCTAAGATTGATTTTTTAGTTCTTAAATTCCCTGCTTCATCATCTGAAGCAGGGATTTTTTATTCGGGTGTGCCGGGTTTTTAGGCCACAACCACTTCGCCAACATATAAACTATCGCCTTGCTTTTTCCCGTCTGCCGAACTGAAACTCATGTAACAATGTACAGGATTTCCGGCAAAGTCTTTCGGTACTTCCAGTTCAAAGCTCCCTGCATACCTGTTTACGGTATGTTGCAGGATAATGACAAAGCCCTTTTCTTTAACCGCATTGAACACCATAAAACTGGCTTTGTCGCTAAACTGGCAGTAGGCCGATTGGTTTTGGGGCAACCAGCTAAAGGTAATCTTGCTGCCGGCAGAACTAAGTGCCGCGCCCTCGGGCGGCAATATATGTCCCCGACTGTAAACCAGCTTCGGGTAATTGAGCAGAAAGGTTTCGCCCTGTTTTACAAAAGCATGGTCGTAATTGTATTTAAAAGCAGCATTTACCGGACTGTTGTGTTTGGTATAGGCTTTGAAACCCGGGTTCACCAGTTTATCTATTCTGTTCAGAAAGCTGCTGAGCAGGCCCAGTTTCTCCTGCGCTTCCAGCTGTTTGGCGGTAGCCGGTTTACTGCTGGGGTGGGGTAGCGGGAGGAGCAGGTTCTGCGACATGTGCCGCCTGCCAATCAATGGCCCCACTTTATTGCGGAAAGGCCCAAGTGCGCCAGATTTAAGTATGCCCATAGTTAAATTAGTTGAGGTTAGTCTTTATTGAAACTGCCGGTATAGGAACTGTCGGAAAGCCCTTTTCTGTCGGCCGATATAAAAGAGATATAGGTCTCCATATATTTCTGCTGCATGCTGGGCGGTATTTCCAGTAAATCGGAGCCGCTTAGCCTGCTGTTGCCAAATAACTTAAAGAAAACTTTTTCTTCATCAGGAAAATAAGCCAGCATCATCACCTGGTCGGTAGCCTCAGGCCAGGGCATCTCCGGATGGGTAGCCCAGCTGTATTCCAGTCCGGTTGCAACAGGCGCTACCAGCCAGTCTTCTGCAGGTTTTAAATTACCTTTACTGAGCCGCAGTTTCTGATATGCAATTTTCAGATCGGGATAATTCCCTTCAAATATTTGTTTGTTGCTCTTTGCCGCCTGGTTAAAAGGGTTATCGGCCTCCAGTATTGCCGCTACAGAAAAACCGGTCTTGATGAAATCCAGCAACTTGCGCAGCAAGCCGCTGCGCAGTTTGGTCTCCATCCTGGTCTTCAGCTGTGCTTCACTGGGCGGTTTGGTGCTTACACCAATTTCACGTACAACGTTTTTGCCGTTCAGCATGTAATAGGTAAGGTTACCTATCCTGCCAATGTGATTGCCTTGTGGGCCGTTTTCTGCTATTGCCATTTTTAATTATTTAATTCAAAAGCTCGCCACAAAACTGTAGCGGATAATAAATATAAGCATAGTTTTTAAATAGTGTATTTAATAAATCAATAATGATAATATAATGATAGTATTCAAATACAGTAATTAAAATACCCATTCAATAGGGTTCCTATACCCTTCTTATACCTTATATGGTATAGGAAGGGTATTGAAAAGGTAAATAAAAAGTAACTGAATGGTATTCGAATTATTGTATTATTATTTTATGAATATCTTATTATATTCAATTCATTACAAAAGCTGTATAAACACCAGGTGTCAGCTTTCTGAGCCTAAAAGCGGATTAAAAGAAAAATTACCTCGTCAGAGAACGGTTGTTTTTCATAGTTAGCTCAGCGACAATAAACGGTTGCGTACCAGTAAGCAGGCACCAATGATCCCGGAGCGTTCTCCCAGTTTAGACATTTTTAAAATGGTATCCTGGTTTACCAGGCTTAAAGAATATTTGTTGATGGCGCTTTTTATCGGCAATCTGATGTACTCTTCTGTGGCGGCAAGGCTGCCCCCTAAAATGACCAGCTCCGGGTTAAACAGGTTGATCAGCAATGCAATACCCCGGCCCAGGTTTTCACCGATCCTTGCAATCAGCTCTATGGCCAGGACATCATCGTTGTTGGCCGCATTAATGATGTCGTCCATTTCCAGTTCGGCTAAATTGCTATGGCTTTGGGTAAGGATAGAAGATGAACCTTCCTGCAGGCGCTCCTTAAACATGCGGATTAATGCCCAGCCAGATGCCTCTGTTTCCAGGCAGCCTTTTTTACCGCAGTGGCAGATGATCTCATTGTCGAACAAAGGGATATGGCCAAACTCACCCGCATAACCCGATTTGCCGTAATAGAGTTGCCCGTTTACCAGTATGCCCAGGCCTATGCCGTGGTCCAGGTTCAGGAACAGCACATTCTTTTCTGTACCCACCACTCCGGCCGAGAATTCGCCATAGGCCATAGCCTTGGAGTCGTTTTCCAGGAATACCCGGATGCCGGTTTTTGATTCAATGATCTTGCTGAGGGGCTCTTCATTAAAATAAAAGAAGCTGTAGCTGTAACCGGTTGCGTAATTGATGCGACCCGACAGGTTGATGCCCAGGCCCAGTATTTTTTCTTTCGGAAGGGTCAGCTCGGTCACAAAATCGTTGATCAGTGTGCATAAGGCTTCCAGTGATTCCTTGTTGTTGTCTAATTTATAAGGTAGTTTTTCCGATACCTTGATCAGGTTTTTCTGGAGGTCTGACAGGCCGATGTTGATGTGGTTTTGTTTGATGTCTACACCTATAAAAAAAGCGGAATCCGGTACCAGTCCGTATAAATTGGGCTTACGGCCTCCGGTGGACTCCACTTTGCCGTAATCTTTAATCAGACCGTCCTGTATCAGATCGCCCAAAAGGGCGGTTACTTTGGGTGCACTAAGGTTCAGTTCTTTGCAAAGATCGGCAATGGTGGCGTTGCCCACATTGGCAAAATAACTGAGTACGTTTTTTTTAAGGCTTACATTTTTATAGGCAACCCCCGTTACGTTTTCGCTGTTTAGTTCTTCAAAAAAAGTTCTTCCCATTTTTTATACTGTGCAAATCCTTAAATAAATCTTTGTTTTTATAGCAGTAACCAACGCAAATTAAAGCTATTTATTTGTAATCGAGGGAAGTCCTGGCTATAGATAGTAGATCGGCATGGTTTAACTTTATTAAAAATAATAATATATATGTATTAGTTATTAAAATATATTTATATTCACAGGCTGATTGGCCGATGTAAGGAGATTCAGTAGGAAAGGTGAGTTTGGCTGCAACAGTGTGTGAGGGCAGGTTTATCTGCTGATGCGCATGTTTTTTAGAAAAGATGGGTTGTTACTGATCAACTTTATGATAAAAATTAAAAATGAAGCTGTTTAAATTAATAAGTAAGGTTTGTTGTTTTTTTCTGCTGACGCTTTTTCAGTTCTCTCCGGCCAAAGCGCAGGAACTTATGGTATTGAAATCGCGTTACCTTAAAACGGCTGATAGTGTACTGGTGTACAAACCGGGTGCTTATCTGAAAGATCATAAATATCCTGTGGTATTCCTGCTGCATGGGCATTCGGCCAATTACAGGTCCTGGAGCAAACTTACTGACATTCAGCAGCTGGCCGATACCTATAATTTTATAGTGGTTTGTCCGGATGGCCTCAAAAAGAGCTGGTACCTGAATTCACCGCAGGCCGATAGTTTGCAGTACGAAGATTTTTTCATGAAGGAACTACTGCCTGAAATAGCTACACATTACCAAATAGATCAGCAGAAACTGTTCCTTACCGGGGCCAGTATGGGTGGTTTTGGGGCCATGTACCTCTTTCTGAACCATCCTGATGCATTTCTGAGTGCAGGCAGCACCTCGGGCGTACTTAACCTGAGGCACTCGGGGTTTAAAAAAACCACCATTGCCAACCTGCTGGGCACTTATTCGGAAGAGAACAGCGCATTTGATGAGTATTCGCCGGTTAACCGGCTGGAAAAGATAAAAGGCTTAAATAAAACCCTGATTTTTGATTGCGGAACGGAAGATTACCTTTATAAGGCCAATAACCAGTTCCGGCAAAAATGTGATGAGCTTAAAATTAAGGCTACCTATATTACCCAGCCGGGTGCACATACCGGAGGCTACTGGTCTAAAAGCATTCATGCCCATTTCCGGTTTTTTCAGGAACTGGCCAGAACGGAAATCAACTGACACCAATACACAAATAAAATATGAACTTTAAAAACTTAAAAACTACACTTGGCCTGGCACTGGTTTGCGGTACACTGCAGCTGAATGCCCAGGTGCTGAAACCCGAAGATGCTGCGGCTTTATTGAAAGCAAAGCAGGGAAATGTTGTGCTGATGAAGGATTTTTTTGCCATCAAACCAGCCGATATCAAATACCAGAAAGTGGTATTGCCAGGTCCGCAGTTCATCATTTCAGACGATCCGGAATACATCCGTATCCCCGAAGGGATTGCTTTGAAAGAGCAGGTAGCACCTGGCGCGGTAAGACTGTATGTATATAATGTAAATGGCGTAAAAGAGCCTGCGAAAATAGACCGTAAAATAACCGCTGTAATTAAAAATACCGGTAAGCAGAAAATGCACATCCGCATGCTGAAATATTCCTCGCAAAAGCCAAGCGCAAACTATTTTCTTATAGGCAAACAAGGGCTTGCCGATTATTTTGCTTCGAAAGGATCGGAGCAGATCCGTGAAGTGGCGCCGGGACAAGCTATTGCTATTGATGAGCAGCTGGAACGCAATGTGGTTAAATTTGACGAACTGACCCATGGTTTTTATGAGTTTGTGATCGATCAGCCGGGTGAGATCAGTGTAATCCAGACCGACCTGAAAACCCCTGGTTCTGTAGCTTTGGGCAGGATCAAATCAGTTATCCCTACCGGGCATAAAAATGCCGGCCGCGGTTTGTTTGGCGTGAGCAATTACAAGGTCACTTCAACAGAAGTACTGGATACGAAGAACGGGGTAGCTGAACTGGTGCTTGCTGATGGTGACAGAGATCCATGGGTGCTTGGTGTTGAAGGGGTGAGTGGTAAAGCATCTACACTGGCCGGTAACTATGGGGTGATGTATGAAATAGAGCTGAAATGGAAAAGTACAGATGGTAAAGGCCTGGCCCTGGTTACCTGGAACTCGCGTTCGGGCGATAACCAGTGGTGCAACGGAATGGCAGCCACAATGGTAGTAAGCAAAGGTAAATTTAACGAGGGGATTATCCAGTTGCCTAACGACAGACTGGTGACTAAAGCTGCGCCTGAAGCGATACTGGTACAGGTTTTTCCTCCGGCAAAAAACGGAGAGGAACAAACCATTAAACTAACCTATTCGCCGCCGGGTGCTTCCTGTTTGCCAACTCCGCTGGTGTTTATTCCGGTTGATATGGCTGCTGTAAAATAGAAAAAACGAAAAAAAGCTTTTAGAGTGGGTACTCTAAAAGCCTTTTTCTGACCAGCAAGCAGGCGCCCATTACACCGGCATCTTCGCCAAGTTTAGAGGTTTTTAACTGGGTGTCGGTATTGACCAGGCTTAAAGAGAACTTGTTGACTGCGCTTTTGATGGGCAGGTGCAGGTGCTCGCCGGTGGCGGCCAGTGCACCCCCGATGATGACCAGTTCGGGGTTAAAGATGTTGATGAGCAGTGCAATACCCCTGCCTAGTTTTTCACCAATCTTGGCCAGTAGTTCTATAGAAAGCACATCGTCGTTGTTTGCAGCATTGATGATGTCCTGCATCTGTATGTCGTCGGTCGCTTTTTTGTTCAGTACAGTAGACGATCCGGCCAAAAGCTTTTCTTTGAACATGCTGATCAATGCGCGCCCTGAAGCCTCGGTTTCCAGGCAGCCTTTTTTACCGCACTGGCAAATGATCTCGTTGTTGAAGAGGGGGATATGGCCAAGTTCGCCTGCAAAGCCCGATTTTCCGTAATACAGCTCGTTATTGATCATTACGCCCATACCCAGACCGTAATCCAGGTTCAGGAACAGTACGTTCTTTTCTTCTTTCACTACACCGCAGTTGAACTCCCCGTAGGCCATGGCCCGGGAGTCGTTTTCCAGATAGGTTTTGATGTTCAGCTCCCGCTCCAGGACCTGGCTCAGCGGGTCTTCGTTGAAATGAAAAAAGCTGTAACTGTAACCTGTGGCGTAATTGATGCGTCCCGAAAGGTTCAGGCCCAGTCCCAGGATCTTGCCGGTTGAGGTATTGGCTTCCCTGATAAAATTGCGGATCAGTTCGCAAAGCGATGCCAGCGATTCTGCAGTATTGTTTAGGGTATAAGGTACGTTTCGGGATATTTTGATCGGCTTTTTCTGCAGGTCTATCAAGCCGATGTTCAGGTGGTTGTGCTTCACATCTACCCCTAAAAAGAAACCGGAATCTGGCACCAGTCCATATATATTGGGCCTGCGGCCGCCTGTAGAACCTACTTTGCCGAAGTCTTTTACCAGTCCGTCGGCAATGAGTTCTGTAATCAGGGCAGTTACTTTGGGAACGCTTAAATTGGTCTCCTTACAAAGGTCGGCTATGGTAGCATTGCCCGCATCGGCAAAATACGACACAATGGTTTTTCTGATGTGGATGTTTTTATAGGCAACCCCCGTCAGGATATCATTTGGTTCTTCAAAAAGCGCTGTTTTCATTAAAATATCTTTTGTATCGAATTTAACAGTTCTGTACAGAATCTTATTAAAAATAATTAATATATATCTCAAAAGTTATTAAAAACTTATAGATTTATCGCGAAGTTAAATAAAAATGCTAAGGTTCTCCTTATAATTTACACTCATGTTTAAAATCCTATTCAAATTGGCCTCCCTTAGGATGGCCCCTGCTGCTGCTTTGCTTTTGGTTTTGTTTTTTAATGCCCGGGCACAAAGTCCGGACCTTATACCGAGGCCGGTAAGGCTTGAGCCCGGCAAGGGGAATTTTGTGCTGAATGCCAGGACTTCAATTGTTTTGCCTGCGGCAACTGATACCGGTTTTGCTGCTTTGTTTGCTGCGCGCTTAAAGCTGGCTACCGGTTTTACCCTGCCGCTTGCAGCTGGACAGCGCACAGGCGGAAAACCTTTAGCGCATTTGAAACGTCTGAAACCCGGAGTGCGCAATGTAATCCGCCTGATACAGGATGAAAACTGCCTGAAGGGCAAAGGGGATGAGGCTTATGAACTGGAAATAAACAGCGCCGGGGTACGGATCAGGGCTGCCAGGCCTGCAGGCTGGTTTTATGGCATGCAAACATTTATGCAGCTGTTGTCGGTTGGGGCTACGCGAAATCCAAAAGGCGATGCTTATGTGATCCCTGCTGTGGCCATTGAGGATTATCCCCGTTTTAAATGGAGGGGCCTGATGGTTGACGTAAGCAGGCATTTTTTTACCAAAGCGGTGATGAAGCGCTATATAGACCAGATGGCAAAGTATAAATTGAATACGCTGCACCTGCACCTGACCGATAACCAGGGCTGGCGTGCAGAGATCAGGTCTTTGCCAAAATTAACAGCGGTTGGGGCCTGGCGTGTGCCCAGGACTGGCTATTGGAGGGGACAACAAGCGCCCGAACCAAATGAAAAGGCTACAAGCGGAGGGTTTTATACACAGGAAGACATCAGGGAACTGGTGGCCTATGGGCAGCAGCGTTTTGTAGAGATTGTACCCGAAATTGATGTGCCGGGGCACAGTCTGGCCATGATTGCGGCTTATCCCGAATTGTCCTGCACCAAAAGGCCGCAACAGGTTCTGGCCGGAGATCCCTGGAATGCTTCGCGCACCAATGTGCTGTGTGCTGCCAATGATTCGGTGTTTATGGCGCTCGATAAAGTGATCACAGAAATCGCAGCGCTCTTTCCTTCAAAATATATACATATTGGTGGGGATGAGGTTTCGAGGGCTTACTGGGATAAATGCCCCGTATGCCAGCAAAAAATTAAAGACGAGCATTTGGGAAGCGCGGAAGAACTGCAGTCTTATTTTCTGAAAAGGGTAGCGCAGATTGTACTGTCGAAAGGAAAAAAGCCGATGGGCTGGTACGAGAATTTGCCTGGCGGCTTGCCGGATGAAATGGCGGTAATGAGCTGGAAAGACAGTAAAGGTGGTTTGTTATCGGCCAATAAAGGCCAGCAGGTGGTGATGACCCCTGCATTTTTTACCTACCTGGATTTTTATCAGGGCGATCCCTACCTGGAGAATGCCATTTTTACGGTAAACAGGCTGAGTACTACTTTTCAGTTTGATCCGCTGCCAAAGGGCATTAAGGCAGAAAATGTGCTGGGCGGACAAGGAAGTTTGTGGACAGAACAGGTACCCAATGAACGTAAACTGCAGTCGATGACCTGGCCAAGGGCCTTTGCGCTGAGCGAAGTGCTATGGTCGGCCGACAATAAAAGCGATTGGAACAATTTTGTAAAGCGGGTGGAAAGCCACCTGCCGGTGCTGGACCGTGAGCAGGTTGCCTGTTCGCGCTATTTTTATGATGCCATCGTTACTGCAGCACCCGGAATTAACAAAGAAATGCTGCTGAAGCTTTCAACCGAAGTTGAGGGGCTGGATATTCACTATTCATTTGACGATACCGATCCTGATCAATATTATCCTGTTTATAAAGGTACGCCGCTTTCTGTCCCTAAAGGTGCGCAAAGTATTCGTGTGGTTACCTATCGGAAAGGGCAGCAGCTGGGGCGCTTGTTAAAGCTGCCGCTAACCGAACTGCAGCGCAGAATGCCGGCAAAATAGTTTTTATGGTTTATGGGGAACATATAGGGTCTTTTAAAAATATTTTAACAAAACGTTTGTAAAGTTTTTAATTTATTTAATAAAATTCCTATATTTACTGCATAACCAAACCATTATGAACTTAAAATCAAACTTTGCATGTATTCTTATGGCGGGAGCAATCGTGTTGGCTGCCTGCAGTAAATCTAAAAAGGGCGTTGAAACCGATCCTGAAGAGCCTGCAGTGGTTGTTGATTCCACTCCGCTGATCAATTTATCGCCAGCCTGGAAAAAAGCAATTCACCTGATGGCTGATTTTCCTAATGGGATCCAGGTTTATCAGAATACAACTTTATTTAATGGAAAAGCATTGGTAGCCTATTGTGTTGTTTTTGATCCTAAATCTGATCTGGAGCTAAAGCCTTTGCTGGCTACCACCAATAAAAAGGTCTCTGCTTTTTATACCGAAGAAAAGGGCTTCAGGTATGCCTGCATCAATGGAGGTTTTTTTGGAACAAATGCATCTTACAGCCTGGCCATGTACCAGGGGCTGGTAAATGCCATCAATATCAAATCTTTAACACGGCCCTTAAATGGGGTAAACACCACTTATTATCCTACAAGGGCAGCATTTGGAATTTCGGCTGACGGTGTGCCGGATGTAACCTGGATTTACCATGTGGGGAGCGGAAACGGGACCGTTTATTCCTATCCGGCCCCGGCTGCAAACCTGATCAATACCCCAGCCAAACCTGTGCCAACGGCCACAGTTCCGGCAGGTGGCGTTGTGTGGGACGTTAAAGCTGCAATTGGCGGTTCGCCGATGCTGGTTAAAGACGATAAGATCAATATCACGGATGGTGAGGAACTGATCGATATCGACAATACCTCCTCACGCGCCCGATCTGCCATAGGGTATACCAAAAACAATATGATCGTGCTGCTTGCCGTAGAGGGCAACAACAGTACGGGAGGGGCAGGTTTAAATTTAGCTGAACTGGCCCAGCTGATGAAAGATATGGGCTGCGTTGGCGCCGTGAATTTAGATGGCGGTGGTTCTACCTCCTTAACGGTAAGGGCCAAACAAACCGTTAAACCTTCGGATGGAGCAGAGCGCCCGGTTATGACTGCGCTGATCATTAAAAAGAAATCTTAGCTATCATGAAGTATATTTTCCGTTTTTTACTGTTCGTTTTTCTGGCTCCGGTCTTGCCTGCAGCGGCCAAAGAATATCCTACGCAGCTGCTGGTTATAGGAGGTGGTGCCAGTGGAACTACTGCTGCCATTCAGGCTGCCAGAATGGGCATAAAAACGCTTATTGTTGAAGAAACCGAATGGCTGGGAGGAATGCTGACCTCTGCTGGTGTTGCGGCTATTGATGGCAACCATCAGATGCCTTCGGGCCTTTGGGGCGAATTCAGGCAAAAACTTTATGATTATTATGGTGGCCCTAAAGCGGTGGAAACCGGATGGGTAAGCAATACCCTGTTCGAGCCATCGGTTGGCAATAGAAAATTAAAGGAACTGGCCAGCCACCCTAACCTGAGCATATGGTATAAAACAGAATGGAAAAATATAAGCCGTACAGGTAAAAAATGGAAGGCCGAAGTGCGGGTAAATGGAAAACCGGCTGTAGTTACGGCCGACCTGATCATAGATGCTACGGAACTGGGCGATGTGATGGCTTTCCTGAAAATCCCTTACCGTGTGGGAATGGATAGCCGACAGGATACCGGCGAGTCTTTTGCCCCTGAAAAGGCCAATGACATCATTCAGGACCTGACCTATGTGGTAGTCCTGAAAGATTATGGCAGGGGAGCCGATAAAACCATACCCAAACCGGAGGGCTACGACCCCAAAGAATTTGAATGCTGCTGCGACATTACCGATCCGGCTGCCGATCAGCGCAAGAGGGCTATAGATTGCAACCAGATGATCACCTATGGTAAGCTGCCCAACAACAAGTACATGATCAACTGGCCTAAATGCGGTAACGACATTTACCTGAATATCATAGAAATGGCCAAAAAGGACCGTGATGCGGCCCTGAAAGTGGCCAAACTGCACAGTTTAAGGTTTGTTTACCACCTGCAGACCCGGCTGGGCTTTAAGCACCTGGGCATTGCCGACGATGAGTTCCCTACCAAAGATAAACTGCCGATGATCCCCTACCACAGGGAATCGAGGCGCCTGAAGGGCATGGTAACTTTAAATGTAAACGATGTTACTGCCCCTTACCAGCAAAAGAACAGCTTATACCGTACAGGTATTGCGATAGGCGATTATCCGATTGATCACCATCACCTTAAAAATCCGGATGCCCCGCAGATTGATTTCATCAACATCAAAGTGCCGGCCTACAATATTCCCCTGGGTGCATTGGTGCCCGCTACCGGTGAGGGGCTGATTGTGGCCGAAAAAAGCATTAGCGTAACCAATATTGTAGCTGGCGCAAGCAGGCTGCAGCCGGTGGTACTTACCGTAGGGCAGGCAGCAGGGGCCCTGGCGGCAGTTGCGATAAAAAACAAACAGCAGCCTGCAGAAGTAAACATCAGGGAAGTGCAGCTGGCCTTGCTGGACAGTAAGGCCTACCTTATGCCCTTTATAGATGTAAAACCGGCCGATAAAGACTTTAAAACCCTGCAAAAAATTGGGGCTACGGGCATCCTTAAAGGCACAGGTATTCCTTATAAATGGGCCAACCAAACCTGGTTTTACCCGGAACAACCTGTTAACGAATATGAGCTGGCCAATGGCATGCGTACTTATTATTCCATTCCTGCACAGCTGCATGCTTCCGGTAAACTTACCGATGCAGGCTTTGCTGCAGCGCTTTTTTCGGCAGCAGCAAAAAGGAAGATCAGTGCAGCAGAACTGCTGGAAGTTTTGAATGCAGGGATGGCTGGACAAGTGAAGGCCGAAAGCAGTCTGAGCAGAAGGCAGCTGGCCATTTTAATAGATCATTTTTTAGATCCCTTTGCTATTGCGGTCGACTTTAACGGCATGCTTAAAAACAAATAAACCGAACAAGATTATAAATTCTAACCAAACCACATTATGCAACAAATTTTTACAAAAATTAAAGGGTGGCTACGCGGAGGGGGGTGTTTTGCCCTGCTCATGTGCATTTCTTTAATGACCATGGCACAGGAGAGCGGGAGAGAGCGTGACCGAGAGCGTACGGTTAACGGCCAGGTGAACGACCTGAAGGGCGAGCCGCTGGCTGGGGTGGTCGTTCAGGTTAAAGACCAGAAAATTACGGCTACTACCGATTCGAAAGGAAGTTTTCAGCTTAAAGTGCCTGCAGGCAGCTCAGTGCTGGTGTTCCGTTACATTGGTTTTGAAGAGGCTACGGCAACAATTGGCAGCGGACCGATGAAGGTAACGCTGAAGGAGTCTGTATCTCAGCTGAATGATGTGGTGGTGATTGGTTACGGTACGGTGAAAAGAAAGGACCTGACCGGATCTGTAGCCAGCGTAAATGTTGCAGACCTTGCCAAGGCCCCTGTAAGGTCCTTTGATGAAGCACTGGGCGGCAGGGTAGCAGGTGTGCAGGTGGTGTCATCTGAAGGCGGGCCCGGTGGTACCGTCGACATCGTGATCCGTGGCGGTAACTCCATCACCCAGAACAACTCCCCGCTTTTTGTGGTAGACGGCTTTCCGATGGAAGATGTGAACAATTCGGCTTTGAATGCTTCAAACCCGCTTTCCTCCATCGATCCGGCAGATATTGAATCTATAGATGTTTTAAAAGATGCCTCTGCAACTGCTATTTATGGTGCCAGGGGTGCAAATGGTGTAGTAGTTGTGACTACCAAACGCGGTAAAATAGGTGCCCCGGCCATCAGTTACAATACTTATTTCGGCTTGCAGAACAACAACAAGCGGATGAAACTACTTGATCCTTACGAATATGTAAAACTTCAGTACGAGATTGACCCGGTTACGACCAAAAGGCTTTACCTGACCAAGTTAAACGAGATTGAGAATACCGATGTACCATTGGATTATTATAAAGGTGTTAAAGGGATTGACTGGGAAGACCAGATCATGCGTACTGCGCCCATGCAGAACCATAACCTTAGCCTGGTAGGGGGTACAGAAAAAACAAAATACAGTGCTTCCCTTTCTTATTTTGATCAGGACGGGATCATCATTTACTCGGGCTATAACCGTTTGCAGGGCAGGCTTACGCTTGACCAGGAAGTGAACAAACGCCTTAAGGTGGGACTGAGCACCAGTTATGCTACTGCCAAAAATTTTGGCACCCCGCCTTCTCAGAGTACTTACCAGAACCAATTGAACCTGCTGTACAGTGTGTGGGCTTACCGGCCTATTCCGCAGTTTGGCTCCTCGGTCGACCTGATCGAGGTTCCGCAGGACCCGGAAATTGAACAGGGGCCTTCGGAATTCAGGTTCAACCCGATATTCACCACCAAAAATGAATTGCGCCAGGATGTAGGGGAGACCTTCATCGTAAACGGGTATGCAGAGTATGCCATTCTGCCCAACCTGAAACTGAAAGTTAGCGGCGGGGCCACAAAAGGCACCAAGCAGTTCGATGTTTTCAACAATTCTGGCAGCAGAACGGGTAATCCGAGTACCAACAACAAAATAAACGGGGGGATTACCATTTTCAATTCCATGAACTGGCTGAATGAAAATACCCTTTCGTACCACAAGAAATTTAATGAAGATCATGTGCTTGATGTGGTGGGTGGATTTACCATTCAGGCTGGAAAAGGCAGGTCTTTCGGGGCTACGGCAAAATTGCTGCCCAATGAAGGCCTTGGACTTAGCGGTCTGGACGAGGGCGTTCCATTGGCCATACAATCTACAACAACAAATAATACGCTCGCTTCTTTCCTGAGCAGGGTCAATTACAACTACCGGTCTAAATACCTTTTTACAGCTTCGTTCAGGGCGGATGGATCTTCCAGGTTTATCAACCAGAAATGGGGCTATTTCCCTTCGGGGGCTTTTGCCTGGAAAATTGGTGCTGAGCCTTTCATGAAAAAACTGAAGTTTATTTCCTCAGCAAAATTGAGGACCTCTTATGGTTTTACCGGAAACAATGGCTCCGGGGATTTCTCGGCCTTCTCTAATTATATTGTACCATTAACGGCCGGATATTCGTTCGGGAACCAATTGGTAAATGGCAGTTACTCGGCCAGTATGGGCAATGCCGACCTGAGGTGGGAAAAAACAGAGCAGATGGATATTGGTCTGGATGTAGGGATCCTGAAAGACCGCATCAGCTTTGAAATAGACGCTTACCGCAAAAACACCAGTGATCTGCTGCTCAATGCCAGTCTGCCTTCCAGTACCGGCTATACCCGGCAGTTCAACAACATTGGTAAAGTTAGAAACGAAGGTCTGGAGTTTACCCTGAACGCCACCCCTGTACGTAGCAAGGATTTTAAATGGTCTACAAACTTCAACATTTCCTTTAACAGGAACAAGGTGCTGGAACTGGCAGAAAATGAGCTGAGCCTCACCTCTGTTCAGGCCTGGGGTGCCGGCTGGGAAACCTTACCGGGTTATATCGCAAAACTGAACAAACCGGTAGCGCAATTTTATGGCTATATATGGGAAGGTGTTTACAAATACGAGGATTTTAACCAGCTAGGTCCGAACAGCTTTATCCTTAAAGACAACATTACGGCAAATGGCGAGACCAGGGCCAATGTCCAGCCGGGCGATATCAAATACAAAGACCTGAACGGGGACCTGGTAATTGATGCGAACGACAGAACGGTAATTGGTAATCCGCTTCCGATTCACAGCGGTGGTTTCTCCAATAATTTTACCTATAAGAATTTTGACCTGAACGTCTTCTTTCAATGGTCGTACGGCAATGAGGTGTACAATGCCAACCGCCTGGCCCTGGAAACCGGGATGCTCATCAATACCAATCAGTTTGCTTCCTATGCCAACCGCTGGTCGCCCGAAAACCCGGATTCCAACATGCCTGGTGTAAGGGGGACTACCAATATGGCTTATTCTACACGTGTGGTGGAAGATGGTTCTTTCATCAGGTTAAAAACGGTACAGCTGTCTTATTCCCTGCCTACGGCCTTTTTGAAACGGATAAAGGTAAAAGGTGCCAGGGTTTATGTGGCTGCCCAGAATATCGTTACCTGGTCTGATTACTCTGGCTACGACCCTGAAGTCTCTGTCAGAAGATCTGCACTTACGCCCGGATTTGACTATTCGGCTTATCCGCGTGCATTTACTACAACACTGGGTTTAAATGTAAACTTTTAAATGAATTAGCAATGAAACGTATTATAACATATAGTCTATTGGTGTCTGCATTGTCGCTGGGCAGCTGCTCTAAATTTCTGGATACCAGTCCAACTGATTTTATATCGCCGGTAAATTATTTTAAAACAGAAACTGATATCAATACCGCGCTGGCAGGGGTTTATGATGTTCTGGGTAAAACAGGTACTTACGGGCGGACCTTTTATTTCGACAATGACCAGAGTGATGAATGGTTTGAATCGAGAAGTACCGTAACCACCGGTCTGCAGATCAGCAACATCACTACAGCTGATGGTACGGTAAATACCTCCTGGGAGGTGCTTTACAATGGGGTGAGCAGGGCCAACCTGTTCCTGGAGAATGTGGACAAGGCAGAGATGGACGCAAAGAAAAAGTCGGTAGCCAAAGGTGAAGCGATGTTTTTGCGGGCCTTTTATTATTTCCTGTTGTCCAATAACTGGGGAGATGTGCCTTTGCGCCTGAGCTCTACTTCTTCGGTAAAGGATGTAAGCTTTAAAAATACTCCCACAAAAGAGATCTTTGATTTTATTGTGAAGGACATGGAAACTGCCGCGGGAATGGTGAGCGAAAGCAGTGCTTATTCCTACAACAGCAGGATTACCAAAACGGTGGTATGGGGCATTCTGGCCAGGGTAAACCTGAAGATGGCCGGGGCCCCTTTAAAAGAAACAGCACGATTTGCGGAAGCCAGGAAATGGGCCAAAATGGTGATCGATGAGGGTTCGCACAAGCTGAACCCCGATTATTCCAATATTTTCATTAAAATGTGCAGGGACGAATACGATACCCAGTACAGGGAAAGCATGTGGGAAGTTGAATTTAACAAACTGGCTACCGGCGGACAGGAAGAGGAAGGCTCCTTAGGCAGTATCAACGGAATCGGGAATACCGACAGGAATTTCGGCTACAGCTATGGGGTACCGCATGCTACGGAAACTTATTACAATGCCTTTGACCCGCTGGACAACAGGAGAGACTGGTCTATCAGTCCGTACCGCTATGCTACCGTGAACTCGGTGCCCAACAGCAAGGTGCTGTTTACCAGCGCAGAGATCTACAACAGGTTCAGTGCTAAATGGAGAAGGGAGTATGAAATTGCGCTGCCTAAAAACGTGGGCACAACGCCCATTAATTTCCCGATATTGAGGTATTCGGATGTATTGCTGATGTTTGCTGAAGCAGAAAATGAAGTTAACGGACCAACACAGGCTGCGATGGATGCGGTTAACCTGGTGAGGAAACGCGCCTATGGCATGGACCTGAACGGACAGGTGATCAAAAGCGTTACACTGAGCAACCAGGGTTCGGGTTACACCTCTGTGCCAACGCTGACCATCACCGGTGGTGGCGGAACAAATGCTTCGCTTTTGCCGGTTATTTCCGGTGGTAAAGTGATCCGTATCGATATCCTTTCAAGAGGAAGTAAATTTACCACGGCGCCAACCCTAACTTTAAGCGGTGGGGGCGGCAGCGGAGCGGTGGCAACAGCTACGATCTCTTCGGCAACAGAATATGTGCTTCAGGATGCAGGTACCAAAGAGGAACTGCGTGATGCGATCAGAAAGGAGCGTTCATTGGAGCTGGGTTATGAAGGACTGAGGAAGTTTGACCTGATCCGCTGGGGCATTTACCTGGAAACCATGGAATCCATAGCGAATGTGATCAGGCTTTCAGCCCCGGCAAGTTATAAGTTTGCTGCGGTGTTTGCACAGAATGCTGCGGCCGAGCGTAACCTTTTGCTGCCGATCCCATCGAGCGAGATGATGCTCAATAAACTGATCGTTCAAAATAAAGGCTGGTAATTCATATTTATAGATCAATAATCATGAAGAATAAAAAATATCTTGCAGGTCTGGCCTTATTGCCTTTCCTGGCATTTTGTACCAAAGATGATGTGGTAACCCCTGCTTTTGATGTTACCGTTGAAGCAAGGGAATATAAAGTTAACGACTCGGTAAGGTTCATCATCAAAGATGCACCTGATGTGATCACCTTTTATTCGGGAGAGAAAAACAAGGAATATAAATACAAAGACCGCGTTGTGGTGGAAGGGCGGAAAAAAGAACTCGCCATCAATACACAGGTAACGTATGGCAGTCAGACGGATAACCTTAAGCTGATGGTTTCCAATGATTTTACGGGAACCTATGACGAGGCTTCCGTAAAAAAAGCAAGCTGGAAAGACATCACCGGCAAATTTACTTTATCGGTTTCACCTGCCGGGGTTTTGGGGCCCAAAGTATCTTCGGGTAAGGTAGACATTACCGACGAGCTTGTTGCGGGCAAACCTGTGTTCTTTGGTTTTAAATTCGTTGGCGCTGCATCTCCGGGAGTTACTTCTACGCAGCGGGGCTGGAGGATCTATAACTTTGACCTGACCACTACCGATCCGGATGGTACATCAACGGTACTGGCTTCACGTACCAATGCGGGATGGAACCCGGTAAACATTCTGGATGCAGTAAGCGCGGCCGGGACCAGCAAATGGATTTACACTACGGATATGTTTTATTATGACCCGATGAGCAGCCTGGTAGAATCTGAAGGCTGGTACATTACAAAAGGTTTTTTACCGGATAACATGTCGCCGGACAAAGGAACGCCAATTAAAGATTATACCCAGCGGAGAAATTCCTATGCCTATGCTTTTAAAGCAGAGGGCGAGTATACGGTTACCTTCGTGGGTTCGAATGTGAATTATACAGGCGAGAAATCGGTAGTTAAGGAGTTCAAGATTAAAGTGGTTAAATAGGGCCGCGGCAGCTATGAAGAAAAGAGAACAGGCTTTAGATGCTTTGCGGGGACTGGCCATTTTGCTGATGGTGCTTTCCAGTAGCATTGCCTTTGGCATTTTACCTGCATGGATGTACCATGCACAGGTGCCGCCGCCATACCATGTTTTTAAACCGGAACTGCCCGGTATCACCTGGGTAGACCTGGTATTTCCTTTCTTTTTGTTTACCATGGGGGCAGCCATCCCCCTGGCCATGCAAAAAAAGATCAGCGAACAGCCGGCACTGAAAACAGCCGGGCAGATTGTTCAGCGCTACCTGCTGCTGGTGGTATTTGCCCTGTTTACCTTTTATGCACGTGCCTGGGTAATGGATGCCGAGCCTGGGTGGCAGGCCCAGCTTTTATCCATAGGTTGTTTTTTCCTGCTGTTCCTGATGTATGCACATTTCAGCAAACTGCAGCATAAAGCGTTTGCTATTGGGATAAAAGTTGCCGGTTTTGCTCTTGCCGCGCTATTTCTGTACGCTTATCCCTTTAAAAATGGCTTCAATTTAGCGAACAGTGATGTCATCATTATCGTGCTGGCCAATATGGCCCTGTTTGGCACTTTTATCTGGTGGTTTACACGTAAGCGCCTGCTGTTAAGGATAGGTATTTTACCTTTGGTGATGGCCGTTTTGCTGACCGCCAAAGACAGTGGCACCTGGAACAGTGTTTTATTCAACTGGTCGCCCTTACCCTGGATGTACAAATTCTATTACCTGAAATACCTGTTCATTGTACTGCCCGGTACTTTTGCAGGAGAGTGGCTGCTGGCCAGGGCGCAAAGTGATGATCAACAGCTGTTAAAAAGCAAAGGGATGGGCCTGGTTGCGCTCTTGTGTCTGCTCATCATGCTCTGCAATGTGGCTTGTTTATACAACAGGTGGCTGGTATCCAATCTGCTGATCAGCGCTGTTTTGTCGCTATTGCTTTTACAGCTGTTAAAAAATACCGCCGAAAGTGCCGATAAGGTGCTTTACCAGCGGTTTGCTCAGGCGGGTGTTTACCTGCTGATACTGGGTTTATTTTTTGAGGCCTTCGAAGGTGGCATCAGGAAAGACATTTCTACCTTCAGCTATTACTTTGTAACCACCGGACTGGCTTTTCTGACTTTGTTGTCCTTTGTTATTTTTGAAAAAGCGGGCCGCTTTACCGGCTTCATTACCTATCTGGGCAACAACGGGAAAAATCCGATGGTGGCCTATACCGCCGGTAACCTGCTGCTGATCCCCCTATTGAAAATTACAGGTGGGGATGTGCTTTTAGACAGCCTTTCGGGTTTGCCCGCAGGGGGCTTTTTAAAGGGGCTGGTCTTTACAGGCATCGTATCCTTAATCACCCTATATTGTACCCGTGCTAAATTGTTCTGGAAAACTTAATTTTAAAAAAAGAGACAGTGCCAACACCTGAAAAGAAAACTTTAAACCCTATATACTGGATCCCTACTACCTGGTTTGCCATGGGGCTTCCTTTTGTTGCCCTGTCGGGCGCCAGTTCTATCATGTATAAGAACATGGGCATCTCCGATACGCAGATTGCTTTCTGGACTTCCCTGATCATGTTCCCATGGACCATCAAGCCGCTATGGGGGCCATTTCTGGAGATGTACAAAACTAAAAAGTTCTTTGTATACACTACACAGATCTTTACCGGCGTATTGTTTGGCCTTTTGGCTTTAACGCTGCAGATGAACCATTTTTTCAGCTTCTCTATTGCCATTCTGACCATTATCGCCATTAGTGGCGCTACACACGATACGGCTGCCGATGGGGTGTACCTGAATGAGTTGACGCCGAAGCTGCAAGCTAAATTTGTAGGCTGGCAGGGCGCTTTTTATAACATTGCCAAGGTTTTTTCGGGCGGGGTACTGGTGTATTTTGCTGGTCAGCTGGAAAAAGAGATCGGGATCCACAACGCCTGGATGGCGGTGATGTTTGCCTATGGCCTCATCATGGTTTTGCTGGGGCTGTACAATATGCGGGTACTTCCCGAAGGAGGAAAAGCACAGGAACTAAGCTCTGTTAAGGAAGGTTTTGCGACCCTAAAAGATGTGATCATTACTTTTTTTCAAAAGAAAAATATCTGGTATAGTCTGTGCTTTATTGTTTTTTACCGCTTTGCAGAGGGGCAGGCCATTAAAATTGTGCCTTTGTTTTTCAAGGCTTCTAGGGCTTCGGGCGGACTGGGTTTAAGTACCTCTGAAATTGGTTTACTGTACGGCGTTTTTGGTTCCATTGCTTTTGTACTGGGTTCTATAGTGGCTGGTTATTATGTATCCAATAAGGGGCTGACCAGGCGTACACTGCTCATTCTGTGTGCTGTTTTTAACCTGCCCTTTGCAGCCTATGCTTTCCTTGCTGTAGCTATGCCGCAGGAATTGTACATCATCGCATCGGCAGTGGCCATAGAGTATTTTGGTTATGGTTATGGTTTTGTAGGCCTCATTTTATTTATGATGCAGAACATCGCCCCGGGCAAATACAAAATGGCGCATTATGCCTTTGGAAGTGGTTTGATGAACCTGGGCTTTATGATCCCTTCCATGATCAGCGGTTTGCTGAGCGATTACCTGGGCTATAAAGAGTTTTTTATCTGGGTGCTGATTGCCACCATCCCGGCTTTTGTGGTGACCTGGCTGGTGCCTTTGATGCCGGTAGAAAAAGAGGCTGAAGAAATTGTGGAATGAGGAACGAAATGAAATATGGTATGAAATGCCTGTTTGCGGGTGCAGCTTTATTGGTTCTGCCTTTTTTGGGCAGCGCACAAACACAGGCTGGAATAGACAGCAGTTATGCCAATGGGCATTACCTGCAGCGGCTCGAATTTTTTAAGCGTATGCCCAACCAGAAAAATGAAATTGTATTTCTGGGCAACAGCATTACCGAGGGCGGAAAATGGCAGGAGCTGATTCCCGGTAAACCGGTAGTGAACCGGGGCATCAGTGGCGATGTGAGCTATGGCATCCTGGCCCGCATGGATGAGGTGCTGGCGGCCAAACCGGCTAAGCTTTTTATCCTGATCGGTATCAACGACATGAAGCGCGGTACACCGCAGGACATAATCCTGAACAACTACCGGAAGATCATTGCCAGGGTAAAGGCTGAGTCGCCCCACACCAAAATATATGTACAAAGCATCCTGCCGGTAAACAAGGCTATGCTGCCCGCTACTTATGCGAAGTTATCGAACCCCGGCATACTGGCCATGAACAGGGAACTTTTGGCCCTGTGTAAACAGGAAAAGCTGAATTATGTAGACCTGCATCAGGTATTTGCGGGACCGGATGGGGAACTGAAAAAGGAACTGAGCATAGACGGGCTGCACCTGCGTTCGGCAGCTTATATTTTATGGGCGGAATATTTAAAGAAAACACATGCAATATAGAATGGGGAACTTAAAATTATGGATAGCCCTGTGTGGCTCCATTTGTGCAGCGCTGACTGCTGAAGCGCAAAATACGGTAAAGATTGACAGCAATTATGCCAATCCCTATTATCAGCAAAGGGTTGAATACTTTAATCAAATGCCCCATGTAAAAAACGAGGTGGTTTTTCTGGGCAACAGCATAACCGAAAGGGGAGAGTGGCAGGAAATCCTGGCGGGCTACCGCTATCCGGTGGTAAACCGGGGCGTGGGGGGCGACAATTCCTTCGGCATTCTGGCCAGAATGGATGAAGTGCTAACTGCAAAGCCCAGGGCTATTTTCCTGATGGATGGCATCAACGACCTGTTCCGCGGCCTGCCTTATGAGGTCAGCATCTCTAACTACAGGCGGATCATCCGTAAGATCAAACGGGAATCACCAAAAACAAAGATCTACATAGAAAGCGCCTTGCCTATTAATGAAAGCATGACCACGGCCGCCTATACCAAAGGCCGGAATGCAAAGGTGCCGGAACTGAATGCGCGCATTCAGCAATTGGCAAAAGAAGAAAACATCACCTATATCAATATCGTTCCTCTTTTTTCCGATGAGCAGGGAAACTTAAGGAAGGACCTTAGTCCGGACGGTGTACATCTTAAGGCAAGTGCTTATATTGATTGGGTAAAATACCTACAGGAACAAAAATATTTATGAGGATTACAGGGACATTTATAGACGAGATATCGCACGATATTCCGCACCAGAACTGGGGCAGGGCAGAATGGGACAGGGACTTTGCACACATGAAATCGGTTGGGATAGATACCGTGATTTTAATCAGGAGCGGCTATCGCCGTTTCATTACTTATCCTTCTACCTATCTGAAGGATAGTTTTGGCTGTTACCATCCGCCAATAGACCTGGCGGAACTCTTTTTACAGCTGGCCGATAAGTACGATATGAAGTTTTACTTTGGTTTGTACGACAGCGGTGAATACTGGGATACCGGCAACCTGCAGCACGAGATTGATGCCAACCGCTATGTGATAGATGAGGTTTGGCAGCAATACGGGCATTACAAGAGTTTTGGCGGCTGGTACCTGAGCATGGAGATCAGCAGGCGCACAAAAGGGGCTACCGAGGCTTTCCGTACACTAGGATTGCAATGCAAGGGCGTAAGTAACGGGTTGCCCACCTTCATTTCTCCCTGGATAGATGGCAAAAAGGCAGTAATGGCTGCCTCTGCTGAGCTGACCAAGCAGGATGCCGTATCGCTGCAGGAACATGAGCGTGAATGGGGCGAAATCTTTGAGGGCATACAGGGTGCCGTAGATGCCGTAGCCTTTCAGGATGGGCACATCGACTATCATGAACTGGATGATTTTTTTGTCTTGAATAAACGCATGGCCGACCGCTACGGACTGCAATGCTGGACCAATGCCGAGAGTTTTGACCGGGATATGCCCATTAAATTTCTGCCCATCAAGTTCGAGAAGTTGCGCCTGAAGCTGGAAGCGGCCCGCAGGGCGGGGTACGATAAGGCCATTACTTTTGAATTTTCACATTTTATGAGTCCGCAGTCTGCTTATCTGCAGGCCGGACATTTATTTAACCGATATAAAGAATACCTACAAGGATTAACAATTTGAGCTACCGATGAAGAATTACAGTGAAATTTACGAACAGGAACTGATCAGCAATGTGATTCCATTTTGGATGAAACATTCGAAGGATGAAAAGGGAGGGGGATATTTCAATTGCCTGGACCGCACTGGAAACGTGTTTGATACCGATAAATTTATGTGGCTGCAGGCCCGGGAAGTCTGGACATTTGCCACCCTTTATAACGAACAGGAAGCCCGGCCGGAATGGCTGGAGATGGCTAAACATGGGGCCGATTTCCTGGAGCAGCATGGCCGCGATGCCGAAGGGAACTGGTATTTCTCTTTAGAACAATTTGGCAAGCCCCTGGTGCAGCCTTACAATATCTTTTCCGACTGCTTTGCCAGTATGGCTTTTGCTGCCTTGTATAAAGCGGATCCGCAGGAGAAATATGCACAGATCGCCAAAGATACTTTTCAGAACATATTAAAGCGCCAGCAAAACCCAAAAGGAAAGTACAATAAGGCTTATCCGGGCACCCGCGACCTGAAGAACTTTGCGCTGCCGATGATCCTGAGCAACCTTTCCCTGGAAATGGAACACCTGCTGGACAAACAGACCGTAGATGACCTGCTTAAAGCAGTTATCCATGAGGTGATGGATATCTTTTACCAGCAGGACAGCGGGCTGATCCTGGAGAATGTGAACCTGGACGGCTCTTTTTCCGATTCTTTTGATGGCAGGCTCATTAACCCGGGGCATACCATAGAGGCCATGTGGTTCATGATGGACCTGGGTGTGCGTTTGAACGACCCTAAGCTGATTGGCCGTTGCGTGGAGATCGCCCTGCGTACCCTGGAGTATGGCTGGGATAAGGAATATGGCGGCATCTTTTACTTTATGGACATTAAGGGGCATCCGGTGCAGCAGCTGGAATGGGACCAGAAATTATGGTGGGTACACCTGGAGGCATTGGTTTGTATGGCTAAAGGTTATGCGCTTACGGGCAGTGTTGCTTGTAAGGAATGGTTTTTACGGTTGCATGAGTACAGCTGGAAGCATTTCAGGGATGAGGAGCATGGCGAGTGGTATGCTTACCTGAACCGCAGGGGAGAGGTATTGCTGCCGCTGAAAGGGGGCAAATGGAAGTGTTGTTTTCATGTGCCAAGGGCGTTGTTTCAGGTTGCAAGGGTGCTTAGTGCAGTAGAGGAGGAAAATGACCGTTTATGAAGAATTTTTTACTGGGGCTCATGATAGCCCCATTTTTTACGCTGCAAGGCGCGGGGCCGGAGTTGAATGGCACTGTTTTGAAGGATACGCTTGTGCATAAGCCTGCTTTTTTTGAGGGGGAAGTGAGGCCTTCCGGTAGCATGCCCTGCTTTAAGGGGGCTTATTACAGGAAAGCGGTGTCCTCTAAGGATGTATGGCTGGGTATTGCCGGTACGGTGGTACTGCCAAAGATCACATTTGATGCCGGCAGGAAAAATGACAGGCAGCCCGGGCAGTTTCTGGATAACCCCTCGGTTTATATGGGGGGCAACATGAACGGGCAGGAGACCGATGTGGGCCTTACCTGGGCGGTAACCAAAGATGAGCAAGGCAGGATCAGTACAGAGCGGAAAGCTTTCAGGCCATTTTTCCGTCGCACTGCATATACTGCTACCGGGCAGAAAGACATCTGGCAGAATGCCCCGGCTTCCAGGGAGTATTATTGGTATCCGGGAGAGGAGGTCAAGATGTCGCTCCGCGTGGTAAAGGATGGTAAACTCAGGATTCTGGTTGAAGGTGCGGGAAAACGTTATGAAGCTGATTTCGATGCCGATGGTTATCGAATGGATGCGGTAGGGGAGTTTAAACGGGTAAATGCCATTGACCAGGTGCGGAACGAAGGCAAACCGGCACAGCCTACCTCAACGCGGGTAGAAAATGCGGTATGGAAAGAAACTGTTTTTTTCAGGATGCACAAAGGAAAGGTCATTGCCGTGCCCATGCATAAGGGCCGGTTTACGGATATGCGTTGTCCGGATGTAAAATATTTTAAAATTTCTGCGAATGCGAAGCAGGAGCAGGTTGGAGCAGAGACGATCAGTATTTATGGTGCTGCCCGTTAAGCCGATATTTATTACCTTTACGGCACACTAACTAATTATGATCAATATGAAAAGAACAGTTTATCTGCTGTTGTGTTTAATGTTACTGTCCTTCTCCCTCAGGCTGAAGGCAGATGAGGGGATGTGGATCCCGATGCTGATAGGTAAAAACTATGAGCAAATGAAAAAGCAAGGCTTTAAGCTTACGGCCAAAGATCTTTACAATGCCAATGGTTCCAGCTTAAAAGATGCAATTGTGCATTTCGGTGGCTTCTGTACCGGTGAGATCGTTTCTGATAAAGGCCTGATCTTTACCAACCACCATTGTGGTTACGATGCGATTGCTTCCAACTCTACGCCGGAAAACAACATCCTTGACAATGGTTTTTATGCAAAGAACTATGGCGAGGAAAAGCCTGTTGCAGGTTTGTTTGTCCGTTTCCTGCAAAGAATGGAAGATGTGACCGCTAAGGTGAATGCCGCTACCAAAGGTTTGACCGGTGCTGAAAAGGATGCTAAAATGACCGAGGTGTTTAATACCATAGCTAAAGCTGCGGTTACAGGCCCTACCATCGAGGCAAACGTAAAGGATTTTTATAAATCCAACCAGTTTATCCTTTTTGTTTACGAGCGTTTTGATGATGTACGCCTTGTAGGTACCCCTCCGCAGAACATTGGTAAATTTGGTGGCGATACCGACAACTGGGAATGGCCGCGCCAGACGGGTGATTTCTCGGTGTTCCGTGTTTATGCTTCTACAGGTAACCAGCCTGCCAAATACAATGTGCAGAACGTACCTTATCAACCTAAGAAATTCCTACCGGTTTCTATCAAAGGCGTAAAGAACGGTGATTTTTCTATCGTTTATGGCTTCCCCGGTCGTACCGACAGGTACCTGACCTCTTACGGGGTAGATCTGGCTACGGAAAAGGTGAGCCCTACTATCGTAAAACTGCGTGACATCCGTTTGAAAGCATGGAAAGCAGAAATGGATAAAGATGTGGCCCTGCGTTTAAAATTATCTTCAAAATACGCACAGATTGCCAATTACTGGAAATATTTCATTGGACAGACCGAGCAACTGAAACGTTTAAAGGTATCGGATGCCAAAAGGACAGAAGAAAAAGCCTTTACCCAATGGGCTGCCCAGAAAACAGAATTTGCAGGCCTGATGGAGCAATACGATCAGATCTATAAACAAATTGATCCGATTTCTGTACAGCGTACTTATATCAACGAAGGCTTTATGGCTTCCCAATGGGCTGCCAATGCCTCTGGAATGGGTAAGGCACTGATTGCTGTGGGCAAGAAAAAAGACGATGCCGCTTATGTGAAACAGGTTCAGGACAATCTGGGCAATGCTTTAGCTGCTTATGAAGAAACTTATAACGAGACAGCTGATAAAAAAATATTCTCGCAGATCCTGGCTTCCTTCTATAAGGATGTACCTGTAAAATCGCAGCCTAAATTCTTTGCGGAGATTGCCGAGAAATACTGGTCGGGCAACCCTGAGGCTACTTTCGACAAGTATGCCAATTACCTCTGGGAGAACAGCAATTTCATCAAACCGGAGAAATTGAAAGCTTTTATTGCTTCGAACCCTTCGGCAGATGCAGTAAACAGTGATCCTGGCTACCAGTATGCACTGAACATCGTACCTGCTGAATACATCAAAACCAATTTTGGTTCGCTGGTGGCAGATTTTGAAAAGAAAAAAGCAGAACTGGATCATTTATACCTGAAAGCCATTTTAGAAAAGAACTCTGGTAAGCTGATGTACCCTGATGCGAACTCGACCATGAGGCTGACTTATGGAAATGTACAGGATTATTCGCCTAAAGATGGAATGGTGTATAAAACCACGACTACCATTGATGGTGTGATGCAGAAATACATTCCGGGCGACAGTGAGTTTGATCTGCCTGCAAACCTGATTGAAAACTACAATAAGAAGAACTTCGGTCAATATGGCAACGATGGTACACTGACTGTAGGTTTCATTACCAATAATGACATTACCGGTGGTAACTCAGGTTCTCCGGTGATCAACGGCAATGGCGAGCTGATTGGTTTGGCTTTCGACGGAAACTGGGAAGCCATGAGTGGTGACATTGCCTTTGACAAGAAATTTAAACGGACTATCTGTGTAGATGTGCGTTATGTACTCTGGTGTATTGATGTGTTGGGCGGAGCCAAAAACATCATCAAGGAACTTGACATCAGGAAAAATGAGGTAAAAGCTAAGAAATAAGCTTGCATTGAGTTTTTGAAAGGCCGCAGATTTGATTTGCGGCCTTTTTTATGGGTTAGGAAAGGGACTTAGGCAATCAGGTAGCCGGTCGAATGCTGCCGACAGCCAAGCTGCGCAAGCCTGACGAAGGCATTCTCTCCGGCATACCGGATTGCTCTTGCGCCCTAACCTATATGGGGTCTAAAAATTACCTTTCTGAAAAATCTAATTATGCGCCTTCATTCTAGCCTCCCTGCTTAACAGAAAAATTACCTTCCAGAAAATCCAATTAGGCGGTTTCATTCTAGCCTCCTTGTTTAACAGAAAAATTACCTTCTCAGAAACGGCCTGGCGTCTTTTTAGTTTTTTCAAAGAAAAAACTGAAATTATGCAGCCGTTGAAGAGAATGGTAATTTTTCCTTTTTCCTTTTTCTTTTTTTAGAATAATATTGCTGAACAAATAGCCAATACTGCTGAACAGATAATCAACCTGGTTTAATTTGAAATCACTATTTTAGTAAGATGAGGATTTTTTCGGCCTGTTTACTGTTTTTATTTTATATAGCAACTGCTGCATTTGCACAGCCTTTTTCGTCAGCTGTAAAGAAGGTCTTGTTCCTGGGGAACAGCATTACTTATGCGGGGCAGTATATTGTTGATGTGGAAACGTATTGGACACTGAATTACCCGGGACAAAAGATTGAATTCATCAATATGGGGCTGCCGAGCGAAACAGTGTCGGGTTTGTCGGAGCCGGGGCATGCAGGCGGTAAATTTGAACGTCCGGATTTGCACGAACGCCTGGACAGGGTGATGAATGTGGTTAAGCCCGACCTGGTTTTTGCCTGCTATGGCATGAATGATGGTATATACCTGCCTTTTGATCAGGGGCGGTTCCAGAAGTTTAAGGATGGCATCAACTGGCTGCATGAGAAATATGCAGCCCAGGGCGTACGGATCATCCATGTTACCCCGCCGGTTTACGACGAAACAAAGGGTGGCAAAGCAGGCTATGCCAAGGTGCTGGACAAGTATTCGGACTGGCTGCTGAAGCAGCGGAAAAGTCAAAAATGGGAAGTAGCTGACCTGCATTACCCTATGAAAAAATACCTGCAGAATGGCATTACACTTGCCAAAGACGGCATACACCCTGCGGAGCTGGGCCATTGGATCATGGCCAAATCGCTGTTGCTGTACCTGGGCGAGAAGCAGATTGCCCCGGCATCTGAGGTGCTGGCCACAATCCAGCATCCTGGGAAAGAAGAGGTTTTCAGACTGGTGGGACAGAAGCAGGCACTGATGAAAGATGCCTGGCTGACTGCTGCTGGGCACAAACGCCCCATGAAGGCCGGCCTGCCTTTGGCAGAGGCGCAGGCTAAAGCTGCTGAAATTGACCGGCAAATTGATATATTGCTGAAGGATAAAAAGACAAACAAATAGAAACGAATAAGGATGAATACAAAAGGTTTTTCAAGACGACATTTTTTGAAGCAGACAGCGCTGTTGTCGGCTGCAGCTGCAATAGCACCCGCTGCGCTGATGGGAATGCGCAAAGGGGACATCAGATTGGCCAGTCCCAATGAACGTGTAAACCTGGCCTGCATTGGCATAGGCAACAGGGGGGCAGAAATTATCCGAGACCTGTATAAAACGGGTCTGGTAAATATTGTGGCCTTGTGTGATGTGGATATGGGGGCCTTACATACACAGGCGGTCTTAAAAGAGTTTCCGGAAGTGCCGCGCTTTCAGGATTTCAGGAAGATGTTTGACAAAATGGGGAACCAGATTGATGCCGTAAGTGTTGGTGTGCCGGATTTTTCACATTTTCCGATCACCATGATGGCTATGGGCCTGGGGAAACATGTCTATGTAGAAAAACCAATGGCGCGTACTTTCAATGAAGTGGAGCTGATGATGAAAGCTGCGCGCAAATACAATAAAGTGGTTACGCAGATGGGTAATCAGGGGCATTCTGAGGCGAATTATTTTCAGTTTAAAGCCTGGAAGGAAGCGGGTATCATTAAAGATGTGACGGCTATAACTGCGCATATGAACTCGCCGCGGCGCTGGCATACCTGGGATGTGGGCATGCGCGCTTTTCCTTCGGCACAGCCGCTTCCGGAAACGCTGGACTGGGACATCTGGCAGATGGCTACCACCGGGCACGATTACAATAAGGATTTTGTAAACGGACAATGGCGCTGCTGGTTTGACCTGGGCATGGGTGCGCTGGGCGACTGGGGTGCACACATCCTGGATACTGCACACGAGTTTCTTGAACTTGGCCTGCCTCATGAGGTCAATGCCGTTAAACTGGATGGACATAACAATTTCTTTTACCCGATGTCATCCACCCTGTGTTTTAAATTTCCAAAACGCGGCAATATGCCAGCGCTGGATATCAACTGGTACGACGGGGTAAATAACCTGCCGCCGATTCCTAATGGCTACGGTGTTTCGGGTTTGGATCCGAACATTCCGCCGCCAAGTACGGGGGCTATTGAGCCGGCAAAGCTAAATCCCGGAAAGATCATTTACAGTAAGGAACTGACTTTTAAGGGCGGATCGCATGGCAGTACACTGTCTATTATTCCTCAGGAAAAAGCTCTGGCTATGGCTGCTTCTTTGCCGGAAGTACCTGTTAGTCCGTCCAATCATTTTAAAAATTTTCTGCAGGCCTGTAAGGGAGAAGAAAAAACAAGATCGCCGTTCGCTGTGGCTGGTCCGCTGAGCCAGGTGTTCTGCTTAGGGGTGCTGGCACAGAAATTAAACACGAAACTGGAATTTGACCGTAAGAAGAAGATCATTACCAATAATAAAACTGCCAATGCTTTGCTGGTTGGTCCGCCACCACGCAAGGGCTGGGAGCAGTATTATAAGGTGTAAAAAGCGAAGGGCGTATCTTTATGAGGATACGCCCTTTTTTATAATGGTAAATTTAATTCTTAAAAATAAGTATAGTTCCCTTTTTCGCTGCTGATGGTCACCTGTTTTTGCGCTGCGCTTTCTACACGGCCAATCACCTGTGCATCGATGTTGAAACTTTTGGAGATGGCAATGATGTCTTCAGCAATGGCAGCAGGCACATAAAGCTCCATGCGGTGCCCCATATTGAATACCTTGTACATTTCTTTCCAATCGGTACCCGATTGCTCCTGGATCAGTTGAAACAGGGGAGGAACGGGGAACAGGTTATCTTTAATGATGTGTACGTTGTTGTTTACGAAATGCAGTACCTTGGTTTGTGCGCCGCCACTGCAATGTACGATACCGTGGATCTGTGGTCTGAATGCTTCCAGCACTTTTTTAATTACGGGCGCATAGGTACGGGTTGGCGACAATACCAGTTTGCCAGCGGTAACTTCGGTGTTTTCGTTGATACGAACTTTATCGGTTAACTTTTTACCGCCAGAGAAGACCAGGTCGAATGGTACCGCAGGGTCATAGCTTTCAGGGTAGGCGCTGGCAACAGATTTATCAAACACGTCATGACGTGCAGAGGTAAGTCCGTTAGAACCCATTCCGCCATTGTATTCTGTTTCGTAGGATGCCTGTCCGAAAGAAGAAAGCCCTACGATCACATCACCAGCCTGGATATTGTCGTTACTGATGACCTTATCACGCTCCATACGGCAGGTAACGGTAGAATCTACAATAATGGTACGTACCAGGTCGCCCACATCGGCAGTCTCGCCGCCTGTGGAATAAATGGAAATGCCCTGTTCGCGCAATTCCGCCAGAATCTCTTCTGTACCATTGATGATGGCAGCAATCACTTCACCCGGAATCAGGTTTTTGTTACGCCCAATGGTAGAGGAGAGCAGGATATTGTCGGTAGCCCCAACACAGATCAGGTCGTCGATGTTCATGATGATCGCATCCTGAGCAATGCCTTTCCATACCGAAATATCGCCTGTTTCTTTCCAGTATACATAAGCCAGGGAAGATTTGGTGCCTGCGCCATCTGCGTGCATGATGTTGCAGAAAGCCTCGTCATTGCCTAAAATATCAGGGATGATCTTACAGAAGGCTTGCGGGAAAATACCTTTATCTATGTTCTTGATGGCCTGGTGCACATCTTCTTTCGAGGCAGAAACGCCACGCTGGTTGTACCTGTTATCACTCATGTTGCTGCAAAGATAAAAAAATAACCCCTGCCAATTCAGACAGAGGTTATAAAAACTAAAAAATAGTTTCAGTATTGAGGTTTGGTCTATTTTAAGAACAATAACTCTCTGAATTTAGGCAGAGGCCATACGCTGTCGTCAACAATCTGCTCTAATTTGTCCGTGTGGTAACGGATGGTATCAAAGTAAGATTTAACTTTCTCGTCATAATTGATGGCTTTTTCGCGGCTATCCTCAATCGCATTCACCTTTTTACGCTGCTCAAGCATGGCATCGATGCTGGTTTTAACCACGTTTAAGTGCTCAGATAGTTTGTTGATGATGGCCAGTGGTGTTGCCAGGGCATCGCCTGATAAACCAAGGTCTTTTAAGCCTTTTGCATTTTCGATCAGCGAGTTCTGGTAAGCAATTGCAGCAGGGATGATCATGCTGTTGGTTACTTCGCCCATTACCCTGGCTTCGATCTGAAGTTTTTTGTAATAGCTTTCCAGCAGGATCTCATGACGTGCATGCAGTTCACGCTCGTTGAAGATGTTTAATTTGGTGAACAGCTCGGTTGTTTTTTCACTTACGTAAGCATCTAAAGCTTTAGGAGTGGTTTTGATGTTCGATAGACCACGTTTTTCAGCTTCTGCAGCCCACTCGTCGCTGTATCCGTTGCCTTCAAAACGGATGTCTTTAGATTCTTTGATGTATTTTTTAAGGATGGTTAAAAGCGCTACGTCTTTTTTCTCGCCTTTTTTGATCAGTTTATCTACTTCAACTTTAAATTTGGTCAGCTGATCTGCAACGATGGTATTCAATACCGTCATAGGTGCAGATGAGTTGGCAGAGGAACCTACAGCCCTTAACTCAAACTTATTGCCAGTGAAGGCAAAAGGAGAAGTACGGTTACGGTCGGTATTGTCCAGCAAAATCTGAGGGATTTTAGGGATACCCAACCATAAAGAATCTTCATTTTTAACTTTTTTGATGATGCTTCTCGAAGATTCGATCTCGTCCAGTACTTCAGCAAGCTGAGAACCCAGGAAGATAGAGATGATGGCCGGTGGCGCTTCGTTTGCACCCAGACGGTGATCGTTGCTTACAGAAGCAATAGAAGCCCTTAACAGATCTGCATGCTCGTGAACCGCTTTGATGGTGTTTACAAAGAAAGTTAAGAACATCAGGTTGTTTTTAGGCGTTTTACCTGGCGACAATAAGTTTTTGCCGGTATCGGTAATTAAAGACCAGTTGTTGTGTTTACCTGAACCGTTGATGCCTGCATATGGTTTTTCATGTAAAAGCACTTTAAAGTTATGTCTTAAAGCAACTTTTTCCATTAAGTCCATCAACAGCTGGTTGTGGTCAATTGCAAGGTTGATCTCTTCGTAAATAGGGGCACACTCAAACTGAGAAGGTGCAACCTCATTGTGACGGGTTTTTAAAGGAATACCCAGTTTCAAGGCTTCATTCTCAAAGTCGACCATGTAGGTAAACACACGCTCAGGAATTGATCCGAAGTAGTGGTCTTCCAATTGTTGTCCTTTGGCCGACATGTGGCCAAATAAAGTACGACCGGTTAAAGCCAAATCCGGACGGGCATTGTATAAAGCAAGGTCAACCAGGAAATACTCCTGTTCGATACCTAAAGATGCATTTACTTTGGTGATGCTTTTATCAAAATACTGGCAAACATCAACAGCAGCTTTATCCATTGCAGCAAGTGCTTTTAATAAAGGTGCTTTATAATCCAGGGCTTCACCGGTATAAGAAACAAATACGGTAGGGATACAAAGCGTTTTACCTGCTTTGCTTTCCATAATGAAAGCCGGAGAAGAAGGGTCCCATGCTGTATAACCGCGTGCTTCGAAAGTGTTGCGGATACCGCCGTTAGGGAAGCTGGAAGCATCAGGCTCTTGCTGAACCAGTGCGCTTCCTGCGAACTTTTCAATTGCACCATCGCCGCTAGGCTCGAAGAATGAATCGTGTTTTTCAGCAGTAGTACCTGTTAAAGGCTGGAACCAGTGGGTGTAGTGTGTAGCACCTTTGCCCATTGCCCAGCTTTTCATGGCCGTAGCAATGTGGTTCGCATCTTCCTGGTTGATCAGTTCACCATGTTCTATTGCAGATACCAGTTTTTCATAAACCTCTTTTGATAAGTAGTCTTTCATCTTTCTCTTATCAAAAACATTCACGCCAAAAAACTCAGAAATTTTAGTCGAAGGAGACTTTACTTCTGGAGAAATTCTTGTTTGTGCCTCTTTTAATGCAATTGTTCTTAAGCTTTTCATTTATTTGTTTAAAGTTTGGTCAAAAATAGGTTTTTTATTGAGAATTTTCAATAAATTATATGCAAAAATACTAAACTGGATAGAATTTCAAAGAAATATTTGATTTTAGAGGCGTTTTGTGGATAAAATGAGATGGATTTTACAGATTTTGTTGAAAATTACCTTTTCTTTTTCTGCATCTCATTTATCATGCGGTAGGACAAATAGCCGATGAATGCAATTAATATCGTTAAAGCACCCCAAATCCAGCTTTTGCTTATAAAAAAGCTGGATTGCTGTTTTGTTAGTGTCTGGGCCGGACTAAAATTCCCGGCCTTGATGAAGGGCAGGTTATTGCTGATGCTGTCATTAAAATAATCCAGGTCGTACCTGGGAAAACTCATGTTTAACCCTCCGGTTTTGATGGTATAGCGTTTATCTTTCTCAAGATAAGCAGTTAAATGCATATTTTCCTGAAAAGCATCAATTTTTTTTACAGTTAATGGGGTATTGTCCTCATTCTCTATGATGAGGTATAGTTTTTTGTACCTGTTTTGACCCGAAAGTTCAATTATGGCGGGTTTACCTGATAAGATCACAAAGCTGAGCATCCTGTTGTAGGGCTCCCTGTTTCTGTTGGGTTTATAATTGGGGTTTGGTTCTGCCAGCCAGGCTTCGCGACGGTAAAAGCGGAACCCTTCGACAGTTAACCTTAATTTATTAACCTGGTAGGCTTTGTCAAACGTCAGGGTGATTAACGATTGTTTGCTGTCTTTTAGCTCCTGTATCTTTACTGTACCCCCGGGTATGCTGCTGTAATGTTTTAAATTAAGGGTGCCTGCGGTATCGGTACTGTCGGTACCTTTTCTGAGCAGCCAGGCAATTTCCCTGTTTTTTTCAAATATCCTGATGTCTGCCAGTTCCTGGCTTTCGGTTTTGGCAATCAGGCCGGGCGTGAGGGCAATATTGTAGAAGCCGCTTTTTGTCACCTGTTCCAGTGAGGCCTGCCATTTAAAGGACTGCCCTTTGCCATTCAGGGCACTTAAAAGCAAGGCTATACCTATATATAATTTATACCTCATCTTCATTGCCTGGTTTGGATGCTGTTTCGATAACTGTATTTTCCTTGTCATTGGCCAGGAGCAGGTTCTTTAAGCGCTGGTACATGAAAGAGATAACCAGTAACAAAACGCCAAGTGAAATAAATGCGGCTATTTTTCCCCCTTCAGACAATCCCCTTAAATCGAATATAAACAATTTGAGCAGGGTAATGGCCAGAATGGTAATGGAGATGATCCGTATATTTTTGGATTTCCATTTCATACCTATATATATACATAGTAAGGCGAAGCATCCCCATAAAATAGCGAAACCGGTTTTATGGGTGTTGCTGATGATGGCGGCAATGCTCTTTTCTTTGCTGTACTGCGACATGACGGTTAAGTGATCCAGTTCTGCACTGGCGATATAAAGGACAATAAAAGCAGCAAACCACTGGAATGCAATTAAGCTTTTTTCTGAGCGGATCTGCTTTTCATTACGGTACAGGGTGTAAAGGCTCCAGGCTGCCAGCACCACCATCAGGTAATGGAACAGGTAGTTGTTCAGACCGGAAGTCTGGCTTTCCAGGTAACTGTCCCTTAAAAAGATGGTCTCGGTATTGAAAAGCAGCGGATAGCAGATGAGGCAGACTGCGGCAAGTGCAGCTACCACAAATCTGAATTCTTCTTTCTCTGCATTGCGGACCGCAATAAGCAGTATGGTGATGAATAAATAGCTGTAACAGGCCAGCGCCAATACCCTTAACAAGGGGAAGTAATTATAGGCCTGGTGGTTGAGCTCAAAAGCAATGACCAGGTAACCGATAAGTACTACCGCCACGGCGAGGATAGTTCTGGAGGTTTTAACCTCGCGGAAAAGAATGGACCTGATCTCTTTTTTAAGCAGGGTTGAGTAAAGGATCAGTCCTGCGACAGCCACCAGTCCGGTAATAAAGCCTTTGTTCGCAATAGGGTACAAGCGGTTTGTGGTGTTGTAAACGCTGCTTCCATAAACCTGCTGCCAGTCCATAACCAGGCTGATGCCCATGAGTACCAATACAATTACCGAGGATTGTTTGATGAGGGTGATGCCCGATTTTTGTGAAAGCCAGAGCAACAGGACACTTTCGGCTGTCCAGAACAAGGTGATCTGGTTGCCTTTGAGCTGTACCGGGGCGGCCAGACTGATAAAAGTAAGCACCAGGCCGATCAGCAGATAGATCAGGTTCCTGTCAATCTTATCATTCTTAAACAGGGCATAGGCAAATATCAGGTTTACCACACCAATGAGCGCGGTAAACAGACCGCGGTAGTCGCCACCCCCAATATGGTTGAGCACCAGCATGCCTGCAGCATAATATAAAAAGGTATTGCTAAGTAAAATGCCGATCTCGAATGCATTGAATTCTGTTTTCTCTTTAATGTTGTTGATGATATTCATGAGCAGGAATACCAGGTAAAATAAAGAGGCAAATACGAGCGCCCCGGCATATGGCGGGGTTTTGCTGTCGGCATCCAGCACTTTGCTGTACAGCCATCCGCCATAGAGGATCAGTGTAAATACATAACATACGATATTGATGGCCGGCCATTTTTTATAGTAGGCCAGTATCAGCATGCCTATATTCAATATCAGTATATAAGTAAAGAGTACAACGTAATTGCCTTCGCCGGTACTTACCATAAATGGTGCACCAAAACCACCCAGTATGGCAAACAGGGCCAGCTCCATGCGGTTGTAGCTGATGGAGAGCAGGACTGTAAAACTGGTAATGAGGATGGTAAGGATGAAAGCGAGGGTTTGACTAAAAAGCTGGTACTGATGGAAGCCTATGGTAACTGTAAAATAAAGGATGGCCACACCGCCCCCAACCAGCACAGAGCTGAAGGTGGCAAATGATTTTCGTAGTTTGTGCGCCAGGCCAATTAAAATGCCCCCGCAGATGAAACCGATGCTTACACGGCCAATTTCGTTGATCCAGTCTTTATCGATTGCATACTTGAGGAAAAAGCCCATGCCCAGTACCAGGATCACAATACCTATTTTATTGAACAGGTTTTCGCCGATGAACTTCTCCAGATCAGGATTACGTTCGCTGAAAGAAGGTTTTGCCGCCTGAACCGGAGGAACGAATTGAGGTTGCATAGCTGCTGCGACAGGTGCTTCTGCAGGTTTAGGCGGTTCTGTAATTGCCTGCTGCCGGGCAATGGCCTCAACTTCGGGTTCGGGGGCGGTGATTTCTTCTGCCGGCTGCAAAATGCTTTCCTGCGGTTCAGGAACAACAGACGCTTCCGGTTGTACAATATCCTTTGGCTGATAAGCAGTAAAGGGTTTAAATGTTTCTGGCTGAATTATTGGTTGTTCAGCAGCTTTTTGTTCAGGTTCAGCCGGAAGTGAATGGGCTTCTTTTTTTGCCAGCTGGGCCGACAGGTGTTCGATCTTTAGATATAGAAATTCAAGCTTTTCTGTTAAGTTCTTTCTCAGTTGCAGGACAATAATGAGCAGAATAATGACGAGAATAAATATAACCGTTTCTAGAAACATAGGGGTCAGATGTTAGGTTTAGGATTTAAAGGTAGTAAAATCCCAAACCTTTTTACAGCTTATTTACCCCGCCGGTGCCAATTACTGTTTTCTGTATTTCGGGTGATCCGAGGTAATTGATGTGTCCTGATCCACTAATGAAAGCCTTTATTTTCTTGCTGCAGCTGATGTTGATATTGCCTTTTCCGCTGATGCGGGCCGAAAGCTCGTCAACCTCAAGGGCTTTGGTGCCAAAGGTGCAGGGGCCGCTTAAAGTAACACTTGCTTCAGTCGCTGTTCCTTCAACCAGCGCTTTACCTGAACCGCTTACAATAGCTTCGATCTCATCGGCAGCTATATTTGCCCTGATGCTGCCCGAGCCACTTAAGGTAAGGTTGAAGTTGTTTGTCTTAATTGTTCCTGATACCACAATACTGCCATCGCCGCTCATGGTCAGTGCGCTCAGCTGCTTTGCATTTACATAGGCCGTTATTTTTTTGTTCTCATATTTTTTTGCCCAGCTGATCCAGCTGGTCTTTGGCCGGATCACCAGTGTGCTGCCTTTCACTTCGGCAACCAGGGTAGAAATTGCTTCTGCATCGCCTTCAAACCTCAGGCTTTCTGTACTGCCCATTTTAATGATGACCTGGATGGGACCGCCGGCTACCACATTGTCGAAATTTTTTACTGTCCTTTCATCCGATATTGGTCTGGAATTGTATGTTAAAGTCGTCATTGCAGCGAGAGGTTTTGTGAAAAAAGACAAAAACAGGAGGGCAAAAAAGGAGAATGAAAGTAACTTTTTCATGATGATTGATATAATAGTGTTAAAAATTATACGATTTTATGGAATTGACAGTTATTAGACGAAAGAATGGAAAGATTGTTGCATATACTTGACGAAATATTTTGTTATGCGTACCTTGACAATTATTTTTGACAGATAAGGTATTAAGTGTGACAATTTACTTTTTATTTTAGCGTTAATAATATTAAACGTAACTATTTAACCTCTTAATATAAATTTATATGCACGAGCAAAATTACCCGTATCAGCAATTGTCACTTGATGATCTTAACGGAGAACTATGGAAGGATATTCCCGGCCATGAAGGGTATTATATGATCTCCAACTTTGGCAGAATTAAACGACTTGAACGCGGCGGGGTAGATAAAAGAAAGGTTACCTATATTATCAAGCCCCTGATTTTGAAGCCTACCGTTCATCGTTCGCTGAACACTACAACCGGCGATTACCGCTGTTTACTGCGCATCGGCATCCTAAGGGATAGCAAAATTTATACTTATAGTCCGGCGCGCCTGGTTTATTATTCTTTTGTAGAAAAGTTTGAACTGGCCAACAAAGAGCTGTTTGTTTTATACAAGGATGGCGACGGACTAAACCTGCGTCCTGAAAACCTGATGCTTGGCACCCAGAAAGACAAAGCAGCCCTGATGGATGCTGCCGGCAGGAGGGGACAGGCACAGCGCATGACGGCCAAAAAAAGGGAACAGTACCAGAAAAAGATTGTACGCTCTACCAAGCAAAAGGGAGTGAACGAGGTAAGCCGTTACTCGCTTACCGGGCAATTACTGGAGACTTATCCGGGCACCAAGGCAGCAGCGACCGCCATGGGGCTGAGTGCATCGCACATCTCTTCGGCTTTAAGGGGTAACATTCGTATGCTTACGGCGGGCGGATATTTGTGGAGGTACGGAAAAGACCCTTATGTGGACGTAAGGCCTATCCTGGAGAAACGCTGGCAGTACCCTTCACCATTTGCTACCCTGCAAAAGAATATCGGGCAGTATAACCTGGAAGGAGAACTGATCAATGCGTACAGCTCTGTTAAGGAAGCGGCCAAAGCGGTAAATGTAAGGCCGCAGAACATACACCGCGCCATCAGCGGCAAAGCCTTTACCTCGGCGGGCTTTATCTGGAAAGAAAGTACCAAGGCCAAAATTTCCGTAAAGTCTCTAAGAAATCAGGTGGGTGTCTCTCAAATGGCCTATCTGCCCGAAGATAAACAGGTGTCTCAGTACGACTTTGATGGTAAATGGATTAAAACCTACGCCACAGCAGCGGAGGCATCGAGGGTTACAGGCATTGCTGAAGGCGATATTTATAGCGTCGTAAACAATTACCGTAAAATTACTGCCGGAGGGTTTTTATGGAGAAGAGGCTCTGCGCTCAGGTTAAATGTAAATACCCTGCGTAAACATCCGCATTACGACCGTTCTGCTTTGGCAAGGCACATGAAGAAAAAGAAGATGATGAACCTCGTTGCAGAGGAAAGCTAGTATGATAGGCCCGGACTTCTTCCGGGCTTTTTTTTGACCTGTCATTTCCGTATTACCGATTGTTTGTCTAATTATTTAGACAAAATTTTTCAATTCGCTTGTTTGTCTAAAAATATAGACGTAGATTGGCTGTAACAATGGCTGTTGAGCCAGATCAACCTTTAAAAACAGGCAGATGATGAAAAGACTATTGACTATTATTGGTGTATGCGCCGGCATTTCAGCATCGGCGCAGGGATTTTTGGGTAAAAATACGGGGCGTGTGCAAAAAACAATTGATACCGCTTCTTTACGTTGTTACTACCTGTTCAGTAAAAAAATGGAAGGGGAAGACAAAGCCCATCGTGCGGATACGATGGTGCTCGACATCGGCCCTGCTGTATCTAAATTCTATGACCCGGCCAGGCTGGGCAGGGATTCTATGCTGAATGCAAAGCTGGCAAGTATAGACCCGCAAACCATTAAATCTGTAAATGTATATAAAAGTGATTCCGGCAAAGACTTTTCCAGCATGCCGGGATCTACCTATACCGGTACATTGGAAGGAGAAAGTTACCAGATCATTAAAGATAAAAGGACGCAAAAGATCACCGTACTGGATTATATTGATGCCATTGGCGACCGCTTTAAATATGAAGATGAAGCGGCTGCATTGCCCTGGAAAATTTTAAATGAAACAGATACCGTAGCGGGTTATACCTGCCAGAAAGCCACCTTAAGTTTCAGGGGAAGGGAGTATACGGCATGGTTCGCAGCCGATGTTCCGGTACCTGATGGTCCCTGGAAATTCTGGGGCTTACCGGGACTGATCTTAAAGGCTGAGGATACCAAAGGGATGTTTGCTTTCCACATGATTGGTTTACAGCAATTGTCAAAATCAGCCCCGCTGCCCATAAAGATTGACGACAGCAAGAGCATAAAATGTACCCGCGCTGAGTTTGAGCAGCAGAAAAAGAAGCAGGGTGGGGGCATGCTCATTAATGTAAATGGGGGTGCAGTAATCATTGCACAGGCGCCACGTAAAACCGGCTACGCTCCAATGGAAACGGAATGAAGCGGTTCCTGGTTTTTATGTTTTGCCTGCAGGTCTTTTTTGTGAAAGGGCAGACCGGCATCCAGGGCCTGGTGCAGCACAAAGCGGATGGGAAAGTCCTGACTGGGGTAAATGTGACCGTAAAGGAAAAGCATGCCGCATCCATATTGGTTTATGCACTTACCAATCAGAAAGGTGAGTATAAACTGAACTTTAACAGCAAGGCCGATAGTGTGGTAGTTACCGTTTCGGGCCTTGGCTTTAAAAAGCTGGTGCAGACGATAACCAATAAAAGCGGTACGCATCATTTTAGCCTGGATGCAGAAGTGATCAGGTTAAAAGAAGTCAAGATCAATCCGCCCAAAATCCGTAAGCTAAACGATACCCTGAATTACCTGGTAGATGGCTTTGCGGATAAAAACGATCGTACCATAGGGGATGTGCTTAAAAAGATGCCTGGAATAAGGGTAGCCGACGATGGCTCCATAACGTACAACAATAAGCCCATCAACCGCTTTTATATTGAAAACCTGGACCTGCTGAAAGGGCGTTATGGTATTGCCACCAATAATGTGGAAGCGAAGGATGTGGCCACGGTTCAGGTGCTGGAAAACCACCAGCCGGTAAAAGCGCTTAAAGACCGGGAGTTTACCGATGAAGCAGCCATCAATTTAAAACTGAAAGACGGTGCAAAGGGTGTGCTGACGGCAAATACCCAGCTTGGTACGGGGCTGTCACCCTTTTTATGGAACAACGAGCTGACCTCTACTTACTTTAACAAGGGCAGGCAAAACATCAATACCTACAAGGGGAACAACACCGGAAATGACGCAGGAGCAGAATTGAAGTCGTACTACCCCGGTGACAACCAGCTGAGTCCATACAGTGCTTTGGTCTTGCAATCGCCTTCAGCCCCGCCCATCAGTCAGAAGCGTTACCTGTACAACCGGGCCAATGCGGCTTCTGTTAACAATTTATGGAGCCTGGGCAAAGATTATCAGCTCAATGCCAATGTCATCTATTTAAACGACAGGCAGGAAAAGGAGAACTTTTCCCGGTCTGTTTATTATCTGCCTGCCGATAGCATACTGAGCATTGAAGAAAACCTGGCGGCTACCGCTCATACGGATTTGCTGGAAACGGCGCTGCAGCTGAACAGGAATACAGAAAGATATTACCTGGACAATGCCTTCCGGTTTTCAGGGAAATGGGACCGGGGATCGGGGATCTCCGGCAGTGGAGTGCTTGCAGAGCATTTACTGAATAATATCTTTCAGGGTTTAAAACAGCCTGTGTTTAAGGTAGACAATGCCTTTAGTCTCATCAGGAATTACAAACAGCTGAGTTTAAAAATGTACAGCTACAATGGTTACAGCAGTACCGACCAGCAACTCAATGTGGAGCCTTTTCTGTATGATGCATTGTTCAGCAATCCCGCGGGCTTAACCGCGTTGAGGCAATCGGTTGGGCAGCGGCAGTTTTCTTCTGCAAACCGCCTTAGCCTGGGGCTAACACAGGGAAGCTGGAAACAGAGCTATACGCTTGCTGCAAATCTTAACCTGCAGCAGCTAAACACACAATTGCAGGGACAGGAAACTTCAGGCAATTTTACGCAGGTAGTAGATTCTTTAAGTAACGGCCTGACCTGGAATAAATACAGCTTTTCTTTTCAGCCCGATTATACCTATGCAAAAGATAAAATTAAAGTAACGCTACAACTGCCATTGGTATACAACTACCTGTACAGAAGCAATGACAACGGGAATGAGATGGAAAGGCAGATCAGCAGGTTATTCTTTAATCCCGGTATCAACATCAGGTATGAGCTGAATTTGTTCTGGAATATGACTGCAGCAGCCAGTTACAACAATGAGCAGGGGGGGATTGAAAATGGCTTTACGGGTTACATGATGCAATCGTACCGCAACTTGCAGCGGAATGAGGGGCAACTGTCTGAGCAGAAAAATCAATCTTATTCCCTCGATTTTGGTTACCGTCATCCCCTGCATGCCCTATTTTTTAACCTGGGTTTAAGGCATGGCCGGAGCAGTATGAATTTGCTGTACGGTTATGTTTATCAGGATATACTGAGCTTCAAAAGGGCCTATTTTATTCCTAATGAAAGTAGCAGGTACAGTATTTATGCCCGGGTTAGTAAGGGGATAGATGCTCTTGCTTCAACACTTAGTCTGGATGCCGATTACAGCAGCAGTTCGGCATCGCAGATCAGTCAGGATAAGGTCATTGATTTTACGGGCGAAAATTTTAACCTGCGGCCGTCGATATCTTCTAAATTGGGCAAATGGGCCAGCTTATCCTATACTTTTCAGTATGCACAGAGCAGGAATAAAGTAAGGAATAACGTGGATGGCTTTAGGCCGATCAACAGCAGCAGGCAGCAGGCGCAGTTGAATTTTTTTCCGGCCAAAGCCCTGACCATTAACCTGGGCTATGAGAATTTTTACAACAGTGCGATTGTTTCGGGGAGCAGGACCATGAATTTTGCAGATATGGGCATGCGTTATGTCTTTAAAAAGATAGAGTTCAGTGCAGAATATACCAATGTATTTGATACCCGGCAGTACATTGCGGCCGCTTACAACGAGATCAGCACTTTTTATTCTGTTTATAACCTGCGGCCGGCCCAGCTTTTACTCAAACTGCGTTTTAAAATCAGGTAGCGGTTTTTAATCTATGAAATTTTCATACATTTATTAAGAAAATGGTACAATTAACAAAAGCGGAAGAGCAGATTATGCAGGTGCTGTGGACCCTGGGTGAGGGTACGGTACAGGATATACGTGAGAAAATGGAAGAGCCCAGGGCTGCACGGACTACCGTTGCAACGGTACTGAGCATTTTGGAAAACAAGGGCTTTGTGAAACACAATAGTATTGGGCGTACCAATGTGTACCTACCGGCCATTGCAAAAGAGGCTTACTCAAAAACACAATTGTTCGGTTTGCTGAAGAATTATTTTAACGATTCTTTTTCTTCCATGGCCTCTTTTTTTGCAAAGGAAAGCAATTATACCGTGGAGGAACTGGACCGGCTGATTAGGGATACCAAAGAAGAACTGAAAAAAGAAAAATAAGGATGTTATGGAAGCACTGGCTATTTACTTTCTGAAATCGGCCTTATACATGGCTTTGTTTACCGGTGTATACTGGCTTTTTTTAAGGAACGAAACCTTTTACAGGTTTAACCGTATTTTTTTATTGAGTGGTCTGAGCTGCTCGGTTCTGCTGCCGCTTTATACTTTTACATACGAGATAAAGCTGATGCCTATGGAAACTGCTGTAACGGATGTTGCTCCGGTTGTGCTGGCGATGCCTGATCGTTTCAACTGGACAAGCCTGTTGCTGATGGTTTATATTGCGGGGGGCTGCTTTTTGCTGCTTCGCCACATCATTGGATTGTACAAAATAAGAAAAACTGCATTAACGCATAAATATACCTTGTTAAAGGGTTGCCTGATTGTTGAAACCCCGGTATTCCGCTCTTCTTTTTCGGTATTCAATTGCATCATCATCAACAGTTCGGCAGATACTTCGGCTGCGGAGAAAAAACTGATCCTTGAGCATGAGCTGGCGCATGTGGAGCAGCGCCATTGGGCAGATCTGCTGATCTGCCAGTTGTTCTGTACTTTTCAATGGTTCAACCCTCTGGCCTGGATATACCTGAACCTGGTTAAACAGAACCATGAGTACCTGGCCGATCAGGCAGTATTGGAGCAGGGGAATTCAGCTGCGGTTTATCGCGCTGCCCTTATTAACCATGGCCTGGGGGTTCCGGTGTTTGCGCTGGCCAGTTCTTTTTCGCGTTACGATCATTTGAAACGGGTTAACATGATGATGAAACCGGCTTCTGCAAGGGTAAGGAAATTTTCGGTGCTGCTGATGTTACCTGCTATTGCCCTTTTTTTATGGGCCTTTGCTGAGCCCCAATTTATTGTGGAACAGCAGATCGTAAAGGAAAAACGAAAAGAAAACAAACAGCAGAAACCTGCCAAAGGACCAAAGTTTGTCAATGAAAAGCCTGTTATGGCCAACGAACAACAGGGCAGTTCCGTCATCATTAAAAATAGGCCGGTAAGGAAGAAACCGGTTTTGTGGCAAAAAGAATATGAAAAAACGGTACAGCCCACTGCTGCTCCCGATTCTGCGGAGAAGCGCGGAGTGCAATCTTCTTTTGTGCTGAACGGCTTGCCGGCAAAATCTCAGCCCTTAATGTTGCTGGATGGAATAGAATTTCATGCGGGGCTGGCCAGTATCAAACCTGAAGAGATCGAGGCAATTCATGTATTAAAGGGCGCAACGGCTTTAGCTGAATATGGAGAACGGGGCAGGAACGGGGTAATCCGGATCACATCAAAAAAGTCCGGCCTTCTGATGAAAACCGGACTTGACAGTCGTACTGACTAAATATCCTTAAGCTTATTGCTGCTCAATCCATTTGCGGGCATTTACAAAGGCCTCCATCCATGGCGAAACTTCGTCTTTACGTCCTTGCGGATAGTTGGCCCAGTGCCATTGGAACAGGGAGCGTTCGATGTGCGGCATCATCACCAGGTGACGTCCTGATTCATCGCACATCATAGCTGTATTGTAGTCGGATCCATTCGGGCTGGCCGGATAGTTTTCGTAAGCATATTTGGCAACGATGCGGTACTTGTCTTCTGCATAAGGCAACTGGAAACGACCTTCACCATGTGAAACCCATACCCCCAGTGTGCTTCCTGCCAGTGTAGACAACATTACTGAATTGTTTTCTGCCAGGGTAAGAGAAGTAAAGATACTTTCGTGCTTATGGCTTTCATTGTGCAGCATTTTAGGTTTTTCGGCATGGTCCCTGTTGATCAGGCCCAGCTCTATGAACAACTGACAGCCATTGCATATCCCAACAGAAAGGGTGTCTGGCCGGTTAAAGAAATTTTCAAGTGCTACCCTGGCTTTTTCATTGTACATAAATGCACCTGCCCAGCCTTTGGCCGATCCGAGAACATCGGAGTTGGAGAAACCACCAACTGCACCAATGAAACGGATGTCTTCCAGGGTTTCCCTGCCCGAGATCAGGTCGGTCATGTGCACGTCTTTTACATCAAAACCGGCAAGGTACATGGCATTGGCCAGTTCGCGTTCTGAGTTGCTTCCTTTTTCGCGGATGATGGCAGCTTTTGGTCTTGGTTTCGAAGCATCGATAACCGGTTTTTTACCGTCAAACTGCGCTGGGAATTTGTATTTTAATACCTGGTGTTTGTAGTTGTCGTAACGCTCTTTGGCTTTAACCGGCCCGCTTTGTTTTTTATCCAGCAGGTAAGAGGTCTTGAACCATACATCACGCAGGTGGTCAATGTCAAAATTTAAGGTTTCGGCTGTACCGTTTTTAATGGTTAAAGTAGCTATGCTGCTTACCTCACCAATTTTATGACAGCTGATGCCTTTTGCGGCAAAGCTGGCTTCAACAGCTGCGTCTGCCTGGAATACAATACCAATATTCTCTGCAAACAGGAGCTTGATGCTGTCTTGTTCGCCTAATGCAGAAAGATCCAGGGTGGCGCCCAGGTCGCGGTCGGCAAAGCACATTTCCAGGAAGGTGGTAATTAAACCGCCGCTGCCGATATCATGTCCGGCCTGCACCTTACCTTCTTTTATGAGCTGCTGAAGCGTATCGAATGCCGTTTTAAGCTGTGCGGCATCTTTCACGTCAGGTGTTTCATTGCCAATCCGGTTCAGGATTTGCGCAAAAGAAGATCCACCCAGTTTATAGTTGTCGGAAGAGAGGTTGATGTAATAGATAGCACCGCCATTTTTTTGCAGTACAGGTTCAACCACCTGGGTAATGTTGTTACAGTTGCCAGCTGCAGAAATGATTACAGTACCCGGGGCTATGACCTCATCATTTTTGTATTTCTGCTTCATCGACAGGGAATCTTTACCTGTAGGGATATTGATGCCCAGGCTGATGGCAAAATCAGAGCAGGCTTTTACAGCTTCGTATAAGCGGGCATCTTCACCTTCGTTTTTACAGGCCCACATCCAGTTGGCCGAAAGTGAAACGCTTTTTAATCCATCTTTTAATGGTGCCCAAACCAGGTTGGTCAGGGATTCTGCAATGGCTATGCGGCTTCCTGCTGCGGCATCAATTAAGGCCGACAGGGGTGCATGACCAATGGAAGTAGCGATACCTTCTTTGCCCTGGAAATCCAAAGCCATTACACCGCAATTGTTTAAAGGCAGTTGCAGCGGGCCTGCGCATTGCTGCTTGGCAACCCGGCCGCCCACACAGCGGTCTACCTTGTTTGTAAGCCAGTCTTTTGCTGCTACAGCTTCCAGCTGCAATACCTGCTCCAGGTATTCCTGCAGTTTACCTGCATCGTATGTTACCGGCTGGTATTCCCTGTTTATGGTTTTGTCTTCCATCACCATTTTCGGCGAGCTGCCAAACATGTCTTTCAATTCCAGGTCCATCGGCTTGATGCCAGTGCTGGCCGATTCAAAAGTAAAACGATGATCGCCGCTAACGGTTCCTACAGTATACATAGGAGAGCGCTCGCGGTCGGCAATTTTCTGTAAGGTGTCTATGTGCTGCTGGCTGATCACCAATCCCATACGCTCCTGAGATTCGTTGCCGATGATCTCTTTGGCGGAAAGGGTAGGGTCGCCTACAGGCAGTTTATCGAGGTCTATTTTACCGCCGGTCTCTTCAACCAGCTCAGAAAGACAGTTTAAGTGGCCGCCTGCGCCGTGGTCGTGTATAGAAATGATGGTATTGGTTTCGCTTTCTACCATTCCACGCACTGCGTTGGCTGCTCTTTTCTGCATTTCGGGGTTTGAGCGCTGGATGGCGTTGAGCTCAATGCCGGTACCAAAGGCACCGGTATCGGCAGAGGAAACTGCAGCACCGCCCATTCCAATTCTGTAGTTTTCGCCACCCAGGATAACGATCTTATCGCCTTCGGCAGGTTTGTGTTTTTGTGCCTGACTGGCCTTGCCATAACCTACGCCACCCGCCAGCATGATCACTTTATCGAAACCAAGCTTACGGTTGTTTTCTTCGTGTTCGAAGGTGAGTACCGACCCGGTAATGAGGGGCTGGCCAAATTTGTTCCCGAAATCGGTAGCTCCGTTAGAAGCTTTGATCAGGATGTCCATTGGCGTCTGGTACAGCCATTGTCTTTCTTCTACGCCTTTTTCCCATGGACGGTTTTCTTCCAGGCGTGATAAAGCAGTCATATATACCGCGGTACCTGCAAGCGGCAAAGCGCCTTGTCCGCCTGCCAGCCTGTCCCTGATCTCGCCGCCTGATCCTGTTGCTGCACCATTAAATGGCTCTACAGTGGTTGGGAAGTTATGGGTTTCGGCTTTTACCGAGATTACCGATTCAAAATCGCTCAGGGCGTAGTAATCGGGTACATCCGCACGTTTAGGTGCAAACTGCTGTACTTTTGGCCCTTTAATAAAGGCTACATTGTCTTTATAAGCCGATACTATATCGTTAGGGTTTTCTTCTGAAGTTTTACGGATCAGTTTAAAAAGGGAGGTTGGCTGTTCAACGCCATCAATTACAAATTTTCCGTTAAATATTTTGTGGCGGCAGTGCTCAGAGTTTACCTGCGAGAAGCCGAATACTTCTGAGTCGGTAAGTGCCCTGCCCAGTCTTGCTGAAAGGTCATTTAAGTAAGCAACTTCTTCATCGCTCAAGGCAAGGCCTTCCTGTTTGTTATAGGCTGCAATGTCGGTAACCTCAAGGATGGGCTCGGGCTGTATATTGATGGTGTACAGGTCCTGGTCCAGTTTATTGTATTTTTGGGAGAGCATAGGATCGTAGTCGGAAGCATTTTCTTCCACTTTGTGGAACTCTTCGATACGGATGATGCCCTGGATGTCCATGTTCTGTGTAATTTCTACCGCATTGGTGCTCCATGGGGTCACCATTGCTGCGCGGGGCCCAACAAAAAAATCATTTAATGTAGTTTCCTGTTGCAGTTTTGCGCCGCCAAATAACCATTCTAGTTTTTTAATATCAGTAGTGCTCAGTTCCCGTTCTGTTTGTAATGCGAAAACTGTTTTGGATTGGCTGGAAAAGAAATAAATCATGCTTTTTTTTTGAAGATGCAAATTTAGCGTTAAAATTTTAAAAGCCCTATTATAGAATGAATAAATTCCCCAATCTGGGATTTCTCCTATCTTTGCGAAGCCGATATGCCATCATTTAACACAAGCCTGACAGAATGAAGAACGCTTTTAGATTTAAACAGTTCGAAATAGACCAGACGGGCTGTGCGATGAAGATCAATACAGATGGGGTTTTGCTTGGTGCTGTGGCAGATAAGCGGGTAGCCTCTAAGGTACTTGATGTCGGGACGGGCACCGGGGTGATTGCCCTGATGCTTGCGCAGCGTTTTCCCGGGGCAGTTGTGCATGCGGTTGAAATTGATGAGCAGGCTGCGCTTGCTGCCGGAAAGAACGCTGAAGGTTCGCCTTTTTCGGGCAGATTGAAAGTTTTTCACGCGCCCATAGAGACTTATGCTGCTGAGGAGCCTTACGATCTGATTGTTTCCAACCCGCCTTATTTTGTGAATGACCTTAAAAATCCGGAACACCGGAAAGGGATTGCGCGGCATACGGATGCAATTTTCTTTGAACAGCTGCTGAACCGGGTTGATGCGTTGTTGAGCCGGGATGGCAGGTTCTGGTTTATACTGCCGGTAAAGCAGTCTATGAACATCATTGAGCTGGCAGCTGCTTACGGTTTAAGGCCGGCGGTGATGATGCACATCCATTCTGATGAGGAAAAGCCCGAGATCAGGCAGATTGTTTGCCTGGATTATTCGGATGCGCCGGTACAGCACCAGAATTTATACATTTATGCAGCAAAGGGTGTTTATACAGACACCTATAAATTGCTGCTGAAAGATTTTTTTCTAGCTTTTTAATACGAACAGATGAAGACGATAGGATTGATGTCGGACACCCACGGCTTTCTGGATGATGCCGTTTTTAAGCACTTTGACAGTTGCGACGAAATATGGCATGCGGGTGATTTTGGACCTGATGTAGCAGAACGGCTTGCGGCGTTTAAGCCTTTGCGGGGTGTTTACGGCAATATCGATGATAAGGAGATCCGTGCAGTGTATCCGGAACACCTGCGTTTCCATTGCGAAAATGTAGATGTATGGATGACCCATATAGGCGGATATCCGGGTAGATATGCTCCGCAGGTGAAACCAGAAATTTACACTAAGCCTCCGATGTTGTTTATCAGCGGACATTCACACATCCTGAAAGTGATGTACGACAAAAAAATCAATTGCCTGCATATAAATCCCGGTGCGGCTGGAAATTCCGGCTGGCACAGAATAAAAACTTTGATCAGATTTTGTATTTCAGAAGAAAAAATACATACCTTAGCCGCCATAGAAATAGGTAATAGATAACGTATAAAATACACTAAGTAGTATGTCGGGTATAAAAACACTGGGGCAATTTATCATTGAAAAACAATCAGATTTTCCTTATGCAAAAGGAGAGCTTTCCCGTTTGCTCAGGGATATCGGCATAGCCGCAAAGATTGTAAACAGGGAGGTAAATAAGGCCGGCCTGGCAGATATACTGGGCGATGCGGGTACCACAAACATACAGGGTGAGGGGCAGCAAAAGCTGGATGTTTTTGCGAATACCCAGTTTATCAGTGCATTAACCAGTGGTGGTGAATGTTGTATTGTGGCCACAGAAGAGGAAGATGATTTTGTGCCTATTGATTCACCGGTTTCTAAAAATGCAAAATATATTGTTTGTATAGACCCGCTTGACGGCTCTTCGAATATAGATGTGAATGTTGCTGTAGGTACTATTTTTTCGATCTACAGGCGCAAGTCGGTAGAAGGTGTGGCTACTTTGCAGGATGTATTGCAGAAAGGGACTCAGCAGGTTGCTGCCGGTTATGTAATCTATGGTTCATCAACCATGATGGTTTATACTACCGGAAAAGGTGTAAACGGCTTTACACTCGACCCATCTATAGGTGAGTTCTGCTTGTCGCACCCGGATATGAAAATCCCGGAAGAAGGGAAGATCTATTCCATTAACGAAGGGAACTACGTACACTTTCCGGAAGGAGTGAAGAAATACATTAAATATGCCCAGGTGGAAGACAAGGCTACACACAGGCCTTATACTTCGAGGTATATCGGTTCTATGGTGGGCGATATTCACCGTAACCTGATCAAGGGAGGGATTTATATTTATCCTACTACTTCCAGTTCTCCGAACGGAAAGCTGAGACTGCTGTATGAATGCAATCCTATGGCCTTTATTGTGGAACAGGCAGGAGGGGTAGCTTCTGATGGCTTCAACAGGATCCTGGAAATTGAACCTACAGAGCTGCACCAGCGTACTTCTATCTTTATCGGCTCACCAGCCATGGTAAAGGTAGCTGAAGACCTGATGACAGAGTTCTCGGCCGAAAAGAACAATAAGGCAGTAAACGGAACGACAGTTAAAGTTTAAAGCAGGCTAGTCCTGCTTTTTTCCGCTTCAAATTCTGAGTCGACACCCAGGGCAGCCCTGTTTTTGGAGGCTGCCACGGCAAGCTGATCGCATCTTTCATTTTCGGGGTGGTTGTTGTGACCTTTTACCCATACAAATTTTACATGGTGCTGTTTGTAGATGTTTAGGAACTGCATCCAGAGATCTTTATTCTTTTTTCCTTTGAAGCCGGTTTTGACCCAGCCAAATACCCATTTCTTTTCTACAGAATCAATTACATATTTAGAGTCAGAAAACACGGTCACTTCTTGTCCGGCTGTTTTCAATGCGTTTAAACCCACAATAACGGCCAGGAGTTCCATGCGGTTATTGGTAGTTAAACGGAAGCCTGCGCTCAGTTCTTTATAGTGCTGGCCGGCACGTAAAATTACGCCGTAACCTCCTGGTCCGGGGTTCCCGCTTGCTGCTCCGTCTGTATAGATTTCTATCATAATGTGCAACAAATCTACCTTTTTAAGCCATAAAAGCAATTTTTAGGGGATAATTTATCCAGCTGCGAAAATTCAAACTATTGAAATTTAAAGGATTAAAAAAAATGTTTTCAGCAATGCTTAAAAATATTTGAAGAATAGGTTTTTAATCGTACTTTTGTCGACACGAAAAAACACGGTGGTTTTAGCTCAGTTGGTTAGAGCGCCTGATTGTGGTTCAGGAGGTCGCCGGTTCGAGCCCGGTATTCCACCCGTAGTTGGGGAAAAGAGTCTTTTAAAGATACTTTTCCCCTTTTTTATGTACTTCTAACTCCTGGCTTTCAGGTAGGTTATCTCAGCTATTGTGTTGAGATTTGTGGCTCGATACCCATCTTTGTCATAATTTATATTTATAGCTGATTATAAAAGAGATTGCTTTAGCATTTCGGCTGAAATTAAAGGTATGTGAACATCCAAAACAAACAAGAGATAAAAGTCCTTTTGATGAGCCATTAATTTAATATATTAGCGATGCATAACCAGCAAATCGATGGCTCCAATACAACTATTATAGCTGCATTGAAGAATGTTTATTGCTGGTATAGGAGGGTTTGCCCAATTTTAAAAGACAACATATACATCAAAAATGACAACAGTAATTGAATGTCCAACCTGTAATTGGCAACCAGACGGAGAACCTCATTGGACTTGTACTTGCGGATACTCTTGGAATACCTTTGAAACAAGAGCAAAATGTCCAAAATGCAATACTCAATGGGAGACAACAAGTTGTCCAGGTTGTGGTAAGTCATCGCCTCACAATGACTGGTATTTTGACAGTTCAATTCCTAAAGAGCCAGACACACCTGAAATTGCAGAGTTAAAGAAAAGAAAGAAAAAACTTGAAGAAAGATTAATTTCATTAGGTATTAAAAATTACAGAGTGTCTCACTTACCCTATCTTGACTATTCAAAAGAAGAATTTCAAAGACCTTATGACGTTGGTTGCAGACTAATTATCCTGAATGCAATCTCTTATTCAGTTCACAACTTAGATGACAGACCTAAAATTATTGAATGGTTAAAAAAGGAAAAACTTTGGGAACAAGTATCAAATAATGAAATCAACTTTTTAAATCAGAGTAAGCCAAATGAAGATGTTTTATTGGATTTATCTTGGAAAATTGAAAGTTCTATCTTATTGGGCTGGGTGTTAAATCTATTTGACAATCTTCACGATATTACCCAAGAATGTTCAGATGAAGTAATGGATGCTTTTGAAAGTAAAATCCCCGAGCTCGGAGCAGAGACAAAAGATTTTTTGAGAGATTTAAAATTCAGACCACTTGACCAGATTTATGAAGAGAACTTGCTTAACGAATTGGCAACGACATATTTTAGAGACTTGATGTTTAGTGGTAAATCAGACGAAACACAAATTGATAGAGTGGTAAGTTTTGAAAGACACCAAACCTTAAATTGGGTAAGGAAATTTCAAGGTATAAATGAATGGGACGACACAGACACTTCGACATAAAAACTGGGCATAACACAGGTTTTGCGTTAGGCGGGGTGAAGTGCAAATTTGAAGCTTTGTGCTTTTATTTAAGTTCAGTGCCGGCTGACAGTTTTGTGCTCCAATTCCCACCCGAACGCAAAGCCCAGAAACCTTATGCCTCACTTTAGCAAGACACCAAACTATAACAATGAAACTATAACAATGAAACTATACGACATTTTTCTGAACAACAATAAAATCGGGACAACTGAACTTGAAAAGGGAGATGCACCTATGGGAAGTGTTTTTGGCAAAATAACTTTTATAAATATTTCTTCGGGTTATGACTTCTTTAAAACCCATTGTGTAACAAACGGCATTGAATTAGTTACTGACTATCCCGAAGACAGACTGATACTTGGAAGGTGTTCCATATCCATTCTATGAAGAGGAATTTCCCCATCACGTAAAAGCGTATGACAACCAATTAAACAATGAGCAATGACCACAATCGGAAACAATTTTCAATCTATACGTTTACTCTACTTTAGACTTAATAACTTTGTTAGGGAACAAAATGCCTACTTGTCCGTCCTGAATTTACTTGAAGTTACACATGAGAGCACACAGGAAAAACTGTCAAATACGATTGCCTACCTCGGTAGTCATGAAAGGGTCTGACATATCAAAACTTAAACGAGATATGAGCAGCGTCAAATCGTAAACTTCCATTTACGGCTAACATTGAACTAATCTAAAGCAGATTAAAATACGCCCTGCAAGCGGTTGCCAAAAGCTCGGGCGGCCGCTTGCGGAGCATGAGTGTCGATAACGGGGCTGGTAAGTAGACAGCAGCTGAAACGGGATTTATTATTGGTTCCAAATAATCAGGCCTATCCACCCTTCGGTCAATAAAATGCCTGAGATCAGCAATAATGAGATGGCAGTGGATATCAAAAATCCTTGTTTATAGCGATTGGTTATTGTATTTAGGTTCTTAAAGAGAAGTAAAGCATTTAGCAGGGTACAAACACCGAATAAGGCAAATCCCAGTAAAATTGAAATCGCTCCTACAGAGGGGACCGCGAGCTGAAAAAGGCGGTAGCTGTTGTTGTATACCTGCATGAATGAGTAAATGCCCCAGCTTAGTGAAATGACGCTGAGCATGGGTAGAATGAACAGGTGTAATGATTTTGGCTTTTGTTTTTTGACCAGGATGTACCCAATGGCAATCAGTCCCGGAACAACTGCAGCCAGCGCAAAAATCAATGCGATACTAATGACGATAAGCCAGCTGAACGCCTTGAACGCCGAGACTTTTTCGGTATAGTGTTTATTGACGATCATGACTTTTTTACCATCGGCACTGGTAGCAAAAGCGATCTCGGCCTGCGGCGCCCATTTGTCCCTGAAAATTAGCGAGCCAGCTGGTATCAATTGGTGTGTTCGACCTAAAATGTTGTACTGTAGTGTATCGTTTTTTATTTCAACCTTCAGCAGCATCAGCCTATCGGTAAAGGCCAATAAATCAAATCTTGGATCTTGTTTTTGGTAGTAGCCTGTAAAGGCACTAAGCTCAGCTTTATTCAAAGGGATGTCTTTGGGGAGGACTGGCTTTTCGGTAGCGGCATATTTTCGGCCCAAATAGTCGTTGATGAGGTCTTCGATATTGCCTAATCCGTTGGCGTTTGATGAAAGTACAAAAGCATAACCTAATTTCCTGTTGTACCTATAGCTTGATTTACAGGTACCCAGCGTACCATCATGGCCTCTCATCTTTCCAAAATCTTCATTGCCCAGTGCATATCCGGTGGTTAACCCAGCTCTGGCGGCAATAGAACTGCTAGGTGTTTCAAATCTGGAAAAGTTTCTCTGGGAGAGTAGATGGGGGTCTGAGGTGATCAGCGCGTGAAGGAATAAGTTCATCTCATCTGCCGAAGACCACAAGGAAGCAGCAGCCCCTGGCACCAGGGTCACAGATGGAACTTGTTCTAGCTGTCCTGATGCCGTGGAGTATTCCCTGGTATCCAGCGGATGCCTGCTCCACGTATTAAAATTTGAGTGGTGCATGCCCAATGGCTGCAAGATGTTCTCTTTTAAATATTCCCCATACTCTTTTCCACTAAGCTTGCGGATGATATATCCCAGTATCGCATAATTTACATTACTATAGGTGTAGCGTTCAGAAGGTCTCCAGCGACAGGTCATGGATGCTTTTTGCTGTAACATCATTTCTTTTGAGCTGTACAGCTTGTGTTCTAACGTATACATTTTATTGAATTTGAAATCATCAAAGCCTGTGGTGTGTTCAAGTAGATCCACCACCCTGACCGGGTGTGTGTCTTCCCAACTGTTGGTAAAGGGAACTTCGGGAGCAAGATCTTTTAGCCGGTCGTTCAGGTTTATTTTTCCTTGCTGGGCCAGCTTCAATAGGGCAATGGCTACGAACGTTTTGGTAATGGAACCCATTCGAAAAAGGGTTTTGCCATTCACGGCACGTTTGTTTTTTAGGTCAGCATAGCCCAAGCCTCCCGAAAACAGCACACAGTCTTTGGTAATGATACCCAGCATCAGGCCGGGAATGTTTCGCTTGCGCACAATCCTTTGAATGGAGTCTTTGAGCTCGGCTATCGAACTTGGCTTGGGCCGAGTTTGGCCGTTGGAGCTGAAGCAGCTCGACAGGCAAATCAGGAGTATAAAGAAAATTTTCATTGTGATTTTTCTTCAAAAATCAAACAAATGGCTTACGGAATGAAAGCGTAGGGACAGACAGGGCAAAAGAGTATGCAAACAGGGAAAAAGAAGAGATTAAGGTTAATCCACTGTATTACTGTGTTCATCATTTTATAAGGGCTCTTGAACCCTATAGAACTGATAGTTAATTTAAATAATAGATATTTGATTTATGGAAATAGAGAAAGACGCAGTTACCACAATCTTTAAACAGGGAATAAAGATACATGTAATCTTCCTGTTGAGCCTATTTGTAATTGCTATAGTTATTACCTTGCAAAGTCCTGACCCTGAGCAGGTGATGCCAAAGGCAATATTGGTATACCTGCTCATGGTGGCTTGTGTATATTCAGGCAGGTGGCTTGGCAAGCAGTTTCCCTGGAAAAAGAGTTGGTTGTTTTTGATTCTGATTTTTTGTTTTTTAACGTGTTTTTTTTCTGTGGCAGGTATATTTGGGATGGCTTATTTCCTTGGGTATAAAGACGGGGCAGATGTATCGGCACTGGTGGTCATCACCACTTTGTTGGTGATGCTTCATGTATTTGCCGGTACGATCATTACTGTCATCAGGATGCTAACAAGGCAGCAAATTAAAGAGAGCAGGATTTTGCAGTATCAAGCGGAGACTGAATTGAATTTGCTGACCAGTAAACTCAGTCCGCATTTCTTGTTCAATACCCTGAACAACATGTACGGCTTGTCGCGTGAAGATCCTGCAAGGGTACCTGAATTGCTGCTTAAACTTTCTGACCTGCTTAGTTACACCTTATACAGTTCGGATGGGCCATTTGTTAAATTGAAGGAGGAGGTAGATTGTATCAAGAATTTTGTTGCCCTGGAAAAGATCAGGATAGGGGATAGATTGGCTCTGGATGTCCATATAGGAGGATATAATCCAAGTATCAACATTGCACCCATGGTATTGATCGTATTTGTGGAAAATGCTTTTAAGCATGCCAAAAATACGGTGAGAGGGTCAATCCAGATCACTTTAAAATTATGGGCGGATGCAGATTTTGTTTATTTTGAACTGGAGAATACATCAGGAGTACAGTCAGCGGTTTTCGATAACAGGCCTTCAGGAATGGGGCTGGTGACAACGATAAAAAGACTAGATTTGTTATACAACGACGCTTACCAGCTAAACCATGGCACAAAGGATAGTCGTTATGTTGTGAAATTAAAAATACCGGTACATGCAGCGCATTAAATGTCTAATTGTGGATGACGAGCCCATTGCGAGAAATTTGCTTGTTGATTATTGTAGTTATCTAACTAATCTTGAGGTTGTTGGGGTTTGTGAAGATGCTTTTCGGGCACGTGAATACTTGATGAACCAAGAAGTTGACCTCATTTTCCTGGATATCAATATGCCTTTGCTGGATGGGATCAGTTTTTTAAAAACCATTAAGAATTTACCACAGGTGATTTTTACAACCGCATACAGGAAGTTTGCGGTAACCGCCTTTGATCTGGCGGTATGCGACTACCTTGTTAAACCTTTTTCGTTAGACCGGTTTATTCAGGCGGTCGATAAGGTGAAAGTGAACCTTGCGCCCACAACTCACGAAATACAGGGCAATAGTGGATACATTTTGGTGAAAGCGGAAGGTGTAACCTATCAGGTAAAGCCGGGGGAAATAATTTTTGCAGAAGCGAAGGGAAATTACACCCATATTTTTGGAGAATCCAGGGTACTTAAACCGAAGCTTCCCCTTTCTGAAGTTGAAAAATTACTTCCTGTAGGTCAGTTTATACGGGTACACAGGTCGTTCATCATCAACAGGGAGAAAATTCTGCATATCGAAGCAAACAACATCCATTTTCAAGGCCATGTCATCCCCATGGGCGCAAGGTTTAGGGAAGGCTTTTTAAAAAAAATGAGGCAGTAGATTGATGTCATGCAAAAAGATATTGTTTTCTTCTACACGCTTATCTCTACTAGTGCCCCGACAATTGGAATTTTGTTTCGTTAATAATAACTTTATAAGATCAACTCAAATGGATTATGCTATACCCGCCTCAAAGATTGCTACTTTATCATCAGGCGAATTTGTGGGCATTGTGGCCGATAGCCCGAATGAAAAGATCAGCCTGAAAATGTTCCATGCGGAATTGCAGACCGATCATGAGGCAATTGCTAAGGAAGAAGCGGCCTATTTGCCTATTCCTTTAATTCGGAAGGTCAGCTATGATGACTTGCAGGAGAATTACATCAGAATTAAAAACGACATTCAGGAATTGGTCAGATTAGAACTGAAAGTCCCTGAAGAAGAAAAGCATGTTGAAGAAAAGAAACCAAGGGCTAAAAAACGTTCAGTACGAAAAGCGGTTCCAGCTGTCAAAGGAAAGACGAGTAAGGGACAGCAACAGACAATATCGTTGTAATTAGCATTACTTGACAATTCTCAATGTTGTGGTTAAGGCCTTTTTGCATCATCTGATTCTCGCTTGTATTCATTAAGTAAATACATGATTTCATCTGCCTTCCGGTCGAGATGTGATACCGGAATTTTTGCGGAAGTGCCGTCTTCTAATGATAGGGTGATGTAATTTTTGTAAATACTTCCTGCACTATCACGTCCCACTTCTTCCGTGCTGAATGCAAAACCCTCTATGTTTTTCCAGTTGTAAAAATCACGGTCTTTAACGATGAGCTGGTTTTCAGTCAGCGTAAGATGAGGGCTTTTTTTGATGAGTTCACGAACTGCATAAATAAAAAGCCATGCAGGGAATAGGCTGACAACAGCAATGATGCCTACAGCTATAATTGTAAAATGCCCATAAAATATATAGATGAAAAACAGCTCCGATAAAATTGACAGTACCAATAAAAGGTATAAGTTTAACGGTGCTTTCCTGATAATAAGGGGTTCCATTGAAATATATTTAGGTTGAAAAACGTTCTTAGCGGTATAAAAATTTCTTATCTAAAAGTCTAATATATATACTATTTGATTGATTCAGAAGAAAATTCTGTCACAGGTTAATGTACTGGGGTTATTTCCATATTGCCTCGTTTCCGCGAATCTTATATTACTGCCCAGGTGGATTACTTGCGCTTGTTGATATTCTAGACCACTTATCTGTCCCATCCTGAAATTACTTGCCGTTTTGTCCGATACTGGAAATGGTTTACAGTTTTTGAGGTTGGTAAAAACTTAACAATTGTAACCCTATATTAGTAGAAGACAGGTGCGGTGATTACGGTTTTGGAAGTATCGACTATCTGCTAAATTCTGCCAGGGACAGAAGATTCAGGGTAACCGTAAGAACCAGCTGGAATGGGGGACAAAATGATAAAGTCTTTATAGTCGAAGCTGGTAGCAGGGTTCAGGTTGGTTGTGACCAGGTGCCGGGTTCAAGACCCACCATATTTTTGACCCGGCAGATCGTGGGCGAAGTTCTGCTATAACGAAAAGCGGGTTGCAGTCAATTGTAGCCCGTTTGTTATTTTAGCCAATCTGCATAGTGGTAAATATTGCGGCTTTTATCGCTACATTGTACGTGATTGTCACAGATACTAAAAAAAGAATGAAGAGAATATTTATTTTGGCCATATTATCGGTGATCTTAAATCCGTTTCAAAAAACTATGGCGCAACAGATAACAGAAAAGAAAAAAAACATTGCAGTATTGAACCATATTGCCATTTATACGGCAGATTTGAAGAACGCTACTGATTTTTATGGAGCTGTATTTGGGCTGGAAATGATCCCAGAACCTTTTAAGGACGGCCGGCATACCTGGTTTTCCCTTGGGGCAGCAGGTCAGTTGCATATCATTCAGGGCGCAAAAACAAATACCCTGTACGATAGGAATGACCACCTTTGTTTTAGTGTAGCCTCGATAGCAGAATTTACACAGAAGTTAACGGGCCTGGGCATAGCTTATGAGAATTGGGCGGGTGTTCGGGGCGCTATCACAAAAAGGGTAGACGGTATCAGACAGATTTATTTCAAGGATCCGGATGGGCATTGGCTTGAAGTAAATGACGATCATAAATAAAACACATATGCTCGAGATTAAACTCCCTAAACTTCCGGATATTGAAACCGATAGGTTATTGCTGCGTCAGCAGCAACTTTCAGATGCTCCGGCTTTATTTGAACTGCGTACCAATCCTGACGTGATGCGCTATATTGAGCGTCCGCGCCCGGAAACTGTCAAAGAGTCGGAAGCATTTGTTCAGATGGTTAATGAGAACTTCAGTAAAGGCATGAACCTGATCTGGGCCATTACTTTTAAGGAAAAACCTGAACAGTTAATTGGCAATCTGGGTTACTGGCGTACCGATCTGGCGAACTACAGGGCAGAACTGGGCTATATATTGCATCCCGATCACTGGCGCAAGGGGATACTTTCTGAGGCGCTCAAGGCGGTTATTGATTTTGGGTTCAATACGGTTGGCCTGAATTCCATTTGCGCGAACATAAACCCGGAAAATGATGCCTCCAGGCAGCTCCTGCTTAAACATGGCTTTATCAAAGAGGCTTATTTCAGGGAAGATTACTATTTTGAAGGGAAGTTTCTGGATAGTGAGATTTATGGTCTGCTTTCATCCACTGCTTCCCTTCGGTAAACCGGGCTACCAGCATAGAGGCTACGGTATCGCCGGTGGCATTGAGCAGGGTAGCCATAGGATCTACCAGTGTGCCAATGATCATGGCCGGTGGTAATGCCTCTATCGGCAGGCCATAGGCAGAAATGAAGAGCAGTTCGCCTACATATCCTCCGTTGGGGATACCGCCCTCTACAATACTCACCAGAACGGTCATACCCAGGGCCAGTATTATGGCATCGGCTGTATCGAAGCCTTTGCCAAACAAGGCAAAGACAACTGCCATTTTTACAATAGAAGAAATACTGGAGCCGTCTTTATGCAATGTGGCACCAAGGGGAATGGTTACATTGGCAATATATTCAGGGATGCCCATTTTCTTTGAGGCCTCCAGATTGGCCGGAATGGTGGCGATACTGCTGCAGGTGCCTACGGCGGTGGCCGAAGGGATGAGGTTATTTTTCCAGTACCTTTTTATCCCCTGAATGCCTCCCGCAATAAATGCATACACACTAAAAAGGACAATAAAGTAGAAAGCCCCGAAGCCATAGTACAACCCCAGTGATTTGGCATAGGTGCCAAACAGCTGCGGCCCGAATACCCCTACCTGGTAGGCAAAATAAGCACCCAGGCCAACCGGGCCAAGTTTCATGATCAGCACAAATACCCCTTTGAACACCTCGTTTCCTGAATGCAGAAAGCCTGCAAACTGATCGGCAGCTTTACCTGCCTTCAGCGTAGCAAAACCTATAATAAGAGAGAAAATGATCATCGCCAGCATGCTTTTTCTGGAAAGCAGCTCGTAAAATTCTGTAGTGGTAAACAGTTTGGTGATCTGTTCCGCGAAAGGACTTTCTTCTACTTTTTCTGTAAGCTGCGCACTGCCTAAAGATTCGTGGATCGGAAATATTTTAACAGCTATTATGGTCAGAATAGCCGAAACAAGTACCGTGCCCAGAAATACAATAGCAGTAACGCCCATCATGCGGCTCAGTTTATCTGAGGGTTTGATGTTGGCGATGGCAGAGGCGATGGCAAAAAAGACAAGTGGAATCACTGCCGTAAACAGCAGGTTCAGGAAGATATCTCCAACGGGCTTCAGGATTTCGACCTTCTTCCCGAATACCAATCCGGCAATACTGCCCAGTGCAATACCACCGAGCAACCAGATGATCCCACTGTAGTTCTTTAGCGTCCCTTTCATTGGCTATTTTTTAGACTTCAGGTTTGTCTCAGAAAAAAAAAATTTCTTTTTTAAATATATCAAATATTAATGGATAGGCAAGGTGTTCATGAAAAAGTAAAAAAAGCAGTTTTTTTTGGCATGCTTATTGGCGGGATGCTGAACGTAGCTGGTTAAAATTATTAATTTATAGATGAGGTCTTTTTTACATACTCAATGAAAATAAAACAACGTTCTTTTCTGATCATATTTGCTGTCATTGTAATTTTTATTGGCTTCCTTTTCAGGAATTCCATACTCCAGAGAGCTGAACAAAAACAAATATTAACTACTCTTAGTGAGTTGGAGATCAATAACAGGCAGATTTCAAAACTGGACACGATCACCCTGAGCCTGCAAACAGCAGAGAACAATTTCAGGATGTATACAGCTTTGTGGAACCAGGAATATTTTGTGAAGTATACTACAGAAATCAAACGGATATCGGCCCTGCTGTCTGAACTGGCCGTTAAAGATCAGGGGAATATTTCTGGTATTGTGGGTGATCTGAAAAGCAAACGCCGGCAGATGCTGCTTTATGGAGAAATAAAAAAACTGGCCGACTCGATCACCAATATTAACCTGCAGTTGAGTACGGCAAACATCAGTAAAAGTTTGCTGCCTGTAAAAACTTTTCCAAAACCCGTGGTAAAGAAAACCGTAGAGGTGGAGGAGATCAAATCTGAACCTGTTGTTCAAAAGAAGAAATTTTTTCAGCGTTTGAAAAATGCCATATTGAATAAGCAGGAACCAAAAGATACCGCCACCATTCGGAAAACGGAAACCACCTATGAACCCGTAGAAACAGGCATTGAAGCTTACAATAAGAAACAGGTAGAGCGGATAAGCGCTTATTATAAAGGTTTGCTGGATGATCAGAAACGTAACCATGCCCGGCTCACCGATAAGGAGCAGACCATTTTGGTGTTGAATGAGCGCATCTTTGAACACATCAAACAGTTGTTTAAGGAATATAAAGACAATTCTACTATAGTTGATGACGCGAGAAAGCTGGCGCTTAAAAATAAGGCTAAAAACTCGCTGAATACCATAGACCGTTCAGGTAAACTCAATTTCCTGATCAGCGTTTTGGCCTACCTTGGCATCATCTTTATGTTGTATAAGCTTTACCGTGCATACGACAAAACCATTAAGGCCAATCAGCTTGCGGCAGAGCAGGTTGCCAGCAAATCGAGGTTTTTTACCAGCATCAGTCATGAAATGCGTACGCCTTTAAATGCCATCATGGGGGTATCGGAACAATTGAAATCTACACCTTTGAATGAAGACCAGCGTGCGATGTCCAAATTGCTGGATAACTCTTCCTCCATGCTGTTATCGGCAGTAAATGAAGTGCTCGATTTCTCCAGACTGGAAACACGGAAGCTTTCGCTGGCAAAAACCCCTTTCAGGTATAAGCGGATCTTAAATGAAGTTGCCGGAACTACCAAAGTGCTGGCCGACCAGAAGAAACTGAGCCTGGAATTGCTACAGGAGGGGGAGCCCGATCTGCTGCTGGATGGCGATCCTTATCGCTTGAAACAGATTGTGACCAACCTGACAGCCAATGCCATTAAATTTACAGACAAAGGGAAGGTAAGCATTGAGGTAGAGGTGAAGCCCACAGATGAAAAACACGTACTGCTGCTGATCAAAGTAAAGGATACCGGCATCGGCATATCGGCAGAAAATATCCCGCTGATATTTAATGAATTCTCGCAGGTAATCCATTCCAAGCGCAACGACTGGCAAACCGGTTCAGGCCTGGGCCTTACGATCAGTAAAAAACTGGTAGACCTGCATAAAGGTAAAATCAATGTGCAAAGCACACCCGGAAAGGGGACTACTTTTATCGTCGAACTACCTTACCGGATTGCTCCTGAAGAAGAAGAAAACCTGGACCTGCAGCAGGAGCAGGTCATCAACAGCGACCGCTTTAAGAATATCCATGTGCTGGTTGTTGACGATTCAGAGATGAACCTGCTGGTGATCAAAATGATCTTTAAAAAGCTGGGCATCAGTTACGATACTGCCGAAGGCGGACAGGATGCACTGCAGCAAATTGAAAAGAAAAAGTACGACCTGGTGCTTACCGATATACAGATGCCGGAAATGGATGGGATGGAACTTACCAGAAGGATCAGGGCAAATACGGACCTTAAAAAATCCAAAATACCGGTAATTGCCATTACGGGTCAGATCTCTCCTGATTTCCATGAAATGTACCTTGCTGCGGGACTGAACGACTACCTCATCAAGCCGATCTCAGAAATGGAGCTGAAGGAGAAAATCCTGGATTATATTGTGTAAAAATTGCGCAAACGGTTGTTTTGTGTAGTGCAAACGGTTGTGTAAGCCCGCGCGGTTTTAACGGATGTTTTTTGGTTAAATATTTCATTAATATTGTTTTAACACTAACCAAAACACAACCACATGATGAAACTAAATAAATGGCTGCTGCTGGTTACGCTATTGTTTGGCGTACTGCGCTCAACTGCACAATCAGATATTATCCCCCTTCCCAAAAATATAAAAACAAACGGGGCTTCATTTATCTTAAATGCCGCCACCAAAATTTATTACGAAAAAGGCCTTAAACAGCAGGCCGAATTGCTTCAGGCTGCACTGGCCCCGGCAACAGGCTTCGGTTTTAAGCTTGCCGAACTGGCCGGAACCATGCAAAATGGTATCGTGCTGCGTTTCGATAAGTCCTTTGCAGTCAATAAAGAAGGTTACCGGTTGAGTGTGAGCAATAACCAGATCAGTTTAAACGGAGGCACCCAGGCCGGTGTATTTTATGCTAGCCAAACGCTTCTGCAAATGCTGCCACCGGCTATTTTCGACAAACACCTGCAAAAGCAAAAGTTATGGAAAGTGAAAGGGGCGGATATAGAAGATGCCCCTCAGTATGTTTGGAGAGGCATGATGCTGGATGTGGCCCGTTATTTCTTCAGCAAGGAATATGTATTGAAGTTCATAGACATGATGGCCATGTACAAACTGAACGTATTGCACTTTCACCTGGTAGATGATTCGGGTTGGCGGCTGGAGATCAAAAAATACCCTAAACTTACTTCGGTAGGTGCCTGGAGCGGCGTAGGTGCAGAGCGTCAGGGTGGTTATTATACGCAGGAAGACATCAAAGAGATTGTGGCCTATGCCACTGCCCGTAATGTAGACGTGATTCCGGAAATTGAACTTCCGGCGCATGTGCTTTCGGCTGTTGCCTCCTATCCGCACCTGTGCTGTACCGGCGAACAGTATATCGTGCAGACCCAGCATTCCATCAGCAGGGAATTGTATTGTGTGGGCAAGGAATCAACTTTTGATTTCCTGGCGGATGTATTTGCTGAAACCTTTGCGCTGTTCCCTTCAAAATACATCCATATTGGTGGTGATGAAGCAAAATACGACCGCTGGAAAGCCTGTCCGCATTGTCAGAAACGTAAGAAAGAACTGAATCTGAAAGAGGAAAAAGAGCTGCAGGTATATTTTAATGCCAGGGTACAGCAAATGGTGAAAAAGTACGGTAAAACCATTGTAGGCTGGGATGAGATCATTGAAGACGGACTGAAAGATAAGGCTGTGGGCATGATCTGGCACAATAAGGAAAAAGCACTGAAAGCGGTAAGCGCAGGGCATTATTCGGTCATGAACCTGTCGGACTACAGCTATTTTGATGCACCTGAAAGCGATATCCCCGGAGAGCTGAAAGCAGCCACATGGATTAAACCTATTTCATTGGAAAAAGCTTATTCCTTGAACCCTATGTTAAACGGACTGGATGAAAAGTACCGCCCGCAGATATTGGGTGCAGAAGGCTCTTTATGGTCTGATCAGTTTATTCATGGTACCCTGTTGCAGGAACTGAGGTTGCTGAATGAAAACCGTTCCGAGAAATATTTTGATTATCTGGCCTTTCCGAGAATGGCGGCTTTGGCCGAAGTTTGCTGGACGCCTGTAAAGCAACAAAACTGGCCGGATTTTGAGCACCGGACCAGGACGCATTACCAGCGCTACGACCATGCCGGTTATGGCTACCGTGTGCCTGTACCTAAACTGATCAGCAATGAAAAAACTGCTGATGGTTATGTACTGAAACTGGGGAACCTGGTTGAGGGTGCAGAAATCCGTTACAGCACTGATGGTAACAGGGCCACGCCTTTTTCTCCGGTTTATACCGGTCCGGTTAAAGTAGATAAACTGAGCGATTTTTACGCCATTACCGTGGTTAACCGCAACCAGTACTCGCTGCCCTTGTATTTCCCTGAGAAGTACGACAGGTTTAAGGCTTACGGGCAATTGCTGCGGGAGTGGGGGCCATCGCAGATCAGGGGAAAAGAATTTGGGGAACTGGAAATCAATGCTACCGGAAAAGTAACGGGTAACGGAACTTACCAGCTTTCCTTCTGGTACATTCAAGGTGCCTCACGCCTGGATATTCAAGGCATTGAGATCTTTAAGAACGGTGTGAAGATAGGAGAGGATATGCATGAAGGCTTTAGCGGTACGGCAGCTAAAGACAACATTTACAAGTTCAAAATAAACGATTATGAAACCGGAGCGGCCTTTACTGTAAAAGCTAAGGTGCGGGGAGAGATCAGTAATGATAGTGCCGGTGCGGTGTTTTTGAAAAAAGAATAAACAACAGGCCGGTTCGCAATACCGGCCTGTTTGTTATCATTTTTTAAAGGTATTGTTGCTGCCCATGGCTTTGTTGTAAAAGGATTCTACTTTGCCCGATTCATAGAAATTACAATAATCAACAAGGATATTGTCCCACCTGTACTCCTGGAATTGAATGGACCGGCCGCCTTGCCCGCTTTGCGAGAAATTGCAATGGGTAACGGCAGCCTGCTGTGCGCCCACGAGTTTGATCACCGTGCCCTGTTCGCGGTTTTCCACTTCATTAAAAGTACAATGGTCTATAGTTACAAAAGGACCTAAGGTACTTTCGTCATTTCCGCCACGGTAAATGTTAATGGCACCACTCAGCATATTGCTAAAAGTACAGTTCCTGACGATGGTGTACTCTGCGTTATAAAAGCCCTTATCGTCTTTTTCGGCAGAAAGGTCGAGACCAGCACCAGACATGTGGTGAAACAATGAGTTGCTGACCACCAGGCTGTCTGCAAATGTACTTTTTCCGGCCCTGAAGGCCCCATTGTTGCTCTCGTTATAGTCTGAAAACTCGCAGTTGTCTATCGTCAGCTTGTAAGGCCTGTTCATGGGCAGGTCAGTAGACCTGATCCCGCCATCGGCTGTTGCGTAACTCTGGTAAGTGCCTTTAAAAGACAGGCCGGTAACCTGCAGGTCACCACCATTTTCTATACAGATAAAGGCCGGCAAAGATTTAAAGCCGGCATTTACCAGTACCGGTCTGTTTTTGAGTGTTGTCGCTGCCATGATCACCAGCGGTTTGTTTATTGTTAATTCTCCGGTCATCTTGTAAATCCCCTCTTCGGCTAAAATAAGGGTATCGCCTGCAATGCTCTGTCTGATGAGGCCTGGTATTGATCCCGCCTGCGCTGCAGTTACCGCAAAATGCTGCGGTTTTCTTACAGGGGCAGTGACCGAAGGTTTATACCAGGCTGCCCCGGTCTGTTCTTTCCTGATGAAAGGGAGCTGTTTCAAATCTGCTCCATACTTTGCATTGTAAGGCAATTCCAGGCCTTGTATGGAAATGGTGTTCAGTTTTATTTTACTGAATCCTTCAGGTGTTTTTCCTTTAAAATCAGCGGCTAAAACATTTTCTGAAAAATGGATACCTCCGTTGTTGTTGGCATCAGTATAGGCCTGATCGCTGGCTGTAACCACCAGGTTGCGTTTAAAGGAAACGTTATCTGGTCCCAGTGTACGTTCTGCATCTTTGCCTGTACCAAACAGGATGCTGGCGCAATTGATAAAGCTGTTTTTTTCAATCAATGCATCTTTTACCTGGAAATACCTGTTGAGCTGTGAATTCGGTACCCCGTTCATTACCGCCAGGGTAGCCCTGAAATTGATACCCTGTAGCTGGTAAAAGACATTGTTGAACACCTTTTGCCCTGGGTTAATTACCCTTACGCCCCCGGTAAAGGGCTTACCGTTACCCAGGAATAGGTTTCCTTCTACTTCATTGTTGGCACCGTGCCGCAGTACCAATCCGCCTTCGCATTCATAAAAGGTGTTAAAGCTGACTTTGTTTTCTCCTGATTTGATGGAAACCACCTCTACCTCCCCATTGCAGCGTTCAAAATAATTGCCGGTGATGCGCGTGCGTGAAGCACTTAAGGAATACCTGGCCACACCAATGCGTATGGTTTCGCCGCCGTTGGCGCCAAAACGCTGCCTGCCTTTGAAGTAATTGCTATCTATGCTGTGGTAGTTCTGCTGACTGCGCTCATCGTCCAGTTCGGCGATAATGAGCGGGCCTGCATTCAGTTTGTTGACAAAAGTAGAGTGGTCTACCCGGTTGTGCCTGCCGTACAAGGTAATCCAGCTGTCGGTTTTAAAGCGTTCGGGCTGACTGTAATCCTCGATCACGATGTTGCTGACCCTGCAATTGCTGGCCAGCACATCATTGTTGATGCGAAAGGAGATGACTTCCCTTTTAGGGCTATAGCCCTGTTTAAAATGAAAACCTTTAAACAGAAGGTGCTCCCCGCCCAGCTGAATGTAAGATTGCCCGCTGAAAACCACCCCTCCAGGTGTTTGGGGAAGAATGCTGATGGGTTGCCTGGCCGTACCTTTGCCCTGCAGCTGTATGCCTGCATCGATCCAGGTCTGGTCTTTCAGATAAATGACATCACCGGGTTTTGCTTTGGCCACAGCAGCTTTGAGTGCCGCAGGGTTATCTACAACAATAGAAGCCGAAAAAGCATTTAAGCTGAACAGTAAAAGGGGGAAAAGGAGTTTTTTCATCAGTTGTATTCCGGGTTTTGCGTTAAGTTATTTTTGCTCAGGTCAATCTCTGTCTGAGGGATCGGGAAGATCAATCTATAGGCCGGCACACTGATATTCGGATTCCCCGTAGCAGCAAGATAAGCATTTAGAATAGCAATTGTACTGCTTTGGTCCATTCTTACCAGGTCGTACCATCTTTCATTTTCAAAGCCGAATTCCAGCTTCCTTTCTTTGAATATCGCCGCCCGGGCAGCTTCTTTGGTATTGAGGTTAGTACTGTTATAGGTACTGGCTACTGCCCTTAAGCGCACTTCGTTCAAAGGTGTAAGTACATCGTTATTTGGTGCGGTCAGCAATTCGTTCGAGGCTTCGGCATACATCAGCAGCACATCGGCAAAGCGGATGACAGGGAAATCATTTCCTGCATCCCTTTGCGGCGCGGTAGGATCCAGGAATTTGGTGCATAAGCCGTTGGCCGCGTTAAAGGTGCTGGTCTTTCTTACATCACTGGCCTCAAACAGGGCCTGGTAAGGGGCAGAGGCTTTTACGTTCCTGGCATCGCCATTATTGGTGTATTCGTAAGAGAACGAGTTGCCTTCGCCATTGGCACTGGCTTTATAACGTACGGCAAAAACGATTTCCTTGCTCATCTCTGAAGCGGTGCTGAATATGGCTGCGTAAGAGGGGTTAAGCTGGTAGGTGCTGCCCTTAAAATTGCTGCCTACCAATGAAGCCAGCTGCAGCTTTACATTCGGATAATCCCTGAGCGTAAGGTAAACCTTGGCCAGCAGTGCCTGAGCAGCACCTTTGCTAACCCTTGCCACCTGTGCAGTTGGCCAGGATGGCGGGCAGTAATCCACGGCGGTCAGCAGGTCGGTCTTGATCTGGTTGTAAATCTCTGCCTTGCTGATGCGTTTAAACTTCTCAAAATCATCGAACTTAATGGAGGCCGTAAGTAAAGGCACATCACCATACAGCCTCACCAGGTTAAAATACATCAGCGAGCGGATAAATTTGGCTTCACCTTCAAAATATCTCTTTTTTACCGGGTCGCTTACATTGTCGATGTATTTGAGCACCAGGTTGCAGCGGGCAATGGTGTTAAAGGCGCGCTGCCAGTAATCGAGCAGGAAAAAGTTGGAAGGCCCGTCCCTGAAGAACTTAATGGCACCCCAGTCGCCCTCCAATGACACCCCAGAGGTATTGTCGGCCCGTATTTCTGTTAGCTTAAACTCAATGTCGTACACTTTTTGGAGTCCGTCGTAGCAGGCAATAACGCCGGTTTCCACCTCTTCGGTATTGCGGTAATAATTCTGCTCTATTAAATTGGAGACTGGTTTTTCGTCCAGAAACTTTTTGCAGCCAGTAAAGCTCAATACCACTACCAGGGCTGTTAATATGTTGTATCTCATTTCCATAAGTTTAAAAGTTAGCATTGATACCGAAAGTGATGTTCCTGGTTACCGGTGCCGATCCGCGCTGGTAGCCATTTTTTAAAGGGTCGTCGGTATATTCGTTCACCCCTTCAGGGTTATAGCTGGAATAACCTTTGGCAAATTTGTACCAGAGGTTGGCCGTAGATACGTAAACACGCAGGTTGCTGGCCTTAATGGCGCTTAACCATTTTGCATTCAGGGTATAACCTACATTCAGGTTGCGCAGGGCGATGAAGGAAGCATCTTCTATGGCGTAACGGCTTTCGGTTTTGTATTTGGTTTTGGCCTGCAGGTTAGCCGGAAGGCTCAGGTAAGCCGAAGTACCTGTGGCCGAGAACTGGGTTTCATAGTAATTTGGGTCAGCATTGAACACACTGGCACCCTGAGCCCCTTGAAATACAAAACTCAGGTCAAAATCTTTGTATTTGAGGTTACTGGTTAGGCCCCAGGTAAATTTAGGCGTAGGCTGCCCGAGTACCACGCGGTCCAGATCGTTCACCACGCCATCGTTATTGATGTCGCGTGCAATAACGCGGTCGGAATGTACATTGGTAGGCCAGAAATTGCCGCCCACTTCGATATCGCTGTCGTACTCATAGCCGTAGAACTGCACCAGGGGCTGGCCCACCTGTGCCAGGAAATAGTTAGGCCTTTTCGGATCGCCCACGCCAATAATGGAATTGCTGTTGCCCAGTGCTTTTACTTTGTTTTTGTTGGTTGCCCCATTGGCACTTACACTCCATTTGAAGTTTTCCTGGTCAATGATCTTTGCGCCCAGCTCAATTTCCAGTCCCTGGTTTTCCACTTCACCTACATTGGTCCACACCCCGTTGCTTCCGGTGATGGTATTGATGGGCAGGAAGAAGAGCAGGTCTTTGGTGGTAGAACGGTAGGCATCTACGGTTAAGGTGAACCTGTTTTTCATGAAGGCGAGGTCGGCGCCGGCATTAAAGCTGAAGCTGCGTTCCCAGCCCAGGTTGGGGTTGTCGTAAAAGCTGGAATTGAAGCCCAGGCTGGTGGCATCACCCAATATGGCACCTACGGTGTTTACGTTGGCAAAGGCCCTGTAATTCCCGATGTTGTTGTTGCCCGTGGCACCATAACTGGCCCTTATTTTTAAATCGTTCACAAAGGCTTCTTTAGGGTAAAAACCCTCATTGCTTACCCGCCATCCCAGGGATGCTGAAGGGAAATAACCCCAGCGGTTGTCCTGTCCAAACCTGGAACTGCCGTCCCAGCGCGAGCCTACAGACAGCAGGTATTTGTTGTCGTACGCGTAGTTTGCCCTGAACAGCACCGAGGCCAGTGCACTGCGTTCTTCTGTTGAGCTCAGGGAGCTTAAGGTTCCGGCGTTAAGGGTGGGGATATCGTCTGTAGCAAAATTGGTTGCAGCAGAGTTGCTGCTGCTGATTTTAGTAGATTGTGCGGTGAAACCTGCAATTACATTGAGGTCATGTTTACCAAAGCTCTTGGTGTAGTTCAGTATGTTTTCGTTCAGTACATCGATGGTCTGTGTATTGGCGAGCGTGCCCCTGGTAGAGGCTTGCGCTACTGCGCTGCCCTGAAGGAAAGGATCGCGCGTTGCCCATGATTTCTGGAAGAATTCATTTCTGGAATTGTTGATGAACGCACCGCCCGAAACTTTCAGGGAAAGCGCTTCGGTAAAGTTGTACTGTACATTGGCATTGGCCAGCGTTTTCACCGTATAAGTGGTATTGTCAATACCGTACAAATTGGCATAGCCGTTGTTGTTGGCTGTAGCCGAAAGGTTAATGCCTTTGTAGCGCGTGTTGGCTGCGGGGTCAAATGCCCGCTGGTGCACCAGGTTGCCTACCGGTAAACCGGTGGCCTGCGAGATGCTTTCGGTGGCATAGAGCGGCAGCCAGGTAGCAAAGCTGCGCAGCAGGTCATGTATTTTATAATTCGGGGTTTGCTGTACGGTATAGGAAGGGGTAAGGCTGATGCCGATCTTCCATTTCTTGTTTGGCGTAATGTCTACATTGGCTTGTCCGCCATAACGTTTGTAATCGTTGGTTACAATAACGCCCTTATCGAATACTGCTTCGCCCGAAACATAATATTTCACATTGTCGCTGCCGCCGCTTACATTGGCCTGCAGGTTTTGGAAAGCCCCTTTTCTGAAAACAATATCCTGAGGGTCGAGCGGTACATCGTATTGCTGTGCGGCAATAATTTCGGGCGACAGGTTGCCATTGTTAACCGATTTAACGTGATCTGCCCATTGGGAAAGGGTAGGGAAGTCCAGCCTCCGGTACACATCTTTAAAACCCGCAGCAGTATTTAGGCCCACTACCGTTTTACCGTTTTTACCCGATTTGGTGGTGATGAGGATGACCCCGTTTGCGCCACGCGAGCCATAGATGGCTGCCGATGCAGCATCTTTCAATACCTCTATACTTTCCACGTTGTTCATATCAACAGCTGACAGGTCGGTAGGTACCGGGTAACCATCAATGACGATGAGCGGATTGGTACCGGCAGTAATGGAGGCCGCACCGCGGATTTTGATGACCGGTGCAGCACCTGCCGTGGCATCGGTAGTCTGGATCTGCACACCGGCAAGTTTACCGGCCAGCGCCTGATCGGCCCTGGAAACCGGAATCTGGTTCAGGTTGTCGTTGCTGAGTTTGGCAACCGATCCGGTAACGGAAGATTTCTTTTGCGTACCATAACCAATCACCACTACGGTGTTCATGGTGTTTTCCTGTGGTTCCAGGCTGATGGTAATGTTTTCGGTTTTGGTTACCGCATAGGTTTTGGGCTGATAACCCAGGTAATTGATGAGCAAAGTCTGCCCCGTTTCCACGCTAAGTGAAAATGCGCCCTTTTCGTCGGCCACGGTACCTTGCTTGCTGCCTTGTACGGTAACAGATGCACCTGGCAGTACGCCGCCCTGCTCATCTTTAACAATACCCTGAACAGTTACTTTGGTTTGAGAGAATGCCGGTTCCAAAAACAGAAAACAGGACAATACAATGGGGAGTATACCCCGTAAGTAAACTTTCGAATTCATAATGATATGGATTTATATTTGGTTATCAGTTGTAGGCCAACAGCGCCTTAGGTAAGGTGATGCAGGAGGCTATAAACCTCCTGCAAGGTTTTTTAGGTTAAGAAAAATTCAGGCCGCCATTGATGTCAATGTTTGCCCCGGTTATGTAGCTGGATTGACCGGATGCCAGGTATACCACCAGGTCGGCCACTTCCGATGCTGTACCTTCCCGTTTCAGCAGGGTAGCGTTGGCTACATTGACCCTTACCTCGGGCTTACTAAAGGTATCATGAAAAGTAGTGGCAATCATTCCGGGCAGTACGGCATTTACGCGGATGTTTTTAGGCCCGAGCTCCTTGGCCAGTGAACGGGTATAGGTCATGATGCCACCCTTTGCCGTAGCATAGGCACTGGCACCCGGTCCGCCGCCATCCCTTCCAGCCAGGGAAGAAAGGTTAACTATGGCCGCACCCGATTTCATGTAGGGAATGCAGGCTTTGCAGGCCAGGTATACACTTTTCAGGTTCAGGTCCATCACCTCGTCCCAGAATGCTTCGTCGAGCTCAAGTGTAGGTTTTCTGGCCACCATACCACCTGCAACATTGGCCAGGATGTGGATCTCATCGCCAAAAGCTTCCCTTGCTGCAGCTACCAGCTGGATAACATCGGCCGATCTGGTTACATCGCCTTTAACAATGATGGCCTCGCCGCCATTGTCCTTTATCATTTTTAAGGTTTCTTCTGCATTGGCAACATTGCTGTGGTAATTGATGACCACTTTTGCCCCTTCCTGTGCCAGCTGGACTGAAACTGCCCTGCCGATGTCCCTTGACCCGCCGGTTACTATTGCAATTTTATTTTTTAAACGCATATTCTAAATGTTTATTGATGAATTACTTTTTTAGCTGTGATGTATTTGATGCATATCCATGTGATGGGTACCAGCACTGCTGCCAGTACAAAAAAGGATACATAACTTGTTTTGGTGATGATCGGGACGGCCCAGGTAGTGAGCAATGTGCCGGCCACTGCGGCTGTACCGCCCATGCCCGCTACCGTGCCTACGTTTTTACCGTGAAAATAATCGCTGGGCAGGGTCTGGATATTGCCGATCAGGAACTGAAAGCCGAACAGGGTGGTACCTATGAGCACCATGGCCAGTGTAGGGGTGTCTTTCAGCCCGTCCAGGAAATAAACGATGGCCGTTAATGAAGCCAGCATAACGATGCAGCCCAGTGTAATGGAGTTTTTTCTGGCCTTTACCGCATTAACGCCCTGTTTTACCTGCCGGGAAGAGTGGTAACCCCCGGCCAGACTACCGATGGCGGCAAAGAGATAGGGCAGCCAGGTAAAGGCGCCGATCTGTTTGATGTCGAATAAAAACTGCTCTTTTAAGAAAGTAGGCAGCCAGGTCACGAACAGCCACCATACCGGGTCTATAAAGAACCTGCCGCTGATGATGCCCCAGGTATTCCTGAATTTCAGTAGTTCTTTCCAGCTCAGCACCTTTGTGGTTTCGGCTGGCTTGTTGTCCTGCAGGTCGGTATCCAAAATGTGCTGCTTTTCTTTTTCAGTAAGCCATGGGTGTTTATCGGGCGCTGCTTTGTTGATCATTAGCCAGGGGATGACCCAGATGAGGCCCAATGCCGCAATCAGCACAAAGGTCATTTTCCAGCCAAAGGCGATATACAGCAGGGCGATAACGGGTGCCGATACCACGGAACCCAGTGAGGCGCCTGCACCAAAGATGCCCTGGGCGATTGCCCTTTCTTTAGGGGGGAACCATTCCGCATTGCTCTTGGTGGCGCCAGGCCAGTTGCCCGCCTCTGAAAAGCCCAGCAGGAACCTGAAAATATTAAACGACAAGAGCGTACGCGCAAAGGCATGCAGGGCAATGGAAATGCTCCAGCCGATAATGGAAATGGTCATGCCCAGGCGCGTACCTACCGCATCCATCAGCTTACCGGTGAAGGTTTGCCCCAGTGCATAGGCAATCATAAAAAAGGTGGTGATGAGGGCAAGCGCACTTTTATTGTCGGCATCTGCAATGCCAAATTCCTTATAGATGTAGGGCCACATGATGTTGATGGCGCTGCGGTCAATGTAATTGATCACCGTTGCCACGGCGATCAGTGCAATGATATACCACCTTAGTCCTTTCAGTTTCATAAGCCAAGCCCTTTCAGAAAGTCCATAATTTTGGCGTTGACCATCCTGTTGTCTTCAGGAGAGAACTTGCCATGCAGTCCGCCTTTTACCGTAATGAACTCATTTTTTACACCCAGCTGGTCCAATTTGGCCTTAAGGGCAACAGACTGCTGGTAAGGCACAATGGGGTCGGCATCGCCATGCACAATAAATACCGGCGGACTTGTCTTTTTAACCTGGTAGAGGGGGGAAACAGACATGGCGAAATCTTTATCCTTTGCCTTTTCGCCCAACCAGGCAGTAGCCGATTTGCTGGTTTTTATAGGGCCATAACCCCAGTCCCATACATCGGTTATGCCGTATTTATCAATAATGGCGGCAACTTTAATGTTTGCTATGCCTTTGCAATTGGTATCAAAAATGTGGTCGTTTTCCAGCAATCCACCCATTAAGGCCAGGTGCCCACCGGCCGAACCACCCATAATGACGATCTTATTGGGGTTAATGTTCAGTTTTTTAGCATTGCTGATCAGGTAAATCAGGGCACATCGGGTATCTTCCACAGCCGCCGGAGCAGTAGCTACACCGGTTAAGCGGTAGGCAATGTTGGCCACTGCGTAGCCTCTTTTAAAAAAGTCGCCAAAGCCCGTCTGAGATTCTTTGTTGCCCTTGTTCCAGCCGCCGCCATGGATATTGATGACCAGCGGACTGCTGCCATTTTTTTCCGGCGGCAGGTATAAGTCCAGCTTGCCTTCCCAGCCATTTACCCTGGAATACACTACATTCAGCTGTTCCGTAAAGCCTGCAGGGTAGCTTACTTTTTTTACAACCTGTGCCGAATCCTGGGCAATAAGGGTCTGACTGGCCAAAAAAAGCCAGCAAATTAATGCGATATGTTTCATCTTATTTTAGCTTATAAGGTTAACTTTTAAGGAAATCTTCGCGGTGCGGAGAAAAAACATCTATTAAAATTCCCGGTTCAATGCATACACAGCCATGCCATACATGTGGGGGTGCATAAAAACCATCACCTTTTTTGATGATCTTTTTTTCATCACCAATGGTCATTTCAAATACTCCGCTCTCTACATAGGTCACCTGCGAGTGGCGGTGTTCATGCAGCACACCCACAGCATCGGCTTCAAACTTTGCCTTCACCAGCATGATCTGATCGTCGTAACCATAGATCTGCCTTTTGATCCCGTTACCCAGATCTTCCCAGGGCGTTTCTTCATCTATTTGAAATAAATTGTTCTGTAACATGGCGTATTAATTAAGTTTTATAAAATTCTCTTTGTTCTTGTAATTGATCTGGTAAGTATAAGCTTTGTTTTTCACTTTAAAGGATACGGTAACCTGTTCTTTATTGGCGCTGATGATCTTTAGATCGTTAACTACAGCGTTAGCGCCGGTAGTGGTTTCGCTCACGGTATTGGTATTGCCGTGGGTTTCCACAATGTTAAAGAACACCTGGTTTTGGGCTTTTGGGACCGACAGCATTAAGGCCTTGCTTTCGATCAGGCTCATGTCAGGGTCATTTGCGCCCAGGCTCAGCATCTTCATATTCAGTTTACCTTCGCTGGCAAAATGGACAGTGTAAAACCTTTTGTTATTTAAAATGCTCAGGTAGCCGGTATTTTGGGCAACAGGCTGTTCGGCATTGAGCCAGATGTGCTGGTAGCCGTCCTTAGTGCCAAGCGGTTTCAGCTGGTCTGTAAAAGCACTGATCTTTTCTGATGAGGCAACAACATGTCCATTGTACCAGAAAGGAAGGTCGTATTGGTGGGGCTGGGCTGACTGCACCTGGAAAATATCAATCAGGAGCGGTTTTTTGAGTGCATCTACTTTAAGCAGGGCAGAAGTTCTGATCATTTGTACATCCGGATAGGCATGGTTTTCAGCTGCGCTGACTACCTGCAGGTCTTTATCGCTTTTAAAGTACAGGATCTCAGGGTAGTTTTGCTGTGCTGCATCCGGATTCCCATTGTAGTGTGAGGTCTGATCGACCACCAGGGTGTTGTGGGCAACTGTCTGCTTGGCCCAGGTTTTATTTTCCGGCAGGTAATCGCCACCTTTTTTTGATTCGATGTTGATGAACCTGGCGGCCCCGTAATCCGGAAATATTTCTGTGTTGTTGTCGTAATAAAGCAGGTTCAGCCGGTCAAAATGCCCGTGTCCCATGCCTTGCGATGCGGCTTTGATGAGCAGGGCCTGCTGATCGTCATTGCTGCCATAACGCAGGATGCCCAAACCGCCTTCATTACCTTGAGCACCATCTTTAATCATTTGCGACTGGTAGGCAAAGGGTTTGGTTTTACCGGCCTGAAGGTCGGCCGCTACTTTAAGTCCCGCATCTGATACAATCACCTCGTCCTGTTTTCCGGCAATATCCAGCAGGTCTGGTGCCGATTTGATGTCGGCATAGGCAATGTCTACCCCATATACCAGTTCAGCGGTTTCGTAGGTCTTGCTTTTTATGGCATCGTTGATTGGGAAAAACGTGCCATCGGTATAGGTCAGTTGCAGGGAGGTATGGATGGCCTTGGCCAGCAACTGATTGCGGTATTCGAATATCTTTAAGCCCGGCTGGAAATTGTTGATCGCTTTAGCAAAAATGATAAAGGGCAACAGTGCATATCTTTGGTAGTAAGGGCCTTCCGTATAATAGCCATCAGGCGAAAACAGCTGGTCTATCTGGGCCAGATAACCTGTTTTACCATCTTTTGCAGATCCTTTGATTGCCATTTCTACATATTCCGGTTTGTTCAGTATGTAACCGGTCATGCCCACTGCAGCGATGTCCCAGGTGCCGTGGTTGTGGATCTTATCAAAGGTTTCTTTACAATCTATGGTAAAAAACTTAAGTATAGGCTCAAAGAGGTCTTTGGTAATGGTTTCCCTGTTTTTAGGGGAGATGGCATCATAGGCCATATCATAACCCTGTATGGTATACACCTGCCATACAAAATCGTTGAGGCTTTGCCAGAAGATCCTTCCAGCCTGGTGGTTTTCTTTTCTTTTTGGATGCAGCGGCCATTGGGTATAACCGGCCGCATATTTAAGCAGGATGTTTTCTACATAGGCAGCATATTTCCTGTCGCCCGTAATCTGGAAAGCAATGCCGCAGTTTAAAATATTGCTATAGTTCTTTTTGTGCTGTTCGTGTGTAGCGCCGCCGCCAGCGTCTTTGGGGGTAGGCACATGGATTGGCTCTGCTAATGCTTTATCTGCCTCGGCCTTTACTTTTAGCCATGACTTTTTGAGCAGGGGGTAGGTTATAGTTCCCTTTCTTACGGCTTCAATATTTTTTTTGGTCAGCATGATGCCCGGATGTTCCTGGGCTGCAAGAGACAAGGAAAACATCAGGCAAAACAATACCATTACCAACTTTTTTGAGTAGTTCATATTTGTTTAAAGAAAAGGGAATCGTTCTTACTTACTGGTCATTAATTATTTTTTGTGCGGAAAATCCCGCTCTGCTAATCTGGAACATATCGTTAAGGTGTGCGGCAACCGCATTTTCGGCAGCATCAATATCCTGGTTTTCTATGGCCGTTAATATATTTCTATGCTCGGTTATGGCCAGTTTGCCACGGTTGTCGCCACAGATTTTACTTTCTACAATACTTTTAATGAGATCTGGTATTAAAATCAGGATCATGGATTCAATCACAGAATTTTTGGATGCCCTGGCTATGGCGATGTGGAAGAGCATATCTTCCTCAACGGCATCCTGATTGTTATTGGTCTTGGTCTCATAATCGAGCATGGCCTCTTTCAGGTTAATGAGGTCCTTTTCGGTCCTTCTTTCTGCCGCCAGCTTTACTGCATCCAGTTCCAGGTAGTAGCGGGCTTCCAGGAGTGCGTTAAAATCTTCCTTGTTAAACTTGATGATGTCTGTAATGATATTGTCCAGCACCTTAATGCTGAGTCCCGATACATAAGTTCCGCTTTGCGGGTTTGTCCGGAGCAATCCGTAAAATTCAAGCTTTAATATGGCTTCACGTACATAGCTGCGACCTACGCCAAATTTTTCGGCCAATATCCTTTCTGCTGGTAAACGATCGCCCGGCTGCAATTGCCCGCTGGTAATCAGTTGTTTGAGCTGACCTATGATCTTGTCTACCGGTGATTCTACTTCTATTGACCGGATGGTCTCTATAAATGATTTCATACAATATATTTGGTCTACCAATTATTGGTTAACCAAATATAGCCATTAAAATGAATTATCCAAAAGAAAAAATAACTCAGATTATTCTGTGTGGCGCTGGAGGGTGGCAATGCCGGAAAATGTTCTTAGCCCGACTGCCACTTGTATTTTTTTTATTGGTAAAGTCTTAATCCCTCCTTCATGCTGTCCAGATTGGCCGAAGGAGGGATTCTTTAGTTTAAGCCGGAGCAGGCTAACTTATAGTTTTAGACGTATATACCTTTACTACCCCATCGCCTTCGCTGCTTACCACCAGCAGGCTTTTTTTAGTGGGGCTGTCTTTGGCCGGAATGAAGAGAAGGCCTTCAGGCGCATCACCACATTTCAGCAGTTTAAGGAATACAGGCCCAGAGGGATTGGTTACGTCATATACCGCTACTGCATCTGCTCTTTCCATACCTACAAAAGCTACTTTTTTATGGCCTACAGTGCCTATGGCAATACCTTCTGGCTCCACGCTTTTGTCGTCACTTCTGCCATCATCGTATACCTTTTCGTCTGCGCATTTAGCATCCAGTTCATTTTTGCTGTCAAAAACCTGTACACCGGTAATCCCATTCCAGACCGAAAATGAACGTGCGCCAAAGGAGTAAAGTTCATCCAGGTCGCCGTCTCCATCAATATCACCAAGAGTTGGGGTGATGTTCAGTCTGCCCAGTTGATCTTCTTTTTTCAGGTCTGCCGCATTGGGGAATTTAACGGCATCGAGAGCAACTGTTTTGTCGCTCACACGTTTTGCTTCTATGAAAGTGTCATATTCCCGGGCATCACCTTCATTGGCTGTAAACAGGTAGGGTATACCGTTACTTTCCAATACAGCAATGGCATCGGGCATGTAAATGCCTTTAACCGGCCATTTGGCTGCTACATAACCTGCGGATTTATCGGATGGATCTATTTCGTTACCGGCAGTATTGTAATCTTTGAAGCCTAACGGAAAAATATTGCTAATGGTTTTGGAAGCAATATCTATTTTAGCAATACCATTGTTTTCCTGCAAGGTTACCCAGGCTGTTTTAGAATCTTCAGCTATGGTGATGTATTCTGGTTCTATGTCTTTTACAAAAGTGCTGTTTGGTCCGAAGATCCTGAAACCTTTTTGTACCAGCGTGGTTTGCTGGCTGGCCATGGAAGAGAAGTTTACAGTGGTAACTGCATAGTTTTCATTTACTGAAATGATAGAAACACTGCCTTCGGGATCAACGGTATAAGTCGGATTTGGTTCACCTTCGTTGGCACTCATGATGTACCTGCCATCGGGAGAGAAAGTGACCATATCAGGTAATGCACCTACAGTAACCTGGCTGATCACACTATGATCGCTGGTTTTAAATACAACTACTTTACCGTTGGCCGTTTTATCAGTTGCCTGTATAGCGGCCGCAAGTTTACCGGAATGTACGGCCAAACTGTTTACTGCACCACCAAATGGCTCCACGCTGATGTTGCCAATTACTTTCATTGCCGCCGGGTCTTTAAAATCAATTACCTCGATGCGGTTAACCTGGTTGGGCTTGCCTTCATTCTCATTTTTTACGACAAAGAGCTTTTTGGTTTCCGGATCGTATGCAGATATTTCGGCGGCCCCAGTTTCGCCAATATCAATTGTACTGATTTCAGCAAAAGTGGTTGGGTCTTCGTTTACAAAAAAATCAGGTTCTTCAGTTGGATTTTTGTCTTTTTTACAGCTGGTAAAACCAATTGTTAAAGAAAGTGCAAATAGTAACAATCTTCTCATATGTATTTCTTAAGTTTAGCTGCGAATGTATTGGCGGGATGTAAATAGCAGGTAATGTTAGTGTTAACTTTTCCTTTGTTTTAGTTATTATGAAATAATTTAAAAAGAATGCGATAGTTATTTATAAAAATAAATATCTTAGCCTGTACAAATCACCAAACCAAACTATAAATTACACAGATGACCACCATCACCAAAGAGAAAAGCGCAGCAGCATACCTGTTTAGCGCGCCTGTTATTGTAGCCTCATTAGGCTATTTTGTAGATATCTACGATTTGCTTTTATTTGGCATAGTCCGCATTCCGAGCTTAACCGAACTTGGCCTCGATGAAGCAGCTGTTTCGATAGAAGGAGCAAGCATTTTAAACTGGCAGATGACCGGTTTATTGCTTGGCGGGATTTTGTGGGGTATCCTGGGCGATAAAAAAGGCCGGCTTTCGGTGTTGTTTGGTTCGATCATTACCTACTCAGTAGCCAATTTTGCCTGTGGTTTTGTACACGATGTTACCATTTATAAAATACTGCGTTTTATAGCGGGGATAGGTTTAGCTGGTGAACTTGGTGCGGGTATTACCCTGGTGTCTGAAAGTTTGCCTAAACGGTTGCGGGCCATTGGTACCTCGGTTGTAGCCGGGGTAGGTTTGCTTGGTGCTGTGGTAGGCTATTTTACCGTTGAGTTGTTTAGCTGGCGAAATGCCTATTTTATTGGCGGGGGCATGGGAATTTTGCTGCTGTTTTTAAGAATAGGTGTGTTTGAATCGGGCATGTTCCACGCGATGAAAGAAAAACACAATGTGGCCAAAGGGAACTTCCTTTCTTTTTTTACCAAAAAGAGCCGCCTGGTTTTGTATCTGAAATGTATCGGAATTGGCTTGCCAACCTGGTATGTGATCGGGATACTGGCCACATTCAGCAATGAGTTTGGTAAGGCCCTGGGGATCAGTGAAGCAATTAAACCCGGACTTGCAGTAATGTGGTGTTATGTTGGACTTGCCGCGGGCGACCTGGTGAGCGGACTGGTCAGCTACTGGCTGGAATCGAGGGTGAGGGCGGTAACCTACCTGATGATCTTTACGGCCATAGGGGCCATCATTTACCTGTACGGCGGTATCAGTTCGGCTACTGGTTTATATGCCATGTGCCTGTGGATCGGTTTTGGCATAGGTTACTGGGCAATGTTTGTGACCATAGGTGCCGAGCAGTTTGGTACCAATGTAAGGGCTACAGCGGCTACCACCATCCCGAATATGGTTAGGGGCACAGTGGTGCTGATGACCACCATATATACCACATTAAAGCCGCATGTGCTGGAACTTCATGCGGCCGGTATCTTAGGTTTGCTGTGTTTTGGTATTGGCTTTTACTGCATCAGGACCATCCCTGAAACGCACCATAAAGATCTTGATTTTGTGGAGGACTAATCCAGCGCAAAAACCGTCATGCCTTTTGGTCCGTGTGCACCCAGCACGAGCGACTGTTCTATATCGGCTGTTTTTGAAGGGCCGGCAATAAAACTTCCAAAGCCATAATCGGCGGTGCCTATATTTACATAGGCATCGTGCATGGTTTGTACAATCTCCTTTTTACTGATCACCACGGCCAGCTGCTGGCAGATAAAGGGAACAGCCCTTTGCTGCATCAGGTCTTCGGTAATCCAGATGGCAGCATTTTCTGCCACACCAAAATGGCCTTTGATGATGGCCAGTTCTACATTGGCATAGCTGTGCGGGTCCTGGTTTTCCCAGCCCTGTTCCGATATCCCGGCCAGTTCCGGTAGGGTGGATATGATGCGTTGTCTGCCAAAATGTGTTTTGATATAATCCTGTATTGCCTGAAAACCGGTAACCTCAACATAGGTACCGCCTATTGCCGTTAATACGGTTGCAAATGCAGTTACCGGATCTGCTGCCGGAAATGCAGTCTGCAGGTCGGCCGGAAGTGGTTTAAGGTCGGGCTGGTTGTCCAGCACTCTGGCCAGTATCTGTTCTCTGCTAGTCATTTTTCTTGTTCTTTTTATACCATTCCCCAAACGATTGTGCTGGTACCTGCGGCATCTCGCGGTGCTGGTACCAGAGGTTTAATTTGTTGTTTACAGTAAAAGGTGCATGTTTCATGAACCATCTGCCGGCCTTGCCTGCGTTTCTGTATATCGTTGGGCTGGAGAGTGTAAACTCCATGGCTTTCATGGCCATCTTTTTCTTAGGGTCGGCATAGCCTTCCTTCACAATTACCTGCCGCCATTTGTACAACTGTTCATGTATGTTGATCTTTACCGGGCATACATTGCTGCAGGAACCACAAAGGGTGGATGCAAAAGGCAGGTCGGCATAGTCCTTCATGTCCAGATTCGGGGCCAGGATGGAGCCAATCGGGCCTGCAACAGCAGTATGGTAGCTGTGGCCACCACTGCGGCGGTAAACCGGGCAGGTGTTCATGCAGGCTGCACAGCGGATGCATTTAAGCGAGTTCCTGAAATCGGGTCTGCCCAACTGGGTCGTCCGGCCATTGTCGACCAGCACCAGGTGCATTTCCTGTCCGGGCCGTGGTTTTTTGAAGTGACTGGAATAGGTGGTAATGGGCTGTCCGGTAGCGCTCCGGGTAAGTAACCTTAAAAATACACCCAGGTTCTTTCTTTTAGGGATGATCTTTTCGATGCCCATGCAGGCGATGTGTACATCGGCCAGGTGTGCGCCCATATCGGCATTCCCTTCGTTGGTACAAACCACAAATTCGCCTGTTTCGGCAACGGCAAAGTTTACGCCGGTAATGGCTGCTTTACGCGTCAAAAATGTTTCACGAAGATGTTCACGCGCCGCCGCAGTTAAAAACTGCGGGTCGGCCATTCCTTCCGGGGTGCCCAGGTGTTCGTGGAACAATTCGCCGATCTCTTCCTTCTTTTTATGGATGCAGGGCAAAACAATATGGCTCGGCGGCTCCTTGGCCAGTTGCACAATGCGTTCACCCAGGTCGGTATCAATAACTTCAATGCCGTTTTGCTGCAGGTACTCATTCAGGTGGCATTCCTCGGTAAGCATGGATTTGCTTTTGATGAGGCGGTCTACACGGTGGCCCTTCAGGATGGCATGTACAATGCGGTTGTGTTCTTCGGCATTGGCTGCCCAATGTACCTTTACACCATTCTGCTGGGCCTTTTCTTCAAACTCGAGCAGGTAATCGTGTAGGTTGGAAAGTACGTTGTTTTTGATATGGGAAGCAGCTTCCCTCAGGCTTTCCCATTCGGGTATACTGTGTGCGGCTTTGTCGCGTTTGGCGCGGACAAACCATAAAGTCTCGTCGTGCCAGTTTACCCTTGCTTCGTCCTGATTAAAAATGTCGGATAACTGGGCGTGGTCTTTTGTTCCTGAATTCATTTGATGTATTGCTGGAATGGGTGGCTATTGTGCGTTTAATATTTCGGCGATGTGCAAAACCTTTACCTTGCTCTGCTGGCGGCGCAGGATACCTTCCATGTGCATCAGGCAGGACATATCGGCCGCAGTGATGTATTCTGCACCGTTGTTGATGTGGTCTGCCACCCGGTCTTTGCCCATTTTTACCGATACAGCTTCTTCTGCCACACAAAAAGTGCCGCCGAAGCCGCAGCATTCATCGGGCCTGTTCAGTTCTACCAGTTCAAGGCCTTCTACCATTTTCAGCAGCTGCAGGGGCTTCGAAAAAGGGGCATCTACCAGTTCGGTCATCTGCGAAAGCATTAAACCGCGTTGTCCGTGACAGCTTTGGTGCATGCCTACCTTATGTGGAAAGCGGGCAGGGAGCTTTTTTACCTTCAGCACATCCGTTAAAAATTCTGTGAGCTCGTAAACTTTTTTCCGGATGCCGGATGCTTTTTCTTCTGCTGCAGGCGAATGCAGGTGGTCTTTTATGTGCAGCACACAGCTCCCGGAGGGGGATACGATGTAATCGAATTCAGCAAAGTTATCAATGAAAAGGTCGTTACATCCCTGGGTTAAATGTTCGAAACCAGAGTTGGCCATGGGCTGTCCGCAACAGGTCTGGTTGACAGGATATTTTACTGTTATGCCAAGTTTGCTTAATAGATTTAAAGTGGCAATAGCGGCGTTTGGGTAAAACTGATCGATATAACAAGGTATAAATAGGCCTACGTTCATTTATTACAAGGTTTTGGGCTTAAATATAATGTTTTAAAACAATCAGACCATCCTGTGCTGTCATACCGCAGGTAACAAAACGGCTAATTTCTGAAAACGTTTTCATGTAATTAAAAAAAATGTTAGCTTGCCAAATATTTAATTTATGGCAACCGGGAAAAAAACTTATCAGAATACCATACTGGATATTGCAGAAGCGCTAAGGCTTTCTCCTGCAACCATTTCACGTGCTTTAAATAACCATCCTTATGTAAAGGAAAAGACACGCAAGGATGTGATAGAGATGGCGGCCAAGCTGGGCTACCGGAGGAACCATATGGCTTCGGGCCTGCGGAGCAACAAAAGCCGTACTGTAGGGCTTATTGTACCCAGGGTGTCCATGTTTTTTCATGCCGAAGTAATTACTACCATTCAGAACGATCTTCATAAGCAGGGGTACAGCCTGATCATTTGCCAGTCAAACGATTCGGTAAGTATGGAAAAGGAACTGACCGAGACCTTATACGCTTCGAGGGTGGATGCTTTAATTGCAGCCTGTACCCTTCAGACCATAGATTTCAGCCATTTTGATAAGTTTACCGAAAATGGTACCCCGGTGATATTTTACGACCGGGTTCCTGTGGAACCGTATCGTGCCACAATAGTTAAGGGCGATGATTTTAACGGCGCCTACCAGGCTACCAGTCACCTTATTGCAGCCGGATGCCGGAAGATAGCCCACATTGCCGGGCCGCTGACCTCCAATCTGTACCAGGACCGGGCGGCAGGTTTCGCCAAAGCAATGGAAGAACATGGGCTGGAGCTCAGAACTGACTGGATCTTCCATCAGGAACTGAGTGCAGAAAATGCCATGCGGGCCATGCGGCAAATGTTTGCGGGCGGGGAGGTTCCTGATGCCTTGTTTGCAGACAATGATACCACGGCCATTGCGGCCATACAGTTTGCCAATGAAAAAGGAATTGCCGTACCGGCTGCGCTTAAAGTAGCGGGTTATTCCAATGACCCCAGAACAGCCATCATTACACCGCCGATCACTTCTGTGGAACAGTTCCCGGAAACCGTAGGCAAGCGGATCGTAGAGGCGCTTACTGGGCTTTTAAACAGTGATGCGGCAGAACCTGGCTACATCACTAAGGCTGTCGTTGTTCCCGTGCAGCTGGTGAGCAGAATGTCTACAAGTACAATAAATAAAAATACAATATAATGAAAACATCTTTTGAAAGCCGTTATGCAGTGAGTCCGGGTGAAGCGAAGCAATTTGATACTGCCGCTTTGCGTAAGAATTTTTTAATGGAAAGCCTGTTTGAGGCAGATGCTGTTAAGCTGACCTTGTCGCATTTCGACCGTTACATCACCGGTGGTGTGATGCCGGTAAATGAGGCCGTCGAATTGTCGAACCCCGAGAACCTGAAAGCCGCTTTTTTCCTGGAAAGAAGGGAACTGGGCATCATTAATGTTGGGGCGAAAGGTAAAGTTATTGCAGACGGGGTAACTTATGAACTTGAATTTAAAGAGGCCCTGTACCTTGGTAAAGGCACCCAGGCGGTAAGCTTTGCATCCGAGGATAAAAACAATCCTGCGAAATTCTATATCAACTCTGCACCCGCACACCATACTTATCCCAATAAAAAGGTTTCAAAAGCGGATGCCGAAATTGTTGAATTGGGTAGCCCGGAGACTGCCAATCACCGTGTGATCAATAAATTGCTGGTGAACAGTGTGCTGCCTACCTGCCAGCTGCAGATGGGGATGACTGAACTCAAAAGCGGGAGTGTATGGAACACCATGCCGGCGCATACGCACGACAGAAGGATGGAAGTGTATTTTTATTTTGAGGTACCGCAAGGTCAAAGCGTTTGTCATTTTATGGGCGAGCCGCAGGAAACCAGGCACATCTGGATGCAGAACGAGCAGGCGGTCATCTCTCCAAACTGGTCTATCCACTCGGGCGCAGGTACCAGCAATTATACCTTCATCTGGGGAATGGCTGGTGAAAACCTGGATTACGGGGATATGGACCACTGTGCAATCAATGATTTGAAATAATAAAGATCAATATACAATGAAAAGAATATTAGGTGTTTTATTGCTGTTACCGGTACTGTCTGTACCTGTGATGGCACAAAGCGGGGCAGCAAAAGCTACCATAACGGTAAGCAACCCCTTAAACGCAGATCGTAACAACGCAGTTGTGGCGGTAAGCTGGACAGCGGTAACCGCAAAATATCCGGGTATTGATACGGCTAATTTTAAAGTGATCCATGCGGTAACCAAAAAAGAGCTGCCTTTTCAACTGGAACATCATGGAGAAAAGGCCATCCAAAACCTGCTTGTGCAGCTGAGCCTGAAAGCAAACGCCAGCAACAAATTGCTGATCGTAGCTGGTAAACCGGCAGCTGTAGCTAAAAAGACCTATGGCCGCTATGTGCCGGAGCGTTATGACGATTTCGCCTGGGAGAACGATAAAGTGGCTTTCCGTATGTACGGAAAAGCATTGGAGACCCGGAAAGACAATGCTTTTGGAACAGATATATGGGTAAAAAGAACCAATAAGCTGGTGATCAACGACTGGTATAAGACCGGTGATTACCATACCGACCATGGAGATGGAATGGATTATTACAGTGTAGGACTTACGCTCGGGGCAGGTGATATTGCGCCGGTATGGAAAGATTCTGTTTATTTTCCGCTAAACTATCACCATTGGAAAGTGCTGGACAATGGCCCGCTGCGCACTACCTTCCAATTGGGTTATGATGCCTGGGATGTGGCCGGTAAATCTGTAAAGGTAACCAAAACCATTTCACTGGATGCCGGATCGCACATGAACAGGGTAGAAGCTGTTTATACTTATACTGGTGAGGCCCTGCCTGTAGCTGTAGGTATTGTAAAAAGAAAAGAAGCCGGCACCATTTTAATGGACGAGCAGAAAGGGATTTTAGGTTACTGGGAACCACAGCATGGACCGGATGGGATTACAGGCGTGGGTACAATCGTAACCGGAGCGCCGGTGCTTATGGGCGCTGATAAAAAGCATTTGCTGACTTATACTTCGGCAAAAAACAACCAGGCCGTTGTGTACTACAATGGTTCGGCATGGAGCAAGGCCAACGAAATTACCAGTGCAGCGGCCTGGTTTAAACACCTTGAAACCTTTAAAAAACAATTGGAACAACCTTTAAAAGTGAGCGTGCAATAGCACTCTATAAAAAAATAGAAAATGGCAGTACTAGATTTATTTAATCTGAAAGGAAAAACAGCATTGGTTACGGGCTGCAAACGTGGTATAGGTAAAGCAATGGCCGAGGCCCTGGCCCAGGCTGGTGCAGATATCATTGGCGTTTCGGCAAACCTGGAACTGAGTGGCAGTGAGGTAGAAAAGTCGGTTACTGCGCTGGGCAGAAAATTTTATGCCTATCAGTGCAATTTTAGCGACCGTGAAGCGATCCGGGCATTTTGTGAGCAGGTAAAAACCGACCATCCGGTTATTGATATCCTGGTGAACAATGCAGGAACTATCCTGAGAAAGCCTATCGCCGAACACCCCGATGAATTCTGGGATGAAGTGGTGGCTGTAAACCAGACCGCGCCTTTTATCCTGACCAGGGAAATTGGCAGGGATATGGTTGCCAGGGGAAGCGGAAAGATCATTTTTACGGCTTCATTGCTTACTTTCCAGGGCGGTATTACCGTTCCGGGTTATGCGGCAAGCAAAGGCGCAATAGGGCAGCTGACCAAGGCATTTGCCAATGAATGGGCAGCCAAAGGTGTAAATGTAAATGCCATAGCTCCCGGATATATCTCTACCGACAACACTACAGCTTTAAGGGCAGATGAAAACCGTAGCCGTTCTATCATGGAGCGCATTCCTGCAGGACGCTGGGGCGAGGCAGAAGATTTTATGGGACCAATCGTGTTCCTGGCTTCAAAAGCATCTGACTATATGCATGGTACGGTTATGACTGTTGATGGCGGCTGGATGGGCAGGTAGCTTTATACTTTTTAATTTATTTTTAAAAGCAGGCTATTTATGGTCTGCTTTTTTTATACCTTAGACTAAACACTAAGACAAAACCATGAAACCAAATTTACTCTTCGCCTTCCTTTTATTTTTTACTGTAAAATCTGCTGTTGCACAAACTGAAAAAAACTACAAAACCTGGAACCCTGCAAGTGAAGCCAAAAGTATGGTAGCCGGACAGGCCTGGCCTAAAGAGGCCCAGGATTACTACGACCGTTTACCGGCAAGGGCAGAAACGGCCGTGCGCAAGCCGGTATGGAACCTGTCGAAAAACAGTACGGGAATGAATCTGCGTTTCAGGTCGGATGCAGAAGAGATTGTGGTGAAATACCAGGTAAAAGGCAACCTGCAAATGCCGCATATGGCTGCAACAGGTGTGAGCGGGGTAGATTTGTATGCCAAAAGCAGCGATGGGAAATGGCTTTGGGCAAGGGGGGCTTATTCCTTTAAAGACACCATTGTGTATCGTTTTACCCGGTTGCAGGCAGCTGGTACAAAAGAACCGGAATATACCTTATATCTTCCGCTTTACAATTCTGTAAAATGGCTGGAAATCAGTGTGCCGGAAAAAAATACTTTTGTTCCATTGCCGGTACCTCAAAAGCCCATTGTGGTGTATGGAACTTCCATTGCCCAGGGCGCCTGCGCCAGTCGGGCCGGCATGGTCTGGAGCTCCATCCTGAGCCGCAAGCTGGAACAGCCTTTCATTAACCTGGCATTTTCAGGTAACGGGCCTATGGAAAAAGCAATTGTGGACCTGCTGCCCGAAATTGATGCAAAGCTGTACGTGCTGGATTGTTTACCGAACATGACCGGCGAGCATTTTACGGATGAGGAGATCAACAAGCGGATTGAATATGCCGTTGCAGAATTGCAAAAGAAAAAACCAGGGGTACCTATTTTACTTACCGAGCACGATGGCTATACGGATGAAGGTTTAAATCCGGAAAGAAAGCGTGCCTATGAAAGGGTAAATGCAGTGATGGACAAAACTTTCAAGACCATGAAAAGCAGGGGTGTAAAAAATATCTATCTTTTAACGAAAGCTGAGATCGGTCAGGATATCAACACCATGGTAGATGGTACCCATCCAAACGACATCGGGATGATGCGCTATGCCGAGGCTTACGAAAAGGCCATCCGAAAAATCAGGTAAGTTATTTGCTGAGGTACGATTTCTGATAGGATAGGGGGCTTTGCCCGGTAATGATCTTAAAATGTTTATGAAAGCTGGCAAAATTATGAAAGCCGCTTTCATAACAGATCTGCTTTACATTCATGTTGTCTTCTATCAGCAGTTTGCAGGCATGCCCCACCCTGATCTCGCTGATAAACTGGGTGTATGTTTTCCTTGTCCGTGATTTAAAGTACCGGCAAAAGGAATTCGGGCTGATATTGGCTACTGCTGCCATTTCTTCCATCTGTATCTTTCTTTTGAAATTGTTCAGCGAGTAATTGTAAATGGCATTGATCCTGTCGTTCTCTGTTTCTTCAAAATCGTTACGGAAGCCAATAGAAGAAAGGGGCTTATCCTGCGCACTGCTTTCAATGGCCAGCAATGCTTCCATCAGCAGGATAATCCTTGCCGGACCAGTAGCCAGCAGGATCTGTTCCATCAGTTCGCCGATGTGTTTTTTATTGTTTTCCCTGATCTGAATTCCGCGTTGTGCTTTCTCCAGGGTTGAACGGATGCCCTTATTTTCGGGAAGGGAAAGAAAATGGTTGCCCCAGAAGTTTTCGCAAAAATGAACCACCACTACATCGGCGTTGTCTTCTTCTTCAGCAGTAAAGTAGCTGTCATCAAATTTCCAGTAATGCGGTAAATGTGCGCCAACCAGTACAATGTCTCCAGAATTGAAACGCTTAATGCTGTCGCCAATAAACTGTGTGCCATTGCCTTTCTTAAAATAGATCAGTTCTACTTCGGCATGATAATGCCAGCGGTTGTTGATGTAAGGCACCCGGTCTCTCCTGGCGCTAAATGAATTTACCAGGTTGTTGGAAACTTTCAGCAGTTGAGGCTTCATATATATTTGGTTAGTGGTGTTGATTTAAAAATAGAAAAATGTTTTAAAAATACCTAATGTAAGACAAAATTGCTACAGATTATGCCAAAATCGCTTAATGTTGCAAATGGAAAAGAAAAGCAGCTTTTTCTACCGGGCTAAAAAAATGAGATGAGAAGAAAAAGAGTTGAAAAAAGTGTGTTTAAACTTTCATTTATTAAAAAAGATAATTACATTTGAGCTTACCCTTTCGAGGGTATGTTTTTCATAGGTAGATGTAGGGTCGAAAATTAATTTTTCGGCCCTTTTTTATTGCCTTCTTCTGTATCTTTACCCCTTCTATGAACAAGAGAAAACTAATTGTTGCGGTTACCGGGGCCAGTGGTTCCATCTATGCGAAGCTATTACTGGATAATTTGCTGAAGTTATCGGATCAGATTGAGCAGGTGGGTGTAGTGATGTCCGACAATGCCAAAGAGGTGTGGCGCTTTGAACTCGGCAACCAGGATTACAACAATTATCCTTTTACTTTTTATCCGAAAATGGATTTCAATGCCCCTTTTGCTTCGGGTTCTGCAAAATATGACACCATGATTATTATTCCCTGTTCTATGGGGACTTTAGGGCGTATAGCGCAGGGAATTTCAAACGATCTGATCTCAAGGGCTGCAGATGTGGTACTAAAAGAGCGCAGGAAACTCATTGCAGTGGTCCGTGATACCCCTTTTAGCCTCATCCACATCAATAATATGAAAACAGTTACGGAAGCAGGCGGAATCATCTGTCCGGCAAACCCTTCTTTTTACAGCATTCCTAAATCCATCGAGGAGGTTGCGCAAACTGTGGTAAGCCGGGTAATCGACCTGGCCGGACTGGAGCAGGACAGCTACCGCTGGAATGAATAGATTTTTCCTATCTTTGCAAATTCAATGAAGAAAGTTGCATTTTATACCTTAGGCTGTAAGTTGAATTTCTCTGAAACTTCAACCATTGGCCGGTTATTTACCGACGCAGGTTATGCTGTAGTGGATTTTACAGCTGGCGCAGATGTCTATGTGATCAATACCTGCTCTGTTACCGAGCATGCCGATAAAAAATGCCGTAAGGTCGTTAAAGAAGCATTGAAATATGCTCCTCATGCCTATGTTACCATTGTAGGTTGTTACGCACAGTTAAAACCAACTGAAATTGCAGAAATAGAAGGTGTGGATATGGTTTTGGGTGCCGCTGAAAAGTTCAGGATTGTGGAATACATTTCAGACCTGACCAAACAGCCTAAAGCGGTAATCCATCAGCAGAACATTGAAAAGGTAAACCATAACTTTATAGCGGCTTATTCTATTGGCGACCGCACCCGTACCTTTTTAAAGGTACAGGATGGCTGTGACTATCCATGTACCTATTGTACCATTCCGCTTGCAAGGGGCGGAAGCCGGAGCGACACCATTGAAAATGTACTCAACCGCGCCAGGCAGATCGCGGAAAGCGGTGTAAAAGAAATTGTACTGACGGGCGTAAACCTTGGCGATTTCGGCATCAGGAACGGACAGCGTGAGGATAAGTTTTTCGACCTGGTAAAGGCACTGGACGAGGTTGAAGGGATAGAAAGAATCAGGATTTCCTCTATAGAGCCTAATCTGCTGAGCAATGAGATCATAGAATTTGTGGCTTCTTCAAAAAGGTTTGTGCCGCATTTCCATATTCCGCTGCAGTCGGGCTCCAACAAAATCCTCGGACTGATGCGCAGGCGTTACCAGCGCGAACTGTATACAGAGCGTGTGGCTAAAATAAAGGCTGTAATGCCTAACTGCTGCATTGGGGTAGATGTAATTGTAGGTTTCCCGGGCGAAACACAGGAAGATTTCCTGGATACTTATCAGTTCCTGAATGAACTGGATGTTTCTTACCTGCACGTGTTTACCTATTCTGAGCGCGAGCAGACCCCTGCGGCCGAAATGAAGGGCCGCGTGGCGGGCAGTACCCGTGCCGACCGTAGCAAGATGCTGCACATTCTTTCTGATAAAAAGAGACGGGCCTTTTATGAGTCGCAGCTCGGTGCTGTTGGCCAGGTACTTTTTGAAGATGACCAGAAGAGCGGATTTATGCACGGCTTTACCAAAAACTATGTAAAAGTAAGGGCAAAATATGATCCGGTAATGGTTAATGAGGTCAAAACCGTTAAACTGGTGGCTTTAACTGCGGATGGAGAGGTAGAAGTTGCAGAAACAGAAGAAGTATTAGCGCATTAATCCTATATTCGCATAAAACTTTTTTTTCATATATGTTTCCTACCGTATCTCATTTTATAGAATACCTTTTTGGTATACAGGTCCCGCTTCCATTCAATACTTTCGGCGTTTTTGTAGCCCTGGCTTTTATTGCCGGTTACTGGGCCTTTACCAAAGAATTTAAACGCAAAGAAGCCCTGGGTATTTTACATCCTGTAAAAAAGACGGTAACAGTAGGTAAGCCTGCCAGCACCCTGGAGCTGATCTCTAATGGTGTTTTTGGTTTTCTGATCGGCTATAAACTGGTTTATGCTTTTTTAAATTATAAGCTTTTTGTTAATGATGCCCAAACGGTACTGCTTTCGGCCAAGGGAAATATATTGGGCGGGCTCTTCTTTGCAGGTTTGTTTGCCTATTGGGACTACCAGGAAAAAAACAAGGTAAAATTGCCTAAGCCTAAAACGGTAGAAGTAACCCAGCACCCTTATGAACTGATGGGCAGCCTGATTGTATGGGCCGCGGTATGGGGCTTTTTAGGTGCCAAAATATTCGACAACCTGGAACACTGGGATACTTTTGTACAGGACCCGATAAACAGTTTGCTTTCTTTTAGCGGGCTTACTTTTTATGGTGGATTGATCTGCGGCGGTGCTGCAGTACTGTATATTGCCCGTAAAAATGGCATCAAACCATTGCATATGCTGGACATTGGCGGGCCAGGAATGATGCTGGCCTATAGTGTTGGCCGTATTGGCTGTCACATGTCGGGCGATGGGGACTGGGGCATTGTAAATGTGCATCCAAAGCCTGCCAGCTGGATTCCCGACTGGTTATGGGGCTATACCTATCCGAATAACGTTGCCAATGAAGGCGAACGCATTGCCGGCTGTGTAGGTAAATTTTGTAATGAACTGCCCATGCCGGTATATCCTACACCTATTTATGAGGTTGTAGTTTGTTTTATCCTTTTCCTGATCTTATGGAAGCTGCGCGACTGCATTAAATCACCTGGAATGATGTTCGGTATTTATTTAATGCTGAACGGCCTGGAGCGTTTCTTTATAGAACTGATCAGGGTAAACACCAAATACGAGGTGGCGGGCATCCGTTTTACCCAGGCAGAGCTGATCTCTAGCTTGCTGTTCCTTTCTGGTCTGCTTCTTGTAGCCTATTCCGTAAGAAATAAAGAAAAACTGGCCAATTACTAAAATCTATCCGATTTGAACTACGAAATATTGTGTGCTAAGGTAATTGCCATAGCCAGGCTTACCGGCAATTTTATCAGAAAAGAATCCATGAATTTCGATGCCAGTGCCATTGAGTTCAAAGGTTTGAACGACCTGGTCTCTTATGTGGATAAGAATGCTGAAAAGCAACTGGTAAGGAACCTGACCAAGTTATTGCCTGAAGCTGGTTTTACCACAGAAGAGGAAACGATTAACAGCAAAGGGACGGTGTACAACTGGATCATTGATCCGCTTGATGGCACCACTAATTTTATACACGGCATACCAACCTATGCCATCAGCATTGCCTTGTACGAAGCGGACAAACCGGTAATAGGTGTGGTGTATGAGATCAATCGCGGGGAGATGTTCTATACTTATAAAGGTGGCCCGGCCTTCCTGAACAATAAGCCCATCAGGGTTTCTTCCAGGGATAAACTTTCGGGTTGCCTGCTGGCCACCGGATTCCCATACCATCAGTTTGACAAGCAGGCGCAGTATATGGAACTGTTTGCAGAAATGATGCGCAGGTGCCACGGTTTGCGCCGTATAGGTTCAGCTGCTGTTGATCTGGCTTATGTGGCCTGCGGCAGGTTTGACGCCTTTTTTGAATACAACCTCAACTCCTGGGACGTTGCCGCCGGGGCCTACCTGGTACAACAGGCCGGCGGGCAGATCATGAATTTTGACGGGGGGGATGAATTTATAGTGAAAAGGGAGATTTTAGCCACCAATGGTAAAATTACCGATGAGGTTTTAAATACCATCAGCTCGCATTTCAAAAATATTTAAAGATCCTGCTTATTGCTGCAGGATCTTTAAAAAATGATGGAAACATGGAAGAAATAATCCCTTATTAATTAAGGAAAAACAACGGATTCCACTTCTTCCAGTAATCCCGGTTTTTTACCACGTCCCCTTACCCCTAGAAAGGTATCGGCGATTGGCGAGTCTATAATACCACCAAAATTGCCATTGATCACAATGATTGCATTTTTTGCAGGGTAATAGCATGCCCAGTTTGCCGCTCCAAGAGAAGTACCTGCATGGTAAATTCTTTGAAGTCCGTTGGGGCTGGTTATTTTCTGGATACCTAAACCACCTTCAAACTGATAACCCTGGATCGGATCCCTTTCAAATTTATATTCGGCCATCAGTTTCAGGGAATTGCTGTTTAATATGCTTTTATCTACAAAAAGCGCTTTATAAAAAAGAAAGCAGTCATGTGTGGTAAACAGCATGCCGTCGTGACCAATGTTGTTTTTTGCAAAGTTACGTTCCCAACCTGTAGAGTTCTGAATAGCGCCATCCCCGTAAAGGTCTACATAAGTATTCACGGCTCCTGATGGCGCGGGATAGCCGGGTTCATTTTTATAGTAAGTATGTGCCAGACCGTATGGTTTGAATAGCTTTTCTGTAAGTACAGTGGCATGATTTCCTGCTACGTGATCAAGTACCAGCGCCAGTAACAGGTAATTGGTATTGCAGTATTCATACTTCTCGTCAACATTAAATACAGCTTTTTTATTAAAAATATATTTTAGATAGTCTTCTGTACTGAACTTTGCATAAAAATTATTGTAGTAATCAGTTTCATGCTTTGAATCGAAAAGGAAGTCGGGTATGCCGGAGGTATGGTTTAACAGGTTCAAAACCGTTGCCTCATGTCCGTTAGCGATCTTATCTGCGTAAGCTGCAGGCAAATATTTGTCGATTTTATCATTCAGCTGCAATTTTCCCAGCTCTGCCAATTTAAGTGTGGCTACAGCCATATAGGTTTTGATTACGCTTGCAGAATGGAATACATTCCAGAGTTTTAAGGGTGTTTTATTTTCAATTGAACTGTAACCAGAGGTCCCAATCCAGGTGCCTTTATCGGTGTAAACCAGCATGGACAAACCTGGCATGCCCTGTTTTTTGTATTTGTCCAGGATGTTTTGCAGCGCAAGCCGATCCGGATACTGTGCGCTGTTGTCTGGGAAATCTATACTTCCGTTGGTATCAATGGCCTCGGTGCCTGATTTTTTACAACCAACATAAGTTAGCGGGCATAGCAGGACGATAAATAATATGAGTTTAAGTTTCATGTTTAGTTATTTTTAAATGGGTAAATGTTTACGCCTACACGCAATGAATTTTGCATCAGGGAAGGGAGAAATTTGCTATAGTTGGCCTGCAGCCACCATTCGTTCTTAACAAATACGGCAATTGGCGCCCTTAAGGTTCTTCTGAAATCATAACCTAACTGTACATTATAACCTGCAAATGCACCCGACCTTCCCCGGTCTTTTGTTAACTGGTATTCTCCCTGCTCATCTGCCTTATACAAATCATAGGCATTGAAAGTCCGTACATAACCAATCGGAATGCCTACGGCAGCATAAATACCTATATTGGTGGTAAAGGTGTAACTGACTCCGGTGTTGATATGGACACCTGTAGCCAGTTCCTTGTGTTTGAAATAACCCAGCCCGCCGTCGAGCGTAAGCTTTGAATTCCTGCCCAGTTTTAGCGGATAGCTTGTGGTAAGGGCCAACCCAATGTTAAAAGGTTTCTTGTAAGGATTGCCAAATGGCAAACCAATGGTGTGGTTATAGAATTCAACACCAATAGGGATCTCGGCCCTTTTTGTACTTTGTGCAAACACACCTGCCTGTAAAAGGAAAAGTGCACTGATCATCAGATTTATTTTTTTCATAATATGCGTTGCCCTTCCGGACTTTGTTTATATGCTAATACAACCACCAGACCATAGGGGACTAGTTGGCCTTCAATTATTTATACTGATGTGGGCATATTTGAAAATATTTGAGCTGTAACTAGTCCTTAGCTTAGCGGCAGTTGTATTGGATAAGGGTTAGGTTGTACCAACGACTTTTTAAACTAACCTGTGCATGATGAAAAAGATCAGTTTTTTGGTTGTTGTTGTGGTGCTGCTTGTTTTGCCTTCAGGTGTTTTTGCGTACAACTACGGAGAACATAAATTAATAGGCGACCAGGCATTTGTTAAATTTATCAGTTCACTTCAGCATACCAGTGCCGCTGCTACTTTCCGTTCCTTGCTGAATTTAAAAGCAGATAACGCTGGCAGCCCCTATGGTTTTCCAATGTCGTTAAAGACGCTCAATGCATCCATAGATGAAAAACATAGAATTTCTTATGGAACCTTAAACGGGTTGAGCGGAGATCATTTACGCGATCCCTATACGTTGATTGAACTTCTTTCTGACAGCAGTTCCGCAGTTTATAAGGTTATTGCCCTGCACGAGGAATATATTGCTATGGGTTACAGTGCGGCTCCGGATGGCAAGCTGGTTAAACTTGATTTTGGCTATGCCCTGCTGGCAATGAATAATCTGTCGCATTTTTATCAGTACGGGAAATCTTTCCAGGAGCAATTGCGTGCTTTTGATAAGGAGGTGATTCGGCAATGTCAGCGCCCGGAACTGGCAAGACAGGCCTTTAGCAGGTTGAATAAAACCAATGCCATCAATATGTATGTCACATTGCACCTGGTGGCTATGGACTGGGCTGCACAAAGCGGCAGACTTAAAGACAATCCCGAGCAGGCAAGGACTTTACTGATGTTTGCGCTATTGTTTAATGGTTTTGCAGATCACTTTTTAGAAGACTCCTTTTCTTCAGGACACCTGGTGGTAAAAAGGACTGTGGCAGCATCGGTAGTGAACAATAAAGCACTGCATGATTTTTATTCTGCAAACGGCACGATGGTGCTGAATAGAAAGGCTGAAATTTGGAAAGCACACGGAGATGGAACATTTAATAAACCTGAATTTATCAAAGAATCGGCCAGGGTAATTGAAGCTGTTGAACTGTCATTAACCGATTTATGGACAGCCTATGAAAATGCTGCCGGGACAGGGAGGGAGAGTGATTTCCTGATGCGTATTCCTGAAGGGAAAAAAATGCAGGAAAACTATCTGCTCAACAATCTTCCTGCGCTTAAGCTGGTGCCGATCCCTTATAACTCCGACCTGCCTTCCTTGTTTGAAAACACTGTGGTAACGGATTCCATGAAAAAAACAAATCAAATACTGCCTTACCGTAATTTTGTAAGGAGCAGGATTGGGAACTCGGTTGTTGTTGGGATAAACGGCCCCTCATTTTCTACTAAAAATTATTATCGTGCATTCGATTTTAGAATCAATGCAGGGTCTATTTCAAACCGCTATACTTTTAATTCAAAAGGCGGGAAAAAGGGGGTATGGGATTATTGGCATGGATACACCCTGGCATACAGCTGGGGCGAAACAGGCCCCTACAGGGATGAGTTTCATAAGGGGGCAACACATCAATTCAGGATTGGGATCAGGAGTAATTTTGATTACTGGCTAAATGATAAAAAATTTATTGGGATTTATGGATATATGGAAGGCGGTATTCAGTACGGAAACAGGGAAACATCGCCAATTTTTGTGCCTTCAGCAGGATTGCAGTTGGGATCCTTACTGAACATTAACTATTACAATATGCCCGGCTGGCTGCGTCTGCCCGCTCAGTATCTGTTGCCGCTTAAGTTTAGGCAGGGGGTGGTTTTAACCGCAAAACATCCGCCGAAATATTTTTACGGTTTTGAAATGGATTTTGTCTTGTAAAACAGATGGATTTAAGGAGTTGGCCTGATGATGTAGTATTCACGTTCATTTAAGCGCAGCAAACTAAAATTCAACGCTGCTGAACTGTAGTATTCCAGCTTCTTTTCTGTGCAATTTCCTAGGTTATCGGAATGGGAGAAAACACTGTCTACCTTAATTTTAAGGGTTTCTTTTTGCAAAGCTATGTCGTAATATCTGCTGCCATTGTATTTCAGTTCTTTCAGGTTATTGCAATGAAAAGCAGCTGTTTTGTTAAAGTACACCATCTTTATGTGAGCCTTACTTTCGGCCAGGGGTTCAAATGTCCATTCCTTGTTTTTAACGAGCTGATCTTTAGCTTGCCTGTTTGTATTGCCGTCAAAAATCCAGGTGATCAGTTGTTTGCCCGAATGGTCGGTCAGCAATCCGTCGGCTTGTAATACGAGCGGAAAAAAATCTGAAGCTGTAAGCACCTGTGCATTTACGGAGCTTATCAATTTTCCGTTCTGGTCCAGTTTATAGATACGCTCTACAGGAGGTATGCGATTGGAACTACCGGAGATGGAAACCAGGACCAGCTCCTGTTTGTGCGGCAGGAGGTAGGGTTGGTCCAGGATAGCCCCTGGTTCGGAAACCGGCAGCTGCTCAAGTTTATAATGCTTTAAATCCTGATTTTCGTTTAAGCTTTTATAGCCGGTGTATTTAGGATCAAGCCCGGGCTGGTCAATGCGTTTTACCTTATAAACGGCGAATACACTCAGTACAAAAGCGAGGGCTGTAACTGTAAGGAACAGCAGGTTTTGACGAAGCAGGATTGCATCTGCTATGCTGTCTTTTTTTGTTGGAAAGGAAAAAGCCAGACCGGTTAAGGTGGTGCAGACAGCAATATATAACAGATGCCTGGACGCAAAATTGCTAAAAATGGCTAGGAAATCTTTGGATGAACCAAAAGGTTTGACTCCAATGAAGGCGTACAGCAGCCAGCCGATCAGTGCAAGCGTAACAAAAGGGAGCAGCACACGCAGGGCTATACTGGGATAGATTTTATGTTGTATGGCATAACCGATAAATTTTATACCGAAAAAATAGACCAGGGCGATGAGCAACACCAGTGCTGCTGTTCCTGCTACCGCACCAAGGGACAGAAAATTCAGTGGCTGTCTGAGGTAAAAGAAGTAAGTGAACAGCAGGAGGACCAGGGTCAATATACCTGCTTTTATATTTATGCTTTCCATAGGATTGAATTTTTGCTAATATAATACAGGTAAAATAAAAAAGGCCTGATTTACATCAAGCCTTTTTGTATTCTTTTAAAATGAAGCTTTTAAAGTGCTTCCGATACTACTTCTTTTACTTCAGGTACCATGCGCTGCAACAGGTTTTGTATGCCCGATTTTAACGTGATGGTAGAAGATGGACAGCCACTGCAGGAACCTCTGAGTTCTACGGTAACTATACCATCATCGAAAGATTTATAGCTGATGGCCCCGCCATCCTGTTCAACCGCAGGGCGAACATAGTCGTGCAGGATCTGCTGTATTTTAATTTCCAGGTCGCTGCCTTCAAACACAGGTGCTTCTGCAGAAGTATCTTCTTTAATTTTATATTCTGATTCCACTGCACCCTTTACAAATTCCTTCAGGATAGGCTCAATATCCGGCCATTCTGCATCTTCTGTTTTGGTGATGGTCACAAAGTTACTTGCAAAAAATACACCGTTTACGAAGCTGAATTTAAACAGTTCTTTTGCAAAAGGAGAGTGCTCAGCACTTTCTTTAGTCGCAAAATCCTCGCTGCCATTGATCAATAATTTATTGACCATGAATTTCATGGTAGCTGGGTTCGGGGTTTGTTCTGTATATACGTTGATCGTCATTGCCTTAAATTTTATACAAAAATAAATAATTCATTGCTGCAATTTCTTTTAGCGGTGTCTGTTTTAGGTCATTATATCCTGGCCCACCATTTTACAACCCTAAAATATACCGGTATAGTTGAACGGGGTAATCTGTTTCAGTTCTTTTTTAATATCCTCGTTTACATTCAGGCCATCAATAAAATCGGCCATGGTTACTGCTGTGATCTTTTGGTTGGTACGGGTAAGGTCTTTCAGCGCTTCATAAGGGTTTGGATAGGCCTCTCTTCTTAAAACCGTTTGTATGGCTTCAGCTACTACCGCCCAGTTGTTTTCCAGATCCGCATTAATGGCTTCTTCGTTCAGCAGCAATTTGTTTAAGCCCCTTAGTGTAGAGGCAATGGTAATTGCTGTGTGTGCCATTGGAACGCCTACATTACGCAGTACGGTTGAATCTGTAAGGTCTCTTTGTAAGCGGGAAATAGGCAGCTTAGCTGCAAAGAATTCAAACAGGGCATTGGCTATGCCGGCATTTCCTTCAGCGTTTTCAAAATCGATAGGGTTCACTTTGTGTGGCATAGCCGATGAACCTACTTCTCCTTCTTTTATTTTTTGCTTGAAATAGTTTTTAGAGATATAGGCCCAGATGTCGCGGTCCATATCGATAATGATATTGTTGATCCTTTTCAGGGCGTCGCATTGTGCGGCAAACTGATCGTAATGCTCTATCTGGGTGGTATGCTGTGCACGGTTAAGGCCCAGTATATCGTTTACAAAGTTATTGGAAAAATTTACCCAGTTGATGCCAGGGTAAGCGATGTGATGTGCATTAAAGTTTCCGGTGGCGCCGCCAAATTTGGCGCTGTTGGGAATGCTTTTTAAACCGTTCAATTGAATTTCCAGGCGTTCTGCAAATACCAGGAACTCTTTGCCCAGTTTGGTAGGTGATGCCGGTTGCCCGTGCGTGTGTGCCAGCAGGGGTACATTGGCCCATTCGGCAGCCAGTTCTTTTATTTTATCAATCAGGTTAGTGATGGCCGGATAATACACTTCCTCCAGTGCCAGTTTAAAACTGTAAGGGATGGCGGTGTTGTTGATGTCCTGCGAGGTTAAGCCAAAATGGATAAACTCTTTATAATCTGCAAGGCCAAGCTGGTCGAATTGCTTTTTAATGAAGTATTCTACGGCTTTTACGTCGTGGTTGGTGATTTTCTCCGTGTCTTTGATCTCCTGGGCATGTGTATCGTTAAATTGTTCATGGATCTGGCGGAGCTGGGTATATTTTGCCTTATCAAACTGATCTAATCCTGGTAGTGCAGCCTCGCACAGGGCAATAAAATATTCGATCTCTACAAAGACCCTGTATCTGATCAGGGCAGATTCCGAAAAATATTTTGAAAGGTTCTGCGTAGTGTTCCTGTAACGGCCATCTACCGGGGAAATCGCTTGAAGTGGAGTTAAATTCATGAATGTAATGGTTTTTTACAAGCGCAAAGGTAACATTAATTAAATTTTGGGCAATAAAAAAGGCCCGGGAATATCCAGGGCCTTTTTTATAAGTTTTACACTTTGACTAGTGAGCTGGAGCAGCTGGTTTAGTCTCTTCAGTTGTAGTTTTAACTGTAGTGTCTTTTACAGTTGTATCAGTAACTGTAGTATCAACTGTAGTAACAACAGCAGAAGTATCAGTTAATGTAGTGTCTGTAGACTCACCAGTTTTTTCAGTTGAGTTACAAGCTGCTACTGATAAAGAGATTGCTAAAGCTAAAAAGCCAAATTTAAATGCGTTTTTCATTCTAATTCTATTTTAAATAATTAATTAATTTTACAGTTAATACCCGAAAGTTTAAAAGGTAACCCAGCTATTTCAAAAAAAAGTAAAATTATTTTTAATAATCATTCTTTTCGTTGTTAATGCGCTGTTCTACAGCTTTGTAAGTTTTTCAAATAATTTTCCGCGGCGCAAATATATCATCATTTATTTATTCTTTTCAAATTTATCTTTCTTTTTTTTTCAAGCCTGCCGGGCTGTAATCCCAAAATTTATATACAGCTTTGATGATGCTACTTTTGTGTACATTATAGGGGGAAATTAAATGGATACCTACAAAGCCTTTACGGATGAGCAACTGGTTGACTTGCTGAAACAGGGAGATTTGCCTGCTTTTAATGAGATTTACTGCCGTTACTCGGGGGCCATGTACAGGTTTGCCTTCAGCATACTGAAACACGAAGAGGAGTGTGATGATGTATTGCAAAATGTTTTTACCTGGCTTTGGGAGCACCGTCAGGGTTTAAGGATAACGGCCTTAAAGGCATATTTGTTTGCCGCTATCAAATTTAATCTTGCGGGAACAATCCGCTTGAGCAACCGGCGGTCGGAGATCCTGGCGGCAGCGCCCCTGCTTCAGGAGGCCAGCGATGAAGATAGCCTGGAACTGAAGGAGCTGATAGGGCTGATCAGAAGTTTTGCTGCGCAACTGCCCGACAGGGCCAGGCAGATTTTTGAGCTTTCCCGGAACCAATATTTAACCAATAAAGAAATTGCCGAACGTTTGGGCATTTCTGAGAAGACTGTAGAAAACCAGATGAACATTTCTTTAAAAAAGCTGAAAGCACATTTAGGACGAATGTCGTTCTGGTCGGTGCTGATTTAAAAAATATTTTCCCGAAGCTTGGGTGCTGAGCAGGGTTGAGTTCTCTTATGGTAAAAGGACGAATTAAAAACTTAAGTATTCCAGGCGATGATCTCCAACGAAGAGCTGTTCCGTATTATGGAGCGAATTTCTGACACCACTGCAACCGAGCCTGAAATCCGGAAGTTCAATACCTGGTGCGATTCATTTAAGGAGGTAGAGAAAGAACTTCCTCATCTTGAACAGATTCAGGAACGGATATTGACGCAGCTGCACCAGCGTATAGCAAGCGGAGCGCGCAACGTTGTTCCGCTATTCTTTAAACGTATTGTGGGCATAGCTGCCACAATCGCAGCAATTGTGCTTGGACTATGGTTTTTTAAGCCGGCAGTCCTGCATACTGGCACTGAAGCATTGGTCCTGAAAAATGATATCGGTCCCGGCGGCAACAAAGCAATGCTGAAGGTGGCCGGCAACAGGGTGGTTCAGCTGAGTGAGGCCAGGACCGGGGTAATTGTAAAAGATGGCAGAACGGCATACAGCGATGGCTCAGCAGTAGAAGATGGCGTGCTGCCGTCAGGCGACGATGTGCAGCAGATGGAACTGAGTACGCCCAGGGGCGGCACTTATCAGATTACCCTGCCAGATGGCAGTCGTGTGGTGCTGAATGCCGCGAGCCGCATCGCTTTCCCCTCAAAATTTAGTGGCAGGCAGCGTAAAATACAGTTGGAGGGGGAGGCTTATTTTGAAGTGGCAAAAAATAAGCACAATCCATTCATCGTACAAACAGCAGGTCAGCAGGTAGAAGTACTGGGAACCCATTTTAACCTTCATGCCTACCGGGACGAAGCTTCAGTAAGTACCACTTTGCTGGAGGGAAGGGTACGGGTTTCAAGTCTGGCTGCTATTGGCGGGCAGGAGGACAAAACAACTACAGTTTTAAATCCTGGAGAGCAGGCCGTATCTGCAGATGGGGGCTTTAAAATCCGCAAAGTAGACACAGAAGAAGCCGTGGCCTGGAAAAACGGCTATTTCAGGTTTAACAATGAAAATATTGAAAGCGTTATGCTGAAACTGTCTCGCTGGTACAATATTGAAGTGCATTATGAGGGCAGGATTCCTGATGAAGAATTCAGCGGGGCTGCTTCCAGGTCTAAAACCATAGGTCAGGTGCTGGAGATGCTCCAATATTCAAAATCTGTTCATTTTAAAGTGGAAGGAAGGAGGGTTACCGTGACAAATTAAAATTGCTGAGTAATCCAGAATAAAAAAAGCCATTCCGATGGGGGTCGGAACGACTTTTATATCCAGTTACTTAAAAATCTTTTTTATTGATTAATTAACCGTTGTTAGCCTGAAGCATTCAGCCGCCTTAAAGGATAACAACATTACCAGACCTAAACAAATGTACAATTTTTACAAACAAAAAATAGGTACGCCTCTGGCGTATGTAAGTAAATTACTGTTGATTATGCGGCTAACCACCCTTATTCTGATCACAGCCATTATGCAGGTAAGCGCCGGCTCTTTTGCGCAAAGGATAACTTTGTCGGAAAAGAATGCCCCGCTTGTGAAGATCTTTGAAAAGATCAGGAAACAAAGTGGGTACGATTTTATCGTTACCCGTTCCATTCTGAAAAATACAAAACCTGTAAATATTGAAGTTAAAAACCTTGAATTAAGCGAAGTACTCAAACGGGTGTTTGAAAATCAGCCACTGGAGTATACCGTGAATAACCAGTCGGTACTGATTAAGGAAAAAGACAGGTCGCTGCTCGACAGGCTGGTCGACCGCTTTCAGACATTTGATGTATACGGGACTGTTCAGGACGATTCCGGAAATGTACTGCCTGGCGCTACAGTACGGATTAAAGGAACTTCAAAATCGGTAATTACACGTTCAGATGGTGTATTTGCTTTTTCCAATGTGGATGAAAATACGGTGCTGAGTTTTTCCTATATCGGATACATTGGTCAGGATATTCCGGTTAAGGGTAAAAAGATGCCCTTAAAGATAGTCATGATCCCGGCAAGGGGCGATCTGGAAGAAGTGAACGTTACCTTCAGTACCGGTTATCAGCGCATTCCGAAAGAAAGGGCTACGGGTGCTTATGTTGTGATCAGCGGAGAGCAGATTGGAAAAAAGGTGGCCTCGAGTTTACTGGAACGACTGGAAGGCGCGGGTTCCGGCTTGCTGGTCAATGTAGGGACGCCCGATCGCAGCCTGACCCAGAACCGTGACAATTTCACGATCAGGGGAACTTCTACCATCAATTCTGAAAAGAAACCCTTAATTGTACTGGATGGATTTCCTACCGAGCTAGACCTTGTCAACATTAACCCCGACAATATCGAAAACATTACCATTTTAAAGGATGCCGCTGCCGCGAGTATCTGGGGGGTACGTGCAGCGAATGGGGTAATCGTGATCGAATCCAAAAAGGGGAGCTATATGAACAGACCTCAGGTTAATTTTTCGGGTATTTTTAACCTGACAGAACGGCCAAGGCTTGATTACAGAAAAGTACTGGATGCCGGGCAATATCTGGACCTGGAAAAGGAACTGGTGGATAAGGGCCTTTTACCCGGACAAAAATCAGCATTTTCAGTTTATCCCTTGCCACTTAGCTATGGGACGGAACTGGCCATGAAGCTAAAAAGCGGCACCATTACCCGGCAGCAGTACGATGAAGAAGTACAGCGCTTAAGCCGGAATAGTATAAACGACCAGTACCAGCAATACCTCCTGCAGTCGCCTTTTGCCCAGCAGTACAATGTGAGTGTTACGGGGGGCTCGTCCATTACCCGCAACTTTCTTTCTACTTCGTACAGCGATGAAAAGTCGAACAGTAAAGGAGATTATGGGAGTCGCCTTGTTGTAAATTTCAGTAATGAGACCAAAATTACGTCTAAGCTAACCTTATCGGCGGAAACCTTTGTTACCCTGCTCAGGCAAAAAAATAATGGGATCGGATTAAAAAACGGGCTTTATGGAACCAACAGTTTATTGCCTTACGACCGGATTGTAGATGAAAACGGAAATGCAGGCAATTTCTCTTATAAAGCAAAAAGCCGGACACTGGATTCGCTGCAGGCCAGGGGATATCTTCCCTGGAAATACAACTATTTAGATGAAATGTCGAATGCAGACAATACTTTCCGTTCCCTGGCCTACCGTTTAACTGCAGGGCTGAATTATAAGATCAAGCCATGGATGAGCGCTGATGTTAAATACATGACCGAGCGGGAATTTGACAAGACCAGGAATTATTACAATCCGGATACCTATATGACCCGGAACCTGATCAACACTTATACTGTTGCTGCTACGCAGGTAAAAGGGATCCCAGTCGGTGGTATACTGGACCTGAATGATGTGGAACAGAACAATTACAATGCAAGGGGGCAATTGAATTTTAACCCCGATCTGGGGGCTGTGGGGCGCCTGGATGCGGTGATCGGAGCAGAGTTCAGGCAAACTTTATTGTCGGCCTACGGCAGCAGGGCCTATGGGTACGATGACCGGCTATTGAGTTCGACACCGGTAAATTATACCTTGTCTTATAAGACAGCCGATGGGGATGCCAAGGTACCTTATCTGCAATCTGTAAACAACAGAAGGGACCGCTATGCTTCTGTATTTGGTAATTTTACTTATACCTATAAAACCAGATATTCCTTGTCGGGCAGCTTCCGTAAGGATGATTCGAACCTGTTTGGTGCTTCAAAGGAATTCCGTACGGTACCTTTATGGTCGCTGGGAGCGATGTGGAGGGCCAGAGACGAAAGTTTTATGGCAGATATGGAATGGCTTTCACGCCTGAACCTGAGGGCCACGGCCGGATATAACGGAAACCTGAACAAAGACACCTCGCCTTACCTGGTGATGCAGCAATCGGGCAGCAACCCTGTTAACAATAGTCCATATGGCAATATCTACAATCCTGCAAACCCGCTGTTGCGCTGGGAGCGTGTGCAGACATTTAATCTGGGGGCTGATTTTTCTTTGTTCAATCACCGCATTAGCGGAACTGCGGATGTTTACTGGCGTAAAAGTCTGGACCTGCTGGGAAGTGTGAACGTCAACCCGACCTATGGGTTTACCTCATTGTTGGCCAACCAACTTGAAATGAAGAGCCGGGGTGTAGATATGGAGTTAAGCGCAAAGGTGGTCCAGACCCCTGCATTTAGCTGGAATACCTCAGCAAATCTATCGTTCAACACCCATAAAGTTACCAAAGCTTATTTCCAGGAAGAAACCACTACTTATTATACCAATTCGCGAAATCCTATACAAGGCCAACAGCTGGGGAGCTTGTACACCTACAGGTTTGCCGGACTGAACCAGAATGGGAACCCTTTGATCTACAATGGCAAGGGCGAAAAAATAATGGCCGATCTGCTGACCTTTGATGAAAAGGATCTGGGGGCGCTGCAGTTTCAGGGGAATATCACGCCACTATATTTTGGAAGCTGGTCAAATACCTTTGCTTACAGAAATTTTGAGCTTTTCAGCTTGTTCACCTTTAAAGCAGGGCATAAATTTATGCGCCCTACGGCCAGTCAGACTTATGAGTTTGCTTATAATAAAGCTGCGCATTCCGACCTGGCCAGCAGATGGAAGGTACCCGGAGACGAGTTGAAAACGAATGTGCCGGCTATTGATCCCCTGCATACCTCAACTTTCCGTTACATCAGCAGTGATTATTTTGTGGAAGATGCCAGCTATATCAGGTGGAGGGACATTACACTGAGCTATCATATCCCTGTAAAACAGTTGAAATGGAGTGCTTTTCAAATGCTGAGTGTAAGTGCCACAGGCCGGAACCTGGCACTTTGGACGGCCAATAAAGAGGGAATAGATCCGGATTACCTGGATAACCTCAATGCAATGGTCCTTCCACCTGCCAGATCTTTTGTGTTCAGTATCAAAGCCACTTTTTAAACCTTAATCCGGAAACCATGCATACCATCAGATATTATATTTTATTGTTCATCCTCGCTTTTTCTTCTGTTTCCTGCAGAAAATATGTCGAAATTGAACCTCAGGGTAAGATCATACCCCGTACCGTAAACGACTATCAACTGTTGCTAAACAACAGTGAGGTATTTAATTCTTCTTTTGGAACGGTTGATTATCCTACCGACGATATTGCCTTTTTAAATGATAATTTTATCAATAGCCTTAGGGAGGAGTCTCTACAGATCTATAAATGGGGAGAACTGTTTTACCAGGCCAACCAGGACGATCCGGAATGGAACCTGTTTTACAAACAGGTATACAATGCGAATGTTGCCATTGAAGGATTGCCCCTTGTAAAAGGTGGCGATGAAAACCTGAAACAACAGCTGCTTGCTGAAGCACGGGTACACCGGGCCTATGCTTATTTATGCCTGGTTAATTTGTATGCCAAAACCTATCAGGCTACCAGTGCAACAACAGATGCCGGCGTACCGCTGCTAACCGAACCAGGCTATACACAAAACCTGAAACGTGCCAGCGTGGCCGCAGTTTATGAGCTGATACTAAGTGATCTGAATACAGCAGTTCCAGCATTGCCGCGCCTGCCGGCAAGTAAAACAGCGCCCTCAAAAACAGCTGCCCATGCACTGCTGGCCCGGGCCAATTTATATATGGGCAAATACCAGCAGGCGCTCGACAATGCCAATCTGGCTTTGGGGATACAATCCGGACTTTTTAACCTGAACCCTTATGTTGGTATGGGTGCGGGTTCGGGCCTGCCCGATGGTTTTTTTATGCCTACCAGCCAGAACAACCCCGAGGTCATCCTGATGAAGGCCAGCAGCGATGGTGGTGGCAGCTTTCCCCTAAGTCAGGAGCTGATGACTTTACTGGGTACAAAAGACCTCAGGGCCTATTTCTTTACCTACTTTGTCGGGGCAGGTGGAGATCCTATCGGAATTTTCCGTTATCCGGGTACCTATCATACCTATTTTGCGCCTTTTGAAACCGTTCCTGGCAGCACACAAATGGGGCCAACGGTGCCCGAAATGATGCTGATCAAAGCCGAATGCCTGGCCCGGACACAAAGAGGACAGGAGGGGCTGTTAGTGGTAAATGAGCTTAGAAAAACCAGGTTCAAGCCTGCAGATTATAGCGCGTTAACCGCTGCAAATGATCAGGCGGCATTGATACAGATTTTAGCAGAAAGAAGAAGGGAACTTTTCTGTAAAGGCTTCCGTTTGTTCGATCTGAAAAGGTTAAATACCGATCCTGCATTTGCAAAGAACATTGTACATCCGCTCAAGATAGAACAACTCACACTGGCCCCGCAAAGCAACCGGTATGTATATCCTATCCCGGTTAAGGTGATCAACACCAATCCGGAAATCGTACAAAACCCCAGGTAGCTTGTTGCAAGGGCAATTAGAAAACAGATTAAAACATTTAAAAATATTAAAACATGAAACGGTATTTATTAATGATAATGAGCCTGCTGTTTACCGCAGGTACTATTGATGTTAGGGCACAAGGAATAACCTTTGCTCATGGAAGCTGGGCCGAAGTGAAGGCAATGGCAAAGGAGCAGAACAAACTTATATTTGTTGACTTCTATACAGACTGGTGCGCGCCCTGCAAAAAAATGAGCATGGAGGTGTTCCCACAGAAAGCCGCCGGCGATTTTTACAACGCCAATTTTATTGCCTACAAAGTAAATGCAGAGAAAGGAGAAGGACCAGTTCTAGCAAGGGAATATGGGGTGTCGGGCTATCCCACACTGGCTTATATTAATTTCAATGGAGAAGTAATCCATCGCCTAACCAGTTCTACAGATGTTAAGGAATTGATTGAACAAGGCAAAATGGCTTTAACACCACGTAATGATTACGAGCAGTTGAAAATAAAATTTGCCGCGAATGAACTTGGTAAAGAAGATTTGTACCGCTACTATATCATTGTAAAAACCAAAGGCGATGCAAAAGAGGCAATGCAGGTATTTGACCGATATTTTGAGGTGGTGGCCACTGTGAATGCAGAAACGTTTGATTTAATTAAAGAAAATGTAAGTAGTACAGATAGTAAGCCTTTTAAATACCTGGAGCAGCAGAAGAAAGAATTTTCGGCAGCATTGGGTAGAAAAAAAATAGAAAGCTACATCCGAAACGAATACCTGAAAGAGTTCAGGCAAAAAGTATGGTACAACACGTACAAAACGACTGAAGCATACGAGCAGGTCAGGGCGGAATTAACTCAGCAGGTAAAGCTGACAGAAAAGGAACAACTGGATTTTGACGCTGATTTTTATATGGTGAAGGGAGATGAGGATCGGTTTGTTGCCAGCGCAGGAAAACTGATTGATAAATATTGCGATAAGGATGATGTTAAGATCAGCAATATTCTTGGTGGGGCTGTAAGAATAGTGAAAAAACAGGAAAACCTGCTTGTTATCAAAAAATGGGCAGAGAAAGCTTTATCCATTAAAAACAATTTCATTAACAATGCCACGCTCGCAATGGTATATAAAAGCTTAAAAAATAAACATATGGCTATAAAGTATATTGATGTTGCCATTGAACAATGCAGGCTGGAAAAAAACGGATACGAAGAAAGGGCCGGGCAGATGAAGAAGGAGATCGCCTCGGGTAATTGAGGTTTTAGCTGGCTTTTGTTAAGGTTTTGCCTGGGTAAAGGTACTTTTTACCCGGGTAAAACCTGTATAATACTTACACGAAGGTTCAGCTACAGATATCACGGATTGGTCTGCTGGCGGATAGTCTGATATGCTTCCGTAAATAACCCCCGGTCAATTTTCATTTCCAAAAGAGATAAAATTCTGTTGAATTTCGGTTGGAGATAAAAGCCCTTATGTAAATCCAGGGTTCGGTTGGAATAATATATGGTTGCTATTGGTGTTTGGTATTTTCCAACCCTGGCCATATCTACCTTTGTCACCTCAGCCCAGGAAAAATTATGCTGTTTTAAGCCACCTGCATAGCGAATACCGACATTGGAAATGATCAGCTTTAGCCTGGTATAAAGGAGCATGGAAATGACAATCAGAAAAATCAGGGGAACTAAAAAAATGACTTCAGCGGTCACATCTTTAATCCTGAGTAAATTAATCCCTGTCAAAAACAGGATCACGCTGAAAATGTAACATATAATTTTTAAGGAGCGGGGTGCGGAAAAGGATTCTTCAGTTGGTATCTGTTGCATCGGGTAAAAATATGATTTTTGAAGAGACCGGTTTTGTTTTTTCTATTTGAGGGTTGTAGCTTAAATAGGTACAACCTCAGTACAAACCTGATTTTTGAACCATATTTCGACCATGAAATTGTTAAATTTCCAGTTTCCGGCCTCAACGCCGTAATCAAAACTTCCGAAGCTTTTTGGTAAGCCGATCATCTGTTCAATTTCTGATAAAGAAAAGCCTTTAAAAAGTGTATTTGCGAGGTTAAGATCAATATTTTGAGGATCAGCTTTTAGCGAAGCAAAGAAAGCATCTGTTAATTTATTCGTTCTTGAAACTTTGGCTTCGAATGTTTTCAAGTTGTTTAAGTAGTCTTCGGCAATTATGTAATTGTTGAAGCATTGGATACAAATGGCCTGCTTATCCTTCAGGTATATGCCATAAGGGTTAAGGGGGAGTTCACAAAGTTCACAATTTTTTCCTGCAAACTTATTTAAATAGGTTTGATAGGTGAACTGGTCTTTTGTTAGCCTTATTGCTTCAACCTTTTTAAGTAAGCGGGAGAAGTCTATTGTTCTTATGTTGAAAACCATGGTATCAAAAATTACCGTTTGCTTAACTATCCCAACCTATACTGTGTAAATTGCCCTGTTGGTCGGTAAATACGACCAATAACTGGTCACAGGGCAGTCCATCCAGATAAATGGTATAATCGAACATCGCATAATAGCTTGCACCGTATTTTCCATCAGGATATAAGGCTATCCGGGTTAATTCAAGCTTGTTTAGCAGTTGTTCCGATATATTCGTTTTTTCACCGACCATACTCAATAATTCTGCTTCATCAAATTCTGTAAGGTAGAAATTGATGTAACCGGCTGTCTCGCTTTCTTTTTCTTCAAAATCCTTTGCAATAAATATTCTGTTTTGCTGATCCTGTTTGCCGATGTTTTCCAGAAAGCTGCTGATCTCATCTGCCATTTTCTGATCAATTGATCTGTTCTCAAAACTCAATTCAATAGCGATATTGTTTTTTGAGGTCTCAGCAACTGTGTAATAATCTTCTTGTAGTTCAGTTAAATTGATGTTTCCAAAATAAGGTAAGGTGTAGTTCATGGAGTCAATGTTTTTCAGTGATAGGATTGGACAAATATAAAATTAATATCAACCGGTATGAAAAGCTGAATTTGTATGTTTATCAATAATTGGATCTTGTGTTCACAAACCGCCATGAGCCTCACGGAAAGGTCAACTTTCGGATAAAAACGTTTTTAAGATCGAACCACGCGCCGATATTACCAGCCTGTTCCAATCTCTAAACCCTTATTTTGAGGACAATGTAAAACCGGCCGAAGGGGTGGTTAACCTGAAATTGCAGGAAGGTATTTATGCCCTTCTGAACAATTCGGATGTTTTCTTGCCGATACTGTTTGATTTTACAGCGCCCTGGAAAATAGATATTCTGGAATTTCTTAACGATAACTATATGGATGAACTTACGATGGAACAGATTGCCGCATACACCGGCCGGAGCCTTGCCACATTCAAAAGGGATTTTAAAAAGATCAGTAAGCTCAGCCCGCAAAAATGGGTCATTAAAAAGCGTCTGGAAGCAGCTTATGTTAAACTTAAGGAGGAAGGCAAAAAGGTACAGGAAGTGTATGTTGAAGTCGGTTTTAAAAATCCTTCCCATTTCTCTACTGCATTTAAAAAGCAGTACGGGGTTCCCCCGACAGAGGTATAAGCCTGAGCTTTATAGAAAAGTAATTTGAGCCCTGCAGTAAAGTCACTGCGGGGCTTACTTTTTAATTTTGTATGGTAAACAAAAGAGGTGACTATTAAGAAGATATGAAAAGATTATCAATCGTAACAGTAGCAGCGCTAATGATTTTAGGGCAGGCCTGCAGGCAGCAAACGAACAATCAAAATCCGGAGAAAATGAACAACAAAAAAAAACAGAACATTATACTTTCCAGTTAAGCGATAAGGTTACACGTCAAAAAGTAACCTTCAAAAACCGTTATGGTATTGTGCTTACAGGTGATCTGTACGTTCCGAAAAACCAGCGCAGCGAACCTTTGGCCGCCCTTGCCATCAGCGGCCCATTTGGCGCAGTAAAAGAGCAGTCATCGGGACTGGGGAGCTATATGGTTGCAGCCGGTTACAGAAGAGGAATATAACAAAGCACTCACAGATTAACATAAAGAGGGTGGTCGTGTAACTCGTTTTTTGTATTAATAAGTTCTTAATATTACCTGATCTTCTCTTTATATTTTGCAAGTTCGGCTTCATATTCTTTAACGGTATCTTCCAGGATAAAACCCGCAAACTTGCCTGCTTTCAAATATTCTTTTGCCTTAACTATCGCAGTTTCCTCAGCTTCAGCAGCTCCTTTATAATCTCCCATGTTTGCATAACATTTAGCTATAAAATGGTACATTAATGAAGCTGGCTGAGGGTTGCGGCCAGGCCCTTCAAAAGTTCGATCGTGTATAGATAAGATGCTTTTGACAGGCCCGGTTTATGGGCAAGAAACCCACCTACAGAACCAGTGAAGCCAGGCTTTGTAGCTTGTTCAGATATTCTTTTTTATCTACCTCCTTTATAAAAATTGGAGGAAAGCCATTTTGAAGTAAAACAAGATTCATGAAGATCCTGGTAATAATCATCAATTGTCATTACTGGAATTTTATATCGTAATCAAAACCTTTGATTTTAATCTTTCTAAGCCATTGTTTGTAAAGCGTTTTTCCTATTACCAGCTTACCATTTTTCATGCCGAGTGTTTCGCCTACAATAAAATTTTGAAGGTCGGTGCGAAACTCCTTTCTAAGATCGGTTAAAACAATTGCATCTTGTTTTTCTGCCAATTTAGCTAAGGTATTGAATCTTCTGGATATAAGATCTAGTGTATTCATTGGTATGCTATAGTATAGCACTCAAAAATACTGAAAATTGCCATGTTTGCTAAGGTTTTGAGGAATTTAATGGTTCATCAATGCTTCTCTATGTGGTACAGCTATCCAAAGAATGACAACAGGTTATTGTTAGAATACACGATAGTTTTTTACGACGATGAACGAAAGTGTTGGGAAATTTTAAGATTTGCTTCGTAACTTTTGTCAGGATCAAGTTTGAAAAACTTAAATATTTCTCTTTTTATTTCCGTGTTTTTAGGGTTTCGCAAGTCGGTTTTCACTTCATAGTATTCACTATTCCAATATGGAGTGTTAGCACTTTCCTTCATACAATCTTCCAGTGCATCAATATTCAATGAAAATCCAATGCTTTCATATCTGTACGGATTTTCGTTATGATAACCGTTTGTGTTTTTTTCTTTTGCTACAAGATATTTATTGAATTTTGAAACAGATGTTTCCTTATAAATTAAGCCGTATTGCAGGTACACAGTATCCTTATCTTTTGAATTTATGCTTCTCCCAAATGAAATAAGCATATCATACTCATTCATATCTAATTCCTTATGTCCAATTATTTTGCTTTCTCCGTAAAAAAACTGGTTGTCCATAATGGACTGGGAGGGCATTGATAAACACTTTGATAATTCTTCAAGATCTGTATTTGGACTGTTACTGATTTTATGATAGATTTTTACGATTAAAGCTTTCCCCATAAAATTGCTTAAGCCGTAATTTTTTTGTTTTTGAAACGCTTCTGATTTTTGCAATTTAGCCACGTCTATCAAAATCCGACCAAATCCCCATTTTCTGCGATCTATTTTGAACGTAAAGAAGTCTCCTTCTTTGAATTTGCATTTTTCGCGTTTCGCAGATTTAAATGCTTCGATTTCTTGCAAATCTTCTTCAGTCGTTTCAGCAATCCAATTATTTATCCAATTTCTCAAACCGTCAAAGTTTTTGACTTCATTGTTTTCTTTAGAAAAATAAGTTGTTTGCGTAGTGTAGTTGGCAATTGAAATGTAGCCGCTTTCTGAAGAGAAACTAAAATATGTTCCAAAAGGGCTGAACGAATAGGTTGCGGTTAGATTTAGTTTTTTAGGCTTTCCTTTTGAAGTTTTTGGAAGAAGTATCGTTCTGTTTTCGCTCGTTTTTTCGTTTAGTTCCCTTTCAAGGTATGAATTATCCTTAACAAGGATTTCTTTTTTAATGAGATCTCCGTGGAAGTAAACGTATGAATTAAACAGTTTGACAAGTTCCCATTCTTTGTCCACAGGAATTAAACCAAAATATTTTCTCTGTTCGTTGGTTAATTCAAATTGAAGTTTTTCCATTTTACATTTGATTAATAAAATATTTATGTCTTTTAAGGTTTATACACCCTAATGGTTGTAGTTTTTTGGTTCTGGTGTGTAACACCAGTCCATCTTCCTTGCCTCTGTCTATCCTGAAGTTGCCAATGCTCCCGTCTTTCTCTATGATAAATGAAACCTGCACAGTTCCCTGGGTATTGTTTTCTGTAGCTTGTTTTGGATATTTTACAGTATTCCTCAAAAAAATATCCAAAGCTTTTAGTCCGCCGGGATAACTGGGCGGAGTGGTCAAATTTGCCCAATTGGCAAGGGTATCTTTTTCACCGTATTTTGTGCCATTAATTTATTTGGCAGTACCAGCGATATTGATAGTACGGTAAGTAGTGATGTGAAAACTAAATGTTTCATAATTTATAAATTGATTGGATTTAAAATGTAAAACATACAATATTAAACACAATAACCCCTAAAAATATCCCCGAGAACAGGGATAATTAATAATGGGTTCGGATGGGAGCTCCTTTACATCCAGCATAACCCATAGATAAATAGCGGTTTTCGGGGATTTATTATAGCGGTTGCGATGGTTAATTTTGGATATGAAATTGGATAAAATCATTGTGATTACCGCTGTGGTATTTGCCCCGCTTTTTAGCACAGCTGCACAGGGCAAAAACGGTTGGAACCTTAAATTAACCAACCAGCCAGGCCTTACAAAAGCCATGGTCCAAAGCCGGATACAACCTTTTTACGATGAACGGGATGTAGATAACAACCTGGATGGTATAGAAGAAAGACCGATAAAGCGGAACATCAACAGCCCTCATTTTTTTCAAACCCCAAAAGGTGTTTATGCTATAGTGGTGGTGCAGAACATAGCCAGACAAGAACCTCGTATAAGTGGCTGGTGCGATGTTTTTCTATTTGGAAGAAAAAACAGCAAATGGTTGCTTACAGGCCGTAAGCTTATGGCAGGCGGTGGGGGTACAAATGGTTACGCTGGCGAATTTAAGGAACTGCTGCGTACAGGACAGAACAGTGTGGGCGTCGTGATAAAAGGAGGAGGTTCCATTATGGGCCACGCCTTAGCATCAGATGATATTATTAAGATAGAAAATGGCAAACTGTTACCTGGCAGTTTGGTATCCATATCTACCTATATTGATAATGGGGGTGATGATGCCAACCCCAGGTGCGAAAAAAACACCTATAAATTTATACCCTCGCAAAAGAAAAATTATGATTTGCAACTAATAACTACCGACTGTACCGACACTAAAAAACACCGCAAAACGGCCAGTGTAACAGTGCTATATATTAATGGAAGGTACAAAATACCCGATAATTTTAGATTTGAGCTCTAGTACAATGGCAATTTTGATTTCTCAGAAAAAATCAGTCCTGGCGGCAATAACCCTATGTTTTATCATTATAGCCCTGGGCGTATTTTTTACCGGTTGTACCAAAACAAAAGCTATAGTCCGTTATCACGAACTTTTGGACTTGATCTACCAAAACTCATTGGATAGGAACGCTCTGGATAGTGCTATAACCGCAAAAGATTACGCCAAAGCAGAAAACATACGCATAGTATGGGAAGACCATTTGGGCGAAGCCATTGAAAAAATAAAAAAAGAGAAATGCCCAAAAGAAGTTTATGATTTAAATAGGACCTTGGAAGAAGGACTGCAGTGTTATAAGATCAAAATAAGCACTGATTATAAAAAACTGATCAGCCTATATGTTAACCAAAAAAATGGCCACCCTTCTGCACAAGCCGAAGCCACTGCCTTATCAACAAAAATGCACAACGACATTGAACTTGTTCGCAAAAAGGTGAACAATGCAAAAAAGGAATTTACCGGAAAATACAGACTTTACGACGTGAATGCACCGGAATTCTAGCAGAAAAAGTAATGAAATAAACTGATTAAAATTAAGTTTTGCAATAACCTAAAATTACCATAGCCATAGCCTGTTCCATATCCCCGAAACCAGCTATATTAAAGCCTGGCTTTAATGTTAATTTTGTATGTTATTATACTTATGAAATACAACGGCCAACATTTTATACTGGTTGTGGTGCTCTTATTGCTCTTTACAAACAATAGCAAAGCCCAGTCTGTAGAAGACTCGCTACGCAGGGTTTTGGCACAAAAAAATCTGCCAGTAGCAAAACGAACCGATGCTATGAACCGGCTTGCGCAAGTATTGTTTTTTAACAAAGGGTGGAACCAAGGCATACAGATGTACCGGCAATCGCTTGCCCTGTCAGCTCCGCTAAAAGACGGGCAGTACCGGGCGCATACTTACGGTATGATGGCGATGTCTTATTACATTATGAGCGATAGTGTGGCTTCAAAAAAATACCTGGACAGTGCATTTTATTATGTAAAAAGAACCCAAAGTAACCGGATGAAGGGCTTTGTGTACTATTGTAAAGGCTGGATAGAAGCCCGTACCCATCAGGAAACCGCTGCCATTAAAGCCTTTTTGCAAGCACTGAATATTTACGAAAAAGAGCCTGATAAACTCCTTCGCCAGGAAACCATTTACGCCGAGCTGGCTGGTGTTTACCTGCATTGGTACGATATGGTAAACGTAGAAAAGTACACCCGGCTTTCGCTTAAAGCCTTCAATAAGCTGGGCCAACTGGATAAACTGATTAACGCCAACCAGGTAAGAGGCGCGTATTTTATTAATTTATATCGAAACGACAGTACACAAAGAAAAGCATTGGATTCGGCATTGCACTATATGTGCCGATCCTTACATATAGCACAGGCCAATAGAAGCAAACTGATTACACCAAGCGATATACCCTTTTCAGCCATCGGTATCTCCAATATATTTTTAGCGTATTTTCCACGTACAAAGCAATATCAGGATAGTATTGATTATTACAACAAAATAGCTTTAGAAGAGGGAGACCGCACTCAGCAGTTTGCCGTACAATCGGGTGTTTATATGGCTATGGGCAATATGGCTTTTGAAAGTAAAGATTATGACAAGGCCATAGCATACATTAATAAAGCACTTGTTATCAGTGCGAAAGATCTGCTTGCCGATAAATTCAATACTTCGGAATCTTACTTAGGCCTGGCCGTAGCCTACGAAGGAAAAGGCGATATAGCAAAGGCGTTGGACAATTATAAGGAACACCTCAAGCTATACAAAGAATTATTCAATACCGAGAAAATGAATAGCGCCAAACGGCTGGAAATGCAGTACGAAATTGCCAAAAGGGAGAAAATATTATTGGAAATACGATACCTGGCTGAGCTTAAAGACAAAGACCTGATAAAATCCCGGTTAGAAACACAACAAAAAGTACAACAATTGCTGGTTGCCCAATACACCGCTAGCCTAAACGATAAGGCGCTGCTGCAATCGAAATACGAAAACGGGTTAAAAGACCAGGCATTAACCAGTGCGCGCTACAAAACCGTCCAGCGGGAACAAGAATTAAAAAACCTGCAACAAACGGCAGAATATAACAACAAACTGAAGAAGATTTATGCACTAACTACCCTGGCCTGCTTTGTGGTCGCCATTCTTCTTTTTTATGCCTATAGGCAGCGCTCCAGAACTTTGGCCCAAAAACAGAAACTACATAGGTTGGAATTGGTAAAGGTAAAACAGGAACACCGCATCTCTATGCTATCGGCTATGCTCGATGGGCAGGAACAAGAGCGCACCCGCCTGGCCCGCGATTTGCATGATGGTTTGGGCGGTCTGCTATCGGGCGTAAAAATTGGACTTTCGGGCTTAACACCATTAATAACCGTGCCTGCTCAGCAAACCATTGTTGCCAATACCCTAAACCATTTAGATAGCGCAGTAGATGAGCTGAGGAGAATAGCTAAAAGTATGATGCCCGAAGTGCTGTTGCTTTATGGCCTTGGCGAAGCTACCAAAGAGTATTGTGCCGGCCTAAACAAAGCCGGCTTGCCGGTTAACTGTCAGGTATATAACTACAAAAACGATATGGCCCACAGCAGGCAGGTTACTTTGTACCGCATTATGCAAGAACTGGTAAACAATGCCGTAAAACATGCAAAAGCCAGGCAGATACTGGCGCAGTTGCAACAAAGAGACAATCAGCTGTTCCTTACCGTGGAAGACGATGGCTGTGGATTTGATCAAACAATAATGAACGATTTGAAAGGGGCAGGACATTCAAATATCCAGGCTCGCGTAGCAATGCTGAATGGCAAAATGAACGTAGAAACCACAAAAGGAACTGGTACAACATTTATAATCGAGTGTTCAGCAAAAGTTGAAAACACATAGCAAGTGATTTCTTTTAAGGTTTATACACCCTAATGGTTGTAGTTTTTTTACGTTTGCCTTTGCTTTGTTTTTTTACGGGTGCTTCTTCAATTATAGAACAGGCGATGGGTTGCCTGTAGGGTACCTCCTCAGTCATCGTATGTTGTTGGTTCTGGTGGGTAACAAGCAGTTTATTCGCTTCAAAATCAACTATTGGGTATTCGGCACAATCGGGTATAAGAATGTGCTTGCCATAACCCATCCACTTGTACTTTTTTTGGGGTTGGGTTCCGTCGTATGCCAGTAATTTACCGTTTGGGTCTATGTTTTTCCAATACTCCAGCCACACACTATCCTTATCAAAGGTAAGGGCAAGGTACTTGTTATCGCCAATTTTACAGGCGTAGCTTTTGCCTGTTACGCCATTTGCGGGCCAGGGCTGTTTTTGTTTCACAAATTTTCCATTCCTGTTTTTAACAGCGATTAAAGTATCGGCCTTTACTTGCAGTACAGCCAATTGCTTATAAAGAGCCGGAAGTCCGTTTATCGTTAGCCTATCATTGTGTTTTTGCCATTTAAAATACTGCCAGTTGGTATACTCCTTTATGGATCTATAAAATTGTCCTTTCTTGCTGCCGGTTTCAATGGTATAATTACAAAAACCCACATTTTCTGCCATAAAACGAAGAAGATAAATTGTTAACTGGCTATAGCCACCATCAATGGTTTTGGCAGATAAGCCTTCAACTTCCATTTGGTAGGTATTGCTAGTTTGGGCCTGCAAAATGTTGGGTAGCATAATTAGTAAGGCGATGTAAAAAATAAAATGTTTCATATTATCTGTTTAGCGTATCGCAGAATTCGCTTTATCATCATTAAACAAAGATAAATCCTATACGTAGCGCAAAAAATGGCGGTAATCGGGGATATTTTTGGAATGCCATAGATTCTATTTTTGGGATGTGATTTATTATAAACCAGACCAATTCAAATGATAGATTTAATTAAACAAAACAGATTTCGGGAACTAAAAGAATATGTAAATATTTTGGTTCAACTGGCTTTTAAAATGGGCGGATATATAAGATTGATGGCAAAAAATGCTATGGATAAAGGCATCTATCTGTCAGATATGCAATGCCATCAAGTAAACCCTGAAATAAGAGATGGCTTGCAGCATTTTATAAACATGCTTAAAAACAAAGGCGATGAAAACAAGTCAATTGCCAATTTGGCGGTTGCCAAAGTCCAGATTAGCCACGCGGTACCCAATTTATTACAGAAATACCAAATAGGCGAAGATATGTTGCAATTTGCCGAAAGCTATGAAAATATCGGGCAGGCCGAAATGTCCATCAAAATTTATCAGGGCATCATGAACGACTTTGAGTGCGAGTCGGTTAAATCAAGTAGCGGAGTATTTACTGAAATTTCTTATATAGACGACAGACCGGAAAGTGAAATCGAAATTTTTGAAAAAGCCAAACACAGTTATGAAAGGTTGACGGGGCAAAAAGTACAGGAGCCTAAAAGAGTACGCATGGGTGATAACACTCATAACTTTTCATAAAAATGAAAAACATTAGATTTTTGATTGCCCTTTTATGGTTAATGCTTACGGCACCGCATATTTATGGCCAGGCATACAAAGGTGTTGTAGAAAATTTTTACAGCGCATTGGGCAAACGTGATTTTTCCAGCGCCTATGCCCTTTGTACAGGCCCTAAATGGGGTACCTTGCAACAGTTTTCAGCTGCTGATAAATATGGCGCTATTAATGGCGTTACCCTGATAGCTGTTACCTATAAAAAGCAAAGCGATGCCAAAAAAACAGAGGCAAGGGTAGAGGTATTGGTTAGAGACTCTATAAACGGCGATGGCAGGTATATCCAGAACTTTACCTTGGTACAGAAAGAAAACAAATGGCTTATTAAACAAATTAGCCTCCTGCAAACCGATAGGGCAACAAACGGCTGGAATTTTAAGCCCATAGTTGAGCCTGGATTAGACAAAATAACCATCAAAAAATTTCTAAAGCCCATATACGACACCATAAAAACGAATCCCAATAAGCTTCAAATTACAGTTAATGATCCCCGTTTTTTTCAAACACCCAGTGGTGTATACGCAGTAATTATTATAGAGAATGCAAGCCCGGAGGAAGGCGCAGCCAGCGTAGGCTGGTGCGATGCCTTTGTTTTTGAGCAAAAAGATAAACGCTGGCTGATGACAGATTTTAAACTGCAGGCAGGTGGAGGTGGCATGTATGGCAACGCTGGCGGATTTAAAAAACTGCTCCAGGCTGGCAAAAATGTAGTGGCGCTGGCAATTGCAGGCGGACAAATGCACATGGGCGATTTCGTAGAGCAAGATGATCTTATTGCCATAGAAGCCGGAAAACTCTACAACCTTACCTCAATTGTTACCCTACGTAGATATGGCGAATTTGGCTCTGATTATGAAAAAAATGCAAAAATATGCAACTTAAGAGACTATAGTTTTATCAAATCAGCGAAAAAGAATTACGATTTGCAAATTATACTGAGCAGCTGCCTTATTCCTGATCAAATCAAAGAGATCCGCAGAGCTGTTATTCCTTGGTTTAATCAAAAATATAACTTGCCTAAAGCCCTGGTATACGAACCGGAAAGGAACTAAAAATCAAAGGCAAATTCAGCTTAATGAAAACCCAAACACCCATTATAGATTTTAATCACTTGGCACAAAATGTTCCGCTTAGCCTGGCAGATGAGCAACTGGTAAAATGGTGGCGGAAAACGTATGGCAAATCTATGTGGCTATGGAGCGGTTTTTTTCTGTTCCTTTTTCCATTTATGGTATTTATGTTCATTGCTTTCCTGCAAGGCGAAATGGATTTGGAAGGCGTACTGCTTTTTATACCTTTTGAACTATTTTTTGCCTGGAAACTAATTGGCGCATTGCGAAAAAGAGCAAAAGTAAATTTGGCCCTGCACAAAGGCTTAAAGCAAATTCATACAGGTATTTTAAAAGAACTGAAAACCAGTTATGGCAACTATTTAAAATACAATATAGCTAACAACATTATTAAAGTGAATGCTCCAGGCCCTTATACCGGGCTTATGAGCAGTAGGTATTTAAAAGATGTAAGCATACGACTGGAGACAGTTGCACTTACCGCGGAAGAAAACCTGTTGCTTGCCGTGCAATATCCTGATATACCACCAACAGAAAGTAGGATTGTCGTGTTTAATGACAGCGAAGAGCGCAACCAAAACGAGAAAGAAAATAACCGCTACACGCTAAAGGTAATGAGCTTTATATTGCCCGCTATGTTCGTAGCGCTCTTATGGGCAAGCGGAGCTAATCACATCCTGCTGATTTTTTGCATTTGCGTGGTTATTGGGCTCGTTGTTTTGTGGGCAACGAGGTATATTAACCGGCGCATACAAAGCTTTAAAGATAAGCTGATGATAACAGGTGTTGTGACAGAAGTAATAGAGATAAGATATCATATTGGCGATGTAGGCATGGATACCATGCGCTGGTACCGATTGGGTACAGAAATGGTTGCCGGCCATTTGAACAAAAGTGAGCATTTAGCGCCGGGCGACAGGGCCTGTTTTGAGTATTATGTAAATGAAAAAGGAGAACGGAAAGATGTGATCAGAATAACCCACCTAACTTAAAAAAATGGTGAAAACAAGCTTACAAACTGCAATCGGAATAAATTGAAAATTAAAGTGATATTTGAAAATGATTAAAGTAATTATTATAGATGATCATCCCATTGTATCAGACGGGTTAAAAAATCTGCTGACTAACCGCGACGATATGGAAGTGATGGCCTGTTATGATACCGGACAGGCCGGCTTAGAAGGCATCAGCAGTTTAAGGCCCAGTGTGGTACTGCTTGATATTAACCTGCCTGATATAAGTGGCGTAGAAATATGCAAACAGATAAGAAAAACCGATACGCAAGTAGGTATTATTGCGCTGAGTATGCATAATGAGCGGGCTGTAATTAAAAGTATTTTGCAAAGCGGAGCCAATGGCTATGTGCTTAAAAATTCTGTAGGACAAGAGATCATATCGGCCATTCAGGCCATTTTAAGTGGCCAAAAATATTTGTGTGCTAAGTCTAAAGATATTATGTACAGCCACCAGAAAGGCGATTTGGTAGAAATACCTCATATCACCCGCCGGGAAAAAGAAATATTGGAGTTGGTAGGCAAAGGTTTAACCACCGGGCAAATAGCCACACAGTTGTTCATTAGCCCGCATACGGTAGAGAGCCACCGCAAAAACCTGATCGAAAAATTTGAAGTAACAGGTATGTCAGCAGTGGTAAACCTGGCTACAAAGTATGGGCTGATCTGATCAAGTTTAGCTTTTTACTTCTAACTCTATATTAATAGAAGTACCAATATTGTTTTTGGCTGAAAGGATTTCTATTACGCCGTTTAAATAGGCTACCCTGTTTTTCATATTTCGAATGCCCATGCCTTCAGCCAAACAGGCAGGATCAAAACCTTTGCCGTCATCTTCTACGGTGATGTAAAATATATGACCGGTTTGCGAGCATTGCAATAAAATATTTTTTGCTGCTGCGTGCTTAACTGCATTGTACATTGCCTCTTGTACAATACGATATATACTAATTTGCTGTTGTGGCAACAAAGCATGCTTAGTGCCCAGGTATTTAAAATCAATATTCAGCTTTTCAGAAGCCAGGGATTCGCACAGGTCGCTTAATGATTCCTCCAGTCCAAAATTAAGCAGCATTTCCGGCATCATATTATGCGCAATCCGTCGCAGTTCATTTATTGAACCGTCCATTTGATCGATTATCTGGTGCAGTTCAGGACTATCATTGTTTTTATTTTTTGTAGCATAATGCGAAAGATTGATCTTTATTCCGGCAAGCGTTCCGCCCAATCCGTCATGCAGATCGCGGGCAACCCGGTTCTGTTCCTCTTCTTTGGCATCTAACATGGCCTGCACAATTTTTATTTGTTGTTTGCGGTCCATATCTTCAATTTGCTGGCGGTGGTTTAAATCCTTTTGTACAGTTAATTTTTTGCTGCTGCTATAAAAAAGCCAACCCAAAGCGGCAACAACCAGTAAAAACAAACAGGCTATACCGAATAACCAGCTTACCAGCCTGCTGTTTTTTGCCGACAGGTTCGCCTTTTCTTTTTCAGCATTGAGGGCTATTATTTTCTTCTCCTTTTCGGTAGTTTTAAATTTTACTTCAAGTGCACTTATTTTGTGTTCGATCTCCTGTGCATTTATGCTATCTTTTAATTTAGTATATTTTTTGAGCCAGGCATAGGCCATTTTGTTGTTGCCTATTCGGTTATATGTCTCTGAAAGGCCCCGGTAATAAGTCAAGTAATCTTTTGAAAATTTATAGGTAGGCTTATTTTTTACAAGACCTTGCATAACTGTTAAAGCTTTTTCATACGCTTTCTTAGCCATAAATACCTCGTATATCCGCAAAGAAAAATTCCGCTCCGGGTAATTTTCTTTTTCTTTTGAAGCAAGCGATTTACCTTTTGTGAGTGATTGTAATGCTTTTGTATATTCTTTGGTTATGGTATAGTACATTCCCTCTACTTCGTAATAATCCATATAATTTCTAGGGTTTCGCGTTTTAGGTAATAGCATTGTAGCTTTGTTTAATACCTTCTTTGCGAGTGCTGTTTTATTTTGATACAAACAATTTTTAGCGTAACTTATATATTCCTGATATTGATCTTCGATGTTTAAAAGGGGGTGTTTCTCTAGCAGTGAAATTGCCAGTTGATGATATTTTTCTGCCTTTTCATACTGCTCCCATTCCATAAATATCATAGCTATATTGTGATAATTTACAGCCAGATATCTGGTATTGTCTACTCTTTTTAACAAAGGAATAATTTCATTTATAAGAATATTCATAGCAGATATCGAATTGTCTTTTATGTCTATTTCTAAAATGGAACGACGTGTCCAGCATCGGCTTCTGAACAGAAATGCATCTTGAATATCGAATTTAGATAATTGTTTCTCAGCCTTAACATAGTATGGTTCACTTTTTTGCATATCAATAGCAAAATAATATCCGGCTAAATAATAATGGTAAAGCGCTTTTAGGTATGGGTACCTTGATCCATATTTTAGGCCATCGTCAAGAAACTTTTTAGATTTTAAGGTGTCATCATAACACCAATATTCGGACAATTGATACAATGAGCGAGCTTTTAGACTATCCGATCTGGTGCTCTTCAACACCTGTACCAGGCTATCTGGGTAGCGTTTATCGGTTATGGGCAATTGCGCCACTGCTGATAAGCAGCTGCAAATCATAAATAGGCAAAATAGAGTAAGCCTTTTCATTAAAAATATAGGTTATATATACCAAACATAGCTAAAACCAGACACTTCAGCTATTAAGGGGCTGCAAAATTTTCTACTATACGGCTCAAAATAGGCGGCAACGGAGCCAAATATCCCCGAATACAGGGATAAGCTCTTTTACATATTGTTTTATATTTGAGTTATGAATTTGAGGAAGGGGAGGTGCCACTCATCTCCTTCATCCAATTGTATAAATTAGACCCTATCAATCCTGAGCACAAAAATGATAAAGAAAACAATGCTAAAAATACTATTAATTAATTTGCTGCTTTTTTTAGGCAGTAATATTGCCAATGCACAAAGAACGCCTGAATGGGTTCTTCCCAACACGCCTTTTAATGAAGTGGAAACCTCCAGATTGATGGAAAAAGGAACCGCTACCATACAAGGTACTGCCACACTTAAAAAAAAGGGGAAAGACAATTTTGGTGTTAAAGGAAGCCAAATATTGTTGTTCCCGGTAACGCCATATTTTACCGAATTTCTGGAGTTGAAGAAAAAATTCAACAGCCGTAAAAAGCAGGCCAGCATGGGGCCTGTTGCATTTACATACCGGCTAGAAGGCAGGTTTATTGATGATAAGGGAACTTTTCAGTTTACCAACCTGAAACCTGGTAAATACTACATCATTAGCTGGATTGCATTTGCCAGGCAAAAAACCGTTGCCGTGCAAACCGGAACTAGTACCTCTTACAATGTTTACGGATATGCTTTGGGCTCGTCCCCGATTTATGAGGACCAGCATTATGATGTTTTTATTGAAAATGAAGTAAGCGGATTTGTAGATGTGAAACAAGCCGGGGAGGTAATGAATATAGTAATCAGCAACTAAAATCAGGAAAAAATGAAAAAGAAATATTTCTCGTTCTATATCATCATTATCCAGATGATAGTTTCGTTCGGTGCAATTGCCCAAACTGTAAAAATAACAGATCCCAATTTTAAGAAACAACTTGTTAACCTCGGGGTAGACCTTAATGGTGATGGAGAAATCCAGCTATCTGAAGCGCAAAAAGTGACCAGGCTCAATGTTGATCAGGCAGGTATAGCCTCGTTGGCTGGCATTAAAAGTTTTACCAACCTAAAAGAGTTGAGCTTTTGGAACAACCAGGTAAAAACGTTGGACCTTGAAGGAATGAAAAACCTGGAAGAGATTTTTGGGTATAACAACCAGATCCAGAACATTAACCTGAAGGGATTAGTAAGCCTTAGGACTTTGCACATTCACCAGAATAAAATCAGCACCCTGGATTTAACAGGGCTGCAAAAGCTCGAAGAGATAAAAATGCTGCAGAATGCCGTTAATAAAGTAAGCATTTCTAACCTCCCAAAGCTTGTACACATTGAGTTTCAGAAAAACATGCTCACCGAATTTAATGTAACCGGATGCCCTGCAGTAAAGCTGATCAGGTTAGACGACAATCAACTATCGAAATTAGACTTTCGTAAATTCACTGATCTTGAAGAACTATCTCTGAGGGATAACCCCCTGGTAGGCCTTGATGTGTATGGATTAAGAAAGCTAAAATCCTTAGATTGCTCTTACACCCGTTTGTCGAACGTTAACATGAGCGGAACGGTGAGTTTAGGCAAAATGGAGTGGTAATTTTGAAGGGAAAAATCCTCCGTGATGGTATGCTGTTGTGCTGTTCAAATAAGATTTTATTTAGAGCTAAAATACATGATGAGAAATGCAATAACAATCAGTGAAATTTCTACAATCCAGATTGTTTTGAGGTTTTTGATGATAAACCTCAAAATCAGATCGGCTACAAATGTAACCGCAAATACTATGCTAAGGCCATATACCCAGTATCCGTCATAATGTGGGCCGGGTGATGTACTCATCTTAATTTTAAACCAATAATAGCCGGGAATTGCCAAGGCTACAACGTAAATGATGAAAAGGGGTGTGATTTTAAATTTCATAGCTATATTTTTTTGAGATCGATCCAATTTTTGAAACTTGGAAATAAAGATCAAACAAAAAAGAATACCAACCCAATTAATGCCAATACTGTTTCTACAATCCAGATTGTTTGGAGGCTTTTGATGGAAAACCTAAAAATTACATCCAGTACCAATGTAATTACAAACACCACGCCCACGATTAAGATGAGATAGCCGCCGTACTTTCCCTTGGGTATATTGTATAGGAAGTAAATTGCAGTTATCAGCGCTATCGGGCTAATAATTGTAAAAGGTGTGATGTTAAATTTCATATTTTTCTAATTATAACTATAATTTGCCAAATCATTTCGGTATTATATTTTTTATCTGCCCAATATACCTCTAACCCAGCTTGTTTTAATGTTGTTACGTATTGGTCTTGTACCCACACGATAGCTGGCACTACAAAGATACCCGGTAGCATAACGAATAAAATAGCTGTATTCGGGGATATTATGCATGTTCCGTAACAGCTATTTTTGGCGGTATAAAATAACTCAAAACAATAAACATGGGCGAAGCCATAGTGCTGGATATTGACCCTTTGCAATTGCAATAGACTGAAAAATTATGGATTTTAACTTGAGCCCTTGGGGCAGGTATTTATTTTATACGCTTTACTTTTGGTACATTACCATTCCGATAGCTGTTTTACTGCTTTGGGCCTGCCTCCATAAAAATAATAGCCCTGGCCTAAGGTCGATTTCGGGCATTGGCACTATGGTGCTGTTATTCCCGATTGCGGTGATGCTATGGGTGCTGGTGAGCGGATTAATTGAAGATGGTATCAATAGGCGGGAGTTTAAGCAAAGGAAAAAGCTACATACTTTTATCTTAAAACAGGCTGAAACTGTAGCTGGTATCTCCCTTTCGGCAGGGGATACGGTTTACTATGCTCTGGACTTTCCTAAAGATTTTGATATGAACAACAGAGAACAGGCGCAATTGAATGATATTGACTCGATCCATTTATCAAAACCTACGCATTTTTTCAATTTAGAGGTAAAGGGATTAATTGGAGTAGACCAATATGGTAATTGGAAAGTTACGCTTACTCATAAACAACCCGTATTTGGCTGGCCCTGTGCCGGTGACGTGGTAATTGGTGCCGATAGCACATTTGTTAGGGGAACGCTGGCCGACGATTATGTTGCACTGGGCTACCGCCTGCCCAAAGGTTCAGAAGTGAAATACAACGATTATGATTCAATAAACATCATTTTGCCGGATTCGAAATGGCTGGCCATTGATGCGAAAACAAAACAACCACTTTCGGCAGAAGACAAAAAGCTGGCTGATTCGTTGAAACATATTATGCCATAAATCAAATCAGCATCCATTTCCTTTTTATCCGCTTAGCTCCTCTAATTCCCTCTCCGGTATATTAGACCTGTATGCTATATTAATTTCCGTTTTTAAAGCGATACTTTTTTTTAGTGATCTTCGCCTTCAAACTGTTTGGGTAAGTTTTTTGGCACAGCACAGCCTGTTCAATAAACATGTTGATTCTGAGTAATGGAAGAGCCAATGGTAATTTTACCATTGGCCCTGTTGGCAGGCAAATTTAACCTTCGATCTCCTTATGTGTACTGATTGCAATCCGGTTCCAGGCATTGATGGTAACAACCGCCATAATAATTTCTGCAATCTGGTTTTCATCAAAAAACTGAAGGGCGTTTTCATAGGTTTCCTCACTCAATCCCTGTTGATGGATCAGGGTGATTTCTTCGGTCATTGTTAACACGGCCTGCTCTTCTGCTGTAAAAAATTTACTCGCTTCTCTCCAGGCGCTTGTTAAAAACAGACGTTGAACACTTTCTCCTTCTTTTATGGCGTCTTTGGTATGCATATCTATACAAAAGGCACAGCCATTGATTTGTGAAGCCCTGATCTTTATCAGTTCTTTTAAAGTTTTGGAAAGGGTGATTTGAGCAAGGTAAGCTTCCAGTGCCATCATGGCTTTGTAGGCTTTTGGCTGTTCTTCAGGGGTGATGTTAATGCGTTTTTTCATTTGTATATCAGTTAGTAATAAAATATTTTCAATTGGTTTTAATTTGATCGGTTTCTACAGGGAAAGCTGCTAATAAAAATGCCGCTGCACTGCCCACCCATACCGAATAATCAAGTGGAGCTTTTATTCCTAAGGAAATGCTCATAGATATGGCAAAACAATTTCGAAAAAGGTGGCTGCATAGGCAGATAATTTGCTCAAAATTGCGGGCAGAAAAAAGGTGAGCTCCCTGGTATATTTTTCAAAGTTTTCCCAGTTGCCCCAGGCTGAGTTTGATCCCCAGAAACCAAAGCGGTCTGCCACTGCCGAAAGCATGGTTACAGCTAAGGCAAATCTTAAAAATAATTGCGGAAATGATACTGCTCTTTTATTCATAGCCGGGTTTTATGTTTAACAACACAAAGTTGGATACTAAAAAGCACAAAAAACTTAAACTGGCTTAAGAAATGCGTTTCTTCTTTATTTCGCTTAAATATTCGGGCGTAATGCCTAAAAAAGAAGCCAGGAGGTATTGCGGCACGCGTTGGATAAAGGCCGGGAATTTTTGATTAAAATGATGATATAGTTCTTCTTTAGAATGCCCGTAAAGCAATTTGAACCTGATTTGAGCAGCGGCATACGCCCGTTGAAATACACCATGGAAATATTCACTTAGTTCAGGCATCTGCCGAAGCAGATCTTGTTGCCGCTCTGAAGTAATGGCCAGTACTTCTGTGGTTTCTACAGCCCGGATAGAAAACTGTGAAACCACATTTTGCTGAAAAGCCATAAAGTCTGATGTCCACCAATTTTCTATCGCAAAGTCGATGGTCTGTTCTGTCCCGTTTTGTTTTAAATAAAACAGGTTTGTGCAGCCTTTAATGATAAAAAACTTTTCATGACAGCGTTGTCCTTCGCTTAACAGCAATTCATTCTTTTTGTAAATCCTGTGTTCAAAAAAAGAATCCAGCAAAGCCAATTGATCTGGCTTAACAGCGCAATGATTTATGACATGCGTTAGAAGAGCATTGTTCATAGCAGAAGTTTGTTTTTTGGTCTATTTATCGTCAATGCCTTTGCCGTCTAAAATCTGCTGATAGTATTTTTCAATTCTTGCTTCTTTGGTTTTTGATTGTTTGGGCTGGTTGAAATAAAACAGGTATCCTTTTTGCCGCCCTGGAGTTAAAGCATAAAATGCGTTGTTTAAAGCCTCGTCTTCTGTCAAAACACGCTGAAATTCATCAGGGACAGGGTAGTCTGCAACTTTTTTCATTTCTACTTTTTTTCCCGATTTTTCGATTTTCAAAGCTTCTTCGATGTATTCCGCAATTACAGGCCTTAGTTTTATGATTTGGCCTATATCCGTAAACCTGAGCTGTCTTGCGGCCTGTACATTTTTGGTTTGCTGGATTAAGATTCCTTCGGCGTTTTGCATCAAAGCACCTTTATAAAACAATAAGGCACAGTAATTCTTAAATCCATGAATAAGCACAATGTTTTTTCCCTGAAAAGTGTAGCAGGGGTGCATCCATTTATAATCCTCTTCGAGTAACTGGTTCTCGATAACGATTTCCCTCAATAAATTAAACTCTTCCTGCCATTTACCGGCTTTCTCAAAAAAGTGTTCTACTTGTAGGTTCATGAGATAAAATGTAGGTTTGAAATAGGCCTGAAGTGGCTTACCCGGGCCATATTAAAGTATTAAACGAAATTAGAGAAAAAAAAATATTTTTTTTAGCTAACATTGGGTTACCATTCACCTATAAAGGTATTAATTAGTGAGTAATAAGTTAAGCAGTTCAGTTCCAACAGATAGAGAGGTTGTTTTAGGCATCTTAAATAACTCAGAAGAAGCGCTGAATAAGCTGTACACCGGGTATTTTCCGATGATTTTACAGTTTATTTTAAATAATAACGGTAATGAAGATGATGCAAAAGATGTGTATCAGGAGGGCATAATCGTTTTATATAATAAGATAAAAGGCGGTAATTTTGAATTAAGCAGTAAACTTAAAACGTATATATACTCTGTTTGCAGAAGAATTTGGTTAAAGAAGCTTTCGCAGCAAAGCAAGAAATCAAATGACATTGCAGATTTTGAAGATGTGATAGCGGTGGAGTCGGATGTAGAACAGCACGAAGAAAAAGACAAGCAATTTGAAAAAATGCAGTCGGCCCTTCTTCACCTGGGTGAACCCTGTAAAACGATTATTCAGGATTTTTACATAAACAACCTTTCCATGCAGGAAATCTGTGAAAAGTTTGGCTATACCAATACAGATAATGCCAAAACACAGAAATACAAATGTTTGCAGAGGTTAAAGAAATTATTTTTTCAATCTTAATTTGATATGAGAAACGAGATAGAGTTAGAAGGTATAATTGAAGATTACTTAAACGGTAAGCTGAATGAGGCAGAAGCCAAAGCTTTTGAGCAATTGCGGTTAAACGATCCTGCAGTTGACCATAAGGTGGTTGCACATAAGGTTTTTCTGGAGTCTATGAATAACTATGCCGCCATATCTGATTTAAAACACAGAATGAACCAGGTGCATGCCGGTATAGATGTGGATGGATTGAGCAAACAGCTTGGCCCGCACCCATCTTTCATTGTGAACTTGTGGCGTAAAAATAAAGCTGCAATTGCAGTAGCTGCTGCCTTCATTTTATTAACCGTAGTTACCATTTACTCTATACAGCAGAATACACAACAATACGGCTCTTATGAAAAACTGAACAAAGAGATGAACAACCTCAGAAGTTCAACCAATAGTTTAATCAGAAATGTGAAATCGAATCAGAATGCCAGTAAGCCTAACGTAAATCCTGGTAAATTTGGTGGTACAGGTTTTGCACTTTCATCCAATGGTTACATTTTAACCAGCCATCATGTTATTGAGAAGTCTGATTCTGTTTATGTGCAGAATTATAAGGGCGATTCCTATAAAGTTAAAATGGTATACAGCGATCCTGTAAATGACATTGCCATTTTAAAAATTACCGACAAAGAATTTTCTCCGCTGGCGGCTTTGCCTTATTCATTAAAGAAAAGCAGCGCAGGTATGGGCGAACAGGTTTTTACTTTAGGCTATCCTAAAGACGATGTGGTATTTGGAAAAGGTTACCTGAGCTCCAAAACAGGCTTTAATGGTGATACACTGGCTTACCAGGTGGCCATTAACGTTAACCCGGGTAACAGCGGAGGGCCGTTGTTGGATAATTATGGCAACGTGATCGGTATTATCAACGCCAAAGAAAGCAATTCAGATGGAGCAGCATTTGCCGTAAAATCTAAATACATAGCAGAAGCCCTGAATGCCATTCCTCAGGATTCTTTGGTAAGAAGAATAGCCACCTCTAAAAAGAACCAGTTACAGGGACTGAAGGTGACCAAACAGATTGAGAAGATGCAGGACTTTGTGTTCATGATAAAAGTTTATAATTAATAATTGACACATAAATTTGAAGACCCCGAAACTTTAACTAAGTTTCGGGGTTTTATTTTATATATACTTTCAATATGGATTTCGGAAAGGTAGCAGACAGCCACATCAAAGATGTAGATTTTACTTTACCCCAGGACGGTAAACAAACTTTAAAAACCCTGGCGGGACTTAAACCTGTTAAAGAGCCTGCCTTTTACATAGGCTGTGCAAAATGGGGACGCAAAGAGTGGGTTAACATGATCTATCCCCCGAAAACAAAAGAAGCCGATTTTTTAGATGAATATGTTAAACACTTCAATTCCATAGAATTGAATGCCGTTTTTTATAGCATCCCTAATGCGGAGCTGATCCGTAAATGGAAGGTTAAGGCCGAAAAAAACTCGGACAACGGCTTTGTGTTCTGTCCCAAATTTTCCAGGACCATCAGTCACATTAAAAGGTTAAAAGATGCGGAGGTGCCTACTGATCTCTATCTGTCCAGCATCTCAGAATTCGGAAAATTTCTGGGGCCCTGCTTTTTGCAGCTTGGCGATAACTTCGGGCCAAAGAATTTTGATGTGCTTGAAAATTACCTGAAACATTTGCCGGTTGATCTGGAAGTGTTTGTAGAGGTAAGGCACGAGGACTGGTTTGCTGATGATGCTGCACGCCAGCAGTTTTTTGAAATGCTGGCCCGGTTAAAAAAAGGTGCTGTAATTACCGACGCCAGCGGCAGGCGGGATTGTGTGCATATGGAACTGACCATACCCGAAATATTTATACGATTTGTAGGGAACGGACAAGCACATCAGGCGTCTGACTTTAGCCGGATAGATGAATGGGTTGGCAGGATTAAAACATGGCTGGACAAAGGACTGCATAAAGTATACTTTTTTCTGCACCAGCATGATGAAAAAGATACGCCAATTCTGGCCAATTACACCATTCAGCAGTTCAACAAACATTTGGGGGCTAAGGTGCCTGAAATTGATTTTATAAATAATCCTGAAGAAATTACAAAACAGGGAGAATTATTTTAAATACTATACTTAATTTGTAGACATTATTATTTATCTTGTTAATGCATTTGTTTACACCTAAAAATATAAAATTATGAGTTTAAGAATAGGGGACACAGCGCCCAATTTTAAAGCAGAAACTTCTATTGGTGAAATTGATTTCTATGAATTCCTGGGAGACAGCTGGGGCGTTTTGTTTTCTCACCCGGCAGATTATACCCCGGTGTGTACCACAGAGCTTGGCCGTACATCGGCACTGAAATCGGAATTCGAAAAAAGGAATGTAAAGGTGCTGGCCTTAAGTGTAGATTCTGCTGAGTCTCATAAAGGCTGGATCAAGGACATCAACGAGACCCAGAATACGGAAGTGGACTTTCCGATTATTGCCGACGAGGATAAAAAGGTGGCCGATCTGTACGACATGATACACCCGAATGCTTCTGAGACTTTAACGGTACGCTCATTGTTCATTATATCGCCAGATAAAAAGGTTAAATTGATGCTGACTTATCCTGCTTCTACCGGACGTAACTTTAACGAGGTGCTCAGGGTAATAGATTCCCTGCAGCTTACCGCCAACTACAGCGTAGCCACCCCGGCCGATTGGGAAGATGGGCAGGATGTAGTGGTCATGAACAGTATCAAGACTGAAGATATCCCAGCCAGGTTCCCGAAAGGACATAAGGTGATCAAGCCTTACCTGAGGACAACACCTCAACCTAATAAATAATAAAAAAGGGGCTGTAAAGCCCCTTTCTGTTTGCCGGGGTGTGTTAGCCCAGCGACCTTGTAAAAGTGTCTTCCAGCTCCTTAAATCGTTTTTTGATTTGCCTGTTTAAGTCTGGCGTACCGCCTTTTGACGTGAGTTCGTCCAAATTGCCCAATACATACATGCCCAGTTGTATATCGTTTAGTGAAGCCCTTTGCAAACGGGGCTCCAGCGAGGCAATATAGGTGAGTTCCTGATCTAAAAATGAAAAGGTTTGTTTGCTTAGCTGACCAGCTTTTGTTTTGTCATTCAAACCGTAAAGGATATTAATGGTTTCAAGCCTGTTTAAAGTATCCTGTATGGAATAGAGTTTTAAAGGCAATTCGTTTAAGCTCTTTGTTAGGATTTGTCTGGCCTTATCATGCTTGCCTTCCCGCATCAGGTTTGTAGCCAGTGTATTTTGAAAAGCCCAGCTATCATGGGCAACCCTTCTGCTTTCAGGGTCAAGGTAACCCGCTTTCCGGAAAGCAGAGAAATCGAGCTTATGCATGGTATTGCTGTACATCACATCGGTATTGGCCAGTTCTGTTTTATCCCGGTTGTCACCCGCTTCCCTTTTAAGAGGTAATAAACGGTAGGCATAGCCTTCCAGGTACAGGTATTTATCGAGGCCAACATAGGTGTCTGCAGAAAGCGATGACCCGAAGTAAACAGGTCTTTCCCAATTGTTGTGCGCCAGAATGTCAAAAATAGCCAGGTCGGCCTTACCGGCAAAATCCTTATTAAAGTTCCATTCCATGTGGGTGGTTATTCTACCTTTATCTTTTGCTGTAATGGTATTGGTCCTGATCAGCTGATCGGGGTCAATGCTTAATTTTAATTTTTGAGTGGGCAGGAAATTTTCAAATGAACCGCCCTGCATCTCTACTTTGTCTTCCTTATTATCTGAAGTAAGTACTGCCAGCAGGTCTTTCAGTTCTACACTGTCTTTAAAGCCGTAATCTATATAAGGAAGGTAATCGCGTACCCCTTTTTTATATTTATCAGCCTCCATTGCAATAGGGAGCGGTGCTGAACGGTAGGCTTGTTTTTTCATCTGGTTGATGTAATCGGCATCTGCCAGAAACTGCAGGTTAACTACCCTCACATCTGTCCGGATCCCTTCTACTTCCTGGGCATACCACAAAGGATAGGTATCGTTATCTGCATTGGTAAACAAAATGGCATTGGGGGCGCAGGAGTTAAGGTAATTTTTGGCAAACTGTAGTGCGGTTTCCTTATCCGAACGGTCGTGATCGTCCCAACCCTGAATGCCCATGATTGCAGGTGCCATCAGCACACTGGCTACGCCAGCTATAGCCAGGCTTAATTTGGGGCTTGCAATTCGTTTTAATGCCTCTTTAATGGCCAATACCCCAAAACCTATAAAAATGGCGAAAGCATAAAATGAGCTTACATAGGCATAATCCCTTTCCCTGACCTGTAAGGGGTCCTGGTTCAGGTAAAGTATAATGGCTAGTCCGGTGCAAAAGAAAAGTGCGCTCAGCACCACAGTAATCTGCTTATTTTTCCTGTACAGGTAAATGAGACCGGCGATACCCAGCAGCAGGGGCATGCCGTAAAACGCATTATTGCCTTCGTTGGCAGTGATGGAAGGAGGGAGTACAGACTGCTTACCCAAACGCAGGGCGTCCAGTGGCTTTATCCCTGTAATCCAGTTCCCTTCGGTAAGGCTTCCCTGTCCTTGTATATCGTTTTGCCTTCCGGCAAAGTTCCATAAGAAATAGCGCATGTACATAAAGCCAACCTGGTAGGTGCTAAAAAAGTTCAGGTTTTGCGCAAAGCCTGGTGTTTCTCCTTCCTTTAAGCCGGTCCATTGCCGGTATAATGCAGGATGCCTGCCTTTATTGCTGTGCATACGGGGCAGCAACATGTTCTTATCGTATGTTGCTTTATAAGTTTTGCCAGATTCTTCGTATTGTTTTGCCCCTTTTCGGTATTCAGTGCCCGTTTCTGTGATGTCTGTTTGCCGGGCATCAAAAGTACGTCCGTATAAAAGCGGTGTGTCACCGTAATTGATGCGGCCAAGATAGCTGTACAAGGAAAAGGGGTTATCGGGATTAGACAGGTTGATATTGGGTTTGGCATTGGCCCGGATGATGATCATAAAATACGAACTAAAGCCAAAAAGTATTGCTGTTAAACATACCAACGCAAGGTTAAGCTGGTATTTCTGATGCCTGACCGAATGGTAAACGCCATAAGCTATAACTGCAGCGAGCAACAGGATAAAGGCAGATGCTCCGGCCCCAAATCCGTACCCGAGCGTGTTTACAAAGAAAAGATCGGATTTTGCGGCCGCCAGTACGAGGTATTGGACAATACCAAACTGCACGATGCCGAGCAGCAGGCAGCCGAAAAGAAATGCCTTGAGTGTGCCTGTGAAACCAGGATTTGGGGATGTTTTAAAATAGTAAACCAGCGCTATTGTTGGAATGGCAAGTAAGCTGAGCAGGTGTACACCAATAGAAAGGCCAATCATAAAGGCAATAAATACCAGCCAGCGGTTGTCGCGTTCATTTTCCCATTTCAGGATGGCCCAGAATACAATGGCTGTAAATAGCGCAGAAAGCGCATAAACTTCGGCTTCTACCGCCGAGAACCAGAAGGTATCTGAAAAGGTGTAGGCCAGGGCACCAACAACTCCTGCTGTTATTACAGCGAGTGTTTGGGTACTGCTTTTTTCTTTGGGGTAGAGTTTAACGGCCAGGGCGGTGATGGTCCAGAATAAAAACATGATGGTAGCGGCGCTAAAAATAACAGAGCTGAAGTTGATCCAGTAGGCTACTTTGCTGGTGTCGCCCATGGCAAGCAAGGAAAACATCCTGCCAATCATCAAATAGAGTGGTGCCCCGGGCTGGTGTCCTACTTCAAGTTTATTGGAGGCAGCAAGAAATTCCCCGGCATCCCAAAAACTGAGGGTGGGCTCCATTGTAAGCCAGTAGACAAGAGTGGCCAAACCAAAGAGTGTAAATCCGGTTAGGTTGTTAAGGCGTTGGTAAGTCATGGTGTTCAGGTTTGATTGAGGGTTTAATCAAAAGTACTGAAACCATCAGTATACCAGTGGTTTGTAAGTGTTAAAGAATGTTAAAATATCTGGTCAGTAGTGCTGCTCAATAGCGGCATCAATTACGATATAACCATCTGTTTTGCTCTGTGTAAAAATCAGAAATTGCTTGTTGTCGGCTTTGATCTTGTATTTTTTAACCAGGTTTTCTGCTTTATCGCGGTAATTTCTAACGATGACATTACCGGTTAGTGTTTTCTCTTTTTTCAGTTCAGCAGATGTAAGGATGCGGTTGATTTTAAATATTCTGCCAGGGAAGCGTTCGTTGAGCACTTCAGCCGTGTAGAGCTGGGTCTGCTTGTCCAGCTTTTTCAGCCCGTAAACCTGTGCAATCAGGTTAAAGGCCCCGCTTTTCAATAGTGCGGCATCTGGTTCATAAAGGAAGCCAGAGGGTGTTTCATTCAGCAATTGTGCGTGACTGATTTCTTCATCACCTTTATAAAAACTCAAGCTTTTAAAGGCCTCATTTATGGTGCGGCATACAATTTTAACAAGTCCTGAGGCAGCGCCATCTATCACCCAAAGCAATTCCTTTACTTCGTTTCTTACACTTACGATATGGATTTCTGAGACATTTTTCAGTTCCTTTAAACCTGCAGTGAGGTCCAGCAAAGGCGCTGTCTTTATGATAACGCGCTGGGATCGCGACAGCAGCAAATCCAGGTGTTCTACCACATTGGGGCTGCAGTCTTTTAGCATAAAAACTTTGCCTGCGTTACTCCTTCTTGCAGGGTCCAGGTAAATGGTATCAAATGTTTGCTTACTGTTTTTAAGGAAGGCAAGCCCGTCAGTAGCCAGGAACTGAATGTTCCTTGCCCCCAATAGCGAGGCGTTGTGTGCCGCAATTTCAGAAAGCCCGGTACTGAGCTCACAATGGGTTACGGTTTTAAACCTTTGGGCAAAGTAAAGGCTGTCTACCCCGAATCCCCCGGTCAGGTCAATCAGGCTTTCTCCTTCCGCAAGTGTGGCTTTGTAGGCCGCGGTGCGTTCCGATGAACATTGTTCTACAGAAAGGAGCGGGGGGTAATAAATGCCTTCTGTTGCGTACCAAAGCGGCAATTTTTTTGCAGCTTTATTTTTTGCAGCGATCTGACCTGCCAGCTCTCTGGCGTCAATGCCCTCAAACGGACTTTTGGCCATGACAATTTTATGTACATCATCATTTAAATGACTGCTGATGTATTCCTGAACGGCTTTATCTAAAATGAGTTTGTTCAATAGCTTGTTTTACTTGTCGCGCATTACAATCTGGCAGGTATTCCTGCTTTTTACTTCCAGCAGTATGTTTTTATTTACAGTTACCCTGTCTATCGTTTCCTGGTTGTAATACCTGATGGTTACCAATTCTACTCCGGTATTGTATTTTACCTTATAGTCCTTAGAAAGATCGGCCATTAACTTATCCAGCTTCCGGGCATCGTAATCAAAACTGATAGAAAAACTGATGGCCGAGTTGAGCATGGTATTGATCTTGACCCTGTGTTTATGGAACAGGCTGAAAATTTCGCTCAGGTTTTCTTCAATGATGAAGGAAAAATCTTTAGGGAAAATAGACAGTAAAGCCTGGTTTACCTTAAAAATAAAAGAGGGCACCGGTAGGTGGTTCTTAAGATCTGTGATGTCAGTACCCTCAGCATCAGGTTGAAGGAATGAACGCACATACAGAGGGATGCTCTTGTTCTGGATCGGTTTTATGGTTTTAGGGTGAATGATAGTAGCCCCATAATAGGCCAGCTCTATGGCATCATGATAAGAGAGCTGCGGAATGCGCTCCGTTTCGTCGAACCATTTCGGATCGGCATTTAAAACCCCCGGCACATCCTTCCATATGGTAAGGGATTCGGCATTTAGGCAGGCTGAAAATATGGCAGCCGAGTAATCAGAGCCATCGCGCCCCAATGTGGTGGTAAAGTTTTCACTGGTGCTGCCAATAAAACCTTGCGTAACCGCTATGTTTTGCTGCAGCACAGGTACCAGTTTTTTTTGTATCTCTACTTCTGTTTTCTCCCAGTTTACCAGCCCTTCGCGGTAGGTATTGTCTGTATGTACAAAGCTGCGTGCATCCAGCCATTTTACACCACTGCGTAAGGTTCCCAGCCAGGCAGCCAGTATTTTAGAAGAAACCAGTTCCCCGATAGAAACAATCTGGTCGTATATGTAATCAGGGGCATCATCAGGCTCTTCTTCTATGAGCCAGTCAATCTCCACAAAGGTGTTCATGACATCGTCAAACACCGGGTGATTATGATCTGCAAAAAGCTCGTGCAGTACATTAAAATGGTACAGTTTGATGGCTTCAAATATATGTTGAATATCGTCCTGTCCATTCAGATAAGCCCTGGTAAGCTCTTCCAGCTGATTGGTTATTTTTCCCATGGCTGAAACAACAACCAGTAATTCATTGCCTTTATGATTATTGATGATGGATGAAACGTTTTTTACACCTTCGGCATCTTTAACAGATGCGCCTCCAAATTTAAATACTTTCATCTGTTAATTTTCGCGGTTTAGTAAGCTGTTCGGTCTGGCAATTTCTTTTAATTCGCTAAAAGGGATCAGCAATTCTGTAACACCAAATGCATAAGCTTTGATCTCGTAAGGGTTATAGAGAAATTTTAGCCCTTCCTTAGTGATACTAAAATTCTGGTTTAAGGCAAACTTATCGTTTTCGAAGAAGTAATTGTCTTTTAAGCTTTCTTTGGGGCCTATTTTCTCATTCTTTCTGAAAATCTGCTCTGCAATGGCAGCCAACTTAGGCATGGTGCCAGGTAAGATGAGCGAATCCAGTATGATTTCCTGATGGCTTACCGGATTGTAGTTGAGGTAAGTAAAAACACTATTGGGATGCGCGCCACCCTCGTAGTTCACATAGGTATACAGAAACGACAAATATTGCGGTCGCTGTTCTTTGACTTCAACTTTCCCATCCATAAACCAGGTTTGTGCATAGGCTTTATTTTCTTTACTGAAATCGTCAAAGTTCTTAATAAAGGCATTTGTGAATTCAGTATAAGCAGTGTAATGTTCACCCTCACCGGCAGAAGCCATTACCTTTTGTTCAATAAACTGGTTTATTTTTTCGTCTGCAAATACCGGATAGGAAATTACGGCCTTCGAGGTATCTTTTCCGTTTTCGGCCGGCACAGGGTATTTGCTGTATACTTTTACAGAGTCATATTTAAAGGCCAATTGCGCTGCTGCGCTTTTAACCGTTGTGGAATCACCATTTCCGGCCGCTTTTTGTTCGCTATTGCAGGCCGCAAAAGAGGCTGCCAGCAGCAATATATAGAGTTGTTTCATGCTGATTGATTTTAGTTGCTGTTCTCCAGATTTTTAACCTGCTGCAGTTCAGCTACTTTTTCCTTAGAAAAAGAAGCATTCAGCCAGCCTGGTTCCAGCTGGGCATCGTATTTATTATAAAAGTTAATGGCCGGTTCATTCCAGTCCAACACCTGCCAGGTCATGCCATTAAAGTTTTTTTGCGCTGCATCCTTTATTACCGCTTCAAAAAGCAGTTTACCTAAGCCCCTGCCACGGTAGGCTTCGGTTACGATAAAATCTTCGAGGTACAACCTGCGGCCCTTCCAGGTCGAATACCTGGTGTAGTAGATGGCAAAGCCAGCAATAAAACCGTCCTCTTCGGCAACAAAGGCATCCCATACTTTATTTTCGCCAAATCCGGCATCAATAAATTCTTCCAGCGTTACGGTCACTTCCTGAGGTGCCCTTTCATATATGGCCAGCTCATTTACCAGCTCCAGTAAGCGTGCACAATCTTCTTTTTTTGCCGTCCTGATGTTAATGCTCATTCTACTGTATAGTGTTTAATTCGTCTTTTGCCAAAAATACTGCTGCCGATACGCACCATCGTACTTCCCTGGGCTATGGCCAGTTTATAGTCGCCCGACATGCCCATTGAGATTTCCTTAAAATAATCTGCTTTTCTAAAAAAACTTAACTTAATGCCATCAAACAATACCTTGAGTTCTTTAAATTCTTCCAAAGTCTGTTTTTCCTGTGCATGGTTGCTTGCAATACCCATCACACCCACAATACGCACATTTTGCATGGCTGCAAATTCATCAGAACGGAGCAGTTCTACGGCTTCGTCAAAGCCCAGCCCGAACTTTGTCTCTTCATCGGCAATATAGATTTGCAGCAGACAATCAATTATCCTTTTATTTTTAGCGGCCTGCTTGTTGATCTCCGTTAACAACTTTAAACTGTCTACAGACTGAATGAGACTGATGAAAGGGGCTATGTATTTTACCTTGTTTGTTTGCAGGTGACCAATGAGGTGCCATTCTATATCTGCAGGTAAACCGGCCTGTTTTTCAACCAGTTCCTGTACTATGTTTTCACCAAACACCCGTTGTCCGGCATTATAAGCCTCCAAAACTGCATCTGCTTCCTGGTACTTTGACACCGCAATTAATTTAACAGATGCCTGGTCCAGTTCGCTTTTATATTTTAATAAGTTATCTGCTATACTCATTTATCAGTATTTTTGGTAAAATTAATAACCTTAGCGAACTTTGGCTAAGAAATAATGATGTTTTAACATAATGAAGAATTTTCTCTGTATTGTAATGGTCTTTTTTTTTGCTTCCGGGTGTAAACCTGGTATCCCCAAGGATATCATACAGCCTGAAGAGATGGCTAAGGTATTGGAGGATATTCACATTGCCGATGGGTATGTAACCAATTCGCCACATCCCGATTCCATGAAAGTATTGGCGGCAGCTTATTATAAAGGTATTTACAGGAAATACAACATAGATTCTGTATTGTATGCAAAAAGTATGGAGTATTATAACACAGATCCTAAAGCATTTAATGATATTTATTTAAAAGTGACGGCCGAGCTGACGAAAGAGAAAAACAGCATTGTAAAGGCAGATTCTTTATTTAATGCCAGGGAGATAGCAAAGGCCCGGTTAAAGCTGGTAAGGGATTCGACCCGGAAAGCCGATTCGGTTTACTGGCGCGAGCTGATACTGAAACCGGTTGCGAAACCTAAAGATACTGCCGCAAAAGATACGGTGAAAAAGAAAATTGACGTGATCAGATTAAAAATGGACTATAAAGGTCTGAATGATTTAAAATAAGTATGTTGTATCCGGAGAATTGTTTAGAGCGTTTGGGGTTTAATGAGGTAAGACAGCTTATTCATAAACACTGTTTAAGCCCTATGGGGCAACAGATGGTTTCCAAAATGCAGGTCATGACCAAGTATGACCAGATCAATAAGTTTTTAAGGCAAACGCAGGAGTTTAAAAGTATACTGGAAAATCAGGAGCCCCTGCAAATCAGTACCTTTTTTGACATCAAAAGCCTGGCTGATAAAATAAGGGTAGAAGGAACTTACCTGGTAGAAGAAGAGCTTCATCAGATGTATGCATCCCTGCAGACGGTATTTTCGGTGCTGCGTTTTTTTGACGAGCGCAAAGAAATCTACCCAAACCTGGAGGCCCTGTTTGAACACCTCCCTGTAGAAAAGAATATCCTTAAAAAGATAGAAACAGTACTCGATCCTAAAGGCAAGATCAAGCCCAACGCCTCACCGGCGTTGCAGAATATCATAGGCGATATTGCCAGAACAGAACAGGATGTGCGTAAACGCATGGATTCCATTTACAAGCAGGCCGTAGGGAACAACTGGGTGGCCGATGGGAGCCTGACCATGCGTGATGGCAGGATGTGTATACCGGTACTGGCCGAGAACAAACGTAAGCTGAAGGGATTTATTCACGATGAATCGGCTAGCGGTCAAACCGTATATATAGAACCCGAAGAGGTTTTTACGCTGAACAATAAATTGCGCGACCTGGAATTCGATAAGCGCAGGGAGATCATTCGGATACTGATTGCGCTCACCGATGAGCTGCGGCCTTATGCCCCTTTGTTGCTTTCGTACCACGGCTTCCTTACCAAACTGGATTTTGTAAGGGCAAAGGCCTTGTTTGCCATTGAGGTGGAGGCCGATATGCCAGTGCTGATTCCAGCGGCCAGAACCAGGCTGGTGAATGCCAGGCACCCCTTGCTGTACCTCTCATTTAAAGAAGACAAGAAAACAGTTGTTCCATTAAATATACATATTAACGACGAGTTGCGGATTGTACTGGTTTCGGGACCAAATGCAGGTGGTAAATCTGTTTGTATGAAAACAGTGGGACTGCTGCAGCTGATGGTGCAATCCGGCCTGCTCATTCCTGTGCACGAATCAAGTGAGGTGGGTGTATTCGATAATATTTTTGCAGATATTGGCGACGACCAGTCGATAGAAAGTGATTTGAGTACCTATAGTGCCCATTTAACCAAAATGAGGTATTTCGTTGCGCATGCCACACCAAAATCTTTGGTACTGATTGATGAGTTTGGTACAGGCACCGATCCGCAGTTTGGAGGCCCTATGGCCGAGGCTGTGCTGGAAGTGCTGAACAACAAGAAAGTAAGGGGGGTAATTACTACCCACTATTCCAATTTAAAGCTCTTTGCCGGCAATACACCCGGACTGGAAAATGCATCTATGTTGTTTGACAACGACAGGATGAAACCGCTGTATGTGCTTGAAATTGGTAAACCCGGGAGTTCCTATGCTTTTGAAATTGCACAGAATATTGGCCTGCAGAAAGAGGTACTGGAATTGGCACGCATTAAAACAGGTACCAACCAGAACAGGATAGACAGCTTACTGGTAGACCTGGAACGCGAGAAAAAACAGATCTATGATACCAAACTGAATTTATCTAACCAGCAGAATAAGGTAAAAAACCTGGTTGCCGAAAATGAGAAGCTGAAAGCCTTTTTGGAAGAGAATAAAAAGATGCTCATCAAGGAAGCAAAGCTGGAGGCTCAGTCGATCATCAAAAGCGCCAATAAGCTGGTTGAAAATACCATTGCAGAGATCAAGGAAAAACAGGCTGATAAGACGGTGACCAAACAATTGCGGCAAAACCTGCAAAAGGTGCTGGCGCAAAACCAGGTTAAGGAGGAGCGGAAGCCTGAGCCAGCAATCCCTGTAAACCTGAATACACCTATTGAAGTGGGCGATTGGATACAGCTGAAAGACAGTGAAACCACAGGCCAGGTGGTAGAGATCAACCGCGACAACCTGGTGGTAGCTTTGGGCGACCTGCGCTCTGTATTGAAGAAAAACCGGGTGTTCAAAATCAGCAATAAGCAGGCAAAGAAGGCGGCAATCAATAATTCCTATACCGGAAGTGTTTCTGAGGCCATCAGTAATTTTAATGCAGAGCTCGACCTGAGAGGGATGCGTGGCGAGGACGCTTTGCACGAAGTAGAGAAATATCTGGACAAATCCATTATGCTGGGCTTTCCTTTTGTAAAACTCATCCATGGTAAAGGAGACGGGATACTCAGAAAACTCATCAGGGAATACCTGAAAAAATACAGCCAGGTAAACCGGGTGGAAGATGAGCATGCAGATAGGGGCGGAGATGGCATTACGTATGTTTATTTTAATTAAACATATTTAAAATGAGTATGTTATATTAGAGGATGGGATGCTCCCTCTGATTTAATGATACTGATATGAAGACCCTAGCCATCAGCATTTTTGCCTTGCTGCTCTCGATGTATGCCTGTAAAAAGAACAAAACGCCGAACAACCAGGGAGAGCCGCTCCCGGATGTAGAGCTGAAAACACGTACGGTCAGCAGCGGACTTTCCCATGTATGGGAAATGGTCTATGGCCCTGATCAGCAGCTGTGGATTACAGAACGGGCCGGGAAGATCAGTCGTGTAAATCCTCAGACCGGTGCGGTAACCTTATTGTTGAATGTACCTGATGTAGTGGCCAATGGCGAAGGCGGTTTGCTGGGCATGGCCCTTAACCCGCAGTTCAATACCAATCCCTGGGTGTATATAGTTTACAACTACAATTCAGGCTCGGGATATAAAGAAAAAGTAGTACGGTACACCTATTCGGCTAACAGTTTAAGCAGTCCGCTTACCATTCTTGATCTCATTCCGGCATCCTCCATTCACAACGGCTCCAGATTACTGGTTACGGCAGATCAGAAACTGCTGATTACCACCGGAGATGCCAGTGAGGCTTCCAGCGCGCAGAATACCAACTCTTTATCAGGAAAAATCCTTCGGGTTAATATGGACGGAAGCATACCTTCAGATAATCCAATTCCCAACAACAGGATATGGACGTATGGACACCGTAACCCCCAAGGTCTGGTGCAGGTGGGCCAAAAACTTTATGCTTCGGAACATGGACCTAATAACGATGATGAGGTAAACCTGGTCTTGAAAGGACGAAACTACGGCTGGCCAAATGTTGGAGGTTTTTGCGATAAAAGCGGGGAGCAAAGTTTTTGCAGCGCCAACAATGTAGTGGAGCCCTTAATGGCCTGGACACCTACCATTGCTACATCAGGGTTAACTTATTACAATGCCGATCTTATTCCACAATTTAAAAACTCGCTGCTGCTGCTCAGTTTAAAAGGTTCCAGGTTTACCCAGCTGAAACTGAATGACGCAGGCGATAAGATCACAGGAAGTAAAGATTTTTTTATCAACGAATTTGGCCGCTTAAGAGCTATCTGTCAGTCGCCCGACGGTAAAATATACATTGGCAGTAGTAATGGTGGCAGCGATAAGATCATAGAAATTGCCAAATAAGTTGGTCGGTACGCCGGATATAGTATAATTTAGCGTCAAAATCTATATGATATGATCAATAAAGTTGTTTCAGGTGCTGAAGAGGCGATAAAAGACATCGAAGATGAAAGTACCTTAATGCTGGGTGGATTCGGTTTATGCGGAATTCCGGAAAACTGTATTGCTGCCCTTGTAAAAAAAGGGGTAAAGGGGCTGACCTGCATCTCCAATAATGCGGGGGTTGATGATTTTGGGATTGGCCTGATGCTACAGCAGCGCCAGGTAAAAAAAATGGTTTCCTCCTATGTAGGCGAAAATGCAGAGTTCGAGCGTCAGCTGTTGAGCGGAGAGTTGGAAGTAGAACTGATCCCTCAGGGTACACTGGCTACCCGTTGTATGGCTGCCGGTTACGGGATGCCTGCTATATATACTCCGGCCGGTGTAGGTACCGAAGTGGCCGAAGGCAAGGAAGTGAGGAACTTTAACGGCAAAGATTACCTGATGGAGTATGCTTTTGATGCTGATTTTGCAATTGTAAAGGCCTGGAAGGGTGATACTGCAGGAAACCTGATCTACAGGTCGACCAGCAGGAATTTTAACCCGGTAATGGCTATGGCAGGTAAAATAACCATAGCGGAAGTAGAAGAACTCGTGGAAGCAGGAGAACTTGATCCTGATCAGATCCATACACCGGGCGTATTTGTACACCGGATTTTCCAGGGTGGAAACTACGAAAAGAGAATAGAACAACGTACAGTCAGAACTAAAGGATAATCCTATAAAATATTTATATGCTGGATAAAAACGGAATTGCGCAACGTATCGCAAAAGAGATACGTGACGGATATTATGTAAACCTGGGTATTGGCATTCCAACATTGGTAGCCAATTACATTCCAGAAGGAATAAATGTAGTACTGCAGTCGGAAAACGGCTTGCTGGGCATGGGGCCTTTCCCGTTTGAAGGTGAAGAAGATGCCGACCTGATCAACGCCGGAAAACAAACCATTACTACCCTGCCCGGATCTTCTATTTTTGATTCTGCACTCAGCTTTGGAATGATCAGGAGCCAGAAAATAGACCTGACCATTCTGGGGGCAATGGAAGTATCGGAAAACGGTGATATTGCCAATTGGAAAATACCGGGCAAAATGGTAAAGGGTATGGGAGGGGCTATGGACCTCGTGGCATCTGCCAAAAATATTATTGTGGCCATGCAGCATGTAAACAAGGCCGGAGAAAGCAAATTACTGCCTAAATGTACTTTGCCTCTAACCGGGGTAAATTGCATCAAAAAGATTGTAACAGAACTTGCGGTGCTGGATGTATTGCCGGAGGGCGGCTTTAAGCTGATAGAAAGGGCACCTGGTGTGAGTGTCGATTTCATCAGGCAGTCGACCACAGGGAAGCTGTTTGCCGATGGCCATGTACCTGAAATGGTGCTGAACTAAAAAACAAAAAAGGAGCTTACCGCTCCTTTTTTGTTTAATCCTTTTTGCAGTATTCCTTTTTCAGATCTGCAGATATTTCTTCAGTGATCCGGATGATCTCTTCCGGTGTGTCGTTATTGTTTACTACAATGGTTTCACAGCTGCCTTTATAAGGCAGTAAAAACTCCTTATAGGCAGGTACCACATGGTTGTGCCATTTGTACAGCACATCGTCCTCCGGATAGCCACGTTCCATGCCATCCCGCTTGATGCGGCGCTGAAGGGCAACGTTTTCTTCGGCTTCTACAAAAATACGGTGGTCCAGCAGGGCCGCGATTTCTTTAAAATGAAGGATAAAGAGCCCCTCTACAATAATGATAGGAGCGGGATTGATCTCCAGGATCTTGGTAACGGCCAGGGGGTTGTTAAAATTGTATTCCTTCTTATAAATCACCTCACCATTAATCAGTTTCCTGATGTCAAACAGGAATTGCTGATCATCTATGGTAGACGGCAGGTCAAAATTGTATAATTTGTTTTCTTCCTGCGTCATCTCGCCGGCAGGGAAATAATAATCATCCTGTGAAACAAGGGTTACCTCATCATTTTTAAAATGATGCAAAAATGAGTTTAAGAAAAAAGTTTTGCCCGAGCCACTGCCCCCTGCAATACCGATAATGAATGGCTTATTGTTCATTGTCTTGTCCGCCGTATGTTAAATTGCAATAAAATCTCTTGTCTAAAGCACCCAGTGCATCAGCAACAGCTTTTGTCATTACAATGATAACATCTTTTGTGGATTCATTCTCCGTGAATTTACCAACAACTTTGGCGAAGGTAGAGCGATTGGTCATAGGATTGGTAATTTTCATCACTGTTCCTATAGGGGCGGTACGGTGCAGTACCAGCATTTTTGAAGGATCAAGATCAGCATCTGCAATCCAGACCCCTGTTCCTTTTTCGTCAACCTGGTTTAACCCATACCTGCTGGCAGGGTGCCTTAATGTAGGTTCCTTGATCGAATTTAAAGTGTCGGGGTGTGCTGCTGCAGGGGTATAAGCACTTTTTACAGGGTATTGTCCTCTGATCAATAACTTTTGTCCAACATGAAGCGCATTGTCTGTCAGGTTGTTCTTGGCCTTCAACTGATCCATTGTCATTTTATAAGTGGTGGCAATGGAATAAATGGTTTCGTTAGAGGCTACCGTATGTTCCAGAAACGCTTCCTGCTTGTCATTTGTACCGACCTGCTGGTCTTTTTTTGCGGGTATTTCCTCGGGCTTTTTATACCTGTTTTCGGCAGGGATATCTGTTTTTACCGGAGTTTCCTGCTTTTTAGGTTGCACCACTGGAACTTGTGCGCTTTGGACAGGGACGGTTGGTTGCTGCTCTTCGGCCGCTCTTCCTGGTATCTGAAGCACCTGGCCAATCTGCAGGTTTATCGTCCTGAGGTTGTTAACCCTTTTTATTTCGTTTACGGTAGTGCCGTACTTCTCGGCCAGCATGTTCAGGTTTTCTTTTTTCTGAACCACATGTTCGGTTAAACCTGTCTCGGTACTTGTTGCTGCAGTGGCAGGTTGGGTTCCCTTTGCTGCACCAACTGTCTGTGTGCCGAAGGGAATATTGGTAGGTACTTTTACGATGACACCAATCTGTAAGAATTTGCTGTTATTAAAGGTCATGATGTCTTTAGGAAGTACATTATAGCGCCGGGCTATGGAGTAATAGGTGTCTTTAGCAACAACCTGGTGTACAATCAGTTTCTTTCCGTTATGGTTTTCTACGCCTATTGAATCCCTGGTGATGGCATGGGCGGCCGACAGGTTTAAAAGCAGGGCAAAAACGGATACTATATAATATTTATGCATTAATGTCTTTTGTAAAATTTAAACGGCAATTATACGAATAATATAAATAAAGCGTCGGATTCGATTATTAAACGTTCTTTTTTTTATGGTATTGCTTTCCGTTTACACAATTTTAAAAACCATTTTTTAAGTTAGGTGTTGTGAATTCAAACCATCCTGTTTCAGGAACAAAATTTAAAAATAACATCATGGACGCAAAAGAAATCAGTTTAGACGAAAAGCAAGTAAAACCGGTAGTTGATATGTTAAATGATTACCTGGCTAATTATCATATCCATTATCAGAAATTAAGGGGCTGTCACTGGAACATCAAAGGCCAGAACTTTTTTACCTTACACATTAAATTTGAAGAGTTATATACCAATGCACAGTTAACGATTGATGAAATTGCTGAACGTGTGCTGACACTGGGCAAACCGCCGCACAGCCGTTTTGCAGACTACATAAAGGAATCATCGATTAAGGAGATCAATACCATTGGGATGAAAGATCTGGATATGGTAGATGCAGTGCTGGACGATATGGCCAAACTCATAGAACTGGAACGGGAACTGCTGGAGGCTACAGACAAAGCCGGTGATGATGGTACCAATGATATGGTAAACCGGTTCATGCAGTTTAAAGAAAAAAATACCTGGATGCTGCGCTCGTTTGCCGGCAAAAAATAATTACACCTTAAACATTTCGTTTCAGTACATTTCGTCATCTCGAACCGCGGAGAGTGTTTTTTCTTAGCGGTTTGAGATGACGGTTTTATATCCAGGCTCCTTTGCAAAATTGAGACTTAAAACCACAATTCTTTAATATCTTTGGCTGTAATGGGATATCAAAGTTTAGCGGCATGTGTTGCCGACCTCGAAAAGCATGGTCATTTGATCAGAATAAAAGAAGAAGTAGATCCTTACCTGGAAATGGCTGCTATCCATTTACGCGTGTATGAAAAAAAGGGACCTGCATTGTTTTTCGAAAACATTAAGGGGAGTAAATTTCCGGCAGTATCTAATTTATTCGGAACGCTGGAGCGTTCCAAATTTATGTTCAGGGACAGTCTGCCCAAAGTGGAACAGCTAGTGCAGCTGCGTTCCGATCCGGTGAAAGCACTCAGGAACCCACTCAAATTGCCAGGTATAGGCTTTACGGCCCTTACCGCATTACCCCTGAAACAAAGCTTTAAATCCGTATTCAGCAAAACTGCAATCAGCGCCCTACCCCAGATTGTAAACTGGCCCATGGACGGCGGCCCTTTTGTGACCATGCCCCAGGTATACACAGAAGACATCGATAAACCCGGTATACTAAATGCCAACCTGGGTATGTACCGGATACAGCTTGCCGGAAACGATTATGAGCTGAATAAAGAAATAGGTCTGCATTATCAGATCCACCGTGGAATAGGTGTACACCAAAGTAAAGCCAATGCCAAAGGACAGCCGCTTAAAGTCAGCATTTTTGTGGGCGGACCGCCCTCGCATCCACTTGCCGCAGTAATGCCGCTGCCGGAGGGGCTGTCAGAAATGACCTTTGCCGGTGCCCTGGGTAACCGACGTTTCCGTTATTTTTATGATGAAGAGGGTTTTTGTATTTCTGCTGATGCCGATTTTGTAATCACCGGCACAGTATACCCACAGGAAAATAAACCAGAAGGGCCTTTTGGTGATCATTTGGGCTATTACAGCTTAACACATCCTTTTCCTCTAATGAAGGTACACAACGTTTACCACCGTAAGGATGCGATATGGTCGTTCACCGTAGTGGGCAGACCTCCGCAGGAAGACACCAGTTTTGGTGCGCTGATCCATGAGATTGCCGGTTCGGCCCTGCCTAAAGAGATTCACGGTTTAAAGGAAGTGAATGCGGTAGATGCAGCCGGTGTACATCCCTTACTTTTTGCGATAGGCAGTGAAAGGTATACCCCATACTTAAACGAACGCAGGCCACAGGAGATCCTGACCATCGCCAATCATATTTTAGGAAAAAACCAGCTGAGCCTGGCCAAATATTTATTCATTGCTGCCAGGGAAGATGACGAGCACCTGGATACGCATAACCTGTCTGGCTTTATGCAGCATGTGCTTTCACGGATGGATTTCAAAACCGACCTGCATTTCCATACACACACTACTATTGATACACTCGATTATAGTGGTGATGGGCTGAACAGCGGTTCTAAAGTGGTTTTTGCCGCCGCGGGCCCGCAAAAAAGAATACTCACATCGGAGCTGCCGGAAGGGTTCTTACTTTCCGGGCCTTTCAGCGATTTTAAAATGGCTATTCCGGGTGTGCTCGCAATTAAAGGACGAGCTTATATCGATCAGGCGCATGCTGAACAGGAAATGCTTGCGCTGGACTACTGTTTAAAGGGGCAGGATTTAGCTGGCCTGGCTTTGATCGTGTTGTGTGATGACCATGAATTTACGGCCGCCAATATCGATAACCTGGTTTGGGTTACCTTTACACGCAGTAATCCCGCATCAGATATACATGGGGTAGGGAGCTTCATCACTAACAAACACTGGGGCTGTACGGGTCCGGTAATTATTGATGCCCGTAAAAAACCGCACCATGCACCCGAGCTGATCAAAGATGAGAATGTAGAAAGGAATATAGAAAGGTTAGGTCTGAAAGGGGCTTCTTTATACGGGATGTTGTAGTATTAAGGCATTTAAACAGAAAAGGCCAGGATTATACCTGGCCTTTTCTGTTTAATGTGATTTCTCGTTAAAAACGGATTCCAAAGGTAAGGAATATGTTATTGTTACCATTCTTAACTGATGCCACCGGCTCAGAGCCATCGTTCAATACATAAGGGCTTAAGCGGTTCTGCGATTCCATACGCTGATAAGCAATGTCAAAATAATATTCATTGATGCGATAGCCCAGGCCACCACTGTAGTATTTGGTGTCAAAGATCTTATCATCATCATTCTTTAAGGGACTACCATTTAAGCCATAACCAGCACGCAGGCTCAAATTATTGAGCTTATATTCACCACCTATACGGTAGTTCACCGCGGAAGCATACATGTTCTTAATGTCTGCATTGTTATTTACGATTGTTTGATCAGGAGCGCCGCCTCCGTCCATAGAGAAACGAGTGCTGGCATAATCAATAAAGTCCACATCTGCAGAAAGCATCGCCTGTCCGCCAAAAACGTAGCTGGCACCCAGGGAACCCTTCATTGGGGTTCTTAAACGATAAGTATAATTATAGTTCAGCGGGCCGACACTGTTGGGCAATTTTGAACCGGATAGGGTGGTGTAAATGTTTTCAGAGAAATTGTCTTCTACATACAGCCAGGTAGGTGTCTGAAAAGTAGCCCCGATCCTGAAATTAGCTACCGGTCTGAAAATTAAACCCAATTTACCATTGATCCCCGAGCTTTTGGTTTCCTGGCTGGTCACATACGAAAAGCTATAATTTTCTTCGCCTGTATAACCAATAGGCCCCTCTAACGGATCATCATTATATGGATTGACTACGCCGCTTTCTATATATTCTGCATCTCTGACATACCTTCCATTAACCATGCCTATCGAAGCCCCGATGTAAAGCTGGTTGGAAATGTTCAGCGCTCCGGAAAAATTCAGTTCTGAAGTCCCGCCGGCAGCTGTTGAATTTTGCTGCTGTTTGTTTGCGCTACGAGGATCGGCAGTGTAGTATGTAGGCTGGCCAGCAGGAGTGATCTTATTGATCAGGTAATTCTGAAAGGCCATGTTCTCCAATGATCTGGCCTCCAGGTTACCTGAGCCGTTCTTGTTAAACTGTGCCTGTTCTGCAAAATAATTTCGCATGGAGATTTCAGGACTGTTTCCTGAATAGCTGTAATTTTGTGTAAAGTCGTTATTACGGTTAAAGCCAATACCAAATACGGCGCTTAAAACACCTCTTTTGGTGTCCTGTCCCTGCATTTTATAGGTAGGGTTATACCAAACAACGCCCGCCTGATTGATATTCAGCTTGTTGTCTGAACCGCTGCTTTTCTGCCCGAGGTAATCTGATTTGGCTGTCGCTGCATTAAATTCGGGTGTAAAACTAAACTCTGAACGGGTGAAAAGGCCTAATCCGGCCGGGTTACCGCCCAATGAACTCATGTCGCCTCCCACACCAATCTGGGCATTACCCATCCCTTTAAACCTTGCAGAACTTCCGTAGTTTCCGTTGGAGAACCGTATAGCATCGCCTGCATACTGGGCGTATGTGGTGCCTGTAGTAGCTACTATAGCTACCATTAGCATTTGTGTAAATTTCTTCATCTGTGTATTTCGCTTAATTACCTGCCACCGCCTCTTGATGGTCTGCTTGTTCCACCACTGCTGCCGCCGCCGTAGCTGCCTCCACCTCTCGAACCACCATCGCTGCTGCCTCTTGATGGAGGTGGGTTATAAGTTGGAGGAGGAGTATAGGATTCCCTGGTAGGTCTTGTCGATTCCCCTCTGCTTGGTCTTGTACTTTCAGTAGTAGCTGGTCTGTTGCTCGAGCCAGGATTTACAGTATTTCCTCTTGACGGTCTTGAACCCACGGCCACAGGACGGTCAGCACTTTGTCCTCTTGAACTGGAACGTGGTGACAAATAATTGCCATCTCCATAATTCCGGGTCCCGTTATAGCCATTGGCACTTCCACGTGAAGGCCTTGCCCTGTAATCAGGTACGTTGGTGGTTCTGCCGGTATAAAAACCGCCTCCCCAATATCCGCCACCCCAGTAGCCTCCGCCATAATAACCACCACCATAGTAGTTGTTCCAGCCCCAATTGTTATATCCCCAGAACGGCGAATAGTAGTTTCCCCATCCTCCATAATATGGAGAATTCCATATTGAACCGTAAAAAGGACTGTATCCAAAGCCCAGACCCAATGACATACCGTAGTTGCCATACCATCCGCCATCAAAGTACGGATCGTAATAACCTCTCCAGGATGGGCCGTTATTGTAAAATCTATTGATTCTGGAAGAATAATCCATATCATAATAAGGATCGCTGGTACCGTAGTACTCATCGTCCTGAATACTGTCTTCCGACTGCCTTACAGGCACCTGCTGTCTGTATTCCCTGGCCTGGGCCTGGGAATTATAAACATCATCATTCGTATTCTGCTGCGCTAACCTGGGCGCAGAGCAAGACACTGCAACTATAGCTGTCAGTGCAAGCATACTGGTGAATAAATTTGTTGATTTCATAACTATATCCCTCGTTTGTGTGTGTTGCGTTTTTTTGTAGGTATAAATTTATAAATTTGTAGCCTACTGTACAAGTCATTTAACACAAAAAACGTTCCAAACAAGCTATGAGCAAAGGTATTACTAGTAAAAACGAAGATTATTCCCAGTGGTATAACGACATTGTTATAAAAGCCGACCTGGCCGAGCATTCATCTGTTAAAGGGTGCATGGTCATAAAACCCTATGGATATTCCATTTGGGAGAAGATGCAGGCGGTTTTAGACCAGAAATTTAAAGATACAGGCCATAGTAATGCATATTTTCCCTTATTCATCCCTAAGTCATTTTTTTCCAAAGAAGCTTCCCACGTAGAGGGCTTTGCCACCGAATGTGCCGTTGTGACACATTATCGCCTTAAAAATGATGGAAATGGAAATATAATTGTAGACGAAACCGCCAAACTGGAGGAAGAACTGATTGTAAGGCCAACTTCTGAAACCATTATATGGAATACCTATAAAGGCTGGATCCAGTCGTACCGCGACCTGCCGATCCTGGTAAACCAGTGGGCCAACGTGGTGCGCTGGGAAATGCGTACCCGTCTGTTTCTCCGCACTACCGAGTTTTTATGGCAGGAAGGCCATACCGCACACGCTACTGCCGATGAGGCGATTGAAGAAACCAAAAAAATGCTGGACGTATATGCCGAATTCGCTGAGAAATGGATGGCGGTTCCGGTAGTGAAAGGTGTAAAAACCCCTAACGAGCGTTTTGCCGGGGCACTGGATACCTTCTGTATTGAAGCGCTGATGCAGGATGGTAAAGCCTTGCAGGCAGGTACCTCGCATTTCCTGGGCCAGAATTTTGCCAAGGCTTTTGATGTGAAGTTTACCAGCAAAGAAGGTAAGTTGGAGTATGTATGGGCCAGTTCCTGGGGCGTTTCAACCCGTCTTATGGGAGCGCTGATCATGGCGCATAGCGATGATGCCGGACTGGTATTGCCACCAAAGCTGGCACCAATACAGGTGGTTATTGTTCCGATCTATAAACACGATGAAGAACTGCAGAAGATTACCGCTTTTGCTGATGAACTGAGCGCTAAGCTGAAGCGCATGGGCGTATCTGTTAAATACGACGATCGCGATACCCAGCGCCCGGGCTTTAAGTTTGCGGAGTATGAACTGAAAGGCGTTCCACTCCGCATTGCCATAGGTGCACGTGATATGGAAAATGGTACTGTTGAACTGGCCCGCAGGGATACCAGGGAAAAACAAACCGTGATTCAGGATGGATTGGAAATCCACATTGTACAACTGCTGGAAGAAATTCAGGAAAATATCTACAGCAAAGCTTTGAATTTCAGGGATGAACACATTACCGAAGCCAATTCCTATGAAGAGTTTAAAGAATTGTTAGACGGTAAAGCAGGTTTCATTGCTGCCCATTGGGACGGTACGCCGGAAACAGAACAAAAGATCAAAGAAGAGACTAAAGCTACCATCCGCTGCGTTCCTTTAGATAATAAGCTGGAGGATGGGTTTTGTATTTATTCAGGCAAGCCATCCCAACAGCGTGTGTTATTTGCAAGGGCCTACTAAATTTTTACCATGGATACGACGGAAAACTATCAGAAAATATTAAGCGAATTTGAAAACAAAGCGTCACTGAAACAGGCAATTTACAGAAGCACAACGGAGGTCTTCGGATTGCTGAAAAAACAACTTGCCGCCATAGCGCTCAAACTGCAGCAGGATTATACTACCAAAGACCCATCAGTAGAGGTTCATTTTAACGAAAGTAATAAGTTTGAAGCACAGCTTAAATTTTCCGGAGATATGCTGATGGTATCCATGCATACCAATATATTTACGTTTGATCCTTCACATTCCATATACCAGACAAAATACGTCAAGGACGATGATTCTTTAAGTTATTGCGGGATCATTTACATCCACAATTTCCTTGCGGATTCCATCAAGTACAACCGTCTGGCTGATGAAGGCTCCCTGATCGCCCGTATCCTGATCAATAAAGAAAAACATTTTATGGTAGAAGGAGAAGGGGTACTGGATTTTCTGTACCAGGATTTCGCCAATAATGTGGTCGATGAGCAGAAACTGAACGAGATCATCGAACGGTCAATCTTATTTTGCCTGGATTCCGATCTGCTGATCCCTCCGTTTGCGCAAATGAAAAACGTAACTTTAAACCAAAAACAATCTATGCTGGTGGCCAGCGGTTACCCTACAGGTAAACACATGGGCTATCAGTTTAAGGCAGAAACAGAGCAAAACAACAACATATGAAATTTGCAACAAAAGCCATTCATGCGGGCCAGGAACCCGATCCAACAACAGGGGCAGTAATGACCCCCATATACCAGACTTCTACCTACTGGCAGAAATCGCCAGGCGATCATAAGGGCTTTGAGTATTCAAGAGGGACTAACCCTACACGCAAGGCACTGGAAGCTTGTCTTGCTGCTTTGGAGAACGCCAAACATGGCCTGGCTTTTTCAAGTGGCATGGGCGCTACAGATACGGTAATGAAATTACTGCAGCCTGGTGATGAGGTGATAACCGGTAACGATCTGTATGGTGGTTCTTATCGTATTTTTACCAAGGTGTATGCCAAATACGGCATTAAGTTCCATTTTCTGGACTTGTCCAAACCGGAAAATATTGTTCCGTATCTTAATGACAAGACAAAGCTGGTATGGATAGAAACACCTACCAATCCCACCATGCAGATTGTTGACATTGAAGGGATTGCTAAAATCACCAAAGCGCACAAAATACTGTTAACAGTAGATAATACTTTTGCTTCGCCTTACCTGCAGAACCCGATCGATCTGGGCGCTGATATCGTAATGCACTCGGCAACTAAATATCTGGGTGGCCACTCCGATGTGGTCATGGGCGCTTTAATGGTAAATGACGATCAGTTGTATAAAGACTTATGGTTCATTTACAATGCCTGTGGAGCCACACCCGGTCCGCAGGATGCATTTTTAGTGCTAAGAGGAATCAAAACCCTGCACCTGCGCATGAAGGCGCATTGCGAAAACGGGGCCAAAGTAGCACATTTCCTGAAGAAACATCCGAAGGTCGACAAAATCTACTGGCCTGGGTTTGAAGACCATCCTAACCATGAGGTCGCCAAAAAGCAGATGCGCGATTTTGGAGGCATGGTATCTTTTACGCTAAAAGGTGCTGATCTGAAGGAAACCTTCCGTGTTGCCGGTTCCTTTGAGGTATTCTCTCTTGCCGAGTCGCTGGGTGGGGTGGAGTCACTCATCAACCACCCGGTAAGCATGACCCATGGTTCTATTCCAAAAGAAGAACGTGAAAAAGTAGGCGTAACCGATAACCTGCTCCGTTTAAGTGTGGGTGTTGAGGACATTGATGACCTGCTTGCCGACCTGGAGCGGGCACTTAAATAACCAGCATTGGAATTTTTAGAATTAAAGGATTTTTTAGAGGTAAAGGTAACACAATACAACCGGCCTGATTTTATCGAGAATGATCCGATCTGCATTCCACATCGGTTTTCAAAGAAACAGGATATAGAAATTGCCGCATTTTTTGCTGCAATTTTGGCCTGGGGCCAACGTAAGACCATCATCAATAAATGCAGGGAACTGCTGGAAAGAATGGACAATGATCCGCATCATTTTATGCTGGAACATACCGACGCAGACCTGAAGCGCCTGCTGGGTTTTAAACACCGTACCTTTAACGATACCGACCTGTTGTATTTTGTTGCATTCTTTCAGCAGCATTACCGCCAGTCGGATAGCCTGGAAACGGCTTTCCTTTCGCCAGGCAATAGTTTTCAGACAGATTTTATTTCCACGCAGGTCATTGGGAATTATGCTGCATATGCCTCGTCCAGCTGCATGCTTTCCGAACTGAACCAGCAGGTGCCCAGGATCGAGCAGGCGCTCAATTATTTTCGTTCCTATTTTTTCTCTTTGCCGGATTATCCCAGACGAACCATTAAACACATTTCCTCTCCCCTGCAAAAATCGACCTGTAAGCGTTTAAATATGTTTTTAAGGTGGATGGTGCGCCGCGATGATAAAGGTGTTGATTTTGGGATCTGGAATAACTTAAAACCGTCTGACCTGATCTGTCCTTGCGATGTACATGTAGATAGGGTAGCACGCAGGCTGGGCATAATTGAAAGGAAACAGACCGACTGGAAAACTGCCTTGGAATTAACCGAACGTTTACGTGAATTCGATCCTGATGATCCTGTGAAATATGATTTTGCTTTGTTTGGTTTAGGCGTCGAGGAGAAGTTCTAATATTTATTTGTCGTATTTTTAAAAAGGATTGTGATGTTCGGACTGGAATTATTTGCCCGCTTCGCTAAATGGGCAAATCTTCCTATGTCCTCACATTAACAGTCCTTTTTTTGGATGCGAAAACATCCGGGAAAATCATAATTTTAACTTTGATATATTTCAATTTCATATGATAAGCTTTAAAGCAGAAATAGAGCGTTTCGACGAAATGGGCGAAAAATCGGGCTGGACCTATGTGTTCGTTCCCCAGGTTATTGCCAATCAGATCAAGGCCGGTTGCCGAAAAAGCTTCCGGGTAAAAGGAAAGCTCGATCAGGTTCAGATTGAAGGTATATCGCTGGTGCCAATGGGCGAAGGTGATTTCATTATGGCATTGAACGGTACCCTGCGCAAAAAACTCAGAAAAGAAAAAGGGGGCGTGCTTGAACTCCAGCTGGAAGAAGATACTGCCTTTAAAATAGAGATGCCGGAAGACCTGGAGCTTTGCCTGTCAGATGAGCCACACTTGCTAAAGAACTTCCTGAAACAACCGAAATCACACCAGAACTGGTATATCAACTGGCTCAATACCGCTAAAACAGAACCTACCCGTACCAAACGCATCGTAAAGATTGTGGCTGCGATGGATAAGGACTGGGATTTTGGTACCATGATGCGCGACGGCAAGCCTAGGCCGGACGATCGTACTTCCTGAACCAGCTCCAGACCTTCATCTGGATTACCCCAATAAAAGCTTCCCTGAAAATCCGTGTACTCATTTTTGAAACCCCTTCTGTACGGTCTGTAAAGATGATCGGTACTTCTACTACTTTAAACCCGTATTTAATGGCTGTAAACTTCATCTCTATCTGGAAAGCATAGCCTACAAATTTGATTTTATCCAACGGTATGGTAGCCAGTACCCGTCGGCGGTAGCATTTAAAACCTGCCGTGGCATCCTGTATATCGATGCGGGTAATGAGCCTCACATACATGGAAGCAAAGTAAGACATCAATACACGGCTCATGGGCCAGTTCACTACATTTACCCCGTTTACATACCTGGAGCCAATAGCCACGTCAGCGCCGTTTTCACAGGCATTCCTGAGCCTCACCAGGTCTTCAGGATTATGCGAAAAATCGGCATCCATCTCAAAGATGTATGCATACTGGGTGCGTTCCAAAGCCCATTTAAAACCATGAATATAGGCAGTTCCCAATCCCAGCTTACCTGTTCGCTGTTCAAGATGCAGGGCAGGGTATTCCTGCTGCAGTTTTTTTACAATGTCAGCCGTGCCATCAGGTGATCCGTCATCAATAATTAAGATCTCAAAAAAGTAATTCAGTGAAAAAACCTTTCTGATGATCTTTTCTACGTTTTCCTTTTCGTTGTAGGTAGGAATAATAATTAAACTGTCTGACACGGAAAATAAATTAAGTAGCGAAATTATGGATTCTAAATGAAAAAACCCGTAACCAAAGCAAGGCTACGGGTTAAAAAATGTTAAAAGTAAAGCCGCTAGCTAACTTCCTGCATCAGCTTTTTAACCACAGGCGAAATGACAAGCAGAATTATACCTGCTATTAAGGCATAAATACCCAATTGTTTATATCCCTCTGTATAGGTCATCAGTTTTTGTACAAGAGTATCATTTTCACTTGCTTCAGCCATTCCTGCGCCTAGTAAACCGGCCACATACTGACCATATGCGCTGGCCAGGAACCACATGCCCATCATCACACCCTGCAGTTTAACCGGGGATAATTTGGTCATGATGGAAAGTCCGATAGGAGAAAGGCAGAGTTCACCAAATGTCATGACCAGGTAGGCCATGGTAAATACGTCCAGGGATGCAATACCTTGTCCATTGGTAAAGAAACGTGTGCTATAAAAAATAAAGAACGATCCTGCAAGAAATAAAAAAGCAAGTCCGAATTTAACTACCGTATTGGGTTCTATTTTCTTTTTGGCCAAAGCTATCCAGATCAGACTGAACAGGAAAGCAAAAATGATCACAAAGAGGGAGTTCGCAGAATTATTGACCCCATTGGGGTCAAGTTTGATACTCCCTAAAACCGTGTTGTCGAGGTTTCGTGCCGCAAACAAGCTCAGCGATCCGCCACATTGCTCAAAAAATGCCCAGAACAACACAGAAAAGAAAATGAATACCAATGCTGCGATCAGCTTTTTGCGCTCCGCCCAGCCATACCTGCCCATTTCATAAAGGAGATAGAGTAGAGTGGCCGGACCGATGGTATACATGAACCAGTCGGTATACTGGGTTTTGGCGACCATGATCATAATTACCGGAACAATAGCAAGCGAGCCGATATACACGGCGTAATCGTACCATTTTTTATTTACCGATCTGCGTTTCACCTGTACAGGCTCCGTCATCACTTTGTCGTCAATACCTGCCAGGTTAATGTCGGTAATTTCTTCATCCTCACCTGGAGGCAGACCAATAGGCCCCATTTTTTTCTGGGTAAAAAGAAAAGTGATCAGGCTGATGGTCATCACAATAGCAGCCAGGCCAAAGGCCAGGTGCCAGGAATATTGTTTTCCGATAGTTATACAGGCATAACCGCCCAATAGCGCGCCAATATTGATACCGGCGTAAAAAACCGAGAAACCGGCATCCCTGCGGGCATCACCAGCCTTATACAGTTTTCCTACCATTGTCGAAATATTGGGTTTAAAAAAACCTGTTCCTACAACAGTAAAGCTAATCCCCAGAAAAAAAAACTGGTGTGGATCATAGGCCAGAATACCACTGCCTATGATCATCAGGATGCCACCCCAGAACAGGGATTTGCGGAAGCCGAGTATCTTGTCAGCAAATAGGCCACCTATAAACGTAAAGGCGTAAACAAAAGCCTGGGTTGCGCCATACTGCAGATTCGCATCAACATCCTTCATAAACAGTTGCGTAACCATAAAATAGGTCAGCATGCCCCTCATTCCATAAAAGCAGAAACGTTCCCACATTTCTGAAAAGAAAAGCGCCCAAAGCTGCTTAGGGTACTTTCCTTTAAAATTCTGAATTTCTTCTAAAGACAATTGTTTAGCCATGTTCTGATTATCTAACGCCGTGCATTAACCGTTTAAGCAATGGATGCAGCAGCATCACCAGGAGGCCCAGGCCAATCGGCACTAGCGTAAAGATCAGGAAGAAAGTCGAAAGCGAATATTTCTGTGTGATCTCGTTGATCATTCCGCCCATTGCACCTGCAGTTTTGTTACCGATGGCAATGGCCAGGTACCAGATACCGAACATCACACCGATCATCCTGGCCGGAACCAGTTTACTTACGTATGAAAGTCCGACAGGCGACAGGCACAATTCACCCAAGGTGTGGAACAGGTAGGCGAAGATCAGCCAGATCATGCTCACTTTAATAGAAGCATCAGGACCGCTGATGGCAGATGCGCCATAGGCAAGAGAAGCAAATCCCAGACCAAGCAAAGTCATACCAATACCGTATTTGAATGCTGCCGGCGGGTTGTATTTACTTTCCCATACCTTCGATACCAGCGGTGCAAATGAAATGATAAAGAAAGAGTTCAGGATACCGAACCATGAGGCTGCAACAGTGGTGGTTTCTTTCTGGAATTCGATTTTCAACATCCAGATCACTACACCCCAGATTACCACAAAGCTGGTTCCAAGGATAAAGTTGCCCAAAGGGAACCTTTTAAAAGTTTGTGTAAACAGTTTCCATAACACAAAAGTAATGATGCCTAATGGAACAACGGTAAGGAGGGTATTAACGATTTTAAACGCTGCAGCCGCACTTCCCGAGAAGTCGCGCTGGGTATACTTATCTGCAAAGATGGTCATTGAACCACCTGCCTGCTCAAAAGAGGCCCAGAAGAAAACTGTAAAGAATGCGAAAATGGTCACGGCAATTAAGCGGTCGCGTGTTACTTTAGCGTAACGCAGTATCCTGCCAACCAACAAGATCAAAAAGAGGATTACTCCCGTAATAATGGTAAAGCTAGGGCCCGATAAACCCAGCGCAGTAAAATTAAGCAGGTTATGGCCGCTGATTTTAGAATATGGATCGTTCAGGATCCAAACCAGTCCCAGCAAAAGCGCTGCAACCATTAAAGTAAGATCAAAACCGGTAAAAGGCACCCTTTTGTCGCCATCATCATTGCTGGCTTTTTTAAGGTTATCTTCTTTGGTTGGCTTTTTACCTACATCACCAAATATGCCTTGTGTAAAATAAAATTGAAGCATTCCAAAAAACATAAAGATCCCGGCCAGTCCAAAGCCCCAGCTCCAGCTCACGGTTTCACCGATATAGCCGCAAAGCATGATACCTAAAAATGCACCCGCATTTACACCCATGTAAAAAATGGTGTAGGCACCATCTTTCTTTTCAGGATGATCTTTGTAAATGTGCGATACGATAGACGTCATGTTAGGCTTGAAAAAACCATTACCAAAAATTAACAGGCCAATCCCTAAATACAGGAAAGTTGGCGTTTCAACGGCCATACTGGCATGCCCCATGGTCATGAGCAGGGCGCCTATAACTACTGCCCAGCGGTAACCCAGGTATTTATCGGCCAGATAGCCACCCATGATGGTAGTTAAATATACCAGGGAGGTATAGGTGCCATATAAAGCCAGTGCATTCTCTTCAGGCCAGTGCCAGCCGCCTTTATCCAATGAGGAAATCAGGAACAGTACCAATAAAGCACGCATTCCGTAATACGAAAATCTTTCCCACATCTCGGTAAAGAACAGCACAAACAATCCTGCAGGATGTCCGAGTACCTTGTTTTCAAAAAAATTATTTGGGGTGTCCAAACTTTGTGTATTCATGTTAGTTTTCTTGTTTAATAAGTTTAGTTAGTTTTTCTGTTTTTTATTGCGCTTAAACTGCCTGGGCAATTTTAATATATAAGTTTGTTGTTTTACACTTTGACGGAATGTTATTGCTATAAATCACCGCGCAAGATAGGTACATGGAGGCAAACTCACAAATTTTTAACAGGTATTGGGTTTGCTTCTTCATTTATTAAAGTTTCTTGGGTGCTTTGATGCTTTTATCTTTGGGATCGGCATAGAATTCGTCCATTGCATTGGGCTCGTTCTTAAGCTCCACATTTTCAACCAGCTTTAGCCTTCCGCCGCTAAATCTGTAGGCATCAAAACTCAGGTCGGATGCATAAAATTCAAAGTTTCCTTCCATATCGGGAGTAAAAGGGGCCAGGTGGTCAAATACGATCATGCCTACATTTTTATCCATGGTCAGCGTCATTGAATTTAATTTGTTGTACTCAAACACCATACGGTTTTTGGCTGATGAACCTTTTACGCCATCAAAAATTGTTTTCCCAAAAACCGGCTGTTCTGCCCGGTCAAAGGAAAGGATCTCTATTACCTTTTTGGAGGTTTTGCTGTTGTTGCCCTTCCATCCTATAAGCACATAGTAGGGCTGCTGCCCGTTCACTTTAACAGGGATGATCTCATAATAACGGGCACCAAACCAGTTTTTGTTGCCCGTAACCTGGTTATTGTCCTGAATACCGGCTGTTCCATCAATCAGGGGGAACATTTTTAAGCTGCCGTCTTTGGTCGCCATTTGAATGGTACCAAAGAAGCGGTAGGTGCCGTCATCGTTGGGCACGTACCAGGTAAATAGCCTTAAGGCATTGTCGGGCGATTTTAATACCGTTATTTTCTTCAGGGAGTCGAAGGGGTAATTGAAGGAAGAACGTATTTTTAAGGCGCTCACCAGCGTTTTGATAAACCGGGAGTTGGCTTCAAGCCGTTCTGCGTCATTATCTGCCGAGTGCACGGCATTGCTTAGCCCCATCAGTGTGTCCTGGTATTTTTTTAGCGCAGGGACATTGGTCAGGTCAAAGCTATGCTGCGCCCAAACAGAGGTTTCGGCGCAGCAGAGTATTAAAAAAAGTAAAGCTTTTAAGGCCTTAATCATTTTTACAGTTTTTCGATCACCAGGGCGCTGGCACCGCCACCACCGTTACAAATTCCGGCAACACCTATTTTGCCATTGTTCTGGGCCAGAACAGAAAGGAGCGTAACCACAATCCTTGCACCTGAAGCACCCAGCGGATGACCTAAAGATACCGCACCACCATTTACGTTCACTTTTTCGCCATTTAATCCCAGTTCTTTATTGTTTGCCAGCGAAACTACTGAAAAAGCTTCATTGATCTCAAAATAATCTACATCGTCAATCGTTTTTCCTGCGCGTTGAAGTGCCAGCGGGATCGCTTTGGCAGGTGCAGTGGTAAACCACTCAGGGGCTTGCTGTGCATCGGCATAAGCCAGCACTTTGGCCAATGGTTTCAGTCCAAGTGCTTTTGCCCTGTCAGCGCTCATCAGTACCAAAGCTGCTGCACCATCATTTAACGTAGAGGCATTGGCGGCAGTTACTGTGCCATCTTTTTTAAACACAGGCTTCAGGCCCGGTATTTTATCAAATTTTACTGCGAAAGGTTCTTCATCCTTATCTATCAGGGTGATGTCACCCTTACGGTCTTTCAGCTCAATGGCAATCACTTCAGCGGTAAATTTCCCCTCATTCTGGGCAGCCTGCGATCTTTTATAGGAACTGATGGCAAAAGCATCCTGCTCTTCGCGGCTAATGCCGCATTCAGCAGCACACAACTCAGCGGCCGAGCCCATATGGTAGTCGTTATATACATCCCACAAACCGTCTTTTACCAGTCCGTCTGTCAATTGACCATGTCCCAGTCTGTAACCGTTACGTGCTTTATCCAGATAATAAGGAACATTGCTCATGCTTTCCATACCGCCAGCCAATACAATATCGTTCTGGCCAAGGGCGATGCTCTGGGCTGCCAGCATAATGGCTTTTGTGCCCGAGGCACATACTTTATTGATGGTGGTTGAGGGCACATCCGGTAAGCCTGCAAACTTAGCTGCCTGTGTGGCAGGGGCCTGGCCCAGGTTGGCAGACAAAACATTGCCCATGTAAACTTCCTGAATGTCGCCAGGTTTTATTCCGGCTTTTTCAACAGCTGCCTTAATCGCGAAACCACCAAGTTGTGGCGCAGAAAAACCCGATAGCGAGCCTCCGAAACTTCCGATTGGGGTCCTGACAGCGGATACAATGACTACTTCTTTCATTAATATTTTTAAGTTAGTTAAAAGCAAAGTTAATTAATTACCGTGTACCGATGGTTAAACCGCAGGTAATTTAACGTTTACAATAGAGACAAGAAGCCTGCTTCGTATGCCTTAGTTACGCCTTTACTATGCCTTTGTTCGGAAAAAGTACCTGTTTTGCAAGCCAGGGCGGCACAAGCCCCGAACAAAGGCAGACAAAAGCCCGGCAAAAGATAGAAATTTATACTATTTTTGAGTAATAATCAATTGACATCACTTTGGCTAAGATCAGAAAGAATTCGCATAAGGTCCTTTACAGGAAGTATTCATCCAACATCAAATACATCATGATGGTGCTTTCGGTAATCATTATTACCGCTTTTTTGCCTAAGCAACCCAGGTTCCGTTATGAATTTGAAAAGGGTACCATATGGAAAAGCAAAGATCTGGTATCGCCCTTCAGCTTTGCCATTTTAAAAACAACCCCTCAGGTTACGATCGATAAAAAAGATGCGCTGGATAATGTATTGCCTATCTATAAGTTCAATAAAGAGCTGATCAATGTAGTTGAAGAGGCTTATTCGAATGAATTTGATGTCAAATGGAGAACGAACGCCTTCCCTGAAAATGAAAAGCAGAGTTACAGACAATCGTCTTTTAAACTGCTCGAATTTATTTACAACAAAGGTATCATTGCATTGAATGTGAAGCACCAGAAGGGAAACAATGTTGGTTACGACTTCTCTTTGCTGAACAACAACATCAGCAAAACGGTAAATACCCAGGACGTTTTTACGGTGCCCTCTGCGCTTAAATATTATAAGGATAATTTCCGGGCGGTCGACCTGAAGATAAAAGACATGATTGTAAATCTGGTAGAAGACCATTTGCAGCCCAATATAGTTTTTGATGAAAAGCTGACCGGCATAGTACAGAACAGCACGGTAAGCAGCTTATCTACTACACGCGGTATGGTACAGAAAGGAGAGCTGATCATTTCCAAAGATAATGTAATCGATGATGAAGCTTATCAGAAACTGTTGTCTTTTAAAGAAGCTTACGAAGCGCAGACCAAGACTATTGGTGACAGCAAGCTGGTATATTTCGGGCAGATTTTACTGGTAGGATTTATTGTAAGCCTGCTGATGGTGTTCCTTAAGCTGTTCAGGAAGGATATTTTTGCCGATAACAGACAGCTGTCGCTCATTTTACTGGTCATCACCACCATGCTGCTTACCTTAACCTGGGCCATCAAGCTTAACCTGCCCAGCATTTATTACATCCCGTTTTGTATCGTACCCATCATAATCCGTATTTTATTTGACACCAGGCTGGCGCTTTATCTGCATCTGCTGGTAGTGCTGATTTCCGGTTTTTTTGTCGCCAACAGCTTTGAATTTGTATTTTATCAGGTTACTTCGGGTATGGTGGCCATTTACAGTATCAGGAACCTGATCAAAAGAGAACAGCTGCTGTTGTCTGCCTTGTTCATTCTTTCTGCTTATTTTATTTCTTTTCTGGGGATTGCCCTGCTGCGGGAAGGATCACTTATCCAGATAGAATGGGTCAATTTTGTACCTTTCATTGTAAGTGTGCTGCTTTCGCTGCTGGCATACCCGCTTATTTATGCGTTTGAAAAGATGTTTGGCATTACTTCCGACGTGGCACTGATAGAGCTTACCAATACCAATAACAAATTGCTGAGGGAACTCGCTTTCAAAGCGCCGGGTACTTTTCAGCATTCGCTGCAGGTAGCCAATCTGGCCGAAGCAGCCATATTTAAAATAGGAGGGAACTCCTTGCTGGTAAGGGCAGGGGCCCTGTACCATGATATCGGGAAAATAGAGAACCCTCAGTATTTTATCGAGAACCAGAATACCGCTTTGAGTCCGCACGACAAGCTGCCTTACGAACAAAGTGCACAGATCATCATTAAACATGTTCATAAAGGCATCGAAATTACGCGCAGGCACCAGCTGCCAGAAAGTGTGATCGATTTTATCAGGACGCACCATGGCAATACCCGGGTAGATTATTTTTATCAGTCCTTCTTAAAAAATTCACCGGAAAAATTTGTGGATGAAAACATTTTCCGCTATCCGGGGCCTATTCCTTTTTCTAAAGAAACCGGGGTGCTGATGCTGGCAGATTCAGTGGAAGCAGCCTCAAGAAGCCTGAAAAATCCGGACGCACAGAGCATAAATGACCTTGTTGAAAGGATCATTGACTATAAGCTGGAACAAAATCAATTAGATAGTTGCGATATTACACTAAAAGATCTTGAAACTATAAAGCTGATATTCAAGACTATGCTTATGAGCATTTATCATGTGCGTATAGATTATCAGCAAACTCTGTAATTTTATTTTGCAAACATCGATCACGTTGCTATATTTGCACTCCCTCAGCAAAGATAGCTGAATGGAAACGGAGAGGTGCCTGAGTGGCCGAAAGGAACAGTTTGCTAAACTGTCGTACTGGTAACGGTACCGCGGGTTCGAATCCCGCCCTCTCCGCATAAGACTCAAAAGCACTGGTAATCAGTGCTTTTTGTGTTTATAAGCTTTGATCTTTTTATAATTTCAAAAATAAGCTGTATCCTTACCGTTCAGATGAACAATCAACATTTGAAATAATATGGCGACCGGGGTCCGGGATTTTAAACAGTTGTATCTCGATTTTTATGCTGCACTTTGTTACTTCGCATTCAATATTGTAGGCGATCAGGACGAGGCGGAAGATATTGTGGAAGATGTTTTTCTGAAATTGCTGCACGGTAAACAAAAGGATACAGCTGATGAGAACATCAGGGCCTACCTTTATACTGCAACACGGAATTCCTGTTTAAACCACATCAAAACAAGCACCAGGGCCAAAGAGCGTCAGTGGCAATACAATGCAGAGCTGCCGGCAGAGGAACAGGCATGGGTTAACCAGCTCATCAAAGCAGAGGTCCTGCGCGAAATCATGATCGAAATTGATAAGCTGCCCGGACATACCGGAAAAATCATTCGAATGAGCTATTTTGAAGGCATGAAAAATGAAGAGATCAGCGAAATACTGGGGATTTCTATGCAAACCGTAAAAAACCTCAAATCAAAAGGCATCAGCAGTTTAAGGAGTTGTTTGAAGCCGGAAGTTTTTGCTCTTTTTATGCTGGTTTATGGTTTTAAGGCCCTGTAATTTTTATCGGTACTTTTCCGCACTCATGTGGTTTAAGTAGTAAATCAAATATGAACAAAGAACGAAACAAGACCATGATGAAGTCGTTAACCATGATCGTTATGCTGCTGCTGACACATGGTGCATTTGCCCAACAGGTTTTACCGCTTTACCCGGATGCCGTTCCAAACAGTAAGGTCAGGCTGAATGAAAGGGAGCAACCAACCCTAACTGTTTATTTACCGGCCGCTGATCGTTCCAGTGGCACAGCCATCATTATATTTCCGGGTGGCGGGTATGGTACATTGGTAACCGATACTGAAGGGACACCAATTGCCAGGGCTTTTTTGGAACAGGGAATTGCTGCTATAGTTGTAAAATACCGCTTACCTGATGCACAGAAGATGCAGGATAAAAGCTTAGGCCCTTTAATGGACGCACAGCAGGCGATGAAGACGGTAAGGGCACAGGCGGCCGACTGGCATATCAATCCCTCGAAGATCGGGGTGATCGGCTTTAGTGCCGGGGGCCATCTGGCCAGTACGCTGGGCACCCACTACAAAACCAGCTATATTCCTAATAAAGAAAATATAAGCCTGAGACCCGATTTTATGGTGCTTGTTTATCCCGTAATCAGCATGGATACCGCACTAACTCACATGGGATCGAGGATTAACCTGCTGGGTAAAGAGCCAAGCCCGGAGCGGGTAGGTTTGTTCTCCAATGAAAATCAGGTTACCAGGGATACCCCACCTGCTTATCTTACCCATACGGGGGATGATCAGGTGGTAAAAGTGGACAACAGCATCGTATTTTACCGGGCTTTACAACAGCATAAAGTTGATTCGGAACTGCATTTATTTGCAAAAGGGGATCATGGTTTCGTGCTTAAACTACCTCCCGGTGAATGGATGCAACCCATTTATCGCTTCATGGAGAGACAAGGCTTCTGAGTATTTTTTATAAAATGACAATAAAATAAATTTTCGACGGTACTTTTTAGCAGCCATGTGGTTTAAGTACTAAAAGCGCAATTTAAACATCAGCATGAGGCAGGATTACGAAAAGGTCATTAAATTAATTGGTAACTATAACGCAGGGACAATAGATGATCCGGGAAAAAAGGAATTGGAACAATGGCTTGGATCTGATCCTGAAAATCAGTTGCTGTTTAATCATTTGACATCTGAAGAGGGGCTAAGGGCGGAGCTTAAAGTAATGCATCACTTTAATGCCGCTGCCGCATTTTCCGGATTTGAAAGCAGGTACATCCGGCCGGTTCAGAGACTTTGGCTTAAGATTGCGGCGGCCGCTGTTGTGCTGATGATTGTGGGGCTGGGTGGCTATTTTTATTACGATGCCGGAAATTCTGGTGTAGAAAAGGCTTTGCTGAGGGCCCAGGCCATTTCCCCGGGGAAAAATGCAGCAACGCTAACGTTGGCGAACGGTAAAAAGATAGTATTGGATGAAGCAGGAAGTGGTGCACTGGCAGAGGAAGCCGGTGTGGTCATCACAAAGCGCAAAGAGGGGCAGCTCATTTATGAAATTAAAGACCGGAGCCGACATGCCGTAACTAAAAATAACAGCCTCAGCACAGCCAGAGGAGAAACTTACCGGCTGCGGTTACCGGATGGCACGCTCGTATGGATCAATGCGGCAACCACATTAAGCTACCCTGCTTCTTTTGCGGGGATGAAAACACGTACGGTGAAGTTGAATGGAGAAGCGTATTTTGAAGTGTCAAAAGATAAGTCGCACCCTTTTATTGTAGAAACGGCTAAACAGCAAGTCAGGGTGCTGGGTACCCACTTCAACATCAACAGTTATGCTGATGAGGGGCAGACTTTGACTACGCTATTGGAAGGTGCAGTAGAAATAAACGATCAGACGGTTTTGAAGCCGGGTGAGCAGGCCCGCTTGGCTGACAATGGTAACCTAAGTGTGGCTCAGGCTAATGTAGAGGAGGCCATGGGCTGGAAGAATGGATTTTTCCTTTTTGATAAAGATGACCTGCCAACAGTAATGCGTCAGATTTCGAGGTGGTACGACGTTAATGTGAAATATGAAGGGGCGGTTCCTAAGGCTAGTTTTGATGGTAAGGTGTACCGGAACCTCAATTTGTCAAAGGCACTTGAAGTACTTAAATATGCCAACGTCAGGTTTAGGCTCGAAGGAAAAACCATTATTATATTGCCGTAAAACAATAATTAATACAGAATTAAACAAAACAATAAATAACCAAATAAACCAATATGAAGGAAAAGCTACGAATGGGGCCTTAATGCTCCCCTTATTGGCGTCCGGTAAAAACCGCAAAGGTGTTCGAGCACCTTTGCGGGAATAGCCTGGACCAGCCCTTCCCGGAAAACCGGGATAAATCTTTTATGAACCGATTTAGGAATTAGCCCAAACCAATCAAAAGTATGAAATTAAATGCTTTTTACCTAGGCGTGCCCCGACTATGGCTGCCACCCAAACTATTATTGATAATGAAGTTGATCATTTTTATACTGGTCTTATCACTGGCACACGTGCATGCCAGTTCTTTTGGCCAGCGTGTCAATATCCATCAAAAAAACGTTCCGCTGAAGATCGTACTGAATGCTATAGAGCAGCAAACAGGGTATGTTTTTTTGAGCAGGGATTATGACATGGATAAACCCAGGGTAAGTGTTACGCTGCAAAACGCAGCTATTGAAGAGGCCGTACAGTCGGTACTTAAAAACCTTCCTTTGGAATATAAAATTGTAGATAACAACATCATCCTTTTTAAAAAATCTCCTTCGTTTCTGGACAAGATCAGCAGTTTCCTCTCTGTGGTCAACGTTCGCGGAAAAGTAACCGATGCACAGGGATTCCCGTTGCCCGGAGCCTCTGTAACAATTAAAGGCACCAAAACTACCGCCAGTACAGATAAGGAAGGCAGGTATACCATTCAGCTGCCAAAGGGCAATGTTGTGCTGGTGTATTCCTATATCGGCTATGTGAGCCAGGAGATCAGTATCGGAAACACCGATCAGGAAGTGAATGTCGTGCTGAAGGAAAGCGATCAGTCGCTCGATGAACTGGTGATCCTGGGCTTTGGACAAACGCAGAAAAAAATTGCCCAGACAGGTTCTTCTGTTTCCATCGGTTTGAAGGAACTCAAGCAAAGTCCTACCGCTAACATTACCAACGCTTTGGCGGGAAGATTGCCAGGTCTTACGGCCATACAAATTAGTGGAGAACCGGGTAATGATAAGTCTCAGTTGCTCATCAGAGGCCGGGCTACCATGAACGGCCAGGAGCCACTGATTACCATTGACGGGGTAAAGAAAGACTACAGTGCCATTGCTTTGCTCGACGTAAACGAAATTGATAACATCACCATCCTAAAAGATGCGTCGGCTACAGCGCTGTACGGTGTAAAGGGGGCAAACGGTGTGATCATCGTAACGACCAGAAGGGGCAAACAAGGTAAACCGACGGTTTCGGCTAGCGTTCAGCGTGCTGTGCAGACATCTATTCGTCTTCCTGAATATCTGGATTCCTATAACTATGCTGTTTTAGCTAATGAAGCTTATCTGAATGATCATCCTGGAGGTACCGCCCCTTATGATGTAGCGGCACTGGAAGCATATCGAAGCGGCTCAGATCCTTATAAATATCCTAATGTTGACTGGTTGGGCGAGATGATGAAGCCCGCCATGCAGACACAGGCCAATTTTAACATTGGTGGCGGCGGACAACAGTCCCGTTACTTTGTGAATGTAGGTTATACGGATCAGGGAGGTATATACAAAACGGAAAAGGACCCTAAATATGACCCCACGTCCAGCTTTAAGCGTTATAATTTCCGTTCTAATATTGACATCGATTTCGACGATAATTTTTCTATGGCTTTAAATTTATTTGGTGCTATAGAGAACAAAAGAGATCCTAACGTTTCGGTTGCCGACCTTTTCTGGACTTTAAACCAGATACCTCCAAACGCCTTTCCTGTAAAATATCCGACCGGAAGTTATGGGGAACGGTTGTTTCTGAACCCGGCCCGTTTATTAAACCAGACCGGGTTTCGTGAATCTTTTAACTCTTCGTTGTCGGGTATGTTGTCTGTCACCAGAAAACTGAATTTCATCACTCCGGGATTAACAATTAAAGGGAATTATTCTTTTGATGGTTATTTCCAGAATGATTTCAGAAGATCGAAGTCGGTAATGACTGCTGAATACAAAGGCTCGGGAGATTATAACGATCCTGCCAATTATACTTACAAAGGTACGGATGCCCCGCTTTCTGCCCCGGTTTCAGGTTTTAACCAGAAAAGGGACGTGTGGATGGATGTGTCCCTGAACTATACCAAAAAGTATAAAGACCATGATTTTACAGCATTATTGCTTGTAAACCGTGCACAGGAAGTAAGAGGTAATCAAATTCCTTATGTATCTCAGGGAATTGTGTCCAGGCTGACATATAACTATAAAAGCCGGTATTTTGCCGAGTTTAATGCCGGATATAATGGAACGGATAACTTTTCCGAAGAAAAAAGGTATGGTTTTTTTCCGGCAGTATCGGCCGGTTGGGTGCTTTCTGAAGAGTCCTTTTTGAAAGGAAATTCCGTTATAGATTTCTTAAAAATAAGAGGCTCTTACGGCTTAACCGGGAATGATCAGTTACCCGGGAGGAGATGGTTGTTTAGCTCGGAATATGTGAGAAGTGCAGGGAATGGTTATTTGTATGGTGACCAGCTTGTTGGAATAGAGGGGATTTATGAAGGGGCAATGTCAAATCCGGCTGTAACCTGGGAGACTGCACATAAGTCAAATATTGGTTTTGAAGTCAAATTGCTGAAAGATCTTTTCTCAGTGACCGCAGATTTTTTCACAGAAAAAAGGTCGGATATCCTGATTACCCGTAAATCGCTTCCTACGATGCTGGGGATGAGCGGGGATAACCTGCCGCCAGCAAACATGGGAAAGGTAAACAATAAAGGATTTGAGATAGAGCTTACGCATCGCAACAGGTTCAACAATGGCGGATACTTTCTGAGCGGTAATTTTGCCCTGGCGAAGAATAAAATCATCTTTATGGATGAGGAAAACAGGGAGTATGCTTATCAATATCAAACCGGGCATCCACTTGGACAGATTTTTCTTTTAGAAGCAGAACGTTTTTTTAGAGATGAAATCGATATCCGTCTGAGTCCGGCACAATACGGACGCTTAATTCCGGGGGATGTAAAGTATAAAGATTTGAATGGAGACGGGGTGATCAACGACAACGATATGGGGCCAATGGGAAGAAGTAATATTCCTGAAATTACTTTTGGTTTGTCTGGTGGGGTGAACTGGAAGAACTTCGACATCAGTTTCCTTTTTCAAGGTGCGGCAAACAGCAGCAGGACACTGGTAGGAGGAATGTCATGGGAATTTTATGAAGGAGGAAAAGCGAGAACCCAGCACCTGGACAGATGGACACCTGAGACCGCAAATACAGCGACCTGGCCTGCACTTCATTATGGTGGAAATAGTAATAACCACCGTATGTCATCGCTTTACCTGGAAGACAACAGTTATATCCGCTTGAAAAATTTAGAAATAGGTTACACTTTTAAAAATATCAGGCTGACAAAGAAAGCGAATTTATCCAGTTTCCGTATTTATGGGAATGGTATGAACCTGTATACCTGGACGAAGGCCCAGCCTATGTTTGATCCGGAATACTGGCAGCCAAATACGATAGGTAACGTGTATCCTGCACAACGTATCATCAATTTTGGTGCATCTCTTAGTTTCTAACCCTATAACTTATTATCACATGAAATTTAAATTAATAGTGATTTGCATTCTGGGAGTAATTGCATTTTCGGGGTGTAAAAAATTCGACGAATACCTGGATAAGGCCGAAACAGGGGGCTTATCGGAAGAGGAGGTCTTCGGAGACTATGTTCAGACTGAAAGATACCTGGCCAATGTTTATTCCCAGCTGTCGAATGAATGGATGCCGGTAAATAGTTTTACCTATGCCGCAGCGTCGGATGAGGCTAAATGTCCGGTTGTGTATTTTAACGGGCCTCAGGTTTTTACCCGGGGCCTGATCAGCCAGAACCATAATCCTGTTGATGTATGGGCATCGCTCTATGCAGCTATTCGTAAAGTCAACCGCTTTATTGAAAAGATAGATGCAGTACCGGTAAAAAATGCCACACAGACTGCCGGTAAAGTGCGTATGAAAGGCGAAGCTTATTTCTTGAGGGCTTATTTTTATGCTGAATTGCATAAGCGGTATGGCACTGTTCCTGTGATAGACAGGGTTTTGCAAATTAATGATAACCTGAATATTCCCAGAAATTCGGAAGAAGAGTTAGTGCGTTTTATTGTGGACGACTGTAATGAAGCGGCAGCAAACCTGGTTCCGGTAAATACTTCAGCAAATATTGGCAGGGCTACTAAGGGGGCTGCTTTAATGCTGAAGTCACGCGTCCTGCTATATGCGGCGAGTTTATTACACAATCCTACTTCTGATGTTCAGAAATGGGAGCGTGCAGCTGCGGCAGCTGAGGATGTGATGAAGCTTAATTTATATCAGGTTGACGGTGATTACAAAGGTTTATTTCATAAAAGAACTGCCCCGAACATCATATTTCAGTCAACAATGAACAATACCGCCTGGGTTCAGCAGATGTTTGTCCCGAGTCAGGGCGGTTTAGCATGGATCCAGCCGTTGCAGAACCTGGTTGACGATTATGAAATGAAAAACGGGTTAAAGCCTGGTGATACCGGTTCAGGATATGATGCCAATAATCCGTATGCCAACCGTGACCCCAGGCTTGCGGCTTCCATTCTTTATAACGGCAGTACCTGGAGAGATAATGTTATTGAAACTTTTGTCGATGGTTTAGATGGACTGGTTTCGGCGGAAGGTGCCAAAACCCAAACCGGATATTATCTACGTAAACTATTGGACGAAAATGGAAGCATGACTCCTGACAACAGACCTGGGGATCATTTCTGGGTTTATATGCGCTATGAGGAAACCCTGCTGAACTTTGCCGAAGCCAGAAATGAGGCATTAGCAGCTCCGGATAATAGTGTTTATGAAGCCGTGAATGCTGTGCGTACCAGGGTTGGTGTGAATATGCCTGCTTTACCTGCAGGGCTTAACAAAGCACAAATGAGAGAGCGGATCAGAAGGGAAAGAAGGGTAGAGCTGGCCTTTGAAGGTTTCCGTTTCTGGGATATCAGGAGATGGCGTATCGGTAAAAGTGTAATGCGCGAAGCCAGAGGTATGCGCATCGTAAAACAAGGTGCAGGAAGTTTTTCTTATACACCTTTCCTGGTAGAGTCAAGGATTTACGAGGATGCATTTGACCTGTACCCCATTCCACAGACGGAACGCAATAGAAATACTGCGCTGGATCAAAATTATGGTTACAACTAATGTTAAGGATATTTAAGATGAAAAAATATAAAGCAATGAAAGCCATTTTTTATGGTGCTGCGCTGCTGCTTCAATTGGGACTGGCCTCGTGTAAAGAACAGTTTTTTGAACAGACTGATGACAGTTATACGCACAATAGTAATGCTCCTTTTGTGATCAGTAAATTTTCACCCCTTGAGGGAAGCGAAGCTACTGAGGTAATGATCTATGGTGACAATTACAGCAGTGCTTTATCGGACATCAGTGTGAAAATTAACGGAAAGCCGGTAACTGTTCTGGGTGCCAATAAAAACCGGATGATTGTTAAGATACCTGCTGCACTTGGTTCAGGGAAAATCGAAGTGACCATTGCAGGAAAAACGGTAACCAGTACGGAGCCATTTGTTTACACTTTAAAAAGAACGGTTAGTGCGTTCGCAGGGGCTGGTGTTGCCGGTTTTGCGGATGGAGCAGCGGATGTGGCCAGGTTCGATTTCAGAAGTAATGCGGGGATGGATATTGATTCTAAGGGGAACCTTTACGTAGCCGATATTTTTAACAATTGTATCCGTAAAATTACGCCTGCTGGTGTGGTGAGTACTTTTATAGGTAAACCTGGCGTGGAAGGGTATGTAAATGGCAATAAAGATGTCGCGCTGTTTAACCACCCTATGGATGTAGCAGTTGATAAAGATGATAATCTTTATGTTGCTGATGCATGGAACTGGGCCGTACGTAAGGTTACACCTGAAGGTCTGGTCAGTTCTATCCGTGGGCAGGCATTTGCCTTCCCGCAGGGAATTGCCATAAATAAAAATACAGGAGTAGTTTATATCAGCAGTGCATTGGCCGCAAATTATCACGGCGGGAAAATTTATGAATTTTCAGCTTCGGGGGGATTAAACGAGCGCGGGGTTGATGTACCAATTTTCTCTGGAGGAATGGCCGTTGACAGCAAGGGGAACCTGATTATTGCTGATAATGTGAGCTCGGTGATCTATAGCGTCAATACCACGACATGGGCCCGTACCCCAATTGCCGGTGCTGCTGGAGAAACAGGTCTGACAGATGGAATAGGTGCGGTGGCAAGGTTTGACCACCCATGGGGTATTGCCGTGGATGCTAAAGATAATATTTATGTTGCGGGTTGCGGACATAGGTTTGAGGGACCGGATATTTCGGCTTCAGCCTCTAATATCAGAATGATTGAAGCGGGAACAAATAAAGTTTCGACTATCGCCGGTGGCGACACGCAGGGCTTTACCAATGGTTTGGGTGGAGTGGCCAGGTTTGCGGTGCCGACCGGCATTGCTATCGGGACTGACGGTGCAATCTATGTACTGGACAAGGGAAATCACCGCATCAGAAAAATTGTATCGGAATAACTAGTTCATTTAATTTAACTGATTATGAATGCTGGATATTGTATCAATAAGGGGCGCTTTGCGCTCCTTATACTAAGTTTTTGCGCTTTTATTTTTACCGGTTGCCAGAAGTTTATCACAGAAATGCCCGGAAAAGATATGGGCAGGGCCGATCAGCCGATGTTGTTGAATGGTGTTGAAGAGGGCATGCCAATAGGTATCTATATCGCTCCTCCGTTTGAGTTTACGACTAATTTGCAATATGGAGCAATTAGTGAGGCAAATATCGATGTGATACAGGATATTGCAGGCTGGATATCGCCGGTTGACAAGTTGACGATGCTCGACATGGCCAATAGCCATGGTTTGAAAATGGTAGTTGCCGACAACAGGGTAAACGGGACTAATGCAGACATTACCGCTATGGTGAATACCTATATCAACCACCCGGCACTTTCGGGCTATTATGTAAAGGATGAACCAACAGTAAGTCAGCTTCAGGACGCAGCTAATCGTTATCAGAAATTGCTTACGCTCGACAATAACCATGATCCTCATGTAAATCTTTTCCCGAGTTATGCTACCGGTGCGCTGGGAAGTATCAACTATGAGCTGGATTATGTGGAAAACTGGATACAGAAGGTAGTAGCTGCTAATCTGCGCTACCTTGCAATGGATAACTATCCCTTTATGTTAAACGGAACGTTCAGGGATGTGCCTTATTTTCATGACCTGGATGTCATCCGGCGTGTTGGATTAAAATACAATATTAAAACTTCAGGGTACCTGCAATCTATAGGGAACTCAACGGACCTGAGAAGACCGAATGCGAACGAATTGAGGTATAGTGCTTATTCGCACCTGGCTTATGGAATAAAAAAGCCTGTGTGGTTTAGTTACTGGACACCAACAGGCGGAGCAGAAACCTTTACCAATGGAATAATAGATGCTACGGGAAATAAGACTGACCTGTACCTTCCTTTTAAAGCATTAAACTTTGAAATGAAGCAGCTGGGTAAAACATTGGTGAAGCTGAATGCCAATGCCGTGTATCATACCGGAACAACAATTCCCACCGGCACTGTAAGGCCGGCGGTAAATTTTATCTGGCAGGCCCAGAATGCTGCCCAGTCTATGATCATTACCCAATTTATAGACCCGGTTGCGGGTAAAGAATATATTATGGTGGTGAATAAATCTTTTACGGGCAGTAATACTTTTGGTTTTACAACAGCAAACCAGGTAGCAAATGTTAAGGTTGTTTCCAAGGTTACAGGTTTGGAAGAAGCTACCAATTTTGCAGTCGGCAGTCATTCCCTGTCAGATACTTTTTTGCCAGGTGAAGGAAAGTTGTATGCCTTGGAAAAAGTTGCTTACACAGCAACTGTAAGTACTTTTGCCGGTGCAGGAGTTGCTGGTTTCTTAAACGGACAAGGCACTGTGGCTAAGTTTAATTTTGTGACCAATGCGGGTATCACGACGGATAACAGCGGCAATGTTTATGTGGCTGATATCAATAACCATTGCATCAGAAAGATTACTCCGGCCGGATTAGTCAGTACCTTTGCAGGTAATCCCGGTGTTGCCGGCAATACCAATGGCGTAGGTACGGCAGCTTTATTTGACCATCCTTCGGCTGTAGTTGCAGACGCGAACAACAATATTTATGTAGCGGATACCTGGAACTGGGCGCTTCGTAAAATCACACCGGCGGGTACAGTAACCACTGTGCTCGGCTGGGTTATCCCTTTTCCGCAGGGCATTACGATGGATAAAAATACCGGTAAATTTTACCTGGTGAGTGCTTTGCCTTCTGCAAGTAACAATAAGCTCTTTGAAGTGAGTCCGTCAGGGGTGATGACTACAAGAACACTCAGTGTTCCGGTCGTATCCGGAGGGATTACAATGGATAGTCAGGGGAATCTTGTGATTGCAGATAACGGCAGTTCGAATGTATACAAGGTAAATACGGGCAATTGGGCTGTTACCCAAATTGCCGGCCTGGCAGGCACAACGGGGCAAACAGATGGGATTGGCCTGAATGCCAGGTTTGAACATCCATGGGGTGTTGCTGTTGATGCCAGTGACAACATTTATGTTGCTGGTTGTGGTCACTTATTTGATGCGCCGACGATAGCCGCCAATGCTTCCAATATCAGAAGGATTGAAGCAGGTACCAATAAGGTCACCACCATTGCAGGGGGAGCTGTGCAGGGTTATTTAGATGGATCCGGAACTGCTGCCAGATTTACGGTCCCAACAGGGATTACAATTGCCCCGGATGGAACCATGTATGTGGTAGACAAAGCAAATCACCGCATCAGAAAAATGGTCTCGCCCTGAAATTAATTTTACCATAAAACATTTCTTCCTCCTGTTTTTGGGAGGAAGAAATTACTACCTCACACCTAAACCAATATCACGCAAATGAACAGGTTAATTAAATCATTATTAATGTGTACCGGTATGCTTGTGCTTACCGGGGTATGCAGTTGCAGTAAAGCACAGACTGAAAAAATAAAGCCGGACCCGGTTAAGCCTCCGGTTGCTGAAGTAAAGGACGACATGATGATTGGCATTTATGTATCGCCGGGAATCGGTTACATCACTGATCATCATTTTAAGAATATCAGGGAGGCGAATGTTGACCTGATCCAGGACATTTCATTAAGCTATTCCCAGACAAACAAGCTGGCTATGCTGGATATGGCTGCGGCAAATCAGTTGAAAATGTTTGTGGCCGACCAACGTGTTGACGGGACAGATGCAGATATGGCTGCGATGGTAAATGCCTACAAAAATCATCCGGCAACTGCAGGCTATTACATTAAAGACGAACCCCGTGTGCCTGATCTGGCCGATGCAGCCATGAGGTATAAAAAACTGATTAACCTTGATCCGGAAAAGGTACCTCATGTGAATCTTTTTCCGAGCTATGCCACTGGTGCCCTGGCCAATGTGGAATATGAAAAAGAATATGTTGAGCAATGGATAGAACTGGTTGGGGCGGTAAACCTTAAATACCTGTCATTTGACAATTACCCTTTTATGAAAGATGGGACTTTAAGGGAAGTTCCTTATTATAAGGACCTTGATATCATCAGAAGAGCAGGGTTAAAATATAAGGTCAGGACTTCTTCGTATTTACAGTCGATAGGCAGTGACATTGGTCTAAGAAGACCTGATGCGAATGAACTCAGGTATAGTGCATTTACGAACCTGGCTTACGGTATTAAATTGCCGGTATGGTTTACTTACTGGACCCCGATTGGTTCTACAGAAAAATTTACCAATGCGATAGTGGATGCTCAGGGAAATAAAACCGATCTGTATGAACCTTTTAAACTCATCAACGGTGAAATGCGGCAGCTAGGTAAAACGCTGATGAAACTGGATGCAATGGATGTTTTCCATACGGGGTTAAGTATCCCTTCCGGTACCAAAAGAACACCTTCAGATTTTATCTGGAAAGCTGAAAATGAAAATGAGTTTATGCTGATTACGCATTTTGTGAACCCGGCGAACAACCGGGTTTATATTATGGTGGTAAACAAGTCGCTGACCGAAAATAAAACATTTGCATTTAAGATCGGTACGGCAGTTACGAACGTGAAAGGAATTTCCAAAGCTGACGGATTGGAAAAGGATATCGACTACAAAGCTGCCGATCATAAATTAACAGATAATTTTTTACCAGGTGAGGGTAAATTGTACGCCCTATATAAATAATAAACTGCTTTAGATATAAACTATTAATGCATGAATAGATTAATGACATTATGGATGGCTGTTTTTATTGTTTTTAACAGCACGACAAAAGCGCAGCATCCATCGCGACAACTTGCAATTATTCCGGAACCGGAACTTGTAACAGTAAAGCCGGGAAGCTTTGGGTTCAATAGCGCTACCGTTATTTTATATGATGACCGGAATACCGCAATGAAGTTTATCGGGGATCAGTTTTCCGAAAAAATTAAGGCCTATACGGGAAAAAAAAATCCTGTTAAAAAAATAACTGCTCTGCCGGGCAAAAATCAGATTGTATTTAAACTTTCGGATCAACTGCAGGGAATAAGTGCCGAGGGTTATATGATGGATATTGGTTCTGGAGGTATTGTGATTACCGCAAAACAACCTCAGGGCTGTTTTTATGGGATGCAAACTTTACTGCAATTGTTACCTGTAAATCCGTTGGAGGGCGCAAATGTTCCGGCACTTCACATACAGGACCAGCCACGTTTTAGCTGGAGAGGCGCTATGCTGGATGTGTCAAGGCATTTTTTTACCGTTAAACAGGTAAAACAATACATAGATTTCCTGGCAAGCTATAAACTCAATACTTTCCATTGGCATTTAACGGATAACCAGGGCTGGCGGATTGAGATTAAAAAATATCCACTGCTGACTTCGGTAGGCGCATGGAGGAAAAGATCACTGATCGGACATTTTGAAGAACAGCCGGAGCGTTTTGATACATTACCTCATGGTGGGTTTTACACACAGGAACAGATCAGGGACATTATTGCTTATGCGCAGGGGAAATATATTACAGTTGTTCCTGAGATAGATCTTCCGGGGCATTGTACTTCGGCGCTCGCCGGCTATCCAGAACTGGGCTGCGGTGAAAAGCCGGGGCCTTTTGAAGTGAAAGACAAATGGGGGGTATTCGACGACGTGTATTGTGCCGGGAAAGAAAATACATTTAAATTTCTGGAAGATGTGTTTACAGAGGTGGCTGCACTTTTCCCCGGAAAGGTGATCCATATTGGCGGGGATGAATGCCGCAAAACGAATTGGAAAACTTGTACGTATTGTCAGGCACGCATGAAAAAAGAGGGTTTGAAAGATGAGCATGAACTGCAGGGGTATTTTATCAATCGTATAGCCCAGGTACTGAAAGCTAAAAATAAAAGGGTAATTGGCTGGGACGAGATCCTGGAAGGAAACCGGCTTACTTCAGATGCACTGGTAATGTCTTGGAGAGGAACATCCGGGGGTGTTACTGCTGCTAAAAAACACCACGATGTGGTGATGACGCCGACTACCTACCTCTACCTGGATTATTACCAGGGTTCACCTGAGCTGGAACCGCTTACCATTGATGGCTTTAATACACTGGAGCGTGTTTACAATTTTGAGCCTATACCTGCAGCGCTGAATGCTGATGAAGTTAAATACATAAAAGGAATCCAGGGGAACATCTGGACCGAGTTTATTCCGGACTTTCATCACTTGCAGTACATGGCCTTCCCGCGTTTATCTGCCCTGGCAGAGGTAGCCTGGTCTACACCGGAAAAAAAGAACTGGGAGAAGTTTAAACAAAAAATGGAAACAGAGTATAGCCGCTACGAGGCTTCGGGGATCAACTATTCAAAAAGTGCCTATCAGGTAAGTTTTGAATTTATTAAGGGAGCAAGGACACAGAAAGCACAAATCGCATTGAAAACCCAAAGTTACAATCCTGAAATTTATTATACGCTCGACGGAACAGAACCCGGTCAGCATTCAACGAAATATGTGGGCCCGTTTAACGTGAATCCCAATGTGAAAGTTAAGGCTGCAACTTTTAAAAATGGTGTACAGATGAGCAAGGCCACTGAGTATGAACTGAGATAGATGGTGTCTTAAAAAACCAGGAGATTTACATCGGAGGTAGAGACGGGCGAAACAAGTATGCTTCGCCAGAGCAAATTAATAAAAACCACAACTGAAACCAGCTATCGAATGACTATCTATAAATATTTAAGCATTGCCGTACTTTTACTGCTTACAGTAAATGCAAATGCGATTACTGAACCGGTAAATTTAACTTGCAATCATAAAAAAAGTCCGCTTGGGGTGGAAACGGACAGGCTCGAATTCAATTGGAACATCAGTGCTGACCAGCAATCATTTCAACAACGTGCCTGGCAGCTACAGGTTTTTAGCAGTCTTAATGCTGTGCTGCTGGGTAAGGCAGATCTGTGGGACTCACAAAAAATGAATGCTGGTACTGGGATGTCAGCAGTTTACGGAGGAAAGTTGCTGTCCTCCGGAAAACGTTACCATTGGCGGGTCAGAGTCTGGTCTTCGAATGGAACCGTCTCTGACTGGAGCAGGCCTGCAACATTTTCTACCGGTATTTTACAAACCAAAGAATGGGACCAAAGCAGGTGGATAGCTTACCAGGTATTGGAAGATGCTATGAAAGTTGTCCCCGGATTACATGGAGATGGTAGTTTATTGGGTGAAAAAGCTGTACAACCTGCTGTTGTTCCTTATTTTAGAAAAACTTTTGATGTCAACAAACCGATAGCGGAGGCATATGTGTTTGTTTCGGGGCTGGGGCACTATGAGTTGCAGCTGAACGGTAAGAAAGTAGGAGATGATTTTCTGGCCCCCGGATGGACCAACTATTCCAAAACAAATCTGTACAGTACTTATGACGTAACTGCTTCATTGGTTAGCGGAAAAAATGCATTGGGAGCGATTGTTGGTCCGGGGTTTATGTATATAAACCGCGAGCGCTACCGTAAAATGGCAAGGGCTGAAGCTTTTCCAATGTTGAGATTAAAACTGATGATCCGTTATAAAGATGGCAGCACTACGGAAGTGGTAACGGATGATAGCTGGAAAACAAGTCCTTCGGCAGTTGTATACAGCAGCATCTATGGTGGAGAAGATTATGATGCCCGTAAGGAACAAACAGGTTGGGATAGAGCCGGATTTAATGACCAGCACTGGAAAAAAGCAATTTTACTTAAGGGGCCTGGAGGGAAAATGAAAGCAGAATCCAGCTATCCTTTAAAAGTGATGCAGACCTTTGAGCAGCAGACACTCAGAAAAATAACGGATAGCAGTTATCTATATGATTTTGGTCAGAATGCATCAGGAATTATCCGTTTAAAAGTTAAAGGTAAGAAAGGAGACCGGGTACGAATAGTCCCTGCTGAAATTTTAGATGATCAGGGAATGGCAGATCAAAGTGCGTCGGGAAGTCCTTATTATTTTGATTATACGCTTAAAGGTGGCGATGAAGAAATCTGGGAACCGCGTTTTAGCTATTACGGGTTTAGGTATGCTTTAGTAGAAGGGGGTGTTCCAGCCGGACAACCTGCAATATCGGGAAGACCAACAGTAGAAAGGCTTCAAATGTTGCACACGAGCAATAGTGCGCCAGAGGTTGGTACCTTCAGCTGTTCAAATACACTGTTTAATCAGACTTTTAAGCTGATTGACTGGGCGATGAAGAGTAATATGAGTCATGTCAGTACCGATTGTCCACATAGAGAGAAATTGGGATGGCTGGAGCAGACACATCTTGTGGGGGGATCGTTGAAATATAATTACGACATTCAGCTCTTCTACAATAAAATCATAGAGGACATGACGGAGTCGCAGCTTTCTTCTGGTCTGGTGCCTGACATTGTTCCTGAATATGTGGTATTTGAAGATGGTTTCAGGGATTCTCCGGAATGGGGTAGTGCTGCTGTTATTATACCCTGGTATTTGTATGAATGGTATGGCGACAAAAAAGCAATTGAAAAGGCTTATCCCATGATGAAGCGTTATATCAGTTACCTAGAAAGTAAGGCGGATGCACATATTCTGTCGCATGGTTTGGGGGATTGGTTTGATCTTGGACCTAAAAGTCCGGGAGAATCGCAGCTTACCCCGAAGGCTTTGACAGCCACTGCAACTTTTTACTACGACGCTGTGTTACTGGCTAAGGCCGCAGGAACCCTTGGAAAAACAGAAGAAGCAAAAGGATATCAGAAATTAGCCGAACAGATTAAAATAGCATTCAACAAAAAGTTTTTTGAGCCCGCGACGGGCGTTTATTCGACAGGAAGCCAGACAGCTTATGCTATGTCGATTTATATGGGATTAGTAGATGAACCTTTTAAAGAAAAGGTGTTTGCTAACCTGAAGGAATCTATAAGGACCAGCGGATATGCACTTACTGCCGGTGACATTGGCTATCGTTATCTGATCAGAGTGTTGGAAGATGGTGGTGCATCGCAACTGTTATATCAAATGAACAACAGAGATGATGTGCCAGGTTATGGTTATCAGATTCGTAACGGGGCAACTGCGCTTACAGAATCCTGGCCGGCCTTAAAGAATGTTTCCAATAACCACATGATGCTGGGACACCTGATAGAGTGGTTTTACAGCGGACTGGCTGGAATCAAACAACAGGCAGATGATACTGGTTTTGGTAAGATCTTAATTGAGCCTCAATTTGTAGAGGGGGTTGATTGGGTTAAAGCAAGTTATAAAGCCATTACAGGGGATATTGTAGTGGACTGGAAAAAGGAACAAGGCAAATCGGCTTTGCAGGTGAGCATCCCGGCAAATACAGAGGCCCTGGTTGTTTTGCCTGTTGTTAACGAAAAACTGTTAAATTTAAATCAAAAGCCTTTAAGTCAGCACAAAGCCGTTAAAAAACAATACATGGGAAACGGTAAACTGAAAATTGTATTGGGATCTGGGTCCCATACATTGAATTGGATAAATAAATAATGATGATGAAGAGATATCTGGTTATACTGTTGGTATGGTTTGTTTCGGACGTAGAATTGGCTTTAGCTACTGCTGGGGAAAGTAGTCTGCAACCTGAAAATTTACGTTGTGAGTATTTGGAAAATCCAATTGGATTAGATGAAATGAGTCCGCGTTTTAACTGGACCCATAAAGCTGGGAATGTGGCGGCATTCGGTCAAAAACAAACAGCCTATCGGATTATTGTAGCCTCTGAGGTACAGTTACTTCATCAAAATAAAGGGGATGAATGGGACTCTGGCTGGGTGAACTCTGATCAGATGCAGCAAATTGAATATAAAGGTAAGGTGCTTAGGTCCGATCGTTATTACTATTGGAAAGTAGTTGTTAAAGACGAAAAGGGACTGGTCTCAGCCTGGAGTAAAACTGCATTTTGGGCAACGGGTTTACTTCAGCAGAATGATTGGAAAGCCAAATGGATTGGAACAAATGAACTGTTTGACCCTTCGCAAAAAGATTGTAATATCTCTGATCCCTGGCTGCGGAAAACTTTTAACTTACCACAAAAGCCGGGAAAGGCAGTGTTGTTTCTGGCATCGGTAGGTTACCACGAGCTATATGTGAACGGAAAGAAGGTCGGCGACGATGTATTGTCGCCGGCAGTAACGGATCATACCAAACGTGCACGTTATGTGGCCTATGACATCGCGGCTGCGCTAAAGCCCGGGAAAAATGTAATCGCGATTTGGCTGGGGACTTCCTGGTCAATTTTTGGTCCTTACGTAACAACAGGCAGACCCAATGCGCCTATTGTGATCGCGCAAACTGCCATTTACAATACAAAAACACCTGTTGCAGGAGCAAAACCTACACTTGTTGTGCAAACCGACGAAAGCTGGAAAACACATGCAAGTCCGAGTAAGTTGCTGGGAACCTGGGATTTTGCAAAAATGGGAGGCGAGCTGTGGGATGCCAATCAGGAAATTGCGGACTGGAATACCATCACCTGCGATGAAGCAAAATGGAGTAAGGTAACTGTTTACCAACCCAATCTGATTTTATCAGCGCAAACTGTTGAACCAAACCGGCTGTTCGATGAAATTAAAGCCATCGGCATTGAGTCCAGACCGGATGGTTCGTACCGGGTGGATATGGGTGTTAATTTTGCGGGCTGGACGGAGGTTGATCTGCGGGGGAATAAAGGTGATAGAATAGCGTTTGAATATTCGGAAAGAGAACAGATGGATCAGACTTTTAACCTGCACAGTGCTTATATCATTGGCGCAAGGGGCAAAGGAACTTTCCGGAACCGTTTTAACTATAGTTCTGGCAGATGGATTGTCATCCGGGGCTTAAAGTATAAGCCGCAATTAAGTGAAATCCGGGGTTGGATGGTGAGAACGAATTTTCAGGCGGCGACTAATTTTGAATGTTCTGATACCTTGCAGAACTGGATCTATGATAAAGTAAAATGGACTTTTCAAAACCTTTCTATTGGTGGTTTTGTAGTGGATTGTCCGCAACGCGAAAGATTGGGTTATGGGGGTGATGCACATGCAACCTGTGAGACCGGAATGTACAACTATAAGCTGGGTGCATTTTATACCAAATGGATGCAGGACTGGAGGGATGTACAGGGAACGGAGTCTATTGTTGGTAATATGTATGATCCGGAATTTGCGAGAAAAAAGGTGATGAGCGGACGGCTGATGAACAATGGGGTTTTGCCGCATACCGCGCCTACTTATTCTGGTGGTGGCGGGCCCGCATGGGGAGGTATAGTAGTATCGTTGCCCTGGTTTGTTTATCAGCACGAAGGAGATAAACGCATACTGGAAAAGAATTTTGAGCTGATCAAGGGCTGGCTTTCGTTCCTGGATTCACATACCAAGGATGATATTTTACAGCGTTTTGGAGGCGATTGGGATTTTCTGGGAGATTGGTTATGGCCTGGTGCAACAGCGCAGGGCATGAACAACAATAAGGAGGAAACTTTATGTTTAAACAACAGTTACAGGGTATTTAATTTACGTACCGCGGCAAAAATAGCGCGGGTAATCGGAAAAGATGTGGAAGCGGAACACTGGGAACAGCAGGCGGAACGCTGCAGGGCTGCGATTCATGCAAGGTTTTATCGTGCCGCTGATCATAGCTATGCAGACAGCTCCATGGCTAACCTGGCAGCAGCGTTGCTGGCAGAAATACCTCCTGCAGATTTAAGGGCAGCTGTCATGAAACGATTGGAAAAGGATATTCTGGTTTTGCATAAGGGACACATCAATGTGGGCATTACAGGAGGGGCGATGTTGTTCAAGTTGCTGCGACAGGAAGGAAGAGATGACCTGATCTATTCCATGACCTCACAAAAAGATTACCCCGGTTGGGGATATATGAAGGCCAATGGTGCTACTACCATCTGGGAAATGTGGGAAAAGGACCTGCCCGGGCATTCCCTGCTGCATAGCTCTTACCTGTATCCCGGGGCCTGGTATATTGAAGGTCTGGCAGGAATACAACGGGATCCTGCCAGACCTGGATTTCAGGATTTTATCATCAAGATACCGGGCCTAGATCAGAAACAACTAAGCTGGGCAAGAGCAAGTTTTGATTCCCCGGCAGGTCAGATCAAAACTGCCTGGCGGCGTGAGGCCGGCAGGACGGAGCTTGAAGTCACTGTGCCACCGAATTGCAGGGGCCGGTTAAATCTGCCGGAGCATATGCTTCGTGAGGTGATCGGGGAGCGCAAATATGTAAAGATTTTGGAGGTTAAAAACGGATATGGATTGGTATTGCTTTCCTCGGGAAAATATATTTTTAAAATGTAATTTGCGGCAATATGAATTATTTCTATATTTGCGCCCTAAGCAATTGAGGGCATAAAAAAAATGAATTTAATTGTTGAACAAAGTAGGAATTTTCATTTTAATGTTGTTACTTTGCAATCCCTTCGAAAAAGGGAATAAAAGATACCAAGTTCGGGGTGTAGCGTAGCCCGGTATCGCGCCACATTTGGGATGTGGAGGTCGTAGGTTCGAATCCTGCCACCCCGACAACATAGATGTCAAATTCTATCAAAAACCCTCTAAATCTCACAATTTAGAGGGTTTTTTCGTTTCTGTCGTATCAGTTAAGAGCATAACATATCAAGGAATTTATGCTCTATTGGATAAACCATACCGGCGCAATTGACTTTTTTTACCGGTAAATACTGCCAGTAAAACTATAGATGGGCATAGCTATCGCGCAAACGTATCCAGTATCCTAATATACGTCCAGCAAAGGCTGTATTGGTTTTTGCCTGTATTTCAATGTGAAGGTAGAAGAATTGTGCTGTACCATCCTTTAAAAAGACGACGGAAATCGAAGCTTTGTGCCGGGCTTTTGAAACATTGTATGGTTTGAAGAGAAGTGGTTGCGGAGTCTTCGGCATTTAATTTAGAGAAGGAGGATAGGGTAGCAGTGTAAAGTGGGTATTTTGAAATCACAATCATAAAACTGAAAAAATATTTTCGATAGACGTAGTTGTTGCGCTGCTGCCAATTGTATAACTATATAGAGGCAACTAAAAAATCATCCTTATGAAAACGAATATTAAACAACAAAATGTATTTAACAAACCCATTAATGAAGAGATCCTGAGGATTATGCAGGAGTATAATCGATTAAGCTACACTCAAAAAAAAGACGAAAGGTTACTTTCAGTCCTCATAGAGCGCTATGAAAAGACGAAGGATTGTATTTCTGTTAATGATACTGCCAGTAGCGGAGATTAAATTAAAATAACATAAACACTTAACCAAAATGAAAAACTTATTATCAATCCTGATCGTACTGCCTTTTATGGCAGTAGCGCAAAAGCCATTTTCGATAAACGGCAACGTTAAGTATCTCAAAAATGGAGATAAAATTTACCTGGCCTATACCGCTGACGCCAAACAGCTGTTTGATTCGGCGCTGGTTAATAACGGCTTCTTCAAATTCAACGGGACGATTAGCGAACCAGCAAGTGCATACCTATTCCTGAATATAAATCCCTATGTTACTCGCCCAAAAAGTGGCGAGGAACTGGATATGTTATCTTTTTTTGTCGAACCCGGGCAGCTCAACTTATCTGCTACCGACTCTTTACAGAACAGCGTTGTTTCAGGCGGGCCAATTAATGCGGACTATGTAAAATTAAAAGCGCTAGCCAAGCCGTTTGATGAAAAGAATAAATCCCTGAGTGCCAGGTATACTAAATTGAGCGAAGAGCCCCAACAAGACAAAAAAGCTATGGAGGGGATAGCAGAAGCATATTCGAAAAATGAACTTGAAAAGCTCGCAATTAAACGCTCATTTGTTCAAAAAAATCCGCCATCCTATCTTACTTTACAGTTATTACTGGAATTAATGGATAATGCTGAATATTTGTCAGAAGTTAAAAAATCATTTAATGCACTTCATCCGGAGTTGAAAGCAACTGCGCTGGGTAAATCCTTGGCAGAAAAAATTTCAGCTTCAGAAAAAACTGCCATTGGTGTGACGGCTATGGATTTTGAACAAAATGACGTAAATGGGCAACCTGTTAAATTATCAGATTTTAAAGGTAAATACGTGCTGCTTGATTTTTGGGCTTCATGGTGCGGGCCATGTCGCCAGGAAAATCCCCATGTGGTTGCGGCTTTTCAGAAATATAAAGACAAAGGTTTTACTGTTTTAGGGGTGTCGGCCGACAAAGATAAGGCAGCCTGGGTAAAAGCAATTGCCGATGATCAACTGGCATGGACACAAGTTTGCGATTTAACCGGCGACAATCCGGTGCTGAGGCAATACAATATTGAAGGTATCCCTTCTAATTTTTTGATTGATCCTACTGGAAAAATAGTAGCCTCCGCACTAAGGGGTGATGCGCTGGAAAAGAAATTAAAAGAAATATTTACCAAATAATGTGCCCTCTCTACCTATGCAAATGCCCCTGCTCATGTATTATTACAGAGCAGGGCATTTCTATTTTACATGTTCCATGAACTAATACACAAGAATTTATGAAAAAAAGCCAAACGAAATGGGCATATTGATAGGAGAAGCAGCAGATTGGGTAGTATTTTTTAACAGTGTGTTTAAATTAGATATCTCCGCACAATTTTTGGATTGTATGAATGTTCAGCTCAGTAAAAACTTTATTTACGATGATAAAGGTTTATATAAACAACGACTGTTATGGCCATTTCGATGGGATCCAGAACTTAAATACGGGGTTACATCCAGTATATCAGTGAGAGTTTTTACAGAACGGGAAATTTTTGACAGGAAGATAGCATGGAGATCCAAATCCGGAAGGATATATCAGATCGGGGATGAGGATATCGATTACGATGATGTAGCCTTTTGGCTAATGAAGCCTGAAGCCTGATGCCAATTAGCATAATAAGATCTTTAGATAAATTATAGGTTGTAATAATGTCGTTCTGGAATAATGTTTTAAATTGTCGTATAGCTAACCGCAAATTTTTATAAATTAGGTTTACGATAGCATAAAATGATAAAGCCTTTAACGCGTAACGAAGCTGAGTTGGTCTTATTGCTGCAACAAGGCGATATGGATGCTTTGAGCGGGCTTTATTTTTTACATGTCAAGCAGTTAAAACGCTACATTATAAAAGGTGCAAAATCCCCCGCACTTACCGAAGATATAATCCATGATACTTTTATCAAAGTATGGGAAAACAGGGCCGGGATAGACAGTAGCCAGTCCTTTAAGGCCTATCTTTATACTATAGCACGCCGTCATTTGTTAAACCTGATGAAACGGGCGCAGTTTGAAGATGGTATTGTAAACGAGATTAAAAAGTATAGCGCAGAAGCAGATCGTTCTACAGAGCTGTTGTTGGAATATAATGAAAGCAATTCCCTTTTAAATGAGGCGGTACAGCACCTGCCTCCGCAATGCAAGGAAATATTTATCCGCTGCAAAATTAACGGACAGAGCCATAAGCAAATTGCCGAAGAACTGCATATTTCAATGAGCACGGTAAACAACCAGATGGGCAAGGCACTTAAAAACATTAAAGAATTTTTAACAGAACACAATGGCTTTTTGCTCATCCTGGCTGCTATTATGAAATAAATTAAAAATATTTTCAGGAGACGTAGTTGTTGTGGCGCTGCCAATTGTATATATAATATAAGGAGTATATAAATTGAATAAGGAAGTCATTGCATTATTTACAAAATACTATCATAACTTTTGCAGCAGGGAAGAGCTGGATAAAGTAATGGAACTGTTGGTAGCGGGCCTACACCATGCCGAATGGAATGTTGTGTTTAAGGATGAGGCCACAGCAGCAGTAAAAGGCAGTAAGGAAGCCCAAATGACCGTGTCCGAAATGGAGGCCCTGAATCAAAAAATACAATATACCTTACAGCATAAAACCGTTCAGCTTCGCAAACGCAAATCCTGGTTCAGTATCACTGCATCTGCGGCAGCGGTTTTATTCCTGTTGGGCATAGGAATTTATTTTTATGCTAACCGTTTTTCACACAAAGAACCTGTAAAATTTGTAAACACTGCTGATATTTATCCCGGTAAAAAAGGCGCTGTGCTTACCTTATCCAACGGAAAAAAAGTATATCTTTCGGAGGCCGTTAATGGCCAGCTAGCCGATGAGGCCGGTGTAGACATTACCAAAACCGCCGATGGGCAAATTATTTATGACAGCAGGCATTCGGCTACAAACAGCATTAAAACCAATACGCTATCTACTGCACGCGGAGAAATTTATCAACTTTTGCTACCCGACGGAACAAGGGCCTGGATAAATGCTGCTTCAACATTAAAATACCCTACTTCTTTTTCGGGAAGTAAAAACAGGAGGGTACAATTGAGTGGCGAGGCGTATTTTGAAGTAAAAAAGAACCAGGGGCAGCCGTTTATCGTAGAAAGCAGCCGGCAGCAGGTAGAGGTATTGGGCACGCATTTCAACGTCAACAGCTATGCTGAAGAAAGTACTGTCATGACCACCTTACTGGAGGGATCTGTTCGCATTTTGGCGCTCCGCCCTTCTTCCCACGCAACCGGAAGTGCAATTCTGAAACCTGGGGAACAATCTGTACTTTCTGCCCAAAGTAGCCTTAAAGTAGCTGCTGTAAATACGGAAACCGTAATTGCCTGGAAAAACAACGAATTTATGTTTGATGGCGAATCCATCGAAAGTGTGATGAAAATGATTTCGAGATGGTACGATGTGGAAATCATATACACAGGAAACAAACCAACTGAAAAATTTATAGGTTCAATATCCAGAACCCATCCGCTGTCTAAAGCACTGGGGCTGCTGGCCAGTACCGGGGGAATAACCTTCAGGGTAGAGGGCCGTAAAGTATATGTATCCAACTAATCAAAAATATCTACCTAAACCGAAAAAATACACCTATGAAGAAAGTTCTATAATCTGATCTCGACCATGCCTTTAGGGCAAAAAAAGGGGTGCGCTAACACCCCCTTTTAGTTCATTGCAAAAGCCAATCTTGTGCAAGGCTGGGCTTTTGCTTAATTAAAACTGAACAAACTTAAGCATAAATGTTTAAAATAACATTTTGCTGAGGCTTTATCGTGCCCGGAGTTTGTTCGATAAAACCGATAAAATGTATAAAAAATATGTTGATAAGGCCGGGGTGCTCCAAATACACCTGGGCAAACTATGGAAAATAATGCGGCTTATTACAATCATCATGACATTAACCATAATACAGGTCAGCGCAGCAGGCTATGCGCAACGACTGAGCATTTCCCGATCAAATGCTTCGTTAAAAACTGTGATGAAGGAAATCAAATCGAAGGTAGATTTTGATTTCATATGTACCGATAATTTATTCAGAAAATCGAAGCTGGTAAACATCAATGTGAAAGACATGGAACTGGAACAGCTGCTTAAACAGATCTTTGAAGAGCAGCCCCTGACCTATGTGATAGACAGCAAAACAATTGTGATCAAGGACAAACCTAAAATTACGGAAGAACCGTCTTTCATGGAAAAGATTATTGCGCAGCTGCAGGTTATTGAGTTGAGCGGCAGGGTGGTAGATGAAAAGGGATTGCCTTTGCCTGGAGCAATTGTTAAGTTAAAAAAAGAAAAAAAATCGTACCCTGCAAACCGCAATGGAGAGTTTATCATTCGCTGCCCGGATGAACATGCGATCATTTGTATCAGCTATGTGGGGTATATTACCAGGGAACTTCCCGCCAAAGCCATTCAGGCCAACCCCCAGGTTAGGCTTGAAGTAGAACTGAACAAGCTGAGCGAGGTAGGCATTCAGAGTAAAATCATAGGTACCAAGATAGACCTCAGAAACAGGTCACATCAGAATCTGGCCCAGGTGCTGGAGGGAGGGGTACCTGGCCTTACCCTGAAAAGAAATATCACTACAAATAGCGGCGACTTTATGTTGTATGGAAATAGGGTGGACATGACATTGAAAGAAAATTACGAGTACTTTAAGAAGCACCCCTCAGAAGCAGGGCCAAGTTTTTTTGTTGATTTTCCCGATTTCGAAAGCTATTACAGATATGTTTACAACACCTTGAACATCCGGGAAGCAGGGTCGGCCATAAAAATTCAGGGCGCCGTTACAGACAATGGTATGGTACCAGAATTAAGGGGCGCCAGTACTTTTTCTGGTGGTACATCGGGTATGCTGGTCGTAATTGATGGCTTTGTTCAGGATAATTTCCCTTCCAATTACCCAATGAACAACGTAGCATCAATTGAAGTGATCAGAGATCCCGTAGAATGTATTAAATGGGGTCCCAAGGCAGCGGGCGGAGTTATTTTGATCACTACCAATTTGCCCAAGTCAGGGGAACTCCAGATCGGTTACAATTCCAATTTCTATTTCTCGCCACGCCAAAATATAAGTGCTGCTAAATTACAACTGGCTTCTTCTGCTGATTTACTGGATTATTACAAAGAGGCTTATGATAAAAAGATTGCAACCTATATTCCCGAGGATCAGAATGCAGTAATGCCAAAAGGACTTAGCCCTGCAGAAATGATACTTTTCGATCTGGGCAGGGGCAAATTCACAAAAGAAGCTTTTAACCATAAATGGGATTCACTTTCCAATATTTCTAACCGCGACCAGCTGCTGATGTTGAGACAGCATACATTTAATCAAAACCACTCGCTTTCTGCTTCCGGAGGCACTAAGATCTATGGGTTCAGTATAAACGGTGTTTATGATATTCAGCGTGGCGCTACTTTGGGAGAGCGAAACCGGAGGCTGGGTTTAACGCTAAAAAATGATCTGTCCCTGGTTAAAAATAGGTTGAAAATAAGATGGGTGGCAGATATGAACAGTAACAATAGCAAACTGGGTACATTTGACGATGGCAGCAAGCTGGACCCTTATCAGCTGCTTGTTGATGAGACTGGGAAATATGTTTACAACTATACTACCATTACTCCTGATGAGAATAATGAAATGGTTCGCTTAGGCTATTATCATGGCGGCGTCAATGTGTTGGAAGATGCCAGACTTAACAGCGTTATCAACAGGGTATTCCGCATCAATTCTAACCTCAATCTGGATTGGAAACTTACAAATAACCTGCAATGGTCAGCATCGATCCGGTACAGTAAAAACAGGGAGAAAAGAGAAGATCTGAAAGACGGCAATTCCAGCTACGCCCGTGAGCAGATCAATAAATACGGAGCGCCAGATTATAATGATTCGGATAACCGGTCAAAGATCAATTTTTACGTTCCTCCGGGAGGTATTTTTAAAGCAACAGCTGTAACCCGGCAAGAATACAATATCCGGTCAGGCTTGGTTTATGATCGTGTTTTTAACTCCAATCATGCTATAAAAGTGGCAGTCGATGCTGGGCTTTCCAACTTTGAAGATAGAAACATCCCAAACATGACTGTCTATGGATACAATAAAACAACTGGCAGGGGACTGCCATTGCTGGCCTCTGCCAATACTTCTATCGTAAATTTTTTAGGTTCTTACGTGAACCTTGGGGACTTGACAGTTGCAGACCTGAGCACAAATTCCTATACCCGAAACGTGTCGTTAAATGGCGATTTTTCCTATAGTTATAAACAACGTTATTCGTTAAATGCTGATTATTCTGCTGTTCTTGTGCCTGATTTTGGCGGAGACCCACCTTACTCTACCACCTCCAACCGTTCTATATCGGGGATATGGCAGGTCAATAAGGAAAAATTTCTCAGCAGCAAATGGCTAAGTAACCTAGCGCTTAAAATTAGCGCATCGGAAATGCAGGTTGCTAAACTACCGCTGGCACAGGTTAGCGGCAGTCGTATTGTGCAACCTTCATGGAATAATTCGGCTCTGAATATTGACAGCTACAATAAAGCAGAGCAAAGCGGACAAAAAAACAGGGACCTGGGGGCAAAGATAGATATCGGTGTTTCTCAAGAACGTATTCGATTGGAAATTGGATATAACTATAACTCTATAGGGAAAAAGGGACAGTGGAATGCCCGCTTTGTCTATGATATTGGCCGGGAGCCCTATTTCAAGGTTCCAGTGGTCAGCAATCTACGGCTAGATATAGCATTACAGGATATTAACCCTTACCAGGGGCTGAACAGTATGATCAATGCCGGGTCAATATCAGGCGGCGGAGGTTTTAACATGCCACCAAATAGCAACCTGGGCTTGTTGCCGCCTGCTATCCGCAATAAGGAAGCCCGGCTGATGATTGGTCTGGTCAAAGACCGTTTTACTTTAGATGCGCGTTACTACCAAAAAACAACGGCAGGTCTATCTAAAGGAAATTTACCCACCGATCCTGCTACCGGGCTCAGTTCTCAGGTAAATTATAGCAAAATAGTAAATAAAGGATTGGAGATATCTTTGCGTGCAGGGCTCGTTCAAAATAATTCCTTTAGCTGGACGGCAACGGTCAATGGTGCTTACAATATCAATGCAGCAATTGATGTACCTCCGGTTAACTTCTCGCTCACATCTTCGTATATGACAGCGTCTCGTGATGGATACAGTACAGATAATCTGTGGAGTTTCCGTTGGGCAGGATTGGATACCCTGGGTAACCCACAGGTGTATAATAAGGCCATGCAAAAGGTGGCTGAACCTGATTCAATGTCTTTGGTATACAGCGGCCGGACCCGCGCCCCATGGTCTGGTGCCCTTATTCAGGAATGGCGTTACAAGGGTTTCTTTACTACTGCAAGGTTAATGTTTAACCTTGGGCATGTAATGAGACGTTACATGCCGGTACTTTCCTCTTCGCCTGATAGAAATATCCAGATCAAAAACCGATGGCGTAAAGCCGGTGATGAAGCATTTACAGATGTAGCAGGAATAGCAAAAGACGATTTTACCCGGGCCCTGATCATACAGCAATCCAGCAACAGTATTATGCCTGCAGCTCACATTCGCTTGAGGGAAATACAGTTTGGTTACGAAGTACCGCCTCAGGTACTTCGCGATAAATTTATTAAATCTCTGACATTATCCTTCCAAATGGAAAATGTGGCGTTATGGACGCGTAATAAAATGCATATAGACCCTGAAGTGACAAGCGACAATGGGTCAGTAAGGATGCCCTTGCCTAAAAATTATATACTAAGTATAAACATGAGTTTCTAGTAAAGAAGTATGAATATGAAAGCGATCTTAAATTATATCTTTTTCCTGCTGCTATTGATATCCGTCAGCAGCTGTAAAAAATTTCTTAATGTACGGCCCGATAATGCACAGGGAATAAACCCACGTACAGTTAGGGACTTTGAAGAAATGCTCAATAGCAGTACCCTTTCCACGCCGAATTACCTGCTCGCTGATATTGTTAGCGATGATGTTGCATTTTCAGATAAGGTGCTTGAAGCCGGGGGAACGGGCTCTTTTTATGTTAACGCATATTTATGGGCAGCGGCGGTTTGGGGCCCCGCCGAAGATGATCCTGTCTACAACAATAGTTACAGGGCCATTCTTCAAATGAATATCATTCTTGATAACATTAGCAAAGCAGATAGTGGTACGATGGAACGAAAAGAAATTGTAACTGCACAAGCGAAAATAAACAGGGCTTATTATTATCTGCAGTTGGCCAATTTATACGGCACAGACCATCAGCCTGCCACGGCAGCGATTGACCTTGCTGTACCATTGATTTTACATCCTGATGGTGCAGCCCTACCCGCTAGAAATACAGTACAACAGGTATACGAGCAAATATTGAAAGACTTGAACGAAGCGGCAAGCACTGATGGATTAGCCAATTTTGGGGTCGATGTAATCCACCCTGGTAAAGCAGCAGCTTTGGCCATGCTGGCAAGAACCCATCTCTATATGGGTAATTATGATGCAGCGGCAGCAAATGCCGAAATGGTGCTTAAAATCAGGAACACACTGCTGGATTACAGGACTTTTAGTTTAAATGATCCTTCCGACCTTTCAAAGGGTGTAAAAAACAAACCCGTGACTTTAAAAGATCAGGAAAATAACCCTGAAATTCTTTTTGCAAAAGTATGTATGGATGCTGGTTTTTTCAGAAGGTTTGACGAGACCTTGTATTTGAGCAGTGCTTTGTCTGATGTATTTGGTACTAAAGATCTAAGGTCTGTATATGGATTTATGTTAAAACCTAAAGAAAGTTACGCTGCCTATCCAACCTACAATGACAATGGCGTGACTTCAATGCAGTTCAATTATAGTTTGGGCGTGCCTGAAATGATGCTGATCAAAGCAGAATGCTTAGCCAGAAAAGGTGATGCTAACCAGGCATTAAGTTTGGTTAATGAACTGAGAAAATTCCGTTATAGTGATGCCGATTATGTACCGCTCGAGGTTACCGCTACTGCCGATGCACTGACATTGGTATTGCAGGAAAGACGCAGAGAGCTTTTCCTGCGCGGTGGTTTACGTTTGTTTGATCTGAAACGCTTAAACCGCGATGTAAAATTCAAAAAAGACCTTGAAAGGGTATCACTAAAGGATGGTACCATTAAAGCTATACTGCCCGCAGCTTCGCCTCGTTACCTCATTCCTTTTGCACCAAAAATTATTGATAACAATCGTTTTATTATTCAGAATGAAAGATAATAAACCTATGAACAAAGTTAAGAAAACGAACATTTACGGTTTGATGATCATAATGCTTCACATTATTTTTTTTTCCTGTAAAAAGGATGATATTGCCGCGAATAATTTGGAAGCAGAGATAGCTAAAAATCTGGCTGCCTATAATGAAATCCCCATTAATTCAGGCGATACAGTATTATTGAACCTGAACCTTGTACTTTTGGGAAAGAAAAGTGCAGGCTTCCCGGTTTTGCTGGAAAAAGCAGCTGGTTCAGATCTGGAGGTGACCGCCAGTATCGATAATAATCCCCAACTTATCAGCATCTATGATAGTCTTTACCGTACACATTCGCCTGTTTTGCCAGGTGGTTTATTTAAAGTAAGCAGAGGTGGAAAACTCACTGTTAACGCGGGGCAGCTACAATCTGCGGACTCTATTAAAATTGAGTTAAATGATGGTACAGGCTTAAAAATTGGCAACCATACTTATGTTGTTCCAGTAAGGTTGGAAAGCACCGTGAAAAAGCCAGGGTTAAAAAGCAAATTGATGTTTTTGCGGTATAAATTGTTGGTCAGGAGGCTAAACGTTTCATTGCAAGGGCTTTCAGGAATCGGGGATATTATAGTGTTGAATACGCCGGATGTTGTCCAAAATATATTTGTACAGGCCAGGCTGAGCCAGGCTGTTCCCCGAAATATAGAGGTAAGTGTAGAAACAGTAAGTAACCAGGAATTTGTAGCTGCTTACAATGCCGCCAATGGAACAAAACATCTTCCTTTTCCTGAAGGGGGCTATACTATCGCCCCGAGTACTGGAGTTATCCCTGCCCATAAGATGTTTTTGTCTGAGCCTATATTGGTACAATTGACAAATCTTTCCCTATTTAATCCTTCCTCTATTTATTTGCTGGCCCTGAAAATCAAAGATGATAAAATAGCATCCCCAAATAACCATACGCAGTATATTATTATGAGGGGTAACAATATAGATAGAAGCAATACCGGCCTTAACGGCCAGCCCATAGAACGTATCGGCTGGCGAGTAAAGGCTTTAGGTTATTACAGACAGGAGAACTTAGTGCCCGAATTGGTTCTTGATGGAGATCATCGGACCGCCTGGGATTCGGATGGCCAGTTACCACAATGGCTGGAACTGGATATGGGCGTAATGGAAACGGTTAAAGGCTTTTCTATAGTGCCTAGTTATTTATATAGGGAAGACGACTTTCTTCAGATGGAGGTATTTTCCAGCAACGACGGAATAAACTGGGAATCACAGGGGCTTTATACGGGTACAGCAACATCAGACCAGTCATCACCAGCTACGCCCGACCTGAAGACCGTAAAATTTGTAAACCCGGTTACGGCACGGTATTTTAAATTTAATATCCTGAAAGCGACCAGCGGAAATTACACAGGAATGGGAGAACTATTCGGAATAAAATAACAAAATAAAAATTTATACTATGAACATTACATCATTAAAAACACAATTACTTTCAATAGTTGCAGCTTTGCTGATCAACTGTTGCCTTTTATTTACTGCGGCTGCGCAAAACACATCAAAGCTGATTTCGGTTGATGATGCCACGCTGGTGTCAAAAATTGAAAAACAGGCCGAAACCGCAATGAGTGACAGGAATTGGGTCATTGACAGGCTCAAAAACAAGATACAAAACCTGAAGGAGGGCGACCGTGTTACAGCCAGTTTACCAAAAGCTGCTACTAAGCTAATGAGTTCTGAAGACATTTATGAGCAGCGCAGTAAGGGAGTAATTATGGTTGGTTCGTATTATAATTGCGGCAACTGCAATAAAATGCATACCTCATTGGCCAGCGGGGCTATTTTAAATGATCAGGGGATTTGTGTAACCAATTATCACGTACTGGAAAAGATTATAGATGCAAAACAGCGCGCAAAAGCAGGCGATAGCCTGGCTTTTGTGAGCACGATGGATGGCCGGATATTTCCTATTACTGATATTTTGGCCTATACAAAAATAGGCGATGCTGCCATATTTAAAATTGACACTAAGGGAGAGAAACTGAGCAGCATTCCGTTGGGGCAGTCTGCAAAAACCGGTGCAAGGGTACATGCCATTACCCATCCCAATGGTTACCATTATTTTTACAGTGAGGGGGTTGTGGCCAGAAACGTAAGTTATGCAACAAATGGCGCGGATGGCGACCGCATGGAAATTACTGCCGACTATGCAAAAGGATCTAGTGGCGGGCCTATTCTGGATTCCTATGGTAACCTGATTGGTATGGTCAGCACCACCTCATCCATTTATTATGATGAGCAAAAAGGTACAAACCTGCAAATGGTAGTTAAAAGTACCATACCAGTAGCTACCATCAAAAGGTTGTTTAACGGCCCTCAAACTACATAATACAGCTACCTTTGGCCACCGAAGTCTTGTTTACGCTTGTGCTACATTCCCCGGCTTCGGTGCCATTGGTAGATTTTATTTTCAGGGGCATTCGTCACTTCAGCCAATCGGCATATCTGGCAATTGTGCGCGTATGCCTGATGCGGCGGTATACACCATCACCATCTCTACTTCCAGCTACATTGGTATTACCTTCGATGCCGGTGAGCCAGGAATGCCGCAGGCTTTCTGTTATACCGCAGTGGCCAATGCGGCCAAGTTTTGCGAAGTAAATGCCATAAACTATTCCAGGCTTAGGCTCTTTTACAAGCCTTGATACGGGAAATAAGGCTGGCGACCATGCGGTACGAGGCTGTTTAAGCCCTGCCTGTCCAAAAACGAAACTCAGGAACGCGGCACAATACGGCGCAGGCGTTCCAATATTACAGTAACGAAGGTACTCAGCAATTCTTTCCCCATCGTTTTTATTAGTTCTTTCCACCACACCGATTTCTTTGGTGGCAATTCTGATAATTCTTTCATATTTTTCTTTATTAATTTCAGTAAATAATTTGTCGTCATGTCGACGATAGGAGACATCTGTTGAGGCATGCTTAGCCAAGAGTTCTCTCCCTGCGGTTCGAGATGACAGGGTGGCTACAATACCGCTATCAATGCCCCAACCGCTGCCAGCAATAGCAAGGCAAACAAGCCCAATGTAAATTTTAATTGTTCCCATTCTGTTAATGAACTAAATTGCAAAATCACCCCGGTAAACCGGGGCAGGCCCATTACCAGCCAAAACTGGCGCAACAACCACCAGCACAGGCCCAGTATCAGCAAAAAGCTAATCATGGCCAGCAAAACCAGCAGCCAGATGCTTGGGTCAATATGCCCGGCCGTAGCTTCCATAAACTGTGGGGCGGTAAACCATACCAGCAACACTATTACAGCTATCAGGTAAGGTTCTAACTTTTTCATCACCGGTATTTTTAAACCTATTGTTTTCATAAATTCAATTTTTTAAGCCTTAAATAGGGGCCATGCGTTAACTATTCACGGCCCCTCGTTGTAGGAAGAAATTTTGCGTTCTCAGAGGCGACCTAGGAACTTTTGCCCACTAGCGCAACGGGCAAAAGGTTCCAGTCGCCGAAGAGTAATGCTGATTTTTACAACACAACAAACGACCCTAAATAATAAGAGTCACTTACCAGCTTGCCATCGGCCGATACCACAGAAAAATATGCTTCTACAATATCGCCGCCCCAATCGGGCGGTAGCTGCAGCACATAGGCAAGGGCCGATCTTAAGGCCCCGCCGCGCAGCGTCACAAACTTATCTTTCGATGGATTGTAAACCACAAAGGTCATCTTATCGGCAGGCAGTGCATTGGTATCGCCGTTAACTGCCAGCCAGCTGTAATCCAGCTTTCCAGCTGTGGTAACAGCAACTACGGGGCTGCCCGGTAAATCCAGTTTGCCCTTGCTGTACAGCACATCTTCGTAACTAATGGTAAAGTTGGGCGATACCCCTGTAATGGCATTGGCCAGGTTGTAAGAAACAGCCGCATTGCGGGGTGTTAGCCCTTTGTTGTTGTCTTTAAAGCCAACATCAATTACGCTGGCCAGGCGGCGCAGCCAACCGGTCATCAGGCCAAATTTAAAGCGCTGGTCCAGCTGCGCTTGTGTGGGTGCTTTGGTTGATGCTGCAGGGCGCATGGCCAGTACATTATCACCATCTACTTTTCTGCCAACGTGGTTTCCTACGCGGCCTCTAAGGAAGTAATCTATACCTCCGTTTATAAATCCCATAATCTTAAAATTTAATGGGTGAATTGACGTTTGCAACCTTTTTTAGCTGTGGTAGCAACGATATCATCAGCTTTTTTTGAATGTTGTTGTAAAAATTATCAGGTCAATTTTGCCAGCATTTCGGTAACATTAAGATCAATCTTAGAAAAAGCAAACCACTTTTTCCCCAGGTCTTTTAGGGAAGCGCCAATATGGTAAACTGTAGTTTCATCTACAATCAGAAACCTGTCATGAGCCTGGCCGAACTGTTTAATTATTACCGGATCGTACTGAGCATTATGTTTCTGAAGGTCTAAAGCCAATTGCGAGCTGATCTTCTGCGTATAAATGGTAAGTGAAACACCATTCTGCCTTTTTACAAACAACCTCAGTATGGTATCATCGATGTAATTGTCAATTAAAACAATAGATTGTTTAGCTTCTCTAACCAGATCGGCCACAAATGTATAGGCATCAAATACCTGCCCATCATAAAATATGCCCTGCTTAGGTTTCAGGTCATTACTTTCTAAAGCCGTAAAAAGCTTTTCAAAGTTTTCATCTGCTTTGAGTTGCTTGCGTTCCACATTATCCAGTCTTACAAATACGTCCGCATTCTCCCCTAGAAATCTGCGCATTTGCACAAAAGCGTGTGTGATTTTTATACTCACATTTACGGCTGTAGTACTACGAAGTACGGCGGAAAGCATAACTATACCTACTTCTGTAAAGCAAAAGGGTATATGTCTTAAACCTTGTTTATCAGAATTGGAAATCACAATTTGTGATCTCCAATCTTTAAACTCCGAATTATCTAAACGGAATATAAAATTTTCATCAGGAAACCTTTCTATATTCCGTTTAACTGCCTGGTTTAGAACCCTGGTTTCCACTCCGTACAACACCGCCAAATCTCTGTCCATCATCACCTGCTTCCCACGTATAGTATATATCTGGTTTTGTATCGTCTCTGGTGTAACCGAAATTAAGTCTGTCATGCTTTCTGTATTTGATTACTCAAAGCTAACCAAAAAGCATAACATTAACTAATGATTAAATATTTGTAATTATTGGTAATAATTAAGAGTGAACTCCAATAATTTGAACTTTACAACAACAATAAATCAAAGAACTATAAGGTGCCATCCAGTCGCTGCTTTGTCATTTCGAGGGCACCGAGAAACCTCTTGCAGCTGCAATCTAAAAAAACCTGGGCAGCTTTGCAATCATCCTGTCAACCGCTGTTCTGAACTCATGAGCAGTGCCTTTCCAGTTAAACCGCAATTGCTGCTTAAAGAAAAACTCCAGGGCCACAATTTCTTTGGCAAAGCGGCATTTCAGCCGCCGTTCCCTGCCATCCTCACATTTTAGCTGATGGGTACAATCCTGATCGGCCCCGGTATCAATAGCTACACTTAGCTGTTTTATCCAGCCTACCAGGTATAGCGGTTCCAGTATCCTTATAATTTTGCAGGGCTTTTTTCCCTGTAGCTGAAGCATCAGGCATCCCTGCCGGTCGTTCATGCGGTAAATCATCATCAGCAATTTATTGTTGCTCATTTTTATATCTGGTCGTTAATTTAAATGAAAGCCCTGCTTTGTCCGGGCTTCCTCTTCTGGCCGCGGCCAGAAGCCGTTTATCTTGCCTGGGCCTCCTTTCTGTCCAATAAATAAGTAAGCAAATGCTTGTTGTACAAGGCAATCAGGATGTCACCGCGCAGGGCAAAGTCTGTAAGCTTTTCGCCCTTGTACTTTGGCAGGTAAACACTATGGCTGTAGCTGCCATCGGCAAGCCGGTATACATCAAACACCTCGTGTGCTTTAAACACCTCATATTTTTCATTGTCTGCAGCCAGGGCGCTATGGTTGTAATAGCAATTGCCATTAGTGTATCCGCGTTTATTGATGATAAGCGCAGGTTTTGCCATTGTTCTGATGGTTTTGTTCCCGGCCTTGTATTCCCCAAGTTCTATTTTAGCTATGCTGTTGGTATCAATCAGTTTTCCGGTATATAAAACATTCAATTTCGCATCTAAACAGGTAAAACTGTTCCGGTAATAATAGCTGTATACCATCCGTTCATTAGCCTCATTAAGGCTCAGAAAACCATCAGTACTAAAGCTGTTCCCTTTTGGGTCTGTTTTTTTTATGATGTGCTGTTTCAAAAGTTCTAAAGTCTGTTTGGTTTCCGCATCATAAGCCACCCTCTGGTACAAAGAGTCTGTTAAATCAAAGCCACAGCTAAATTGTAACAGCAAAGCCCTAACATTGCCCAGGTAAATGCGCGTACTGCTCAGCTTGTTAATGTAAAAGGAATTAAACTTCAGTTCCAGTTCGTTTAGCTTTTGGGCCGTATAAATATGCCCACGGTTAAAACCGTTCTTTACCGGTTTGGGGCGTATCAGGTAAAGGGCGGTAACAAAGCCAATGCTCAACACGGATATCAGCAATAAGGTTGTGTATGTTTTTTTCATAATTCCTATAAAAGGAGGGGGGCAAAAGCCCCCTCCAAACCGTTAAGGTTGTCTTTTACCAAGTATATTTGTCGTTTCATGGCCTCCTACACAACCGGGTGCATCATAAACTGTTAAACCCTGAAAACTTTCGCTACATAAAACCCCATCGATGATTTCAGTTGAACACTGCACAGGGGTGTCGCAGTCAATATCAAGGTAATAAGTGTATACATTTGCTGGTTGCACCTTTACTGCAGTTTTATACACACTTGCAAATGCACCGCTTATGGCTAATGTTGCCACTAAGGCAAATGCTACACATTGTTTTACTAAATTTTTCATATTTTTATTTTTTATAAAAGTTAATGCCTACTCTGTTTCTTCTGCAGGGTTTTCAGCTTCGCCCTGATTCAAATTGGCCAATGAATATTTTTTTCACTAGTGTGTTTGTTTTTTTGTGTTCAAGCTGGCTTCGCCGATTTAGATCCCTCCAAAGTCGGGATGACAAGGGGGCTATTGTTTTTTGTCATCCCGAGTGCTTTGTCATCCTGAGTGCTTTGTCATCCCGACTTTGGAGGGATCTGTTCTAGTACAGCCCCAATACCTGCCAACACCACAAACCCTATGTTAAACACCAAATGTGCATCCCACGAAAGCTTTTCCAGTACACCACCACAAGCACAGGGCATGTCTTCCATAAAATGAAGCACAGTAAAGATGTAAGTTGTAAACATCACCATCAGGCTAAAAGAAGCAAACAAGCCGTACAAGCGCAGCCCGGTAAATACCAGCATAACCGAAAGCACAACTTCAACAGCAGGCACCAGCCATGCCAGCACACCTGCATACGCAGTAAGCATAGGGCTTTGTCCAATATTTACTGTAAACTTATCGTATTCCAGCAGCTTGCTGCTGGCCGCATATAAAAACAGGAGTATAAAACTGTGGCTAATCACAGTTATAAAACCTTGGTACCAATCTTGTGTATTTAATTTCTTCATGGTACCAAGGTAGGGCAATGCGCAGGCCCAGAAAAGTAAGATATATTACTATCTTCCAGCCCTTAAGCCATTCAAATATTCGCGGGTAAAGCCCAGGTAGCTGGCAATGTGTTTTTGCGGAAAATACTGTTCAATGCCAGGGCCAAATATTCTGATGAATTCATCATACTTTGCCTGCCCTTTCAGGCGCAGCATCGCTGTCTTTTCCTGTGCATCAGCAGCATTGGCTGCAAGTATGTTGGTGGCCAGTGCCTGGGCTTCCGGTGCCGATAGCTGCAGCAAATCAAAGTTTTGGCGGGTAAAAGGTAAAATAACCGAGTTCCCGGCTACTTCAAAATAACAATTGCCAGACTTGCCTTCAAAAAATGCGCAGGGGTCTAGCATAATCCTGCCGAACTTAAAAAAGTCAACGGTGCATTCGTAAGGTAAACCTTCCTTGTCGTATAAAGTTTTGGAGGCCCGGCCATAGCCGCTGTCAATCCAATTTGCTGTTTGCCAGGTATCACCAGGTTTGGCAAGGGGCAGTAGTTTCAGCAATTCTTGCGCGGTAAGCATAGGGTTAATGTTGAGATTAAATGCAGCGGTAAGTTCAATCTGCATTTTACTTTTCAGGTAGGCCAATAGCCTGCCTACCGGGGTGCCGGGATTTTCACAATTCATAAGGATAATGTGTTTTGAGTTTTTAATTGATTAATTCGTTCTATACGTTTCCGTAGCTATGTCAAATCATCAATTGCGTTAAGTTTTTTTCATGATGGGTTTTTTCTTACATAAGGTTTGGATGTTAACGGCATTGCTTGTTTCCCCTCAATCCGTAAAGGGGTAATGTTTTAAAAGCAAGAAAGCCGCTTTGCAGCGGCTCAATTGTATATTATATTAAACTCGTCGAATTCAACGGGTTTTCTTAACTGCTTTCTTATAATCCTTCTGGTTAACTACGTCTAAATCAGAAGGCTCGTTTGCCAGGTTTTTGAGCTCTTGGAGTTGATAAGGCATTAACTCATCTGTGATATCTGAAGCTAAAATAATCTTCAAGAGTTTCTTTGGCTCCTGCCGGTTATCCCAAAAGGAAGTTACAATAATGCCGTCATTTGCTATCTTATAAACTATGCTATAATGCCCCATTGCAGACAGCCTGGTGTTTGGATAAGATGTTTGTTTCCATGACTCTGGATGTTTAAGGATAACTTTTATGCGCTTATTAATGAGCTTAATAAGCTTTTCAGCATACGCAGTGGATTTGTTTCTTTCAGTCCAGTACCTTAAAATTTTTCTTCTCTGCTTAACTGCCGTTGCGGTCCAAACTACAGCGCCTTTAGCCATTTCAGATCTTCTTTGTCTAAATCCTCTTGTGTAATAGTATCACCTTTTCTAATGTCCTCATCACTCATTTCAAGCATGATAATCTGCTCTTTTGAGAATTTAACAACATCATTTTCAGCAGTACTACTTTCCAAAAGCTTATTCAAGGCCACTAAATAATCTTTATCGGAAATAGCCATAAGCTTTTCCATAATAGAATTCCGTAAATTATCCAGTGAAGATGGCATAATGAGTTGATGTTTCATCAAATTTCGTTATTTAAGTTCATAAATCAAATTCAATACAAACATAAACAAATCACTTCATATTTAACTAATAATTATTTAATTATCTTTGTATTTCAATATTCTGATCAATTACTCAAAATATTGCAGTATTTCAAATAACTCCGCGCTTTTTACCTTAGCCTACGTTAAGAAAAATCTTTAACCACTTTGTAGGTTATTTCATCATCAGCCATTAACCTTAGCAAGGTTTCCGTACTGATCTGTTCCAGATCTGAAAGTTCTTTCAGCTCAAACAGCCTGATGAAATCGTCCAGGCCCAAATCCGCTATCAATGAGATCCGCAGCGGCATGGGCCATCTTTTTTAAATAGCACCAGTTCCAGCTCTACTTCATTATCGTTTAGCAGAATGATTCCTATGTTGTCTTTTGTGTAAATGATGTCAGCGTTTGCCCAGAAATGGGGTGGCGATCGTTGGTAAGTAGCATAAATTTGTACCCGGTAGCATCGGCTGGAATTAAAAAATATTGTTGTGAAATTTGGGAAGGGAAGGAGAGCGCGGGTCTGTTTTACAGAACAGCGGCTTTCCAGAATACTTTAATGTTTCTGGTATCTACTTTCTTTCTTGCCTGGAAAAGATCATAATTGTCCTGTACCTGCAACCAAAATTCTGCAGTAGTATTGCTAAATCCGGTAGATAATTTTATAGCCATTTCTGGTGTTACAGATTGTTTACCATTAATTATAGCGGATAAAGTTTTTCGTGTAGTGCCCAAACCAATAGCTACTTCTTCTACAGTCAGTTTCCTACCTGTTGCCTCTATAATACCATCAATCGTTTCTCTTATCAATTCTCCAGGATGTGCTGGGTTAAACATCGACATAATTTTGCTTATTAATGATAATCTAAATAATCCACATCATGGGCTTTCAGAAATGCCAACGCATATTCCTCTGCCCTTGCAACCGTATCAATCCGTTCGTCAAGTAATATGTCACCGAAATTCCAACTGTTTTGTACCAGGGTCTTTCCTTTATGAAGTGAGAAATCTACCAGTGCACCTGAAATTTCATTTGCATCATACGAGAGATAGGCTTTCCCCTGAGTGTAAGCGGTCCACAGCTTAGCTTCATCTATAGTGTCCAAATCCTCAGGTCCATATATTGTATAACTGCTAAAGAATTCCTGATGTGGTTGGTGGCGTAGAGATAAACAGATTATTGCTGCAGGGTTTATCCCTGGCTTTAATTTAGCGAATACTTTCACGCCAGCAAATACTGAAATTGAAAAGTGCAAGCCATGTTTATTGACATAACCTTTCCTCTCAATCGCTTTTAGCAGTGTATTTCCTTCAATGTAACGCTGTTCCATTCTATTGATAGTCATTGCTACTTCACCTGATTTCATATTCCAAAGATAATCACAATTACAATAATTTCATAATAATTAATTATTGTAACTATTTATAATTATTTATAATTATTTGAGTAAAATTTCAATATTCTGATCAATTACTCAAAATATTGCAGTATTTCAAAGAACTCCGCGCTTTTTACCTTAGCGCCTACGTTAAGAAAGATCTTTAACCACTTTGTAGGTTATTTCATCATCAGCCATTAACCTTAGCAAGGTTTCCGTACTGATCTGTTCCAGATCGGAAAGTTCTTTCAGCTCAAACAGCCTGATGAAATCGTCCAGGCCCAAATCCGCTATCAATGAGATCCGCAGCGGCATGGCCCCGTCTTTTTTAAATAGCACCAGTTCCAGCTCTACTTCATTATCGTTTAGCAGAATGATTCCTATGTTGTCTTTTGTGTAAATGATGTCAGCGTTTGCCCAGAAATAGGGTAGGAGATCGTTTATGAGTAGCATAATTTAATTTGAGTCTGTATTGAGTTGTTAATTTATTTTTTTGTTAAACAATAATGTTGGCGTTTTTCACAAATTTCTGGTTTAAAACAGCCTTTAAATAGGGGAAAGGCTACTCAGTTCCTTTCCCCGCACATAAACTTTAACTTATAATCTCAAGAAACGCTAACTTTTTATTTCCAACAACATTTCACTATAAAAGGCATACAAGTCCATTAAACCCATTTCTACAAACACCATCTTATCTGCTTGCAAAGGCGTAAGCTGTACTCCGTACGGCCTGGTCAATATCCCAAACAGCAACAGTTTACCTTCCATTAAATATTCGGCACCAAGTTCGGGCTGCAGTAAAGTATGGATCTGCGCATGCTGCTTCATGGTACTTAGCATTTCGCAAAACAGAAAACCAGTCAGTTCCGAATACAGCCCGGCTTCAATGCTGGCTACAATTTCGCGGAACACCCTGCAATCCTGGCTTAGCTGCTGTATTACCTCTGCATTTGTATGTCTGTTTGTTTGCATAAGTTCTTAGTTTACATCATCATTTACCGGTGCAGCCTTTATAAAGCATAGCGCTCCTTTCTCTTCAATCCACTTCAAAAATATGTGTCCATCATCATGCAGCTGCTGCAAAATATCCAGGGCTTCTTTTTGCCTTATGCCCATTGCTTGCATAAACTCTTCTGTTGTAAAAGAATCTTTGCTGCGGATGAATGCCCAGGCTCGGGTGCTGATGGTGTTTTTTCCTGTTTTCATAGGTAGCTGTTTAGGTGTTAGGCCGGGTTACCACTTTCTTCTCCACCAGGAACTCATCAAGCAGTTCTTTCAGGTATTCCTCCGAAATGGAATGGTATAGTTTGATGACAGTTCCGTTTGGTGATTCGATTACTAAGCTGGGGTGTTGTGTTTCCTGGTTCATAAATTTTAATGTTTTATTCATAATTGCGTTATTTAAGTATTTTGTTAAATAAACCGGAAGAGACTGCCCAGCTACTCCTCCGGCTTTCTTTTGCAGCATCAGCTACTGAGAGCGGTAATGTCATTTTGTTGATACGGGAGGTGTTAACTAACCTGCACCTCCCGATCAACTCCTCTGGATGATGGAGCATTAACTAAGTTTTCACGAGTTTAGCATAGCTAATCCACGTTTCTTTATTTAACAGGTATTGAAAATTCTTTTTCCAATGGCGGTGTACATTGTTTATCTGTACAAGCCATAAATTCTATTTTTCCTTTAACCACTGTTTCCGGTTTTTTCAGCTTAATCTTTTGCTGAAATACAACTTCCTTTTTAAAGAAATCAACTTGTATACCGAATGCGGGTTCATACTTTGAAAGTGGCATTGGCTCTGTAACTCTACCCAGCAACTCATAATCAGCTGATGGTTCAAAAGTAAAGCTGGTTTTCAATGGACCGCCCGGCTTTTGATTTACTGAGTAAATGTGCCAGCCATCAGGCAATACTGCTTTTAAGTAAATTGTAGCCTCGGTTACCGTAGCTTTTTTAGCGGCATAGCTCCAGGTAACTGGACTGTAAATCTGCGCTGTCACTTTAATGCCCAGTAATGTTAACAACAGAATAAAAATCACTCTTTTCATATCATCCAAATTATTTGTGCAACAAATCATTAATCATCTTCCCCAGCGCATCGCCTCTCAAATTCCTGGCTAAAATTTTACCATTTGCGTCAACCAGAAAGTTTTGAGGGATAAAGTTAAAGGGCATTCCGGCAAGATACTGCTTAGTAATAGGAGAGGCCCAACCTTTTAAATCCGACACCTGTTCCCAGAGCAAACCATCCTTTAAAATTGCTTGTTTCCAGTCTGCATCTTTCTCATCTAAAGAAATTCCCAAAATATCAAATCCATTTTTCTTGTTTTGGTTATAAGTTTTCACTAGTAAAGGGTTTTCTTCTCTACAAGGACTGCACCAAGAAGCCCAGAAATCGATTAGCGTCAGCTTGTTCGACTTGATCGCTTCTTTTACTTCGATGTTTTTGCCGTTTGAATTTGAAGCAATAAACCCGGGGATAGTGTCATTGACTTCCAGTAGACCCGATTCTTTTTTCCATTTCACTAGGTTTTTAGCTAGTGTCAAGCCGTATTTGCTATCCTTAACCCTAACTGACAATCCCCTAAACAATTCCCTCTTTTTCAGCCAATGCCATTTAGCATTGTTGATTACTATTGGAGCATAAAATGAATCAGAATGCGTTTTTACAAAATCTCTTTGGCGCTGTTCATATTCAGAGATAATCCTCTTGAGGTGCTTGTCCAGTTCGGCAATTGTAAGGCTGTCTTGGAGCTGTAATGCCTTGCTCAATTTTGTAGATAATTCCTGACCTTGCTGTTCCAATGAATCTACCATGTAATGATAAACTTCATAATCTTTATGTGAAGCCGAACCTTTAATTGAAACCTTTGTCCATTGCATAGCAGAACCTGAAACTTCTACATTACCACTATTCAGGAATAGCGTAACAGCCCCCATTAAGCCGTCTATCTTTAAGAAATAAAAGGTGGGTTCGGATTTATTAGTAAGCCTAAAATTAAACTTACCTTTAATTATATTAGTAGTAGCCAATGTATCTGTTTTGTATCCGTTAACTTGAAAGAGCTTGGCTAAAGTTGGTTTTTCTAATCCTGCAATAGTGCCTGTAATCGTAATGGATTTATTTTGTGCGATACCTATTTTGTTAATTAACAAAATAACTGCAAGGATAATTATTCTTCTCATTTCCATGTTATTTTGATTTAAGGTCTTTTAAAACTATTACAGGAACCACCCGCTTTGCTTCTTCTAGGCTTAACCCCATGACTCTCAATGCAGCATTAACTTTGTTTAAATCCATGTGATCGTAGTAATCTGAAAGCTCAGGGTAATTAAATTTTCTCCCATTTTCAGCTAGGAGCGTCTCATCAGCAATGATTAACTTTTTTCCAGATAGTACATTAACATTTAAGTCATGTATTAACTGTTTCAACGACCCTACGGAAGATTTATCATTGTTTCTTATTTCTGTTCCTATTGCCTTTAGCAGTAAACAATTTACTTTTCTGTTCTCAATCCGAGATTGAATCCCAAATTGATTGTCAAGTTCCTGTTTCATGCTTAAGAAAAAAATGCTATCTGGCATATTAATGGGAGCTACTTTTTCGAAACAATACGATTCTCCAGCCCACCATTCTTCGTAATATCGTCCCATCCGAAAAAATCTAGAACTATCGCTTGTTTCGACGAAAACATTACTTTCATATGGAGTTACACTGCCAGTTTTCCTATAACATTTACCATACAAGCCTGTGATTGAAAGATTAATTCCTAAATACCTCTTAGTACCTTTAACAGTATCTACATCATAAATATCTCTTGATGATACATAATCTTTGTGTGTGCTGCCTATGCTATAAAATTGTTTAGGGAGCGGATTAGAATTTGAATCAATACGCACCAATGGTTGCTCATAGTCGTATTCTACTTTCTTAAAAATCCGCCACTTCGGAAATTTACCTTCCAACATATTTTTAATCTCTTTTTCATTTACATAGTCTGGTCCCGTTATTCCTCTTATTATTCCTTCCTTATCTATCCAAATCTTAACCGAGACACCTGGTAAGTGCTTAACATAATGATATAAAGCTGTATCCAATATTGTAGGAAGTGAGGAAGCTTTATATAAATTCGGATTTGTATTCCATGCTGAGTCCATTGCTTTTGGCCATCTCTTAAAAGTTTTGACCCATTCCTCTGATGAACTTTTGGGCTGTATTGAGTTAATAGGCAGTATCCTGATTTTATTCCCAAAATACTTCTGTAACCTACCCATTTCAGGCATTTCGGCTATGCAAGAACCACAACCAGTGCTCCAAAAATCCAGTATAACTAGCTTTCCTTTAAAATCTGATATCCTTAATTTGCTTTTCGAATATCGTATTAAGTTATTAAACTCTATATCGGGGAATTTATCTCCGACTGTTAATTCCCTAACTTGTGCCACGGCAGTCTGCTTAAAAACCAAGCATAGTAAAGCCATGAACAAAAAATTTTTCTTCATTGTTGTGTTTTTTAGATTTTAAATATGATCTATGGATTCTGCTCCATTCCTGTTTTTGTTATCACTGCTGCAGGTATAGCGAAAGTGTAGCGGAGGCTATTAGGTAATAATTCATAAATTTTATTGTTGATTACTCTTTTTGGAACTATTTCTCTACCAGGATCTTTCATCAGTCTGCGTAAATCCTGCCACCTTAAACCTCTAAATACCAATTCCTTTCTCCTCTCTAACAGAATCCAGTTAATGATTTCGTCCTGACTTGAGGATATAAAAGGTTTAAATTTATTTACTTTCCACCTTTTACTTATCAGCAAATTCAAATCATTCAATGCCATTTCCAGATTTCCCATTCTTGCATTTCCCTCTGCACGTATCAAGTAAATTTCATCAACTGCAATTCCTAAAAAAATGCGAGTTAGACCAAAGTAGTAGCCATCATATCCACCTTTGAATGAATATGTTTCATCATTTTTTTTTGAAAAAAACATGGCCTTTCTCAAATCCTCGGAATGATATGAATTTAAAAGAGATGAATCTATATTCACAACCCAGGCCTGTAAAAAACTGGCAAAAGCACCTGTGCTATGAAATAATACTTCGTCATTAAAAATAGAAAAAGGCGCAACAGCCGTTGAGTCTAAAGAATTGTAATCTATTAGCTTACTATGGAGTCTTAAGAGTTTATCAGCATATTCAGTTGCTTTGGTATAATCTCCCATACTTAAATAAACTTTTGCTAACACCCCGAGAGCGGCGCCTTTGCTAGGCCTCGTTTTGAAATTTTGCTGCACAGGTAATAAATCGATCGCAGCTTGTAGATCAGTAATGATTCTATTAAAACACTCCTGTACTGTGCTTCTTTTCGAAGGAACATTTATATCTGAAGTTAGTCTCAATGGAATCCCCAAGTCACTTATTGACGTTCGATGGTCATAAGGATAACCATAAAGCTGGCTAAGGAGGTAGAAGCTATAAGCTCGATAAAAATAGGCTTGGCCCTTTATTGATTTGTAATTCTCAGAATTTGCTGATGTCTTGATTTTGACCATTTCATCAAGCACTATATTCGCTCTGTTTACCTTGTCATACTGCTTAAACCACGGGGTTAAATGTGTTTCATTCTTTTTCCATAAATACGTATCGTTTTCGATATTACTTGTTCTGTTAAATACATCGTTTTTTATATAATAGTCATCAGAAGCTAGTTCTAACAAATTTGGATACTCAGCATTAAAGGTTTCTGTATAATCGAGGATCGCCTGGAAATCTTCCAATGTTGTTGGAATGGCCAATTTACTATCTGGAACTGCTTCTAGATATTTTTTGCATGAATAAAAAGTGGATAAGATAACGAACGCACTTATATATATAATTTGTTTTTTCATCGCTATAAGTTTTATGCTCTAAAATTTCAGTTATATGCCTAACTTCAGTCCAAATGAAATATGCCTGGCATTGATATTACCTTCAATGTTTTCGGGGTCCACATGCTGGTCATTTTTCCTCCAAAGTATCATATTCAATTCGGCTATATTTCCAAACAAGACAAAATCTCGGAAACGATATTTGCCTATTTTTTTTATGGTATAGGAGAGATTAACATCGCTCAATCTTATGTGGTCGCCTCTAACTATGTTAACCTCAGACATCGTATAAAATTCAGATCTATTACTTGCTAAAGGGAACGCAAACGAAGGTATACTTGTCCTAGTTTCATCTCCAGGTGCCTGCCATCTTTTAAAATAATCAGTATGTGTTTTTCCATTTACTAAACCCTGATAATCAATGTGATTTTTTCTAACAAAATATTTAAATTTATAAGTGATATTGGTAGACAGGCTAATATTCTTAAACCTAAAACTATTCCTCAGGTTTCCATACACCACTGGAACACCTGAGCCATGTTTTACCAGATCTTTAAATGGGGTGTAATACATTAGGCTGTCATAATTTTCACTAATTTTTCCACTTAGCACACCTAGCGGATTTCCATTTTTAGGGTCTAAACCTCCCCATTTAAAACTTGTGATTAAATAAGGGTTATAGCCTTCTGCCAGTTCTCCTGTTATGGATTCTCCCGAACTCCCCACGCTTGGAAATTCTGAACGATTTTCGAGTAGTAATTTAGAAACCTTGAATTTAGCCGTACTATAATTAAAATTGGTTTCCCAGTTGATTTCCTTTTTGTTTACTAGTTTTGCATTCAAAACTATGTTTAGGCCATTTCCAGACATATTAGCGGAATTCGTTAAAATTCCAGAAAAGCCTAATGTTGGGTCAAGAGTTGAATGCCATATTACGTCCTTAGATTTTTTTGCATAATATTCAAAACTGCCCGTTAAGATCTGATTTCTAAGTCCAAACGAAATCCCAAAATTTAGAATATTTTGTTCTTCCCATTTTAAACCAGGATTTCCCACTTGATTAATAGTAGCAGATGGATTGTTCACCAGCGGATTACTAGAACCGGGGAGATAATAAAGTGTATTGTAGGCAGTTTGTGTATTATTCACGTTGCCATTATACCCATAGCTAGCCTTTAAGCTTAGCTCAGGTAGAAAATCATTTTTAAAAAACTGCTCATTGGTTAAACTCCAATTAGTTCCAATTGACCATAAGGGTTTCCATTTATTATTCGTCTTTACGCCGAATAAGTTAGAGGCGTCTCGTCTTAAGCTTCCATACAAGGTATACTTATCCCGATAAGTATAAGAAACATTTGAGAAAAAGGATACCAGTCTGTTTATTTGATTCGAGAAGTTGTTTACTCCTTGCCGTAGAGGCATTGAATAACCGAAGATGGTCATGTAGTGGTTCACAAGGTCTATATTTGATATGTTTAAGTTTTTATCATATCCCCATGATGTATAACTGTTTTTTAGTGTTTTGTCCTGATCGATACTAGCTCCTGCCATAGCCATAACTTCATGCTCATCTGCAAATTTGTGATTGAAGTTTAAAATTCCCCTTAGACCTTGGGATTCTTTTGTCGAATTTAAGATATCTAATCGACCTCCCAATGGTACTGGATATTTTTTATTAGCGTCGTCTGTGTTAAGATTAGTAAAGAAATTGATATAATCACGCATCTCAAAAGTATGCAAGTTTATGTGTCGGTTTTGATTATCATTCGACCTCAAGTATTGATAACTTAAACCTAGGGAAAGAAAGGAAGCTAGTTTATAACTAGAATTTATAGAGACTACTATGGTTTGACTTTTGGTAGCGTCGTCCTTATTTTTTAATTCGTCAAGAGGTCTAAATCTCCAGTCTAATAATCTGCCTTTACCAACAGTATCTATAAAGGCGGAACTATATATGTGCGGTATTGCTAATGGTTTTTCATCATTATCAGCAAAGCGAGAGTAAATTGGCAGATTAAATCTCGCTCCCAGATTATAAAACGCGTTCCCATAGGCTCCTGCACTGTTATTTAAAGTTTTTCCTAAAGTATAAGCCAAATTCATTTGCAACTCCAGTTTTTTTAACGGCCTGAAGGTGTTGCTGAAATTAAGGCTTATCCTATCTGATTCATTACCAACCAAGTCGCTCTGGTTTTTGTCGTAACCGGCAGATAAATAGTAACTATATTCTCTCCCACCTCCGTTTATATTTGCGGCGTACCGTTCGGAAATAGAATTTCGGTAGATGTATTTTAAGAAATCATTTCTTACATCATAATTTTTTAATGCTTCTAATTCAACATCAACTTCTGTTTGTGTAATCTCTCCATTTCTTTGTTTCAATAGAATTTCTACCACCGGACTTAATGCCTGTTTATCGAAAGAACTGATTTCGAAATCATAAGCACCTTTCGAGAAATAAAATTTCTCTAAGTCTATCCAATCATTAGATCCTAAGATGGGAAGATCAAAAAGCCTAGGTTTTCCTTGTAAACTAACGTTATAGTTAACAGCAACTATAGCTGGCTGATCAAATTTTCCTTTTTTAGAGGTTAATACAATCACACCATTTCCCGCTTTTGCACCCCATATAGAAGCAGCAGCAGCGTCTCTTAATAGGGTTATACTCTCAATATCATTCGGATTTATCGTGCTTATATCTCCATAATAGGGAAGGTTATCTAGGACAATCAATGGTTGGGCAACCTGCTCGTTTAGTGAATACATCCCTCTAATTTGTAAGTTGTTTTTAGGTTTTCCAGTTGAAGGTTCAACCCTTCTGTCAAATAGTAGACCATTAGTTACGTCCTCCAAACGGTCAATAATATTACTTCCTATTTTTCTGTTCAGTAATTCATTCTCAATCTGTACAAATGATCCTGTAGCCTTACTCTTATCAATTTTTTGGAATCCCGTATTGTAAACAACCTTTACCTCTTCCAATTCTCCTGTTACCTGGTTCAACTTTATCTCCAATGGCATTAAAGCACCTTTTAAAGGAATTTCCAATTGCTTATAGCCTACGTAGGAAATAAGTAATACTGCATCATCTGCGACTCCTTTGATCAGGAATTCTCCTTTTTCATTGGTATTAATCACGGTTTCCTTACCTTTTATTCTAATTGACGCATTCGGCATCGGATTGCCTTTCTCATCCACCACACGGCCGCGCACATCAGTATCAGCAAAAGCAGATTTAACTTTATCCAGAAAGGAAGGCTCCGCCTCCTTAATCACCACATTCTTATCCTCAATGGTGTAGCCAAGCTCAGTTCCCAATACCACTTTATCCATTACCTGGTTTAATGGGGCATCCTTAAAGTTTACATCTATTTTTTTAGCGGTGATGGCATTTTTTGTATATACCAGTACATCATAGCCCGTTTGCTTACGAATTTCCCTGAATACTTGCTCCAGGCTCATACCATTCCCCTTCAGGGTTACCTTCTGCCCAAAGGTAGCTGCACTAACCTGCATTAAAGCAGCTATTATGATCATGGTAGTTAGCCTCATAATAAATAGCAGTTTAGCTATGTAGCCCTGCGGCATACATAAAATTCCAGTATAATTTTTATACATTTGACTCTCTGTTTGTTGGTGTTGTGTCTTACTTTCCAAGGGCATTACACAGCGCCAGTTCATAAAATAATTGTTCAATCAATTGTTTCATCAGGCAGATGTTAAGGACTTCGGCCAAAACCGGGGTCCTTATTTGGTTAAAACCATTCCTGGATATTTAAGTGGTGTTTTCTTGATTTTTCATTTCTCTTTTAGTTTGGTTGTTAGTTGATAATTGGTTAATTGAGCAGGGATGATCAAAAAAACCATACTGGTGGTTAGCCTTTATTTCTTCTTTTTAATTTTAATGGTATTGCCTTCTACAGTAAACCGCACCACATCTGCACGCTCCAGCATCCGCAAAACTTTAGATACGTTTTCAAACCTGCTTATGGTGCCAAACACAGTTCCTGTTTTTATATCTGCATCTTCATAAATTACTTTTACGTTGTACCAGCGGGCAACCCTTTCCATCACATTTTCAAGGCTTTCGTTGTTGAACATGAAATAGCCGTTTTTCCAGGCAATGGCATCTTCGGGGTTAACTTCTTTAACGGTTATGCCAGTGCCTGATAGAAGGGATTGCTGGTTGGGTTTTAATACAACGTCATTTCTCCCTTTTGTCATCCCGACTTCGGAGGGATCTAGGTCCTTCGCTATCGCTCTGGATGACAGGTGTACGAGGTTTGATGACGAAACCCGCACGCTTCCTTCCAATAGCGTTGTCTTTATCCCAATATCATCGCTGTAGGCGCTAATGTTAAAATGTGTGCCCAGTACTTCTGTTTTTTGGCCTTTACATTCAACAATAAAAGGCCTTGTTTTATCTTTTGCCACTTCGAAATAGCCTTCGCCATCCAATTTTACAAATCTTTGGGTTTTATTCCGGTAATCTGGATAAAAGACCAAATTACTACCAGCATTTAACCAAACTTTGGTGCCGTCTGACAGTGTAACGGTGTACATCCGGCCTTTGGCAGTAGTGGCGGTAACAGTTCCCTCGTATCCTCGGGATGATAAAGCGCCGTCTTGCACAACATCGGTGTTATCATCATACTTTAATGCGCTACTTACAATTACGCCGTTCTTTTTCTCGCTCAGGTTTATGGTTTTGCCGTTGGCAAATGTTAAAGTTGCACCGTTATGACCAGGGGCAATGTCATTTAGGTCCTTCGCATTCGCTCTGGATGACAGGGAGGTATCAGGATGAAGCGGAGCAGTATAGAAGTATATGCCAACTGCTATGCCTATTACCGCGGCCGCTATGCCTGCTATACGTGGCCAGAGTTTTCTTTTACGGTTTCTGTTTGCCTGCACCACCTGCCACATCTCTTGCTTTACCCTTTTTATATCCAGTAATGAAACGATTACATTTTCATCTGTTCCATATTTCATGAACCAATCTTCAACAAGCAATTTTTCCTGGGCAGTACAGGTACCCAGTTTGTATTTCTCTAAAAGCTCTTTTGCCGATGTTGTCATAATTGCATCAACCGTATTTGTGGTCTTGTTGCTATGACCAATGGGAAGCGCCTTGGGGGTACAAGCTTATAAATAAATTGTAAATAAAATGTTAACTGGCTGATAAGTAGTAAGATAATTTTAGTCTGGGAGCAACAGAATGGCCTGTTATCCCAACAGGTAGGCCAGATAGATCATCAGCCCAAGCCTTAGGCGCAGCACTTTCAGTGCCCTTTTAATCTGGGTTTTTACCGTAAGCTCTGATATGCCCAAACGCTCAGCTACTTCTTTATGGCTTAACTGCTCCTTTCTGCTCAATAAAAATATTTCCCGCATCTTTTCGGGCAGCAGTGCTATTTCCTGGTCTATTATAGCGGCCAGCTCTTTTTCCATTAAAAGCTCATCGGCGTCTTTAGCATAGGTATTTAAATAGGCCTCAAAAGAGCTGATGTAGGTTTCGTGATACCGCTGGTGTACAAATAAGTTTAATGCCCGGTTATGTACGGCCTTAAAAAGATAAGCAGATAAAGAAGAATGAAAATCCAGTTCGGCATGTCTGTTCCAAAGCACAATAAATATTTCCTGGACCACATCCTTTGCTTCGTCCTCATTTTTTAATTTGCGAAAAGCGAATACATATAAAGGGCCACTAAAGCGGTCGTAAATCTCGGTAAAGGCCGCATCATTGCCCTGCTTCAATAAAGCCAGTAGTTCCTGATCGGTATATGTGCTGTAAGCAGCCATAGTGGTATCCCTATTTATATGAATTTACGAAAATTTTGTCGCAAGTGTAATCAGAAAAATATATTACCTGGTAAAATATTTTCAGAAATATTTAATTAGTGTATGTTTTACATATTGGATTCTCAGGCTTTCTGTTTCCAGGCGGCTTATAATTCTGTAATGCGTCCAGCTCAATTCGTGACGCACTGCGTCACGTTTTGGGAAAGCTATATAAAATTGCCGGATATTCCGCAGGTTACTTTCGTCAAAACCTTTACCAAATTCAACTGTAAGTTGTTTGGCCAGGTTTTTTAATACTGCCTTTCCATAAACAGCCTTAGTTTTGCCTTGTTGTTCATCCTCTACAATAAGATGCCCAATTTGCCAGTACATCTGCAGCAAAATGGCATTACTGTTCTGATATGCTTTTTGCCTGGCATGAGTTATAATTTCAGTAATCTGTTTAAAAAGGATACTCAATTTTTCTGTTTCAGCCATGCTACAATATTTGATCTAACCAAAATTACATTGATTGGTACTAATAAACCACAGATTTCAAGTAATAATTTTTACATGGCTAATCTTTGGGGATGTATTGTACAGCCTTTGTACCGCGTTAAGGCTGCGTTTGTCCTGCGTCCCATGTTTGGAGCCCGCTGCCAAGGCGTTGGCAAGGGGGTGGCAGGGCCTTGGTATAGCTTTTTGCCTTTTCAAGGGGCTTGTAGCGCCTAACTTAGCCCTTGGAACCCTGCTACGCAGGTTTAACCTAGGGTTAACGCACATTGAACAGTGGTAAGAATCAGATTAGATTGGCAGGTAATGGTGTTTGGCTACAGCCGGATATGGATTAACTCAGTAAAACTGTCTGTTCGCTCAATGGTTATGGAGGCCGGCTAGTTGTCGTAGTAAGAAAGACCAATAACATGCATTTTTATTGAAACAAATCAATACTACTATGAAAAACTTAGGAAAAATGCTCGTTCTTGTAATAGCTGCTTTAGCTATACAACTGCCATCCTGTAAAAAGGGAGATTCGGGCACTCCCGGTGAAAACGGAGCAGATGGCGCAGATGGTAATGCCAATGTACAAACTTATACCTATAGTTTGACAAATGCCGTATGGACCACAGTAGGTACGGTTACCAGTGGATACTTGCAGCTGGATATTGCAGCGCCCCAAACCTTAACAGCAGATGTGCTGACAAATAATGTGGTAATGGTGTACGTTAAATCAACTGATTATGCTGATTGGGCAGTTCTGCCTTATTATACCGAGCGTAACATCAGGGTGCAGGCAGAGGTTTCAGTGGGGCGCATCCGGCTAAAACGCGACCAGGATGGGCGTCCTTCCACACAATCCAACTTTCAGAATATGAGGGTAGTGGTGATGAAAAAGACCAGCGAAAAACCATTAAGTGTAGTTCCTGGCAATTGATATTGATTTTTTGCAATCATCTCTGTTACAGGTTTAAATCAAAACAGGCTGTCTCAAAATAAAGAGATGGCCTGTTGGCTTTTTTTTACTCGCTACCCGATGATAGATTAAAATTCGGATCTTGATGCTTTAACTTAGCTATGGCTGTATCTGCCAATTCATCAGTTAATCCAACAGATGGGCTGGTTAATACCAGATTTTCTTTTAGCGTAACGGGTAATCCATTCAACATTTTGTCATCATCAATAATTACAAAATCTCCATCATTACTTTTCCGTTTCTTAAACCATCTTAATATTTCGCCCTTACGATCCTGATTGGCATCATTAGCCGTCAAACGTTTTATTGATTTTACCTCTATACCCCTATTTTTAAAGATGTTTTTCCATTGGGGTAAGCTATACTTAGACTTGTGTGAAGTGGTGAGGATAAGATCGGCATTTGTTTCTGATATAATCCGGTTAAGCGCTTCTACCGATTTGCTCGTAAATGCAGGAAACCCATCCTCGCGGAATTCCGGTCTTCTCCAGGAGTTCGCAGGAACCATAACACCATCTATGTCTAACAAAATAAGCATGCTACAAAAATACAATTATTATTCCAAATGCTGGATCATCTGCGTAATCGTATCTATATCTACACCATTGTATTCAGCATCATTTTCATTTAAAAACTTAATTTTAGAAGTCGTGTCCCAATCGTTCTCATCAAATTCAATATCTTCAGATAACTTTGACACCAATATTCTTATCGATCATCCATGATATTGACGATTCTTTTAAAAGATAAATAGCCAGCGAACTGGTTACTAATTACTTTCTGTTTGTCTAAGTCAGGTATTAGACACTTCTTGAACAGGTACTATATACGTAAAAACTGTACAATGCCTGTTTGAAACCTGTTATGAAGTTGGCTGATTTTTTCTTAATTGTAAAAGGCTTAAGGGAATCCAATAATTACCTTATATTTGTATCAGCATTAGAGATAGAAGAAAACTTTGGTCAGCCAGAATGAGGTAGAAGTTTTTTTTGGTCAGTCTCATTTAAAGCCCCTAACCGGGGCTTTTCATTTTACAGGGAACTCGTATTACAAAGAAAGATGTAATAGTAGCTATGAAATATAAGATTTTAAAGACTGAAGAAACATATAATGCTGCAGTTCGTAGGATTGAAGAGGTTTTTGATGCTAAACCAGGTTCTGCAGCTTTTGATGAGCTGGAATTATTAAGCTTATTGGTTAAGGATTATGAAGACAGGTATTACCCTGGACATGGCACGTTCGCTTGCAGCATTTCTTAAGCTTCCAGCAAGGGTATTTATCAATGAAAGGTATGGTATGGAGCACTACGCTCCGGATACAAAACAGTAATTTTAAAATTTGATATCATCAGCTCTCTCTTTAACCCAAACCTTCAGCAGCATATTATCCCGATAGTTACATTATATCAAAGTTTTTCTTAACATTGCTTATCTTTAAGTAGGGGAATATTTACAACATGCCTGATTTCAGCAATTTTACGGATCAGCAGCTCATACCGCTTTTTAAAAAAGGCGACAGAAAAGTATATGCGGAAATTTTTGAACGTTACAGCAGGCTGCTCTTAAGACATGCATTCCGTTTACTCAACAATAACGAAGAAGCACATGATGTTGTTCAGGATGTTTTTGTAAACCTCTGGCAGAAAAGAGATTCCCTTGATGAGAATTGTTTACTTTCCTCATTCTTATATGCGGCTGTGCGTAACAGAATTTTTAACCTGCTCTCTCACCAAAAGGTAGTTGTAAAATACGCGGCGTCTTTTAACCAGTTTGTGGTTAGAGGATATAACATTACAGAAGATACCATACGTGAAAATGAATTGGCTAAAATCATTGAACGGGAAATAGATCTTTTACCAGAGCGGATGCGGGAGGTTTTTCTGTTGAACAAAAAACACGGCCTCAGTTATCAACAGATCGGGGAACAACTGGATATTTCGCCAGAAACAGCCAAGCAACAGGTTTATAAAGCCACTAAAATACTCAAACCAAAAATTGATGATTTTCTTGCCATGTTCCCTTTTCTATAACTATTCTTCCTCTCTTTCTGGTCTGAAATAAAAATAATTCAGCTTTTTTTGATTTAGCGTATGACGTAGGGCTATACTTAACTGTTCTACTCCTATAACAGGCAGAATAGCTTTTCGAAATATGAACGAACCAAACTTACACGAATTATTACAAAAGCTTCACAACGGCTCCATTACCGAAACCGAAAAAGTCCTTTTAGAGGCCTGGTACAACCAGTACGCAGCACAGAGTTCTAATGTGATGGCCGAAGAGGACCTGGAACGATCAGTTTCCGCTTTGCGTAAAAAACTGAAATTCGGCCGCAAACCGTTCGTCTTACAGTTATGGTCCCGCATCGCCGTCGCCTCAGCAGTTGCTTGTGTAGTGATAGGTGTATATTTTTTCAGATCAGGGTATAATCGCGATCAAAAAAGTAACCCTGCCGATTTAGCCGTTCACATCAACCCTGGAAAGAACGGCGCCACATTAACTTTAGCTGACGGACAAAAGATATTCATAAATGATGCACTGACTGGAAATATCGCCAATCAATCCGGGGTAAAAATCTCTAAAACCAAAGATGGGCAGCTTATCTATGAAGTGACAGAACAGGTAGCCAATAAAGCAGAATACAACACGTTAACCACTACAGCCGGACAACAGACACGGGTACGCCTGCCCGACGGCTCACTCGTATTTTTAAATTCGGCATCCTCCTTAAAATATCCCACCAGCTTCGCAAAAGGGAAAGAAAGACAGGTTTCTTTGACAGGAGAAGGCTATTTTGAAATAGCCAAAGATAAAAAGCATCCATTTATAGTAGCCACTACCAGGCAGGAAGTGGAGGTATTGGGAACGCATTTCAACATCAATGCATACCCGGACGAAATGGCCGTAAAAACTACCCTGATCGAAGGTTCAGTAAAAGTTGTTGAGCTTTCAGCTGTTGGGGCGGCCGCGGCTGTAAACAATATAACAAGCCAGGTTCTGAAACCCGGGCAGCAGAGTATCCTGGATCAGAAAGGAATGCGGCTTACAAAAGTTAACATAGATGAAGCCATAGCCTGGCAAAAAGGTTATTTCAGGTTTTATGATGAAGACATCACCAGCGTAATGCGCAAAATATCCAGATGGTACAACGTAGAAGTAGCCTATTCAGGAGCGTTACCAGAAGTTGCCTTTAACGCGCGGATCACCAAATACAGCAGCATAAACGATGTTCTGGAAGCCCTGGAAAAAACAAAAGCCGTTCATTTTAAAATAGAAGGGAGGAAAGTTATCGTTAGTAAATAATTACCAAACGGCCTGAAAACACCAAATCCCGAGTGGAATCGGGATCTGGATCTTGTTTAGCCAAGTATCATTAAAAATAAATCAACAGAAACGCAGAAGCTCCATGTTTTCGAGGCAATGGCTTACTGCTCAACTAAACTAAACACTAATGTATAAAAAATATGCCAACAAACCGGGTGTACCCAAAGGTTACATCCGTCAAATCTTATTGATTATGAGGCTCACCACCATCATTTTAATCATAACAGTAATGCAGGTAAGCGCCACCACCTTTGCGCAGCGCATCACCCTGTCCGAAAAAAACGCAGACCTGGTAAAGGTTTTCGATCAGATTTCTGACCAAAGCGGATATGATTTTGTATTCACCAGCAATTTACTGAAAGGCACCCGCCCGGTTACCATAAATGTAAATAACACAGAATTGAAAACCGTCCTTGAGCAGATCTTCGCAAATCAACCCATATCTTTTTCCATTGAAAACAAAACAGTCATCATTCATTCAAAGTCCCCCTCTTATTTGGATCAGCTCATTGCACGATTTCAGACGATTGATGTCAAAGGTAAAATCCTGGATGAAAAAGGCCAGCCACTTCCAGGCGCCACGATAAAAGTCAAAGGCCAGAATAAAAACATCAAAACCAACGCCCAGGGAGAATTTACTTTACAGGGCGTACCGGAAAACGCAGTATTGGAAATCAGCTTTATCGGATATGTGACACAAGATATTAAAGCCACTGCGAATATTGGCACTATTAAGATGATTTTGGCAGACGAAAAGCTACAAGAAGTAACCGTAAATGCAGGTTATTATAAAGTGAAAGAGCGGGAACTCACTGGAAGTATTGCTAAAGTTGCTGCAAAAGATATCCAGAATCAACCAGTTACAAGTATACTTGCGACCATGCAGGGCCGTATGGCTGGTGTAAACATTACGCAAAACACAGGTATGCCCGGCAGCGGTTTCAGAATTGAGATAAGGGGTCAAAATAGTTTGAGGAATGATGGCAATAGACCACTTTATATCATTGATGGCGTGCCATATTCATCGCAAAGTATTGGTAATAGTAATACTTCATCAAATATTCCCGAGCAAAATACTCCACTCAATAGCATTAATCCAGCAGACATTGCATCGATAGAAGTGCTGAAAGATGCTGATGCAACTGCGATTTATGGTTCCAGAGGAGCTAATGGAGTGGTACTCATTACTACCAGAAAAGGAAAGATTGGTAAAACTTCTTTTAGCACCAATTATGCTAGCGGACTTGGAAGAGTTACGCGTTTTAAAGATGTTATGGAAACACCAGAATATTTGGCAATGCGCAAGGAAGCATTTGCGAATGATGGTGTAACTCAATTGCCTACTACTGCCTATGATGTAAACGGTACCTGGGATCAGAACCGTAATACCAATTGGCAAAAAGAATTAATAGGGGGTACAGCAACCTATAATAATTTGCAATCCTCACTTTCAGGTGGATCTGCTCAAACACAGTTTCTAGTTAGCGGAAATTATAGTAGGGAAACTACTGTTTTTCCAGGTAAATTTGAATATGTCAAAGGAGGAATGCTTTTGAACATTAATCATGAATCGGAAAACAAACGTTTCCGATTTACTCTATCGGCAGGTTATACGTTACAGAGCAACACTCTTCCGGCTGTAGACCTGACTACGGTTGCGACAACTCTTGCTCCAAATGCTCCTGTTTTATATGATCAATTTGGTAATTTAAATTGGCAAAACAATACCTTTAACAATCCAGTTGCGGGTTTAGGACAAAAAATTAAGGGAAATACCTCTGATTTAATAACCAGTGCTTTACTGTCTTATGAGTTAGGCTCTGGATTTGTTATCAAAAGTAATCTTGGTTACACGGACCTCCATCAGAGACAATCAAATCTACAACCCTCTACTATTTTTAATCCATCTTGGGGTTTGGGAATTGAAGCTGCGACTGCTTTTATTAATAATCTGAAGAGGAATTCTTGGATTGCTGAACCTCAATTGATATGGAATCGTAAGATTGGAAATGTAGCAATAAATGCACTTTTTGGAACAACTTTTCAACAGCAAAAAGGAAATCAACTGGTAAATTATTATAGAGGTTTTCCTAGTAATAGTTTGATTGATAATCCGGCTTCTGCAACAACAAGTACGGTTTTAAGTAGTGAGGAAAATTTGTATAAGTACCAAGCTTTTTTTACCAGGATAAATTTGAACTGGGCAGGTAGGTATTTATTGAATTTTACTGGCAGACGTGATGGTTCAAGTAGATTTGGGCCAGGTAAAAAATTCGGCAACTTTGGTGCCATCGGTACTGCATGGATATTTAGTGAGGAGGAATGGATGAAAAAGAAGATTTCTTTTTTAAGTTTTGGAAAACTTCGTGCAAGCTATGGAATAAGTGGAAATGATCAAATAGGTGATTACCAGTATCTAGATACTTATGGTCTTTCAGGAAATAGATATCAAGGTTTTGCTGGTGTACAACCTAGTAGGCTATTTAATCCTGATTTTGGTTGGGAAAGTAACCGGAAGTTAGAAATAGCATTGGAGACTGGTTTTTTAAATGACCGGATTTCAACAACAATAGCATGGTATAACAACCGTTCGGATAACCAGTTGGTTGGCATCCCCCTACCAGCTATAACGGGATTTTCATCAATTCAATCGAATTTGGATGCCGTTGTACAGAATAGAGGTCTTGAAGTTAGCATTAATACGGAAAACATTAAACGTAAGGAGTTTCGATGGACTACTAGTTTTAATTTAACCCTTGCCAAAAATAAACTGATTTCATTCCCTGGATTGGAAGCGTCAACCTATAAAAATCAATTTGTGATTGGTCAACCTCTTAACATTAGTAAGGTCTACCATTATACTGGAGTTAATCCTTTAACCGGAATCTACCAATTTAAGGATGTGAATAATGATGGAATTTTATCGGCTGCTGAGGATGCAAAAACCATTATCAATCGGAATCCAGCGTTTTATGGCGGTTTACAGAATAATTTTAACTATCGTGGCTTTGAACTTGATTTTTTATTTCAGTTTGTTAAACAGTTAAACGCCAATGAGAATTTTTCAAACCCTACGCCTGGTACGATGAATAACCAACCTAGTGGAGTAATTTCTCGCTGGCAAAAACCTAATGATGTAGGTGTTTATCAAGCCTATAGTAACAGCAACGGAAGTCGCATCACTGCTAATACCAGATTAATTGGTAGTGACGCTGCCTACAGTGATGCATCTTATATTCGTCTAAAAAATATTGCCTTATCCTATCAGTTACCTAAAAATTTGACTAAAAACTTCACCTGTAAGATAAGTCTTCAAGGACAAAATGTGTTAACGTTTACCAAGTACAAAGGAATTGACCCTGAATTTAGAGTTGGAGGATATTTACCTCCTTTAAGAATATATACAGGCAGTATTCAGTTAATTTTCTAATCATATTTCAATTATCATGAAAATATTCTATATTAAGATATATCGTTCATTGCTGTTACTGGTCATTCTTTGTTCAATTGCAGCATGCAGTAATTTTACAGATGTAGATTTACCATCTTCCCAGTTAGGCACTGGATCTGTCTTCGAAAGTAAGGCCACAGCAAATGCTGCCATAACTGAAATTTATTCCAAAATAAGGGAACGGGGATTGCTTACAGGTTTCAACAGTGGCTTATCAGTCCAACTTGGGCTTTATGCTGATGAACTGCAATTCTATGGGCTTGCACTTTCAGCACAGGCAAATTTTTATAATAATTCATTGATTGCTACAGGAAATGAAACATCTACACTATGGACGGAAAGCTATAATCAAATATATGCGGCAAATTCAGTAGTTGAGGGAATAAACAAATCATTAGCCTTGCAAACTTTGGATAAGGATCAAATTATGGGGGAGGCTCTTTTCGTACGAGCACTCATACATTTTTACTTGGTTAATTCTTTTGGACCCATTCCATATATTAAAACAACCAATTACCAGCAAAATAGGGTTGCCAGTAGAATGCCAGAAGTAGAGGTGTATGCCTTGGTTAAATCGGATTTGGAGCAATCGATTACGCTTCTTCCAGCTCAATACATCGGCACAGAAAGGGTCCGTCCAAACAAGTGGGCTGCACAGGCATTACTGGCAAGGGTGTGTTTATATATGCAAAAATGGAATGAGGCTAGTAATGCAGCTTCTGCTGTAATAGAACAATCGACATTATATGCGTGGCCAACAAATCTAAATACTGTATTTGTTAAAGAAAGCCTTTCTACCATTTGGCAATTGATGCCCGCGAACAACACGCAAAATGCCTATGAAGGCAACTCTTTTATTTTTATACAAGGACCTCCGGCTTCAGTTGCCATTAGTAACTCTCTTTTTGGAGCATTTGCAGATAATGATCTTCGTCGAGGACAATGGTTAAATAAAATTACTACTGGTACTTCATCGTGGTACCATTCCTACAAGTATAAAGAGCGAACAACTACCACAGCCTCTAAGGAATATTCTGTTGTATTAAGGATAGCAGAACAATACCTTATTCGTGCAGAAGTTCGTGCTCATCAGGGTAATCTTACTGGAGCTAAAGAAGACTTAAATAAAGTTAGGAATTTAGCCGGTTTAACCAATTCCACAGCTAACACTGCTGATGAGATTATTGAGGCTGTTTTACAAGAACGCCGTGTGGAATTGTTTACTGAATTCGGTCATCGTTTTTTTGATCTCAAAAGAACGGGTAAGCTAGACCTTGTTCTATCTCCCCTAAAACCACAGTGGGGAACCAATGACCGACTTTTCCCAATTCCTGAATCTGAACTATTACTTAACCCTAACCTTAAACCTCAAAATGCTGACTATTAATTCAACATATAAGATCTATATTAAGACCTCTCTTTTTATTATTCTATTGCTGGTTTCCTATTTGCCTCTTTCTGCACAGGTGAAACAGAAAAGCATGCTAACACCAAAAGATTACCATTTATGGCATAAGCTTTTTAACGCTCAAATTTCCAATAACGGCAATTGGGCTAGCTATAGGCTACTTTATGACTATACAGGGAAGGATACATTAATTGTTCAACAGACATACAGTAATAAGAGCTATGTTTTTCCTGGTTCTGCTAGGGGAAAGTTTAACGGAGAAACAGATTTTGCATGTTTGAAAGGTGATACGCTTATCGCAATGGATCTAAAATCTGGAAAACAATTGAAAACGCCTGCTACAGCTAATTTCGCTTTTTCAGCAAACCAAAAATTTATGATCATCTTGTTGAAACAAGACGACAAAAAAAATATCCTAGAAGTCAGGGATAGGCAAGGTGCCGTTGTTCGGAAGGTTTCAGATATTGTCCAGTACGTTTTTGATCCTTCGGGAAATGGAATTGTTTATAGTACGGCAAAAGATGATGCCTATAGCGTTGAATTTATGCTATTTAAAGATGCCATTTCGAAAAAAACAGTAACCACTGATCATCAAGCAATGTTTAAAAAGCTAGTTTGGGAGGAAAATTCAATTGCTTTTATTGAAACTTTAAGCCAACACCCTAAGCTCTTTGTTTATGATATTTTACAGGATAAGCTCAGTTTATTAGATCCAACGAAAGTTACTGGCTTTCCTTCCCAAATGCAAGTTTCCCATGCACTTATGGCGCATCTCAATCTATCGGATGATGGTAAAAAAGTAATTTTCTGGATGAGGAATGATAGCATCAAATCTGATTTTATGGGCCCTAAAGCACTACAAATCTGGCATACGATGGATAAACAAATGTTTGATTCAAAGAAATCTTTTGGCAATTACGCCATGTCTGATAAAATGGCAATTTGGGATGTAAATACCCAAAGTGTGCTTCAAATAACTAATCAAGATTTGCCAACTGGATTTTTAAGCTCGGATTATAATTATGCATTCATTTATGATCGCTATGCATATGAGCCTCAAACTCAGCAAAATGGCCCATACGATCTGTACATCGTAGATTTAAAGACTGGTAAAAGAAAACTCATCATTAGAAAATATGCCTTTGATAATATTCCATCGAGATCACCTGATGGAAGATACCTTTGTTACGCAACCAAGCAGGGACATTGGTGGATCTATGACATTCAGCGGGATTTGCATACCAATATAACTTTAGGTACTTCAAATTCATTTTTGAAAGAGGATACAAATAGTCCAGGACAAGAGGAACCTTACGGAATTGGGGGATGGACTACGGATGGAAATGTCATTCTTTATGATAGGTATGATTTATGGAAAGTCTCTTTGGATGGTAAAGAAAAGTTGAGGTTGACTAAAGGAAGGGAGATACAGAAAATTTTTCGGATAGAGGCTTTTTCGAATACTTTCAATACAAACATAAAAGCAAAAAAGAATAGGCTTGACCTAGACAGGGGCCTAATACTTACCACGGTTAACAAAGAAACCGGTGCAAGTGGACTAAGCTCTTGGAACCCAAAATCAGGTGTTAAGGAACTCATTTGGGAAAATAAAAGAACTAACCTGTTTTATAAAGCTGAGAATAAAGCTATCTATATGTATTTAGAGCAAAGCTTTACCTATTCACCTAGGTTGATGATGTATGATGGGAAAGCGAGGGAATTAGTACGAACTAACAAACAGCAAGACCAATTTTACTGGGGTAAAAATGAACGTATCGACTATGTAGTGAATGGTATCAAAACAAAAGGCGTGTTATTCTATCCAGCAGCTTACGAGGCTGGAAAAAAATATCCAATGGTGGTTAGTATCTATGAGCGACAGTTTGCATATTTACATGAATACCAAAATCCTAGTTTAATGCAAAGTGATGGTAACAATACAACCAATTTTACCCATCAAGGTTATTTTGTTTTATATCCTGATATCAATTATGAATACGGTAATCTAAGAAAGTCTGTAACCCAAAGTGTGCTTACAGCTATTGATACGGTTGTCGCAAAGGGGAGTATCTATCCAGATAAAATAGGGCTTATCGGACATTCCTTTGGTGGTTACGAAACGGATTTAATTCTCACACAAACAGGGCGCTTTACAGCAGCAGTTGCTGGTGCAGCTTGGACAGATTTAGTGAGTACTTATTTGTATGAAGGCCCACTTATGAAAAGACCAGATTTTTTTAGGACCGAGAACCACCAATTGAGAATAGGTAAGTCATTATTTGAGGATATGCCTGCCTATTTGAATAATTCTCCAGTCTTATTGGCAGACAAGGTAAATACCCCACTGTTAGGATGGGCAGGTGAAGATGATCGCCATATTCATTCCTTGCAAAGTATGGAATTTTACTTAGCGTTGCGAAGAGCAAATAAAGAGCATACTTTGTTAATTTATTCTGGTGAAGAACATGAATTAACTAAAAAGGAGAATGCAATGGACCTGAGTCTACGAATTATGCAATGGTTTGATTATTATCTGAAAGATGGTAAAAAACAAGATTGGATGAATAGCAATTTTAATCAGTAATTTTAGTTACAATTAAATGCATAATGATTGAAATCAATCATTATGCATTATTTAAGAAGGACTTTTATATGTCTTAAATGAAAAGAAAATAATATACATGCACAAATGTTTTGCACATGTATATATTGAATTAAAATAATAAGCTAGCTAGTTGTTGATGTTTCCCAATCTCTATCCTTACGTTTATCAGGCGCTGATAAAGTTGAGCTGGGTGGTGTTACCTTTTCTATTTTATGATCTACTTCTATCTTCTCTACTTTGATGTTTTCTACGAGATCATCTTTGCAGGAATTCATACAAAATGGTAGCAATAAAGCCGCCCATAACAATTTTTTATTCATATAAGTAATTTTTGATTTAACATGCAAAATATAAAATTTGCCAACAAATTCACATTGTTGCTAAAAAGGTAGAGGCGTTTTAAGGAACAAGATAAAGCCATATCCATGTAGGAATGCCAAAAATCCTTTGATTTAGGCTTATACGTCATTATTAGCAGGTGCTAGCAGGAAATTTCGATATTTATAGCTATCATTGGCCTTAAATTTTGTAAATTTAATGATAGCAGATCACTATGGAAGATTACTCCAAATACAGTGACCCAGAACTTGCCACAGCCTTGCGGTTGGGTAATGACGCTGCGTTTAAGGAAATCTATACCCGTTATTTTAAACTGCTTTATCTGTTTGCCTATAACAAACTAAGGGACGAGGAAGAAGCCAAAGATGTGGTTCACGATGTGTTCGCCTGGATGATTGACCACACGGAAAACTTTGCGCTGAAAACTTCACTTTCCAGTTACCTGTACAAATCTGTACTCAATAAGATCTTTAATATTTTCAGCCATCAGGCAATTATTAAGAAGTATATCGATCAGGGTGATCATTATATAGAGGTGGATAGTACAGAAACTGATTACTTGATCCGTGAAAAGGATATCGCCGGAATGATCCGACAGGAAATCGAGGCGATGCCGCCAAAGATGCGTGAAGTCTACCGGCTCCGCTTTGAGCAGTATCTAAGCGCAAAAGAGATCGCCGCTAAACTGGATATTTCTGAAAACACGGTCAATACGCATTTGAAGCGGGCTGTAAAACAGCTGAAAAACAATCTTGGTATAGCAGTATTTGTACTATACGTGCTGAATGGTTAATTTTTTTTATAAAATTATTCAATTGTAAATCAGTTGATTGAATAATAATTTCACAATTATTTCATATTATCTTCATTTAGAGTCACCAAAGGGCCGGACTTATCTGCCTTATAGTTAATAAGCAATAACCCACCCGATGGAAAATAAGGACATCAAAGATGATTTAGTTCAAGTCTCTTCTGGAAAATATAGCACCGAACAGCAACAGATCGCTGAACGCTGGCTTTTTCAGTTAAACATGAAAAATAAGCCTGGCCTTTCGGAAGCGAAGCTTGATGATGCGGAAGCGGAAGTCTGGCGAAGGCTAGAGGAAAGAAAAGTTATCCTAACACGTAGATTTAGGCTTTGGCCACGTATCGCAGTTGCTGCCTCTATTGCGTTATCGATAGGTATTGGAAGTCTGTTATATTTTAATAGTAGGGATAAACAGTTGATTGAGCAAGTCGCTCAGCATGATGTAAACCCAGGCCAGCAGGGCGCTACCCTGACTTTGGCCAATGGAACAAAAATCAGGCTGTCAGAGGTGAGCACTGGCAAACTTGCAGATGAGGCTGGTGTGATCATTACCAAAACCGCAAATGGGGAATTAATATATGAGATCAAGAGCAATACTAACGAAAACAAAATCAATACCATATCGACGAGTAACGGCGAGACCTATCGGGTGAAACTTCCAGATGGTTCTGTGGTTTGGTTGAACTCGGGTTCTAGCCTGACCTATGCGGCAAACCTCATCCAGAATAAAAAACGCACCGTTCAGTTGGCTGGTGAAGGATATTTTGAAATTACCAAGAACAAATCGCACCCATTTATCGTGAAAACAGCTGATCAGGAAGTGGAGGTTTTGGGAACGCACTTCAATATCAATAGCTATAAAGATGAACTCACAACCACTACAACGCTTTTGGAAGGTTCTGTAAAGATATCGGCTGGAAAGAATGTAAAGACCATTGTTCCAGGCGACCAGGCCAGAAACAATGGCGGTCAGATCTCTGTAGCGAAGGTCAATACGGAAAACGTTACCGACTGGAAAGATGGGGAGTTTAATCTTGATGGTCTGGACTTCAGAATGGCAATGCGTAAGATTTCACGATGGTATGATGTGGAGGTCGTTTATGATAAATCCGTTCCTGAAGACATTCAGTCTGGAGGATGGATACCAAGGGACAATAAATTATCATCTATATTAAAACTGATCGAAAATTCGGGGCAGGTAAAATTCAGAGTGGAAGGAAAAAAAGTCTACGTCTATAAATAAAAATACTACTATCCCTATGATAAAGCCAACAAACTAACCGAACCATCAACCATTAAACCAACAAGGGATGACTAAATTTTTATGAAGGCAGAGCTATTAGCTTAAAACAAATCAACCAGCCCATAGTGGACTGGCTGAGTTTTTTGGCTTTGGCCAATATAAAATACTAACCTAATTACCGCAGTTTCCTACTCCGTGGAAAGAAAAAGGTCGCTGCAAGAACCAAAAACTAAAACAAATGTATCAAATTATTGAAGTAATTGGTATGCCCAAGCGGCTATACCAGAAAATATGCCTGATTATGCGACTGACCACGGTGATCATGATAGCCTGTTTAATGCAGGTGAGCGCGGCGGGGCTGGCGCAGAAGATTACGCTAAACGAGCGTAACACGCCTTTAAATAACGTTTTGCGTACTATCGGAAAACAAAGCGGCTTTGCTGTGTATTTTGATGGGAAAAACTCCCTTAAATCTCAAAAAGTGACAGTTGTGGTTACCAATGCTTCTATCGAAGAAGCGTTGCATCAAGCTTTTAAAGGATTAGGATACACGTACAAAATTGATGGTAAAACCATTGCAATTAAGCCAAAGGAGCAGCCTGGTTTTTTGGAGCGTATTATTGACAGGCTTAAGGCAATTGATGTAACTGGAAAGGTTGTAGATGAAAAGGGAGAGCCCATTGCCGGGGCGACGATTAGGGTTAAAGGGACCACAATTTCTACTGTTTCTGATGGAAATGGCTATTTCCTATTGAAGAATATTTCTGAAGATGCTGTATTAGAAATTTCTTATTTAGGCTATCAAGTTAAAGAAGTAAAGGCTTTAAAGGATATAGGTAGCATTAGAATGGAACTGGCAATTGGGAAATTAGAGGAAGTAATAGTCAATGCGGGATATTATAGGGTTAAAGAGCGGGAATTAACTGGAAATATTTCCAGAATTTCTTCTAAAGATATCGAGAGCCAGCCTGTATTGAATGTATTAGCAACTATGCAAGGAAGAATGGCTGGAGTTGAAATTATTCAAGACAATGGCACGCCGGGTGGAGCTTTTAAGATTAAAATTCGTGGTCAAAATAGCTTAAGAGCTGCTGCAAATGAACCATTATATATTGTTGATGGGGTTCCCTTTGCATCTGAAACTATAGGTACGCAAAATACCTCTGGCACTTTTACTACGATGACCAGTCCGTTAAACGCCATCAATCCATCAGATATAGAAAGCATTGAGATATTAAAAGATGCTGATGCAACAGCCATATATGGATCTCGTGGGGCAAATGGTGTTGTGCTGATCTCAACAAAAAAAGGAAAAGCAGGAAAAACAAAGATTAGCATCAATAGCGCAACTAGCAAGGGAAGAGTGACAACAATGCTGGACTTGATGGATACGAAACAATATTTAGCCATGCGTGAACAAGCTTACGCTAACGATGGGATAACGAATTATCCAGCAGATGCATATGATATAAATGGGAAATGGGACAGAAATAGGTATACTGACTGGCAAAAGGAGCTTATCGGCGGTACAGCTGAAATCACGACAATTCAAGCCTCTATTACAGGAGGGAACGCTCAAACGCAATATCTTTTAAGTGGAAATACAGCTAAAGAAACCACAGTTTATCCAGGTGATTTTAAATATAAAAGAGGCGCAGTGCATTTTAATTTAAATCATATTTCCGAAGATAGGAAGTTCAAACTAATCCTTTCTTCTCAATATAGTTTTCAGGTCAACCTCCAACCTGTTACAGACTTAACTCGACTTTCGCGTACACTTGCTCCCAATGCTCCAGCATTGTATGATCAAAATGGAAACCTGAACTGGGAGAATAGTACCTGGCAAAATCCACTTGCTGCTCAAGTGGCAAAATTTAATGCAAAGATTAATAACCTAAATGCTAATGGAGTGCTGAGCTATAGTATATTGCCCAATCTTGAACTAACGTCTAATTTTGGGTATACTGATGTACGTAATTATGAAACCAATGCACAGCCCCATACGATGTACAATCCTGCATTGGGACTAAATAGTAGTTCGTCTAGTTTATACAGCAGTCTGGTTTTTAGAAGTTCGTGGATAATAGAACCGCAGATAAAATGGACTTTAACCGCAGGGAAAGGTAAATTAGAAGCGTTGGTGGGAGGTACATTTCAAAGTCAAACAAACAATAGATTAGGCCAATCTGGTTTCGGGTTTTCAACCAACAGTCTTATTTATGACCTTTCTTCTGCATCACTAAAAGTTATAGATATTAGTGATGAAACGAAATATAATTATGAAGCCATCTTTGCCCGGTTAAACTATAATTGGGATGGAAAATATATCGCTAATATCACTGCCAGACGAGATGGCTCAAGCCGATTTGGGCCAGGAAAACAATTTGCAAATTTTGGGGCTATCGGTGCTGCGTGGATATTTTCTAAGGAAAACTTATTTAAGGATCAATCAATATTAAGTTTTGGAAAACTTCGGACAAGCTATGGCATTACCGGAAGCGATCAAATTGGAGATTACCAATTTCTAGATACTTATCTATCTTCAGGCAACACCTACCAAGGAACAGTTGGTCTACAACCAACACGATTGTTTAACTCAAATTTCGCATGGGAAACAAATAGAAAGTTTGAAACGGCATTAGAAATGGGCTTTTTTGATGATGGGATATTTATAAATGCTGCTTACTATTTAAACCGGTCTTCTAATCAACTTGTCGGAATTCCACTTCCCGGTACTACTGGATTTGCTAGTTTAACCGCTAATCTTGGTGCAACTGTTCAAAATAAAGGATTTGAATTTTCTGTTGAAACGAAGAACATTTTAAGTAAACAGTTCAGTTGGACGAGTGATTTTAATATTTCGACAAATAGAAATAAGCTCATTTCATATCCAGGTTTAGCCACCTCCAACAATTCCAATACCTACGTAGTTGGCGAATCTATAAATATTTTAAAACGGTATCAATATACTGGTATCAACCCACAAACTGGGGTCTATACTTTTAAAGATATGAACGGCGATGGGCAAATCACGTCATTGATGGATAGAACGCTCATTTTTGATTTAAATCCAAGTTTTTTTGGAGGATTGCAAAATCAATTTACTTATCGTAACATTCAGTTGAATTTTCTATTTCAATTTGTCAAGCAAAAGGCGACTGCATATGCTCCAGGACTTCCTGGTAGGTTGATAAATCAGCTTTCCTCGTTAACTAATGTTTGGCAAAAGCCAAATGATGAGGCTGATTATCAAAAAATGACCAGTAATAATAGCGCGCTTAACATTGGCTATTCTCTTTTTAATCTAAGCGATGGAACTATTGTAGATGCCTCTTTTATCCGATTAAAAAATGTTGCCTTGTCCTATGAAATTAAACCAAAATTATTAAAAGGAATCGCTTGCCGTATTTATTTCCAAGGGCAAAATCTGCTCACATTTACCTCATTTGAGGGGGGTGATCCGGAATATAAATTGAGTGGGTATTTACCGCCTTTAAGAGTGTATACTGCTGGTTTACAATTAACTTTTTAAAAATAAGAAATTAGGAAATGAAAAATTTAAACTTAATTATAGTTGCGCTTTTGACTTTTGCAGTATTTACTAGTTGTAAGAAATTTGTAAACGTAAGCCTACCTACTTCTCAGTTAACCGGAGAAAATGTTTTTCAAGATCAGGCAACCACCAACGCTGCAATGGTTGATATCTATTCAAAGCAACGCGAAACAGGCTTTCTGGCCAGGAGTGGGGCTACGGTAAATTTGGGGATGTATGCTGACGAACTTATTTATACACGTACGGATGTAGAACCCGGGATACCATACACCAACAACATTTTAGCAACAAATAACATTACTAGTCAGTTATGGAATGAGAGTTACCATCTAATTTATTGCGCCAATGCTGTCATAGAGGGTGTACAAAAATCAACTTTATTGTCGGTAGCAAATAAAAATCAGTTTATTGGGGAGGCTACCTTTATCAGGGCACTCAATCACTTTTATCTTTCGAATGTATATGGGGATATACCCTATATTTCGTCTACCGATTATGATATGAATAAAAGTGTTAGGAGATTGCCTGTGGAAGAGGTTTATAATGCGATAATAGCAGACTTGAAGCAAGCTACAGAGCTATTACCAGAGACCTACATCAGTGTCGAAAGGGCTCGTCCTAACCGTGCCACAGCTTGGGCATTGCTTGCTAGGGTCTATTTGTACATAGGCGATTGGCAAGATGCTGTGATTGCTTCGGAAAAGGTAATCAACAACAAGATCTATTTATGGGAGAATAATTTAGAGAATGTATTTTTAAAAGAAAGCACTGCAACAATTTGGCAGTTTGCACCTAAATTGGTGGGTAACAATACTAATGAAGGCGCTACTTTTGTTACGCTAAATGGTTCCATTCCGGGGTATGCATTGAGTCCGATCCTGGTAAATAGCTTTGAACCCGATGACCGTAGGAAGTTATATTGGGTGGGCATGGTAACTAATGGTGCTGATCGATGGTATTTTCCCTATAAATATAAACAGCGTTTAAATACCGGAACAAGTAAAGAATACTCAGTAGTTTTTAGGTTAGCAGAACAATATCTCATTCGTTCGGAGGCTCGAGCACGCTTAGGTCAATTAACTGAGGCTAAAGACGATTTGAATAAGATTAGAAATACAGCAGGACTATCGAATACAAATGCAAGTACTGCAGATGAAATTATTGCTGCTGTATTAAAAGAAAGGAAATTTGAGCTTTTCACCGAACATGGCCATCGATTCTTTGACCTGAAACGTTTAGGCAAACTCGATGAAACGCTATCGCTTGTAAAGCCTGGATGGGAAACTAATGACAAGTTGTGGCCTATCCCTGACAAAGAAATCCTTGCAAATTCAAATCTTGCTCCGCAAAATCCTGGCTACTGAGCAACATCATTGACTGAAATCCATGAAGTTATTTGATAAAAATAAAAAATGAAAAAGCATATAAAACTTGTGTACAGATTTTTTGCTGTATTCATACTTGGATTAGTAGCCGGTCCCGCTTCGGGCCAGGATCTGATCCAAAAAAAACTCACTACAAATGATTATAAATTATGGAGCAAGCTTGCCACTGATAAAATCTCGGATAAAGCAGGATGGATAAGTTATGCACTTAGATATGAATCACATTTGGATACCCTTTTTGTAAAAAGCACGCTTACAGGTCAGCAGTATGCCTTTGCCGGATCATTGGAGGGCAAATTCGCATCAGAAGAGCTATTTGCCTGTATTGACAATAAACAAAATCTCCATCTTGTTAATCTCAGCAAAGGAAATGTAGATTCTATTTCTGGGGTTAAAGAATACGACTTGTCATCAGATGGCTCTTTTCTCGTTACTTTAGAATCCAAACCAAATAAATCTAAGATCCTTGCCATTCGTGATAAAAACGGAAAAATGCTGCAGAGGATAGAAAATGCCAATGATTTCAAAATGAATAATGCGGGAAATGCCGTTCTATATTCTTTAGGACAAAACGGTTATTATGAGGCTGGCCTTATCAAATTGAAACAGCATATCGTCAAAAGGAAAATACTTGATAACTCCACCGCAGAAATTAAAAGTATGACCTGGTCAAAGGACGGAAATACATCCGCTTTTTATACAGAAAATAGTACTAGTATCTGTTTATATTGTTACGACTGCCGCTCTCAAAGACTTTCGTCTTTAAAGGAGCTTCCGAGGGCTACCTTTAATAACAAAATAATAACAAACGACAGCAGCATACCTCTTAAAATAGCTGACGATAACAGTGCTGTATTTTTTGCTTATAAAAATGCTGTCCACAGCATTCTCCAGAATCCTGTAGTAGAAATATGGAAAAATGATGATAAATACATATACCCTAATTCAGTACTGGCAAAGTCCTACAATAAACCCTTATTGGCGGTCTGGTATCCTAAAAGTCATCTGGCTCGTCCGCTGAGCTGCGAAAAATATTCGTGGGTTGCATTATCCGGCAATCAAAAATATGCTGTGGTTGCAGACATGCTCCAGTATGAGCCCCAGTACGATAATTTTGCGCCATTAGACTATTACATTATGGAAGTGTCAAACGGATATAAAGAACTCATGATAAGCAATCAGTCGGGCCACACCCAATATATGCACTTCTCTCCAAACGGCAGTTACATTTGTTACTATAAAAACGACATCTGGCATCTTTATGATATCAAAAAAAAGACACACAGCAGTCTTACGACCAAAACTCCCTTTTCTTGGAATAGTTTGGAAGATCCAGTTAACAGAAATAAAATTTCATTCGAATTTTATGGCTGGTCGTCCGACGGCAAATCAATTTTATTCTATGATAAGTACGATATCTGGCAATTTTTTACCGATGGAAAGCAGCCTGTGAGACTCACTGACGGAAAAGAAAAATTAATCAGATATAGGTTCGCTGCTGTACGGCAGAACAAAAGGAGATCTAACTATTCCACCACAAACAGCCTTACTATTAATTTGAAAGAAAAAAACATATTGGAAGCTTATGACAGTAAGCAAGGATCCTCCGGCTGTTTTATCCTGAATCCTGAGAAAGGTTTGCAATCTTTAGTATTTGCTGATGCCAAAATTTCTAACATTCGAAAGGCAGCAAAGCGTGATTCATACTGTTTTGAATCTGAAAAATTTGACAAATCACCTTCTCTTCTTTTAAAATCCGAAAATGGAATAGAAATAAAAACTATAATCCAAACGAATGTACAGCAGAAAAAATTTTACTGGGGGCATTCTGAGATGATCAATTTCGAAAATACGCAGAAAGATACCCTTAGCGCGGCCCTATTTTATCCTGCCAATTACAATCCGCAGGTTAAATATCCTTTAGTTGTTTACATCTATGAGAAGCTTTCCCATAAACTGCATAATTATGTAACTCCAAGCATCCACAGCACACAAGGCTTTAATATTACTCATCTTACTGGAAATGGCTATTTTGTACTTATGCCTGATATTTATTATGAAAGAGGTAATACTGGAATATCTGCTACGCAATGCGTTGAAAGTGCAGTCAAACAAATAATTGGTAAAGGAGTTATAGATTCTTCTAGAGTAGGAATTATGGGTCATTCCTTCGGCGGCTACGAGGTCAATTGTATAATTACCAACAGCAATATGTTTGCCGCCGCTGTGAGTGGTGCTGGAGTATCGGATAATATTCGTGGTTATCTTACAGTCAATAGCGAGTTTAATAATGCAGAAATCTGGAGATTTGAAAATCAGCAGTACAGAATGGGACGATCACTTTATGAAGGTAAAGATTCCTATTTAAGAAATTCACCTGTATTTAATGCAGATAAAGTAAACACGCCGATTCTTATTTGGACTGGCAAAAATGATAATAATGTTAAACCCGAACAGTCTACAGCTTTTTTTCTCGCTCTGAGAAGGCTCAATAAAAAAAGCATCATGCTGCAGTATCCTAATGAAGCCCATACATTACTTTCCAAAAACACTCAGGAGGATCTAAACGATAAGGCAATGGATTGGTTTGATTATTACTTAAAAAGAGATAAACCCGCAGATTGGATTACTGAAACCAATTAATTTATTCTCAAAACTCGAATGAGTCAATACTCAAAAATTAATGTAAAAAGCAATATTAACACAATGTCCATGGGCATTGCGTTAATATTGCTTTGCCTTTTAATGCTATAATAACGTTTTTAGCATAAAATATCGGGTTGAAAAACAGCTTATTATGTAGTTACTGAATTTATTTATTTTAATGTTATGTAAATTAATGTACATTTGCGCCAGTTAAAATCGAATAGTAACTCATTATATCGAAGCTAACTTTTTCAAATCATGTAAGAAATGGTTTGAAAAATGAAGATACCAGTTCGGGGTGTAGCGTAGCCCGGTATCGCGCCACATTTGGGATGTGGAGGTCGTAGGTTCGAATCCTGCCACCCCGACACTATAGATGTCAAATTCTATCAAAAACCCTCTAAATGTCACAATTTAGAGGGTTTTTTCGTTTTAGTCATATCAAAGAAAAGCAAAGAATATCAAGGTTTTTATGCCCTATTCTACACCCTATTTTTTTCAGCTATAAATTGTCCTTCAAAAAAAAAGTAAAAACGACTACTTGAGTTTTTTGTTTTACCGCCTTTTTTAACCCTGTGTTTTGTTCCTCTAATTCTATAAAAACAGGAGAGGGCATAAGGGCATAAAAGGGCATAAATCATATTAAAATATGAAAAGCCCAAACACATTTAGTCTATCATTTTTCCTAAAAAAGGACAAAATGAAAGAAGGTAGAGCCCCATTATTTGTTCGGATTACTTTAAATAGTAAGTTTTCTGATATTTCAACCAAGAAAAGGGTTGATGTTTCTGCATGGAATCAAACTAAACAAACTCTTTCTGGCAATGGTAAGGAAGAAGCATTAGTTAGAGAGAAAATTCGGTTACTGATAAATGATATTATTAACGCGTATAACGACCTGAAATATGAAAATAAGCCATTGTCTTCTGAAACTATAAAAGCAAGGGTAGAAGGGTATGATAAGGAGCCATGTACTTTAAATTCTCTGTTGAGTCACCATAATATTGACCTAGCGTCATTAATTGAACCTGGGACTTTAAAGAATTATTTTTCTACCGAACGTTTTTTAAAGGAATTTTTGATAAAACAAAGAAAGGTGAAAGATATATACTTAGATAAGATTGACAATAAGTTTATTACCGATTTTGGTATATATATGCTCAACCGTGTGCCAGATAAGGGACAGAAGCCATGTGGAAATAATACATTAATGAAACACATGGAACGCTTTAAGAAGGTGTTTGGAGTTGCTATTAAAACCGGTTGACTATGAATGATCCTTTTCTTCATTTTGAGCGTAAAATAATAAACAAAGATCGTGACTGCCTTGAAATGGAAGAGTTGAACCGTATCAGGGCTATTGATGGATTAACAAATAGTCAACTAATAGTTCGCGATCTTTTTGTGTTTTGTTGTTTAACTGGGCTGGCATATTGTGATTTGGTAAGTCTTGCTAAAGAGCATCTGGTTAAAGATAGTGCTGGGGAGTATTGGATTGAGATGATCAGGCAGAAAAATAGAAACTTTACACAACGTAAATTTCATGTTTTATTGCTCCCTGAAGCTTTAGAGATTATTAAAAGATATAAAAACGATCAATTTGCAAAGGAAGAAGGAACGATTTTCCCAACCTTTTCAAATCAGATTGTAAACCGTTATCTTAAAATTATCGCTTACGTAGCTGATATCAATAAAACAGTCACCTTTCATTTGGCTAGGCACACTTTTGCTACAACGGTTACACTTGAAAATGGAGTGCCAATGGAAAGCGTTTCGCACATGCTTGGTCATGCAAGCATTCGAACCACTCAGATATATTCAAAAGTTAAAAGGAAAAAAGTGCTGAATGATATGGTTAGTTTGAGGCAAAAAATGACATTTGGAAAGTAATTTAAGGCGGTTATTAACGAGCCTTTTTCAATCCAGAAATTATTTTGTTCTTTTTGTAGATCGCAAGCCTAAGGTAACGTAGTCTTGATTCACTAAAGCTATTGTGAAAATGGTTATGGACTATTTTCATATCCTCAGTGAATTTTTTTAAGATTGATAATTTCACCTTCTTCTTCAATATTGATAACACCCAGTTTGAATAATAGGCATTCAAGGAAATAACGTAATGACGAAGGATGGGCTCAAAATCGAATAGCTTCTCTTTTTCATCCAAGAAATTTAACAGAGAAAGCAGTTCACTACATAGTTTATGTTCTCTTTTTGAAACTTTGGAGCTGTCTAATCGAATCCTATCATATATTTGGTTCCCTTTCTTATTTACAAATGTTGTAAATGCAGATTTGTCCATAGCTTGGTAAAACTTTGGTTCCTCGTCTCTTTTGTATTCGTTCCTGGTAACGAGCTTGAAAGTATCATTGTGAACTAAATAGTTTCTTAATTCCCTGAAAAATATGGTGTAAGTCTTATCATAAACGGCCTCGGAAAAATTATGTGAATGTTTTAGATGGTCTAGAAAATTTTGTCCTGAGGATATGACATTATGTATGTCCTTTACGACCCGTCGTTGCAAGCGCCATCTTTTATTAATATCTAGCTCCCCAAGTGGAATTGAATTTAGCTCTCTTATCGAATCACGGATGGTTTTGCTATTATCTAAGAAAATCAAATAGGATGATCTTCCCTGTTGAAATGTTTTCCATAAAGCCATACTTTCTGACTCATCAACTTGTTTTTTTACTTTGGTTACTTCTATTATTTTGTCGAATTTATCCATTTGTTCGGACGGGTTAGGGTTGCAGTGTAAGTGTCTTGCAGCATTCATTTGAGACGTTCTGTAGTCAATTTTATCGGCTGTCGACGAGATATTCGGAACTTTTTTAATCTTATTTACCTGATACTGATTTTTCAATAATCTCACTAATTTTTTGAAACAAGTTATCTTGTTCAGACTTATTAACTAATGAGGTTTTATACATCTTTATCTTATCATCATGGAAATTTATTAAGATTGTATTTTCAGCTCCAATTAATTTTAACCTTATTTGATTATCATTCCAGGACATGGTAAACCCTAAAGTTTCATTCATTAAAGCATCTATCTCAATCCAAATAGAATGTCTTAAATATGGAAGTCTTTCTGGTTGGATATTGATTTTAAACATAAATTTTAAATTAATTGAACTCTTTCAAAATGTAAATGGGATGATTAATACCTAAACTACAAAACTCCGTACGTTACAGTGATTTTGGAGTGTCGAAGCCTTCATATACAATATTTGGGTAAAAATCAGATAATTTAATGCCAGGTATAACTTCATCGTTTGGTATATTTTTTATTACCATATAATCAGACATTATTTGTTTCCATCGTTCAACTTCACCACTTGTTTTTTTATCTTCTAACTCCCAGATTCTACCTAATTGAGATATACTATTTAGAAAAATCAAGATCTGCTCATTTGTAGAGAACTGACCTCTAAGATGTTTGATATAACTGTATTGTTCTTCTGATGATAGCTCAGGATTGTCGTTGATAAATGAGATTGTATGAAAAATATGCCTAAAATAATGCCCAAGTCGGAATTGATGTCCACCGTAGTACTTGTCAAAGTTGTTTGGATAATATGGTTTAAATGGGATATATTTTGTGCCATCGGTTAACCACCCATTATAACAGTCAATATTATACTCTTCGCCATCATGAGCCTTAATTAATTGTTCATTGATCTCGGAAATGTTTTTTGCTTTTTGGTTAGAATTCCATTTTAGCCAATGAGTAGACTCACGATTTGGCTTTAATGCCCCAGTTTTCAGTATTTTGTCTATAAGAGATTTATTATACTTTTGGTCTACGATACTTTTTATTGTTATTTGGCCGTCCTTCCCAACGCCAAAAAACACAATCAAATATAATATATCGATTTTGGCATATTTGATTAATTCAATCTCCCTTGTTACTAAGGTCGCATTGTTTTTCAATTTTTGTAGATAGCGGGGATCGTATATGTCATCCTCAGTCAAATTAAGGAATAAATAACCCAGTTCATCATAGGCTGTTTTGAACTGATCCATTACAGCAACAAAGAAATGCCTGTTTTCATAGGTGATTCGCTCCAGCCGGGTAAAGTGTTCACCTTTAATTACTTCTATTTTTTCTTTTACGGTTGTGAATTTAATTTCATTTACATTGTCTCGATGTAATTTAATTAGTTCAAAGAACCTACCCTCAACTTTATCGTGATTGTAAGCATTGAGTTGTGTAACATTTGCTTCTGTTTGTTTTTTAAATGTTAAATATAGAAGAGCAAATCCAGACAATGAAAATAGAGTCCCAGCAATTCCACCTACAAAATCGCCAATTGTTCCATTAATTGCCCAATAATCTTTAACTGGGTCATTGGGCTCAGTTGCAGTTGGGGAAGTTTGCTCGCTTACTGTTTCTGTTTTAGGTATGTTTTGTTTTACATCTAATGGTTTTGGCTCATTGTTAAACTTTATGATAAATGAGATAAATCCTATTGCAATGAAAAGTAATGCAAGGCCTTTGATTGCTCCGTCAGGGTTGTTACTTATAAAATCGTCATCTTCTTTTGCGATTATAGGGCGTTTATCATTCATTATTAACAGTGTTTGGTTGGTTATTGTCCCGAAAATAGTGAAACTATACAATAGATTTATTTTTTATCACTTATTGTTGGGGACTACCTAACAAGTCACCAAGTTATTCATTCTCTTATTTCAAATTTTGCTCTATCGAACAAAATAAAACGTTTATGGCAGAATTTGATTTAATCACAAAAGAGGATCTGGAGAAGTTTAAAGTCGAACTTTTTGCAGAATTAAAAAGACCTAGCTACAAGCTGAATAAAAGGGAAGAACAAAAGGAGTGGCTTAAAAGTTATGAAGTTCGTTCTATCCTAAACATTTCCGCTGGGACACTGGCAACTTTTCGGAGAAATGGCACATTACGCTTTTCTAAAATAGGAGGGCTTCTTTACTATAAGCATGATGAGATAGTGAAATTACTGGAGGGAGCTTCATCATGAATAAGGCAAAAAAACAACAACTTTAAAGACAGCTGATTTCTTAGGAACATTTCAGCCAAAGCTCAAACGATCCAGAGCCAAACCCCGTACCCGGATTAAACGTCTGCTCAGACAAGCGCTGACTTTTCAAGACCAGGAAATTCTGGAAGAAATTCACAGAAAATTCTCCGTCTGACAACGCCATTCTTTACCGTAAATCAATTTCATTTTATAACCGATACCGAAGGTCACAGCACCCTTCGGGTGATCTGCTTTGAAGTCCTCGTGGACTTAGCAAAGATGTATTTTCGCATGCGAAAAGATCTTTGCTGTCCGTTCGGACAGAGGATCACTCGGAACTCGTGATCCTGAAGTCATTGATAAGTGTATCCTATGTCAAGGAAAAAAGTAAGAGATCAAGACAGCATATTAAGTCATACAATAGTTGTTCGGATTACAGCCGGACAATACAAAAATTATTTATCACAAGATAAATCTCTAAGGAACGGCCATAATAGCTTTGTCTTTGTGTACAATTAAAATGTTATCTTCATTCATGAATGAAAATATCAATGAAAAAGGTGACATTGGCGAGAAACTTGTGAATAAACTGGCCTTTGACACTTATCTTAAATTCTGGTGCTACCCCGGCCCTAAAGATGAAAAAGGATCAAAAAAGGAAATCTGTGATCTGCTTATTCTTTTCCGTGATACGGCTATAATTCTTTCCGTCAAAAATTACGCTTTCAAAGGAAATTACGAAAGGTATTTCAGGTCAACACTTGATAAAGCTGTAGCCCAAATATCTGGTGCGGAAAGGAAGTTGTTCGATGGCGGACAAGTGTATATTAATCATATAGATTTAGGGGAAGCATTGTTCGAGCCTATGAAGTATTCTGTAATTCATCGGGTAATCGTAAATCATAGCACTAGTCCTTTGTTCTATCCTGGTGGCAGGATGACCGGAAATGGAAAATACGTACATGTGTTTAATTGGGAGGCCTTTTTGGGAGCTGTTAATGAGTTAGATACCATCCCTGATTTTATTGCTTACCTCTCAGAAAGAGAGGTGATTTTTCTGGACAGAGATGTAACCCTTATGACGGGTGACCAACAGGATTGGACTCCTGAAGTGAGACAGTCATTTATAGATTACAATTCCAAACGTGAAATCGTAGGAAATAGATGCTTGTTAATTTCGGGAAATGAGCTTGATTTACTCGCTGATTATTATTGGAACGTTCGGAAATTCAACAAGGTATTTTATTTAAATGACTATAACGGAGGGGGTATCGATATTGATGGTAAATGGAATAGGTATTTAGAACAAAAGGAAGTACAAAACAAGAAGATGGCAGATACAGATAGCTATTTTATTGACGAATTTGTAAAGCATGAGGTTTTGTATTCAACTAAACCTTCCAATCTTGAATTAGCCGTTGAGCTGCTTTCCCTAAGCAGATTCGAAAGACGGATTTTAGGCTCTCAACTACTGGGATTTGCCAAGCAGTATAAAAATGCCAGTGGCTTATTTACTGCAAGGCGATACGGAAAGGTTAAAGATCTGCTTGTCACAATGGTATTGTATGTTGATGGTATGTCCCATAATGGCGTAATGGAACTGATTCGGATAGCTGCTGAGGGATATGTTTTTATGAATAATTATAGGGATAGAAAGGTAGTGGTTATCGGGTTCTCCAATAAATTGGATGGGTTTAGGTTTGGTTTGCTGAAGGACATTGAACCGTTTGGGCAGGATTATGAGCAAGGGCTTGTTTCCGATCTTAAAATGCTAAATTGGTTTACAGATGTTGAAGTATTTAAAGTTACGCACGAGGAATATCCTGAAAATTAGGGGTTTTATCTTTCGATGCCATTAATTAGTCCATTGATCTGTATGTCGCTCAGAGAGTATTTAGGTAAATATATAAGCTCATTAGTCCGCATCTGCTCAGGGGTAGCTATTATAGTTCCATGACCCTGCCCAAATTTTTGTATAACCAAATTTTTGAATTGGTGAGGAACTTCGCCAAAGTATACTGTACGGAAGAAAGAGGCATCTGCAATTAATCCGCCAAACTCCAACCAGCAATGTCCATCCCAGATACCATCTATTACACTACCTGCTTCAGGGCCCGGAAGTGGCTCTTTACATACAAATATTTTTTTATCCGTAAAATGAAGATCTCCGCAAATAACTGATACAGGGATGTTAGAGTGATCTTCAATAATTGCAGCCCATATCGCAGATATTTGCGTACAATTGAATGCTTTTGGTGGCATTTTTCTTAGCACTTCTTTAGCGGTGTCCTGAATAAAGGCTAGATCTTCTTTAGTTAAGCTATAGCTCAAAAACTTTTCAGCATTCTCAGCAGAGTAATTCTGTAACAATGCAGTCTTTAAAGCCGTTCTTCTTTCCATTTGCGTTGATTAATGCGTAAAGTTAAACAATTGATCAATACAAGCGCCCCCGTATAAAATACCGAGACGGTTAAGGGAATAAGTGACTCAGATATCTATCAGTTTCCTGGTTTAAAATTATAATGAAATCTTATTTAAATGTTATAATAATGTTATAATGTGGCTTAATTTTTGACATGAATTGGGTACGAATGTTGGATAGCAGTAGTTCTTGGATGTATGTCAGTGTTACTTTTTGGTTGCCCGGATGTGACTTTTTTTCAGTTCGCGATGGGAGTAGTAAGTGTAAACAATTTTTTAAAACAACTAAATGTAAACGATATGAAAAATAACATTTTAAGGTGGATCGGGGCAAATATGGGGATCAGAAGAAAGTTAATCTATTGACATTGAAAAGAACGAAATTATTATAAATGCCCCTGGGTTCGAGTCCCAAATCTCCACACAGCCAGAATGAAAATTCTGGCTTTTTCTATTTTTAAGTGTTAAAGTTTTTGCGAATAACTGCTCCAACAAGTTTTACATGTTCAGGTTTTATATCACCTTCCAGAATTACCCAATTGTCTTGTTCTTGACGTTGTAAAATATTGATTGAAAAAGGATCTTTAACCTCGAATTTAATTCGATTTGTTCCATTATCATTAAAAGGAATGGACGTAACGGTTACAGTGTATGTAATTCCGTCATTGGCTGTGAAAAATAGTTCTTTGGTCATTAATCTTGTTTTATGTCAATTCTGAAAATTGAAATTTTTGAAATTTCTTCTGGTTTAAAAGTTGTCTTTTCACCTGTTTTAGGATCGGTCATATAATTGTTTTTGTAATATTCTGGATTTACCTTGTAAATAATCTTACCGACTTCTCCAATTTTTTTTTGGGTGGAAGTAAAATCAATAAAGTCAGCATCGCAAGTTGCCGAGGTAGAAATTCCATCTGGTAGGAAGGGTGGGCAGTAGGTTATGCTAAGTTCCCCGGTATCATAAAGAGCTAGATCATTGGTGTAGTATGGAATAAATATTTCGTATACAAAATTTTCAAAGTACAGTTTGAAAAGATGCGTCGGTCTTGGTAAATTCCTGTCTTTCTTTTGAAATAAACAACATAATGGATTATCTATTCTATGATTAGTGGTATAACTGAAAACTTTAGCGAACTGTACATAAGCGATATCATTTGTATCATTTGAGATAAAATCAAACATCATGTTGTAACTGTAAATCTGGCTAGCTGGTATCAATGTTAATGCGATTTTTAATATCGATTTGTAAACATTTACAGGAATGTAAGAATTTTTTGTGTAAGTGATAGTGTTTATTCCAGTTTCTATATCTACTTGAAATCTGTTGTGATTGAGATTGGATATTGTTATTCCATTTTTATCACCATTTGTTTCGGCCATTCGGGCAATAATAGAATCTTGTGGGGATTTAAAAGTTGGAATAGTTGATTTGCCTGCTGCATAAAATGTTCTGACTAGACCAAGATAATCGGCTAGAGCATTCTCATAACGAGAAAATAGATTATTGCAGTCATCACATTCGTAATCTGAAACACCAAAATTACGCCCTAACAGTTGTGGAATTATGTGTGGGTCATGTTTAAATTCGACATCAGGGTATTGCTTTTTACAAAACCTGCAAGTTCGATCTTTTTGAGGAATTCTGCTTTGAATCGGTTTTTCAGGGGGTGTATAAACCCATAATTCCTCATACTGATTTAAGAAGTTATCGAGATCAGACTGGAGGTTATTATATGTTCTATAATTCATTTATAAACGCATTAATTCACAACTAAAGGTACAACATCATGTGTTTGTCTCCACTTTAAGTTTGTATATTTAAATGCAATTAACGTATTGTCTCCAACTGAACCCATAGTTAACCATTGAAAACGAACCGAAACGAATTATGCCAGTGCAGGAGTGGGCTTAAATATAAAAAATGCTGTATGAACAAACCAGTAGATAATGAGCAGACCATCTTTTCCATTGCTACCATATGTGGTTTTTTAAAAACCGGACTTGAACATTTAGATACTTTTCAAGGCAACGTGAAAAATGTTAACGTGAAACAAATCATGTTAATGAATGAGGACACACTTTTATGTGAATTTTATCCGCTTGGTTTACATTCTTTTGAAGTTAAACAGGAAATGGCTGTTATTATGAGTTTTTTTTCTGCTTTTTTTAAAGACGACCCTTATGAAGGAATGCACTTCCGGTATTTTGCGATTAGGGCGTTTGATCAGCAGGAAGATGAATTGATGTATGCAGTATCATCTAGAGCTTCTGCGGCTACGATCTCCAATGGAAACTCCATTGAGTGGTTGCGGACGACTTTGTTCCAAGAAAATACCCATGATTACAGACTTTCCAGGGCTAAAGCCATCATTTCTGATATCGAGAATGCGTTAAGGACAGTGATCAAGAAGATTTTATTTAAAAAGTTTGGTTTGGACTGGTGGAACCTGGGGATTGATAAAACTTTCGGAGATCCTGTGAAACGAATTTATGCTAACCAGTTTGGTGATTCAGTAGAAGTTGGGGAAGTGCTGATCAATTATACTTTTACGCTGGATCTGAAAAAGATAATCAGTGCTGACTGGGGGCGTTTCAAACATTTGTTTGATAAAAAAACAGCATTTGAAGACGCAATGGTAGAACTAAATGTGATCAGGAGAGAGGAGGCACATAATAGACCTATTAGCCGTCAACATCTGGATGACCTCGATCGTCTTTATAAAGAGCTACTTTCTGGAATCGAAGTTCACTATCCCGATACGGTTTTGTCTTATCTGGCGGAAAACTGGAAAACAAAGATCGCCGCGATTTTTACAGTACAGCCGAAAATAACCTATACATTAGAAGAGTTTTCTGTTTTGGATGACGAGGGAAAACGACTGCTGATAATTAAAGACTGCAGGCAGCAAATAGAATACCTAGATAATCAGCTTACAAAACTCAATTCTCTAATAGTACCCGTTTCAAAAATCATAAAGCATAAAGAAATGACGGATTTACTGGTGGGGTATCGAATATTACAGGAGCAAAAACTAAATTGTGCTTTAAACCGAACCTGGGAAGAGGTTTCGACTATATTGACTAATATTGAGTTGCAAGGACAGAAGATGAACGTGTTTTCGAGGCAACTTCTTTTGGAAGAAAGTTAATCGGAATCAGCCATTTTTAGGCGTAAGGTGTGCATTGATTTTCGCCTGAACATGTGCTTTGGTTAGTGGGTCAGGATAGGGAATTTCAACAAGAGTAATATTTTATCACAAGATTCAATAGCTGCTTTAAGGTGTGCTTAACTATTAAAACGTACAGGATTTATATATAGGATATGAATAATGCCTTTTCTCCTTATGATTTATGTCCGTGTGATAGTGGATTAAAGGCTAAGTTTTGTTGCTTAGAAGGAAATCGATGGAATAAGAAACCTGTTAGATTAGTTGGAGACGAGCCAATTACTGGATATTCACACAAAGGCTGTTACGCAAATAAAACAAATGATTGCAGCACTAAAATTTCTAAAGAACATTTGATCTCAAACTACATTTTAGCTAATTTAGGTAATGCCAAAGTCGTAAAAATACAAGGACCACCGTATGGCAAGCCTGGAGAAGTAAAAATCATGCCTAAGGCAGGTTTAGTTGCTAATGTTCTATGTGTTCGTCACAATTCCTTATTATCACCTTTTGATACTGAAATTGGTAAATTCCACAAAACTTTTAATAAGTATGAGAAGGGGTTAAATATTGAAAAACCAGTCAATGATATTTCTATTTTTTGTGGTGAAAACTTAGAAAAATGGATGCTGAAAACAGCATGCTCATATATAGCTTCTAAACAAATCTATAGTGGTGATAAAAAGATTGAATGTGAGATGAAAGATATCTATGTAGATATCCTTTATAATGACAAACCTCTTCCAGAGGGTTGGGGATTATACGTTGATGCAGCGGAGGGAACAATTCAAACTCACAACTATATTGCTCCAAGTTTCATAATTAGAGATAGCACCTTAATGGCGGTTAAGATGATAATTCATAGCTTAGTTTTTTACTTAACATTGGATAATCCTCAAACTATAAGAAAAGGTTTGATTTATCGTCCAAGAGGCATAGAGATCAAAAAAGGCAATATAAAAAAGGTAATGGAGATTTGTTGGCAGGATAAAAAATATAATCAAGGAGTGTTTTTAACACATACTAGAAATATTAGTAGAACTCCTGAAGAATGGGATGAATGGGTTTTCAATAAAGATGATAAGTTATAGAGGTTTATAACACACTATCATAAAAGGTTATTTAGTGCCAAAATTCTTGGTGGTCGTTTTGGAACGTTTCCGATTCTTTTACTTTCTTTTTAAATAATCTAAACATAAGGTGGCTCTAATTAAGCTAATATAATTTGAATATTTTATATTCAATGAAAAGCGAAAGTTATGATTGTTCTGGAAGTACCAACGCAGCCAATAACCTCAAATCATGCAGAAAAAGGTTCGAAATAAGTACAGGGAAGACGACACAATTATTAAATCCTGTAGGTTATAGCTTACGGGATTTTTTGTTTTCAGCATTTTTAATTCCATCGATACGGATAGCTCCCAAAATATTACCCTTATATTTGATGAAAACAGATAAATTATAGAAAATTCAGTATGCGTATACAAACCTACGATATCATCCCGGTTCTGCAGGCTTATGTAAAACTGATATGTACCATGGATTGTGACGATGATACCGAGACAAGCCATATTCGTGTACTTCCCGATACTTGTGCGGAACTGTTTTTAAATTATACCAATACGCCTGTTGCCCACATTGGTGGCGAATTACATCAACGCAGTATAGTTACTTTCCGGATGAACCAGTCTATGGATGTACAGATGCGTAAGGGTGCAGGGGTTGTTGCCGTTTGTTTCCATCCGGGTATGGCGTATAGGTTTATTCAAATCCCGATGCATGAATTGTCAAACACTACGACCGCCCTTGCTGATGTATGGCATGATACGGCCACAGCGCTGGAAGAAAAGATGGCAGGTGCCGCATGTAATGAGGACCGCGTAGACCTTATCCAGCAGTACTTGTTTGGGCAACTGGCTTATGCTAAGGATGATTTGCATATGACCCAATGCCTGAGCGCAGCACAATCTTCTGGCGGATTGGTCCCTGCAAGGCAGCTCGCATCTGATACCGGCCTTAGCCAGCGTCAGCTTTCCAGGAAGTTTCAGGAACAGGTGGGCTTGTCACCAAAGGAATACCTTCGCGTCTACAGGTTCATACGTTCACTCGATCACCTGAAAAGGCATCCTGTACTTTCACTTACCGAAATAGCCTGCAAAAGTGGTTATTACGATCAGGCACATTTTATTCGCGATTACAAGGACTACACAGGTTATACACCGCGACAGGTAGTGTTGAACCCGGATATTTTATATTGATGTCCGTTTTGTACAATTAACTGCAATTGAACCTGCGCATTTTTGCAATATAAATATAAACAACATGCGAAAATTAATATTAGGATTGGCCATCACATTGGATGGGTACATCGAAGGGCCCAATGGCGAATATGACTGGTGCTTTACTGATCAGGACTATGGATTAAACGAATTTTTTAAGCGTATCGATGCCATTTTTATTGGCCGTAAGAGTTACGAAATGATGCAGCAGTATAGTGAAAGTGTTGATGGAGAGGCAGTACCAGGGATGCCTGCATTTACGGAGTATGTATTCTCTACAACGTTGAAAGCTGTAAAGGAAGGGGCGATACTGGTATCGGGAGACAGTATTTCGGAAGCGAGAAGGTTAAAAAATCTGCCAGGGAAAGACATCTGGCTGTTTGGTGGTGCTTCGTTATTTAGCGCCTTGATGAAGGAGGGGCTGGTTGACGAATTGTGGCTGTCTGTGCACCCGATTTTGCTGGGCAGCGGCAAAACCCTGTTCGGGAAGCAGGGTGGAAGGCGCAAACTCAGCCTTCTGGAAAGTAAAACATATGACACCGGGTTGGTGTCTATACGTTATGGTGTCGAAAATAACCCAATACCTGAATAATAATGAAAAGACTGAATAGGGTTACTGAGAGAGCTCAAATACAAATTTCGGGTTCTGATAATCGATAGGCGCATTTTTCCTGAAATAGCGCATGTTCATATAAATTTCTGTCTCACCTTCACCCATAATCAACCTGTGCCCTTTCTTTAGTAAGGCTATTGGAATGGTATGCCAGGTTTCTATTCCATAATGGCGATAACGATAGGTGCCTCTCAGTGTATCACCTTTTATAATTCCTGTTACATTCCCGGAATCTGTATAAAGTCCTTTATAGTTGATCTCAAGCTGACCATAAAATTCTTTTTCTGTCAGATGGATATTGAGCATAGCGGTATCTGTTGTATGGATAGCACGGTACAGCGTTTTATGATCAGGAGCTCCATTCCGGCAAGCACATAATACAGCAACTATAACTAAGCAAAGCGGTTTTATCATTTTGTTAAGTATCGTTCAAATATAGATGATTAGGTGCAGGGTGCCAATAGAAAAGGTCTTGATCTCTATTTTAATGCCGTTTTATAAAAATATTTTTAAAAAAAATTTGATCATTAAATATTAATATGTAAATATGTATGTACAAACTGTTGCCGTCAGGTAACACAAACCAAATTAAACTCAATTAAATTATGAACCAAAGTATCTTTTCCTGCTTTAGAGTGAGATATCTCTTATGCATTTTTTTACTAGGTGTCGGTGTACAAGTATCTATAGCCCAAACTGATGGATTTACCATTCAGGGCAAGGTAAAAGATGCGGGTGGACTTGGACTTCCGGGAGTAAGTGTGTTGCTTAAAAACAGTAAGGCAGGCACAACTACCGATGCTGATGGCAATTATGCCATCAAAGTAACAGATATTAAAGGAGTCCTTGTCTTTTCTTTTGTAGGTTTTTTAAAGACCGAAGTAGAAATTAAAGGGCAAAAAAAAATTGATGTTACCCTGCAGCAGGATAAAAGTGAACTGAACGAAGTCGTCGTAGTTGCCTACGGTCAGCAAAAAAAAGAAAGTATGGTCAGTTCCATTACTGCCATTAACCCTAAGGAGATAAAAGGGCCTACCAGTAACCTCACTACCATGCTTGCCGGAAGGCTGTCTGGTGTGGTAGCTTATCAGAGAAGCGGCGAACCAGGTGCTGATAATGCACAGTTCTTTATCCGCGGGATCACCACATTCGGATCTGGTAAAGTGGATCCCCTGATCCTGATCGATGGTATGGAATCTACAAATACTGCTTTAGCCAGATTACAGCCCGACGATATTGCAGGTTTTTCTGTACTTAAAGATGCTGCGGCTTCTTCATTATATGGGGCAAGGGGGGCAAATGGAGTTGTGCTTGTAACTACAAAGTCTGGTGTGGATGGAAGAGCGAAATTTAATTTCCGGGCCGAGAATTCGGTGTCGACCAATACACAAAATTTTAAACTGGCTGATAACATTACTTATATGAAACTGGCCAATGAAGCCGTGTTGACCCGTACTCCTGGTAATGCGCTCCCTTATACTCAAAATAAAATTGATGGTACGATAGCAGGAACCAATCCTTATTTATATCCCAATAACGACTGGGTTGACCTGCTGATTAAAGATCACACTATGAACCAACGTTTCAATATGAACATGAGTGGCGGGGGCAAGGTGGCTCAGTATTACATTTCAGGAACTTATAATCAGGATAATGGTGTGCTAAAAAATGACGATAAGAATATTTTTAACAATAACATCAAACTTAAGAGTTATGAGGTGAGGTCTAACGTGAATGTGAAGTTCACGCCAACTACCGACGGGATTGTGAGAACTTCCGGAGCTTTTGACGATTACACCGGGCCCATTGGCGGCGGAGCTGCTATATTTAATAGTGCCATGGGGGCCAACCCTGTTATGTTTCCCGCACGTTTCCCCTCCTCAGACCTGCCTAGTGCCAAGCACCCGATTTTTGGGAATGCTTTGCTGGGACCTGGAGAAGAATTGTATGAAAATCCATATGCTTCGATGGTTTCCGGATTTCAGCAGTATAATACTTCTAATCTGAATGTGCAACTGGAGGTGAAGCAGGACCTTAAATTTCTTACCGAGGGCCTTAATGCCCGGTTTATGGCGTACACACAGCGCTATTCTTATTTTAGTTTAAGCAGGCAGTACAATCCTTTTTTTTATTCTTCCAATCCTACCAACAGTTCCCCGGCTGGCTATACACTGAATTTCCTGAATGAAAACAAGGCTACTGAATATTTGAATTATTCGGAAGGAGGGAAAGTTGTCAATACCACAACCTATGCGGAAGCGGCGGTAAATTACAACAGGACTTTTGGAGAAAAACATAATTTGAGCGGCTTAGTTATTGGCATCATCAGAAATTACCTGAACGGCAATGCACAGGAGCTTCAGCTGGCTCTCCCTTTCAGAAACCAGGGGATATCAGGAAGATTTACCTATGGATATGACAACCGGTATTTATTTGAAACTAATTTCGGTTACAATGGATCTGAAAGGTTTGCGGCAGACCATAGGTTTGGATTTTTTCCGTCAATGGGCGTAGCCTGGAATGTAAATAATGAAAAGTTCTTTAAGCCGCTTACCCAAACCATCAACAAATTGAAATTCAGGGCCACTTACGGACTTGTAGGAAATGACCAGATCGGAAATCCGAACGATCGTTTCTTTTACCTGTCTAACGTAAATATGAACAGCGGTCCCCGCGGAGCAGTTTTTGGAGAGAATTATGGCTATTCCAGGCCTGGGGTTGCTATTTCAAGGTATTCAAACAACGATATCACCTGGGAGAAAGCGAAGATCACCAATATAGGGATGGATCTCGGGCTCTTTAATGCCTTGAATGTCGTGGTTGACGTTTACAAACAGCGTAGGAGCAATATTTTAATGCAGCGGGTGTACATTCCAACCACTTTAGGCCTAACTGCCCCCATTAGTGCCAATGTTGGCGTGGCAGAGGGTAAGGGTGTTGATGTGGCTATGGATTACAACAAAACCATTGGCCGTGCCTGGCTGCAGGCAAGGGGTACATTTACTTTTGCCACAAGCAAGCTGCTGGTCAACGAAGAACCGGAGTATCCGGAAAATATGTGGTACCTGTCAAGGGTTGGTCATTCTCTGGGCTTAACCTATGGTTTGATAGCAGAAAGGCTGTTTGTGGATGACGTTGATGTTGCAAATTCACCAAAGCAAAACTTTGGTGAGGTTAGGGGCGGTGATATAAAATACCGCGATCTGAACGGGGATGGACAGATTACCAATCTGGATATGATAAACGGTCTTTCTCATCCTGTAACTCCCGAAATCACCTATGGTTTCGGCCTTTCTGCCGGTTATGGCAATTTTGACATCAGTGCATTTTTTCAGGGTTCCGCAAGATCTTCCCTGTTTATAGACCCCAAAGCAATTTCACCATTTGTAATGAATGGGAGCCGCCAGAATGGTTTGCTGGATGTGATTGCCAAAGACCACTGGTCTGAAGACAATAACGATTTATATGCATTCTGGCCAAGATTAAGTTCAGATGGAAATACAAATAACAATCAGCCTTCCACCTGGTGGATGCGCAATGGGTCTTTCCTCAGATTAAAAACTGTTGAACTGGGCTATAATTTTAATGCAAAAATGCTTAAACGGCTAGGGATTGAGGGATTGAGACTGTATGCCAACGGAAGCAACCTGTTTCTGATCAGCGGATTTAAAATGTGGGACCCTGAACAGGCCGGTAACGGTTTGGGCTATCCGCTTCAAAAGGTATTTAACATGGGGCTTAACGTACAGTTTTAACCCTTTAAAACTATTTAAAATGAATATTTTATATAAAAACATCAGCCGCATAGGCTTTCTGTTATTGATCATCTGTGCCGGATGCAAGAAAGGTTACCTGGACGTGGTACCTGATAATGTGGCCACCATTGACAATGCATTTTCAAACCGTACCGAGGCAGAGAAATTTTTGTTTACCTGTTATTCTTTTCTGCCAAGGGAAGGCAATCCCGACATGAACCCTGGTTTTAATGCCGGGGACGAAACATGGACCTACTGGCCAATGACCATGGACTTCTTTTCTTTGGACTCCTATCAAATTGCAAGGGGAGAGCAAAACAGGGTCAACCCAAAGATGAATTACTGGGATGGTTTTGATGACCGTTCAATGTGGCAGGGCATCCGGACCTGTAACATATTTCTGGAAAATATAGATAAAGTTACCGACCTGCAACCTTATGTAAAAGATCGCTGGATAGCCGAAGTCAAATTTTTAAAGGCCTATTTCCATTGGTATCTGTTCAGGATGTACGGGCCTATCCCTGTTGTCGACCGGAACCTGCCGATTTCTGCCAGTCCGGAAGAGGTAAAAGCAGCCCGACAGCCTGTTGATTCTGTGGTGAACTACATTTCAGACCTGCTGGATGAGGCCAGCTCCGGAAATGCCAATGTTGGTTTGCCTAGTAAAATTTCCAATGGGGCTTCAGAATATGGCCGGATTACCAAGGTAGCTGTACTCGCTATCAAGGCAAGGCTGCTGGTTACTGCGGCAAGCCCGTTGTTTAATGGTAACCCGGATTTCGCAAGTCTTCAAAATAAAGACGGGAAGGCACTTTTTAATCCTGTTTATGACGCAAAAAAATGGGAAAGGGCGGTTGTTGCCTGCAAACGGGCTATCGATGAGGCCCATGCTGCCGATGTGAAATTATACCGTTTTGTAAAAGATATAGGAACTGTGGATGAGGCTACGCAGATTGAAATGAACATACGTAACACAGTTTGTAAAAAATGGAACAGTGAGCTGATCTGGGGAACGACTTCCGGAGGTACAAACCCTACTTATTCTTTACAGCTGTTTGCCTGCCCGGTGTTGAACCCAAATGACATCAATAAAGAGCTGAGGGGTAAATTTGCACCTACCATGAAAATGGCCGAACTTTTCTATACAAAAAACGGGGTGCCTATAGAAGAAGACAATACCTGGGATTACGACAACAGATTTAAACTTAGAACTGTTGAAACACAGGATATACAGATGCAGCCTGGATACCAGACCACCTCACTGCATTTTGACAGGGAACCTCGTTTTTATGCCGATATGGCTTTCGACGGTTCCAAATGGTATATGGAGAACGGAACCTACAACATCCAAAGTAAGGCTGGTGAACATAGTGGAAAAAAACAGGTGCGGGCTTATTCTATCACCGGTTATTTTACCAAAAAACTGGTGTCGCCTGCCATGGTGGCCACCTCAACTTCGCTGGTTGTAGAGTCCTATCCATGGCCGGTTATGCGCCTGGCGGATCTGTACCTTTTGTATGCGGAAGCACTGAATGAAACCGGGAATGCTGCAGCAGCACTCCCTTATCTGAACCTGATCAGGGACCGCGCCGGTCTGAAATCAGTAGAAAGCTCCTGGTCGAATTACTCCAGCAAGCCCAATAAATATACGAATGCAGATGGAATGCGTGACATTATCCGACAGGAACGTGGAATAGAGCTGGCCTTTGAGGGGAGCCGTTTTTGGGACCTTAGAAGATGGAAAACAGCAGCCAGGAACCTGAACCAGCCCATTTATGGCTGGAATATCCTTCAATCCACCATCGAGGAGTACAACAGCAGGGTGTTACTTTTTAATCAGTCTTTCAATAGTCCGAGGGATTATTTCTGGCCAATAGGAGAGTATGCCATACAGGTTAATCCAAATCTGGTGCAAAACAAGGGCTGGTAATTATCAACAACAATTCAATTTAAAATATAAAATTATGAAACAACTGTTATGGCTTTTTTATATCGGATTGTGTTCAATGGTTGTGTTTTCCTGTAAGCAGGACGTGCCGGGGCCAATAGATAATGATGGGGTTGCACCGGGACCGGTGAGCAACATTCGGGTGAAAAATTTAAACGGAGCGGCAGAAATTACCTTCGATGTACCTCCTGCAGAAGACCTGTTGTACATAAGGGCCGTATATACAACGCCTAAGGGAGAGATCAGGGAAACGAAAGTAAGTCGCTTTAACAATAGTTTAACCGTGGTCGGCTTCGGTTCTACCGATCCTTGTCAGGTGAGTATTTATGCGGTTGATAAAGGAGAGAATGCTTCGGAGCCGGTGCAGGTTACTGTAAATCCGAAAACGCCGATCATGAAAATTGTGCGCGATGGCATTACCGCTTCTGAAGAGTTCGGTGGTATCAATGTAAAGTTTGAGAACAAAACGGAGGCCGATCTGGCCATAGTGGTACTGGCAAATGACTCTCTAGGTCATTTTGTGCCCGCCAGAACCTACAATACCAAACAGAAGCTAGGCGACTTTAGTGTAAGGGACCTTAAAGCAGAAAAGGCAAGGTTTGGTTTTTTTGTCAGGGACCGCTGGGGTAATTTATCCGATACCCTGTACCTGGAACTTAAACCACTTTTTGAGACCAAATTTGATTTCAGAAAAATGCGGGGGCTGATGCTGCCTACCGACGCCGGCCTGGGATATGGCGGTAAAATTGAACCGCTATTTGATGGTACCAACTATGGGACCGCTTACGAAGGTTTTTATCATTCAAATGATGCTGCAAGAATGCCGCAATGGCTGAGTTTTGACATGGGGATTACGGCCAAGATAAGCCGGCTGGTGTATTACATGAGACCCGGATACTTTTACGACTGGCATGGTCCGCGCGATGTGGAAATCTGGGGTACCGCAAGTACACCTGCAGCCGACGGAAGTTTTAACAACTGGGTTTTGCTGGCTACCCATAAGCAGGTGAAAGTTTCTGGATTACCGAACGGGCAGTTGTCGCAAACCGATATTGAAAACGGCAATGCCGGTGAATCTATTGCCATTCCGGCAAGCGCACCCAGGGTCCGGTACATCAGGTTTAAAACACTGAGGAACTGGACAGATGGCACCTATGTGAATTTTAATGAAATCTCGGTGTGGGGCGATCCAAATTAAGTGGTCTTTAAGTATTAATAGAAAATTATGAAACTAATAAAATATAGCTGTTGCTTTTTTCTCCTTTCATGGGGGTTGTTTTTTGCCTCATGTACCAAAGAAGATTACTATAAGGAATTTATGAAAGGCGGGGAAATTGCCTATGCGGGAAGGGTTGATTCTGTTGTTGTCTATTCGGGTAACAAGCGCATTCAATTGTCACTTTTTCTTGGCAACGACCCGCTGGTTACAAAAGTGAAAGCTTTCTGGAACGACAAACGGGATTCGGTTGAAGCGGTTGTTAAACCGGAGCACATCAAGAACAAACTCGATCTCATTATTAATAACCTGGCCGAGGGAAATTATAATTTCGTAATTTATACCTACGATAAAAAAAATAATCCTTCTGTTATTTACAATGCCTCGGGTGAGGTGTTTGGGGCAAGTTACCACGAATCTGTGGTGAACCGGAGACTGGAGAGCATGCAATATAGCAGCGCTGATACCAGGTTAAAGATGAATTGGGTAAGTGCCAACCTTGGGGATATCGGCACTGAGGTAAATTATACAGGTCAGGATGGTACCAGTAAAAAAGTAATTGTTCCGGCAAAGGATGCGGTAAGCTATCTGGAGGACTATAAAGAGGGCAGTACCCTTACCTATAAGACATTGTACAAGCCGAACCCCTTGTCTATTGATGTGTTCTCTAAGGATTATGCGTCAGCAATTATACCTTTTTTTGAACGTCAGATGGATAAAGCAGGGTTTAAGCTTCTTGTGCTCCCTACTGATGCCACCACTGCGCACGGCTGGCTTATGCCTAACATGTGGGACAATAAATATGACATCCCGGGCTTTGCAACCATCAACAGGATGCCGCAATGGTTTACTTTTGATATGGGGTCTGCAGCCTCAATAAACAGGTTTAAGGCCTGGCAGTCACCAGACCGGCTTTATGCACAGCAGAACTTAAGAAAGTTTGAGATCTGGGGAAGCAACAATCCAAATTCTGATGGCAGCTGGACAAGCTGGACTAAGCTTGCCGATTGCGAGTCTGTTAAACCATCCGGCCTGCCTTTGGGACAAAACAGTGGTGCCGACATCGCTTATGCAAATGCGGGTGAAGAATTTTTACTCCCTCCAGGTTCACCAAAAGTAAGGTATATCCGCATCAAAGTGCTTGAGACCTGGGGCATTGATGCCTTTGCCACAATAGCTGAGCTTACATTCTTTACACGCGACCGATAGTTTTTTAATATTTTAACCCACAATATAATACAACACACAAATGAAAGTAAAAATAGTATTGTTAACAATGCTGGGTGCCTTTGTTTCAGGTAAAGGTATCAGAGCACAGCAGAATTTGCCCGGAGAGATGTCGCAGAAGATAACTTTCGTTAAACCTATGGCCGATTCTGTAAAAGGAATGGCAGAGCGTCTGGTAAAAAAAGGTTTTACTGCCGGCGATGGGTATGGCGAGGTATGGATAAGGGACCTGAATACCTTTATAACGGTTGCGGCTAAAGTGAATGATAAAGAGCTGATAAAAAAGCATTTGCTTACCTTTTTTCAGTTTCAGCAGCCTGATGGTGCAATTCTGGATGGCTATATTCCGGTAAAAAAAGGAGGTGTCCCCTATAACTATTACCATTCAGACCTGGCCCCGGGGTATGCCGGGCATAAAAATACGGTAGAGACCGATCAGGAGACTTCGCTTGTTCAGGCAATTGCAAAGTACGTAAAAGGTACCCGTGATAAAGGTATCATGAAAGAAATGATTGGCGGGCTTACCGTACAAAAAAGACTGGAACAAGCCATGCAGTTTCTACTGACCAAAAGGTTTGATCAGAAACACGGGCTTTTGTGGGGGGCAACTACGGTTGACTGGGGTGATGTACAGCCTGAGCACAACTGGGGTGTTGAGCTGGATTCCAGTTCGCACCTGGCTATTGATGTTTACGACAATGCCATGTTTGTTATTGCCATCAATGACTTTCTCGAGATTGCCGCACTTTCTGCAAAAGAACAAAAACACTGGAAGGGCATCAGCGCCAGGATTGCTGCCAATACACGTAAACATCTTTGGGATAAAAAGAACCAGAAATTTATACCTCATATTTATTTAAATGGTTCTCCTTTCCCTGCCGGTTTTAATGAAGACGAGATCTATTATCATGGCGGAACCGCTGTTGCAATAGAAGCCGGGCTTTTAAGCAAAGAGGAAGTGAAAACGGCCTATCGAAAAATGCAGGAGAATGTTAAAAAAGCCAATGCAGCCACCATCGGCCTTACCATCTACCCCGTATATCCGAAAGGTTACTTTAAAAATGGCGGTATGGGGCCTTATTCTTACCAGAATGGGGGCGATTGGACCTGGTTTGGCGGGCGTATGGTTTCCCAGCTGATCCGTTATAACCTGCTTGAAGAAGCATGTGAAGCCCTGGAGCCAATGTTAGATCGTGTAATTAAAAATAAAGGCTTTTACGAATGGTACACGCCAGATAATAAACCGCAGGGCTCTGCCAGTTTTAGAGGGGAAGCCGGAGTGTTATGGAGTGCGATAACAGAACTGGAAGAGAAAGGGGTTAAATGATCAAAGGGGCAATAGCCCCTTTTTTATTATCCTCTTCTGCTTTCCACAGCGTAAATAAAGCTATCCGCTTTATAATACCCCAGGTTATATTCTATAGGACGCTCTGCCTGATCATACACGTATCGCTTTCGGAACAAAATAGGGCTGCCCGGCTCTGTTTCCAGTTTTGAGGCTATAAACTTATCTGCAGCTATTGCACTGATTTCTTCTTTTGAAAGTTCGGCAATGATGTTGTAGTCGGTTTCCAATATATCATAAAGTGGTCTTTTGAAGTCTTCGTCGCCGGTTAGGCCTGTACGGGGATGGAAGTAGGATGCAAAATACACAAAAGGGCCTTCAGGCTTTCCGCGTAAACGCTCCAGCTTTAATATTTTCTGGTCAGTTTTAATGTTAAAAAAATTGGCAATGATTTCTGTTGGATAAATCCAGCTTACATGAAGTTCAAAATTTTTGATGGGAATGCCCCTGGCCTGCATTTCCTGCGAGAAACTGAGCCAGTTTGCAGATTTCGAGCTGATCTGTGTATCTGCGACTTTGGTTCCTACTCCTTTTTTCCGGATCAACAGACCTTCGTAAACCAGTTTGTTTAAAGCCTGACGTAATGTGGTACGGGATATGGCCAGCTGGTTGGCAAGATCAATTTCATTGGGTAAAAGCTTTCCGTCCTGAAATTCCGGCAGCTTAATCATTTTGCGCAATAACTCCTCAGCCTGAATGTGTAGGGGGATCGGACTTTTATGGTTGATCGCTATCTTCATGTCTGTTTTTCTATCCTAGTTAATGTAGGGATAAGCACAAAATTATGAAAATATATTTGCAAATAATTAATAAATTACTATGTTTGTACATATAGCATTTCATGTGCTTTTTTATCTGCTGATTTGTTCTTGAAATCCATATTTAAGTATTTAAATGATTATTTTATGGATTTTATATGTTTGTACATGTTGGTTTGTGGTAATTGATGACAACACACGAAAATATGATTGAAGATTCTGAAAATACGATAAAGGCCCGGGCGCATCAGCAGTTTGACCTAAACAGCTGGAGAGCGAGTTTGCAGCCTTTATTACCCCTAGATGCAGGTAAGCTGACCGGCGCTAAAAATTATGAGCCGACGCCCTTTTTTAGCCTGGGCGACCAAAAGATTATAAACGGTTTTGACAGCCTTGCTGAATGGATCATTCAGCAAACAGTTGTGCTTATTGATGGTTATGGCGGTATATTTTTTAATGAGATACAACAGCGGCTTCAAACTGTGTTTGAAGCGCGTGGCTTTACTGTAAAATGGCAATTTACAGCAGATTACCTGAAGCCGGAAGCAGACCTTGAGGCCCTGGTTGCGCCTTTCCTGGGCGGTGAAAATGAAGTATGGGGCAGGAAGACCGGTCTTGAATTGAAGGATTTTTTCAATTACAACGAATTGTCTGGCTTACAGAAAGATGAAACCAAAGCGCTCAATATCATTATAGGTGCAGGAGCAGGATTAGTGGAGCTGGACGCTCCTGTTATCTATTTTGAAATACCCAAAAACGAGATTCAGTACCGGATGAGGGCAGGTGCCATCAGTAACCTGGGCAGCAGTATTACCAATGCCCCCTTTTACATGTATAAACGGTTTTATTTTGTAGACTGGGTGGTATATAACAAACACAGGTCGGCATTGCTGAGCAGGATCTCTGTTATTGCCGATGGACAGTGGTTTGATACACTGAACTGGATCTTTAAGCAGGATCTGGAGCAAGGACTGAGAAAGATGAGCCATGCTGTTTTACGGGCAAGACCCTGGTTCGAGAGTGGTTCCTGGGGCGGACAGTGGATGAAAAACAGATTGGAAGGGCTCAATACCGAAGAAGTTAATTATGCCTGGTCTTTTGAGTTGATTACACCAGAAAATGGGCTGATATTGGAAAGCGAAGGTAAGCTGCTGGAAATATCTTTCGATCTTTTAATGGAGTTGGAGTCTAAAGCTATCCTGGGCAGGCATGCTGCGCAGTTTGGAACTTATTTTCCAATCAGGTTCGACTTTCTGGACACCTTTCAGGGAGGTAACCTATCCATTCAATGTCATCCTTCAAAATCATACATCAGGGAGCAATTTGGCGAGATGATTACACAGGACGAAACCTATTACATTATGGATTGTGAGCCAGGTGCTAAAGTCTACCTCGGGTTTCAGGAAGATATTGATCCTGCAGCTTTTCGAAAGGCCCTGGAACATAGCCAGCAAACAAACGAGAAGATTGAAGTGGAAAGGTATGTGCAGAGTTTTCCCGCTCATAAACATGAATTGTTCCTGATCCCTAATGGAACTGTACACAGCTCGGGCGTAAACAACCTGGTGCTTGAAATCAGCGCAACACCATATATTTTTACGTTTAAGATGTACGACTGGCTTGCCCTGGGGCTTAATGGAAAGCCACGTCCTATCAATATAGAACATGCGTTTAATAACCTGCGGTTTGAACGAAGAGGGAGTAAAGTTGCTGAAGAACTGATCTCTAAACAAAATGTACAAGAAAAGGGGCCGGACTGGAGATTGATAAAGCTGTCGACCCATAAAGACCATTTTTACGAAATAGAACGGATAGAGTTTGATACGGAATTTACTTTTGATACAGATGATAAATGTCATGTACTGATGCTTGTAGAGGGAACTGCAATTTCAGCAGAAGTCAGGGATGCCGGTTCGTACAGGTTTAACTATGCGGAAACATTTATTGTGCCTGCGGCAACCGGCAGCTGCAAACTCATCAATCATGGGCTGCAGCAGGCCAAAGTGATTAAAGTTTTCCTGAAGCATAACATTCAGTTATAAATTTACCAACCATAAAGATTAACCTGACCAAACAGAACCCTATGCATAAAAATAATAAAGTTTACCTGGGCTTAGTTACCCTTGTCGCTTCTCTGGGCGGACTGCTCTTTGGCTTCGATATGGCCGTAATATCTGGTGTACTGCCATTTGTGGAAAAGAAGTTTCAACTAACGGCCTTTTACGAAGGTTGGTTTGTTTCTTCAGCTCTGGTAGGATGTATCCTGGGGGTTTCATTTTCCGGGAGCCTGAGTGATAAAATAGGACGCAAAAAGCTATTGTTCATCTCGGCAATACTATTTCTGATCTCAGCAATAGGTTGTTCTGTAGTCAACTCGCTCGATTGGCTGATTACTGCCCGTTTAGTTGGGGGCATAGGTGTAGGTGTTGCCTCCATAGTTGTGCCATTGTACATCTCAGAAATTGCGCCGGCTGCCATCAGGGGCCGCCTTGTTACCTGCTATCAACTGGCCATTACAGTTGGAATTTTACTGGCTTACATCTCAAATTCTCTTTTATTGAATTATTCAGCGCATCAGACTTCTGCTGGTTTTTCTGATCTTATCGATCTTATTTACGTTAAAGAGGTCTGGCGCGGAATGTTCAGCATAGGCGGATTGCTGGCCATACTCTTTTTGATCGGGTTGTTTTTTGTTCCTGAAAGTCCGAGATGGCTGCACAGAAAGGAAAACAGACTGGAGGAGACAGGTGCTGATGATACCGGTTCCTACAAAGAACTGTTTGCCCCGAGGCTCAGAAAAGCTTTGCTGCTAGGTATTCTGCTACCTTTATTCTCTCAGTTGAGTGGTATAAATGCAATCATTTATTATGGCCCTTCTATTTTACATGATGCAGGGATTGCTTTGGAAAATTCATTTCTTGGGCAGGTTATCTTCGGCGCAGCCAACCTGGTGTTCACTTTTATTGCCATTTGGAAGGTGGACCAATGGGGCCGGAGGCCACTTTACCTGGTTGGGACCATAGGCGCATTTGCCAGTCTTTTTGTTACAGGTTTTCTTTTTTGGCAGGGACTGACTTCAGGTTTGCTCCTGGTAACCAGTGTTACTGTTTTTCTGGCCTGTTTTGCATTTTCTATAGGTCCTTTGAAATTTGTGGTGGCCTCCGAGATTTTTCCAACAAGGATACGGGGCAAAGCTCTGGGTATTAGTATTATGGTAATGTGGGTTGCCGATACGATTATGGGACAGGTAACACCTCTGCTGTTAAAATATGCGGGCACGCCGGCTACGTTTTTAGTGTTTGGTTCCTTTTGTCTCATTGCTTTTATAACCGTTTATAAATTACTGCCGGAAACAAAAGGGAAATCTTTGGAAGAGATCGAATCTTTCTGGTCTTAGATTATTTTTATGTTTAATTAGCTTAAAAACACACGCACACAAATGAAATTGACTTATTTAAGGTTCGGAACAACAGCATTGGTCTTGTTGTTTGGAACCGTTGTGGTATCGGGGCAGGACCTGACCACCCTGTCTGAGTTCAGCCTCAACGACCTTTCTGCTTTTAAAAACCCGGGCAGCAGCTGGACCTTAGCCGGTTCGGTAACAGCAAACCTGAGTGCAGCAAATGAATTGCTACCTGTAAAAGGATCGGGGACACTGATCAATAACCCCGGAAAAAAAGGCCATGGCAGCGATCTGTTTAGCCATGCTGTTCATGGGGATATGATCCTT
>NZ_JBEPSL010000004.1:0-504832 GCF_040548825.1 Pedobacter africanus
TCACATCAGACACACATTCTACACACTTTCTTCACAAAAAGGTACCCTTTTGTGGCTTTGGTGTGAAGCAGGGGTGAACAAGATGTGAACATGCACGCGCTTTGTGAAGAAAATAGCACCTCCAGGTGCCACATAAAAAAAGCCCCTAAAACTTTCAGGTCTTAAGGGCCAATCTAAAATTAATAAAAAGTAAGCTTACACCAAGTCCTAAAACTTAAAATACGCCTTCGCATTATTGTAGCAAATATCCTGAATGACTTTTCCAAGCCATTCCCTATCGTCCGGTAATTCACCCTTTTCTACATCTTCTCCAAACAGGTTACACAAGATCCTTCTGAAATATTCATGGCGCGGATAAGAAAGGAAGCTTCTGGAATCGGTCAGCATCCCTACAAAACGACTCAACAGCCCCATATTAGAAAGCGTATTGATCTGTTTGATCATTCCGTCCTTTTGATCGAGGAACCACCAGCCCGAACCCCATTGCACTTTACCTGCAACTGTTCCATCATTATAGTTACCGATCATGGTTGCCATTAATTCATTGTCGGCCGGATTAAGGTTATACAGTATGGTCTTTGCCAATCGGTTCTGACCGTCCAGGTTATTCAGGAAACGCGACAATTGTTTGGCCTGACTAAAATCACCGATCGAATCAAACCCCGTATCAGGTCCCAGCTGAGTCAGCAGTCTGTCGTTGTTATTTCTTAAAGCGCCCAGATGGTATTGCTGCACCCAACCCTTTTCATGGTCCCAAAGTGCAAATTCGAACAGCATGGCTGATTTAAACTTCAGTACCTCTTCTAAAGTCAGCGCAGTATTGCTCCGGATCTTTACAAAGATCACCTTTACTTCCTCGAGGGTATAATTTTCAGCATAGATCTGTTCCAGCCCGTGGTCCGAAACCGTACAGCCATTGGCTGCAAAATAATCATGGCGGGCCTTCAGCGCTGCGAGATAGTCGTCGAGGTTATTGATTCTTGAGCCCCACAACTCCGCAAGCTTATTGATATAAGCATTCAAACCTGCAATATCATCTGCATTCATGGCTTTATCAGGTCTGAAAGCGGGGAAGATTTTAATGTCTACACCATCGTTTTTAAGTTTTTGGTGAAATTCCAGGTTATCCAGCGGATCATCCGTAGTACACAATGTCTTCACATTCATTTTGCGCAGCAGGTTCAGCACAGAATATTCTGGTGTCTGAAGTTTGGCAGTACATTCATTGTAAATACGCTCGGCGTTGGCGGGCGACAAGACATCATACACTTCAAAATACCTTTGCAGTTCCAGATGGGTCCAGTGGTATAAGGGATTCCTTAAAGTATAAGGAACGGTTTCGGCCCATTTCTTGAACTTTTCCAGATCAGAGGCTCCGCCTGTAATATAATATTCATCTATACCGTTGGCACGCATGGCACGCCATTTATAATGGTCGCCATAAAGCCAGGCCTGGGTAATGTTCTCAAAATTGATGTCATTTGCCATTTGTTCAGGGATCAAATGGTTATGATAATCTATCACCGGCATCTGTTTGGCAAAATCATGGTACAGCGACTGGGCTGTTTTGCTTTCCAATAAAAAATTCTCGTCTAAAAATTTCTTCATACAATAGTTATATAAGGTATTACGCTCTTCATTCAATGTTTTTCCGGTCTCTTTATAACGAAACCCCTCTCTTCCATGGAATAAAATCGTCTTGAACGTGGCGCACAGCACTTACCGTGGTTACCCCGCTGGCTACGTCAATCACATAGTTTAAAATTCTGCTCCCAGCCTGCTCTATGGTTTCTTCACCTTCAATAATCGGCCCTGTATCCAGGTCGATGATATCGCTCATTTTGTTAAACAGTTTGGTATTGCTTGATATTTTGACCACTGGTGCGATAGGGTTTCCGGTTGGTGTACCCAGTCCGGTTGTAAAAAGCACCACGTTTGCACCTGAGCCTACTTCTGCTGTTGTAGATTCCACATCGTTACCAGGTGTACACAACAGGTTTAATCCGGGTTTAAATACTTTTTCAGGATAATCCAATACTGCAACTACCGGAGAGGTTCCCCCTTTTTTGGCGGCTCCGGCCGATTTAATGGCATCGGTGATCAGGCCATCCTTAATGTTGCCCGGTGAAGGGTTCATATCAAACCCAGAACCTGCTTCCGTAGCCCTTTTGCTGTAGGTTTTCATCAGGTATTCAAAGCGCTCGGCATCTTCCTTATCTACACAGCGGTCACTCAGGTTCTGTTCTACCCCACAAAGTTCCGGGAATTCAGCAAGGATTACCGATCCGCCCAGTGCAACCAGCAGATCTGAAGCGTAACCAATTGCCGGGTTGGCAGAAATACCTGAAAAACCATCTGAACCACCACATTCCAGGCCGATACACAATTTACTTAAGGGCGCCGGTTTTCTTTCGTTGGCGTTGGCCTGGATCAATCCGGCGAAAGTCTGCTTTATGGCCTGGCTTAGCAACTCCGACTCTTTACCTATAGTTTGCTGATCCAGTATATATATAGGTTTATCAAAATTTCTGCTTCTTTTCTCTATTTCTTCCTTAAGGATACTTACCTGAGCATTCTGGCAACCCAGGCTCAGCACTGTTGCTCCTGCTACATTGGGATGGGTAATGTATCCGGCCAGCAATCCACATAAGGTTTCTGAATCCTGACGGGTACCGCCACAGCCACCTGTATGCGTTAAAAACTTGATCCCGTCTACATTGGGGAACATGCGGTTCTGTTTTTGGGTTTGCTCCGAATAGGTAAGCTGGGCATTCAGGATTTCACTTACACCGGCACCTTTTTCATAAAGGGCCATCAGTTCTTTGGCCTGCTGCTGGTAAGTTTCATTTCTTCCATAGCCGAGGTTATTCATCAAAGCTTCCTGTAGTACTTCCAGGTTCCTGTTCTCACAAAAAACCATCGGAATCACCAGCCAGTAATTGGCCGTTCCTACCTGCCCATCCGCACGGTGAAAGCCTTGAAAGGTTTTATCTTTCCAGGCTTCAACATCAGGTTTATGCCAGTCTACGTGCACATCAGTTGTATTAAATTCAGTTGCCGCATGTTTAATGTTGGCCGTGGTTAAAATAGAACCCACCGGAATGTCCATCTGGGCCTTACCTACCAGAACGCCATACATGACTACTTTATCTCCGGCGGCCAGGTCGGTAGTCGTAAACTTATGTTTGGCCGGTACGTTTTCTGTCAGCAAATAAGATTCACCTTCATAAACCACTTCGTCTCCTTTAACAAGGTCGGCAAGCGCAACCAGCACATTATCCTTAGGATGAACCTTTAATATTCTCTGTTTCATTTTGATACTTCTAATGTCTGATCAAGTCTGGCCAGAGCACCAGCCATACCATATTTCAATATATTGTTATAATTATCTTTTACAGCTTCATTAAAACCTGCCAATGCAGAGAGGTCCTCGCCCCACAACTTTCTGTCGATCAACATTAAATTTACATAATCAGATTCTTTTTGCTGTGCTGCACTGTAGAAATACTCTGCCTCATCATCGGTTATGGCGTAGGTATGACCATTGTAGTTCCCAAAGTACTGGTTACCTTCTTTTTTATCTGATTTCATGAATAGCAAAAATGCTGCAAAGCCAAAGGCAATGTGTGATGGTACCTTTTGAAACAGTTTATAGTAGTTTAGCAGAACAGGTAGTATTCTAATTTTCATTTTCATGGTATACTGAAACGTAATGTTGATCCACAGGTGCTGTATGCTTGGGTTCGCAAAGCGATCTATTACGGTATTGGCAAAAGCCATAGCTTCGACCTCAGCCACTTTATAAGGAATGGCCCCCGCAATCTCATGCATCATCAGTTCATTTACGTAATTCCGCGTTGCTTCATTGTTCATGGCTTTGGTTACAGTATCAATACCCAGCAGGTAAGCGATACCGGATGTAAGTGTATGTGAACCATTCAGCAAACGTACTTTCAATTCTTTAAATATCTCGATATCCGGTCTTACAATAACACCATGATCTGCCGCTTCAAGATTTAAAAGTTCAGAGACTTTCTGATTTCCCTCAATAGCCCAAAGCCTGTAGGGTTCGGCCATAATCAGCAGCTGGTCTTTATACCCAAGTTCTGCTTCCAGCTTCTCAAATGACGCAGTATCGGGCTTACCCGGCACAATACGATCAACCAGTGAATTACAGAAATGGACCTTTGTATCCAGCCATTTCACAAATGCCCCCTCCAGTTGGTTAAAAGTGATAAGCTGGCGCACAATGGTCTCCAGCTTTTTTCCATTATCTGATATCAGTTCAGTTGCAATTACGGCCAGTTCAGCATCTGCACTTTCACCCAGCGACTCATAGCGGGCATATAAAACAGCCAATAGTTTTGCAGGAAAAGATACTGGCGTTTTTTGATGGATACTTTCTTCTACCAGTTGTATGCCTACTTCTGTGGTGTTGGAGACAATAACCTTTAACAATGGCGAAACCGCAATATCTAATATTTCGCCCCATTGCTGATCAGCAACAAGCACGCGGCTGATGGCTGACGAGATGATATTTTCTTCAACGGGATGCCCGTTTTCTATGCCCCTTACACATATAGTATATAAACCATCCTGTTCCTCAAATTCTGCTGTCCCACCTTTGCTGGTTGATTTTACCACGGCCACCCGGCCATTAAACAATCCCTGTTTATTGGCCTTATCTATAAAATAATCGGGCAGACCACGCAACAGCACACCAGTTCCGAATTGCAGTACTTTTTCAGGGAGGTTAAATAACTCTTCCCGGGGAAGCTCAAGGTTAGCAGCTTTTATGCTGTTTAAAGCATTTTTTGATAAAATCATTTTGTTCTTATATAAGGTCGCAAAACAATTCTACGCAATTATTACTAGTTAAAAACCCTGTTTTGGGGTAATTATTTACGCAAACGTTATCGGTAACGTTTGCGTTGAAGGTGAATTAGAGTGCTATTGCCGGCATCCGTTTTAAATGTACCTGTTGATCAGGTTTTCCAGATACTCCTGTTTTCCACTGATTGTCTTCGGTTCTCCATTTGACAATGCATAATCGCGCAGGTCCTCAAGGTTCAGCCCCCCCTTTTCAAATACTTTGCCTTTTCCACTATCGTACGAGACATATCTATCCGCTCTAACTTTTTTGTATTCTGAGTGCTGTAGGATATTATCGGCAATTAGCAGCGCCCTGGCGAAGGTATCCATTCCACCAATATGTGCATGAAACAGATCTGCAGGGTCGGTTGAATTCCTTCGGATCCTGGCGTCAAAATTTATCCCACCTCCCTGCAGCCCTCCGGCTTCCAGGATAATCAGCATCGCCTCGGTAACCTCGTTAAGGTTATTTGGGAACTGGTCTGTATCCCATCCGTTCTGATAATCGCCACGGTTGGCATCAATGGAGCCCAGCTTACCGGCATCGGCTGCAACCTGCAATTCGTGCTGAAAGGTGTGCCCGGCAAGAGTTGCATGATTTACCTCCAGATTAAGCTTAAAATCATCGAGCAGGTTGTATTGCCGCAAAAAACCAAGAACTGTCGCTGCGTCATAGTCGTACTGGTGTTTGGTTGGCTCGCAAGGCTTGGGCTCGATAAAGAAAGTACCTCTAAAACCGTTTTTACGGGCATAATCTTTTGCCGCATGCAAAAATTTTGCAAGGTGTTCCTGTTCGCGTTTCATATCAGTATTTAGCAAGGTCATATACCCCTCACGGCCTCCCCAAAACACATAGTTTTCTCCATCTAGCGCTATTGTTGCATCCAGCGCTGCTTTTACCTGGGCAGCGGCATGCGTCAACACATGAAAATCAGGGTTCGTTGCGGCTCCGTTCATATATCTCCTGTGGGAGAAAAGATTAGCGGTGCCCCATAACAGTTTGATGCCGGTTTCGGCTTGTTTGGCCCTGGCATAATCAGTCATCAGCTGCATTCTTTTCTCATTTTCGATGATATCATTACCATAATCAATCACATCTACATCGTGAAAGCAATAGTAAGGAAGATTCATTTTACTTAAAAATTCAAAAGCGGCATCCATTTTAGCTTTTGCACGGTCGAGTGGATCGGATTTAACATCCCAGGGAAAAAGATGAGTCGGACCGCCAAAAGGATCTGAACCATTTCCACAGAAGGAATGCCAGTAGGCCCCGGCAAAGCGCAGGTGGTCTTTCATCTTTTTTCCGGCAACCAGTTGATCGGGATTGTACCATCTGAATGCAAGAGGATTGTCTGTACCCTGTCCTTCGAAACCGATCTTGCCAATTCCTTTAAAGTATTCTGCTTCTGAATTCCATGTAATCATGTGTAATAAATATTAGGTTTAAAATTAGGTCAGTTGTTTTGTTAAGAGTTCCTTCCAGTCCAGGTACTGTGCTTCCAGGTCTACCTGCGGATCTATCAAGCTGGATTTTTTTTTACTGCTGAAAGCATCACTTGCAGAAGTAAATATTCCGGCACCGATACCAGCGCCTATCGCAGCGCCATAACTGCTATCATTGTCGTACAATTCAACAGGAACACCTGTAACATTCACAAATGTCTGCGTAAAAACATCACTTAAAAAGAGATTGGAGCGTCCTGCCCTGATTATTGCAGGGATCATTCCATTTTCTTTTAAAATATCCAACCCGTATCGGAATGCAAAAGCGATTCCTTCCTGAACAGCACGAAAAATATGTGCACTGCTGTGTTTGTTCAAGTCTAACTGCTGCAAATGCGCAGCAACTATTTTGTTGTTTAGCATGCGTTCTGCGCCATTCCCAAACGGCAGTATGCGTAAACCTTCGCTTCCTGGGCTTACATATTTTGCCGCTTCATTCATGGCTTCGTATCCCATTGAGGGCGCAAGATTGTCTTTAGCCCATCTGTTCATGCTGCCAGTACCATTAATGCACAGCAATACGCCTAGGCGCTGTCTGGAGGAACTATGATTTACATGTGCAAAAGTATTTACACGTGAGGCTTTATCGGCCAGCAACTGGTCTGTTACCCCATAAATCACACCGGAAGTACCCGCAGTAGCTGCCACTTCTCCCGGCTCGGTTACATTTAAGGATAAGGCATTGTTGGGTTGGTCACCGGCTTTATAGGTTACTGGTATGCCTCGCTTCAGACCAAGAAGATTGGCAGCCTGTTGTGTCAACTGGCCATGTTCAGAAAAAACATCTTTTATTTCAGGGATCAGCGCATTGTCAAAACCAAAGTACCTCATGACTTCAGTTGAAAGCTTGCCTGCTTTGAAATCCCAGAAAATCCCCTCAGACAATGCTGCAACGCTTGTGCTCACTTCTCCTGTCAGTTTCATGGCTATAAAATCTCCGGGCAGCATTACTTTCACAATTTCTCCGTAAATTTCGGGTTCATTCTGCTTTACCCAGGCCAGTTTAGCAGCTGTAAAATTTCCTGGGGAATTCAACAGGTGCTCCAGGCAAAAGTCCCTTCCTAAATCATTGGAAGCTTTATCGCCAATCCCGACCGCCCTGCTGTCGCACCAGATAATACTGTTCCTTAAGCTCTGTTGTTTTTTATTCACCATCACCAGGCCATGCATCTGATAGGCGATGCCAATTGCAGCGATATCTTCCGGATCATAAGTGCATCGTGCATTACAAATTGCAATGGCATTTTTAACGTTCTCCCACCATAAGTCGGGTGATTGTTCGGCCCAGCCTTTACAGTGGCTGATAATTTCAGATTCACTTTCGGGATAGATAGCATGAGCAAGGGTATTACCTTTGGTTGCATCGATTACAGAAACTTTTATAGAAGATGTACCTACATCAATACCAAGTAGCAGCATTCATTTTAAGAGTTGGTTAAACGAAAATAAGCAAATACTTATTATTTGCAATCGATTGCACAAAATATATTTTACCATATTTACTTTCTGTATGAAGAACCATAAAAGGACAACCATTTACGATATCGCAAAAAAACTGAACCTGAATGCTTCATCGGTTTCAAGGGCATTAAATAACGATTCCAATATCAGCGAGGTTACGAAAAAGCTGATCCTGGACACAGCCAGGGAACTGAATTATAAGCAAAACAGCCTTGCTTCAAATCTTCGCAGGGGGCATAACCGTACCATTGGTGTGATTGTTCCCCATATCAATCAGAATTTCTTTGCTAATGTAATTGCCGGAATAGAGGAAGTAACTTACAAAAAAGGTTACAGCCTGATCATTTGTCAGTCTAACGAATCCTACGAGCGGGAGGTTGACTGTGTGAATACGTTAATTAACCAGCATGTAAATTGTATTGTCATTTCAGTTAGTGCCGACTTTAAAGAAGATACCCATTTAAAGAGTATTGTTGAACATGGGATTAAGCTGATCCAGTTTGACCGCGTGGCCGACAATCTGGATACTTATAAGGTAGTCAATAACAATGAACAAGCCTCAATGGAAGCTGTAAGCCATATGATTAAAGAAGGCTATAAAAGAATCGCACTATTGGAAGGCCCTCAGAATCTGAATATATTTCGCCAGCGTAAATCAGGCTATCTGGCAGCATTAAAAAAACATGGCATTGCGGTTATACCAGAACTGATTATAGAAAATGCCTGGACCAAGGAGCTTGGTGCAGCTGCCACAAGGAAACTGCTTAGTCTTACCCAGCCACCTGATGCCATTTTTGCGTCTACATCTGATTTTTCGGCTTTAGGCGTACTTGAAATTGCCACTAAAATGAATATCCCCGTACCTGAAACTTTGGGTATTTGCGGGTATTCCAACGAGGCGTTTACTGAGATCACAAGTCCGGCAATCACCACCATTGATCAGCACAGCATTACCATGGGCCAGACCATTGCCAACCTTTACTTCGACGAAGCGGGTTCGGGAACGGAAAGTCTAGGGAATAAGGTGATTAACATACAGCCGGAACTGATCATTCGCAAATCTACCTCCAAATGTAATGTTTGAAGCTTTTGCTTTAAGCGACATTACCGATAGGCCTGACCATATTATTTCTACAGCTTTCAGTCCTTAAAGTACCAGGCACATTTATCTGTCAGCATAGAACAAATTTAAAATGCATCTTTGATTTGTTCTCAAAAAAGGTCATATTGGTCGTGTTACAATAAGATAAAGCATATGCAAAAAGTTTACATGGGTGATTCCGGCGTAAAAGTTTCTCCGGCAGTTTATGGATTTTACAGGTGGGACGAGGTTAAGGATCCCGGAACAGTATTGAAGAGCACGGTTCATTTATGCCTTGAGCTGGGCATCAATACTTTTGAACACAGTGCCGGTTACGGCTCTTTTGCCTGCGAAGAACTTTTTGGTAACCTGATGGCCGATGGTGCATTTAAAAGAGAAGAAGTGGTGTTGTTCAGCAAATGCGGCTTAAGGGTTCCACATCCTCAGACGCCTGAAGTAAGGGTAAGACATTACGACAGCTCTTGCGCCCACATCACCAAAAGCATTGAAAGCTCATTGAAAAAACTCCGGACGGATTATCTGGACATTTTTTTATTGGACACGCTTGATCCGATATCTAACCTTGAAGAGACCGCCCTTACACTTGATAAATTAAAGGAATCCGGTAAAATTAAAAACATTGGCGTAGCTAATTTTACGGTTTTCCAGCACCAGCTGCTGGCCTCTTATCTAACCAAACCCATAGTAACCAACCATATTGAACTGAACCTTTTAAGCACCCAGGCGCTGGACAATGGTCAGATAGATTATATCAAACAGCGTTATATGCGCCCTCTGGCCTATGCTCCGCTGGCGGAAGGCAGAATTGCTACCGGGACCGACCCTCAAGCTGTCAAAGTACGTGAAAAACTTGAAGAACTAAGTGTCAAATACAATGCAAATATTGAGTCCCTTGCCGTAGCCTGGCTGGTAAAACTTGGCGCATTGCCTCTTATTGGAACTACCAATGAACAAAGGATAAGAAATGCAGCAAATGCATTTACCATTGATCTGGATCATCAGGATTGGTATGCCTTATATAACATCAGCAGAAGCTAATCAATAATCATTCTACAGAAGGCTTGTCTTTTTTAAAGATATTGTTACCTTTGCGCGTTTATTTTTATTTAGATTCAAAATAAATAAGAAGAGCGAAGGGGAATAAAGACAAAGCTTTATATGAATAGAATTTTTACGATTTTAGTTTTTTTCATGTGCCTGACTGCGGTTGCAAATGCGCAGTTAATTAAGGGTGTTTTATACGATAAAACCACTGGACAACAAATTCCGGGGGCAAGTGTGTGGCCAAAGGAACGCTCAAAATCCGGTGTTATTACTGATGCACAAGGCAAATTCAGTATCCATCTAAACGGCGGAGAGCACCTGATAATCAGAATGGTTGGCTATAAAGATTTTCAAAAACATTATGCCATAGTCCCTTCTGATTTACAGGAGATTTATCTCGAGCCTGGTTTGGCCCTGAACGAAGTAATGGTAACTGCGAGTCTGGCCAACTCCAGGAGTAAAAAAGCTATAGGAACCAATGTGGATCACATCAACGCTGCTGATATCGTAGCTACCACCAACCCCGCATCCCTGGCTAGTCTGGTTAACGGCAGGATCAGTGGGGCGCAGGTTTACAACACCAATGGTAAGGTGGGTATGCCCATCCGTTTCGACATCCGCTCTGCTGCTACATTCAGCATGGAACGCGACCCTTTAATTTTTATAGATGGAGTACGCTATAATAATGGCAACACAGCTGATGTGAATTCGTCGCAGGAAGCCATGAGCGCCCTGAACGATCTGCCGATGAACGACATTGAATCTATAGATGTGATCAAAGGACCGGCCGCGGCAGCCTCTTATGGTGCAGAAGCTGCGAATGGTGTGGTAATTATCCAGACAAAGCGTGGTTTGAGTACTAAAAAGGGAGTTGCTGTAAATGTAAAGTATACTGGTGGTTTCAATGAACTGGCCAATAAATATGATCAGTTTGTAAATAATGGTCCATTAAATGACTTTTTCATTAAAGGACAGCAGCATCAGCTCTATACCAACCTTACTGCACAATTTGAACCGGGGAACAGTCTCTTCTTTTCGGCAAACACCAATAAAAACACCGGGATAATCCCCGGAAATACCGATGACAGGCAAACCATCCGTGCAGGATATGAGTTTACAAAAGATCGTTTTAAATTGTCGTTAACTGCAGGATATGTGAACGGAAAATTAAGCATCCCTCAGTCGGCCTCGGGACGTGATGATGCCATCTGGAATCTGATGCGCGATCAGAGCCCATGGCCTTTTATTAGTGAGGAAAGCTGGAGGGCCATTCAAAAAGAATATCAGAATGACCGTTTTACAGGTAGCTTGAAACTGGGTTATACACTACCGCTTGAAATTAAAGTGGAGACTTTACTGGGGTTCGACCTGAACCAGATCGACGGATTGAACTATCTGCCTTATGGCTATCTGCAGGGCACCAATAATACGGGCTCCAAACAGGTGAGCAACCGCAAAAATGAAAACATGAACTGGGATTTTAAATTGTCCAGAAACTTTGTTTTTGATCCGAAATGGCAACTGAATGTCTCTTTACTCTCGCAGCTTACCCGCGCTACAGAAAAGGTAGACGGCATCAGCGTTCGGAATTTTGCTACCCCTGGCATCAGCAATATCGCCTCAGCTGCCGAAATACTGAGCACTACCGACACCTATTTTGAAAAACGCACGCATGGTTTATACGGAGAAGCTTTTCTGAATTACGACAATCGTTTGTTTGTGAATGCAGGTGTGCGCAGGGATGTTTCCAACATGATCGGGAGAAATGTGGCCAGCATCTGGTACCCTACCGTTAGTGCAGCTTACAACATTGCTGATATGGGTTTTCTGCAGGGCAAAGTGGAAGAATGGAAACTGAGGGCTGCTTATGGCGAATCGGGCCGCCTGCCCTACCCAAATGACGCACAAACTGCCTACCTGGTAGAAAACTCTTCTTTCGGAACCGTAGTGAGGCCGTTACGAAAAGGAAACCCCGACATTAAACCCGAAAGAACCGGAGAACTGGAATTTGGAACAGACATTACCATCTTTAAACAAAAAATAGGCTTTACTTATTACAGGCAAAATACCCGTGACGCCATTGTTTATACTACATTACTTCCTTCTTTGGGCTGGCCGTCGAGCTTAAGCGGCGACTATCCGGAAAACATCGGAAAAATAAAAGGCCAGGGAATTGAGGTAACCTATAACGGTCGTCTGTTTACCAGTACAAATAAGAAACACAGTCTGGACTTGTTTGCCATCTTTAACCACCAGTCGAACGAAGTGGTAAATGCTGGTGGCAGGGAGTTATTGAATACCGTTAACCTGATCCGCGAAGGATTACCTGCTTTTGCATTCTATACAGGTGTTGCTGAAGGTGCAGTTTTTAATGGCAGTGGTGTGTATACCGGCGCCAAAGAAAGTGCCCCTCAGGTACTGGGCAAACCCTTCCCTACCTTCAATGGTTCTTTTGGCTTTAACCTTCAGTTGATCAGCAACTTCCACCTGCAATCTTTATTTACCTATTCGCAGGGGGCAAAAGTTTACAACATCTCGATGCGTAACGTAGCCAGCCAGGGTACCAACTTTAAAGCCAGTGAAGCTTTAAAAGCAAAACTGGCTACCCAGACTCCGGGATCAGCAGATTATATAGCTACAGCAAATGAATTGTCCAAATATGCCGGCCCTCGTGGCAATTTTATTGAGAAAGCCGATTTCATCAGATTGAGTAACCTTACACTTTCTTACGACCTGGGCAGCTGGGCCAAAGCACAAACCAAAGGCTTGTTAAAACGCTGTGTCGTTTCTGTAACGGGAAACAACCTTTGGCTGAAAACCAATTATGGAGGTGCCGAGCCGCAGATCGACTCTCAAGGTGGAAGCAAACGTACCCGGGGTATCAGTTATTTATCGAGCGACTGGACGGCAGTTCCGGCTCCCCGCAGCTATGCATTTAGTTTAAATATTGGATTTTAACCTGGTCTGAAGGCAGATCATTATACATAAAGGTATGTTAACAGTTATAAAGAGTTTTTGGAAAATCGGAACCCTACTGGTGGTTTCCGCATTACTTACTTCATGCGACAAATGGGTAAACGACACCAAATTGCCAGACAATACAATTGACGAATCGCAACTGAGCGGCATTGACATGCTGGGTAAAATTGACAAAGGAAATTATGTTTACGGGCCGGTAATAGCAGGTGTATGGCGTGCAGGAGCTACATCGGCTTCAGATTTACTGGTAGCTTCGGGAGCAATAGCAGACGAGATCACTTCTACCGCTGTACCGAATTCTCCCTTTTATAAAGAACTGGATGAAGATAAGCTTAGTCCCGATAACACTTCCCTTTTCAGCACCTGGTCTAACGTTCAGAACTATCGGGCACGCGCTGAAGATGCCATACGCATTGCAGAGCAGCTAAACCCAGGCGAAGCAGATCAGCAGAAAGTGAAACAGGCAGCGCTGGTAAACGCCCGCCTACATGCAGGCTATGCCTGGCTGTTGATGGCCGACTATTTTAGTGTAAGCAGTACCAACAAAGTAGTTTATGCCGACAATAAAGCGGTATCTCATCAGGAAGCCTATGCCAAAGCCCAGGCTTATTGGGAACAGGCCATTCCGCAAGCCAGCGATGCGAAAAAAAGAATGCTGCATTCGTTATTGGCCAAACTGGGTATCCATACCGGAAATTATGCGCTGGCCGCGCAACACATTGGTTCATCATTCGGTACTGCAGAGAATTTCAGCTTTTTAAATACAGTAGGCACAGTAAGCAATGGATTTTTCAGCGCATTAAGCATCAATTCCAGGGATGCGGCTGTTGATCCAACATTGGTAAGCACATTGATAACCACAGCCGATAAAGCAAGGAACCCGGTAGTAAAGGCAGCAAAAGGGCATTGGTCGCTCACACTATTCAAAGAGAGGGATCCTTTACTGGTAAGCGACTATGATGAAATGCAACTGATCCGGGCCGAACTTGTGGCAAGGGGATTACTGAGCGGAAATGCAACAGACCTTGTTAACTCGGTTATCTTGAAGTATGATGCATCGGGAGCCTCAAATAAGCCAGCAACACCGGCACTTACCTTACAGGATATTACAGCAATCCGCAGGATATACCTGTCCTGGAAGGGTACCCGTTTAATTGACCTCAGAAGGTTTGGCATAGATGGTGATTTGAACCCGGGCTTTACTAAACGAAAATGGCAATGGATAGGTGTACCGGAAATTGAAACACAGAAATAAGGTTTGTGTTAAAAAGTGTTAAGGCCTTGTTAAGGTCAAAGCCTTTACATAGCTTAGCGTCCTGTTATTTTTAATTGACGTTGTCGTATTATTACCTTATCTTTGCAGAATGTTTAAAATTAAACACGTATTACTATTCAGTTTCATTATTATAGCCCTAAGCATTGCGGGCTGCAAAAGCCAGTTTGAAAAGATCAGACTGAGCAATGACGTAAAGAAAAAATATGAAGAGGCGATGCGCTTGTATAACAAGAAAAACTATTCAAAGGCCTTGATCCTGTTTGAAGACCTTTCTCAGAAATACAGGGGAAGAGCGGAAGCCGAGGAGTTGAATTACCATTACGCGATGACCCTTTATAAATTAAGGGACTATACCACTGCAAGATACCAGTTTAAGTCGTTTGCCGACACCTATCCAAGCAGCAGATATGCTGAGGAATGCAGGTATATGGGCGCTTATTGCTATTACCTGGATTCTCCGGCCCCTAGTCTGGATCAGGAGAATACCTATAAAGCCATTGACGCTTTACAATTGTTCATCAACTTTTACCCTAAAAGCGAACGTGCAGCAGATGCAGCCAAATACATTGGTTTGTTAAGGGCCAAGCTGGAAGATAAAGCTTATACAAATGCCAAGCTTTATTACGATCTGGGCGGTTACGATGTAACCAATTATAAAGCTGCTGTTATTGCATTAAAAAATGCACAGATCGATTTCCCTGACATTAAGTATGCAGAAGAAATGGACTTTCTGATCATCAAATCTCAATTTGCTTATGCAAAAAACAGCTATGAGACCCGTCAGGAAGACAGATTTAATGAGGCCATTACCTATGCGGACGAATTCATTGAAGGCCACCCGCAGAGTAAGCTGGTTGAAGATGCAAAAGCTTTAAAAAAAGATAGTCAGGCTGGAATAGAGAGCGCGAAAAAATTCCTTGCCCAGTTGGCAAAAGATCAGGAAAAATATAAAGCAATGTTGGCAAAGGATGCCAAATCGGACAGTACAAAGACAATAAAAACACCCATTAAATAATGAATACGAATAAACCAGCAGTACCGAATACTACGGTAACCAGAAATGTTAATGATCTTGATCAGAAAACAAAAAATATCTATGAGTCTCTGGTAATCATTTCTAAAAGGGCTAATCAGATCTCCAACAACATGAAAGAAGAATTACACGGCAAACTGGCCGAATTTGCTTCTTCTAATGACAACCTGGAAGAGATTTTTGAGAACAGAGAGCAGATTGAGATCAGCAAGCATTATGAGCGTTTACCAAAACCAAGCTTAATTGCTATTGATGAATTCCTGAACGATAAGGTCTACTTCAGAAACCCTGCTAAAGAGCAACAATAAGACTACGCATAGGGGTTAAATCCATGCTTAAGAATAAAAAAGTAATCCTTGGCGTTTGCGGCAGCATTGCAGCATACAAATCGGCTATACTGGTTAGGTTACTGGTAAAGGCTGGTGCAAACGTTAAGGTAATCCTTACCGCCGATGCGGCTAATTTCATTACGCCGCTTACCCTGGCTACGCTCTCTAAAAATCCTGTTTACACCCAATATTTTGAAGAAGAAACCGGTGTCTGGAGTAACCATGTAGAATTGGGTCTTTGGGCCGACATAATGGTTATTGCCCCCGCCAGTGCCAATACCCTGGCTAAAATGGCTTCAGGTTTATGCGACAACTTACTTACCGCTGTCTATTTATCTGCCAAATGCCCGGTATACTTTGCTCCGGCAATGGACCTGGATATGTGGAAACACGAGAGTACAAAAAATAACATTTCAAAGCTGCTTTCTTATGGGAACCAGGTGATACAACCCGGGAGTGGTGAATTGGCCAGCGGCCTCTTTGGTGAGGGTAGAATGGCCGAACCCGAAGAAATTACAGCATTTTTGTCCACGCAAATACAGGCCGCTCTTCCGCTTACCGGCAAAAGGATTTTGGTTACCGCTGGCCCAACCTATGAGGCCATAGACCCGGTGCGTTTTATTGGCAACCATTCTTCAGGTAAAATGGGTTTCGCTATAGCCGACAGGTTTGCCGCATTAGGCGCCGAGGTAACCCTGGTTACGGGACCTACTTCCCAGATCAGCACTTATGAGCTGAACCGGATTGACGTAGTTAGTGCGGCAGATATGCTTGAAGCCTGCAAAGCTGAATTCAGCGCCGCCGATATTACAGTAATGAGCGCCGCAGTTGCCGATTATATGCCGGTAACGAGGGCAGACCAAAAGATCAAAAAAACAAATAACGAGTTTAGTCTGGATCTGAAAAAAACAACCGATATACTGGCTACCCTCGGTGCATTAAAAACAAACAAACAGTTATTGATAGGCTTTGCCCTGGAAACCGAGAATGAGGAAGAATACGCCAAAGCAAAGCTGGCAAAAAAGAACCTGGACCTGATTGTCCTTAACTCGCTTAACGATAAAGGTGCCGGTTTTAAAAAGGATACCAATAAAATAACTATCTTTAATAAAGCAGCTGAGAAAACTGTATTTGAAATGAAATCAAAAAGCGAGGTTGCCGTTGACATTTGTAATGAAATATTAAAATTGTTATAGCATGAAGAAACGCTGCTCATTCATTTTCCTATTGTTTTTTTGCTGCTGCAGCTGGATACAGGCACAGGAACTGAATACCCGGGTACAGGTAATGGCCCCTACCGTTCCCAATATCAACAAAAAAAACCTGGAAGTCCTTCAGAATACCATCCGCGAATTTTTAAATAACAATAAGTGGAGTAATGAAGCTTATGCTCCGGCAGAAAGGATTGAGTGCAATTTTGTAATTACAGTAACTGCATGGGACGGCAGTTCGGCTTATAAAGCAGAAGCGCAGATCCAGTCGAGCCGCCCTGTTTACAATACAGCGTATAACAGTACACTGCTGAACATCAGTGACAAGGATTTTGACTTCAATTATAATGAAGGACAATCCCTGGACTTCTCTGATCAGAATTTCATTTCCAATTTAAGTTCCCTGCTTAGTTTTTATGCCTACACCATTATAGGCCTGGATAAGGATAGTTTCAGTAAACTTGGGGGCACACATTTCTATAACAAAGCGCAGAATATCTTAAATGTTGCCCAGGTATCCGGAAATAAAGGCTGGAAAGCTTTTGACGGCCTTCGGAACCGGTACTGGCTGAATGAGAACCTGCAAAACAAAAGTTTCGAGGAACTGAGACAGTTCATTTACGATTACCATTATAACGGACTGGACCGCATGCAGGAAGATCAGTCGAAAAGTGCCAAAAAGATCATCTCTCTCCTTTCCACTTTAAAACAAATGGACAAGCAGAAACTGGGTTCTATTTTTCCGAACATGTACCTCGCTACCAAAGCAGATGAACTGGTAAATGTCATATCCACACTGCCTGATCCGCAGGATAAACTAAAGGCTTACAACCTTTTATCTGAAGTTGATCCGGCCAATCTAAATAAATACGAAGCCTTAAGGGCCAGTCGCTAAGGACTGATTTGTAAAAAAATGTTAAATTATTTTGCATCTACGAATAGATTCGTATATTTGATTACGAAACAATTCGTAGATATAGATATGACAACAGCAACAAGCCCTAAGCCTACCGAAAGTGAACTTGAGATCCTGCAAATCTTGTGGGACAAGGGCAGCTGTACGGTAAGGGAGGTGCATGAGGTTTTAGAAAAAAATAAAGATTCGGGCTATACTACCACACTTAAACTGATGCAGATCATGCATGAAAAAGGGCTGGTTGCCAGAGATACCTCATCGAAGACACACATTTACCGCCCCCTGGTAAACCAGGAAAAAACACAACAGCACCTGGTCAATAAAATGATTGACAATGTTTTTAACGGTTCTGCTGCCAGGCTGGTGATGCAGGCCCTGGGAAACCATACTGCAAGCAAGGAGGAGATTGATTCAATAAAAAAATATCTGGATGAATTAAGCAATCAATAAAAATGGAAGCAATTGTAAACAACCTGATCAAAGCTATTGGATGGAGTATCTTTCATTCCTTATGGCAGGCCGCAATTATTTACGGAATATTACTGGCGGTAGTTGGTCTTTTTCCAAACCTGACGGCCAGATTAAAACATAACCTGGCCTATGGGGCCATGTGTCTGATGTTTGCCGGTTTCTGCATCACCTTTTTCGCTGTGTTTAAATGGCCAGCTGAAAACCAGCCAGTGCTTATGGGCAATGCCCCACAGGGAATAAACGCAGCACAGGAAATGACTGGTTTCCCAGCCACACTCAGTAACCAGACTGAACAGCTTTTCCCCTACATTACCGCTATCTATGGTATCGGCATATTGTTCCAGCTGCTCATCCTGGCTGCGGGTTATAAAAGACTACAGGCTTTAAAAGAGTCCGTTAAAAATCAGGTCCCCTCCTCCTGGGAGCAGATTTTTGAGGAAATGACAGCCAGGCTGGGCATCCGGCGGCCTATTGGTTTTTACCTTTCCGAACACGTGAACATCCCATTGGTGATAGGGTATTTCAAACCGATAGTCCTTTTTCCGATGGCCCTGGTTGCCCAACTGGACATCCGGCAGGTAGAAGCCATATTGATCCATGAGCTCTCTCATATCCGCCGAAACGACTACCTTTTAAACCTGATAAAAACAGCCATTGAAACCCTGATGTTCTTTAACCCATTCATCTGGTTAAGCAACAGGTTCATCAATATTGAAAGGGAACACGCCTGCGATGACCTGGTATTAAAACTAACAGGAACGCCATTAACCTATGCTCACGCCCTGCTGAAACTGGAAATACTTAAAGATAAAACTACCCCTGCCTTATCTATGGCTGCCAGCGGCAAACAACAACACCTTTACCAGCGCATTAAAAGAATCACAGATATGAAAACAAATTATATGAACGCAAAGCAACAGCTCTTTGCCATTACGCTCACTGTAGCGACTGTAATTTCGTTGGCATGGATCGGCCCTGCCAAAACCGAACCTGAAATTATAAAACCAGGTGTAACGCATAAACAGCCCGCACTAAAACGGGAGGCAAAAAGCCCTTTTGAACCGGCGCTGCTAAAACAGGAAGTTAAATCTGCAGCAGACGAGGCAAAACAGGATACCACAAAGAAAAAACGCAAATTCAGGATCATTACCATCGACCCGCAAGGCAATAAAAAGGAGTACAATTCCATAAAGGAAATGCCTGACAGCCTGAGAAAAGAGGTGGTAAAAGAGACGTTCAGTGATATGGATAATTTTCACCTGAACTACAATTTCAAAACAGGCTTAGATACCATCATCAGCAAAAGCATGCATTTCATGAAATCACCAGAATGGCAGGCAAACATAAAAGCAATGTCGGAAGACATGGCAAAAAAATTCAGTTCGGATGAATGGAAAAAACAACAGGACCTGATCAGGAAACAAACTGCGGAAATTCACAAATATTTCAACTCTGAAGATTGGAAAAAGCAGCAGAAAGAACTAATGGAACAGGGCAAAAACGCTAAACTTTATTTCAGCTCACCAGAATGGAAAAAAGCCCAGAAAAAAATGGCCGAGGACGCAAAAAAGACTCAGGCAGATTCAAAACTAATCCATGAGCATATTTCTGCCCAGATTAAAGATGCTCAGGAAAAAGCAAAATCGATACAGGTTTACCTTTCTTCACCAGAATTGAAGAAAAAACTGGATGAAGCTAAGGCCCTGGAAAATTCAGCTGAGTATAAAGAACTAAAAAAGAAATTTGAAGCTGAAGTTGAAGCTTTAAAAAAGAAAAAAGCGGGCCAGCCAGACAATTCCCCTTTTTAAACTTTGTACTAATTTTTAGTACCATACACACAATTGAAGGCAGGAGATAATCTTCTGCCTTTTTTTGTGGTTCGTCGTTAAACTTTTTCTAATTTAGCAGTGTATATGCTGCAAAAACTTTCCATCCGTAATTACGCTTTGATTGACAGTGTTGAACTGGAACCAGACAAAGGCCTGAACATCATCACCGGAGAAACTGGTGCCGGTAAATCCATCATGCTCGGGGCACTGTCGCTGATACTGGGCCAAAGGGCCGAAACAAAGTATTTCTTTAACCAGGACAGGAAATGTATTATTGAGGGTCAGTTCTTATTAAATAACAATCTGCTCCGTCCCCTTTTTGAAGAAAACGATCTGGATTTTTATCCTGAAAGTACTTTGAGAAGGGAGATTTCTACTGATGGCAAGTCCAGATCATTTATCAACGATACCCCTGTCACACTCAGTGTGATGAAACAGATTGGAGAGCAGCTCATAGACATCCATTCGCAACATGCCACGCTTGAAATCAGTGATCCTGAATTTCAGTTGTCAGTTGTAGACACACTTGCAGATCACGCCATATTATTGTCTGATTACCGCAGCCTTTTTAAAACCTATAAGCAGCAGCAAAAACACCTTAATGAGCTGCAGGCAAAGGCCGATGAAGCGAGAAACAGACAGGATTATGAGCAGTTCCTCTTTAATGAACTTGAGCATGCCAACCTGCATCCGGCAGAACAGGAAAAACTGGAAACCGAATTGCAAATGCTCAACAATGCTGAAAGCATTAAAAGAAGCCTGTTGACCAGTTACCATTTACTAAGTGAGCAGGAAAGTGCCGTACTTTCCATTTTGAAAGAAGTGGTAGGGCAGCTGCAAAGTGTAGAAAAATTTAACCCTGCTTATGCAGAACTCAATGAGCGGCTACGTTCTTCCCTTATAGAGATTAAGGATATAGCCGAAGAAACATCCGTTCTGGAAGACAATATTGTTTTTAATCCTGCACGCATTGAAGAGATCAATACCCGTCTGGACCTCATTTATGGTTTGCAGCAAAAACATAAAGTGAGCAGTATTGAAGAATTAATTGCAATACAGGAGCAACTATCGGCAAACCTGGCCAATCTGCTGAGCAGCGACGAGGAGATAACCCAACTAACCAGAATACTGAAAGAAACGCTCCTGGAGCTGGAACAAATGGCTGCAACCTTGTCTGGCAACCGCCAAAAAGCCATCAGCACTACAGAAAAAAGTGTTGGAGAAATATTGCATCAGGTGGGCATGCCCAATGCGAAAATAAAAATTGAACAGCAAACCACCGCAGAACTCAATAAAGACGGGAAAGACCTGATCGTCCTGTTGTTCTCTGCAAACAGTGGTCAGCCCCCTGCCCCTGTTGGTAAAGTAGCATCCGGTGGTGAGTTGTCACGCTTAATGCTGGCCATTAAATCCATTATGGCCCGACATACCTCTTTACCTACCCTGATCTTCGATGAAATTGATACAGGAATTTCAGGTGAAACCGCTTTACGGGTTGGAGATGTGATCGGCGAACTGGAGAAAAACATGCAGGTGATCTGTATCACCCATCTTCCGCAGATCGCTGCCAAGGGTGATGCCCATTATTTTGTATATAAGAACGAAGAAACCGACCGTACCACGACCGGTATACGCAGGTTAAGCAAGACAGAGCGTATAGCTGCCATTGCCGAGATGCTGAGTGGTAAAAGCCCTGGTGCCTCTGCTCTCGAAAATGCAAAAGACCTGCTGGGCTACAAAAGCTAGATGCGGCTTCGGGCAAAAGAAAAATTCCTTAACTTCGGCCTGTTTTAAAACAAAATACTATGTACAACTTATTAAAAGGTAAACGCGGCATCATTACCGGCGCATTAGATCAGAATTCAATTGCCTGGAAAGTGGCCGAAAAAGCACATGAAGAAGGCGCAACATTTGTTTTGACCAATGCTCCTATTGCCATGCGTATGGGAGAGATCAATGCCCTGGCTGAAAAAACAAATTCACAGATTGTTCCAGCCGATGCAACCAATGTTGATGAACTGACCAACCTGTTTACCCAATCACAAGAAATATTAGGCGGCAAAATAGACTTTGTACTGCACTCCATAGGAATGAGCGTTAACATCCGCAAAAAGATACCTTATGTGGAGTCCAACTACGATTATTTCATGAAGGGGATTGATGTTTCCGCTTTATCATTTCATAAAATGCTTGCTGTTGCAAAAAAACTGGATGCCATTAACGAAGGGGGAAGTGTAGTGGCCCTAACTTATATGGCTGCCCAGCGCACCTACCCGTTCTATACAGATATGGCCGACATCAAAGCAATGCTGGAATCTATTGCCCGCAGTTTTGGCTATCATTACGGATTGGAGAAAAAAGTAAGGATCAATACCGTTTCCCAATCGCCAACCAAAACAACCGCAGGAACAGGAATCAAAGGTTTTGGCGACTTCTATGATTATGCCAACGCCATCGCCCCATTGGGTAATGCCGATGCGGAATCCTGTGCAGATTACTGTATCACCCTGTTCTCTGATCTTACCCGCATGGTAACCATGCAGAACCTTTTCCACGATGGAGGTTACTCTTCAACAGGGGTAAGTGATGTGGTGATGCAGAAAATGGGGCTGGAAGAACAATAAATATTTTTATATAAATCCCCGCAGTTCACAACCAGCGGGGATTTTCTATTCATAAACCTTGATTCCGACAGCATCCGTCATTCTACTCTTTTTTCCCAGCTTGTTTTCTATCTGTACCTGATAGTAATAGGTATTGCCAACAGTAACTTTGGTATCTGCAAAATTCTCGGTGGTGGCATTCAGGCTGGCTATTTCTTCGGTTTCTTCCCTCCCTTCGGTACTACGGATTATTTTCACCGACTTTAATTCATCACCTACCGGATTGTTCCATTTTACAGCTACTGCGGCACCCGAACGGAACACCCTGACATTAGCCGCTCCGTTTATAACATGTGGTTGGATGGTAATACCAGCCTCCAAACTCGGACTGCTCATTGTCTCTTCATCATTACCTACGGTTCTTAAACTATAGTAATAAACCATATCTGTTTTAACTGCACTATCCCTGTAAGTATTGGTAACCGGATCCAGCAAGCCCAGCCCCAGGGGCTTTAAAGGCTCTGTCACCGTGTCATTTATAGCTTTTGCCCTGCGATAAAGCATATAGCCTTGCACAAATGGAGACTCGTTGCGCATATCCGGCCAAGAAACCCGCAACACACCCCTTCCCTCATTCATTACAGTAAGATCATGTGGAACAGGCAAAGGATCAGGTCCCTGAATATGCGCAAAAACCGGCTTACTTAAATCACTGAGTTCATAAGATGTGTTCTGATCACTCACTGCATAGGCATACATACCGGGTCCCATATTTTTCGCCAGGGTATCTGTATAAGAAACGATAGCGCTATCGGTAATAATGACAGGGCTTATCCTTTCCATCCGCTGCGTTTTACCCACAGAACGGTAAACATAATAAGCGCGGGTATCCTCTTCTGTGCGTTCCCAAACTAAATTTACAACATTCTTGCGCTGCATCAAACGTAAATTTTTTGGAGGAAAATAGTTACCACTGCTGGCTTTCAATATACCGGATACACGCGGTGAAGCTGGCGATTTTTCGTAGGTACCATTTAACCTGATGGTATAATAATAGGTTTCTACAGGGTTTGCATAATGGTCTAAATAAGTCGTATCTTTTGGAGACACGCTGGCAATTTTGACATAATTGCCATCATAATCGGCCCCTTTAAAGATATCTATTGAAATCACATCTTTACTGTCCTTTAAATTCCAGCTCAGCTGTATGGCCTTTTCTTTCTCAACAGAACTGGTTTTAAAATTCATTACTGAGGGAATTATACTTTTATCAGCGACATTAAAGGCACTCAGTTCAGCAGAAAAACCACCTGTATTCCCAGCCGCATCAACTGAACGAATGGCATACGTATAGGGAACTTTCTCAACGGTAGTTTTGTCTGTAAACTGAAGGATCAAGGCACTGTCCCTGGTTAAAAAAATGGGTTCGCCCTGTACCTCTTCAAATCCTTTACGCAGGTAATAACTTCTGAAAATCCTGCAGCTATTCATTAAACCCCGGTTTACCACACTGTATTCACCAGTTATGGTGCCATTTACAGATCTGATGCTCAGAGGGCTTAAATTTGTTTCGGGGCTTTTGCCCGGAAAGTAAGTTTCTTTACTACTGCTTTCACTAATCACTTCCTCTTTACTACCTATCACCTGTACTTTATAGGCGTAACCAATTGCACTGTCCGCAGTACTGTCGTACCAAGCTGTGCCATTTGCCTGACGCAGAGGATAGTTTTCTAACATCTCATTGGGTAAATTTACCGTAAGTACATCCGTTAATCTGTCCCATACCAATTCAAGACCGGCATCTGCCATCGGACTGGCGGTTAAACCAGATAACCCCTGAATCTTCAGCAGCTCGCCTCGCAGCTCCTCCTTACTTTCAGGAAATCTTAAATCAACCTGTTTTACCCAGGCTTCTTTATTTTTTTGGCGCAATACCCTGTAGGTAAAATCCTTTGGCAGCTGCTTTCCGCACAATACCCAGATACCTTTTGGCCCAGCATGGGTACTTACGGTATTGTTCTGTGCATTTACCAGTGTTATATTAAGCAGCAGCACAACAGCAAACATAAATCTTTTAAAGCCAATTTTATTTGAAACTAACATAGTTATAGTGATTATTTTGGTAATGGACATTCTGACATTCCTGTATCTTTTCCAAGGAAGAAGTTGATGCTGGTATTTTTAGGTTGATACCGGAACCTTACCCCGGCATCAACAGAACCATCAAATGTTAAGGTTTCTACCAAAAGGGATTGTTTAATCTTATAGCCCAGGGTCATACCTGCACTACCCGCAATACTAAAGCCTTTTGGGTCATATCCGCCCGAAGCAGTAATCCGCGCTTTCATAGATCCGGAAATTGATGTCCCGGTTATGGCGCTCATACCTGCACTTACATCAGCGTGTGCACTAACCAGGGCCCTGAAGTCGGGTTTATTAAAGTTAGCACCAATTGAGGCTTCTACACCTACTACTGCATTAAAATAGATGGCAGCAACGCCAACATCAATGCCCTTACGTTCGTTAATTATATCATAACCTCCGGTTAAAAAGAAACCCTTGAAATTGTCACGGTTATCCTGAAGCCAGCAGATATTTTCTTTAGCCCTGCTATACTGGGTTACCTTTGCAATATTGCCCTCATTAAGGTTAGCGTTTGCAAACAACACGCCTACATTAAAGGTCCCAAAGCCATCAACAGGAAAAGTACCTGTGTTCAATTGTCCGGCCCCAAGTACCAAGAAGCCCTGGCTACCACCATACCCGACTTCAACATCCCCTGAGAATTTATAGCTTCCAAACGGCACTCCATTCATCCGCAGGCTTCCGGTCATCCTTCGGCTTTTAAAGTCGTACAGCATCTGAACATCTCCCAAAGGGGTTGAAATTTGTTCGACAGAGATGCCTTTGGAATTCGCCTGAATCTCTCCGAGCACTTCAAAATCGTAGATTGGCTTTTTAGTAACCAGTGCTGTCGACTGTGGATCATTTAATTCGCCTGAAAATTTGAGGGTGGTCCAGTCTTTATTCTGAACTTTCATCCCATTCTTTTCCAGATCGTCTGAGATCTTTAAAGTAAGATTTGTAGTACCTGGCTCGCCTTCACCATCTAAATTCAGCACACCTTTATCCAGAATGATCCTGCCTTCGTTCCCCAATCCGAATTTTAAGGTACAAGGTATAGGGTTCAGCTTACCGGGTTCTACAACGGTGCCCCTGATACTGGTAAGACCTTTAACATTGGGATCTATCGAAGGCTCCTTCTGATCATTTGCAAACTGCACATAGCCTCTACCTTCAAAGCCCATTTTAAAGCTCTGCGTCCTCATGGTCATACTGCTGCCTGACTTTTCAAACAGCAGGTCTAGCGCTGCATTATTTACACGTGGCAGGTTAAAAGCAGCCTGGCCAGCCAATGAATAACTACCCACATTACTGGTAACCGAGGCCGGAAAAAACGTAAATTTTGGGTTGTCATACAATGGAATTCCTTTTTCGGCACCCGACAGGCTAATGATATCTTCTTTATTGTAACTAATGAGCTGGAAATAATTGACCTTTAAATTCGTGCCCGGAAATTTATTCGGCACCACAGGTATCGCAATGGTTGCCACCGGATCTGCACCAACCGGTGTTGCCGAGAAGCGCCAGTGAGGCCCCTGATCGCTACCACAAGCTTCATCAAATACCAGGTTAAAATTGGTTTTCGTTTTGCTTATACCTGTTAGCGGCAACAGCCCTCCTCCCAGCGATAATTTGCTTAAATCAAAATCTTTAATCACGCACATATCGCTACGCAAGTTAAAAGTACCTACCGGAATATCTACCAGACCTGTTTTGATCAATGAATTGGTAGAATAAATCCCCCCTTTTTCCGGATTAAGCTCCCAATCCCTCACCTCCAATTTCCAGGTTTGGAGGTTTACAATCAGCGGATCGGTTTTTTTAGCAGGATATATTTTATTCCCGTCCAATACCAGGTCATTGATATCAATATCTACCGTGCCGGGGGTACTTTTCGGGACAGTACCTTTAAAATTAATATCGAGGTGTATCTTACCATCCTCGCCGATATAAGATTTCTTTGCATTCGCAGTGGTTTTGAAGCCGATAAAGGAGAAACTGAGCGACCCGCCGGTCTTGTCTGACAAATAATATTCAGCAGTTTCTTTGGGACCACTATAGATAGCAGAAATTTTAGTTTTGTTCGGTTCTCTTGAACTATTACCAGGCTCAGAAAGATAAAACTGGATTGGTTTGTTGTACCCTTCCTTTGCAGGGTCTGTTTGCGTAAAATTGAGATAAGATGCAGGAAAATTAAAAGAATTATCTGCGATGCTTACCCTTGCCACAACAGCCCCCCCTTTACTGGTAGATTGAATCCCTAAAACCGCACCGCTTGTTCTTTCCAGCAATACATTATATTGGTCGCGGTATTTCATTTTCAGTTCTTTCAAGGCATCAAGAGGTACAATATCAGTGGGCTGATAATTATTCCCCCCGTCAAAAACAATGTCACTAATCCTCAATTTGGTATCCGGGTTTAGCCAGCCGAATGCGGAGTTGTTTTTACTCAGGTCCACAATGCCTGTAACCAGCACTTTATTGTCCGGCAGTTTTTTTATTTTCTCAACGCTAAGCGGAAATCCATAAACCTGGTTAATGAGTGGTCCGTCAAAAGTGTTTAACGCAAAGTCTGCATTGGCTGCTTTATTGATAATCTGAACCGGCCTTGCCGCTCCGTTTACCGTAACATTTGAAGCCATGGTTACATGGAGTGTAACATATTCATTGTTAGCCATGGGCAGACCCTTTATTTCATAAAAGCCATTTTCGTCGGTGTAATCTTCCAATGCCGCCAAATCCGTTTTTACAAGCCCCGCCGACGGTGAGGCTTCCGAGGCAGAATAATCAACATATACCCGGGCATTTTTAGCAGCAATACCATTTAAAGTTACCTTGCCGCTTATTTTTGCCCCTTTCTCCACTGTTACTGGGTAAGTAAACTCTTTGTCTCCCTCTTCATTACTGATGCTGAAAATTTTAGGAATATAACCGTTACCTTTCTCATCCGCGATTTGAATGGTGTAGTTATTTACAGATACATTCTCAAATTCAAATTTAACTTTGGAATCCAGACTAAGTTTGCTCAATACGGTACCATCAGTATTGTTGACATCATTATTAATCGTAATACGGATATCGGCGTTAGGAACTTTCTGCCCGTCGGTTGTGGTAATATCAAACAACATACGATGCTTACGGCGTTTTAAAATAAAGTTTTTGACAAACGTACTTCCTTCCGTAATGGGCTCAACAAGCACTTCAACAGGAATGAATGCCGGGTCAACAGGAATAATTTTTAATTTCTGGGTTTTACCCGCTGCCACAGCCAAACCCGCAACATAGTTTTCCACTGCGGCTTTTCCAGCAGGCTGCTTACTCACAATCAGATAATCGTCCTCCCGTATCACATAAGCGTCAATTGCTACCGGTAAACTGCCCGAACCGGTTTCTCCCATTACCTGTCCTTTAATCGTCGCCCCGTAAGTTTTTTTGATAATTACGTCATAGTTCTGTCCGTTGGCTTTCAATATCCTGAGCGCATTTACTTTTGTTATATCGCTTAGCTTTCCTGCATCCGGATTACTGTAGCCCTTGGGTGATGCCGACACAGAAAAACGATCACCATCAGTCCAGCTAAAGCCATCAATTGATGCGTTGGTAATTTCAAAATACCCATTTTCATTGGTAATTATTGTTTTCGGGGATTTGCTGATTATTTTTTCTTGTTTGCTGTTTTTATCGTACACCACCAGGTTTACCGGGGCGGCAGGTATGGCCACACTACTGTTGTTGTCAATTACCCTACCCGAAATGCGGCTTGGCGACAGTCTCACGTCAATCTTTGTACTTGTACCATCACTAAATAACTTTGTGATGATCGGGTCAAACCTTCCGCCATTTCCATCTGGGCCCGGGGTAATAATGGCCCAGTACTCTCCCTTTTTCCATAACCTTTTATTGCTCAGGTTGAAGGTCCCGGTGTTTCCTGATCCCATTACAATACCCACAGATTCCTCCAGCACCCATTCTACCTCACCATCGTAACCGCTGGCCTGGGCCTGCGCACTTTTCCAGGTACCGCCCCCATTTTCAGCTTTTGAAAAATATTTAGGTGTATTGTCATTATACCCAGTATTGATTAATTTCTTGATTGGATGGATGGAAGACCCTTCACCAGGGGGATAAGTACCCGCGGCGGGCCTTTTCTTTTCTGGTCTGAAAAGCACCAGTTTAGCACCATTTAGCCCGCTGTTATCCGGCGCATTGACCACGTCATACCATTTTGAATTTGAATTTTTAACTACCGTAGCAACCTTGGCGCTTACTTCTACCTTATGTTCCTTAATTTCATCAATATTGATTACCGAAACGCCCAGATTAACACTGCCAAAAGGCTGTACAACAAAATGGTCAATGGTATTGCCTGCATCATTATTGATTGTACTTACCGGTACAATCCCCTCAAAAGCAAAGTACCTGGTCAACACCCCTGTTTCAGCCATAGGTCCGGTACTTAAGCTGTTGTCATCTTCTTCAACTATGGCAAACGGGCCGGAAATATTACCCAATCCACCTACATTAACTTTACCCATTTTTGCTGGTGCCGACAATTGCTGTATCTGTAAATTCACAGGGTTTATTGGACTACCACCGGATTGAAATGGATTCCCTCCGCTACCACCTACTCCATATTTTGCAGTCAGGTCCGCAGCTCCTGCACCTATAACAATCACCTCCAAACCTCCCCCTTTATTGTCTGCCCCGGCAGATTCACCGGTAAGCACCCCTCTTCCGGTAGCCTTCCCTAAGTCTGCAATCTGTCTTTCCAGCATCTTGCTGCTCCCCTTATCGGTCAGCATGGTCCCTGTCTTAGATTGTTCTTTTAGTTTTTCAATCATTGCGGCCTGCGCCGCCGCTTCTTTCGCTGCTTTTTCGGCAGCTATCTCGGCACAGGTCGGACCAACTGGTACATTGCTTGTGGCAACAAGCTCAACATTGTAGTCTTTCATTTCTACAAAGTCAAAAATAGAAAGGTCGTAATTCCCATCCTTATCAGTAACTCCCGTAGCCACTATCTTATCAAAATTACTGCCTGTCCCGGGTATATTCACATATCGGGTCTGTCCATCAGGCCCGGTTATTTTTTGCTGCACAGCGCTGGGATAAACCTGACAGTTATCATTCGCAATAACCTGACTCGCAAAACTATTTTTATTGGTCATTTTAACCGTAAAGGGCTTATTGGCATAGGGATACAATACCCCGGGTGCACTTGGCCATTGCTGCATAATCTTACCTTTAATACGTGCAGTAGGCGGTTTTTTAGAAACCATCGTGTAATTAACGCTATTGGTATATTTTACCTTTACCGCAGCAGACATCCCCATACTGGTGCCCAGCCACTGTTCCGGAGCTGCAAGATCCTCTTCAGCAGGTGCTACAGCCCTGATGTAATACTCATCCAGGTCAGCGTATCTGAACAGCAGTCTGTCAAAAACGACCTGGGCCTGCCCCTCTTTAATAAAAGACTTCGCTTCTGCCACCAGGATATAATCTTTTGGCACTTTAAACAAGGGGTTCTTCAAACCAATATCGCCCTCATACTTCGGTACAAATTCAGACTTTACCTTTCGGTAAATACCCACCAGCACTCCGGCACCAACTTTTGATTGAGAATTGATCAGGCCCTTATCTACCGTATAATTCTGGGACACATTTTTACCGTTTTCGTCCTTAAAAGTCCCTGTATAATCTCCTCCGAATTCTTTAAACAATTTAACCGTAACTGTTTGATGAAAAACATTGGTATTGATATCCTTTACATCTAAAATATCTTGTGTTTGTTTAACGCTATTTCCATCAGAGCCGATAATTATTTTTGGGACATTGATCAATTTATTCTTTACCCGGTTCTGATAATAACCGCTGTTAATTGCTATGGCAAGGTATTTAAGGCCTGTATCTGCTGGCAATTGGTCTATTTGCGCAGTAAAATTCCCTTCGGCATCGGTAGTGGCATAAGCAACAGGTTGCGGAACCGATTTACCATTTGCCAGCACCACACGGTTTTTATCCAGGCCCTCATCAACATTTTTTACAACCTGCAGGCTAATCGAAGCTTTATTGGCCCCATAATATTTAAGTTCATCAAAAGTATAATTTAGTTTTCCTTTGACGGTTAATTTAGGGGTCGTCATTGGAGCTTCGTCCACTAACAGCCAGTCGCATGACTCTGTTCTTGAAATTTGTTTCCCGTTTTCATTCGAAGCTGTTAAAATGAACTTATAACTTTGCCCTGTAACCAGCCCCAGTTGCTGTGCCTCCTGCTTGTTAAGGTTTAAAGCCTGCACAGGCGCATCTATTTTTAAACTAATTACGCTTTTGCCTAAACTCCCCTTCTGCCTGTAAATACTTAAATTATAACTTTTTATATTTTCATAGCCAAAATTATCAGCACCGCCTTTAGGTTTAGCGGCTGCATTTACTTTAACCCTGGTATAGTGTTTTAGCAGGTTGCTGTCTAAATTCCCAAACAACCTTATGCTTTCTATCTGGTCTTTCCATAGCCAGTTAAAATACAACCTGGTGTTGGGGCCAACTGTTACTTTACCCGTTCCGTTTTTACATACCGGAGAAATGATATTTAACAGGTCTGGAATTATATTGGGCCGGTCCACAATTGCAAGCTGATCAGAACTACCGTATACAAAAACACTGGCCTGGCTTTTGCCATCGTTCATGAAACCGGTTTTACCGCTAGGGTCTGAAGCAATAACCCTCCACGCATACTTTTTCCCTACCTTTAAAGGTATGTTTGCTGTGCCATACCTGTAGCTTGTACCAATCACTCTTTGATTTAACATTGGAAAAGTTGCGGCATTTAAAACCTGGTTAGGATCGGCTGGTACATCTGGCATTTGCATAAGCTGAATAATGTATTGGGTGTTCATAGGAACAGTACCAGCATTTATCCAGTTAAAACTAACGCTCTGAGGGCTAACGGCATTTACCTTTTCAAAGGCCATGGGCGATATCAATATAGGGGCATTGGGATAGCTGATGTCAAATTTTGTACAGCCGGCATCAGAAATAGTCTGATTGCTGTTCATGTCTACTGCCTGAATGCAGAAATCGTAATTCCCTTCAGGAAGGCGTGAAGTCTGAACCAGTTTTACCTTATTAACCCCATAAACATTTAAAGAATTGAGGTCAAATATATCCTTTAACGCTGTCCCGTTTAACTGTTTCGTTTCGTTAGGCTGCAATACAATAGGCTGTAAAGGCGTATAGGTAGACTTGGTAGAAACTGAAATGCCATTGCTCCCGGTTAGCTGTCCCTTTAACTTTACATTTTTTGGAGTGGTTGTTAAATTTCTCAGAATTAGCAATACTTTCCCGGCATTTGCGCCGGAGTAATCAGAATAATAAGGCGAATATGGCGGCTGAATATTCACGGTAACAGTAACCTGAGCCGCTTGTCCCATTGCGTCATGATTCACAAAAAAGCAGGTCAGTAATAAGCATAAGGGTAGGATAAGTCTTTTCAAGTCTTTAATCAATGATAAAATATTTTGCATGGCTTAGCTTATTTAATGATTAAAAGGAATGAGTTAAAGAGAGGTTGCTATAAATTTCATTGAACGAAGGGAGGGTAATATCTTTTGAATTACTCCTGAGGTAATTGACCGATAGATTAGCCGCATTTCTTTTGGTAAAGCGGAAAGAACCATTAAAACTGCCATTTAAGATATTCCCGGCATCTTTTCCATTATTTTTCTGTTGCTGGTAACTCAGCATTGCATTCAGGCCCAGCTTTCCTTCTAACAGATCTTTACTTGCGCCAACAGAAGGTCCAAAGAACACGGTATGCCCCAGATAAATATCAGCAATCGTGTAATTAAAGGATGTGTTAAAATTCAGGCCCTTTCTGGGAAAGCCCAACTGATAAGATAAATTGGCCATTTTACTGTCAGACTGGCTTTGGGCTGAAGTAAATTTGTTTAAATCAACCAATGCCTGAATATTGCCCACCAGAATAAAACTGTGTGAAATCAGAGTATCGGCAATGCTGTATCTCAACATAGCATTCAGGTTATGGTTGGTTTTCGCTACCCTTAAAGTGTCAACCACGGGGTTTAAGCCCCTGTCCTGGGTAACCCCATAATTGGAATAACGCAGGTCGATACCAAACTGCTGTTTGTTATAGGATGCATTTATTGAGCCTATTTTTCTGTTCGACTGATACGCCTTATCATGTAAAAGATTATCGTTTTGCAGGCCAAAAGTACCGTTGAGCTGCATCTGCCCTTTCAAAAGTTTAACACCCCCTTCAAGGGTATAATTTTGTACATCGTTTTCGAAGTAATAAGCGCCCATTGATTTAAAGTCAGGGTCTATCCGCTTGTATTTTACCAGCACATTATAGTTTTTGCCCTGGTAGCCCAAACTGGTATGCCCGGCAGTTAACAATTGTGTGGATGCATTGAGTGTAATGAGGTCTTTAATAAAATCTACTTTTTCCAGTTTCAGATTTTTAACCGTATCAGCCAGCAGGTTACGGGTAAATATGCTACCTGCGGCTTCCATATCAAATGTAAAATACTTTAGAAAACTGAACCTACTGGAAATCCCTAATACCAGGTTTTCAGAGGGAGTTAAGTTAAAAGAACTGGGTTGGTTTTTTATAGAGCCAACCTGGTCTTTTCCCTTTACAACAATCACGTCCACATGGTTTCGCTCTGTTCCCCAGCCCAGTTTAGCACTAAAGCCCTTACGACGGTAGGCCGGTGTCTGAGAAAAAGCAGATACCTGCAAAGGGTCTTCTTCAACAGCTTTATTGAAACGACCATAAATAAATCCAAACCTCAGTTTACCAGGGTTTAGTTCCAGTCCGCCACCCAAAAAATTATAGCCCGCCAGTGTATAGGGCGACCATTGTATACTTTGCCAGCCTGCATGCAGGGTAACCCATTTGTAAGTAGGACTGATGCCATACTGATTAAAAGGTTGTGTAAAACCTCTTTGCTGGTCGCTAACCACCACACTAAAGGGGAAAGCAATACCATACAAGGAAATGGTAGGGGCACCATTGAAAAGGTAAGAGAAAGCCCTTTGTCTGGCCGGGATACCGCTTGAACTATAGGTCCCCAGCCCTAAGCCCAAGGTGCCATTTATGGTAAATGGTTTTTGCTTAACCAGTTGTTCCACATCCTGCGCAGCAAGGTATCCGATATTCAGCACCAGGATAAAAGAGAAAATCAGCAAGGTTTTCATAAAGAAAGTAATTAATAGAGCTGTTTAAAATCTCTCTCCTGTAAGTTGAGCTGCTGCATTGTTTTCTGCATAGGCGTATTACGGTTAACACTGCTGATTACGCCTGTAACCGTTTTCGGAATTATTACAAACCTGATCTTACTAAATCGCCGCGGTTCGTTGTCTTTTCCAGCTGCCGTATTCGCATAAATACGTATGGTAGCTTCTGTGGCTGTGGTGTTGAGCGTGTAATTGTAGTTGACATAACCATCCAGAGAACTAAAAGGTAGCGCTACCCATTCCGCAGCCAAAGGCGTAGTAGTATATGGCATAAACAGTGCATAAACCAATACAGCAGCACCATTAATGACAGGTTGTGTGGCAGGTGCAGGTATTTTAAACACTGTGGTTGAATCGTTAGAATTTCCATTCTTTATCATCCGCAACCTAAAATCGTATCTGTTATCGAAATCCACAAAATTCCACGAAAACGTACTTATATCCTGTGTTTCAAATGTATAAACGGTGGCACCTACACCGTCCGATCCTCTTAAGGAGGTGCCTACTGGCCATACGCCATTAACTTTTGGCCCATATATCACATAATTGGATAAAGCAATATAAAAATCTCCATCGTTTCCTATGGTATTTTGAGGCGCATTTAAACCGCTTAATATGGTATTTCCATTTGTTCCGTTGGTCCCATTTATTCCGTCATTACCATTTACACCATCGGCACCTCTAAGGGAAATACCCCCACCCCAGCCATCTACAGATTTAGGGCCATACATGGACGCCGTACTGCGATTAAAGTAATAATCTCCGGTTTTACCTAATGCCAGATCAGGCGCCCCCATACCGCTGTAAATGATGGTTCCATCAGCTCCGGGAGGACCAGCAGGCCCTTGTGCACCAGCTGTACCGCGCAACAAAATGGGGATGCCCCAACCATTAGCTGCCTTTGGCCCATATAACTGGTAATTGGTTTTATCCAGGTAATAATCGCCTGCAACGCCCATACCGGCTGTCGGAATACCATTGCCACTCAACGTTGTACTTCCATTAACCCCATTTGTCCCGTTTGTACCATTGGTGCCATTTGTTCCGTTGGTACCATTTGCACCCATCAGGGTAAGCGGGGTACCCCAACCGCCGGCAAGCTTGGGGCCATATAAATTGCCTGTGGCCTTGTCCAGATAATAATCTCCCAGGTTACCGGTACCAGCAGCAGGAACACCGGTTCCGCTATACATGACACTCCCATCTTTTCCTGCAGCACCTACGGCGCCGGCATTGCCTGTTGCCCCCTGAGGACCGGCAGGTCCCTCGGGACCTACCAAACCTTGTTCAGAGCAAGCGCTCATCATAATATACAGACTGAATATAATAACAGATAAGTATTGCTTTTTCATAATAATAGATAATAAGGATGATATACTTTGTTGGTTGATTTGATCAAAATGCCGGGTTAATTGAATCGGGGTGGTAGATGACCCTGAATTTCCCCTCTGCCAGTTTACTGGTTCTATTCGGATTCGTTTCATAGGATGCATACAATACCGGAGAAAATGTTCCCTCGATCACATAAGCTGTTTTATCACTTTTATCCACTTTTGTAATTTGTACAGCATTTTCCTGCACCGTTACCTCTGAGTTTACACTGGCCATTTCCCTGTCAGAGCTTTTGGCCTCAGGATAATAAAATATACCGCTTAAAATGCCATTATCGTTATTCGTGGACGGGTAGTTACCGGGTACAATTTTATCTATCGTATGAAAAGATAAATCCATTCTCGACCCATCCGGCGCCTCGGCAAAAATGGAGAACTGCCGGCTCAGCGTTTTATAACTTAAATTATAGGTGTTGTATGCTTTGGATGGAAAGGCCTCCCATAGAACTCCATCTATTTTAACAGAAAAGTACTGATCAGTGTCCCTTTTCACATCAGCCTTAACTTCCTGTTTACTAGTCCCGGAATTTGTGCCACACGATCCTAGGAAAAGAGCAACAGACAGCAAAAAATAACTGCCTGTTGATTTGATAAACTTGAACCTGCTTTTCATTGGTATATGTTTTTATTGACTAAATCTAGGTTCAGAACAATAAAAACCCCGGTACTAATCTACCGGGGTATCGAAATAATCGGTGAACGGATGGTGTTTTTATAAAAAGATAACCTGTATGGTTGTGCCCTCAGTATTACTCGTAATCTTCAATACTGCATTTATTTTGAGCAGGAGTTCTTTTACGATCAACAAGCCATAGCCAGAGGATTTACTTTTTACATGGTTATTGTTCAATAACTCTTCAATCTTGTCGCGCGGAATAACCTCTCCATGGTTTAATATAGATAAGAAGGATTGTTTCTGGTCGTTCAGTCCCGCATTCAGATAAATAACACCACCGCTAAAGGCATGATTAATGGCATTCTGAAGCAAATTGCGCAATACAATCGTCAGTAAATTCTGATCAGTCCGGATATGGCCGGGACCGGAAGCTATGCGGATTTCTAATTCTCTGACCTCAGCCTGCCCCAGCATCAGCGAAGTCGTTTCCTCAAAAAGTTCCTGTATATTGACCTCATCGGTGTTCAACTCAAAGTTGTCCATCTGACTCTTAGACCAGATCAGCAGGTCTTCCATAGTTTCCAATAAATGGGATGAAGATTGCATCAGCCGCTGCTGGTGTTTCTTTTTCTCTTCCTCTGGCATCAAACCGGCCTGCTCCTGTTGTAATTTCAAAAAGGTAAAAAGCTGACTTACAGGGCTACGCAAATCATGCGCAATAATGCCAAAAAGCTTTGTTTTTACTTCATTGGCATTAGTTAACTGCTCGTTCAGCGAATCCAGTTCCTTGTTCTTCTTATCCAGCAAAAGATTTGCTTTCTGTTTGTTCCTAAAGTTCAGGTAAATTAACGCCAGGGCCCCCAGCAACAGCAATGCGCCGCCAATCAATAACCAACGTGTAACGGCCTCCTGTTTTAATTCCAGCTTTTTAAGTTCATTTTCCCTGTTCAGTTCTGCTATCTTTTTTTGCTTGAAATCGTTCTGAAACCTGGCTTCCATTTCTGCCAGGTTCAAGGATATTTTGCCCTGGCTCAAGGAATCAGAAACCATTACATATTTGCCAAAATAGGCTGCAGCATCAGCATCCTTACCCGATTTGATCAGTACTGCGGTCAGTGATCTCAGCAAATCTGCATATTGCTCCTTATTGTAAATGCGCGCGCCGTGTTCTGCCATTTTATAATACTTAACGGCTTCCGCATACTTATCCAGTTGTTTATAATAATCGCCGTAGGCAATATTGACCGATGATGCCAGCAGCTCACTGTTGTCTAATCGCAGCTGTTTACCGGCTTTATCTACATACAATTTAGCGGCTTCGTAATTACCCGCCTTTAATTCCAGTGTGGCCATTTCAATATTCGAAGAAACCAGCTCTGACCATCGGGAAGGTTTTGTACCTGCAGCTTTATGCAGCAACCCATAATACTTAAGCGCTTCTTTTTTGTCGTTCAAAAGGCTATACGTTCTAACCAGCTTGCCGTAGGCACTGATATCGTAAATGATAGACAGGTTCAAATAAGGCCGGGCCTCGTTTAAATATTCCAGGGCTTTGTTAGGCTGCTTTAAATACAGGTAAATCTCTGCAACCATCATCAGGATCACCCCATAGTCCAGTTTCCTTTTTATAATTTTTGTGGTATCGGCAATGGGTTTATGTAAAGCTGCGCTTTTCAGAAAATTGCCCAGGGCAATACTATAATAAAATTTCTGCTGCTGGTTGTACAAACCCAGGTTATAATATACATCCCCTTTGTTTTTTAAAGTGTCTGTGCTTTCTGCAAGCAGTTTCAATTTCTGTGCAGCTTCATCGGCCTTACTTTGCAGACCCATGTAATGATATACGGCAACCAGGTTCCCCAGAGGCTTTAAACTGCTTTCCAGCAAATTTGCCTGTGTAGCTTCGGCATATGCTGCTTCAAAATGTAGCCTGGTTTTAGCAAAATTCTGCTTGTAGTAGTAGCCCGTACCAATTGCCTGGTTAAAAAAGAACCTGTAAGCATGCTCTTTTGCAGTGGTAAGACGCAAACCTTCTTCCGCAGTACCGATCAACTGGTCCAAACTCTCGGGTTTCCCCGATAATACAGCACCAATTGCTTCACAAGCTTTTTTCTTTTCTTTAAGTAACTTAATATGCTCAGTATCCTTTGCCAGGCAAACTGCACTTAAAAAAAAAGCGCATACAATCAACAGTGTTCTGCTATACATCTCAATTGAACTTAAAGGCCGATCTGGCCTGACTAAGGTAGGTTTTGCCAACAGGCAGCATTCCGGCACCCATATCTATTTGTTTTACATGAAAGCATTGTACCTTATTTATCGCAATTACGTAGCTCCTGTGGATCCGCATAAATTTACCTGCAGGTAACGACTCCAGAAAAACAGACAGGGTTGCCAGAGTCAGATATGTCCTTTTTTCTGTTACAATCTTTGTGTAATCGCCAAAAGCTTCCAGATAGATCACCTCACTGGCCTGAAGCCTGACCGTCGTATGTCCTTCTTTAAATACGATTTGCTCAGAATCAAACAAAACATCGTAAGACCTTGCCTTTTCCCTGAGCGACAAAAAATCGTCTAATCGGCTTACACAAGCATTAAACCGCTCTGTTTCCAACGGTTTTAGGATATAGTCGAAGATCTTTAGCTCAAAGCACTCCAGTGCGTATTCCGGATGGGAAGATATAACTACACACAGGGGTACACAGCCGTATATACTTTTAAACAATTGGAGGCCACTTACATCCGGCATGTCAACATCAAGAAATAAAAGGTCTGGTTTGTTCGTGCCTATGCTTTCAAGGGCCGCGGCCGCATTTTCATAGCTTCCCAGCAACCTGATATGGCTAAATGGTTTAAGCGCTGTTTCGACAGCTATTCTGTCTAAATAACTGTCATCAACAACAATACAGCTAAGGGTCCCCATCATAAAAACGTTACATTTATTCATCCGAAGGTAGTGCTATGCTGAAACTACACATAGTAAAAATCGACGGATTTTAGGTTATCGGATTGAAAAACTGGCTTGAGTGCCACTCAGAAGGTGTGCATCCATAAAAGCGCTTAAATTCTTTAATAAAATGGTTCTGGTCAAAAAAACCATAGGTATAAACCAGTTCCTGCCAATCCGTATGCTGCTGCCTGCCTATAAAACTATTGATGTGATTGAAGCGGACAATACGGCTAAATGTTTTAGGGCCAAACCCCACCTTTTCCCTGAACTGATCCCCCAGTGTAGTTGTAGACATCCCAATACTTCTTGAAAGTTCTTCAATCCTGATGATCCCCCGGCTTTTCTGAATCGTTTCACACGCATAGGCAATCCGGTCAACGTCAGTTTTTTCAGTCAAAAGCAAACGCTTCAGAAGCCAGGCTTCCAGGAGCTCAATAACCTTAAACGGGCTATGGGCAACCGCTCTAAGCTGTTCAGTTAAACTTATAGTCTCTGGGAACAACAATCTCATATCGGTACCCTGATTGGCCAAATACCGTTGCGGAATCTTAAAAAATTTAAAGGCCCCATAGGGCTTAAATATGATCTGGACAAATTTCTTAGGGAAACGGTCAAAGACCCTGCCCTGGTCAATCAATCCTACAAAACAAAGCGGGTAACCCGAAATCTCCTCGACTCCGGTTTCACGGAACTGATGGTACTCATCTAAAACAAATGACATCTGCGTATGCGCCACCGGATAAATACTCAATGAAGTAAGATTATCGTCGATCGCACCAGGCCCCATATAACAATAGTGCTGTACATAAGGCTGAAGCACCGGATGAGGGGCAAACACATTGATGTTTACATTATCTTTCATAGTTCACAAGCGCGCCATTTATTTCAAAAACCATTATAAAAATAAGTAAAAAAAAGACGCCAATACTATTCCTTTCATTCAAAATATTTTATCAACATTTTGAATGAAATACTAATATTATTAGTATTTTTAGCTAATGATATTAGAAGACGAAAAACCGGATAATTATGTGAAAGGAAGGGGTGCTCAGTTCAATCCTCATAACCGTTTTGCAAAAAACGATTATGTGAAAGATCATGAAGAAGCCATCGACGACTGGGAAGAAGAAGACCATAAGACCACTTTCATCTTTGGCAAGTCCAAATCTATCGTCAACAAAGTAGAAAGCCCAGACGTTGGTATGGCCTATTCACTCAATCCCTACCAGGGCTGCGAGCATGGCTGCACCTATTGCTATGCCCGGAATGCACATGAATACTGGGGTTTCAGCGCTGGTCTCGACTTTGAACGTAAGATCATTGTTAAAACAGATGCACCAGAACTTTTTAAAAAGTTCCTTCAAAAGAAAGGATGGGATGCTTCGGTTATTTCTCTATCAGGCAATACAGATTGTTATCAACCTGCAGAACGTAAGTTCAGGATCACCAGGCGGCTGCTCGAAATTGCATTGGAATACCGGCAGCCTATTGCTATGATCACCAAAAACGCCCTGATATTAAGAGACATTGACCTCCTCACCGAAATGGCTAAACTAAACCTCTGCATGGTGTACGTATCCATCAACAGCCTCAATGAACAGTTGCGGCAAAAAATGGAGCCCCGCACCACAACTGCAAAACAGCGGCTTAAAATAGTAGAGCAACTGAGCAAAGCCGGTGTACCTATGGGCGTAATGGTAGCCCCGCTTGTCCCTGGATTGAGCGACCATGAGATCCCTGCTATACTGAAAACCATAGCCAATTGTGGCGCTATAGCCGCTGGTTATACCGTGGTCAGGCTTAACGGGGCAATCGGAAGCATATTTGAAGACTGGCTCCGAAAAAACTATCCCGATCGTTTTGAAAAGGTATGGCACATGATCCAGTCCTGCCACGGGGGGAATGTAAACGACAGCAGGTTTGGTGAAAGAATGCGGGGCGATGGCAATATTGCTAAGATGATAAGAGATAACTTTAAACTGCATTGCCGGCTAAACCACCTGAATGAAATAAAGCCATCCCTGGATTCAAGCCTTTTCCGTGTGCCTAAAGATCAGTTAAGTATGTTCTGAACCCCTTTGTAAGCGTATCGGCAATGCTGCCATCTTTACGATGATAAATGATATAAGCTTCCATACCTTTCCGGGCATTCACAAATTTTAAGGCCTCGTCTACATCCATAGCCATTATGGGACTATCATAACCATCGGCTGTCATCGCATCTTTGGCATAAATGGTTACACTGATCAATGCGTTCTCAATCGGATAACCTGTTTTGGGATCAATTAAATGGGTTATTTTTTTTGCCCCTTTTTGCAGATACTTTCTATAATTTCCAGCGGTAGTTATTGCCCCGTTATTGATCTTCACTACATGCCTGATCACCGGTTCTGCCCCGGCCGAAACAGCAGGACCTTCAATTCCTATACGCAGGGAAGTACCATCGGGCTTAGGGCCTTTCATTCTCAACTCGCCCCCTATCTCTACAACAAAGCAGGATATTCTTTTTTTCAACAGGTAGCCCGCAACCACATCTACACTATAGCCCTGGGCAATCCCGTTAAGGTCAACCTTAATACAGTGCTTGCTTTTCTTCAGATAATTTCCTTTCAGGCTCAGGTTGTTCATGCCCACACATCCCAGCAGTTCCTTAACCCTGGCACTATCCGGGAACTTACTTACCGGTTTTGCACCGAATCCCCAGGCTTGTACAAGCGGCTCAACCGTCGCATCAAATTTACCCTGCGTATCCTTATAAATGTCAAACGACCTGCGCATCACCTTTGCAAAATGCGGATCAATAAAAAGACCATCTTCTGTAGCATTAAACCTGCAAATTGCAGAATAAGGCTTATATAAGGACATGGAGGAGTCTATAACACTCAAAATACTATCTACTGCCCTTTTGGTAACGATACTATCAACAGCAAAATACTTTACTGTATAATCCGTTCCCTGGGCATAGCCATGAATGCTATACTCCCGCAGCTCTTTCTTTTCATGAAGGAGAAAGAACAACGGGAGTAATAATAAAATGATATATTTCTGGATAAGCAGCAAACCTTAAACCACTTTGGTTTTTCCCGGAACAGGAACCGGGTACAATCCGTCCGCATCAGGCATCAGGCGCGGATTGGCATTCCAGCTCAACGTTTCAGGCATCAGGCTATTGTCGGCCTTTAATGCATCATCCCATTTGATCACCTGTCCGGAATAAGTAGCATACCTGCCAATGATAGCTGTAAAGCAGCTTTTAGCAGCCCGCTCCGCATCCTGGAACTTAAATTCACCCTTGGTTATAGCAGCAAACAGCTCATCGTGCTCGGTCTGATAGGGATTAGGGTTTCCTTTTGTAGGGTGGTTGTATATTTCCTTGCCTTTATGGTCCCATAAAACTCCGTTATGTCCTGCCGACAGGTAAACCCTTCCTTTGGTTCCCTGAAAAGTCTCATCCACACGGTTGGCAGTACCTTCAAAATGCCTGCACTGGCTATAGATTACAGCACCATCGGCATAGGTCAGCTCCACGGCATGGTTATCATAAATCTCACCATAATCCTTACCTGTTCTCCAGGCACGGCTTCCGGTTCCCTGAACCGAAACCGGATAAGCATTTTTAACCCAGTTTGCAATGTCTATATTGTGTACGTGCTGCTCTACAATGTGGTCACCACAAAGCCAGTTAAAGTAATACCAGTTACGCATCTGGTATTCCATCTCTGTCTGGTTAGGCTGGCGCTTTTTAACCCATACCCCACCACTGTTCCAGTATACCTGTCCGCCAACAATATCGCCAATCGCATCGTTCTGAATGCGTTTCAATACCTCTCTGTAATTTGCCTGGTATCTGCGCTGCAAGCCTACCACAACATTTAATTTCTTTTGTTTGGCTATTTCCGCTGCCGCAAGCACCTTACGGATCCCCGGAGCATCAACAGCTACCGGTTTTTCCATGAAAACATGTTTCCCTTGTTTTACCGCCTCTTCAAAGTGCATCGGGCGGAATCCCGGAGGCGTAACCAGCAATACCACATCAGCAAGGGCTATAGCCTTCAGATAAGCATCAAAGCCCACAAACCTGCGGTCCTGCGGAACATCTACTTTTTCTTTAAACCTTTCCGCAAGCTTGGTATAGCTGCTGTTCAGCCTATCCTCAAAAGCATCGGCCATAGCTACCAGCTTAACATTGGCTTTGGTACCAAGGGCCTGGAAAGCAGCACCCGTTCCACGGTCGCCACAGCCTATTAAAGCAATTTTAATGGTATCATCGGTAGAAGAATGTGCTCCGGCAAAAGCAAACTGATCTAACATTACCCCTCCTGCAACCAGTGCAGAGGCTTTGAGAAATTCGCGGCGTTTATCCCGCAGTTCAAGGTTGTTCATTTTGGTTGATTATTTGGTTTTTAAATTTGTGAGTTAGGTATTAATAATCTGCTATTGGTGCTTTATTGTAATAGGCATCAATTTCAGCTTTCGATGGGGCTTTCGCCGGCCTCACCAACCTGATGCCAATAAAAGGTGCTTCCGGAAACCACCAGTTGCTTTTTGGAATCTGTGGATCCAGTTGCTTCCACACCGGATCAGAAGGCAACCTGGATGCAGAACGAACGTCCCTGGCCGCATCATCATACGAGCCTCCGCGAATCACATTGGCATACAATTTATTGGGAACAGCAACCGGGTTATTGGCTTTCTCTCCCTTTACACCTGCATAAAAATCAGGCACATACTGGTCATAAGTCCATTCGCCTACATTTCCGTACATATCATACAGGCCCCATGGGTTGGGTTGTTTTTTACCTACGGGATGTGTTTTACCCTCACTGTTTGTTTTATACCAGGCATATTCACCCAGCTTCGATTCATCATCCCCAAAAAAGTATTCTGTAGCACTTCCTGAACGGCTGGCATACTCCCATTCCGCTTCGGTAGGCAGGCGATAAAATACGCCTGTCCGGGCATATAACCATTTACAAAATTGTATGGCATTGTAATGCGTCATCGCCAGGGCAGGATGGTTTTCCTTTCCCATCCCAAAGGTCATATCCAGATAAGGTTTGGTTGGCCTGGTCACAGCATCTACATTTGCAGGTACCGGGCCTGTGCTGTGCGTAGTCTCATAATCCTTATACAAAAAGGGCTCAAATATATCCCAGGTTACTTCCACCGCACTCATCCAAAAAGGATCAAGCTTAACTTTGTGTACCGGCTGCTCATCCGGCTTTCCTTTTTTACTGCCCATTAAAAACTCTCCGGCAGGGATAGCTTTCATTTCAAAGCTTAGCCTGGTGCCGTCAATCTGTTGTGTGTAGGCCTCATGTTTTTCCTGGGCAGTGGCCTGGACAACAAAGAAAACAAGGGGCAGAAACGTGGATATTCTAGACTTCATTTGTTAATATTTGGTACAATTGATATTTAACCCTAACCTATTTTCTATCTAAAATAGAGGCATTTATCTGAATAACCAAAATCTATTTTCACAAATTGTGTAAAAATAACACTAAGTAAGATAAAGTAATAAAAATTAACCCATAAAAAACCCCGGTCAGCTTTTCGCCAACCAGGGTCTTCTCTCCATCTCTCCGCACCTTATTCTATACTACCTTCTTCTTTTTTCTTTTTTTTACCCGGACTTCTGTTCTCCACCACAATCTGTTCTGTTTCTTTATTGTAGTCAATTTCCAGAATATCCCCGTCGTGGATCTCGCCTTTAAGGATTTCCTCGGCAATAGGATCCTCCAGGTACTTCTGAATGGCACGTTTAAGCGGCCTTGCACCAAAGTTCGAATCAAAGCCTTTATCGGCAATAAAATCTTTGGCTTTATCGGTCAGCTTCACCTCATAACCTAAATTATGTACGCGGCCAAACAATGATTTCAATTCTATATCAATGATTTTGAAGATCTCTTCTTTACCCAATGAATTAAACACCACCACATCATCCACACGATTCAGGAACTCAGGGGCAAAAGCACGCTTCAAAGCATTCTCAATTACACCTCTTGAATGGGCATCTGCCTGATTGGTTTTTGCCGAAGTAGAGAAACCTACTCCCTGTCCGAAATCTTTCAGCTGGCGCGCGCCGATATTAGAAGTCATAATGATGATCGTATTTCTAAAATCAACTTTACGGCCCAGGCTGTCTGTCAACTGCCCTTCATCCAGCACCTGCAACAGGATATTGAATACATCAGGGTGTGCTTTTTCAATCTCATCCAGCAAAATTACAGCATAAGGTTTTCTGCGCACTTTTTCGGTCAGCTGCCCGCCTTCTTCATAACCCACATATCCCGGAGGCGCACCCACTAAACGTGATACCGCGAATTTCTCCATATACTCGCTCATGTCTATCTGAATCAGTGAATCATCACTGTCGAACATGAAGCGGGCAAGTTCTTTGGCCAACTCAGTTTTACCCACCCCTGTCGGACCTAAGAAAATGAAAGAGCCGATAGGTTTTTTAGGGTCTTTTAATCCGGCCCTTGTACGTTGTATCGCTTTGGTCAGCTTTTTAATCGCATCGTCCTGTCCAATGATCTTGGCAGCAACTGTATCGTACATGTTCAGCAGCTTAGCGCTGTCTGTTTGTCCAACACGTTGCAAAGGAATCCCGGTCATCATCGAAACCACTTCCGCAACATTGTCTTCCGTAACGGTATAACGTTTTGTTTTGGTTTCTGCTTCCCATTCGGCCTTCGCACGGTCAAGCTCTTCCAAAAGGTTCTTTTCAGTATCCCTTAGTTTCGCAGCTTCTTCGTATTTCTGGCTTTTTACAACTTTATTTTTTTCAACTTTAATCTCTTCAATCTTGTTCTCAATGCCAATGATATTTTCAGGAACATGGATATTTGTCAAATGCACCCTTGATCCGGCTTCATCCAAAGCATCAATTGCTTTGTCTGGTAAGAACCTGTCTGTAATGTACCTTGAAGTTAAGGCTACACAGGCATTGATGGCTTCATCCGTATAAGTTACCCCATGGTGATCTTCGTATTTCTCTTTGATACGGTTCAGGATCTCGATGGTTTCATCAGGTGAAGCAGGCTCAATCATTACTTTCTGGAAACGACGGTCTAAAGCCCCATCTTTTTCAATATACTGACGGTATTCATCCAATGTGGTAGCACCTATGCATTGTATTTCGCCCCTTGCCAGTGCAGGTTTAAACATGTTCGAAGCGTCCAGTGAACCGGAAGCCCCGCCAGCACCTACAATGGTATGGATTTCATCAATAAACAGGATGACGTCTGTAGATTTCTCCAACTCGTTCATCACGGCTTTCATACGCTCTTCAAATTGTCCGCGGTACTTGGTACCTGCAACAAGTGATGCCAGATCTAAAGTAACCACACGTTTATTGAACAGCACCCTCGATACTTTACGCTGAACGATACGCAGTGCCAGCCCTTCTGCAATGGCCGACTTACCTACACCCGGCTCACCAATCAGGATTGGGTTGTTCTTTTTACGGCGCGACAAGATCTGTGACACACGTTCAATTTCTTTTTCGCGGCCCACAATCGGGTCTAAACGTCCTTCTTCCGCAGCCTTGGTCAAGTCTCTTCCAAAATTATCCAGAACCGGGGTTTTAGATTTGATATCAGATACCTTTTTAGGGCTGCTGAATGATTCTTCTTCGCGGTAGTCATCATCTCCACCTGTTGATGCACTGTTTTGCGTTTCGTCTCTGAATCCGTTTTTATTCACTTCAACCTCCTGTTTAAATATCTCGTAATTGATGTTAAACTGTAACAAGATCTGCGAAGCGATATTATCATCATCGCGAAGGATAGAAAGCAACAGGTGCTCTGTACCTATCAAATCGCTTTTGAAGATCTTTGCTTCAAGATAAGTGATCTTTAAAACCTTTTCTGCTTGTTTGGTTAAAGGGATATTCCCCAGATTAACCGTTACACTGGACGTACCCCTAACTGAATCTTCTATTGAACGACGAAGTTTTGAAGTATCAACACCTAGTGATTTTAATATCTTAATGGCCATACCATCGCCTTCGCGAATAAGGCCTAACAAAAGATGTTCTGCGCCTATGTAATCGTGACCTAGTCTCAGGGCTTCTTCCCTGCTAAAAGAAATCACGTCTTTTACTTGTGGAGAAAATTTAGCTTCCATATATACCTTTCTAAATCAGGAATGCTCTAAACTATAAAATTTGTTTTATAAATGAGCACCTGCATTTTTATTATTTTATCAACAATTACGCCATAGCGGTGGAAATAGATGTTGTAACTGCCATTATTTCAGAAAACTTACCATGTTTTGACTTAAAACACGCGCCTACGTTTAAAGGTACCACAATTTCAGCAAGCCTGCATACCCAATTGAAAAGGTTTATGACATTCAGTAAACACAAGCCTGTATCAACTGCAGCAATTCGGCCCCCTTTAGGTTTCCTGTCAAAAATGGCTTTCCCTCCTCTATTTCCTAGCAAAATGACAGCTATCCCATTTAATTGTACTAACGTATTGGCACAAAGTTTAGTTTTTTTAGGCAACGTAATATCTTCGTTATCGATAAAATACGGTATATATAGCTTTTTTTATTTTTTCATAGCCTGAATCGTTAGTGATACATCTTTATTGCTTGCAGGCAGGGTAATCTGGAGCAAACCAGCATAAGGCACGTTGGCTTGCGCCGGTTTCCCATTTGCCAATACCTCATACTCAAATGCCGGGTTCATACACACCAGAAAGCTTCTGGCATGGGCAACTGTGGCCTGGTCAAAAGAAAGATTTGCTTTGTAAGCCGACTGCTTAACATTGAATTCCTGGTCCCGAACCCATATTTCAAAACCGGTAGTTACAGTACCCGGCTTAAAATAAGCCGAAAACCAGGACAGCACTGGGGAGGAGAGCCCTCCAAACTGATGCCAGCCTGCGCCCCGCCCTGTTTTGGCAGAGAAATATTCAAATGTCGCGTACGAGTTATCGACCTCTTTCTTAAATACGTCCAAACCTTTCAACGCTATTTTCTGTGCCAGATCAAAGCGCCCAAGATCAAGCATGGCCTTCCATGCAAACCACTGGTGCGGCATCCATACCGAACCGTTCCAATAACCTATCGGCTTAAAATACGGGGCCGACTGGTCAACCACACATATACCGGAAGGTGTCCACATGTGTTTTTCTGAGAAGATCTTTTCTATCAATCTGGCTTCCTGTGCCGGTGTGCAAATACCAGCAAAAAGCGGATAGGCTCCATCCAACCCCATATTGTGGTCCTCACCACTCAGTGGGTCCTTAAAATGTCCCGTCGGATTTCCCTGTTTATCATGCAGCACGTAACTGAAATACCCTGAGTTTTCATTCCATGAATGCTGCTGCAAAGCTGTTGTAAATGCTTTAATATCGGCATCGTAAGCGCTCAAATCCCTGTCTTTCTTTAAGGCAATGGCCGCCATTCTCAGCATTTTTGCAATCCGGATGCTATAAGCATTATTCACCGCAGCGGCAACTTGTTTAGTGGCCTTTTGCTCATGAACAGTCACCTGTGCAGGGTAGTCGTCCCAGCCGCCCGAATTGTAAAAATAATCCCAGGATGTCAGCATATCCGATTTTAATGACCTGGTGGTTGAACTGCCGTAACGCCCGGCCATAAATTCATAGTAACGCTTAAGGCGCGGATAGAAATAAGCAAGGGCCTCGCGCGATTGTGTTTTGTTCCAAAGATCAAAAAAAGCATAGATCTGCACCGGGTATGGGGTACCGTGCTGGATAAATGCATTCTGGTTCCCCTCAGCAGTGGTATATACGTTGATGCACTCAGCCGCCAGTTTTGAACTGATCTCATTTAGCCCCACCGCAATAAAACCAGAGTCCCAGGTGTACAGGGAATTGTACCATTTGCCCGGAGTAAAATGACGGATATAACTGTTTTGGGTATACACCGGGTACATAATATTGGTCATGAGGGTTGCTTTGAGTATCTGCTGGCTAAATGCATATTTTTCACCCGCAGGCAGCAGTTCCGTATCAGTCGGAGTCCCCTTTATAGCTATCACCTTTTGCTTCAGTTCATTTAACCGGCCCAGTCCTTTTTTTACCTGTTCATAACCGCCTTTGCACAATAGCGCATAAACCGTTTTCTCTTCATGGGCATCCAATTCCACAGGTCGGATGTAAATATTCGCGAAATTTCCCTTGTTGTTCCCCACAAATGTTTTATGCGTCTGGTTATTTACATGACGTCTGAAAAAATAGTCCAGTTCATCGTTTTTAAATTCCCTTATCCTGGCGTTGTTGTCATCCCAGGCTATTCCATAGTAATTGGCGATCTCCTTATATTTCAGCACCAGTGTTTTCGAATCCATATCTTCTTTTACCTCGGGAGTAAACTGCTTCTCCAATGCCACTACCTGGGGCAATGGGTCACCTGAGGGCACCAGCGCAAAGCCGTTAAACTCTACTACATCCCCAGCCTCAGATGCTAGCCAAAACGCCTTCAAACCTGGTTTAGCAACACGATAAGGAATCTTTAATTGCTCCAGGTTCCCCGTACCTTTTAACCTGATGCTTTCAGCTATCAAACCACCTGTATGAAAAACCTGGCTTGTGCCTTTTTTCATGCGGTAGAACAGGATCAGCTGGCCTTCCAGCTGCCTGTCGTTTAATGAAACCTGGTAATCTACCCTGTTACCTTTTGTACTGCTAAACGCAGCGCCAATGCCCCGTCCATTTAGGAGTGCTTCGTTTCTCAGTTCAGCGGCCAGCCATCCATCATAAACCAGATTGTCACGTGGTCCGGGTTTGGCAAACTTAAGCGATTGATAGTCCACTGCGTTTATCCACACTGAACCCTTTCCCAAATGAAGGCCATACAGAGGATAGTTTTCGGGATAATCCAGGTACGACATCAGGTTAATGTCCATACTTTGCGGCAAGGCCGTGTTATTCACGCATTGTACAGCCACCAGTACCGATGAAGAATCGATTACTTCATAAGTTACGTCGGCATAAGCTTCATCCTTCCAAAGCAATTCATGCCTGAATGTATATTTTGTTAATTCGTCATTCGATTTCCAGGGGAAATAATCCGATTGCAGCAAAACATGTGGAACAGAAGGCTTATATCGGTACAGGCCCGGAAAGACCGAAAAATCAAACCGGATGCCCGACTTAAATTCCGGAATATGTGAAATTCCTGCATATCGCTTGGAATATGGCCCCCACGCTGAAAGCAACATGTCGTGCGTAGTATTCAGCGCTTTGAAATCAGTCATTTTCTTTTGCTGCGCAAAAAGCAACACCGGCAGGCATAGGGCAACAATTTTAAACAGTACTTTCATGGTTAAGTTATCATTTACCAGTCTGGATTTTGAACCAATTTCGGATTTGCCTGTATCTCTGCCTGCGGTATTGGCATGCGGTACATCTTTGAATCGAAGTACCTGTTGTCTATGGTCTTGATCTGGTACTGTACAGCAGTTGGGGAAACCCAAACCGGAATCTGTGCCTTGATGTCGAGATCGGGTGTCAGCTTCCAGCGGCGCAGGTCCCAGAACCAGTGTTCTTCAAAGCAGAATTCCACCCGGCGTTCGTGCCTTAATTTCAAGCGAAACTCCTCCTTGCCAAGCCCCGAGGCAAGCGGAGGCATTCCACCGCTAAGCCCCATATACTCCGGTTTACCTGGAGGGTATTTCGCCCTGGTGCGCACTTCGTTCAGCGCATCCAAAGCAGTTCGGGTTAAACCCGGCCCTGTACCTTCCGGTCCATACACTTCGTTCATCGCTTCCGCATAATTCAGTAATATTTCAGCATACCGCAGGTAGGGATAATTCTGATTGGTACGGGTACCGGCCGAAGGGCTGCGTGCGTTCCAGGTTACGTTCAGGGTCAGGTCACAAAACTTCACGTTAAATACATAAGTGTTGTAAATGCTGGGCAGCATATTGTGGGCCGGCGTTTTTGCCACCCCAGCAGCCACATCGCCAAATTCAGCAGTTTTGCCCAGTATCTGTGCACCATTGTAAATACAATCACGGTAAAAACGTGGGTCCCTGTTCTTATAGGGGTCCTGTAAATTATGCCCCGAGGCCGGATCATCAACCGAATAGGCTACACCATTTTTCAGCACCTCATATTCCTTCACCATATTATACGTTACCTGATTGGCACCGCCCAGTGCGTAGGCCCCGGTACCATTGTACAAACGGTAAGGCACATTGGTAGCACTGAAATAGGCCATCGGCTCCTGCATGCGGGCGTATATGATTTCAGTATTGGTGCGTGTATTAAACAAAGTGGCAATATCCTGGTGCAGCTGGTAGGCATTCAGGTTCATTACCGCCTGCGCGGCCTGTGCAGCTTTAAGCCATTTTCCTGCATCATATTTCCCGTTAAAAGGTGAATCGGCCGGGCTGCTGCTGTCATTCCAAAGCGGACTTGCTGCATACAGCAGCATTCTGGCTTTCAATGCAAGGGCTGCTCCCCTGGTAGCCCTCCCCAGTTCGTTATCTGTATAAACTGGCGGCAAATCCACCGCGGCCTCATCACATAACTGCACAACATAGTTTATCGTTTCGTCAAAAGAGCTTCGTGCAACAGTAACATCATCCAGGGGATCTACTACCTTTTTAACCAGGGGCAGGCCACCAAATTCTTTGGCCAGCTCGGCATAGTTAAATGCCAGCAGCCACTTTGCTTCGGCCTTACGAATTTTCCGGGTAGTCTCATCATAATTAAACTGGGGGTCCAGCGGCACCTCATCAATATGTGCCAGAAAAAGGTAACAGGCACGGATGGCCACATAACCGTCCCTCCAGTCGCTATACGAAAATAAACCGGTACTGCTGGGTGTCAGCGAACCTGCATTGTAATCGCGTACGGGAAGGTTGCCCTGAATATTGCTCGACCCATTTTCCGTTCCTACATCAAGCAGGTAATTGTGCCTCCAGCGCGAACCTGCAAAGTCTGTTCTTGGCAGCACCGGAAGTATCTGCCGGTAAATGTCCATTAAAAATTTATCGCTGTTGGTCGCATTGCCAAACACATCACTTATTCCTCTGCTGGCTGTAGGATCCAGCAGGTCTGCCCCGTCTTTGGTGCAGGACAAACATGCGGTCATTACAAAAGTCACAACTAAAAATATCTTTCTCATAATCTTCATTCTGATCCTTAAAAGGTAATGTTAAGCCCGAAAGCATAGAATTTATTTTGTGGAGAATACACTCCTGTTGATGCACCGTTTGTCCCGGGAGCATCCGGATTGCTGGAACCAACGTACTCGGGGTCGATATGATACTTTTTCATCCCCGAGAAGGTAAGCAAATTAGAACCGCTTACAAAAAGCCTCAGCGCCGATACCCGGAGTTTTTGGGTAATGGTTTTAGGGAAATCATACCCCAGTTCAACAGCCCTTAGCCTCAGGTATGCTGCATTCAGTTTATGAAAGGTAGAGGCCAGCCTGGTCTGCGGGGCGCCCCCAATCATCAGCAACGGATACTTAGCCGTGGCACGGGTATCCAGCCCACGTTCCGGATCATATACCCAGCGGTCTTCCATCTGAAAGGGCTGAACGTTATTTGCAAATTCATACCGGATGGCACCTGATGGCCGATAAGCGACATTCGAAGCCCCATACCAGTTGGTTGAAAGATAAAAGCCTTTATAATCTGCCCCAAATGTAAAGCCAAAGGTTATCTCAGGTGTTTCGGTATAACCCTGATAAGCCATATCATCGTTATTGATCACCTTATCTCCATTCAGGTCGGCAAACATCAATTCCCCAGCACGCACCCCTGAAGGTTTGGCCACATCCGGGTTCAGCAGGTCCTCCTCACTGTAAAACTTACCCGTCCAGGTATACAGGCTTTCTGTCCCAATGGGATGTCCCGTTGCGTATTGCCAGTCATACTTCTGCTTGGCTTCCCCCTTGAAAATCACTTTATTTCTCACAAAGGTATAATTGCCCCCAAGGTTATAACCCAATCCCCCTATCTTGTCGGTATAACTCAGCGACAGTTCCAGGCCTTTATTATCTACCTTACCAATATTCAGTGCCGGAAGTTTGGCCGTAGTCAGCCCGGTATAAATAGGAAAATCAGACCGCTGGGCAAGGATGTCGTTCCGTTTTTCATAAAACAAATCCCCGGTGAAACTCAGACGGTTGTTAAACAACTTTATTTCCAGGCCAAAATCAAGTTTGCGTGCCGTTTCCCAGGTTACCAGATCGTTTCCCAGCATACCTTCTACCAAACCGATTTGCGGGGTACCTGCACCCGTTCCCAGGTTATAATAACCATTGAGCGTATTATCTGTAGCAGGAGCTGATGGGGCTGCAAAATTATACTGGTAAAAGTACAGCAAACCGCCGTTCAGCCTGTCGTTCCCTACTTCACCATAGGAAGCCCTCAGTTTCATGAAATTAATAAGCTTCAGGTTCTTTTTCATAAAGTTCTCTTCCGAAAGCACCCAGCCCAAAGCACCTGCCGGGAAAAAAGCATAACGGCGGCCTTTCTTAAAAGCATCAGATCCGTTGTAGCCAAGATTGGCCTCGGCAAGGTACTTGTTTTTATAAGCATAAGTCATACGGCCAGCCACGCCCTGAAAATAACGGGGCAAAGCGGCTTGCGACTCGTTGGTTGATTGTGTCAAAACCCCCATCGCAGTCAGGTGGTGGTCATCAGCAATCGTTTTATCATAATTCAGTGCTGCCTCTATCTGCTGCGTCCGTCCAAAATCCTGAAATTGCCCACCTACCGCACTATACCAGGGTAATACTTCGGCCCTTTCCAATGTATAAATACCAGTTGAACGCTCATAGCTAAATATAGCGGGGTTTCTGTTCAGCTGCCTGGTTGATCCATTGCCAAAAGTCATCCCATATAAAGCACGAAACCACAAGCCGGGGGTAATGAAATCCAGTTTCTGGTTCAAAGTAAAATTCGACTCTATGCTATTGGATAACCGCCGGATAAAACCACCGTCATACAGATCAGACAGTGCATTCCAGCCAGAAATTGCTCCTGCCCCAGCGTTATAAGAACCATTGGGATTGTACAATTGCCCTTCATTGGGTCTTCTCGTTACAATGTCGTACCAGGCCACACCGTTTACCCGCTGTCCGCTGCTCTCAGCTTTAATGGGTGTATTCAGGTCATTTAGCCTTCCGTTAAGCTTCACGCTGAGTTCCGTACTCTTGGTAATGGAAAAGTCCAGGTTCGACCGAAGGTTGTAGCGTCGGTAATTATAGTCGGTATTGTTTTCCTTACGGCCAACAAAAATGCCGCCCGACTGGTTATATTCTCCACCAACATAATACCTTATCCGTTCAGTTCCACCCGAAATATTGGCCACATGCTGCTGCTCCATAAAATGATTGTTCTTTAGCACGTCGGCCCAGTTTACGTCCGAATGCCCGATAGGATCCTTTCCGTTACGGTAAAGTTCCAGGTCTTCAGCTGTATATAAGGTAGAAAGATTTGCATTTTTCATGGCTTCATTGTAAAGCGTAGCATAATCATAAGACCCCAGAAACTTCGGAAAGTCCATCGGCTGCATTCTCCTGAACTGGCTGGTTACGCTAACCCTTGGCTTACCGGCCTCGCCTTTCCTGGTGGTGATCAGGATAACCCCATTGGCTCCTCTTACCCCGTATATTGCGGTAGCAGAAGCGTCTTTTAAAATGGTAAACTGTTCAATATCCTCTGGATTGATCCTCGAAAGGGAACCTTCTACCCCATCAATCAAGATCAGGGCACCGGTCGCATTCAGTGTAGATTTTCCACGGATATAGATCTGTGCGTCATCAATGCCGCCATTAGAGTACCTGTTTTGTACCCCACCCACCGCACCATCCCCCATACGGGTGATCAATCCGGGTACACTGCCCCCCAAAGCATTGCTTAGGTTGGAGGGGGCAGCCCTGCGCAATTCCTTTACATTGATATTAGAAATTGCCCCCACCACACTTGCTTTCTTTTGCGTACCATAGCCTACAACTACCACCTCATCCATCGATCTTGCGTCTTCCGTAAGGCTTACGTTAATTACTGTGCGCCCATTAAGCGGCATTTTTTTTGAACTGTAACCTACCGAGGAAAAGACAAGCACCGCATTGGCATTAGGCACGCTAATGGTATACTGCCCCGAACCATCTGATGTTGTTCCCAGTCTGGTTCCCTCAACCACAATATTTATTCCCGGCAGTCCGGCCCCCTGGCTATCTGTAACCTTCCCCTTAACGCTCAATTGCTGCGCCATGGCATCTAAAAAAATGATGCTGAACATCAATAATATAAATAATTTCTTCATAATTCCTTTGTTTAGATTTACCAACCTGTGTTTTGCACCAATCCCGGATTTCTGCTGAGTTCCTCCTGAGGGAAGGGGTAATAATACATTTTGGATGTAAACACTCTCGGTTCTACCACCTCGGGCGTATAGCTGTATGTAGTGGCTCCCGTTTTCAGGATTTTCAGGCCCGATACGGGTTGGTTGAGTACCGATTCCGCTATTTTCCACCTCCGCAGGTCCATATGGCGGTGTTCTTCAAAAGCCAGTTCAATACGCCTTTCGTGACGGATGGCCGACCGCATCAGGGCCTGTGTAGTGGCCTGCGGCACAGTCAGGTTACCCGTTAAGCCTGCGCGGGTGCGGATCAATGCAATGGCCTGCCTTGCAGTCAACCCGTAGGTAGCGGCATTATCCGGCCCATAAGCCTCGTTCATGGCTTCTGCATAATTCAGCAATACCTCGGCATACCGGAACAAAGGAAAACAATGATTTGTATTGCCTGTAGGTGCAACCCAGCGGGCATTTACATTCAGGAATTTCCGCAGGTAGAAACCGGTGCGGGTTGGGTTGGTACCAACTTTGTCTTTTCCACCTTCAAATGTCTCTACAAGGGCCGATGTCCCGCTGTTCATCCAGGTGGCACCATTAAAAATAATACTTTTGCCAAAACGCGGATCTCTGTTGGCAAAAGGGTTTGCCGCATGCGCGGGATTATTCCAGTCAAACGGCACCCCCGTAACCATTTCATAGTCATTTACCAGGTCCAGTGTAGGGCAGGTACCCCCTAATCCACCACTGATGCTTGGCAGTCCGTTTAAACGCTCGATGGTATTGTTTGCCGGTTCCATTTTCGAGAAAATGATCTCGTTGTTCCCTGCAATAGTGGTAAAAAAAGCTTCATAACCGGCACCTGATGTACCCGCAGGATATAAGCCGTACACATTGGCAGCTCCGTCTTTAAGGTTAATTACCGCAGCAGCAGCCTGGGCCGCGGCTTCCCATTTTGTCACATCAGCAGCAGTGTTGTTTAGCGGACTGGCCGCGTACAGCAGCAAACGAGCTTTCAGGGCCAGTGCAGCGCCACGCGTAGCCCGGCCAAAATCTGACGTTGAAGTCGGATATACCAGCGGCAGTAACGGTGCCGCTTCGTTACAGAGCTCAGTTATATACTTTACACAGTCTGCATAAGAACTTTTAGGAATGTTCATATCATCAGCAGCGCTCAATTGCTTTTTCACTATCGGGTATCCCCCGAAACGTTTCAAGAGTTCGAAATTGAACAGGGCCCTCAAAAATATAACCTGCCCATGATATTGGTCGCGCTCAGCAGCTTTCAGTTCATTGGCCCCATTACCAATAATCAGGTTAGGCCCTATATCTTCAGTATAATTAAATGTACGTCTGATGCCTGCGTACATGGTCCGGTACGGGCTATCCCATAAATTTGCTGCCGAAGAATTCCATTGCCCGGCACCCCAGCGCTCAGCAGCCGAATTGCGTGTGGCATGTACAGCCTCATCAGTGGCAGATGCCAGCATCGCTGTAAAGGCACCCGGAGCAGGCACACCGGGTGTAGCACCGGCCGCACCGCTGATCTCGTCATTACTGCCGGGGTTTACATCCATACGGTTATAGCCCCTGGGCACAAAAGTGTACAGGTTATTGATAAATTGCAGTACCGTTACCTTATTGCCATAAATTGAACTTGCCTGCGGAAAATTAGCCGGTACAGCATTGATGTTCTCTTCAGAACAGGATTGAACCAACAGGGCCATTGCAAGGCATATCATAGAAAATATTGTCTTTTTCATCTCCGTCACCATTAAAATTTAACATTAAGCCCTACACTAAAAGAGCGTTGAAGCGGATAACTCAAACCGTTATCCTGGGCCTCCGGATCCTTCTGTTTTACCTTATCCCACAAAAACACATTATTGCCATTCACAAACAGACGTGCGGTCGATATCCCAATTTTGTTCAGCACACCTGCAGGCAGCATATAACCCAGCTCAACATACTTGAGCCTTAAAAACGAATTGTCCCTTAACCAGTAAGAGTTCTGCACAAAGTTGTTGGTATTGTTTAAGGTCAGCCGTGGATAGGCGGCCGACTGCCCTGAACCCGGCGTCCACCGCTGCAGGTGGTGCTCCAGTACATTGCCCCTTCCGCTATTGGTAAACTCATTATAGGTAGCACCCGAATTATAGGTAGTACCCCTGGCCGTTCCCTGAAAAAATACATTCAGGTCAAGCCACTTGTATTTTAAACCCAGATTAGCCCCATAATTCACTTCAGGAATTTTAGCATAACCTATAGCCATGATGTCGTTGTTGTCGATCACATTATCGCCGTTTAGATCTTTGTACTTCAGATCACCGGGGCGCTGTGTCCCTAAGGAAGACTGGTCAGGAAGACTGGCAAAATTGTCTGTTTCTGTATAAAAACGATCAAAAACGTAGCCCATCCTTGTCCCCCTTGGGTTACCGGTCTCGTACATCCAGGGATAATTCCTGAATTGCTCGGCCTTTTCTGTAACCTCGTTTTTTGCAGATGAATAGGTAGCCGTTATGGAATATTGAAGTTCGCCCGCCTTATCTGCCCAGCCGGCCCCAATTTCAAACCCGCTGTTTTTAAAAGTACCAATAGGGGCCACAATTGGCGCCCCGTACATGGCACTGATGGCATTAGCGACCAGAATGTCATTTGTTTTCTCATTGAAATAATCCAATGAAGCATTAAACCTCTTGTTAAACAGGCTAAAATCAAGACCCACATTTGATTTCAGACTTTTTTCCCAGGTAATAAAGGGATTCCCGATCTGGCTCTGGAACACGCCTTGTGTATTGGCGGGTACTGTACCAAAAGCAGCGCCCCCAACCCCTGCTGCGCCCTGAGTGTAGGCATTCAGGTAGTCGAAATATACTCCGTTTGCCAGCGAACCTGTCCGCCCGTAGGAGCCCCTGATCTTTAAAAAGCTGATGAAGCTATCCTTCAGGAAAGCCTCCTCTGAAAGGATCCACCCGGCCGATACCGCAGGAAAAAAACCATAGCGGTTGCCCTTAGGGTATTGCTCGCTTCCCTGCAGCGCAGCCACCATTTCCAGCAGATACGTGTTTTTAAAGCGATAAGAAATCCGGCCTTTAGGCCCCTGGAAATTTCTGGTCAGCTCTGTCGAATTCCCATTGTCCAGCTGTTGCCTTTCGTACATCAGCATTGCAGCAATGCTGTGCTCACCAAAAACGGCATCATAGTCAAGCGTGGCCGAATGATCAAAAATCCGTTGCCTGGCCGTGTAGCCCCCCGAGCCCGTTCCCTGGGTCCCATCGGTCCCAAGCCTGGTATAGGTAGCAGGATGGCTTCCGGCGTTTAAGGAATATACCGCAAAGGTCTTGCTCCGGCTAAACTGAAGTTCGGCATAGCTGGTAAAACCCAGGTTGGCCCTCAGCTTTAAGCCTTTCAGCAGGCTATTGAAATCGTAAGTCAGTTCAGAAAAAGTAGACAAAGAAGTAATGATGTAATTGGAATAACCGCTGTAATTGAGCATTCCGTAGGGGTTATTGGTATAAGTCAGGTTCCCTCCAAGTGATCCGTCGGCGTTTTTGAGGGGATAAGCATTGGCAGGCGTGCTGTACAAAGCACCAAAAATCGTTTCATCATAACTGTCGCTATAGGCACCCGGCGCATTCCTTTTTTCTCTTTTAGACCTTACATCTGTAAACAGGCTCAGGTTCTTTGTGATGTCCAGATCTATGTTCGCCCTGACGTTCAATACGTTCAGGTTGGAATTGGTGTTATAGGTATTGATATTTTTATCCGTATTAAAAATACCATTGTCATTTAAGTAGCTGGCCGAAAAGTAGTATTTCGCCTGCTCTGTTCCACCTGTAATGTTCAGGTTGTTCCTGGTTTGCAGCGAGAATTTTTTCAGCAATGTTCCGGTCCAGTCTACATCCGGATACAGGAAGGGGTCGCTGCCACTCCGGAAGCCCTCCAGTGCCGCAGCGTTGTATTTTGGTGTAGCTGCCGGATTATCGTTCAGCTGTGCTTCATTGTACAGCAATGCATAATTGTAGGCGTTCAGAAATTTGGGTGCCCGTGTAGGCTGCTGAAAAGAAGATTCTACATTATAATTTACCCTGATCTTTCCGGGCTGACCTCTTTTGGTGGTGATGAGCAGCACACCGTTTGCAGAATTCAATCCCGACAAAACCGCAGCGGCAGCATCCTTCAGAACGGTCACACTTTCTATGTCATTTGGTTCAAGCATGGTCACATCGTCCATCCTGCCATTGATCAGGATCAGCGGCCTTCCGGTCCCGTTAAAAGAATGAAAGCCCCTGATCTGGTACGAATTTTCTTCTGTGCCCGGCAGGCCGTCGAGCTGACTTACAAAAAAGCCCGTTGTGCGTCCTGAAAATGAGTTTAACCTGTTGGTACCCGGCACATTGCTTACCTCGGCCCCTTTTATTTCGGAAACTGCTCCTGTAATGTATTTTTTGTGCTGACTGCCATACAATAGCGGTACCGGCTTGTCCAGGCTATCGGTTTTCTTTTCCTGTGCTTCGGCCTGGTAACAGGAGAACAGCAGGAACCCTGCGGCGGCTATGCTGAGTTGTGTAATTTTTTTTATCATATAAATGACGTTTGATTAAGATCCGGGAATAGTTGTAAAGTCAAACAATTGTATTTGAAACCTTGGATAGCCGCCACTTTGCGGCCCCGTAGCGGGCGGATTTTGCGACTCCATACCTACCACGCCACGCATATCGCCATTATCGTCAATAATCTGCATCAAGGCCGAAGGATGCATATTGCCATTATAGCCCGGCCAATGGTTGGCGGTTGTTCCATTGTGCGACAGGCAGGCGCAGAAATTTATCCAGGCCATCTGCCGGCCATTGTTATTGCTCGACATATGGTAAATGATGCCTTCCCTTGCAGTGGCGCAGGATCCGGTACAGGCCGTACTTGGCTTCCAGGCATGCTTTGTATTTTTTGGATTTGGATTGGAAGGCGTGGTAAAATCAGCCAGCCCCCAGGCAGCACCAGTCCATGCACTTGCGGTTGCAGGCGTAATGGTAGTCACTGCCGGAGGCCCGTCATTGTAGGAAACCATTACCCTTCTGCCGGTTGTACTGGTAACAGACAATGTGGGCACATCACTGATGGTTTTGAAAGTACTCCATGCCGCATTACTGCCATAACCGCGACCATGAGTCACATTATAACTGGAAGAGGCCGGAACAAACTTCAGCCTTGCCAATCCGGGTTCCGGAAGGCTTACATCCCAGCTTTCCGAATGGCCTGCCCCAAGGCCCGATGTCCAGCTGATCACCAGCCTTCCTGTTGTGGTGTCATAGGTATAATCACCAGCCCAGTTGGCATATACTCCTGCCGGAACCATCCAGCCATAGGGTGTATGATTGTTTACTGTTTTGGTTACCCCATCAAAAGTACAGGTATGTGTGCCCAGCACCTGAACGTCGTGTTTATCATTATAAGACCAGGACCAGAAGGTTGCGGCCACAGTGCCATTGGTTTCATTAAATGTCCAATTGCCCAGTCTCACCCAGGGCGTGGTATCCATATTGCCCAGGGTTACCGAAAAGTTCTTTTTGCCCTGCGGCAGCGGCTGGGCAGCAGCAACCTTGCTTACCGAAGCCAGATGCCTGCTGCTTTCCTTACTTTCGGTAGCAACCTCTGCAGCCTGGTATTTGCTGCAGGATTGAAACGAGAACTGGACAACGAATAAAATCGTCATATACGCCCAGGCACGGGAATTAATGTTTTGCTTTTTCATTGTGGTGGTTATTTCTGTTTACGTTAAAAGTTGGTTAGGATGCTTTTGTTGTCATTGAAAATATTCCTTAAGCTGGTATTGATAGCCAACCGACCCGGGCTCATCCTGCTGTTCTATTCCCACAAAGCCCCTCATATTGCCATTGTCATCAATGATCTGCTGAAAAGCATACGGGTGTAAATTGCGGTTGTACGTCGGAAACTCCTCGTTGGTAGGCAGGCAGGCACAAAAATGGTTGTAAACCATACTCCGGCCATTGTTATTACTGGCAAGGTGATAGATGATGCCGTTTCTGCTGGTTGAGCAGCCATCATCGCACACATCATCAGAGCTGGGCAACAGCGCATGCAGGGTATTGCCATTGGCCGATGCGGTAAAAGGCGATAAATTTAGTTTATCGGCCTTCCATGCACCGGTCCCAATGGTGTCTATATAGATAGTAGTCCCGTTTTTAGACCAAACGGCGATCCTAAAACCACGATAAAGTATACGGGGCACCTGCGCAACTGTTTTAAAGGTACTCCATGAGGCATTGCTGCCGTAACCCCTGCCATGGGTAAGTCCGTAATTGGAACTTCTGAGCGATACTTTCGCGCTAAAGGCATCAGGATTGCTTACATTCCAGCTTTCCGTTACCCCTGTCCAGGGCGCATCCCAGGCAATGGAAAGTATACCTGTGGTTGCATTGTAGGTGTACGCACCTGTCCGGCCAAAATACTGGGCCGCGGGTAGCATCCAGCCTGTAGGGGTATAAGGATTGGCTGTCCTGCTGATGCCCTCAAAAGTGCAGGTATGTGCATTAAACAACGTTTTGCCCTTTTCATCTGCCGTATTCCAATCCCAATAGGTAGCAGCCACAGTTCCGGCGCCGGCGTTAAATGTCCAGTTGCAAATCCTGACAACGGTTGCTCCTGCAAGGTCCATATTGCCCATTACTGCTGAAAAACGGGCTTTACCACCTGGCAGGTCCTGGGCTGTAGCCACTAAGGCTGCTGAATTGCTTTGCTTCCGCTGCACACTTTCAGGATCATCGGCAACAGGTGCCTTACTTTTGGTACAGGATAGAGATAAGAGCGAAAAAACTAAAAAAGTCATTGCGTACATCAAAGTACAACGGGTTAGGTTTTGCTTTTTCATCGTGGTGGTTATTTCTGTTTAGTTTGTTTGGCAGTAAAGCCTGCGGCGGCATTGTACCTGAATTTTAGCCACACCGCATGCTGTCCGGCAAACCAAAATCCAGATCAGCGCCAACCCGCAGGTTTTACTGACTTGTTAATAATAAAACAGTTAGCCCTGCACCTGGTAGTAGAAGAGCGCTTCAGAAATTTTATTTATGGAAAGAAAATGAGCAGGAGCACCACTCTGGTCAGCACATCCAGCTTCAGCTTGATCATCCTTATGGCATAACCAATCTGCTTTTTTACCGTTTTATCGGAAATATCCAGTTCGTCTGCAATCTCCTTATGGGAGAGGTATTGTTTACGGCTCAGTTCAAACACCTGACGCATTTTATGGGGAAGGGCCTGAATTTCTTTTTCAACAATCAGCAACAGTTCTTTTTCGTCTATCTGCTCTATAGTGCCGTTACTTGCCTCCTCAGCAAAGGCGGCCAATCCGCTTAAATAATCCCGGCGGACTTTCCTTTGCTGTATCAGGTTGATGATCTTGTTCCTGGCGGTGATGTACAGGTAACCCGAAAGGTTGTTGCTAAAGGGAATGCTGGCAGCCCTGGTCCATACCGAAGCAAAAAGTTCCTGTACCAGATCTTTAGCATCGTCTTCATCCCCCAGCATTTTTAATGCATGGAAATACATAGTCTTCCAATACCGTTCGTAGATTTCAGCGAATGCGGCACGGTCTCCTGATTTTAAGCAATCCAGCAGTTCCCGATCAGTATATGATTTGTAGGCCAGCATGAGGTTCTGTTGTTACGAATATACTATAGAAATATTTAATATACAACAATTGTTTACGTCACCGAAGCTATAAATCAATAAAAGATCAAAAGACAATATTAAGCCCCAGCGCATAGAATTTATTTTGCGGGGAATACACTCCCGTTGATGCCCCGTTGGTACCTGCTGCATCCGGATTATTGGCGCCGATATATTCCGGATCGATGTGGTATTTTTTCATGCCCGAAAAAGTAAGCAGGTTGGAGCCGCTTAGAAATACACGCAATGCGGTTACCCTAAGCTTTTGTACCAGGGGCTTTGGGAAATCATAGCCCAGCTCTATTGCCCTTAACCTCAGGTAAGCTGCGTTCAGTTTATGGAAAGTAGAAGCCTGGCGCGTTTGAGGTGCAGCGCCCACCATCAGCAAGGGGTATTTTGCAGTACTCCGGGTATCCAGTCCGCGTTCCGGATCGTAAACCCAGCGTTCGGCCATCTGGTAAGGCTGGATGTTGTTCGCAAACTCGTACCGTATGGCTCCTGAAGGCCTGTAGGCTACATTCGATGCGCCATACCAGCTGGCAGACAGGTAAAGCCCCTTATAATCCAGGCCGATATTCATGCCATAAGTTATTTCGGGTGTTTCTGTATAACCCTGGTAAGCCATATCATCGCTATTGATCAGCTTATCGCTGTTCAGGTCGGCAAACATGAGTTCCCCAGCCTTGGTTATCCCTGCCGGCTTGGGCACATCGGGATTTAGCAGATCTTCTTCACTGTAAAACCTGCCCGTCCAGGTGTACAAACTTTCCGTCCCAATGGGGTGGCCGGTAGCGTACTGCCATGCATATTTCTGACTGGCCTCACCGCGGTAAACAATTTTATTGCGTACAAAAGTATAATTGCCCCCAATATTGTAACCAAGCCCCCCTGCCCGGTCGGTATAACCTAAAGAAAATTCTATTCCTCTATTGTCTACCTTGCCAATATTCAGGGCCGGGAGCCGTGAAGTTGTTAACCCGGTATACATGGGAAAATCTGCCCGCTGCGTAAGGATATCGTTCCGTTTTTCATAAAATACATCCCCTGTAAAACTCAAACGGCCGTTAAATAATTTCAGGTCCAGCCCCAGATTGGTTTTTCGTGCCGTTTCCCAGGTTACCTGGTCATTCCCCAAGGTGCCCTCCACCAATCCAATCTGCTGTGAACCTGCACCAGTTCCCAGGTTATAGTATCCGTTTACCGTATTGTCGGAGCCTGGAATTGGCGAGGGTGCCGTGAAATTATACTGGTAAAAGTACTGCAGGCCACCATTGAGCCTGTCGTTCCCAACTTCTCCATAAGAAGCCCTCAACTTCATAAAACTGATGAATTTCAAATGTTTTTTCAGGAAATGCTCTTCCGAAAGTACCCAGCCCAATGCCCCTGCCGGGAACAGGGCGTAACGACGGGCTTTATTAAAAGCATCAGAGCCATTGTAGCCCAGGTTCCCTTCGGCCAGGTATTTATTTTTATAGGCATAAGTAACGCGCCCTGCCATCCCCTGGAAATAACGGGGCAATGCGGCCTGCAATTCATTGGTCGATTGGGTAAAAACACCCATGGCGCTAAGGTGATGGTCAGCTGCGATGACCTTATCGTAATTCAGGGCCAGTTCAATCTGCCGGGTACGCCCAAAATCCTGAAACGGGCCACTTACAATACTGTACCAGGGCAATATTGCCGGTTTTTCCAGCGTATAAATCCCGTTAAGGGGATCGTAGCTAAAAATGCCCGGGCTCCGGTTCAGCTGTTTGGTAGAGCCATTGCTAAAACTCATGCCATATAAGGCCCTGAACCACAACCCAGAGGTAATAAAATCAAGTTTCTGGTTTAAAGTAAAATTTGATTCTATGGTGTTAGACAGCCGCCTGATAAAGCCACCGTCATACAAATCGGCCAGCGTGTTCCAGGTGGGGATGGCTCCCAGTCCGGCGCTGTAAGACCCGTCGGGATTGTAAAGCTGCCCCTCAATCGGTCTTCTCGCTACAATATCGGCCCAGGCCACCCCGTTTATCCGCTGCCCGCTGCTTTCGGCTTTAATAGGGGTATTCAGGTCGTTCAGCCGCCCATTTAATTTCACACTCAGTTCCGTACTTTTGGTAATTGTAAAATCCAGGTTCGAGCGCAGATTGTAACGCCTGTAATTGTAATCCGTGTTGTTCGCCTTGCTGCCCACAAAAATGCCGCCCGACTGGTTGTACTCTCCGCTGATATAATACCTTACCCTTGCTGTACCTCCGGATATACTGGCCACATGCTGCTGTTCCATAAAATGATCCTTCATCAATACATCGGCCCAGTTGACATCTGAATGCCCGAAAGGATCTTTCCCGTTACGGTACAGTTCCAGGTCCCCGGCCGTATACAGTTCAGGGAGATCAGCATTCCTCAGCGCCTCATTGTACAAGTTTGCATAATCATATGAGCCCAGGAACTTCGGGAAGTCCAATGGTTTCATCCGCCTGAACTGACTGGTCGCACTCAGCTTAGGTTTGCCCGGCTCGCCCCTCCTGGTGGTAATCAGGATTACCCCATTGCCCCCTCTCACACCGTATATCGCTGTAGCAGAAGCATCTTTTAACACGGTAAACTGTTCAATGTCTTCCGGGTTCATGCGCGAAAGCGATCCCTCCACCCCATCAATCAGCACCAGTGCAGCCTGGGCATTCAGGGTAGATTTACCACGGATATAGATCTGTGCATCATCCAGACTCCCATTTGAATAACGGTTTTGCACTCCGCCTATAGCCCCATCGCCCATGCGGGTAATCAGTCCGGGCATACTTCCCCCAAGCGCATTGCTCAGGTTAGAGGGCGCTGCCCTTCTCAGCTCTGGCAGGTTGATATTGGAAATGGCCCCTACCACGCTTGCTTTTTTCTGAATTCCATAGCCCACCACCTGGAGCTCGGCTATGGCCGCGGCATCCTCTGCCAGGTTCACATTTAACTGTGTACGTCCGTTTACGTTTAGTTTCCTGGCTGTAAAGCCAACAAAAGAAAACACCAGCACAGCCTTAGGGTCTGGAATCTTCAGGCTATATTCACCGGCAGGACCGGAAATGGTCCCTATATTGGTATTTTCGATACGGATGGTAGCTCCAGCCAGGGCCAGTCCTTTGTTATCGCTCACCGTCCCTTCCACCCTTAGCGGCAAGTCTTGCTGTTTTGGGGCAGCAAGCCCTGCAGCCTGTTTTTCTTTCCTTACCAGAATATTGTTCTCCACAATTTTAAAGGTATAGGGCAGATCTTTAAAACAGTGTTCTAATGCTTCGGCAATACCCAGGTCTTTAACCTTTATATCAATTCTGATTTCGGGAAGTGCCCTATCTGTATACAGGAATACATAGCCGGTCTGTTTTTCTATCACCTGAAAAACCTGCGCCAGCCTGATGTCCTTTTTATCCAGCGTAACCTGGGCCTGGGCCTTAATGCCTATCTGAACTAGAGCTATGGTTATCAACAGAACAATCAGTTTCATAGCCCGGGTTATTTATTGGATCACAATGGTCTTTTTCCCTTTTTGTTTCCTGGTATCTGCAAGTTTGTAATTCACATTGAAATAACTCAATGCCTCCAGCATTTTCAGTATATCTACATTCCGGTACATTTTGCCCGAGAAGGCCATTTCCGGAACATTGCCCTGGTATTCCACCTCCACATCGTACCACCTCGAAACCTGTCGCATCACCGTCCTGATGTCCGCATCCTTAAAGTAAAAATAGCCCCGCTTCCAGGCAATAACCTCTTCGGCATCCACGGACTTTACGCCTATTTTCCCGTTCAGGACCCTTGCCTGTTGCCCGGGTTTCAAAATACCTTCAGTCTTACCGGTCGAAACCTTTACACTACCTTCCAGCAGCGTGGTATTTACACTGGCCTCATCGGGGTAGGCCATCACATTAAAATGTGTACCCAGTACACGGATATTTGTCTTTCCGGCGGCTACGTTAAAAGGTTTGGCCTTGTTTTCAGCAACCTCAAAATATGCTTCACCGGTCAACTCTACGTTTCTTTGGGCAGTTTCGAAGCTTGTAGGGAACCGGATCGAAGAGGCCGCGTTCAGCCAAACGATAGTTCCATCGGGAAGTACAACCCGGTACTGCCCACCTTTTGGCGTGCTGATGGTGTTGTATTTCGCAATGGCATTGCCGACCCCATCCCCGGTCTTTGCCGAAACATGGTAATTCAGCTGCCCATCGCCCAGCTTGCTGATCAAAGTACTGCCTTGACTGGCCAGCGTGCCTTTGGCCGCCTTGTCTAAAATAATCTTAGAGCCATCGTCAAGCGTAAGTACAGCCTCGTTTCTTCCCGGTAGTTTACTGTTATTCACCTCTCTCACAAAAGTAGCTGGGGGTTCAGGTTTATGGGTATAAAAATAAAGCCCGGCACTCATCAGCATAAATAAAACAGCGGCCGCTGCAATCCACATCTTAGGCTTTCGTCTGCTCGTTTCGGCCGAAAGTCCGGCCCGTTCCACCACTCCGTTCCATATTTCACCTTTGGTATCATCCAGGCCCTTTACATTGGGAACAGGCTTGGCGGCCAATTCACCGGCATACCAGCGTTCAACAATTGCCTTTTCTTCCGGTGTACATAAATTTGCAGCATATTTATCAAACAACTCCTGCGCTTCTTTCTTATTCATTAATGATTTTAGTAATGTAATAATAAATAACAGCTAAGCATGGCCCTGGTAGTAGATGATCTTAAAATTTATTTATTAAATATACTATAACTGATACCGAGTTCATAATCGCCGGTGGTGTATCCCTGTAATGGTGATGTATTAGTGGTATACATACCGTTAACTGCAAGCCTATTGTTCCAGTTAATACCTATTCCAAAGGTGGCGCTGCCAGCACTATGGTAAAGGGCAAGCAGGTTTACCTTGCTGACAGTAGGAGAACTAAATTCAAAATTTACTCCTGCATCCAGTAAATTGCGATATCCGTTTACACCGCGATAAACAACTTTAGGTTCGGCCGTTGCAAAACTTAAAGGTATGCGGTAACTAACTGCCGTGAAGAATATCGGCTGGTCTGAAGCATGATAGGTATCTTTTTTGAGCAGGCGCTTTAAATTGGTTAGCGCACCCTGTACCTGGAGCCTGTCTGTCCTGTATGCTATCCCAAAATCCCCATCCAGATACGTATCACGCATATTTACCCCATATACGTCCAGATCGTCATAGTCGCCACGCATAGCGGCAACATTGATATCGTCGTCAGCGAATGACAAAGATAGACCAAAGCTAAGTTGACGGCTGGCCTCATCCAAGGGAAGATGATAGGCAAATGAGGCGGCCGCACGGGTACGTTTAAGCAGCCCCGCACGATCATTATGGACTTGAAGGCCCAATGCGGCCTTACCGGCAAAGCCATAGTCGGCCGTTACAAACTGGCTAAACGGCGCACCCGGCATGGTGCTGAACTGCTGGCGTATTCCGGCGTTTAAAGTAAGCTGCTGCTGCAACCCTGCCATTGCAGGGTTGGCCAGGTACTGGTTCTGATAATATACCGCAGTCATTGGATTGAGCTGGGCATTGCTTTTTACAAAAGGAAAAATTATAAAGAGCACCACAATATACTTATTCATTGTTTTCATTGTCGCGATGTATTAATATTTTCTAACAATAGATATAAACCCTCTTTTTGGTTTCACGCCCTTACCCAGTTCTATAATGTAATAGTAGGTTTCTTCGTGAAGCGGTGTACCGTTTATGGTACCATCCCATTCATTATTATAACCTTTCTTGCTGTAAATTGCCCTTCCGGCACGGTCAAATATGCGGACCTCATTGTTTGGATACATGTCAATGTTCTGGATCACAAAGAAATCGTTCTTGCCATCGCCATTAGGGGTAAGCACGTTATTGGCTACCAGGTTATAATCTTCAATTACGGTGATAGTAATAGATTGTGTGCTGGTACATCCGGCAGCACTGGTACCTGTTACTGTATAGGTGGTGGTTTGCGCAGGGCGTACAGTAAGTGTAGCAGAATTCTGGCCGCTGATGATACCGGCTGCATTTGCCCAGGTATAACCCGCGGCCCCACTTGCCCTGAGGTCCAGTGTTTGCCCCTTACTTACACTTGTTCCCGGGCTGGCTTCAATAAGCAGTTGCGGGAGCGGCGAAGCCACCAGTGTAAAGCTGCGGCTAAAGGTATCGGTTCCTCCGTTTGCTGTGCCACCATTGTCTTTAACCGTTACGGTAATCAATGCGGTTCCGCCGGCACTATTGTTAAGTGTATAGTTCAGGACAGCATTGCCACCCACCAGCTGCGTCACTGAAAGCGCCGAAAACAGGCCCGGATTGTTACTGCTTACACTTAAAGTAATTGTCTGGTTTGTTTCCGTACCTGCAGTGATGCCACTTAGTGTAACATTTTGCGTGGCAGTGGCAAAACAAGCCTGCTGGTTGGCAATAGCTGCCAGTGTTGGTGCAGTATTAGGCGGCACCAGAACAGTTAATACCTGTGTCACATTTGCAGCAGCATGATAAATAGCATTACCCGCCTGCGAAGCGGTGATGCTGGCAGTACCTACCCCTATAATGGTTACGGTATTTCCTGAAACCATAGCTACCGCAGGGTTAGAGCTGGTAAAAACTACAGGGTTTCCTGAAGCACCACCGGTAGCACTGAGGGTAAATGCCGGATCACCAAACGTTTTAACAGGTAAAGCGGTGAAGGTAATCACCTGGTCCATCTTATCATCATCAGTAATGCTGGCTGTTGCTGTAGCGCTGCTGCCTGATGCGGTAAAAGTAAAGTTTGCTGATGTTCCTCCGCTAAGCGTTAAAGTAAGCGTTTCTGGTGTTTCATACACATTATCATTTATTACAGTTACCGGAATGGCTACCGCGTTCTGTCCGGTTGGAATAACAGCTGAACCTGTTAGTGCCGCGTAATCTGTTCCTGCCGTGGCCGTGCCAGATACTGTATAGTTTACTGTGATTTGCTCAGCAGCGGTAATGCCAGCAGGCAAGCCTATATTAAAGCCCCCATTTGCTGCCGGTTCGGCGGCATCTGCTGTTTTACTGATCAACAAAACTTTATTTAACGTTGTATTTTCATCATCGGTAATGTTCAATGTAGCGCTGCCGTTGCCGGTAAATGCAAAGCTGGTGCTGCTGCCGCCGTTCAATGTTACAATCACCGTTTCAGTTTGTTCTATAAGCTGATCATCAGTTACCGTCAGCGGCAGGCTAACGCCGTTTTGTCCGGCTATAATCACTGCAGTACCCGTTAATGGGGTATAATCTGTTCCTGCAGCAGCCGTACCGGTTACCGTGTAGTTTACGGTAATGTTTTCGGTGGCGGTAATGCCTGCAGGCAGACTGATGTTAAAACCACCATTTGTTGCCGGTTCTGCTGCATCGGCTGTTTTACTAATCGCCAGGACTTTATTCAGCGTTGCATTCTCGTCATCTGTAATGTTAAGCCTGGCGCTGCCGGTACCTGTAAAGGCAAAGTTGGCGCTTGTACCTCCGTTTAGGGTTAGTATAACCGTCTCTGTATTTTCCATGATCTGGTCATCGCTTACTATAACAGGAACCAGTACACTGTTCTCGCCCGCCGGAATGGTAATGGCACCGCTTATCGGGCTGTAATCCACACCGGCCGTAGCTGTACCGCTCATGGTATAGTTCAGTGTTATAGCCTCAGGAGCCAAGATGCCCGCAGGCAGGCTAATGGCAAAGCTGCCATTTGTGCCTGGTTCGGCAGCGTTTGTTGTGGCACTGGCTGTAACAACAAAATTGGCCGGGTTGCTGATGTCATCATCTGCAATATTTATCGTGACGTTACCGGTAGCGGTAAAGCTGAAACTGGTGCTGCTGCCGCTGGTTAAAGTGGCTATTACGGTTTCATTGCTTTCTATCAACTGATCGTCTGCAACAGTTACCGGAATCGCTATACTATTGTTTCCAGTCGGGATAACTGCCGTTCCACTGAGTTCATCGTAATCAACACCGGCAGTGGCTGTACCACTTATGGCATAGCTTACAGTGATGTCTTCCGTGGATGTCACATTTTCAGGGAGCGCAATGATAAAGCCGCCCGGTGTATTCGGCTCGGTGGCATCTGTATCTTTGCTGATGCTCAGGACCAGGTTGGCAGGTATACTCTCATCATCTGAAATATTCAGGGTCACAGTACCTGCACCGGTATAAACATTAGCCGGGCTGCTACCTCCGCTGAGGGTTATTGTTACGGTTTCCAGAGGTTCTATAAGCTGGTCGTCTATTACAGAAACAGGTATTGTTACACTGTTTCTACCTGCCAGAATTGTTGCAGTACCCGGCAGGGCTGCATAATCTGCATCCGCCGTGGCACTACCAGACACAGTATAGTTAACCGTAATGTTTTGTGTAGCTGTAATGCCTGCCGGCAGCGCAAAAGTTATGCGCCCGGAGGTGGAAGGCTCTGATGCATCGTTTAGTTTGCTGATGCTGAGGGCCAGGTTTGCAGGTATGTTATCCGCATCTGTAATATTCACTGTCGCATTTGCATTTGCTGCATTTGGTGTGAAAGTGAAACTGCCGGATCTGCCACCTGTAAGGGTTAGGGTTACCGTTTCAAGGCCTTCTATAATCTGGTCAAGCGCTGCACTTACGGGTATTTTTACTTCATGATCCCCTGCCGGGATCACTACTGCACCCGTTAAAGCGGTATAATCTGTACCATTAGTTGCTGTACCAGTCAAGGTATAATTTACAGTAATGGTTTCTGTTGCTATGGTAGTTGTACCTGGCAGACTGATGATAAATTCACCATTGGCACCACCTTCAACGGCATCGGCTGTCTTGTTAACAGCCAGTTCAAGATTAGCCGGTGCATTGTCGTTGTCTGCTATAGTGGCCGCGGCAGGAGCACCAAAAGTATAGGTAAAATTGGGGGAAGTAACGCTTGTGATTGTAATAACTACGTTTTCTGTGCCTTCTATGATCTGATCGTCTACCGGGTTGCCAATCAGGCTTATGCCGTTCTGTCCTGCGCCGATCGTTACTGCACCGGTAAATGCGCCTGTAGGTATCCTTGTATAGTCCGTCCCATTCAATGCTGTACCGCCTATTGTATAATTAACTGCAATTGCTTCGGAAGTACTTATGCCGCTGGGAAGGTTGATATCAAACCTGAAACTGCCGGTGGATGCAGGGAGCCCCTCTTCGCCGTCGCGGGCGTTTGTGAGGCTTATTGTGCGGTTGGCTGGTGTATTTTCATCATCAGTGATGTTCACTGTAACGGCCCCACTACCAAATGTGAAGGTTGAACCAGGGCTTAAACCCGCGGTGTTTATACCTGAAGGAGCCACAATCACAGTTTCAGTTTGCTCAATTATATTGTCGTTAACCACGCTTACCGGTATATCCACATAGTTTTGACCAGCCGGAATAACTATAACAGGAAAGTTGAGATAGTCAGTACCTCCGGCAGCAGTACCACTACGAAAAACATTTACAGTGATGTTAACCTGACACAGGATATTTGGCGGCAGACTGAAACGGACGTTGCCATTGGTCCCTGGTTCTGCTGCATCAGCAGTTTTTGTAAGGGTTACCACCCTGTTCGCGGGGATATTTTCATCGTCAACGATATTTAAGCTTGTTGAACGCAAAGCTGCATTGGCAGAAGGAACAAAGGTAAAACTGGCCGAATTACCACCTGTCAGCGTTAGTATTACCGTTTCATTTATCGGTTCTATTAACTGATCATCCTTCACCAGTACGCTTACAGGGATGCTGCTTTGCCCTGCCGGGAGCACTACAGTGCCACTTAAGGCGGTGTAGTCTGTTCCACTAGTCGCAGTACCCGCAATTGTATAATTTACGGTGATATCTTCAGATGATGTAATGCTGGCTGCCTCAAACCCGATGCTGAAGGCACCGTTGCTGCCCGGTTCTGCGGCATGCGCAGTCCTTACAACCTTTAGGGACTTATTGCCTGCAACATTATCATTATCAGCAATATTCAATGAAGCAGTTTCGCTGCCGGTTGCAGGGGTGTATGTTCCGCCGGTACCTGTACCGCCAGTAATGGTTAGTGTTACTGTTTCAGTGAGTTCAATTACGTTATCGTTTACTGGTGTTACTGTTACAGTTGTACTGTTCTGGCCAGTGGCAATGGTTGCCGTTCCTGTCAATGCAGCGTAATCAGCAACACTTGTAGCGGTACCGCCAAGAGTATAGTTAACATTAACCGGGGTAGTGGCAGTAATACCGTCAGGCAGTTTGATGGTAAAGCTACCGGCTGCCCCACCTTCTGTGGCATTGGCAACAGCTACTACGGCCAGTGTCCTGTTTACCGCAGTGTTGTCATCATCTGCTATGTTCATGGCGGCGGTCAATGCAGCCGGATCGGCTGTATAAGTGAATGAGTTGCCATCTGTACCACCTGTAAGGTTAAAGATAGCTGTTTCCGTACCCTCAACTATCTGGTCGTTAATCACAGAAACCGGAAGGGACACACTGTTGGAGTATGCAGGAAGCGTTATCGTAAATATCGAGTAATCCGTGTTACGCGTTGCGCTACCACTCATGTTGTAATTAAGCGTAAGGTTGGCACTTGATGTATAACCTGCAGGCAGGCTTACCGTAAAACTGCCATTGGCACCAGGTTCTGCCGCATCGGTTGTTTTTACCACCTTCAATATCTGGTTGGCGGCCAAATCATCATTATCGGCAAGATTTACCATGATATCGTCGTTTGCCAGGTCCGGCGGAAAGATGAAGGCGTTGCCTCCGCCATCGGTAGCGCTACCCGATAGTAATGTGAATACCACTGTTTCTGCTGTTTCAATGATTTGATCATCTTTAACATTCAGGTTAACAGTAACGCTGTTCTGATTTGCAGGGATGGTAACGGTTCCGATGCCCTGATAATCGATGCCCGATACAGCTGTACCCGAAACACGGTAACCTACAGTTACCGGCCATGCAGAGGTTGCCACACCGGCTAGTTTTACAAGGAATGAGCCATTGGTTGAAGGTTCGGCGGCGTTTGAATTGGTAAAGACCTGCAGCGGCGTACTGCTGGCGGCATTGGCATCAACAATGTTAACAACCGCACCGTTTCCGGCCGGATCTATCGCGTACAACTGAGATGCCGAAATAGCGCTTGTCAGGTTCAGTATCATAGCTTCAGGACCTTCAATGAGGCCATCGTTAGCTGCATTCACATCAATGTTCACCGCATTGGCACCGGCAGGGATAGTAATGTTTCCACCGGTAACACCAGGCAGTGTATAATCAGTATTACGTATTGCGGTACCAGTATTGGTAAAGCTGATTGTTATATCTTCCGCACTGGTAACACCCGGAGGCAATGATATCCTGTACTGACCGTTCGTACCACCTTCAATGGCATCAGAAACTTTTGTAAGCAATACAAGCGTGCTGTTGCCGGCAGCGTCATCGTCCGTAATATTGGCAGTCGCGCTGCTAATTGCTGCCTGTGTGTAGCTAAAGTTTGCGGATGTGCCACCCGCAACGGTTAGAACTACTGTTTCTGTGGCCTCTATCACACCGTTGTCTACAATCGTCACCGGCACCTGCACACTGTTCTGACCTGCAGGAATGATGATAGATCCGGCTATTGCCACGTAATCACTTCCCGGTGTGGCCGTCCCTCCCACTGTGTAGGTAACGGATATGTCTTCTGATGCAAGCAGGCCTGAAGGCAGGCTCACCGTAAACGAACCGTTTGTAACAGGTTCTGCACCATTCTGCGCAGTCACTGTCAACGTCCTGTTGCCCGGGGTGTTGTCTTCGTCGGTAATATTGAGACTTGCATTGGAAGCTGACGCATTGGGCGACAGTGTAAAAACCGTACTTCCGCCCTGACTGGCAACACCACCGGTAACCGTCAGTATAACCGTTTCTGTTTGTTCAATCAAATCGTCATTGATCACGTTTACAGGAACCTGTATACTGTTTTGACCAGCTGGTAGTGTAATGGTAGTGGCGGGAGCGTTATAGTCCGCACCATGTGCAGCTGTGCCTGTAAGCGTGTAGCTAACTGTAACTGGCAGGGAACTTACATAGCCTGTTGGCAAGCTGATGGTAAAACTACTGTTGGTACCTGGCTCTGCAGCATTGCCATTACTGGCTACCGAAAGCTGCCTTGTGGCCACAGTATAATCATTGTCGGTCTGGATCAAGGTGGCCGCAGCATTGGCGCCATCCACTCCAAAGTTCCCGGCAGTAGCAGTTGTACCGCCTGTTATTGTTAATATAATATCTTTAGTTTGTTCGATGATCTGGTCGTCCAGGGCTTTCACATTGATCACGATACTGTTTTGACCTGCCGGAATGATTGTTGTTCCAGTCAATGTTTCATAATCAACACCATTGGCGGCAGTTCCGCTCATGGCATAGGCAACAGTAATAGCTTCCGGTGCCTGTACACCATTAGGCAAAGCAATGGTAAAGGTGCCTGTATTCGCGGGCTCATTTGCATTGAGCTGAGCTGTTGCGCTCAGCAAGCGGTTAGCAGGAACATCGTCGTCATCAGCAATCTGCACAGTAACATTTGCTGCTGCGCCATCTATTGTATAGGTATAATTAGCGGAAGTACCGGCAGTTAAAGTTGCAATAACGGTTTCCGCGCTTTCTATCTGTGTATCGTTGATTAAATCAACAGGAACAGCAACACTGTTTTGACCTGCTACAATAGTTGCAGTTCCAGTTAGAGCGGTATAGTCACTGCCTGCAGTAGCAGTACCTGTAACGGTATAGCTAACTGTGATATTTTCTATGGCGTTTACACCTGCCGGTAAACTAATGGCTAACGCACCAGGGGTAGCAGGTTCTGCAGCGTCGGCAGTTTTGGTAATGCTCAACACCCGTTTTGCCGGATCAAAGGCATCTACCGTAAGGGCTGTTGTAGTGGCAGCGGTGCAGCCACCTGTACCGGTAACAGTATAAATAATGTTCACTGTTCCAGCGGCAACACCGGTAACGAGGCCACTGGCATCTACCGTAGCTACAGCAGTATTACTGCTGCTCCAAACACCACCTATAGTAGCGTTGGTTAAAGTAATGTTGTCTCCTGCAAATACCGAGTTTGGTCCTGCAGTAGTTGCCACAGCTGGCGTGGCATTTACGGTTACGGTTTGTTGCAGGGTTCCTGTACAACCGTTACCATTGGTTACAGTATAAATGATATCGGCCGTACCAGCTGCAACTCCGGTTACCGCGCCACTGGTGCTTACAGTAGCCACAGCGGTGTTGCTGCTGCTCCAAACACCACCGGCAGTGGCGCTGCTTAAGTTTGTTACCGCGCCGGTACATACATTGGCTGTGCCAGTGATCGGTGCAATTACCACATCGCTTCGGGTGATCACAATTTCATCCGTACGTGTACAGCCATCAGGGTAGCTTACGGTTACTGTATAAGTGCCAGGAGCAGCTACAACTAAAGTTGGATTGCTGCTGCCATTGCCCCAGGTATAAGTGGCCAGTGGAGAAGCAAAGAAACCATCGGTTTTAATGGTATAAGGGAACTCGCCTGCACAGAGGATTTTATCTGGGCCAAGACCTACAATAGGCGTTGAACCGTTGTACGGGGCAATGTCCCAGTTGGTATTACCGCCCAGGTTTTCACTATGTTCCAGTGCCTTAAACGGGGTAGCGCCCGTGGCAGTTATATTGCGCAACCTCACATAGTCAAAATTAACTTCACCGGCCGTTTTTGCAACGGTAAAGGCGCCAGCGGCTGAGCTTGTGATCTCAGTAAGGTTACATGGGGTACCACTACCAAACCAGTCTTTGGTAATGGTAGTAGTAGAACCGCTCAGGAAAGTATATACCCTACCCGGAGCAAAAATCAGTGTTTCGATGGCATTGCCTGTACCATTGATCGCACCCCTGCCTCTATATTCCAAACGGCCAATAGTATTGTTAGCACCAATGTAAGCCTGGGAGGTGTTAGAAGCATTACTGAATAAAAGATCTGTAAAGGTAGTGTTGAGGATCCCAATATTGGTGGAACTTGCTGCGAGCACATCTACTTTATTGTATACCCCACCATTAGCTCTGAAAATACCTGCTTTTATACTTGAACCAGCAGCCTGCAATGACTTAATGCTACCAGTATATTGCCAGTTTGCAGTAATGTTGGCGTTCCTGATGTCAAGACTCGTTCCTTGCGTGCTTGAATTGTCGGTAATCACTGATACCGCGATGGTACGACCATTTAGGTTAAGCGTACCACTATTTATTACCAACACAGCATTGGTATTATTGTAATCTCCGAGGAAAGTTAAGCCACTACCAGGTTTGATAATATCCATGCTAAAGGTACCAAGGGTAGCATTGTTAGGCGTGAAGGTGGCATTGGCTGGTCCCATAAAAGCAACCCTGATGTTAGGGCTTAAAGCTGGGCTCAGCACCAGATTACCCCATATTTCCAAAGTAAAGGTGGCGGGTTTGGTAAATGTTGGCGCATAGGCAGCGCCTGTCCAATCCATGTTTCGGCAATAAGCATTTCCTGCTGCGATGGTCACAGCGCTGCTGCCGGTAGTAAAGCTGTTCGCGTCAAAGAACACGTCATTGCTTACCGTTGGTACACAAGCACCACCTGTTCCCCCGCTGGAAGTACTCCAGTGCGACGAGTCATTCCAATCGCCCGAACCACCTACCCAGTAACGTGAGCCACCAGCAGAAGAAGTGAAGACAAAGCCCGTATTGCCACCCGCATCTGCACCAGCTACCGACACAGGTACACCAGCTCCCGTAGCTGCCATGTTCTGCACATACACATTGTTAAAATCTTGTGTAGAGGCAGGCCCAAAGTTTAAGGTTGCTGAGGTACCCTCGAAGCCCCTCATTTCTCCTAAACCTTCACAATCAGGATTATTGAAACGGAAAAGCCCATTAATGGTTTGTCTGTTGCGGAAATTGTAAGTGCGTGAAGGGCTCAACAATAGGTTAGTTATGGTATTGTTACCCATAAAAGTTACCCCGCCGCATCTTACATCGAGTGTACCAATAGTGTTGCCACCCGCACCGCTCAATGCAAATACTGAAGAAGTAGAACTGGTATTGGTAAACACCAGTTCGCTGATGGAGGTACCTGTGATGTTAATGGCATTTAGAACGGTGTTGCAGTGAACTTTTGGATAGGTTAATCCGTTTACCACAAAATACACCTTGGCGGTAATAAATGAGCCAGCCGCGTTGTTGACAAAGGTGCAGTTTCTTGAATCGTTAGCCCAGTCATTTACCGTGATGGTGGCATTACTGAAATCTGTACTACGTACATTGGTTGTTTGACTTCTGATTTCTGCAATGTTTATGCTGCGTCCCGGCATCAACAGTTTGCCGCTGGCCAATCTTAAGCTGCAGGCAGGAAAGGTCAGGTCATCAAGAATAGTAAGCCCGCCATTTACGCCTGTTTTTTCAATATTGAACAAAGGGTTACCCAGGCTGGCCCCATTAGCGGTAAATGTAGATGCCTCGGTTCCTTTGAGCAGGTAAATCCCCCTCAAATATTGAGTGTTTGCCGAGGCCAGCGTAACTGTAGGACCTAACACAATAGAGCCCCAGATTTCCATCGTATATCCGCCGATATCTAAAACCGGCGAATTGGTCACGTTAGTCCAGGTCATGTTATGGCATCTTATAGTACTGGTTGCCATAACCGTTTTACTCACACTGGTAAAACCACTATTGGCATCGAATATGACATTGTCTGTAGTAAAGGGCACACAAGCCCCTCCTGGCCCGCCGCTTGTGGCGCTCCAATGGGCCTTATCATTCCATTCGCCTTCGCCTCCTACCCAGTACAGGGTAGCATTGCCTCCCGTCCTGGGCGTGAAGTTGAAACCTGTATTACCACCCCCGTCTTCTCCAACTACTGCAATAGGGATTATACCGCCTACAGCTGTAAGACTGGTAATCAAAACGTTTCGTATATCGGCAGTAGCACCCGCTCCAAAAGTGAGTCTGGCATTTGCATCTGCGCCCCTTAGTTCGCCCATGGCATCACAATCTGCAGTATTGGCCTGTATTGAAGTATTGATGGTATTGTTACCATGAAAGATGTAACCCTTTCCTGGGGCCAGTATCAGGGTGCCAATCACGTTGCCAGCACCAGCTATACGGCCTCCCCCCTTAAATTCCAAACGACCTATGGTATTACTTGCTCCTATCCTTTGAGTGCCAATCTGTCCTGCCTCAGCAGATAGTATGAGCTCCTCAAAGGTGTTGCCGTAGATGTCCATGTCTGGATTGTTCCGGGTTGCAATCACTTTTGCAAACGTAAGACCGCCAGAGTGAAACATATCGGCAGAGATGGCAGACCCTGTAGCCGTAAGTGTCATGTTTGATCCCTTTGTATCCCATGTAGCACCTACTGTAATGGTCGAATTGGTAATGTTCAGGTTTCTCACACCTGTTCCATTTGCCACAAAATTGGAGATAGAGTGACTATTCCCCGATAGGTCTAAGGTTCCTGCGGTTAGCGTAAGGTATTGAACCGCTAAATCAATTTTTATCTCATCTAGCAAGGTGAGCGACCCACCAGGTTTGTTGACCACAAAAGAGTTGTAATAACCTGCCTGATTAATCCTTGCTGCACCATTTGTACGGAAAGTAGCATTGCTGTTCCCTGTGAAAGTGAGAGCCATAATGGCGTATCGAACCGGAGCTGCCAGTTCAAGGTTACCGTTGATCTGTAACTGGAAACTGCCCGTATTCCTGAATATGGCCGCGGCAGTGACACCGTTCCAGGACATGTTACGACAGTAGGCATGGCCGCCGGTTGGCAAAGTAACCAGAGTGTTGTTGGCTAAACCACTATTGGCATCAAAATAAACATCATCTCCGGTACCCGGCACAATGGATTTATTGGCTACGCCACCCGAAACGGATGCCCAATGGTTGAGGTCGGTCCAGTTACCTGCACCGCCAACCCAATAGTAGTCGGCCGCAAAAGTACAGGTTACAAATAGCATAAGAATGCTGGAAAGAAGGAGTCTTTTCATTTTATATAGGGAATAGGTTGAAAACATGGGGGCATGATGCGATCAGAAAGCCACAGACAGGGCGTCATTGTTCCGCCTGCATTGGTTTCTAATGCTGTCCTTTAATAGATTGGATATAGCTTTGTAAATACGTGTTTCTACAAAGCCTTAGATGCTATATCTTAGGAAAGATGACTGGTTTTTTTCTTCGAAACTGGCTGGCCTGTACAGGGCATACCATTTGGTGGTGATCAATCTTGTTGGCGTTCATAAGGGATTAATTTAGATAAGCGCTGCTTGTAGTAATCAGATCCAGAAATACTTAAGCATTTGTTTGGCCGTAAGCAAAATATCGGAAATATTTATCTACGGTTATTGCCTGCAATTTACAAGCTTTATTAAGAAATATTATTTTCTAAATGTAAAGAAATAATTACAAAAACTATTAATTATGACATTTAACTGGTTTTAAGCAAAAAAAAGATATAATATTCTACTATTACGTAATATTAATGATCCCCTTCAGCTATTAGTTTACCTTTCTTATCTTTGCCCTCATGGACGAAAAGATCATATTCTCAATGGCTGGGGTAAATAAGATTTACCCACCTCAAAAACAAGTTTTAAAAAACATTTACCTGTCCTTTTTCTATGGTGCCAAAATTGGCGTGATCGGTTTAAACGGATCGGGTAAATCCTCACTTTTAAAAATTATAGCCGGCCTTGATAAATCCTTCCAGGGAGAAGTGGTTTTCTCGCCCGGTTATACCGTTGGCTACCTGGCACAGGAACCTGAGCTGGACAATGATAAAACCGTAAGGGAGGTTGTAGAAGAAGGCGTAGCCGAAATTACTGCCATCCTTAAAGAATACGAAGAAGTTAACGAAGCATTTGGCCTGGAAGAAAACTATTCTGACCCGGACAAAATGGATAAACTGATGGCCCGTCAGGGCGAACTGCAGGACAAAATTGATGCGGTTAATGCCTGGGAACTGGATGCCAAACTGGAAAGGGCGATGGATGCATTGCGCTGTCCTGATCCTGAGACCAAAATTGCCGTACTTTCAGGAGGTGAGCGCCGCAGGGTTGCGATGTGCCGTTTGCTGTTGCAGGAACCAGATGTATTGTTACTGGATGAGCCTACCAACCACTTAGATGCAGAAAGCATCGACTGGCTGGAACAGTTTTTACAAAACTATAAAGGGACTGTTATTGCGGTTACCCACGACAGGTACTTCCTTGACAATGTGGCCGGATGGATCCTGGAGCTTGACCGTGGCGAAGGTATTCCATGGAAAGGCAATTACTCTTCATGGCTGGACCAGAAAGCCAAACGTTTATCTCAGGAAGAAAAAACAGAAAGCAAGCGTCAGAAAACCCTGGAACGTGAGCTGGAATGGGTGCGTATGGCGCCAAAAGCACGTCACGCCAAGTCTAAAGCGCGATTGTCTAACTACGATAAACTGGCTTCCGAAGATACCAAGGAAAGAGAAGACAAACTGGAACTGTTTATTCCTGCAGGCCCGCGTTTGGGTAATGTGGTTATTGAAGCCAATAATGTAACCAAGGCTTATGGCGATAAACTGCTGTTCGAAAACCTGAGCTTCTCCTTACCTCCGGCAGGTATTGTAGGAATTATTGGGCCCAATGGTGCAGGTAAAACCACCTTGTTCCGCTTAATTACAGGCCAGGAAACTGCTGATACAGGTACTTTCCGCGTTGGCGAGACCGTTGCCCTCGGTTATGTAGACCAGATGCACAACGACCTGAACCCTGAAAAAACTGTTTACGAGAACATTACCGACGGGCTGGACAATATCCAGCTGGGCAATAAGGCCGTAAACGGAAGGGCTTACGTTTCCAAATTCAATTTTAACGGAGGCGATCAGCAGAAAAAAGTGGGTATCCTTTCGGGCGGAGAGCGCAACCGGGTACACCTGGCCATCACTTTGAAAAAGGGTGCCAACGTGCTGCTGCTGGATGAGCCTACCAACGATATCGACGTAAACACGCTGCGTGCATTGGAAGAGGCATTAGAGAACTTTGGCGGTTGCGCCGTAGTGATCAGTCACGACCGCTGGTTCCTTGACCGTATCTGTACACACATCCTTGCCTTTGAAGGCGAATCGCAGGTTTACTTCTTTGAAGGGAACTACAGCGATTACGAGGAAAACCGTAAGAAAAGACTGGGCGATGTAACCCCGCACCGGATTAAATATAAGAAACTGGCTTAGTGCTTATCTAAACAGGCTTCATCTTCTATATTGCTTTATGAAAAGAGCAGTTTATTGAAAAACTGCTCTTTTCATAAAGCAATTTTTGTATGGTTACATCACAAATCACCTTACTTCTGAAGATTGATAAGAAAGGGAGCAATAAACCTTACAGGAACCTTTTTCCCATTACACCTCCCCGGTTTCCATTTTAAAGTTTTGGTCAATACACTTAAATACTCCTTTTCCAACCTGGAATTGTCTTTTGCTAACTTTTTATAAATGCCAGCATTTCTGACATTCCCCAAAGTATCCACTATAAAAACAAGAGTTACTTTACCTTGCAAGGTTTCAGAATTGCTGGTGTCATATTTAACTCTTGTGGCAAAAAAAGAAGAAAAATTGCCATACCCACCAGGGTATTCAGGCATTTCATCAACGGAGGTATAAACAAAAGAACGCATCGTTTTATCATAATACTTTTCACAAGGGGCCTGCTGGGCCTCGCTATCCTTCTTAAAAAGAATAATCCCAATAAAACACAGTGCAAAGATTAGATATTTCATATTTTTTATTTTCAGGACATGGTTTTGCCATTCGAATCTTATAACGCAATTTAAAGATTATCTGTGATGCATCCAGAAATTACCTAACCAATCGTTCTCATTAAGCTAAAGGGCTTAATATTATTTTAAAAACCTCTCTCCGAGAGCAGTAACATCCTCTGCTGCGTTAGACAGGATCACTATTGCTGTCTGCCTTTCCGGATCAAACCCAACGAAAGATCTAAAGCCACCTGTACCACCCGAATGATGCAGGTAATTATGCCCACTGTTCCGGCTAATCCTCCAGCCCAATCCCATGCTTTGAGTGGCACTGATAAAAGTGGGCTGATGGCTAAGCGCTATAGCTTTACCCAAAGCACCTTTCATTTCCACTTGGGCGCGGGCGTATATAACCATATCGTTCAATGTAGATCGAAGCGCTCCTGATCCTTTTAATGAAGCAAGGTCCCAGGGGCCAGTTGCTTCGCCAGTTTCATTATAACCCTGCGCAAAATTCTGTTGTGCAGCACCATCAAGGGCAACGTTGGTATGATTCATACCCAAAGGTTTGCAGATTCGGCTTTGGATCAATTCTTCAAAACTGCGGTTAAGCCTACGTTCCAGAATTGTGCCCAACACTCCTGCACCATAATTCGAATAAGAAAACACGCTGCCCGGCATAACCGAGGGCTGATAATGCATCAGGAAACTGTACAGAGAATCTGGAGTATAATGTTTATAAGGATCTTTTGGATCTACTTTGGCATTAAAAATATTGGCAGGCAGCCGTGGAAAACCCGAAGTATGATTGGCCAGGTGTTGTAATGTGATGGGTTGGTCCCGGAACTTAAGTGCAGGTATGGAATCCGGCAGGTAAAGGTTTATCGGATCATTGAGCTTCATTTTGCCTGCAACAACTTCCTGAGCGAGTACCAATGTATTGAAAGTTTTTGTGACAGAACCTATTTCAAAAATGGTTTGTGCTGCATCGGGCAATTGTTTTACCGTCTTATTCACCGAACCGTAACTGTATTTACGCACATGGCCTTTATTGATAACTGCCAGCACCAGTCCGCAGGTATTTCCTTTTTGAATATAAGGCCTTACAGCCCGCTCTACCATAAGATCAAGAGAGTCTTTGAGCGGATTATTGCTGGCTACCTTTTCAGTTTTGTTGGAAATCACAATTGGGACAGCGGCAAAATTGAGCCTATCTATCTTGCCCTGCTCATTTAGCCTGATGGAAAATACCTGTTGGGAATTCTCAAAAACAGCAAGATAGTCCAACCCTTTTTCATTCTTTTCTTTAAAAGTGTTGCTTATCCAGTCGCCCGTTTTTGCATGGAACTTGTTCATTCCAAGTGCAAATTGTTTCCCCGTCATTTTTTTCTGAAATACTGCAGAGGTTAAGGCGTATATTTTTTCGGGTTGATGTTGGTTGAAATTGCTCCTTACCTGTGCTACGATACCGTCGTAGTCTTTCGCCTCCTGTTGGGCATAGGTAAAACTAACTGTAAAAAACGCAAGAAAAAGGCAAAGCTTAAAGATCAGGGATTTAGGCATATCTATACTTCTAAGGTTCTCAAGTGGTATATTCAATTTGAGATCAAAAAAGCAGATTTGTTACATAATGTCCCCGTAAGTATTCATATCCAGTGCCATAAGATCTGCTTCCAGGGTAATGTGAAAGATGTTATTGAATTCTTTTTCTCCTATGGTCGCAACAGGGCGGGCAATGCCAAAAGCTTCTACAATTTCCAGAATGGTGTTGGAGTGTCCGGCGATAATTACTTTTTTCCCGGAATAATCTTTCCTGATCTGCTTAGCCAGCTGTGCAACATCGTTATAATCTACCAGCTCAATGCCTTTTGCTTTTACCAAAGGCACCAGGGTTTGCCTGGTTCTTCTATAAGGGGTGGTAAAGGCCTTGTCTAACTTAACATCGGCCATATAATTCACTAATTTTTGTGCTCTCTTCTGGCCTTCAGCAGACAAATCCGGATTTGTGTTCTTAGGGTCACTATTGTCCTTTTCAGCATGGCGCACAATCCAGATTTCAGTTTTTTGCGCCACAGCCAGTTGTGCAAATACAAATGTGAGGGATAAAAGTATAAACAGTTTTTTCATCTGTATATAATTTATTTTCAAATTATGATAAGGCTACCTCGAAAACCACCGCTTTTAAAATAAACAGGGAACTTATTTTCCCTGTTTAAATACTTTTTCCAGCAAGGCCTTGGTTTTCCTGATCCCTTCATCTTCCAGCTCAACGGACCCGGCTGAATATTCAATCCCAACAATACCACTCCATTTTGCAGCCCTGATGATGCTGAACATACGGCTGTAATCAATGTCGCTTTCTTCGCCATCGGCATTGAATTTCATCGACTTGGCACTTACCCCTTTGGCAAAAGGCATCATCTCCTGAACGCCCAGGTATTTATCATACTCCTTGCCATTGCCAAGACCAAAATTACCGAAATCGGGCAGTGTACCACAAAACGGACTGTTTACACCTTTTATTACAGCACTCAGCCATTTGCCATCCGAAGAATAACCGCCATGGTTTTCTACAATAACATTGATCTTGTGCTTTTTACCATATTCCGTTAAACGGCCCAGGCCATCAATAGCTGCAGCCTTTACCTCTTCGGCAGTACCCTTACCTGCAGCATTTACACGTATGGTTTTGCAGCCCAGGTATTTGGCAGCCTCTACCCATTTGTAGTGGTTCTCTACCGCGGTATGCCTGGCCTTGCTGTCCAGATCGCCCAGGTTCCCCTCACGGTCTACCATGATCAGGTGGTTCTGGATCCCCTCCGAATCGGTACGGTTCTTTAACTCTTTCAGATAAGCAGGGTCTTTTTCCTTACCCTCAAAAAACACACTTACATACTCTACAATATCAATCCCAAAGTCCTTTTTTGCCTTCAGTGGAAAATCAAGGTTATTGAGTTTTTTGGCAAACAGGGTGTTGTGCAGCGACCACTCGGCCAGGGAAATGCGGAAAGTCTCCTTTTTGCCTATACTGAAAGCCTCCAGGGGCAATACCGAAGCCAGGCCTGCTCCTGCCGTTAACATTCCTAAATCTTTAATAAAATCTCTGCGGTTCTTTGTTTCCATATGTGTTTGTTTTTGATTGCGGTTAATAATGATTGCGGTTATTATAAATTGTGGTTAAACAACTATGAGGGGCCACTCAGAAGAAAATATACCTTCTCAGAGGAGACCTAGCGTCTTTTTAGTTTTTTCAATAGAAAAAACTAAAATTATGCAGGCTCCGAAGAGAATGGTTTATTTTCACTTCTTATTAAAAAAATCATTAAAATAAAGCAACTGGTATTTTATGGCATTGGTCCAGTATTCCCAGTTGTGCGTACCTGGCCTGATGATAAAATCGTGCGGAATGTTATTGTACTGCAGTTCCTCATGAAGTTTCATATTCACATGGTAAAAGAAATCTTCTTTACCACAATCAATAATAAGTGCAAGGCGCTTGGGCACCAGTAAATGCGTCATGTTAACAATGGTGTTCTCTTTCCAGCGTTGCGGAAACTGGCTGTAAGTGCCCAGGCGCTCTGCAATGTTCCAGTTTAAAGGAAAGGGCGTAAAATCTACCCCTCCGCTCATGCTGCCCGCAGCACCAAATACATCCTGATGCCTGAAAGAAAGGTACAGCGCCCCATGACCACCCATGCTTAGGCCTGTAATGGCCCTGCCCTTGCGGTCTTTGATGGTTTTATAGCGGCTATCTATCCAGTTTACCAGTTCTGTGGCCACATAGGTTTCATATTTCCAGGCAGGATCAACCGGGCTGTCGAAATACCAGCTGGTCACATTGCCATCGGGGCATACCAATATAGTCTGGTACAAATCTGCATATTCGGCCAGTGCAGGCACTTTGGTAATCCAGTTGGCATAACTGCCACCAGCCCCATGCAAAATATAAACTACAGGATAGTTTTTGCTTTCGCTGTACTTATCGGGTGTAACCACTACTGCCTTAATGTTCTTTTTCATGGAAGCACTATAGGTTTGTACCGTATCTACCTTAGCAGCAAAAGCTAGCTGGGTGCCAAACAGCAAAACAAGGCACCATACAAATAAAGATCTGCTCATTTTTTAAAACGACTATTGATTTAACCATATGCATGCAGCGCCTACCAGCGCTGCACTTTCCCACATCCTGGTTTGAGTGATGACTACATTTTTATTGACGATGAGCTGCTCCAGGCGCGGCATAAAATGATCCCAGGTACGGGCAATATTACCTCCTATAACCAGCACTTCAGGATCTTCATCGGCAATGAAATCATTGATAAAAGCAGCCAGGTTGGTTGCAAATTCATCAAATATCTGGTTCTTTAAGTCCGGCTCTGCGGTATTTAAAAGTTCTTCCACATTTTTAAGCTCATGCCCGGTAAGCTCCTGGTACCTCCCTAAAAACCACCTGGTAGAAAGGTATTCTTCGGCATGCTGGTCCAGAAAAGGCAGGGCTGCCCGGTTTACATCTACAACATCGCCTTTGCAATTACTGGCCGAGCCTAAGCCCGTACCTAAAGTAATCCCAATTGCTTTGTGCTTACCCGCTGCAGCACCAGCGGCAAGTTCGCCCCGCAGGAAAGCCTCGGCATCATTGATAAAAATAATATGGTCACGCGAAATGCCCAGGCGTTCAGACAACACTTTGCCTACATCCATGCCATACAATGAATCGTATTTCTTTACATTTTTAAACAAGGCTATGCCCTCCTGGTAATTAAAAGGGCCCGGCATGGCAATGCCTATTTTGACTTCCCCCGCAGAAAAACCTGTTATCAATGGCTGCAATGCAGCTGCCCAGGCATCAAAAATAACCGGGGCACTGTCTTTAGATGCCACGCGCTCCCGCTTCAAGCTATCTTCAATTACGCTATAAGCAGTACAATCTACAAGCGCGGCGGTGATGTGCGAACCGCCTATGTCTACACCAATAAAGGGTACCTGTTTGTTTAAAGCCATGTGAAAATTTAAAATCTGGTTCTCTTTTCAAATAAAGCCATTTAAAATGCTTTATTAAAATGTTTTAACAGATTTTTTAAAATTTTAATTAATGCTTTTACTCTCCCCTGGTAACCTTAAACTCCGTTCTCCTATTGGCCTGATGTTCAGCATCGCTGCATTTAACCCCATTACCGCAGCTGTTCACCAGCATCGTTTCCCCATATCCCCTGGCACTTAGCCTGCTGCGTTCAATACCCTTGCTGATGAGGTACGCCACTGCCGATTCGGCCCTGCGCTGAGACAGGCGACGGTTGTAATCGTCGTTACCCCTGCTATCGGTATGCGAACCGAGCTCAATGTGCATTGCCGGATGTCCATTTAATATGGTTACCAGTTTGTCCAGTTCTCTTGCGGCATCAGGCCTGATGTTTGATTTGTCAAAGTCGTAATAAATGTCTTTCAGCACATAGGTCTTCCCTACTTCGTACTTTATGGTATCCACCGGTTTTGGAGGCTCAGGCTTAACCACTTCAGGGGCTTTGTAGCTAAAGCTGTAAATGTCATCATCTCCAAGCCCCCCCTTACGGTTGGAAGAAAGGTAACCAGTAAGGCCGTCTGCTGTGCTGAAATAAAAATCATCATAGGTGGTATTTACGGGATATTTCAAATTCAGCGGGGCCGACCAGCTGGCTTTCTCTCCTTTGCTGGTATAAATATCATAGCCGCCCATACCTGTTTTACCTTTGGATGAATAATACAAATCGCCCTGCGTTCCTAGGGTGGGGAAAGATTCTTCTTCGGCGGTATTGATGGCCGGGCCGCAGTTTAAAGGTTTGCCCCAGCTGCCATCACTTTGTTTTTCGCTAAACCAGATGTCTGTTTTGCCCACTCCACCCGGCATATCGGAAGTAAAATACAGCACACTGCCATTTTTAGAGAGCGCTGCATTGCCCAGCGAGTAAGCCTTTACATTGTTATAAGGAAAGTCTTTGAGGTAGCCCCATCGGCCATCTGTTTTAACGGCAATGATCAGTTCCAGCCTGCGTGTATACAGACGTTCATCGTTTTTCTGCAGCTTTTTATCTATCGGCAGGGTATTGGCGTAAGCACGAGTAGCAATGGTTACATAAGCGGTATCTTCTGTGGCGTTGAGCACCATGGGCCCTACGTGGTAATCGGTAATAAAAGAAGAGTAGGCTTTGCGGAGCACCGGCAGCTCGTTGATTACCTTACCGTCCGGACTGGCAGAAAAGAGTTTGAGCCATGGATTGCCGTTCCAGCGGTAAATGTCGTTGTATTTCAGCAGGCTGTCTGCAGGCCGCTCCGAAGTAAACACCAGGCCGCGGGCCACACCATACCCCAGGCCCCAATCGGCATACTTGCTGTTCAGCTCCTTTGCATTGTTTACGGTATAACGGCTGGGCTGGTTTAGCCATACAGCAGCACTATCGCAGGAAGCTGTTTTTAAGGACACTTCTGCCGCCACACCACCTTTAGTGCCATAGGTTTGGTATGCAGCTTTGGCGGCTTCAAACTTCTGATTGGTCAGCAAAGCTTCGGCATAATAATAATGCGTAAGCAGTTCTGCTTTAGGGTCTGCTGCTGCAAGGGCATACCACTTTTCGGCCACCGCATAATCGTTCATTTTGCGGTAGCAGGTAGCCAGCCTTTCCAGCAGCTTTACATCGGGGTTCTTTTTAGTGGCCAGGCCGCTGTACAGCCTTGCCGCATTGTAGTACTGGTAACGGCTAAAGAGCAGGTCGGCCTGCTGCCTTTTGCTCAGCTGTTCCTGTGCCTGAGCAAAGCTGCCCAGCATAATGAGGATATGGAGAATGAGGATTCTTTTCATGGTTGTTCGGCTTAAAAATAACGTGGACTCAACACTCTTTCTTTTTTGCCCTGCAGGCTAAAGCTTACCGAGATCTCGTGCGATCCCTGCTGATAGTTAGACAGCTTACTGGTGGTATAATCGTAGGAGTAGCCTACCCTGAACCGGGGGTTGATAAACACCTCTACAATGCCCGAAATGGCATCGTTCTGGTCCAGCCCGTTCTGCAGGTTGGTTTTATCCCAAAGCTTAACCCCGGTACGGTAAGATGCCCCCACCCATACTATTTTATTGATGAGCAGGTAGGTATTCAGGTCCAGATTGGTTGGCCCTTTGAAGTCTTCCTTGATCATAAAGGTAGGCTTCAGGTCAAACGATTCGGACAAAGGCAGCATCAGCCCTCCGGTTAAATAAAGGTGCCGTACCTGTTTGATGATGCGGTAGCTATCTGTAGTTACCATATCGCGGCCGGTGGTAAGGAGGTCTACCGCCGAGGCTCCGATATAGAACTTAGGGGTATAGAAATAGATCCCAAAGCGCAGATCGGGCGAGAGCTTGCTCTGGTTGCCCACAGGTATGGTGCCATCGCCCGGATCGGTTGCAATGAACTTTGATCCGTCCAGGTTGTACTGCGTGGCTCCAAAAGCAAGGCCAAAACAAAGGCGTTTGGTATCGTCTTCGTCTATGCGCAGGCGGTAGGCATAGTTTGCATATACCGATGAGGTATTCTGCGGGCCAAGCCTGTCGGTAGTCGCAATCAATCCCAGCCCTACTTTCTTATCCGGGTTACGGGTAAGCCCGTCAACCGATGCTGTACCGGTGCGCGGCGCCCCGTCTATGCCCACCCATTGCGAGCGGAAACTGAGGTTTACGGTAAGGTCTTCCTTATAGCCTGCATAGGCCGGGTTAACCGCCAGTCCGTTAAACACATACTGACTAAACTGTATGGTTTGCTGTGCATTTACAGCGGTTGTGCTAAATACATTTATACTTAAAAGGAGCACAAACAGTACGCTATGTCTTTTTAAATCTTTCATATCATTTGCATGAGCCTAACCGGGGCAAGTGGGAAACAATTTACCTTTAAACATCAGCAAAAGGACTAATTCGTTTTGTTCTTTTTGTTCATTTAATGGAATTTACGGTGCTGATAAGGAGTAATATTCCCTAAATTTGAAACAAGACCATGATACGCATACCATTTCATGAGCTTAAAAAAGAATTTGAAAGGGTTCTTTTGAAGCTGTCCTTTTCTGCCGCAACGGCAGAAATTTGTGCTGATATATTTGCATCAAATAGCAGGGACGGCGTGTACTCACACGGCCTCAACAGGTTCCCTGTGTTTGTTAAGCTGGTGCAAAAGAACCTGGTATTACCAGATGCAGTTCCTTTGCTGATAGAAAAATTTGGCACTATTGAACGTTGGGACGGAAATGCCGGTCCTGGTATGTCCAATGCAAAGCATTGTATGGATCGTGCTATTGAACTGGCCCGAACAAATGGTATTGGCTGTGTAGCCCTTAGAAATACAAATCACTGGATGCGGGGCGGAACCTATGGCTGGCAGGCTGCAGAAGCAGGCTGTATTGGCATCTGCTTTACCAATGCCACAGTAAGCATGCCTGCCTGGGGCGGTAAAGAACCCGTTTTAGGTAACAATCCCTTGGTTATTGCCATCCCCAGGGAAAACGGACATGTGGTGCTCGACATGGCAATGTCACAGTTTTCTTATGGCAAAATGCAGGAATATGAGTTAAAAAATGAAATGCTCCCATTTCCGGGCGGCTATGATGAACAAGGCAATTTGAGTAAAGACCCTGCTGCTATCCGAAAAACCAGGTTAGGCCTGCCTATTGGTTTCTGGAAAGGTTCCGGTCTGGCACTTGTATTGGACCTGCTTGCAGTGGCCCTTAGTGGGGGGAATTCTACTGCTAAAATAAGTACACGTTCAGATGAATCAAATGTATCCCAATGTTTCATCTGCATTTATCAGCCAGACCTGCACGCGTCTTTAATAGAGGAAGTCCTTACGTATACCAGAAATAGTACACCGGTTAATCCCGGGATTCAGGTAGCCTATCCTGGAGAACATACCTTAAAAACCCGTCTGGAAAATGAAAATCTGGGAATACCTGTTGTAGAAAAGATCTGGGAACAGATTAAGGCGATGTAGTACTACTTTATCCGTAATAGCACAAATATGCGACATCAGTATCACATATGATATCAAATGAAACTCCAGACGCTACTTCAAATTTATCCTGAGGCTGGTATTGCTGGTAACCTTTATCGTCCAATTTTACGTTCATCGTGCCGGATATAACTACCATTACTTCAGGGCTGGAAGTCGAAAAAGTGTAATTTCCTTTTTTCATTACCCCCAGTGTGGCTTTCCCCTTTTCGGTTTCCAGGCCAAGGCTTTGAACTTTGCCTTCAAAATATACGTTATGTGGTATCTGCTGATCTGCACTCATGATTTTTAGTTTGATTTTTTCTCAGCGCAAAGTACTAAAATATTTTCATGACCTGCACAGAATTGCTATAGCGGTATCCAAGTCAAAATTGAATTTATGGTATAGCGTACCATACATCTGGTCATCACAACCCAGAAAATAAACCAGGTCTTTGGCGTACACCATTCCAACACATCTGCCGCGTTCTGCAAGGGGAAGAAATTCCAGCTTTTGTTTCTGCAATGTTTCCAATGCCTCTAAAACCAGTTGTTTTGGATTTAAAGAAAGCTGGCCATTGAAAGCTTCGGTATAAGCTTCGGTTTCTGTTATGAAGGACCGGATTTGTTTATTTCGAGGCCGGGGATTGGCTGACAGTGCCGGCTTGCTATCTGGAAGGATAAGACCATCTGCATTGGCGTAATCCATTAGTATAGCCAGTGTATATTTAGAAAAAGAGTGCTGTTTTTTTGCAAATCCAAACACTCTTTTTAATGTGGTTACACTGATATGCCTGTTTAAGGATTGATTGATGCCATTTGCAATCTGCTCGCAATCGCGGGAGGTAATGTGATCAAGTCCCGTTTTTAAAAGCACCCGTTTTCTTAATTCATCATACATCATTCCGTTTCACAATTTGTTACTTACTCAGGTTCAGCCTCAGATTCAGCTCAAAACTGCCATTGGTATAACCACTCAAAGCCGATGTTTGTGTAGTATATGTTCCGCTGATCAGGTATTTTTTTCTGAAATCCATCCCCAAACCAAAGGTTGCATTTTCGGTGCTGTGGTACATGGCCAGTAAAAATACCTGTTTGTTGGCAATACTGAACTGCGAACCCGCATCCCAGATGTTGTCAAAACCTTTTACGCCCCTGTAGGCAACTTTCGGCTCCATGTCTATACCTTCTGGTCCTTCACTAAGCTGGATCTTATAACTGGCGGCAGTGTAAAATGTTGCCACATCGGCCAGTTTGATCACATCCTTTTTCAGCACGCTTTTCAAATTGGGCACCGAAGCCTGAATGTTCAGTTTATCTGAGGTATAAGCGATACCAAAATCACCATCCAGATAGGTTTTGCGATCGTTGTACTGCCCCACCATCGGATCGTTCGGATTACCATAAATGTCCGCATTTTCCAGTCTTTGGCTCATGAAACCCAGGGAAACGCCAAAGTGCAGTTTATGGTTGTTTTCGCTTAACATCAGATGATAGGCATAACTGCCCACCACCCGGGTTTGCCGCTGCAAACCTGCACTTTCATTATTTACAGAAAGCCCTATCCCAACCTTGTTGAACCCATAATCGGCTGTCAGGTTCTGGGTTAAAGGCGAGCCAGGTACATTGCTCCATAACTTACGGTAGGCACCGTTCAGTTTTAAACCCTCACCTGCCCCCGCGAAGGCAGGATTGATGAGGTATTGATTGGTATAATACTGTGCTGATAGCGGGTTTAACTGCGCCTTTATGGTTGTGGTACTGATGGCAGCAATTGCCACCAGTACCAGTTTTTTAGTAATCCTCTTCATTTCTTATTTCTTTGATCTATACCCTTATTCATTTCTTACAATGGTAACGAAACCTTTAAACACCCTTGTTCTGTCACCAAAATCAATTATATAATAATAAGTACCTTCTGCTAAAGGCAAACCATTCAAGGTTGCATCCCAGCTGTTGTCATATCCCTTTTTGCTGTACACTAATCTTCCCGTGCGGTTAAAGATTCTCACTTCATTATTAGGATAAAAATCAATATTGTCGATCACCCATTTGTCGTTAACCCCGTCGCCATTCGGACTCATGATATTGGTTGCAGTGATTTTAGCGTAATCTTCTACAACTGTAATGGTGATTGATTTGATTTCGCTACATCCGCTGGCATTGGTAACCGTGACAGTGTAAGTAGTGGTTTGGCTTGGCCGTACTTCCAATGTAGCAGTGTTTTTCCCACGTACGATTCCGTTAGCATCTGCCCACACATAATTGGTGCCTCCTGTTGCAGTAAGTACAGCTGTTTCGCCTTTGCTAATTGAAATCCCTTTATCGCTGTTTATAGAAACAACCGGCAGGGCATTCACAGTAATCACAAAACTCTGGGTAAAGGTATCTGTACCACCATTGGCAGTGCCGCCATTGTCTTTAACGGTTACTGTAACTGTGGCAGTTCCGGCTACAACCCCTGCTTTAATGCGATAGTTAAGGCTTCCGGTTGCACCAGTTCCGCTAACCGTTAGGGCATCAAACAGGTTGGCATTGCTGCTGCTCACTGTTAATGTTGTGGTTTGTGCAGTTTCAGGCCCGGAACTGATACCGGTTAAAGCTACTGTTTGCGCTGCTGTAGTAAAGCAGATGGTTTGATTATTTATTGTAGCCAGCGTTGGAATTTCATTCACATCACTTAAAGCTATGTTCAACACTTTTTCCAGGCTCAAGCCATATTGTGTAGTGCTTTTTACACGTACACTATAGCTGGCTTTGTTTTCAAAGTTAAGTGCTGCTGCAGTATTGATCTTGTTGCCGCTAACAGCAAAAAGTGCATTGTCGGCATCGCCTGTACCCGCAACCAGTGTATAAGTAAAGGTAGCACTCGGATCATCCGAAGTGCTGCTCAGGGTGCCGGCATTGCTACCACCCGCACTGTTCTCGTAAAGGATTACCCCGGCCAGACTGATGTTGGTTGGTGCACCTCCTTTTACTTTAAGTGTACCTGCTACGTAATTGAAGCTATAGTTCACTGCTGCAGCTCCGATGGCTGTAATCGGGTAGTCTCCTACCGGGCTTGCAAGCGTAGCAGTAGTGCTTACTGTTGGCGCTGTAGTTAACACCGTATTGGTTTCGCCGTTCACAAAGCCTGAATAGCTTGCCGTAAGTGCAGGATTGGCTGTGCCGGCAAACCGCTCTTTGTTATCGGCAGTAATGGCCAGGGCTTTCTTATTTACGGTTAAAGCTCCATTGTTATAACTGATGCTGTAGTTACCCAGGCCAGTTCCTGTTGCCGCCGATGCTACAATCGGGTATGTTGAGCCTGTAACTGTTGCCGTAGCTACTGCACCTGTACTGCTTAAAATTATACCGGTAACGGTATTGCCATTAACCAAACCAGTCGCTGTAAACTCAGTTCCTGTAAAGGTTATAGCCTCACCATAGGTTTTGCTGCGGTTATCAGCGGTTATGGTCAGTGCTTTTTGTGTTATAGTCAGTGTACCATTTGGATTGCTTACCGTATAGTTACCTAGTTTGCTATCCGGGTCGGCCAGTGTAGCTACGATCGGGTAAGTTGAACCTGCAGCCGCAGTTGCTACTGCGCCTGTACTGTTTCTTGTTAAGGTGATGTTGTCACTGTTCTGAATACCGATAATGCTTCCTGAAAAATCAGCATCTGCAAGTGCGCTTCCATAAACTTTAGAACGATCAGTATTGGCCACAACTAGGCTTGCCTTGTTAACAGTTAATGCACCATTTACATAAGTAATATCGTAGTTGCTCAATCCTGTTCCGCTTGCAGCTGTTGCCACGATAGGATAAGTGGAACCAGCTACTGTTGCTGTAGCGGCAGCACCCGTACTGTTTAAAGTTACACCAGTAACGGTATTGCCGTTAATGAGGCCTGTTGTTGTAAACTCTGTGCCTGCAAAGGTTATGGCCTCACCATAAGTTTTGCTGCGGTTGTCAGCGGTGATGGTCAGGGCTTTTTGGTTTACAGCCAGCGTACCGTTTGGATTGTTTACCATATAGTTGCTCAGTTTGCTATCTGGGTCAGCCAGTGTAGCAACAATCGGGTAAGTTGAACCTGCAGCGGCTGTTGCTGCTGCGCCTGTACTGTTTCTTGTTAAGGTGATGTTGTCACTGTTCTGAATACCGATAATGCTTCCAGCAAAATCAACATCTGCAAGTGCGGTTCCATAAATTTTAGAACGATCAGCATTAGCCACAACTAGGCTTGCCTTGTTAACAGTTAATGCACCGTTTACATAAGTAATATCGTAGTTGCTCAATCCTGTTCCGCTTGCAGCTGTTGCCACGATAGGATAAGTGGAACCAGCTACTGTTGCTGTAGCGGCAGCACCCGTACTGCTTAAAATTACACCAGTAACGGTATTGCCGTTAATGAGGCCTGTTGTTGTAAACTCTGTGCCTGCAAAGGTTATGGCCTCACCATAAGTTTTGTTGCGGTTATCGGCTGTAATGGTCAGCGGTTTTTGTGTTACAGTCAGCGTACCGTTTGGATTGTTTACCATATAGTTGCTCAGTTTGCTATCCGGGTCGGCCAGTGTAGCTACAATTGGATAGGTTGATCCTGCAGTGGCAGTTGCTGCTGCTCCGGTACTGTTCCTGGTTAAAGTAATGTTGTCAGCATTCTGAATACCAGTAAAGCTTCCAGCAAAGTCAGCATCTGCAAGTGCGGTTCCATAAACTTTAGAACGATCGGTATTGGCCACAGTCAGGTTTGCCTTGTTAACCGTTAAAGCACCATTTACATAAGTAATGTCATAGTTGCTCAATCCTGTTCCGCTTGCAGCTGTTGCCACGATAGGATAAGTGGAACCAGCTACTGTTGCTGTAGCGGCAGCACCCGTACTGTTTAAAGTTACACCAGTAACGGTATTGCCGTTAATGAGGCCTGTTGTTGTAAACTCTGTGCCTGCAAAGGTTATGGCCTCACCATAAGTTTTGCTGCGGTTGTCAGCGGTGATGGTCAGGGCTTTTTGGTTTACAGCCAGCGTACCGTTTGGATTGTTTACCATATAGTTGCTCAGTTTGCTATCTGGGTCAGCCAGTGTAGCTACGATCGGGTAAGTTGAACCTGCAGCCGCAGTTGCTACTGCGCCTGTACTGTTTCTTGTTAAGGTGATGTTGTCACTGTTCTGAATACCGGTAATACTTCCTGAAAAATCAGCATCTGCAAGTGCGCTTCCATAAACTTTAGAACGATCAGTATTGGCCACAACTAGGCTTGCCTTGTCGACCGTTAATGCACCGTTTACATAAGTGATGTCATAGTTACTCAGTCCTGTTCCGCTTGCAGCGGATGGCACAATTGGGTATGTTGAGCCAGCTACCGTTGCATTAGCTGCTGCACCCGTACTGTTTAAAGTTACACCGGTAACGGTATTGCCGTTAATGAGGCCTGTTGTTGTAAACTCTGTGCCTGCAAAGGTTACTGCATCACCATAGGTTTTGCTACGGTTATCAGCAGTAACGGTAAGTCCTTTGTTGGTTACCGTCAAAGCACCGTTTACATAGGTAATGTCATAGTTGCTCAATCCTGTTCCGCTTGCAGCCGATGGCACAATAGGATAAGTGGAACCAGCCACTGTTGCAGTAGCTGCTGCACCCGTACTGTTTAAAGTTACACCTGTAACCGTATTGCCGTTAACCAGACCAGTTGTGGTAAACTCCGTGCCTGCAAAAATCACTGCATCACCATAGGTTTTATTGCGGTTATCAGCAGTGACGGTCAGGGCTTTTTGGCTTACAGTCAGCGTACCGTTTGGATTGTTTACCGTATAGTTGCTCAGTTTGCTATCCGGATCGGCCAGTGTAGCTACAATCGAATAGGTTGAACCTGCAGCGGCTGTCGCTACTGCTCCGGTACTGTTCCTGGTTAAAGTAATGTTATCACCATTTTGAATACCGGTAATACTTCCTGCAAAATCAGCATCGACAAGTGCAGTTCCGTATATTTTAGAACGGTCAGTATTGGTCACAGTCAGGTTTGCTTTAGCTACAGACAGGCTTTGTACCACGTCTGGAGCTGCGTTATAGTCCGCATTTCCCGTTTGGCTTGCTGTAATATCTGTACTTCCTGCTTTTAGTATATGTGCGGTATTTCCGGTGATGGAAACTACGGTCGGATCTGTTGCAGTATAGGTAATGGCCAGGCCTGCCGAAGTATTTGCATTTCCTAAACTGAAATCGGCTTCTCCATATGTTTTTGAGGCAATGGTGCCAAATGAGATGGATTGGCTGCCTTTATTTACATTCAGGCTAAAATTGCCCGTTCCGGTATTGCTGCAGGCGGCATCAGTAGCAGTAATATCAAAGATAAAGGTTCCTGCTTCTGTTGGGCTGCCTGATAAGGTTCCGCTTGCCGAGAGTGTTAATCCCTGCGGCAATGCGCCTGAGGTTACTGCGTAAGTATAGCTGCCGCTTGCCCCTGTAGCACTAACCGTTTGGTTATAAGAAACAGCTGTAGTTGCTGCAGTTAGGCTTATGCCAGCTAAAGTTACAACTGTAGGCTGGTTAATAACAAAAGTCCTTTGTGCCTGACAGCCATTGGCATCGGTAACAGTAACGGTATAAGTTCCTGCTGCAAGGCCGGTTGCCGTAGCAGCGGTACCTCCACTTGGCGCCCAGCTGTAAGTATAGGATGGCGTTCCCCCGGTTGGCGCTACAGTTGCGGTACCATTAGAACCGCCATTACAAGAAACATCCGTCTTACCGCCGCCTGTGGCTACACTTAATGCCGTTGCTGGCTCATTGATGGTGAAGGTTCTTGTAGTTTGGCAAGCGTTCGCATCAGTAATGGTACAGGTATAGGTTCCTGCGGCAAGGCCGGTTGCGGTAGCAGCGGTACCTCCACTTGGAGACCAGCTATAAGTATAAGATGGTGTTCCACCCGTGGGTGCTACTGTTGCTGTACCATTGGAACCACCCTTACAGGAAACATCGGTTTTACTTCCAGCTGTGGTATTTAACGCAGTAGGTTGAGTAATGGTAAAGGTTTTGGTGCCCTGACAGCCATTGGCATCTGTTACAGTTACCGTATAAGTACCCACTGCAAGGCCGGTTGCCGTAGCAGCAGTACCTCCGCTTGGAGACCAGCTGTAAGTATAGCCTGGTGTACCGCCTGTTGGAGATACAGTAGCTGTTCCGTTGTTCCCTCCGTTACAAGAAACATCGGTTTTGCTACCTGCAGTAGTATTTAATGCTGATGCAGGCTGGTTAATGGTAAAAGTTTTGGTGCCCTGACAACCATTAGCATCTGTAACCGTAACTGTATAGGTTCCTGCGGCAAGGCCAGTAGCTGTGGCATTGGTTCCACCACTTGGTGCCCAACTATAAGTATATGATGGTGTTCCCCCAGTTGGAGATACGGTTGCCGTACCATTAGAACCACCCCTGCAAGAAACATCGGTTTTACTTCCAGCGGTGGTATTTAAAGCAGTAGGTTGAGTGATAGTAAAGGTTTTGGTACCCTGACAGCCATTGGCATCTGTTACGGTTACCGTATAAGTACCCACTGCAAGGCCGGTCGCCGTAGCAGCTGTGCCTCCACTTGGCGCCCAGGAATAAGTGTAGCCAGGTGTACCACCTGTTGGAGATACAGTAGCTGTGCCGTTGTTCCCTCCGTTACAGGAAACATCTGTTTTGCTACCTGCAGTAGTATTTAATGCTGATGCAGGCTGGTTAATGGTAAAAGTTTTGGTGCCCTGACAACCATTAGCATCTGTAACCGTAACTGTATAGGTTCCTGCTGCAAGGCCAGTAGCTGTGGCATTGGTTCCACCACTTGGTGCCCAACTATAAGTATATGATGGTGTTCCCCCAGTTGGAGATACGGTTGCCGTACCATTAGAACCACCCCTGCAAGAAACATCGGTTTTACTTCCAGCGGTGGTATTTAAAGCAGTAGGTTGAGTGATGGTAAAGGTTTTGGTACCCTGACAGCCATTGGCATCTGTTACGGTTACCGTATAAGTACCCACTGCAAGGCCGGTCGCCGTAGCAGCTGTTCCACCACTTGGAGACCAGCTGTAAGTATAGCCTGGTGTACCACCCGTTGGCGATACAGTAGCTGTGCCGTTGTTCCCTCCGTTACAGGAAACATCTGTTTTGCTACCTGCAGTAGTATTTAATGCTGATGCAGGCTGGTTAATGGTAAAAGTTCTCGTGGTTTGGCAATTATTTGCGTCTGTAATTGTACAGGTATAGCTACCCGCAGCAAGACCTGTAGCTGTAGCAGCCGTTCCACCACTTGGAGACCATGAATAAGTATAGGCAGGTGTTCCTCCTGTTGGTGCTACCGTTGCTGTACCATTAGATCCCCCAAAGCAGGAAACATCGGTTTTACCGCCACCAGCTGCAGCGCTTAATGCTGCCGCAGGCTGATTGATGACAAAGGTTTTTGTAATCTGGCATAAGATGGCATCAGTAATTGTTACGGTATAAGTACCCGCGGCAAGGCCGGTTGCAATTGAACCGGTGCCGCCAGATGGTGACCAGCTGTAAGTGTAGGAACCTATACCTCCGGTAGGTGATACAGCCGCAGAGCCGGTACTGGAACCGTAACACAAAACATCACTTTTTGCGGTTGAGGCTGTAATATTAGAAATGGTTAATGTGGCCTGGTTGGAATTGGTAAAACAAGAAGACGTACCGTTAATTGCTTTACAGCGATACGTGTATCCACTCATCGTAGCAAGTGCCCCTGTAATAGTCAAAACATTTGTTGTCGCGTTTGAATATACCCCGCCATTGGTAATATCCGTAAATCCGGACCCGGTATTTACCTGCCATTGAAAACCGGTGGCTCCGGTAGCATTAGAAGTAAAAGTAGTGTTGTTACCATTACATATTGTTCTGTTTGGAGGGTTTGCGGTAATTGTGGGTGCTGTACAAGTTGGGGTTTCGAACAAACGGAAATTGTCAATAGCGAACTCTTCTGTAGCTGCGCCATTGGAAGAGCCCCTAAACCGCAACTCTAAAGTTGTTCCTGTACCTGTAATAACACCAGAGTATTCGGTGAAAGTTTTGGTCAGTAATGCGCCTTCCGCCAAGTCATCTCCCGTTATTTCTAGTGCCAGCTGACCGTTAAGAGTATTGTTGGAAAAAAAACGGACTAGGCTGATCCAGGCACCACCGTCAATTCGATATTCTACCAGCATAAAGTCTGCAGGGGCAATAGCTGGGCCTTCCCAGGTAGTGCCTGAATTTTCTGCGGCAAATAATCCTTTGAAAGTCATTCCTGTTTTTCCGGAAATATTGATGGATGTCCAGGTAATATTTTGCTCAGGGCTTTGGCCGCCGTTTACTCCGGTAAGTGCTGCATCAATATCTTCAGCAGCCCAGCATTTACTTCCTTCCATTCCGATATAAGCTCCGTTTTGAAGCATAATACTTGTTGACGGAACAGCATCTGTTCTAAAAAAATAACGTGTTGCCGGTGATCCCCAGCTATTTTCGACCGAAGGGGTTCGTGTCCCAGAAGAAGGAGCACCAGCATCTTCAAAGTTGTCTGACCAAAACTGAGTCTGAGAAAATGTCGTTATTGATAAAAGGGACAACATGAATGTTAGCAGCATTTTTCTGGCAGTTTCCATTTTACCAGGAATGCAAGGGAGTAAAGTTCTTTTCATACAGGGAGGAATAAGAGTTATTTTAGATGCAGCCAAAACTATTGAACCTATTATAGTAATAGTTAAAACAGAGCATCAATTTTCTCTAACTATTCAATGGTTGCAATAGAAATTTTGCAGTTAAGAACCTTTTTTCTGAGAAAAATAAGCTTTGGGCATTAAGCCTGTCTCTTTTTTAAAAGCATTATAAAATGTACTAAGGCTTTTAAAGCCTGACTCCTGGGCAATAGCCTCAATAGTCATTTTTTCTGATTTTAATGGGTATTGCTCCATAAAATGCCTTACCCTGTAACCATTGATCCAATCGCGGAAATTTTTCCCTATATGGTTGTTCACGATGAAAGAGCAGTGATGAACCGGTATATCAACTGCAGTAGCCAAATCTACAATCTGAAAATCGGCTATCAGATAAGCCTTATTATTTTCCATAAAGGCTTGCATCATCCTGGCGTATTCGGAACACAATTCTGCAGGTAATAAGTTGGTCTTTTTTGTAGGGCTGGCCGGAACAGTAACCAGTTCAGCCTGTTGCGTCTTGATGTCCTCCACTTTGGCTAAGCCGCTGTCGGCCGGCATAAACAGATAACGGTAAAAGATTTCTGGCCTGTGAAGCACAAATACCATAACAAACAGCATTACCAGGCAACCAATAATTACATATACAGAATTGGGGTGAGCGGGTTGTAAGCCCCCGGAAATCAAAGGGATAAAACTGATGAGCTGAAAAAAAGTAGCTGCCCTTATTAAAATAAGTATCCAGCGCTTGCCTGGATCTTCGTCTTTTACAGCTTTTAGCTTTGCTGATCGCAGCACCACACACCAGGCTGCAGCCAGGTATCCTAATACCAATAAAGGCCTCCCAATGTAATAAAAGTACGCCGGCAAAAGCCCGCTTCTTTCTGTAATGAACAGCTGTTTATTGTTTGTAATCTGCTTCAAAATGGAGTCCCAGTCAATAAACGGCCCAAATCCCAGGGGCAATACATGGATGATGAATAATACAACGGGAATAAAATGCAGCCACTCAAGAACCGACAACCGTTTATCATCACTTATAAAGTGTTTCACATACAGAAAAAAACATGCCGGCGCTGCAAAATACAGCGGAGTAAACAACTGGTGAAAAAAAGAAAAATAGGCTTGCTGTTTCGAATGAACCAATAGCAAGACCAGCATCTGCCCAAACCTGGAAAAAAATATAACTCCGAGTAAACAATTTAAGGTCCTGCTACCCCGTTTTGCGAAAAACAGGTTAAATGAAAACAGGAACAAAAAAAAGCAGACTATACTAGTCAGGAAGTTCAAAAAGCCCATACAAAGCGGAAAGATATAGGTTTTTCATTATATGGCCACTATATTCCGCTATTAAGAAATCAATACCATTGAGTAACAGGGTTTAATTTTTATGAAATGTCAATAACCTAAACTATCGAAAAGTAATATGCAGGCCTGGAATTCAACAACAAATACGCAAGAAACGGGTTTTCAAACCAATCCTCTCCTCTCATATTTGTATCAAATCATTTAAAGATGGAAGATATCATTAAACAGCTGCAGGCAAAAAACTGGGATGAGATTGCTGAAAATCTTCATACCAAAGGCTTTTCTATTGTTGAGAACGTATTGAACACATCACAATGTGAAGCACTTAAAGGGCTGTACGCGGCAGACAACATGTACCGTAAAACAGTGATCATGGAACGTTACAGATTTGGGATTGGCGAATACAAATACTTCCGCTACCCCCTGCCCCAGCTGATTACCGACATCAGGGAAACAGTATATCCCTACCTTGCAAAGGTAGCCAATAAATGGATGGAGATATTAAACATCGCTACAACTTTCCCTTTGATACATGAGGAGCTGAAACTGCAATGCCATCAAGCCGGACAAACCAAACCCACCATATTAATTCTGAAATACGGAAAAGGAGGCTTCAATACCCTGCATCAGGATTTGTATGGTGACATTTATTTCCCTATCCAACTTGTATTATTCCTGAACGAACCTGATCAGGATTTTACCGGAGGCGAATTTGTAATGACCGAACAAATTCCACGGGCTCAATCAAAAGCGATTGTACTTAAGCCCAAAAAAGGAGATATGTTGTTATTTACCACTAACTTTAGGCCTGTAAAAGGAAGCAAAGGCTATTACAGGGTAAACATGAAGCATGGGGTAAGCGAGCTGCACAGCGGCAACAGGCATACTTTAGGCATCATTTTTCATGACGCGTTGAGTTAAAAAAATGGATTTATTTAATACAGAATTTAAAGGTTCCCAAAACCTATTGCCCTATGGCGGTACGGTACTTTACTACGGCAAATTAATGCCCCCGCAGAAAGCAAACCATTACCTGAATGCTTTGCTGGATAAGATTGAGTGGAAAAATGATGAAGCCATCATTTTAGGCAAGCATATTTTCACGAAGCGCAAAGTTGCCTGGTATGGCGATCTTGATTTCGAATATACTTATTCCAACACCACCAAAAGGGCATTACCCTGGACAACCGAACTGCTGGAGCTTAAAGCCATAGCAGAAGAAAAAACAAGCGAAACTTTTAACTCCTGCCTGCTCAACTTATACCACAGCGGTGATGAGGGTATGGCCTGGCATAGTGATGGAGAAAAAGACCTGAAAAAAAACGGTGCAATCGGCTCGCTAAGCTTCGGTGCAGAACGGAAATTCTCTTTTAAACATAAGCAAACCAAGGAAAACATTTCTCTGATCCTGGAACATGGCAGTTTACTGGTAATGAAAGATGCCACTCAAACCAATTGGCTGCATAGGCTTCCTCCTACCAAACTGGTTCATAAGCCCCGGGTAAACCTTACCTTCCGGACTATTGTTACCTAAGCCTGATCGCTATATTCCAGAATGTCGCCTGGCTGGCAGTCCAGCGCCCTGCAAATGGCATCTAAAGTTTCAATGCGTATGGCCTTGGCCTTCCCGGTTTTTAGAATCGAAAGATTTGACATGGTGATGCCTACTTTTTCGCTAAGCTCAGTTAATGACATTTTTCTCCTGGCCAGCATTACGTCAATGTTTACGATTATAGGCATCTTTAAATAGTTAAGTCGTGTTCTTCTTTCAATTGCTTGCCTTTCTTAAAGGCGATGTACAATGTTGCAAAAATAATCCCGATGGCAAATGGCTCCGCAAAACCTTTCCAGGCTTCCGGGCTAAGCCTGATATCTGGCGTAAAATAGTTGTAAAAGACCAGTCGGAGCAATAGGTTTAAGGAAAAACCAATTATAGGAGGTAAAAAACAACCCAACATTAGGTTTCTCAGACGAATAAGATTCATTTCTGAAAATGGATCTCCTTTACAAATATCCAAAAGCATTTTAAAAAAACTCACCAACATGAAACTAATGTAAAAAAGCGACAATCCTATGCCCAGCACAGCAAAAATTGGCTTTACAATATCCAGTGTTATCTTGGTTACCGGAATCATCATATTTTGCTTTTCCTTGTCATAACGGAAAGGCACAGGAACATCCGCTTCACGACAGGTAAATTCAGAAATCTTGTTCTGATCTACTTTTTTTAATTTACAAATCCCCTTTCTTAAAAATGATTGTCCATTTTTTACATAATATATAGTTGGATTATTACGAGCTCCCGTGTCTAGTTGCCACCATTTGAGCCTGATCAGATAATCCATTTCGGTTTTTTGATCAAAAAACCCGAAAAAAGTCTTGCAGGTATCACATCGCTTTTGTATCAAAAATCCTGTAAACCAGGGATCAACACTCCATGAGGTACGCATTCCGTTTTTCATTTTTCGGGTTTGCTGGATGCTATCCGTCAGTTGCCTGTATTTGTAATTCGGCAAAGAATCTGATACAACCGGGTCGATAGGCTGAAGCCTGCTTGTTATCTGACAGTAAGAAAAATCAGAATAATGAAAGTTTGAAATCAAGCCATACCCAATAATAAGCAGGAAGACCGAAAAGGCAAACAGAAAATTGTTTAAGCGTCTGCGGAGAAAGTTAAATTTCATAATCTTGTAGGTTTACACCACAAGTATAAACATTATTCAATAAATATTTATTGATTTACAATAAATATTTATTGAATAATGTGAAATTCACTTCTTAATGAATGTTAAGCACCCGGCTTAGATGGCTCCTGCTTAGCTGGCCTCGGGCCGCGTTTGTAGATCACCAGCCCGTTTAAGAAATTACGCAGGATCTGATCACCACAAGGTTTGAAATTGGGATGGTCACTACTTCTGAAAATATCTCCAAGCTCACTTTTACTTACCTTAAAATTTACCAGCCCCATTATTTTTATAATGTCATCGTTGGTAAGTGACAAAGCTACCCGCAGCTTTTTAAAAATATCATTATTGCTCATATTACATCGCTATTTCTATTTTTACCTTTTTGTTCTTTATTCTTTCATTTGCCAGCAGGCTTAATACCCGGCCAACCAGCTTCCTTTTTACCGCTACATACGAAACCTGATCCTTCACCTCTATTAGCCCCACATCATCTTTTTGCAAACCACCCTTCTTTAACAGCAGCCCTACAATATCTATTTTGTTTACTTTATCCTTTTTGCCGGCGGCAATGTATAAAGTCTGCCATTCACTATCCCGGGGCAAAGCAAAGTCCCCCTCCAGCCTTTCGGTTTCGATATCTGCTTTCAGAAAAGGATATTTTTCATCATCAGCAATAACAAGGTAAGCGGTCCCACTAGCGTTCATTCTGGCTGTACGCCCATTGCGGTGCAGAAAAGCATCTTCAGTATAAGGTAACTGATAATGAACAATGGATTCCACTTCAGGTATATCCAGCCCCCTGGAAGCCAGATCGGTGGTGATGAGGATCTTAATGCTGCCATTCCTGAATTTCAGCAAAGCCCTTTCCCGTTCATCCTGCTCCATACCGCCATGAAATATATCGTGTGCCAGGTCCTGGTCTATCAGCAAATCGCTGATCCTATCTACCGTTTCCCTGTGGTTACAAAAAATAAGGGTTCTTTTATCGCCTATCTTACAGATCAATCGCAACAAGGTATCCAGCTTGTCTGCAGCAGTAGTAAGCACCTTTTTCAGCTGTAAATCAGGGCTTGCTGCTGCATCCATTAAAAAGTTGATCTCCACAGCATTTGTTATGCCTGTAAAATCAGGTATTTCAGCCATTGCCGTGGCCGAAGTGAGTATTCTTTGTTTTAAAGAAAGTAATTTGCGGATGATATAAGACATATCTTCCTGAAAACCAAACTCCAGGGCCTTGTCAAATTCATCCAGCACCAGTGTGCTGACAGCAGATTCATCAAAATTATCGTGACGAAGGTGATATGCAATCCTGCCCGGTGTGCCTACGAGCACTGCAGGCGGCTGTTCAAAATTATTGCGTTCTGTTTTTACCGGATGACCACCATAACAGCAATTAATTTTGAAACCGGTTCCCATTTGCTTAAATACGGTTTCTATCTGCAATGCAAGCTCTCGTGATGGCACAAGAATTAATGCCTGTACACCTGTTGCCTTATTATCTAAAGCATGTACCACCGGCAGCAGGAAACCCAGCGTTTTACCAGATCCTGTAGGGGCCAGCAAAATAAGATCACTCCCATTTTTTGCTGCAGCCAGGGTATTTAGCTGCATGGGGTTGAGTGAGGCAATTTTTAATTTCTCCAGTATCTTTTCTACCGTCATGGCGCAAAGATAGTGGAATTAGCGCATTAAAATTTGAGATACTTCTTTCTTAAGTGCTTCAGAGAGCCGTTCAATTTCACATCCAGGTTCATGAGCATATGACCTCTTTCCGCAATCCAGGTGGTCATTCTCCTGTTTACGCGTTTCAAAGGCGTGTAAACCCGCTCTTCTATCATTTCACTATAATCAGCCGATGCCCTGCTCTGCTGCAGCAAATAAAATTCATTTAACAATTCTGTTTTCATAATGCTTATATTTAGTTAGCCATCTGTTTTCATTAACGAAGGCGTTCATCTGTTAGTATAACAACACGGCATTAAAAGAGTTTCAACACCGCATTAAACTGTTGACAACTAGACAATTGTTAACAATTAAACAACCATAAATTAACACATTTTCAATTTTATCCCCTTATTTTTAGGAAACCTGAATACGGGTTGTTTATAACGATAACACCAATAACGTATGACCTGGAAGAAATTTAGCGGCGAGATCATTCACTCGTCTATCATCGAAGAAGTAGAAAACGCCATCATCAGAGAAAGCGACAATGGTTACCGGTTAAAAGTTTGTATCGGTACAGATTCGCAGGTAAAGGGCCCGCTTACTGATTTTGCCACCGTAATTGTTTTGCTGAGAGAACATCATGGGGGCTTCATGTACATCCATCAGGAAAAAACAGCACAAAAAATGAGTATTAAAGAACGAATGCTGGTGGAAGTTCAGAAATCTATTGAAACCGCATACTCCATCTGCGACCTGCTGGACTTATACCATGTAGACCTGGAGGTACATGCAGACATCAATACCAACCCCATGTTCAAATCGAATAAAGCGCTAAATGAGGCCATGGGATACATTTTAAGTATGGGCTTTATATTTAAGGCCAAACCCGAAGCATTTGCCAGTTCTACCTGCGCAGATAAAATGGTGCATTAATTACCATTTTTGCGTAGAGATTACAGGTGTGTTTTTAACAGCCAAACCATTGGCAGCGGTCGAATCTGCCATAGCGCTTTTAAACCTCGCAGCTAACAAATTGGCTTCCCTCGTAGTAGCCTTGATATAACCCGCCCATTCGGCGGCATTTAACTTTCCCGGTTTCCTTTCCAGCGGAGTCCCTATATTTGTTGAAGCAACAAAATTACCATAACGATCTCTCTGATAAGGAATAAACTCAAAGTCTGTTAACCAGAAGCGGTATTTGCCATCCCGTGTTTCGGCATAAAAATTATACTTTACTTCGCCCGAAGGACGGCTTAAAACCAATGCCGTTTTATGGATGACCATCTTTCCGCCTGCCTGGATCGCAGAATCACTTTCGGCCGTAATTTTAAAAGCCTTAGTCGCAGAGTTTAAAAACCCTGCTGCTCTTGTATTTAACGCTTCCGCTGAAACGTCCCTTAAAGAAACCACCTCATAATAAATGAACTTACCACGTTCATCATTAGACAGCGGTTTATCCTGCCCTATGGCAACACCAGCAAACAACACCAACACCAATAAAGGAAGAATTTTCATGATATCAATTTAAAAAGCCACCGGAAAATTCCGATGGCTTAGGATTAACGTAATTGAGATTAAAATGCATATACTACAGCAAGCGAGAATTGCGACGCGTTTTTTGTTGCTGTTAAATTACTTTTTGCAAACATATCGGCAGTGCCATTGTCATATCTTACTTCAGGGATAAAAGTTAAGCCACCTGATTTGATATTTGCAGAAAGCGTTACAGCAGCTACGGATTCGCCGGGCACCACGTTTAAATTAGCGCCGCCATTTACTTTGTCTTTAGTGCTAAAATACTCACCCCTTAAACCTAACGAAACAGCAGGTGTAAAAGCATTTTGCAGATAAAGCGCTCCGCCGGTATAACCACCGCCATCGTTACCAATGGTATAGTCTGCAGCATTAAGGCCAATTTTAACTTTCTCTGTTACCTGATACGAAGTAGTCAGGTCCAATATCGTGCCCACACCAACAGCGCCTACTGATTTACCCGAAAGCACATTCAGGTAGGCAGTCCAGCCCTCAACAGGCGACACCGTTAACTGTGCACCAATATGAGATACCCCATTAAAGTCCTGGTAAACATTCCAGTCATTGAACAACCCCAGCATTAAACTCACCTTATCGGTAAAGGCATACGACCCCTTAATACCCGCATTCTGGAAAGGACCAGAACTGAAAAGATATGAGGTTGAGTAGTTGAAGTTACCAGTTGGGGCAATCACCTCATACCCGATAAACGTACCCATAAAACCCGCTGTTACCGTAAATTTATCTGTAAAAGCATAAGAGGCGTACAAATTCTGAATATGAAAGCTGTTGGTCCCTTCATTGTAAGAACCATCCGAGTTGAGGATAGACTGAAACTGCCCGCGTGGTCCAAAAGACAGTTCTCCAACAAATGAAGCCTTTCCGGTTGTTTTCTTTAGCGCCAGATCAATCATTCCAAGTGAAATGGAATTCTGTTCGTTGGCGAAACTGGTAGCAACGTTAGGCATCTTGGCAAAATCGTACTTGAAATAAGTATCTACCGATCCGGAAATCTGAAGTGGCGCTTCAGCAGTTTCCTGAGCAAAAGATACGGAAGCGAACGTTAAAGCGGCTAAGGTTAATACGGATTTTAATTTCATAATCAGTTTGGTTTGAGGTTGAGGTTGAGAATTTAGATGATTAAATATGATGTGAATTAAAAGGTATTTTCGATCTCCTGACCAGTTGCTGCAACGATCAATGTACCTTGAGTATATTTTTCGTTGTGCTGACTGGCATCCAGACCTTCTTCTTCTTCTTCTGATGTTACGCGGATTGGCTGTACCAGGTTAATCAGTTTAAAAACGATGAAAGACATTACAAAACTGAAGATCACCGTGATCAGCACTCCTTTTAACTGGGTGATAAAGAATGAAGGGTTACCATACAGCAAACCATCCACTCCGGCACTGTTTACAGTTTTGGTAGCAAATACACCAGTTAGCAGCATCCCAACAATACCACCTACACCATGGCAAGGAAATACGTCGAGTGTATCGTCAAGGCTGGTCCTTTGTTTCCAGGAAACCGCCAGGTTAGAAATTACAGCTGCAATTGCGCCGATAAAAATAGCCGAAGGGATACTTACAAAACCTGCACCAGGGGTGATGGCTACCAGACCTACAACTGCGCCGATGCAAAAACCAAGTACAGAAGGCTTTTTGCCTCTTGACACATCGAAGAACATCCATGATAAACCTGCCGCCCCGGCAGCAATGTTTGTAGTAATGAAAGCAGAAACGGCAAGGCTATTGGCACCCAGGGCAGAACCGGCATTAAAGCCGAACCATCCGAACCACAGTAAACCTGTGCCGATCAATACATAAGGAATATTTGCAGGTGGCACCTCCTGATGTTCCATGTGACTTTTTCTTCTTTTAAGCACCATTGCACCGGCCAAAGCAGCCATACCTGCAGAGATGTGAACTACAGTTCCGCCAGCAAAATCCAGCACACCCATTTTAAAAAGAATACCCTCAGGATGCCATGTCCAGTGCGCCAACGGAGAATACACCAGTAGCGAGAACAATACTATAAATAAGATATAGGAAGTAAATCGGATACGTTCTGCAACAGCACCAACTACCAACCCCGGAGTGATGATTGCAAACATCAGCTGAAATACAGCAAATAAAGACAGAGGAATGGTTGCTGCCAGGCTCCATGAAGGACTGGAGTTTACACCCTGAAAAAAGAAAAAGGTTTTAGGGTTCCCGATAATACCACCAATACTCTCTCCAAAAGCAAGACTAAAACTAACTACTACCCATAGTACTGAAATTACTCCGGCTGCAACTACGCTTTTAATCATGGTAGAAAGAATGTTTTTACGGTGAACCATACCGCCATAGAAGAAAGCAAGTCCTGGAGTCATTAAAAACACCAGCGCTGCAGCTATTAATACGAATGCAATATCAGGCGCACTGTATTTTCCCTCGTCAAAATTAGGAAGAAGAGGAATAAATAGAGCAATAATTGCAATTCCCATCAAAACTGCAAAGGGCCCCCACTGTTTAAATAAAACTTTTGCCATAATGTTAGATTTTACTAGTTATAATTATTAGTTTATTTGATTTTTTTATAAAACTAGCAATTAATTCTAACAAATAACATTTAATTTCAACAAATTTCAACGAAAACGTTGTAATTTTAATCAAAAACCACACAAAAACATACAATATTGTCAATTATAAAATACTATTATTGAATAATTTCAATTTTACAAACAAAAACAGCTGTATTTTTTGATAAAAAAATAAAAATCACACAAAAACAAAGAAAATAAACCAGACAAATCAATAAAAACACAAACAAAATACTCATGAAACAAAAAAAAGGCAGGAAAAACCTGCCTTAGAGAATATAAAAACTATTTAAATGTTTATCAGATTACAGGCACATAGGCACTACCTTGCACCACGCCCCGCTTTTCAATTTCCTTATCTATATAAGTTTGAATGGCTGATTTGTTCAGCCCCCAGTTAGGTGCAATCAATAAATCCCAGTCTGAAATACCAAACAATCGCTGAATTACGATGTCTGGTCGCAATAAAGGGATCAATTTGCAGAGTAAATCGGTATATTCTTCAAGAGAAAAGAGTTTGAAAGGCTGTTTTTTGTATTTAACCCCCATTATTGAACCCTCAACGATGTGAAGATGGTGAAACTTAACAAATTTTATCTGGGGAAAACGATTGATTTCATGGATATATCCCAACATCATTTCTTCTGTTTCCCATGGAAAACCAAAAATGGTATGCACACAGAGGTCTAGCTTGGTATTGTCCAGTAGTTTAACAGCTGCTACAAACTCATCGTGACTACAGCCTCTGTTGATCTGATTCAGGGTTTCGTCATATATAGACTCCATTCCCATTTCCAGATCTACATCAAACCTATCGGTATAACTTTCCAGCAGCGCTACTTTTTCTGCATCAATGCAATCCGGTCTTGTCCCCACAGCAAAACCAACAATATCATCGGTATTTATAGAAAGTGCCTCGTCATACATCATCTTTAAATAATGTACCGGTGCATAGGTATTGGTATTGGGCTGAAAGTAAACGATAAACTTGTCTGCCTTATAAAAGTTCTTTCCGCGCTCCATACCTTGTTCCAGCTGCTCGCGAATGGTTGGGAGCTTACGCGAAAGTTCAGGAGTAAAAGAATCTACATTACAATAGGTACAGCCACCATAGCCTTTGCTGCCGTCGCGGTTTGGACAGGTAAATCCACCATCCACAATCACTTTAAATACACGCTGCCCTTTATATTTTTCTTTAAGGTGCGTACCGTAATTATTATATCCCTTTATGCCTAAATCTACCGGAGTTCCCAATTGCTGTTCTTTTTCTGCAAAAATACGGCTTTTATATTTATTTATAAACCCTTACATAATCTACTTCCATTACAGCCGGGAATACCTGCTCATCTACCCCTTTCATTCCACCAAGATTTCCGCCCACAGCAATGTTCAGCAACAAATAAAATGGGTCGTCAAAAGGCCACTCCGCCTTGGTTTTATTTTCATTGCTTACAGAATAGTATACTTTATGATCCAACATAAAATCTATTTTTTCAGGCGTCCATTCTATGGAATACGTATGAAAACTGTTATAGGGATCCTTGATTTTTGCAGTTACCCCTTTTTGGGTGCCCTTAATATGGTTATACGCAGCCGTATGAACCGTACCAAAGATAGAATCCCTGTTATACCCCACATGCTCCATAATGTCAATTTCTCCACATGCAGGCCATCCCGCATCTTTAATATTAGCCCCCAGCATCCATGCAGCAGGCCACAATCCTCTTCCTGCAGGCAATTTGGCATTAATTTCAATCTTCCCATACGCCCACTCTGCCTTGTCCCTGGTTACCAAACGGGCAGAAGAGAACATTTTACCTCCAACAGCCTCCTTTCGGGCGATAATGAACAACTTTCCATCCCTTACCACTGCATTTGAAGTGTCTGCCCTGGTATAATATTGGAGTTCATTATTGCCCCAGCCATCCCCGCCAACATCATACCCCCACTTTGCGCTATCAGGCAAGCCATTATAATTAAACTCATCGGCCCAAACGAGTGTATAAGATTTTGCAGGTGTCTTCGTCTTTTTTACCTTACATGCACTGAAGAAACAAGCAGTAAGAGCAATCAATAATATATTTCTAAACATATTTAATAGTTTCAGCATGAGGCGTGCCCAGTCCTCTTTAAACCGGACACGCTTTCTCAAATCAATAGAACGGTTATAGGTTTTACCTATCTGGCATAACCATCGTTTTGCGGATAATTTGGCCCAAGCAGATTCAACTCTGATCTTGGGATTACCCAATTTACCATATGTGGCTTCATAGCCCGCCGTGCATCAGTCCGGTAAGGAAAAGGATCAGCAGGCGTATTGGCATGACCGGCTGAATTTTCGGCCGATAAATCTCCGGCTTTGCCATAACCGGCATGATCTGCAATATAGTCATATAGTTTCCCCAATCTTTTCAACATATATAAACGTTTTCCCTCGAAGGCCAGTTCCCTGGCCTGCTCATCCAGAATATCCTCTATCTTAACCGTTCCGGTTAGCGCCACAGTATTTGCCCTTTGCCTTACTTTATTTAGATACAACAAAGCCTTGTCGTTATCATTCAGCATCATATTTGCTTCGGCTGCAAACAAGTAAGTTTCGGCCGATCTGTACATGGCTATATTTTTAGTCTGCACATCTTCAGTAGGGATACCATCGTCGGGGAAATATTTTTTGCACCCCGCATTCAAACGGATAAAGAAGGCATTCCTGTCGGCGGCCGCAGGTGCAAACTCGGCCCATGAACTGTGTACAATTTTCTCGCCCAGGACTTTACCCGCAGGTAGTGTTGCCGCATCATTATATACATAATCCTGAATATAATATGATCCTTTAATTCTTGTATCATTAGGATCCTTATGGAGTAAATCCCGCAGGTAATTGTTTAAAGTAAGCCAGCCAAATCCTCTCCCTCCCTGCTCTATACTATACTTAGAACCAGGAATCAATTCAGCATAGTTGGGCATCAGGTTAAAGTTGATCTTATGCGGTGTACCATTTACCAGTGCTTTCCATTGCAAGGCCCAAAGGGTTTCCGAATGCTTCAGGTCTCCTTTAAAAACCAATCCCGGCTGTGCAGCAAGGTTGTGAAAACCGGAATTGATAATGGCTTCAGATTGTAATTTAGCTTCCGCCCAGTTTTTTTGCCACAAAGCCACATCGGCCTTAACATGCCTGGCTACTCCTTGTGTAATTCTTCCAAATTCAGTTGTTGTCCAGTCCAGGTTTGCGATCGCATAGCTCAGATCCTCGTTAATCAGTTTGTAAATATCAGCTACTGGTGTTTTATCCTGAATGATGTTCAAGGCATTTTCAGGTGTAGTAGGCTCTGTAGTCACATAGATATTGTTAAACAATTTGTACAGGGTAAACACCGAATTGGCCCTGAAGAACTTAGCTTCTGCTATGACCCTTTTTTGTCTTTTCTCCTCCATGCCCTGGATCTTATCCGCAGCCCTGATCAAAGCATTTGCGCGGTCAACAATCCGGTAATAGGTTTTCCAGTAATCAGAATATACCTGGCTGTTATCGGCTGTTGTACCATTAAACATGCGTCCATAATTGGCGACTTCTGCGTTTCTGTTAATGGTAAGGTCATCTTTGGCATCCAAAATGATAGGATTTGATCCATTGTTGGACAGGTTCTCGTAAAAAGCGCGCTGGAAATTATACAAACCAACTACCCCGGCTTCAAGGCCCTCGGGCGTATTGTAAACAAAATTTGCAGTAAACTGCGATGTAGGTTCTTCTTTCAAAAACTTTTTACAGGAAGACAGGCATATCACTGCAGTTAGCAGCACCAAACCCATTTTTATAGGTGTGAAATAAATTTTCATCTCTAATTAGCTTTAAATCAATTAAAATCCAATATTTAACCCCAATGTAAATGCCTTTGTATCCGGAAAATCATTAGGGTTGTTTTCCGGACTATACGATTTATAATCAGTAAAGGTTAGCAGGTTGGTTGCCGTTAAATAGATCTTGGCATGGCCAATATTTACCTTGTTCAGCAATGATACAGGCAAATTATAACCAAACGACAATGTACGCAGCCTTACATAAGAGGCGTCTGCAACACCCATAGTCCCTATATTTGCAGGTGCGTTATTCAGATTGGGCCTTGGATGCGTAGTTGAAGGGTTTTCTGGTGTCCAATAGTTTACCTTTATGCCGTTTCTTACCGACTGCAAGGTACCTCCCTCATTAAAACTGGCCAGGAACGGATTGTAGCGGGTTGTCCCTTCGACAATGTAAAGATCAGCAAGCAGTTCAAAACCTTTATATTCAAAGTTGGTTGATAAAGAGCCGTACCATTTAGGGTCGGTCCGGATCACCACATTGTCGAGGTCGTTGATCACCCCATCGCCGTTCACATCTTTAATACGGATAGCGCCCGCAGTTAATGTAGCTACGTTCTGAAATGGTGTTACTGTACCACCCAGCGTTCCCTGCGCAGATGCCAGAGCTTCTTCATCTGACTGAAAAATTCCATCAAACAGCATGGTCCGGATCACATTGATCGGACGACCAACAAACCTGTTCCGGCCAATATCATCTTTTGCGTTTCCATTTATGTCAACGATCCCTGTTTTAACAATCTGGTTGGTATTTTTGGTAAAGGATGTAGTAACCGACCAGCGTAATCCTTCTTTTCGGATAATATGCCCTGTCAGCAAAAGCTCCATACCTTTATTCTTTGATTCAGCGCCATTGGTGATGGTAGAACTGAACCCGGATGTTCCCCCAAGTGAAATATCAGCCAGCAGATCGGTTGTATGTGTATTATAATAGTCTAACGATCCGGTAATCCGGTTATCCAGCAAACCAAAGTCTAAACCGGCGTTAAATGTGGTTGAGGTTTCCCAGGTTAAATTTGGATTCGGTAATATGGAACCGGGAAGATTTCCTCCAACAATGGCACCTCCAAATATATAAGGCGTCGCGTCTACCACACCAAGTGTTGTAAAAGGGCTGAGCGATTGGTTACCAACAGCACCATAACTGGCCCTGAACTTTAACTGGTTTATGGCCTTTACACTTTTAAGGAAAGATTCTCTATGCATTTGCCAGGCAACTGAAGCTGCAGGAAAGAAGCCCCATTTTTTATTTTCGGCAAACACTGAGGCCCCGTCCCGCCTTGCAGTCAGGGTCACTAAATACTTATCCATTAAATTGTATCGCGCACGACCTAAAAACGAAGATAGACGGTATTGTTCTTCTGCCCTTGTCGTTTTGAAATTCAGGGCGTTCGTAATCCCGTCATAACCCAGCAGATCGTTACCAAAACCGGTCCCTGTAGATTCTGTTCTTGAAGTATTGCGCTGATTAATAGACTGCACCAACGTAAAATCCAGCTTATGGATATTTCCTATCTGTGCATTGTAATTCAATATGTTCTCGATCAGATATTCTTCTCTGATCGCATTCGCAACCGTTGCACTGCCATTCGGTGTTACACCTGCCGAATGTAGTTTAGAAATATACCGTCCTTCATCGGCAAATCTTCTGCTTGCCAGGGTATTCAGCTTATAGCTGAAGTTGTCTGTAAATTTGTAGTTTCCTACAACATTCAGATTATAGAAATTGGTTTTGATGTCATTGGCAGATTCCCGGATGTTCCAAAGCGGGTTGACGGTGCTGCTGCTTGCGTTGGCACCTGCAACGTTCCGGACCAGGTTTCCATTCACATCATAAGGTCCTGTAAAAGGCGAAATCGTGATAAAATCCAGGTTGGCAGATTCCCTTCTTTGCTTATCAGTGGCCATATTGATATTGGCTTCAATACTTGCCCGGTCGTTTATCTTCTGATCAATATTAAATCTGAAAGAGCCTCTTTTGTATCCTGAGCTTGGTAAGAGACCTGATTGATTAAAATAGGTAGCACTGGTAAATACCTTTGTTTTTTCATTGCCCCCGCTTAAACTCACTGTATTACTGCTGATCAATGCATCTCTTAAAACCGCATCTTCCCAGTTTACATAATTCCCTGCCTTAAAATTAACATACTCCGGTGCCTGGGCAGTACCGCCAAAATTGATTTCATCAGGACTATAATCTTTACCTCCCGGGTTAATAGACCTCCGGGCCTCCCTCCTTAGCTGAGCGAATTCCTCTGCACTATACAGATCAAAGTTTTTGGTCAGTCTTTGTGTAGTCAGGTAGGAACTCAGTCCGATTTTCACTTTACCTGAGGCGCCCTTTTTTGTAGTGATCAGGATAACCCCATTGGATGCCCTTGCACCATAGATAGCCTGGGCCGAAGCATCTTTTAACACTTCCATTGAAGCAATATCATCAGGATTTACATCATTGATGTTCTCTATCGGAAAACCGTCCAACACAATAAGCGGATCATTTCCACCCCGGATAGAGTTCCTTCCTCTGATCTGTATGTTGGAAGTACCCCCGGGCCGGGCCGAGCCCAGGGTAATCTGTACACCGGCTGCCTGGCCCCGCAGCATTTCGGCGACATTGGTAGTCGGGATAGCTGTAGCTTTGTCTATACTTACAGTGGCTACTGCCCCACTCACATCACTTTTTTTCTGGGTTCCATATCCTACTACAACCACCTCCTGCATCTGCTCGCTGGACGGCTGCAGCACCACATTTAAGATGGTCTTTCCGGCAACCGGCAGCTCCTGAACCAGGAACCCCACATAAGTAAACACCAGTACATCTGCATCAGAAACCAATATTTCATACTTACCATTGATATCCGTAGATGTTGTTTTCTGGGATCCCTTCACCTTAATACTGACGCCTGGCAAAGTAGAATTATCTGTCCCGTCTACCACCTTTCCGGTGATTGTCTTTTGCTGGGCAAAAGAACAGATGGAAGAAAACAGGAGGATGACCAGGATCATCAGTCCGGATCTATTTTTGTAGTTCTCTCTCATAAATTTGCTTGTTTATAATTTAAATTGGTTTTTATTTGGTTAGTTTATACCTACTCCGGGCTCAACACTCCAAATTTATCCAGAAGCTTTTCAGGCGCAGAAAAACAACCTACTATAAAAACAATACACCAGAAATTAATTTCCAGGCAAGCCCTACAACGCCTACTACAATAGTACTACAAAATTATAAAAATCATGCTTATCCGGCATTTCAACCGGGGTAAGACATCAGTTTTTCCCGCAAATGACAGCTACAAGCATTTTTAATATTATTTTAGCACTCAATATGGGGCAACTGATCAAAAATCTGCTATTTACTGTTGTACTAAGTTTATCAGCGTTTCTCCTGAAAGGTCAAAATCCTGTTGGTTTACCTCAGATTGTAAACTACAGCAATACCCTTTATAAAGGTGGCATCCAGAATTGGGATATCCAGCAGGATAAAAATGGATTGATGTACTTTGCCAACAACGATGGGCTCCTTACTTTCAATGGAAGGTACTGGAAACTCTATCCCCTGCCAAACAGAACAATCATCCGTTCGGTAAAGGTAGATGCTGATGGTAAAATATTTGTAGGCGGGCAAGACGAACTCGGTTACTTTTCTGCTGACAGCCAGGGAATACTCAGATATACCTCTTTAAAGCAGCTCATCCCTCAACCTTACCGGCAGTTTTCCGATATCTGGGACATTGTTATCCTTAAAAATCAGGTATTCTTCAGAACTGTGGAGAAGATATTTTTATATAAAGACAAAGCCATAAAAGTTTACCCCTCAACTGAAATATGGGATTTCATGGGTAAAATAAATGAGCAACTGTATGCCCAGATCAGGGGCAAAGGATTATTTCAGTTTAGAAACGGCACCTGGCAACTGGTAAGCGAGAACAACATCCTGAAGTTTGGAACCGTGACTTCCATACTTAGCTACAGTGCCGATACATTCCTGCTCACTACACTAAAGCATGGCCTGTTTTTGCTTAAAGGAAATCAACTGATCAAAAAGAGGACCCCTATAGATCAAACCTTATTTAATGATCGTATATTTTGTGCCATTAGACTCAATAACGATCAATTTGCGCTGGGTACTACATCCACAGCCTGCATTATCATAGATAAAGAAGGTAATCCACAGCAAAAGTTTTCCTATGAAGAAGGTCTGCAAAAAAACAATATCCGGAGCCTTTTTGTAGATCAGGACCAGAACCTGTGGCTGGGCCTTGACGATGGGATAGATTTTGTTGCTTATAACAGTCCGGTTAAACAGATTTTTCCCGACAGAAACAAGCAGGTGACAGGTTATGCCAGCCGGATTTTTAACGGGAACCTCTATATTGGAACCTCAAACGGTCTATTCTATAGCCCACTTTCTCCGGGAGTTAAAGACTTCAGCTATTCTAAAAACAATTTCCGGGAGGTCAGCAATACCAAAGGCCAGGTATGGAGCCTTAACGAGATTAACCAGCAACTGCTCCTTGGCCATGAAGATGGCGCTTTTATAATTAAACAACAAAGGGCAGAACCGATATACAGCAATATTGGCACCTGGCTCTTTGAGGCGGTATCAGCCCTCTACCCCAGCCCCGGCATTATTTCAGGAACATACAATGGACTGCATCATATCGGGTCTGACGACTCCGGATTTGCAGATAAAGGTACCGTCAAGGGCCTCAACCAGCCACTCCGCTTTATTCATTACGATCAGGGCAGCAATACCGTATGGGCCTCACATCCTTACCGGGGCGTATATAAACTGGAATTGAATACAGATAAAACCAGCATTCAAAGGCAGCAGGTGTTTACCAGTAAAAACGGTCTTCCATCAACATTGAACAATTTTGTATTCCACATCAAAAACCGTGTTGCGATAGCTACCGAAAAAGGGATCTACGAGTATGATGCCATAAAAGATCGCTTCTCTCCTTCCGCATTCTTCAAACCCTGGTTCCGGGAAAAACGCATCCAATATCTAAAAGAAGACAATGAAGGGAATATCTGGTTTGTAAGCAATAATGAGCTTGCAGTAGTCGACTTTCAGCGACATACAAAAGACAATCTTTTTACTATTGTTTATTTCCCTGAGCTCAATTCAAAGCTTGTAGCCGGATTTGAAAACATCTATCCATACGATGCCGGAAACGTCTTTGTAGGGGCTAATAAAGGTATTTACCACATTAATTATTCAAAATATACCCATAACGTCAAAAAGCTGAACGTCCTTATCACCCAGGTAAGCCTTTTTGGCAAAAAAGACAGTATCATTTATGGCGGCTATACGACAGGTCAAACCAAAACTGAAGTTAAAAAAAGCCTGAATTCGCTTCGGTTCGAGTTTTCCTCCACCTTATTTGAACAGCAAAACAACATTCAATTCAGCTATCAACTGGAAGGATTTGACAAAAGTTGGTCGGAATGGTCTGCAAAAAGTGAGAAAGATTATACAAATTTACCATATGGGATTTTTACATTCAAGGTAAGATCAAGGAACAACCTTGGCAGTGAAACGGCTCCGGTCACTTATACCTTTACCATTTTACCAGCCTGGTACCAGTCTAACCTTGCCTATCTGATCTATCTCGTTCTGGCAACAGCATTTGTCTATCTGCTCATTAAATGGCAGGCAAAAAAACACGGGAAAGCGCAGGAAAGACTAAAACAACTGCACCAGCTGGACATTAAAAAATCGGAAAGCGAGATCATCCGACTGAAGAATGAAAAACTTGAAACTGAAGTCAGCTTCAAAAACAAAGAACTTGCCATCACTACCATGCACCTGGCGCAGCGTGGCAAGCTCCTGTTGCGAATTAAAGAGGATCTTTACGGCCTGCAGAAGCCGGAAGGCGATACCAGACACGCAGATAAAATTAAGGGTCTGCTCAAATTGCTGGACGATACTGAAAAAAGCAATACCGACTGGAACCAGTTTGCTCTTCATTTTGACCAGGTACACAACAATTTCCTGGGCAGTCTGAAGCAAAAGTTCCCCAACCTGAGCCAGAACGATCTTAAAATGTGCGCTTACCTAAAAATGAATCTTTCTTCTAAAGAAATAGCCCAATTGCTGGGTATAACCATACGAGGTGTTGAGGTGGGCCGCTACAGGCTCAGAAAAAAACTGAACCTCGCCTCAGAGGTCAATTTATTCGACTATCTGCTTCAGATTACCCACGACAGGTAAACTTACTTGTCTACCCGCATGGCTTCAATCTCAGTCATGTACCGGGTAAGCGCGGCTTTATAAGTCAGGTTTTCAGATATCAAACTTCCTAAAAAACCTTTAAAATCCTCCAGATCACCAGTTGTGAAGCCCATGCGTACAAACAATTCCTTATCAGACTCCCAGTTGTCAAGATTGACCTTTTTCGCCGCCATTTCCTTATAAAGTACCAGCCCTTTTATAAAATCCTTATAGGCCAGCGTTTTTTTAAAGGCTGCAAAATATTCGATAAGGGTGCGATAGGTGGCAGGTTTACCTATCCTTACCTGATCCAGCATTAGTGCACCAAGCATAGGGCCTTTTAAAAATACGCTGTCTATACTTTCAAAATTGCCGCAGTGTTTCAGTATCCTGATGTCTTTTTTTAAAAGGCTGTCTTTATCTGATCCTTTATGCCGCACAAAATAAGGTTCTTTGTCCAGGAGTTTCTCACAATCTGTAACATCCTGGGCTTTTACAAAAGCGCAAAAGAAGACAAACAGAACGGCAATCGGGTATTTTAAAGACATAACAAGGTTAAAACACAAAGGTACGGCTGCAAAAAACAACCTGCAAACTAAGGATTGATTTTAAATTCAACCCTTCTGTTTTGAATTCTACCTGCCTCATCATCATTTGAAGCTGCAGGCACTGTAGCACCAAAGCCTTTAATAGAGAGGTTTGCCGCATTTACCCCGGCATTGACCAGGTACGATTTTACAGAATTGGCCCTGTCTACCGATAAAGACATGTTGTGCTCTGCAGAGCCCTCAACAGAAGAATGTCCATTTAAAATAAACCGGACACTAGCGTCTTTTTTCATTTCTGCTGCAATTTTATCCAGTACGGCAAATGATTCTGTTTTCAGCACTCCGGAGTCAAATTCAAAGTATACCTTATCGAAATTATAATTTGGCTTTTCTTCAACCGGGGCTGGCGCAGGTTTAGGAGCCGGAGCAGGTTCTGGCTTTTTCTCTTCAACCGGCGGCGCGGGTTTTTCAACAGGGGGAGTTGGCTTGGCAATTGCCTTCTTTGTTTTACAGGACTGCGTAGAAATTGTGAACAGGCCAATTGCGGCCAGCAATAATGTGGTTCTTAAATGTTTCATTCCATAAAAACGCAGATTTTACGCAATTAGTGCCAAAGACGTTATATCCCTGTTAAACCAGCTGCCATATCAGGATCAGGATGAGCAACCCGATTAATATATAGGCTGTAGTAAAAAACAAGGTCATCTGTGGTTTTGAGAGGTTCATAATTCAGTTTAGCTGGTTAATCTCCTGCAAAACTCCTGAATTAATTCTTTAGCACAAAGATTCATTTCGTTCATTGCGATTGTATGACATGCGCAATTGTTCAGCAATGAACAAAAAATAATTATTTTTTTGTTGGCGGAATAATCAATTATTCGTACATTAGCAGTGAGAGCGTTAATTTAAGCGGGGATAACCACCACAGGTTTATTCCCGCTTTCTTTTTTTAGCATAACCGGGATGCTGAATGGCAGCATTATATGAGGTACTTCTGCTTGCCTGAATCTTGTCGTATTCTTTTACATAATCCGGATGTTCGGTTTTAAGTATCCTGTCCCATATCCTAAAGTACAGTCCATAATTGCCTCTAAATTTATGGTGATGTAAATTGTGGTGTACCGAAGTATTCAGCACTTCAAACAGCCAGGTATTTCTAAACCATTTTGGTGCAATTTCATAGCCCAGGTGTCCATAAACGTTAATGATAAATGCAGAAAGCACAAACATTTCAATCATAATGCCATGCACCGGAACCAGAAACACAATGGCCAGCAAAACCCCTCCTTCAATCCAGGCCTCAAAAAAATGGAAAGAATAGGATGTCCAGGGCGAGGGGTTATTAGACTTGTGGTGCAGCAGGTGCACACGATTAAACAGGGCTTTATGATGCATCAGCCGGTGCATCCAGTAAAAATACGTATCGTGTATGACCAGACAAACCGGTAAACTTAAAAAGAACCACCATAAAGAATAATCACTTATTTTATCGTACACCAGGGTATGTGCCTTAAAAGGTGTAAAAAGAACCAGGTAGGCTATAACCACATGGATCATTGTTGTTTGCAGGGAATGAAGAATGTCGCGTATAAAACTGGCACGTGGCGCGTTCTTTTTCTGAATTTTCGCTTTATGTATTTTTTTGGCAAACAGCCAGTAACATAAAGCAAATGCAATACCTGCTACTACAAAATACCGGATCGTTGAGATCCCGAGCATCACAACCATCCTCTCTATTATCCCTTCTCTCATTACTTACCGGGAGCAATTTCCCCTAACAGTTCTGCTAACTTCTTAGTCAGCTCATTTCCCCTCAGATTTCTGCCCAATATTTTCCCATCAGGCCCGATAAGGAAATTAGTAGGTATAGCCTGTACAAGATACATTTTGGCCACCTCATTCTCACCTCCTTTAAGGTCCGAAACATTGGTCCAGGTTAGTCTATCCTCATCAATAGCCTTCAGCCAGGCTTCTTTTTGCCCAGGTTTATCTAACGAAACACCCAATACTGTAAAGTTTTTATCTTTGTACCTGTCGTACATATGCTTAAGCCGTGGATTGTCGTTCCGGCAGGGTACGCACCAGGAAGCCCAGAAATCTACCAATACATATTTACCTCTGAAATCTGACAACTTTACAGGCTTCCCGTTTACATCGTTCTGTGTAAAGTCAGGTGCAGGTTGTCCTATGGCGAATGTTTTCCCACTTAAGATCTGCTTTTGAAGCTGCTGACCTATAGAAGAGTTCCTTAGGCGCGGTGATAAACGGGAAAAGTCAGCATCTGAACTTGCGGGGTCTAAAGCTTTAAACATATATTCCTTAAACAACATCAGGCTGAGAAAGCAATCCGGATTACTGCGCACAAAATTTGGCGCTACCTGATCCATTTCCGCTTTAAATTCATCCATCCCCTTCTGAAAAGGTTCTGCAAATGCCTGGTCTTTCTGCTGCTCAATTGGAGCTGCATAAAATGGCTTTAAAAATTCTTTAACTTTCGCATTAATGGCATCCCTTGAAGCATACACCTTTAGCATAGCATCAGCGATTTCGCCGCCGCTTACCACTGCAGGTTTAATCGAGTCACTTTTGGAAACAATGTTTATGTTGCCGGGTTCTACATTAAAAGTAAGCAGGTCCGTTTCTGTTCTCCTGCCCGGTTTGGCAGGGGCAAGCTTCTTTTTAAGCTTAATAAATCCTTTTACTGGCTCTCCTATTTTTCCTTTGAAGGTAAATAGACCATCTTTGATCTCCGTAGAGTCTGTAATGAATTTATCATTTACCGTGTAATAAAGCACAGCTTTAGAAGGCACGGCCGTGGGTTTTATTTTACCATTTATGGTAAAGTTTTGTTGGGCAAAGCCAGCAAATGGCAGCATACATAGCAGCAAGAGAACTTTCTTCATTTTTTGTTTAGGTTTTGGTATACTGAATAGGCGAACCTGGACCAAAAAAGGGTGAAGAGAATAAAAAATATTTCTCTTCACCCTTTTTAAAGCCTTCTGCGCCTTTATCAAAAAACCTAAACACCATGTTCAACAAACTTAATCTAATGCTTGCCTTTAGCGCTACACTTTTAAGCTGTGCACCTTTTAACAAACCTCAGTTCAGGATGCCAGCCAGTCTTGATGTTGAGGTACTCAAATGGGAAGGAAGTCATCCTACCATTCGTACTAAAGCAATTTGTTACAACCAGAACAAAATAGGCTTCACGTTTAAAGGTGGCGAAGCAACCATTTACCTGGATACGCTAAAATTGGGCAAAGCCAAAATAGACACCAGCTTTTATGTACCTGCAGGTTCAGAATTTAAAGTCCCTGCCTACCTGAAAATAGACATGCCTTATCTTTCTACCCATGGTTTAAGGCTCGATGGCACAATAGTAACGATCCGGGGGAAATTTAAAGGCAGTGTAATGGGAATTGTCAAAACCATGGATGTGAGCTACAAAGGCAAACATGACATTAATTTAATCATGAAGCCTTTTTAAAAGGCTTCATGATCTAACAGTTTTCTGATCAGCACATCCATTTCATCATTTAACCCTGCAGTTACCCGCATCAGGATTTTCCCATTTTTATCCAGCAGCAGCTTGGTAGGAAAAGTGGTGATGCCATAGGCCTTAACAATATCAGTGTCTCCCGTTCCTTCGTCGTTCAGCACGTGCACCCAATTTGCATCATCTTTGTTTATGGCATCCAGCCAAGCCTGCTTTGCTTTTTGCAGGTCCTTATTCTTTTCATTTGCCACGGCAACAATCTCCAATCCCTTAGACTTGTACTTTTCATATAGTGTTTTCAGGTGCGGATGGGTTTGCCTGCAGGGCACACACCAGCTTCCCCAGAAATCGAGTAAAACCAATTTACCCTTGTAATCACTAAGTTTTATGGTTTTACCATATTGGTCTTTCCGGCTAAAGTCAGTGGCCTTCATCCCCGTAGGGGTTATTTTCATCCTATCAATCCGTTCTTTTATTTGCCGGCCGATAGTCGTATTTTTCAACCTTTCCGACAAGCCTTCATAGGCCTGCGCATAACTGTCAGCTGAATACATTAATTCAAGTGTACTGAGTTGGTATAAGCTGATAAAAGAATCGGGGTTTGCCGCAATAAAGGCTTGTTTCATTTTCAGTTTTTGTGCAAAAAGTGAACTCCCCTTAGTAGCCAGCAGCTGTCGTAAAGCAGTGCTGTCTTTTTTATAATCAAGCTTACCTATTGCTGTGCTGAGTGCACTTTCGCCAATATCTGTTTCCAGGATGCTATCTAGCTGCCGGTATTGGGCCATAAAACCTTCTTTATTTAAATTCTCCTTCTCCAATGCTGCCAACATTACCTGCTGATTAAGATCGGATAAACGGCCTGTGCTTTTCAAGTCTGGCTCGGCCGAAGGAAGCATTTTATCCCGCATTATTTTTGTGCGCTGTGCTGCATTAAGCAAGATGCCATCGGGCCCTATAACAAAACTTGCAGGGATCAATGTGATGTCATAAAGCGCCGCAGCCTTGTTTCTGGCTGCTCCCAGATCTGCAACCTGTAGCCAGGGTACATTATCTTCCTTTATTGCTTTTAACCAGGCAGCTTTATTCTTATCTAATGAAACGGCCAGTATGACAAACTTTCCTGTCGGGAACAACGCATCATATATCTCCTTTAGGTGTGGTTGAAGCGCCCTGCAGGGCTTGCACCAGCTTGACCAGAAATCGAGCAGCACATACTTGCCTCTAAAATCCGACAGTTTTATCATCCGTCCCTCCTGGTCGGGCAGTTCAAAATCAGGGGCTATCTGCCCATCTTTTACAGACAGAAAAGTTTTTATGGCCTGGCCGAGTTCTTTGCCGGTTCTTGTTTCCCTTAATGCACGCGACAATCCGGGATAACTACTGACCACCATTTTATTTCTCGGTCCAAGATCTGCCATCCAATCCAAACTTACCCGCGACGCAGAATGTTTTGCTGTAAAAGCTGCCATCAGCTTGGCTTCTCCTTCTTTTGTAACATTTTTTGCAGTGCGTATCAACTTCAGCTTCTCCTGATTATCGGCATTTAATGGTGTACCCCAAACCCTGGCATTGGCAAGGGTATCTTTCCCCTCTAAGTGGACTGTCCCTGTTTCAAGATATACTGGTTGCGTATCGGTTTGTCCTGAATCCTGAAATTGGCCATGGCGCCCCAGCAGTAAGGTGGCCGCCTGAGGTTCATTGCACACTCCGGAAAATGCAAATACCCCCCGCTTTACCGTGCAGGAATCTGTAGCAAAGTTATTGCCCTTTTTATACACCAGGTAAACTTTGGCTTTGGGTGGCAAACCCCGGAGCAAACCCCTGATGTGATATTTTTGTTGCTGGCTAATTCCTGCAAAAGGAATCGCCAGCAGTAGTAGACTTACTATCTTTCTCATTTTTTTACGTTTTAACCTTTAGCTATAGCCTGCAGATCTACTCCATATACTTCTTTAAAATAACTGATCACGGCATTGTATTTCAACCGGAACTTACCTGCCGGGTCATTGGTGGCCGTAAACACTGTTTGCTCCAGTTCTTGCGGGGTTTGCAGGCTCAGGTTATAGATATAATCCAAAAAATCACCGTATACGTTCTGTTGTCCTGAAACGAGCGTAAAAACACCATAGCTTCTCCTGTTGGCCGCAGTAAGCGTAGTATAATCAGTAGCTGCAACAAAAGCCGGGGGCAGTGCAATCTTATTATAAGAAACAGCCTGTCGCCAGAACTCACGGTTCAACTCTCCCTTCATAGTTTTCAACTGGGCTTCGGTTAATCCGGCAAGTGTGCTACCTGCACGGCCAAAGGCAAAGTGGCTGTATGTACTTACAGTGTTGATATAGTTGTCCTGGGTTACTCCTTTGATCCTTGCAGCTAAGATGATCTTATAAGGCAGCGCCTTTTTGAGAAAAGCAGCAGGATAAAATTTAAACAGGTACTTATCCAGCGCGGCCAGGGCCGGTTCAACATAGTTTTCATCACCTTGCTCGGCCGTATACGCGATAAGATTGGTGATGTTCCACCTAAAATCCTTTTCGGTAAACCGGTACAGGATATAAGTACCATAATTCTGATAAAAATCAACGATAGCCTTGTCGTAAGGGTGGTTTCCCTGAGGCAGGGTATACATGGGTTCAACCACTATGGGTTGCATCGCTGCTTCTTTACTGCAGCCGGCGGTAAGCAAAAGAGCTGGCAGCAGGTAGGTTAACAATTTTAATTTCATAACGGTTGGTTTATTGTCCGCTCCGGACAGCCGGTGCAGGGTTTGGTATTAACTTAGGATTGTTATCCAGAACAGATTGCGGAATTTGCAATAAATAAGCTGGGTCGCGTTCCTGAAGGATATAAGTTAGTGTCTGCCCGTTGTTTTCATGGAATATGTGCCGGATAGCAGGCATGCCCGAGCGGCGAAGATCAAACCAGCGGTGCGATTCCTCGTTAAATAGCTCCCTGCGTCTTTCATCTGCACATTTTTGCAACAGGTCATCGGCCCCGGTACTTCCCAGGTCCTGATAGCTGGCGCCGCTGAAGCGTTTCTTTCTGAGCGTGTTCAGGTCATTAAGTGCCAGCTGGGCACTAGCCGCTTGTCCGGTTTTATTGAGCTGTGCATAAGCTTCGGCACGGTTTAGCAGGGCTTCGGATACCCTGAAAGTATGGCCCACCTTGTCTGAATAAATTAAACCTGGATATTTGATTGAGCTTGCATTGCTGATGTAAATGGTCCTTCTCAGGTCCCCTGTTTCAAATAAAGCCAGCAGTTCATCGGACAACCTATAGTTTTTCTCTTCATTCGTTCTCAATATCACTTCGTAAGGCGAGCCGTGCCCCCAAATGGTCTCGGGATTCCGCAGGTCAACGACAGGCTTGGTGTTCTGGTTTACCGAGCCCCAGGCAGGCAGGTCCATCAGGGTAGATTTTCTGTTCAGCACATTGGTGGCCGCATCTACTGCTTTCTGCCAATTGCCCATGTACAGGTTTACGCGCGAGGCCAGCAAATAACCTGCGATGTGGCTAATGCGGTACAGATTGTTATTTGTACCACTTCTTTCCATCAGTGCAATGCCTTTGTCCAGATCGGACAGGATCTGCCGGTATACCTCGGCCACGGTATTTCGGGGTTTTCCTTCGAGTGATAAACTTCCACTTAACATTAGCGGCACACCCAGGTCCTGCTCCGGATCAGACAGCCGGTCTGTATAGGGTTTACCATAATAATTAACCAGCATAAAATAATAGTATGCACGCAAGAGGTAAGCCTGCCCCTCTACATTTTCTATTTCAGTAGTGGTACCAGTTACTTTAGGTGTATACTCGAGTATCATATTGCAGGTCATAATCATAGGATACATTATCCCCCAGGTTCTGGCACCAGCCAACTGTTCCGGCAGGATAGCGGTTTCAGGCTGCCAGGTGTAAGCACCAAACCGCACCCGGGTTTCAGGAGTATAGGCATTGTGCACTATGTCATCGTCCATAAAGCACATGAAATCCTGTAGGCTTGTAGATCTGTAGGCTGATCCGATCAGCAATTCGTTCAACGCAGAGGCAGTCCGTGGAATGATATCCGTTTGCGATTGTTCCTCCAGAAATTTTTTGCAGGAAGAAAGCGGTAAGATTGCCAGAAGCATTAATGAAATTAGTATAGGTCTTTTCATCTTTTTTGTTATTTAAAAGGTCACATTTAAAGCCATGCCAAACATTTTACTAATAGGCAGTGCCGTGCTACCTGCCCCGTCTATTTCGGGGTCCTGCCCTCTAAGTTTTTTATCAGCTATAACAAATAGATTAGAAGCTGAAGCCGACACTGAAACCTGTTTCAGCCGCAGTGATTTAACCAGTTTATCGGCCAGCCTATACGAAAAATCGATATTGTTACACCTCAGGTAACTTCCGGAAACCAGGTTGATATCTGAATAGTTGTACATGATATAACGGCTCAGACGTTCCGCGGTGTTGAGCTCGCCCACATAAGTATCACTGGTCTGCAGCAGATTTTTGGGATAAGAAGGAATGTCAGTAAAAACCTCATCACCGGGCTTCCGCCAGCGCTGCGCCAGGATAGCAGGAACATTCTTTTCAGGCATCGGAATATGTACACTGGCATTGCTGTAAACAGGGTTTCTGAATTTTACAGATCCTATTTTATAATTAAAATTCATTCCGAGTGAAAAAGCCTTATAACGCACATTGGTATTGAGTCCGCCACTAATCTTGGCTTCCTTAGTGCCGAGTGGTTTCATAAATTGTTTTAAACCCGTAACAGGCTGCCCGTTGTTATCGTCAACACCGTGAAACTCGGGCATGCCGTCAACCGCGCGTAAACCTTTATATGAAAAACCATAAATGGTACCTATGGGCATCCCTTCTACCAATATCGTTCCGTTAAAATAATCGTAGAATACCGGATTGATTTTTGATATGGTCCCCTGTTGGAGCTGATTGTAATTTTTGGCCCCGTTCACTGACATTCGCCAGTCCAGATCTTTATTGCTAACCAGGTTAAAGCCGAGGGCCATTTCATAGCCATAATTTCTGATGTTTCCCCCGTTGATCAGCATGCGCCGCACGCCGTACTCCATTGCTATAGCTCTTGAAACAATGGCATCAGTTGTCATTTTGCGATAGTAACCCAGGTTAAAATTCATAAAAGAGCCGAATAAGGCACCACCAACTTCCACATTCACACTCCTGGTTTTTTCCCACTTCAGGTTGGGGTAAGCCAATGATTTGACAATCAGGAAATACTCATTAGCGGCAGCATCGAACGCGGAGCTCCCATCGTTCATAGAAAGCACGAGATCAGGCCCCACACTGGAAATGACGTTACCTTGAAAACCATAGGAAGCTTTTACATTCAGATCACTGATGATCTTATTTCCTTTCAACCATTCTTCGGCACTGGCATTCCAACGCCCGGCTACGCTCCAGACCGGCAAAAACCGTTGATTGGCATATTGTCCAAAGCGGTTAGAAGCATCTGTCCTGATGTTTCCGTTCAATATATATTTACCTGCGTAGCTGTAAGTGGCTATACCAAATAATGACAAGGCATTCTCTACTGTATTCGTTTTTTTAGGGCTCACCAGCTGGAGCGAATTGGCAGTCAGCGCAAAAATTTCGCCACGGTCACGAAAATAGCCAGGAATAAGATTACTGAAGCTCTGGTTCCGCACCGAGCGGATTTCCTGACCTGCTACCAGATTGATCTGGTGGTTTTCCGTAAAAATACTACGGCTGAAATCGGCCATATTACGGATAGTATAATTATACACAGATGAATTTGAAGGTAGAAAAATGCCACCAAAAGGCAGAATAGAATTCAATTCAGCCTCGCTCCCAGGGGCAACCGACCCAAATTCATAACCTCTTCTGCTCGCAGCGTTGTTGCTCAGCTCTGTAGCATACTGCTCGGCATTTTGCATACCTACGGTTCCGCCCGCCAGTGAAGTTAGTTTTAATCCCCGTGCCAGCAAATAACTCAGATCGATGGTTGCGCCAATCTTGGTATCTTTAGTCTGGTTGCCGGTTTGCCGCAACTCGTTCAGCATGTTGAAATTAATTGGCGAACCCAATACACCCGGAAGGATTTCAGCTACTGTAGGATAGGCCAGACCGGCTGGAATAGCCCGGCTTGTTTCCAAGGCATAATCAAGTGGATTTTGACCAAAGTAGCCTGTCGAAGCGCGTTGGCTGGCATTCAGGTTCAGGCCCAATTTCAACTTCCTGCTCAAATCTGCATTGAAACGCATTGAGGTACTGCCTTCTTTATAATCGTCCAGCTTGGCAACCCCCTGGCTACCCATATACGATACCGCAGCATAATAACTTGTCTTATCATTTCCGCCTGAAAAGCTGAGGTGCTGTGCATTATTGAATCCATTGCGGAACAGCAGATCAAACCAGTCTGTATTCATTTGTGCAAGATCATTTAGTTCCTGCTGAAATTCGCTTTCGGATATCTTTCTGTTGATGAGATCCTGAAAGGCACCCTCATACCCCATTTTAACGGGAACGCTTCTGTAAAGATAACCATCTTCATACATCTCGCTAGAAAATTGCAGCCGCTGCTGTGCGTTCATCAATTGCAACTGGCTGTATTTCGGCCGAAAAGATAACCCATAATTGCTACTATACCCAACTTCCAGTTTACCATTTTTTCCTTTTTTGGTGGTAATAACGATCACACCATTGGCCGCCCTTGTTCCATAAATCGCGGTCGCAGAAGCATCTTTTAAAAAGGTAATGCTTTCCACATCGTTCACATTTAAGCCCGAAATGCTGTTTCCGGCCAAACTGCCTGATGCCATTATCCCATCCTTCATCAAATACAGGTCCCGGCCATTCGGTTCTATTCCAAGCAGGTTCTCCGGATTCAGCCCATTAGGGTTTTCACGAATTATACCATCTACAACGATAATAGGATTGGCATTTCCTACGAGGGTAGACGTTCCACGCATACGCATAGTGGGTATCGCATTCGGACTGCCTGAGGTTTTTACCACATTGAGGCCTGCCACCTTGCCCTGCAGCATGGCGGTAATGTTGGTTGCACCATTTTCCTTCACTTCAGCCCCCTTCAAGGTCACCGTCGAACTGGCAGACAAACGTCTGTTAACCTCCTGATAACCGGTAACAATTACCTCATCCATTTCATTCAGATCTGGCTGCAAAACAACCCTCATGGTTTCGCCAGGCAGGGGCTTAAGGGTTCTTTTCTGAAAACCCACCGACGAAAAGGTGAGCGATTTGCCCTCTTCAAGCAGCGTGGTAAATTTACCTTCCAGATTGGTAATGGTATTGGCCTGGGTACCTGTTATATTTACAGTTACCAATGCCAAAGGGGTACCTTTTTCGTCCTGAACAATTCCTTTAATGGTATTGTTGATCTTTGCATCCTCATCTCCTTCTTCCCGCGGGGCAATCACCATGACATCGTCCTGCATTACAAAAATAAGTGAAGAGCCCTTCAGTAAACGTTTCATCAGGATTTTCAGGGGTTCTTCTTTTGCTGTAAAACTGATCCTGGCAGAATTTTTCCTCAACACCTCCTGATTGTACACAATCTTAACCGCCGTCTGTTTCCTCACTACCTGGATAATTTCTTCGAGCGTGCCGTTGCGGACGTTGATAGTTACCTTATCTTCCTTTTTCTGCTGCGCAGCTGCATGCTGTTGAAAAGCCAGGAAAATCAGGCAGCAAACCATACAAGCTGTCCGATAAAAATGGTTCATATAATTGGTTTAGTGGTTCAAAATTTATCTTTTATTTCATCAGTTGGTTCAGCGCTTTCTCCAGTACTTTGTCTTTTAAAATGGCACCGGGTTCCCTTAATCCCATCCCAATGATAATTCCATTCGGATCAATTAAAAATTTGGACGGGATCCCCTTAACTTTATAGGCTAGCATTGCGGTGTTCTGATCGCCTTTTAAATCGCCAAGCTGAATCCATGGCATATTTTCTTCAGCTAAAGCCTTTAGCCATTTACTTTTGTCGCTGTCAATAGAGATGCTAACAAAACTAATATTTTTACCTTTCATTTTTTCGTACACATCTTTCAATTCAGGAACATCTCCCCTGCATGGCCCACACCAGCTAGCCCAAAAATCAAGCAATACGTATTTGCCTTTAAAATCTTTCAGGCTAACCATTTTTCCATTTGTATCAGGTTGTGAAAAATCGGGTGCAGGCTTTCCAATCCATTGCATTTCAGTGCCTGTAAGGGAACGCAGCATAGTTTTAGCCAGATTATTATCATAAGCTCTTCCTGTAAACTTATTCAGGTAACTAATTTTTTCACTGGCAGACAGCATTTTTGGCAAAATGGCGTTCATCACGTAGGCAGCACCTGTTGAACCTAAATGTGTGTCCATAAATTGCTTTCCGTTTGTGGCAATCCTGGTAGCCAGCACCTTAATCTCGTCGGACAATCTTTTTGCGGCCTCTTTATCACCTAGTTTGTTGGCTTCATTAAAATCTGCTGTTAAGTCATCCATCTGACGCACCAGTTCGTGGGTGGGTTCCATTATTTTTTCCATTTCCATCCAATCTGCTACAAAAGCGTCACCGCTAAAAGTTGCGCCTTTAAAGCCGGTACCATTACCGCCTTCGATGTGCATTTTTCCAGGCTGCATTACCATAAACATGCCCAGCCCGTTTTTTTCAGGGTCAAGTCCGGCCTGCAAAATGAAAGTACTGCCTCCGTTTTGCACATCAACAGAGATTGAAAATGCGTTGTCTTTCACAACGGTAGAATCCTGGGCCTGCGAAAAAGCATTCCAGACTAAAACACGGTCTCCGTTTACCAGTTCTGGCATCTTAGCCGTAATTTGTACTTTATCCTGTCCGGTAGCGCCCAGCGCCATCATGGTTAAGCCCAATACAGGCAATAGAATTTTTCTCATAATGTTTAGGTTGTTTAAAGCTATAGGCGAAGGCTAATGCAAAAAGGGTGAAAACAATTTCAATTATTTTCACCCTTTTCATTTAATGAGAAAAAAACTAGCGTTGTTTTACCTTGATTACATTTCCGTTATTTACAAAATCGACCTGGTCGCTGCTAAACCTGATGTTATTCAAAATTTTATTCAGGTCGGCCTGTTTTGGCATATCTACAGTAAAATGCAGTTTCTTAAGGCTTTCCTGCTCAAAAATAAAACTGACATTATATTCGCGTGCCAAACGCGTAGTGATCTCGTCAAGGGTATTGTCGTTAAAATAAACATCCTGATCTTTCCAGGCGGTATAAAGGCGCAAATCAGTCTCTGATTTGGTTAATGAACCACTTTCCTGATGATAAACGCCCAGTTCGCCGGGCAGCAGTATTAAAGAATGGTTACCCGCCTGTAAACTGATCTTACCGTGGTCCAATGCTGTATTTACCTGATTACCAAAGGTACTAACGCTAAAGGCCGTACCCAGCACTTTTACATCCATAGCTTTCAGGTGCACTATAAAAGGTCTTGCAGCATTATGCTTTACCTCAAAATAAGCTTCTCCTTCAAGCGTAACCTCTCTTTTGCCCGCAGCAAATGGAACAGGGTAGCTTAAACTGGAGCCTGCATTGAGCCATACGGTTGTTCCGTCACTCATTTCCATCCGGGTATATTTACCTTTTGGCACAAATAACACATTTGTATGAAGTTCCTGTCCTTTGGCAGCAAGGGCTGTTTCTGGTTTGTAAACCAGGTTGGTACCGTTTAAGGCTGCTCCCTCCGTTTTTAAAAGTTCAGCTTTACCAGGATCCAACTCTACAGTTTGCCCGTTGGCCAGCGTAAGTTGCACCTGATCGCTTACAGGAGCAACTGAAGGATCGCCCTGCCGCAAAACCAACCACCAAACCGGTGCCTGTATCAACAGAAATATTGCAGCTGCCGTTAATATTCGCGACAACTTCCACTGTTTTACAGCTGCATTTTTTTCCTGATAGCGTTGCTTCAATTCTTCCCAGCCTTCCTGTACCGGAAATTTATGCCGCGGATCTTCTTCTTTTATCCTCATATTTATTTCTTCTGCCAGCAGCAACACCTCCAGTTCTTCCTGATTCAACTCTTCGTCCTGATGAAGATCATTCTTACCTTCCAAATGCTTTAACAGCTTATCCCAGTTTATTTTTTCTTCCTGTTCCATGTCCTGCTAATAAAATCCTAACCATACACCTATTACCATGATCATCCTGATGAGCGACCGGCATTCCCTCCGTAAAAACTCATAAGATAACTTGATGTGTGTTTTAACTGTATTGACAGAGATGTCCAGCTGCGCAGCAATCTCTGTGTATTTTAAGCCTTCCTTATTGCTCAATAAAAATACAAGCCTGCGTTTTTCAGGCATCTGTCCAATAATAGCCCACAGCTCTCTGTCACGCATATTTTCCTCGTTCTGTTGGTCTTGCTCCTGCTGGCTAACCAGATGCGCTGCTGCCTGAAGCAACAACCCATCATTGAAGTCTACTTTTCTTGCTTTTTTTCGATGGCTCAATGACGCGTTTCTGACCGCCCTGAAAGCATAACTCTTAAAATTTGTATGCACAGCTATGATGGAGATTTTATCCAAACAGTACAGAAAAAAATTCTGAACAATATCTTTAGCTACTTCCTCATCGTCTACAACCCTATAAGCCACTGCACATAAAAAGGAATAGTGTTCTTTAAAGAGCGCTTCTATCTTTAAGAGATCTGCCATTGGCCTCAGTATTTAAAGTATTCTGTTTTATTTAAGCATCATTAACCTGTTTATCACATCCAGCGTCTTATCTACATATATGTCTGCCGAAACTTCTTTAGTCCATTTAGGGTACCATTTTTTCCCAGCTCCTTCATAACCTGGGCTGGCTGTAACTTTCAATCTTTTGGCCTGGGGTAACCTGGCCATATCTTCAATCTTTTGACTATAAGCTGCCAGCGCCTGCTGCTCTTTCACAAATTCCAGCGGTTTCAAACTAACAGGTTTCAATTGTTGTTCCGATAGCAATTTACTATTTTCGTCTATAACTTTAAAGGCATCTAACTCCCCAACTGCTTCTTGCCCCAATTTTTTCACTTTATTATAGGTAGCGGCATCATAATAAGGTTTGTAATTTGCCGGTGAAATGCTGTCCCAGGGCAATGCCGAATCCAGATTTTTTTCACGGCTCTCCAGATAGGCCAGTTTTCCTGGCAGCACTACATCTGATGCAACCCCCCTCAATTGGGTGGAAGCTCCTGTTACTCTATAGAAACGATACTGGCTGATTCTTATAGCCCCATAACTGATGTTGGGAATTCCTTTAGCTTTGTTACCCATTTTACCCATTGGTAGGGTTGGTTGTGCCGTTCCTTTTCCGAAAGTAGCCGGAGCACCAATAATCAGTCCTCTTTTATGGTCCTGTATTGCGGCTGCAAACAATTCTGAAGCCGAACCACTGTGCTCATTGACCATCACCACCAGAGGCCCCGTATAGATCGCTTTTTTATCGGTTGTTGGGGTATAAAGAGCATTCATTTCCTTAACCAGCACTTTTGGCCCCGGCCCCAGAAAAAAACCTGCTATATCTACAACTTCATCTATAGAACCGCCCGGATTGTCGCGCAGGTCGAATACAATTCCTTCTACTTTAGCATCTTTCAATTTCAAAATTTCAGTCTGAACGTCAACAGCTGCACGGGCACCCTTTGCATCGTTTACATCTACATAAAACTCCCTTAAATACAAATAACCTATTTTCCGGCCATCTTTCCGAACAATTGCGCTTCTGGCTTTGCTCTCCTCTTCGTTCACCTCTGCACGCTTTAGGGTCACAACTTTCTGCTGGCCGCTTGCTTTTAACAAGCCCAGTGAAACCTCCGTGTCCTTATCGCCTTTAACAAGATCGGCTACTTCCAAAATAGGCTTTCCTATGACATCGATCTGTTCACCGCTGGTATTGCTGACACTGATGATACGATCGTTCACATCAATCAGCCCACTACTCAGTGCCACACCGCCGGGTCTCAATGATTTAATGAAAAAATCGCCTTCCTTATCCTGCAGTTCAACGCCGATGCCAAAAAAACGTTTGGCCATTCTGGCATTCACACTTTTTGCCTGAAGTGGGGGAAAATAGACCGTATGCGCCTCTACGGCCAGCGTAACCGTATTCAGAAACTGGCTAAACTTATCTTTTTGAGCCGTTGTGGCCATTAAATTTTTAAAGGTGTTGCCCACCCAGCGTGCTACTTTGCTCCTGGCTTCCTGCTCTAAAGCCGGGCTGGTCATTTTCCCTTTGTTTAAGTCCATCATTTTCTTCAGTACCAGGTATTTGGCCCGCTGCTCCCATAGTTTATCCAATTCGGCCTGGGTACTTGCAGATTGCCTTAGTTTGCCATTAAGCTGTAAGGATTCAGTTACGGAAAAGTCGAATGGTGCGGCCAGCACTTTGCTATATCCAGCAGCAGCAGCCTGCAACCTTTGCTGATAAAGTCCGAAAGCTGCATTAAAAAAGGTCAGCATTCCGTTGTTCAATTCATCATCAATCAACAGTTCATAGCTCCTCAATTTCTCAAAATCACTTTTCAGAAATACATCTTTATTCGGATCAAGGTTTTCCAGAAATTTCTTCCAGATCATTTTCGAGAAATTATCATCAATAGCCTTCGGGCTGATGTGGTTTTCTTTCAGATTTCTTATTACGTTAAGCAACGTAGCTTTTTGCACTTCTGCAGTATTGGGGGCCTGAGCCTGCACAATAATAGGTGGCAAGGTTAATACACAAATTGCTGCATAAGCCGCCAGATGCTGCAGTACATTAGCATATTTTATAATGTTCATAAATTTAGTTTTTGATGGATTCGATAATGAATTTGCGTAACTGAACAGCAGGAATAGCCAGGCTGCTGGTACGGCTGAAACGAGCGATGTTTATACCATAAAATTTTCCATCAACACCATACAATGGCCCCCCACATGCTATAGGCTTTAATCGACCATCGTGGATCATCACTTTGCTAAATCCCGAATAGCGCCCGCTCCTTCCATCTGTAAACTTTAACGCTATATGCATTTCCGATTCCGGCGTTATTTTTACTGGTACACGTTTTTCAAAAGCTACCCCTCTTCTTGAAAGCTGTAAAATTGCCGTATCTTTTAAAGTGTAACTGTCAATCTCATTATCAAGATCTTCTACTGTAAGGATTGGTTTTCCGTTAATGCCCAACAATTCATCGTCTTGGTACACTGAAACGGAACTCGCTGTCCCAAAGGGGTTCACCTGGGCCACTACCACTTTTCCGGCCACCGTCTTTGCGGTAAGGCCTATAGAAGCCGTACCCGGAGCTTTGGCAATGTCAATCAAAGTATTGCCTATTGTACTGATGCAATGGTTTCCATTCAACTGCGGTGAAACCAACAGTTTACCCAAATCATTAAACTTAATTTCAACATCCGAAACAGTTTTCAGGTCTATCCCCCCATTTAATTTCCTGTCAATTTGCAGGAGTACCAGGTCATTTTTAACATCACGACTGATCACTTTTGCCGGCACGAGCTGAGCAGGCCCCAGTTCAACCATTGCAGGAATCCCTACCATTGAACTTTTACTGATCAGAAGGCTTTTATCTTTTAATTTTTTGTCTTTAATGATTCCATCCGTTTTAATTAAGGTACCCAGAATACTGGCTTGAATTTTCTTATTTTTATAGGGGCTTTTGATATTAAAAATGGTTTTGATAAGCCTGTCTTTCAACGATTTATTTAGCATGATGTTCAGCTCCCCAATACCAACTAAGGTGTTCAGTTGCCCAGGTTTCGGGTCAGCCTCAAAATCGTTCTCTGCAGGGAGCGCTGCATAGTTTTCAATTTTATTGAGTGCATTCCAATATTTTCTGTAAGTATCTACAGGTACCTCAAAATTGGCATCCAAAGAGAGATCGACCCTGCTATGCAGCCCAATTACCCTGCCTTCCATATCAAATAAGGGACCTCCTGAATCTCCGGGTTCCATTAAACACGTTGAGCGTAAATAACCGTTTGGTGCTTTGAGTTCTGCTACGTAACCCAATCTGACGGTTGGAGTTTTAGCCCCCACTGTACCCGGATACGAGATACTGATGCAGGGCATATTCTTCTGTAATGAAGATGACCATCCCATTGAAGCGTACGGCCACGTTCCTTTCTCAGTAATTTTTAGCATTGCCGCATCATTCGAAGCAATCCTTCCCAGGCCACGGGCCAGTTTCTTTGTACCATCAGGAAAAGTAATCTGATACAGAGTTCCTGGTGAAACAGCATGTGCAACAGATAAAACATATCCTGCTGTATCAACTACCACGCCACTAAAAATGCTGGCTCCAGATGCACCAGTGGTGGCGTTGTAAAGTGCAATAGCTACCGAGGCCTGATAGGCCTTCTGCACAACTTTTTGCACATGTGGCTCCAGCTTTTTCAGGTCAACACGACCGGTTTGTGCGTCCAGCTTAAAGCAGACTGCCAGGGCGGCAAGTAAAAGTAATAATCTATTCATATAGTTTAGGTTCGTTTAGCTTAAGGCGAACAGGCACCGAAAAAGGGTGAAGCCCATCAGAAAAAAAATCCAGAATTAACCAATAACGTTATCTGGTATGGTATTTGCCCGGGTATTCGATTTTACATTTGCAAAAATTACTTATGAAAACAAACATCCTTATCTTGTTTTTTCTTGCTGCTACAAGCTTACTCTTCGGTTGTTCCAAAGACAAAAATGATGGCCCAGGTACTGAATACACATATAAACTAAGCGGGCCCGGCACTGTAAAAGTTCAGGTTCAATATACCCCTACACTTACCAATCCGAATATGACGGAAGTACCAGACGAAACCATGTACGAAGAAATGGTAACACCACCCTGGCAAAAGACGGTAAGCATCCATAAATATGTTTCGGGCGTAGGCTTTTCGGCCAGTGTTAGTGAGGGCAGCCCCGGAGCAAAGTATACCATTTCTGTGTTGAGCAACGATGGCACCACGTTAAAAACGGCTGATTTCACATTAGATGCCTATGGCGATGGGGTGATGTTGATCAACTACTACCGGAACCAGCCGTAACTCCCAGAAGTTAAGTAAACCCAAAAATAAAGAGGGCGCATTCTAGCACCCTCTATTATTTGGTTCAATTAATTAACCGTTACCCAAATACTATCACTTATACGCTTCCCGTCGCTGCTTTTAAAAGCAATGTAACAGTGCAGCTCCTTACCAGCATATTCTGGCGGCAGTCCCATTACATCTGTGCCCTTACTTCTGCGCGCACCAGAAAAGAAATAAGTGGCTTTGGCCAGTTCCGGGCAGTACACCAGTAACATTGCCCGGTCGTTTTTAATGCCCCAATCCATATTGGGGTCAACCAACCAGGTAAAGGTTAACAGCGAGCCTGTTAAATGAACAGCGGCTGCAATGGCCGGTTGTAGCCCGCCCATGCTTACCAATGCCTTACTGTAATCCAAACTCATATTCGGATATTCGCCCTGCAGGGCATGTTTAATGTTGTAGGCCGTAGCCGCATTGTGCGGATTTTTATCTGTACCGGCTACTTCCAATGCAAAACCTACATTAATAAAAGGCAGAATGGATTTTAAAAAAGCGTTCGTTAAAGTAAGTTTTTGTTGAACTGCCAATTGGGCAGTTGTTGGTGCTTTGGTGGTCCGTCCTATTTTGCGGATCACCTGTTTTCCCTTAAGGTTATAACTTACCAGATTGCCCAGCTTTCCGTTAAAACCTTCAAAGAGACCATTTAATCTGGCCATGATGTTGTGAATTTATAGATATAGGTACACTCGTTACCCAGAACGAATGTGAGCGGTCTAAGCCTCCCGATAATTACCAACTTACAATAAACCTGCCAAACCAAATATGTGCCTTCTGTTCGACGTACCTTAACCCTGCGTTAACCCTGCGCTTTGGGCTTTGGCTGGGTATGGCAGGAATTGAGCAACCCCTGAAAAGGCTAAAGGCTAAAGCAAGGCCGTATCAACCCCTCCCTAACACCGGCGCAATGCCCCCGAAAAACAAAACACACCCTTAACGCACTTAAAACGAAGCCCGAACACACCATATCTGTAATAAGCAGTTTCTAGTCCAGATTGTCTATACACCATAGGTTGTGGTGTTTGGCGAAAAACAAGTCATAAACCTACTATCTATCACTATGCTGATTGGGTAAAACAATAACAAACAAAAGGTTCAGAATCATGATTCTGAACCTTTTGATCTTCCACAATTAACGCTGTATTTAATCAAGGCATTAAAACAGTGTCAACAACATGGATCACGCCATTTTTCTGCATTACATCGGCAATGGTTACCGTACTTAACCCTCCTTTTTGATCTTTCAGCACCATTTTATCCCCCTTCATCCATGCCCATAATTTACCTCCACTTACGGTAGTCAACTCTGCTTTCCCCTTCCCTTTTTTAATTGCGGCAGCAATTGTTTTGCTGTCCATTTTTCCGGCTACAACATGATAGGTCAGGACTTTGACAAGCATATCTTTGCTTTCCGGTTTCAGCAGGGTAGCAACAGTTCCGGCAGGAAGCTTATCAAAGGCGGCATTTGTAGGCGCAAAGACCGTAAATGGCCCCTCTCCTTTCAAAGTACTAACCAGCCCCGCGGCTTTAACGGCCGCAACCAGCGTGGTATGGTCTTTTGAATTCACCGCATTGTCAACAATATCTTTGCTGGCATACATGGCTGCACCGCCTACCATAGGATTTTTCTGTGCGTAAACCTGAGTTGTAAATGCCAGGGCTGCCAGGGCAATTACAGATAAAATAAATCTTTTCATCTTCTTTTTTGTTGTTAATGTTTAAAAGAGATACGGATTATCTTCTGCACCGGATTTCGGTTGAAGTATTATTTCTCATTTACCTCATTTTCTGTATATTTAAATACTTGATGGCCGCAAAAAAAATCTCCCTTCCAGAAGAAGAACTGATCAGTAAACTGAAAAGTCAGGATACCATAGCCATGCAGGCCTTGTATGACATGTATTCAGCAGCACTGTTTGGGGTGATCTCAAGACTGGTACCGCAAGCAGAACTTGCTGAGGATGTATTACAGGAGACTTTTATAAAAATATGGAATTCTGCAGGCAGCTACGACAGCAGTAAAGGCCGCCTCTTTACCTGGATGATGAACATTGCACGAAATCTGGCCATTGATAAACTGCGCTCTAAAGATTTCAGGAATTCAAATAAAAACCTTGAGCTCGATAATAACGTAGATGCTATTGACGGGCAAAATGAAGTAACTTTTAATGCAGATGCCCTTGGGATAAAAGAAATGGTTACGACACTTAAACCAGAGCTTAATGCCGTATTGAACATGGTGTATTTTAAGGGGTATACGCACCTGGAAGCTGCAAAAGAATTAAATTTGCCTTTGGGTACAGTGAAAACGCGTATCAGGATGGCAATAATGGAGTTAAGAAAACAATTTAATTAAATTGGAAGAGTTAAAAGCATATATGGAATCGGGCATACTTGAGCTTTACGTTCTGGGGCAGTTAAATGCACAGGAACAGGCCGAAGTAGAAGCAATGGCAGCAAAGTACCCTGAAATAAAACAGGAACTGGAAGCCATTGAAATTGCCATGGAACAATATGCGCAGCAACAGGCCGTAGAACCTTCGGCAGCTTTGAAAAGCAAAATATTAAACCAGATAAGCCAGGAACCTGTAAAAGATATCACCCTGCCTGCTCCGACCAATTATGCAGCCTACGAATCAAAAATAAGGACATTACGCATCGCGCTTGCCGCATGTGCGTCTTTACTTGTGGTTAGTGGTGTGATGCTGTATCAAACCCATAATCAGCTGGGTAATGCCAAAGATCAGATTGCCAGCCTGAGCCTTGAAAAAGAACAATTTACCACTACGGTAAGCCACATGAGGCAAACCAATAACGACCTGCAAAAAATTGCAGATATGCCAAACGATCCGGATTGGAAAGTTGTAAAACTTGCAGGAACCAAAATGGACCCTTCAGCAAAAATGATCGTATACTGGCATATAAGCGGCAGGCATGTAATGGTCGACAATTCAAAAATGGGCCTTCCTGCAAATGACAAGGCTCACCAATACCAGCTTTGGGCATTGGTAAATGGCAAGCCTGTCGATTTAGGTGTATTTGATGTTAAGGCTGACAGCACACACCTGTTGCTGCAGATGAAAGAAATTGCTTCCGCGCAGGCCTTTGCCGTAACCCTGGAAAAACGTGGCGGAAGCCCAATCCCTACCATGGATAAGATGGTGGTAATGGGTGGCGTTTCAATCTGATATGGCTATTTGATAAACAAACCGGCAATAGCCAGTACCTGTGCGGAATTCAATGGTTCATCAAAAGATTCCACTGCCTTAGCTTTAGTAACACCGGTAGCGATTCCGGTAATCGTAACACCGGTTTGTACGTCCAGGTCTTCTCCGGCATATACCGCATCAACCTGAGGTATGCCTGTGTCGTTTGCACCGCCTCCTGTGCCCAGACTGATCCAGGGCTTGATCGCTGCACCGCCGCCATTCAATCCTCCTGAACGCATGAAGCGGATATGCGCGGCATGACGGGCTTCGACCGAATGGATCTGAAGTGCGGTAGTAAGGACAGCATTTCCTTTAAGCACACCTGCCTGTCCTTTATAGGCCCTTACACCCGTATCTTCGAATGCTTGTGCCACCGCCAGGAAGGTTTGATAACTGGTATATACATCCGGAAAAGTTCCTTTTGCAGTAAAATCAAAATCAGTATAAGCCAATGCCGGCCGCGCAGCAGCGCCCAATGCACCCTTTAATAAATCCACGTGCGCTTTTTCGTGATCGCGGATGGTGGTGATTGCGCCAACAGCAGGTGTACCGGCCGGAATGAGCCCGGGAGCAGCTACCACTGCATGGTTGTAAAAATGGTATTCCAGATATTCCAGTGTTAAAGCAAAGTTCAGCACTTCATTTACTGTAGCTGGCGCGGTTTGCCCATATGCTTTCTGAAATAAGGCACCCATTGCTAAAGGCATAGCGGACAGGGTTATTTTTTTGCTCATGTTGAAAAAATCCTTCATGGCAGCCCGTCTTGGGTTTAATCGCTCATAGATCTCAGCATCAACTTTTTCTATTTCTTCTAATATATTTACAATATTCATGGTTTCTGGTTTTAAAGGTTAATGAGGTTGATTTTGGTTTTTACATACTTACCTGCAATGGGCAGCACTTTATCGGGGCTTAGGGCAGCATCCAGTCCGCCGGCGTTGTTGGCACCGAGCGCAGTTAGCGTGGTCAGGTCTGCAAAACTGCCATAAGATACCAGATCGCGGACATAGGAAGCGTGACGGGCCTCAACAGAAACAATTTTTCCGGCCGCCAGCAGGAAGTTTGTATCCTTAAGGCGTACACCAGCACCGTTATAAGCTGCAACTCCTAAATCCTCAAAGGCCATAGCCGCCCCCAGCACACTGGCACGGTCTGTAAAGTTGATGCTCGAAAAGTCTACTTCCAGGCTGCCTATTGCAGCTGTACCCAGGGCTTTTTTGAAGTATTCCCGGTGTGCAATTTCGTGGAACTGAATGTCCTGAAAATAAGCTTTCTCAGCTGCGCTAAAGCCAGATGGTGGCGCCGAAGCAACCTGAATGTAGAAAGCAGCTTCCAATTGCTCCAGGGCGTAAGCATAGTTCAATACACCAAAGTCATCTTTAAAATCCAGTAAAACACCATCAGGAACATTGGTGTGCCTGTCTTTTTTGCAGCCAACGGCTACCAGTGCCATACCAGCAGCGCCGGCCCCTGCATATTGCAGAAAGGACCGGCGCTGTAGTGGGGTCGTAAAAATCTCTTGTAAGTTTTTCATAATTGTTGGGTTTTAAGTTCTCCTGAGGCCGCAGGCCTCATTTGATCATACTTACGAGAGAAATGTGTGTCCGGTTTTCCGCTTTAACGTTTATCCCACCAGACTTTAGAAAGAAAGGAATCACCGTTGGACAAACGACCGACAGCTGTATTGTAGTTACTGGTATTCAGCTGCGACTCGCGGGTAGAGTAAATCGCCCTGCGCGGAATCTGCCCATTGGTAGAGCCCAGGTTACTGCCAGGGGTTAAAGCTGGCAAGCCGTTTCTTCTCCATTCTGCAAACGCTTCATAGTTTCTGCCGAAAAGATGGATCCATTTCTGGGTCATGATCCTGTCCAGTTTCTGAGCATCGTTAAGTCCTGTAAAAGAAAGTACAGCGCTATCGTATGCCGGAGGAATGGTGTTAATGTTATACGGAGGCAACTGCAAGGCGGCCGCTACCCCAGCTTTAAAAAAGCCTTCGGCAGCTGTAGTTTGTGCACCCCAGCCCAGCAATGCGGCTTCGGCCTTAAAAAAGCAAACCTCTGCATAAGTAAGGGAATAAGCCGGAATAGGTGAAAAAGTACGGCTAAACCAGGTACTCAGCGAAGCGGTTGAATAGTTATTCCTGATGACCTGCGACAATTGTGCATCGGTCAAAGCTACACCCAACCCTACATAATCTGGCTGTCCGGCGTTTACGTTGTTTACCGTTAACTGCGCCAGCAACGGCAAACGCGGATCATTATAGGTTTTTAGCCTGGTTACCAATGCAGCTGCAAGATACCTCAGATCGGAACTGCCCGTAAGGAACTGCTGCAGCATAGGATTGGCATTTGTAGTTTGTGCATCGCTAAAAGTTGGCACCGCAGCATTGTCTGTATTTGAACTGAACAGCAAAGCGGGTTTGCCCATTGCCGATTCCACAGTTGCCCTGGCCAGGGTAGGATTTGCATAACGCAGCCTTAAGCCTAAGCGGAGCTTTAGCGAATTGGCATATTTGCGCCAGGAATTGATGGCGGTTGAACCTTTATAAAAGAAATCTGCCGTGCCATAGTTTTCATCGGCATCATTCAGGTTGTTCATCGCTGCGTCAAGGTCAGCAATTAGCGAAGTGTATATGCTTTCCTGGGTATCAAATGCAGGTGTGACGTTAATGGCGGTTGCGTCTTTGGAGACCTCTGAATAAGGAATATCTCCGAAAAGATCGGTAAGGCGCTGCCAGATGCTGATCTCATAGATCCGGGCAATGGCCAGTTTTGTTCTTCCTGAAGCATCGTTTTCCTTGCCTGCCAGTTCCAGACGGATCTGTCTGAGGTCACGGATCATACCGTAGTGCTGTTCCCATATCGCATCTTCTGAAGATTCGATGTATCTTGATACAGGTACTACCGCTGCCCCGGCCCAGTGCTGTACCCAGGAACCAAATTTATTGTTGGGCAGCTCGCCGCCTTCAGCAAAAGTACCGTCTTTTAATACCCTGGAGAACAACAGGGAAGGATCAATAGTGGTAATGGAAGTTGGTGGTGTGTTCAGCTTTTCAAAATCTTTGGTGCAGGAACCTAAACCAGCAACAATGGCTAAACTATATAAGCTTGTTTTGATGATATTTTTCGTTTTCATAATTTCTAATGCTAATGGTCAGGTTAAAGTCCGATACTCAGGTTAAATCCGATGTTCCTGAGCATAGGCAAAGAGGTAGACTCGATACCAATGGAAGAATTGGAAGTATTAAAAGAGGCCGACTCTGGTGAGAAGCCATCCGTTTTACGCTGGAAGTAAAACAGGTTACGCCCGTACACACCAACCGAAGCATTCCTGATTCGTTTGCCCGGTAAAAATCTGGCCGGAAGCTGATAACGCAGGCTCAGCTCCCGCATGGCAATATAACTGCCATCATTCAGCATCTCTTCAGACACCATTACCTCCTTATCGCTGGCTACTACATTCCAGTAGTCCTGAGCCTTTACCGTTTTGGTATTGGCCACGCCCGTTCCGCTCCAGCTGCCATCGGCATTTTTTACCGCTACTACACCTTTTGCCAGGTAAGAGCCGTCCCTGCCCGCTAAAGTTTTCTTCGTGGTTCCATAGATGATCTCTTCGCGGTTACTCTGAGAGAAGATCATGCCACCCTGGCGGATATCTATCAATGCATTCAACGTCAACCCCTTATAAGTAAAAGAGTTAGAAAATCCACCCAGCCAATCTGGCTGCGCGTTGCCAATCGTTTCCTGTACCCTGCTGGTAGTGGTTAAAGGTAAACCGGTATTCGGGTCTATCAGGCGGTTTCCATTTTCATCTTTTAACCAGGCAAACTGGGTCCCGATCAACTGTCCGAAAGGTTTGCCCACTTCGGCAACCACATTGATCCCCCGGTCTGAGCCCAGCAAAAACGTTTCTACGCCCGGATAAAGCGACATCACCTTATTGGTATTTTTGTTGTAATTGAAGGTAGTTTTCCAGGTAAAGCCTGACTCCGTTTTAATTGGTGTAGCATTTAAGGAAAGTTCAATACCACGGTTGCGGATTTCGCCGGCATTGATGCGCATCACGGTAAACAAACTTGATGGCGACACCGGAACATCCAGTATCTGATCTTTGGTAGAAGCCTGGTAAACTGTAAAGCCTAAACCGGCCCGGCCCGACCAGAACTCCAGATCTGCACCAAATTCAATAGAGGTAGTCAGCTCATTGGTTAAGTTCTTATCCGGAATAATGGTGGTAAAAGAACCCAGCGGAACGCCTCCGTGTGTAAACTGGCTTAAACTATAGGTACCTGTTAACTGATAAGGATTTCCGGAGCTGCCGGCCTGTGCCCATGAACCCCTTAATTTGAGGTAACTGAGTACATCGCTTTTAAACTTAAGCGCTTCGGAAGCAATAAAGCTGGCACTCACAGAAGGATAAAAAAATGAATTGTTTTCTTTTGACAGTGTGGAAGACCAGTCGTTACGTGCCGAAAGATCCAGGAACAGGTAGTCCTTATAGGAAACCTGACCGGAACTGTATACTGAATTGATCTCTGACTCCGTTAAACCGAAAATATAGGAATTGGTGAGAGTATTGTTGATCACATAAAGGTCTGGCACGATGAACTGGCTTCCCGAGTTACCGGTTTGGCGCAGGTAGCGGCTCAGGTGGCTGGCACCTACATTAAGGGTAAAGCCCAATCCATTTTCCAGTTTAAAATTACTGTTCAGCAAGGCATCGTAATTGTCTTCCCTTACACGGATCACCGTTTCGCTCATATCACCCTTGCGGTTTAAGCTCTGGTAAGTATTTACCGCACGGTAACGCAGGCGCTGATCGGTATAAAAATCTGTGCCTCCGGTAGCAGTCAGCTTTAGCCAGGGAGCAAAATCGTACGACAGCCTGAGTAAGCCGATTACACGGTCTCTCCTGTCCGTATTCCTGGTTTCCCTGATGGTCCAGTAAGGATTGGCTGTTGAACTGTTGGTGGCATATGTTTTTTCAAGGCCGGCAAAAATATTGGTATAGCCCAGTTGTTTGGCTACATCATTTGCGGTCCATTTGTATTGTTCAATGATATCCATAGGGATACTCCTTGGCTGGCTGATCAACAGGTAAGCCGGATTGTCAGACGCATCAGACAAAGTTGGCCGGTTTGTACCGTCCTGCATAATGTAATTCAGCTTGGCATCCAGGTTAAATTTATCGGTAATTTTAGCCTGGGTACGCAGGTTAAAATTGTTCCTGTTGATGACATTGGTAGGCACATACCCATCTATATAGGTATTGGCATAAGAGAACCTGTAATTTACCTTTTCATTACCGCCCTCTACACTAATGTTGTTGGTAAATTGTTTTTCCGTCTGAAAAAACGCGGTATAAGTATCTGGCTGCGGTGTAAGGGAAAGCAGGTTGCCCCATTGGTCTTCATAAGCCTGACCTTCCATTTTTGGTCCCCAGCTGGATCGGGTAAGCCTGTCGCGACCGGCACTCATCTTCGGTGTTCCCTGAATATTGCCTGCAATGGCCTGGGCCATCGTAATGATGGTTCCATCTGCCCTTCTTAAATGGGTAAAATTACCGTTCAGTCCCTGGGCATATTCATTTTGAAAATCGGGGGAAACCAGTGCGTTTCCTAAAGAAAAATCAGTATTGAACTGAATGTTCATTCCTTTCCCCGCTGCTCCGGCCTTGGTGGTAATTAAAATTACACCATTACTTCCGCGCTGGCCATATAACGCAGCGGCATTTGGTCCCTTCAGTACGGAAATGGTCTGTATATCATCCGGGTTGATATTGGAAATACCATCTCCATAATCAGTACCACCTGTACTTGAAGCAGAACCGATGTTCTGGTTGTCTATCGGCACCCCATCTACCACATATAAAGGCTGGCTGTTCCCGATCAGGGAGTTATTGCCCCTGATGATCACCTTGGATGAACCTCCCGATCCTGAAGCTGCCCGGCTTACCTGCACGCCCGAAACCTTTCCGGACAGTGTATTGGCTACGTTTGCTTCCGCTCCCTGGGTAAGTTCATTTCCTTTCAATTCGGCCATGCTATAGCCCAGGGCCCTTTTGTTACGCTTTATGCCCAGAGCTGTAACTACAACCTCGCCCAAAGCCGCTGCGTTTTCTTCCAGCACTACTGCAATGGATATTTTATCGGTAAGGCTGATGGTATAACCTTCCATTATCTTTGGTTTGTACCCAATTGAAGTAAAGGTAATGGTGTAATTGTTACCCGCAGGTATGCCACCTATAGAGAACATACCCTGGTTGTTGGTGCTGGTGCCTACACTGAATCTGGTAGTCTTGTTTTCTATTCTCACAGAAACCCCTGGAAGCTGTACGCCCAGGGCGTCCTTTACAACGCCTGTTGCTGTTGCACCAGTTTGTGCAAATACCCTGCTATTGCCTAAAAGCAAAAAACAGCAGCATAGCGCGATGCCGTGAAAAACATGCCTGGTTTTTAATAAAAATTGATCCATAGTTTGTTTGTTTGGTGAATTAATTGGTTGATTGTTTAGTGGATTGCAGTGTCAGGATATAAACGCTATCCCTCTTTTCTATATTTAAGTGGTTCAATAGTGCAATTTCATTCAAAATAAGGGCTACCGTTTGTTCATTCCGTTTAAACGTTCCTGTAAAATACATGCCCTTTACCTGGGTTTTATCAAACCGGATATCAGCAGAAAAATCGCCCTGCAGCACACCAAAGATCTTAGCAAGCGACTGGTTCCGGAAGGAGACCTCGGTTGAGCTGAGCACAGTTTGCCCATTAGGTTCTACATTTTTTGGCGGTAAGGATGGCCGGTCTGCATTTTTAATCAGGGTAAGTCCGAAGTCTACCTTATCGATCAGCAGTTTATTTCCAGGCATCAGATAGGTCTTCTTCATTCGCCGGGCGTTAATACTGCTGTCGGGCCCCACGACAACCTTACCACTGTGCAGCAATACACTTACCCGGCCTTCACCCTCTGGTGATGAAACCGTGAAATCCGTACCCAAGGCAGTGGTTACAGTTCCGCCTGCATATACATGGAAAGGACGTAACTTATCTTCTGCCACCTTAAATCTTGCCGTTCCTTTCAGTTTAAAGTCCCTGCTTTTTTTACTGAGCTGTTCCAGGTAGCGGATTTCCCCCCCTGGTTTTAAAAAAATGACTGAACCATCGGCTATATGTAATGCCATTTCTTCTTTGCCATAATTGATTTTAACCAATGTAAAAGCCGTGACGGCCTCCCGTCTTTGCAATGGGATCTGCTGATCTTCACTACTGCCCATCCACCATGCCAGTCCCAACACCAGTAACAAAGAGGCGGCAACCAAAAGGCCGATGCGTAAAAAAGAAGGTCTGTTTTGTTTGGGCTTCGTTTGTTCCAGAATAGCTGCCAGCAGTTGTTGTTTTTTAGCAGCTGGCAATAAAAATGGTTCTTCTATCTGGCCTGGCAGTTCCAGGGGAAGCAATTCTTCCAGCTTAGGCGGATTCGCCTCTAAATATTCAGCGACCCTAAGCGCTTCCGCTTCGGTGCATTGATTACGGAAAAATTTTTCTATCAGTGTATTGTCAATCATATATCGACAATACGTTTGTAAGAAGGCTATCCCCTAATGAGCTTTTTATTTTTTATGCAGCATATTTAATAAATGGTCAGCAATACCATCAACAAGGTAAAACGGCGAAGGTACTTTAATGCAAGGCCAATGTGGTTTTCCACAGTTTTTGAAGAGATACCGAGTTTTTCGGCGATCTGCTGATGGGAAAGATGCTCGGTACGGCTCATCAGGAATACCTGTTTGCGGATCGGCGGCATATTTTCAATGGCTTTGCTGAGCAATTGCAGGGTTTCCCTATTCTCAAAATTGTCTTCCATGAAATCCCTGACTTTCTTTTGCTGCAGCTCATCAAGGCAGCGACGCGTGCGGGCCGCCTTTCTCAATTCGTCTATAAAGATGGTCCGGGACATTCTGAACAGCAGCACATGAAGCGGATATTCTTCGGAAAGACCTGCCCTTTTTTCCCAAAGACGTACAAAAACCTGCTGCAAAACTTCATCCGCTATTTCCTCAGAACGGCATTGCCGGAATATAAAGGCATATATCTGGTCGCTCCACTGGTGATAGGCCTGTTCAAAGGTCTTTACGTTGCCGTTCTTAATGGAAAGGATTTCGTTCATTAAATGAAATATATACAATTCCTGACGCAATAAAAAACGAAGCAGTTAATAACTGGAATTTACCTTGTACCTGCTAGGACCTTTCTATCATTCCAAAAGCAGAGGCTTTCCATTTGATATAACCCAGCCGTCCGCATTGCTCGGCTACTTCAGCCTCAATAGTCGCCGGCACATCATTTACGATCATCCAACGGATACTGTATTTGCTATTGTAACTGATATAGATGACTACATCATCAAACAAAGGTTCTATGGATTCCAGGCCTTTTAAATGTACATCCTGGAGCTCTTTTGCAAATCGGGTAAGTCTTTCATTCATTACTTTTGCCAGGGGAGCGGCTGGCTTGATATCGGGTTCTATGATTGGGAGTACAGTTACTGTCATCTGCTAAAATCTCAGGAAATGCTATAATTTTTAGCAAAGGTAAATATTATTCCCGAAATATTTGACATGCCAGGGTCAATATGAAATTATTTGATCCAGGTACTTATTCCTTTTGTTTGGTCAGGTAATACACCGGAATTCCAATCAGCATGATCAGTACCCCCCATCCACAGGTATCCGTTTTATAAATAAGCAGGGCGATACTCAATGCCGAAGCCAGCACTATGTACAATAAAGGCAAAAAGGGATAACCAAAAGCCTTGTAAGGACGCTCCGCATCCGGCATCTTTCTCCTCAGAATGAAAATGCCATAAATGGTAAGGATATAAAATATGAGAACGATGATCACTACAAAATCAAGCAACGCCCCATACTTCCCGGTGAGGCATAAAGCCGAGGCCCATACTCCCTGTACCCAGAGTGCCCAGCCCGGAACATCAGATGCATTTAGCCTGGCGGCGCTCTTAAAGAACAACCCGTCCTTAGCCATGGTATAGTACACCCTTGCGCCCGCCATGATTAAACCGTTGTTGCAGGCAAAAGTAGAGATCATGATCATCACTGCAATAATTATGGTACCTGCCTGTCCGAAAATATACTGGGCAGCTACTACGGCCACCCGGTCCGACTTTGCGGTTGTAATTTCATCCAGCGGCAGCACCGCTACATACATCAGGTTGGCCAGGATATAGATGATGCTGACGATTAAAGTCCCTAAAAACAGGCTAAGTCCCACGTTTCGCTGCGGGTTTTTGATCTCTCCGGCAATAAAGGTTACTCCGGCCCATGCATCACTTGAAAAAAGGGAACCCACCATTGCCGCCGCAATTCCCGACAGCAATAAGCTTCCGCTGATGGGGCTCCAGTTCATGGTTTCCAAGCTGAACGAGCGGGTTTCCCAGGCATTTGCCCAGTTGGCATTCCATACGTCCGCCTTTGCTGCCAGTGTAAAACCAAAAACAATTAAACCAAAAAGTGATAAAATTTTGATGATGGTAAGTACCGTCTGCAGGATTTTGCTGTCTTTTACGCCCTTACTATTGATATAGGTAAGAAAAACAATGGTAACAATAGAAACCAGCTGGGCAGCGCTGATGGCATAAAACTCTGGTACGCCCTTATCGCTTGTCCCTGTCTGGATTTGCCATAGGATGTTATTTTCACTAAAAGGTTCAAAAAGATAGGCTGCAAATTTAGAGAAGGCAACACCTACAGCGGCAATGGTTCCGGTTTGTATTACAGCGAAGAGGCTCCAACCGTATAAAAATGCGATCAGTTTGTTATAAGCTTCTTTCAGATAAACATATTGTCCGCCAGCCTTTGGGAACATGGCACTCAACTCGCCATAACTTACTGCAGCAATGACAGTGATAATTGCTGTTACCACCCAGATCAGGGTAAGCCAGCCGGCCGATCCTACCTGCCTGGCAATGTCGGCACTTACAATAAATATACCTGAGCCGATCATAGAGCCCACAACTAGCATCGTCCCGTCTAGCAGTCCGAGCTCTCTTTTAAAGGAACCATCCTGGTTTTCTTTCTCCATTTGTTTGTTTGGTTGGTTTGGTTTTAAAGGGCTTTTACCTTTTAATTCTGGTTGGTAAACACGCCCTTACTGATGCTAATATATCTAAAAAACATTGTTGTGCAGTAAAATGCAAATAATTAAAAAATTAAAAGCTGCATTAAACGGGCAAAAAAGCACAATGCCTTATATTTTCAAAAAAGGATTGCAATCAATTGATTAAAAATTTGTTAATTACGTTTACTCAGTTATTTTTGTTTTTAGCCTGTTGGACTAAACACGTTGCTGAGTAGCGTAAACACAACCGGAAAAACCAAACAAACAAAACAAGTTAAACAACCTAAACGAGAAGAATTAAAGTATGGAGTTTTTACAAAACAATTTAATTTATCTGATCCCTGCTATGGGCCTGGTTGGCATCCTGGTGATGGCCATCAAGAGTGCATGGGTAAACAAACAGGACGCAGGAGACAAGAACATGCAGGAGCTGGCCGGCTACATTGCTGATGGAGCCATGGCCTTTTTAAAAGCCGAATGGAGGGTATTGAGCATTTTTGTTGTATTTACAGCAGCTTTACTTGCCTACTCGGGTACCATACATGAAGTAAATGGTGTAGCCTTACATTCAAGCTGGATCATTTCCGTAGCGTTTATCATTGGTGCAGTATTTTCTGCCACGGCAGGATATATCGGCATGAAAGCCGCCACCAAAGCAAATGTACGTACTACACAGGCTGCCAGGACCAGTTTAAAGCAGGCCTTAAAGGTATCGTTTACTGGTGGTACCGTAATGGGCCTGGGCGTTGCCGGTCTGGCAATATTAGGCCTGGGCGGTTTGTTTATTGTTTTTCTGCAAATGTTTAATGTGGTTTCGGCCAACAGCGTTGAAATGAAAACAGCCATTGAAGTACTTACCGGCTTTTCGCTGGGTGCAGAGTCTATCGCGCTGTTTGCTAGGGTTGGTGGGGGTATTTATACCAAAGCCGCCGACGTGGGTGCCGATCTTGTAGGTAAGGTGGAAGCAGGTATTCCTGAAGATGATGTGCGTAATCCTGCAACTATAGCAGATAACGTGGGTGACAACGTGGGTGACGTTGCAGGTATGGGCGCCGATTTATTCGGTTCTTATGTAGCAACCATCCTGGCCACCATGGTATTGGGACAGGAAATTGTGGTTGATAAACTAAATGGCATTGCTGTTGATAACCTGAACGGTTTTTCACCGGTATTGCTACCCATGGTGATCTGCGGGCTGGGCATCTTGTTCTCTATTGTAGGTACCTGGTTTGTACGCATTAAAGGCGAAGACTCAAATGTACAAACCGCCTTAAATTTAGGTAACTGGGGATCCATAGTCATCACTGCCATTGCTTCTTATTTTGTGGTTACAGCCATGCTGCCTGAACATTTACATTTGCGCGGGGTTAATTTTACCAGCCTGGACGTATTTTATTCCATCATAGTAGGTTTAGTGGTAGGTACATTAATGAGTATCATTACCGAATATTATACGGCAATGGGCAAAGGCCCGGTTAATTCAATTATCCAGCAATCTGCTACCGGTCATGCTACCAATATTATTGGTGGTTTGTCTGTAGGAATGAAATCTACTGTTGCCCCTATCCTGGTGCTTGCCGGAGGGATCATCTGTTCGTATGCTTTTGCAGGTTTGTATGGTGTAGCCATTGCCGCTGCCGGCATGATGGCCACTACAGCTATGCAATTGGCTATCGACGCTTTTGGCCCTATTGCCGATAATGCAGGTGGTATTGCTGAAATGAGCCAGCTGCCACCCGAAGTACGTGAACGTACCGATAACCTGGATGCTGTGGGTAACACCACTGCTGCAACAGGCAAAGGTTTCGCAATCGCTTCTGCGGCATTAACATCACTGGCCTTATTCGCTGCCTTTGTTGGTGTTGCCGGTATATCGGCCATCGATATTTATAAAGCCCCTGTATTGGCCGGTCTGTTTGTAGGTGCCATGATTCCTTTCATTTTCTCGGCACTGTGTATTGCAGCTGTTGGTAAAGCAGCGATGGATATGGTGCAGGAAGTTCGTCGTCAGTTCCGCGAAATTCCCGGCATTATGGAATACAAAGCAAAACCTGAATATGAAAAATGTGTAGCCATCTCCACCAAAGCTTCTATCCGGGAAATGATGCTGCCGGGTGCAATCGCACTTTTAGTTCCGATCATCGTTGGATTTGGCTTTAAAGGCGTATTTCCTACCGTAAGCTCGGCCGAGATATTGGGTGGTTTGCTGGCTGGTGTTACCGTATCGGGGGTATTGATGGGAATTTTCCAGTCGAACGCAGGAGGTGCATGGGACAATGCAAAAAAATCATTTGAAAAAGGTGTAGAGATCAATGGCGAGATGCATTATAAAAAATCGGAACCACATAAGGCTTCTGTAACGGGAGATACCGTTGGAGATCCGTTTAAAGATACCTCCGGTCCTTCGATGAACATCCTGATCAAACTGATGTCTATCGTTTCACTGGTCATTGCGCCATACATCGCAGTCGGGGTTTCAGCAGAACATGCCAGGGTTAAAGAAAAGGTTGAAATTATGACTAAACCGGGCAGTCCGGTAAAAGTGGCTGCAGCCACACTGGCCATTAAAAGTGTTAAGGACAGTGTAACCACATACCAATAATATTATATTGTTACTATTAAAAGGGATTTCTAAAAAGAATCCCTTTTATATTTAGATATATTTTCTTTAGGTTTGACAGGATTATGATACGTAAATGACAATCATAAAAACATTAAAATATTAAACGGCATAAAAAACTAACTTATTAAACTAAACCACAAATTATGAATTTTAGAAAGTCGATTGACTTACTCACCAAGGAAGCAGCTGAGAGCGGTGAGGGAACGCTAAAAAGAACACTTGGACCGGTAAACCTGGTAGCTCTGGGTATTGGTGCTATTATTGGAGCGGGGTTATTTTCCATAACCGGATCCGCAGCCGCCAATAATGCCGGTCCCGCCATCACCATTTCATTCATTATCGCAGCCATAGGTTGTGCTTTTGCGGGCTTGTGCTATGCAGAGTTTGCTTCTATGATACCAGTGGCGGGTAGTGCTTATACCTATTCTTACGCTACTATGGGCGAATTTGTAGCCTGGATAATTGGCTGGGATCTGGTACTTGAATATGCCCTGGGTGCTGCAACCGTTTCCATAAGCTGGAGCAGGTACCTGGTCAAGTTTCTCGGTTATTACGACATCCATCTCCCCGCGCAGGTGACCATGTCGCCTTTTGAACACGCAACCCTGTTGGATGGTACTGTGGTTTCTGGTATGTTTAACCTGCCTGCCGTGTTCATCATTATCGTGATGTCCTTCATCCTCATCCGCGGAACAAGTGAATCAGCTTTTGTAAACGGGCTTATTGTTGCCGTTAAAGTAGTGATTGTATTTATCTTCATCTTTTTAGGATGGAAATATATAAACGCTGAAAATTATCAGCCTTATTTTATTCCTGGTGATAAACCCGGCCACGAGAGTGTATTTACACATGGATGGGGAGGCGTCATCAGGGCGGCCGGAATTGTATTTTTCGCCTATATAGGTTTTGACGCAGTTTCGACTGCAGCCCAGGAAGCTAAAAATCCTAAAAAAGATATGCCTATAGGTATCCTGGTTTCCCTGTTTATTTGTACCATATTGTATATTCTTTTTGCACATGTTATGACGGGCGTTGCCAATTATGACATGTTTAAAGGTCAGGATGGTATTGCACCTGTTGCTGTTGCTATTGATAACATGGGCGCAAAAGATGCCTCTGGTATGGTTACACCAGCCTATCCATGGTTAAATAAAGCAATTATATTTGCAATTTTAGGCGGTTACGCTTCTGTAATCCTGGTGATGCTATTGGGCCAGTCGAGGGTATTCTTCTCTATGAGTAAAGACGGATTACTGCCTAAAGTATTTTCAAGCGTACACCCAAAATACAGTACACCTGCAAAAAGCAATTTACTATTCATGGTATTTGTAAGTTTGTTTGCTGCCTTTGTACCAGCTACCGTAGTTGGCGAGATGACCAGTATAGGTACTTTACTCGCGTTTATCCTGGTATGTATTGGTGTAGTAATTCTAAGAAAAAGGATGCCGGATTTGCCAAGGGCATTTAAAGTACCTATGGTGCCTTTAATCCCGATATTGGGTGTTGCCGTTTGTCTGGGTATGATGGTGTTCCTGCCATTGGATACCTGGGTACGTTTATTGGTCTGGATGATTATCGGCTTTGATGTTTACCTGTTCTATGGCATGAAAAACAGTTTACTGTCCGACAACAACCAGGTTACTTTAATGAAAAGTACCCGCACAATATCATGGATAGGGGTTGCTTTAACGGCCCTGCTGATCGGAGTAGCCATCATCCACCACCACATTACCGATGGAGCTGATACAGGCCTTTATTACTTCTCATTGGTTTTTGCAGCAGCACATTTCATTCTTTATGTTTTTAAAGCAGCCACAGCCGCCAGTGTAAAAGCAAAGTAATTGCAATAAATAAAAAAGCCCTGTAAGCAAAACTTACAGGGCTTTTTTCATGGAATAACAATAAGCCTGATTAAGTCAGCTCTACGCATTCCACACCATTTTCTGCCAGGATAAATTCTACAATATCTGCACAGGGCACTGTAGAGGCAACTTTAAGCAATTTATCTTCAAATGTGAACAGCCAGTTCTTTTTTCCAAACAACAGGTTTAAAACTGGTTTTACAGAGATCAGGTCAATCCGTTTTTGTACTGAGGTTTTAAAGACTAGCATATTCATCGTTTATCAATTTAATAGGATAAAGATGGGGTGTAAGTATGAATGTATAAAGGCCATTGTGCCGGGAGTGGTAAAATCTCCGGTGAACAACACAAAATTGCCGGTAAAACTCTTGCGTTTTTTTTCGTACTTTGTAAAATAAACATCTAAATGTTATGGAATTCAATTTCAGCCAAATTCTCTCGACCACAATGGTACTCTTTGCTATCATTGATATTCTTGGCGCTATTCCTATTGTAATAGAACTCAGGAAAAAAGCCGGTCACATTCAATCAGAGAAGGCAACCATTGTGGCCGCTGTACTGATGATCATCTTTTTATTTGCCGGAGAAACGCTGCTAAAAGTCATCGGTCTGGATGTTGCCTCTTTTGCCATCGCAGGTTCGATGGTGATCTTTTTTATCGCCATGGAGATGGTACTGGGCTTGACTATATTTAAAGAAGGCGATGCACCTGAGACGGTATCTATAGTACCCCTGGCTTTTCCATTGATTGCCGGGGCAGGAACAATGACAACACTGCTTTCCTTAAAAACCGAATATGCTACCCAAAACATTATTGTCGGCATTATCATCAATATGATTTTTGTTTACTTTGTATTGAAGAACACAGAACGCCTGGAAAAGTTATTTGGTAAATCGGGATTGAATGTGCTAAGGAAAGCTTTTGGAATTATACTTCTGGCCATAGCCATTAAACTGTTCCGCAACAATACAGGTTTATAAATTCTACAGCTTGGTTAACCTGGCTACGAACATGGTGTCGGCCTTATTGTGATAACCTTTTATCACTTCCATTTTTTCGAGTTTTAGCGGCAGGTTTTCCTGCAGCCAGCTTACCACTTCCTCATTTTCCTGCTTAAATACAGAGCAGGTAATGTAAACCAATGGCTTTCCTTCTTTGAGGTATTTAACCACATTTGCAGCAATGCTCTTTTGCAACCTGGAAAAGTAGTCAATTTTATGCGCACTAAAATAATATAGCATTTCTGGTGTTCTGCCCCAGGTTCCTGACCCCGAGCAAGGTGCATCGAGTATGATACCATCAAATTCATAATGGTGCAGGTCCGGATCATTATTTTGAAGGAGATCTAACACTTTCTTTTGGTATTTTTTTAATCCGGCTTCCTGAAAACGTTCCTCCAGGTTCTGCAGGCTACCCTCCCTTACATCGCTGACCAGCAGCTCTACTTTAGGTTCCAGATCGAACAAAAGCAGCGACTTACCACCCGATGCGGCACAGCAATCCCACCACTTATCCCAGGGTTGAGGTTGAAAGAATGTGCCGGTTTTCTGTGAAGAAAGGTCCTGCACCTGGTAGTTTTTGCTATTGGCCAGCACCCTATCGAGCTTAGTACCATTTGGCAATGCAAGTGTGGTGTCTCCCAATTCTTCTGCCGTTATCCCCTCTTGCTTCAATATCCCGGTTAACTTCTGCATCTCCCCTGCATTTACCCTGAGAAACAGATCGGGTTGTGTAAAAAAAGAAATATAAAAGTCGTGTCGTTCTATAGCTTCAGAAAGGTTTTCATAAAAGCTAAAGACATCCTTCAGGTCGAACTCAGGGAAATGCTGCTGAACCAACGACAGCTTTTCGGTAACAGAGCTTTCTACATGCTCCTTTAAAGCCGGCAGAAAGCTTTCTATAACCAAACTGCCTGTTTGACTGCATAAAAAATCGGCTACCGCCAGCCGAAGGGTATAGTCAGCTTTGATCAGTGCCTTTCCCAGCCGGAAGAAGTTATAAATATACCTGCTGGCCCAGCGCCTGTCTGACGACCCCATCTGTTTGTTCCGCTTAAAATAAACGAACAGAAAGCGGTGCAGTGGTTGTGAACCGTCGTAACTTTTAAAGATCTGATCAAATGCCTTGAGCTGGTGTTCTACCTTCATTCTATCACATTTAAAGCAAAATTTTTATACCGCAGCAACATTAAACTGGTATTGATATAACCAAGCCTTTCATGGTGTTCAAAGCGAAAAGAATTCTGCAAACCCCTATATTTATCTTTAGTCAGGTACTTCTGGTACTCAGGCCCATGAGCAGAAAGCAGTTTACCAAAATAAAAGCCTACATCAAATCCTTTAAACGAATATTCGCCTGGCTCGAAATTGAAGAGCGCCCTGTATTTTCTGATGAATGCATTGACCTCAGGTCTTGTATAATCAACTTTATAGGAGGAGGAAATAATGGTATTGAAAGCCTGCAGCTGATCGATATTGTAATTCTGCTTCATCCAGTCGGGATGTCCGAAAAGCGTTGCATTAAAACCCGCCTTTTTCATTTTCATCAGTTTATCTAATGTGGGAACTACAAATTTCCGGTCAGAAGAGCTTACCATAATTACATAGTTACGTCCCTTTATGATTTTAGGTTCCATGCTAAAGACAGAGGCGTATTCCTGAAAGGTAAATCCTTTACCTGTGAAATACAACCTTAAAGGTTTCGCCATTACTTCATCACTGGCACTTTTTGGATTGATGAGCACCACAACTGTGTTTGCAGAGTTGTAATTTTTAGAAATATAGTTCCCTATCTTTTCTGCATGCAGATCAACGTTATTTACAATAGAGATCAGGTTGGGGTTTCCAAACTCATCCGGATGTGCCGCCGAAAGCGGGTTAACGACCAGGATGTTCCTTGAAATAGAATAATTGGTAATGTATTTCAGTCCATCGGGAAATACCGGCCCTACGATCAGATTGCTCCCCAGCAGCCCGCCATTGTCTATCAATTCCCTTATCTGCGTATTGTTATCCTGGGTATCAAAAACCTTTAGCTTGAAGTTTTGCCCTGTAGCTGCTGCAGAATCTATCCCGAGTTTAAAGCCCTGGTAAAAGTCGATGGCCATTGCGGCTTTTTCTACATCGGCCTTGGTAGCCGTTTTTAGTTTGATCTCATTTAACCTGAAAGGGACAAGTAGCGAAAGACTTGCCTGCTCAAACTTTACAGCAGGCTTTTCAGTTTTCGTTACTTCTTTAGGCGCTTCAGGTTTCCGGGCTACGGGTTTTATTTTTGGCGAACAGGCCGCCAGAAACAGTGTCGCAAGGATGAAGAACCCATATCTATTCCCACTCAATTGTTGCAGGTGGTTTTGAACTAATGTCATATACAACGCGGTTAATTCCTTTTACTTTGTTAATTATTTCATTAGAAATTTTTGCGAGTACGTTATAAGGCAGATGGCACCAGTCGGCAGTCATCCCATCAACAGATTCAACAGCACGGAGGGCAATCGCATTCTCGTAAGTGCGTTCATCACCCATTACCCCTACCGATTGAACCGGAAGGAAAATTGCACCTGCCTGCCATACTTTATCGTATAAACCAGCTTCTTTTAAATTGTTGATATAAATAGCATCAGCTTCCTGAAGGATCGCTACCTTCTCTGCGGTTACTTCGCCAAGAATCCTGATGGCCAGACCTGGCCCCGGGAAAGGGTGACGGCCAATGATAAAATGCTCCAGGCCTAAAGAAGTTCCAACTCTTCTTACTTCATCTTTAAACAAAGTGTTCAATGGCTCAACGACTTTTAATTTCATAAAATCAGGTAAACCGCCTACATTGTGGTGCGACTTGATGGTAGCTGACGGCCCTTTTACCGAAACAGATTCGATAATATCCGGGTAAATGGTACCCTGCGCCAGCCATTTTACATCCTGTACCTGGTGGGCCTCATCGTCAAACACTTCGATAAATACCCGTCCTATAGCTTTACGCTTAAGCTCGGGATCAGAAACCCCGGCAAGCTGGCTCAGGAAACGTTCCTTGGCATCAACACCCTTAATATTTAAACCCAGATGTTTGTATTGTTCAAGTACAGCTTCGTATTCATTTTTCCTCAACAGGCCATTATCTACAAAAATGCAGTGCAGGTTTGTCCCAATAGCTTTATGCAATAGTAATGCAGCAACACTGGAATCTACCCCACCCGAAAGTGCAAGTACAACTTTATCGTTCCCCAACTTTGCTTTCAGGTCGGCAATAGTTGTTTCTACAAAAGCATAAGGGGTCCACTCCTGCTTACATCCGCAGATATCTACCAGGAAATTCTCTAAAAGCTGCTTGCCATCTGTACTGTGTGTAACTTCAGGGTGAAACTGTATACCATAAGTCTGCGTATCTTTGACCTGATAGGCAGCAACCTTTACACTATCTGTACTTGCAATCAGTTCAAAACTCGCCGGTATTTTCGTAATGGTATCGCCATGCGACATCCACACCTGGGAATCAGAAGCTATATTTTTTAACAGCTTGTTTGTTGTGGCAACAAAATTCAGGTTTGCACGGCCATACTCACGTGTGGAAGAAGGCTGAACCTCACCACCAGAATGCTGTGCGATATACTGAGCTCCGTAACATACGCCCAATACAGGCAGATTACCAAACTTTTTAAGATCTACCTGTGGTGCATCTTCCTGGCGCACAGAATAAGGGCTGCCTGAAAGGATGATACCTTTAACCTCTGAACTAAGCTCAGGAATGTTGTTAAATGGATGAATTTCGCAATAAACGTTTAACTCGCGTACCCGACGGGCAATTAACTGTGTATATTGGGATCCAAAATCGAGAATAATGATTTTTTCTAGCATGGCCAAAGTTAAGCATACTTAATCACTTCCACACCAAATCTCTTCAAAAAATCCACTCCTTCATCACTTGGCAGGCCTTTATACTCAGCGTAAGAGTCGCGGTAATAAACCATTCTGATGCCGGAAGACAAGATCAGGCGTGCACAGGCTATGCATGGTGATAAGGTGGTATATAGCGTTGATCCTTCAATTTTAGAGCCGTTCTTTATACCATATAGAATAGCATTCTCTTCGGCATGCAATGCCAAAGAGCAGCTGCCGCGCGAATCACGGGCGCAACCTGCTTCGGGCCACTCTTCATCGCAATTGTGGGTTCCGGCAGGTGGGCCGTTGTAACCTATGGAAATGATCCTGGTATCTTTTGTCAGCACCGCACCCACATGCGCACGTACACAATGTGAACGCCCGGCGAGGTCGCCTGCCAAATTCATAAAAATATCGTTAAAACTCGGTTTTGTACTCATGCTCGTTCCTTGAGCTTCCAATACTTTAAATGTATCAAAAGCGTTATTTCCTCAGCAAAGATGCACATAAATTAGAGTAAAAAAATGGACGCATTTTATGTTTAAAGTTGCATATTAGCACAATATTATACATTAGGTGAATGTTTGAAGCAATATTACAGGGGATAGGTGCGGGTATTTTATTTTCTTTTTTAACAGGACCAGTGTTCTTTTCAATGATTAAAACCAGCATTGAAAAAGGATTCAAGGCTGGTTTCTCTCTAGCCATAGGTGTGATTCTAAGTGACATTATATTTATCAGCCTAACCATCTTCAGCTCTCAGTTTGTAGACTACAATTCTAAATACAATCAATACATCGGCATCATCGGAGGCTTATTTTTATTCGGCATCGGCCTTTATTACCTCATCAAAAAAGTAAGAGTAAGCTACGATATATCGGAAGACCTGAAGGTCAGGAAGAGAGGCTACATCATCAAGGGTTTTTTCATGTGCCTTTTATCACCTTCTACCCTTATGTTCTGGATTATGGTAGGTGGCATTGTATCCGTGCACCTGCATTACGAAATGACAGAAAAAATTGTCTTCTTTATTATTGCAATGGCCACCCAATTGTCTGTCGACTGTGTAAAAACCTATTATGCTGCCAAGCTGCGGTACAGAATAAAAGAAAAGACCATTCAGAATTTAAACCGGATAGCCGGGGCAGTGATCCTGCTGTTTGCGATCAGGCTGTTTGTTGAAGTCCTGATTAAATATTACAGGTAATCAAAATATTACGAAGCAGGTTTAAACTTAAGCCTGCTGTTATGGTCAATTGGTTTAACTAAACTTTGGTCTTCAAAAAGACCTGATCATAAAAACTTGTATGAAGAAATTATCATTTTTACTCCTTTCGCTCCTGTTTACCGCACAGACATTTGCCCAAACGGGGAATTTTGATTTTAAAAAGCTGGAAAAGGACGTCCGCCAGGTTGTGCAGGAGGCCTATCGTGCATCAGTTTACATTACTCCCTACGATTCTGTGTCAAACAGGGCTACAGGAGGTTCCTTCAGTGGGGTGGTGATCGATACTGCCGGCCATGTCCTTTCTGCAGCACATGCAGTTAAGCCGGGAAATCTGTATGAGATTACCTTTCCTGACGGCAAAAAATTTAAAGCTGCAGGATTGGGGAGAATCCCCCGGAATGATGCAGCCATGCTAAAAATCAAAGAGAAAGGCAGCTGGCCTTATGCCCCGATGGGCTGGTCATCCTCATTAAAAAAAGATATGCCCTGTGTCAGCATTGCCTATCCGGGTACAGTGGCTGCTAAAACACCTACCGTGCGACTTGGCTATATTGCCGAAACTGAAACCAAAGAGGGTTTTATCCGTTCAACCTGCCTCATGGAGCCCGGAGATTCCGGGGGACCGGTTTTTGACATGAAAGGACGTGTAATTGGTCTTCATAGCAAAATAGACTTGTCTTTAGATGACAATTTTGAGATCCCGGTGGATTTGTACCGGAAGTACTGGAACGCCCTGACTAAACCGGCAAGTTATAACGAACTTCCGGAAGCGATAACAGTGCCCGCCGATCCGCAAGCGCAGGAACTGAAAGTCATGCCGGAAATTGCGCAGCTTAATATCCACTCTGAAAAGCCGAACGAACGCTTAAACAAAACGAGTTTCAAATTGAAGAGTACTTCAGGCAGTACTGAATTACAGATCCTGGGAACATTGATCAGACCAGAGGGATTTCTTCCCGAGACAGCTGTAAAAAGCAAGAGCTTTTTACTGAGCAAAAGCTCAATGGTAGGGGACCATCCAATAGTTGAACTGTCTGCCGCAAAAAGCGCAACAGCAAAAGTAATCGGAAGAGATGAAGCCAATGACCTGGTATTGCTGCAGGTTGATCATAAATTAAAAGACGGAATTGCATTGGGAACCATAGCAATAGATTCGGTGGTTTTTGCCGATCTGGGTAAATTACTGATTTCTCCGCAGCCAGGCGATGGGGTTCTGGTAAGTGTACTCGGCAATACCCAAACCAGTATCGCCAAAGGACCAAATCCTGCATTTATTGGTATTGGCACCAATCTAAAAGACGGAAAAGTAGTTATTGCCAATATTCAGCCAAGAAGTCCGGCCAGCACAGCCGAATTGGAAACCGGCGACGAGGTGTTGTCCTTTAACGGAAAACCTATCCTGAACGCCGAAGACCTGGGTAAAGAGATGGCTGCTTATAAGCCCAGCGATACGGTTAACCTTCAACTATCCAGGGCAGGCGTGCCTTTTTTTAAAAGAATTGCATTAAAGCCAAGAAGAATGGCAGAGAGACACATCGCCTATCGTTTTACAGATGGCCGCAGCGAACGCCGTACAGACTTTAGCAGGGTCCTTATACACGACGGGAAATTAAAGCCTTCAGCATGTGGCGGCCCCCTTTATGGCATAGACGGGAAGTTTTATGGCATCAATATAGCAAGATTAAGCCGGACCAGCAGTCTGGCGATTCCAGCGGCAGTAATTCAGAAATTTGTTAAACAATCACTGACCGGACTGAAAGAGCAGGCCATGCTCAACTACACAACCTTTGATGCGACCACCTGGCAATAAAAAAAGCAGGGCTAATATAGCCCTGCTTTTTTTATTATTAAGCGTTCTGATCAAGATGCGCTCTATTAATACGCTCGCTGGTTATTTCCTTCTTTCCAGTTCACGAAAGCTTTATTTACCACTTTATTTCCACCCGCTGTAGGATAATTTCCGGAGAAATACCAATCTCCGCTATGATTAGGGCAGGCTACATGTAAATTGTCAAGGGTTTGGTAAATGACCTGAACCTCTGCTACGATATCTGCCGGCGTAATGATCTTAGTGATCTGTGCTGAAATTTCTTCCTGTGTGAAAGGTCTGTAAATGTCTTTAACATGATTTACAATCTCTTCTTTAGGCAGCAACAAAGAAGCCTTACATTTCTGATAAACCTCTTCAATTACATTATCCATTCCTCGCTCTTTTAACAATTGTATCGCAGCTTCGAATGCAACAAACTGTCCCATTTTAGACATATCTATACCATAGCAATCAGGGTAACGGATCTGTGGTGCCGAAGAAACGATAATGATCTTCTTAGGGTGCAGCCTGTCAATGATCTTAATGATACTTTGCTTCAGGGTAGTCCCCCTAACGATAGAGTCATCTACAGCTACGAGTGTATCGGTGTGGTTTTTTATGACACCATAAGTGGTATCATAAACGTGCGCTACCATGTCACTCCTATCCGCATCCTGGGTGATAAACGTTCTTAGCTTCACATCTTTGATAGCCAGTTTTTCAACTCTAGGGCGCATCGAAAGCAGTTCGTTAAGCTCCTCATCGCTTAAGGTATCTTTCCGGTGCAGTAAGGTTTCTTTCTGTACTTCCCTGATGTGAGCGTGCAGGCCATCAACCATTCCATAAAAGGAAACTTCAGCAGTATTTGGAATAAAAGAAAAAACCGTATTCTTTAAGTCTGCGCTTACCGCATCCAAAATCTGCCTGCACAATAAAGCTCCAAGGTGCTTTCTTTCTTTATAGATTTCAGCATCGCTGCCTCTTGAGAAGTAAATCCGCTCAAATGAACAAGCTCTCTTTTCCTGGGGTTCCCTGAATATTTCCTGACTTACCGTACCGTCTTTTTTAACGATCAGTGCATGGCCAGGTTCAATTTCTTTTACATTCTTGAACTGAATATTAAATGCCGTTTGTATGGCGGGTCTTTCCGAAGCTGCAACCACAATCTCATCATCAGCATAATAGTAGGCCGGACGGATACCGGAAGGATCACGAAGAATGAAAGCATCCCCGTTACCAACAATACCTGATATCGTATACCCTCCATCCCAGTTTTTAGCAGAACGTTTTAAGATTTTAGCAATATCCAGGTTTTGGGAAATTTTTTGGGTGATGGCCACATTATCCAGTCCTTCTTTTTTATAGGCATCAAAAAGTTCCTGGTTTTCATCGTCCAGGAAATGACCGATCTTTTCCAATACAGTTACCGTATCGGCTTTTTCTTTAGGATGCTGTCCAAGTTCATATAACTGCTCCAGTAATTCATCCACATTGGTCATGTTGAAGTTACCGGCAATTACCAGGTTCCTGGTCATCCAGTTGTTTTGCCTTAAAAAGGGGTGACAGTTCTCGATACTGTTTTTACCATGTGTGCCATACCTTAAATGGCCCAACAAAACTTCACCGATAAAACTTACATTTTGCTTTAACCACTCTGCATCCTGCATCAGTTCAGGCGTTTCATTCTGGATATCTACAAATTTGTTTTGTACATAACCAAAGATATCGGCCACTGCATTTTGTGCCATGGAACGGTACCTGCTGATGTAGCGGTTACCAGGTTTAACATCTAATTTAATAGTGGCAATACCGGCACCATCCTGTCCACGGTTGTGCTGCTTTTCCATTAAAAGATAAAGCTTGTTTAGTCCGTAAAGTGCAGTCCCGTATTTTTCCTGGTAGTATGAGAGCGGTTTTAAAAGGCGGATAAAGGCAATTCCGCATTCGTGTTTTATCGAGTCACTCATTCGTGTGTATTGTTTTGAGCCGCAAATTTACCGTTAATAATAATCAGAACCTAGAAAGAAATAGAAAGTTTATTTTTAGATTATAATTGATGTTCGAACATCAATTATAAGTTAATCTACCTCCTCTAAACTGAATTCTGTTAACATTAAGCTTTCAGATTTACGTGACTCGAAACAACGGCTGCACCGAAAAAGATAGAAGCATGTGCATCAAAAGCAGCTGCATCGCCCGAAGTAAAAAAGCTGGTTGTATGACCTTTGTCAATTCTGGATGCTATTTCAGGATGATTTTCAAGGTATAAGCAGAGACTGTTGGCCACAATGTCATCCTGTGCCAATAGTTCAACACCATTGGGGAGTATTTTTTTTATCTTGGGTACAAGCAAGGGATAATGTGTACAGGCCAAAACGATACAATCTATCTGCTCGTCTTTCTGCATCAACTGGTTAACATATTTTACAACGAAGTAATCTGCCCCTGGATTCAGGTGTTCATCGTTCTCGATCAGCGGTACCCACATCGGGCAGCTTTGCTGGGAAATGGTTATCTCCGGAAAAAACTTATTGATCTCCATCAGGTAAGATTCAGAATTCACGGTACCCCGCGTTCCCATTATTCCTATTCTTTTAGTTTTGGTAAAACCACCTACAATCTCTGCTGTTGGCCTGATTACACCCAGTACCCTGCGATCAGGATATTTAAAGGGAAGAACATTTTGCTGAATGGAACGCAGCGCTTTTGCAGATGCAGTATTGCAGGCCAGGATGACCAGAGGACAACCCTGTGCAAACAACCATTCCACGCATTCCAAAGTGTATTGATAAATGGTTTCAAAAGAGTGATCACCATATGGCGTACGGGCATTGTCGCCCAGGTAAATGTAATTGTACTGTGGTAACTGCCGGGCTATCGACTTAAATACGGTAAGGCCACCATAGCCCGAATCAAAAATACCTATAGATTGCTTATGCTCCATAATAAAAAAGGGACCAAGCGCTATCGCTTGGTCCCGCAATTTAAATATTTTTTATGCTTATTTCTTAGGAGCAGTGGCTGTTGCAGCAATACCTAATTTAGCTTTTACAGCAGCAGTGATATCTTCACCACCGTCCCAGTAAATTAAAGCCTGGTTTGCAGTATCAAATACATAGGCAAAACCTTTTTCTTTAGAAACCGCTTTAATGGCAGCATCAGCTTTTATCTGAATAGGGTTAAATAACTCCTGATTTTTAGTTTCAAGTTCCTGCTGTGCCTTTTGCTTGGCCTCGCCAATACGTTTTTCAAGATCCTGAAGTTCTGCTCCCATAGTCTGCAGTTCTTTGCCTACTGCTTCTTTATTGGCCTCGCTAAGTGTTTTTTCTTTATCCTGAGCCGCTTTTAGCTTTCCTTGATACTCAGTTATCATTTTCTCAATATCTGCCTGTTTGGTCTTTTGCAATGCCTCTATTGAAGTACGGGCTGCCTTAACTTCCGGCATTGCCTCAATAATTAGTTGGGAGTTTAAGTGTGCCAGTTTTTGTTGTGCATTAGCCATATTAGCAGTAAATAAGAATCCTGCTCCTAAAAACAATGCGGTAATTAACTTTCTCATTCTATTTTTTTTAATAATTGTTTCTAATTTATGTTAATATATTTATTTAATCGCTGATTGTGGCTTGTAGCCTAATCTTTTAATAACTTCATCACTCACATCATACCCGCTGCTTGCGTAGATCATCATGGTAGCTTCACTGCTCTTATCGAAAATAAAATCAAGCAGTTTTGTTTTGGCTACCTCGGCAACGGCTTTGGTTACGCTGTTTTGAATAGGGCTAAGCAATTTGGTACGGGCCTGGAACAACTCTCCCTCCGGACCAAAAATTTTGCGTTGAAATTCTTTTGCCTGTTTCTCCTTTTCTATAATGTCGTTTTCCCTCCTTTTACGCATATCTTCAGTCAGCAACACCTGATCTGCCTGATAGGCCTTATACATTTTATCAATTTCGGTAAAATTGTTATCTACCTGCTTTTGCCATTGCTGCGACAAAACATTCAGCTGATTTAAAGACGACTTATAATCCGGTAAATGTTTCAGGATATATTCTGTATCCACATATGCAAATTTCTGTGCAAATGCCCCACTGCCTATAAACAGCAAGATGCAAATTAAAATATATTTTTTCATCGGTTTCTTTATTTTTTTAACGTTATGATGCTATCCTCTATAAGTTCAAAAAACTAAGATAAGCTTATTAAGAATTACTTAACAGGCTTATCTTAGTTCGTTTATACTTTATTAATTAAACCCGCCAAGCTGTTGGGCTATACTAAAGTGGAACTGCCCTTTATTGGCATCTGGCGAACCTGGAATTTTATCAAATCCATACCCCCAATCTATTCCTAACAATCCAAATATCGGCAAAAATATCTTTGCTCCAAAACCAGCTGAACGTCTGACATTAAACGGGTTAAAATCTGCAAACTTATTCCAGGTATTACCTCCCTCTGCAAATGCAGTTAAAAATGCTGTTGCCTGCTGGCTCGCAATTACCGGGTACCTTAATTCCATTACATATTTTGTAAAGATAGGACTACCGGATTGCTGTGCGATCTCCGCTCTTGAACCTACCGGGATTACAGAATTATTGGCATATCCACGCATGGCGATCAATTCAGAACCCTGAAGGAAGTCAAATCCCTGCATACCATCGCCACCCAGTTTAAATCTCTCGAAAGCTGATTGGCCAACTGCTGAGTTATACGAACCCAGGAAACCGAACTGCGCCTGTGCCTTAAATACAAACTTACCTGCAAGCTTCTGGAACCATTGAGATTCAAACTTCCATTTATGATATTCTGTAAACTTATAGCGCTGCTTATCTGAAGCTGTAGCATAGTTTACATTATTCAGCAACGAATATGGAGGGGTTGCCTGTATCGTAAATTTAAAGTAAGAACCGCCCGTAGGGAAGATAGGGGAATCCCTTGAGTCCCGGCTCAGTTCCTGCGTTAGGTTAAAATTGTATGAAGTACCGGTACTGAATAAAAACCCACCGTAATTGTTCAGAATATATTGTTGCGCATTGATCGCGTGGGTTAACTGAAAGTAGTTATCCGGAAAGTTCAATCTTCTTCCCAAACTCACGGTAACACCGTTTAAACGGATTTTTGAATAGCGGCTATCCGATTCACTGATTGTACCGTAATAGCTTCTTCCACCGTTAGACTGCAGGGAAGTAAAAGCACTTATCCCAAAACTGATCGGTTTTTTACCGCCCAGCCATGGCTCCGAGAATGAGAAACTATAAGACTGGTAATATTTTCCATTGGTCTGACCACGCAGACTTAATTTTTGTCCGTCGCCTTTTGGTAAGGGTTTGTAAGCACTCAAATTAAACAGGTTCCTTAAAGAGAAGTTATTGAACGTTAAACCCAGCGTACCGATGATATTACCACCACCAAAACCACCTGAAAGTTCGATTTGGTCTGAAGGTTTCTCCTCCACTGTATACTCAATATCCACTGTTCCATCCGCAGGGTTTGGCTTAGGCACAGGATTGGTTTTCGATTCATCAAAGTTACCCAGCTGCCCAATCTCACGAACAGTACGGATCAACAGATCTTTGGAGAATTTTTCTCCTGGTTTGGTACGGATTTCACGTCTCACTACACGATCATTGGTAATGGTGTTTCCTTTAATAATGATCCGGTTATTGGTGTACTGCGGACCTTCATAAATCCTCATCTCAAGCTGAACGGTATCTCCTGCGATCTTAGTTTGAACCGGATCTACGTTAAAGGTGAGATAACCATCGTTAAGGTAAATACTCGAGACATCGTCTCCATTAGCACTGCCTCTTAATTTTTTCTCTAATTTTTCTTCACTAAAAACCTCTCCTTTTTCAATGCCTAAAGCTCTTTGCAGGAACTCTGTAGTATATTTGGCATTTCCCACCCAGCTGATGTCGCCGAAATAATATTTAGGTCCTTCAAAAAGATCAATTTTAATACCTACCGCCTTATCGCTATACTGATAAATGCTGTCCTTTAAAATTACCGCATCCCGATAACCTTTGTCATGCATTTTTGCAATCAGCTTGGTTTTATCTTCGTCGTACTTTTCTTTATTGAATTTCCCGGAACCAAATACTTTATAAAAAGCCTGCTGCTTTGTTTTCTTTAAAAACTTACGCAATTTGGCCGAAGAGAAGTCTTTGTTTCCGGTAAAATTGATCTCATGAACTTTTACCTTCCTACCCTTATTTACAGCTACCTGTAATATCACACTATTGTCCTGACTGGGATCGGGCTTGGTCTTATAATCCACACTGGTAAAGAAATACCCCTTTTCCAACAAAAACTTTTTAATTGTTGCTGTAGTGCTGTTGTATAGGTTGTCATTAATGATGGCTTTACCTGCCTTCTCACCCAGTTTCTCAAGAATATCTGTTTTTTGTGATTTACTAACACCGGTGAATTCAAAAGAACTCAACCTGGGGCGTTCCACAACTTCAATATCAAAATATACCGTATCTTCCACTATTTTCACAATATCCAGCTGAACATCGTCGAAAAGGCCCTGGGCCCATAGATTTTTGATTGCATTGGCCGTAGCCTCGCCCGGAAGTATTACCCTTTCGCCTGGAATCAACTTCGAGAGCGTGATGATTACTTCTTTATCCAGATACTGTGTCCCGGTTAAAGTAGTGCCACCAATGATATACTCTTTAGGGTTGAAATAATCCAGGTCAAGCCCCTTAACTTTTAAGGAAGGAGTTGCGGGGTTGGTCTGAGGACGGGTGATCTGTGCCATTGTTGGTAAGCCAATCAATAACAGTAATATAAGTTGGTATATTCTTTTCATTTACAATCTAAAATCGATGCTAAGTTAATTTAAACACATGTTAAAAAGTGTTAAAAGTAAAATTAGTTCAATTGTTCACTAATTTTACCGAAGCGGCGTTCGCGTTTTTGGTAGTCTACAATAGCCTCAAAAAGGTCTTCTCGCCTAAAGTCGGGCCACAGTTTGTCTGTAAAATATAATTCGGTGTAGGCCATTTGCCACAACAAAAAATTACTGATCCTGTGCTCGCCGCTGGTCCTGATCATCAATTCCGGATCGGGCATATTTATCGTCGTCAGCTGGGCTGAAAAATGTGATTCGTCAATATCTTCTATGTTTATCTGCTCATCTTTGACCTGCCTGGCCAGCTTTTTTGCAGCTTCTAAAATTTCCCATTTTGCGCTGTAACTCAGGGCCAGCGTTAATGTACAATGCGTGTTACCAGCCGTCTTGTCCATTGCACTCTTCAGGTCATCAATACACTTCTGAGGCAGCGATGCGATATCGCCGATGGCATTCAGCCTGATGTTATTTTTAGTAAGTGTTTCCGTTTCCTGGTTGATGGTGGTAATCAACAGCTCCATCAATGCGTTCACTTCATCTACAGGCCTGTTCCAGTTTTCTGTAGAAAAAGCATATACCGTTAAGTATTTAATACCAATTTCAACGCAGCCTTCAACAATATCTTTTACAGACAGTACACCGCTCTCGTGACCAAAAACCCTGAATTTCCCCTGATTTTTTGCCCATCTGCCATTCCCATCCATGATAATGGCAATGTGCTCAGGCAGGCGTGTCATGTCTATTTGTTCTTTAAATCCCATTTACTTTCCGCAAATATGCTTAAAATGTATAACATTTTTGGGACACAAAGGTATAAGATATGCCAATACCTACAAACATATATGTATCTCTTTTTCTAAAATCGCCCCTTTGGGTGCCCGGAGCGCCATAATTTGGTACTAATGAGGGATTTGATAATTGCTGCCGGATAGCGAGAGCACCGTCGTTTGGCCATGCATTCGTAGCCGGATATATCCCGCTTACATCGTCCAGATAGTCGGAATAAGCAGTCCGGTAACCAATCTGAGAAAACAGTCCCCAGTTTTCTTTCAACTGTAATTTAATTCCGACGCCATAGGGTATCGTCATGGTATAATGCCGGTATGCCCCGGTCTGGCCCTCCGTCTGATAATACCTCAAATTGTATTCGGTATCGTTATAAGTGGCCTTAGGACTATAAAACACGCCCCCTATTCCAGTAAAGATATAGGGTGTAAACTTTTTGGTCCCACCCCCGGCAAAATAATTCAGAAAATTAAAGTCTACCTGTAAACTCACTTCGTTCAGCACAGTTTTAAAGTTGATGTTCCGGTTCCTGAAATCTTCATTTTCGGAAACCGCATCGTTGGCCCTGATCTTCCCATAAGTATAATGAAGCCCTACAGCCCAATAGGCATCAAGGTTGAGTTTTGCGAAAGCGCCTGCCGACATCCCACTTATTTTAAGCGGTTTTGTCTGATTAAGATCTCCTATATAACCCGCTCCTCCGCCCGTTACACCAATTTCGAAGGTCTGCGCATTCGAAGCAATCCCCCAAAAAAAGCCCAAAAGGCATATAAAAGACCGGATATAAGGCATATTAATAATTCCGGGTATCTATACCCCAGAGTAATTTATTTCTTAATGTTGTCAGATAGCTTTCATTGTTAAGCCTGATTAAATTTACATGAAAAGCTGCTTTATTTAAAGTAATTTTTACCGAGCGGTCTACCGTCTCAGTTCTGGAATCACAAGACACCAGGAATTTCGCACTTCTGGCCTCTACTTCAAACCTTAACGTCACATCGTCGGGAATAATTACCGGCCGTACATTCAGGTTATGCGGCGCAATAGGCGTAATTACAAAGTTCTGAGAGCTTGGAAAAATGATAGGACCGCCACAGCTTAAAGAATAGGCGGTCGAGCCGGTTGGTGTTGCGATGATCAAACCATCTGCCCAGTAAGAGTTCACAAATTCATTATTCATGTAAGCATGAATGATCATCATCGCAGAATTGTCCCTTCTATGTATGGTAATGTCATTCAGTGCAAAATTCTCTTCTCCAAATAAGCTGTAGCTGGATTCCAGGCTAAGCAGGGTCCTTTTATCCAGTGAATATTCCTTATTCTTTAAAGCTTCGATTGCAGTTTTAATTTCATCTTTATTGATACTGGCCAGAAAGCCAAGCCTGCCAAAATTAATACCGATTACAGGTATTCCGGAGTCACGGATCAAGGCTAGTGTATCCAGCAAGGTACCATCACCACCCAAACTGACCAGCACATCTGTTTGCCCAAGCAGTTCGGTATGGGCTGTAAAAACCTGGATATGATCGGGTAATTTAACCTTGTCCCTGATAAAATCCAGGTATTTCTTATAAACAAGTACAGGTGTTTTATATTGGTCAAGCACATTAAAAACTTCCTGAACATAGGGCAGTACACTGTTGTTAAACTCTCTACCGTAAATTGCAATCTTCATTAAGTTTTTTGTTTTTTAGGATGTATAAACTTATACATTTAAATAATTCATGAACGAATTGAACCTATCTTCAGTCCCATCATCAGCCTTGGTGCTGTTAAACACCGCCTTAACCTGATAGTTATAGCGTTCAAAAGAAGCAATGATTCCAGACAGTTCTGTTTTATTGATCTTAAGGGTAACTTCAAGTTTTGTTGAATCCGGAAAGGATTGTACATAGGAAGACAGTACCTGCGCATTATCTGCTTCTACGATCTGCGCCATATGGGCTAAAGAATTATTCCTGTTGCCGATCTCCAGCACAATAATTCCTCCAGGCTCTTTAACTGCAAAAATATCAGAAGCATAAGCCAGCAGGTTATTAATGGAAATGAGCCCCAGGTAGTTTTTCTTATAATCCAGCACAGGAACCACAGAAAGGTTCAATTGGTTTAAAACCCTGATGATATCATAAACATGGGCATCTTCATAAACAAAAGGATTCAAAAGCGAGAGCGAAAGGCTTCCGATAGCCACTGTTCCGTCCCTTACTTCGATCAGTTCATCCTCGGCAAGCAAACCCAAAAACTGGGTTTCATTTACAATCGGGAGGTGTGATAGCTTGAACTCAGTCATCCTTTCCAAAGACTTTTGAACCGAATCAGAGGTCTTTAAAGGAGGGATTGAGTTTGATATGAGTTCAGATGCCAGCATTATTTAAGTAAAATTCTGTTTAAAAATTTGTCCAGGTATTCATTAAATGCCTCCGGACGCTCCATCATAGGGGCATGTCCACATTTATCCACCCAATTTAGCTCAGAATTGGGCAAAAGCTCATGAAATTCTTCAGCAACATCTGGTGGGGTTACCTTATCCTGCATTCCCCAGATTAAAGAAACAGGGATTGTAATCCTGTGAAGATCTTTAGCCATATTATGGCGTATGGCCGATTTCGCCAGCGCCAGGATACGGATCACCCTCGACCGCTCATTTACCGTTTTATAAACCTCATCCACCAGCTCTTTTGTAGCTGTTGCAGGATCGTAAAACGTAAATGCTACTTTTTCACGAATGTATTCGTAACTCTCCCTTTTCGGAAATGAACCTCCAAAAGCGTTTTCATACAAACCAGAGCTCCCAGTCAGTACAAGCGCCTTTACATTTTCCTGATGTGCGATGGTAAATACCAGGCCAACATGTCCACCCAGAGAATTACCGACCAATACAGCCTGGTTAATTTTTTTGTGCTTTAAAAATTTATTAAGGTATTTAGACAAACTTCTTACACCCAAAGTCAGAATGGGGAGTTCATAAATCGGCAAAATAGGTACAAGAATGTGGTAACTATCTTTAAAACGGTCAATAACAGGCTCCCAGTTACTCAATTCTCCCATCAAACCATGAAGTAATACCAGGGTTTCACCTTTTCCGGCCTCTATATACTTAAACCCGCCTTCGTCTATTACTTCGTATGTCATATAAGTGTTTTGTATTATTGCTACTAAGTTAGTAGAGTAAAATTAATTTAAGGTAATTTAATCTATTAATTTATCGAAATTTTGCAATTCTTTAATTTGCAGCACAATTTATGCCAATTGGCGTTTTACGATCTCCGCGATCAGTTTTCCATCAGCCTTACCTGCCAGCTCTTTGTTGGCAAGCCCCATGACCTTACCCATATCTTTTACAGAAGCAGCACCTGAACGCTGTATAACCTTTGCAATGATCTGCTCAATTTCAGCTTCATCCAGCTGTTTAGGTAAAAAAGCACTGATTACAGCGATCTCTTCCTCCTCAACACTACTCAGGTCTTCCCTACCCTGCTGTTTATAAATATCGGCCGACTCTTTTCTCTGTTTGATCAATTTTTGTAACAGCTTCAGTTCTGCTTCTTCAGTGATTTCCTCAGACGGGCCTTTTTCTGTTCTTGCCAGTAACAAGGCTGCTTTTATGGCCCTTAACCCTCTTAGTTTTGCCTGGTCTTTGGCCAGCATGGCCTGTTTTATTTCCTGATCTATTGTATTCGATATCATGTCTTTCAATTTATTTTCTGTCTATTATTGTACCCGTTGCCTGGGCAGTCGGCATAATGAGCATATCGTTAATGTTTACATGGGCCGGCCTGCTTACCACAAACCAGATCGCCTCTGCAATATCGTCTGCGATCAAGGGTTCCAGGCCGTCGTACACTTTTTTTGCCCGCCCCTCATCCCCTTTAAAACGTACTTTGGAGAATTCGGTTTCTACCATACCGGGATGAATGGCTGTAACCTTTATTCCATGCGTCAGCAGGTCGATCCTCATACTTTTACTCAACGCATCTACAGCATGCTTGGTTGCACAATAAACATTTCCGTTCGGATAAACCTCTTTTCCGGCAATAGACCCGATATTGATGATATGCCCCTTCTTTTCTGCTACCATCCAGCTGGAAACTATTTTTGTCGCATATAACAGACCTTTGACGTTGGTATCAATCATGGTGTCCCAATCGGCTATGCTCCCTTTATGAATAGGGTCCAGTCCCTGGCTCAGTCCGGCGTTATTGATCAGAACGTCAACTTTTTTCCATTGCCCAGGCAGGGTCTCCAATACGTAAGATAGGTTTTCAAAGTCCCGCACATCAGCCACAATCCTTTTCGTTTCGATGGCGTATTTGTCTTCAAGATGCTTTGCGTTTTCCAGAAGCAGCTGCTCCCTTCTTGCAACCAAAATTAGATTGTATCCCTGAGCAGCAAACAAATGCGCACAGGCCGCTCCTATACCCGAGGTAGCCCCGGTGATTAATGCTGTTTTCATCTGAATAAGTTCTTTTATCAATAGGTTATGGTAACAGACAAAGCTATCAATTTTTTATTTGGCACGTTACTCAAAAAATAAACTGAAAGTAACATGACGCAACATCAATTTGTCGATGGGGGCTGAAAAGGGGCTGGGGTCATTTTTCAAAACATCATTAAAAGAATAAGACAATTTAATTTCGGGCGACATTTTGAAGTATTCAAAATAAAGATCGAAACCAAAGCCTGCTTCGTACGACAAAAAGTTCTTCTTATTCTTTAAAAACTTTTCCATTGGCGCATTGGGCGCATCATTGGTTCTTTTTTTTGACGCAATATCCATCGAATATTTAGCACCGCCAATTACATAGGCCCTGAAATTGTTTCTCCTGTCAGATTTAATTTTAAGGCTCAGGGGAAGATCAATCATAGTAGCCTGTACCTTTTTTTCCAAGGGATCAGCTATCCCTTCAAAACTATAATAGGCCAGTCTGTCGTTAAAAATAAGGCTTGGTGTAAAACGGATATCTGCATTTTCGATGATACGCTTGTTCATAACGAAACCTATACCAAATCCGGGCGAAGATTTAGAAGATACGGATTTCAGCGGCCCTGACACCGGCATTCCACTGTCAGGATCGGTAAACGGCTCCCTCCAGTCCGGCTTTTTTAAAATCTTAAATTCTGAAGAAATGTATTGAAAGGTAAAACCAAAATGAAGTTCATTGTCATCTACCCCACCGCCCCAATTCTGAGCTTTAACCGTGCATACAGCTAAAAGAAATCCGAGCAGCAAGTATAATTTAAGCTTCATCAGGCAACATTTATTTTAGACCCGTATAAATCGCACTTATTCCAAAAGTAAGACGAATATCCTTATTTCTTTTAAAGCCAACTTTATCCATCAACCGGATAAAATCGTTACCATCCGGAAAAGCCGCCACAGACTCAGGCAGATAACTATAAGCACAGTTATCCTTAGAAAACATTCTGCCGATCATTGGCGTAACCTGGTTAAAGTAAAAATTATAGGCTTGTTTTACCGGAAATGCCCTTGGCTTTGAAAACTCAAGGATCACAATTTTACCACCAGGTTTCAGTACCCGGTACATATCGGCAAGCCCTTTTTCCAGGTTCTGGTAATTCCTTACCCCAAATGCCACGGTTATGGCGTCAAAATGGTTATCGGCAAATTGCAAACCTTCGGAATCACCCATCTGAACTGAAAAAATATGTTGCAGGTTACGCTCCGAAATTTTTTTACGGGCCACCTCCAGCATACCTTCAGAAATATCTACACCAATGATTTTTTCAGGCCCAAGGATATTGATGGCCTCAAAGGCAAAATCACCTGTACCCGTAGCCACGTCCAGCATAACCCTTGGTTTAACAGACTTCAGTTCCCGTATTGCTCTTTTTCTCCATAGGATATCAATACCCAAAGAGAGGAAATGATTAAAAAAATCATATCTCCCGGATATCTTATTAAACATAGAGGCCACTTGCTCCTTTTTCGTCGCGTTTTGAGATTGGTAGGGTGTAATATTTTCGTTCATGGTAAGTGGCAAAGATAAGTATTGTTGAATTCTAATTTTCTACCTTTGTCAAATGATTATAAAATCGGCATCATTTATTTGTAGTAATACCAAGGTTTCTGCCCTACCCATTGCCAATATGCCAGAGTATGCATTCATCGGCCGTTCAAATGTAGGAAAATCTTCTTTGATCAATATGATCGTAAACCAGCACGGACTAGCCAAAACTTCGCAAAAACCGGGAAAAACACAACTCATTAATCATTTCCTGGTCAATGAAAAATGGTATATTGTAGATTTGCCTGGCTATGGTTATGCTAAAGTATCTAAAAGCAGCCGGGAAAAGTGGGAAAAATTTATCCGCAACTACATCACAAAAAGGGAAAGCCTGCAATGCGTTTTTGTACTGATAGACAGCCGGCTGGATCCGCAAAAGATAGACCTAGAGTTTTGCTGCTGGCTTGGCGAAATACAAGTTCCTTTTGCACTGATCTTTACCAAAGCAGATAAACAATCAGCAGTAAAAACCGATCAGAATGTCTCCTCGTTCAAAAAAGCATTAAGCGGCTGGTTTGAAGAAGTCCCCCCCTATTTTATAACTTCCGCAGAAAAAGCGCTAGGAAAAGAAAAAGTACTGGACTTCATTGAACAGGTAAATCACGATTTTCTGATGCCCGATCTGAATCCCGGGACCAATCCTTAAATTTTATAAATTCACATGAAGAAATATTTCTCATTGGTCTTATTTGCCCATTCTATCTTTGCCCTTCCATTTGCATTGATCGGTTTTTTTTTAGGTGTAACCACAACCGACAACCCTTTTAACTGGTTAAAACTGGTTATGGTTTTACTTTGTATGGTATTTGCGCGTAATGCGGCCATGGCTTTTAACCGGTATTTAGACCGGCACATTGATGCCAGAAACCCACGTACACAAACGCGTGATATCCCTGCAGGAAAGGTATCCGCAAATGAAGCCCTTTTGTTTGTGATCATCAACTGCATTCTTTTCATCATCACAACTGCCTTTATCAATAAGCTTTGTCTCTACCTGTCGCCGGTTGCATTATTTGTCGTACTTTTCTATAGCTATACCAAAAGGTTTACCGCCTTATGCCATCTGGTCTTAGGCCTTGGCCTTTCGCTCGCCCCCATTGGAGCTTATATTGCGGTAACCGGCGTTTTTGGCCTTGTTCCTGTATTGTATTCATTTGCAGTACTTTTTTGGGTTAGCGGCTTTGACATCATTTATGCATTGCAGGACGAGGATTTCGATAAAAAAGAAAGGCTGCACTCCATACCTGCAGCCCTTGGCATAAAAAATGCATTGAATCTTTCTGTATTCCTACACGTTTTGTCTGCATTGTGCGTTATACTTCCGGTATTTTTTACCAGTTTCAGCTGGGTATATTACATAGGTGTTGCATTTTTTTGCTGCATGTTAATTTACCAGCACCTACTGGTAAAACCGACCGATATCAGTAAAGTAAACAGGGCCTTTGCAACAACCAACGGGATTGCCTCCGTAATTTTTGCGGCCTGCTTTTTAATTGATGCCTTTTTAAGAACCAATTTTAATTTTTAGATCCAATGATCAATCTGACCATACCAAAGAAAAAAAGAGTTTATATCCCTCAGGACCTTGAAATTAAATGGGAGAACCTGGAACCCGTTTTTAATGAACTGCTCGCCCGCCAGATCGACAATGTGGCCGGACTGGAACAATGGCTGAAAGACAAAAGTGAACTTGAGGCCGCCCTTGAAGAAGACTTTGCATGGCGGTACATCAGGATGAGTTGTGATACTGCTAATGAAAACCTGGTTAAAGATTTTCAGTATTTTGCAACAGAAATAGAACCTAAAATTGCACCGGTAGCAAATCAGCTGAACCAGAAGTTTAACGACAGCCCATTTATTGATGAACTGGACCAGCAGAAATACTTTGTGTATATCCGGGCAATCCGGAAAGCCCTGGAAATTTATCGCGACGAAAATGTGGAACTGCTCACCAAACTGCAGGTTACCCAGCAGAAATACCAGGGCATTACCGGGGCAATGAGTGTAACCATCAATGGCCAGGAATACACACTTGAGCAAGCTGCCAACTTTATTAAGGAAACAGACAGGGCAGTAAGGCAGCACGCCTGGGAAACGATACAGCAACGTCGTTTGGTCGATAAAGACGAGTTGAATATACTTTTCGATGAGTTGATCGTTTTACGCCATCAGGTAGCCTTAAACGCAGGTTTTGAAAATTACCGCGATTACATGTTCCAGGCATTGGGCCGGTTCGACTATACGCCACAAGATTGCTACCACTTTCATGAAGCCATTGAAAAACTAATTGTTCCCATCCTAAAAGAGCAGGCCGAAAAAAGAGCTGAACTTTTGAATATCCCTGTATTGAAGCCCTGGGATATGGACGTGAGCACCACCGGAAAGGCGCCGCTAAAGCCATTTAAAAACAGCGAAGAGCTGGTGAACAAAAGTATTGATTGTTTTAACGCCATCGATCCGAAATTAGGCCATATGCTTTCGATCATGAAAGCAAATAATCTTTTTGATGTAGAAAGCAGAAAAGGCAAAGCACCAGGTGGATACAATTACCCGCTTGCCGAAACCGGGGCTCCATTCATTTTCATGAATTCTGCCAACTCCTTCCGCGACTTAACCACTATGGTACACGAGGGTGGCCATGCTGTACACACCTTTCTTACCGCGGGTCTGGAGCTGAACGACTTTAAACATTGTCCTTCAGAAGTTGCCGAACTTGCCTCCATGAGTATGGAACTGATTTCTATGGACAACTGGGAGATTTATTTTGACAATAAAGAAGAGCTGCTCCGTGCAAAAAAAGAACAATTGGTTGATGTACTTAAAACCCTGCCATGGGTAGCGGTTATTGATCAGTTCCAACATTGGATCTATACCAATCCGGGGCACAATTCTGCCGACCGGGAGGAAGCCTTTAAACAGATTTACACCCGCTTTGGTGCCGGATTTGCAAACTGGGAGGGACAGGAAAAAGAATTTGGCAATACCTGGCAAAAACAACTCCATCTTTTTGAAGTACCTTTTTATTACATCGAATATGCCATTGCTCAATTAGGTGCAATAGCCATCTGGAAAAACTATAAAGAAAACCCGACCAAAGCATTGCAGCAATATTTAGAAGCGCTGTCACTCGGCTATACCAGACCAATCAATGAGATTTATGAAACCGCTGGTATAAAATTCGACTTTAGCCTGGGCTATATTGAACAACTTGCATCTTTTGTAAAAGATGAATTGCAGAAATTAGGTTAGTTTACAAACTAAATTTATAAGTTTGGATATACCAAACTAACTGACAAAACTAATTTATGCTTGAAAAACTGTTCAGGAAAAAGTCTATTGACAAAATATTGGCCGATGCCGAAAAAGGATACGGTGAACATTCAACCGCTCTTCACAAAACCCTTGGGGTAAGGGACCTCACCGCATTTGGTATTGCAGCCATTATTGGAGCAGGAATTTTTAGCACCATTGGAAAAGCCAGTGCCGACGGCGGCCCTGCAGTAATATTCCTGTTTATATTTACGGCTGTCGCCTGTAGTTTTGCTGCCTTTGCCTATGCAGAGTTTGCTTCAATGGTTCCGGTTTCCGGAAGTGCCTACACCTATTCATATGTTGCCTTTGGCGAACTGGTAGCCTGGATCATCGGCTGGTCGCTCATCATGGAATACGCCATTGGAAATATCACGGTGGCCATATCCTGGTCGGATTATTTCACCGGACTCCTCTCTTCCATACAAATTCCGGCACTAAATATAAAAGGTATCCATTTGCCCGATTGGATGACTATGGATTACCTGACCGCTTACAATGGGCACAAACACGCAGAAGCACTGATCAGTGCGGGAAAAAACTTCACCGACCTCGACGATGCCACCCGCATAGCAAATAATGCCTGGGCAACCGCTCCCAGAATTGGCAGTTTTCATCTGGTAGCAGATTTACCGGCCCTGGCTATCATCATATTCATCACCTGGCTCGTTTACAGGGGTATGAAAGAATCCAGAAATGCCAGCAACGCTATGGTGGTTGTAAAACTTGCTGTTATTCTGCTGGTGCTTGCCGTAGGTATTTTTTATGTAGACACCAGCAACTGGAACCCTTTTGCACCCAATGGTGTATCGGGTGTATTAAAAGGTGTATCCGCCGTATTTTTTGCCTATATCGGCTTTGATGCCATTTCAACGACAGCCGAAGAGTGTAAACATCCGCAACGCGATCTGCCCAGGGGAATGATGTGGGCCATAGTCATCTGTACGATATTGTATGTAGCCATTGCCCTGGTGCTTACCGGCATAGTTAACTACAAACTATTGGCAGTTGGAGATCCACTTGCCTTTGTATTTGATCAGATAGACTTGAAACTGATGAGCGGTATTATAGCGGTAAGTGCGGTATTTGCTATGGCGAGTGTACTACTGGTATTCCAGATGGGACAGCCAAGAATATGGATGAGCATGAGTCGTGACGGCTTGCTGCCCAAATCGTTTTCTAAAATACATCCAAAATATAAAACCCCTTCTTTCGCAACTATAGTGGTTGGATTCGTAGTAGCTGTGCCTTCTTTATTCATGAACCTGACGATAGTGACCGACCTCTGTTCAATTGGTACCTTGTTCGCCTTTGTATTGGTTTGTGCAGGCGTACTGGTCTTACAGAATAAACCTGAAGTAAAAAGGGGAAAGTTCAAAATTCCTTATATCAATTCAAAATACATCATACCATTATTATTTATTGGTATGCTGGTAATGGGATTTACACTTTATAAAAAGGAAACCACCGCTTTTGTATTCAATCAACCCATAATCAATGGTCCGGTAAAAGTCATCACTTCTCTAAACAACGCAGAAAGGCAGGTTATCAAAGAAGAAATTAAAGCGGAGCAGGCAAAAGTAAATCTGATTGGTCACAACATAGATATTGAGGCATACCTGACTAAACTGAGCGAACAGGAATACCAAAACTTTATTGATAAATCTGCAATCAGCCCCGAAAAGAAGTATGAAACCGGTTGGAGCCTTTTCAGACATAAAATTCCGATGTGGATATTTTTGCTGATCAGTGTAGGTATTACCTGGTTTTGCGTTACCAAAAACCTATCACTAATTCCGGTATTAGGGCTGATCAGCTGTCTTTATATGATGTGTGAACTGGGTATTTCTAACTGGATCGGCTTCGGCATCTGGCTTATTGTTGGATTGGTGGTGTATTTTTTATACGGCTATAAAAACAGCAAGTTAAATGACAAAGAGAATTAAACCATACAAAGAAGGCTCCGGGGAGGAGCCTTTATTGTTGATCGTCCGACCAAACAATTATAGGGATAATTAGGAGGGCAACTCAATGATGCTCAATATTTTTCAAAACAATTAACGACGAGCATTCGTAATTTAAAAACAAATTACCGATCTAATATATAGATATATTCTTATATTTTATAATAAAACGTAAAAACTTTTCATTATTCACTATTTTTGATAACAAATTAATTTATATCCAATGCCGCACACTGCGCCAATTGCCTTGTTTGTATACAATCGCCTGCAGCATACACAGCAGGTAATAGCTGCCTTAAAAGATAACCACTTATCACAGGATAGCGAGTTGTATATCTTCGCGGATGCACCAAGGCATGCCGAAGCAGCTCAGCAGGTTGAACTCGTCAGAAACTACCTGAACTCGATTACCGGTTTTAAAGAGGTTCATATTTGTCTTCGTGAAACCAATCTCGGTGTAGATGAGAACATTATGCAAGGTGTAACCGAAGTGATTGGCAAGCATGGCAAGGCCATTGTTGTCGAAGACGACCTGGTTACCTCGCCCTGGTTTCTGAAATACATGAATGAGGCACTCGACTTTTACGCGCACAAAGATGAGGTCGCATCAATACACGGCTACCTGCTGCCCATTCAGCAAAAAATGGAGTCAGCTTTTTTTCTGAGGGGGGCCGACTGCTGGGGCTGGGCCACATGGAAAAGGGCCTGGGACCTGTTTGAAAGAGATGGCGCCAGCTTATTGGAGCAACTCGAAAAGCGGGGCCTTCAAAAAGAATTCGATTTTAATAACGCTTATCCCTACTTCAATGCCTTGAAACAGCAGGCCATAGGGAATACGAAAGAATGGGACATCAGGTGGTATGCCAGTATGTTCCTAACAGGAAAACTGACACTCTACCCTGCTCAATCGCTGGTAAAAAATATTGGTCATGATGCCAGCGGTGTACATTGTGGCACCAGTGATGTCTTTGATGTGCCACTATCGCAATCCCCCATTGCTGTCGAAGTTCCTATTGTTCACAATAAAGCTGCTTTCCAGGCCTTTTCCCTTTTCCTGAAACACCTGTCTTCCATAACTTTTCCGCAAAAAAGCTGGCTATCCAGGTCTTTCCGGAATGTTAAAAATTTAGGGGCAAAACTTCTTGCCCGTTAAGCCCCCTTGCATTCAAATTTAACGAATCTTTATACTCAGCCCTTTAATGGTTTGCCAGCCCTCTTTATCGGTTAACCTGATCATAAAATGATAATCACCTGGATCAACATCTGCTGGGACCGTTATTTCTGCGTTGGTCTGATAGGTTTTTAGTCCGGCAGGAATTGGAAAGCTCTGAATCAGCAAAAACGGTTTTACCGGCTTTTTTACAGGATCCAGGCTACAATCATTAACCTCGGTACTATGTGTGTGCTGGTCAAAATTGTGATGAATATCCACACTTACAGCGCCCAACTGCACATTGTCACTAAGGTATGCTTTGAATATGTATTTTTCGCCGCGCTGCAATACGCTGCATTGCTTAGGAAATGCATCTCCAAGCGAGATATCTATCGTCGGGTATTCGGTATCCAAAGCAGCTTCATCCTTGCTGCAACCAAAAAGTAAAGCTGCACTGGTTAAAGCTAAAAATATCGCTTTATATTGTTTCATGGTTTTAAATTTTAGTAATTAATGGTTATCGGGATGGTTTTGTAAGCATTTACGTTATAGGTGGTATTTTTATACAACATCACCCAGTCATATTTCCCTGTTTCCCATGCTTTGCTACCGCTTATAGCATTTGCAAGGGGTTCATTGTTGTCTTTCTCGGCGCCAATAACAATGTCCTGACCTCCCCATACCTCATTGATCTTTTTCAACGAGGATATTTTTGAAGCAGCAGGCAGGTCTTTGTGTTCCACTTTAGTGATCACGATAGCCTTGCTCAAATCCAGTTGGTCAACTGTCTCCGGAAAATGATTGGCTGTTCTTTTGATCAGTACCGAATAAAGGATCCCATCTCCTTTGATTTCGCTAACCTGGACATTTGCCTTTAATTCATCTCCTTTTTTAAAGATCAGTTCTTCAACCCATGTTCCCATGTAATAGATCATAGTACCGTTCCTTGAAATGATATCGCGGCCAATTTTAGGATCTACAGGCATGTTTGCAGGATCAATAATGTTCAGGTCCTCTTTAATTTCAAGTTTCGTCCCGTTTTCGTCCAGCACTATAAAGCAGAAATCATATTTGCCTTCGGGAGCTTCCAAAGGAATGGTAAAGTGTTTGTGCACGTTCGTATTCTTTACGCCACTGTATTCTGCCCAGTTCAGTTCAAATTTCCAGACAGCATTATACTGCAGTCCACTTTTCTGTAATATCTTTACCTGAACATCTTTTATCCTGTCAGCAGCTGTTACATCTGCATTGAAATGGAAATCCCTTCCTCTGAGTGCCTGCTTGTTTCCCGAGCCAATCTCTACGTTTGTAGCGGTAGGTATGGCTTTTACGGGTTCTGCTGTTTTTTCTTTTTTACAAGCTGTAAATGTGCCGGCAAATAATAAAAATGCCAGTATAATATTAGATGTTTTCATATTCATTTGCTTTCTTAATATCAATTGATAATTCGGTGTAATTAAATTTTAAAACTCAGGGATTCGCTTTCAGGCTGAATGGAATTTTCAGGGAAAGGACAATGTTCCGGCCTGCCTCAGGAAGTTCAATCAGCCGGTAAAAACTGGTATGGTTCAGGTAGCTTGCATTCAGCAGGTTCTGAGCTTGTAAGCTGATCTGCAGGGGCCGTCCGTAAAGGCTCATTTTTGTTCCAGCCTGCACATTGATAACCTGGTAACCTGGCGTTTTCTTCTCCGGTGGCACAATGTTATTTTGTCCTGCAGTTACCCGGTAATCTACCGAAAAATAGGTGTCTTTAAGCCCTTCTTTAAGGAATGGCGTATAGGTAAGGTTAACCAGTACTGATGCAGGGGGTGAAAACGGCAGGGTATACCCTTTTTTATCACCAGACAGCTGCCTGGCATTCAGGTATTCACCCAGCAATTCCGTAGTTAAATTGCTCAATAAAGCATACTTAAACACCACTTCTGCACCATAGCGCATCACCTTGCTCTGGGCATACTGAAAGATCTGATTACCTGCTCCATAATGGTAATCATGGTTAGCAGTAGGGTTCAGGTAAATGTAATTGGGGAAATAATTATAAAAGGGGCTGATTTGTACTGACCATTTGGGTTGTTTCCAACTCAAAGTGATGTCGGCCTGGTACGATTGCTCTGCAGAAAGAGAAGGATCGCCTCGTTCGTAGCTGAAATAGTGATAGTTTACGCCGTTTGCACTTAGTTCTTTAGCTATCGGCATTCTGAAACTTTTACCTGCATTTGCTTTCAAGGCGAGCTTTTCAGTATGATAATTCAGTCCCAGCGACCATACAAAGCTGTTAAAGCTCCGGTCCAGATCATCGGCACGTACCAGTTTCTGCGATACCGTTGCGCTGGCATTTGGGATATCAGAGCTAAACCAATCCGTATATTTAAACATACGTACCCTGCCGTAATCGTACCTCACGGCCCCATGTAAAAACAACCCCTCATTTAACTTCAATTTATCGTATACAAACACACCTGCTGTAGTCTGTTTAAAAGAAGGAACCAGGAAAGTCCAGCCATCGATACCGTTGTCCTGGTGCTCAGTGTTTAGCCCTGCCATGATGGAGTGCTTGCCAATGGAAATGTGATCGCGAAGGTTCGCAGTATATACCCGTTTGTCAAACTCTCTTTCCAGGTTCGGGGATATGGTCATACTTTGCGGATAAACAGGTGGCATATATCCATGGTTCACATAATGGCTGAATTCCTGACGGAAGTTTCGCTGATAACCGAGTTCCATTTCCAGTTTGTGATTGGGCCAGGTATATGCACTACGGTTAACCAGTTTAAAATGATTTACTTTCTGACTGGGCATCAATATGTCCCTGTCCGATGCATCGTGCAGCTCCGCGTCAACCCTCCTGGGCTCCAATCCATGTGCATTGGCAAAAAAACCGCTCTTGCTAAAAGTATTGCTCAGGTAAAAAACAGAGCGGAACTTATTGCCTGCATAACCTGCATCCAGGTGGATATTGTTTTCTCTTCCGGCGGTATTTCTCAAATGGTTACGATACAGTTGTACTGCATAGTCGTACACATAAACCCGATCAGCCGGAACCTTATAATCTCCATAATTCTGGTAGGTAAACCGTGAGCTGGCAAACCAGTTAGATGTACGTCCGTATAAATTTACTGAGCTGCCGTAAAGCTTGTTATTTGTTTTACCGATCAGATCTACAGAACCACCCAGGGAATTCGGAGCGGGTATCTGGCCAGGCTTCACTTCAATGGCACCACCAATGGCATCTGATCCGTAAATAAAAGAAGCTGCTCCCTTGATAAGTTCAACTTCTTCCGCAGCAAACTGATCAATTTCCAGTCCATGATCAGTTCCCCACTGCTGCCCTTCGTGCTTTATGCCTTTGTCCAGCACCACCACCCGGTTAAAGCCCATACCTCTGATTAATGGTTTCGACTGCCCAGAGCCTATCCCTATCGTCTTGATACCTGGTAAACGTTCCAGCGTTTTCATCAGGCTGCCACCCAGGTTGCGCTGAATAAATTCAGCGTTTACCAGCTCAACATTGAGCGATACCTCCTGCTTTTTTAATTGCATACGGTCATCCTTAACTTTTACTTCAAGCAGCTGCCGTACCGGAAGTTGAACAGAATCAGCTCCTGCAGACCGAGCCTGCTGTTTAATTTTTTGCGCATAGGCGGCATTGGCCAGGCAAATGACCAGCACGGTATATAAAATAAGTTTCATTCTCAGAAAAATTTTGGAAATAGCAATAGTATCCGCACTGTACACAGTGTGTTACAAGAGATTAGCTTAAAAGATTACATGAGATGGCGGCCCCTTGTTTGTAAAGCCCTGCCGGATAAACTCATAAGTACCTGCATATAGGTATCCACCTGTGCTGGCCAATAAAGGTAAAAGTTGCACCTGTACACAGATGGTATCAGTGCAAATTTCCTTTCCTTTTTTATGGATAAGGTAGTCGCAAACCTTGCATTTTTCAGCCTGAAAATTGTGTTGTTCTTTATGCTTTGTTCCGAAATGTTCGCACTTTACCTGTTCAGGATGCAAATGAAAACTCTGTACCAAAGCAATGAATAGCAAATGGCATACAAGAAAAACAGCGCCTGTCTTGTTCAGTTTATCTACAACTTTGTTTTTTTGCCTCTTCACAGATGCATCAAAGTTGCATTAATTATTTTAAACTTTATAGCTTTCTGCTACTTTTTTGCAGAAATTAATTTAGACAGGTAACCTGTTCAATTCTATGTCATCCGGGGTTACAAATATCAGAGGTACTTTTTCAACATCAACGTAGCTGGAATCCAGCCCAAAACTCCGCTCCTCCGAAAGGCTTAAACGTTTGAGGATAAAATAATAATCCATAATCGTACGCTCGTAAAGGCTAAGTTTAGAGAATTTGGACAAGTGTTTTTCTAAAAGAACAAACCTGAAATCGCCGGCAATTTTGTGTTTGTTCAGCGAGGTATACTGACTGGTTATATCTACTTCGCCATTCTTTACCAGCTCCTCAATTACCTTTCTGTACAACAGGTTAACTCTTTGTTCTACCCTGAAGCCTAATTTGAAATCGATCCGGATCAGCTTACCAGGGATCAGGAATTCTACCTTATAATCTCTCGTAAACGGCTCATCCACTACATCAACGTGCACCAGCCAGTACACATCTGCCCTTTTAGGTTCTTTCTGAATAATGGAGTAGATAATTTTTGATTCGATCTCTGTTTTAAAGTTGGCACTGGTTAGATATACCAGTTGAGAAGAATATTTCGGCACAGAGGTATCTTCACTCAACTCTTTGATGATCTGATAGTAGTCCTCTATTTCAACATATTTAACAAATCTGTTCTTGATCTTCCGAGCAACATACCAGCTCCACATAACGGTAAACAAAGCTGAGCCGATAAGAACCGTAACCCATCCCCCATGCAGGAATTTAGCCATATTACCTACCAGGAATGTCATTTCCAGTGCCATATAAATGGCCAAAAATATCCCGATAACGTACACCGGGACCTTTTTGCGCTTCATATAAGCAGCGATAAGGATGGTGGTTGAAAGGAAAGTAAGGTTAATGGCCAGGCCATACGCGCCCTCCATTGCACCTGAATTCTTAAAAATCAGGACAATAACGATACAACCAGCCCACAGGATCCAGTTGATAGATGGCACGTAAATCTGTCCCTTTTGGTTACTCGGATAATTGATTCTTACTTTTGGCCAAAGGTTTAATCTTACCGCTTCCGAGATAAGCGTAAAGGAACCCGTAATCATAGCCTGACTGGCAATTACGGCAGCCACAGTTGCCAGGGCAACCATAAAAAGCAAATAAGATGCAGGAACAATTTCAAAGAATGGGTTTAGACCGGGATCATAGTTGCCGTGGTGCAAAATCCAGACTCCTTGCCCGAGGTAGTTCAGAATCAACATTGCTTTCACAAATATCCAGCTGATCCTGATGTTGGATCGCCCGCAATGTCCCATGTCTGAATATAGGGCTTCAGCCCCGGTTGTACATAAAAATACACCGCCCAGGATTAACAACGCCTTAGGATTATTTACCAGCAATTCAAAAGCATAATATGGATTCAATGCTTTAAATATGCTGAAATCCTGTACTACGAATAATAAACCCAGCAGCCCCAGTGCACCAAACCAGAGAAACATAATAGGTCCAAAAAGTTTGCCTACCAGATTAGTTCCAAACTGCTGGATTACAAACAGCCCTGTTATGATGGCAAGAACAATAGGTATTACGCTTACCGTTGGGAATTTTAACTGTAAACCTTCAATGGCAGAAGTAACGGTTATACTTGGCGTAATGATACCATCAGCAAGTAAAGCACAACCTCCAACTACTGCGGGAATAACAAGCCATTTTGCATTCTTTCGTACCAGTGAATAAAGTGAAAATATCCCCCCCTCACCTTTATTATCGGCCCTCAATGTGATGGCAACATATTTTATAGTGGTTTGCAGCGTTAATGTCCAGATGATGCAGGACAAAGCGCCAAGTACAATATCGGGAGTAATTACCTGCGGGTTCGGGGCTTTTACTACTGCATTAAAAATAGCTTTAAGGGTGTAAAGAGGAGAGGTACCAATATCGCCGTATACAATTCCTAAACTTACCAGTAACCCGCCGGCTGAAAGCGTGTTGAAATTTTTATGACTTGACACTATTTAATAATATAAATTGATACTATTTAACAAAACCATTGTGTATTTGTTCTTAAAAACATTACAGATTTAATACAAATCAGGGGGCAAAAGTACAGTAAATAAATATAATTCAATCCATTAATCTTCAAGAAGAATTTTGACCCCTTAAAAAACCGCCGAGGGTATTAAACGGTTAAACATGTTAAATATTGTTAAATCTGAAAATAGTAAGTAAAATCATTGACTTTTTAATTTTATTATTTATATTTTTGGCTACCAAACATGAAGATACAACGAAAAGTCACACGCCTCCTTAATATTTCCTGCATAGTATGCATGAGTATTTTGTGCAGTGTGAGTGTTTTTGGTCAGAAGGCAGATAGTTCCGCCACCGGTATCAGAGCAAAAAAGATCAATAAAACCCCGCAGATTAAAGCAAATATCCCTACTTACAAACCAAAATACAACTTCGGATATATCCAGTACAACGACATTATCTCCAACAGCAAGAGTTTAAACAGCGTTAAACAGGAAAAAATTCTCTCTGTGTTAAAAGTATATCCTAATCCCGTTGACGACCAGATTAACCTGATCCTGAAAATGGATAGGGAATCAAATCTCTCTGTGAAGATCATGGATTTACTCGGCAACGAAGTCGTTACACTTTCTAACGAGCGTATAGCGGCCGGCGAGCAAACCAAAAGCTATACCATCCCCAACCGCTTAAACGCCGGAATATATTTCCTTAAAATAATGTCCGGCTCAGAAACTGTAGTCAAACGAATTTCAGTTTTGTAGGCACCTTATCATTGTTCCCACCTAATTCTTTAGTATTTTTGAACCATTAAGCTTATGATGGCTTAATCCTTGTTAGCTATTTCAAAAATACCGATCCCGCATGAAGATAATTGCCATAGGACGCAACTACGCCGAGCACGCCAAAGAATTAAACAACCCTGTACCTGACCAGCCGGTCATATTTTTAAAACCAGATACCGCGGTATTAAAAGACAACAAACCTTTCTACATCCCTGAATTTTCGTCAGACATCCATTACGAGCTTGAGGTCGTCTTAAAAATCTGCAAAGAAGGTAAGCACATCTCCGAAAAATTTGCCCATAAGTATTATGATGAACTTGGCCTGGGCATAGATTTTACCGCGAGGGACATTCAAACTGCTCATAAAGCCAAAGGCTTACCATGGGAGTTGGCAAAAGCATTCGATCATTCCGCGGCCATCAGCAATTTTCTCCCTAAAACACAATTTGAAGATATCTGCAAACTTCAGTTTGAACTAAAAGTCAATAGCAGCAGCAGGCAAAACGGCAATACAGCGAATCTGTTGTTCTCTTTTGAAAATATCATTGCTTTTGTATCTCAGTATATCACTCTTAAAAAGGGCGATCTTATATTTACCGGTACCCCGGCAGGTGTTGGAAAAGTAAACCAGGGCGACAGGCTGGAGGCCTGGCTGGAAGGGCAGCAATTATTGAGTTTTGATATAAAATAGGGCTAATGATTAGAATATGTATCCTCCTGGCATTCCTTGCCCTGCAAACAATTGGCCTTCAGGCACAGCAACTGTTCAGCAATAACAAATACCCACTGGTAGATTTCCGCCCACCCTTAGATATTGTCCCGCCTGCCCTTGCAGGATCATTTGGCGAGCTTCGTGCCAACCATTTCCATTCAGGGATGGACTACCGTACCAACCAGCGCGAGGGTTACCCTGTGTATGCCATTGCGGATGGTTATATCTCGCGCCTTCGTGTGCAAAACAGCGGTTTTGGATTGGCCTTGTACATCAATCACCAAAATGGCTACACCTCTGTTTATGGCCACTTACAACGTTTTGGCCCTAAAATAGCGCAACAGGTAAAAACCATCCAATACCAGAAAAAATCGTATGAGATTGATGAATTTCCCAATTCCCTGCAGATCCCGGTCCGCAAAGGCGAGGTCATCGCCTATACCGGAAATTCGGGCAGCTCTGGCGGCCCACACCTGCATTTCGAGATCAGGGATACCAAAACAGAGGCAACCATCAATCCTCAGCTGTTCGGACTGGAAATCCCCGACAACATCCCTCCGGTTATCTATTCCATGTATGTGTATCGCCTCAACAAAAAACCATTTAACGAATTTACCCCAAAACAATACTTCCAGGTTGTTGGTGCCGCCGGAACTCATCACTTAAATAAGGTAAATACCATTAATCTTGGCGGCGAAGTAGGCTTTGGCATCATCACTACCGATAAACATAACGGGGCATCGGGCACCAATGGCGTTTATTCTATAGAATTGGAACTGGATGGAAAGCTCGTTTACGTATCTTCCCTTGAAAAGTTCTCTTTCGACAACAGCAGGGGGATCAATTCGCATATCGACTATCCTACCTACCTCAACACCAAAAGAAGCATCCAGAAAAGCTTTGTAGACCCGGGCAATCCCCTTAAAATTTATAGTAACCTGGTAAACAACGGAAGAATAGAATTCACAGACGGGGCTAAACATCAGCTAAAATATACCGTTACAGATGGCAAAGGCAACAAGAGCACCCTTGCATTTAACGTACAGGCCGATGCCAGCGCTACAATTAGCAGCCCCGATGCTCCTGCGGGCAGCCTAAACTATTCCTATGCCAATCAGAACGAATTCAACAACGACGAAATAAAGGTCATCATCCCTAAAGGAACGTTATACAATGACCTGAATTTCATTTATAAAAAATTACCAAAACCTACTGCAAATGCCTACTCGGCAGTTCACCAGATCCACAACACCCTTACGCCCCTGCATACGGGCTTTGAGCTTTGGATAAGGGCCGACAGCAGTTTAAACAAATACAAAGACAAAGCACTCATTGTAAATACCGGTCGCTCGTCGCAAGGCGGTTATTTTGAAAATGGCTATGTGAAAGCTAAGCCCCGTACTTTTGGCAGCTATTTTATTACGGTAGATACCATTCCGCCTACAATTACACCAGTAAACATAGCCGAAGGCAAAAGTATGGCTGGCATCAGCAAGATGTCTTTTAAAATACGGGATAACCTGTCGGGAATCAAAAGTTTCAACGGCTACATCGACGGAAGGTGGATTTTAATGGAGTTCGACACCAAATCGGCATCTTTGTGGCATAGCTTTGATGACAAAACAACACCGGGCAAACATACCCTTGAAATAATTGTTTCTGACATGAAAGACAACAATAAAAACTATAGCATAACTTTTTATAAATAATATCATGAGCGAATTAAAAGAAGGCCAGAAAGCACCGGACTTTAAAGTAAAAGACCAACATGGGAATACGATCTCTCTAGACCAGTTTGCAGGAAAGAAGGTTGTACTTTATTTCTACCCGAAAGATGATACACCTGGTTGTACTGCCGAGGCCTGCGATTTCAGGGATAATTATCAGGGATTGACTGATAAGGGCTATGTGGTTCTGGGCGTAAGTGTAGATGATGAAAAATCGCACAAGAAATTTGCAGACAAACACAACCTGCCTTTCACCTTACTTGCCGATACCGACAAGAAAATAGTAGAAGCCTATGGTGTTTGGGGAGAAAAAAACATGTATGGTAAGAAGTACATGGGTACCAATCGGACAACTTTTGTAATTGACGAGAACGGCATCATTGCCCATATCATTACAAAAGTAGACACCAAAAACTCTACCGCACAGGTATTGGAACTTACAAAATAACTCAACCTATATTGACAGCACCTAAACAGGTGCTGTTTGCAATGGTCTTACTTTCAGCTGCTATAAATCCTTCCCTTCTCCTTCCTGGCTCTGATCATACACCTTAGCCTCCAGGGATCCTCTTCATAGTCTCCAGGGGATCTCTTCGGGAAACGATGACTGAAGGGCGGCCTGAGTACGTAGGTGTTGCGGCTGGAGAGCGATGGGGATAAGGTACTACTAAGGAACAGGACAGGAACAACTATAGAACAGCAGGGAATTTAATTCCTGAACGCTACTTCTTTCAAAAATCCTGCAAATTCATCCGATACAGCATCAGGTTTGAACTTGAGCTGCGTTGGATTTCCCTTAAACAGGTGGTTGTACCAAACCATACCTGCCAGGTAGCAGCCTGCCTCATTTGCATGGTTGGGATCAAACTGCAACTTCTTGTCTTTTTCCCAGCGGTACCCAACATTTATAGAGTTTTCCTGTGAGGGCAAAGCTGGATATACCGGATTGGCATAATCAAATGAAGTATCTTTTTTAAATCCCCATTTGCCATCGGTAGCAACCTGAAAAAAAGCATCTCCAGAGGGAATAATAGGTAAATTACCAAGGTCCTTTGCCAGATGGTGGTAGGCAGCCCTTGATTTTTGCCACATTTCCTTATTGTCTTTTGCCCGCTTTTCTCCACCTATCATCCCCCAGTTTACCGCATCTGCGCGGTAGGCCCATGTTTGATGTACGTATATTCTGGCATCGGGCTGGTAACTTTTAACCAGATCGTAGATGTTTTTGGCAAAAGGCTGATAGCTTGCTTCATCGCCAGACAATAAAGAATACTGCTGCATGGTAACAATATCCCATTTTTGCGATGACAGTAACTGCCTTAGGGATTTACCTTTGTAAGCTTTGCCCCTGTTGGTATCTAAATTATTTACCAAAACGGAATCCCAATGGCGTTTTAAGGAGCAACCGCCCATTTCTGCTCTGCCTAAAACAAGGTTTACATGAGCTTCTGCTGCCATTTGAGGCAAATAACGTGAGGCATTTTGTGAAAAACTATTGCCGATCATCAATACCCTTAAAGTCTTGCCGACCTGCTGTGCATTGAGCTGCAGGCACATCGCAAGAACCAATACGGCAACCAATTTTATCCTGATTAACATTTTCATTTTTGTCATTATAATTTTATACTGTTACACTGGCTAATATTACTCAATAAGATTGAAAAAACCTAGTTTGGGGAAGGGGTATTAAGCCAGGGTCTCTTTTTTAGCCACCAGGGTTTGTATCTTTTCGTACAATTCGTTGGCATGAAAAGGCTTGGACATATAATCGTTCATACCAATTGCCAGGCATTTCTCCCTTTCGCCCTTTATGGTGTGGGCAGTCATGGCCAGTATCGGAACTTCTTTTTTGCCTTGTTTCATATTCCTGATGTGGATGGTGGTTTCGTAACCATCCATTTCAGGCATCTGAAGATCCATCAGGATGATGTCAAAATCTTCATTTTTGTATTTATGCAGTGCTATCTTTCCATTTTCCGCAACTGTAGTCTGGTATCCCCGCTTCTGCAGCAGCTTAATAACCAGCAACTGGTTAATGGCATTGTCTTCTACGATGAGTACACTCAGATCCTTACCGGTTTCCGATTCTGAAACAATGCACAGTTCGTTATAAGCCGACCGCTCCCAGTCTTTACCGGCATGATCTTTAAGGAACGATAGCCTGAAACAAAACTCAGAACCTTCGTCAGGCGCGCTTACCAATTGTATGGTTCCCTCTTGTAAAGTAATCAAATGTTTTACGATGCTTAACCCTATTCCCGTACCCCCAAATTTCCGTTTCATGTGATTGGTCCCCTGTTCAAAAGGATTAAAGATCTTCTCATGTTGTTCTGCCGGTATACCTATGCCGGTGTCTTTCACCTTAAACTCAATCACAATATGATCGTCATGGTCCGACACGGCTTTTGCAGAGATCAATACGCCCCCGCTTTCGGTAAACTTAATGGCATTGGAGGTGAGGCTCAGCAGAATCTGGGTAAGCCTTACAGAGTCACCATAAATGGAATCCGGTATGTTGGGATGTATGGTATAGCTCAATCCGATCTGCTTTAACCTGGCATTGGATTCCATGAGCATGCAAATAGACTGGATGGTATCCCTTAAATTGAAAGGAAGGCAGACAAAGCTGATCTCACCGGTTTCTATATTGGCAAAATCAAGGATATCATTTAGAGTAACCAGCAAATGGTCGCCCGATTTAATGATCATTTTAACCGATTCCAGCTGTTCCTTATTGGTTAAGGACTCCTGAAGGTGCCTGGCAAATCCAAGCACAGCATTCATTGGCGTACGGATCTCATGGCTCATGTTAACCAGGAAATGCTGCTTTACCTTTTCGTAATGCGCTGCCCGCTCCTGTTCCTGTTTAAGGCTTAAACTGATGCGTTCAATTTCTGCAGTCTGATATTGCTGGATATTGGCAAGCTCATTGAACGTCCACATCAGAATGGCCAGTTCATGGGTCGAACCCGTATCCATCCTTGTTTTAAGCAGCCCTGCTTTAACCTGCCCTGCGCCGGTAACGATGTCCGAAATAGCGCTTTTAAGACGCTTTCTTATCGACAAAGCAAAAGCCATACACAGCAGTCCGATTACCAACGAAAGGATGATGACAAGAACCGATGGAATTTGAAAATAGAGTGTACAGATTTGCAGTGCGACCAGCAAAGTTACAAGACCAATTGTGAAATGTAATTTCCTTGATATGGACACATCATTCAACCTCCCTGATAGACCGGAAATGAACATAGACAAGCTCGTTAATAAAAATGTTAAAACTCCCTGTATTTTACACGATAGGTAAAAGTAACCTTTTGCGGCAAAATACATTGTTTAACAAGCTGTTCATTTTGTTCAAGTGCGAAACACCCTACAAAAACAAAACCGGTATAATTCATTAAAATTATACCGGTTTGAAATAATTAAGCAGTATTCCTAGTGGCTTTTACCAACTTTGTGGCCTGCTGAAGCAAAGTATACGATATACAGGTATGCCGGTAACATGGCATACAGGAATGCATGCTGGAAGTCGATATGTAATTTATCTTTCATAAACCCATATACCAAAGGCCATATAGCCCCGCCTGCAATACCCATGATCATAATTGCAGAGCCGGTTTTGGTAAATTTACCCAAACCTTTGATGCCCAATGGGAAAATAGCAGGCCACATTAAAGAGTTGGCCAGACCTAACAAAGCAACAAACCAGAAAGAAATTACACCCGAGGTAAACACCGAAAGCACAGTAAATACAATACCTACGGAAGTACAGATCCTGAGCGCAGCTTGCTGACTGATAAACCTTGGGATGGTGATGATACCGATTAAATAGCCTACAAGCATAAAGCCTAAAGTAAATGCGGTAGCGTTATCCCTGAATACATGCGGAACTGTTCCCAGTTCACGGGCATAAGTACCGATGATATCTCCGGCCATTACTTCAACCGCCACACAGAAGAAAATAGCAAGGGCGCCTAAAAACAAATGCGGATAGCTGAATATTGTTTTTTTAGAATGAGCAGTAGATTTTTCTGAAACCTCTTCTTCTTCCATATTTACTTCCGGAAGTTTAACAAACTTAAGCACTATTGCAAATAAGGCCAGTACAACTGCCAATGCAATATAAGGTGCATGAAGCTGCCTTAACAATTCATCTAAGATGGTTTGTTTCTCAGCTTCAGACGCTGCCTGCGCCAGTCGTGCCTCGGCTGCATTTGCTCCTTTTAAAAGCAGGGTGCTCAATACAATTGGCGCCACCATACCCGCTGTTTTGTTACAGAAACCAGCAATTGATATACGTTGTGCAGCACTGTCAATTGGCCCGATGATACTTAAATAGGGGTTTACCGCAGTCTGCAAAAGGGCCATACCCGAGCCCTGCACAAAAATTGCCGTTAAGAAAAGACCATAGCTGCTTTTTTCTGCAGCCGGAATGAACAACAAAGAGCCCAGGGCCAAAATCACCAAACTCCACACCAGACCATTATGGAAGCCTATTTTTTTAAGGATCCATGAACTTGGGATGGCCAGGAAAAAATAAGCTATATAAGAGGCGAAGGTTACCAAATATGCCTGCAGATCGGTTTCCAGATCGAATGCTTTTTTTGCAAATGGAATAAGGGAGCCATTAGCCCAGGTTACAAAACCTAGGATAAAAAACAGTGCACAACATATTACCATTGGAAATATCGCCGTTCTGCTTTGGGGTTGAGTTGAATTCATGGTTCGGGTTTAGTTTTAATTTTGTGTATTTTACTTTTTTAAGTATTTTAAAAACTTCTGGCTCTAAAAATATAAAATTTCATGGAATAACCGGCTTAATTAACTTTTTTTACGCAAACGTTTGAGTGAAAAAAGGGGAATTAAAAACAATCCCCGCTTTTTTTATGAATTCAGCGAAGTTTAGGCCTAAATCACTTAGCCCCAAAGTATTTTTAATTACCTTTGCTGTATTAATCAACAACCCCAATTAATGAAACATACAATTAGTGAATTAGAAGATATCGCCGCTCAGGTAAGACGGGATATCGTGAGAATGGTACATGCCTGCCAGTCTGGTCACCCGGGCGGATCATTAGGCTGTGCAGATTTTATGACTGCATTGTATTTTGAAATCATGAACCACTCTACTGATTTTAAAATGGATGGAAAAGGCGAAGATTTATTTTTCCTTTCAAACGGACACATCTCACCGGTTTTTTATAGCGTTTTGGCCAGGTCTGGTTATTTCGACATAGCCGAGCTTGCTACCTTCAGAAAACTGAATTCGAGGTTACAAGGGCACCCCACTACACACGAAGGTTTGCCTGGCATAAGGGTTGCTTCTGGTTCATTAGGCCAGGGCCTGTCAGTAGCCATTGGTGCTGCACAGGCAAAAAAATTAAATAAAGATCACAACTATGTATTCGTATTGCTTGGTGATGGTGAATTACAGGAAGGCCAGAACTGGGAAGCCATTATGTATGCTCCTTTCAATAAAGTGGATAACCTGATCGCTTCAGTTGATTATAACGGACAACAGATAGACGGGCCAACTGAAAAAGTATTGTCGCTCGAAAACCTTCAGGCTAAATTCGAAGCTTTCGGCTGGCATGTAATCAATTCTGACGGTAACGATATGGATGCTATTGTTAAGGCGCTGCACTACGCAAAATCGCTTTCAGGCAAAGGCAAACCAATTCTGAATTTGATGAGCACGCAAATGGGCTATGGTGTTGATTTCATGATGGGATCACACAAATGGCATGGTGTAGCCCCGAATGACGAGCAGCTTGCTGCAGCTTTAGCCCAATTGAGTAGCACCCTTAAAGATTACTAAGCATGAAAAAGTATACATACACAGAAAAAAAAGATACACGTTCTGGCTTTGGGGCCGGATTGCTTGAAGCAGGAAAAAGAAACCCCGAGGTGGTAGCGCTTTGTGCCGACCTGGTAGGCTCCTTAAAAATGGATGCCTTTATCAAGGAATTTCCTGAACGCTTTTTCCAGATTGGAATTGCTGAAGCCAATATGATAGGTATTGCCGCTGGTTTAACCATCGGTGGAAAAATTCCTTTTACCGGAACTTTTGCCAATTTCTCGACAGGCAGGGTTTACGACCAGATCCGTCAGTCTGTTGCTTATTCAGACAAAAATGTTAAAATATGTGCCTCTCACGCCGGTTTAACCCTGGGTGAAGATGGCGCTACACACCAGATCCTGGAAGATATAGGCCTGATGAAAATGTTGCCTGGCATGACGGTAATCAATACCTGCGATTACAACCAGACCAAAGCTGCAACTATAGCAATTGCAGATCACCATGGCCCTGTTTACCTGCGTTTTGGACGTCCGGTAATCCCTGTTTTTACCGATCCTGACCAAAAATTTGAGATAGGTAAAGCCTGGATGGTAAACGAAGGTAAAGATGTAACCATTATTGCTACCGGTCATATGGTATGGAAAGCGATTGAAGCAGGTGAACAGCTTGCCGAACTGGGCATTGATGCTGAAATCATCAACATCCACACCATTAAACCGCTTGATGAAGAGGCCGTACTGAAATCTGTTAAAAAGACCGGCTGTGTAGTTACTTGCGAAGAGCACAATAAATATGGAGGACTGGGAGAAAGTGTTGCACGCCTGCTTTCAACCCAATTGCCAACGCCGCAGGAGTTTGTTGCCGTGAACGATAGCTTTGGCGAGAGCGGAACCCCTGATCAGCTGATGACAAAATATGGCTTAGACACTGTAAACATTGTAGAAGCAGTGCAAAAAGTGATCAAAAGAGCCAAGCAATAAAAGCAGAACAAAAACCGATGAAGCAGGTTGAAGATTCAGAGATATTGGAGAAATTCTCAGCGGCAAAAACCCGCGATGAAGGCTTTAACCTGCTTCTTGCTAAATACCAGCAAAAAATATACTGGCATGTGAGGCGGCTGGTAATTGATCACGACGATGCCGACGACCTGGTTCAGGATACCTTTGTTAAGGTTTGGAAAAACCTCGATAAATTTCGCAGCGACGCCCAGCTTTACACCTGGATCTATCGCATTGCTACCAATGAATGTATTACTTTTCTGAACAAAAAGAAACAAAGAAACAACACACCGCTCGAAGAAGTATCTGCAGAATTGTCGGAAACGCTTGTAGCTTCTTCTCATTTTAATGGCGACAAAGTGCAGCTGAAACTTCAGCAAGCCCTACTTACCTTACCCGAAAAACAACGCCTTATATTTAACATGAAGTATTATGACGACCTGAAATATGAGGAAATCTCGGAAATTACAGGCACCAGTGTTGGGGCGCTAAAGGCCTCATTTCATATTGCAGTAAAAAAAATTGAAGCTTTTATGCTGAATGAAAACATTAACTTTTAAACCTTTTGGCTTATAATGTATCAATATATGTGTGATGGAAGATAATTTAGAAAATAATGGGTTCAGTGTTCCGGAAAATTACTTCAATACGCTTAACGACGCTATTGATGCCAGGATCCGGGCTGAAAAAATAAAGCTGCTGGCACCAGCTGAGGGCTACTCCGTGCCGGAGGGTTATTTTGAAAAACTACAGCTTAACATTCTGGATAAAACAGTAAATGAGAAAAAACCGCAGGCTAAAGTGCTGCGTTTATGGCGTTCAAGTCTTTTAAAATATGCTTCAGCAGCCTGTTTTGTAATACTCAGCGCTGTTGGTTTCTACTTTTACCAGAACCACCAGAGCACTAAGAATAAGGCCCGAAACGAGCTGGCTGCCGACCTTCTACTCTATGATATAGACGAACAGGTGATTATTGACCACATTGAGGCCAATGACCTGAGGGCCAGGGACCCAAAACATTCAAATGTGGAGCTGGAAAACTATATACTTAATAATTATTCTCAGAATGACATTGCATCGGCATTTTAAATATACACTCATGAAACAACTTTTGGTTACGCTTTTGTTTATGTTTCCGGCTCTGGTTATGGCGCAAAAGTATACCGAGCGGATGAATGATGAGATTGAAGCCTATAAAATCGGCTTTTTAACCCAGAAACTTGACCTATCGGCTGATGAAGCCAAAATTTTCTGGCCGATATACAACAACTGGCAAAAGGAACAAGATGCCCTGCGCAAAGAGCGCGTGCAGAAAATGATCAATTACAGAAAAATTACTGAAATCGAAGAATTATCGGATACCGAGATACAGAATTTAATTGAAAATAGCTTTAGCATCAAACAAAGGGAACTGAACCTGGAGCGTAAATATTATTACAGGCTCAAATCCAGTTTACCAATTAAAATAGTAGGCAAATTTTACCGTGCTCAGGAGGCCTTTAAAAAAGAAATCCTTGTCAAATACAGATTTAACAACGCCAGGCCCCAGCCAAATTAATTTTGTATTTTTGGGCATGCTTACACAACGCCAGTTATTTCTGCAACACAACGCCCAGACAACCTTAGCACCTCTTCTTTTAGAATTTAACAAAGCCCGGGGCATGTATTTGTATGATGCTGAGGGTAAAAAATACATGGACCTGATTGCAGGCATTGGCGTAAGCAATGTGGGCCATTGCCACCCGGCAGTTGTAGCTGCTGTACAGGAGCAGGCGGCCAGCTACATGCACATCATGGTATACGGGGAGTTTGTGCAAAGCCCCCAGGTAAATTTTGCCAAAGCACTTTCGGATGTTTTACCCGAAAACCTAAACTGTACCTATTTTGTAAATTCTGGTACCGAAGCAGTTGAAGGGGCAATGAAACTTGCAAAACGTTATACTGGTCGTTCCGAGATCATTTCCTGCCATCATTCTTATCATGGCAGTACCCAGGGCGCACTTAGCCTGATGGGAAATGAAGAATTTAAGCAGGCTTACCGACCATTGCTGCCAGGTGTGAAGTTCATCAATTACGACATGCCTGAAGACCTTGATTCAATAACCGAACATACCGCAGCAGTGTTTGTGGAAACCATACAGGGGGAAGCGGGCATCAGGGTGGCAGATAAAGCCTGGTTTAGCGCCTTAAGAGAGAAATGTACGGAAACTGGAACTTTACTGGTACTCGACGAAATCCAATGTGGTTTTGGACGTACGGGAAAAATGTTTGGTTTTGAGCATTTTGACATCGTTCCTGATATCTTGCTGCTGGCAAAGGGAATTGGGGGCGGAATGCCCATCGGCGCCTTCATCAGCTCCAGGGAAATTATGCTGTCCTTGGCCACGAACCCGATATTAGGGCATATTACCACTTTTGGTGGGCACCCGGTTAGCTGTGCAGCGGGCCTGGCCACATTGCAGACCATTTTAAAGGAAGATATAGTTTCGGGAGTTACTGCAAAGGGTGAATTGTTCAAAAAACTCCTGGTACACCCGGCAATTAAAGCTGTGCGGGGCAAAGGCTTAATGATGGCCATCGAGTTTGAGAATTTTGAGCAAAACAAAAAAATAATTGATGCCTGTATTGCAGACGGACTGATCAGCGATTGGTTTTTACATTGCAGCAACGCCATGCGTATAGCACCGCCCCTGATCATTACAGAAAAAGAAATTGAGTGGGCCTGCCACCTGATCCTGAAAAATGCAGATAAAATAACTGTTTAGTTCATCTTCTGTCGCTTGATCAGATAGGCCTGTAATATGGAATGGAAGCCCTCAGCTATATCTGCATCGATCATATCAATTTTATACTGTGTACATTTTAGTGCTATCGCCTGCCGGTATTCCTGCATCCTTAAAAGATAGGCATCTTTCACTTTCGAAGCATGTGTTTTTAATACCGCACCCGTTTCCATATCTACAAACTGATAAGGGCGGTTTTCAAACCTGAAATCTACCTCCCGGGCTTTGTCGGTTACGTTAAAGAGGATGACTTCGTGTTTATTGAATTTGAGGTGCTGAAGGGCAGAAAATAAACCATCTATCCGATGTTCGTCATGCACAGTGCTCATCATATCGCTAAAGACAACAACCAGCGATCGTTTATGAATGAGCTCTGCTACCTGGTGCAGTGCCTGCTCCAGATTGGTCCTGATGTTCATCTGTTCGGCCTTCAGGATTTCTTCAAGTTTTGAAAACAGATATTTCTGATGTGTGGTGGTTGATTTAGCTGGTGTATTTAACAAAAGATGGTCTGTAAAAAGGCTCAGACCAAATGCATCACGTTGTCTTTTTAACAGGTAAATCAGCGACGCCACCGCCTGTACAGAAAAATTGAGCTTATGGTATTCCTTCAATGGAAAATACATCGACGAGGAGACATCAATAACAAACTGGCAACGTAGATTGGTTTCCTCTTCATAACGTTTACTAAAAAGTTTATCTGTTTTGGCATACAGCTTCCAATCTATATTCTTAACATTATCGCCTGTATTGTAGAGCCTATGCTCAGCAAACTCAACAGAAAACCCATGAAAGGGGCTTTTATGCAATCCGGTAATGAAACCTTCGACTACCTGCCGGGCCAGTAGTTCGAGGTTGCCGTTAAAATGTAAACTTTGTTCATCAATGGGCGACTGCATGGCGTAAATATAAAAAAAGCGTCCATTATTAATGAACGCTTTTTATGATCGGCAATGATATATATGCTTACAATTGTTTTTCTAATTTTTGTGCCAGTACAGATTTAGGAACTGCACCAACTTGTTTATCTACTACTTCACCGTTTTTAAAGTACAATAAAGCCGGGATGTTGCGGATACCGAACTGAGTAGAAATTTGAGGGTTGTTATCAACATTAACCTTTCCTACAAGTGCTTTTCCTTCGTATTCTTTTGAGATTTCATCTACTACCGGACCTACCATACGACACGGACCACACCATTCTGCCCAAAAGTCAACCAAAACGGGTTTATCTGATTTTAATACAACTTCCTCGAAGTTAGCATCTGTGATTTCTAAAGCCATAATTCTATTTTTTTAATTTTAGTTCTCTTTAATTAGCTTGCCCGAGTACGATCTGGTTTATTTTATACAACTCTTGCAGACTACAAATATATTATCAATTGTAATGCCATCAACTGCGCTAATGCCATTATGACATTAGTTCAACTTAGCGATTACGTTTAAAGCATTCAACTGTGCCAGAAAATCATTGGTAGGATTGATCCTGAGTGATTTCGAAGGTAGCTTAACCATTACATTCTGTTCCCTGTCGTATACATCAAAAAGCAATTGACAGTTCTGCTGTTCTGTACTGGCTTTATTGTTTTCAAGAATGGCCAGTACCTTGTTCATAAAATCGTCGTTAACCTGCTCTATTGGCACTTGTATGGTTACGCTTTTGGCCAGTTTATCCCTTAATTCAGACAGCAGGTTGATCGAAGTGATCTTAAACTCCCAATCGCCTTCCTTTCTGAACCGTTCTCCAACCCTTCCTCTGATCTGGAGAAAATACCCGTCGGTAAGGAATTGCTTAAACTTGATGAAGTCATCACCAAATAAAGCCAGCTCACTGGTATCGTCATAATCTTCAAATACCATGGTACCGAAAGGCTTGCCAGTTTTTGTCATTCGCTGAGCAGCAACAACTACAAGTCCGCCGATAACAAGTTCCCTATTTTTAATACTTTCAAATTCAGCCAGAACTTCTTCATTGGTATCGCCGGTCCTAACCTTATTCACCAGGGCCAGATGTTTTACCTTATGCTGGCAGAACTCTTTTAGTTCCAGCCGGTAATTGTCGAGTGGGTGACCGGATAAGAAGATCCCTATGGCATCTTTCTCATACTTCAATCTGTCTATCAGGCTCCATTCCGGCGCTACGGGCAAGGCAGGCTCCAGAATCAGATCGGCCACTGATCCGCCAAAAAGTGAGGATTGGGAAGAAGATTCATTGTTCTGAAAATCGTTGGCATATTTGATCACTTTTTCAATGCCATTCATCTTATCGTTAACCCCTACAAAAAAATATTGTGCACGATGATTGCCAAAAGCATCAAAAGCCCCGCTATAGACAAAGCTCTCGTAAGCCTTTTTATTTACTGTCCTGGTATTGGACCTCCTGGCAAAATCGTAAAGATCTTTGTAAACGCCGTTTTCATTCCGTTCATCTATAATACTTTCTACGGCCTTATCGCCCACCCCTTTGATACCTGATAAACCGAACCTGACTTCCCCCTGGACATTTACTGAAAATTTAATCCCCGACTCGTTTACATCGGGCCCCAATACCTGAACACCCATTTGCTTGCACTCTTCCATAAAAAAGGCAACCTGTTTGATGTCGTTCATATTGTTGGACAATACCGCAGCCATATATTCTGCCGGATAATGGGCTTTTAAGTAGGCTGTCTGATAGGCGATCCATGCATAACAGGTGGAGTGCGATTTGTTAAAAGCATAAGAAGCAAAGGCCTCCCAGTCTTTCCATATTTTCTCCAGCACAGTTGCATCATGACCTTTTGCTGCCGCCTGTTTCACAAATTTAGGCTTCATCTTATCCAGCACGTCCTTCTGCTTTTTACCCATTGCCTTACGCAACACGTCGGCCTCACCCTTGGTAAACCCGGCAAGTTTCTGCGACAGGAGCATCACCTGCTCTTGGTAAACGGTAATTCCATAGGTTTCTTTCAGATACTCTTCGCAGGCGTCCAGATCATATTTAATTTCTTCTTCACCATTTTTCCTGCGAACGAAACTTGGAATATACTCCAGCGGTCCCGGACGGTATAAGGCGTTCATGGCAATCAGATCCCCAAATACAGTTGGCTTTAGCTCTTTCATGTACTTTTGCATACCTGTACTCTCGTACTGGAAAATCCCGATGGTTTCACCTCTCTGGAAAAGCTCATAGGTCTTCTCGTCATCAATAGGAAAGTTATCGGGGTCAAGCACAATTCCATGCCTGGATTTCACCAGCTTAACTGTATCCTTAATCAGGGTTAATGTTTTAAGCCCCAAAAAGTCCATTTTTAACAATCCGGCACTTTCTACTACCGAGTTGTCAAATTGGGTAACATAAAGGTCAGAATCTTTTGCAGTAGCTACCGGAACAAAATTGGTAATGTCGCTCGGCGTAATGATTACCCCACAGGCGTGAATCCCGGTATTTCTTAAAGACCCTTCCAAAACCTGCGCCTGCTCAATAGTTTTAGCACCCAGATCTTTACCTATCGCCAGATTTTTAAGCTCTACTACCTTTTCATATTCATCGGCACGCAGGGCGTCTTTCAAGCTCTTCTCGTCAAGGTTAAAGATCTTGGCCAGCTTCATGTTGGGTATGAGTTTAGCAATCTTTTCTGCTTCAAAAAGTGGCAGATCAAGCACCCGGGCTGTATCCTTTACGGATGATTTTGCAGCCATTGTACCGTAAGTAATGATCTGGGCTACCTGGTTGGATCCGTATTTCTTAATTACGTAGTCCATTACACGTCCCCGACCCTCATCGTCAAAATCGATATCAATATCGGGCATGGATACACGATCGGGGTTTAGGAAACGTTCAAAAAGCAGATCGTATTTAATGGGGTCTATATTGGTAATCCCAAGACAATAGGCCACTGCAGAACCTGCAGCCGACCCCCTTCCAGGTCCAACCGAAACATCCAGATTCCTGGCCTCGGCAATAAAATCCTGGACAATCAGGAAATACCCGGGATAGCCGGTTTTCTCGATGGTTTGCAGCTCAAAATCCAGTCGCTCTTTAATATCATCCGTGATTTCGCCGTACCGCTTTTTAGCCCCCACATAAGTAAGATGCGCAAGGAATTTGTTCTCACCCCGTTTACCACTATCAGTTTCATCTTCCTTCACCAGAAACTCTTCAGGGATATCGAATTTAGGTAAAAGTACTTCCCTGGCAAGTTTATAGATTTCTATTTTATCTATTATTTGCTGGATGTTCACAATCGCCTCTGGCAAATCTGCGAAGAGATTCTTCATTTCCTCCTGCGATTTGAAATAATATTCCTGGTTCGGCAAGCCGAAACGAAACCCACGTCCGCGACCTATAGGAGTCGCTTGTTTTTCACCGTCCTTTACACACAATAAAATATCATGTGCATTGGCGTCTTTTTTATTGATGTAATAGGTGTTGTTGGTCGCAATAAGTTTTACGTCATGTCTTTTTGCAAGGGTAATCAAAGAAGTATTCACAATGTCCTCATCTTCCTGATTATGGCGCATGAGCTCGATATAAAAATCGGCGCCGAACTGTTCTTTCCACCAAATCAAAGCCTCCTCAGCCTGTTTTTCGCCCAGGTTTAGCAACTTACTGGAAACCTCTCCATATAAGTTACCTGATAAAACGATAATATCTTCCTTATACTGCTCAACAACAGCTTTATCTATCCTGGGGATATAATAGAATCCTTTGGTATACGCAATAGACGACATTTTGGCCAGGTTATGATAACCATTTTTATTTTTTGCCAGAAAAACCACCTGGTAGCCATTGTCTTTTCTGCTTTTATCTTCATGATTGTCGCAAACAAAAAATTCACAGCCTACGATTGGTTTAATGATCTGTTCCTCGGCAGCCTCTCCCTTTTCAATAGCTTCAGCATTCCTGGCTTCTACTCCCTTATTGTGGTTCAGTACCTGATTTACAAAGTGGAACGCCCCCATCATGTTCGCATGGTCTGTCATGGCTACCGCAGGCATTTTATGGGCTGCCGTTGCTTTAATGAGTGCGGGGATATTGATGGTAGATTGCAATACAGAAAACTGGGTATGGTTGTGTAAATGCGCAAAATTTGCAGTGGCCAGTTCGCGTTTATTTTCCTCAAGTGTACTTTTGGAAATTTTAGGTGCTTCGGCCTGCTGCAAACGCTTCCTGATTTCATCAGAAGCAGCCTTCAGGTTAATGTGATTTAAACCAACGCGTTCGAATACCTGGGGTGTATTTTGTTTGAAGCGATTAAGATAGTCCGGATCTGCCTGCAGCTGTTCCGGCCGGAAAGCATCTATTTTTATCAGTTGTAAGAAACAACGGGTAGTCGCTTCAACATCGGCCGTTGCATTGTGTGCTTCGGCAAAAGGTTCACCAAAAAGGTATTGGTGCAGCTCCGTTAAAGTTGGGAGTTTAAACTTCCCCCCCCTTCCGCCTGGCAGCTTTAATAACTCGGCGGTAGTTTCGGTACAGGTATCCAAAACAGGCATTTGGGCCATCGGGCTTTCTACGCCCATCCGGAAAAACTCGCAGCCCATGATGTTCACATCAAAGCCAATGTTTTGTCCGACAACAAACTTTGCTTTGGACAGTGCAATATTAAATTTCTCTAAAACCTCTGCAAGCTCTATACCCTGCTCTTCTGCAAGTTCAGTTGAAATACCGTGAATCCTTTCGGCATCGTATGGAATATTAAAGCCATCTGGCTTCACCAGGTAGTCCTGATTTTCGATCAGGTTACCCAGTTCATCATGTAATTGCCAGGCAATCTGGATACACCGTGGCCAATTGTCTGTATCAGTGATTGGTGCATTCCAATTGCGGGGTAAACCTGTGGTTTCGGTATCAAATATTAAATACATAGCTGTACAAAAATACAGATTTTACCTGCCTTATAAGTTCGCCAATTGAATTTATATTGTAAAAATGAATATAGATTTAAGCATGTTCTTTCTCTGGTGTGGGCTGGGCTGCCTTATGTTCCTGGGAAACCAGTTTAGCTGTAGGATAACCTCTTTTTGTACAACGTTCAATCAGCTCATTTAACAAGTTTTTATCCATTTCCGGTTTACGTGCCATGATAAAAAGATATTTGTGCTTAGGATGACCAACCACAACATAGGAATAATCATCTGCAAGTTCTATAATCCAGTAATCTTCTTTAAAAGGCCATACAAACTGGGCTTTAAACCTGGCATTTCTGCTGCCCCTGACCACAAAAAGTTTAGACCTGAAGTATTTACGTTTTTCCTGACCGATCACCTTATAAGTAGTAAAAACAGCATAATAACCATCCGGATGAATTACATAAGTTTCAATCGTTTCCCTCCAGTGTTTATCCATAAAAGTAGGAATGGAATACAGGGAAAACCATTTTCCCGCATATGCCATAATATCTACCCCTTGTACAGGTTGGTTTTCCATAAAGTTTCCTCCGATGATCTAGTTTTGGCAAATGTAAATTCTTTATCATAAAACCCCTAAGGAAGAATAAAGTTTTCAAAAGCATTTTTTAAACTCATGTAATTTTCTAACTTCGAACAGAAGGTAACATACATAAAAAATTAAATATTTATGAAGATAACGGTTGTAGGTGCCGGCGCTGTAGGCGCCACTTGTGCAGATAATATTGCCAGAAAAGAATTAGCTGAAGAATTGATTCTGCTGGACATTAAAGAAGGTTTTGCGGAAGGAAAATCAATAGACATGATGCAGACAGCCGCTTTACTGGGCTTCGATACTAAAATTAAGGGTGTTACCAACGATTACGCCGCCACTGCAGGTTCTGAAGTTGTGGTGATTACCTCAGGCTTGCCCCGCAAGCCCGGCATGACACGTGAAGAACTGATCGGTACCAATGCCAATATTGTGAAAGGTGTTACTGAGAACATTTTAAAATACTCACCAGATACCATCATCATTGTGGTTTCCAATCCAATGGATACCATGAATTATTTAACCTTAAAATCATCGGGATTACCTAAAAACCGTATCCTGGGAATGGGAGGGGCATTGGATTCATCCCGTTTTAAATATTATCTTAGCCAGGAACTGGGCTGCTCTCCTGCAGACCTGAACGCTGTGGTTATTGGTGGCCATGGCGATACCACTATGATCCCTCTGATCCAGCATGCAACCTGGAACAGCATTCCGGTGAGCCAGCTGTTAAACAAGGAGCAGCAGGATAAGGTGGTTGCCGCCACTATGGTTGGTGGGGCGACACTGACAGGCTTAATTGGTACATCGGCATGGTATGCGCCTGGAGCTGGTACAGCGGCAATGGTAGAAAGCATTGTACGTGACGAGAAGAAACTGATTTCATCGGGCGTTTACCTGGATGGAGAATATGGGCAAAAAGACATCTCCCTGGTGGTTCCGGTCATCATTGGCAAAAATGGAGCTGAAAAGATACTTGACTTCAAATTAAGCGAGGCTGAACAGGCGGCTTTCAACAAAAGCGCAGATGCGGTACGCAATATGAATGCAGTATTGACCGATATGAATTTAGTGTAGGGGAGTTTTGAATGAGGACAATTGCAGTTCCCCTTACCCTGATCAACTTACAAGACGATGGTTTCCACCTTTTGGTGGAAATTGTTGTTTTTGGACAAAAATTATTAGCTGTTGTAGATACCGGAGCTTCCAGATCTGTTTTTGACAAATCCTTTATTGAAAGTAACATCAAAGGACTGGAACATACTGAAGAAACTCATGCCACTACCCTTTTTACTACTTCAAGCACTCTGCAGGCCAGTATTCCCAAAATAAAAATAGGCAGCCTGATCTTAAAAGACTATGAAGCTGTAGCATTAGATCTTAATGCGGTAAACCAGGCCTATGAAGGTTTGGGACATCCTAACATTATGGCAATTATTGGCGGCGACCTGCTGTTGAAATATCATGCGACGATCAATTACCGTAAAATGAAACTATTTCTTTACAGGACATAAAAAAGGCCCCTTTACAGAGGCCTTTTTAGACTAAGCATCAATCTTAGCATACTTTGCATTTCTTTCTATAAAATCCCTTCGTGGAGCAACCTCATCTCCCATCAACATAGAGAAAGTATGATCACATTCGGCAGCATTTTCTATCGTAGCCTGCATTAAGGTACGTGTCGCAGGATTTAATGTAGTATCCCACAACTGTTCAGCATTCATCTCTCCCAAACCTTTGTAGCGTTGAATGTGTACACTTTCTTCTTTACCTGCACCTTTTAAACGCTGCACAGCGGCATCACGCTGTTTATCATTCCAGCAATATTCAAATTCCTTACCTTTTTTTACCTGGTATAATGGCGGCGCTGCAATGTAAACATAACCGGCTTCAATAAGCGCTTTCATGTACCTGAAAAAGAAAGTCAGAATAAGGGTCGTAATGTGAGATCCGTCGATATCAGCATCCGTCATGATCACGATCTTATGGTAGCGCAGTTTAGCCAGATTTAAGGCCTTATCATCTTCTTCGGTGCCAATACTTACCCCAAGTGCAGTAAACATATTTTTGATCTCGTCATTTTCATAGATCTTATGTTCCATTGCTTTTTCAACATTCAGGATTTTTCCCTTTAAAGGTAAAATGGCCTGGAAGTTACGGTCGCGGCCCTGCTTGGCCGTACCACCCGCAGAGTCACCCTCCACCAGGTACAGCTCGCATTTTTCCGGATCGCTATCTGAACAGTCGGCCAGTTTACCAGGTAAACCAGAGCCGCCCATTACACTTTTACGCTGAACCATCTCGCGCGCTTTACGGGCTGCCGCACGTGCTGTTGCGGCCAGAATAACCTTGTTAACGATCATTTTGGCCTCTTTAGGATTCTCCTCAAGATAAATACCCAACGCTTCTCCAACAGCAATATCAACCGCACCCATCACTTCGGAGTTCCCGAGTTTGGTTTTTGTTTGCCCTTCAAACTGTGGCTCCTGTACTTTAACAGAAACAACGGCCGTTAATCCTTCTCGGAAGTCATCACCGGTAATTTCAAATTTAACATTTTTAAGCAGTCCTGATTTATCTGCGTAAGCTTTTAATGTTCTGGTCAAACCTCTTCTGAAACCGGCAATATGTGTCCCTCCCTCGTGGGTGTTGATATTATTTACATAAGAATGTACGTTCTCGGAATAACTATCATTGTATTGCAAAGCCAGTTCCACCGGAATACCATTTTTAATACCTTCAACATAAATCGGTTCAGGAATCAGCGATGGACGTGTTCCATCAAGAAACTGGACAAACTCCTTTAGCCCGCCATCTGAATGAAACAATTCCGAAAGAAAGGAACCATCTTCCAATACTTCACGTTCATCAGTCAGCGTCAGCTTAATCCCCTTATTCAGGAAAGCCAGCTCTCTAAGCCTGCCTGCCAGAGTATCGTAACGATACTCTAAGGTTTGGGTAAAAATTTCCGGGTCGGGTTGAAACGTCTGTATCGTTCCGGTCTTATCAGACACTCCTATTTCCTTCACATCAAACAAAGGCTTACCCCGCTCGTACTCCTGGGTAAAAATCTTTCCTTCCCGGTGAACTACAGTTTTCACATGGGTCGACAATGCATTTACACAACTTACACCCACACCATGCAAACCACCAGATACTTTATAAGTATCCTTATCAAATTTACCACCCGCGTGAAGCACCGTCATTACGATCTCCAATGCCGATTTCCCTTCCTTTGTGTTGATTCCTGTTGGGATACCACGGCCGTTATCCTCAACAGTGATCGAATTTCCTTCATGAATAGTTACATAGATATCTGTACAATACCCTGCCAGAGCTTCATCAATTGAGTTGTCGACAACCTCATACACCAGGTGGTGCAAACCTTTGATTCCGGTATCTCCTATATACATAGAAGGGCGCTTGCGCACCGCTTCCAAACCTTCCAATACCTGTATATTATCTGCCGAATAATTTGACTTTGGATCTTTTTCTTCGCTCATATTTTTCTATAAAACAATAAGATTCAAATTTAACCAATTATGGTCAATTTAAGGCAAATGTGGATAACTATTTGACCAAATAATGGCTGAAAAACGTCCTAAAAAACATAATCTTTAGGATACTAATTTTGAAATTTTATATTTGCCCTAATCAACGTTACATTTGACAAATAGAACAATTTACAATAGATGAAAACAACATTCAAATTAAGCAGTATTGCGACAGCAGTTGCCATAGTTTCTGTTATGGCTTCTTGTCAGAACAAAGAAGAAAAGGGGGCTACTGCTAAAACACCAGAGTCGGCAGCAGTTGCAGCTACAGAGAAAATTGTATATGTAAACTCTGATTCATTGCTGACTAAATATCAGTATTTCAAAGACCTCAAAGTAAAGATGGATGCCAAATCTAAAACGGCACAAACAGACCTTACTTCCAAACAACAGGCCTTCCAGCGTGAAGTTGCCCAATATCAGCAACAGGCTAATACCCTTCCTGCCGATCAGAGGGCTTCCACAGAAGAAAGATTGGCCCGTAAACAGCAGGAATTACAGGCATATACCCAAAATGCAGGCGCAGCCCTTCAAAATGAGCAGGCCGCTGAAAATGAGAAGCTATACGATAAGGTTGCGGACTACCTGAAAGGATATGCTAAAAAGAAAGGTTATAAAATGGTACTTACCTATGCTAAGGGAAACAGTGCTATTTTATTTGCTGATGAGAGTTTAGATGTGACCAGCGAGGTGATTGTAGGCCTTAATGAAGCCTATAAAAGTGATAAAAAATAATACAAGCTATAATATTGAAAATGCCCTCGCTTAATCGGGGGCATTTTTTTTGTAGTATATTTAAGTATGAATGAAACGAGTGAACACGAGAAGTTTATGAAAATAGCCATCCAGGTTTCCGAAAAGAATGTATTGGAAGGTATTGGCGGCCCGTTTGGCGCTGTTGTGGTGAAAGCCGGAAAGGTGATTGCAAAAAGTGCCAACAAGGTGACCTCCACTAATGACCCCACTGCGCACGCCGAGGTTTCTGCCATAAGACTGGCCTGTAAAAAACTAAAGACCTTCGACTTAAGTGGCTGCACCATTTACACCAGCTGTGAACCCTGCCCAATGTGCCTGAGTGCCATTTATTGGGCAAAAATTGACATCATTTATTACGGAAACACAAAAGTCGATGCTGCAGCCATTGGGTTTAATGATAAATTCATTTATGACGAGCTGGACAAACCAATGCATAAACGTATCCTCCCGGTTAAACAAATATTGAGAACAGAAGCACAAAATGCCTTTAAGCTGTGGGACCAAAGTGCCATGCGTATAGATTACTAGACGCTTATTTACTTTGATGAGATGACAGGCCAATCATGGTATCCAGCTCTTTTACTACCGCATCTGCAGATCCCGAAAAACCCACAGATTTGAAACGTATGTTCCCATCAGGGCCTATGATAAACTTAGTAGGAATCCCATCTACTTTATAAGCACTTACTATATCAAATTTTGATGGGTCCTGTTTATTTTTAGTATCAAATAAAACATTAAATGTCACCTTCTTTTCTGCGATAAAATCTTTCACCAGCTTTTCCCTGTTGTCTTCCGTTTGCCAGGTATTTACAAAAAGGAATACAACATTAGGGTTATCGGCGTATTTGGTAACAGCTTTTTGCATCCCCGGAAATGATGCAACGCAAGGGCCACACCAGGTTGCCCAATAATCAACAATAACCACTTTTCCTTTTAGGGCCGACAACCTTACTGTTTCACCCTTTAAATTTACCAGGGAAAAATCCGGCGCAGGCTCATTGATCATCTTTTTGCTCCATTCTTCACGTTCTTTTACCATTGCCTCTTTTTCAACACCGGCAATAAAGGTTTCAAAAGGAAGTTTAAGCTTTTTATTTTCGTAAAGCACCCTGAACCGTTCCTTCATCTTGTCGGTACCTTTACCTGCTTTCAGAAAACTTTCTGCCATAGTAAAGGCTTTGTCTTTGCTGCCAGACAGGTCCAGGTAAGTCACGTAACGTTCGTTACCTGCGGCGTCATTAAATGGCATTGCTTTTTCCTGATAAACCACAGCTTCTGCATTTTTTCCGAGGTTATGCAGCAACAGCGCGTAGGTATCGGCATACATTGCGTAACTGCGGTTCAGCCCCTTAAAATACTCTTCTCTTGATGGATAGAATTCGGGAACTGGCTCTTTCTTTGCAGCATCAATAAGATCCAGTGATTTTTTTGAAAGGTCGGCAGCAAAGGAACTTTGTTCATTTTTCTCAGCCAGAGGCCAGGCCACTGAATTGTAGAGACCGGCCAGTGCTATTTTATTGGAAATCTTATCTGCATAAATTTTAAATTTATCATAGTTTTTTTCTCTGGCATATTGACCTGCCAGCTTTTGAAAAATCATAGCAACCTTATCCTGGTCAGATTTCTTATTAAGGTCTAGATCAAATTTCTGAATCAACTCATTTAGCTTCTGCTCCGTTACAGTGGCAGACTTTTCGGAATACAACTCGTTTAAAGCACTCCCAAATGCCAGCGAACCTTTAGGAAATCTTGTAATGATCCTATTTTTAAGAGTATCCGATTTTGCCTTTTGTTTTAAAGTACCGTACAGATTGTGTACAACCGCAAGATTTTTTTCAGCTTCAGGTTGTATAGCCAGCAGTCGGCTGATGTTTTCTTCTATTAGCTTTCCACCAGCCTCTTTGTTTATCCTGTACTTCAGGCCCAAATAAGAGCTCAGATATTTTTCTTTTAGCTCCGGTTTTATTTTAAATCCTTCTTCATAAGCAGAAACAGCTTTTTCAGGGTTGGTCTTCATTCCGAGATAGTAAGATCCGAAGAAATCGTACAAATAAGCCTCGTTGGTATAAGCTTCCCCTGGTATTTTGCCTTTTTCAGACAACTTAACATAGTATCCTTCTGCATTGCTATCTTTTATTTCTCCCGAAGAAAATGTTAATGCAACCAAAGTTGTACTATCAGTTGTAGGCAAATCGGCCTCATAAAGCTCCCCCACTTTTACCAGGTTCACAACTGTTGGTCCGGGTTGTTTTTTTGCAAAAACAAATGCCTTGCAATCAATTTTTTGCTGTCCCGAAAGCTTGGTACCAGCAGGGTTATAAGTGAATTTAACGATACTCCCCGCCTCGGGAAACGCCTGCTCAAATTTTACGTGCTGACTGAAAACTAAAAGCGGTGCAGCAAACAGCAGCAGAAGGCAAATACTTTTAATAAATTTCATAATCAAGAGGTTAAGGTTGAGAAAATATAAACTAAATATATAGTTTTCCATTCAAAAAAGAAACAATTCCTAAAAAAAATGATCTCATCAAATAATCGTAATTTTGTTTAGCCATGAAGTACGAAGAAAACATACGAATAGAGCTGGAATTCTGGAAAATGGAAATGATGCGCAAGCCTACTTTTCTAAACAGGGTTACCACTGGTGTGCAAAAAAAGATCAACGGCTATATTCCTGACAAAGTACATAAAGTCATTACTGAGACCATCAAGGCTATGGTTAAAACTGTTCTTTATGGCTCAACTTATACTACCAGTTCGATGCCTCCGGAGGACATGAGTATTCTTCACCGGGATTCTCTTGTACAACAGAAGATAGACAACTACTGTAAAACCGGGGCTGCTGAAGGTGGCATTACCGGGGCCGGTGGTTTTCTGATGAGTATGGCAGATTTCCCAATCCTGATTGGAATTAAGTTTAAAATGCTCTTTGAAATTGCTTCCCTGTATGGTTTTGATGTGAGGGACTTTAGGGAACGGATGTATATATTGTACATCTTCCAATTGACTTTTTCGAGCAAACAAGGTACAACAAAAGTATTTCTGCATCTTCAAAACTGGGAAGCGCAATTACTTACACTCCCTGAAAACCCGGAAGATTTTGACTGGCAAACATTTCAGCAGGAATACCGCGATTATATAGACCTGGCCAAGCTGGCCCAGCTACTTCCGGTAGTGGGTGCCGCAGTTGGTGCGGTCGCCAACTATCAGCTCATTAAAAAACTGGGAAAAACTGCTATGCAGGCTTATAGAATGCGCTTGATCGATCAGCAGCGGCTAATCCGTTAATCTTCCTCAAACATCCCTCCCAAAAGGTCGTCAGTTTCACGCCTATCTTTTTTGGTAGGCCGCCCGGTCCCCCTGTCTCTTCTTAGTGTTGGCGCATGGAACATCGATTTAAAAGCATGAGTTTCCTCAACCGGGGTAATGTCTTTATACTTGGTTACTGCAATCTTGGACTCTACCCTGTTGTACAACAATTCAACCACTTCAATCACTTTTTTTTCAATACCTTTAGACACCTGGTATACATCGCCGGGCTTCACAACTGCCGAAGGCTTAACGTTCTGTCCGTTTAACTTAATACGTCCCGCTTTACAAGCCTCAGTAGCCAGACTCCTGGTTTTAAACAGTCGTATGGCCCATAAATATTTATCTATCCTAAGTTTTTCCTGTTCGGTCATAACGCACCAAAAATAGATAATATTAAAGGATTATGATAAAATTCGTTTATTTTGTCAAAAAATAACAAACAATCATGATAGCACAATTAAAAAAGTTAGTAGAAGCCGCTTGGGAAGACAGAACTTTATTAGAATATAGTGAACATTGCGAAGCAATAGAAACTGTAATTATGCAGCTGGACAAAGGAGAGCTGCGCGTTGCAGAACCAATTTTAAACTCCTGGGGTGTAAATGAATGGATAAAAAAAGCCGTGATCCTTTATTTCCCGATCAGACAAATGAAAGTTATTGAAACCGGTCCCTTTGTGTTTCACGACAAAATGAAACTGAAAACCAATTATAAGGACCTGGGTGTACGGGTAGTTCCCGGTGCCAGCGCCCGTTATGGTGCATACCTGGCAAAAGGTGTAATCATGATGCCATCTTACGTAAACATTGGCGCCTATGTAGATGAAGGTACAATGGTGGATACCTGGGCTACAGTAGGATCATGTGCTCAAATCGGAAAACACGTTCATTTGAGCGGTGGTGTAGGAATCGGTGGTGTATTGGAGCCGGTACAGGCATCTCCTGTAATTATTGAAGACAACTGCTTCCTTGGGTCAAGAGCCATTGTAGTAGAAGGTGTAAAAGTAGAGAAAGAAGCGGTACTGGGTGCAAATGTAGTGTTAACGGCCTCTACAAAAATTATCGATGTTACCGGACCAACCCCGGTTGAATATAAAGGTATTGTACCGGCACGTTCTGTGGTGATCCCGGGTTCTTATGCCAAAAAATTCCCGGCGGGAGAATACCAGGTACCATGTGCATTAATTATTGGTAAAAGAAAAGAGTCGACAGACAAGAAAACATCACTGAATGATGCATTGAGAGAAAACAATGTAGCGGTATAGATGAACACTTTAATTGAAGGGGAGAATAGTGTGCTGGTATCCATTGCAATGTGTACCTACAATGGCGAAGTTTTTTTAGATCAACAGATACAATCCATACTCAACCAGACTTATACCAATCTGGAACTGGTTATCGTTGACGATTGCTCTACCGACGGAACCTTTGAATTGTTGCAGTCCTGGCACACTAAACACCCTTCAAAGTTTAAAATATTCAGGAATGAAAAGAACCTGGGCTACAATAAGAACTTTGAAAAAGCCATTTCTTTATGCTCTGGAGATTTTATCGCCATATCTGATCAGGACGACATCTGGCTTCCCGCCAAAATTGAGAAGCTAACCCATACCTTCACAAAAGACAATATTGTACTGAGCCACTGTGCATCTATTCACTTATTGGGAAATAAACTAAAATCCAAATCTGGTGTGCTACGCTGGGAAAGGCATTTTTCTGGCAATAACACCTCAAGCCTGTTTTTGTTTAACCAGGTGCAAGGACACAATATGATGTTCAGAAAAACATTGGTTCCGTATATTTTACCGCTGCCACCTGATGTTTATTACGATTGGTGGATAGCTGTTGTAGCTACCTGCTATGGCAGTATCAGTTCTGTTCCGGAATATCTGGTACAACACCGCCTCCACCGCAACAATGCCTACTTTCAAAAAGGAAGAAAATCCAAAAAGGAAGACAGGTTATACCTGCTGAATACACTAAAAGCATTTTCGGGCATCGGGCAAATGGAACCCGCCACTCGTCAATTTTTAGCTGAGCTGATACAGCAGATCTCTGCCAGTGTAAATACTTTTAATCATAAATTTGATTTTAACCTGTTTAAATTCGTTTACAAAAACAGATGGGCCATTTTTGGGCATAAAAAAAGATTTTTCCCCGAATGGTCATTGCTAAAAGCTTCTTTTAAATACTCAAAACCTTAACACTTGCGCAATGAATAACTGTAGTCTGATCATTTCAACCTATAACTGGCCCGAAGCACTGGAGCTTTGCCTGGAAAGTGTGAAAAATCAGCTTGTAAAACCCTTTGAAGTCATTATTGCCGACGATGGTTCTACCCATCAGACTAAGTTAATCATAAAAAAGTACCAGGGTGAGGGCTTGTTAAACATAGTACATATATGGCAGCCCGACAACGGATTTCAGCTCGCCCAGATCAGAAACAAAGCAATTGCAGCAAGTACCGGAGAATATATCATTCAAATTGATGGAGATGTAATCCTACATCGTCATTTTGTAGAAGACCATTTAAATGCCGCAAAAGCAGATTGCTTCATCCAGGGCTCCAGGGTAATGCTGGGCATGAAGGTTTCGACAAAATTGCTCCGGCAAAAATCTATAGAAATCAATCTGTTTGGTTCTGACATCAAAAGGAAAGAGAATGGTATCCGTTTGCTGTGGCTGAGCAAGCTCCTTCAAAAAAAATACAGGAACCGTTATCCGATCTATTGGGCCAGGGGAGCAAACATGTCGTTTTGGAAAAAGGACCTCCTTCTGGTTAACGGCTATAATGAAAATTTTACAGGTTGGGGTGATGAGGACAGTGAACTTACTTTAAGGCTCTTAAACTCGGGCAAAACAAAACTATACCTTAAATTTGCAGGAATAATCTATCACATTTATCACAATGAAGATGCTTCGAAGGCCAAGTCTTCGAAAAACAGAAGTTTATTGGAGCTTGCGTTTTCCAATAAAATTGTCTCTACTGATAACGGATTAGATAAATATCTTCAAAAATGAAATCCAACAAAGAAACACTTCCTGGTTGTTCACTAATGATTGCCACTTACAACTGGCCGGAAGCCCTGGATCTTTGTTTAATGAGTGTATTGAACCAACACCATTTACCCAACGAAATCATTGTCGCCGATGATGGTTCTACCAACGAGACCAAAGAACTTGTTCAGCGAATTGCCAGGCAAACAACTGTGCCGATTGTACACATCTGGCATCCCGATGAAGGCTTTCAATTGGCAGCCATTAGAAATAAGGCGATTAAGGCGGCAAAGTACGACTACCTGATCCAGATTGACGGAGATATTATACTAAATGAATATTTTATCCATGACCACTTAAATTTTGCGGCCCCCGGAACTTTCTTATGTGGAAGCAGGGTATCACTTTCCCCTCAAAAAAGCACCAGATTACTAGCGAAAAAACAATTCAGGTTAAAATATGCCGACATGCCATTTGCTACCATATTCAATAGCTTCAGATCGGCGGTTTTAAGACGGCTGCTGGCAGACCGATATAAAAAAAACAAACTTCATGCGTTAAGAGGCTGCAATATGTCGTTCTGGCGCAATGACCTGCTTCAGATAAACGGGTACAATCAGGACATTACAGGCTGGGGTAGTGAGGATTTTGAACTCGCGATACGGTTAATTAATAGCGGTATAAAAAAGAGGTTCCTTAAATTTGGGGGAGTTGCGTACCATATTTATCATAAAGAAAACAGTAAGGATAAGCTCCAAAAAAACACCGAAATACTGGAGCAGACCATAAAAAACAAAAACACCTGGATCAATCATGGAATATCCGGTATAGATTCACAATAAGATCTGAAAAAATGCTGAAACAAGAAATCGAAAAGGCGCTGACTGTTTTAAAAGATGGAGGGGTGATCCTCTATCCTACCGATACGGTATGGGGATTAGGCTGTGATGCAACAAATGAACAGGCTGTTGCCAAAATAAACGACATCAAAGGCCGTGCAGCAGATAAAAGCTTCATTATACTTTTAGATACCGATGCCAAACTGCAAAGCTATGTAAAAGAAATACCTGATGTTGCTTATGACCTGATCGAATATGCAGAAAATCCGCTAACCCTGGTGTTTCCAAATGCAAAGAACCTGGCAAAAAATGTGATAAATGCGGATGGTAGTGTGGGCATCAGAATTGTTAAACATGATTTTTGCACTCAACTCATCCAAAGGTTCCGAAAACCGATCACCTCTACTTCAGCAAATATATCAGGGCAACCAACCCCTCCTTTTTTTGATGACATCAGTGATGAAGTAAAAGCTGCAGTAGATCATATCGTAGATTGGGAACAAGCGCTTAAAATCAACAAAAAGCCCTCAACCATAATGAAATTAGCTCCTGGTGGTCAATTTTCCTTTATTAGAAGGTAAGTTTTACTACTTTTGTAAACTCATCAATGGAACAACACCTGCAACATCCTGTTTTTAAAGCCCTTGCCGATATTGCGCATTTAAATCATATCGAAGCCTATGTCATTGGCGGCTATGTCCGGGATATTTTCCTGAAAAGGCCCTCTAAAGATATTGACATAGTAGTACTCGGAAATGGCATTGAATACGCAGAACTGGTAGGACGACATCTTAAAAGCAAGGTGGCGGTGTTCAAAAACTTTGGTACTGCAATGTTAAAATTCCAGGATCTTGAAATTGAATTTGTAGGTGCAAGAAAAGAATCTTATCGTTCTGATTCCCGCAAACCTATCGTTGAAAATGGAACCATCGAAGACGATCAGCTCAGGAGAGATTTTACCATCAATGCCCTGGCCATCTCTTTAAATAAAATGAGTTATGGACAATTGGTTGATCCCTTTGATGGCTTGGCAGACCTCAAAGAAAAACTGATCAGAACGCCGCTCGAACCTGAGCTCACCTTCTCCGATGATCCGCTCCGAATGATGCGCGCTATCCGCTTTGCAGCCCAGCTTAATTTTACAATTGATGAAAAGGCGCTCAGTGCAATAAAAAAACAAAAAGAGCGGATCGCTATTGTTTCCAAAGAAAGAATAACCGATGAACTCAATAAAATCATTCTTTCAAAAGTACCTTCAATAGGATTTAAATACCTCTTTGACACCGGACTTTTACAACTTATCTTCCCGCAGATGGCCAATCTGTACGGGGTTGATGTCATTAAGGGAAAAGGGCATAAAGACAATTTTTACCACACCCTGCAGGTACTCGACAATATTTGTGAAACCACCACCGATCTATGGCTGCGATGGGCTGCAATTTTACACGACATTGCCAAACCAGCGACAAAGCGTTTTGAGGAAGGCCATGGATGGACATTTCATGGACATGAAGATAAGGGGGCCAGGATGGTACCCAAAATATTTGCGGAGCTCAAATTGCCGCTAAACGAAAAAATGAAGTTTGTACAAAAACTGGTACAACTTCACCTGCGGCCAATAGTTCTGGCACAGGAACTGGTTACCGATTCAGCAGTGAGAAGGCTTTTGTTTGACGCGGGAGAAGACATAGAAAGCTTAATGTTGCTTTGCAATGCCGATGTCACCACCAAAAATGAATACAAGATAAAAAAATACCGCAACAACTTTGAACTGGTTAAACAAAAACTCAAAGATGTAGAAGAACGGGACAAAATCAGGAACTGGCAACCTCCCATTACAGGAAATGACATCATGGAAATTTTCGGATTATCAGCAGGAAGAGAAGTTGGATTGATCAAAAATGCCATCCGGGAAGCAATTCTGGAAGGAGAAATTATCAATACCTACGACAGTGCATTACAGTTTATGCTCGAAAAAGCTAAAGAATTTGGACTGAAACCGATAAAGCACTGACACAATTATAGAAAGTATATTTTATTTTTTAATTTTATACCTAGAAAATAGGCTCAAATGGCAATTTATAGATTTAGAATAAGTTTCGAAGATTTCGATGAAGTAGTAAGGGAAATAGATATAAAATCCACTCAAACCTTTGAAGATTTGCACAAAGCAGTACACCGCTCAACCGGATACTCTCCAGAAAAATCTTCGTCATTTTTTGTTAGTACAGATAACTGGATTAAAGGCGATGAAATCGCTTATCTACCGGTTCAGCGTAAAATTGAAAGGGGTGTGGCTTTAATGGAGAACTCCAAACTAAGTAAATTCATTGAAGACCCACATCAGAAATTCTACTACATCTATAATTTTGATCGCCCCTTTGATTTTCATGTTGAACTGATCAAGATCATTCTTGAAACCGATCCTAACATCGAGTATCCATTTCTGGTAAAAAGTACCGGTGAAGCGCCTAAAATCATTGACAAAAACAATTTTGGCGCTGTTGCTGTATCCTCAGCTGCTGCATCTACTGAATTTGATTTCCTGAATGAAATGGATTTTGTGCCCGAGGATACTGAAGAACTCGAAGCTATGGGGGGCAGAGGGATCAATGCAGAAGAAACAACCGATGACGATACAGAAGAAGAATCTGAAGAAAATGATGACTTTTCAGATAATGACAATTACGAAGACGAAGAATACAAAGAGGATGACTATTAATGCCAGGTTATGGCATTAGGTAAAACATTGATTGTAGTTGTAGGTCCGACAGGGATAGGAAAAACAGCCCTGGCTATCTCATTGGCCAGGCATTTTAACACTGAAATCTTATCCGCAGACTCAAGACAATTTTTTAAAGAGATGGAAATTGGAACGGCAAAACCTTCAACTGAAGAGCTTGCTGCCGCACCGCATCATTTTATCAATTCTCATAATGTTGATACCCTTTTTAGTACTGGTGATTTTGAAGTACAGGTTATTGATCTCCTAGAACTTCTGTTTAAAAAGCATAAACTGCTGATCATGGTTGGTGGATCAGGTTTATATATCGATGCGGTTTGTAATGGGTTGGATGATCTCCCTGACACTGATCTGAAAATCCGGGAAATGCTGAACCTGCAGCTTGCAACGGATGGCCTGGAATCCATCAAACAACAGCTCATTGAATATGATCCGGAGTACTACAGTAAAATAGACCAATCCAATCCTCAAAGAATGATACGCGGACTAGAATTTTTCCTTTCTACAGGAAAAAAATTATCCCTCTATCAGACCAACAGCAAAAAAGTAAGGCCTTTCAATATCTTGAAAATAGGCTTGAATATGGATCGCACCGAACTGTACAACCGCATCAACCAACGTGTAGATCACATGATGCAGGCGGGCCTGCTGGAGGAAGTTAAGGATCTGCAACCTTACAGGAAATACAATGCCCTCAATACTGTCGGTTATTCTGAACTGTTTTCCCATCTAGATGGCGATATCACCTTAAAAGAAGCTGTTGACCAGATTAAACAAAATACACGGCGCTTTGCCAAACGTCAACTCACATGGTTCAGAAGAGATGATAGCATTGCCTGGTTTGAACCTGGTCAGGACAATACCATCATCAATTATATCTCGCAAAAAACGAATTAAGCCTGGGCTGCAGGGCCACCAAAATTCATCGGAAAACCCGGAGGTTCTTCCTGGGTTTTAATCCGTCCATTCGCTGCTTCATATTTTTCAATATTATCTTGCATAGCAGCAGCCAGTCGTTTGGCATGCTCCGGTGTCAAAATAATCCTTGATTTTACCCTTGCTTTTGGTACACCTGGCATTACCCTTATAAAATCAAGTACAAATTCGGTATTGGAATGTGTAATAATTGCCAGGTTAGAGAATACGCCCTCAGCGATTTCCTCCGAAAGCTCAATATTTAATTGATTGTCGTTGTTTTGTTCTTCCATACAACAAACTTAGGTAACTGCAACAGCATTAAGCATTTTTTTTCAAAAAAAATCCCCCGAACCACTTATGGCCGGGGGATCTTAAGGAAATATATTTAACTATTAAGCTTCTACCTCTTCTTGTTTTGAAGCTAATAACTTATCGTATTCTTCCTGAGAACCTACAATAATACGCTCATATCCACGTACACCTGTACCTGAAGGAATCAAATGTCCAACAATAACATTTTCTTTCAATCCAAGCATGCTATCACGTTTACCAGCAATTGCTGCTTCGTTCAGCACTTTTGTAGTTTCCTGGAACGATGCCGCAGAAATAAACGACTTCGTACCCAATGATGCACGTGTGATACCTTGTAGTATTGAGCTTGCAGTTGCAGGTCTCGCATCACGTACTTCAATCTGTTTCATATCTTTACGTTTCAATTGAGAATTCTCATCTCTCAATTTACGCAATGAAATGATCTGACCAGGTTTTACAGTATTGGAATCACCGGCTTCCACAACAACTTTTTTGTCATAGATCTCGTCATTCTCAACCATGAAATCCCAACGATCAACAGAGTTATTCTCTAAGAAACTGGTATCTCCAGGGTCCTCGATGTGAACTTTCTGCATCATCTGGTGTACAATTACCTCAAAGTGCTTATCATTAATTTTCACACCCTGTAAGCGGTAAACCTCCTGAATACCATTCACCAGGTATTCCTGAACAGCAGCAGGTCCTTTAATTGCCAGGATATCTGCCGGAGAAATTGAACCATCTGATAAAGGCATACCTGCTTTTACAAAGTCATTGTCCTGTACCAAAATGTGTTTAGACAATGGGACCAGATATTTCTTAACCTCACCATCTTTAGATTCAATGGTCATCTCACGGTTACCACGCTTTACACCGCCTAAAGTTACTACCCCGTCAATCTCCGTTACAACGGCAGGATTAGATGGATTACGTGCCTCGAAAAGCTCAGTTACACGAGGCAAACCACCTGTAATATCCCTTGTTTTTCCTGTTGCACGAGGTATCTTTACAAGGATTTGTCCAGGCTGCGCCATATCACCCTCGTCAATTGCAATGTGTGCACCAACAGGGATGTTATAGTTCCTGATCAGGTCTCCTTTTTTATCTACAACCCGTACTGAAGGGTTTTTCGTCTTATCACGCGTATCGATAATTACTTTCTCACGGTGACCAGTTTGCTCATCTGACTCCTCGCGATAAGTTACACCCTCAACAATTGCCTCAAATTCAATTTTACCAGCAAATTCTGAAATGATAACCGCATTGTACGGATCCCACGAACAAATCCTGTCACCTTTGGTAACTTTAGTACCGTCCTCAACGTATAAGAACGAACCATAAGGAATATTATTCGTCATAATTACTTTGCCAGTTCCGGGCTCAACAATTTTGAACTCACCTGAACGGCCAAGTACAATATTGGTATCTCCTTCTTCTGTTTTTGTAACAACTGTACGAACATTTTCAAATTCGATGACACCATCAAATTTAGCTGTGATCTGAGATTCTGCAGCAATGTTTGATGCAGTACCACCCACGTGGAATGTACGTAATGTTAACTGTGTTCCCGGCTCACCAATCGATTGTGCAGCAATTACACCCACGGCCTCACCTTTTTGAACACGTTTACCAGTAGCCAGGTTACGTCCGTAACATAAAGCACAAACACCTCTCTGGTTTTCGCAGGTTAATACAGAACGGATCTCAATACCTTCAAGTGGCGATTCTTCAATTGCCTTAGCGATATCTTCATCGATATCCTGCCCTGCAGCTACCAATAACTGTCCGTCCAGAGGATTAAATACGTCATGTAGGGAAATACGTCCTAATAGCCTGTCATATAATGGTTCAACAATATCCTCATTATCTTTCAGCGCTGTAGTATACATACCCCTTAAAGTACCGCAATCTTCAGAATTAACAATCATATCCTGCGCAACATCATGCAAACGACGGGTCAGGTAGCCAGCATCAGCGGTTTTTAACGCCGTATCTGCCAAACCTTTACGTGCACCGTGTGTAGAAATAAAGTACTCTAATACAGATAAGCCTTCTTTAAAGTTCGATAAGATCGGGTTTTCAATGATCTCACCACCTGAACCAGATTTCTGAGGCTTCGCCATCAAACCACGCATACCGCAGAGCTGACGAATCTGCTCCTTCGATCCACGTGCACCAGAATCTAACATCATGTAAACAGAGTTGAAACCTTGATTATCGCTTGATAGCTGATTCATTACAAATGAGGTCAGACGATTGTTAATACGTGTCCAAATATCAATGATCTGGTTGTAACGCTCATTATTAGTAATGAATCCCATGTTGTAGTTATTCCTTACCTCATCAACCTCAGCAGAAGCCTGCTCCAATAAAGCATGTTTCTCAACAGGGATGTTCACATCCTGCAAGTTAAATGATAAACCACCTCTGAATGCCATTTGGAAACCTAATTCCTTGATATCATCCAGGAATTTCGATGCCCGGGCCATACCAGTAATTTTAACCACCTCGCCAATAATATCTCTCAGGGATTTCTTGGTCAGCAGTTCATTGATATAACCTACTTCTTCCGGTACCATTTGGTTAAACAATACACGTCCTACCGTAGTTTCAATCAATTTATTCGCAATCGTACCATCTTCAAGCTTAACATTTACCTTAACCTTTATAAATGCATGAAGATCAATACGTTTCTCATTATAAGCAATGATTACCTCTTCTGGTGAGTAGAAAGAGAAATCCTGTCCGTTAACCACACGCGAAGCATCAGTTCTACGGCCTTTTGTAATGTAATAAAGACCCAAAACCATATCCTGTGAAGGTACAGTAATAGGCGTACCGTTTGCAGGGTTCAGAATGTTGTGTGCAGCCAGCATCAATACCTGCGCTTCCAAAATTGCCGCATGACCCAATGGTAAATGTACGGCCATCTGGTCACCGTCAAAATCCGCGTTAAAAGCTGTACACACCAACGGGTGTAACTGGATTGCTTTACCTTCAACCAATTTAGGCTGGAACGACTGGATACCCAATCTGTGCAAAGTAGGCGCACGGTTTAACAATACAGGGTGTCCTTTTAAAACGTTTTCCAGGATATCCCAAACCAATGGATCCTTTCTGTCTACAATTTTCTTTGCAGATTTTACTGTTTTAACAATACCCCGCTCTATCATCTTACGGATGATAAATGGTTTGAACAGCTCAGCTGCCATATCCTTAGGTAAACCGCACTCGTGTAATTTAAGGTTAGGGCCTACAACAATTACCGAACGTGCTGAATAATCCACACGTTTACCCAATAAGTTCTGACGGAAACGACCTTGTTTACCTTTCAAAATATCTGAAAGGGACTTCAAAGCACGGTTACCTTCAGTTTTCACCGCATTCACTTTACGTGAGTTATCAAATAACGAATCCACAGCTTCCTGTAACATACGTTTTTCGTTACGTAAAATTACTTCCGGTGCCTTGATCTCGATCAAACGTTTTAAACGGTTGTTACGAATAATCACACGACGGTACAGATCATTCAGATCTGATGTCGCAAAACGGCCACCTTCCAACGGAACCAACGGACGCAATTCTGGCGGAATAACAGGAACGATCTTAATGATCATCCACTCAGGGTTATTCTCGATGCGTGTTTTTGCACCACGGAAAGCTTCAACAACCTGTAAGCGTTTTAACGCCTCATTTTTACGTTGCTGAGAAGTTTCGTTAGCGGCCTGGTGACGTAAGTTGTAAGATAAAGTATCTAAATCAATACGCTTCAATAAATCCTCCAACGCTTCAGCGCCCATTTTGGCGATGAATTTATTAGGGTCTTTATCATCCAGATATTGGTTCTCCTTAGGTAACTTATCCAGAATATCAAGATATTCTTCTTCAGTCAGGAAGTCCATATACTGAATACCTTCTTCTGCCATGAAACCTGGCTGGATTACTACATAACGCTCGTAGTAAATGATCAGGTCCAATCTCTTTGTAGGCAATCCCAATAAATATCCAATTTTATTTGGCAGCGAACGGAAATACCAGATGTGCGCAACAGGAACCACCAGATTGATGTGCCCCATACGCTCTCTGCGTACTTTCTTTTCCGTTACTTCAACACCACAACGGTCACAAACAATACCTTTATAACGGATACGTTTATATTTACCGCAATGACATTCGTAATCTTTTACCGGACCAAAAATACGCTCACAAAACAAACCATCACGCTCAGGCTTGTATGTACGGTAATTGATGGTCTCAGGTTTCAACACCTCACCACTAGAGCGCTCTAAAATAGCCTCTGGCGATGCCAAGCTAATGGTAATCGAGGTGAAATTGCTTTTTAATTTATTATCCTTTTTGTAAGACATAGCTCTTTTGTTTGAAAGTTGAAGGTTTAAAAACCCTCAACTTAGTCTAACGTAATATCTAAACCTAATCCACGTAACTCATGTACCAATACATTAAACGATTCAGGTACACCAGGTGTAGGAAGATTCTCGCCTTTTACAATCGCCTCATAGGTTTTGGCCCTGCCGATCACATCATCCGACTTAACGGTTAAGATCTCCTGCAGGATATTGGCAGCACCAAACGCCTCCAATGCCCAAACCTCCATCTCACCAAAACGCTGACCACCAAACTGGGCTTTACCACCCAATGGCTGTTGTGTAATCAATGAGTATGGTCCAATTGAACGGGCGTGCATCTTATCGTCAACCATGTGCCCTAATTTCAACATATAGATAATACCTACAGTTGTTGGCTGGTCAAATTTCTCACCCGTTAAACCATTATGTAGATAGGTCCTTCCCGAAGCTGGTACACCGGCTTTAGCGATCCATTCCTCTACCTCGTCATGTTTAGCACCATCAAAAATCGGAGTGGCAAATTTCACACCCAATTCTTTACCAGCCCACGCCAATACAGTTTCGTAAATCTGCCCCAAGTTCATACGTGAAGGAACACCCAGTGGGTTCAATACGATATCAACAGGCGTTCCATCTTCAAGGAATGGCATGTCCTCGTCACGAACAATACGGGCAACGATACCCTTGTTACCGTGACGTCCAGCCATTTTATCCCCTACTTTTAATTTACGCTTTTTAGCTACATAAACCTTGGCCATCTGTACAATTCCGGATGGAAGTTCATCTCCTACACTGATCGCAAATTTATCACGCTTATAAGCACCCAACTCTTCGTTTACACGGATGCCATAATTGTGAAGTAACAATTTAATCTGATCATTCTTATCGTCATCAGTTGTCCATTTGTATGGGTTAATGTGTGCATATTCAAGATCTGATAAGCTTTTCTGTGTAAACTTAGCTCCCTTAGGGAACAACAATTCTTTATAAACATTATATACGCCCTGAGAGGTCTTACCATTTACAATCTGGAACAATTTATCTACCAGTTCGTTTTTCAGGTTCAACACAGCCACCTCATATTTCTTGTCTAATTTCTCTATCGCAGATTTTTCCTCTGCTTTAGTAGTTTTCTTAGCTCTCGAGAATAACTTGGTATCAATTACTACACCTCTGATTGAAGGAGGTGTTTTCAAAGACGCATCTTTTACGTCACCCGCTTTATCACCAAAGATGGCGCGTAGTAATTTCTCTTCTGGTGAAGGATCTGATTCACCTTTAGGGGTGATCTTACCGATTAGAATATCCCCTTCTTTAACCTCAGCACCGATACGGATGATACCGTTCTCGTCCAAATCTTTAGTTGCTTCTTCCGAAACGTTAGGGATATCTGGTGTCAATTCCTCCTCACCACGTTTTGTATCACGCACTTCAAGTTCGAACTCCTCAATGTGTAAAGAAGTAAAGATATCTTCACGAACGATACGCTCATTGATTACGATCGCATCCTCAAAGTTATAACCCTGCCAAGGCATGAAAGCAACCTTTAAGTTTCTTCCCAGTGCCAACTCACCATTTTCAGTAGCATAACCTTCACAAAGTACTTGTCCTTTTACAACTTTCTGGCCTTTCTTAACAATCGGCTTCAGATTGATACAAGTATTCTGGTTGGTTTTCTTGAATTTGATCAGCTTATAAGTCTTACTGTCGCCCTCGAAAGATACCAGACGGTCACTGTCGTTTCTAACATATTTAATGGTGATCTCATTCGCATCTACATATTCCACAACACCATCGCCCTCAGCATTGATCAGTGTTCTTGAATCGCGGGCTACGCGACCTTCCAAACCTGTTCCAACAATTGGAGCCTCAGGACGTAACAATGGTACCGCCTGGCGTTGCATGTTCGATCCCATCAGGGCCCTGTTCGCATCATCATGCTCAAGGAAAGGAATTAACGATGCAGCTATTGACGTAATCTGATTAGGTGCAACGTCCATTAAGTCTAATTTCTCAGGCTCAATAACCGGGAAGTCACCCTCATAACGTGCCTTTACACGTGATGTAGTGAAATTACCTTTATCATCATAAGCAGCATTTGCTTGCGCAATCGTCTTGCCATCTTCATCTTCAGCAGACAAATAGATAACCGGCTCGTCAACGGCTACAACACCATTGTCAACTTTTTTATAAGGAGTTTCGATGAAACCAAGATTGTTTATTTTCGCATGAACACACAAAGAAGAAATCAAACCAATATTTGGTCCTTCAGGTGTTTCAATGGTACATAAACGACCATAATGTGTATAGTGAACGTCACGTACTTCGAAACCTGCACGTTCGCGCGACAGACCACCTGGACCTAAGGCCGACAGACGACGCTTGTGCGTAATCTCTGCCAGAGGGTTAGTCTGGTCCATAAACTGCGACAGCTGGTTAGTTCCGAAGAATGAATTGATCACCGACGATAAAGTACGGGCATTGATCAAATCAGTCGGAGTGAAAACCTCATTATCGCGAATATTCATACGCTCACGGATGGTACGGGCCATACGTGCCAAACCAACGCCAAATTGAGCATACAATTGCTCACCTACTGTACGAACACGACGATTCGACAAGTGATCAATATCATCTACCTCTTCTTTGGAATTGATCAGCTTGATCAGATATTTAACAATTGCAATAATATCTGCTTTTGTTAAAACCTTCACATGATCAGGCGTATCCATTTTTAACTTACGGTTGATACGGTATCTACCTACATCACCTAAGTCATAACGCTTATCTGAAAAGAACAAACGCTCAATGATACCCCTGGCCGTTTCTTCATCAGGTGGCTCTGCATTACGCAAAGCACGATAGATGTTTTCAACGGCTTCTTTTTCAGAATTAGAAGTATCTTTCTGTAAAGTATTATATATAATGGTATAATCAGCCTGGCTTGCACCATCATCTTTGGATAAGATGATCGTTTTAACACCAGCATCAATAATCATATCAATATGGTCGTCCTCTAAAACAGTATCCCGGTCTAAGATTACCTCATTGCGGTCGATAGAAACTACCTCACCGGTATCTTCATCTACAAAATCCTCAACCCATTTTCTCAGTACCCTTGCAGCAAGCTTACGTCCGATATATTTCTTTAAGCCAGATTTGCTTACCTTAACCTCGTCGGCCAGGTCAAACAACTCAAGGATGTCCTTATCAGAATCGTATCCAATTGCACGCAATAAAGTGGTGACCGGGAACTTTTTCTTACGGTCGATATAAGCATACATCACATTATTTACGTCTGTAGCAAACTCGATCCATGAACCTTTGAAAGGAATTACACGGGCGGAATACAACTTAGTCCCATTTGTGTGACGGCTCTGGCCGAAGAACACACCTGGAGATCTGTGTAACTGAGAAACAATTACACGTTCTGCACCGTTAATTACAAACGTACCTTTAGGAGTCATATAAGGTATAGTACCTAAATACACATCCTGAATAATGGTTTCAAAATCTTCGTGTTCTGCATCATTACATGAAAGCTTTAATTTGGCCTTCAATGGAACACTATAAGTTAACCCACGGTCGATACATTCAGCTATATCATAACGTGGTGGGTCAATAAAATAATCAAGGAACTCCAGAACAAAAATGTTCCTGGAATCTGTGATTGGGAAATTCTCAGCGAATACCTTAAACAAACCCTCTGTGTGACGGTTGTCTGAAGTTGTTTCTATCTGAAAAAATTCTCTGAATGATTGCAACTGCACATCAAGAAAATCCGGGTAATCTATGATGTGTTTACTACGTGCAAAATTTACTCTTTGGTCGACTTTATTTGCCAATGGACTAAAGTTAATTTACTTTAAGAATAAACTATTTGTTTGATTTGCCGTTAAACACATTTCATCAATCAAACTAAATGAAATGTTTATAAACAGGTATAGACTCCGACTATACAGTCGGAGTCTACGTTTAAGTTATATTAAAATTAAGCTACTACTTAATTTCAACTACTGCTCCAGCTTCTTCTAGTTGTTTTTTCAAAGCCTCAGCTTCGTCTTTAGCAACACCAGCTTTTAATTCTTTAGGTGCACCGTCAACTAAATCTTTAGCTTCTTTCAAACCTAAACCAGTTAAATCTTTTACCAGTTTAACAACTGCTAATTTCTGACCACCAGCTTCTTTCAAAATTACATCGAAAGTAGATTTTTCTTCAGCTGCAGGAGCATCACCACCAGCAGCAGGACCTGCAACAGCAACTGCAGCAGCAGCTGGTTCGATACCATACTCATCCTTTAAGATTTGAGCTAACTCGTTAACTTCTTTAACTGTTAAGTTTACCAATTGCTCAGCAAACGCTTTTAAATCTGCCATTTTTATAGATTTTTAAAAATTTACGTAAAAATAATTTATTAAATATGAACTTTTAAGGTGTTCCTAACCCTCTCTTCCCTGAAGAGTTTTAACAATTCCTGCAATTTTATTACCGCCTGACTGCAATGCTGATACAACATTTTTAGCTGGCGACTGTAATAATCCAATGATGTCTCCGATAAGCTCTTCTCTTGATTTCAGGCTTACCAAAGTATCTAACTGATTATCCCCGATAAATACTGTTGAATCGATATAAGCTGCTTTAAGCACTGGCTTGTCAGAACCTTTTCTCAATGCTTTGATCAGCTTAGCCGGACCATTGCCTACTGTTGAGAATAATAAGGCCGACTGACCTTTAAGTGCTACAAAGATTTCTGACGCGTCACCCTCTAATCCTTCAATCGCTTTTCTGATCAAAGTATTTTTAGCAACCTGCATTTCAATCCCGCTTTCAAAACATTTACGACGGATACTGTTTACCTTCTCAACAGATAAGCTTGACGTATCGGCAATGTAAAAATTGCCAAATTCCTGCATCTTCACTTGAAGCGCAGAAACCAATTCGTGTTTTTCTTCTCTGTTCATAATTAGATCCCCGCTACTGATTTAGTTTCGATTGCAATTCCAGGACTCATTGTAGAAGAAACATGAATGCTCTTAAAATAAGTTCCTTTTGCAGCAGATGGTTTCAACTTAGAAATTACCTGAAGTACCTCTAATGCATTTTCATATATCTTTTCTGTCGGGAATGATACTTTTCCTACTGAAGCATGTATGATACCTGTTTTGTCAACTTTAAAATCAATCTTACCGCCCTTCACATCAGTAACTGCTTTACCAACCTCGTTGGTTACAGTACCTGATTTTGGGTTTGGCATCAGGTTACGTGGGCCTAAAACTCGGCCCAGTTTACCTACCTTTGCCATACAAGCAGGAGTAGTGATAATAATGTCAACGTCAGTCCATCCACCTTCAATCTTGGCTACATATTCGTCTAAACCAACGAAATCTGCTCCTGCAGCTTTAGCCTCTTCCTCTTTATCAGGAGTACAAAGAACTAAAACACGTACAGTCTTACCTGTACCATGTGGTAAAGTAGCGATACCACGAACCATTTGGTTCGCTTTACGCGGGTCTACACCTAAAGCCACATCGATATCTACCGACGCATCAAATTTAGTTGTAGTAATTTCCTTAACCAAAGCAGCCGCATCCTTTAAAGAATACATCTTACCAGATTCTAGTTTAGCATGTGCCTTTTTTTGATTTTTTGTTAATTTAGCCACTGTTGTAAACTGTTTTTTGTTAATTAATTTGTCCAGGGTGCATCACCGCTAACGGTAATTCCCATACTGCGTGCTGTACCAGCAACCATACTCATTGCCGATTCGATAGTAAATGCATTTAAATCAGTCATTTTATCTTCAGCAATTGACTTAACCTGATCCCAAGTCACCGAACCAACTTTTTTACGGTTGGGCTCAGCAGAACCACTCTGTAATTTGGTAGCATCTTTTAACTGGATAGCAACCGGCGGGGTTTTGATGATAAATTCGAAAGACTTGTCAGCATAAACAGTAATTACAACTGGTAATACTTTACCTGGCTTATCTTGGGTACGAGCATTAAATTGTTTGCAAAACTCCATAATGTTCACCCCTTTAGCACCTAATGCAGGTCCTACCGGCGGCGATGGATTTGCAGCTCCACCCTTGATCTGTAGTTTAACAAGCGCACTGACTTCTTTTGCCATTTTCTGTTTTGTTAATAGTAATACTCAATGTTATAATGTTGGAAGCATGTAACATTTAAGATCTTTATTCTTTTTCTACTTGCATATAATTAAGTTCCAGAGGAGTTTTCCTTCCAAAAATCTTAACCATAACTTTTAATTTCTTTTTCTCTTCGTTAACCTCTTCAATAACGCCGGTAAAACCATTAAATGGCCCATCCATAACCTTAACGTTCTCTCCAACATAATAAGCAACGTTCATGGTTTCGCCTTGCTGGCTCATCTCATCAACTTTACCTAAAATACGGTTAACTTCTGCCTGGCGCATAGGTACCGGGTTTCCTCCCTTATCTCCTAAAAAGCCAATCACACTATTAATATTCTTAATAATGTGTTCCAATTCTCCATCTAAAATAGCCTCTATCAAAACGTAGCCTGGATAAAAATTACGCTCTTTTGCAATCTTTTTCCCGTCTTTCATCTGATAATACTTCTCCATTGGTATCAATACCTGAGGTACCAAATGAGAAAATCCTAAACGGCTAATTTCAGAATCTATATACTGCTTTACTTTCTTTTCCTTACCGCTAACAGCTCTAACTACATACCATTTCAACTGACCATCCATCTAGCTATATTAATTAGAAAGTGATTTATAAAAAGTATCCAATACAAAAGTAGATCCCTTATCCATTGCAAAGATTACCAATGCAATGATTAACGAAGCTACCAAAACCAGCACTGCAGAATTTTGTAACTCTCCCCATGTAGGCCAGGTAACCTTCTGGGTCATTTCCTCATACGATTCTTTAATAAATTGAACTACTTTAGCCATAATTATTTTTTTGCACGGGAACAAGGATTCGAACCCTGATCAAAGGTTTTGGAGACCTCTATTCTACCATTGAACTATTCCCGTGTATATTTAATCCTATTTAAGAATCAGAACTTTTATTGAACAAAGTACTCAGGCCATAAAGCCTAAGTACTTTGCTTTATTGATCTTTATTTCCCGAAGGAGATATTGACTATTTTAAAATTTCAGTTACCTGACCGGCACCTACTGTTCTACCACCCTCACGGATAGCGAAACGTAGACCTTTTTCCATTGCGATAGCGTTGATCAACTTTACAGTGATGGTAACGTTATCACCTGGCATTACCATTTCAGTTCCTTCAGCCAGTGAGATCTCACCAGTTACGTCTGTGGTACGGAAATAGAATTGCGGACGGTATTTGTTAAAGAATGGAGTGTGACGTCCACCTTCTGCTTTTGACAATACATAGATCTCAGCTTTGAAATCAGTGTGAGGAGTTACAGAACCTGGTTTGCAGATAACCATACCACGACGGATATCAGTTTTCTCAATACCACGTAACAATAAACCTACGTTATCACCAGCCTCACCATAATCAAGGATCTTACGGAACATCTCAACACCTGTTACAGTTGATTTCAGGTTTTCAGCGCCCATACCCAGGATCTCAACAGGATCACCAGAGTTGATTACACCACGCTCAATACGACCAGTTGCAACAGTACCACGACCAGTGATCGAGAATACGTCCTCAACAGGCATCAAGAATGGAAGCTCTGTCAAACGTGGAGGGATTGGTACGTAGCTATCTACAGCATCCATTAACTCCATGATTTTAGCAACCCATTTTGGATCTCCGTTCAAGCCACCAAGAGCTGAACCTTGAATAACAGGAATATCATCACCAGGGAATTCATAGAAAGATAACAATTCACGAACTTCCATCTCTACTAATTCTAACAACTCAGGGTCATCAACCATATCCACTTTGTTCATGAATACAACCAATGAAGGTACACCTACCTGACGAGCCAATAGGATGTGCTCGCGAGTTTGTGGCATCGGACCATCAGTAGCAGCTACAACGATGATAGCTCCATCCATTTGCGCAGCACCAGTAACCATGTTCTTTACATAATCCGCGTGACCTGGACAGTCAACGTGTGCATAGTGACGGTTAGCTGTTGAATACTCAACGTGTGCTGTATTAATAGTGATACCTCTTTCTTTTTCCTCTGGAGCAGAGTCAATAGAATCAAATGAACGCGCCTCAGATAAACCAGCATCAGATAACACTTTAGTGATAGCTGCTGTTAAGGTTGTTTTACCGTGGTCAACGTGACCGATTGTGCCGATGTTTAAGTGCGGCTTACTGCGGTCAAACTTTTCTTTTGCCATGTTTTTATACTTATTAGTAGGTTAACTTTTTATTTATTTTTTTGTTTTGATACTATTTCAACACGAAAAACCTTGTTCAGCTGCTATCTATAACAGATTCACAAAGCATCTCTTTTTTTTGAGCCAAAGATGGGACTTGAACCCACGACCTCTTCCTTACCAAGGAAGTGCTCTACCGCTGAGCTACTTCGGCTTTTTTTATTCTTCGCTGCAATCTGCCCAGCTTTTTTCCATTTGAGCGGAAGACGAGGTTCGAACTCGCGACCTATAGCTTGGAAGGCTATCGCTCTACCAACTGAGCTACTTCCGCTTCTTTATTGTGGGGAGAGAAGGATTCGAACCTTCGAAGTCTTGCGACAACAGAGTTACAGTCTGTCCCATTTGGCCACTCTGGTATCTCCCCCTTTTAAGCACTGCACATTACTATACGATGTTTAAAAGAGCCTCCTATCGGAATCGAACCAATGACCTACTGATTACAAGTCAGTTGCTCTACCAGCTGAGCTAAGGAGGCTTATATTATGCATTGCTTCACAAATAAGCAACGTTTTCTACAATACTAATCTTTCACAGAACATTCCCATTTTCTTGCCGGGCCAGCGCCCTCTCTGAAAGGGAATGCAAATCTACAAGAATTTATATTCTAGACAAAATTATTTTCAAAAAAAAATTGGCAGAAGTAAATCTGCCAATTCTCTATTAAAAAGCTAAGAAATATATATCTAGTAATCAGACACTTCATCTGCATTCAAAAGCACCTTGTGCTCGCTTAGCTTAGTTCTCGTCTTATCTTTATGTTTGGTAATTTGCTTTCTTAAGGATTCTATCGCCAAATCTGTTGCCTCTTCAAATGATTTACATTGCTCTTTTGCAAACATTGTACCTCCTGGTACAATCAGTTTGATCTCGCTGATCTTATTTGCCTCATCATCTACATTTTCTAGTTTTAAATACACTTCCCCACTAATAATCTGGTCAAAGAACTGATCTAATTTATCCACTTTCCTCTGAATAAAATCTAACAACTTCTGGTCTGCATTGAAATGGATCGATTGAACTGTAATTTTCATGTTTCCTCCTTTTTTACGCCTTTGGATGGGCCTGTTTATATATTGTTTTTAATCTTTCTACTGAATTGTGTGTATAAACCTGTGTTGCGGCCAGACTGGAATGCCCCAGCAATTCCTTTATGGCATTCAAATCCGCTCCTCTGTTTAATAAACTGGTCGCATACGAATGCCGCAGCACATGCGGACTTTTCTTATCCTGTGTAGACACATATGTCAAGTAACGCTGCACTATCCGGTATATTAGTCTCGGATAAGCCTGAATTCCTTTATCAGTAACGAATAGCAGGTCTGTTTTGTTATCAAAATTTTGTAATGTTTTCAGTTTGATGTAAGCCCGTAGCAATTCCCGTAATGTCATTCCTATAGGGATAATGCGCTCTTTGCTCCTTTTGCCCATTACCCTGATGGTCGATTCATAGAAATTGACATCTCCTTCTTTTAGTAATAGCAATTCAGCTAAGCGGATTCCTGTGCCAAACAAGGTTTCAATAACCAGTTTATCTCGCTGTGATGGGAAGCTTTCATCAAAGAACACCTCTGAGTCCAGCAGCTCATCAAGTTTCAACTCATCAACAAATACCGGCAACCGTTTAGGTACCTTAGGCGCCTTAACAAGGGTCATGGGATTCATTGTAATCGCATTTTCACGAAGCAGATATTTATAAAAGCTTCGTAATGTGGATAACTTTCTTCCTACAGAGTTTTCAGAGACCCCAGCATCCATCAATCCGACCATGAAATTCCTGACATGAACATATTTCACCTCGGTCAAGGTCAGCTCAAAGGTGCTCAGCATAAAATCACCAAACTGAAGCAGGTCTGTTTTGTAAGACTGTAGGGTATGTGAAGAATATCTCTTCTCGTGCTGAAGATAGGTTAAAAAATGCTCAACAGTCATAGCAATGCTTTGGTAATGCTCGTTAAGTGAATATACAAAACATTAATGTAACAAGCACTTTTTTAAGCAAAAAAAAACGCCACCGAATTGCGGTGACGTTTTTATATCATTTAAACCATTCAGAACTAAATAGTTCCTTCAAGCTGCATGTTTTGCTTATAAATAGCGTGTTTCACTTGCGTACGACGAGCTACAGATTTTTTCTCATAAGCTTGGCGGCTACGTAATTCTCTTAACACCCCGGTTTTTTCAAATTTCTTTTTGAAACGTTTTAACGCCTTATCTAATGATTCGCCGTCTTTAATATTAATAATGATCATAACGTATTGATACCTCCTCTCGTTGTTTTTAGGACTGCAAAGATAAAGCTTTCATTTGATAATCAAAACAATATATTTAATTTAATTAATAATCCGCGTTTACCACAATTGCATTATTTATATATCTTTATAAAATATCTGTTTATCTGGCTATGAAATCTAAAAAAACACTGTTCATTGTGCTTGGCACTGTAATCCTTCTCCTGTCCGGCTTTATCTTCTACCGCTATTACTTTGTTTTCGGCGAAGGTGTAAAAGCAGGCGAGCTCAATTACGTCGTAAAAAAAGGCTACGTATTTAAAACTTATGAAGGTAAACTGATCCAATCGGGCATCCGTTCTAAACAAACCGGCACTTTACAATCCAATGAATTTGAATTTTCTGTAGCTGATAAAGCCATAGCCGAGAAAATGATGCTGAACAGTGGCAAATTTTTCGAACTGCACTATAAAGAATATATCAGCAGTCTGCCATGGCGGGGATACAGTCCTTTTGTGGTCGACAGCATCATCTCCATAAAGTAACCAAAACAATAAATCCGGCCATCGAAAGGCCGGACTTACCAGTTTTATATTGGTTAGAATAACTCGTTTTAATTTTTCAGCACTTCCCTTGCGATCACGATTTTCTGGATCTCAGAGGTACCTTCCCCTATCGTACACAGCTTACTGTCGCGATAGAATTTTTCAACCGGAAAATCTTTGGTATAACCATAGCCACCAAAAATCTGCACTGCTTCTGTAGCACACCTCACCGCCACTTCCGAAGCAAAATACTTGGCCATTGCCGATTCTTTACTCATAGGTAAGCCACGGTTCTTTAAATCTGCGGCCTGTCTGATCAATAACTCCGCAGCCTCAATTTCAGTAGCCATATCCGCAAGCTTAAAACTGATACCCTGAAAATTAGCTATCGGCTGTCCAAACTGATGTCTTTGCTTGGCATAGGCAACAGCGGCCTCATAAGCCCCCCTGGCTATACCTAACGATAAAGCTGCAATCGAAATCCTACCGCCATCCAGTACCTTCATGGCCTGTTTAAAGCCTTCACCCTCTTTACCCAACAGGTTTTCTTTCGGCACCCTGCAATTGTCAAATATCATCTCGGTTGTTTCCGAGGCCCTCATACCTAACTTATTCTCCTTTTTACCCGCTGAAAAACCAGGTGTACCCCGTTCTACTACAATAGCAGAAATTCCTTTAGAATCCCCTTTATCACCCGTGCGCACCATTACCACTGCGATATCCCCTGTTTTACCGTGGGTAATCCAGTTCTTCGCCCCATTAATTACATATTCATCACCCTCCAGCACTGCCGTGGTCATCATACGTAAAGCATCCGAGCCGGTATTTGCCTCAGTTAAACCCCAGGCGCCAATCCATTCTGCTGTAGCCAGCTTGGGTAACCATTTCTGTTTCTGCTCCTCATTGGCAAAAGCCAGAATATGCCCCGTACATAAAGAATTGTGTGCAGCAACGGACAGACCAACAGAGCCGCAAACTTTTGCCACCTCCACAATTACATCCACATATTCCTGGTAACCAAAACCCGATCCGCCGTAAACTTCCGGCACCAACACGCCCATCAAACCAAGTTCTCCCAGTTGCTTAAAAACTTCGACAGGAAAATATTGCGCTTCATCCCATTCCATCAATTTTGGCCTGATATTTTTATCGGCAAAATCCCTCACCATTCTCCTGATCATCTCCTGATTCTCTGAGGTACTAAAGCTGTATCCTACAGGACCGTCCATCATTTCTAACATATTTTATTGTTTGAATTTGGGCAATTATAAACAAATAAAACCATAGCATCACCAGCCAAAAACCCACAAAAAGATAGAACGAAATGGTATTTAGTTCATTAACCTTGCCCTGTCATTTTAGGCAAATCAAATCCCCTTAAAAAAAAATCATTATTTTTTTGTCAATAAGCGGCCAGAGAAAATATTTTATCCGAATAAGGTGTCAATCTGGCCTTTCCGTTTAAAAACTCCAATGCAATAATAAACGAATATCCGGCTACCTCCGCCCCCAGCTGCTTTACCAATTCCGAAACTGCAACAACGGTCCCCCCAGTCGCCAGTAAGTCGTCATGAATCAACACACGCTGTCCTTTCAGCAAGGCATCTTCGTGTACTTCAATGGTAGCCGTACCATATTCCAGATCGTACGATTGCTGTACCGTTTTATAAGGAAGCTTTCCAGCCTTCCTTATAGGTACGAAAGGCACATTCAGCAACTGTGCAAGCACGGGCCCAAACAAAAAACCCCTGCTTTCTATACCGGCCACCACATCAATATCCAAGCCCTTCAACTGTCCGGCAAGTGCCGCTGTAATCTCCTGGCACAATACCGGGTCCTTTAATATCGGGGTTATGTCCTTAAAAACGATACCCTGTTTAGGGAAGTCAAGTACGTCCCGCACTGTCGATTTTATTTTTGATTCAATCATACTTAAAATTCAAGATAAGGCGCCAAACGGTCTATCGTTTCCTGATTTAAAATGGCTACCTTATATAGGTCTGCAATATTACTATAATTTCCATGTTGTTTTCTGTATTGTATCAACGCATTGATCTGCTTATACCTAATATAGGGATGATTCTTCAGATCATTAAACTCTGCCCTATTGATATTTATCTTTTTTAGTTGCAATAAATCCACAGCCACCTGCCCTTTAATCTCATTGTATTTTACAGAGTCCAGCCCAAATACTTCCATCAGTTGTTCCTTTTTACAGAAACCGCCAATACGTTCCCTGTATTTTACAATGCGGTTCGCAAATACCCTTCCAATTCCTTTTATCTTATCCAGCTCTGTTGTATCCGCTCCATTCAGCTCAACAAGCTCCATTTCAGCTTTCCTGTAACTGGTTTTCGGATATGGTTTAAACACGATATCAGGAGTTTTATCAGCTATTCGTACATATGGTGCCAGCCGCTCAAACATTTGTCCGCTTATGGTGTACATTTTTTTCAGGTCCTCAGTCTGTTTAAATCTCCCGCCTTTAGCTCTGTAATTTAGAATAGCTCTGGCCTGTTTAGATGATAAGCCCAGTCTTACCCATTCGGCCTGCCCAATGGTATTCGGATCAAAAATAAAAAGATCAGTTTTTTCTTTCTGCCAGTTCTGGCCAGCTATTCTTTTGTGCCGCTGCACATATATTTTTTTATCCCGCTCCCTCATCGCCAGTTTTAAAAGCGCCCGCTTTTCCGCAACCGTAATCTGCGGATCGGGCTTCATAAAACGATAAACGGGAGGAACCAGCATAATCACCCCGATCAAACAGATCAACACCAGCAGCCCGTTAAATTCCTGCCTGCTGAAACCAAAAATACCCAGCCATTTCTTCATCAGCTAAATTTAAACATCACCAACGGTACCAACCACAAAATCCCCCTGCTTTTTATTTAACTGCGTCCCATTATTGTCAGCTATCTATGCTTATATTTTCTTTGTAACTAACTTTAAGAATATAAGTCTTATTTTTGAAGTTGACTTATAATTCATTAATCAAATTTTAAATGAAGATCATAACTACCAAAGAGTTTGCTAAAGCCACAAAAATCGATAAGTTAGGTGTACCGGGTTTGGCAGCTCTGCTCATGGAGATGATGAAATTAAACGACATCAACAAGGTTTTTTCACAGAATGAACATTTTAACGGCCTTGAATTTGTCGACAAAATATTAGAAACAATTGGCGTAAGTATCGACTTTGATGAAGACGACCTTAAAAATATCCCTAAAACCGGCGGCTTCATAGCCATTGCCAACCATCCTTATGGCGGCGTAGAAGGTCTTGCCCTGGTAAAATTACTCTGTACCGTAAGACCCGAAGCGAAGGTGATGGTGAACTTCATCCTGAAAAAGATCCCTAACCTCAGTGAGTTTTTTGTTGCCGTGAACCCCTTCGAAAATGTTCAGCATACTTCCAGCATCAGTGGGTTAAAGGCTACATTCGACCTCCTCCAAAGCGGTACGCCCATTGGCATCTTTCCTGCCGGGGAGGTTTCGACCTTTAGTCTGGATAAGCAGGAAATTACAGACAGGATATGGCACCCTGTAGTGGGTAAGTTAATTGCAAGGGCTAAGGTACCGGTTGTACCTATCTATTTTCATGGCAATAATGGGGTGTTATTTAATATCCTTAGTTTTATACACCCAACATTGCGTACAGCCAAACTACCTTCAGAGTTCTTAAATAAACAAGGGCTCAAAATAAAGGTCAGAATAGGAAAGCCAATTCATATCGAAGACATATCTTACCATAAGAACACCAATAAGCTCCTTGACTTTTTACGTGCCCGTACCTACGCACTGGGTACCGGACTTGAAGAAGAAAGGAAACTGTTCAATCCCATCAGCCTCTTCAAGATTAAAAAGAAGCCCGAACCCATCATCGAGGAAACCGAGCGGAGCTTACTTGTAGAAGAGGTTGCACAACTGGAAAGCTTCAGGGTATGGCAGGAAAAGAATTATGAAGTGTACATCACACCAACCGCAGCCATTCCAAATGTGCTCAGGGAAATTGGCCGCTTAAGGGAAATCACGTTCCGTGAAGTGGGTGAAGGCACCAATAAGAAAATAGATCTCGACAATTACGACATCTACTACCACCACCTTTTTATATGGGACAAAGAGTTACAGAATATTGTAGGCGCATACCGCATTGGCAAAGGTGATGAAATTCTGAATACTATGGGCCGCCGGGGCTTTTACCTTTCTGAACTCTTTAAGATCAAAGAACCCTTTTACCCTGTTCTGCGTAAAGGAATAGAGCTTGGACGTTCCTGGATCCGCAAAGAGTACCAGCAAAAGCCGTTACCTCTTTTCCTGCTTTGGAAAGGCATTTTAAAATATCTGCTCGACAATCCACAATACAGGTATATGTTTGGTCCGGTCAGCATCAGCAACAACTTCTCCAAGTTCTCTAAATCTCTGATTGTGGATTACATCACCAAAAACCACTTCGACTACGAGCTGGCCCACTATGTAAAACCTAAAAATAAGTTTAAGGCTGATCTTTCTGCAATAGATAAAGATTTGCTGATAGAAAGCAGTGAATCTTTAAAAGATCTGGACAGTCTCATTTCCGATATCGAAAACTCGCACATTAAGATTCCTGTATTGCTTCGCCAATACATGAACCTCAATGCAAAGATCATCTGCTTTAATATTGATCCTAAGTTTTCCGATTGTCTTGATGGCTTCCTCGTTGTCGATACACAGAGCATTCCACCAGAAATGCTGGAAAAAATTGGCAAGAACTTTTAGTTATCTGCTTCGCCGGTTTCTGGCACTGAACTCTGGACAAGCTTGGCTAACCAATCAGGAATAATAGCGGTAATGTGTTCCAAAGGAATATATACCGGATAGTCTTCAATTGCGGGGAATTCTAGATATATAGACATGATGAGGAATTTAGTTACTACTGTAACATCAACCCATCAAAATAGTTTTGAAAATTTAAAGAACAAATAACAACACCGGGAGTTCTCCAACTCCCGGTGTTGTTATCCTCTCACATTTTTCCGAGCAATTTCTCCAGTTTTTCCGTAAGTGCCCCCCCTGTAAGGTTACGACCAACGATCTTTCCCTTTGGATCAACCAATACGTTCTGCGGAATGGCATTTATCGCATACAGTTTAGCAACCTCATTTTTCCAGTACTGCAGGTCAGATACCTGCGTCCAAACCAGCTTATCATCTTTAATTGCCTTCAGCCAATTTTCCCTGGAACGGTCAAGGGAAACACCAAGTATCGTAAAGTTCTTATCCTTATATTTTTGATAGGCGTTTACCACATTAGGATTCTCCGCCCTGCAGGGCCCGCACCAGCTCGCCCAAAAATCAATCAGCACATATTTCCCCCTAAAATCACGTAATGATACTGCTTTACCTTCAGTATCTGCCTGGGTAAAATCAGGTGCCATAGCCCCTACTCCGTAGGTTTTCATTTTTTCCATCAGCCTGGCATATTTTATACCCGGCTTACTGGCTTTAACTTCCGGAGAAAGCGAATTGAAAAGCGGCTCAACATCTTGCACATCAGGTGTGGGGCCACCATAGAACTGAAGCGCGTAAATACTTCTGAATGAACTCGGGTTTTTCTGAACAAAAGCCTTCCAGATCAGTTTTCGCTCATCCATTGATTTATTGATCACTTTGTCCATGGCATCCAGGTAAGTTCTCGATTTTTGCTCTTCCTTCGATGCAGCATAATAGGCGTCGTAGGCATCATTCTGCTGTTTCTGAAAAGGTGCAATAGCAATCCTCAATGCTTCATTATCTTTATTTACAGGGCCTCCGGTAATGGTAGCCCTGGCAATAGAGGTGTCCGGACTGCTTAAGGTCAATGTACCAGGTTCCAGGTAAAACATCACAAAATTTCTCCAGTCCCAGGACACCGCTTTAGAATCCCCGCCTTTCGTATTAAAAATTACCCAGGCCTCTTTAGGATAATCAACAATGCCACTAAAACTAAAATGTCCGTTCTGGATTACCGTAGAATCATTAAGCAGTTTACCTGCCGTATCCGTATACATTAAAAAGGCTTTTGCCGGACTCGAAAAATTGCCCACCTTACCGTTTAATGTAAACTTTCCACTTAACTGGTTCTGTTTATAAATTTCTCCCAATTTTTGCTGGAGTGCCCCCCCCCGAAGATCTTTAGCCACAATTCTGCCATCCGGACCAATTAAAAAGTTTTGTGGTATAGCTTTCACAAAATAGGCCTTCGCAATTTTGCTGTCCCAGCCTCCAAGTTCCGACAACTGTGTCCATTCCAGCCGGTCTTTTTTAATGGCTTCCGTCCAGGCTTTCCTGGTACCCGGATAATCCAAAGAGATACTGATCATGGTCAGGTCTTTGTAAGCCTGGCGGGCTTTGATCAGGTTTGGATTTTCCTCCCGGCAAGGCTTACACCAGCTGGCCCAAAAGTCAATCAGCACATATTTCCCCCTGAAACTGCTCAAACTAACCATTTTTCCACTGGTATCCGGCAGTTTAAACTCAGGCGCAACGGCACCCACCATTACGGCCTTTAGCTTTTGCAGATATAAACCATATGCTGCAACAGGTTTGGCTCGCTTAACCGCAGGACCAAGTAAGTCAAACAACGGGACAAGTACCTCTGCCTTCGGAATAGATCCTGCGCTGGCTTTCAAAGCAAAGAAACTCATCATATGATCCGGATTATGGGTGATAAAATTCCGGTAAACACTCCTGCGCTGCACTTCACAAAGCTCCAGTTCACGTGCTATTTCTTCCTTCTTTTCCTGTTCTGCCATCTGGAAAGCCAATCTCAGCCTTTTCTCGGTCTCAGCTATAGGTTTCAACTGCAGGTTTATGGCATCATTATCGGCATTTACCTGTCCCGCCATAACCTTAGCTTCGCTCAGCTTATCCGGGCTGCTCAGCAAAATGTTCCCCGGCTCAAGGTACAGTTGCAAACTGCTGTAATCTTTGCCCCTCATGCCATCGCCATGCGGACTGATCAGTAAAAGGGCACTCGTGGCCTGCTCAATATTGCCTTTAAAGATAAAAGCCCCCTTTAGTAGCCTTACCGAGTCAATCTTTCGCTCATTACCTGGCGTATATACCAGGTAAGCCATAGCAGTAGGCGGCACCTTTGCCAATTTTCCGTTTAAAGTAAAATGCTTCAGTTGCCCCTGCGCAATCAAAGGCAGGAAAAAGCAAAGAGCAATTGCGTTTTTTAAAATATTTTTCATTGTCTATAGATTAAGGATTGTTCTGCATACCCGGGTTCTGATCCATAATTTTCTGGGGGAAACGTAAAACCAGGCGCTCGGGTTTCAGGGTAAAAATTTGAGTAGAGCCATCAGCTTTATATAGCGTATGCTTATAAGTAGTCCCCGCAAATAGGGGATCCACAGAAAGTCTGCGCATATCAAACCAGCGATAGCCCTGAACAGCATATTCCCGGATACGTTCGTAGAGCACAAACTGTATCAGGGGCACCTGCTGTCCCGCTATAGCGGTTGGCACAACCGCATCAACTGCAGGCATTCGTTTCGATCTAAAGAATTCCAGGTCAGCTTTTGCCCCGGTAAGGTCTCCTAACCTTGCCTTACACTCTGCCCTTAACAAATAAAGATCAGCCAGCATCACGCCAACCTGCGCACTCGAAGAAGCAGCCCTGCGCAGCAGTCCTGATGGATATGCCGCACCATTAAAAGCATTTTTATTGTACAATTTCAGGCGCATATCAGTTGCGCCATACAGTGTCACCGCCTCAGGGCTTAACACAAGCTCATTGGCATTATACTGCCAGTTATCCGATGTCTGTTTACCAAACAGGATCTCCTGGTTATTGGGTACCGTCGGAAATGAAGCACCCCGTGTGGTAATGGGTAAAAAGGCGCCGCCCGGTCCAAGGGTTACATTATAATCATAAAAATTTATGCTGATCACGCCTTTAGAAGCATTTTGTATGGCCGAATTCAGTTGCACCAGGGCCTCGTTATACCTGCCCATAAAAACATATACTTTACCTAAAACACCTTCGGCAGCTGCTCTAGACATCCTTACCCGGCTGGTGCTTTGCGCAGGTAAATCTGGTATCGAAGCGCTAAGGTCCTCCAGTAAAAAGTCGTACACCTCTTTAACAGAAGCCCTTGTAAACTTTGTTTCTGTAACATCACCGGCGGTAATAATAGGAAAACCAGGATCATTAGCCGAAGTAGCGCTGTTGTAAGGTTTACCATAATAATTGATCAGCATAAAATAGGTCCATGCCCTGCCTGCCCTGGCCTCGGCTTTTATCGATGCCTTTTGTTGGTCAGACCCATCCTTTGCATCCTTTATTTCATTTATAATCTTGTTGTACAGGTACAGGTTGGTCATCGGAACCGTCAGCTCTGCTGCATCATCATTGGCTTCATAAATAACATCGTCCCAGCGGAATAACCTTTGTGTCCTTAAGGCCGAACTGCTAAAATAAGGCTCTGCTGCCGCCAGTTCATCTCCCATCGGCACCTGCCCATTGGTCCCCATATTCAGCAATTCCAGATTATTCAAAAGCAGATTATAATCGGCTACAGTTTGGGCAATCAGCTTACCTTTGGGGTCAATTTCCAAAAAACTCTTTTTACACGCTCCAAAAGCGGTAATCAAAACCATCAGTAAAACTGATGCAGCAATATTTTTATTTATCCGTTTCATTTTACTGTGCTTTAGAATTTTACATTCAAACCAAAAGAGAGTGTTCCCTGATTTGCGATAAGTGTTCTTACCCCCGAATTGCCGTACTGGTATTCAGGGTCTATACCATAATCATTGGCCTTCCACAACATCAGGTTAGACACCTGTGCACGAAGGGTAACCTGGTCAACATTTATTTTTTTCAGGAAAGCCGAATTGATCCGATAGCTCAATGTCGCATCGCGCATCTTTACATAGGCTGCACTAACGACATTGATATCGGCCATTGTATAATAGCCAACATCACGTCTCGACTGGCTTATGGAGGCGTTTGATACATAGGAAGGTATATTTGTGTGCGCTTCATCACCTGCAGTTTTCCAGCGGCTGGCAAATTCTGCATGCTGGTTCCCGGTTGTAAAATCGCCCATGGGGCCTTGCGTAAGGCGTCCTGTATAGAACTGGTTTGCATCCCTGCGCATCACATTGCCAAAGTTGAATACGGTATTGATGCTTAGCCCCCAGCTTTTGTAGCTAAAAACATTGGATAAACCGCCATTCCAAACCGGCTGATAGGTCCCCATGTATTTCATGTCCTCCGGTTTTGTTATTCTCGGCTTTTTGGTCACCGTACCATCGGCCAGCCTTACCATCGGGTCACCCATCTCATCTAGCCCGGCAAACTGGTAGGCAAACACCGCAAAGGCCGGATAGCCTTCCATATAATTATGGAGCACCAGGCTGCTTCCCGCAGTTACCGGAGTGTACTGGTTATATTTTGTCAAAAGGTTTTTATTGTAGGAGACATTCAAAGCGGTATTCCAGCGAAAATCTCCACTACGGATATTCAGCGATTTTAAAGCAAGCTCGATCCCTTTATTTTGCATATTGCCAACATTTCCGATAATAGAACGGTACCCCGTAAAACCATTGGTAGGCATATTGCCAATTAAGTTATCGGTATTTTTCCGGTAAAAGTCTACCGATCCCTGCAGCCTGTTGTTCAATACACTAAAATCAACACCCAGGTTAACCACTTCTGTTCTTTCCCAGCTCAGGTCCGGATTGGATGCCGTGCTGATATAACTTCCTGTACCTCCCGGAAAAAAGGGGCTGGGCTGCACTGCAATAATATCATGAGATGCGGCAGTACCAGGGCTCGGCGAATTGCCTGTAATACCATACGTGGCCCTTAAAGCAACCTGGTCAAACCAACCCGTTTTTTTCATAAATTCCTCGGCACCCAATTCCCATTTACCGCCAACACTATACACAGGTCTGTTTTGTGCCGATTTATCCAGACCAAACAAATTACTCTGGTCAAATCTCAGGCTGGCATTTACAGAATATTTTTTACTGTAAGTATAACCTGCGTTGGCATAATAAGAGGTAAACCGGGCCCTTAGCAACTCCTGCTGTCTGAAAGCATCATTGCTCAGAATACTTCCCGAGAAATTATTGGACCATACCGCACCAGGCAGTCCTGCATTTCCCAGTGTGGCATAATCTACAGGTCCGTAGGTTTGCAACAAAGTGTTGTATCCTCTTACTTTACTTCCCGTTAGCACTGTAAACTGCTCCTGGGCCTCATGGCCGGCAAGCAGGTTAAGCTGGTGCGCTCTGTTGTTCCACTCTGTATCATAAACCAACTGGTTCCTCAGCGTCCAGTCTTTTTGCGTGGTATGGTCTACGGCAAAAGTGCCACCACCTTTAGGAAGATAATATACTGGGGTAGAAGAGGTATTTGGCGCAACAGTAAACTGAACCAGCTCACTCCTTACCGGGTAACTTTTCTCGTCATCATACTGCTCGCTTCTTCCAGCTCCCTTCAGGTAACTGTAGGTTCCCTCAAAACGCAGGTCTTTAATAATTTTCACATTAAATCCCAGAATGTTGCGGCTCAGGATCTTATTTCTCTTACCGCTACTATAATTGTATTCATCAAGCGGGTTGTAATCCAGGCTGATGCGGCTAAGGTTCTGATAACTTATCCTCGTCTCATCGCTAAGCTGCTGCATGTAGGGCATCGACAAATTGTTGCCTGCCTGATCTTTAAAAAGCTGGTAAGGTAAAAAGCGGTTATCTACGTTAATTGTTTGCCTATTGGCACCAATGATATTGGATAAATCGGTAATCAGGCTCATGCGTATACGATCCCCAAATTTGAAGTCCTGCCTGCCGTTTATTTTAAAAGTACGGTTAAGCTCTCCTGGCCTGTTGCTTTTAATATCTGTAAAAGCCCCGGATACATAAAAAGTATATTTGTCACTACCGCCAGATAAGGATACAGTATGGTTCATCTGCGTGGCAGCCCGGTACCACAAGTCTTTGATCTGTCCGGCATTGTTCAGCGCAGCCAGGCTATCCAGACTGTTCTTCCGCTGTGCAGGTGACAAGGCCTGGTTGTACAAAATCCTTTCATGTGGAGGAACTCCAAAATAGTAGTCTGGAAAAGAAGAAACTGAAGCCCATGGATATACCACCGGATCAAATACCTCAGATGCAGCATCAATAAACTGCCTGCTGTTCAATGTCGGGATATAATCCAGATCCGGCTTACCCTGAAAATTAACATAGCTGTCGTATTGTATTTTAACCCTATCACTGCCCCCCCCTTTTTTTGTGATGATAACAATAACCCCATTTGCTGCCCTTGACCCCCATATAGAAGCTGCAGTTGCATCGCGTAATATGTTGATGTCCTCAACATCCTGTGGATTAATGGTAGAAACATCATCCAGCGGAATTCCATCCACCACATATAAGGGATTTCTATTGGTTAAATAGATGTTCCCCCCCAGTGGAGAATTACCAACGGTAGAAAGCCCCCGTACAAGAAAGGGATTGTTACTGGCAGATGGCGCACTGTTAACCGTAAGCCCCGGTACCAGGCCATCCAGGCGCTGCAGGATATTGGTGCTACCGGTGCGGTTCCTCAAAACATCCATATCCGGCTTGCCAAAAGACCCGGCAGAGCGCTCCTTAGGCAGGGTCTGATAACCTGTACTTACCGTTACACTCACCTCTTCAAGCTCGTTGGTCCGGGTTTTGAGCCTGATACCCATCAGGTCGGTCCGCCCATTTAACCTGGTTTCATAGCTTTCAATATTTACCCCGCTAAAAACCAGCACCGCGTCCGGATCCACACCAAACAAAGAAAACTCCCCGTTGGCATTGGTTGCAGTAGCTTTGCTGGTCCCCTTTACTTTAACCAGTACACCTTCAATAGCCCTTCCATTCTCATCCAATACACGGCCACGCACATCAATAACAGCCCAGCTACCAGCCAGGTGTTCCAGAAAGGTAGGTTCCTTTTTGCTCAATACCACATTGTTCTTTACAATTTTAAAGCTCAATGGTAAACCGCTAACCAGTATGCTCATGGCTTCATCAATACTGACATTGTTCAGGCTCAGTGTTACTTTCTGGTCTTTAACGTCCTTCAGGTCATACAGGATTCCGTAGCCGCTTTGTGTTCTTATGGATTGTAAAACTTTCTCAATAGGCGTATTTTTTGTGTTCAGCGTTATTTTCTGTGCAAGGCCTTTTGCGCTTACCTGGGCCAAGGCAATAATTAACATGAAAGTGGTTAACCTCATTATTAACAATATAAATGCATTAAATTTCATACATTTGGTTTGGTTGAGTTGATAAAAATTGTTAGCTCATAACGTTTTATCCCGGCATAAAACCGGGAATGGTTGACTCAATCAATGGCCGGTAAGTGGTGCGAACACTTTCCGGCTTTTGTTTAAAAGCCACCTCATACCATTCTATTTCATCTTTTCCTTAAGGCGTTTGGTTTCAGTCCTCCTATACTTAATTGTTATTATTTACGATTATCTTTTTCCCCTCTATGGTAAACTGCACCCCTGAAAACTTAAAAAGCCCAAGTGCTTCGGAGGCGCTTACATTTCTGTTGATGTCGCCCGTAAATTTCCTGAGCGGCACACCATCAGGATAAACTACCTCTACATCATACCATCGGGCCAGTTGTTTCATTACATCCTGTAAAGGCGTATCGTAGAAACTGAATTTACCTTTTATCCAGACAATGGCATTAGGGTCGGCTTCGCCGATTGTAAGCGAATTGTTTGACAGGGTTGATTGCTGGTTAGGCTTAAGGATGCGCGCTCCTCCCTGCCCATCATCCCGCGATGCCGAAACCTGTACACGTCCTTCAATAAGCGTAGTTACAGTTGCACCTTCATCTGCGTAGCCTTTGATGTTAAAATGTGTACCCAATACCTCTACCCTTTGCCCTGTACTTTCTACAATAAAGGGATGTATTTTATCTTTTGCCACTTCAAAATAAGCTTCTCCTTCAAGCTTCACCAAACGCTCCCCCTGGTCATTCAAACCTATTGTATAAATCAAACGCGAAGCAGCATTCAGCCAAACCTTTGTGCCCTCAAACAACGTAATCTGGTAAGTACCACCACGTGGTGTAGTCAGCGTCATCACTCCTTCCCCATTCTCATCCCTTCCAAGCGGCAATGATTTTTTGCCTGTGCCTGAAATAACGGCTGTATTATCGTCATAACGTAGATCGTCTCCTATTACAACTCCTGTTTTGCGCTCGCTAAGCTTTATGGTTTTACCATTGGAAAAGGTTAATGTAGCGATGTTTTTTCCAGGATCTATATCATTTCTATATGTCACTTCATTGCGTAGAGCATTTCGCAACGAAGCAACCTCCTGGTTATAAAACCATATGCCAAATACAATTGCTGCTACTGCAGCCGCAGCTAAACCAATACCTGTCCACAACTTAATGCCTTGCTTTCGCTTAGGTAAAGCGCCAATGCCCGAAATGATGTTTCTATACATCACCACCTCAAGCGCAGCTTCCTCTCCCTTCAGCAGATTGAGGGGTTCACCATTCTGCAGCTTCTCATAATAAGCTTCAAGCAATGTCTTGTCTGCATCGCTTGCACTGTCATCAAGGTAAGCATCTATAAGCCGGTCAAAATTTAGTTTATCCATGTTGATACCTATATGTTCCAAAAACGGTACAGGCACCCTACCACTTTTCGATTTTTTTTTATTTAATGCGTTCGGCAAGCAGTAAAATACCTACACAAAGGTCCAGACTAAGATTTTCGCGTAAAAATTTCAATGATTTGGTGATCCGTTTCTCTACAGTTTTTTCAGAGACTTCCAGTTTTTGTGCAATTTGCTTATAAGTCAGCTGCTCATCCCGGCTCATTCTGAATGTCTCGCGGCAATCTGCAGGAAGTTCATTGATCAGCTGGTTTAGTACCGTTTGCTGCTCCTTAAAAAGTAAAGGTTGCTCTTCCACCAGTTCGGTAGTAATTAGCCGCAGCCTGGAATAAAACTGATCATCAACCTTTTGGCTCCTGATAGATTTAAGCACGGCAAAGCGGGTACTTTGCTGCATATAGGATTTGACATGCTGTATGTTCAATTCTGTTCTCCGGTTCCATAAACTGATAAAGACTTCCTGAACAATATCCTGTGCCATATCCTCGTTCCGCATTATTTTACACGCATTATGATACATGTCTTTCCAGTAGCGCGTATACAACTCACCAAAGGCCTTATCGTCCTCTTTCTTAATTAAATCAAAGAGCTCTGGGTCAGTAAGTACCTTATAGTTGTTCATCCGGATATTTCGCCCCTTGGCTGCAAAGTGTAATAACAAAACTGTATAATATTTTCCGTATTCTAAAATGAAGATAAGAATGCCTCGCAGTTGCGAGAATTGCGAGGCATAAAAAGATTAACGGTAAAAGGAATAGCTGGAAACATCCATTTTCAGTCTATGTAGGGGGACTTACCGTTATAGGGTAAACATATCTTTAATCCATACATTTTGCAATTCTTTTACGCGAACAGCCCAAAATCTTACGCGAACAGTATAAAAACCGGCCTTTAAATGAAATTAAACGTTTCCATAAGTCAACAAATATCCATACATTCCGGGTACGGAAACTCTAATTCTTATGATCAAGTATATACTCCTGATATTCCTCTTATTAAACTGGATCTTACTCGCAACGGCGCAGCAAAAAAAAACCGCTGGTCTGATCCATTATAGCGACTTTGGTGCCAAAGGCGATGGAACCAGCGATGACATGGAAGCTATCGTCGCTGCACATACTTTTGCCAACCAACACGGCCTTAAGGTTAAGGCAGATGCCGGGGCCCGTTATTATATCGGGGGTAAAGCACGTACAGCGGTTATCCAGACAGACACTGATTTCGGCAACGCCGCCTTCATTATTGATGATACCGGAGTGGAAGACCGCAATTCCCCTATTTTCACCGTAAGTTCAGGTCTCAAATCCTTTAAACTGGAAAACATAAGCTCACTTAAGCGTAACCAGCAAAAAATTAAGGTGTCTTTGCCCCGCCCCTGTTTAATTACTGTCACAAACACCAACGTTAAACAGTATATCCGGTTTGGATTAAACCAAAACAATGGCTCCCCGCAAACCGACATCTTTATTGCCGACAAAAATGGGAAGGTAGACATGAATGCCCCCATCATCTGGGATTTCGAGCAGATTACAGAAATCACCGCGCTGCCTATCGACGAAAATCTGTTGAAGGTTACCGGAGGCACTTTCACCACTATTGCCAATAAATCCGAATCCATGGCTTACTATAGCCGGGGTATTTCCATCAGACGTTCCCACGTACTTGTTGAAGGGCTGAAGCACTACATCAAAGACGAAGGAGAACGGAGTGCGCCATATGGAGGCTTCATCAACATCGGTAACTGTGCTTATGTAACGGTAAAAAACACCATCCTAACCGGCCACAAAACCTATAGCACCATTGGTTCCGCGGGTAAGCCTGTCTCAAAAGGCACCTACGATCTTTCCGTGAACCGCGCCGTTAATATATCCTTTATAAATTGCAGCCAGACCAACAGTATAGACGACAGCAAGTACTGGGGCATTCTTGGGTCTAATTTTTGCAAAAACCTGCTTTACGACAATTGTATCTTCTCCAGGTTTGATGCCCACCAGGGGGTTGCCAATGCAACCATCCGCAACTCAACCCTGGGGCATATGGGCATCAATGCCATTGGCAGCGGCTTGCTCACAATCGAAAACTCTACCGTCCGTGGACGGGCTTTCGTTAACCTGCGTTCCGACTACGGTAGTACCTGGCAAGGGCGAATCCTGATCCGCAACTGCGTTTTTGTGCCTGCAGGCGGCAAAGCTGCCAGCGCCGCGCTGATCAGCGGTTCCTATTCAGGCCAGCACAATTTCGGTTATACCTGCTACATGCCGGAACAGATCACGATAGACAATCTCCGGATCGACGATTCCAACCACCCGGATAACTATCAGGGACCCGCTATTTTCGCAGATTTCAACCCGAAAATGACAGACGGTTCCTACCAGGAAAAATTTCCTTATGTCAAAACCAAAGAGGTTATCCTCAGGAACGTTACAACTGCCAGCAAGAAAGCCTTGCGGACCAGCGACAATCCGTTCATGTTTAAAGATGTAAAAGTTACCCGGTAATTTATTGTTTTGATTCCCTTTTGTAGGCATCAAGCGTTTTTGTATACGCCTCTACAGTGCTCCTGGTAACAAAGCCAACATGCTTGTTTTCTTTTATATACTGCCTGGCCATCGAAATGGCTTTTTCCTGGGCAGCAATGGCACTATCCACATCACCCATATTGGCATAAGCTGCTGCAATATGGTTATACATCAGCGAACCCGGCTGGGGGTTATCTACCAGTTCCTTTAAAATGTTGATTCCATAAGCGTAGAAATCCCTGGATAGGCTCTGCTTTCTGCAAATTGCTGCTCCCGCAGAACTTTTAAATCCGGGTGCTGTACCTTGCCATTTCTTCATAAACTCAAATGCTTTCGCCTGGTCACAATCCAGCAATACCTGGAACTTAGCGTAGCCAAAAAAAGGTGCCCAGTCTGGTAGTTCGTCAGAACCGGCATCCAGAATCGCTATTGCCTTGTCGTATTGTTTATCCCTTGCCGCTGCCGCATAATCTGTCCTTATCTTTGCTACCTTAGCATCCACCCCGCTGGCTACCCTCGCCGCTATCACTGCATCACTCTTACTACGTTCAGCCGCAATATCGTACGCCTCGTCTTTAACCACCAAAATCATCGAATCCAATGCCGCAGGATGTCCTATCCACATGATCGTTCCATTTTTAACCATAAAAGAACATGGTATTCCCACTTGTCCGGCTGCCTTCATCCATCTTTTTCCCATGTACTCCTCATTGTTATCCATAACAATGTTATAATCTACCTTACTGCCCATGCCCTTCAAAAAGTTCTTCACCCTGGGCAGGTTAACATCATAGGGCTTTTCCCTGGGCTTATCCGCTCCGTGCGAATCCTCCCAGATGTTCACACCAATTACCGAAACATCGCTGGCATGTTGCCTGGCAATCTTAGAGAGATGTGGTATCATCCCTACACACGGTCCGCACCAAGTCGCCCAGAACTCTACCACATATAAACGGTCTTTTTCGTATGTTTTTACCGGCCTACCTTTCAGCCAGGCCCCGTGACGTAACTCAGGTGCCTTGTCGCCAATACCCAGCCTGGGCCCAATTACATTTTGCGCTTTTGCATTGGCGGAACAAAGTGTTCCGCCAATTACAATACCGATCAGGCATTTTACTATATAAATCATATGCTGAGTTTATTTATTGAACAGGGTAACCACCAGCATTCTGGCTGCCAAACATAGGGTTGGTCTGAAACTCTGCCACCGGAACACCAAACCACAACTGGTTTACCGAAGTAATGGTGGGGCGCAGTGAAGTAATGGTAGCCAGAGGGAAGCGTACCAACGCATTCCAGTCAATACCATCTTCAGTGCTCAGGTTACGCAGCGTTTCGTAATAAGCCTGGATCCATACCTCCTCCGAAGTACTGGCAGCATCAACAAGGGCAAAAATAGTCACTCCGGCTTTAGCCATCACCAGTTTAATATCGGCCTTTGCATCAATCAAAGAACCACCGGAGCGGGCCAGAGCCTCAGCCCTCATCAGGTATACCTCAGATAGCCTGATGGCATATTGCGTTTCCGAAAGCTGTGTTGCCGAAGCAGCTGGCCAGGCGCCATATTTGGTAAAATACTCATCATCAGGATGGCCTACCCGGTTGGTTTTAACACCAATCATCCAGGTTTGCCGAGGATCTCCGCTCAGTAAAGTCCGGAAAGCCTTTTTGGCTGCAAAACCGGAACTGGCCGTGAGGCGGAAATTATTGCTCTGGATCTCCCGGTTCATTTCCTGGTTAATCTGAGGCCTGAGGCCCAGGATTACCTCTTTACTTGCCAGCCCCTTGCTGTAAAAAATATCCTTTAAATTAGGTTCCAGCTGATATTTATTGCTCCCGATCACCATATTGGTCAGGGCAAGCGCTTTTGTAATATCGGCAGGCTGGCCCCGTGTAAGCAGTACACGGGCTTCAAGTGCCATGGCTGCATATTTATTCACAAAATAATTCGGGTTATTTTCCGGACCGTTAGCAACCGCATAATCCAGATCGCTCAAAATGGCATCGTAAGACTCAGCAACCGTATTCCGGCTTTTGATCACCGTGCTTAAGCCGCCCAATTCTGTACGCAGCAAAACCCCGTTTTTACTACCCAGGTCTTTCCATTCCGAAAAATACAATAGCAACTTAAAATGGGCGTGGGCCCTTACATAGCGCGCCTCGGCAAGCATTTCTGCCTTGCGCCCAGGCGTTGCGAAATCATGGTCGCCCAATGCCGTTACACCTTCAATAAAGCCATTGGCCTGGGCAAGCAGCTGATAATTATTGGTCCAGATAGATGGAATGAGCATAGCATTAAGATTAATGTTGCTCTCTATCTGATAGGCACCGCCAAAAGCATAGGCCAGCATTCCCGTAAGCATACCAGGGGCAACGTTCTGACTTGTCCAGCTAATTTGGGTAGACGAAGCATTCGCAAACCTGTAATATACCCCGTTCAGCACAATCTGTGCAGTTTTCTGATCAATAATGGCCGTCCCGTTTACTTTTGCATTAGGCGGCGGTGTACTCAGCTCCTTATCGCATGCCGAAAAGGCGAGCATGCTCAGAAGCGCAATACCATATATATTTAATGTTTTCATACTTTAAACGCTTTAATATTTACTAGAAACTGAACCTTAGACCCATACTATACTGGCGCGACTGCGGATAGGCACCATCATCAGTAAAGCCCCCCTGAATGCTGTACGGATCGTTGCTCACCTCCGGATCGGGTCCCGGGTATTTGGTAACGGCAAACAGGTTAGCGCCCGACAAGTAAATCTGTCCGCCTTTTATCCCTACTTTAGCTACCCATGCCTGCGGTAAAGTATAAGTGATGTTGATCGTTTTTAACTTGATATAAGAGGCATCAAATACCGACATCGTACTTGTACCAGAGAAACCAGAATAGTTATTCCCCTCCTTTAACATCAATGTTGGCCTGTTCGAACCGGGGTTTTCAGCTGTATAATAAGGCAGCATCACACGGGTTATCCTGTTGCTCATATCGGCAAGGCCAAAGGTATTCGACTCTGGCAGGTACAATAAATCGCCACCATAAGAATAGGTAAACAAAGCCGTAACACTTAGCCTTTTATAATTAAAGGTATGGGTCATACCACCATAAAATTTTGGCTGTCCCGATCCAATCCGCACCCTTGCCGGAGCAAAGCCAAGTGCTCCTGCTGCTGCACCATACATATCCAGATAGCTGGTAAACACCGGCGAGCCGATACCATAATAACTGGCTGTAGTTCCGCCAAAAAAAGTAGGGAATGCATTAGGGTTTGCCCTTACTGCATCCAGTTCTGCCTGAGTTCTGATCAGGCCAGTAAATACGGTACCAAAGATTTGTCCAAGCGGCTCTCCAGGTATCAGTGCCGTATTGCCTATCGCTTCACCAATGTTTACTGGATTGCCGGTAGTACCAAGAGAATTCGCGTTAGGCAACAAACGGTTCAGCTCTCCCAGGCGCGAACGGTTGGCAGAAACATTCAATGCCAGGTTCCAGCCAAAGTCCTTGCCTTTAACAAGCGTACCCCGCAGCTCAAGCTCTAAACCTTTATTGTTTATGGCAGCCTTATTCATATATACCGATCCAAAGCCCGAACTGCCCGGGATTTGTGAAGGAAGCAATACACCTTTGGTATGTTTTTCGTAATAACCTACCGATGCAGAGATTCTACCGTTAAATACCGAAATGTCTAAGCCCAGGTCTTTCTGCAGCGTTCTTTCCGGCTTAAGCAGGTCATTCCCCAACTGAGAGACCACCAAAGCATTGGTTCCGGCAAGTGAGACCGGTGTAAACAAAGTATAGAACAGGTTATTGCCCAGGTTCTGGTTTCCGGTGTAACCTGCACTGGCACGGATTTTTAATTCGTCAACCCATTCCACCTTCTTTAAAAAAGACTCTTCCTTTAATCTCCAGGCTAGGCCAAAAGAAGGGGTATAAAATACGCGGGTATTCTTTGGAAATTTGGAGGAAGCATCCGATCTGCCCGTCAGAGTCAGGAGATAGCGGTTCTTAAAAGCATAGTTTGCCCTAAGGTAAAAACTGAGCATAGATGCATAGGATTCGCTGGCTGTAGGTTTCAGGAACACAGCGGCCGAAGAAAGTCCGTTCAGGAAGAAATCATCCGGATACCCCTGGCCATTGGCCCCAAAAGATTTAAAAGTAGTTTTTTGCCAGGTAGAACCTCCTAAAATGTTTAAACGGTGGTTTTCATTAAACTGCTTATCCCAGGTCAGGTTAGTTTCATAGAACATGTCCCTGTTACGGGTTTGCGACTGTCCGCCAATACCTGCGTTGGTTTGTGTAATACCCACACCGCCCTGGTTGATGACCGTTACGCTGGAGGGCTGATAGTTGAGCTGGTTGTTGCCCGAGTTGTTGATGGATGCTGTAGCCCTGAATTTCAGGTCTTTTAAAATGTCATATTCCAAAGCCAGTGAGCCCAGCATAGTGTTGCCTTCACTAAAGTTAGTTGCCTGCAGCATGGCCAGCGGGTTCACAATACCAGAACTGCCTGCTGTAGATCCGGCAAAAACGGCACTATTGAAAGTCTGAAGCGAGCCATCTGCATTGTAAGGCGCAAAAGTTGGTGGGGCAAGAATTGCCGCGCCATAGGCACCATTGGTAATGTTGTTTTTGGTAAAGCCCATATCCAGGTTGGCAATGAGCCTTAGTTTTTCGCTCAGCTCATTGATCAGGTTGATCTTCCCGGCAATCCGCGAAAAATCAGTGCCGACAATGGTCCCTTTATTTTTATTGTAACCGAGCGACATATAATAGCTTGAACCGCTGCCCCCGCCACGAACACTTACATCAGCATTTTGCGCAATACCGGTGCGCAGCACCATATCCAGCCAATCGGTATTGGCCGTGCCCAGCAATGAGGGGTCTGCTAAGTAAGCAGATGCTGAAGCGTCTGCCGGCAGGTTATTTGCCGCCAGCCTGGCATTCAGGTTGCGCGATCCCTCCAGGAATACCTGCCGGTACTGGTCTGCATTGAGCACCTTCTGGCTTATGGCCTTGCTAAGCGCAGTATAATAGTTGGCTTCAAGTACGGGTTTCTCATTCTTTTTGCCTTTTTTGGTAGTAATGATCACCACCCCATTGGCGGCCCTGGAACCATAAATTGCCGTAGCCGAAGCATCTTTCAGAATGTCTATACTTTCGATGTCATTGATGTTGAGACCGGCCAGGGTATTTACACCACGACCAAAATTGGAACGCAAACCAGAGTACAGGTCGTCACCGGCCGCCAGTGATATTTTGCCCAGTCCGGCGATCGGGTTCTGTACTTCAAAGCCGGTACTTACATAAGAATTGCTCACCTGCACCTGTACCCCATCTATAATGTAAAGTGGGTCGTTACCGCCCAGTAGCGATGCCCCGCCACGGATGCGGATTCTTGCTACACCGCCCGGAGCGCCATCCGACTGGGTAACCTGTACACCCATCGCTTTACCTGCCAGGGCCTGATCTATGGCCACCAAAGGTGTGTTGTTGATCTCGTTTGCGCTAACCGAAGCTACAGAACCGGTAAGGTCTTTACGCCTGGTTGTTCCGTAGCCCACCATCACTACCTCATTCAGCGCAGTAGAAGACGGCTTCATGGCAACCGTAAGTGTAGTACGCCCGTTCAGGCTGATTTCCAAAGGTTCATAACCAATGGAGGTAAATTGCAAAGTGGCCTGCTCATCTACGTTACTGAGCTGAAAACGCCCTTCACGATCGGTAGAGACACTTTTCTTTGACCCTGCAACCGTAACTGTAATTCCGGGTAAAGGCTTATCTTCCTGATCTAAAACCCGGCCGGTAACATTAATGGCAGCAAAAAGGGAAGATACCTTATCAAGAAAAGAACGTTCGGCTTCCTTTATGATCACCGTGTTGCTCTTGATGCTGAAGACCAGGTTCCGAGGCTCAAGCATACGCGATAAAACATTTTTCAATTCTTCGTTCTCTGCTTTTACACTCAGGTTATTTAAATTTTTCAGGTTTACGCTGTCGAACAGGAAGTCGTACCCTGTTTGGGTACTGATACGGTCTAATATGGTAGTGAGGCTTACGTTACGTTCAGACAAAGAAATGCGCTGAGCATACGTTGATGCACTGACCTGGAGTATACCTGTGATCAAAATTAGCGCGGTTAGCTTCATTATGAGCAATAGTTTGGATATGACGCACGGGGGCTGCCATAGCTTTTGGTTAAAAACTTTGTACATTTGGTTTTAGTTGATAAGCGCAGTATCGGTTACTTAGCGGTCAAACGATATCATGCGGGTTAGTGAATTTATTTACTTGCCAGTCAATCCTGGCCATATGGGTGGCAACCCGTATGGCCTTTTATTTTTCCGTAATACGTATCCTCCTTTCATCAATTTCAAACCGTATCCGGTTAGTTTCCTGTATTAAACTCAATACATGTGAAATGTCGTTGTTCCGTGAAATTTTCCCGGTCAGCCTCAATGCTGTCAGGCCTTCAGCCAATTCTATTTTTACATTGTACCATCGTTCCAATTGTTTCACAATATCTGGCATGCCTGTTTCATCAAACCGGAAATATCCCTCTTTCCAGGCGTAGGCCAGCCTTACATCGGTTTTGCTAACCTTCAGTTCATTGCCATTGTTCAATACGTGTTCGCCGGGCTTCAGCAGCGTTTCTGCACGGGCATTTTTTACTTTTACCGAGCCTTCCAGAAGCGTTGTGGTTACTTCAGGCTCATTGCGATAATTGCTGATATTGAATTTCGTGCCCAGCACCTCTACTTCCTGGCTTTCCGTCTGTACCACAAAAGGGTGAGCAGCATCTTTGGCTACTTCAAAATAGCCCTCCCCTTTTAATTCTACCCTACGCTGCCCTTTGTTTAACAGGGACGGATGATAGCTCAGGCTTGATCCGGCATTCAGCCAAACTACAGAGCCCTCGGGCAGCCTGATGCTAAAAGTTTCTCCGGGAGCGGTAGATAACGTATTTATCTGATCTGCAACGGCATTAACGCCGCTGAGTTCATAAACCAATTGTCCACCTGCCGATTTACTGATCTTTACCCCGGCCTCCTCTCCCAGCATTCCCCGGCTGGCATTCGATAAGACAATGGTCTTGCCATTTGCAAGGGTAAGTGTTGCGCCTGTTTTACCCGGCGTTAGCATACGGGCCTTGGCTAAAACGATCTGGTCTCTTTCATTTTGCCTGTTGTTAAAGAACCATAGACCAAATAGCATCAAGGCAAGCACAGCAGCAATACCACTTATCCATAGCGGCTTCCATAACCTTGTTTTTGGTTTTTCCTTAAAGCCTGGATTCTTTTTCATATTGGTGTAGAGGGCATCAATTTCCTGCACGGTATGATATTCCTTAACTTCTCCCTCTGTCCATATCTGGTCAAAAACCTCTTGAATCATTTCATAAGACTCAGGATCGTTGAAGCGCAGCATCAGCTCCTGATACTGATCGGGCGTAATGTTGTTATTGGCATATTGCCTGATCAAAAACTGTAAGTCTTTCGGATTGTTCATTTATGGGTATTACACGGCAAAAAGAAAACAGGACTAGTTTGAATTGAAATTATTTGAAAAAAAATGTCCAGAGCAGCATAAAGTAGCTGATATCCGAACCATCAAAATGGTTCCTTAATGTTTTCAATGCTGCAATAAGATGGTTTTTAACTGTATTTCTTGAGATGTTTAACCTTTCGGCAATCTCGTCGTAACTCAGCCCTTCGTAGCGGCTCATCCTGAATACCAGCTGTTGCTGCGCAGGTAAACGGAGTACAGCATTTTCTGTAAATTGCTCTAAATCGTTTAACAAAACCATTTCCTCAGTTTCATTGCTCAGTTTCTCCATCTGGTTCCAAAGGCCATCCATTGCTTTTTGAGAAGTGGCTATATCGCGCAGTGTGTTCAATGCCAGCCGGCGTGCAATAGTATAAAGGTAGGGCAGCAACAGAAGATCGGGATTTAGCTTTCCCCTGTTCACCCAAAGGCTCAAAAAGGCATCATTGACAATTTCCTCGGCCTGGGCCCTATTTTTCAGAAACCGAAAACTGAAATTGTACAACCTTCTGAAGTGCAACTCAAAAACTTCCCTGAATGCAGGTTCATGTCCTGCTTTTAATCGCAGAACCAGATCTGTATCTGGAAATTCAGCAAGTGTTTTCATTGGATGCGCCAAATTTAAATAAAAAAGCGGGGAACGATCCTACCGACCTTTCCCCGCCATCTAAATTAACGCTCTCAAAATAATAAACGCATACAAAGTGCCAAAATTACCTAAGCCCTCAAAATAATTTATAGCCGATACCTCAGCTTAATATTTCTCCCTATAGCCTTAAGCAATCCCGGATGGTCATTAACGGTTGCATCTGCAGCATCCCATTCGCCTTTCAAATTACGGGCAAGTTCATATTGTTCCCCACTCAGGTTCACCTGAATAGAGGTAGTTTCTTTAGTGATGCCTTTTGTTAAAACAGTATAGGTGTAATCCTTTTCTTCAAAGGTGATGCGTAAAGGTAGACTCATAATACAAATATAGCGTCCGGTATACGCTTTTATTGTGTGGCTGTAAAATTAATTAAACATTCATCTGCCCAAATTAATTGAGGCTATTATACATACCACTCCTATGTTATTATAAAATCCCTTGCATAGCTGCTGGTACTTACTGCATCGCCCTCTGCATTTAAATAACCCATCCAGGTATGCACTGCACTCCCTGCAAAATTTGCAGGCAGCTGCACTGCCTGCCTATCTGCCCGATGCGCCACATCCTTAAAGGTTACAAAATTTTGCTTTGTCTCATTATAAACTACAATCGTAGCTTTATCATCGTCCCTGAAAAAAGCAGAGGCCGACGAATTTTCCCATTCAATGCTCAGTATTACTTTTGCAAAATCTATTGCATAGTTTTCCCTGCTGTTACCAGTCACCGCCTCTTTCAGCAAAAGCGATACAGCGCACCATTCATGGACGTTTTCACACCTTTAAAAACCTCAAATACAACCATCTACAGATTACACCAACTACTGCTCAAACCTGATTCTATAAGGAGGTTTTGTTCAACCTTCACTTTCCCCAAAGCTGGGCATTGTTTATCAGGTGGTGAAAGATCAGGTATCGTTATTTGGAAATTTTATGAACGGCTTTCAAAACCAGGGCCCGGTTGAACAGCCGGACGGCAGTCTTTTTAAACTAAAACCAGTTTTTGCCAATCAACTGGGAGGTGGTATAAAGACCTAACTTCCAGGAGGTAAACTGGCTGAAAACATCAGCTATTATCATATTGGTATCGACAATGCTTTACGCACGGATGGTGCCCAGGTTAGCTTTCAGGACTGACAGCAGATAAGCAAGGGAGTTGAAGTTGAGCTGACAGCAATACCTATACCATTCCAGCTTACCAAATTGTTAATGCCGCTCTTTCTTACCAGCAGGAAAAATGGAAGTTTGGTTTTAAGTTAAACAACATCACCAATGTAGAATATTGGGACCTGATTGGAAACCAGCAATTTGCCAGAAACTTTGTGGCTAATTTTTCTTTCAGATTCTAAATTACTCACACGCGCAATTCTTAACATAAAGCCGGATGCATATTAATACACCCGGCTTTATCAGCAGGCATAAGAGAATCCATACAGTAATTCCTTGTTACCCGTTAGTCAGTCCCTATTATAATCAATTTGGCTCATTCTAACCAAGATACCTTCTGATCTCCGCCTCTATTTTCTTGCAGGAAAGCAGCCAGGGCTTTTTTATAATTGACACCCTCACCTGGTCAGCTTCAATCTCATAACTTCCGGCCAATGTAAAACCTTTTGCTAAAAAAGAAAAGCGCCCAGAACTGGTATCTCCTACAAAAAAACCTTCTTCCTGAACTTTAATTGCATTTGTCAGCTGCTCAACCAATTCATCTTTTGGCTTTGGGTAATCTATGGAAAAACAACACATAGCCGTAAATTAATTTTGTACGCCAGCAACCCTAAACCGTTTACCATGCTCTTTTAACCGCGCTTTTAACAACTGTCTCGCTATATGTATCCTTGTTTTAACCGTGCCTAGCGGAATATTCAGTTCTTCGGCTATTTCATGATATTTATAACCTTCAAAATATTTTAAAAAAGGCAATGAATGTTCAGGTTCAAGCTTAGCTAAAGCTTTATTGATATCTTCCATTACAAATTTGCCTTCGCCTAAATTACTGCTGGCACTATTACTCAACTGATAAGAAGATAAGTCTGCCGACGTCTCCACTACACCTCCGCGCCTTGCATCCCTTCTATATTGGTTGATAAAAGTATTGCGCATAATGGTGTACAACCAACCCCGTAAATTTGTACCTTCTTTGTACATTTCATGATAGCGTATAGCACGGATAATGGTATCCTGAACCAGGTCATTGGCATCTTCTATATTCTTTGTAAATTTTAACGCAAATGCCTCCAGGCAGTTCTGATGTTTACAGATTTCGGCATTCAATATCAGGTTTTTCATAAGGGAAAGATTTTGTTTAAGGTAAGGAACAAAACATTATACAAAATCCATACCAAAAAGATAACCATTACTGGTTTAAGAAACGTTTTTCATATTAAAACAAATATCATCCTGAGTTGTTCAAAGAAACTACTTATAATCTTTTACTATTAATCTAAACATAATGCCAGAAGCAACAGGCAAAACATCTGGTTCAAAACTAAATCCCGGCATGATGGTTTTAACATAGGTTAATTTTCTGTATGAATTCTTCCAAAGACTGGCAGTTTCGCCTGCACGAGTTGATCTACGAATCCAATACCCCCGCTGGGAAAGCGTTCGATGTAGGCTTATTATTTGCCATTTTTACCAGCATTGCAGTGGTGATGCTGGATAGCGTACACTTCCTCCATTTAAAATACGGAAGCCTGTTTCGTATACTCGAGTGGATATTCACAATACTTTTTACCATTGAATATATTCTTCGGCTCATCTGCATCAAAAAACCACATAAGTACGTTTTTAGCCTGCTGGGCGTGATTGACATGATCGCCCTGATACCATCTTACCTCGGATTCTTTTTTGTAGGTACCCAGTCGCTTCTGGTTTTTCGGGCCCTCAGGCTTCTCCGCGTGTTCCGGATTTTTAAACTCGGGCATTTCCTTAGCGAAATCAATTTCTTAACCACCGCATTAAAGGGCAGCGTTCGTAAGATCAGCATCTTTTTGCTGACCGTACTGATGCTCACTGTAATACTTGGTTCTATAATGTACCTAGTAGAGGAGCGAGAAAATGGCTTTTCTAATATTCCTGAAAGCATTTATTGGGCCATTGTTACCATTACCACAGTTGGTTACGGCGACATTTCGCCTGTTACCCCTATGGGCAAATTCGTGGCCGCAGTAGTCATGCTAATTGGCTATTCCATAATCGCTGTCCCAACCGGGATACTTACCCATGATCTGGCTATGCTGGCCCGGCAGAAAAAAGAGCTACCCGAATCTTGCCCAAGCTGTAGCAGGGAAGGACATGACCTGGATGCGCAGTTCTGCAAATACTGCGGCGCTTCATTAATGAGAAATTAAACCCGCTCTATACCATTTATTTTCTTGTTTGGCTTTAGCAAATGGTTCCCGCCATGAAGTAGCTTTATAGAGTCATTTTAATATTTTCATGAATTCATGATATTCTATTCAGAATATCATGAATTCATGAAAATACCAGTAAAGTATGAACGAGAAGGTTGATTAATTAGCTAACGTTTTTTCCAGTAACGCTTTAAGTTCAGGCGTTGATGGCCTTGGAGCATCAATTGTCACAATCTTTCCCTGCTTATCAAATACCAGGAAGCGTGGGATAGTATTTACCTTATAATATTTTGAAAAATCATTGCCCGATCCCGCATACAATTGCATACCGCCAAGGTTTTCATCCTTGATCATTTTAAGCCATTTATCCTTATCCTGAGGCGCATCGGTTGACAGGCTAATGATCTGCACATCCGTTCCCTTCATTTCCTCCTCCAGTTTTTTTAGATGGGGGATTTCTTTTTTGCAGGGCCCGCACCACGTAGCCCAAACATCCACCAGCAACACCTTTCCTCTTAAATCGGCCATCGAAACCATTTTGCCATTTTTATCAGGATAACTGAAATTAAAACCCGCGTCTCCCGGTTTTAATGTAGCTAAGGCAGCCGCTATCTCTATATGCTTTTTCTTCAGCTTATCAGTTAAAAAGTATTGGCCAAAAGCAGCAGCATAGGCAGTGTAATCGGCATAGTTTTTTAAGCTTTCCATCCTATTCAACACAAAATCTCCTTTCAGGGTATCATTGGAAATCAAAGAAAGGGATTGCCTGACACCTTCAATGCCGGGCGTAAAGGACATTTTTTTTTGACGCATAGCAATCATCATCGTCGACTCTAATACCCGATAGCCCCAGGGATAGGCATAAAGCTGAGCTGCACTTTTTGTTAGGTTTTGAACCTTTAACCCATCATAATAAGGACTGAATTCCGATATATCGGGATGCGCCGAACGCGGGGTATTGATGTAATTTGAAGCATAATTTGCCAGATCCCAACCTATAATTTCGGACATGTACCTGTCAAACTTAGCGTTACCCGTGGCCTTTCCTTTCAAAAACGTTTTAGACTGCCCGGCAATTTCTTCCAGCTGAGGAAAATAATCTATGAAGGTGCTGGATTCACCGCGACTGAAATTAATAGATTTTTGATAAAGCGGTTCAGTTAGCTTAAACCATTTCGCCATAACCACATTTTCTTTTGAGTTAGTATTGCCCTGAAGTTCATAATTGTTATCGTTAATTGTTAACGATAACCTTTCTCCCCCTCTAAAATAAAAAGTGTAGTTATCAGAAGGGCTGTTTATGTTCCCCGTTCCCACTACATACAAGCCCTCAGTTTCAGGATAAAAGGCAAAGCCAAATTTACCATCGGCATTCGGTGTTGAACTTGCAATTTCTTCAAGTTTACCTTGTACCTTGAACAACTTAACAGCTGTAATGCGCTTTTTATTTAAATTTCCAGTAATTTGTACAGGTAACTGCGCAAATGTTGAGATTATAGTCAGCCCCAACAGGACTGTACTACCTATTTTTTTTAATTTCATATTATTATTTATTTTAAATTTTATTCCCTGTAGCTAACATCTACGATTTTGCCTAAGCCATCAAACGTTTTATAAAGCTTCAGGTCTCCATTTAAGTTGGGCACGCTATATAAGTCCATTTTTCCAGAAGCATTTGGATCTGCCGTATCGTAGCTGCAAATGATCAGTTTATTGGCGTATTCCATATACCGTGCTGATCCCGGAGCATAAACCATCTTTTGGTATTTGAGCAAGCTAACCTTTCTTGTTCCTAAATCAACAACCACTGTGTTCGACTTATCGACCACATTATAACGATAAACTTTAGAGCCTGCTACGTACATTAAATACCCCTCGCTTGGATCGATGGCAAACTTAGTCGCATTCGCAATTTGCGGTGCTGTAGTCAGTTCTTCAAAAGCCAGTGGAACAAAAGCCGTTGCGTTACATGAAATACGAGCCAGAAAAATCTTGCCCATATTATTTTTTAATACTGCATATGTTTGATTGGACAAAGCCCTGGTACTGGCCATATACACCAAATCCATATCCATATTACCCGGGTCAAATAACGGTGTAGCGGGTGGAGTTACCTTTACTGCCGGTACAGAAACATTCAGGTTTATATTTTTATGCTCCATAAACTTTTTGTTCTCTGTATCGTACATTAAGGCATATTGTGTTGAGCTTAAGCCTTCAGCAATGAAAGGGGAAATTTGAATTGGTTCTCCCGTAATGGTCCTGTTTATTCCTGAACCAAATGCAATCCCGGAAGTTGGATTTTCGAAGTATAATTTTCCTGAATTATCATACATATAAGCCAACGGCCCACCTATACTGATGACTGATTTTGCATAGAATGGTGGCGCGACATAAGCAGCCATTAAATTTACCAGATCTTTATGCTCACTAAAAGTAAAATTAGTCGTATTAATGACAAATGTATGCTTATCAGTTCCTACAAAAATTGATTTCTCAGTTTTATTACTGAATGCATCTCTCCTTTGATAGAAGTACAACATCTGAGGCTTGCCTTCCAGTTTCAAAGTACTAAAGGAACTCAAAATATCTTTATAGTACTGGTAAGAATCGGATGTTGAAAGATAATTAAAAAAATCAAGCCTGGGCTCGTTATCTATTTCATTCAAAACCAGCCAACCGTCAGCAATATTTGTTGTTACCTTTACACTGAAAATCTTCCGCCAGATAACCCCAGTCGCTTTTTCTTTTACAATATAATACACCTGATACGACGCATCGGTAGCCGGCAGATTTACTACCCAGTTTAGATTTCTGTTTCTCGAGAGCACTTTAGGATCAGCAGTATTACCTGTTCTCGGAACAACTGCAAACCATTCGTAAGCGTATTTAGTAGTATCGTTATTTTTATCCTTTGTAAAGGATAATTCTGGAGTAATCGTTAAATTACTACCCCATACTGCAGAATAAGTAGAATTCACTCCTGTAATTTCTATATCGTTAATTTCGTTATATGCGTAATTGCCCACATCCTTTCTGCAGGAGCTGAGTGCAAGGAATGCTATCAAAAGGATTCCTGTATATTTATAATCTTTTATCATTTGAATTTGAATAAGTCTCTAAATGTTATTTTGCATTCGGCCCCATGGTCATTAAAGTCTTATTGTCAGCTTCATATACCGGGGTTCCGGCGTCTGACATAGCTTTTAAATAAGCTTTTAGATTATCTGACCACGGCCCCATTCTTGTATAATTACCGTTTGAAGTAAACCAGGCTGGTTGAATTACTTCATTAACATCTAAATTGAAACGGGTAATCAGCAATTGAAGTTTCAGCGCACTAAATTTCCCGAGATAGCCCTCGGTATAACTGCCATATGGAGACAACCAGAATGGCGGTGGCCCCGCTATATCATCCACCTTAATCCGCATCCGGGTATAATATTGTTGTATATCTTTACCTCCAACAGTTATATCCTTATTTAAATAATTATTGGTGAAATTTGCATTTGGTTTTAAATCCAGATACAAGAATAAACTATCCTTTCTCAAACTCTCCTTACGAAAAACCTGCATTTTTATCGTGTCTGCTACCTTACCTGCTGCTATTGTCCTCTTTTCTCCCAAAATTTTGTAGTGTTCACCCTCCTTAAGCGTACTACTATCTGCCACAGAAAAGCCATAAGGCCTGTCGAAATTTTTTGGTGCCCCAATTATCCTTACCACAATCCTTATTACAGAATCCTTAACGTTCGACTTACTATATCCGAAACTAAGGTTCATACTACTTGCACTTTCAGCAAAAGGAAAGTAAATACTGGTCTTACTGGCCTCATCATCATAAAGTGAAAGGTTTGCTTCTTTACAGGCAATTGCTAAGCAGATGAGCAACATGCCTAAATAAATAATTCTTTTTTTCATAATCGTTCGTTATTAGATCTTACCTTGGATCAGTTTCAGATAAAGGAATAGGGAACACATAATTATTGGCCGGAATACTCATATTTGAATTGGTCAACGCCGCAACAATACTTGTTGCCTTTGTTCTCTTATAATAGAAAAATAACTGCCCCTCCCCGTAAAATTCCCTCCTGTATTCCTTTAATATATGTGTGCTAAGCTGCGTCGGAGTGGTTGTATTAGGAACAGCTGCCAGATTTCTATGCATCCGCAATTGATTTAAATGACCTATTGCTTTGGGCAAATCGGTTTCACACTCTGCAGCAATCAAATACATTTCACCCATGCGAATTAAAGGAACGGTACGATTAGCCGCATAAGTTTCTGTAGGAACATCCTGGTACTTAAAAAAAGTAGGATAGGTTTTCCCGGCAACCTTCCAGATATATTGGTATCTGTAATCGCCCTCCACACCTTCAAAAACAGTTGTTTTAATGAATGTGCCGCTTGAATTTCCTGCTAAAATTCTATCATCAAACAGCGTTGGATTGAACACACGATTAAACAGGTCATTAAGTTTAGGATTTTCAACCGCAAAAATCAGCTCAGTGGAAAAAATTTTATTGGTAGCAGCTGGATTATTTAGATCTGTAACACCAACCCATGGAAATTTACTCTGGTTGTCAATCAAGAACCTTGCTTCTTTTAAAGCTGCTATTTTATCGCCTTTCCATAAATAAACCCTCGCTTTTAACGCTCGTACCGCATAGTAGTTCATGCGGTAATTTCTAGATGTACGTCCGATACTTGTTGTAGTTAGGCTAACCCTTTCCTGTGTTACAGCCGGATCGTTTTGCAGCAAAAGGTGTTCTGCGCTTTCCAAATCCTCAAGTATTTTTTGCATCATAAAGTTATTTGGCTGGAACTCCGAAATCTCTCTTCCAACTTTATTGTAATAGGGTAGCGTTTTTGATAACGAATCTACCGAATTATAATTTTTTGTAAACATGCGCATCAGATCGAAATAATAGAAAGCCCTCAACCCGTAAACCTCACCCTCATATAAACCTTTGGTTTTTGGATTAAGCTTACTTCCATAATTCTTCAGGCTTTCCAGTAATTTATTTGCGTTTGCAATATTTACATAAGTAGCGGTCCATATCCCATCAATCTTTTTTCGCGCATCCTTATCGCCATAATTATAGGTAGAAAACAGGTTAACATTGTGTTGGGTATTCTGACTATTTACCGCGTACAATTGTGCCAAAACATCCATTGTGATCATGGTTAAATCCCCACCATAACTACTTTCATCTCCATTCTTAATATAAAATGCATTTAATGCATCTGCAAAACCTTGCGGAGTAGCATACAATTGCTCTTCAATAAATTTATCCTCCGGCTTCACATCAAGCCACCTGTTGCAGCTCGCAAAAGTGAAGAGCCAAAAAAATAAAAGGCCATATATGTAGATTTCTTTTTTCATCTTTTTATTCATTTACAATTATTTAAATGTTGCTCTGATACTTAGGGAAACTGTATAGGCAAACGGATAATCTATCCCACGTTCTCTTCTCACACTTGAAGAATAAAATAAATTATTTGACCTTGCGGTTAAATTTAATGTTGATAATTTCGCTTTATCTAACCACTGTCCTCCCCTGAACTCATACCCAAGATGGATTGACTCGCCAGTGAAAGAATTTTCAGTTTGAATAAATCTTGAAGATTTTGGTCCATCATCGGTTATCGCAATGCTTTTAAATTCTGAAACATCTCCCGAATTCTTCCACCTGCTATAAAGCGCCCTTTTGTCCTGATTATTCACTAAGTCCTGGTAGGAAATGTTCTCCACCTTACTAAACAGTGCATCGTTAAATAAATCCCTTCCAAATATATATCGAATGTATACCCCTGCTGTAAAACCTTTATAGAATACGGTGGTATTGAAAACACCTTCAGCTTTCGCCCTGCTATTGCCCATCACAATTTGATCGTTTACATCATAAATAAAAGTATGCTGCCCGTTCTTTTTTAAAAATACTTCTCTGCCCGACCCCGGGTCAATTCCTAAAGATGGGACTGCCCACAAATCAAATGGGCTATATCCGTCACGATATCTGGTAAGCGCATTGCTTTCCCGTAAAGCGTTATTCAAAGCGGAAAGTTTATTATCAAACTTGTCATATTTTTGATCAATGCTTGTCCCAGTAACTCTTAATGTCCATATCACTTTTCCTGGTTTATAAATTGGTGAAAATGAAAGTTCAGCTTCTACACCCCTGGCAGTATTGGAGCCAGCATTAAATGGGTAGCTGCTTAATCCGGTTGAAGATGGTAAAGTGATTGCCACTACCAGGGGGTCGGTCACATTTCGGTATGCGCTTAAAATAAAATTCAACCTGTTATTAAATAAGTTCCCATCTAAACCAACACTGGTTTGCAGGGTGCTCTGCCATTCCAAATCAGGTGCTCCTGGTGAGTTAAGTATTACCCCCTGACCAAAACTATTTATTGTGGTCAGGTATTGAAATACGGACTGGCTCACGTTGCCAAAGTTCTGATTGCCTGTTAGCCCGATGTTTCCTCTCAACTTTAGACGACTTATCCAGGCCAGCCCTTTCATAAACTTTTCATTACTAATGTTCCAGCTTATTCCTGCAGCATAGTAAGGCTTGTAACGTTTATTAGAACCAAAAGCGGTAGATCCATCCATATTGGCATTTAGGTCAAGGTTATAGCGTTGATCATAAGAATAATTTACCGAAACCACCAAAGAACTCCGCCGCGTTAAAGAACTGGCGGCAGTGGGTGTTGATCCCGAAGCAAAACCATAAGCATAGGCAGGGTTTCCATTGCTTGCATTTGGAAACCCTAAAGCAGTAAATCCACTAAACCTGCTGTTATTTTCACTGAGTTCTGCTCTCAAAAAAGTGTTCAAAGAGTGTTTTTGAGCAAAAACATTACCATAAGTCAGGTTTGCATTTACGGTATAATTTAAACCATCATCCTTTCTGGTAACGTAGCGCCCTCTTAAAACCGGATCGGTTACATCCACAAATTCTGTATTTAAAGGGCTTGTAAATTTCTTTATCTCACCCGATGATTTAACCAACTGAGCATTTAAACTTACTCGTAGCGATTTATTTAAATCAGCAGTGATCTGCAGAGAATTTTGTAATTGAAAAGTTGAGGTATTATCGAATCCGGTTAAACTTGCGTTATAGAAAGGATTGGCAACACGAACCAATTTATTGGGTGTACTCACCTGTTCAATGTACATTTGATCTGAGCCCAGCACCCTGTAATAGGGGTTAAGATTTACCCAGGAAGAAAACTTACCGTTTTGAGATTCTGTAGATTGCGAGCCACTCACATAAGTGCGGTTTCCTATATTAAATATACCAGCCCGATAATACAAGCCCACATTTGCTCCCCAATCGTCTCTTTTAGTACCTGTCATGGTAGCATTGTTCTTTCTGATACTACCAGCCACATCATAGCGTAAGGTCTGATCTCCTCCCGAGGCTGATACATTATGTCTCTGTGAAAAGCCCGTTCGTAATGGTTTATCCAACCAATAAGTATCTACCCCTCTTAAAACTTCTTTTAGCCTTTCATTATAGATGGTATCTAAACTGAGTTGCCTGCTTAACAAGCCAATATTATCAATATAAGCTCCCGAGAGCTTTTCGAATGCTAATTTTTCTGTAGCATTCATCATATTGTACGAAGATAGGTCTGGTAGTTCTGCATCAAGGTCTGAAGTGTAGCTCAACCGGATCTTTCCTGGCAGGGGCCTCTTTGTTTCTACTACTACCACACCATTAGACGCCCTTGAACCATAAATTGCCGTCGAAGCAGCATCCTTTAGAATCGTCACAGAAAGCACAGTATTGATATCTAAATCAACTATGGTTCTCAAGGTGCTTTCGAAACCATCTAAAATAAATAACGGTTGATTGGGGTCTACAGAAAACTGATCTCTCAAGGCGGAAGTTGAAAGACTCGTTTGTCCGCGGATCTGCATGCTTGGTAAAACATTAGGATTCGACCCTGCTAAATTATTTTCTATTTGAATAAATGAAGGATCAAGGGTTTTTAAACTTTGGATAACATTTTGCGCCCCGATCGTTTTTAACTCTTCACCGGTATAGGTAGCAGTAGCTCCTGTAAAACTCTCTTTTTTCCGAACCATCATCCCTGTAATCACCACGTCCTTCATCGCTGTCTCAGAGACTTCAAGTCTAATCGTCAAAGCTGGCTGATTGACCCTGATTTTAATTTCCTGAGTCTTATAGCCAACAAAACTGACTACCAAAATATCCCCCTCTGACGCTGTTATGCTAAAATTTCCGTTTGTACTGCTAACTACAGCTTTTAAATTCTTATCTTTTATTTTTATAGAAGCCCCGGGAACCGGATTTCCATTTTCATCCAAAACCCTTCCCTTTATCTCTATCGAAGTAAAGTTGTTTATCAGGTCGTCAAGAAAAGAATGCTCCTTTTCCTTAATCACAATGGAATGCTCTATGATTTCAAAGGTCATATTCTGGCCAGATAAACATTGTTTCAAAACTGATGTCAGGTCCTCCTTCAGAAATTTAACATCAATTGTTTTGGCAGCATTCAAAATTCTGGCATCGAATACAAAGTCATAGCCAGTTTGCTGTCTGATCTGCTCAAATAACTTTTCGAGTGAAATTTTCTTTTCTTTGAGTGTCACCTTTTGTCCAAAGGACGAGGCGCTCACCTGTAAAAATGTTGTAATCATTATAATTATGACCATTTTCATAATTAATAAAAGTTTAGGAGGTAGCCACAGATGCGACGTACCTAGGTTAAAAGCATTTATTTTCATACTTTTGAATTGGTTTGAGTTGACATGAACAGTTCAATACTATTTTTCCCCAGCCCATAAGGGTAGGGAAAGGTTGCTCAAACTTCGGCCTGATAGTGTTAGAGCATTATCAGGCCTCCTTTTAAGCCCCCCGGCAGATAATTTATTTAAGCAGGATCTCGTAGTTTTCTTTTCATTTTTGGTTAATTTGGTTTGATAAATATGGAGTAAATCGTTTATTTAGACACGGTTATAGTTCTGTCTTTTAATTTAAAATGAACTTTACCCGTAGATTCGATCAAATTCAATACAGAATTAATTTTTTTCGAACGGGAGATCTCGCCACTCAACGACAAATCTAACGGAGCGTCATCAGCATACACTATTTCAACATTATACCACCTTGCAAGCTTTGGCATAATATTTTTCAGCTTTTCATTTTTAAATCTGAAGTCGCCATTCGTCCAATCTATTCCCTTCGAAATATCCACCTTAACAACCTGCAGATTTGTGCGGCCTAGAATAGACTGTTGTCCGGGCTCAAGAATCAGTGTTTTCCTGAATCCTGGTAATCTTCCTGCGGCGCCTATAACTTTGATCTCCACAGCGCCTTCCAGCAATGTGGTTTCTGTTTTTTCGCTAGAGTAACTAGAGACGTTAAAATGCGTACCCAGAACCCTTACCTCTTGCCGCTCTGTCGCAACAGTAAATGGCGACTTCTTATCAGGCGACACTTCAAAGTAAGCCTCCCCCTGAAGTCTTACTACCCTACCTGCAGTTGAGGAAAAATTTGAGGGGTAACTAATCGATGATCCTGCATTCAAAAAAACTTTGGAATGATCGGGCAATATTACCTCCGCCTGTTCACCATATTTCGTTTCAATCCTATTGTATTCAAATCTGCTTCCTGCTCCCTCTTTAATTTCATAAAGGATTTCACCACCCGAAGTTTTACTAATGGTTACACCGGCCTGTTCAGCTATCTGTCCGCTACCTTCGTCAGAAATATAAATTTTTTTCCCGTTTCCCAATGTCAATGTTGCTCCGGTTTTACCAGGCGTTATATGTTCCATCAAATTGGTTTTGTGATCCTCTTTTTTATCAAAGAACCCGGAATAAAAAACCCCGACACTTGATATGATAAGTATTAATGCAGCTATCGAAATACGTGGCCACAAAGAAATTGTCATATGATTGTGTTTGGCTTTAGCAGGGTTATTTATTCTTTTTTCAAGTTCATTAAAGTTTTTATCAAGTATTTTTTTTCGGGCAGATTCCCTGGCAAATAAAACCATAGCCTTTACCACATTAATCCGACCAGCTTGTTCCGGGTGAGTAGTCAACCAGTTTTCCCAATAAAGAATGTCTTCACTTTTCCGCTCGAAACAATAATTGAGGAAGCTTTCCTTCGTAATCAGCTCGTATAGGTCTATGTCATTCATTAGATTAAGTATTTTAGACAATAGAGCAACGTAAATTGATATTTTCCTATGGATTCATTAAAAAAAAGAAAATAAATATAAAAAGAGAAGAAATGGCAACGATAATGGCAATGGTTGTATTTTCATTCATTAGCTTTCTTAGCTGATTAACAGCATTATAAATGGTATTGTAGGCAGTCTTCACAGATATTCCGTTATTTCTGGCCATTTCTTCGTAGCTAAGTCCCAGATAAAATTTTTCATAAACCATACCCGCCTGACTATTTGTTAGCTTCCCGATATATTGTTTTAAAATTTGCGCGGCAGTTTCATTATTATCATCGATAATAAATTTATTCTCCACCCTTAAAAAAGAGTGAGATTCATCCAGGTCTTCCATTTCTAAACTATCATCGGCACTAAAATGATGTTTTTTAAATAGCTTACGAAGAAATGAGGTTACCAGGTAGTTATGATGGTCTTTAACTTCCTTAAGAGCCAGTCTGTGTTCATAGATATATAGGAACAAGTCATTGATGTTATCTTTAATATTTTCAGACACTATACCTTTCTTGAATCCCAAATAGAAAAAATAGTCGTGATAATGGCTATACAGTTCATGAAAAGCCGGCATACCCCCATAGTTGATAAAGGATCGCCATTGCTCCTTTAAATCTGTTCCTTTTTTCATTTGAATACAATCATTTTAGTTGTCATAAATACAAGCTAGAATGGGTCAATATTAATTATTTTTTTCGGAATTACTACAATCTGTAGCAATAGCAGCACTAATTGACAGCATAATTTACTGACCCTGGAACAATATAATGTTTTAATCATTTTTTTTTGCTAACATTGAATAAAATCTATTTGAGGCATTCTTTTGCTAACCATGGTCGTTTATGATACAATACCTGATAATGAACTCCTGACGAAATTAGTTGCCGGGGAAGAATCCGCTTTTGCAGCAGTCTACCTAAAATTTAAAAGCCCCGTGTTTAGTATTGTTAAGAAATTTGTACATGCGGAAGAACTTGCAGAAGACCTGACGCAAGAAGTTTTCATAAAACTCTGGGAATCTAGAAATAAACTGGTTGACGTGCAATCCTTAAGGGCCTATATCTTTACAATCGCGAAAAATCATACGATAAATAACCTAAAGAAAACCTTACAATCGGATATTGCCAAAACTGCTATCATTGCTGCTTTCCCTCCGGGAAGAAATATTACAGAGGAACAACTAATAAACAAGGAGTATAAAGCTTACTTGCAACAACAATTAGACACTTTACCCGAAAGGACCCGGGAAGTGTTTAGACAATGTCGCGAACATCATCGCACTTATGACGAAGTAGCAGCATCAATTGGTATTTCAAGAAATGCTGTAAAAAAACATATGGTAAATGCCGTAAAACACCTAAGCTCAGCTGTTCAAAAAGATCTTGGCATCTCATTGAGCGTACTTTTAGCCATCGTCTTTAAAATAAAATAAAAAAAACAATCATTCAGGTACCCTGCCGGTACATAATTTTGTCTACTATCTATAAGCCTTTCTTATGGAACCATATGATTTTTACCAAACGCTTGTCCAGCGGTATTTAAATAAGAGCCTCAGCGATGAGGAACTTGAAGTTTTTATGGAGTTAGCTAAACAAGGTAAGCTTGATGTACAGCTAATGGAGGCAATGGATAAGGAGATCAACTTACTCCTGCCTCAAAAGAAATCATTCCGTCTATGGTATCGATTAGCAGCAGTTGCCAGTATCCTAATCGTTTTATCAATAGGTATATTTTTTTATCTAAGTCCTTATAAAATATCAGATACTATTGCTGAGAATGATATAAAGGCTGGTGGTTTTAAAGCAATGTTAACGTTGTCCAACGGAAAGAAAATCCCCCTGACCGGGGCTTCTGACGGTAAATTAACCGACCAGGGTGGTATAGAAATCACCAAAACCAATGATGGACAATTGATTTATCAAATTAGAGGTAAAGAGGCAAGGAATAAAGGAACCATACTTTTTAATACAATTAATACACCCAGAGGTGGTAAATACGGGATAAAACTACCTGATGGAACCATGATTTGGCTTAATGCAGAATCCAGCTTAAAATTTCCAACGACCTTTACCGGACTATCGGAACGAAGGGTAGAATTGAGTGGCGAAGCCTATTTTGAAGTTGCTAAACTTACCATGAACAAAAACCAGAATATTCCATTTATAGTTGCTACAAATAAGCAAACGATAGAAGTTTTAGGCACCCACTTCAACGTAAGCAATTACATCAATGAACCCATAGCAAAAACAACCCTGTTAGAAGGCAGCGTGGCTGTAAGTGCACATAATAGTCATAATAAACAGATACTTAAACCTGGAGAGCAATCCCTTTTAACCTCTGGTAGCTTAGTGATCAGCAAGGTAGATACAGATATAGAAACAGCCTGGAAAGAGGGAAATTTTAATTTTGAAGACGAAAGCATTCAGAGCATTATGCGTAAACTGGAGCGATGGTATGATATTGAGGTGGTATATGATGGCCCCATGAACAACGACACATTTGGTGGAAAGATCTCTGTAAACAGACCACTTTCAAAAACACTTCAATTGTTAGAATCTACAGGAACAATTCACTTTAAAACTCAAGGAAGGAGGGTTACCGTTATGCAATAAATTTACTTTAATGGTAATCTGAAATTAACCGGGGATGATTGAGCCCACCCCCGGCTGATGGTAAGAACTACTAATTGATACTAATGTGAATACAGCAATCAACTAATTACTAACCACGCCTCTGTAATAACTACAGCTGGCTTAAACTCAAATGTATGAATTTTTATTCGCTATTTAAGCGTAAGGAATTTGCTCAAAAGGCAGACTTTCGGTCGAAGATAGCCAGTCCGGTTATAACCTGGATCAAGGGAATCGATAGGAGAAAATATATAATGCGTATCAACCTAACCATCATGATGCTGACCACAATATTACTTCAGGTAGGTATTGCGGGGCATGCACAAAAAGTTAACTTAATTAAGCGTAATGTTACACTACAGGAAGTATTTAAAGAAATAGGCAAACAAACCGGTTTCGATTTTGTGTACAACACGCAACTCATGAAAAAAGCCAAACCGTTGAGCATTAAAGCTGTAAATGTGCCTTTGAAAGAGGTGTTAGATGAATGTTTCAGGGACCAGCCTTTTGAGTATGAAATAAATGACAATAGCATAACCATCAGTGCTAAGAAACCAAAAGAAGAGATAACGAACGCACTGCAAAGCTTGTTGGTGATAATTACCGGTCAGGTAACCGATGAAAATAACAAACCAGTTTCCGGGGTTAACGTTCGGTATTCCGGTGCCAAAGCTGCCACTATTACAGACGAGTACGGTAAGTACAATGTTGAAATCCCTGATGGTAATACTGAATTAATTTTTACCTATATAGGATATAAAGTTTACAAAGTCAAACCAAATTTACGCAAAGTAATTAATGTTCAGCTGGAACCCTTGACAAAAGAACTGGATGCGGTTGTAGTTACTGGTCTCTTTTCCCGCCCGGCTGAAAACTTTAGCGGTGCTGCTACTAAAGTAAGTGGTAAAGAGCTACGTAACGTAAATTCTATGAATGTACTGGATGCATTAAAGGTATTTGATCCAGCAGTAAGGATACCAGATAACATACAACTCGGAAGTAATCCAAATGCTCTGCCACAGATCAGTTTACGGGGAACTAACAATTTTCCTGTCCAGCAAGGCAATGTCAGTATCCCCTCTTCCGGCGCCGATTTCATGTCAGCCTACGCTACCAATCCAAGTATGCCACTCTTTATTCTGGATGGTTTTGAAGTCAGCCTTCAAAAAATATACGATTTGGATATCAACCGTATCGCAAGCATCACCATCCTCAAAGATGCAGTCGGCACCTCCGCCTACGGCTCCCGGGCTTCAAATGGGGTAATTGTTGTGGAAACACTGCAACCAAAAGCCGGCAAGCTGCAATTGAGTTACAATACAACCCTACAAATTACTGGTCCGGATCTTACTTCCTACAGACTGCTTAACGCTGCCAATAAGCTGGAGCTTGAGCGGATGTCAGGTACATACAACGGCGGTGGAAGGCCAGACCATCAATTGTATTACGATGAATTGTACTCGAAAAGAAAAGCGGATGTGTCCCGCGGTGTAGACACGTACTGGTTGTCCCAACCTTTACAAACCGGAATTGGCAACAAACAATCGCTCTTTGTTGAGGGTGGTGATGAATATATCCGCTACGGCGCAAGCTTTGGATATACAGCCAACCGCGGCGTAATGAAAGGCTCATCAAGAAAAAACTATGAGGGTGGAATGTCTTTATCGTACAGGCGAAAGAAATTCCTGGTGAGGAACCAGCTAATTGTAATGGCAAATCGATCGGATAATTCACCATGGGGAAATTTCTCAGATTATTCGCGCTTAAATCAGTACTGGTCCCCCTATGATGAAAATGGTAAGATTAGAAAAATTCTGGAAATTACTTCTGTACCTGGATACCTTAATCTTGGCGCAACTTATACCAATCCTATGTACAATGCAACCCTCGGGACAGCAGATTATTCCGGATATTTTGGTATCAATAACAATACCTTCCTGGAATGGCGTTTTGACAATGGATTGAAAATAACCGGCAAGGTCGGGATTAGCAGCCAGAAAGATCAATCAGATGTCTTTCTTCCAGCTGATCATACAAATTTTGCCACGATCACAGATTACAATTCTACAGACTACTTTAACCGGGGAAGGTATACAAAAAACAATGGTAGTTTTTTTTCTTATGATGCCAGTTTACTGGTCGATTACAACCATTCATTTGGTAAGCATCTTTTATTTGGCACCTTTGGTTTGTCTGCCGCGGAACAAAACAGCAAGGCTTACGGACTTGTAGTCACCGGATTTCCAAACACCAGGTTAGATGAAGTTTTTTTAGGCAATGCTTATTTGCGGGAAAGCCGCCCGAGCGGGAAGAACGACATTACAAGAAGGGCATCTATGTTTACCAGCTTAAACTATACCTATGACAGGCGATATCTAGCCGATTTCTCATTCAATGTTGATGGTTCTACACAATTCGGTGCAAAAAACAGATTTGCTCCCTTTTGGGCAATTGGCTTAGGCTGGAACCTGCACGAAGAAGAATTTATGTCGATGTTGAAAGAAAGCGCCGTTAACAGGCTAAAGCTACGCGCAGGCCTGGGTACTACCGGAAGTCAGCAATTCCCTCCTTATATGGGCATCAGTACGTATAAATATAATACAGCCCAGGACTATCTTGGCATGTTGGGCGCTTCGCTGATGGCCTATGGCAATGAATCACTACAATGGCAGCAAACACTGAAAAGAAATATTGGTGCAGATATTTCCTTGTTCCGTGACAGAGTGGTTTTACGGTTAGATGCTTACCTGGAGACCACCAATAACCTGCTATTGGACATCAACACACCACCCTCAGTTGGTGTAAATTCTTACAAGGAAAATATTGGCAAACTACAAAACAAAGGTATTGAAGGTAACATTAATGTATTCATTTTGCGGAACGACAAGCAATCTACCTTTTGGAGTGTATTCGTAAATGCCATTCATAATCAAAATAAAATACAGGAGATTTCTAATGCACTGAAAAAGATGAACCAGGCAAATGATGCTACCAGAAATCCAGACGGCACAGCTAGCAGACTGCAGACCAGACCTCAACTGCGGTTCAAGGAAGGGCAATCAGTAAATGCAATCTGGGCCGTGCCTTCCGCAGGAATTGATCCAAGTAACGGACGGGAAATCTTTATTAAACAAAACGGAGACCTTACCTATACCTGGGACGCTGCAGATAAGGTCATTGCTGGAGATGCATTACCGGCAGTTAGTGGTAATCTGGGAACAAACCTGAGTTACAAAGGTATCCAGATAGGTCTGTATTTTAGTTATCAGCTTGGAGGCAAGTTGTACAACCAAACCCTGGCAGACCGATTAGAAAATGCAAACATAGGATACAACGTAGACGAACGTGTTTTACTGGGAAGGTGGAAACAGCCAGGCGACCATACATATTTTAAAGGTATTGTTGATATCACTGGCTTTCCTGTTACCGCACCTACCAATGCCACTTCAAGATTTGTTCAGCGGAACAATTTTCTGGACCTGGAAAGTCTTTCCTTAGGCTATCTGATACCTGATAAAGCAACAGCAAAATGGGGAATTAAAAACACCCGGCTAAGCTTGCAGATCAATAACCTGATCAGGCTTGCTACCGTGAAAGCTGAGCGCGGCCTGGATTATCCCTTTGCCCGAAATTTCACATTTAACTTAAGCACCTCATTATAAGCAAAGTATTATGAAATTAAAAAACAGACACCTGTACTCCATATTAATCGCTCTGGGTTTATGCTGTACAGCATGTAAAAAATGGCTCGATGTAAAACCTAAAACCGAGGTGAGCGAAGATGTCCTTTTCCAGGATGAACAGGGCTTCAAAGATGCATTGACAGGCGTATACACGCAAATGGGCAGCCGCTCCATGTATGGAAAAGAACTTACAATGGGCCTAATGGATGTGCTGTCGCAGAATTACAATGTAAGTTTAAATACCAATGCCTATTACCAGGCCGGCCGTTACAATTACGCCGATGCAGGTATTAAAACTAAAATTGATGGTTTTTGGAATAACTCCTATAAAGCAATTGCCAACTTAAACAATGTGCTCGGACAAATCGATCAGAAAAAGGACGTGTTTACCGGCATCAACTATAGGCTCATTAAAGGTGAAGCACTGGGCTTAAGGGCATTTCTACACTTTGATCTCTTAAGGGCCTTTGGCCCGATACCAGTTGATAATATGGATACCAAAGCAATACCTTATATCAAAAGTTTTAACATGGATGTTACACCTAAAATAACATTCAAAGAGGTAGCTGATCAATGCCTGGCTGATTTGAATGAAGCCTCCGCGCTGTTGGCAGTAGATAAAAATCTCTATTACGGAATAGAGGATATATTCCGCTCCTTTACAAGAAACCACATGAATTACTGGGCTGCAACCAGCTTGATGGCAAGGATTTATCTATATCGGGAAGATCGTCAGGCAGCTTACGGAAAAGCCAGGGAAGTTATAGATGCCAAAGTTTTTCCATTTGTAGCTTCTTCAGAGATCAGCAGTGCATCATTTCCGAACCGCACCTTTAGCGGAGAGCATATTTTTGGCCTTTATGTAGCCAATTTGCCAGATATCAACGCTGAACTTTTTAAGCTGGCCGCAGCCAATAGTGTATTAACCAATACCGCTACTTTCATCAATAACCGCTTTGAGATAAACAACGGGGGCAGTACCGATTATCGGTTCTTGTTTTTATGGAAGACCGACGGGCCTGCATCTACAAAGTACCCTGTTAAGTACTGGTCTGATGATATCAGTTACAGTTCAAATGCCTCTACTTTTAAACGAGTGCCATTGATCCGTCTTTCAGAAATATATTACATAGCAGCAGAGGCAAGTACGGATCTGAATGAAAAAATAGATTTGCTAAATGAAGTCAGGGTACACCGTGGTTTATCTGCATTAGCTAAAACCCTTTCGTCTGAAAATGTAGAAACGGAGATATTTAAGGAATACAAAAAAGAATTTTACCAGGAAGGTCAACTGTTTTTCTATTACAAACGCAAAAATAAGACACAGATAGAGGGCTATGGCACACCTGTAGGAAACACACAATATGTTTTTCCACTTCCTGATGACGAAATAGAATTTAACAGACAATAAACCTCACAGAAGTATGAAAACTCTTATACATATACTAGCGGGTCTTTTTTGCACCTTAAGCTATGCTTGCCGGAAAGATGAGTTGGTGTCATTTAACCAGAAACCTAAGGTCTACATTTATAAAAGAACACAGGCGCCAGTAAGCCCTGTAAAAGACAGCGCGACTTACTCTTTCGCCATAAAACCTACATCAGTGGTTTCAGATACGGTTTTTATTCCTGTCAGAATTATGGGGGATGCGGCAGATCATGACCGCAAGGTGAATTATGAAGTAATGGATATTTCAACCGCCGATCCAGAAAGTTACACACTCCTCCCTGCTGTTATAAAGGCAAATAAATTTGAAGGTACATTGCCGGTATTGATCAGGAAAACACCTTCACTTAAAAACAAGGAGGGAAAATTGTGGATAGCCATTACCGCATCTGATGATTTTGATCCAGGAGTATCTGATCAGCTCAGCTATCTTATTAAGATCAATGATTTTCTTTCCAGGCCACCAAGCTGGTCTGATTCTTATTTCGGAAAATATAGCAGTGTCAAATATGGCTTTATGATACAGAAGACCGGTTACACTTCCTTTGATAATCTTGGCGTCAGTGAAATGCGTTTCATAGCCCAGAACTGTAAGAATGCCTTATTAGAATATGAAGCCCAAAATGGGAATATGTACGATGAAGTAGGCGACCTGGTAATTTTCCCTTAACCGTTTTAAAAATCAACAGTAATGAAAAGATATTGCATATTATTTATAATCCTGTCTTGTACACTGATTGCCAGCTGTTCGAAAGATAAGGGTAATTACGACCTGAATCCGATAAATGAGATAAAAATAACTGACAAGCAGCCAGAAAACATTCAAATTTTTCAGTTTGAGACCCTCAAGATCAACCCGATTATAGAACAAACCAGAGAGGTAGATGAAAATAAGCTCATTTATTCCTGGTCAACCTACCTTACTGCTAATCCTCCAACAGCTTTTGCGCTCGGCAGCACTAAAAATCTGGATGCAAGAATAGAAGTAAAACCTGGCAAGTATACCATTCTTTTTACGGTTAAGGACCCACAAACAGGAGTGTCTTTTTTTAAAGAGTATAAAATGGAGGTAAGCACAAGGCTGGGGGAAGGCTGGCTTGCGCTTGAAGATATGCCAAACGGCAAGCAGGAAATTTCTATGATCAATGTGGCAGAAGAGGTCATGCACAACCTTTATGGAAATGCAAACACCGGGCAAACGCTTCCAGATAACAGCTATGTTATAAAAGTATTGAATACCGCTTATGGCCTGCAAAATGTGTTTATTCTAGGCAACAAAAATGCCGTAGAAGTTGACTATATCAGCATGAAAAAATTTGATGAATTTAAAAGCTGGTTTTATACCCCACCGGCAACATTTAATATTCAGAACTATTTTTACGGTACTTTGGGCGCATCAGGCTTTATCATAAATAATGATGAGCTTTATTCTCTAAGTTTTTTAAATGCCAATGACAGGCTAAAATTTGGCGCGCCGATTAAAGGTGATTGGAAGATCTCTGACTTTGCTTTTCCACATACATACAGCGATTATACGCTGCTTTATGATACAAAAAACCAGCGTTTTTTACGGCATTTGTCGTCCGCAATTACCACACTTTCAAATCCGGCCGGATCCGCCTTTGATCCAAATAATGTCGGTAAACAACTGGTATTTGGTGGGCCGGGTTCCGGTAGTTTCTACAACTGTTTGATGAAGAACAATAACGACGATCAATTTGCTGTGTACCGCATAAATGCCGCATACAATGCTTCCGTGATTGCTGCAGAAAAATACGACGTAGAAAATGCTCCGGGGTTAAAAAATGCAAAACTTTTCGCTTCGTCGGGTTTGTACATGCACATTTATTATGCAGTAAATAATGAAATTTATTTGCTTGACATTCCTGCAAAGAAATCAAAATTGGTTTATGCCTTCCCGGCAGGGGTCGAGATCACATCCATTAAAATTAAGCAGTCTATCAATTTAATCGTTAGCTATCCCGATAACAACAGGCAATTTGTGGCTGCAACTTACCAGGCCGGTGAAGGAAAAATATACAAGTTCGCTATAAGCAACACTGGAGATTTTACTGGTAATACCTTTTTTAAGGAATATCATGGGTTTAACAGGGTGAAAAACCTGGAATACAAAAATGGGAGCGCTTATTAATTAACCAACTATTAAAAATAAAAAAATGAATACATTCAAATATCTGATATTACTTCTTTCATTTATTGTTATGAGTTCAGGCAGTTACGCCCAGAACGAGAATTTAACCAAAAAAATCTATGCCTTTGTGACTAGAATGGGCGAGCAAAAACAACTGGATTCTATGAAATCCATATACACTCAAATGCAAAAAACATATCCTGAGCAAGATCATAAGGACCTGCACTATATCTATAGTATAGCTAAAGGAAACCTTGCGCTAGCAATGATCAAAGCAAACGATCCCATGGCAAATCAAATGATAGGCGCCATTCCTGAAGGGCAAATGCGAAGAAACTACCTGGGCTCAATCATCAACCAACTGCTTAAATCGGGTAAAATGACGCAAGCAGAAAAGCTGTTGAAGGACGCGTTAGCCCCTGGTAAAAAAGACAGTGCAAATTATTATACATATAGCTACAACTATGCCGACTTATTATATCAGCTGAAAAGATATAAGGAAGCCCTTCAGTGGATTACGCCTGTAAAAGAAATAGTCGGGTTGAAATCTAAAAATCAAAAAACTTTATACGGATTTATTCTTTACAAGAATAAAAAATATGATGAGTCAATAGAGGTGCTTAGTTCAATGGTAAAGGAAGGCATGGCCAACGATGAAGCAAAACAAGTTTTAAGAGAGGCCTGGATAGCTTCTGGGAACAAAATAGAGAATTTTGACCTTTTTTTAACCGGTTTACTAAAAAATCTAAACACCGATAGAATTGAATACATGAAAGGGCATGAAGTAAATTATGACGCACCTGATTTTAAGTTGGTGAATCTTGAGGGTAAGGAAGTAACTTTATCTTCCTTAAGAAATAAAGTAGTAATGCTTGATTTCTGGGCCACATGGTGCGGGCCTTGTGTTGGTGCTTTCCCGGCTATGCAAAAAGCAGTGGATAAATACAAGAACAATAAAAATGTAGAATTTCTATTTATCAACAGCTGGGAAACCGAAAGCGATATGCTAAAAAGAAAGCAAAAAGTGAAAGAATTTTTGGCAGATAAACCATACAGTTTCAATGTGCTTTTGGATCCGAACCCTGGTACAAAACAAAGTGACTATCTGGTAATTTCAAAATATAAGGTTAAGGGCATCCCCGCTAAGTTTATTATTGATAAAGATGGCAAAGTGCGTTACGCTTTAACAGGATTTAACGGTGGCGATGATGCAACGGTTGAAGAGATCAGTATCGCGATTGATAATTTATTAAAATAATAAATCTCAAAAGATTAAAAAAAGAAGTACAGATAAATTTATCCGTACTTCTTTTTAAAAAAGGTTTATATGTAATTGGCGCATCTTAGTGGGGTACTTAATTTGATTGATCCTTCAAAAGCGAAATATCCTGAACAGGTTGCGGCAAACTTAACGCTGCCATTTCAGCATAGACTGCTGAGTTTACATTCAGGCCCCATTTCTTAAAGAAAATACTCAGATCTTTTCCCGAAACTACACAGGCAGATTTCATAAAGTAATTCATCTTTTGGTCGTCAGTGCCTACCACAGGTTTGTCTACTCTGGTCTTGCTTAATAGCTTTGGATAAAAATCATCACCAAAGGCCAGTCCTAATTGCTCAAACATGCAGAGTCTTACCCACACAGATGCCACATCATTATTAAAATTGCGCTGAGCATCCGGCAAAGCCAGATAAGCTGGCACCTGCTCCCATATTTTATCACTCACCAATCTGTTTTCAGCAGGCGTTAACTCCCTTTGCACGGCTCTCGAAAATATGTTGACTGTTACCTCACCAATTGCGCCCCATGTCCATACCTGTTGGTGTAAGTGGCCCAGTTCATGCCACGGTCCCCAGGTCACATCGGCAGGTTTTAAAATTGCAGAGATTGCAGTCCCGATATAAGCTGTACGGTAATTATAGGCAAACATGTAATAGGCTTTATCCTCATGCTGGGTTAGTAGATACCTTTGGTGAACATTAGGTTTATCCAGATCAGCAGCACTATTAAGTCCGCTAAAATCATCTTCTATCTTTATAACTCTGGATATTTTTGACAATAGCACTTCCTGATCTTCATCCTGATACCTGATGGCAGAAGCACGGTCTGCAACAATCATACAACGCTCGCCCTGCAAGATCACATCAGGCACTGTATTCAATTTAGAAAGCATATCTTTCCATTGGTTTTTTGTAGTAACACCAGCAACGTAGTAAGGAACCTTTTTAAAACCGCTGGTAAAAGTAAGCTTGGCCTTTGCATTGGGATAATCGTTTGTGTACCTGATCCAGATCAGACCATCAACAGTACTGGTAATTTCATTAAGCCCGGCTTTTAAATTAAAGGTAACCGGCTGGGTGTTCCATGTACCATATCTGGAGTAAGTACCAATTAATAAGGTTGGCAACCTTGTACCGGCCTGTTGCTCCACATTTACCTTAATGGTTGAAGAAGTTGCAACAAACAGACCTGTAGCAGAAAAATCGGTAGCTAGCCAGCTCAATTGTAACCTTTTCCTTTCACTTTCAGCCGAAAGGAGTTCTGTTTGTTCAAAAACTACAGGCGTTTCTGTAACGGTTGGGGGCGTAACTACTGGCGCTTCCGTTCCGGGATTATCAACAGGCCTAACTTCTTTTTTCTTACATAGGGTAAATGTAGAGATTACCAAAAGTGCAACAGACAAGTAAAATAACGAGGATGATTTCATAATTAAATTTTTAGTTGCTTCCGATTTGGAATTTATATGACTTCGTACGCCCTACACCTTTAACCTCGAAACCATTGGAATAAATCTCAAGGATGCCATATGCATTTTTATCAGATGTTTCGACCATACCTTCTAAAGTGATACATGGAATAGTGGAATGGTACCCAAAATCCCCGCTATGGTGATGACCGGCAAAAAGGGCTTTGATACAACTATATTTAGCAATTACCTTAAGGATTTCCTGACTGTTCAGGGCAGTAAAACCCCGGGAAAAATCGAGGGGATGATGGGAAAAGATCAGTACTTTATGGCGTTTGGCCTGAGCTTTGGCCAATAAATTGTCCAGCCATTGTAGCTGCCGGCTACTGATCCCTCCGTTGTATTCCTGTGCGTTTACCCCTTTAGCCTGCTTAATACTGTCTACCATTGCGGTTAATTCTTTCTCTTTCCATGTTCCTGCTATATTGGCATACGAAGCTACTTCATTAGTATTCAACATTATAAAAAGCCAGTCCTTTTGTTTAAAGGAATAGTATTCGGCAGGCATGTCAAGTTTTTCATATAAAAACTGATTATCCGTTATACCGTGATAATCATGATTTCCTGTAGTGGTATAAATTCGTTTCTTTAAACCTTTTAGAATGGATAAAACCGAATCCAGATCCTTTGGGTTTCGATCTATTACATCTCCCAGATTAAGAGAAAACTGTACTTTTTGTTTGTTGAGATCGTTAACACATTCTCTCAATTTTTTTAACGAGTTTCGATAATAACGTGTGCCCCTTGATTCTACATCAGCGTATTGAATGTCTGCTATAAGGCCAATACGTATAATAGGTTTCGATTGTTGTGTTTTACTTATAAAGCTATCTGTTGTTATGGCAAGAACGATAAAAAAAAGAGTTAACTTATTCATATGCTTAAAGTTGAATGATTTAGAAATATAAGGAATAACGGTTAGGTCAACACTACCTAACCGTATTTTATTCTTGTTACCAGCCTGGATTTGGTGTCAGTTTTGGATTGAGTGTAATTTCATTGGTTGGAATGCTTTCCAAATAATCGCGGTTGGTTTTAAAGCCATATCCATTCGGTAATTGAGTTTGGTAAGGGTCAAGAAAACCATTAGCATCAGTTTTATAGTTTATTTTTTTACCCACCCATTCCGTAGCGTCGTAAGGATAGCCTTTTGGCCTTTTATTTAATAAAAGGTTGTGGGCTCGCCACCTCATTAAATCTGCATAACGAAAGCCCTCGGCTCCTAACTCTACAGTCCGTTCCCGGCGAATCTCCTGTAATTCATCGGATATGGCATACCCATAATCCGCGTACGTATTGCGCAAAGGATCGGATTGCACTACGAAACCCGGCATACCCACACGATTACGAAGTAGATTTATGGATTTGGCATAGTCAACAGCTTCGCCCAATTCTGATTTAGCCTCCGCATAATTCAGTAAAGCCTCCGAATAACGGAATACAATAGCGCCGGTTGTACTGTTGGTGTTCCATGAAACGCCGCTTCCAGCCTGCGGGTCTTTGGGATCATTGCCTTTTCTGATTTGGAAACCAGTATTATTTAAAGTTTCACCAGATTGATCGAGGAAAGGCTTGCTGAATACACCCTTCCCAAATCCGTTATCCCACATCACCGCATTTGGGGTCCAGACGGTTTGCGCCAGCCTTGGATCACAGTCCTGACCTATTTTAGTCAGGAATTTGCTACCCTTGACGGCTTTACCCAAATTTATAAAATCGTATGGGGTACCTGCTTTTGATAAATAGTGCTGTACCTGCTGAAGTGTAAGCATATTTCCTGCAGTACGGTCTGAAACATAAATTTGGAAAGAATGCCCCAGTTGCAAGCCAATGTCATATTTTTTCCAAAGCAAAACTTCCTTATTATTCGATTGGTCGGTCAACGAAAATAGCTTGCAATAATCCTCATTTGGGTTACCCGTAGAATATATACCGGTATTATATTGCGCTTTCATTAATTCTTCTGCAGCGTTTACAGCAGCCCTGAAATATTTATTAGGGTCGGCACCAGCAGTTCCAAAATCTGTTCCGCTATGGTATTTTTGCCAGGAACCTTCAAATAAGGCAACACGTGATTTAAACAATAATGCAGCTTCCTTGCTCAACCGGTTATTGCCCCCAACCGCTGCTTTTAAAGGATTCAAATATTCAATCGCTTTATCCAGGTTCGATAAGACAGAGTCGATGACCAGGGTTCTCGGATCGCGGGCTTTGTACAATTCCTCTGAGTTCGTTTTCAACGGATCGCTGAACCAGGGTACATCCCCATAGGCAACCACTTTTTCAAAATAGAACCATGCCTTAAAAAAATGGGCTTCCCCTAAATAGTGTTTGTAGGTGTTAAAAGGTTCTTTACAGTTTTTATAGTTCGCAAAAAACACATTAACACTTTGAATATCTGCCCACCACCAGGTGGTCGGTGTTGTTGTGCCCGAAGCTGATGTTGACAGTGAACGTGACCCGTTCCATATTGTGCTGGGTACTGCGATGATCTGGGTATCAGAACCTCGGGTACCGTCCCATCCGATCAGACCGGTATAGCTTCCAACAACACCAAAAGATGGAAACCCCGCATAAAATTGAAGTGTATATTTCTCCAGGTCGCTGGCGGTTTTCCAATAGGCATCATTTGACACCTGGATTAAAGGTTCTCTATCCAGATAATCTTTTTTACAAGAACCAAGTATGATCACACATAGCAATCCAACTTGCAAGAGTATATTTTTTTTCATTTCCTGTTTGATTTAAAATTAAAACGAAATATTCAGGCCCATTGCCCAGATGGCTTGTGAGAATATAGACTTTCCATTCCCATATTCTCCCACATTGGCGGTTTCAGGATCAAACCCTACAGGTATCTTACTGGAGGTCCAGATGTTCTCTCCTGAAAAATACAGCCTTGCCTTGCCCAGTCCTACCTTACTGACGGCAGCTTTGGGCAAAGTATAGCCAACCTGTAGGTTTTTCAGCCGTATGTACGCCCCATTTTGTAAATAACGGGTTTGTACCTGTTGGTTTTTAACATATGTAGCTGCAGTACTATAAGGGCGTGGGAAATAGGCATCGGTGTTTGGCCCTAAACCGGAATACCTGCTTTCTTCAGCATCACGATAATAATTCAGGTGGTTAGGGAACAGAGAGGTCTGGTTCCAGTTGTTGAATCCCCAGAATATGTTTCCGGTTAACCACAGATCGCGTTTTGCTGTACCCTGAAGGAAAATGGAGATATCCAGGCTTTTATAATTTGCAGACAGGTTTAATCCGAATTGATAGCGCGGTGTAGTGTTTCCGATTACCTTACGGTCGCCAAAGTCGTTAACCGTATTTTTACCGTTATTGATCACCCCGTCGTTGTTCAGATCTTTATATTCTACATCACCGGTACGCCATACCTGGGCATTGATAAAATTCTGCATTTTGCTGGAATTGATAAAATCAGCCCTTTCCTGTGTCTGAATAAGCCCTAGGGTTTCATAACCCCATATTTCACCAACTGTTTTCCCTGTATAATCAGTAGTTAATATACCAGTTGGATTATTGTATTTGGTCACAACACTGGTATTGTCAAAAAGCATTCCTGTTACACTGTAATTAAAATCATTGCCAACTTTGTCTCTCCAGGTTAGTGAAGCATCCCAGCCCCGGGTACGCAGTTCCGAATTGTTTTCAAGTGGAATGGTAGCTCCCAGAACTGCGGGGAGAGCCTGTGCAGGTCCAAGCCTGTTAAATGTTAATCGTTGATAATAGTCAAAAGTAAGCTGCAATTTGTTATTGAATACTGCCATATCAATTCCCACATCAACTGTTTTTGAAGATTCCCATGTGAGGTCCGGATTGATCAGGTTAGGTGCAGTAGTGTATGCGGGGCGTTTAGAATTAAGAATCCAGTTTAAGTTTGGTTGTATCCTCAGGAGGGCAAGATCCTGGTAGGCAGTAACATCCTGGTTACCTAAATTACCCCATGAGCCTCTTAATTTTAAGCTGTTTACATGTTTTGAAATGTTGGCCCAGAATTTTTCGTTAGATACATTCCATCCTACGGAAAAAGAAGGGAACCAGCCCCAGCGATGATGCTTGGCAAATTTAGAAGTGCCGTCATATCGGGTGTTTACTTCCAGCAAATATTTATCCTGATAGTTATAATTAAATCTTAGAAAATAACCCTTTGTTGCCCAATGTGCAAGGGTATCAACAACCTGCATTTCTCCTGTCGCAGTGGTTATAGAGGGTACTTCGGGAGTGATCAGTTCACGTTTAAGCCCCCTCATGTAATCGTACCGGTTGGATTCCTGCTGATAACCTCCTAAAAAGGCAAAATGGTGTGCCTCCAATATGTCAAATTTGTAGGAAGAGAATACATTAAGCGATTTATAAGTTGAATTTGATTTGGATTTTGTGATGTAAGATGGAACTGTAGACGCAATTGGCGTAAGGGTTCCATCGACCTGATCTTCATAAGCAGTAAGATTTTCACCTACAAACTGTTTAAATGGAAGTGATACAGAATAATCTGCATTTATGGACCAGCCTTTCAAAGGGGTAATTTCAGTTGCAAGTCTTTGCAGCACCTCTCTTTTTGTGGTTTTTTCGTTACCTGTGCGCATCAAAGGCACTCTTGATAAAGCCGAATATTGTCCATTGGGGGATTTTAAATATTGGTTAGGATGGGTACGTAAGATATGGTGGATCACCATTGCGTAATTACCTTCACCATTGTAAACCGGATTTATCCTGTTTTCTTCTGTAATACGCGTATTTGAAGTTAGCTTCCACCAGCTGTTTAGGTTTAAGTCAATTTTGGAGTTCAGGTTAATGCGGCTATAGTTGTCCTCTGCCATTTTTAAGATGCCTTTTTCGTATGCATGTCCTGCAGATATGAAATAGGCTGCATCCTTTCCACCACCTTTTACAGAAATATTCTCCTGGCTCCGGCGCCCATTCCCGAAATGAATGTCAACCCAGTCGTTATTACCGTTTGAAAGCTGATAAGTTGCCCATTTGGTAGGGTTGCTTGGATCCGGAACGGTTTCAGGTAAGCTTGGGTCCGCCTGCCTTGCAAGAATCCTGTCTATTGTTTCCTCAGAAAACAACCTTGCTACACCCTGATTGTCATGAAATTCATTCATTGCTTTTACAAAAGTGTAAGAGTCAACCATCCTGGGTTTGTTGATAATCGATGTAATGCTGGAATTAGCAGATGCCTCCACCTGAATTTTTTGATTCTGCTTTCCGGATTTCGTCGTTATGATAAGTACACCGTATGGCGCCCGCGCACCATAAATTGCTGATGCAGCAGCATCTTTCAGAACGGATATATTGTCTATATCATTTGGATTAACGGTATTGATGTCGCCAGCTGTCCCGTCTATGATCACATACGGTTTTCCCTGTCCGCGTATTTGCATACCCGGACTTGCACCAGGTTCAAATCCGCCGTTACCGTAGCTGAAGTTAACACCTGATACCGTACCTTGCAATGCCTGTGTAACATTGGTTGTTGGACGGTTCTGGAGCTTTGAACCGTCTACTACCTGCACTGATCCGGTAAGATTTGTTTTCTTCTGGGTACCGTAGCCCACAACAACAACCTGATTAAGCCCGGTAATATCCTGCTCCAGCTTCAGGTTCAGATAATCCTGGTTCTTTACAGTGATCTGTAAGGTCTTATATCCGATATAGCTAACCTCTATAATGGCGTTCTCTGCCACATTCTCTATCGAGAATTCACCTTTTTCATTAGTTGTGGTAGTTTTACTCGTCCCTTTTACCTTAACAGAGGCACTTGGGACTGCCTTACCGGCTTCATCGGTAACCCGTCCGCGAATATTGATTTCCTTAAATTTTTCAATTAAAATCTGAACTACAGATGCTGGCTTCTGGCTCAGTATGATAGACTTTTTCTTGATTTCGAAGTCCAGGTTTTGATCCCGGAGAATGGTCTCTAAAGCCGATGTTATCGTTACACCATGCAAATTGACATTTATAACTGCCTTTTTCCTGACCAGCTCAGATTTGTACAGCACGATGTATCCGGTCTGCTTTCTGATATGTTCAAAGGCCGATCGCAGACTGATATTGTTTTCTTTCAGCGTTATCAGTTGGGCGGAAGTCGAGGCGCTCACCTGCATTAGAAAAGTGATCATAATGACGATAATTAGCTTCATAATACGCAACATTGAGCAAGGTATGCCATATGGAGAATTGCACCTGATTAGATGAATAAATTTCATAAATTTGTTTGTTTTGGTTGATTTGTGTGCGCCTGATGATCGTCGAAAATTAGCTGGCAAACACGTTATACAATTACATAAATCCTTACAGGATGATAAATCAAAACGTTTAATCAGGTTCCGGCTATAACCGGGATCTGATTATTGCTTTGAGCTGGGTCAAATTACTTCATAACCAGTATCCTCCTTCCCTCTATTTTAAAATGAATACTTTTTGTTGATTCCAGCATTTCCAGCACAACGGATACGTTGCTGTAACGCGATACCCCTCCGCCAAATAACTGGTTCTTGTCTACACCATCTGCAAACGTAACATCTACGTCGTACCATCTGGCAATTCTCCTCATGATACTTGCCAGCGTTTCGTCCTGGAAAAGAAAAACCCCATCCTTCCACGATATTTCGTCTTCGGCATTTACATTTTTAACATTAATGGTATTGCCATTTGATATTGACTGTTGATCTGGTTTGAGCAGTCGCGCAGAATTCCCGTTCGAGACCTTTACACTTCCTTCAACCAGAGTAGTCCTTGTCTCCGGTTCATTTGAATAACAATTGACATTAAAATGTGTCCCTAAAACTTCGACTTCCTGTTGATTCGTCTTTACAATAAAAGGATGTTTTTTATCTTTGGCAATTTCAAAATAGCCTTCGCCCTGAAGCTTGACTATTCTTTTGCCATTTTCAATTAAGGAAGTAGCATACGTGAGACTCGAAGCGGCATTTAAATAGACCAATGAGCCATCGGGCAAACGCACCTGGTAGGTTTCGCCTTTGGCAGTAGATAAAGTGTTTATCTTGTTGGCCATACTAACCGAACCGCTGACTTCATAAACCAATTGCCCATCAGCAGTTTTGTGGATGGTTACACCTGCTTCTTTAGCCAGTTCGCCCTTTACCACACCCGATAATCTGATCTTTTTACCATTGGCAAGTGTAAGGGTAGCGCCAATTTTTCCGGGACCGACATCCTGCACCAATAGGCTCGTATCCTTTTCATTATTCTCGTAAAAGAAGTAAACCCCAAGCAGGACAAAAACAATCGCTGCCGCCATACCTGCAATACGAATCCATAGCTGATCTGTTCGTAGCCTGGTTGGTTGATTTTCCTTGCCTTTATTGATTGCTGACCACATTTTATTGCTTATCGTATCCAGCTTTTTATCAGAGAGGTCAAGTTCTTTGTTTTGGTTAAGCTGAAAAAGCCAAAGCTTTGCAGCAAGTTCTTCCTCAGGACTGTGGTTGTCCCCATCAACTTTCTCTAGAATATCCTTTATATTTTTCTTTGCCATATCAGTAGCGGCTATAGTTCTCTTTAACTGATACTAAGGCGTAGAACCTCCCTTTAAAAATTACTCCAAATGAAGAAATAATTTCAAATACATTGAAAAATCATGCAATCACCTGAATTACAACAATTTTAATTTTATTTAAATTAGGGATTAAGTATAAAAAGTACGTACACCACCAAACCCAGCCTTTCTTTCAGGTGCTTGAGGCCACGTTGTAAATGCACATTTACCGTGTGTTCGGAAATATCCAATCTTTTGGCAATTTCAGCTGCATCAGCGTTTTCTTTATGTTTTAATTCATAAACTTCACGCATGCGGGGTGGCATTGTCGCAATTTCTTTATCGATCATTGTTCTGATATCATTTTCACGAATCAGATAATCCGTTTCATAGCTGTCGACCTCAACAAAATGGTCACCTTTGGTAATGTATTTCCGGATCGTATTTTGACGACGAAAAATATCGAAGATTCTATTCAGAACAGATTTGTATAAATAACCTGAAAGGGTAGTTTTCAGTGCAAATTTTTCCCTGTTACTCAGTATCCATACAAATACGTCCTGTACAACATCCATCGCCTCATTTTCGTCCTCCAGTTTTTTTAGAGCAAAAATATAAAGGAGTTTATCGTACCGGATATAGATTTCTTTAAACGCAGCATCGTCGCCTGCCCGGCATAGTCCTGCCAATTCTGAATCGCTGTGCTTACTATAATCTAACATTATTTTCTATTCCGATAAATTTACGAAATAATTAAAAAAACTCAATGCCACCCTGTTTTGTTTATAGCTACATGAAACAGAGTTATGGCATCCTGTTATACCGATGGAAAGCTGGCGAGCCGGAGTTTTTCCTGGTTCATCCAGGCGGTCCTTTCTTCGTCAATAAAAATGATGGTACCTGGACCATTCCCAAAGGAGAACCAAATGCAAACGAGGAGCCTCTGAACACTGCGATCAGGGAATTTGCAGAAGAAACTGGTTATCGCCCGTCAGGGCATTTCATTCCGCTTAATCCGATTGTACAAAAAGGCGGCAAACAGGTAAATTGCTGGGCGGTTGAAGGAGACTTAGATCCAGTCAAAATCCACAGCAATACCTTTGAATTGGAATGGCCTCCAAAATCGGGAAGAAAACAAAATTTTTCCGAAATAGACCATGCCGGCTGGTACCATTTTGAAGAAGCGAAAAAACTAATCAATGAAAAACAGCAGGATCTTTTGGTACAATTCAACAACCTTGTAAAAAGAAACATTTAAAATGTCAGGAAATTGCCGGAAACTTACATCCCAGGCAATAAAACACGCCGGTCAGGAATGCTATTGCCGCGTTAACAGTTCACTAGGCGCATAGCCAAATTGTTTTTTGAAAGCAAACGAAAAATGAGACAGGTTTTCAAAGCCTACTTCGTAGCAGACCTCCAGCGGTCTTTTTTTCTTTTGTGTAAGCTGGTAATGGGCCAGTTCCAGTCGTTTTTGCGTTAGCCAGCGTTGCGGTGTCATAGCAAAGGCTTTCTTAAAATCCCGTTTAAAAGTCGTAAGGCTTCTCCCGGTAAGGTAACCAAACTTCTCTATCGGCAGATTAAACATAAAATTCTTTTCCATGTAATCGCTCAGGTTAATCTTCCCGGGTTCTTCAAAATTGGCAAGCACATCATCAATCTCCTTATCCAGTGTCCTGAGGATACTGATTGCTTCCATAATCTTAAGGGCAGCAATATCTTCGGGTATAGCTTTCATTTCAAAATACGGAATAAGAGAGGCCAGGCAACTTTCCAGCAAGGGATGGTTGCTGAAACTATAGATTTTCCGGGATGTAAAGTGACCGGGATTTATATTTTTGCCTGCATAAAAATCCCTGAGCCTTTCTGTCGACAGGTGCATCACTACCGTTTTATGCGGATGCCCATCTTTAGGATAGTTGATAATGGTAGCCAGCTGATTCCTGGGAATTAAAAAGATATCACCCTTCCCAAAAACATAGGTCGCATCCGCCTGCACAATCCTGGTTTCACCGGAAAGGAACCATACCAGCATATGCTGATCAAACATGATATCCGACTTGAAAAATTTATCCTCATAACAGGAAAGCTTGATATCTTCAGTTATATACTTTGCTAAATATTCCATTTTATACCTGTTAATTTTTCACTTAGTTCCCACAACCGCTTTGCATTGCCTTCGTCCAGGGAATATAGCTTTACCCCATTCGAAGCAGCTGATTCAGGTGCTAATTTAGCAATATCTGCATCTTCACAATACACCCCGCCAATATTGTTTAATAAGGGGCTGGTTGCACACCAAGCTGTTGTAGCAGCACCTTGCGGAATTGTTTTTAATGAAGCAGCTACTTCGGGCAGCATATTACCCGTTGCATCTACGAAACCCATTTTCTGAAACAACTCCAACGGCGCCTCTCTTCCCAATTCGGTACCACCAATAGAACCGGGATGTACCGAATATGCGCTTACCTGAGCTGACCCGCCGCGATTGTCCAACTCCATTGAAAAGAGGTTGACAGCCGTTTTAGATTGCCCGTAAGCTTGTAATGTTTCGTATTCCCTGTGCAGAAAATTAGGATCATCAAAATCAAAAGGAGCAAATTGATGCCCCTGTGAAGACACATTGACTACCCTGGCACCATTTGCTTTTTTAAGGGCGGGCCACAATTTAGCAGTAAGCTGGAACTGCGCTAAATAGTTGGTAGCCAATTGTGACTCTATACCACGGCTGTCTCTGCGTAGCGGCACCCACATAATACCCGCATTGTTGATCAGCAGATCCAATGATCTTCCTGATGCAAGAAACCCTTCTGCAAATGCATCAATTGATGCCGGCAACATCAGATCCATTTCCGCGAGCTCCACACCCGCAATCCCCTGCAGGTTTTTCTTTGCTTTCTCCATATCCCGCGCAGGTACGATAACCGTTGCGCCTGCCCCGGCTAAAATGCGGGTAGTTTCCAATCCGATGCCGGTATTACCTCCGGTTACAATAGCAATTTTACCGTTAAGGTCAATACCTTTAATTACTTCGGCAGCGGTTGATTTGGCATTAAACCCCGATCCTATCGGACTTTGCAATGCTCCCTGGTTGTTGTTCTGTATCATTTTATTTCTTTTTATGGATACAAAATTAGGGCGCATGATTTTACCTTACTTTGTTTAAAAGGCCGAATTCACTTTGTTTAAAAGACCAGATAGAAATAACAAGCTTTTTAAATACTGTTTTCCATCTTCTAGAGCTACCGGTTATTCACTTCAAAACCTCCGTAACTGATGCGCATGCGTGTGAACAGGTTGTTTGCCGATCAGCATCACCAAAAATTGACAGCCAACACTTTCAGTACAAAAACAACGTTTAATCAAAAAAGAAAGGTACCATGAACAAAAAATTATCACTCTTACTTTTCTCTATGCTGGCCTTTTTAACAAGCTCTGGCCAGGATAAGCAGGGCAAAGATACCGGGGGGCAAATACAGCAGATCTCCAGGGAACAATACAACAGCATTTCAAAAGAAATCAAAACATTCAAGTACAATCCCACCTACCAGGTAAGGTTTACCGCTCAATTCTGTACCTATGAGATCTATATAAACGATATGCTCGCCAACTTCTCCTTTACCACCGGCAACTCCGCCGGAGAACAGCATGCAGACATTCCTCAATACATCCTGCAAAGCGGGCCACAGGAAATAAAAATAAAAATTTATCCCAAAGCGATCCAGGATGGCAAGCTGGAAGACAAATTAAGGCAAGAAGCTGCATTCAGCGCTAGAATCGTACACGGTGAATATGGAAAAACCGACTGGGACAGCTTCACTCAGGTTGCAGCGCTAAAAGTGCCCATAAAAGGCGGAGAAAATGCAATCGAATATAAAACCTCATTTAATGCTCAGGTACCTTACCAATCAGAAGGTTGGAAAAACGGCATTGATCTCAGTAAGGAACAAAAAACTGATCTGATCAAGGAAGCCCTGTCTATCAACCAACAGTTCGCCAGGGCTTATCGCTATAAGGATATCGAGCGCATTGCTTCTATGATCTATAACCGGGAAAAAGAAGTTACACAATCCTTCTTCTTTCGTTCGGGCGAACCTAAGAGTTATGATGATGGCTGGGAAAAAATACAAAAGGAAGCCGATGAAATTCAGAAAATCAAAATAAGCGTTCAATACGACCTGAGGTATTTCGGCAATGGCAAAGTTGTCGCCTTACTGCAACATCAGGGAGAAGACCGTGATTTCCCCGTAATAGAGGCAGAAACAAATGAAGACTACATTTACTATGCCTTATATCTTTACCGGCCGAAAGCAGGCGCTCCTTTAAAAATTATTCGCTAATTTAACACGACCTATGTTCAATATTTTTTTCCTCCTCTTAGTATTTACCGGGATTGTGACCTGGATCTGCTTCAGGCTTAAGGCCGGGAAACAAAGGCTAGTTTTTCTGCTGGCCCTCATCATAGGCATTCCTGCAAACCTGTTCTTTGACTTTAAATGGGGCTGGAAAAACCGGGAAGCGAAATTGATGAAAGCATATGCCGAATGCCTGCAAAAAAATTTACCGTTCGGGGCACACAAAAACTATTTTAAATAAATAATGAAAAGATAATGAAGTTAGCGCGACAAAAGTTTTACATCACCTTTTCCCTGGTTCTGGCCAGTTTATACAATTGTGCCCAAGAGCAGCCAGCCTTAACAGAAAGCAATTTTCTGTATAGTCATGAGCCGGCATGGAAGAAACTATATGGGGTTAAAACCCCGTTCCGAAAGCTGCAGGACCAGGTTACTGAATATCAGACCCCTGCGGCCGTAAATGCTCCGGATAAAAAACAGGTATATGCCATCAGTGTGACCAACTATGCAAAGACAATTACGGAAATTTCTGACAAATACAAACCCAATTACAGGCTAAAGGTTGTCTATACTTATGGGAATAACAACATCATCAAAAGCAAAACAATTTACGATGACAACCTTGATGGAAAAGGCTGGCAATTCAATGAGAAATTTCTTTACAGCTACCAAATTGATAAAAACGGAAACCATTACAACGAAGTTATGCAGTCTACCGATCCCAGGCCAGGCGCAGATGCACCGGTTCCCCGAAAAGTAAAAGCTCTTTACAATCCTAAAAAGCAGCTTGTTAAATATACAGAAGCAGGTTATACCTACCAGTTCAGCTATAATGACAAGGGGGATATCATTCGGGAGCATTACAGCGAAGCAGAGAAAAGTCATGGAGAAACCGTCTACAAGTACATTTATGATGCGAAAGGAAACTGGATCAAACGGGAAACCTTCCGAACCAATTCATTTAAAGACAATCTGCTCGAACAGGTTGTAAACAGAAAAATTGAATATTGATGCCTGTTACGAGCGTTAACCATTCATGTACCGTTATAGCAATTCGATATGAAACGAAAAAAAATAATTCTTACTTTCCTGTGGTTGGCCCCGCTGATCTTTGCTCTTATTACACTGGCCTCATACGATAAAGATATTGACGATATCAGGCTGGGCTTCCCCGAAACTTTTTATTCCAAAAATCATGGAATGAATCTGAATACCGGCCAAATGGGAGAAGCTGTATCATTTCGTACCGATGAGTTTCTAAGGAATGTCGGATTTGCATTGCTGGTTACACTGATATTACTGATCTGCTATGCACTGTTTAAAAAAAAGAATACAAATCGCTACAATAACAAAAAAAATGGTCATAAAAATAAATTCTGCATCCATCGATGAACTTGCAAATATCGATCCCGCACAGGTTAGCTCGGTTTCTATCGAAGGCTACTTAAGCAACGAGAAACTGGATATCCTCAACCAGTTGCTAAACACAAACACCCAAATAAACCTGGTTGTAGTGACTGACCCTGGAGAACCTGAAAAGAAAGACCATTTTACTGGTCTCCAGCTCATCAGCCAGCTGAATAACATCAGGAATTTAAACGTATTGTGCTTTGGATCCCAGCCCCTGGAAAACCTGGAACCACTGCGCGGCATCTACAACCTGGAACACTTTCGGCTTAGCGGGAATTATAACAAGAAGATCGATCTCGATCCTTTACTGGAATCTAAAGCGCTAAAGGTTTTGGAACTTGAATTCGGACTTGCTGATAAAAAGCAATACAAAATCATCAATCAGCTGACTCAGCTCGCTCAGCTGAAAGTATCCACCCTGGATGTAGCAGCAATAATGCCTAACGACAGAATTTCTGAACTAACCGTTACCAATACCCTGAAAAACCCGGAACTGATTACCGCGGCATTCCCTAACTTAAGCAGCTTCAGCATCAGTTATGCAAAAGGTCTGGAATCCTTTGACTTCCTTTCCAGCCTCAAAAAATTAACGCAGCTATCCATTGGCTACACCCAGAAACTCAACCAGCTGCCAAAACTGGCAAACCCGGAGAACATCAACTCTTTGATCTTTCTCCATACACCAAACTTCAAAGGCATCGAGCAAGTCCTGGCATTTGAAAACCTGGAAAGTCTGGCCATAAACGAATTCGATAGTATTCCGGTTGGCGAAGTGGCCAAACTTGAAAAACTAAAAAAACTAAAGCGAGTAGTCCTTAACTTTAAAAAAGATCCCGATCAGGAGCAATTTGAACAACTGGCTTTGAAGAGCGGATGGAAGACAGATTTTAGCCTTTAAACTCATCCACGCATCACCCACAGTTCAGCTCAGCTTATTTTCTCAACGCTAATATCCTCCAGCCGGTAGGATTCGTCAAGCTGGCAATTTATCTGCATATCCGGATACTCTTGTTTTGCTTCACATACCATCACTACCACATCTTCGGGATAAAAGTATAAGCCTACGACGACTAAGGAATGTTGGAGATCTGAATAATCACCTGCTGTAGGCCGATAATCTGATTGTTGAAAAGCAGCATCGGTCAGTTCAGTCGCGATTTCATTTTTAAGTGCCGCTAATCTATCGGCGCTTAGACCGCTCGCCCAGGCCGTTGCATTTGAGATCAGCTCCCTAAAATCCGACTCCTCGGGAACGTCCTCCTTGTCCAGATCGAATTCGGCCACAACTTTAACGAAGTCCGGCAGCGTAAAATAGCCAACCATGCAGCCGTCTTTTAATTTTATGTCTTCAAAAATTTTCATAGGATAGTCATTATTCTTGCCACAATTTCATCCGCAGAATACTCAAAGTATTTTCCGTTTTTATCTTTATTGCGTTGGAAAAGTTTAGGATCGTAACCCTTAAAATTAAATGATAGTAGTGAATGATAATAGCCATCGAGGTAAAGACCAAACTGATCAGAGAAACTGTCATCACCCTCAACCGGTTCACCAAAGGTTTTTAAGCGCTTAACAATCTCCCTCAGTTCTTCCCTGGTTATGTCTCCGTTAAAAACCGGATCAGGTAAACTTATTTTAAACGCAAGGGGTTCTGCCCCCTCTTCTTCCCACCATTCGCCCAGGTTAAACCGCGACATATCTTTCCCCGTAAGCGAGTGTAATTTATCCTCCAGCTTTTTGTACTCTGTCAGTTCCTCATCGCCATGCTCATCACAAAAGTTGGTATAGGCTAAAATCGCTTCCAAAACTTTCGGGTAGCGCTGCTCAGCTGTTTTCAGATCAGGTTCCAGTTCGTTTCTTAATTGCATAAGGCTTAAATTTAAATACGAATACATTTCAGGAAGATTTTAATTTCATTGTGGTTTGTTTTAATCGTTATGGATCACAATTGAAAAGGTTTATAAGATAATGCCTTGTCAACAATTTCTTCCGGACTCAGCTCATCGTACTCCAGTTCAAAAAAATAATTACTGGCATTGGGATCTGGCACATTTGCTAAAAATACTTCCAGCATCTGGTCATTCTCTGCTTTAGTTGCCCCTGAAGCATTCTGTATCTTTTCAGCCAGTTCAATTAGTTCGGTTCGTGTCATGTGGTTTGGAATGAAATTAAATTTAAAATCTTCTGATGAAATAAACAATCACGCAGATCAGTGGAATAAGGATCGTGATCGTGCCGCAAATCAGCATGATCGGCCCTAAGCCCATTCCATCCTGCGGGTCTCCTGTCCTTCGGGTAGCTACGTACCAGAACCAGAGCGCAATCAGGATGTTTATTGCAATACTTACCTGGTAAATAGTAATGTCTTTTCCTCCACTAAGGGAAGACCAGATCAACAGACTATACACGATACTTAATAAAATAGCGAGCCCGAGAATGATTTTGGTTAGTTCAGACATATGCTCAATTTGTTTGCTAAAATTATGCCATGATCTGCTTCCTGCATTTCCATTGAAGCGGGATACCTTTCATCTATTATTTCACTCTCCTTACCTTAAATAATCATAGATCGTTTGATTAACCGCCAGTCTTTTCAGTCTGATCAGAGATTCCAGGTAATAATAATCTGCATAGGTAATGGAACAATCCAGGCCACTATTTGCAGGTTTGTTCCCTGTCGTATGTAAAAGAAAGGCCGAATTGCTATCCCTGCTTTGGTAATGGCGGGATGACAGCTCCGATATCATTTGACCAGCCAGCTTAAAATATTGAGCGGCTTTAGTCCGGTCAGGTACAAATGTAGACAGTTCAATAAGCGCCGAAGCGGTGATGGCTGCAGCTGACGCATCTTTTAACCCATGTTCTGGGTCATCAAAATCCCAAAACGGGATTAAATCAGCAGGTAAACGCTTAATATATACATCTGCCAGCTTTTGCGCAAAATCCAGGAACCGGCTGTCCCTGGTCTCCCGGTAGGTCACTGTATAGCCGTAAATGGTCCAGGCCTGCCCACGGGCCCACATGGACTCATCCGAATAACCCTGATAGGTAATGCCCCTGATCTTTTTCCCAGATGCCGCATCATACAGCACCACATGGTAAGCAGAATAATCAGCCCTGAAATGATTTTTCATCGTGGTTTCTGCATGTTTGACAGCAATGTCATACAGAGATTTACTTCCCCCATTTTTACTTGCCCAAAACAACAACTCCAGATTCATCATATTATCAGCGATCGTGTTGTGAGGCCATTTCTCTTTTTTAATCATAAATGGCCAGGATAAAATCGTACCCACCTTCGGATTAAATAAAGTAGCCAGGGTATCCGCCGATCTCAAAATTGCTTTTTTATACCCCGGATCATGACTTAGCCGATAACCATTACCAAAACTGCAGAAAACCTGGAAACCAAGATCATGATCCACCGCAGGCCTCCGCGTGAGCGGATTCAGGTAACCCGTAAACCTGTCCGCCTGAATTTTCCATTTCGCATCCCCCGTATATTCATACAAGTACCATAAAATACCTGGCCAAAACCCGCTTGTCCACTCTTCTTTACGAACAAAGTTCCAACGCTTACCATCCTTTTCAATATCCCGGGGAAAAACACTGTCCCGGTTGATCTGAGCCAACGTTTTACCCGCCTGTGTTACACAATAATCAAGATTCTTTTCAACATCAACCAGATCTCTGGCAAGCTGAAAGCAGCACATTAAACTGGCCAAGGCGATTAATGGAATAATGACATTCCGTTTAGACAACATATCCGATCTCCTTTTTAATTTATTCATGCCGCTATCGTTCTTCAATGAAATCCAGATCAGTCGAAAAAGATTCTTTCATTTTAATCAATGACCAAAAAGCAATCGAAAGGCATAACAAACCCACTACAGCCCCTGCATAAATCAATGAATCATCCAACAAGGTATACAGGAACTGAAACAACAAGCTCAAAGGAACAACAGCTGCCCTTACAAAATTAGGTACTGTTGTAGTTACCGTAGCGCGGATATTGGTACCGAACTGCTCGGTAGCTATGGTCATAAAAATGACCCAGTAACCGACTGAAAAACCCAGAAAGACACAAATCAGATAAAAAGTTTGAAGGGACGCGTTTTCTATAAAAAAGTAACAAGTTATCCCAATCGTAGAAAGACATAAAAAGACAAATACCACTTTAATCCTGCTTTTCAGTAGCTGACTTAAGATGCCGCTGGCGATGTCTCCAAACACCAGCCCCCCATAACAACAGGCAACAGCTGATCCCGCATCTACCACTCCCTGCACCTTCAGCACCTTACCAAATTCAGGAGAAAGCGTAATTAAAATCCCAACGACAAACCACAAAGGAACTCCGATAATAATGCACCGGAGATACTTCAAAAAGATGCGCCAATTACTGAACAGCAAAAGAAAATTTCCCCTGGAAGTTTCTTGCTGACTGACTTTATAGAACATCCCGGATTCAGACACCCCTATCCTCAGCAACAGCAGGGAAAGACCAAGCCCGCCCCCAATAAAATAAGAGACCTGCCAGGTAAAATACTGGGCAATGTAATAGGCCGCAACAGCACCACTTACACCTACCGAAGCCACAATGGTCGTTGCCTGGCCTCTTTTCCCCTTAGGCATCAGTTCCGCAACCAGGGTAATTCCTGCGCCCAGTTCACCAGCCAGACCAAAACCCGCAATAAACCGCCAGAGCGCATAACTTTCAACAGAATGCACAAACCCATTGGCAATATTGGCTATAGAATATAAAAATATAGAACCGAATAAAACAGAAAGTCTTCCTTTCTTATCCCCTAAGATCCCCCAAAAGATTCCACCGAGCAACATCCCCACCATTTGGACATTCAGTAAAAAAATTCCGCTATCGGTCAGGGCTTTTCCGCTAAGTCCGATAGACTTCAAACTGGGCACCCTGACAATACTAAAAAGCAAAAGATCATAGATATCGACAAAATAGCCCAGAGCGGCCACAATTACTGCTGCATAAACAGCATAGGTATTGGTTTTCTTTGGTACCTGGTTTAACACGCTTAAATGATTCATATGATTTATTGATTTCCTTTTTTCATGCCATGGTATAAAAAGCGCAGCATATCGCCCCTGGATTTACCCTGAATGGTTTCCAGTTTCAGTCCGGACAATTGCGCCCATGAACTTGCTGTCTGCTGATCCAGCGCAAGGGAAAGGTCAGCTTTCCAGCCTGGCAAAAACCCCTTCAATCCCATAGACTGCACCATTTTAAAATCAGGACTGGAAACAGGAACATCCTGGTAATAAATTAAGGTTTGCCCCTGCTCCAATAGCCTGTCCTGCAGGGCACCAAGAGGAACATCCTGAACAGCAATTTTCTGCTCAATAGCCAGAGCCGCCGCAACTCCGGAAGCCTGCCCCATGGCCATCCAGCAGGGCTCCATTCTCAGGGTTGAAAAACCGATGTGGCTACCTGACACCGGCACAGGAAGCAACAGGTTTCTAATCACTTTAGGCACAATAACACCATAAGGAACCGTATACACCTCAGTATCATAACTCAAAAAACCATCGAGATGAACCTTACCCGGTTCCCTTTTCCTTACCCCATGAGAGTCTAGCGCATAATGACTGGAAGTAATGCTGCCGGTGTGTAAGGGCGGACGTTTTCCCGGTGCTACAGGAAGGGCATCCTTTGCGGTAAAAAAATAAAGACCTTCAAAACGCCTTCCTTCCCTGACGTACACCTGTCTTGGAAAATTGCGGTTGTCCGTATATTCATCTTTCGCCAGTCCCCATTTCAGCACCTCTTTTCTAAACGATTCAGGGAGTTCTGCATCGTGCTGCGCAAAATAAAAAAGCCCAAGGGTATAGTTTTTCAGCCGCTGAGCAAAGGCATCCCTCCAGTCCCAACCAGAGGTTGGCCATGGCCAGTTTTCCTCCGGCAGATCTGTAGAGATAAATGCCTGGTGCTGATTGTTCGCGTCGGTCTTGTTATTGGGCAGCATCACCGTATTCACCAGCTTTGCCAGTCCCCATTTATCTCCCGGAATATCAGATCTACCTCCTTTTAAAATTATATTTCGGTTATCTTCCAGCATCTGCCCCGTTACCTTTTCCATTTCAACACCGGTATTTCTACCTGTTAAGACATCACCGATCAGTGACAAATATTCATTACGGTTATAGCGCTCAGGTTTCTCTATAGCAACCTGTTTACCAGGTTCGCTGGTCAGACATACGCGATAATTGTAAGCCTGTACCGCGTTGTCTCCCTGCCCGGTACTACCTGCCTCCTCCGGGCCGCCCCAGTATTTATAAATCCGGCCGGCTCCAGGCTCGTTAAATTCCTTTTTTGCTTCCCGGCCTACCCTGAACGGAACACCTGCAGCAGCGCCCAGATCGCCTTCATAGGTCGCATCAATAAATACAGCGCCAGCATAGGTTTCCAAAGCACCAGTCTGTCTATTTGTAACCTGGATACGCTTAATAAGCCCATCTGTAATGCTGACGTGCTGAGGCTCGGCATCGAATTGCCGCATTTTTAATACTTTGATCCGATCGCCATGTTCCTGCAGCATTTGCTCAAAAACCAGTTCCGCCACAGCAGGCTCAAAATGGTAACCGTCACTACACATTTTCACCTGCATTGATGCTTTACCGAATTTTTTAACATAGTGTGATTTTACACGGGTCAAAAATTCCATAAAAAGCCCGGTTGTCGCTCCTCTGGTCGCAATATCAGTTGCACCCAAACCATTTGCAGGCAGCCCGCCTATATGAGCCGTTCTTTCCAGGATAACAGCAGTTTTTCCCGACCGGGCCGCCGCAATAGCAGCCATGATACCTCCCGGATTGCCACCTACAATAACAAGATCGTATTGGGCATAAGTATGCGTTGCGGTTATTACACAAACAACCATTAAAATATAATACTTAAACATATAACATCATTTAATAAGATTCAGGAAAGACATCTTTTGATCACCTTGAAATTATCCTGCTGGACCTTTTCCAGAAACATTTTTGCTTTTTCCACTTTAGCCAGTGCTACCGGATAGTGATGGTAGATTTCCAGAAGGGCAGCTGTGATTTCCGCAGCCGGAGTTTCATCTATCAGAAAATACCAATCCTGAAGGCCAATGTCCCTCCACATCTGCCCCTTCTTGGTATCACTGGGTTGCTTGACATGTATTGCCGGTATTCCATCGGCTATGGCCATAATGGGAGAATGTGGTTCTGCGCTGACCAGCGCTAAAGATCTGGCATAAACTGAAGCCGCTTCATCAGGCAGCCAAAAGCTATCCCGCCAGACCACGTTAGCCTTGATCTCATCGGGAAGCGGATCAAAAAGCGTTTCTTTTGAGAATTCCACCTGGTAGGTCACTTCCGGGCATAGTAAAACCTTAAGTCCGGTCTCCTTTACCCAGGAAATGATTACCTGGCGGAACTTGAGCGCATCTTTCTCTTTAAACAACTGCGAAACCTCGTCTCTCCATTTGTCTTCATCAGTAGGCACTTTGCCTTTGAGTTTCCAGTTGGGCGTGTAACGCAGGCGTGGAATCACGCAAATAAATTCAGCTTTTTTCATTCCCGTATGATGCAAATATTGATCGGCCTTCAGATCATTTTGCACATCGATCGCAAATGTTGCGTCGGGCGCAAACTCCTGAACCGGACACTTTAAGCTCATGGACTTAAGATATCTAAGGGACTCCGTATCCCGGCAATAAAAAAAGGAAGCATGATTGATCAGTTCTTTTAATTCTGTGCTGACCTCATCCAGAGAAACCCCATAAACGCCAAACGGCTTTTTGGTCTGGTCCCACCATGCCTGCAGGTTCGCATAACCTGCAACATATGGTCCTGAATTGTGCAGCATCAGGGTACATTCGCTGAACGCATTTTGCAGTTCTTCAGACATCCCCCCTCTGAACTTAAGGTCCTTGATGATGGTCAGTTTGGGAAAGCTTTCCTGCAACAGCACATCTACACCCCTGTCCAGGGTATTGGGCCACAGGATGACCTCCACCTGGGGCAGGTATCGTTCAAATAACTTCAGCACACCAAAAGTATGTCCGATATCTCCTATGTTGATGGTCTGCCAGGCTGACCGTAAAAGCACCTTGTGCTTCTTCCTCGCGGGTTCAGCCGAAAGCACTTCCATCACCGGCGCTAAAAATGCCAGAGCAGTTATAGCAGTAGCCTGTTTGATAAAATTTCGTCTTTGAGGTATCATAGATTACGGCCTTTTATCCTTCCATAGCGAAAAATTATCCCAATAGATCTGGAGAACCTTTCCCTGACTGATCATATAATCGATCAGGGTTTTGGAGGTATATAGTTTCATCGGATTCAGGTCTTTCAGGCCATCCGGATTTAATGCGCCCGGTGCGTGTGTACAGTTGTTCACATCCAGAATTACCTGCTTGGTTCCTCCATCAGGGGTCACTGCAAGATAAAATCTCCCATTTACCGCATCACCTTCCTTAAAATAATAATCAATAGTGACCCATTGACCTACAGGCACATCGAGTGTCGTATTGGTTTGCTTCCATATATCCGTAAACAGATCTGTTCCAGGATCATAGGTCTGCCCGGTTATCCTGAAATTAAGTTTGCTACCGACTGTTGCATTTGGTTTAACAATGTCCACCTTGATCCTGAAAGGATCCGGATTGGTGCTCCAGGTATTGTTGTTCCAGAACTCAAATATGGTAAGCCAGGTGAGTGTCTGATTCCAGTTTTTAATGGCACTAAAATCACTGCTCAGGTACATCCTCACCGACTGATAAAGCTCTCTGACCCCGTTACCATTGTTCGCATTGGCCTGTACCCGGCCCTTGCTAAAATTTAAGGCATTAGCCTCGGCCAGCCAGAGTTTTAATACTTTATTCCCCGGGTTCACCGGATCAGGAACAATCCTTGCATACCGCATGGTCGTATCACCACCCTCATAGCTGAAAAAGAAATTATTAAAAACCGGAGCAAGGTCCGTTTGCCAATTGTTCGGGGCGCTCAGCTGGTTGTCAATACCATTGATCTGGTCAGTCTGAGCAGCTAAAGCAGAGATGGCACAAGTGCCCTCGAAACCAGAATTGAAAATAAGCAGCGGATTAACAGGCGTCATTGCCAGATCTGAAAGATCGCTGACCACAACATCATCTAAATCGATAATGCCTGAGCTGGTCGTATAGGCGAACTTCAGATCACTCAAAGACTGGCCCGGAGTAAGCGCCGCTTTTTCATCATACACTTTTGTCGTTCCTACCCACAAATCCCATTTATCAGGCGACAGCAGATCCTGGGACCCGGCAGGTGTGGTATAACGGATCAACACATCTGAATTGTTAATTACCCAGGTTATTTTTTGACTACCCGCAAAAGCAGCGGAATTAACAGTGTTATCAGGATTTGACCTGAGGTAAAATTGTCCGGGAACAGCCCCCATAAATATACCCAACCTGGAATGGACAAGCGCATTGTTTTCTCGTGGTGTACCTGTCAGGGTATTAACGCCTTCCACAAACCCCGCTCCCAGCTGTAAGACAGCAGAAGTATTCTCATTGGCGACAGCATTGAACGAGGTACTGATCTCTAAACTGACCTGCACGACTGAAGGCAGGGGAGCAAAGTCCGTTGTCCTGGAGAAATAACCGTAATTGGCACTTGCCGTCCGGTCAAACCTGAGCTTACCATTGTTGATGGAAACTGCAGTGCCCGGCCCGGTGGTACCAATGGAATTAAACTGGTCTGTCCCGGGAAGTGTACTTACGTAGTCAGAAACCGTTGCCGAAGAATCAAAATTCTGCGTAAACAACGGCCCAGACAGCATGTTAGCCAATTCTTTGAACTGGATGGTTTCACTTTTTAATGCTTGTATCCCGATCTCTTTGCAAGAAATGTTGATTAGAACAGACAGCACAAGCACGATTAAAAATGGAAGATATACTATGGATTTCATAATCTGAGTGATTTGATGAATGATTGGATTATGGGTTGATGGTTACTGTCAATTCCTTTTTCAGTTCGGCACTCCCGGAAATGTTGGCATTATAACCGATAAAGACAGCTTTGTATATCCCTTCTTTGGTATACACATATTTGTACGTACTGATCTTGCTGTCTGCAATACCCTTGATTGGCACAGGCCTGTCTGGCCCGTAATCTTGTGTCCCGATGCTGAAGCCTTTACTGATGGCCCAGTTCTCGGTTTCAAGATTACGGTTGGCATCTGTGACTGAATGTGCAACCAGCGAGATCCTGGAATTGCTAAGTGTTGACCTTGAAGGAGCAATATTTGCTTGCTTATCAAAAAGCCGGAAGCCTGAAGTGGGAATATCTCCTTTCTTTTGCAATCCGACACTACTTTCCGAGTTCAGCAAGAAATTCTCTACCCGCCAGGTCCTTCCGATCCCGTAAACGCCCTGGTCCTTTACCTTATACCTGAAGGCGATAAAAATGGTTTGCGCATTTGCAGCAAGATCCGTGATGTCGATCTCCCTGGAATAAGTAAATACCGCGGTTGTGGCCAGCGTAAATCTGCTGGTTATATCTGTCCAGTTTGCCAGCTGAATGTCTGAAAAAGAACTGCCACCATTAAAATCTGTAGACACCAGGACTGAAAACTGTCCCTGTTGTGTCCCAAATTCAACACTGCTCTGAAAAGAAAGCCTCAGTTTTCCGGGCTGTACAATTCTGCCTTCCCTGAAAGTATAATCATGCAGGGGCTCACCGGAATAAAAGCTAATCAGCTGGGCATCTCCTTCAATTTTGAACTTCACTTCTTCCCCCACCTTATAGGCATTCTTCTCAGTAGCAATACTTAGATCAGGAGGATTAACGGCCAATTCGTCCTTACAGGAACTGAATGTGAGCGCAAATAGCAATAGGATATATAAAGATTTCATGTTCTTGTATGAGGTTACCAGTTGGGATTTTGGTTAAGTGCAGGATTTAAACTCAGCTCTCTTGAGGGAATAGGATATAGCAAATGCTTTTCAGCCACATTTTTATAGGCAAGGGCATAAAAACTGCCTGGTATATCCTTGGCCATTTTTGTCTCTGTACCTTTCATGGTCGGGATAAACAAACCCCAACGGATCAGGTCCGGCTTTCTAAGTGCTTCAAAGCACAATTCCCTTGACCGCTCATCGACCAGCGCATTAAAGAAATCTGTTTTATTGGTCAGGCTATTGGCTCCGGTAAATAAGGAGGCATGTGCCCTTGCTCTGACCAGGTTCAGTGCATCAACAGCAGCAGTTGTAGGGCCATTATGGACCTCGTTTTCTGCTTCAGCGTACATCAACAGTACATCAGCAAACCGCAGGAGCGGGAAATTAGTAGGTGTGGCATTGTTTGATTTTGGGAAAACCAGTTCCCATTCCCTGCGATATTTACCAACTCTTCGGGTGTACAAAGAAGCTTCTGTAGTTGAAGTATAATAAGTCTTGGTTCCTGTGGCGCTATAAATATAAGTAGCCACAACGCAGTCCCTTCGCACATCACTTGCCTCAAAAGAACGGTACAGTTTTGCTGTCGCATTTAAAAAGCCAAAGGCATTCCCAATGATGTCATTATTACTGGAGTAAATCCCGATCCAGGCGCCAACGGAACCTGTTTCACTAAAGCCATCTGCTCCATTCCCCCAAAATTCGACTTCGAAGATACTCTCCTTAATGTCGTATTTATCCTGAGCATAATTGATAAAGATCTGTGTATAATCAGGGTTTAGCATATGTCCGGCCTCCCCGTCATCGATGACTTTTTTTGCCCAGGCACTTGCTTCCTGATACTTCGAAAGATCTTTTAAAGGGTAACCTGCCATGTATAGACAAACCCTGGACAAAACGCCCCTGACTGCAGATTTATTGACCCGACCACCAAATCCAAAAGTTTTAATAGGGGCCACTAAAGCTTCCGCGCTCTTCATGTCTGAAAGTACCTGTTCGTAAACTTCCTTTAGGGGTGATCTGGCAATATCGGTATCATCCGGAGAACTTGCTGGCTGGAGTACCAGGGGCACAGCACCAAAATTCTGGGCCAGCAAAAAATAGTAATACCCTCTTAGAAACAAAGCTTCGCCCCTGATCTGTAACCTGATCGCTTCATTTACTTTCAGGTTATTGTCTACATTGGCCAGCAGCGTATTTGCCCTGTTTATGCCCATATACAACTCTCTCCAAAAACCTGAAACATAGGTGTCCGAAGAAGTAAAATTATAGACCTGCGGACCCGACACCACAGCACTGGTATTGTAAAAACCCTCATCCGCTTCTATCCCCACCCTTGAAATATAATGTCTGCCATATAAATCGAGCGAGCCCAGCGGATCATAGACCCCGGCCAGCGAGTACAGCAATTGCTCCTCGGTCTGGTAGTAGTAAGACGGTGGAAGAAAGTCCTTTGGCTCCACATCCAAAAATTTCTTGCAAGACATATTGGTACATAAAAGAAGGAGAGTTAAAAAGTAATAGATCTTTTTCATATTCATTTGAGGCTATGCGGTTAAAATGTGGCGTTAATACCCAATACAAAGGTTTTGGCCTGCGGATAAGCGGAAAAGTCAAAACCAGGAGTTAAATTGGAATTCCTGGCGGATACCTCAGGGTCCATACCTGAATAATTAGTCCAGGTGAGTAGATTCTGCGCAGATACATTGATTCGTAATCCGGAAAGGTAAAGCGGCCTGAGCATTTTCTCCGGCAGATTGTATCCCAGGGAAAGTGTTTTCAAACGCAGGTAAGAACCATCCTCAATCACTCTGGAGGAAAAGCGGCCTAAGGGGCCCTGACCACCTGACCTGTAATTGGCATTGGTCTGGTTTTCCGGCGACCAGCGGTTCAGGTAACTTGCAAACTGATTGGTCTCCAGCCTAATGAGCCCATTTCCTTCAAACAGCAAACGGTTAGCGTTATAGATATCATTCCCATAAGACCATTGAAAAAGCACGTTCAGATCAAAATTCTGATACGTCAGGTTGTTTGAAAAACCTCCGGTATGTTTAGCAAAACCACGTCCGATAATCGTCTGATCATAATCGTCAGTTGCCCCATCATTATTCAGGTCCCTGTATTTAATATCACCCGGCTGTATGGTTTCTCTGCTGTTGCCGTTTGTGGGCACATTGAGTTTTAATTTATATTTACCAGGTTCGGGGCTATCGAAATCGGCATACTGATACACCCCATCAAAAATATACCCGTAAAACATAGCAGCAGGCTGGCCCACTTTAGCCAGGTATAAGGATGAATTGTTATACTGGCTTTCCAGCTGGACGAAGGAGAAAAGATTCTCCTGTCCTCTGGTCAGCGCCAGGATTTTATTGCGGTTAAAGCTAATGTTGAAACTGCTTTTCCAGGAAAATACATCGTTTTTGATGTTTACAGTGCTTAGGCTTAACTCCAGTCCTTCATTTCTGATCTTTCCGATATTTTTATACTCCTGGCTAAATCCGGTCGTGTAAGGCAGGTCAGCATATAACAACAAATCACTTGTCGTTTTTCGGTACACATCTGCCGTAAAAGCCAGTCGGTCCTGAAACAAACCCAGATCGTAACCCAGATCTATCTGCTGGGTGACTTCCCATTTCAAATTCCTGTTGCCCAAACTGGTAGGAACAAGTCCTTTGGTGGGCATGGCATTGTTGAAAGAATAGGAATCAATAATGGGCATCTGTAAGGTCCCCAGGTAGGCAAAATCATTGACACGGTTATTCCCGGTATTTCCGATGCTGGCTCTGATCTTCGAGCTGGAGACCGCTTTAAAATTCTTTAGAAAAAGTTCTTCCTTCATGTTCCAGGCCACAGCCGCAGATGGAAAATAACCCCATCGGTGGCCGGGTGCAAATTTGGATGAGCCATCTGCCCTAATGGTAAAATCAAGCATATACTTTGATTTCAGGCTATAACTGAACCTGCTGTAAAATGAAGATAAAGTAAATTCAGAATCGGAAGCCATACTGTAATAAGGTGTTCCTTCATCAAAACCGGAAAACCGCAGCTTTTCATTGGGAAGGTTCTGTACAGAAACGCCTTGGATTCTGGTGCGGCTTCCCTGGAGTGAGAAACCGCCGAGAATATTGATTTTGTGTGTATTATTAAAGGTTTTCTGGTAAGAAAGTGTATTTTCGTTAGACCAGTTGTATAGATCGGTATACCTGACCTCTCCGTTTATTCCCCTTACATTTAAAGGATTCAACGGGGATCCCTGTGGGGTTTTAGAATTGTAAAATGCCTCAAACTGTCGCTTTCTGCTGTTGGCCGTACCAGTAACTTTTAAAGTCAGATTATTGCTGATGGCATAATTCAGATAAGCATTGGCAAGCAAATCTAAACTGGTATTGGTGCGGTCGAAATTTTCGGCTGTAACAATCGGATTTACCCGTGTATAATTGGCATCGATGATATCCGGATCGACGTCCTCGTCGATAAGGTTCAGGTTTGGATCACCACTAAGCGGCCGGTACCCCCATACATTAGAGAAAAAGAAAGAAGAAGAATTCCCTCCGTTCAACGCCAGTACCGGTACTCCATAAGATGAACTGTTGCTGTAATTTACACTGATACCGGTTTTTATCTTTTTGCTAAGACTCTGATCCAAAGAAAAACGTCCCTGGTACCGCTTAGAACCTGTATTAAGGATGATCCCATGCTGATCATATAGGGAACCCGAAACCGAATATTTAGTCAATTCATTTCCACCCCTTATGGCCAGATTCTGAATGAAATAAGGACTCTGTTTAAAAACCTGGTCATGCCAGTTAATGCCCTTTGTGTTTCTATAGGATTCAAGGGTACGCCCATCTTTCAGATACCTTTCTGTAGCATGGACGGTATTAATTTCCAGCTGGTATTTTACATAGTCATAGGGTTCCATAACAGGCAGTTCCTTACCCACCTGCTGGAATCCATAGGAGCTGTTTATCGTGACCACAGGCTTGCCTGCTTTTCCTTTTTTTGTCTCAATGATGACTACCCCATTTGCAGCCCGCGCGCCATATATGGCCGTGGCAGATGCATCTTTGAGGATATTTAAAGAAGCAATGTCCTCATTATTTAATGACCTGGCGTCAAAGTCCTCTACCGGAAAACCATCAATCACATATAAGGGAGCTGTACTCTGGGTCAGCGACCCAACACCGCGGATGATGATTTCCTGTGCGGCACCGGGCTGACCATCGCTGGCTGATACCTGGACACCAGCCACACGGCCTGCCAGCGCTTCAGAAAATGAAGCAACCGGTGCTTTATTCAGATCGGCTATATTGACCTGCCCTACCGATCCGGTCAGGTCTCCTTTCCTGGAAGTCCCATAACCGATGACCACCACCTGGTCCAGATCCGTCGCGGTTTCACGTAAAATGACATCGATGACTTTCCGGGAACCAATAGTAATCTGCTGGCTGGCGAAACCAATAGCAGAAAACAACAGCACATCTTCTTTTGCGAGGTGTTTAAGGTTATACTTGCCGAGCTCGTTGCTGGTTGTACCAGTCGTGCTGCCTTGAATTTTCACGCTGACTCCCGGAACAGGTTTTCCCTTTATATCAGTTACTGTTCCGCTCAGCGTCTGCTGCATTTCAGTTACCTGTGCTGCGCCTGAGGGATTTTTTTTTTCCAGAACGATCACACTGTTCCGCCTGACCTGATACCCAATATTCTTGTCTTTCAACAGGAAATCCAATACTTCTGATAATTTGGCCCCTTTAAAATTCAAAGTAACTTTTTCCTTATCATCCAGGAGTTGATTGCCGTAAAAAACGGTAAGCCCGGTTGCTCTTTTTATCTGTTCAAATGCTTCGGCTAAAGTAATGTTTGTTCCAGCTATGCTTATCCGCTGTTGGTCCCCCTGTTGGCTTTGGGCATAAGTGTTGCGCGCCATCAGCATCAAAAACAACAGCATAAGTTTTAATGACCTGGTTGTCCCGGCCCAGGTAAGAATCTGAATCGTCATGAAAGATTTTTATTTGGTTTGGTATAACTACACCCTTTTTGGGATAACGGGTGAATAAAATTTAATAAAAATGAAAAATATACCTCTATTTCAAATGAAGCACATTTCCCGAAAAGGAATGACTGATTTGCGAGGTCGTCTTCAAGTCATCTAAAAACTCATTTAAACGTTCTTTTTCAAGCAAGCCAGAAACAGCGTAAGTTCCCAATCCCGGGCGATCTAAAATGACCTTGACATCAAACCAGCGTTCCATGACATCTTTGATCTCAGCCAGAGGCATATTGTGAAAATAATAAACACCTTTCATCCAACTGAGCACATTATCGCCTTGAAAAGTGCGCTTGACAAGCCCACTTGCAGGATCATAACTGGATTGGTAGCCGGGCTCCAGTTTCAGCAAGCTACCATCAGTAGCCGTCAAGGCAACCCGACCTTCGACCAATGAGGTTTGTTCAATAAGCCCATAGGTATTTACATTAAATTTTGTTCCCAACACACGAATAGCGGTATTTTCGGTATGGACGATAAAAGGTTTATCCCTGTCTTTTACAACCTCAAAATATCCCTCTCCCTGCAAATAAACCTCCCTTGTATCACCCCCGAATAAAAACGGAAAACGCAGTTCAGAATCCGAATTCAGCCATACCTTTGTCCCGTCAGAAAGCACAATTCTATGGTCTTTTCCGGCCGGCACCAATAAAGTATTGAGTTCGGTAAGCGCAGGATGACTGGTTTCTTTTTCAAGTTCAGTGGTCGAGCTTTCCTTTTTCCCAACAATGGGCATGCTTCTGCCATCACCCAATACCAGGGCTACCTCCTTTTCTTTTTTTGATACCGGCACTGAAGCTGTCGGAGGCAAGTGTTCAGAATCCGAAAAATACCTGGAAGCTAAAAGACCAAAGATGAGCAGCACAAACATAGCCGCAGCGATATTTCTCCAATACGGCAGTCGCTTTGCCGGCACATTATTCATCTTAATTTTAACACCTTTCAATTCTGCTTCCGGATCAAGTCTTTCCAGAAAAGCTTCGGTTTCCAAATGCCTGTTTTGCTCCTCAAGCGATTCCCACAACAATTTAGCCGCAGGATCATTTCTTAACCTGCTTTGCAACAGCTGTTCATCGGCATCTGACAGCATACCCGCCAGCCGCTCCATATAATACTGCCTTATGTCTTGATCTTTAGGAACCATATATAAAATAGCTTGAAATCAGGTTAATCGGTTTTTGTTTTTATTAATGTACTCACGCAGATTCTTCAGCCCGATCTTAAGATGCGTCTTGACTGAATTGATGCTGATGCCCATTACATCGGCAGCTTCCTGGTATTTTTTATTGTGCAGATAAACGATCTGAATGGCCTCTCTGCGTTGTGCGGGGAGTTGTCCTAAAGCCTCGTCCAGGGATTGGAATATCGTTTCAGGCAAAGGTTCTTCTACACTTTCACCAGCATTAAAAACAGTGTATAACTCGCTCTTCTGCTGTACAGACTCCAATTGACGCAACTTATTCAGGCACCTGTTCTGAACGGACCGGTACAGGTATCCCCTGATCTCCCCCTCCAGCTTCATGTATAATTTCTTTTCCCATATCTCCATGAAAAATACCTGCACCAGATCTTTAGCCTCCTGCTCGTCCTTTAAAAAAAAATACGCATTCAGGCACAAAAGCTTAAAATACTTCAAAAAAATAGCATCATAAGCATTGATGTCGCCTTCTTTAAGTCTTAGCAAAAGTTCTGAATCAACTTTTTGGTTCATGAAGCGGGACTACACTAATTTTATATTTGGTTACAGCTTAAATTTATAAAAATTTCCTTTTTAATTTCAGGAAGCCTGAAATTAAAAAGGAAATTAACATGGATACATTAGACTACAACAAAAACCAACAATCGGGTGAATACAATTTTATTTTTTTCACATTTAAACCCAGGATCTTGACCGATGGACGCTTATCCGAGCATTCTGTATTTTTTTGTAAGACTGGGTCTGATCAAATAAATAACGGCAGGGAGCCAATCTGCGGGTTCGTTCCCATATTGTTTGCGAAATTCATCATCTTAGGGTTGAAATCGCGATCCATTGCTTTTCATAGCGGTGATGATGCGTTTGGGTTTTAATCACGGATAAGGCATTGACCACTATAAATGCATCGATACCTTTAAAATGGCAAGACATATTTGCCGATGAGCTGTGTAAACAGGCAGCATTGGCTGAAGGCAAGTTAACCTAATCGGTATCAATAAAAAAGAACTGAAAGCGTCTGCGTTTATAAACGCAGACGCTTTCAGTTCTTTTATAGATTTACAGCTGCCGTTGAAAAAAAGAGCCACTTATCTTATAGACCGGTTTGCCGGGTATCAAAGTATTTGGATAGTACCCACCTGAGTTGTTGCCCCAGAGTTTTGCTTCATTCGCTGTAAATGAGCCCCTGATCAGTACATTTTCCACGAACGTTTCCACTTTGATCTCCGTTGTGGATGGATTAATGAGGGGAACGGCGTACTCATCGATCATGGCTACACCGCTGCCATCGCTGATCATTAAAGCACTGGTCGGACCATAATCAGGATCTAAAGTTGTTTCTGAGGAATAGTTTCCTATTCCTTTAAAATCCGCAAGGTTAAACAAAGCCGTTGCCCCATCAAAAGGTGCCGTGCCAGAGGTGAGATATAGATTTGAAGTACCATTCCCTGTGTACCAGAAACTACTGCCATTGGGATCAGTACTGCCCTCATAGGTAAACACATCATTCAGATAAATTTCAAAATGATCGTAAACCAGGTTAAAACCCAGGTCGCTCAGGCTGATTCTTTTTGAACTCTCCGTTTTGTCCTGAATGCTCAGCTCATCAATCACACCGGCCACCTCATGGGTCAGGGGATCAAATTTCTCCAATCTTAGGCTCAGGTTGAATATAAATTTATCTTTTTGTGTGCTGTAACGGGTGTTTGGGAAAGTCGTACTGGCAGACGCTGCCCTATAGGCAATGTCCGTTCCATTCCCTTCCGTCGCCTCATTGTTTTGAATGCTGTAAGTGCCGGGTTTTGGATTACCGTTTTCATCTAAAGGCAAACTGACCCTAAGCGTTGAATAATCGTAAAGGTCATCATCCAGACGGACAATAAACTCAAACCCTTTTCGGTAGTGCGCAGTCGCCGAAGGTGTCCCAGAATAAACATCAATAAATGTTCTTCTGGCACTCATGCTGCTTTCTTTTTCTGCTCCATTGTATTTGAACTTGACATTCTTCTGGTCATTCGACAATGGAGGCGGTGGAGGTGGTACCGGCGCTGGCTGTTCTACAAACTCGAACAGGTCTTCCTGCTTCCGGCAACTGCTGAAGGCAATCAGCAGCGTAAGACAAATGTAAAGTAATCTTATGGTGTTAAATGTTCTCATTTTCTGTGTTTTTAAAGCATGCTAATTATAACCTGATGCCAACTCCGAGTGTATAATACGTTCCCTGGTAAGCCGACTGGTATCGGTTGTCTACACTGTCGAAGGCCCCTTCGGTTACCTTATATTTTCCATCACCATTGATGTCCTGCATCTGCAGGCTACGGGCATTTAAAATGTTCTGAACCCCGCCCTTTAGCTCCCATGTTTTAGAGAGTTTCTTAGAAAAACTAAAATCCAGTAAATTCTGTGGCAACTCATAAATATTGGGATAATCGATGTTTCCTATTCCGAATAGGCGTTTACCGATTACATTGTAAGCTACTGTCATTTTTAAACCGCTTTCATCGTCGGTATAATTGACAGCACTATTGATCAGATAAGGCGACTGTCCGTACATCGGCCTGTTTTTATCCTGAAGGCCAGCTCTTGCCCCTAAATTCACCCTGCTGTATACATAAGTGGCATTAAAAAGTACAGATACTTTTTGCATTTGCCTGTTCAGCCAGTTCTGTTCCGAAAAAAAGCGTTGCATCCCTAAGATGAACTCCAGTTCCGCTCCATAACTCTTCGCCGATTCCGCATTGCCCCATTGAAAATTATTCCGGCTGCTGGTACCTGCATAATAATAAAACTCTATGGGGTTCTTGAATTTTTTATAGAATGCCCCAATGCTGATCATTTCACCCAAACCAGGGTAATGTTCAAACCGCACGTCCAGGTTATCGATATCGGTTTGGGTTTTCAGATCGGGATTCCCGTAAGCCAGTCGTCCGGTATAATAATCCTTATAGAAAAAGCTGGCGATCTCCCTGAATTCAGGACGGTTCAGTGTTTTGGAATAGGCACTGCGGATCAGGCTACTTTCATTCAGGTTATAACTGATGTTCAGGGATGGCAACACACTGGTGTGTTTTCTGTCCAGATCAATTTTGCTATTTGCCAGTTCACCAGTGGTCTGATAGGCAAACGTATGCAGCTGCTGTCTGTTCTTTTCTACCCTGACACCACCGCTGATCTTTAAACTGCCGAGTGGAATTTCTGCGGCTAAATATCCGGCCTGGAGTAAGTTTGAAGCTGTATAGCTGTTCTGCCTGCCATAGGTTTCACCGATCACTTGTCCGGGGCCGTATTTGGGGTCATCACTCAGGTAGCCCAGTTGTATAAATTCGAAGGTTCGGTCTTTATCCTCTATAAAAATCCCGGCTTTCAGCTGAGGTTTGAAGCCAGAAAAGTCAAAGTTCTGAACAACATTCAGTCCAGCTGTTCTGGACGTATCGGGCAGGTTGATGTACTGACGGCCACGATTTGCCGCAGAAACAATGTTACGATCCAGGTTACGTTCCAGTAAGGAATAAGTGCCGTAATATTTCGCTGGATCCACAGAAAATTCCCTGCTTCGCTGGTCAGGATCGTTGTACCGGGTTTGGTTATAAGAAACCAGCCAGTCAATTTCCGTTTTCTTATTGAAAAATTTGTGACTTCCGGTCAGTTGCCCCAGGTAAGTACCCCTGTAATTGTTTAACAAAACTTTTTGTGCCAGATAACCCTCATCAGAATCTGAGGCCTCTTCTCCGGCAATTCCGGCGCGATCCACAAAAGCTGAGCTGCCCAGATGCGTATACAGATTTTTGAATGTAATCTCATGATCTGCGTTGATATTTAGCGACAAATTTAATAAACCATTGACCCTGACATCGTGTTCATAGGACTGATCGGCAAAAGTATATTCCCTGGTAAACTTATTTTCCCCACCTGCAAATTTCCCTGTATTTCTTGAGATGACCTGGTAGCGGTAGGAATTGGTATAACTTAATGCGGAAACCAATCCGAACTGGGTATTCTTGCCCAGGTAGAAACGCCGGGCAAGATCCATATTGAGCCTGGTATCCAATGGCGCAGTTTGCTGTCCGGCATCCCAGTTCTGGTTGAATGTTTTAGTCAGCGGTCTGCGGTCTTTGACCGGCATCAGGTCTATTCTGCCATCCAGGTTCCTGGCTTCCTTGAAAGCTTTGGGTAGTGCATACGTTCCGTCGTCATATCCCAGCCAGGATTTGCTGCCCTGCGGCTGCTGATAAAAGCTGCTTAGCGTCGTGCCTTGTCTGAATGAGGCCTGATAGCTCACATTGAATGCGTTTTTTACCGGCATTCCTGTGGTATACACCTTAACTACACCTCCGGCAAAATCACCCGGCAATTCCGGTACTGCAGTCTTATAGACCAGGATCCGGTCGATCATGCTGCTGGGCATAATGTCAAAGGAAAAGGCACGGCTATCGGCCTCAAAGCTCGGAGCTGTTACGCCATTGAGCAGCACTGAATTGTATCTTTGAGGGAGGCCACGAACGATAATGAACCGGTTTTGCATGACACTTACACTCGGAATCCGCCGCACCACTTCGGCGGCGTCCCTGTCCTGACTACGGGCGATCTGCTCTTTAGAGATCCCACTCACCACTGCATCGGCATTTTTGATCTCGTCAACGATTGCCGCGTTTGTTCCGGTCTCCTGTACCCTGCGGGCAGACACGGTGACCTGGTTCAGCTGTCCTTTATCTTTGGTCAGGGGAATGTTCAGTATAAAGGCTTTATTTTCAGTAACCAGGATTCCGGTGACCTTTTTGCTGCCATAACCAATGGAACTGACCTCTGCACTATAATTGCCTGCAGGGAGATTAAAATTGTAAACACCTGCGGTATCGGTACTGGTGCCTTTTCCGCCAATGCGGATGGAAGCACCGGCAATTGCGCTCCCGTCTTCACTATCGGTGATCTTGCCGGAAACCTTACCAGATTGCGCTTTTTTGACCGGAACTGGCCGGGCAATAATCAGAATACTGTTCCCAGCCTGCTTATAAGTAAGTACGGTACCGGCAAACAATTTGGTTAAGACTGCAGCAACCGTTTGTTGTTCTACCTTTAAAGTGATGAGGGGATTGTTGTTCTCGAAAAGGTTGTGCTGGTATTCAAAGCGCATCCCGGTGATCTTTTCGAGTTCAGGGATCAGCTCAAGTAGTTTTTTTCCGGAGAAATTAACCGAGATCTTGCTGGAATTGATGTCCTGTGCAGACACTCCTGCCGTAAAATTTAGGGACAGTATCAGCAGGAATAATAAAAATAGAAAGTGTTTTTTTTGTTTAACGATGTAATCGTATAGTTTAAAAATCATAATTTTGAGTAGTGAATTGTCATTAATAATTTGTTAATGGCCGTTTTTAGAGCCCTGTTAGCGCAGGGCTTTTTCTTTGATGTTCTTTTATCTTATAGGCACCCCTTTCCTTTTAAGTAAATGATATTTTTTTTGTGCTCAAATTCCAGACTACCCAACATTTTTAACTTGAGTAATACTTGTTCCAGTGGTAGGTTCTCAAAACTGGTTGTATAAAGGCAGCTGAGCATTCCCGGGTTTTCGGCCTGAAATACGACTCCATATTGTCTTTCCAGATCGGCTAAGATCTTCCCAAGCTCAGTACGGTTATAATATAGGCGGTGTTCGATCCAGCCATTGATGGCTCCCAGATCAATGGTAGATTTGTTGAAATGCTTACCGTTAAGGGAATAGTTCAACTGCTCAGCAGGCAGGAGGATCATTCCTTGTTTACCCGTTTTTTCAGTCACTTGTACCTTACCTGTTTTGACACTGACCTGCATCCCAGGTTCGCTTGCATAGCTTCTGATGTTAAATGAGGTACCCAGCACCTTGGTATTGAGCTGTTGCGAGTGAACGACAAAAGGTCTGGATGCATCTTTTTTGACCAGGAAAAATACCTCCCCATTGTCTAAATAGACTTCGCGCAGTTTTGCGAACTTTTCTGGCACCCGTATTTGCGTACCGCCATTCAACCAGATCTGGGAGCTGTCCGGGAGCAGGATCTTTTTTATCTCTCCATTTTTAGTGCTATAGCTTTGGAGTCTGGCCCTGATGGGCGCCTCTGGCTGTTGTTTGTAGATCCATAGTGTAGCCATACTGAACAAAAAAAGAACGGCAGCGACTTTCATCCACCAGAAGTTTCCGAACTGCTTTTTAGGTTTCGGGACTGTTGCGGAACGAATATTCTCCCAAAGACCAAACCTTATGGTTTCCTTTGTCGAGTCGTCGCGAAAAAGGTCGATCGGTTTATGGTCATCTGCAGAATTGAACCATTTTTCAAATTCATTTTTTATTTTATCATTCATCTTTTTAAGCTGCTACAATAGGATGTCTACCGGGAGCCAAAAAAGTCCGTTAATAAATTGTTAAATGTCAGTTAAATTTGATGAGCAATGATTTCGGATATCAGCAGGATGGAAAGTGTTTCTGCTGAATAACTGCCCAGATGTACCCTCAGACGCTTTAATGCATCCGATATGTTGTTTTTTACGGTTTTTTCTGAAAGCATCAGCTCAAGGGCAATCTCCCGGATGCTTTTTCCTTCCTCCCTGCTCAGGGTAAAGCACTTGCGAACATTATCCGGCATCCTTTCCAGTTCGTCCGTTACCAGGCGATCGACCTCCTTAAAAAGTACGAGCTCATCAGTTTGGGCTGAAACAGGCGTTTGGTATTGGAGTTCCGCTTCCCTGGTCAATTTTAGTTTTTCACGGCGATAAAGTGAATACAACTGATTTTTAGCTGCGGTAAACAAATAAGGCTCCATCCCCGTCCTTACAGAAAGTGAGGCCCTGCTGTTCCAGATGTAAATGAAAATATCCTGAACAATGTCCTGGGCCTGATCCCGATCTTTTAATCTCCGGTAGATGATGGAATACAGGTATTCCCAATACCTGTTGAACAAAACCTCAAAGGCAGCATGATCGTTACCCTTTATAGCACCCAGCAATTCCTGGTCAGTTGAGTTCTTCATTTAGAATTTATTCGATGCAAAGCTAATTCATTAGTATTAAAAAATTGTTAAAGGCAATTAAAGCTGCACAGGCTTAAGCTTCTATAAAATTCGGTTGCTCCGTGACTTGGCCTTCATCACCGCTTTCCTGCAATATTTGAGAATAAGCAGTGTTAGGTAGCTTTTTATCCATGAGATTTGACCGCAGGGTTAACTTTTCATACACTGCAAAGTAATTGTTAACAAAATGATAATTTACGGTTAGCTTAATGTTTCCTAATTTTGGCGCATGCAGATAGCAACCTATGTGGTTTATGAACTGTTGATCAGGCTTAATGAACTGAACGCAGATGTTGGGGACTTTGTTTCCTGCAAGAAAACAGAACAGGGAATTGCTGTACAGACAACCTCAGGTGAGCTTATTATACCAGAAAGCCTATATCATAGGCAATTTGCGAACCCAGCAGAAATCTCAACCATTGAACTTTTGTCTTTACTATAACTGTCTCGTTTAACACTTACTGGTTCGACTGCAGAATCCGAGTACCTTACTTAAGGCCTCCTTCGGAAAACCGGTACCTTTTTCCGAAGCAACCTGGGTTCAATCTGCATTTGATCTGCTTTCAATCCGAAAGCTGTTATAAAACAAAAAGCCACGACATCCATCGGGGCTCTTTGTTATCAACTAAACCTAAACTTTATAAATACTAACCAAATATTTATGCCACAAAAGTAAGGCAGCGATATTAAGGGTTTGTTAATTATGGATTATGATAAAAGTTTTTTGTTAAAACAACGAAATTCGTACTATTCTACTAATTGTAAACAAAGTTTGGATAAAAATGCTGCTTGATATAAATCGTGTCTCTCTCATACGATTCTTCATCAGCCCCTACTATCAGTTTTATCTCAAGCAACCATTTTGCCTGATCACCAGGCTTGTCAGGTGTTAAATTGATGCCTTTAACATAACCATCCAATTCCTTCAAAGGAATCATTGAACAGGCAGGACAAGACCTGATCAGTTTCACCCGCTCCTCCAAAATATCAGTCTTTCCTAATGAAAAGTCTTTCCCCTGCATAGGTGCTTTGATGTAAAGTTTCGCACTCATATCAGGCGTCTGCACTTCGCTCCAAAACACACGGTAATTACCTGTTTTAAAAATAATGGGTTCTATATTTAAATCGGTGTTTTCAGTAAACAAATATTGGCAGGTTGCTTTCTCCGGACAAGCGGTTAAATTCTTTTCATCAATTTCAATTTTTGGTTGTTTCTGTGGCTCCTTGTCTTTAGTGCAGGAAAGGTTAATCAGAATAACTGTCAATAGTATCAACAGATGAATACTTTTCTTTTTCATAATTTGTTTGTTTTTTAGCTAATACGGGTATGAGCGAAGCTTTGCTACAACGAGTGTGTTAAGCTTAGGTTAAGCTTTTAAAGAAGTATAAGAAGAAAGCTTAATATACAACACATGTTAATTATACGTATATTTAATGTAAACTAAATGTTAAGTAAAAATGACCCGTCTGCTCAAAATATTCGGTGTATGCTGCCTCCTACTGACCATGCCTTATGCTTATGGCCAGCAAAACAGTTACAACACTAGTTTTGAGTTTTACAACGATACCTTCAACCTGGAGGTAGATTCATCGATTATTGTGAACAATGATGTCACTTTATCCAAGCAACAGATTATTGCACACTATGACCGCGTAAGCCAGGGCAAGTACGATGTGATATTGAGCAAACTGCTAAACTATAAAAAGGAACACCAGCTGAACGACTGGCTGTATTACCAGCTGATCAGGAAAACAGCCCAGGCCATTAGCCCTAAAAAGGAAAACTATGAACGCTATACATTCTATAAATGGTTTTTTCTGGGTAAGTCGGGCTATGATGCCAGACTAACCATTTCCGATAACAGGATTATCTTCTATGTTTATAATGACGAAGATATATCCGATATTCCTTTTGTAAACTACCAGAATAAAAGATATATGTGCCTGAACCGCCACGATTATGCCTATGCCGACCTGAACAAGGTTCCTCCATACGAAATGATCAGCATGCCGGATGCCAAAGAAGCTTTTTCCTATAAAGTGACCAGGATGCCCGATTTTAAACCGGAAGATTATTATGAAAAGCAGGTACAATTTAACTACAAACATAAAACCTATCACTTTAACATTAAACTGAACTCAGACGTAGAGGCCATTTTTGCCAATTACCCGGTGGTAGATTTTGAATCCTATTTTAACATCCCATTAAGCAAAGAAACTTACGGCTCTTTAATTCCCATTCTTAAAAAGAACCTGAATGGGATGAACCAGAAGAAAGGCATTGATTATTTGATGCGCTTTACCCGTTACGCATTTTTATACGAGGATGACGACAAGCAGTTTGGCAAAGAAAAGCGGCTATCGCCCGAAGAAACATTGTTTTCAAAATACAGCGACTGCGATGACAGGGCTGCCTTATTTTTTTACCTGGTAAAGGAGATTTATGATCTGCCGATGATTGCCATGCTGTACCCAACACATATTACCATGGCCGTACAATTTGACAAGCCTGTAGGCCAGCCTATTGTTTATAAGGGTAAAACCTATTCTATATGTGAGCCTACTCCGCAAAAGGAGAACTTAAATATAGGACAGCTTTCTTCGAACTTAAAGAACCTGCCTTATAAAGTGGTTTATGCTTATGAACCTGGCTTAAAATAAAAAACCGGCTGTTCTTGGTTAGAACAGCCGGTTTTTTATTGCGCTTTATGTAAGCGTATTAATATTATAGGTTTGCCAGTAAGTTTACACCATCAACTGTAGCCCATTTGCCACCTGTTAAAGCAGCACCTGTTGCAGTTGTAGTAGGTCCCCAGTTAGTGCCTGGGAAGCTTGCAGCGCTAACAGTGAAACCCGTTGCTCCTGTAATAAATAGATTTGGTGTATTGGTAACTTTAACGTTTGTCAATTTGATTTTACCACCCACAACCTGGTTATCATAAGTAGCTACATCTTTAATTTGAACTGCACCACCATTAAAAGCTGTAGGTGTAGTTTGGCTAGCATAACCATCAATTATGATGTTGCTATAATCACCATTTCCTTGAGCTTTGAACTGAATAGCATCCAACTGGATTTCGCTTTGGTCTTCAGTTACCGTACCAGCAGCTCTTTTCAAGGTAATATTGGTTACTTTTGGTCCGAAAGCATTATTTACACCTTTTGCTTCAATTTCCATTCCGTAGTTAGCTTTAACAGTTTGGTAAGCAAACCAATTGCTATTGTTTTGGCCTTTCCAGCCATCTTGCCAGTCGAAAGAATCATCTGAGTTACCGTAAGAAATTAGGTTTTTACCGCTAACAGTACCACCGTAGAATTCGAAACCATCATCGTTACCTTTATAGGATACCAGGTTTTCCAATGTAGTACCTGCCCCTACAGAGTAGAACGAGAAACCATTATGTTCTTTTTTATTAGAAGTAATTACCTGTCCTGCATATTCTACCCTTACGTATTTTAATGAACCTCCATTATGTTGTTCGTTGCTTCCGCCGTAAGGTAAGTCTAATCCGTCTTCAGATTTTGCTGATTGTGGAGCAGGTGCTGTAGCTGAATTAACTATTGGGGCGTCTCCGTACATGATGATGCCTGCCCATGATCCGGCCACCTTAGACTTCTCCGTGAACACAATAGGTTCATCTGCTGTTCCTTCTGCAATCAGTTTACCTCCAAGTAAAACTATCAAGCCAGCTTCACCATTGGTTTTATCAGCGGTAATGGTTGATCCTTTTTCAAAAGTGATGGTAACTCCTGATTTGATTTTAACCATGCCTTTTAATGTATAGTTTCCGTAAGCAAAAACTTTACTAGTCGCCAATTCACCGCTGATTTCACCCTCTACCGGCTGCTTTACAATCGGATCATCGTCGTCACTAGAGCAGCCTGTAAATATTGATGCTGCGATTGCAATTGCGTAAAATACTTTTTTCATTTTTAAAAGATTTATGTTTATCTATCTATTTTTTCTTTAATACAAAACTACCTCTTGAATATTGCCTGTATGTTAACACCGGTTTACGCTTATATTACTGATTCGTTAAACCAATGTTAACAACAGTACTTTTAGAAAGTATAACCTAATCCTAAAGATATACCTACACCTCTTTTGTAATCCTTGACTCTCAGGTCATTTTCATAGATTGGCACCGAACTTTTCTCTCCAAGTTCTATTTTATAAAGCGGGTTCAAGATATTTTCTACTCCTACTTTTAAATCCCATTTATTTCCAAGCTTATTGTTCCAGATAAAGTCCAGCTTCCCGAAAGGCTTTTCATAATAATTATCCAAACCATTGGTACCTACCGCATAGATCCTTTCCCCATAGATACTATAGGCTAATGTCATTGTACTTTTCCATTTCTTGCTAAATTCAGTTTCGTGCTTAATATCAGCATTAACCAGCCATGGCGACGCACCTTGTAATTTTCTAGTATTGTCATTACCTATGGCAGCTGTTTCAGAACTATTTTTTATTTTGTCAATAGTTACTTCTGTAAACATCAGCGAGGTATTAAATCCAAAAGAGAAATCAGACAAAGATTCGGATATACGTCCTAGCTGTAGCAACAACTCTAGTTCAGCTCCATATAAGATGGCCTTCTTAGAGTTATTGTATGTAATCTGTAAACCACCACTACCTGCAGATTGAACAAATAAACGTTCAATAGGATTGTCAAGATATTTTGCAAAACCAGTCACAGCTATCATTTCCTTATCTGATGGAAACAATTCATATTTAGCATCCAGGTTATAGTTTTTACTGTTGATCACATTCGGATTACCTGTTTCAATGGTAGCATCCGGGTTCACAAATTCCAATGGAAATGCCTCCATAATTACTGGTTTAGTCAGCGTTTTAGATGCCGACACTCTAAAATTTGCCTTTTCAGTTAAAGCATATTTAAAGTTCAATGAAGGAAGAATGTCAAAGTTGTTTTTAGTCACTCTTTGAAAAGGATCGTTAAAACTTCCTGAGTTCCTGAATCTGGTTAGCCGCTGGGATTGTTCAAACCTCACACCGCCATTCAGATTAGCCTTATCACTAAGTCTCAACGCTAAATCTGCATAACCTGCGTTTACTCCTTCCTGCATTCTTGCCTTGTAGGTAGCATTTGAACCTTCTCTGTAAGTAAAATTACCCGCTGATATTTCAGAGGCTAGAGTTTGATCTGGTTTGTTCGTAGGGATAGTTACACCATTTGATGCCATATCCTGAGAAACTAAGAATCTAAAAACAGACTCCATCTTGTTATATGAACCATTGTAACCCAAAGACAATTTATGTGCTTTAGTCAGGTCTTCGTTTCCGAACTTCCAGTTATATTCCAGTAAGCCGGATGCGAAAAAGCTACCATCAAAGTCCATATACTGTCTTACTACGCTATTGCCTGAATAACTTATCGCAGTGCGTCCATCATCAAGACGCGCACCTTTGAAAGATTTTCTATCCGGCAACTGGTATTTAGTTAAAGAGTGAGATATACCTGCGCGAATATTGTGTCTGTCATCTTTAGTTAACTTATAACTGGCAAACAATTGGTTGTTTAGGAAATCTGTTTTCTGCAATTGGTTTAGCCTGATGAATGCATTTGTAACAGTTGCCTGGCTGTTGGTATAACCCAGTTGATCCTGGATCATATTTTCAGTACTCCTTAGATAAAAGGCATTATAACTTAAATTTAGGCGCTCGGAGTTATAATTGATTGATCCTAGTAAAGACGAATTGGTAGCAAATCTATACTTAGTAGTATATAAATTATTGTCATATACCCCTTGAGCCGTACTGAAAAAACGATCTACTCCCTCTCTAATCTGGAAGCTGTTGTCTGTGTTTACCGAAATAAGGTATTGTATAAACTGCTGGCCTTTTAAGTCGATTTTCCCGGTATGAAGAATACTAAAGCTCGAGTTTACAGGGGCAGTTATTTTTTCTACGTCAAAACCGGAACCAAATTGCGAATTGGCTTCAGAAGCCGACATCTGATAGGCTGCTGGTACCTTTCCAAATACTTTAGGTAAATCCCTTTCTTTTCCAGTGAGTCCAAGATAATCAGAAAAAGAGTTTGCTTCTTTTGAAACAAGGAATTTCCGGAAATTATTATTTGTAGTAAATCCCGCACCGAAACTCACTTTAGTTAAATTCTTTTGCCCCCTGGCAGTCAAAATATTAAATGTTCCACCAGCAAAATCTCCATACAAGCCCGAATTAAAGGTTTTGTAGGTTTCCAGTGCGCTTACAATATCAGTTGGGAATAAATCCAAAGGGATAATCTTTTTGAAAGGGTTGTTTGAAGGAACCGCAAGTCCGTTGATCAACAGGTTATTGTACCTGTCTTCCAATCCCCTTACAAAAAGGCCCCTACCATCTACCTTAGTAATACCGGTAATCTTGGTCAGCCCCTCTTCCACATCACTTACGCCCTTACGCGACATTTCCTGAATACCAATACCCTGCTTAATCTCAGTTGCATTCTTTTGGCTCATCAATATTGCTGTCTGGCTTTCTCTGCCAGCCTGCCCGGTTACTACTACTTCATTCAGCTTCTGTGAGTTGGATTCTTCCAAAGCAATATCGAGTACGGTAGTACCGCTTTTTACTTCTACATCAGCGATGGTTTTAACAGTGTAGCCAATATAAGTCGCTTCAAGCATGTACTTTCCGGCTGTCAATCCGCCTAGAACATATTTACCATCAACGTCAGTCGAGGCACCTTGTGTCGTACCCTTAATCTTAACTGTAACACCAATCAGTGTTTCGCCAGTTTTCTTATCTGATACTTTACCTGAAATTTTTCCTGTTTGCGCAAATACTGTAGCGCCGATAATTAAAAACAGCACTGTAAATAGTGCTTTTTTGAGGTGTAGTTGTGATTTCAATTTGCCGTATATTAATTTCCAGCAAAGCTATTACCACAATGTTAGCTATATGTTAGCTTCAAATTACCATTCGTTTACCCAAATGTTAAGAAATCATTAAATGGCTTTCAGATCAATATCTTAGGCCTACTTTTTTGCAAATAAAGTGCAATAACCAAATTGGGCCGATTAACAGGAACTTAACATCTTCTAAAAATGAAGGTTTCTTCCCTTCAATCTTATGACCTATAAATTGCCCTATCCAGGCCAGCACGAAAATTACCAGGCAAACCAGCCATAACGCAGGGCCGCCAGCGGCTTCAACTTTCTCCAGCTGCACAATAAGAATAGACATTCCAAAGATCAGCAGCAACATCAGGTACGACATTACCGGCGACAGCCTGTAATAATAATACACCGAAAAGGCAATCAGAAATGAGGCCCAGTTTACATAACCATTGTACCTGCCCAGAAATTCCAGATGTGGAAATGGGATGGCCCAAACCAGGCCCAGCAGGCTAAAAACAATTAAAGGAACGCAAACCCAGTGAATGGTTTCGTTGGTATGGTTCTGGTGGCTTTCCGCATACTTGTCAAAAAGCATATCTACCTCACTTTTGGTATTGGCCCCTGTCCCTTTGTTTTGCTCCTTCTTCATGTCGTTATTGGTTTAACTGTAAAAATAAAAAAAAGCGATGGGTAATCCCATCGCTTTTCTAAAATATAATAGGTTAACTATTTCGCAAATGAAACGGAACGTGTCTCCCTGATCACTGTTACCTTAATCTGACCAGGATACGTCATTTCTGTCTGTATACGGTTAGAGATATCAGCAGCAAGCAATTCGGCCTGCTGATCGGTTACCCGCTCGCTCTCTACTACCACGCGCAATTCCCTACCTGCCTGGATGGCAAATGTTTTCTCTACACCAGGGTAAGAAAGCGCCAGCTCTTCCAGCTCTTTTAAACGTTTGATATAACTTTCTACAACCTCACGACGGGCACCCGGACGCGCACCTGAAATCGCATCACAAGCCTGGATAATCGGCGAGATCATAGAAGTCATCTCTATCTCGTCGTGGTGGGCACCAATGGCATTGCAAATTTCAGGGTGTTCTTTATATTTTTCAGCCAGCTGCATACCCAGGATAGCGTGTGGCAGTTCCGGATTGTCATCAGGCACTTTACCTATATCGTGTAGCAATCCGGCACGTTTAGCCATTTTAGCATTTAAGCCCAGTTCTGCCGCCATAGTAGCACAGAAATTGGCTACCTCGCGCGAGTGCTGTAATAAGTTTTGTCCATAAGACGAACGGTAGCGCATACGTCCAACCATTCTGATCAGCTCTGGGTGTAAACCATGAATACCCAGGTCTATCACCGTACGTTCCCCAATCTCTACAATCTCATCCTCTATCTGTTTCTTTGTTTTGGCAACAACCTCTTCAATACGGGCAGGGTGTATACGGCCATCTGTTACCAAACGGTGCAGGGCCAAACGGGCAATCTCTCTTCTTACCGGGTCAAAACCAGATAAGATAATGGCCTCCGGTGTATCGTCTACAATGATCTCGATGCCTGTAGCGGCCTCAAGTGCACGGATATTACGTCCCTCGCGTCCAATTACACGTCCTTTGATCTCGTCGCTTTCGATGTGGAAAATAGATACGGTGTTTTCAATGGCCGCCTCAACAGCGGTACGCTGTATGGTTTGGATGACCACCTTTTTAGCCTCTTTGGTAGCGGTAAGTTTAGCCTCGTCTACAATATCCTTTACCTGGATCATGGCCTGGGTACGGGCTTCCTGCTTCATGCTTTCTACCAATTGCCCGCGGGCCTCATCAGCACTCAGGCCGGCAATGGTTTCCAGCTGTTTAATGTGCTGGTTTTTCAGCACCTCAACTTCTTCCTGTTTCTTTACCGCAATTTCTGTTTGCCTTTCCAGGTTCTTTTTATGGTTATCCAGTTCCTGCTCTTTGCGGCTCGCATTTTCCAGTTTCTGGTTCAAAGACTGCTCTTTCTGTTTCAGCGAGTTCTCGCGCTGGTTGATCTGGTTGTTCTTTGAGTTTACTTCCTGCTCGTGCTCAGATTTCAGTTGCAAAAACTTCTCTTTTGCTTCCAGCAACCTGTCTTTCTTCATGATCTCGGCTTTGCTCTCGGCATCCTTGAGCATCTTTTTCACCTTGGTCTGGGCAGCAGTCTCCTGCGCTTTCAGCAGGTTCCTGAGCAGGAACCTCCCTATTAAAACACCAACCACAAGGCCGGCCAGTACATATCCTAGTATTTCCATTCTCTATTATTATTTGTTGTTTAATCAGATACAATCCTCTTGCAAGCACCAATCCCTCCGGGACTTTAATCTTATCTGATTACTTATAATTCTTTTTATCTATATCCTGAAACCACACCATCCGTAGTTTCAAAAAAAAACCGCAACTAAATCCTTGAGCCCCTCGTTTTAAAAACCTCAACTAATTATAATTAGGATTTAAGTCATTTTCAGGTGCACGAATGCAGATGAAATACACCCTCTCAATCCTATAAATATTGAAGTGTTAAGTTTTAAAAATAGTGAAACTCAAAAACCTAGCTGCGGCTATGTCTTTGTGCTAATCTTAACTTATGTAAAGAACGTACTTATTTTGAAAAAAAATCGTTTAATAAACTATCCAGTTCTTCCACCTTCTCGGCAACAGCTGTGTCCTGATTCTGGACCTTGTTTTCTACCCTCAGTACTGCCGTTGCATAATGCAATACTGCCATAGAAAGCAAATCCTGCTTATCTCTGACCGCATAATTTTCCTGATAGTCTTTTATGCGCTCATTAATAATCTTGGCTGCCCGCCTTACAATTTCTTCTTCCTCGGTATTTACCTTTAAAGGGTAGATACGGTCGGAAATAGTTATTTTTATCGAGATTTCTCCCATTTCTTAGCTTTGTTTCACTTTTCAGATATTGCTTACTTTTTAAGCAATACAACACACTTATCTATTTCACGCACAAATTCGTTAATTTTTTGCTTTATATCAAGTGTCTTTTCACTTGTGCCTTCAATACTTTTCGCCAACTTTAAAACCCTCAACTTCTCTTCAAGGTCTGCATTCTTGTTTTTTGAAGTATCAAGCGCAACCTTAACCGACTCATTTTCCAGCTTTAACAGGTCATTTTCTTCTTGTAATGCACCACAAAGCTCTATTAAGCGAGCTGTTTTCTGCAATACGGAGGTTAATTGATCTGCAACTGATGACATGAAAAATATTTTATTTTCTAATTTCTGCTTTAACTGTTTGTGCTAAGTTATGTATAATTTTTTGCATAACTGCATCAATCTGTTTATCGGTTAAGGTTTGCTCCTCATCCTGAATCGTAAAATTCAATGCATAAGATTTTTTACCCGCCGGCAGCTTATCCCCAACATACACGTCAAACACCTGTATGTTCCTGATCAGCTTCTTCTCGGCCTTTAAAGCAACCGCTTTTAAGGCATCAAAAGTAATATCTGTATCTACCAGCATAGACAGGTCCCTTCTTACAGCAGGATATTTAGGCACCTCCTGGTTCACAATTTTATTCTTCCTTACCATATCCAGCAACAGCGCCCAGTCAAAGTCTGCATAATACACATCCTTATCTACATCTGCCTTTTTCTTATCAGCCGCAGTAGCCCCACCAAAAGTCACGATAGCCTTCTCGCCCCTCAAATATTTCAGGCCGAAAGCGAAATTCGCATCCTGTACTTCCTCAGTTTGATAGCCTGTAATGCCCAACCTGCCAATAACCGCATCAACTGCAGCCTTCAAATGGTAAAAGCTAACCGGCGCAGGCTTCTGGTTCCATTGTTCTGACTGGTTTGCTCCTGAAAGCAGTACCAGCAGGCGCGGGCGCTCCACATATTTTCCTGCAATCAAATGATAGGTTTTGCCAAACTCATAAAACTTAATGTCGGCCGTTTTCCTGTTCTGGTTATAAGCAACACTTTCCAGGGCAGGCATCAGCAGTTCCTGGCGCATTACGTTCAGATCTGAACTTAAAGGGTTCAGGATCTGTACCGCCTCTTCCGGATTTTTAGAATAAGCCCCCTTGGTTAAAGAATTGCACCAGATTTCTAAAAAGCCATTCGCAGTAAGCATATCAGCAATTACATGCTGGGTTTGCTCTTTATCGGGTTTGGCACTATACGATAAAGACGCATTTATTTTACTTGGGATCTCGATGTTGTTGTAACCATAAATCCGCAGCACTTCTTCCGTAACATCACATTCACGGGTCACATCTACCTTAAAAGCAGGCACTTTCAATCTCAGTCCCTCAGCAGTCTCGGCCTCTACGGCTATTCCTAAAGCAACAACAATTGCCCTGATCTCTGCCGAAGGGATCTCTGTACCGATTAACCTGTTGATATTGGCATAACTTACTTCCACATCAAAAGGCTTAACGGGCTCCGGATAAATATCTGAAACCTGGGAAGCAATTTTGCCGCCAGCCAGCTCACTGATCAGCAATGCTGCACGTTTTAAGGCAGTAACCGTCATATCAGGATCTGTACCGCGCTCAAACCGGAACGAAGCATCTGTTTTAAGCCCATGTCTTTTCGACGTTTTACGTACAGAAACCGCGTTAAAATAGGCACTTTCCAAAAACACATTTGTTGTGGTTTCGGTAATACCAGAACTCTTGCCACCAAAAACACCCGCAATACACATCGGCTCTTCTGCATTGCAAATCATCAGGTCTTCGGCCGAAAGCTTGCGCTCAACACCATCAAGTGTTACAAAAGGTGTTCCTTCAGCACATTTCTTAACGATAACCTTTGCCCCTTTGATCTGGTCTGCATCAAAAGCGTGCAAAGGAACGCCCAGGTCATGCAGTACATAATTGGTGATGTCTACAATATTGTTGATTGGCCTGATGCCAATTACTTTTAACTTATCCTGTAACCATTCTGGTGAGGCCTTAACCGTAACACCACTGATGGTTACACTACTGTATCTTGGCGCAGTGGCAGTATCTTCCACCTGCACTTCAAGCTTCAGCCCCTCATTATCTACCTTAAAACCAGAAACATCAGGCATCTGTAACGATGAACGGAAATACGCGGCCAGGTCCCTTGCCACACCTAAATGTGAAGCGGCATCGGCCCGGTTCGGGGTAAGGCCAATTTCAAAAAGATAATCATCTTCCAGTTTGAAATAAGTTTTTGCAGGAGTACCTGTCACTGCATCCTCAGGCAAAACCATGATTCCGTCATGAGATACGCCCAAACCGATCTCATCTTCAGCACAGATCATACCTTCCGACACCTCGCCTCTTATTTTTGATTTATTGATCTTAAATGGTTCTCCTTCGTTTGGATAAACGGTAGTACCTACCGTGGCTACCACTACTTTTTGTCCCTGTGCCACATTGGGTGCGCCACAAACAACCTGCAAAATTTCGGGTCCGCCAACATCAACAGTAGTTACCCGCAGCCGGTCTGCATTCGGGTGCTGCACACAGCTCAATACATGACCTATAACCAAGCCCTCCAGGCCACCGGCAACAGCCTGTACTGTTTCCAGGCTCTCTACTTCCAGGCCAATATTTGTCAGTATCAGCGAAAGCTCCTGCGGGGTTTTATCCGTTTGAATGAATTGTTTAAGCCAATTGTATGATATCTTCATGTCGCGTATTCAAATAAAACGCAAAGATATTATTTAATGGCGAAAGCGGAAAGCCCAAAAAGCCCTGTGAAATTAAAAAGATAAATTGTTAATGGAAGCTCATATTGCTCAGAATGGCCACACATGCGCCGGCACCAACTACCAGCAGTATGACGCCAATGATCAGCAGCCTTAGTGCTGGTTTTAAGGGCTGATCGTTAACGGCTTTAATGATGAGCTGGATAAATCCGATCAGCAGCAAAATGCCTACAGCGACCCAGTAAAGTAAAAAAACTGCCATCTCTATTGCTTTGGTTTACAAATGTAAATTAATTGAGGTTTAATTTTTCTCTTATTGCATCTATTTTATGGTCCCTGTAAAAAATATTCATGGTTTCGAAAGGGATGATTTTCAGCTTATCACTTACAATATGCACACATGATTTTTTAACGGCCCTAACATCGAAGTCCAGTGGATCCATAAAGTTCATGATAATGATCCTGAACAGATTGTTGTAACTCAGACTGTCAGACTGCACCCTGGGCAAACAGCACATCAACTCTCCGAATGTCCCCTCGGCACAATCTACAGAAACCCCTGTGCTAAACAAATTGAGCATATGTGCTTTTAGTTTTTCATCGTGCTCAAAAACAATGGTATTTTTTGAATTGTTGAGCAGATCTTCCGGGTTAACAAGATGCGTCATGGGCAATACTTCCTCGTCCAGCTTTAAAGCATAGGCCATACAAAGCGCATCTGGATTGCAAGGCACCGGGATCAGGTCCTGCGGTTTAAACAGCGGGTATTGCTCATAAATTTTACGCCTCACCTCTGTCAGCGTGATCCTGCCCTGCTGATCATTATAGTTGTCGTTCCTTCCCGCCACCTGGGTAGGCTGAAAAGTTACGCCCCTTATACATTTCTGCTTTAAAGCATAATCCAGTATTTCCCCGATTTCATGATCATTCACCCCTTTCTGAAGGGTAACTACCAGCGTTGTGGAAACATTGAACCGGTTCAGGTGATCAATGGCTTTCTTCCTTACCTCCGTCAGGTCCTCGCCCCTCAGCTTTTCCAGTACATCGGCGCTAAAACTGTCAAACTGCAGGTAAATTTCAAAATCGGGCATATAAGAGGCCAGCTTTTCTACAAAGCCAATATCCTTTGCTATCCTGATGCCATTGGTATTTACCATCAGGTGTTTAATAGGCTTGGTTTTGGCCAGGTCAAGTATTTTAAAGAAATCCGGATGCACGGTAGGCTCCCCTCCCGAAAGCTGCACTACATCCGGCTCACCTTCATTGGCAACCACCACGTCCATCATTTTATTGATTTCCTCCAGTGTGCGGTGCCGTCCATAATTTGGGGATGACATGGCATAACAGGTCGGACAACTCAGGTTACAGCGGTCCGTTACTTCTATTATCGTAAGGCAGGAATGCTGCTCATGATCTGTACACAATCCGCAATCGTAAGGACAGCCATAATGTACCTTGGTATTAAACTTCAGGGGCATCTCCGACTGCTTATTGTAATTCCTGATCTGCTTGTAATATTCAACATCATCAGCAATCATGACCTTACTGTCGCCATGTACCCTGCAGTTCTTCAGCATAAACACTTTTGCGTCCTGAAACACAATCTTGGCATCGCAAAGCTGCAAACATTCCGGGCAAAGGCTTTTGGTATAATCGTAGTAAATGTAATCTCTGGTCTTCATAGGTATAATCGTTTCGCTGTGCGGATGATGAATTTATAATAATACAGAAATATAAACAATGCCGACCAATGTATACTGCTTAAATTTAAAAAAAGAGGCTGGTAAGGTTTAATGAACTCCACGGCAAACCGGTATAAAAAATACAGCACCATAAACAGCTTAAAGCGATCGCCATTGATCATCTCTTTTTTGCTCAGCCCGATAAAAAGACCGCATAGCAAAACCATATACAGCATCTCGTATAACGCTACCGGATGCCTTTTTAAGCCATCACCCAGATCCATTCCCATAAAAAACTTAGTCGGGTTCCCAAACACGGGCTCATCAATACCCATCAGGAAACAACCAATCCGTCCTATAAACAGCGCCACAATAATGGGGATCACATAAATGTCGCCCGATGCTATTTTTACCCCGATTGCCTTTTTAACGAGCTCTACCCCAAACAGGCCGCCAAGTAAGCCCCCGGCAATGGTTTTACTCTGATACAGTACTAAAAAACTAAGCTGCCCAAGTTGCCCTGGTGTTTCCAGTATGGCAACTACCCTGGAACCAACCAAAGCACCCAGCATTGCTCCAAGCATAATCCACAGCCTGTTTTCATCAGAAATCGAATCTTTAATCCCTTTTTTCAGGAAATAGTATAAACGCACGCCAACAAAGAAGGCCAGCAGCTCAAAAATATAGTGCCAGTGGTATAATTCTCCAAAGAGCTTAAATTGAACGGGAAAACTCAAAACCAATACTTAAAAAAACAACCGGGCCATAATGGGCAGGTGATCCGAAGGATAACGCCGGTTTTTACTATCACTCAGCACGCCGAACTTCTGTACCTTAAAGCCTTTGTTCACAAAAATATAATCGATCTTGTCCTTCAATGGAGCATTCCATTTAAAGCTGTTAAACGTACCATCAGGCCCATAAGCGGGTTCCATGGAGATTTCTTTGGTATCACTTAAAAAAGTTTTGATGGTCGCAATAGCTTCTGTTTCCGGTGTAACATTTAAATCGCCTGTCAGCACCACAGGCAATTTAGGTGCAATTTCCTGGATCTTCTTTTTGATCAGCTTAGCCGATTCAATTCTGGCCTGTACGCCCACATGATCATAATGGGTATTAAAAACCATAAACTCTTTTTTATTCCATTTGTCGTACAGTCGTACCCAGGTACAAATTCTGACAATTGCTGCATCCCAGCCCCTGGATGGCTTTTCGGGCGTATCCGATAGCCAGAAAGTACCGCCATCTTTTTTTACAAATCTTGTTTTATCAAAATAAACAGCAGAAAACTCGCCCTCACGCTTCCCGTCCGTACGCCCTACACCAACCATTTCATAGTTTGTATTTTCCAGCAACTGATCAGCCTGCAGGGCCAGCGCTTCCTGTACACATAAAATATCTGCATCATGAAATTTCACCAGCGCCTTTACATTTTCCTTTCTGTTAGGCCAGGCGTCTTCTCCATCCGTGGTATTGTTGTAGCGGATGTTATAGCTCATTACATTGATGTAATCCGCCGGCTTTCTTTGGGCTTTAGCAGCTGTTGTCAGCAGCAGCAAACCCATACATAATTTCGTCATCATCTTCATAAGTCCAATTTACAGCTTCAATGTTAAATTAACCCTTCATCTCCAAAACTAAAAAACAACTTATTCGTTACAATAAGATGGTCGAGCACATATAAATCGAGCGTTTTACCAGCGGCAACCAGTTTTTTGGTAATGCTTAAATCTTCAGCGCTGGGTTTAAGGTTTCCTGAGGGATGGTTATGTGCCAGGATGATATAGGCAGCATTATGCTCCAGTGCGGTCTTAAAAACAACCTTCGGATCGGCCACTGTACCTGCCATGCCCCCTTTGCTGACCAGCTGTTTGCCAATTACATAATGGGCCTGGTTTAGCATCAGGATCCAGAACTCTTCATGGTTCAGGTCGGCAAAAACAGGGAGCAGCATTTTATAAACATCAGCTGAGGTCATAACCTTCATCAGCTCTTCGCCCGCCGCTTCTTTTCTGCGTCTGCCCAGTTCAAGTGCCGCCACAATACCAATAGCCTTTGCTTCACCAATCCCCCTGAACTTCGAGAGGTCTTTTACCGATAGCTTACCCAATGCATCCAGGTCATTGTTACAGGAAACCAGTATACGTTTACTCAGGTCTACCGCCGTTTCGTCCTTATTGCCCGAACCTATTAAAATGGCGATCAGTTCGGCATCGGTCAGGTACCGCCTTCCATTAAGCAACAATTTTTCGCGGGGCCTGTCGGCTTCGGCCCATAGCTTAATACCCAATTTTTCCTGGTAAACCTTCATAGCGTAAATTCATTGAAACAAAAAAGGGATATGCAATGCATATCCCTTTTACAATATTGTAAAGCTATGTTTATTTTAAGCCATTCACAAATTTAGTCAGCTTAGATTTGTTGTTAGCTGCTTTGTTTTTGTGTATAACATTCTTTTTGGCTAAACGATCCAGCATAGAAACTACTTTAGGAAGTAATTCCAATCCAGTTTTTTTATCTTCCGCAGCACGCAATCTTTTGATAAACGTACGCGTTGTTTTTGCCTGGTACCTGTTACGTAAACGTTTAGCAGCGTTTGCTCTGATTCTCTTTAATGAAGACTTATGATTTGCCATTTCTTATTGTTAATATTTTATTTTAGCGTTACCGCTCTTTTATTGTTCTAATTTTCGGACTGCAAATATAGAATTAATGTTTTTAAATTACAAAAGCATTGTGCAAATTATTTTATGTTTTATTTTATCGCTGTAAGCTGTGCTGCAATCAGTCCCATATCCATATCAGCCTGCGGCCGCGTGGTGCTCAGGCTTAAAAGACCATCCAGCTGCACATTTTTTGTATTCGTAGCCACAGCGGTATGCTGATCAGTTACCCCGCTCATTTTCAGGCGTGCATGTTCACGTACGTTTGTATATAAACTCCCCGCTATGGCATCCACTTTTGCAGAAGCGCTCTGACTCAAAATCACCTGAAGGCATTTTACATCAAATTTATTGCTGGTTACCACCTGGGCATTCCCGGCAGCCTGTATTCTTTGCAGATCTTTTACAGATACCCGGATAACCACACAACCTATTTCTGAGGAATTAATATATAAGGTATTGCCTTTTCCCATCACCGATGTGAAAGCAGGATTAAAATCTTCCTCCACAAACACGCCTTCCTTATCACTTTGGGTTAAGAAGACCTTAACGTTTCCGCTAACCCATATTTTATTGAATCCTGTGGCCGGCATCTCTAACTGAATTGTGTTTGCTGCCAGACCTTTAACTGATGATGACGCTAAAAGTACTACTGCCAGTACTGCTGCGAATAATGTTTTTGTAAGGGTTTTCATAATCTTATGTTTTAAAATTGTTGTCTTATTTGTTTGTAGATAAGACGCCTTCAATTTCAAAACGTTGCAGCCCTTTTTTCAGCAATATACCAGTTCAGCAATAGCCACGACCAACACCCTAAACTTCTCGACCAATCCAGATCGTTTTCGACGAACGCCTACTTAAATCTTCTGCCAACAACGTCCCAGTCTACCACATTCCACCAGCTGGCGATATAATCTGCGCGTTTATTCTGATATTTTAAGTAGTAAGCATGCTCCCATACATCCAATCCCAGCAATGGCGTGCCTTTCACTTCCGCATTGTCAAACAATGGGTTATCCTGGTTGGCAGTAGAGCTGATCTTTAAGGTACCCTTGTCATTTACCAGCCATGCCCATCCCGAACCGAAGCGAGCAGCAGCCGCAGCAGAGAATTGTTCTTTAAACTTATCAAAAGAGCCAAAGGTTTGCTCAATTGCAGTTTTTAGCTTACCCTGCGGTCCGCCCGAAGTTCCTGGCTTCAAGGTCTCAAAAAAGAAATTATGGTTCCATGCACCACCGCCATTGTTGCGGGCTTTGGCCGAAAGCTTCGAAGCATTGTTAAAAAACTCCTTTTCTGTAGCGTAAGGTATATTTTCAGCAGCTATAGCATCGTTTACATTTTTGATGTATGCAGTATGGTGTTTGGTATAATGAATTTCCATAGTCAGCGCATCTATATTGGGCTCAAATGCATTGTAAGGAAATTTTAAGGGCAGCTGGGTAAACTTTAAAGCGGCAGCGCCTGTGTTTTCTGTACCGGCAATAGCCGCCAGCGGCGAAGCCATAGCTACAGCCAATGATGCGGTCAACGTATTTTTAATAAAATCTCTGCGGGTGTTTGTTTCCATGATCAGGATTATTTTACGGGATTAAAAGAATAATGATGCAATACTAAACCATTGCGCTATTATAACTAACGATATACGTAAATTGTTGCTGTGTGTGACTATATTTTTACAAAAATTTTATCTTTGACCTCTATATGAAGAAACGCATTGCCATATTTGCATCAGGATCAGGATCAAACGCTCAGAAATTAATGGAGCATTTTAAAAGAAGTACCGAAGCAGAGATTGCTTTGGTATTGACGAATAATCCTGATGCGTATGTTTTACAACGTGCAGACAATTTTGAAATTCCTTCTCACATTTTTGACAAAAAGGAGTTTTACCATAGTGACAGCATTATTGACATGCTAAAGAACCTGGAAATTGATCTGATTGTACTGGCAGGCTTCTTATGGCTCATCCCTAAAAAACTCATCGCCGAATATCCGGGCCGTATCATTAACATCCACCCAGCCATCTTACCTAAATTTGGTGGCAAAGGCATGTATGGCGACCATGTACATCTGGCCGTTATGGAAGCGAAAGAGCCCGAAGGCGGCATCACTATTCACTATGTAAATGAAAACTACGATGAGGGTGAATACATTTACCAGGCCAGGTACCGCATTGATAAATCGGACAACCTGGAGATGATCAAATTTAAAGGCCAGCAACTGGAACACCTGCATTATCCGCGTATTGTGGAAAGCATCATTAAGAAAATTAAAAAATAACCTATTTCGGCATACTGTTGATCCAGTCCCGGATCAGCTGAATACCTTCTTTATGGGGCAGGGTCCTGGCCAGTTCGGGCATAGCCGTTCCGGGCTCGGTGCTGTTCATCCGATAGGCCAGTATAGAATGTGCCGCATTGCCCGGAACGATGTCGTAATCCAGGCCGCCGGCACCGCCACCGGCAGAAACCGGCACTTTTCTTATCCCCAGATGATTCGGATTGTTTTGTTCATATTCCAGGAACAAACCGGTATTGTAGGCATCCCCTCCGCGGGTATGGCAATGCGCACAGTTTACATCCAGATAAGCCCTGGCACGCTGTTCCAGGCTAAAGTGCCTCGCATCCGCCCAGTTCGGCAATTGTGCTACCCCAATATCCGGCAAACCTTTTAGTACACCTTTTGCAGCCCAGGCGCGAAGCTGGTTCAGCTCCTGCCCTGCAAGCCTGATGTTCAGGTTTCTGATCTTAGGCCCGATAGGGATCAGCTCATCATCTTTGATATGACAGCGTTTGCAGTCGTTGGTATTGGGTACCTGGTAGTTGGTGAACAGCTTATTGCCTTCATTATCCAGCAGGGTGAGCGGGATTTTGGCTCCCGTAATGTGCCTTATTGCATCTGTCTGCTCATTGTTCCAGAGGTAATTCATTACTTTCCAGCTTTTACTGCCCGGGTCTTTAACCAGGAGCCGGGTCTCGATCATGATCTTTTCATGTTTTACATTGGTGTAGGCGAAATTTTTGATGATGATGGTTGAATCAGGAAAATCGGGCAGTCCGTCATCCTTATAACGCATCACCGCTCCTTTAGGCAATACGATAAAGCGATCTTTAAGGGCATAGTCTGTAAACAGCGGGGTACTGATGTCATAAGGCAGAAGCCCCTCTGCCGGTTGAAGTAATTTAAGCGGCCCCTTAAAAAAACCATAGTCGGAAAGCTGCGCTTTAAATTCAAAGGCATTGTGCTTAGCTGCAGTTTTGCTTTTATTTTTGCAGCAGCCGCCACTGATTAACGACAGCGAAACGCTGAAAAGAAAGATAAATCCTAAAATGAAAGTATTGCGCATCAGAAAAATTTTATTTGCATGTAAAAGGGGCCATATTGGTGTTGGGTTTCCAGTTTTCAGGTTTGCTGATGTGGAGAAAATCGGCATTTACGAAAACATTTTCTCCAGCCTGCCGGATACAGATATTATCGGGATTGGCAGCATTACCCCTGGTCAGCACATTGCTGGAAATACCATCGTACATGATCAAAGGGATTCTTTTATTTTTCCTTGACGGATCAGCCGCGTTCAACTGTTGCTCAACCGCTACCAGTATTTTCCCAATGCGGTGTTCATAAGCTGCCCGAGGAAAAGCTGCTCCCATTTCGATCTTGTTGTCGTGAATATTGATATTTTTTGAAATGGGTGAATAATTGGCATTTATTTTTTCAGCAGCCTTGTCATCCACTGCAAAACCAGATGCAATGGTAATGGACGAGGAATTGTTGTTGATGATCCGGTTGTTATAAAGTTCTATATCAGACGCCGCCAGGATGATGATCCCGCTTCCCGGTGAGGCATTGCCCACTCCCCATGAGGTACCAAAGCTGCCGGCTTTGGCAAAATTCCTGAAATTATTGTCGTGGATGTAATTGTTATAAGCCTTTACATGGCCTCCTTTTTTAGAGAGGTCGGGCAGGTCGAACACCAGGAAGCCTGCGGTATTGTTGTAAAACTCGTTGTCATACACCTCTGCATGGGAAGTATTTTCAATTTCGCAGCCCGCAACATTTTTGGCTGCCCGGCATTTCCTTACAACGGCACTATCTGTTTGACCTACGTAAATACCTGCATCCGAAGAGCCTTCCGTATAACAGTTTTCAATCAGCACATTTTTACACATTACCGGGTAAATGGCATAGCCCCCGCTGGTCGAATCGGCTTTGCTCCATACCGCATGCAGGTTGGTAATGGTAATATCCCGGCTTTTGTTGATCTTGAGCAAGTCGCCCTTTGAATCACGTATCGTCATTCCATCAATGGCAAAACCTTTGACATCCGTTACCCTGATCCCTTCACCACCCTGACTCTGGGCCTTAAAATCAAGAATGGTTTTATCGTGCCCCTCACCCCTGATGAGGATGTGCTTTACCTGTGCAATGCTCAGGTTATCGAATTTGTAGGTACCCTGTTTCAAAATGAGCTCTGTGCTGTCCTTTATGCTGAGGAAAGCTTCTGCAATCTTCTGCTCGTCACCAGGTTTAAAGGTCAGAATTGTGGTGTATTTCCCTTGCCGGGTCGTTTGGTTTCCGCCGCAGGAGAACAGCAGTATGCCTGCGCTGAACAGGGCAGCGGCTAAATGTAATGGTTTCATATTTATAGAATGTTATAGGCGTAGGTTACGTAGTAAACAGCCCCGATATTAGGGTTGGCCACACCAGTTGAATAGTATTTATTGGTAATATTTGTAGCACCCAGTCTGATTCCCGAACGTGCTTTGACCAGCTTATAGCTAACCTGCGCGTCGATAACTGCAGAGCTTGGCACATGCCCCTCTGCCAGTCCGCCCGATACCACATAAAAGTACCCCGGTTTATAGCGCAGGGTGGTCCCGAACGACCAGACCTGTTTTTTTCCAAAGCCGCTGTTCCCGAATTCCATATTGATGTGGTAATTTGGAGTATTGAAGTTGTTGATCTGGCTGTTGTTCTTGTTTTTAATGTGGTCTGAAAAGTAATTTACCTTTGCCAGGAAGTTATGGGACAGGTCTACGCTCACACTGGCCGCATAACCGTAGGTGTTCACCGTTTGCCCGCCATTAAAAGCAATATTGTATTGTACATAGGTACTGTGGTCTTTAAAAGCAGTCACATCATTGGTGCCGGGGGTATTGGCTACGTTGGCATAGCCAATAAAGTTTTTCCAGGTAGAGAAATAGCCCAGGACATCAAACATCACCCGCTTTCCTATCAGCGCAGCATAGCCCAGTTCAAAGGCATTTACAGATTGTGGTTTGATGTCGTTGTATTCAAATCTTTTGAGTTGGTTCGCATCGCCCGACTGCTGGTAGGCCGAAACACTTTCCAGGGTGTATGGCGGATACTTGTTAAACTGATAGTTATCGTTCAGCAGCAAGGAAGAACCGCCCGAAGAATAACTGTTGTAGCCATTAAGTGTGTTTTGCAGGGCCTGGATATTGGATGGAAAACTATAGGCATTCTGATAGGAAAAACGGATAAAATTTTCTTTAACCGGCTCGTATACAGCCGAGGCCCTTGAGGTTACTTTTGGAGAAGAAAACAAGGTGTTTTTATCGTAGCGGAACGAAGTGCTCAGACTTAACCTGTCGGCGGCCAGTTTTTTGGCCAGTTGCACATAGGCACTGTATTCCTTTACATTGATCGGCTTGTCTTTATCGGGAAACAAAGTGTTCTTGCTGTTGAGGCTGTAAAGGCGCCAGTTTACCCCGGCAATGATGTTTACAAATTTTATATGTTCCGCAAAATTATACTGTGCCTCTGCATTGTACAATTTACTCCGGTCCAGAAACAGCGTTCCTCCTTCAGAAATGGGCGTATTGGAAATCTTTTCTTTGAGTGTATTAAACTGAGCGCTGCCCAGCTCTGCCCTTCCTTTATCGGCAAAGGCCCTGGCCGCCAAATGTGCGTCGCCAATACTTGCCCCTCCGGCCAGTGCTTCCAGCAATGCACCTGTATACTCAGGGTACCAGCCGCCTGTTGCACCGTCGTAACTGGTTTTCCAGCCTTCATTGATGTACTGAGACGTCGGCCCGGCAATTATGGTCCTTCCCGAGTTTTCGGAAGTGGTGTAGGCCCTTACAAACCAGTTATTACTTTTCAGTTCGGCCCGGTACTGTCCCACTTTAAAATTTTTAAGCTGGTACCTGGTATCGTTGGTATATACAATATTGCCCGTACCGTAGGTACCCGAAACAATAGCTTCCAGTTTTGGATTGATCTTATACCTGAATTCTGCATTTACTTTCAGCAATTTCGCTTTATTGTCCAGGTAACCATATTCAGGATAGCCTGTCCGGCTTACATAATTGGGTTTGGCCAGCAGGGGTTCTATCAACGGAGCAAGTGAAGGATCACCGGCAAGTGCGCCTTGCAAAAAAGGGTTGATATCGGCATTCGTAGCGCCTCCGTAAAAATTCACCCCGTTATAGTTGGGGTCTGTAAACCGGGTTCCCGGACCGTTTTTGTTGGTACTGTCGGTTGCCACCCAGTCGCTGGCTTGAGTGTATTGCCCGTTTACTTTAAATGCCATTTTTTCATTGATCTTGGTGGCATAACGAATGGCCCAATCGTAATAGGGCGAGGCCCCCACCGGATCGTAGGTATTCCCGTTTTTCACATGGTTGACACCCTGAGTTACCAGCACACTTAAACCCTGGTACTTAAAAGGGTCTTTTCCGGTCATGACCATGGTTCCGTTTAAGCCTCTGGATCCGTATAAAGCTGAAGAAGCCCCCGAGAGCACCTCTATGTTATCCACATCCAGCTGGGTTAAACTGATGGCAGAACCCAGGGGAAAGTTGAGCCCCGGCGCCTGGTTGTCCATTCCATCTACAATTTGTGTGAAATTTGTGTTACCACTGGTATTAAAGCCCCGGGTAGAAATACTCGTAAACCCTATACTGGACACCGTTACATCGACCCCCTTTAGGCCCTGGATCATGTCCATATAGTTTAACTGGGGCGAATTACTGATATCCTTGCTGCTGATCTGCTCGATGGTTACCGGCGAAGACAGCTTTTTCTGTACCACCCTGCTGGCAGAAACCACAACCTCCTGTCCGAGTATGGCCCCTGGTACAAGTGTAAAATCTATAGGGCCCGTACCGCTGTTCACCTCAATTTCCCTGGTTTCAAAACCCATGGAAGAAACAATCAGTACTATCGGAAGTTTCTTTTTGACGCTGAGCTGAAACCTTCCGCGGTCGTCAGAATACGTTCCTTCAGTCGAGTTTTTCACTTTGATGGATACTGCAGACAGCCCCTCCTGTGTGGCGCTGTTCCTGATTGTTCCCCTGATCACCTGGGCGTTCAGTCCTGCAGATATCATCAGGAAAGGGATCAACAAAAATAGTTTGGTTACCTTCATTGCGCTAGAGTTTGGTTTGTAATTGGTTAATGCAATATAGATTACAGAACCCTTGCGGTACAATGACTGAACTGTGTTTGGGACGAAGCAGGCCTATAATGGGGTGAATGAACGGGCCTCGAAATGTTTTTGATGGGAAGCAGACACCGGTATCCTTAGGTCCGGCAGGGCATCAAACTGAATGACATACCCCCGGCTTGTTTTTCTGGCCGAAGAAACCGCCGTCATGTTAACAGTGTACGACCGGTGCACCCTGATGAGTCCCGCATAACTACAGCAGGATTCAATTCTTTTAAGTGTGGTCCGGATCAGCTCTTTTTTTAACTCCCCTCCCAGCAGGTAATGGACATCTACATAATTGTCTTCTGATTTGAAAAACAGGACATGACTGGGTTGCAGGGTTAAAATAAGTTTCCCGTTTTCATCGCTGATCAGCAGCTGATCTGATACCGGCTTATGCGTGGTTGCGGTAAGCGACAGCTGGCGTGCCAGCTTGTATTGCTGTGCCCCAAATAAAATAAGCAGGGCTATTGCATACGGAGGGATGGCAATGAGAATGGTATAATTAAAGGTATCCAGGTAATTGCGTACAGAAAGTTCGGGATGGTGGTTTAAGATCCAATCGCAAGCCAGTACCCCGAATGTCAGGATCATAATTTCGGCAATAAAGAAAAAGAAATAGCGTGCATAGGTAAGGTATTGCAGACGCAGCCATTTGCGCAATCCAAACTGGGTGAACAGCAGTGTAAGTGTTCCGGCCAGGGAAAAGATGCTGAAGATCTTTAAAAGGTCGAGCTTCCCTACATCATACCATTTGTTGATGTTAAAAGGCACGAAAGTATACATAAAAAGCAGGCTGATCAGGGTAACCAGGCCAATAAATATGATCTTGTTAGTGCGGCTGTTGAGTAAGGAAAAATGGCTTTCCAATATCACCTTAAAAAGGGGGCTGGTCTTAAAAGTTGTAATTCCTGGCATAAGAGTTAGTTAGATTCAATAAATCAATTTACTAATTTTTAAATTCTCTTAAAAATTTATCCCATAAAAATCCTAATTTTGCGGCTCAAATTTTTTCTCCGATGAGTCAATCTATAAAGATCAAAAACGCCTTAATTTCAGTTTATTATAAAGATGGTTTGGAACCCCTGGTACGCTTACTTGCCCAGCAAGGTGTGCAGTTATTCTCTACAGGAGGTACCGAGCAATTTATTAAAGACCTGAATTTACCTGTTACAGCTGTTGAAGACCTTACCGGTTATCCTTCTATTTTAGGAGGAAGGGTAAAAACCCTGCACCCTAAAGTTTTTGGCGGTATTTTAAACCGCAGGGCTTTGGCATCCGACCAGGAACAAATTGCCCAGTATGAGATTCCGGAGATCGACCTGGTTATTGTTGATCTGTATCCTTTCGAGGAAACCGTTAAAGCTGGTGGCACCGAGCAGGAAATCATCGAAAAGATTGACATAGGCGGCATTTCCCTGATCAGGGCTGCAGCCAAGAACTTCAACGACGTGGTCATCCTGGCGTCTAAAGATGATTATTCAACTTTGCAGCAGCAACTGGAGGCCCAGAATGGGGAAACCACACTGGCACAGCGTAAAGCTTTTGCCAAAAAGGCATTCCACACCTCGTCGCATTACGATACTGCAATTTTCAATTATTTCAATACCGAAGAACCGTTGAATGTATTTAAACACAGCATCAGCGATTCACAGACATTAAGGTATGGCGAGAACCCGCATCAACAGGGTGTATTTTATGGCAACCTGGATGAAATGTTTACCAAACTTAATGGCAAAGAACTTTCTTATAACAACCTGGTCGACGTAGATGCTGCGGTAGCGTTAATAGACGAGTTTGAAGAGCCTACTTTTGCCATTTTAAAACATACCAATGCCTGTGGTGTAGCCTCTAAACCAAGCATCCTTGATGCCTGGAATGTGGCATTGGCCTGCGACCCGGTTTCGGCCTTTGGCGGAGTGCTGATTGCCAACCGGGAGATAGACCTGGCTACTGCGACCGAGATCAACAAGCTGTTTTTTGAAGTACTGATTGCCCCTGCTTACCAGCCTGAGGCTGTTGAGCTTTTCCGCGGCAAAAAGAACAGGGTAATTTTACAACGCAATGAGGTAGCGCTCAACAAAAAACAATTTAAAACCTTATTGAACGGGGTAATTGAGCAGGACAAAGACCTGGTTATTGAAGGCCCTGAGCAAATGACACCGGTAACTGAAAAAACACCTACAGCACAGGAACTAAAAGACCTGCATTTTGCCAATAAAATTGTAAAACATACCAAATCAAATACCATTGTATTTGTTAAGAACGACCAGCTGCTGTCGAGCGGTGTAGGTCAGACCTCCAGGGTGGATGCCTTAAAACAAGCCATCGTTAAAGCTGATGCTTTTGGTTTCGACCTTAAAGGATCTGTAATGGCCTCAGATGCTTTCTTCCCTTTCCCTGACTGCGTAGAAATTGCAGCCGAAGCGGGCATTACTGCCGTTTTACAACCAGGCGGTTCTATCAAAGACGCAGATTCTATAAACATGGCCAATGAAAAAGGAATTGCAATGGTGACCACAGGGGTAAGACATTTTAAACACTAATTTATTTGTCTGCGAATACAATAAAAAGCTGTAGTTTTACATTATATAGTACACAGAATTTTTAATATTTAACTATCACCTATAAATGGGTTTATTTAATTGGTTTACACAAGAAGTTGCTATCGACTTAGGTACAGCAAACACCTTGATTATACATAACGACAAAGTAGTAGTTGATGAACCTTCAATCGTTGCTTTTGACAGGCAGACAAATAAAATTATCGCAATTGGCAGGCAAGCCATGCAGATGGAAGGTAAAACCCATGACAATATTCGTACCGTAAGACCGCTTAAAGATGGTGTAATTGCAGACTTTAATGCCGCTGAAGCCATGATCAAAGGAATGATCCGTATGCTGAACGGTGGTAAAGGCTGGATGTTCCCATCCCTAAGAATGGTGATCTGCATCCCTTCAGGGATTACCGAGGTTGAAAAACGTGCGGTAAGGGATTCGGCTGAGATTGCCGGTGCCAAAGAAGTATACCTGATCCATGAACCTATGGCTGCTGCAGTGGGTATCGGTATTGATGTGGAAGAACCAATGGGCAACATGATCATTGATATAGGTGGCGGTACTACCGAAATCGCGGTAATTGCTTTATCGGGTATCGTGTGCGATCAATCCATTCGCGTTGCCGGTGACAATTTTGATTCGGACATCGTAAACTACATCCGCCGTCAGCACAACATCATGATTGGCGACCGTACCGCTGAAAAAATTAAAATAGAGGTAGGTGCGGCTTTACCTGAACTTCAGGACCCACCATCAGACTTCGCCGTTCAGGGTAGAGACCTCATGACCGGTGTTCCCAAACAGATCACAGTTTCCTACACAGAAATTGCGCACTGCCTGGATAAATCTATTTCTAAAATTGAAGAGGCTATACTTAAGGCCCTGGAGATCACTCCGCCAGAACTTTCTGCAGATATCTACCAGACCGGGATTTATTTGACCGGTGGCGGGGCTTTGCTTCGTGGCCTGGATAAACGTGTGGCAGCAAAAACCAAACTTCCGGTTCACGTGGCCGAAGATCCGCTTCGTGCAGTGGTACGCGGAACAGGTATCGCCTTAAAGAACATTGGTGGCTATAAATTTTTAATGCAATAAAGTTTGGGTTAAAAACCAAACTTTATTCCCTAAAGTAAATCGAAATGCGTAACCTTTGGATTTTCATAAACAGATATAACGCATTTTTTCTTTTTATTATCTTTTTCGCTATTGGTGTTACCCTTACGGTAAAGAACAATCCCTACCAGCGCAGCATCATGGTCAACTCCACCAATGAGGTTGTTGGCGAAGTGTACCAAAACCTGAATGTTTTAAAGAAGTACATCAACCTTGGCAATGTAAACGACAGCCTGGCCCAGGAAAATGCTAAACTAAAGACAGAACTACTGACGCTAAAAAGTATAGACAGTGCTAAAAAAACAACCATTACAGATACTGCAGGTAGGCCTCAATACACCTATCTTTCGGCAAGGGTAATTAAAAATTCCATTACACTGCGCAACAACGTTATTACCATCAACAAAGGAAGCGCGGACGGGATTGCTCCCGGGATGCCGGTAATATCGCCCGGAAAAGGGGTAGTGGGTCATGTACTGGATGTTTCTGAACACCTGGCCACCATCCGGTCCCTGTTACACAAAGATGCTAAAATCAGCGTGGTGGTTAAAAACACCAAAGCCATCGGTACACTGGTGTGGGGCGTTGCCAATGCCGATTACAGAAAGGCTTATGTTAAAGACGTACCCAACCATTTTAAAGTAAACCTCAAAGACAGCATTGTAACTTCAGGATTTGGGTCTTTCCCTCCGGGGATTCCTGTTGGAACCGTCACTAATACCGGGGTAGCCACAGGGGATAATTTTATGTCGCTCGAAATTAAACTTTTCAATGATTTCAGTACCTTACAGTATGTGTACGTAATTTTTGATAAATATGCCGTTGAACAGAAAGAATTAGAAGGAAAATTGCCCAATGAATAGCAGATTAGTATTGGTAAATATAATCAGGTGGTTTGTACTTGTGTTGATCCAGATCCTTTTGCTGAGGAACCTGAGTTTTTACAATATCGCGACTCCATTTGTATACATCCTGTTTCTCCTGCTCCTCCCTTTTGGCATGCCGAACCTGTTGCTCTACCTTGTGGCTTTCATTACGGGCTTAACACTTGATGCGTTTTACGATACCCTGGGTGTGCACACGGCGGCCTGCGTTATGCTGGCCTTTGTAAGGATACTGTTCATTTCCGTAACGGTAAACCGCGATGGTTTCGACGAGCCGGAACCTACTTTAGGAAACATGGGCTTTAAATGGTTTATCCTATACGCCTTTTTATGTACATTCTCCCATCACCTGGTACTGTTCTTCCTGGAAACATTCCGTTTGACAGAATTTTCTTATACCCTGCTCAGGTGCTTCTTTAGCGGCATATTTACCTTGTTTACTGTTGTATTGATAGAATTTATATTCTATAATAGAAAAATGCGCTAATGGATAATCTCTTTGGTCGGAAATATGTAATACAGGGTTTATTTATCGCAGTTGCGCTGATACTGATAGGCACCCTTTTTTATATACAGGTGGCCAGTGATAAATATTTCATTTCGGCGGAGAGTAATGTGCTGCGCAAGATCTATACGTTTCCGGCAAGGGGTGTCATTTTTGATCGCAATGAAAAGCCTCTGGCCCAGAATGAAGCAGTATATGACCTGATGGTCATCCCCAACCAGGTCAAAAACATCGACACTTTAGCGCTTTGCCAGCTCATAGGTATAGATACCCCTACCTTTAAAAAGAATTTTAAAAAGGTTTCCAACCAGTCCAGGTATCAGCCCGGCATTTTCGAAAAGCAGCTCTCTATTCAAACTTATGCTGCGCTTTCAGAGCAACTTTCCCGTTTTCCCGGTTTCTTTGTACAAAGCCGTACCATTCGTCATTACCCGGACAGTGTAGCTGCACACTTCCTGGGCTATATCAAGGAGGTATCTCCAAAAGACATCCAAAACTCTGAAGGGTATTACCGCCCGGGCGACTATATCGGTAAATCCGGTGTGGAAAAATCTTATGAAACTTTGCTAAGAGGTGAAAGAGGTGTGGTAAATATGATGTACGACGTCCATAACGTGCCCAAAGGCAGTTATGCCGAGGGCCGGTTTGATACCACTGCGGTTTCGGGCGACCGGCTGATCTCCTCTTTAGATCTTAAACTGCAAAAGCTCGGCGAGCAGCTCATGCAAAACAAAGTAGGGAGTATTGTAGCCATAGAGCCCGCTAGCGGAGAAATACTAGCCTTTGTAAGCAGCCCGGGATATGATCCAAACTTAATGGTGGGCCGCAGTCAGGGCAACAACTATATGGCCCTGCTCAGCAACCCCAACCGTGCATTTAACATCCGGCCTATACAAGGTTACTACTCACCGGGTTCCTCCTTTAAGCCCCTGGATGCCTTGCTAGGCTTGCAGGAAGGGGTAATTGACCCGAACACAACTTTTAATTGTCCGGGTTATTTCAAAGTAGGGAGCCATACCGTAAAATGTGAACACGTTGATGGAAATATTGCCCTGCGCAGGGGGCTGGCCAGATCGTGTAACACTTATGCCTGCTACGTTTTCCAGCAGCTGATTACCCAGCGCAAGTATGCCAACCAGAAAGTGGCTTACGATGAATGGCAAAAGAAGGTCAGAAAATTTGGCCTGGGCGATAAACTGGGCATAGACCTGCCTTCAGAAAAAGCCGGAAGGCTTTATGATGCTGCTTATTATTCAAAAAAATACAGTAAATACTGGAACTTCGGAACAGTAATTTCCCTGGCTATCGGACAGGGCGAAATGGATGCTACTCCACTGCAGATGGCCAATATAATGGCTATTATTGCCAACAGGGGCTATTACATTAAACCCCACCTGGTAAAAGCCATCGGTAAAAACAGGGTGATCAAAAAAGAATATGTCAAAAAAAACTATGTAGATGTAGAGGCACGGCATTTTGAACCGGTAATTGATGGAATGCAGGATGCTGTGAATACGCCCTGGGGAACAGCCATAAAATCCAGAATTGAGGGGATACTGATGTGCGGAAAAACGGGAACAGTACAAAACCCACGCGGTAAAGACCACTCTGTTTTTATAGGTTTTGCACCGAGGGACAACCCTAAGATTGCTATCGCTGTAATTGTAGAGAATGCAGGTTATGGCAGTGCCTATGCGGCACCTGTTGCCAGCTACATCACCGAATTATATCTAAAAGGTACACTATCAAAAGACAAAATTGCCCAGGTGGAATGGATGAAGAAACAGGTGGTATTACCTGAACCGCCAAAACCAAAGGTAAAACCTAAGCCAAAAGATACCGATTCAGCTGTAAAGGTACTTCCGCCAATACCTTCCACAGGAATCAAACCTGAAGATAAAACGATCAATAAACCCATTCCTACTACCAAATGAGCAATCAGCAAAGCAACAGGTTTTTCTTCAATGTAGACTGGATCACTATCCTTGTGTATGTAGCATTATGTACAGTTGGTTTTGTGAATATTTATTCTACAACTTTTAAACCCGAAGAATCCGTGGCTTTTAGTTTTGCTGCCAACTATGGCAAACAGCTGATCTTTGTAATTACGGGATTGATATTAGGCCTGTCCATTTTATTGCTTGACGGGAAGTTTTTTAGTGTCTTCTCGCCCATCATCTATGGTGTTACCATGCTGCTTTTGCTGGCAGTACTTGTAGTTGGCCGTAATGTAGGTGGTAACCAGGCCTGGATACCGCTCGGATCTTTTCGTTTACAACCTTCCGAACTGGCCAAGTTTGGAACCGCATTGCTCCTGGCCAGATACATCAGCTCTTACAGCCCGAAACTCAACACTTTGAAGCCTGTAATGATGGCAGCTGTGATTGTTGGCTTGCCAATGGCACTGATTATGCTTCAGCCAGATGCAGGCTCCATGCTGGTGTTTCTATCTTTTATGTTTCCCCTTTACAGAGAGGGCTTACCGGGATATCTGCTGGTTATTTTCTGGGGAATGGCATTTCTGTTTATCCTCAACCTTTTTGTACCACCATGGATCCTGATTTCTGCTATCCTGGCAATGGGTGGTTTATTTATTTATTTCAACAAAAAAAAACAGCAAAGAATGATCACGATAGGGGTCATTACCATAGCTGCAATAGGTTACCTGTTCATTGCCAAAGCCATATTTGAAAACGTACTGACCACACGGCAGCGCACACGTATAGAAGTAAGCCTCGGCTTAAAGACCGACCCTAAAGGCGCAGGGTATAATGTGAATCAATCCAAAATAGCCATCGGTTCAGGCCAGCTTACCGGACGCGGTTTTATGGAGGGTACACAAACAAGATACGACTATGTACCAGAGCAGAGCACTGACTTTATTTTTTCGACCGTTGGAGAAGAATGGGGCTTTGTTGGTTGTTTTACCGTAATCGCATTGTACATTTTTATGCTGCTGCGTATCATTAATCTGGCCGAACGGCAGCGCTCTACCTTTTCAAGGGTTTACGGTTATTGCGTTGCCTGTATCATCTTTTTCCACGTATTCATCAACATCGGCATGACCATCGGGATTATACCGGTTATAGGCATTCCTTTGCCCTTCATCAGCTACGGGGGCTCTTCACTCTGGAGCTTTACCGTATTGTTATTTATCTTCCTGAAACTGGACTCGAACAGGATGGGCTTTATTTAGCCGGCCGGAAAACGTTGGTTCAGCAACTCATAAAACTGGTCAACAGTACCCTGTTTGGCGGCCCAGTTGTTTTTTACCGCATAATTGTGCTGTAAAAATGTATCGGCAGTTTTAAAATCAGGCATCTTGTTGAGCAGCTCAATCGCTTCTGCATAAGCCAGGTTATAACCATTAAAAAGATCTTTGATGAACAGTAATTTCTGGTTAAGGTTGATGGCCTGTTTCAGGTCTGTAATCACGGCCCTATTGCTTTCTTCGTTCAGGCTCCCAGCCAGGTTGTTTTTACCTGCCAGCAAGTCGTTTAAGGTTGGCCTTACTGCACTGGGTTCTGGTTCAGCCGCCACTACCCTGGCTTCTACTTTATCTGGTACCGGTTCTGGGATATAAACCTGAACGATCTGCTCTTCAACAATATCGGGTACAAGTTCTGGCTCAGGCTCAGGAATGGCTTCCGGCGCAGGTTCCGCTGCAAGGACTAACGCTGACTCCTCCTCTTCAGGAACTACTTCTGTAATTTGTTCAGGCTGGCTGTCCCTTAGTTTTTGTTTCTGGGCAATGATCTCTTCTTCTTCAGCGCTTAAAGGCCGGTCAAAAATAGCCTCTACCGGTTGCTCTTCAAATTCAAATTTATCCATTACAGGAGTTTCATTCAACAGGAATTCCAGTTTTGAAGGTTCAGATTCCAGCTTAAACAGTTCATCCTGAAAAGCAGGTTCTGCAGCAGCTGGTTCTGCTATCCGGGTAGCAGGTTCTTCATGAACTACTGTTATTTCGGCCCCGGCCGGGTCCTCTGCAATGTGTTCTGCTATGGCGCGCTGTGGCCTGTTGCTATTTATTTTCTTTACAATCTGAACATGATCTGATAAAAAGTTTGCATTCGCCAGGAAAAGTTCCAGTTCCAGCTCATTGAGCTGACCTGGGTTTTGCGCCAAAAAATCGTACTGATCCTGAAGTTCATTTAGTATCTGACCTACTTTTTTAAAAATATCCTCTTGGTTCATCATAGCTTAATAACGGGAGATTTGATGTTTTATGTTGGTAACTTGCTATTCAAAAGTACTACAAAATTCTGATATTAGCAGGCTTTAAGATCCTATTCAACATGTTATTCAGCGAACAAAATTACAGGCGGGGCGAGTATTGCGGCAGTATTGAGGTAATTTGCGGCTCTATGTTTTCCGGCAAAACAGAGGAATTGTTAAGGCGTTTAAAACGTGCACAGATCGCTAAACTGAATGTAGAGATCTTTAAACCAAAAACAGATACCAGGTATGACGAAACTGCGGTGGTTTCGCACGACCTGAATTCGATCCAGTCTACCCCGGTAGAAAGTTCATCGGCAATTTTACTTTTAGGTGCCAATACGCAGGTGGTAGGTATTGATGAAGCTCAGTTCTTTGACGATAACCTGCCCGAAGTTTGTAACAAGCTTGCACAGAAGGGCATCAGGGTTATTGTTGCCGGACTGGACATGGATTTTCAGGGTCAGCCTTTTGGCCCGGTTCCGGCCTTAATGGCCATTGCCGAACTGGTAACCAAAGTAAATGCAGTTTGCGTACGCTGCGGCAGTCCGGCAGTATATTCCTACCGAACCGCCGCCAGCGAAAGCAGGGTACTGCTGGGCGAAAAAGACAGTTATGAGCCCCGGTGCAGGCATTGTTTTCATTTAGGCGATATGGCCTGAGTTTTGGCTACATCTGGTTCCAGACACAACTATCCTCCAACACTTTTCCTCCAGTTACAGACCTTACCAGGATGGTATTCTTACCTGGCTGCAGTTTAATATGCTCCCATAAAATGATTTTCAAACCGTCCGGTTTCTTCTTCTGGTAAACCTTTCCATTTACCCATAAACTAACCATTCCTGCATTGCAAAACACCTTAACGGTCGCTGTTTTGTTATGTCTGACGTTGTTCCTCTGCTCTGCAATGTACAGCATAGGCTCCGGGTTCCAGTTGGCTTTATAAAAGTAGAAAGCATCCTTTTTTATTTTTCTATCGTACGTTACCAGCCCCTTATCGTTAATGGCATTGTGATCCCCTTCGGTGCGTATGGAAGATCCAAAATCAGCCAGTACCCATACAAATTTACCCCATACAAATGGTCGCTGCTTCAATGCTTCCCAGTGTTTTTCATGGAAGGCAGTCTGCCACTCTTCGGGATGAAAACGCCCGGCGGGGGCAGGTTTAGTGAGCGTTTCAGTATGTTTAAAGGGGCTGGCCCCTGCGCCGTACTCGCTTACCGAGATTGGGGTAAGCGGCAGAACCCGATGTGCATCATCAGCCCATTTCCCCACTTCATCGAAATTGCCGCCATACCAACCGTAATATTTGTTCCAGCCCATCAGATCGGTCAATCCGTTAAATTCTTCCGGCTCCAGATTTGACGCAAGTGTGGTTAACCTACCCGGGTCTTCCTGTTTGGCCAAAGCGTTCAACTCCTTAATAAAAGGCTGCGGATCATCATAATTGAGTTTTAGTTCATTGAACATCCCCCAGAAACAAATGGAGGGGTGGTTGTAATTCTGCCTGATCAGCTCAATGAGCATTTTCCTGGCGTTGGCTTCCAGTTCTTTATTTTTCAGATAACCGGCACCCGTATACCCACCAGGTCCTACAAAGGGAATTTCCGACCAGAGCACAATCCCATTACGATCGCACAGATCATAAAAGTGTTTATTTTGTGGGTAATGCGTTAAACGCATGGCCGTAGCTCCCAGTTCTTTAATGAGCTCCATGTCACTATCATGATCTGCATCGCTCAAAGCAGAACCTTTTCCTGCCAGATCTTCATGGCGGCCCGCACCATAGAGGTCAAGGTATTTCCCGTTCAGAAAAAAGCCTTTGTCAGGGTCTACCTCAAAAAAGCGTAACCCCAAAGATTGTGACACCTGATCAATGAGCTGGTCATTTTTTAAGAGACAAACCTCTACCGTATAAAGGTAAGGGTCAGCCTTCCCGTTCCACAAGCGTGGATTACTAATACGGATATCCTGCCTGGCTTCCCTGCTGTTTACATCGGTAATGTTCACTACCGAAGATGCAACCAGGTTTTTCTCCCGGTCATATACCCTGGTTTTTAATGATAATCCGCGGTCATTTCCAACAGACAGTTTACTTAGTACAGTAATTCTGGCAGATTGCGCAGACACTTGTTCCTGACTGATGTATACCCCTGAAGCGCCATGATCCAAAGGGCTGATGCAATCCTGGTCTGCAATGATCAAAGAAACCGGGCGGTGAATCCCTCCGTACACATTAAAATCGCCATGCAGGGGAATGACATCTAAACGGTAGGCATTGCTGACCTGCACAGTAAGGGCATTGGCCCCCGGCTTCACAAAATTTGTGATTTCCACACAAAAACCGGTATACCCGCCTTTATGTTCATCTACAAATTTGTTGTTCAGCAATACCGTGGCCACACTGTTTGCCCCTTCAAAATACAGAAACAGGCGCTTCCCCTTCATTGCATCCGTTACGTTAAGGGTGTTTTCGTAAATAGCCGAGGTACGGTCATAGTTGGCTACACCCTTTAGCGTTTCTGCTGCATTCCAGGTATGGGGCAGGTTAACCTTTTGTTTTTGTATATTTTGTTCAAAATTGTATGCAAAATAAAATTGCCAGTTCTTATTTAAAGGAAGGATCTGCCTGCCATTACTGCCATATCCGGATACCCCACTAAATAGGAAAAGAATAAAGGCAATGAAGTTCTTATACTGCATGATATGATTTTGTATTTCCGTCTGTTTCTTCAATTATTTTACTTGTTAAGTTTTAACTTCTTTAAAAGCGACCAGGGGTATTTTCTGGTATTCTTATCTTTAAGCATGGTTTCACCATTAATAACATTTAGCAGGTTTCCCCTACCCACGATATTCCCTTTAAAATCGTTTTCTTTCCAGCTCAATCGTTCATACTGTTTCGCTGTTTTACTAAAAACCGCAGATGAAGCCCCGGTATAATGAATGATATTGCGCTCAAACAGCACATTTTTCTGGCCACTGTATTCCACATCAACAAATTCTATCTTAACAGAATCCTTTGAATTGTTATAAAAAACATTACCGGAAACCAATGTACTGTCTGAAGCAGATGCAAAATTAAAAAGCCTTTTACGGTTATTGCCGTCATTTATACTCAGATTATCTCTGATGATGCTGTTCCTGGTCATCCTGCTTTTTACATTTATGGCATCAGAAATAACCAGCATAAATCCACCTTCGTTATCATGACTGTAGTTGTTCTGAATAATGGTATGGTTACAATTGCCATCAATATCAAACGACTGACCGTCGTTTGACCAATCATCATTTTGGGTATAGGCTACTTCATTAAATTGAATTACCGTATTATCGCTGCTGTGCGGCCATATCCCTACCGCGTTGTCTTTTGCTCTTGTCCGGATGTAAAACAATTTATTATGCTCTACTAAAGCACCGTCAAAAGCTTTGATCACAATTCCGTCTCCGCCTATGTCTGAGATAGTACAGCCTCTGATTGTCAGGTTCCTGTTCGGGAACCAATTGTTCCTGAAGCCGAAGGTTCCGTTTCCCCGGATCCCATTACGGTCCACACGTTCCAGCCTGCAGTTTTCAATAAGCAGATTTTCTATATTGCTTGCTTTAGGCCCCTGGCAGTCCCAAAAAATTCCGTGGCCCTCTTTACTGCCTTTTTTATTGTCGCCATTGATGTCGTGCACAAACAAATTTGACAGGCGGATATTGGAAATGGTACCTATATCTTCAGAAAGAATACGGACCCCGGTTGGCCCTGTTTTTTGCTCTTTGACGCCTGCATCAAAATTGGAGATGTCCAGAAACTCAATGGCCAGGTGGCTGATGTTTTTTATCCGCACGGCATCAGTAAACTTACCCTCAGCAGCAATAACAGGCAAAGCGCCCTTACCATAAGCCCCAAAAACAATAGGTTTTTCCTGAGTTCCCGAACCCTGAGGCACCAGTTGTCCCTGCCATTTGCCTCCGCGCTTAAAAAGCACCTGATCGCCGGGATTAAAAACCTGCGCATTCACTTTTTGCAGTGTTTTCCATGGCCGTTTTACCGATGTCCCTTCTTGATTGTCATTTCCATTCTGCGGATCTACGTAGTATTTATTTGCCGCAACAGTATCATTTGCACTTAGTATTCCAGGCATTGTTAAACTGCAAAGCAGCAATAAAAAATTAAGTAGCATCGTTCTTGTCATTGCCATTTCTTTATATAAAACCATCAGATTCATTCAATTTTACGCTAAGTTAGCATCCCCTTCGATATATCCGGAGGGGGAATTGTGATTACCAACCTGGGTTCTGTACCAGTTTCGGAGATTTTGCAATCTCAGACTCAGGGATAGGGAACAGGTAAAATGCCGGTCTGAATGCATGCGGTTTGATATCTATCACTTCATAGGTGAAATTATTCCCTGTTTTTGTGATTTTCATTCCTTTTAACATTACATTGTCTGTTACTTCCGCAATTTTCCATCTTCTTACATCCCATATCCTATGCTCTTCCAGTGCAAGTTCTACCCGGCGCTCATTCTGAATAACCAAACGCATCTCGTCCTTGGTAATGCCACTCTTTAATCCATAACTGCTATTTAATCCCGGCAATATGCCAGCCCGCTTCCTGATTTGGATCAGGGCATTGTATACTTCAGCTGTGGGACCCTGGTATTCATTTAATGCTTCTGCATAATTGAGCAGAATTTCAGCATAACGGATTAAAGGATAGCAGCGCTCGGTATTTCCTGAACCATCTTCAATCATCATCTTTCTCCAATAATAACCCGGAATATTGATCGGTCCTGTAGCAGCTGGTCCGTCCGGACTCGAACCTACAAAAGTATTAACGGCCACCATGGCATTGCTACTGGCCAGAAAGAACCTGGAGCCATTGTAAATAATGCTGTTTCCAAAACGTGGATCCCTTTTAACATAGGGATCATTAGGGTTATATCCTGAAGCAGGATCGGTTATTGGCAATCCGTTTTCCATTCCAAAAGCATCCACCAGCTGCTGGGTCGGCGCACTCGACTTACCGCTTCCGGTTCTTGAAGTAGGCAGCAGATTATTTTCATATTCCCTGTTTGGGGCCTTCATTGCAGCAAAAAGGTACTCATTATTGTAACGCTTCAGAAACACATTGTAAAATCCATAGCCCATCCGCGTTACATTATCCTCCATCAAAGCATAGCTGCCTGAGTTGATGATCTCTTTTGCTGCCTGCGCGGCCTTATTCCAGCGTTCCGGATCTGCTGTAGCATAGCCGGCAATATTCTTCAGCGCTGCATCAGTGGCAATCCCCCCTCCGTTAAACAATGGACTGGCAGCATACAATAACATTCTCGACTTTAAGCCCATACAAGCTCCCTTGGTAATGCGGCCATAGTCCTGCTGTGGCTGCTCACTGAACGAGGGGAGGTCTACTGCAGCCGCTTCGCACTCCTTTACAATATAATCTACACAGTCGCCATAATTAGAACGGGTCAGATCAATGTTATCAGTAGCCGTATAGGTTGCATCCCCTATCAGAGGGACCCCGCCATACACTTTTACCAGCTGAAAATAATACCAGGCCCTCAGGAAACGGGCTTCAGCTTTCAATTGTTTCTTTAAGCGCTCACTTAAAGGGCTACGTCCAATATTTAAAAGAAAAACGTTGGCCCTTCTTATGTTTTCCCAGGGCGTTTTCCAGTTATTCAATACCTGTGCCTGCTTGGCAACATTGGTACTGGAGGCAGAAAGCGCTCCGCTGGCCATTAATATCGCATCGTTCTGTGGCCCCGTAAAACGAACAGGGATGGCCTCATCTGCCAATACCGGGTGCCCGCCACCTTCCCAGCGGTTGGCGTCGAAGTTAAAGCCCACATCCACGTAAGAACGTGTGAGGAAGGCAATAGTCCGCACGCTATCTGTAAAAGTAGATTCCTCATTTAAGTCACTAGGTTGTTTGGCGTCAAGAAAACTTCCTTTTTTACAGGCCCCGACTCCCAACAGGAGCACTGCCATTATAAAGTATATATTTTTTTTCATGGTCTTACTCATTATAATGAAAAGTTAGCACCGAAATTATAGATGCGTTGATTAGGATATGCAGTAATTGCACCGGTATTGATGATTCCACCCGACGCATTAACCGACTCGGGATCTGCCTGATAGAACTTGTTTACATTTGTCCAGGTTAGCAGGTTATACCCGTTTGCATATATCCTGATACCCTTGAAACCAATAGCCTTTGTCCACTGAACCGGCAACTGGTACCCTACCTCCATGGTTTTTAGCCTTAAGTACTTGGCGTCTACTAACCAGAAATCTGATAAAGATACGTTTGCACGGCTGATGGTACTATTGGTTCCCAGTAAAGGAAGTTTTGCTTTATTGCCCAGTTCAGGTGTCCAGGATTGTTTGTGTATGGGCTGAAAATTAGAACTTAAGCCCTCAATGGCTTCCGAAGCAAAATACATGGAGTAATCGTACGAGCCTTGCAACAATGCACTGAAACTAAAACCTTTGTAATTAAAACCAAGGGTTAAGCCCATCGTGGTACTTGGTAAGTTCGGGCTCCCTACCGGCCGTTGGTCCAATGCGTCAATGATTCCATCTCCGTTCAGGTCCTTGTACTTTAAGTCGCCGGGCTTGATGGCTGTGGTCGGCTTGGCGCTGTTTGCTATATCATCCGCATTCTGGTAATACCCCTCAAACACATAACCAAAACCCTGGCCCACAGGCTGACCGGTTCTTGCCAGCCATGGATATCTCGGATTTGCCTCATCTCTGAAAACAATTTTATTTTTGGCGTATGAAAAGGTTGCGCGGGCAAAATACTGGAAGCTGTTAATATTGTCCCTGTAGTTCAGTTCGCCATCCCAGCCCCTGTTATTCACCTTTCCCAGGTTAACAGGAGGAAGACCGATACCAACAATAAGGGGAACACTTGCCCTGCTGGTCAGGATGTCAAACCTGTTGTTGTTGAAATAATCTACTGTAACCGTAAACTTTCCCTCAAACATACTCATATCCAATCCCACATCTGCTTTCTTCTCCTTTTCCCAGGTCACGTTATCATTGCCAAGGGTCCCCTCCAGTATCCCGGCATAGCTGTTGTGTTGCTGTCCAAAAGAATAGCTACCACTATTGGTATAAACCTGATCATATACAAACTTTGCATCACCGATATTATCGGAGCCAACTAAACCATATGATCCCCTGACTTTAAACAGGTTGATAAACGGAATGTTCTTTTTGAAAAAGGATTCTTCGGCAATGTTCCATCCGGCAGATATTGCCGGGAACCAGCCATTGCGTTTTTTGCCAACAAATTTATCGGTACCGTTTCGCGCTGCATTAAATTCCAGCATATACTTTTGTTTATAATCGTATCCGGCCCTTAGGGTAACACCCCTGAAGTTTGTAGGCAAACTTGATCCTGCCTTACCATTGTCATTTTCGATATAACTGTTCCTGTTGTATAACCCCAATGCATATACCCGGTGGGCATCAAAATTGCGATCATAATTCAAAGAAGCCTGAACATTGGTAGTTCTGGAAACACCTCCTGCTGAACGGCTCAGGTTATAGGCTGGTATCCGGTAAATGGTGGCATCTTTAGGGGTATAGGTTCCTGTTTCCTGGTTGTAGTAATACATCGGAAAGCTTGTGCTGGTCCTTGCCAGGCCCCTGGTATTCGTCTGCGAACTGGCATACGAGATCAATGCCTTTGCTGATAAGCCCTGGGTAAGCATGTCCAGTTTCTGCGTTCCCCCGAAAGTGATGTTCAGGTCATTGTCAAAACTTCGGTTATAACCCTGTGTAGCTATCCTTCCTACCACGTTTACACCACTTAAACTGGCATTGGTTCCATAACTGCCATCCGGATTATATACCGCATAGGCAAAGGGGGGCAAAAAATTAAAGCTATAGATTTCACCGATAAGTCCATTTGAGTTAGGGCTATTCGTGATCGGCTCGTTTGTTTCGCCAAAGCGGCCCGTCATATCCAGCCTGAAATTTAGTGTTTTGGTGGCCTGAATATCCAGGTTTGACCGGAAATTGTAACGCTTATAATAATGAGTATTGTTTACTTCGCTTTTTTTGCTGAAATCTCTCAACGCTCCGTTTTGCCACAAATAGCCTAATGAAACGAAATACTTGACACTCTCCGTACCACCAGAAATATCCAGATTGTTTCTTGAAATCAGCGAAGTTGGCTTCATAAGTGTCTTAAACCAGTCTACATCAGGATGTCCATAGGGGTCACTGCCGTCCTTAAAAAGTTCAAGGTCCCTGTCTGTAAAACGCTTGGTCTGGTCACTGTTTACCAGGGCCTCGTTGGTCAGCAAAGCGGCTTCATAAGAACCTAAAAATTTAGGGGTAAATGTTTTTTGCTGTAATCCCAATTCAGATTTAAAATTAATCACGGGTGCTCCGGCTACACCTCTTCTGGTGGTAATTACCATTACTCCGTTTGCGCCTTTAACACCATAAATTGCAGTTGTGGAAGCATCTTTAAGAATGGAGATGCTTTCAATCTCATTCGGATCGAGTTGGGCAACGTCAGAGTAGCTGTATTCAATATCGTCTACAATAATCAAGGGGCGTTGTCCGGGAGTATAACTACTGACCCCCCGAATAAAGAAATCTGCACCATCTTTGCCCGGCTGGCCGCTTCTCTGCTGAGAGAAGAAGCCCGGTAATCTGCCAGCCAGGGTATTCTGGACACTGGCTGTTGGATTTTGCCGGATTTCAGCAGCATTAATGGAACTCACTGCCCCGGTATTGGTAATTTTCTTTTGTTTACCAAAACCCACAACGATTACTTCTTCAAGTCCTTTGGCATCAACCGTAAGGGTAACATTTACTTCCGATTTACCAGCAACGTTTACTTCCTGAGAAATAAAACCTATACTCCTTACGATAATGGTTTGACTGCCACCCTTGAGTGTCAACTGAAACCCCCCGTCTGCCCCGGTCTGGGCCCCATTGTTGGGAAGCCCTTTTTCACTAATAGTGGCACCAGGCATCGGTCCCCCGCTTTCCCTGACCAATCCTTTTATCACTTTGGTTTGCGCCAGCAAAATACCCGGCCCGAAGAAAACCATTGCAAGTGTGATATATATAATTCTTTGCATAACCTTTGTTCGTTTAGTTTATTTCCAGAGAACCATATGACCTACCAGCCCTGGTTTTGGATTAAATTTGTGTTTTTAGTGATCTCACTGTAAGGAATCGGATAACTGTACATTTTTCCTGCATCAAATGTTACCGTTGCCGCTTCAACCGGTGTATAGGTAAATACCCCTGGAGCTGTACGTATAATTTTCATTCCATGCAGTTTTCCATTCATCACCTGTTCAGCAATCTTCCATCTTCTGATGTCCCAGAACCGTTGCTCTTCAAAAGCCATCTCCACCCTTCTTTCATGACGGATCACTTCTCTCATCTGGTCCTTTGTAAGATTTGCAGCCAATGTAAAAGGTACCAATCCTGCCCGTTGCCTGATATCTTCAATTGCCTTTTTTACCTCTGCCGTTGGCCCGGAATATTCATTCTGTGCCTCGGCAAAATTCAACAGGGTCTCTGCAAAACGAAAAATAATGGGGTTGTGCGTCTGATTACTGTAAGTTGTCGCATTGGAGAAATCGGCCATAAACTTCCTGGCATAGTAACCTGTACGGGTTTGTGTAACAATGCCGCCCGGTTTATCCAAGCCCCCCTCAAAGGTTTCCACGGCCCGTTTTACCCAGATCATTCCGTTGTGGAAAATTGTATGATAAAAACGCGGATCACGCGAAAAGTATGGGTTTGACGCACTATAGCCCGATGTCGGATCAGTAATTGCTTTTCCGTTTTTCATTTCAAAAGCATCTACCAATTCCTGTGTCGGGCTGGTCAGGCCGTTGCTGGCTACTGCATCTGTATATCCGATTGGCGCATTGTTCCGCTCAACAGAAATATCTGGTGTACGCTGAAAAGCCAGAATAACTTCTTTGTTTTTACGGGTAGTAAACACATTCAGGTAAGAACTTTCCAATCCAATGGTGTTCGTTAGCGTCATCAGGTCTCTCGCTGCATTCGCCGCCGCAAGCCATTTCGAAGGATCGTTGTTGCTGTTGTATAATGGACTAGCCAGATACAATAAAAGCCGCGACTTTAACGCCAGTGCAGCAGCCTTGGAAACCCGGCCTAAATCTGCGTCCTGAATCGGATTAGGCCGGAGCTGGTCTTTTACTGCTTCGAGTTCAGAAAGTATATACTGACTGCATTCCTCTGCAGCATTTCTTTTAATTGCCAAATCATCATTGATTGTCAGTATCCGATCTCCAAGCAGTGGAACACCACCGTAACGTTTAAAAAGTTCAAAATAAAACATGGCCCGCAAAAACCGGCTTTCGGCTATCCAGTAGTTTTTCTCGGCAATCATAGTTTTGAGAAAAGGCACCTTTCCAATATTGGCCAGGAAAATATTGACTTTTCTGATGCCCCTGTAATTTTTGTCCCAGGCATCGTCTACCACACTGAAAGAACTGATCCTTCCGTTTGTAAAAGACTCTATGTTACTCGAAGCCCTTGAGGAAATGGCATCATCGGTGGCGGCATCCAACATATCATTGGTAGACAATCCTGCAAAATTTGAGCCTATACGGTTGTAACCTGTAGGAAGTAAAGTATAGGTATCATTAAGAAAATTCTTGGCGTAATTGCCCAATGAATCTGTTGTATCAAAGATCAGATCCTCGGTCCATCTTTCCAGCGGGACTTCTTCAATATTATTTTTCTTACATGCGGTTAAACACAATAATCCGCCCAATAAGATGTATATAAAATGTTTCATAGGATTAAAGTTTAATGTTGATTCCTGCGTTAACAATTCTTTGTGCCGGGTAGGCAACACCAAAGGTTTCCGGGTCGTAGTCTTTTGTCTCCGAGAAGGTGTAAAGGTTCATTCCATTTACAAAAACACGGATCGATGCCAGCTTAACCTTTGCAGCCAGTCGCGAAGGCAAGGAATAGCCCAGTTCCATATTTTTTAACCGCATATAATTGCCCGAACGCAGCCAGAAAGAGGAACTGGCCTGGTTATTCGGGTTGCTTCCAACTGAAAGACGCGGATAGGTAGCTGTTGCTGCAGTTGCAGGAGTCCAGCGGTTCAGATGCTGTTCAAAGGCCTGTCCTTTCCCTTCGCTCTGAAATTCCCATTGGGTAGGGCCGTTTACATACACATTACGGTTTTGTGCACCTTGGAGCAAAGCACTGAAATCAAAGCCCTTGTAGTCAAACCCAAAGTTCAATCCATAATAAATAATCGGTCTTTTATTTTTCAACCCGGTTACATCAAACTGGTTAATGATCCCGTCTTTGTTCAAATCCCGGTATTTGATGTCGCCCGGAACAGGATTATAGCCTTCTGTTTTAGGACTGTTTGCAATATCTGCTGCATTCTGATAGAAGCCCTCTGCAATATATCCAAAGGTTTGGTCTGTCCTTTGCCCGGTTCTTTTCATCCAATCGTATTCTCTCCGCACCTCATCACTATACTCAATGACATTGTTGTTGGATGTTACATTTCCGGCAATGAAATAATTGAAATTCTTAACATGATCACGATAGGCCGCATTCAGATCAATCCCTTTATACCTGATTCTTCCAATGTTTTCCAGGGGGAAGGTGTTTCCGATAATACTGGTATTTTTTCCCCTGGTTTGCAGTAAATCAAAAAACTTGTTGTTATAATACTCTGCAGTCAGCGTCAGTTTATCCTGAAACAATCCAAAATCAACTCCGAGGTTAAATTTATCCGCTTTTTCCCAGGTTACATTCGGATTAGCTAAGGTCTGCTCTCCTACAGAAAAAACGAAGGTACCCGATCCGGTTCCGAAATAATAACCCTCACCATCAGCAAAATACTGATTGTAAACAAAATAGCCTGCATTGGCATTTCCCGTCCGGCCATAACTGCTGCGCAATTTTAAGGTAGTGAGCCAATTTACATGATTTGCTATAAAGTCTTCTTTTGCTATGTTCCAACCCAAGCCGGCAGCAGGAAAGAAGCCATAACGTTTGCCATCGCGATAGCGGTTCAGTCCGCTATAGTTCATCACCACCTCTGCCAGGTATTTTGCTTTGTAATCGTATGAAAATGTTCCGCCCAGGGTTTTGTAAGTCAGCGGCAAATCGCTATAAATACTGATAGACTGAATGTTGGCTGTAGCTAAGGCTTTGATGTGATGCCCGCCAAAAGACTGGTCATAACCTGCAGAAAGTTCAGAATAGAGGTTTTTGTATTGATAGGTATTGGTACTGGTACCAGGATTAATTGTTCCATCAGTACCAAAACGCTGGTAAGTAATACCAGCAGGGTCATTTTTACCCTGATAAACAGCAAACGTTTTTCCCCGCGGGGTCACCTCCGCCAGGTTGGTGTTAAAGGTCACAAAACCTTTTACCCACAAGCCCTTGAGCACATCTTTCAGGTCCCTTTTTAAAGACAGGTCTGCTGACATTTCCCTGGAATAACTCAAAGTATAACCCGAGCGCACGCTTTGTCCGTAAATGTTTCTTTGGTAATCCTTATTGCCTCCTAAAGAGCCATCCGGATTAAACAAAGGATAGGCGCCATTAGGTGTAGTAGCCAGCGAAGCAAAAATCGTATTTATGCCCAGGTTTACAGATCTTCCATTGAAAGTAGCAACGCCGCTTCCCCCCGGAGCAGTACCATTTTCAATCCTCCCAAACAGGTTCAGGTTGAGCATCAGGTTGCTGGTCAGGTCAACATCTATATTGGTACGTACGATGTATCTTTTGAAATCTGAATTGGTATTGTAGGTATTCTCATCAGATGTCTTTAAAAGCCCCTTCTGATCCAGATAATCTACACCTACAAAGTAACGCGCACTGTTTCCCCCGCCCGAAGTATGAAGGTTGTAACGGGTAAAAGGAGCATTATTCCGTAGTATCTCTTTATACCAGTTTACATCGGGATGTCCCATCGGATCTGAACCGTTCCGGTAAGCTTCCAGATCTTCGGCAGTGTAAACAGGTGCTTTCCCATCGTTAACCAAAGCCTCATTATATAACGTAGCATAATTAAAGGCATTTAAGGGTTTAGGCATACGCATCGGTGTTTGCAGCCCTCGTTGCGCGGTGAAGGAAATCTTTTGTTTACCAACCTCGCCTTTTCTGGTTGTGATCAGTATCGCCCCACCCGATCCCCGAACGCCAAGCATTGCAGTAGCAAGGGCGTCTTTCAGAACGGTAACAGATTCGATCTCTTCCGGGTCTATTGAACTCACATCTCTGGGTACGCCATTGATCAGGATCGTTGGCGACTGTCCCCTTAAAAAATAGTTTGAAGCATCCAGACCGGGTATACCGGTTGACTGAAGGGTACTTAGTCCAGACATTCTCCCGGTCAGTGCATTATTAACAGCCGTGACTGGTGAACTGAGCAAATCCCTGGCATATACACTTTCGGTAGATAAAATGCTCGAAGACCTGCTTTGAGTATCATACAAACGATAAACACTGTTTTGCGGTTTTTCCGACTCTATAAGCACCAGATCGAACTTCCCTCCTGAAACATTTATCTCTTTTGTAAGATATCCCTTTAAAGAGAAAACAGCGACCTCGCCCGAATCGATCAGCAAAGAATATTGTCCCTTGCTATCTGAGGTTACAGCAGTGCTACCCGACTTGTTTCTGACCTGCACCCCAAAGAGCGGCTCTCCGTAGATATTTGTCAGCCGGCCGCTCAGCACTCCTGGGGTTACCACCGGACTAACCGTTCCTTTGTCACGTTTTTCAACCTGGGCAAAGGAAAAAATGGGAACAAGTACAACAAACAGCAGTCCTGTAAATAAGAACTTTCCGTATGCATACGGTCCCAATGCTTTTAAGTAAAATTTCATCATAATTTGTTTAGTTAAGTTATTGATGATGGGCATCAAAAATTATTTGGCTGTTGTAAAGGTGTCCGGATTATTAAAAACAGAGGGATGAAAATCCTCGCTATTTGGGGAGAAAATCTTGTTTTAATATCAAAAAACAGTATCTTCAATTGCTTAACTTAACCATCTGAATTTAACCAGTGATCATCAAACGAACCATTTTGACGGTCTTTGTCATTCTGGTACAATTGTACTGTAAAGGACAAGAGCTTGTCTTCAACCATCTGATGGCCGAAGATGGCTTGTCGCAGAATTCTATATTTTCCATTACTCAGGACAGCCGGGGCTTTATGTGGTATGGATCCAGGTTTGGATTAAACCGATATGACGGCATCAGGTTTAGTTTGTATAAAAGCAGTGCAACTGATACCAGCACACTTAGCGATGACTACGTAACGGCCTTGTATAACGACACTAAGGGAATATTATGGGTGGGTACAGCCAATGGACTAAACAAATTTGATCCCAGGAAAAACACCTTTAAACGCATTACACTGGCAAAGGTGACCGGCGACAGACCTTACATTTTGGTAAGAAATATTCAGGAAGACAGCCAGGGACGGCTGTGGATTGCCAGCAACAAGGGGCTCTTTTTTCTTAGTGACCGAAACTCTGATAACTTTTCAGGGGCTGAAAAACTGGGACTGCCTTTGAATATTGCAAAAAGTGACATTTTAAGTGTGTTCGAAGACCATGATCATGAGCTGTGGATAGGCACCAACAATGGCCTGGTACGCCTTTCTATCAAAAAACGCATTGAGTCCATCAAAATATTTGTAAATGATAATAGTCCGGGCAGCATCAGCGACAATTCCGTTACGGGAACAGTAGAGGACCTGCAAAAAAAACTGTGGTTTGCAACCGAAAATGGTGGAATAAATCTATTCGACAGGAAGACACAAACTTTTACAGCCTTCAAACATGGGCCGTTAAACAATAACGGGCCTGCACATAATGCCATCAGGAAAATGATCATGACCCGTTCCGGCGAAATATGGATCGGCACCCAGGAAGGGCTCAGCATATTAAACCCGCAAACCAGAAAATTCAGGAATTTCCAGCACCGCAAAGCGAACCCAAAGAGCCTGAACCAAAATTCCATATACAGTATTTACCAGGACATCAATGGCTCGGTATGGATTGGAACATATTATGGTGGGGTAAACGTAGTTTATGCCGCAGCCACAAACTTCAAAACCTGGCAATATCATGAACAGCACCCTGGTTTGAACCATAACGTAGTAAGTGCGATTACGGAAGACAAAAATGGCAAGTTATGGATTGGAACAGAAGGAGGCGGATTAAACTATTACAACTGGAACAACAAACACTTTGGTGCTTATACCTATAATGCAAATGATCCGGAAAGTCTGGGTTCCAACCTTGTAAAAGCAGTTTACAAGGACAAAACCGGAGACATATGGGTGGGCACGCATGGGGGTGGATTAAATCTGCTTAATCAATCGACCGGAAAATTTACCCGGTACCTCACCCACAAGAATGACCTCAATACCACCAGATCTGAAATTGTTGCGATGCTTGAAGACAGCTACGGAAGGTTCTGGGTAGGCAGCCAAACAGGATTAAGAATATTTGACAAGGCCAGTAGCAAACTACAAAATAAGCCCCTTTCAGGTAAATTGAAAATATTTGAAGATAAAAATATTAAATTCCTGTTCGAAGATGCTAAAAAGAACATCTGGATAGCTGCTACTACCGGCCTCTATACTTTTTCCCGAGACCTTAAAGTGTTTCAATCTTTTCGTTTACCAAAAGTGAATAACAGTGTCAGCAATAATTCCAACTTCATCAACTGTATTATCGAAGATCAGGGAGGAAATATCTGGATAGGGTTCTATTATGGCGGTTTAAAGATGTACGATCCAAAAAAACGCAGTTTTTCACGCACCTATGGGGTTAAAGACGGGTTGCTTAGCAGTAACGTACTGGGCATCATTGAAGATGATAAGCGTCAGCTATGGATCAGCACTTCAAATGGCCTTTCGAAATTTGATCCGCAAACACATACCTTCCAAACCTATATTACCAGTGATGGCCTTGCGGGCGATGAATTCAATTACAATTCTTTTTTTAAAGGTAAAGACCGGGAATTCTTTTTTGGCGGTTACAATGGCCTGACCCATTTCTTCCCCGATCAGATCAATAAAAATAACTACCGGGCACCGGTTGTGTTCACCGACTTGCTGCTTTTCAATAAACCCGTAAAAATCGGCACCTCAGATGGGCTGCTGGAACAGGATTTGGGTTTCACCAGCAAGCTACAGCTTAAATACGATCAGAATATTTTTACGATACAGTTTGCTTTGCTGAACTATATCAAATCGAAAAAGAACAAATATGCTTACAAACTGCAGGGCGTAAATACGCAATGGATTGAAACCAGTATTCCGGCCGCATCTTATACCAACCTGCCCTCAGGAAATTATACACTTTTAGTTAAAGGAGCAAACAATGACGGCCTATGGAGTAAAGTCGCAAGCATACAAATCGAGATCCTGCCGCCATTCTGGAAAACCTGGTGGGCATTTTGTATTTATAGCATTTTAGTGGTTGCCATCGTGTTCTTCATTACCAGGTTCTTCTACCTGCGGGAGTTGCTGATCAAAGATGAAGAGCTTCATCAGAACAAACTTAATTTTTTCACAAATGTATCTCATGAAATCCGCACCCACCTTACGCTGATCATGGCTCCGATAGAAAAAATGCTGGATAGCAGCCGGCAAACAGCAGCGCTGAATAAAGAAATGAGCAGCGTAAAAAGTAATGCGGACAGACTGCTGAAACTGGTTAGCGAGCTTATGGACTTCAGAAAAGCAGAGACCAGGCACCTCAAACTCCGGATTACGGCCTATAACCTGGTCGATTTCATTAAAAACATCTATAGTTCCTTTGAAGCGCTGTCAGAAAAAAAACAGATCGATTATACGCTGACCTATGATCAGGAAAGCCTGATGGTTTATTTTGATAAGGAACAGCTTGAAAAGGTCTTTTTCAATGTGATCTCCAATGCATTTAAATTTACCCAAGCCGGTGGTCAGATTGCCATTGCCTTGAAAACCTTATCAGATAAGGTGGTTGTTAATATTACAGATACAGGAAGAGGCATAGCCCCCGAATACATGGATCGTCTGTTTACTAATTTTTTCCAGATAGACGATCATAACATCCAGAATACGGGCTATGGAATTGGCCTGGCCCTTTCAAAGCATATAACAGAACTTCACAAGGGCAGCATTGCAGTAAACAGCATACCTGCCCAGCACGAGGGCCCGGGTTATACCAACTTTACAGTCACACTACAGCTGGGCAATGGGCATTTTAAAAACACCGGTTACCTGCAGCCTGAAGGTTCGGCAACAGAAAACAATAAAAGCAGCATTACACCACCGGCCGAACATAGCGACATATCAAAAACAACAGACGACAGCACCAAAGAAAAAGCTTATACTGTTTTAATTGTCGAAGACAATGCTGCCCTGCGACGACTGATTACGGAATCGTTGGAGGAGGAATACCGTATCATAACCGCTAAAAATGGCGTACACGGCTGGACAAAAGCTACTGAAGAAGTACCAGACCTGATTGTAAGTGACGTGATGATGCCCCAGATGGACGGGTTTACACTTTGCGGCAAACTGAAATCGGATGAAAGGACAAGTCATATCCCTGTTATCCTTTTAACGGCCAAAAGTGCTGAAACAGATCAGATCAGCGGCCTTACGGGCGGGGCGGATGTTTACCTGACAAAACCATTCAGTCAAAAAATACTTCAACTGAATGTGCGCAACCTGCTTACAGCAAGAGCGGTCATGCGCCAGAAATTCAGCAGGCAGCTGATCCTGGAACCCCAGCAAATCGCCCTGGCCCCGGTGGAAGAACAATTCCTCTCCAGGCTCATCCTGATCATTGAAAACAACATGGAAAACGAACATTTCGGTGTAGAACAACTGGCGGAGGGGATTGGAATGAGCCAATCGGTCCTCTATAAAAAGCTCAAAGCACTCACCAATATGTCTGTAAATGACTTTGCAAAATCCATACGCTTAAAGCGTGCAGCCCAGCTATTGCTGCAAAAACAATACACCGTGTATGAAATTGGCTATATGGTAGGTTTTGCAGACCGCAAGTATTTCAGCAGAGAGTTCAAGAAACAATTTGGCAAAACGCCTAGTGAATATATGGACACCGTCAGCCATTAGGACAGTTCTTGCACCTTTTCCCCTCTTTATACTTTTCACAGCACTCCTTTTTCTTTTTGTCCTTTTTCTTCTTTTTATCTTTTTTCTTTGACATGGCCTGTTGAATAAAGTATTAAACAAAAAAAGGTACATACTGTTTTGCCTGTTGCATGAGTATGTACCTTAACACCGGAGAACCGGGAACAATATTGTTTACGCTTCGCTGTAGCTGATCTGGCCTACGTGCTTGTCGATTTGCCATCTGCCGGTTCCTTCTTCGCCAATCACGTCAAACAGTTCAACTGCCCTTCTGGCTTTATATTCTTCTTCTCTTTGCTCTTTAAAGAACCAGTTTAAGAATTCAAGTGTTACGAAATCCTGCTCTTTGTGGCAACGTGCCGCAATATTTTTGATGGATTGGGTTACACTGATCTCCTGCTCAAGGGCTTCCTCAAAAACCTCACGGAAAGAGTTGTACTCAGCTTTAACATTTGTGATCTCAGGAGAAATTGCATTTCCGCCCATATCGAGTACATATTTAAAGAATTTCAACTGGTGCATTCTTTCTTCTTCTGCCTGTTTGAAAAAGTAATCTGCAGAGTAATCATAACCATTGCGGTTGCACCATGAAGCCATAGAAAGGTAAATGGCAGATGAATGTGCTTCTTTTTTTATTTGCTGGTTTATAAGTGCCTCTACATCTGATGAGATTGAACACTTAACACGCATGATGTCTTTCATAATCCTATATATTAATCGTATTATTTTCTAACACAAAAATACGGCGAAGGATTTAAAATAGTGAAAATAAGGTTAATATGGAAAGAATCTAAGTCCAGTTACGTATGCTTAGATTTAGATGACAATGCGGTGCAAACGGTCCTGAATGATATGGTTCAGTTCCAGCATTACAAAAGTTCCCTGCAGCAATTCCTTTAATTCAATGATCTGCATCAGCGACAAAACGTAGCAATGATCGCAGGCGCAGATAAAAAGGATTTCTACATCAGGAGATTTGGTATTGTTTAGCAACAGGTCTTCAATATCGATGTGATAAACTGCCTTTTTCAGTTTCAGAATGTTACGGTAATCAAAACGGGCCAGCTTGCCGGCAAAGTCTACATACCAGCAATTCTCAGCGTCGGACTGATAAATAGCACCAGCTTTAGTACTAAACACCTCAACAAAATCGACTGATGACTGAATGGTTAAATTTTGCATTGATAAATCTTGATGGAGACAAAGGTGATTATTATTTAGATTTATTCCAAATCAACTGAAAGATTTTTTGGTTTTTTTTTAACTGGCCTATCAGCTGTGCATTAATGCTTTGTAGCCGTAATCACAATAATATCCCTGTTAACCAACTCCCCCGTATGACTGCTGGTAAGATCTTTTTGCGCACTGATGTTAAGCATAGAAAAACCAGCCCCAACCAAAAGGTTTTCAGCCGCAGCAGCATCATACAGTTTAAACCGGTATTTGGTAAAAGGCAGCTGCTTCATAAATTCTTCGGTAGCAATGGCCATACAAAATATACCACCAGGTTTTAGCACTCTAAGTACTTCCTGCGCATACAATATTGGTTCTTCCCAGAAATAAAGCGTATTTACGGTAAAGATCTTATCAAAAAAACTGTCACTAAAATTCAGTTTATCGGCCTCAGTAATTTCGAAACTAACCTTTCCTGTATCCAGCAGTTCTTTATTGATGTTCGCAGCCTCGGCCACCATGGTATCAGAAATATCTGCTCCATAATAACGCAAACCAAGGGCCTTGCTCATCAGCTGACTTACATGACTGCCGTTACCCGGGCCAATTTCCAGGACGGTATCACCTTCGGTTAAGGCCAATGCCTCTATTGCCGCAAGTGTCATGTTGTGATTGGTATGCGCCATACGTTCGGCGGTTATCAGTCCGTCTGCGCCCTCAGGTTTGCTGAGCTGGCTGGCGATGTGCATTAACACTTCTTCGCTTAGTGGTTCTTTCATGTCGTTCTGGTTCTTATACAAACTTATAAACTTTTTTATAATCGTTCTAAATAAATAAAAAACAACAAACTCCATTATAAAATTACATTCATTTTCTTCCGCAAAAATTAACTTTACAAAATTCTGGCTTAGCGTTTGATGGTAAGGCTTAAAGCAAGAGCTTATTGCATGGAGAATAAAGAAGTAGCTAAAGGACCGGGCAAATTGGCCCGGATGTTTTTAACCTTATATGATGTTTATAAATTCATAGCCCGTTTTTTTAAAGAGGGTTTTCTTCCTCCATACGAGGCAAAAGAGCTGTTTCGCCAATGTTATGAAATAGGCTACCGCTCTGCTTTATTGATTTCAACAACAGGTTTCATTACCGGAATTGTATTTACCAAACAATCGCGTCCTTCTTTATCTGAATTCGGAGCAACTTCATGGCTCCCTTCACTGGTAGGGATCGCGCTGCTCAGAACACTCGCTCCTTTACTTACAGGTTTGATTGCTGCTGGTAAAGTAGGTTCCAGTATTGGTGCCGAACTGGGTTCCATGCGGGTTACCGAACAAATAGATGCGATGGAAGTTTCGGCCACTAACCCTTTTAAATTCCTGGTATCTACACGTGTGCTTGCCGCCACCATCACCATACCTATCCTTACCTTTTATACGGCAATGGTGGGCATGCTTGGTGCTTTGCTTAACGTTTCGCTCAGCGAAGGAACCAGCGCCAAGGCCTTCTTTCAGTCTTCCTTAGAACAGATCACCTTCCTTGATATTACCGCATCTACCATCAAAGCCATACTTTTTGGCTTTACCATTGGCATGGTTGGCTGTTACCAGGGCTACAATTCGTCAAAAGGAACTGAAGGCGTAGGTAAGGCAGCAAATTCTGCAGTAGTCATTGCCATGTTCCTCATTTTTATTGAAGAGGTTGTTTCCGTTCAGTTTTTTGGTTTATTCAGGGGTTGATCTTATGGGAAAAACAGCAACATTTCATCACAACGAAAAGGTCATAGAGATCAAAGGGCTGAACAAATCTTTTGGCAACTACCACGTGTTAAAAGGAGTAGACCTCGATTTGTACAAAGGAGAGAACCTGGTGGTACTCGGTAAATCGGGAACCGGAAAGTCCGTGCTGATCAAGATCATTGTTGGCTTGCTTACCCCCGACGAGGGCATGGTTAAAGTACTTGACCGCTATGTAGACCAGATCTCTTACAAAGAACTGCTTGCTCTACGCTTGAAAGTAGGCTTCTCCTTTCAGAACAGTGCTTTGTACGATAGTATGACCGTAAGGCAAAACCTGGAATTTCCATTGGTAAGGAACCAGCGGAAGCTCACCAAATCGGAGGTGAACCTTGCCGTTGAAGAAATGCTGGATGCGGTAGGCCTGCTGCAAACCATTAACCAGATGCCCTCAGAGTTGTCGGGCGGACAAAGAAAAAGGATCGGGATTGCCCGCACTTTAATTCTGCGGCCAGAGATTATGCTGTATGACGAACCTACAGCTGGGCTGGATCCGATTACCTGTCTGGAAATAAACAGCCTGATCAACGAAGTTCAGGAACGTTTCCACACCAGTTCTATTGTCATTACGCACGACCTTACCTGTGCAAAAGCAGTTGGTAACCGGGTGGCCATGCTATTGGACGGACAATTCCAGCGCATAGGCACATTTGAAGAAGTTTTTAACACAAGCGACGAAAGGGTTAAACCTTTTTACGATTATAATTTTATCCAGTAAAAGATATGCAAGTAACAGACAACCGTAAACAGATAACAGTAGGCGTTTTTATACTGCTTGGCCTGGTCATATTCGTTTTAGGGGTTTTCACTTTAGGAAGCCAGAGAAAAGCGTTTGTAAAAAGCTTCACTGTAAATGCTGTTTTTAGTGATATTCAGGGACTCAAAGCCGGGAACAATGTTTGGTTTTCGGGTGTAAAAATCGGAACAATCAAAAAAATCCAGTTTTATGGTATCTCGCAGGTTCAGGTATTCATGAACATTGAAGAGGACGCCCATAAATACATTCATAAAAACGCTTCGGCAAGTATCAGCTCAGACGGATTGATCGGGAACAAGATTGTGGTGATCAGTGGCGGTAACCCTAAATTTCCTTTTGTGGAAGATGGGGACCAGCTACAGGTTGCCAATACGCTTTCTACCGATGACATCATGAAAACCTTTCAGGTAAACAACAAAAACCTGGTAGATGTAACTTCCGACTTTAAAGTGCTGGCCAAAAACCTGGTTGAAGGCAAAGGAACAGCCGGTGCACTACTGGCTGATGAAAAGATTGCCAACAATTTTAAAGCCATCGTAGAAAACCTGAAAACCACTACGGAATCGGCAAACAGGATGGCCGCCGAAATGAATACTTTTACCAAAACCTTAAATACCAAGGGCGGACTGGCGGATAAGCTAATGACAGATACCGCGGTTTTTGCAAAACTACAGCAATCGGTAAACGAACTTCAAAAAACAGCGGCTTCAGCATCGGCCATGACCGAAAACCTCAACAAGGCAACGGCCAAGTTTAATCAGACAGATAATGCTGTAGGTTTGCTGATCAATGACCAGCAGACGGCCGACAGGATCAAAGGCATCATGAAGAACCTGGAAACCAGCAGCCAGAAACTGGATGAGAATATGGAAGCACTGCAGCACAATTTCCTGCTGCGCGGTTTCTTCAAGAAAAAAGCAAAGGCAGAAGCAGCGGCTGCAGCTCCTCAGAAATAAAAATAACCGTTCTCTTCATCGCGGGAACGGCGAAGCCCTCTTGAAGGCCAGCGTCAATAATCACTCCTGAAAAAACCTTTGGCTGAAAAAGCCAAAATTTTCCAATGCTCTTCAGAGAAGGTAATTTTTGTTTGAAAGCGTGATGCTTATTTAAGCACTGTAAACTCTTTTTTAAGTTTGATGTCTTCTGAGGAGGTGCCGATCATGACCTGAAATTTTCCGGGTTCAACGGTCCAGTTCATGTTTTTATCCAGAATAGCCAGGTCATCCGGCTGTAAAGTAAACTTAATGGTTTTGCTTTCCCCCGGGTTCAGGCTTACTCTTTCAAAGCCCCTCAGTACCGACTCGTAGGTAGTTACGCTACTCACCATATCTTTCAGGTACAGCTGCACCACTTCGTCACCTTTACGCGCGCCGGTATTTTTTACAGTTACACTGGCCTCTATTCCGGCCTGGTTATTGATCTCGGCAGCACTTAACTGCAGGTCACTCAATTCAAAAGTAGTATAGCTCAGTCCGTAGCCAAAAGGGTACAAAGCCCCCAGCACCCTGGTCTTGCCATTGCCATTCGGGTCGTCGTTTTTACCCTGACCCGCCTGCGATCCCGGCTTAAAAGGGAAATTCAGTTCAATCTGTCCGATGGATTTCGGATAGGTCATGGTTAACTTGCCACCTGGATTGTTTTCTCCAAACAGGGTTTCGGCTACCACCTTACCGGCTGATGGCCCGGGGAAACCAGCCTGCAGAATAGCTGGCAGATACCTGTTCTCCCAGTTAATGGTCAAAGGCCTGCCATTGATCAATACCATTACCACCGGTTTTCCGGTAGCATACAAAGCCTGTAAAAGCTGCAGCTGCCTGCCGGGCAAATTCAGCCCCGTACGCGATTTACTCTCTCCAACCTGCTCGTCCGTTTCACCCACAACAGCAATAACAATGTCCGATGTCTTTGCTTCGGTTACCGCCTGGTTGATCTGGCTTTGCTCCTCGCTGGTCAGCTCCGTGGGGATGATCTCACTTTCCGGCCATTTTGCGTCAATCACCTCACAACCTTTTGAATGGCTTACTTTTGCTGTTTTACCGGCAAAAGCTTTAATTCCTTCCAGAACCGATACTATCGGGTTATTGGATGGCCCGTACCTGCTGGTAGTATAATTTACTTCGGTTGCCAAAGGCCCGGTTACCAGGATATTCTTATAGTTGTTTACATTTAGCGGCAGCAGGCTTTTATCGTTTTTCAGCAGCACCATCGATTCCCTGTTCAGCCGTACCGCCAGTTCTTCATCAGCGGGGGTATGCACCTTTTTATCAGAAGCCGCCGGATCTTTTACATAAGGATCGTCAAATAGCCCCAGCCTGAATTTGACACGCAGCACATCAGCTACACGCTCGTCAAGGGTTTTCATGGATACCGAACCTTCCTTAACCAATTCCCTCAATGGAAGTATAAAGTTTTCCGGCTGCGTAAAATGGGTACGTACGTTCAATCCGGCTTCTATGGTCTGCTTTACAGCTTGTTTATAATTCTCGGCCACATGGTGCTTTCCCGACAGGAATTCAACGGCTTCACTATCCGAAACCACATAGCCCTCAAACCCGAACTGCTTGCGCAAAAGTTCTGTCAGGAAATAATAACTGCCGGTTACAGGCTCGCCGTTCCAGTCGTTGTAACTGCTCATCACCCCCATTGGTTTTGCTTCCCTGATTACTCTTTTGAAAGGATAAAGGAACATTTCGTGCATTTCCCTTGGCGCCACATGCGGGTCTGTACGCGCCTGTCCGTCGCGCCCGCCTTTGGGCACACTATAAACAGCATAGTGTTTTAAAGTGGCAGCTACCCCCTGGCCCTGAATCCCCAGGGTCATCCGTTTACCCAGTTCGGCAATCAGGTAAGGATCTTCGGCATAACATTCCACCACCCTGCCCCAGCGCTGATCGCGCGCCACATCAAGTATAGGGGCGTATACATTGGTATAACCCAGGGCTTTTGCTTCGCGCCCAACGATACTTCCCGCCCGGTAAACCAGATCCTTGTTCCAGGTACTGCCGATGTTAACCGGAGCAGGAAAAGGCGTAGCCCTGTCATGGCAGAGCCCATGGATGCCTTCATTGCTGAAATCTACCGGGATGCCTAACCGCGTTTCCTCTACAAACCACTTTTGCACAGTATTGATGGCATTAGCATGTTTGCTGAAAGGGTATGAGTACTGGGTTACCGCTTTTTTATTGTAAGGGAGGCTGTTCAGTTCCTCGTCTATATTTGCGATCCCATCTTTCCAGATCTTCGTTTTCCATTCCGGTGTTGGCATTTCATCTTTCAATACCCGGCCGTAACCATACAGGGTAGCGGTCTGACAGGTTTTCTCATCCAGGTTCATCTGGCTGAGCAGGTCCCTTACCCTCGCATCAATGGTTTTGGAGGGGTCTTCAAAAACATCTTTTTTACCGTTTTTGTTAAAGTCGACCCAGCCTTTATGATAAATATTTTTAGTTTGTGCACCTGCGGCAGAAGCCAGGAACAGGAGCGCCATCCATGTAAGTGATTTGTATGTTTTCATGTCTGAGATCCGGATGTAGAACCGGACTTCTAAAATAGGCTTTATACAGACTTAAAAATGCGCTGAAATTGGCCATTGGTTCAGTAATTTTAACATTTTCATTAAATGCTGCCATAACCTTTTTATAATATATTATCATGTATTCCGGCCTTTGTTCCGCCATATAAATCCATCGAGCACATAATGTGTACTCTGCGGCAGCGCCAGCAGGGGGATGAGCAAAGTCAGTAAGTTTCCCTCAATCTGGGGCAAAGCAGAAAACAAAGAAAACACATGGGGATGTTCTTTCCAGACAAATCCATCCCATAGGCCTTCTTCCAGATAAGCCAGCAAAAGGATAGTTAGTATAAACACCAGCACGCCGTATTTACCAAAGGTCAAACGCTGCAGCTGCCCGGTCCGGCCTGTTTCTTTACGGTAATTTTTCTTCTCAAAAAACCAGATCAGCGCTATATAGGGAATACCGTGCGAGATCACATTCAATGTGGTAAAGGCCATGTCACCGTTAAAATAAACAATTCCAAAATACCAGGAAAGGAAAGTCCCCGATATCAACAGGTTACGCGCAGATTTATTTGCCTCCATTTCAAAGACAGCCAAACCTCTTTCAAGAGGTAAACCGCAATAATGATAAAGTACAGAGCGGTAAATAGGGAAGTTAATGTTCCCGAAGGAAAATGGATAAAATCATCCGCCACAAACCAGTTAAAATTTCTGCTTTCGCCAAAGTGCCAGTAAAGGATGGGATAAACTGTGGCTGTATATATGGCAACGTTATCTATCATTTTCATCATCCTACCAGTTTTTTCAGTACGCGAGTATAAGCGCATAAAACCGTATTGTTGCCTGATGAAATGGAACACAGCCAGGTAAGCCAGTATCCGCCAGAACAACAGACCATCGATATGATATAACAATACTCCGGAAAAATAACACACCAGCGGAATACCGATCAGCAGGCCAGACTCCTTTCTGAAACGTTCAGGATTGAAATATGTCCTGTACAACGTAGAATAAACATGGGCCACATCAATAAATACAACAAGGAAAAACCAATACATCGCAGGCATTAAGGGTGTAACCCTAAACTTTTCTGGAAAAAGACATACAAGCAGAAGCGAAAAAAATGGGGGTAATAGGATAAAAATACTATCGGACCATGCTGAATTTAGCCAGGGTTGCGCGCTATGTTCCTTTTTCACGATCATCCCACTTCTTTAAGTAGTGATTTCGCTGCCCGTATCCCCTGATGAAAACCTTCTTCAAATAAGGATATACCACTGAGGTCCGTATGCGCAAAGAAAATTTTGTTGTCAACAGGCTGCTGTGCCTTCTCGCGTTCCGGACCCCATATATAATTTACGGCCGGCACCACCATCCCATGCCCCCATACCCACACTTCAACGGCAGCAATCATAGATGTGATTCCAGGATGCATATATTCCAGTTCGGGGAGAATAATATCCAGCCATTGCTCGTAGTTTCTGGCATAGGCTGCCAATCGGGAAATCCTCGGTTCCCTATCACACAAAGGCAAATAAAAAGTAATTACCCTAGCGTTATCTTCGCGTTTTGTCTGCTGATGCCCGGCATATACATACCCTACTGAAGGCATTCCATAAGGCACATTGTCCCATGAAAAATCCTGTAACCCGGAGGAGGAAAAATTATTAATCGTAATATTGGCAACCGCCCAGGGTGCATAATTTACTACATCATAGTTGAATCTATCTTGTCTTTCATGTCCCAGCAAACGTTTATTCACAAACTGTGGGGCAGCAAGAATTGCATTTTCTGCAAGTACCATATAGACGTGGTTTTTAACCAAATCCAAAATGCTGACTTCGACCTTGCCCTCTTTGTTTATAGTAAGTCCGCATATCATAGCCGATGTTTTGATCTGCTTTTCCAAACCTTTCCTTAACAACTCTACAAGAAAAGCATTACCTTCAGGCCAGGTAAGCACTGCACCAGCATCAGAATTTGCGGAAGTTCCTTTATGACCCGCAAAATAATTTAAACCCGCCCATGCTGAAACCTGCTCTATTTTCTGTCCGTAGTCGTCCTTGCAGCAATAATTCAGGTACCATAAAAGGTATTCAGAAGTAAAACCTTCCTTAGTCAGATAGCTTTTAAAAGATAGTTTATCTAAGTTCCTGTAATTTTCATCTGCAGAGGCATCATTTATAGGAATATTGAAGGCATACTTCCCGTCGCGCCCCTTTTCACGTTTCAATTTTCCCATTAGTTTAAAGAAAAGATCTATCTGTTCCTGGTCAGTCGCCGAAATGCCAAATTTAGGTATTAAACCTTCCTGCCATTGTCCGTTAATCAATAACCGTTCTTCAGGATCAAAACACAGATAATACTCATTGTAAAAGGGCAGTCCGTTCTCAAAATGAGTAATGATCCCCTGTTCTTTAAAAAATTCGATTAACAATTCGTCCTCGTTGTTGGCAATAGTAACATAGTGAGCTCCTCTGGGATAGGCAGAAAACCGGTTGCCCCCTGCATGGGCATTGCCGCCAATATGGCCTTCAAGCTCAAAAAGCTCAAAATCCTGGTAACCCTCTTTTTTTAGCCAGCGTGCGGCCGACAATCCCGAAATACCGCCGCCTATGATCAGCGTTTTTACCTTACGCTGGTATACGGGGTCGGCCAATGAAACTTTGTCCCTGAGCATATGCCCCGCTTTCTGATCAGGTCCCTTAAGGCCGCCTGTGATATGTTTATATCGGTCAGGCCTTCCACCTATCTTTCCGGCACATCCTTTTAAAAATATACCAGCGGTTATCAGTCCGGCACGCAGTAAAAAACTTTTCCTTGCAATCCCTCCGCTCATATTATTGATAGGTTACTGCTCCCCACTCGTCTTCAAAATACTTTACCAGCACCTGATTGTTGAGTTTGTTCACCCCGGCATCTACCCTTTTCATGTCTTTAGGAAAATACAGCATTTGCGCCATACCTTCAGCGGTAATAAATCTTACATCAGCCGGAAAATTTGAGGGTTTTACCCAGGGACGGCCTGTTGCAGCCATAATGTAACCCCAGTCGCCAAACGATGGAACATAATTGTGATATGGAATGGTATGGAAACCCACCGACTCCAGTGTCTGGTTTACACACCAGTAAGATTTCGGGGCAACATAGGGTGAAGTAGACTGGACCACAATCAGTCCGTGATCTGAAAGTGCCGATCTCACCAGGCGGTAAAACGAGTTGGTGTATAATTTCCCGACCGAATAATTGGAAGGATCAGGAAAATCTATAATAATAAAATCATACTTCTGTTGTTGGTTTCTTATCCAGGTAAAAGCATCGGCATTAATTATTTTCACCTTCGGAGACAGCAGGGAAGATTTGTTCAATTCCAGCAACATACTATTGGATTTAAACAGATTTGTCATTCCAGGATCCAGATCTACCAGTGTAATCTCTTTCACATCAGGATATTTAAGTACCTCGCGCACCGCAAGTCCGTCGCCGCCGCCCATGATCAACACCTTTTTGGCATTAGGCACCGACGATAAGCCCGGATGTACCAAAGCCTCGTGATACCGGTATTCGTCGTCCGAACTGAATTGCAGGTTTCCGTTCAGGTAAAGCCTTAGCATCCTGCCCTTTTTAGTTAAAACAATACGCTGGTAATTGGTGCTTTTAGAATAAATAATGGTATCCGTATAACCCAGACTTTCCGAATAACTGGTAATAGCATTGGCAAATACAAAACCGGCAAGCAGCGCAAACAGACACATTACAGCAGCGGTCTTAAGATAAATTACACGCTTGATTTCCTTTCTGAAACTTAAACATACGATAAGTGCTATCGCCACATTCAGCATACCGAACAGATAAGAAGTTTTGATCAATCCCAGATAAGGGATAAGCAACAGGGGGAAAATTATAGATGCGAGTAAAGCGCCAATGTAGTCGAAAGTAAATACCTTCGAAACCAGGTCCTTAAATTCATACCGGTCTTTTAATATCCGCATCAGCAGTGGTATTTCAAGTCCGACCAGGATTCCCGTAACGCCAACCAAACTATAAAGGATGATCCGGAAAGAGGCAGCACTTTCAAAAACAAGGTACAAAATGCTGGAACTTGTCCCTCCTACCAGGCCCACCAGAATTTCTATCTGTATAAACCAGAAAAGGATATCTTTCTCAAAATACTTTGAGATCCATGAGCCTATTCCCATAGAGAAAAGATACAAGCCTATAATGGTAGAGAATTGCGTAACGGAATCGCCCAACAGGTAACTTGCCAGGGTCCCGGCAATCAGTTCATAGATAAGTCCGCAGGTGGCAACAACAAATACAGAAGTTAACAGTAGAACAGGTAACCTTTTATGCATGGCTATCCATGAATAGAAGAGCTGACAATAATAGCTACTGCAATGATGAATGCCGCGCAAACTATTGCAAGTGCCATATTCTGTTTATCTATAATTTCCTTCCACAGGTTTTCAGGTGTAATTTTTTCTATGATCCAGAATGCGATCACCAATATCGCAATTCCCAACACAGAGTACAGCACAGAGGCTACTATGTATTTGTAATTAATCAGTTCATTTATCCCCATATTGATAATTTTATTTATGATTTAATCTGTTTCCGTAACCACCGTAAAACCTTTTCCCGGTGTATTCTGTATTCCGTTTTACCTGGCCCTCCCATATTGCCTTTCCATAGTATGAGGAGTAGGCATAGCAGGCCAGAACGATCACTCCAATGGTAAGGTACAAGTATTTTAATACTGAGTTCATGTTAACTATGATAAGGTGAATAATCACTGTTTTCCCATCTCTTCCTTTCAAAAAAACTCATTCTGAGCAGATTAATAAGCGGAATCAGACAAAGAACAAGCAATGCCACAAAAATATTCCGCCACAAAATGATATTGGTTGTAATCTTAATCCCCATCATGCTGCTCGCCGGACTTCCGGCAGCCGGATAGATGTTCATATGGTATTTACCCCTGGGAATCCCGACAACAACAACTTCCGCTGACTTCTCACCTTCACTCCATCTTTCTCCATCTTCAATTCCCTCATAGTATTCCACTCCTTTGGTAACCTCCCAGGTTTGGTTTGTGGTTTCATTAACCAACACCACCGTGGCCTCCAGCCAGCTGTTACTCACATCTGAACTTATGGTCATATCCAATGCCGAAGCAACATCCCGGAGCTCAAAACTGCGGGACATAATGGGTTTAAATTCATTCAAACCTTTGTCGGGCGTATAAGTAAGTTCCAGGGTTTCGTCAAATATAACCTCCTCGGGTTTTAAGAAGGAAATAAAAAACTGGATAACCATCACTCCCAATATCAAATAAAGCCCCATCATCAACGACCATTTCCAATCCTGATAGGCCCTTGAAGGCTGGTTAGAGAGTACACCTGTTTTTGAGGGAAACTGATTTGCATCCAGACCAAAAGCAGCGGCAATTATTTTGGGTTCCATGTACTCTCCCTGGTAATAGTCTTTTTCTTTATCAAACCTTGCCTGCTCTTTAATCAGGATATAAGGGGGTGCGATGTATTCCCGTACATTCATCTGCTCCTTCAACACATCCCAATCAAACTCACCGGTTACAGAAGTTGTCCTGGGGGCATATTTATGAAACAATTTGTACTCCACATCCTGATACATGATGTAGTCATTTCCGTCGAGCGGTTGCTTTAACCCGGGTAAAAAATTCTTACCAAAAATGAGGTTCCAGTGCCCGTCATACTCAGACAGCATGGCATACCCTTTCTCATAATTGTAAAGCACATACTCTCTCCAGGCATAATTTACATTATCTTCATCCCGTTCAATGTAGGCAATTATCTTAAAAGGGATATCCTTCAACACACCTTGCGTTCCCAGCGGAATAACAGGAGGTAATAGCGGAGCCTTTATGGTTTTTATCTTCTTTGGCTGTTCATTTACAAACTGGATATAGGATTTGCAGGATGGACAGGTACAAAATTCAGTTCCGGCAGGATCATAAAGTGTAATCCCGGCCTGGCATTCCGGGCATTCTGCTTTTTCTTTTTCAGGGAAGGACGTTAGCGTTGTTGTTGCCATACCTATCTGGTCAATTCTGTTCTCTGGCGTTCTGAACCTTCAAAAAAGGCCAAGGCCTCGGCATAAATCCCCCTCACTTTATCCTCATTATCCTTTTGGTAATTGGATAAAAAGACATCAAATGTAGCCAGCTTAAATTCAGGCCAGGTATGAATAGATAAATGGGATTCGGTAAGGCAAATCACAGCAGTAAAGCCTCCCCCTTCAAAATTATGGTATACCTCTCCCACTTTTGACAGCCTATATTTAACAATCAAGCCGTCAAAGAGAACTTTACAGTTTTCAAATGAGGACAGGTATTCCGGTTTTCCGGCAATAAATTCAGAAAGGATGTGCAGGCCTGGTTTGTAGTGCATTAATTTAAATCGGCATCAATTCAAATACCAGTTCAAAAATATAAAAGTATTTTAAATTCCAAAGTTAATTTCTTACCAGAGAAAGCCTTTTGCAAACCGCAGCGGATGGTAACCTTTGGCACCAACAACTCCGGCCAGCTTACTTTTTATACTCTTACCTCTTTTAAGACAGTCCAGCACATACCTGAAATCGTATTTCGGCTGCCAACCAAGTTCTTCCCGGGCCTTCTGGTTTACATACACCCGGTCTATCTGCGGCAGCATCTTCCAGTTGCAACGTTCAAATATATCTTCGTAATCCGGAAAATATCTTTTCAGCACCCCAGGGGTGTTCGTCCTCAGGTCGGTCAGATCCTCTTTTGAAAAAGGGCTTGTTGCACTGATAATGTACCTGCCAAAACCGATCTCCGCTGCACGCGCTGCCGCCAGAAGATGCGCGCTTACCGCATCTTCCAGTTCTACACGCCTGAAAAGCAGTTCATTTGCCTTAAGGTTATCGCCTGCATAAGCATCCTGCATCTGCTTCACATCATCCTCTTCCGGAAAAAACCGGGATGTTCTTAATATGATCACCGACAGGCCCTGGTTTCTGTGGAACAGCTGACAAAGATCTTCTGCAGCAGTTTTGGTTACCCCATATATGTTTTTAGGTACAGTTTTCACCTCTTCCGTGATCCAGGCCGCAGGCATTCCCGGCGGTGGCACAAGCGCATCACCAAAAACACTGGTGGTACTGGTAAAAATGAACTTTTTTATCCCATTGGCAACAGCAGCCTGCAACAGGTTAAGGGTACCTGTAATATTGGTATCAATAAAATCCTGCTCACTATGTGTGGCCACATGGGGCTTATGTAATGTGGCGGTATGAAAGATCACATCAACCCCCTTGGAGATTCTTTCTACAAAGGCTGCATTTTCTATAGAACCTTTATGCGTTGTAAACGGAGAAGCCTGAATGTCGACCCCGATTACCTCCTCGCCTTTATTTCTTAATGTGCGAACCAGTGCCTCTCCCAAATGTCCGGCACTTCCTGTAACCAATACTTTCATGTGCTTTTTTGATTTGTTAATTTTATCTGCTGACAAAATTAGGCTTAACTTATCTTTATTTTCGGACATTTGTCCCGGATACAGTTATGATCAGAAAAAACGAACAATTGCTGAACTTCATGGTTCGGCTGGCCGAAAATCCGGATATGCCGGGTGCCATAACGCTAAGAAACCTGGATGCGGGCACCCGTCTGATCCATCAGGGCGAAGCAAGCCGGAATGTATACGTCATCAAATCCGGTGTGGCCAAATGTCTGTTTACAGAGGAAAGTGGTAAGGAATACATCCTCGCCTTTCTGGGGGAAGGGGAAACCCTGGGTGAAATAGAAGCCATCAGGAAATTGCCTACCATTTGCAGTATAGAAGCACTGACTCCGCTATGCGTTTACAAGATCAGCAATGTACAGTTCCTGCACTTTCTGGAAACCATTCCTGAATTTTCCAGGATTTTACTGGAGCTTATGGCCATCCGGCTGTCTGATATTTCTCTTAAAGGGGCCAGACAGCAATTACAGCCTATTTCCGAATTGCTGCCCAACTTACTGTCGGCATTAGAGGCCCAGCATATCGAATTCACAAAAAAAGACCTTTCTGAATACCTGGGCATTACTTTAAGGAGTCTGAACCGGGCATTAAAAGAGGAGAAATAATTTCAATCTGCGTTCAGGCTGTGTTCGCCCTGCGTTCGGGCTGCGTTCGAGTTTGAGGGCGCATTGAAGGCGCGTTGATAAGGGGTTGGGTAGGCCTTGATGTACCCAAAGACCTACCCAACCCCTAATCAAGGCTTGCTCAATCCCTGCTCAACCTCGAACGCAACCCGAACGCAGGCTAAACGCACTCAGAACACAGGCTATTCTTTACCCTTTGATCTTCTGGTACCTCAGTAAGGCCTCCAGGAAGTAATAATCTGCGTATACCAATGGTACATCAATCTCAGAATTGTGCGGAAAGCTACCCACACAATGTTTTAAAATAAAGCCCGAATTGGTTCCCGGCTTGGCCAGGTATGCTGTATCAGACAATGATTTCAGCATCTGCTCCGCTGGCTTAAAATATTTAGTTCCATCTTTACTAAAGGTACTCAGCTCCAATAAAGCAGAAGCGACCAGGGCACCTGCTGATGCATCGCGCGGAATGTAAGACAGCTTTCTGGATGCATAGTCCCAATCGGCATGATAGCCCTTTTGCCCCACGTTAAAATCCCAGTAAGGGATCTTATCCTTGGGAAGGTTCGGGTGGTTCAGGTAAAAGTTAGCTGCCTTTTGCGCAGCTTCCAGAAAACGTTTGTCTTTAGTTTCCCTGTACATCATCGTAAAGCCGTAAATGGCCCAGCCCTGGCCTCTGGACCAGGTAGAGTTGTCCGCAAAGCCCTGGTTGGTCTGCTGGTGCAGCACTTTTCCGTCTGGTGCATAGTCAACCACATGATAGGTACTGTAATCTGCCCGGAAGTGGTTTTTCATGGTGTTTAGCGCATGACTTACCGCTACATCCCTGTATTTAGGGTTGCCTGTTAATTTAGATACATAACACAGCATTTCCAGGTTCATCATGTTGTCAATAATTACCGGGTATTGCCACATGGTTTTGTTGTCCCAGGACTTCTTTGCGTTCCAGGATTTGATCAGCCCTACTTTGGGGTCAAAACGGGTTAAGGCAGATTCGGCCGACTGGATCAGGATCTTATGGTACAATGCCAGCTTTGCAGGGTCCTTCTCAAACCTGATTGCATGGCCATAAGAGCAATACATGACAAAACCAATGTCGTGGTGCTGGGTTAAAAACTGTGCCTTCTCCAAAGCTTCGGTCCATTTGGTAGCGGCAGCTTTCCACTCCGGGTTTTTCGTATACTCATAGATATACCACAAGCTTCCGGGGAAAAAGCCCTGGGTCCAGTCCCAGATATCGGTTGTTCTTACCGAACCGTCTTTATTGCTGGTACGGGGAAACTGGGTCAGGTCGGTCGATGTTTTTAACAGCTGCCGGTATTGTTGCTCGGCAACCGTAAAATCCTTTTTGATCAGCGCTGTTTTTGGAGAAAGCCATAGAAATGCAGAAGCTGAGGCCGTGACGGCCAGTGCCGCCCCAAACAAAAGGCTGCGTCTTTTAAAGTTAAATTTCATGTGTGTCTGTACTATAATGGGTTTAAGGATTGTTTACAGTAATGTCCAATTGCTTAACAGTAGTCTTCGACTCGTACACATTGGTATTTGAAGCTACGAAAGTTGGCTTAAAATCTCCCTTTTCTTTGTAGATATATTGATAGGTAGTGATCCGTGTAGACATGTTCTTTAACGCCACTCCCCTGTCTGGTGCAACTTTGCTTAAAAACAAAGGCTTGGTAATCACATATCCGGAGTTATTCCCTATCCCTGCAGCACCACCCTGAAACTGCAGCTGTGCACTGGTAATGGCCCAGGCCCTTGGCGAATTGTTTAGGTTTACGCTCACCCAGCCTGCATCTGCAATTCCGGTAACCGTTACACGGCTTTTATCTGGCAGCACATTACTAATGGCAAAATTTTTAATGGTCCAGGTCCGTTGTGTTGAAGCAGTAGAACCTGTAAAACTAAAGGCCAGAAAAATCGGCTTATCTGACTTATAAGCCGACAAATCGATTACCCCTGAAGGCGTATTGTCGGTACCGGTCGACAATACCGCTTTACTGGTAATATCTGTCCAGGTAGCGGCAGCTATAGCCGCCGCGGTATAGGTTCCTGAAAAATCAGAAGACACCAGTAATTTTAACGTATTTGTCTGCGTACCAAATTGCATAAAGGACGTAAAATTCAGTTCAGGTGTCCCATCTGCCGCTGTTCTTTCCCTGTTCTCATACTGTAAACCTTTCTCTCCTGAATAAAAGGTAAGGAGCTCAGGATTGCCGCTGATCTGGAATTTAACCGTATCGCCGGCTTTATAAGTAGTTTTATCTACTGATACATTGAAATCGAGTTCTGCGACTTCTTTTTTATTACACGCTGCAAGTACAATTAGCAATGCAGGGAGTATACGATATATATGTTTCATGTTTGTTTCGTTTTTGGTTAATGTTACCATCCCGGGTTTTGTACCATACCCCGGTTTAATGAAAGCTCCAGTGTAGGTATAGGATACAACTCGTGTTTAGTCCGCACGTTTTTCCCTGCCAGGGCACCATAAGCATAAGCGGTACCCCCGGTATTCGTAATCTCTGTACCCAGGTTATTCATGGTCGATACGAACATCCCCCAACGGATCAGGTCGTGCTTACGCAATCCCTCAAAAGCCAGTTCCCTGAAACGCTCTTCCTGTATCAAAGTCCGCAGGGCCGCAGCCGACCCTATTGTTGTGGTCACATCAGTGGCATTGGAACGGTCGCGAACTTCCTTAACAGCCGACAGGGCAATATTTGTTGGGCCATTCACCTCATTTTCTGCCTCTGCCAGCATCAGTAAAACATCTGCATAGCGTAGCAAAGGAAAGTTTACAGGTGTATAGTTTTTGTTACGCGGCAGTACCTTCTCGTAATGACGGCGCCATTTTGCGATGTTCCTGTTATAGATCTGTGCCGAAGTAAAAAATGTAGAATCCTTAACTGTACTCACACCGCTTACCACGTTATAGGTATAAGCATAAGGCGCTATGGTCCAATCTCTTCTGGTATCTGACGCGCCATAACTGTTGTACAATTTCGTTGTTGTGTTTACAAAGCCATACGAAAACCCAAATACCTCATCGTTACATTGTATACCAATACCATTGCCTAACCTGCCTGCTTCAAAATCGCCGCCACGGTTACCATACAGTTCTACTTCCCACATCGACTCCTTAATATCGTACTGGTCTGCGCAATGTTTGATAAATATGTTGGAAAAACTGCCGTTCAACTGGTGTTCTTTGGGGCCGCTATCTGGTGTTACCACCTTTTTTGCCCATTTTAATGCCTCCGCATACTTGGAAACGTCATTTAAAGGATGTCCCGCCATTTTGAGGCATACCCTCGCCAGGATACCATCTATAACAGTTTTTGAAACCCGGCCGCCAAAACCAATTTTAGTTGAGGTGTATACCATGCTTTCAGCTGCTTCCATCTCTTTGAGGATAAAATCGTATACCTGGCGCGAAGGTGTGCGTGCAATATCCACTTCATTTACCGATGTTGAAGGTGTGGTTTTCAGCGGCACATCGCCCCAGAAATCTACCAGTACGTAATAGTAATAGGCACGCAGGAACCTGGCCTCGCCTTTAATGGCATTCTTTGCCGTCTCGTCCATTGCAACTTTATCTGCATTGGCCAGCAAAAGGTTTGCCCGCTCTATACCCATATACAGGTATTTCCACATTTCATTTATGGTCGGGTCGGCAGCATCAAAATTATAAACCTGCGGCCCTGCAATTGTGGCACTACGCGAATAAAAACCGTCATCGGCAATGGAATGGATCAGTGGAATGTTACTTCCGTACATTTCTTCCTTACCCAGAATATCGTATATACCGGTTAAGGCGGTGTTCAGACTGGCCTCATCTTTAAATGAATTTTCGGGTGAGATGAAGTCCTTCGGAACTTTGTCCAGAAATTTTTTACATCCTGCACCGGTCATTATCGCTGCGAATAAGACGATGGAGAGTAGCGTTCTCTTGCTGATATGATGGAATAAATTATATGTGCTCATGATCATGCTGATTATAAAGAAAGATTTAAACCGAAAGTGATTGTTTTTGGCCTTGGATAAGATGAATAATCAAAGCCCGGCGTTAAGGCGGTATAATAAACCGATACCTCGGGATCTGAACCGGAATAGTTTGTCCAGGTGAACAGGTTCTGTGCCGAAGCATATACCCTCAGGGTCTTAACTTTCATCCGCTTCAACAGTGAAGGTTCAAAGGTATACCCCAGTGAAACCGTTTTTAACCTCAGGTAAGAGCCATCTTCTATGATCCTGCTGGAATAAGCATTGGGGCCTTTACCACCTACCCGCGGCATATCGGTATTGGTATTTTCAGGTGTCCATCTGTTCTGGAACGTTGCATACTGGTTCAGGTTGGTTTTATTGCCGGCCTCAAAAAGCAAACGGTTTGCATTCACAATATCATTGCCGTAAGACCATTGCATAAATACGCCCAGATCAAATTGTTTATACCTGAAATTGTTGTTGAAACCACCCTGGTGAATCGGGTAACCGCGGCCAATAACCGTGCGGTCGTTATCGTTGATGACCCCATCACCATTCAGATCTTTATATTTGATATCTCCGGGCTTAATGGTAGTGGCCGACGAGCGGTCTGAGGTATTGGTGGTCACCAGGTCTTTCAGCACGTAACTGCCATTGGGCAGCTGATCAAAATCACTGTACTGATATACCCCTTCCCAGATATACCCGTACATCTGCCCCAGTGGCTGCCCTTTTTTGGCAATGTATAAAGGCAGGTTCTTAAAATCCTGGTCCCAGTTTACATTGGTCAGCAAACTCTCCTGGTTTTGTGTCAGTTCAAGCACCTTGTTTCTGTTAAAAGAAATGTTTAAACTGCTGTTCCAGCTGAAGTTCTTCGTGTCTACGTTCACCGTATTCAATGCAAACTCAAAACCGGCATTGCTGGTTTTACCAATATTTTTAAACGCATCGACATAACCTGTGGTTAAAGGCAATTGTGCATTCAGCAACAGGTCTGAGGTTGTTTTTTTATAATAATCCATGGTCAGGGTAATCCTTTGTTTCAGGAAGCCAAGGTCCACCCCAAGATTGGATTGGGCGGTATTCTCCCATTTCAGGTCCAGATTGGCCAGGCTTGTAGGATATACACCTTGCTGCAGACTGTTGTTAAATGCATAATAAGCATTGTAAACCCCGCTGGTATTGTCAAAACTTAAACGCGCATAACTCGCATAGTCACTTACGCGGTTATTTCCGGTTATGCCCCAGCTCATGCGTAATTTGGCGTCAGAAAAAACGGTCGATTTCTTCAGGAAGTCTTCATTAATGGCCCGCCATGCAAATGCAGCAGATGGAAAATAACTCCAGCGGTTATCGGCACGAAACTTTGATGAGCCATCGGCACGGAAAGATCCGGTAAGCAGGTACCTGCCTTTATAATTGTAATTTACCCTCGACAGGAAGGACATCAGCGACCATTCCGAATTGATTGCGGTTACCTTAACCGGAATACCTTCATCCAGACCGCTTAAGCCCAGGGATTCATTGGGAAGGTGGTTTGCCGATACGCCATAGCGGTGGTAATCGCTGCCCTGAAAAGTAACACCCCCCAGTATATTAATGGTATGGTCTTTATTGATGGTCTTGTTATAAGTCAGCGTGTTTTCATTCAGCCAGTTGTTTACATCGGTATACAGAATAGTTCCGTTCACTTTATCCGTACTTCCGGCATAACCATAACGGGTCAGGGAATTATTAAAAGATTCATTTCTTGAGCTGGTCCTGTTCACCCCGCCGCTAACTTTCAGTTTCAGGTCTTTGCTCAGCTGATATTCCCCGTAGGCATTGCCAATAAAGTTATTTGTAAAGGTTTGCCTGAGTTCATTTTTTGCCGATAAGATCGGATTGATCCGGTAATCGTTTGTTGGATTTAAATCCGGATCGGTAAGGGAATTCTCGAGGTCGAAGTTACTGCCTGAAAGCGGGCGGTATCCCCAGACGCTATACATCAGGTAATTCATGGCCGAGAAAGCTGCATCCGGTGCTGAGGGAGAAGTACCAAATGTTTTTGTACTGGTATAAAACAGGTTTGTACCCACTTTAAACTTTTTATTGATGTTCTGGTCGAGCGTAACCTTTCCCTGATAACGTCTGAACCCGGAATTGATGATCACCCCGTCCTGCCCCAGCATATTGGCCGAAACCGAATAACGGGTATTGTTTGATCCCCCGCGCAATGAGATGTCGTGGTTGTGCATAGGCGCAGTCCTGAACAAGCGGTCCTGCCAGTTGATGCCTTGTTCGTTTCTGTAGCTTTCCAGCGTTTTGCCATCTTTGAAATAACTTTGCAGAATTCCTACCGGATCGATTTCATTCTGTAGTTTCACAAATTCATAGGGATCCATCATTTCCACGGTATTGATGTTCCGCTGAAATCCGTAATATCCATTGTAATTGATAACAGGCGCGCCTTCCTTACCTTTTTTGGAGGTGATCAGAATGACACCATTGGCACCCCTGGCACCATATATGGCAGTTGCAGAAGCATCTTTTAAAACCTCTATGGATTCAATTTCTGAAGGGCTCAATACATTATTGTCTGGCCCCTCAATAGGAAAACCATCAATTACATATAAAGGCGAATTGTCTTGTGTAAGTGAATTGGAACCACGCACAATAATATTGATACCGGCACCGGGCTTACCTTCTGAAGAGCTTACCTGCACACCGGCTATACGTCCGGCAAGGGCCTCATCAAATGATTTTACCGGGGCCTTGCTCATGTCGTCCATGTTTACACTGCTTACGGAACCGGTAATATCTTTACGGGCCACTGTTCCGTATCCGATAACCACTACATCATTCAGGGTTTTGCTATCTTCCGCAAGTGTAAGGTTGATTACACCTTTATCGCCAACACTCATTTCCTTTTGCAGGTAACCTACATAGGTAAAAACCAGTGTGCTGCTTCCCTGCGAAGGAACCTGGATGGCATAACGCCCGTCTTGATCGGTAGTGGCGCCGGTCTTTGTACCTTTAACCTGCACACTTACCCCGATTAAGGGAAGGCCAGACCCCTGCTCTGTAACCTTACCTTCTACCCGGCGCGTTTGCTGGGCAAAAACTGTAATGGACCAGATCATACACATTAAAAAAAGGTAAATCTTTCTCATACTTAAAAAGTTTAAATTTGGTTTCTCGTAATCATCCCCTGGATTACTGTTCTCAAATTTGCGAAAGGACACATCAAAAAAGGGGGCAGAGATTAGTTTATATAAGGGTAATAATCAGTTAACATGGTCTGTACATACCAATTCAATGCTTTTTTTAGCTTTTACTCATTTCAGCACAACCGTTGAACCGGCAAAGCCTTTCTGCGGCAATTCAACATTATGGTTCCGGATACGCCCCGTTTTCAGGTCCTTAAGCGTGATCTGGAATATCTGCTCTTTCTGCAAAGGATCGGCTACCCTAACCACCTGCTTTCCGTTCAGCTTGCTGAGCATCAATGCACAGGGTTTATCCACACTGATTTCCAGTGCCGGTAACTTTAGCGTACCTGCCTCATAAAAAATGGCCTGCAACAGGTCAAGTTGCTGGTGGTAAACGGCCTGTAACGCTGCTGTATTCGATACGATCTGTATAACAGACGGGTTGAACTTCTTCATTTCAGCAGGTTTAGCAATCCCCGGAAGTACGAGGTATGCATAATGCGCATTTTCCGGCCTGCTTCCATGGTCTAACCAGAGTTTGAACACCTTTCCTGAAAGCTCTTTTTTTGAATGGGACTGGTTGATGTGGTACCAATTACCTTTCTGGGTTTCCTTACTGAGTTTCCTATCGCCTCCCTCCGGAAAATAATAGCCCACACCATCATGCCATATCCAGTCTGCGTTTTCGCTGACCTCGCCGTTTAACCAGCACTGATTTAATGTGGTAGTGATGTGCTCCGGTGTACTGCTGTTGATACCTGCACCCAGGCATACAATTTCCTTATCAAAAAAGAGCCAGGCCTTTTTTGCCTGAAGGCTGTCGTAATCCAGGGCATAGGCACTTGCGCCATATACACCGTCTGAAACACCTCCGGCAAATGCGTTGCTGCCCTGTTCACCCCAAAATTTGGTCAATGGACGGTCCTGCACATAATCCCTGCTGGTGGTACCCGGAATTTTATCCCATTCCCATACCGGCATAATGTTATAATACTCTGGTCCCCGCAGCTGGATATTGGTTGCACCGTCAGAAAGGTATCTTCCCAAAAGATTTTCTCCGTTCCCTGCTTCGCTGCGTTTGGTACGGCCACTTACCATGCGTACGTTAAAGGAGTAAGCAGGCCTGAGGTGCTGGGTATAGTCGCCACTCCAGAAATGCCGGTGCCAGGCTTCAACCTTATAACTTGCCGATTGTGTACTGTCGGTTCTGGCAATGGCATTGTCCCAATCCTGCAGGTGTTCGGGATCTATTCTTTTGGCCACTTCCAGCCTGCTTTTTTCTTTTTGCTTTCCCAGGATACCTGGCCGGCTTACACCCCTGCCCTCTACATTAAAATCCATATAACTGCCACGGATCGCTTTCAGGTAACTCTCTCTGTAGTATTTAGAGAACATGGCCAGCTTTTCCGCACTCATGGCATAGGGCGTGTTCCTGACATAGTCGGCCAGTTTCAATATCCCTGTAATAAAAACCGCCCCATAGCTGGAAATCTGTAACTGAGGACCGTGCTGCAGGTACGAATAATCGTATTGAAGCCCCTCACCATAATGTACAAAACGGATGGGGTCAAATAACTCCTGAACAGAAAAAGAAAGCAGGGCTTCATCATTGCTGAGCAGCGCGCGATAAAAATAGTGCAATGCCACATCGGTTTTATTGGCACCCGTCTGCTGCTCCACATCTCCTCTTTTCATCCGCTCAATAAGCCGGCCTTCAAGATCAGCATCCAGCTTCTGCTTTCCATAACGCATCATGATCAGCATTTCACCCAGGGCCTGTGGTGTGGCAATTTCATTGTGCCACCAGTTACTGCTTTTAGGGTCCTGCGCGTACCAATAGCCAAAGGCTTTTGAAATCACTTCAAACACCTTTTCATCGCCATAAAATTTACTGTCTTTATTCAGGTAGGCAACGATCAGGCTCTGCATTTTCAGCAGATGTTCATTGGGCATCCAGTTGGTAATGGATTGATCGGCATAGGGCACGTCTTTCCAGCTTCCGTTTGTTTGCATTGCCGCCAGGTTTGCGGCAGCAATTTTATCGGCATTACGACCCGCTTTTGCCAGGTCCATCACTATCCGGGTCATGATAATTTCGCGGGAGGCAGACAACTGGGCTTTTGCCAGCCGGGGTACCATTACAGCTAAAAGCAGCACACAGATCAATAACAGTTTTTTCATTTTTTTAACAGCATTTAATGATTTAAGGGTACATTCTTTCCATTTCGCGGCCGGTGGTTTCCATGCGGTGCTTCATGATCTGGTTGTAATCTCCATAGGTACTGTACCAATGAGGCTGGTCCAACCCTTTTTCCCATTGGGCAAGACTGCCCAGCATTTGCTTTACTTTAGCCGGGTATTTTGCAGCAAGGTTCTTTGTTTCGGAAATATCCCTGCCCAGGTTAAAGAGCAATACGTTTTTGATGCTGTCCTTTTCTTTTATACGGATCAGTTTCCAGTTTCCTTCCCTCATGGCTGCGGCTACCCCTCTTCGCCAGTAAAGGGCTTTATGCGGCTCTTTTTTATTACCTGCGCTCAGGTAAGGCAGCAGGTTTACCCCATCCAGTTTTTTTGTCCCTTTCTGTTTACCATTTCCGGCGGCAATGGCGGTTGGCAGGATATCTAAAGCGCTTACCGGCCTGCTGTCGGTCTTTCCGGCAGCAATATGTCCTGGCCATTGCATCATCATGGCTACGCGGATCCCGCCTTCCCATTTGGAACCTTTCATGCCCCGCAGTGGTCCGTTGTCTGAAGAGTTTACCGTAGCCCCGCCATTGTCGTTGATGAAAATAACCAGTGTGTTTTTGTCCAGTTTGTTTTGTTTCAATGTGGCCATTACCTTTCCTATACCGTCATCCAGCGAGGTCATCATGGCTGCATAAGCCCTTCTACCGCTGTCGGGAATATTGCTGAAACGTTCCATCAGGTCTTTCCTCGCGTTCATGGGGGTGTGGACTGCATTGTAAGAAAGGTACATGAAAAAAGGCCGGGCCTTATTTTCCGTGATAAATGAAGCTGCTCTATCCGTAAGCATGTCTGTGAGGTAGGTAATCTCGTTTTCCGGCACAACTACTTTGTTATTGTATAGCGCATGTTCCATGGTTCTTTTGCCCTTATAGCCAAAAAAATCACGGTGCCCCCCGGTGAAGCCGTAAAACTCATCAAAGCCGCGGTTCAGGGGGAAATGCTTTTCTTCATCGCCCTGATGCCATTTACCTATGGCAATAGTTCTGTAACCATTGGACTGCATTTCATTGCCTATGGTTTTTTCGGTGGGGTCCATCCCCACATCCGTTTTCTGATAGCCCGGAGCAAGCACATTGGAAGTATTGTGTTCAAAACCAAAGCGCTGCTGGTAGCGTCCGGTTAAAATACCAGCCCTGGATGGCGCGCATACAGAAGCCGAAACATAGGCATCGGTAAAACGTACACCCTGCTTTGCAATGGCATCAATATTTGGGGTCGGGATCTGCCTGCCTCCGTAGCAGCCAAAATCTATATATCCGGCATCATCGCTTACAATGACGATGACATTGGGTTTGGCCGATGGCCTGACCTGTGCTATAGCCCCTGTTACACATAGGGCTAAGAAAAATACAGCTATCTTCTTCATTTTACATTTTTCTTTTGATTTTGTTGAACCAGTTCTACCGCCGATACCAGTCCGTCTTTGCACCGGATGTCCAGCTGGGTGTTACCATCCTTATCTACCGTTGCTTTTACAAGCTCATCATTGTTCCGGGCTGTTGCCCATTCTCCTTTAATGCGTAGGGTAACAACAGAAGGCCTGGCGGGCGATCTGTACCAGCTCCTGGAGTAAATGCTCACTTCTTTTCTTTTGCCGGAAGCATCTTTCGGACTGTCATCCGGCCCTTCATAGAAAGCGAGATCGGGGTCGGTAACCGACATGGAGAGTTTAGCGCCCTTATGCTGATACATGAGCAGACAAGCTTTGCTGTTGCTGATCAGCAGCGAATCGTTGAGCACCTTATTGCTGCCAAAAATCGCCGTAGCCGTAATCTGCTGCGCCGCATACCATACCGAATGGGCAATGCTGTCCTGCTGCAATACCCGGTGTACAGGAGCTTTACTCTTCATTCTTAAACTCATTTTTTCCAACTGCTGTTTGTCTGTCTTTACCAGCATGGCGTATTCATAGCCCGCGTTTAGAGGTGCATTTCCGTGCTCGAGGGTCAATTTAGCAAAATTACCGCTGGTTTCGCGGGCATCTTTCTGGTCGCGTGACAGCTGCCGGTCTTTGCTGAGCACCGCATTTTCTGCATCAGGGATATAATATCCTATGTTCCTGTTGTCCATTACCGTCATGCCTTTTCCTCCCTTATTTTCTTTATATGGGAAAGTGTTTACTTCAATTCCATTTACCACAACAGGATCACTGGTACGCTTCAGGTAATTCTGAAAAAGGGTGGTCTGTGTGGGATATTCAGCAATGCTGTTACAGATATCGGAACCCAGGCATATCACCAGGCTATCAAACATAAACCAGGACTTGGTAGCCCTGAAACTGCCCATATCGTACTTGTCGTGCCCGTGCAGCTTCATGGCAAACATTCCCTGCTGCTTAAACGTGGTTCCTCCGGCAAAGGGTTCATCAGAGATCAGCATTTCTTCAATGCCGCTAAAGTCATCGGCATTGATAATGTTCGCCCTTAGTTTATCCATTGGCAGCTGAAGTGTAGTAGTGCCCGGAATGTTGTTCCAGTTCCAGCCCTCATCTTTAAAATTACTGCCATCATCTGTTTTGCTTTGCGGAAACAAAACTTCCAGCTGCCCATAGGCCAGGTAACGCCCATACATATTGGCCCCCGGGTACGACTCATGGCTGATGAAATAGCGGTTATGCCCGCGCAGGGTCAGGAGCCAGTCCTGCCGGCGGTGGATGTCCAGGAGGCCATAGTTTAAGTTCCAGTGCCCATGCGGATAAGCTGCCGGCGTAATGTGCATATTTTTAAAAGCAGTGGTCCACTGGCTGCGTTTTCCCTCGTTCAGCCTCAGGTATATTGCTGCCATCAGGGTATCGGCTTTCAGCTTTCCATCCGGTGTTCCGGCCATGGCCATCCAGGCATAAGGCATATCGGCAATGCCCCAGTTGCCCGTTGGATGCCTGCCAGATAAACTTACAGGCCACTTAAAAGGATTGGTATAATAGTGCATCATCAGCAGGCTGTTCCTTAAGCTCTCATGGGCAGGCTGCTGCATGCGGAATGAAGTGCCGCTAAGCACATAGACTATGGGTGCAATACCGGTGTAGCCTCCGATTCCGTAGGCAGGATAAAGGTTGCCATGATGAAACACAGCGCCGTCTGGTTTAAAAGCCCCTTCGATGGTATGGTCGGGAACCACGTTTTTCGACAACCAATTGGAATAGCTGTGCAGGTAACGTAATTTTTCCGGTGAATCATCCAGCATTAAAACCGCTGAAAGCATACTGCCCAGCAGGGTATTGAATACATCTATGTTTGATGATGGCAGGCTATCGGGATGCTGCAGTGTGCGGCCCAGACCGCTAAACCAGCTCATGCTTTTAAAAGTCCGGTCCAGCTTACCTTCTTTTTTGATCAGGTCTTTCATCAGCCAACAGGCGGTGTAAAATCCTTCCAGGTTATAGCCATGGTGATGCAAAGCACCCATCCCGCTGCCATAAGCCCAGCCCTGATCGTCCAGATGATCCAGCAGATCCATAAAAATATTTTCAAGCCGGTGCTGCTCCCCGGCATCTTTTGAGCTGGCACAGGCCTGGGCTACCTGCAGCATAAATTGCGAATAACGTTTGATCCCTGACAACCTGTTTGCTTCTTTTACGCTTTCAGTTGGCGACAAGGACAGCAGCTCCGTGTCGTTCATCGAATACACAGGCCTGCCGGTTATATTTTGACCATCCCTACGGATGTTCCAATAGGCAAATTCTTTCTCTATTGCCGGCAGCACAGTCTTCACTTTGTCTTCTGCTGGCAGTACCTGCTCCCGGTACCGTTTGCTGATCGTGGCCAGCTCTGTTATTTCTTTACCGGTGATACTTTTTGCCAGGGGCAGATAACCCGGCGTATGGCTAAAGCTATACAAGGCATTCCAATGGGCATTGGCAGCTTTGTCTGCCTCCGGGTTGATAAAAGGCAACTGTTCGTCGCGCATGGGCGACCGGGGGTTAATGGTCACATTATACATCAGCTGATCTATAAAAAGGGTTCCCTTCTTCAAAGCTGCCGGGGCCTGTACCTCCAAAGTATTCATGCCTGGTTCAGGTTTACCGTTCATGTCGCGGTGATACATTACCCATGCAGTACGCCAGCCTTTAAAGTTCAGCTTAAATTCAAAGGTGCATGCCGTTTGTCCTTCCACGCCAAACTTAAACAGCAATTTATCATTCAAAGGTGCTTCATTATATACCCACACTACAAAAGTACTGCGTGGATTGCCGGCTACCCGGCTCAATGCTTCGTTCTTTAGCTTAAGCAAACTTTTGCCGCCTTCCTGCCAGTCCCACTGCACGCTTTGCCGGCCCAGTTTAAAATGGCGTTGGGAAAGCGATAAGCTTCCATTAACTGCCTGCCAGTTTTTGGGAATATTTCCCTCACAAATGTCTGTCTGCACCTGGGCATAGCTATTTGCTGTAGCAGTCAATAGCAATAAAAAAACAAACCATAAGCGTTTCATATCTGGTCTTCTTCTGGAATTGATGTTCATACAGATCCAAATATTGGCTTTAATTTACCCAATAGCGGTCACAGATCGGTTCAAATGGGGGTACTAATCTGTTTTTTGGGAATAGTCTGAAGGAGCGGTACCAAATTGTTTGCGGAATTCCTTGCTGAAGTATTTTCTATCGTTAAAACCTACGGAATAGGCTACTTCTGCAATGTTCATTTTATGATCTGATAACAATTGTGCAGCTCTTTTGAGTCGCTGCGATTTGATAAAATCTGTAATAGAGAGGCCGGTAAGTGCCTTGATCTTTTTATACAGCACCGTCTGGCTCATGCCAATATCTTCTACCAGGCTGGCTACATTGAAGTCCGGGTCTTCCATCTTATCCTCTACCAGCTGCATCAACCTGTTTAGAAATTTCTCATCGGGCGACACCATTTCCAGCTTCCTGGGATTAAGCATGATCTGCCGCACATACTTTTGCTTCAGTTCTTCACGTCCGTTTAAAAGGTTGCGGATGCTCAGTTCCAGTACCTGTATGCTAAAGGGTTTGGTGATGTAGACGTCGGCCCCTGCTTCGAGCCCATGTACCTGCTGCAGCTGTGAAGCCATAGCGGTAAGCATAATTACCGGGATATGGTTTGTCCGTTCCTCCTGTTTCAGCCGGGCACAAAGCTCCAGACCGTTCAGCTCCGGCATCGTAACATCGCTGACGATGAGGTCCGGGACATGCTCAAGGGCCGTTTCCCATCCCTGCAAACCGTTCATACTTTCCAGGATATGGTAAGTATTTTGAAGGGATTGTACAATAAAACCTCTCAGCTCGTCATTGTCCTCTGCCACCAGTACGGTGTATTTTTTTTCAACAGGGCTTTCTGCAACTGCAATGGTTACCTGCTGTTCGGGCAGTACCATTTTATCGGACAGCGCTGCTAAGTTATCCGGCGCAGCCGATAGCTCATCTGCATTAAAATGGTCTTTTCCCAGCGGAAGCTTAACTGTAAGGCTTGTTTTGCCATTTCGGCCTTCAAGAGCCTGTTCACTCTCTACCGAGATCTGCCCTTTGTGCAATTCTACTATGTTTTTAACCAGCGCCAGGCCTATCCCCCAGCCTTCGGCACTTGCTGCACCCGATTTAACCTGGTAAAAATTGGTAAAAATCTTGTCCTGAAGTTCTGCAGGGATCCCCACGCCGGTATCTGTGATGGCAATGATGGCCTGGCCCTGTGCTTCGCTTACCGTAAAAGTTATTTTCCCCCCATCGGGTGTATATTTAAAAGCATTGGAAAGAATATTGTAACAAACTTTCTCCATCTGGCTAATGTCGTAGTATACCAGGAGCCGCGCGCTGCTGCAATTGAAATGATAGTCTATATGCTTTATTTCTGCCAGGCCTGCATAGGAATCATAAATACCGCGACAAAAAGCAACCAGGTCATTTTCGGATACCTGCAGACTGACATTCCCACTCTCTATCTTTCTGAAATCGAGCAATTCGCTGATCAGGCCCAGCAAACGGTCTGTATTTCTTTTAATACCCAGGAGTTGCTGGTTTACCGTATTGTTTTCTGTTGTCAGTCTGATCAGTTTCTCCAGCGGAGCGAAGATCAAAGTTAAGGGGGTACGGATCTCGTGCGAAATCCTGGTAAAGAAGTCCAGCTTCATCTGGTAAAGCTCCTGCTGCCGCTCATTGTTCAGGTGCTCGTAATAAAGTTCAGATTCCAGTCGTTGCTGCCGCCTGGTAAAACGAAGTACAAAATAAAGTACTGCAGCGCCCGCAATGAAATACAGAAGGTAGGCCCACCAGGTTTTCCACAAAGGCGGAAGTATCCTGATTTCCAGGCTGGCGGGTGTACTGTTCCACAAGCCATCGTTATTGCTTCCTTTTACCAGGAGTTTGTATTTCCCTGCCGGTAAATTGGTATAGGTTGCTGTCGGGATGTTCACATAGTTCCAGTCTTTCTCAAAACCTTCCAGCTTATAGGCATATTTGTTGCGCTGCGGCTGTATGTAATTGAGGGCAAGAAAATCTACAGAAAAAATATTCTGGCTGGCGGCAAAGGTAACCACCTTTGCAAAACTGATGTCTTCCTTGAGCAAATGATCGGGCCCGTCAATAAGTACAGGTTTATTGAACAGCTTAAGGCCCGAAAAAACAATTTTGGGCACAAGGGTATTTTCCCTGATGTCGCCCGGTGTGAAAGCGACCAGCCCATTGTAGCTCCCGAAATACAATTTACCATTCTTATCCTTGTAGGCCGAGTTGATGTTGAACTCATTTGCGGGAAGCCCGTCGCCTGTATTGTAGTGCTTAAAAGACTTTCTGCGCAGATCAAACTTGATCAGGCCCCGGTCCGTACTGATCCAAAGATTGCCATCGTTATCTTCCAGCAGATCGATGATGTTGTCGCTGGCCAGGCCGTTTGCACGGTTATAAGTACTGAAAGAACCGGTTTTTGGATGGTACAAACTTAGTCCGCCCCGCATGGATCCGATCCAGATGTTACCACGACTGTCTTCCAGCATACAGCTGATCTGATTGGATTTAAGACTGTCCTTATGCTTGTCGTTTCTTAAAAAGACCTTGAACTGCTTCGCGCCGGGCCTCAGCAGGTTGAGCCCCCGGGGCGTACCTACCCATAAATTCTTTCTGGTATCCTGATAGGCAAACCTGATGTAGCCACTGCTCAGCCTTAAGCCTGCAGCAGGTTCAGAACTGATGACCTGGAAGGTCTCTTTTTGCGGATCGAAAATGTTCAGCCCTTTTGAAGAGGTACCCAACAGCAACCTGCCCTGGTCATCTTCCGAAATACTACTGATATAGCCGTAACTCAAGCCGCCGGCACGGGGCGGATAGTGCTTAAACTTACCACTTTCCGGATTAAAAAGTTCCAGTCCGCCCTGGTAAAGGCCAATCCAGATCCGGTCTTTACTATCCTTAAAAATTGCTTTAATGGTGTTATTGCTCAGGCTGCCTGGATCGCGTGGGTCATTTACGTATTTTTTGAAAAGGCCGGTCTTTACCTCAAAATAATTCAGTCCCTGCCCTTCAGTGCCAATCCACAGGTTGCCTTGCTTATCGGCTTCAATCACACTGATAATGTCACTGCTGATGCTGTTCCGGTATTTGTTGTATTTATAAATGGTAAATGGAATGGTATTGCGGTGCGTAACGTTTACCCCTCCAAACATGGTCCCGATCCATACCGAGCCCTGATCGTCTTCATAAATCTCTTTAATGGAGTTGTCGCTTAAACTTTTCCGGTTATCCGCATCATGTTTATAAATGGTAAAGCGAAGCGTTTCAGGATCCAGGACATTCAAACCATTCATGGTAGCTACCCATAGTTTCCCGTTTTTGCCGGGCAGTACCTTACGGATGATGTCGTTGCTCAGGCCATCAGGGTTCAGCGCATTGCTTTTAAACCTGATAAAGGAACCCGACTCGGGTACAAAGAGGTTCAGGCCTTCGGTTTCCGATCCTACCCAGATCCTGCCCTTGCGGTCTTCGGTCACCGTCCGTATGGAATTGCCGCTGATGCTTTTGGGATCGGCAGGGTTGTGATGAAAAGAACGGATCTGGTACCGGCCATTCTTTAAGGTCATTACGCTCAGTCCTTCCGTTGTACCCACCCAGATGTTGCCCCTGCTGTCTTCAAAAACAGCATAAACAGCGTTTCCGGCCAGGCCGTCTTTCTGGTAAAACTTTTTAAATTTTCTTGAAGAAGGCTCCTCCAGCATGCTCAGGCCAAGGTTGGTTCCAAACCACAACCTTCCTTTACTATCGGCCAATATGGAAAGCACGATCTTATCGCTGATGCCATGCGGATCTGCTGCATTAAAGGGAATACGCTCAAAAGCATCCTTTTCAGGGATGTACCGGTTAAGGCCATTCTGCGTACCTACCCACAGGTTTTTCTGTTTGTCTTCCAGCAGGGCATAAATATAATCCTCGGAACTAATGGAGGCTGGGTTCTCCGGATCGTTCCTGTAGATTTTTACGCCTTTGCCGTCGTACCTGTTCAGGCAATCGCGCGTGCCGAACCACATATAGCCCCTGCTGTCTTTACAAATGGCAAGCACCGTACTTTGTGAAAGGCCATTACTTACCGATAAATGATCAAAAGAAAGCTGGGCAAAGCTTTTAGCAGAAAAGCATAAGGAAATCAGCATCATGGCTGTCCTTATGGTCAGTATCCTGGCGGTTAAAAGCTTCCTCATTTGCTGCGAAAAATTTTTCCTATAACAAAATTACGGTTTTACCAATGGTTTTACCGCTCTCCTGTAAGCCATGTGCAGTTTTAAGGTTATCGGCTGTAAGTCCGTTAAGCGTGGTTGTCAGTGTATGTTTTAAGATACCTTCATCCAGTAAATCTGCCACCCGGTTCAAAATGTTATGCTGTTCCTGCATGTCGTCCGTCTGAAATGAAGAGCGGGTATACATAAACTCCCAGCTAAAGCTTACACTTTTGCTTTTCAGTTTGTTCAGGGCAACAGGCGTACCGGCGCCGGTAATGGAAGCAATATGCCCCTGTGGTTTAATCAAATCGGCCATGGCATCCCAATAGGCACTGGTATCTACAAAATCAAGAATAAAATCTACCATGCTGAATCCTGCGGCATTCATTGCTTCGGTCAGGTTGCGGTGATCTACAACCACATCAGCACCCATTTCCTTGCACCATTGTATGCTTTCGGGGCGCGATGCGGTAGCAATAACGGTAAGTCCGGCTATTTTTTTTGCCAGCTGTATAGCTATAGAGCCCACACCACCGGCGCCACCGATAATCAGCAGGCTTTTACCTTTGTCTTTTTCAGGACTGATGCGGATCCTGTCGAACAGGATCTCCCATGCCGTAAGTACGGTAAGGGGCATTGCGGCAGCTTCTGCAACTGTGAGCGACAAAGGCTTTTTTCCGGTAATCCGCTCATCCACCAATTGGTATTCGGCATTGCTCCCGCTGCGGTTAATGTCGCCCGCATAATATACCTCGTCTCCTTTTTTAAATAAGGTTACCCCGTCACCTACGGCTTCAACAACACCACAGGCATCCCAGCCAATTACCTTTGGCGTATCCAGCACGGTATCTTTAGCTGCGTTCTGCCGTATCTTAAAATCGACGGGGTTTACGCTAATGGCCTTGATCTTCACCAGCAGGTCCCGCCCCTCAGCATGGGGAACCGGGGTGTCAAATTCTACAAAACTGTCTTTTTCAGTAATGGGTAATGAAGTTTTAAATCCGATTGCTTTCATTTGTTTATCCTATATCCAAAGATAGGCAATTCAAGAGAAAAGGCTTATGCCTATATTTGCAACACATCACATCCATATGTCAAAATCTGCTGAACAACAAACACAGGTCTATGAAAGTACTTTCAGTTTCCTGAATGCGCTAAAAGACAACAACAACCGGGACTGGTTCAATGCCCATAAAGAAACGTTCCAAAAAGAACAGAGCCTTATTGAGGGCTTTGCCCAGGCTTTACTGGAAAAACTATCGGCACATGAAGTTTTAGAAACCCCTTCCGGCAAAAAAAGCCTGTACCGCATATACAGGGACACCCGCTTCTCGGCCGATAAAACGCCTTATAAAACACACTGGAGCGGCAGCTTTAAACGTGCTACCAGATACCGCAGGGGCGGATACTATTTTCAGATTGAACCCGGCAATAGTTTCATTGCAGGCGGGTTCTGGGGGCCGGTACCGGCCGATTTAAAACTTATCAGGGATGATATTGCCTTTGATGATGCCCCCCTAAGGAAGATCATCAGCAGTCCGTCATTTGTAGCCAATTTTGAAACGCTGAGGGGCGAGCAGCTAAAAACGGCCCCAAAAGGCTTTGACCAGGACCATGCAGCCATTGACCTTTTACGCTATAAACAGTTTTTGCTGCAGCGGCGCTTTACAGATAAGGAAGTTTTAGCAGATAGCTTTTTAACTGAGGCCAGCCTTACCTTTCAGGCCATGCGCCCCTTTTTCGATTATATGAGTGAGGTGCTGACCAGCGACAGCAATGGTTTATAAGCTCAATTCCATCAGCAAAGGGTAGTGATCGGACAGCTGATCAGTAACCTGATCCCTGACAATACGGATGTCGAGACAATCTTTTTTTAGTGCACCGTTCAGAAAAATATAATCCAGCCGGCCATATTGTTTGACGCCGTTTTCATATTTTTTTGTCGGATAGCTGAATTCCTTCACCTGTTTTTTAAATGCAAAGGCATCAGTAAACCCGGCTTCCAGGAGTTGCCGGATTACACCGTAACGCCTTTTGTATCCCTTTTCCTGGTAAAGCAGGCTATCTGTTGCAGCAAAAGCGTTCAGATCGCCCATGATCATCAGTTTTTCCTTTTTGGGAAGCGTACTGCTCCATGCCAGGATATTACTGATCTCTTCCTTACACTTTTCGTACGAGAAAGGCGACAAATGGGTAACCACCACATGATAGTGCTTTACCCTGGCACAGATATAGCCATGGTGCATGTTGTCGGTTACCTTCTGCACATTTACAATAGGATATTTTGAGGTGATGCCCATAGGCGCAGCCCGCTCTTTGGTCAGCAAAACTGCATAAGCGTGCCCATATCTTCTGGCCAGCCGTTCCAGCGAATCCTGAGTAAAAGTGCTCAGCTCCTGCATGGCAACCATGTCGGGATCGATACCTTTAACCCATTCTACAAATATTGCCGCCTGGGCCGGATTTTTCTGAAAACCTGTTAATACATTATAGTCTAATACCTTAAAGCGGCCCTGTGCCCGGGCGCTAAAAAAAAGTACAATTAACAAACAAATGTTACATATAATCTTTAATACATTCATCGTTATAGTCGGAGATAATACATATATTTACTGTTACCGAAGGTAGTATAATATATAACAGCAACAATTTCTGCTAATGAAAAAACTGAGATCAAAAGTAGTAAAAGCGCTCAAAAAAGAATTCACCTTTGAATGCACCATTTCTTCCCGAATGAACCAGGTCATCTTGTATGTAAGCAACATTGACTTTGAACAGCACCTAGGGAAACTGATACAGCAAACGCAACAGATCATTGATAAACATTTCCCGCAAAGAGAAGACAACCTTTGCCTGGTTATCCGGGAAATTGGCGGAGGCCACCAGAACATATTCAAGATATGGAAGCCTGCGGGTTATTAAAAACAGCCGGATAAAGTAGCATAAAGTTCTTGAGGAATAAAATACCTGTACATCATAATGAATTGCAGCCAGGTGGTATTGAGTTACTTCCCTTTACAGCTGTAGCCGGTGCGCCCAAAACCCCGCACAGGGACGATCATTATATGTTCATGCTGCAGCAAAAGGGAGCATCTGCCTGGACCATTGATTTTAAAGAATGGAAGCTGGAGCAAAACTGCCTGTGTTTTGTAGCACCGGGCCAGGTGCATCAGTACCTGGGCAGTAAAGCTGCTGAAGGCTGGTTGATTTTTGTAGAACAGCAACTGATCCCAGCCGAATACAGCGTAATTCTGGATACCTTTATGTACCACCATCAGGTGGTAAACCTCAGCAGCGGGACCCCGGTTTTTGCATTGGCCGACACCCTGTACAGATTTACCATAGAAGGGGAGCACCTGCTTTATCAATCTATCCTTCATGCATGCGTAAGTACTTTAACAGGCATGATTACAGCTGCTTTTATTCCTCAAAACCGTGTAAATGTGCTAACGGGCAGTCATAAATACCAACTCGTTATAGCCTTTAAAGCGCTCATTAAACAGCAATTTAAGGAAACCAAACAGGTTAAAGATTATGCAGCTCAGCTGAATATTACCCCCCTATATCTGAACGAGCTGAGCAAAGCGCTGACCGGATTTGTGGCCAGCTACTGGATTCAGAAAGAAACCCTGCTGGAAGCCCAGCGCCTGCTCTTTTACACCGATATGGATGTAAAAGAAATCGCCTTTGCACTGGGTTATGAAGACCATGCCTATTTTTCCAGGTTCTTCAAAAAAAATACCGGGACAACCGCTGGAACGTTTAGAAAAAACAACCATCGTTTGTCCAATCATAACCATTAAAAGCCAACCCTGATACTTCGAACCGCTTCCTAGTTTTGCAGCTGTAAACTCAAACAGTTGAGTAGTATGTTAATTATACCACAGATATGAATCAGGGAACAAAAAATTTCACAAAGACGATAAGTCCAATTATCATTTCCGTATTTGCGATCTACCTCTGCATAGGAATTACCTTAGGTACCATTCCTTCCTTTATTAAAAACGAATTGCATTACAGCAGTTGGATTGTAGGCGCAGTTATCGGGATACAATTTCTAGCCACTTTGCTAACAAGGGCCTATGCAGGAAAAATTGCAGATACCAAAGGCGCAAAAACGGGTAACCATTATGGCATACTAATGGCCATGCTTACCGGCCTCATTTACCTGGCCAGCGTGTTTTTTAAAGACAACCAGCTCCTGGCTTTACTGATTTTGTTTTTAGCAAGAATTATGCACGGTGTATCTGAGAGTCTGGCCATAACCGGAGCACTGACCTGGGGTATTGGCCTGGTAGGTCATCAGCAATCGGGCAAGGTAATGACCTGGAACGGGATTGCCATGTACGCGGGGATTGCATTGGGGGCTCCCCTGGCCATGTATTTACACAGTGTATCAGGATTGGGTTATGTATTTGCACTGATCCTGCTGCTGTCGGCCGCAAGCTGGCTTTTCACTATGGAACTGCCCAATTTACCGGTCGACCTGGCCCATCAGCGTACCCCCTTTTATAAAGTGATCGGAAAAATAGCTGATCAGGGATTGGCACTGGCATTTTCTTCTATTGGATTTGCATGCATCTCCTCTTTTATTGCCTTATTTTTTAAAGAAAGAAACTGGGTTAATCCATCATTGCCCTTCTTAACTTTCGGCGGGTTCTATATACTCACAAGAGTTCTTTTCTCCTCGTTCCCCGACAAATTTGGCGGTTACAAAGTCGCAATAGTATCCTTCCTTATCGAAATAGCGGGCCAGCTGCTCATTGGCTTTTCCAATTCAGAAGCAATGGCAATTGTAGGCTGCAGTCTTACCGGCATCGGGTTTTCACTGGTCTTTCCTGCATTGGGGGTACTGGCCATTCAAAAGGTAAGTCCGCAGATGCGTGGCACCGCCTTGGGCGCCTATGCTGCCTTTTTCGATGTATCACTGGGGCTTGCCGGGCCTATTGCAGGCGTTATTGCCGGACTGTACGGCTATCAATCTGTTTATTTTTTTGGCGCACTGAGTGCCTTACTATCCATTGTTGTGCTAAGCATCAGAAATAAAAAATAAAAACCATGGAAATTCAGAAAAAAATCATCCGTTCGGTCTTTAGTGTTGCCGAAAAAAAATACCTGACACCTCATTATATCCGCATCCTGTTTGCGATGACGGAAACCCAAATGGAAGATTTCCGGAACATTACGATTGGGGCCAACAATAAAATATTCATTCCGGTAAAAGGTGCAGCTGAGGAAGTCACACTCAGGAGGACCTATACCACCCGGAATATAGATTGGAAAACCCAAACCTTATGGATTGATTTTGTGGCGCATGGCGACAATAGCCCGGCATCTGCCTGGGCCATCAACGCACAAAAAGGGGATACACTGGAAATTGCCATGAAAGACAGCAAACGGCCTTTGGTTCCGGAACGGGACAATTACCTGCTGATTGGCGACATGACCGCCATGCCTGTAATTGCTGCAATCCTTGAACAGCTGCCTGCCCATGCCAAAGCAGAGGTCATCCTGGAGGTTTACCACAATCAAGATGAAATGAACCTGGTTTCTAAGGCTGATGTTACCTTAACCTGGTTACACAACCGGGAGCTGGATCATAGCAGCAGGCTGGCAGATACAGTAAAAAGCAATCCCCTGCCACTTTCCCATAGTTTTGTATTTATTGCGGCAGAATCTGATGCGGTAAAGGAACTGAAAACTTACTTCCGGGACAAACACAGTTGGGGAAAAGAGAATTGCAGCATTACCTCTTACTGGAAAAGAGGCAGATCAGAAGATGAGTCGGGTAATGAGCGGGCCATGGAAAGACAGGGTTAATTCCTGTTTTTTTACTAACTTAGGCACATAAAAACCCCTTTTTATGGCCCGTCATTATGTAACGATAAAGGATATTGCAAAAATTTTAAACATTTCTGTTTCTACGGTATCCAGGGCCTTAAGGGATACCTATGATGTGAACCAGGAAACCAAGGAAAAGGTACTGGCCCTTGCCGCAGAGTTAAATTACAAGCCCAACTTCAATGCAACCGGACTGGCGAAGGGCAGTACGCACAACCTGGGGGTAATCCTGCCATTTATTACCAATTACTATTTTTCTACGGTCATTACCGGTATTCAGGAAGTAGCTTACAATAACGGTTATAACATTATTCTGTTTGTCACCAACGACTCGCCCGAAAGGGAACTGGCCATTATGGAGAACCTCTCTGTTTCCAGTCTGGATGGTCTTTTGGTTTCCATTTCTTCAGATTCCGATTCCTGCAGCCATTTTCAGGAGATTGTAGATGAAGGCATCCCCGTGGTGTTCTTTGACCGGGTAGCCAGCGAAATTGATACCTCGAAAGTAATGCAGGATGACTACAACGGGGCTTTTGAAGCCGTAACACACCTGATTGAGAACGGGTATAAAAAAATAGCCCATATTGCAGGTCCTAAAGGGCTTAGCTTTACCGAAGCCAGGCTACGGGGCTACCTGGACGCATTGAAACAGCACAACATTGAGCCGAACGAGGATTGGGTAGTTTATTCGGGCTTTTCGCAAGAGCACGGAGAAGCCGATACCCGGCAGCTTTTGCAACTGCAACACCAGCCAGATGCCATTTTTGCTGTAAACGACAGAAAGGCGATTGGTGCTATGCTTACCCTTAAAAACAAAGGGATTAAAGTGGGTGAAGAATTTGGCGTAATTGGCTTTACCAATGATCCCATGTCAACAATTATCTCGCCCAGCTTATCGACCATTGCAGAACCCGCCTTTGAGATCGGAAAATTGAGCTGTGAGCTCCTCATCAAACACATCACCAAGAAATACTTTCATGCCGAAGAAATTGTATTGCCCGGCAAACTGATTGCCAGGGAATCCAGCAGCAGAAAAAACTAAGGGCGGCTGTAAACCAATTTGCCGTTTACGATGGTGTGCCGGATATTGATATCCTTGTCGAAAATCAGCACGTCGGCATCCTTGCCTGCAACCAGTGCACCTTTGCGGTGTTCCAGGCCCATGATACGCGCAGGTGTTTTGCTGATCATCCTTACCGCATCTTCCAGCGAAACCCCGGCCATTTGCACCATGTTCCGCACCAGCCGGTCAGCCGTAGCTACACTTCCTGCAAAAGAACTTCTGTCGGGCAGCTTGGCTACACCGTCTTCTATGATCACTTTCAAGCCGTTCTTTAAACTCCCCAATACACTATCACCTGGTGGCATTCCTGCAGCCCGCATGGCATCGGTAATGAGTGCAGTGCGTCCCGCGCCTTTTATTTTAAAGATCAGTTTTAACAGTGGTGCCGGCAAATGGACGCCATCAGCTATGATCTCCACATCCATTTCATCAATCAGGTAACCGCTTTCTACTACGCCTGCATAGCGGAAGCACTCGCGTCGGGTTACACCGGACATGCTGGAATAAAAGTGTGTAGCCAGTGTATAGCCATTTTCAAAGGCCTCGAGTACTTCCTCATAAATGGCATCTGTATGCGCTACTGCCGCCAGTACCCCATTTGATTTCAGGTACCTGCCAAATTCAATAGCCCCCTTTAATTCGGGCGCAGCACTCCACCTTTTGATCACATTGGTAGAGGCCAGTATTTCCTTGTATTCTGAAGGGTCAGGATCACGGATATACCGTGGGTCCTGTGCCCCCCTCTGGCTCAGCGCAAAATAGGGCCCCTCCAGGTGCATGCCTATAAAAGCCGCCCCCTTATGGTTTAGCTGATCGGCCTGCTCATAAATCCTCAGGGTTTCCAGCAGGTCTTCCTTTTCACTGGTTAACGTGGTTGGACACATGGCCGTAGTGCCATAACGGGCATGGGTTTCGGCAATGCCCAGAAACGCCTCTATGGTGTTGTCCATAAAATCGTGCCCCCCGCCCCCATGAATGTGCAGGTCTATAAAGCCCGGCGAGATGTAATCCCCCCCGGCATCAATTTCTTCCGCATCCGGAAAATCAGCGTTCCCTTCAATTATGGCCACAATCTTTCCGCCCTCAATCAGTACGGCAGCCTGTTTAATGATTTTATAGGGCGTAATGACCTGCCCATTGTATATTTTCAGCCTTTGGCTTTGCATATTTAACTTGAATATTCTGGTTTCCAGAGTTGTATGGTTTCTGTTTCTGCTGCTGTATTGCCCATATGAATGGCTATGGACGAATCTTTTGCTGTAGCTGCATTGGATAGTGGTTTAGCTTTGGTAAGGATACATTTTGCAAAATCCTTCAACGCATAAACCGTGGGTTCCAATGATTTTTCGCCCGGTTTTTCAAATACCAGCTCATTGCCTTTCCCCTGGGTGGTCACTGCAATGGTAGCCCCGGTAACCCCGTCTACCGTGCCCCTTTTGTTGTTCAGCACTTCCGGATAAATAAATGCCTTATCACGCTGTATTTCCAGGGTTGCTTTATCGCCCAGGATCCGGATCCCGTAGCCGTTATAAGCATTGGAAAGCACTGAGGTTACACTCACTTTTATGTCGTTCGGATATTCGTAAATGGCCCTGATGTTGTCGTAGGTATCCCTGCCGTCTTTCCAGTAATTTACACCGCCCATTGCAGTCACCTTTAATGGATGGGAATTGGTAAGGTAATGCACGGCATCAATGGCATGGGCGCACAATTCGGACAAGGGCCCGCCGCAATACTCTTTGTACATCCTCCAGTTGATGGCACGCTCCATCTTTGGATCAGTTACCGGAAAACGCCAGTTGGAGTTGCGGTTGTACTGGCATTCAAAATGGGTAACCTTTCCAAGCCAGTTCTGCTCCATCACTTCTTTTACCTTATGGTACAAACCAAAATAGCGGTACTGGTAGCCTACCTGGAAAACCAGGTTGGATTGGCGTACCTTTTTTTCCAGCGCAATGGCCTCGGCAATGTTGTACGACATGGATTTTTCGAGATATACATGCTTGCCTGCCGACAAAGCATCTGCAGCCATGGGGCAATGCAGGTAAAGTGGGGTAGCAATAATCACCGCGTCAATATTTTTATCTTCCAGCAGCTTACGGTAATCTGTATAGGCCCTGGCACCTTTGGCTGCCTGCTTTAGGCCGTTTTTAAGGTGTTCGGGTATGGGATCGCAGCAAGCTGTAACCTGTAGTTCCGGTATCCCGCCAATGAGCTTGATCAGGCCGGCGCCCCTTGATCCGGTGCCGATTACCCCTATCCTGATGCTGTCATTTCTGAAATGGCCCTGCGCTGCAGCAGGAAAGCCTGCATAGCTTAACGCTAAACCCGACAAAGCCAGGGCATTCCTGGTTAAAAATTGTCTTCTTGAAAGTTCTTCCGGTTTCATTGTTTTATCTCCTTTAGAAAACCATTTACAGCTTAAATTTAACGATTAATTGATTGAATTGACCAGTTTCTGATCTGGTAACCTTTAAATGCATAGAATACCAGGTACAGGTAACATGGGAACAGCACCCAATAGGCCGTCCGGAGGTCATATACATCAGCAAGGTAACCATAAAAAAGTGGCATAATGGCATTTCCGCAAAGCCCCATGATCATAATTGAAGCCCCCAGTTTGGTATACCTGCCCAGACCGTCGAGTGCAAGCGGCCATATACCTGCCCACACCAATGAATTTGCCAGTCCGAGCAGCACCACAAACCAGATGGAAATATCGGCCGTATGCCCCAGAATGCGAACCGGGCCATGTCCAAAAATGATCAGCAAAGTAAACACTGTACCCAGCAGGGTGCAAATGCGCAGCACATTTACCTGGCTGATGAATTTAGGGATGATCAGTATCCCTATGGTATAACCGCAAATGGTGGCAAACAGCGTATAGGATGGAAAAATTTTGGCTTCCAGCAGGTGGATGTTCATGGAACCTGCATAACCTATGATCGTGTCAATAGCGATAACCTGTGTGCCTACATGCAGAAATATGGCAACAGCACCCAGTATGAGGTGAGGGAACTGAAAAATACTGGTCTTGCCTGAATTGGCAGCTGCTACGTCCTCGCTTTCATGTTCGGTATCAATTTCCGGCAGGGGCGAGTAACGCACCATCAGGCCAAGCCCAACCAAAACCGCACCTACACAGGCATAGGGAACAATCACCCTCCTGATCAGTTCGTCGAGCGCGGCGCTCTTCTCTGCCGCATTCATTAAAGGCAATTGCTTAAAGAGTTCCCCATCGGTTGCCTTCAGTATTACCGCAGCAAACAATAATGGCGCCAGTATGCCTGCCCCTTTATTGCAAATGCCCATGATGCTGATGCGCTGGGCAGCCCTTTCCCTGGGGCCCAGAACCGTAATGTAAGGGTTAGCTGCAGTTTGCAATATGGCCAGCCCTGCACCCAAAGAAAACAAGCCCAACAGAAAAACTTCATAAGTGCGGGTCAGCGCAGCCGGCACAAATATAAACGCACCAAGGGCCATGGTCCAGAAACCGATCATCATCCCCTTTTTAAAGCCTACAGATTTTAAAAGAAAGGAGGAAGGTACAGACATGACAAAATATGAGATGTAAAAAGCGAAGGCCACCAGGTAAGATTCGAAATTGCTCAGTTCACAGGCGATTTTGAAATAAGGGATCAGGATGGCATTTATCCAGGATACAAAACCAAAGATAAAAAACAATAACCCGATAATGAGGATGGAAATCAAGGTATCGCGCTTGCTCAGGGAACCTACCGATACAGAAGAAACTGGTTGTTTGGCCATAGTTGATTGGTATATGATCTGAAAAACGAAACTAAGGATATCAGCAGAGAATAAAACACTACAGAACAGATAAATGAGCGGCAACGCTACCGATAACGTTCTCGCTGTTTTATTCAGTTTTTCACTCAGATTCTTAAAAGTCATTTAATAGCTTTGAAAAAAACTCATCATCAATAATCACACAATTAATGAAGAACAACAGGAGAGATTTTTTAAAACTGAGCGGTTTGGCAGGCCTCGGACTGGCCTCTTCCGGTATTTTATCGGGCTACAGCCCTGCTGAAAATCCGGGGCAGGACAATATCCTTAAACTGGCCAAAAGGGTACACAAGCAGGAGTTTAACATGAGCGGCTATGCCGCCCCTAAACTGGATACGGTGCGTATAGGTTTCATAGGCCTGGGCAACCGTGGTGCCGCAGCTGTAAAACGCATGGCCAGAATTGCCGGTACCAGCATCAATGCGCTGTGCGACCTCCGTCCGGAAAAAACCGCTGCATCGCTTGATAATTTAAAAAAGACCGCACACAAGCCCGTGGTTTACACCGATAAGGAAGAAGCCTGGAAAAAACTCTGCGAGCGCGACGATATTGACCTCATTTATATAGCTACTCCCTGGGAACTGCATACACCCATGGCGGTGTATGCCATGAACCATGGCAAGCACGTATGTACCGAAGTACCTGCCGCAACCACACTTGATGAATGCTGGCAGCTGGTGCAAACTTCTGAGCGCACAAAAAAGCATTGCATGATGCTGGAAAACTGCTGCTATGACTTCTTTGAAATGCTTACCCTGAACATGGCCAGACAAGGTTATTTTGGGGACATCATCCATTGCGAAGGTGCCTACATCCACGACCTGCTGGAGGGGAATTTTTCTAAGACCAAGTATTACGACATGTGGAGGTTGAAGGAAAACATTAAACATAAAGGCAACCTATATCCTACCCATGGGCTTGGCCCGATATGCCAGGTAATGAACATCAACCGCGGCGATAAAATGGATTACCTGGTGTCGGTTTCTTCCAATGACTTCATGATGAACGAAATGGCCAAAGAACTGGCCGCCAAAGATGCCTTTTTTAAACCTTATGTAGGCAAAACCTACAGGGGCAACATGAGCACCACTACCATAAAAACGCAGCTGGGCCGCACCATTATGGTGCAGCACGATGTGACCTCGCCAAGGCCGTACTCCCGTTTGCACCTCATTAGCGGAACCAAGGGCACCGCCCAGAAATACCCGCTGCCGGCACGCATCTCCAACAGTCATGAAGGCTGGCTTTCTGAAGCTGAGTTCAAAGCTGTGGAGCAGAAATACACCCCTAACCTGGTCAGGAAGATTGGTGAGATGGCCAAAGCGGTAGGCGGGCACGGCGGAATGGACTTTCTGATGGACTGGCGTACCATAGATTGCCTGAGAAACGGATTGCCTTTAGACCAGGATGTTTACGATGCCGCATTGTGGAGCTCCATATTGCCGCTGAGCGAGTGGTCTGTGAACAACCGTTCAAATTCTATTGATGTTCCTGACTTTACGGGGGGATCCTGGAAGCAGAATTTACCTGTAGACATTTCCCTTTCAAAGGGCGGCACCACAGGAGTTATTTAAGCAGAAAAACAAACTACCTGAACTGCCCCTTTTTGGGGAGAACGGGTAGCTATTGCCCTTAAAACCGGCAGAAGAATTACATAAATCATTGAAAACACGAATACAATAAAATGGAAACAAGCGTAACAAACAGTCCTGAAGAACTGGGAATTGCCGCCGGAAAGGCTGCGGCAGACCTGATCAGGGAAACCATCGCCAGCAATGGCAAAGCGAACATTATCCTGGCCACAGGGGCGAGCCAGTTTGAAACTTTAAACCAGCTGATCAAAGAAGATATTGACTGGAGTAAGGTAACCATGTTCCATCTGGATGAATATATTGACCTGCCGGAATCTTCTCCTGCCAGTTTCAGGAAATACCTGAAAGAACGCTTCCTTGAAAAAGTTTCGCCCTTAAAAGCGGTATATCTTGTTAATGGCGAGAACAACCCTGAAGCCGAATGCAAACGCCTGGGCGAGATCATTCAGCAAAACCCTATAGATGTGGCATTGGTGGGCATCGGCGAAAACGGGCACCTGGCCTTTAACGATCCTCCTGCAGATTTTGACACGCATGTGCCTTACCTGGTGGTGAACCTGGACGAGCAATGCCGCAAGCAGCAATTTGGAGAAGGATGGTTTAAAAGCATTGACGATGTACCTACGCAGGCCATCAGCATGTCGGTTCAGCAGATCCTGAAATCCAAACACATCATCTGCTCTGTGCCCGACCGCAGAAAGGCCCAGGCGGTAAAGGATAGCCTGGAGCAGCCGGTAAGTAATAAATACCCCTCCAGTATTTTACAGCTACACCCAGACTGCAGGTTCTATTTCGATAAGGCATCGGCAGAACTGCTTTCAGTGGTATAATAAAAAAGCTCTTCTAAACGAAGAGCTTTTTTATTATTAGTCAGTCAAATTAGCTGATTATTAAGTGATTTTAACTGGCTAACGGAAATATAGTCTAACCACAAAAATATTTTATTTACTGTGTGGATAGCCATTGCTGCAAATCAGTAGCCCCAAGCTTTGCGTTGCCCTGAGGTACCAGGCCATCATGGGGAACAGGGCCGCCAAAATACTCGCTTTTATTGTTCGTGATTACCTGTTTAGTGCTGTCCTTTTCCCTTAAATATGCGGCAAAAAATTCGCTGAGTGAATGGCGCTGAGGACCGGCAATTTCCACAATACCGTTAGCTGGTGCAGAAAGCGCCAGTTCAGTCACAAAAGAAGCAACATCTTCAGCAGAAATCGGTTGAAATTCAACATCTGAAACATGCACTTCATTGTCCTTGGTAGCCGCACCTACCAATGCCGGGATGAACTCCAGAAACTGCGTACTCCTGATAATCGTATAAGGCAATTCTGACTGCCTGATCAGGTTTTCCTGCGCCAATTTAGCACGCATATACCCCAGGTCCTGCATGCGGTCTACCCCAACAATTGATACAGCAAGGTGGTGCTTAACACCTGCATTGGTTTCAGCGGCCATCAGGTTGCGGCCAGAGTTTTCAAAAAACTCCAGTACAGGCCCGTCTTCAAATGATGGTGAATTGGAAAGATCGATCACAATGTCCGTTCCGTTCATTGCCTCCGCAAGTCCTTCTCCTGTAATGGAATTCAGGCCTGTAGAAGGTGAGCCCGCAATAACGCTATGACCAAGCTGGCGAAGCTTACCCGCAACTTTTGTTCCTATAAGTCCTGTACCGCCAATGATTACAATTTTCATGTCTTTAATTTTTAAGTGATTTGTTTTATGTCAACTGACTCATAAAAGTCCATTTTAATGCCAAAACAACAACCTATTGAATTACAATCAATTAAACATAAGTACCAGAATAATTTTCACGATATATAGTGAAATCACTTTACAAGTCACTTTATAAAGTGAGATAAAAAGCGAACGGGAAGTTAATTGCTAAAATAATCTGCTTTATGAATTTGCAATTTCTTGATTTTAGAATGAAGCGTATTGCCGGGTATGCCAAGTATTTCTGCCGCACCACCAGTGCCAGAGATCTTTCCACTGCAGCGTTTCAATACTTCTATAATATAAGTCCTTTCGACTTCTTCCAACGAACGGTTGCCCGGCAATTCTGACAATTGAACACTACCGATGGAATCATCTGGCAAATAAATTTCACGTACCGTATGATCATTGGCCAGCAATACACTACGCTCCATCACATGCTCCAATTCACGCACATTGCCGGGCCACAAATAGCTCCGCAATTGTTGCATTACCTTAGGTGATATCCTGGTCACTTTCCTTCCTGTAGTCTTAGCGTATTTACTCAGGAAAAATTCCGTGAGTGCGTCAATATCTTCAATCCGATCCCTTAAAGGAGGAAGTTTGATGGGAAACACATTTAGGCGGTAAAAAAGATCAGACCTGAAACGTCCCGCCCTTACTTCCTCCTCCAGATCACGGTTAGTAGCGGCGATCACCCTAACATCCAGCTTAATGGTTGTCTTTCCACCAACCCTTTCCATTTCCCTTTCCTGCAGTACCCTCAACAATTTAACCTGCGCCTCCATAGGCATTTCACCGATTTCATCGAGAAACAATGTGCTGTTATTGGCCAGCTCAAATTTACCGATCCGCCGCTCAACCGCCCCCGTAAAAGCTCCGCGTTCATGGCCAAACAATTCACTTTCAATCAGATTTGCAGGCATTGCTGCACAATTTAACTTGATCATCAGCTTATCTTTGCGCAGTGATGCGTTGTGTACCGCACGCGCTACCAGCTCCTTTCCTGTACCTGTTTCCCCACAGATCATCACCGTAGAATTGCTTTCTGCAACAAGCGAAATCAGACGATACACCTGCTGCATCTGTTTTCCACTACCAATCATTTCTGAAAAGTTATAAATGGTCCTGATCTGTTCTTTCAAATAATCATTTTCGTCTTCCAGTCTTTTCCTGTATGCTGATATCTTTTCACTGGCCTTTATATTCGAAACAGCAGTAGAAATCTGGGCGCAAATGCCTTTGAACAGCGGCATGCTAAGGTGGTCGGCAAGCATCCAGATTGTGCCCAGTATTTGATCCCCAACCTTTAGCACGGCTGCATACATATTCTTAAACCCGGTTTTCCCCCAGAGTGCCGCATATTGCTTATGCGCTGTCTGCATCTGTTCCTCAACATTCAGAACAAGCGCCCCGCTACTTTTCAGCACCAATGCGGTATAATGTTCATCGGTGGTAATCTTTTGTTCAGAAAGCTTGTCAAAATCACTAACCAGTCCTTCAAACAGACTTTTATCAAACATGTAGGGGCTAAGGTGCTGCCCATCATCGTCGATGAGCCGCAGCATTGCCAGCTTGGTATTCAGCAGCCGGTCCAGCACTTTAAAAACAGCTGTTTCCAGATCTGCCTTGGCCATAACACCAGCAATATCATTGGAGAAATCCAGCAAAAAGGATTGCTCCTGCTGTTTCCGTAGCAGCTCCTCATTGGCCATAATATTATTCATGGCCACAGCAATCTGGGCACAGATGCCTTGCAGAATAGGGATATTGATCTCATCTATACTTAGCCACAAAAGCCCGATATTCACATTTCCATTACGTAACGCAATACCCACCATAGTCTTAAACCCCATATCCTGCCAGAGGTCCAGGTATTTGGATTTAATCCCACGCTCGGCTTCCCTGCTAACGCTGAACAGTAAGGGGATATAGCTATCCAGCACCCTGTTCTGCAGGCCATCATTTATGGGAAATTTAGCAGACAACACTTCCTTGAGTAAAGACGGGTTACCTCTGGCGGTTCCCGGATCGTAAACATAGGCACTCATGGTGAGGTCATCTTCATTTATTTTTCTGATTACATAACCGCCCTCAGGAGTAAGTTTGCGCAATGTTGTACGCACAACAACAGCGAGGTCTTCTTTAGTGCGCACAGATGTCATGTCATTACTAAAATCCAGCAGGAAAGATTTTTCCTCCTCTTTCTTCCTGATGTCTTCATTTTTAATGATGTTGGATACCGCACTTGACAGCTGCGACGAAATACGCCTGATAATATCCTTAAAGTCCTGTGTAAAACTGTCTGTCCGATCTGAATAAATATGAATAAATCCTATTGGTTTATCTGCATTCATCAGCTTCATCATCAAGACTTGTTTTACGCCCATATCATAATTTGCACGCAGAAATACAGGACTCTGAGGATGTGCCATCTCATCTTCCAATTCAAAAATCACAGGATAATCCGTCTCCAGTACCGATTTAATAAAAGGTTCATCCAGAGAAAATCTGGCATTGACGAGTAACGCATAGTCAGGATGTGTCCTTATCGGTGAAGATTCGTGGTCTAAAAGAAAAGGTTTATAGGTATCATCCAGCACGTCTATCAGCGTGATCATGGTGTGGGTAAAATAAAACAGACCCTTTATCCGCTTTGAGAATAGCGTAATGAGGTCATTCTTCTCTCTTACACGTGTAATATCATTGCCCAACTCTAAAAGGATCTGTCGTTGTTTCTCTAAAAAATTCTCATGTTGTAAATGCCTTGTCATAGAATCAGCTTTAGTATCCACTGCAGGATGTGACGTGGCCCCGATAGGCATGGTATAGTGTTTAGCAATACAAACATAATAATAAAAAGGAATTATTTTATACTGCTTCAGAGTTGCATATGCTTCCTTGCGTCCCGGAAATCAATGGTTTCTGAGTTCTAATCCAAAGCCCGCTTGCCAGCGCAGGCCAACTTACTCCCAGTCCATAAATATTAAGTTGCAGGGGTCGCCCTTATAGCTGCATGTATGGCCAAGGATTTGCGGTCCTGAAGTAAGCCTATTACTTCCCAGCCTGAGGTGTTGTAATCTTTAGGCAGCTTGATTCCTATTTTCCCACTGCCAGATTGCTGCAGGGGGAAAGTCTGCATGCTTCTTACAATCTGAGCATGAGTTAAGGTACGGCCTTCATTCTCGCCACGTTTAATCTGGTGCACCGCGTTTTTTTGAACCAGGGCAATCAGGAGCTCGTCATCCTGCGTATTTCCACTGACCTGATAGTTCAATTCCAGTGTGCTGTTTTTAAGGGCACCGGAAAGCTTTAGGCTGCTTTCAGGACTACCACTAAGCGCACTTGCAAGTGCAAAATCCAGTGCCGGGCGATTGGATCCAACGAATTCTGTCTTACCGTTGACCACTACCTGCGGGGTGTAAACCTGTGCACGGAGTTTGCTAGCATACTGATACTGGCGTTTGCTGAAATCAGGATTGCTGAACACATCCCTCCAGCCTTGGTGGTCCCAGTAATCAACATGGTATGCCAGTACGTAAACAGGCTTATCACCCGCCTGTTGCTGCACTTGTGCCAGCAGTTCGTCAGCTGCCGGGCAGCTGGAGCAGCCTTCGGAAGTAAAAAGTTCCAGAACAACAAAACCGTCGCCTTTAATGGTTTTTGAGATAGATGATTTAGAGGCCATGGACCGGCTTGCCAGCGTGGCGACCAGTACCAGGACTATAGCCAGCGTACTGAGAATGCTTAAATGGATCGTTTTCATAATTTGAATCTTTAAATTTGATTCAAACTTAGGGACTGGCAAGACCCAAAAACAGCAGATTCACTCCGAAACGGACAATTGGTGCCGCCACTTAGACAGGACCTGCGCCGAACCAGTTCTGATTAACGGTTCTCCATCCAGGAAAGGAAGGCAGTGGATTTTTCTTTGTTGATCAAAAGCTTTTCCGGCGTTTCAATGATCAGCTTCACATATAGCTTGCGTAGAAAATAATGCTCGATCTCCTTGATGGCGCTGAAGTTCACCAAAAACTGACGGTTGACCCTAAAAAACTGTTTCGGCGAAACCGATCCGGCCACCTGATCAAGGGACTGGTTAAGGGGAAACTCCTGACCATCGAAGCACATCATCGAGGTTGACTCATTGCGAATGTAGAAATGGGCAATCTGCGCTACCTGCACTGTGGTATACTTCTGATGTTTAAAAACCAGAAAACTGGTTTTTGCCGAAGGCTGCACCATCTGCAGCAAAAGCTCGCTGATATCCGGGGTCGCTTTTTGCTGGAAGAAATTTTTCAGGTTGTCCACTTTTCTCATCGCACCGGCGATGTCTTCTTTAGAGAACGGCTTAAGTACATAATCTACCCCATTGCGCTTAAAAGCGTCCAGAGAATATTCATCGAAAGCCGTACAAAAAACAACAGGGCAAATGATATCCACTGATTTGAATATCTCAAAACTGAGGCCATCGGCCAGCTGAATGTCCATGAACACCAAGTCGGGATGCGGGCCTTGTGAAAGGGCCGAAACCGACTCCTCAATACTTTGGTACGGTCCGGTAATTTTAGCAAGAGGGCGGAGTTCTTTGAGTATGTTTTCAAGGGACTTAGCTGTGCGAAGCTCGTCTTCAATAATGGTGATGTTCATAAATTAGTGGTAGCTTGATTTGGAATAATTGCTGGTCATTGTGTATTTCTACTTGCTTGTCCAGCAAATGACTGTATTTGAGTTCAATGTTCTTCAGACCAACGCCCAGGGAATTCTCTTCGCTATTTTTCAGCTGTATATTATTTTCCACTACGATCTTGTCGTCCTGAAGATAAATATTAATGTAAAGCGGTTTTTTGAGCGATACCACATTGTGTTTTAAACAATTTTCTACCAGCAGCTGTAGGGTAAAAGGGGGGATGAGCGTTTTTATAGCTTCATCATCTAGTGTACTGTTGAAGATAAATCCGTCGTCAAATCTGGCCTTCTGAAGGAAAAGATAGGCATTTAATATTTCCATTTCTTCGCGCACATGAATAAGATCCAGTTTACGGCTTTCCAGAGTGTACCGGTAAAAATTGGAAAGCTTAAGGATAAAGTCAACCGATTGCTTGTCGCCAGTCTCTACCATCGCTTTTAAAGTATTAAGACTGTTGAACAGGAAATGTGGGTTGACCTGTTGCTTAAGCAGGTCATACTGCGCACTGAGATTGTCGTTTCTAAAGCGCTCCAGTTCCATGCTCACATGCTGGTTTTCATAATTCTGCTGCAACAGGTTCAAGAACATATAAAAAACCAGGTTAATCAATATTCCCCGAACCTCGACCATAAGCATGGTTGGCCCAAAATCAATGTGCGACAGAATGAGTTGTTGAATATAGGCCAGGCCAAGCATCAGAGCGAGACCAAAAAGCAGGGAGTTGAGCAGTTTCTGATAAGAAATTTGCTGGCCAGGCTTTTTTTTACTTTTCCTGGCCAGCATGTAAATATTGAAATACCACATGCATATGGCGAATACTGCCGTAATGCCCGCATTCACTGCAGCTTCCAGAAGGTTGAACTGGTGAGAGGCTAGCTGCGGCACCGAGGAGAGCAACCCAAGCACAATGGAGCTGGTCCAGATGATGGTATTGGAGATTCTAAAAGTTGATCTATTCATGAATGCTAGGCCTGTTTGATTCGCTTTCTATGCTGCTTACCCCAGCTGATCATCTCCAGAATAATTCCACCAAAAGACATGCAGTAATCGGTTTCAGTATACTCTACAAGAACAGGTATATCAGGTGTCACCGTTCTTTTGATCAGCTGGTTAGCTTCCATATCCTTAAGTTCCCTGGACAGCATCCTGGAGGTAATGCCCGGAATGCTCCTTTGTATGTCCCTGAACCGCCGGTTGCCGTTACAGATCGAATTGATGATCAATAGCCGCCACTTGCCACCAATTACATACATGGTATCCTGTAGTGCCTGCACTTCCTCCTTTTGGTTCCTTGGGTTAGATAAGATTTCACCGGATTTTCGGATTTGTTCTTCACTTGTCATATGGACTAATTTACAACATCTCCGCCATTATCTATAAACTCATTCCTCCGTCGATAATGATGTCTGAGCCGGTAATGAAACCCGAAGCCGCTGAGCAGAGGTAAGCCACCATTTTGGCTACGTCATCTGCACTGCCAATTTTGCGAAGTGGAATGCGCCCGATCATCCAGTCATCCAAACCTTTGCGGCTGGCCTCATCCAATCCTAGTTTGTTCAGGATCTCGGTCTGGGTAGGTCCTGGACTGATTGCATTCACACGGATACCGCGCGGGGCCAGTTCAAGGGCAGCAATTTTCATAACTGAGTTTAAAGCTGCTTTACTTGAACTGTAAATCGAGGAATTGGCTCCATTCATGCTTGCTGTATTAGAGGAGAGAAATACTACAGATGCACCATCGCTTAAGACTGGTATAAACCGGCTCAGGGTAAAGTAGGCACCTTTGAAGTTGACATCCATAACGTAATCAAAATCGCTTTCAGCTGCCCCTTCAATTGATGATCCGCCTAAAACCCCGGCATTAATGAACAGGATATCGATGCGGCCGTATTGTTCACTAATTTTCGCGGCAAGTTCTTCGATGTCAGCAACCTGTCCCTGATCGCTTAACAGTCCGGTTACGCCCAGCTTTGCTGCCGCCTGCATCAGCGCTTCTGCCCTGCGGCCAGTAATGATAACCTGGGCGCCTTGCGCTTTTAATTCTTTTGCAGCGGCATATCCTATCCCGCTGTTCCCCCCGGTAACCAAGGCTATTTTTCCATTTAAATTTCTCATAATGATTTGATAATTAACTTAAGCAAAGGTAAATCGCATCTGGTATAATTTTGTTACCAGTATAACCGATGATACCAGAAAACCTTTCTTATACAGTGACGGATATTTCTACGTTGATGTTATTTCTGCTGGCCTTTGAATATGGGCAGGTCTGGTGAGCAGCTTCTACAACTGCTGATGCCTCTTCCAGGGTTAACCCTGGAAGGTTAACCTGAAGTCTGGCCTGCAAAGCAAACCCTTCCTGCCCAGTTCCCAGGTCTACCTCAGTATCTACCGAGGTACCCTCAGGAAGTTTGATTTTAGCGACAGCGGCATTGTGCTGCATGGCACCTATGAAGCAGGCAGACCAGCCTGCAGCAAAGAGCTGTTCAGGATTGGTGCCTTTACCGCTCGTTCCAGGACTTGACAGGTTGATGTCCAGGCGCCCGTCTGTGCTTTTAGCCGATCCGTCCCGGCCTCCTGTTATATGAACTTTTCCGGTATAGAGTACTTTACTGACTTCTGACCCACCTTTGGCGGTTAAAATGATTTGATTTTTCATGTATCTTATTTTACGTGCTTTTGTGTTAAAACATTAGTTTTTGATGACTATTTTGTCCATTCTGCTACTTCCAATATGGCCTTCACAAATGCCTTCGGGGCTTCCTGAGGTAAATTGTGGCCTACCCCGCCAGTTATATTGTGATGCGCGTATTTTCCTTTAAAGCGGATGGCGTAAGCAGCCGGATCAGGGTGCGGTGCTCCATTAGCGTCTCCTTCAAGGGTAACTGAGGGAACAGCAATGGATGGAGCTGCTGCCAGTTTGGCTTCCAGCTGGTCGTATTTGGCTTCTCCTTTAGTGATTCCCAGCCTCCAGCGGTAGTTATCGATGACTATCTGTACATGGTCCGGATTGTTGAAAGCAGCTGCTGACTGGTTATAAATCTGTTCGCTGAAATTCCAGGTTGGGGAAGCGGTTTTCCAAATGAGTTTGTTAAATTCAGCGGTATTGGCCTTGTAGCCTTCCAGACCTCGGTCTGTGGCAAAGTAATATTGGTACCACCAGGCCAGTTCTGCCTGCGGGCTAAGGGGCGCTTTATTACCAGCCTGGCTGCCGATCAGATAGCCGCTTACCGATACCAGTCCTTTTACCCGCTGCGGCCAGAGCGCGGCCATGATGTCTGCAGTGCGGGCGCCCCAATCAAATCCGCCCACTATGGCGCTTTTAATTTTAAGGGCGTCTAAAAAGGCGATCATGTCTACTGCCAGGGCAGATTGCTGACCATTGCGGGCTGTACTGTCCGATAGGAACCTGGTACTTCCGAACCCCCTGAGGTAAGGAATCAAAACCCGGTAGCCTTTGCCTGCTAAAATTTCTGAGGATTCTTTGTAACTGTAAATGTCATAAGGCCAGCCGTGCAGCAGCAGCACAGCCTCACCGTCTGCCGGGCCGGCCTCCACATAACCAACGTCTAGCAACCCGGCTTTTACCTGTTTGATATGATTGAATGGATTCATTGACTGCGCTTTTGATGGTGAGCTAATGAGCAGCTGCAGAGCTGCAAAAATAAAGGCAAAGCATGCTGTTAATAGGTGCTGAATTATCGGTTGATTTTTCATATTATGTAATTCTTTTATTGATTTGATAAGATAAAATTAGGTGGGTGGCTGCTGATTAGGAATGTAAGTCATGCTCAAGCAGACAAGTTTGGGGCTGAGCCAGACAACTGCCAGGCCGGGCTGGCAGGATGATTAGCCAGAAGGTTTTTTTTTGTTTTTAATCTGTAGGGTAATCATCCCGCAGCTTTGAGGATCCTTTTCAAATCTTGCTATGGAAATCGTCAGTACCGAGGCTGCAGCGATCAATGCTCCAGCGATACGTTTCTTGAATTCGATTATTGTATTTTTCATAACCGGGTATTTTTGTTTGATATCAAAACTACCCGGTCGCACGCCAAATCCCCAGTACAAATGGGCTCATTCGGGCATTTCCTACAGTAAAGCAGGCTTTAAAGGCAGCGAACCGTTCCTCCATCTACCCTGAGTACTGATCCGCTGATGTAATCTGCATAAGTACTGCACAGGTATTTAACTTCATCCAGCTCTGTTCCCCAGTTAAACTTCGATGCCGCGTGAAAGCATGAACCTTCCGTTTATATAATTTTGATTTATTGTCTTCATGGCATTCTAATTAAGCAGTCTCCTACGAAACCTCATGTTGAGAACAAAATTCGGTAAAAATGATGCACATAGCTTTGCTGAAAAGTTCAATTTTATTTACTGAAAAGCCCATGAAACCGATAAGGGACTAAGGAATGTTATCTGGAATGGAAAAAATCTGGTCTGGCGGCCTCTTTTTATGATGAGTGCTACAAGCCAATATATCGGCTTACAAAATCTTTTCTTGAAATCATATGCAAATAAGCATAGGCGCCAGATAGTTGAGCGCGCTGCTTTAGCTGGTATAAAAAGTGTCCTCCCAGATCTATGATGAGTGGACGTCTGGCCTGATACCAAACCTTATGAGGATTTTTCCAGCAAAATGAATAGTAATGAGCGGTTAAGGGAATATCCCTTAACTCAGGATGATGAAAATTCAGGCGTTTTATTTTTCCGCGGACATTCAGCAAATCATCTTTTCTAATCATGGAAAGATGATCTGAATGACAGAATTCATAACCCCGAAGCCTTGGGTCGTCCACATCGGGTAAATGCTTAAGAATCCGGAAACCTTTGAATTTTTTTCCGTTCAGCACCCATACCAGCTTTGGGTAATAACTTTCCCTGCTTTCCAGTTCTGCCAAACTGATGGGTGAGTTCTGAAATTCCAGGGTTGTGCCGCATGGGGTATACACATCAGCACGGTGCTGCTCCTGTAAGTTGCTGTCATGAAAGGACACCTCCCGGTAATCGGGCGGGAAAGCCATTTTCCAATCTCTATGCCAGGGCGTTTCGCCTAAAAATAACCCCATCTTTGTTTAATACTATTGTTATTAGTGAAGCAACAAAATTATACTAATAACAATAGCAATCAAAATTTTGTGAGATTTGCCTGATTCCTGGTGGTTAATGGCACTACTAAAAGCTGATTCCGACATGTTAGCCAGCCTTTCCAGATACAAAAAAGGCATATGCGGCGCCATACAGTGCCGGAACTTTAATTCCATTCCTACCCTTCAACTTTTCTTTAGCCTGGTGTAACATAATTTTTTTTCGGAGGTCTGCCAATAATCCATGCTACTTCTAAAATTGTAGACGTGATTGACGGAGATGATTTCCGTAAAGGTGCCTGGTACATTATGCCAGAAAATAAGCCCGACCTGTACTATGTATCTATTCCACATAAGCCCCATAGGGTTACCTTCAGAACCAATAAAGGTTCCATTTCTTTTGATACCCGTTATGGTGGCATCTATGATTTTGACCTTGGCGCTGGCGGGAACAACATTAAAAAGGGGTCGGTAGACAAAATTAAGATGAATTTTGATGGCAAAACCTTTCTGATCAATTCCGACGGGCGGAATGAAGTGCCCTGTTATTCTACATCTTCACAAACATTCCGTTTTGCCTTGTGCTGATGTTGTTGAACTCAATGATATATGAACCTTGCGGGAGCTGGGCAACCTCTACTTCTGTCTGCTCCGCTCCTGCCTGAACTTTTTTAATGATCAGCTTCTTACCTGTTATGCTATAGACATTCATCGTTGCAGATGCCCCGGCCTTAGGGTGTTTTACCGCTAGTACCGTTGAAACGGGGTTTGGGTACATTTTGAGCTTTTTTGTTTCCTGCATTGCGGCGGTATCAGGCATTTTAGCCACTACAGAGCTCCGCCTCATTAATGCCGGGCTATTGTCTATACTTACCGTATTGCTGTAAACAGTAGGTCCGGTACCATCAATGCGTTTGCTTCCTACCTTATAGTATACCAGCTGCCGGGGTGCGGTATTGTCTTTCATCAGGTAAACAGTTTCGTTAATGCCCGCCGCACGCTCGCTGATTTTTGTAAATGAGCTGCCATCCGCAGAGCGGTACAATCCCAGATTGAACTGATCTTTTGCCCAGTCGATATTGAAGTTTACCTTAACGGTGTCCAGTCCTCCTTTTTGTGCATCGATACCCAGAAAACCAACCTGCTGATCGGGCGAAGGGATGCCATTCAGGTATTTTTCGAGCAGGGTATAACCATCCGCACCATAAGTGTTTTTGTCCAGTCCGGTTGAATCTGTTGCTGAGTTCTGGATCATCTTTTCCCACCAATCTGGCAGGCCGTCGTTGTCTGTATCTCCTGGGTAGGTTGTACTGGTTAATACCGGCCAGCCGCCAACTGTATTCTGGCTGTCTATAATGCCTGAAGGATGTACCATTCCGGAAGCCACATAACTGCTGTCCTCGTAGGTTGCAGTACCCGTCAGCGTTTCTTTAATGATACGCCGGTCAACGGTATCTCTGCGGGGCAGGACGGCTCCTGCGCTGTTCATTACTGCCGTAAAGGCATCCTCGGCCGTCTGCGTTACAACAGGTGCATAAGGGAAGGCACTGAGTGCTTTTCCCGCTGCCTTCATGGCCGCAGCATTATAATAACTGTCTAGCTGCACCCCTGTTGTCCAGTTGTCTGCAGTTACTTCGGGAAAACCATGCACATAATTGCCGCTGACGTAAAATTTTCCTCCAAATACGGTGTCGCCCGCTAAAGTGGTGCTGTAACTGGTATACAGCAAGATCCGGTTTTTACGGTTGGTAGCCGAGCTTGTGGCAGCCCCCGTAGTGGCTGGCCCTGCTTTATGGTAATTGTTGACCATGTTATAATGCCCCCCCGGCCCTCCATACGGGGAGCCAACCCAATTGTAAACCACATTGTTCCTGAAGTCTGTATATTCGAGTTCCGGCTGCAGCGTAGTGGTACTGCCTGAAAAGCGTGGGTTTCTGTTGGAATTGCTGGCCAGCAGGTTATGGTGAAAAGACGCATTCTGTCCGCCCCAGATCCCTCCGTAACCATGAGGGGTACTTTTGGTATGGAGCGAGCGGTAAAGGCTTTCACTCAGCATGCTCCATTGCAGGGTAAAATTTGAAACCGCATAAAAAGAGCCCACTTCATCGGTAGACCAGCTCATGGAACAATGGTCTACAATGATGTTTTTAAAGGGCTGGGTAATGGGGGTGCCAAATCCATTGTACATGGCATCTACTACCTTAGATGAATCGCCCGGCACGGTAATGATATCTCCGGGGCGGGAACGGATGTGCCTCACAATAACATTGCTGGCCCTGATGGCCAGTCCATAGTTTTTCAGGCAAATGCCATCACCCGGTGCACTTTGCCCCGCAATGGTGATGTTGTCTTTGGTAATGGAAATAACACTCTGCAGGTTAATGGTACCGGAAACTTTAAACAGAATGGTGCGGTTGGGCTGTGATACGGCATCACGCAGGCTTCCGGCAGCATTATCATTCAGATTGGTTACATAATAGATGTCTCCGCCCCTGCCCCCTTTGGCATAACGTCCGCCTCCTTCTGCCCCCGGAAAGGCAAGCTGTGGGGAAACCTCACTAATGCCGCTGATGGTCACATCTTTGGAAACCAGGTAACGGCCGTCGGTAAATGCACTGGTGGTCCAGGGATAAATCCTGAGGTAAAAACTACGGTTATCCGTAACCGGAATGTTCAGGTTTGAGAAGGTGTTCAAAACAGGGCTTGAACCAGATGCCAGGGCCATGTTTGCGGCCAGGTCAGTAAAGTTAAGCCCATCTGTAGACCAGCAGATGCGGGCGTGGCCGGCTGATGAGGAATTGAAACTTAAAGGTACCTTTACCTGGGTTACAACCAGGTCATAGCCCGCAGCCGGGTTCATTACATATTGCAGATAACGGCTGCTGTCTGGTGCGGTATTTGCAGGCCAGGTCCCGTCTAATGGTAAAATGCGCTGCCCGCCATTACCGGAGATGTAGTTGTTTACTTTGAGTCCGGATAGTGCCTGTTCAGTGCCACTAACCTGCCCTGTTGCGGCAACTGCCTGGTTTGCCGTTAGGGCCCATAACGCGGTCGGAGCAACCGTTGTTGTTCCGCTAACAACCAGGTTCTTTATCAGTACATATTTACTGGTTACTGCACTGGCCGCCCAGGGCGAAATCCTGAAATACAGTTTCTTTCCGCTCGGCACGGTAATGTTCAGTCCCCCAAAAGTATAAGCCTTGGGTGTTGTACCTGAAACCAGGGAAAAATTAGCCGTAAGGTTTGTGAAATGGACACTATCGGTAGACCAGGCCATATTTACACGTCCTGCGCTGGAACCGTAAAAGCTGATCATCATTGCTACGGAACTGATATTCAAATCGTTTCCACTGGAAGGGTTCAGTACAAACTGCATGAAGCGTGTGCTGTCTGGCTGGCTCTGGGCTGGCCAGCTACCCCCGGGTGGAATGGTACGTTGCCCGCCTGAGAGGTAATCCTGAATGGATAATCCCGAAAGCAGTTGCGCCCCGGCAGCAACATTACCCGTTACAGTGGCATTCTGATTGGCGGTTAAAGCCCAGCTGGCAGTTGCCGTCGTCTGGGCACAGAGCTTCATGGCAGCCATGCAGCAAAGCAGGACTACCAGAAATCCCCTCATCATTTTAGTAACCATAGTCTTGTTTCAGCTTTGGGTTCGACTCTACTACAGATTGAGGTAATGGCAGTAATTCGCTATGATTGGGTTTAAAGTATTGTGCAAAGTTAGTGATCCAGGCGGCCGTAATAGAACTTACCCAGCCCACCCTGGTATAACCCGTAGGTGTTGTAGCTGGTGTTGGTGCATAAAGGGAATTGCTGAATATGACTTCAGTGGAAGCCGATTTATAATACATATTCTGCGGAAGGTTATTGTAGGGGGCTTCCTTATTCAGCATTTTGGTGTAATTGGCACGGGTTTCGGCAATTTTTGAGGCCAGCAGGTTCCAGCGGATCAGATCGTACTTGCGGATGCCCTCGGCCCCAAACTCAAAATAACGTTCATTTACAATGGCGTTAAAAAAATCGGCCTTGCCGGATGGCGTTACACCAATGGCAGTTTCATTGCCTTTGAAACCTCGTTTCCGCACTTCTTCATAAGCAGATTTTGCTGCGGCAGTAGGCCCATTGTTGAGTTCATTCTCTGCCTCAGCAAACATCAGCAATACATCCGGGAAACGCAGGATGGGCCAGTTGATACCGGTTTGCTGGCTGGCGGATGCGGGTGCGGGGTTCCACCAGTCGGCCCGGAACTTTCCGCTCACCATATTCACCATGGTTTGTACTGCCTTGGTCTTATCTGCATTATTGTAGTAGGGCGCCAGTGTTACATCCCTTCGGGTATCCAGGGCATTGAAGGCATAAAAATAAACCGGCACTGCCCGCACCGAACTGTTACCCAGCTGGGCTGTACCTGAAGATGCATAAAAACGCGGCCCGTCATAATAGCCGATCCTTCCGCTGATGTCTTTTCCAAGGGCCACTTCAAACATTACCTCGCCATTGGGCTCAATCTTAAAAGCGTCGATGTAATTTTTGAATACATCCTGATAGGTAGGGTTAAGTGTGTGTTTATCTCTGCGTGCCATAATTTCGGCACATTCGTCGCGGGCAATTTTATAAAAATCAAGGTAGTCTGCCTTACGTTCCATTTGCTCGGAAGCACTCCGCAATGAATAACCGCCTCTGAACAATGCAATCCTGGCCCTTAAACCTTTAACCGCCCCTTTGGTGATGCGTTCGTCGGCCGCAACACCGGCATCGTTACGCCAGGGCACCAGCTCAGCAGCTGTTTTCAGATCGTCAATCAGCCTGTCGTAGATCTGATCGCGGTCGGTTTTTGGCAAGTAAAGATCAGCCTGGTCTATTGCAGGCTCAAATATGGCAGGAAGATCGCCCCAGTTCCTGATCAGCTCCAGGTAAAACTGGGCGCGTAAGGTAAGCGCTTCGCCATAAAGGCGTCTTAACTGCTGCTTTTCCGTTTCAGTGCCATTGTTATACATGGCCATTGCCGGAATGTTTTTGATGCAGATGTTTGCCCTTTCTACCCCGGTATAGAGCTGTTGAAAAGGCAAAGTAAGCTGCCCATTGGTAGACTGCAGATTGTACCTGGATAAATCGCGGGAGTTGTTGTCTGGTGCCGAAGCATTGGTAACCCCAATAAAGTCATCTGTATCGTAAGGATACATCATGCTTAGCCGGCTTCCATAGCCGTTATCACCAGTCAGCTGTTCGTAAACGCCCATCAATGCACTGGTAGCATTAGACACATTACTGAACACAAAACGCTCATCAAAAGCAGATGGGGGCGACATGTCGAGATAACGTTTACATGAATTCAGGCCAAGCATAAAAACAAGCGCAATGGCTATAGGGAAAAATATTTTTGCTTTCATCTTTTGAGCTTTTAAAGGTTAAAGGGAAAGGTTAATACCAAATATATAAGTGCGGCTGCGCGGGTATGCCGAGTAGTCTACCCCGGGAGTCACCGGATCAGAACTCCTTACGTTCACTTCAGGATCAAAGCCGGAATAACCTGTAATCACCGCTACGTTGTTTGCGGTAGCATACACCCTTAGCTTATTGATTTTAGCCTTGCTCAGCAGTTTTACAGGAAAGGTATAGCCTAAAGTAATGTTGTTGAGCCTTAGGAAGGAGCCATCTTCAACGGCCCATGAAGTCGGATAAAAAGCCCCGCTTCCGGTAATGGGCTGCCATATCCTGGCATCTTTGTTCAGTGCGGCCAGCTGATCAGGCGGAATGCCTGTAACCTGGGCAACACCGCCCGTTACCGTAACTTTCTGCACCACGTTGCCATTGGCATCAATGGTTTTCCAGCGATCTTTCATCAGGGCCAGCATATTGGTGTTTGGGGTATAGCTGTTTGTAAACTCAATTTTATTGGCGTTGTACACATCATTGCCCACTACAAAGTTGACAAACATGCTCAGGTCAAAGTTTTTATAAGTAAACTGCTGGTTAAAGCCCCCGGAAAATTTAGGGGTGGCATTGCCGATGATGTCCTTATCGTTTTCATTAATGATGTTATTGCCATCGCGGTCTTTAAGTTTCATCCAGCCGGGCTGGGCGGTACCCAATACACCCGATACATCGGCTACGCCAGGTTTAAGCGTATAAACCTGTGTTGCGGCATCGTAATTGAAATCGGCGACACTGTAAAAACCATCTGATACATAGCCATACATGGAGCCGACAGGTTTACCCACCTGTACAATATAATCTGAGGGCTGGCCCGATACAAAAGCTACCGCCGGTGATGGCAGGTAGCTGGAGGCTGTAGCCAGTTTTTCAATTTTGTTGCGGTTAAAGGCCAGGTTAAAATTGGTGGTCCAGGAGAAATCTTTACGCTGTACCGGGATGGCATTCAATTGGAATTCCAGTCCCCGGTTAGAGGTCTCGCCTGCATTCTGCAGCTGTGTAACATAGCCTGAGATGGAAGGGATACGCACACGTAGCAGCAGATCTTTCACTTTATTCTTATAGGCATCAATGTTTAGTTGTACCCGGTTATTCCACAGGGAAATATCGAGACCAATATTTTGCGTAACGGTAGTTTCCCATTTCAGATTTTTGTTGGCCAGACTGGCCGAGCTATAGCCCGGATTGATCACTTCGTTAAGCGCGTATTTGGCATTGGTAGAGAAAGTGGTGAGGTATAGATAATCGTCAATCCTGTTGTTCCCCGATGCTCCATAGCTGGCACGCAGCTTCAGGTCGGAGATAAAACTAAGATCTTTCATGAAATCCTCTTTGGATATCCTCCATCCCAGTGAGCCTGAAGGGAAATAGCCCCATCTTTTATCAGCAGCAAATTTTGAGGAAGCATCTGTCCGGAACGTAAACTTGGCCAGGTATTTATCTGAGAATGAATAGTTCAGTCCGGTAAAAAAGGAGAGCAGGCGGCTTTCGCTGATCACATTGCTGGGATACAACGGCGTGCTTTGGCCGAGGCTCAGCTGTCCGAGTGCCTTTTCAGGGGTAATGCCCATAGGGAACAACCTCAGCTGATCGAGCCTGACCTCGTCTTTCAGGTTATAGATCTCCTGGCCCAGCAAGGCACTAAAATTATTTACCCCTTTTTTAAAGGTATAGGTAAATACGTTCGAATTATTGAGACTAAAACGTTTGGTATTGTTGATATTGACGATGGGTAGTCCACTCCCATTCATGCGGGCATTGGAAGTGAAATAATCATCAAATGCGTTGAGCGTATTGTTGCTGAAGTTTACCCCGGCTGTAGACCTGAAAGAAAGCCCCTTGATTAACGTATAATTGATATAGCCGTTGATGTTCAGGTTGTCGGACGGACGGTTTCTGTATTGCGCATCACTAAGCTGGATGGGGTTTAATACCCCAAGGCCGTTCCCGGTATTGGTTTCGTTGAAATAATCTTCATCCAGCACATCATCGCTCATACCCGTGGTGTTGAGCGGTTTGTATTTAATGGTATGCCGCAGCAGACTATAGGTTGCAGTGGTCTCGTTAGTAGACACCCCCGAGCCCTGGATTTTCTGGTTGTTGTAGCGCGCGCCAAAGCCTGCCCGGAGTTTATCGCTGGCCCTGTGGTCGAGCTTCAAGTTAAAAAGCTGCCGGTTAAATTTAGAATTGAGCATGATGCCCTGCTGGGAATTATTGGTGTAGCTAACGTTGAAGGTAGTTGCCTTGCCTCCACCGGTAAGCGCCACGCTATGGGTTTGCGAAACCGCATCGCGGCCAAATGTTTTTTCCTGCCAGTCTACCGGCGGCACATTTTTATAATCGCCAATATTGGCAAAACTGCCATATGCCTGCTCAAAGGCTGCCTCGGTATTGGTCAAGCCCCTGGACCGCTCGTACTGCCGCAATACAAAATCGTAAGGGCTCATCACGTCCAGCTTGTTTTGCAGCTGTGCCAGGCCCAGGAAGCCATCATAGCTTATCCGGGTTTTGGCTTCTTTACCTCCCTTGGTTGTAATCACCACCACACCATTGGCACCCCGGGCACCATAAATAGCCGTTTCAGAAGCATCTTTCAGCACCTCTACAGACTCGATATCTGTAGGTGAAATATTGGATAAACCATCCTCTACCTGCACCCCATCAATGATGTATAAGGGTGAGTTGCTTTGTGTAATAGACCCCCCTCCTCTAACCAGTACCCTTACATCAGCACCGGGCATTCCTTCATTTGCCGTAATCTGAACCCCGGCAAGGCGGCCTGCCAGGGCTTCGGCAGCCGAGTTTACCGGTATGTCTTTCAATTGATGCGCATTAACCGAGGCCACTGCGCCTGTAATGTCTTTGCGCTGCAATGTTTTATAGCCTATGGTAACTACTTCGTTCAGCATATAAGCTTCGGGCTGAAGCCTTACTGTAAGTTCCGTTTCGTTCGTAATTTTTACTTCCCGGGGTTTGTAGCCCAGGTACTTAAACACAAGTGTAATTTCAGCACTGCCCGGAACTGTTAACTTAAATGCACCGTTTACATCGGTGCTTACGGCAATGGTTTGTCCTTTAACAATTACCGACACGCCCGGCAGCAGCTCATCCTCTGCCTGGCTCATCACTTTACCAGAGATGGTACGGTTTTGCTGTGCAAAAGAAATCCCCGAAAAATGCAGCAAAACAAAAAATACTTGCAAAAATCTTTTCATAATGTTTGGTTATAGCTGGTTTAGCACGACAGAGCAATCGCTTATAACAAGATTACATTATTCTGATGAAGATCATGAGCCATTTAGCCCTAAAAATGTATGCAAGCGTTACCGATAACGTTATCGAAACCGCTTCCGGTAATTTTATACCTTTATAAGGCAGTGCGGAAACAGCAGACAAGTATATTCGTGGAGAACGTGGAGAACGTTGAGAACATAACCCTACAATTATGAAACAGACTATAAAAACCCTGGTTGCAGCAATAGCACTATTGTTTATATTCATCGGCTTTAAAAACGGACAAAAGAAAATAACGGTTTATTCTATTGGCGATTCGACCATGTGCGACTTTGCCCCCGCCTACCTTTCCCAGTTTGGCGGGGAAAACTATCCCATAAGGGGCTGGATGCAAATGATGCCTCCATTCTTTAAAGACAATGTGCTTATACACAATGCTGCCCGCAGCGGCAGAAGTTCTAAAAGTTTCAGAACAGAGGGGCATTGGAAACCAGTGCTGGAAAAACTGAAGGCCGGCGACTATGTATTTATTATGTTTGGTGCAAATGACCAGAAAGCAGACACGGCAAGACATACAGATCCGGCAACTACCTATCGGCAGAACCTGCTGAATTATATCCAGGAAACGAAGGCCAAAGGGGCATACCCCATTCTTTTTACTTCACTGGTACGCAGGCATTTCGGTAAAGACGGCAAACTTACGGATACCTATGGAGCATATGTAAAGACTGTGCAGCAGCTTGGCGCAGATACAGGTGTACCGGTAATAGACCTGAACAGGAAATCCGCAGACCTGGTAACAAGTTATGGCCCTGAAGAATCGAAAAAACTCTTTCTGTATATTGAGCCCGGAAAGTTCAGTAAATTACCGCAAGGCAAAAAGGACGACAGCCACCTGTCTGTATTCGGGGCCACAGAAATTGCCCGTCTTGCGACACAGGGCTTAAAGGAAATTAAATCGCCATTGGCAGCCTACCTTAAATAGTTTTTATTTGTCTTCCCTGAACAACAACAGGGGAAGGTGGGTATGGTAAGCGAGTTTTTCGGTCATACTGCGGTGAAATATGCCTTCAAAAAAGCCGTATTCCCGGGGCACGGTGACCAGCAGCTGTATCTGGTGTTCTTTTGTAAAGTCCATGATCCCTTGCACCAGGTCGTCATTATCGGTGTAATGGTATTCGGGATGTTCCTCGTCCCACAGGCGGTGCAGGGCAGCCAGTTCATTGATTGTTGCCGGGTTAAAGCTGGCCCCATCCCGGGCCACATTTAAAATGTACAGCTTGGCATCCAGTTTATGGATCAGGGTTCTTATGGCCTGCGTAGGCGTAGTTTCGGATACTTTTTTAAGGTCGCATGCGAATACCACCCGTTCTATTTTTTCAAATACTGCATTGGCCGGAACAATAAGTAAAGGCACCTTACATTCCTTTGCAATGGTAATGGTATTGCTGCCAATAAATACCCGTTCCAGGTTTCCTTTTCCGGTAATGCCCATAACTACCAGGCCCAGCTGCAGCTGTTCGGCAAGCATATTTACCGCAGCCACAAGGGGACGTTCATCGGTCCGGATGGTTACAGTAGTCCCGCCGCCGGTAAGGGGGAGGATTTCATTTTTCAGTTCTTCCAGTTTCGATAAGGTTTCCTGCTGGAAATCTACCGCCGGAGGCGGTGTCTGCAAGGGAATTTCAGTAGTAAGGGGGACAGACATGGAGTGGTAGAGCACGATATTGATGCTGTTGAAACTGCATGCCATTGCCGCTGCATATTTGGCTGCATTTGTGGCCGCCGGCGAAAAATCAGTGAGTACCAATATGTTATGGGCGGCATATATCTTTTCAAGGTAGCTGTCGATAGCTTCCTGGATGGCTGCAAAACCCTTTTCCGATATGGTCCTTTGCCCGGCCTGCTCCACCTTCCACTCACCTGCGTTTAAACGTTGCAGCAGGATAGGATCGTGTTCATTGGTAACCATTTCCACCTTAAACCTGCGGTGATGGTCGAACGCGGTTACAATTGCATCCAATTCCAGGTTCCCAACTTTAAAGGCTATCGAAAATGTTTCCATGACATTTTTTATTAAATTAAATCAAGAGCACATCAACAAGCAGCAGCATACAATAAGTTAAACAATCCTGCTTGCAAAAAGTTTCTTAATTACTTTTTCCACCCGCTTCCGTTTGCTCTCTTTTTCAATCTCATCTATCCGGGAATTGAGCGTTTTTATAAAAACAGCCTTGTTGCTTTCGTTAATTACAGGAACTGCATTTTCTGCATACATGGGCAATTGATTGGTGGCACTGCTCATCAGCTGCTCATTAAATAATGAAAAGGCAGATGCTGCGTATTCCGGGATGCTGCATAGTTTGATCAGTATGGCCATTAAATGGTCTTTGGTGATCACCGACCCTTTTTCTGCAACTGCAACCAGCAGGGGCAGCTGCTCAAATATAAGTCCGGGCATCTCAAGCACAATGGCATTCAGCGCTGTCATAGCCCCCCATTGCAGCCTGTTGTTTTTGCTGCTGAGCAAGGCTACCAGTTCATCCGCGTTCCCTGCAATCATTTTCGGTTCAAGTGCCCCTATTTCATAAATGACCTTGAGACAATCACTTTGTATAGCTTTACTTTTATGGTTAAGGTTGCTCATCAGTTCCTGAACGGCATTGGTATCTTTTTTCTGAACAATTTGCCTGGCCAGTTCCTGGTTAGGTACCTCATCTCTCCTGCCAAGTGAAGTTGAAAGTTTTTCTATTACACTCATGGTCTCTATTTTTTGGTAGCTGAATAAATAATCTACCCAAATTAACTAAATTACCCCTGAAAAGCCCAACGAAATATAACCTGCCAGAGTCATGACATTTGCCGATAAAGTTATCCTGTTTAACCGTAACCTAACCTATACCGGGTCTGATCTGCCCCCGGGCATCCGTATCATGAACCCTTTCAGAGAACATGAGCAGACCATGGGCCTGGTAGAACAATTTTACCATAAATACTACAACGATGAGCGGCCACGCCAGCTCATATTAGGGATCAACCCCGGCAGGTTTGGGGCCGGCCTTACCGGAATACCATTTACAGACCCCAAACGGCTGATTACGGAATGCGGGATCCCCTATACAGGCAAACTTTCACACGAACCCTCTTCGGTTTTTATATATGAAATGATCCATGCTTTTGGGGGTCCTGAAGCTTTTTACAACCGCTTTTACATCAGTTCACCTTGTCCGCTTGGCTTTACTTCGATAGGTCCAGGCGGTAAAGAAAAAAATTACAATTATTACGACAGTAAGGCCCTGGAAAGCGCAGTCTATGAATTTATGATAGAGAACATCAGGAAGCAGATCGCGTTGGGTGTTAACACCGAAGTTTGTTTCTGCTTCGGGACCGGAAAAAATGAGAAGTTCCTGCGCAAGGTAAATGACAAGTACAGGTTCTTTAAGACTTTGGTGCCGCTGGAGCATCCGAGATTTATTATGCAATACAAAACAGCCGAAAAGCAATTTTATATTGACAAATATCTTAGTGCGTTTAAAGCTGTAAGTTCCGGCTCGTAGCTTTCCTGGGTAAAAAAGCCCGGCCTTAAATGGCCGGGCTCATACATTTATGATCAATTACCTGAAAAAGGATTCTGATCGGCCGGAGTGAGCACCTCATTATTGCTCATTTCCAGTTGAGGGATCTGACAAATAAAGCGGTAGTCGTTAGATGGCAATGTACCTGTAGGCTGGCTTGCCGAGGCTACATAACCGTTCAGCTGACTTACACCCCAGGTATAGTGTCCTTCCGGATAGCTCGCTGTTTCCTGATAGCGGATCAATGGCCGCTGCAGGCGCAGCAAGTCGTAAAAACCGGTAACCCCTTCGCAAAGCAGTTCTTTACGTCGCTCTACATAGATCGCATCCAACAGGGCTTGTCCGGCTGCCACGGTGGTTACAGCAACAACTCCTCTTGCCCTTTGCAAACGGTTCAGGTAGGTAAGCCCATTGCCATTTCCAAGACGTGCAGCAGCCTCGGCCATGATCAGCAGCATTTCTGAACCCCGCATCAGCGAAACCTCGGGCCGGGTATTTCCCTGTACCGCCCCATTGGCATCTCCGTAATGCTTGTACTTGTTGTAAGCCCATTTGGTAGACCATTCTTTGGAGGCATTCTTTGTGCGTTTCCAGAACTGGTACCTGTCTTCTGTTTTTTCAAACAGTTGTTCGTATTTACCATCTGCAAAGAAATCGAGAAAAGCGTAAATAGGTCCGTCTGTAAAACCCTCGCCATAGCTTTCATCCTGATTGTACCAGAAATTAAACTGGGTACTGCCGCCAATATTGTCGGTATCGGTGTATTTCATCGCCCAGATGATCTCCGGATAGCCATTGGTGATCACTTTATCGAAACCGGCCCGGTACTGGTCGCGTGTAAGCAACACATTGTAAGCATTATAAACTGTTGTTGCCTCCGCAAGGGCATTCTGCCAATCGTTCATTACGAGGTAAACCCTGGCCAGTTGCCCGGAGATTACATTTTTATCAATGGTCCATTTGTTGGGCCGTTCAAAACCTGCAAGCAGGCTTTTTGCCTCTTTAAGGTCAGTCAGAATCTGATTGTAGCAGGCTTCTACGGATGAGCGCGGCATACTTGAGGGGTCAGCAGAAGACAGCCTTAAAATTACACCTGGTTTATTTTTGGCGATGATATAGGTTTGCTGATAGTTCTGTATCAGGTGAAAATAACAGATGCCCCGGATGGCCTTGGCCTGTCCCATGATCTGCTGCTTAAACTCGGCATTTCCATCCGCCTTTGGCAAAGCATCTATAACGGTATTTACCTGGTTGATGATTTTGTACATCATTGACCAGATGGCTTCAGAATTGCCTACAATCTGTGTCCTGGTGGGGTCATAATTGTAAGAAACATACTGGTTCCCGGCCATATTGCTATGGCAAAGCATATCGGCACCGCCCAGGTCCACATACATCTGCAAACCGGCCAGTCCTGCATATACACGGTCAGCACCATCGTTATTGAAATAGAGTTTTCTGTAGGCCGAAGTCAGCACCATATTGAGCTGGGTAGCACTTTTCAGCACAGCGCCATCCGAAGTTTCTGTAGATGACTCTGTGGTCAGCAATTTTTTACAACCTGCAAAACCCGTCATTAAAACCACCAGGGCCAGGAGTAGGAATATTTTATTGATGTATTTCATTTTCTTAGCATTAAGTGTTAAAATGAGACTTGTAAACCGCCCATATAAATTCTTCTTGAGCCCTGAACGCCATTGTCGGTAACTGAATTGCCATTGTAATTGTTGCCCAACACACCAGTTTCCGGGTCTGAATAGCGGTCTTTCGCGGAACCGAATGTGAGCAGGTTGTTTCCTGTCAGGTAAATCCGCGCCGTTGAGACCCCGAGTTTTTTTGTCAGCTCTTTAGGCAAAGTATAACCCAGTGTGAGGTTCCTCAGACGCACAAAACTGTTATTAAACACATAGAAATCAGAAGCTTTCCTGGTATTTGAATAGTTGTCATTAGACCAGCGGGGGAACAAAGCCTGGTCTCCAGGATTTTTCCAACGGTCCTGAACCAATTCCTGGATCACACCTACCCCACCGCGTAAGGCAGTACGTTCAATATATCCGTAGTCGAACATCTTTCCGCCCAGCGAATAGTAAAACATAAATGAAAAATCGAAACCTTTATAACCGAAAGTATTGGTTACCGCTCCATAGGCTTTAGGGAGTGCAGAGCCAATATACTGGTAGTCGTTGGTGGTCACCTCTCCATCATAATTTTCGGTTATTTTCCAGCCTCCGGCCCCGTCACGGATCCAGTAACGCATGTTCCCGTTGTCAGGATTTACACCGGCATTTTTCACCATAAAAAAATCGTAGATGGAATGTCCTTCTTCCAGTTTATAGGTAGCTGCACGGTTGGAGAAGGTGAAGGATCCTCCAGGCAGATAGGTAATTTCGTTTTTCAGGGTTGAAATGTTGGCATCAATTTTCCAGTTGAAATTATTGCCCCGAAATACCTCTGCGCCCAGGGAAACTTCGATACCGGTATTCAGGATATTGCCCAGGTTGGTATTTAGCCCATTTGCTGATCCGGTTTGCGCCGACAAAGGAAAGGGTTTATAATACAACAACCCTGAAGACTTTCGGTTATAATATTCTACCGAGCCTGTGATCCCTTTAAAAATGGTAAAATCTATCCCCACATTCAGCTGGTTATTGCTTTCCCATTGCAAGCTGGGTGCCGCAAAAGCTGATTGTCTGAGTCCTGCATTTCCGTAGAGTGGATCTGATTCAAAGACCCCCTGATAAGCATATAAAAACTCGGCTCCCGGACTGCCATCGGGATTTCTTCTGTTCAGCTTATCGTTTCCTGTTGCGCCGTAACTTCCGCGAAACGAAAGGTTGTTTATCCAGGTAATATTTCTCATGAAATCTTCAGCGGAGACCCTCCAGGATGCCCCTGCAGAGAAGAAACTGCCCCAGCGGTTATCGGGATGGAAACGGGAAGAACCATCGCTCCTGAAGGAACCCGACAAATAATACTTGTCTTTAAAGTTGTAATCCAGTTTTCCTAAAAACGAAAGCAATCCGTAGCGGTCTTTGTATGAACTGTTGCTCCAGTTTTTTGTAGTGGAGGCCAGTTCGTATTGCCCAACCTGCATGATCCCTTCGCCATAAGCCGTATTGTATAAGCTGTTATAGTTGTATACTTCCTGTCCGGCAAGGGCGCTGAAACTGTGATCACCGATCTTTTTGTTCCAGGTAAGGAGGTTGTTCCAGGTAATGGAGGTTATATCTGTATTGCTTCGGGTGGCATTACCGCCAGAAGTAAGCACGGTAAGTCCGTAAGGCGCCATCTGCCCGGAGCCATGCACAGCCGAACCATACACAAAATTTTTGTTGCTATTGTTATCTATACCAAGGCTGCTCTTAAAATTCAGGTTAAAAGGCAGGTCTACACTTGCGAAATAACGGGTAGAGATCATGTTGCGCAGATTATTGTTGAAACTCTCATCGTTAGGGTTGTTCCAGTAATCGCCGCCATTGTTTAAGGGATGGATTCCGAAGAAATTGTTCACGTAAGAGCCGTAGTCAAACATCCGCTCTCCTGTTTTTTCGGAATATACCCAATCTGTATTGTCGATATTCCTTAACCAAGGCGAAGCCATGGTGGTACTGAACATCTGGGCGCGCATTGAGCCAGAGGTATTCTGCCTGGAACTGCTGTAAGCCATATTACCTCCCAGCTGGAGCCAGTCAGTAACCTGGGTGGTGACGTTGGCCCTGAAGGTATAACGCTTAAAATATTGGTTGCTGGCATAACCGCCATCGTTAAGATACGATCCTGAAAACAGGTAATTGGTTTTTCCGCTGCTGCTGGTCCCGCTAACATCTACACCATAATCTTCACGCAATTTACGCGAATACACCGCACTATAAACATCATAGTCGGACGGGTTCCATACCATTTCCAGTTTGGGGTTGATGTACGGGTTGCCGTTTCCGTCGTGCAACACATAATTTTCATTGATGTGCCTGAAAGGAGATACATAGCTGGACTGACCGGCAGAATTGTTTACGGCTTTAAGTAATTTGCCCAGCACATTATCTGAAGCCCATTTTCCTGCATCAGCCTTCGTCATTCCATACTTGTAAAACTGGTCGTTATACATCCCTTCCCAGGTATTGAGGAGTTGCTCATAAGGATCGGCCTTTACCGGATTTTTAACTGCGTTATCGGATGTACCCCAGGCTGCGCGCAGGTTGATCTGCGGAGTGGAGGATTTTCCTTTTTTGGTGGTGATCATCAGGACCCCGTTTGCTGCGCGCGAACCATATAGCGCAGACGCCGCAGCATCCTTTAGTACGGTGATCGATTCAATATCACTTGGTGAGATAGAGCTCAGCTGTCCGTCGTACGGCATACCATCTACCACGTACAAAGGGTTTGAAGCGCCACTCATGGAACTGATCCCACGGATCTGGATCCGGGTGTCACCGCCGGGATTTCCTTCGTTATTTACCACATTGACGCCACTGCCCATCCCCTGCAAGGCTTCAGCAAAACCAGAACCGGAAACCTTTGACAGCTTCTCGGAGCCGATCACAGCAGCTGAACCGGTAAAAGTCGACTTCTTCACTGTACCGTAGGCAACTACCATCACATCGTCCAGTCCCTGGACCGTGCTTGCCATTTTTATGTTTAGCGGATTTTCTCCGTTCCATACTACCTCCTGTGGCACAAAACCCACATAAGTGACCACGATGATATCTCCTTTTTGGGCATCATCTATTGCAAACCTGCCGTCCTTATCAGAGATCACATGTCGTGATGTACCTTTTATGGCGATTGACGCACCTGGCAAAGGGTTTCCTTCGTTGTCCCTTACGATACCACTCAATCTCACCGCCGTAAGCCGGTCTACCAGAACACCCACAAAGGAAGTGGGTTTCTTTTCAATGGTTACCATTTTAGCGTCTATGGAAAAAGTTACAGGCTGGTTTTTGAAACATTCCTGCAATGCAGCCTCAAGGCTTACATTTTTTACGTCGATGGTTACCGGCCGGGAGCCAGCGATAATTTTGTCGCTAAATACAAAATCAAAACCGGTTTGCTTTCTGATCTCATTGAGTACAGTTGCCAGTTTGGCCCTATCGTGCCTGAGCGTAACATTCTGTCCGTAAGTAGCAGCACTCACCTGTAGAATAGCGGAAGTCAGCAATACTATAATCAGCTTCATTATGAGCAAAATTTTGGCCACGGGAGCCTTAGGCCTACATAGGCTTTTGGTGTAAAATATCATATATTTACAACTTGTTTAATCTTGGGCTGCCCCTACGTCTGAAAGTTGAAGGCAGCTCAAATCAGTTCATTAATCAATTGTTTAGCAATTGCCCGGAGTTTCCGGGTCTGATGAATAAGCTTAAACACCAGCCGGGAGTGGTGGTACACTTCCGGCTATTATCCGCTTATCTTTTGCCGGGGCTTAAGGATCGTTTTTGTAGATATTTTTCATCTGATTAGTTTTGGTTAGTTATGATGTTGATTGATTTTTAACAATGATTTTACTGCCTATGACCTCAAATTTTAATCCGGCAGACTGTAGTGCTTTCAGCAAAGCAGAGATGTTTTTCCGGCGGGATACTTTCCCGGTAAATGTTCCTTCTTTATCTACCCCCCTGGCGTAAACTACCTGTACGTTGTACCACCTTGCAACCCGTCTCATTAAAGAAACGAGAGGTTCCGATTGGAATATAAAATCGCCGTTTTTCCAGTCTACTGCCTGTTCAACATCTACCATAGCTACGTTAAGCTGTGCACCTGCTAAAACGGCCTGTTCTCCTGGCTTCAATATGCGTGTATTGACAGCAGTACCTGTTCCTTCCGGACTTAACCTTATGCTGCCTTCCAGCAGTGTTGTTTTCAGCTCAGGTTCATCTGTATAAGCATTGACGTTGAAATGTGTACCCAATACCAGGATTTGCTGATGGGCTGTTTTTACAAGAAATGGGCGCTTTTTGTCCTTTGCTACTTCAAAATAAGCTTCCCCTGAAAGCGTCACTTCCCGTGTTCCGGCACCGGAGAAAGAAACGGGATAGGTTACAGATGAAGCAGCATTTAGCCAGACCATTGTTCCATCGGGCAGTCTCAACTGGTAGGATTCCCCTTTTGCGGTAGACAGTTTATTCACCGCCTGCGGATCGGCATTTTCATCATTTTTGAGTTCATACACCAGCTGCCCTTCGGCAGTTTTAGTAACACTTACACCAGGTCCGGCTGCAAGTTGCCCTTTAACATCGCTCGTCAATACTATTTTCCGTCCGTCTGCCAGGGTTAATGTGGCTGCATTTTTCCCTGGGGCAATATCATGCCTAAGCAGGGAACCTGGCTGAACCCCAGATTTGTTGTTGCTCCAGAAATAAGCCCCTCCTATTATGAAGATAACCGCAGCCGCTACAGAAATCATTTTAAAGAACTTTAATTTATAGTTCTTCCTGTTCGTGGTAAGCCTGCTCCAGATCTCATCTCCGGCTTGCTGATAATTTTCAGGTTCAGGCGCTTCTCCCGCCGATGCAGCAGCCAGATTGTACAAGTACTTTACTGCAGCAACTTCTTCAGGAGTACAAATTCCTTTTTTGTATTTGTTGAGCAGTTCTTCCTGTTGTTGGTCTGGTTGGTTCATCATTTAACAGCTTTTTAAGGTTGTATAATTGTATAACAACTGAACCATGCACAGGATGCAGATAAAAATTAAAAAAACATTAAAAAGGATTGAAGCTTGTTTTTAAGTATGCTGATGGCGTTGCTAACCTGTCTTTTAACCGTTAAAGAAGAAATTTGCAGCTCTTCTGAAATTTCCTGGTGTGTTTTAAATTCCTTCCGGCTCAGTTCAAATATCCTGCGCATCTTCGGCGGCAGGCTTTGGATCCCGGCTTCAATCAGTTTTGCAAAATCCCGTTCAATAACCTGTTCATCGGGCAGAATTGCAGAAGGATACTCCATAACAGCTTTGTGCTGTTCCACATACCTTGCTTCAATTTTAAGGTGCTTTAATTGATTAAGTATTTTGTTTCTGCTGGCAGCATATAAAAAAGCGGCCACAGGAGGTTTCACATCCGTTTTTTTTAACCATAAAGTAGTAAATACCTCCTGAACCACATCTTTTGCTTCTTCATCATTTCTGAGCATGTTACGGGCATGACGGTATAACAGCTGCCAATAGCGGTCGTAGATCAGCTGATAAGCTTTCTGATCACCCGACTGGAATGCCTCCAGAAGTTCATCATCGCCCATAACTGATAACTGACCCATACCGTTTTATTTTGTGTAACAATATTAATATAATTTCTACACATTTGCGGTAAAACAGTACAAAATGGACAGTTGTCCGCTTTAAATCCTGTAGCTTTTCAATACATTCATTACCCAGGTTTTACCCCATTCTTCAATTTGCCCATCCGTCCACAGGAAAGGGAAGAAAATCCTTTTTTGAAAACGCGGCGGCAGGTATTTTTGCCAGTTGGTACCGCCTGTTGCTGCAATATCTGCCGGGTCTTTTTCCAGATAACGGACTGCCGACTTATAATGTGACAGGGGCCATTCTACATTAACGAACAGATCCAGTTTACGCATTTCCTCCTGCAGAGCCGTTACATCCTGTCCTTCTTTTAGCAGCCTTCTGTACAATGCCGCAAAATTAGTTTCGGTGTTGTCTTTTGCCAGCTGCAGAAACTGCGCGGCATATTTTGCAATGAATTGCTGAAGGGTAAGCGTCTGCTTTCCGGTGGACAATTCTGAGGCGCCAAATTTCCAGTAAATGTATTCAAACTGTTCTTCAATTGTTGCATCTGCCAGTTCCTCTCTTTTGCTTTTGTCGACCAGCCGGATGAGGTCTGTAGCACTGATCTCGATCATGCGGTACTGGCCCGACTGGAAACCGCTGGCTGGCAGCAGTGACATCCTGAATTTCAGGAACTGTGATTTGTCCATCCCATCCACCATGATATCGAAAGAAGAGACCAAAGCCGTAAAATAGGCATTGATGCGTTTTAACCTTTCGGTAAAGAATGTTGCTGTTAATGTCGGCTGCGCGCTGATCTGCCTGCATTCGTGCAAAGTAAGCTTAAAGTAAAGTTCGGTAATCTGGTGGTACATGATGAAGATCTCTTCATCGGGGAAGGGGGTCTTGGGGTTCTGAAGGCTCAACAGCGTGTCGACATGTATGTAGTCCCAATAAGTGAGGTAATCTGCATAAAGCAGGCCATCCAGGTAGGCATTGATGTCCTGTCCCATGGCGGCAAATTTTTCCTGCAGCTGGGAAAGGCGCTCGTTAATTTCTGGTGTGATTTCCATTTCTTATTTTTTTTATTTTCAAATTGATGTGTTCCTAAATCAGTTCTTTACTGATTTTCAGCAGCTGCTCACCTGTTATAAATACATCTTCAAAATTGTTATACAAGGGCACAGGGCTTAAGCGGATCACATTTGGTTCCCGCCAGTCGCCCAGAATATTATTAGCCATCAATGCATTAAAAACCTCCCTGGCTTTGTGCCTGGCCACTATGGAAACCTGTGCCCCACGGTCTTCCAGGGTACCGGGCGTGATGATCTGGTATTGTTCTTCGCCTAAGCTTTTATTTACTTCAGCTATCACATAAAAAAGATAAGCGGTCAGTTTTTGACTTTTCTCTCTTAAGGGTGCTATAAAACCTGCTTTTTCGAAAATACGCAGGGAAGCATAATACAGGGACATCGGAATTACCTGGGTACAGCTTACCTGCCAGCCATCTGCTCCTGCTTCAGGCACAAAACCTTTGGTCATTTTGAAACGTTCCTGCTCCTGGTAGCCCCACCAACCGGCAAAGCGGTTAATGGTTTTGTCCTGAAAATGCTTTTCATGAACAAATATGGCACTAATACCACCCGGGCCCGAGTTCTGGTATTTATAAGAACACCAGCAGGCAAAATCAACATCCCAGTTGTGCAGCTGCAAGGGAACATTGCCGGCAGCGTGGGCAAGGTCGAACCCTACAATAGCGCCTGCTGCATGCCCGGCTTTGGTAATGGCAGGCATATCGTACCATTGGCCGGTAAAGTAATTGACACCACCAAATAGCACCAGCGCGATTTCATCTCCCTGGCCTGTAATGGCGGCAAGAATATCTGCTGTACGCAGGGTATGTTCGCCTGCTTTTGGTGCTACTTCAATGATGGCCTCCTTAGGATCGTAGCCATGAAAACGCACCTGGCTTTCGATGGCATACTGGTCTGAAGGGAAAGCTCCGGCTTCCATAATGATCTTAAACCGCTTGCCTGATGGCCGGTAAAAACTTACCATCAACAAGTGCAGGTTTACTGTAAGCGTGTTCATTGGGCAAACTTCCTGGGAGCTTGCACCAACAATTGGCGCCATCAGCTTTTTGAGTTCCTTGTGGTAAAACATCCAGGGGCTTTTACCTTCAAACCAGCCCTCAACGGCCAGATTGTGCCAATTGTCGAGCTGCTGCCCAATATGCGACCTTGCGGTTTTAGGTTGCAGGCCCAATGAGTTGCCGCATAAGTAAATGAAAGGTTTGCCATTTTGTTGTGGAAACAAAAACTCATTTCTGAGTTCGCGGAGCGGATCCTGCTGATCCATATTCCGGGCAAATGCCAGATTATTTTCAAAAATCATTTTAAAAAGATTAATCAAATATGAATTACATCAACTTGCTTACGCCAGCGGATGCTTAAATTAAATATGAAGTATTTTTCTTATTGAAGTAAATACAGGGTTGATTCAGCTGAATGCTGAATTAAGATGGTCTGCTGATGATATTTTTTAGAATATTTACCATTCGTATAATGCTGGAACTAAAGTAATACTAAAACAGCACTTCAGCAAATTCCGGTAAATTACTTTTGCTACAGGTAAGCTGCCAGGGACTTGCTTGAACTGGTACCGAACAAAGTTCGAGTGGGGAACCTGGGTACTGCGCCCCAAGGGCGAAGCAGGAGAGGAACAATTATGGATCTGGAATGAACGGCAAAATAAGGAAAAACAAAAAAGCCCTAGATTTCTCTAAAGCTTTTTGCAGACAGTGCCTCCTACGACACGTAATCTTATCCGGTTATTTTCAAAGAATCGATAAGATCATCCTTCAGTCCCAAATGAAACTGCAGAACTATAGGACTTCCGGGGAATGTGCCGGACACCTCAGCCGTCAGCAAGGCGTTTGATCCGGACTGGTCATAGTTTGTAGGTTTCATAGAAGATTGATATTCATCATTTGCGTGTTCGATCCATTGACGAATTTCTGCTTTACCGGTATGGGTCTTGCCTTCGTCGTAAACGATGGCGGAGTCGGTGAAACACTCCAGGTAAGCCTTGCTGTCAAAATTATTCTGCGCATCAACGAAGCGCATGACTACTCCATGTAATTCCATAATTGTTTCTATTTAGTTTTAAATTGTTGGTATTGTTCCTCCGTCGATAACGAATTCTGAACCGCTCAGATATTTAGCCCGGGGCGAGGCCAGGAAACCGACAAGTTCTGCAACCTCTTCCGGCTCTGCGGGTCTTCCATATGGTATTCCACCCAGAGCAGCTATAACGCTTTGTTGAGCCTCCTCAATTGAACTATTTGAACTCCGGGCGATCCGTTCTAAAAAATATTTGACATTTTCAGTTTTTATCCACCCCGGGGAAACTGTCAGAACACGCAGCCCTTTAGAAGTCACTTCTTTGGCTAACCCTTTGCTATAATTGATCAGACCAGCCTTTGCCGCCGCATATGGAAGCGTTGCATCATATAAGGGAAGCCGGCCCTGTATAGAAGCGATGTGGATGATCACCCCGTTACCGTTCTCCAGCATCTGAGGCAGGAAAGCCCTGTCTAGCCTCACCGGTGCAAGTAAGTTCGTGCTGATCGTACTTTCCCAGTGTTCATCATTCAGTGCTGCAAAACCGCCCGCAGGCGTTTCGGAACCGCCAAGGTTATTGATAAGAATATCCAATCTTCCATAGCGCTCCAATGTTGCCTTGGCGACACTATCTGCCGCACCGCGCTTGCTCAGGTCAGCAGGAACAAAATATAGGTCCGGATCTGCCTGATCAGGCTTGTTCCTAGCCGTAATGACAACGGTTGCACCTGCCGCCTTTAAGCGCTCGGCGATCGCTTTTCCGGCGCCTTTTGTACCTCCGGTTACCAGGGCAATCTTTCCGGATAATTCGTTGCTGTAATTAGTTTGCTGTTGCATATCGAATTTGTTTTGGGCAAATCTAGGCAGTACTTAAGCCGCTAGCAAGTACGGGCTTACGATTCAAATAGGGATAAATTTCTCCCTATTGTGCCATACTGCGGGTCTGCTTATATTTGTATTTATGTATGAAAGAAAAATCTTACCGTATCTGAACTGTGGGCTCGACCTTGTCGGCGAGGTCCTATATGGGAAGTGGAAACTGCGCATACTCTGGTTCATCAGTGAAGGTCATAAACGTCCCAGCGAACTGCAGCGAAAAATACCGGATGTTTCCAGGCGGGTATTGAATATTCAGCTAAGGGAATTGGAAGAACATGAGTTGGTCAAAAGAACGATATATCCGGTGATGCCGCCTAAAGTAGAGTATGACCTGACCGATTTTGGAGAGACACTGATACCTGTTATCCGTACCATCGGGCTTTGGGGTGATGCACACGAAGACAGATTAAGGGATGTGATCCTGAAACAATTCCCGGATCGTGTTGCCATGGGCGGTTAGAAATTAAGAAGTTGAATTCTTTTTATTGGTGAGATGCCAAACCAGTCTGCACCTCACCGGGATAATGCGGCACAAATTCAATATAATTGAACAAGAAACTTGTTTAGCTGAAAGTAGCCTATTGAAAGACTTACATGAAAATAAGATCAAAGATATGCCTTTAAGCATAAAAAAAGGCCTTATTTCTTGCGAAAAAGGCCTTTTTTTTAAGTGGTATGGGCCGGGATCGAACCGGCGACACATGGATTTTCAGTCCATTGCTCTACCGACTGAGCTACCGTACCATCTTATTTGTTCAACATGATTACTCATGTTCCCCTCGGTTGGGAGTGCAAATGTAGTGTCTTTTTTTGAACATCAAAATCTTTTTTCAAAATAATTTAAATATATCTGCGACATCAAATAAAAAGAATTCCGGTTTTACCCGGAATCCTCTAATTAATATACAGGGAATCAATCGATAAGGCTATTTACCTGAAAAATCAATAATTACCGGAATTGGCAATGCCACTTTTCAACAATAAATAGCCAGCCGCAGTATCATTGTTGTACACCCCACCACCGGCAGCATTAAAATTCGTTACATTAATAGCTGAGGCCATCGCATAAATTGTCCCGTTAGGTAATTTATTGTCGGCAATCCGGATGGAATACTCTGAATGGCTGGTATTGTCTCGGTAATACCCGATCCCATGGTACATATCATTGGCCGGGGAAGCTATATTGATCTCATTGGTAGAAACGACCACATTGTTGAGATAGGGAAAAGCTGTTCCGCTTAAGTATTCGTAAAGCAGAATTCCCGAATCATTCAATGTATTGCCAGAAATATTCAGGTTCTGACCATTCCGGGCTTTGATACTCCCTCCGCTCGCATTTGCAGGCCAGCCTGAAATGGTATTGTTGGTTATGGTAAGTCCGTTGAAGCTATGCGCGTACATGCCATGATCCGTTAAACTATCTACGGTGTTCAACGCGGTATTTCTTTTGATCACATTTCCATCGATTAAAGAATTGCTCTGACTGTTATCGTTAATGGCAGTAACGAAATAACCTGTTGTGCCACCATTGCCAAAAGTATTGTTGAGGATCTTAGAATTGGTTGTATTCTTTACCCACACCCCACGCCCCGGATCGGCAGCCCTGTGGCTAAATACACAATTATTTACCTGGCTCAGGTTTGTATCTTTAAATTCCAGATAGGCGTCTTTTAGGTTATTGGTTTTATTGGTGTTAGCAGCCCTTTTTCCATAATCAAAGATGCAGTATTTAAATGTAGTGCTTCCGGCACTTACTATTGAAAAGCGGATATTCCAGAAAGTAATGCCGGAAACAATGCAGTTACTCACATCAGTGGTGTAGTTCATGGTCAGCAAAGTTGCCAAACTGCTGGCATCAAAAACAGGGTTGGTACTGGTTTGTTTAATGAGGGATACCCCTGCTTTCATGATAATTTTACCGGTAATGGTATAGGTACCAGGCTGTACATATACCGTATCTCCGGCTGCAGCTCCGGCAATTACGGCATTGATCTGGGCGAGTGTCATGCCTGTTTCGATCACATGATCAGCTACAGATTTGATCGCCGCCGTTTTTTCTGGGTTAAGCATTCCTTTTGATTCATTATTTGCAACTGAATCTTTTTTGCAGCCAAAAGGCAGCAGCAAGGCAAAGGATAATGCCAATGGGAAATGGTTAAAATTCATCTTCATTACATTTGGTTTTAAGGTTTAAACCAAGTTCGTCAATGAGACCTAACCCCAAGGGGTTCAGATCAATACTTATAAGGGCATAAATCGGTTTTATTTAAATCCCTTCTAAATTTTTAATTTTATGCATGCATAATAATTTGTTTTGTTCTAAATACTTTAACTTAGCAACACGATAAGAGATATACAAATGGTGTCACAAGTCATATTTATAGCCATTACACTGGCTGGAGTAGCCCTGTTCAGTTATAACTTAAAGAAAGTTATCCGTAACATCCGCCTGGGAAGACCCGCAAACAGGTCAGATCAACCCCAAAAAAGATTGATGACGATGCTGAAAGTGGCATTCGGTCAAACGAAAATGTTTTTCAGGCCAATTCCTGCTTTCCTGCACCTGATTGTGTATGCAGGCTTTGTCATTATCAATATCGAAGTACTGGAGATCATGATAGACGGCATTTTTGGCACCCACAGGGTATTTGGCGGTCTTGGTGCATTTTACAATGTCCTTATCGGCTCATTTGAGATCCTTGCCCTTGGTGTATGGCTGGCCTGCGCCATCTTTTTGATCAGAAGAAATGTGCTTAAATTAAAAAGGTTTAGTGGTGTAGAGATGAAAAGCTGGCCCAGGTCTGATGCCAATTACATCCTCATCACTGAAATCCTGTTGATGACCGCTTTTCTGACCATGAATGCTGCCGATGCAAAATTGCAAGCCATGGGTGCCGGGCATTATACCGCTGCCGGAGCATTTCCTGTAAGCCAGTTTTTACAGAACCTTCTGCCCAATACAGAAACAGCCCTGGTTGCCATTGAAAGAGGTTGCTGGTGGTTCCATATTATAGGCATTTTTGCTTTTTTAAATTACCTGCCCTACTCCAAGCATTTTCACATTATGTTCGCTTTTCCAAACACCTATTTTTCGAATCTGGAACCTAAAGGTGAATTCAGCAACATGCAAAGTGTAACCAATGAGGTTAAAGCCATGCTTGATCCATCTTTTACACCTCCTGATGCTGCTCCCGGACGTTTTGGGGCGAAAGATGTAAACGATCTAACCTGGGTTAACCTGATGAACGCGTATACCTGCACTGAATGCGGCAGGTGCACCTCGGTTTGCCCAGCCAATATTACAGGAAAGTTGCTTTCGCCGCGTAAGATCATGATGGATACCCGTGACAGGATGGAAGAAGTTGGGAAGAACGGGCTTGACGACGGCAAATCTTTAATCGACACTTACATTAGCCGGGAAGAGATCTGGGCCTGTACCAGCTGCAATGCCTGCACACAGGCCTGTCCGATCAACATTGATCCGCTGGCCATCATTACTGAATTGCGGCGTTATGCGGTGATGGAGGAATCCCAGTCGCCCGCCAGTATAAACACCATGCTGGGCAACATTGAAAATAACGGGGCGCCCTGGAAATATTCACCGGCCGACAGGTTCAACTGGGCCAAAGAAAGTTAATAGAATTATTTTACCATATAGCTTTAAACATGAGCGCGCAATTAAACTTTGAAGTGCCAACAATGGCAGAAATGATAGCCAAAGGCGAAGAACCTGAGATCTTATTCTGGGTGGGCTGCGCCGGGAGTTATGATGAAAGGGCACAAAAAACCACACGCGACATCTGCAAGATATTACATCATGTAGGTTTAAAATATGCAGTACTGGGCACCGAAGAAAGCTGTACAGGCGATCCGGCAAAACGTGCAGGGAATGAATTTCTGTTCCAGATGCAGGCCATGACCAATATCGAGGTGCTGAATGCTTACAACATCAAAAAAATAGTAACAGGCTGTCCGCACTGTTTCAATACCATAAAAAATGAATATCCCGGATTGGGCGGAAACTATGAAGTTATCCACCATACCCAGCTGATCCAGCAACTGATCAACGAAGGCAAACTGAAAGCCGAAGGCGGAGAAAGCTTTAAAGGCAAAAAGATTACCTATCATGATCCTTGCTACCTGGGCCGTGGCAACGATGTATATGAAGCACCGCGTGCAGCACTTGAAGCCCTTGATGCGCAATTAGTTGAAATGAAACGCTGCAAATCAAACGGTTTGTGTTGCGGCGCAGGCGGTGCGCAAATGTTTAAAGAACCTGAGAAAGGCAACAAAGACATCAATATTGAAAGAATTGAAGAGGCCCTGGAAACGCAGCCCCAGGTAATTGCAGCATCCTGCCCTTTTTGTATGACAATGCTTAGGGACGGTGTAAAAATGAAAGAACAGGAGCAAAATGTACAGGTGTTGGACATTGCAGAAATCACGGTAAAGGCAAATGGATTGTAAGCATCTCTTTATCGCGTCTTTAAATTCCGGCAGCAACGGAAATTGCTATTATGTTGGGAACAACGAGGAGGCGATATTGGTTGATGCAGGCATTTCATGCAGGGAAACTGAACGAAGAATGCTTCGCATAGGATTGTCTATGCAAAAGGTAAAGGCGATATTCATTTCTCATGAACATACCGACCATATTAAAGGCTTATGTACGCTTGCAGCAAAATATAACCTCCCGGTTTACATCAGCCCGGGCACTTTAGCTGCCTGCCGCTTTAACATCAGGGAAGACCTGATCAGACACCTGAGCAACAACTCGGTCATACAAATTGGCAGCTTAAACATAACCGGTTTTCTTAAAATACATGACGCATCAGACCCTTACAGCTTTGTAATTAGCTATGGGGGAACTAAAGTAGGCGTGTTTACGGATATAGGTGAGGCCTGCGAACAGCTGGTGCACCATTTCGGGCAATGTCATGCGGCTTTCCTGGAAGCCAATTACGACGATGCACTCCTGGAAAAAAGTGCTTACCCTTACTTCCTTAAAAGACGGATCAGTGGAGGCAGAGGCCATTTATCCAACAAAAAAGCATTGGAACTCTTCAGCACTTTTAAGCCTGCATTTATGAGCCATTTACTGCTCTCCCATTTATCTAAAGACAACAATTGCCCTAACCTGGTGGCTGAGTTGTTTACACAGCATGCCAATGGCACGGAAATTATCGTTGCCTCGAGACACGAAGAAACGCAGGTATATACTATTTTTGAACCAGCAGCTGTGCATTCATTTTAAGCAGCCGCTCTGAGAGATCAGAAAGGTCTTGCGGTTCTATATTTTTTAAAGGAATAACCATATAAGTGGCCATACTGTCTACATCCCCCCCATCTTTGTCTTTATAGGTTTGTACAATTACGTCCTCACCTTTGGTCCGCAGATATAACTTACCGTTCTTATCTGTACCATAATAGTCCAAAGCTTTAAATTTAACGAGATTGAACGAAAAGTACTCTACTTTTCCGCTGATAAAGTAACGTTTGTACCTGCAGAAGCCCGTGTTGGTAACATTTAATTCATAGCGTTTAATTTGCTGATCTTCCTGCCCATTATCATAGTGTTCTGTAAGCTTTTTTTGAATATAAGCGATCTGTTCATCCAAAATTTCTGCGCTAAATGCCATAAAAACCAGGCAAAGCAGCAAAAACAGGGACATTTTTAAGCTTAATGTAAACTTATTCATCACGTTAATAATTTAGCAGCATTAATTTAAATAAATTCTTAAATTTGGGTATGAGTTTTTCTCCACAATCTAAAATATGGATATACCAAAGTAACCGCGCATTCACAAATGCGGAGGTAACAGCCGTTCAACAGAAATTAGACGCCTTTACCTCGCAGTGGAAAGCACACGGGCATCAGTTGAAGGCCAAAGCTGAAATTTTGCACAACTTTTTTATTGTGTTTACTGTTGATGAAGCAGCAGCAGGGGTAACCGGGTGTTCTATTGATTCTTCCGTTCGTGTAATCAAGGAAATTGAACAGGAGTACAATGTAGATCTGTTTGACAGGTTTAATATTGCCTATAAAGTTGAGGACAAAGTTGTTGTAACCAATAAAGAAGACTTTGAAACGCTGGTAAACATTAAAGCTGTTGGCCCTAAAACCATCGTTTTCAATAACCTGGTGCAAACCAGGGAAGAATTTGAGAACAAATGGGAAACACCATTTGAACAAAGCTGGCACAGCAAAGTGTTTGCACATTTGCTGTAAGTCCAAACCAACAAGAACACAAGTCTATTTATAGATCTGCACTTCTATTTTACCATTTTTGGTAACCGTGCCCCGGTACATGCCTGCTGTATTAAAAGGCATCGCTATCCGGCCATTTTTGTCCAAAGCAATAATTCCTCCTTCTCCTCCAAGCCTGGCCATTTTATCTAATGCAAGCGCTGAGGCCTCAGCTACTGAAAGTCCCTTATACTCTATCATTGCCGATACATCGTGCGCTACAACACTTCTGATATAAAACTCTCCCCAGCCTGTACAGGAAATTGCAGCTGTGAGGTTATTTGCATAGGTACCAGCCCCAATGACGGGCGAATCGCCTACCCTGCCATATTTTTTATTCGTCATTCCTCCGGTAGAAGTTCCCGCAGCAAGGTTTCCCATTTTATCTAAAGCAACTGCTCCTACCGTTCCAAACTTATTGTCTTTATGAACAGGAGCTGTTTGGTGTGATTTTTTATTTCCATGGTCCAGCACTGCCTTTGCAGAATCCTCTTTCAATGCTTTCTGTAAACCTTCCCAACGTTCCTTTGTATAAAAATAAGCAGGGTCTACCAGTTCCAGGTTACATTGCCTTGCAAATGTTTCAGCACCGGGACCAATCATCATCACATGCGGTGACCTTTCCATTACTGCTCTTGCGGCACTGATCGGGTTACGGATCGTTGTAACACCAGCTACGGCTCCCGCCTCCAGGGTTTCCCCATTCATTATTGCCGCATCCAGTTCATTTTTACCATCATGAGTAAAAACAGCCCCTTTACCTGCATTAAACAGCGGTGAATCTTCCAATACCCGAATGGCGGCTTCTACGGCATCCAGACTTGTTTTTCCGCTGCTTATAGCTTCATATCCTTTTTGCAGGGCTTTGGTTAACTGGCTTACATAAGCTGTCTCTTTTGCCGGATCCATATTCTTTTTAAGAATAGTGCCCGCACCACCATGTATCACCAATATATATTTATCTTTTTGTTGATCTTGTGCCATAGCGGTCCCGCAAATGAAAAACATGATAAACAGTGTAACTATTTTAGCTTTCATTTTCAAATGAGCCTTATTCTTCCTGCTCCGGATTAAATATAAGACTTTTTCGCTCCCACTAAAAATCGAGCGGCCTCAGCCTCCTCATGTTCTTCAGGATCAGGTACTGGCGGTGCTTGATGTAACGTGTGGGCTTTTTAGGAGTCCATCTCCTGGGGTTGGGAAAACAAGCGGCAATCAGTGCAGCCTGTGAACGCGTCAATTTAGTACATGATTTACCGAAATAGGCCTGGGCAGCAGCTTCTGCACCATAAATCCCATCCCCCATTTCAATCACGTTCAGGTACACCTCCAAAATGCGTTCCTTACTCCAAAGCAGTTCTATCAGCAGGGTAAAATAGGCTTCGAACCCTTTCCTGATCCAGGAACGCCCCGGCCATAAAAACACATTTTTAGCAGTTTGTTGTGAAATGGTGCTGCCGCCTTTTATCTTTTTCCCTTTTTTATTGGTTTGAAAAGCTTTTTCTATGGCTTTTACATCAAAACCGATATGTGTCAGGAAAAGCTGGTCTTCTGCCGAAACAGCGGCCCGTTTCATGTTATCGGACATATCTTCAAAATCAACCCACTCTTTGTCCATCCTGGCAGGTTTGCCATCCGTTTTACGTTCTATATTCCGTAATATCATCAGCAAAGTGATGGGCGGATTGATAAAACGATAAGCCAGTACCCAGAGCACACTAGCCAACAGAAACCAGATAAATACCCTGGTTACAACAGACATTATTTTTTTAAACAGAGAGGGGCCGGACTTCCTTTTAGTAGTCCGTTTACGTTTCGACATCGGCACAAAGATAATAAAGATGATGGTCAAAAAAAAAGCGCCCCGTTAAATGGGGCGCTTTTTATATCCGTTAAAGAAGCTTATTCAGCTACAACTTCGAAAGGAACTTTAACTTTCACTTCTTTGTGCAAGTTTAAGTTAGCAACATATTCGCCAACAAATTTAGGTTCAGTTTCGAAAGTGATACGGCGACGGTCAACATCAAAACCTTTTTGTTTCAATGCATCAGCAATCATAATGGTATTTACAGCACCAAAAATTTTGCCTGACTCACCAGCTTTAGCACCGATAGATAATTTAACCTCAGTTAAACGCTCAGCAATGCCTTCAGCATCTTTCTTAATTTTATCTTGTTTAAAAGCAGCTTGCTTTAAGTTTTCTGCTAATACTTTTTTAGCTGAAGGAGTAGCCAGTTCACCAAATCCCTGAGGGATCAAGTAGTTACGGCCATATCCTGGCTTTACAGTAACGATATCATCTTTTTCCCCTAGGGATTTGATATCTTGCTTTAAAATAATTTCCATCTCTCAGCTCCTATTTTAATTGGTCAGCAACAAAAGGTAACAAACCAATGTGACGTGCACGTTTTACCGCCTGAGCCACTTTACGTTGAAATTTCAATGAAGTACCGGTTAAACGGCGAGGTAAAATTTTACCCTGGTCATTGATGAATTTTAACAGGAAGTTTGCGTCTTTGTAATCAATGTATTTAATCCCGTTTTTTCTGAAACGGCAATATTTTTTTCTGTTATCGTCCACTTTTGGAGCAGTAACATATTGTATTTGATCTTTAGCCATTATCCTGCAACCTCCTCTTTCTTAGGTTTTTTGTTAAAAGCACCACTACGTTTTTTCTCATTATATGCAACCGCATGACGGTCTAATCTAATGGTAAGGAAACGCAATACACGCTCATCGCGCTTAAGCTCCAACTCCAACTTGTTAATTAATTCACCTGAAGATTTGTATTCTGTAAGGTGGAAAAATCCGCTTGCTTTTTTTTCAATCGGATACGCTAATTTTCTCAAACCCCAATTGTCCTCTTGAACAATTTCGGCTCCGCTGTCAGCGATGATTTTGCTGAATTTGGCAATTGCCTCTTTCGCTACTTCCTCTGACAACAACGGGGTTAGAACGATAACAGTTTCGTACTGATTCATTGTTATTTATTTGTTTTTTAATTTATCCGCCTGAAACGCTCTCAAGCGGGCTGCAAAAATAAGAATAATTTTCTAATAATCAAATGTTTTAGTGTTTACCAAACAAGTAGTTAACTCCAAGCTTGAAGCGCTTCATTTCAATATTAAAAAACGAGTAATTCGTAATGGCTGCATTGGGACTGTAACCAGCCGCTATCTCCAGTTTTTTATTCAGCACTACCCCCGCCATGAACTGCAGTGAATAATTGAATTTTTCCATAATGACCTCATTTTCACCAATTCTTTGCTGCATACTTATCGTATTCAGATACACCGACTTATTGTTGCTGGTAGTAGAGAAATTCAATCCTCCACCCAGGCCGCCAAAACACTTTAACTTGTTGGTATTGTAAATGTTATAGATAAGCTGCGGGGTGAGTACAAGATGAACCTGGTCAAATGAATGGCGCTCAACAATAAAGCCTCGCTCATCGGCCGGCAGCGATATTTCATTCTTACTCATCAGCGCAGAAAGCTCCGTTCTAAATATTAGTCTGCCAATTTCCGGTTTCACAAACAGATCCACACCCGTAGTTAACATAGGTGAGAAAGATGTTTTACACGTTGCTTTCGGAGTCGATAATGGATGTGTACCTCCATAACTGGCCATACTGGCCGCAGCTCCCAGTCCGGCAAAAAACCTGGTGCTTTTATGCTTCGGCTTTGGCAATTGCTGCCCATTGATCAACGACACAGCCCTTAACAAATCTCCCGACCTGTAGTCCAACCTTAGCAACATTTTTTCCAAAACCTGGTCTTCCGGCTTCCGCTTTTTCATCTCAATCAGCAGCTGCCGGGCATATTTATTGTCTTTGACAACCGCACTTGTCCTGTCTTCCTGAAGGTATAAATTCCTGATCAGTTCCAGTGGTTCCTGCTGATCAGGCCCCATCATATAGAACCTTTCTTTAAGTTCATCGACATAGGAAAACAAAGTCAGATTTTTGCCGGATTGCAGCACTTTCAAAAAAACGGTGTCTCTTTTAAACGACAAGTCCGGCCCAATACTCAGGTTTGCGATTTCTATCTCGCTCAGGCTTACATTAACAGCAAAACGCTGGTAGTGTTCGTGATCGTCGATACCATAAGCTGTACAATTGGCTAGGGTAAAAACCTGTCGGCTGTCATTTGGTGCAATTTTAAAATCTATTGAAACAGGATTTTTTCTCCGCTCTTTAAAATCTACATAGCCCCTTAAAGTATCTTTTGAATTAAGTACTACATAGCCTTTTTGATAGTTAGATTGCCCAAGACTTAGTAAGGGAACAGCCGTTAATAAAGCGGTCAGAAAGCGTTTCATCGGTTGAAATTAAATTTCGGCTAAAATAAAATTAGTTTGCAGCATTTCAAAACATCCGGCTGACTTCTCTCTAAAATAAAAAAGGGTTACCTGTAAAGATAACCCTTTAAAATACCTTCATTTTTGAACTTAGTACATTTGAACTGTTTCTCTGGACTCCTGTGTTTCAGATCTCACAACAAATGTTAGTTCTGTTGCAAACACCCGGTCAACATTAAACCTTTTAGGTGCTTTGAGGCCATTGTCAAATACCTGGTTGTACAAAGGCTCGTTATACCTGTCCAGGATCTGAACTTCTACCGGACCTTCCGGGGCGTTTTTCAGATCTAAGGTGATTACCCCGTCTTCTTTGGTTAAAACCGGCTTAAACCGTTCTTCAATTATCGGTTCAGAAACCTTCGCCTGTCCGTTTTCAATACTAACTTTATACTCGGCAGCCTTCAGTTCGCCTACAATTTTAAATGTATAGGTTCCATCAGGAAGTTCCCTCAGGTTATAAGTCCTGGTAGAAGTAGCCTTCGTTTTGATATTCTGTGTATATAGCAAATCACCATTTGCACCATAGATAGACAAGTCAATAACCTGCGGTCCATCAATAAGGAAAGCAACTGACTTCTCATCTACATTTTTAACTCTCACCGAAAAATCAACATCTTTTGCTTGCAAAGCAGAGAAATTAAGCACCAGAAATGCAGCAATCCCAATTTTTAATAAATTTTTCATGATTAAAATGTTTAAAATTTAACAATTTCTTTATGCAACAAAATTAATCCTGATAAGGCTGGTAATTGACCACTACATTTTCTGATTTATATGCTATATTAACAGCAAAAACATTTAATACTCAGCAAATTCAAATTTCAAAGACAAAAAAGTACATGAAACCAACTTTCGAAATTATTGAACCCTCTTTTGGAAGCTCGTTTTATTATTCAAAATATGCAAGGGCGCTCAACAACAAGGCACATTTATGGCATTACCACCCGGAGATTGAAATGGTATTCGTAAACGGAGGAAGTGGAAAACGGCAGATCGGCAGTCATTTATCTTATTATACGGATGGAGATCTTATTTTAATCGGGAGCAATTTGCCGCATTGTGGTTTTACAGATACCCATACCGGAAACAAAACGGAAACCGTAATTCAAATGCGGCCCGGATTCCTGGGGCATGACTTTTTAGACCTGCAGGAAACCAGAGGCATTACCGATTTGCTGAACAAGGCCAAGGGCGGCATTGCCTTTGGTGCTGAAACAAAAGCCAAGGTAGGTGAACACATTGAAAGAATGGACGATCAACAACCTTTTGAACGACTCCTGAGCTTATTACAGGTTTTAAAAGAGCTGGAAAAAGCAGCCGACTATAAAATTTTAAATGCTTCGGGCTTCTCCATAGAAATGCAGGTTCAGGACAACGACAGGATCAGTATGGTTTTTAACTATGTCAAAGACCATTTTCAGGAAGAGATCAACTTGCCTGCCATAGCTGAAATGGCCAATATGACTGTGCCTTCTTTTTGCAGGTATTTCAAAAAGATCACCAAAAAAACATTTACACATTTTGTAAATGAGTACCGGATTGTACACGCTTCCAAACTTCTGGCCGAAAAACAAACCAGCATCGCAAACATTTGCTATGAAAGCGGCTTTAACAACTTTAGCCATTTCAATAAATTGTTTAAAGAATTCAATGGTAAAAGTGCTTCGCAATACAGAAAGGAATTTTCAACATTCCATTCTTAGCGCATTCCAAGCTCAACAAAAATTCCTATTTTCGTTGCCGAATGGAAAACTTTATAGTATCGGCCCGTAAATATCGCCCGGCAACGTTTGAAACCGTTGTTGGTCAGCAGCACATTACCGGCACTTTAAAAAATGCTATTAAGAACAACCAGCTGGCACAGGCTTTCCTGTTTTGCGGTCCAAGAGGTGTAGGTAAAACAACCTGCGCGCGCATCCTGGCAAAAACCATTAACTGTACCAGTTTAACACCCGATCAGGAAGCATGCGGGACCTGCGAATCCTGTATTTCCTTTCAAACCGGCCACTCCTTTAACTTTCATGAGCTTGACGCAGCCTCAAACAACTCTGTAGATGATATCCGAAGCCTGATTGAGCAGGTACGTATACCACCGCAGGCAGGCAAATATAAAATATACATCATTGATGAGGTCCACATGTTATCGGCAAATGCGTTCAATGCATTCCTGAAAACACTGGAGGAACCACCCTCTTATGCTATTTTTATATTAGCCACCACAGAAAAACACAAAATACTGCCTACTATATTGTCGCGCTGCCAGATTTTTGATTTTAACAGGATTCAGGTAGAAGATATAGCAGGCCACCTCCATAAGATTGCGCAACGCGAAAACATTGCGGTAGAAGCCGATGGGTTGCACATCATTGCCCAGAAAGCAGATGGGGGTTTAAGGGATGCCCTTTCCATGTTTGACCAGATTGTAAGTTATACAAATAAAAATTTAACCTACAAATCGGTAATCGATAACCTGAATATTCTGGATTACGATTATTATTTCAAACTTACCCAGTACCTGGTAACAACTGACGTAAGCAATACACTCATCCTGTTTGATGAGATCCTGAATAACGGATTTGATGGCAACAACTTTATCAACGGACTGGCAAGCCATCTTCGTAATTTACTGGTAGCCAAAGACCCTCAGACTACCAAGCTGCTGGAAGTCAGCGAAAACATCAAACAAAAGTATATCAGCCAAAGCCAGCAAACCCCGGTTTCGTTTATCCTTACCGCACTAAACCTGGCCAACCAGTGCGATCTGAACTACAAGAACAGTAAAAATCAACGCCTGCAGGTAGAAATGGCGCTGATCAAAATGTGCCACATCCCTTCGGTACTTCAATTAGCCAATACCGCGACTGACCCAGATCAGATTAAAAAAAAAACTAATGTAAGTCCGGTTCAGCCTGCCTTTACTGCGCCGGCAACGCCAAAAGCGGAAAGTCCTGTAATTCCAACTGCAGCACCAGCAATATCGGTTACCACACCTTCCATACCGATTGCAGCCCCGCCTGCTACTCCGGAAAAGCAAATTTCAAACCCTTCGGCAAGTATTCCCTTGCCAAAAAAAACACCTCCTCCTTCTACTAAAATAGCATTAAATCCGGTAGCACCGGCTCAGCAGCATAAAGCGACAATGCTCATTCCTTCATTAAATGGCATTCAAAACAAGGCTGAGGGTGAAGATGGCGATGAGCCCAAATACATTACGGGAAGTGATCGGGAAGCTTTTACGAATGAACAATTGCAGTTTTACTGGAACCAATATACAGATATTGTTAAAAATGCCAACAGGATCAATGTTTATACCCTGATGAGTACATCGGCCCCTATCTTGGAAAGCCAGGAAGAAATTATGGTACATGTGGAGCATAAGTTACAAGAGGACTTGCTCCAGGATGAAATGATAGACCTGCTGAACTTTTTAAGACCAAGGTTAAGGAATTTCAGCATATACATCAAGTCTAAACAGGTGGTGAAAGAGGTAGTAAACCGACTATACACCAGCACCGAAAAATACCAGTACCTGGTAGAGAAAAACCCAAAACTGGAAGAAATGCGCAGAAGGTTCAACCTGGATGTAAACCCTTAATATCCAGGCTTATCATTTACCGGATAGCCCTCTTCATCAAGGTCATCGCGGTCGTCTTCTGGCGTGCGTGCCAAAATCTCATCTTCCGGGCTCAACTGTACACTCTCGCCATTGTCTATCCGCATTCCGGCACCCTCAAGACGTTCATTCATTTCTTTGTCGTTGTCATACTCGGCACCGATATAAGGGTTAGATTCATCATAGGTTGAGATACTGTCTTCCCCATTTGGAGCGGAAGTATCATAGGGCAGCGGATGATCATAATCTTCATCCTTCCCTTTTACATCAAATTCAAAACTGTTTTTGTCTTTATCGTACGATAAATTATCGAAATCTTTGGTCTCTCCCAAATTCATTGGGTGCAGTTTGTCGGTTGCTCTTTTCGCTCCCGGATCATCATTTTGGCCCGTTATCATATTGGTAAGTTTTGTATAAATATAACGCAAAAAAAACCTTAAATGTTTTGGAAAAATAAAAAGCCCGTCTGCAAAAACAAACGGGCTTTTTTATCAGCTAATGCCGGGCTTATAAACCTGCAAGGGCTGTATTCAATGTTTCACTTGGTCTCATTGCTGCTGAAGCCAGATCATCACTAGGATTGTAATATCCTCCAACATTTTGCGGCCTACCTTGTGCTGCTATCAATTCAGCAGAGATTTTTGCTTCGTTCTCTGTTAAAGTTTTGGCCAAAGGAGCAAATTTTGCCTGCAGCTCTGCATCTTTAGTTTGCGCTGCCAGGTTCTGCGCCCAGTACAGGGCCAGGTAAAAATGTGAGCCCCTGTTGTCGATCTGTCCGACCTTACGGGCAGGCGATTTATCGTTAGCCAAAAATGTTTCCGTTGCAGCATCCAGCGTTTCAGCCAATACCAAAGCTTTAGGGTTATTTTGTGTCTGTCCAAGATGTTCTAAAGAAACTGCCAAAGCTAGGAACTCACCTAAAGAATCCCAACGCAGGTAACCTTCCTCCAGGAACTGCTGAACATGCTTAGGTGCAGAACCACCGGCACCAGTTTCAAATAAACCACCACCGTTCATTAACGGAACTATGGACAACATCTTTGCCGATGTGCCCAGCTCCAGGATCGGGAACAAATCTGTCAAATAATCACGCAATACATTGCCTGTCACCGAAATCGTATCTTCACCTTTACGGATTCTGTTCAGGGTAAATTTAGTGGCCTCAACCGGCGACAGAATACGGATATCTAATCCGGTGGTATCCTGTGCTGCCAGGTATTCGTTTACCTTTTCAATAATCTGCCTGTCGTGCGCCCTGTTTTCATCTAACCAGAACACAGCAGGTGTAGCCGACAAACGGGCCCTGTTTACTGCAAGTTTAACCCAGTCCTGAATTGGCGCATCTTTGGTCTGGCACATGCGGAAGATATCGCCTTTTTCTACTTTCTGATCAAAGAAAAGCTTACCATCAGCATCCGTCACACGAATGGTACCGTTGGCCACAGCCTGAAAAGTTTTATCGTGAGAACCATACTCTTCTGCTTTTTGTGCCATTAAACCCACGTTAGGTACAGAACCCATGGTAGTTACATCAAAAGCGCCATTGGCTTTACAATCGTCAATTGTTGCCGTATAAACGCCAGCATAGCAGCGATCAGGAATAATAGCAATGGTATCCTGCTGTTTGTTGTCTTTATTCCACATCTGTCCGGATGTACGGATCATTGCCGGCATCGAAGCATCAACAATTACATCAGATGGCACATGCAAATTGGTAATGCCCTTGTCAGAATTTACCATTGCCAATGCTGGCCCATTTGCTATTGCTGCTTCAATTGCAGCTTTTACTTCTGCTTCTTTTGCATTTCCGGCAATCTTGGCGTAAACATCGCCCAGACCATTCCGGGTATCAATGTTTAATTCTTTAAACAGATCGGAATATTTGGCAAAAACATCTGCAAAGTACACTTCAACTATGGCACCGAAAATGATTGGATCGGAAACTTTCATCATAGTTGCCTTCAAATGCGCCGATAACAGCACACCTGCAGCTTTTGCTTCTGCTATAGCTTTTGCTACGAACAATTTTAATGCGGCAAGGTTCATTACCGAACTGTCAATTACCTCGCCTGCTTTTAATGGAGATAATCCTTTTAATTCAGTAACCGCACCGTTCACATCCACAAATTCAATTTTGAATTGTGTGGCCCCGGCTACAGTAAGTGATTTTTCTGATCCGTAGAAATCGCCTTCAGTCATACTAGCTACCCTTGTTTTAGAATCAGCAGACCATGCACCCATCGAATGTGGATTTGCTTTAGCATAATTCTTAACCGCTTTAGGTGCCCTGCGGTCAGAATTACCTTCACGCAGTACAGGATTAACGGCAGATCCCAGTACCTTGGCATATTTTGCTTTGATGGCTTTTTCCTCCTCTGTCTGGGCATTTTCCGGATAATCGGGAATGGCAAAGCCCTGGGACTGTAACTCAGCAATGGCCTCAGTAAGTTGAGGGATAGAGGCGGAAATATTTGGTAATTTGATAATATTGGCTGCTGGTGTTGTAGCCAGCTGCCCAAGCTCTGTCAACGCATCTCCAACTTTTTGATCTTCCTTTAAAAACTCAGGGAAGTTTGCCAGGATCCTTCCCGCTAACGAAATATCCCTGCTTTCTACATCAATACCCGCTGAGGCTGTAAAAGCTTGTACAATTGGTAATAATGAATAGGTTGCCAGCATTGGCGCTTCATCTGTTTTGGTATAGATAATTTTTGATGTGTTCGACATATTTTTATAAATACGATTATTATGAATGAAAAATAAGCAGATCGTTTATGAATAAACTTGCTTTTGATTAAATCGCCTAAAGATAGAACAAACAGATGAATTTAATGGCATCGGGCTCATGAAAAGAAAATATTTTCTCATGAAATTACGTTGTACCTTTGTACATTAATTGCTTATATTTTTTAATTTCGCAAAACATTAAAAACAATTACATGGAAGAATTTGAAGTTAGTGATGCTTCTAAGAAGACAAAAACCATTTATATTTCTACTATTTTCAGCATCGCCCTGGTTTTATTGATGCTTGGAATGCTGGGATTGATTTTAGTGCACGCGAAAAACCTATCGAACTACGTAAAAGAAAATATTGTTTTAAATATTATTGTAGACGAGGGCGCTAAAGAAACAGAAGTACTTGCTTTCCAAAAAGAACTGAATGCTAACCCCGCCATCAAGAGCACAGTCTATGTAAACAAGGAAATGGCTGCCAGAAACCTGACCACAGATCTGGGCGAAGATTTTGTAAACTTTTTAGGTTACAACCCACTATTGTCTACGATCGATGTTTACCTGAAAGCAGATTTTGCAAATAACAAAAGTATTGATGCCCTGAAGGCAAACATTGGAAAAAATCCAATTGTTAAAGAAGTGATCTACCAGAGTTCACTGATAGATATGGTAAACAAAAATATCAATACCATAGGGCTGATCATTTTGGGTTTTGCAGTGATCTTACTGGTCATTTCTGTTGCCCTGATTAATAATACCATCCGCCTGGCTATTTATTCACAGCGGTTCCTGATCAAAAGCATGCAGCTGGTAGGTGCAACAAGGAATTTTATACGCAAACCTTTCATTTTAATTGCAGCATTACACGGTTTAATAGCAGCCTTTATTGCCATCTTGATTTTGCTAGGCATTCTTTATTATGCGCAGAAGGAAATCCCCGAAATGATCATTTTAAGAAGCTACAGTGAATTTGGCATGGTGCTGATCGGCCTGGTTGGCGTAGGCATTTTCATTACCGCTATCAGCACCTCATTTGCGGTAAGCAAATATTTAAATCTAAAAATTTACGACCTTTACAGATAATGGTAGAAAAAAAATCAACACCTGCAAGTCAGGGCACAAAAAGTGAACTTGTATTCACTAAAAAGAATTATCAGTTGTTATTGATCAGCATTGCCATTGTTGTTGTTGGCTTTATCCTGATGACTGGCACTACAGACATCTATGATTTCCGTAAGACCTTACTGGCCCCGATGGTAGTTTTATTTGGCTTTGGCTTTGGTGTTTATGCCATTTTAAAAAAATAGGGCGGGTTAATGAATTATTTACAAGCCTTTATTCTAGCTGTAATAGAGGGATTAACTGAATTTTTACCGGTTTCATCAACCGGCCATATGGTTATTGCCAGTTCCTTCATGGGAATCGGAAAAGATGATTTCGTAAAATTGTTTGAAGTTGCCATTCAGCTGGGGGCAATTTTAGCCGTGGTGGTACTCTATTGGAAAAAGTTCTTCGATTTCAGCAAATGGCAATTCTATGTAAAGCTGATCATTGCTGTAATACCCGCATTATTTTTTGGCTTTCTTTTGAACGATTTTATTGATGAAACGCTTGGGAACCCGCTTTTTATTGCAGTGGTATTACTACTGGGCGGTATAGTATTGTTGTTTATAGATAAACTCTTTAACAACCCAACGGTAAGCGACGAAAAAGAGATCAGCAATTTAACCGCTTTTAAAATAGGATGTTTCCAGGTGCTGGCGGTTGTATTTCCCGGACTAAGCAGGAGTGCAGCCACCATCATTGGCGGTATGCAGCAAAAACTGACCAGGCATGTTGCGGCCGAATTTTCATTTTTCCTCGCTGTGCCTACCATGTGTGCTGCAACAGGGTATAAATTATTGAAAGGCTACCACTTGCTGAATGCAGAAAATGTTAAATTGCTGTTGTTTGGTAACCTGGTTGCATTTATTGTGGCCATCATCGCCATTAAATCTTTTATTGGCTTTTTATCCAAACATGGCTTCCGTATTTTTGGCTGGTACAGAATAATTATAGGTGTGGTCCTGATTGCACTTTATTATTCAGGAGTTGAAATGAACGTATTGTAATGACAGATCATCGAGAAGAGCAGGCAGCAAGCAAAGTATTTCCTGATTTTAACTTTGCCGAAGGAGAATTGCTGCTCATCAATAAACCTTATGAATGGACCAGTTTTGATGTTGTTGGAAAGATAAGAAACTCATTAAAGCCGCTAAAGCTAAAGGTTGGGCATGCCGGCACTTTAGATCCGCTGGCCACCGGCCTGCTGATCATCTGCACCGGAAAGCTGACCAAACAGATAGATACCTTTCAGGCTGAAGAAAAAGAATATACAGGCACAATGGTGCTTGGGGCAACAACGCCTTCCTTTGACCTTGAGACCGTTGTAGATCAGCAATTTTCACTCGACAATCTTACCGAAGAGGCGATTTATTCGGCAACCGCGCCTTTTATTGGCGATATACAACAATATCCACCGGCTCACTCTGCTGTAAAAGTAAATGGCGAACGCCTGTATGTAAAAGCACGCCGTGGAGAAGAAACAGAATTACGGCTGCGCAATGTAACGGTACCTGCATTTGAAATCACCAGGATAGCATTGCCAGAAGTTGATTTTCGGATTGTTTGCAGCAAGGGAACCTATATCAGGTCGTTGATCTCTGACTTTGGTAAACAGCTAAACAATGGCGCTTACCTGTCTAAACTGGTTCGGACAAGAAGTGGAAGCTTTTTATTGGAAAATGCCTTTGAAGTAAAGGAACTGGTTGATTATATTAGGAGCAAAAAAACGGGATAATGAGAGGGCACGCCAAACCCACTAAGCTGAATTTTGTTAAAAACGTGTTTTTGATTACATGTGGAATTGTATCGGCATGCTTTGGCTTAAAAAGTTTTTTGCTCCCCAGCGGCTTTATTGACGGTGGGGTAACAGGTATCTCACTGCTGGTAAGCAATATAACCGGACTCAAGCTCTCCTACCTGATTGTGTTGATCAATGTGCCTTTTGTGCTACTGGGCTACCGGCAGATAGGCAAAGTTTTTGCCATCAAAACCTCTGTTGCCATTTCCCTTCTGGCCATTTCACTGATCATAGCTCCTTTTAAACCCATTACACACGACCCTTTACTGATAGCCTTTTTTGGCGGTTTGTTCCTGGGGGGAGGTATAGGCCTGGCCATGAGAGGTGGCTGCGTAATTGATGGAACAGAAGTGCTTGCGCTATACATCAGTAAACACAGCACACTTACTGTAGGCAATATCATTTTGATCCTGAATATTGTGATCTTTTCCTTTGCGGCTATACTTTTAAGTATAGATACCGCACTTTATGCCATTCTCACCTATCTTTCGGCCTCAAATACCGTTGATTACATCGTAAACGGCATTGAACAATATACAGGTGTAACAGTCATCTCCGAAAAAAATGAACAGATCAGAAAGTTCATTATCAACAGGATGAAAAGAGGGGTTACCATATACAAAGGTGAAGGCGGGTATGGCACGAAAAAAGACATTAACATTTTATATACTGTTGTAACCAAACTTGAAATGGGAAAATTACAGACTGCTATCCGGCAGATAGATCCTGATGCCTTTGTAATACAACAGCAAATCGCAGACATAAAAGGCGGGGTGGTAAAACGCCAGGCCTTACATTAATTATGAAAACATATAACCATCTCTCTGAGTTCAAACGCTTAAATAATGCAGTTGTCACCATTGGTACCTTTGATGGTGTACATTATGGTCACCAGAAAATTATCAAAAGACTTTGTGAACTCGCCAAGGCAACTGGCGGAGAGAGTGTGATCCTGACCTTTTTTCCACATCCCAGATTAATTATTGATCCGGAAAATCAGGATTTGAAAATGATCAATACCATTAACGAAAAGGCGGCTATATTGGCCGGACTGGGTGTAGACCATCTGATCATTACCCCTTTTACGCGTGATTTTTCGAATCTGAGCCCTGCAGAATACATCAAAAATATTCTGGTTGATACCATAGGGGTTAAACAATTGATTGTAGGTTACGATCATCGTTTTGGTAAAGACCGCAAAGGTGGTATGCCGGAGTTGAAAGAAATGGCCAAAACCTATGACTATAAAATAGAGGTAATACCCGAGCAGGACATCAACGATGTTGCTGTAAGTTCTACCAAGGTCCGCAATGCACTTTTAAACGGTGAAGTAGCCCTGGCGGCTCAATACTTAGGCTACAACTTTTCCTTACATGGTCGCGTAATTAAAGGCGATAAGATTGGCAGGACCATCGGTTTCCCTACCGCAAATATTTTTATAGAGGAGAACTATAAGCTCATCCCTTCTGATGGAATCTATGCAGTAACGGTAGACATGTCTGGTCAGACCTTTAAAGGAATGGCCTATATCGGACAACGCCCTACAATTAATGGAATGACCAGGAATATTGAGGTAAATATCTTTGATTTCAACCAGGAAATCTATGGACAGGACATTACTATGACCTTTCTTGAATTCTTACGGCACGATGTAAAATTTACAGGATTGGAAGCACTTAAGTTGCAATTGCAACAGGATAAAGAAGACACCCTGGCCTACTTCAACAAAATGTAACATTTTAGAAAAACCTGCTTCTTTCTGTTAAAAAGGCGCTTTTTTTTCGTATCTTACGAGAAACCCTTATTCTCTATGATACATCTGCCAGTATTAATTACTGATTTAGGCCTTATACTTGCCGCTGCCGGAGTAACTACCCTCCTCTTTAAAAGAATTAAACAACCCCTGGTTTTAGGTTATATCCTTGCAGGATTGCTGGTTGGCCCACACATCAAATTTATCCCTACCGTTACCGATAATGAGAGCATCCACATCTGGGCAGAAATTGGGGTGATCTTTTTACTTTTTAGTCTGGGTCTCGAATTTAGTTTTAAAAAACTGGTAAAAGTTGGTGGCTCCGCATCCATAACAGCCATTGTGGAAGTGGTGTTTATGCTGCTCATCGGTTTTGTTGCCGGTAAAGCCATGGGCTGGTCTACCATGGACAGTATATTTCTGGGGGGTATCCTTTCGGTCTCTTCCACAACAATCATCATCCGGGCCTTTGAAGAACTCGGTGTAAAACATAAGAAGTTTGCAGGTCTGGTATTTGGGGTCCTTATTGTGGAAGATCTGGTGGCCATCCTCCTCCTCGTACTCTTATCAACGCTGGCCTTAAGTCAACAGTTTGCAGGCGCACAAATGCTCATCTCTATATTAAAGCTGGCTTTCTTCCTGGTGCTATGGTTTATAGGCGGCATATTTTTAGTCCCTACCTTTTTGAAGGCCACTAAAAAACTAATGAATGATGAAACCATGCTGGTTGTATCCATAGCCTTGTGTCTGCTTATGGTACTCCTGGCTGTAAAGGTTGGTTTTTCTCCGGCACTAGGTGCCTTCATTATGGGCTCAATACTTGCAGAGACCACACAGGCAGAGCGTATTGAACATTTGACGAAATCGGTGAAAGATCTCTTCGCTGCAATATTTTTTGTTTCGGTAGGGATGCTGATTGATCCGAAGATCCTGGTAGATTATGCTGTTCCGATTTTGATCATTACACTAGCTACCATATTGGGTAAATTTTTAAGCTCTGGTATGGGCGCCCTGATTTCTGGCCAGCCACTCAAAACCTCTGTTCAAACAGGCTTAAGTCTGGCACAAATTGGTGAGTTTTCTTTCATCATTGCCACGCTTGGTGTATCCCTGAAAGTGACGAGCGACTTTCTTTACCCTATTGCCGTAGCGGTATCAGCAATCACTACCTTTACCACGCCCTATTTAATTAAGGCTTCAGAACCTTTCTATTTCTTTCTGGAACGAAACCTGCCTAAAAAATGGGTAGAGGGACTGAACAGATACAGCTCCAGTACTGCGGGAATTACTACGCTGAGCGATTGGAAAATATTGCTCAAGTCTTATACTTTTAACATCATTATTCACTCGGTTATTTTAACAGCCATTGTATTTCTGGGTTACCGGTATCTCCAACCTTTTATCACAACAAACCTCTTTGATGGCAATAACGGTATCGTTGTTAGTCTGGTGCTTACTTTAGTGATCATGACTCCATTTCTGTGGGCATTGGCAATCAGACGAATCGAAAGAAAGGCCTACTCTCACCTCTGGCTCAACAAAAAATACACACGGGGGCCGCTGGTTGCACTGGAAATTCTGCGCATTGCATTGGGCATATTCTTTGTGGGTTTCCTGATTTTTCAGTTTTACAATACCTGGCTGGCTATTGCCATTGCCATAATACTCATTGTTTCCGGGATGTTCATTTTCTCCAGAAAACTGCAGGGCTTTTACAACCGCCTGGAAAGTCGCTTTTTACTGAACCTGAACGAACGTGAGGCGCAAAATAAACAACCTGAGATATTGCCATGGGACACCCACCTTGCTGAGCTGGTCATCGCCCCTGAATCCAGGCTGGTCGGGCAAACATTGGTCGAACTATCTATCCGTGAAAAATATGGTGTCAATATCGCGCTGATTGAACGCGGCAAAATTATGATCCCCACCCCAGGTCGTGATGAAAGGTTATTCCCTAACGATAAAGTTCTGGTAATTGGTACGGATAACCAACTTGCTCTGGTAAAAGAGCTATTTGAAGGTAGTGTGGATGAAAATATGGAAGAAGTGAGTTTTCCTAAAAAGGATATGACCCTGCAAAAAGTGGTCATCAATACCAATTCCCCGGTTTATGGACAAAGCATCCGAAGTTCCGGGATCAGGGAGACCACGCAGGGGTTGGTTGTTGGTATTGAAAGAAAGGGAGAACGCATTCTGAACCCCGATTCAAATATGGTTTTCGAAAATGAAGATGTTGTCTGGATTGTAGGCAATACCAGAAAAATTCCAGCGCTCCTTGGATAAAAAACCTGGACCTATCGCAAATAAATGACTACCTGTTTAACGATCAGGTACAATGCCAGTACCCACAGAAATATAGCAATAGACTTATTGATCAGATAACTGCTAAGTGCAAATTTTTCCTGGATATAGCGGGCAAAATGCGCATAGCCATAAAGTGCGAGGGCGGAACCAATACCGGAGCCAAAACTGAAAATAACCAGTGAAAGGTAGTCGGTCCTGATCCATTCGTGCAAAATCACATAATTGCCAAAAAACAGCCAGAATGGGATTTGCACCGGGTTTAATATTCCCAGTAACATCCCATAAAACACGCTGCCTCTTTTACTCGAATTGCTGTCTTTGGTTTTAGGAATTTTATTACGGTGCATCCAGGTAATGGTTCCCATGATCAGGAACAACATCACCATAAAGGCATCTATATAAGTACCTATCCTTACCTCATTGATATTGGCATCCAGGTTTACATCGCTTGATACCCAGCGGGCAAAACGCATCATCCCGAAGGTAAAGAAAACTTCAACACAGGAGAAAGAGAGAATAAACGACCAGGCCTGGCGCATACCCCTGTTGATGGTAAGCTGCGCAACTGTCAGGTTAATGTTCCCGGGTGGTATATAGCCCATGGCATTTAACAATATGCCTATAATTAAGGTTAGAAAGAGCATACAGCCGCTAAGATACTATTTCAAAATGGTTTTTTAAAAACTCGCCCGTATAGGAACCTTTTGCATTTATCAGCTCTTCAGGTCTTCCCTCGAACACCACGTTTCCGCCTTTATCGCCCCCCTCCGGACCAATGTCTATGACCCAGTCGGCCGATTTGATCATATCCATATTGTGCTCAATTACCAGCACAGAGTTTCCCTGTTCAATTAAGGTATTCAAAGCAATCAGCAGTTTTTTGATATCGTGAAAATGAAGACCTGTAGTGGGTTCATCAAAAATAAACATAGTTTTACTGGCACTGTTACCTTTAATTAAAAAGGACGCCAGCTTAATGCGCTGCGCCTCGCCACCAGAAAGGGTATTGGACGACTGCCCCAGGTGAACGTAACCAAGACCTACATCTACAAGAGGCTTTAGCTTATTTAGGATCTTTGGTTCATTGCTAAAAAACTCAACTGCTTCTTCTATCGTAAGGTCCAGGATATCGGCTACATTCTTATCCTGGTAGGTTACATCCAGCACCTGTTGTTTAAACCTGCGGCCACCACAGGTTTCGCATGGCAAATAAATATCGGCCATAAACTGCATTTCTATCTTTACCTCCCCTTCGCCCTGACAAACGTCACAACGACCGCCCTCTACGTTGAAAGAGAACGCCGCAGGCTTTAGTCCCGCTGCCTTAGCTGCTGGTAATGCGGCAAAAAGAGACCTGATATCGTCCCATGCTTTCACATAGGTTACAGGATTTGAACGGGATGAACGACCTATCGGGTTCTGATCTACCATCTCTACCTGGCTCACCAGATCGTAATTACCATAAATACCATCGTAAGCACCGGTCTGTTCTCCTGCATAGTTACCTATTGCTTTCTGCAAAGCAGGATAAAATATCTTTTTGATTAAACTGGTTTTTCCTGATCCTGAAACCCCACTCACCACAGTAAATACACCAAGAGGAATTTTTACATCTATATTTTTAAGATTATTTTCTCGTGCACCCTTTATCAATATATTGTCTTTCCAGCTTCTGCGTTTTGCAGGAACAACTATTTTTTGCACTCCAGAAAGATAACTGCCGGTTAAACTGCCTTTATCCTTTATGATCTCATCATAAGTTCCGCTGAACACCAGGTTTCCACCGTGTGTCCCTGCTTCGGGCCCTATATCGATAATATGATCGGCTGCCTTCATCATTTCCTCCTCATGCTCCACTACCAATACTGTGTTGCCTACATTTCTTAGCGATTGCAGTACTTCTATCAGTTTATTGGTATCCCTTGGGTGAAGACCTATACTCGGTTCGTCCAGAACATAAATAGACCCAACCAGACTGCTGCCCAATGAAGTCGCCAGGTTAATGCGTTGCGACTCCCCGCCGGATAGCGTATTGGAAAGACGGTTTAAAGTCAGGTAGCCTAATCCCACATTATTCAAATAAAGTACCCTGTTCCGGATTTCAGCCAGCAAACGTTTGGATATCTTCTGTTCATTTTCAGAAAGCTTCAGGTTTTCAAAGAAACCAAGTAAAGTAGCCAAAGGCATAAGCACCACATCCATAATCGATTTGTTGTCAATCTTAACATAAGAAGCATCTTTACGCAAGCGTGATCCCTTGCAATCCGGACAAATGGTTTTACCTCTGTATCTTGATAGCATAACCCTGTACTGAATTTTATAGGTCTGCTCTTCCAGTTCTTTGAAGAAATCATCAAGTCCGCCAAAATATTTATTACCTGTCCAGATGAGCCTCTGCTCCTTTTCTGTAAGTTCGTTATAAGGCCGGTGAATAGGAAAATTAAATTTCTCTGCATTTCTGACCAGGTTGTTTAACCATTCACGCATCTTCTCTCCACGCCATGGTGCAATTGCATTGTCGTATACACTTTTGCTCTTATCAGGAATAACCAGGTCCTCATCTATCCCGATTACATTACCATAGCCTTCACATCTTTTACAGGCCCCGTAAGGATTGTTGAAACTAAAGAAATTAGGTGTTGGCTCTTCAAAGCGGATCCCATCCAGTTCAAACCTGTCGCAAAAATGATTCAGCTTACCATCAAATTCCACGTAACAGTCTCCTTTACCTTCAAAAAAGGCGGTCTGAACAGAATCGGCAATACGGCTTAAAGTTTCCTCCTCCTGGTTCACCACTATCCTGTCAATCAGAATATTGATGATATGCTCATCCGTAAGTTCAAAATCCTTAAATTCCTTATCTTCCAGAATATCTTCGATCTTATAAATCTTCTTTTTGTAGGAAATCCGGAGAAAGCCCTTTTGCAGCAAAACCGCAAGTTCTTCTTTAACCGACCTGTTATTGTGCGGAAAAAGTGGACAAAAAATAGTGACCACACTTTCGTCGCCCAAACCCGATATAAAATCTACGACTGTAGTTACCGTATCTCTTTTAACAATCTTACCCGATTCGGGAGAGTAAGTCTTACCGATCCGGGAAAAAAGAAGTTTCAGGTAATCGTAGATCTCTGTTGAAGTACCCACGGTTGAACGTGGGTTGGAGGTGATTACTTTTTGTTCAATGGCAATAGCGGGTGCTATACCTTTAATATAATCCACATCAGGCTTATTCATCCGCCCCATGAACTGCCGGGCATAAGATGATAAACTTTCAACATAGCGGCGTTGTCCCTCTGCATATAAGGTATCAAAAGCAAGTGAAGATTTGCCGGAACCGGACATTCCGGTGATGACTACAAGCTTATTTTTTGGGATGGCCACATCTATATTTTTTAGATTATGAACTCTGGCACCCTTTATGATAATATTTTTATGTGGATCTTTATTGATTTCCTTATTCATTGATTTCCTGCTAGAATACCGCTAATATAACCCAAATAACGCAATTTTGGTTTTTTACGGAAATGCAAAAATAAGGCACTCAGCCCACTTTTAATTTTTTTTAACACTTTTTATATGGTTTTGTAATAAAAAAATGCTTCTTTTGAAATATTAACTAGTAAATCAAACCACTAACTAACAAACTAATAGGAGAACTCATATAGAAGAAAACATCTACTAAGTATTTTTTTAGCAAGCAGCAAGGGAATTTAGTACGGATACTCCTATGAAACTACAACAATATAGTGACCAAGAATTGGTGAAGTTATACCTTACCGGCAATGAAGCGGTTTTGGAAGAACTTCTGAAAAGACATAAGTCAAAAATTTACACCTCCATATATCTATTGGTAAAAGATCAGTACCTGGCTGAAGATATATTTCAGGATGCCTTTATTAAAGTAATCAACACCCTCCGATCAGGCCGTTACAATGAAGAAGGTAAATTTCTACCCTGGGTAATGCGTATTGCACACAACCTGGTTATCGATTACTTCAGACGTGAAAAACGGGCTCCCGTAATTACGAGCGCCGACGGCACAGATGTTTTCAATTTGCTTCAGTTTCATGAAGAAAGTGCAGAGGATAGAATGCTGAGGGAACAAACGCATTTTGACCTGAGGGCCATGATTCATTTACTGCCAGACGATCAGAAAGAAGTGCTGATCATGCGTCATTACGCTGACCTGAGCTTTAAGGAAATTGCTGACCTGACGGATGTAAGCATAAACACCGCATTGGGGCGTATGCGTTATGCCTTAAATAACCTGCGCAAAATGATGAAAGTGAAGGAAATCTCTTAATTATCATGCGTATCCTATTAAAAAACGCACATTTCATTTGTAAAAAATAAATTACAATTAATTATAGTTAAGGTTAAAATAAATTAATAGCCATAACGTTAAATTAGTAAAACTAATACAACGTTATTTGCTTATGATGGAAACCTTTACTTCAATTGACAATTTAAATTACCAGCAACAAAAGCAGGAGGCAAATTCTGCAACAGAGGCTGAGGGAATTGATACTGCATTTTATGACCACATAAAAACACAGTTGGATGCCCTGAAACGAGAGCCGTCGGATGAAAGCATCTCACGGATCCTGGCTTATTCAAAAGCAAAGTAATTTAAAAAGAACCTAAGCTGTCAGAAACCTGGCAGCTTTTTTTTTAGCATAAATTATCTAAGTTTGCCTATGCTTAAAAAAGAAAGATATCAGCTCTTTGTATCCCATTTTTCTGCCAGACAACCTGATGCAGAAACTGAATTGCATTATAACAATCCTTTTCAGCTTCTGGTAGCAGTTATATTGTCTGCTCAATGCACAGATAAGAGAATTAATCAGGTTACTCCGGCATTGTTCCAACGTTTTCCAAATGCAAAGGCCTTGGCAGAAACTACCCCGGATATTGTATTCGATTACATCAGAAGTGTAAGCTATCCCAACAATAAAGCGAAACACCTTGTGGGTATGGCCAATATGCTCCTGAACGATTTTAATAATGAAGTACCTGCCGATGTAAATCAACTGCAGAAAATGCCTGGCGTTGGCAGAAAAACAGCAAATGTGATCGCATCGGTGATTTATAATGCGCCAGCAATGGCTGTTGACACCCATGTTTTCAGAGTAGCCAACCGGATTGGGCTAACCAATGGAAAAACTCCGCTTGCAGTAGAAAAGGATCTGGTTAAAAACCTGCCCGAACATACCATCCATATCGCACATCACTGGTTGATCTTACATGGCAGATATATTTGTGTGGCGCGTTCGCCAAAATGCAGCATTTGCGAGATCACTCATTTCTGCAGGTATTACGAGAAAAACAACAAAGCAACTAAAATAATTAGTGAAATTTAACTGCAAGCAAATTAAAATAAACTTTATTTGTTGAATTAAAATAAAATTACTTTATATTTGCTAATATAATTAGCACAAAGAGACAGATCTGGCCAAGGCACTGAGTGGCCACTTTCTTAAAGAACTATAAATGATATGAGCACAAACGCAGACAAACTAAAAGCATTACAACTTACTTTAGATAAGTTAGAAAAATCATATGGTAAAGGTACCGTAATGAAACTTGGAGATAACGCTGTAGAACCTATAGAATCCATTTCAACGGGATCTATCAGTCTGGATATCGCTTTAGGTATCGGCGGTGTACCTAAAGGAAGAATTATTGAAATATACGGACCTGAATCTTCCGGTAAAACTACACTGGCTACACACATTATAGCAGAAGCGCAGAAAAAAGGCGGTATCGCGGCAATTGTTGATGCGGAACATGCCTTTGACAAAGGATATGCAAAGAAACTTGGTGTTGATGTAGACAACCTCCTGATCTCACAGCCAGACAATGGTGAGCAGGCACTGGAAATTGCAGATAACCTGATTCGCTCAGGAGCAATTGATGTCATTGTAATTGACTCTGTGGCTGCCCTTGTCCCTAAAGCTGAGATTGAAGGTGAAATGGGTGATTCCAAAATGGGTCTGCACGCCCGTTTGATGTCCCAGGCATTACGTAAACTAACAGGCACCATTTCCAAAACTGGTTGCTGTTGTATCTTTATTAACCAATTACGTGAGAAAATTGGCGTAATGTTTGGTAACCCTGAAACAACTACCGGCGGTAATGCACTTAAATTTTATGCTTCTGTACGACTGGATATTCGCAGAACCTCTCAAATCAAAGATTCTGATGAAGTTTCAGGAAACCGGGTAAAAGTTAAAATCGTAAAAAATAAGGTTGCTCCCCCTTTCCGTATTGCCGAATTTGACATTATGTTCGGAGAAGGTATATCTAAAACAGGCGAGATTATTGACCTTGGTGTTGATTTTAACATCATCAAAAAAGCAGGATCATGGTTCTCCTACGGAGATACCAAACTAGGACAGGGAAGAGATGCTGTTAAACAACTCCTGCTCGATAATCCAGAATTATCTGAAGAAATAGAAGCAAAAATACGTACTGAAGTAACCGGAGAAAAGCTGGAAGAAAAAGAGTAGTATTATATCTCAAAACAAAAGGGCTAGTCATTAAATATGACTAGCCCTTTTGTTTTACCGGTAACTTGGGGCCCGCTGTATCTTAGGTGTGTTGCTTTGGCCGCTGTTTATAAACTTACTATCGTATTTAAGGATTGCGATCAATGCAATCACCGCCATTCCAATTAACACCAGGATACCTATGTAATTTCTGTTTTTATCTTTTTTTATCAGCCAACCTAAAAAAACAATCAGGGGGATCAATACCAACCCAAAAAATATATAGCTTGCTCCATTCATAACTTCTTATTTAAGTTTAAAATTCCATTCTAGAGAGTGGTGCCACATCCTGTCCTACGAAATCACCCTGCTGATATTTATGATAACCTGCAATTGCAATCATACCCGCGTTATCTGTACAATATTGAAACGCAGGTACGAAAACATTCCAGTGTTGCTTTTCGGCCATTTCCTGCAATGCTAAACGCAAACCGCTATTCGCAGACACCCCACCGGCGATCGCAATTTCCTTTATACCGTAATGACTGGCAGCCTTTTTTAATTTATTGAGTAGGATCCCCACAATGCTATGCTGCACTGAAGCACAGATATCATTCAAATGTTCTGTGATGAAATCAGAATTGTCCTTTTCCCGCGCCCGGATAAAATACAAAATCGAAGTCTTAAGCCCACTAAAACTATAATCCAAGTTTTTTATCTGTGGTTCAGGAAATTTAAACGCCAAAGGATTACCTTGCTTAGCATATTTATCAATTAAAGGTCCGCCCGGATAAGGCAGCTTCAATATTTTTGCTGTTTTATCAAAAGCTTCACCAGCAGCATCATCCAGCGTTTCGCCTACAATTTCCATATCAAAATAATCTCTCACCAACACAATCTGTGTATGTCCGCCAGATACAGTAAGGCATAAGAACGGGAATTTCGGCTTTGGATCATCTATAAAATGTGCCAGGATATGTGCCTGCATATGGTTTACAGCAATCAAAGGTAAATCAAGCGCCATTGCAAACGATTTTGCAAATGATACACCTACCAGCAATGAGCCCAACAAGCCAGGCCCCCGCGTAAAGGCAATCGCGTTCAGATCACTTTTACCAACTTTGGCATCATTCAACGCCTGCTGAATTACAGGAACAATATTCTGTTGATGCACCCTTGACGCAAGCTCAGGAATTACACCACCATAATTTTCATGAATTGTTTGGTTTGCAATAACATTGGCAGTAATTTTGCCGTTGTTACATATGGCAACTGAAGTTTCATCGCAAGAAGATTCTATAGCAAGTATTACTGACACGGTTATTTATAATTAAGCTACAAAACTATTAAAAAACTATTAAAAATACTGCTTTGGCTTGTTGCATCAGTAATATTACTTGCTGCTGTCATTCTCTTCGCACTTCAATTTAAGCCGGTGCAGACTTATGTAGCAAAAAAAGCTGCTGCATACCTCTCCCAAGAACTCAACACCACAATATCCTTGAGTGGGATATACATTAAGCCTTTCAAATCAGTTGTACTGGAGGATCTATTGGTGCTGGATCAGCAGAAAGACACCCTTCTGAGTACGCCAAAGTTTCTGGTCGACATTAACCAACTCTCACTCAAACAAAGAATAATAGCAGTAAATACTGTTCAGATTAACAATGGTTCATTCTTTCTAAAATCTTATAAGGACACCACCTCAAATCTTGATTTCATTATCGACTATTTTGATTCAGGGCCAACTCCGGTTAAAAAGAAGAAAAAACCCTATAAAATCTCATTTGAAAGAGTAATACTTAACAACGTTGGTTTTAAATACAAAAACTATCGTCGGGACACCGTGATGAAAGGTGTTAATTTTGACGATGTTGATTTAAAGGGGCTGAATGGTATTTTTGAAAACCTGAATACAAAAGATCATATTGTTCAGGCAAATATAAAAGATCTTACCTTCAGGGAAAAAAGTGGCTTTTATTTAAAAAATCTGACTGCATTTACGACAATAGACACCAATAGTATTGAATTAAAAAAACTACTTCTGGTAACGAACCGTAGCCGATTATCTGACTACTTCCAGATGCGCTTTAAAAGTTTTGGGGATTTTGACGACTATATCAACAAAGTGAGAATGAAGGCTAACTTTAAAGACAGCCATATTTCTTCGCGCGATGTTTCTTATTTCACTTCCGATCTTGACCAGATGAGTCTGGACATTGATGTTGATGGCCAGGTAAATGGCCTGGTTAACAATTTAAGAGCAAAAAAACTCTCTGTAAAGGCAGGAAAAGCTACCCATATCAAGGGAGATTTTATATTGAAAGGGCTGCCTTATCTTAAGGAAACCTTTATGGACCTCAAGATTGAAATGGCCGGCACCAATAAAACCGACCTGGATGAAATTGTAACCAGCATTACCGGTAAAAAAGAAAAAGTAGTTCCCAAAATAGTCGATAAGTTTGGCAACATTAACTTTAATGGCTCTTTTACCGGATTTAAAAATGACTTTATTGCCTACGGGGAGTTTAAGACCAAACTGGGAAGATTGGTTTCCGATGTAAATATGAAAATCGATAAAAAAGGCACCCCCTCCTACACCGGAAATGTAAAAACCTACGATTTTGATATAGGAAACCTGGTTGATGAAAAAATGCTTGGCCGTCTATCTGCCTCATTATATGTAAAAGGTCGTGGTACGGAAATGCACAATCTGTCAGAAAAATTAAATGGTGACATCGAGTACATTGATTTTAACCACTACAGGTATCGAAACGTTAAAATTGACGGTACATTTGACAAGAAGTATTTTGATGGAAGTTTAAAAATTAACGATAGGAATATTCAGCTTGCATTTGATGGCGGAGTTAACCTAAACCCCAAATTGCCTGTATTTAATTTTAAAGCCACCATAAAAAATGCAAAACTAAGGGCCTTAAAACTGTACAAAGACTCCTTAAAAATAGACGCCGTATTCAATACAAATTTTTCCGGCACCAACCTTAATAACATACAGGGAAAGCTACGACTACAGGAAATTACCCTTGATAATGTAAAAGGTGTTTATCACATAGACTCGGTAGAGCTACAAGCCAGCGGATTGGGTAAGGACCGCAACCTGACTGTAAAATCAGACATCCTGGATGCCAGCATTAAAGGACAATACGATCTAAATACGCTACCCTCTTACTACAAAGCCCTGGCAAAAAAATACATCCCTTCTTTAAAAGCAGACATTGTAAAATTTGGCAACCAGATATTTCAGTTCAACCTGAACATCAAAAGATTTGAACCCATTGCCGAATTGCTGGTACCCGGTCTGTCTATTGAAGACCAGGCCATTTTTGCCGGAAACTTCGACTCGCCCAATAACATCGCCACTTTAAATGGTTTTATCAAAAAACTCAAATATAAAGGTGTAGTAATAAATAACATCATTGTCGATGAAAACACCAGTACCAACCAGCTGCAAGCCATTATTACCTCAGATCGGGTAGATTTGAACGATAGCCTTTACATTAAAAATGTCAATATATCTAATATCTTACGCAATGACAGTTTATCATTGAATATTAAACTATCTAACGAAGACGATGTAAATCAGTTGGATTTAAACGGCTTGATTGAATTCGCCAGCGACACCACTGCACGTGTAAGCATCCTTCCTTCCATTTTAAAGGTTAATAACGAAGACTGGAAAATACAGGAGAAGGTAAGGATTAATTTTCACGAGGGAAAAACTGAAATCAATAATTTCGACCTTGCCAATGGCCGGCAGCTGTTAACACTGGACGGTGTGCTATCGGGCAATCCCGAAGACATGTTACGGGTAGGATTTAAAGATTTTAGCCTGACCACCTTAAATCCCTTTGTAAAGGCAATGGGTTTAAAACTCAGTGGCAACGTAAACGGCGAAACCAGGCTTTCCAATATCCTGAAATCGCCCGAAATAAGGGATAACATCAAAATTGACTCCCTTACTTTTAATGACACCTATATAGGTAGCCTTACAGACACCTCTTCATACGACCAATCTAAAAAAGCAGCCAACATATTTACCAATATTGTTGCGGCCGACCGGGAAACACTCAGGGCTACCGGAAGTCTTGACCTGGAGAAGAAGGAAATGGACGTTCTGGTCAAACTGGATGAAAGCGAATTAGCCGTTCTGGAACCATTCGTCAATGAGTTGGTTTCAAATCTCAAAGGTCATATATCTTCCGACCTGACCATTAAGGGGCCGTTTGACAAACCTGAAATTAAAGGCACTGTTGCCTTTGATAAAGCTACGATGACCATCAATTATCTCAAAACAACTTATACTATTTCGGATGAGGTAACTGTGGATAATAGTGTTATTGCTATCAAAGATCTCAAATTACTGGATACAGACAATGATGAGGCCATTGCTAATGGCACGGTAGACCTTAATGACCTCAACAATCCAACCCTGGATGTTGATGTGAATGCCAACCATTTCATGGCCTTAAATACCACCGAAAAAGACAACCCTTTGTATTTTGGGCGGGCATATGCCACCGGGTCTTTTAAATTTAAAGGTCCTACCAATAAAATGTTTATAGATATTGATGCTAAAACTGAAAAAGGAACGGTTTTTAACTTACCACTAAACAGCTCCGAAACTGTATCCAGCAAAGACTTCATTACCTTTGTAAGTAAAGACACCACCAACTATGTAAAGAAACAAACAAGTTTCGACGGACTTACTATGAGCCTGAAACTATCAGTTGATGCCAGTAGTACCGCAAATATCTTTACAACACTGGGTAAATTAAGTGGTAAAGGATATTCCAGAAACCTGGCCTTGAACATCAACAGCCTGGGCGATTTTGAAATGTCGGGCGACTACATTATAGAAAGCGGAAGTTTTGATTTTACTGCGCAGGAAGTGATCAATAAAAAGTTTACCATTCGCCAGGGCGGTACCATCAGATGGACAGGCAACCCTTCTGCCGCACAGATCAATTTGAAAGCCATCTATGCACTTAGGGCGAGTACAGCCGATTTGTATACAGCAGCTAACCGCGAAGGATCTAATGCCAATGAAAGGGTATTAACCGAAGTGGAAATGGGACTTACCGGTTTATTGCTCAAACCAGATATCAAGCTGGATATCTTCTTCCCTTCCAATCCTGCGATTAAAGAAGAGATGCAGTCCTATTTTAATGATGATAATAACAGAAACCTGCAGGCCCTCAGTCTGATCATCAGACGGAGCTTTGCCCCGGGATCTGGAAAAGAAGACCTGGGGAAACAATTGTCTTCCGGGGTAGCCAGTACAGCTACAGAACTGCTTTTCAATCAATTCAACAACGTACTTTCTTCATTAAACCTGGATTTTGTAGACATCAACATCCGATCATTAAGTGAGGCAAATGCTTCTTTTCGCTTTTTCAAGGACAGGATCATCTTAAATGCCGGTATCGTTGACAAAAACAGCAGAAGTGACCTTTCTCCAATTGGATTCTCAAGAGATAATGTAGGAAGTGAAGTTGAAGTACTGGCCTTAATTAAAAAAGATGGAACCCTTGTAGGTAAACTTGCCAATAAGCCGCCCACACAACAGAGCATCTTTAATACTGGCTTGCAAAACACCAATGTAACCTCTTTGGGCCTGATCTATACGCAGCAATTTGACAGTTTCAGGGAGTTTATACAAAAAATTTCAGGAAAACTCCGTAAGGAAGAAAAAAAGAAATTGGAGGAGCAAAAAAAGAAAGCAGAAGACGATAAAAAACCTTCTGCTCTCCAAACAATTCCTTCCAACAAAGAGGGAATTATAAACCATCAGAAAAAGCCCAAAAGGAAATGATTCCTTAGCCTTTCATAATTTGATGTCCCATTTTGTCACGTTTTGTTTTCAGATAGTGTTCATTATGCACATTACTTTCAATTTCTATGGCAATGTTTTCTACAATCTCCAAACCATATCCAATTAAGCCGGCCCTTTTGGTAGGGTTATTGGACATCAACTTCATTTTAGTTACACCTTGCGCCCTCAATATCTGGGCTCCTACCCCATAATCGCGTTCATCACCTTTAAAACCTAATTTAATATTGGCCTCTACCGTATCAAATCCGGCATCCTGTAGATTATAGGAGCGCAGCTTATTGATCAACCCAATTCCTCTGCCTTCCTGGTTCATATAAACAACAACACCTTTACCCTCTTTGTCAATCATTTCCATCGCTTTATGAAGTTGAGGCCCGCAATCGCAACGACACGATCCAAAAATGTCACCTGTTACACAAGAGCTATGCACCCTTGCCAAAACAGGTTCGTCTTCAGACCACTCCCCCTTACTGATCGCAAGATGTGTGGCATTATTATCCAATTGTGTATAGGCGGTCATTTTAAAATCTCCCCATTGGGTAGGTAAATTCACCGTTACCTCTTCCTTAATCAAGCTCTCTTTACTTAATCTGTAAGCAATAAGGTCTTTAATCGAAATAATCCTAAGTTGATGCCTTTCCGCAATCTTAATCAAGTCGGGAAGCCTGGCCATTTCACCATCTTCTTTTAATATCTCTACGAGTACACCTGCTTCTTCCATACCTGCCAACCTGGCCAGATCTACAGTAGCTTCTGTGTGACCGGCCCTTCTCAATACACCGCCATCTTTAGCTCTCAACGGGAAAATATGCCCCGGTCTCCCTAACTCCGAAGGATCTATGTTAGGATCTATCAATGCCTGAATCGTTTTAGACCTGTCGGAAGCAGAGATGCCTGTTGTACAACCATGGCCAAGCAAATCTACAGACACAGTGAAGTTGGTTTCATAGGCTGCAGTATTTTTTCCAACCATTGACTCCAGGCCCAGTTCATCACATCTTTGCTCTGTTAAAGGCGCGCAGATCAATCCACGCCCATATGTCGCCATAAAGTTAATCACCTCGGGAGTAGCATTGGCTGCCGCCGTCAGAAAATCACCTTCATTTTCCCTGTCTTCATCATCAACGACAATAATAACTTTTCCCGCTTTTATATCAGCAATAGCATCTTCTATTGCATCCAGTTTAATTTCCATTTTATAAGTATATCCATCATCAGACTCAGTAAAATGCCTGAGATTCAATTAAAATTATATTGCAAAGTTACAACCTTCAAAGACAAATAACAGCTTAAAATATCATAAATAAGTAATGAAATAGCTGATATAGCTTACAAAAACTTATACCTTTAATGCCGTTTTTTTCGATGAAAATCTTTTGAAAAAATTAACGATCAGTGTTTTAAAATAATTCACATCAAACAGGGCCGAATCTACAGTAGCCTTATAGGTAAGAAACGCCCCTAAAGGTGACAAAATGATAATAGCAAGCCACATACCGAAAAAAGGCGTCAGAGAACCCTGTGTAGCAGATTTCTCTGAAACGGTTGCTATGATATGATAGATCAGGAAAAATACTATGGCCATTACCACTGGTAAGCCCAGCCCCCCCTTTCTAATAATTGCACCTAAAGGAGCACCAATAAAAAACAACAGTAAACATGATGCTGCCAGTGTAAACTTCTTCTGATATTCTATCTGAACTTTTATGATATTTTTAACCCGGTCTGCATGTTCAGCGAGCCTCCCCGATGTGGCTTGCTGAATCGAATTTGCCTGGTCCAACGCACTTTGTAATACCGAGAGTCTCTGGTTCTTGGGAATGGAATTTAAAACCTGGCCTTCAATCCTTTTTGCCGGAGTATTAATTTTTGTATAACCTTTGGTATAACTATTCTGTTTATAGTAACCACTCAGGTTCAAAGCAGCAGATTTATTTACCACGGCAAGTTCTTTCTTCAGAGAATCCTCTTTTTTTGTCAGGCCTTTCAGATTAAGCATTTGGGTATTTCCCCTAAAGCCCTCTTCATCTGTTCGGTTCATTTTAAAACTCGAAATGTCGAATTTCTGGTCTGTTTCCTTAAACCTCATCCGGGTAAGTTCCTGTCTTGGGTTATAAGAGGCATTTTTGCCACTCGACTCTTCATATCTTACTCCGTCATGTAAAGTAAGTAGCAGGTAGTCATCATTTTTAGACATTTTTCCACTCTTTGCTATAATGATCTTTGCTATGCCATTATTACTGGTATGATCATATATCATTACATTATGCAAGGAAATTCCATCAGCTCCCTTTTTATCTACGCGTATCGAATACCCAGGTATGCTATTGTTAAATACACCTTCTTTAATCAGAAAGGAAAGCTTTTTATTCCGTATATCCCATAACAGAGAGCCAAATTTTAAATTGGCCTTTGGCAGCATATAGTCAGAAAAAATAAAAGAACTGATAGCCAGGAAAACAATCAGCACTAACAATGGTCTCATTGCTTTCTGTAAGGATACACCAGCCGATTTTATGGCTACAAGTTCATAGTTCTCGCCTAATGTACCAAAAGTCATAATTGAAGAAAGCAAAATAGAAAGCGGGAGCGCCATAGACACGTTTGCCGCTGAGGCATAGTACATCAACTCAAGAATGACGTACCATTCAAAGCCTTTCCCAATCAGGTCATCAATGTACTTGAATAAAAAAAGCATCAACAGAATAAACATCACTATAAAAAAAGTGACGAAGAATGGCTTTATAAATGCTTTGACAAGTAGTAAATGAATCTTTTTCAATGTACAAATGTAGGCAAAGCCAACGAAAAATTAAGCACCTAATACACTATGGAGATAGTTGATCTGATTATCCCATATCTGCCTGCGCTCTGCAAGTGTGTCGTCAGTCGCAAAATCTGTAATTGAAAGCGCCACATCATTAGTTAATTCATCCTGAACAATTTCCATTTCAAAATAACAGTGCGGATCATCATCGATCCATTTAAACTTTACCAGCTTGTTTTCTTTAACGCTTAATAACTTGGCTTTCTGCACCTCATCATCCCATGTAAAAGTATACACCTGATCACGGAAAATTACGTCATCGGCAAACCATTGCGACAGGCCATTGGGTTCACTAATAAAGCTAAATAAAATACGTGGAGACGATCTCAATTCATATTCTAAAGTAAATTTTTTCTTTTCTGACATCGCTAAGCACTTATATTTTGAAATTTTTAGACAATTTTTAACATTTGTTTCTAAAGAAAAGTAATTTATTCTATATTTGCAACTCTTTAGAAAAAAGACCACCCGGCGGGGTAGCTCAGATGGTTAGAGCGCAGGATTCATAACCCTGAGGTCGGCAGTTCGATCCTGCTCCCCGCTACTACAAAAAGCCCATCGAAAGATGGGCTTTTTTATTTTCATTACTTTTTTGATTGATAGTTTTCCGCCAGTTTCAAGGCTTGATATGCGTTTACTATTCCTCCACTCACACACAATTCCCGGAAACTCACACGCTCGCCTTCTCCTCTTTCATTTTCATTTCGAACCTTCTGCTCAACTTTTACAACAGATTTCATAATAATATCCCTTACATCCTGAGGCTTAAGCTGTGGATAATAACTCAAGATTAAAGCTGCCAGTCCTGAGACAACAGGTGCAGCCATGCTTGTCCCATCAAATTCCTCATACTTGGATCCCGGAACGGTGGAATTGATCATAAATCCAGGTGCAAAAACATCGACCGTATACTTACCATAATTAGAAAAAGAAGCCTTCAAACTTGCGTCGTTCTTATAAGCACTCGCGCCAACTTCTATCCAGTTCTTCGCATGCGGCAGACTAAACTTTGCAGTATCAACCACTGGCTTTAAGGGAACTATAGGCATGTTTCTACCACCCGCCATTGCCTGCTGTGGTGCATTTGAATTAGGCCTGAAGCCCATCAGATTAATTTCAGGCTTCTTATGCGATCTTCTGTAAGCTATAGCTTCCGGTCCTTCATAATATTTGTTTGGGTAGTTATCCTCAATATCATTATTCTTATTGTCATTACCTGCTGCATGTACCAATAATACCCCCTTCTGCTCGGCATACTTAACCGCCTCATCTACAGCTTCCTTATTCCACTTAAATCCCTTTCCAAAGCTCATATTAATTACCCTGGCCCCGTTATCTACCGCGTACCTTATCCCATTAGCCACATCTTTATCACGCTCGTCTCCTTCGGGCACAACCCTGATTCCCATAATCCTTACGTTATTGGCAACCCCGTTTATACCTATGCCATTGTCACGCTTAGCGCCGATGATGCCAGACACATGTGTACCATGCTCTGCGTTGGGGCCAGCAACATCACTATTTCCATAAAATCTCTCTTTTGCATTCGCATAATCGTCTCCTACCAATTCTCCGCGCTGGTCGTATTTAGGATTCAAATTATACCTGAGCATTACATCATATTGTTTATAGGCATCCTTCATTTCCTTGTGAAACTTTTCCATAGAGCCACTTTCCTTTGAGCCTTTGCGGATGATCTTTTTGCATTGCTCCTCTTCTTCATTATCTGCCTTATAACTTTCAATGTCTTCCAATGAAGGGATAGCCTTATTTGTAATTCTACCTACCGAATCTAGCATTTTGTTAATGATAGAGATCACCGCAAAAGATTGATGTGCTTCGTCATATTTTTTTCCGAATTCCGCTGTTACTTTTGTATAAAGCGCAAATTCTTCCTTCTGAGTGCTATCTAAAACAGTCGATTTTATTGTGGACCTATATTTAGGTTGATACGCTTTAAAAATTCGTACCAGTTCCAGATTGTCGTAGGCCAGATTACCATTTTTTGAACCGATAAAATTCCAACCGTGTATATCATCTATATACCCATTACCATCATCGTCAATGCCGTTGTTAGGAATCTCCTTTTTATTGGTCCACAACACCTCTTTTAAATCTTCATGGGTTGTTTCAACACCACCATCTATTACAGCTACAATAATATTCTCTTTTGGCTTTTTATTCCTTAACAACTCATTGTAAGCTTTTTCTGTACTAATACCAAAATATCCGTCTTTTGTTAAATCCAGATTGTACCAGTTTGCCGGTAGCTTTACATCTTTACTTTGCGAAAAAGCAGCTGTATTAAACAGAAGCCATATTGCACAGTATATAATCGTTCTCCATTTCATCTTCTATGTATTTATTCAATTAACGTAGAATACAATTATACGGTTTTATTGCCTTTAGGATAAAGATTTAGCATATTTTAACTAAAATTCAACCTTAAAAGTCTTACTGCAACACCTTTCTTTCAATGTTTTTTATATAATACTGGTACAGATATATATATTTACCTGGGAAATGTTGTGGAGAAATATTGAAAGATATCTGTTTTCGCCCTGTAGGATATCATCAGCGGGCTGATATTCCTGAATGCTGAGTGGTTGTTTTTCAGCAGGCGTGGAGGGGGGGGCTTAAGGAATAGCCGATAGTTCACTAAACAAGAAAAGCCTGTAGTTTATGGCTACAGGCTTTCTTTAAGATTTGGCACCGACCTACTCTCCCACGTGTTACCGCAGTACCATCGGCTCT
>NZ_JBEPSL010000005.1:0-465918 GCF_040548825.1 Pedobacter africanus
GGAAGGGACAATGTTCGGTTTGCGTACATGCCTACCGTAATGGATGGGGCAAGACCCCGCTATACCTATAAAATGGAAGAAGGGATCACTGAAGACCGCCAGGGCATGATGATCATCAGGAATGAAGGTATTCTGGATTTAATCGGATCGTGATATGAAAAGATGTCTTTTATTTGGCATTTGTTTGTGGTTAAGCGTAACAGCAGTTAAAGGGCAAAGTCGCGGAGCAGAAAATGAGTATGTAAAATATAACGAATTTATTGGTGAGGCACTCCGGGAAGGTTTTATGTCGGGCAAGGAGAGCAAGTCCAAAACCATTAAGGAAATACGGGCGGCCTCTGCTTTACTGGTAGATGAAAAAGAGCCAATGGAAGCTGTTACGGCACTAAAAGGAAAGTCGAAAGTGCTCGATGGGGAAGAAATTTTTAAACAAAGAAAGCGTAGTGTCTTCATCTTTGGTAAGATATTGTCGTCAGATCCTAAAGCACTGAAATTTGACCTCTCCGGGACAGCGTTCGCTATTGCTGGAGATGGGGTTTGCATCACAAATTACCACGTCCTGAAGGACCTGATTGGTAAAGACGGGCCGACTAGTAAAGACAGCATCTATTTCCTGATGTCGGCCGATAAGAAAATTTATCGGATAGACAGGATACTGGCTTTTTCTCAGAACAACGATTTGGCCGTGTTTAAAGTCGACACCCATGGAGAGCAACTTAGTGCCATACCTATCGGAAGGCCCGCAAATACCGGCGCGCCGGTATACTGCCTCTCCCATCCATTAGGGCATTTTTACTATTTCAGTAAAGGTATAATGGCCAGAAACGTAGCCGTTGATAGTTTGAGCATTACATATGGCTACAATAAAAACGGGAAGGCTCCTGTCAGGATGGAGATTACAGCGGATTACGGTGTTGGGTCAAGCGGCGGGCCAATTCTGGATAAATACGGAAACCTCATAGGAGTTGTTACTTCCACTCACCCGGTGGGTACCCAGGGCGGGCCCGGTGCGGGTTCGTATATCCAGATGATGGTGAAAGAAACCATTCCTGTAAAAGCACTAATTGATCTTTTAGGCACTAATTTAAACTATAAACGATAATGGATAGCATTTTAAGAATAGAAGGACTTTCGCACAGGTATAGCAGCAGCTGGGCCGTACGCGATATCAATATGGAAATCAGCCAGAATGGCATTACCGGTTTACTGGGTTCAAACGGGGCAGGTAAATCAACCACCATGAACATCATTTGCGGGGTGCTGAACCAAACAGAAGGCAGTGTGCTTGTGAATGGCTTTGACATCAGGGTCCAGCCCGAGCTGGCAAAAAAACAGATTGGATTTTTGCCCCAGAACCCACCCCTGTATACCGACCTGACCATTGATGAATACCTGACCTATTGTGCAGAGTTGCGGTTTATTGAAAAAAGTAAAATAAAAGCAGCTGTGACCGAGGTAAAGGAGCGATGCGGTATTGCACATTTCAGTAGCCGGCTGATCCATAACCTCTCGGGAGGGTACCGGCAGCGGGTAGGCATAGCGCAGGCCATTATACATAAACCCAAACTGGTGGTATTGGATGAACCCACCAATGGATTAGATCCAAATCAATTGATTGAAGCGAGGAAGCTGATTAAAGAAATAGCACTTGATCATGCCGTGCTGCTTTCATCACATATCCTGACAGAGATACACTTACTCTGTAAAGAAATTGTAATGATTGAGGGGGGCAGGATTGTATTTGCTGATTCTATGGACGCCTTTGACAATTATGTGCAGCCTAATAGTTTAATTGTAAAAATGGAAAACCCACCAGCGACAGAGGAATTGCTTAAAATACAGGGAATTACCAAAATAGAAGTGCTTACTTATAAAGAGATCCGGGTATACTTTGATGGTGACGAAGAGATTACGGAAAGACTGGTCGCTGCCAGTTTGCAGCACAAATGGCAATTGCGTGAGATCAGCCTGGAGAAAAGTCTGCTGGATGATATTTTCAAACAATTGTCCGGCACTCAGACCTACTAATATTCAAACATATGAAGATCATATTCAAAATTGCCAAAAATGAGGTGCGGAACCTTGTTTACTCGCCCGTAGCCTGGTTTCTGGTAATTGTATTTTTAGTCCAGTGCGCTATTTTTTATGCGGAACCGATAACTATGGGTTCAATGCTTCAGGAGATCCTGTCAAAAAATAACCCGAAGTTTAAACAGTTTCCTTCAGCGCTTACTGCTCCTCTTTTTTTAAGTGAAACAGGGGTTTTTGCTAAAGCACTACAGAATTTATTTCTGTTTATCCCATTGCTTACCATGGGCATATTGAGCCGGGAGGTTAATAGTGGCACCATCAAATTATTGTATTCCTCGCCAATCAGGTTGCGGGATCTTGTTTTGGGGAAATACCTGGCCCTGATGTGCTATAGCCTGGTGTTGGTGGGGATACTGTGCATATTTATGGTTTCAGGAGCTTTTCAGATTAAATCGATTGACTATCCCGTATTGTTATCTGCCACCCTGGGCTTTTATTTGCTGGCCTGTGCTTACTCCGCTATAGGTTTGTTTATGTCAAGCCTCAGTAATTACCAGATCATATCTGCGATCGGTACTTTCATGGTCCTTTTTATATTGGGCCGAATAGGGGGCTTTTGGCAGCAATATGATTTTGTACGCGACCTTACCTATTTTTTATCCATCGCAGGGCGAACGGCTAAGATGATGGCGGGTCTGATCACGACCAAAGATGTGATCTATTTTGTCGTTGTGGTTTATATGTTCCTGGGCTTTACGCTTTTTAAACTCAAAGGCGGAAGGGAGGCAAAACCCTGGACGATTAAGGCGCTAAGATATATTGGGGTGGTTATTTCGGGAGTCTTAATTGGTTATGTCAGTTCCCGTCCGGCCCTTACAGGCTACCTGGATGTTACCGTAGGAAAAATCAATACCATTCACCCCCGCAGCCAGAAAATACTGGCGCGCATGGGCGATAATGCCCCTCTGGAAGTAACACTTTATACCAATTTACTGGGTAGCGGGGCTCAAAGAGGGATGCCGGTAGGGAGAAACCCATACTTAACCACACTTTGGGAATCCTTTTTGCGGTTTAAGCCTGATATTCAATTTAAATATGTATACTATTATTATAACGATGGTAGTTTGGACAACAGGCAATATTACAAGGCTTATCCGGGAAAAACAGAAAAACAGATCGCTGGAATCACGGCAAAACAAATTAACGTTGATTCGGCCATGTTTATGCCTCCGGCAGAGATTCGCAAAATAATTGACCCCAATTTGGAAAATGGGCGGGTTTTTATGCAGCTGAGATATAAGGACAAGAAAGTGAACCTGCGTACTTTTGATGACAGTTATTTTTGGCCGGACGAAACGCATGTTGATGATGCCCTAAAACTTCTGATCGGGGACAAGGGGCCCAAAATATATTTTCTTTCGGGCAACCTGGAACGCAGTATACACAAAACAGGTGAACGGGAATATTCAGGAATAGCTATTGATAAAGGCAGTCGGAATGCATTGATTAACCATGGTTTTGATACAGATACCTTGTCACTGGATAGTCGGGATATTCCTGCAGATGCCGATATCCTTGTAATAGCTGACCCTAAGACTAACTTAAGCCAGGCAACCGAGGAAAAAGTTGAGCAGTATATAGATAAGGGAGGGAATTTGCTGATATTTGGCGAGCCGCGGAAACAAGGGGTGCTCAATCCCCTGCTCGGGCATCTGGGGGTACAATTCAGAAATGGCACATTGGTAGAATTGAGCAAAAATGAAACGCCAGATAAAGTAATACCCTATGTAACGGCGACCGGTGCTAATCTTGCGGAGGAATCTAAGCTCTTACAATGGAAAGAAGCCCTGCGAAAGAAAGCGACCGAAGACGATACCGTGACGGTCCCCATGCCAGGTGCAATGGCACTTTCCTATGCGATAAATGGCCCTTTTACCATAAGCCCCTTGTTAGAAACCAGACCCAACAAAACATGGCTTAAAATAGGCTCCATGGTATTAGATTCTGTAGCGCCGGTATTTAACCCGCGTGAAGGAGATGTGAAGGCTTCGTCATTTATTACTGCCGTTCAGTTAACCCGGCAGATCAATAACAAGCAGCAACGCATCATTGTATGTGGAGATGCCGATTTTACCAGCAATATGAGAATGACCAACAATTCTTTCCGGAATGCTTTTTACAGCTGGATGGCCTATGGCATATACCCTCAGTACCTTCCCCGAAGGATCGACGTTAAAGATAACCTTTTGCTGATCAGTCATCGTACGGGTAAAACCTTAAAAATAATTTACATATGGGTATTACCCGGATTATTGCTGTTGGGGGGGGGCTTGCTTTTAATCAGGCGGAAAAGAAAATAATTGTGCGGGATGTTGCGGCCCCTGGCTTATAAAATGAATTCTAAATTGAAAAATAAACTAGAGGTAATCGTTGGTAGCACTGCGTTCGTTATTTTAATCCTTGGCGGAAGGACACTAATGTTAATCTTTGGATAGTGATAACCACGTGAATTTAGTGATGTTTTTTTGCCTTATTGAGAAATAAACAATCGAAAAAGAAGAGAAAAAATAATTTATTAGAGAATATTAGTTTCTTGGGTTTATTTTTTTATGTTTGATTGTTACAAAACACTAATTACTCAAATAGACCGCCAATGAAATAAAAATAATATATCATATAACCATTACTTCTTAACCGAGGTATTAATTAAAGAGTCTCGCTCGCTAAATTCTGAGAACTAAGGGCCAGAGACAATAGATTAATGCCCATAACATTTATTATAGTACTTTTGAAGTGCAAATAGCGTTATGGGCTCTATTGTAGATCCATGCCCAAGGCCGTCAGAAGCCCAGCGAGATGGTCTTTAGAGCCCGCTATTTGCATTTCTGTTTACGATATCTATTGTTGCTATTTGGAGATCAAATGTAGGCTGCTAAATTCTTTTGAGACTCATTTTAAGTTTAAACCAACTAAAGTGAGTATATGACAAAGATCTCAAAAAAATCAGTTCTATCTAATGAAACGACAAAGCCAATACCTCTGCAAGTTCAGGAATTTGCATGCAGGATCGCTAACCTTATATCAATAGAGGAAATTTATTTCAATCATTTTAAGTATCAGGATGTGGACTTTAAGGAGTTAATTATTCTGATCCCCAAAACGAGCCGCCTGCATATTATGGAGGCCCGCCCATTGATGTTCAGAATGGGATAACACAAGGAAGCATTCCCTTTTTCTTGATCTGTAAACCAGAAAACCTGGTGTATAAAAGCTCCGAAGGTAGCTTTGCTCTAAAACCAGCATGGTTAGCGGCGAATGACATATTAGATAAAGCCAGAGAGAATTTTAAAGGGGAGCAGCATAAAATAAAAGGATTTAATACTGGGGTAGCATTTTACATAAAAACGCATAACTATCCGCTTGCCACTTTAATGCTACATCAGGTAATGGAATTAAGTTATAGGGTTGCTGAACAAATTATAGTTGGTCGTGAAAAAATCTCGCATAGGATCCGGAACCATCAAAAATTTCTACAGCCATATCTTCCGAGAGTCAATCAGATTTTTGATGAACATAATGAAGGGGATATGCAATTGCTGGATAAAGCTTACCATGCAGTCCGCTATGAAGAAAATTATAGAATAGGTTGCCGTTTTAATAAGCAAAGCCCAGCTACTACAGTTATTGGTAAAGGAATCATACACAATTGCTATACATCAATTTGAATCAAATATTTAGATCAGGAAATTTAAATTACGGTAATTAATCCCAGGTATTGACTAGTACTGCGCCGCTTCCTATCTTCAGATAAATGTCAGGTAAACATCTACGTGTTTTCCGGCGTAAGTTTCATCCAACTTAAGTGTTGCATGTCCGCTGTTTGCCTTTTCAGATGCCGTATTAAAAGTAGCAGTGCCGCCGGTAATGTCATAAACCAACAACATGGCCCTGTCATTATATACAAAGTTGCCACCACTCCAATTGAAGCTAATGATGTTGGCTCCTTCGGCAATGGCGAAAGCACCTGCCGGTTGTTTCATGTCTCCGTAACTGACCACAGTCAGAGTGGGGTCGATCTGGAAATAAGGAGAAAATCCAATAACAGCATTTTTACTATTGTAAGATTTAGCTGCTACAAAACCCTGAAAATTGGGATTATAGTCTTGAAAACCAACTCTCAAAAAGTCTGTCAATGGTTGTAGCCAGGCTTGTACATAGGCAAATTTCTCCCTGTTTATCAGTTCTTTTTCAGAGGGGGCACTTGTTCTTAATTTTGGTATACCCCGCATCAAATCTTTCCGTAAGCGTGATAGCCTGCAACTTTACCAGCTTTACCTTTAAAACCGCCAAGAATTCCATTTAATAATAGCCATAGTCTTTAGTATTAATTGATACTTTCTAATATGCTATAAATCTGAAATTTATTTCTAATTAACCAGTAACAAAAACGGAGTTTACAAGGTCTTATCCCTATAAAGTTCGGACTATATCCGAGTTATATCCGGGTAGTAACCCCGCTTGTCTTAGTGATATGCGAATCTAAGTAAGGAGCTCATTGGAGAAATTACAAAGGAAGCACACCGGCAAGGCCTGATGGCCTGGGCCCATGGGGCTATTTTTCCTTCAAAGCCGATACAGCGATCCTGGACCGGTTGCTGTTGGCCATGAAGCAGGGGAACATATACCTGGATGCGACGGTTTTTCACGCCGAAAACAATAAAATGGTCAATGCCGCAATCATTACACGAAGGGCACACCAGCGGGGCGTAAAGATTGTTTCAGGAACAGATTGGATATATCCTACTAAAAACGAAGATGTTGCATTAATGCAGGAGGTAAAATTGCTGGCTTCCAAATGCGGAATGAACAACCTGGAGGTCATACAATGTGCAACATTGAATGGTGCGCAGGTAACCGGCTTAAACGACCGGGGGGTAATCCGGCCAGGAAAAAGAGCTGATCTGCTGCTTTTGGGACAAGATCCACTGAAGGATATCGGGCATCTCTTTCATCCGGAAATGGTTTTTAAGCAAGGACAGAATTTGAAAGGCGGGTTATAACCCGCCTTTCTGCTGATAAGTTCCGTTAACCTCTTTATCTTAAAAAAGGAATCGCTGGTTGGTAAAAGACCCTTTTGTTGTTATAGCTTGTGATGGAGTTGACAATGATCAGTATAATGTTGAAAATATAAATCAAAGGAATAAACAATGTGAGCAGCAGCTCTGCCCCATTTAGGTTTAACATGGAAAAAGAAAGACCAAGATGCATCACCGAACCCAGAAACAGAAAGATGAAAACGCCAAAAAACGCCATACACCAGGTAATCTGAAAGTTGATCAATTTTTTCCCAATCTGGTTCAGGTTTTTGATCTTGTCTTTCTTCATGAACCATAGTGCCAGCGGAATGATGATTCCCAAAAGGGGAAACGCAAGAAAACTCAATGCAGATAAATTTAAGAAGGCAAGGAAGCCCCTGTCCTCTTCCTCTGCCCAGTCAATCAGTTCATCGGGCGTAACGTTCAATGCCCGGGCCAATCGTTTCATACTATCGCCACGCGCCTCCGTCTCCCCGTTTTCTATTCGCTGAATGGTTCTCAGGTTCAAGCCAGAGGCTTCAGCGAGTTCTTCCTGGCTCATACCTTTACGGTTGCGGAGCTCTTTAATCTTTTTGGCAAGGTCGGTGTTTTTCATTTTTTGTCTTTTTCTGTTTTTCAAGGCAAAACTAAAATGAAGTCCTCATTTTTCTTGTCGGCATGTTTGCGGCATTCTTACGGCATCCTTGCCTAAGCCCTGTTAAAGCCGGTTTTTCCGTTAGCCGGGCACGCAAATACAAACCCATTAAAGAATGCTTTGTAAGTCGGCAGGCGAGTAGTTGACGGACTTTAAGGTCTTATCATCGTTGGAACGATATACCAGGAACAGGGAATCTTCTTCTTTATGATACGCATCGCACTGGTGGTTTTTCCGGTAATGCTGTATGGTTTCATTGGCTTCCTCGATTGACTTGCATGCTTTACTCATATTTGAGCGGTGCACCTCATCAAAAAGCTGTTTGAATTTTTCTCCAAGCCCGAATTCCAGGATGGCACCCGCCAGTACATATTGCAGGTCGCAAAGTGCATCGGCAACTTCAACAAAGTCGTTGGCTTCAATGGCCTGCTTTAATTCCTGCAGCTCTTCTGCCAGTAACGAAACCCTCAGGTTTGCCCTTTCCCTGGAAGGAATGCCCGGCGTTTCCTTGATCGGATGTTTAAATGTTTTATGAAATTCTGCTACCTGGTTTAATGAATTGGACTCTTGCATAGGTTTAAAATTGCGGATTAATTTACAATTGTTTCGATGCAAAACTAAACTATATTTTTCTGGAAAATTGGGGATGTCTAAAAAAATATAGCCGGTACTGTAGCGTTTTTGAAATCGCGCTCGTTTTAGGAACAAAAAGAGTTAATGGCCGTTAACCCCTTATTTAATTGAACTAAAATATATACGTCCTGATTTTGATGGCTGCCATCAAATATCAAAAGACTTTTACACAAAAGACACGATAATGAAAAACTCAAGTAAATTCAAAATGATATTTAAAACATTTGTTGCAGCAATAGCCCTTTCGGTAGTGTTTGCCGCTTGTTCAAAGGACAGAATAGAGCCTCAGCAGGTTGCAGGCCTTTCTGTGATCATGGCTTTTCCTGATACCATGTCTTTAGACTTTATCATTGATCAGACCCGGGTAAATGAGCGCAACCCCTTAAAGTACAACAGTAAAATTGATTATTTGAACCTGTTTCCTGGTACCAGAAGGTTAGGGGTAACCAAAAGAAACGGAAATAAACTGCTGATGTCCGAAAACTTTAACCTGAAATCTGGTGTGGGTTACTCTGTATTTGTACTGGATACACTTTCTACCAATACCAAGAAATTTCTTTTAACTGAGGACGACCTGAGCGCTCCTGAGGCCGACAAAGCAAAAGTTCGTTTCATCAACTTAAGTAAAGACGGAGGCGCACTGAGCCTGGGTATTCAGGGTAAAGAAACAAACCTCTTTACCAGCAAGGCTTTTTACGAGTATACTACCTTTGCTGCCGTTGATCCGGGTGAAAGCGTAACCTTTAACATCAAGGAAGGTGCGACGGCAACAGTTAAAGCAACGGTTCCTAATGTGAAGATTGAAAAAGGAAAAATCTATACGATCTATGCCAAGGGAATTCAAACGGCAACCATCGACAGCTTAAAACTGGGTGCTGCAATTTACACACACAAATAATATCTGCTTATATTTGAGGATGTTCTATACAAAAGTATAGGACATCCTCTTGTTTAAAAACAATTGTATACTGATGGACAACGTATAACCCAAACCCTTAATTGTACCAGGAAAGAATGCTCAGATTTGAGGACGCAATAGCGGGGTGTTTAAGGAATGACAGTAAGAGTAAAGAAATGGTCTATAAATCTTTCTATGGGTACTTAATGGGCGTAGTTTTGCGGTATGTTGATGACAGGAATGATGCCGAAGAGCTTGTAAATGACAGTTTTATAAAAATATTTAAGAGTATAGGGCAGTTTAGCGCCCCCAGGGTCGAGGACCAGCTGCAGAAAGCTTTCAAGGGCTGGATTGCCAGGATATCGTCCCGCACAGCGATAGATTTTTTAAGAGGTAAAAGAACTTTTTTATATGTAGATGATATCGTCGAGGAACAGCAGCCGGTAACTGAGCTCACTGCGGTTTCGCGGTTAAACGTGCAGGATATTATGCGGTTGCTCAATAATCTGCCCGAAACACATAAAGTGATTTTTAACATGTATGAAATTGAAGGCTTTTCGCATGAAGAGATTTCAAAAATGCTGAATATCCCTGAAAGCTCTTGCAGGGTTTATCTTACAAGAGCAAAGAACAAGTTGCGGGAGCTGTATAAAAACTCGCTGACGAATGTATATGAACAAACAACAATTCAAACCCGAAAGATATGAAACCAGCTGAAGACGAGCTGTTAGCTCATATTAGGGAAAGTTTAACCGGGCACGAGGAGGCCTATGCCCCCGGGGCATGGGAGCGCTTTGAAAAAAGAGCGGGAGGAGAGCGAATAGCGCAGGTAGCCAGCGGGGAACGCAAAGGCAAAAGACTGCTTTGGCTGCTAAGTCTGAGCAGTGCAGCTGCGGTATTGCTTATTGGATTTGCTCTGTTCTTTACAAATAGTCACAAAACTCCTGTAAATGAAATCCCGCAACAGGCGCAAACCAAAGCGGATCAGCCTCAGCAGATCCGGGAGCAAAAGCCTTCGGGGCAAGAAATAACCGCAGACCTGACAGGCGGTGCGACTAAAACAATAACTGAAAAATTCAACACTCCGATAACCGAAAACAAGGCCGTGGTTGTACAACGTGAAAACAACAATGTACCGAACAGCCCTTTAATTGTTGCCTCGCAGCAACCTTCGACGAGAAAAGCAGCAGATGTTACCGTAAGACCAATTGATGAAACCGTTAAAACAGCAGCGCTTGTTGTTGCGCCGCCTGTAAAAAAAGCAAATCCTGTTGATTCCGGGCTTATTGCAAAAACTCCCCCCAAAGCAGATAAGCCCCGGAGTTTCCAGGAGTTTCTGGAAGCAGAAGTAAAAGCTAATCCACAACTGGCCCAGAAAAAAATAACCGCTAAAAAGAGCGACAAATGGGAAATGGGGGTTATGGTGGCACCTTCCATTGGCAACAGTAAAAAATTGAATATGGGTTATGGTGTAAGTATGGCTTATGCCTTGTCCGACAAAGTTTCCATCGGTTCCGGGGTGTCTTATAGTGAAATGGGCGCTACAAAAGACATGACCAGTGGAAGAGAAGGCGTGTTAAACAATCCCTCCACGAGTATGGCCATGGTTGCTGAAACCAAAAACCTCCAGTCTGTTGATGCCAGTCTTGCAGGCCTGGATATTCCTTTAGAGATTAAATACCACTTTACAAAGAAACTGTACACCAATTTTGGGGTTTCAGCCTTTGCCATCTTAAACCAGAAACAGCGCAACAATTACCTGCAGGGATCAGTAGAAACCCTCGCTTCTGCCGATGTAAGCCAGCCCGGTTTTAATGCGGTGTTTAGCCAAAGGAGCGTTTCAGAACCCGTTCCAACCGGCGAGATCAGGAATAATAAATACCTGGGCTTTTACAATATCTCCTTTGGTTATAGACAAAAGGTTTCCGAGAAACAGTCATTTTCCGTGGAGCCCTTTATGAAACTGCCCATGAAGGAATTTTCAAAAGAAAACCTGTACCTTATTGGCACAGGTGTAAGGTTGAAATTTGATTTTTAATGCGCAGAAGCACTTAGTCTTCTTTGAGTGATTTCAACACGTTCTCTATTTCTGTTGCGTACTTCTGATAGTAGGCTTTGAGCCAGTACACGGCTGAAAAGTGCAGCATGATATAAATAATGACCACACTGAGCCCAAAATAAAGGTAAAAGCTGCTGTGTGAGAAATCAGATTGCAGGAACCGGAGCATCACCTCATACTTACTGTTAACCAAAAGCAGGCCCAGCATCAGGTAAAGGAAAGGGAACAGCATATAGCAGAACATTTTATAAAGTTCCATATTCAGTTTGATGTCGTAATGCACTTCATACAAAGCATCTTTAGTGCTCAGGGAGGCCGCACCTACACGTTTATAAAAAACATAAAAGCGGGTAAAAAAGTAAACACAGGTAATTACAAACAAAATGTATATGGCGTTGAAAGGTAAAAGTAGTGCCGGCTTAAGTTTGTAAAGCTGCGGCACAAAAGCGATCAGAATTACTGCAATCAGCTGTGCAATAAATTCATACCGCATGTTTTTCCTAATCTTGTCCAACGGCAGTTCTGCCCGCTTGATCTCTTCAATTTTATTGGGCACCTCTATATTTGATCCTGAATCCTTTTTCCAGGCCGATTTCATATCCTCAAAATTCATATCCTTGTTTTTTTATAAGTTCTTTTAATTTGTTTTTTGCCCTGTTTAATTTTACCCGAGCATTGCCTTCACTGATCCCCATATTTTCCCCGATTTCTTTGTGCGAATAATCCTCGAGATAATAGAACATCAGGGCTTTTTCTATCTTGTCCAACTGCTGTAATGCCTTGTAAAAATGCGCCAGCTGCAGCTCTTTTGTTTCTGCATCTTCTGACGGCATTTCTATTTCCCGTGCAATGATGACATAAGCATCTTCTTTTCTTTTGTGTTTTTTGAAGTATACAATTGCGGTATTTAAAGCCACTCGATACATCCAGGATGAAAACTTGCTTTGATGGTTAAATGAATCATAAGATTTCCACAGCTGGCAGATGATTTCCTGAAAAAGATCTTTCTGGTCGTCCTCATCATCTACATACATTCTGGATATCTTATGGATGATCCCCTTGTGGGCTTCCACCTGTTCCAGGAACTCTTTTTCTCTTGTTTTCAAACCTTACTTCAGTATGGGTTTAACGGTATAGCCCTGGTCTTTTAACAGTTGCAATATTCCGTCTTTTCCAGCCAAATGGCCAGATCCTACCGCAAAAAAACAACTTTTATCCTTCATCATTGGCGGTATCTGCTTTGCCCAGTTGGCATTTCTAACTTCCAGCATCCATTTGTTGCTTTCGTTGGTATTGCCAAATCTCTGATCGTTCAGTACGGCATACAACTTTTTCAGGTCTTCTTTTTTGTAGGCATCAACCATTTCAGTAAATACGGCTTTATAGTCGTCAAAGCTCAGGATCTGATCAATGATCATCTGATCTGAAAAGGCCTTTGCGAAATACTCGCTTTGTTGTTTCACGGTTTCCAATGCGCCAATTGGCTTGTGCTGTGTTTTTGCAAAATTAGCAAATTCCAGTTCATAAGACTTTATTTCGGTGCATGGCAGGGTCTTGGTAATGGCAAAACTGGAAATGGTGGTCATGCTCAGCTGCTCCATTGATTTCAGGCTGGTCCCGGTTTTTAAGGTCAATACAGAGTCGAGCAGTCTGAACTGTACGGGGCTTAGTTTTTTGCTCAGTGGTACTGGCGACATCATCGCTTTCTGGAGTTCGGCCGTTTCTGAAGGATCCGTGAAATTAACCTCCATTACCAGCTCCTCGGCTGTATCGAATGCTTTTTTTGTTTTATCAGTAATGCTGAAATCGGCCGGGCACATCATGTGTATAGTGCCAAAAATGTAGGATGGCCTAGTGAGGCCTTTCCCGCTAACCTCCCAAAGTAGGGAGTTTCCGTTATTTTTTGACTGGGCTTTGGCCGTTCCGGTTAATAAAAGTATGGTGCAAAGCGCAGCTGCGAACAAGTTTGTTATTTTCATGATGCAATAGTTTTAGTGTTTTTACATACAGTAAGTATTTGACCTGCCGCTTTCGTTACAGAAATTTTTGAATTTTATTTTTTCCTGCCTTAAGGCCGGTTCAACAAGGGAATGTCAAAAGATAAACGCGGCTGTACGGGTGGAAGTATTAATCTCTATTTTTACAGAAAGACGTTTGCCGATGAAGAAGATATTGAACAAAAAGAATATCATAAATGCTGTTTTCATAGGGTTTTTCCTGGTGCTGATATTTGTTCCGGCGGCAAAGGCGCTAATGATCAGAGGGCTAATGGAGATTGGGCTCTTTAGTGCAGATGTGAAGGAAAGTTCACTGAAACCGGCCGAAGCGCTCAGTCCGGCCGACCTTTCGGGGATCAGGTTTAAAGACGCATCTGGTAAGGAACTGGATTTAGGGAGCCTGAAGGGAAAAGTAATTTTTCTGAATTTCTGGGCCACCTGGTGCCCGCCCTGCCTGGCCGAAATGCCTTCTGTAAATAAATTGTACAATCAGTTTATTGATCACAAAGATGTGGTGTTTATACTGGTGGATGCCGACAGTGATCTTAAAAAGGCACAGCAGTATATGGATAGAAAGGGCTACAAACTTCCGGTATACAATGTCGCCGGCGATATCCCCGAAGTCATTTTTAAAGGGTCATTACCCACTACCGTAGTTTTCGATAAAAAAGGCCGCCTGGCCTATAACGAAGCCGGGGCAGCAAACTACGGCAGTGAAAAATTTATAGATTTTATTAAAAAATTAAAAGCCAGTAACATTTAAGGCGGTTTGTTCGTCTTATATACGGATGCGGTATGATTCCTGCTGCATCCATCAAATAAAAATTATACAAATGAAAACGAATTGGATTTTTGTATGGACTTGTGTAGCGGCATTGGCGTATTCATCAGGCGGCTATGCACAAAAAAATGATCCCGTTAAGGACCAGAACCCAAGGTATCAGGAAAGCCGCGCCAAGTATATAGAGCAGGCCGATTCTCTAAACAGAACGCAAGGCACAACTGTTCAGCAAACTTATAAGGCGTACGACTGGTATGAAGCCCGTGAAGAGCGCCGTAAGCTGAGAAGGGAAAGAAACTATCAGCTTAACCTCAACAACGGATACTATTACGGCAGCCCTTATTATTATCCTTCTATAAGCTATGGCCATTACGGTTTTGGCAGGGGCTTTAGTTATGGCGGCCATATCGGCTATAGCTGGGGCAACAGCAGACCCTGGTTTGGATGGTAAAAAAATAAAACAAGTAGAAACCTTATATTCAATAAAATGCAATTTAAAAAGTTAATGACCATAGCGGCTATCGCCGTTTCCGGAATGATGATCACATCATGCTCCAGGCAAGTTACACGTGTAAATACCGATCAGGCAATCGACGTAAGCGGTAACTGGAACAATACCGATTCCAGGCTGGTAGCAGAGGAAATGACCCAGACTGTTTTAGGCGGCAAGTGGTTGTCAACACATCTGGAAGAGAAACAAGGCAAAAGACCAGTAGTGGTTGTTGGTGTGGTAAAAAACAAAAGCCACGAACATATTGATGCCGAAACCTTTGTTAAAGATGTAGAACAGTCCTTTATAAAAAGTGAACGTGTGCGCTTGGTACAGGGCGGTAAAAAAAGAGAGGAACTACGTGCAGAGAAAGCAGACCAGCAGGACAATGCATCCGTATCTACCATGAAAAAATTTGGCCTGGAAAATGGTGCAGATTACATTCTTCAGGGTTCTATCAATTCTATCGTAGACTCTCATAAACGTAAGAAAGTGGTTTACTATCAGGTAAACCTGGAGCTTACAGATATCCAGACCAACGAGGTGGTATGGATTGGCGATAAGAAGATAGCTAAATACGTTAAGAATTAGTCGGCAGCAGCCCGCTAAAAACGATATGACAAATATCCGCAGGAATATTTTTAAAGCATCATTCCTTTTAGGGATGATGCTTTTTCTTTTCGGCTGTGCCAGTTACAATGACATGATCGCCTCTTACTACAAGCAGGTCTCATCTGGTAACTATACGGAAGCCCAGAAAGAACTGGATAAGAACAAACTGCTGCAAAAGCCACGTAACAAATTGCTTTTTTTAATGGAGAAAGGCAAAATGAGCCATCTGGCCGGCGATTATGAAAACAGCAACCGTTATTTCAATGAGGCCGATCAAATGCTGGAAAACGGTATGGGTGGGGCCATGGATGCCGTTGTAGGAACCCTGGTGAACCCAATGACGCAGAGTTATAAAGGAGAGGATTTTGAAAAGTTCATGATCCATTATTATAAGGCCCTGAATTATGTATACCTGAACCAGAGCGAAGATGCCATTGTAGAAGCAAGACGCATCAGCCTGCAATCGCAGGAACAGGGCGATAAGTTCAATGATAAAGACAGCCGATACTCAAAAGACGCTTTCTCTTTGATGCTTCAGGGACTTATTTATGAACGGGACGGCGATGTAAACAATGCTTTTATTGCTTACAGAAATGCTGCCGAAGTTTACCTGAAAAGTAAGGATCAAAGCTATTACGGCGTAAAAATGCCTTTAGAGCTGAAACAGGATGTGCTGCGGATGGCCGATAAAAATGGTTTCAGTTCAGAGCTAAGTCGTTTTGAAGAGCTGTTTGGAATGAAATATGAGCAGAAGAACGAGCCTGAAGGTGGCGCACTGATCTTTTTCTGGGAAAATGGCCTGGCTCCGGTAAAAAAGCAGGAAGAATTGTTTTTTTCGCTGATTAAAGGCAGCAATGGCGACCTGTTTTTCACCAACCTGGGCGGAACGATTGTTATTCCCTTTAACCATGCGTACAGCAACAGCAATTTTAGCCTGAATGGTGTAGAAAGCCTGCGCGCTACCTATCCAAAATATATAGCCCAAAACCCTTATTACAGCAGTGCCACACTGGCCAATGGGCAGCAGACTTTTTCATTTGAAAAAGCAGAAGATATTAATGAGCTGGCATTTAAAACCCTGGAGCAGCGTTTTATGAAGGAAATGGGCAAGGTTTTAACCCGCCTTGCGGTTAAAAAAAGTGCTGAATATGTCTTGAGGCAGAGCGCCAAGGGCAATGGAAAAGACGGTAAGGACAATTCCCTGCTGGAAGGCCTGGGCATAGGGATGCAATTGTACAGCCTGCTTTCAGAAAAGGCCGATACCCGTAACTGGCAATCGCTGCCGGCGCAGATCAGCTATAGCCGTATACCCCTCAAAAAAGGGCCTAATACCATTACCCTTAACTTAAAAAATGCCGCAGGAACTGATGAGTCTAAAACCATAGAAGTGAACGGAAATGGGAAACTTCAATTCTATAATTATTCTACTTTACGGTAATTATTGCCAAATTGCGTCGATTTTAATAAATAGTACCCGCACAGTATGCAACAACCCTTTGACATCAATATCGGACCAGACGCCTATGCCGTCTTCCCGGAAGGAAACGATACCTATGTGATCTTTAAAAACGGCAAAGAATATGTCCAGATCCAAAAAGACACCGAAGAGCAATGGTTAAAACTAGACCCGGAAACTGCTTTGCCGTTGTTTGAACCGGATGAAGAGATCAATGCCATAGGCCGGGAAATTGTGGCTTATGTGCCTGATGAGGACGACGAAGAGAGCGAAGAAGAGGATATAGAAGATTAAGCCGTCCAGCTGTCGCGGTCTAAACTGCGGTAATGAATGGCTTCGGCCAGGTGCTCCAGTTTAATCTCTTTGCTTTCCGCAAGGTCGGCAATGGTTCTGGCCACTTTTAAGATCCGGTCGTACGCACGGGCCGAAAGCCCAAGCTTTTCCATAGCCTGTTTGATCAATGCCTTCCCTGCCTCGTCTATTTTACAGATTTCCCTGACTGCCCTGGGGCTCATCTGTGCATTGTAATGCAGGTTGTTGTTGGCCTTAAACCTGGCATCCTGTATCGTGCGTGCGCGGATTACCCTGTTCCTGATCACCGAACTCTTTTCTGCCTGTATCTGCGATGTCAGTTCGTTAAAATTTACCGGGGTTACTTCTACATGCAGGTCGATGCGGTCTAACAAAGGGCCGGAAATTTTGCTCATGTATTTCTGTACCTGCCCTGGACCGCAGATGCATTCTTTCTCTGGATGGTTGTAAAAACCACATGGGCAGGGGTTCATAGAGGCAATGAGCATAAAACTTGCCGGGTATTCCACACTCAATCGCGCCCGTGATATGGTTACTTTCCTGTCTTCCAAAGGTTGTCGCATTACCTCCAGCACACTGCGCTTAAATTCGGGCAGTTCGTCTAAAAAAAGCACGCCGTTATGTGCCAGGGAAATTTCCCCGGCCTGCGGGTTGGCGCCCCCGCCTACCAGGGCCATGTCGGAAATGGTGTGGTGCGGGCTGCGGTAAGGCCGTTCCGTCATGAGTGATTCTGCAACACCAAGCTTCCCGGCTACAGAATGTATTTTGGTGGTTTCCAGCGCTTCCTGCAGGTTTAAAGGAGGCAATATTGTGGGAAGCCTTTTGGCCAGCATGGTCTTTCCTGCCCCGGGCGGACCAATCAGGATGAGGTTGTGCCCGCCTGCTGCTGCGATCTCGAGCGCCCGTTTGATGTTCTCCTGGCCTTTTACATCCGAGAAGTCCTGCTCATAGCTGCTTACATGATTAAAAAACTCGTCTCTCGTGTTTACCACAACCGGTTCCGGCACTGCGGTCCCGTTAAAGAAGGCTGCCACCTCTGCCAGGTTACGCATACCATACACCAGCAGATCGCTCACAATTGCCGCTTCCCTTGAGTTGGAGGCCGGCAATATGAAGCCTTTGAAGCCTGCCGATCTGGCCTGTATGGAAATGGGCAGGGCCCCTTTTATAGGTTGCAAACTGCCGTCGAGCGACAGCTCTCCCATGATAAAGTATTTGTCTGTTTCGGCGGTGCTTTCCAGCTGCTCTGAGGCAGCCAGAATGGCGATGGCAATGGGCAGGTCGTAGGCCGAGCCCTCCTTTCGGATGTCGGCCGGGGCAAGGTTGATCACGATCTTCTGCCGGGGCATTTTTAATCCGGCCGATTGGATGGCACTCTCAATCCTTCTTAAACTCTCTTTAATGGCATTGTCGGGCAGGCCCACAATGTGGTACCTGTTGCCGCCGCCTATACTTACCTCGATGGTAATGGTTAAAGCATTTACGCCAAAAACGGCGCTTCCATATGTTTTTATCAGCATAAAAAATCCGTATAAATCACTGTTGTGAATCTATACGGATTTCATCTTATAGCGGTCAAAAATGCCTGACTATTTTTTATAAAGGAATTACATCCTGCCCTGTGGCATTTTAGGCATGTTTTTCATCATCCTTGCTGCGGTGGCCGGATTAGAGAATTGTTTCATTACCTTACGCATATCCTCAAACTGTTTGATCAGCTTGGTCACATCTTCTACCTTATTGCCAGAGCCGTTGGCAATGCGCAGGCGACGGCTTTGCTGGATGCTGTCCGGGTTTTCGCGTTCGTATTTGGTCATAGACTGGATAATGGCCTCTACATTTTTAAAGGCATCGTCCTCTATATCCACATTTTTCATCATCTTTCCTACACCAGGTATCATGCCCATCAGGTCTTTCATGTTACCCATTTTTTTGATCTGCTGGATCTGGTTGTAGAAGTCGTTGAAGTCGAATTTATTCTTACGGATCTTTTTCTGAAGTTCTGCGGCTTCTTTTTCGTCAAACTGCTGTTGTGCACGTTCAACAAGGGAAACCACGTCGCCCATGCCCAGAATACGTGAGGCCATCCTTTCCGGGTAAAACACGTCAAGGGCCTCCATTTTCTCGCCGGTACCAATGAACTTGATGGGTTTGTTTACTACCGATTTAATGGAAAGCGCAGCCCCACCACGGGTATCGCCATCCAGTTTGGTAAGCACCACCCCGGTAAAGTCCAGGCGGTCGTTAAATGCCTTGGCTGTATTTACGGCATCCTGTCCGGTCATGGCATCCACAACAAATAGGATTTCGTGTGGCTTTGTACTGTCTTTTACAGCGGCAATCTCATCCATCATCTGCTCGTCTACTGCTAAACGGCCGGCTGTATCTATAATAATTACATTATTGTTTTGTTTTTTACCCTCGGCAATACCTTCCATAGCAATGCCCACCGGGTCTTTGGAAGCGGTATTGGCATATACAGGAACGCCGATCTGCTCGCCCAGGATCTGAAGCTGGTCAACCGCCGCCGGACGGTAAACGTCGCCCGCAACCAATAACGGTTTCTTGCCTTTGCTTTTCAGGAAGTTGGCCAGTTTTCCGGTAAAGGTAGTTTTACCGGCACCGTTTAAACCTGCGATCAATATGATGGTAGGATTTGCTTTCAGGTCAAGTTCTGTAACCTCGCCGCCCATTAAGGCGGTAAGCTCATCGTTCATGACTTTGGTCAGCAACTGACCCGGAGAAACAGCTGTAAGTACGTTCAGGCCAATTGCTTTTTCTTTTACCTCGTCGGTAAAGCTTTTGGCCGTCTTGTAATTTACGTCGGCATCCAATAAAGCCTTGCGGATCTCTTTCATGGTTTCGGCCACGTTGATCTCTGTGATGCTTCCTTGTCCTTTTAAAACTTTAAATGCGCGGTCTAGCTTATCCTGTAAATTTTCAAACATTTTTCTTTAATGCTTAGTGTTCAATTTTTTGTAGCCCCAAAGGTAATTAATTTTGGAGGAAAAGATTGGGTAATAATAAAAGTATTAGCGGGGGAAAACAAACATTACGCCAAGCGCAAGGGCCTGGCTGGCCTGTATCTTGGTGTCATTGTCCTTGTCAAATAAGCCCACACAGGTCAGTGAAACATTCATCAGCCGGTTTAATTTAGAGGTTACAGAAACATCCAGGCGGTGATCTACATGTGCCAGCGGCCTGTCGTATGGTATAAACATCTGATACCTTGCCTTAAGCATAGTATTGGTCAGTACTTCTTTTTCAAAATTGCTCACGATCTGAAAAGCCAGCTCATTTTTGAACTTTTTCCCAAAATCTACACCGTACTTGGTGGCTGCCTTTTTATCTTTTACCGGGTTATCCGGATCATTTGCATCTTTGGTGATGTAAACAGCCGTGTCCAACACGAAGGTTTGTCGTGCACTTCCTGTACCAATCCGGGTAGAAAAGAATTTATTGGGTTTATACTCAAAACCGAAAGACTCTGTCAGATAGCCAGGCGCCATGAACCTGGAAATGAGGTTCGGGAACTCCCTGCCATCACTGGTTTTGCCATAGGAATAACCGGCATCAAACTGCGATTCAAAACTCACCGAACCGAAGAAATACCAGTTCTTAGACAATTGTAAGGCAGCCTTGTTGTCCCAAAAAATACGATCGCGTGTCTTTTTCTGCAACTGATCCTTATTTTTTACCTTACCATATTCCAGGACAACCTCGCTGATATAACTATAACTTTCTTTAGCGTATTCGGCTTTATAATTTACCAGACCACCTACTGCCAGTGAGTTTACCCCGCCACCTTTCCAGTTGTTGGAAAATGTAGCCTGGTTTACATTGATCCCCACTGAAGTTCTGGTTTTCCAGTAATTTACCCGCGCATCTACTACAACGGGGTTCAGCTCAACAGGCTTAAACGGAATGGTTCCGGTTCTTGAAGGTAGCGGACTGCGTTTTAACTTAATGTCCAGACCTTTGGTGTTGATGGGGACGGTGTCAACCTCCTGCGCACGCAGGCTGGTGATACCCATAAAAACGAACAGTAAATAGGCATAAAAAATCTTCATTGTTACAAAGAAAAACAAAAAAGTGCTTGATTAAAAGTTTAATAGCAAACTAATTGGATCGGAGAATGCCGGAAGCATGCTTTCAGCAATATTTTAACCAGGCAAAGAACGGCCTGTTGCGGAGGTAAAGCGGCTTATGGTCGCAGGCGTAGGCTTCCTTTTCAAAAACGATATTGAAATAGGCCAGGTAATGGTTTTTATACCGGATCAGGTTAAACAGATAGTTAATCAGGTACAGCAGGTAGAAAGGGAAAACCAGTAGTTCCAATTGCTGCCTCAGGTGTATGCGTTCATGGTTGATCAAAACCGGATCGGCCTTCTGATCTTTGTCTTTTAACAGGATAAATGGAAAAAGGGCCATGGCGTTGGCCGGTATTTTAGGTACGATAATGAACCAAGGCTTCAAAACTCTTCAACTTTTATCTTCGGCAGTGCAGGCAGTCTGAAAGCCGAAGGGTTCCGTTTATAGCTGGTGTAACTGTTTTGCAGGTAAACCACAAAGGCATAATCGGAAGCACCCAGCACAAACTGGTATGAGGGGCGGTATTGCTGCATAAAGTCTGTGAGTTCAAAATCACTGATCCTTAAAATCCTTTTTACGTAATCCGGTGTAAAGCGGTAATCGACAATTGCTTCCTTATAGTCGCGCTCCAGTATTTTCTGTAAATGCCTTGCGTTTTTTCCCTCCCGGCTCAGCAGGTTATATATTGCGTCAATTCCCAGGCCGGCACCGCCCAATCCCAGGTTAAGCAAATCTTTCGCTTTTCCCTTATCCAGTGCGTATTTATACTCCTTCAGCGTTTGCTCGTGCCGCTGCATCGGGGTATACTTATTGCCCACAATGGAAACCTCCTTTAAGGGGATGCCCAGTGATTTTAACTGGAAATAAACGGCTTTTTGGTTTTTTACCACCAGGGTGTCCGGGGCATAGCCCTGCAGAACGGCAAATAAGGTGTCCCCTGCTTTGGCCTTAATCCCAAATTCCCCTTTTGGGTTATTGTAAATCCCTTCGTCGTTGGCCGGATTATAAACGTAAACTTTGGCCAGTCGTTGCCTGGAATCCTTGTCAACCACAAAGCCCTGCACCACAGTTTGCTGTGCAAAAACTTTAAAAGTTAAACCGTAAAAAATAAGCAGGAGGCCTAAAAACTTCATTTAAAACAAAATTACAAGATAACGATATCTGTGTAATAATATTAACATTATTTAACTAAGATCAGTTTTTGTCCGATTTTAATTCCTGTATCTGTAAGGTTATTTAAGGATTTCAGCTCGTCAATGCTGATTTTGAACTTTTTAGAAATGCCGTAAAGGGTATCCCCTTGTTTTACGGTATAGGAGGCCGGTTTAAAAATGGGTGCAATATCTGGTTGCGCTGCTATGGCGGTGTCGGCCGCTACAGGGGCTGATATCCTTAAAGTATCCGGGGTTTTGATCACCTGTTTTGACGGAGGGGTGTCAACCGGCGTGAACTTCTTTTTCTCATTGGGGATGTTGGCGTTGATCTCCGAAAATACTTTGTCTTCGCGTTTCAGCTTGTCTTTCTCAGATTCCGGCTGATCGTACTGGTACAATTGATATTTGTCTATCACATTGATCAGCAGGTCCGGGTATTTAGGGTTGGTGGCATAACCGGCCTGCTTTAGGCCGTAGGCCCAGTTCTTATAGTCGTTTTTATCCAGTTCAAACAAAAAGCTGTAGCGCTTTCTTTTCAGGAACTCTGAATGGTCTTTGTATGATTCCCGGGCATCTTTATAAACCCTGAAGCAGTCGTTCGCCTGGTCGTCATCCTTGTAGTAGGCCTTTCCCTTCCATTCGGAGGTGCATTTAATGCCAAAATGGTTGTTGGCATACTTAGCCAGGCTGCTGTTGCCGCTTCCCGATTCGATGATGCCCTGTGCCAGGGTAATGCTGGCCGGAATGCCGTATCTGTTCATCTCTTCAATTGCTACACCTTTAAACTGCTCAATATAGCTCAGGGTGGTGAATGATTTGGCATCGGGGTTTGCCTTATTGGCGGCCTTTTCAATCTGTTTGTTGTTACGGCTGTATTTTTTTGTTTTGCAGGCAGTCAGAAAAACAACTGCAAGGGCCAGGACAAATAGTTTTTTGTTCATTATAATTTTAGTTTTTGTCCGGGCTTAATTGCCGGGCTCTTTAAACCGTTCTTTTTCATTATCGCGGCTGGTGTGGTGTGGCGGGCCCTGGCGATGTTATGCAGGTTGTCGCCCCGCTTAACCGTATAGGTTTTTGAGGCGCTGCTTTTGCGTCCGGCACTTGCTTCGGCTACAGGCGCAGGGGGCTCTACATAATCATCCGGTCTTTCATCATACTGGTAAAGGTTGTTTTTTCTGATGATGCCGATGATTTGTGCTGCCCAGGTCCTGCTTCTGGCGTATCCTCCCCGCTGGATGCCCCTTGCCCAGTTTTTATAATCGTACTGGTCGTATTTATCGAACAGCTTGCTAAAGGAGATTCTGCTTTTCAGAAATTCAAGAAAATGACCGTACGACTCGGCTACCGTGGGGTAATCTTTATAGGAAGAGCGGATCTCGTTGCTACTGTTGGGCCCCTTTATGCCAAAATGATTGTTCAGGTAACGGGCAATTTTGCTGGTTCCTGAGGCCGATTCATGAATGGCTACAGCCAGGATAACACTTGCCGGGATTTTGTATTCACGCATCAGCATTTGTGCATTTTCGGCATAGGTGCTGATGTAATCGTCGGTAGTTTGTGCGGCAGCATGAAAATTGAACAGGGTAAAACTTAGCCAGGTATAAAATACTGTTTTAAGCATACTTTATTTTTTTCTGATGACAAACAGACCATCTCTCACCGGGAGGATAAGTTTCTCTACCCGGCTGTCTGCCGCTATTTTATCGTTAAATGTAGTGATATTTTTAGTGTCTTTGTCTGGGTTGCTGCTGAGTACTTTTCCACTCCACAGCACATTATCAACAATAATGAGCCCCCCCGGCCGAACCCTGTCGAAGATCAGGTGGTAGTATGTGCCGTTGTTTTTTTTATCGGCATCAATAAAAACAAGATCAAAGATTTCCTGAAGGGAATGAATGGTCTCTGTAGCGTCCCCCAGGATATAATTTATTCTGGAGTGGTATGGTGAAGCTTCAAAATTACGGCGTACCATTTCTTCCAGCTCTTCGTTGATATCCAGGGTGTAAATCATGCCGTTTTCGGTTAAGCCTTCTGCCAGGCAGAGGGTAGCATAGCCGGTAAATGTGCCTACTTCCAGTATCCTGTGGGGGCTGATCAGCTTACTGAGCATACTCAGTACCCGGCCCTGGTAGTGTCCGGAAAGCATTCTGGGCATTAAAACTTTCAGGTTGGTTTCCCGGTCTATCTTTTGCAGCAGGTCGCTTTCAGGTTCACAATAGTTGAGCAGCAGCTGCTGCATGTCTTCATTAATTAAACTCATCTTCGAATGCTATAAACGGGGTTGTTCCATAAAATATTGCAGGATCAGGGTGGCCGATATCGTGTCAACCCTTTCTTTATTCCTCCTGTCCTGTTTTTTTAATCCGCTTTGCAGAATAGTTTGGTGCGCCATTTTGGAGGTAAAACGCTCATCTATCCAGTACTGCGGAATATCGGGAAAGGTTTTTTTCAGGGTTTTTGCAAAGCCCTTTACGTGCTGTGCGGATTCGGAGGGCGATCCGTCCATTTGTTTGGGGTCGCCAAAAACAAAGGCCTCAACCGGTTCTGCAGAAAGGTATTTCTTTAAATATTCTACAATATCTTTCGGGTGTATGGTATCTAATCCGGTTGCAATAATCTGCAGGGGATCTGTAACAGCTATCCCGATACGTTTGGTCCCATAATCAAAGGCAATAATCCTTGGCATAAGGGCAAAGATAAGTAAATTCCAAAAAGGGACCAGCTATTGGTCAAATCAAGGACTGATCAGGGATTGCTTCGGGTTTTGTTCGGAAAGGAGGTACTTTACCCGAAACAGTCCCGAGCCAATCCCGAAGCAATCCTTGATCAGGTAGCAGGTTGTCCTGTTCCTGTCAAGTTTAAGGGGGCTTACAGGCAAGTGTTAAAATTTTACTATTTTGCACCAAATGCAATTTAAAGAGATCATCGGTCAGGAGAATATAAAGCAGCAATTGATACAGACAGTTGCCGAGAACAGGATTAGTCACGCCCAGTTGTTTTTGTCATGCGACGGCAGCGGGGCCCTGCCTCTGGCTATTGCCTATGCACAATACATCAATTGCCTCGACAAAAAAGCCGATGACAGCTGCGGCGAATGTTCTTCCTGCCGTAAATACGAGAGGTATATTCATCCCGATCTGCATTTTTCCTATCCCTTTTTCGCTTCGAAGGATGTAAGGGTTGCAGTTGATGTGCTGGAAGAGTGGCGAAGTATGCTGCTTGCAGATCCTTATTTTGACATAGACATCTGGCGTTCAAAATTGAATGCCGAGAACAAACAGGCCAATATCAATATTGCCGAATGTCATGACATCATTAAAAAATTAAGCTACAAGGCTTTTGAGGCGGAGACAAAAGTACTGATCATGTGGCTGCCTGAATACCTGGATAAGGAGGGCAATGCTTTACTGAAAATTATTGAGGAGCCACCTCAGAATACCCTGTTCATTCTGGTGGCCAATAACCAGGAACAGATCCTCTCTACCCTGCTTTCGCGTACGCAGATTGTCAAAATACCAAAGCTTTCCCACTCCATTGTAGAAAATTACCTGATGGAAGGCCATGGCTTACCGGAAAATCAGGCTACAGAATATAGTTTTCTGGCAGATGGAAATCTGATTGAAGCAAAATCACTGGTTTCCAATACACAAAACGAAAATGCGGATAAGTTTGCGGAGTGGCTGCGCATGGGCTATGGAAACAGGGTGCTGGATTTAACCGGTTTTGTAGAGCAGATTGCGGGATGGGGAAGAGAAAACCAAAAGAATTTTTTAAAATACGGGATCAGCTTTTTAAGGGAATGCAGCCTGTTGCTCAGCGGAGCTGAAGAACTGGTAAAACTGCCGCCCAGGGTATTGGAAACCGCTAAAAAACTGGCAACACATGTGCTGGACCTGAACATGGCGGATGCCATTATTTCAGAACTGGAACAGGCACATTATCACATTGAAAGAAATGCGAACCCGAAAATTCTGTTTTTAGATGTATCTTTACAATTGGTAAAAATAATTAAGTTTAAAACGCTCCCGAAAGGGACTCAATATATATACAATTAGTATGGGATGTGGAAGTTGTTCTACCGGTGGCGGTTGCGCCCCCGCAGGCTGCAAAAGTAATGGCTCATGCCTTACCGGAGGATGCCAGAAATTAGAAGTATACGATTGGCTGTCAAACCTTGACATGCCCTCAAATTATAAACCTTTCCAGGTAATAGAAGTTAAGTTTAAAGGCGCAAGGAAGGAATTTTTTGTAAATAACGATAACATTTACCTGGAAATAGGCGAGCTGGTGGCTGTTGAAGGCCCTACAGGCGGCTATGATGTCGGTCATGTTTCCTTAACTGGAGAACTGGTGAGGATGCAGATGAAGCGAAGGAAAACTACGCTGGACCAGGTAACCCGCAAGATTTACCGGAAAGCTACGGAAGCCGATGTAGAAAAATGGAAAATTGCCAAAGGGATGGAGTGGGAAACGATGCACAAAGCCCGTACCCTGGCCCTCGACCTGCGCTTGTCTATGAAGATCAGTGATGTGGATTACCAGGGAGATAAAACCAAAGCAACTTTCTTTTATACAGCCGAGGGGCGTGTCGATTTCCGGGAGCTGATCAAGAAAATGGCCGAGACCTTCCGGATCCGGATTGAAATGCGCCAGATTGGGATGCGCCAGGAAGCCGGACGTTTGGGCGGAATTGGTTCATGCGGACGGGAATTGTGCTGCTCTACCTGGCTTACCAATTTCAAAACTGTATCTACTGCCGCGGCCAGATACCAGAACCTCTCCTTAAATACCCTTAAACTTGCCGGTCAGTGCGGTAAGCTGAAATGCTGTTTAAATTATGAACTGGATACCTACCTGGATGCGCTGAAAGACATTCCAGACCGTGTAGACAGCTTACAGACAGAAATAGGCGTGGCCAGGCACCAGAAAACCGACATTTTTAAAAAACTGATGTGGTTTGCCTATCCGAATACGGAAGACTGGATCCCCTTGAAAGTTGACCGTGTGAAAGAGATCATGGCGATGAACAAGAGGGGGCAGAAGCCAGTTAACCTTAAAGAAGAAGCTGTTGAATTGGTTACAGCCACAGTATTGGATAAAATTCCGGATTATGAAAATGTGGTTGGCCAGGATAGCTTAACGCGCCTTGATGATAAGCCACGTAATAAGGGTAATAAAAACAACCGTAACAATAACCGCAATAGGAGCAACGGAGAGCGCGGAGAGCGTTCAGATCGCGCAGAACGAGGGGAAAGAACTGATAAGCCGCAAAAACAGCAGCAAGGAAAAAACAGGCCCGAAGGGAAAAAAGAAAATATTCCAGGGCAGCAGCAAGGTCAGCCTAAGCCTAAGGCTCCGCAGCAGCCAGCAGGTCAGCCGCAACAGGGAGAAACGAAACCATCGGGCAACAGAAACAACCGGAACAGGAACAATCGCAGGAAAAAGCCAACGGATAAGCCTAAAAATGAACCTCAGTAAAATTTTATTCTTATTTGTCGCAGTGCTGGTAGCCCTTAGTGGCTGCGACACCAATAATATTGCTGATACCAATCAGACCATGCCTTCACGCAACTGGAGTTATGCCAATAAAGTAAAGGTGGTGGTTGACATTAAGGACAGCAATAAATTGTTCAACATCTATTTTAAGCTGCGGCATACAGCAGATTACCGCTATTCCAACATCTTTGTGCTTTTTAACGTAAAAAGCCCCAAAAAGAAGCGCAACAGAAGGTATGAGTTTAAATTGGCGCAGGCAGACGGGCAATGGAATGGTTCTGGTTCAGGGAACCTGTATACTTATACTTTCCCTTTGCTGACCAATTTTAAATTCCCCGCCCCGGGTAAATACGAGCTGGAGCTGGAACAGAATATGCGCGATAATCCGCTCAAAGAAATAAGCGACGTGGGCATTAAAGTAGTTTCCGTAAATTAAAGCAAGGGAAGGAGCTGTTCAAGGGCCATTCCCCTTGATCCTTTTAACAGTACCAGGTTGTTTTTTACGGGTTTGTGCTTTAAAAACTCAGCGGCTTCGGCCGGGCTTTCAAAGAATTGTCCTTTGTGGCTACCTTTTGCCTTATGGAAATCTTTTCCAATAAAGATCAGGGTATCCACCTTTAGTTTTTCTGCCTGCTCTACAATGTTCTGATGCTGAACGGCAGATTCCTGCCCCAGTTCAAACATATCTCCTATGATGACGGTTTTATTTTCAGCACTCAATTGATTGATGTTGCTCAGGGCGGCCGACATGCTGCTCGGATTGGCATTGTAAAAGTCGCAGATCACAGTATTGTGTGCTGTTTTGCTGATCTGTGAGCGGTTATTGTTAGGCGAATAACCTGAAAGGCCGGCGTTGATCTGTTCTGGGCTCAGTTCAAAAAACTGTCCGATGCAAACGGCAGCCAGGATATTCTCGAAATTATATGCGCCTGTAAGCTGCACGTTTGTATGAAATGTACCTGCATTGTTCTCCCAGTTGAGTTCAATAAGCGGGTCAGCTTTTAACAGCTTCCCGGAGATGGTGTTGCTGGCTTCCGTGCCATAGTAAACCACTTTATTTAGTTCGGCTTTTTCGCTCATTTCCAATAGGTAAGGATTGTTCCGGTTGATGAAAGCAAAGCCATGATGCGCTTTGAGGTAGGCATACAATTCTGCTTTTCCTTTTTTTACACCTTCAAATCCACCAAATCCATCTAAATGTGCCAGGCCTACATTGGTAATCAGGCCATGTGTTGGCTGTGCGATATTGCAGAGAAATTCTATTTCCTTTTGATGGTTGGCCCCCATTTCGATGACGGCCATTTCTATTTCGGGGCCTAGCGACAGAATAGAAAGCGGAACGCCAATATGGTTGTTCAGGTTGCCCCTGGTAGCAAATGTTTTGTATTTGCGCGACAGTACCGCATTGATCAGTTCTTTGGTGGTGGTTTTTCCGTTGCTGCCGGTTAAACCCACTACCGGAATGTTAAGTTGTGTACGGTGGTGCCTGGCAAGTTCCTGCAAAGCACTGAGCGCATCTTCAACCAGAAGGCAGCGCTCATTGAGCTGGTAATCTTTATTGTCGATAACCACATAAGCCGCGCCTAGTGCCAAAGCCTGTTCAGCAAAGGTATTGGCATCAAACTTTTCTCCCTTCAGGGCAAAGAAAAGACAGCCCGCTACAATATTCCTCGTATCTGTACATATCGTTCTGTGTTTGAGGTAATGCTGGTATAAGGAGCCGGTGCTGATCATATGCTAAAATTAATGCAACAAATTTATTCTAATGAAGCCTAAACAAAGAATAATCTTTATTATTTTGGTATATTAACTACCACGTACCGGGCCATCACGAATGTAAATGAATCTATATGGTAAAATGCCTTCTGTTCTCCTTTTTGTTGTGGTGCGGCTGGAATATTGCAGAGGCACAGGTCAAATCTCCTGATGAGTTCCTTGGCTATTCACTGGGGAGCAGGTTTACTTCACACAATAAAGCACTGGAGTATTTCCGGTATCTGGGAAAGATGGCCAAAAACGTCAGGCTTGTAAATTATGGAAAAAGCTATGAAGGGCGCGAGTTACTGGTTGCTGTGGTATCGGCCAAAGAGAATGTCGACAACCTGGAACAGATCAGGAAGCACAACCTGCGTTTAAGCAGGGGCGAAAAGATCACAGGAAAAGCGGCTAAGCAACCAGCGATACTGTGGTTGAGTTATAATGTACATGGCAATGAGGCCAGTTCAACAGAGACGGCCTTAAAAACATTGTATGTTTTGGCAGAAGGTAAACTGCCGGGCGTTCAGGATTGGCTAAAGAACACCGTGGTTATTATAGACCCCTGCCTTAATCCGGATGGGAGGGAACGTTATGTCAATTATTTTAACAGTGTAAGCGGCACAAAGCCAAATCCTGACCCTATGGCCAGAGAGCACATGGAGCCGTGGCCAGGAGGAAGGTCCAACCATTATTACTTTGACCTCAATCGCGACTGGGCCTGGCAAACACAGGTGGAAACGCAGCAGCGCCTGGTGCTGTATCAGGACTGGATGCCACAGGTTCATGTTGATTTTCATGAACAGAACTATAATGAACCTTATTATTTTGCGCCTGCGGCCGAACCAGTGCACCAGGACGTCACCCCATGGCAAAGGGAATTTCAGGTCACTGTTGGAAAGAACAACGCTAAATATTTTGACCGCAAAGGCTGGCAGTATTTTACCAAGGAACAATTTGATCTGTTGTACCCCTCTTACGGAGATACTTACCCTCTATATAATGGTGCTATTGGCATGACCTATGAACAGGGAGGTATTGGTGCCGGTTTGGCGGTAATCACTATTGATAAAGATACTTTAACACTTAAAGATAGGATCGATCATCATTTCACCACCGGAATAGCCACACTGGAAACGGTGTCAAAAAATGCAGACAAGCTGGTAGACGAGTTCAGGAAGTATTTTGAAAAGGCACTGGTTACTCCTCCCGGTATTTTCCGAACCTATGTGGTTAAAGCTCAAAACCTGAGCAGACTAAAACGCCTGGCAGAACTTTTAAGGAAAAACCACATTGACTTTGCCTTTGGCGGTAGCAAGGAGTTAAATGGTTATAACTATGAAACAGGAAAGGTAGAGGCCTTTAAGGTAGAACGTAATGATTTAATTGTGAATGTAGAGCAGCCCAGGGCCATGCTGGCAAATGTGCTCTTTGAGCCGCAGACGGCAGTTAGCGACTCCAATACCTACGACATTACGGCCTGGGCTTTGCCTTATGCTTACGGCTTGAATGCCTACGCCTGTAAAGAATCTCTAAAAGGAGCGCACCCGCTTCCGGAAATAGCTGTTGCTGCGGTGGCGGGCGCTGACAAACCTTATGCCTGGCTTTTACCCTGGACTTCAATCGAGGATGCGAAGGCGCTGATAGCCTTGCAAAAATCGGGCATAAAAGTTAGAATGGCGGAAGAGGGTTTTACTATTAAGGGCAGGACCTACCCTATTGGTTCGCTGCTGATTTACAGATCGGAAAATGAACGATTGCTTAAAGACCTTACATTTCATATCGCTTCAATTGAAAAGACCGAAAAAGTAATGTTTGAGGTCGCTGCAGGAGGCTTTGTAGACAAAGGAAAGGATTTTGGATCGTCAGTTTATCCCATATTAAATATCCCTAAAGTAGGCATTGTTGCCGGATCGGAAAGTTCGGCCCAGAGTATGGGTGAAATATGGCACTTTTTTGAACAGGAACTGGGGTATCCCCTTACCATTATCAGCCCGGATGATATTGGTGCCCTGGACATCAATAAAATCAATACATTGATTTTTCCGGATGGCACATACGGGGACAATATCAATGAGAAACTGGAAGATTGGATTAAGATTGGCGGCCGGCTAATTTTAATGGAAGATGCGATCCTGAGTGCTGTAGGAAAGAAGCCTTTCGATGTGCTGAAAAAGGAACATCTTAAAGATGATCTGGTGATCAGCAATGCGCCAAGATTCTTTAGCCGTAAGCAGGCCAATTTATCGAATGCAATTCCAGGGGCAATTTTGAAAGTAGAGCTTGATCATAGTCACCCTATTACTGCGGGGCTGGGAAATTACTATTATACGCTGAAAACGGATGATAAACTGTATGAGTTTTTAAACAAAGGCTGGAATGTGGGGGTGCTGAAACCAGGAAGTTATGTGGCTGGAATTGCAGGACAAGGGGTGTTGAAGAAGTTGGGTAGCGGTATGCTCTTTGGGGTGCAACCAGAAGGTAAAGGAACAGTCATTTATTTTGGGACGAATTTGCTTTTCAGATCGTTTTGGGAGCATGGAAAGCAGCTCTTTACAAACGCGATTTTTTTTGTGAATTAGGTTTTAGATTAACATATATGATTTGTTGGATTATTTTCCTAGCGAAAAGAGATGATGAAAGTTGTTAAAAGATGTTAAATGTTCTGTTACAATATCGTGGTGTTTAGTTTTGTGAAACTTAAATCTGTATTGTGTTTATTATTGAAAATAATATTTTGACAAAGCCAAGGTTTGCTTGGTTGAAATGTTACATTTACAATGTCATACTAATGTCATTTGTTGTTTTGAGAGAGAAAGTAAGCTATGCAAGCATATCAAATTCGGTATATTTGATCATTATTAACTAACCTAAATTTTATTTTCTTATGAAAAAACTTTTACAAAGTTTGTTCATTTTGGTGTTTCTCGCAGGAGCTGCGATGGCACAGGACCGTACAGTTACGGGTACAATTACCGGAAAAGACGATGGTCTTCCTCTTCCTGGGGTTTCTGTAAAGGTAGTTGGAACACAAAATGGAACATCAACAGATGGTGCAGGTAAATTCGCTATCAGAGTCGGTGCTGGTGCAGTATCACTCGAAATCTCATCAATTGGATACCAGACTCAGATTGTTTCGGTCGGGTCTTCAAACGTGGTAAATGTTGCGCTGTCAACAGATGCCAAGCAATTGGGTGAGGTAGTTGTAACGGCAATGGGTATTACGAGACAGGCAAAGTCTCTGGGATATTCTGTTACTACAATAAAGGGTGATGATCTAACAAAGGCTAGAGAAACTAATGTGATCAACTCCCTCGCCGGTAAGGCTGCGGGCGTGAGGATTACATCACAATCGGGTACTGTAGGTGGGTCTTCCAAGATCATTATTCGGGGAGCGTCCTCCTTCAATTCGACAGGAACATCAAACCAACCTATATTTGTAATTGACGGATTGCCTGTAGACAACAGTTCTCAACAAATCAATACCATTACAACAAGTTCTGTTCCTCAGGGTAGTGCTGGTTCCGATTATGGTAACAGAGCAGGAGATTTAAATTCTGATGACATTGAAACAATTACAGTTTTGAAGGGTGCTGCTGCAACTGCGTTGTATGGAGCCAGAGCCAAGAACGGAGCGATTGTAATTACTACAAAAAAAGGTAAAAAAGGTCAGGCTTCAGTTTCCTTCAATTCATCAACACGAGTAGATAATGTGTTGAAACTTCCAAGCTTCCAAAATGAGTATGCTCAGGGTGTTCAAGGGGTGTATAGTACTGGTCCGGGTGTTAACAGTTCCAGTTTGAATGGTTGGGGACCAAAGATAAGTGAGGTACAGGATAGGCAGTTTACAGACTATCTTGGAAACCTGGTTACGTTGAAAGCCTATCCAAATAATGTAAAGGATTTTTATGAAACAGGTAAAACTTATATGAACTCTGTTGCTTTTGAGGGTGGAGGTGAATCCGGTGATTATCGCTTTGGTTTTACAAATACAACCCAAAATGGAATTATTCCGAACGAAAAGCTAAGGAAAAACTCTTTGAGTCTGAATGCAGGCCGAAATATTGCTCCAGGTCTGGACATCCGTACGAACGCCAATTATACACGTACAGCTGCGGATGGCCGTCCGGTTCAGAGTTCTAACAACCCAAGTGTATTGCAGTCGATTGTTTACGGTTTGCCTAGGACAATTGATGTGAATGTTTTGAGGAACAACTACGTTGATCCTGTGACAAAGCAACAAATTGCATTAACCCCAACCAGAACAGGTAATAACCCATTCTGGGTGGTGAACAACAATAATTTCTCCAATGTTGTTGATCGCTTCTATGGAAATGCTATTGTCACCTACAAGCCTATAGAGTGGCTGTCAATTTCTAATAACCTGGGTACTGATTTCTACAACGAATATAGAAGGGGGGTAACCAGGCAGGGAACTATTGGTTCATTAACAGGAGATTTCTATGCCGCAAACATTTATAACAGAATTATCAATAACGATTTGATTCTGACTGCGGATAAAAAATTAACAGAAGACCTGAGTTTAAAGGTAATTGCGGGTTACAACGTTTATGAAGCATTTTACCGTAGGGATTTAACGGATGCCCAACAATTAACTGTAGATGAATTGTATAACTATTCAAATGCAGGGAGCGTGGTAACTACCAATACTTCTAATAAGAGAAGAATTCAGGGCATTTACGGAGATATTGGTTTATCTTACAAAGACTATTTGTTCTTAAATGTAACGGGAAGAAACGATTGGTCTTCAACATTGCCTGTTCAGAACAGGTCCTATTTTTATCCTTCTGTGAGTTCGAGTTTTGTTTTTAGCGAAGTGCTACCGGAAAGTACCTGGTTTAACTATGGTAAAATAAGGGCCAGTTATGCAAATGTTGGAAGTGATACGGAGCCGTATCAGGGTATGTTTACCTATACCCCAATTAGTGCTGCTTTTGCACAATATGGTTATGGTTCAACTTTCCCGTTCAATGGCGTATTGGCATTCAGTAGTCCATCGGCTATCCCTAACTTAAATTTGAAGCCACAAAATCAGGCTTCCTACGAAGTTGGGGCGGAATTGAGGTTTCTGAACAGTCGTGTAAATCTGGATGTAACTTATTACAATACTAATACCTCAGATCAGATCGTAAGTTTACCACTTCCTCAATCGACAGGGTTTTCAACTGCTATAAGAAATGCAGGTTCAGTAAAAAACCAGGGTTTTGAGGTAGCTTTAGGCTTGGTTCCAGTTAAGACAACCGATTTCACCTGGAATATGGACATCAACTTCTCCAGAAATATTCAAAAGGTAGAACTCCCTGCTGAATTGACTTCTTATCAGCTGGCAAGCGGTTGGAGCGGCTTGTCTATTAAAGCGGAGTCTGGTAAATCATTTGGTATATATGGTGTCGCATGGCAGAGAGATAATGACGGGAACTTGGTGATTGATGCTGCGAACGGACTAAGAAAAACGGTAAGTGATAAAAGGTTAGGAAACATGAGTCCGGACTGGCTTGGAGGTATCAATAACACTCTTTCTTACAAGGGAGCTTCGCTAAGCTTTTTGGTTGATATTAGAAAAGGTGGCGTTATTTATTCGAACTCAGTGTCTTCTTTAAGAACAAGTGGATTGGCAGAAGAAACTTTGCTGAACAGAGGAAATATCTTTATAGACAAAGGTGTGGTTGCTTCTGGAAGTACATTTGTTCCTAATACAACGCCGGTAACAAGTATGCAAGAATATTGGGCCCAGTATACCACTACAAATACGGAAGCCAACATTTTTGACGCTTCCTATGTGAAGTTAAGAGAGGTTCGTCTGTCTTATCAGATTCCAGCTAAGTTATTACAAAGAAGTGTTAAGTTCATAAAATCTGCGGAAATTGGACTTGAGGGACGTAACTTATGGATCATACATGATAATGTACCGCACATTGACCCAGAAGCAAATTTCTTTGGAACTGAAAGTGTAGCGGAAGGTGTAGAGTTTAATTCAGTTCCATCTACCAGGACCCTTGGTTTTAATCTGAGATTTAAGATTTAAAGAAAATGAAAAAATTTATATATACGTTTAGTGTTCTGACATTATTGTTGACACTTTCATCCTGCAAAAAATATCTGGACATCAATCAGAGCCCGAATACAGCAACTGCCGTAGATCCGAAGCTTTTATTTTCATATGCCTCTGTTGCCTATATCAACTTAAAATCAAGTGGGGATTTATATATTCCTATTGGGCTTGCAAGTCAGGCATTAGGTGGCGGTGGTAATAATCCTACGGGCTGGTCAGGAGGAGACCCAAGTGCAGATACCTATACCTTTTCAGCAAACTTTCTGAACAATACTTGGGTATCTCTTTATGTGAGGGCGGGAGCAAACTTAAAACAGGCAATTAAACTCTCTGAAGCAGCAAGCCCTGTAAATAATAATGCTGCTGCTCAATGTAAGGTTTTGTTGGCAATGGTTATTTATGATATTACTACTACTTTTGGTGATGTACCATTTACAGAAGCCTGGAATCCTGATATTATTTATCCAAAGTTTGACGACCAGAAAACTGTCCTGGAAGGGCAAATGGCTCTTTTGGATGAGGCGCTGGCACAATTCGACGAAGCCAGTCCGTTGAAAATTGGTGCAGGAGATGGCTATGACCTGATTTACGGCGGAAATATTGGAAAATGGAAAAGATTAGCGAAATCACTTAAGCTGAGAACTTTACTTACCATGGTTGACAAAGATCCAAGTAAAGCTGCGGCTATCGGTTCGATTATTACAGCCGGAACAAGCAGTTTAGTAAATGCTGTAACTGATAATGCTCAAATTGCTTATCAGGATATTGCTAACAAAAGAAATCCAAAATATGCTATTGGTTTGCAATATAACAATGGAAATAATTTCTTTTTTGCCACAAAGCCGGTAACAGATATTATGGATCCGACTCCTACTCTTGCGATTAGTGATCCGAGGTTGCCTAAATTTTTTGATAAACCAGCTGGTCAGACAAAATATATCGGCGTTGTGCCCGGTGCTGATGGAATTGATGCTACCAATCCAAGAATTGCTAAAACACTACATTCGGCAACGGCTCCCGAGGTTATGTACACTTATCAAGAGCAATTATTTAATGAAGCCGAAGTTTATGCCAGAGGGCTTGGTGTTCCTGTTGATTTAGCTAAAGCTACTACTTTGTATAGAAAGGGTGTTGAAGAATCATGTAAATATTTTGGTGCTGATCCAACCGTTTCCTTAAACTTCTCTAATCAATTTCCTGTAGGTGCTTTTGCCAGCGCTGCAATTGCAATTAAGTCTATACACGAGCAGCAATGGGTTGATAAAATGGATAGGGGGCTGGATGGCTTTACACAATGGAGAAGGTCTGGTGCCGACGGAAGTGAGGTTCCCGTTTTGACGCTACCTATTGGGGCGCCTGCTGGTCCGATTTTTAGGAGATATGAATATCCTATTGTAAATGAGATATCAAGGAATCCTAATGCGCCAAAAACAACAATTAAGTACAATGAAAAAATGTGGTTTGATTTATAATAGAGATATGAAAAAGATATTAGTTTTACTATCGTTGACTGCTGTTTTCTTCCTGCAGGCATGTGAGAAAAAAGGTCCGGGCGATAACTATGATTTTAGCAATTCTTTGCCTCCTTATGTTGCCCTGAGCAATACAACGGCCAAGACTGTAAAAGAAGGGGCTAATGCTACTTTTACTTTCCAGGTAAAAACATCTCTTCAACAAACGGTTACAGTTACCTATAAAGTTGAAGGCGCGATAAACTCAGGAACGAAAACTGTAGTTATCAGTAGGGATGCACTATCTGCTGATGCGGTAGTTGCGGTGCCTGTTGGAACAATAGTTGCACCTGCTACCACTGCTACAGCCACACTGACTTTGGTTAGTGCAACAAAGGCTGATGGTACGGCAATGACGATAGGATCGAAAAATGATGCTGCCACGCAAAAGGTCACAATTAATATTACCAAATAGAATAATATCAGATAAGCAAATTGCCTTATTTATTGTTTGGCCTATAAAAAGTCCGGAAAACTAAGTTTTTCGGACTTTAATTTTTAGAGTAAATTAACCGGATGCGCTGAGGTGTCGTTGTAACAGATGCAACGTGTTTATTAGCTGAGCTATTTTTCTATCAGAAAAGCAAAAAGTCTGCTAAAATATCTTAAATTTAGATTATAGCTCTCCAACAATTAGGACAGCTGTATAGAGGCAGTCGAAAATCTATAACAGAGTAGACATAACGTAATCATCTCTAAAAATTTATGAAAACTTTTTTATCCCTTCTGAAAATCAGAAAGAGCATTAGTATGTGCGTACTGTTTATTTTAATGCTCGCAGCGTGTACCAAACCTAAAACTTTAACTGATTTCGCTAATGAAGTACCTGTTTCCACTCAGAGAAGTTGTGCAACGGATGAGCACTTCGAAAATTTGATTCAGTCAAAGCCATCTATTATGCAAATCAGGAATTCAATTGAAGCGCAAACCCAGAATTTTTTACGAACCAGAATGCAAAACCGGTCAATCGATCCGAGTGGAAATATTACTATTCCGGTATTTGTTCATGTTATTTATAGTCAATCCAATGAGAATATTTCACTGGAACAAATCCAGTCACAAATCGATGTTTTGAATAGGGATTTCAATGCAATAAATACAGATTTTTCTAGTATTCCTTCAGTTTTTCAAAGTGTGGCAGCCGATTTTCAGATGTCGTTTGTATTAAAAGGTGTTGATAGAAGGGCGTCGACCCAGGTTATTTGGGATGCGAGAGCTGAGCTCTATAAAAGTTATTCAACTGGAGGGTTGGATGCAGTTTCTACCAACAATACGTTAAATATTTGGGTATGTAATTTATCAAATTCTGGAAGTGCTATTCTTGGTTATGGAACCTCGCCTGGCTCAGTTGATCCAACTCAAGATGGTGTGGCGGTGTCTCCATATTGCTTCGGTACCTTAGGGTATCTAAATTATCCGTTCGATGCTGGTCGTACCACCACACATGAAGTTGGACATTGGCTAAATTTAATCCATATTTGGGGCAATGCCAGTTGCGGCACAGACCTCGTAGATGATACTCCCGTGCATCCTACTGAGAATTATTTTTGCCCTTCTTTTCCTCTTTACAGTACTTGTACTGGGCAAAATCAAATCCAGATGACAATGAATTACATGGATTATACCGATGATAGATGTATGTTTATGTTTACAGCAGGTCAGAAAGCACGTGCACGAGCATTGTTTGAACCTAACGGATATAGACGTGGTTTCGTTACCCCAACTGTACTTGCAGTAACAGGGCCAAGTTCTGTATGTCCTTCTAATACGGCAACGTATACCATAAATAACGTGCCAGCAGGTGCTGTTGTGACATGGAACCACACAATGTGGTCAGCCGGTTCGGTGGTGAGTACCTCAGGGAACAGTATAACTATTATGGCTAATGGTATTGGTTATGCATCCATTGGGGCCACAATTGTAGATCCTGGATATGCTTACGAGGTAAATTCTAAACAGATTTCACTTGGGGCCGTTACGCCCGGACCTATTACCGCAACAACAGGTCCCACTATCGGTTGTGACAGAGTGCACCTGGAAATCGCTGCGGTGCCTGGTGCAACGTCCTACAAGTGGTATATTGACGGTGCGTTTGCAGGTGAAACAGCAGCACGATTTATTTCAAGAATTCTTGAATCGGATGGAGTAGACCACCTTATAGAAGTTGAGGCTGTAAGCCCCTGTGGCACCTCCACAAAAAGATCAACAATGGTAACCGGGTGGTGTGGATAGTAGGTGGCAAGCTTAAACCTAAAAAATAAGGGAGTTTCAGGATTTTCCTGAACTCCTTCTTAATCAAACTTGTGACATTTTTTTGCGGCTGACAATTTAAAATATGTGATGATAAATGCCCTAAAATGCTAACAATAGCCATTATGTCTGCATGCATCCACATTTTACCCTGCTCGCTCTTTTTAACCTTTGTTCCCGGTTCAAGTTTTTGTTTTTCCTGTGTTTTTAATTGAATTGCAAATCATTTGTAATGACCCGGAATGGAAACTAGCTAAATATAGGATGATTTTAAATGTTAATGAAAAATTAGGGTACAAGCTAGTGCAGACTGTCCGGGGCTAAAATATCCCGGTTTTTAGCCACATTATATAATATTTCAAACATTCTTTCCGGCGAGAAAGGCTTATTCAGAATATCAAAAATATGCATTTTGGCCAGCTTCAATTTAACTTCGGTCATGATGTCGGCAGTAAAAATAACGATATGTATGCCTGGGTACTGTTGCTGTATCAAGTCGGCCAGCGCATAGCCATCAATTTCCGGCATATGGAGGTCCAATAGTGCCACATCATAAGTGTTATGCTCAAGCAATTTCAGTGCCTCTTTTCCGCTATAGGCACAATCGGGTGTGGTGCCAAAGTATTCTAATTGTTTTTTAGCGACCATCACATTGATGGAGTTGTCTTCTACAAACAAAATACGTAAGCCTTTAAGCTTGTTTTCATAAACGCTTATTTCCGGGCCGGGCAGGAAGCTGCCGGGCGAATTTTGGTCTGTAGCCAGTTCAAAACAGATCTCAAAGTGAAATTCTGTACCTACACCTACTGTGCTGTTGAGCACAACTTGACTATTGTGCAGCTCAATCAGTTTTTGGGTAATGGCCAGACCAAGCCCCGTTCCGGTATGTTTGCGATGCGCAGATTGCTGTACTTGTTTAAAGCTTTCAAAAACCGTGTCATAGAGTTCTTCCGGAATGCCCATGCCGGTATCTTTTACAGAAAAGCGTATCCCTGCTTTATGATCTGTTAATGTGGTAAGGCGCAATACGATCGTCACCTCCCCCTGGTCGGTAAACTTAATGGCATTGCTGATCAGGTTATTTAATATTTGGCCAAGCCGCACCGGATCAGCAATCAGCCTTTGAGGGATTTCATCATCTACAAAACTCTTCAGCTGGATTCCTTTAGATTCGGCCAGCGATTTGAATTGATTTTTAATGTTCTTCACCAGTTCAAAAATATTTATCTCGGCCAGAACCAGTTCCAGTTTGTCGCTTTCTATTTTTGTGAGATCCAGTATATCATTGATAAGCTGCAGCAGGTGATCTGCCGAAAAAATAAGGCTACGTACATATTCTTCCTGGTCCATCGTATGTTTGAGTTTCAACAAATTGGCAATACCGATGATCCCGTTTAAAGGCGTTCTGATCTCATGGCTCATTACCGATAGGAAATCAGTTTTTGCTTTTGCCGAATTTTCGGCAATATTTCTTGCCTGGATCAATTCAAGTTCGATTTCTTTTTTTTGAGTAATGTCTGTAATAGCGCCTCTGAGCGCTACCACCTGTTTGTCTGCCATAACCGGGATGCCTACCCCTCTGCCCCATTTTTTTATGCCATCAGGGGTGCGCAGCCTGAATTCAAAGTCGTAGGGTATCTGCTGTTCAATAGCAGCTTTCACATGGGCTTTCAGCAACTCGGCGTACCCTTCGTCATAGAGTTCAAGGATGCCTTCAAAGGTAGGAATGAAATCTGCAGTTACTCCATGAATCTCGTAAATCTGCTTTGTCCAGAATACTTCACCGGTTAGCAGATTGAACTCCCAGCCGCCGGTAGTACTCAATTCCTGACTTACATCGAGAATCAGATTGCTCCGCTCCAGTTTTTCTTTTACCTCCCTTAATGCCTGTTCATCTAGTGTCCGCTCGGTAATATCTTCTAAAAAGCCTATATAGTAAGAAATTACCCCTTGTTCGTCAAAAATAAACTTCGCATTTACTTTTAGCCAGCGAATTCCTTTTAGAGGGTGATGGATACGGTAAACAAAATCAAAGATCTCTTTGCCTGCTGCCATTACATCCTGCAGCAGGTTGTTGATATGAACAATATCTTCCTGGTAAATTAATTTCATCCAACCCTTGCCAAGCGACTGCTTTATGCTCACCCCCGAAATATTTTTCCATTGGTGGTTCAAAAACAAACAATTGCCTTGGGTATCGGCCTGAAAAGCAGCCATAGGGCTAACTTCGAGTATTTTTTGTGTTTTAGCCAATTCTTCACTTGAAATGCTTAGCGGTTTGCTGTTCATTAGGTATTACATTAGGGATATGCTGTTAATTTACCAATATAATTAGTGCGATACAAAAAAAAAGTCCAGGCATTCTTAATGAATGAACTGAATAAATAGCTATGCACAATCTTCGGCAGTGAAAAAACTCCTAATAGAGCGGCCAACTCAATTGCTGAGCCGCTGTCTTGCTTTTTGGATAATGTAATTAGCTGATCAGCTGCAGTGTCGAATTCCCATCTTCAACATCTAACTTTACCTCAGCTCCGACCACCATGGCCCTGTTATCATTGATATGTCCCACAGGAAAATTAAAACATACCGGGTAATCGTATTCCTTAACGATATCCCATATCACCTGCTCTGGTGTTTGCCCAAAAGGAATACTCTCTGGTGTCATTTCATTGAATGCGCCTACAATCAGGCCCTTTAATTTAGCCAGTTTGCCAGACCTTTTCAATATCCGCATCATGCGGTCTATAGCATATTCATGCTCGCCAACATCTTCTATAAAAAGGATTTTATCGGTATAATCTATATCAGATACAGAGCCCTGAACGGCAATCAGCAGGGTTAAATTCCCTCCGATTAAGATTCCTTCAGCAGAGCCCTTCCTGCCGGGAAAACTATGCTGATAAGTATAACTTAGCGCTTCACCAAAAAGTGCCGCATGAAGCGACTCCAGGGATTCTGGCGTAGCTTCATCAAAAGTATAAGGCATCTGGCCATGGATGCTTTGAACCCCTGTTTCGGCAAGTAAATGTGAAAGCAACACCGTGATGTCACTAAAACCAACAATCCATTTAGGATGAGCCTTAAATTTAGTGAAATCGAGCTCATCAATGATGCGTATAGTGCCATAACCACCCCTGCCGGCAATAATTGCCTTAATTTCCGGGTCATCTAAAAAAACCTGCAGGTCTGATGTTCTCAGCGCGTCTTCGCCTGCGAACTGGTGATAAGCTGCATGCACTGTTTCGCCAATAATTACTTCCAGCCCCCACTGTTCCAAGATCTTTATCGCGGTATCAATACTTTTTGGAAGTTTCTTTGCTGGACAAACAATTGCAATTTTGTCGCCTTTTTTTAAATGAGCTGGCTGTTTAATCATAGGTAAAACACTTATCTTTGACAAAATAATAAAAATAGTTTTGGATAACAGTAAAATAAAAAGATATACGGTCACCGCCGCGCTCCCTTATACCAACGGACCGGTGCACATTGGTCACCTGGCAGGTGTCTATTTACCTGCGGATACTTATGTGAGGTACCTGCGCTCTAACAAAAGGGATGTGAAGTTTATTTGCGGCTCTGATGAAAATGGGGTTCCAATAACGCTAAAGGCCAAGAAAGAGGGGGTAACGCCACAGGTAGTAGTGGATAAATACCATAAAATTATTGGGGATTCCTTTAGGGAATTTGGTGTTTCCTTTGATATCTATCACCGTACATCCTCGCTGATGCACCATCAGACGGCGTCCGACTTTTTTGAGACCCTGTACAATAAAGGGGTGTTTACCGAAGAAATTACAGAGCAGTATTACGATGAAAAGGCACAAACCTTTCTGGCCGACCGCTACATTACCGGAACCTGCCCGAAATGTGGAAATGAGAATGCCTATGGTGATCAGTGTGAAAACTGTGGCAGTACGCTGAATGCAACCGACCTGATCAATCCTAAATCTACCTTGTCTGGTGAGCCTCCGGTAAGAAAAGAAACCAAAAACTGGTTTTTGCCCTTAGATAAATACGAAGAACAGTTAAGAAAATACATCGACGGCCATAAAGAATGGAAACCCAATGTGTTTGGACAATGCCAATCCTGGCTAAATGCTGGTTTACAGCCGCGCGCCATGACCCGTGATCTGGACTGGGGTGTTAAAGTACCTTTAAAAGATGCCGATGGAAAAGTGCTTTATGTATGGTTTGATGCTCCGATAGGCTATATTTCGGCCACAAAGGAGTTGTTCGAATATGCACGCCTGGACGTATGGAACCCTAAAGCCGAAGAATACTACATCAACCAGAAAGAAGTAGAAAAAGGTAGCTGGGAAGATTACTGGAAAGATGAAAACACCAAACTGGTACATTTTATTGGGAAAGACAATATCGTTTTCCACTGCATCATATTTCCTGCCATGTTGATGGCACATGGTGATTACACCCTGGCCGACAATGTGCCTGCCAATGAATTTTTAAACCTGGAAGGACAAAAGATCTCCACCTCTAAGAACTGGGCGGTATGGTTAAATGAATACCTGGAAGAGTTTAAAGACAAACAGGATGTATTGCGTTACGTGTTAACGGCAACAGCTCCGGAAACGAAAGACAACGACTTTACCTGGAAAGATTTTCAGGCCAGGAACAACAATGAGCTGGTAGCCATTCTGGGTAATTTTGTAAACCGGGTGGTGGTGTTAACACACAAATATTTTGACGGTAAAGTGCCAATGTGCATGCACATTACCCCGGAAGACCAGCAGGTTATAGATGAGCTGGCAGCATATCCGGCCAAAATCAGTGCTTCAATTGAAAATTATCGTTTCAGAGAGGCCTTAAGTGAAGTCATGAATGTTGCCCGTTTAGGGAACAAATACCTGGCAGATACAGAGCCCTGGAAGGTCATCAAAACAGATGAAGACCGCGTGCGCACCATTCTAAATATCAGTTTGCAGATTGCAGCCAATATAGAAATCCTGATTGAGCCATTTTTACCTTTTACGGCCGATAAGCTGATGAAAATGCTGAACTACGGCGGACACCAGTGGGAAAATGCGGGTAAGCTGAATTTATTGCATCGCGGCCACCAGTTGAACGAGCCTGTGCTGCTGTTTGAGAAAATCGAAGACGAGGCGGTGCAGGCCCAGATCGACAAGCTGAACAAAAGCAAGGCCGATAATAGTGCTGCGACTGCTGTTGCTGCTCCGGCAAAAGAAAATATACAGTTTGAACAGTTTACAGCGGTTGATCTGCGTGTGGCGACCATCATTACCGCAGAAAAAGTAGAAAAGACCAAGAAACTACTTAAATTGACGCTGGATACAGGAATTGATCAGCGCACGGTTGTCTCGGGTATTGCCGAGTATTACAAACCTGAAGAGATCATCGGGCAGCAGGTAAGCTTAATCGTGAACCTTGCGCCGCGGGAAATCAAAGGAATTGTTTCGCAGGGAATGATCCTGATGTCGGAAGATGCAGATGGTAAGCTGGCCTTTGTAGCGCCAATAGCTAAACATCAGAACGGCAGTGTGATTCGCTAAATAATAATAAACCGTATAAAATTGTTTAATAGGTTATTTAAACAAAACGTTTTATTGCTATATTTGCGCCCGTTAGTAATTATACTAACTATTGGTTTCGTAGTTCAACGGATAGAATAGAAGTTTCCTAAACTTTAGATATGGGTTCGATTCCCGTCGAGACCACTGGAATGATAATCAAATCATTTAAAGACACTAAAAAGGCCGCAGATCATAGATTTGAGGCCTTTTTTGATTTTTGGTGGATGCCAAAATATACGCGAAATCGCAAATTATAAGTGAGACTTCTGGTGAGTCACTGAAAATGGATAAAAGACTCACTGAGAATCACATAAATATTTGTAGTACAGCGTGTTCGAGTGTCGCGCATCTTGATTTAGCCATAGCCGCAAGCTTAATTTTGTATAACTTAAAAAGCTTGTTTATGACAACAAATTATCAGGTTTTATTCTACCTAAAGAAGCCAAAAAAGTGGATTAAGGGTCCGATCCCAATTTATCTCCGCATCACTATTGCGGGAGTACCAAAAGAAACATCAGTAGGAAGAAAGTGCGATCCTGAATGCTGGAGCAGTGAGTTCCACAGGATGACTGGCAAAGGAGAAAATGTAAGGTTATTAAACACATACCTGGATTCCCTCGAGCGTAAAGTTGAAGAATCACATACGCAAATGAGTAAAGAGAGGAAAGAAATAACCACTACAACTTTAAGAGACCACTTCAACGGAATAGAGGAAAAGAAGCCCATGGTCGTAGATTTGTATACCCAACACAATCAAAGGATCAAAGAACTTGTAGGAACTGAGTATGAAAAAGAAACGCTCAAGACTTACAACACTTCCCTGGGACACATTCGTGAGTTCGTCAGGAAATTCTATAAAAAAGAAGACATTGGTATCAATCTGCTCGATTATATTTTCATCAGCGAATTTGAACATTACCTAAAGACAAAGGGTGGCATCCAACCCATTTCAGCGAAGAAATACATCACACACTTGAAAAGTGTAGTAAAGACCCAGTGTGTATTAACCAAACTCCTTCCCGGAGATCCCTTTCTTCAGTACAAAAACAAAGCAAAGTCAAACATCCGGCAATTTTTAGATAAAGCGGAATTGACTAAGCTGGAAAATAAAGTAATAAAGATCGAGCGGGTAGAGCGTGTTAGGGATTTGTTTTTATTCTGTTGTTACACAGGGCTGTCCTATGCCGATATTGCAAAACTGCGCCGCAGTGAAATCGGAACAGGGGTAGGCAGCGGGAAATGGATTTTTACAAATCGTAAGAAAACGATGACCAATACTAATATCCCTCTGATTGCCCCAGCATTGGCTTTAATTGAAAAATATAAGGATCACCCGATGTGTGAAGATAAGGTATTTCCGGTGATGAGCAACCAGCGAATGAACAGCTATCTGAAAGAGGTCGCAGATATTTGTGGGATCGAGAAGAATTTAACTTTTCATTTGTCGAGACATACTTTCGCCACTACTGTGACACTTACCAATGGCGTTCCAATAGAGAGTGTAAGCAAAATGCTCGGTCACACCAACATCAAAACAACCCAGCTGTATGCAAAAATTGTCGATGTTAAAGTGAGTCAGGATATGAATAAGCTCAAGAGAAAGTATAAATAGGAATTTCAGCGCAGGACTTCAATGGTATCGAGTCCTGTTTGCTTTTTAAAAAAAATATCGTTCACCAGTTCGGTATATGGGGAAAAGAATTGATTTTGTTAAGGCAGTTTTGTGGCTTAATCATAAAATATGAATCAATTGGATTTAGTATCGAAGCAAGACTTGGAGCAATTTAAGCATGATCTTTTAAAGGAAATCCTCCCTCTTTTGAAGGCGGTTAGACAAGAAAGTAAGCAATGGCTTAGGAGCAAAGATGTGCGGAAGATGTTAAGGATTTCACCAGGGACTCTCCAAAACTTAAGGGTTACCCAGGCATTGCCATTTACTAAAGTTGGAGGGATTTTTTTCTACCGTGAATCTGATGTAATCAAGATTTTGGAAGCTAAAGGAAGTCAATGAGAAAATCTCCCGACCACCAGCTTATAAAGTATTTCGGAATGGCAATGAAGGATAACCGATTGAGCAATTCCTATAGAAACCTTTATCTGGCAATACTAATCTGCTGGAAGGAGCAATCATTCCCGGATCAAATTAAAGTGACCAGGAAAGATTTAATGGGTCGCAGCAAAATTGCATCGAGCAGTACCTATCACTTAGCAATTAAACGTTTAGTTGACCTAAGGTATATTGTATATTCGCCGACTTATGATTCTTACGAAGGAACTTCAGTTCAACTATTTACTAACATTAAAACCTCAATTTTAATGGACTAATCATAACAAAAAAATAACATCTGCTTAATAGGAGAAAATTTGGCCGCTTGTAGAAAGAAAAGATCATTCGGGAATAATCTTCGGAATATTGACTAATATTGGCGGACTAATTCGTAAATTTAAGCCAATCAACACCTATAGAACGATTGGCACCATGACATAAAAGATAATGGACAACTATAGCGTATATACTGATCAACAGCTTACCGAAACTCTTCGGAAGGGAGATCAGCGTGCGTTCGCCGAAATCTATAATCGTTATCATGCCTTACTTTTCATACATGCAGACAGCAGGTTGAAAAACCACGATGAATCAGGGGACATCATTCAGGATGTATTTGCCCATCTGTGGGAAAAGCGGGAAGAGCTGAACATAGATAACCTTGTAGGCTACCTCTATAAATCTGTACGAAATAGAATTTTCAACCTCATCAAGCACAAAAAGGTCATTACAGGCTACCTGGAATGGTTCAGCTTACCGGATATAAACCAGCAGGAATTTGCAGATCACCTTATACGGGAGAAGCAGTTCAGCGCTATGATTACCGCTGAAATTGAAGCCTTGCCGCCTCGGGAAAGGCAGGTTTTTGAATTACGAAGATTCGAAAACCTTTCCAATAAAGAAGTAGCCAGCCGCCTGGACATCAGCGAAGCAACAGCCGCCGATTACATGAAAAAGGCCGTAAAAACGCTAAAACCACGTATAGGTCTTATTTTATTCTTCGCATTTAATCATTTTAATTCACTGTAAATCAGTTAATTAAAATTTTTAATATTTATTTTATAATTCCGTCCCCCCGATTTGCCGCCTTAAGTTGTCTTTCTAACATAAAACGCAAATCACAATGACAAAAGAAGAACAATTCAGAGAAATCCTAAACCGGTATACCACAGGAAAAGCAACCGAACAGGAAATCGCATTTTTGGAAAGTAGCTATCAATCCTGGGATGACAAGGATAGATCTGCCTATACCCCTGAATTTCTAGACCAAATCAATGCACTCTTGTGGGCCCGTCTCTCTGCCCGCTTGCAACTTACAGAGACAAAGTCAGTTCCGATCATCCACATCCAATCCAATCAATCGCTGGGCAGGCGTATTGCGATTGCCGCAGCAGTGGCCACCATCATCGTTGGTGCCGCGCTATTTTATTATATACAAAAGACCGACACCAACCAACCCGTTCAGCTAGCGCATCAGAACGACATAGCACCAGGCAGAAATGGTGCAACGCTCACCTTAGGCAACGGTAAGAAAATATACCTTTCAGACGTTAAGAATGGAACAATTGCAGATGAATCCGGCGTAAGTATAACCAAAGACAGCAAAGGTCAGATCATTTATACCATAAACCAAGCTGTGTCTTCCGGCAATGCGATCAATACGCTGGAAACATCTAAAGGAGAGCAATCTCAGGTTCAGTTACCCGATGGCTCAACAGTATATCTCAATGCTGCTTCCAGCCTGAGTTACCCGGCAAACTTCACAAAGCAACATGAGCGGAAGGTAAAACTTTCAGGCGAAGCATTTTTTCAGGTGGCCAAAGATAAAGCACATCCATTCATAGTTCAGACGAGAGGACAGCAGGTTCAGGTGCTAGGTACACACTTCAACATCAACGCCTATACAGATGAAACAGATATTAAAACAACCTTGCTAGAGGGTTCAGTACGTGTTACACCCCTTTCCCCTCCTGATAATAGGAGGGGTGCCGGAGGTGGGGAGGTAATCGCCTTCAAAGGCGGGATAGTCTTAAAGCCTGGTCAACAATCAGCCTTAACACAAACCAAAAAAATCAACATACGTGATGTAGATGCCGAAGCCGAAGTGGCATGGAAAAATGGAGAATTTGTATTTGAGCGTGAAAACATTAAAAGCATTATGCGCAAAATCTCCCGCTGGTATAATGTAGACATCGTCTATGAAGGGGATGTGGAGAAAAAAGCTTTATGGGGCTCCATCTCTAGATATTCGACGGTAAAAGAAGTCCTGGAGATGCTTTCAGGAACAGGCGCGGTGGTGTTTGAGATCAGAAATAAAACAATTATAGTAAAACCGGCTACTAAATAACGGTATAAAGGGAGGACGAAAAGAAATAAGATGAGACAATCAGAGCAATTCAATTCCGAAACATCCACGCAAATATCTCTATTGGAGGTACACCGAACTCCTGCATTGCTAATGCAGAAGTTGGACAATCTAATTGAGCAGCATTTCATGGAACAACGGAGTGCAGAATTTTATAGTAGTGCTTTGGCTTACATCACCCGTACCTTGAATGAAATAACACATTGTGAGCGGGGAAAAACAACTTTTATGATGATCCAGGATAGAATATTTAAGGAAGCCCAATCCCTGCTGGAGACAACGCCGATGTCAATAAAGGCAATGTCTTTTATCTTAGGATTTGAAGATCCGTCCTATTTTGGCAAATTCTTTAAAAAAATGAGTGGGAAGCCGCCAAAAGCCTATAGACTACAGGCGCTAAAAATGGCAGAACCACCCCTTACCCCTCCTTTGAAAGGAGGGGAGACAAGAGATCAATCTCCCTTTGAATTAAGAGGAATACCCACAGGGGGAGGTGATATAAACCTAATGCAATAATCAGAATCAACCAAAGCAATCATATGTTTAACTAAACCAAACTAACAAGGACATGAAAAAGAAAGATCAGAAAGACCCGTAAATGTGAACCGGAAGTCCATTAAAAGTAAACAGGGATGCTATCAACACCCCTGTCACCGATGGCAAAATTATGAACAAACACAATTTTAAATGCAGTACCTGCGTCAGTATCCTCGAAGATCAATGCAGATACCGCTTAACCAGTACGTAAATGTATAAAAATTTTACAAGAAAACTTTGTAGGCCTCATGGCTACAAAGCAAAGCATTTTGGTACAGTATTGATGTATCCAAAAGGCATCAATCTTATTTTAGCGATGAAAATAACCACACTATTATTGATCGTTAGCATCCTGCAAGTTAGTGCCAGCACTTTTGCTCAGAAAGTGACCATTAACCAAAAGGACATGCAATTGGAACAAGTGTTCAAGTTAATTCGGGCTCAGTCCGGATATAACATTTTAATTGATGTTGACCTCCTGAAAAGCACCAGAACGGTCAGTTTAAACATCAAGGACTATACCGTTGAAGAAGCGGTAGAAGCTGCACTCAAAAATCAGAACCTGGAATATGAGATGAAAGATAAGTTGATCCTAATAAAACCTAAAACGCCTTCCTTTCTTGATGTTTTGGCTGCTATTGATGTGCGCGGCAGAGTGGTGGATGAAAAAAATGAACCCATGGTAGGGGCAGTAATCAAGGTAAAGGGAACACAAATATCCACTTCAACCAATTCGAAGGGAGAGTTTTTATTAAAAAATGTGGATGAGAATGTCATGCTGGTCATTTCATTTTTAGGTTATGAGCAGAAGGAAATTAGAGCTACAGAGAAGCTAGGGGACGTTAAGTTAAATATAAGTGAAGATAACTTGAAAGAGGTAGAGATTAATGCTGGGTATTATACAGTAAAAGAGCGGGAACGTACGGGTAACATTTCAAAAGTTGAAGCGACAACGATTGCCCAACAGCCGATAAGTAATCCCTTAATGGCGCTACAAAATCGGGTTCCTGGACTGGAGGTTACTCAACAATCGGGTGTTCCTGGATCAGGATTCAGAATACGTGTACGTGGTCAAAGTAGCATAATAAGAGGCAGTGAACCCTTGTATATCATTGATGGGGTTACTTACCCATCGTCCAATATCAATACTGCATTCTCCAACAACATCAACACTGGTGGAGCAAACCCACTTGGTCTCATCAATCCAAACGATATTGAGAGCATTGAGGTATTAAAAGATGCGGATGCAACAGCGATATACGGTTCAAGGGGGGCAAATGGTGTGATTTTGATTACTACCAAAAAAGGAAGTTATGGCGAAACCCGTGTTAATGGCAGTGTTTTTCAGGGCTTTAGTGAAGTGGGGCACAGGCTTGATCTCATGAACACTGAACAATACCTGGCAATGAGGATGGAGGCCTTTCAAAATGATAAAACTAATCCGGTCGCTACAGATTATGATGTAAACGGGGTATGGGATAAAAATAAGTATACCGATTGGCAGGAGTATTTTATAGGCGGTCGGGCAAATCAAACCAACGCTTCCTTAACTGTTTCAGGGGGAGGGAACAAAACAAACTATCTTATAGGAGGAAATTACTACGGTGAAGGCACTGTATTTCGTGGTAATTTTGGCTTTAAACGCCTAGGCTTTCATAGTAGTATCAATTTTGGAACTATCGAAAGCAGGTTTCAGGCGGGGTTTACGGCAACGTATGGTCATACGATAAGCAATTTGCTATCTCAGGACCCTACTGTAAATGCAACATTGGCTCCAAATCATCCCGATCTACTGGACCAATACGGACAGTTGAATTGGAACTATAATAATACTCCGCTTAGGGTAAACCCTATGGCTCTCCTAAACAATACTATTGATGCAAAAACAGATAACTTGATTGGAAATATCAACTTAACATATAGGCTTATCAAAAATTTATCTATCAAAGCATCTATAGGGTATAGTACTATCAAAAGAGAAGAGCTGGCCAAAAGCCCGAATATCTCGCGTGCACCATCAAACAACCCAGTAGCTGCCGACAGGACTAGCTACTTTGGGAACAACTACAATAACTCATGGATTGCAGAACCACAGTTGAATTATTCCACCAACATTGGCAGTGGAAAACTTTCTGCATTAGCAGGAATGAGCTTTCAAAAAGAACAACGGGAAACCAGGAACATCAGGGCTGAGAACTTTAGCAGTGACGAATTGATGGATAATATCGCCTCTGCATCTGTCTTCAGTATTGCGCAACAGGAATATTATGAGTATAAATATGCTGCGTTGTTTTCCAGATTAAACTACAACTTATTAGATAAATATTTTCTAAACCTTACTGGACGCAGGGATGGTAGCAGCCGTTTCGGCAGCAACAGACGATTTGCCAATTTCGGTGCTATTGGCACAGCCTGGCTTTTTTCAGAAGAGCAATTCTTTAAGGATCAGGTGAGCTTTGTAAATTTTGGAAAATTAAGGGCTAGCTATGGTCTTACTGGTAATGATCAGATTGGCGATTACCTTTTTCTGCAATTATATGAGAATGGAAGTAATACTTACGAGGGAAGTCCTACCCTGATCACTACAAGAATATCTAATTCCGATTTATCCTGGGAAACAAATAAAAAGGCAGAAATTGCAACAGAACTGGGATTGTTCGAAAACAAAGTTAGGCTGCAAGTGGCTTGGTTCAGGAACCGGTCTTCCAATCAACTAGTTACTATTCCACTTTCTCCAAGTGTTGGATCCCCAACAATACAGGCTAATCTCCCTGCAACAGTACAAAATACTGGTCTGGAAGTTGAAACTAGTTTTCAACTGATAAAGGGTAAAAACTGGGATTGGACCAGTAGCCTCAACTTTACACTCCCTAAAAATAAACTTCTTAAATACGAAAACCTCGATAAGTCTTCTAATGCAACAGTATATATCATCGGAGAACCACTTAACATCCGAAGGTATTACCATACCTATGTAGATACGCAAACTGGAAGTTTTGCTTTTGAGGACACAGACGGAAATTCTCTTCAAAACGACGCAGACCGTTATTTACACAAATTTATCGGACAGTTTTTTTACGGAGGATGGCATAATAGCATTCGATACAAACGCTTTAATCTTGATTTCCTATTCTCTTTCAGTAAGCAAAATGGGAACAGTTTACTTTCTGGAATGGATTATCCTCCTGGCTATTTTGTTGTAACCTATCCTAATCAAAATGCAACTCAAGCTATGATGAATCGTTGGCAGAATCCAGGAGACCAAACCGGCATTGCAAAATATACAACTACAGTTTCCGGCCGTACCAATTTTTTAATGGGTAAAAGGGATACTGGCGAGCAATCTATTGACGACCTCTCGTTTATCAGGTTGAAAAATCTCTCATTCAACTATGAACTGCCTTCAAACTGGCTTGGGAAATTGGGAATAAAAAAACTTGATTTGAACTTACAGGCACAGAACATTTTTACAATCACCAAATTTAAAGGTTTTGATCCCGAAAGTCAAACTCTCTTGCGCCTTCCTCCGCTAAGGACCTGGGCACTTGGTTTAAAATTCACACTATAGGAAAAGTTATGAAAGTCAATATTATACTGATCTTTACAATAATGGCAATAAGCAGCTTATTGTCCTGTAAAAAGTTTATCGAAATAGATCCTCCCAAAAACAGTCTAGTTCCTGAATCTGTATATCAGAATCCCGAACTGGCAACCTCGGTGCTTCTGGGTATTTACCAACAAATGGCTGCTTCTGGATTTTCATCAGCTGACAATTCAAGTATATCGACGTTATGCGGTCTTACCGCCGATGAACTGATCGGACACAATCCTGTGCTCCAAAGCGCATACCAGAACCTGATCATCCCTGAAAACCAAACTATAGGAGGGATATGGGCAGGCATTTATAACCGGTTGTACGATGCAAATGCTCTTATAGAAGGGGTTACTGGCTCTATAGCAATTACACCTACACTGAAGGCCCAATTAGAGGGGGAAGCCTATTTCATAAGAGCATATTGTTATTTCTACCTGATAAATTTATTTGGAGATGTGCCTTTGATTTTAACCAGTGACTATAAGGCAAATAGCGCTTCCCCAAAATCAAGTACTGATGAGATTTATGAACAAATAGTGAAAGATCTACGACTGGCGGAAAATCTGCTACCTGAAAATTACCCAAAAACAGAACGGGTGCGTCCCAATAAGGCGGTTGTGCAGGCATTGCTGTCAAGAGTCTTTCTTTATAAAAGCGATTGGATAAATGCAGAGAAATACAGCACCCTAGTGATTAACAGAACAAGTACTTACAAACTGGTCGCCCTTGATGCTATCTTTTTAAAGAACAGTTTGGAAACAATCTGGCAACTGATGCCTAATGCGAATTCAAACTCCCGTGCAAGTTTTCTCTTGATAACAGGTACAGCAGCCCCTTCTCAGGCTTCATTAAGGGCTGACTTTGCTACTCAGGCTTTTGAAGCCAATGATCAGCGGAAAGTTGCCTGGGTAAAAAGCATGGTAGCCAATGGCGTAACTTATTATTATCCCTATAAATATCGTGCGTTGAGCTCTGCTACACCCGTTACTGAATATACAATGGTATTGAGACTAGCCGAACAGTTTTTGATCAGGGCCGATGCCAGGGCACAGTTGAATAACCTAACAGGAGCCATTGAAGACGTAGATTTGATCAGAAGTCGGGCTGTTTTGCCATTAATTAAAACTACCAATCCCGGTATCTCGCAGACGGATTTGCTTAATGTTATCGCTAGGGAAAGAAGAGTGGAACTGTTTACCGAATCTGGAGACAGGTGGTTTAATCTGAAGAGATCAAATAGATTGAATGCTACACTTAGTGGCTTAAAACCCAATTGGAAATCTAATTATGTACTTTTTCCAATTCCGTTTTCAGAAATCAGAAACAATACAAATATTAGCCAAAATGAGGGTTATTAAATATTTACTTCAAGAATATAAAACATATGAAAATACAATATATTTTAATTCCGTTAATGTGCTGCTGCAACTTACTGTTTGCGCAGTCTAATGTTACCCGACCTAGCTTTAAAGGAAAAGTGATACAAAATGGATCGGCCAGAATAGATACTTTTACTGTACAATATAGAATCCCATATGCTTCCGTAGCTGATAAACTGGAAAACGTTGAAGTAATAACAGATATTAACGGGAACTTCAATTTCAATTTACCCAGATATGAAGCACCAGCGATTATGGTAATTAAGCCAAGAATAAATACAAAATCTGTTTTGCTATACAATGGCTTTTTTTTTGAACCAACAGATAATGTCTTCATTAGCCTGTTTAAAAATAATACCGGTATAATAGATAGTGCACATTTTACAGGTGTTGGTGCTGCTAAATATAACCTGATAGCACAACTCTCGTCAACCTTTCCAACTGGATTGAAAATTAAGGGGATATCAGTATCTCCTCCTGAAAATTTGAAAAATTACCTTGATAAATTGGACGAAATCGTAAATGAGCTACAAGAATACAAGCTAAGTTTGGTCAAACAGGGGGGGCTGGATCCGCAAATGGAAAAAATAATTACTTATAACTTCGCTGATACATACAGCAACTGGCTTGTTGCTATTAAATACTGGTATACGAAAAGCTATAAAGGTAAATTACCAGAGCGTGAGTTACTCAAAAAACACTTCAATGCTTTTAAAACGACATTTAGTTTTCCTAAAGATCCAGCCATGGCGCTTGCCCCTGCATTTCTTGAAAAGATAGCGATGCGAGAAAGTTTAGATTTGGTAATGAACTCAACTGGAGATAGCATCTCATTAAAAACCCTTTACGATACTTTGAAAGCTAAATATACTGGTTACGTTCGTGAGGGACTTCTCGCTAACCTGTTCCTGGCAGGGAGAGGAATTACAAATGACGTAAAATTCCAGAGCTCACAATACGCATCGCTTTTCAGAGATGGGGCTAAGCTGATTACGCTTCCAGTGTTGAAAACCCTCATGGATTATCAGCTCAAAACCCTTGAAGGTCAGGAGTTTTTTTATGCCAAATTTACTGATAATAAAGGAAATGTCTTTGATTCTGCTACTCTTAAAGGAAAGGTAATTTTGATGGATATGTGGGCAACTGGCTGTACCTGGTGTGCGGTATTTCACAAAGCATTTCATCAAGACTTTTATCCATTATTGAAAGATAATCCTGATTTTGTGTATCTATCTGTTGGCACTAACAGACAAGTTGAGCGTTGGAAGGAAGGTATTGCCAGTGGTAAATTTACTGCCAGAGAGTACATTAATGTTTACACATCAGGACGAGATATTAACCATCCTTTTCCCAAATATTACAATGTTCAGGGAGTACCTTTCATCTTAATTATTGATAGAGAGGGAAAAATAGTTTCAGGCAATATTGTTGATGCAAAAGGAGCTTACAGGCATATTCTGCATGCATTGAATATGCCAAAACAAAGCGAATAGATGAATACCTTTTAACCTAAACTTCGGGCTAAACGGTATTTTACCATACAGGTTTTGTAAAGTGCAATGATGCAGTCTTTACGAATACTAAAATCCCGCATCTTTTCACCTTTAACCTTTGGAATATAAAAGCTGTATAAATATTTCCGATTAAAATTAGCAGTTTGTTCATTATCAGAATTCTATTGTAAAATATACAGCATTTGCAGGGACGGTTGGCTATTTAAACAAACAACGTCATTTATAAAGAATATTGAAAGACGAAATGAAGCTAGAAGAAAGTGTAGGAGATAATTTAAAATCCTTCGAGGAAATAATTTCCAGTATAGCCAATGACAATTACGACGATGCTTGTATAGCCAAGATATTGCAGTTGATATGTATGGATATACACATGGAAGCAGAAATCTCAATGACATTGTATCCGGATTGTACCAGGCCCTGGTTAAACTTATATGTTTTTAACATCAGTAGGTACCTGGGTAATATTGAAAAAACACAAAAGAGCGTAGGTAAAGTGCACCACGAGAGACTGAATCTGATATACACTAAGCTTTATAGATTGAGCAGGTTTATTGAGGAGTTGTTGCTGAATGCAAATAATTAAAGAACTGATTGATGCTTTAACAGTGGAGAAGCTACTGCTGTTGACTGGTATTGATGAGGCGGAGATGTTAGGTATTGCAAGGTGGAAAAATAGATATTGAAAATTAATATAACAACAAATTAACGACTCAGATATGATAATAAATTCAGGTTAATTAATAGTAACAATTGAGGCAAATGGCAGGATCGCATGATTCTGCCATTCCTTTTTCGCTCACGTTTCGGCAGGACTTTTTTGCTTTGTTTTTCTTCGACATTTTTGTGTGCGAATAGGCAAGTTTTTGTCTTTGTTTTTAGGTTTATGATTAAGTGTAATTTACAGTAAATCAGATAATTAAATATTGTGAAAAATAAGTTAATAATAGTGCGCCCAACTCACCACTAAGTCGTAATTCATGCTATAGTTTTGCCCTACTAACTTAATATAACGCTATGAAAATTGACTTTGCAAAAGCAAGTTTTAAGGATTTTGAAAATCCTGTCGGTATGAATGCTTATGAACGGGCGGCATACTTTAATGAGTTCCTGGATTTCCTTCAGGAAAGAGGACATTTAAATTATCGTTTGGAAGGGCTGACTGGTTGTGGTCCGGTTGTAGATCTGGATATTCCTGGCTATGGCGGAAGACGATCTTATGTGAGTCTGGTATCTAATGACTATCTGGGATTTACCCAACATCAGTACCATTTATTTGCATGCGCCTTAAATGGCCTTTCCCCATCAGCCGCTCTAGCCTACGGGCAGAGAACCTACTGGTTGAAATTGCATTTAAGTTGCATGCTTAGGGCAAACGTATAAAAAACAAGGATAGTATGTAGTTATCCGTTAATATACGCATAAGTGCGATAACTCTAACACCACCCCGCCTTCGGCACCCCTCCTAAGACCAGGAGGGGGAAAGCCAACAGCGAGAGTAAATTCACCTAGGTCATCCTCATCGTTGAAATTGAGTTGTCCAAAAGGGGAGATTGAAAATCCTGTAGTCGCCGCAAAAAATGATGTGCAGATCCCGCCATATAATAAGGCCAATAATGCACGTAATTCGCGCTCTTCCTTCGGTTTGGCTTTAAGAATGAAGTGATTGATTTGATTTTCCCATTCTTGATTCAAGTTGGACATACTTTTAATGGGCTTGCTGAGGTTCCAAAGTAGGAGTTGCCGCATTTCAAGGTCCTCTTTTAATTGATCAATGAGATTGTAATATACATGCTTCAAGAAAATTTCCAGATCAATCCTCGATGGATCATCTTTCAGCAGGAAAACCTGTTGAAACAAGGCTGCCCAGATCTTTTTGTCCCTAAGATATTCATCTATCATATTTTGATAGCATCCAAAGTGGTATGCTATCAATTTTTTATCATGTCCGGCTTCCCTGGAAATCTCATTAACACCGAGAGCTTCAAATCCTTTTGCCTTCAGCACGGTACCCACGGCTTTCAGAAAAATTGCTTTTGTTTTCTCTTTATCCCTATTCCGATAAGGACTTTCTGCATTGTAATTAATGTGTTTTGTCATGTTGTATATATTAGTTGCTGCTAAACTACTGCTGGTAAAACTCCGAAGTGGTGAATTAGGGGGCAATATTTTTCAACAAACTGGGCTTTTTATCGGGGGGGTATATTTAGGGTGTTGTTAATGGTTCGTTATCAGCAATTTCGCTCAAACGATGTCATATAAGTAAGATCTTGATCATGGTGCAAGAGGTTAGGATATGGACTATAATTAGCTGGCAATAAAACTTTATTTATTTTATGCGAAAAATTCGGTTAAAAACACCTATAAGTTATTACGGTGGTAAGCAAAAGCTTGCCACCACTATTGTTTCTCTGATTCCCTCACATACCCTTTACTGTGAGCCATTCATTGGCGGTGCAGCTGTGTTTTTTGCCAAGAAGTCCTCTGAAGTTGAAGTGATCAATGACACCAACCGGGAATTGGTGAATTTTTACAGGGTTGCTAAGGAAGATTTTGTAAGCCTGGAGAAAGAGGTACGAATCAGTTTGCACAGTAGGGATATGCACCGGCGTGCGACCGTTATTTATAGCAACCCGGATATGTTTTCAGATCTGAAGCGTGCCTGGGCAGTTTGGGTATTGAGCTCGCAAAGTTTCAGTGCCAAATTGGATGGAACCTGGGGATATGATATTTCCAGCAACACTACGACTAAAAAAATCGATCACCATAAAGCCGGTTTTACTGAAGAACTCGCCATTCGCTTACAGAATTGTCAGATTGAATGTGCAGATGCATTATATATTATTGGCAGCCGGGATTCTGCTAACACGTTTTTCTATTGCGATCCGCCTTATTACAATTCAAATTGCGGTCATTATAACGGTTATAGCCAGCAAGATTACGAGAGTTTGTTATATCTGCTGAGCCGAATTAAAGGCAAGTTTCTGCTTTCATCTTATCCTTCGCCGATATTGGAGAAGTATACATTGAGTCAGCAATGGCAGAAATGGTCTATTCGGCAAAAGGTGTCTGTAAATGCCAAGGGCGGAAATCAAAAAACAAAAACGGAAATGCTGGTGGCGAATTACCCAATAGCTGAACAATTGAAAATTTTGGAGGTTTAGCCAATGGCCAATCATGTATTTAATGAAGTAAATTTTCATGGGCAGGATGCTGATTTGATGGTTGCTGCACATTTTTTCGAGCAGATGGAAGCCTGCGAGCCCAAGACAGAGGAAGCCCAGTGGCCGCATTTTTTTATCGAAATGCCAAAACGCTTTTTTGCCCATATCGAAGGAGCCCATCTACCTGGCGTATTGAGAGTGGAATACGAGACTGATTGGTACCCCAATCCAGAGGATCTGGTGACCATCGCTGCACATTTCGGGCTGGATTTTGAGTCTACCTATATCGAACATGGAAACGGCTATTACGGAGCCTGCAGATATAAGTTCGATGAAGGTAATTTATTGCATACCTGGCTGGGGGAGAATGATTTTATGCAGATCGGGTGCGATGATCAAAAAAATGAATACTTGTATAAAGAACGCAGGTTCAAGTTTCAGGGCACTTGCTATAATCATGTGCTGAAAGAGAAGCTCGATGTGCTTGAACAGTTTATCGGTCAGTCCAGGGGGAGATAAACTATTATTTTATGGATTTAGAAATACCGGAGATGCTCTACCACGGCTCCTATTATAATTTTAGCGAGTTTGATGACCGCTTTAAACGCAGCAATACCGAATGGGAAAATACCGTTCACGGATTCTTTTTTGCTGATAAAGTGGAAAATGCTTTGCTTTTTGGCCCGAGGGTATATAGTGCCCAGGTTTCTATCACGAAGCCATTGGATTTGAGAATACATGGCATTTTTTCTACGCTTGAGCAGGCACCTGTCATTTGCGAGATTGCTTTTGAACGGGAACTTAAGCCCAGAGCAGCGCTGTCCTTATTGAATAGAGAAATTGATCCTTTCGAGCTTGCGGAACTTTATGAAGTGCTAAATACTCAGCATGCAAATGACCTGTTCAAAAAAGCAGGATATGACGGTATAGTTTCTGATTTGGGAGATTATCAAAACGAATATATTGCTTTTAATGCCTCGCAGATCAAGATATTAGAGGTGTTGAATTATGGGGAAGAAAGGCATCTGACCGAGGTACATTCGAGGCGACGGTAATTAGTTAAATCTGGAGCGTCTGTTTTGCTGAGAGGCAAAGTATTGGTAAAACAGGCGCTCTTTTTCCCGCTGCCTTGCTTGGCGTCTGGACTTACCGGTCAAATGGAACATGAAAAGCAGTACAAGGGCAAAGGCAATAGCTGGCCCGATGAAGGGATTTTTCATGCTTAACGAGGCAAGCAACGCTCCAGTGCTGATTACCATTGTAATAAGGAATAAGATGATGGTTTTCATGGGTTTATATTTTTTAAAAATACCTGGTTATAATTAATAGAGTTACAAACTTTGTGCCTGATCTTTTGCGCCAATCATTTCTGAATATATTAGAATGTTGTGGTAATAATTACTGTAATTGGTATAATAGACGAATTATGGAGCCAATAAGTGAGGAAGATTTATTTTGGACCCAGTGCAAGTAATTCCAGGACGACACTACTTTGTCCGTTATATACAGGTATCGACTTTTAATTGTATGGCACCTGTTCGGTATCTGGGCACAATGAAACTGATATGGTGAATAAATTTATTTCAGCCTGCGCGTATCTTTGGATACCTTAGCTTTTAAGTATGAAATTAATCAGTGACATATTAAATGATTTGATGGATGATCAGCTTTCATTATCAGTGCCGCTTACCAAGACAAAGTTTTTGGCCAGTAAGATCGCTCACCAGGAGCTGCTTGAATGGGTCAATTTTGAGTTGAAGGGCTACCCCAGTAACGGGAGTTTACCTGCCTACAGAATTACCAAAGGCGTTATTGTGGGTGACATGATCAAAAGCGGTATAAGATTTTCGGACCACCCTTTTCATTTGCCTGACCTGCCAGCGGACTTAAATGAACAGATGCAGCTCTTCAGGGCACACGACAATGTCTCAGCTTTGGAAAGCCTTTTGAAATCAAAATCAAGCAACATGGTCTGCGCACTATTCCCTGAGAATATTTTACGAACCATTGAAAAGCCCATGAAAAACACCAATGGTGCAGACTTTCAATTGTTAAGAGCAGGCATAAAAGTACCGCTGCATTCTCTGCACAAAATACTTGCTGAGGTTAAAGACAAGCTGATGGAATTCATGCTAGCTTTGGACAAGCAGTTTGATGTCAACACTGAAATTCGGGATTTAAAGAACAACCAGTCTAAAATAACAACGATCATGAATACAACCATTCACAATAACGGAGACGGCAATGTGATCAACACAGGAGAAAAAGCGTCTATCACCACCAACGTAAGTATCAACAAAGGCAACAAACAGGTTTTGGAACGCAAACTGGCTGAAAATAATGTCGCTGAACAGGATATCAGAGAACTGCTTCTGGTGATTGACGAGGAGCCGCCCGTGGACCAGAAGTTCGGTGAAAAGGTCAACCTCTGGCTTCAGAAAATGGTAGCAAAATCATTGTCCGGAGGTTGGGAAATTTCGCTGGGTGCCGCAGGATCTCTACTGGCGGATGCGATTAAACAATATTATGGTTTAGGTTAAGATTCGCTTCAGCCGGATTTTTCTACAGAAATGCCTGCCTCAATTTTTGCCTTGGCTCCGGTATTGATGATGCCGCCGTCACCAAAATTAATGATGTTATTATGGACAATATGGGTAATCGCGGGACTAAAGGCCTTCAGTGCTTTAATGTCGGAGACCATGCCATAGGTCCGCTCCATTTCCAACATAAAATCCAGCAGCCGGTTTCTGACGGTACTGAGAATATCAAGCACAATATTAGCTGGTGTTTTTTTATATATCCTTGAAATCTGCAGGTTGCGGTTTTGTGAGCATAAATAATCCACGATGACCTGCCGCTGTTCACCTTCAAAGGTTTCCCCGACATGAGAGGAGGTATAGGTTTCCAGTGTTGGAATGCCTTGGCACATGTGCATCTCATAAAGTTCAGGATCTCCTTTGAGATCAACGAACTGGTCTGTTGCCAGCAGGTTGCCTTTGACATAGTCGGCATAAATGTCTCCGGTAGTTCTTCGGTAGTCCGGGACCTGGTCCAACAGGGGATAGCCTGTCAGCTCATGGTTGGTCCAGGCCAACAATTCCTGGTTTTCAATGCGGTATGCCAGCACCTTGGTTTTCAGCAATGGTGAGCTCAGTGATATGCTGGTGTTTGTCAGTTCATTGATGATGTTTTCGGCCAGTGCAGGAAATGCGGGGTGCTGTTGGTTCATTTGTTCAAATATAAATCTTATTGCGGGATTCCTTGCGATGAATCCGGTTGGTCAATAATGTCAACTGTACCAGATTCTCCTGATGGATCATGTTCAATATCTAGTGGCTCGAGGCTTTCACACAGCAGTACCGCCCTTTCAAAAGCTTCATGGCAGACATGCATCTCCCTGGATACAAAGCTCAGGATCTTGCCCATATCCTTTTCAAGATTAACCAGGGCTTCCTTGCGGTTCATGGCATTTTTCATCCAGATCCTGCTTTTTGTGGTATTGTAGGACCCTTTGATAAAGGTATTGCTGCTTTGGTAATGGATCAGCGGGTGCCGGTATCCGGAAAGTACTTCGTGTCCGTTTTTTACGCGGCTGACAAACCACTGGTAATGCTCATTGGTGGCAAGGTCCTTAAATTGCCGTTCCAGCACTTTTCTGGTTGGCTTTTCAAAAAGCTTATTTAGTGAAAGTGCTCTGGGCTCGAAGTTGTCAGGTCTTAAAAAGATATACAGCAAGTGCGCAATGCGTTCATAGAAGGTATAGAGTTCTTCCATGGCGGCCTCCAAGTAAAAAATATGCCGGTTGTCATAAAAGCTGGTTTTCATCGGATATACCGTTTTTTGCTCCATCTGGTAAGCATGATCCCCATGCAGGCTGATGTATCGTCCCCACATCATTGCGCAGCTGACGCTGTACATCACATTTCGGTGGGCTTCGGCAAGTTCGTGGAAATAATGCAGGTCTGTTGTTGCCGCTGCTTCGGGATGCCGAATGGCGGAGTTCTTCCAGATCCGGGTGAAAAAACTAAAGGCCTCACTGCCTTGGTACCTTGTTTCGATGATATTTTTGATGCCGGTACGATTGAGCTCCTGCTGGTACTGAAGCTGGTAATTAACCAATGCCTTTTGTTCTTTATTTAGCAGATCTATGTTCCCGTCAGACAGGTAACCATTATCGTCAAAGTAAGCCCGGATTGTGAAATCAAAACTGATTGCTTCATTGACAAATTCCTTGGAGGTGGTCCGATTGAATTGCCGGAGCCTGCCACTGGCCTGTACGTCCAGCATGATCTCGTGATATAGGTTTCCTTCGGAGTCGTTAAACTGGTTGTGGATGTAGTCCTGCGCCCAGTTGAGGTCTTGGGTGCTAAAGTCAAACCGGGTGATGGCAGTCTTTTTGAGCATGGGTTGGTAAAAATGCTGGTTCTCCCGCTTCTTCAACAGGAAATTGAATAGTCCGCACTGGTTCATTTCCATGCGCTGTTTCAATCGCTCCAACAGGTTGATTTGTCCGTCCATAGCCAAAGGTAGTTAATTAACCTTTCGTTACAATGACTTCAGCCTGGTGGTAGGCAGTCTTCTGGAAGGCGCTGACTTTAAATATTTATGTGTTTTAATGCTTTCCCACATAATCAGTTTGTCGCCTGCTTTGGTAAATGCCCGGATATCGCCATCCTGGGATACCACAAAGCCAATGGAACCTTCGTTGGCGTAGCAAAAGGAAATCATAGACTGGTGGCGGGTACCATAGTGTGATAAGGATTTGCGAACCAGCAGAGATTCTGTTCCGGTATTGTCGGTGGCCTGGTAAATGTACTTTGGTGCATGCAGATCCTGAACAAACACACCATATCCCTGTTCGAAGAGATCATCGTCAAAAAGGATCAGTCCATCCACACAGCTATGCGAGGCAATGAACCGGATAGCTCCCTTGAGTTCGTTTTCACTGGATTTCTTTTTTGATTTGCCGATTAGGTATTCGTTAAAAAGATCCATTTTCATGTTCCTGTCACCCAGGATGGAGATTTCTTCCTCGACCACATCGCAGGCTATTGTCCATTTCAACAGTCTGGCCATGGATTTATGAAGCCTGTCATAGCTGACAGTATAATTGATTTTTAGTCCTGTTGTTTCAGCGCTGATTAAAAATGCACCACCATGGCGATAGTTACGGATGTGAATGAGGATCCGGGAAAGGGTATCACGCCAGATATTATGAATGGTTGGTTCATAGTCTTCGATATCTACATCAAAATCGTTACTGACAATAAACTTGATGATTTCGTCTGTAAAATTTTTAGCTTTGGCTTTTAGGAGCCGTGAAATCGGACCGAATCGCAGAACATCTAAAAACTGGGTAACTAGGATGTTTTGCTTAAAGGTAGCGATCAGGTCATATTCCCTGATAACAGACAAACTGCCGATGCCAATAATGGAAACCTGAAAAAGTCCTGCCTGATCTGGTTTGGTGGTGCTTTCCCGGTTCAGGTAGCTTTCCGTATGCACGGCCTGGTCAATGAGTCCATAAATTTGCAACTCCTGATCGTCATCAAAATAAACGGCTAAAGAGCTGCTCCATGGATCGGCAGATTTGGATAATTTGACAATGGACTTAACATCATAGGGCATTGGTTTGCCAAAGGGAATATAGTTGTACCTTTCTATGTTTCTTGTCCTCCTGAATCCCACCGGCTCGTTAGGGTTGTAGAAGGCGACACGGACTTTGATCAGTTCTCCTTCTTCTGAGTTCATGCTGGCAAAATAAAGCGTCTCAAAAAGTTCCTCTAGGATGCCGGACGGCGGTATCCTGTACTCGAGCTTTGTTGATTTTTTAATGTTCTGCCAGATATATGCTGCCAGATCGGTAATGGTGTTTTTTTGGGGCATAGAGGTGAGATTGGTTAAAATAGTTTTTTCAGTTTACCCCAGAATCCTGCTTTTTCGGCTGGTTGTTGTGGTCCTTGGTTTAATAAGGCTATCGCCAGCTGCGCATTGCATGGTGTTTCCTGGCTTTCAGTCCTTGATGGATTTTCTGTAACTGGCTTAATGGATGATGATTTGTCTACCGGACTTTGATCGCCAGGGTTGTGGAGTTCATTTAAAAACATCTCCAGTGCATAATCATCCGGTATCAACACTTCCCTGGCTTTACTGCCTTCAAAGGGGCCGACTACACCAATGACTTCCAGCTGATCTATCATCCGGCCAGCGCGATTATAGCCCAGTTTGAGCTTGCGCTGGATAAGTGAGGTTGAGCCCTGCTGGTGCATGACGATGAGTCTCGCCGCATCATCAATCAGCGGATCCAGCGCGTCCAGATCTATTTTGGGTTCAGGATTCGGATTATACAGCAGGTAGCCTTCCGGGTAGCCTTTTTGCGCGGCAATACCTTCCGCCAGATTTTGCAGGTCTTTATATTCAATAAAGGGTTGTTGCGCTTTGAGCAGCTGCCCGCTGAAATTATAGATCATTGCACCAGGATGGACAAGCTTTTCTGCGCCAATGTTATCCAGGATTTTTTTGGAATCGCTTTGAGAGATAAGCCGGAAGGCAACGCGCAACACAAAATTACTCCTAAGCTGCCTGGAGATACTCGGACTGTTAACCTGGCTGGTTGCGGCTAGCACATAGATTCCGGTATGACTGTTCTGCTGGGTAAGCAGGATCAGTTGACTATCGAGCTCTTCGCTGTAGCTGAAATTGTACAGGTCATCGATGAGCACGGCAATATCGGGCAAATAGTGATGTCCCTGGTTATAGTCGAGTTGTTTTTTGATAATAAGCGCGTTGTATTGTTTGATGGTTTTGACTCCTGCTAGGGTAAACAGATGGATACGCTGCTGAATTTCAAAGATCAGCGCGGTGGCTGTTTCCCGGAAGTTTTCAGGCGTAACGATACTTCTACCCTTGTCAACTCCTGCCAGGAAGTGCTTTTCCAGTTTACCGAACAGGTTGTAGTCTATGCTTTTGCTCCCGCAGAATATGAATTTGAGCTGGGAAGGGTGTTTGTAGAATAGCCAGAAGGCGATCTGGTTATAGATAAACTGGGTCTTTCCGCTTCCCGTAGTTCCGGCGATGAGCATATTGGGCCGGTTGAATAGGTCTTCTACCTGCACATCGCTGGAATCTCCAAGCAATACAGGAAAGCTGCAGGCATCTCGTCTGGACATGGAAGCAACCAGAGTTTTTTTAAATTCCGGAGATACCAAAGCGAGCTCGGGATACTGGTAGCCCGAGAGATCAAAGGCCGGGTCGTAAACTGAATTGGAAAGATCTTTTTGTACTGATGGCTCGTTTGGTTCCATGGATTTTTGCAGTGCGTTAGTGTGGCATAAACGTAATGATTTGACATTAAATATCATAATAGTTAGCAGATTGCATTTGCCTGGTTGCCTAAGAAACAACGTATTACCATGTGATGCAGGGAATACCTCCCCTCGATGAAATTGCCTGACCTTGCTTATTATCCACCAAATATCAATTACTATTACCATTTAATGCGCAAATTTATATTCATAGCAGATCTTGATTGTCATGATAATTTTGGTTAATTTTGATTAGTTTGCAGCTAGCATAAAATAGGATAGTGAGTAATTCGGTGAGTCTAGTAATTTAAAAGTTTTTAAATGATTGAAAATCAATTAAAAAAAGCGCGACGAGAGGTTCTCGTCGGGACCACTGAAAGGCTAACCAAAACATTCAATTGCTTGTAAATCAGCAATTTACAGGTAAGTCTTAAAAAAAGACAGTGAGTGATTTGGTGAGTCATGAATTACAAACTTGTAAATGAATTGAAAATCAACAAGTTATAAGCGGGATTAGGTTCCCGTCGAGACCACTTCACTGGACAAGTCAGACATTCTGAACTTGTCCAGTTTTTTTGTCCTAACATTTTATTTATCAATAAGATGTCTCGTATGATTTCACTTGGTCTTTGGTTCGATGTGAAAAATCACCAAACATCAAATTTACAAGTATTAAAGGATAATATAGCTCTTATAAATCCCAAAATCGGGCATATATTATCATGCGTGTGCCTCTCAGTTAAATAATCATAAGTTAACATAAAATTAACCTTTCATTGTCAGCTTAGAACTATTTTTGCATTGATAAAGCTGGTTTGATAATGGCATTCAAAGATTTACCGGATAGTGTGTTACTGCAAAGATGGAAAGATGGGGATAAACAGGTATTTAAAACATTGTTTGATCGTCATTTCAATAAACTTTTGCAATATACCACCAACCGTATATCTGATACGGAACTTGCCGAAGAAATCGTAATGGATATTATGATGCGCTTATGGCAAAAACATACCATGCTACAAGTAGACAGTTCATTATCACCCTGGTTGTTCCGGGCCATAAAAAATTCCATTATTGATCATAAGCGAAAAAAAGCCCTGCAAACTATTGGAATTGAGGAAACTGATTTTGAGCATCCCACAACCGCAAGCCTTGAAGATCAGTACAATACTTCAGAACTACAGCAGATTTATCATAAAAGCCTGAAACTGTTAAGCCCACAGCGCCGCAAAGTATTTGAACTTAGCCGCCAACAAGGGAAAAGTATCAAAGAGATTTCGGAGGAAACAAATCTTTCGGTCAGTACCGTAAAGCAACATATTGGGGCATCTCTGCATACGCTTCGCCACACCATGCAACCCCATACCGATCTGGTTTACGGTTTCATGGCTGTTTTTTCTTTGTTTTTATAACGATTTATTTTACCTTCTCCTGTTAGGAATTCACTTGGCCGTTATAGCATTCATGTTTCTACAGGACCTTTTTTTCAATTTACTTCAAAATAATTCATTTTGCATTAGTACCTGATTGCAAATCTTACGTTTTCATAAGCAGAGGGGGCTTGTTAATGGCCACCATCGCAAATGAAAGAACTGTTAGAAAAGTATATCCAGGATCGCTGTACACCCGAAGAGCTGCAGAAAGTTTTGCCATATATCGATACTCCTCAGGGTCGCAGGGAACTGGAAGAATTGCTGATGGCAGACTGGGAGGATTTTGCTCCCGAAAAAGCAGAAGATAGTGTAGCAGGCGAATGGCAAGATCGTTTAACAAAGCGGGGTGGAAAAAAGCCTGGTAAGTTAACCATGCTTCGCCAATCATGGATCGGTTATGCCGCGACGGTTATACTGGTTACAGGTTTTGGATTTTATTTCTTAAACCGGGAAAAGCGCAGCAGGGTGGAAGTTCAGCAGGTTGCTATGATCGAAAAATTTAACCCCAGCGGTAAGCGGACTATCCTTACGCTTTCAGACAGCAGTGTGGTATACCTCGGGGCAGAAAGCCGTATACGATATCCTGAACGCTTTGCGGGCACAAAAAGGGAAATCTCTTTGGAGGGGGAAGCTTTTTTTGAAATCAGCCACAACCCGGAAAAACCTTTCATAGTCCAAACCGGAAAAGTAGAGACCCAGGTTCTGGGTACCTCTTTTAAAATCGAGGCTTTCAAGGGGCATCAGTTAACTGTTTCTGTAGCCACAGGTAGGGTAAGCGTTGGGCGTAAGGAAAACAGCAAATTAACCTCACTAGCTATTCTGACACCTGGGAAAATGGTTAGCTGGAACCCCTCAGATAACAGTACGGAAATCTCGGCTATACCTATTGAGGATGTGAGAAACTTAAAAAATGGAACCCTGGCCTTTAAAGATACACGCCTGGATAAAATAGCGCTTGACCTGGGGAGATGGTACAATACTAAGATCATTATCACCGAATCCAAATTAACGGCTTACCAACTAAGCATTACGATCAATGGCAAAGCATCAATAAATGGAGCACTGGATGCCATTACAGCAGCTACCGGCTTAAAATACAGGATCAGTAAAGATCAGATTATAATAGGACAACGATGAACACACAGAGAAAAGGAGGCCTGAATGCCTAAATAGATCAAATATAAAAAATCTGCCCCCGGAAGCCGGGAACAGACCTGATTAGATTAACCTTAAGCCAAAGTTTTCGACGACAGCTGGCTTAAAGCAGTCTTCCCGCAAGGATAACCTTAGGGGAAATTAACTTAATATGCCATACAGACAAAAAAGTCAATGTTCAAATTTATACAAAAAACAGCAGAACCCGGTTCTGCCCATGGATTTATCTTAAAACAGTATTATGCCCCATATCTATTATTCACAGCTACATCCGGCATTTTTCATCAGGGGCTTTGGAATAAATTTATCTTCCTGATGAAATGCTCATTGATCATGCTTGTTCTTCAGGTCACCTTCGCAGGTGTTCTGGCTGCAAATACAGCAAAAAGCCAGAATATAAATGAGGTGAAAGTTGGACTGAACCTTAAAGGGGCGAGCGTCAAAGAAAGCCTGATCCAGTTACAGACCAAAAGCGGTGTTAAATTTACCTTGTTTAACCAGTTGTTTGACGGGGAACACAAAAAGGTAACGCTGGCAACAGCGCAGATGTCCGTCAGAGATGCCCTTGTCAATATCCTTTCGGGCACCAATCTTCGCTATAAACTTGTAAATGAATTTATAGTGATTGAGGCCAAACCAGTCCCACCAAAGCCCGGCAGGATCTCTGGCAAAATACTGGATGAAAAAGGCGAAGCATTGCCCGGCGCATCCGTTAGGGTTGTAGAAACCGGTGCTGGTGTACAGTCAGGTGTTGATGGTAGTTATATTCTTAATGCTCAACCCGGAACGTATACCTTAGAAATTACCTATATTTCCTTTCAAACGCAAAGGATCACGGGAGTTCTGGTAACGGAAGATAAGAATACACCACTGAACATTTCGATGAAACCTGATACCAGAGGGCTGAAGGAAGTGGTCGTAACTTCCGGCTATAAAAAAGCTACTACCGCAGGCCTTTTAGCTAAACAGAAAAATGCTTCCGAGATTAGCAACGGTATAAGCGCCGACCAGCTATCGAGAACCCCTGACAAAAACATTGGCGAAAGTTTAAAACGCATCAGCGGCGTAAGTACTGTTGATAATAAATTTGTAGTGGTACGTGGTATTGGCGAACGCTATAACGCCGCTCAATTGGATGGAATAGCACTACCTAGTACCGAAGGACAAACCCGTAATTTTTCTTTTGACCTGATCCCTACCAACATGGTAGACAACATCGTGGTCAGCAAAACCGTAACTCCCGATATGAATGCAAGTTTTGGCGGTGGTTTAATTCAAATCAGTACCAAAGATATCCCGGCAGAAGATTTTATGAGCTTTACGGCAGGTACCTCGTACAATGATCAAAGTACCGGCAAAGATTTTTTTAGCAAACAAAGAGGGAAGTATGACTACCTGGGGTTTGACGACGGGCGACGGGACTTCCCAACAAACCTGGAACATACAGGTCGTACTACCGCCCCCAATAATACTTTAAGTAATGAACAATATCAAGCCAAATTGGATGCCCTAAGTAAAAAATTTACGGTAGATAATTTTACACTATACAAATATAAAACAGCGCCATCGCAAAATTACCAGTTTACCATAGGGCGTTTGTTTGGATTAGATACCGTAAAGAAAATTAAGCTTGGGTTTACCGCTTCGCTTAGTTATCGCAACACACAAAATATCAATAATTTTGATCAATACCGATCCGGCTGGACCCCTAACGCTAATAATTATGGCTCGTCATATCGTTTTAATACAACTTTGGGTGGTTTGTTAAATGTTGGTTTGCAGGTTGGTCAGCACCGGTTTAGTTTGCGGAATACTTACACCCACCTTTATGACAATGCCCTCATCAGAACAACAGGTTATAGTGAGGAAGATGGGAATGAATTCTTAGATAAGGGCTTAATGCCCGATAGAATACAAGAAGTTGACGACCCCACTTTTACTAATCTTTTACAGAATAAAATTAGCGGCCAGCATCAATTGAGTAAAGTAAAATTGGAATGGAACGTTAGCAGAACAAGCGTAGACAGGAAAGAAAAAGACATAGGTATAGCCGAGCAGAGAGCAAAACTGTTTGGGAAAGAGTATGCTTACTTTTACATTACAGATCAAATTAATCAAGGTTATATCAAACCTTCGTCACGCCATAACTACGATAACCAGGAAACCCATTATTCTGGAGGGGTAGACGTATCGCTGCCATTTAATACAGGCCTGCTACGAAATATTGTTAAAACAGGATATTTCGGCATCCATAAAAAAGGAAGCTTTAACTGGCAGATCGCGACATTAGCTAATCACATCAATATATCTGACAGCTTAACTTACCTGCCGATCAGTGAAAAATTAAAGCCTGAAAATATGGGCGCACATGGTTACAATTACACCATAAATCAATGGTTTATAGATGCCTATGAAGGTAAAAGCATTAGTCATGCCGGCTACCTGATGTTAGATAACCGCCTGGCCGAAAAACTGAGGTTGGTTTGGGGCGTTAGGGGCGAGTATTACAGGTATACAGAAATAAAAAACGGAAGTAATCAAAAAATGGGTAATTCGCCATTTTCTTTACCTCAGGAGAAGAATTGGCAGTGGATACCTTCGGCAAATTTAACCTACAGCCCAATAAGCCAGTTAAATATCAGGCTTGCTGCATCCCGTAGCGTGGTACGGCCGGAATTGCTTGATAACAGTCAGTTTTTCAGGTATAATGCGCCACTTAACGCCAATTTTGGAAACCTGGGCCTTGCAAGCACCAGAATAGAAAGTTACGATTTTAAAACAGAGTGGTTTCCGGGATTAGGCGAAATTATTTCTGCGGGTGCATTTTATAAATATTTTGATAAGCCAACCGAATTGGTAACCCTAACGCTTGACGGGGATATTTATTTAACCAATTCAGACCACGCCAAGGTGTATGGACTTGAATTTGAAATGCGCAAAAATTTAGGCTTTCTTACCGATAACCAACTGATCAAAAACTTTACGGTATATGGAAACTTAACCTTACAAAGATCAAGCGTTGTTGGCTACTACAAAACAACAAATCCTGATCCTAAGCTTGGCGATGTTTTGGTAAAAACTAAACAAAGCCGATCAATGTATGGACAGGCACCATACCTGATCAATGCAGGATTACAATATACCTCAAACCATTTTGGTTTTAATTTAGCCTATAATAAATCCGGACGTAAAACATACATCGTAGGGCTAAATCCGGATGAAATTGAATATGAAAAGCCGAGAGCACAGATAGATGCACAGGTGAGCTACAGGTTTTTAAAAAGCAGGTTTGAAGTGAAAATGAACGCCGCCAACTTACTTAACCAGGCATCTGCTTATTATATCAACAGAGGTAGCTATGAAAAGAACCCTGATTTTGTTGCCGGAAGTGGCGATTATAGTAATGCTAAACAATTAAAACCGGGTTTTACTGATAATTTTGAAGATGGAGATCAACTCAGATTTAATCAAAAATTTGGCCGTACCTACAGCTTGTCATTAAACTATAATTTTTAATATCATGAAACATAAAATATTTACGCTAGTCTTTCTTAGCGCTTTTGTAGTGCTGAATATCTCTTGTAGTAAAAAAGAGCTCGCTCAACCCGATCCGGATAAAGTTATTAAGTTGCAAATCCGGGGAAGCTCAGACGTTGATTTGGAATATGTTTATAAAGACAGTGTTATTGCTACCAGTTTAATCACCTCGGGTAAAAATATATCAATTGATACCCGGCTTTTAATAAAAGAGGAGGGAGCAACGTTTCAGATCAGAAAAAAAGGAAGTTCAGAAATATTGCAAACTAAACAGCTTTCATCCAGCCCCTTTATTCAAAATTTTACCGTGTTTTATGATGGCATAAAAGTATATGATCAGGCCATTTCCCTACTTATAAAGGGGTATGCCTTAACCGGAGAGCTTGAATTTTTATTGGATGGAAATATCATCCTCTCTAAAGGCGGAGCCGTAGATAGCCGATCTTCTATTTTAATCGATAAAGGTACTTCAAGAGAAATTCAGATTCGAAAAAAAGGTGAAACTACCGTTTTATTAAAAAAAACAATAGAATCCGACATTCAACAACAGAATATTAGCTTCTTTTTCGATGGAATAAAGATCGTTGATAATGTACAGCTAGATCCTCCAACAAATCCTGCCAATATGATGGTGAGGGCCAAATTTGAAACCTCATTTCCAAATCAGTTCAAAAAGGTAGATGTAGATCTTGTTTTTTATACCAGGCTTAAAACCGCATCGAACACCACAGTTGGAACAAAAGTAATACCCGAAATCAGGTTTACCTTGCCAAAAGATGGTTCTTTCAATTCGATAGAGCTGCCACCATTGCCGGGACCGGAGTACATCTATAGCTTTGACATATATGAAAAAGGAACGAATATTGAACCTTACAATCCTGGTAGCCCATTAACCCTTACTGGTTATACGATTAAGCCTAATGAAGGTCGGGTTACTTCAGCATATGTCGACTATCCTGAAAATAGAATTAATTTTCAGGCTGGAAAATCGAATTTATTGATTTTTACCGATGCAAGAATACTGGCAGTTGTAGCCGGTACAAGAAGCGTTTTTATATCAGGCGGCAAAGTAACGGATCTTTCTCAATACTTTCAATAACAATGCAGGCCATTAGCAAAAAGAGGCATGAGCGTTTAAAGGATGCTTTGCTGCAAATGAAAGGGTTGTTGAGCGACGGGCAAAAAGAATGCAGTTGTTTACAGCAGGCAGAAGATTATAATAGGGAACTGGAAACGATGTACAGGAACTATGATCGCTTGTTAAAAGAACTTTCAAGACAGATCACTGCCTATGAGATCTTATACAGCGAGGCCAAGGTTCAGTTTTTGGGCAGGAAGCTGAAAGCGCTGAAGAAGGAAATTCCTACTGAAATGCCAGCTTTTGTAATGCTCCAGGCAAGCATCAGGTTAGCCTACGGCACATAGCTAATCATATAATCATTGGGCAGGCCTTTAAGTGGCCTGCTCTTTTTACTGCCAACTTTTTGAGGGCTTAGCCAACCAGAATGTCCAATAATAGCCTTTACTTTTGCCAAGTTTTCTTGATCTGTTTTTTTCGTCTTTATTTTAGAATTAGAAATCATCATAAGAGTTTGAAATCGGTGTCTTGGAGACCACGGATTTGCCAGCAGTTTGTACAACTGCTGGCTTTTTTATGTTTCTACCACCACTTCAGCGGGAATTCCAGCTGGTCTACCGAACTTACAATCAGATCGGGCTTAAATGCGTATTGGCTTAAACGTTCTTTTTTAGCTATGCCAGATAATACCAGTACAGTTTTATAGCCCATTTGTACCCCGCCCTGTATATCGGTTTCCATGGTATCTCCAATTACTGTAGTTTCTGCGGTTTCCAGGCCCAGATATTTTCTGGCCGAACGCATCATTACCGGGCTTGGCTTGCCAATGACAAAGGCTTTCCTACCGGTTGCTTCTTCAATCATTGCAGTGGTTGCGGCAATGCCCAGGTTATTCCACCCTGGTTTTTTAGGTGAAGGATCCTGGTTGGTGGTAATAAATTTTGCCCCGGCCAGGATCATGTCTACAGCACGTTGTACCATTTCCAGGGTAAAATTTCTGCCTTCGCCCAATACCACAAACTCCGGATCGGTGTTGACCAGGTTAATTCCATTTTCATGTAAGCTGGTAATCAGCCCTCCTTCGCCCAGTACGTAAGCTGTCCCGTTTTCACTCTGATCGCCCAGAAATTTGCCGGTGGCCATGGCGCTGGTGTAAACATGGTTTTCGGTTACTTCAATGCCCAGGAGCTTTAGCTTGCGAACCACGTCGAGCCTGGTACGCTGGCTGTTGTTCGTCATAAAGGTAAAGGGGATATCGTTCTTAAGCAGGCTGGCAATAAACTTGTCAGCACCTTCAATTAATGTTTCTCCGCTGTAAATGACACCGTCCATGTCAATCAAAAGTCCGTGTTTCATAGAATTCTTCAGTTAAAATAATGTTCAGCCTGCTCGTACGATTTATATGGGTCAATACAAAGATGCAGAGATAAATTTAAAACAAAAGTTAAATCTTGTAAATGATATATTTGTGTCATGTCATCACATCATATTATTCGCGAGAAACAGGAACCGGCCCTTTATATTCATGAATTAGGGACCTTTAATGAAGAATATCTGGGGCAGCTGCTGGAATGGAGCCCTACCCTGATTGTAAATGGACCAGTATATGAAAAGGTACTGAGTATGGGCTTAAAGGTCGATGCGGTAGTCAGTTCAGGAGAAACAGGTGCATTCCAGGAAAATACCAAAGTGATCAGCGCAGGCAAGGAAGCTTTAGATGCTGTTCTTGACCATCTGATTGCCGAGAGGTATCCGGCAGTTAACGTAGTTGATGTTCAGAGTAATTTAAGGGAACTGGGCAGCTATATTGAGGCCATTAATATTGTGGTGTTCACCGGAACTGAAAAAGCCTATGCCATCAAAAAAGGGTTTAAGGTTTGGAAACCAAAGGGAAGTATATTCAGAATAGAGGTGCTCTCTTATTTTGAAACCAGCAACCTCCGCCAGGAAGAAAGTGGCGACTTTGTGGTGATCGATGATGGTTTTGTTGAATTTAACTTCTCAACCGAATACCTGTTTATTTCTGAAGTATTGTAACATCTGGCCGGCAAACACCGGCCTGATAAGGGTTTATTCTACTAATCTGGGAATTCTTGTGGGCGTATCTGTTCCTTTAATGATGCTGATCGCGCTTTTGGCAATGCTCTTTATGGTCGACAGGATATTGTTGGTGTCCAGCGTTTCATACTCATCTTTTACCGTATGGTAAAACTCATCCTTGTCAATCTGGTCGGTACTGATGGTATGGGCGGGTACCCCTAATGCAGCCAATGTGGCATTGTCGCTCCTGTAAAACAGCTGCTGGCGGGGATAGGGATCAGGATGAAAGGTAAATTCTGTGCCGGCAAGGTTTTTTTGCAGTATTTTTCCGAAATCAGATTTGTCATAGCCGGTAATGAATGCGGCATTTTTTCCAAACTTGCTTTCTTTACCGATCATCTCTATGTTAAACATGGCAACCACATCGTCAGGGTTTAGCTTTTTGGAGAAATAACGTGAACCAAAACCACCGATCTCCTCGGCGGTGAAAGCGATAAAGATGAGCGTACGTTCATTGTTGTTCAAAGCTTTATAGTATTTGGCCAAAGCAATAACAGCTGTCGTACCAGAAGCATCATCGTCTGCCCCGTTGGCAATACTGTCTGTTCCGTTTGCTTTAATGATCCCTAAATGATCGTAATGCCCTGAAAAAACCACAATTTCATTGGGTTTGGATTTGCCCGGGATCATACCAGCCACGTTAAACAAGGGGCGTTTATCTGTAGAATCTTTAAAAAAGGTCTGGCGGTAGCCTGTTTCCCCTTTTAACGGCATCAGGCCTATGCTTTTAAATTCTGATTCGATAAATGTTGCAGCTTTGTCTATCCCCGGACTAAAAGTTGCCCGCCCCTGCATGTCGTCACTGCTCAGCGTTTTTATCAGCCGGTCAACATAACCCGCTGTGATGATCTTATTGATGTCTTGCGCCCAGGCCAGCTGTGTAAATAACAAGGCCAGTAAAGTGTAAATGGTTTTTTTCATGTATAAATCAGTTTAGTTTTAATGCTTAGCGCTCCCAGTTGTGGTTTTTAAGGTCCTGATAGGCCTGCCCCTTTATAATTTCCTTGCGCTTTTCGGTTTCTGTTGAAACCTTCGTTTCATGGGTGCCGTCTGCTACCTCGGTTTCATACTCCCGCTCTTTATCCGATTGATAAATCTGTGTTTGCTCAACGTTTTCTACTGAGCGGTCGTAAGGCCCCCTGCTGCTCATCAGCTTTACAAATACCGGTAAACATTCAAAGAATATGAACAAAAGGCCTATAAAGGTTACGGCCAGGTAGGTACTTGTATCCCTTGTGCCATCCTTGTTAAAGCCCAGCTGCCCCAAGGCCCAGTTCCTGTCCGCAAAACCCGCAACGCCGGTCAGGCTGTCCAGCTGTTTGCCCGTATAAAGTTTCTCGGTCATTAAGCCATCAAACTGCTTCCTGTCGGCTACGAATTTCTCCTGGCTACGTACATCAGCGGTCAGGGTATCCAGCTCCTGTTCCCTTTGTTTCAGCTCAGCTTCTTTTCTTTTGGCATAAGGGCCATAGCCCATGATACCCGAGGTCTCTGTAGTTTTATTGCCAAAGATCTCAAAATTGAGCTTTTGCCGGTCGGCCTTAATGGCGCTGGCCATAGAATCCCTTTGGGCGCGGCTTTCATTCAGCTTGCCCATTTCAATCGCATACTTGTTCTCAAAAGCCGCGTTCAGGGTATCAATTTTCGATCGCTGGTTGTTCAGGTAACTCACCTTCAAACGTTCTTTGATCTCTTTGTCGAATATTTTGAGCTCCAAAGGTCTTGATATGACTATCCCGATCATGATAGCCAGCAGGATACGCGGGGTAGCCTGTAAAATCTGTTTGTTGGTGCTGGCGCTTTTATTGATACTGGATACAATATAGCGGTCCATATTAAAAATGGCCAGTCCCCAGATCAATCCAAACAATACAGCAAAAAATACCGCTCCGCCATCGCCTTTAAAAACAAAATACATGGCATAGCCGCCAGAGAGCGCTGCAAACAAGCCGGTAAAGAATATAGTGGCACCGATGCCTATATATTTATTGTGCTCTGTAGGATGTTTTTCCAGTGTGGAAATATGGGCCCCGGAGCAGAACCAAAAGAAACGCGATATAGAATTCATGACCTCTAAGCATCAAAGTTAATAAAGAATACTATTTAAACGCCCGGGGTATGAAGTTGTTACAGTAATTTGCTTGAAATGATCAGATTATCACATCTAAGTGTCTAAAAAACAGTTTTTTTACAATTAATGATTTCGGCATTCTGTATCTTTGGAAAAATCAAATGACATGATAAAAGAAATAACAGTTCAGGAGCTTAAAGAAAAAATTGACAATAAAGAGGATTTTCAATTGATCGATGTTAGGGAAACATTTGAATATGAAACCTCCAATCTGGACGGCCTGAACATACCTTTAGCTGGTATTTTAATTGAGGCAGATCAGATTGCACAAGATAAACCGGTAATTATTCACTGCCGAAGCGGAAAAAGAAGTGCGGCCGCCGTAATGCAATTGGAAGCACAACTGGGTTTAACCAATTTGTATAACCTTCAGGGTGGAATCCTTGCATGGCAGGAAGCCTTTGATCCAAACATGCCTGTTTACTAAGCATGGGAAAGAAAATTGCCTTAAACGTTTTTTATAACCTGGGTATCATCATTTCTGTTTTTGGAATGGTATGGGGATATAACAACGCCAAATATTTAGTGATTGCCTTATTTGTAGTTACTGCGGCTTTTTTTGTTTATTTAAAGGTGCAGCTGGTAAAAGAAATGCGCAATACCCTTAAAAGGAAGTAAAAAGACCGGGATCTATTCCCTCCAGTCCTAGTCCCGGCAGCTGGTTAAGCTGGTATTTTCCATCAGCCATTGCCGGGGCATTAAAAGGATTATTCTTGGTCAGCCAGGGGCCATCCAGGTCTGCCCAGTCGCACAAGGGCGCCAGAGCTATACCAGCTTGTGTGGCACAGGAGGTTTCACTCATGCAGCCAATCAAAACCTTCATTCCAAGTGATCTTGCTTTCAGGATTATCTGATGGCCTTCATACATGCCCCCGCTTTTCATCAGTTTGATATTGATGCCGTGGTAGGCTCCCTTTAAACCTTCCATGTCTGCTAACCGTTGTACGGCCTCATCGGCAAGGATCGGGATAGGGCTGCGTGCGGTAAGCCATGCATTGCCTTCCAGGTTGGCTTTATCCATGGGTTGCTCAATCAAAAGTACTCCATTGTCGTGCAGCCAGTAGATCATGTCTATGGCTTGTTTTTTATCGGTCCAGCCCTGGTTGGCATCTACATATAAAGGCAGGTTGCTCACACTCCTGATCGTATTGATCAGCTCCTTGTCATTGTCTCTTCCCAGCTTTATTTTCAATACTTTAAAACCCTTTGCATCGGCCACTTTTTCCCTGATCACTTCAGGGGTATCGATGCCAATGGTATAGGAAGTAACCGGCATTTTTGAAGGGTCGGCCCCATAAATTGTATAGCAAGGCTTATTCAACAATTTTCCGTTGATGTCATTCAAGGCGATGTCAATCGCCGCTTTTATGGCCGGGTGTCCCTTTTCTATACTGTCCAGATATGCCATGATCTCTCCAAAATTGAAGGGGTAAACAAACCTTTTCCAGTCTACCCGCTTCAAAAAGTTAACTGCAGTTTCCACACTTTCGCCCATATAGGGTACCATTGAAGCTTCGCCATAACCAGCTGTATTTTCATAGGTTAAGCGGATCAGCATTATGGGGGTACTGGTGCGCGAGAACTTTGCAATTGCAAATGGGTGCTTTAATTCGAGGCTATAGGCAGTGTAGGCGAGTTTCATGGGCAGGATAATTGGTAATTTAAAGGTTAAAAAAAATTGCCGGAGGCTAATGTAAAAATAATATGCCTAATATTGTGCCTTGTATGAGCAGCACAATATACCAGCCCTTTAAGAACTTCGATTTTAAATATAAAAATTGCTTTTTAAGTGGAGATACCTTTAAATCGCCCATTGAACAAATCAATATACTACCGGCATGGCTGCTGGAGGTGGCTAATTTTAGCGGCGAAGAACAGATTAAATTGCTGGATGAAAGTGTGCGCTCCTATAATGCCTTAAAGGTCCCATGTAACACCGAGATCCTGGCACACTTTATACAGCCGCTGGAAGAAAAGATTTCGGCTGCATTTGCAAAAGGTTATGAAGGGGTCTCTGCACTGAATGAAGCAGACTTATTTAAATGGATTGGTAAGTTCATCTACGGATTGATCTATATTGAAATGAACGCTGCCGTTCGGTTGCAGCAACTGAGTGCCGACGGACTGAACATGTCGCAGGGACTGATGCATAAGTTTGGTAACCTGAATACCATGATCCAGAGCATTTACCTGGATGTGGTATTTGAAGATTTTACACCCTGGTCTATCGTAGTGGTGCCGCTTGAAAATAAGGAAACCCCCTTTAGCTTCCGCGACGAGATCAATACCCTTACCTTCTCTTTAAAACTTAAGGACTTCGGGATCATCGCCTGCTTGCAGGACAATGGGACGAATAAAAAATACCACCAGGAATTGCTGGACCAGATCGGAAAGCAGGCTGTTTCGGCCGAACAGTTTGAAGAGTTGTGTGCCCGTTTCTTTTACTCGGCCTACCTCTTTAACCGTTTACCTGAATATGCCATTATGCCTGTTGAGGGCTCGGTTTATATTGATGCCATGCCACTTAAAGGAACTTTAAACAAAGCCCTTTTTGACCACTGGCAGCATAAAACCTATGCACAGGTATTACAAGATTTCTGGAAACCCTGGGGGCATACGCTTTTTGAGATCATCAAAGACCCGACAAAACCAATGAGTTATTTTGACCCGGCCGCGCTGCCGGAAACGAATTAACCGATTTTAGCCATCAGCTGACTGACGAAATTGGGAATGATTCCGGGAACTATCAGTACCGATATGATCAAGCCTGTTAAAGCGCCAAAAAGGTGTGCGTCATGATTAATGTGGTCTCTTGCATTTTTCGACATGTAAGCACAGTATACCAGGTAAAGCGGCCCAAAGATGATTGCCCAGATCGGAATCGGAAGTGGGAATATGATCATGGTAGAAAAAGGCTGACATAAAATATAGCTGAACAAAACAGCGCTTATGGCACCAGAGGCACCAAGGCTATTGTACCACATGTCGTTCTTATGGCGTATTACCGAAGGGATATCACTCAATATTAACCCAAGAAAATAAACTACTGCAAACCGCAAAGAGCCTATCATCGCTTCCAATTGGAAAGCAAAGAAAAAGAAGGTCATCATGTTAAATAGCAGGTGCATCCAGTCTGCATGGATCAATCCACTGGTAATTAAAGTGTATATCTTATGTTTACGTGATACACTATAAGGATGGAGCATGAATTTGCCATACACACCATGGTTGTAAAAAGCGTAAACGCTGGTAATGATGGTAAATACAAAAATAAATGAAGCAACAGGGGTGTGGATTAAATATTCCATTCTTATTTAAGTGACAATTGGGTTTCAGTAAGCAGACGGGCTATTGGGTACCTGTTGTGCGTTTTTTCGTAATAATCAGAATTTTTATAGATAAAATCAAGCTGTGCCTCAGCATTTTTACTTAAACCGGGGTCTTTCTGTTTTTGCTGTTCCAGCTTTTCCCTTAACCTGGGGTCTTTCTTTAAGAGATCGGCTGCAGTATCTTCAAACACATAAGCCGAAAAATGTTCTTTCATACCTAAGATGGAATCGAAAAAGTTCCAGTTAAAAAAAGAATCGGTAGCCTGCGGCTCCAGGGTTTCCACAATATACCGGTTTACAGGCTGGTTCACATACACTACGTAGTCGCCCGCATAAAACTGAAGGTTTTGTTTTGCAGGGCTAACTTTTACCGCAGAGTGTACATAATGCCCCTCAAAGGGTTTGCCCGCAGTTTTATAATCTGCAATGTAATAGACTTCAACCGGTATGGCGGCATCTTTTGTCAATCGCTGCATTTTTACGCGGTTCAGCTTTAGCAGGCTTATCACCTTGTCCCATGCCTGAGGGATAATATAAGCAATGGGTTTATGAAGTGTAACCGCTGGTACATAGGTATTCCAGTATTTAATGGTTTTGGTATAAGGCGTGCTACGGTCGTAGTAAAGCCGGTCTAAACCACTTACAGCACTTGGTTTTTGTTTCGCCGCATACCCTTTAAACTCGAGCGCCTCATGCTTTTCCTGGTCCAGCTTCCATTCTACGGTAAACTCTTTTTGACTGGCCGTTTCTTTATCTGCTGTATGCTTGTTTTCTACCAGTTTTTTTGCATCTCTGATTACAATTTCAAGATAGGTTTCTAAAAGCTTATAGGTAGCATCCACACGTTTGTCATAAGCTTTCAGCATGTGGGTTTCGGGCATAAAGCCGATGGTGTTGTGCAGCGTAGTGTAACCGGTCGAATAACGTGGCGACTCCAGGAAACCTGTAATTCCGGCATCTGGTGTTTCTTCTATAGAATTTACATAGGGGATCATTTCATAACCCCGTTGCTTAATACCTGCATAAAGATCGGGCAGTAAGGTTCCGGTCATGTAAGCTGATAGTCCCGGGTTTAATTTATCCTTATGGGTAGGGATCAGTGTCATGGTATATTGGTAGTCGGCGCCGTTGCTGGTATGGGTATCTACAAAAATCTCAGGCTGCCAGATGTTGAATATTTCCTGAAAACTGTGTGAATTCTTTGAATCTGTTTTAATGAAATCCCTGTTCAGATCGTAGTTTTTGTTGTTTCCCCTGAAACCATAAGCTACCGGGCCGTTCTGGTTTGCCCTTGAAGTACCGCTGCGGTTAAAGATGCCATCAATATTATAAACGGGGATAATGCAGATCACCACATTTTCCGGCAGTTTACCCGCTTTCAGCAGGTCACGCGCAAGCATCATGCTGGCATCAATCCCTTCCGGTTCCCCGGGGTGGATGCCGTTATTGATCAGCAGCACACACTTGTTATTTTTCCTTATCGTTATCGGGTCAAAAACCTTGTCCCTGGCCAGTACAAGCACATTTAACGGCTTGCCAAAGTCGGTATTGCCATAGGTAAGGAGTTTGCACTCCGGATAAGCCTGATCCAGCAACTGGTAGTATTTAATCGTCTCCTGGTAGGTTGCTGTTTCTGTTTTACCGCTTAATTCGTACGGGGTTTGCTGAGCTGATGCATTCATAAATATCAATAAGAGCAGTAAATTTAGGAAATGTTTCATTGCCCCGATCGCTTTTGCTAATACAATGATTTTATAGAAAGCCCCATCGGACCAAAGTAATATTTTAAGCCGATAGAGAAATAATTATAGATGTCTGGATGGCCGCTTTTGAACCTAATGGGCGAATCATCATAGCCGTCCAGCCCTTCGCCCAGTGTGATATTGGACTGGTAATTCACATTAAGCCCATACCGGTAATAGCCCGATCTGTCCATAAAGTTAAAATTAATGCCCAGGTTTAAAGGAACCAGCAGGTCGGTAGATTTATCCTTTCCGGGAAAGATGTAACTACTGCCATCTGGCTTTTCCCTTACCACAAACTTCATCTTGTTCATGATGGCCCCTACGCCGGCCCCTACGTATAAGCCTTTGATGGCATTGGCAAAATCGCTGCGCTTGTAATCGATCAAAGCACCAAGCGCCAGTTTGCCATTCACGTTAATGGCCTTATAGGTGTTGATGAACTGGCGCATGTTGGGGTCCTTATAAACATCCCCTCCGTTGATCTCACCAAACTGACCTTCCATGCCTAAGCTGATAAAAGGGGTCAGGTAATAATCTAAAGTCCCGTAACCCGACAAGCCAAAGTCGTGTTTGTTCAGGTCGGCGAAAGACTGGGTAATCCCTACGCCTGCTCCAAGGCCCAGTTTGTAAAAGTTAGATTGTGCTGCAGCATTTACGTATAGTACAACGGGCAGTAGTAGCGCTAAAATTGTTTTCAATTGATCTTCATTAAATTATTAGGCAAAAACTATAATCTTTCTATAACTTTGGATTTTCATAAGAGTATGCTAATTTATACAAATAAAAATAAAAGCCTTCAAAACAGGTTTACAAAATACGTGCAAATCGACACACAGTCAGATCCTTTGTCGCCTACCGTACCTTCAACAGAAAAACAGAAAAACCTGGGCCGGTTACTTGTAGAAGAACTGCTGGATCTGGGTATTGCCGATGCACATCTTGACGAATATGGTTATGTTTATGCAACCATACCTTCCAATTCAGACAAAAAGGTGCCCGTGATCTGTTTCTGCTCCCACATGGATACCTCGCCGGATTGCAGCGGATACAATGTAAAACCAATTATCCACGAGAATTACCAGGGACAGGACTTAGTGCTGCCCGATGATCATTCGGTGGTGCTGAAAATGAATGAACACCCTGACCTGAAAGATCAGATCGGTAATGATATCATTACGGCCAGCGGGACTACCCTGCTTGGGGCCGACAATAAAGCCGGTGTTGCAGAGATCATGGAAGCTGCGGCTTTTCTGGTACAAAATCCAGACTTTAAGCACGGTGAAATTAAGATCTTATTTACACCTGATGAGGAGATCGGCCGTGGGGTTGATAAGGCCGACCTGAAGAAACTGGGAGCCGATTTTGCTTATACCATTGATGGAGAAACGCTGGGCTCAATTGAAGATGAGACCTTTTCTGCCGACGGGGCAGTTTTAACCATTAAGGGGGTGAGTGCCCACCCTGGTTTTGCGAAAGGCAAAATGGAAAGTGCCATTAAAATCCTTTCTGATGTGATCAGCGCACTGCCGGCCGACTGCCTGTCACCCGAATCAACCGAGGGAAAAGAAGGCTTTATTCACCCTGTAACCATTAGCGGTAATGTAGAGCAGGCCGAAGCCCGCTTTATTCTCCGCGCCTTCAATGATGAAGAGCTGGCCGCGAACGGTGAACTGCTGGATGCTACCGTTCAGAACATCATTGAAGATTTTCCAAACTCATCCTACGAGCTGAAAATAACCGAGCAGTACCGCAATATGAAGCAGGTGCTGGATAAATACCCTCAGATCATTGAATATGGTATCGAAGCCATCAGGAGAGCTGGAATTACCCCTAAGCAGCAAAGCATCAGGGGTGGAACAGATGGTTCGCGCTTGTCGTTTATGGGCTTGCCTTGTCCGAATATCTTTGCTGGTGAGCATGCCTTCCATGGTAAACAGGAATGGGCTTCTGTACAGGATATGGAAAAGGCGGTAGAAACCATTGTAAATATAGCTGCCATCTGGGAAGAACATTCTTAAACCTTTAAAGTTAATCTTGCTAAATACTGGTCATTTTCGTCTTCGAAAATGACCTCGGTATGCCATCCGGTTTCGGTAGCAATATCTGTTAAGGTCTTCTGGTCTACGTATATCCATTTAAACCAATTTCCTTTAACACTTTTATACTCATACCTAAAGCTGACTTCACCAAAATACCCGCTTTCCGGGAAGGGGATTTCGAGGTACAGGTAAGACAGGTCGGAACTGTCGAAAACCAGCTGCCCATCGGTGTGGATGAGTTCTTTTGCCTGGTTTAGAAAAGACCTGAGACCCGGTAATGACCCTGTAAGGCCGATTCCGTTCATCATAAAAAGCAGGGTGTCGTACTTTTTGCCCCCGGGTCTATAGGTTAGGATGTTGCCTTCTATAGCCTGTTTCAGGCCACGTTGTTTCATGATGGTTACCGCGGCGGCAGAGATGTCCATCCCGGTAACGTCCAGGCCTTTTTTTTGCAGGATAAGGGCGTGGCTGCCTACACCGGCACCAACGTCGAGCACACGACCCCGGCATAAATCAAGGGCCCTGAGCTCCAGCTCCGGCATTTCATTTTCATTCCTGAAATAAATGTCAACCGGCATTTCTTCCGGTTCGTCATAAGAATTATGCACCCATAAGGTTTCAGCGGGTGGTTTTATAAACTGGTCTTTTAAAGCTTCTCCGAATACATCCATGCGGCAAAGATAGGAAACCAAGTGTTTTAAAGCTCAAATTCCTGATGATATTCGGGGATAGCTACATTGCTAAATCCTGCCGCCCGAACCCGTTGTGCAAAATTCTGTTGTACCTCATATTCTCCATGAACAAGGAACACCTGTTTCACTTTTGAAGCGTCCTGAACAGAAAGGAACTGGAGCAGGTCTTCATAATCGCCATGTGCGCTCATTGATTTTATGGACCGTATTTCTGCAATTACATCATACTCCTGTCCAAAAAGCCATACCCTTTTTTGTCCGCCTATAAGCCTGCCTGCCAGCGAGCCCGGACTGGCATAGCCCACCATTAAAATGGTATTCTTTTTATCGCTGATGTTGTTTCTGATGTGGTGCCTTACCCTGCCGCCTTCGGCCATGCCCGATGAGGAAATGATCACGCAAGGCTGCTGTTCGCTGTTTAAAGCTTTGGACTCGGCTACATCTTCAATAAAACGAAGGCCTTTAAAGCCGAAAATATCACGATCTACCTTTAGTACTTCTTTTACCCCGTTGTTGTACACTTCCGGGTGGTTTCTCAAAACCTCAGTTGCTTCCAGTGAAAGCGGGCTGTCGACATAGTAAGGAACGGCCGGAAGCTGGTTCTTTAATTCCAGTCCATTTAGTGCATAAAGCAGTTCCTGTGTGCGGCCCACACTGAAAGCTGGTATAATCACTTTCCCTCCTTTTTCCAGGCAGGTATGTCTGATAACCTGCAGCAGCATATTTTCTATCGGGTCAAGATCTACATGCAGGGAATCCCCATAGGTAGACTCCATAATGATGTAATCGGCCTGTGGAAAGGTTTGCGGACTTTTCAGCAGCAAATCGCCGTAGCGCCCAACATCCCCGCTAAAGGTAAGCCGGGTTTCTTTTCCTTCTTCATTTACCTTGAGGTGTACGGCGGCACTGCCTACAATATGGCCCGCATCGGTAAAACAGACAGAAATATCGGGACTGATATTGAAATCCTGATCGTAGGGAATGGTTTTAAACTGACTCAACGTTTGATGAACGTCCTTATCCGTATAAAGCGGCATTTCCTGATCTTCCACACGTTTGATTTTTTTATTGGCGTATTCAGCATCCTGCATTTGGATCTTGGCTGAATCCAGCAACAGGATCCGGGCAAGGTCTTTGGTGGCAGGCGTACAGAATACAGGCCCCCGGAAACCTTCTGCTACCAGGCGGGGCAAAAGTCCGCAATGATCTATATGCGCATGCGATAAGATCATGTAATTAACTTTTTCCGGGTTAAAACCAAAAGACTCGTTCAGGCTTTCCGTGACGTCGCCCATCCCCTGGAAAAGCCCGCAGTCTAATAATATCTGTATTCCGTTGTTTAGTGTAATCAGGTGTTTACTGCCTGTAACGGCGCGCGCCGCCCCATGAAAAGCAATCTTCATTCTTTGTTTTTACGTGGCTTAGGCTCTTACTTTTGCGATAGTATCTTTTACCTGATCGGTCACATCGGCCAGTTTTTCTTTTGAAGCATCTAAAAGGTCACAAAACCAGTCAGACATTTTATCTTTCATTTCTCCTGTTTTATCTGACGATAATATCAGGGCAACAGCAGCACCAAGGGCAGCTCCTGCCAATACGCCTGCAATTATTTTAGTTTCTTTCTTCATGGTTTCTCCTTTGTTTAATCCGTAAATGATGTTGTAAGATAAACAAAAATAAGGCCGAATGGTTTAGCCGCGGCGGTATATTGCATAAAAAAGCCGGGAAACATTTATTTGCCCGGCTTTTGAATAGGGATGGATGAATATTATTTTACGCTTGGTCCTTCAAAAAAGATTACGTTATTGTTAAAGTTATAAGCCAGATTCAGGTTAATCGTAGCATCTGCCTGGAAGCTGAATATAATAGCACCTGGGTTTGAACCTGCATACTGATTGGTTTGGCTTGAATACATCATACTGGCAAATGTTAAACTGGTAAAGGCAGGGTAATTTTCTCCGCTTACGGCTTCAAAAGTAATTTGATTCGCTGCTTTACGTGTTACCTTTACTTTAACATTGGTATACTCTACAGTAGCTCCCGGAGGGCCCAGGGTTAGTTTGCCCTGATAAGTTTTTGCTACCTCAGCAGATTTATCCTGACCATCTGGATTTGGTTCTTTGTCCTTGCTGCAGGCAGCGAAAATGGTAACAAGCAATAGAATTGGGTAGATGATTGATTTTTTCATAACAAAATAAGAGTTGGTTTAAAAATATTTAGCCATGCCTGTTGTAAAAACTGTGCCAAAGCGCAACAGCAGTCGTAAGACCGGGCCCTTAAATCATTAGAATTAACTACTGGTTTACCGTTAATTGCGTTGTTTTTAACGATTTGTGTTTTCGATTATCTTTGTATGATAATTAGCATTTTCTTTAATAAAAGAAGAACAGCAAAGAATAAGATGTCTGTAAAAAGAAACAGAAGATGCTTTACCTATTTCAAGGCTTCCTCGAGCTGCTGAATTAATTTAACTCTTTCCATCGGGTATCCTGCTTTGGAGAGTTCATAGCTCCCATCTTTTTTTATCAGAAAATAAGTGGGGAAGCCTTTGCCTTTCACTGCGTTCATAACGCTTTTGGTTAAGGCCTGGCTGGCCAGGATGTGTGTGCCTTCCAGATTAAAATAGCTGATCAGTTCTTTCCATGCCTTTGTATTGCTGGCATCGTAGTTGGCAACATAGAAGTATTCAAGACCCTTACCTTTAAAATGTTTTTTAAGCTCGGCGCTGTTTTTTTCAATTTCCTGCCTGCAAGGGGAGCACCATGTTCCCCACAAATCCACCAAGACTGTTTTGTTTTTGGCCAGTTTTAAGAGATCATCAAATGCGTTTAATTGTTTGGCGGTACTGTCGGCAAAAACCATACGGTCGTTTAAACCTTGTTCCTGCCTCTTTTTAACGGCATTTACAATGGTTTTTAATTCCGCATCATATTCGCTGCCTGGATATTGATCTTTAAACCTGCTGTAAATGTCGAGCAGATTTTTCGGGTCACTGTTATCTATAGCGTCGACAATCAGGTGAGCGTATAGATGCTCTGCTGTTTTGCCTTTGAAGTACTTGTTGATGATCTTTTCCCTTAGGGCGTTGCTCTTATCTGCCATATATTCTTCTTCTCCCTTAAGCTGATCTCCTCCGTACCATTCTTTGTAAAAAGCGTCCTTATTTTCATATTGTTCAGTCCATAAAGCTTCTTTTTTTCTGTTAAGAAATTCGGCTATCAGAAGGGTATAATTGCGAGAAGATAAGGCGTTCGGGTTGTCGAAAGGCTGTGCATTGAACAAACTGTCCTGAACGGATTGCCACTTGTCAGAATTACGCTTGTAGGGCTGCCTGATCTGGAATTTGTTGTTCTCTTTAAAACTAAAATAAGCGCTTGCAGCCCAATAAGTCAGGTTAAGTTTTTTAGCCGCTATAAATTCCTTAGTTGGTTTATTACGCGTAATATATTTTTCCAGTTCAGTCTTATGATGTGCTTCTTCTTTTAAAATTGCGCTGATGATCCGATTAGGGACCGTGTCTCCATAGAACTTTTCGAAATCAAAACGTGAAGAGTTGCTATAAATGGATTGGTTGTTATTGCTTCCTTTTCCCGTTACGGTTATCTGGTAATCCCTGGCCAGCATATCTGCATTAAATGTCAGCTGATCGCCAGGAGAAAGAAAAAACGAATAGGATAACCATTGATCAGATTTGCTGCGCTCGCAATAAAAGTTGAACGACCTGGGCTTTGTAATTTTTAAACCGTAGGATGCTTGCCCGTTTTTATCAAGGGGTAAAGGAATACGTCCTTTGCCATATCGGGATAAATCATTTTGAGGGGATAAGGTGCAATTGCAGGAACCAGCGTTTTTAATGTTGAAGTTGATGGTTGCAGTTTGTGCAAGCGCGGCACCGGTATATAAGATAACCAGTAGCAAAGAGCAGATAATTTTTTTCATCCGTTACATAGTTTGTTTTTCATTTGTGATGAAGCTATCAGATTTATTTCATCCCAAGTGTGGTTTGAAAAATCATGATGGTTTCATAATTAAAGATAGATCTTTTTTAGAGAAGCAAAAGCTGTAGCAGATGAAAAAGTATGTAAACAGAAACAGGGACCACCTGGCGGTGCGTCCCTGTTATAAGATGGTTGATCCACCACAGATCAACCTAAACCAAACAAACTGCAACTATAACGAAGGATGTTGTGCAAATGTTTTACTGAAATGGGAAAAAAGTTTTTGATGACGGTTTAATGACTATCAGGGGTAATGTGTAGCAGCTATAAGCAAGGAATACATTTTTTTATCGTAAAAGTATTTTTGCTGATTTAAGGTAATAATTAATTAATATTGAACTCATTTCTTGAATGTTGTATGGATTAACCAATGAAAATTAACTATAGCTCTTGTCCGGATATTGAACTCGTTAACTTATTGTCTGAAGATGATGAGCATGCTTATTTGGAAATATTCAGCAGGTACAACAAATTACTTTATAGCCATGCTTATAATAAACTCAGGGAAAGGGAAGACGCAATGGATATCGTTTCGGAAGTTTTTTATGCACTTTGGATGCGGAGGGCCCAAAGCTTGCCAAAAGAAAATCTTGTTGGTTACCTTTTTATGGCTGTGCGGTATAAAATTGCCGATTTTTTATCCAGAAAACAGGTAAAGGAGCAATACGTGCAGTCATTGCAAACTTACATTAACCAAGCCGAAGTTGATACCGATCATCTGGTGAGGGAAAAGCAACTGAAAGAGATCATCGAAGAAGAAATTGCGGCACTCCCGCCGCGGATGCAGGAAATTTTCAGAATGAGCAGGTTTGAGCAGATGAGCCACAAAGAGATTGCAGAAAAACTACAGCTTTCAGAACAAACAGTAAAAGATCAGGTAAAAAAAGCACTTAGAATTTTACGCATTAAGTTAGGTTTAATGGCGTTTATCATTCTTTTCTTTAAAATATTTTAATTTTTTAATTTTCGGTATCCCTCCAAAGCTGCACTTGTCCGACTTATAGTTTAATCAGCCAAATAGACCGGATTAAATGAACGACATAAAAGCGAAAGCGCTATTGCGTAAATATGCTGAAGGCAGCAGTACAGCTGAAGAAAAATTGCTGTTTGAACAGTGGTATGCAAGTTTGAACAACACAGACCATTTAAGGCTGACAGAAACTGAACTGGAACTGGCCGAGCAGGAAATGCTAAAGAAGTTACCTGTTGTAGTGCCTGAAAAAACAAAACGTTTGCGCCCATATACAATTACAGCTGCCGCCGCCGCCATTGGCTTTGCTATAGCAGCAGGTTTGTGGTGGTACAAACCGGATCATAAAATTAACAACAGCAATATTGAGGTCCAGGCCCGGAATAACATTCTTCCAGGAGACAATAAGGCGATATTGACCCTTGCCGATGGTTCCAAAATATCACTTACAGAAGCAATGAAAGGCGAACTTGCGCAACAGGCAGGCGTAAGTATTACGAAAACCAGGGATGGTCAGCTTGTATACCAGGTAAAAGGCAGAGGAAGCAAAGTCGTTTACAATACCATTCAAACCCCCAGGGGGGGGCAACATCAGGTTATACTTCCCGATGGGTCTAAAGTTTGGTTGAACGCCGCATCATGGCTAAGGTTCCCTTCTTCGCTGGCCCTGGCTACTGAACGTAAGGTAGAATTAAGAGGGGAGGCCTACTTCGAAATTGCACACAAGCGAAAACACAGCCTTTTTGTTGTAGTTACAGCTAACCAGGAAATAGAAGTACTGGGTACACATTTTAATGTTAACAGTTATGCAGATGAAAGCATTGCCAGGACAACATTGCTGGAAGGGGCTGTTAGACTTAGCACTCCTGCCGGGCAATCTTATGTGCTCAAGCCCGGTCAGCAGGCTGTTTCAGGGAAGGATCAGCCGCTAAGTATCAGAAATGTAGATGTTAGCGTGGTGGTAGACTGGAAAGAGGGACTTTTTGTGTTCAATAAGGAGAGCCTGGAAAGTATTATGCGAAAGCTTTCGCGCTGGTATGATGTGGATGTTGTTTTTGAAAACGAGCAGTTAAAGCAGCAGCTTTTTGGTGGTAAAGTATCGCGTTTCAGCACGGTTGCAGAGGTGCTTGATGTTTTGGAGCTAACAGATCTGGCACATTTTAAAATTGAAGGAAGGAGGATTATGGTTGTCAAATAGCTACCCATACCGTAATCCATAAAAAAGCCAGATGTGGTTGGAACACAACTGGCAAATGTCGGGATTACGTTCATAAAACTGGATTGTATCAACATTAACCCAAACTAACCAAATGTATAAAAAAAAGACCAAGAAACTTGGTGTACCTGAGAGGTATGTCCATAAACTTCTGCTAATTATGCGAATCACCACCGTAATATTAATAGCAATGATCATGCAGGTGAGTGCAAACGGGCGCGCACAAACTTTGTCGTTCGTTAAAAGCAATGCCACTTTTAAAGAACTTTTTGCTGAAATTAAGACCCAGACTGGTTATAACGTAGTGTGGCCAGCCGAAAAATTTGACGAATACAGAACACTGGACGTGAAGTTTAGCAATGTGCCGCTGGCAAGTGTTTTGAGCCAGACATTTGCCGGGCAATTGATCAGTTATTCCATTAAGAACAAAACCATTGTACTAAAAACCCATGTACCGCCGGGTCAGGTTTACCAGGAAGTGGTATCCGGCCGGGTAACCAGTGCTTCAAATAATGAGCCGCTGTCGGGTGTAAGCGTAATTGCGGTAGGCAACCCATTGGTAACGCAGACCGACGCCCGGGGAAATTACAGTATTAAAGCAGATAAAGGCGCGCTGAAGTTTACGTCTGTAGGTTTTGCGGATACCATTATTAACATAAATGGACGAAGCACCATTAATGTGCAGATGCGGCCATCCAATACCAAACTTGTCGAAGTTGTGGTGGTGGGCTATGGTACGCAAAAGAAATCAGATATCACCGGCTCTATAGTTTCTATTAATGAAAAAGCGCTGAAGGAAGTTCCGGTCGCGAACTTATCGCAGGCATTGCAGGGTAAAGCAGCAGGTATTGATGTGCAAAAAGGCGGAGGTAATAGCAAGCCCGGAAATTCTCCAGTGATCAGAATCAGGGGGGTGCGTTCCATTAGCGCCGAAAACGGGCCTCTGTTTGTGATTGACGGGATTCCTTACAACGGGAATATCAACGACATCAATCCTGATGATATTGTATCGGTGGAAATACTTAAGGACGCGTCCGCAACGGCCATTTACGGTGCAAGGGGTGCCAATGGGGTAATCCTGGTAACATCCAAAAGGGGCAAGCCTGGTGATGCAGTTGTCACTTACAGTGGTTATGCCGGTTTTACAAAGAACCTGGGCAAAATCAATGTAATGAATGGCGAACAGTTCATGAACCTCAAAAAATGGGCGGTGGTAAATGGGAATTTTGTGGGTAGCACACCAAAGTATACAGGCATTGATGATCCCAGGCTTTTAACAGATGGTATTTTTGCAGCAGAAGAAATTGAGGGAATCAATACGGGCAGAAATACAGATTGGCAGGACCTGATTTACCGGACAGGTTTAAATACCAATCACCAGATTGGGGTATCAGGAGGAACAGAAAAAACACAATATTCAGCGTCCTTGGGCTACCATAATGAAACGGGTATTTACCCCGGTCAGGCTTTTGGGCGTTATACCATTAAGGGGGGCTTTGATCAGCAATTGGGAAAACGTATAAAAGCGGGTTTGAGCACTTTAATTACCTATAACAATACGCAAGGCGAGAACGCCAATCCGATGGGGCAGGTATTGCGGGCCAGTCCGCTCGCCAGTCCTTACGATAAAGACGGTAAGCTGCTTGGCTTTGTTCCGGGAAGTGCAAACCAGGTATGGAACCCCCTGGCCGATTTTGTAGAAGGGGCCAAAATAGAAGACCGTAAACGATTTGGGACTTTTACTACGCTGTATGGAGAAATCAGCATTGCTGATGGTTTGAAATACAAGTTTAATGGTGGCGTAGAATTAAAGTCTGATAACTATGGTACTTTTTATGGCAGTGCCACCTCCAATAATCTGGGTGGTTTGTCAACTTCTAACAACAGGAGTGCTTTCAGGTCAAATTATACGCTAGAGAATATCCTGACCTATAACAAAATTATTGCGCAGAACCATAAAATTAACTTTACAGGTCTTTTCAGTTACCAGGCGGCTTACGGGCAGTCTAACAGCTTCAGCAATAACGATACCCCTGTTGAACTTGTTTATTTTAATCCGGCTTTTGGAGCCAATCTGGTAGGTACTGGAGATTATGAAAAATGGGGTATTGTGTCTTACATGGGCAGGTTGAACTACGGCTTTAAAGACAAATACCTACTTACCTTAACCATGCGTTCAGACGGTTCCTCGCGTTTAAGCCCCGGTAAGCAATACGAGTATTTTCCGTCTGCCGCAGTAGCCTGGAACATGCACGAGGAGAGTTTTATGAAAAATGTAAAGTGGATATCCAGCTTAAAACTAAGAGGAAGTTACGGGCGAACAGGAAATACAGCGATCGACCCCTACCAAACATTGGGCGCTTTACTTGCGGTTCCTTATAATTTTGGCGACCAAACTACTACCGGGGCTTATCTGGGCAGTGTGGTCAACAGGGACCTCCGCTGGGAACATACCACAACAGCTGACATCGGTATTGATTTTGTATTGTTCAACAGCAGGGTTACCGGATCTGTTGAAGTGTACAGGCAGCTCACCGATAAATTGTTGTTAACAAAAGCACTGCCGCTTACTCAGGGGATTCCGAACGCCCCTGTAACCAATGTCGGTAAAACGCGGAACGACGGTTTTGAGCTTCAGCTTGGAACGGTCAATTTTAAGGGTGACGGACGAAAGACTTTTTCATGGTCTACCGATGTCAATATCTATCTCAACCGCGGAAAGATTACGGAACTTGACCTTGGCGTGTTGAACGATATTACCAACAGCAGGTTTGTTGGACATCCAATAGGCACAATTTTCGATTACAAAAGGATAGGGATCTGGCAAAATACACCAGAAGATATCGAACTGGCCAGGAGCCTTGGTCTGAGTTTATCAGGGAGCGGATCAGTAATAGGAAATATTAAGGTAGCAAACACAAACCTCACCCCGAATGCTGACGGACTGCAACGGATCAATGCTGATGACCGGGTTATCCTGGGATCAAGTCAGCCTGATTGGTCTGGAGGTTTAACTAACCGGTTTGCCTATAAAAACCTAGACTTTACGGTAGTGGCTTTCGGAAGGTTTGGCAGTACCATTATCAGCAGGGTTCACAACAGTGGCTTCGCTAATACTTTTCAGGGTAATTACAATAACCTTAATGTGAACTACTGGACGCCAACAAATGGCGAAAACTACTGGCCTAAACCGAATGCCGCATCAACCAATACACCAAACAATTCAACATTGGGGTATTTTGATGGCAGCTTCGTTAAAATCCGGAGTTTAACCCTGGGGTATAACCTTCCCCAGTTCATGGCTGCCAAAATAGGCGGAAAATCGTTAAGGGTATATGCTACCGCAAATGATGCTTTTATCCTTTTTTCAAAATACCGTAATAAATATAGTGGGATAGATCCTGAAGCCATCAATTCAGGTAACAACCGTGGTGAGGTCAACGTTGATACGCCAGCAAGTTATTCAATCCTTTTTGGAGTAAATCTGACCTTGTAATTTTAACAGAAGAAAACATGAAACGCATTTATATATATTTACTGGCCTGTATATCGATAGTCGCTGTATCGGGCTGTAAAAGAGCGCTGACAGAAGATCCGCATTCCATACTTACACCAGAGTTTTTTAAAACTACACAGGGATTTAAAAAGGGACTTGATGCTGCGTACGCCGGTACCAGAATGCTTTGGGGTACACAAAACCTGTTTACCATGACTGTAATAGGTACGGATGAATTTTATACCGGTAAAGATGGTAATAACGATATCAATAAGTACAACAGCAATTACAATACCTCAAATGGTACAGTTATGGCGATATGGAGGGATTGTTACATCAATATCAATACCTGTAATGGGATCATTGAAAATGCGGCTATCGTGCCAGATATTGATGAGGCTACAAAAAGCCGCATGGTTGCCGAGGCAAAATTTCTGAGGGCCAACTTTTATTTCTTGCTGGTTCAGTTCTGGGGGGATGTTACATTAAGAAAAACATTCCAGACCGAGGCCAATTCTTCAGATGCACGTACACCAATGGCCGAGATTTATGATTTTATCATTCAGGATTTAAAGGAAACAATCGCTACACCAACGGTTTTTGCGAGTCCGAAGTCTACAGGGGTTCGTCCAGGTCAGATTACCAAGGCTGCTGCACAGCATGTGTTGGCAAGGGTATACCTGACCAGGGCAGGTTCCAAAGCAAAAAAGAACACAGATTATACCGATGCCTATACCATGGCAATGACGGTGATCAATACCAGTGGCCTGTCATTAATGCCGGATTTTGCTGATGTGTATGCAGAGGGAAATGAAAATGGAAATGAAGTGATATGGAATGTACAGCACACACCAAACCTGGCTTACAATGGTCCAAACAACAGTGGCGGCAATGACAATGTGCTCAATCACATGTGGGTGCCGCAATACGAATTGCAGCCAGGCATGAAACGTGATGTGTTTTATGGCCGGCCTTATATCCGTTGTGTTCCTACACCATGGTTAACAGACGTGGCTTTTGCTGAACGTACCAATGATACGCGTTATAATAAAACATTCCAAACGGTGTGGTACTGCAATAATGCTGCTTCTATTCCGGTATGGCCCAATCCCCTTCCTCCCGGAGCTCCGGCCGGCGCTGCACCAGGCAAACCTAAATTTGCCCTCGGTGATATCGCTATCCTTATGCCAGGGAATAATACCGCAACTGATGCACAAATTGCGGCTGCGCCTTACCTGCTAATGCCTACACGGAAATATACGACCAGTATGTCTCCATATATGAAAAAATATAACGATACCAAACGTGCAGATTTAAATTATCCCTCGATCAGACCGGTTATCGTATACCGCCTTGCCGAAACGCATCTGATAGCGGCCGAAGCTGCATTTATGGGCGGAGGCCCTGCTTCAGAAGCGGTAAATCAAATTAATATTGTGCGCAGAAGGGCTGCATTTCCTAATGCAAATCCCGCAGTAATGAATGTAAGTTCCATTCCGTCAATTGATTTTATTCTGGATGAACGTTCGAGGGAGCTATGTGGTGAACTTGTCCGTTGGCTTGACCTTGTAAGGACAGGCAAACTTGAAGAGCGGGTTAAATTGTACAATGCTGAGGCAAAGGCAAATATTAAGCCATTTCATGTGCTGAGACCGGTTCCGCAGGTTCAGATCGATGCAGTTACCGTAGGCCCCAGATATCCTCAAAACTCAGGATGGGAATAGTTTATGCCTGTTAAGGGCATGCTGTTTGGCTAAGCGCGCGCCAGGCGCAGGGTTTGTTGGACTAAAAGGTACTTTTAGTCCAACAAACCTTAGCTGAGCCTTCAATCAACGCTATCAAGCTGTTTGATGCACTATAGGGGAATATTGTAATTTAAGTAAAAGACAACATTCCTGAGAATAAATATTCCTTCAACTATTTGACAATTAAATATTTCTATCTATCTTTGCAGTCCCTAAAAATTAGGGGAATAAATAATTGTTAAACAAATTAAATACAAGCAAGTGAATACGTTAAGTTACAAAACTGTCTCTGCCAATGCAAAAACTGTTAACAAACAGTGGGTTGTTGTGGATGCTGAAGGCGAGATTTTGGGGCGCTTGTCATCGAAGATCGCTATGATCATTCGCGGAAAAAACAAGCCTGAGTACACCCCACACGTAGACTGCGGTGATAACGTTATTGTTATTAATGCAGACAAGATCAAGTTGACCGGGAATAAATTTTCTGATAAAGTTTATATCTCTTACACTGGTTATCCAGGTGGTCAGCGTTTCATTTCTCCAAAAGAGTTAATGGCGAAACATCCTAAACGTGTTATCGAGAAAGCCGTTCGTGGTATGCTACCTAAAACTAAGCTTGGTGCAAAATTGTTCACCAACCTTTTTGTTTACACAGGTGCTGAGCATCCTCACGCAGCGCAATCACCAAAAACCATTAAACTTTAATTAAAGAAGAAATGTCAGTTACAAATACTTCAGGAAGAAGAAAAACAGCTGTTGCACGTATCTATTTAAAAGAAGGCAACGGCGCAATTACCGTAAACGGTAAAGACCATAAAGTATATTTCCCAACATTGCCTTTGCAATATATCGTTAACCAATCATTCGAAGTTGCTGAACTGGTTGGCCAGTACGATGTGCAGGTAAATGTTGCCGGTGGAGGTATCAAAGGTCAGGCAGAAGCAGTTCGTTTGGCTATCGCCAAAGCTATTGTTGAATTAGACGCTGAGAAAAAATCAGCATTACGCGCTAAAGGGTTAATGACCCGTGATATGCGTATGGTTGAACGTAAGAAACCAGGACGTAAGAAAGCACGTAAGAAATTCCAATTCAGTAAACGTTAATCTTAAGGAGACAAAACAATGGCAAGAACTACATATCAAGACTTATTGGATGCAGGTGTACACTTTGGTCACCTTACCCGTAAATGGAACCCAAAAATGGCGCCTTACATTTTCATGGAGCGCAATGGTATCCACATTATAGATTTAAATAAAACTTTAACTAAAACTGAAGAAGCTGCTTCAGCGATCAAACAGATTGTAAAATCTGGTCGTAAGATCCTTTTTGTAGCAACCAAGAAACAAGCTAAAGAAATCGTTGCAGATCAGGCGAAAAAAGTAAACATGCCTTACGTAACCGAGCGTTGGTTAGGTGGTATGTTAACCAACTTTGCTACCGTACGCAAGTCGATCAAAAAGATGGCTAACATCGATAAAATGACTAAAGACGGTACTTATTCGATCCTTTCTAAGAAAGAGCGTTTAATGATCCAGCGTGAGCGTATCAAATTGGAAAGCTTATTGGGTGGTATTGCAGACTTAAACCGCTTACCAGCTGCTATCTTTTTAATTGATGTTAAAAAAGAACACATCGCTGTTAGCGAAGCGTTGAAATTGAACATTCCAACTTTTGCAATGGTTGATACCAACTCTGACCCTTCAAACATCGATTTCCCAATCCCTGCGAATGATGATGCTACTAAATCTATCTCTTTAATTACTGATGTGATCATCAAAGCAATTGAAGAAGGTTTAGATGAGCGCAAACGCGAAAAAGACGAGGAAACTGAAAAAGAAGCCGTAGCTGCTAAAGCTGCTGCTGATGCCCCTGAAGCTGCTGCTCCTGGTGCAAGAAGGAAAAAAGTTGAAGCTGAAACCGAAGAAGGTACAGGCGAAGAAGGTTAAATAAAATATAAAAGAAATAAAATGTCTACAGTACAAATTTCTGCAGCTGATGTAAACAAATTGCGCCAACAGACCGGAGCCGGTATGATGGATTGCAAAAAAGCACTAATTGAAACTAACGGTGATTTTGAAGCCGCAGTTGATTACTTACGTAAAAAAGGAGCTAAAGTAGCTGCTTCACGTCAGGACCGCGATTCTAATGAAGGTGTTGTAATTGCTAAAGCAACTGCTGATGGCAAACGTGGTGTGGTTATCGAACTGAATTGCGAAACTGACTTCGTTGCAAAAAATGCTGATTTCGTAGCCCTGGGCAACAAATTTGCTGATCTGGCTATCGACAAGAACCCTGCTTCCCTGGAAGATCTGCTGGCTCTTGAAGTTGACGGATTGAAAGTGGCCGACCTGATCATCGAAAATACTGGTAAAATCGGCGAGAAAATCGGTATCTCTAAATTTGAGAGCGTAACTGGCGATAAAGTTGTTCCTTATATCCACGGTAACTACCGTTTAGGTGTATTGGTTGCTTTAAACCAGGCCGGTGCTGGCGTAGAAGAAGCAGGTAAAGACGTAGCAATGCAGATTGCCGCCATGAACCCTGTTGCTTTGGATAAAGGTGACGTAGATGCTACCACTATTGAGCGTGAAACTGAAATTGCAAAAGAGCAGATCCGCGCTGAAGGTAAGCCTGAAGAAATGGTAGAAAAAATTGCTGCTGGTAAATTGAATAAATTCTACAAAGACAGCACTTTATTAAACCAGGAATTTGTTAAAGATTCATCTAAAGATGTACGTAAATTCTTAAATGACGTATCTAACGGTTTAACTGTTGTTGCATTTAAGCGTGTACAATTAGGAGCTTAATATTTAATTAATTTTTTTAAAAGAGCCTTCTGTTTTCAGGAGGCTCTTTTTTTTGTCCTATATTTATCCTTATAAACCTGATCTTATGATTGCGATTACCAACTGTAAGCTTTTTATAAATGGCACCTTATATACCGATCAATCTGTTTTAATTGAAAATGGGAAAATAACAGCAATTTCGAGCGCTGAAGTACCAGGGACATATGAACTTATCGATGCAAAAGGAGACTACCTGTGCCCTTCATTTATAGACCTTCAGATTTATGGTAGTGGCGGGCCGCTTTTTTCTGCCTATCCTACTGCAGCCACCCTGAAACAGATGGATGCAGATCTGATGGCCAAAGGAACCACAGGTTTTCTGGCCTGTGTGGCCACCAACAGCATGGAGGTGATGTATGAAAGTATAGCTGCGGCTAAAGCCTACTGGCCAGCGCGTAAAGGATTTTTAGGGTTGCACCTGGAAGGTCCATTTATCAACCCCAAACGTAGAGGCGCACATATAGAAGCCTTTATTCACAAGGCTGAACTGGATGAGGTGAAGCGCCTGATGGACGCTGCTGATGGTACGGTAAAGATGATGACCCTGGCCGCCGAACTGCAGGATGATAAGGTGATCAGCTATTTGCTGGACAATGATGTCGTTTTATCGCTGGGCCATAGCGATGCCAGCTTTAACGAAGCTACCGCCGCTTATAACAAAGGATTTAAGACAACCACCCATTTGTTTAATGCCATGCCTTCCATTCATCACAGGGCGCCCAATTTACCTGCCGCAGTGTTTAACCATTCTTCGGCCATGGCCAGCATCATTGCAGATGGCAGCCATGTTGATTTCGAAATGATCAGCATCAGTCACAGGTTAATGGGCGACAGGCTGTTCCTGATTACGGATGCGGTTACCGAATGCAATATAGGGCCCTACCAGCACCAGCTTCTGGGCGATAAATTTATTACCCCCGATGGTACGCTTTCCGGCTCGAACATCAGCATGCTACAGGCGGTTCAGAACTGTGTGGCACATTGCCATATTGCGCTGCCCGACGCTTTGAAACTCGCGTCCGAAAATCCTGCAAAATTGATGGGCTTGACTCAGGAAATAGGATGTTTGAGCACCGGCAACCGTGCAAACCTGCTGTTGCTCAGTCCTGAACTGGAGCTTAAGAGAGTCTTAGTAGACGGTTTGTGCATTTAAGCCCTGTTAATTAATGACAAATTTTATTTTTTTCGCAAGCCTTGATTTTTTTCATCGGTAGCGAAGAGATCGATAAAATTGCTCTTTTCAGCAATTTTATCTAAGTTTGAAGCCATGAAATATAAACGGATCCTGCTAAAATTAAGTGGCGAATCGCTGATGGGCGAAAAGCAATATGGTATTGATAATGAGGTAGTAAGGCAATATGCCGAAGACATTAAAGCTGTACACGACCAGGGACTTGAAATTGCAATTGTTATTGGAGGAGGAAACATTTTTAGAGGATTAAGCGCAGAAAAATCCGGTATGGACCGTGCGCAGGCCGATTATATGGGCATGCTGGCCACAGTAATCAACAGTATGGCACTGCAGGATGCCCTGGAAAAAGTTGGTTTAAAAACCCGGTTGCTTACTGCAATAAAAATGGAACAGATCTGTGAACCTTTCATCCGTCGCAGGGCTGTACGACACCTTGAAAAAGGGCGTGTTGTTATTTTCGGTGCCGGAACAGGTAACCCATATTTTACTACTGATTCTGCGGCTGCATTGCGCGCAATTGAAATAAAGGCCGATGTGGTATTGAAAGGGACACGCGTTGATGGCATTTATACTGCCGATCCGGAAAAGGATCCAACAGCTACAAAATACTCGGAAATTTCCTTTAAAGAGGTTTATGCCAAAGGCTTAAATGTGATGGATATGACCGCCTTTACCCTTTGTGAGGAAAATGATTTGCCGATTATTGTCTTTGATATGAACAAAACCGGTAATTTCATGAAAATTGCAAATGGCGATGAGATCGGTACACTGGTTAGAAGCTGATGCTAAATAAATTTTATATTTTTGGTTAAATTTTATAATTATGAATGACCTCATAAAGAAACAATTACAAGATGCTCAGGCCAATATGGATAAAGCTATTTTGCATTGCGAAGCTGAACTGACAAAAATTCGTGCAGGTAAAGCTTCGGCAGGAATGCTGGATGGCATCATGGTTGACTATTACGGAAATCCTACCCCGCTAAGCCAGGTGGCAAGTATAAATACACCTGATGCGCGTACATTGATTATACAGCCTTGGGAGAAAACATTGCTTACACCCATTGAAAGAGCTATTATGGAAGCCAATATTGGTATCAATCCACAAAATGATGGTATTGTTATCCGTTTGGTAGTTCCCCCGCTCACAGAGGAGCGTAGAAAGGAACTCGTGAAAAAGGTTAAGGAGGAAGCTGAAAGGGGCCGGATCACCGTACGTAACATCCGTAAAGATGCCAATGAGAAAATCAAAAAGTTAAAAGGTGAAAGTGTTTCTGATGATGAGATCAAAACCGGTGAAGCTGAAGTGCAGAAAATCACCGATGCCTACATCATCAAAGTAGATAAACACGCTGAAGCCAAAGAAAAAGATATCATGACAGTTTAATCATCGGATTATAATCTGCTTGTAAATTAAAGGGAATGAAGGAAATGCTTCATTCCCTTTTTTTATTTTTAACCCCTCAAACAAAAATTGATCTATGAATTTACTGCTGGAATATTTAAAAAACCATAAATGGGTGGTGGTTTTAGCCCTCTTTCTTGCTGCAGTTAACATCGGATTTTCTTTGCTCGACCCCTACATTACCGGTAGAATTGTAGATGAGTTCATTGAAAAGAAGGATGTGCTGAACAAAAGCCAGTTTATTTTGGGCGTACTGGGCCTGGTAGGCTTAAGCGTTGGAGCTGCAATGGTATCCAGAATAGCGAAGAACTTTCAGGATTATTTTACCAGCATCATCGTTCAAAAAGTAGGGGCACGTATGTATGCTGATGGACTAAAACATTCGCTGGAATTGCCCTATCAGGTTTTTGAAGATCAGCGCAGCGGTGAAACACTCGGCATTCTTCAGAAAGTAAGGCTCGATTCAGAGAAATTCATCACCTCTTTTATCAGTATCCTGTTTGTCAGCCTTATAGGTATGGTATTCGTTATTGTCTATTCGGTAACGGTAAGCTATAAGGTAACCCTCATTTATTTTTCTGCGATTCCCATCATCAGCTTTGTAAGCTGGTTCCTTAGCCGGAAAATAAAGACCATTCAAAGAAAAATCATTGGTGAAACTACTGCATTGGCCGGCTCAACGACAGAATCTTTAAGAAATATAGAGCTGGTTAAAAGTCTGGGCCTTGCCAATCAGGAAATTGAACGGCTCAATAAAACTACCTACAAGATCCTGGGCCTGGAACTTAGAAAAGTTAAATATGTAAGAAGTATGAGCTTTGTGCAGGGCACTACAGTGAACTTTGTACGGAGTGTAATGGTAGTGGTTTTGCTGATCCTTATTTTTGAGAATACCATTTCTCCCGGGCAGTATTTTTCATTCCTTTTTTATTCCTTCTTCCTCTTTGGTCCATTGCAGGAACTGGGCAATGTTATTCTGGCCTGGCGAGAAGCAGAAGTCTCACTGGGTAATTTTAAACGTATCTTAAGTACCCCGGTAGATGCAAAGCCCCTTAATCCTGTAAAACTGGAAAAAATAAATAAGCTGGCCTTTGACTCGGTTAGCTTCAAACACCTTACAGGGAAACACAATGCCCTGAACAACATCAGTTTTACCACACACAAAGGAGAAACCATTGCTTTTGTGGGCCCTTCGGGTTCTGGTAAAACAACACTGGTAAAGCTCCTCGTTGGACTTTATCAACCCGGTGAAGGTGAAGTGTTTTACAACAACAGCTCTGGCAGGGAAATAGACCTGGACCTGTTAAGGGAAAAAATCGGTTTCGTTACACAGGATACCCAGCTTTTTTCAGGTACCATCAGGGAGAACCTGCAATTTGTAAGGCCCGGAGCAACAGACGAGGAATGTATGCGGGTATTACAACAGGCGGCATGCAACAATCTGCTGGCGCGGGCAGAAAATGGCCTGGATACCGTAATTGGAGAAGGCGGGGTCAAGGTTTCGGGCGGAGAGAAGCAGCGCCTTTCCATAGCCCGGGCACTTTTACGCCAGCCCGATATCCTGGTTTTTGATGAGGCAACATCTTCTCTCGATTCTTTAACCGAAGAAGAGATCACAGCAACAATCAGGGATATATCGGAACATACCAGTCACATTACCATTTTAATTGCGCATAGGCTGTCTACTATTAAGCATGCAGACCGCATCTATGTATTGGAGCGGGGGCATATCATTGAAGAGGGTAAACACGACGACCTGCTGGCTTTAAATGGTTTGTATTATGCCATGTGGAGGCAACAGATAGGGGAACGCCTTGAAGAGCGCGTTTAGAGCAACTAAGCGCATTTAAGGCGCTTTCTGCTCATTGATGTCCTGCAGGCTCAGCTTCAGCAGTCCCTTTGTTTTGAGGTAGGTCACACCGGCCACCACAATGGTCATGCTGCCGCCAAATACTACCGCCGGGACAGTCCGCATCAGCTTGGCGGTTAAGCCCGATTCAAAGGCCCCTATCTCATTGGAAGAGCCAATAAACATACTGTTCACCGCCGATACCCTGCCACGCATTTCATCGGGCGTGAGCAGCTGCATGATGGTAGAGCGGATCAGTACGCTTACACTGTCAAATGCGCCTTCCATGAACAGGAAAAATAGTGTTAAGTAAAAGTTTTTGGAGATGCCATAACAAATGATGCTTGTCCCAAAACCGGTAACGGCAATGAGCAGGTTTCTCCAGGGCTTGTTCATCGGCGAAAAGCGGGTCATGGCCAGCATGGTAATTACCGCCCCTGCAGATGCTGCTGCCCGCATAAAGCCCAGGCCCTCGGAGCCTACCTTCAGGATGTCGTTCGCAAAAACCGGCAATAGTGCCACTGCGCCGCCAAAAAAAACAGAAAAGAGGTCGAGGCTCATCGCGCCCAGCATCATTTTGTTCTTAAATACAAACTTTACCCCTTCCGTAAGGCTTTTTACAATATTCTCTTTAGGGATAAACCTTGGAGGTACGGGTTTTAAAAGAAAGATAAAACCAAGTGCCACCAGGATAAAAGCAATGATAACCGCATAAGTGATGGTTACCCCAAAAAATGCATAGATCAAACCGCCTACCGCCGGACCCAGAATTGAAGCCGTCATATAGGTTGAGCTGTTCCAGGTACTCGAATTTGGATAAAGCGCTTTGGGCACCACCTGTCCCATTACCGAAAAGGCCGCCGGACTATAGAAACCACGGGCTATACCTATCCCGAAGATCATCAGGTACATCACCGGAACTACATATCCTGCATGCACATAAGCGTGCATCTGCGGAATGGTAACCAGCATCATCACAAAGGAACACAGCAATACTGTTGTAAATATTTTCATCAGTAAGCCGCGTTTTTCCGATTTATCGGCAACGTAACCTCCGTATAAGGCAATGCCGATAGAAGGAATGGCCTCACAAAGCCCTACCAGGCCGAGGGCCAGCGGATCTTTCGTCAGGTGATAGATATGGAAGCCGATAATTACGGCCTGCATCTGGTAGGCAAACGTAAAAAAGAACCGCATGCCCACATAATATCTGAATTCTTTAAGCCGTAGTGCTGCGTAGAGGTCGGGTTTTTCCGGTATGGCTGTCTGATCGTCCAAGAGTAGATGCTTTAGACAAAGCTAAAGAAAAGTATTTACATGATCTTGTCATAAAATGACAGGTAGGCCTCCTGCATGTCCTCTGCCTGGTTAATGGCGGCGGATGCGGCAATTCCGAAGATCCCCGTATGCATCAATGGTTCAATGTCACTGATGCCCACACCTCCAACGGCCAGTACAGGTAAGTCAATTGATTTTTCTTTCAAGGTCTGCATGGCATTCCAGTACCCTTCAAGGCCCAGCAAAGGGAGTGTGTTAGGTTTGGTAATGGTAGTATAAAAAGGGCCAAAACCCGCATAATCTGCACCTTCAGTGGCCAGTCTGATCAAGCCCTCAACTGTATTGGCCGATCCGCCTATCGTAACGGCCTCGCCCAGCTCTTCCCTCAACCGAACAAAATCTGCCTCCATATCTTCTATATGAAAGCCCTGGATATCGGCTTTGCCATTCAACTGCACATGATCTGTAACGATCAGGGTAGCACCCCAGTCGTCACAGATCTCTGCAATGGCATTAATATCTTCCAGCAGTGCTTCCTCATTTTTTGTTAAGCAGCGGTATTGTATCCATTTTGCCCCGGCCTCACAGGCAATCTGTGCCTGTTCAATATGGCTCAGCTGTGGAATATCGTGTGTAATGAAATGCAGTTTTTCAATGAATTTCTTCATGGTGGAATTAAAATTTCAGATTCAGCGAAATTAAGAAATTAGTTCCGGCCTGAGGGAAGTAAAAATTCTCCGTTGTTTTTCCCCATGGGTAAATGGAACTATAGGTATAACCATTGCTCTCATATTTTTCGTTAAAGATGTTGTTCACCAATACCCCAATGTTGATGTTTTTAATTCCTTTTAAACTGAAATCATAACCTAATCTGGCATTGCTGACCCAATAGGCATCGAGCCTGCGGCTTTCGTTTTGTGTATTGTCCATATACTGCCGGCCCACATATTTACTTTGCAGGGCGATGGCAAAGCCCGATAACGGTTTATACACCAGCTCTCCAAACAATACCGTATTGGGTGAGAAAGCAATATCCGGACTGGCGTAGGTAGTTGCCTGCATGCCTGTAAAATCAAAATTGGCATCATATTCTGCAACGTAATCAATATAGTTTTTGATCTTGTTCCTGCTTAAGGCCGCATTGGCATTCAGGGCGAACTGTTGGCTGATCACATACGAGGCATCCAGCTCAATACCCATTCTTGAGCTTTTGTCTACATTCTGACGGTAAGGATCACCTCCATCATTGATCTCTCCGGTGAAGATCAGCTGGTCTTTATAAAACATGCCGTAAACATTAATTCCTGCATTCAGACCGTTGTTTTTAAAGCGATAGCCCGCTTCTATGTTGTTCAGCTGTTCTGATTTTGGTACCGGTAAGCCGCTTTTCAGGTTGATGAAATCATCGCGGTTCGGCTCCTTGTTTCCCACACTGAACGACGCATAAACATTGCTTTGCTCGTCTACGAAATAGGTAGCCCCGGCTTTAGGGTTAAAGAAGTTGTAATTGTTATGGAAATCAAGCGCATTGCGGTTTTTGTCTGTCCCGGTAATGTCGTAAGCTACATTTCTGTATTGCAGATCGGCAAACAGGCTGAGCTTGTCGCCAACCGTATAATTTACTTTCAGAAAACTGTTGAAGTCGTCTTTATTGCCTTCACCATCATAATAATGACGGTCATTGTCGCCGGTTGAGGCATATTCGGCCCAGATCACCTGACCGAAATGCTTGCCTCTGTACTGGTTGTAGGCCCCACCCAGTGTAAAGCTTAAATCAGACAAAGGCTGGTAATTGAAAGCATAGGTAAAACCGTAAAAATCGTTGTCCAGCCAGCGTCTGCGCACCAGGTTTGTTCTGCTTACCGACGATCCTCCGATAGTGATATCGGGCAGGCCGTATTTACTGAACTTCTGGCTGTTTTTATACTCCTCAAAATAACCCTTCCCAGCGGTGTAATGCAAGGCCCCGTTAAAAGAGAACTTTTCACTGAACTGTTTTGCGTATATAGCCTGGTAATGGTTTTGGGTATAATTGTCGTTCTGGTCTTTATACGTGAACTGGTTGTAACTGCGGTTGTTCGAGTTAAACAGGTTCAGGGAATCGGCCCCGGTATAGTACAAATAATCTTTATTATTGGCATAGTGCTCCTTTAAGCCTTCCAGGTTGCCACGCAGCTTAGCTTCAGGTACCCCGTTCCAGGCCTGGTAGGTTTTCTCCTGCCCAGAGAAAACATTGACCCGCAAAAGGTCAGTTTTGCCGTAGTAGGCTCCGGAAAGGAAATACGATTTAAGGTCAGATGCCCCGCGGTCAACAAAACCATCCGATTTGATCCTTGAAAGGCGCCCATCGAAACTCCACTTGTCGTCTATCAGCCCGGTGCCCAGCTTAACGGTATTTTTTAAGGTCCCGAATGAACCTGCCGAATTGTTGAGTTCAGCATAAGCTTTCTCCGAAAAAGAACCGGTCTGGATATTGACACTGCCACCAAAAGCACCCGCCCCATTGGTTGAAGTACCCACACCGCGCTGGATCTGTATGTTGTCTACAGAAGAAACAAAGTCGGGCATGTTCACCCAAAAGGTACCCTGGCTCTCGCTATCGTTATAAGGAATGCCGTTTACCGTAATGTTGACCCTGCTGGCATCACTACCCCGTATCCTGATGCCCGTGTAACCCACACCTGCACCAGCATCAGAAGTTACCACCACACCAGGGGTATTGTTGATGATGAAAGGCAGATCCTGCCCAAAATTGTTTTGTTCAATTTCGGCCTTGCCAATGTTTTTATAGGTTGTGGCCGAGCGTTCGCCTGCCCTGGTTGCCCGCACCACCACTTCGTCTGCCAGGAATGCCTGCGGACTAAGTACAAAGTCCAGCACAGCATCAGCATCTACCCGGATGGTTTTTTCTGTACTCAGGTAACCGATAAAGCTGGCTGTTAGTACGTAGGTACCCGCCTTTAAATTATTGAACTGGTATTTGCCCTGTGCATCTGTGATTACACCCGTGGCTTTATGCTTAAGTCTTACTGATGCACCGGGAAGTGCCTGCTCCGATTTTTCTGATACACGACCGGAAATACTGAATTGTGCCATAGCAAAGCATGGCAATAGCAGCACGGCTAAGGCCGTGATAATTGATTTTTTCAATTGGCTTGTTTTTAAATAATTTTTCATACTCATCTCCCTCCGCCGGCATTATCCGGATCAGGTGCATACATCTGCGTACAGCTGTATAGGGTATACTCTCAGCCTGTTTTTGTGTTTTTTACAAACAAGGCACCCCTTTTTGATGAAACAAAGGTACTCGCTTATTTTATCAATAGCAAATCCTCTACTGCTGCAATGGCATTGCTGAGCCGGTCTTCAGCCCCGCCTACAACCACGTAGTTTGCGTTTAAGGCTTGCAGCTCTTTATGCCATACTTCCATGAAGTATTCTCGCTTATCGGGGAAGTCACGTAAAGGATCTTCCTGCCAGGGCAGGTCAATGTCCATCAGCAGGTAAAAATCGTAATGGTAACCGGGCAGTGCATCAAGGACCACCTGCGGCGTTTCCCCGAAAACTTCATCACTCCAGATCTTAACCGTCAGGAATGTTGTATCGCAAAAAATCAGGTCTTTTTGCGCAATGGCCAGTATCGATGCTTCCAGTGCTACCTGTCCGTGAAACATATTGATTTCGTCCTGTAAATTACAAGGCTCAGTTAATGCCGCGCAATAATAGCGGGCATACTCGGGCACCCACAGGGTTTCGTAATGGGCAGCAAGCTGCGCCGTAATGGTCGATTTGCCGGTGCTTTCCGGACCAACAATGGCAATTTTTTTAATTTTCCTGTTCACGATAAGTCCTCCTCCAGTCTAAATAACCAACCGCTGCAATGTAAATGTATATCGCATACATCACAGCTGTTGCATATAAGTTTTTAGAAATGTACATGCCCACATAAATGATGTCAACAAATATCCAGATCAGCCAGTTCTGTATCACCTTCCGGGCAAGAAATATCTGGGCAACCAGGCTGCAGGCCGTACAAAAACTATCCAGGTAAGGAAAGGAAGCATCCGTATTTTTATAAAGCAGCTGTCCCAGCAGGAAAGTAAAAACAATAATCCCAATAACCGATAGCAATACTTCTTTCTGGTTGATATTGGCTACAGGCCTGGAAGCTTCCGGGTTATTCCTGTTTTCGCTCCAGTAATACCAGCCGTAGAGGTTCATAAAAAAGAAATAAAACTGAAGCCCCATATCGGCATACAGCCTCGATTCAAAAAAAATGAAAATGTAGATGACCACACTGACGATAGCAACCGGCCAGCTGTAAATATTGTTTTTGGCTGCCAGCCATACACACAATATCCCCGTAAATACGCCAAACCATTCCAGTGCCCCGGTCTGGATAAAAAATTGGGAAAAGCTGTCTTTCAATAATTCGATCATTGCCCCAAAAGTACTAAATGGATCTGCATAAAAAAATCCGGCAGGGATGAACGCCCGTACCGGATAATAAACCAAACAAACTATTTATGAAGATTACCCTCATGAAAGAGGATTTTTTAATTCTTATATTTTAGAAACGCTAATTCTGTGCATGTAGTACAAGATGCAGACCAATACCGGCGATTCTTTTGTTTCGTGACTATCGCATGACCCCGTCATATTTTAGTTACATTTTATAAAACAAAAGCCTGGCCCGTTTGTCTTTACAGGGCGAGGAGAGAAATATGGCAAATGCTTACCAATTCATTAAAGGTTAAATTAAAATTGATGAAATATGAAAAAGTTAAGTTTTTTGGTGATGGCGGGATTGCTGCTCGCTTTTTTCGCCTTTACTTTTATTAAAGACGGTGGCATACAAGGTAAAGTTACACCTCCCGAAGGCGCCGTTCAGGTACTTGCAGTTTCAGGCAAAGATACCCTGAAAACAGAAATCAATAACGGCAGCTTTTTATTTGCGGCGGTAAAGCCGGGCACTTATACTTTATGGGTAAAAGCTAAAGCACCTTATAAAGATACTTCTCTTGAGAATGTGGCCGTTGTAGACAGCTCGACAACCGATGTGGGCGAGATCAAATTGCTGCAATAATAAGCCCGTAAAAAAACACAATTGGAGGACATTTGATCCTCCTTTTTTATTTGCAGGGGTTTTTTAAAAAATAGCTGATATTTAATGCGCAAAACTGTATCTTTGCATCCCGACAGAAGAAGTCGGGAATTTTATGGCTCATCGAGAGCATCTCTGCACCACTCCTCTCTGCAACACCATTTATTACCCATAAACACATTAGACTTTTTAAAGCCTTATGCCAAAAGACACCTCCATACGCTCAGTATTAATTATCGGATCGGGCCCTATCATTATTGGTCAGGCTTGCGAATTTGATTACTCCGGATCTCAAGCCGCTTTATCTTTAAAAGAAGAGGGGATTGAAGTTTCGATCATCAATTCAAATCCTGCGACAATCATGACCGACAAAGTGATTGGCGACCATGTTTACCTCTGGCCTTTAACGGTAGATTCAATTGAGCAGATCCTCCAGGAACGCAAGATTGACGCTGTATTGCCTACCATGGGCGGACAAACAGCCTTAAACCTTTGTATTGAAGCAGATGAGCGTGGAATCTGGGAAAAATATGGGGTTAAGGTAATCGGTGTGGATGTTGCCGCAATTGAGAAGACCGAAAACAGGGAGGCTTTCCGCCAGTTAATGGTAGATATAGGTGTAGGGGTTGCAAAATCAAAAATTGCCAACTCTTTCCTCGAAGGTAAAGAAGCTGCCCAGGAAATTGGTTACCCGCTGGTTATCCGTCCGTCCTATACCTTAGGTGGTTACGGAGGCGGTTTCGTGCACAAAAAAGAAGAATTTGACCAGGCACTGAAACGCGGCCTAGAAGCTTCTCCAACCCACGAGGTATTGGTAGAGCAGGCGGTTTTAGGCTGGAAAGAATACGAATTGGAATTGCTGAGAGACAGCAATGATAACGTGATCATCATCTGTTCTATTGAGAACTTTGATCCGATGGGTATCCACACCGGAGATTCCATCACCGTAGCACCGGCAATGACCTTGTCAGACCGCTGCTATCAGGATATGCGTAACCAGGCGATCAGAATGATGCGGGCCATCGGAAACTTTGCCGGAGGCTGTAACGTACAGTTCTCGGTAAACCCAGACAATGATGAGATCATTGCCATCGAGATCAACCCAAGGGTATCGCGTTCTTCGGCACTGGCTAGTAAGGCAACAGGATATCCGATCGCTAAGATCGCCGCTAAACTGGCCATAGGATATAACCTGGATGAACTGGAAAACCAGATCACCAAAACAACCTCAGCCTACTTTGAGCCTACGTTAGACTATGTCATCGTGAAAGTACCGCGCTGGAACTTCGATAAATTCAAAGGTGCCAATATGGAGCTGGGCCTGCAGATGAAATCTGTAGGTGAAGTAATGGCCATCGGCCGTACCTTTATCGAGGCCCTGCAAAAAGCCTGTCAGAGTTTAGAAATCAGCCGTGCAGGTCTGGGTGCCGACGGTAAACACAAAAGAAATATCGACGAGATCATGCACGGACTGGAGCATGCCAGCTGGAACCGCTTGTTCCTGATCAAAGATGCGATGAGCATGGGCGTGCCATTGGAGTCGATCCGCAAAGTTACCCGTATCGACAAATGGTTCCTGTCGCAAATACAGGATCTGGTACACCTGGAAACAGAGTTGAAACGTTATTCGCTGAACAATATCCCTAAAGACTTCTTCTTTACCTTAAAGCAAAAAGGCTTCTCTGACATACAGATTGCTTACCTGCTGGGTAATGTTACCGAAGACGAGGTTTACGAACGCAGAAAATCCTTGGGCATCAGGCGCGTATATAAAATGGTGGATACCTGTGCTGCCGAATTTGCTGCACAAACCCCCTACTACTACTCTACTTTTGAGGAAGAGAATGAATCGCAGCCTTCTGATAAAAAGAAAATTATCGTACTGGGCTCAGGTCCAAACCGTATCGGTCAGGGTATAGAATTCGATTATTCTTGTGTACACGGTTTGCTGGCTGCCAAAGAAAGCGGCTTTGAGGCCATCATGGTAAACTGTAACCCTGAAACGGTATCTACAGATTTTAACATGGCCGATAAGTTATACTTTGAGCCTGTATTCTGGGAGCATGTCCGCGAAATTATAGAGCTGGAAAAGCCGGAAGGTGTAATTGTACAGCTGGGCGGACAAACAGCTTTAAAGATGGCCGAGAAACTGCATGAAAATGGCATCAGGATCATCGGTACTTCATACAATGATATGGACGTGGCAGAAGACAGGGGCCGTTTCTCTGATCTGCTGAAAGAACTGGAAATCCCTTATCCTAAATATGGCGTAGCCGAAAATGCTGAAGAAGCCATAGTGGTAGCCAATGAAGTAGGATACCCTGTCCTGGTAAGACCAAGTTATGTACTGGGCGGGCAGGGAATGAGCATTGTGATCAACGATGAAGACCTGGAAAAAGCTGTGGTAAAACTGCTGGGTGACCTGCCAGGAAACCGCGTGCTGATCGATCACTTCCTCGACAGGGCAGAAGAAACCGAGTCCGACTCGATCTGCGATGGCGAAGATGTGCATATTGTAGGGTTAATGGAACACATTGAGCCTGCTGGTATCCACTCCGGAGATTCAAGTGCGGTATTGCCGCCTTTCAGCTTGTCTGAAAAGGTGATGAACGACATGGAGGTTTACTCTAAAAAGATCGCTAAAGCGCTCAATGTAATCGGACTGTTAAACATACAGTTCGCGGTTAAAGACGAGAAGGTATATGTGATAGAGGCCAACCCAAGAGCTTCCAGAACGGTTCCTTTCATTGCCAAAGCCTACGATGTGCCTTACATCAATATTGCCGCCAAGGTGATGCTGGGTGTGAATAAACTGAAAGACTTTACAATCGAGCGTAAGCTGGAAGGATATGCAATTAAAGAACCGGTATTCTCTTTCAACAAATTCCCGGAAGTAACCAAAGAGTTAGGTCCGGAAATGAAGTCTACAGGCGAGGCCATCCGCTTCATCAGGAACACAGAAGATCCTTACTTCAGACAACTTTATAAAGATAAATCGATGTATTTGTCTAAATAACAGGAAAAGTCCCGAAAGGGACTTTTTTTATTTACAACCTTTATGACTTGGTCCAGATCCGGGTATTCAGATCCAGGTCCTGGATGATCCCATACATGAAACGGATGATTTCCATATCCTCGTTTAAAAAGGCCGGGTCTAACAGGCTCTTGCGTAGCGGAGGTTCAAAATAATCTTTGTTCAATGGGAAGGCAATAAAAACACCGGAACCGATAAATGAAACCGATATGGTATAGCTGCACCTGGCGTTTAACGCACAAAGCCGTTCCATTAGCGCCGGGGTTAAAATGTACCTTGCTTCTACCTGGTCGGTCGAATAGGTGACGAACTCTTTTTCGAAATCAGGATTTTCCAGCTGTACCAGTTCTCTCCCTGAGGTAGAAAAGATAGGCATGGCTTTGGCCACCCATGCGCCTAAAGCGGTACCTATATCTTTGGGCCTCACAACAGTGAGACCGTTGAAATGTTTGTTGAAATCGGCATTAAATACAATCCCCTTCAGTATGGTGTGCCAGTGTTCCTGCCGGCCGTTCTTGGTTTGGGTTACCGTTTTGTATTCAGCGTGAAGTTCGGAAAAAGAAAACTTCGTTTTCCCGGCAGTGCCCCAGATCTGGTCTTCGCTCGAGTAACGGTCGGGTTCCATCGTGAATAAACGCGAATAAATAAAATCTGCTTCAGATAATCCTGTAGCATAGTCTATTTGCAGGCTTTCATCAATTTCTTTCAATGCCATGGCTACTACCCGCTGTTTAAAGCCATGCCGGTAATAGCCGAATTTAGTGTTCGATTTACCTAGAAAGATAAAACCGGCGATCAGTAAAGCTGCCCCGGCAACTACACCAGGTATAACGAAGCCCGAAAAAAAACCTCCTGCGCTCAATAAAATTCCACCCGCAATAAACAGGTAGCTTTTTGTTTTGAGTGCTAAAACAGCCTTTCTTTCTTCCTCCAGTTCGGCTAAGATCTGCTGTAACGATTGCTGCCCGGAAGTACTGTATTTCATTAGCTGTTAAACAGATCTTTTGCGCTGATATTTTTGCGTTCTTCTTCAGTGCTGGTAAGGACCTCCATAGCTTGAAAATTCATCATGCCCGCCAGCAGGCTGCCCGGAAACATCATGATGGCATTGTTGTAGGCCGTAACGGATGCATTGTAATTGCGCCTTGCCGCTGCAATCTGCTCTTCGCTCTCTGTCCAGGTACTTTGCAAATTTAAAAAGTTCTGGTTGGCCTTCAGATCGGGATAGTTCTCCACAGTCACCATCAGGCCCTTCATGCTGGAACTGAGCTGATTGTCTATTTCCAGTTTCTCTGCATTGCTGATGTTCGGGTTTGCGGCCTTGCTCCGCAGATCAACTATTTTACCCAGAAGGCTGCCTTCATAATCCATGTACTGTTTAACTGTTTCGATAAGGTTCGGCAAAAGCTCAAATCTCTTTTTTACCATTACATCAATTGCAGAGAAAGCATTGGTTACCTGGTTTCTTTTTCCGATCAGGGAGTTGTAAATCACTATCCCGATAATAAGGACCGCGAGGATAATTAGCGTTATGATCATTTTTTAGCTTTTTTGAATGAATAGAAGTTCTAATATATAGAAAAATTCAAAAAAAAATCCTCGTTACCTTACGATAACGAGGATAATCATCCCTATTGTTTGTTAAAATCCATAAATGAACGTTAACGCTTCAATTAAGACAATTAACAGGCCATTTTAAAAAAGACTTTAATTGTTTGCTTAAGTGATTGATATATAGGTGTGTATATTGTTTGCCAAAAATAACATATAATGAAAAACGTGGAAATAAATACTCAAATTGTAGAACAACGGGCATGTATTTCTACATTTCTGGCTTTATCCGAATAAAATGGAAAATACGTCTTCAATCTTACTTACAGCGGTAATCTCAATTTGATACCGTTCGGTTACCAGGCCTTTTTTGTTGTAGTTGGAAATAAAGATCCGTTCGAATCCCAGCTTCTCCGCTTCCATAATGCGTTGCTCAATGCGGCTTACTGCCCTGATTTCTCCCGACAGTCCAACCTCGGCCGCAAAGCATATTTTTGAAGAAATGGATATTTCTTCATGCGAGGATATAATGGCGACCATAATGGCCAGGTCTATCGCCGGATCTTCCACCTTTATACCTCCGGCTATATTTAAAAAAACATCCCTGGTACTCAGTCTGAACCCACACCTTTTTTCAAGTACAGCCAGCAGCATGTTCATTCTTTTGGTGTCGAAGCCATTTGACGATCGCTGCGGCGTTCCGTAAGCCGCAGCGCTAACCAGGGCCTGTGTTTCTATTAACATCGGCCTGGCGCCTTCTAAAGTGGCAGATATGGCAATTCCGCTCAACTCTTCATCCCTTTGAGAAAGCAGGATCTCCGAAGGGTTCGAAACCTGCCTCAGGCCCGAATTGTGCATAGCGTAGATCCCCAGTTCTGCAGCGGCCCCAAACCTGTTTTTGATCGAACGTAATATCCGGTACACATGATGCCTGTCACCCTCAAACTGTAAAACAGTGTCCACCATGTGTTCCAGTATTTTAGGGCCGGCTATGGTACCATCTTTGGTAATGTGGCCAATCAGGAATACCGGCGTGTCGGTCTCCTTTGCAAAACGGAGCAGCTCTGCCGTACATTCCCTTACCTGCGACACACTGCCTGGGGTAGATTCTATATGTGCCGAATGCAGCGTCTGTATGGAATCAACAATTACGATATCGGGTTCAAGGGCCTCCAGCTGTTTGAATATGTTCTGTGTGGATGTTTCTGTAAGGATATAGCAGTCAGCTTCCGGCTTATCGGTAATGCGTTCTGCCCTCATCTTGATCTGCTGTTCACTTTCCTCACCGGAAACATACAGGATCTTTTTTCCGGGGATATTCAAGGCCAGTTGCAGCATCAGCGTAGATTTTCCGATCCCGGGTTCACCACCAATTAAAATTACAGAGCCAGCTACCAGTCCGCCACCCAAAACCCGGTCCAGCTCCTTGTCGCCGGTTAAGGTTCGTTCTTCAGTAATGGACTGGATGTGGTCTACTTTATTGGGCTTGTTTGTGCGTTCCATACCGGTGCTTGTTTTCCAGGAAGGAACCTTTGCCGCCGTTTTTTCAATAACCTCTTCTACAAAGGTATTCCATTCGTTACAGGAAGGGCATTTGCCCAGCCATTTTGCAGATTCATATCCGCAACTCTGGCAAAAATATGCTGATCTTGTTTTAGCCAATTTATTTTATTTTAATGAACCATTTCCTCATCCTGAATTTATTTCGGGCTGAAAATTTCAAGGCATCCGATTTACGAATTTAAGGGAAATTATGGCAAAGTACTCAAACCAAACAAAACAGGCCCGGTCTCTGTAATGAAACCAGGCCTGTTAAACAATCGCTTTGCAATTATAATTTGATCTCTTCGTCTTTTGACGAAATAAAGTGGAATTCTGTGAGGTTATAAGACGGTACAGCTTTAATTTTTATGCGTTGTCCGAATTTAAAGAACCACTTCCACTGCAAGGAAATAAATCCCTTTTTAATGAAAGCTTCAATGTAAGGGTGTACACAAAGCGTAATATTTTTTTCGTTTTGCTCCTGCAAAATATAGGTCAGGTTGTTTTCAATGTCGTCCATCAAAACAATACTGGCCTTAATTTCTCCCGTACCGTCACAGGCTGGGCATTTCTCGCTGGTTACAATGTTCATCTCCGGTCTTACACGCTGACGGGTGATCTGTACCAGTCCAAATTTACTTGGCGGAAGTATGGTGTGTTTTGCGCGGTCAAGCTGCATCAGGTCTCTCAGGTGATCAAACAGGATCTTCCTGTTGGCCGCTTTGTGCATGTCGATAAAATCGATCACTACAATACCGCCCATATCACGTAAGCGCAGCTGACGGGCAATTTCCTTTGCGGCTTCCTTGTTTACCTGCAGGGCATTGTCTTCCTGGTTTTCCTTGCTTGCCGTTCTGTTCCCGCTGTTCACGTCAATCACATGCAATGCCTCAGTATGTTCTACAACCAGGTAGGCACCCCCGGCCAGGTTCACCGTTTTGCCAAAAGCATTTTTAATCTGCTTTTCAATTCCGAAATGCTCAAATATCGGTTCTTTATGCCTGTACAATTTTACGATCTTTTCCATCTCGGGCGAGATTTCATGAACATAGGAGCGGATGTCCTCAAAAAGATTGCTGTCGCTCACATAAACATTCGTGAAGTCAGTACTTAGAATGTCGCGGATCAGTGTAGATGTACGGTCCATTTCTCCCCATACACGTTTGGATGGCTCAGCATCCGGAAGCTTCTTGATAAAGCTTTCCCATTTAGCCACCGAATCCAGAAGGTCTTTCTGAAGTTCGGCAACACCTTTTCCTTCCGAAACAGTTCTGATGATCACACCAAAGTTCTTGGGCTTAATACTTTCTATAATCTTTTTTAACCGATTACGTTCAGTATTGCTCTTGATCTTTTTTGAAATAGAGATCACATTTGAGAAGGGCACCAATACAATATATCTTCCTGCAATAGAAAGATCAGAACTTAAACGAGGTCCTTTAGTTGAAATTGGTTCTTTAGCGATCTGGACAGGTAGTACCAGGTTTTTAGCAACTACTTCTGATATTTTACCTGCTTTGTTAATGTCGCCCTCTAACTTGAAATTATCTAGTAAAGTGCCATTAACAGAGCCGTTACGCTTAATTTTCGTAAGCTTTATTAAAGATTGGACTTGCGGGCCCAGATCGAAATAATGCAGGAATGCATCTTTTTCATAACCCACGTCTACGAACGCAGCATTCAGGCCTGGCATAATTTTCTTTATGCGGCCTAAATAGATGTCGCCTACAGCGTAGTTATTATCAATCTGTTCCTTATGAAGTTCTACAAGTTGTTTGTCTTCAACTAAAGCTATGGTTACTCCCTGAGGAGATGAATCTATGATGAGTTCCTTTACCAAAAGCTACAGATTTTAAGGTATAAATACCTTATTTAACACATGGACAATAAAAAAAAACTTGCTGCCAACAACTAAAGGCTACGATCACAAATCCTAGCCTTTTTTGTTGTGCAATACATTAAGAAAAAATTATTTTTTCTTATGTCTGTTTTTTCTTAAACGTTTTTTGCGTTTGTGCGTAGCCATTTTATGTCTTTTTCTTTTTTTACCGCTTGGCATAGTTTTAAATTTTAAATATTTTTATAAATCTGTTTATTATTTTTTGCTGTTTAATGCTTTGACCTTATCGTCAATAAACTTTGATAAGGTAGCATTGCCAGCTAATTTTTTACTGTTTAAATAAGCATCTATGGCTTCCTGGTTCTTTCCAAGATTCTCATAAGCTGTTCCCAGATAAAAATAGGCATCTGGAGTAGGCTTTATGGCAATGATATTGTTAAACCTTGTAATCGCCTTGTCAAACTGACCGGATTTAATCGCAAAAGTACCTAAGCTCATGTTTGCTTTTAAGTTCTTAGGATCTTTTTTAACCACATCCATCAGCATAGCTATCCCCTGCATTGGCATGCCCATTCCATTTACTATGGTAATGCCCAGTCCGGTTTTAGCATCTGCACTGTTCGAATCTATTTTTACCGCATTGGTATAAGCCAGATTGGCTTTTTGCAACAATGCCGGTTGCAATAAACTGTCACGGGTATTGTCAAAGGCTTTTAAGAACCGTTCGCCGGTTAACAGCCAGTTATTTAATGTCTGCTCCTTTTCTGCTATGATCTCTAAATACAGGGCACTTGGAACAGCTTGTTCCACGTCATCCCATTTCTGGGCCAGTAATTTCGCTGCTTCAGCTTTTTTAGCTTCAGGAGCCGATTTAAAAGCATTTTCCAGTGTACTGATCTCAGCAGAAAGGTTTGCACTCAGTAAATTCTTGCCGGTTGTAGAAACCTCATTTAAATTAATAGCTGCTGTTTCAGCCGCGGCCATCTGACCACCAGCAGGAACAGCAGCTTTAGGCTCTTCTTTTGGCTTCACCAAACCTTTAATATCCCTCGTAAACAAAAATGCAACAAGCAAAACCATTGCACTTATTAAAATAATTTGTTTAGAACGGATACTGTTTATCATGGCTATTAGGCTTCTACGCTAAGTTTTTTTGAGTTGTTCTTTACTTTGTCAACAAAAACCTTTGCTGGTTTGAAACTTGGTACAAAGTGCTCAGGGATGATGATCGCTGTATTTTTAGAAATATTTCTTGCAGTTTTCTGTGCTCTCTTTTTTACAACAAAACTACCGAAACCTCTTACATATACATTTTCGCCACCGATCATACTGTTTTTGATGACCTTGAAAAATGCCTCAACGGTTTCTTGTACATCTACCTTTTCAATTCCTGTTTTCGTTGATATTTCTGAAATAATATCTGCCTTAGTCATATTTTTTGTTTTATTAATTTACTGTGTGTTGTATATTATAAATGTTTTGGGGTTGCAAAAGTATTGCTTTTTAATGAGATAGGAAAATAAAAGATGATTTATTTGTCAGTTCTTCTATCACTGTATTGCAAGTTTTACGAAAATCAAATATTTACCCCGTATTTTTACCGCCATGAGTTTTCAAACTGAAATCGTAAACTGGTACCTTAAAAATAAACGGGCACTGCCCTGGAGGGACACTACAGATGCCTATGTGATCTGGTTATCGGAAGTGATCCTGCAGCAAACCCGTGTAGAACAAGGCTTGCCTTACTTTAATAATTTTTTACAAAACTATCCCACAGTTCAGGATTTTGCTGCTGCAACGGAAACACAGATTTTGAAATTGTGGCAGGGACTCGGCTATTACTCCAGGGGAAGGAATATGCTTTTTACCGCTAAGCAGGTGTGTGAATTGTACAACGGACAATTCCCCGCCAGTTACAAAGAACTGATCAAACTAAAAGGAGTGGGCGACTACACTGCCGCCGCAATAGCTTCTTTTTCTTCAAACGAAGCCAGGGCAGTATTGGATGGAAATGTATTCCGGGTATTGGCCAGGTATTTTGGCATAGCAGAACCCATCAATAGTACCGCAGGAAAGAAACAGTTCCAGGAGCTGGCACAATCGCTGATGGAAGGCCAGGAAGCTGCGGTGTACAACCAGGCCATTATGGAGTTCGGGGCAATGCAGTGCAAGCCCAAATCGCCCGACTGCAGCAGCTGCCCATTGGAGCAAACCTGCTTTGCCCGCAAGCATCAACTGGTGTCCGGCCTCCCTGTTAAGCTCAATAAGTTAAAAAAGCGGACCCGTTATTTCAATTATTTCCTTTGTACCGATAGGGAAAACATCCTGGTTAAGAAACGGAACCCCGGAGATATCTGGCAGGAACTGTACGATTTTCCACTGATTGAGACCGACAGGATATACAGCGAAGACCAGGAACAATTTAACAACAAGCTAAAAGAAGCCTTTGGTAACGACTGTAAAATCACCACTTTATCGCATCAGAAGCATTTATTAACACACCAAACTATATATGTTCAATTTTTTGGTTTAGATAATTATATCATTAACTTTAATCAGAATGCAGAAATAAAATGGGTCTCATTGCAGGAGTTTGACGAATTGCCGCAGCCTAAAGTGATCTCCAGTTTTGTGGCTAAGCATCTTATTACATAGAAAAACCAAAGTTCATGTCAGGTATTAACAAAGTTATTTTAGTCGGACATTTAGGCAAAGATCCTGAAGTCAGACATTTAGACGGAGGTGTAACTGTAGCCAGTTTCCCGCTGGCAACATCAGAAACCTATAACAAAGACGGCAAACGCGTAGAGCAAACAGAATGGCACAACATCGTTTTGTGGAGAGGACTGGCAGAAGTTGCCTCCAAGTATTTGCAAAAAGGTAAACTCGTGTATATCGAAGGTAAATTACGTACCCGCTCTTTTGAGGACCGGGAAAAAGTGAAAAAGTACGTTACAGAAGTTGTGGCGGAAAATTTTACTATCCTGGGCAGGAAAAGTGATTTTGAGCAAACACCGGTAAGCAGCAGCGAAAATGTAGCGCCAAAGAGTGAGAGTGAGTATACTGATCTTACAGACCCATCTGGCGATCTGCCCTTTTAAATAAAAAAAGGGTGCTGATTAAGCACCCTTCAAATATTATTCTACGGTTACCGACTTGGCCAGGTTCCTTGGCTGATCCACATTGCAGCCTCTCAAAACAGCTATATGATACGATAGCAATTGCAGTGGTATGGTTGCCAGTAAAGGCAAAAATGCTTCGCTTGCATCCGGTATCTCTATGCAGTAATCTGCCATTTTTCTGACTTCAATATCACCCTCAGTTACAATGGCCAGTACAATCCCTTTTCTGGCTTTTACTTCCTGAATGTTGCTGATCACTTTCTCATAGGAAGAGTTTTTGGTAGCAATCACTACAACCGGCATTTCCTCATCAATTAAAGCGATAGGACCATGTTTCATCTCGGCAGCAGGATAACCCTCGGCATGAATGTAAGAGATCTCCTTCAGCTTTAAAGCCCCTTCCAGCGCTACAGGGAAACCGCTTCCCCTGCCCAGGAACAGACAGTTCCGGGAATCCTTGAATTTCTCAGAAATTTCCTTGATCATTTCATTGGACTCCAGTGCCACCTGGATTTTCTCCGGAATACAATCCAGTTCAGTTAGCAGTTCTACAAGTTTTGAATGGGTTAATGTGCCTTTTTGCTGTGCCATGTAGAAGGCCATTAGCGTAAGTACTGTAACCTGGGCAGTAAATGCCTTGGTCGACGCCACCCCAATTTCCGGCCCCGCATGCGTGTATACACCTGCATGGGTAAGTCTTGGAATGGAAGCGCCGACAACGTTGCAGACGCCAAAAATGGTAGCTCCTTTTTCTTTGGCCATTTCTATGGCCGCCATGGTATCTGCTGTTTCGCCCGATTGGGAGATGGCAATAACCACATCTTTCTCGGTAATGATCGGATTGCGGTACCTGAACTCTGAGGCATACTCAACCTCAACCGGGATGCGCGCATACTCTTCAATCAGGTATTCGCCCACCAGTCCGGCATGCCATGAAGTACCACATGCCACAATGATAATGCGGTCTATGTTCTTTAGTTTATCGGCATATTCTTTTATTCCACCAAGCTGCACCTTACCCTCATTCGGATAAATACGGCCCCGCATACAGTCCCTTATCGAACGTGCCTGCTCAAAGATCTCTTTCAGCATGAAATGCTCGTAGCCACCTTTTTCCAGCATCTCCAGCTTTAGCTCCAGCTCCTGGATATAAGGGCTTTGAACCACATTGTCCAAACGCTTGATCAGCAGTTCGTCGCGCTTTAAAAAGGCAATCTCATTGTCGTTCAGGTAAATTACATTTTTGGTGTATTCTACAATAGGGGTCGCATCCGAGGCAATAAAATACTCGCCATCGCCAACACCAATTACCATCGGACTTCCTTTCCTTGCTGCAATCAGCTGGCCTGGCTGTTCTTCATCCATCACTACAATGGCGTAGGCCCCGCTTACTTCATTTAATGCAAGCCTAACGGCTTCTAAAAGATCGGTATTGTCGTTTTTATAAATTTCCTCGATCAGGTGTACCAGCACTTCGGTGTCGGTGTCGCTTTTAAACTCATGGCCACGCGTCAGCAATTCTTCCTTAAGCGTTGCATAGTTCTCAATGATCCCGTTATGGATAATGGTCAGCTTGCCATTGTTTGAAGTATGGGGGTGGGAATTCCTGTCGGATGGTGCGCCGTGTGTTGCCCATCTGGTATGGCCAATTCCGATTGTTCCTGAAAGATTTTTTCCGGCGGCAAAGTTTTCCAGTTCCTGTACTTTTCCTGCCTTTTTATAGATGTTTAATCCCGAGTCGTTAATTAAGGCAATACCGGCACTGTCGTAGCCACGGTATTCTAATCTTTTCAGTCCTTTAATAACAATGGGCCAGGCTTCTCTATGGCCTATGTAACCAACTATTCCACACATACAATAGGTTTATATTTAGGTATAAAAATAAATCCCCCGAAATTAAATATTCCCGGGGGATTTGACCACATCATCTGGTTAATTTTTTTAATTGACCAGGGTATAGTAAATGTTTAATCTCAAAGCTTTATCACTGTCAGCCCGCGGATGCTTAAATTTGCTGATGATTGATCTTGCGGCTGAAGTTACAGGAGGATTAATGTTCAGTTCTGTAAGCGAGCTTGGGGCCAGGAAGGTTCCGTAATCTTCTGTCTTTCCATCCATTAAGTCCTGAATGTAACTGGTAACGGCAAAAATATAACGTTTTCTTACCGAGTCAAAATAGCCGCCAAACACCAATTCGCCTACTGCTCTCGGGTCTCCCTGATAGGACGAAGTAGAATTGTCATTATCAGGGAGATTTGCACGCTGGCCGGCAATATCATATCTGTATAGCGAGAGTCGTTGTGCAGCGCTGAAAGGCAGCACATCTGTTCCGGCGCTCAGGTCAACTACCAGTTCGGCTTTGTTAATCACGATTTTTGCATTGGGCTTTCCGCCCTTGGCCGGATCTCTTTTGTCGGCCAGGAATTTCTTGAGGTAAGGAAATGAAATTTTGTTTTTCAGTCCACCCAAAGCCTGCAAATAAGTTACGGTATAAGGTGTAGCCGGGGCAGGATTGTCCAGCTGGGTTTTAACAGGCGTGCCTGTATAGTCATGTTTGATAGAAGCGTGTACCGGTCCGGCAGAAGCACCTGTTGAATTGTTGCTGCCAATAGGAAAGTTTACGACTACCGTATCTGTATTGGCCGGCGTTGTGGCATTTGGCCGTTTATAATAAATTTCTATCCTGCTGTCTGACGCATTTGCCGTAAAAAACATCATCCCGCCTTTATCCGTTGCGGTCGATGTTACATTCAGCCCTTTAAAAGACTTCCAGAAGTTAGCGGCTTTAGATAAGGTTACCGAATCCAGATTGATGATGTTGTTCTGGATAAAGGAATTGGCTAATTTGATCCTTACCTGCGGGATCACCGATTTTGAGGTGTCAGCACCTCCGGTTACGATATCTGTAATCTTGAACTTGGTGTTTGGCTTGATCTTTCCGCTGTAAGTACCAATAACTGCGGGTTGTACCGGCCAGGTTTTATCTGTAGTGTAAGCTGTTTCTTTAGAAAGATCGTTGGCCAGCTGTTTTACGGTAAAGATGTAAGTTGGCGCAATGGTATCGCCATAAAACTGCGTAGAATAAGGTAAAACCAATACCGCAGAATCAATTATGGCGCCTGTGCCAAATTTGTAGTTCGCCTGTGGCAGACCAACCGACATGGATAACGCGGCTTCCGATTTGCCAAAATCCGGATCGGTCATGTAACCCAGGGGATACCTTAAAAGGCCCACACCCGAACTAATATCCTCCCTAAGGGTTTGAGAGGTAACTGTAAGACTATCTACGCGTTCACCAAGTATGCCCTGGCCATCTTCAGAGCCTAAACCAATTGTGTTGGAATCTTTACAGGAAGCAAAAAGAAAAAGACCTATCAACAGGGTTAATAAGTCTTGTTTTGTAAATTTCATATATATTTTAATAACCTGGGTTTATGCTATTGAAGCCAATTCTTCATCCGAAATCTCCTCATATAAAGAATAGAAGTTTTCAAAATTTTCGGTTAAATTAAAAGCTAAAGTTGGTTTATTAGAATCTTTAACAAATTTTAACACATTGCCGCTGATGTTTTCGTCGGCCAGTACCACTGCATCCGAGTAACTGACAGCACCCATATGTAAGGTATCGCAGTCTGCATTTTCAAACATTTTGGTATCTTCAGCAGTCATGGCGTTCATGATCGCCTTTTTATGCAGGTCGGCATTTAAAGTCTCGGTAAAGCAGTTCTCATAAATGGAGTAAACAACTTTTGAGTTTTTAAAAGTAGGGTCGTTTTTATACGTGGTTTTAATATAAGCCGGCACCAATGCGGTCATCCAGCCATGGCAATGTACAATATCCGGTGCCCATCCTAATTTTTTAACGGTTTCCAGCGCGCCTTTGCAAAAGAAGATCGTCCTTTCGTCGTTGTCGGCATAAAACTTATCTTCTTTATCCCTGAATACATATTTACGTTGAAAATAATCTTCATTATCCAGAAAATATACCTGCATGCGGGCTGCAGGGATAGAGGCAACCTTAATGATTAAAGGGTTATCATTGTCATCAATAATGATGTTCATTCCTGAAAGACGGATAACCTCGTGCAATCTGTTCCTTCTTTCATTGATATTCCCAAACCTAGGCATCAATATGCGGATCTCAAATCCTTTATCCTGCATGGCCTGAGGTAATTGGCGGGTAATTTCAGAAATCTTTGTGAGTTCAAGGAAAGGCGACATCTCGTGTGTAACAATCAGTAGCTTCGTTTTTGCCATCTCCATATTCTAAATAAAAATTTATGTTAAAGAAAAGATTATCAAGGGGCAAAGGTAAGCAAAATAATAACATTTATCAATATTATGCACAAGATGTTTTGTTGCTTGGGTATAAATGAGCAACTTTGCCCCTTTGAAATTTTACAGGCTGGTTTGGAAGTAATAAATACTATTGCGGCATTAAAGTCGCTGCTTGGGCCAATTCAATTGGCGCAACAGAAAATTGCCCTGGTGCCCACAATGGGTGCCTTGCATAAAGGACACGTATCGCTGATCAAAATAGCACAGCAACAGGCTGATGTGGTGGTATGCAGCATTTTTGTAAACCCCACCCAGTTTACAGACCCTAAAGACCTGGAAAAATATCCCCGCCCGCTGGAGCATGACCTGAAGATGTTAAGTGAAGCAGGCTGTAATGTGGTCTTTATGCCCTCGGTTACCGAAATGTACCCTAAAGCCGAAGCCTGGCATATAGACCTTGGGCCGGCAGAATTTCTTTTAGAGGGCGAATTTCGCAAAGGACATTACCAGGGCGTAACACAAATCGTAAAAAAGCTTTTTGATGCCGTAAACCCCGATGTGGCCTTTTTTGGGCAGAAAGATTTTCAGCAGGTGCTCATGATCAAAAACATGGTCGCCTATTTCAATATGCCGGTACAGATTGTTTCCTGTCCCATCATCCGGGAAGCCGACGGACTGGCCATGAGCTCGCGCAACATACACCTTACTGCGGCCGACCGTAAAAATGCCCTGGTACTGAGCCGCGCGCTCAGTTATGTGCAGGAAAACTTTGCCGACAAAAGCGTTCCCGATTTGCTGCGAGCTGCCAAAGAGATGATCGATGCGACACCTGGTGTTGAACTCGATTATTTTACGATAGCCAACGGAGAAACCCTTTTGCCCGAAGAAGATAAGACCCATCACAATATCGTTGCGCTGGTGGCCGCTAAAGTGGGCCAGACCCGCCTTATCGATAATATGATACTCAACTGAGACAATTAACACTCCCGAAAAACCACGCATTGATAAATTTAGTTTAACTTTGCATCATGATTATCGAGATCTTAAAATCGAAAATACACCGTGTTAAAGTAACACAGGCAGAATTGAATTATGTTGGCAGCATCACCATTGATGAAGATCTGATGGATGCAGCCCAGATCATTCCCAACGAAAAGGTGCAGATCGTGAACAACAACAATGGCGAACGTTTCGAAACCTATGTCATTAAAGGCGCGCGTGGCAGCGGGACCATTTGCCTGAACGGTGCTACAGCCCGGAAAGTTCAGGTCGGCGATATCCTGATCATTATGTCTTACGGCTCCCTGCCAATAGAAGAAGCGAAAAAATACCATCCCATACTTGTATTCCCCGACGATAACAACCACTTGTTGAAATAAATTGTTATGCAGCCATAGTAATTTGGCTGAGAATTATATAAATTTGGCATAACTTATTATTTTACAATATTATTATGCGATTTCAATTAAGTGAAGAACAATTGATGATCCAGCAGGCCGCCCGCGATTTTGCGCAGAACGAACTGAAACCTGGAGTTATCGAAAGAGATGAGCATCAGAAATTCCCTGCCGAACAGGTAAAGAAGCTGGGCGAACTGGGTTTTCTGGGAATGATGGTATCAGAAAAATACAATGGTAGTGGCCTGGACGCCCTGTCGTATGTATTGGTTATGGAAGAGCTGTCTAAAATAGATGCATCTGCTTCGGTGGTCGTTTCTGTAAACAACTCATTGGTTTGCTACGGACTGGAGTCTTATGGTTCCGATTATCAAAAGGAAAAATATTTAAAACCCCTTGCTGCCGGTGAAAAGATCGGCGCTTTCTGTTTATCTGAGCCCGAAGCAGGATCGGACGCGACCTCACAACAAACTACAGCCGAAGACAAAGGAGATCATTACCTGCTCAACGGGACAAAAAACTGGATCACCAATGGCAGTACGGCTTCTACTTACCTGGTTATCGCACAAACAGATAAATCCTTAAAACATAAAGGCATCAATGCTTTTATCGTTGAGAAAGGAATGGAAGGTTTTACTGTAGGACCTAAAGAAAATAAACTGGGCATCAGGGGTTCCGATACCCACTCGCTGATGTTTAACGATGTCAAAGTACCAAAGGAAAACCGCATCGGCGAAGATGGTTTTGGTTTTAAGTTTGCCATGAAAACCCTTGAAGGTGGCCGGATAGGTATTGCTGCCCAGGCATTGGGCATTGCTGCGGGCGCTTATGAACTGGCGCTGCAATATGCACAACAGCGTAAAGCTTTCGGTAAACCTATTGCTGAACACCAGGCCATAGCTTTTAAACTGGCCGACATGGCTACTCAGATTGAGGCAGCCAGGATGCTGGTGTACAAAGCTGCATGGCTCAAAGATCAGGGAGAATCATATACACTGGCCGGTTCTATGGCCAAGCTCTATGCTTCTAAAGTGGCCATGGATGTTACTGTTGAGGCGGTTCAGATTCATGGAGGCTACGGCTTTGTAAAAGAATATCATGTGGAACGTTTGATGCGCGACGCGAAGATCACTCAGATCTATGAAGGGACTTCTGAGATCCAGAAAATGGTGATCTCGAGGGAGATCATCAGATAAAATATTGTGGAGGTTCGGCTAAGAACAAAATAGGGATACTCTTCCGAGACTGGAATCTTTTGCCCGCTTCGCTAAGAGGGCAAAAGTTCCTATGTCTCATCAGAGCACCCAATTTTGTTTTTAAACGCCGAATTTGATTGTTTAATCTTTATCAGTTCCCGCAACGGCATTAAATACAGCCTTGATCAGTGCTACTACAATGGCCAGAAAAGCTGCTGCCCAGAAACCGGTGGTGTTGAACCCGCTCATCAGGTTGTCGACCAGTAAAATCATCAGTACCGTAATGATAAAAGATACCAATCCCAGGGTTAAAAAGTTAACAGGGAAGGTCATTACCCTTAAAATAAATCCGATAGTGGCATTGGCCAGGGCTATTAAAACCGCTGCAATAATTGCCGTTCCGTAACCGTCTACCTGTACACCTGGAACGATGTAGGCCCCAATCAGTACGGCGAGGCCCATTAATAAAATTTCTACAATCAGTCTCATAATGTTTAATTTAGTGATATGGTTAAAAGTACTGTTAATTTGTTTGCTGTTTTGTATGCCGCAGTTTGTTTGCTTGCCTGTTCATCTGCAAATAATAAGCCACTTTTGATCGGGTTTAGTGCAGACAGTTCGGCCATTGTGTTTAACGATATTGATCAGTCAGGTTTGCTGCAGCTGAAAACCGGTCAAAATGCTGATTCTTTGCTTCATAGCCTGGTGTCTGTTCTGGAAAGCCCTTCTGAAAAAGACACTGCAATTAAAGAAGCGCCTGTTGAAGGACGGTTTAAGGTGAGCGACAGCAACCTGGTTTTTATTCCGGCCATGCCTTTTGTTAAAGGAAGGGACTACCTGGTGATTACGCACCTGAACACCCGCTTCGGGGAACTGAAAGATGTAATGAACGGAGGGCTGAGCAACCGGATTAAGCCAGTTTCTAAATTGCTTACCAGATAGGATTTGCCAGCCCTTTGAAGTGCTGTTTTGCTCAAGTTAAGTTTGTGTCTGATTTTAGGTTTATACAATCTTCATACAATGATTATACAATGATTATACAATATTAAAACAATAGTTTATTGTATAAAGATTGTTTAATAAAACTTTAAAAATTGTTAAATTAAAGTTTTATACCTAAATTAGGTTCAACCTTAATACAAAGGGATTAATGATTTAGACTATGGGAAAAGCAACAGAAGGAATAGCCGGGCCTGTTTCCGGAAAAGTAGGTCCGCATGTGTATTATATGTTAAATGGTAAGCCCTGTGTGCGTAGCTTGCCAAGCAAAAGATCTGGCAAAAAGACAAAAAAGGAAAAAAATAATACCACCGGTTTTGCCAAAGTACAGGCTTTTTTAAAGCCGATCAAATCATTTTTAAAAGTGGGATTCAAGGATTATGGAACGTCAACAGGGGGCTATAGAGGGGCGGTATCCTATGCCTTGAGAAATGCGGTTGAGGGTGAACATCCAGACCGGGTTGTAAATCCCGCTTTGGTAAGGGTTTGCGGGGGTGAGCTTCATTTTCCTGAAACTTATGAGGTTGTTTTTGAACCCGATCAGGTGGTCCGGTTTACCTGGAGTGCCGAGGTAGGCCAGAATGGCAACCCTTACGATCAGGTATTTATGCTGGCTTATTCACCTGCTGATGCTGAGTTGAATTTGAGCAGCATGGTTGGTGTTTCAACCGGCGCTTTTAGAATGACCGGTACGGATAGCCTTACACTTACACCGGCGCGTTTGGCGAGGGAATATCACATTTATATGGGTTTTATAGCAAAAGACAGGTCAGGGCAGGCGCATAGCCAGTACATGGGAAAGATACTGGTGCCGGCGAAGTAAAAGATTTATAAGCCGCTGATTGCGAGCCGGCATTTTTATTTTGTAAAAATATTTCTTACATTTGCGGTGTAATAGAGGTAAGAGGGGACAGGAGTCCCCTCTTTTCTGTTATTGGCAAATTGGTTATGCAGGTAGAAAAAAGAGTAACAGAATTAGTTGAAGAGAAGATTTCGGACAGGCCGGAGCTGTTTTTAGTTGAGGTAAAAATGCTGCCAAACAATAAGCTCATTATTCATGTAGATGGCGATGAAGGGATCAGTATCCAGGATTGTGCGGCCATCAGCAGGCATGTAGGCTTTCATTTGGAAGAAGAAAATACAATAGAAAAAGCGTATAACCTGGAAGTCTCTTCACCGGGTGTTGGTGAGCCCTTAAAGTTGAAAAGGCAATACCTTAAAAATATCGGCCGCGAGGTTAGTGTTAAATTAAACGGCGGTGAAGTAAAAGAAGGAAAATTGCTGACAGCCGATGAGCAAGGGATCACCATTGAGGCAAAAGTTAAAGAAAAAGGCAAAAAAGTTCAGCTGGTTGAAACCAGGGCAGACTTTGATAATATAACAGAAACAAAGGTTTTAATTTCATTTAAATAAAAATGAGCAATATTAATTTAATCGATTCATTTCAAGAGTTTAAAGACTTCAAGAACATCGACCGCCCTACAGTGATTAGTGTGCTGGAAGAGGTATTTCGCAGTATGTTGCGTAAAAAATATGGTACGGATGAGAATTGTGACGTAATTGTTAACCCGGATAACGGTGATTTGGAAATCTGGCGTACCAGGAAAGTGATGGAAGATGGTTTTTCTGAGGACGACGATCTGGAAATTGAGCTTGCTGAAGTAAAACAGCTGGACCCGGATATGGAGGTTGGCGACGATTACATCGAGCAGATCACACTGGAAAGCTTTGGCCGCAGGGCGATTTTAGCTGCCCGTCAGACCCTGGTTTCTAAAGTTTTAGAACTGGAGAAAGACGAGATCTTTAAAAAATATAAAGACAGGGTTGGTGAAATTGTTACCGGTGAAGTTTACCAGGTATGGAAAAAAGAAACGCTGGTACTGGACGATGAAGGCAACGAGTTGATGATGCCTAAAACAGAGCAGATCCCTGCCGATTACTTCAAAAAAGGAGATTCTGTTCGTGCAGTGATCCTGAAGGTAGATATGGTAAATGCTACGCCTAAGATCATCATTTCGAGGATTGCACCTGAATTCTTGCAACGCTTGTTTGAGATTGAGGTTCCTGAGATCTTTGATGGTCTGATCACCATTAAAAAGATTGTTCGTGAGCCAGGTGAAAGGGCTAAAGTTGCGGTAGAATCTTACGATGACAGGATTGATCCGGTAGGTGCCTGTGTGGGTATGAAAGGTTCACGTATCCATGGTATCGTCAGAGAGCTTAAAAACGAAAATATTGACGTAATTAACTTTACCAACAATATTTCACTGTACATCACCAGGGCATTAAGTCCGGCTAAGATCACTTCCATTAAGCTGGATGATGAGACCAAACATGCTTCGGTTTACCTGAAGCCAGATCAGGTTTCACTGGCTATTGGCCGTGGCGGACACAACATTAAACTGGCAGGTAAACTGACCGGTTATGAGATCGATGTATACCGTGAGGCAGGTGAAGAAGATGAAGATGTGGATATCGAAGAATTCTCGGATGAAATCGACAGCTGGATCATCGATGAGCTGAAAGCGATAGGCTGTGATACAGCTAAAAGTGTGCTGGCACTTTCTGTAGACGAATTGGTAAAACGTACCGATTTAGAGGAAGAAACCATCAAAGAAGTGATGAGTATTTTGAAATCAGAGTTTGAATAAAATGCTTGTCAACGTGTTTACAAAATTCTGTAGTTATTAAAAACTAATTGACTACACATGAAATAAACAAGAATAAACGTTACTTTTGTATAAGAACTAAAGAAAAAAAAGGATATCAATGTCAGACGACAAACCAATAATTTTATTTAAGGCAGTTAAGGAACTTAACGTAGGCATTGCTACGGCCGTTGAGTTTTTGGAGAAGAAAGGCTTTTCTGTCGAGAATAAACCCACTACTAAGCTCTCCCGCGACATGTATAATGCATTGTTGAAAGAGTTTCAGGGCGATAAGATCGTAAAAGAAGAAGCCAATCAGATTGTTATTGGTAAAATCCGTCGTGATGAACCTGAAGTGACTGAGAAAGTTACGGACGCACCTAGAAAAAATGTTGAATTTGAAAATGAAGGCGTTTTAATCAAAAACCTTCATTCCTATACTCCTCCTGCTGAGAAAGCAAAAGAGGAGGCCCCTGCTGCTGAAAAGGCAGAAGAAGGTGCTTTACCTGGTGTGAAAATAGTAGGAAAGATCAACCTTGATGATTTGAATGCTAAAACACGCCCTGTTAAGAAAGAAGAAGCTGCAGAGCCGGAACCAAAAGCTGAGGCACCTGTTGCTCCTGCTGCTCCGGTTGAAAAAGCACCTGAGCCGGTAAAGGAAGTAGAGAAGCCGGTTGAACAGCCTGTTGCAGAAATAAAACCTGAACCTGTTAAGCCAGTGGAAACACCTAAAGCCGAGGAGCCTGTAGTTAAAGCTTCTGAACCAGTAGCTACACCAAAAGCGACTCCTGAACCGCCGAAAGCGGACAAGCCTGAAGAGAACGAGGTCATCAAAGCCCGTTCTGTAAAACTTTCTGGCCCGAATATCATTGGAAAGATTACTTTGCCGGTAACACCGGACCGTAAATCTCAGCCAGTAGCTTCTTCGGGCGAGAGTGCCGACGCGAAAAGGAAGCGCAAACGCAAAAAAACTCCTGGAGGACATCCAGGTCAGCCGGGACAACATGGAGGCAACCAGCACGGTGGACAGCAGGGTAACCAGCACGGTGGTCAACAGGGACAAGGCGGAGCGCCAAGGCCTGCAGCACCTACATTTGGTAACAGACCGGATTTTAGAAATAACACAAATAATGCTGCCAACAGGCCTAATTTCAGGAACAACAAGCCGGGAGCTCCAGCTTCGGGACCTAAAGAAGAGCCTACGGAAAAAGAAATACAGGATCAGATCAAGGCAACGCTTGCACGTTTGAGCGGAGCAGGTAAGTCCGGAAAATTTGCACAGCGCGCCAAACTTCGCCGCCAGAAACGTGACGATGTGGCCATGTCGGCCGATGAGGCTGCAATGGAGCAGGAACTGCAATCACGTGTACTTAAAGTAACGGAGTTTGTAACTGCAAACGAGCTGGCAACGATGATGGATGAACCGGTTACGAAGATCATTGCGACTTGTATGAGTCTGGGCATGTTTGTATCCATCAACCAACGTCTGGATGCTGAGACTTTAACTATTGTTGCTGATGAGTTTGGCTATGAAATTCAATTCGTTAAGCCGGATGATGAAAGCGACATCCTGATTGAAGAAGAGGATAGCGAAGAGGATTTATTACCAAGGGCACCAGTGGTAACCATTATGGGACACGTGGATCATGGTAAAACATCTTTGCTGGATTATATCCGTAAAGCCAATGTGGTTGCTGGTGAGGCGGGGGGTATTACCCAGCACATCGGGGCCTATATGGTAACGACTTCTACAGGTAAAAAAGTAACCTTCCTGGATACACCGGGTCACGAGGCCTTTACGGCCATGCGTGCAAGGGGTGCCAAGGTAGCGGATATTGCCATTATTGTGGTTGCTGCAGACGATGCGGTGATGCCTCAGACAAAAGAGGCCATTAACCATGCTCAGGCTGCCGGTGTACCATTGGTATTTGCCTTTACAAAGATTGATAAACCGGGAGCAAATTCCGATAAAATACGCGAGCAGCTTTCTATCATGAATATCCTGGTTGAGGATTGGGGAGGTAACTTCCAGTCACAGGAGATTTCTGGTAAGAGTGGTTTAAATGTAGACCTGCTTTTAGAGAAAGTGTTATTAGAGGCCGAATTGTTAGACCTTAAAGCAAATCCTAACAAGCGTGCAACAGGTAGTGTAATTGAGGCCACCCTGGATAAAGGGCGTGGTATAGTAACTACCGTACTTGTTCAGGCAGGAACACTTAAGGTGGGTGACCCAATCCTTGCCGGTAGCTATAGCGGACGTGTGAAAGCTTTGTTTAACGAACGTGGACAGAAAGTAGATAAGGCGGGCCCATCTGTACCGGTACAGGTATTGGGTATGCAAGGCGCGCCTACTGCGGGCGACAGGTTCAATGCACTGGAAAGTGAAGTTGAAGCAAGAGAGATTGCGAACAAGCGTTTACAGCTGATGCGCGAGCAGGGGCTTCGTACGCAGAAACACATTACACTGGATGAGATCGGTCGTCGTTTGGCTATCGGAAACTTTAAAGAGCTGAATCTGATTGTTAAAGGTGACGTGGATGGTTCTATCGAGGCACTATCTGATTCATTACTGAAACTCTCTACTCCGGAAATACAGATCAATATTATTGGTAAGGCTGTAGGTCAGATCTCAGAATCTGATGTATTGCTGGCATCAGCTTCTGATGCGATCATTGTTGGTTTCCAGGTACGTCCTTCCCCGGGAGCGCGTAAACTGGCAGAGGCTGAGCAAATAGACATCCGCCTGTATTCTATCATCTACGATGCAATTAATGAAATCAAAGCAGCGATGGAAGGTATGCTGGCGCCTGAGTTTGAAGAGAAGATCACGGCTAACGTTGAGATCAGGGAAACCTTTAAAATCACCAAGGTGGGTACCATTGCTGGATGTATGGTACTGGACGGTACCATTACACGTAACAGCAAGATCCGGATCGTTAGAGATGGCGTGGTAATTTACACTGGTGAACTGGCTTCATTGAAACGTTATAAAGATGATGTGAAAGAGGTTTCGAGAGGTTACGAGTGCGGATTGAACATCCAGAACTTTAACAACATTGAAGTAGGCGATATTGTAGAAGCTTACGAGCAGGTTGAAGTGAAACGGAAGTTGTAATAATTTCCTTTAGATAATATAAAGGCGTTGAGAGAATTCTCAACGCCTTTTTTATGAAACGCTGATTTTCAGATTGCAACAATAATACAATTTATTTGCGCGATAGCGGGATTCTTCATAAGCTTTTGAATATTTCAAATTTTGAAAGTTTGCTTTGACACCCGGTAATTGGGGCTAGTTGGGAAGGTTTTGTTATCGAAAATATAATTGTGCAATTGTTAAGTAAGTGGCAATACAGCTACTATAGAACGGCTTCACAAACTGAAATTGATCTGGTACTTGAAGGGCCAGATCATCAGATAAGGGCAATAGAAGTTAAAAGGTCGTTATCTCCAAAAAATCGGCAGGGGTTTTCATATCGCGTGTGAAGACATAAAAGCAACGCATAAATTCGTAGTATACTCAGGTTCGGAACGTTATCCAATGGCTCAGGATACAGAGGCTATCGGGCTTGTTGAATTTCTGGAAATGTTAAATTAAAGGAAGTAGTAAATTATAATATTGCCGAATAGCTGAAGTTTTGAGAGGCTATGTATTCGGATTGAACATACAGAACTTTAACGACATTGAAGTAAACGATATAGTAGAGGCTTACGAGCGGGTTGAAGTGAAATAGAAGTTTTGATAATTTCCTTTAGATCATATGAGGGCACATTATGAATTGGGCCACGAGGAGTTGTCTGTGTTATTTAAAATAATAACCAAATCCCAGGGTGGCGGCGAATGTGTTGTTGTATCCCGGTTGTTCTAATTCAGGGTTTTGTTTTTGCGGGCTTGTCAACGACTGATAATAATGTCCCTTCAATTGACATGAAAAATTCTTAAAAATTCTATATTCTAATTCAACTTTTCCAACCCAACCGAATTCAGATCTGTTATCCTGTTCTGAATTAAAATCATGAGCATATTTGATATATTCTAGTTTAATGGATTCTACATTTTCGTTATCAGAAGACAGCTCAAAAACATTTGGTGCAAGGCCATCTATATTGCTTCTTAACCAGTAAGCGTAATAGACTCCTAAAGTTCCTGATGCAGATAATTTATTTGTAAGTTTCGTTTTGTATTTAAGGCTGACAGGAAACTGAAAATAAGTGTTTTTTACATTCTGGTATATGGCTGTCTTATTTTTAATGGAATAATTCTTTTGTAACATACTCGCAGAGGTTTCTAATATAAGCAGCCTGGTTAATTTATGATTTAGATTAATACTGGCGATGTAACCTTCTTTCGAGGTCGATATGATATTATTGCGACTATTTAAGCTAAGCTTATTATAGGTAATTCCTGTATCAAAGCTAATATTTGTTTGAGCCGTTGTTATGATTGGAGTTACAGGTAGTAGTAAAAAAAGAAATAAGAATGGGTTTTTTATATTCGTTTTAATCAACATAATATTCGGAGATTATTTATTTGATTTGGCTTATCGCGAGCTCTAATTGGTCATCTTTTCCAAGAGATAAATTTTTGCTGTTAAAAGGTGAATGCAAATCTGGCGTTATTCCAATGCCCTCATAGAACTTACCATCCATACCTTTAAACTGTACAGCAGACGTTTTTACGGTAAGAAAATCACCAACATTGAAAGATCCCGCATTAAATATGTCTGAATCCGATAGAGGTCCGGTGGCGCCGTAGGTCTGTTCACCAATGAAAAGGTTTTTTTCAGATTTTAGGGCAAGAACTATGATCTCTGCTAAAGATGCGGTGTAATTATCTCCCAATAATATTATGGGTACATTCACATTATATTGAGCATCATGTTTTAATCTCGCTTCAAGCCAGGGTAAATAACCCCATTTTCCTAATCCGTTTTTGCTTCTGGTATAGCCAAAGGTAACATCCTTATTTATCAACTTACCGACAAAGAAATTTAGGTCTGCGATATTACCTCCGCTATTGTTCCTGAGATCGAGAATAACACCCTTAATAGGGGTTGTTGTTCTTTTAAGCTGAGAGAAAAAATGATCGAGAACCATTTTTATCTTATTTCCATTGTTGGATTCATAAGATTGCTTGAGTGCGAAGAAATTACAACGGAAATAAAGTAAATTGTTATTGATTGTACCAACCGTGGCATTAATGGGAATCCCATCTTGATTAATATTTCCGGTGGTAGATAAAAAGCCTGCATCCAGGTAAGATTTGGCAACACCATCATAACTATATTTTCCATGAAAATTCGGGTTTTTTCTCTTTCTATCAAGTGAAGGATTAACAACAGAACCTAATAGTGCTTCATCTCGAAAAGTAATATTAAAGTGATTATCTATAAGATCGCCAGTCATTTCTCTAAAATATGAAACGGCTTTTCTTTTGTCTTCATCAGTATTTTCCAACTGATTGAATAATGGCTTGTATTGTTTATACATAGCATTCCAGTTGGTAGGATCTTTATCCCAAAAAACATATTGATAATTCATTTTATCCCAAAATTGTATAAAAATTTTGGTCAGGCTTTTATCGTTGTCGCCGGTTAAATCTGTATTTTCCTTTTTGCAGGAATAAAGTAGGATAGGGATTAACAAGATGAAGAGTCCTTGATAATTGAGGTAGCGCTGCTTTCTTTTCATAGCATCAAAATTAACATCCATCATTGTAAGTCCATAAATAAATATTTTGAGATTTATGCTAGAATATCGTTCACGTAATTGGGTGGTTCATTCACGTAAGAAAAAGCGGTGTTCACGTAAAAAAAATGTTTGCTGTGTAGAATTTATCTATGTTCGCGACCTAAATTGAATTAACATTAATTATGAAAAAACAAACAGTGCTTGCCTTTTTAATCCTGGCATTTATAGGGGGATTAACTGGGTGTAAAAAAAATGAAACATTAACGGCTGGGTCGGGTATTTCAACACAAGATGGCAGTAAATTATCTGGGGGAGACGGTATGTGGGATTTGTTGGGCTACGGATTAGATGTAACAGATGATATGCAAGGTCAAAACAGTACATCTGACGCACCAATTATTGATATACTAAGATTTAAGACGGACTTCCCAAATTCCAGAACGGAGATTACATCTACATCCTATGGCTACCACAAAAGTTATAGTGGTGCTACAGCAATAGATTATATGAGAGACTATAGTAAACAAAAGTCTTTTGAGGTTAAAGCTAATGGTACCATTGAAGGAGAAAAGGTCGAAGGTAGTAGTAAGACACCAATGCAATACAATTTTTCTGGGTCTTTTAATCAAAATAGTACCGACCAAAATATACTTACGGTATTAACCAAGTATTCATACGCAAGTTACGAAGTAACCAGGGTAATAAAGAGATTACGATTTAACCAAGATGCAACAGTTGAGTTATTGAACCAGTATTTGACGCCCGAATTTATAAATTATGTCAATACAATGAGTGCTGAGAATATAGTGGCGCGCTATGGAACACACGTAATGCTTGATATCAGCATTGGAGGAATTCTGCGGTTTAACTACAGTGGTGCAGTTGTGAAGGAGACGGAATTTAGTAAAAAGGTGTCCGGAATTAAAACGGGATTTAGTTTTGGCTTGTTGAAACTAATTAACGTAAATCTCTCTCAAGATAAAACTACTACAGAGATAGCTCAAACATCTAATGAGATCCAAGAAAGAGACTATGAAGGTAGATATTTTGGGGGGACAAATTCTGGAATAAGCATCTCTATCGATAAAGATGGAAACACTGCTCAAAATGTTAATATATCAAGTTTCGAATCAGGAATTACTCCGACAAATGCTGCGTTGGTTGATGTAGGGCGCGCCATATTTATCTATCATTTTATAGCCGATCCTGTTAAAAAAGAACAGGTTAGGATTGCTGTTGAAAAACATATAACTGATAGCCAACGGAAAGAGCTCGGGGAAGTTCCTATTTATGTTTACAACTCTAATAGATACGGAGATCATTATTATACAACGGACAATGTGCCTTCGATTGGAGATGGTTCTTATTATAATGAAGGGTTAGCATTTTACGCTTTTCCATCGCCAACTTTAGGTGCAGTGCCAATTTATGTTTATAACGGGAATGGAGATCATTATTATACGCCAGATAACCAACCAACTATTGGCGGCGGTTATTTTAGGAATGAAGGAATAGCATTTTATGCTTATCCAACGCAGGTTACGGGATCAATTCCAATCTATGTTTATAATTCTCAAAGACACGCTGATCATTACTACACACCGGAAAATAGGCTTTGGATCGGTGATGGATCTTATAGAAATGAAGGGATTGCATTTTATGCTATTCAATAACGTAAATCTGAATTATTTCATTTGCTCAGATGAAATAACGTCATTAAGCACAGATGAGATAAAACTTTGAGCAAATAAACCTTTGGAAAGTAAAGGGTGTTAAGATTTTTCTTGACACCCTTTTTAGCTTGATACTTATGTAGGAAAAATATTTTGAGATTTATGCTAAAAAATTGTTCACGTAATAGCGTAGTTCATTCACGTAAGAAAAAAGCGGTGTTCGCGTAAAAAAAAATCAATTGAAAAAGAAATGGATAAATTCGGCGAAATAATGTAAAATAACAATCTTTATGAACAAACAAACAAAAACAGCTTGTCTAATTTTAGCTTTTGCGGCTATTTTAAGCAGTTGTAAAAAAAATGAAGCTCTTAATGGGGCAGAAGTTGTAGGAAAGACAACCAATTCACTTTCAGCAGGCGATGGCCAGAATGATTTATTGGGCTACGGTTATGATGTAACAGGTGAATACGCGAACTCTAGTGCTGCAAAATACTCTGTTATAGATGTGGTAAGGCTTAAAGCGGATCAGCCTACGAGAGTTGAATGGGATCTTTCCAGTAAAAAGTATGGCGAAGTGATAGCCGGAGAAAATGCATTCACTTATCTAAGTTCCCTAACAGATAAACTTGGCAGCAGCTTGACAGTAAAGGATCCATCAGATACGTCAAAGAAAGCGATTTTTTTTAAGGGGAGTATAGAAAATTCTTTCGATAACTCAAACTCGTTTTCATCAAAACATATTTACAGTGGTTACGCCATGAAAATTCAACAAAAAAGGGTAAAGATGAACGCAACCATATCTATGTTAAAGCAGTATTTGACGTCAAGTTTTATTGCAGATGTACAAAGTGGAAGTCCTCAGTATATTGTAAGTCAATACGGCACACACATATTGAAGGATATTATATTAGGTGCAAAGTTGGACATTAAATTTAGAGCAGAAACAAGCAAATCAGATCGCAAAGATGCGGCTACCAAGGGCATTGAATTTAATATATTAGGTATATTTGGATTTAGTACAAGTTCCAATTCAGCAACGCAGCAGGTTGCTGAAAATTTTTCCCAGCGATTACGCTATGAGGCGATTGGAGGGGAACCCTCAGCAAGCTTAAGTGGAAATCTGACTATTGGAGGAGGTACTTTGCCAGTTATTTCCACAACAGCTTGGGAGAATAGCTCTTCATTGCTGAATGCGGAGATGATTGATGTTGCAGAAAACGGTTTAATTCCGATATGGGAGCTAATAGATGATCCGGCAAAAAGTGCAGCGGTAAAGACATACGTAATTCAATACATTATTGACAAGCAACTGAAGCTTACTTACCCAGATTTCGTTGTAAACGGTCGTTTTGTTCGGAATGATGATGACTTGAAGCTTTATATGGTTTTTGATAATACTTTAAGGCATATACCTAGTATGGCAGTGTTAGACCGTTTGTTTCAATTCGACGAAAGCCTTATGCATCACGTTAACTTCATAGACGTTTCATCTGCTATTGTCGGTGCTCCAATTTCCCATGATTCTGAAATACTAACGGATTTGGTAGGAAGTAAAATGTATTTTAGAGAGGGAAATGTAATTAGACACATCAGTACCTGGGATGTATTCTTGAAATATCATTTTAATGACGTAACTGCACGTGAAGTTTATGGTATAAGTGGGTACACTCTAGGCAAGCCAATAGAATAAAACAGGTTACTTCTTGTGGTAGATGAATAGACCGTTTAAGAGTGATAGAAATCTATGAACAGGTTGACGTAAAATTGAAGTTAAATAGTATAAAGGCGTTGAGAATTTTCTCAACGCCTTTATTGTTTTTTGGATTTTTGTCATTGTAATTTCGGTCAAAAATAATTGCAACATTTCTGTTGCATATGCTAGGATGTTGTTGGCGTAATAATGGTGTTCATTCGCGTAGGAAAACCTACTGTTCGTGTAAAAAAATGGCAGTTAAATTTTTTTAAGATAACTTTAGGCTAAACTTCTTATTCAAAGAATATGCTTTCAGTTCTCGTTAATCAGGGACATTTACCTTTAGATCATAATTCTGAAAAATCTTCAATTCTTACTCAAACTAAAAATGGCTATAGTCGAATAGCCAAACTATAATCTGCAAATTCCAGAGGTCGCCGAAAATCTTAAAAAGAGTAGGCATTTATTCAAATTAAATCATGTTAAAATTAACGAAACAAGTGATGCTAATTGCCTTTTTAGCATCAGCAGCTTTAACTAGCTGTGAAAAAAAGGAGGTAGTTTCAACAGAAGAACCATCGGATCTGGAGAAGTTAAAACTTCAAAAAATTAAGCGATTTATTTCGATTATGTGGGAGGTTCCTTTAGCGGGGGTTCTGTTTAATGAAGAGAAAAAGGAATTTACATTCGGGAATATAACGATGGCTAAAGATAAAATAGAAAAGATTTATGACGTCTCCAATGAGTATAAATTTAATTATGAGAGGGACTAATTGACATGAAGAAGTTTATATCATTAATTGGGTTTCTATGCTTTTTTATGGTAGAAAGCATTGCAGGAGTGTCAATATCTCAGTTTGCTATAAGATCAGGATATACAAGTGGAGATAAATTAGTTGTAAGTGCTGGACAACCGACCACATTTATTGTAGATGCCGTTCTTATTCAATCAGGAAATATGTCCAACACTGCTAGGGTAACGGTAGTTTATCAAGAAAATAATATTGACACAGAGCTTAGCCAAGAATTATTGAATTATGACTGGAGTACCGGTAGTGGAATTTGGCAACCTACAATAACTGCGACATTACCTGCAGGAAAAACTACAGGTAGAATTTATCTTAAACTGCAAACCTGGGATGGAAGTAATCAAGGACCAACAAGCTATTCAAATGTATCTTACGGAATTGATACCGGTTCAGGACCCGTAACTCCAGGACCAGGAGGAGGAGTTATTGGCGTACCTCCACCTTTTGAGGCTCCAGTGACAGGTGCGGTTCCGCTATATGAATACGTTTCAGGCAATGTGAGTCATTTGAGTGTCACGTATTATTCTTCTCTTCCTAATTTTACTTACAATGGTGTTTTTGGGTATGTTTTTACAAGCGCAGTCTCAGGGACAGTTCCACTGTATAGATTTGTGAATAGGACCAATGGAAATCATTTTTACAGTACTAATGATAATGACGGATTCATCCCTGGCTATAGCACACATGGAATTGTCTGTTACGTATATTCAAGTCAGGTTTCTAAGTCCCTTCCTGTATATGGGCATCATACTCTAATTGCAGGTTTACATGTTTATCGCTATTCTAACTCACCAGGAACTTTTTGGGGGTATTCATTTGAAGATGAGTATTTTTATTTGTTGCAAAACAAGCAGCCAACAACCTATCCTTTGCCGGAGGAAGATTGTGCAGAGCTTTACCAATATTATAGTGACGACCTAGGTGATCATTACTATACAACCGTTAAGAAGGACTATGGATTAGGTTTCCAATTTGAACGTGTACTAGGGTATGTTCATACGATTCAGAAACCGGGGACAGTACCTCTATATGTTTACTATTCAGCGCGGGATGAAGATCATTTCTATACTCGTGTAAAACAAGATTATGATAGCTATAGATACGAAGGCATTGTTGGATATGTTTATGCATCCTCAGGGACGCCTGGAACGGCGGCTGTTCATCGTTACTACAATGACTCAGGTACGGATCATTATTACTCTATGCTTTATGAAATTCCTCAGTATTATGTCTATGAAGGGGTAGAATTTTATATGCTTACTTATAATCATTAATTCGATAAAAATTTTTCATACAATAAGCATATACGATTAGAGAACTATTCTGACCATGCTATTGTTCGAAACAAGGACATTTAGCGTCACCGAAAACCTTAAAATAAAATCTGAAATCATGTTAAAATTAACGAAACGGGCAGTGCTAATTGCTTTTTTAGCACCAATGGCTTTAACTAGCTGCGAAAAGGAAAAAGAAGTGGAAAAGTCAATTGAAGCGACTACTTCAACGAATACCCAGGAAATCAGGGTTCAAAAGATCAAAAGATTCATAACAATCGCATTTAAAGTATCAGAAAATGAGATTATATATAGCCAGGATAATGAAAAGGTACAGATTAAAGGCCATGAATTCACTAAGAAAGAAATCGAGTATTTGTACGATAACGCAAATGAATATAAACTCGTTTACGAAAACTAAGTTATGAGAAAAATTGCATTAGTGCTTTTATGTACTTTTTTATTTGTTGGGAAGTACAGTGATGTAAAAGCTGGTCGAACCTACGATGAGGGCCCCTATCTAGCAACATTTACAATTTTGGATGATTTTCTTTATCAAGGAAAGTTAGAAGTTAATTCTATTGTCTCTACTCGCTTCACCGCTAGGTTTACCTTATTAGGATATGGAAATCCAGGGCCCGCAAAAGCGTATTTAATTCATATTGATGACTTAAATGTTGAAACGATAATTAGTGACGTGCTAGAAGAGAATGTAACGGGCGTTTGGGCGCCAACTATTCAAGGAGTATTACCCTCCGGGATTGTTAGCGGCAAAGTTTGTCTTAAATATGAGTTTTTTAGTGGTAACCAAGCAAAGAGCAAGCTTTCCTCGGTTAAGTTTGATCTGTTTCCGCCTCCAGCTTATGAAGCTCCGGCTCCTGGGGCAGTGCCCTTATACGAATACGTTTCAGGGAATAAAAGAATGTTGACAACTCTATTTCACAATTCGTATTTTGGTTATAGCTATAATGGAATTTTAGGATTTGCATTCACTTCGCAAATTTCGGGGACAGTTCCTCTTTACCAATATCTTCAAACATCAAATGGAAATAAATATTATACAACGGTACAGGGTAATTATGGTGGCGGATATACTGAAGAGGGAATAGTGTGCTACGTTTATGCTAATCAGGTCACTAAATCGCTTCCAGTTTATCAGCATTATATTGGTGATGCGCAGGGAGGCTTTCATCGTTATTCTAATTCTCCCGGCACCTTTTGGGATTGGTCATTCGATGACGTTAAATTTTATCTTCTGCAAAACAAGCAGTCAACAACTTATCCATTACCAGAGGAAGACTGTGCGGAGCTTTACCAATATTATAGTGGTGACCTAGACGATCATTACTATACAACCGTTAAGAAAGACTATGGACCAGGCTTCCAATTTGAACGAGTTCTTGGATATGTTCATACAATTCAGAAGCCGGGGACAGTTCCACTATATGTGTACTATTCATCGCGAGATGAAGACCATTTTTATACCAGGGTAAAACAAGATTACGACTACTATAGATATGAAGGAATTGTAGGGTATGTATACGCAACTTCAGGAACGCCTGGAACAGCAGCAGTACATCGTTATTACAATGAAACAGGTGCTGACCATTATTATTCTATGCTTTATGAGACTCCTCCGTATTATGTTTATGAGGGTGTAGAATTTTATATGCTTACCTATAATCATTAAGAAAAAGTAATTTCGGGGGCTGATTAGGCCCCCGTTTTGTTAACAATGGCGGCGTATATCTAATTTTTTAATAGATTTGGATAATTCGTAATTGCGTGTATTATGCAGGAAGCCCCGATTTACCTTCGTAAAAGCCGGAGGATAGTCGACAATGATTGGATTTTTAGTTATTTATATAAAAGAATAAAATGTCAGATACCAATATTTGCAAAGTTTGTAGTGCAAAATTAAGTAACACTTTTAAAATAAAAGAGATGATGCTTGGTCTTAGAGAAGATTTTGAGTACGCACAGTGCAGCGAATGCCGCACGATACAGATCATAAATGTCCCTGTTACAATAGAAAAGTATTATCCAGATTATTATTATTCATTTAAGCAGGTTATTCCGAAGCTATCTCCCTTGCCCTTTTTTAAAAAACTCTTCAATGGTTATAGAATAAAGAAAAAATATAGAAAGGAACGTTACGAAATATTCAGGCATCTAAAGCCTCTTATGATACGCCCTTCGCAAAAAATACTCGATATTGGCTGTGGAAGAGGTGCACTGATTTGTCAGATGTTTAATTATGGATTCACTAACGTTGAAGGGATTGATAAATATATAGATAAGGAGTATAATTACAATTATGGTGTTAATGTTTATAAAAAGGATTTGAGTGAATTAAAAGCCAATAGTTATGATTTGCTTATGATGCACCATGTGTTTGAACACATGGATAACCCATATGAAGAACTTGCAAAATGTAATAAGCTACTCAAGCAAAAGGGGCATTTAATTATAAGGATACCAGTGGTAGCAAAAGCATGGGAAATTTATCAGCAAGACTGGATTCAATTGGACGCACCACGGCATTTCTTTTTGCACACTACAGAAAGTATGAGGTTGTTGGCTGAGAAGACTGGCTTTAGTATAGATAATATTGTATATGATTCGAATGGATTTCAATTTTGGGGAAGTGAGTTGTATAAACGAGATATTGGATTAGTAGATGAAAATACCAAAGAGTATCGTAGAGGAGAAGATTTTTTTTCAGATAAGGAGTTAAATGCTTTTGATTTAAAAGCTGAGGAACTGAACCGTACCGGGCAGGGCGATCAGGCTATTTTTTATTTAAGCAAGAAGTGATTTCTGAGTTAACGTCATAAACTAGGATGAGTATTATAAAAGTTGGGTTCTTGGTGTCGTATGATTATGAGTTTTTGCGAACATCATTGCCCTTGGTTTACGATTATGTCCCGGAGATTTTCTTTGCTGTAGATGTAGAAAGAAAGACCTGGGCCGGCAAGCAATTTAGCATCAGCGAAGGTTTTTGGGAATGGGTTAAGGAAATTGATACTCAAAACAAGATTACCATTTATGAAGATAAGTTTTTTATTCCTGAACTTACCGCGATTGAATGCGATACCAGGGAAAGGAACCTTTTGGGAAAACAGATGGGTGTCGCGGATTGGTATGTGCAAATAGATTCTGATGAGTACTTTGTTGATTTTGAGGGTTTTGTAAATAAACTAAAACAGTATAAGCCTTCCATGCCCACAACTGTAACTTGCAGAGTGGTGACAATGTTTAAGAAATTAGAATCGGGTTATCTCTTAATCGATGAATCTATGGTTTCCTTAAATTTTGCAACCAACAATCCTGTTTATGATGTTGCAAGGGTTAACCAATCGGGTAATACGATTGTAGACTGGGATGACCTTGTATTGCACCAAAGCTGGGCCAGAAGTTCAACTGAAATTTTATTAAAGTTAAAGAATTGGGGGCATAAAGACGATTTTAACACCATAAGCTTCTATAATTTATGGGAGGCTATTGATGAATATAATTACGTCTATATCCGGGATTTTCACCCTTTGCAGCCAATTATATGGGGGAGTTTGTTTCTTGAGGAAGGTAATATTATCGCTATACGTGAATCGCTTAAACTGAGAATTGTCCGGACTCGAAGGGAGTCTGATCCAGTAAAAAGAAAGCCTTTTCTATCGAGATTATGGCGTAGGATAAAGTTCTGGTAATGGTTATAGCCGCTTAAAAAACAAGATCACTCTTTTTAAGAAGCCGCTCCCATAGAGATCTATACATCTATTTGAGTAGTCATCCACAATTTTTTGTGAAAAATCAAGCAACAACGTTTCTGGCGAAGTTTTTATTGGTATACCCAGATGATCAAAAATTAACTGCTCGAAGCTTTTAACAATTCTACTGGCCTTGTATGCATCTAGAGTTTTTTTTGCTGAGGAACGAGAAAACCGATTTCTCAAATTGCGGTCCTGATATAAACGGTGTATTGCCGAGGCTATTTTTTCCTTTTTTCTTTTTACTACAAATCCTGTTTCATTGTTGTCTACCAATTCAATTTGTGCATTGTCCCGGTCTTCGGTGCTGATCGTTATTACTGGTATTCCCGCAGTCATGGCCTCGGCAATCACCATCCCAAAGCTTTCACCTATGTTGCTGGCAGCTAGAAAAACATCCATTGTTTTGTAATAGACGAGCAACTCCTGGAGGTCGGATGTGTTTTCAAAAAGGACTAGTTTATCTGATACACCTAATAGTTCAGCATGTGCAATGATGTTCGGTGTTGCGCCCAATAACAAAAAGCGGGCAGAATTTACTTTCTTAGCAAATTCTGCAAATCCATCCAGAGTTATCAAGTCAAATTTATTGTCATCTGCACGGCCGATTCTTCCCACAATAAAATACCCTTGCAAATGATGTTTCTCTTTAAAAGCTGCAATGGTAGATTGGTCTGGCAACAGGCTGTTTATTTGGTCAACATCAATGGGGTTATGAAGTACTTTTCTCTTTGAGGAAAAATGGTCTTTTAATGATTTGTCAATACCCATTCGCCTGATCAAAACCATTTTAGAAACATACAGGTCGTAGTCTATGATATCATAAAAGTCAGAGGGTTCATAAAGGCCGAAAACATTTGTTTGTATAACGAGTTTAGGCTTATTTGCTTTGACTATGTTAAATAAACCGGGATCCAAAAGGCCATTACCGTGCCAATGGAATACGTCAGTTTCCAGAAGTATTTCTGTGAGTTTAGCCAGATCTCCATTTAATAAAACAACCTCAATTCCCAGGTCCTGGATCAGTTTAACCCTTGGGCCACCATCTAACAGTCCGATAACTGTTACGGAAAATAATTCTTTGTTTAGAAATTTGCTGTAAAGTTGGAGTACATATTCTGTTCCACCTAATCCGAGTTGATTTACTGCTTCTACAATTCTGATTTTACCCCTCATAGCCTTTTTAGTTTTCAGCCTACTATACGAATTTAATTAAAGATCTCTTGTAATTGCTTTGAGACATTTAGTGGGGCATATTTTTCAATAGCTGCATAGGAATTGAGATGGAAACGGTTCCACAGAACTTCATCATAGTATAAACTAGTGATTTCTTTTACAAATTCATCTGTAGTGTTTGCTATCAATACATTATGTCCGTGCTGCAGGTCCATACCTTCCGCCCCTATATCTGTAGTTATTACCGGCAGGCTATATTCAAGGCTTTGTCCAATCTTTCCTTTCATTCCGGCTCCATATCTTAATGGCGCAACAAATACCCGGGAGGAGGTGAAGTAATCCGTTACATCTTCTACGTAGCCAGTAACATTAATACTTGCGGATTGAAGTGCAAGAATTTCGGGGGGGGGATGACTACCCATTACAGTCAACTTCATTTCAGGATGATCGCACCATATTTTTGGCATAATTTCGTTAGTAAGCCACAAAACGGCGTCGATATTAGGTTGATGATAGAAGCCCCCAATGAAACATATTCCAGCTCTTTCTGAAAAGCTTTTCTGTAATCCTGTGTAGGGAATATGTATATTTGGTATGACCTTAACTTTTTTGGCCCCTTTAGTGATCAAAACCTCTGCTTCAGGTTCTGTTATAGCGATAGTGATGTCGGCATCTTTAGATAACTGAATTTCTGTAGCCATCGTAGAATTGATCAATTCTTTCTCAATTTCCGATATGGAATTTTGTAGTTTCAAACCTCTTTCTTCACGAATAAAGTGTAAATCTACGGTATCATACGCCCATATGATTTCAGCTCGAGTTTTTACAATTGGAGCAAAAATTTTATTAAGCTCAGGCCTGGATATCCATGCGATATCTATTAAATTAATAACCTCATACAGCAATGATGTTGAAGGAGTATGTGGAAGTGCCGGATATAAAACACGAACTTTCATGTTAATTAATTCGGAAAAGTAGGGCTCTGTTTTAAGACCATTGTTAGGTAGAAACATTACATTGAAACTCAGTGATTTAAATATTTTCATAAGTTCGAACATTCGTTTGTACCCAGAAGCCTTGTCACGTTCAGGTAAGATAACGTCTATCAATAGAATTGTTTTCTGATGATCAAACTTGTTCGCAAGCTCGACGCTTGACCTTGTGATTGGAAAGGAGTTCAAGACTTTGGCCCATTTGTTTTTAAATTTCTGGGCATTTATTTGCTGATATTCTTTTATGCTCCCCTTTTTGACTATTTTACCGGAGCTTATTCCTTCAAAATGGACAACTTGCGATAAAGGTTGGTAGAATACTTTTTTATTTAGTTGATGACGAATAGCCATACAAAGGTCTGTATCTTCATAGTATGCCGGGGCATATTGTTCGTCGAATCCTGCTAACAATTCAAAGTCGGCCTTAGACAACAATATGCTTGCCCCAGAGCAATAGTCTGTTTCTCTGAGGTAATTAAATTGCCATAGATCTGGATCCTCATATTTACCATAATTAGCAGGATTGCCCAAATTGTCAACCAGGCTACCCGCTTCCTGGAGCAATCCATAAGGGTAAATTAACTTACTGCCGACAAGACCAGCCTGCTTGTCGTTTATGAAAACTGCAAGCATTTGATAAAGCCAGTTAGACCGGACTTGCGTGTCGTTATTCAGGAAACATAGGTATTCTCCCTTTGCATGTGCTGCTGCTTTGTTACAGGATTTTAGGAAACCAAGGTTTTCTTCGTTCTCGAGATAGGTAATGTTTTTTATTTGTTTTATTAATCGCGAGGTATTGTCGGAAGAAGCATCATTTATAAGAATGATTTCGTACTTAACATTTGATGTGTGGATAAGTAAGGCATTCAGGCAATTGTAAGTATAATTAAAATGATTGTGCACAGCTATAATTATGCTGACGGTTGGATTTAATTCGGGTTTAAATGTCAGTGGTTTTAGCTGCGGTTTATCCGGAAGTAAATCAGAAACCTCGAACTTGTATAGGCCTAGCAGACGTTTAATAAAATGTCGGAAATCGGGAGATTTAAAATATTTTTTATATGGACTTCTATTAAAACGAAACAATCCAATGAACACATAAAACAGCCGCTTAATAAAAAGCTTTGGCAAACTGTGTTTTAAAAAACACACATTTAATCCCTGTTCCCTTCGGGAATAATAAGTTTGGTTAATCCGAAGGCAAGTTTTATGGTCTTTTTTATCTACCCACCTGGTAAACTTCTTTGAACTCATGGTCGCAAATTATTATTTAGTGTTTTTTAGATTGATGCCTTTTCTTAAATGATTCAAATAGTTTGATTAGGGCTTCCGGTGTTTCCAATACGTACCAAGTACTATTTTAATAAAAATTGCTTTTGATGTTAATGGGTTTTTGAAAAGATACCTGATCTGTTCTCTGAATTTAGGGTCGAGTTTGTTCCTGGTGGGATAGTAGGCCCGATAGTGAATTTTAAATGTTTTGTAGTAATCTTTTGAAGAGATCAGCCCTCTTTCGTAAAAAATATTAATAATGTTCAACGTTTCTACCAAAGCCAAACCGCTTTTAATTGCTTCACCACTTACATCGCTTTCGTGTTTTCTAAAATAATTCAGAAGTTTGCCGCTGATATGTACTTTACCCATAGTGCATAATTCCATCCAGAAAAACCAGTCTCCACAAAGCTTATAGGCTTTAAAACCATCGGACATCCGGGTAAACATTTCTCTTTTCCACAATACCATGCTTGCATTAAAAATAGGGTTATGCAAAAGCATTTTATTTTTCATAAAAGGAGTACCCTCTACCATTTCTGACAGATAATCTGTATGGGAAATCCAGTTTATTTTATTTTCATTCTGAATGCAGTAGGATTGACAGTAGCTGATTACACATTCAGGGTCCTTAACAATTCCTTCATGCAGCGTAGATAATAAATTGGCTTCGCACCAATCGTCGCTTTCGGCTATCCAGATATATTTTCCTTTGGCCAGTAAAATACCCTTTTCCCATTGTTTAAATGTACTGCCCGTATTTACCGTGTTAAATACAACGTGGGTCACCTTTGGATGCGATCTGTAACGCTCCAGCACTGATCTGCTGTCGTCGGTTGAGCAATCGTCCATCAATATGACTTCAAAGTCCTGAAAAGTTTGATTTAAAACACTTTCTATCCTTTGTTCAAGATATTTTGCATGATTGTAATTTGGTATAATAACGGATACTTCTGGCATGGGTTGAAAGTTATTACTGAGTAAAACAACGTTTTATGAACCTTTTGAACCTTCTTTTATAGGAATTATGCTTCTTCCATCTTTTGACAAGATCAAAATCACGGACGAAAACTTCATAATCTGCGGCCTTCTCAGGTAATACATATTTTGGGTAAGCTATTGTTTCCATACTTTCCAGCGGCAGGTTCGCGTATTTGCTATGCGGGTCGGTTGTATGGGTTGCATCAGGCCTGAACCCAATATTAGAGATCAGGTTTACATTCGGGTTTACCGATAAACCGTTGTTAAAGTAGTTAATCAATGACAGTTGATAATCCCAGGTGTCAATTTTCCCGGACTTCAAATCGATAAAGATTTTTTTCCAGCTATCTATCAATAGTTCATCGTTAAAAACGTTCCTTAATGCAGCAGCTACTTCCTCTTCAAGGTATTTAGACAGGTTCTTATCATAATCTTTCCAGACCCTTCTCCAGCTTGCCCAGCCCCATACATGGGTTTGGTTGGCAAAGTAAAGACTCGCTGTTCCCCATTTTTTTCCGAGCTGATGACTGGAGCCGGCGACATGCCTTATACGTGTATCATCCCGGTATTTTTTTAGCATCTCGTCACAGAAGAAAAAGAAACTGTTCGAAGGCAAACAGTCATCCTCTAGTATAATTCCTTCTTCTTCATGGTCGAAAAACCAGTCCAATGCCGAAGAAACCGCATTTTTGCAACCTAAGTTCTCCTCTCTGAAAAGTGTAAATACCTTACAATCCCAATCAACCTCTTTGAGGATTGACCTGGTTTCATTACACAGACCGGCCTCATTTTCTTTTTCGGGCCGGGGGCCATCTGCAGCAAGATACAGCCGTTCGGGTTTTGTCTTCCTGATCTCGGCAAATACCCTCTTCGTGACATCAGGTCTGTTGAATACGAGAAAGAGAACAGGCGACTTTGTGATGTAAACTTCCATTGAATTAAGCAGATCTTAAAAGGTGATTGTAACACGCTATTGTTTGTGTTACACAAGCATCAAACGCAAAAAGATCATTTCTCTTATAACCATTGGCAATAAGGAGCTTTCTCAAGTCCTCGTTATCTAGCAAATTGGAGAGGGTTTTAGTTATTGAGCCAATATCAAGCGGATCAAAATAGACTGCTGCATCTCCTGCTACTTCAGGCAGGCATGATGTGCCACTACAAGCCACAGCGCAGCCATTTTTGAAGGCTTCCAGTAAGGGTAGGCCAAACCCCTCTTCCAGGGAAGGATAAACAAATAGGAGTGCTTTTTGGTAGAGTTGCATAATGACAGCATCAGTTGCGTTTAATTGAATAACTTTCTCGCTCAATCCCTGGGATTGTAAAAAACGGAGTTCGGCCTCGTTAAAACTTCCTCCTCCTGCACAGATCAGAAACAGGTTCTTTCTGGTTTTAATAATAGGGGTAACACCTTCTATAAAACATTTAAAGTTTTTGTAAGGGGCGTAGCGGTCACCAACATAGAGTAAAAAGTTTTCTGGGAAGTGTTCATTTGCCGGAACAATATTCGACTCTGGCAGCCCGTGATAAATCACATGTATTTTATCTTCCACCAACGGATAATATTTCAGAATTTCCTTTTTTGTATATTGTGATATCGCGATAATTAAGTCGGCAGCCTTGATGAGTTTGTGCTTCCTGGCAATGACCTCTGCTGCATCCCTGAATTGATGGGGGAAATTCTCATAGATCATGTCATGTACGGTTATGACCAGGGGTTTCTTCAAAGAAGGGAGAAAATACGGGTCGTAATAGGTTGCGTGAAAAATGTCGTACTTGTTCTGCCTTATTTTTGCGATTGCTAGTTTTTTATTCCATTTTATCCGGTTGTACCCCTTTTTTAGTAACTTTTTGCCTAAATAATTGTTAAAAAGTTGTGGAAAGTCACGCAGATAATAATTAGTTGAACGTACTATTGGCAATTCAGCCTGGAATTGTCCGCGTTGTTGAATGGCCAAAATCAGATTCGCAAAATACCTTGATATGCCGCCATAATTTTGTAAATCAAACATTTGGGGGTCATATAAAATTTTGCGGGGAAAGCCCATTCCTGTTGGTTTAGTTTAAATTACTACTTTTGGCAAAGTTAGCAATTAGGTTCTTTAACTAGACTATAAAGCTTTTCTTATTTAGAATGATTGATCAGTATCCCAAAATTACAGTTGTAACACCATCCTATAACCAAGGAGACTTTCTTGAATATACAATTAAGTCTGTTCTGGATCAGAACTATCCCAATCTTGAATATATCATTATAGATGGGGGGAGCACAGATCATTCAATAGACATTATTAAAAAATATGAGGATCGTCTGGCTTATTGGGTCAGCGAAAAAGATAGCGGGATGTATGAGGCGATCCAAAAAGGGTTCGAAAGGTCAACCGGCGAGATTATGACCTGGATCAATTCCGATGACATGCACAACCAGAATTCTTTGTTTACGGTGGCTGAGATTTTTGCGGCGTTGCCAAAGGTAAACTGGATTATGGGCAAAAATTCTTATTACGACGAAGTGGGCAAAGTGTTTGTGTTCGACGATGACCCTTATGAAGAGCGCTGGTCGAAATGGAGGATGTATGATTTTAGGGGCAGATTTATTCAACAGGAATCGGTCTTTTGGAGAAGAACCCTTTGGGAAAAATCTGGCGGCTATGTGGATGTAAATTTGGCTCTTGCCGGTGATGCAGACTTGTGGCTTAGGTTTTTCAGGCATGATAAATTGTATTCTACGGGTTTTTTACTCTCAGGCTTTCGTTTCAGAGCGGGAAATCAGAAAAGTAAGGATCATAGAGAGGAATACCTGGATGAAACCAGAGTACTTATAAAAAGGGAATTGAAACTATCCAATTCTTATGCTCGGTTCTGGTTTATCAGGGTATGTAAGGTTTTGTCTTACCTGGTTCCGGTTGGTCTTTTTAGAAAGCGGTTTCTTTCTGCCACATTAAAATTGACACCAAAAATCTCCTATTTTCCCTCAGCAGGATATTCTTTTAATAAGAAATACCATCGATAGCAGAACTTTAATGAGGGTTGTTAAAATAACGAGTGCTTAAGTTTCTTAAACATGAAGCGCATCCATGGCCCATATCCATGATATTTTTTAATCAGTGCGGCTTTTCTTTCTTCAAATAAAAGGTCGTCTTTCTGTGATGAGATTCCGGTATGGTTAAAATTGGCAATGGTATAGTCCAGGTATTTCATGCTGAACTCCGGATCGGCATAACATTTCATATTCAAATGCCTGTCGGCCGCTATTTTGTATTCCAGATCAAAACGGTATTTCTCAAAAACGCTTTTGGGGTAAAATATTGACTGATGGCATATGCCGTTTTTTGCCTGGTTGTAACTGCTGATGTGGCTCTGGCATTTAACACCTTTAGAAATGATGCTGCCGTAATAAATGATGTGTTTATTTTTGAGCACCTTTGCCATATCCGAAAAGCCAGGTAACAGGGTGTCGTCTGCACCCAGGAAATAGATCCAGTCGCCACTGGCCAGGTCAAGCGCTTTGTTCATGGCATCATAAATGCCCTGATCTTTTTCGCTGATCCACTTGGTGACTACGTCCTCATTTTTCTTTAGAATATCAATAGTGCCGTCCTGACTGGCCCCGTCGGCAACAATAACTTCTATGGCTGCGTAGGTCTGGCTGCGGATGCTGTCCAGGCAAGACTGAAGGTCTTTTTCTGCATTGTAAGTAACTATGATTATTGATACTTTGTCCATCATACTTATTTATGCCTTACACCTGGGCCAAACCATTGGCGCATGTTTTTAGCTGTTGTTCCATGGTTACTTTCACCGCATCGGAATGCAGGGATTCCTGTTCACGTGAAGAAAGCTCATGCTGCAGGTGGAATTGTACCGCTTTAAACTTAACGGCTTTCTTAAGGATATTGTTGTTGATGAAGCGGGCGGCCAGTTCTTCATCTTCATGCCCCCAGCCCTGAAGGTCGTTGTTGTATCCGTTAATGCGTACATAATCTGATTTCCAGTAGGCCAGGTTGCTTCCCCTTACGCTATAGGAATTGTTCTGCTTTTTGGTAAACATAAAGGCCAGAAAAGGAAGCCGTATGGAATTGAAACGATGGATAATCCCCCTGGAAAAATAATTGAAATCCGTTTTGCCGCTTTGATATGCAGCGGCGATTTCGTTACGGTTCAGATGGGCACGTGTCCCCCTTACAAAAGTTCCTTTTTCTGCAAGATCTACATGGTCTTCAACAAAATGCTGGTTTAAAATCACGTCGCCGTCAACCTGTATAATGTAGTCTCCTGATGCGGCTTTAACGGCTTTGTTTAAGATGATGGCTTTTCTAAAGCCCAGGTCTTCATGCCAGATGTGGATTAAAGGAACCGGAGAACTTGCCTGAAACTGCGCAATCAGCTCCCTGGTTTCTGTGGTCGAGCCATCATCTGCTATAATGATTTCCATGGGCATTACTTTTTGCCTCATGATGCTCAGCAAGCATAATTTAAGTGCCTCGGGCCAATTGTAAGTTGCCACTATTAGGGATGTTGCAATCATAAGGTGCTGATAGTTATTCAGAGAAAGTCTGCATATCTATTAAACGTCTGTATAAGCCGTCGTTTCTCATCAGTTCGCTATGGGAACCTTGTTCAACCACCGTGCCATTGTCTAATACGATGATCAGGTCTGCATTTTGTATGGTTGATAAACGGTGTGCAATAATTAAGGATGTCCGGTTTTCCATTAATTTATAAAGCGCTTCCTGAACCAGTTTTTCCGACTCGGTATCCAGTGCAGACGTGGCTTCATCAAGCAGCATTAATGGTGGATTGCCCAGGATAGCTCTGGCAATGCAGAGCCTTTGTTTCTGGCCCCCAGATAAACGGATGCCCCTGTCGCCAATAAAGGTTTCATACCCGTTTTCTGTATTGGTAATAAACTCATGGGCATTGGCAATTTTTGCAGCACGTTCTACCTCTTCATAGGTGGCATCTGGTTTGGCAAATGCGATGTTGTTAAAAATGGTGTCGTTAAACAGGATTGATTCCTGATTTACAAAGCCCATTTGATCTCTTAAAGAATCGGTATTTAAATCTTTCAGGTTAACACCATCCCAGTAGATACTCCCTTGCTGTGGTTCAATAAACCTTGGCAAAAGATCCATCAGCGTAGATTTTCCTCCGCCGGAAGGTCCGACAAGCGCAACGGTTTTGCCCTTGGGGATTTCTATGTTTACATGTTTTAATATCGCTCGCTCGCCATAAGCAAAACAGACATCCTGCAGGCGGATTGAATCTTTAAAGGATTTGACAACAACAGCATCAGGTTTGTCCGTAACTTCGGGTTTGGTATCAATCAGGTCCAGCACGCGCTTACCCGCAGCAAGACCGGTATGTATGCCTGTAAAGGCATCGGACAAGGCTTTTGCCGGGCGGGTAACCTGAGAGAATATGGCAATATAGGCGATGAATTCTGCCGAGGTTAATGTCGATTCGCCATTTAAAACCATGGAGCCGCCGAAATACACGATGCCGGCAACCATCATTACACCCAGAAACTCTGAAACAGGGGATGCCAGTTGCTGCCTGCGTACCATTTTACGGGTGATGTTAGAATAAGTAACGTTTTCCTGGTGGAACCTGTCTTTAACATATTCTGTAGCATTGAATGCTTTTACAATTTTGATTCCAGCCAGGGCCTCGTCGAGATAGCCCAGCATATTTGCAAAAGTTTCATGTGCCTGTGTGGCCTGCTGTCTTAAGCGTTTTACAATTTTGGCAATGATAAATGCTGATAGCGGGATAACCAGCAAAGAGAACAAGGTTAATTTTGCTGAAATTGAAAAAAGCAGCACTACATATACGATCAGGGTTACAGGTTCTTTAAATACTACCTGCAAAGTGTTGGTTACGGTAAATTGCACTACCTGCACATCCGAAGATACTTTGGAAAGGATATCCCCTTTTCGCTGACTGTTGAAATAACCCAGGTGCAGGTTCATCACATTGTTGAATACCGATTTTCTGAGACTAAGCAGTGTGTGGATCCTGAGGTCTTCCATGATGCGCGCAGAGAAGTATTTGAAAACGTTGGATAGGAGTACGGAGATCACAATGGTAATACACACGAATTTCAGCGCTTCCTGTGAGCCATAATTGCCAACGAAATAATCTGTCAGTTCTCTGAACTTGGCCATCACGTCCCACCATGAAGCTGGTTCAGCTGCTGCTGCAGTTGCTTCAACAGCTTTTTTATGGTTAAATAACGTATCTAATAAGGGTGCTAATAAAGCAAGGTTTAAGGTGTTAAAAAGTATGTACAGCAGGGTTGCAATAACATAGGGGATTGCAAACTTTTCAATGGGCCTGGCATACGATAATAACCTGAAATAGTCTTTCATTTAAAGTTTTGAAATTTTCCAAAGGTAAGGATTTACAGCAATGTTTAAAATAAGGGCAATATGCGTACTTTATCTACAATGCCTAAAGGCTAAAATAAATTGCTTTTATTTGTACATACAGAATCCGGAATGAATACCCCTTTATCACTGATCACAGAAATTGAGCATGGAAACTTTAATGCATTGGCAAGGGCCATTACTTTGGTTGAAAATGACATCCCGCCGGCTGCGGAATTGTTAAGGTCAATAAACGTTGAAGTAAATGTGCCTGTCATCGGAATAACAGGCCCTCCGGGAGCAGGTAAAAGTACGCTGGTGAATGCCATCACAGCAAGAGTAACTGCGGCGGGCAAAAAGATTGCGATTCTGGCAGTCGACCCCACCTCTCCGTTTAATTTTGGTTCGTTGCTGGGCGACAGGATAAGAATGGCCCAGCAGTTCAATAACCCAAATGTTTATATCCGTTCTTTAGCTACGCGTGGGGCATTGGGTGGTATATCGGCAAAAACAATTGAAATTGTGGATGTGCTGAAAGCCGGCGGATTTGACCTGATCCTGGTAGAGACCGTTGGTGTGGGACAGTCGGAAGTTGAAATTGCCGGGCTTGCAGATAAGACGGTTGTGGTGCTGGTTCCGGAATCGGGAGATGAAATCCAGAATATCAAATCGGGTTTGATGGAAATTGCCCAGGGCTTCGTAGTGAACAAGGCAGATCGGGAAGGGGCAGATACTTTTGCCAATAACCTGAAAAAGCTGGTTCATCAGCAGCACCAGGTGATCCCGGTTTTTAAGACAGTGGCTGATAAGAATGAAGGGATTGACAAGCTTTGCGATTGGCTGCTCAAACCTGTAGCGGCCGACAATAGCCGCAGATCATTTCTGCTGGCTGAAAAAGCATTTAAGATCATTCAGCATTACCGGATGGCCAATGTAGACCGGAAGCGCCTGCGGGAAGAAATAGATAAAGCACTGCATAAACCCGGCTTTAACATTTATCGTTTTACAGACAATTGGAGTTGATATTTGAGTATTGTCTCAAAAACAGGACTTGACTGTATGTCGTATTAGGACAATAATAGACAGGAATTTAACAAAATGGTAACAATTAAGCCGTTTGCTGAAGTGTATTTTGAACACTGATATAGGCACCATGATGATTTGTGTACTGAAAAAATTGACTTTTTCGGTGTTTTAGACAGTGTTTTTAAAGGTATTTAACCTAATTGAGGTTATTTTTTGACAATTTGGAAGTTTGGAACGGAGTTTGTGTAAGTGTTTTGAGAATTTAAAAATTTGTTTAATTTTGCTACACAAAAAAATTATACAATTAAAATTTGTTTAACCTTAAAAAAGAAAAATTATGAATTATTCTACTTTAAAAAAGGGTCTGGCGGCCTCTCTGGTAGCTTTAATGGGTGCTACAACCCTTGCTACTGCTCAGGACGCTTCGACTTCTTCTTCGGCCAAGGTATTTGGTGGAAGAGGCCAGTACAGAACGTGGTCACTGGGTGTTAACGGTGGTGTTTTATCTCCGTTCATCGCTATCGGTGGTACCAACGATTTCACGAATGCTGATGTTAACTTAGGTTACGGTATCTCGTTGAGAAAACAATTAGGTCATGCATTTGGCTTAGAAGGTAACGTTTTCCGTGGTAAGATCTCTGGAACTAACAAAGATGGCGGTCCTGCTGCTATCGCTGGTTTAAGCTCTTTCGAAACTGAATTGGCTTATGCTGCTGACTTAAGAGGTGTTGTTAACGTTGCAACTGTTGACTTCTTACGTCGCGAAAACTCTGTTAACTTCTTCGTAACTGCTGGTTATGGTGTTGCTGCTTACAGAGCTGCATTAAACGGTGCTGATCCTAAAGATTTACCAGAAACTTATGGTAAAGACGGAGACAAAAAATACATCAAAGAAGCTTATATCCCAGTTGGTGCTGGTATTAAATTCAAAGTTTCTGAGCGTGTATCTTTCAACTTAGGTTATACCATGCACTTTGTTGATGCTGATAACCTGGACGGAGTTTGGGCTAAAGCAACTACTAAAGACAAATTCTCGTACGGATATGCTGGTTTAGAATTCTCATTAGGTTCTAAATCTAAACCGAACCTGGATTGGGTTAACCCATTGGCTTTAATGTATGATGAATTGAAAGATCCTTCATTACGTCAGGAAGTTGAAGCTTTGAAAGGCCGTGTTGCTAACATCGAAAAATCTGTTGAAGATCTGAAAAAAGATAGCGATGGTGACGGTGTAGCTGATCAGTTTGACAAATGCCCAGGTACTCCAGCTGGTACTGCTGTTGATGGTTCAGGATGTCCTCTACCTAAAGCACCAGAGCCTACTGCAGTTAACACTAGCAACCTGACTGGTTTCGAAACTATTCAATTTGAATTCAACTCTTCAGTTTTAAAAACTGAGTCTTACCCTACTTTAGATAAATTATCTTCAGTATTGCGTGAAAACGGTGGTAAAGTAACTGTAAACGGTTACGCTTCAAGCGAAGGTACTGCTGCATACAACCTGAAATTATCTAAAGACAGAGCTAACTCTGTTAAAACTTACTTAGTTAACTCTGGTGTTAACGCTAGTCAAGTTGTAACTAAAGGTCATGGCGAAGCTAATCCAATTGCTTCTAACGATACTGAAGAAGGTCGTATCCAGAACCGTCGTGTTGAATCAGCTAGAAACTAATTATTTCTAATTCATACGAAAAAAAGAGGGCTTCAATTTTGAAGCCCTCTTTTTTTTATTTATACCTTTGTAGAGCTATGTATCTATTCAGAAAGAAAGACCCGGACAGACCCATAAATACCAATATCAGGATCATGCACATCATCAATGCTATTGCCATTATTATGTTTGCTGCAGGTATTTTATGGAAACTGATGGCATGGCTTTTTTAATCAAAAATAAGATGAAAAGGATAATCAATACCACAAATGCTCCCGCCCCGATAGGCCCCTACAATCAGGCTGTAATGGCCAATGGTTTTTTATTTTTATCTGGTCAGGTAGCCATCAATCCAGAAACAGGTGGGCTAACCCAGTCGTCCATTACTGAAGAAACGCACCAGGTGATGCGTAATATTAAAGCTGTTTTGCTGGAAGCTTCCTATGGTTTTGAAGATGTGGTTAAGACCACAATCTTTTTATCTGATATGGCGCTGTTTGCCGAAGTGAATGAAGTGTATGGCTCTTACTTTGAAACTGACTTCCCTGCCCGTGAAACCGTAGCCGTAAAGGGCCTGCCAAAAGGGGTGAATGTGGAGATTTCCATGACTGCATATAAGGGCTAAGTTTTGAAAAAGTCTAACCTCCGGTATTTCTTTGCAGGCATTTCGTCTGCTGTTATTTGGGGGTTTTTCTCTATCCCTCTGCGAAACCTTAAGGCCTTCCCTTCGGAAGAGATCCTGTATTACCGTATTTTTACCTCGCTGGTTTTCATCTGACTGGCCATTTTGATATTCAGAAAAAAGCAGCTGAAAGCTGATCTGGATTACCTCAAATCTATTGAAGTTAAAAAAAAACGGATCATCTTATTGCAGCTCGTGGCCTCGACCTTGCTGCTGACAGGCAACTGGTACACCTATATTTATGCGGTAAATAATGTCAGCCTGCAATCGGCTGCCTTTGCCTATATGGTTTGTCCGCTCATTACCGCCTTTGGCGGATTTATAATTTTAAAAGAAGCGCTTTCCCGCTTAAAGCTGATCTCGCTGGGCATCGCATTGTTAAGTATCCTGTTGCTGGCCACGGGTTCGCTGATAGAAGTACTGTGGTCTGTAGTCATTGCTTCATTGTATGCCTTTTATCTCATCATACAACGTAAGATGCAAAACCTGGATAAGCTGAACGTACTAGCGGTTCAGATCGGTTTGGCGGTGTTGCTGATGCTTCCCTTTTACCTGGGCAAACATGCCGGTGTCCCTAACGACTCCTGGTTCTGGGGAAATATTATAGTGATTGCGGTTTTCTTTACCATTATCCCTTTGTTCATGAGCCTTTATTCCCTGATCGGGATACCGTCATCTACTTTAGGGATCATCATTTATATCAACCCTATCATTGCTTTTACAGTGGCCATTTTTTATTTTGGAGAACGGGTTGATGTTCATCGTTTATTTGCCTATGGCTTGCTGCTGGTATCTGTGATTGTATTTAATTGGGGCATCTTAAAAGATATCCTTACATTTAAAGGGAATAAGAATATACCACTGAAAAATAATTAAAGTCTTGTTTGCCGCTACCTTAGATACAACGATCGAATATTTGAAGGGCGTAGGTCCTAAACGTGCCGAACTTTTGCAGAAGGAGCTGGGTATTTTTACCTATGAGCATTTGCTCAATTATTTTCCTTTTCGTTATATAGACAGAACCAGGTTCTATAAGATAAATGAGCTCAGTACCGAACTTCCCTATGTCCAGATATTGGGGCGGATAACCAGCAAGGAGCAGGTTGGAGAAAAACACAAGAAACGGATTGTAGCAAAACTGACAGATGAAACCGGTTCTATCGAACTGGTATGGTTCCAGAGTTTAAAATGGGTTGATGAACATGTAAGTAAGGGGAAGGTTTACATTGTATTTGGTAAGCCTTCGGTATTTAATGGTAGCTACAGCATCTCCCATCCCGATCTGGAGAGTTATCCCCGTCCTGCAACAGTTACAGGCAATCTGCGGCTGCAGCCAGTTTACAATTCAACCGAAAAATTAAAGAAGTTTTTTTTAGACAGCAAGGGCATACAAAAACTGCAGGCCTTGCTGCTGGAGCAGCATCTATACGAAGTTAAGGAAACTATCCCCCCTTATATTCTGGAGAAGTATCATATGCTTTCCAGGAAGGAGTCAATTCTGAATATTCACTTTCCAAAAGATGTGGCGGTATTAAAAAAAGCCGAGAGCCGATTGAAGTTTGAAGAGCTGTTTTTTATCCAGCTGCAGTTGCTGCACAACAAACATCTTCGTGAACTCAAATTTAAAGGCCATTTGTTTGAAACCGTAGGCCAGCGCGTCAATACGTTTTATAAGGAAATATTGCCTTTTAATCTGACCAACGCTCAGAAACGGGTAATCAAGGAGATCAGGCTGGATACACAACGTGGTATTCAGATGAACAGACTGGTACAGGGAGATGTAGGGAGTGGTAAAACTGCGGTGGCTTTAATGAGTATGCTGCTGGCCAATGACAACGGTTATCAGGCTTGTATGATGGCCCCTACAGAGATTCTTGCCCGACAGCATTACGAGTCTATTGTATCGTTACTGAAAGGCCGTTTGGTTAATGTCGCGATCCTTACGGGCAGTAGTACCAAAAAACAAAGGACCCAGCTGCACGCGGCGCTTGAAGCCGGTGAAATAGACATTCTCGTGGGTACACATGCCCTCATTGAAGATAAGGTGATATTTAAAGATCTGGGCATGGTGGTGATTGATGAACAGCATCGGTTTGGTGTGGAGCAAAGGGCAAAGCTCTGGCGTAAAAATGCGGTTCCTCCGCACATTCTGGTGATGACTGCAACGCCGATACCCAGAACCCTGGCCATGACCATGTACGGCGATTTAGACGTGTCTGTAATAGACGAACTTCCCGCAGGCAGGAAACCCATTGAAACCAGGCATTTGTTTGAAGGGCAGCGCCTGAGGATGTTTGGTTTTATGAAGCAGGAGATTGCCAAAGGCCGCCAGGTGTATGTGGTTTATCCACTGATCAAGGAAAGTGAAAAACTGGACCTTTTACACCTGGAAGCAGGCATAGAACAGATGGGCTATCAGTTTCCACGGCCGCAGTACCAGATCAGTATTGTGCATGGCAAAATGAGCAATGCCGACAAGCAGTATGAAATGCAGCAGTTCATAGATGGGAAGAGTCAGATCATGGTGGCAACAACGGTAATAGAGGTTGGGGTGAATGTTCCGAATGCTTCTGTGATGATCATTGAGAATGCAGAACGTTTTGGCCTTTCGCAATTACACCAGCTGCGGGGCCGTGTAGGAAGGGGGGCGGAGCAATCGTTCTGTATCCTGATGTCGGGCAATAAATTGAGTGCAGATGGAAAACTGCGTCTGGAAACTATGGTCAGGACGAATAATGGTTTTGAAATATCAGAGATCGACCTGCAGCTCCGTGGGCCCGGCGACATTACCGGTACGCAGCAAAGTGGTGTACTGGAGTTAAAGCTGGCCGATCTGGCAAAAGATCAGCTCATCCTGCAGGAAGCACGAAACACCGTAATAGAGGTGCTGGCAGCAGATCCACACCTGGAACTACCTGAAAACAGTCTGCTGCGGACTTACCTTTCTAAAAGACGCAAGGGCATTGCTTTCGATAAGATCTCCTGATTAATCTTCGTCACTTCCCGGTAGAGAGCCTGCTCCCGAATAGGCGCCTTTGCGGATAACAGGAACGCCAAGGTGTTTATACAATTCATCAAGTTGCATCAAACTGCCATTGGTTAAATTGCCCAGAAATATAATGACAATATCCTTTTGGAAATCGCGCACATAAATGTGTCTGAAGCCATGCCACCATCCCGTATGATACACTACTTTCCTGTTTTTTTCTCCGTCAAATATGCGCCAGCCATAGCCGTAGTTGAAATGACCTTTGATGGCTTTGTTGCGGCCTTTGTAGGCTGAATCCAGACTTTTTTGTGTCAATAATCTGCCGTTCTTCAGGTATTTGTCATACAACACCAGATCGTGCAAAGTGCTATAAATACCCTTATCGCCAACAGGGCCATCTAAAAAGTTCTGCACTACCGAATACCTAAAGCTGTTACGATCATGGCCCACTACATCAACAGGAATTTTTTCATATTCTGTTGTAGAGTAAACATGGGTATTTTTCATTCCGGCAGGCTTAAAAACATGCTCCATCATGTACTGCGAAAAGCGTTGGCCCGTCACCTTTTCTATAATGGCGGCCAGTACCATAAAATTAGAGTTGTTGTAATGAAAAACCCGGTTTGGTTTGGTATAAGGGTTAGGTTTTTTGTCGGCAATCACTTCCATTACCTCCTGGTTGGATACACCTTTTTTCATGTTGCGCTTTTCTTTGCGCCAGATGTCGTCAATAAAATAGACGTAGTTCATCATCCCGCTGCGGTGCGACAACAAAAGTTCTACTGTAATTCCATCGTAAGGGAAGTTAGGGTAGAATTTTTTTACATCGTCGGTCAGCTTTAATTTTCCTGCTTCTACCAGCTGCATGATGGCAACCCCGGTAAAGGTTTTGGTGATGGACGCCAGTTCAAATTCCGAGTTTATTTTTAAGCTGTCGCGGTGCAGGTAATCGGCCCATCCAACGGCTTTCTCATAAATGATCTTTCCACCTTTTGCCACCAGCATATTTCCGTTGAAATTATATTTTTTGTGTAGGTTCTGTACAAAGCCTGCAATCCATTGGTCCGCTTTTTCGGGGTTGTAAACCAGCGCAAGGCTATCGGCCCTGTCATCTTCTTTAACCCTGACCTTTTTATCGGCTTCGGCTTTTTTAGCTTTTTCTTCCGGAGTTGAACATGAGGAGAGCGATAAAATGGTTAGTGATGTGATTATGCTTAGCAGACGAAACTTCATGAAGAATGCAATACGGTTTAAAAAGTCGAAAAATAAGGATTTTTACCCCTTTAAACGTAAAAGAGTTTTAAACATTATATCATTTGTTACATAAATAAAACTCATTGAGATACAAAAACCTTAAATTTGGGCGACAACAAAAAATAAAACAAATGAATTTTAGAACAGAACACGATACGATGGGTGAAGTGCAGGTGCCTGCTGATAAATATTGGGGTGCTCAAACTGAACGTTCAAGGAATAACTTTAAAATTGGCCCCGAGGCTTCTATGCCTAAGGAGATCATTCATGCTTTTGGATATTTAAAAAAGGCTGCTGCTTTGGCTAATACTGAACTTGGTGTTTTGAGCCAGGATAAAGCGAACCTGATTGCAAAGGCTTGTGATGAGGTCATCGCGGGTAGTTTGGATGATCAGTTTCCGCTGGTGATCTGGCAGACGGGATCAGGCACGCAAAGTAACATGAACGCCAATGAAGTGATTGCCTATCGTGGACATGTTTTAAATGGTGGTGGATTAGGCGATGAAAAGAAAGTGCTGCACCCTAATGATGATGTAAACAAATCGCAGTCTTCAAACGATACCTACCCTACTGCTATGCATATTGCTGCGTATAAGCAGGCGGTAGAAGTGACCCTTCCGGGGCTGGAAAAATTGCATGGTACCCTGGTGGCAAAATCGCAGGAATTTGCCACGATTGTTAAAACCGGTCGTACCCATTTTATGGATGCCACACCTTTAACATTGGGACAGGAATTTTCGGGTTATGCCCAGCAAATCAGTAATGGCATCAGGGCCATTAAAAATGCCCTGGTGATGATCAGTGAACTGGCATTAGGTGGTACAGCGGTAGGTACAGGTTTAAACACCCCAAAAGGTTATGATGTGCTGGTTGCTCAAAAAATAGCTGAGTTGACCGGCCTGCCATTTGTAACCGCGCCTAATAAATTTGAAGCCCTGGCGGCGCATGATGCAATGGTAGAACTTTCTGGAGCCTATAAGCGTGTGGCCGTTTCATTAATGAAAGTTGCGAACGACGTAAGGATGCTAAGTTCCGGTCCGCGTTCGGGAATCGGGGAGATCATCATTCCGGATAATGAACCGGGATCCTCAATTATGCCAGGTAAGGTTAACCCTACACAACCTGAAGCACTGACCATGGTTTGTGCGCAGGTTATAGGAAATGACGTTGCGGTAAGTGTTGGTGGAAGTACAGGGCATTTCGAACTGAACGTGTTTAAACCTGTAATTGCGGCCAATGTATTGCAATCAGGCCGGTTGATAGGTGATGCCTGTGTTTCATTTAATGACCATTGTGCTGCAGGGATCCTGCCAAACCTTCCTGAGATTAAAAAACACCTGGAAAATTCACTGATGCTGGTTACTGCGCTGAACCCGCACATAGGCTACGAGAATGCGGCAAAAATTGCAAAAAAAGCACATAAAGAAAATAAAACACTTCGTGAAGCAGCCGTAGAACTGGGCTTACTCACTACCGAACAATTTGATGAGTGGGTACGCCCGGAAGATATGGTGGGTAGTTTAAAATAAGCCGGATTAGCTGAAAAAATATGCTGAGATTGTTTTTTTGCCTTTTGTTGATGGTGTGTATTTCTGCTTCGTGCAGGCGCCTGCCTGATGTACAGGGAAAGGGTGAAGCTTTTTTGCAGGGGGTATGGAACCAGGACAGCATAGCGAATGCGGATAAACTGCTGAACTATACCCTGCATAAATTCAGGTTTACCTGCGACTCCTTTTATGTGGACCTGACGACGCATTCGAAAGTAAACTACTATTCAGATTCCTGCTTTAACGGAGGGGTTTGGAAGGAGTATGCCAAAGGGGTGTATGAAGTGAGGGCCGACAGTCTTTTCCTGGTTGGGACTTATACCAAAGCCAACTATAAGCAGAAAATTTCCGGCTGTTACCAGATTGGCCGCTATATACAGACTTTTTATATAAAGGCAGCCGGTCAGGACCAGCTTAAACTGGAAAGCACCAGCAATCAAAGGGAATGTACCCTGGTTTTAAAGGAACGCATTATTTGCCGGCCTAAAGAATTATAGAGATGAAAAAGAATGTAATGATAAAAATGTGCAAAGGCCTTCTGGCCTTTGCCTTTGTTTTATATCTGCCGCTAAATGCAGGTGCCTGGGGCATGCTCGGACACCGGATAGTTGGACAGATTGCCGAAAGCCACCTTAGCGGCAAAGCAAAGAAAGGTGTAAAAGAAGTGCTGGGTAACGAAAGCCTGGCCATGGCAAGCAACTGGGGCGATTTTATCAAGTCGGACCCTGCCTACGATTATTTATACAACTGGCATTTTGTAAACCTGCCTGCCGGGCTGGACAAACAAGGGATATTTGATCTTTTAGATCAGGAAAAATCTCCGAACGTTTACAATAAAATCCCGGAAATGGTGGCCGTATTGAAGAACAGAAAGGCCAGTGCCGAAGAAAAAAGACTGGCGATGCGCCTGCTGATCCACCTGGTGGGTGATTTGAACCAGCCCATGCATACCGCAAGGAAAGAAGACCTTGGCGGCAATAAAGTATTTGTAACCTGGTTCGGTGAAAAGTCTAACCTGCACAGGGTTTGGGACGAATCGCTGATCGAATACCAGCAGCTCAGTTATACAGAGTATGCAAATGCCATCAACTTTCCTTCGGCCGATCAGTTGAGTACCTGGAGGAACAGCTCTTTAAAAGATTACGTTTATGGATCTTACCTGGCCTGCAATAGGATTTATGCCAACATTAAGCCTGAAGAAAGGCTGAGCTATAAATATAATTTTGAGTTTGTAGGCCTGCTGAACGAGCAGCTGCTTAAAGGTGGGATTTGCCTGGCAAACATTCTGAATGACATTTATAAATAGCGGGTATGAAGATACTGATGGTTTGTTTGGGCAATATCTGCCGCTCACCCCTGGCGGAAGGCATTATGCGGCAACTGCTGGAAGAACAGGGGCTGAACTGGGAGGTCACTTCGGCGGGTACAGGTGATTGGCATGTGAACCAGCCTGCAGACAGGAGAAGCATCGCCATTGCCAGAAAATTCGGATATGATATCTCAAAGCAAAGGGCAAGGCATTTTGGTAAACAGATGTTTGATGAGGCAGATCATATCCTGGTGATGGACCGGAATAACCTTAGAGATGTGCTGAAACTGGCGGAGAATGCGGAACAGCGTGAAAAAGTGAAACTGTTTTTGTCCGGTGATCTGGAAGTGACAGACCCATATTATGATGACCAGCTTTTTGAGCCTGTTTTTTTAGGCATCGAGGAACGTTGCAGGGCATTGATAGCGGAAATGAAACAATAACTATGGAACCACTTAAACTTTTTATGTTTTTGCTGGGTTGTAAGCCCCCGGGCCGGCATACCGAGCAGCACGATATCTTTTTTACGATCGGAAGTTCACTGGCAGCAGTGAAACAGGATATCATAGACTTCTGGCCAGAGGCAAACGGGAAAATCCATATTGATGCCTGGAGAACGGTGAGCAGGGTTGGAGAGTATCAGCTAAAAGTTGTGCCAGCTGCAGAAAAATCAGCTGATCAGAAAAATAAACTGTTTTTTCTGAATCTGGGCGGTTACAAAAAAGGGGAGTTTGATGAATTGCATTATAAGCTGTTGATTGTGGCAGACAGCCTTGGCTCAGCTTCTAAAACGGCCAAAGAAACTGCTTTTTATAAACACACAGGGTTTGAAGGGGCAGTATCGCATATTGACGACAAATACGGAGTCGATGTAGATGATGTATTTGAAATAGCTGAAGTACTTCCATCAGGTGTTAAAAGTAAATACAGGTTACAATTAGAGGCGGGTGCTGACGGGCCGGCCGATGAAATGCACCTGGGATATTTACCTTTAAGTAAGGTTTAATTTATGCCTTTTGATTTAGTTTACAGTTGTTTAACTAAATTTATTCTATCTTTAGCGAATGAACAAAATTTGTTTGATACTGATTGGTCTGTTTTTTTCCAGTAAGGCCATGACCCAAACCGGTACTTTTTTGTCGCAGGAATCCCAGCCCGGCAATGGGGCTGTAAATATTGTCGTGTCCAATCTGGATGAAAATGACGGTGATGATTATTTTGCAGAGGCAGAAAAGAATGAACGACGTGGAGATCTGAATGATGCCATTACTTTGTACGGAAAAGCGGCATTTGAATACAATAGCTCAAAAAAATTTACTCAATATGGCTCGGCTCTTTTAAGGCTGGCAAATGTACACTATCTGCTTGCACACTATTCTGAGGCAGAGCAGGTAACGTTGAATGTTGCGCTGAAAAATTATTCAAAGATCGGAAGTAAATCCGGTCAGATGGAATCTTATGGACAGTTGGGTAAAATATATTTTGCAGCCAGCAAGCTCACCCAGTCGCTCTGGTTTTATACCCAGCAGGGTATTTTGGCCCAGCAGATCGGGAATAACAATGCTTATATCGATTCTGTACTGGGGCTGGCACAGGTTAAGATCAGGAAAAAAGAATATACCCTTGCGGCAAGGGACCTCAACAGGGCGGAACTGCTGGCAAAGTCTTCCGGTTTAGCCAGGTTTAAGACCCAGATCAAAGAAGCCAGGGCACAGATCCCGGCCAAAGCTATGGCAAAGAAATAGTTGGCTTGTCAAATATTTGCAGCTCAAATAGTTTTTTTGTATCATTGATTCTATAGTATTTGACTACTTTTGGGTATGTTTACAGAAAAGAGACAGTATTATTACTGTCTCTTTTCTGTTTATTTCTGAAATTGGTATCATATTAGTGCGAAATATAAAAATGGATTTTAAAAATGTTAAAGAGATGTTGAAGAAGATATTACTGGTAACCTTTACTGCCGCCGTTCTTGCCTGCCACGCTGCTCCTAAAACACAGCCCCTGGTTCAAGGTGTAAGCAACATTGTGCCTGATGAAAAACAAGCACTGGTATGTAAGGAGATTGTGGGGTTGATAGAAAATTACAACTACAAGAAAATAAAAATAAACGATTCCATTTCTTCACTGGTGCTGGATAAGTACATCAAGGATCTGGATCCTTATAAATACTATTTTCTGGCTTCGGACATAAAGGAGTTTGAGAAGTTCAGGTATTCATTGGATGATGATTTCCGCAATGGAGACCTGAGTGCGCCATTTTATATTTTTAACGTTTACCTGAAACGTTATAACGAGTTCCTGACTTATGCTTTTACAGAGATTAAAGCGAAGCAGAACTACACCCAGAATGAAACTTATGTGTTCGACAGGGAAAAGATGCCGTGGACAAGTTCTAAATCAGCATTGGATGACCTTTGGAGAAAAAGGGTAAAATATGAACTGGTAAACTTAAAAATTGCGGGTACACCGGAAGCCAAGAACGTAGAAACACTGACAAAACGTTACGAGGCACTTAAATCTCAATCATCCAAACTGAACAATCAGGATGTTTTCCAGACCATCATGGATGCTTTTACCGAAACCATTGATCCGCACACCAATTATTTTAACCCAACCAATGCCCAGCAGTTTAACGAAGATATGGCCCGTTCTTTTGAAGGGATTGGCGCCAGACTGCAACTGGAAAACGAAGTACTTAAAATTGCTGAAGTGATTCCCGGAGGACCTGCCTTTAAGAGCAAGTTACTGAGCGCGGGCGACAGGATCGTTGCAGTTGCGCAGGGTGCCGGTGAATTTGAAGACATCATTGGCTGGAGGATAGAAAGTTCCGTGGCTAAAATTAAAGGCCCTAAGGGCACGAAAGTAAGGCTTAAAATTATTCCTGCGGGAATGGAAATGTCGGCCAAACCGGTAATTATTGAACTGGTAAGGGAAAAGATTGTAATGGAAGACCAGTCTGCCAAAAAGAAGGTACAAACCATACAATCAAACGGCAAACCCTATAAGATCGGAATCATTACTGTACCTGCATTTTATGCAGATTTTAAAGCCGCAAATGCCGGCGATCCTAACTATAAAAGCACTACCCGTGATGTAAGGCTGCTGATTGACACCTTAAAAAACCGCGATAAAGTAGATGCCATTGTAATGGACCTGCGTGCAAATGGTGGTGGTTCTTTGGTTGAAGCAATTGATTTAACAGGCTTGTTTATCAATAAGGGGCCGGTTGTACAGGTTAAGGACCTTAGGAACGGCGTAGAAGTGAGTGAAGACAATAATCCAGGTGTGGCCTGGGCGGGACCTTTTGGTGTGATGGTAGATCGCTTAAGCGCTTCGGCATCTGAAATCTTTGCAGGAGCTATTCAGGACTATGGCAGAGGGATCATCATGGGGACACAAACCTATGGAAAAGGAACGGTACAGTCATCGATAGATATGAATAAGCTGGTTAATCCTTCCATCATTCAAAGATTGGCTGCACTTGTGGGTAAAACCGGCGGTGTGATAAAAACTGAAAAAGAGGGCATTCAGCTTGGTCAGATCAATTTAACAATGGCGAAGTTTTATCGTGTAACCGGTAGCAGTACCCAGCATAAAGGGGTAATGCCTGATATTGAGTTCCCTTCTTTATATCCAATGGATAAGATTGGTGAAGATACAGAGCCTTCGGCTTTGCCATGGGATGAAGTAAAGGCTTCTAATTTTACACCAGTGGCCAACCTTGCTGCCGTTAAGCCAGGCCTGATAGCGTTGCATAAACAGCGTATGGCCAAATCGCTTGACTATAAAATAATGGAGCAGGACATTGCAGAACTGAACAAAAGCGATAAAGAAGTTTCGGTTTCTTTAAATGAAGTAAAGCTGAAACAGGAAAGAGATAGTCTTGAGGCGAAAAACCTGGCTAAGATCAATTCGTTAAGGGCTTCAAGAGGCCTGCCTGCTGTTAAAAAAGGGGACAAGATAAAGAAAGAAGAGAGCTTTGATTTTGTACAGGATGAAAGTTTAAGGATCATGGCCGACTTTATGCAAGTGACCGATCCAGCGGCGAAAGGATTGGTAAAAAACCAAACTCCTTTAAACTAAATTCCTTTAAAGTATTCCATAAAAAAGGCTCCTGACACAATATGTCAGGAGCCTTTTTTACATTAGAGGTGGCTATTTCCCAGATTTATCCTGGGCAGCTTTCTGTAGCTGCATGGCCATCATTTCTTTCATGGTACGGTTCATACCTTCTGTAGAACCATCCAGGAAGATAACATTGCCTTCGCTGTTTTCCGCAAATTGTTTGATGGATTCTGTCCACATGGTGAAAAGAATAACCGAGATATCCAGATTGGCTTCTTCCATTTCCTGGGCAGCTTTGGTCATACCATGTGCCACTTCGGCCCTGAAGAGTGCAATACCCTGTCCGCGCAATTGTGCGGCCTCGCGTTCTGCCGCTGCAGCAATTTTAATGGCATTACCGTCGGCCTCGGCACCTTTGGTCTTGGTGATCAACAGCGCCTGACCTTCATTCTCAGCAGCTGCCTTCAGGTTGTTGGAGGCCACTACCCTGCTCATAGAGCGCATGATCTCTTCATCAAAAGTAATGTCATTCAGCTGCAGGTCCTGCAGGTGATAACCCCAGCTTTCCAGTACCTGATCTATCTGTTGTTTCACGTGTTCTACAATTTCGTTGCGCTGGGCAAGTACATTGGCTTGTTTTTGCGTGGCCACATAGGCCCGGATAGAGCCTTCAATGGTGCGGATCAGTGCCTGCATCAGGTTGTTGGAATCCACAAACTTAAAAGCTACGTTTTTAATGGTTTCTTCATCATGGTTGATGACAGAATAAAGCAGCATGGCCTTAAAATACACATTGGCCTGATCCTGGGTAACGGCCTGAAAGGACAATTCCACCGATCTGTTCTGTATTGAGATCCTGGAGTGGATGTTTTCTATCAGGGGAATCTTTAAGCTTAGTCCCGGACGTAAGAGCCTCCTGTATTTCCCGAAAATGGTAATCACAGCAATTGTTCCTTGTTTTACGGTAACAAATGAACTGATCAGGATAATAAAGGCTACAAAGAGAAAAATGTAAAGCGAATAATTCATAAGTCGTTTTTAAATGATAAATAATTCATTTAATATACGAACAAATCTGAATGATCAGCGGTTTTTGTTTAGCGAACTGCACATTACATGCAGGCACGGATGTTGTGTATTGATAATGAACTAAATTTCAAACGTTATGAATGTAAAAAGAACATTTGGCACTATCTTAACAATTTTAGGTATCATCGGCCTTATTTATGCAGGATACGGATTTGTTAAACACAGTATACAGAGCCGGGAATTAATTGTTGCGGGCATCATAGGGCTTATTTTCTTCGTTTCGGGGATAGGTTTGGTAAAGAATACAAAAGACGAATCTTAATCCTTTAACTCAATACGGCCAGATCCGGAGAATTTTAGCCTGTGGCCCGGGAAATCGGTATTGGTCAACGATCTGATTTTGTTGAATGCCCCCTGGTTTTCATCTAAAGTCAGGCGGTTAACTTTGTCCTGTTTTACAGATACGATATCGGCGTACACAAAATCGCCTTTGGAATTTATTTTTAATTGCAGTACTGGTGCGATCCCATTAGGGCCTTTAAGGCTAAACATGCCATAGGTACAAAAGTTGCCGAGGCTGTAAGCAATAAACTTGTTTTTGTACACTTCCACCGCCCTGGTAACATGCGGGCCATGTCCAAGCACCACATCTGCTCCTGCATCTATTACAGCGTGGGCAAAGGCATATACATTGCCCCTGTTCTCACCATAAAATATTTCCTTGCGTTTTAAAACATGCTCGGCTTTAGCCCCTTCGGCACCACCATGGAAAGAAACAATCACAATATCGGCCTGTGCCTTTAACCGGCGAACCAATTGCGTGGCGCTGTCTGTCTGATTAATGGAAACGGTGTTTTCGTTAGGTGCAAAAGCACAGAAAGCGTACTTTATACTATCTCTTTCAAAAATGGCATAGGGATGGGATTGCAGTCCGGCATAGGGAATTTCCAGGGAATCCAGAATCGCGGCAGTGCGGCTTCTGCCTTTGAGCCCGAAATCGCCCACATGGTTGTTCGCGATGCTCAAGAGGTTAAACCCGGCTTTTTTGATGATGCCTGCATACCGTTCGGGCATCCTGAAAGCGAAACAGCTGTTGCTGTTCGGGTCTTTGCATTTGGTAGATTTGCCATTATCGAGCAGGCAGCCTTCCAGATTGCCAAAAACAATATCGCCCTGCAAAAGGCTGTCCACCGCTTTAAAACTATGGATCGCATCATCTGGAGGCAGGTTTGATTTTGTCGGATAGGCCGAGCCGATCATGATATCGCCAACGGCGGTAATAGCTATCGTATCTTTTTTAGGAATTACAGGCGTGTCAATCTGAACCTGTTTGGGTATACTGGCGGCATTATTGGTGCAGCTTAGGGCAATCAGCGCAATTTTTACACTAAGCAGGGTTATTGCTGAAAGTTTCAATTGTCTATTCCTGGATCAGGTCTTCCTTAACGCCGTCTAGTATCCGGCCACCTTTGTAAAAATATCTTGAATAATAAGGCTCGTTTAAATTGCTGATCACTACACCGCGACTGGAAGAAGCATGCGCAAAGCGATTATCGCCCAGGTAAATTCCGATATGTGTAATACTTCTGCTTTTTATCTTGAAAAATACCAGGTCGCCTTCTTTCAGCTCATCTTTTGGCAGGGGATCTACCATGCTGAAAATATCGCGGGAGTTGCGCAATATCGTAGTGTTGAAAACTTTATCGTAAATGGCTTTGGTAAAAGCCGAACAGTCAATTCCTTTCTGGGTATTTCCTCCGAACCGGTAAGGGGTTCCAATCCATTCGTAGATGAACTTGTATAATTTAACATTGGAGGTTGCATCTACCGCAACACCCATAACCTGTGAAAAATATTGGGATGCTAAATTGTCGGGGTCTGCTACTTTGCTGGTCTCTTTTGTTTTTGTTTGTGCATTTAGCGCCGTTAAACTGCACAAACCAATGAGGGAAGAAAACAAAAACTTTTTAATCATGTTATACTGTTAAGTTTGGGTACTAATCACTTACACTTAAACGTACACCACTAGGGCTTATTGTCAGGCTGTCAAAACTATGTATTTTACAAATGTTATCCAAATGTATTGTTTCTAAATGTAAAAGTTATTAACAATTTTGGCATAATGCTTTATTTTTTTGTACCATATAAGTTTCGGTCGCTTCGAATTTACAGGCAACTTTATGATGGTTTATCGGGTATCTGTTTGCTTAAAATTTGTCAGGATGTCTATATGCACTAATATTGACCTTGTTAGCTGGCTTGCCGGATGGTGTAAAATAAGCGTCCTTAGTGTGCATTTTACATCATTTACTTCTATATATTGCAATAAAAAAGTAGATTTGCTCTCGTAAAAAAAATCAACACCCCAAAATGAGTGCAGTAGAAATAAATAAAGATACCTATCTGAAGTGGTTTGAGTCGATGTTGCTGATGCGCAAGTTCGAAGAAAAAACCGGCCAACTTTACGGACAACAAAAAATCCGTGGTTTTTGTCATTTATACATCGGTCAGGAAGCTGTAGTAGCCGGAGCGATTTCCGCACTTCAGCCTGAAGATACGATGATCACTGCTTACCGTGATCACGCTCATGCACTGGCTAAAGGTGTAAGTGCAAACAGCATCATGGCTGAAATGTACGGTAAGGTAACTGGCTGTTCCAAAGGTAAAGGTGGTTCGATGCACATGTTCAGCAAAGAGTTTAATTTTTATGGCGGACATGGTATTGTAGGTGGTCAGATTCCTTTGGGAGCAGGTATTGCATTTGCTGAAAAATATAAAGGCACTAAAAATGTAAACGTTTGCTATATGGGCGACGGTGCCGTACGTCAGGGAGCTTTGAATGAAGCTTTCAACATGGCTATGCTATGGAAACTCCCGGTTATTTTCGTTTGCGAAAACAATGGTTATGCCATGGGTACTTCGGTAGAACGTACCACCAACATGACTGATATTTATAAAATTGGTTTAGGTTTTGACATGCCTTGTGCCCCTGTAGATGGCATGGACCCGGTTGCAGTACACAACGCAATGGATGAGGCCGCACAACGTGCAAGGAACGGAGAGGGACCAACCTTCCTCGAAATGAGGACTTACCGTTACCGCGGGCATTCTATGTCTGACCCGGCTAAATACCGTACCAAAGATGAGCTGGAAGAATATAAAGCTAAAGATCCGATTGAATTGGTAAGAGAGGTAATCCTTAAAGAAAAATATGCCAGCGAGGCCTGGATCGAGGAAATCGAAAATAAGGTAAAGCAGATTGTTGATGAGTCTGTAAAATTTGCTGAAGAATCTCCATTCCCTGATGCATCAGAACTGTATACCGATGTATATGTGCAGCAGGATTATCCTTACGTAAAAGATTAATTAAGAACGCATTTCATAGATATATAGCATGGCTGAAATAGTTAGAATGCCCAAAATGAGCGATACCATGACCGAAGGGGTAATGGCTAAGTGGCATAAAAAAGTTGGCGATAAAGTAAAGAGCGGCGATGTAATGGCCGAAGTGGAAACCGATAAGGCGACCATGGATTTAGAATCCTATTGGGATGGTACCGTATTGTACATTGGTGTAGAAGAAGGTAAGGCCGTTCCTGTTGATGCTGTTATTGCTGTTATCGGTAAAGAAGGCGAAGATTATAAAGCTGCTTTGGATGCAGAAGGTGCTGCTGCCCCTGCCGCTGATAACAAACCTGCTGAAGCTGCTCCTGCAGCCGAAAAAAATGAAGCGCCTGCGGCTGAAGCCAAAAGCGGATTGTCTGAAGCTGAACTGGCAGCAAAAGGGGTTACCGTAATCCGTATGCCTTTGCTTAGCGATACCATGACTGAAGGTGTAATTGCGGAATGGCACAAAAAAGTCGGCGATAAAGTTAAAGACGATGATATCCTGGCCGATGTGGAAACCGATAAGGCAACCATGGAGGTAATGGGTTATGCCAGCGGAACTTTACTGCACATCGGTGTGGAAAAAGGTGCTGCTGCCAAAGTAAATGGGATCATTGCCATTGTAGGGCCTGAAGGCACAGACATCAGCGGTATCCTGGCACAGGGCGATGTTCCTGCCAAACCGGCTGCTGATGCGAAATCTGATGCCCCTGTGGCAGAGAAAGCTCCTGAGGCAAAAGAAGAAGCTCCTGTTTCATCTGGAAACGGTGAAAGGGTAAAAGCATCTCCATTGGCCAAACGCATTGCAAAAGATAAAGGGATCGACCTTTCACAGGTTGCCGGAAGCGCAGATGGTGGTCGTATCATTAAAAAAGACATAGAGAACTTCAAACCTTCCGCTGCCGCTCCGAAAGCAGCGTCTTCATCGGCTCCTGCTGCAGAAAAAGCTGCGCCGGTAATCCCTCAGTATGTTGGTGAGGAGAAATTTACCGAGAAACCGGTATCGCAGATGCGTAAGGTCATCGCTAAACGTTTAGCAGAGAGCCTGTTTACCGCTCCGCATTTCTATTTAACCATCAGTATTGATATGGACAATGCAATGACTGCCCGTACGGCAATTAATGCGGTTGCTCCGGTTAAGGTTTCTTTCAATGACATCGTAATCAAAGCGGTGGCTGTTGCCTTAAAACAACACCCTGCGGTGAACTCTTCATGGGGCGGCGATAAGATCCGTTTCAATGAACATACCAATATCGGCGTAGCCATGGCGGTAGAAGACGGCTTACTGGTACCTGTAGTTCGTTTTGCGGATGGCAAATCCTTATCTCATATCTCGGCAGAGGTTAAAGAATACGGACAAAAAGCAAAAGCCAAAAAACTGCAGCCATCAGATTGGGAAGGTTCTACCTTTACCGTTTCTAACCTGGGTATGTTTGGTATTGATGAATTTACATCAATCATCAACGCTCCCGATGGCGCTATCCTTTCTGTAGGAGCGATCCAGGCAGTGCCTGTTGTTAAAAACGGAGCCGTTGTACCGGGTAATGTCATGAAGCTGACTTTAGGCTGTGACCACCGTGTGGTTGACGGCGCTACTGGTGCCGCCTTCCTGCAAACCTTAAAAGGATTGCTGGAAGAACCAATCAGGTTGCTCGCTTAGTACCAGCATTGAGCCCCTTAAGAGAACCTTAAGCGCAGGCCAATAGTGTCGAAATATTATAAAGGTTGCCTGCTCATTAATGCAGGCAACCTTTTTTTATGCCTGTTAGTTTTGTACTTTTGCGCCTATGTCAAACATCAAACCCTCTTTAGCAAAAGGAACCCGCGATTTTTCTCCACAGGAAATGGTGAAACGCAATTATATTTTTGATACCATTAAAACAGTATTTAAAAAATATGGTTATGCCGAAATACAGACCCCGGCAATGGAAAACCTGGCCACACTAACCGGAAAGTATGGTGATGAGGGGGATAAACTGATATTTAAGATCCTGAACAGCGGTGATTTCCTTTCCAAAGTGAAACCCGAGCTGATGGCCCAGGCCAATTCAAATGCCATTACCTCCTCCATCAGTGAAAAGGCATTGCGTTACGACCTCACGGTACCTTTTGCCCGTTATGTGGTGATGCACCAGAACGATATTGCCCTTCCCTTCAAACGTTTTCAGGTACAGCCGGTATGGCGCGCAGACCGGCCTCAGAAAGGGCGCTACCGCGAATTTTATCAATGTGATGTGGATGTTGTGGGATCGGAGAGCTTATTGAACGAGGCCGAATTTGTACTGATCTACCAGGAAGCGCTGAGTAACCTGGGACTTAAGGACTTTACCATAAAAATCAACAACCGCAAGATCCTTTCCGGAATTGCGGAGGTAGTGGGTAAACCCGAGCTGATTGTTGACATGACCGTTGCTATTGATAAGCTGGATAAAATCGGCCTGGAGGGGGTGATCAAAGAACTCCTGGAGCGCGGTTTTACTGAAGCGGACATTGAAGGGTTAAAACCGGTTATTTTACTGGAAGGTTCCAATACGGAGAAGTTAAACAGCCTCCGGGCTGTGCTTTCCGCGTCGGCCATCGGCCTTAAAGGCATAGAAGAGATAGAGCAGGTTTTTGCATATTTAGCTGGAATGCTTACCGCTGATATATCGAAACCAGACCTGGAACTGGACATTACACTGGCCAGGGGGCTGAACTACTATACCGGTTGCATATTTGAGGTCAAAACCAATGAAGTAGCAATGGGCAGTATAGGTGGCGGCGGCCGTTATGATGACCTTACAGGCATGTTTGGATTGAAAGGCTTAACAGGTGCGGGAATTTCTTTTGGGGCCGATAGGATTTATGATGTTTTGCAGGAGCTCAATCTTTTTCCCGAATCAGCGGCAGCAGGAACAAGGGTGCTGATCAGCAACTTTGATAAAGACGCCGAGAGCTATGCATTACCAATACTGCAGGAGTTGCGTAATGCCAACATCGCCGCAGAGTTGTATCCATCTTCAGCAAAGCTGAAAAAACAAATGAGCTATGCAGATGACAAGCGTATCCCATTCGTCATTTTAATTGGAAGTGACGAAATGCAGACCGGATTGCTGACCTTAAAAGATATGCACAGCGGGGCACAGCAAAAGCTTACAGCGACAGCGATAATAGAGCTGTTAAAGGGCTAATAGGTTTTGCCGGCCAGTATGCCCTCAATCCGGTCCAGTAATTCATCTATATCAAATGGTTTTGGCAGGAAGCCATTAGGCTTATATTCACCATGCTGTATATTTTCAGCCGTATATTTGGCTGATATCAACAGGACGGGGATGTGAGTAGTTGCCTCGTTTAGTCTGATCTCTTTTAACAGGTCCCTTCCATCACCATCAGGAAGCATGATATCCAGGATCACCAGGTCAGGCTTCATCTGGTCAATATGGACCATCATATCTGCACTCCTGTTCAGGCCGGTCACCTTATAGGATTCGCTTTGCAGGATCAGCGTGATTACATCAAGGATGGCATGATTATCCTCAATAACAAGAATGTTTTTGTATGTTGCAGTGTTTTTTTTCAATTCGACCAGTTTGAATTGCAAATATATCAAGTAGATTTGTTTGTTTACCTATTTTTTGTTTTTTTTAAACAATTAATAATGAAGTCATAATACGGCCATGTTCTAAGCTCCGTATGCCAGATTAATCGCATAATTGATTAATTTTGTTGCCGATTGAAAAGGAAACACCAGCATATTCATCGGCGTCTGTCGATTTTGCTGTTATGGGTATTTGCCATAGCACTTACTCCTTTTAGTGCTTTTCACAGCCACAAACACGAAGAGCCCTCTTGTGCAGGCTATCAAAAAACCTGTAATCACAAACTGCACGTCAGCAATCATAGTGACGACTGTCTGGTATGTAAGGCTCATTTTGAAAAAAATTACCTGCGTGCACAGCAATATTTTCCAACCTACAGGACTTATACGCATGCGAGGCCGTATTATTCCATCGTTATTGGTACATATATTGAACTGATCAGCCTTTCCCTCAGGGGGCCCCCTATAGTTTAAGATCTTCACAAAAGGCAATCTGCTGCCTTGTTTTTATAAATACCATACATTTCATAAACCGGCATTGCTGCGCTATAGCTATGCGGTAAAATAACAGATAAATGAAAAAGACCTATCTTTTACTATATACATTATTGTGCTCATTTTTTACATTGAGTAGCTTTGCAACCGATATGGCCCAGTTCAGGGGCAAGGTTGTTGATGCTTCAGACCAGAGCCCGCTGGTTGGGGCAACCATTTACATTACAGATTTAAAGGCCATTACCACGACCAATGCACAGGGAGAATTTGTTTTAAAGAATGTGCCTGCAAAAGGAAAATTCCTGCTGGAAGTCCGCTATGTGGGTTATAAAACCTATTCTTCGGTGGTCGACCTGGGCAGTCAGAATGGCTTGTCCATTTCCTTAACCCCATCAATTATTGAGAGTGCCGAGGTGGTGATTACAGGCTCGCCGTTCAGTTCAAGCAACAAGACCAGCAGTTTATCGGTAGTTACGGTTGGCAAAACCAAGCTGGCGCAGGCAGGGGGCACTAACCTGATGGATGCGATTGCCAAAATACCGGGTGTTGCTCAGGTAAGCACGGGTGGTGCAATCTCCAAGCCTGTTATACGCGGCTTAGGTTATAACCGGGTGTTGACTATGGTTGACGGTGCCCGTGAAGAAGCCCAGCAATGGGGAGATGAACACGGAATAGAGGTCGACCAGTTTTCGGCAGCAAGGATAGAAATTTTAAAAGGACCGGCAAGTTTGCTGTATGGCTCGGATGCTCTGGGCGGGGTGATCAATGTAATTGACGACCTGGTTCCTGCTCCCGGGATGCATAACGGTGAATTTACCAGTAATTATAGCACCAATAACGGACTTACCGCTTCATCCTTAATGCTGCAGGGTAATGAAAATGGTTTTGTATATCGTGGCCGTGCATCTTACAAAAATGCCTACGGTTTCCGGTATAAAGATACCACGGTGCCCAATTCCGGTTTCAACGAACTGAACTTTAACGGGATGCTCGGCCTGAACAAAAGCTGGGGCTATTCTCACCTTAGCTTCTCCCGTTTTCATACCAATATTGGTCTGGTAGAAGATGGTCCCGATGAAAATGGCAATTATTTAAATGAAGACGGAGAGGTCATCTCAAGCGCGGCAGCCAGGGAGCGCAGATTGGGCTTACCTTACCAGGATATCAATCACTACAGGGCTGCTTTAAACAGTAATTTTATTTTAGGTAAGGGCCAGTTGAAAACCGTTTTTGCCTTTCAGAACAACATCAGAAAAGAGTTTGAAGAAAGTATAAGTGAGCCGGGTTTGAACCTGAACCTCAAATCCTATACTTACGATGTAAAATATTACCTCCCGAATATTGGAAAATGGGAACCCGCTTTTGGTCTGCAGGGCATGTACCAGGACAATTTGAATAAAGGAGATGAGTTTCTGATTCCCGATTACAACAGCAATAACATTGGCGCATTTGCCTATCTGAAGCGGAATTTTGAGAAGGGCGCGATCAATATAGGCGCGCGGTACGATTATAAAAAGGTAAACGGGAAAGATCTGAATTTTGAAGGGGAGCAGGTGTTTTCAGGTTTCAGCAATGAATTTTCCAATGTATCAGGATCCCTAGGCCTTGCCTTCGAGATTGCGAAAAACCTGGTGCTTAAAGGGAATGCAGGATCGGGTTTCAGGGCGCCAAATATTGCGGAGCTCGGGGCAAATGGCCGGCATGAAGGAACTTTCAGATACGAGATCGGGAACAGCAAGTTGAAGCAGGAAACCAGTCTGCAGTTTGACCTGGGCCTGGAGTACACTGCAGAAAATGTAAGCTTTGGCTTAAATGCTTATGCCAACCGCATCTTCAACTACATTTATCCGGGTAACTTTAACAACGAAACCATGCCTTTTGAGAACGAGGATGGAAGCGTGGAAACGCTGCCTGTATACCGTTATGTACAAACCAATGCTGATTTAATTGGAGGCGAGGCCTCGGTAGATTTTCACCTGGTGAAATCATTGCATTTTGAAAATTCTTTTGCCTATACCAGGGGTGTTAACCGGGCCAATGATGCTGCACTGCCTTTTATTCCTGCAGCAAGCATTAACAACGAGATCAGGTTTGAGCCCGGCATTAAAGGGCTTGCCGATAGTTACATTAAAGTTGGAGTAAGCAATACCTTCAAACAAGCCCGTTTTGATAGTTTTGAAACGCAAACCGATGGTTATACCTTGCTGGATGCCGGAATTGGAACTAGCATCAATACCAAAAGGGGGAAGCTTAACCTTTGGATAACCGGGCAAAACCTGCTGGATAAGCAGTATTACAATCACCTGAGCAGGTACAAACCTGTTAACATTTATAATCCGGGCCGTAATGTAACCTTTGGCATCAGTGTACCATTTTTGTAACAAAAGAGGCTAAAGCCTTAAATGAATAGCCTGGGGACATTCTTCAGGCTATTCTTTTTCCTTTAAATTTCCGGAGAATTGTAAATAATGCTTATGTTTAGAACTTTCGCTAACACTTATTGTTCTTTCAGAAAAAACCTATGTTAAAAAAAATATCATTCTCCATTTTAATGCTTTGCGGACTTGCATTAACGGCAGGTGCGCAGCAGATCGATACCCTATCCATTACACTGGAAAACGTTAAATACGCATACCCTGTAAAATATTTCCCGATTGTGGCAGAAGGCCAGGATGTACGCATGGCGTATATGGACATTGCGCCTACACAACTGGCCAATGGCCGTACTGTAGTTCTTTTTCACGGGAAGAACTTCGGCGGCTATTACTGGACCGGGGTAATCAGGTCTTTAACCAGCAGAGGGTTCAGGGTGGTGGTGCCCGATCAGATTGGCTTTGGCAAATCGTCCAAACCTTTTATACATTACAGCTTCCATCAGATGGCGGCCTGGAACAAAGCTTTGCTGGATGCCCTGGGTATCCAGAAAGCCAGTATTTTAGGTCATTCCATGGGTGGGATGCTGGCCACACGTTTTGCGCTGATGTATCCGGACCAGACAGAGAAGCTATTGCTCGAAAACCCAATAGGCCTGGAAGATTACCGCCGTTTTGTGCCATACGCCAGCACCGGGGAACAATATAAAACAGAATTGAAGTCGACTGCAGAAAGTGTACGTAAGTATTATCAGAGTTCTTATTTCACCCTGTGGAAACCAGAGTATGAGGAGCTGGTACGCATTGCCGGAGGGGTAACCAATAGTGCCGATTTCCCGCGCTGGGCAAAGGTTGCGGCCATGACTTATACCATGATTTATGAGCAGCCTGTAGTGTACGAGTTCATCAACATAAAGGTACCTACCGTTTTGTTTATAGGTAAAGAAGATAAGACCATAGTAGGCAAAGGCTTACTGAGCCCCGACCAGCAGGCTTTGTACGGGCAATACCGGTTTTTAGGAAAACAAACTGCCGCGAAGATACCGGGTGCTAAAATCATCGAATTTGACGGCTGCGGTCATATTCCGCATATTGAAATCGCCACGGAGTTCAATGTGGCTTTGCTAGGCAGCCTGTAGGTTATTTTTTTGCCGGATCCTGTAAAAAGGTTTCTGATAGGATATGATAAAGCTCCGGGTGTTTTTCTTTTAACTGTCCGGGCTTTTCAAAAAAGTATTCCGATACTACGGCAAAGAACTCTGCTTCGTTGGTAATGGCGTAAGGGTTAATGTCTGACTTCCCCTTTTCAATGCGCTGCATCTCCTGGTGGATCATTTTTACCCATGGAAGGGTGTACTCATGCTTCATTAAATTATCTGGTACCCCATCTGTAGCACCATCAGATTTGTCGAGCAGGTGGACGAACTCATGGATGGCGGTGTTCTCCTTGTCGGCCATGTTGGAAAAACCAAGGTGCAATGCCGATTTTGAGAGAATCATTTGTCCGTTCATATACCCGTCACCTACCATGCCTAAAATACTTCTTTCGGCGCCCTCAAACTGGAAGTCTTTATTAAAGGTATCCGGATATAATAATACACTCGACAGGTTTTTATATTGCCAGTCTTCTTCAAACCCAAATACAGGAATAATAGCGCTGGAAGCAACCAATAGCCTGTCAAGGGCTTCAATGGTTACCCCTACGCCTTCAATGCGTACATAGGCTAAAAATGCTGCGATCTTATGTTCAAACCTTTGCTGCCCTGCCGCATTAAGCTGTTGGTAATAGTGAACATGATGCGCTAAAAGATTTCGTTCGGCTTCAGTAAGCTCGTTTACAGGCCTTTGCCTTGACTTATTCCCTCTTAGAATAAAATAAACGACAATTATAAAAGCCGGGATAAGTACAAAAAGAATGGCATTCATAAACTATGCTTCGAGGATTTCCAGTTGGGCAATGATTTGTTCTTCTGTAACCGGATAAGTTACCTCATTAACTATGGATTGATAAACGGCCTCAAACAGTCCAATGTAATTTCCATTCTCGGAATCAACGTAGCTTACATGCGGATTTCCCTGCTCATCCATAATGGTCAAGCGGCCTTTGCTGTCGGCCGGTTCAATGCCATAGGCAGGATTATTTAATTTCATCCCCTTTAACAATTGCTCTTCCTGCACATCGGAGCGGCCTTTAACAAATGAGCCTGCGGAGCCGTGCAGTACAAAGGCTTTTTGCGGGTCTGCAACCAGCAGACTGGACGTAAGGAATATGTTAAGGTCGTTGGGGTAAGCCAAATGGATCATAAAGTAGTCGTCCACTTTAGTGCCCGGCCGGTGTTTTCCCAATATTTTATAGAAGGAGCTGGGTTTCCCAAACAGGCTGATGGCCTGATCAAGCAGGTGGGGGCCCAGGTCATAGAGCAGCCCGCTTGCCGGATGAGGCTCTTCCTTAAATGTTTTAGGCCCGATGGCTTTTCTGTAACGATCAAATCGGTAATGCACCTCGTTGATTTGGCCCAGTTTTCCGCTTTCCACTACCTTTTGAATGGAGGTACAATCGCTGTCCCAACGCCTGTTGTGGTAGACAAAGATTTTTTTACCCAAACTTTCCGCAAGCCTAAACAGTTCTTTGGCTTCGGCGGATGTCGCCGTAAAAGGTTTTTCAACCAGGATGTGTTTGCCTGCCCTTAACGATTTTTGCGCATAGTCGTAATGGGTATAATTGGGTGTATTGATAATGATCAGCTCGATTTGTTCATCTGCAATTAAGTCGTCGATCGTATCGTAGCTTATAACCCCTGGATAGTCGGCGGCAGCTTTCTTCTGTGTCCGTTCGGTTACGGCATGTAGCTTAAACCCCGGATGATTATCTATAAAAGGGGCATGAAAAACTTTTCCTGACATCCCATATGCCATTATACCTGTTATAATTTCCGTCTTCATTGTTTAAAATTCTGTGTTAAGGGCCGCTCAGGTCAGTAAAATCTCTGACTGGCTAAATTTAGCTAAATCCCTTTGGTATTTGCGTAATATATTGCAATAAACCTACATTGCTAATTGTATCTTTGTCGTATGAAACCTGCAGAAACACATGCGAAATGGAAAATTTTGCAACAGAAGATAGCGGATGAGTTTGATGCAGAGGCTCCTGATTTAAAAGTGATATTGTTTTTGATCGGGGTGCAGGAGTTGGGTAAGGGGCCGCGTAAGTACAGCAAGCGTCAGAAAGAAGAGCTGATGCACATTGCGACCTGTCGTTTGTTAAGTGAAATGGGCTTTTATGAGCTTGAAGGCCTTGATCAGGACGGCTGGCCACACTGGAAACTGGTTAAACCCGTTCCTTCCTTTGCGATGATGGAACAGGAGCTACTGCTGAAATCGCTGGCGATACACTACTTTGAAGATATCTACGAATTTTAGCTAAAATGGAAAAACCCGAAGTACATGGTACAACGGGTTTTCTTTTTATAGGTAGATGTAAATGTGCTGAATTATTTTCCTTGCTGCTGCGCTTCTTTTTTCAACTGATCGTTGGCCACAATAACCACCTCAACCCTACGGTTAGCAGCCCTTCCTGCTTCAGTTGCATTGTCCTCGATTGGTTCAGAAAATCCTTTTCCCAGGGTAATCAGACGTGAAGCCGGTACACCTTGTGAAACAGCATAAGCTTTAACGGCTGCAGCCCTTCTTTCAGATAAGCCCATGTTGTAAGACTCTGTACCTTTATTGTCGGTATGACCAATTACCTTGATATCAGTTCCCGGATATTGGTTTATTGATCCGGCTAATGATTTGATGTTTGTTTTTGCCTGAGCTGTCAGGTCAGATTTGTCAAAACCAAAAAGGATACCGCTATCAAATTTAACGATGATACCTTCACCCTCACGGATAACTTCGGCATTTGGAATGGCATTTTGTATCTCTGCAGCTTGTTTATCCATTCTTTTGCCGATAAAACCACCTGCTGTACCACCCACAGCTGCACCTATAATAGCACCAACTGCTGTGTTACCAGCCTTCTTGCCGATGATTGCGCCGATAACACCACCCGCTGCTGCACCAATACCTGCTCCTTTCTGAGTTTTTGTTAAACTATCGCAACCTTGAAATGCCATGGCACCAAGGGCTAATGCTATACTAAATGTTGCTATTTTAAATTTTGAAGTCATCATAATGTTATCATTTGTTTATAACAACAACAAATCAAACCTGATGCCAATCTTTTTTGTTTCCTGATTTTTACCTTATGCATCCTTAAATTAATACAATCTACCAGTTCGGCCCGGGGAAACAGGTAGGCCCGAAGTGGTTGGTGACCACAATTCTATACAGTCATCATTCAGCAAAATAGGCTTCCAGTTCTTTCAGTGTATGCTCATCCTTATGGAAGTCTTTAATTATCACGCCTTTTTCCAGCAGGATAATCCTGTCGCATACGTCGGTTACATGGTTCAGGTCGTGACTCGAAATTAGGGTAGTCATGGTTTGTTGTTGTTTTAACGATTTAATCAACGTTTTGAGCCTGATCTGCGTGGTGGGGTCCAGATTGGCGAAAGGCTCATCTAATATCAGCAGTTCCGGATTTTGCATCAGTGCGGCAGCAATGCCAACCTTGTTCTGGTTCCCCTTGGAAAAATCCCGGATGTATTTTCCTCTGTTCAATATCTCACCGTTAAAAAATTCTGAATACCGTTGCAGGTAATCTTTAACATCTGCCAGGCTAAGGTTATGCAGACTGCCTATAAAAACAAAGTATTCTTCGGGAGTTAAGTAATCGATCAGAAAACCTTCATCCAGGTAAGATGCGGTATAATTTTTCCAGTTGTCACTATGCATCACATCTTCACCTTTAGAGAAAACCGAACCCGAAGTTGGGCGGATAAGGTCTAAAATCATGCGGAAGAGCGTGGTTTTTCCGGCGCCATTGTTTCCTACCAGTCCAATTGTTTCGCCGGCACCTATTTGCAGTTGCTCAATGTTTACAACAGGCCTATTGCCATAAACTTTTTTTAAATCCTGTATTGCTAACATCATATTATTCTCTGAAGCCTTCGGCTATTTTATATCGTTGTTTTTCAAACTTTCTGGTGATGAAATTTATCCAGTAACCCCGCATCAGGAGCATCGACAGGCCAAACAGGGAGACAATCATCAAACCTATATAGGGTTTGTCGAGCAGACCAAACGGAATGTATATTAAAATCGGGGTCAGTGTGTAAGGGAACATCAGCAGCCACTGGTTGGCGCTAATGCCCTGGTAATTAAAAGTTGCCCCTTTGTTGATCTCCAGTCTTTTATAATTGAAGTTGGCCAGGTATAGTACCACTACCGTCCCAAAGCCTACATTGTACAGGTAGGCTGTTAAATGCAGCAGCAGTAATTTGGGGCTTAAAAACCCATAAAAGCTGGCGAGTAGTGTAATCAGGGTGCAGGCAATTGTAAAGAGCAGGAATTTGGCTTTTATAAAATCCTTAAAACGGATTTTATTGCTAAGCAAACCATCAAAATGGGCACTTTGCCAGGCAAACATGAATTGGCCGTACATCAGGATGGAAATGCCGGTCATAAAGATAGCCCCGAACATCATCTGTCCGAATGCATCTGTGGCTATTGCCTTTTGTTTATAAAAGATGAAACCATACAGCAGGAACAGAAAGCCCATGAATAGTGAGGTGCGGGAACGTTTGTGCCGTAAAATGAGTTTTAACTCTAAAGCCGCAAGTTCGCCTGTTCTGCCAAAACGGTTTAAAAAAGGATAGTCGGTACTTACCTTTTTCTCTTCTGCTGCGCTCAGTTCTTCTGTGTATAAATTTTGCCGCAGGTACCGGCTATTGATATAAAATATCACCAGGGCTGCAGCAGAAAAAAACATTGCTGTTAGTGGCTGCCTTGAAATGATACGGAAAATATAATCAGAGCCAGTCATGATAGAGATAACTTTGTAGTATTCCAGTGCGGCAAAAAGACCGATTACCGAAAGTCCGATGACCGTATACCAGATGTTTGTTATGGATTTTCGCTTGATGTACAATACCAGGTAGTTGTTAAAAAAAGTGATGGAAAGAATGGCTACGATGTACATCAGTGTTACCCAGGCTCCGTATGTGGCCATTATTTTTACGAAACAGAAAGGCAGGAACAACAGGAAAGGCCAAAGGTTAAAGGCCGAAAATAAAGCTCTGATGTTTAAGAAACTGATGATCTTGCGCTTGGGAATCTTCAGGTGAAGGTAAGGAACTATGCTTAGTGTGGGCAGTTCCTGCAGCTGCAGGCGCATGATAAAATCGAATGCAAAGTAGTATAAAATAATGCCGTTGAAACTTTTGATGATGTTCTGATCAGGAAATACCCTTGAAAGCAGCTGTGCCATTCCAAAGCCTGCGGCTAAAACTACGATCAGGAAATACAGTAAAAAAAAGATCAGCACGATCTGTGCGGCCAGGCTGCCCTTGCGGTTTCTTGAGCGCCAGAAGGCTTTCCACTGATGGTTTAAAAAGGTACCCAGCATATCAATAATTGTACTTGTTTTTCCAGTTTCTTCTCAATTGCTCCCTTAGTTTTTCTTCTGCTGGGTTTTTTCCGGGATCATATAATTTTGTGCCGGTCAGTTGTTCTGGCAGGTACTCCTGTTCTTCAAAATTCCCCTCATAGCTATGTGAATATTTATAATCCTTACCATAACCGATGTTCTTCATCAGTTTGGTAGGCGCATTACGGATGTGCAGGGGTACAGGCAGGTTCCCGGTTTGTTTAACCAATGCCTGGGCGTGGTTAATGGCTTCATATGCAGCATTGCTTTTTACAGAAGAGGCCATATAGGTAACGGCTTGTGACAGGATGATCCTGGCTTCGGGAAAACCGATCACGTTTACCGCCTGAAAACAATTGTTGGCCAGCAGCAGGGCATTGGGGTTGGCATTTCCGATATCTTCGGAGGCCAGGATCAGTAACCTGCGTGCAATAAATAAAGGATCTTCGCCACCTTCTATCATCCGGGCAAGCCAGTATACGGCGGCATTTGGGTCGCTGCCCCTTATAGATTTGATAAAGGCAGAAATGATGTCGTAATGCTGTTCACCTGCTTTATCGTACAGGGCCAGGTTCTGCTGGGCATGTTCCAGTACATTTTCGTTGGTCAGGACTATTTTACTGCCGCCGATGCCGTTGATGGCGATCTCCAGCACATTCAGTAATTTCCTGGCATCCCCTCCGGATAAACGGATCAGAGCTTCATGTTCTTTAATGGTAATTTTCTTTTCCTTCAGGACCACATCCTGTTTAATGGCCGTTTGCAGCAGTCCGGACAGTTCCGTTTCATTAAGGGCTTTCAGGATATAAACCTGGCAGCGGGAAAGCAGGGCCGAGATGACTTCAAAAGAAGGATTTTCTGTGGTGGCACCAATTAAGGTCACCAAGCCCCGTTCAACTGCCCCGAGCAGACTATCCTGCTGCGATTTGCTGAAACGGTGGATCTCGTCTATAAACAGAATGGGCAGGCCCAGAAGGCTATCTTTCAATAAAGCAGCTCGGTCGATGACATCCCTGATGTCTTTAACCCCGGAATTGATTGCACTGAGATTAAAAAAGGGGCGGTCCAGTGTTTGCGATATGATATAGGCCAAAGTGGTTTTGCCAACTCCCGGAGGGCCCCAGAATATCATTGATGGCAGCTGTCCGCTTTGTATGGCTTTTCTCAGTACGGCATCAGGCCCTACCAAATGCTGCTGCCCCACATACTCGTCCAGGTTTTGGGGACGCATACGTTCGGCTAATGGAGGGAGGTTCTGCATAAGCGTAAATATACTAAAAAAAGTAGCAAAGAAAACCCTTTATTTAGGCACTTTCTTTAGGGCCTGCTTTAGGCTTTTTCTTCCAGAACTTGCGTTTAGGCTTGCCTGCGTCATTTTTTTTAGGAAATCTGTGCGTGGACGGGCTTGTTGCCGCTTCCGAAGGGGCCGATCCCAGATGTTCCGGTAAAGGAATTCTTTCGATCTCTTTTTCGATCAGCTTTTCAATACTGCTCAGCTTCCGTTTGTCCCTGCTGTTTACCAGCGTAATCGCCGTTCCTTTGGTAGCTGCCCTTGCTGTACGGCCAATGCGGTGTACATAATCTTCTGCGTCATGGGGCACATCAAAGTTGACCACCAGGTCTATACCTTCCACATCAATACCGCGACTCAAAACATCGGTACCTATTAAGATTGGTAATTGTCTGTTCTTAAATTTCAGCAAGATGCTTTCCCTTTCTTTCTGTCCAAGGTCCGAATGAAAAGCTTCCGCCTTAAGTCCCAGGTTACGGAATACCTTGCCCAGGTTTTTAACCTTTTCTTTGGTGGAGGCAAAAATGATCACGCTTTTGTAGGTGTCTTCTTTTAAAATTCCAGTCAGCAAAGGGATTTTTTGCTCGTCGTGCACAAAGTAAATCTGCTGTAAAATGCCTTCTGCAGGTTTTGATATGGCAATGTTAACCTGTTCCGGATGCTGTAGCAGGTTTGCTGCCAGTTTCCTGATCTTCGGTGGCATAGTCGCCGAAAACATTACGGTCTGCCTTTTTTGCGGCAGATAACTCACGATGCGCATGATGTCATCATAAAAGCCCATGTCGAGCATCCTGTCGGCCTCATCGAGCACCAGGTGCTGCAATTGGTCAAGTTTTAAAACACCTGAAGAAAGGTGGGAGATTAAACGGCCCGGTGTGGCAATAATGATATCTACCCCTTCACGCATAGAGCGCTTTTGCTGTTCATAGGCAATGCCATCCCCACCTCCGTAAACCGTTAAAGAACTGATATTGGTGAAATAAGAGAGGGCTTCTACCTGCAGATCGATTTGCTGGGCAAGTTCTCTTGTAGGGGCCAGGATCAGTGTATTGTTGTGGCGGTTTTCTGTTTCAACAATCATGTTCATGATTGGTAACAGGTACGCACCGGTTTTTCCGGTTCCGGTTTGTGCGCAGGCAATCAAATCTTTCTTATTTAAAATAAGCGGAACTGCTTGCTGCTGGATTGGGGTTGCATTGCGGAAACCCATTGCTAATAACCCTTCTAACAGTTCAGGGTTAAAATTAAAATCTTTAAAATCCAATATACTTTTATCTTGTTAGTATTTTCTGTATAAAAGTAATGCTTTTATTTCTATTTATTCTTATCTGCATAACCAAACACTTTCTGAAGCAGCGAAGATGACCTTGCCCCCAGATTGTCCCTTATTTTAAGTTCTTCCTGGGCTACCTGTATAAACATGCCATCTATGGCTTTTTGGGCCACATAATCGGAAAGGTCGGTGTTCACTGGCTTTACCAGAGGTATTTTATTATACTGACCTGCTGCATCGCCCCAATATTTGGTGGCACCTACTGTAGCCAGGCTTTGGGTAATAACAGGTTTAAATTTTTCCATCAGCTGTGCAGTGGTTACCCTTTTGAAATAATTGGTAGCGGCGTCCTTACTACCCAGCAGGATATTGGTGGCATCGGTAATGGTCATTTGTTTAATGGCCGAAATAAAAATAGGCTTTGCTTCTTTGGCTGCACTCTCGGCAGCGCGGTTCAGACTCAGGATTACATTGTCGGCCAGTTTTCCCATCCCCAGGCTGCGTAAAGTTTTTTCAACTTTCTGGGCTTCCGGCGGGAAAAGGATCTTTACAGCCATATTACCAAGAAAGCCATCTTTTGCTGAAAGAAGGTCGGCCCCCCTCGAAGTGCCAATCTCCAGCGCTTCCTTAATGCCCATCCCGATTTCCAATGCGCTTGGTGTGCCTGTAGTACCTGTTGTGCTGCCGTTTTTACCGGTAACCTGTTTTAAAATATTTCCTAGTTTGATCTGGCTGTAAGCCGTGTAGGTATTTAATGATAAACCAGCCGCCAGGGCCAGGTATATTAAGCTCTTTTTCATTCCTGCTGTTTTTTGGCTGAAGATAGCAAATCTTCTGCCACCTTTGGCTCCAGCCCCGCATATTTATTGATCAGACGATTCAGGAGCTGGTTCAGGTACTCTACCTGGTAGCTTCCAACCGTAGGTTTCAGGTGACTGTTTCCTATTCCGCTGTCGTCAGTTAAGAAAACATAGGTTCCGTTGGTTCCGATGGCCATAAAACGCATTAAAAATTCTGTGCGTTTATCGATACCACTGGCAACAACCGGGATTAAGGCTATCCCACGGGAAGCCGCTTCTTTTACCGAGCGCTGGATGCTTTTTACCCTGGCGGCATCGTAATGCGGCGGGGCATCCAGGATCATGAACATGAGCCTGGCCGATGTTCCGGTTTCAGACCAGCGCTGCTGATAAATGGCATTTTCCATGGCTTCTTCTACCGCTTCTTCAAAATCGCCCCCGCCATCGGCGTACTGGTTGGCCAGGTTTCGTTTTACCTTTTGTAGGTCCTGCTCAAAACCGAAATCACGGATGACGTATTCATCACCCCTATCCCTGTAAAATACCATGGCTGTCCGGGTGTTCAATTGGTTTTTGGTATTCAGGCGGCCAATAATGTCTTCCAGCTCTGATTTCAGGTAGCTGATCTCATCGCCCATAGAGCCGGTTGCGTCGACCATAAACAGCACATCCAGGTTCCTGATTTTTTCTGCGGGCTTATCCATAGCAATGTTAACCTTGCGCGCATTTTGTGCAAATACCTTTCTGTAGATCTCCTTTCCCTCCGGACTTTCAACCGTTATCGTCAGGCCGTCTTTCCTGTTGTCGTATAAGGATGGCCATAACTCGGCCTTACCTTCAAAATTGGTTTTTGCTTTCCAAACCGGGTTCCCGTTTTGTACAGCAGTAACGGCATAGCCGATCAATGGCTGTTGCTGCTTATTGCTGAGCTCCACGCTGATGCGGTTGCTGGTATAAAAGGACCAGTACGATTGCATGTCCGACCATTCCTGGGTATTCATCAGGTTGTTCCAGAAAGGCCAGTGTTCCATGTCGTTCCATTCGCCGGCAGTAAGCTGATTTGACTGGGGTTTTGGCCTTTTTGGCCAGGGACCGGGAGCTACAGATTTTTTATCGCTTATTGCTTCAGATCTGGACCCGCGTATGGCAATGCCCGATTCTGATTTGGCTATCCCAACCGCCCTGCTTTCCAAAGCAGGGGCTGACACACTGCCGACGGTTGCTGCTTTAGCTTTGCCATATCCAATCACCACAACCTCGGCCAGCTTCGCATCACTTGCAGCCATAGATACATTAACTGTTAACCCGCCATTCAGTTTTATAATGGCGGTATTATAACCAATATAACTAAACCTCAAACTGTGTTCCCCGTCTTTTACACTGATGGAATATTTGCCATTTTTGTCGGTAACCGTTCCTGCCTTACTCAGCTGCGCAGTTACTGCAACACCCGCCAGCGGGCTGCCGCTATCCTTATCTTTTACCATTCCACTAATGGTTTTAGCGGTAAGAGGTTCAAATGCTGCAAACAGCAACATCAATACTGGGAACAAAATCTTTTTCATAGCCGTTGTTTTGGACTTATGATGTCAGCTTTGCAGAAATTCCATACCAGTGTCAAAAAATATTTTTATACTTGGGCAGCCGTTACCGGTTTACAGCTTACGATTGGACATCACCTATGTTTTAAACAGCCCTTGAGATTTATAAAGAATAACGCCCGGATACAGGAGCAGGACGATGCTGCTTTGATTGCGCACTACAAAAGCAGTGGCAACCTGGAGGCATTGGGTACACTTTATAACCGCTATATGCACCTGGTATTTGGGGTGTGTTTAAATTATCTGAAGGATGAGGAACAGAGCAAAGATGCGGTAATGCAGATTTTTGAAGAGCTGGTATTGAAACTGAAGATCCACGAGGTGCAGAATTTCAAAAGCTGGCTGCATGTGCTCACCCGGAACCATTGCCTGATGGCCATTCGCAAACAATCTAAGCACAATACGGTTTCAATAGACGATACTTTTGTGGAAAACAGGGATTTTGTGCATCTTGATATGGATGATACAAAAGAGAAGAAGCTGACCGTGATGGAAAAATGTATGGAAACGCTTTCTGTGGAGCAGCGCATCAGTGTTGATCTGTTTTACCTGCAGGAGAAATGTTATAAGGAAGTAGCAGACATTACAGGCTACGAAATGGTTAAGGTGAAGAGTTACATTCAGAACGGGAAAAGAAATCTTAAAATTTGTATAGAGAAGAACAGCAGTGAATAAGGATTGGTTAGATATCGGTGTTTTAGAGGATTACCTGGACGGTAAGCTGGATGCTAAAACCATGAACAGGGTAGAACGCGAAGCGCTTGAAGATCCTTTCGTGGCCGAGGCCCTGGCCGGTCTGAGCGAGTCGCCAAAACGTTCCCTGCAGTCGCTGTCATTGCTCCAGAAACAGCTGCAGGAAAGGATCGCAGAACAGCATACCCTAAAGAAAACCGCTGTGGTTACCTGGCAGCGTTTAAGTATTGCGGCTGCAGCAGCGGTGATGTTTATTGCGGTGAGTGTGATGTTCTGGATGCGCGAAAACAACCTTCAGAAAGAACTGGCGGGCAGGGCCAAAAAAGTAGATGTAACCATCTCAGCAGAAAATTCTGTTGCTGCGGCTGATACTCCTCCTGCAGTAGGAGCTGCGCCGGTTCCGGAAGTTGAAAATGCAGATCAGGTTGAGGTAAAAGAAAAGGAAATTGAAAAGGCGATAAATGCGGCGAAAACCAATACCTATGCATCCAGAACCAAAGCCAAACCAGTTATCGCGCAGGCCAGAGCTGCTTCAGAACCCGCGCCTCAGCAACTCAATGAAGTTGCAGTGGTGGGATTTGGGGTCCAACGAAAACAGAGCATGACGGGTTCCGTATCATCATTTGCTGCTTCCCCACTGTCAAATGTATTGACTGGAAGGGTAGTGGCCCAGGACGATGGGAAGCCTTTGCCTGGGGTGTCGGTAAGTATGCGGGGAACCAATGTCAGTACGGTTACCGATAACAATGGCGAATTTAAGATCAGTGCGGATACTTCCGTTAAAGCGGCAATTCTCCGTGCAAATTATATTGGTTTTAACGGTACCGAGATGCTTGCAAAAGCAAATCTGCCGGTAAACATTGCATTGAGCCCGAACAACCAGCAATTAAATGAAGTGGTGGTTACAGGATTTGGTAAAAAGAAAGAACGGACTACGGATAACGGGCAGATTGAAGAGGCTTTGAACGGAAAAGTTGCGGGGATTCAGATCCGGGGCATGAACTCTATAGCAAAAACTACCGCAAAGCTGGCTTCAAATCCTGTCGGGGGTTGGGATAAGCTGTTTGACTACATCAAAGCAAATAATGCTTTTACCGATGAGCCTGCAACAGGTCAGCAGGTTGAACTGAGCTTTAAGATTGACCGGAAGGGGAATCCGAAGGATATAGAGATCATCAAAGGTGCAGACAGCAAATATGAACAGGAGGCCATCAGGTTGCTCATTAACGGGCCCAAATGGGAAAAGCCGGAGAATGCCCGCGAGCGGATGACTTTTACCATAAACTTCTAAACAAAAATGCCCGGTGTCTAAACACCGGGCATTTTTGTGAGTATATCAATAAAACCTTCTGCTTAAAAGAACAGGTGGATAATGCTGAAAACGATGGCAGCAAGTGTAGCTGAAACAGGGATGGTTAACACCCATGCCCATAACAGGCTTACGGTAACGCCCCATCTTACTGCAGATACCCTTTTTAGCAAACCAACACCTACAATAGATCCGGTAATGGTATGTGTGGTAGAAACCGGGATACCAAAATGCTCTGTAATACCCAAAGTCACGGCACCTGCGGATTCGGCCGCAACACCCTCAAAAGCATTTACCTTGGTAATTTTTGATCCCATGGTTTTCACAATTTTCCAGCCGCCACTCATGGTTCCAAGTGCAATTGCCGCGTAACAGGAAATCGGTACCCATTCCGGCATCGCATCACCGGAGTTTAGCTGATTGCCAGCTACCATGGCTACATAAATGATACCCATAACCTTCTGGGCATCGTTACCACCATGGGTGAAGCTTAGTGCTGCAGATGAGATCAGCTGCAGGCGTTTAAACCATTTTTCGGCTACCGAAGGTCTTGCATTTTTAGAGATGTGTAAAATAATAATAGAGATGATCACCGAGATCACCATACCGATAACCGGCGCCAGCACAATAAAGGCCACAACCTTTAATATAGGGGCCAGATTGATAGCCGACATTACGCCTGCACCCAGTGAAGCTGCTTTTGCCATACCTGCACCTGCAAAACCACCGATAAGGGTATGCGAGGAGCTGGATGGAATACCAAACCACCAGGTAAAAAGGTTCCAGGTGATGGCCGCTAAAAGACCGGCCAGAATGACTTCCAGGGTAATAAAGTTCTCTGCTACCGTTTTGGCAATGGTGTTGGCTACTTTATGGTCTGTAAAATAAAAATATGCGGCAAAGTTGAATACTGCCGCCCACAGTACCGCCTGGAAAGGCGAGAGTACTTTTGTGGATACAATGGTTGCAATGGAGTTTGCAGCATCGTGAAAACCGTTTATATAATCGAAGGCAATAGCCAGGACGATTACAATAACCAGTAACGTAAATGTAGATACCATTTTTTAAGCTTTAAGCATTCTTTACCAAAATAGATTCCAGCACATTTGCTGCATCCTCACATTTATCTGTAGCCAGTTCAAGGGTCTGCAGTACTTCTTTTTGTCTGATCAGTTCGATGGCATTGGTCTCAAATTCAAACAAACGGGCAATCGCCAGGTTACATACGTAATCGGCCTGGTTTTCCCCGCTGTTGATCCTGACACAGGCATCAGCAATTACACGGATATTTTTAAAACTTCTCAGTTCTTTAATCGCTTTTTCAAGGTCGGTACACATTTCAACCAGCAATTCAGCCAGCTTGATCATGGCGTCACCAATATTGGTTACATTGTACAACTCAATATTACTTGCCGATGCATGGATGTAATCTGCAATGTCATCAACCGCACTGGCCAGGGCATGAATGTCTTCCCTGTCGAAAGGCGTAATGAAGTTTTTACTTAATTCAAGAAAAATTGAATGGGTGATGTCGTCACCAACGTGTTCCAGACGCTCCACTTCTTTGATGTGCTCTTTCCTTTTTTCCAGATCGGTAGCACTCAGTGCAAGCAGCAGGGCCTGTGAAATTTTCAATACATTGCTTCCTGCCTGCTCAAATAGTGGCTGAAATTTCTTGTCTTTAGGGGTAAAGAACTTAAAAATGCTATTCATATTAATTTAAAATATGATGCAAAAGTATGAGAGTAATGTTAAGTTAGTGTTAAGTGTTAAGTTATTTTTGAAAATGTAGCTTGTTGTTAACCAATCTTTTCAAGTGTGAAAGCAAAAGTCGTCCCGATTTGCAGCGTGCTCCTTACCGTGATGATCTGTTCATGGGCTTCCAGGATATGTTTTACAATAGCCAGCCCCAGGCCGGTGCCACCTTCTTCCCGCGACCTGTGGGAATCTATGCGGTAAAAGCGTTCGAACAGGCGCGACAGGTGTTTTTCGTCTATGCCTATCCCGTCATCCGTTACCTCTATCAGGTACTGGTCGTGCAGTTCAAAGATCTTAATGGCAGTAGAACCCTGTTCTTTACCATATTTTAAGGAATTGTGGATCAGGTTGATCATGACCTGCCTGATCTTTTCCCGGTCGGCCCTTACAAATGCGGGATGGGTGTATTTATCTTTGAAGGAAAGCTTGATGTTCCGTTTTTGGGCGCTGTCTTCCAGTCCTTCCATTACTTCTTTGGCCAGCAGTACAAAATCAAACTTCTCATAATTGATCGGGATCTCGCCGGTTTCCAGCTTCGATATGGAGTCCAGGTCGGTAATGAGGTAACTCAGCCGTTCCACATTTTTTTCAGCTTTATCCAGAAACTTAGCCGCCATCTCCGGATCATCGGTCAGGCAGTCCTGTAAAGTTTCAATATAGCCCTGTATGGCAAACAAGGGGGTCTTAAACTCGTGCGAAACATTTGATAAAAACTCTCTTCTGAACTGTTCCTGTTTTTTCAGGATCTCAATTTCACGTTTTTTGGCACCTGCCCATTCCTTTACTTCCTGTTCCACATCATTAATAGGATCGGAACTCACATACTCGCCCAATGCATCTTTCAGGTCTTTGCCCAGTTTCAGGTTATGGATCATTTTGTAGATCAGCACGATCTTGGAATAGATATATTTTTCGAGCAGGTAATAGAAAACAATGAAACTGGTGATAAAAGTTACCACAAAAGAGATCAGCATAAAATACCAGCTTTGCTGGAAATAGAAATTAACCAGGCCTATAGATAAGCCCACTGCGAAGGCAGCAATTAATACAAGGACACTTAATTTCATTACAAAAGCTTTAAACAAACGGCCCTGTCCGTTTCGGACCAATTTACAAGATTAATGTGATATGAATGTTTTTTCTGTAAGATATTTCCAATATCTTTTTGGAACATGCTGAACATGCAGCCTGGTGTTTTTGCGTGCGGCAATATTTGTACTTTTAAAGTAGTTCTTCCATAGCATGGCGTAAAGGCTTTCTTTTTCATCGCCCAGGTGTTGTGCTGGTTTCTGCAGCAGCTTTTCACTTTCGGGTTCCAGCTGAACCTCCTCAACAGTGTCCAGGTTATAGTGCAGGCCATAGTGTCTTTTGATATCGTATATGATCCATTGCTGGTCTGCATAACGATTTTTGAAATGAAACAGCAGTAAGGGCAGCACATTGAAGTCGGGATCTATAGCGCAATAGAAAATGCCGTCTGCGGCATGTTGAAAACGGATAAATGCTTCCATGCGGTGTTTTTCACGTTCCACTTTTTTTGCCATTTGCGCAAGGGCCAGTACATGGGGGTTCCCGTAATTGCCTTCGGCACCCTGGGGATGTGTGAAGATATAGCAGGCAAAAGAAAACAGGCTTTGATAAGCCGCTGCATCTTCCGATAGAAAAGTGCAATAAAAGCGTCTTATCCAGTCTTTGGGCAGTCGTTTTTCCAGGCCTTTCCAAACTCTTGCGGCCTTTTGCTGGTCGGAATAGACGCTAAAGCATTCCGTAAAAGCGTCGGGCTGGTAGACCTGTTTTGTTTTTAACAATACTCCGCCAGGCTTGCGCTCAAACCAATCGAATACTGCACAAAGGAGTCCTTCAAAGCTTCCATCAAATACGTAGGTCATAGTCAGGTTTTTCAGAATAATGCCAGTTGTTTCAGGTCGTTTTTAAGGTATTTACTTTGACTTTCCGCCAGGATAAATGATTTGATCTGGGTAGCCTGGTAATCTCTTAACTGATAGGGTGTATCTGCACAGCAGATAAAGTGCCGGGCCTTATTGTAGGCGATGCCAATTTTCTTCAGCTGGTCTGACCTCAGCTTCCCGAACTTACGGGCCTGCACAATCTTCAGGGCAGAACTTAGCCCTATACCAGGAATGCGGAGTATCATCTTATAGGCGGCCGTGTTGATGTCCACAGGAAAGTACTGCAGGTTCCGGAGCGCCCAGCTTAATTTGGGGTCTATATCTGCATCCAGATGGGGGTTGGCATCATTGAGCAGTTCATTTACATGAAAACCATAAAAACGCATCAGCCAATCGGTTTGGTATAACCTGTTTTCCCTGACCAGCGGCGGCGGCGACCCCAGGAGTGGAAGGCGCTGGTCGTTACTGATAGGAATATAGCCAGAGTAGTAAACCCTTTTCAACGAAAATTCCTTGTAAAATGCTGCGGCAGTGTGCATAATGTCTTTGTCTGTTTCGGCGCTTGCCCCAACGACCATTTGCGTGCTTTGTCCGGCAGGAACAAAGACCGGGATGCTTTTGATCAGCTTCCTCTCATCCTTATATTGTACAATCTGCTGCTGTACCAGGCCTAATGGCTTTTTAACGTCTTCATGGCTTTTTTCGGGGGCAAGTAACTTCAGCCCGCTCGCGGTAGGCATTTCGAGGTTAATACTCATCCTGTCTGCATACAAACCCGCTTCTCTTACTAATTCTTCACTGGCGCCGGGAATGGTTTTCAGATGTATATAGCCGTTAAAACGTTCCTCCAGCCGTAGCTTTTTTACAATCCTGAGCAATCGCTCCATGGTAAAGTCAGCATTTTTAAAAATGCCGGAGCTCAGGAAAAGGCCTTCGATAAAATTGCGCCGGTAAAAGTTAATGGTCAGGGAAACCACTTCTTCAACCGTAAAAGCTGCCCGGGCAATATTGTTGCTCTTTCTGGAAACACAAAAAGCGCAATCGTAAATGCAATGGTTGGTGAGCAGGATCTTTAGCAGGGATACACAACGCCCGTCTTCAGTATAAGTATGGCATATGCCTGATTTGTGGCTGTCGCCCAGGCCTTTATTGTCATTCTTTCTTGTCCCGCCGCTCGATGAACACGACACATCATATTTTGCTGCATCGGCCAGTATGTTTAGTTTTTCCCTTATTCTCTCAGACATAACCACTATCTTTGCTAACAAATATAGTAATTTTGCTAAATATAATGGTTTTTGTTCGGGTTAAACTTCAGCGTAAAACTGTTCCAGGTAAGCCAGCATAAAATCATGCCGCTGCTGTGCCATTTTTTTTCCTTCATCCGTCTTCATCAGGTCTTTCAGCCTTAGCAGTTTTTCATAAAAATGATTGATGGTAGGGGCGGTACTTTTCTTGTACTCTTCCTTGCTCATGTTCAGGTTGGGCTTGATGTTGGGATCGTACAATACCCGGTTTTTATAACCCCCGTAAGTAAAGGCACGCGCTATGCCAATGGCGCCTATGGCATCCAGGCGGTCGGCATCCTGTACCACGTCCAGTTCTTTGGAGGAAAAGCTGATCTCACCCAGACTCGCCTTATAACTCAGGTTCCGGATAATCTGCTGTACATGTTCTACCACGGCGTCGGGCAGGTTAATGGACCGCATAAAATCACCCGCTATACGGGGGCCTATTTCCTCATCACCGTTATTGAACTTGGCATCTGCAATGTCATGCAGCAGAGCCGCCAGTGCTACGATCAGTTCGTCTGCCTGTTCAATGGCGTTAATGCGGACTGCATTTTTATATACCCGTTCAATATGGAACCAGTCGTGACCGGCCTCAGCATCGGCAAGTGTGGCTTTTACAAAGGCTATGGTTTGTTCGATAGTAGCATGCATAGCATAATAGCTTATCGTTTCGGACGCTCTTCGTCAGGTCTGCGGCTTCCATCGTACAGTTCGTACTCCAGCATGCGGCAGTCGAGTTTCCCGTTATAAAATTCAACTTTACGGTCGGCTTTCAGCCCGATTTTTTTGGCCAGATCAGGGTTTCCTGTAAAGATATAGCCAAAATACCCTTTACAATGCTGTTTCATGAAATCGCCCATGCGTTTATAAGTGGCCTCCAGTTTGGAATGTACTCCTAAACGTTCTCCATATTCGGGGTTAAAAACCACTACACCTTTTCCGGTATCGGGTACCGGGGTATCGGCAAAGTCGCAGACCTCAAAAGTAATCAGCGTATCTACACCAGCTGTTTTGGCATTTTTACGACTTACCTCTACCGCATCTTCAGATAAATCAGTAGCAATGATCTGCAGCGCTGCATTTTTGATCACCTGATCTTTAAGGATCCGTCTTTCTGCAAAAAATACCTGCTCATCATAACCCGAGATGTGCATGAAACCATAGTTCATACGGAAAAGGCCGGGGCGGCGGTTGGTCGCAATTAATGCCGCTTCAATGGCCAGGGTTCCGGATCCGCACATGGGATTTACAAAAGGTGATTTCTGGTCCCATTTGGTAGCCATCACCACACTTGCGGCCAGGGCTTCCAGCATAGGGGCTTTTCCCGGAATCTTGCGGTAACCATGTTTGGCCAGGGTTTCGCCCGAGGTATCTATAAATATGGACGCTTCGCTGTCTTTCCAGTACAAATGCACCACGGCTTTGTTGGCATCCGGTCCCGAATTGGGGCGCATGCCTTTTTGAGCTTTAATGCGGTCAACAATAGCGTCCTTAACTTTTAAGTTTGCAAAAAGCGGGGTGGTAATATTGGGGTTATCCACATTTGAGGTTACAGAAAAGTAACCCGAGAAGTCGATCAGTTCTTCCCATGGCATTTCCGACAGTTCGCTGTACAACTCATCAGGTGTATTGGCGCTGAAGTTTTTCAGGCAGTACAGGATCTGGCTTGCACACCTCAGGTTTAAATTGAGTTTAATACATTCCGTCAGGGTGATGTTGAGTTCTAGCCCGGTTGGAAAATCCCTGACAATGTCGTAGTTCAGGGCTTTAAGCTCTTCCTGAAGGTAGGGGGAAAGGCGCTTGTTACAGGTGATGATCACCTTGCTTTTGGTGTGGAAAACTTGCATAATTAATTCTGCGAAGTTATCAATAAAAATATAGAGATTTGAACTTCGTAGTAGAATAAAAGAGTATTTGATATGGAAATAAAAGGAAAGGTGCATGAAATTGGTGCATTACAACAGGTGAGCGAGACTTTTAAGAAAAGAGACCTGATTATAGAATATGCAGAAAACCCAACTTATCCTGAATACATCAGGTTTGAAGCCTTACAAGATAAAACCGCTTTATTTGACAGCCTGAAACAAGGTGATGACGTTGAAGTTTCTTTCAATTTACGCGGCCGTCCCTGGACTGACAAAGCAGGTAAAACATCTTATTTTAACAGTTTAGTAGTATGGCGCATTAACGCACTGACCAACAGTGCAGCTGCGGCTTCTGCTCCTGCATATGCCCCACCAGCTGATTTAAACAGCGCTCCGGGCGAGGAAGACGATCTTCCTTTTTAAGAACTTTTTTTAAGTAAACAAATTGACCAATCTGCCGGAAGCCCCTTCCGGCATTTTTTTTTGCCCGCTGCTCTGGGTCTGGGCTGAACAGTTTTTCTTTTTCTGTCTTTATTTAGAATAGTTAAAAATAGTTTGCATTGTAACGTTTGATTTATATAGATTTGCGACTGTTTAGAATCAATCCAAATAAAACAGTCATGAAGAAAACCCTACGTAATTTGAATGCTGACGCTCTCTTATATGCATTTTTATATACGCTCTTAAATGCTTTCCTGGTGCTTACGGCACTGCCAGCATCCGCACAGCAAAATGCTACGATTAAAGGCCGTGTAGTTACTGCCGAAGGAAAACCTGCTGAGGGGATTTCGGTAAAGATAAAAGGCAGGAAAATAGGCGATGCTACAAATGGCAAAGGAGAATATAAAATCAGCAATGTTTCTCCGGGCGATTATACCTTACAAATTTCGGCAATCGGTATCTCTTACCAGGAAAGACAGGTGACTGTGACTGCCGGAGAAGAACTTCAGCAAAACTTTTCCCTGAGTGAAACCAATGCAAGGCTCCAGGAGGTAAACATTTCGGAAGGAAGGAAAAATAAATTTGTAGCGAGAAAGAGCGAAACGGTTGCAAAGATGCCTTTAAGGAGCCTGGAGAATCCGCAGGTATACACCACAATTTCAAAAGAATTGATCACTGAGCAGCTGGTAACCAATTTTAATGATGTATTAAAGAACTCACCCGGTTTAGACAAATTGTGGACATCAACTGGTAGGCCTGGCGATGGGGCCGCTTATTTTTCTTTGCGCGGTTTTGTGATACAACCAACCATGGTGAATGGAATTGCTGGATTAACCAATGGAGACCTCGATCCTGCTGGCATAGAGAAAGTAGAAATCATTAAAGGTCCGTCAGGAACATTATTTGGTGGGGCGCTGACCAGTTTTGGTGGATTGATTAATGTTGTAACTAAAAAGCCGGTTGATACCCTGGGTGGCTCTTTAAGTTATACCGTAGGAAATTTTAGTCAGAGCCGTTTAACGGCAGATGTTTATGGTCCTCTTAATAAAGAAAAGACTTTACTGGCACGCGTAAACACTGCCTATCATTATCAAAACAGTTTTCAGGATGCCGGATTCAGGAAATCATTTTATGTGGCTCCGGCAATTGAATACCGGGCATCTGATAAATTGCTCCTGAATCTGGATGCAGAATTTTACAACTATGAGGGGACAAATCCTTTGATGGTGTTTTTAAACAGGACCAGACAGTTGATTGCACGCAACCCTAAAGAACTTGATTTTGATTGGAAAAGATCCTATACAGCCAATGACCTTACGGTAAAAACACCTTCTGTAAATATCCGTGGTAAGGCCACCTATCAGATCAATGACCAGTGGACTTCACAAACCAATATTTCAAGAAGCCTCCGTAAGTCTGACGGATTTTATCAATATGTAATGTACATTGGAGCCAGTGATACCTTATTGAACAGGTACGCTGCTTATCAGAATTCAACAAGTACGGCAACAGCAATACAACAAAATTTTATAGGGGATTTTAAAATTGGAAACCTGCGAAACCGACTGGTGGTCGGACTTGATTTCCTGAGTCAGATTAATGACAATAACAATTCCCCTTACCTGTTGTTCGACCAGGTAAGTTCTATTAGAAGAGACGATCCCAGATACATAGCGCTTAGCCGTTCTACACTTACCGCCCGTTTGGGAGCGAGTAATACTGGTGCATCCAAAACCAGCAACACCATGAACATTTACAGTGTTTATTTTTCCGATGTATTAAATGTTACCGACGACTTGCTGGCCCTGGCCAGTTTGAGGGTAGACCGTTTTCATAACAAAGGAACGTATTCAGTTTTAACCAATAAAACAGGAACTGGTTATTTGCAGACGGCCTTTTCTCCAAAATTTGGACTGGTTTACCAGTTGGTTAGAGATAAGGTGTCCTTATTTGGAAATTACATGAACGGATTTAAAAATGCGGGCACAGCCCAGGTAATTAAAAACAATGAATTGATTACCGAAGCATTGAAGCCGCAACAAGCCAACCAGATAGAAGGGGGGATTAAATTGGATGTGTTAAACAACCGTTTAAGTTTTACCGCGAATTATTACAACATTTCCGTAAACAATATGGCGTTCAACCAAAGTGTAGACTTTAACGGTACAAACGTCAATATTACCATTCAGGACGGTACCCAAAAGAGCAAAGGCTATGAGTTAGATCTGGCAGCTAATCCTATTCAGGGATTAAATCTGATTTTAGGCTATAGTCATAACGATAGTAAAATGACCAAAGCCAGTCTGACCATCGAAGGCAGAAGGCCGGTTAGTGCCGGCCCTGAAGATCTGGTAAATTTCTGGCTGAGCTATACGGTGCCTAATGGAGCGTTAAATGGATTAGGTGCTGGTTTCGGTGGTAACTATGCCAGCAAAAACATCATCACCAGCACAACAACAACGGGCGATTTTACTTTGCCCGCCTATACCGTGCTCAATGCCTCCTTGTTTTACAACATGAGCAAGTTCCGCATTGGCTTAAAAATGGACAACCTAACGGATAAACAATACTTTAAAGGCTGGACCACTGTTGAGGTGCAGCAGCCAAGAAGTTTCATGGCCAACATTTCTTTTAAGTTTTAAAGGCCGATGGCTGCCGAAAACAAAAAAGTTAAAACCACTATAAATCGGCCTTCATCAATCCCTATACCGGGGAGGTGACAGGGATAATGGACTACGAGAAAAACTTCTTTGCCAGTTATTTAACGCGGCTCCATACTTCGTAAATTTTTGCACCCTTGCTGCTCAGTCCGCTATGGTGCCATGCGCCATCTTCCAGTTTGCCATCGAATGCAAGCGAGGCGCCAACGCGACTGTTATCCCGGGAAAAGAATTCGATATTCTCGGTGTATTTTCCGTCTTTAAAGGTATAACTGCCTCCGCCGGTACCCGAAAACTGCTTTTTCCCCGGGTCAATGGCCACCCACTGAAATTTACTGCCGGTAAGCATTTTATAGGTCTGCCGCGTTCCGCTCTGGTGTATGGGGGCAATTTTCCCATCTTCCTGCATCCTGCCGGTAATTCGCCAAACGCCCGCCAGGGGGGCTTTGCCGTCGTCAATGCGTTTGAAATAGACGCGGCCCTCCGGCGCATGCAGGGAAAGCGCATTGTCTGTAACGCTGAAATTCACATTCATAGGTAAGCCTACCTTCGAGGAATCCGCACTATTAAACAGAATGGTGCTTTTGATCTGATCATTTTGGATTTCATAGGATCCGCCCCGCGTCATTATAAATTTATTGCCCTGCGATACGGTATGAAAATACATCTCGTCCATAAAAAACAGGTGATGTGTTTTGTCGTCCTCATTGAATTGCCAGGCCCCGGTGATGGAAGTGGTTTGCGCATAAACACCACATGCGCTGCCAAATACAAATGCTATAAATAAAATGATTCTCATGAGCTGTATGCCATCGCTTTTAAACTGAGCTGACGGCTTTATAAATATAACAATTGTAGAACAGGGCTGTGTTAAAAATTGTTAAATAAGGCGTTTTGTGTGAACGCTTGCTTATTTTTGAGTAGTTTATCATGAAAAAGAGGAGCCTTTGGCTGATCACCGGCCTCATGACCGTAGCTTTGCTAGGTGTGTTTGTAATGCAATTGTATTACATAAGGGAAGCCTATAATCTTAAATCCCAGCTTTTCGAACAAGACGTACAGCAGGCCCTGGGTACAGTGGTGAACAAAGTGCAGAAGATCTATGCCGCGGGGCATATCAATAAAAAAGATAATGAGATCAGGAAAGAAAGGGAAAGGGATTTCAGGGCTAAAGCACAGCAGATCATCGATTTTAAAGAAAGGTATAAGGAAGAGGAAGCAAAGCGTAAGCTGGAACAGCAAAAAAAGATCATTGCCGATCTCAACCTGCGTGATGCTGAAGTAAAAAAAGCCTTCCTGAAGGCGCAGATGATTAGCGAAGAGTTCTTCCGGGAGATCTCCAATCCGAATAACAAGGACAATTCCTCCCTGCAGGTAGATATTAATTTTGGTGTGGACGCTTTCGGTAATGTAGTGGGCAATGTAAGGCAGACCGTAATTTCCAAAGCAGGGTCCGCTTTCTCTGTTGCGGGCACCAAACCGCCGGACAGCATCCGGTACCTGGCCTCAAATCCGCGCACCTTAATGCCAATGACCGTTTCTATTGAACGTGTGCGGCCCGAGACAGCGCTTAAATTTAAAACGGAAGACCATATTGCAGAACAGAAATATAAACAGGGACTGAAAGCACTGATGCAGGATACACTTGCCCTGGAAGCCAGTAACCTGAACTTACTGGAAGATGTGGCCAAAGAGATGCGCCAGGTAAATGTACCCATCAATCAGCGCATTTCAAGGGATGTGCTGGATACCCTGATCAAAAAAGAAATGCTGGACCGGAACATCACCCTGGCCTACGATTTCTGGCTCAAGCTGGCCAACAAAGATTCAGTATTGTACCAGAAAGTTTCCAATGGTTTTGCAGATCCATTGCCCCAGAATACTTACCGGACTACTTTATTCAGCAATGACGTGTTTAATGATCCCGGAATGCTGTATCTGTATTTTCCGAATAAAAATTCGCTGATCCTGAGTAATATGTGGGCAACCATGGCCTCCTCTGCAGGCCTGCTGCTGGTGCTCATCTTCATTTTTACCTATACCATATACACCATTCTGAAGCAGAAAAAGATCTCGGAAATGAAAACTGATTTCATCAATAACATGACCCACGAGTTTAAAACCCCTGTGGCTACCATTATGATTGCCAGTGAAGCACTGAAAGATCCCGAAATTGTGGAAGACAAAAGCAGGGTAAGCCGCCTGGCTGGGATCATTTACGATGAGAACGTAAGATTAGGCAACCATATAGAACGGGTTTTAAGTATTGCCAGGTTGGAAAAGAAAGAACTGAAGCTGGAACATAAAGAGGTAGATATTCATGATCTGATCACAGCAGTAGTAGATAGCATGGATCTGCAGCTGCAAAAGAAAAACGCAGCGCTGACCTTAAACCTGAATGCTCCGCAATCGCTGATCTCTGGTGATGAACTGCACCTTTCCAACGTATTTTATAACCTGGTGGACAATGCCAATAAGTACAGTACTGAAGCACCTGAAATAACCATTACCACCAGGAATACAGAAAAGCACCTGGTAATAGCCATTGCTGATAAGGGTATTGGCATGACCAAAGAGCAGACAAAACGTATCTTTGACCAGTTTTATCGGGTGCCAACAGGCAACCTGCACGATGTAAAAGGCTTCGGGCTGGGCTTAAACTACGTACAGGATGTTATTGAGCAAATGAACGGGACGATAAAGGTGAATAGTGAAAAGGACCACGGAACTACATTTGAAATAAGCTTACCACTAAACCATAACCATAACAGATGAAAAGAATTCTATTGGTAGAAGATGATCCCAATCTTGGATTGCTCTTGCAGGATTACCTTCAGTTAAAGGGTAAATTTGATGTTGTATTGTGTACAGACGGAGAGGAAGGACTGAAAGCGTTCAGTAAACAGGAGTTTGATCTGTGTATCCTTGATGTGATGATGCCTAAAAAAGATGGGTTTACACTGGGCAAGGAGATCCGGAAAATTAACCAGGACGTACCGCTTATATTTGCAACAGCAAAAGCCATGATGGAAGATAAAGCCTCTGCTTACGATCTGGGTGGCGACGATTACATTACCAAACCATTCAGAATAGAAGAATTATTGCTTCGCATCAATGCATTGCTAAAGCGGACCGCAACAAAGGAGCAGGCTGATGCAACACCTGAACAGACACAATTTCACATTGGTGATTATATATTTGACTATACTACACAGCTCATCAACTATCAGGGGATACAGCAAAAGTTATCTACCAAAGAAGCGGAATTATTGCGCTTACTTTGTCTGAAGAAAAACAGTGTGCTTACCCGTGAAGAGGCTCTGCTGAGCATCTGGCATGACGACAATTACTTTAATGGCCGCAGTATGGATGTGTTCCTGAGCAAACTGCGCAAGTACCTCAGAGATGATCCTAAGGTGGAGATCCTGAATGTGCATGGCAAGGGTTATAAGCTGCTGGTGAACTAAAGCACCAGGGGCCTGACAAAGCTGTTCATCTGGTTTTCCCGTCCTCCCCATTTGCTTACCAACTTGTTGATGGTTTCCATCAGTCCTTTATTGTCTACCGGCTTTCCTTTTACTGGTGGCCTTATTTCATTTTCAGGAACGGATTTGTCAGTTACTGTTTTGGCAAACCAGGTAATGTGATCGTGAGGCAGGGCCACGCCAAGGATCATGCCCGGCAGGCCCGTAAAAGATTCCGGTCCGCCCGAAACAGGGATCTTATCGGTATAAAAAGCAACCACATAAACCGAATCCATAATGATGGCGTTTGCCCTCCGGCATTCGTACCCAGCAATGGTGCGGACCTCGTTGGTCAGTTTCCAGTTGATCTTCCGTGTGCTGTCTTTTACCAGGAAGGTTTCTTCAAATAGCTTTTTTTCCGTGGTAGAAATGCTGCTGTTCAGATCGGTATAAATCGTATTGATCTGCCCTGCTCCGGTATCGAACATATGGCCCTCTGTTTCTGCTACCGGGGTAAATAAAGATTTATTACCGGAAAACTTCAGCGTGCTTTTGGAGATCTTGAACTGAGGGGTATTTTTTTTCATGTCTTCGAACATGCTCCCGAACCTCGCGTCGGTTGAACTGCCAAAATTTTTCTTCATCAGGGCGTGCTGATTGGTGCTTTTTTCAAATTCTATGACACCACTGTTTGTAAAGCGCGCATTTTGGGCAAATAAGCTATAGGTATTGAAAATTAAGCCTGTAAGTAAGATGAACTGGATTTTCATGGTGTTTTTATTTATAGTCCGCCCATTTTGTTGAAATCCCAGGATAGGGATAACATAAAATAGCGACGGATGGTCGTGTAAGTATTCTGATTGATCATATTGCCCGAAACCGATCTGCTGAAACCTGAGTTCTGGTTGAGCAGGTCTTTCCCGGTCAGCGATAGCACAAGGTCTTTTGACTTCATGAATTTTTTGCTGATGGAGGCATCCCAGATCAGCCGGTTCAGCGACTCGTTGAAAGTCTGGCTTTTGCCGGTATACTGATAGGTTCCATCGGTACCGATTTCAATACTGCCCGGCAGGGTTATCCTGGCATCAAAGTTCCCGCTGGCGCCCCAGCTGTTGTTGCTGGTTTTGATACCCCTTAATGTGCTGCTTGAGGTGTTGTAGCCCGGACTTAAACCCAAGCTGAAGTTGACCTTTTCCTTGTAGTAGCGGATGGTTGGGCCAAAGGAATAATTTAAGGATTTGGAGGTGTTCAGTATCCCATTGGAGATGCTGTAACTCTGATTTCCGTTGATGCTGGCGTTAGTCTGTAAGTTTATTCCCTTAATTTTTCGTCCCATATTTGCCATCAGCATAAAGTTAACAGGGGTTTTGTTGTGCAGGTTGATGGCCTGGGTAGTGGTGATACCCGCATCATCGGTAACCGTATTGCTGGAAATGGCGTTTGAGGTAAAACTGAAATTACCATTTATCCATAGATTCTGCTCGCTCATCATCTTGAAGGAATTGTAGGAAATATTTATGTTGCTGCTAAATGAAGGCCGCAGGTCGGGATTTCCCAGCACAATGTACAAAGGATTGGTGTTGGCCCTGTATGGCTGGATTTGCTCCATGGAGGGCTGACTGGTATTGCCATTGTAGTTGACCCTTACAGAAGCGCTTCTGCTGAAATTGTAACTGTAGCCAATCTGCGGGGCCCAATTGATGAAGTTCCGCTTTATGGTCCTGTCTTCGTATTTGTCGAATTGTTTGAATTGTACGGCTGTAAGCCTGGTGCCAAAATTCAGGATAGATTTTCCCTTTTTATAGTTGAAGTTCAGGCCTCCGTTATTCGTCATCTGATCCAGGTCAAAATTGTTGCTGAATTTCAGGTCCAGGTCATCATAATTGCCCGCGCCATCTTTATTGAAAGAGCGTTTGTCGGAACTGCTGTTGTCGATATTGAGCCCATAATTTAAGATCATGGAAAACGATTTGGACAAGGGTTCGGTATAGGTGGCGTTGCTGCTGAATGCTGACTTCAGGACCTTACTGGTTTTGAACTGGTCTATTTCAGCAATGCTATCTGGTTTATTTGGCTTAAAGAAACGATTTGTAGAATTCAGATAGCCTTCACCGCTGCTCTCGTTTAGGGATTGTTTAAGGTTGACCGAAAGCGTGCGTCCTTTTTTACGCAGCTTTTTGGTCCAGAATGCCGTGGCGTTAAAGCCCTTATTGTCCCCTTCATTGGTAATCGTTCTGTTGTTTTCGTTCAGAAGACCCTCGCCGTCCCTTTGGGTAGAAGCATTATAGGTATCATCAGAATTGGTGTTTTTGAGTGAGCCACTTACCGTTACCTTCAGATTTGAAGTGGAGTCGATCTGCATGTTAAATGTCCCATCCAGTTTCTGGCTGAAAGAAAAATTATCGGATTGCTGGTTGGATGCGGTGGTCATGTTTCCGTTCGGGAGGGTGTTGATGCTCAGGCTGCCCGCCTCACCTTTGGTTCGGACAGAGCCCAGCTTATAATTGCTGTTGATGCCGTATTTGTCTTTCCATTTGTTTTCATAATGGAAGCCTGCATTTTTGTTTACAGGGATTCCCCCGGCTCCGCCACCGTCCATGTCAAAATCATCCGCACTCACGCTATAGGCCATCCCCATTCCCCCTCCGCCATCTATAAATTCAACAGCATCATAAGACATTCCATGGCCTAAAGATTCGCCGGTATTTCCCATAGATCCATACACAGAGGCCTTTTGTTTTCCCTTGAAAACATTCGCGGTCAGCTGCCCTTTGTAAAAGTCGCGCGTGCCCCCTCCGGCTTCAGCTTTACCAAAATAGCCGTTCTTCTTGTCCTCTTTCAGTTTAATATTGATGGTCTTTGCTTTTTCGCCGTCATCTATGCCGGTAAAGGTGGCCTGGTCGCTTTTTTTATCGTATAGCTGTACTTTATCCACCATATCGCCCCGCAGGTTTTTGGTTACCAGCGTCGGGTCGTCCCCAAAAAACTCCTCCCCATCCACCAGCACTTTATTCACCTTCTGCCCCTGTGCCGTAATTTTTCCATCTTTATCTACCGTTATTCCCGGAAGCTGCTTCAGCAGGTCCTCTACCTTTGAGTTGGGCTGTATGTTATAGCTGCCGGCATTAAACTCGGTAGTATCCCCTTTTATGGTAATGGCGGCCGCTTTTCCCTTAATGATGACCCCTTCCAGCAAGGTCGATTTCAGGATGAGGTTAATAGGCCCAAAATCTTTGACGGGGTTCAGGCTGTCAAGCGCAAAATCTTCGGTATAATCGGCATAGCCCGGATAGGTGATCAGCAGCATAAACTTGCCCGGGAGCAAATGGCCAAGGTTAAAATTACCGGCTGTATCGGCCCGGGTGTATTTGACCAGGGTAGAGTCTTTTTTGTTGAGCAGTACAATTGAGGTGTTTACCAGTTTGTAGGTGGCCATGGAATCCGTTACCGAACCTTTCATGGCATAGGGGCGCTGGGCAAATACGAATAAAGTATTCAATACCAGCAAGAGGGTTAAACAAGTCAGTTTCATTATGTGTGGTTAGCTCAGGCTAAGCTATAACTAAAAGTTTAGTAATAGAAGTCTGCAAATGTTAAAGTTTGTTAAACAATGTTAAAAGAGGTGATTTTGCTAAATATGATTACATTTAGGTTTAAATGTTACAAGACATCAAAACCTATCTATGAAACTCAAACTCCCATCTTTACACGCTTTATGGCTCAGCTTTCTGAGGGTTATTGCGCGATTCCCTTTACAGGTTATAGTTGCCCTTGCAGGAACCATTGCCTGGTGCTGCGTGGTCGATATGCCCTATACCCAGGTGCACAAAGAAGAGCAGCTTATAGAATTTATGGCAGTATGTAACCTTGCGCTCACTTTGTTGCTGGCGGCCGACCTTTATGCTGAAGTGAACCAGTTTGGTAAAATAAAACAATGGGGCCTGCGCTTGCTGATGGTATTGATCTGTACCGGTCTTTACTTCCTGCTCAAGCCTTATTTTTACCTTGCCGATATGTACCGCCTGGGCCTGCTGGCCGTCGCTTTTTACCTGCTGGTGGCGTTTGCCCCCTTTATTGGCAGGGGAAACCTGAATGGCTTCTGGCAATACAATAAATCGCTGTTCTTACGGATACTGACTTCAGGGTTGTATGCTGCGGTCCTGTTTGCCGGTCTGGCTATTGCGCTGGGGGCTATTGACGGGCTGTTTAATGTGAAGATTGGCTGGCAAACCTATATGCGCCTGTTTGCGGTGGTAAGTGCAGGTTTCATGACCATTTTCTTCCTGGCAGGGGTCCCTGATGATTTCGACGTACTCAATAAAGAAGAGAGCGGGGAGAGCGGGGAGAGCGAGCGTTATCCTAAAGGCCTTAAAATATTTACACAGTATGTGCTGATCCCGCTGATGACCATTTACCTGGTCATCCTGCTGGTGTACGAGGTAAAGATCGTGCTCAGCTGGCAGCTGCCCAAAGGACTGGTATCTACCTTGATCCTGGGCTATGCCGTCTTCGGGATCCTGTCGCTGCTGCTGGTTTATCCCATTAAAGAAAAAGAAGGCAATGGCTGGATCAAGCTCTTTTCCAGGTTCTTTTATGTAATGATGATACCTCTGGTGGTACTGCTGCTGCTGGCGGTATGGAAAAGGGTGGGCGTATATGGCATTACCGAATCGCGATATATCCTGGTAGTCCTTGCCCTGTGGCTCACCATAATTACCTTCTATTTCCTGATCAGCAAAAAGCAGAACATCAAAATTATCCCGGTAAGTTTATGCATCCTGGCCCTGCTGGCTACCTATGGCCCGCAAAGTGCCTTTTCTGTTTCCCGGTACTCGCAGGTAGCCCGTTTAAAAAAACTCATGGCCTCTAAAAAGGATAAAGACATTAAAGAACGCGGGCCTGTGGTAAATTACCTGGTCGACCGCCACGGACTGGCGGTGTTACAGCCTTTTACCAAAAGAGACCTCAGGCAGATCGAAAATAAAATAGAAAAGGATGCCGACAGCCTCTCTCGATATTCCGTAATCAGCATCAAAACCGATACCGCCAATACCCTGCTCAACATCAAATACGATCCGCACAGTTCTTTTATCGACAGCCGTCGTTTTGAAGCAGAAACAGGGACGCTCGTACCGGTTAATGGCTACGATTACGTTGTTGCTATTGAAAGTTACGTCGATAAGCAGAGCTTTAAAGCAGGCGGAATAAATGTAACCGTTGAAAAAACCAATCAGTATGGGAACCTGAAACTGAAGGTGGGCAATGCGGCCCCGGTAGAATATGATGTACGAAAGCTGGCAAAAGATGCGGTTGCCTTGTACAAGGCAGGCAAATTAAAAGGTAAAAAAGAAGATGTGGGGGTGTCTTATGTACCTTCGGAAGGTCTTTCTATAACCAGGCAGCTGGGCGGGCTGGACATAAAGCTGGTGATTACCAGTTTAAATACCACCCTCAATGCAGCCGATGAAGAGGAGCTCAACAAGTGGTTAAACTATAATGGTTACCTGCTGGTTGGGTCAAAGCGGTAATTCTTGCTAGATTTGCATTATGCTGAATCCAGAAAATGCAAATCTTACCGGAACTGATGGGGCCAACGCTGTGGGGGCTGCTAACGCGCCTAACGCTCTCAACGCGCTCACGGGGCTGGCGGCGAGGTTTGTAAACTATACTGCTAAACACATCTTCCTTACGGGGAAAGCCGGTACGGGAAAAACAACTTTTTTGCGGCAGCTGATGGAGCTGACCCATAAAAAGGCGGTGATTGCTGCCCCAACGGGTATTGCCGCCATCAATGCCAATGGCGTTACCATTCATTCCCTGTTCCAGTTGCCTTTCGGGGCTTACCTGCCCAAGCAGCCTGCGGCAGATGGTGGGCATTACAATCAGCAGTACAATACACCGAAATCTATAGTGAGGCATTTGAACATGACCGCTGCCAAGCGCAAGGTGCTTACAGATATGGAACTGCTCATTATTGATGAGGTAAGTATGTTGCGGGCCGACCTGCTGGACGCCATTGATATGGTACTGCGCTACGTCAGGAGAAACAACAGTGCCAGCTTTGGCGGGGTACAGGTGCTGTTCATTGGCGACCTGCACCAGCTGCCGCCGGTTGTAAAGCCTAACGAATGGACCATGCTGGCACAATTTTACAACAGTGCCTACTTTTTTGATGCCCATGCCCTGCAGCAGCATCCACCGGTATATATAGAACTGGAAAAGATTTACAGGCAGGCCGACGATGTATTTATCAACCTGCTGAATAACCTGAGGAACAACCAGGTAAACCAGCAGGACGTGGCCCTGCTCCAAAAATATTACCAGGCCGATTTTAAGCCTTCGCTAAACGACAAATACATTACCCTGACTACCCATAACAATAAAGCAGATGCGCTGAACAAGCAAAGCCTGGAGGAACTGAAAGCCCCTTCCTACCTCTATATGGCTAAGGTAGAGGACGAGTTCAGCGAATATGCCTACCCTGCAGAACAGATCCTGGAACTGAAAGTTGGGGCGCAGGTGATGTTCATCAAGAACGACTCCAGCGGGGAGCAGCGCTTTTTTAACGGAAAGATAGCTACTGTTACCGCGCTTAAGCCCGATCAGATTGAGGTGCAGACCGAAGGCAATAACCTGAAGGTCATTGTAGAAAAGTACAAATGGGAAAACATCCGGTACACTACCGATAAGGTGAGCGGCGAGATCAAGGAAGAGCTGATGGGTACTTTTACCCAATACCCGCTCAAACTGGCCTGGGCCATTACCGTACACAAAAGTCAGGGTCTGACATTTGATAAAGCCATTATTGATATTGGCAGTGCCTTTGCTCCCGGACAGGTTTATGTGGCCCTGTCGCGCTTACGCTCGCTCGAGGGATTGGTACTGACCTCCCAGATTTCTGGCTCAGGCATCCGGCAGGACCAGAATGTTTCTTTTTTCTCTAAAAACAAACAAACACCTGCGCTGCTCGAAAGTCAGATCAGCCAGGAGAGCGAAAACTTTTTGCGGTCATATCTCCTGCAATGTTTCGATCTTACGGCGCTCGACAACTATGTATATGAACATGTGCATTCCTATACCAAGGATATCAACAAATCGGCCAAGCAGAAACACGTAAAATGGGCCGCCCAGCTGTTGAAAGACCTGAGCGGGGTAAAAGCAAATGCCAGTAAATTCCTGCTGCAGATCCAGCGCTTGTACCAGGACAAATCGGAGAGCGGACTACAGGCTTTGCTTGAACGGACTACGGCTGCCGAAAATTATTTTAACCCCTTGCTTTCCGGTTTTTCGAAAAGGATATTTGAAAGGATGGAACTGGTAAAGCAGGATAAACAGGTGGTGGCTTACTTAACTGAATTGCTGGAGATGGAGGCGCTGTTTTATGAACAGGTCAAAAAAATCTGTAAGGCAAGTGCTTTGCTCAGCGCTACCATCAGCGGTAAAGAGTTTACCAAAAAGGATGTCAACGCACTATTGAGCCAGGCTGAAAGGGCGGCACAAATGGAAAAGGTATTTGCCATGCCGGGTAAGCTCGACTTTACAGAAAAGAAAACAAAAAGCAAAACCAGCGGTTCAAAAACAGTAAAAGCCAAAAAAGAAAAGGAACCCAGGGCCGATACCAAAGAACTTTCACTAACCCTGCTGAAAGAAGGAAAAACCATTGAGGAAATTGCCGAGGAACGTAAAATGGTGATCGGTACGATAGAAGGCCACCTGGCGCATTATGTGGCCAAACAGGAAATCTCTGCCAAAGACATCATCGGAAGCAGAAAGCTGGATCGGATCCTGGAGGCCATCAACAAATTGAAAACAATTCAGATGAACCCCATCCGTGAACATCTGGGGCGCGAATATTCTTATGGTGAAATTAAAATTGGTATAGCCGCACATCTGGCCGAACGCGAGTAGCCTAAAAGCTGATCTCTCCTTCAAAAACCTTTTCGGCAGGGCCGCAAAGGAATACGTTGCTAAACTGTTTCCCGTTGTAATCAAAGCTGATGCGCAGATCTCCGCCCAGAACTTTTACCGGGGTTTCAATATGCCCGTTCTGGTGTTTGTGCTGTGCCATTGACAGGGCCACAGCGGTAACACCTGTTCCGCAGGCATAGGTTTCATCCTCTACACCACGTTCAAAAGTGCGCACAAAAAGGTAGTCGCCTTTGTCTTCCACAAAATTAACGTTGATCCCTTCCTTTTTATAAGTGTCATTGTTGCGAATGGCTTTGCCGTTCTGGTATACATCATAGGTTGCCAGGTCCTGCATCTGCAATACATAATGTGGCGATCCGGTGTTGAGCACATAGGCGTCCCCGTCTGTATTGATGGTGTCAATATCGATCATCTGCAGGTCTACCCAGTTGCCTTCTGCTGAAATTTTGGCATAATGAGGACCATCTACTGCCAAAAAGTTAGTTTCTTTGTCAATGATACCCAGATGTTTGGCAAAAGCTACAATGCAACGGCCCCCATTGCCACACATGCTTCCCGGACGGCCATCGGCATTAAAATAAAGCATTTCAAAATCATAGTCAGGATTGCTGGTCAGAAACATCAGGCCGTCCGCTCCGATACCAAAACGGCGGTCGCACAGTTGTTTAACCCGGTCATAATCAATATCTTTGACTGGGGCCATTCTGTGGTCGATAAGGATAAAGTCGTTTCCGGCTCCCTGGTATTTGAAGAAATTTATGTCCATTTTGGTGATCTGCTGGTATTTAACATTTTTTAACAGTATTCATGACGCATTACAGATGCAAATATCGTTGATATGGTATTAAATTTGAATAAATCAATGAAAAGAATTGTTAACGGTTTTTTTAAAGATAAAATTTAAACGGATATATAAATGAAAAGATTAGGATTGATAGCGTTGGCTGCATTTATAGGTGGTGCGGCTGCGATTGGTGGCTATAAATTATTAGAACCAAAAAATGGCGAGCTGGTGTCTTTTGCAGACCAGCAGAAAGTGTTGTTTGCAAATAACCCGAAAATTTCTTCGGCGGGCACGGTAGATTTTGTTGAAGCTGCTGCTGCGGTTTCTCCGGCAGTTGTCCACATTAAAACTTCTTATTCCGGAGGTGGCTCAGAAGGAAGGGTACGTTCTTCTTCACCTTTTGATATGTTCGACGATCTGTTTGGTGGTGGCGGTGGCCGCAGGATGCAACGCATGCCAAGGGCGGCCTCTGGTTCGGGAGTGATTTTAACGCCTGATGGTTATATCGTAACCAATAACCACGTGGTAGACAATGCGGATAAAATTGAAGTGATCTTATCCAACAAACGTAAGGTAAGTGCAAAAGTGATCGGTAAAGACCCGAATACAGATCTGGCCCTGATCAAAGTAGAAGCTACTGATCTGCCTGTAGTGAAAATGGGTAACTCTGATAATGTGCAGATTGGTGAATGGGTATTGGCCGTTGGTTTCCCCTTAGACCTGCAAACTACCGTTACCGCTGGTATTGTGAGCGCCAAAGCCAGAAGCATCGGTATTTTGGGCAGACAACAGCAGCAGGATTTTACTGAAGAGGAATACGAAGAATACCGCAGGACTGGTAAAGCACCTGAAAGAACAAACAGCAGTATAGAATCGTTTATTCAGACTGATGCGGCCATTAACCCTGGAAACAGTGGTGGTGCATTGGTAAACGCAAACGGCGAGCTGATCGGTATCAACGCTGCAATTGCATCGCAAACCGGTACCAATGAAGGTTATGGTTTTGCCATCCCGATTAACCTGGCCAAAAAGATCCTGGACGACTTCAGGAAATATGGCAGCGTAAAACGCGGATATATAGGGGTTTCTTTCAGACCACTGGATGCTGATTATGCAGAAGAGCTGAAAATCAATGATATCAACGGATTGTATGTAAGTGAAGTACTTCCTAACGGAGGCGGTGCAGCTGCGGGCATCAAAAAAGGTGACATCATTAAAAAAGTAGACGGTGTTGCAGTATACGATTCTCCGGACCTTCAGGAAAAGATCGGACGCTTAAGTCCTGGTGATAAAGTACAGCTGACTTTGCTTAGGGATGGTGCGTTAAAAGATGTAAAGGTTACTTTAAGGGGCGACAACAGCGTTGGTGTCAATACCTCAAAACTGGCTGAGCGGTCGGCCGGAACCAGCCTAGGTAAACTGGGTGCTTCTTTTGAGCCCGCATCGGCACAGCTTAAAGCACGTTATGGCGTGAAAAATGGTGTTGTAGTGAGCAACATTGAAGCAGGTAAACTGTTCGACTCCTGGGAAATTCCTAAAGGTGTGCTGATTACTTCAGTGAACGGAACACCGGTAAACAGTGCAAAAGATGTAGAAAGCGCCTTGCCAAACTCAAGGAATGGCATGACCACCATTTCTGGAGTAGGATCACAAGGCAGGTTTACCTATTCGCTGACTACAGGAAGGTAATTTCAGGCTAATTTAATTTACAAAAGCTGTCTCCCAAAAGAGGCAGCTTTTTTTGTTGTCAAAGGTTTTGGTAGCTGGATTGTTTTAGCTAAATTACCAATCATAAATGCCAGATCCTGGCAATTCATACCAGCATACCCTCTGCTTATAGAAAGCAAAAAGGCGGCTAAAACCACAGCAGACATTAAAGCGCAGAAAGGCTAAATTAGGAGTAAAGCTAAAGCTCAGTTCAAAAAGGCTTTGTAATAACTACAAGTAAATCACATATAAATCACAAGAAAATAACTGAATTATATTACCATTAAGATACCATTGACTTACCCTTGAGATAGGGTTGGTTTACCGTTTGGGTATTTCAACGGTAAACCAATGGTAAGTTAAGGGTATTTCAACTATGTAATTTACCAGTGATTTATATGTCAATATTTTGTAATCATTACTAGGGAAGATGCTGATCAGTAGGGGTTTATAGGTAACTTTAATTGATTGCCCGCAGAATTGCGGTGGAGAGTGATTGAGTATTTCCCAAAACAGGAAAAGTCCATTTTACACTTTTTGGGAAGGATAGGCTGGCAGGCAGCGACCTGCTTGAAATACCACCAAGTCTGCAGGGCGAATACATGGAAACCTATATGTCGTTTATTGCGGCAGATGGGAAACTACAGGGAAACAGTGTGTACATTGCTGAGCTGACAGTGCTGTAACTAAGTATAAGTCTCCATGAGTAAAAAATCGGATATGTGGATGTGCCTTACACCTTCGACAGATTCTTTCCATTGCTCATCCATGCTGACAACATATTTGGGGTACTGGTCTCTTATCGCAATCAGCGGATCGAATTCCCGGGTTATCGTGCTTTCACTTTCCAGTTTGTAGGTTACCTGAACATAGATTTTATTTCCTGATTTTTCGGCGATAAAATCAATTTCCTTGTCGGCCAGCTTGCCTATGTATACAGTAAAACCTTTTCGTTTCAGTTCCAGCATGACCATGTTTTCTAAGATGCCGGCAATAATGCGGTCGCGATAGCCCATAACCGAATAGATCAGTGAGGTGTCACTTACAAAGAACTTTTCCTGTGTTTTAAGTAGTTCCTTGCCTTTTACATCATAGCGCGGGATGCGATAAATAATAAAGGCGCCTTCCAGGGCATAAAGATAATTGTACACCGTATTCAGGTCTATCTTACGCTGCTGGCTTTTGAAATAATCGGCTACGTTTTTTCCTGAGAAGCTGTTGCCTATATTGTCGAACACATATTTCACTACACGTTCGAGCAATTCCACATCGCGGATCTTGAATCGCTGTACGGTATCCCGAAGGATTACAGAGGAATAAATGTCATAGACGACTTTGTAAGCGGTATCTTCCGTATAGTCTGCGGTATGGATAACCGGAAAGCCACCAAGGCGAAGATAGGACAGGAAGGCTGTCTTATAAGTTTTGCTGTCCTCCTGGAAATAATATTTTCTAAATTGCAGGTACTCGCTAAATGAAAGGGTGTAGATTGGGATTTCTATATAGCGTCCTGCGAGATAAGTAGCCAGCTCAGATGATAAGAGATGTGAATTGGAACCTGTGAGATAAATATCGACATCGAAATCGACCAGAAAAGAATTGATGGCTTTTTCCCAATTCCTGACTTCCTGTATTTCATCAAGTAGTATATAGTATTTTTGAGGCCGTTCAATTTGTTGATTTACAAAAGCGTATAGTTTCCTGGCTTCGTCGAGGTCTGCATATTGCATGCTCTCCAGATTGATGTGTATAATGTTCTCCTGGTTTATTCCTTTGGATAATAATTCTTGCTTGAGCAGCATAAGAACAGAAGATTTGTCACTGCGTCTGATTCCCGTAAGTATTTTTATCAGGGGCTTATCAATAAAGCCGGAGAGTTGATTTAAGTAATTGTCCCTTCGTAGAATATCCATATCAGTTCTTTTTGACATAAAGATATAAAAGTTTTTATGGTTATAACCATAAAAACTTTTTATTTATTGAGGTTTTTATGGTTATAACCGGTAAAAATCAGGGAAAGACGAGCTTGGAAAGCTACACCCCTGCCTGACATAAAAATTACCTTCTCTGAGAAGGCATAGGAATAATTTGCGCTTCTTCAGCGCAATTTGTTCCCGCGTGTGAAGAGAACGGTTATTTTTAATTATCATTTAATTGTAATGTTAGAATGTTTCTAAATAGCTGATTTGTGCTTGGAATTAACCATTTAATTCTTTTATTAAATACTTTTGCACATAACAGAAATAAAATAAACAATCTAATGGCAAGTTTCGGAAACGCTTTTTCCTCATCAATTGGAAAAAAATTAATAATGGGCATAACGGGCCTGTTTCTCATTTCATTTCTTTTAGTGCATTGCTTTATCAATGCCCTGATTTTTGTTAATGATGGCGGCTTAACCTTTAACATGGGTGCACACTTTATGGGTACCAACTGGTTGATCCGGGCAATGGAAGTGGTATTATTTGCAGGTTTACTGGCGCATATTTTCCAGGGCTTCAGGCTAACATTCCAGAACCAGGCAGCAAGACCGGTAAAATATGCAGTGAACAATGGCGCAGCAAATAGCAAATGGTACTCCCGCTCTATGGGTTTGCTGGGAACTTTGTTGTTGATCTTCCTGATTGTGCACATCTCGAAGTTCTGGGTAATGTCACGCTTTACAGGCATTCCTACAACAGATGCAAACGGGAATCACGACCTGTTTGCGGTAATGGTAGAAACCTTTAAAAACCCGCTGATCGTTTTGCTTTATGTATTGGCAATGGTTTCCCTGGCTTATCACTTGTTACATGGATTTGCTTCGGCTTTCCAGACACTGGGATGGAACCATAAGAAGTATACACCGATTATTAAAGCAGCTGGGGTTTGGTTCTCTATCCTGATCTCGCTGATTTTTGCCGCCATGCCGGTAGCAATGTACCTGGGCCTTATTAAATAATTTTAGCATAAAAGACATGTCAGATTTGAATTCAAACATACCAGAGGGAGAATTAACCACAAAGTGGACTAAGTATAAGTCTTCTGTGCCTTTGGTTAACCCCTCAAATAAAAGAACGATAGAGGTGATCATTGTTGGCTCAGGTTTAGCAGGTGCTTCGGCAGCAGCAACCCTGGCTGAAATGGGTTATAAAGTGAAGTGTTTCTGCTTCCAGGATTCACCACGCAGGGCGCATTCCATTGCAGCACAAGGTGGTATCAATGCAGCAAAGAATTACCAGAACGATGGTGACAGTGTGTACCGGTTGTTTTATGATACCATTAAAGGCGGAGATTACCGTGCACGCGAAGCCAACGTACACCGTTTGGCCGAAGTGAGTGCAAATATTATCGATCAGTGTGTGGCACAGGGTGTTCCCCTGGCCAGGGAGTACGGCGGTTTATTAGATAACCGTTCTTTTGGGGGTACTCAGGTACAAAGAACATTTTATGCAGCCGGACAAACCGGTCAGCAATTGCTGCTGGGCGCATATTCTGCTTTAGAGCGCCAGATCGGTATGGGTAAGGTAGAGATGTTTACCCGCCATGAAATGCTTGAAGTCGTAAAAATTGATGGCAAGGCACGTGGTATCATTGCCCGTAACCTGATCACAGGAGAAATTGAGCGTCATTTTGGCCATGCTGTAGTATTGGGAACGGGTGGTTACGGAAACGTTTTTTACCTTTCCACCAATGCTATGGGCAGTAATGTAACTGCTGCCTGGAAAGCGCATAAACAAGGTGCCTATTTTGCCAATCCCTGCTATACACAGATTCACCCTACCTGTATCCCGGTTTCGGGCGACCACCAGAGTAAGCTTACGCTGATGTCTGAATCGCTGCGGAACGACGGCAGGATTTGGGTACCGAAGAAAAAAGACGATCCGCGCAAGGCTTCTGAAATCCCTGAAGATGAAAGGGATTATTACCTGGAGCGCAGATACCCTGCTTTTGGTAACCTGGTGCCACGCGATGTGGCTTCAAGAGCGGCAAAAGAGCGTTGCGATGCCGGTTATGGTGTGGGCGCATCTAAACTGGCGGTATACCTCGACTTTAAGGCCAATACAGAGCGTTATGGTCGTATTGAAGCTGCTAAGGCTGGTAACCACAATGCTGACAAGGAAACCTGTATGCGTTTGGGTACTGAAGTGATCAAAGCAAAATATGGTAACCTGTTTGATATGTATGCACAGATCACAGGCGAAAATCCTTACGAAACACCAATGCGGATTTATCCTGCGGTGCATTATACGATGGGCGGACTTTGGGTAGATTATAACCTGATGACCAGCGTACCTGGGCTGTATTGCACAGGTGAGGCCAATTTCTCTGACCATGGTGCCAACCGTTTGGGGGCATCGGCATTGATGCAGGGCCTGGCAGATGGTTATTTTGTGTTGCCTTATACCATTGGGGCATATTTATCGAAAGAGATCTCTGTCAAGGCCATTCCTACAGACCACCCTGCTTTTGTTGAAGCAGAGGCAAGGGCGAAAGGTATTCTGGATACGCTGATCAACATCAAGGGAACAAAATCGGTAGATCATTTCCATAAACGCCTGGGGCACATCATGTGGGAAAAATGTGGCATGGCCCGTAACGAAAAAGGCCTGAAGGAAGCGATTGAGGAGATCAGGGCACTGCGCGCTGAGTTCTGGAGGGATGTTCGCGTACCGGGATCGGCTGATGAGCTGAATACGGAGCTGGAAAAAGCAGGTCGTGTGGCCGATTTTATAGAACTGGGCGAATTGATGTGCATAGATGCATTAAACCGCAACGAAAGCTGTGGCGGCCATTTCCGCGAAGAATATCAAACGGAAGAAGGCGAGGCACTGCGCGACGATGAGCATTACGCTTACGTTGCTGCCTGGGAATTTAAGGAAGGAGTAAACTTTGAACTGCATAAAGAAGAGTTGAAGTTTGAAAATATTAAAGTAGCACAAAGAAGTTATAAATAGTACAATATCATGAGTACAGGAAATATGAACTTAACGCTGAAAGTTTGGCGTCAGAAAAATAACAAGACCAAAGGTGCTTTGGTGGATTATAAGGTGTCTGATATTTCGCCTGATATGTCTTTTTTAGAGATGTTCGATGTGCTGAATGAGCAGCTGATCAATAAGGGCGAGGAGCCGATTGTATTTGATCACGATTGCCGTGAAGGTATCTGCGGAATGTGTTCCATGTTCATTAACGGCAGGCCGCATGGGCCGAAAGACCTGGTAACAACGTGTCAGTTGCATATGCGCTCTTTTAAGGACGGCGATACGATTGTGGTTGAGCCATGGAGGGCAAAGGCTTTTCCGGTAATTAAAGACTTAACGGTAGACAGAACGGCGTTTGACAGGGTAATTGCTGCGGGTGGTTTCATCTCGGTAAATACAGGTAATGCGCAGGATGCGAATAACCTGCCGATCCCTAAGATTCAGGCAGATGCTGCTTTTGAGGCTGCGGCCTGCATTGGCTGCGGGGCCTGTGTAGCCACCTGTAAAAATGCATCGGCTATGCTGTTTGTTTCTGCAAAAGTATCACAGCTGGCATTGTTGCCGCAAGGACAGCCTGAGCGCTACCGCAGGGTACAGAGCATGGTTGCGCAGATGGATGCAGAAGGTTTTGGGAACTGTACCAATACCGGGGCCTGTGAAGCGGAATGCCCTAAAGGCATCTCTTTAGAGAACATTGCCCGTATGAACCGGGATTTTTATTCCGCAAAATTTGTATCTGAAGAAGATATTTAATAGTTTTATAGCACCGAGACAAGGTGCCACATTGCAAAAAGCCAGCTATATCAGCTGGCTTTTTGCGGTTTAGTGTGGTTGGTGAAGCGCGTTGTTTATTCTTTTTCGAACCCTGTTACCACAACCTCTTTAAGCTTTAAAGGCTTGCCGGTTTTTGTAGTGACCAGGATAACCCCGTTGGCGGCCCTTGCTCCATACAAGGCGCTGGCAGCAGCATCTTTCAGGACAGTTACGGATTCAATGTTATCCGGGGCCATAGTGCTCAGGTAACCGGTGGCTACAGGCGCACCATCAACTACGTAAAGGGGAGCGGTTGTCCCGGTACCGTTAAGTGATATCACATTGCCTTTTTCATCTCTGAAGTTGATCCCGTTGCTCCGACTCCGCAATTGCAGGCTACCGGTTTTTTGCTGGGTTGGAGGTGTATTTCCTTCACCCAGGCTAAAGCTGATGGGGATGTTGTATTTTACGCGTACCGGTTTGCCTCCTTGTGTTCCAGGTAACCACTTCGGGGATGCCTTAATTACCCTTACCGCCTCTTCATCAGTACCGCTGCCCAGTTTTCTTTCTACCCGGATCCCGGTTAACGCACCATCTGGCTCTACAATGAAGGAGAGAAATACTTTGCCTTGTATTTTATTCTTTTTGGCTTCTTCAGGGTATTTTATTTCTTCTTTTAGATATTTATAGAAGTTAGACATCCCGCCGGGAAAGCTGGGTTGGGTATCAATGGATACAAAATCGAAGATTTTGGACTCGTCGTAAGTAGTGGTTGTTGCTGTTGTTTTTAGCCCCCTGTAGGCTACGGCTGCTATAGTAATGTCATTTAGCGGTGTATAACCTTTTACAGATGGAGAACCAAGGTCTTTTGTTGTGCCGATTGCATCGTTCAGATAAAAGATGAACCGGATGGAGTAACTGCCATTTTTAATGAGTTCGTAACCAGGATAGCTCAGCACAACACGCATCACTTCAGCATCACATCCTCCTGCCAATTTTTTAGCGACGCCTATATCTTCTATGGTCCCATCCTGAATTTTAAAACGGATAATGGTATTGCCCTGGATGTTATTCTGCTGTGCTTTAGCCGGATATCTGGTCGTCATTTTCAAGTATCTGTAAAATGCATCCCAGGAGGCATCATTTGTACTGTTATGAGGCCCGGCAGGCACTTCAGTTTTAACAGCCTGGACAGTATTCATCATTGCTTTAGTTGCGGTCACCTTTCTGACCTGCGGAATAATGGCTTCATTAACTACTTCCTTAACGACCTCAACAGGATTGTTTAAAGGAATTTCATCTGCGATATCCTGGATCTTTTGGTTATTCCGGATGGTTGCTGAGGATAAAAGCAGTGTAATGGCAAACAAAGGCAGGAACAAGCCGTATTTTAAGAATACGGTTCTTTTTGAACGTTGTTTATGTAACATAAAAATTCTTTTTTTAATCAGTGATTTATTGAAAAAACTATTGGTAAGGGCGCTGGAAGAAACACCGAAAGCATTGCTCAGCAACAAGAGGGCATATTCTTTTTTATCGCCCTGAAATTCTGCTGCAGCTTCATCGGCCAGGTATTCGTGGATGTTTTTTACGGCATGCTTATAGGCATATGTAACCGGATTGAACCAGGTAAACAGGCCCAGGAGTTCAAAGAAGATGACATCCACACTGTGGAATTGGCGCATGTGGACTTCTTCGTGTTTGTTGATGGTTTGTACCTGTGGAAGATTTGCGTCCACTTTTTTACGGTTAAAGAAAGAGAATGCGGCTCCCGGCCCCCCTTGTTTCAGCAGCATGCTTACTGAACTGAGCTGCCAGATCAGTTTACCGGCAAAAATGAACACACCAAGGGCATAAACGAAGACAATGATATTGCCCAGGCTAAAATGATCTGTTGCTGCCGGTTCAACAATGACCTGGGTCATGAACGTGTTTACCTGTTCCACGCCTACATATACCGGTTCGGCTACCGGCTGTTTGCTGAACCATTCGAACCTTAAAAAAGGAATGGCCAGGGAAAGCAGCCCGGCAGACACCAGGTAAATGCGGTTCAGGGTAAAATAAGTTTCCTTGTCTAACAATAACTTATAGAAGCCATAAAATACAATGAGGTAGATGTTGACTTGCAGGATGTAATGTGCGGTACTCATCTTGGTCTGTTTTTAATTTTGTTAATCATTTTAAGGATTTCATCCACATCGCTCAGGTCGAGCTTTTCTTCTTTCACAAAAAAGGAGAACATGCTTTCCACAGAGTTTTCAAAATAACCATCGAGCAGTTTTTCTGTAGCATGGCGTTTGTAGTCTTCCCTGCTGATGAGAGGATAGTACCGGTGCGACTTGCCGAAGGCCTCATGGCCGATAAAGCCTTTGGTCTCCAGGATCCTGATAATAGTGGACACGGTATTGTAGGCCGGCTTAGGTTCTGGCAGAAAATCCATAACTTCTTTAACGAAGCCCTTTTCTATTTGCCATAGAATTTGCATGATCTGTTCTTCTGCCTTTGTTAGGTCCTTTATTTCCATATTTAGTTTTGTATTGTCAGTTTCATCCGTTAATTATATCGTATAACGCGTATTTTACGGTATAACTAAAGATTTAGTATAAACTTATAACTAATATTTTAGTTTTCAAAATATTTTGCAAAAAAAATGGCGGTATCCACCGCCATATCCAATTATTAACTAAACTAAATTTATGATAGAATCCTCTATTACCTAGAGAATGGACTTGCTATTTTAATGAAGGATGCCTTTGCCGGCTTTTTTGCTGCAAATTCTTCATTCTGGTCCTGATTGCTACCTGCAGCAAATGTCAATAACATCATGATAAAGACAGGGATCAGTAACAATAAAAATGGTGATGTATTTGCCAGGGTTTTCATAGTTGTATGTTTTTATTTTTGTGCTTGTTCTGTTTTTTGTTGTCCAGGAACCCATTGTCCCTGTTTGATGAAACAAATAGAACCATAAAAAAAATGCTGCTAAAATGTTTTAGACCAAGTGCATAATATCCTAGATAAACGGTTAAAATGAATAGTTTTGTAGTTAAAGCTGTTGTTTGGCCCGTTCGTATAAGAAAAAAGCCAGTTGGTCGAAAGCAACTGCTTTAAAATAATTAGATTGGTGTAATTTGAATGCGATAATAAAATAGATTTTTAATGAAAGGTAAAGGCCCGCTTGTTGTACATCTGTTCTTTTGGCTCATTATTCTGGGCATATTGCTTTGGGATACCTTTAGTGGAAACCAGACTCCTTCGCGTTATGAGGTTGCGGTTAAGCTCGGCTATTTCGCAGTGATCAATCTTTCTATCTTTTACATCAATTATACGCTGCTGATCCCCATCCTGATAGAGCAAAAGAAACGGTACGGATTGTATGTGCTTTCCATTTGTCTGCTGATTGCCGTTATGGTGATCATCAAGACGGTTGTAGCCAGCCTGAACAGTGATTTCTTTCTGACGTATTTCAGTCCCGATACCGGACAGATCGAGTATTACGAGATTACCAAATATGTGATATTTGCCATTTTTGTATCGGGCTTTTTTGTGGTCGTGAGCGCACTTTTGAAGTTTGCCATCGATTGGTTTGGGAGTGAGCGGATACAGCGCGACCTGGTAAGTGAAAAACGCGATATGGAGCTGCAGTTCCTGAAATCGCAGTTGAACCCACATTTTCTGTTCAACTCTCTAAATAATATTTATTCGCTGGCTTATCAGAAATCGGATAAAACGGCCGATGCCATTTTGAAACTCTCGGAGATCATGCGTTACATGATTTACGAAAGCAACGATAGCTGGGTTTCATTGAGCAAGGAGATTACCTATGTGCAGAGTTACATAGAACTGCAGAAGCTGCGGTTTAAAGATGGGGCGGCAGTGGAATTTACCGTTAACGGCGAGATTGACGATCAGCCGGTGGTACCACTCATCCTGATCTCTTTTGTGGAGAACGCATTTAAGCATGGCGTAGCCAACGACCCCAAGGATCCCATCCGCATCAACATCATCGCCAACCAGAAAATACTGCATTTCAGCATCAGCAATAAAAAGAACAAACACAACAAGGACCAGATGGGCGGAGTGGGGCTGAACAATGTGGAACGCAGGCTGCAGTTGCTTTATCCCGACCGATATAAATTAAATATTGTAAATTCGGCTACTCATTATACGAGTGAATTAATGCTAGATATATGACAAAGTTAAAATGTATTGCGGTTGATGATGAGCCGCTGGCGCTTGACATTATAGAGGACTACGTTTCTAAAGTCCCTTTTCTGGAATTGGTTAAACGCACGGAAAATGCCATTGAGGCCTTGCAGATGGTGCAGGCCGGAGGTGTGGATATTGTGTTTCTGGATATACAGATGCCGGAACTGACCGGCATCCAGTTCTTAAAGATTGCCACCGGAAAAGCAGATTATATTTTAACAACGGCCTATTCTCAGTATGCTCTGGAAAGCTATGACCTGAATGTTTCGGATTATCTATTAAAACCCATCGCCTTCGACCGCTTTTATAAGGCTGTAGAAAAAGTACACAATAAAACGAAGGTGGCCGCCCCGGTAGAAACCATCCAAACTTTTCTAGCCCCTGTTCCCGCAGCTGCCCCACTTAACCCCGTGCAGGACTTTATTTTTGTGAAAACGGAGCATAAAATCCAGAAGATTGAGCTGGACGATATCCTTTATATAGAAGGCTTAAAGGATTACATTTCCATTTTTACCAAAACCGAAAGGGTGATCACCTTGCAGAATATGAAAAAGATGGACGAGACCCTGCCTAAGGGACAATTCATCAGGGTGCATAAGTCGTATATCATTGCGCTCGATAAAATTGAAAGCATAGAGCGGAGCCGGATCAGTATAGGCGATAAGATCATTCCGATAGGAGATACCTACAGGGATGAGTTTTTCAGGCATATAGACAATAAGAATATTTAAAGCTATTGCGCAGGTTTTATCTGGTTTAGCTTTGCCCTAATTGCATTTTCTGCTTCCAGTACAATTTCTTCTGGATTTTTGCCTGTAATGTCGAGCGGTTTCAGTACCGTCCAGCGTAGTTTTTCACCAAAACTAAGCGGATAAGATCCATACCTTACCAGTTTCCAGGAGTTTTCTATCGCCACCGGTACGATGAGTGCGTGGGGTACAACTTTGAGCAGGGTGGCAATACCGCCCACCTGGAAAGCTTTCATCTGTCCGTCTTTAGCTCTTGTACCTTCTGCAAAGATCATGGCCGACCAGTTTTTTTCTTTCATCCTGCGGCCCAGTTTAATGAGTTCAGAAACGGCTTGCTTGCTGTCTTTACGGTCTATATTTGCCCCGCCGCCATATTTCAGGTTATAGGAGATGGAGGGAATGCCTTTGGTCAGTTCAATTTTAGAAATGAATTTGACATGGTATTTTCTCAGGAACCAGATCAGTGCCGGAATGTCGTACATGCTCTGGTGATTGGCCACGAAAATAATGGGCCTGTCGGCCGGCAGTTCCTGTTTGTTCTGAAAGCTGACGGAGGAACCCATCAGCAGGTCACTGTAGGTCAGAAAAAAGTTCAGTACATCAACAGAGGCTTTATGCGCATTGTATCCAAAAAACCGGTAACAGATCCATTGTATGGGATGGAAAATGAGTAGTACCAGTCCGAAAAAGATATAAAAAACGGGGCTGAAGATATACCCTAAAAACTTATTCATGGTGTATTTGGAATAGTAGTTACAAGTGGTTTTCCTGGATTAATATTTTGGTCCTTAAAATGGCGGCCACACTGATGCTATCGGTAATTTCACCGTTGATCACCATTTGGTAGGCCTCTTCAAAGGGGAGTTTGCGCAGGCTAAGCTGTTCGGTTTCTTCAGGTTCGGCTTCTCCCTGGCTTAAGCCGCGGGCAATATAAATGATGGCCAGTTCGTTGCTCACAGAATTGGAGAGGTGCATGCGCTGTATTTCTATCCAGTCTGTTGCCTGCAAGCCCGTTTCTTCCATCAGCTCACGCTGTGCACTTTCCAGCGGGTCTGATTCGAGCGGCCCCCCGCCTTCGGGGATTTCCCAGCTGTATGCTTTTAAGGGGAAGCGGTACTGCCCCACCAGCCAGGTATTGTGCTGTTCGTCGAGCACCATAATGCCTATGGCATAATTTTTAAAATGAACCTCTCCGTATATACCTTTGCCGCCGGAGGGGTTGATCACATTGTGTTCTGTCAGGCCGATCCAGTTGTTTTCATAGATCTTATGGCTGTCTATCGTTACCCAGGGATTATGCTCTTCCATGGGCGCAATATACGAATTTCTGTTTTCAGCCCCGCTAATTCGGCTTAGGTGGAGGCGGAACTTTTTTTATTTTGGTGAAGCGGTAGCTGAGGCTCAGTGTAACATTGCTGGTATTGCTTGTCGAATAGCTTTGCAGGCGGAAATTAACGCCCTCGCTAAACAGGCTGTTGTTGCGCCTGCCAAAGGGATCGCTTACACTGATACGGGCATTGAGCCTGTTTTTAAAGAATACCTTTCGGGCCGCCAGGCTGCTGGTTACCGACCCTTTGGCCCTGCCCTGTGCATTTACGTTATTGGCGTAATTGACATTGGCCTCGAAAGCCGTTTTAAGGGGTAACTGCATGGATAAGCCCAGGGCACTGCGGATGCTCAGTCCCTTTCTGTTCAGCGCCGAATTGAGGGAAGACCGGTAATTACTTTGCGTGAGCGTAAGGTTGGCATTGGTAGATAGCTTTTTATTTGGCCGGTAATTACCGATCAGGATCAGTCCGAAGATATCGTTAGCGCCGACATTGTAATAGCTGGTTTCCGATTTGGCTACCCCGTCTGTTACGGTAACAGCACGGTAACGTTCAATTACCCCGCTGCTGGTTGAATAAGACAGGCGTGGTGTGAATGACCATTGCTCACCAAAGGCACCAAAGCTGATGTCCATCTGGTGGGTATAGGCAGGCACCAGGCCCGGATTACCATAGGAAATGTTCAGGGTATCGTTGTCGTTGATCTGAGGATTTAAGGCGATCTCACGTGGACGGTTGATGCGGACGCTATAGGTAGCGCCGATATTGTATCTTTTTTTGAAAAAATGGTTGATGGAGATATTGGGGAACAGGCTGAGGTAAGGTTTAACGTTGTAATTGCTCCCGGTGGAAAGGTCAAAATCCACATCGGTAAGTTCTGCTCTTACACCGGCTTTTACACCGATGCTTTTGCCCCGGTAGTTGTAAGAGGTATAGCCGGCAAAGATCCGTTCATTATAGCGGAACTCGTTGCTCAGTTTTTCGGAAATGACATATTGCTGGGTAACGAAGTCGAAATCGCGCACCAGCTGATCGTTGTTGTTTCTTCGGTAGTTGTACATGAGCCCTGCTTCCAACTGGTCCCTTTTTTTGAAAACAGGCCGGTCGTAATCGATATTGAAGGTTAATCCGTCGTTGCCTGTTCCATTGGTATTTTCCCGAAGGGAGGGTTTTCCGGTAACCGGTAAGGAATACTTCTGGTCCTGTATCCGCAAATTATCGTTGTTATTGGTATTGTAGGTTAAACCGATACTTAGCTTATCACCACTTTCGGTGCCTTTGATGCTATAGTCGGCATTAAAAACAAAATTGTGACTGCTGCCATCCGCTGTACTAATCTGGTTACGTACACGTTTTAAGGCAAAATCTTCATTCAGGAAATTAAAATCAGTGCCTGCCCTGCTGCTGCTGTTATTGGTATTGAAGTTGGAGGTAACGCGCAGGTTTTGCTGTGAGCTAATGTCCCAGTCGAGCCCTGCCCTGAAGTTGCCGCCATTGCTGTTGCTTCTGTTGCTGGCGTAATTATCATAGTAAAAGGTGGTATCCTTCAGGAGATCAAAATTCTCCCGGTAGGAATGGGAGGTGCTTTTGCCGATATTGCTGCGGTAGGCCGCCCCGCCCGTTAAAGAATAGTTTTTACTGCGGTAAGAGGCGTTGGTATTCATATTGGTGTTGCCCTGGAGCCCGGCCGTTATCCCTGCATTGCCATTAAACCCTATGGCAAAGCCTTTTTTCATCACAATATTGATGACCCCTTCTCCGTCGCCCGAATACCTGGCCGGCGGGTTGGTCATGACTTCTATCTTTTCTATGGCATCTGAGGGCAGGACATTCAGGAGGTCGGCAATGTTGGAGGTCATGTAATCGGAGGGCTTTCCATCTATGAAGATCCGGGTAGAACGCTTTCCGGATATGGTGGCATTGCCATCGATATCTACCTGTACCATGGGCACATTTTTGAGGATGTCGGTAGCGGTACTTCCTTCGGCCAGTATAGACTTGTCGACATTATACGTGATCTTATCGGCCGCAAATTCTATGACCGGTTTTTCGGCGGTAATGGTAACTTCGCTCAGGTTATTCTGGTCGCTGCCCAGCTTAAGCGTACCCAGGTTGCGTTCAAAGTCCTTTTCTGTAAGGATAACCTCGTTGATGGTAAGACTTGCAAAGCCGACAAAGCTGACCTTAACCTTATAGGTGCCATATTTAAGGGCATTAAATTTAAAGACCCCGTTCTCATCAGTTGCCGTAGTTTGAAAAGGGCGTTCAGCATTGAGCTCATAAACCGCTACTACAGCCGATGGGATGGGCAGCGCACCTACTTCTTCAATTACCTTACCGGTGATGCTGCCTTTGTCGGCCAGGGTATGCGCCTGCATAGCGCCCGCGCTAAGCAGGAGCAGGCTGAATATCAATATGGCGTAGTTTTTCAATGCAATGTCTGGTTCTTGTGTTAAAAGGATTCTTCGTCTGAGCGCATTTCCTGCTGATCAGATTTCTTATTCTTTTTAAAGTTAAAATCATTTTTACCAAATCGGTAAGCATAAGTTAAACTGGCCATGGTGCCCTGCATGTTACGTCTGAAATCGGTAATGGCGTTGGCTGCACCTGAGGTCATGCTCCAGTTCCTGGTATTGAACACATCCCTGATATTGAAACTAAGGGATGACTTTTTGTTTTTGAAATCGTATTTCGCCCCGGCATCGACTACATAGTTGGAATTTCTTTTCCCTTGTGCCATAACCTCCCTTGAGCGGTAATCGCCTTTGATTTGCAGGGTAATGTTGTAAGGGAGCACAAAATTATTGGTGAGGTTGGCATTCCAGCTGAAGCCTGAATTGTCGACAATGCCATAAGCAGGCACACCATTGATTTTGCGCTGGTAAAGATTGACGTTGGTGGTAAAGTTCCAGGCTTTTGCGACATCAAAACGGCCGATAAGTTCCAGCCCGCTGGAGAGTTCGCGTGTTAAGTTCTGCGGGGTAACAATGGTAACACCATTTTCATCAGCTTCTGTTCTGATGCGCTGGATGACGTCATTGGTCTGGCGCATATAGGCTGTGGAGATGAAGGTGATCTTTTTCCAGTATTTGCTGTAACTCAGCTCGTAGGCATGTACGTCCTCCGGTCGCAGGTTAGGGTTACCCTGGCGCCAGATCAGTGGGTCGGATACATCCAGAAAGGGATTGGTATCCCAGCCCCGGGGCCTGTTTACACGTCTGCTGTAACTCAGCTGCAGCTGTTGCTCGGCTTTGAATTTCTGGGTAAGGAAAATGCTTGGGTAAAGCCGGGTATAGTCTACCTTTCCCGGAACATAACTTAATCCGCCGGTTTTATCATACATGCCCAAACGGGTATCCAGTGTAGCATCTTCGGCCCTTAAACCTACCTGGTATCCAAAATTCTTTACCTGGTTCTGGTAGTTGATATAGAGTGCATGTACCTGGTCTTTGCTGTTAAACTCATTGGTGAGTGCAAAATTGATGTCGTATTCCCCGCTCAGGTGGTTAAAGTTTGTGGAGAACATATTGTTCTCTGCATAACGGATCTGGCTGCGGTAACCGGCTTCAATTTTTCCTGCAGTTCCTATAGGAAGGGTATAGTCGGCCTGAGCGTTATAACTCCTGTTGGTCCCTTTGCCATCGTTGATCTGTATCACCGGGAGGGTATTTACTTCCGCGCCGTTGGCATAATATACATCGGTAAGGTAATTCTGGTAGTTGTCGTTGGTACCATCAGAAAAGCTGAAGTTAAAGGTCAGTTCTTCTTTTGGTTTTTTAAATTTCTGTACAAAATCCAGGCTCAGGTCGTAACTGCCGCCCGAACCGTCGTTGGAGTTGTCCCTCCGGCTGCGTTCAAGTGGGTTTTTCGAAGGGTTCAGCTTGTCGATACTCAGCAGCTCGCTCCTTTCATTGTCCCTGATGTTGAAGCCCCCTGTAAAGCTAAGGATGCTTTTTTCGGCCAGGTAATAATCCAGTCCCGCTTTAAAGTTATGGCCCTTGTCCATCGATTTGGAATCTGTGTTCTGATTGGCAAATGCGGTCGGGAATGTAGGGTTCAGGTAAGTGATATTGCTGTAGCCACCGCCCAAACGGTTTCCGTAGCGGTAGCTGTAGTTACCATAAATATTTACCTTGCTGTTTTGAAAACTAAGGCTGGTGTTGGCGTTGTAGTTGTCGCGGTTACCTGCGGTAAGTGCAAGTGAACCGTTCAGGCCTAGTTTTTTGTTTTTCTTTAATACAATATTGATGATGCCTGATTGCCCTTCCGCATCGTACTTTGCCGATGGGTTTGTAATCAGCTCAACACTTTCAATGGAACTGGCCGGGATGGATTGCAGGATCTGGGCTACATTACCCCCGGCAATCATGGAGGGCTTTCCATCGATCAGGACCTTAACGCCTGTGGAGCCCCTGAGGCTTACATTGCCATCCATATCTGCCTGTACAGAGGGTACGTTCTGCAGCAGATCAGAAGCAGATCCGCCTTCGCTCACCAGGCTTTGGTCTACCGAGAATACTTTTTTATCGATACCCAATTGCATGGTGCTTTTTTGAGCAGTGATGGCCACTTCTTTTAATGCGGTGCCTTTGGCGGGTTTCATTTTGATCGTTCCAAGATTGACCTCTTGCTGCGCATCGGAAATAGATACAGAATCCCTGACCATGGTCTGGTAGCCTACATAACTTATTTTAAAGGTAAAGACCCCTTTAGGAAGGGCAGTCATCAGCAGGTTCCCGTTGGCATCGGTCTGCATCCCTTTGACTACCGCCTTTGTTTTCCTGTTGAGGATCATTGCTGAAGCAAAGGGAATGGTTTCATTGGTTTGGGCATCCACAACCTTTGCGGTTATTTTGCCGTTTTCAGTTTGTGCATTAAGTTTTACAGTGGAAGTACAAATGGCAAGCGTTAAAATCAGAACTTTGTAGAAATAGTTGGTCATTAAGGTGGTTTTGTGTGTGTTTAGTTGGACAAATAAACGACTAGGAAGTTTAAAAACCCGGGCGTAACTATTTTATTACAGGTTAATTGGAAAATATGATCGATTACAACAGCATTTTTAGCGAAGAAGGTTTAAGCTACACCGCTTACAGGAATTTAATTGACGAGCTTTTAGCACAGCATAAAACTACGGGGCCCGACCACTCGGAAGCCATGCTGCATTATACCAAAATGAATGTGCACCGCATGAGCCGGGTAGACAAGACCGTAGCCTTGAAAGAGGACCTTTTAAATGCATTGACTTCCCTGCAGGGAACTTACCGTTTGCTGGTGATATCCGAAGGATGGTGTGGCGATGCAGCGCAGATTGTGCCTGTGTTTGATAAGATTGCCAGTACTTTCCCTGAAAAGTTTAAGCTCAGGTTTGTATTGAGGGACATGAACCTGCCCTTGATAGATGCGCACCTGACCAAGGGGGGCAGGGCCATACCGGTACTATTGGTGCTGGATGAAACCGGAAATGTACTGGCCAAGTGGGGACCCCGGCCGAAGGAGATCCAGGAGCTGCTGACGGAGTGGAAGAAGGAAGAAACAGATATTATGGCACTGGCGGAAAAACTGCATGGCTGGTATGCCAAAGACAAAACAGCGGGCACTCAGGGAGAGCTTGCATTGCTATTTGCGGGATTAAAGCAGGTTTAATCGACAGTAACGGTTAAGCCTTCCTGCTGTAAGATTTTGCGGTAAACTTCCATTTCTGTAAAAGAGCCTTCCAGAACGGCACATTTCCCTTTGTTGTGCACTTCCCAGGCTATTTTTTCGGCCTGGTGTTCGGAGTAGTCCAGGTATTTCATCATGCAATGGATCACATGGTCAAAAGTATTCACATCATCATTCCAGAGGATTAAGCGATGAACAGTTTTCAGGGAAGTCAGGATTTCTTCTAATGTGAATGTTTCTTCTTTTGTTTCTGTTGACATCTTACAAAAATAAGCTTATTTCAAAATAATGTTGCAGTTAAAGTTATTTTTGCTTAAAATTAATAAAGCCAAGTGTTATGCAGCGTTCAAAGATTGCCGGAATAGGTTACTATGTCCCAAAAAATGTTTATACCAATAAGGACCTGTCGCGTTTCATGGAAACCAGCGACGAGTGGATACAGGAGCGTACCGGGATTAAAGAACGCAGATTTGCAGATAGATTGGAAGAGACTACCACTACCATGGGCATTGAGGCTGCAAAAATAGCCATACAGCGGGCGGGCATTACCGCTCAGGATGTCGACTTCATTATTTTTGCTACACTGAGCCCTGATTACTATTTTCCGGGATGCGGGGTGTTGCTGCAACGCGAAATGGGCATGAAAGAAGTGGGCGCGCTGGACATCCGCAACCAGTGTTCAGGTTTTGTTTATGCGCTTTCTGTTGCCGATCAGTTCATCAAGACCGGCATGTACAAAAATATTCTGGTGGTAGGCAGCGAGAAACATTCATTTGCCATGGATTTTGAAACGCGCAGCCGCAATGTATCTGTCATATTTGGTGATGGTGCTGGTGCGGTGGTACTGCAACCCACGCAGAAAGAAGGACAGGGGATTCTGAGCACCCATTTGCATAGTGATGGAGCTGACGCGGAGATTCTGGCGATGTTTTACCCGGGTGCGCATGCCAATAAATGGCTTAAAGATAAGCCTGGTTACCCGGATCAGGAACTTGGTGGCTTGTTTTTAACTACAGAGCAGCTGGAAAGCGGGGCCGCATTGCCTTATATGGATGGGCCTGCGGTATTTAAAAAGGCCGTAGTGAAATTTCCCGAGGTGATCAATGAGGCCTTAAGTGCCAATAACCTGACAGCAGCAGATATCGACATGCTGGTGCCGCACCAGGCCAATTTACGCATCAGCCAGTATGTGCAGCAATTGCTCGGCCTTGGTGATGACCAGGTGTTCAACAACATCCAGAAATACGGTAATACCACCGCTGCTTCAGTTCCCATTGCGCTTTGCGAAGCCTGGGAAGCAGGAAAGATCAAGGAAGGCGATCTGGTTTGCCTGGCTGCTTTTGGCTCGGGCTTTACCTGGGCCAGCGCCCTGATCAGGTGGTAGCGGCTTAGCTGCCTTTGGCCGAGCGGGTCATCTCCTCAAAAGCGTCCCACATCTCGTTGGGGATGGCTTCCAATCCGTTGAATTGCCCTGCGCCCTGCAGCCATTCACCTCCGTCTATGCTGATGACCTCTCCATTGATATAACCTGCAAAATCGCTGATCAGGAATGCCGCCAGGTTGGCCAGCTCCTGATGGTCGCCTACACGCTTCAGGGGTACCCTGTTTTTAAAGTCGAACTTTTCTGCCAGATCGCCGGGCAGCAGGCGTTCCCAGGCACCTTTTGTGGGGAAGGGACCCGGTGCGATGGCATTGGTACGGATGCCATATTTGCCCCATTCTACCGCCAGTGAGCGGGTCATGGCCAGTACACCTCCTTTGGCACAAGCCGAGGGTACAACATAGGCCGAACCGGTAAAAGCATAGGTGGTCACGATGTTTAACACGCTTGCCGGCTGTTTTTCTTTGATCCAGTGTTTGCCAAAGGCCAGGGTACAGTTTACAGAACCTTTTAATACAATATCAATAATGCTGGAAAAAGCATTTGCAGATAGCCTTTCTGTAGGCGAAATGAAGTTGCCCGCTGCATTGTTGAGCAGGCCATCTACTTTTCCGAAGGTTTTAAGGCTTTCGTGAAGCATGGCTTCTACCTGCGCATAGTCGCGCACGTCACAGGCCAGTGCCAGTACCTTGCCTCCCGTTTCCTTTTCCATTTCGGAAGCGGTTTGCTGCAGCACGTCAAGTTTGCGGCTGGTGATCACCAGGTTAGCGCCCAATTTTAGAAAATAAGTACCCATGGCCTTACCCAAACCGGTACCTCCGCCGGTAACCACTATGGTTTTGCCTTTTAAGGCATCGTCTCTTAACATGGGCTGATTAAACATACGCTTATTTTTTTTGAAGGTTATCGATAATGGTTTTCAGGATACTCCTGGTGGCAGGCGACCACCACTGTTTGAGCATGACTTTAAGTGCAGCGCTCTGATCGGCGCTGGTTGCGGCAATGAGGTTCTGCCGGATGTTGAGTTTACTCTGTTCCCAGGTGTTGCGCTCCATGGCCATATATTTCCTGATCTTACGTTCGGCGGCAGTTAAAATGCTGGCCGGATTGGCCAGTTCATCTATCAGGCCGATCTGCAGGGCCTCATCCGGACTAAAAAGTTTCCCTTCCAGCAGGCTGCGGGTAGCATTGGCCTGGCCCAGCCAGAAAGCATACAGGCTAAAAATGCTGTTGGGTACGATGATGCCTACCGGAACTTCATTCAGGCCAATAATGTATTTTCCTTCGGCCATGATCCTGTAGTCGCAGGCTAGGGCAATTACGCAGCCCCCGGCCGGACTATGACCATTAATGGCGGCCACAAGCGGTTTTTTAAAGGCCGTGATGTTGGCGCTGAAATTCAGGAACAGGTGCCAGAAAGATTCTGCTTCCGCTTCAGAATAGTTATAAAGTTCTATCAGGTCCAGTCCCGCCGAGAAAAAATGCGCTTTACCGGTGATGATGACTCCTGCAATATTGGGATCGGCCGAGATGTTGTTCAGCATATCGTTCAATTCGGTAATCATTTCCCGGTTCATGGCATTGGACTTGCCCCTGTCGAGCGTAATGATGCTTAAATGATCTTTTATCGTGACTTTTATGGTATTCATTCAGATTTTATTTTACTTCATAGGTATAAACCGTTCTGGCCAGGTGGCCCATCACATCTATTCCTTCAATAACAACGCGGTAGCTGCCGGCTTCGTCTGTATTGAAATAATTAATTGCCGCTTTTCCTTCTTTATCTGTTACCACATGCGGGTTCCAGTAAACGGTGCTGCGGAGGTCTGGCCGGCTGTCTGTTGTTCCAGCCTCATATTTAGGAGAGTAGAATTCTCTGATGGCATGGTAGCCTTTAGGGGCATAGGTAATGATGCCCGGAGCAAAGCTAGAGCCGGTAAAACCGCCCCCTCTTTTTGTAGTGATGATGAGTACACCGCCCCCGCCACGTGAACCATATATGGCCGTGTTACCGACTGACTTTAAAACTTCGATACTTTCTACATCATTTGGCATAATGTTATCCAGAAAATCTGCTTCCACATGCATGCCATCCAGAACGATCTGCATAGGCACCTTGCCGCTAAGACTGCTGAACATGTTCCTGGTAAGGTAAGGAATACCATTTTCGATAATCAGTCCCGCTACGCGGCCCTGCAGGCATTGAGAGAGTGTAACGCAGTTTTGCAGCATCTCGGCTGTAACTATGAAATCGGCCCGGCCGGCCCCGTTTAAGTTTGAGGAATTTTTGGCATCGTTTCTTTTCTCTACGATCTTAACCTCATTGAGCATGAGGCTTCGTTCGAGCAATCCTCTTTTGGTCAGTTCATCGAAATAATTGTTGCTGCGTTTCAGGTATGCCTGCAAAGCTTCATTAACATTCACTTCAATATCGCCGGTGTTTGTATTTTTGGTAACGATTTGGCCAGGAACAATATCCAGCTTAATGTCGACGCTCTTTTTGTTTTTGGCCGTACGGCCCTGTACAATAAATTTGGTGCTGTCGTTAAAAATAAGGTTGTCGAAGTTAAAGCGGCCCTGGGCATCGGTTAGCGTATCAATGGCAAAAAAGCCTCCCGAAGATGAGAACAGGGAAACTTTGCTGTTGGGCAGTGGTTTCCCCCCGTAAGAGGTTATGGTGCCACTGATGGCCAGTGATCTTTCGGGCTGATAACGGACATTCGGCGGGATGTTGTTGATGATGTTTTTCCAGAGGATCCGGCGCCAGCCCTGGGTCATCAGCAGGTTGTCGAGTGCCTGAACGGTCTTCTCATCGTTATTGAGGAAATAATAGTTCGGCTTTTCGATATAACCTACCAGATCTGAGCGGAGCAACAGGCTGGTCAGGATATTGGTCTCGTTTTCCGGATCGGGCTTAACCGAAGCGGTATTGGTTACTGCAATAGAAAAACTGCCCTGTATCGGTTTTTGGGCAAACTGCGTAAGCAGACTAATGTCTACTTTTCCTCTTTTGCTGTAACTGGGGTTAAGTTTTTCCACACTGGCATTGATGCGGTCTTCGGTATTGTTTACGAAGGCCAGTCGCTCTGCAACAGGGTTGTTTGCTGCATTGAACAGGGTAAACTGTACGATACCCGACGGCAGGTCCTTTTTAGGGATACTTGCCGTAACAATCTGTTTCTGGGATGTGGCCTTGGTTACAAAATAAACATTTCCGCTGTTCTGGGCCACCAGTTTGAGTTCACTGGCACCGATCAGGTCGGCCGACATCAATATTTTAACTACAATCTTTTCAGGACTGCTGCTGTTTACAGATAAAACGTAGCCGCTCGGCAATACTTTTGGGAGGGCAACCGTTTGTTCCGATCCGTCTTTAAATTTCACTTTTGCGGAGTAGACTTTTCCCGGCTGCGGGTTCACTACAAAATTGCCCATGCCCAGGTGCGTCGTTTCAAAACGGTTTACTTCAGTGCCTTCGTTGTCGACAATAACCCCTGTTACATCTTCGCCCAGACCACCGGAATTAACGGCCTTTAATGCTATTTTATTCGGCAGGCTTTCTACCAGGTTACCACCTTCAGGGAAAAACTGCACATCGACAGCATTTGAAGTGGCTTTTAGAGGGATATTCTTAATTGCTTTCTGCTTGTCTGGCAAATTTATGGTTGCTATAATTTTGCCTGATTTATACAAGGCAGGTTGGGTATTCAGGTAGCTGATGGTGATTTCACCTTCGGCATTGGTGGTTGCTTTACCCTTGGCCAGGTTCCTGAAGTTGAGCTGCAACTCGTAGTTTACTTCGCTATCGGAATAAGGAAGTCCATTTTTATCTGCAAATTTAATTTTTGCCGTCACCTTTTCGGCGGTGTTTTCCTTGCTGTAGCTGTATTCTGTATGGGTGAAGACCCGGTTAGCCCAGGAGTTCCCTATTTTTATGGTTTTATCGAAAAAGAACTCCGTACCTGCATTTCTCATCCATTGGGTATAGGCCCGGATGCGGTAATTGCCTTCTGACAAGGTATCAGGAAGTTTGAAATCGCCCCAGGTAATTCCTCCGCTCAGGGGTTGCTTCAGTTGTGTTTTTATAGAATCCTTTTCATTGATCAGTTCTACATATAAGGCCTGGCTGATGTTTGAGGGCGCTCCGTTTTCGGTATTGATTACATAGGCTTTAAACCAGATGTCATCGCCTATGGCGTAATAAGGCTTGTCGAGGTGCAGGTGTACCTTTTCCTGAGGGTATTTTTTGTTGTAATCCTGCAGCCTTTTCAGCAGTTCATCAAAAGGCGGATCTGTCAGTTTGGCGACAAAAGAAAAGCAAATGCCAAGTATGAGCAGGGCAGGAACGACGAATTTAAGTTTCATAGTGTGAGCATAATTAACAAAGCCTCAATATACAAATATTGAGGCTAATTATGCGAATTAAATAAGCGGGAAGAATTGTCAGAATTTATTCTTCCACATCATGCTTTCGACAGGCTTGGTGGTTTTGTTGTTGTATTTGGCGTTGCTTTTAGTATTGTAGAGGGTACCTATGTTGCCTTCAACAACAAAATAGATGAGCTGGCCAATGGGCATACCTGCATATACGCGTACGGGCTGGGCACATGAAATCTCGAGGGTCCAGGTATTGCAGAAACCCACATCACCCTTACCTGCCGTTGCGTGGATGTCGATTCCAAGCCTGCCAGTACTCGATTTTCCTTCCAGGAAAGGAATATGAACATGGGTTTCGGTATATTCGAGGGTAACCCCCAGGTACAGGGTGCCCGGTTGAAGGACATAACCTTCTTTAGGAATCTCAAAATGCTCTACTTTATTATGCGCTTTGGCATCCAGTACCCTGTCTTTATAGGTGGCAAGATATTTACCCAGGTGAACATCATAGGAGTTGGTACCCAGGCATTCGGGCTTAAATGGTTCAATGATAATGGTGCCTTTATCTATTTCTTCAAGAATTCGTTTGTCGGACAGGATCATTTCTAAATGAATATTTGTTGTTTAAAGGTCAGGAAGCCTGCAAAAACCGGATTATTCTTTTTTATAACTTTAAGTTTGCAGGTTTCTGGTATTTGGACGAAATTATGATTAATTTAAGATACTTTTGCATTGTTTTCTAAAATAGAGATGCCTGTAGTTTTTAATAAAAATATTGACGAGGAGACCATACTTGCCGTGTGGAAAATCGAAGAAACAGAGGAACAGCTGCTTTCGGCTTTACAGCTAAAACAGCATGAACTGGATATCATCTCGTCCTTAAATAATGGCAAACGTTTGCTGCACTGGCTAAGTACGCGTGTGCTGCTGAGAACGATGCTGAATACCGACGAATATATTGATTGCAGGATGGACGAACATGGTAAGCCGTATCTGCCTGATCTGGATTATCACATTTCACTGAGCCATTCCTATGACTATGCCGCTGTAATTATTGGCAAGACCAAAAAGGTTGGTGTGGACATTGAGCTGATCAAGCATAAAATAAAAAGCATCAGGCATAAGTTCCTGTCAGATATTGAGCTCGCCCAAAAGCAGATCGGGGATAACATCAACGGTTTATATGTTTGCTGGTGTGCCAAAGAAGCGATCTATAAATGGAATGGCAGGAAGGGACTTGAATTTAAACAGGATATGCACATTCAGCCATTTAAATTAAAGGCAGAGGGGAGTCTGAACGCCCTGGTAGATCTGCCCGAGGGCACAGCCAACCTGTGTGTGCATTATTTTAAAATGGGTGATGACTACATGCTGGGCTATGTGGTAGCTTAATTTTTGGGAATGAACAAAAAAGTAGAATTTATAGATTGGGGACTTACCGATTACCAGGATGCCTGGCAAAAGCAGGAGGCTATTTTTGAGGGTACGGTGGCTTTAAAAACACAAAACCGAACCAACAATACGCAGCTGGAAACGCCTAACTACCTGGTTTTTTGTGAACACTCACACGTGTATACCCTTGGTAAAAGCGGTCATCCTGAAAACCTGCTGCTGGATGAGCGGGGGTTGCTGGAGAAGAAGGCGACTTATTATAAGATCAACCGTGGCGGAGACATTACCTATCATGGCCCCGGACAAATTGTAGGCTATCCCATCCTCGATCTGGACAATTTTTTTACTGACATACACCTTTATCTGCGCAAATTGGAGGAGGCTGTGATTTTAACACTGGCCGATTTTGGTATTGCTGCAGGCCGTTATGAAGGCTATACAGGGGTATGGCTGGATGCAGATAACGATAAGGCCCGTAAAATTTGTGCCATGGGCGTAAGGTGCAGTCGCTGGGTAACCATGCATGGTTTTGCATTTAATGTGAATACCGATCTTGACTATTTTAAAAATATTGTGCCCTGTGGAATTGATGATAAAGACGTAACTTCCATGCAACGCGAGCTGGGGTATGCGCCTGATATGGATGTGGTTAAGGCCAAACTAAAGGACCACATTGCCAGCCTGTTTAAAATGGAACTGTTTTAGGTGTTGAAAAAACATGAAGTTCATAGTTTTGATTTTTTAGAACAAAGCTTATCTTTATAGAAAAACTACTTTAAAAAAACAAACTATGGATTACAACTCAGAGTACTCAGCAGCCGGAGCCGGCATTGGAGCTGGAATTATCATTTTTTATCTTGCCATATTGGTTTTGGTATATGCAGGATTATGGAAAATCTTTGTAAAAGCCGGTAAACCAGGATGGGCGGCAATTATTCCGATTTACAACTTAATTGTGCTTATCGAGATCGTGGGCAAACCAACAATCTGGATATTATGGTTATTGATCCCTTGCGTAAACATCGTATTTGGAATCTGGTTGACAAACCTGTTGAGCAAGAGCTTTGGCAAAACCGAAGGGTATACTGTGGGCCTTATTTTACTGCCTATTGTATTTTATCCTATGCTGGGTTTTGGTGATGCAAAATATCTCGGTCCTTCAGCTGCAGAAGCACAAGCCGGATTTGCAGGCGGAAATAGCCCATTTGGCGTAAATAATCCGTTTAACAACACAAACGATCCTTTTAACCAGCCGCCGACAACCCCTAACGCATAATTGTTGGTATTGGAAACATACTTGTTATCCGCCTGGTCTTCTTTTTTAGATCAGGCGGATAATTTTTTTCTGCCCTGCCCGTTTAAGGCACTTACCGGCTTCGACTGCCCGGGCTGCGGCTTTCAGCGTTCTTTCTTTGCTTTGTTAAAGGGAGATTTGCAGGAGAGCTTTCATTTATACCCGCCTACCATTCCGCTGCTGATCACTTTTGCTGTGGTGCTCTCCGCACGGTACCTGACCGGCAGAAATAACGATAAACTTGTTAAAACTTTATACCTTATTACCGGAACAATTATCATCGGAAGCTATTTATTTAAGATATTTGCCCCGCATCAGCATTGAGCATAAAATGATAAATGACCATACCATCAGTTACCTGGCCCTTGGCGATTCCTATACCATTGGAGAGGCCGTTCCGGCAGCAGGCAGTTTTCCTTACCAGCTTGCCGCGCAATTAAAGGCCGAGCAGATCGTTGTTGCTGAACCGCACATCATTGCGACTACGGGCTGGACCAGCAGTGAACTTCAGGCGGCCATAAAAACTGCAGCCCTGGCCAGAAAATTTGATTTGGTTACCCTGTTGATAGGGGTGAACAACCAATATCGGGGAGAATCCATCACGGTTTACCGCCAGGAATTTGCTGCATTACTGCAAACTGCGCTTGATTTTGCCGGAGGGGACAAAACACGGGTGTTTGTGGTGTCGATACCTGACTGGGGCGCAACACCATTTGGTGCAGCCAGCGGCCGCGGCCAAGATGCGATTGCTTCGGATATAGACGCATTTAACGCTGTAAACAAAGAAGAGACATTACTTGCCGGGGTCAGTTATACGGATATTACTCCAGCTTCAAGAGCTGCGGTTGCTGATCCTGAACTGGTGGCAGAAGATGGCTTACACCCTTCCGAAAAAATGTATTCGGATTGGGTAAATAATTTATTGCCCGCTGTACTGAAGATATTAAAGTAACTATTGCGCCAGTGAAGTCTGGTGGTTGTAATCTTTCACTACTGTTTTTAAAAACTCCATTTCGTTCATGCCTTCGGGCCTGTTAACCGCTAAGATGCTGGCCACTTTTGTTGCTGTGGCATAGATAAGATCAGGGTTATAGGTTTTATAATAGGTGGCAATCACTTCGTGAATGAGCTCTATGTCCCGGTCGCTCAGCAGGCTGGCACTGGTAAAGACCGGATTGTAGGTTTCTTCAACCGGGTGAAAAGCGATATGGTTAATATTTGTACGCGGAACAGTTTTAATCACCGTGGTTCCGGCCACCATATCACCAATTCTTTGTTTGTTCTCGGATACCGCCACAGAGATCAGGGCACCCAGCTGGGCGGTTAACCAGAAATCGACCAGCCGGAACAGCCAGCGGATAAAATACTGCCCTATACTGGCCTGACCACCATTCAGACTGATCACTTTGATTTTCAGCAGGCGCTTACCTACGCACTGTCCATTCATCAGGATCTCGCAAATGAGGTTATAAAAAACGAAACCGGCAGCATACAGGCCAATCAGTATGTAGAAAAAATAGGGTGATCTGTCGAGCGCCCCAGAAAGTCCCGTGAGCACAACAAGGAAAACAAAAATCAGGTATAAACCCAGAAATACGGCCATATCTATTAACCTTGCTGCTATACGCTCGCCTAAGCCTGCAACAGGATAGTCGATATCTATGTGCTGACTGGTATTTACCTTTATTGTTTCCATACTTGTTCAAATATAATACTGATGTTCAATTTATTCTTGTAAAATTGTTTTTTGTGGTTATTTTAACAGAAAATTACATTCTACCAAAATCTATGAGAGAGGCGCTGTTTGTCAAACAAAATTCAGGGAAGTGGAAGTCCTATGAGCAGTTGCAAACAACGAACCCCGATGAACTGGCCGAGCGTTTCATTGACATCACCAACGATCTGGCCTACGCCAAAACCTTTTATCCAAAATCCAGAACTACAGCCTACCTGAACGGATTGGCTGCGGGCTTGCATCAATCCATTTATAAAAATAAGAAGGAGGACACCAGCCGGTTCATCACCTTCTGGAAGTTTGAACTGCCGGAGTTGTTTTACACCTACCGGCGGCAATTGCTGTATGCTTTTTTATTTTTCCTCATCTCGGGTGCTATGGGGGTACTTTCTGCAAAGTATGACGATACCTTCGTAAGGCTCATTCTGGGTGATGGTTATGTGAATATGACCAACGAGAACATTGCCAAAGGCGATCCCTTTGGGGTCTACAAACGACAGGGGCCCGTGGAGATGTTTTTTATGATTGCCATCAATAACGTCTATGTTTCGCTGCTTACTTTTTTGAGTGGCATCTTTTTGAGTGTGGGACCAGTTTTTATGCTGTTACGGAACGGGATTATGCTGGGCTCGTTTGAATATTATTTTTTTAGCAGGGGGCTGGGAGCTGAGTCCATCCTGGTGATCTGGATTCACGGAACACTGGAAATTTCGGCAATCATTATTGCTGGAGCCGCCGGGCTGGTACTTGGGCATGGCCTGCTGTTCCCTAAAACCTACACGCGCTTTCAGGCATTTAAGAATAGTGCAAAAGATGGGACAAAGATTGCCCTTGGCCTGGTACCTATCTTTATTGTTGCCGCATTTTTTGAGGGTTTTATTACCCGTTATACCCATATGCCTTTGTGGCTTAGCATCAGTATTTTAGGGGGATCGCTGGCATTTATCATCTGGTATGTGATTGTCTACCCCGCCAAACTTTATAAACGCAATCAAATCAGCTAAACATGTCAGAAAAAATTGAATTTAAGAAATTGAGGGAGTTTGGAGAGGTCATTAGTGACACGGTTTTGTTTATAAAACAAAATTTTAAAGCCCTGCTAAAGGTGTTTGTGTATTTCTGCGGCTTTTTTATTGTTGCCGGTATCATTGCTTCGGTGATACAGCAGCTGGGCCTGCAGGGCATGGCCAAAGATACCGGCAATCCTTTTAAGTTTGCCCGGCCATCGGAAATTTTTACCCTCAGTTATTTTATGGTTATCGTATTTACGCTGTTTACCTACACAGCTATTAACGTTTCGATACTCAGTTTCATCGTATTGTACATCGAAAAACAGCGTACGGCCCCTTCCCCTGAGGAAGTATGGGGATACTTTAAATACTATTTTGTGCGGGTCTTTTTCAGTGGTCTGTTTGTCAGCATTTTTGTGATGGTTGCTTTTCTGTTCTGTATTTTACCCGGCGTTTATATTTTTCCGGCCATGTCTCTGTTTTCTGCTGTAATGGTAATGGAGAACGGAAGCTTTAGCTATTCCTTCAGCCGTTCCTTTAAATTGTTGAAAGACCAGTGGTGGGTTACGGCGGGTACTATATTTGTGATCTGGATGATTGCCTATGCCAGTATGTCTTTTGCTTCCTTACCAGCTGTATTTTTAACCATGGCAGGAACCTTTATGCCAATATCCAGTGAATGGAGCAAGGTAATGATCGTTATAGGCACTATAGTGCAGCACCTGTGTTATGTATTTATGATGATCCCGGTAATCGGATGCACCCTTTGTTATTTTAACCTTGCTGAGCGGCAGGAAAGTACAGGCCTGATGGACCGCATTAACCAGCTGGGGCAAGAGAAAGATCAGCTGAGCGGCTTAGAAGAGGAGTATTGATATGTATAAAGCGCTCGCTCTGTTGATATTGTTATGTACCTCTGCCGTATGTTTCCCTGCGGCTGCACCGGCCTTGGCTGCAGGCAAAAGCGTGCTGATAAAAAATGACAGCACAAAGCTGGAACTTCGCAATTTTAACCAGCAGAAAATACAGCAGTACAAGACAGAAAAAGAATTCCTATATGAGGAGGCCGAGCGTATCGACCTGAGTTACTGGGACAGGTTCTGGAAATGGTTCTGGAGCCTGTTTGATGGAGTGGTAAGCAATGAATACTCCGGAGGGATTCTGAAATACCTGGTTATGCTGCTGGCAGCAGGACTGATTGTTTTTATCGTGGTCAAATTTTCGGGGCTCGACTTAAAGATCTTTGCCGGAAAAGCTAAGGCTGTTGATGTTCCTTACAGCGAATCGCCCGATAACATTCATGAGATCAATTTTAATGAGGAAATAGATAAGGCAGTTGCTGCAGCCAATTACCGGCTTGCCGTACGATTGTTCTACCTGAAGTCCCTGAAGTTGTTAAACGACAAGGCGCTGATCGACTGGCAGCCCGAAAAAACCAATCAGACCTACATCAGCGAGCTGACTGATCCCGATAAAAAAACGTCATTCACTGCACTGACCACTCAGTTTGAATACATCTGGTACGGTGAATTTTTTATCGACCGGGAACACTTCATTGAAGTTAAGGATAATTTTGAACGGTTTAACCTTGCAGCGGGATGAAGGGGCTGAGGTTATATCTTATAGGAACTGCACTGGTTACCCTGGTGTATCTGATTGCGCAATATTACAAACCCAAGCCCACAGACTGGACCCCTACCTATTTAAAGGAAGATAAGATTCCCTTTGGTCTTTTTATCCTTTACCAGGAATTGACGGCTATATTTCCGGAGGCGACAGTGAAAACAACCCGGCTTCCGGTATACAATACGCTGAAGGACAAGTCTTTTGAAAACAGCAACTACCTGCTCATTAACGGGGATGTCAAAATGGATGAGTATGACTTCAAGGAGCTTATTAAATACATGAACAACGGTAATCATGTATTGATTGCTGCTTTTCAACTGAGTGATTTTTTACAGGACACCCTGAACATTCAACTCAATTCTGTGTTCAACCCGCCGAATAAAAAAGGGACACCCATCAATTTTGTAAACCCGGAGGCAAGAACTGCCCGGGGTTATGTGTTTGAACGGGGCCTGAGCGACCAGTATTTCAGCAAACTGGATACAGGCAGGGCGCTGGCACTGGGCAGAAACAGCAAGGGCGATGTTACCTTTGTAAAATATCCTTTTGGTAAAGGTGCCCTGTATATCCTGCCCAACCCGCAATTGCTTTGCAATTACAGCTTGCTGAACAAAGATGGGCTGGATTATGCCTCTAAACTTTTGTCGCACCTCCCGCCTGCCAAAACGATCATCTTTGATGAGAACAATGCCAAAGGCAACGCCGAAGAGGCATCTGTGCTTCGCGTGTTCCTGAAACATGCCCCGCTTCGCTGGGCCTATTACCTGGCGCTGGCCGGTTTGCTGGTATTTGTGCTTTTCGAAATGAAGCGCCGGCAGCGGATCATCCCTGTTATTGAACCCTTAAAAAATACCTCGGTAGATTTTGTTAAGGTAGTAGGTAAAGTATATTACCAGCAAAGGGACAACGGCGACATTGCCAGGAAAAAGATCAGTTATTTCCTGGAACACCTCCGGTCGGCCTACCATGTAAAGACCACGCAGCTGGATGATGAACTTTTAGCGGTGGTTGTACTTAAGTCTGGTGTGGAGCAGGAGCTGGTGCAACAGTTGTTTAAGCTGATGAACGGTCTGGACAAAGCTGCATTTATAAGCGATGAACAACTCATCGCCCTCAATAAAACAATAGAGAAATTTTATAAACAAGCCCAATAAATTATGGAAGCGGAAATGTTTAACCAAAGAACGGACCTTACACAGCTGAATACTGCAGTAGAGCAGGTCAGGCAAACGCTGGGCAAGATCATTGTAGGTCAGAAAGATACGATAGATTTTTTAATTGCAGGCTTACTTGCGGATGGCCATGTGCTGCTGGAAGGCGTACCTGGAGTGGCCAAAACCCTAAGCGCCAAGCTGGTTGCCAGGAGCATTGATGCTTCATTTTCACGTATCCAGTTTACACCCGACCTGATGCCTTCAGATGTGCTGGGCACCTCGGTATTCGACCCAAGGTCTGCCACCTTTGAGTACCGGAAAGGTCCCATCTTTGGGCACATCATCCTGGTAGATGAAATTAACCGCGCCCCAGCCAAAACACAGTCGGCCTTGTTTGAAGTAATGGAAGAGCGGCAGGTTACGGTTGACGGGCATACCTACCAGATGGAGGAGCCTTTTATGGTATTGGCTACCCAAAACCCTATAGAGCAGGAAGGCACATACCGGTTGCCAGAAGCACAGCTGGACCGCTTTCTGTTTAAAATTGAAGTGAAATATCCAAGTCTGGAAGAAGAAACAGCCATCCTGTTAAACCAGCACCAGCAAAAACTGGATGACGAACTAAAGGAAGTAAAAGCGGTTTTAAGCATTGAACAGATCAGGGCCTGCAGGGCGATAATAAAAGGGCTGCATGTAGAACCAAAGCTGATTGAATACGTAGCAAAGATTGTACACGAAACCAGGAACAACAAATCGCTTTACCTGGGCGCCTCGCCCCGGGCATCGCTGGCCATGGTAAACAGTGCCAAAGCCATTGCTGCCATGCAAGGGCGTGATTTTGTGACACCCGAAGACATTGTTAAGGTTGCTGCGCCAGTGCTGGCACACCGGATTATGCTGACACCGGATAAAGAAATGGAAGGGCTTACCGCCAGCGACGTGGTTGCACAGATCATCCAGAAAATAGAGGTTCCAAGATAAACCCGGCAGATTGAAACACCTGATCAGAAAATATTACACCGACCTGTTTTTGGGCAAGAGATTTTTTGTCGCAACCGGCCTGTGCGTGACTTTATTCCTGTTCTCTTTCTTTTTGCCATGGCTGGCCGACCTGCCCTATATCTGTTTCTGCGTATTTGTATTGCTGGTACTGCTGGACCTGCTGCTGTTGTACCGTACAAAGCGGGGTGTTTTTGTGCGTCGCGACCTGCCGGAACGTTTAAGCAACGGAGACGACAATGAACTGTACATCTATGTAGAGAATTTCTATTCTTTTGCCGTAAGGATTGGCATCATAGATGAAATCCCCTTTCAGTTTCAAAAGCGGGACCTTTGGTTCAAAAGCAGCCTGAAAGCAGGGATGCACAAAACCATTACCTACACCTTAAGGCCTGTAAAAAGGGGAGAGTATCTTTTTGGAAAGATAAGACTGTATGTCCAGTCGCCACTTGGACTGGTTAGCCGGCGGTTTAATTTTGGGGAGGAAGCCATGGTCCCTGTGTACCCATCTTTCCTGCAGCTGCGGAAATACGAATTGATGGCCATTTCCAACAGGCTGAATGAAATCGGCATTAAAAAGATAAGGCGCCTGGGGCACAGCATGGAGTTTGACCAGGTAAGAAATTATGTGCAGGGCGATGATTACAGGACGGTTAACTGGAAAGCGACGGCACGTAAGGGCGATCTGATGGTAAACTCCTTTACCGATGAAAAGGCACAGCATGTATACTGCGTTATTGACAAATCCAGAACGATGAAAATGCCTTTTGAGGGATTGAGCTTACTGGATTATGCCATTAATGCCAGCCTCATCCTGTCGAACGTAGCCCTGGTGAAGGAAGATAAGGCCGGTTTGATTACTGTGGCGGAACAAACGGCAAGTGTTGTACCTGCCGACAGACGTCCTGCCCAGTTGGGTAAAATAATGGAGGTGCTGTACAAAGAAAAGACAAGGTACCTGGAACTGAACATGGAGGCTTTGTATAGCAGCGTGAGGGCAACCTTAAAACAGCGCAGCCTGGTGGTGTTTTTTACCAATTTTGAAAGCATGTCGGCCCTGAACAGGCAGCTTCCTTTTTTAAAGCGCATCGCGCGGTTCCACCTGTTGCTGATCGTATTTTTTGAAAATACCGAACTGCGGGCCTTAACAGAAAAGCCTGTCGGGAATGTGGAAGATATTTATATCCAGACCATAGCGGCTAAATTTGCTTACGAGAAAAAGCTGATGGTAAAGGAACTGGCAAAACACGGTATACTGAGCATGCTTACCCCTCCGGATCAGCTCACTATAAATGTGGTGAACCGCTATCTGGCCATAAAGGCCCAGCAAAAAATATAGCTAGCTAGCACTCTGGTAAACTGATCGGGATATTGGTTGCCAGTCCCCCGTCTGATGTTTCCTTGTATTTGGAGTTCATATCGAGTGCTGTTTCCCACATGGTATTGACTACCGCATCCAGGCTCACTTTGGCTTTGTCAGGATTGCTTTGCAGGGCAAGCTGACTTGCTGTTATCGCTTTTATGGCACCCATGGTATTCCTTTCGATGCAGGGGATCTGCACCAGGCCGCCTATAGGGTCGCAGGTGAGGCCCAGGTGATGTTCCATGGCAATCTCTGCCGCCATTAAAACCTGGCGCTGTGAGCCACCCAAACATTCTGTCAGCGCTGCCGCTGCCATAGCGGATGATACCCCGATCTCGGCCTGACAGCCGCCCATTGCCGCAGAAATGGTTGCCCCCTTTTTAAAGATACTGCCAATCTCAGATGCGCAGGCGATAAACTGCATGATCTTCTCGTCTTTAAAGCCATCACAAAATGTGATGTAATATTGCAGTACCGCCGGGATCACACCAGCAGCTCCATTGGTAGGGGCAGTTACCACCCTGCCGAAAGAGGCGTTCTCTTCGTTTACGGCAAGGGCAAAACAGCTTACCCAGTCTAAGGTGTAATTAAAACCATTACCGCCTTCCCTGATCGCCATTACCCAGCTGGCATAGTCGGTATACACCTGGCTGCCCATCAAACGTTTGTTTAAGGCCCAGGCCCTGCGGGCAACATTCAGCCCCCCCGGTAAGAACCCCGAAGTATGGCAGCCCCGGTAAATGCAATCTTTCATTACCGTATAGTGCTGCATAATGCCTTTTTTGGTTTCTGCTTCAGTACGCCAGGCCAGTTCGTTCTCCATCACAATTTCGGATACTTTCAGGCCGGTAGATAAACACCAGTGGAGCAGCTCGCTTGCCTTATCCACTGGAAAAGGCAGGTCTACCTGTTCCTTTTCGCTTCCGTTCTCTCCTTCTTTCACTACAAAACCACCACCTATAGAATAATAGGTTTCGGAAAAAGCTTTTCCAGAGTCTAAAAAGGCTTGAAACGTTACCGCATTGGGATGAAAAGGCAGGCTTTCAAAGAAAAGGAAAATGAGGTCTTCATTATAATCAAAGGTGATGGGCCGCTCGCCGGAAAGGGACAGCAACTGTTCATCTTTAATAGATGCAATGGTAGAATCGATGGCATTGACATCAAAAGTAACCGGATCCGCACCGGTAAGTCCCAGTAAGATGGCCACATCCGTACCATGCCCTTTACCCGTTTTTGCGAGTGAGCCATACAGCAGGATTTTTATTTGCCGTACCTGTTCCAGCAATCCGTTTTGTTTTAAGGATGCGGTAAACTGTTGTGCGGCCCTCCATGGCCCTAATGTGTGCGAGCTTGACGGGCCAATGCCTATCTTGAAAATATCGAATACCGAGATCTGTTCCCTTTGCATAAAACAAAGCTACTATAGTTTGCTGATATTGTTGATATGTTATGCTGCGGATACGATTTAAAAATCAAAAGCAATGATATTTTTATCCTGCAGCATACGGTCGACAAAGGATTTATGGTTCTTTGGACTGCCAATGGCGATCCATGTACCACTGATGATGCCGTTGGCCAATTCCTGTTTCCCTCTGGAAAGTTTAAGCTTAGAGGTTTTGATGTCCTGTTCGTATCTGTCGAGACTTTCGCCTTCATACCTTTTTACGATGCGGTATATCCTTTTGGTAAAGCGGCGTTCTGCCATTTCCTCCAGAAAAGGGAAAATAAGCAGCGCAAGTAAAACAACCAGGGTTACACCAACAGCCTGCTCATAGTAGCCGGAACCAATGGCCATGCCTATAGCGGCAACGATCCAGATGACGCAGGCCGTGGTTAGGCCTTTTACCTGGTTGTCTTCCTTAAAAATAACCCCTGCGCCCAGGAAACCAATTCCGGTAACAATGTTTGAGGCAATACGGTCGTGACTGCTGAGGCCTATTTTAATGGAAAGAATTGTAAAAAGGGTAGAGCCCAGGCCAATCATGATCATGGTTTTTAAGCCCGCCTGTTTGCTCCGGAACTCTCTTTCGGCACCGATAAGGCCACAGAGCAGGGTGGCCATTAAAAACTTGTTGACCTCACTTTGTGTAAGGAAATGGTTGCTCTCAAGAATGTTCTCCATAGCTGATTAAATGATCTAATATAACAAAGATTCCTGTCAATAGAAATCGTAGCAGCGCAGACCATTGAATTTGTTGTAGCCAGAGCTGTTGGGGAAGTATTTTTCGTAGCCGATGCTGGCCTCTGTGGTGCCGCTGGTATTGGTATAATTGATTTTTGAGGTGGTGGCATCATGGCTTAAGCCCAGGCGCAGCTTTTCGCCATTCCTGCTGCCTTTAAAGAGGTCGAATATGAGCGAAACCACGATGGCATCGGGGCCGCCCTGACCTGCGCTGCGGTACCAGATGCCAGTGTTCAGGCCTTTGTACTTGAACTGGGCACCGGCACTCATAGATGTGGAACTGGCCTGTTTGTAATAGACCACAGATGGGATGAGGTAAGCGCCATCGTCCTGGTTATAGTCGTAATACGCACTTAGCGGAATTTTATAACTGGCATTTGCCGTGATGCGCATGGGCAGTTTGGCTACCGTACCGCTAAAAGATTCGTCGGGCTGGTTGATGTGGTGGACGGCTGCGCCTACCATCAGGTTCCGGAACACAATGTTTGTGCCCCCTGCAGCATCAAAAAACATTTTAGTGGCCTGGTCGGGAGGCTGGGCTGCCGATACACTGCCGGGAATGTAACCCAGCCGCTGGTCTATCTGATCGGAAAATACCAGCTTGCTCCAATCGATCTGCCTATTGGTAAAGCCAGCCTGGATGCCAAATGAGGCTACAAAACCATCACCGCCAACGCTGTAGGAATAGGTGGCGGCTGCGTTGTTTTTGACCAGAAATGCGGTCCCTTCACTGCTGCGGGTGAACATCAGCCCTACACCCCCTGCAAATTTGGAGATGTTCAGATCGGCAGATGCCGTGATATAGGACAGGTCGCCGCTCAGGCTGGTCCACTGGTTACGGTAAATGAGGTTCAGCCTGATGTCACCTTCAAATTGTCCCGTCAGGGATGGGTTGAGGTAGATAGGCGAATTGAAGAATTGCGAATAAATATGGTCCTGTGCCTTTACGGATAAGCAGGCCATCATCGTTAACAACATCGTTATGTATACTGATCTCCCCCTCATTGTTATCTGATTAAATGTATTGCCCCGGTACGTTTAGGCGGCGAACTGTCGTAAGTCATTCCCTTCCATTCTGAACCGTTGACCATTTTTACGTCTATTTTCCAGTAATATACACCCTGCGGCATGGCGCTGCCTTTAAATGTGCCATCCCAGCCTTCTGCAGGCCGGCCTTCTTCCAGTTTGGTGGTTTCCCATAAAAGCTGTCCCCATTTGTTGAATACGCCAAAGCGCCAGGACAGGATGCCCGATCCTTTGGCGCGGAACTCCCGCAGTTCCGGCCTGGTATCTCCGGGGGTGAATGCATTCGGCACAAACAGGTAGCCTGGGACACCTTTAATGGTGACGTTTTTGAATGTAGTGGTAAAACAGCCCTGCTGGTTGGTGGTTTTAAGGGTTACTTTATAGGTGCCTGTATCCAGATAAGTATGGCTCGGGTTTCTTTGTGAAGATGTGGTGCCATCACCGAAATCCCATTCCCAGATAGTTGGGTTGTTGGTGCTTTCGTCCTGGAAGCTGAAGGTATAGTCAGGGATGCTGATGAGTGTAGAAGGATTGACATTGAAGGCCGCTACAGGGGGTTGTACAATGCGGATGAACTGGTTTTTGATGATGGTTGCTGAACATTGGAGCGTATTGGTTACAGTGAGGGTCACGGCGTAATATTCCTGCGTACCCGTATAGGTATGTATCGGTTCAAATTCATTGGAAACGGGTGAACCATCACCAAAATTCCAGGAATAGCTGACTGCTCCTATACTGGTGTTGGTAAATTTAACCGCAAGGCCGGTGCAGCCCAAGGTATTAACAGCATTAAAGTCTGTCTGCGGCTGTGCACGTACCACTATAGTTTCAGATGTTGTATCTGTAGAGCAGCCATTGGTTGCAGTTAAGAGTACCTTGTAGGTTCCCGGATTGTTAAAGGTATACTGGAACCTTTCAGGAGCAATGATGGATACTCTTGGCTGGGTTCCGTCATTAAAATCAACTGTATAGCTGGTTGCGCCTGTGGTATTGTTATCGAAAGTAACGGTATGCGGTGCGCAGCCCACCAGCTGGTTGCCGTTTACCACCAGTTCTGCATTTACGGTATTTGGCCGCACGATGATGGTATAAGGTGTTGTGGTAACTGTGCCACATTCGTTCTGGGCGGTAAGAGTAGCGTAATAAGTTTGTACTGTTGCCCTGATAGGATAAATATGGGTCACCGGACTTCTGTCGTTCCTTGTTTCCTGAGTGCCGTCGCCAAAATTAAATGTATAGGTAACACCGGTCTGCAATGGAGAATTGTTGCGGAATGTAATCGGCGTAGGCGAACATACATTGGTAGCATTTGGCGAGAATACTGGTCTTGGCGGCGATTTGACCAGTATATTCACTTTTGCCGAGTCGGTTCCGCAGCTGGTAATGGAATAAAGGGTAACCACATAGGTGGTGTCTTTGCCCGAAGCGTCCGGCTGGAAGGTTACCGTTGTTGGGTTGGTATCATTTGAAGTTTGTCCATTTCCAAAGTTCCAGCGGAATGTTGCGCCGGCATTGGATGTGTTTACAAAATTGGCTGACACAGGTCCGCAGTTACTTGAAGTACTGTGTGTAAATGATGCAGGAACTGCCTGATTGGTGCTGAATACATGCTGTAAGGAATCACTGGCACAACCGAAGCTGCTGGTAACTACTAATTTTATGGTTACAGACTGGTTGCTGGCAGTTATGGTGTAACCCGGGAAAGCAGAACCTGAGGAGGCTAATCGTACATTATCCGCATACCAGGCATAAGTTGCATTCTCCGGATGTTCAACAACAGTAATCGGTAAGCTGAAAGGAAAGCAATCGATGTCGTGTGTCCAGGTAAATTCTGCCCGGGCATTTGGGTTGACCGTTATTTTTACGCTGTTGCTGTAAATAAAAGCAGATCCACAGGCTGCAGTGCTTGCGCCTCTTCTGTAGAATGTGGTATTGGTAAGTATTGCTGGCTGGTAATCTATCGCGTTGGCAGTGAGGATGTCTGTCCAGGTTGTGCCATCAAGGCTAGACTGCCATTGATAGGTAAATACCCCATCACCCCCTGTCGGGACAGGGCCTGTCAGTAATACAGGTGCAGTGGCGCTGCAAATGGTCTGATCTGCAGTAATGTTGTTAGCTGTTATTGCGGGGCGAACGGTAATCGGGTATACATTGCTGGTATCTGTACAACCTCCACTATTTACAATCCTGCGGAAGTTTACAGTTCCTGGTGTGGTTAAGGTGATGGTCAGGCTTTCCTCATCACCATCACTCAGTTGTGGCAACCAGGGTCCTCCGTTTACCTGAGATTCCCATTGGTAAGCGTATTGTCCGTCTCCCCCTGTAGGAGGATTAGCACTAGTAAGAATTACATCCTGGCCGTTACATACAACTACACTAGTGCTGGTGATGCTTTGATTGATAGTAGGGTTATTGGTAATGGTAACCGTATCGGTAGTTGGTCCGCAAGCCCCGGTTCCAGTAATTGTCCATACAAAGCGATAGGTTTGGCCGGCAAGTAGGTTGGATACTGTAGTGTTAGGATTGCCCGGGGTCGTAATAAATGCTGAAGGTGCACCTGCAGGAATAGACCACAGACCCGTTTCATTTTTAGCCAGATCCGGAGCGTTCGCCGCCAGCGTTGTTCCCGGTTCAGCACAAAGTATCTGATCCGGGCCGGCCTCGGCTAAAGTAGATGCAGGTGATACAGTGACCATTGTTGCAGTGGAAGGCATCTCATTACATTGTCCATTCTGAACTATGGCCCTGTAAAAGATTGTTGTGTTCAGATTACTAAATGTATAAGTGCTGCCTGTATTTGTTCCAGATACTGCTGTCCAGTTGGTTGTTCCATCAAGGCTGGATTCCCATCTGATCACTGATCCCAGATTTCCGCTAAGGGTTATGGTGCCTGAATTGGTGCCGGCACATACGGTAGTTGGTGTTCCGGCTGTTGTACCTGGAACTGTAGGTTGATTTACAGTGATCGTCACGGATGACGAGGAAGAACTACATACTCCCGGGGCTGCGATGGTCCAGCTAAAAGTATAAGCCTGGCCGGCTACTAATCCATCAACCCCTGTACTGGCTGAATTTACATTCGTAAAAGAAATTCCTGTTTGTCCAGAGGTGAGGCTCCATGTACCGGTCTCATTTGATTTGGGCACATTACCATTTAAAGTATATGTCGTTAAATCGCATATACTTGCATTCAACCCGGCATTTGCGGCAGTTATTGCAGGATCAACATTTATAGTAACATCTACAGGTGCTCCGGGACAACCTGAAGCAGAATAAGGTGTAATGGTATAGGTTACTGATCCCTGGGTTGTACCGTTGTTGATTAAAGGATCATCTATTGTAGCTACAGTAATTGGAGTAGGGTTATTGCTCCCTCCGGTAACCCCATTTGGAGATGAACTGGTCCAGGTATAGGTTGTGCCTGATATATTTGAGCTGAGTGCAACGCCTGAAGTTGTATTGCTGCAAATCGTTGTATTTGCCGCCACCGCCGTAATGACCGGTCTTGGGGTCACAGTAACTGAAAGGGTGTAGGATATTCCGGTACAACCTTTCGCTGATGGCGTAATGGTATAGATCACAATAGCATTGCCAGTAGCATTATTATTCGTAATGACATCGGTAATATTCCCGCTTCCGTTTGCAGTAAAGCCACTTGCATTTCCATCAGGGTTACTTGCTGTCCAGATAAATGTGCTCCCCGGAACAGTAGAGGTTGGTGTATAATTTAATGGATTACCTGTGCAGATTTCTTGCGTAGTGTTTACTCCTGTATTGTTTGGACGAATGATAATTTCTTTACTTACCGGTACATATTGGCAACTACCTGCAAGTCCGGTATTTAATGTTAAAGTTATTGTAACCCTGAGTGCCGTAAGGTCCGCAGAACCGGGAGTATAGGTCGGGGTTAAAGTATTGTCATTTGTAAAGGTCCCATTTCCTGAAGATGTCCAGGTGTAACCGATATAATTATTATTAGAAGGTGTCCCTGTTAAGTTTATAGGTGTATTGTAACAGATGGTATCCTGGCTGGCAATAGTAGGAACAGGAGATTCCAGGAATGTTATGACCTGTTCATCTTCTGAGGTTCCACAGCTGTTTACATGTACAACTTTTATTTTATAAGTTTTGTAAGAATTGAATCTAATTGCTGGATACTGGTCATGCAGATCCGAATTTTCAAAAACATAGTCAGAAGCGGGTAACGGATTCCCGTTTACATCTGTTACAGTCCAGGTATAAGTCTGGCCTGGAATTGTTTGCTGTGTACCCTCCAATATAGTTCGTGTAGGCCCCGGTGTGGTATTGAATCCGAAGGCACCTAACCCACACAATGTAGTATCACGTGACAATTCTGTTCTTGGATTTCCATCTACGAGAACAATCTGTTGTGGGATTTGTGTTCTTACAGTACCACATGATGCAGTCTGAATCTCGAGAATTACCTCATAAGTACCTGGTGTGTTAAATGTAAAGACTGGGTCTTTAGCTGTTGGATCAAATTGAACCGGTGCTGGTCCGTTTACAATCCAGTTATAAAAATTGTCTGTATTACATCTTGCATCTATTATCGATCTGTCAAATGCTTGGATTCTAAAAGGGGCACATCCAGTTTTTGCCACATTATTAAAATCAAAAGCTGGTCGAGGAGGATCTTGAATACATATTGTTCTACTAACTGCGACACCTTTACACTGACCAGTAGTAACTGACTCCAACCTAATAGTATAAACTCCTGGGGTTGGAAAGGGGTGTGTGAAGATGTCTTCTCTTCTTAAGTTGGTGCCGAATCTAACACCATCTACATACCAATTGTATCTCACGTTATTGTCAATACAATTTGGAGTGTTTGTTTCGGTCTCACCGGCGATGGATGTATTTTCAAAGTTAACGGTACTCCCCGTACATGCAGCAATCGGAGATGTGAAGCTATTTTCAGGTTTTCTAACTACTCTTACATAAGTAGAAAGCCCTGCGCCGGCACCCGGACAAAATGGGCTTACAGCGGAGATATTTATCCCAAAGACATTGTATTGGTTACCATTACCGGTATTGTATACGGGTTGCCCGCAAGAAGATCTTACGTATTCATGTCTGACAAAACCGGTTGTAAGATCACATCGGGTATATATTTCAGCAGTGCCATTTGCATCCCCCCATTTTATTTCATAGGTCGTGCCCGGAAAATTATTTTTAATTCCTGTTTCTGATAGATCGACCGTATATTGAAGAAATCCCCCCGGCAAACAAACAATATTAGAACCAGATGTACCAAAACTGTTATTAATATTGTTATTCACAACCAAATACGCTCTTGTTCCAACGGTTCCATTAAGCCTTGAGATCACAAATACTGTATAATGGGCTAAAGTAGCTGTGAAAGAAGCTTCAGGGGGTGTAGAAGTGAATGAAAGAGGAGCTTCAAATAACCCACTGATCTCGTTTTTTACCGTAGCAGAAACTACACTTGATGCTGTCGATGTGTTAGTAAAATTAAATGGGGTATTGTCTACGCCCGGACACATTCCAAAAACTTCTGCTTTTCCTGAAGCATCATATGCCAATTCTGGAAATGAACTAACCGATGCGAGAACAGGAGCTGAACCAGTCTGAATATTAAACGGAGCAGAATCGGTGGAAGTAAATGCTGGTGTTGTTGATTTGATTCTTAGTTTATATCCTATTCCAGCAGGTGTTCCCGCTGGAATAACTCCATTTACAAATGTTGAGTAAAATCCATTGTAGGATCCTATCGGAGTCGGAATCTCTGTCCCATCCGGACGTACCAAATAAAGATCGAATCTATTACCAGGTCTGATACAAGTCGTAGGGTCTATTGTAAAAGTCGCCGCTATACTCGATCCGGGCGTATACGGCCCCGCATCGACCGTACCTATACTGATCTGAGAAAATACCTCAGATATTTGGAATAAAACGAGAGCAACTACTAAAATGAGTAAACGTTTTACCATATACGCGGGATGCTGTATAAAAGTAAATATTTTTTTGCTCTAATTAATTATTTTGTATTAAAACGGGCTAAAATAAAAAAAGCCACGGAAAACTGCTCCGTGACTTTCTTTTTATTTAAATATGGTCTTTATGATTACATCATGCCGCCCATGCCGCCGCCGCCCATTGGAGGCATACCAGCACCGCCAGCAGGAGCATCTTCAGGATCATCAGCCAATACGCATTCAGTTGTTAACAACATTGCTGCGATAGAAGCTGCATTTTCCAATGCTACACGACCAACTTTAGTAGGGTCAATAACACCAGCTGCGATCAGGTTCTCATAAACATCTGTACGTGCATTATAGCCAAAGTCAGCTTTACCTTCTTTAACTTTCTGTACAACGATAGAACCTTCAATTCCAGCATTCTGGCAGATCTGACGCAATGGCTCTTCGATAGCACGTTTAACGATAGCGATACCTGTAGTTTCGTCTTCGTTAGCGCCTTTCATGCCTTCCAATGCCTCAATAGCGCGGATGAAAGCAACACCACCACCTGCAACGATACCTTCTTCAACCGCTGCACGGGTTGCATGTAAAGCATCATCAACACGGTCTTTTTTCTCTTTCATTTCAACTTCAGAAGCTGCACCTACGTAAAGTACTGCAACACCGCCAGCTAATTTAGCCAAACGCTCCTGTAGTTTTTCTTTATCGTAATCAGATGTAGTGGTCTCAATCTGAGCTTTGATCTGGTTAACACGGGCTTTGATGTCCTCAGACTGGCCAGCACCGTTGATAACAGTCGTATTGTCTTTATCAACAACAACTTTTTCAGCAGTACCTAAGTAAGTCAGGTCTGCATTCTCTAATTTATAACCTCTTTCTTCAGAAATAACAGTACCACCGGTTAAGATCGCGATGTCTTCCAGCATGGCTTTTCTGCGGTCACCAAAGCCTGGAGCTTTAACAGCAGCAACTTTCAGTGAACCACGGATTTTGTTTACTACCAATGTAGCCAAAGCCTCGCCGTCTAAATCTTCAGCGATGATCAGCAATGGCTTGCCAGTTTGAACTTGTTTTTCCAGAACAGGCAGCAATTCTTTCATGTTGCTGATCTTTTTGTCATAGATCAAAATGTAAGGGTTTTCTAATTCCGCTTCCATTTTATCTGCATTGGTTACAAAGTATGGAGATAGGTAACCACGGTCAAACTGCATACCTTCAACTGTTTTTACTTCAGTTTCAGTGCCTTTTGCCTCTTCAACGGTAATTACACCGTCTTTACCTACTTTACCCATTGCTTCAGCAATCAGCGCGCCGATTACTTCGTCGTTGTTGGCAGAAATGGCAGCAACCTGTTTGATTTTGTTGTTGTCCTCACCTACAGTCTGTGATTGTGATTTCAGGTTCTCAACGATGGCGGTAACAGCTTTATCAATACCACGTTTCAAATCCATAGGGTTTGCACCGGCAGCTACGTTTTTAATTCCGGCAGTAACAATTGCCTGTGCCAGTACAGTTGCAGTTGTAGTTCCGTCACCTGCAATGTCAGCAGTTTTAGAAGCTACTTCTTTAACCATTTGGGCACCCATGTTTTCGATAGGGTCTTTAAGCTCTATTTCTTTGGCTACAGTTACACCATCCTTGGTAATTGCTGGTGAACCGAATTTTTTATCAATGATTACGTTACGGCCTTTTGGACCTAAAGTTACTTTTACTGCATTAGCCAAAGTATCAACACCTCTTTTCAGGGCGTCGCGGGCTTCTACATTATATTTTACTTGTTTTGCCATTTCTTAAATCTGATTAAGTTTTACTGTTTAAATGTTATTCCAATTATCCTACGATTGCGTAGATGTCGCTTTCGCGCATGATCAAATAGTCCTTGCCGTCGATAGGGAGTTCTGTACCACCATATTTGCCGTAAAGAACCACATCGCCAACTTTAACTACTGGTTTCTTACCTTCTGAATCTTCCTCTGAAACCGAAACAACAGTGCCTTTTGACGGTTTTTCTTTCGCAGTGTCAGGGATATAAATTCCTGATGCTGTTTTTTCTTCTGCCGCAGCAGGTTCAACAATAACTCTGTTTGCCGTACCTGAAATTGGTTTAAGGTTTAAAGCCATAACTTGATATTAATTTATTTTTTTAGTTAAAAATTAAAATTCGTATTGTGTACATAGTTGTACATAGGTAATACATCAGTTTTTATGCCAATGCAAATATGCTTGACAAATTTGCATTGCCCTGTCAGCTAAGGTATTTTGGCAAAGCTTTTTTGTGTCAGAGTGGCAGGATACAAAAAAAGCCCGGTACAATTGTGCCGGGCTTTCTATCAAACGAAATTCGTTTTTATTTTTTGGTTGTGTCTTTAGCTGGAGCCGGTGCAGCAGAAGGAGCTAAGCCACTTCCTATCGGTGATGGTGCAGGTGTTTTGTCCAGATGCTCCTGTATTTTAGAAGCTCCACCTGTAGATGAACCGCCAGACTTTGCAATTGTTGTAATTGATAATGATATCACTACAATCAGGGTTAATAAAACCCAGGTGCCTTTTTCAAGAACATCACCTGTACGCTGTACGCCAAACATATTGCTGCCAGCCCCACCGGTTGCCAGGCCACCACCTTTGGGATTTTGTACCAAAACAAACAGCCCTAAAGCAACGCAAATAATGATCAATAAAATAATTAAAAAAAGCATAATGTGTTATGTTGTTAAATTTTCTTTTCTATAGATTGGATAAGGTCGGCAAAGTAACGGCTTTTTTCTGGAAACTTCAAACTTAATTTTTCATAAGTCTCTATTGCTTTGTCGTAAAGCATTTGCTCAATGTAAATTTTGGCTAAAGTTTCGGAGACAAGGTCGTTATGGTCTTCTGCGCTCTTTTTAGCCTTGTTCTCGTTGTCTATCTGCTCGGGTTTTGGGGGGCTGATCTGCGGGTCGTTCTTGATGAAGCTTTCTATAATCTCATCCCCTTTAGTTGGATTTCTCAGACTATCTGTAGCATAAATGCTTTCACCATCGCCATCAAAAGGGCTTTGCATATGAAATATGTGTTCTACATATTGTTGCTGTAGTCCGCCCGGGTTATGTGCTGTAACTGGCTGCTCAGATGCTGTAACACTGGCGTTTTTCGGCGAAGCATAGGGTTGAAAGATCTGCTGGTGCTCTTTGCGGGTTTTTGCCAGCCACCATAAAAAGGTATAAGGGAGCTGATCGTCATCGTATTTACTGATCACAATGGGCTCTTCCTGCTCCCTATGCGGACTAGAAGTTTCTGGCTCATTCTGCGCAGCCATCACCGGCTTTTCTAAATCAGGGATGGCCGTTTCTACAGTGAAATTCTCCTGAAATGCAAAAAAGTCTGATGAAACAATGTTTTCTATAACAAGGTCGTCTTCTGCTTTGTCCTGGCGATTTCCCGGATCAAACTCTTTAAAGTCAACCTCGCCGATTTCTTCAAAGATCTCCTGCTCATCTGCAGGCAGGGTTGGATATCCCTCTAGGTCGGCCGGAACTTCGTCAATAGCATCTACAACAATTGGCTCTGGCTGTGTGCTTGCGGCATCAGCGTTGGGAATGACATGAAATGTCATATCTATGAGTTGTTCAGGCGCGTGCAAAAGGTTGTGCAGGAGTTGGCCGTTTGTATAAAGTGCAGCGGTTGCCAGACTGTCGCTCTTTTCCGGACGTTGCAGATTGGCCTTAGCCAGCAAAAGATGCAGGGGCTGGAAATAAGGATAACGTACGGTTAAATCTTTCAACAGCAAGGCATCCTCTTTTACAATCTCCTCCGGCGCTGCAAGCCATGCTGTCAGTTTTTGCTTTATGTCTAATTCCTGCTCCACGTTGCTAAGTTAACAATTGAAACTTCAATTTGGCTACCAATTTGCAAATGCTTTGTTAAAAATGTCCTCCGTAAGCTGTGCAAGTACATCTTTTACCAGTCCCTGTTCCATGCTTTGAAAACTACCTGTCAGTGGAAAATCCTTGAAGCGTTCAAAAGATTGCTCAAAGCTGAGCTTCGGGTTCAGGTTATTGGTATATTTTACCATAATGGTTATACTTAACCTGTTGGCGCCAGCAGTTGGCCTGTTGTTGTCCTGTAAAGCCACCGGGTTGACCGAATAGCCGGTAATATTACCAGAAAAAACACCGTGCGCATCGTTCTGCGTAATGCTCAGGCGCGTCTGGTTGCGGATCCTGGTTTTCAGCTCTTCTGTAAACAGTGAGCTTAAATAAGGCACCACCAGTGGGGCATTGTTCTCAAAAGTAACTACCGAAACGGTTTTCATCTCGGCCGGGATAGAGGCCCCATTCAAGCCTATTTTACATCCGCTGAATGTAAAAAACAACAAGGCAATTACAGCTAGTTTTTTCATCCTTAGTTTAAGTTCAGTTCTTTAATCTTTCTGTATAAAGTGCGTTCTGATATGCCCAGCTCCTGTGCAGCAAATTTGCGTTTGCCCTTATGCTTTTTCAAGGCTTTTTTGATCAGATCAGATTCCTTGTCAATGAGCGAAAGCGATTCTTCTACTTCTTCGGCATCCTGTGTATAATTGTACTCGCCTGAGGGGCTTTGTAGCGGGTTTTTGATGGTCAACGTAGCTTCATTGCCCAATGTCTGGTCTACATCCTGGTACAGCTGGTTGATGTAGTGCGGATTGTCGGCAATGATATGCGAAGTATTGCCACCGCTCTGGATGATCTCTGCAACCAGTTTTTTCAGCTCGACCATATCTTTTTTCATGTCAAAAAGCACCTTGTAGAGGATGTCGCGCTCGGAAAAGTCGTCTTTACTGCCATTACCGTTGATGGCCATGGGCAGGTTACTGCCGCTTTCATTCGGGATATAGTTCAACAATGCCGCCCCGGTTACATTCCTGTCCTTTTCCAGTACACAAACCTGCTCGGCTATATTTTTCAGCTGCCGCACATTACCGGGCCAGCTGTAATTGGTCAGTATCTGGATGGCATCGGGCTCAAGCTGTATTCCCGGACTTCTGTATTTATCACTGAAATCAGCAGAAAATTTCCTGAACAACAGGTAGATGTCCTCTTTACGCTCGTGTAAAGCTGGTATGCGCAGAGGTACCGTATTGAGCCTGTAGTATAAATCTTCACGGAATTTACCCGATTTTACCCGGTCGTAAACATCTACGTTGGTTGCAGCGATGATACGCACATCTGTTTTTTGTACTTTGGAAGAACCTACACGCAGGTATTCCCCGCTTTCGAGTACCCTTAGTAAGCGGGCTTGTGTGCCCAGGGGCAATTCGGCCACCTCATCCAAAAATATGGTACCCCCGTTAGCCACTTCAAAATAACCTTTACGGGCTTCATGGGCACCGGTAAAGGACCCTTTTTCATGCCCAAACAATTCTGAATCTATGGTTCCTTCCGGAATGGCGCCGCAGTTTACGGCAATAAAGGCACCATGCTTGCGGGCACTCATCTGGTGAATGATGTGCGAGAAAACCTCTTTACCGCTACCACTCTCGCCGGTAATCAATACAGACATGTCGGTCGGCGCCACTTGTCTGGCTATATCTATTGCCCGGTTCAGCAGCGGGGAGCCACCTATAATTCCAAACCGGTTTTTAATATCCTGTATATCCATTTATACTTTTTTCTAGTTCACCACTGTACCCAGCAGCGTGGCTGATGTACAACGGTCTATATGTACATTCACATACTGACCTGCTTTAACTCCTTCTGTAGCTGGGAAAACAACCATTGCATTCTGGTCGTTCCGGCCACAAAAGTCTTTATCCGATTTTTTAGAGGTACCCTCTACAAGAATCCTAACAGTTTTTCCAACAAATTGTTGCAGGCGGAATAAAGAAGTTTCCTGTTGTTTGGCTAAGATCTCGGCAAGCCTGCGTTTTTTTACTTCTTCAGGGATGTCATCTTCCAGCTTTCTTGCGGCCAGGGTTCCCGGTCTTTCCGAATAACTGAACGTGAAGGCAAAATCATAGCCTACATAATCCATAATGCTCAGGGTTTCCTGGTGCTCTTCTTCTGTTTCCGTACAAAAGCCTGCAATGATATCCGATGAAATAGCGCAGTCAGGTATGATTCTCCGGATGGCATCCACCCTGTTGATGTACCATTCCCGGGTGTAAGTACGGTTCATCAATTCGAGAACCCGCGTGCTGCCCGACTGAACCGGCAGGTGTATGTAGTTACATATGTTGTCGTATTTGGCGATCGTGTACAAAACTTCGTCTGTAATGTCTTTAGGGTGGGAAGTCGAAAACCTGATCCGGAGTTCGGGGCTGATCAGTGCAACTTTTTCGAGTAACTGGGCAAAGTTGACTTCAATTTCCAGGTCTTCGTTGTTTTCTTCGGCATTGGTGCCTTTCCACTTGTAAGAATCGACGTTTTGTCCCAATAAAGTAATTTCCTTATAGCCTTTGTCGAACAGATCCTGTGCTTCGGCAAGAATAGAATGCGGATCCCGGCTTCTTTCGCGGCCCCTGGTAAAAGGCACTACGCAAAAAGAGCACATGTTATCACAACCGCGCATGATCGAAATGAATGCGGTGATGCCATTTCCGTTCAAGCGTACGGGATTGATATCGGCGTAAGTTTCCTCGCGGGATAAAAGCACATTGATGGCTTTCTGGCCGCTTTCTACCTCGTTCAGTAGCTGTGGAAGCTCACGATAGGCATCAGGGCCAACCACAACATCAACCAGTTTTTCCTCCTCCAAGAATTTAGATTTCAATCGCTCGGCCATGCAGCCCAGTACCCCTACAATCAGTTTTGGATTTTTGCGTTTCTCTGCTCCGAATTGCGACAGTCTGTTGCGCACCCGTTGTTCTGCGTTTTCACGGATAGAGCAGGTGTTGATGAACACCACATCAGCTTCTTTATAGTCGCCCGTAGTTTCAAAACCCTGATCCAGTAAAATCGAGGCTACGATTTCGCTGTCGGCAAAATTCATCTGGCAGCCATAACTTTCAATGTACAGCTTCCGGCCATTACGCACCACAGGTGCATCAACAACCAAAGCTTCACCCTGGCGCGCTTCATCGTGTTTCTTATCTGTCAGCTCTAAATCAATCATAAATAATCACTTTTATGGGGCTTCAAAAATAAGCAATAATATTTACAAATGACAAATTGGCAGAAATATTACTTTTTAATAGAATATGAGCAGAAAAGCCCGTTGTAACCAATTGATCTAATGAAGGTTTTAGAGCAGGTTCATATTGACTTTTAGAGGGTTTTAGCCGAGGCGAACCCGAAATAGACCCCTGGTGAACCTGGTATGGAAAAAAAGTACAATAAAAGAAACAAAGCTTATAGGACTTTTTAATAAAGGCGTTGTCTTGTATGCAGATTTTGGGAAAAATATGCTTCAATACTGCACTTTATTTAATTCATTGTATCTGACGCGTGGCCTGGCCATGTACAATTCACTTTTAAAACATTGCCGTGATTTTCACCTGTATATTGTGGCATTTGATGACGATTGTTTTTATGCCTTGTCCAAACTGCGGCTGGAACATGCTACGGTCATTCCATTAAGCGATTTTGAGAATGAAAACCTGCTGGCAGTAAAGGCAGACAGGACGGCCGGCGAATATTGCTGGACCTGTGCTTCTTCATCAGTTAAGTACTGTATAGAAACTTACGGGCTCGACCATTGCACCTACGTTGATGCGGACCTCCTGTTCTTCAGTGATCCAAAAGTATTGTACGATGAAATGGCTGAAAAATCGGTGCTGATCACGAGCCACCGGTATACACCGCAATTCGACCAGAGTACTACCAGCGGAATTTACTGCGTACAGTATGTAACGTTTAAAAATACGGCAGAAGGTATGGCTGTTTTAAACAATTGGGTTGACGCCTGCCTGGAATGGTGCTTTAACAGGTTTGAAGACAATAAATTTGGGGACCAGAAATACCTGGACGCCTGGACGCAGCAGTTCAGCGGCATACATGAACTGGAGCACCTTGGCGGGGGCGTGGCGCCTTGGAATGTGCAGCAATATGCTTTTGATCATGCTTCAGGACGCATTCAGGGACTGGAGCTGGCCAGCAATAACCGCTTTGACCTGGTTTTTTATCATTACCATGGGTTTGCCTATGCCCTGAACAACAATTTTATGCTCACCAATGATACCTACCCTTTAAACCGGAACCAGATCAAACATATTTACAAACCTTATGTACTGGCCCTTTCAGCAGCAGAAAGCCAGATCGAATTATTGGAAGAAAACATCCAGGCATATAAGGCTACCAATGATGGGACCTGGGTAAAACAGGTGATCGGAAGATCGGTATTGTTCTTTTTAAGAGGATTTTATAAGCAATTCTATTCTAAACGTGCCATAGAATACGGCTTTCCGAATTAATGAGGCTATAGTTCCTGAAATTTAGTATTTTAGTGCTCGGTTAAGACACTAAAATGAGCAAGATCATCAGGGGCATGGCAGGAATAATTGTAGCTGCCGGTCTTTTTTTTGGGACAGGCTGTAAAAAGCCAGAGGGATCGGAAGATACACGGATTAAACCTCCTGTAAGGACTTATGTGGTAACGGCAAGGATAGATAAAAAAGGTACCAACAGCAATTCTGAGGGGACTGCCGTGCTAAAAGGCACTTATGATGAGGGGACAAAAGAATTGAATTATACACTTGAATATAAAGATCTGGTGCCTCAGTTAATTACCCTCAGAAGCGGAGCTAAAGGTTCTGTAGGGACTTTGGTAAAAGAGCTGTATAAGCATACAGATGAAAAGGCAAGCCCTTTACCGGTAAAAGGAGGATTTACTTTAACCTCCCTGCAGGAAAGGACCCTGCTGAAAGGGCAATGGTTTGTTGCTATTGGTACTTTGACATTAAACCCCGAGATATCAGGGATACTTACATTAAAGCAAAAGTAAGATTGGCATGGGGCAGGCGGGCTTTAATGATGAAGACAGGCATTTGCTGGATGCAATTGTACAACACGACAGGCAGCAGTTTGAAATGTTGTATAAGAAATATTACCAGCAGCTGTTCGCCGTGGCCCTTAGGTATGTTGAACATACACAGGTGGCAGAGGAAATTGTACATGATGTATTTATCACCATATGGGATAAAGCAGCACATTTAAATATTCAGTATTCGGTGAAAGGTTATCTGTTTAAAGCTATTGTGAACTCAGCACTAAACTTTATCAAAAAAAATAAGTCAGATGCTAAGAAACAATTGCAGTACCTGTCGGTAAGCGATAAAGAAACTGCGGTACAGTACCAGGCCGATGAAGCTGACGAAGCGATGTTAACTGCACTGGAAGAAGCTTTGAAGCTGCTTCCCGATAAATGCAGACAGGTGATGTACCTTAGCCGCTTCGGAAAACTGAAACAACAGGAAATTGCCGATCAGATGGATATCTCGATCAAAACAGTTAAAAACCATTTAACCTATGGTTTTCAGAAGCTGAGGGAACACCTGGAAAAGCGAAAACAAACGATGATTTCTATTTTAATACTCTTAAATATATTAACGCACTAGAAGAACCTCTTATGAAACAATTTGAAACAAACGAAGAATTGATATATGCCCTGATCATAGATGATCTGGATGGGGCAATTACACCTTCGGATAAGGTTTTTCTGGATCAATGGAGATCTGCTGCCGCTGAAAATGAAAAAACCTATCGGGACTTTTTAAGCGTTCAGCTGAATATGGATAAGCTGTACCAGAGGGACAGGGCTGGGGTAGAGGAGTCCTGGAACGCCCTGGACAAGAAGATCGTGCAGAGGCTGCAAGTTCAGCAGTTTCCGCAAAAAGGGCGGGGTATCCGTTTTTGGTTATCGGCTGCAGCTGCAGTACTGGTACTTTTGTCGCTGACTTACTATTTCATAAATGACAGCAGGTATGTAGTGGTTTCTACAGCAAATCATACTGCAATTACCCGTGTTGTTTTGCCCGACGGTACTGAGGTGAACCTTAATGCAGGAACAACCATCAAATACCTTAAACACGATTTTGTAAAACACAGAAAACTGGAACTGAAAACCGGAGAGGTCTTTATTCATGTTGCCCCGAACAATGTTTCGCGTTTTAGCGTTGACCTGGGAGATGTGACTGCCGAGGACATCGGGACAAGTTTTAACGTGGTTAAAAATGATCAAAAAGTAAGCGTTATTGTAGAAGAAGGGAAAGTTGCCCTTAAGCATTTACAGCTGGACAGGAGCGTGATGCTGAGTGCCGGAAAACTGGGTGTTTATGACATCGGCACCCAGGCACTTGCGGTAGCCGACAATCCGAATGTCAATTACAAGGCCTGGTTGGACAGGAAGTTTGTTTTTAAGGAAATCTCTGTCGCGGAGGCTGCAGAACAGCTGGAAAAAGCCTATCAGGTACCGGTTAATGTTAAAGATGAATCTTTAAAAAGCCGAAAGCTAACGGCCAGCCTGCATTATCAAACTTTGGATAGCGCTCTTGCCGTAATTTCTGCATCTTTGCAGTGCAAGGTAACCAAAGAGAAAAACATGTATGTTTTATCAGAGCACTAAACAAGCATTTTTTATTCTTCTTTTTTTTTGTTTGTTCTGCTCCGCAAAATCTTTTGCCCAGCAAGGGAACCTTCTTGAAATTAAAATCACCATTCAGCTGCCTGCAGACTCCCTGATCAGTACACTGCTCAGGCTGGAACAGAAAAGCGGGAGCAATTTTGCTTTTGATCCTGACCAGCTCAGGGCCATAAGGGTTCCAGCAAGCCGCTTCGTGGAAGCTCCACTGGCCAGGGTGCTCGACAGGATCCTGTTTGGTACCGGCCTTGGATTTAAGCAAATTGGGAATGATATTGTTATAGCACCTGAAAAAGCGCAGGTATGGACCATTCACGGGCATGTGCGCGACCAGTCTAATGGTGAAGAGCTGATTGGTGCTACGGTCCAGATCCCTGCCCTTGAGGCTGGCATTAATACCAATCAGTATGGTTTCTATTCTCTTTCTATTCCCGAAGGGAGTTATTTACTGCTCATTTCGCATCCGGGCTACCAGACCGTCCGGAAGATGATCCGGTTGGATAGAAACCGGCAGGAAGAAATAGAGCTTGCCCTGAAAGAGCGGAACCTGGAAGAAGTGGTCATTAAAAAATCTGACGTGACCCCTAATCCGATATTGCGTAACGAGCAGAATTTTGGGCCTAGGCAAATTGGTCATGTACCTTATTATGCAGGCGAAACAGATGTGATGAAAAGGTTGCAGATGGAAAATGGCATCAAGAACATTACTGAAGGCAGCTCTGCATTGTTTGTCAGGGGTGGAAATTCAGACCAGAACCTGATTTTACTGGATGAAGCCGTTGTTTATAATCCCTCTCATCTGTATGGACTGGTATCGGTTTTCAATGCGGATGCGGTAAACAACCTCCAGGTTTACCGGGATTATATGCCCGCCAACTTTGGCGGGAGGCTTTCATCGGTAATTGTAAACAGGATGGCAGAGGGTAACAGTAAAGAATTTCACGTGAATGGCGGAATTAACCTGATGTCGGCCCGAATAGCGGCTGAAGGGCCCATAGTGAAAGATAAAAGCTCATTCATTGTGGCCTACCGTCGCAGCCTGCTTGATGTATTCCAAAGCAGGTTTAAGCTGTTTAATCCTAACTCTGTTTACTACGACATCAATGCGAAGGCCAATTATAAAATAAATAAGGACAACAGTGTTTTTTATTCTGCCTATATTGGAAAGGACCACCTGCTCTCAGAAAATTCCTATACCAACGATTGGGGAAATTTAACCTCTACCCTCCGCTGGAATCATATTTTTAATTCGAGAGTGTTTTTAAATGTTTCGGCTATTTACAGCAATTACAGCAATTTGCTCGACCTGAATGCCGATACCTTATCCCAAAAAAGTCAGTGGAGCACGGGTGTAAGAGACCTGACTTTAAAGGCGGATTATACCTATTTCCGCAGCCCTACAAACCAGATTAAATTTGGCATCTCCGGTATATATCATCAATTTTCTCCAGGTGAAATGTACCGGCAGGAAGCTTTTGAGTTTAACATTTCCAGGGACAGATCAGTTGAGACCGCAATTTATTACGCCCAGCAGATTTCGCTGGGCAAACGTTTTGAGCTGAACTATGGGTTGCGCATGGGGTTTTTCAGGAACTCTGAGGAAAAGCGGAATGTTTTTGACGATAAGGGCAACAGGCTAAAAAAATATGAACATACTTTCTTTGCCAATCCCGAACCAAGGGTTAACATCAGCTACCTGGCTGCAGCAAACCAGCGCTTGTATGCCACTTATAACCTGAACTACCAATACCTGCAGCTGATCCAGAGTAGCACGCTGGCTTTTTCTTCGCTGGAACCCTGGATTCCTGCTTCTGCAAAGATCAAGCCCCAGCGGTCCGGTCACGCTGCGCTTGGCTATCGCTATGCGCCATTGAATTACCTCTTTTCGGCCAGTGTGTATTATAAAAGGTTCAGCAATCAGCTCGAGCTGATGGGACATGCCCAGATCATCCGTAACCCTGAGGTCAGGACCCAGTTGAAGGCCGGCAGCTCAGACGCCTATGGTCTGGAGCTGGAGGTAAGCAAGACTGCCGGCAAGTTTTCAGGAACCCTGGCTTACAGCTATTCCAGGGCATACCGGAAAATTGCCGGTATAAATTTTGGGGAACGTTTTGTGGCCAATTATGACATCCCGCATGAGCTAAAGCTTACTGCCCGGTACGAACTGAACAACAGCTTTTCATTTCAGTCGTTTTTTACCTATACTACCGGCCGCCCCCTTACTTTGCCTGTGGGCTACTATCAGCATGATGGCCTGAACGTGCCTATTTTTGAAGGAAGAAATACAAACCGTTTCCCCGATTTCAGCCGGCTGGATATTTCTGCACAGTACCGGTTGCAATCCAGGTTGGGCAGTAAGCGTGTACTGTCGCATACCATCTCAATAGGGGTATATAATTTATATAACCGAAAAAATCCCTTATATTACCATCTGAATTCTTCTTCATTTGAATCAAAAAGAAGTACTATTGAATATGGTTTCGGTGTTTATCCATGGCTTGCATATAGCTTTAAAATTTGATCTCTGATATGTGTTGTTTCAGAAATTATATGGCGGTGCTGATGTTGTTTCTGACCTTTACCGGTTGTAAAAAGATAGCTATGGAGGATTCCTTTTTAAAACCCCGCAGGGTGTACGACCTGGCGGTTGAGGGTGGGATCAATACATTGATGAGGGTCCAGTACCTCCGGCTTACCAAACCAGCGCTGCATCCCGATTCGACACCCAAGCCCATTTCAAAAGCTTCTGTGGTGGTGAACGATGGAAAAACAAATATGGTGTTCCGGGAAACGACTACGGCAGGTGTTTATACGGTAACAAACCTTAACGATCCGAACTACAATCATGCCTATACGCTAACCATAAAATACGACAATAAAACCTATACTGCCGTGGATACCCTGAGGCAGGTGGTCAATATTGTAGACGATTTTTTACCACTGTCGGCGCGCCAGCGCAGCGAAACCAAAACCGTAGACGGCACCATTCCCAAACATACATTCGGGTACATTAACCCCAATAAATGGTTCATCGCCTACCAGGATATCCCACTCTGGAACCCTGCAAAATTTGATCAGACCAAATATTACAGCTATACCCACATTCTTGGCTCTCCGAATTCCCTGTATCCACTCAATAACCTGAAAAGAACATTTACATTGGGGCAGGACGACTATATCTCTATATACAAGATTTCCCTGTCGGAAAACTATGCAAAATACCTGTATGCGGTGTTTATGGAGACGGATTGGAGTGGTCTGTTTTCGAGTGTACCGGTAAATGTTGAGGGAAATATTTCCGGGAACGCGCAGGGATATTTTTCTGTAAGCGATGTGGACCTCCGAAGGTACAAGGCCGGGGAACTGTAGCACTTTAAACATTAAGGTAGTTGTTGTTGTTAATCCATAACAGTTTAACAAGAACGGCATGGGCGACAAAAAAGATAATTATAGATTCTGGAAATGGGCGGGAGGTACTTTGTGCATTTTATTGATCATTGTTGGAGGAACCGCATGGTATCTGAGCGTAAAATGGAAACCCATCATTACTACAAAATTAAAAACCGCTGTTTACAACAAATCCCGACACCTTTACAGACTCGAATTTAAAGATGTCAGCATCAACCTGCTTACAGGAAGTGCAGCCCTGCACGAGGTGTCGCTGGTTCCCGACACTGCTGTTTACCGGCAGCTAAAGGTGGCAGAGCTTGCCCCGGCCAATATTTTCCAGCTGAAACTGAAAAAACTGCAGATCAGCAGGCTGGGGATTTTAACGGCCTGGTTCAAAAAGGAAATTACCATGAACGCCATTATCCTCGAAAACCCCTCCATCAATATGATTCACTACCAGGTCAGGAAAAAAAAGGATAAGGATACTGCCGATTTGTACAAAATGATTGCTGAGCAGTTTCGCTCTTTACACATTAAAACGATCCGGGTTGTGAACGCTGATTTCGACTATATCGATGGTGCAACCTCAAAAAAAAGAAATTCTGTTAAGCACCTTAACCTGTATATCGACGATTTTCTGGTGGATTCCCTTTCGCATTCGGATACCTTGAGATCGTATTATGCCAAAGATATCCGCTTTGAGCTGACCGGCTACAGGTCGTTAAGCAAAGATAAAATGTATACCATGAAAGTGGATTCGATCAAAGGATCGGTTAAAGGAAAAACCGTCACTGTTACCGGTTTTCAAATGATTCCAATGTACCCCGAGCTCGAATTTTCACGTAAATATACTTATGGTAAAGATCGTTATGATTTGATCTTTAATAAAATAAGTTTTACAGGGCTTGATTTTGCCAGGCTCGATACTGACGGATCGCTGCATGCCCAGGCGCTTAAGCTGGGGCCGGCAAAGGTTGATATTTTTGTAAACAGGGAACTGCCGCCCCCACCAAATCTTGATAAAGTGAGGAACTTTCCCCATCTGGCCCTGAAGCGGCTTCCTATCCCCGCCATTATGGATACCGTGAAACTGGAGAATATCGATCTGGCCTATACAGAGTATAACCCTATCAGTCAGAAAAAAGGCACGGTTTATTTTCAGAACATCAAAGGGAATATTGTCAATGTGAGCAACGATTCCCTGCAGCTTTCCAAAAATAACCATGCCATAGCCCACCTGTCGGCCCTGGCTATGAAAACCAGCCGCATTGATGTGCGGATTGACTTTAACCTTACCGCAAAAAATGCAGCCTTCAGCTATAGCGGACATGTGGGGCCAATGAACCTGAAGGTCCTGAACCCCATGGCCAGGAATACAGGATTGGTAGAGATAGAAAGCGGACAGATGCAGAAGGCCGATTTTAACATTGACGCCAATGCAAGCGGATCGTCTGGCCAGGTAAATTTCTACTATACAGGTCTTAAAATAAAGCTGCTTAAAGAGGGAGAAGATGGTATGCCTGTAAAGAAAAAGGGCTTTCTTTCTTTTTTAGCAAATGAATTGCTGATAAAAGATGCCAATCCGTCAAAAGGGGAGCCTGCGAGGTCTGCAAAGATCAGATTTCAAAGGACACCTGCCGCTTCCTTTTTTAACCTGATGTGGAAGAGTTTTTTTATCGGCATGCGTGAAATTGTAGGGATTGGGGCAGTTCCTGTAAAGACCCCTGAAGAGGCCATGGAAAAGGTTAAAGACAAGAAACAGGAACGCCTGAAGAAAAAAGGAGAATAAAAATGTATATTGGGGTTAAACTACCGGCCTATGACTGTAAAAACCCGTCAAAAATACATGATACTTAAGTGGTTTGGCATCGGGTTACTCTTTGGCATAGTATTTCTTACCGCCATGACCTGGTATCTCAGCATTAAGCTGAAGCCCATCCTTACCAGCGAAATAAAGGAACTCGTGGCCAGCTCAACGGAGCAGCTTTATCACATCGAATTTTCTTCTGTAAGTACCAATGTTTTAACCGGAATATCTGCCCTGAATGAAGTAAAGATTAGCCCGGATACCAATGTTTACCATCGGCTAATCGCCTTAAAACGGGCCCCGAACAATCTCTACAAAATAAAGCTGAAGAAACTTGCGATCAGAAATTTCCATCCCTGGAGGGTATGGCGGGAAAAGAAACTGAATATAGACCTCCTGTTATTTGACAATCCCTGTGTGGTAATGATCAACCGGCAATTTGATTTTAATGAAGATAAATTGCCGCATCCCAAAAAATCGCCGTACGACTACATTTCCAAATACCTCAGGGAATTGCGTATTGAAACCATAGATTTTAAAAATGCCAGCTTTAAATACATCAATAAAAATGGTGCAAAGGCCGAAACTGACTCTTTAGCAAACCTGAATGTTACCTTAAAAGACTGGCTGATCGATGCCCATTCTGCTGCGGATAAAAGCAGGTTGTACCTGTTGAAGGATGTGATCATCAACCTGAAAGATTATACATTTGCCACGCCCGACAGCTTGTATCATGTGAACCTGAACCAGCTCGATTTCTCAGCATCCACAGGCGAACTGAACATCAAAAGTTTTACGGTTGTGCCCCGCTTGGATGAAATGACCTTTGCTGATCCGTTGGGCTACGCAAAAGACCGCTACAATGTGCAGATGAGCAATATTAACCTTAAGGGGATCAACCTGCCCCTATACATTTTAAAACAGGAACTTTTTGCCCGGGAGATGAATGTGGCGAACGGATCTGTTGCGGTACTGAACAACAACGCCTTCCCCAAAAAGGTGGAGCTGAAAACCGGGCGCTATCCACAGCAGTTGCTGCAAAAGGCAAAAGGGCAGCTTACGATAGCACAGCTTAATCTGAGCAATATCGACATCAGCTATTCTGAGTTTAATCCCAAAAGCGGGCATAGGGGCACGGTTACTTTTGCGCAGACTTCCGGCAGTGTAGGCAATGTAACCAATGTGGAAAGGACTAAAGCTAAAAACCCTGTTATGGTGGCCAGTTTTACGACCTATCTGATGGGTTCAGGGAAGCTGGACCTCAATTTCAAGGCCAATCTGGATGCTAAAGATGGCGCTTTTTCCTATTCGGGAGTGCTGACCAACCTGGATGGACGTACCCTGAACCGCATGACCAAGCCGTTGGGACTGATAAGGGTGAACAGCGGAAATTTCAAAAAGCTGGAGTTTGCCATTGACGCCAATGACCGGGAGGCCAGGGGAAAGCTTAGCTTTGCGTATAACGATTTGTCGGTAGCCCTGCTCAAAAAGGTAAAGGGACGGGAACGCCTGGTTAAACAGGGACTGATGTCTTTTCTGGCCAATGCCCTGATCATCAATGCTGATAATCCCAATTCTGCAGGCGTGTTTGTAACAGCCCCGGTTTATTACAAAAGGGTAGAAACGGCCTCGTTCTTTAATTTTATCTGGAAAACCCTTCTGCAGGGTATAAAATACAGTGTTGGCCTGACACCAGAAAAAGAAAAGCGGGTAAAGGCACAAATAGCCCGGTTTGGGAAGATGAAGGCCGAGCGGCAGGAGCGTATAAAAAGAAGGGCCGAACGGAAAGAAAAAAAATAGCCCCTGAATTTCAGAGGCTATCGATCTGCTATTTCAATAATTCTTCAGGAACCGGCCTGTTCAGCAGGTTCTGGTAATAGAAACGAAAGCGTTCTGCCCTGTCGTGAGGCGATTTTACACCACCCCAGCCATGCCGGCCTCCCGGATAGATCATCAGTTCGAAATGTTTGTTTGAATTTTGCAGTTTATCGATCAGTTGTATGGTATTCTGCATGTGTACATTGTCGTCCATATCACCGTGCATAATGCGCAGTAAGCCTTTGTAGTTGTTTACATAGGTCAGTACCGATCCGTTTTTATAACCTTCAGGGTTTTCCTGCGGGGTGTCCATAAAACGTTCTGTATAATGGGTGTCGTATAGCTCCCAGCTGGTTACGGGCGCCCCTGCATAACCAAAATCAAAATCGTTTGCCCCCATGGTTAAAGCCATACAGGTCATGTAGCCTCCGTAGCTATGGCCGGTAATGAGCAGCTTTTTATTGTCTACCCATGGCTTGGCTTTTAACCAGCGTGCCGCAGTGGTATAGTCTTTCATTTCCCATTTGCCCAGGTTGCGGTGCATCAGGGCAACGCCTGCTTTCCCAAACTGGCCTGAAGCACGGTGGTCTACGGCAATTTGTATGATCCCTTCATTGGCCCACCATTGGTTCCCGGTCCCTTTCCAGGTATTGGTTACTGTTCCGGCATTGGGACCACCATAAATGCTCATGACTACAGGGTACTTTTTGTTCTGGTCAAAATTTGTAGGATAAGTAATTACTGCAGGCAGGTTATAGCCATCATCAGTAGGGATACTGATCATTTCGGTTTTGCCGAAGGCATATTGGTCAAAGTCGGCCGACCGGCTGTCGCCCAGTTCTTTGATGATTTTTCCTGTATTGTCAAGTAATGCCCTTTTTGGTGGTGTAGCAACATTGGAATAGGTGGTAATGAAATAACTTCCCTCTGGCGACAATTGCACCTGATGTGTATAGTCGCCAAAGGTCAGGCGTTTAAAGTTCTTACCACTGTAATCTGCACGGTAAAGATCTGTGCGGGTTGAGGCTTCTTTACGGGCCATAAAGTAAATTACCTTGTTCTTTTCGTCTACATGCATCAGGTCGGTCACCTGCCACTTACCGCTCGTTATCGGGTTTATAAGTTTGCCTTCCAGTGTGTAAAGGTAAAAATGTGCCCAGCCAGTCTTGTCGCTTTTAAGGATATAGTGTTTTTTGTCCTGCAGGTACTCAATCCGGCCATCATAATCCAGATCAACCCAGGAAGATTGTTTTTCATCATACATCTCTTTTTTTGCACCCGTGGCCGGATTTACCGAATAGAATTTCAGGTTGTCCTGTCCGCGGTTCATCCATTGTACCATCAGGCTGCTGCCATCGTAGCTCCAGTAGGGTGTGCCGAAATACTGGTCGTCTTTTTCATTAAAATCTGCCCATACAACAGGGCCGCCACTGGTTTTTACAAAACCTACCCTGACTTCCGGGTTGGGGTCTCCGGCCTTGGGATAGCGTGTTTTTTCTACATAACCGTGCTGGCCGGTAGCACCGTTGATCGGAAACATGGGTACTTTGGTGTCGTCAAAACGCATAAAAGCGATGTGCCTGCTGTCTGGTGCCCACCAGAAAGCCCGGTAATTGGTTGGCCTGCCCAGAATTTCCTCGAAGTACACCCATGACGACCAGCCATTGTAAATTACATCCGTCGCATCCGTGGTATATCTGGTCTCTTTCGCGGTCTCTGTATCTACAGAAAATAAGTCGTTGTTACGGGTAAAGCCTACATGTTTACCATCGGGCGATAAGAGCGGGTTTTTCTCTTCGTCTTTGTCGTTAGTCAGGCGTTTTGCTTCATCCTTGCCATATTGGATATAAATATCGTTGTCTTTAACAAATACATTTACATTGCTTTTTGGAGGAGGGGTATAAGCAGTTTTTGCTCCGGTTTTTAAGTCAACAGCATACAGTTTGCGATCTTTGGCGTCAACCTCTACGTAATGGTTATTGTCACTCCAGCCAGCTACCATGCTCATTGGTTTGGTTAGTGAGGGCTGTCCGCCAAATATTTGCTGTTGGTTTAGCTGTTTGAGCTGGGCCTGGACATTGCTGTTTAAAAACAATACGCCGGCTAAGCCCAGGATTAAGTGTGGCTTCATTTGAATAAGTGTAGTTAGTTTTATAGGGTTTATAATAAAGCTTGGAAAACACTAAAGTAATAAAAAAGGCGCCCTCTTTAAGGCGCCTTAAAAAAATTAATCTTTATGTTACAATACCCAGTTCCAGCCAAACTCATCTGGTGCCAGTCCGTAACGGATATCGTTCAGTGATTTTGCAATACCTGCTGAAATGGTACGTGTTGCAGGGTCTGTTAAAGTATAGGTCTTACCCTGGTAACCAATTTCGCCGATTGGTGTAACTGTAGCCGCGGTTCCTGCCGCAAATGCATCGGTCAGTGTACCGTTCTCAATTCCTGCAATCACTTCTTTTACGCTTACACGTCTTTCTTCAACCTCAACACCGGCTTTTTTTGCCAGCTGAATAATGGTATCGCGGGTTACGCCATCTAAAACGGTGCTTCTTACCGAAGGGGTAACCAGTTTGCCGTTAAGTACAAAGATCAGGTTTGCAGTTCCGGCTTCTTCAATAAACTCATGCGTAGCAGCATCTGTCCAGATCAACTGATCAAAACCTTCTTTCTGCGCTTCAGCAAAAGGATATAAAGAGCGGGCATAGTTACCTGCAGTTTTGGCATAACCAACTCCGCCGTCATCTGCACGGGTATATTCTGTTTCGATTTTTACTTTTAAAGCTTTGCTGTAATAAGGGCCGGTAGGCGTGGTTAATAAAGCGAAGGTATATTTGTCTGAGGGTTTTACGCCCAGATAAGGGTCGGTCGCAAACATTACCGGACGGATGTACAGGGAGTAACCTTCCTGTGCCGGTACCCAGCGCTCATCAATTTCGATCAATGCAGCGATGCCCTGCATAAAGATTTCTTTGGATATCTCTGGCATCGACATGCGTACCGCCGATTTGTTGAAACGCTCAAAGTTTTTCTCTGGTCTGAAAACACTGATCTTACCATTTTCCAGGCGATAAGCTTTCATCCCTTCAAAGATAGCCTGACCGTAATGCAGCGCAGAAATGGCCGGGCTCATTGGAATAGGCCCGTAAGGCAGGATCTGCAGATTGCCCCAGCTCCCGTTATCATATTCTGCAATAAACATATGGTCAGAAAATACCTTCCCAAATGGCAACTGGGAAAAATCAGTTACCGTAAGCCTGCTCTGTTCAGCCTTAGTGATCGTCATATCAAGTGTATCATTCATTGTAGTAAGAGTTACCTGATGCAAATTTACGATAAATATCTGTCTGGTAGTTAATATAAAACCCGGAATTTTATGGTATGCTCAATCTTTTTCAGCGATTTGAACAATTGTTTATCGTATTCTGTGTTGATATCGGTTATTACATAGCCAATACTCGGATTGGTCATCAGGAACTGCCCCACAATATTGATGTCGTGTTTTGCAAAAATGGTGTTCACCTTCGCCATGATTCCCGGAACGTTTTTGTGGATATGGATCAGGCGGTGTGACTTGTCAATTCTTGGCAATTGTAAATTGGGGAAGTTACTGCTGAGGTAGGTGGTTCCGGTGTTCATGAAATCAATCATCCTTTTAGGGATGAAGGTGAGGTTGCGTGGGTTGTGTTTTACGTCGTCAAATACCACCACGCCCAGCCCGGTGCATATACCTGTGTCTACCTTGCCTTTTGTACTGCCCAGGTAGCCCAGGGTTTTCAGTTTAACTGCTCTTTTCAGTTTTTCGGGTTCCAGCTTTTCCCCATCAGCCAGCAGCAGCATGTGCACATCTGCTACATATTTCTCTTCGAAAGAGGTTTTATGGCGTACAGAGAACCCATCCTTCCTCAGCATATCGATGCTTTGTGCATCCACATCGCCGATAATCAGGCAAAGGATCCTGTTCTTTGGATAGGATATCGCCCTGGGCAGGTTGTTTACATATAAAAACTCATCAAAGCTTGGGGTGATGTGGTCGGCCTTTTTAACAATACTTTCCCTGGCGATGTTTTCTGTAAAAGCGTAAAACTTTTTGATGAGACCACTTTCGCGCAGCTGAAAATCAGAATACCCGTCACCAATGCCATACAAATCGCCCTCGAGGTTCATTTGCTGCATCAGCTTTACTTTTCCGCCCTCCTCACTCAATGGGTTGGAATGGTCATAATCTATAATTTTACCATCACCTGTTGTGACAAAGGTATTGGCATAGATATTTTCCTTTTTTATGTGATACTGACTAACCACCGGTGTGATGAACTCTTTAAAACCTCCGGAAACGATCAGTACTTCATCTGCATGTTTTTTAAAGAATGCTGCATTGCGCGAAAATGAAGCAGATACCTTTTTCTTTAAGCGGGTGATCAGCTGCTTCAAATGATCTTCATTTGCTTCCAGCAATTTTACCCTCTGGGCCAGGCTTTCGCCAAAGGAAAGTTTGCCTTCCATGGCCAAATTGGTATAATCTTCAATTTTTTGAAAAATAGCTTCTTTTTCAGGGTGTTTTTTCAGGGAAATGCGTGCCAGTTCATCCAAGGCTTCAACCTGCGTAAAAGTGCTGTCGAAATCAATGATGTAAAAATTCTTTTGCTTCATCCGTTCAGGAGTAATGATATTTAGGTGGTAATAAGGTGGTTAATAATTATGTCAAAGATATAAAACCATTTGATTTTTTGCCAATCCTTAAAATAAATCAACGAAATCGTAGTAGTTTGTTAACGATTAATGAAAAATGTAATGGAGATGAAAAATCAATCTGCTTGCCTGCAGATCTCTTCAATGCTTTGTTTTAAGGGTTTAAAGGTAATCCCGATAGCTGCTTTTATCTTCTCGTTGCTGTAAAGGCTTTCATTTAAGCTGCTCCTGGCTGCATCGCTGGTAAGTGAAGCGGGTTTACCCGTAAACAGGGAAGCCAGTTTTGCGGCCCTCCAGGCAATGGCCAGCATCCAGGGCCTTGCTTCCCTTGTGGGAGGTTTAACCCCATAACCCCGGGCTATTTCTCCAAAAAACTGTTTGTAGTGGTAATTTTCCGATGAGATGGTAAAACGTTCTGCTGTTGCCGGACTATCCATCAATGCGATCATGCATTTGGCTACATCAGCTACATCCACGATTCCTGTAGCGCCCCTGGTGTAGAACGAGAGCCCATCTTTCACCAGTTTAAAAATAGCTCCGCTGCCCTCAAAGCCGGCAGCTGCACCAATAATGACAGAGGGGTTTACGATGAGTGCGTCAAGACCTTCGGCAATGCCCCGCCATACTTCCATTTCACCTTCATACTTGGACACCGCATAGCTGTGGGCTTTCACATCATATTCCCAGAAATCCTTTTCCGTAATCAGCTCCCCTTTTTTTGCATTGCCCAATGCAGCCACCGAACTCACATGCAGCAAGCGGGCTCCAGAGGCTATACAAAGGTTTACAATGTTGGCCGTACCTTCAATATTGACCCTCAAAAGCTTCGCTTTGTCTTTAGGGTTAAAAGAAACAAATGCTGCACAATGGTAAACCTGACCTACACCTTCAAAAGCATCTTCCAGATCAGAAAAGTTATTGATGTCGGCAACAACCCATTCCACCAATCTGTTGTCTTTGATCAGATCCGGAATAGCCGAGCCCTCCCTTTTCAAAGCCCTGAGCTTTATGCCCTGCCTGGTTAGCTGGTGTATCAGTTCTGAACCTAAAAAACCAGTGGCACCGGTAACCAATATCATGTTATTTTTTTTAGGATGTTCATTAAAATATGCGCTCAAAAATAGATATTTGATGCCATACATTTATAGCAGAATATGTCTTTATCAGATTTTTTTTCTCCGGTAAACCCCGACAAGTTTACACCAAAACAGGGATTCTATACCAGTCAGCTTGGTTTAAAGGCCGGGTTTTTTACGGATAAATTCCCAGACCTGGGCGAAAAAAAATACGATATCGCCATTTTTGGTGTGCAGGACGACCGTGCTGCGGTAAATAATGAGGGCTGTGCATTGGCTCCCGATTATTTCAGGTCCCAGTTTTACAGTTTAAATGAAGGTCCGTTTATTTCCAGAATCATTGATCTGGGGAACATTAAGGCCGGGGCATCCATTTCAGATACTTATGTGGCGGTAAAAACAGTGGTGGCCGAGCTGATTAAGCTGGATATCCTGCCGGTGATCATTGGCGGAGGGCAGGACCTGACCTATGCGCAGTACCTGGCTTATGAAAGCCTGGAGCAAAAGGTAGATCTGGTGGTGGTCGACAGTAAGTTTGACCTTGACGAGGAAGACGAAGAAGGATTGGCCGCCAAATCGGATACCTATCTGAATAAAATCCTGCTGCATCAACCCAATTATCTTTTCAATTTCAGTAATATAGGGTACCAGACCTATTTTGTGAACCAGGACAGCTTGAAAGTCATGAGTAAGCTCTATTTCGATGCACATCGTTTGGGAGAGTTTGCCAGCGATATTACTTTAACGGAACCCATCATCAGGAATGCCAGCATGATCAGTTTCGACATCAGCGCCATTCGCTCCTCTGATGCGGGCGCCAATGCCAATGCGAGTCCGAATGGCTTTTACGGAGAGCAGGCCTGTGCCATTACCCGCTATGCAGGGATGAGTGATAAACTTACCTCTATTGGTTTCTACGAATTTAACCCCGCATTTGATCAGAACGGGCAAACAGCGATGCTGCTGGCGCAAATGGTATGGTATTTTATAGAAGGCTATTATAACCGTAAAAAGGATTTTCCGTTGAGCCCGAAGTCGCAATACCTCATTTACAGGGCCAGCTTAAACGATGGGTCTGCCGAAATGCTTTTTGTAAAAAGCAAGAAATCGGACCGCTGGTGGATGCAGGTGCCTTACCCTACAGGTATCTCTAAGAATGAACGTTACCACCTGGTTCCCTGCCGTTACGACGATTATACCACTGCAGTAAATGGCGAAATGCCGGATCTCTGGTGGCGCACCTTCCAAAAGCTACTATAATATTACATTAAACCCTGCGTTGTAATTTCAGTCTATTGAGTAAATTTGAACTACAAATAACTTTAACTTATTATTGAAATTATGAAAAAGATCGTATTGATCGCAACCTGTTTGTTGCCTGCCGCTGTTATGGCACAAGGTAAATTTACCATTAATGGTAAAGTTGGCAACCTGGGTTCTCCCGCAAAAGCTTACCTGACGTATGGCCCAAGAGCCACTCCGGTAACAGATTCAGTTGACATTAAAGGTGGTAAATTTGCATTTACAGGTTCCACAGCAGGCATAAGCCAGGCTTCTATCCGGATTAAACACGATAGCGCTCCTGCAAAACGCGGCGTGGCTGGAGATATGCTTGGGTTTTACCTGGAGCCTAAAGCTATGGAAATCGTATCGGCTACTGACTCAGTGAAACATGCTGTAATCAAAGGCTCAAAAGTGAATGAGGACAATGCAAAATACAAAGCATTGACCAAGTCCGCAGATGAAAAAGGTGCTGCTTTAATGGCAGAATACCGTAGCAAAACTCCTGAAGAGCGTAAAGATGAGGCTTATATGAAAACGGTTTATAGCCGTGATGAAGCGATCAGGAAAGAAACAACTGAACTGAACAAAAAATTCTATGCTGCAAATCTTGATTCGTATGTAGGTTTAGTGGCTTTCAGAAGTATTATGGATGTTGATGGCGACCTGAAAGGAACAGAAACAGACTTCAATAAGTTCTCTGCTGCTGTTAAGGCGACAGACCTGGGTAAAAGCATTGCACAATCCATTGATGCGGCCAAGAAAACAGGAGTAGGACAATTGGCGATGGACTTTACACAAAACGATGTAAATGATAAGCCGGTTAAATTGTCCGACTTCCGCGGAAAATATGTATTGCTTGATTTCTGGGCTTCGTGGTGCGGTCCTTGCCGTGGCGAAAACCCGAATGTGGTAAAAGCATACAATGCTTATAAAGACAAAAACTTTACCGTACTTGGTGTTTCATTGGACAACCCTGGTAAAAAACAGGATTGGTTAAATGCAATTGAAAAAGACGGCCTGACCTGGACACACGTGTCGGATCTTAAAGGATGGGACAATGCTGCTTCAAAAATGTATGGTGTACGCGGTATTCCTGCAAACTATCTGATCGATCCTTCAGGAAAGATTATCGCTAAGAATGTAAGAGGCGAGGAACTGCAGAAAAAACTTGCTGAAGTTCTGGGCGCAGGACAGTCCAAATAACTTTGGTATCTTATTATAAAAAAGACCACTGGAGGCAGCACCTTCAGTGGTCTTTTTTATTTGTCGGAATTGGCCCCCTAAAATGGCGCCGCTGCCCCCGCTTTATAGTAGAACATCTGGTTAACTTTAATTGTTCATTATAAAAACAAAAGAAGATGGAAACGAAAACAGCTAGCAGCAGAATGCAGTCACTGGTTATACTCTATGACATGCATACCGATTACTTTATAAGGGCTTTGGATGGCATTTCCGATAAGGATGCCCACAACCGCCTAGGTACCAAAGCCAATCATGTGGCCTGGCTTACCGGCAGCCTGATTCAGGAAAGATTTGAAATGGCAAAGCTTTTGGGAGTACAAGAGACTCCAGCCGCAAACGATTTCTTTAAAGACCACCAAGGTATTCAGGATAACGTTACTTATCCGTCACTGGAGGCTTTTAAGAACGACTGGAGAAAGATCAGCCCATTGCTGAGAGACGCCTTCATCAATGCAACAGATGAGCGCCTGAACGAAATGATTGAAATGCCCGGAATGAAGTTCAGCTTGTTTGAGTATGTGACCTTTTTAATTTACAGGGAGGCCAATTGTATCGGGCAGATTGCTTTATGGAGACGCCTGATGGACTACCCGGGACTTAAATACGATTAAGCGCATAATTGGTATATTTTTTGCTGAAAAACAAGGGGTTAGGTAATGTGAAAACATTAGCAAAACTCTCTATGGCTACAAAAACCACCAATTTAGAATCGCAGCAGATCCCATTTCCGAATGAGTGCTGTCCCGTTTTTATCAAGTATTTTGAGGGGTATAATTACCATGAAATTGCTGCGGCGTTAAATTTGCCGCTGAAAACGGTTAAGGAACGACTTAGAAATAATAAACGCAGGTTAAGGATCAATCTCAGGATGTTTGCCCGCAATTTCAGGGCTGCCCTACATGATTTGTAAATATACAATGCCTATGTACAGAAGAGGCCGGTAACCCGGCCTTTCTTATTTTAAAATAAACTATCGCTGTTTTAAGAAATCAGGTCAAACCCAATGTCTTCCCTGAAGTATTTGCCATCAAAATAAATGCGTGCAGCATCAGCCGTTGCAGATTGTAAAGCCTCAAACTGGCTGTCCTGCAGACTGGATACTGCCAAAACGCGGCCCCCATTTGTTTTCACTACACCGCCCTCCAGTATCGTGCCGGCATGGAATACCTGCGAATCCCTTACATTTTCAATTCCACTTATGGTTTTTCCTTTTTCATATTCGCCAGGATAGCCGCCGGCAACGATCATCACTGTAGCTGCATTTTTAGGACTGATATCCAGTTTATATCCTTTCAGTTTCTTTTTTGATGCCGCAAGGAAGAGCTCCACCAGATCGCTTTCAATCCTTGGCATTACACTTTCCGTTTCCGGATCGCCCATACGGCAATTGTATTCTATTACCAGGGGTTTTTCGTTTACTTTGATCAATCCGAAGAAAATGAAGCCGGTGTAATCTATGCGGTCTTTCTTTAAACCATTGATGGTGGGGATAATGATATCGCGTTCTACTTCATCCATAAAAGATGTGCTGGCAAAAGGTACCGGAGATACTGAACCCATACCACCGGTGTTTAAGCCGGTATCGCCTTGCCCGATGCGTTTGTAATCTTTCGCCTCCGGCAGGATTACATAGTTTTCACCATCGCTAAGCACAAATACAGAAAGCTCTATGCCACTTAGAAACTCTTCTACAACAACTGTTGCTCCTGCATCACCAAACTTACCACTTAGCATCAGTTTCAGCTCTTCCTGAGCTTCGGCTGTATTGTCCAATATTAAAACACCTTTACCTGCGGCCAGCCCGTCAGCTTTTAAAACAATAGGAAGGGCATGCGATTGCAGATAGGCCAGTCCTTCTTCAAGGGTCTCACTGGTAAAAGAGCGTGAGGCCGCTGTAGGGATACCGTGGCGAGCCATAAATTGCTTGGAAAAATCCTTACTGCCTTCCAGAATAGCACCTTCTTTTTTAGGACCGATCACCGGAATGCCTGCCAGTTCTTCATCATTTACAAAAAAATCGTGAATTCCGTTTACCAGAGGCTCTTCAGGACCGACAACTACCAATGCAATATTTTCTTTAAGTACCAGTGCTTTTACAGCTTCAAAGTTATTGGGGTTAATGTTTACGTTTTTACCATAAGCATTTGTGCCGCCATTGCCCGGAGCGATAAACAGTTGTGAGCATTGAGAAGATTGACTGATCTTCCAGGCAAAAGCACTTTCTCTGCCGCCGGAACCTAATAGTAAAATGTTCATTCGTGTTTGATTTGTTGTTTTATCTGCAGATGGATTCCCCATCTCCGGCAAATATACCGCCTAACTCAAACAAATCCTAAACTTACCAGTAAACTGTATAGAGTGCTACCAATATTCCTATTATAATGAGTGCGCCGACAGCAAAACTTCGCGTTGTTTTGAACATGCTGGTATCTACTTCCAGCCCCTTTGGATTTATGCCCTTTTTGTTTTCAATTGCACTGATGATGTACATGCCCATTGCACAAAATAAGAAAACAAAGCCCATTCTGTCGAGAAATGGAATTTCATACAGCATTGCGCCGTTTTCCTGTTTTACCAGCTTAGAAAAACCAAAGACTTGCAGAAACTCCAGGTTGACCATTGCAGGCAATTTTTTTAGCAGCACAGACAGTGAAAATCCGCCAAGCGTAGCAAATAATGCAGCATTTGAAGTTGTTTTCTTCCAGAAAAAACCAAGTATGAACATCGCAAAGATACCCGGAGAGAAAAATCCGGTGTATTCCTGGATAAACTGGAAACCTCCCTTTTTATCAATGCCCAGATGGGGGGCGATGACTACACCCAATACCATGGCTACAATAATGGTAATTTTGCCTACCATTACCAGATTACGCTCAGAAGCTTCCTTTTTAATGGCTTTTTGATAAATGTCGAGTGTAAAAATGGTAGCAATGCTATTGGCTTTACCCGCTAGTGACGCCACCACTGCAGCGGTCAGGGCTGCGAAGGATAGCCCTTTTAATCCGGCAGGCAACAGGTTCAGAAGTACAGGATATGCCCTGTCCGGGTTAACGGTTCCGTCCTGTAGCATTTCAGTCTGAAATGCACCGTCTTTGTATAGCACGTAGGCGGCAATGCCTGGTAGTACCACTATCACGGGCATGAGCAACTTCAGGAAGGCCGCGAAAAGAATGCCACCCCGGGCTGTATTCAGGTCGGCTCCAAGGGCCCTTTGGGTAATGTACTGGTTGCATCCCCAATAGTTCAGGTTTACAATCCACATGCCACCCGCCAACACGGTTAAGCCAGGTAAATCGATATAGCTTTCATTGTCGGGCTTAAGGACCATATGAAAATGTTCTGAAGCTTTTTGTGTCATTACCGAGTAGCCCTGTAAAATTCCCTCAGTACCATAATGTTCTGAAACCAGGTTTAAGGCAAGATAGGTGGTGGCCAGTCCGCCAAGAATAAGAAAGAACACCTGGATTACATCGGTGTATCCAATCACCTTCATTCCGCCCAGTGTAATGATAATGGCAAACGCAGCAATGGCATACATGCAAAGGTTTATATCAAAACCAGAGATGCTGCTAACCGCCAGGGCGCCAAGGTAAAGAATGGAAGTTAAATTAACTACAATATAAAGCAGTAGCCAGAAAATAGCCATGATCATTGCTACTGTGCTGTTGTATCGCTGGTGCAGGAACTGTGGCATGGTAAATATCCTGTTTTTAAGGTATACCGGGATAAAAAATACGGCCACAACAATAAGGGTTGCTGCCGCCATCCATTCATATGTGGCAATGGCAAGCCCCATTTTAAAACCTGAACCGCTCATTCCAATGAATTGCTCAGCCGAGATATTTGAAGCGATAAGTGATGCCCCTATGGCCCACCAGGTTAATGAACCTTCTGCCAGGAAGTAATCTTTTGATCCTGCGGATGCCGATTTTTTCTTGTTATAGATGTAGAGCCCATAAGCAGCTACAATGATAAAATAGATAAAAAATACAATATAATCTTTGGTGTCCAGCAGGTTGTTGCTCATGAGATTGGTTTATTTGGTTAGCATTGGTAAAGCGCTTTAAAGCCCGGATTTTGTCCCTTTCAGGCTGTAATATAAATTGAAAAGGTAACAGGGTATTAAAATGAAATAGGCATACTGATTATTGGTGTATTTAGCTAAAGCACCATAAACAAGTGGCATAACAGCACCGCCCGCCACACCCATGATCAGAATTGCTGAACCGCGGTTCAGCAGCTTGCCTTTTAAGCCCTTAAGGGCCTGCGGCCATATAGCTGGCCATAATAATGCATTAGACAGTCCCAGCAAGGCAATAAAGACGATAGAGCCCGTACCCGGCACAAATATAGCCAGTAACGATATACAAAGGCCGAGACAACTGGAGTAAGTGAAAGCTTTTTCCTGCGAAATGAGCCTGGGAATGGCAAATACCCCAAACATATACCCCAACATGGTGCTGGCCAATGTATAAGAGGTAAGGTGTTTGGCAATATTTAAGGATAAGCCATGGTAGATGCCATAATTACCAATGGTGTCTCCAGCAATAACCTCTAGTCCTACGGTCGAAAATATGGCAATAAAACCCATTATAAAATTTTTTCTGATCATAGCTGGTTGCTCAGAAGGGCTGTTGTTTCCGCTTGCCGGTGCCGCTGGGTTTTCAATTTCGGGCAGGTGTGCAAACCGGATCATATAGGCAATAATCAACAGCATAGCTGTAAGTACGAGGTAAGGCATTATTACTGCGTGGGCAAGGTTATCCAGCCGCGTCTGTCTCTCGGCATTCCCCATGCTTTGCAGTTCGGCAATCAGTCCATCCGAGTTTTTTAGAATAATGGCACCCAGGATAAGGGGCGCTATTACACCTGCAAACTTGTTGCAGATCCCCATAATGCTAATACGCTGTGCGGCTTTTTCTGGTGGACCCAGCAAGGTGATGTAAGGATTTACTGCAGTTTGCAGCAAAGTTGTGCCAGTTCCAACCACAAATAGCCCCAACAGAAACAGGGGATAATAGCGCATCAGTGCCGCAGGAATAAAAAGAGCACAGCCAACTGCCATGATGAGCAGTCCTACACGCATTCCTTTAACCATGCCAGTTTGCTCCAGGATCTTGCTGGAGGGAATGGCCATAACCGTATACGATATGTAAAATGCAAAAGTAACCAGGTAGGCCTGCCATTCTTCCAGCTCGCAGGCTATCCTCAGGTAAGGGATAAGCGTCCCGTTAACCCAGGTAATGAACCCGAAAATGAAGAAAAAGGCCCCGATGGTAATGATTTGCCGGGTAAGGACATTTTTTGATGGCGCAGGTATGGTCAAGGTCTCATGTGGCATAATATCTGGTTTTAAGTAAGTCTTTCATATAATTGTTGAGCGTCCATTGATGTGCGGGTGCATCAGCTCTTTTTGATACCATGTAAGGGTAAGGGCCGAACTCTGCGGTGAAAGTAAATACGCTGGATTTTATTTTTTCCTGCATCCCAACTGCCTTGTCCCAATATTTTAAATGATGATCAAGAGCCTCTGCCCATTCCGGCTCGCGTGGATCACATACCTGCGGGCCCTGGGTGAAACCAATACGGGAATGAATATGTGCTGTTCTGGATAGTGCCAGGTCAACCGCCGGGGCCTGATCTTCCAGGTAGCTTTCTGCAACGGCAAACCAATGTGAAATGTCGAGTGTCAATTGCAACCAGGGCAGCTTTTCCAGGTAGGCCTGCGTGATATGTGCAGCAAAGCTGAATTTTCCCCGATGCGTTTCATGGACAATGGGTACACCGGTCTTATCGCTGATCTCCCTTGCCAGCGATAAAAGGGCTACGTTCTGCTCAAAACTAAAGTGGTCTTTCCCGGTATGGGAGGTAATAAACATCGGTTTGGTCCGGGCAATTGCCAGTAGCCTGGATTCCATTTCCTGCCGGTGTAGCTTAAAATCAGGACTTACCGTATCCCAGTGCACGGCGATCAGTTTTAAATCCAGATCGTCAAGGGCGCGTGTCATTTTTTTTTGCACAGCAGGATCTGCTGGCAGGCTAATCTCCACACCATCGTAACCCTCTTCCTTTACCTTCCTTAAGAAGTGGGCCCATTCCAGCTGCTCGCTACCCCAGTGTGTGCAGAAAAACAGTTTTTCCATGCTAAAGCGCAAGCTCTTTTTTTGGATCTATCAGCAGGGGAAAAAACCGTCCGGTTATTTTTTCTCCTTTAGGGATGGCAGGGGTACCAGGCATGAGTTCTTTTTCCGTATCGGAGATTGTCCCATCTGCAAACATGTTCAGCACAAATGCCCTTCTTGATCTTTCGGATTTATTCTCATAGGAGCCATGTACCAATAACGGGTGGTGAAAAGTTCCGTAGCCTTTTTTCAGTTCCATGGGTATTGGTTTAAATGCTGCTTTTTGTTCGTCCGTTAAGAACTCCATCAGTCCTTCCATTTCGCCTGCCAATTCCGGTTTATCCAGTAAACCCCATTTATGGCTCTTGGGCACATAATACATACAGCCGTTTTCTGTGGTGGCGTCATCCAATGCTACCCAGCAGGTTAGGTGCTGAAGGGGCACTGTGCGTGTCCAGTAAGAATAATCCTGGTGCCAGGCCACAACACCACCATGTTTTGCCGGCTTACAGAATAGCTGATCGTGCCAGAAACGTACCGCCCTATCGCCCAGTAACTGACTTGCTGCCATTACAAAGGCGGGGTTCCATAAAATGTCGTGAAAAGCAGGTGTGATTCGCCAGGCACCCAGTGCATGGAACAAAACCGACTCCGGATCCGTTGAAGCATTGGAAAAGAATTGATGAAATAAGGTATGATCCGGGAGGTTGGGGTCTGAGATCCTTACCAGGTCCTGATTTAACTGGTCTACCTGCCACTCTTCCAAAAACTTTATACCGCTCAGGTAACCATTTTCTTTAAAAAAACTGACCTGCTCATCGTTGAGACGGTATTGTTCCCATTCATTTTTATTGGCTGGCCATTTGAAAAAGTCTGACACCAGCTGGTGGTATTCAGAAAGATCTTTGAGTTGGTTCGTATTCATCTTTTCTAATTTTAATCCAATTTATTGAGTAGTTATTGCTAAATGCGTATGCTTGTTCAGCAGGCCATTAGTGTACAGTTGTTTGATGAACCGAAACGACCGGTCTTCAAAGGGAAGTTCATAGGGTAAAACTTCTTTACGGACAATTTTTAGCTTGGATATAGCGTCAATTTCCTGCTGCACTCCCTTAAAAAAGGTCTGGCACCATTTTAACGGCAAAGCCAGGGGATCTGCTTTGAGCCAGTCGGCCAAAATTTTACCGGCTTCCGCTGTGTCTCCCGATTGCTTCAGGAGCAAAATGCTTAAAAAATCCGTAGATCCGTATGGTGTATGACCATGGTGTTTTCTGTAGTCCATTATTTTAAGGGTAAGTGCCTGCCTTTCTATAATGTTGCCTTGTTCCATGCAAATAAGTTCCATGTAATCTTCAAGGCGCTCATCCACATGATGGGGCTTGCCAATACCCATATTTTCGGGCCATGTTCTGGCTAAGCCAATGTGCGTTATTGCTTTTTCCCGATCGCCCGTTATTATTCCTTTCATTGCCGCCATAAGGTGAGTTTCCCGCCAGCTGTTCCTTCCTTCCGAAGCACCTTCATTAGGAAGTACGGTCATATTGGTCATCAGTGCAATACCCTGCTCCAGGTTTTGGGTATACATAAAGCATCTGGCCAGTTTTAAGCCCAGGTAGTAATTGTCTGGGTGTTGCTTATACCCTTTTTTTGTCACCTGAAGCGCCTGGTTCCAGTCCTCATTTTCCGCGTAATATTTAGAAAGCCCCAATATGGTACGCCATTCGTTGGGGGCCAGTGCTAAAGCCTGTTTTAGGTCTGGCAGGCATCCATCGTGTCCAAGTTCCTTCCTTAAATTAGCCCTTACTATATAAAACGGATAAAAATCCGGCAGTTGCTGGCAGCTGTTTAACAGTGAAAGCGCTTCTTCTTTTCGAAGATTCTGAATGTAGGCCAGGGCCAGGTAATATTTAAACCTCCATTCTTCCTGTTTGGCTACGGCCCAATACAATATGTTTACATCTTCTTCTCGATGAGGGAATACAAAATCAGGGTTTGACGATGCAGCCAGATCTAAGGCTGGTTTTACTTTTTTAACTGCACCTGAAACAGAATAGAGATAGGCTTTCCAAAGATGTACCATTGCGTAATCCGGCGCAGCATCAAGAATTTGAAGTGCATCGTGGTGAAGATTTAAGTTGTAATAGAAAGCTGCGAGCTCGATATAGGTCTCGTAAGGCAGTTCACTTTCAGTAAGCCTGCTTATGGGCAATTGTTTTGCCTGGGCCAGTTCATACTTTGCCAGGTAATTGAGGGGATCGGTGATCAGTAATTCTTTGATCAGATGCATCGATTCTTCATTGGCTCCCTGTAGTTTGTGGACAATTATGCTTAAATATAAAGACTGCAGGTTACCAGGCCAGCACTGTTGCGCTTTTTTTACATAACCGGATGCCCTAGCGGTCTGTCCCTCGCGAATGCTTATTTTGGCCAGTTCAATAAAAGATGCAGCTCTGAATTCAACGGACTGACTGGCAATTGAAAAGCCATCTTTTGCATCAGCCATATTTTGCAGACGGTCGTTCAGGAGTCCATATAAATAGTTTGCTTCAGGATGATAGGTGTCTACAGATAAGGCATCAATAATGAGATGGAGTGCCTCTTCATATTTCATCTGCTTAAAATATAAGCCTGCAAGTCCGCTTAGGGCTTCCATAAAAAATGGGTCTTGCCGCAGGCAAAGCAGGTATTGATCTATAGCGCGATCGAAAAAACGTTGTCTTTCCCACTCTTTTGCCTGTATGCAGCAGGCCTGTACCGATTCTGAATCGTATGCCGGATTTGTTCTTGTTGGACGTTTCAGTGCGGTATGTTGCTCCGGGCCATTGTAAATCATGGTTTCATCCAGAAAAACCTGTACATCTTTTTCCTGCACCGCAAAGGGAAGTGTAAAACTCCAGTTTTCCATTGCCCTCAAATCAATTTTTTCTGCTAAAATTTCCTTTTGGTAGTGTAATACCCTAAAGGTCTGTAACAGCGGTTTGTTGGCGCAAATGTTGATTTTATACTGGCCATTTTGTGAGCTGATGCAAAAGGAAAGTTGCCGGTTACCATAGGTCAATCCACCGGTATTTTTTACAGGAAACCAGTGCTCTTCCCAGGTGTCGTAAGTATAGGGTAAAAAAGAGCGGTGTTTAAAAGGGGTTTTGGAGCTTGCAGCAACACTTTGATTAAAAAGCCGTCCGCTTTGGACTTCGGTATACTGACCATCGGTATCCGTCAGCAAATCTTCCCAGATCATTCCGTAACGCGACAGACCCCATATCCATATTTTCTTTCCCGGTTTCTCATCGTATGAGGCTGAATGTCCTATGCCAAATTGCTGATCATGCCAGTAACAACCCCAGAAATCGCTGTAGGCTCCAAAAACATGATAGGATTTGTATTCTCCGTGGTCATTTTGATTGTAGAAGGATATTTTCCGGTTCTCCTCATCCTCAGGCCAGCTTAATGCTGTTCCGTCATGACCCAAACGTTGTTGTCCGGGGTAAATGTATTCCAGATTTCCCGAGGTTTTTATACCTACATTGTTCCACTGGTAATAAGACTGTGGCATGCAGCTGTTGTTGTGCCACCAGCATTTGGTACTGAAGCAGGCAGCATCTTTGGGCAGGTTGATCTCGACGCGCCATTCGGTGCGTGAAGGCCAGTCGGTAGCCCCAATAAAACAACTTACACTGCCATCCTCGTTTTCCATCATTTTATAGTCGACCGGTGCTGAACAGGAGGGCGTATGGCCAATGATGCCCATATTTATTTCCATACCGCCCGATGTCCAGGGCCCTCTCATCGCAACGTCCCTGAATTTTACGGTATGGTTAAAGTAGATGAATTCTTCGGCCGTCGATTTTTCTATGGCCCCCCATATTTTGCCGCCTACGGCAGGATTGATCCAGATCTTGATGTGCTCATTTTCCATTACAATCATCTCCCAGATCTGATCACAGCTTTTATTGGTATACCCGTCAAATCTGTTGTAGGGATACAGACGACCAAACTCAGGAATAGGACTGGGGTCTGAATAAGGATACGTTTTAAGCGGAACAAGTTCCTTTTTGATACTGGCTTTTTCTATAGTGTTGATGTATTTCATTCGATCTCATGAATTGAGCCGCAACAGACAGTCGGGCCCAACGTATTTATATAATCAAACTTAGGGAACAATAAATTAAGAAACAAGCTAATAAATAAAAAAATGTGTGCGCACACACTAACTTATTTGTTTCAATAATCAATAAAATGTGTTTTATTTGTAATACGCATACATTTTAATATTTCAACATTATAAAGAACATCAGGATAGCATCTATTTATGTTTATCTTCCAAACTAAATAAATACATTTGTTAAATTTTTTGAAGCAATAAGTCCAGGGGGATCCCTTGAAATGTATTGCTTTAAAAAGATTGAACGCTTAAACTAAATACTACAAAATAAACAAGGAGATGAAAAACATCCGTATTAAGGATATTGCTGTCAAAGCAAAAGTATCTGCAGGTACTGTCGACCGGGTATTGCACGACCGGGGGAATGTTTCGGAAAAGGTAAAGGAAAGGATCCTTAAAATCATTGAAGAGATGAATTACGAGCCTAATTTTATGGCACGTGCCCTTGGAACTAAAAAGGAGTATCATTTTGCAGCTTTGATAGGCGATCCAAAATATGATGCATATTGGCTTGACCCCAAATCAGGAATCCAAAAGGCCGCTAAAGAGGCCAGGCAGTATGGAGTTAAGGTAACTTTATTTATGTTCAATCCCTACGATCCGGGTTCATTTGTTAAAAAGGCAGAAGAAGCGAGCCGCAGCAATCCGGACGGAATATTGCTGGCCCCTATGTTTTACCGTGAGGTACTTCCTTTCTTTGAAACCTGGAAAGCACAGGAAATCCCTTTTGTATTGTTCAATACCCAGATTGCAGAATTTGATCCTTTGAGTTATATCGGACAGGATTCCTATCAAAGCGGACAGGTTGCCGGCAAGCTGATCCATTATGGACAGCCAAATCCCCCATCTGTACTTATTGCACACATAGATGAAGAGATCAGTAATTCTGCCCACCTTACCAAGAAAGAACAGGGCTTAAGGAATTACTTCCTTCAAAATAACCTGAACCACCAATATGAGATCATTAAGGCCGAATTGAATCTCCGGAACTATGCGCTCTTTGTTGAACAGCTGGATGCTATATTTGAAAGTAATCCACAACTACAGTTTTGCTTTGTGACCACTTCCAAGGCCTTTGAAATCGCGAGGTATTTTGAACAGAAATTCATCAGCCATATCCGCATCATTGGGTACGATTTAATCCCCCAAAACCTCCACCACCTGAATAAAGGCTCTATTAGCTTTTTAATTAATCAAAACCCGCTTGGGCAGGGCTATTGGGGTATCAATCAGTTGGTTGATCACCTGGTGTTTAAAAAAGAAATCTCGGCTATAAAGTTCCTTCCTCTGGATATTGTGACCAAAGAGAACCTGAATTATTACATAGATGACTCTTTGCTCTACAACCGGTTTTGAGGATAATGTTATAAGTAGGGATTAACAGGAATCTGTACAAGATGATACCCAGCCTTTTTTAATTGCTGAAGTTCCTGCTCGTCAGGCACTTCTTTGAAAATTATACTGGTCAGCACCTGGCTGCTGCATAACCTGAGGCTCACCAGCAGGTCAAATATCCCTTTCTTTAGCTTTAGCTTCAAAAAGCTGAAGTTATTGTTGGTTGCCAAAGTAGTTTCTGCTCCCTTATAATAGAAATTGCTGTTGATTCTCTTAAAGGCAATCAGGCGTAGATTTATTCCCGCTGCCAGCTTCTCAAATTCCCGCTCAGAAACTTTGTAAACGAAGTTTCCTACAGGCTCGTAAGAAAAGCGGTTTTTCCAGACTGTCTGCACAAGCTTGTCGTTAACGGCCGAGAGGAGGTTTGTCACAAACAGCAGTATCGGCATTTTGATTACAGGATCCTGGGGTTCAATGATCATCACACCTTTCCTGGTTACCCGGAGCATTTCATATACCGCCATAAAGGGACGGGGAAAATGGTGGTAGGTTTCCTTACACAAAACGTAATCGAAACTATTGTCTTGAAAAGAAAGTTTTTCCGCGTTTTCTGCGGAAAAACTCTGTATAAAGCCTTCCTGATGTGATATATTCAGGAAATCGCTGTTGAGATCTGTTGCGTGTGCAGTGCTTCCGTTTCCTTTCGAAATGATATAATTTGCGTCCATTCCATACGCATCGCCTACGGTTAGCCAGGATGTACCCGGTTTTTTCAGCAGTGGGTCCAGGCAGGAAAAGATGATGTTCTGCAGCCAGTTGTTAATGGTATTCTCGCCTGCGTCTTTGAATTTTTTAAAAAAAGCTTTTTTGGATTCCTCTGTAGGAAAAAGGTTATTGTACCAGTTTCCGTGTTTATTGTAACTCTCTTCTTGAAACATCTGCTTTTTTTTAGCAAGGTTATAAAAAAACTGCCATTATCCGAAATCAATTGTTCCAAAAAACTCAGGCTGATGAAAATCAGGCCTGGCAGAATGGATATTATTCCATACCAGGTAATGAGGTTGGGACAGGTCGTCTCCGCACTTAAAAAAATTGCCTTTGCACAACATGTTGCTAACTGCATTAATCTGATGAAAACAGAATGCAGTAAAAGGGATGACTAGCACAAGCTCCCAGCAGGCCAGGCCTTCGCTTTCTGCATTTTTAAATGAGCAGCTGTATTTAATTTGTCTGATCACTGCTTCAGCAACATATGCTCTTTCGTTTTTCGTACCAAAGCCCATCAGGCCTGTGCCTGCATTGTTGAATTCGAAATTATAGTATTTGGTCTCCTGGTTAAAACCTATGAAAAATTCTACGCAGCTGTCTTTATAAACCGGGTCATTGATTTTATGATAAAGTGGGATACTAAAAGGCTCCCTTACAAAGTATTTGAGCAGGATGCAGTCCTGTCCATGTGCAATGGAAAAAGCAGCAGTTACCGGTGCTGCATACCCTTTCCAGGGTGAAATCGCAATAGGGTGCCGCTTTAATCCGTTTAGCAGATCAGAGACTTCTGTAAGGTCTGATCTGCTGTTTATGTTTTGAAGAGAGGGAGCCCAAAGTGTCATTTTACTTTTTTGTAGCCTATTTTTTCAAATGGGATATTTCTGAATCCGGGAATCTTTTTCCAGATTACTGCATCTGGCTTTAGCTTGAAATTCTCTGCTGCATAATTTTCAAATCCTGGATCTTCGTTGGTTTCGTAATTGCTGTTGGTAAAAGGCAGCCATTCCTGCTTTCCTTCAACGCGGTTCAGCATTTTTACCAATACATTTCTTGAAAAAGTATCCCGTTTCGGAAGCTCCGGATCGTCTTCAAAATACTTTGAAAGCCATGGGTAACGGGTAGCATATGGCGGCTTTTTATAATTCACGGCTTCCAGTCTTTTTTGAAAAGTGCCGTCCTTTACCAACATGGCTTTTGCCCAGTGTTTCAGGCGGTCGTCTATATGTCCGGCATATTTCGTCTCCACAAAAATGTTGTTGTGGTAGGGATTGTCCCTGCCGCCACCAACAAAGCCGGCTACCGTTCCGGCCTTGTAAAAAACATTGTCGTACACTTCCATTCCGCAGGCCCCGTCGTCGTGATAAACAGCCATCGTTTTGTGGTCCCCGCCAATGTGGTGAAAGTAGTTATAGCGTACAATCTGTCCCTGTTCTGAGGGATTTCGGCCAAAATACAAGGCGCCCATGTCATCTGAATCCATAACCAGGTGATGAAAGTTATTGTATTCTATCAGGTGATTGTTGCCGTGCAGCATTACTCCTGAAGAAGGGGCATTGTAGATGTCGCAATTGGAAATGCTGTTGCCTACACCTGTAATCCAGATACCCGGGCGGTACGATCTTTCGATGCGGTTAAAGTCGTGTATGCTGCAATTTTTGATGTAATTGTTCCCTGGTTCAAGTGTAAGCCTGTTGCCACCACTGATCAGAAAGCCCCCGGAGCCGGTATTGTACACCTCGCAGTTCACAATACCATTGTTTTTCCCTGCTTCGCGATCAAAAGTGGTATGATCGTAAACGTATTGGACCAGGCTGCCTATAGATCTTGACTTGGGCTGCACAGCAAATACACTCAGGCTGTCCGATTCGGCTTCTACACCCTTCCCCATAAAAATGGCAACCATGCCAAGGTTGGTAAACTTGCAGCCATCTATCAGTACTTTTTCGGTTCTTTCCATGGTAATACCTATACCCCTGCTACAAGTAAAGTTTAAGTTTTTTATCGTCACATTACGTACATCATCTATCGCAAGCAGTGGTGTTTCCAGCTCAGATAACTCGAGTTTGCTTAAATTATCCGGTGGCAAAAAGTAGAGCATTCGGCGATCTCTATCTACATAGTACTCTCCCGGTTCGTCAATTTCTTCGGGTATATTGTAAGCGTGCCAGGCCCTCCATGGTTTTCCACTGCCAAATCCATAAGAATGCGGCTTCAAGGTAGTAATGGCCTTTTTAACCGTGTCAATGCCTTTCAGCGGAACCGCATCATCAGCGTAACCCCACATAAAAAAGCCTGCAATCCAGGCGTTATGGGGTTCTTTCCATCTGGAAGGACGGTTGATGTCTTTATAGGTGAATGTTCCTCCGCGGTTGGTAGAGTCCCCCCATCTGGGTATTGATCCTGTATCCAGTACCATGTGGATGGGTACCGTGCCCTTATTTGGCCATCGGGCTATTCTGCCGGGTTCGTCATTCGTGAAAATCTCTAATGCTGCGGGGGCAAAGGGCCTGGTGAAGCCCGTCATGCGTAGTTTTCCGGTGTTTTTAATGCCTGCTTCCCTTAAATCTACCTGTCTGATCCTGTCTCTGAATTCCGGCGAAAAACGCTCCCGGTAGTCCGGATCGCTAACCGGTCTGATGAGCTTTCGCGGAACGATCTTTCCCCCATGTAAAACAGGTTTTTCATTGTTCCAGGCTTTAATGGTTAACGGAACGGCAGAATTCCAGGTTTTGTGCTGTACAATTTCCAGGGTACTGGAAATGGGATATACCCCACCCCGTAAAATAATCTCTATAGGTTTTTTGGTTTTCCCGCTACGGATATTGGCCAGCTTTAATGCCTGTTCTATAGTAGCCAGCGGAGCTTTAATTTCTCCGCTGCCTGTTTTCTTCCCATTTGGCGAAACATATATTTTGTTGGCTTGTTGTGCATAGGTGGGTAGGATACCAATAATTAACAGCAGCAAGCCTGCAAGCCTTTTTTTTATGGCAGTAACAATCATACTCTCTTTTTTATCGTAATTATTGCTTTCTTTTGATAACGATCAGGAACCCTTTTTCTCCTTCAAGGTCAATTTCCTTGTCAAGGTTAATTTTGCGTTCTTCCTGGAAGTCGATGATTGCGGGTATCTCTGTGGTTATCTTATCCGGATTAAGCCCAAGGGCTTTCCAGTTGATATTCAATTTACATTTTTGCGGCTCAGAAGTCCAGTTGGCAAGGGCAATGATTACCTCATCTTTTCCTTTGTATATGGTAGCTTCTGTTTTTTTATTATCTGTTTTCACCGGAACATCATCGTTCCAGAATCCGATCATCTGTTTGCGTTCAATGTGGTAGTCGTCCCAGAATTTCCAGATGTGTTCAGGTGTTTTTGCTTTGAACCAGCCCAATCTGTTGGTGATGCCAAAAACCATTCCCCGCCATGGATTTCCACCTTTGTTCAGCATTTGTGATGACAATCCAAAAGGAACACCGCTGACCTCTATCAGCCAGTAATCGGATGACCTGTTGTAATCCCTGGCTTCACCTACCCATAAATGATCGATATAAGGCAGCATATCCATGTACAGGTTAAGCGATGAAGCCCATTTGGCATATTTGTTATAGTGGTTCCAGGTGTGCATATCAATTTTAGCCCCGGGGCGGTCCCTTTCCAGAATTTTACGGGTTCTTTGCATGGTTTCCCTGTCAAGGGCCAGGTCATCCATATAAATGCCATCAATGTTTAATTCTTTGCACATCCACTCCAGGCCGCCTAAAAAGAAGTTATTCAGCCTCGAATCGGGCCTGGTCAGTACCGCAAGGTCCTGACGACCTTTGTATTTGCCAGAGGTAAAGGTGGCTACCCAACCCGGGATAAAATCCTTCTTAAGGTTTTGACCCAGCCATGGATGTACACCATTTGGATTTACCAGAGTCCTGGTAGCCATACCCGGGCCAGGATAAATGATCTCATCACCCAGGGCACGCATGGTCCAGAGCTCTGGTGCATTTACGCTGATCTCTCTTGTGGTATAATAGATCTTTGTTTTAAATCCTTTTGTATGGCTGCTGTCTATAAAAGCTTTCAGGTCCGGTACATTGTCGTTTGCAAAAGGATAATCCAGGAAGGGATAGATATCCTTTTTGTGGTGTACATTAATGATGTTCGCTCCGTGTTCCTGCGCAAGTTTAATGGTGTTGCTGGTGGTGTCGATATCTGAATGATAATAGCGATCGTTAAACTGTATGTCCTTATTGATGAGTTTAAAAGGAGTTACCAGGAATTCCGCATCAAACTGGTAAGTTTCCCCTTTTTTCAGGATGCGCTTTCCGGAATAAGCCTTTATCATTACACTCTGGTCCTGCTTGTAAATGTCTACCCCTCCTTTGTTTCCATTGCCCCAGGATTCAGGTTCATGGAGCGGGCCAAAAGGATAATACAGGTTAACCAGCTGACGCTGATAGTTTTTTCCTTTAAGTTTTAATTTAAGTCCGCCGTTTACCGCTCCCATCCATACCTCGTCCTGGTGTTTTTCCTTTACGTCCCATTTCCAATGCCAGTCGGCCGGACTAAAGCCGCCCTCCTTATCCAAGCCCATCATATAGGTTGCTTTTTCGGGGCGCATGGGTACCTGCAGCCTGATGTCGTCTATTTCAATATCTTTTGAAGCGGTTACCAGGGCGCTGTACCCTATAAAGCCGTCATAATCTGCACGACCTTTAACAGTAACCGTAATGTCGCCGCCGGTTAATTTTGTTTCCCAGTGGGTAGAACCCGGGAAATGGTCTTCAAATTTCAGGGCATTTGCGCTAAGTGTCAGTTCTTTTCCATTCTGTTCAATAATGAATTTAATGGGGGCTGCGATGATCGGTTCGCCCTTCGGCAGGATCAGTTCGTTATTCTTGTCGAAATAAGTCTGTATATCAAGCGGAAGGCCTTCGTTCGATAGTTGTATGGTCCTGCCCAGAATAGAGATGTGCTTTTGCTCCCGGTCTACCTGTTTGAAGCCATTGGTAATGCCATTATCGAGTGCAACTTTTGTATTTAACCAGGCCAGGCGGGAGAGTTTAGTTTCATCATTGTAACCGTGATTGGCAATGGTGTTCCCGGTTACATTTAAGCTAACCTCTATAACTGTTGCGGGTAGTCCTTCCGGCTTAATCTGGATCTGCCCCCTGTATGTTCCTTTACTGTCTTCGGGAATTGATACCCCAAACCATAGGGGCAAAACATTTTTAGCCCTGAGGAGGAGCGGTTTGGAGAATTTTTCCCCTTTAAATGAAATGCCTCCTGTATTAAAGCAGGTAACATCTTTGATAGATTGGTTTCCGCTTCCGCTTAAAGGGGAGAGGTTTACCTTTATATTGTTTAGTGTAGGTGCGTCAGTATAAACACCTACCTGAAATACGTAATATTCTCCTGGCTGCGCGGTGCCTTTAAAGGAGCTCATCTCGGCTGCCGAATAGCGTGTCCATTTTTCTGGCAGACTGTCCAGCAGTCTGATCGGGTTTTCCCGACTTTCGGGGAATGTGAAGTATTTTTTATTTGGGAACCTCTTTATGAAAGACTTTACATCTGCTGGTTTTGCTGGTTTAGACATGATTGTAGGGTTCAGTCCGATGTAACCCGTCAGTTTCGTTTCCCGGATGGCATCTACATCGATGGGATGCAGGAGCTTGTCTTTGTTTTGTCCGTAAACAAGGCTTGCAATGAGCATCAGCGAAGAGAAGAATAATTTTTTCATAATGTTTTGGTTGATAAAAACAAATGGAACGGTTTATAGTTGGTTGTGGCAATTGGGGCCTTTTCTGGTTTAAATTCATCAGCTGACTTAGCGTCTGCATGGCTGTAAAACAAAAAACGCTGTAGCCCAAACATAGCAACAAAAAGTGGTTAATAAAAAATAATTTCAAAATTGTGTTCGCACACATTAATATTTTATTATGTTTGTGTAAGCAAGATGGGATAATTCTGTGTTCGCACACTTAGCTTGATTTTGGCTTGCTTAACATTGGCTGCGCAATTTAACCGTAGCGCAGATGACCAGAACCAAATAGAATCTTATAAACCTAATTCCTGATGTATGACAAAACTCAAACTACGAAATTGCGGCTTTTTAAACCTGAGAGTTGCAAAAATGATGCTTGCTGCTGTTTTTACAGTTTTACTGGTCTCTGCTGGTAAGGCTATGGCAGTCGAAGCCTCGCATGCGCCAATTACCATTACTGGTAAGGTGCTGGATGAGAAAGGCGAAACCATTATTGGTGCCAGTATCAAAAGTTCGGCCGGTGGTGGAGCAGTTACAGATGGCAACGGAAATTTCTCCCTAAGCACAGAGCCTAATGCTACACTTACCGTAAGTTACCTGGGGTATGTTTCTCAGGAAATTAAAATAAACGGACGTACCAAAATAAACGTTACCCTTGTTCCCTCCCCCAATCAATTGAATGATGTGGTGGTTGTAGGTTATGGTACGCAGAAAAGGAAGGATGTAACAGGAGCTATTGCTACGGTTAAGTTGGAAGGAGGGCCCAAAGAGTCTGTGCCTTTAATTAATCCCCTGGAGGCTATCCAGGGAACTCCAGGTATAAACGTGGGCCCCTCTACCACAGCGGGGGCTACACCTAATATCGTGGTGCGGGGGCAGAATTCTATTAGTGCCAGTTCAAATCCTTTAATTGTATTGGATGGGGTTATTTTCAATGGGGACCTGAACCAGATTAACATGAACGACGTTTCCAGCTTTGATATTTTAAAAGATGCAAGTTCTGCAGCTATTTATGGGTCACGTTCACAAAATGGAGTCATCCTGATTACCACAAAACGAGGTAAAAGTGAAAAGCCGCAAATCAATTTTAATACTTATTATGGAACCCAAAGCTGGACGCGGGTTCCGCAAATGCGTAACGGTGAGCAATACATCCAATGGAGGACCGATCTGGCAAAAGCGAGAGGTACTAATCCTGCTAACGTTGCAGCTGTAATTGGAGCTGCACCATTAGAGTTACAGGCGTACAATGCAGGGTATACCACTAACTGGATAAAAGATATACAGCAGGATGCCCCGGTCCAAAACTATGATGTTAGTATTTCCGGAAGAACGGATAATGTAAATTATTATTTTTCTGCCGGTTACATCAAGCAAAAAGGGGTTTTAGCTAACGACAATTACAGTAAGCCAAATTTGACCCTTAAGGTTGAGAACACCATTAATAGCTGGCTTTCTTATGGTATTAATGGCTATTATTCGTCACGTGATTATTCGGGTATACCTGCCGATTTATACATGGCTACCTATTTATCTCCTTATAGTTACAAATACGTGGAGGGGACAAACAATACTTTGCTGCAGCGTTTCCCACAAGGGAATGGCTCAAATTTTAACCCATATTGGGGAAATGCGGGCAGTAAGGTTTTGGGTTCAATTGATGATAATGTTGAAAAATATAACAGCATTAGGGGTACTGGCTTTATTAATGTGAAATTTCCTTTTGTAAAAGGCTTGTCTTACCGCTTAAGTATTAACGGCGAAAGATCAGGAAGCAATATCGCTAATTTTCATCATGAATCGGGCGAGGTAAATACTTTATTGCCAGGTAATATCGCCAATCCATCTCAATTTTTAGCCAATGCTTATGGCAACAAACAAAATGGTACTACAATTACTTATTTGTTTGATAACCTGTTAACTTACGATCGTCAATTTGGCGATCATCATGTTGATGCGCTAATTGGCTATACCCGTGATAACAGTAAAACAGAAGAACTTAGTGCTACAGGAACCGATTACGCATCTTTCGGATCCTCGGTTTTAGGTATTTACGGATTAAATAATGCAACCACGCAAAGGTCCAACAGTACCTTCAGCGAGTTTGCCAACATAGGTTACATTGGCCGGTTAAATTATAATTATAAAAGCAGGTATTTTGCCACCTTCAATTTCCGCAGAGATGGTTACTCCGCATTTGCCGAGGGAGGGAAATTTGGGAACTTTCCTGGTGCATCAATTGCCTGGGCGATGAGTGAAGAAGGGTTTATGAAAAATGTTACTGCGATCAATAATTTAAAAATCAGGGCATCCTATGGCAATACCGGTAATCAGGGGATCCCTCCGTATAAAACGCAGGCAACCGTTGGTTCAGCTGTCGGTACCAGCGGCTATCCAAATCCGGGATATGTGGTATTTGGCCCGACGTCTTTCCAATATACATTCCCATCTCAATTGGGAAATAAAAACCTGACCTGGGAAAAAACATCGGCATTTAACCTGGGGCTTGATTTTAGTCTCTTAAATAATCGCTTATGGGGCTCAATTGAGGCTTATAAAAGTTCTACAAAAGATCAGCTGATCACGCGTTTAATTCCGAATATTACCGGTTATGACGTTGTTCAGGCCAATCTGGGACAGGTGGATAATAAGGGTATTGAAGTTACCCTGAATTCAATTAACCTTAAAACAGAAAAAGGACTTAAGTGGGAAAGCGGATTCGCCTTCTGGATGAACAGAAATAAACTGGTTCACTTAAATTATAAAATAAATCCTTTGACCGGGAGAGAAGATGACGATACGGGTAATGGCTTGTTTATTGGAAAATCATTAGGAGCCATATTTGACTATACTTTTGATGGAATAGTTCAAGCCTCTGACGCAGCCTATATTTCTGCCAATGGTGGAGTGGCGGGGGATGTTAAATTCAAGGATATCAGCGGGCCAAATGGAACGCCGGATGGAAAAATAACCCAGGCCGACCGCTCTATCATCGGTTATGGAAAAGAGAATTTTAACATGAACCTTTCTAATACTTTCACCTATAAAAATTTCCAGCTGTTTTTTAGCTTAAATGGGATATTTGGAGGCGGAAAAGATAATTTCTTTATGTCAACCAATTTGAGAGGACTGAATCCAGGCGCTGTTACCATAGGCAACTGGCTAAACCTGCCTTACTGGACACCCGAGAATCCGGGAAATGAATATCCAAGACCAAACTATGGCAATCCACTTAGTTATGGCTTTTACCAATCCAGAACTTTTGTAAGGCTGCAAAATGCCTCGCTAAGCTATCTTTTTCCTAAAAATATTACAGATAAGTTAAAGATTGCGAACCTTAAAGCTTATGTAAGTGGTACCAATTTGTTTACCATTACTGGCTGGACAGGTCTTGATCCTGCAAACGGTGGACAAATAGGAGGCAATGGTGGGTCGTCAAATTCGGCGGTAAATAAATCACAACCTATCATGCGTGCTGTCTCATTTGGTTTAAATGTTGGCTTTTAATTTTTTAAATATGAAAAAGTATAAAAATATAATACTGGCAAGTGTAGGACTCGTGTTGTTAACCATATCTTCCTGTAAAAATGACAGAGATTTTTTGGAGGAAAATCAGAAGGCCCTTGACGAATCCAACTCTTTATTAAATCCTGCACAGTTTTCTGTAATGAGTGCATCTATGTATCATTATGTACAGTTGTTCTATTGTTCAGCAGACCAAACGAAAGATGCCTGGATATTAGGCCTGGGTACCGATGTGTTCTTTGACCCTCGCGACGCCACTTCGAAATATAACAATTGGAGCATAGTTAACGGAACAGATAATTTTTCAGGTGATTGGTGGAGCTGGCAATACACACTTATTAAAGTAGCAAATACTTTGATTGCCGGAGCAGCTAACCCGGCGGTTGTTTGGCCAAGTGAAACTGCAAAAAATGCCGCCATTGCTGAGGCCCGCTATTTTAGGGGCTTTGCTTACCGTAACCTTGCCAATGCATTTGGTGGCGTACCTATTGTTGACGCACCTGTTACTGAAGCTAAAGTTGATTATGTGCGCAACACACGTGAGGAAGTATACAGCTTTGCAAAGGCCGATCTAACTTACGCTGCAGCCAACCTCCCTTTAACAACAACGCAGCCGGGCAGGGTGGTGAGAGCGGCAGCCGACCATATACTGGCTGAAGTTAACATCAGTTTAAAAGATTATGATGGTGCTATTGCAGCTGCTACCCGTGTTATTGATGGTACAGATGGTAATTATGCTTTAGTAAAAGCCCGCTTTGGTGCCCGCGCAGCTGAGGCCGATAAAAACTATTATTACGACTTATTTGTAATGGGCAACCAAAACACACAAGCAGGTAATAATGAAAGCATATGGAATGCGCAATTTGCGGTTACCGCAACTGGAGGGCCGGTATTGGGAGGCGTACCAGGTACGATAACAAGGCCCCTCATCGAACGAATGATGTGGTGCCAGTATTGGGGTGCAGCCAAATTGGGTTATCCGGGAACGCCAACTGATTCAAGTGGCAGGGGAGTTGGTTTTGTAAGGCCCACTAACTATGCCAACTATAACATCTGGAAAAATTCCGGAGCCGACATGAGGAATAATGAGGTTAACATTAAACGTAAATACTATTTTGGCGCAGATATCAAAGACGCAAATGGTGTTGTCATCTTTAAAAAGAAAGACCTTATCCCTAAATCTTACCTGACAACGCGTGAAGATACCATGCTTTTTGTGTATCCAAACTGGGCTAAGTTTGGCACCGATAAACACATCAATGCAGTGCCAGATAATGGATATGTAAGGAATTTCTACGTCATCCGTTTACCTGAAACCTATTTTTTAAGAGCTGAAGCTTATTTAAATAAAGGCCGTAGTGATTTAGCCGCAAATGACCTGAACATTGTCAGGGGACGCGCTAATGCGACACCTGTAGCAGCTGGTGATGTTAACATGGACTACATTTTAGATGAACGTGCGCGTGAGTTATTTGGCGAAGAATTCAGGATGCTGACCCTCACCCGTCTGGGTTTGGTTTACGATCGTACCAAACGGTTTGGTTCACCGGAATCAGCAGCATCTGTTCAGCAGTTCAACAATTTAATGCCAATTCCGCAAACCGCAATTGACAGAAATGTAGGCGCAACGCTGGCGCAAAATCCTGGTTACAATTAGAGACCAATAGGCTTATCATCAAGTTTTTCATACACACAATTGGTGCCGTGCAGAGAATTTATTCTCTGCACGTTTTTACCTTATCAACTACTCATGAGGTTAACTAAAATTATATTACTCTTCTTTATTGTCCTGCCATTTTTTAATACCAGGGCACAGGAAAAAAGCGGCTATATTCCTTTAACCCAGAAAGAAAGACAAAAAGTGGAACTTCTGCTCAGCAAGATGAGCCTGGAAGAAAAGGCACATCAGCTGGCTTCATTTTATCCCAATGCCAATAAAAGGTTAAATATCCCGCACATGCAGGCGGGCGAATGTCTGCACGGCGTAGTTGCCGCAGGAACCACTTCCTTCCCACAGGCCATTTCTATGGCCAGTTCCTGGGATCCGGAACTGATAGAACGTATCGCTACTGTAATTGCAAAAGAAGCCCGGGCACTGGGTATCCACCACTGCTATACACCCATGTTGGGGGTATTGCGCGATGCCCGTTGGGGACGTTTTGAGGAGGGATATGCCGAGGACGCCTACCTGGTCAGCAAAATAGGTGCGGCTTTTATCAACGGCCTGCAGGGGCGGGGGAAAGAGCGTTTCAGTAAAGACCGTGTAGTCGCTACGGCCAAACATTTTGTGGCCGACAGCGAGCCTTTACTGGGGGCAAACGGTGCTGCGGTCGAGATTTCCCTGCGCAGCCTGCACGAGATCCACCTGCCGCCATTTCGCGCTGCTGTGGAAGAAGCAAATGTAGGTTCGGTGATGCCAGCGCACCATACCTTAAATGGAGTGCCATGTCACATCAACACCTATACCTTAAATGAGGTGTTCAGAAAAGAATATGGCTTTGATGGCCTGGGTGTTTCTGATAATAATGACTTGCGTTGGGTACAGGATCGCCTTTTTGCCACCGAAACCCGTGAAGAGACCATCCGCAAGGCGCTGGAAGCCGGCGTACATACGGAATTGGCCTTTAAGCAAACCTGGGCTGATAAAAGAATGTACGGTCCGCCGTTGGTAACCGCCGTGAAAAGCGGAAAGGTTCCAGTGAAACTGCTGGACGAGGCCGTAAGAAAAGTACTTGAATTTAAAATCGCCCTGCGCCTCGATGAAGAAGAAAATCCCCTGGGCAAGGAAATGACCGAATTGCAAAAAGGAACCAAAGATGCCGATGTAAATGCCGATGTGTTCTTCTCACAGATCGATGGCTCATTGTCCAGTCCAAGGTCAAACTACAAATCCATACTCAACAATCCTGCACATGACGCCCTGGCGCTTGAAGCAGCACGTAAAAGCATCATCCTGTTGAAAAACGGGAATAATCTGCTGCCTTTCAGAAAAGATCAGTTCAAAAAAATTGCCGTAATAGGGCCCAATGCCGATACCATCCGATTAGGAACTTATTCTACGCAGCAACCCAAACATTTCATTACAGTTAAACAGGGCATTGAAGTCGCGGTAGGCAAAAACACCAGGGTCCTGTACTCAAAAGGTACCGACATACAGCGCCCTGATTCCCGGCACATTGCCCAGGCAGTAAAGATAGCGGAGGAGGCCGATGCATGCATCCTGGTACTGGGTGATGACGATAAAACGGTAATGGAAAACGTAGACCGGGATGATATTGCCCTGCCCGGCGAACAGGATAAACTGATGCAGGCCATCGTAGCTACCGGAAAACCTGTAGTGCTGGTTTTATTGCATGGCCGTCCGGCAGCCATACAATGGGCCAGAGACCATGTCCCAGCCATCTTAGACGGTTGGTTTCTGGGCCAGGAAACGGGGAAAGTTGTTGCTGAAGCTATTTTTGGGGACATCAATCCATCCGGAAAACTAACCGTTACCTACCCAAGAAATGTAGGGCAGGTCCCCGCATTTTACAATACCTTAATCCCTGGCCGGCCCAGGATGATGTGGGGAACCACCGAAGGGGCTACCTATCCTTTCGGTTATGGTATAAGCTATACCCAATTCAAATATTCGGAACCGAAACTTTCAAAAAATATCATGAACGATAAAGAGACCGTTTTTGCAGAAGTTGAGGTAAGCAATACAGGTAAAATGGCCGGGGATGAAATTGTTCAGCTTTACATACGTGACGATATTTCTTCCCTGGCCCGTCCCATTAAAGAGCTCAAAGGCTTCAAACGCATCAGCCTGAAACCAGGAGAAACACAAAAGGTTGCCCTGCCCATCAACTCACGTGCGCTCGAGTTCTGGAAAGATGGCCGTTGGGTAACTGAACCCGGGAGCTTTACCATAATGATGGGCCCCAATTCTGAAGCGCTCAAATCTGTTAAACTTCAACTGACCAAATGATGTACAGACGCCGTTTTTTATCTCTTGTACCACCTGCAGCCTTAATGGGACTAAATTTTAATGCCAGGGCCACTCCTGTGCCGGTTAAACAGCAGGGAGAAAATGATGTAATGGGTAGCAATGCAGAAAGCAGGGAATACTGGGTCTCGGTAATCACCAAAATAGCCAATCCTGTGCTGCAAAACCTGAGTAGGGCAACCCTTAAGAAAAATATGCCGGTTGAAGTTAACCCCACCAGTACTTACGACCGAAGCAAAGTAACTCATCTGGAGGCCTTCGGTCGTTTGATGGCAGGAATGGCCCCCTGGCTGGAACTGGGGCCTGATCAGACTGAGGAGGGACGCTTAAGGGAAAAATACATCCAGCTGGCGCGTAAAAGTCTTGCCAATGCGGTAGACCCGGCCTCGCCCGACTTTATGCAATTCAGCTCACAAAAGTATGAACAGGCATTGGTCGACGCCTCATTTTTAGCACATGCACTGATCAGGGCGCCCAAGCAACTCTGGGAACCCCTTGATCTTAAAACAAAAGCCAACGTGATCAAGGCCCTTAAAGCTACACGGAGCATAAAGCCCACCTATAACAACTGGTTACTTTTTATGGGCATGATAGAAGCCTTTTTAATCAGTATAGAGGAAGAGGGCGATATTGTGCGCGTAGACTATGCCATCAGGAAGCTCGAAGAGTGGTATAAAGGCGATGGTATATATGGCGATGGACCAAAGTTTCATTTTGATTACTACAACAGCTTCGTGATACACCCTATGCTACTCGATATTGTAAAAATATTGGTCGATAAAGGGCTTGAAAAAGCAGAAGTTTACGATACAGTATTAAAGCGGGCCCTGCGCTATGCTGATATTCAGGAACGCAGCATTTCACCTGAAGGGACATTTCCACCCATCGGAAGGTCGCTCGTTTACCGTTTTGGTGCCCTGCAGGCACTTGGCCAAATTGCGCTGCTGTCCAAACTGCCATCAAATATTCAGCCTGCACAGGTGCGGGGTGCGATGTCGCTGGTTATTAAACGTATGATCGAAGCACCAGGGACATTCGATAAGAACGGCTGGCTTACCATCGGCTTTTGCGGCCATCAGATCGATGTGGGTGAGTATTACATGTCTACCGGAAGTTTATACTTATGCACAGTAGGCTTGTTGCCTCTTGGCCTGCCAGCTGGTGATATGTTCTGGAAAGGCAAACCGGCCGACTGGACTTCCAAAAAATTATGGGGAGGTATAAATATGCCTGCCGACCATTCGATTCCATAAAACCTCTAAATAAAATGAACCACAAACCAAACAAACCAAAAATTTACCTGCTTCTTTCCAGCATGCTCATTTGCTGCTCGCTCTACGCACCAGCGATGATCCATGAGCTGCGAAAAAAAACATTTTATCCCGGTCCGGGCATTTTTAACCATGCCGCGGTTCAACCTGTCTTCCAACGTGTGGTTACAGGAACTGTCTTTGACGAAACCGGACAATCCCTGCCCGGTGCAACCATTAAAATAGAAGGAGCAGAGCGGGGGGCTGTAACCAATATAGATGGCAAATATACCATCCAGGTGAACAGCGATTCCGAAGTACTTATTGTTTCTTATATCGGCTATATCAGTCAGAGAATTGTGATTGGTGATAAAAAAGTGCTGGATGTAAAACTCTTGCCCAATCCAAAGAATGCCCTTGATGAGGTCTCTGTAGTTGCTTTTGGTGTGCAGAAAAAGGAAAGTGTCATCGGCTCTATCACCACCGTTAAGCCGGGAGAGCTGAAAGTTCCATCCAGCAACCTCACCACTGCCCTTGCAGGCAGGGTTGCCGGTGTAATTGCTTACCAGAGAAGCGGGGAGCCCGGAGCTGACAATGCCGATTTCTTTGTTCGGGGGATCACCACTTTTGGTACCAATACCCGGCCCCTTATCTTAATTGACGGGATCGAACTCACCACCACAGACCTGGCCAGGCTGCAGACTGATGATATTGCTACTTTCTCTATCATGAAGGATGCTACTGCTACGGCACTGTATGGTGCACGCGGAGCAAACGGTGTAATTCTGGTAACCACCAAACAAGGTGTTGCCGGAAAGGCAAAAGTCTCTTTACGGGTCGAGAGCTCTGCAAGTACGGCCACCAGTGATGTTGAACTCGCAGATCCGGTAACCTATATGAAGCTGGCAAATGAGGCCACGGCTACCAGAAGTGCCATTACACCGGTGCCCTACCTGGAAGATAAAATAGAAAATACCGCAAAGGGCCTTAATCCCCTGGTCTTTCCGGCAAACGACTGGAAAAAAATGCTGTTTAAAGACTATGCTACCAACCAGCGTTACAACTTAAATGTTAGCGGCGGAGGTACCGTGGCCAGGTATTATGTGGCAGGTGCTTTTACACAGGACAATGGCTTGCTTAAAGTCGACAATAAGAACAACTTTAACAACAATATCAATTTAAAAAGCTACTCTTTGCGTTCCAATGTTAATATTGACCTCACTAAATCTACAGAACTGATCGTCCGCCTGAGTGGTAATTTTGATGATTATAACGGACCAATAGACGGAGGTACCTCCATGTACCGGAAGGTAATGCGCTCCAATCCTGTACTTTTTCCGGCCTATTATCCCATCGATAAAGACCACCAGTTTGTAAGGCACATCATGTTTGGTAATGCGGGCTTAGCCAACAACTATATCAATCCTTACGCCGATATGGTAAGAGGCTATCGCGATGAAAGCAGATCCCAGATGCTGGCGCAGTTTGAACTTAAGCAGGGCCTCAATGCCATCACCGAAGGACTTTCTGCCAGGGCCATGGTGAATTTAACCCGTACTTCCAACTTTAGCTACAGCCGGTCTTACAATCCTTTCTATTACCAGCTTGGAGGATACGATCTGCTGACCAATAATTATTCCGTATCCATTGCCAATACCAATGGGACAGAATACCTGGGCTTTTCGGAAGGGCCAAAAACTTTAAATTCTACTTTTTACTTTGAGTCTACGCTGAACTATAACCGTACTTTCGCCTCAAAACATGAAATAGGGGGATTGCTTGTAATGATAGCCAGGCAAAGTCTGAACGCAAATGCGGAAGACTTGCTGCAATCGCTTCCGTCACGAAATATGGGGGTATCCGGTCGCGCAACCTATGCGTACGACAGAAGGTATTTCGCAGAGTTCAACTTTGGTTATAACGGAACCGAAAGGTTTGCGGCAAATAACCGCTTTGGCTTCTTCCCTTCCGCTGGCCTTGCCTGGAGCGTTTCCAATGAGAAATTCTTTGAACCCCTGAAGCGTGTAGTGAGCAATTTAAGGTTCCGCTATACCTACGGACTGGTAGGTAACGATCAGATTGGGGATATCAGGGACAGGTTCTTCTACCTGTCTAATACAGACTTAAACAATGTCGGCCGTCGCGCCGTTTTTGGAAGGGATTTAACCGAAGTAAAAAACGGTGTAGTGGTGCTCAGGTATCCCAACCCCAACATCACCTGGGAACGGGCCATCAAACAAAACATGGCCATGGAACTTAGTCTTTTTGGCAAGGCCAATATCATTGCCGAATATTTTACCGAACAACGTGACAATATTCTCATGTCACGGGCCTCCATCCCAAATACCATGGGCCTGTCTTCCGATACCAAATCTAATATCGGCGAGGCAAGCGGCCGCGGAATCGATGTGTCGCTCGATATGCAACATTCCTGGAACAAAGACCTTTGGCTTTCTGTACGGGGAAATTTTACTTATGCAACCAGTAAATACAAGGTGTATGAAGAACCACAATATGCTGAGCCCTGGAAATATAGGGTGGGGAATTCCCTGCAGCAAACGTTTGGCTATATCGCAGAACGTTTATTTGTCGACGATCAGGAAGCGGCAAACTCACCACGACAGGAGTTTGGTGGTGTGTATGGTGGTGGCGATATCAAATACACCGATGTAAACCGTGATGGAAAGGTGAATGAGGCCGATATGGTGCCTATCGGCAATCCTTCCGTCCCCGAAGTGGTATATGGCTTTGGCTTTTCACTTAGCTATAAGAAATTCGATATTTCTGCATTTGCGCAAGGTTCGGCCAATCAGTCGTTCTGGATTGATCCCGCTGCAACTGCGCCCTTTGTACCCTATTATTACCCAAATACATCCGAGTTAGCATCTGGCAGGATATTTACCAATCAGCTGCTTAAGGCCTATGCCGATAGCCATTGGTCTGAGGAAAACCGCGATGTTTATGCCACCCTGCCACGTCTCAGCAACACACCAAATGCCAATAACAACCAGGTTAGTACATGGTACATGCGCAATGCGGCTTTTTTAAGGCTTAAACAGGTCGAAATAGGATACACCTTTCCCAAAAAACTGGTCGAACGCATCAGGGCAGCAAACTTTCGTATTTATGCAAGCGGCACCAACCTGCTCATGTTCAGTAAGTTTAAAATATGGGATTCTGAAATGGCCGGCAACGGCCTCGGCTATCCCCTGCAAAAGGTCTTCAACTTCGGACTCAACTTAACCTTTTAATTAAAATTTAGATGTACGATATGAAATATTTAAAAAAAAGGAACTGGGCAGCAAGGGTCGCCATCCTTATTATTTTTTCTGCATTAAGTGCCTGTAAAGACTATCTGGATATCATTCCGGATAATATCCCTACAATAGACAATTCTTTTACGATGCGTACAGAGGCCGAGAAATACCTGTACACCTGTTATTCCTATATGCCTAAAGATGGCAATCTGGAACAGGACCCCTCGCTGCTCGGTGGGGATGAGATCTGGGCAATCGACGGCCCCCCAAGACCCAACTTTAACCATGCCATTTTTAATATTGCCCAAGGCCGCCAGGCGACTATAAACCCGGTTGGAGAAAATATCTGGGTAAACCTTTATCGCGCGTTGCGCGACTGTAATATCTTTCTGGAAAACATCGGTAAAGTGCCCGACCTGAGCGAAGAAGAAAGGAACCAGTGGATTGCAGAGGTTAAATTTCTGAAAGCCTATTATCATTTCTACCTGGTTAGAATGTACGGGCCGGTTCCACTGATCAAAGAAAATTTACCTGTTGAAGTGGATATTTCCTCTGTTAAGATTTCGAGGGCACCTGTCGACGACTGTTTCGCTTATATCGTGCAGCTTATTGATGAGGGTAAGAACGATCTTCCTCCAGTTGTCACGGATCCGGTTAAAATGCTGGGCAGAATTACAAAGCCCATTGCCTATGCTTTAAAAGCCAAGGTGCTGGTTACTGCAGCAAGCCCGCTATTTAACGGAAATTCGGAACAGGCTACCCTAAAAAATCCCGATGGTACCCAGCTTTTCAACCAGCAGGTAATGCCTGCAAAATGGGATGCTGCGGCCCTGGCCTGCAAAGAGGCAATCGACATTTGTGAGGCTGCTGGCCACCGTCTCTATAAATTTGACCGTGCCAACTCAACCTTTGTACTTACAGATCAGATCGTTCAGCAGTTGTCGCTCAGAAATGCCTTTACTGAAAGGTGGAACCCCGAAATTATCTGGGCGAATACACAGAGCCTTTCGGCAAACACACAGCTACAGGCCACCCCGAACGTAGATTTTCGGTATCAGGACAATAATGTTATTGGGTATGAACTAGCCCCGCCCCTGAAAATAGTAGATATGTTCTATAGCAAAAATGGCATCCCGATAGAGGAAGACCTTCAGTGGAACATCAACCAGCCAGCAGTACGTGCCGGAACACCAGCCGATCAGCGGTATATTAAACTTAATTATGAAACTTCCTCGACCAATTTTGACCGTGAGCCTCGCTTTTATGCCAGTCTGGGTTTTGATGGGGGGGTATGGTATGGCCAGGGTTATTATACAGATGCTACCCCAACCGGAACTTATTATGTCTCGGCAAAAAAAGGCCAGCCCAATGGTAAGGGAAAGCCAGACTTTGGTTCGGTAACAGGCTACTTCATTAAAAAATACGTACATTTTCAGAATACCCAGGGCGCATCTGCAGGTGATTACAGCATCAACAACTATCCATGGCCTATTTTCAGGCTGGCACAGCTGTACCTGCTTTATGCAGAAGCACTAAACGAGAAAAGCGGACCTTCCGCAGAGGTATATAAATACATTAACCTTGTACGGGAAAGAGCAGGGCTGCCGGCTGTAGAGGTTGCCTGGCCTGCCTACTCCAGCAATAAGACCAAACATTTAACTCCAACTGGTTTGAGGGAAATCATTCACCGCGAAGAACTCATCGAGCTTGCATTTGAGGGCGCACGTTTCTGGGACCTGAGAAGATGGAAAGAAGCACCTCAGGAATATGTCAAGCCTATTCAGGGCTGGGATATTGAACAATCGGCTACCAGCTTGTATTACCGCAAAAGGCTGATCTTCTCGCCGAGGTTTGGATTGAAGGATTATTTCTGGCCTATCCGCGACAATACCATATTAAACAATAGAAATTTAGTTCAGAACATAGGCTGGTAGCTTATCATTTAAATAGCATTGTTATGAAAAAAATAGCATACTTCATTATTGGCTTTGTTATAGCGGCAGGTTTGCAAAGCTGCAAAGAAGATCCGAGACTGGATCACCACGATGCCAATGCACCCGCGCCTGCACAGGTAACAGACTTTAAGCCGGAAAACACCCCCGGCGGGGCAAATATAATTTACCGGTTAAATGCAGATGTTAACCTGGCGTACCTGAAGGCGGTATACGAAATCCAGCCTGGTGTGTTTAAAGAAACCAAATCCTCGGTTTATACCGATACACTCAAACTTGAAGGTTTTGGCGATACCAGGGAGTATGACGTCAAAATCTATAGTGTAGGCAAAAACGAAAAGGAATCAGCCCCGGTTATTGTTAAGATCAAACCCCTCCCTCCACCTGTCGCCCTCGCGTTTAACGACCTGAGTATTGAGCCAGGTTTTGGTGGGGTAAAAGTGAGGGTCAAAAATGAACTGCAGGCCAGCCTTGCCATAGTAATTGATGCCGATACCTCCGGAAGTGGACTGCTTAGGCCCCTGCAAACATTTTATACCAAATCTGCTGCGGGATCTTATTCCGTTCGGGGGCTTACGGCTACCCCTAAAAAATTCTCTGTTTACCTGCGCGATCGCTGGGGAAATAAATCGCAAGCCATTGTAAAGGACCTTACACCATTGTTTGAGCAGCGTGTTCCCAAACCCTTTGCCATGTACGCCCTGCCAACCGATCAGGCTGCCCTTGCACCAAATGTACTTGCCAACATATGGGATGGGCTGGTTAACCTGAGCATCTATGCATCTGCAAACAACTCCCCTATTCCACAGTGGTTCACGGTCGACCTTAAAATTCCTGTGGTACTGAGCCGAATGAAAATGCACCAGCGCACACCGCCCTATACCTATACCGGCGCCAATGTAAAAGTGTTTGAATTGTATGGTTCCAATGCACCTGCCCTCGACGGTAGCTGGGCTTCCTGGACACTCATCGGTAAATTCGACTCTTTTAAACCTTCGGGCAGCGTAGGAGTAACCAAGGAAGATGAAGCTTACGGTTTCACCAATGGTGAAGATTTTGAAATGCCGGATACACCACCGGCTTATCGCTACCTGCGCTTTAAAACCCTGGAAACCTGGGGCGGAACCGGACAGGTTACCCTGGCGGAAATCACTTTTTGGGGCAAACTATAAATTAAAACAGTCAGAAAATGAAAATCAGAATATATTTATCAATCGTACTGCCTGGCATTTTTATGCTTTCTGTGCCCTCCGCCTGTAAAAGAATGGACAGCACCTACGATCAGTATGTGGTGCCCAATGGCATCATCTACCCGGGAAAAGCTACAGCACCAAGCCTCAAATCAGGATATAACCGCGTACAGATCTCCTGGCTGCGCGGCACCGATCCAAAAGTGGTCAGGGCGAGGATTTATTGGAATAATTTTACGGATTCAGTAGAAGTTCCTGTTGCGGCAAACCAGGAGGTGATCAGCCATACCATCTCCAATCTTTCAGAAGATTATTACAGCTTCACCATCAAAACATTCGATAAAGATGGTCATGTATCAGTTCCGGTTGAGGTATCGGGAAATGTATTTGGCGAGCGCTACCGCTCTACATTGCTAAACCGTGTGGTATTGTCGTCAACAATTAACCTGGCCAATGTGCTCACGATTCAGTTTGAACCCAACTTGCCCGGCAGCACCATTGTCAAATCAGAAGTGGAATATATCAGTACCTCCGGGGCTTCAAAAACCGTCACGGTTTTACCCGGAGTCTCGTTGCTGCAACTGACCGACTATAAGCTGGAAACCAGCTATAAGTTAAGGACCCAGCATTTAAGTCCTGTTGCAATAGATCCGCTTTATGCTGCTGATCAGCTGGTAGAGAGTTTTTTACTTAACAAAACAGAATGGAAGGTGATCGATTTTTCTTCACAAAATCCCGATGCCAATAACGTAAGCATCCCGGCAAACATGATTGATGGGAATCCTGCCACACGTTGGCTTACCCTGGCCAGCACTTCAAAATACCCGCATCACATTACTGTTGATCTGGGCGCAGCCAGAACTGTGAAAACAGTAAGCCTTTGGCGCTGGGTGCAAACCGCACCCGATGAGCGGGGACCTAATGTGGTGCAATTTTTTGGAAGCACAAACAATACCACATGGAACGACCTGGGCACTTATAATTTCGACCGGTTAACCAATAACGAACAAATTTATGCCCTTCCCGGTTCAGCACAGCTCCGTTACCTTAAAATTGTTGCTGTTAGTGGTCCGCAAACTTATGTCATTCTGGGAGAAGTAAATGTAACCGTTAAATAATATGATCATGAAATGTAAACTATACAAGGTCTGCTATCTGCTGTTATCCATACTCCTGATGGGCTGCGCATCGCAGAAAAAAGACTTTGAGTCAGATCCGTCACTGCTCGTTCGGATTGACAGTAACTTTGCCAGTGCGGGCAGACAGTACCATTTGCTGATGAAAAACCTGCCGCCCGGACAGTTCCCAAAAACCTATTATCCCCTTACAGGAAAGTTTGAAGCCTGTAATTCCGATTGGTGGGTAAGCGGCTTTTACCCCGGTTCGCTCTTATACATTTACGAGCAGACCAATGACCGCCTGCTATTGGATGAAACGCGGCGCATATTAAAGCTACTTGAAAAAGAGAAAAATAACAGGACAACGCACGATCTTGGCTTTATGATGTATTGTAGCTTTGGACAGGCAAATGCCATTAGCCCGCAACCTGGTTACAAAGATGTGCTCATCGCAAGTGCAAAATCCCTGGCCAGCCGTTTTAACCCTAAAGTGGGTTGCATACAGTCATGGGATGCCAGGCCGGATGAGTTCCTGGTCATCATTGATAATATGATGAACCTGGAACTGCTTTTCTGGGCAACGCGCGAGACCGGGGATTCCAGCTATTATAACATAGCGGTAACCCATGCCAATACCACCATGAAAAACCATTTCCGGTCAGATTACAGCTCTTATCATGTGCTCAACTACCATCCAAAAACCGGCGCTGTACAGCAGAAAAGGACAGATCAGGGCTATGCTGATGAATCGGCCTGGACACGTGGGCAAGCATGGGGACTATATGGCTATACCCTGATGTATCGTGAAACCAAAGACCATAAATACCTGGATCAGGCCAATCATATTGCTGCATTTATCCTGAAAAACCTTCCGGAAGACAAAGTGCCTTACTGGGATTTTAATGCCCCTGATATTCCAACGGCATTAAGGGATGCTTCTGCGGGAGCGATCATTGCCTCGGCGCTACTGGAGCTTTGCGGTTACAATAAGGGCCAAAATGCAAAAACCTTTTTCAATACTGCAGAAAAAATAATCGAGACATTGTCTTCTGACCGGTATACAGCTGCCGAAGGGAGCAATGGGGGGTTTATCCTTAAACATGGTGTAGGGCATATGCCCAAAAGGTCGGAAGTTGATGTGCCGCTTACTTACGGCGATTACTATTACCTGGAAGCCATGAAACGATACAAAAGTTATGCAGATTAACCTGCTTCATTTAAAATGAAATATCATGAAACGTTTAACCAGAATAGTCTTTTTGCTTGCTGCAGCATTTCCCCTGATGAGTGGATATGCACAGAAAAAAAATGGCGTGCCGCACGATACAAAGTTTAGTGGCTATCCTTCAAGGGCTGCGAATTTCGATGTGCGTCCCGGTTTTACCAATCCACCCAGGGGCTATGGAAATGTCCCTTTCTTCTGGTGGAACGGAGATACCCTCTCGCGCGCCCGTTTAACTGAGCAGCTTGACATCCTTAAGGAATCTGCTACAGATGGTTTTGCAGTGAGTTATCTGCATACCGACCCTAAAGGAGCAGACGCCGAGTTAAACAAAAAAATGGGCTACGGATTGTACGGACGGACAGAACCCGGTAAGCCCGCTGTGTATTCTGATGAATGGTGGAAGATATGGAACTGGTTTTCTGGTGAAGCAGCTAAAAGGGGTATGGCCGTTGGTCTCGACGACTATACTATTGGCTGGGTAGGCAATGGGTATTCCACTGATGAGGTCCGGGACCTGGATAAATTCAAATCCTATAAAGGCACACTGGTTATAAAGATCGATACGGTAAAGGCGGGGGGCTCCCTAAAAAAACTGCTTCCGCCAGATCTGGTCAGCCTCACAGCCTGGCCGGTTAATGCTGTAAAAGGCAAGTCTGTATTTGTTGACCTGAAGGCAAAAGTTAAAAATGGAAGCATAGCATTTAAAGCCCCGGGCAGCGGCGACTGGAAAGTATATACCATCGTAGCTGCAAACAATTATATGTTGCACCCCGATCATGGTAAAGAACTGGTAAAGCATTATTTCCAGCGGTTTGAAGATAAAATGGACCCACAAGGGAGAAAGGGTATGAATTACTTCTTCCAGGATGAACTTTTTATCCCATTCAACATGAATACCTGGTCGGAAGATTTTGCTGCGCAGTTCAGCCGCATAAAAGGCTATGATGTGCTACCCTATCTTCCAGCATTAAAAGAAGATATCGGGGCCATTACCCCGAAAATACGGATGGACTATGCCGATGTGCTGATGGAACTGGCAGAAGAAAGATATTTTAAACCCGTTTACAACTGGCATGCGAGCCGTGGCCTTATTTATGGCTCAGATAATCTGGACAGAGGGTTGGAACCGCTCAATTATGTAGATTATTTTAGGGTAGAAAGCTGGTACACCGCACCAGGCAATGATGCCCCCGCCAGGGGTTCTTCGTTTATCCAAACTAAGGTTTCCAGCTCTGTTGCACACCTATACAAGCGCCCGCGCACATGGCTCGAGGCTTTTCACAGTATGGGCTGGGGCAGTAGTGGTGAATGGCTGACCGAGCAGCTCGATCATCATTTTATAGCGGGGGGCAACCTCATCTGTATGCATGGGCTCTATTACACCACACATGGAGGATGGTGGGAATGGGCACCGCCAGATTTTCACTACCGTATGCCCTACTGGCCGCACATGAAAAAATGGCTGGAATATGGCGAGCGCCTGAGTTACCTGATGAGCCAGGGCACCCATGTTAGTGATATTGCCCTGATGTATCCTACCGAGCCTATGCAGGCTTTCCCTGGCAGCAGGCCAGATGTGAGTTTTGCCACCGCAAAAACACTGAGCAATGCCGGCCTGGATTATGATTTTATGGATTACCGATCGCTCCTTAAAACAGAGATCAGCGATAAATCACTGAAAGTCTCAGATATGTCTTATAAAGTACTGATCCTGCCTGATATGAAGGCAATGCATTATGAAGCACTGCAGCAGGCATTAAATTTTTACCGTAAAGGGGGAATAGTAGTGGCTACAGGTAGCTTACCTATGGCCAGCACGCGCAAAGGCAGTAACGATCCGGAGGTTGATGCCCTTGTAAAGGAAATCTTTGGCCTGACGGCCAGGGAACAGGAAGCTGGCAAAAAAGCAGGCATTCGTCAGAACGCAGCCGGTGGTAAGGGGTTGCTTGCCGATACGCTGAATATTGCTGCCTTGGTGGCGGAGCACATTACACCGGATTTTATTCCGGGTGAAGGCGGCGGTAAGGTATTGCACCGCAGGGTAGGGAACAAAGACCTGTACATGACCATGAATGTAAAACCTGGCAACGTAGTTTTTTACCGGGCACAGGGGCGCCCCGAATTATGGGATGCCAAAACAGGGGGAACTAAAATTTTACCTGTTGTAAAGCAGACAACCGAAGGAACTTATATTCGCTCGGACGCAGGCTATACCAATTCTTCCATTATAGTCTTCTCTCCAGGAGAACCTGTTGTCGAAAACAAAAAACAGGCTCAAACTGTAGTTGCCGACCGGATTCAGCTTAAAGGAGATTGGAAAATAGAATTTCTCCCCACGATGAACAACAAGTGGGGGGATTTCCGCTTGCCGGCTTTTGAAGGGATGATCAGTACTGAGGCCCGGACCTTTAAATTCAGTGCCAGGGCGAATGCTTCCCGCGACTGGACTGCGAAGTTTTTTGCCGATAACAACTGGCAGGAAGGGATTTATGATTACGGCTACCAGATGCAGTGGCTGCTGGATTCCACCTCCAATAATTTTGAGGCTTTAGTTGAACAGGCGCTTCATGAAAAGCTTAATGGCTGGAAACCTTATCGGTTCAGTTGGCGTTTTGGCGTATGGGACCACCCGGGGCCACAGGGTTACCATGGACTAAAGGCGAGGGTAAACGATGGCTTCCTTATTCTGGACGGGGCTGGTGATCACCTTTTTAAAACCTATGTTTATGCCCCCCAGGAGCAACTGTACCATGTTGAGCTGGGTGAACGGCTGCCCGACCGCTTTTATGTGGATGGTAAAGTTTTAAAAGATACTAAGCTTAAACTAAGTAAAGGGTGGCACGCTGTTTTGGTCGCTTATGCCAGGATCCCTAAAAAAGGATACAAGAGGGGCCCGAACTCCCGAGATGAACGCCCAAGAAGCGCAATTGTATTTTTACCAGCCGCAGACCCGCTTCCGGAAAAAGTTTCCCCTTACTCCAGTATACTGGCCATGCGCTGGTACCAGACATCGCATCTCCGGTTTGATCCTGCCAAAGGTGAAAACCAAGCTTATTGTTACCGTTTTAAATCCGCGCCAGGTCTGGAAAAGATGGAAATGGCTATTTTTGGTAAAAAACCTGCCATTTGGATAGAGGGGAAACAACTGGAAGAGAAATACGTCAGACTGCTGAAGACTGAAGCAGGTTTAAACACCTACCAGGTAGATTTGCCTGTTAAACACGAAAAGGAAGCTGAGGTGGCCATGCAGATCGAGACCCAGCCTGGCATCCAGGATGTGGCCGTATTTCCTTTTCCTATAAAGCTATTCTGCCATACCGGCTTATTGGAAGCTGGCGACTGGGCATTGACCGGACAAATGCGGCATTACTCCGGTGGTTTGTATTACCGGAAAACTTTAACCCTCAGCGAAGCACAACTGAGGAAAAAGATCTCTCTTGATCTGGGCGAAGTGGTCGCCACCTGTGCCCTCAAAGTGAATGGAAAGGAAGTGGCCACAATGATGTCCCCGCCTTATAAAGCAGACATCAGTAAATTTCTGAAAGCAGGAGACAACCAGCTGGAGGTTTTGGTATACAGCACCTTGTCTAACCATTACCAGACCATCCCATCTGCCTATCGGGGAAATCCAAGGGCCGGACTGATTGGCCCGGTTATACTTGAACTTGGGCAATAAAATGGAGGGGTAAATGTAAAAGCTTGTGTGATTATTTTTACGCAAGCTTTTACATTGTTGAAGGGAGCTAACTCAATAGCTCCTGAAGATCACGATCGGCCGTAGGTATTTTTTTTAGGAAATCGTCAAAACCAGCATTTTCCTGTGAAGTGTACATGCCATAGGCATCCAGGATATAGCCAATCTGCCCATCTTTATCTTCCAATAAATAAAGTACAGAATTATCACCCGGGTCAGAATCCCCTTCAAAACGATATGTTTTTATAATCGTCAGGTCTTCCGGATTATAGATTTTATTGACACCAACTCCCTGCATTTTGCCATGGTCGGTCATTTTAATTTCGTTGTCCAGCCCCTTAGTTCTCAGCTTTTCTAAAATCTGGCTCAATGTGTTCATTTCTATAGGATGTTCCATGGTTTCTGTTTTTTTATAATAGAACAGCAGGAGCGGGAAATAGTTTTAGCCCAGATTGCTTTAATCCAGGTCCCGGGTTGGAATGTGTTCAAGTTTCCTTTTAGTTTAATTCAATAAATGAACATTTTTAAAACATTCTTTATACAATTTTAAATTGTTTAAAGAATGTATAAAGAATGTTTAAGTATTGTATAAACATTGTATAAACCCAAAACGAAACTAATTCAAAACCCGGCTGCTTTACAGGTAAATTCCAACTGGAGAGCCAAAAAAAAGCCTCTCTGTTATGCAGAAAGGCTTTTTATCAGCGTGACTATTTTCTACAAAGCAAAAGCGGCTTTTACTTTGTCTACGAAATCAAGTTTCTCCCAGGTGAACAGGTCAACTGTAACTGATTTTTCTTCGCCGTTAGGCGACCTGAAAACCTTGGTTACTGTCTCTGGTTTGCGGCCCATGTGACCATAAGCAGCAGTTTCACTGTAAATCGGGTTCCTCAGTTTCAGGCGCTGTTCAATGAAATAAGGGCGCATGTCAAATATACCTTCAACGATCCTGGCAATCTCTCCATCGGTTTTGTTCACTTTGGCGGTACCGTAGGTATTGATATAGATACCCATAGGTTGTGCTACGCCAATGGCATAACTCACCTGTACCAGGATCTCGTCTGCAACACCGGCAGCAACCAGGTTTTTGGCAATGTGACGGGTAGCGTAAGCCGCAGAACGGTCTACCTTGCTTGGGTCTTTTCCGGAGAAAGCACCACCACCATGGGCACCTTTACCGCCATAAGTATCTACAATGATCTTACGACCAGTTAAACCGGTATCGCCATGCGGCCCTCCGATCACGAACTTGCCGGTAGGGTTGATGTGGTACTGGATCTTATCGTTAAACAGATGGGCGTATTGAGGGTATTTGGCAATGATGCGCGGGATCAGGATCTCTACCAGGTCTTTTTTGATCTTGGCCAGCATTTTGGCTTCTTCATCAAAATCGTCATGCTGGGTAGAAATTACGATGGCATCAATGCGGACAGGTTTGTTGTCGTCTGAATATTCCAGGGTTACCTGAGATTTGGCATCCGGGCGTAAATAGGTGATCTCCTTGTTTTCGCGCCTTAAGATGGCCAGTTCCTGTAACAGGGTATGGGAAAGGTCTAATGCCAGCGGCATATAGTTTTCGGTTTCATTGGTGGCGTAGCCAAACATCATGCCCTGGTCGCCGGCACCCTGCTCTTCTTTGCTGGAGCGGTCTACACCCTGGTTAATGTCCTGGCTTTGCTCATGGATGGCCGAAAGGATACCGCAGGAATTCGCTTCAAACATATACTCACTTTTGGTGTAACCGATCTTGCGGATCACCTCGCGGGCAATCTGCTGTACATCCAGGTAAGTAGTAGATTTTACTTCACCAGCTAAAATCACCTGACCGGTAGTTACCAGGGTTTCACAGGCTACTTTAGATTCGGCATCAAAGGCCAGAAAGTTATCAATAAGGGCGTCTGAGATCTGATCGGCTATCTTATCTGGATGGCCTTCCGAAACAGATTCTGATGTAAATAAATACGACATTTTAAATAATTAATTTAAAGAGTAAACAATTATTAAAATGGAAGATGACCCTGTATCAACAGGCGGTAAAATGAAGTGTATGACAGGTTAGCACTTTTTTTTACGTGGTTGCAATCCCGCTATTTTTACATAGCATCGCAAATCAGTCCACTTTAGTGCCGCGAAATTACATTATATATTTAAATAGTCAAAAAATATCGATTATTTTGTAGGCTAATTAACCGGGAAAGGCCTTGTCAAAATCAAATATCTTATTTATCATCAATCCAATATCCGGCGGAAAGGACAAGCTCAGGATCCCCGGGTTGATTGACGCAAATTTAGACCGGCAGAAATTTAATCCAAATTTTGCTTTTACTGAATATATTGGTCATGCTTCTGAAATAGCAGAGGAGGCCGCAAATAAAAATTTTGACATCATTGTAGCTGTTGGGGGCGATGGAACGATAAACGAAGTGGGTACTAAAGTGGTACAGCAAAACAAAATACTTGGTGTTTTGCCTTTCGGATCGGGGAATGGCCTGGCGAGGTTTCTGAGGATCCCCATGAACACAATAAAAGCTATTAAAACGATCAACAATTGCCGGGTTAAGCAGATTGATACGGCAACATTTAATGACAAACATTTTTTTAACATGGCGGGAATGGGCTTTGACGCCCATATCAGTTCCGTATTTGCGGGGAATAAAGGCCGTGGCCTGAGCGGCTATTTAAAGCTGGGGCTTCGTGAAGTGCTGAGCTATAAGCCGCAAACCTATCGGATTACAATTGACGGAAAGGAGTATGTAAGGACTGCATTTGTGATCAGTGTTGCCAATTCATCGCAGTATGGCAACAATGCCCACATTGCGCCAACCGCTTCCGTTACGGATGGCTTGCTGGATGTTTGTATTGTTAAGGAGTTTCCGATGTATAAACTGCCCGTGCTGGCTTATGAAATGTTGAACTCAAAAACAGACAATTCAAACCTGGTGGAGATCATAAAAGGAAAAAATATACACATCAGCAGACCAAAGGACGATGCGATACATATAGATGGGGAACCTTTTTTTATGGGCCGGGAAATCGCTGTGTCGGTTAAACCTTTGTCGCTGAACATCATTACACCTGATTATGAAGGCTAAAAAGAAAACACTGAATGATTTTGGGGGGATTATGTATTCTACCGATCCTTCTTTTATTTATGAAGAGGAGAATGCGGCCCCTGCTGAAGAACTTGCCAATAACCAGCAGGACCTGAGGGTAATGCTGGACCGCAAGAACCGTGGAGGGAAAGCTGTAACATTGGTTGCCGGCTTTATCGGGACTGATGCTGCGCTGGATAAACTTGGCAAAATGCTGAAGAGTAAATGCGGGGTAGGTGGATCCACCAAGGACGGAGAGATTTTAATACAGGGTGACTTCAGGGACAAAGTATTACTGCTGCTCCAGAAAGAGGGCTATAAAGTGAAAAAATCTGGCGGTTAAAACCCGGATATGAAATCGTTTTAAATTATTGATAATAAGCGATTTAAATGTTAGTGTATCGGCGACAATAAGTAAATTTTTCGGGCAAAATCATATTTTTTCCCTTTTAATCTGTATAACTTTGCCGGACTAACTTATTTATTTATGAGCAAAGCTTTTATGCTTAAGCCTGATTTGAGTTATCTGAATTTAAATTCGGATAGGGCATTGTATCAGCTTAATGTAGCAGAATTGGTTGAAGAGGCCTTGAAAAACGGAGAAGGCACACTTGCCGATACCGGGGCGCTGGCAATTGATACGGGAAGATTTACCGGTCGTTCGCCTAAAGACAGGTTTATTGTTTGTGACGCTATTACTGAAAATACAGTTTGGTGGGGAGACATTAACATCAAGTTTGACCCGGCAAGATTCGACTCACTTTTTGAGAAGATCACCACTTACATGAACAAAAATGATTTTTATGTAAGGGATGCTTATGCCTGTGCAGATGAGCAGTATAAAACCACCATCAGGGTAGTAACCGAAACGGCCTATCAGAATCTTTTTGCAAATAACCTGTTTTTGCGGCCTGCATCAGCAGAGGAGTTGTCTTTAAGGCCGGAGTGGACGATCATTGCGGCGCCGTCGTTCCTGGCAGACCCGCAAGTGGATGGCACCCGGCAGTCGAATTTCTCGATCCTGAATTTTACCAGGAAAATGATCATCATTGGCGGCTCAGGTTATACAGGTGAGATCAAAAAAGGAATATTCTCTGTACTTAATTTTGTTTTACCCGAGCAAAGGGACACTTTATCTATGCACTGTTCTGCTAATGTAGGCAAAGACGGGGATACTGCGATTTTCTTTGGATTGTCGGGCACCGGGAAAACCACGCTTTCTGCTGATCCTGAACGTGGCCTGATTGGCGACGATGAACATGGCTGGAGCGAAAACAGTGTTTTTAACTTTGAGGGCGGCTGCTATGCAAAATGTGTAGATCTTACTGCTGAAAAAGAGCCTCAGATTTTTAATGCCATTAAATTTGGATCATTACTGGAAAATATCAACTATTTTCCGGGGACACATACTGTTGATTTTTCGAATATCGATAAAACAGAGAATACAAGGGTGGCTTATCCGATTCATTATATCGACAATGCCATTATTCCGTCGATTGCCGGAATGCCAAAAAATATTTTCTTTTTAACTGCCGATGCTTTTGGCGTATTACCCCCTATCTCCAGACTGAGCGCAGGGCAGGCAATGTTCCATTTTGTTTCGGGTTATACGGCAAAGGTTGCCGGAACTGAGGCGGGCGTTACAGAACCTCAGCTTACTTTCTCTGCCTGCTTTGGAAAGGCATTTTTGCCTTTGCATCCTACACGTTATGCCAGTTTGCTGGGAGAGAAAATGCGTAAACACCAGGTTAATGTATGGCTGGTCAATACTGGCTGGAGTGGTGGTGCGTATGGTGTAGGAAACCGTATGAAGCTGGCCTATACCCGCGCTATGATTACTGCCGCACTGCACGGTGAGTTCGAAAATATAGCTTTCGAAGCTGATCCTGTATTTGGACTGCAGATGCCGTTGAGTTGTCCTGGTGTTCCTGCCGAAATATTAAACCCAAGGAATACCTGGACTGATGCGAGGGAATACGACCAGAAAGCCAACGAACTTGCGGTAGCATTTATAAATAACTTTAAACAGTTTGAAGCTGATGCGAGCGAAGAAATGCTGGCATCCCTGCCTAAAGTTGTTGAAAACACACATTAATAGCATTTTTTTTACGAAAAATTTGCATTTCATTTTTTTTTTAGTTTTAATTGCGAAAGATTGTCTCCCCACCGAGGCAATCTTTTTTAATTATAACTAATACGTGAGGGGAAATACTCGGGGAATAGACTAACGATTATTTAATTTGGAATTAAAATCAAAATTATAATTTTGTTGTTACAACAATTGTTTATAATGGTCGTTGTGTGTATTACGGAATATTTAATCTAATTTTAAAAAACAAAGTACTAAAAACTAAAAAACTAAAAAAAAATGGCAAACGCACCAAAACCTACAACAGTAAAGAAAGAGAGCTCGTCAGCTTCAAATTTATTCGCAACGTTAACAATTCCTATTTGTATCATTATCGGAATCTGTGTTTACAAATTCATTTTCGGTGACAGAGGTAACTTTATAGATGGCGCTGATCCTGATTTGCACGAAACCTTACCGAAAGTAGGTAACTATATGGGTATGGCTTACAAAGGCGGATTTATCGTGCCTGTACTTTTGGGTATGTTCCTGATGGTAATCGTGTTCTCTATTGAGCGTATGATCGTGATCAGCAAAGCTACAGGCAAAAGCGGATTGGATTCTTTCGTTAAAAAAATCCAGTCACTGTTAAATTCAAACAACATTGAAGCTGCTATGGCTGAGTGTGACAAACAACAAGGTTCTGTTGCAAACGTTATCAAATCCGGTTTGAAAAAATACCGCGAGATGGAAGTTGAGCCGAATATGGATACAGATCAGAAATGTTTAGCTATCCAGAAAGACATTGAAGAGGCAACTACTTTAGAGATGCCGATGTTAGAGCAAAACTTAACCGTAATTGCTACTTTGGTTTCAGTAGGTACATTGACAGGTCTGTTGGGTACAGTAACAGGTATGATCAAGGCCTTCGGTGGTTTGGCCAACTCAGGTGCTCCGGATCAGGCTGCTTTGGCAACTGGTATTTCTGAGGCCCTGATTAACACAGCTACTGGTATCGGTACTTCAACATTCGCAATTATCATGTACAACATCCTTACTTCTAAAATTGATAAGTTAACTTATGCAATTGATGAAGCAGGTTTCAGCATCATCCAGACTTACGCTAGTACGCATAAATAAAAAATAATGAATTTTTTTTACCGGCTTTATGGAAAACCGGAAGAATAAACATCATTAGTAAAAACATTAATAATTTTTAAAATTATGCCAAGAGCAAAGGTTCAGAGAAAGAGTACTTCGATTGATATGACCGCCATGTGCGACGTGTCTTTCTTATTGCTGACTTTCTTTATATTAACAGCGACAGCACGTCAGCCTGACCCTCTGGATGTAACTATTCCTTCGTCAACTTATAAACTTAAAGTTCCTGATACGGATATGGGTATATTATCCATTGGAAAAGGCAAGGTGTTTTATGAGATTGTAGGACAGGACATCAGGAAGGCTACCCTGCCTAAAATGGGTGAGAAATACGGCATCCAGTTTACAGACGAAGAAGTTAAACGCTTTGGGGTAGTTGGATCTTTCGGGGTTCCGATCCAGAATTTAAAACAATTTCTTGCGATGAGCAGTGATGAACGGAAGAAGTTTCAGGAAACAGCAGCGGGGATACCTGCTGATTCAACCAACAATCAACTTGCTGAATGGTTGATGCAATCCCGTCACTCAGTTGCTGAATTACATTCTACACCAATGCGTGTGAGTATTAAGGGTGATGCGAATGAAGAATATCCTACTGTTAAAAAGATAGTTGACATTCTTCAGAAGCAGAAAATTAACAAATTTAGTTTAATTACGTCTGCCGAAGGCGGAGCGCAATAATTATATAACATGGCAGAATTAGATACCTCCAGCGGGGGTGGCAAAAAAGGCGGGAAAGTAAGAACCAAGAAAGCGAATACCAAGGTAGATTTAACTGCCATGGTGGATCTGGCCTTCTTGCTGATCACCTTCTTTATGTTAACCACCTCCCTATCGAAACCGATAGCAATGGATATTGCAAAACCTGATAAGGACGATAACTCCCAGGAGCGGAATGAACTGCGTGCATCTGAGACGATGACAATTTTGTTGGGTAAAAACAATAAGGTTGCATGGTATATGGGCGAGGCAGGAAAATCAACGCCTAATATTGAGAGTTTTTCTGACATCAGGAAAACAATACTTGACAATAAAAAGAAGGTAGCAGATGCTACCGGTGGCAGGCAGATCATTATGGTGATCAAACCTACTTCCGGGGCAACTTATAAGAACTTTGTTGATATTATGGACGAGTTGGCGATCACAAAGATCACCACTGCGCCTGCAATTGATGACGAGAACATTACTGATGCTGAAAAAGATTTCATGAAACAAGGTGGAATTTTATAATAAAATAATTGACAATATTAAATAGTAGGCTATGTTTGGTTCTAAGATAGATTTATTAAAAACAGAATGGCTTGACGTAGTATTTGCGAATAAGAACAAGAAATACGGGGCTTATGAGCTGCGCAAAGAAAGTTCCTCAATTACTACAAGAGCATTATTGATATCGGCAACTGCGTTTGTGCTGTTATTCATCTCGCCTAAGATCTTTAGCTTGATCAAAGGCAAGCTGCCTGAAGATGAGGTAGTGAAACAGGTTGAGGTAGTGGTTGCACCACCTCCACCGGTAAACCCGGAGACACCTCCGCCGCCACCGGTTGAGCCTCCGCCACCAAAACAAGACCAGGTAAAATTCCCGCCTCCGATTGTAAAACCGGATAATGAGGTGGTAGATAAAGAGCCTGTTCAGATTGAAGATTTGAAAAAAGCCGATCCAGGTCAGAAAACCGTCGCCGGCGATCCTGATGCTGATATTGTTATTGCCGGACCTGTAGGAGACGGACCTAAGCAGGCAGCAGTTGTAGAGGATACCAAAGTTTATGACTTTGTGAGTATCGAAACCCAACCAAGCTTCCCGGGTGGTATGGAGAAATTCTATGCCTATCTGAAGAAAACGGTAAGGTATCCTGCAATGGCTCAGGAGAACAATATTCAGGGTAAAGTGTTCATGTCGTTCGTTGTGGAGAAGAATGGTTCATTGACAGATATTAAAGTGGAAAGAAAACTTGGTGGTGGTACCGATGAGGAAGCCATCAGGGTATTGAGGGAAAGTCCGCGTTGGACTCCAGGTATCCAGAACGGTAAGCCTGTACGTGTAAAATACAACATTCCAATCAGCTTTACATTATCGAATTAAGAATGTTTAATCTTGAAACATTTAAACAGAAATCGCCTCAACAGCGATTTCTGTTCATTTTAGGCCTGGTCATGTTTCTTTTTTACATGGTACTGGGAAGTTTGCTGATTTTTGGGACCAGACTGCTAAGTGAATTTCAGCCCAAATACAGGATCATGCTGGGATGCCTGCTAATCGTGTATGGGATTATACGGTTTGTCCGTTTAATGAACCAGAAAGCTGAAGAATAGGGATTGCGCTTTTGCTCAAATAAATTAAAATATCATTTCAATGAAAAACCTTGGGTTTATCCTTTTACTGACCGTATTTGTTGCCTGCAAGCAGAAACCAAAGCCGGTAGATGCTGTAGAACAGACACGTACATCCGGTAACGTAGAGATTCTGGTAGATGAGTCTTTTTCTAATGTACTTGCGGATCAGATTGAGGTATTTAAGGCGGATTATACAAATGCGGAGTTTAAGATTAAAGAGGGGAATGAACAGCAGATCATCCCTACTTTTTTAAACGACAGCATCCGGGTAATTGTTTTGTCTAGAATGCTGACAAAAGATGAGGATAATAGCTACAGAAAGCGGAGTATTGTACCAAAAACATCAAGATTTGCAATTGATGGGATCGCTTTAATTACAAATAAAGAAAACCCGGATTCAAATATTACCGTAAATGAGGTTGTAGATATTTTAAAGGGTACTTCGGGCAGTGGTAAACAATTGGTGTTTGATAATGCTTATTCGAGTACTTTAAGATATTTTAAAGACCTTGCAGGTATAAATACCCTTCCCGCAAAAGGCGTTTATACTTTAAAGACAAATAATGATGTAATTAAGTATATTGCAAAAAATAAAGGGATGATCGGTGTGCTTGGTGTAAACTGGCTGATGGCCAACGACGACAGCATGTCCGTTGATCTGGCTAAAGTAAAGCCGATGGGGATTAAGAATTTGAAAGGAAAAAAGGGGGATGATGCTTTTTATAAGCCTATTCAGGCGAATTTAATCAGCGGCATTTATCCGTTTTTAAGAAATGTATATTTCATTGATGCGCAGGGCAGAGATGGTTTAGGCACAGGTTTTGCAAACTGGTTAGTAAGCCAGAGGGGACAATTGATTGTACTTAAATCCGGACTAGGTCCGCATAAACTGACTTCAAGAGATTTTAATTTTAAGAATACGAACTAAATTTTATATTTGAACCATGAAGCACGTAAACGGTGCTTTATATGAACTAAAATCAATAAACGAACCATGAAAATGACAAAGAAAGCAATAACCTTAGGTTTAGGGTTGGTAGTGATGGGTTCTGCCTCTTTTGCTCAGAGCTTAAACGACGCGAAGAAGGCGATAGATGCCGAACAATATCAGAAAGCGGCTTCGATGCTGAAAACATTGGTAAATTCGCAAGCCAGTAAAGGCGAGAATTACTATAGTTTAGGTGAGGTTTACCTTAAAATGGATTACGTAGATTCGGCACGTGCGGTGTTTACCAAAGGAGTAACTGCAGATCCAAAAAATTCACTGAATTATATCGGTTTAGGAGAAGCAGATTTGCTGTCAAATAATGCTGCTTCGGCAAAAACAAATTTTGCGAAGGCCGTAGAGGTATCCTCTAAAAAAGATTATATCCCGCAATTGTATATCGGAAAAGCTTATATCTCTACAGATAAGCCTGATTTTGAGGCGGCATTGCCTTATTTACAAAAAGCAGAAGAGCTGGATGCCAATGATAAAGAAGCGGAAACTTTTGTTGCATTGGGTGACTATTATGCCTTGCAAAAGAAAAATTCTGAAGCATTACAGAATTACATGAGAGCAATGAACATCAACGAAAATCTGTTGAGGGCACCTGTTCAGATTGGTCGTATGTACAAAGAATCGAGGGCTTTTCCTGAATCGGAGGAGCGCTTGAAAGAGGCGATTGCCAAAGATGCCAACTATGGTCCTGCTTACAGGGAACTCGCTGAGCTTTATAGACAATGGGCGGATTTCGATCCTGCAAACTCTGCAAAAAAATATGCAGAGGCAATTCAATATTATGAAAAATATCTTGAGTTAACAGATAAGTCGTACGAATCCAGAATCAGGTACGCACAGATCTTGTTTTATGCTAAAGATTATCAAAAACTAGCACAAGAAACTGCTGCTTTAGTTTCTATGAATCCGAACGATTCGAAAAATTTGGTAGTTCTAAGGTTGAGAGGTTATTCAGCCTATGAGAACAAGAATTACCCTGAGGCTTTACAGTTTATGAATGATTTCTTTGCAAAGGTAAAGGACCAAAACCGTATAGTGCCTTCAGACTATCTGTATCTGGGTAAGGCGCAGCTGCAAAATAAGCAAGATAGCTTGGCTTCGATTACACTAACCAAAGCGGTGCAATTGGATTCAACTTACGCTGACGCACTTGCGGAAGTAGCAAAGTCCTACTTCGACCAAAAGAACTATGGAAAAGCGGCGCAGATTTATGAGCAGGCAACTAAGGCTGCTCCTAATGCAAAAGGTGTATTGTACAGCTTTTTCTATCAGGGCCTCGCTTACTATTTTGATTATGCAAATAAAATGAATGCGCCGACAAAGCCATCTAAGGATATTTTGGTGAAAGCAGATTCAGCTATAGCGAAAGTTGCGCAGTTGGCTCCAGAAACTGCGGATGCTTATTTATACAGAGGACGGATTAATAACTTAATGGATGATGAGGCAAATCCTAAAGGGTTAATGGTGCCACATTATGAAGCATTTATTAAAAAGGTTACTGTAGATAAGCCAGAGCTTGCTGCCTCAAGCGCAAGAAAGCTTTCAGAGGCATATGATAATCTCGCTGGTTTCTATGCCACTTCGGATAAAGCTAAGGCAGTTGATTATCTGAACAAGAGTATAGCCGCCAACCCTGCTGGTACTTTTGCTCCTGCGAAATTGAAGGAGTTGACTTCTCCAGCTCCTAAAGCACCGGTTAAGAAAAAGTAGCTGTCTAATTAACTTTTTAATACTTTATTAGGGCATCATTGCAAATAGCAATGATGCCTTTTTTTATCTTCCTGTCCGTTGTTATATGGCTCCGTTAATTATTTCATTTTGATATATTTAACGAAGAGGCTTTTAGAGAAAATATCAATCTTTCATGATCATGACTACTCAAGAATACTTTGTATAATTGTTTTGTTATTTAATCATTTTTTTATAGCTTTAAATAACCAGACTTTATTCGATGCTCTTATCCTCTCCATTTCATAAAAGAAACACTGTTTCAGTTCTAACAACTCTTCTTAATGAGGGTTCGAATGTTCGAACCTTGGAAGCCACTAGTTCCTACTATAAAGAAAATAGCGGGCTGATCCTAATCACTGGAGACGATTTACTTCAGAATTCTGTGTTGATTATCGCTGCTTTAGCTAGTTTGCTACTTGCCTGTTTTCAATATTATATTACTGAGTGTTTGACAATTTTAAGTCTATTTACTTTGCCATGCTTGCTCTCAATTGATGCCAAGCATGTTAGCTGATATTGGGTGTCTTTTGAGTTAAAGATCTTGTATACAAAATGAATTGTTGAGTTGCAACGATACAGTTCAAATAACCAACATGAAGTTGTAAAATACATGTCGCTAAAAGTAGCTAAGCGTGATTGGGCTACGAAGTCTAATATCTATAATCCTAAGTAAAAGTATGAAAAAATCAAATTTAAATGCTTCTCCTCAGATTGGTGTGGTGTTAACAAGAAGTCAGTTGAAGAAAGTAATTGGAGGTAATTTAACAGTAGGTGGAGACTGTCATTCAGGGACATGTCAATCTAATGCTGATTGTCCTCCACAGTCATGCAGTGAATGCGTGCCGATGTTTCCGGGCGGCAGTTTTAAATTCTGCACTTTTCCGGTGTAGGCGATGCTTGTAAAAAATGAGCATGAATTCTGCATAAGTTTGTGACTTCAGCTTTTTTTGGTCATCAAACTTCATTTTAGCCTGGAATAAATCTATTACAGATTGATTAACATAAAGGTTAGGCATTTTTTAGCTTATCCTTTATGTTAAGATGAACTTCTGGGGTGGCTTAAGTATTAATCATTAAGGCACTCTCAAAATTTATAAGCCGGCTAACACACAATATTTTTAATTATAATCTATTATACATGGCAACAGGTTTGCCAAAGCTTGTATATCCTGCCTTTTTGTTTTATTTTTGTCTCAAATTATTATCAAATGGAAACGCAAAGTGTACCTGTAGATTTTTTACCCATTATATTTCAAGTTGTTGTTGCTTTAGGTTTTGTGGTTACCACCCTGATTGCTACACATCTTTTAGGCCCCAAACGGAAAACCAAGGACAAGCTGGAAACTTTTGAAGCGGGGATAAAAACGATTGGTAATGCGCGTCAGCCTTTCTCTATCAAGTATTTCCTTGTGGCCATCCTTTTCGTATTGTTTGATGTGGAGGTGATCTTTATGTACCCATGGGCGGTGAATTTCCGTGAGTTGGGCATGACCGGAATGATAGAAATGTTTGTGTTTATGGGCACCCTTTTACTGGGTTTTATATACGTTTTGAAAAAGAAGGCGCTGGACTGGAATTAGTCTATTTAGATCGTTTCTAAATGCTGATGATGTAGGTCTTTTGCTTCAAAAAATTGTAAATTTGTGGTTCATTCTTTAAAGGAATGAACCTTTTTCGTTTTTTATCATGAGTGACATCAATATAGTAGACGCGCCGCCAGGCATAGAAGGATCCGGTTTTTTTGCAACCTCCCTTGACAAAGTTATTGGTTTGGCTCGCTCGCATTCCTTATGGCCTCTGCCATTTGCCACGTCTTGTTGCGGTATTGAATTTATGGCAACAATGGGTTCTCATTATGATTTTGGTCGCTTTGGATCTGAACGCTTAAGTTTCTCGCCTCGTCAGGCCGATTTGCTTATGGTGATGGGGACCATTGCGAAAAAGATGGCGCCTGTTTTAAAACAGGTTTACCTGCAGATGGCCGAGCCGCGTTGGGTAATGGCTGTTGGTGCCTGTGCATCAAGCGGGGGGATATTTGACACTTACTCTGTATTACAGGGTATAGATGAAATTATCCCTGTTGATGTGTATGTGCCAGGTTGTCCTCCAAGACCCGAAGCCATTCTGGATGGCTTTGGTAAAATCCAGGAGCTGGTTAAAAATGAATCGTCAAGAAGAAGAAATTCTGAGCAGTACAAGGAAATGTTGGCTTCATACGGAATATTATAATGACAGAAGTAACTAATCAGACAGTAATCGAGTCGCTAAGCACAAAATTTGGAGACAAGGTGACCAATGTGAATGAACCTTATGGTTTGCTTACTTTTGAAACCACTAAAGACGTAATCATTGAGGTGTTAAGATTTCTGAAGGAAAATGAAACTACGCGTTTTGGTTTCCTTACAGACATTACAGCAGTACATTATCCTGAAAAAAAACATGGCATTGCGGTGGTTTATCACCTGCACAATATGATGAACAGGATCAGGGTAAGGGTGAAAGTTTTTATAGACGAGCAGCATCCTACAGTCCCTACAGCTACAGTGCTGTGGAATGGCGCGAACTGGATGGAACGCGAAACGTATGACCTGTTCGGTGTAAAATTTGAAGGACATCCTGATTTGAGAAGGATCCTGAATATGGACGATCTTGGTGTTCATCCGATGCTGAAGCAATATCCTTTGGAAGATCCGAACAGAGTAGATAAAAAAGACGAATACTTTGGTAGATAAGTAATTATGAATCACAATCAGCCAATATATACAGATAACGATCCGCAGAGTGAATTGGTTACCCTTAACCTGGGCCCAACACACCCTGCAACGCATGGTGTTTTTCAGAATGTGATCCAGCTTGACGGAGAGCGCATCGTAAGTGGTGTTTCTACCATAGGGTATATTCACCGTGCATTTGAAAAGATAGCAGAGCACCGCCCTTTTTACCAGATTACCCCGCTTACTGACAGGTTAAACTACTGTTCATCACCCATCAATAACATGGGCTGGCACATGACAGTAGAGAAACTGCTGAACATACAGATGCCAAAGCGTGTAGATTACCTGAGGGTGATCATTATGGAGTTGGCGCGCATTTCTGATCATATCATTTGCAACACGATTATTGCCCAGGATACCGGTGCAACCACTACTTTCCTGTACTTGTTCCAGTTCAGGGAGCATATTTATGAAATTTACGAAGAGATCTGCGGAGCAAGGCTTACCACCAATATTGGCCGGATAGGCGGTTTTGAACGTGATTTTAACGACATCGCTTTTGCAAAGATCAATAAATTTTTAAAGGAGTTCCCTGCAGCTTTGCGGGAATTTGAGAACCTGCTGAACAGAAACAGGATCTTTATTGACCGTACTTCAGGGGTGGCCTGTGTAACTCCGGAGCAGGCTTTGGATTACAGTTGGTCTGGTCCTTTACTGCGTGCTACCGGCGTAGATTATGATGTACGCGTCAGTGAGCCCTACGCTTCTTATGAGGATTTTGATTTTGAAATTCCTGTAGGTACAGCGGGTGATATTTACGACCGTTATCGGGTACGTAATGAAGAAATGTGGCAAAGTGTGCGCCTGATCGAGCAGGCAATGGAGAAACTGAAAAAAGAGCCTGCAGGAATTTTTCATGCAGATGTTCCTGAGTTTTACCTGCCTGCCAAAGAGGAAGTGTACAACAATATGGAGGCCCTGATCTATCACTTTAAAATTGTGATGGGTGAGATTGATGCACCAAAAGCCGAAGTTTATCACGCTGTTGAAGGTGGTAATGGTGAACTTGGTTTTTACCTGATCAATGACGGAGGGAGAACGCCTTATCGTTTGCATTTCAGGAGGCCTAGTTTTATAAATTATCAAATGTTTGCACCCATGAGTAAAGGCATGCTGTTATCGGATGCCATTATCAACATGAGTAGCATGAATATTATTGCAGGAGAATTAGATGCTTAAAGTAGAAGAACAACAACCTGTAGAATTTTCATCAGCTTTGACAGCAAAGTTTGATGAGATTGTAAAAAGATACCCGGAGGGACGACAAAAATCGGCCCTGCTGCCTATCTTGCATGAAGTGCAGGCCGAACTGGGCTGGTTGAGTACTGATGCGATGAATAAAGTTGCAGCGTACCTCGACATTCAGGATATTGAAGTATATGAAGTGGCTTCATTTTATACCATGTACTTTTTAAAACCTCAGGGCAAGTATATGCTTGAGGTTTGCAGAACCGGACCTTGCTGTTTGGTTGGTGCTGAAAAACTGATGAGCCATATCGAAAACAGGCTTGGCGTGAAAGAGAATGAGGTGACCCCCGACGGCTTGTTTAGTTGGAGAGGAGTGGAATGTCTGGCTGCCTGTGGTTACGGACCTGTTTTACAGATAGGGCCGGAATATACATTTTATGAGAACCTGGATGAGGATAAGGTAGACAAATTGATAGAAGATTTACGCAGAAAATAATGGGACGTAAACTGTTATTAGAACATATTAATGTACCAGGCATCAATACTTTTGATGTTTATCGCCAGAAAGGCGGGTACCGTGCTGTAGAAAAGGCATTGAAAACCCTTACTCCTGATGAAGTAGTAGAAGAGGTAAAGAAGTCCGGTTTGCGCGGCAGGGGCGGTGCAGGGTTTCCTACGGGAATGAAATGGAGTTTCCTGGCTAAACCTGAAGGTGTACCGCGTTATCTGGTGTGCAATGCCGACGAATCTGAGCCGGGAACGTTTAAAGACCGTTATCTGATGACGCATATTCCGCATGCATTGATAGAAGGGATGATTGTTTCCAGTTTTGCACTGGGTGCGAATACCTCTTATATTTATGTACGTGGTGAAATGATGCCGCAGATCCGTATCCTGGAAAAGGCAATAGCAGAAGCAAAGAACGCCGGTTTCCTGGGAAAAAATATTTTAGGCTCGGGTTACGACCTGGAGCTGTATGTACAGCCTGGAGGCGGTGCCTATATCTGTGGTGAGGAAACAGCCCTGCTGGAATCACTGGAAGGTAAAAGGGGGAATCCGAGGATCAAACCGCCTTTCCCGGCAATTGCAGGACTGTATGGCTGTCCTACTGTTGTAAATAACGTAGAGTCTATTGCCGCTGTTGTGCCTATTGTTAACGATGGGGGCGACGAGTATGCAAAGATCGGTATTGGCCGCAGTACAGGAACGAAATTAATTTCAGCTTCCGGTAACCTGGTTAGACCAGGCGTATATGAGATAGAATTGGGGCTGCCGGTTGAAGAATTTATCTATTCTGAGGAATGGTGCGGAGGTATCGCCAATGGCAAACGCCTGAAAGCTACTGTTGCCGGAGGATCATCGGTGCCTATATTGCCTGCCAATTTAACCTTAAAACTGGCTAATGGCGAGCCAAGATTGATGAGCTATGAATCATTGTCGGAAGGTGGTTTTGCTACCGGAAGTATGATGGGATCGGGTGGTTTTATCGCTTTTGATGAAGACCAGTGCATCGTTAGAAATACCTGGAACTTTTCGCGTTTTTACCACCATGAGAGTTGCGGACAATGCTCGCCATGTCGTGAAGGAACCGGCTGGATGGAGAAAGTGCTGCACAGAATAGAATACGGTCATGGCAAAATGAGCGATATTGATTTGCTGGTTGACGTGTCTAAAAAGATAGAAGGAAATACAATTTGTCCGCTTGGTGATGCTGCTGCCTGGCCTGTGGCCAGTGCGATCAGGCATTTCAGGGATGAATTTGAATGGCATGTAAATGAGCCGGTGAAGAGCTTAACTACAAATTACGGACTGGCAAATTATGCTGAGCCGATTGCAAAAGCCGTTACTACAGAGAATTAACATCAGACAATCTTTAACAATGAGTGATAAAGTTAAGGTAACCATAGACGGAATAACAGTAGAAGTAGCGCCCGGTACCTCTATCCTGAATGCTGCAAGACAGATTGGGGGAGATATTGTACCACCTGCAATGTGCTATTATTCTAAATTAGAAGGCAGTGGCGGAAAATGCCGTACCTGTATTGTTAAGGTGAGCAAGGGATCCGAAAAAGATCCGCGTCCGATGCCCAAACTGGTTGCATCCTGTCGTACAACAGTGATGGATGGGATGGAAGTGATGAACATTACTTCACCGGAAGTGCTTGAGGCACGTAGTGGTGTAGTTGAAATGTTGTTGATTAACCACCCGCTGGATTGCCCGGTGTGTGACCAGGCCGGAGAGTGCGACCTGCAGAACCTGGGCTATGAACATGGTTTACAGAAAACAAGATACGAGTTTGAACGCCGTACTTTTGAGCGTATAGATATAGGCGATAAGATACAACTGCACATGAACAGGTGCATTTTGTGCTATCGTTGTGTATTTACTGCCGATCAGATCACCAATAAAAGGGTTCATGGAATCCTGAACAGAGGTGACCACTCAGAGATCTCTACTTATATCCAGACTGCTGTAGACAATGATTTTTCGGGTAACGTTATTGATGTATGCCCGGTTGGCGCCTTAACTGATAAAACTTTCCGGTTTAAGAACAGGGTGTGGTTTACCAAACCTATTGATGCACATAGGGATTGCCCTACCTGCAGTGGTAAAGTAACCCTGTGGTATAAAGGAGAAGATGTGTTAAGGGTAACAGCACGTAAGGATATTTATGGTGAGGTGGAAGAATTCATCTGCAATACCTGCAGATTTGACAAGAAGAAAACGGCCGACTGGGTAATAGAGCACCCTACCCATATCAGCGATACTTCTGTGATTGCTTCCAATCATTATGAGACTTTAAAACCGCTTCCGGTAATACAATCCAATCCTAAACTCCAGGCCGCAAACAAGGTAGAACTAGAAAAAACCACTAAATTCTAATGGATATAGCTTTTGTAATAGAAAAATTTGTACTTGTGGCTATCATTTTTGGTATCAGTTTACTGATTGCCATGTATTCTACTTATGCAGAAAGAAAAGTGGCAGCCTTTTTACAGGACAGGCTTGGGCCTGACAGGGCGGGGCCAGCCGGGATGTTCCAGCCCCTGGCGGATGGCTTGAAAATGTTTATGAAGGAAGAGATCATTCCTTCAAATGCGAGTAAATGGCTGTTTATGGTAGGGCCCGGACTGGCCATGCTTACTGCATGTATCGGTACTGCGGTGATTCCATGGGGAAGCCCGATTACGATTGGCGATAAAGTAATTCCTTTGCAGGTAACAGATATCAATGTGGGCTTATTGTACATTTTTGGTGTAGTCTCTTTGGGTGTTTATGGTGTAATGATTGGGGGATGGGCATCTAACAATAAGTACTCTTTGCTGAGTGCCATACGTGCCGCTTCCCAAAACATCAGCTATGAAATTGCTATGGGCTTGTCTATTATTGCACTGCTCCTGGTAACCAATACATTGAGTTTAAAAGAAATTGTGGAACAGCAGCATGGCTGGCACTGGAACGTACTGTACCAGCCGCTTGGGTTTATCCTGTTTATGGTTTGTTCTTTTGCGGAGACCAACAGGGCGCCTTTCGATTTACCGGAATGCGAAACAGAGCTGATCGGTGGCTATCATACAGAATATTCGTCTATGAAGCTGGGTTTCTACCTCTTTGCTGAATACATCAATATGTTCGTTTCTTCGGCGGTAATGGCCACGCTATATTTTGGTGGTTACAATTATCCGGGCATGGACCAGATGGCCATATGGTTAGGCCCAACCTGGGCACCGCTTTTCGGAACACTCGTTTTCTTCATTAAAATATTTGCATTTATATTTTTCTTCATGTGGGTGCGCTGGACCATTCCGCGTTTCCGCTATGACCAATTGATGCATCTGGGTTGGAAAGCATTGATCCCACTTGCGATAGCGAACATCGTGATCACGGGTATTGTGATTGCAATAATTGAAAAGTTTTAAGGCCCGCATCTGCGGATAAATAATAAGGAGGTTTAATGGAACCATTGACCAGTAAAAAGAAAGTATTAGAGAAAAAGCCACTGACCCTTGCCGAGCGTCTTTATTTGCCGGCGATTGCCAAAGGGATGTCTATTACCATCAGCCACTTTTTTAAGAAAGAGGCCACGATCAGGTATCCGGAAGTGGAAAGGGAATTCTCGACCAATTTCAGGGGGATGCACTCGCTGAAAAGAGATGAAGAAGGACGGGAACGCTGTACCGCCTGTGGTTTATGTGCACTATCCTGTCCGGCGGAAGCAATTACCATGATTGCTGCAGAGCGCAAACCTGAAGAGAAGGATTTATACCGCGAAGAGAAATATGCTTCAGTGTATGAGATCAATATGCTGCGCTGCATTTTTTGTGGTCTATGCGAGGAGGCCTGTCCGAAAGAAGCCATCTACCTGGATGGACCGATTGTTCCGGCCGATTACCTGCGCAAGGATTTCATCTATGGTAAAGATAAGCTGGTTGAACAACCATTAACTAAGAAATAAATAAACTAAACAAGAAAAATTAATGGGTACATCGGTATTCTATTTTGTAGCAACATTAAGCATCATCTTTTCCCTCCTGGTTATTTTTTCAAAGAACCCGGTGCATAGTGTGCTTTACCTGATCGTTACATTTTTTACTTTTACGGTTCACTATATCCTGCTGAATGCACAATTTCTTGCTGTGGTAAACTTTATTGTTTACATGGGGGCTATCATGGTATTGTTCCTGTTTGTGCTGATGCTGCTGAACCTGAATAAGGACAATGAGCCGCTTAAATCGGGCTTGCTTAAAATAGTAGGGGTAATTGCAGGCTGCTGTCTGTTGGTTACGCTGGCCGGCGCATTGAAAGCCACGGCCATTTCTGATCCCGTGGTACTGAAAAATCCAAATCTGGGCCTGGTAAAAAACCTGGGCAAGGAATTGTTTGGACCTTTCATGCTGCCATTTGAACTTTGCTCCATTCTATTGCTTTCGGCAATGGTAGGTGCCATATTGTTAACTAAAAAAGAAAAAGTATAATGGGTAACATTACTCAGGAATTACAGGGTGTTCCGCTTAACCACTACATCTGGCTGAGCGCGATTATTTTCACCATCGGTGTGATTGGTGTACTGACCCGCAGAAATGCAATTGTGATCTTCATGTCTATTGAGCTGATGCTGAACGCAGTGAATTTATTGCTGACGGCTTTTTCGGTACACAGCAATGATCCTTCCGGTCAGGTATTCGTATTCTTTATTATGGCTTTGGCTGCTGCAGAGGTTGCGGTAGGCCTGAGTATCATTGTAATGGTTTATAGAAATACCCAGTCTACCGATATAAATGTATTGAATCGCCTTAAGTGGTAATTATTAAGAAGAATATAAGATGATAAATTTAGTTTGGCTGGTTCCGTTAATTCCTCTGTTGGGCTTTGTAATAAACGGTCTTGGGAGAAATTCACTATCTAAAAACCTGATTGGTTTTATAGGAAGCAGTGTGATATTCATTTCATTTGCAATCAGTGTAGGCATCTTTTTTGAACTGGGTGCAGATGCCAATAAATCTCATGAGATATTTCTTTTTAACTGGATCAGTGCAGGAACGCTTGACATTCCATTGTCATTCCTTGTCGATCCATTGAGCTCGCTGATGTTGCTGATCATTACCGGTGTGGGTTTTCTGATTCATATTTATTCGATTGGCTATATGCACAGCGATGAGGGCTTTGGTAAGTTCTTCAGCTATCTGAACCTGTTCATCTTTTTCATGCTGCTGCTGGTTTTAGGCTCAAATTATATTGTGATGTTCATTGGCTGGGAAGGTGTAGGGCTTTGTTCTTACCTGCTGATCGGCTTCTGGTATACCAATAGCAGCTACGCCTCTGCGGCTAAAAAAGCTTTTGTGATGAACCGTATTGGCGACCTTGGCTTTTTGCTGGGTGTATTCCTGATCTTCACTACCTTTGGCAGTATTGAATTCAGCAAGATCTGGCCTCAGGCAGCAAACATGCTTCCGGGAAATGGGACCATTGCTTTAATTGCCTTGTTGCTATTTATTGGTGCTTGCGGTAAATCCGCCCAGCTGCCTTTGTTTACCTGGCTGCCTGATGCGATGGCCGGCCCAACCCCTGTTTCGGCACTGATCCACGCAGCTACCATGGTAACTGCTGGTATTTATATGATTGCCAGATCGAACCTGCTGTTCGACCTTGCCCCAATGATCCAGCATGTGATTGCCATTGTTGGTCTGGCTACAGCAATTGTAGCTGCCATTATTGCTTTAACCCAAACGGATATTAAAAAAGTACTGGCCTATTCAACCGTATCCCAATTGGGTTACATGTTCCTGGGCCTGGGTGTGGGTGCTTATAACGGGGCTTTTTTCCATGTCATTACCCATGCTTTCTTTAAGGCATTGTTGTTCCTGTGTGCAGGTTCTGTGATTCATGCTTTGCACCATGAACAGGATATGCGCCATATGGGCGGATTGCGTAAAAAACTGCCGGTAACCTTTTTGACCATGCTGATTGGTACCATAGCAATAGCCGGTTTACCTCCATTCTCTGGTTTCTTTTCTAAGGACGAGATTTTAGCGCATGTTTACCTGCATGATAAGGTGATGTGGGGAATTGCCGTGTTTGGCGCATTTTTAACCGCGTTTTATATGTTCAGGATGCTGTTCCTTACGTTTTACGGTAAGTACAGGGGGACGCACCATGCTGAAGAAAAAATCCACGAGTCGCCTAAATCGATGACCCTTCCTTTGATCGTTCTGGCAGTTTTATCCGCTATAGGCGGGGCAATTGGTATTCCTGAGGCATTGGGTGGAAACCACTGGCTTTCGCACTGGCTGTCGCCGGTAATCAAACATACCGGAGAAGCACCTGACCATGCTACAGAATACATGCTGATGGCAGTTTCTGTAGTAGGTGTACTGATCTCCATTGGCCTGGCTTATGGTAAATATGTGAAGCAAAATCATATTCCTGTACCTGACGAAACGAAACGTCCGGCACTGGCCAGTCTTTCGTACCACAAGTTTTATTTTGATGAAATCTACGATGCGGTGATCAGAAAACCCCTGGATGTCTTATCAGGCTTTTGCTATAAGATTGTTGACAATAAGATCGTGGATGGCATTGTAAACGGCTTTGGCTGGACTGCATCTGAAGCCAGCAAAGGCATGCGTTTGATCCAGTCTGGAAATGTTGGCTTTTATATTTTTATGATGGTGATAGGCATCATCTCATTGTTATTGTATACTTATTTATCTCTGTAAAAGATCGTTCAAGAAAAGATAATGGAACAACTTTTAATACTTCTCCTATTTTTACCATTGCTTGGTGCCCTGGTTACCGCATTTTCCGGAAATGCAGCAAAGCATGTTGCATTGGGTTCGGCAGTCGCATCTCTGGCCCTGGCATTGATCATGGTATGCAATTTTATACCGGATGCAAGTACACAATTTGTTGTAAACTGTCCCTGGATAAGAGATCTTGGCATCAGTTTTCATGCAGGGGTTGATGGGATCAGCATGATCACCATATTGCTGACCAATGTACTTGTACCTTTGATCATCCTGGCTGCTTATCAGCATCAATATAAAAGTGCAAATGCATTTTTTGCATTGATCCTGTTTATGCAGACCGGTTTGCTGGTGGTATTTACGGCAATGGATGCCTTTCTTTTCTATATCGGATGGGAAGCAGCCCTGATTCCAATTTACTTTATCTGTGCAGTTTGGGGCGGTAAAAACAGGATAAAGGTAAACATGAAGTTCTTTGTATATACCATTGCGGGTTCTTTATTTATGCTGCTGGGGATCATTTATCTTTATCTGCAGAATCCGGCCAGTAATTTCGACATACAGGCTTTTTACAGCCTGAACCTGGATGGTACACAACAAACCTGGATATTCTGGGCCTTCTTTGTGGCCTTTGCCATTAAGATGCCGGTATTCCCTTTTCATACCTGGCAGCCGGATACTTATACCGAAGCTCCTGCGGCCGGAACTATGTTGCTTTCGGGTATCATGCTAAAGATGGGTATTTATGGGGTGATCAGGTGGTTGTTGCCTGTAGTGCCTGCCGGAGTTGCGCAATGGGGACAGCTGGCGATTATTTTATCCATTATCGGGGTGGTTTATGCCTCATTGATCGCTTTTACACAAAAAGATGCAAAGCGCCTGGTGGCTTATTCTTCAATCGGTCACGTAGGCCTGATCTCGGCGGGTATATTCGCTTTAAATGTGCAGGGGATGCAGGGCGCCATGATCCAGATGCTGAGCCATGGTGTCAATGTGGTAGGTCTATTCTTTGTGCTCGACATTATTGCCAGCCGTGTGGGTACTTATAAGATTGCGGAACTGGGAGGAATTGCAAAACAGGCGCCTAAGCTGGCCATCGTATTTTTGATCATTGTGCTGGGAACCGTTGCCCTGCCGGGTACCAATGGCTTTATTGGCGAGTTCCTTTTGTTGATCGGTATTTATCAATATAGCCTCTGGGCAGCTGTATTTGCTGGTCTTACCATCATCTTTGGTGCGGTTTATATGTTCAGGATGTACCAGAATGTAATGCTGGGTAAAACCAATGACCTGACCATTGGCTTTACAGATATTAAAGGTTCGGAACAGCTGGTGTTGTATATTATCTGTGCGCTGGTTATCGTTTTGGGGGTTTACCCTAAGCCGGTTTTGCAGTTGTCAGAAGCCTCGGTACAACATTTATTAGAACAGGTAACTCAAAAATTAAATCAGTAAAAGAAGGAAATGAATATCATCATAACAATAACTGTTACAGCTTTGGTAGTGCTTTACGCAGGTTTGTTTAAAGCTAAAAAAGCGTTATTACCCCTTACCTTACTGGGTTTGCTCCTATCGCTGGCATTTGTAGTTACAGGCTGGAATACCGATCAGACCTATTATGGCATGATGCAGATGGATAATTTTGCACTGGCTTTTACCGGCTTAACTGTTTCGGGGACTTTACTTATATTCTTACTTACACAGAACTATTTTGCTGCCGACAGTGAAAATATAGCGGAATATTTTACACTGATCCTGTTTGCGCTGGCGGGTATAGTGATCATGGTTTCCTATAAAAACATGTCGATGCTGTTCATCGGACTGGAGATCATGTCGGTCAGCCTTTACATACTGGCAGGTATCAGAAAAGGAAATTTTGCTTCTAATGAAGCGTCATTGAAATACTTTCTGATGGGGGCCTTTTCTACCGGCTTCCTGTTGTTTGGTATTGCGCTGATTTATGGCGCTACGGGGTCTTTTGACCTTGATACGATTAACAAGTTCCTGGTGAGCAATTATAAAACCATACCACCCATGTTTTACCCAGGGGTAATTCTGCTGCTGATCGGTTTGTGCTTTAAAATCGGGGCTGCACCATTTCACTTCTGGACACCAGATGTATATGAGGGGGCACCTACACTGATCACGGCATTTATGTCAACCGTAGTAAAAACAGCTGGTTTTGCCGCGTTCTTAAGGTTGTTTGCCGGCACACTTGCGCCATTGCACGATTTCTGGCTGCCGCCAATGATGGGTATTGTATGTTTAACGTTGCTGATTGGTAACGTTACAGCTCTTTTCCAGAAAAACTTTAAAAGAATGCTGGCCTACTCCAGTATCTCGCATGCAGGCTACCTGCTTTTCTCGCTGATCACCTTAACAGGAAATTCATCGAGTAACGTGCTGGTGTATGCGGCTGCCTATACTTTTGCAAGCATCATTGCCTTTGCAGTATTGATCCTGGTCAAACAAAAAACCGGAGATGACAGCTTTGAAAGTTTCAACGGGCTAGCCAAACGCAACCCTTTAACGGCATTGGTACTTACTATAGCTATGTTGTCGCTGGCGGGTATTCCTTTAACTGCAGGTTTTATAGGCAAGTACCTGATGTTTGTGAATGTAATGAAAGAATACCAGATATATCTGGTGGCATTTGCGATTTTAAATGCACTTGTTGGCTTTTATTATTACTTCAGGGTTATAGTTGCCATGTACTTCAAAGATGGTCATGAAACGGAGCTCCAGACGCCTGCGCAATACCAGGTGGCATTGGTGTTATCGGTAGTGATTACAGTGATTTTAGGCGTATATCCGGCGGTAATTTTAAATCTGATATAGTCTCTTCTCTAGATAATTATTTGTAGTTTTACGAATAATTGAAATATGCAAGATTTCTGGAATACGTTACAGCACTTCATTGATCCCGAAAAATTACTTAGAGAAGGTGGTTTTTACGTTGTAATGTTTGTGATCTTTGCCGAAACAGGCTTGTTCTTTGGATTTTTTCTTCCGGGGGATTACCTCTTGTTTCTTGCCGGGATGTTCGTGGCAACAGGTAAGTTAGACGTAAATATATATGTCCTGATTATCGGCCTATGTGTTTCTGCTGTATCCGGTAATTTTGTAGGCTATTGGTTTGGGCGAAAGACGGGGCCGGTACTGTATCACAGAAAGGAATCTTTCTTCTTTAAAAGACGTTATTTGAAGGCCGCAGAAGAATATTACCATAAACAAGGAGCCTTTGCGCTGATTATGGGTAGATTTGTACCGATTGTAAGGACCTTTGCACCGATTTTTGCTGGTGTTGTAAAGCTGGATTTTAAGCGGTTTGCTTTATACAACGTTGCCGGGGCATTGATCTGGATAGCATCCTTAACTTTGCTAGGATATTTTCTGGGCAAGAGATTTGAAAAAGAAATTAACGATTATTTATTATATATTATTATAGGCTTTATTGTTATTACAACTATTCCGTTAATCGTCACATTTGTGAGAAAGAAGGTAGTGAAAGATAACAACGACGAATTATCAAATACGCAACAATAAAATGAAAGACGACCATCATCCGTGGCACAGTGTTTCTCCGGGCAATAACGTGCCTGAGACTGTAAATGCCATTATTGAAATTCCAAAAGGATCAAAAGCAAAGTACGAAATCGATAAAGATTCAAACCTGATTAAATTAGACCGTGTGCTGTTTTCGTCAGTGATGTATCCTGCAAATTATGGTTTTATCCCGCAAACTTACTGCGATGATAATGACCCTCTTGATATTCTGGTACTGTGTTCTGTAGATGTTTACCCGATGACCATCATTGAAGCCAAAGTTATTGGTGTGATGCACATGGTGGACAATGGCGAACAGGATGACAAGATCATTGCCGTAGCTAAGAACGACATGTCTGTGAACTACATCAATGACCTGGCCGAACTACCTCCGCATACCATGAAAGAAATTGTAAAGTTTTTCCAGGACTATAAGGCCCTTGAAGAAAAGAAAGTAACCATTGAACATTTACTGGGTGTACGTTATGCCCACAAAGTGATACAGGAAAGCATAGAGCTTTACGACAAGAAGTTTAGAAATAATTCTTAAATGGAAGCATTTAAAATATTTTTTACCTTTTTTCTGGTAGCCCTTAATGGTTTTTTTGTTGCAGCAGAGTTTGCAATAGTGAAAGTAAGGGCTTCCCAGATTGAGATAAAAGCTAAATCCGGGAGCAGGGTTGCGAATATCGCAAAGCACATTACCCAGCATTTGGATGGGTATCTGGCTGCGACGCAACTTGGAATCACCCTGGCCTCACTGGGGCTGGGTTGGGTTGGCGAGTCGGTAATGCACAGCATTGTGCACGACCTGCTGATCAATTTCTCCTTGTCGGAGGTATACATCACTTCTATTTCTACCGGAATAGCCTTTATGTTCATTACCGTAATGCACATTGTATTTGGAGAGCTTGCTCCTAAATCGGTAGCCATTCAACGACCTGTTGCAACTACTCTTTTCATAGCATTGCCACTGCAAGGTTTTTATCTGATATTCAGACCCTTCATCTGGGTATTGAATGGATTTGCCAATGTGGTACTCAAGATCTTCGGCATTTCCAATGTAGGCGGGCATGATTCTGTACACAGTACAGAAGAATTGCATTACCTGCTGGATCAGGGGAAAGAAAGTGGTGCGTTGGATACCAATGAGCACGAGTTGATCAAGAACGTTTTTGATTTTAACGAGCGCGTGGTAAAAAATATTATGGTTCCACGAACCAAAATTATGGGTGTAGAGGTTTCTACACCAAAAAAAGAAGTTGTAGAGAAGATCATTGCAGAAGGATATTCCCGCTTGCCGGTATATGATGATATCATTGATAAGATCATCGGTATTGTACATGCCAAGGATATCCTTCCTTTACTTGCAGAAAATAAAGACTGGGGATTGAAGGATATCATCAGGAAGCCTTACTTTGTTCCTGAAACGAAAAAGATCAATGACCTGCTGAGCGAGCTCCAGCAGAAACGCATACAGATCGCCATTGTGATTGACGAATTTGGCGGTACTGCGGGTATGGTTACCCTGGAAGATATCGTGGAAGAAATTGTTGGCGAGATACAGGATGAATACGATGAGGAAAAGCCTAATGTTGAAAAGATTTCAGATACGGAATTCATCATCAACGCCTACGCCACTGTTTACGATGTGAACGAGCACCTGCCGCATGACCTGCCGGAGGATGAGGACTTTGATACGGTGGGTGGACTGGTTTCCCATGCTTTTGGTAAAATACCCGAGGTGGGCGACAGTGAAGAATGCTACGGTTATCTGTTTACGATCCTGAAGAAAACCGAACAGAACATAGAAACCATAAAGCTGGAACTGGTAATCAGTAAGAAGGATATGATCGACCTCCATTAAAATCAACACCATGCATGTTTTTTATACCCCGGATATCAGCGCTGATGCGTATTTGTTAAGTGAGGAGGAAAGCAGGCATTGTACAAAGGTATTGCGTTTGGGCATAGGTGCCCAGGTTTACCTGATCGATGGTGTCGGGGGGCTTTACAAGGCAGAGATTACCGGCGAAGCAAAGAGAAATGTAGCCCTTAGGGTAATAGAAACCCAAAGGGAATACAACAAGCGCAGTCAGCATCTTCATATCGCCGTTGCTCCTACAAAAAATATAGACCGGCTGGAGTGGTTCCTTGAGAAGGCCACTGAAATCGGTATTGAAGAAATTACGACGGTGATCTGTGAGCGCTCGGAACGTAAGGTGATTAAGGAAGACCGGTTGTATAAAGTGATCACATCAGCTGTAAAGCAATCGCTACAGGCCTATCATCCGGTATTGAACCCTCAAATTGCTTTGGCCGACTTCCTGAAACAAAATAACAACAGCACGAAGATGATTGCCCATTGCCTGGACAATGAGCCAAGGCAATATATGAGCGATTTGATACAGCCGGCACAGGGTTATACCATTCTGATAGGGCCCGAGGGCGATTTTACACCCAGGGAAATTGAAATGGCTTTGCAGGCGGGCTATAAACCCTTAACTTTAGGTAATACACGGCTCAGGACGGAAACCGCTGCCCTGGCAGCCTGTTTTGAAGCAAATTATTTAAACAGATGAAAATCAGGTTAGGCGGATTTCTGATATTGTTGCTGCTGAGCAGTTTTTGGGTTCCTACCTATAAAATGGCCAAGCTAAAGTATAACGGCGGGGGTGATTGGTATGCAAACCGGACAGCGTTACCCAATCTGATCGATTTCTGTAATAAAAACCTGAAAACGAATTTTAGTCCACAGGACGCGATTGTGGAAGTGGGCAGTGCAGAGATTTTCAATTATCCTTTCGTTTATTTAACCGGGCATGGCAATGTTGTTTTTAGTACTGCCGAAGCCACCAATTTACGAAGGTACTTAACAGGTGGTGGTTTTTTGCATATAGATGATAACTACGGCCTGGATAAGTTTATCCGTACGGAGATGAAAAAAGTATTCCCGGAGCTTAGCTTTGCTGAGCTTCCCGCAAACCACAGCCTGTATAACCAGAAGTATAAATTTCCTAATGGTTTGCCCAAGATTCATGAACATGATGGTAAAGCACCGAAAGGATATGCCTTGATGTGGGAAGGTAGGATGGTTTGTTATTATACCTATGAATGCGATTTAGGCAATGGCTGGGAAGATTTCGGCACCTATCCCGAAGATACACAGGAAAAACGGACTAATGCACTTAAAATGGGTGCTAATCTGGTGCAGTATGCATTAACACAATAAAAGAAGCAGATGAAAGTAAACGTAAATGATCATTATAATTTTGAGGTAGGGCTGGAGCGGGATGTGCTTACAGTGGAAGGTGCCGAGGTTCGTCTGGATTCAGCGGTGCTGTCTGACAAACATGTAAGCATCATCTACCAGAACAGATCTTATAACATAGAGCTGGTGTCAGAAGATAAAGGTGAAAAAACCAGTATAATAAAAGTAAATGGCAATTTATATCAGGTTGCAATTCAGGACCAATATGACCTGTTGTTACAGCAGCTTGGGTTCGACAATTCCAAAACCAGTAAGATGAAGGAGATTAAGGCCCCAATGCCTGGCCTGGTGCTGAATGTGATTGTCCAGGAAGGGCAGGAAGTGAACAAGGGTGATAACCTGCTGGTCCTTGAAGCGATGAAAATGGAGAACATCATCAAATCGCCCGCCAGTGGGACTGTCAAAAAGATCCTTGTCAGCAAGGGCGATAAAGTCGAAAAGAACGAAATACTGATACAGTTTTCATAAAAAAGGAGCAGGTTTAACCTGCTCCTTTTTTATGAAAGACGACTATGTCTTTAGCGGCTTTTAAAGGCTCTTCCTGCTTTCGGTTTAAACTGTGGTTTTCCGGTGGATCTGATTTCCGGCGCTCCCAGCATGGTCATTGCACATCTGAAACCGATATCGGCTGTAGCCTCATCTTGCTGCAGGAACCTTCTGCTGGCCGGGTTTAACCATAGCGCCTGGTCATTCCACGAGCCTCCTTTATAAACCCTTGATTTATCATTGATCAGGGTAATTTCTCCATAGAATTCACTTTGTGGATCCCTGTATCCCCTTTGGTCTGCATAAGTATTTTTTACAGAATCAGCTGGTTTGTTTGCTGAAGCCTGTTTCTCTGCCCAGGTCTGTTTTTTTGCATAAAGGGCATCCGTCATTACCGGTTTATTGTATTTATCAATAGCCAGTTTTCCGGTTGAAGGATCAGCAATTTTCTTATCCTGGTAATAGTTACCACGGTAAGGGTTAAACGCATCTGCAGCTTCAAAAGTATGGGAACGATAAACATCGGCCACCCATTCATTTACGTTTCCTGCCATATTGTAAAGTCCAAAATCATTAGGGGTATAAGACCTTACGGCTACAGTAATACTACCTTTATCATTCAATGATCCGCCTACACCCATATAATCCCCTTTGGTCCTTTTAAAGTTGGCAAGGATCAAACCGCGGGTACTTTTCCTGGCCGAGCTTAGACCCAGTCCGCTCCATGGGTATATTTTATTGCTATTGATGTTCTCATATTGGGTATTGCCAATAAGGCCCAGAGCGGCATATTCCCACTCGGCCTCTGTAGGTAAGCGGTAAGGCTGCTTTAAGATCCCATCCTCCAGGCGCACGGTTCTGGTAGCGGTATTTCTTCCTCCTGTGGTACCTGCTGCCGCTGTATTTGCAGGGTTAAGGTCTTTCATGGCCTTTCTACCTTTGTCGTCATGCTGGCCGGCCAGATAAGTATCTGTACTGAATGGGCCGGTTGGCAGTGGAGTTGCGGGGGCTGCCGCGTTGGCCCTTGCGGAACCGCCATTTAAATCTTTGAAGGTGGTCATATAACCACGCTCACGAAGCAGGAGTTCGTTTACACGGTCTGTCCGCCATTCGCAATACCTTTCTGCCTGTTCCCAGGAAACGCCTACCACAGGATAATCCTGATAGGCCGGATGTCTCAGATAATTATCTACATAAGGCTCGTTGTAGGAAAGCGGTCTGCGCCATACCAGGGTGTCTGGCATTTCATTGTAGTAATATTCGTAATCTTTAGGGAAGTTGGTGCGGATCCAGTTCAGGTATTCCAGCCAGTTGGTATTGGAAACCTCTGTTTCATCCATATAGAAAGAAGAAACTGTTGTTTCTCTTTTGTGGTTGTACGAACTCAGCTCCTGTCCCGGAACATTGATTGCGCTTCCGCTCATCACAAAAACCCCGCCCTCTATTTCTACCAGTCCGGGGCCTGGACCGCGTTTGTACCTGTTGTTAACTACAAAACCACCATATTCCTTCTTGTTGTAGTCCATACCGGTTTTGTCTGATTTACCTGATCTGGATTTACAGGAGACAAAAGACGTTACAGCCACAAGGGATATAAGTAAGTATAAGTATGTTTTCTTCATATGGGAATGATATATATGTTCTTTTAAGGTGCCTGATGTTTTGTATAAAAACACTTTAGCACTACTAAGAGTTAAAATTACGTAAAAAAAGGGTTACGCACCAAGAAGATAATTAATAAAGTGAAAATAACTTTCCGGATTAAAACCGGTAGTTAGGGTAACAATACTTTGAAATTACTGAACACTATGTTAACTTGCAGACAATAATTGTTTAAATTATTTATAGCGGATGAATTTTAGATGTATTGTTAAAGCTGCTTTAAGCGTTATCTCCTTAGTGGCAGCTGGAGCAACGCTGCGTGCCCAGGTAGTCCAGCCGGGCACCCAAACCAATGGCAGCCAAGCGAACAACATCATTACTGCGGTACCTTTTTTGCTGATCACACCGGATGCACGTGCAGGTGGTATGGCTGATGCAGGTGTGGCCGTGCAGCCCGATGCCAATGCCATGAGCATTAATCCCGCCAAGCTTGCTTTTTTAGAGAAAAAATACGGTTTTTCTGTTTCCTATAGTCCCTGGTTAAAAAGTCTTGTCCCGGATGTAAACCTGACTTATGTCAGCGGCTTTTATAAACCCGACGAACGAACCACGCTGGGCAGTTCACTGCGTTATTTCAACCTTGGAGAGATTCAGCTGACAGACATTAACCAGCAGGACCTGGGTGTTTATAGTCCGAATGAGCTGGCTTTTGATGTCACCTATTCCAGGCGTATGGGCGAAAGCTTTTCCCTGGGCACCTCATTGCGTTATATTTACTCCAACCTGAGTTCTGGGCAGTTTACGGCCGGACAGGAGACCCATGCCGGCTCGGCACTTGCAATAGACGCGTCGGCATATTTTAAAAAGCCAACAGTATTTCTGGGTACTGATGCCATACTTTCTGCAGGGCTCAACCTCTCCAATATTGGCACTAAATTGAGTTATTCTGATGGGGGGAGCCGGTATTTTCTGCCTGCAAATTTAAAAATCGGTGGAGCGTCCACTTTTTTGATGGACGACTATAACCAGTTTACCTTTGCACTTGATTTTAACAAACTGCTGGCGCCCACTGAGCCTGTTTACGATGTAAACGGAAAGATTTTGCGGGGCCGGGATCCGGACCGTTCTGTTCCTGCAGGGGTTTTCGGGTCCTTTACAGATGCACCTGGAGGTTTCAGCGAAGAGATCAAGGAAATAAATATAGCGGCAGGGATAGAATACTGGTATAACCAGCAATTTGCCTTCAGGGCAGGTTATTTTTATGAAAGTCCGAAAAAAGGAAACAGGCGTTACGCCACACTTGGGGCCGGGTTAAAATACAATGTATTTAATATAGACATTGCCTATCTCATTGCCAATGCCGAGAAAAGCCCCCTGGCAAATACACTAAGGTTTACCATGCTTTTCAATTTCGGGGAAGCCAGGCGTTGACCATGCATTTAACAAATACAAAAGATAAACAGATAAAGAGAATGAAGATTAAAGTAGGTTTTGGATTTGATGTACACCAGTTAAAGGAAAATCACCCTTTTATTGTGGGGGGCGTTCAACTGGAACACCATAGCGGGGCTTTTGGGCACTCTGATGCTGATGTGCTGCTGCACGCTGTATGTGATGCTTTGCTGGGTGCAGCGAATTTAAGGGATATTGGTTTTCATTTTAAAAACACAGATCCCCGCTGGAAAGGGATCAGTAGCTTGGTCCTTTTGCAGGAAACTGTAAAACTGCTCAAAGAAAAAGGCTATGAAATCGGGAACATCGATGCCATGTTGTGCATGGAAGCACCTAAGATCAACCCGCATATCCCTGCCATGCAGCAGAATATTGCCGAAGCGGCAGGGATATCCATAGAAGATATTTCTATCAAAGCCACAACCAATGAGCAGATGGGCTTCATCGGAAGGGAAGAAGGGGTTGTTGCTTATGCGGTGTGCCTGATACAGAAGTAGGTTAGGCTTGTTTTACAAACTGAAGTTCACCCAGGATTTTGACATCTTCGCTTACCATTACACCGCCTGTTTCCAAGGCGGCATTCCAGGTTAAACCAAAGTCTGTACGGTTAATCTTGCCGCTGATGGTAAAACCCGCTTTGGTATTTCCCCATGGGTCTGTAGCAATCCCGCCGAATTCTACGTCAAGTTTTACCGGTTTGGTAATGCCTTTAATGGTCAGGTTGCCTTTTAATTTGTAATCATCGTCATCTTTTTCCAGTGATGTAGATTCGAAAGTGATTTTCGGGAATTGATCGGCGTCGAAGAAATCGCCGCTTTTCAGGTGGTTGTCGCGGTCATTATTGCCCGTATCTATAGATGCTGTTTCTGCTTCAAATTTAACGCTGGCATCCTCGAAATCATCTGATGGACTGGTTAATGATGCGTTTAATGATTTCAGGCTGCCGGTTACAGTGGTAATCATTAAGTGTTTTACTTTAAATTGCAGTTCGCTGTGTGCGGGGTCTAATGCCCAGTTTGTAGTTGCCATAATATTGTTGTGTTAGGTATTTCAATTATTTAACAACACAAAGTTATGGCGCTATGTTTAGCCAGGCATTGATGTATGATAAGAAAGCATTAAGAAAAAGTTAAGCTTTAAAATGCTTATGCGCCAGGTCTTTGCGTACCCGGCTCAAAGATTCCGGGGTAATGCCCAGATAGGAAGCGATCATCCATTGCGGAACCCTTAAAGTAAGGTTGGGGTAGAGCTTGATAAAATTCAGGTAACGTTCTTCTGCCGTTGCGCTGAGCAGCATATTGATCCTTTTCTGCATAAACCTGATGGAATTGTTCAATATGGTGTGGTTCAGGTCGTGCATGCAGGGTACGACCTTAGCTGCTTCATTGATGTAATCTTTTGGGATTACGACAGCTTCGGTATGCTCAATAGCATCAATAAAGAAGTCCGAGCCTTCATTAAAAAGCATCCCGTTACGGTCCGACAGCCACCATTGTTCAGGAGCGAACTGAATGATGTGTGTTTTGCCTTTGCTGTCAATGGAATAACTGCGCAGCAGGCCGCTCATAACAAAATAACCATGCGTAGAAACTTCACCTTTCATCAGGATCATTTCATTCCGTTCAAAGGTTTTTATTCGCAATTTGTCAGAAATCAGTGCAAACTGTTCGTCGGTAAGGGCTACTTTATTTTGTAAATAGGCTTTAAACTGTTCCAGCATAGAGATATGGATGATGCTATTTTTTATGAGGTTCAATATTGGAGAAATCTACACCGCATTTGCAGTTACCCCCACAGGCACCTTTTTTTTGGAATATTGCGCGGTAAACCATGCGCCCCACATAAAATATGGCGGCAGCAAAAAGTAATATCACCAAGATGTTTTGAATATCCATAATACAAAATTAACGGACCTCAGGTCAATCGGGGTCTGTTGAATGTCAATTTACTGTTCCATCAGGCCAATTGTTCCGCCTACCCAGTCAAAATCCTGATTGTACCTCACTCCAATCATTTTACCCCGGCTTAGTCTGGCCAGGTTAATGCATAACCTGGGTTCTTCGCCATCGGGCCAGAGGTACATGAGCCTGACCTCCACTTTTACCCCTCCATCAGGAGCTTGTACCACCGGTTCATACACTACCTTTTTCTGCAGGACCCAGTTTTCAGGATCGGGAATGCCGTGAATGTCGGAGGCTTTTACATCTATGATTACACCCATCCCAGCAAAAGAGAACAAGGGTTTCAACACATAGTTTTCCAGATCGGGGGGAATGGTCTTTAAGGTGTTCAGAAAAATGGTTTCCGGTAAAAACCGGCTTTTCAGGAAAGGCATGGTATATTTACTGATCCTGTAAAACCAGTTGGGGTGGGTAATCCATTCTATATCCAGTTCTGCTCTTGGGTCAAAACTTTCCTTAAACAGGTCGGTCTGATCGGCGATCTCATCAAAGATCAGTCGGTTATATATTCTCCTTAACCTTATCTTTTGCCCTCCCTCCTGGTAAAACAACTGATTACCTTCTTTAAAGATATCGGTGAGGCTCAGTATTTTTATGCCCAGAAATGCTTGTGTGATATAAAAATCTATAGCCGTTTTCTGGTTGGGGGCATCCAGGTCCATCAGCGCCACTTCATGGGGCTGGTAAGGGCCCAGGATTACTTTTTTCAGCAGGTCTATGTATTTACCTTCATCCATTCCCTCAAAATAGGGCGTTAAATTTTCAGGCAGTTCAAATGTCTTTTTATAGGTTTTCCCTAAAACCGCCTGGAACCCATATAACGAAGGGAAGCCCTGCATTTCTATCAGCTTAGGCAGGAGGGCGCCCTGTTCATCTTTGCAGATCCCGAAATCGAAGGTCAGGAAATGTGGGTGTCCGTTTTCTCCGGGCACGTTCCATTGTGCCGGAATGGCGGCTTGAGTCAGTGCGATGAAATCGGGCCCCTTAATCAGGTTAATGATGTCTTCCCCGGCAGCAATCAGTTGTTTTTTTAAGGACGCCGGGATAAAAACAGGTGTCTCTGCTACACGGAAAGGAATTTTTGTATGGCCTTCCTGCAGGGCAAGGAGCAGTTTCCGGTACTTTTCTTCGGAAAAGGAAGCATTGAACTGTTTTCTGTACTGTGCGATCATATCAGGCCTCCTGTAAGGTGTTGATGGCCTCATTTAAAAAATTAGGCAGTACAATGCGCTGTGTTAAGGCAATCCGCATCGGGTCGTCCAGGCTATGGAGCATATCGTTATATTTTTGCTCACCATGATTTTCAATGATGACTTTCTTTTTATCTTCCTGCAACAGGTAGGTTTTCATGCCCAGAGGGTCAGCTTCCGGATGAAACTGGGTGCCTACAATCTCTTTGGTAAAGCGTATGGACATCACGCAGCGTTCGAGATCAACATGCGGGCGTTCTTTTTCCAGGGCCAGTACGCTGGCTTCGGCGGCGCAGAACAAAGCATCGTCGGGGTTGGTAACCTGCCAGTCGCGGCTGTCCACTGTATAAAAGGGGTTGGGCAATCCGTCAAATAAGGTGTCTTCTTCCCCTTCTTCCGTCAGAAAAACAGGGAAAATGCCAAAAGCCGTGGAGCGCCTTCTGATCACCCGGCCCAATCCGAATTTCCGGCAGGCCATCTGGAAAGAATGGCAGATTAAAAAAACGTGTTTTTTTAGCTGTGCGTTACCTTTATTAAAGGTCACAATATCATCCAGCAGCTTAAAGAAGTCATTTTCCCATTGCTGGCCTTCGCCATCGTAGGGACTACCAGGACCACCACTTGAAATATAGATGTCGTAATCCAGACCGGGTATTTCGCCTTTTTGTCTTAAATCAAACAGATCAAAAGATAAATCCACTTCCATTTCCTCCCTGTAACGCAGCAAGACTTCCTGTATCCCTCGCATCCCCTGGTTGGTAACCCCGTTATTCATGTCAATAACAGCTACCTTAATCTTATTTCTGTCGGTCATAACCACTACTTAGCCCCAATCAATGTTTGTGTAGTAATGTAGTCTACTACGGCCTCAAAGTTACCAAATTGTTCGTAAACAGACAATTGCCGGTCGGCCCCTGTTCCGTTTTCCAATATTTTCGTTACATAATTGATCTCGTTGCGGCAGCCCAGATCGTCTACCACATCGTCTACAAAGTCGAGCAGCTCCAAAACCAGGTTGCGGCAGTTCACTTCCATTTCCTTGCCAAAATCAATCAGGTTGCCGTCGATGCCATAGCGTGCAGCCCGCCATTTATTTTCGTTAATGAGTGCCCTGGAGTAACTGATGAACTTCATGTTCTGCAGGCGCAGTTTGTACAATTTGGCACATAAAGCCTGGAAGAGGGCCACAAAGGCCATAGTTTCATCGATCAGCATCGGGCAGTCGCAGATCCTGAACTCTATGGTCTCAAAAAATGGATGTACCCTGATGTCCCACCAGATCTTTTTGGCATTGTCGATGCTGTTGGTTTTAATGAGTAGTTTTACGTAGTTGTCGTAATCTTCAATGCTGTTGAAAATATCGGGGATGCCTGTTCTCGGAAATTTGTCAAACACCTTGGTACGAAAGGATTTATAGCCGGTATTCCTGCCCTCCCAGAAAGGAGAGTTGGTAGACAGCGCAAATACGTGGGGTAAAAAGTAACGCACCTGGTTGGCAATGTGTATGGCCAGCTCACGCGATTGAAAACCCACATGTACATGCAGGCCAAAGATCAGGTTAGAACGGGCTGCCTCCTGAAGTTCATTTACAATTTCGCTGTAGCGCGGGTGTTCAGTGATCAGCTGTTTTTCCCAATGGGAAAAGGGATGTGTACCTGCGGCACCGATCCTCAGGCCAAGCTCCCCGGCCAGCTGCGAAACGGTATAACGCAACTGTGAAATTTCTTCCCGGGCCTGCGTTGTATTTCTGCAGATACCAGTGCCCACTTCCACAACGGCCTGGTGCATTTCGGCCTTTACCTGGTCTTTATGTATTTTTTGTGCTGCCTCCACTATTTTCTGATCGTGTGAGGTCAGTTCCCTGGTCACAGGGTCTATCACCATATATTCTTCCTCGATCCCGAGTGTAAAATCGTTCATCATGTTTTTCCTTCCTAATGGTACCCGTTCTTATTTTTTAGCTGCAGTCTTTTTAGGTTTTAGTGCTGCTTCTTTTTTGGCCGTATTGCTCTTTGCCGCAGCAGGTTTAGCCGGCACTTTTTTTACCGTAGGTTTGCCAATTAGCGGTAAGCCTGTCGCGCCGGTTTTGATGTACTCGCCCCAGGTCAGGTTATCTCGGCCATCTACCTGCGCTTTTGCTCTTTCAATGGCGTACTTTGCACTGGTTTCTACTACCCAGTCAAAATTTTCCTGTCCAACGCTGGCTACGTCGGCATCCGGGGCCGGGTTGCAGAAATCTATGGCATACGGAATCCCGTCGCGCACGGCAAATTCTACGGTATTGAAATCGTAACCCAGGTACTGGTTCAGCTTCAGCACATAATTTTCGATGGTTTGCAGCAGCTTTTTACTGGAAGGAGGAGTGTCTACCACGTAACGCAGGTGAAAAGGGTTGCGGGGTTCGTACTGCATGATGCGTACATATTTCCCGCCGATGCAATAGCAGCGGAAGTATTCCTCAAAAATAATCTCTTCCTGCAGCATCATTACCGTTTGTTTGGTCTGACTGTGCTTGTCGAAAAAGTCCTCCTTATCGTTTAACTTGTATACTTCTTTCCAGCCGCCGCCATCAAAAGGCTTCATATAGGCCGGGAAACCGGTATACTGAAAAATCGCCTCCCAGTCTAACGGGAATACCAGGTTACTGAACGACTGGTCTGAGGTATCATCCGGTTGTTCGTAAGAAGGGATCAATGCTGTTTTTGGAACCGGTACGCCCAGTTTTTCTGCAAGGGCATTGTTGAAAAATTTCTCATCGGCACTCCACCAGAAGGGGTTATTGATAACAGCCGTTCCGGTAATGGCCGCGTTTTTCATCGCCGCGCGATAAAAAGGAACATCTTGTGAAATACGGTCGATAATGACCGCATAATTTAAAGGTTCGGCCTGGAAGATCTTGTCGATGCTGACAAATTCGGCCTGGAATTCCTTTCCTCCGATCTGGTTCACACGTTTTACAAAAGCTTCCGGAAAAGATCTTTCCTTTCCAAATAAAATTCCAATTTTCTTCATCTTTCAGTTTGTTTTTCAAGGGTATATACTCAGTTCAGGGATGTCGGTTGACAGGGTTTTTTTATGGTAATTGACTTAAATATTGAGGTAGCATTTGTCGCCATATCGGCCAGTCGTGGTCTGCATTCTGCCTGATGTCCAGCCAGTGATGAATTCCCTTGCCGGTCAGGATCTGAGACATGCGTTCATTGTCTGCACGGCACATATCCCGGTCTGTTGTGCCCAGAATGATCTTCATTTGCCAGAGTTCGGGGTTATTGTCATTTGGTACAAAATCTACGGGGTTGTTAAAATAGACGTCATCGTTATAAAAGCCGTCAAGCTGTCCTTTTATGTCGAACGCACCACTCATGCTGAACAGGTGGCTCACAAGCCAGGGGTGCCTGAAAGCAAAGTTGGCCGCATGATACCCGCCAAAACTGCAGCCGGCGGCAATGATTTTTGCATGCCCGGTTTCCTGTCGCATTAGGGCGGAAACTTCTTCAAGCAACAATTTATCATACCAGATGTGGTTTTTTACCCTGTCGGCCGGATGGATATCCTTGTTGTACCAGCTCATGCGGTCTATACTGTCTGCACAATAAACCTTGATTTTGCCTTCGTCTATGAACCAGCGGATGGAATCTATCATTCCAAAATCCTTGTTCTCAAAATACCGGCCCATGCTGGTAGGAAACAACAATATTGGGTAGCCGCTATGCCCAAAAGCGAGGAGTTCAAAATCGGCGTTCAGATTGTGACTATACCACTTTTTATATGCTTCTTCCATAGCGCACAGATTAGATGCTTTAAGTTAGACAAACAATTTGTTAAAGACCAAACAATAATTGCATTTATTCACCTTAATTTACTTTTTTGCAAAAAGCACTGAACCGCTTAAGTATTTTTTACAGAGATTATTACCTTTGCGAATTATTTGTGAGAAAGGGGAATCGCTGAATTATGTATACCGTCATGTTACTTCCGGAAGTTGTAAAAACTGAACATATTTTAAAGTCTGCCTACCTGAAAAGGGAAGTAGCGCTGGAAATCTTTATTCCGGAGAACCTGCTGGGCAATGAGCAGCTGAATCTGCTGTTGCTGAACGACGGTCAGGATACAGAGGCACTTCAGCTACAGGAAACATTGAACGGACTTTACCGTAATTTTAAGATTGAACCGCTTGTGGTGGTTGCCATCAAAGCAGGCACAGATCGCCTGCAGGAGTATGGTGTGGCCGGTAAACCCGATTTTATGGGCCGGGGAAGCAAAGCCGGAGCTTATACCGATTTTATCATCAAAGAACTCGTGCCATTTGTACAGGCTGAAGTTGAAATGCCGATCAATGGCAAACGGGCCTTTGCCGGCTGCTCATTGGGTGGGCTTACCGCTTTTGATATTGCCTGGAACAACGACAATTACTTTGATGCTGTAGGTGTTTTTTCGGGATCTTTCTGGTGGCGGAAAAAAGACCTGAAAGATGGTTACACCGATAACGACCGTATTCTGCACGAAAGTATAGCAGAAACAACTACAAAACCTGAACTGAAATTCTGGTTAATGACCGGAACTGAGGATGAGCAGGCGGACCGGAACAGGAACTTTATTATTGATTCTATTGATGATACGGTTGATGTCATCAAGGAACTCCTGAAAAAAGGCTATGAGCGGCCACATGACATCTGCTATTACGAAATGGTTGGGGGCAAACATGAAGTGCCTACCTGGGCAAAGGCGATGCCTGCGTTTTTATGCTGGGCGTTTGGCCGGAAAATTACACCTATAGATTAATTTCTGCATAAAAACTTAACACCCGGCTTAAGCTAATTGCTTGATATGTCGATAATAAACCCTATCTTTGCGCGAAAAATCAGACGCATTTTATGCAAAAAATTAGAAATATAGCAATCATAGCCCACGTTGACCACGGTAAAACTACACTGGTTGATAAGATCTTACACTCTTGTTCAATCTTCCGTGATAACGAACAATCCGGGGATTTAATACTTGACAACAACGATCTGGAACGTGAGCGTGGTATCACCATCGTTTCAAAAAACGTTTCGGTTAAATATAAGGATGTTAAAATCAATATCATTGATACACCTGGTCACGCCGACTTCGGTGGTGAGGTAGAACGGGTATTGAAAATGGCCGATGGCGTACTCTTATTGTGTGATGCTTTTGAAGGAGCAATGCCTCAAACCCGTTTCGTAACGCAAAAAGCATTGGCTCTAGGCTTGAAACCGATTGTGGTTGTAAATAAGGTAGATAAAGAAAACTGTCGCCCAGAAGAGGTTTATGAGCAAATCTTTGAATTGTTCTTTAACCTTGAGGCTACCGAAGATCAACTGGATTTCCCGGTAATTTATGGTTCATCTAAACAAGGATGGATGAGCACGGACTGGAAAGTGCCTACTACAGATATTTTTGCGCTTTTGGACGCAGTTGTAGAAAGCATTCCTGCTGCACCAACCAATGACGGTACTTTGCAGATGCAGATCACCTCACTGGATTATTCTTCTTTCGTTGGCCGTATTGCTATCGGTCGAGTACATCGGGGAAGCATTAAGGAAAACCAGCCGGTTACCCTGATCAAACGCGATGGAAAGATTGTAAAATCGAGGGTAAAAGAATTATACACCTTTGAAGGTCTTGGAAAAATCCGCACTACAGAGGTTAAATCTGGTGATATCTGCGCTGTAGTAGGTATTGAAGGATTTGATATTGGCGATACGATTGCTGATTTTGACGCTCCGGAGCAACTGCCGGTAATCAAAATTGATGAGCCGACGATGAACATGCTGTTCACCATCAATAACTCTCCTTTCTTTGGTAAGGAAGGTAAATTCGTGACTTCACAACGTGTGAAAGAACGTTTGTACAAAGAGATGGAAAAAAACCTGGCGTTGAAAGTAGTTGAAACTGAATCGCCTGATGCTTATCTGGTCTATGGAAGGGGTATCCTGCATTTGTCAGTCCTGATTGAGACCATGCGCCGTGAGGGGTATGAAATTCAGGTTGGTCAGCCACAGGTTATTGTGAAGGAAATTGACGGTAAAAAATGTGAGCCTGTTGAAACCCTGATTGTGGATGTTCCGGGGGAAGTTGCCGGTAAAGTGATTGAGCTGGTAACACAACGTAAAGGTGAGTTGCTGATTATGGAGCCAAAAGGAGATCTGCAGCACCTGGAGTTTGAGATTCCTTCACGCGGTATCATTGGTTTAAGAAATAACGTACTTACAGCAACTGCTGGAGAAGCCATTATGGCACATCGTTTCAAAGCTTATGAACCATGGAAAGGAACTATCCCGGGCAGATTAAACGGTGTTCTTGTATCTATGGAAAAAGGTAATACCACGGCCTATTCCATTGACAAATTACAGGATCGCGGACGTTTCTTCGTTGATCCGGGAGTGGATATTTATGAGGGGCAGATCCTTGGTGAACACATTCGTGATAATGATTTGGTGATCAATGTAGTTAAAGGTAAAGCACTGACCAATATGCGTGCTTCGGGAAGTGACGACAATACCCGTATTGCTCCGGCTATTAAATTCTCACTGGAAGAGGCCATGGAGTACATCCAGGCTGATGAATACATAGAGGTAACACCGGTAAGCATGCGTTTGCGCAAAATCTATTTGACAGAGAACGAACGTAAAGTCAATGCTAAGAAATTTCAATAATTAGCATTGTTGCTTTGAAAATAGAAAACCTGTAAGCATTTTGTTTACAGGTTTTTTTATGGGATTAATCGTTAGTTTTACGGTGGCGAACAAAATACACCGCCAGATTGGCCGCAATAATGATATGGTTGATCAGGTTGGGCACCAGCCCGTAATACCTGGTAAATATGCGGAAGCGTTCTTTTAAGCTAGCCAGGTGTTTTTTCTTGGAAATGCCGCCTACCAGGTATTTGGCCACATACATATGGGTGTTTACAATGCTGGAAGCATTTTTTGCGGCTCTGATGATCCAGTCTATATCCGAACTGTACTTATATTTCAGATTAAAGGCTCCGGCGATACTCCTTTTTACATAGATGGCCTGGTGGCTGATGCTCATGCCATATTTAAAGCTTTTCCAGTTGAAATGCTCGGGGGCACAATGGCGTCTCTGGCCCAGGCTTTGCCATTGTTCGTCGAACATTTCAGTTTCGCCGTAATAGATATCGGCTGATGCGGCGCTTTCGAATACTTCTTTAACGGTTTCTGGGGCGTACAGCTCGTCACCAGAATTCATGAACAGGACATAGTCGCCCGTTGCGAGCCGAAGCCCCTTGTTCATGGCATCGTAAATGCCTTTGTCGGGCTCGGAAATGAACTGGGCCAGTCTGGATTTATAATTATAAATGATGTCTTTTGTGCCGTCGGTTGATGCGCCATCAATGATGATGTATTCTATATTCGGGTAGGTCTGGTTAAGTACGGAACGCATGGTACGTTCTATATCTTTTGCATTATTATAGACGATGGTGATGACGCTTAACTTTGGTTGCATGGGCTTGGACAATGATTATTTGGGTTGGAGGTCGAGAAGCGAGTGGTACAATAGCTGATGCTTTTCGGCAATAACGGCCTCAGAGAACTGGGTCAGGATGGTCCTTCGCGCTTCTTTCTGAATATCAGGAGCGTTCTCGTCGTGATATAGCCATTCTATTCCTGTGGCCAGGTCTGCGGCCGACTGGTATTCGGCCAGGTACCCGTTTTCGAGGTGTTTTACCATATCGGGGATGCCACCTGTTTTAAATGCAACTACAGGCGTAGCGCAGGCCAGGCTTTCCATAACGGTATTTGGGAGGTTATCTTCCAGTGAGGGCGCGATGAACACATCGGCGGCTGAATAGCATTTGGCCAGGTGCTCATCGTTGTTAATGTTGCCTAAAAAGGTGGTTTTGAAAGGGAATTCGGGTACTTCAGCATGGTCTTTATTGCCGAAGATGACAAGTTCTATATTTTCTTTTACAATGCCGGGTCTTGTGGCCAGGTCGTTCAGGGCATCAATAAGATAGGAGGTGCCTTTGTGCTTGTCGTTTTTTGAGGCCATAAAGCCGCTCATCATAACAAATTTATCAGGGTGAATCTTCAGTATTTTTTTTGCCTCTGCTTTTACATAGGGCTTAAATACATTGGTTTCGATGGTGTTGGGGATTACGGTGACTTCCCTGAAACCCATAAGGCTGCTTATTTTTACCGATTTTGCCATCCAGTTGCTTGGGGCAACGATGTGGCAGTTGAGTTCGGAATAGGCTTTCTTTTTACGCAGCCAGGTTTTATGGGAAAGGTCATTTTTTCCGCTGAACCTGAGCAGGGGGCAGGACCCGCATTCTTTATGGTAGTTCTCGCAGGAGTAGCGTACATGGCAGCCGCCGGTAAAAGCATTGCTGTCGTGAAAGGTCCATACCACAGGCTTTTCGAGCTCGTCCAGTTCTGCCAGGAATTTTGGAGAGAGGAAGCCATGGTTGATCCAGTGCAGGTGTATGATGTCGGCCGATTTAACTTCAGGATGATGAACAACCGAGCGCCCGAACCACTGCAGGGAAAAGGGTGTTTTCAGTGCTTTTGAAAATGCTTTTGAGAGATAACGTTCGGCCAGGATATGAAAAATAGCCCATGCTTTTTGAAATGGATTTTTACTGAAGGTGCCTGTTTTATTGCTGGGTTTGAACTGGAAATATACCAGTACTTGCGATGAAGTCCCTGCGGCATTCAGGGCGTCACTTAAACGCAGGCAGGCGCGTCCGGCACCGCCGTTACCTTCGTATGTATTTAAGTGGACTACTTTCAATTTATCAAATTTAAGGATTATTCTGGAAGAATAACGATTATATTAGAGGGCATAAAATCATAAATTCATGTCATTTGAGTGGGGATATTCGCCCAAAGTTGAAAAATTTATACCGCTGGGGGATTTTCCTGCAGACAGGTACCTGATTATTGCCCGGCAAGCCATAGAAAACCTGGGTTGGAAATTGAGCCATTTGTCTGCTTCAGGCATCATTGCCTATACAGGTTTGTCTGTTCAATCGTACAGCGAGGAAATTTCCATCCGCATTATTTCAAATTTTGCTGTTTTTAAGAGCGAATGTATAGGGGTGCAGCTGCTGTTTACAGATTATGGTAAGAACCAGCAGAACCTGGATAAGTTTTTTCATGAATTTGAATATGTAGAATACCACCTGAAAGACATCTGGGAGGAGCGTTTGCAGGATTTCCATGCGCATATTGCCCAACATGACGATTCCTACCTGGATCAGGCACCCTTAAAGGCCAAGAACAGGATAAAGAATGTACTTTATCTTTTCTATCCGCAGAAAGATTACCTGGTAACACCGGTTATAATGATTCTGAATATTTTCCTCTGGCTGGCCAAGCTTTTCACAATTGTGGGAATGTCGGCTGTTTTTCATGCCCAACTGGCCGACAGGAGCTTAAGGGGAATGGATATATTGATGAAAGTAAATTATTATTTTGGGGTTAACTCGAGGTGGCTGACTTTAGATGGGCAGTGGTGGCGTTTACTGAGCAGTCAGTTTTTTCACTTTTCGCTGGCGCACCTTTTCTTTAATATGTATGCGCTGGTGTATATCGGCCTGATGATAGAGAACAAACTTGGCAGTGTAAAAACGCTGTTTATTTACCTTTTGAGTGGGACTTGCGGCGCGCTGCTTAGTGTTTATAGTCACGAACTGGGTTTTCTAGCAGGTGCTTCAGGAGCTATAATGGGCATGTTTGGCGCCTTTTTGGCCCTTTTGCTAAGTCAGGCCTTTGAAAAGACAGCCAACAAGGCCTTGCTGATCAGTACGCTGATCCTGGTGGCCTACATGTTGCTGAGCGGATTTATAGGCGAAAACCGGATAGACAATGCCGCACACCTGGGCGGACTGGTTTCGGGTTTCGTAATGGGTTATTTGCTGTATAATCAAGAGATATTGGGTGGTGTTGTTCCGGCACCCTACCGGTTTGGGTTGTCGGGTGTCCTGGTGCTTGTTTTCGGACTGGTTATTTTTAAAATTTCACCCCAGTACCAGGTGGATGAGTATGCTAGGCTGAAATACGATTTCAATGTGAACGATAGTAAGTTTGGCCAGGTATATCAGATAGAACGTGACATGCCGGTAGAGCAAAAATTGAAAATGGTAAAGCAGCATGGAATTGAGGTTTGGGAAAGGAACATTCGAATTACCCGGGAAATGGACAAACTGGTGCTGCTGGAAAAAGATGAGTTGGACAAGAAGTACCGCAAGGCTATTGCAAAAGCTGCGCATGAAGCAGTTTTGCTGCTATATGAAGATTATAAAGATGGAAACCTGAACAATAGAGATCGGATACAGGTCAAGATGAATGAGGTCGGCAGGCTGAAATCAAAGTTGCAGGCCATCCATGGCGAAGGTTTCGCTGATGCAGTGGTAGAAGAATAAAGCTAGCTGTTTAAGTGCTGGTGGATGTAACGCTTTAACCTTTGCCATAAGCTCCCTTTTCGGTGTGCCAGGAAATTTTTTATTGCGGCGTAGGCTTCGGGGTTTTCCCTGATCTCTTCCGGAAAGGAGGTGATGGGTTTGGGATTGATGATGACATTGTAGATTTCATTGATTCCGGAATGGACCCCTGTACCATCGTGTCCGATATTGTTAATGAGCGAACTGGAAGGGTTTAGGGTGAGCCCTCCTTTCAGGAAGATAGACGCATACCATCTGATGGCCCAGGAATTATTTTTTCCGTTTTTAAATTCTTTGACCTGTTTCCAGAAATTCATTTTATGACCGATAGAGAAATCGGCGATTTTACGTTTGTCGAATTGGCTGATGAGCACGTCGATATTGGGCTCGAAATGCTGCCAGGCCCTGTCCCAGGTTGCCCAGCCCCAGCTGCCGGCGGCACGGTAAAAAAAAGTCTGTGGTAAATGGTCGGTGTTGAGCGGATACATGTAAGCGCAGATGTGCATGACCTGTTCCTGATCGTGGTAACGTGTCAGGGCATCGTTAAAATAGGTTAGCGTATGGGGTGAGGAAATGAGGTCGTCTTCAAAAACAATGACGTTGCCGTAGTCGTTAATCAGCTGGGTAACCCCGTCGATGATTGAATTTGCCAGTCCCATGTTCTGGCTGCGGGTGATGATCTTTACCGATTTAAAGCCTTCGGTTTCCCGGATGATCGTACGGACATCATTTACAGCGGCCTCATCTTTTGCGGATTTGGGCGCATCGGAATAAATAAACAGGCGGCTTTCTCTTGCCAGGTCGTTCTGTTTAAGGAAAGAGAGTGTGCGGCGGGTGTGTTCTGGTCTGTTGTAAACGAACAGGGCTATGGGTGCTGGATTTTGCATTAAAACAAAATTATATGGGGTAAAGTTAAAAAAGATTACCTTCGGTTATAGAAATAAGAACAAGAATGATTGAGGAAAAATATGCTTTAGGGAAGGCCATTTATGGTGATGATTTTAATATTGACCAGATCAAAGCATGGTATGATGAAGAAAGTGAGGCTTATGCCGACCTGGGAAGTAAGGAAAAAGATACTTACGATTATAGTTACCATAAAATTAACCGTTTGCACGGGTTTAAATATTTGCCGGAAAAGCAGTTTGAGCGCGGCTTGGCCTTTGGTGCTGCCTGGGGGCATGAGATCCTTCCTATAGCAGACCGGATTACGGAGCTGCACATTATAGAACCTTCCGACCACATGCGGTCGGAGCAGATCGGGAATTTAAAGCCGGTATACAGTAAACCTACAGTAGAAGGTGCGATCCACTACCCTGATGGTCACTTCGACCTGGTGACCTGTCTGGGAGTAATCCATCATATTCCGAATGTCTCTTTTGTGATCAGCGAACTGTGCCGGGTAACCAAAGCGGGTGGTTATATTTTACTGAGAGAGCCTGTTATTTCTATGGGCGATTGGACTGTTCCCAGAAAGGGGCTTACCCGCAATGAAAGGGGCATCCCGCTACCTATTTTCAGGAAGATACTTGCAGAGCAGAATGTGGAGGTGGTAAATGAGGCACTCTGTTTTTGCATGAGTTCTTTTTTTCAGCGTTTTTGGAGCAGGTTTTCGAGCAGGCCGGTATATACGCTGGATACTTACCTTTGGTTTGATAAATGGATGTCTAGGCTGACGGAAGGTAACCTGCACTACCATGCAACCAGCAAATTACAGCGGATTGCAGGTCAGAGTGTATACTATGTGCTGAAAAAGAAATAATCATATACCCAGACAGTTTTCACTGCGGTAAAAGACCGAGGTTGCTTTAGGGTAGAAAAGACCAGGTGAAATGCCGCTGAAAGAGAGTTCTTTAAATTGATGGGCTTTAAAGAACTGTCGCGCCTCTTCATATTCCTTACGCTCTGAGTCGTCCAATACCACTACGCCGGCAGGTGTAAGGGCACTGATGCTGTTTTTGCAGCAGTTTACCCTGTCGCGGCCATCCACTATAATGATGTCGAATTTTTCATCTAGCAGACTGGCTTTTTTGCTGTATTCACCGCCACGTTCCAGCTTAGTAAAGATCATTTCTGCATTCTGCGCCTTGCTGTCCACAATTTTATGGTACCAGCTTTCGTCATGTTCTACCGAGACTACCCGGCTTACATGTTTGGCATAGAACAGGGTAGAGCTTCCGGATCCATATTCGAATATTGTCTGGGTTTTATTTAAGCGGGTTTTTATGAAGTCAATAAATGAGTAGGTTACCCAGGGTATGGGTTGCCCGTCTTTGTCAACGGCAGCATGCTGTTCAAAGGCATTGAACCATCCTATATTTTCGAGGTACCCTTTGTGATTGAAGGATAACAATGCTTTAAGCCTTTTTGGCTTGGTAATGAGGGTTGCTAGTGCTTTTAAGTTGCTCAACGTTTAAATATTTTTTGAAATGCAGTCAGCAAAAATAGGGATTTTAACATCATTATTCCCTGTCCACGCAATTTTGGTACCAGTAATATAGAGAAGGTGGATACGAAATAGGAGATCAATGTGGCTATTGCGGCCCCCAGGCCTCCCATGTGCGGGATGAGCCAGAGGTTAAGGAGTACGTTGAGTATAGCCCCAATAGTGGTCCTGACAAATGTGAACTTGTTAAAGTTTTCGGCAATCATATACTGGGTGTTGGCCGTGCCCAGGAAAACAAAGATGCCCGACCATACGTGTATGGCGAGTATGGGTGCTGCGCCGGCATATTCTTTGTTAAATAACCCATAGATCACAGGCGCGGCTATGGTAACCCCGAGGGCGAACAGCATACTGAACCACACCATGATGTCGTACAGGTTCTGTAGTCTTTTCTGGTAGCGTGCAGGGTCATCGCGCCGGGCATTCAGGATGGCCGGGAAGAGCGAAGAAACGATAATGGTTGGCACGAAGTACCAGGCGGAACTGAAAGTAACGGCAGTGGTGTATAAACCCTGGGCGTCCGGGCCAACCATTTCATGAAGCATGAGCTGGTCAATATACATGTACAGGGATACCATTAAACCAGAAATGATGAGCGGCCATGAGAAAGACATCAGGCGTTTGGCCAGTATGCGGTCAAATTTCCATTGCCCAATACTTCTTCCTTTTCTGTTGTAAACGATGAGGTAGCCTATTGCCAGCGTGAGGAAATCGAAAATAGACGCATATACGAACCAAATTAACGCACAATTGCCGAAGATCAGCACCAGTTTTATAATCGCGGCAAGCAGTGTGGCGGCAATTTGTACCTGCATGATGTATTTAGACTGGACTTCTGACTGGAAATAGGAATCAATGATATTGAAGGACTGAAAAAGGCCGGTGAAGGAAAGAATCAGCACATAAATATAAGGGGTTTTTTCCAGGTCGTGTAACTGCCAGGCGATATAGATTACGGGAATGCAAAGCAGGCCGGCCATGACTTTCATCGCAAAGGCGGTACCCAAAATGCGGTCGCGCTCTTTAGGATAAGCGTGCAGTTCCTTTACCGTAAACTGGTCGAGCCCCAGAGAGGCCACAGCTGCAAAAAGCGCAACATATACGATGGCCCCGTTTAATATCCCATAATTAAAGGCCCCAAGGTGATTGGCAATCTGTATACCGACCAGCATTTTTATGACCAGGCTTCCGATTTTTCCAAACATGAGCATGCCGGTATTTTTCAGGTACTTGTTGAATGCTGTTTGATCAAAGCCTTTAATGGCGGGAAATTTCATGCCTGCAAAGATGCAAATTAAAAATGATGGAGCAGTTCTTCCAGGTTATTGATCTGCCATTCCACATCTCCGGGTTTTTCTTTGTTCAGTGGGTTGAAATAGATTGCTTTTATCCCAAAGTCCTGTGCCCCTCTGATGTCGGCCTCCAGGCTATCGCCGATCATGATGCATTCATGCTTTCGTGCCCCGGCCTTATTCAGGGCATATTCAAAAATGGCTTTGTGTGGCTTATTTATACCTACATCTTCAGAGATAATCACATTCCGGAAATAGGGGTTCAAACCCGAAACATTCATTTTGGTAAGGGTAGTCTCTTTGAAACCGTTGGAAATGATGTGGAGGCTATATTTTTTATAGAGGTAGCCCAATACCTCTTCAGAGCCTCTGAACAGGTGCGTTTTGGTGGGGCTAATCCTTACATAGTCTTCTTCAAACTGTGTCGGGATCTGGTCGGGCGGTACTCCCAACTGTCTGAAGGTTTTGTTGAACCTTTGTGACCGCAGCTGTTCTTTGCTGATCCTGCCTACATGGTACTCTGCCCAAAGCCGATGGTTGTTTTCTGTATAAGTTGCAATGAATTCCTCACAGGAACTGAGGCCAACTTTTTGGAGCTGGTACAGTTCATAGAGTTCCTTTAGCGTTTCCTGGGCATTGCGGTCAAAATCCCAGATGGTATGGTCTAAATCAAAAAAAATATGCCTGATCATTCTTTACGTTTTCGGGGAGTGGGGGGCTATATTTTTGGTCCATAGGCCAGGTCCCCGGCATCTCCCAATCCGGGCACAATGTACGATTTACTGGTCATTTCTTCATCAATTGCGCCCATCCATAATTTTGCTTTGGGCAGGTTTGCCCTTACATGCCTGATGCCTTCGGAACTGGCGATGGCCGATACGATGTGCAGTTCTTTGATCGGGTAACTGCGCATGAGCTCTTTACAGCAAAGTACCATGCTCATACCGGTAGCCAACATGGGGTCCGCCATGATCACGATCCTGTCGCTGAGGTCTGGCGCAGAGACATATTCGAGTGCGATTTCGAAGCTACCGCTTTTGTGAACTTTTCTAAATGCTGCCAGGAATGCGGATTCGGCCCTGTCGAAGATATTCAGCATGCCTTTGTGCAGGGGGATGCCTGCGCGGGTGATGGTGGCAAGTACCGGCTGCTCGGTCAGTTGAACTGTTTGTGCAATTCCCAATGGGGTTTGTGTTTCAGTTCTGGTATAGGAAAGGCTGCGGCTGATCTCCAGTGCAAAAAATTCACCTATACGTTCCATATTGAAGCGGAAGCGCATGGGATCTTTTTGAATGTTCTCATCTCTGATCTCAGCGATAAAAACATTTGCGATGGAATTGATTTTACTGAGTTCAAATATCATTACATAAAGATAAAAAATAAAAATGGCCATTTACGAGTTTAACACCGTCTAAAAGTTCATTTACCTGTAATAACAATGCTTCGGTGGTTTTGTTGTTAATCAGGCCCAGATCTGTGGCAGCAACAGGATGTATGGTTAGCCTGGTGGTTTGCTCCAGCTGAAGGTCGTACCATGGAAAGGGACTGCAGGTTCCGGCCCTGAATCCGGCTTGGTTGCTGTAATACATGCTGTAATCGTTTCCGATATTGTTTTTTATCAGCCTGATATAAGTCTTTGGCAGCTGCATCTGCGCATCGGAGTGATGGGCGGCATTAGCTGGCGAGATAAAGGTTTGCGGGGCTTTGATGAACCCTTCCTGCTGCATTTGTACGATAAGCTGGTGTACAAGGGCCAGTTTTTCCGGCTCATTTGTAGTGATCCTGCGGATCAGTGATTTGAAATAGCTGGCCGTACGGGCAATGGGATTGGTATTTTTTGCTGTATTTTCCGGGAGGACATATATGGGGTTAAAAGAGAATTCCCTGGGGCCAAAGGAGAGAGCGGGGAACTGTTTTAACAGAATGTTTTTAAGAAGCAGAGCCCAGCCGTCTATCACCGGAAATTTTAACAGGCCCAGGTGGTATTGCAGGCTTTGTGTGGATGTATAGGGGCTATTTTCCTGCGTTGATCGCAGGTATTCTTCGTACCTGCTGAGGAAATAGAAGGATGCGGCAAAAACATCGAAGGGCAATGTACTTTTTTCGACTGCGAAAGGTACTTTATTGTCGCCAAATGTAGTTGTGCGGATTTGCTGACTGGTTATTTTATGCTCGAACAGCAGGTTTGTGCTTTTAAAGAACAATTCGCCTCCGATAGGCTGGGAAGCGTAACAGAATTTAGGTAGCGCGGATTGCGTAAACTCTTCTATGTTTACGCTGAAACCTACCTCTGTTTTAAGGATGTCGTTAAATATAAAGTTGAAGATGTACTTTATGCGGGGCGTAAGCAGGGGTACGTAAATCAGAAGCTTCATGGGGAATAAATTTAGCATATTATTCTTTATATTTGATGTCCATCTCAGCTCATTAATCACATATACTTAGGAATGAAATTTAAAATTGTTTCAGATTATAAACCTACAGGAGATCAACCCACTGCCATTAAACAATTGGTTGAGGGTGTTAACGCCGAAGAGCATTACCAGACCCTGCTTGGGGTAACCGGTTCGGGTAAAACCTTTACCATTGCAAACGTAATCCAGCAAACGCAAAAGCCTACCCTGATCTTGAGCCATAACAAAACGCTGGCGGCCCAGCTGTATGGCGAGTTCAAACAGTTTTTTCCGGAAAATGCGGTAAACTACTTTGTTTCTTATTACGATTATTACCAGCCTGAGGCCTTTATTGCGAGCAGCAACACTTATATAGAAAAGGACTTAAGTATTAATGAGGAGATTGAAAAACTAAGGCTGCGGACAACTTCGGCATTGATGTCGGGCCGCAGGGATGTGATTGTGGTTTCTTCGATCTCCTGCATTTATGGTATGGGTAATCCTGAAGATTTTTCAAGGTCGGTATTCCGTTTTTCTGTGGGTACCCGGATTTCGAGGAATTCTTTTTTGCATAGCCTGGTAGAGATTTTATATGCCAGGACAACAAATGATTTTAAGCGGGGGACTTTCAGGGTAAAAGGCGATACTGTAGATATTTTTCCGGCTTACCTGGATACGGCCTACCGGATTTCATTTTTTGGTGATGATATTGAAGAACTCAGTGTGATTGATCCGGTTACAGGGAAAACGCTGGAAAAGCTGGAGGACATGGCTATTTATCCTGCAAACCTATTCGTGACCCCTAAGGAGCGGTTCAATTCATCGATTTGGGGAATACAGGAAGAGCTGGAAGTGCGTAAGAACCAGCTGATTGGTGATCGCCATCTGCTGGAGGCAAAGAGGCTGGAAGAGCGGGTGAACTTTGATATAGAAATGATGAAGGAGCTGGGTTATTGCTCTGGTATTGAAAATTATTCCCGGTTTTTCGATGGCCGGGCTCCGGGGATGCGTCCTTTCTGTTTATTGGATTATTTTCCGGAGGACTATCTGATGGTGATTGATGAAAGCCATGTTACTGTGCCTCAGATCAGGGCCATGTATGGTGGCGACCGGTCCAGGAAGATGTCCTTGGTGGAATATGGTTTTCGTTTGCCTTCGGCACTTGACAACAGGCCCCTTAATTTTGATGAGTTTGAGCGTCTGGCGCCGCAAACCATATATGTAAGTGCTACGCCTGCAGATTATGAATTGCAGAAATCGGAGGGGGTGGTGATTGAACAGGTGATCAGGCCTACTGGCCTGCTTGATCCGCTGATCGATGTGCGGCCGGCAATTAATCAGGTGGACGACTTGCTGGATGAGATTGATAAAACTATTAAACAAGGCGATAGGGTACTGGTGACCACGCTGACCAAACGTATGGCCGAGGAACTGACCAAATATATGGACCGGCTGAACATTAAATGCCGTTATATACACTCAGAGGTTAAGACATTGGAGCGGGTGGAAATTTTAAGAGGCTTGCGTTTGGGCGAATTTGATGTGCTGATCGGGATAAACCTGCTGCGGGAGGGCCTGGATTTGCCGGAGGTATCGCTGGTAGCCATTCTTGATGCGGATAAGGAAGGTTTCCTACGCTCGGACAGGGCGCTGATCCAGACCATTGGGCGCGCTGCGAGGAACGACAGAGGGAGGGTGATCATGTATGCAGACAGCATGACGGAATCTATGCAGCGTACCATTGAAGAGACCAACAGAAGAAGGGAGAAGCAGGTGGCTTATAACCTGGAACATGGCATCATCCCTAAAACAGTAGGAAAAAGCAGGGAAGCTATTCTGGAACAGACCTCGGTGCTGGACTTCTCGTCAGGCGAAAGCAAGCGGGCAAGGCCTTATGTAGAGGTGGATGAAGTAAGCATTGCGGCTGATCCTATTGTACAGTACATGACCAAGCCTGAAATGCAGAAATCTATAGACAAAACCCGGAAGGAGATGAGCAAGGCTGCGAAGGATATGGACTTTTTACTGGCTGCACGATTGCGGGACGAAATGTTTGCCATGGAAAAACTGTTTGAAGAAAGATTTGGGAAGTAGTATTTTTGCAGGATGGACGGAAAAAGCAGAAAAGATATTTATCCCGGGCTGGAGGTAGACATCATCCTTAAAAAAGACCAGCGCAGTGGAAAGCTGACCCGTGGAATTGTTGCCAATTTACTAACGTCGGCTGCTTTTCACTCGAGAGGCATAAAAGTGCGATTGGAGGACGGACAGATAGGGCGGGTAGCAAATATTGTTGAATAAAATCCAAAACAATATATATTTGTAATTGTTTTAAAAAAAATGGGGATTATAAAATTCATATTAATTACATTACTGGTATTGTATATCATCAGGATCATCCTGCGCCTGGTATTTCCGGTAGTACTGAGGAATATGTTTGCGAAGGTGCAGCAGCAGGCTCAGGACCAGCACAAGCAGCAACAGCGTCAAAATAAACCGGAAGGATCCATCTCTATTGACTACATGCCTCCGCCCCCACCAAAAAAGGGCAATTCAGATAAGCTGGGCGATTTTGTAGATTACGAAGAAGTAAAATAAACATTTTTGAAAAAAGCTTGCAGCGAGTCCGGTAAAAATAAATCATTTTACTAAGTTTGGGGTTAGTTTAAATCTTAAACAAACCTTAATGAATAACTGGTTAAAAGCAAATGGCATTCACCTGGCCATAATTGGATTTTTTGTAATTATCTGTTTCGTTTATTTCAGTCCTGTTTTACAAGGCAAGGGCCCTGCGCAGAGTGACGTTCTGCAGGCTAAGGCAACTGCCAAGGAAATCATGGACTATAAAGCCAAAGATGGTAAAGGCCCGCTCTGGACCAACCAGATGTTTGGCGGTATGCCTGCTTACCAGATCTGGGTACAGCATCCTTATAACATTTGTACTTATGTGATCGACTTCATGAAAACGGTGTTCCCTGATCCCGTGGACGTGGTTCTGATGTATCTTTTAGGGGCATACCTGCTTTTCTGCGTGCTAAAGGTGAACCCCCTGCTGGCAGCAGCAGGAGCAATTGCATTTGCTTTCACCTCGTATAATTTTATCATTATTGCTGCAGGACATAGCAATAAGGCCCTTGCAATTTCATTTATTGCTCCTATCATTGCCGGGATTATTTTAACACTTAGAGGTAAATACTGGCTTGGCGGAAGTTTAACAGCCTTGTTTTTAGCCCTCGAGATCAGGGCAAACCACATCCAGATGACCTATTACCTGATGATTGCCCTGCTTGTTTTCATGGGCATAGAAATTTATCATGCGGTAAAGGAAAAGAAACTGGCGCAAATGGGCCGCTCGATGGGCTTTCTGGCCATTGCGCTGGTATTGTCGCTGATGGTAAATGCCGGTAAATTGTGGACTACTTATGAGTACGGCAAAGAATCGAACAGGGGTAAATCCAATTTAACTACTGACAGTGCGGAAGAGAAAAATGGACTGTCGAAAGAATATGCCTATGGCTGGAGCCAGGGTGTGGGCGAGAGTTTTACCTTTTTAATTCCTGACCTTTACGGTGGTGCAACTAGTATAGATGCATTGGTAAAGCCGGAAAGCAATACTTATAAGGCTTTGCAAAGTGTTACCGGAGGAGATCCGACACAGGCCATACAGCAACTTGCGGGGCAGATTGGCTTACAGCAATACTGGGGAGAGAAACCGGGAACCTCAGGACCTTATTATTTTGGTGCCATTGTGTGCTTTCTGTTTGTATTTGGCTTGCTCATTGTAAGGAACAGGTTGAAATGGTGGGTGTTAGGGACTACAATTTTGTTCATGCTGCTTTCATTTGGCAAGAACTTTCCGCTGGTTTCCGATCTCTTCTTCGAGTATTTCCCTATGTACAATAAATTCAGGGCGGTAGAATCTATCCTGGCTTTAGTGGGCCTGATGGTCCCTGTTCTGGCTTTCTTAGCCATAAAAGAGGCACAGGAAAGCAGCCTTGACCAGAAAACACTGGTTAAGAAATTGAGTATTGCTGGTGCCATAACCGGTGGTTTTACTTTGCTGGTAGCGGTAATGCCTACAGCATTTTTCAGTTTTACGAATTCCATGCACGGACAAATGGTTCAGGCGCTCACCCAAATTGCCCAGAACAATGCCAGTGTAGCACATAGCATTGCCAATGCTTTGGTGGAGGACAGGGTAGGTATAGCGCGTGCAGATGCTTTGCGTTCTTTGCTGTTCATTGCTATAGCTTATGGGCTGATGTGGGCTATGATTACTAAAAAAATGGGCCTGCAGATGGTGATGATTTTACTGGGACTTGCCGTGTTGATTGACATGTGGCAGGTAGACCGTCGTTATTTGAACAACAAGAATTTTGTGAGCAAAGCCGAGCTGAACAATCATTTCCAGGCCAGGGAAATTGACCATATGATCCTGGCAGATAAAGACCCGGATTACCGCGTACTGGACCTTACCATTTCTACTTTCTCTGATGCCAGTGCCTCACAATTCCATAAAACAGTTGGCGGCTATCATGCAGCCAAACTGAAACGTTACCAGGAACTGATCGACAAGCAGTTTTCAAAAAGCATCAACCAGGATGTAGTGGACATGCTGAATACGAAATACATCATTATGCAAGACCAGCAGAATGGCTCAATTAAAATGCAACGCAATGCTACTGCGGCCGGGCATGCCTGGATTGTGCAGACCGTTCAGTTTGCCAAAGATGCAGATGAGGAAATGAAAGCGATCAACAGTTTTGATCCGAAAAAAGAAGCTATTGTGGATGTCATGTATAAGGGGCTGATTGACGAGAAACGCCTGAGCCCAGGAACAGGTGCGTTCATCAAACTGGAGAGCTACCATCCGGATCATCTGGTGTATTCTTACAGTGCCCCGACAGATGTGATTGCGGTATTTTCGGAGATTTATTACGATAAAGGCTGGAACATGTACGTAGATGGGGCTAAAAAACCTTATTTCAGGGCCGATTACGTTTTGCGCGCTGCACAGCTTGAGGCTGGGAACCATAAAGTAGAATTTAAGTTTGAGCCTGTTTCGTATTATGCGGGCGAGAAAATTTCACTCGCGGGATCAATTTTATTGATAGCAGGATTGGGATTTGCGTTTTATTCTGAAAAAAAGAAGGGAAAAAATCAATAATATTGCTCATCGCCAAATCTTTTCTGAAGGACAAAGATTTGCATGTCTTCGAAACCCATTGATTTTTTCTGGTAAAAAAATATTAAACCCCGGCTGTTCAGTTGGGGTTTTTTATTATAACACTCTCTTAACTTATTGTTAATCTGAATATTCCACATTTGTGGAATAAACTAATGCCGCTATGCTGGAGTTGTTTTTTATAATATGCCTGATTGTGATTGTCGCACTTTTTTTTGGGCCGTATGAATTAACAATGGATGAAGACGATGTCTAAAAGAGAAGTTGATATAGCCGTAATCTCTGATGTACATTTAGGTACCTACGGTTGTCACGCTAAAGAATTATTGAAATACCTGAAAAGCATTAAGCCTAAAATGCTGGTCCTGAACGGAGATATCATAGATATCTGGCAATTCAGCAAAAGGTACTGGCCCGAAACACATATGAAAGTGGTGAGAAAACTGATGAAGTTTGTGGTAGAAGGCGTTCCGGTTTATTATCTGACAGGCAATCATGACGAGTTGCTGCGAAAATTTGCAGATATGCACCTGGGGGCATTTCATCTTCAGAATAAACTGGTGATAGAACTGGATGGTAAAAAGGCCTGGTTTTTTCATGGGGATATATTTGATGTGACCATGCAGCATTCCAAATGGCTGGCCAAGTTGGGGGCTGTGGGTTATGATACTTTAATTCTGATTAATAGTTTTGTAAACTGGTTCCTGGGGCTTATCGGACAGGAAAAGATGAGTTTTTCGAAGAGGATCAAGGCAAAGTTTAAAGATGCTGTTAAGTTCATCAACAGCTTTGAAAATACGGCGGCTGAGCTGGCCGTGGAAAAAGGCTATGAATATGTAATCTGCGGGCATATCCACCAGCCCGAGATGCGGAGCATCAGAACTGAGGAGGGAGCGGTAACTTATTTGAATAGCGGCGATTGGGTGGAGAACCTGACTGCTTTGGAATATTACGATAAATCCTGGAAAGTGTTTAAATATGAACAGAAGGATTTCGAGAAAGATGAAATCGAGGAAGGCGAAATGTCGGACGGTGAAGACCTGCATAGCAAGCTGGATGTACACACGCTGCTGCAAAAGATTAAATTAGAAATTGCCTAAGGCCTAAAAATTACGGATATTCGGTGCGGATGAAAATACTTTACGCCATACAGGGTACGGGTAACGGGCACATTAGCCGTGCCAGAGAGATTATACCCCTGTTACAGCAATATGGTGATGTCGATTTACTGGTAAGCGGTACGCAGGCTGATGTGAAGCTGGTTCAGGAGGTTAAATTTCAGCTACATGGTTTCAGTTTTATCTTTGGTAAAAAGGGAGGCGTGAATCACTATGAAACCTGGAAATCCATGAATCTGCCTCGCTTTGTAAAGGATATGCGTAGCATTCCCCTGGAAGATTATAACCTGATCCTGAACGATTTTGAGCCTGTAACGGCCTGGGCTTGTAAAAGCAGGGGCATCGAAAGTGTGGGGCTAAGCCACCAGGCGTCGTTCCGGTCCAGGAAAGTTCCTAAACCCAAGAGTATAGACTGGGCGCAGCTGGTGATGAAATATTACGCACCAGCTACACATTATATAGGTTTTCATTTCGACAGGTATGATGATTTTATTTATACCCCGGTGATCAGGGCAGGGATCAGGAATATGGAAACCAGTAATCTGGGACACTATACGGTTTACCTGCCCGCAATAGACGACCTGTACCTGGTACCTTTGCTGAAACAGATCCCCCAGGTACGCTGGGAAGTGTTTTCGAAGCACAGTAAGCAAAGTTATACCGATGGAAATGTAGCTGTGACCGCGGTGAACAATGAGTTGTTCAATAAAAGTCTGGCCTCATGCGAGGGCTTACTCACCGGAGGCGGTTTTGAGGGGCCTGCAGAAGCCTTGTTCCTGGGAAAGAAGTTATTGGTTGCGCCAATGAAGTTTCAGTACGAGCAGCAGTGCAATGCTTATGCGCTTAAGCAGTTTGGCTTACCGGTAATATGGGGAAGCAACAAGAACTGGTTGCCTGTAATTAAGGACTGGGTGGAACGTCCACAGACACATCAGTTTCATTTTCCTGATGAGACCGCTGCAGTAATTGATAAAGTTGTAAAGCAGTTTGCCAGATAATTTGCTTTACTTTGCCTTTAGGCATGATTAATCAATTTAGAAATTTAAACCCTGTAAACCTGCTCATTCTGTTCGCATATACCTTTTTTATGCGGATAGCTATATTTGCCGATCTTCCGGAGCATCTTAACTTTGAGTTCCTGGAGCCCTACACTAAGTTTTTTGTGAAGATACCAGTGCAGGATTTTTTTTCGCCCGCAGGGAATGTTTTTTTTGCAGGTATCATTATTTATGGTCAGGCTGTGCTGTTTAACCGGGTGATCAATAACCATGGATTGTTGAATAAACCTGGATTTTTGCCGGCACTGATGTATGTGACCGGAGCCAGTTTGTTTATGCCTTTTCTGGTATTAAGCCCTACGCTGATCTGTAATTTTCTGCTGATCTGGATGATGGACAAATTTCTGAAGATTGGAAAATCGCCCAATGCGATCATGATCATGTTTGATATCGGTATGATCATTGCCCTGGGTACGTTGATCTATTTTCCATTTATTGTAATGCTGGTGATGATATGGCTGACGCTGTTGCTTTACAGGAGTTTTAACTGGAGAGAGTGGGTGTCTGGGCTGGTTGGTTTTTTAACGATCTTCTTTTTTGTAGGTGTGTTTTACTACTGGAACGATAGTTTGTCGATGTTCTATAAGATATGGCTGCCGCTTGGTAATAAATTTCCTTCGGTTTTCAAAATAAAATATAACGATTATCTGGTACTGGTGCCTGTTCTGGTAATGATGGTGCTAGCCATTCTGCAGTTAAGGGAGAATTTTTTCAGAAGTTTTATCAGTACAAGAAAGGCATTTCAGATGTTGTTTTTTATGTTCATTGTGAGTATCCTGAGCTTTTATACGAAACCGGATTTTCGCCTCTATCATTTTTTGCTGTGTGTGCCTCCGGGAGCCGTTTTACTGGCCTATTATTTTTCGAATGCAAAAAGGAGATGGTTTTATGAGAGTTTATTCCTTATCCTGGTTTTTGCGATCCAGTACTTTTTGTTTGTTTAACTTTTTTTAACAATTGGACAGCTTGAAACTAGCTAAAGATTAATAGATTTGTGCAATGAAGTCCGGAGTAGTTAATGCATAACCTCGTTATAGATATAGGTAATACGAATAGTAAACTGGCTGTTTTTAATGGGAGAACATTGGTTGACTACCAGATTCTTCAGCAAATTACCCCGGCTGTCCTGAGCGGTTTAATCCAACAATACGAAGTGAGCAGTTCAACAATTTCGAGTGTTGACCGCATGAATGAAGCATTGGAAGAAGTAATTGCATTGCTGAAATCGAATACCAATTACGTTCCGTTTTCCACAAAAAACAATACCGGTATAAAAAACCATTACCAATCCATTGCAACCCTTGGTCTGGATCGCTGGGCAAAAGTGATCGCAGCGCAGCGCTGTTATCCCGGGAAAAATTGTTTAATGATAGATGCGGGTACCTGTATCACCTACGATCTGTTGAACAGTGCAGCAGAATATTACGGAGGCAGTATCAGTTTGGGCTTAACGATGAGGTTTGAGGCTTTGCATCATTTTACAGAGCGCCTGCCGCTGGTGAACTGGGACAATAAAGAGACTGAAGTGCCTGATGGAAGGGATACCATTACCGCAATTAAGAATGGGGTTTTACAAGGCGCAATTCATGAAGTAGAGGGGTTTATTGCCTCATATAATAATAAAAATACAGGCCTGACGGTATTATTGACAGGGGGTAACGCTGCTTTTTTGCTAGAACAATTAAAAAACAGCATCTTTGCGCCTCAAATTATTCACGATCCGTATTTGGTATTAAAAGGATTAAATGAAGTTATTGCATTTGAATATGTACAAAAAAATTAATTATATAGCAGCAGTAGTGTTATTGCTGGCCAGTTTTTCGGTTAAGGCACAGGTTACTTCACAGTCTCCTTATTCCAGGTATGGGCTTGGAAATGTTAAAGGTATGCTGTTGCCACAACTCCGGGCGATGGGTGGAATCTCTACTGCGGTCAATAAGCCGAGTACTTATTACAGCAATATCAACATGCAAAATCCTGCGTCTTATGCGGGCATTACCATGGCTACGGCGGATATAGGCATGAGTGCCGGATTTAAGGAGCTTAAAAAAGGAAGCCTTAGTGAAGGTAGCTTTAACTCCAGCCTAAGCCATATTGCATTGGCCTTCCCGCTTAAGGCTGGTCGTACCGGTTTGAGTTTTGGTCTCGTGCCTTATACAGAACTGGGCTACGAGTATACCAATACGGAGCAGCTGGATACCACTACTGTGAACAAACTGTATGCCGGTGAGGGCGGTTTAACCAAGGCCTATTTCGGTTTAGGGCAGCAATTCGGCGATCATTTCAGAGTCGGTGCAAATGTGGAATATGTTTTTGGTAACCTGATAGAAAGCCGTTCTACTGAACTTCAGGCTGCGGGAGTTTTAAATACCAAACAGCAGGATAAGAACAGTGTTGGTGGCATTGGATTTTCTTATGGCGCCCAGTATGAAATTCCTTTGAGCCTGAAGAGCAGGATTACATTAGGTTATTCAGGCTCGTACAAATCGAATATCAATACCAAGACAAGTTTTGTAGCTACCCGTTACAAGCTTAACAGTGTAGGAGAAGAAGAGCCAGCACTCGATTCAGCAGTTTTTCTGGAAAACAATTCTGCGAAACTGAAACTGCCTTTGGTGCATAATTTTGGGATTTCAATTCAAAAAGATAACAAATGGCTGATCGGTGCAGATTACAGAATGGGGAAATGGTCGCAGTTGAGTATCAATGGTGTGAACAATGGTTTGGAAGACAGCTGGGGATTCTCGGCAGGCGGACAGCTTACACCTGACATGACTTCGATTGGCAGTTACTTTAACCGTGTAGACTACAGGTTGGGCTTTACCTACGACAAGACTTATATCAAGATCGGGAACCAGGATGTGAAGCAGATGGCCGTGACTTTTGGTTTGGGGCTTCCGCTGGCGTTTAACAGGTATGCTTTCCATAAACTGAACTTTACTACCGAGCTTGGAAGAAGAGGGACGACGAGCAACGGGCTGGTGCAGGAGAACTACATCAATTTTCATATCGGCTTTACGCTTAACGATACCTGGTTCAGAAGGTTTAAATTTGACTAATGAAACGTCCGGGTATAATTTTTGGCCTGGTGATCCTTTGTGTGTTTCAGCTTTCGCTGTATTCCTGTGGTGAGGACGATCTGAAAAAAGCGGTAAAGCTGTCTAAGAAGATCAGTCTGGATACCAACCGAACGACTTCTGTTGAGATTATTTACAGTGATTCTGCAAAAGTTAAAGCCAAAGGCTTTGCGCCTATATTGAATGAGATTACTCCTGCAAATGGGGCTAAACTAGAGGAAATGCCCAAGGGCATAAAAATTCAATTCCTCGACGAACAGCAGAAAGTAACCGGTTCTATTACTTCTGATTATGCGATTATGAAGGATACGGAAAAGCTCATCATTTTTAAAAGGAATGTAATTGTGGTGAACCAGAACCTGACCTTTAATACCGAGGAACTGACCTGGGACCAGAACAAGCAGATGTTTTTTTCACCTAAAGGAGTAGTAACCCAGCCAGATGGTTCTTTTGCCAATGCAGTGGACTTTAGTGCACCCCAGGATTTCAGTTATTATAAGACCGGAAGTGGTTATGGGGAAACCTATCTGAAGGAAGGTTTCGGGGAATAATGAAGGCAAAATTGCAGCACTTATTTCCTTAATTTTTAATTACTTATTCAAATACAATTTAATGTTTTCTTTTTTTTGCAAAAGTTGTATCTTGCGCCCTCTTAAAAAAGATTTATAAATAAGAATATTATGGGATTAATGACATTTTTGCGGAATCGCGCAGGCTATATCCTGATTGGGGCCATCGGTTTTGCAATTGTTGCATTTTTAGTTGGTGATGCAATTAACGTAGGTAAGCCTTTCTGGGCCGAGTCTCAAAAAGTTGTGGGATCAGTTGACGGTGAAGAAATTAGCATAGATCAGTTTGGTCCGAAGGTAGACCAGAGTTTAGCTCAGTTTAAACAACAATACGGTTCAAGCAATGCACAAATGCAGGCCATGGCTGTAGATCAGGTATGGCAAGGTGAAGTTGCGGGAGTGCTATTGGGTAAAGAATACAACAGGTTAGGCCTGACGGTTTCGAGCGATGAATTGTTTGATTTACTGCAGGGAAAAAATCCGAGCCCGCTGATTGTTCAGTATTTTGGTAATCCGCAGACCGGTGAGGTTGACAGGGCGCAGGTGATTGCTTCATTGAAGCAGCAGGATAAAAACCCTCAGTTGAAACAACAGTGGGACCTTTTACAAAATGAGATTGAAAAACAGGCTTTACAGAAAAAGTATGCTAACCTGATCAGTAATTCCATTTATGTGACTACACTGGAAGCTAATGACGAGCACCAAAACCGTAACAAGCTGGCCAGCTTCAAATACGTAAGCCTGGATTATGCATCTGTTCCCGATGCAACAGTTAAACCAACGGATGCCGATTATTCTGATTATTATAACGAAAATAAAAAACGTTTTGAGAATCCTTCTGAGACGCGTTCATTTGAATATGTTTCATTTAGTGTAAATCCTACTAAAGAAGACTCTGCAGCTGTAAAAGCACAGGTAGATAAACTTGCTGCTGATTTCAAAAATGCAGGTAATGATTCCCTGTTTGCTGCTGTGAACTCAGATGTTAAAGTTCCTTATACCTATATGTCGAAAGGTAAATTAGATCCTGCTGTTGATTCAGTTGTATTTAATCTGCCTGCAGGTAGCTTTTATGGCCCTAGATTCTCAGGTAACTCTTATAAACTGATTAAGGTTATTGATACCCGTTTTTCTCCGGATTCAGTAAAGGCGAGTCATATTCTGATCGACCCATCTAAACTGGGCGGAGTGGATAAGGCTAAGAAACTGGCTGATTCCCTGAAAGGCCTGGTTCAGAATGGTGCGAGCTTTGCTGAACTGGCTGCTAAATACAGTATTGACGGTTCTAAGGACAAAGGTGGAGACCTGGGTACTTTTGGCCGCGGGCAAATGGTGCCGGTTTTTGAAGATGCTGCATTTAACGGTAAGGCAGGCGACCTGAAAGTGGTTGCTTCGCAATTCGGTGTACACCTGATCAAGATTGAGAAACAGGTGGGTTCTTCTAAGGTAGCCAAGCTGGCTTACATAGAAAAAGGCCTGGTTTCAAGTAATAAAACAAGAGATGCTGCTTACAAAAAAGCAAGCAGCTTTATGAATGAGGTTAAAAACAACAACTTTGCTGAACTGGCACAGAAAAAAGGCTATACAGTTGGTGTTGCGGACAAGGTTACCCCTACCCAGGGTTTTGCCCCGGGACTGGATAACCCGCGTCAGCTGATTCGTGATGCGTATTCAACCGATAAGGGAGAGATCCTTAAAGAAGTGTACCAGATGGATAATGCATATGTAGTTGCACGTTTGACCGATATTAAACCTAAAGGCGCACTTTCGCTTGAAGCAGTGAAGAAAGATATTGAGCCGATGGTACGCAATGCTGTGAAAGCTAAAATGCTGCTCGAAAAAGCAAACAAAGCTTTGCAGGGCGCCGGTAGTCTGGAGCAGGTTGCCCAGAAACTGGGTAGAACAGTTACCCCTGTTGAGAACATCGTATTTGCCAATCCAATTCTGCCGGGTGCCTCCCAGGAGAATAAGTTGGTAGGGGCTGTATTTGGTGCTCAACCAGGAAAGCTTTCCAAAGCGATTGACGGGACTCAGGGTGTATATGTATTCAGAGTAGATGGATTTAGTAAGCCTGCCCCTTTGGCAAATACCTATAAACAAAAAGAAGCGATGATGCAGATGGCTGCACAACGTTCTTTAGGCGCAGCTTTCCAGGCTTTACAGGACAGAAGCGAGATAAAAGACAATAGGGTGAAATTCTATTAAGCTTATTTTACGTAATTTTGTAGCCGGAAGTGATTGAACTTCCGGCTTTTTTATTGTTAAAGCGATGGATATTCAGGAAAATTTTGTTAACAAAGTAGCTGCAAGTGGTTTGATTACCCTTAATCTGGAGGATTATTTTCATCCGGGCGAAAGACTTGTTTATGATATCAAAGAAAACCTTTTTCATGGGCTGATGCTGCGGGAAAAAGATTTCAGGGAATTTATTAAGAACCACGATTGGCAGGCCTACAGTGGGAAAAACATTGCTGTCATTTGCAGTGCGGATGCCATTGTGCCTACCTGGGCTTACATGTTGCTGGCCAACAGGATGAAACCTTATGCAAATGAGGTAGTTTTTGGGAGCCTTGAAACCCTTGAAGCCGTTCTGTTTACCAAAGCGCTGGCGAAAATTGACGTGAATGCTTTTGCGGGGGAGCGTGTGGTAATTAAGGGATGTGCTGATATTGATGTTACGGTTGAAGCTTATGTAGAGATTACGAACCTGCTGACTCCGGTGGTGAAAAGCATAATGTACGGAGAACCTTGTTCTACGGTACCTATTTATAAGCGAAAGGATTAATTTGGATTGCTTTTTGTATAGCTTAGTTATGAGATCATCTTTTTTGTTTGTAATTTTTGCATTCCTAAGCTTTAAGGGCATGACCCAGGAGCTCCCTTTTGTGAAGGACCCTGTTTTTCAGGCAGGTGAAAAACTGACTTATAAATTGAAGTATGGTTTTATCACGGCTGCAGAAGGGACACTCCAGGTACAGGAATCCGACCTTAAATTTGATGGAAAACCCACATTCAGATTGCAGGTAGATGCACAGACTTCAGGCACTTTTGATGTTTTCTATAAAATAAGGGACCATTATGATTCTTATATAGATAAGGACGATTTAAAGCCTTATTTCTACCAGGAGAACATCAGAGAGGGCAGTTACAGAAGGCAGGATAAGGCAAGGTTCAATCAGGATGCCAAAAAGGTGGTAGCTACTAAAGGGACATTTACTACGCCTACCACGCAGACTTTTGACCTGGTGTCGGCTTATTATTTTGCCAGGAGCCTGGACATCTCTAAAATGAAAATAGGCGACTATGTGAAGTTGAACTATTTTCTGGGCGACGAGATCAACCAACTGGAGATCCAGTTTACGGGAAGAGAGGAAGTGAAGACCAAGCTGGGGAAAATTAAGTGTCTGAAATTTAGTCCTTCCATTAAACCCGGGCGGATTTTCAGAAAGGACAGCAGGCTCTATCTCTGGATCACTGACGACGGTAACAGGGTGCCGGTAAAAGCACAGGTAGAAATTATTGTTGGGGCGGTAACCATGGAAATTAAATCGGCCGATGGGTTAAAGTACCCGCTGGCCATAGTAAAATAAAAATAATGATTGAAATACAGCATACACTGGTGCATGAAGACGTTATCTCGGAGAGTTTTGTATGTAACCTGAACAAGTGTAAGGGAATTTGTTGTGTAGAGGGTGATGCGGGTGCTCCGTTAGAGGTGGCCGAGACAGCTATCCTTGCCGATGTTTATCCTAAAATTAAGCATTTGCTTGAGCCCAGGGGCATCGCTGCAATTGAGGAACAGGGAACATCTGTGACAGATGCCGACGGTGACCTGACTACGCCATGTGTTGACGGGAATAAAGAGTGCGCCTATGTAACGTTTGAGAATGGCATTACTAAATGCGGGATAGAAAAAGGTTACGAGCAAGGGCTTGTAGACTGGCAAAAACCAATCTCCTGTCACCTCTACCCGATAAGGGTAACACAATATCCGGAGTTTGATGTCTTGAACTATGACAGATGGCACATTTGCCATGATGCCTGTTCTTTTGGCAGAGAACTTAAGGTGCCTGTATATCAATTTTTAAAAGGGCCACTGGTAAGAAAATATGGTGCGGACTGGTTTGCTGAACTGGAACACGCTGTGGCGGCTCCGGATCCGGAAAATTAAGCGTCATTTATTCGGGAAAAAATCTATCTTCGAAAAAGATAAACCCAATTGACCATTATTGAACATTAACCTCAAATTAAGATAACTTGAAAGGAATAATTTTAGCAGGCGGAAGTGGTACAAGACTTCATCCGCTTACCCTGGCAATGAGCAAGCAGATGATGCCTGTTTACGATAAACCAATGATCTATTACCCGCTGTCTATCCTGATGCTTGCAGGGATTAAGGAAATTCTGATCATTTCAACACCTCATGACCTTCCCAACTTTGAAAAACTATTGGGTGACGGGGCAGGCCTGGGATGCAAATTTTCTTATGCTGTACAAGAGCAGCCAAATGGTTTGGCCCAGGCTTTCGTTATTGGCGCAGATTTTATCGGAACAGACAAGGTGGCCCTGGTGCTTGGTGATAACATTTTTTATGGTGATGGGATGTCAAAGCTTTTGCAGGCCAGTGCAGATCCTGAGGGAGGAGTAGTGTTTGCCTACCGGGTTTCTGACCCGGAACGTTATGGCGTTGTGGAATTTGACGAACAGAATACAGCCATATCTATTGAGGAAAAACCAGCACAGCCGAAGTCGGACTATGCTGTTCCTGGTTTGTATTTTTATGACAATAGCGTTGTAGAAATCGCAAAAAATATCAAGCCTTCGCCGAGAGGGGAATATGAGATTACCGATGTAAATAAAGTATACCTGGAACAGGGGAAATTAAAGGTGGGGGTGTTGAGCAGGGGTACAGCCTGGCTGGATACCGGAACTTTTGCTTCGCTGATGCAGGCTGGTCAGTTTGTTCAGGTGATAGAAGAGCGGCAGGGGCTAAAAATTGGCTGTATCGAAGAGATAGCCTATCGAATGGGTTTTATTGATAAGGAACAGCTGCGTACCATCGCTACGCCACTGGTAAAGAGCGGTTACGGAGAATATTTATTGAAAATGATAAAATAAGCATGTGTTCAGCACCATGTATAAGATTTAAAGCCCCGGGTAATTCCGGGGCTTTTTTGCTAAAAAGTTTATGCTTTTAACAGGCGGAGCGTCTTTAAACAGAGAAAGATGCTAAAATCGTTTAATCATATGATAATATCATAAAATAATTAAAGCCAGAAATCCCGTCCTTTGAATAACCAAATATTTAAACCCAATGGCTAAAAACAAATATCTTTTTCCTTTTATCATGATCACCTCGCTATTCTTTATGTGGGGATTTGTCCATAATCTTGATCCGATATTGATTCCGCATTTGCAGCGGTCCTTTAGCCTCAGCACATTACAGGCCTCTCTGGTGGATTCAGCGGTGTTTATCGCCTATTTTGTGATGGCTTTACCAGCCGGGTTTATTATGAAGAAGTATGGCTATAAGGCAGGGATCATTTTTGGTCTCGTGTTGTTTGCCCTGGGTTCTTTTTTATTTATACCTGCAGCGAATACCCAGGCTTACGTATTTTTTCTGGGTGCGCTTTTTATCATAGCCTGTGGTCTTACTATTTTGGAAACAGCAGCAAATCCTTATGCTTCTTTACTCGGACCAAAGGAAACAGCTACTTTCAGGTTGAATTTTTCACAATCATTTAATGGCCTGGCGGCTACGTTGGCGCCAATTGTTGGTGCCAGGATTATTCTGATCAAAGGAGTTTCTGATGAAGAATTGAGCACCATGAGCAGCTCGGCGCAACAAATGGTGCTGGCCTCAGAGGCATCCTCTGTGAAGACACCTTACCTGGTATTGGGAAGTATCATATTAGTTATTGCCGTCATCTTTATCTTTTTAAAGCTCCCGGAGATTACAGAAGAGGAAAGCACAGGAGAGAAGCGCGGAATTATGGATGCGCTCCGGCACAGGCACCTTAGCTGGGCAGTAGTGGCACAGTTTTTCTATGTTGGCGCCCAGGTTTGTGTGATGAGCTTATTTGTGTTGTATGCTACTAAAGCAGCAGGAATTACCAAGGTCCAGGCTGCTGATTATTTGGGCTATGGTATGGGACTTGCATTTTTGTTCGGAAGGATTATTGGTACTTTTCTGATGAAGTTCATCAGTGCCGAACGGCTTCTGGTAATTTATGCAGTCATATGTGTGTTATTGAGTGGTTCGGCAATGTTTACGAGCGGCAATGTGGCTTTGTTTTCCGTAACAGGGATAGCTTTTTTCATGTCTATCATGTTCCCTACTATTTTTTCACTGGGTATAAAAGATCTTGGCAATGATACGAAGTTAGGCAGCAGCCTCATCATTATGTCTATTGTTGGCGGGGCCATACTCCCTCCACTTATGGGTTATATCAGTGATGAAACCAACAACATACAAATAGGTTATATAGTGCCATTGATCTGCTTTTTTGTCGTGTTACTGTTTGGTTTAAACGGGCATAAAGTGATAAAAGAAATTAAGAACTAAGTTATGAAGAGATATTGTTTGGCCCTGGACCTGGTTGATGATCCTGTGCTGATTGCGGAATATGAGGAGATGCACAAGAAGGTATGGCCTGAAATTTTGGAGAGCATTACTTCATCTGGAATTGAACAGATGGAGATTTACCGGACCGGAAACCGGCTGTTCATGATCATGGAGGTAAACGAGGGCTTCAGCTTTGAAAACAAAGGAGCTATGGATGCAGGGAACGAAAAGGTACAGGAATGGGAACAACGGATGTGGAAGTACCAGCAAGCGATTCCAGGTTCCAGGCCAGGAGAGAAATGGATAATGATGGATAAAATATTTGAGTTAAGGAGCTGAGATGTCAGTAAATACAGTGAAGAGTTTTTTACAAATCCACCCGGACGATAACGTACTGGTGGCTTTGCAGGATTTGCCAAAAGGGCAGATTATAGTGTGGAATGGCAAAGAGATCATTTTGCAGCAGGATGTGCATGCCAAACATAAGTTTTTTATAGACGATCTTGAGGTTGGAGGTATGGTGCTGATGTATGGTGTATTGGTTGGAAAGGCGACAGATTTTATCCCCAGGGGTGGGCTGATGACTACCGCCAATGTGCACCACGCCTCGCAGGATTATGCTTACCGGAAAGTGAATTATGAGTGGCAGGTGCCAGACATTTCGCAATTCGAGGGCAGAACTTTTAATGGTTACCATCGTACTGACGGACGTGTCGGGACAGCCAATTACTGGTTGTTTATACCTACGGTTTTTTGTGAAAACAGAAACCTGGATGTCATTAAGGAAGCTTTGTATAATACTTTGGGGTATGCAGTAACCGATAAGTATAAACAGTTTACAGAACAGTTGTTGGAAGCCTACCAGCATGGCGAAGATATTAGCTCTTTCAGCGCAGAAGGGCTTGCACCTGCAGCACCGCAGAAGAAAAGAGTGTTTAAAAATGTAGATGGAATTAAGTTTCTAAACCACCAGGGTGGTTGTGGTGGTACGCGGCAGGATTCAGCATTGCTGAGCCAGTTGCTGGCGGCTTATGCCGACCACCCGAATGTTGCCGGCATAACGGTGCTGAGCCTGGGTTGTCAGCATTTGCAGACCCAGAGTTTACTGGAAGATGTAAAAAGCAGGAACCCTTCCTTTGATAAACCTGTTTTGATATTTGAGCAACAGCAAAGCCAGAGCGAGGAACAGCTGATTAAAGATGCAATCCGGAAGACCTTTATGGGCTTAACGGAAATCAATAAAGCGGAGAGAAAACCTGCTCCGTTAAGTAAGCTTTGTGTTGGGGTTAAATGCGGGGGCAGTGATGGTTTTAGCGGCATATCTGCAAACCCCGCCGTTGGTTATACCTCAGATTTATTGGTAACTTTAGGAGCAAAGGTTTTGCTGGCAGAATTTCCGGAGTTGTGTGGCGCAGAGCAGAATATTATTGACAGATGTGTGAACGAGCCCACTGCCGGGAAATTTATCCGGCTGATGCAGGAATACGATGCACAGGCGCATGCGGTAGGCTCTGGTTTTCATATGAACCCTTCGCCCGGCAATATTAAGGATGGTTTAATTACGGATGCGATAAAGAGCACAGGTGCTGCAAAAAAAGCAGGTACCTCGCCCGTAGTCGATGTACTGGATTATACAGAGCCGGCAACGAAAGCGGGGTTAAGCCTGGTATGTACTCCAGGAAATGATGTGGAGGCTACAACAGGCAAGGCGGCAAGCGGTGCTACATTGATTCTGTTTACAACAGGATTGGGTACACCTACGGGTAACCCGGTATGTCCTGTGATTAAAGTGGCCACCAATACGGCCCTGGCTACGCGGATGAGTGACATTATTGATATAGATACCGGGGCAATCATCAGGGGAGAGAAAACGATTGAAGAAATGGGGGTTGAAATTCTGGAATATTGCATCAGGGCGGCAAGCGGAGAGGTAATTCCTAAAGCTGTTCTGTTGAACCAGGACGATTTTATCCCTTGGAAAAGAGGAGTTTCATTATAATTATTAAAAATGTTTAGTTTAAAAGGAAAGTCAGCAATTATTACAGGTGGGGGAAGTGGGATCGGTAAAGCCATATCCTTGCTTTTCGCCAGGCAGGGTGCATATGTTCATGTTATTGAATTGAATGCAGAAGCGGCAGCCCAGACTGTGAAGGAAATAGAAGCAGAAGGTGGAAAGGCAGCAGCACATGGTTGTGATGTAACCAGTCAGGCCGCGGTTGTTGCCGCATTTGAGCAGATTGGTGATATTGATATCCTGGTAAATAATGCAGGTATTGCTCATATCGGGCGTGCCGACAATACTTCGGAGGCTGATTTTACAAAGGTATTTGACGTGAATGTAAAGGGAGCCTACAATTGCCTTTACGCGGCCATTCCGGCAATGAAGCGTAAAGGGAAGGGGGTGGTGCTGAACATGGCATCTATAGGAGCCCTGGTTGGTCTGGCCGACAGGTTTGCCTATTCTATGAGCAAGGGTGCCATTTACGCGATGACATTGTCGGTAGCCAGAGATTACATGGCTGAAGGCATACGCTGTAACAGCATTTCGCCGGCAAGGGTACATACCCCTTTTGTAGATGGCTTTATTGCTAAGAATTATGCGGGACAGGAGGCAGAGATATTTGAGAAACTTTCTAAAAGTCAGCCTATAGGGCGCATGGGTAAACCTGAAGAGGTGGCCTCCCTTGCATTGTACCTGTGTTCGGATGAAGCCGGTTTTGTAACCGGGAATGACTATCCGCTTGATGGTGGTTTTATTAAATTGAACAACTAAACCGCAAACTTTTGTTATTTTAACAGGGTTAAATTAAAAAGGTGGTACTATTGATGCCGCCATTGAATCGAAAACATAAATAGCATATGAAACTAATTAGATGGGGAGCCGCCGATCAGGAAAAAACCGGTGTAATTTTAAACGATAAATGGTACGATACTTCAGCTTTTGGCGAAGATTATAACGAGCAGTTTTTTAATAACAACGGATTGGAGCGGCTGGCTGCATTTGTTAAAGAGAATGAAGGCAAACTGCCGGTTATTGATGCATCAGCAAGGCTGGGATCTCCGGTAGCGCGCCCCTCAAAAATTGTATGCATTGGACTGAACTATGCAGACCACGCCAGGGAAACCAATGCACCTATTCCACCCGAGCCAGTTATCTTTATGAAGTCAACCACTTCACTTACTGGCCCTTTTGATGATATTGTTATCCCAAAAAATTCGGTAAAAACAGATTGGGAAGTAGAGCTGGCCATTGTTATCGGTAAAAAAGCATCCTACGTTGAGGAAGCTGAGGCGTTGAACTATGTTGCAGGTTATGTATTGCACAATGATGTATCCGAGCGTGCCTTTCAACTGGAAAGAAACGGTACCTGGGATAAGGGAAAAGGCTGTGATACTTTTGCCCCTTTAGGCCCTTTTCTGGCAACACAAGACGAGATTGCTGATGTAAACAACCTGAGGCTATGGCTCAACGTGAACGGGCAGAAAATGCAGGATGGTAATACATCCAATTTTATATTCAATGTCCCTTTCGTAATTTCCTATGTGAGCCAGTTTATGACTTTGCTGCCTGGTGATGTGATCTCTACGGGAACACCGGCTGGTGTAGGCTTAGGCTTTAATCCGCCGATATACCTAAAGGAGGGTGATGTGGTGGAACTCGGTATTGACGGCTTGGGCACATCCAGACAGACGGTAAGGAACTATGTTAAAAATTGATGCCCATCAGCATTTCTGGATATACGACCCTGTAAGGGACAGCTGGATTAATGATGATATGGCTGTGCTGAGGGCGGATTTTATGCCACAGCAATTGCTGGCTTTGCTGCAGCAGCAAAATTTTGATGGCAGTGTTGTGGTACAGTCGGATCAATCGGATACCGAGAACATTTTTCAACTCAGGAATGCTGAGGAAAATCCTTTTGTTAAGGGAGTTGTGGGCTGGATTGACCTGCAGGCAGCAAATGTGACCGAAAGACTGGAGGAACTGTCGGGTTATGAAAAGATGAAAGGCTTCAGGCATATCCTGCAAGGTGAGCAGGACCGGGCACTGATGTTAAAGCCTGATTTTGTGAATGGCATCAGTAAACTCAAACAATTTAATTATACGTATGACATTCTCATCTTCCCCGACCAGCTGAAATATGCTGAAGAACTGGTTTCGAAATTTCCGGATCAGCCTTTTGTGCTGGACCATATCGCAAAGCCCGATATCAAAAACGGGACAACGGCTGACTGGAAAAAAGACATCATTGCCCTGGCTAAACATGAGAACGTAAGCTGTAAGGTTTCAGGCATGGTAACGGAGGCCGATTGGAAAAATTGGAAAGCCAGTGATTTTGAGCCTTACCTGGACATTGTTTTTGAGGCTTTTGGAATTGAAAGACTAATGTATGGTTCGGATTGGCCGGTTTGTCTTGTGGCAGCTTCTTATGCACAGACTTTGGGTTTAATGGAAACATATACAGCAAAACTCTCTGTAAATGAACAGGAATTATTCTGGGGTGGGAATGCAGTAAAATTTTATAATTTATAAATAAACAAGCAATCTATGGATCTGCAATTGAAAGATAAAGTTGTAATTGTGACAGGTGGTGCCAAAGGTATTGGTGAAGGTATTGTGCGTGTACTGGCAAAAGAGGGAGCTATTCCTGTAATTATTGGCCGAAATGAGCAGGACAACCTGAAAACGGTAAATGCCATACTTGCTGAGGGTGGCAAAGTATTTCAGGTGGCTGCTGAACTAACCAAACCTGCAGACACAGCAAAAGCTGTTGAAGCAGTGCTGGCAGAGTTTGGACGTATTGACGGACTGGTGAACAATGCAGGAGTAAATGATGGTATTGGACTGGAAAACGGGAGTTATGAAGGTTTTGTAGAGAGCTTGCATAAAAACCTGATCCATTATTATTTAATGGCACATCATGCTTTGCCTGCGCTGAAAGCATCAAAAGGCTCAATTGTAAATATCGGTTCAAAGGTTGCCAGTACCGGGCAAGGCGGAACTTCAGCCTATGCTGCTTCAAATGGCGGCAGGAATGCCCTGACCCGGGAGTGGGCGGTAGAATTGCTGCCTTATGAGATCAGGGTGAATGCGGTTATTGTAGCAGAATGCTATACGCCGTTGTATCAGAACTGGATCAATTCAATTCCAAATTCTGAAGAAAAGCTGGCTTCCATAAAAGCCAAAATTCCTTTTGGGCAGCGAATGACTACAGCCGAGGAGATTGCCAATGCTACTGTGTTTTTACTGTCGAATGCGGCTTCCGGTCATACCACCGGGCAACTGGTGCATGTTGATGGCGGCTATGTACACCTGGACAGGTCTATCAGCCCGGCATAATAGTTATATTAGAAAAAAACAGATACATTATTCGAAGACTGCATCTTTCGCTGAAAAAGCGAAAGCGCTGAGGTCTTCTCCTAACATATCTGTTTTTTTCTGTATTTATATAGCTTTCGTCTCTTCTTTCAGAAAGGCTGCTTCATCGGCAGTCAATAAAGGACTTAGTTTTTCGAATACCATTGCATTATAGCTGTTCAGCCATTCTACCTGCGCCTGTTCCAGTAATTCTTTCTTTACAATTTTGGTACTGATTGGAGCAATCGTTAAACATTCAAAGGCATAAAATTCATTGAATTCGTTAGTGATGTCTTTGATGGTATTGACCAGGTTCTCTATGCGGATACCATGTTTGCCGGGGCGATAGATGCCTGGCTCTACCGAGGTAATCATGCCTAACGCTACCGGTACAGGATTGGCTGTTGGGTTAAACACCTGCGGGCCTTCATGTACATTAAGAAAGTAACCAACACCGTGTCCTGTGCCATGGCCGTAGTTAATGGCATGCTCCCATAAAGGTTTGCGTGTAATGGCATCGATCTGGTAGCCGCAGGTACCTTTAGGAAAGCGCACTTTACAACCTTCTATCATGCCCTTTAACACCAGGGTATAGTCTGTCTTTTCTTCTTCAGTATTGTTGCCCATCGGGATGGTACGGGTAATGTCGGTAGTGCCATAGTGATATTGGCCTCCGGAATCTACCAGGAACAAACCCTCTGCTTTTACCTCGTAGTTACTTTCTTCCGAAGCGCTGTAGTGCGGCAATGCCCCATGCGCTTTATACGCGCTGATGGTAGTGAAGCTGTCGCCTACGAAGCCTTCCTGTGCAGCCCTGAATTTGCGCAGTTCTGCCGCTGCCGAAAGCTCTGTTATGGTAATTTTTCCGATGTTTTCTGAAAGCCATTTTAAGAAGCGGGTGATCGCTACGCCGTCTTTAAGCATGGCTGTTCGGGTATTGGCCAGCTCTGTTTCATTCTTAATGGCTTTTAGATTGGTACTCGGGTTGGTGTCTTTAACGATCTTAACGCCTGCAGGAATAAGTTTGTATAACCCAAAACAATTGCGTTTCGGGTCGATAAGTATACTGCTGTTTGATGGAATACCTGCTATTGCCTGTTCAATGTTCTGATAAGGATGTACTTCAACACCGCTTTGGGAAAGGCTGGCTTTTTCCTGGTCGGTTAGTTTAGCTGCATCAATAAATATCTGGGTACCCTCTGGGCTGATCAGCGCAAAACTCAGTACCACCGGATTGTAACTCACATCTTTTCCGCGGATGTTGAACAGCCAGGCCATATCATCGAGTGAAGAGATGAGGTGATGGCTTGCCCCCTGTTTTTGCAGGGTACTTTTTACCTGTGCCAGTTTAGCTGTTACTGATTGGCCGATGTGTTTTTCCTCAATTAAAAAGGCCTTTTCTGATGGAAGCTCAGGCCTGTTTTCCCAGATTGGGCTTAAATAATCCTTGCTTACCAGTGTAATTTCCTTTGCTCCCAGTTGCTGTGTCAATAAGTCGCCAAGCAATACCGAAAGCAGTTTGTCATCTGCAGCAACCTGCGCACCCGGGCCTAATTTCTCGGTTAACCACTGAATGTACTCGGGTGCATGCTGTACTTTTTGTTTTACCAGCTCAAATCCGCTGCCTTTAAGCTCGTCGGCCGCCTGTTCAAAATAACGGAAATCTGTCCATAAGCCTGCAAAATCCTGCGTAATGACCAGCGTACCGGCAGATCCTTTAAAACCAGAGGTAAAAGGAATGCATTTGTAACGGTCTGGCAGATATTCACTAATATGGGGATCGGCAGATGGAATGATATAGGCGCCTACTTTGTCGGCCTGCATTTGTTTGCGTATTTCAGTCAGTTTTTCCTGGTAAGTCATATACAGTTTTTTATTTCAGTTGTACGGTAGCAAAGCTATGAATTTATTCTTTTACAGTATAAATTCCGTAACTTCCGCGGTGATCAACAAATCTGTTGAGTTTACAGATAAAATCTACTAGATTTGTAGAGTATGCGATTGGCTGCCACAGGGGAAATAGAATTATTAGAGAAACTTAAACAGCAGGACTCGTCGGCCTTTGCCGCACTATATAACCTGTATGTAAGAAAGATCTATGCCTATGCCCTGGGAATCCTTAAATCGCCCGCTTTAGCAGAAGATGTTACGCAAGATACCTTTGTAAAACTCTGGGAACATGCCGGAGGTATTCATACAGACCGGTCGCTGCAGCCTTTTCTTTTTACCATTGCCAGAAATCAGTGCCTGAATGTGATCAAGCTGGCATCCCGCGAATCAAAAATTTCTGATGAGGTATTTGGGTATGCACTGGATCAGTCAGAAAATGGGCTGGAATATGTGGAGCGTAAACAGACAAGCGCATTTATAAGTCAGGCCATAGCACAGCTTCCACCACAGCGCAGGCTGATCTACGACCTTTGCCGGAACTACGGGTATTCTTATAAACAGGCCGCAGAGAAATTAGGCATTAAAGACAGTACCGTAAATAGTCAGATGGTGAAGGCATTAAAAACCATTAAAGACTTTATGGTCCGCAACGGGGCATTACTGCTGCTTTTGATCTATCGCAGTTAATTTTTAAAATTTATTTTTCATTGGAGTACATGTACCCCGCCTGTTAATTGTAATACTATAAAACAGGGAAAAGAAAATTGGAAAATCACATCAGGCAATTATTTGTAGATTTTATTTTGAATCGCTGTAACCCCGCGCAAATAAAGCAGGTGCAGGAACTGGTTGAAACCGGAGCTTATGAGCAGGAATGGCGTGCAGCACTGGAGGAAACGGAGCAGCATTTTTCGGGTACCGAGCATGGAGAACTGCCATTAAATGAGGGGGCACTTTTTGAGCGGATAAACCTGGTGATAAACAGCGGGCCGGTAATCCGCAAAAAGGGCCCATGGCTATGGATGGCTGCGGCCTCTTTATTGCTTATGGTTGCCGCAGGCCTTTGGCTAAACCAATCCAATGAAAAAATATCTGTACCTGCCCCGATAACGAAGGTTAAGCAGGAGTATCCTAAAGATACGACGCATAAATGGGTCAAGCTGCCTGATGGAAGTTCTGTACAGCTTAACCGCGGCAGCTACCTGGAATATGCAGATTCATTTGAAGGAAAGGCCTTAAGAGAGGTCCGCCTGATAGGGGAAGGATATTTTGACATTAAGCATGACGCCAGACATCCTTTTGTGATCCATACCGGCAGAATTAAAACAACAGTGCTTGGAACGGCATTTAACATCAGTGCCTATAAGGCAAATCAGGCAGTAACCGTAACGGTAACCCGCGGAAAGGTAAAAGTGGAGGATGAAAAGCGTGTATTGGCGGTTCTTACGCCAGACCAGCAACTGGCATGGGATGTTAAAAAACCGGAGCCTGTAAAAGCAAAGGTGAATGCAGAGGCAGTTACTGAATGGAAGAAGCATGACCTGATTATGGATGACATTACCCTTGAGCAAGCGGCACAGATGATTGCCACACGTTATGGTGTAAAAACCAATTTTAAGAACGAAAAGATGAAGAACTGCCGTTTTACTGCAGCTTTTCTGAACAGGGATGACCTTACACAGGTACTGAAGGTTACAGAGTCTGTTACCGGAGCTACCATAACTTTAAAAAATAACCTGGTAACTTTTGATGGCCAGGGCTGCTATAATTAATCAACTAAACCACTACAAATGAACAATAAGGCATCACCATAATACTGGCATCCCAGATCAGAAGAAGCAAACTCCGGGTGCAACCGGAGTTTGCAGATGGTCTTAATTTATGTATCAGTTCAAACTAAAACCAACGCAATGTATTACAATTCTACACGTTTTGCAAGCCGGTGTGTTCCGGTATTTTATACTCCGTTTAACATTAAAAAATTAAAGTTTTTTATGAAAGTGAACGCGATCCTCTTAATGATTATTTTATTTGCCGTGAGCAGTATCAACGCTTCTCCGGGTTCTGCTCAAACGCTTTCCGATGTGAAGGTGTCGGTTGGGATGGATAAGGGGACGCTCAGGACTGCTTTTTCCCAGATTGAAAAGCAAACAGATTTCAGGTTTGCCTACCGCAATGAGCTGATCTCCGTATTTAAAAACCTCAGCATCAAAGGAGAGTTGCGTTCCGTTAAAAATACGCTGGATGAATTGCTGAAAGGCACTGGCCTTTCGTATAAGCAGCTTAACAACAGCATTATTGTTTTTAAGGAAAGTGCCCCTGCACAGAATCAGGTTTCAAGCCGGGATATTTATATCAATGGCCGGGTAACCGATGAAAACAACCTTCCGCTACCAGGTGTATCTGTAAAGATAAAAGGAACGAACAAGGGCGTAGTTACTGATAATGAAGGTAAATATATTATACAGGTGCCAAATGAAAGCGCTATTCTTGTCTTTAGTTACATAGGTTATCTTACTGCCGAAGGAACAGTGCAAAATGGCCGGATGACCAATATCCGTTTGAAACCGGATGTAGGATCGCTGGACGCGGTTGTTGTGATCGGATACGGTACCACAACGAAAAGGGCCAATACGGGGTCTGTTACTTCCATAACTTCAAAAACTATAGGGGCACAGCCGGTAAATGACCCGCTTTCTGCTTTGCAGGGCCGTGTTGCCGGTCTGGAAATTTCTGCCGTAACGGGCTATCCTGGCTCGGGTTATAATGTAAGGCTCCGTGGACAAAATTCAATTGGTGCCGGTAATGATCCGCTTTATATAGTAGACGGTGTGCCGTTTATTTCAGAGTCATTGAGCCAGTTTACCGGGGCAAATGGCAACCAAAGTCCACTCAGTAGTATCAATCCGGCTGATATTGAGCGTATAGATATTTTAAAGGATGCAGATGCAACAGCTATTTATGGCTCGAGGGCGGCAAATGGTGTGATCCTGATTACTACTAAATCAGGCAAAGCAGGTAAACCTGAAATTTCATTTAATGCCTACACGGGGCTGTCGAGGGTCAATAACCCTGTCAAAATGTTGAGTACCGCTGATTACCTTGAACTGAGGAGGGAGGCATTTAAAAATGACGGAGCTAATCCTACTGCAGATAATGCACCTGATCTAATGGTCTGGGACCAGAATGTTGATCAGAACTGGCAGAAGCGGCTGATTGGTAATTCTGCTGCCCTTACGGAGATCAGCACCTCCATAAGAGGGGGGACGGAGCAGACCAATTTTATGTTGGGTGGAACTTTCAGAAATGAAAAAACCGTTTTACCTGGTAATACAGGGTTAATGAAGGGGGCATTGAATATGTCTGTCACACATAAGTCGGCAGACGATAGGTTCAGGGTTGCCAGCTCGGTGAAATATGTTGCAGATCAGAACAACTCACTTGCGGCCGACCTGACGAGCTTTTTTAACCTGGCACCGAATTACCCGATCTATGACGCCAATGGGGCTTTCTACTGGTATAGCAACGACCAGAACCCGATTGCCTACCTGGAACGGAAAAGCCTTTCCAATACACAGAACATATTGGGCGATTTGAATGTGAGTTACCGGGTAACGGATGGATTAAGCTTAAGAGTAACGGGAGGTTTCAACCGGATGACAATGAACCAGGTGCAGACATCGCCAAAAGTGAGTTTTAACCCGTTGAATTATCCTGGTAGTATGGCTATTTATGGTAATTCCTACCTTAACTCTTTTATTGTGGAACCTCAGGCGGAGTATACGATGACGCTTGGAACCGGAAAATTTACAGCTTTGGCGGGAGGTACCTGGCAGCATACCCTGAGGGAGGGCAATTCTGTCACTGGAAACGGTTATGTAAGTGATGCCCAACTGGAGAATATTGCGGCGGCCGTTTCGCTTACACCCAGAACCTATAGCTATCGTAAATACAGATATACTTCTGTATTTGGAAGGCTGACCTATAACCTGAATGAAAAATATATCGTCAATGGGACATTCAGGAGAGATGGCTCATCCAGATTTGGTCCGGAAAAACGTTTTGGGAATTTCGGGGCTGTTGGTGCAGCCTGGTTGTTCAGTAACGAAGGTTTCCTTAAAAAATATTCAAATGTGCTGAGCTTCGGTAAATTAAGGGCTAGCTATGGTTTGGTCGGAAATGACCAGATCGGCGACTATGGTTATCTCGACAGTTGGTCCGCCACACGCTATCCTTACGGAGGATCAGGAGGTTTGACGCCTAGTAGGTTTGCAAACCCTTTGTACAGCTGGGAAGAAAATCGCAAACTGGAGTTCGGACTGGATCTTGGCTTTCTGAAAGACCGGATTTTGCTAACCACGAATTTTTATCGGAACCGTTCCGATAACCAGCTTATTGAATATGCACTTTCACCGCAATCGGGCTTTGATTCCTATACTGCTAATCTGCCTGCCCTTGTAGAAAACAAAGGCCTGGAGTTTGAGTTGTCGACAGTAAATATCAGGAACACTGATTTCTCATGGACCAGTGCGCTGAACCTGACCTTCTCGAAGAACAAGCTTTTGAAATACCCTAACCTGGAGAACACTTCCTACGCCGACGATTATGTGCTAGGGCAGCCACTTACTATTGTTAAGGGCTTTGGTTTTAAGGGGCTGGATGCACAAACAGGTGTACCTACTTTTATTGACCTGGATGGAGACGGGGCAATTTCTGATTCCAAGGACATGATTGTGATGGGACATACCGCTCCAGATTTCTTTGGAGGCTTACAGAACAGCTTTACTTACAAGAATTTAAGTCTGGATTTCTTTTTTCAATTTGTGAAACAGGAAGGGCCAGGCCTGAATTATGGATTTCTGAGCTATTCCAACGGTGAACGGGTGAACAAAGACCTGAGTGCCCTTGACCGCTGGCGTAACCCTGGAGATCCGGCTGTAATACCAGGAGCAAGTCTTACTTCAGGTAAGCCGATATATAATGCCTATCGGAATAATTACAGGCTTTCGGATGCCAATTGGGTTGACGCTTCATTTATAAGGCTCAAAAATGTATCCCTGCGTTACAATTTCGGGAGCCTGCTAAAAAGGCAAAACCTGAAAAACCTGACGGTTTATGTTCAGGGGCAAAACCTCTTTACATTGACCAAATACGATGGGTTTGATCCTGAAACAAAAGCTTATGTATTACCTCCGTTAAGCACTTATACTGCCGGTGTCCAAGTCTCATTCTAACATTTAAATTTTAAACGATGAAAGCTATTTATTATATATTGAGTGTATTGCTTCTGACCACAGTGTGCTCCTGTAAAAAATTTGTGGATGTAGGCGATCCTAAGGATCAGCTCGCAACCTCGGTGATCTTTGTAAATGATGCCACTGCTACAGCTAGCGTAGTTGGTATTTACAGTGATATGAACGCTTTTAATTACCAGTTTGCCAATGTATTAACCACATTCCTGGGCGCCATGAGCGCCGATGAGTTTACGTATGCGTCAACTCTGGCCAATTTTGATGAGTTTAAAAACAATTCCGTATTGCCCGGAAACCAGTATGCAGATATCCTGTGGTCGCAGCCTTATAATTTTATTTACAGGGCCAATGCCATTGTTGAAGGAGCTTCTGCTTCCACAACTTTAAGTTCGGTGACGAAAAATCAGGTATTGGGAGAGGCCAGGTTTATCCGTGCATTCTGCTATTTCTATCTGGTGAATATGTTTGGTGACGTGCCGCTGATCATGGATACGGACGTCATTAAAAATACCGATAAGGCCAGGACACCGAAAGCGGAAGTTTATACTGCAATTATTGAAGATCTTGTAGAAGCGAAGAAGCTATTGATCAACGAATATCCGGAAAATAGGGAAAGGATAAGGCCGAACAAGGTTGCTGCTACTCTGTTACTGGCAAGGGCCTATCTGTATAACGAAAATTATGTCCTGGCCGAGCAGGAGGCAGCAGCTGTGATTAGCAGCCCAGGCTATGCCTTGCTGGACAATGCTGATCCCACCAATGCTGCACATATGACCAAGGCATTTTTAAAGAACAGTAACGAAGCTGTCTGGCAGCTGCAGGTAGTAAATACAGCGCTGGGAAGAAATACATGGGAAGGGAATACCATTGTACCTGTTAGTACTCCGCTTTACCGGATGACTAAAGACGTCAATGGGCTTGTTCCTGCGTTCGAGTCTGGGGATAAACGTTTTACCAACTGGGTGGGTAAGTTTGTACCTCCTGCCACTCCGGATATTACACATTACTATCCTTTTAAATATAAAGTGAGAGTAGGAACAGCAGGGGTTGCACCTACCGAATATTCTATGGTTTTACGTTATGCGGAAGCTTATCTGATCAGGGCTGAGGCGAGGATACAGCAAAGCAAATTCAATGATGGCAAGGAAGACCTGAATGTAATCAGGAAACGTGCCGGACTTACAGATCTGAATACTCCTGCGTCTATTGCTGAAGGGATGCTGCTTGTTGAAAAGGAACGAAGAGTTGAACTGTTTGCGGAATGGGGGCACCGCTGGTTTGACCTCAAAAGATGGAAAAGTACAACAGGAATTGCCGGAAAAACCCGGGCAGATGATATTTTGCCAGCTACAAAGCCAGCCTGGAAATCGACTGCCGTTTTGTTCCCAATACCTACGACTGCCATCAGAACCAATAAAAACCTTACGCCCAATCCAGGTTATAACTAATTCACATCCCTATGTTTAAACATGCGTTAGCGTGCTGCCTGCTTGTACTTGCTTTATTGCAGGTACAGGCCCAGGTGGTACAGATCACCCCTGAAAAACCCCAAAGAGGAGATAAAGTGACCATCATTTATCATCCAGATGCTCCCGGAGCCGTTATTGGCCCGGATGCTAATGAGGTGATCATCAACTTTACCTATTCTACCTTTTATGAATTGCCCTGGAAACTGCCTATGACCAGGCAGGGAAAGGATTGGGTAGCCTCATTTGTGCTGCAGCGCTATGCTACTTTTGCTACCTTTTATTTCCAAAACGGAGCGCGTGGAGAACTGATAGATAAGCCGGCGGCTGATCGTCACTACTCAATTGCCGTGTACAAAGGAGATAAAAGGGTAAGGGATGGCTTTTTACATGAATCGTATAGTCTCGGTGCACAAATGCCCAAGTCGGCCCGTATCCCTTCCCTGCAACTGGAACTGCTGAAGAAGGAACTGGCAAATTATCCCGACAATTATGAAGCGAAGGTGCGCGAGCAAAGTGCATTGATGGCCATGGCAAAGCGCCCGGCCGAAAAGCTGAAACACAGAAATGAAGCCCGGAAAATTATTGCGGCCCAGTTTGAAAAGAACCCAACCTTTGGCGGTAACCTGAACAAAGTAACCATGGGTTACCTGATTATTGGCGAGAATTCCAGGCTTGATTCCATCCGTAAGGTGGTTTCTACCCGCTTCCCTGAATCAGACCTGGCCAAAGATTACCTCATCTCGGCTATTGGGAAAGAAAGGGATACCGTTAAGAAGATAAGCCAGCTGGAGGCGCTGTTAAAAAAGGGGAAGGAGACAGGCGAAAATTCTACCGACATACACCGCATGTTGTTTGAATATTATACCGCTAAGGGCGATGCAGGTAAATCAGTTTACCATGCCCGCAGAAGCCTGGGGCCACTGAACCCTTATACCTCACAACAATTAAAAGTAATTGCTGAGGAAATGACAAAGGCCAGGATAGCACCCGATACCGCCATTGCCTATGCAGAGGCGTCGTTAAAAATAGCCGACCAGTGGCCTATAGGTGTCATCAGGTATTTCCCAGAATATGGGCACATCTTACCCTATGTGGCAGACAGTACCCGTAAAAAGACGGTGGCCGAAGCAAGGTCCAGCCTGTATGCTATTATTGCGTTAAACAAACTGTATACCGGCAGCAAGGCCGGGGCACTGGAATATGCAGCAAAAGCGGCCGCTGCTGGCGCTAATAAAGAAAGCCTGATGCGCATTGCAGAAGTGTATGCACAAACAGCAAACCCTCAGAAAGCTTTTGAAGCAGTATGGGAAGTCCTGCTAAAAGATCCTTCAGACAACCAGGCCATCAGCGCTGCCCGAAAGAACTTTTTAGCCGCAAATGGTACAGCAGCTGAATTCAATTCCAGATTGAAGCAGCTGGAAGAACTGAAACTTGCACAGCTAAAAGAAGCCTTGAAAAAGCAGCTGATGAACAAGCCGGGGCCGGAACTTGCAAAATTAACCGATCTTAAGGGCAAGCCGGTTACCCCGGAAATGATGAAGGGTAAGGTGCTGATCCTTGATTTTTGGGCTACCTGGTGCGTACCTTGTATGCAGGAAATGCCTTACCTGCAAAAAGTTTACGATAAATATAAGCATCAGCCTGAGGTCATGTTTATGGTGGTAAACAGCGGAGCGCGCAACACCATTAAGGACGCCATTGGCTGGGAGGCCAAAAACCCGCAGTATACTTTTCCTTTATATTTTAACAACGATCCTGATATAGGAGAGAAAGTTGGCTTTACGCTGATCCCTACCATCGCTGTTATTGATCAGCAAGGTATGATGCAGTTCAGGACCATAGGTTTTGAAGGCGCCGAACTGGAACATAAACTGGCAGCGCAGATCGATATCTTGCTGCAGGCCGGGAAAAAGTAGCCTTTCCTTTGGGCTTTTAGTCGTATATTGGATGCATAAAACCCGGCACTTCCAATAAATTTATCGATGAAAGGTCTTTTGAAGTTCTGTTTCACGGTTATGCTCATTTTCATAGGCAAATTATTGCCTGCTGCGGCTGGACCGGGCCCGCTGCAGTTTTATTTTCAGCAGTTTGATAATCGCAATGGCCTTTCCAATAGTGCAGTAAACGTAGTATTTCAGGATAGAGACCAGCTTTTATGGGTTGGCACCTGGGATGGTTTAAACATGTACGACGGTACCGACTTCAGGGTTTTCAATTATAATGCGGAAAGCGAAGGAGGCAGCATCGGTAACAATGTTGTTCAGGACATTAAAGAAGACAAGGCCGGAAACATCTGGATCAGTACCATTGGCGGAATTACGCGCTTTGAAAAGTCGGCAGGTAAGTTTTACCGTTACTTCTATAACCAGGCAACAAAAAGAAGCATTGCAGAAAAGGAATATGAGCTGGTAATTGCTGCCGATGGAAGTGTTTATTGCTATAGCAAAACCTATGGCTTAAGCAGGTTCGAATTGCAAACGAACCTGTTCAGGCCAATCGGGCTTCCGTTCGGAACCAAAAAGATCTTAAAAATAGAAAGCGGGGCAGATGGCCTGGTCTGGTTCCTTCGCGATGACGGGCGGTTAACGGCTTGCAGCATGACTGCACAGGGGGTTAAACCGGTCAAAACCCTGGCAAATAGCCGCATCAGCAATTTTTTTGTGGTTAACCGTAAGCTTTTCTTTACAAATGCAGATAATGAGTTATGGCAGCTGGGCGCGCAGCTTGTTCCTCAAAAGATCAGCAGGCTCAGGGCGGGCGTTAAGTCCATCAGCTATTATCAATCCGGTTACCTGGTTGCCTGGGAAGGGCTTGGCATTGCTATGTTCGACAGCGAATTCAGGGCATCCGGCCTGATGCAGCAGGAGGTAAAACAACTGGCAAATACCAGGGTAACCTCTGTAGAAACGGCTAAAGACGGGGTACTATGGATCGGGACAGATGGCAATGGGCTCATCAAGATCCATCCAAAAACAAATCATTTCGGCCTGTTGAACCAGAACAGCATTGCAGACTTGAACAAACCGGTGCGTGCTTTTGAAGAAGCCGAAGGAAATTTATGGGTAGCCACCAAAGGCCGGGGTATTGTGGTTTTAGAGGGCTTCCTTTCAGGTGCCGGGCCAACAGGCTCCAGGCGGGCGCTCACTACAGATAATGGCCTGGAGAACAACTCGGTCTACGCCTTAAAAAGAGGAATGGAACCTTATATCTACATTGGCACAGATGGTGAAGGCATCGGTATTTACGATCTTCAGGCCAGGCGTCTGATGCGGTGGCGGGATGTTGGGGGAAGTTCCGGGCTGCCTTCCTTTGGCTCTGTTTATGCCATTTTGCAGGACGCCGACAGTTCGCTTTGGCTGGGTACAAGCGGACATGGGCTTGTCCACCTTAAGCTTGCCGGAAAGGGCAAACATTTAAAAGTAAGCTATTTTAAGCAGTACCTGTCGGGCGCAGCACAGGGGCCGGCCAATGACATCATTTATGCCCTATGTAACGATGGCAACCGGCTTTGGATAGCCTGCCGGTATGGGGGGCTGAGCGTGCTGGATAAAAAAACAGGGAAATTTAAAACTTTTAAAGCTTTTTCTTCTCCAACAGGCCTCACCAACAACGATGTACTTTCCCTGTATAAGGATAGCCGCAAAGGTTTATGGATCGGTACCAGCTATGGTTTAAATTGGCTGAGCCGGCAGGAATCCATAAAAGACAAACCGGTATTCCGGAAGTTCACCATGCAGGAAGGCCTGCCTAACAATACCATCCATGCCATTGAAGGTACACGTTCGGGCAATATATGGGTTAGCACCAATAAAGGCCTGGCCAGGCTAAACCCGGCAAATGGGGCAATTGCCAGTTTCAGGGAAAGCGACGGATTGCAAAGCAATGAGTTCAGTGATGGTGCAGTTTGGAAATCGGCATCAGGGGTACTATATTTTGGCGGCATTTACGGCTTTAATTATTTTGTTCCCGAAAACATTACCGGAAATAAACTGCAGCCAAATGTATTGGTTGCAGGGGTTCAGATGGGCGGGCAAAATCTGGACGCTAATCGCCTGCAGGTTGTAAAAACCACGCAAACTAAAATCCCCGCATATGTGCTGCCGCGCAAAAGTAATTTCTTCCAGCTGAGTTTAAAACCCATGAGTTTTTTAAATGAGGCCAAAAACGAGTTTGCCTATAAATTAGAAGGGCTGGATAAATCCTGGAATTATGCCGGGGCGGTAGGGAACATTGTGTACAATAATGTACCTCCCGGAAATTACACCATGCAGGTAAAATGGAGCAATGGCGAGGGGCTGTGGACGGAAGGCAGCAGCGTATTTAAGTTACATGTAGAACAATATTTCTGGCTCACCTATCCGGCTATGCTGGCCTACCTGTTTATTGTTGTCGCTTCGGGGTATGCTTTTCATCTGTACAGAAAAAACAAGCTGCAAATGAAATACCAGCTGCAGATGGAGCATTTGCTAAGGCAAAAGGATGAAGAAGAACATCAGCAGCGTCTGAACTTCTTTACCAATATAGCCCATGAGATCCAGACGCCTTTAACCATGATCATGGGCTCGGTTGAACATTACCTGCGCAGTAAAAGGAATGAACTGCTCAAGAACCGGGAAAACAATTATTTCATTTCCATTGTGCACCAGCATACGGCCAGGTTAACTTACCTGGTACAGCAGCTGCTCGAATTCAGGAAGGCCGAAGCGGGGTACCTGCAAAAGAACGAGGACTATGTAGACATCAGTAAAATGCTGAACAGCCTGTCTGAACTGTTTGTTCCACTGAGTACGCGGAACCAGCAGCAGTATACCAGGCAGGTGCAGGGCGGGATTGCAGGTTTTGTAGACAAGGACAAGTTTGAAAAGATATTATTTAACCTGTTGTCTAACGCTTTCAAACATTCGGGGCAGCAGGAGCGGATCTGTTTTTCGGCAACATACCATCCGGAGGAAAGCCTGCTCGAGGTAGCGGTCTCAAATTCAGGATGTACTTTAAAACAAGCACACCTGGACAAGATCTTCCATAAATTCTATGTGAGCAATGAACAGCAGACAGAAAAGTTCAGTACCGGTATAGGGCTGGCCTTTACCCGTGAGCTGGTTACGCTGATGGGGGCTGAAATTACGGTAGAACTGGAAGAGGATGTGATCACCTTTAAGGTTAGGGTAAAGCTGGCTGCTGCCGAAAATAAAGATGCCAAAGTGATTACCTCTGCGCCTTCATCCCTATATGAATCGCTGGTAGAGGTATATGAGCGGCCGGATCTTGTTCCGGCGGAGGAGGAGAATAAAAACAGTTTGATAGACAACCTGCAACAGGCAGAAAAACCCAGTATCCTCCTGGTAGAGGATGAGCCCGAGCTGCGGTACCTGATCAGGAACGTATTGAAAGAGCAATATGTGATTTATGAGGCCGGTACAGGGCTGGAAGCGCTTAGCTTTTTAAATAAAACCATCCCCAGCCTTATTGTTAGTGATGTAATGATGCCGGATATGGACGGCCTGGAGCTTTGCCGCACCGTTAAGCAGACCCCGGCAATGGCGCAGATCCCCTTTGTCATTTTATCTGCCCGGGGTTCTGAAGACCATAAAACCGAAGGTTACGAACTCGGTGCAGACGCCTATATCCCTAAACCTTTCCAGATCAACTACCTTCATGTACGCATCCGTAAACTGCTGGACAACCAGGCCCGTATGGATAGCCTGATCAAAGACCAGCACATTACCAATCAGTTTGTAGATGCAGATATTGCCGAAACAGACAAGAAGTTCCTGGAAGCATTGCTAAAGGTAATTGAAAACAATTTAAGCGAACCCGATCTGAACTCGGCTACACTTGAGGATGCGCTGTCCATCAGCAAAATGCAGCTGTACCGCAGATTGAAATCCCTTGCCGGGATGACCCCTGCTGAATTCATCAAGAGGATCCGGCTTAAACATGCTGCGGATATGCTGATTGCTTCCCAATACACGGTGTCTGAAATCTTTTACCGCACAGGTTTCAATAACAAATCTTATTTCTTCAGGGAATTTAAAAAGATTTACCGTTGCGCCCCAAATGAGTACCGGCAGCAGCAATACGAGGCAAATACGACCCATTTGTAACTATAGTGAACTAAAATGTAACTATAGTGCACTCTTCCCGGAGGCACACTACATAAATTTGATTTAACCAAATATATCACAGATGAAAAGAAATCTACACTTCTCTCTGGGTCTGGTACTTTTAATGGTACTGTCAGGATTTACGGTTCTGGCCCAGGTAAAACTAAGCGGAAAGGTTACGGATGAAAACAACCAGCCTTTACCAGGAGTTATTGTCCAGCAGCTCAATACGCAGAATAAAACCGCTACCGATGTTAACGGTGCTTATGTCATTACGCTCGAAGCGGCGGGCGGAAAAGCGCTGGTGTTTAGCTATGTGGGCTACACTCCTGTAACGGTGCCCTATACCGGTAATGCGGTATTGAATGCCGGCATGAAGCCCAGCGCTTCCGATCTGGATGAGGTTGTGGTAGTCGGCTACACCAGTCAAAAGAAATCTTCCCTTACCGGTGCCATAGGAACCGTTAACATGGCCGAGGCCGATAAACGCCGGGTACCGGATGTAGCCCAGGTTTTACAGGGCCAGGTGGCAGGAGTTCAGGTAACCCAGAGTACAGGGGCACCTGGCGATCCGATTAATATCCGGATTCGTGGAGAGGGTACTATAGGTAACAACAGTCCGCTGTTTATTGTTGATGGCGTACCTTCCAAAGACATATCATTCCTGAACCCTTCAGATATCAAGTCGATGACGGTGCTTAAAGATGCATCTGCAGCAGCCATATATGGATCAAGGGCCTCCGCAGGGGTGGTGGTCATTACCACAAATCAGGGCGTTGCCGGAAAATCCAGGATTGACTTTAATTATTTTAATGGAATCCAGAAAGCTACCAATTTGCCGCAGATGCTCAATGCCACGCAGTACTTAAATAAGCAGGAAGAAGCCTGGGTTAATGCCGGAAATACGGGCACCAACCCATATACTACGGCAAAGTCAAGAACAAACCTGGCCAATACAGACTGGCTTAACGAGCTGTTCGAGAACGGACATTCGCAGGGCGGACAATTGTCTGTTAGCGGCGGATCTGAAAAAGTACAGTATTTGCTGGCCGGGGGCTTTTACAAGCAGAATGGCATTGTGGTCTATAACAACGATGAATATAAGCGGATTAACTTTAGGGCAAACATAAATGCCAACGTTACAGACCGCTTTAAACTGGGAACCAATTTTCAGATCTCCAATGAAAGCCAGGATGCGCTTTCTTCAAAGGGAGACGCCCCGGGTATCATCCGTCATGCCTTTTTACGGCCGCCGGTATTGGGTGTCTATAAAGACCCTTCAGACCCTACATGGTCTGCCGACGATCCTTTTACCGATTTGCCTTTTTACCTGAATAATAACCAGGTAACCGGCTGGGACAAGAATTTTGAATTGAGCCAGAACCCGATCGCCCTCGCCTATTTCAGTAATGACAAGCGCAACAGCTTCCGCACTTTTGGAAATGTATACGGAGAATACGCACTACTGGCAGATCAGTCTTTAAAATTCCGTACAAACCTTGGTGTAGACCTGATGTTCCGTCACAACAAGCAATTTCTCAAAAATTTTGGCGACGATGACGGGCAAGGCGCAAAAGATGATTCCGGAAATTTTATTGATCCCGGGGCTGGCAGACAGAACCGGCCAAACGGTTTAAACGAGGAACGTGGACAGCAGACAAATTTTACCTGGAACAATACCCTGGCTTACGACAAAACAATAAACCAACATCAGGTAAGTGCATTGATCGGTTCTGAATACATCAGTAATAAATCTGATGCCATTTCAGCTTCCAGGCGCAGGTACGACTATACCATGGATACCTTTCAGTATATAGATTTTGGCGGTACCAGCAGAGACCTGTACAATGGTGGTTCAGGAGCAGAAAGTTCCTTGTTCTCGTTGTTTGGCTCGGCTACCTATTCTTATGGCAACAGGTATTTTGTTACCGGTAATTTAAGGGCAGATGCCTCGTCCAGGTTCGGAGAAAATCACAAATGGGGCTATTTCCCCTCGGTATCCGTGGGATGGAAAATATCTCAGGAGAACTTCATGAAAAATGCAGAATGGATCTCAGATTTAAAATTGAGGGCCAGTTACGGGCAGCTGGGTAACCAGGAAATTGGTGACTATACTTATTTAACGCTGATCCGCAAAGATGGAGAAGAATATAAGACAGACCGTTATGGTAATCCGGACCTGAAATGGGAAACTACCACGCAAACCAATATCGGACTGGATTTAGGCCTGATCAAAAACAGTCTGTACCTCTCTGCAGATTACTTTCATAAAGTTACCTCCGGAATTTTACTTCCCTTACAGCTCCCATCACTGGTTGGAGATGTAAAACCTACAAATGTTAACGCAGGCGAAGTACAGAACAAAGGATTTGAACTCGGCTTAACGTATACCAATCAACAGCATGAGTTTAAATATAGCATCAATGGTAACATTGCAACCCTAAAAAACAAGGTAACCAAACTGCATCCCAACCTCTCTTTGTTAGGAAGCCTGCAAAGCCCGTTCAGAACGGTAGTGGGCGAGTCGTTAAACTCATTTTATGGATACAAAATGATTGGCATCTATCAAAATGCAGCTGAAGTTGCCAGTTACTTACACGGCACACCAGGTTATACCGAAAAGCCAGGCGATATTAAATTCGCAGACCTGGATGGAAACGGTGTGATCAATGACAACGATAAGCAATTTATTGGCAGTAACATCCCGGATCTCACTTATGGCTTAACTTTTTCCGGCTCATACAAAGGATTTGATCTGTCTGTCCTGTTACAGGGGGTTGAGGGTATAGATAAATATAACCAGCTGAAACAGATTATTGATTACGACAGCAGGCCTTTTAACCATACGACTGCTGTGCTCCAAAGCTGGCATGGAGAGGGGACTTCCAATACCGTTCCGCGTTTAACCCTGGGAAAAAATGGCGGAGATAAAGTGTCTAGTGTGTTTGTAGAAAATGCCTCCTATTTCCGGGTTAAAAACATTGAACTGGGTTATTCCTTTGGCCCGATTGTTAAAAAAATGAATATCGGCGTACAAAACATCAGGCTGTATGTTTCCGGGCAAAACCTGTATACCCGTACCAAATACAGTGGTTTAGACCCTGAAACGGTAGATGCGCAGGATTTCGGAACCTATCCCCAATCCAAAGCATTTTTGTTCGGTGTAAATGTAAACTTCTAATAAAATCATATGAAAACGATATATATATCATTTGTAACTGCACTGATAATTATGGCTGCAGGTTGCAAAAAGGAACTTTATAAAGATCCGATAGGATTAATTACTCCAGAGCAGGTGAGTACAGACCCTACGGCAAATACCATTCTTTCTTCGGTAAATTCATCTTATAAAATGCTGTCCAACACCCTGAACCTTTTAGGTAGCTGGAATTGGGACAATGGGGTGGTTTTTAGGAATGATTTTATTGTTCAGGACATTGCCTCTGATGATGCCATGAAAAAATGGACTTCAGATGGAGACCAGGCCTGGATGGATGATGTAGATAATTTTAGCTTCACCAGCTCCAATCAGGCTTTTAATGGGATATGGAGCTACGATTACGAAGGCATAGCCAGGGCAAACAGAGCTTTATATTATTTAACAGACGATGCACTTGTTGCCAAAACCGGTATCAATGCAGCCTTAAGAAGCCGTTTATTGGGAGAAGCCTATTTTTTAAGGGCTTACTATTACTTTGACCTTGTTAATAATTTTGGGGATGTGCCTATGGTATTAAAGCCATTAACCAGTTTTAATGAGGCTTATGAAGTTGCCGTAAGGGCTCCCAAAGCACAGGTATGGGCACAGATCTCTGCAGATCTTGCTGCCGCAAAAGGCAGTCTGCCAGCTGGCAAATTTTCTGATGGCACAGATAAATGGAGGGTTTCTCAAGGCGCAGTGATTGCTTTACAAGCTAAAGTAGCCCTGTTTAATGAAAGGTATGCAGAGGTAATTACCCTGGTTAATGAATTGCAGACCTTAAACTTTTACAGCCTCAATGCGAATTATTTCGACAGCTTTGATCAAACCAAGGAGTTTGCAGACAACGAGGTAATTTTTGCGTATAACCATACTTCCGGGCAAACACCTGGCAACGGAAATGGTTATTGTGCCCCCCTGGGCTGGGGCTTTTTTGCACCAACAGCAAATTTTATTGCCGCTTTTGAGGCAAACGACCCAAGATTGGGTTATACTGTTGATGTGCCGAACCAAAGGATCTATAAACTGCTGGGCGAGAAGACCGGTGCAAACAAGGGGAATGACGATGCCCCGAATAACAAGATCTATATCCGTTATGCAGATGTGCTGTTGTGGAAAGCAGAGGCTTTAAATGAAACCAATGACCAGCCGGGCGCCATTGCCATTATCAATGCCGTAAGGACAAGGGCCAGAACAACGCCAACCATTACAGGTACACCGGTTCCGGCCGGAACACTTCCTAACCGTCCGGCCAGCACAGATAAAGCGCAGGTAAAAACCTGGCTAATGCAGGAGCGGAGAGTAGAACTTGGTTTGGAAGGTGAGCGTTTCCTCGATTTAAAGCGCTGGAAAACAGCCAAGGCGGTGTTAACGGCACAAGGCAAAAATTTTCAGGACAGAAGTTACCTGTATCCAATCCCTCAGGGCGAAGTGAGCAAAACCAATGGTGTCATCACCCAAAACCAGGATTATTAGCTAACTGTTAATCCATTGAATTTAAAACAGCTGATATGAAAGACCTGGCACAGAGATTTGTACAAAACCCATTGTTATCACCAAAAGATTTAAAACCAAGCAGGCAGGGACTGGAAATTACCTGCCTGCTCAACCCCGGCGTTTTTACGTTTGAAGGTAAAACCTGGCTCCTTGTTCGGGTGGCCGAGCGGCCACAACAGCAGCCGGGCGTTATCTCCTTCCCGGTGCTGAAAGGCGATGGCATAGAGATCATTGAAATTTCGGCCAGTGATCCTGAGCTCAACGCCGATGATCCGCGGGTAATCCATTATAAAGACAAAGATTATTTAACCACACTGTCTCACCTCAGGCTGCTTTGCAGCAGCGATGGCATCCGGTTTTATGAGCCGGAAGGTTATCCATATTTACAGGGGCAAACTTTGCAGGAGGCTTTCGGTATTGAAGACTGCCGGGTAACTTTTCTTGATGGGGTTTACCACCTAACCTATACGGCCGTATCAGCGCTGGGCGTGGGCGTGGGCTTGCGTACCACAACAGACTGGAAACATTTTAAGCAAGAGGGGATGATCATTCCGCCGCACAATAAAGACTGCGCCATTTTTGAAGAAAAGATCAATGGAAAGTTTTATGCCCTGCACCGGCCAAGCAGTGTAGATATTGGGGGCAATTACATCTGGATCGCCGAATCGCCTGATGGCATACATTGGGGCAGGCACAGGTGTATCATTACCACCCGCAGGAACAGCTGGGACAGTGCAAGGGTTGGTGCGGGCGCTGCCCCTATAAAGACAGAAAAAGGCTGGCTGGAAATTTATCATGGTGCCAATACCGCACATCAGTATTGCCTGGGGGCATTTCTGATGGATCTGAATGACCCTGGCATTGTACTGGCCAGATCGGAAGAGCCCATCATGAGGCCGCTGGAAGAATACGAGCTCAGTGGTTTTTTTGGCCATGTGGTGTTTACCAATGGCCATGTAACCAACGGAGATGAACTAACTGTTTATTATGGAGCTGCAGATGAGTTTGTTTGCGGGGCTAAATTTTCCATAGCTGAAATCCTGGATTCCTTAACCTACCAACATGATCAATAAATTAAAATCTGAAATTGCGCATTTTAAGGCCCAGTCGCACAACTTTAAAGTACTTACCTTAACCAATCTTATCTACAGCATTGTATTGCCGGTAATAGATATTTTTGTGGCCGCCTACGTGATGCGGAGTTCCAACGACCCGGTAAAGGTGGTGGTGTACCAGCTTACCATTTATACCGGTATCCCATTAACTTTTCTAATCAATGGCTGGCTGTTAAACCGCTTTCCCATTAAAGTGCTGTATTCCCTTGGCATGGTGCTTAGCGCCGTTTCCATGATGATCATGATGTCATTAACCACGCTCGATATTACCGGCATCGGCATTGCCGGTATTGTAATGGGGATGTCGTTTGGCTTTTACTGGGCCAACCGTGATTTCCTGGCCCTGGCCACCACCAACGATGGGAACCGCAATTATTATTATGGCCTGGAAACTTTTTTTTATACGATCATTGCCGTGGTTATACCGGTAATGATTGGCTGGTTCATTGAAGGGCTTGCCGGTACGGGCGATGCCAAGCTGGCCTATAAAATAGTTACCGGTATTGTGTTTGTAATTACCCTTGCCGCCTCTGTTATGTGTTTTACCGGTAAATTCGTAAACCCCATTAGCAAGCGGTTCATCTATTTTAAGTTTAACCCTTATTGGTACAGGCTCATGTTTCTGGCGGTGCTTAAAGGCCTGGTACAGGGTTTTCTGGTTACCGCACCGGCTATGCTCATTATGCTTTTGCTGGGTAAAGAAGGTGCACTGGGCACGGCACAATCGGTAGGCGCTGTATTTGCTGCCGTGCTGATGTATATTATTGGCCGCAAAACCGGCCCGCAACACCGGGTTTATGTATTTGGTATAGGTTTGGTGCTGTTTACCATTGCTGCCCTTATTAACGGCATCCTGTTTAACGAAACCGGCGTAATCCTGTTCATGCTGTTCCTGCTGCTGGCCAAACCTTTACTAGACCTGGCTTATTTTCCTATACAGTTCAGTGTAATTGATATCCTTACCAAAAAAGAGAAACGGAGCGAATTTGCCTATATCCTTAACCACGAAGCCGGCCTGTATATAGGCAGGTTAACCGGGGCAGGCACCTTTTTGCTGCTTGCATATAGCTTTTCCAATGAAATTGCATTAAGGTACGCCATCATTATTGTGGCCGTATTGCAGCTCAGTTCTTACTGGGTGGCAAAGGGCATCATTAAAAAAGGAAAAATTATGAACCAGGAACTGGAACTTGATGAACGGAGCCTTGCCGAAACCGCAAATCCTGCCCAGTCTGTAGTTTAATTGATATATTTAGAACCACCCAATGAACATGAAATTTAAGCTGTTTGCACCATTTACACTCCTGCTCCTTTTTATAGTTACACTTAGCTTTGCACAGGTTAAACAGGTTGCTATTGAACGCGTAAACAAGATGGCCAACCTGCCCCAGCCCTTACAAATTATAGACTGGAAGGCCATGGCCCTTAATTTTGACCGTACCGTATACGATTTTAATGCAAAGGGCAAGTACTGGCCTATGGTGTGGATAGACAGTACAGGCAAAAATTTTAACCAGCCTGTTGTGGGGATGTATACGGCCATTGGCGATGTGCGGCAGGGCCTGCAGTACAATAAAGGCATGTTTCATGAAGCCCTGGCCAATATGGGTTCTGTATTGGGCGCCACACTGGTAGGCTTAGATAAAAGCCGGCAACAGGGCCGGAATTATGTGGGGATGCTGAAAAATTACTTTAATAAAGACACCGGCTGGGACATCATGATGAACAATACTGCCCCCGAGGTTGCCCTGCTGGGCGGGGGCTATGGCCGGGATTGGTGGTACGATGTATACCCTAACGTGCTTTTTTATGCCATTTATAACCAGTACCCGGCCGAACCTGGTTTTGAGCAGATGGCCAGGAGTATTGCTGAAAAGTTTTTCAAGGCAGATTCTATCCTGAACGGCAATTACCACTATTCATACTTTGATTACGGGAAAATGAAACCCATGACCAACCAGATCTGTGCACAGCCAGATGCAGCGGCGGGCCATGCTTATGTACTGTATGCCGCTTATAAGAAATTTGGTGACCCACGTTACCTTAAAGGGGCAATAAGTGCAATGAAGGCCCTTGAAAATCAACCGGTAAACCCTACCTACGAGTTGCTGATGCCTTTTGGGGCTTACCTGGCTGCCCGCATGAATGCAGAGCAGGGAACTACTTTTAATACGGCCAAAATGCTGGACTGGACTTTTGACGGAACTGCCGTTTGCCGCGAAGGCTGGGGTTTTTTGGTGGGCAAATGGAATGGCTTTGACATTTCGGGGACTGTAGGCAGCACGGTTGACCACGGAGGTTATGCCTTTTTAATGAATACCTTTGATGCGGCATGGCCACTTGTACCTATGGTAAAGTACCAGCCGCAATATGCCAATGCCATCGGCAAATGGATGCTGAATGCAGTAAACGCCTCCAGGTTATTTTACCCGCAATATATGCCCCCGGCCCATCAGACCATACCAGAGCTGGCCCAGGTTACAAAGGGCGTAATTGCCTACGAGGGTTTTGCTAAGGCCTCTACATTTGATACACTTTATCAGTCTTTAAAGGCCCCGGTTGCGCAGGGCGATGGCCCGAAATGGGTACCCGGCAAAAATCCGGAGGTATCGCAGTTTAGTGTGTATGGCAGTGCCCATGTGGGTATCTTTGGCGGTATTGTAAAAGAAACTGAAGTAAAAGGCCTGCTTGGCCTCAATTTAGGCGCTACAGATTTCTATGCTCAAAAATCATATCCAACCTATTTGTTTTATAACCCTTATGGCGCTGTTAAAACAATCGGCTTCAGGCCAACTGCCGGTAAAGGCAAAAAATCGGATGTTTATGACCTGGTTTCACAACGTTTTATTGCCCGTAACGTGAGCGCCACTACAAGGGTTGCTGTGCCTGCATCCGGATCGGTAGTACTGGTGTGTGTGCCGGCGGGGGCTAAGGCCGTTGCAAAAAATGGGCAGTTGTCTGTAGGCGGCGTAGTTGTAGATTATCAGTATAAAAAGTAATTATTCCGTATGTTTGCCTGCATGTCAGCAAACAAGCCAAATATTGCAATTATAGGTCTGGGTTATGTAGGCCTTCCTCTGGCTATTGAATTTGCAAAGCAGTACCAGGTGCTGGGTTTCGATATTGACCAGGCAAGGGTAGAAGAGCTTAAAGCCTGTAAAGACCGGACCAAAGAAGCCGATCTGAATGCATTGCAGAAAGTGTTGGACCAGGGGCTCAGGCTTTCTTCAGACCAGCATGCACTGGCCGATTGTAATGTATATATTGTTACGGTGCCCACACCGATAGACCAGTTTAAGGCACCAGACCTCAAGCCTTTGCTAAAAGCTTCTGAAATGCTGGCTGCCTTTTTATCCAAAGGGGACATCGTGATTTACGAATCAACCGTTTACCCGGGCTGTACCGAGGAAGATTGTGTGCCTGTGCTCGAAAAATACTCCGGACTGAAATACAATGCAGATTTTTACTGCGGCTATTCCCCCGAGCGGATCAACCCTGGCGACAAGGTCAATACGCTTACCAGAATCATTAAAGTTACCTCAGGTTCAACACCCGAAGTGGCCGATTGGATAGACAGCTTGTATGGTAGCATCATCACCGCAGGTACCCATAAAGCACCCAGCATCAAAGTGGCAGAAGCATCAAAGGCTATAGAAAACGCACAGCGCGATGTTAACATTTCTTTTGTAAATGAACTGGCCCTGATATTTGATAAACTGGATATTGATACTGCAGATGTGATTGCTGCTGCCGGCACGAAGTGGAACTTTTTGAAATACAAACCAGGCCTGGTTGGTGGGCATTGCATCGGTGTAGACCCCTATTACCTGGCCCATAAATCAAATGCCCTGGGGTATACCCCACAGGTAATTCTTTCAGGCCGTAGGGTAAATGAAAATATGGGTGTTTTTGTGGCCAGTAAGGTAGTGAAACTGATGATCGCCAATGGGTCTGCTGTAAAGGGCGAGAAAGCGCTTATCCTGGGCTTTGCCTTCAAAGAGAACTGCCCCGACATCAGAAATACCAGGGTGATTGACATTTATACCGAGCTGCAGCAGTTTGGGATGCAGGTTGAGGTTTATGATCCATGGGCAAATGCAGATGAGGTTGCCCTGGAATATGGGATTACCCTTAAACCAGACTTAACAGGCTTTGATTACAAGGCCATTGTAATTGCGGTTGCGCACAATGAATTCCTGGAGCTGGATTATGCGCAATATAAAGCAAACGGTGCCATCATTTTTGATACCAAATCCTTTATAGACCGCAGGTTTGCGGATGCGAGGCTGTAAGAAAAATTAAAAATTCCGTATGTTTACAGCTTAATTAAGAAAATTAGAATTGATGAAAGTTGCGTTAATAACCGGTGTTACAGGACAGGATGGAGCATATTTAGCTGAGTTTTTGCTTAAAAAGGGATATTTTGTACATGGATTAAAAAGACGGGCTTCATCATTCAATACCGATCGTATAGATCACCTGTACCACGACCAGCACGAAGAAGGCGCAAAATTTAAGCTGCACTACGGAGACCTTACCGATTCTACCAACCTGATCCGCATCATACAGGAAATACAGCCAGACGAAATTTATAACCTTGCGGCCATGAGCCATGTGCATGTTAGTTTTGAAATGCCCGAATATACGGCCAATGCCGATGGAATAGGTACTTTGAGGCTGCTGGAGGCCATCCGGATTTTAGGTCTTGAGGCTAAAACCAAGGTTTATCAGGCTTCCACATCCGAGCTTTATGGATTGGTACAGGCTGTTCCGCAAAGCGAAACCACACCGTTTTATCCGCGTTCGCCTTATGCTGCGGCCAAAATGTATGCCTATTGGATCACTGTAAACTACCGTGAAGCTTATAACATGTACGCCTGCAACGGCATTTTGTTTAACCACGAAAGCCCGCTTAGGGGCGAGACCTTTGTTACCCGTAAAATTACGCGTGCGGCCTGCAAAATTGCACTGGGCCTGCAAAACTGCCTGTACCTGGGTAACCTTTCGGCACAGCGCGACTGGGGCCATGCCAAAGATTATATTGAGGCCATGTGGCTGATCCTTCAGCAGGAAAAACCTGAAGACTTTGTGATTGCTACAGGCGTTACTACTACCGTAAGGGATTTTGTAAAGATGAGCTTTGCAGAGCTGGGTATAGAAGTAGAGTTTAGCGGCAAAGACCAGTACGAGCGTGGGGTGATCATTGATGTAGACCAGGAGGCTGTGGCCAGGCTGGGCTTAAATGATACTTACCTGAAACCGGGTACAATAGTAGTACAGGTAGACGAGAAATACTACCGCCCTACAGAGGTAGACCTGTTGCTGGGCGATCCTACCAAGGCCAATACCAAGCTGGGCTGGAAGCCAAAATACGACCTGCCAGGCCTGGTGAAAGACATGATCCAGTCAGACCTGCACCTCATGAAAAAAGATGAGTACCTGAAGCAGGGCGGATATAAAACCCTTAATTATTTCGAGTAGCCCTGTATTTGGCCAGGTTAATGAGCAATACACTGGCCAGGATAACTACCAGGCCTATGATCTGAATGAAAGTTACCCTTTCACTGGTAAACAATACACTCAACAATACCGCCACCACGGGGTTAACATAGGCGTAAGTACTCACCTGTGTTGCCGGGCGTACGCTTAACAACCATACATAAGCACTAAATGCGGCAATAGAGCCGAATATCACCAGGTAAGCTACAGACAGCCAGGCATCGGTTGATACATTTTGCCAGTTGAAAGTTTTGCTTTCTGAGTTCAGGAATATCCCCGGTATAAAGGCCAGTCCGGCAGCCAGCATCTGCCAGGAAGTAGTAACCGACACAGAAACAGTGTCTGTTGAATTGTATTTTGAATATAACGATCCTGCGGCCCAGCCAATCGGCGCCAGCAATAACAGTACAATACCTATAATTTGTGTGCTGCCCTGATTGTTGCTCAGCGTATGCGATAATTGCTCGGCAAAGAGTAAAATTACACCTATAAAGCCCACAATAAGCCCCATTATGGTAGATTTGCTGCGCAGGTTTTCGCCCCATTTGGGCTTATCCAGCACCACAAACCACATGGCAGCTGAAGACACAAGGATAGCCACCAGGCCGCTGGGGATAGACTGCTCTACCCAGATCACCAGCCCGTTCCCTACGCCCAGCATCAGCACCCCGGCTATGGCTGCCTGCTTAATGCTCTTTTTATCGATAACCTTTTCTCCTTTCAGGATACACCATCCCAGCAACAATATGCCAGCCGCCAGAAAGCGGAAAGCACCCAGTATAAAGGGAGGGAATCCCGCCAGGGCTTTCTGGATAAAGAAATAGGTAGAACCCCATACGATATAGACTACGGCGAAGGCAATAATCACCATCAAAGGGGAGGCTTTTTTGTTCAATTGTGAGGGCATGACTTATTATTTTTCGGGAACGACAAAATACAATAAATCCTATTGCACAATCGGGGTTTTATTTTTTTGTGACGCAGGGATTAAAATCATCAGGGGATTTGTATTTTTTTTCTTTCGCTGTACAAAAGCCCGTTTTGGTCAATCCCTTCCAGGATCAGAATGAGGTCCTTACAGGGGAAAGGTAACTTAAAGGATAGCACTTTATTGCTTTCCAGGCTGCTTTGGCTTGTTTCCCAAAAAACCGGCAGGATGGCTTGATGCGGCATGGAATTGGCTGCCGGTCCGTATTGCGGAACTGAGAACTTTCGGGCTTCTGTATAACCCCGGGCTACAATCCATTGAACAGTCTTGTCGGATGAATCTAATTCGCTAACCCGGCTAAAATCAATGGGTGTAGTTCTGGTTTTGATAAAAATGGCACCATTGCTGCCCGATGGCCCCAGCAGGTTGATGCCGGTCTTATTTATGGCCACTTCCTCCAGGTCAAAAATGTTCAGGTCGCGCAGGTAATTCAGGTCATTCACAATCATGCCATCAATCACAATCACCGGGTTCCGTGATTGCACATTGCCGCCGGCGTTCAATCCCAGCATTCCGCCACGCATTTTTATCTGGATGTCGCCTGCGCCCATATCGTTAATATCCAGCATGAATTTTCCCCTCAGGAGGTCAATCAATGAATTGAACCTTTTTACCGTGCTTTCATCAATCACAAAACTATCGTCATTGATACCTTTCTGATAGATCCCCGATCTTTGTGCCGGCTTTTTTGCGGAAACAATGTTCACTTCTTTAAGCTGCACATTTTTTAGGGGCCTAATGAGCTCGCCAAAATTAAGCGCCGTTAAACTGCCATCCGGATGAATTGCCGGAGGAAGTTCTTTTTTCTGCAGGCTTTCTTCTTCCACGCTCCATAGCTGTGTAGCAGTTAAAGCCGCATTACGACCTTTTGAATTTCCGGCGGTCAGGCTCAGCTTTGTGGAGTCCAGCAGAAACAGGCGTTCAAAAGTAAACCGGCCCAGGCTGTCGGCCTTTGAATTTAACATCAGGTGGTTTTCGGCTGAGTAGAGATCTACCTGTCCTTTGTCCTTTTTCTGTTGCAGGCCGGCCAGCGTCCCTTTAATGCTGAGGCCTCTTTCAAACTCATATTTGAAAGGATTTTCGGAGAGTGCAGCAACCCAATCCCAATTGAACTTTCTTCCGCCAAATGCAATCAGCAGCTGATCGATGTTGTTTAAATCAGAAAAGGCCCCGCTGGAGGTCATCGCAGCCGATGCATAAGCATGCGGGGCCAGCTGATCGTCCAGAAAAGCAAAGGAGTATAAACTTTGCTGGTCTTTCCAGGCCTGCGTTGCTGCGGGCAATACAGACAGAGAGTACCTGAGCTGACCTGTATTTTGTGGAAGCCGGAATTGCAGTTGCAGGCTATCCCTGTTTTTCGCGGGAAGCAGACTGATGTCAAGTTTACCTTTTCGCGTGTCGGCGGGGACAAAAAATGCCCTTTCGGTAACAGGCAGGCCTTGCGCTGTAAATACCGTTAGGGTATTTACGCCCGGGGCCAGTTCATTCCGGTTTAGTTCAATTGTGGTTTGGGGGGCTGATAATTTAACTTTTAAGGCTTTGTGCAGTTTGCCGGCAGCATGTGCTAAAATGAGGTAGTCTTGTGCCTGCAATTGGGCTGTATTGCCAGCCAGGCTAACACGTATCTTGTCCCTGAAGTAGGGGTTTACATTTATACCAATACCGGCATCTGCGGCCACAGGGATTGCTGTTTTTAGGGTCCTTCCGTCAGAAAGGCTTAGTTCAGCTGTATAACTTTGTCCTGAAACCGGCGTAAAATAAAAGGAGGGGATCTCTCCCGGATTTACAACAAAACGGTGCACTTCATTGCCCGAGCTGGTTTTGATTTTACCACTTATAATGTGCTGCTCCGGCCTTTCAGAAATTATAACCAGCTTTTGCTCCAGGTTGGCCAGCAGGCGGCCACCTTCGGCATGTACCGAAAATGCCGGAGCTGCCATTGCAGGTTTATCAACAGCAGGCTTCAGCGGCAGGATGCTGATGGGCTGTACAAAGTAATAGCGCTTGCCAAAGTTCCGCATCCAGTTGGTGTAAACCTTAACAAAATAATCGCCGGGGGCGAAACCCTTTAGCTCAAACTGGCCGGGAGCGGCTCCCCCATCGGCAAAGAAAAGCTTACGGGCTATGCTGCGTCCGGTCTTGTCTGTTATTTCGGCAATAACATTGGAAGAAAGCAGGGAAGGACTTTTATCCCTTGCGTTTAAAACATAGGCCTGCATCCATAGGGTTTCACCAGGGAGGTAAACCTGTTTGTTGAGGTGACAAAAAATGCGCTCCTGGTATACGGCTTCTGCTTTCCCGAATTTCTTTAATAAAACCTCTTCTCCATTTTTTGCGTCCTTCTGGCCAAATGCAAGATTTGCCAGTAAGACCAGAAAAACGACGCCTGCTTTCTTCATATGTTATTTTATCTCATTTGAACGGTCATTTCCCATTCCCCGGAAGGGATGATAGAGAATCCGTAGTCAAAGGAATAGATTTTTTTCATTTCTGCCACCTGCGTAAGCGGATCTTTAACCAGTTTTTTACGTTCCAGGTAAATGCGCTGCGTACCAAAGGCGGGCCATGGGAACAGGATCTGATAGGTATAAACACCTGCTTCCTTGGTTAGGCCATAGTTGGTAAAGGCAGAAAATGTTGCGGAGGTGCCTAAGGGCGAACTCAGGGAGTCCAGCGGTACAATGCTGCCGTCCTTTTCCAGTACCTTCACTTTCAGGCTGTGCCCATCGCCTTTGCGTATAATGTTTACACTGGCTCCGGCAATATCGCCTGTTACTACAGGCGTGGTGACTGTAGAGGTTTTATAGGCCCTGGTAATTAGCTTAACGGCCTTTTTCGAGATGAACTCTCCGGCGATGTTTTTGATTTTGATGTCGAGCCAGAATTCACCAACGGGCAGGGTTTGCTCATTGCGTACCTCATTGATGGTAATGATGCCCGATATGGGGTTAATTTCGAGCAGGGCCCTTTTCACCTCTTTTTGTTTGGCAAGGATCTCGGCTATGGTTTTCTCTTTTTTGGTGAATTCTGCCGTCCATTCTGTTACGTCTACCTCCTGTAAAAACTGGCCGGTATAATCTTTCCCATCGGCTACCCCATGTACCCTTTGGATGCTGATGGTTAGGGGCTTGGAAGAACCCTGTCCATCGATGGAAGGGGCCAGGGTTTGTGTTTTTCCGGGTACCACGATTACCTGCCTTGGGGTATAAAAAACGCTGTCGGCCAGGTAACCTTCAGGGCCTTTGTAGCAGGAACTGGTATTCATCCAGAAAAAGGCTGTCAGTATACCAAAAATAGCGATGTATCTTTTTTTGAAATGTCTCATTGATCGTAGTTTAGTTTTTTTGAATAAATCCCCGTCCGCTGGTCAGGCCGAACTCATGCTGCCTGTCCAGCACGTGCAATACCCCATTGGTGGTTTGCAGGTCGGAAGTAATTACACGGACCTCTATGGTGTCGGTTTTTCCTGCTTTGGATAAAGACTGGCGAAAAAACTGGTAAGCCAGGCTTTTTGCGCCAGCACCCTGAACGTTCTGCCAGGCCTCGGTACGGATAAAAGTCCGGGTTTGCTCACCGGAAAGCGACTGGTGGTTTTCACCGGGGTTGTTAAAGGAGTTTAAAACGCGTTTAGCATTCAGGGTATAGCTCTGGAACATCTGTTTCCATATTTCGGGTTTAATGTCGTCGAACACTACGGTATCCCTTGGGAAGCCCAGTGAATCCCTTACTTTTTTGGTACGATCGGTAACCAGGGGCGTTTTCATATAGTTGTTTACATTTCTGAGCGCTACGCGGATCGAATAGTTCTGGGGGCTAAACAGCGTTACGGCTTCCTGCTGGTATTGTGCTTTTAACCCCGCTTTATCTATCGCCAGCAGCACCGTATCAAATATATCGGCCCTGGAGCGCATAAAGTCGTAACTGCTCATGTTTATCTTTCCACTGTGCACACCGCTGTCTACAAAATATCCTTTTTTGCAGGATGCCCAGCTTAGCATCAGGCAGGCAAAGGCAATCATTGTTATCTTCTTCATTAGTTTCTTATTTAGACCAGTAAAAGGATTGTGTCATTAAGGGGTTGTTTTGAAATGCAGCAGCGGAAACGGGCCAGTATACCGCGCCCATGCTGGCATCTGCATCAGTAATGTAGATGTTGTAGGCAGGTACCCTGTTGTTGCGCACAAGGTCATACCAGCGATGTCCTTCGCCAATCAGTTCCTTGCGGCGTTCCTGTAATATGGCAAAGGCCAGATCGGGTTCCAGTACAGCATCGTATAGGGTAGCATTGGCACGACTGCGCACACGGTTTAGCAGGGGGATGGCCTCGGCACCCCTCGATAGTTTTACCAGGGCCTCGGCACGGAGCAAAATCAGGTCGGCATAGCGGAACAGGCTGATGTTTGCCTCATATTTGGGTGCGGTTGGGGTAAAGTCGCTGGCCTTTATATTGAATTTGTTCAGTACAATATCTTCAGAGTTGCTGCGGTTGGCCAGCCATTGTCCCCTCAGGTCGGGCGACTGTGGGGGGAACAGTTCATTTGCCACTGCTGAGGGGATAGTAGAATATTCCCCGGGTTTGGCAGAAACTTCAGGCGGCCGGGCAAAACTACTGCCCAGGGTTGAATATTTGGCGGCCTCGCTGCCGTTAAAATTGACTTCAAAAATGCCTTCGGCCGATTTTCCTTTCATCACTTCCGCCATTCTGGAGAAGGGCAGCAATTGCAGTTTGGAAAGCCCTTCATTGTCCATCAGTGTTTTGCAGGCCGCTTCTGCTTTTGCCTCTTCCTTTTTCCACATGTAAATGTGTGCTTTTAAGGCAAGCACAGCAGGCTTGGTGGCCCTTACAGCCCTCAGGGTTGTAGAAGCATAAGCCCAGGGCAAATCGGCATAACCGGCATCCAGGTCCTGGAGCGCAAACTCAAGCACTTCATTCATGTCGCTTCTTTTCAGCGGGTCCCGGTTAATGCCCAGGGTATTCAGTGGTACATCGCCCCAGATCCTGGCCAGGTAAAAATAGGATAAGGCCCGAACAAAGCGGGTTTCAGCAACGTAATGCTGCCTGGGCAGGTCTGTAAAGCTGCTTTCCGGAATTTCTGTAATCCGTTCCAGTATCAGGTTGCACTGGGCGATGGCTTTATAAAATCTGGACCAGTCGCGCCAGTAATCTACGGCATACTGAGAACTACCCAGGTCATTCCGCTCCAGGTTAAAGGCAGCAGAGTTTCTAACGTCGCCTGTCCTGAAATCGCCGTAGGCATAATGCCCGTAAAGGGTAGTTAGCGGGCTACGGAACAGGGAGTAGGCAGCCGCAAGCTCGGCATTGGCATCGGCTTCGTTTTTCCAGGCATTTTTAACGGTATTGGATGCTTTTGGCTCCTGCTGCAGGGCTTTTTTACATCCCGTAAATAGCAAAGGCATTATCAGGCATGCCAGTGCAATAAAGTATTTATATCTGTTCATGGTCTGATTGAAATTAAATTTGAACATTAAAGCCGAAGGTCATTTTTTTAGGTATCGGGTAAAAGCCCCCTCTGTCTATTCCCGAGAAGTCGACATTTTCGGCATCCGGGCCTCTGAACTTCTGGATGATGAATACGTTGTCCATCTGTGCAAAAATATTTACCCTTCTGAACCTGGTACGTTTCAGCAGGTTCTGGCTCAGTTCGTACGACAGCTGTATGTTTTTAAGGCGGGCAAATGAACCATCCTCAACAAATAGGGTTTGTTTGTAGCTGTAGTTTAAGGAATTGTTCTTGTTGAAAGGGTTATAGGCCGGGTATTCGGCAATGTCGCCCTGTTTTTCCCAGAAATTAACATCACGTACATCCGGAATGCTGTTTGGCGTTAACAGCTTGGCAGGCGAAATCCTGTCGGCCAGCGTGCTGTTGATGATTTTACGGCCCAGTGAGTATACAAAGAATACGGAAAGGCTGAACTGTTTATACCTGAAATCAGATCGGAAGCCACCATTAACGGTTGGGTTAGGGTTGCCACCATAGATCTTATCGTCGCTGATCAGTTCGCCCCGGGTATTGTTCACTTCATAACCCACACGGTAATCGCCATCAATATCCCTTACAATGATATCTCCGCCTTTAAAAGGATAGCGGTTGTCGCTGCCCGCCAGCCTGAACCCGGTTTTAGGGTTTACCGGTACATCGGCATCAGAAGCATAAACGCCCAGGGTCTGGTGTACATAAAAGTCGTTCAGCGGGCGGCCCACACGCAGCAGGCGTTCCGAAAAACGGTCGTACACATCGCGGTTATCCGTACCAATGCTCAACAGGATATTCCTGTTCAGTGCGGCATTGGCATTGATGCTCCAGCGCAATTTGCTGGTAGCGGGCAGCAGATCGGCGTATACTGCAAACTCATAGCCATAGTTCAGTACGTTTTGCCCGTTGGTATAAATCATTTTATAACCCGAGGTATTGGGCAGGAACACATCAAACAGTTTTCCTTTGGATTCTTTCCAGTAAAAATCGAAGTTGAAGCCATATTTACCGCCGGCAAAGGTGAGGTCTAAACCGATGTTCTTGTCTATGGATTTCTCCCAGGTCAGGGTTTCGTTGGTTAGCCCCTTATCGTACCATGGATTGGATGTGGTGATGCCGTTATAGGTGCTTACTGTGCCGCCATTGTAAATGTCGCCGGCATTGCCGATATCGTACAGGCCCTGGGTAAGGTAATCGAAATAGAATTCCGAGCCGGTAGTACCCGAGCTTAACCTGAGCTTGGCAGAGTTAACCCAGTCCAGCGATTTCATAAAAGGTTCTTTGTGGATGTTCCAGGCCAGGGCCAGGGCCGGAAAATTGCCCCATTTATTGGCCTCTCCAAACCTGGATGAGCCATCGCGGCGCATAGAGGCCGATAACAGGTACTTGCTCTCGTAGTCGTAGTTCAATCGGGCAAAATACGATAGCCTGGCACTTTTGGTATAATCCTGTATCATGGTTACCTTATCTTTCGGGAAACCTGTCAGTACTTTTACATAATCACTCAAGCCGTCTGTAGCATTCGCCGTGGTGTTTTGCCGCACCAGGTAGTCCTGCGTAAAGCCCAGGTCGAGCACCACACTGTGTTTGGCCAGGGTTTTAAAATAGGTCAGGATATTCTCGTTCAGTAAAGATGAATTTGTCCCTTCGTACGAGTTGAAAGATGGTTTCTTATTGGTGTTCAGGTCTGAGGGTTTGAAGGTAGAGCGGCTGTCGATCCCGTAATTTACCCTGATGTTGCTGTTAAAACGCAGGTCTTTAAGCATGCGGTAAGTGAGGCCCAGACTGGAGCGGATATTCCTGTTGTTCAGCTTTTCGTCCAGCAGGGTATAAGCCTTAAAGAAATTGTCGAGCGCACCTGAGGTAGGCAGCGGGTACAGCGAAGTGTTAAAGTTAGAACCCACGCCCATGGCGTTTTGGTCGGCGCCGTTGCCCCTTTTCTTGTCGGAAAGTGTAGCGGCAATATCCAGGTTGATGTCTATTTTACTCCCCGGCCTGAAAATGAAATTGGTATTTAACGTGTAGCGCTCGTAGCCGGTGTTTTTCATGATGCCGCCCTCGTCAGAATAACCCAGGTTGGCCCTGTAGGTTACCTGATCGGCTACCGAACCATTGATGCCCAGGGTATAGTTCTGCACAACCGAAGGGGTATAATACATCTGCTGCCAGTCGGAAGCATTGTTGTAAAAGGAGTTCAGGCTGTCGGTCAGGAAAGCCAGGTTGTTCATCTGTACAAAATCAGGTTCTTCGGCGGCATATTTGTTCATGTACCTGAGCCTGGTTTCCCTTTCAAGCTTACCACCAAGGCTGGAACGGAATGGCGGTGGGGAACTCACACCCACATTGGTGTTAAAGGTGATGGAAGGTTTGCCCAGTTTTCCCTGTTTGGTTTTTACGATGATTACGCCGTTTGCACCTCTGGAACCGTAAATGGCCGTTGCCGAGGCATCTTTCAGGATGTCTATAGATTCGATGTCGTTGGGGTTGATCATCGACAGGGGGTCGGTATTGGTGGTTTTTATCACCCTTCCCTTTAATGATGGAATGGCGCCAAAATCGTCGGGCGAAAAGGGCATCCCGTCAATTACATAAAGAGGCGATATGTTTACCGGTCCGCCAGAGCGTGATGCACCGCTTAAACCGCGGATCAGGGCAAGGCTACCTGCTCCCGGTTCGCCGGTAAAGTTCAGTACGTTTAAACCAGGTACCCGGCCCTGCAGCATGTTCTGGAAACTGGTGGCGGGCAGGTTTTCGATTTCTTTTGCGCTGATGCTGGAAATGGCCCCGGTTACTTTCTCGCGAACGCGCTCGCCGTAACCAATTACCACTACCTCACCCAATGAGGTGTTGTCTTCCTGTAAAACAATATTTACCACTTTGCCTTTTGTGGCAATAAAATCCTGGGCCTTGAACCCTACCATTTTTACGGTTATGCTGGCATTTTCATTTACCTTGAGGCTGAATTTTCCTTGCAGATCGGTAGTGGTACCCCGGCCTGTTCCTTTTTCAAAAACGGAAACTCCGGGCAATGGGCCTTTCTGATCGGAAACTGTTCCTGATATCAGTATTTCGGCTTTTTGCTGCTGTTCCAGCTTTTGTTTTTCTTTGTTGGAAGACACAACAATGGTGTTGTTCAGGCGCTGAAACTCAAGATTGGTTTTCTGGGAAATCTGGTTCAGTACCTCAAGGGTGTTGATGTTTTTGAGGTTCAGGGAAATGGGTTGGCTCAGGTCAACCTCTTTGGAATCGTAGCTAAAGCTAAAACCTGTTTTCGAGCGGATCATGTTCAGCAGTTCCGAAACAGAGCGGTTAGAGATCTCGCAGGAGATGGGGATGTCCCTGAGCGGGGGCTTTTGCTGCTGTGCATTTCCGCTGCCCGAAATGCCAAGGCCCAGCAGGAGCCCAAGCAAAGCCGGACGAAAATTAAAATTCGTAAAAGTTTTTTTCATGTTTGTTTGGTTAGTTGGTGTCTTATTTATCGCGGATGATAATGGATGTGTTTTTTACTTCGTAGTTCAGGTTTTTACTCCTGGTTAGCACTTTAACAATGTTTTGTACATTTTCATTTTTAAACTCGGCATTGAACGACCAGTTTTTACTGGAACTTTTGTTAACCAGGTTTACATTATACATAATGGCCAGTTTATGCCTGATCTCGTTGAAATTGGCCGATTTAAAGACCAGGTTGCCATCTTTCCAGCCTGTAAGCTCCCCGGCATCAAATGCAGCAGTGCGTATGCTGTTGTTTTTGGTGTCGTATGCCAGCATCTCCATCGGTTTCAGTTGCTTTATTTTCCGGTTATCCAGGTTTCTTACTTCAACGCTGCCCGAAACCAGGGCTACGCAAAGCTGCTTACTATCGGGATAGGCATTTACATTAAACTTTGTGCCCAGTACCCTCACTTTCAATTTGCCGCTTTTAACGGTGAAGGGACGGTCGGGCTTTTTTGTTACCTCAAAAAAGGCCTCTCCCTGCAATTCCAGATCACGGGTTTTCCCCAGAAATGCTGTGGCATCGTAGCTGATTTTACTGCCACCGTTTAAGGTCACTACCGATGAGTCGGGCAATTTGACTACCATACGCTGGCCGGCCTTGTTAAAAATTTCTACAGGCTGTGGGCGGTTCTTTACCAGGAGCGGGGGGGCAGCATTGCGGCTACCCAGGTGCCATCCAATTCCCAGTACCAGCATCAGCGCAGCGGCATAGCCCATTATGGAAAACCAAAGCTTGCTGTTCCGGGGTTTTTCGGTGCTGGCCATGTAGGCACTAAATGCGCTCAGGCCTTCGTTTATTTCGCTTTCAGCAATGTCGGCGTTGGCCATCAGTTCCAGTAGCTTAAGTGCCTGTTGCTTCAGGGCTGCCAGCTGGGCATCTGCATCAATCCGCTTTTGCCAGTAGTTGACATCCTCAGGATTGCTTTTAAAACAATAGTTTATAAAAGTTTCGTCGGTTAACAGGCTTTCTATGGTAAAAGTTCTATCAGACATATGAATTGTTTTTAAGGTTGATCGGGATGAAAAAATGCTTGCTTTAATACCTTTATACCGATAGAGATCTGGTTGTATATGCTGGCCTGTCCAATACCGGTTTGTTCTACAATCTGCTGATAGGAGAGTTCCTGGAAATAGCGCATGTTGATCAGTTTTCGTTGGGCCGGGCTTAGCGCCTTAAAAGCGGCGCTAAGCCTGTGCAGGTGACCCTGGAGCGTTTCGTTTTCTATGATCAGGCCTTCTACCGGCGATTCGGCAAATTGCGCGTCGTCAAGTTCGTCTAAAGAGCGGTTATTCATGTGTTTTTTATTCAGTGCGTTAATTAAACGGTTGCGTAGTGATGTTTTCAGATAGGCCATAATGTTAGCAATAGGGGCTGTGTCTTTACGTTTGTCCCATAAATCGGTAAAGAGCTGTTGCAGGCAATCGAGGGTTAGCTCTTTATCAAATGCCAGCTGATAGCCATACCGGTAAAGCTCACGGAAATGTGCTTTATAGATCTCTTCAAAAGCTTGCTTGTCGCCCAGTGGCTTTTTATTCATTGGTTTGTTTGGTGGTTAAGTTCTGCTGCCTGGTCAGCGCCTTCCGGGCTTAGTTATGATAATGACAGTTGAGGTTTGCATTTCTCACACAAATTTCGCGAATAAATTTTATCTTGCTTTTTTAATTTAGCGCAATACCCCAAATGATCATCATTATCCAGTGCAAAGACCAGGTAGGGCTGGTAGCCGATATTTCCAGGATACTCTCTTCCGCAAAGCTCAATATCATCTCCATGCGCGAGCACGTAGACAAGGCCGAGAACCGGTTTTTTATGCGTTTGGAAGTAGATGGTATGGCCGATGAAGTGGCATTGGAAGCGCAGATGAGGGGCGTTTTGCCGGATGGTGCCCTTATCCAGGTAAATCCTGTTCCGGATAAAAAGATTGTGGTGATGGTAACCAAAGAATACCATTGCCTGGCCGATATCCTGATCAGGAACAGCTTTGGTACTTTAGGGGCTAATGTACTTTGTGTAATCGGAAACCACGATGTGCTCAAAAAGATCTGCGACCGTTTTGATATCCCATTTTTCCTGATCCCTTACCATGAAGATAAAGCGGTTTCTGAACGGGAGATCATCGCTAAGATCCAAAGCTATAACCCGGATTATGTGGTGCTGGCCAAATTTATGCGCATCCTTTCCCCGGCCTTTGTGGCCAATTTCCCTAACAGGGTCATCAACATCCATCACTCCTTTTTACCGGCCTTTGCCGGTGCAAATCCTTACAAACAAGCGTTTGAAAGGGGCGTAAAGCTGATAGGTGCTACAGCCCATTTTGTAACAGATGATCTGGACGAAGGGCCAATCATTGCCCAGCAGATTATTCCGGTAAACCATTCCTATACTGCAGCCGATATGGTGAAATCGGGCAAAGAGATTGAAACGGCCGTGCTCGCCAAGGCCTTAAGACTGGTGCTGAACGACAGGGTATTTGTGTACCGCAACAAAACCGTAGTGTTCGAATAATATTGATTTTCCTGTAATTTGGGGATCATGATCACCAAAAAAGTATTAATTTGGTGATTACGATCACCAAAAAACGCTATATTTGGTGATTAGCTTTTCGGTTATGATTGAAAGAACATTGCAGGTTACCCTAAAAAAGAAGGTAGATTATAAAAAGGCAATAATTGTATTGGGCCCAAGGCAGGTTGGAAAAACTACACTGATCTCACAGATAGCAGCAGATTTGAATCCTGAATACATCTATATAAACGGAGATGATCCTGCTACCCGTTTGTCCTGGGCCAACCCGAGTCAGGCTTTCATTAACAATTACATTGGCAATGCCAAAGTTGTAGTGATTGATGAGGCACAGCGGCTTGAAAATATAGGGCTAAGCGCCAAGATGATTATTGATTCCAAAAAGGATATCCAGCTTTTTATATCGGGGTCATCGGCATTAGAAATCGCAAATAGTATAAACGAACCTCTCACCGGACGTAAATGGGAGTACCGTTTGTACCCATTTTCATGGAAAGAACTAAAAAACTCTTTTTCTTTTCCTCAGGTTGAATCGAGACTGGAAAATTTTCTGATCACCGGAATGTATCCTGATGTCATATTAAATCCAGGCGATGCAGTTGAGATTCTTAACAACCTGGCCGGAAGCTATTTGTATAAAGACATTTTAGAGTCTGGAGGGGTACGCAGGCCCGATGTGTTGTTAAAGCTCCTGCAAGCCCTGGCCTGGCAGGTAGGGAATGAAGTTTCTTATAACGAGCTGGCCCAAACTGTAGGTGCAGATAAGGTAACAATAAGTAGTTACATAGATCTGCTGGAAAAATCCTTCGTGATTTTCAGGCTTAATCCATTTTCCAGAAACTTGCGGAACGAAATCAGCAGTACCAGAAAAATTTATTTTTACGATAACGGGGTTCGTAATACGGTCATAAACAACTTTGCCCCAATATCGGAACGGAATGATGTTGGCGCGCTATGGGAAAATTTTATCATTAGCGAACGCAAAAAGCAGCTTTCCTACAGCGGCTTTTATGGGAATACTTATTTTTGGCGTAATACTGCGCAAGCTGAAATAGATTATATGGAAGAGCAGGATGGTAAAATATCTGCCTACGAAATCAAATGGAATCCAAAAGTTAAAGTAAAGTTTCCTAAAGTATATCTGGAAACCTATCAGCCCAATCTCAAAAGCGTTATCAATAGAGATAACTACTGGGAATTTTTGGGCTAACTATGCACCAGCTGATACACCTGCTGCATGTACCGGGCTTCGTAAAGCGCCTGAAAAAACTCATACCATTCTACACGGGTAAATACCATGCTGATGTCGGGGTATGGCGTAGCCAGTATCACCACTTCAGTTCCGTCGGGTGTATGCTCCAGGTAATCGTCAAACTGGAGTTTTTCGGTGGCGCGTATAAAAGCGTGGAACTGCTCAAATGAGAAGCTGATGAGGGTACTTTTGTTCCAGATGTTGATCATTTTGCAATTCAGGCATTGCGTTACTGATACATCTCCTTTCTTGCTGATTACTGTTGGTTTGCACATAGATAGAATTTTGACTCAATTTAGAACTGTTCTAAATTGAGTCAAATCTAATCAAAGTACTTTAATCTGCAAATTATTTTGAATAATTCTAAATAACACAGGTGCTATTTGATCATTGGCGCATATTTCTCGCGGTTTTCTACAATTACCCAAAGGTGTATGGCCAGCAGGGGAGCAACAATAGCAAAGCCCGATGGTGCGTACATGGCATTGGTAAGCACAATGCCTACCATTACCGGAAAAAGGATAATGGCCCCTAAAGCCCGGGTTTTGCCGGGAATAAAGAGCAATCCGCCCACAACTTCGGCCAGGCCTACCAGGGGCATCAGCCATTCAATTTGCATGGCAGCGCCCATTACTTTCATCAGGTCGGCAGGCATGTCTTTAGGTGCGGGCATGTAGTTAAAAAACTTGTTCAATCCGGCGTTAATAAACATCAGCCCAAAGAGCAGGCTCAGTACAAAAAGGATTTTCTGTTTCATCTATTTAGTTTTTGAAGGTTTACAAACTTGCAAGGGTATACTATTAAAGTTAGTTAACTTTTAATTGTGTTGTATTAATTTTTTTAAGCCGGGCCTAAATATTTGCTTTCAAACCAGATCAAGTATTTTTCAATCCTCGATCTGGTTTGTGGTACTGTTTATTATTTCAACCAATCTGCATATTTACATATGCTACGCTTATGCCTAACGCGGGCATAAACACCGTCGCCTTCTCTGCTGCCGGCTACTGATGTATTCCCTTCTGCCGTGTAAACATGATCGCCACGCAGTTGAATTACTATGCCGCAATGGGCTACACGCTTCAGCGCTGGGAGATAAATGCCAAAAACACAACCCGGAAGCGGCTCCTTTATTGTCTTTCCTGCCGGGAAGAGTGAGGGCGACCAGGCCGTTCGGGGTTGGGCAAAGCCTGCCTGGGCGTGGCACCACGATACCCAGGCCGCACACCAGGGTGCAGGCGATTTAATATTACTGCAAGCAAGATATTCCCTAATTCTTTCGCCATCGTTTTCAACAGTTCCCTCCACCACACCGATCTCTTTTCTGGCGATGGCGATGAGTCGTCTGGCGTCATTGCGAAGGGCGCTTCGCCCTGTGGCAATCTCTTTGTATGTTTTCTCATACCCTATAAAATCGTTGCCAAGCAACCTAAGCCCACCAGGAGCAATAAGGCAAAAGACAACCAGTAAAAACCCAACTGTTCGCATACGCTCATTTTTCTGAATTGTAAAACCATTACCCGTACTCCTGGTAATCCTACCCGCTGCCATGCCCTTTCCAGCAGCCACCAGCACAGGTACAATAAGATCAAAAAGGTGATCAGTGCAATTACAATCATAATTGGCACGCTCTGGTTAATTCCGGTACTCATTTCCGGGCTGCTAAACAGGTTGGTAATGATGCCCCATAGCACCATTAATGCCAGCATTAAGTGATGTTCTTTTTTAATATCATTTATTAAATGCAGGGTTTGTGTAAGCCTGCTTATTATTAATGTCTTCATATTTTAATTGATAAAAAGGGGCTGGCCCAGCCAGCCCCATAATTTTACAACAAGAGGAATGATCCTACATAATAGCTGTCACTTACCAGCTTGCCATTTGCCGATACTACAGAAAAATACGCTTCTACAGTATCGCCGCTCCAATCTGGCGGCAATTGCAGGCTGTGCGCCAAAGCCGATCTCAGTATTGCCCCTTTCAGTGTCAGAAACTTATCTTTCGATGGGTTGTACACAACAAAGGTCATCTTATCGGTAGGCAGTGCATTGGTGTCACCGGTAACTGCCAGCCAGCTGTAATCCAGCTTGGCAGCTGTGGTAACCGCAATTGCTGGCGTGTCGGGTAAATCCAGTTTGCCTTTGCTGTACAGCACATCCGCATAACTAATGGTAAAATTGGGCGATACCCCAGTAATGGCATTGGCCAGGTTGTACGAAGCAGCAGCATTGCGGGGCGTTAGCCCTTTGTTGTTGTCTTTAAAACCAACATCAATTACGCCGGCCAGGCGGCGCAGCCAAGAGGTCATCAGGCCAAATTTAAAGCGCTGGTCTAGCTGCGCCTGTGTAGGTGCTTTGGTAGATTCTGCAGGGCGCATGGCCAGCACATTGTCACCATCTACTTTTCGGCCAACGTGGTTTCCTACGCGGCCCCTAAGGAAGTAATCTATACCTCCGTTAATAAATCCCATAATCTTAAAATTTAATGGGTGAATTGGCGTTTGCAACCTTTTTATAGCTGTGGTTAGCAACGATATCAGCTCGTCATCCAGAGCGGATGCGAAGGATCTTAAAAAAACTTTGGCAGCCTTGCTATCATCCAGTTCACTGCATCTGCAAATTCATATGCAGTTCCTTTCCATTGCAGCCTAACCAGGTGTTTAAACCAAATTTCCAGGCTTACTACACCACCAGCAAACCGGCATTTCAGCTGGCGTTCTGCATAGCTTATCTCATTCAAATCATACTTACAGTTCTGCTCTGCACCCGCATTTATGGCCATGCTCAGTTGTTTCATCCAGCCCACAAAATGCAGTGGTTCGGGTATGTTCAAAATCTTCAAAGGCTTTTTGCCTTTTGTTACCGCCACCAGGCATCCGCGCCTGTCGTTTATCCGGTAAATATTCAGTACCAAATCAGCCTTACGCATAATATAACATCGTAAGTTCTGGTAAAGGCCCTGCATCTATGCGGGCCTTCTCTTTTGATTTCACATCAAAAGCAGCGTTATTTTGTCAGCACCTCCTTTCCTTGTAGTTTATAAGTAACCAGGTATGCTCCATACAAGGCAATAATCAGGTTACCGCGTACAGCAAAATCGCTAAGTTTTTTGCCCCTGTACCTGGGCAGGTAAATACTATGGCTGTAACTGCCATCATCCAGCCTGTACACATCCAATACCTCATGCCTGTTAAATACGGCTAAGCGTTCGTTATCTGCGGCCAGCCCGCTATGGTTGTAAAAGTCGTTTCCGGTTATATAGCCCCGCTTATTTATAATAACCGTTGGCGCTGCGGTTGTACGGATCTGTTTTCCTTCTGCTGATTTATAGCTGCCCAGTTTTATTTTCGCCATGCTATTGGTGTCAATCAGTTTTCCGCTGCGTAGCACATTCAAACTACTATCCAGCCATACAAAAGTGTTCCGGTAGTAATAAGTAAAAACCAGCTGGCCTGATGTTTCATTGTAATTCAGGTAACCATCGGTACTAAATATTTCCCCGCCAGGGCTTATTTTGTGTATCACCTGCTTTTTCAGCAGGTCCAAATCCTGCCTGCTTTCATTGGCATAAAGTAGCCGCTCATAAACCGAATCTGTTAAATCATAATTGCAGCTAAATGAAAGTAACCAGGCTTTGCTGTTGCCCAGGTAAATCCGGTTATGGCTTAGCTTATAAATGTACCAGGAATTGTATTTCAGTTCAAGTTCACTAACCAGAGCTGGAGTATACGTTTTACCCCGCTTAAAACCGTTTTGCTTTGGCTTTTCTTGCAACAGGTAAAGGGTAACCACCACACCAATGCTGAATAGTATGACCAATGTTATTTTGTAGATAACTTTCATAGCTGTTTTTTTAAAGGAGGGGAGCCCCCCAAAAAGGCTCCCCAAAACCAGTTAAGGTTGTTTTCTGCCAAGAATATTGCTTACTTCATGGCCTCCTAAACAGCCTTGCGAGTCGTAAACGGTTAAGCCCTGGTATTCCAATGAACAAACCGGTCCTTCGAATTCTGCTGAACAATATACCGGCGTGTTACAATCCCCCTCAACGTAATAAGTGTACACGTTTGCCGGTTGTTTTTTAGCAGGTGTAAATACACTTGCAAATGCTCCGCCTACTGCAACTATTGCAACAAGAGCGGTAAAGATTACTTTTTTCATACTTTTATAAATGATTAAAAATTAATGCCTACTCGTTTTCTTCTGCAGGGTTTTCGGCGTTAGCCCTGATTCATTGCGCAATAGAATATTTTTGTTGGAAAGCGTTATGGCTATAATTGCCAGCACTACAAACCCTATATTAAACACCAAATGTTCCGGCCAGCCCAGCTTTTCCAATACGCCACCGCAGGAACAAGGTATATTCTCTGTATAATTTAATATGATATAGATGTAAGCAGTAAATGCCACCATCAGGCTAAGCGAGCCGTACAACCCAACAAGCCGCAGGCGTTCAAACACCAGCATCAGGGCAAGCAACAGTTCCAAAACAGGAACCATCCATGCCAGCAAACCTGCATATGCGGATAACATTGGCGATTGCCCAATCTGCAGTACAAACTTGTCATGCAACAACAGTTTACTGGTAGCGGCATATACAAACAGGAGTATAAAACCGTTGCTTATTATTGCTATAAAACCGCCGTACCATTTCAATTTATTCATCATTCAAGGCCCCTGTTTTTAACCATCAGGAACAAAACAAAAATAGCTCCTGCCCATCTGGGGCAGAAGCTATTCCTGGCAAATCGCCCTACTATTTTTAGGAACCCATCTTCCTAAAAACAGCAACAAGCTTACTCATTTCTCGAGTTGGTAAGCGTAGCAACACTTATGCCTATAAAACAGCAAATCACATCGTTGCTCAGCTTGCCCCTCAACCCAGGAAACTTTTCTTCAAACAGGCTATACCTATCGCTTTTAACCGGCGTAAGTAAAATGTCCATTTGCACCAGTAAGCGTTTCTTCATCCCGGCTAAAATTTTCTGGGTAAGGGCATAAGCTATGGTATGTTCCTGGTAAATACCATCCATACTTAAACTGGTGATGCTTACTATTTCGCTGTCCTCTATTATTTCAATAAAGTAGTCATCGCTTGGCAGGGTTTCCCTGAACTCTTTGTACAGCACTATAATAGTGCCGGGTTCCCATATGTAAAAGATCTTGGGCTGGCCCGATTTTTTGTCAATGCTGTACAACATGGCCATACCACTTTTTAAAAAATGGGCCTCGGCCACAAGCATATCCGGTTCCAGCAAAAAAGAACCCTTTCTCTTAAACCTGGGCACCAGCACGCCATCAGCCAGTAACGCTGGCTTCAGCTCACCAATAGGGCCATCGCATAGCTTTTCCAGGTAATCAGTTACACATTCTTTCCATAGTTTTATCATTTGTTCGGTTAGTATCAATTGTTTTTTACTCATTAGTTTTTTTTTAGAATTCAATTAGTGATAGTTATATTATTTATTGGTGCGTCCCCCTATACTTGTCACTAACTTTCTTTGCTAAGGTTCGTTCATGGTTTATGTGTTAATTAGGTTACAGATGTATCGGACTGGCTATTCCCTTCAGTCCATAAGGGTTTATTTTTAATACTCTTCTTTAGCCCTCATTCTTTTCTCTGTTTTTACATAAAACCCGTAAAGGGTTTCCAGCACGTCTATCAAGGCTGTTAACCTTACGCTGCGCATTAAATGCTGCAGTTTACCTTTGCCAGCAGGTTCTGTTTGTAATTCTGCTTGCAGCTGCAGGCTGCGCAGCAGTAAATTGCAACAAGCGGTTTTATGGCTTAGCATATTTGCTTTTAAACTGCCCGGGTCTGTTATCAACTGTGCCCTTACTGTTGCAGCAATGGAGTCTGCATGGTCTTGCATCTGCTTTATAAATGCGGCCTCATCACCAGGGTGGTAGCGCCCATGTTTAACCATGCTCAATACGTCATCAAAATAAGAGAGGTTGTTCATTTTCAATTTTGTTAAGGTTTCATGATATGGTAGCCGGCTTTGCCGCCAACAAGCAAAGCAAACATCAAATCCAAATTGATTTCCATTACATCTTCCAAAAGCTGTGTTTCCATTTCTGCTATAAAATCATCCAGGCTAAACTTTGCCAACATCTGTATCTCCAGAGGATCTCCGGTAGTGTTTTTTAATGTCGCAGATACCACTACGATGTCATCGTTGTGCAGGTCAATCTCAATGCCATCAGCAGTTGTAAACTGGTTGGCATTGGCCCAGAACTGGGCGAGCAACAGGTTTTTGTCAATCATAAATTTTATTAGGTCAGTTAAATTCCTGGTTCTTTTATCAAAATTTTGTGTTGGAAAAACACAAAAACCGGAGGCATATAGCCTCCGTCATTCAATCTTATATTTTGCAGGTCAAAGTTCCATAGCAGCTTCTTCTATATGCTTTAGTAGTATTTCCTGTCATTTTTTTAAAGAACCTGCAGAAATAAGCAGGGTCTTCAAAACCAAGTTCATAGGCAATCACTTTTGCTGATAGCCGGGAACAGCGCAGCAGCAGTTTGCTTTCTTTAACTACCCTGTCCTGGATTAAGCCAAACAGGGTTTTGCCACGATAGAGTTTGCAAAGGTCAGAAAGCCAGCGTTCTGAACAGGCCAGTTCGCTGGCGTAAAACCCCGGATCTTTACGCTCCCTGAATTGCTGATTAATCAACTTGTCCAGCTGTTCAAGAAGCAGCACATCAGGAGACACATAGGTCTCCTCATATGCCAATTCATCAATATGTGAGTGCGTTAACATATCTATTTGTAAAACCCTTCTTTTCTCAAAAATGTAAGCATGGGCTCCATCCATTCCGTAACAGGTAGTCGCTGAGTGAAACCATGATCGCCTTTAGGGAACAAATGCAGCTCTGCATCTACCCCATTCTTCTGTAAAGCCTGATAAAACACTATGCTGTTGTTCACATTCACAACACCATCGTCTCCACAATGCGTCAGGTAAGTTGGCGGGGTTTCTTTAGTTACCTGAAGTTCATTGGAGAACAATTTCATCTTCTCTTTAGATGGTTCCATACCCAATAGCGAAATCCTTGAAGCCATATGCGTCAGGCCGTTATCCATACTGATCACCGGGTAGACCAGGATCATAAAGTCAGGCCGCAAATTGATATTCTCCTGATTGGGTATATAGCTTTTACCGAAATGCGTTCCTAAGGTAGAAGCCAGATGCCCCCCTGCGCTGAAACCGATCGCCCCAACCTTCCTCGGATCAATACCCCAGGAACTAGCTTTTGATCTGACAACCTTAATGGCCTGCTGGGCATCCATCAACGGTCCAAAGCTTTCATCCTTCATCATTTGACTCTTTGGTAAACGGTATTTAACTACAAAAGCAATAATTCCCTTTTCAGCAAAAGCTTTAGCAATCAAGACGCCCTCTTCCTGGTAAGCAAGAAAAGAATATGCTCCGCCAGGGAAAATGATGACAGCTGTTCCTAACGTTTTTTCTTTAGCTGGTAGGTAAACTTCAAGAGTGGGGAGCTGACCAAGTGGAAGCTTCATTATGCTTTCAGGAATGCTATCTTGATAAAGTTGCAATATTCTTTGTGCTGAGGCCCAATGCCCAACCATTAGGAAAAACATTAATACAAATGATCTATTTTTCATATAACTTAGTCATTATTTGATTCGTTCCAGGTTGGAATACCCCTTCTCATTTTCTCCAGCACCTCTGTAATTCCGCTTTCATAAGTCGTTCCCCTTGCTAAAATGAGGGCTTTTTCTTCCCATTTTATAGCTTCTTGTATTTTATTTACCTTATAAAGTAAGTTCGCATAAGTATCATGTGCAGCAGGGTTATTCTGATACCAATGCTTAATAGCATAATTCATTACCACATTACTTGCAAAATTCAGCACTTTAGTGTCACTAACGTTTAAGAATAATGGCCAAGAAATGCTATTTATATTGTATTCAGGACGCTTTAACGCGCTTTTAAAATAAAGCATATAATACTTCCCAAAATTTGTCCAGTCTTTTAGTTGTAAATAGTAATTCATTCTTTTTCCATACACCATCTCCCTTCCTAGTTTGCCAAATTTTGAAGCAATAGCATCTTCTATTGAATCCCAGTCTGGTTTTTCTAATTCCATATTGGGATAGTCCTTCGCTATAGCATATCTGATAGCATACTCGGCTTTATCAACTCCAATAATGTAATTTATGGCACGCTTATTTTCTACAAAAAAATTGAAAGCTTTACTATCTGTTCCGTCCATATTATCATTTATAAAAAGCAGATTACCCTTTGTCATCAAGTCTTTTTTGGGGAGTCGAAGGAGATAACGATCAATATAATCAGTTGCGAACTTGCCGGCGAGTAAAACATCACCAAGTCTTTTCGCCTCGATTACCTTAGCGGGTATTTCTCTATAATCAGCAACCTGAGCTATTAAATTTGTGCTTGTGCTTAAGAACACAATTAGTATGAGTATCTTTTTCATCTTCTTTTTAATTTAAGGTTATTGTAATGGGCAATGTATGCAACAGTGAATCAATTTTTTTCTGCTGATCAGGCATTAATAATCCAGGGCCAGGCGTTCTGCCAGTAGTATCCAGGGTAAGTCCAGAATTATAACTTCGATTTTTTGCAGGAATTCCATCCAACATCCAAATAGGCGCAGGCATATTCTTTAAATAGTGATCAAAGAATTGAGACATCCGAATTGTAAAATCTTCTGAGTCCCTACCTCTTAATGAATGACTACCTTCAGGATATACTAGCATCCATGCTTTTTTCCCCAATCTTCTTAGTCCTAAAAAGAATTCCAGAATATTCGCATAGGAACAAGTTGGATCATTTTTTCCCTGCATTATTAATAATGGAGTGACCACTTTATGGGCACTTATCACTGGCGAGTTTTTGATGTAACCAGAAAGATTCTCCCATAGTGACTTATCCATTCGGAGTTGACCTTCATTTTCAAGATCCGCTGCATTACTAAATAGATACCCATCCGTTGAAGTTCCATGTAGTGAGCCATATCTGCTAACCCAATCACCTACTCCTGCGGCAGAGCAGGCTGCTGCGAAAAGGTTTGTTTGAGTAATTAAATAATTAATTTGGATTGCCCCGAAACTATGCCCCTGTAATCCCATTTTCGTGGAGTCGACAAATTGAAATTGGGAGATATATTTAGCGGCGGAAATCAGAGCATCGGTTGTTCCCTGCATCGGCTCACCTTGGGGATAGACAATATCAGGTAGAAAAACTAAATAACCATTACTTACATAAGTTGCGACGTCAAGTCTACCTTTGGAATACTCAGGGGTCAAAAATCCATTCAAGCCATCTGACAGCTTTTCATAACAATAAAAAATAATGGGATATTTTTTATTGGGATCAAATCCTTCTGGCTTGTATAAAATTCCTTGTAATGTTTTTCCTCTTGGTAGATCCCAGCTAAGTAATTCTGAGGTATACCAATTGTAAGATTTCTGCGGCTCAAAATTCGTTAACCTTTTAAAAGCCTTAAAATCACGAGTACAATAATAGTTTGGAGCTTCAGTGGCATTTTGTCTCATTACTAAGAAAACATTACCCCTTTTGGCTTTAATTGGAGTAAAATCAAAAACTTTTAAGGAACTAGCACTATTTGTTCTATATATGTGCGAACCCATTGAAAGTATTTTTGGGTCTCTTTCCTCATTAATATTTATAGAATAAAAGCCGTTTTTTTTTGTGGTCTTATCAAAAGCGGTTAATAGCAACGAACTATTTTTAGGAACTATTTTTTCTGCAAAATCTAAACAAATGCTAAATACAACATTATGTTTCAGACCATAACTCCTGGTAATATTAACAGGTGGGAACTTTCCAGACAGATCTATTTTCCATATGTCGTGATCATCATAAATCAAAACCTGCTGGTCATCCGGAAGCCAGCCCGCTGTTCCTCTAATATATTTATGATCAGCTTTTTTAAAAGACCATTTATTGTGAAGATTTTCAGTTAGATTATATTTCATCTTAGAGGTGACATCATAACTAAAATAATCCTGCCTTTTAGCATCGTAAAATAAAACATAGCGGCCCTTAGGGGAAACTTGTATATCCAAGATATCTGCTCCATTTAGAAATTTCAACTCCCTCCTTTCTCCGGTTTTTGCATTGACAATGTCAAAATGGGTCTGTGAGTGTGAATTCCACCAAGACTCAACCGGATCACTACGATAATCTAACTGGTATGAGGATGCAATTATGTCGTTTTGCAGATTATCTGAAAGCAGCTCCCCCGGATACTTCCCTATCTGAATAAATTTAAATGGAGTAATCTGAATCGCTGCCAGGATAGGACGGTCTGCCTGAGCAATTTCACGTTCTTGAATGGCCTGCAATTTTGAATCATTGTAACTCCATATTTCGGGGGCACCCTTATACACTTGCAGCTTTGCATTCATACTTTTATGTAGATAAAAATAAACCCTATCCCCGTTTACACTAAAGGCACTGCAATCGCCAAGACTCGTGTTTTTATTTATGAATGCTGAGTCTAGATTTGCCAAAGAAATCGGTTTCGCCATATTCATCTTATAGTACCAGATTGATTGATCGCAATTAAATGCCAATTGATCATGATTAAAATCCAATGCTACCGCTCCCAGATCATTGCCCTCCCAGATAGTTTTAATTTCTCTACTTTGCAGGTTTAGCCATTTTAAAGATACTTCACTTCCATTTTTCGCCTTGGTTTTGAAAACTAACTTTTTACCGCTACTACTTAACCAGTAATTCGAAACATCTAATAATTCTAAGTGCCTTGCGGTTATTAAGTTTTTGATCACAATAGATTTTTTAGCACCTATGAGTGAATAAACAAGCCAGCTATTTGATTCATTATCCGAAGTTTTAAAGTCAGCAACACCACCAAGCGTTTGCACCACTTTATGAATAAGATCAATGATAATTAAACTATCCCCTTGTGTTTTAAATATGCAGTGCCGATTATCCGTCGTGAACTTTATTTCTTCTACATTCAAGAATTCCATCTTCCAATCCATTTGGGTGGACTGAATAAATGTTTTCTTTACTTTTTTGATCTCAGGGCCATAACTGACCCTGTAAGCTATAAATTGACCATCATTGCTTATCAATGGACTCCCCTCAAAAACTGGCCATATTAGGTATGCAGTTGAATCTAAAATTGTTTTTTGGGCAAATAGATTTTCATCACTCCAAAATAGGAGTAGTAGTAGAGGTAATAACTTCATATAACTTGTCTGATTAAAGGGCTGCCGTTAGTAACCCTCGTTCTGATTTAACCTTGGATTATTTTTAAGTTCAGTTAAACTTATTGGATAATATTGTTTAAAGCTTTTCCATACCGAGTTCGGATCTTTTTTGGGTAGCTCCACTCTCATCACATCATCCACTCTACCGGTGCGTTTCAAATCAAGCCACCGATGCCCACCTTCACTAAATAATTCAATTTGGCGTTCATGTTCTACAGCTGTTAACGCGTCATTCATCGAGAGACTAATAGATAATTGTTTTAATTGCTGGTCAGCTGGGACTGTTTTATCAGTCGCACGATCTCGTAATACATTTAGATCAGTAATCCCTTCAGCAATTTTTCCTTGTTGGATCCTCGCTTCCCCTCTAATTAGGTATTGTTCAGATAAACGAAGTATAGTAGAGTATTCCTCAACAGGAAAACTTACATCTCCTGTCAAATTGATCTTCTTATATTTATAAGCAAAAGTGTATGTAATACCATCAATTACAGCGTTATTTATCCATTTTAGCTTCCGTTGATCACCTAGATCAAAATCATTTAATAATGATTCACTAAGTGATACAGGCGTATAATTCAAACCAAACTCGGGAGTAAGAATAAAAGCAATGGCTTCCTGACTATTATCGCCAAGATGAACTGGCTGAAGTTGCCAAATTGCCTCTTTGCTATTCTTTAGAAACACTTCATCTAGCGTCACCAAGGAATAAATCGGATTATTAATTAATGCAGATGCCTCCGCTTCGGCCTCTTTCCAATCTTTCAGATACAAATGTGCCCTTGCAAGCATCGCAGTTGCAGCCGACTTAGTTGGCCTTACCCGTTCTTGCGTCGGCTTTGTTAGTGTAGCATCCAAATAATCCGGGTTCAATAAAGTTTGTGCTTCTTTCAAGTCCTGAACAATCTGTTTCCATACCTCTGTTTTTGCAGAACGCAGAATTAAAGTGTTATCTTTATAATCAGTACTAAGAACCAGTGGAACGTCTCCATATAAATTAACCAAGTAGAAAAGACAAAAACCACGTAAAAATTTAGCTTCTCCAAGTAATTGTTTCTTTACAGTTGGAGTCAGGCTTGTAGAATTAGAGATTCCCTCTATCGCGGAGTTTATTACATACAGTTGAGAATAGATGTCATTCCAGAATCCGAATCCACTGATCTGACTTCCAAGCGTGTTGGTATAAAAACCATCCGTTTCAGGTGTACCTAAACCATCGATTAATGTTAACTCATCTGAAGAAAGGCCAGTATAAAAACAAATGCCAGATAATCCCTCGTATTTAATACTGGAAACACTCATCTTGGTATAGATCCCGGTTAAAACCGACGCAGCCATTGCGTCCTTTTCGTAAATGTTTGCAGAGGTCACGTTTGTAGAAGGGCTGTCCACCTCAACAAATTTTTTACAACCAACAACAACACTCAACGATGCAATTAGTATAAATATCTTATTTTTCATTTCCTGTTTATTTAAAGGCAAAAAATTAAAGTCCAATTTGCAACCCCATTGTCACTACTTTAAGAGGAGGTAAAGTCAATGAACTTTTTGATTCAGGATCCAGTCCAAGGTAATTCGTAATAGTAAATAGGTTCTGCCCCTGGACATAAATTCTACAATTTTGCAAATGCATCCACTTTTTTAGATTTGATGGCAGGTGCCAGGATATTGAAACGTTCTTCATACGTATATACGAAGCATCAGCCCAGCTGCCATCGCTGTTTAAGGCGTTATTTAAACTTGTAAAAAGACCAAGACCTGTCGTATACTTCTGGATATCTGCAATATCTCCAGGTTTTTGCCACCTGTCTACTTGCCATTGCGGTTTATTAGCAAGTCCATTTACAAATCTTCCTGCTAATGCATTTCCAGCATTTCCAAATCGATAATTCTGAGCTATTTGTTTTGTAAACTGAAATAGCATATCCAATTGAAAACCTTTGTATTCGAACGAGTTTTGAAAACCACCATAATATTTGGGATCAGTGTTAAGGTATATATAGTCATCTATGGTTGAAACAGGAGAGTTTGTTGGAACCCCATTAGTACCTTGAAACTGATATACACCTGTGGTCGGATCAACGCCCAGGAAATGATAGAGTTTTACTCTATTGACGGGTTTGCCGATCTCATAAAAATCTCTATAGGGAGAATTCCCAAGGTCTTTAAATGCTATTAACTTGTTCTTTGGAAGTGTTAGATTGAAGCTGGTTGACCATTTGAAGGTCGAAGTACTTACATTTGTCGTTGAAATTGAAAATTCCCATCCTGAATTTTGAACAGTTGCGTCGCCATTAGCAGATATCAGGCCAAATCCGGCAGTAGAAGGCAGACTATTATTTACCAATTGATTTGATGACTTATTTTTAGAGTAATTGGTGTTTATTAATATTCGGTCCTTTAAAAAACCCAGATCTAAACCAATTTGCAATTTTTTAGTCTCTTCCCATTGTAAATATGGGTTCGTTAACCTGCTAGGTTGATATCCTACCGCGCCCTGATATGGGGCATTTATAAAAGGAATTGCTTCATACAAACTCATAAAGTTATAATCTCCGATTTGATCGCTTCCAGTTGTACCGTAACTAGCTCTCAGTTTACCAAAACTTAAGAGATCCAGAATATTTTTAATAAATTCTTCATTGGAAAATACCCACGCTACACCAATAGCGCCAAAATTATGAAAACGGCTTTCCGATCCAAATCTGGAGCTGCCATCCCTTCTCGCTGTAAGGTTCACAATATATTTGTCCTCCCAATTATAGTTTGCACGTCCAAAAAAAGCATTATATTTATACAAGGAGCTTGTAGTAGGCCCGGCAGTTAGGGATGTGGCTGATTTAATATCCTCTAAAACTAACTGTGTGCTGAAGCCGTCAGCTGTTATTGAAGACGCATCCCTATTCTCAGATTGAACTGTTGAACCCAATAATAGTTCCAGTTGTCCGCCTGCTATCTTGCGTTTATACCTTATTTGAGGTTCAATGGACCATGATTTTATTATACTATTACCAAAAACGGAAAATCCAATTGATTCGGGAGGAAGTACAGAATAGGAAGAGGTAATAATAGACGATCTGAGAGTATTGTATCCAAGCGTACTTTTTATTTCTAATCCCTTAATTATTTCATAACTCAGTAATGCATTACCTAATAGATTTTGCGTTTTATTATTGTATTTTTGAAATAGGTAATTCACTGGATTATTTAAAAAAGTAGGCGCGCCACTTGAGTTAAATTGCCAATTAATACTTCCATCGGAATTGTATAAGCTTGGAGCTACAGGTGCTAGGGTCATCGCCGAACCGGTCAAATCTATTTGCGGTAGCTTGTTGTTGTCATCAAGGAAGGAACCTGAAAATTGAAACCTAAATCTTTTGTTCGATGAAGAAGAACTAATATTAAAATGGATGGAAGCTTTTATATCCCGGAAATCTCCCGGAAAAACATTTCCCTCACGGTGATAGCCAGAACCGACTAAAAAGGTGGTATGCTCACTCCCTCCTGAAACCGAAGCTTGAATGTCACTGTATTGTGCAGTACCACCAATTAATTCCTTCTGCCAATCGGTGGATCTTGTATTGTCCCAGACGCCGTTCATGTCATAATCATTTGGCCTAAAAGCAGGTAACCCGTCATTCTTTAAGGCCTCTCTTCTCATTTCTAAATACTGTTCGGACCCCATAAGTGCTAATTTTCTCCCAACCTTCCCCCATCCGGTTTGTGCATTGATATCTACTTTAATTTCTCCTGATTTCCCTTTTTTGGTAGTGATCAATATTGCACCATTGGCTGCCCTGGAACCATAAATTGCGGTTGCGTCTGCATCCTTTAATATCGCTATGCTTTCAATATCAGCAGGATTTAAAAAATTCAAAGGACTTCCAGAAGATCCGAGAAAGCTACTCAAATCAGCACTATTGCTATTTCTAATTGACATTAATTGAGAGGTAAAAGGCATTCCGTCAATCACATAAAGTGGGTCATTTCCATTTAGCAAACTATTTGTTCCCTGTATCCTCACCTTCACACCAGTTCCCGCAAAACCTGTCGCCTGCTCAATAAACAAACCCGGAACCCTACCCTGTAGCGCCAAAAGTGGATTATTCACCGGCTGCTTCTCAATCACATCCGCTTTAATCGTCGTCACATTACCAGTAGATAACCTTTGCGTAGTCGTACCGTAAGCAATCACCTGAACCTCATCCAGCTTCGACAAACTCACTTCTAGAGATATATCCGCCATCTCTTTCTCTGCCTTAACCTCCTTCGAAATATATCCTGTATAAGAAACCACCAATACGATTCCTTCCTCTACATTCTTCAAATAAAAATTACCTTTCACATCCGTACTCACTGCTTTTCCTGTAGCTTTCACTTTAACCGTTGCCCCCGGTAATGGAGCACCCTGCGCATCAACCACACGGCCACGCACATCACTATTAGCAAGGGTGGCAACCACCCTTTCCAGAAAGGTCTTTTCCTGGGCCTTCACCATTACCGTTTCATCTGCTATGGTATAGGTTAGGCCCCTTTTGGTTAGTATCTGATCTAAAGCCTCTTTCAGCTCCTGGTTGCGGATGTTCACATTTACCATACCGGCAACATCAACCTGTTCCTGCTGCCACAGCACGTTATAACCCGTTTGTTTACGAATTTCTTTAAATACTTCAGAGAGCGCAATATTATTTTTTACAATAGTTACCTTTTGCCCAAAAGAGGCAGCACTAACCTGCAGGAGAAACGTCGTCATAATTACTATAATTACCTTCATAATCAATAGTATTTTCGGTGGCAGGCCAAAATAGCGCAGCCCACCTGGGTTAAAACCATAATTATACATACTTTTGTACGGTTTGAGTTGATATTGAAATAGTTTGCACAAATTGTTTTATTCCGGTTATCCAACGTGTTGGACATTGACCGGAAAAAGGTTAGCTCAAATCCTGCGCAAGGGTGGCTTCAACACCTTTGCGCTTTTTTATTACCTCCCTGTATGTTGGTTTAAAGTTGCTGTCGTAATTCTTTCATCATTAATTGGTTGTTTAGTATACATCTGGTTGATTGGGTAAGGGACGATTTATTTCGCTTACGGGGCTGGTTAGGCCACTATTTGATTATCTTTTTAGCCGTTATAGTTTTGTTTTTTATCTCAAATTTTACAGGCCCGGTATTTTCCAGTTTCTCCAGTAAAGAAGATACATTGCTAAACCTGGATACCGATCCGCTAAAGCGCTGCTTAGCAACCTGGTCATCAGCATAAACCACTTGTACATCGTACCAACGGGCAACTTTTCGCAAAATGCTTTCCAGAGGCTCATTGTCAAATGCAAACAGACTGTTTTTCCATGCAATTGCATCCTCGGCATCTACCAGTATACAGTCGATACCGCTTTCTTTTACAACAGCCTGCTGGTTGGGTTTAAGGGTAACCGGCGGGATGTTTCGGCCCGATGAGGTAACACGCACAGAACCTTCAAGGAGCGTAGCTTTTATGTTGGTTTCATCATTATATGCGTTCACATTGAAATGTGTACCCAATACAGTTAATTCCATTTTTTTGGAGTTTACTACAAAAGGCTGTAATTTATTCCGGAAAACTTCAAAGTAGGCTTCGCCGCTAAGCTCAACTTTACGTACACCGCCACGCTCTTTTAGCGGCATATGATAGGTTAAACTTGAAGCGGCGTTTAGCCAAACTTTAGTCCCGTCGGGAAGGGTGATCTGGTAGGTACCGCCACGGGGGGTAGTAACGGTCATCTCGTTATGAGCCCCTGATGCGCTTTTAACAAGGCTACCATCATTATATTTAATTTGAGAGGCATCTATAATTACGCCGGTATGGGCGTCACTTAATGTAATGGCTTTGCCTCCGGCAAGGCTAAGTGTTGCAGTGTTTTTGCCCGGGGCAATGTCATTAGCGTACAGATCCTTCGTCGCTCCGTTTCCTTCGGGATGAGGGGAGGTGTAGAAGTATATGCCGATTGCCAATCCTATTACCGCCGCGGCTGTGCCTATGCGCGGCCAGAATTTAGTGCGTTTATTCTTGTAGTATGCATTATCTAAGTTTGTTAAAACAGTATCTAAATCTTTAGCCCTTTCTTCAATTTTAAATTCGTAAGGCTCAGGTTCCTGATGTACAAGATACCAGCTTTCCAGCAAAGCTTTTTCTTCGGCTGTTGCTGTACCGTTTTTGTACTTGTCTAAAATGACTTTTATTTCCTTTTCCTGCATAACATGGAAAGCCAAAATTGGGCTCTATAATAGTAAGACAAGAAAGGGATAAACTAGAGGTATCCGGGTTCTGAAAAAATTAAGATTTTTTTAGATGAGAATAATAGTTATTTTCTTTTCCGTCTTATTAAAAGCAAAATCGCAGCCAGCAATAACAATCCGGGCAATACCCATATGTAAATTATTTTTAAGGTTTTACCCGTACGATGGCTAATCAGCAACAGGTTATCTTTAACCTCGATATGCCTGGGCAGGTATTGCGGGTATGTCCCATCAGTAAACCAACTGTAAAAGGCATTCCCAAAAGGATTATACAAATATCTCAGGTTACTGGTAAAATCTGCATCTCCGCTTACAATAATGCGTTGTTGTTTATTGTTGATTTGCCGGGTTAATTGAACAGCAGTGGCAAACGATCTTTCTTTTGCATCTCCTTCTTCAGGGCTAAATGAAGGAGGTACTGAATCGATTGTTAACTTACCCGCCTTAAGCCATGTTTTATCCTGTCTGGTTTCTAACAAAGGGCTAATGGTAAATGGGCCATTTGCGGTAAATGACAACGCCATTGCACCGGGCATAAGTACTTTCAAGGTATCCTTATCAGGATCTTTACTTTGAAGAATCTCTTTCCAACTCAACAGCGTTATTTCTTCGGCAAGATTGGCACCCTTTGCCGTTACATAGGGCATTACCTTATCCGGGGTCTCATTTTTACTCAATTCTACCAGCGTACCTTTCCTGAATTGTACTCCCATTTGCGCAAGCAGCGGATTAAGGACCTCCTGTTTCCGGGGTTCGCCACAAACCAACAAATTCCCTCCTTTATTGATGTATGCTGTAACTTTAGCCAGGGTTGCTTCGCTTAAACTGGTTTTAGGGTCTGCAATAACAAGGGTGTTTATATCAGCAGGGATATCCTGTTTAGCTAATGAAAGCGTGTCTATATCAAACCCATGGTTAATTAATGCATTCCGGTTGGTTTTATCCACAGAAATTCTTGAATATTCCCGTTCACCGGTTTTGTGTATACTGCGTTCCAGGTTGCCCGAAAGGAAATATATTTTTGGACCCTTTTCCGTTATCAGGCGTTTTAAGGCATCATCTATCAGTGCTTCGTCTGGCCAAAAATCAGAATCAGGAAAAGTGCGCAGGTTAATTTTCCTGCCTTTATATTTCAACTGCAAAAAGAGCCGTCCATTTTCCGAATTCGGGTCAATTATTTTGCGGATATCCTCCGAAGGCATAAACATTGCCGAATCTACCTTATACAGCTTTGCCGTTATTCCGGCAATCTGTTTTTCTGTTTTTCCGGGATAAACATTATAATATTGCCTGTTGTCCAAACTTCCATCGTTGTAGTAATAGTATACATATTTGAATTGAATATCTGGCTTAAACCGCAAAAAGGGCTCCCAAACTGTGGTTAAGTAAGTATTTCTGCCTGCAGGAAAACCCTGATCAACCCCCGCCCCCAATAAATTTGCATATAGTGTTACTTCCAGCGGAGCATCCAGGTTCTTCAGTATTTTCTGGCTTCTGGGATGGATGGTATTGGTTTTGCCGGTGGTAACATCCAGGTAGCCGGTAAGTGCCGGACGCGAGCCGATATAACCAATCAATACACCCGAAACAACTACCCCAATATACCTCAGGGCCTTAATCGTCCATGGCCTCATCTCCCTTCCGCCCTTTAGTTTTAAAAGCGTAAAACCGAGGAACATATAAACCACTACAACAAAATAGAGGATGTCCTTGGTCGTGATCAAACCCGCCATCATCTTGGCCGTTCGCCCTGCCATGGATAAAAAATAGGTGAGGTCCCGTACAAAATCATATTGCTGCCAAAAGCCGCCTATACGGCCCAATACAAAAAGGACCATAAAAGTGCCGAGCGCAGATATGACCTGATAGGTGCTGAGGCTCGACATAAACAAGCCAATTGCGGCATAGGCGCAGCCCAGCAAATAAAAACCCAGTGTGGCAGATAACAATATAGGATAGTCAATAGACTTGATCTGAAAAGCACCCGATACCATAAATATGCCCAATATCCCAACCAGTACCAGGTTATAAAACATTAAGGCAAAGTATTTCCCCAAAACAATTTGGCGCAGCCTGATGGGCGAGGAGTACAATAATTTGTTCGTACCATTGTTGATTTCCCTGCTCAATATACCCATCGTAAGCAGGGGGATAAACAGGTACAAATTTTCTAAGGCATTCGTAAAAATGGTTTTCCCATGTATAAAAAGAGGCGCCGTAACGGCCGATGGGAAATGTTCAAATTTGGGATTATTTATTTGCGTAATCTCCTGGACCATGGCGTACAGGGCCAATGGCGTTGCATAAAAATAGGCACATTGCGCTAAAAACACTATGGCCAGAAACCAGGCTACAGGCGAATAACAAAGGTTACGGATCTCGTTTTGTGCAATTTTGAATATGATCTTCATCTCTTTGGCTGATTAATAAGATTGAGAACCAGATAGTTGTTTAAAAATATCATCCAGCAGGCTTTTCTCCAGGCTGATCTCACGCAATTGCCATTTGTGCTGCAAACTGGCAGCAACCAGTCTTTCTGTAATCTCCTCATCGCCATCAAAATATACCCGGGTCTCTTTATTGGTAAGCACCTCTGCTTTGGTAACCCCTTGTATCTTAAGCAGCTCTTCTATCATTGGTGGGTTTTCCATTTTTACAATTAAACTATTTGGCTGCACATAATTGTCAAAAGCATCCATAGAATCAGCAAAAACAATCCTGCCTCCCTCAATCATTACAATTTCCTTGCAAAGCAGGTGTATCTCCGATAAAATATGTGAGGAGAGCAGCACGGCACAATCAAGGGATATTTCCTTAATCAATTTCCTGGCCTCTATCAATTGATTAGGATCCAGTCCATTGGTAGGCTCATCCAATACCACCAGCCCGGGCTTGTGTATAATGGCCTGCGCTATGCCTACCCGCTGCCGGTACCCTCCCGATAGGTTATGGATAAGCCGGCTGCTGAAATGTGCAATACCACAGCGTTCTTTTACCTCGGCAACGGCTGCTTTTATTTTGCTTTTTTCAATAAAGCGCAGCTCTGCACAATAGGTCAGGTATTCATCAATGGTCAGGTCGGTATACAGGGGCGGCGTTTGGGGTAAAAATCCGATCTGTTTTTTAGCCAGCTCGGGCTGGGTCCTGATGTCAAAACCATTCACAAGCACACTGCCTTCAGTTTGGTTCAGTACCCCGCAAATGATGTTCATGGTGGTTGATTTGCCCGCTCCGTTTGAGCCCAGTAAACCGGTAATGCCATTCTGGCTGATTTCCATATTGATGTCGCGTACGGCCCAGCTACTGCTATACCTGTGCGAAAGTCCTTCTATTCTTAAAATGCTACTCATTATCGTTTGATTATTTTTCTAAAAGATTAATTAAAGCCGTTGTCACATTGCTTGAACTCATCAGGGCCCTATTAAATCCAGAATACCTTCATTCCTGATGATCATCATGCCCTGACGATCTTCAGTGATCCCTTCTTCCATTTTATAGGTATAGCGGGGTCTTGCCCCATCCATTACGGTAGGCATGTACGCAAACCGAACATTGTCCCTTCC
>NZ_JBEPSL010000006.1:0-409048 GCF_040548825.1 Pedobacter africanus
TCTGGATGGTAAACCCCACTCAGGTTCAAGATATTTAATCCTTTTTCCAGGGCTGTGGGAAAAACAAAGTTTCGTTTTACCGCCACCTCTGCTACCGACAAATACACATCCAGGGTATAAATATGAGCAAACAGCTTTTTTATTTTCTCGTGTTCGCGTACTCGGAACAGCACATCATAAGCCGTAATTGCAGGGTAGGGCAGTTTGGCCTGGGGCTTTTCCTTTAAGGCGGGTTCAAAGGCAGCATCGGCCAGCAGCATGGCAATGGCTTCCCGTTCATCCCTGTAAGCTGCTATGGCATTTACTGCCGGGCTGTTAATAAACTCCCTGGTACGCCATAAAATGCCGATAATGGCCGTTACCCCATTGTGCATCTCTTTCTCATTGAGTACAGTGCTGTGGCTGGAAGTATCTTTGCTGCGCCCGCTGTTGTTCAGCAAATACCGCTCGGCAGCATCAAAAGAGCTGGAGTCGAAGGGGAACACCGCCTTCATGTCTGCAAAATGTGAAATAATACTGCTCCGCTGGTTTATCGCTACCTGGTCTGAAAGGGGATGGCGGAACAGCGTTTTCAGCACTTCCTCGCCTCCACGGGTATGGGCAGCATTGTAGAGGTCAAATATGCCCCCCGAATTCTGCTTGCCAAATATGCCAAGGTCCTCTATCGTTTGTTCGTCTGTTTGTAAAAACATCTTTTCTTATTTTCGTTTGCGTCTGATTAATAATAAAGTTCCACCCACCAGCAACAGCCCCGGCAATACCCATAGGGTAGCTATTTTAAAGGCATAGGCCTGCGGCTCAGTGATGCGGAGTAAGATATCTTTAGGCTTCACCGGCTGGGGCAGATACTGCGGATAGGCGCCATTAACAAACCAGCTATAGAAAGCATTCCCAAATACATTGTAGACCAGTCTCATATTACTGGTAAAATCTGCATCTCCGCATACGATAATGCGTTGCTGCCTATTATTGACCTGCCGGGTTAGCTGAACGCCGGTTGCAAAAGAGGCCTCTTTGCTGTCACCTTCATTTGGACTAAATACCGGGGGTACTGAATCCAACACCAGGGTGCCCGCCTTAAGCCATGTTTTTTGAGCAGTCGTTTTTAATATCGGGCTGATGGTAAAGCCCCCTTGTTCTGCATAGGAAAGCCCTGTTACGCCAGGCATAACTATCTTCAGCGAGTCGTCTTCAGTGTCTTTCTTTCTAATGGCATCTTTCCAGGCTAAAAGTGCCCCTTCTTCTGCAAGGCCTGCGGCTGCTTCGGTAATGTAGGGTATCACTTTGTCCGGTGTCTCGTTTTTACTCAGCTCTACCAGCGTGCCTTTCATCAATTGTACACCCAGCTGTTTAAGCAGGGGGTTCAGGACATATTGTTTACCTGGCTCGCCACAGATCATCAAATTACCGCCCTTATCAATGTATTGACGGATTTTAGCCAGGGTAACCTCCCCAAGAATAATCTTCGGATCCGCAATTACCAGGGCAGCAATGTCCTCAGGGATATTGTGCCTTTCCAGTGAAAGTGCAGAGAACGTAGAGAGCGTATCCACATCAAAAGCATGGTTAATTAACGAACCACGGTTGAGTTTCTCTGTGGAGATCGCGGAATATTCCCGTTCCCCGGTTTTATAGATGCTGCGCTCCAGGTTGCCCGACAGGAAATATATTTTTGGTGCCTTTTCTGCAATCAACCGTTTTAAGGCATCATCGATCTGGCGCTCATCCGGCCAGAAAACATTGTCATTAAAAGTCCGCAGGTTAATCTTCCGCCCTTTATACTTCATCTGTAAAAACAGGCGGCCGTTTTCCGCCTTCGGATCAATCATTTTACTGACCTCCTCCGGGGGCATAAACAACGTCGGATCCTGATCTGTTATTTGTGCCCTTATACCAGCGATCTGTTTTACTGTTTTACCGGGATAAAATTTGAAATACATGTTATTATCAGACTTCCCGTCATAGTCATAATAATAAACGTATTTAAACTGAATATCAGGCTTAAAGCGTAAAAAGGGTTCCCAAAGAGCAGCAAGGTATGGGTTTCGTGCTTCAGGAATTCCATATTCCATACCTTTACCCAATAAATTGGTATACATCGTTACCTCCAGCGGGGCATTTTCATCCAGCGCTTTCAGTATTTTCTGGGTACGTGGATGAAGTGTATTGGTTTTACCGGCGGTAATGTCCCAGTAACCGGTAAGGGCGGGGCGCGAACTGATGTACCCGATTAGCACCCCTGAAACCACTACAGCAAGATACCTTAAGGCTTTCACCGACCAGGGCTTTGTCTCTCTTTCGCCTCTCAGTTTAAAAAGTGTAAAACCCAGGAACATATAAATCACTACCAGGAAATAGATCACATCCTTGCTGGTGATCAAGCCGAGCAACATCTTATCTGTTCTCCCTGAAATAGATAAAAAGTAGGTAAGGTCACGCAAAAAGTCGTATTTCTGCCATAGGTCCCCTACATAGCCCAATGCAAAAAGAACCAGGAAAGTGCCAATCCCGGAAATGATCTGATAGGTGCTGAGGCTGGACATAAACAGACCTATGGCTGCGAAGGCGCAAACCAGCAGGTAAAAGCCCAGCGTTGCCGACAGCAGCATCCCATAATCAACAAACTGGATCTGAAAGGCTGCCGACACCATAAATATACCTATTATCCCAACCAGGGCTAGATTATAGGCCATTAAGGCCAGGTATTTCCCTAAAACGATCTCCCTTATCCTGATGGGTGAGGAGTACAATAACTTAAGGGTACCATTGTTAATTTCCCTGCTCAATATGCCCATGGTAAGCAGGGGGATAAACAGAAATAAGTTCTGTAGTGCATTTGCAAAAATGCCGTCCTCATTTAAAAAAATGGACACCGTGATGGGTTTAGCAAACCCAGTAAACTCAGGATTGTTTTTCAGCATGGTATCCTGAATATTTGCATGGTGGATTAAAGGCGCCGCATAAAAAATAGCACATTGTACTAAAAATATAATCGCCAGAAACCAGGCTACGGGCGAGTAACAAAGGTTACGGATCTCGTTTTTGGCAATTTTGAATATGATCTTCATCTGTTTTGTTGTTTTATCATCAACGGCTTTCCATTAACATCAGGAGCTGCTTGTTTCCGGGAGCGCCATACAAGGCAAGCGTGATGTTATTATTTAACCACCTGTTGGGACCACCAGTGTCTGGAGTACCAATAGCATTGATTCCATCAAGTTTATGCGTGGCCAGCAATTCACCGGTAACCCCGTCCCGAAATTCGAAAGTATAACTGGCTATTGCAGAACGGGTAGCGTAATTCTTATACCCGGTAGCACTTTTATAGGGCAGGTTAGCTGCCGCTGAGCCATTGGCCTGTCCGGCCAGGTTTACACTCACCGGGTTGCCCCCTAACGACACATTCACAAAACGGATGCCCATGGTCGAATCTGCCGGAACATGATAAGGCAGCTGATTTGTGGTAAACAAAGTATCAGGAGCCTGTTCCGTGCCCGTTAAAAACAGGGTATTCATGGTATTCACCCGCAGGTTCAGGATTAAATTGAACAAAGGCTTTCCTCCCTGTACGGTATCTGCAGGCCGGTATAGGCCCAGTTTTTGCTGACCAATATAACTTGCTGTAAATTGATTGTTTCTATAGTAAAGAGAATACAGTTGTTTATAAAATTTCGTTTTGCTGCTTAGACCTGTACCGTTAAAATTGACCAGCAAGTCGCTGTCGACAGTTATCAAATTAACAATATTAAGTCTCGACGTACCTTGCCCAGGCTTTACGGTGTCCTTTTTGCATGAGCTCATCACCAACAAAAGCAATACCGTTGAAAAAAGATTAAAATATATTCGTTTCATTGTTGTGGATATTATTTGTCTTAATTTTTCTGTCTTCATTTTATATACCCCCTCAGTACATCGGATTCTGTATTAAAAAATGATCTCTGATTATTTCACTGGCGGGTATAGGGTACAGCAGCTGGTAGTCACCTGCCCAGGGTTGCTTCAGGGGGATTGCCGAAAGCACAGCGCTGGCTTTTCCTGTCCGCTTTAAATCAAACCAGCGGTGCCCCCACTCAGCAAAAAATTCTATCTGGTTTTCTTTGGCTACGGCTGTAATTAATTCCTGTTGGCTTAAGTCATTGCTTAAGTCATCAAGGCCGGCCCTGTCGCGAAGGGTGTTTAAATCAGCAATCGCGAGTGTAGTTCCTCCCGGGGCTCCATTGGCAATGGCTTCTGCACGTATCAGGTAGGCCTCCGCCAAACGCAACGTGGTATAATATTCGGGAGACGGCTGCCTCACAACACCATTGGAACGGCCGGTCTTGTATTTAGCGGGATAGTTATAGTTTCTACCTGAGAATACAACATTACCTGTCCATGCCAGTTTACGCTGGTCATTTGTTTCAAAACCAGATAGCAGTTGATTGGTTAACCCGTATTCCGGGGAACCGCCGTTCGGAAGGAAAACATGCCCCTCTGTTGTTGCATTTTTTAACGAACTATGCTCATTTGTTTGTTTTAACTGCCATACCGCTTCCCTGCTGCCGGTTAAAAACACCCCATTCAAATCCGGCTCCAGCTCATATAATGAAGTGTGGTTAATCACTGCTGCAGCCTGCGCAGCAGCGTTAGCATAATCTCCGGTATACAGGTACACACGGGCCAGCAATAAAGTGGCGGCCCATTTATTGGGGATGATCCTTTCGCCATACCCAGCCGAATAGTCTTCGGGCAGCACAGCCTGCGCTTCTTTCAGGTCGCTGATGATTTGCTGGTAAACCTCTTTTTGGCTCATGCGGGCCAGGTTCCGGGTCTTGTTAAAATCAACAGTAAGCACCATAGGTACATCCCCGAAAAAATTAGTAAGGTAGAAATAACAGAATGCCCGTACAAACCTGGCTTGTCCGGTAAGCTCGGTTTTCACATCATTATGCAGTGCCTCGGAAGTTGATGCCGCGATGCCTTCAATAACTGCGTTTGTACCATAAATGACCTTGTAGGCCGAGTTCCATATAACGTCTGAAGTACCCGAAGTTAATTCAGTAATGCGATTGGTGTTGTATAAATATTCGGTTCCGGCTACCGGACCATTAACATGGTACAGCTCATCTGAAGACATACCCCCAAGGATGGTTGTCAGCCCCATGCTAAATCCGAATTTTGCGCCTGGAGCAGATCCGGCCCCATTTATCATTAATGAATAAACGCCGGTCATCGCTGAAATCGCAAGGCCGTCATTCGCAAATACCTCCACAGTAGTAACCGTATCTATGGGCGGGTCTATTTCGATCAGTTTTTTACATCCCATACCAAGGATGCAGGCCAGGGCACCAAAAATATATGCTGCTTTTAAGTTAAGTGAATCCATAAACATTTTTATAAAGTAATTGCCAAACGTCCATTAAAAGTCCGCGGTTGCGGAAAGCTGCCAAAAGGCAATTGGGGATCTATGCCCTCATATTTTGTAAGCGTAAAGATATTCTGTATGTTAAGCCCAAAACTCAGTCCTTTTATGCCCAGCTTCCTGGCAAACCCCTCAGACAAAGAATAAGCGATAGCAATCGTATTCAACCGTAAAAAAGAAGCATCAGTAATGGAACCGTCAGAAAGAATAAAATTAGAGTCAACAATATTTTCTGTCAAACGTGGGTAAACGGCAATATCGCCTGGTTTTTTCCAATAGTTATCCAGAGCTGATACCGGTACATTCTGCATAAACGCACCAGGAGTTCCTGTATAAGCCCTGGTCGCAATCATTTTTTGAAAGGAAAACATCAAGTCAAGGGATAAATTTTTATACCTTAAACTTGTGTTTGCGCCTCCATTGAATTTAGGGCTTCTATCAAACTCAAGATACCTGTCGTCCATACCACTACCCGGAGAACTTCTTGGTCCAAAGCCGATCTTTCCATCATTATTATAATCCTCATATACTCGTACCCCGGTTTGTGGATCGACGCCCAGGTAATGCAATAGATAGCTTGTATTCAGTGATTTACCTATTTCAAGATTGGTATAATCGCCAGTGTATTCTATTCCCGGATAGGACAGGAGTTTATTCCTGTTGCGGCTGATATTAAACGAGGCTGACCAGGAAAAATTTTTCGTATTGATGATGTTCGTATTTAAATTAGCAGTTATGCCTGTGTTTTGCACATTTGCTGCTGAATTTCCTTGTACGGTAAGAAAACCTGTAAACATTGGTGTAGGCAGCGCCGTTAACTGGTTGTCGCAATTGTCTTTGTAAGCTGTAAGCTCCAGATTAAATCGGTCTTCCAGAAAACCCAAGGTTAAGGACGCAGATCTTTTGGTAACAGTTTGCCAGCGATAGTCTTGGTTTACAGGATTTAATGGGATTAACGGTAAATTGCCGTTGTAGCTGTAATAGGGCATGTGAGGCGGGCCAGAAGACCACTGAGACAAATATTGATAATCGCCACCTGACTTTCCTATAATACCGTAATTGCCGCTAAACTTGATTAAACTGAGCCATTTTGGCGCTACGCCTTTCAGCCATTTTTCTTCCAGGGGAAACCAATTGGCCCCGGCCGACCAGAAATTGCCAAAGCGTCTGCCCGGGCCAAAACTGGAAGAGCCGCTCCTGTTTCCATTAAATTCTATAACATATTTGCTTTCCCAGTTATAATTGACACTCCCGTTTACATCTATATATTTATTTTGTGCATAATATTCAGTGATCATTTTATTAGGGGCGTGATTAATTGATTTCAGTAATTCATCCCCTTTATATCCGGATCCAATCAATGTGGTCCCATCTGCAGTGGCGTTATTGAGCGTTCCTGCTAATGAAATTCTAAAATTTCCCTTACCAATATACCTGGAATAGGTTAGCATAGGATTAACGTTATAACTAATATTTCCGTTATTTCCGAAATAAGCGGTTCCAAGGGGGGAGTCGATGGGATCATAGGAAGCAATGGTAAAAAAATACTTGTTTTTTGCGGAGAGATAACCATACCCTAATGCCAGGCCGATGTCTAAACCTTTTATAGGTTTATAACCTATGTTCATCCCACCCGAAAGGCTATAAGTATTGGCATTACCCGGTTGAAAAAGTCCGGCAAATGGAAAGCTCCCCTGTGCACCGGGATACCGGAAAGCCCCATAGTTTAAATTCCCCTTTTCATCAAATATTGGTGGCAGGTTAGGTGCCATGTTGGGTGTGCCACCAATTGATACCTCATTGGTATTGGTATAGGTGTACCGCCCGTTTACTGAGATGGTTAATTTTTGGTTCAAGCTGCTGTGGCTTAAACTTAGCCCCACCGATGCTGTTTGATTTTTATTCTGATCACTTAAGGCAGAAACATCTTGAATTGCCTCATAATTAGCACTTAAGCTAAATGTTGTCAGGTTACTTCCGCCAGATAAAGATGTGGATACTTTAGTGCTGCTGTTGGCTTTCCAGAGTTCCTTTTGCCAGTCCACATTCCTGGTCGTGTCCCACAAAACCAGGTCGGGCGCTGTTGCCAGACTTACCCCATCATTCTGAAGTGCTTCTCGCCTCATTTGCAGGTACTGGCTCGTGTTCAACATGTCCCAATGCCCAATAACCTTGTTTACTGAACGGTCTACATTGATGTTAAACTGTGCGGCTCCGGCCTTTCCTTTCTTGGTCGTGATCAATATTACACCATTTCCCGCTCTTGCCCCATACCTGGCTGTAGCCGCAGCGTCTGAAAGGATACTAACACTTTCGATATCCTGCATATTAAGTCCAAACAATGGGCTCTGTCCTGCGGAGTAGGGAAGCCCGGTCTGGATAACTCCTGCAGAACCACTTTCATAAGTATTACGAGAACCAGAGCCCTTAAATTCCGGTATAACTATGGGGATTCCATCTATCACATACAGTGGCTCGGAAGGGACATTTGCAATGGAATTCCTTCCCCTGATCTCTATCCTTACCGGGGCTCCGCTAACACCACTGGTAGGTGTAACCAGCATGCCCGGCACCTTTCCCTGTAACGCCAGCAAAACATTGGTTACCGGTTGCTTGGCAAGTTCTGCCCCACTGATCTGGGTAATTTCGCCTACCGACATCCGTTTGGTAGTAGTTCCATAGGCCTGCACCATCACCGCATCCAACGCATTTTCGGCCACTTTCATGGAAATATTGAATTCGGTTTGCATGGCTACAGGCACTTCCAAACGTGTATAACCGATATAGCTGATGCTCAGGGTGTCATTGCTGTATACATTTTTCAATGTAAATTCTCCTTTGGTATTTGTACTGGTGCCCAGATGGCTGCGTTTGATGATGACATTGGCCCCGCTCAGCCTTTCCCCTCTGGGACCAAAGACAATCCCCTGGACCGTATGCTGAGAGAAATTATCTTTCCTCTCTTTTTCACTTTTCCGTTCGTTTTTTATCCCTATGGTCACAATATTCCCCACTATGGTATAACCCAGCGGAGTGTCTTGAAAACAGTGGTCCAAAACGGTTTTTAGCGTTACATTTTTAGCATCTATGGTTATTTTTCCGACTGCTTTTAACACTTCCTTTTTATAGAAAAAGGAGACACCGGTTTGTTTTTTAACCTGAGAGAGCACAGTTTCAATAGACACATCCTTTACAGAAATTGTGATGCTTTTGGTTTGTTGTGCGTATAGTTTTACGTGTAGTAAAAGACACACCATGAGTAATCTGAAAATTCTCATAGACGGTTTGGTTAATGAAGTTTAAGTTTAGTTTATTGGTTATATCATAATACCCTGGTTAGGGGTTGGTTCATTAAGGGCTTACAATTAGTTTTCTGCCTGTTATGGTAAAATTAATGTTTGCTGCTTTCAGGACTTGTAAAACTTGAGACAAGCTGGTGTTACGTGGGATTTCCCCTTCAATAAGGACATTACTTAAATCGCCCTGGTATTCCACTTCAATATTGTACCACCTTGAAAGTTTACGCATCACACTTTCCATGTTTTCTGCTTTAAAATCAAAATATCCCTTCTTCCAGGCTATGGCGTTCTCGGGGTTTACATTGCTTAGGTTAAGACCATTTTTTGTCAATGTAGACTGCTGGCCCGGTTGTAACCTGATGCCGTCTTTTCCTGGCGCCCCTTGTTTAGAAACTTTAACCGCGCCCTGTAGCAAGGTGGTGGTGGTTGCCGGTTCATCAGCATAGGCATTAATGTTAAATTTTGTTCCCAGAACTTCTATCAGCTGTCCTTTGGACGATACCCTGAATGGTCTTTCCGCATTGTGAGCTACTTCAAAATAGGCTTCGCCATCAAGTTTTACCTGTCGTAGTCCTTTATTATTCAGTGTAGCAGCGTAACTGATACTGGATTCTGCATTTAACCAAACCAGTGAACCATCAGGTAAACGCACTTCAAAGGTTTCGCCTTTGGCTGTTGTTAATGTATTGATATCTTCTGCCTCTGCGCCGGAGCTTTTCAGCTCGTAAACGAGCTTACCTTCGGCAGTTTTATTGATCAGTACCCCTGCTTCATTGGCCAACTGTCCTTTGGCAGCATTTTGAAGTTTAATTTTTTTACCATTGGCCAATGTCAGCGTGGCACCGGAGGTACCCGGAGCTACATCAGTGGCAAATGTAGTTAAAGGTGTAACCTTAGTTTCCTGGTTTTTAAAGAATAAATATCCGCTGATGCCAAGTACAAAAACAACCGATGCCGCCACTGCAATTCGAGGCCAGAGTTTTACCCTATTTGGTTTGCTTACGGGAGCAGTTGCATGGTAAACTTCCATCCACATCTGCTGCGATACTTCAGCGCTGTTTTCCAGCATACGATCATCGTGGTTCAACTTGGTTTGTTTGCTGAACCAGTGTTCCAGTAGCCTTAGCTCCTGTTCAGTGGCCCTGCCTTCACCAAATTTTTCCAGTAATTCCTGTACCTGTATTTTATTCATAATAGTTACCTTTTACCGCGGTATATAACTAATATGTTTGAAAGGGGTATAAGGGCGTAGATGAGAAGATGAGAAATGTGTAACTGCTTGTTTTTCAGTTATTAAATTTCATTTTTTAAGCAGTTCTATAATCATCCAGCCTGCAGGGGCATAGGCGCTTACCTTCGAACGAAGAATTTTAAGGGCATTGTTGACTTGCTTTTTTACGGTTTGGTCGGAGATGCCCAGTTGCGCTGCAATCTCGGCATGGGAAAGGTATTGGTTACGGCTCATCTCAAAAACCTGCTTCATTTTAGCCGGTAACTTTTCTATTTCCTCCTGTAAGATCCTTGTAAGCTCACGCTCGTCGAGCTCATTTAAGGTATCCATGTTTACTTCTTCGACAAAACCGGCGATAGAATTGAGATAGTCATTCATCACTTTTCCTTTCCGGATTAACTGCAGGACCAGGTTTCTTACCGACACATACAGATAACCTGAAAGGTTTCCGTTCTCCTGAAGCTTCTCCGGATTATTCCACAAGCGGATGAAAAGTTCCTGAATAATGTCTTTAGAACTGTCTTCATCTTTTAGCATTTTATTCACTTTGTGAAAAAAAAGCAGGGCGTAACGCTTATAGATTTCGGTAAATGCCGCATGATCTGCCTGCTTTAACAAAACAACAAGGTCAGTGTCGGAAAGTTCAGCGTATAAAATCATGAAGTGTCTTTTTTTATATCCCCTTAAACGTTAAGCCCTTAATGTTAATCAGACAATGATAGGAAATATTTTGAAAACTCAACTATAAAATATCAGGCCTCAAATATTCAACTTTTAATTATTTACAAAGATCCTGGAGAAGTTATCTGTTAAATTTTTTAGATGGAAATTAATATACATGATTGCTAAAACCTGAAAATGTACATTAGATATACCATCAGCCCCAATTTTGTTTTTAAAATTTTTAACGTGTTGGTCATTTGTTTTTTAACCGTTTGTTCTGTAGTGCCCAGCCTTTCTGCAATTTGTTTGTGGCTAAGGTTTTCTTTACGGCTCAATTCAAATACTTCGCGCATTCTTGGCGGCAAGGCCTGGATTTCTTTTTCAATCAGGCTGCTCAACTGGTGTTCTCTAACCAGGTGATCGGCAATTACGGGATCGCGATCTACAAAATCCTTAATTGAAGCAATGTATTTATTCTGAACATCCTTACGGACAATTTGGTTAAGAATGTAATTCCGTAAACTACGGTACAAATAGCCTGCAAGGTTTGTGCCTACATCTAATCCTTCCCGCTTTGCCCATAACATGGCAAAAATCTCCTGAATTACATCCTGCGCTTCCTCGCGGTTGCGGGTTTTGTTCCAGGCATGGTTGTGCAGTATAAACTTATAACGGTGGTAAATTTCGGTATAAGCCATTCTATCCCCCTGCCTTAACAAGCTGGTCAGTTCCTGATCCGATAATGTGCTGTAAGCAACCATAATATGCGTACCCCTTTAAATAAAGTTAAGAAATTTTCGTGGCAAGTGTAGAAATAAAATAGTATTGGTTGGTAAAATATTTTCAGAAAAATTTTAATAGTGTAAGGGTAAGACTCAGGTGTTTAGGTGAAAAATGAGCTTGAAATTGTATTTGAGGCTAGTTATCGATAACAGGTAGGTTGTGGCACCATTCGAGTTGCGTTAAGGGTGCGTTTTGTTTTTCGGGGGCATTACGCCGGCGTTGGGGAAGGGTTGACAGGGCCTTGCTTTAGCCTTTTGCCTTTTCAGCGGTTGCTCAATTCCTGCCATACCCGGCCAAAAGCCAAAGCGCAGGGTTAATGCACATCGAACGCAGGTAAAGTGGGTTTGGCAGATTTATTGTTAAACTGGTTACGCTGCGCCGCCGTTATTTAGCGGGAAGCGCTGCGACGAGAGGTCTCTTGAATTACGCAACAAAGATTTCTCCCTTTGGTTCGAGATGACGGCAATGGCCACGTTCCGGTACCTTAGGACAAGAATTATAACATCAACATATTAAACATGCTTTTTGGGGTGAGTATCCGAATATGAGTTTGGATTATAGTAAGGCACTGGTAAGTATGGGTGGGTTACAACCGGCCATTGCACCTGCCGTTCATTTAACAGGCACACTGTTAACCTTTACCTGGTTGGTTGACCCCAATATGGATTGGGGCATTAAAAACGACCGGACGATGTTACTGGTTTACTGCCCGGAGCTGGGCAAAGCCAGTTATTTCTTTTCTGGTGCGCGCAGAAGTACGGGCACAGATACAATGGAACTGCCGCCGGAATATGTTGGCAAGGAACTGCATTGTTATATTGCTTTTAAAAGCAGCGATGGGAAGGGGATAAGTGATAGTGTTTATTGCGAATAATCATTAACTTAATAACGTGAAAAATTTATCATTCGTAATTTCTTTAGTTTTTTTATCTGGTTGTGTTAGCCATAAACTTTTGTTAAAAGACAACATTAGAAGTGTTAGTATTCTTTTTAAAGATAACACCTGGGGCCATCAGGACGGATACAAACTGTACGATGGCACAGTGATTAGATGGGATAAAAAAAATGTCGCTGTTAAAGCCGCCTTGAATAAGTATAGTGACAAATTAGGATTGCTAAAAAAAGAACAGCCGGATTATCTAGCTGATTTTATCACCACAAAGAATATAAAATACATGCCAATCAAAGTTGTTCCACTAAAGGAGTTTGGCTATATTGAAATGAATTCAAGCCAGCTTATTTTTTATGGTATAATGGGTGATAAGACCTTTATTGACCTTACAAACAACAGAGTGTACATTAATGACGATTTGCATGAGTAGCAAATTTAAATTACATCCTTTTTCCTTGTGCTTATCTTATTAAGGTGCACTGATAACAAGGCCGGTAAAAACTACTATTTGCCGATGATGATGCGCTATAGATATCGGGTTTCTCTAAAAATTTTACGACCCGTTGCTGTATAGGCTTTTTCAGCCCTTATGGTAACAGGTGGTTCTTGAAGAGAGAGTGCCAAAATATAATTCTGTAGGGCGTGTACTTTCGCCATTTTGAATATTCCAAAAATCTGTAGAAAATTCCAATATTTTCTTTTGAATAAATATTTAAAGCTTTTATTTAATTATATGTTTAATATTTAATCTAAACGGTATACATTTGTAGTATTCAAACCAAACGTATGCACCAGGAACTCAGCATTGCAGAATTACCGAAACGGAAAGCAAAAAGGAAGCCGCGCCGCCGGGATGACCTGATGTGGAAGGCGATATTTGAGGATCTCTCGGTAGATTTCCTACGCTTTTTCTTCCCGGATGCTGACAAACTATTTGATCTGAACAGAAAGTGCGAGTACCTAGACAAAGAATTTGATCCCTTCTTTCCTCATGAAGAAGACACCAGCGGGCGTGTGCGTTACGTAGATAAATTAATTAAGGTTTATCTGAAAGATGGCGGAGCAAAATGGATTTCTGTGCACATAGAGGTGCAAAACCAAAAGGGCAAGGAAGATTTTAGTTTCCGGATGCTCCGCTATTGGTATTTGATGAAGGACAAATACAACGTATCTATTACCGCGCTGGCTATTTTAACTAGCAATAATAAGCAGTTCAAACCCGGGCCATATACTGAAGAATATCTGGGTACCAAACTTACCTATCAATACAACACCTATAAACTACTTGACCAAAATGAAGCAGAGTTAAAAGCCAATCCAAACCCGTTTGCTGTAGTTATTTTAGTGGCACTATCGGCCATTAAAAATAAAAACGCAAATGACCTTGATTTAAAAGCCATAAAGCACAATCTGCATCTTGAACTAACAAGAAGGAAGGTTGATGCGGCTAAGCATAAAGGCATTATGAACTTCATCAAATACTATGTAAATTTTAATAACCCAAAAATGATGACTACATTTACTAAAGAAGTTGAACTACTACTGGGAAGGACTACTCCTATGGGAACAGAAGAATATCTATTAGACAAATTCAAAAAAGAGGGCAGAGAAGAAGGCCGTCATGTCGAGGCTCTGGAAATTGCTGCTGAAATGAAAAAAGACAAATTCCCGATCGAAACGATTTCGAAACTTACCAAACTTTCAATAGAAGAAATCCAGGCGCTATAGCGCAATGAAACCAAAATCCAATCCCTTCATGATGTTGAAAAAGAGACAATTTGCTTTTTTCACCAGGGTGCCTAGGAGTGCTAATGAAGAAGAGTATGAAAACAGGTAAACCAAATATAATAAGCCTGGAGCAGTTTAAAGACAAACATTACGGCAAAGCAGGCACTGAAAAACGAATGGTACTTGAAGCTGGTTATGAAAATTTCAAGATCGGTGCACTCATACGTGAAGGACGATTAATCCCTGAAAATTTACCACCTATGGCCGTAAGGGCTGAATAAGCCCATACAGTAACAGGTGGTTGACACACAATCTAACTACATCTCTCTTACAGACATGATTAAAGCTAAAGGTGGAAACTTCTTCATTGAACATTGGCTTAGGAACCGGACACCACTGAATTTCTTTCTATTTGGGAAAAAATTTACAATCCTAATTTTAATTGCGTCGAATTCGACGTAATTAAAAGTCAGGTTGGATTAATACTTTTAAAGTAAGCGTAAAGGAATGGGCAGAAAAAACAAATGCAATTGGACGGTCCTTGTTGGTCAGTTCAGGAGTTGAAAAGTTAAAATTACAGAGATGAAGAAAAAGATCGTATTTATAGTTGAAAAAACAGGAACCGGTTTTTCTACTTATGCCGAGGATGATAGTATTCCGGCCTCAACATCAGCGGATAATATGACCGAATTAAGGATCAATAATGTAGATGCATACAATTCGGTAGCTGAAATAAAGGGTCTACCCGAGCTTACTGTAGATGACATTAGCATACAATTAGATGTATGCGCTTAACCGTTGGCTTTTTCCTTCTTTTCCCTTAGCTCATCATAAAGCTCAATCACCTTCTTTTGAAGTTCGATGAGCTCTTCTTCTTTTTTGGCCAGCTTAATTTTAAGTTGTTTTACGCGCTGAATGTGCAGCACTTGTGGGCTTTCGCCCTCTTTTGCCATCAGGTCCATCAATGTAGTGTCTAGTATTACTGCAATTTGCATCAGCCTGTTGATGTTTACATCGGTAATACCATTCTCAATTTTAGAAAACGCAGGGATAGAAATTTTTAACTGTTCCGCCATTTGTTTCTGGCTCCATCCCTTCTTTTGTCTGAATGTCTTTATGTTTTTACTTATTGAGCTCATTGGTTTCGTTTGAGGATATTCGATTATCAATTAAGTAACAATATTCAGGCCTAAATTTTTAAAAAACCTTGCTTTTTGAAATAAATGGCTAATATTATGGCATAATAAATGTAAGGTTATGAATTTTACATACAGATTGTAATTATGCATAATTATTTTACATTTGACTAATCTTAAAATTTACATTCCGGGGGGAAATAAATGAAGAAAAATCTACTAATTGTCCTATTAATTCTACTAAGTGGGACCGCATTTTCGCAAATGAACGGCAATTACAATTACAGTCTGGCCGTTTACGGTTTCAGCCAGATGCAGATGCCGAAAATCTTAAACCAGAAAAATTCCGATAGGTTTACCAATGCTACCTTTCATGGGGGGATGATTAAGTTTAACGACAACCAGATCAATTTCCGTTTGGGGGGCACTTACCTGAAGAAAGATGTAAAACTGGTAAACAATTGTGTAGGCTGCCAGGAAGCAAACGGAGAAATGAAAGACTATGCGTTTAAAGTCGGGTTCGAAAAGAACATGAATTTTGCGCGCATACAACCCTATGTTGGGTTCGACATCGGTTTTCGGTTTAATAAGTTTGATGGTTCGTTGGTTTCTACTAATGATGCAATGGCTTCGCCAAGTGCTTTGGGGCCAAATGGGGTGGAAACTACCAAAACTGGTTTTACTGCAGCTCCGCTTATTGGTATCAAGATTAATCCGGTTCCTTTCATTTCTGTTTTTGCGGAGAGTAACCTGGAAATGTTTTATTCGTATGAAAGGCAGGAAACGGTTGCGGCCGATGCCAACAATACCCGAACGTTTAATAAATATAATAAGGCAGAGTTTCTTTTGAACCCGGTTACAGTTGGAATACAGGTACACCTGGGGAGTAACCGTTGAGGACTTTAGTCACAATTTTATCACATATGAATATAATTGATATATTTGCAACCGAAACTAAAAACTAAACATTTTGCCCTATGAAAGTTGAGTTGAACAGTGAGAATTTTAACGCTTATCATCTAAAATAACCCATTACCCTCTCTACACACAAATATGAATTTTAAAAGAACGATAACTGCAATATTATTTCTCTTTGCCGTTCTGGTTACGCAGACAGCCTTTTCTCAAGGCAATTATGCCAATGTAAAAGTGGATGAATTGTCTGACGCCCAGATTTTGCAGATGATAAAACGTGCGGAATCCATAGGATATACTGAAGCTCAATTGGAGCAGATGGCTGCTGCGCAGGGGATGAAAGCAGAGGAAGTGCAGAAGCTGAAGTTAAGGGTAGAAAAAGTAAAGAAGCAAGGGGCGGCCACAGCAGTTCAGGTAGACAATAAAACTACCAATACTGGCCGGGAGATGAGTGAGACTACCGATGGAGGCTCAGTTAATAATGAGAAGAAAGTAAAAGACGATGAGATTGGCCCGAAAATATTTGGTGCAGAGCTCTTTCGTAATGGGAGCATTACCTTTGAACCTAATTTGCGTATTGCTACGCCCAAAGGATATGTGATCGGCCCTGATGATAAACTGTTAATTGATTTGACGGGTGACAATGAGGCTAGTTATAATCTGCAGGTTAGCCCGGAAGGGGTGATTAATTTGCAATACGTAGGTAGAATTGCAGTAGGTGGGTTGACGATTGATCAGGCTACTTCAAAGATTCGTTCAGCCATGGGTAAAACTTATCCTTCTTTACGCTCTGGCCGTACCAATGTTTCGATTAACCTTGGTAACATACGGAGCATTAAAGTTGTGTTGACTGGTCAGGTGACCAAACCTGGAACTTATACTTTGTCTTCTTTGGCTACTGTTTATAATGCATTATACGCTTCAGGAGGCCCATCGCAGAACGGTTCATTCCGTAAAATTCAGTTGATTCGGGGCAATAAAGTTGTTTCAACGATTGATGTATATGATTTCCTGTTAAGAGGAATCCAGCAGAACAATCTACGCCTGCAGGATCAAGACGTAATTAATGTGCCTGTTTATGACACCAGGGTAGAAATACTGGGTGAGATTAAAAATGCTGCCCTATTTGAGGTGGTTAATGGTGAGAATTTAAAGGATGTGATCGGTTTTGCAGGTGGCTTTACGCCTCAAGCCTATACGGCCAAGATCAAATCTTTCCAGAATACAGATAAGGAGCGTAAGATCATAGACATTTCTGCTGACGAATTTGCTACATATGCGCCAAGAAATGGCGATAAATATGTAGTAGAGGCAATTTTAGATCGTTTTCAAAATCGTGTTGAAATACTTGGTGCAGTTTTCCGTCCTGGTTTGTATGAATTGGGTTCAGGTCTAACTTTAAAAGGCTTGATTACCAAGGCAGATGGTTTAACCGAGGATGCGTTCTTGAACAGAGGTTACATTAACCGCCTAAATGCCGACAATACACAAAGCCTGCTTTCTTTTGATGTGGCAAAAATTATAGCTGGTACTCAGGAAGATATCACTTTACAGCGCGAAGACAAGGTAACAATTTCATCTTTGTTTGATTTAAGAGATGAATACAAGGTTACCATTCAGGGCGAAGTAAGGGCTGGTGGTACTTTTGACTATGCAGATAACATGACATTAGAAGATGTAATCCAGATGGCTGGTGGCTTTAAAGAAAATGCTACACCGAGAAGGATAGAGATTTCTCGTAGGATTAAGAATAGCGACGCAAAATCTGCATCCGCGAGGACGGCGCAGGTGTTTACCGTTGGGGTAGATCAGAACCTGAAGGTATTGGATAAGACATTTGTGTTGAAACCATTTGATGTAATCTCGGTAAGAAGTTCTGAAGGTTACCAGGTTCAGAAACAGGTGAAACTGGAAGGAGAAGTCTTGTATCCAGGTTCATATACCATTGCTCAAAAGAACGAACGTATCTCTGATATCATTAAAAGGGCAGGTGGGTTGACGCCGATTGCTTACACTGAAGGTGCTTCTTTAAAGAGGCCTGGTGCTGAAAAGGTGAACCCTGGTGATAAGAATGCGATCAACAACCAGGATGATGAAAAGAAGAAACTTTTAAATTTAAAGCGTGCACAGGAGGCAGGAGTAAAAGATACGGTTAAACCCGACGTGGAGCAGTTATTAATTCAATCTGATTTAGTAGGAATTGATTTGGAAAAAATTATGAAAAAGCCTGGATCCCGGTATGACTTAATCGTTGAAGATGGGGACGTGATTCGTGTACCAAGGCAGTTGCAAACGGTTAAAGTTACTGGAGAGGTTTTAAACCCGAATAGCATTGTTTATTTGCCGGGAAAAAGCTTTAAGCAATATGTAAATGGTGCAGGTGGTTTTACTTCGAGTGCATTAAAAAGAGGTGCATACATTAAATATGCAAATGGCTCCGTTGAGGCGGGAAGTAAGTTTTTGTTCTTTAACAATTATCCAAAGGTGAAGCCTGGCGCAGAGATATTGGTGCCGAAGAAAGCAGAGAGAGAAAGACTGAGCGCTCAAAGTTGGATTGGTATAGGTACCGGATTAGCCTCTTTGGCAGCAATTATTGTTAGTTTGTTGAGATAGAAGTTTAGAGTATAATGAAGGAAAATCCATCTCATAAGCGACTGACAGAGAATGACGAGATCACTTTAAAGGAACTGATTCTAAAAATACAGGAATGGTGTAAGTTTTTAATGTCTAAATGGCTTACTATTCTCATTTTTGGCTTAATAGGCGCTGTTTTTGGGTTTGCTTATGCATACTTTAAGAAACCAGTCTATACAGCGACTACAAGCTTTGTATTGCAAGACGACAAAGGCGGAGGGGCAGGTTTAGGTTCTTTAGCAGGATTGGCGTCGATGGCAGGGGTTAATATTGATGGTGGAGGCGGTTTGTTTCAGGGGGATAATATTCTTGAGCTATATAAATCCCGGACCATGATTGAGAAAACTCTGCTTAGTGAGATTGATATTAATGGCAAGAAACAGTTGCTTATTGAGAATTATATTAAGTTCAAAGCACTACGTGAACAATGGGAAACAAAACCAGCCTTAAAAAATATTAAATTTGATGAGCCGACTGCAGGTTATTCCAGGGTAAGAGACAGTATCTTAAACGATATTGCCGAGGATATTACAAAAAACTACTTAGTTGTGCAAAAGCTTGATAAGCAGTCCAGTATAATAAAAGTAAGCATCAGATGCGGTGATGAATCATTTGCTAAGGCATTTAATGATCTTATTGTAAAAAATGTAAACGATTTTTATTTTCAAACAGTCACAAAAAAGTCCGCTCAAAATGTTGACATTTTACAGCATAAAACTGATTCGGTAAGGAGTGTAATGAATGGTGCAATATATGCGGCAGCGGCGGTTTCAGATGCAACTCCTAATCTAAACCCGACTCGGCAAATTCAGCGGGCTGCGCCTATGCAGAGATCACAGTTTAATGCCGAAACAAATAAAGCAATATTGGGCGAAATGGTGAAAAATCTTGAGCTTGCAAAAATTAGTTATATGAAGGACGCGCCATTAATACAGGTTATAGATCAGCCCGTTTATCCTTTAAGAAAAGAACAATTGGGTAAAAAAAAGGGCATTTTACTTGGAGGTATTTTAGGTGGATTTATTAGTGTCGTGATATTGTTAATCAAAAGATTTTTTAAAACTATATTGAGTGAATAAGTATAAAATCGCAGTAATTGGACTAGGCTATGTCGGTTTGCCTTTAGCTTTGGAATTTGCAAAAAAATATCAGGTTTTGGGATTTGATATTAATCATGCCAGAATCAATGAACTAAACGCTGGTGAAGATAGAACTAAAGAAGCTGATGTTGATGCATTAAATAAGTTAATAGCTGACGATTCTGAGTCAACTGGATTGAAATTTTCGTCTGTAACAGCCGACTTAAGTGCATACAATGTTTATATTGTAACGGTACCAACGCCGATTGACCAGTTCAAAGCGCCGGATTTAACACCACTTTTAAAAGCGTCTGAAATGCTTGGGAAGGTGCTGAAACAGGGAGATATAGTGATTTATGAATCAACAGTATATCCCGGTTGTACAGAAGAAGATTGTGTTCCGGTTTTGGAAAAACATTCAGGATTGAAATTTAACCAGGAATTTTATTGTGGTTATTCTCCTGAAAGGATCAACCCTGGTGATAAAGTAAATACACTTACAAAAATTAAAAAAGTAACTTCTGGTTCAACGCCTGAAATAGCTGAAACGGTTGATCAGCTTTACAAGAGTATCATTACAGCCGGAACTCATAAAGCCCCTAGTTTAAAAGTTGCCGAAGCCTCAAAAGCTATTGAGAATGCCCAACGTGATATTAACATTTCATTTGTTAACGAATTGGCACTAATTTTTGATCGTGTTGGCATCGATACCACAGATGTAATTGAAGCTGCAGGAACTAAATGGAACTTTTTAAAATACAAGCCAGGGCTGGTCGGAGGACATTGCATTGGAGTTGATCCGTATTATTTAGCCCATAAAGCTGAATCGCTAGGCTATCATCCCCAGGTCATTCTTTCAGGCCGTAGGGTAAATGATAACATGGGAATGTTTGTTGCCAATAAGGTCATTAAATTGATGATTCACAAAGGGCATAAAATTCAGGGAGCAAAGGCACTCATACTTGGTGTTACTTTTAAAGAAGATTGTCCTGATATTCGTAATTCAAGGGTTATTGATATTTATTCAGAACTAAAACAGTTTGGTTTGGAGGTCAATGTGTTTGATCCCCATGCAAACCCAGCCGAGGTTGAGGAAGAGTATGGGATACATTTGGTTGATCACATTGAGGACAAATATGATTCGGTTATACTAGCAGTAAGCCATAAAGAATTTTTGGAGATTGATTTTGTAAGACTTAAAAATGGAAACAATACTGTTATTTTTGATACCAAATCATTTCTAGACAGATCATTAATAGATTCAAGATTATAAATTTATGTTAAATAATAAATCAATACTCATTACCGGTGGTACCGGTTCACTAGGGAAAGCACTTACCAAAAGAATTCTAACAAAATGGCCTGAAGTAAAAAGATTAGTAATCTTTTCTAGAGATGAGCAAAAACAATTTCAAATGGCTCAGGAATATCCAGAGAAAGATTATCCTCAGCTAAGATTTTTTATAGGTGATGTCAGGGATGAACAAAGACTCGTAAGAGCATTTAAGGGAGTTGATTTCGTAATTCATGCCGCGGCAATGAAACATGTGCCTATTGCTGAATATAACCCGGATGAGTGTATTAAAACAAACGTTATGGGAGCGCAGAATGTTATCCATGCCTGCTTCCAAACGAATGTCCAAAGGGTGGTTGCTTTGTCAACCGATAAAGCCTGTGCGCCAATTAATTTGTATGGTGCTACAAAACTAACATCCGACAAATTATTCGTGGCAGCAAATAATATAAAGGGGGATAATCCAATAATTTTCTCAGTAGTTCGTTATGGTAACGTAATGGGGTCAAACGGGTCAGTTATCCCATTCTTTATCAAAAAGAAAAAAGAAGGAAAGCTGCCTATTACCGATCCAAATATGACGCGATTTAATATTTCGTTAGATGGAGGGGTTGATATGGTGATGCATGCTTTGGAAAATGCCTGGGGAGGAGAAATTTTTATCCCTAAAATACCATCTTATAAAGTTACTGATGTTGCAAAGGCAATTGGACCAGAGTGTGATCAAATAGTGGTTGGTATCAGACCAGGTGAAAAAGTCCATGAAGAAATGATAACTCCATCAGACTCATTTTATACTTACGATTTAGGTAAGTATTATACTATTCTACCTGCAACTCACAAATGGAGCTTGAATGAGTTTAAGGAAAAATTTAGGGCTAAAATAGTTGAAGAAGGTTTCGCTTACAACTCTGGAAATAATACAGAATGGGAAACAGTTGAAAGCCTAAGAAATTTGATAACTGAGCACGTTGACGATACTTTTAAAATATAATGGAGAATAAAGTCATTCCTTATGGAAAGCAAAATATAACAGAGGAAGATATTAAGGTAGTAATAGAAACTTTGACATCCGACTTTCTGACGCAAGGACCAAAAATTCTAGAATTTGAACAAAAATTTGCTGAGTACATTGGTTGTAAATATGCGGTTGCTGTGGCAAATGGTACAGCTGCCCTGCATTTGTGTGCTTTGGCATTAGATGTTAAGGAAGGAGATAAAGTTATTACAACACCTATTACTTTTGCTGCTTCAGCTAATTGTGTGCGTTACTGTGGAGGCGAGGTAGTGTTCTCAGATATAGATCCCGAAACCTATTTGCTTGACATTGAGAAAGTACGTGGACTATTGGCCGCATCGCCCAGAGGAACTTACAAGGGGATTATTCCTGTAGACTTTGCAGGCAGGGCGATAGACCTTGAGGCTTTTAGAAAATTGGCGGATGAGTATGATCTTTGGCTAATTGAAGATGCATGCCACGCTCCTGGTGGGACTTTTAAGGATAGCAAAGGTGTTGATCAGAATTGTGGAAATGGTAATTTTGCAGATTTGGCTATATTTTCATTTCATCCCGTAAAACACATTGCTTCTGGCGAAGGTGGTATGATTACCACTAATGATCCGGATCTTTATAGTAAGCTAATGCAGCTCAGGACCCACGGAATTACCAAAGATGATGGTCAGTATATAAATTCAGCGAGCTTTGCAGCTGGTACTGAAAGTAACAAATATCCAAATTGGTATATGGAAATGCAACTTCTGGGATACAATTATCGCTTAACAGATTTCCAAGCTGCATTAGGCATCAGCCAATTAAAAAGAGCTGGTGAAGGCCTGCTTAAAAGAAAAGAAATTGCCCGTAAATATGAAAGTGCATTTGCAGACAAACAGTTTGTGAAAGGACAATCTGGTGTAATTCGTGGACATGCTTATCACTTATATATCATTGAAGTAGAGGATAGGCTGGGGTTGTATAATTACCTTAGAGAAAATCAAATATTTGCCCAAATTCATTATATACCTTGTCATTTAATGCCTTATTACCGCCAGTTTGGATGGAAGGAGGGCGACTTTCCAAATGCTGAAAATTATTATAAACACTGCATCAGCTTACCCATGTACCCAACATTAACTGATGGTGAGCAAGAGCATGTTATAAAATTGATAAATGATTATTATAAATAAAGGGGGCTGCTATTTTTGTGGAAAATTTGTTTAAAGTAATTCTTGGTACAGTACAATTGGGGCTTCCATACGGAGTTAATAACTTTAAAGGGGTGCCGACAGTTGATGAATCGATAGAGATTCTTTCGACCGCGCACGATTTAGGAATCCGTGTGCTTGATACCGCGGAAGCTTACGGTTTTGCACAAAAAGTAATTGGGGACTATCATAAGCACAACCCACAAAGAAAGTTTGAAGTAATTACAAAGTACTCTAGTTCAGCAAATGACAAAAATGACCTGATCTATAATATTCTTAATGACTTAAAAGAGCTATCTGTGAACTCATTATCCGGGTACATGTTTCATAATTTCTCCGATTATAAGAAAAATCAAAGTAAGATAGCCAGCCTTGCTTCTTTAAAAAAAGAGGGGCTGGTAAAAAAGATAGGTGTTTCTACATATACAAATGAAGAAATTTATGATCTCCTTGACGATTCTGATATTGATTTTGTACAATTGCCATTCAATCTTTTTGACAACAATAATTTAAGATTATCGGCTTTAAAACAACTAAAGTTAAGTGGAAAGGAAGTGCATGTGAGGTCTGTGTTTTTGCAAGGCCTTTTTTATAAGGATATAAATGATTTATCTGAAAAACTAAGCGGTTTAAAAAAAGAACTAGTAAGACTAAATGAGATAGCAAACGTAGCTTGCACTTCAATTAGTTCATTGGCGTTGGGATATGCTCTAGAAAATGACTTTATTGATCATGTGCTAATCGGGGTTGATGATAAGGATCAATTGTTGGCCAATGTAAATCATATCAATGAGTCAAAAATTATACCGGAAAGAATTTTCAATCTTATCAACGAAATTAATATTATAGACAAAGACTTATTAAATCCAAGTAACTGGTAAAGAATAAATGAATTCATCATCACATATTAGATTGGGGGTTTTAGGAATGAGTGATGGGAATGGCCATCCTTACTCCTGGTCTGCTATTTTTAATGGCTATGAGAGGGAACACATGAAAAATGGTCCCTTCCCTGGAATCTTTGAGTATCTTGAAAAACAAAAATTTCCTGAGGATATGATAATCGAAGCTTCTGTAACACATGTCTGGACCCAGGACATACGGTTGTCTGAACACATCGCTAGGTCATCCAATATACCCTATATTGTAAAAGATTATCGCGAAATGATTGGCCGTGTGGATGCAGTTTTATTGGCAAGAGATGATGCCGAAAATCATTATGAGATGAGCCGTGAGTTTCTTGATGCGGGACTTCCAATTTTTATTGATAAACCTTTGGCTTACGATGTTGACACTGCAAAGGCTATATTTGCATTGCAAAAATATCCAAATCAGATTTTCTCATGCAGTTCTTTAAGGTATGCTAATGAATTTTTGCTTGATCAACAAGCCATGGATAACATTGGTCAAATTAGATTCATTGACGCAACTGTTCCTAAAAGCTGGAATAAATATGGTGTACATGTTATTGAGCCAATTCTGGCAATTGTTGGGTTTGATAAAGAGATTCTTTATTTTAATTCTGTTAGAACAGAGGAAGGAGTAGTGGTAACACTTAAATTTTCGAATGCGATAACATGCAGCATTAAAGCAATTGAGGCAGCTGCTAGCCCGATAACTATTACTGTTAGCGGAAGTCGAGGATATCGGACAATGAATTTTATGGATAGTTTTAATGCCTTTAAAACGTCGCTGATTTCATTTATTAATGTAATAAGAGATTTGGAAAATGGCATACCAATGGCTCATACTTTAAAAATCGTTGATATCATCGAAAAAGGGAATATATTATCCAATAAGCAAATTTAATATTATGAAAAGCTATAAAAAAGGACGTGAAATATCAAAGGAACTGCATAATTTGGTTCCAGGAGGCAGTCATACTTATTCTAAGGGGGATGATCAGTTCCCTTTTGCTTCTCCCCCAATAATTTCTCATGCGGATGGGGCTTATTGCTGGGACATGGATGGGAATAAATTTATTGATTGGGCTATGGGGAATAGGGTTTTTATACTTGGTCATAATAATAAGGTTGTAAATAATGCAGCTAAGGATGCAATAGATAGGAGTACGAATTATACTCGACCTGGTATTTTAGAGTATGAGGTTGCCAAATTTGCAGTGGATTTCTTTCCTGTTGCTGAGATGGTTAAATTTGGTAAAAACGGATCAGATGTAACAACAGCAGCTGTTAAATTATCGCGTGCGTTTACAGGTAGAACACATGTAGCAGTATGTAAACAACACCCATTTTTTAGTATACATGATTGGTTTATTGGATCAACTAACATGAACTCTGGCGTAATCGAGTCTGAGAAGCAATATACAATTGGGTTTGACTACAATGATATTGATAGTGTTAACCGAATGTTCGATGAGTATGAAGGTAAAATAGCATGTTTAATTTTAGAACCGGTTAAAAATGATTTGCCTTTAAACTATGATGGCAATTTTGAACCAATTTATAAAAATGGCAAAATTAATCATGGGAAGGATAATTTCTTAACCAGGCTGAGAGACTTGTGTACGAAAAATGGAACGGTCTTAATTTTTGATGAGATGATTAGTGGGATTCGATTTGATATCAGAGGTGCTCATCATTTATGGGAAGTTTATCCGGATCTTGCAACTTATGGTAAATGCATCAGTAACGGTTTCTGTTTCTCTATGTTAGCCGGTAAGAAAGAAATTATGAGGTTGGGCGGTTTAGATCATGATAAAGAACGTGTTTTTGTACTTTCCCAAACTCATGGATCCGAAACTGTTGGTTTAGCTGCGGCAATAGCAACATTAAAGGAATGTGAAAGAGTAAAAATAAACGAGCACATTTGGTCGATGGGAAAGAAATTGCGAGAAGGGTTTTTAAAATTGGTTGAGCAGGAAAACGTTGGAGAGTATATCAAAATGATTGGTTTTGATTGTAATCCACAAATTTTATGTACTAAAAGTGATGGCAGTTATTGGCCTGAATTACAAACTTCTTTTCATGAAGAGGTTATTGAATGCGGAGTTTTAATTCCTTGGATAACAATAACATATGCTCATACAGACGTTGAGCTGGAGTTGACTTTAAAAGCTTTAGAAAAGGGAATGCAAAAAATTAAAAGGGCGATAGCGATGGATAATATTGAGGATTCTTATCAGGGAGATGCTGTTAAGCCTGTTTTCAGGAAGTACAATTAAAATAAAAGGATCATCATTAATCATTGATATGGAATATGCAATAATTCTTCAGGCAAGAATGGGTTCCAGTCGCACGCCGGGAAAGGTAGGAGCGATAATGGCTGGCCATGAGATGCTTTATCATCAAATACAGAGGTTATTGAAAAATGGCTTAAATAATGTGATTATTGCGACTTCAATTAGTTCGCTTGATGATAAGGTCGTTGAGATAGCAGAAAAATGTAATGTAGGGTATTTTCGCGGATCTGAATCGGATGTTTTAGAAAGATACTATAAGGCCGCAAAGGTGAATGATGTAAAAAATATTGTAAGGTTATGTGGGGATGATCCTTTAATTGACCCCGAGTGCATACGAGCGCTAATTGAATCTCAGACAAATGATCCGGTTGACTTTATCACCGCATCTCATAAAAGAGGTTGGGTTTATGGAACTACAGCAGAATTAATAAATTTTGAGTGCCTTAAGCTAACTTACAACACTGCAAAAACCGAATTAGATAGGGAGCATGTTAACCCTTTTATTAAAAGATATGAAGGCTTTAGTAAACGAAAAATTGGCCCGATTTCTGAATTTGAACTAAGACCCGATATTTACTTATCAGTTGACTACCCCGAAGATCTTTCTTTAGTAAAGGAGGTCTTTGAACATTTTGATGGTATAGGGAAAGTACATTCGTTTACCCAGAGGGAATTGATTGAACTGTACGATTCAGGTCTCCTAACCATTGGTAACAAACATTTACATGCAGGGTTTAATGATTAACGAATGACATATTCGATGGAGAACGTTTATAGATGTTTGAAGAAACAAACCGAAGAATGTGGCAACTTTAGGATTGCTCCTATTCTGGATAAGGATAAATTTTCCATTATGAATTGGCGCAATCAACAGATTGACATTCTAAGACAGGCTACTATCCTTACAGAAGCTGATCAGAGTTCTTACTTTAAAAATGTTGTAGAAAAACTTTTTGAAGTAGACTACCCTTCTCAGTTACTTTTCGGATTTTATGAGAATGATATCTTAGTTGGGTATGGAGGGCTGGTACATATAAACTGGGAAGACCAGCATGCAGAAATTTCGTTTCTTACTGAGTCCAAAAGAAGTAAAACCCAGGAAGTTTTTATTAATGATTGGAGTGTTTATTTGGGAATGATCGAGAAAATAGCATTTCATCAGCTTGACATGATGAAAATATTTACTTACTCCTATGATGTTCGGCCTCATCTTAATAAAGTATTGCATGTTTCAGGATATACTTTAGAAGCAAGATTAAAAAAACATGTGAATATAAATGGGGAATGGCAGGATGTTTTAATTCATTCAAAATTTAAAGATGAGGTTAAGGTTTAGAAAAGCCGGACGTGAAGATGTGACTCTTTACTATGAATGGGCAAATGAAAATGAAGTAAGGAAAAATTCTTATTCTCAGGAAGCCATTCCTTACGAGAATCATGTACGGTGGTTTGAGGCTAAAATAGAGTCTCCCTCAAGTTTGTTGTTGCTTTTTTTTGTTGAAGACTCTGGACAACCGGTTGGACAAGTGAGATTTGAAAATGAGGCAAATTTGGAATCTATCATTGGAATCTCAATTGATAAAAACTATAGAGGCATGGGACTGGCTCCGGAATTGTTAACCTTGTCCACCTCATATTTTCATGATGTTTTTCCTGAGAATAAGATAACTGCGTATATAAAAAAAGAAAATATTAGCTCGATAAAAAGCTTTCGCTCTGCAGGTTTTAAGAATGAGACAGAGTGTCAGTACTTTGGGATTAAGAGCATAAAACTATCGAAATATGATTAAATTAGGAGAATTTGAAATCTCGAATACCAGTAAAAATACTTTCATAATAGCCGAGATGTCTGGGAATCATAACCAGTCACTGGAAAGAGCACTCCAAATTGTAGAGGCTGCAGCTAAAGCAGGCGCCCATGCTATTAAGCTTCAGACTTATACTGCGGACACCATGACGGTTAAGGGAGCATACACCATTGAGGATGAAAAATCATTGTGGTATGGTAGAGAATTATATGAACTATATGAAGAAGCTTACACTCCTTGGGATTGGCATAAACCTATTTTTGATAAAGCAAGGGAGTTAGGAATGCTTGCATTTTCATCTCCTTTTGATGAAACAGCTGTTGACTTTTTAGAATCTCTGGAAGTACCATTCTATAAAATAGCATCTTTTGAAAATACAGACTGGCCATTGTTAAAGAAAGTTGCTTTAACGGGGAAACCGGTAATAATGTCTACGGGAGCAAGCACGCTTTCAGATATTTCCCAAGGTGTAAATGTGTTAAGAGAAGCGGGGGTTAAGGATCTGATTTTATTAAAATGTACAAGTACTTATCCTTCTACACCCGAAAATACAAATCTTTTAACTATTCCGCATATGGCTGAAATGTTTGGTTGTCACGTAGGCCTATCTGATCATACTATGGGTGTTGGGGTCGCGGTTGCTGCTGTTTCCCTGGGGGCGAGGGTGATTGAAAAACATTTTACTTTAAGTAGAGAAGAAGGAGGTGTTGATTCGGCATTTTCACTTGAGCCTGCCGAACTTGCATCTTTGGTTATTGAAACAGAAAGGGCAGCACTTGCATTAGGAACCGTTAAATATGGTATACAAAAGGCAGAAGAGAAAAGTTTACTTTTTAAAAGGTCACTGTATGTTGTAAAAGATATTAAAGCTGGTGAAGTTTTAACAAAAGAAAATGTTCGGGTTATAAGACCAGGAGTTGGCCTAGCCCCAAAACATTATGAGAACGTTTTGGGAAAGAGAATTAATAAGGATATCCTTGCAGGAACTCCCCTTGCTTGGGAATATATAAGCTAATCATGTCTTACTCTTTAAAGCTTAAGAGATATCTTCCAAAATTTGGAAGTCTTGCCAACTATGGCATTGCATATACATTAACTTCAACAATTCAAAAGGGAGTAGGTTTTATTGTTTTTATGTTTTTTGCCAGTATCCTCACTACTGGCGAATATGCAAAATTTGGTTTAAGCTATTCAATTTTTACCATTGTTTCTGCGTTAAGCTATTCAGGGATTTTAGAATCTGTAGTTAGCTTAATGCATGAATATAAAACTAGTAATAACTTGGCAAACCTGTTCAAAGCAGCGAATTCTGTTTTTGTGCTTTTAACTTTGTTTTCTTTTGTTTTAACAACAATATTCGTAGGCTTTTTTTACAACAATAATTTCTCCAGTGCTGGAGATTATTTGTTTATCCTTTTAGGTGCAGGTGTATCATCATATTTTGTTTTTCAGTCAATAATTGTAAGATTAGAAGAAAAACATAGATTATCTATTCTATTCTCGTTTTTACCCGCACTGTTAGGATATATTGCCGGTTATGTTGCTGTCCGTTACTTAAAGTCAGGTTCTTCTTATTTTTTGGGGACATTTCTTGGCGTGATTGTAGCTATGGCGTTATTGACCCCCTTTGTAAAAAAGGATTTTAAAGGATTCTCTTTTTTAAAAAGTGATATCCATCTCATTTTTTCGAGAATTACCCCCTATCTGATTATTTCTGTAATTGCCTGGGTACTTGGATATGGAAATACATTTCTTATTAAGTACCTTTTTGATGATTTACAGGTAGCGACTTTTATTTTTCTCTTTACAATTTCATCGATATTGCAATTGGTTGCGAATTCAATGAACCAAGTGTGGTCTCCAAGGTTTTTTTTGAGTTTTGAGGAGGAAACATTTGAAGCTTTAGAAGCCAAATATAGAAAGTTTACAAATATTCAAGGCTTAGTGTTAGGTGGGGTTGGTGCATTTTTAATTTTATCGGCCCCATTAGTCCTGAATTATTTCACGAAGCTCTCAAAATTCAATAATTCGCATAATGAAATGTTCTTCCTTTTTGCTGGCTATGTTGTCTCTATTCCTTGGTGGCATTATCAGAATTACTATATGATAAATAATAAAGGAAAGTCATTGATGAACCTTACTCTTATTTCCGGAATTATTGGTTATTTTGTTTGGATTTTATGCATGCTTTTTTTAGGTAAAGAGGGTATTTATGTTGGTTTTTTTCTGCAAATGGCTATTAAATCACTAATTGTCTATTTCAATTCAAGAAATCACTGGAAGGTACATTTTGATTGGATCGGAATATCAATAGGAATGGGGTTGTTGTTTGTTGCTTTATTAATTACGCGAACTTATTAGTTAAATAGGAGTTATGGATTATAAATTGATCAGAAAGATTTTACTTGATTTAATAAAAATTGATAAGATTAACTATGGGGAGTCTAAGGTATTAACGATTGCACACGATAATGATAGGGGATTTGTTTACAATGGTAAGTATTACTCCCAATTAGTTGATACTATTGAAGATGATTTAAGAAAGAGGGGATTTGAATGCGTAAGTATAGCGAGAATTATTTCAAGTGTAAAAGGCAACATCAGTTATGGAAATGTTCATTCTCCAGAGGGAGGTTTTGCCAGGGCGCTGTTAATGAAAAGACTTAAGGGATTTTTGATCAGGAATAAGTACCCTTATTCAAATATGGAAGAAAGAGTTTGGGGAGAGATTTTAGATGAAACAAAGGCTGAGAAAGTTGTTGGTATACTGCCTTCTCGCGAACTGTGTACTGCGTGTCACAAAAGAGGAATATGGGTCGCTGATGTACAACATGGGGTTATCGCTGAAAATCATCCTTGGTATGGCGCTCAATTTAGAGCAAAGGATACTAACCAGTTTCTACCTAATGCTTTTTTAGTTTGGGACCATGGAAGTGCGGAAGTCTTGGAAAAGTGGGCGAAGCCCAAGGGCATTACAATTAATGTAATTGGCAACAGGTGGATTTCCAGGTTTAAGAATCCGAAACAAGATGATCTTTTAGTGAGTAATACCCTGAATTCATATCGACAGCAGTTTAATAACGAAGAAAATAAAAGGAGCATTCTTGTTGGACTGTCCTCCTGTTCTGAGGGGATGAAAAATGGTATTATTTCCGAATCACTTATTAAAGTGATACAAAATACTTCTAAAAAATATAAATGGATTTTGAGGTTACACCCTAATCAATTAAAGGGATTTGCGTCTCATGAATCAGAAATATTTTTCAAGCTGTTTAAGTCAAGTCTAGAGGGGCATGCCGAATGGGAAGTAGCTACAAGAAGTGCTCTCCCTGCGGTTTTGTTGAGCTCAGATTTACATATCGCCTGGCATAGTTCTGTGGCAATTGAGGGGGCCCAGCTAGGTGTTAAATCTGCTTTGCTCGATCCAAGATTTAGAGGCGCATATGCTGACGATTATTATGATTATTATAAAAAACTTGGATTTATAGACTTCGTTGAAGACGATGTAAATGCTATTACAGATTGGATCAGTGCCAATATTGAAAGTAAAAGTTATGGTGAAGACTATGAAAACTATGATCAAAAGTATAATGAGCTCATTTCATTTTTAACTGAGAAATAGATACTGATTTTATACTAGAGTAAATGAATAACTCCTTAAAGGTATCAACTTGCTTTCATGCCCTGGTGATCTTGGCTTTTGCTACAGGAAGTATACCTCTTTATCTTTTACTGGGAGTTACAACAGTTTATGTATTAATAGTAAATTATAATTCATTTCTTCATCTGAATAAATCTGAGTTTCCAGCCATTATTGTTTATTTTGTGAGTATTGTGGCTATGACCTGTGTAAATTTTATAGAAGAACCCGTTGTAGCTTATCACCTATTTATAGGAATAATAGTTATGTTAACGGCGATAATTTTCACTAGGGATCCTGTTGTGTACTATTATTCCAGCAAAATTACACTGATTGCATTTCATATTGTTGTCTTATCATATGTGGCTTTTAAAGGACTGGATGGATTTCCTGCAATTGTCCCATTTGATAACATTGTTGAGGGGTCCAGTGCCAATGGTATTACTTCATATGCGGTACTACTTCAGGTTAACTTTTCAGTAATAAGTTTTTTGCTCTTTAGAAGGGTATCGCTTTTTACTTCAATGACAACGCTAATTATAGCGCTATTGGGATACGGAAGGGGGTCAATTATTGCCTCTTTTTTGATTCTAATGTTGAACCTAATTACTTTTTACGCCCTGAAAAGTAAGTTGAAATCTATTCTGTATTTCGGTTTTACAGCTATTTTGTTTTTTTTAATGGTTGGAATTTACTTCGATGAAATTTTACTGTTTCTTGAGGCAAATACAAAATTATCGGCCGGGATAGTGGATGTTTCGCGTTCTAAAATTATAAAAGAATATATTGAAGGGATTGATCTTATAACTTTGTTTAAAGGGGTGGATTATACGAATACATCGGTTCTGTCAGAATTTAATGGCAACCCTCATAATTCATTTATTAGAGCGCATCATATTTTTGGTTTGCCTTATTTGTTATTTGTTGTATTGTTTCCTTTTTATTGCATCTTTCAAAAGGAAAAAGTCATTGAGATATTTTATTATGGCTCCGCAGTTGTGATTCTCTTTTTTAGAATATTTTCTGAACCAATAATTCTTCCAACAATATTCGATTTCTACTTCTTCGCCATGTTTTTAATGATTGCAACAGTTAAATTTCGGATAGTAAGAGAAAAAATATGAGTACGAAGATTAATAATAATTTCAATTTAATAAGACTGTTAGCTTCTCTTCAGGTGCTAATTGTTCATACATGCAATCATTTTGGCTACGACACATTGCCAATTAGGATGTTGAAGTGCTTCCCGGGCGTTCCACTCTTTTTTTTTATAAGTGGGTATTTAATTGGAGGCACCTATATTAAAAATCACCAGAAAGGTTTGGCTGTCTTTTTTAGAAACCGAGCTTTGAGACTGTATCCAGCATTGATCGTATGTACAGCTCTCTCCGTTTTTGTTGCTTTTACAACTGGCTATTTAGCTTCAGTTCAATTTAATGTGTCTCAATTTTTTGTATGGGTTGTTGGTCAAATTTCATTTTTTCAGTTTTATAATCCAGAATTTATGCGAGGATATGGCACAGGGGTTTTGAATGGGGCATTATGGACTATTGCAGTGGAAATACAGTTTTATTTACTTACTCCTATCATTTTTTATTTGTTAAAGAACCGTAGGGAATTGATTTTTATTCTGTTGATTTTATCTGTGCTTGTGAATATCTACATTAGGGTAAATCCAAATTGGGAGTTATTGTATATGAAACTACTAACAGTATCGTTCTTGCCATGGATATATATGTTTTTAATTGGCTATTTCTTTAGTCATTTTAAACAGCTGAAGGAAAATATCAGGGTTATTAATATCTGGATTGTGCTCGGCTTGTATATAATATCCATGATTTTTATAGGAAGCTATAGAGAAAATGCTATGAATTCGATAAATCCAATTGCTGTATTGTTATTGTCAATTTTAGTGTTCAAATTTTCTGAGGCCCGGATTTATCTTCCAGGAAGGATTGAAAGGTTCATAGATAAATATGATATTTCGTATGGAATTTATATTTATCATATGCCGGTAATCAATGCTTTATTGTTCTTAAATGTGTTTTCGTTGTGTACAAATATTATAGTCACGGTGCTGCTAACTATTCTATTTGCTTTTTTATCTTGGGTATTGATTGAACGATCGATGATGCGTTTAAAGAAGTAGATAATGGAGATGATAGGTTATTAATAAATAATGAAAATGTCTAGAATCCACAATTTGGATTATTTAAGAGGAATATTTGCTTTATTGATTGCAATATATCATTTCTTAAGTTGGCAGGGGTGTATTTTTAATGCCGATAGTTTTGTTTATCGGCTTTGCCTATTTGGTGTAAATTCTTTTTACTGTTTAAGCGGTCTTACCCTCTTTTTAGTTTATAGCAAGGTTGATTTGTCTAAAAGAACAAATATCGGAAAATTTTATGTCACCCGTTTTTTCAGGATATTCCCTTTATTCTGGTTGGCGCTTCTTTTGACTATAGTAATCACTAGAAGGGCTGATTGGCAAACTTTGTTTTTGAACATAACCGGTTTATATGCTGTTGTAGATTGGAATAATTATATAGTTACTGGCTCCTGGTCTATTGGAAATGAGCTGGTTTATTATCTTTTCTTCCCAATTTTATTTTTAGGGTTTAATTTTAGTAAGGTTTTTGGAATAGCAATGTGTGTGATTAGTTTTGCTCTGCTCATCTATTTTGCATTCAGGGTTGTAGGCCGCACTCCGAATATTTTACAGGAATGGTTAAATTATGTAAATCCATTAAATCATATTTTCTTTTTTGTTGCTGGATTAATGATCGGATTGTTTTTTAAGAAAAGCGAGTTTAGCCAAAGATATTTAATTCTGGCACTGATATTTGTTATAAGCATATATAAACTTTATCCCGCTGTTGGTTCTCCCGTTAATTTATTGTATGGGCTTAACCGTATCGTATTTTCACTAAATACTGTAGCTCTGGTTTTGATTTTTTATAAAATTGAAATTAAACTACCAGATGTTCTTCATAGGCCTTTGGAAGCCTTTGGAAAATCTAGCTACTCCATTTATATTTTGCATCCAATAGTGTATTTTCTAATATTGCGTACCTTTGAGAAATTGGAGTTAAATAATTTAGTTCTCTGCTGGTCTTTTAAGTTATTCGGCTTTATAATTGCTACTATTTTTTTAAGTTATTTTTCATGGCGTTATTTTGAAACTGGTTTTATTAATCTGGGCAAGAAGTTATGTAGAGAGAAGTAGCTACATAATGGTTATATATGCAAAGTGCTATTTAGAAATAAATCCTTTTTAGCATCAGGATTAAATAATCATAAAGAATACTTAAGTTCGCAAGATTTTTAAAACAATTATTTTGAGACATATTAATACAAATTACTAATATATGAGTTCTAAATACCAAATATGTACAAATTGTGTAATGGACACTTCTGACTCAAAGATTTCCTTTGATGAGAGTGGCGTGTGTGACCATTGTAATGATTTTAAGGAAAATGTTCTACCCAACTGGCATCCAGATGACTTAGGTCGCGTTGAACTTGATAGGATTGTAGAAAAAATAAAGAAGGAAGGTAAGGGAAAGGATTTTGATTGCATCTTAGGGATGAGTGGAGGAGTAGATAGTTCTTATATGGCACATCTCGCTGTTAAAGAGTTGGGTCTTAGACCATTGATTTTTCACGTAGATGGTGGCTGGAATTCTGATTTAGCAGTTAATAATATAGAAGTTATAGTCGATAAATTGGGCTTGGATTTGTTTACTGAAGTAATTGACTGGGAGGAGATGAGGGATTTTCAACTGGCTTTCTTTAAGTCGGGGGTTCCTCACCTTGATATTCCTCAAGACCATGCTTTTGTCGCTACTTTGTACAACTTTGCGAACAAGTATGGAATTAAGTACATCTTGAACGGGTACAATATTTCGACGGAAGGTGTTAGAAATCCTTTAGAGTGGCTTTATTATGGTACGGACATGGCACAAATTAATGATATACACGGACAATTTGGAAGTAAGCCATTGAAAAATTATCCGTTAAGCCCTATTTTAAAGCACAAACTTTATCTTAAGTTTATTAAGGGAATAAAAGTAATCAGACCATTAAATTACTTGCCTTATGATAAAAAGGAAGCCATACAACTGTTGACAGATGTGTATGGGTGGAGGCCTTATCCTCAAAAACATTTTGAGTCAAGATTCACGAAGTTTTTTGAAGGATACTGGTTGCCGGAAAGATTTGGATATGATACCCGAAAGGTGCAGTTTTCGAGTCTTATATTAACTGGTCAGATGACTCGTGAAGAAGCACTTGAGAAATTAAAATTACCATCATATGATAAAAACGCAATAGAAGATGACTTCAACTATATTGCGACTAAATTGAGGATCTCCCCTGAAGAGTTGCGAGGTTATTTTGATGCTCCGAAAAAATCATATAAGGATTATAAATCGCAAGAGAATTTGTTTAATCTTGGCGCAAAAGTTTTGAAATTTTTTGGAGCTGAAAAATCGATAAAAAGATGATCACGATAATCAATTATGGTTCTGGGAACATTCAGGCAATAGGGAATATATATACCCGCCTAAAAATTCCATTTAAGATAGCTAATTGTCCCGAGGATGTTAATGGAGCTGAAAAAATTATCTTACCAGGAGTGGGTGCTTTTGATGAAACCATCTCTATGTTAGATAAATCTGGTTTTAGAGATGTTTTGGATAAAGAGGTTTTGGAAAATAATGTCCCCGTATTAGGGATTTGTGTTGGCATGCAAATTTTAGCTAACGGCAGTGAAGAGGGACAATTATCTGGGCTTGGGTGGATCAACGGATATGTTAAAAAAATAGACAAAGAGTTACTTGTACAAAAACCAAAAGTCCCTCATTTAGGTTGGAATTCTCTAGAATTTTCGGATGATCTTCCTCTATATAAGGGTGTCGATAAAGAGGAGGGTTTTTATTTTCTTCATAGCTATTATTTTGAGTGTGAGGAAGAGTCAAATATAATGTCTAAAACATTCTATGGTACATCTTTTGCGTCCTCTGTAAATAAGAATAATATTTACGGCGTACAGTTTCATCCAGAAAAAAGCCACCATAATGGCGTTAAATTGTTACAAAATTTTGCAAAATTGTAATGCTTAGATCTAGAATAACACCGTGTCTGCTTGTTCACAATAAAGGATTGGTGAAAACAGTCAACTTCAAAGACCCAAAATACGTGGGAGATCCAATTAACGCAGTGAAAATTTTTAATGAAAAAGAAGTAGATGAGCTAATTGTCTTAGACATTGATGCATCTGTTGAAGGGCGTGGCCCTGATTTTGAGTTGATTAAAAATTTAGCTGTTGAATGTAGAATGCCTTTTTGTTATGGTGGGGGAGTTACAACTGCAAGCGAAGCAAAGAAAATAATTAATTTGGGTGCGGAAAAAGTCGCATTAAGTACAACGGCAATATACAATTTTGATATGATCAAAGAAATTGGTAAGGCTGTCGGAATTCAGAGTGTTGTTGTTGTTTTGGATGTCAAAAGAACAGGCATCATTAAAAATTATGAGATTTTTACCCATAATGGAAAGAAGGCAACGGGAATAAAATTAAAGGACTTCATTAAAAAGCTGAACGAGATAGGAGTGGGTGAAATTATAATTAACTCAATCGATCGCGATGGAAAAATGGAGGGATTTGATTTTGCAATGATTGATCTTGTAAGAGAAAATACGGATATGCCTATGACTGTATTAGGAGGGGCAGGAAGTTTAGAAGACATTAAATCTGTTATCTCAAAATATAAAATAATTGGAGTTTCTGCAGGAAGTCTTTTTGTATTTAAAGGCAAATACAAGGCCGTTTTAATTAGCTATCCGGGAAAACAGGAAAAAAAGGAATTATACCAAATAAACTCATGAAACAAATTATTCAATCTTTTAGAACAGGTGAAACTATTTTAGAAGAAGTTCCCGCTCCTATAATAAGTAACGGATGCGTTTTGATAAAAACGACTAAGAGTCTGGTCTCTTTAGGTACAGAAAGGATGCTTGTAGAATTTGGTAAGGCCAATTTAATTCAAAAAGCTCGTCAACAGCCAGACAAAGTAAAACAGGTACTGGATAAAATAAAAACAGAAGGTTTAATGCCTACGCTTGAAGCTGTCTTTAATAAGTTAGGAAGTCCGTTGCCATTGGGGTATTGTAATGTTGGGACAGTTGTAGAGGTAGGAAAGGGGGTAAGCGAATTTAAAGTTGGCGATCGAGTTGCTTCCAACGGTCATCATGCCGAGTATGTTTGTGTGCCTAAGAACCTTGTCGTTTCTATTCCGGACAATGTTTCTGATGAAGAAGCTACATTTACTGTTATTGGTGCTATAGGTTTACAAGGAATCAGATTGTGTAATCCTACTTTGGGCGAAACGATAGTAGTTGTTGGATTGGGGCTGATTGGAATAATTACCGCAGAACTATTAATTGCTAATGGCTGTAGAGTCGTTGGAACTGACCTAGATGAACGTAAAGTTGAGATCGCACGCAAGAAGGGAGTAATTGCGATTAATCCAAAGGATGGGACGGACGTTGTAAAATATATACATAGCCTTACCAATGATACAGGAGCAGATGGGGTTATCATAACAGCATCTGCCAAATCAAATGAACTCATTTCCCAGGCAGCTAAAATGAGTAGAAAACGCGGGCGTATCATTTTAATTGGTGTAACAGGGTTGGATATCAGCCGTGCAGATTTTTATGAAAAAGAATTAAGTTTTCAAGTTTCATGTTCATATGGCCCTGGAAGATATGATGAAAACTATGAGCAAAGAGGTAATGATTATCCTTTATCGTTTGTAAGATGGACCGAAAAAAGAAATTTTGAAGCGGTCTTGCAAGCAATTGCTTCAGGTAAACTAGAGGTAAAGTCGTTGATCACTGATCGAGTAAAATTAGCTAATTATGCCAGTATTTATAATAACTTAAGTAATGGAGGGAACTCAATAGCGTCTGTTCTTGAATATAATGAGGATAGTAATAATTTAAACACTATTTTACTAAAATCGACCGATTTTGTTGGTGGTAGTGGAGGCATTGGAATTATTGGTGCGGGTAATTTTACGCAAATGACTTTGCTCCCAGCTTTAAAGAAGGCCAAAGCTAATCTGATCTCAATAGCCAGCAAAGGCGGCTTGTCTGGTACAACACTTGCGAAAAAATATTCAATAGCTAAAAGCACTACAGATTATAAAGAAATTTTGACGGATGGAGCAGTGAATCTGGTGATGATAATGACCCGTCATGACCAACACGCTAATTTGGTTGTTGAATCTTTAAAGTCTGGTAAAAACGTTTTTGTAGAAAAACCTTTGGCACTAAATATACGAGAGCTTGAACATATTGTAGGGAGTTACGATGGATCTAGAACCTTAACAGTTGGTTTTAACAGAAGGTTTTCTCCCCATATACAAAAGATAAAATCTTTAGTTGGTTCTTCACCGATGAATGTTATTGCGACAATGAATGCGGGGCATATCCCTGCAAATGTTTGGGTGCATGATTTGGAAATCGGTGGTGGAAGGATAATCGGAGAAGCATGTCATTTTATTGATTTGATTACTTTCTTAACTGGAAGTAAGGTTAAAACGGTGTGTATGAATTCAATGGGAATTAATCCACAGGAGAACACAGATAATGCGTCAATCTTACTGGAATATGAAAATGGAAGTACAGGGGTGATAAATTATTTCTCAAATGGGTCTAAAGCGTATTCAAAAGAAAGGGTGGAGGTATACTCGCAAGGTCGTACGGTAATCATGGATAATTTCAGAGTAACTGAAGCCTACGGGTTTAAAGGATTTTCAAAGTTGAAAACAAAAATAGATAAAGGGCATGTCAATCAATTTAAGTTACTGATGGAAAGAATAAAAGATGGCGGTCCGTCATTAATACCTTTTGATGAAATAGTGAATACGACAAAAGCAAGTTTTGCTGCTATTGAAAGTTTAAAGACTAAAAGCTGGATTAAAATTAATTAATAATAAAAAAACAATCTATAATGCTAATTACGCTTATTGCTGGGGCCCGTCCAAATTTTATGAAAATCGCACCTATTGTGCATGCTATTCAAAAAGCTAAGAAGGGAGGCAAAGAAATGGATTTTAGATTAATTCATACCGGGCAGCATTTTGATAAAAAAATGTCTGGAGATTTTTTTGAACAGTTGAATATACCTGAACCACATGCAAATTTAGAAGCTGGTGGTGGAACACAGGCAGAACAAACGGCGGCCATAATGGTTCGGTTTGAGCAGGAACTTTTAACAAATCCCACGGATTTGGTATTAGTTGTTGGAGATGTGACTTCTACAATGGCTTGCGCTATAACGGCACAAAAATTAGGTGTAAAGGTTGCTCATGTCGAAGCTGGTATTCGGTCTAATGATTGGACCATGCCTGAAGAAATAAATAGGTTGGTAACAGATAGTATTACCAATTTCTTTTTTACTACCTCTGAAATCGCTAATGAGAATCTGATACGATCCGGAGTTGAAAAAGAACGTGTTTTTTTTGTCGGGAATACTATGATAGACACCCTGCTAAAAAATAGAGAACGATTTGTTGCTCCACTTATCTGGAATGAAGTGGGTTTATCCGATAAGAATTATATTGTACTGACTTTGCACAGGCCAGGCAATGTAGATCAAGAGCAGCATCTCAAGTTGTTGCTGAATGAAATCATCTTAAACAGCAATTCTATTCCAATTATATTTCCCGTTCATCCACGTACGGCTAAAAGTCTTCAAGGAATGGGGATAGCTGCCCCTAATTTACATTTTACTGAACCTTTGAGTTATCTTGAATTTAATTTTCTTGTAGAAAAAGCTAAACTTGTTGTTACTGATTCCGGAGGAATTACTGAAGAAACTACAGTTATGGGGGTACCTTGCATTACCCTTAGAGATAATACAGAAAGACCAGAAACAATTACTATTGGTACCAATGAGCTGATTGGGACAAATCCTAGGGCCATTAAGCCAGCTTTTGAAAAACTTTTCAATGGAGAATGGAAAAAAGGAAGTATTCCAGAGTTGTGGGATGGACATACAGCTGAACGAATAATTAATTCCATATCAGCATTATTTGAGGTATGAATAAAATTATTTTGCTTTTTAATACTGTACGATTTTTAAAAGTTAAACAAATAGTTTATCAACTTTGGTACAGGATCAAGAAGGTAAAGCCCCTTAAAGAATATAGCTATTACGGAAATATTGAAGTTGAGTATCAGGATTTTTCTAATTATTTAGATGACCATTGTTATGTGGATGATGAGAATTCTTTTAATTTTCTGAATAAAAAAGTCTCATTTGAAGGATCGGTCGATTGGCACTTTTTAGGTAATGGTAAATTATGGAATTATAATCTTCATTATGCTAATTATATTTTACAAGAGGAAATTCCACTAGAAAAGCGCTTAAAGTGGCTTTACAGCTTGCATGCTGAATTGAATAAAAGTAATAAGGGGCTCGAGCCTTATCCTGTGTCTATTAGATTGATTAATTCCATTCGCCTAGTCTGTCGACATAAATTAACAGATCCAATATTATTGAAGAATATTCAAGCTGAAGCTAATTTTCTTTCTCAGCGAATTGAATTTAATCTACTTGGGAATCATCTTCTTGAAAATGCTTTTGCACTGCTGCTTTCAGGAGCTTTTTTTAAGAACAAAAGCTGGACTTCCAAGGGATATTTTTTACTCGCTGAACAACTAGAAGAACAAGTACTTAGTGACGGTGGGCATTTCGAGCTGAGTCCTATGTATCATCAGATTATTTTTTATAGATTACTGGAATTGATTGATTGGTATTCCAAATGGAAGGGTAAAGATATAGAGACCCTAGAGTTTTATCGTTCTATAGCTGCGAAAATGTGGAACTGGTTAGAAAACATGACTTTTCGAAATGGAGACATTCCGTTGCTCAATGATAGCGCAAATAATATTACCTATACTTCAGAGCAGCTATTTTCTTATGCAAGATTTTTAGAATTGGCAATATCCAATTATCAATCTTTATCGGATTCGGGCTACAGATCCTTTAGGAACGAGAATTATGAATGCATCGTCGATGTTGGCAAAATTAGTGTGGACTATCAGCCAGCCCATGGCCACGCAGACGCGTTATCATTTATTTTATATGCTTGTAATAGACCTTTGCTCATAGAAGCGGGTACTTCTACTTACCAAATAGGAGAAAGGAGAGACTTTGAACGTTCAACGGAAGCACATAATACTGTTGTTGTTGCTCGTACAAGTCAATCGCAGGTTTGGTCTGGTTTTAGGGTCGCCAATAGGGCGAAAGTAACCATCTATAGGGACGAAGACTATAGCCTTATCGCCAGTCACGATGGTTATTTGAAAAAACTCAACGCCATTCACAAAAGACATTTTACTTTTAAGGGGGAAGCAATCATAATCAATGATACAATTGGGGATGTAACGGGAACTGCTTATTTTCATTTCCACCCTGATTTGACTCTTTCTTTAACGTCTAATGTGATTTCGATAGGAGATATTGCAGTTATGGAATTTTCTGATTTCGATGATATAGTGATTAGAGACTATGAATATGCGAGTGGCTACTACAATTATCGAATTGGGAAGAAAATAGCCGTTACCTTTACCAGAGCATTGTCATCAACTATTAAATTTGAAAAAATTAGATGAAAAGAATTCTTTATTTAAGCTTTTATTTTGAACCCGACTTGTGTGCTGGATCGTTCAGAAATACACCATTAGCATATGAGTTGTATAGTCAATTAAATGAAAGCGCTGAGATTGACGTCATAACAACACTTCCCAATAGATATAGTACATTTGAAGCTAGTGCTCCTCAATACGAAAAAAAAGGCATTACAATCAACCGCATTCTAATCCCTAAACATAATAGCGGTTTTTTCGACCAAATTATTTCTTTCAAGACGTATTTTGAAGCTGCATTAGAATTAACTAAAGGTAAAAAGTATGATCTCGTATTTGCCTCATCTTCAAGACTATTTACGGCATATCTGGGTTATAAGCTAGCAAAGAAATCAAAAACAGTTTTGTATGTTGATATCAGAGATATTTTTGTTGATACGATAAAGGATGTATTAAAAAATCCTATAGTTAAAATGGGAGTACTGCCAATATTAAGGGTTGTTGAAAATAGGGTCTTTAATTATGCGTCTCATATTAACCTAATTTCTGGTGGCTTCAAGGGATATTTCGATCGATTTAAAAAAGCAAATTTCACATATTTTTCAAATGGTATAGATGACGAATTTTTGAAATTACCTGCTTCAAAAGCCCATGATCGACCGTATAAGTTAATCACTTATGCAGGAAATTTGGGAGAAAGCCAGGGCCTTGATACGATAATACCCCAAGCAGCCAAGATATTAGGTGATGGATTTCGATTCTTGGTTATTGGTGATGGGGGAGCAAAACAAAAACTAATAGATGAAATACAAAGACTGAAAATTAAGAATGTGGAGCTAAGAACGCCTATACCACGTAGGGATCTATTGAAAGTTTACGAAGATTCTGATTTTTTATTTTTGCATCTAAACGACTATGAAGCATTTAAGAAGGTATTGCCATCTAAAATTTTTGAATTAGGAGCTTATGATAAACCAATTATTGCAGGTGTAGCCGGTTTTGCTAATCAGTTTATTAGTGAAAATATTGACAATAAGATACTATTTTCGCCTAAAGATGTTAACGATATGGTTTCACAATTGAAGAGCTATAGCTATCGGGTGGGTTTTAGAAATGAGTTTAAAGAAAAGTTTAAACGTAGTGCAATAAATGCAGAAATGGCTAAATCGATAAAAAATTACCTGGGATAATGAAAAAAATCATTTTAACTGGATTTAATGGTTTTGTAGGGCAGAATCTTAGTTCATATTTGGCCAATCATCCCTATAATATTTTAAATTTAGGCCGTTCATTGGGTCAGAACGTTGATTATTCTTGGGACAATTTGGATAAAATTGAAAAAGAGCCAGTGGACATTATTATACATTCAGCAGGAAAAGCACATGACTTAAAGAAAACAAGTAATCCTGAAGACTATTATAAGATTAATTATGAGCTTACTAAGGAACTCTATGATGCCTTTTTAAATTCTGCTGCTAAAAAATTTATTTTTATCAGTTCTGTTAAGGCTGCGGCGGATACAGTTCATGGAGTACTAACAGAAGATGAAGTACCTTTGCCGGAAACAGACTATGGAAAATCAAAATTGATGGCAGAGCAGTATATACAAACGCAAATATTGCCCGCTGGCAAGGCTTATTATATTTTAAGACCTTGTATGATACATGGGCCGGGGAATAAAGGAAATCTAAATTTATTATATCAGTTTGTTCAAAAGGGTATACCATATCCTTTAGCCGCCTTTCATAATAGACGATCATTTTTAAGCGTTGAAAATTTATGCTTTGTAATCAGAAATGTAATAGATCATGATGATTTGCCTTCGGGAATTTACAATGTTGCCGATGACGAACCTTTGTCCACCAGTGAAGTTGTCCGGATTTTAGCAAAGTCCTCAGGGAATAAACCCATTTTGTGGCACATTCCAATTGGTTTTGTTAAAGTTCTTGCCAAGATTGGAGATTTCCTTAAGCTTCCGCTTAATTCGGAAAGATTAACAAAAATGACGGAAAATTATGTTGTTAGCAATAAAAAAATTAAAAATGCGCTTAGAATCGATTTTCCTAAAAATGCTATGGTCGGACTTGGGGTCACAGCGGACTCATTTGTCAAAGATTGATTTTTACTAAAGAATTTTATCAATTCTGCAATATAAAAAGATGAAAAAGAAAGTAATTTTATCCGTGACAGCTCATCCAGACGATGAGGCGTTAGGGTTTGGAGGAACAGCATCCAAATTAGCAGCTGACGGTCACCTTGTTTATAATTGTATTATGTCTGGAAATGTGAATGCACGTCAACATCGTCCAGAGGTAGAGGAACTTTATAAACATACTGTTTCTGCTCAAAAAATCATGGGTGCACAAAGTCCAATTCTTGGTAATTTTCCGAATATTGAATTTAACACTGTTCCACATTTGGAATTGGTACAATTCATAGAAAGTGTAATTGAAGAAATAAAACCGGATTGGGTTTTTACTCATCATCCTTATGACTTGAATAATGATCATTATCATGTTTCGAAAGCTTGTCAAGCTGCCTCACGGTTGTCCCAACGAAGGCCTATGAAACCGGTAATGGCGCTTTATTTTATGGAAATTTTATCTTCCACAGATTGGGCATTTCCAGTGGATGGGAACTCGTTTCAGGCAAATACTTTTTTTGAGATTGGAGAAGAATTTTTGGAAACTAAAATACAGGCAATAGAAGCGTATAAAGGGGTTATGAGGGCCTTTCCACATTCAAGATCGAGGGAAGTAATTACTGGACTATCAGCTTATCGTGGTGGGCAAAGTGGCTTAAAATATGCTGAGGCATTTCAAATGGCGTATCAAATTTTAGATATTTAGAAATGTATAAATTATATGTAAAAAGGATAGTCGATTTTATTTGTGCTTTCTTTGCTATTATTTTATTATTCCCTCTTTTTGTACTAACAGGCATACTAATTTTTTTCCAGGATTTTGGGCCAAGTATATTTAGACAGGAAAGAGTTGGTAAGGGAGGGAAACTATTTAAGTTTTATAAATTTAGAAGTATGCCAGTTAATACGCCCAATGTCCAATCTTCAGACACGGGTAAATTAAAAATAACTGCTTTCGGTAAATTTATTAGAAGGACTAATCTTGACGAATTGCCGCAGTTATTTAATATTCTTAAAGGTGATATGAGCATTTTTGGTCCAAGGCCATGTATTCCTTCCCAAGAAAGACTTATTCAATTAAGAACTCGAAATGGCTCCCTAGAATGCAAGCCCGGCTTAACAGGATTGGCGCAAGTGAATTCATATGATTTTATGCCCGAAGAAGAAAAGGCGAACTGGGATGGTATCTATGCTTCAAATATTACTTTCAAGCAAGATTTACACATATTGTTGAAGACATTTTTATATTTAACTAAAAAACCACCAACTTATTAGAAATGAAATTTGCTTTTGTTACCTGTGTTCAATTGGGACTATCATGTATAGAAAAAATTTATGAGGTTGGGGGTAGTTTAGATCTGCTAATTACCTTACATGACCATAAGGCAAAAAATAAATCAGGTAGAATTTACTTGGATGATTTTGCAAATCAACACAAAATCGACCTTTTTAAAATTAATCATATCAACGATCAGGACGTTGTTGAAAAAATTAAAAGAAAAAATATAGATTGGTTATTTATAATAGGGTGGTCGCAAATTGCAGGAAAAGAAGTGCTAGATGCCCCCAATAGGGGTGCAATTGGAATGCACCCAACGTTACTACCCGAAGGGAGAGGACGTGCTGCAATTCCTTGGGCTATATTAAAAGGATTAGATAAAACAGGAGTTACCATGTTTAAGTTAGATACTGGAGTTGATACAGGAGATATCATGGGTGTCTATGAAATTTCGCTTTCGAAAGAAACAACAGCAACTGAACTCTATGGAAAAGTAAACGATGCTCATCAGTTTTTAATTGAAAAGGTCTGGGATGATCTTGTAACGGATCGTTTAGAGTTAAGGAAACAAAATGATGCTCTTGCGAGTTATTGGGAAGGTAGACGGCCGGAAGATGGGCAGTTAAATAACTCCATGACGATGGGTGAGGCTGCTTGTTTAGTTAGAGCAACGACATTTCCTTATCCTGGTGCTTTTTTTACTACAGAAGATAAAAAGATAATAGTATGGTCAGGAGATGTTCAGAAAATTCTACCTGACAATTCTCAAATGCACTTAAAATTAAAGGACGGCTATTTACTACCAGTCGAGTACGAAATAGTTATAAATCACTGACGATGTTTTTTTAGTTGCTATTTCTGAATTTAGTCGGTGTTTAATAGATTTTTAATTCAACATTTTAGATTTTTTCATCTTATTCCGGTGCTTTAATCTTTTTCTTATTAGTTTAATGCGATAATTTGGTGTAATTATTGTTAGTTTTGCAAGGATCATTTTTATGTAAAGTGTATGTTTACAAAGCTACAAATTGTATCACGCTGGATTATTTTTACCATTGATATCTGCTTAAGCATTATTGCATTGTTGTTTGCAGTTATTCTTCAGAAGAATTTTATTATTAATAATATCGATTTTATGGCTTTTTATAAAGCTGTAGTTTTGGTAATCGTAGTCAACTCCTTTGTTTTTTATTCGGTAAAAACATACGCAGGGATCGTGAGATATACATCTGCACAGGATTCATTTAGAATTCTTTTTGCAGTGGTTCTCGGCTCTTTAATCTTGTTTTTTACTCATGCCTTAGCTATAGTTATCACTGGTGAGCACGTTATCAGTAGCGTTACCACTATTACATATACTTTATTTAATTTCTTGATGTTAATTACATACAGAATAATTGTAAAGTACTTTTTTATGTACATAAAGAATGCTAATCTGGACAAAATCAGGATTATCATTTATGGGGCGGGTGAAGCTGGTGTTGCTACCAAAAGAACATTTGACCATGACCCTAAAGTAAATAAAACTATTATTGCCTTTGTTGATGATGATTTGCGCAAGGTAGGAAAAACTATCGATGGGGTAAGAATTTTGGATGCAGCTCAGCTCGAGCATCTGATAACCAAACATGAGGTTGATGAAATTATCTTTGCTTCCTACACCATCCCATCCGAAAGAAAAAATCAAATAGTGGATATTTGCTTGGAGAATGATGTAAAGATTTTAAATATTCCGTCGCCTGAAGTTTGGGCTAAGGGACATGTAACGACAGCACAGATTCAGAACATCAACATAGAAGATCTATTAAATAGAAAGACTATTGAGATAGACATTGATGGAATTCAAAATCAGTTGAAGGATAAGAGAATACTCATTACTGGAGCCGCTGGGTCAATAGGTAGCGAGATTGTTAGACAGTTGCTGAAGTTTGAAACTGGGTTGATCATATTATGTGACCAAAGTGAGACAGCTTTACATAACATCTATTTAGAACTGGAAGAAACACATATCAATACCAATTTCCATGCTTTTATTGGGGATGTGAAAGATCAGAAGAGAATGGAGGTGCTGTTTACCGCCTATAAGCCTCATTACGTATATCATGCTGCAGCATATAAGCACGTGCCATTAATGGAGGATAACCCCGCAGAGGCTATTAAAACCAACGTTTTGGGTACTAAAACCATTGCAGATCTTTCTGTAAAACATGGCGTGCAGAAATTTGTAATGATTTCGACAGATAAGGCTGTAAACCCAACTAATGTGATGGGGGCTTCAAAGCGTATAGCAGAGATTTATGTACAATCATTGAATAATTCATTAAATAATCCAGATCTGATATTTTCGAATGGGCTTAGCTATTTGAATGATGGTAATGTAAAGCCGATTACTAAATTCATCACTACCCGCTTTGGAAACGTATTAGGTTCTAATGGTTCGGTGATCCCACGCTTTAAACAGCAAATAGAAAAGGGCGGACCTGTTACAGTAACCCATCCCGAAATCACAAGATACTTTATGACCATTCCTGAAGCTTGCCGATTGGTGCTAGAGGCCGGATGCATGGGTAAAGGAGGCGAGATTTATGTATTTGATATGGGCAAATCCGTAAAGATTGTGGAACTAGCGAAAAAAATGATCCGTTTGGCTGGCTTAGTACCAAATCAGGATATTAAAATTTCTTATTCAGGGTTAAGACCAGGAGAGAAACTCTTTGAAGAACTTTTAAATGATAGTGAAATAACTAAACCTACCCACCATGAAAAAATTATGATTGGCCAGGTAAGGGAATATATCTTTAATGAGATTGAAGCCCAGATTTATCAGCTGGTACAATATGCGACAACCAGCAACAACAGGCAGGTAGTAAAGCAAATGAAGGTCATTGTGCCAGAATTTATTAGCAAAAACTCTGTATTTGAAGAACTGGATACCCAGGTTCCGGTAGAAGAAACCCCTTAAAAATGAGAAAATCCCTATTGCTAGGTATGCTCGTTTTGGCTTTCGAAAGCTTAAACGCACAAACGCCTAATGTAAACATACCCTACTCCTACCAATTTTATCAAAAGCTGAACAGGTCCGTATATGATGTAAACAGCCGCTCGCATTCAGCGATCAAGGGGTTTTATGCGGATGATTCTTTGCTGGTAAATCGCTATCAAAGTTTGATGGAGATGGGGGTCGACTCTTTAAATCAACGCTCGTGGTTTCGTAGAAAGCTAACACAAGAGCATTTGGTTAATGTTAAGGGTGATGACTATACTGTTTACGCAGATTATCTTCCTGATTTATTAATTGGTCGTGATTTTAAAAATAGTTCCACAGCCTGGAAAAACACAAGAGGTTTCCAGATCGGTGGTACCGTAGGCGAAAAATTCTCATTTTATACCAATGGCTTTGAAAATCAAGGGGTGTTTGCCAATTATATTACTGATTTTATCCATGCGAACGGGGTAGTGCCAAGCGAAATGACTGGGAAATTGGGTAAAAAAGCAAAAGACTGGTCTTATGTTACCGCTTTGTTATCTTATACACCTAACAAGCATTTAAATATCGCATTAGGATATGACAAAAACTTTATTGGCGATGGTTATCGTTCAATGCTCTTGTCTGATGTGGCTGCTAATTATTCCTTTTTAAGGGTAAGAGCAAATTTGGGGAACGTACAGTACCAAACGATATTTGGTTATATGTTGGATCCTGGGGCAGAAAAGCTTGCAACCGGTAGAAGGTTGGGAGACCGAGGTAAATGGGCGGCAATGCATTACCTCGATTGGAATGCTACCGATCGTTTTTCTGTAGGTTTTTTTCAGGCAGTAACCTGGGCTGATGCAGAAAAAGAAGGTAAACGTGGTTTTGATTTTAATTACGTGCACCCTTTTATCTTCTTAAGGTCTGTAGAGAGTGCTAATACAGCCTCTCCCGATAAAATGCGTTTGGGAATCAATGCTAAATATGAGGTTTTGGATAAGACCACCGTTTACGGACAATTCATGTTTGATGAGTTTGTTGCTAAGGAATTTTTTGCGGGTGATGGTTATTGGACTAATAAATGGGCTTTGCAGGTCGGAGTTAGAGGATCTGATTTGTTTAAAGTCGAAAATCTGAATTATCTTGCTGAATTCAATGCTGCAAGGCCTTACACTTATGCTCACTTTAATAGAATCTCTAATTATGCTGCAATGAACCAGCCATTAGCTCATCCAATGGGGGCTAATTTTAAAGAGGCGTTGGGTATATTAAACTATAGCTATAAGCGATTTGATTTGCAGGGGCAAATAATGTACGCCCGATATGGACTGGACCCAGAGGGGATGAACTATGGTAAGGATATCTTTAAAGATTACAACACCAGGGTTGCTGATTACGGTAATAACATTGGACAGGGCATCAAAACCAATCTTTATTTTGCTGAGGGAAGGGCCTCTTATCTGATCAACCCCAAATATAACTTACGCCTGGAACTGGGTGGTATACTGAGAAGAGAAACCAATTCTGTCAAAAATACCAATACAGCATTGTTTACTTTTGGTTTACGCAGCACATTCAGAAATTTGTATCAGGATTTTTAATAAGCTTTGCTGGCTGAACTTCTGCTTTTTACTATTGCCTCCAGGTGATGGGTATTTGTATTTATTATTTTCCGTACGGTTTCTTCTTTATCTAATCATTGCTTCTTAGTAAGATAATGTAGTTATTTGTGATAATTTTTAAAGTATAGGGAACAGGTCAATTAACGCTTTTAATGACAAAAAAACTTTGGCAGCTTTGTTTTATCATCTTTTTATGCTGTTTTAAACTACAGGCACAGACTTTTTACGTAAGTGCTCCCAGGAACCCAATGAACATTACAACGGGGAGTAATATTTATAAGGTTACATTAACACCTGCTGGGCTGGTTTCTGAATTGATGAGCACATGTGCTGCAAATGACCAGTTTTTTTCAATAGCAATGAATAAGACTGGTTTTTATTGGCTCACAAGTCCCTACTTATATAAATCAGATTGGAGTGGAAATACCATAAACAATTGCCAGCGCTTTGCAACGGCCAGCATGTCGTCATCCGCGCTTACTGTTGGGCCCGACAATAAACTCTATTATTCTTCAAATAATTTATATCAGGTTGATTTGGTTACTGGGCAAAATACAAGCCTGGGACCGATGCAGTATTACCCTACGGGAGATATGTGTTTTTTTGATGGGGGGCTTTATATGGCAGCCAGCCAGGGTATTGTTAAAGTAGATAGAAACGATCCGTCTAAAAGTTTTGTATACCTTCCACTTAGCTCTACCCTAAATATGTTTGGGTTGGTTAGTGTAGCAACCAGTCTTCACAAAAATACGGTGTACGGCCTACGTGCTATAACCCCTTTTCAGACAGATGTTATTGAGATCGATATAGAAAATAAACAAGTGGTAGGGCTTGTTGGCTCCCTGCCTTATGGGGTATTGGATGCGGCAAGCATAGTGGAAGATGGCAGCATATTGGGTATACAGTTGGATAGAATTGAGATGTACCAGGATTGTAGCGGTCCTGATAAGGCCATGGTTGAGATTATAACAAAGCCCCATCTTGAGGAATTTACCTATGTTTTGAACGGAGTAAGTAATACTACCGGCAAATTTACGGGAATTGCGCCTGGAACTTATAATGTAAGCATCACGTCAGCTTCAGACCAGTTAAATACTACTGTTACAATAGGATCTTATGACCTCATAAAGCCAGTATATATCTGGCAAACAAAAAATGAAACTTGTGGCATACCAGGAGAAATTACTTTTACTTCTGCACAAACCACTTACCAGGTTAGGTACAACAATAGCACATTCCCCATAAATCATACTTTTACAGGCTTAAGCTCTGGAAATTCATATCACTTTGAAATCCTGAATAAAAATGGCTGTAAAGTGGATGCAGTAGACATCCCCGTTCTAAAAGACATCTGTAAGATTGAGCTGGACCAGGTTCAGGTACAACAACAGTGTGATGTCTATCACAAAGGGATTTTGAAGGTATTGACCAAGCCTCATACGTATGCATACACTTATACCTTAAATGGAACGATGAGCAATTCCACAGGTATTTTCGAGAACCTTGCCCCGGGGCAGTACGATATCAAAATCACTTCTTCTGAGGACGTATTGGACATTCCGGCTGTAACTGTTCCTGACTATAAATTGCTTCAGCCCTTAATAACCCACAGTAAAAACAATCCTTCCTGTGCACAAAAGGGGGATATCAAATTCAGTATGGTAGGCAATAGCAATTTATACAAAATACGATATGGGACCAGTTTGATGCCTTTTGACCATGTGTTTGATAACCTTTTGCCGGGGGTACACCATTTTGTGGTACTTAGTGCGGCTGGTTGTTTAATTGACGAATACGATGTGGAGCTGGTCTATCAGCCCTGCCCTGTTGTGATCAGCAGCATTGACATTTCTCCTGAGTGTAATGTGTTGAGTAAGGGCGCAATCCAGGTCAATTGCCCACCGATACCTGAAACTTATACCTACACGCTCAATAATGGCATGACCAATCATACCGGTATTTTTAATCTGTTGGATCCGGGCATCTATGTCCTAACGGTGACCGCATCTGGAGGAGGAGCTCCTCAAACGCGTACAGTAACCGTTCCGGATTATAGGTTGTTGCATCCAAACATTACTTATAGCAGTAACAATCCGGCCTGCGACTTAAAAGGAACTGTTAAGTTTAGCATAGCTGCAAATAGCAGTTTGTACAAAATCCGGTACAAAACCGATGTGATGCCTTTTGACCATATATTTGATAACCTTTCTCCAGGAACACATCATTTTGTAGTTTTAAACCAGGCAGGCTGTTTGGTTGATGAATATGATATAGCATTGGTTTATCAACCTTGTCCTGTTGTGATAACAGATATTGATGTTTTTGCGGAATGTGATGTACTGGGAAAGGCTGCAATACGCGTTGTATGTCCGGCCATTCCAGAAACCTACACTTATACCCTGAATAATGGCATGAGCAATAACACGGGTATTTTTAATATGCTGGATCAGGGTATTTATGAGGTAACTGTAACTACGTCGGGCGGCGGAGGGGTTCAAATCCGCTCTGTTGCTGTCCCGGATTTTTCATTAAATAAACCAACAAGCATCGTAAATAAGGTACAGCCGGTTTGTGATCTTCCCGGTCAGGTGAAATTTACAATAAAACCCAACCCGGATCTTTACATGATCAGATATAACTCTTCCACTTATCCGGTTGACCATGTTTTTACAAAGCTATATGCGGGGAATTACCGTTTCTCTATTTTGAAAAAGAACGGCTGTATTGTTGATGATGTCAATATACAGTTGCTTAGAGAGGAATGCAGTGAAGTGTTTTTCCCTACCGCGTTTAGCCCAAACCACGACGGTGTTAATGACATTTTTAAAGCAAATAGCGATAGTAAGGCAACAAATTTTAAAATACAGATTTACGACAGGAGAGGTGTATTGATAGCAACTTCAAATGAATTGCACAACTGTTGGGACGGAAACTATAAAGGTGAGGTAATGCCCACAGCCGTTTACTTCTGGGTTGCTACATTTACTACCCAACGAAATGAGGCGGTTGTGAGAAAGGGTTCTGTTACGTTAATTCGGTAAAAATTTTTCGGAGTACTTCGGTACGTTCCGAACTTGTACCATGATTTTTAATTATATATTCGTAATCTATTTAAACATATAAACAAAAACTTGAAAACATTAGTACTAGGTGCCTCCGGCCAGTTGGGCCAATGCTTAAAAGCTGTTGCAACTGAAAGAAACATAAACACCCTCGAATTTCCTGATGAAACTACAGGGGATATTCTGGATGTGGCAGCGTTAAAAAGCCTGTTTTCTGAAAAGAAACCAGATTTTGTGATCAATTGCGCAGCTTATACCGCGGTAGATAAAGCCGAAGATGAGATAGCGCTTTGCAGGTTAATTAACCAACAGGGAGCTTTAAATGTAGCGCAGGTGTGCAAAGAATTTGGTGCTACATTGATCCATGTTTCTACAGACTTTGTATTTGAAGGTACTGAAGTAAATTTGTTAAAGGAAAATGATATTGCTAAACCGATAAATGTCTATGGTTTAACCAAGCTGGAAGGGGAAAAGGATATTCAAACCACCCTTGCTGAACATTACATCATCAGAACAAGCTGGCTGTATTCTGAATATGCCAATAACTTTGTTAAAACGATGTTAAAGCTGGGCGCCGAAAGAGATGAACTGAGCATTATTGCAGATCAGATTGGTTCGCCAACTTATGCCATTGATCTGGCTGGTGCAATTTTGGATATTATAGCTTCTGGAAAAGAGGCTTATGGTGTATACCACTACAGCAATGAGGGATCAGTATCCTGGTTTGATTTTGCCAAAGGCATTTTTGAATTGAGCAATACACAGGTTAAGGTTAGCCCCATTCCAACGTCTGCCTATCCAACAAAGGCTACACGGCCTAAGTTCTCTGTAATGGACAAATCAAAAATCAAATCGACATTTGGAATTGCAGTGCCTTATTGGAGAGACAGTTTGAAAGTTTGTATAGATAGGTTAATAAGCTAAAGAATAGGCTCTTGGGTGAACCGGATGCTTTTCACTATCGCATCCCTGTGATGTGTGTTTACCTTTTGTTTTAAAACATCAAAATCAAAACCTTCGTTTGTGCCGCAATGTAGCAGGTTAAAATAAACCGAAGGTTTGGTGCTTTCAAAATATTCAATCAGGTTGCTGCTCCATACCAGCTGGCATTTGCCTTTTACAAAAGGAACGATTTCCCGAAGCCCATTCTGGAACTGGATGTACCTTACATGCGTGCTTTCCAGGTTTCCCTGGGGATAAAACAGCAATACATTTCCAGGAGTAGATAACACCTCGGCAGCATAATCAAAACTTTCTTTAACAGAGCGCTTGCCGGGTTCAACAGAGAACGAGCCAAAATACCTGAGCCATTTGTTCTTCTGCATCTGTTTTTTTAACGACATGATATACAGGCTTCGAAACACCTTCTTTTCTTTGAATATTTTATTGCACAGGTAATAAGCCAGAAAACCATCCAGAAAACTGAAATGGTTACACATCAGCAGGTAGGAATGACCTGGCTTAATTTCTATGTCCCGTATCACCAGCTTATTGAAACGCCTTTTTAATATCCAGCCAATCAAAACCGTTACAATCTTGAAAAGGAAAGGAGAAAGGGGTTTCGATTTAATGATCATAAAAGGGATTGGACAAGTCTGTTTACAAAGTTAAGATTGATCATTTCATGGGTTTCTTCCAGTACAATCACATCTGCTGATTTGAATTTGGAAAAGAACCGTTTTCCTATACTTGGCAGGTACATCTTATCGTACCGGCCAAATATAAAAATACTTTTGATCTTGTAGGAATCCAAATGGCCAATCAGCTTCTCTTCGTTTGTTTCCAGCAGGCGCAGATAGGTAAAACAAGCATATAATGCAAAGCGCAGCTCTGGGGTGCCAATCTCTTTGTGTAATAGCTTTTGCCCGGTTGCATCAATAAAGCGGAGCCATTTGGCAAAATCTATTAGCCTTACCGTAGCCTTTTCGCTAAGCAGGAACTTCTCTAGCATTTTATTGCCGGCCTTATTGCTGCTGAAAAACCGAACCAGTTTGCCCGGATATACAGAAGAAGGTGCAGCTACAATATATTCATTAATCATGGCAGGTAGTTCTTCTACCAGGGCCGTGGCGTAATGAGAACCCATAGAATACCCGATCACAGAAAAAGAAGCAATCTGCTCGTGCTTACAAAAATCAACAATCAGGGCCGCCAGTTCTGCTTTTTGCAGGCCTTTTTTTACCGTGCCCAGGCTCTGATCTTTTAACTGTGTTTCCTTATGAAAAAAGAGGTCAAAGCCCCAGAAAGTATACTGCCCGCCCAACTGGGCGGTAAGCAGCTTAAACTGTTTGCCATGCATCCCAAAGCCATGAAAGCACAGCATATGCCGCGGCCCGGTACCAAATTTATAATAATGCAGTTTTACGAATGGATGTTCAAAATAATGATCTGTCATGGTGGTTTAGCGATCAAATTACTATCAATTGCTATACCAAAAACAGGCTTTTGCCCTCGTTTTTTCCTCATTTTTAGTACCGGGCTGCAGCTTTGCCGCAAACATCATTTCTGTTATTAAAGATTGGCACGCCACTGTGCCCCGCTGATGTCTGTTAACCTGATGGAATAGCCCTCTTTTAAAACTAAGCCGTTAACATCTATCGCCAAATCTGCCTTTGCGCCAAGTGGCAATATTAAACTGTGCTTTCCGGGTTTAATTTTGGCAACATAGTGGTTTTTAATCCTGTGCTCAGGGAATTGGGCCAGCTCTTTTTGGCTAAGAGATTTCACAACCTCCCCATTTTTATTCAGGATATCTATTCCAATTAAAAAGGAACCGTATACATCTGCACCTTCTGTACGGAACAGCCGGAAAGCAAGTTCCGGGCTGTTGTAGCGGATATCGGAAATTTCGACTTTTGGTTTAACGGATTTATTGTGCAGCTTGCCCCAAACACCCCCGTGGAAATACTGGTTGGTAAACAGGGTAAGCCCGAAAATGAAAACAGAAGCTATCAAAACAACCCGCTGCAGGTTTTTGAGGGGCAGCACACCCGAGGCCAAAAAGGGAAACCACTTTTTGTGGGTAAAGGGATAGTTTTTCCGGCTCAGGAAATCATCGACTGACCAGGCCCCGCTTCCGCTCAGAAAAATGGTAAAGCCACCGGCAATTCCCAGCACCCCGATTTGCCATTCATCAAGGCAGGTGGTGCCCAGCCAGCCCGAACCCAGCAGAATTCCCGAAGCGAGCAGCACAACACCGATGCTCATTAGGCGTGTAAACAAGCCTAAAATAATGAACAGGCCAACAATGGCCTCTACTACCGTAAATACAACCATAGCCAGCTGCAGTTCTTCGGGGTTGGAAACCAGGTATTCAATAATGGGTTTGATACCAAGAGCGTTAGGAAGAAAATGGTTGAATTTTTCGCCGATGTATCCGGCTTCTTCTGGTATGAGTTTGTTTTCCAGCACAAGCCGGCGCCAGAAAGCCGAAAAGTAGGTCCAGCCGATAACCCAACGTAAAGACAAAGTGAAAAGCCCGGCCGGATTGGCCGTAGCAGTAGGAAGATATTTCATGGAATTGATATTTTATTAAACGATTAAAATGATATTGTTAAGGTAGCAGCGCTACACCACATCAAGCTTTAATCGTTTGTATAAAATATATTTAGGTGGGCTGCTGCCCGAAAAGCCATTTGGATTTCGGGTGTTAATTGCTGCTGCAGCAGTACGGTAATTTTTTATTGAAAAATCTGGAGAAGCAGGCTGCCTGTTGAATTTGATCTTTTTGACAACTGAAACTACGCCCCGTTCGGTATTTGTAAACTGGCATTGCTGCCCGGCAGTGGTACGGGATTGGTTAAGCGGTTTTGAATAGTCGATATCGACTATAGAAAGCCAGGCTTCTTTTACGGTGCAGGGTGCCAGCGAAAACACAATGAGCCACAGCATTATGATGCGGTTGTATTTTCTGATATGACGGCTTAGCTTTTGCACAATATCAAAGGTACGAAGCTTTAATGTTATACAGGTATCAAATCTCTCATTTCCAAATGAATTTTCGGATTGTTCAATTTTGCAATAACCGCTCTCACTTTAAATATGGTTTGAACATTCAAAGTAGTTGGAATCAGTTGATCCATAGGAATGCCAAACAATTTGTTAATCAATATCAAATCATTTAATGTAAAAGGGGTTACTCCACTTACTAATTCTGAGATGTAAGTTTCGCTGGAATGGCCTAACAACATTCCCAATTGCTTTTGTGTAAGTCCTTTTTCCTTAAGCTTGGTTTTGATCACATCTTTACGTTGCTTATAGAACTTGTTTTCGTATTCGGCAATCTGTTCGGCAATATCATTTTCTGTTATCTTTTCATGGGTAATTTTACGATTTACCCAATGTTCCGTCTCGTATGCATACAATATGTCCAGCAAACGACTATGTTCTTCAGCTAATTCCGGATGCTCTTTTACGAGCAACCTAAGCTTACGGTCTATGATGGAAGCTCTTTCAAATTCAAGCTCTGACGTTAGTATACCCTTTCTCAATATCTTTTTTAATCCAATATCTTCTTTCGTTTTCCATGTTTTCATCTCAATCGTAGATATTAATTCATCAATTGCCTTGGTTAGTTTAATATTGCCTTTATTTTTAGTCTTAAGTTTTTCCAGCAGGTTTTTCCTAAATAGTTTCATACAAATATAATCATAAACTTCGGTTTTTATCCGAATTTTGTTGCTGAATATTAAATAAAATTCCTCTACAAGTCTATATAGATTTGAGATTACATTGGTAAGAAAAAGATGAATTTATTTTTATTAAACACTTATTAATCAAATAATTGAAAATATAATCTGAATGATGATTTTTTTTTCAATACTTTGATGAAAGTAGAAAATGTAGCAGGGCTTTCTAAGCACATCTTTAACGTCATAATTTTTGAACTTAGAGATTCATTTGATGGTTGAATTAGTTATCTTTGGTAAACCCTACCCTATGAGCGATCATCACATCTGGCAAACACAGATTCAAAAGGACTTAGATAACAAAGCCGTAGAGTTGACCGACAAACAACGAAAAAGCTACGAGCTTGACTTCATTGCGAAAGCGATCCTGAAAGTTCCTGAACAGATCAGTGATGAACTGCAGCTTTCGGAATTCAAAAAAGACACTGAAGAATTGATAGCTTATCTTCCAACTCCGGCCGGTGATCAGAAATTATCCGCTAAAAACTATACAGGAAAACTTTCGGCCTATAAAGCCATGCTGATGAAAAAGTACAAGATTGTGCCTAATGGTTATTACATGGCGGTATGGATGCCATTGGGCGTGGCTATAGGTTTGTCTATAGGGATAGCAATGAAAAATCTTGCACTAGGGCTTTCCCTGGGGCTTGGACTTGGCTTGGCAATTGGAGCTGGAATTAATCTTAAAGCCCAAAAGGAAGGGAAGATCCTTTAAATCCACTTTGAACTTTATTTACAGAACATCAATTTCAGTTGGCAGGGATGTCTGCTCCAAACAATTTGGTATATTATTTGGTATTAAGAAAGTGTTGAACTAATTTTCACCTTACTTATACATAACCGGTAATTGCTGCTGCACAGGCAACAGGGGAGTACATATGACAGAGAAAAAAAACTTTGATTCCGAATTTTGCGGCAATTTGCCTTTGCACAATGTTAACCTGATACAGGATTATGGGTATTTGCTGGTTTTGGAGCCAGATGGCTTAAAAATTATACAGGCCAGCGAAAATACTTCTGCAATAACCGGCAGGTCGGTGCAGGAACTGATTGATAGCCCTATAGCTGAATATATAAACGATAGCGATCTGAAAAAGATCAGGGACGGCCTGAAAAGTGGCCTTAGCCAGCGAATCCCTTTTGACCTGGGGATAAGCGATGGCCAGGCCATAGGGCAATTCCACGCGTTGATGCACATTAAAACCGGCTACTTGCTGATTGAACTTGAGCAGGTAAATGCACAGCATAAAAGAACCTTTACGGATGTTTTTCAGGAAGTGAAGAAAATAATGGCGGCAATAGACCAGGCCGAAACTGTGCAGGAAGTTTGTGAGATCAGCGTACATGAACTGCGCAAGATATCTGGCTTTGATGGCGTGCTGATGTACCGTTTTGACCAGGACTGGAACGGCAAGGTAATTGCCGAAGAAAAGGACGATAGGCTGGAACCTTATTTAGGACAAACATTTCCCGCCTCGGATGTGCCCAGGCAGGCCAGGCAGCTTTATCTGAAAAATCCTTACCGCCTGATCCCAAACAGGTCTTACCAGCCGCAGCGCCTGTACCCGATAATTAACCCCATAACCCATTCCTTTATTGACCTGTCTGATTGCAACCTAAGGGGCGTAGTGGTGGTACACCTGGAATACATGAAGAATATGGGTATTGAAGCCTCCATGTCTGTCAGGGTAATCAGGAACGGTGAATTATGGGGCCTCATTTCCTGTCATCACCTTGGCCCAAAATACCTGGATTATGAAGTATGCTCGGTATTTGAGTGGCTGTCTGCAGTGATATCGGCTGGGGTTAGCCGCATTTTAGATAAAGAACAGTACGATTTTTCTTCGGCCCTTCAGTACAAACGCGGCGTGCTTACAGACCGCATTTACGAAGAAGACAATATCATTTCGGGCTTACTACCCAAACAAGGGATGAGCTTGCTCGATGTTTTTGATGCTACAGGGGCGGTTGTGATGCTGAACGGGAAGATAGATACTATAGGGCAGGTACCTGAGCAGGATGCTTTAGACAACCTGCTGCTTTGGGTAGAAGGCAAAAGTGGGAACAAAGTTTTTGCCCACAGCCATATGGCCGGCCTTTACGACGAGGCTGCGGCTTTTGCTGATGTGGGCAGTGGGATACTGGTGATACCCATAGATGCGATGAAGGGCGATTACATCATTTGTTTCAGGCCAGAGGCGGTTGAAACCATCAACTGGGGTGGTGACCCCAACCAGGCTATAAATTTTGAAAAAGATGGCATTAAATACCATCCGCGGGCATCGTTTAAGCTTTGGCAGGAAACCCTTAAGCTACATGCGCTGCCCTGGAAGGAAGAGGAGCTGCAGATAGCAGAGAACTTAAGGAGCTTTCTCTTTGAATTCAGGACCAGGCAGTTATATAGTTAATTGAGCATATGAAAACCAGGAATAACGACAGGTATATAGTTGCTATTGGTGCATCGGCAGGTGGGCTCGAAGCCATTCATGAGTTCTTTGACCACATGCCCCCAAGTTCCAGTTTCTCTTTTATTGTGATCCAGCATCTTTCTTCAGACTATAAAAGCCTGCTGGTAGAACTGGTAGGCAAGCATACCGATATGAAAGTGCTGGAAGCAGCCCATGATATGGCCATTGAGCCCGATTGTGTATACATCATCCCCAATAATAAATTGATGACCGTGAAGCAGGGCAAGCTGAAGCTGGCCGATAAGTCATTGGTAAAAGCACCCAATACGGCAATAGATACTTTTCTGTACACACTGGCCAACGAGAAAAAGGACAAAGCCATAGCCATTATCCTGTCTGGAACCGGAACCGACGGCACAAAAGGTATCCAGAGCATTAAAGATTGCGGCGGGATGGTGATGGTTCAGGATCCGGAAACAGCCAGGTTTGACGGGATGCCCAACAGCGCCATTGCTTCGGGAAGCGTGGATTTTATTATGCCGCCCGCAAAAATGAACGAAGAGCTGTTCAACTATATAAAGGAAGAACCGCATACGGCCCTTGAAAAAGGTAAATTTGATGAGCGGCTGCTGGATGAAATTTTTAACCTGGTACACCGGCAGAGCGGCAACGATTTTAACCTGTATAAAACCCCTACCATCATCCGCAGGATAGGGCGCCGAATGAATGAAATCGGGCAAAAAAAGGTGGAAGATTATGTGAAATACCTGTCTGCCAATAAAGAGGAGGTTAACATCCTGGGCCAGGACTTTCTGATTGGAGTAACAGGGTTCTTTAGAGATAAAGAGGCCTTTGATATGCTGGCAGATAAAATATTGCCAGACCTTATCCATACCAAAGTGGATAATGATATGCTCAAGATCTGGGTATGCGCCTGCAGCACAGGGCAGGAAGCCTATTCTATAGCGGTACTGGTGAATGAATGCCTGGAAAAGGCGGGCAGGAAACTGGATGTCAAGATCTTTGCAACAGACATTGATGAAAAAAGCATAGAGATTGCCGGCCGCAATCAGTACCCCGAATCGGTAATTAAAGAAATACCGCCTGCTTTGTTCCGCAAATATTTTGTAAAAGATGGCGCTTTTTATGGCGTGCTTCCGCACATCAGGAAACAGGTGGTATTTGCAAAACATGATGTGATCAAATCGCCCCCGTTTATCAAGAACGATATGGTAACCTGCCGCAATATGCTGATCTACGTGAACAATATATTGCAGCAAAAGATCTTATCTACCTTTCATTTTTCGCTGAATAAAAACGGGTATCTGTTTCTTGGAACAAGTGAAACGGCCTCTGCACTGAAGGAAGGCCTCAGGGAGTTTTCGGGCAAATGGAAGATCTATCAGAAGTCTGGCCCGATAAACTATTCTACTTACAATACCTATAATACCAGCGGCCGGATTGTGGCACGCGCGGAAAAGAAAAAGAGCAGCATCGATACGCCTTTAACCGGGGCAGAGAAGGCCTTCAATAGTTTCATAACCAAAGACCTTGGTTATGTAGGCGTTTTTATTGACAAGGCTTACATTATACAGGAAGCCGTGGGCAATTACCGGCAGTTCCTTTCCCTGCCGGATGAGAAAATAGAGCTCAACATCCTGAAAATGGTACCGAGGGAAATCTCCATTGTGCTCAATACCGCCCTGCGCAAATCCTGGAAAGAAAACAAAAGAACGCATCTGAAAAGGATCCGCTTTAAGCGCAAGAAGGATGAGGTATACCTGAACATATCCATACAGCCTCCGGGTTTGGATAACAACAGCGATTTTACCATGATCGTGTTTGGTGAAAGTACCACAGAAATCATTCCCGATAAGGAAGACCTGATGATGTCCCTGCTCTCGAACGACCAGCAGAATGAATACGTTTTTGAGCTGGAAGCAGAGTTGAACGAAACCAGGAGCAACCTGCAGCTGGCCATAGAGGAAATGGAAACCAGCAATGAGGAACTGCAATCCAGTAACGAAGAATTATTGTCCGCAAATGAAGAGTTGCAATCGGGCAATGAGGAACTGCAATCGCTTAACGAGGAGCTCCATACCTTAAATACCGAGCATCAGCTGAAGATACGCGAGCTGATAGAGCTGAACGATGACCTTGACAATTACTTCAGGAGCATAGATATTGGCCAGGTATTTCTGGATGGCAACCTGCAGATCCGTAAGTTTAACCCTGCAGCAACCAGCATGGTGAATTTGATAGATGCAGATATAGGCCGTTCGATTGATCACATTTCCAACAACATTAAATCTGAACACCTGTCTGATGACATCCGTAGTGTGATGCTGGCGGGCCAGGTACTGGAAAAGGAGGTGCAGCTGAAAAACGGGCGCCGAAGCTTGATGCGGATTATGCCTTACCTGCGCAAGGATAAGAAAACCGATGGTGTGGTGATTACTTTTGTAGATATATCGCACATTACCGAGCTGAACAACATTATATCTGGTGTTTTTAATGCGAGCTTAAACGCGGTGCTGGCCTTTACCGCTGTAAGAAACCAGGACCATTTTATTGTTGACTTTAAATGTGTAGCATTTAACAGCGCTGCGCTGGAGTTGCTGGGCAAAACCAAAAAGCAGCTTAACGATGCCATGCTGGTAAAACAACTGCCCGAACTAACCGAGGGAAGCCTTTTTGCCCGTTACGTGGCTGTAGCAGAGAAAGGCAGCTCATTGCAGGCAGAATTCCAGATGGGGCCTAAAAAATGGTTTCAGCTGGTAGCCGTAAAAATGTCTGACGGCTTTGCTGCAACCATAACAGATATTACTGAACGCAGGCTGGCAGACCAGCGCCTGAAAAAGAACTACAATGAACTGATCGATACCCGCGAAAACCTGAAGCTGTTGAATACTGAGCTGGAAGAAAAGGTGCGGGAAAGGACTATGGAACTGACCGCGAGTGAGGAAAGGTTCCACGAAATAGCCAAAGCTACCAATGATACCATCTGGGACTGGAGCCTGGTAAACAACACCATGTGGCGGAGCAATAACCTTGACCTGATGTTTGGGTATTCGAACTCGGCCGAAACCAGCAATATTGCTTTCTGGTTTGAAAAGATTCACCCCGAAGACCGCAAACAGGTGAAAGATAGTGTTTACGAAGCCATAAACGGTAACCAGAAGCAGTGGTCGGCCGAATACCGTTTTTTAAAAGCCGACGGGAATTATGCGGTTATTTTTGATCGGGGCAGTATACTGCATGATGATTTCAATATGCCTTACAGAATGGTGGGCTCAATGGTTGACATTACGAAAACCAATGAGCTGCAAAAGGAGCTGATGCAGAAGAAAGACGAGTTTATGAGTATTGCCAGCCATGAACTTAAAACGCCAATTACCAGCATTAAGGCCTTTTTACAGCTAACGGCCAGGGTAGCCCGGAAAGGTGTGGTAAACGATGACATGCTCACCTATATTGACAAGGCCTCCAGGCAGCTGAACAACCTGACCTTCCTGGTGAGCGACCTGCTGGATGTTTCGAAAATACAGGCGGGCAAAATGCAGTTCAATTACAGTCACTTCAATATGAAGAACCTGATAACTGAATGTGTGAGCGACATGCAGAATACGGAAGACTTTGAGATTGTTATGGAACATGTGGACGATATTGATGTGTATGCAGATCAGCCCAGGATAGAGCAGGTGCTTAAAAACTTTCTCTCTAATGCCATTAAATATTCACCGGAAAGCAATGCTGTAATTGTTTATACGGTACTTACAGGCAAGGAAATAAAAGTTGTAGTGAAAGATTTTGGGATTGGCATACCGGCCGATAAGACCAGCCTGGTTTTTGACCGTTTCTTTAGGGTAGATAATGCCAGTTATCAGTTCTCTGGCCTGGGCCTTGGACTGTACATCTGCGCCGAAATTGTGACCAGGCATGGCGGAACGGTTGGTGCGGAAAGTGAAGAAGGGAAAGGCTCTGAATTTTGGTTCCAGATACCTTTAAAAGGGCCTGAAGCAACCGGTTAGTGATGGCTTGACTGCAGGGCAATATAAAATGTTGTCCCTGCTTTGGGTACACTTTCAAACCAGATCTTCCCGCCCTGCTTTTCTATGAAATCTTTGCACAGCGATAAGCCCAGGCCAGTGCCTTTTTCATTTTCGGTACCATAACTTGAAGCGATCCTTAAGGTAAATATCTGGCGCTGTTTTTCTGCGGATATCCCAACCCCGCTATCTTTTACCGAAAAGATACAGCGGTTGCCATCCTGCCGGGCCTTTACCTCTATATCGCCATTGGCTGGGGTAAATTTAAAAGCGTTGTTGAGCAGGTTACGTGCTACCGACTGGATCATGAGCTTATCGCCCTTAACCATCAGGTTTTCCGGGATGTTAACCAGTACCCGGATGTTCTTGTTTTTGGCCATCTGCAAAAACATGTTTAAAGTGTGGTTCAGGGTATCCTTAAAATTGAGCTGCTCCAGCTGAACCTCGTTGTTCTGCAGCTGGTTCCTTGCCCAGAGCAGCAGGTTGTTGAGCAGGTACTGGGCATCGTCAACAGAACTGATCAGCTTTTGCTCCATCGCACTGCGGTCCTGGATGTCCAGCTCTACCGCAGTAAGCAGCTGCATGTACTGCTTCACAGAAGCCAGGGGTGTGGTCAGGTCGTGCGAGATCAGGGAAAACAGCTTGTCTTTTTCTATATTGATCAGTTCCAGCTTATGCGCTTTTTCTACCGCCTCGTTCTTTTGCCTGTCGTAGCTTTTCCTGACCAGCGTGGTGCAGATGTACAGCAGGCAGATCACAATAAAGTAAGTAACCCCGATGTCGATAAACATTTCCTGCCGGCTGCTGTAATGCTGCAGGATCATACCCGGCCGCATGAACTCTACATACAACAGGGAAATTACCGTGGCTGCATTGAGTATAAACAGGAAGAGCCATTGCCTGCGGGCCGAAATGAGGATGGTAAGGAACAGGGAAACTGCAAACAGTAGTAAAATGGAACCCTCAATTCCCGAATTGTAGATGTATGCAAAGGAATTGGAAATGTTGATCTCTATGGCCGAAAGAATGATGGCCAGGTTGAGCTTATTTTTAAACCGGCTTAAATAGTAAAGGAAAAGCTGGATAGTGGCAACTACTGCCGCCACAACAGCGGCCTGGTACAAATGGATGAACAGGTTGAAAACTACCTGTATACATACCGTAGGGATAGCGATAACTGAGATGGTGTGAAAGATGCGCCCTTCCAGCGAAATTGACATAGGATCCCCAACCAACCAAAACCAGTACTTTTTTAACATTATTTCTTTTGACAGCAATTTGAAAAACCGGAACTAAGAGCAGGTGGGATGAGACTCTTTTCGACAGCAAATTTAACATTTACTATATAAATATGAAACTATAATTCCGATCGGTTAATAATTTATACAAAGAGGTTACGTAACCTATAGCGTTACCGGGCTCTGGAGCGGATAAAAAATTTATCAGGCGCCTTACTGAGCAGGTTTGGACAGGACAGCCCATGACAGTTTTGCTTTCATAATGTTATACTTTAGGGGGTATTCGGGTTATTTTTTGAAAGTTAATTAAACTTTATTAAATATTTAACACGGGTATTGTTATTTTGTAACCTTATATAAACCACACCAAATGCGTAAAACCAGCTTGTTCCTTTTTCTTATTTGTTTTTCCCTCATGGTAAAGGCCCAGCAGCTTCAGGTTGCCCAGCTTACCTGTAATTATAAATCTGATCCTGTGGGCATTGATGGCCTCCAGCCGCAGTTGGGCTGGAAACTGCAGGCTGCGGAAAGAAACACCATGCAAACTGCCTTCGAACTGCGGGTTGCATTGAGCAAAACAGATCTGCTGAACGGGAAGAACCTGAAATGGCAAAGTGGTAAAGTAAGCTCAGACCAGTCTGCCCATTTGCCTTACAAAGGCGCAGCGCTAAAAAGTAAAACACGCTATTACTGGCAGGTAAGGGTATGGGACAATCATAAAAATGCCTCTGCATGGTCTGCCGTAAATTTTTGGGAAACAGGTTTGCTTACACCAAATGACTGGACTGCAAAATGGATCCAGACCAGTACCGACACGGAAGGAAAACCAGGGCCTGCGCCCATGTTTGGCCGCAGCTTTGATGTGCGGGGCCAGGTTAAAAATGCAAGGCTTTACATTACCGCGCATGGCCTGTACGAGGCAAAGCTGAACGGGCAAAAAATTGGCAACCATTATTTTACCCCGGGTTGGACCAGCTACCATAAACGCCTGCAGTACCAGACTTATGATGTAACCACTATGCTGAAGCCGGGGAAAAATGCAGCACTGGTAACCATTGGAGATGGCTGGTACCGGGGCAACCTGGAGTTTAACCATAAACGCAATTTATACGGAAAAGAGGTGGGGCTGCTGTTCCAGCTCGAGATCGAATATGCAGATGGCAGAAGGGAAAGCCTCTCGTCAGACGACAGCTGGAAAGCGTCGTTCAACGGGCCGGTAAAAGCTTCTGATATTTATAATGGCGAGACCTATGATGCCCGCCTGGAAAAAAATGCCGCAGTGCAGGAATTTAATAATACCGGCTGGCAAAAGGTAAAAACAGTTGACTTTAAGCTGGATAACCTGGTTGCCCCGATAGGCCCAACCGTAAGTAAGCATGAGCGCTTTGCACCGGTAAAAGTTTTTAAAACCCCCAAAGGCGAGCTTGTAGCCGATTTTGGCCAGAACCTGGTGGGTTGGGTGCAGCTGAAGCTGAAAGGGAAAGCAGGCGATACGGTTACCCTAAACCATGCCGAGGTACTGGATAAGGACGGAAACTTTTATACAGAGAACTTAAGGAATGCCAGGCAGGAAAACAAATACATCCTGAGCGGCTTTAAAACAGATGTGCTGGAACCTCATTTTACCTTCCAGGGTTTCAGGTATGTTAAAATTAGCGGCTATAGCGGCAAGCTGGACAGTACCAATTTAAATGCCATTGCTGTATATTCTGCTATGGCCCCAACCGGCAGGTTCGCTACATCTAACCCCTTATTGAACCAGCTGCAAAGCAATATCCAATGGGGGCAAAAAGGGAATTTTGTGGATGTGCCAACAGACTGCCCGCAGCGTGATGAGCGCCTGGGCTGGACCGGCGATGCGCAGGTATTCTTTAAAACTGCAGCCTACAATATGGATGTATCGGCTTTCTTCAGTAAATGGCTGAGTGACCTTAATGTGGATCAGCATGCCAACGGAAATGTGCCTGTGGTGATACCCGATGTGCGCGCCGTAAAAAATGCGGGCTCGGCAGGATGGGGAGATGTGGCGACCATCATTCCCTGGGATTTTTACCAGGCCTATGGCGATAAAGCACTTCTTGCCCGTCAGTACCCGAGCATGAAAGCCTGGGTAGCGTACATCCGCAGCATCAGCAAAAACAATTTGTGGAACAGCGGGCCGCATTATGGCGACTGGCTTTTTTACACCATGGCCGATGACCGCGATGGTAAGGCTGCCATAACCGATAAGTTTTTCATTGCCCAGGCCTTTTATGCGCACTCTACACAAAACCTCATCAATGCGGCGAAAGTATTGGGCAACAAGGCCGATGTGCAAACCTATACTGAATTGCTCAAGGCCATTAAAGAGGCATTCCTGAATGAATATGTTACCCCTTCGGGCAGGCTGGTGTCCAGCTCTCAGACGGCCTACGTACTTGCGCTGAATTTTGACCTTCTGCCCGAAAACCTGAGGGCGCAGGCGGCCAAACGACTGGCAGATAACGTTGCTGCTTATGGCAACCATTTAACAACGGGCTTTTTGGGAACGCCTTATCTGTGTCATGTGCTTACCCGCTTTGGCTACAATGATGTGGCCTATAAGCTGTTGCTGCAGGATACCTATCCTTCCTGGCTTTATCCGGTAAAAAAAGGGGCAACCACCATCTGGGAAAGGTGGGACGGGATTAAGCCCGACGGCTCTTTCCAGGCTGTAAGTATGAACTCATTTAACCATTACGCTTATGGTGCCATAGGCGATTGGATGTACCGTAATGTGGCCGGAATTGCTGAACTGGAACCGGGCTATAAAAAGATCAGCATTGCCCCAAAGCCAGGTGGAAACCTTAAAAATGCCTCGGCAGAACTGCAAACCATCTATGGCAGCGTAAAATCGTTATGGGCAATTGAAGGTGGCAAAACAAAATTGACCGTAACCATTCCGGCCAATACTACGGCCAGAATTGTGTTGCCTAACACAGCAGGGCTGAAAATAACGGAGTCTGGAACGGCCTTGGATAAGGTTAAAGCCATAAGTGATGTGAAAAATGTAGCCGGCAATACCGAACTCCTGGCGGGTTCAGGTACTTACCAGTTTGAATATTAATGCAGCTGCCCAAAATGAAACCAGGAAGAAGGAATTTTATAAAAATCAGTTCTGTAGCAACATTGAACCTATCCCTGCTGGGGCTAAAAGGTACTGCGGCAGTAATAAACAGCAATTTAACAGCGGGAGAAAACTCAGCTTTAGCTGATCTCGAGGCGAACTTCATACATCCTCCGGATAGCAGCAAATCTTCCTGCTACTGGTGGTGGTTTAACGGCCTGGTGAATGAAGCAGGCATTACCCGCGACCTGGAAGAGTTCCGTGCAAAAGGAATGGGTGAGGTACTGCTGGTGAACTCTGCCGGTGGCCTGGGCGGAGTGCCCTTCCCCCAGGGTGCCAAATTTCTTTCGGAAGAATGGAAAGCGCTTTACCGCCATGCGATGAAAGAGGCCAAAAGGCTGAACATTGGCGTTGGCATCAATATGAGCTCGGGATGGTGCATGGGCGGGCCATGGATTGAACCCGAAAATTCGGGCCGCTGGTACCTGCAGGCAGAAATGGAGCTTGAAGGGCCGCAGAAATTCTCGGGGAAATTACCCCTGCCCGGAAACAGGGTAGGCTACGATAAGGTGTTCAACCCCCCGGGATATAAGGAATACATTGATCTTCCTTTGGAAAAACTGGACTACAGGGATACCGCTGTTGTGGCCATTCCTTTGCACCAGGGCCGGAACCAACAAATCAGTGGTAAGCGGGCCGAACTCCTGGCCGCCAAGTCTAACCACAAAGACATCAGCAACTGGGCAAAATCTACTGAAGTGATGGGGCCGGTTTCAGAACCCTGGGAAAATGAGCCTGCGGATGCTGCAATTCCTGTTGAGCAGGTAATTGATCTTACCGCTAAGGTTTCAAAAGATGGGCAGCTGAACTGGGAAGTGCCTGCCGGCAGCTGGAAGATCATCCGTACCGGACACAGAATGACCGGTTCCAGGCTGATGATTGCCCAGCCCGAAGGCGATGGGCTTTCGGTAGACTGGTACGATCGTAAAGGGGTAGACCTGCAGTTCGAAAATCTGGGCCGGATGTTTATAGATGAAGCCGCCAAAGTGGGCAATAAGCCTATTTATTTTTGCGACGATAGTTTTGAAGACGGTTTCCCGAACTGGACGGAAAAGATCGTTCAGCATTTTAAGAAATACAGGGGTTACGACCCTACGCCTTATCTCCCGGCATTGTTGGGTTACCTGGTAGGAAGCGCGGAAATCTCTGACCGTTTTATGCACGATTACCGCAAAACACTGGGCGATTGTATGGCAGATGAACATTACAGGCATTTTGCCGACCTGTGCCATAAAGAAAACATGCTGGTACAGAACGAATCGGCAGGGCCTAGCCGCTCGGGTACCATTTCCATCGATGGGTTAAAGAACCTTGGGCGGAGCGATTTCCCTATGGGCGAATTCTGGCTGGGAAACAACCATGAAGATGAAAGTACCATTACGCCCGATAAGCCTTATGGCGTGTCGAGGCTCGATTACGGACAAAATAAAGTATGTAAAATGGTGGCTTCTGCCGCCCACCTTTACGGTAAGAAAACCGCCTCGGCCGAAGCTTTTACGAGTATGCGGCACTGGCTGGACTATCCCGGTTCTTTGAAACAGGCTTTAGACCGTGCTTTTTGCGAGGGCATCAACCGCATTGCCATACATACCTCAACCTCTACCCGGCCCGAAGATGGTAAGCCAGGCTATGAATATGGTGCCGGTACACATTTTAACCCCAATGTAACCTGGTGGAACAAATCGGGGCCATTTTTTGATTATGTGGCCAGATCGCAGTACCTGCTGCGTTCGGGCAGTTTTGTAGCCGATGTGCTGTATTATAATGGCGATGGGGTGCCTAACCTGGTTGCCCAGAAACATATCGACCCGCAATTGGGCAAGGGTTACGATTATGATGTGTGCAATGAAGAGGTTTTACTGACACGCTTATCCGTTAGGAACGGGAAATTGACCCTGCCGGATGGCATGAGCTACCGTATCCTGGTCTTGCCTGAAAGTACAAGGATGCCTTTGGCCGTACTCCAGAAAATCAGCAGCCTGGTGAAAACAGGGGCTACCATTGCAGGGCCTAAGCCCATCAGTGATTCCGGACTTAAGAACTATCCCGATTGTGATGTGCAGCTGAAGGGCCTGGCCAAGGCACTCTGGGGCAAAGCAGGGGCACAGCTGCGTATAAATAGTTATGGAAAAGGGCGGGTGTTTGATAAAGGACCGATCCGTAACATTTTGCTGAATGACGGGATTAAGCCGGATTTCGAATGCTCCGGCGACGCCCCCATCGATTTTATCCACCGCAGTACCCCCGAGGCTGAAATTTATTTTGTTACCAATAAGCATAGTAAATCCCTGCTCACAGATTGCAGCTTCCGGATAAAAAACCGCATGCCGGAAATCTGGGACCCGGTAAAAGGCAGTATCAACCGGCAGGTTAATTTTAAAATAACCGATGGCCGGATTCAATTGCCTTTAAAATTTGAAGCCTTTCAATCCTGGTTCATTGTATTTCCAAAGAATAGTAAAATAACCCAGGTGAAAAAGGTGGCGCTCAATTATCCGGAACTGAAAGCCGTTCAGGAACTATCAGGCCCATGGCAGGTTCAGTTTGATACCCATTGGGGCGGGCCGGAAATGGTTACTTTTGATAGGCTGCAAGACTGGAGCTTGCACAGCGATGACAGGATCAGGTATTTTTCGGGTACCGCGGTTTATACCAAACAATTTGAATTGGCCCTTGAGCCTGAAGCAGGCAACCCGGTTTATCTGGACCTGGGTACGGTAAAGAACATTGCCGAGGTTAGCCTGAATGGCCAAAACCTGGGGATCATCTGGACAGCGCCCTGGCAGGTAGACATCAGCCCTGCTTTGCAGAAAGGAAAAAACGAGCTGAAAATAGAAGTGGTCAATTTATGGCCTAACCGCCTGATTGGCGATGCCGCCTTGCCCAAAGAAAAGCGGCTTACCAATACGAACATCAGTTTCAAAAAGGAGGATAAATTGCTGGCTTCCGGTTTACTGGGGCCGGTTGTGCTTAAAAAATAAAAACAATAGCAGGATGGCATGACAGTACATGACAGAAGTTTAGGGGAATCAGTCTACTTTAGTCAAACCAAATTTAAATCCTAAACTATGCAGGTCTTACTAGGCGTCATCTTTCATTTCATCGGCGGTTTTGCCTCCGGGAGTTTTTACATCCCTTTTAAAAAAGTTAAAGGCTGGGCCTGGGAAACCTACTGGATTGTTGGCGGGCTGTTTTCCTGGCTCATTGTACCTCCGCTGGCGGCTTACCTCACCATTCCTGGTTTTATGGACATCATTGCCCAAACCAATGGCAAGATTTTACTGCTTACCTATTTTTTTGGTGTATTGTGGGGCATAGGTGGGCTTACTTATGGTTTAGGCGTACGGTACCTGGGCATTTCGCTGGGCAGTACCATCATACTGGGGCTTTGCTCTGTATTTGGGGCGCTGATTCCATCTCTATATTACGATTTTAACCCGGTAGCCGGAAAAGACAGCCTGTCGGACATGGCCGGAACGCAATGGGGCCAGATGGTGCTCTTCGGTTTGCTGGTCTGTGTAATCGGCATCGTGGTATGCGGACTGGCGGGAAGCATGAAAGAAAAGGACCTTGTGGCCTCTGGTAAAGCAGATCCTTCCAATAAAGAATACAAACTGGGCATAGGTCTTATCGTATCTATTGTTTCGGGTGTTCTGAGTGCTTGTTTTGCCTTTGGTATTGACGCCGGAAAAGACATGGCCCAGCATGCCAATGAGGCCTGGAAGCTGCTTAATCCGGGGCAAGGTGAATTTCTTTTCCAGAACAACGTAACCTATGTGGTGATTTTATGGGGAGGTTTAACCACCAACCTGTTCTGGTGCATGCTGCTCAATGCCCGCAACAAAACTTTTGGGGATTATACCGATAAAAAGGCCCCGCTGGTTAAAAATTACATCTTCTCTGCCCTGGCGGGCACAACCTGGTTCCTGCAGTTCTTCTTTTACGGGATGGGCGAAAGCAAACTGGGCAATGGCGCCAGTGGCTGGATTCTGCACATGGCCTGCATCATCCTGGTAGCCAATGGCTGGGGGCTGGTGTTTAAAGAATGGAGCGGGGTAAAGAAAAAGACTTTCGGTACCGTTGTAGCCGGAATTGTGATCCTCATCTTATCTATCCTCATTGTAGGTTATGGAAATTCTATCAAGTAAAAACAATTAATAAAATATCTATATGAATACTCGAACAAAGATTTTTAAACATGTAAGCTATTTGTGGGATGATGCAAAGGCTGCTGAAATGGCCGGAGATGAAGTAGCCTTGTTGATCTACCGTTCAAATTTATTAGGTGCCGACCTGCGTTTAACCAATTACGGCGGAGGCAATACTTCATGTAAAGCTATGGCCAAAGATCCGCTTACCGGACAGGAAGCCGAAGTGATGTGGGTGAAAGGATCTGGCGGCGATTTAGGTACTTTAAAGAAAAGTGGTCTGGCCGCACTCTATGCAGACCGGCTGCGCAGCCTTAAAAATATTTACCGGGGGCTGGAACATGAAGATGAAATGGTGGAATTGTTTAACCATTGTATTTACGATCTGGCCAGTAAAGCCCCTTCTATTGATACGCCTTTGCATGGTTTCCTGCCCTTTAAGCACATAGATCACCTGCATCCTGATGCGGCCATTGCCATTGCTGCGGCCAAAGACGGAGAGCGCATCACCAAAGAGCTGTTTAATGGTACCATAGGCTGGGTGCCATGGCAAAAGCCGGGTTTTGAACTGGGCTTAATGCTGCGCAAATGCCTGGATGAGAATCCGGGTATCAGGGGCATTATGCTGGGTTCGCACGGATTGTTTACCTGGGGCGATACTGCTTACGAAAGTTACATCAATACCCTGGAAGTTATTGAAAGATGCGCCGAATACCTGGAAGAAAACTACGGAAAAAAAGGCCCGGTGTTTGGCGGCCAGAAAATAGAAAGCGCTGCAAAAGAACAACGCTTGAAACAGGCTGCTGCAATAGCTCCTGTACTGAGGGGCTTCTGCTCCAGTGAAAGAAATATGGTTGGCCATTTTACCGATGATGCCAGGGTACTTGAATTTATCAATTCCAATGACCTGGACAGGCTGGCCCCATTAGGTACCAGCTGCCCTGATCACTTTTTGCGCACCAAGATCAGTCCGCTGGTACTGAAGCTGGACATTAGCGAGGACCTTAGCGATGTTACGTCCCTGAAGGAAAAACTAAGGCCAGCATTTGAGGCTTACCGTAAAATGTATGCCGAATATTACGATTCATGCAAACACAGCAACAGCCCTGCTATACGTGATGCCAATCCGGTCATCATTCTGTATCCGGGCATAGGTATGTTCTCTTTTTCAAAAGATAAGCAAACGGCAAGGGTCGCTGCAGAATTCTACACCAACGCCATCAATGTAATGAAAGGCGCAGAAGCCATTTCAGCATACACTTCTTTACCGAGACAGGAAGCGTTTAACATTGAGTACTGGTTGCTGGAAGAAGCCAAACTGCAGCGCATGCCTAAGCCGAAAGCCCTTACCGGAAAAATTGCCCTGATTACAGGCAGCGCCGGTGGAATAGGCAAGGCCATAGCTAAAAAGTTTGTAGAAGAGGGTGCTGTAGTGGTATTGAACGATATGAACGCAGAGCGCCTGGAAGGTGCCGGCGCGGAATTTGAAAGTAAATATGGTAAGGACAGCTATGCCACAGCCACCCTGAACGTAACGAGCGCTGAAGATATTGCAGCGGCATTTGATGCGGCAGCTTTGGCTTTTGGAGGGGTAGATATTGTGGTGAACAATGCCGGCCTTTCGATCTCTAAAACCATTGCCGATCATTCAGAAAAAGACTGGGACCTGCTTTACGATGTATTGGTGAAAGGCCAGTTTTTCGTTACCCAGGCTGCTGCCGCAGTAATGCAGAAACAGGATATTGGAGGTGACATTTTGAACATTGTAAGTAAAAATGCACTGGTTAGTGGCCCCAATAACGCAGGTTATGGCAGCGCCAAGGCGGCCCAGCTGCACCTGAGCAGGTTAAATGCCGCAGAACTGGGGGCAGACCGGATCCGTGTAAATGTAGTGAACCCGGATGCTGTGATCAGCGACAGTAACATCTGGGCAGGAGGATGGGCCGAAGGCCGCGCAAAAGCGTATGGAATTACTGTGGCAGAGTTGCCGGCTTATTATGCAAAACGTACCTTGCTGAATGAAATAATTTTACCCGAAGATATTGCCAATGCCTGCTTTGCTTTTGCAGGGGGCTTGCTGAACAAATCGACAGGAAATGTACTGAATGTGGATGGCGGTGTAGCCAATGCCTTTGTCCGTTAAAAAGAGAGCGTTAAAAAACAAGAAATTATGATACTAGAGAATTATCAGATAGCATCACACAACAGTGAACTTTTAGCCAAACACCAGCGCAGACTTGCCTTTATTGCTGATGAGGTAGCGGATACCGAAGCCATCATTCAGAAACTGATCAATTTTCAGATTGGTATCCCAAGCTGGGCCCTGGGTACAGGCGGTACACGCTTTGGGCGCTTCTCTTCAGGAGGGGAACCCCGTAACATCGAAGAGAAAATAGAAGATATAGGTTTGCTGCACAAGTTAAATGCGGCAAGCGGTTCCATCTCGCTGCATATTCCCTGGGATACCGCAGATGATGTGCAGGCGATTAAGGCCCTGGTAGCGCAGCATGGTTTGAGCTTTGATGCCATGAACTCCAATACCTTTCAGGACCAGGCCGGTCAGGCACATAGCTATAAGTTTGGCTCCTTACAGCATGTCAATAAAGGAGTACGGAAACAAGCCATCGAACACAATATAGAGGTGATCCGGCAAGGGGTAGAACTGGGTTCCAAAGCACTTACCGTATGGCTGGCCGATGGTTCCTGTTTTCCAGGACAGCTCAACTTCCGTACAGCCTTCCAGAATACCCTGGAAAGCCTGCAGGAAATTTATGCTGCTTTGCCCGCCGATTGGAAGGTTTTTGTGGAGTATAAAGCTTTTGAACCTAATTTCTATTCTACAACTGTAGGGGATTGGGGCCAGTCTTTATTGTACGCCAGTAAATTAGGACCTAAAGCTTATACGCTGGTAGACCTTGGTCATCACCTGCCAAACGCCAACATCGAGCAGATCGTTTCCCTGCTGTTAATGGAAGGTAAACTGGGCGGCTTCCACTTTAACGATTCCAAATATGGTGACGACGACCTTACAGCCGGAAGTCTGAAACCTTACCAACTGTTCCTGATCTTCAATGAACTGGTGGAAGGAATGGACGCCCGCAACATGAAACACCATAGCGATCTGGGTTGGATGATTGATGCCTCACACAATGTCAAAGACCCGCTGGAAGACCTTTTACAGTCGGTTGAAGCCATTATGCTGGCCTATGCCCAGGCTTTGTCTGTAGACCGTAAGGCCTTGGAGCAGGCGCAGGAAGCAAACGATGTGGCCCGTGCCCAGGAGCTATTGCAGCAGGCCTTCCGCACAGATCTCCGTCCGCTGGTAGCCGAAGCCCGTTTGCGGGCCGGAGCGGCCCTGGCCCCGCTGGAACTGTTCAGAAAAATCAAAGTGAGGGAAGAACTCATTAAAAGCCGTGGGTTAAAAACCGTAGCAACAGGCTTGTAAGGGATGGAGGTAAAGATGAAGGCGGTTCCGGTAATAGCGGTTTTTGATGTGGGTAAGACAAACAAAAAACTGTTCCTCTTTGATGAACAGTATAAGATTGTTTTTGAGCGCTCGGCAAGATTTACCGAAACTGTAGATGAAGATGGCGACCCCTGTGAGAACCTGGAGAGCCTTAGACTGTCTGTTTTTGACTCCTTACGGGAGGTATTTAAAAACCCTGCATTTGAGATCAGGGCCATCAATTTTGCTACCTATGGTGCCAGCTTTGTTTATGTAGACGAAGATGGTAAGCCCCTGGCGCCGCTGTACAATTACCTGAAGGAATATCCAAAGGCCTTGCAGAACCAGTTTTACGCTGCTTATGGTGGAGAAGCTGAGTTTTCACACCGTGCGGCCTCTCCGGTGCTGGGCAGCCTCAATTCGGGCATGCAGCTCTACCGCGTCAAATACGAAAAACCAGAGCTTTTCAGGCAGATCAGATATGCGCTTCACCTGCCGCAGTATTTAAGCTACCTGATCTCGGGCGAAGCCTATTCTGACCTGACGAGCATAGGCTGCCATACCAATCTCTGGGATTTTACCCGTAACGATTACCATGAATGGGTACGCAAAGAAGGCATCATAGATAAACTGGCTCCTATCGTTCCCTCAGACAGCGTAATCCCTGCTGCTTTTCCGGGAAATAATTATGCGGTTGGTGCGGGTTTTCACGATAGTTCTGCGGCATTGGTGCCTTACCTGATTAATTTTCATGAGCCTTTTATTTTGTTGTCTACCGGTACCTGGTGCATCAGCTTAAACCCCTTCAATTCAATTCCGCTTACGGCGGACGAGCTGGAAAACGATTGTTTATGTTATCTGCAATATGAGGGAAAGCCGGTAAAAGCTTCCAGGCTGTTTGCAGGCTATGAGCATGAACAGCAGGTAAAGCGCATAGCGGCGCATTTTGGAACAGATGTGATTGCTTACCGCTCGGTGCCTTACGATCCGCAACTTATTACTACGTTACAGCAGGCAAATCAATCAGATCGATCCGAAGAACAGCGGGGTGGCGGATTGAAAGAATCTGCTTTTGGTAAGCGCGACTTAAGTCAGTTCGTTTCGGATACCGCTGCTTATCACCAGTTAATGCTGGACCTGGTTAACCAGCAGTACATTTCTACAAACAGGGTGCTTCAGGGCACGGCGGCAAAACGCATATTTGTAGATGGGGGGTTCAGCAAAAATGTAATATTTATGAACCTGCTGGCAGCCGCATTTCCGCAGCTGGAAGTTTTTGCCGCTTATATGGCCCAGGCTACTGCGGTAGGGGCGGCCCTGGCCATCCACAAGTCATGGAACACGAAGCCTTTGCCCAACGATATTGTGGAGCTGAAATATTATGCCGCAGGTACGGTTTTGTCTTAAATTTTGCTAACTTAAGCCTTAACCTTAGCCGATGAGATGAAGCCGCTGAATTTTTTCGATTTTATCCATGTAGATGAATATTCTTCTACGCCCAAATACCTGCAGTTAACCAATTCTATCTTAAGCGGTATAGAATCCGGTAAGATTGAGCAAGGCTACCTGCTGCCTTCTATCAACGAACTGAGCTATGAACTGGATATTTCCAGGGATACTGCCGAAAAAGGCTACAAGCATCTTAAAAAGATTGGTATTGTAGGCTCGGTTCCAGGCAAAGGCTATTACATCATCAGTACGGCTTTCAGGCGTACCCTAAAAATATTCCTGCTCTTCAATAAGCTCAGTGCGCATAAAAAGATCATTTACGATTCCTTTATCAAGGCCCTGGGCGAGCACGTAGCTGTGGATTTTTACATCTACAACAACGATTTTAATCTGTTTAAAAAACTGATTGCCAATAAAAAGGGCGATTATTCCCACTATGTCATCATCCCTCATTTTATGGAAGCAAATGATCATGTACACGAGGTGATCAACCAGATTCCCAAAGAAAAGCTGGTCTTGCTCGATAAACTGGTGCCGGGGGTTAGCGGTGAGTATGCTGCGGTGTATGAGAATTTTGAAAATGACATTTACAATGCGCTTGAACAGGCCAGGGAACACCTGAGTAAATACCATACCATTAAGCTCATTATGCCCAAAAGGAGTTATTACCCGATGGAGATCCTGAAAGGTTTTTACCGCTTCTGTCAGCAATATGCTTTTGCGGCTAAGGTGGTGAACCAGATCCAGGCCGAAGAGATTGCAGAAGGGGAGGTTTACATCAACCTGATGGAAGATGACCTGGTTATTCTCATAGAAAGGATCATTAACCTGAAGCTGGAGCTTGGAAAAGATATCGGGGTGATTTCCTACAATGAAACCCCTTTAAAGAAAATCATTTTAAACGGTATTACTACTGTATCTACAGATTTCAGGCAGATGGGCGAAATGACTGCAAGGCTGATCCTGGACAATGCCAAGGATCACCTGGAAGTGCCTTTTCACTTAACGCTCAGGGCTTCGCTTTGATATTTTTGTTCTTCCATTAAGGCAAGTACTTCCTCCCAGTTGTTTGCCCTGGTGTGGTGGGTATGACTGGTATTGTGCCCTGCAGTAAACATAATTGGCATCCCTTTGCAGTAATCAAGATTTTTGCAGTGGTCGTCAATCAGGTAATCGGTATTTACCACACTTTTGTCTCCGCAGAAAATAATATTTTTCCAGCTGATAAAAGGGAAGTGCTCGGCAAGCCATTCTCTTTTTTCAAATAAAGACAGCGGGAATTCCATTGCGGCCGAAACGATGTAAATTTCAAAGTCTTCGGCCAGTTTTTTAACAGCTGCTACAGCGCCCTCCATTACCGGGATGGTGCGGAAAAATCCAGGGGTGTAAACAAACCTTTTTACTGCCTCTTTATCAGGGAAGGCATCTGACTCTTTTACGCCAATAAAAACCTCATGCCCCAGTTTAACACCATAGTCGCGCTCATACCAGTCTAACCATTGGGCCTCAATGTTTGCGAGGACCCCGTCCATATCAATTCCAATTGTTCTTTTCATGTATTTCGAATTATTTTGCAACAAATGTAATTATATATTGCAGAATATTGCAATTATATTTATTATATTTGCATAATATTGCAGTTAAATTATGATTAAGGCAGAAAGACAACAGCTGATTATCTCGCATGTCAGTAAAGACCAAAAGGTACTATTGAGCGATCTGAGTGCGTTATTGAATGTATCTGAGGATACCGTAAGGAGAGATATTAAAGAACTTTCCGATCAGGGACTGCTTAAGGCCGTCCGTGGAGGTGCAATTTCTCATTCGCCCATTCCCTTGCACTTCAGGGACAGGGAACATTACGATGTGAGTCATAAGGAGATCATAGCACAGAAGGCCCAGCAATTTATCAGCGATGGGCAGGTGGTGCTTTTTGATTCTGGTACCTCTGCACTTGCAGTAGCTAGCCATCTGCCCAAAGAACGGAAGATTACAGCAGTCACCAATAGTTTCCCTGTGGCGGCTGTACTGGAAGACCATCCCAATGCCGAGGTGATCTTTATTGGAGGCCGTTTAAATAAGACCGCATTTTCAACGTCGGGTCATGAGGTTATCCGGGCACTTAGCGGCGTTAGTCCGGATGTCTGTTTTCTGGGGATTTGCAGTATTGATGTAAGCCACGGAATAACCGGAAAAGATTACGAAGATTCGCAGGTCAAGAAAATGATGGTAGAGCGGGCCAGGTATGTGATAGCCCTTTCAACATTGGAAAAGATCGGGACAGCAGAGCCTTATCTGATCTGCGAGGCACAGTCGATCGATGCCATCATTACAGACATGGATCCTGATCACGAAGCGCTGCAGGTTTATACAGCTGCCGGAATAGCAATTGTATGAAAGTTTAAGAAGCCATGGTTTCGGTAGTTCTGCCTACCGCAATCTTTTTAATGGTTTTGATGATCGAATTGGTATCATAGCCACACAATGCCCATAGTTCCGCTTGCTCTCCATGATCAATAAAGCTATCGGGGATACCCAGTCTGATCAGCTGTGCGCTGTATTTATGGTCGGCCATAAATTCTAGCACGGCAGAGCCCATTCCTCCCTGTAAACAGCCATCCTCAACGGTAATTACATTCTTATAGCGTTTAAATACATCGTGCAGCAATGCCTCATCTAATGGTTTAACAAAGCGCATGTCGTAATGCGCTGGGTGTATGCCTTCGCTGTTCAGTTCTTTACAGGCTTCTACGGCAAAGTTACCTACATGGCCAATGGTTAGTATAGCTACATCTTCTCCGTCGCATATCTTTCTCCCTTTTCCAATTTCAAGGGCCTTGAAAGGTCTTTTCCAATCTGGCATCACTCCATTTCCCCTTGGGTAACGGATAGAAAACGGACCTGCATTTTCCTGTTGTGCGGTGTACATCAGGTTACGCAGTTCTTCCTCATTCATTGGGGCAGCTACGGTCATATTGGGTATGCAACGCATGTAGGCAAGGTCGTATGCACCATGGTGAGTGGCGCCATCTGCGCCAGCAAAACCTGCACGATCCAGACAAAACACGACATTTAATTTCTGAATGGCTACATCATGGATCACCTGGTCGTATGCCCTTTGCATAAAACTGGAGTAGATGTTGCAGAAGGGTACCAGGCCTTGTGTTGCCAATCCGGCCGAAAATGTAACGGCGTGCTGTTCTGCAATGCCTACATCAAACGCGCGGTTGGGCATGGCCTTCATCATGATGTTCATAGATGAACCCGAAGGCATGGCAGGGGTAATCCCTACAATTTTTTTGTTGGCTTCGGCAAGTTCCACCAGGGTATGCCCAAACACATCCTGGTATTTAGGCGGTTGCGGCTTTTCGGATACGGATTTTTTGATCTCGCCGGTAATCTTGTCGAACAAACCCGGCGCATGCCATTTGGTCTGGTCTTTTTCGGCCAGGGCAAAGCCCTTTCCTTTTAAGGTTACACAATGTAAAAGTTTAGGTCCCGGGATATCTTTCAGGTCCCGGATCACCTGCACTAAACGCTGTACATCATGTCCGTCAACCGGACCAAAATACCTGAAGTTCAGTGCCTCAAACATATTGCTTTGTTTAAGCAGGGTACCTTTAATGCTTTTTTCTATCTTTTTTACAAACTTATGTGCGTTTGGCCCCAGTTCGGAAAGCTTAAACAGTACCTGCGAAATGTCTTCACGGAAACGGTTATAGGATTTCGAAGTGGTAATGCTGGTGAGGTATTCTTTTAAGGCACCCACATTCGGGTCAATAGACATACAGTTGTCGTTGAGGATCACCAGCAGGTTCGAATTTTCAATTCCGGCATGGTTTAAGCCTTCAAAAGCAAGTCCGGCGGTCATGGCTCCATCGCCAATCACGGCTACGTGCTGCCTGTCTGTTTCGCCTTTATAATGAGAAGCTACAGCCATACCCAAAGCAGCAGAAATGGAAGTAGAAGAGTGCCCCACCCCAAAAGTATCGTATTCACTTTCACTGATCTTTGGGAAACCACTGATGCCATTCAGCAGGCGGTTGGTATGAAATACAGATTTCCTGCCGGTAAGTATTTTGTGCCCGTAGGCCTGATGGCCAACATCCCATACCAGCTTGTCGTAGGGTGTGTTTAACACATAATGCAGGGCTACCGTTAATTCCACAACACCTAAACTGGCTGCAAAATGTCCGCCGTTTACACTGACCACATCAATAATGTACTGACGCAGTTCCTGAGCGATTTGTTCCAGATCTTGTTCTTTATACTGCTTTAAATCAGCAGGATAATTTATGTTTGGTAAAAACGGGCCGTTATTATCTTCCATGCAGGCTTTATTCGAATAGAAAGTACAAAGTAAGGTATTTTGTTATCAAACTAAGAAGGAAAATCGTTAATTTTACAAAATAATAATTCGATAAATGACTAGAGATACTTTAATTTTTGATTTGATTGACAGGGAATTGGACCGTCAGGAAAATGGTCTGGAACTGATTGCTTCGGAGAATTTTGTAAGCAAGCAGGTAATGGAGGCCGCAGGTTCTTGTTTAACTAATAAATATGCTGAAGGCCTGCCAGGTAAAAGGTATTATGGTGGATGCCAGGTGGTTGATGAGGTGGAGAGTATTGCGATTGAAAGAGCTAAAAAACTTTTTGGTGCAGAATGGGTTAACGTTCAGCCCCACTCTGGTGCACAAGCAAACGCAGCAGTAATGCTGGCCGTGATCCAGCCGGGAGATAAGATCCTGGGTTTTGACCTTTCACACGGCGGTCACTTAACACATGGTTCACCGGTTAATTTTTCAGGAAAATTGTATCATCCATTATTTTACGGTGTAAAAAAAGAAGATGGAAGAATAGATTATGCAAAACTGGAAGAGGTAGCACTGGCAGAACGTCCTAAGCTGATCATTGTTGGTGCATCTGCCTATTCAAGGGAATGGGATTATGCTTTTGTACGTAGCGTGGCCGATAAAATTGGTGCCCTCCTGATGGCTGATATTTCTCACCCTGCCGGTTTAATTGCCCGCGGATTGTTACAAAATCCGCTTCCGCACTGTCACATCGTTACCACTACCACACATAAAACCTTACGTGGCCCACGTGGCGGTATGATCATGATGGGCAAAGATTTTGAAAACCCGTTCGGATTGAAAACCCCTAAAGGCGAAACCCGCATGATGTCATCCGTTTTGGATATGGCTGTTTTCCCGGGAACACAGGGCGGACCGCTGGAGCACATCATTGCCGCTAAAGCAATTGCTTTTGGTGAGGCTTTGAGCGATGAATACCTGGTTTATGTGAAACAGGTACAGGCAAATGCCCAGGCCATGGCCAAGGCTTTTGTAGCTAAAGGATACGGCATCATATCAGGAGGGACAGATAACCACCTGATGCTGATCGACCTTCGCAATAAAAACATTACCGGTAAACTGGCCGAGAGCGCACTGGAAAAGGCAGACATTACCGTAAACAAAAATATGGTTCCTTTTGATGATAAGTCACCATTTGTAACTTCGGGAATCCGGGTAGGTACTGCTGCGATTACCACAAGAGGTTTCAAAGAATCGGAAATGGAACAAATTGTTGACCTGATTGATCAGGTACTGACCAATGCAGAAGATGAAAATAATTTGAAGCAGGTTAAAGAAAAAGTTATAAGTTTAGTAAGCCGTTTTCCACTTTATAAATAACGGCTTTTACCAAAGCTAAATGTTATCAGAGAACCAGTTTGATCGTATTGCCAAACTCGCATCACTTTTATGTAATGCACCAATTGCAATTATTGGATTGGTAGATGGTGACAGGCTCTGGTTCAAATCAGCAATAGGTACTGTATTAAATGAGATGCCACGGGGCATCTCATTTTGTGAACATACCATGCAGGGTGAACATACTTTTGAAGTATATGATGCCCAGGCGGATGAAAGATTCAAAGACCACCCTTCTGTTGTAGGCCATCCCCATGTCAGGTTTTATGCCGGAGCGCCTTTGATAGACGAAAATGGTGTGAAATTAGGCGCCCTTTGTGTATTAGATCCTACGCCGAGAAGCCTCAGCGAATCGCAAAAGGAGGGGCTCGAAACCCTGGCCCAGGAGATCATTACCCATATTGTCCTGGAGAAGAAAAGCAAGGAACTGGAAGCCAATACCCATCGATATGAAGAGTTGCTCAACATCTCTGCTGTTTCTCCCGAGATTCACTGTATTCTTGATTACAGCGGGAATGTATTGTTTATCAACGATGCCGTTACCAATATTCTTGAATATACCGTTGAAGAAGCCATTGGTTTAAACATCTGGAATTTTTTTCACAGGGATGATGTTGACCGTGTGGTGGGGACAATTGAGGATGGGCTGAGAAAAAGGATCAAAGAATTTGCCATCGATTTTCGTGTAGTGAGTAAAACAGGCGTGATCCGCTGGCTGGGCTGGAGCATGATTGCTAAAAATGGGCGCTGGTATGCTTACGGCCGCGACATTAGCGACAACAAAAAAGTAGAGCATGAACTCAGAAAACTCTCATTCGTAGCCAGCAAGGTGAACAATGCAGTGGTGATCAATGATGCCAACAACCATGTAACCTGGGTAAACGAGGCTTTTGAAAAAATTACAGGGTTTAACCTGGATGACCTGAAAGGAAAAAGGTTAGGCGATTTAATTGCCGGGCCAAAAACCGATATGGAGCTCCTGGCAAGAGCAAGAGAACTCACCAGGCAAAACCAATCGTTCACCGTCGACATGCTTGCTTACCGGAAAGACAAGCAACCCATATGGCTATCTATTTACAATACGGTGGTCTTTAACGAATCCGGTAAAGTTGAAATAGAAGTTGAGATCATTATTGACATTACCGAAAAAAAACAAGCCGAACGGGAAATGGTAGAAGCCCGTGAGCAGGCACTGCAATTGAGCGAGGCTAAAGAAATGTTTCTTTCTGTAATGAGCCATGAAATCAGGACGCCCCTGAACGCTGTAATCGGCATGACGCATTTGCTGATGGAGAATGACCCAAAGCCATCACAGCTGGAAGACCTCAATATCCTTAAATTTTCGGGTGAAAACCTGCTGAACATCATCAACGATATTCTTGACTTCACTAAAATGGAAACAGGGAACCTCCAGCTGGAGTCGCTGCCATTTAGTATGAAAGACCTTACTACAGACATCATCACTTCTTTGTATGTGAATGCAACCAAGAAAGGGAATGTGCTGGAGCTGCTGGGTGATGATCAGATTCCGTCCAGCTTGCTGGGGGATAAAACACGGTTGTACCAGATCCTGATGAATTTGTTGGGTAATGCCATTAAATTTACCGATCAGGGTAAAATAACCCTGCAATTAAAGCTGGTTGCAGCCAGCGAAACGCAGGCCACCATATATTTTGAAATAACAGATACCGGAATCGGGATTCCGGAAGATAAGCTGTCCTACGTTTTTGAAACATTTACACAGGCCAAAACCGATATTTCAAGAAAATATGGCGGGACAGGTCTTGGTCTCGCCATCACCAGAAAGCTGCTGGAGCTCTACAACTCAGAGATTGAGGTAAAAAGCAAGGAAGGCGAGGGGACTTCTTTTTCATTTACACTGGCCTTTGATAAAGCGCCCATTGTTTTCCCTTCAATGAAACCTTCGGCACAGCCAGTTAATTTTAGCGGTAAAAAAATACTGATTGTAGACGACAATGAGATCAACCTGCTGATCGCAAAAAGGATCCTGATGAAGTTCGGGCCTGAAATGGATTTTGCGCTGAACGGAGAAGAAGCCATTGGAATGGTGCAAAAACAAACCTATGATCTCATTTTTATGGATATCAAAATGCCGGGGATGGACGGATTTGAGACTACACGCGGCATCAGGGCACTGGATGGTGATTATTTCAAAAGTGTGCCAATTATTGCTTTAACAGCGTCTACGCTTCATAACGAATACATCAAATTTAAAGCGTCGGGAATGAACGGGCATATTTTAAAACCGTTCAAGCCAGAAGAAATCCGGGATATCCTTTCTGCTTATTTATAAGGTTGAATTATTGACCGATTAGCGTGGTAAATTGGAGATTTTCTTAAAAGATAAAGGGCCGACAATTCATTGGGATGAATGTGTCGACCCTTAAATTAACGCTCTCAGGACAAAGATGATAATTTTTTTTGAATTCCCAAAAATATCTGAAATTATTTTTGAGAAGGCCATTTTTGTTCAAAAGCGCTTATTCCGCATAAGCAACAGTGGCGATACTTATTTTTGCCGGGCTACAGGTTTGAAGTGCAATACAACAAGCCTCCAGGGTTGCACCCGTTGTCATTACATCATCTACCAATAAAATATGCAGGTTTTTAAACGAAGCTGTATCACGTACCTCAAACATAGCCTGCATATTCCTGAACCGGTCGTATCTCCCTTTTTTTGTCTGGCTTTTGGTAAGCCCTGTTCTTATTAACCCGTTACGGCTTACCGGCACATTTAACACCGCTCCAATACCCTCAGCAATACACATGCTTTGGTTATATCCTCTGCTGCGCTCCCTGCGCGGGTGAAGTGGAACCGGCACGATCAGATCAATCCCGCTATACGCAGGTGCCTGTATCAGCTTTTCGGCAATCATATGGCCCAGCTTAACACCCAGCTCCCTACCTCCCCTGTATTTTAAATGATGAATGAGGTTTTGTGTGCGGGAGCCTTTCTTAAAATAAAGGAGGGACATTACCGCATTACAGTGTACCCGTCCCCAAAGCTGTTTGGCGGCTTTATTTTCAGGAAAGACGTGGTAATCGGTATAGGGTAACCGGTACAGGCAGCGGGTACAGATCAGGTCTTCCCCTTTATACAAATGGGTGTCACAACCACAGCACAGATTAGGGAACAGCAGGGCCAGCAGGTCCCTGAAAATATTTTTAAGCAGCATCATACTGCCAAGCTATACAGATTTAGATTTACGCTGGTAAATTTTTTAAGCTGAGTTAAACGGTCTCCTTAACGGCAAGCTGTCCGCAGGCTGCATCTATATCTTTACCGCGACTGCGCCTGATGTTGGTGTTGATGCCCTGACTTTTCAGGTAATTGGAAAAGGCATCTATCTTATCGCCTTCTGCATTGAGGAAACCTGCAAATTGTATGGGGTTATATTCGATCAGGTTAACCTTGCAAGGCACATGTTTGCAGAACCTGGCCAGTTCCATGGCATCGGCTATCTCATCGTTAAACTGGTTAAAAACGATATACTCATAGGTTACCGGATTCTTGGTTTTTGCGAAATAATATTTTAATGCGTCGGCCAGCGCTTTCAGGGAGTTGTGCTCATTGATGGGCATGATCTCATTGCGTTTTTTGTCGTTGGCCGCATGCAGGGAGAGTGCAAGGTTAAATTTCACGCCATCGTCCCCCAGCTTTTTGATCATCTTGGCAATACCTGCGGTAGAAACTGTAATCCGCTTGTACGACATGTTTAGTCCGTCGGGAGCGGTAATTCTGTCTATGGATTTTAATACATTGGCATAATTCAGCAGGGGCTCGCCCATGCCCATGTATACAATATTGGTTAAAGGTGCATTGTAATTTTGTTTGGCCTGCTGGTCTATCAGCACTACCTGATCGTAGATCTCATCGGCGTTTAAGTTCCGCTTACGGTCCATATATCCTGTGGCGCAGAATTTGCAGGTCAAACTGCAACCTACCTGCGAGCTTACACAGGCCGTCATCCGCTCATCCATAGGGATCAGCACCCCTTCTACAATGTTACCATCGTATAGCCTGAAAGCGCTTTTTATGGTATGGTCGTTACTGATCTGTGATTTATTTACCTCAACGACATTGATGGCGTAACTGGCATCCAGCTTGGCCCTGAGTTCTTTTGAAAGATTGCTCATCTCGGCAAAACTGCGCGCCGATTTTTCCCAAAGCCATTGATAAACCTGTTTTGCCCTATAGGCAGGCTCCTGCATAGCAGTAAAGTGCTGTTGCAGCTGAGCGAGGTCTAATGAGCGGATATCTGTTTTACTTGTAGCAGGCATTTGCTGCAAAGATACCAAAAATAAAATTTCTAACGGCGCCTGCTGTTCTTTTTGGATGGTCCACCAGATTTGTTCCAGTCGTTAGCCGCTGCGGCTTTGTGTTTACCTGCAGGCTTTGCTGTTCCGGGCTTTTTCCGGTTATCTGCATTGCGCGGTTTTGCTGCGGCTTTTTTACCTGCCGGGACTTCCTCGTTCTGCGCCTTAGGCTTTTTATTTACCCTTTTTGGTGTGGTATCGGCCTGGGCATTGGATTTGGCCACCATATTATAGATCTCTGTCAGCTCTTCCGGGGTCAGTTCACGCCATTCGCCCAGGGGAATACCTTTTAACTGAATGTTCATGATCCGCACCCGCTCCAGTTTGGTCACCTCATAACCAAAATACTCGCACATTCTCCTGATCTGGCGGTTCAGGCCCTGTATAAGCGTAATCCTGAATACCAGCGGACTTTCCTTTACCACTTTGCATTTTTTGGTCATCACCCCTAAAACAGGAACGCCTTTAGCCATTCCGGTAATGAACTGATCGGTAATCGGTTTGTTTACCGTTACCACATATTCTTTTTCGTGGTTGTTGCCCGCACGCAGGATTTTATTGACCAGATCGCCATTATTGGTCAGGAAAATCAGCCCCTGCGAGTCCTTGTCCAAACGGCCTATAGGGAATACCCGTTCACTATGGTTTACGTGGTCAACAATATTTCCTTTTACCCCGGCTTCTGTGGTGCTGGTAATGCCAACGGGTTTGTTGTAGGCAATTAAAACAGATTGTTCCACTTCTTTAGGCTCAATGCTCTGGCCGTTCACCGTTACAATGTCCCCAAAAAATACCTTGTCGCCTACCTTGGCTTTTTTGCCGTTAATGTATACATTTCCCTGCTCTATATACCTGTCGGCCGCTCTTCTTGAGCACAAGCCACTCTCACTAATGTATTTATTTAATCGGGTAGTCGAATCAGACATGGATATGGGTATAAATTGAAATTATTTACAAAGAAATCAATTTATACCCATATAAACTATCAAATTGTATATTTTAAAAATCCATTTCATCGGCACTCGGGCCGAAACTTCCTGGTATAGGGATGTTGAGCAGCCTCAGATATACGCCTAATTGTGCCCGGTGATGAACAACCTGGTTCAGGCTCATGCGGATCACATCGGCCTTAGGCTCTACGCTGTAAACCTGTTCTCCGTTTCTTAGCGTCCAGCCTTTATCTAACACTTCTTCATATTTATCTGTAAGGTGGCTGCGCCCGTCTGCCAGCGATTTTTCAAAATAAGCGAGCAGCTCTTCTGTATTTTTGATGTCTTCCGGTTGATAAGGGTTATTGGCAAAATCAAGTTCATCGGTAGTTAGTGCCATTGTTATCCAGGAAGGAAGTTCGGCGATGTGTGTAGCAAGCCTTTTAACCGTCATACTTTTTGGATGTGGCTGCCAGTCAAATTTATCGGTTGGTACTCTTTCCAGCATTTTACGGGTAGTTGCTGCGGCTTCATTCAGTTCTTTCAAAAACATTCCAATTCTGTTCATAACGTTGTTTATTTGAGTTTTAATGATTAACAACACAAAGAAACAGAGGGGCACTGACAACCCTATGGCAGTCTGTTTTTTTTTGATCTAATATTTAACAGGTAGCAGCTTCATATACTCATTGATGTGCATGTGGTCTGTTTTGCGGAAGGGCATTTCCTGGTTCCTTACTTTTTTGATGCGGGAAACCCTGAAATCGCGGTATTCCTTACGCAGGTGGCACCAGGCGATCAGGTGCCAGTTAAAGGCATAGAATACAAGCCCTATGGGCTCAACCTGGCGTTTGCTGCTTTCTTTATTGTTGTTCTGGTAATCGAGCTCTATTACGTACTGACCTGATATCGCATTTTGAAGACCGGCCAGATGGTCAAATTCCTCATTGATCATTTCATGGTGCAGCTGAAACTTGATGCTGTCATTGAGCAGTTCCAATTTTTCCTTTTGCGAATGTTTCAGTACAGCCTTTACCTTATTGAGGGCGGTGGTATAATTGGTAAAAATAGATTTGTCTGCAAAGCGGGAAACCAGGCGCTCCATGATCAGTAGTGCATTGGCCTCATCAGAAGTGAAAGAGACCGGGGGCAGGAAATAACCCTGTACAATAAAATAACCTTTGGGTTGCTCAAAGCTGATGGGCACCCCTTGTTCCAAAAGCGCTTTTACGTCGCGATAGACCGTACGTACGCTGATCCCGAACTGTTCAGAAATTTTTTCTGCAGTAACATATTTCTTGGTTTGCAGTAGTACAAGTATGCCAAAAAGGCGGTCTATACGATTCATGGGAGCTGGAATGGTGTTGCACAAATATAAGAGATGGGCAGGGCGTTTGCATAAAAAATTCTTTAATTTGCATATGATATCTCCTGTTTCAGCAACATACATTTATCCTGTTTCTGCCCCGCCCATAAAAAATGGCGTCTTAACTTTTGATGAACAAGGCGCGATAAATGGTGTTTTTACAGCGGAAGAAGCCAGGGAGAATCAGCTGAAAAATGTACGACATTATGAGGGCCTACTGGCTCCGGGCTTTGTAAACACACATTGCCACCTGGAGCTTTCTCATTTGAAAGACCAGATTCCGCAGCATACCGGCTTACCGGAGTTTGTACAATTGGTGATCAAACTCAGAAACTTCAATGAGCAGGAACGGGAGGAGGCTATGGCTAAGGCTGATGCGGTCATGTATGCACAGGGCATTGTGGCTGTGGGTGATATTTCCAATCAGCCGGTTACAAAGCACATCAAACAGCATTCAGAACTATATTACCACACTTTTCTTGAGATTATGGGATTCAGGCCCGAGCAGGCTGACGCCATCATGGAAAGGGCGAAACAGTTAAAAGCGGAGTTTGAACTGCTGCCCGTGTCCCTGGTGCCTCATGCTCCGTACTCCGTGTCGGCCGCGCTGTTTAAGGTGCTTGCTCAATATGCAGCTGAAGCAGGTGGGCCGATCAGCATTCATAACCAGGAGACTAAAGATGAAAATGCTTTTTTTGAAGATAAAAAAGGCGGCTTTTTAGGTCTTTTTGAATTTCTGGGACAGGACATAGGCTTTTATCAGCCATCGGGAAAGACATCGCTGCAGACTTATTTACCCTTGCTGCCGCCAGAGTTAAAAACCTTGCTGGTCCACAATACTTATACCTCAGCAGCTGATGCCGCTTTTGCAGTGTCCATTCATCCAAATCTTTACTGGTGCCTTTGCCCCAGGGCAAATTTATATATAGAGAACCGCCTGCCTGATGTAGACATGATGCGCAAGGCCGGGCTGAGGATCACAATAGGAACAGATAGCCTGGCCAGCAATACCAGTCTGGATTTGCTTTCGGAGTTGAATGTACTGCAGGAGCATTTTAGTATCCCTACCGAGGAATTGCTGAAATGGGCTACATTTAATGGTGCAGAATTTTTAGGGATAACGGAGCAGTTTGGTAGCTTTGAACCCGGCAAGCAGCCCGGCGTAAACCTGCTTAGCTTTGAGGAAAAGGATGGAACAGTGATTTTAGGCAATAAGCTACAGCGCTTATTAAAATAATGCAGATTTATGAAGAACAGGATTACTGAACTTTTTAACATACAATATCCCATTATACAGGCAGGGATGATCTGGTGCAGTGGCTGGCGACTGGCATCCGCAGTTTCCAATGCAGGTGGTTTAGGCATCCTGGGAGCCGGCTCAATGTACCCGGAAGTACTACGTGAGCATATCCGCAAATGTAAAGCTGCGACTTCAAAACCTTTTGCTGTAAATGTACCCCTGCTATATCCGAATATACAGGAAATCATGCAGATCATTGCCGGGGAACAGGTGCCCATTGTATTCACCTCTGCCGGTAACCCTGCAAGCTGGACCTCATTTTTAAAGGAAAAGGGGATCATTGTAGTGCATGTAATTGCCAATACCAAATTTGCATTGAAAGCCGAAGCATGTGGTGTAGATGCTATTGTTGCGGAGGGATTTGAAGCCGGAGGACATAACGGCCGCGAAGAAACCACCAGCATGTGCCTGATCCCTATGGTATGTGATGCAGTGAAGATACCGGTAATTGCGGCCGGTGGGGTTGGCAGCGGAAGGGCAATGCTTGCAGCCATGGCCCTGGGTGCAGAGGGTGTACAAATCGGATCGGCTTTTGCTGTTGCAGAAGAGTCATCTGCACATCCGCACTTTAAAGACCGGATTGTCCATGCTGCTGAAGGGGATACCCAGCTGAGGATGAAAAAGCTGGTACCGGTGCGTTTGCTGAAGAACGAATTTGCCGATGCCGTTGCCCGGGCAGAAGCGGAAGGAGCGAGTGCAGAAGAACTGGTGAATATTTTAGGGAGAGCGCGCGCAAAATTGGGTATGTTTGAAGGAAATATGCAGGAAGGTGAACTGGAGATCGGGCAGGTATCGGCAATGCTGAAAGAAGTGAAACCAGCGGCAGTAATTTTAGAGGAGATCTGGGAGGGCTTTTTGTCGGAAACCCTGCGGATCAGGAATTTTAATATATGAATAAAGTACATTTAAATATAAAGCTTATAGGAAAGGTGCAGGGCGTGACTTTCAGGCAGACCACAAAATATGTAGCCGACCAGTCGGGCATCAAAGGTTTTGTAAGAAATGAACCCGATGGTTCGTTATACATGGAGGCCGAAGCTGAACAATGGGAACTGGATACCTTTTTGGAATGGTGTAACGATGGTCCTGACAGGGCAAGAGTAGACAGCTGTGAGGTTACTGAAGGAGAATTGAAAGATTTTAAGGATTTTGTGATCGTTAAAAAATAGAGGTATATGTTGTTAAAGCTATAAGATGTCGGTAGTAAAGAAGTTTTTAGGCCAAACGGCTGTTTATGGCATCAGTACTGTTTTTTCGCGGCTGTTTAATTTTATTTTAACACCGCTTTTTGTCAAGGCTTATGCCTCGGCAACATATGGCATATTTACAAAAATGTATGCCTATGCATCAATGATCAATGCGATATTGGCGTTTGGTATGGAGAGTACCTATTTCCGGTACCTCAATAAGCATGAAGACAAAAAACAGGAGGTCTACAACAACTCTTTTTTGTGCATTGCTTTTATTTCGCTCCTGTTCCTGGTTACGGGCTTTGTGTTTGTAAAACCAATAGCAGGTTACTTGTCTGCCGAGCCAGCACAGCTGCCTGACTATATCAAGTATGTGCAGTATTTTATAGGCATTTTATTTATAGATGCCATTTGTGTAATCCCTTTTGCTAAGTTAAGAGCAGAAAATAAGGCCTTTAAATACAGTTTGGTTAAATTCCTGAACATCGGGAGTTTTGTCGGCTTTAACCTGATCTTCATCTTTATTGTTCCGGTTATTATTAAACACCAATGGCCAATGGCCGAATGGCTGGCCTCCTGGTACCGCGGAAAATGGGTGGGGTATGTGTTCATCTCTAATCTTATTGCCAGTGCAGCCACCTTGCTGATGCTCTTACCCGAATTTTTAAAACTGCAGCTTAGGTTTGATCGAGCGCTTTTTGTAAAGATGTTCTCCTATTCCTGGCCTATTCTGGTGGCCAACCTCTCGTTCATTGTAAATGAAAACCTGGATAAGATTGTATTGAGTGAGCTTTTGCCGAAAGGGATTGCCGACAGGGAGGTAGGGATATATGGGGCGGTTTGTAAGATCGCCATATTTATGAGCATATTTATTACGGCTTTCCGGCTGGGTGCCGAGCCATTCTTTTTCAGTTTTGCCAAAAATGAGAATGCAAAAAAGACCTATGCCATTATCCTGCATTATTTTGTAGTCGCGCTGGCGCTGTTGTTTGTAGCACTGGTTGCCAATATAGAGATACTTAAATATTTTATAAGCAGGGACGAGGCTCACATTGCTGAATATTGGGTAGGCCTGCCGGCAGTTCCATATCTCTTATTCGGTTATGTTTGTCTGGGGATTTACATGAACCTTTCCATCTGGTACCGTTTATCTGATCAAACAAGGTTTGGCTTATACATTTCTATTGCCGGGGCCGTTATTACTATAGTAATGAATTTTGTGCTGATCCCAAGGTACAGCTATATGGGCTCAGCCTGGGTATCTATGCTGGCGTATTTTGTAATGATGATGATGTCTTATGTGCTGGGGCAGAAATATTATCCTATACCTTACGATCTGAAAAGGATTGTGGCTTACCTGTTGGTTTCAGTACTGCTGGTGGTGCTTTCTTTTTGGGTGTTTAAGCGGAATGTTTATATTGGCAATGCCCTGCTGCTGCTATTTTTAGCAGGCGTTGTTTATTTTGAGAAAGACCAGTTGAAACTTATATTGAAAAAACGATGAACATCAATATCATTAACCATTCCGGACACCCCCTGCCGCAATATGAAACTGCTCATGCTGCAGGAATGGACCTTCGTGCCTTTATAGAAACAGAAATTACGATTAAACCTTTGCAGCGTGTATTGGTTCCAACAGGTTTATATATTGAACTTCCGGTAGGATATGAAGCGCAGATCCGTCCGCGCAGTGGCCTGGCTTATAAGCATGGGATCAGTATTGTGAATGCACCGGGTACCATTGATGCCGATTATCGCGGAGAGCTGAAAGTGCTGCTGGTGAACTTGTCGGACACAGATTTTGTTGTCAACAATGGCGACAGGATAGCACAGATGGTAATAGCCAGGCATGAAACCGTGGTATGGAACGCCGTTGAAGAACTGAGTGATACGGTACGTGGTACAGGTGGTTACGGACATACAGGAAAATAAACAGATGAAATACATGGTGTTTTTATGGACTTTACTGGGCTGTACAATTGCAGCGGCCGCACAGCAACCGCCGGTAGCTGTGCAGGTAGACAGCAATGTGATAAAAACACTTTTTTTTGCCGGTCTCAGGGACAAACTGAGTGAAGACTATAATAAAGCAAACGAGAGTTTTACCAAAATACTGGCCATTGATCCTAATAATTCAGCTGTTCATTACGAAATTGCGGTGCTGAACTACCGGCAGAACAAACTGTTTGAGGCCGAAATGGCCATCAAAAAGGCAACTGCTGTTAATGCCAATAACATCTGGTACTGGCTGCTGATGGCCGAATTGTACAAGCGAAAAGGGGATATGGAGGCTTTGGTTAAGGTCTTGAACCAGATGATCCGGCTCTCTCCGCAAACTGAAGCTTATTATTTTGACCGTTCCAATGCCTGGTTGCTTGCAGGTAAAACTGAAGAGGCCATGAAAGGATATGAGGAGCTGGAAAAGAAATTTGGCAGTTCAGAGGCGCTGGTTCATGCGAAACAAAGGATAACCGCAGAAAAAACACAGGGTAACGGAACGACGCAGCAGGATAACAGACAGGCAGAGGCTTCGCTTACACCAGATCAGTCTAAACTGCTGCTGGCAGAAAAGCTGTATAAACAGGGCGACCTGAATGGCGCGCTGATCCAGTATAAATCGATATTGAAAAATACGGACCAGATCTATGCGGCCTGGGAACGTACGCTGAATATCGAAATTGCACTGGGACTGTACAAAGAAGCACTGAAAACGGCTGATGATGCTTTGGGGATTTATCCAAATCAAGCGGTGTTGTATTACCACCTGGCTATTGCTTTACAGCGGGAAGCCAGGTACACTGAAGCGCTGGTAAATATCAGGTCGGCCTTACAGCTGGATGAAGGAAATGGCCTTTACATGGAATTGTATGGTGATGTGTTGTATTTGAAAGGGGACAAAGACCTGGCTTTACAGCAATGGAAAAAAGCGAAAGCAACCGGTATGGGATCGGAAAAATTAAATAAGAAGATCAATGAGCAGAAGTATGTGGAATAGGTTGATATGCATGGCATTGGTTGTAGGTACTTTGCTGGGCTGTAAAGTAAAGAAAGCAGTGGTTGTTGCCCCTCCTACAGATGCATCAAAGGTAATAGGCAGCAAAAAAGCAGAAAACCTGGCTTTGCTGAAAAAGAACGATCTTGCATTTAATACCCTTGCTTTAAAAGGAAAGGCCAGTCTGGATATCAATGGCAACACAAACAATGTAAGCATGAACATCAGGATGAAGAAAGATGAAATGATCTGGATCAGTGTAACTGCCATTGCCGGAATTGAAGTTGCCCGGGTATTGATTACTCCCGATAGCCTTAAGGTCAGAAACAACTTTCAGAATGTATATCTGAAAAAACCTTTTAGCTATGTTCATACCTTCACCAATAAACAGGTGAATTTTAAATTGCTGCAGTCTATATTTTTAGGAAATACGATAGATGATTTTATGACCGAACAATCTGAACTGGAGCAGAAGGATGGGGTATGGGAGTTAAAAGGACAGCAGCAGGACCTGGCTTACAGGGTATTGTTCAATACTTTGATGAAAGTGCAGGAAAACAACCTGAATGATGTAAGATCGGGTAAAGCCTTGAAAGTTGTGTATGGCGATTACCAGAAAGTAGCAGAAGAGCTGTTCCCTTCGAGCATGCAGATCAGTTCTATGGCGGGGACTAAAAACATAGGGCTTAAGCTCAACTTTTCAAAAATTGAGCGCAATCTTCCGCTTGATTTTCCGTTTAGTGTTCCAGGGAAGTATGAAGTAATAAATTGATTTTTTTTATACTTTTGACCCAATGAAGCTACGCAAATCCCTTATACTCTTATTATTTGTTTTCTTTACCTTCGTTACATCGGCCGTATTTGCCCAAAGCAGTGCGGAGCTCAAAAGAAAAAAAGAAGCCATACAAAGGGAGATTGAACTCCTGCAGCGCAATCTGACCAAAACTGCAAAAAGTAAGAAACTGACATTGGGACAGATCAGCGCTTTAAATGCAAAGATTAACCTGATGCAGGATAAAATCACGGTGATCAACTCGGAAATCAAAAACCTGGATAACCAGATTCACGAAAATACCAACACGGTGATCAGTCTTAAAGGGCAGCTTAGCCAGCTTAAAAAAGAGTATGGAGCGATGATCCGCTTTGCACAGCGCAATAAGAATGCCTATGATAAGATGATGTTTATTTTTGCGGCCAAAGATTTTAATCAGGCTTATAAGCGTATTAAGTACCTGCAGCAATTTGGACAATACCGTAAAAAACAGGCGGGATATATACAGGGTACACAAAAAGACCTGAACAATAAAATTGTTGTATTGGATAAAAACCTGAAAGAAAAAAGCAATTTGCTGCACGAACAGGAAAACGAAAAAGACAAGCTGGGCAAGAACAAGTCGGAACAATCGGCCGTACTGAACAAGTATGCCAAACAAGAAAAACAGTTTAAACAAGATATAGCGAATCGTAAAAAGCAGCAGGCGCAGATCGACAGGAGCATCAGGGCTGCTATTGCACGTGAGATTGCACTGGAACGAAAACGTGCTGAAGAAGCCGCAAGGGCTGCTGCAGCAAAAGCCAAAGCCGCTGCCGCCGCTGCAGCAGCCAAAGCCAAGGCCGAAAACAGGCCTGCACCTGTTGCCCCGCCCGTTGCAAAACCTAAGGCAGGCGGTGATTACCTGGCGGCAACTCCTGAGGCGGCCAAATTGTCTGCAGCATTTGAAAGCAATCGAGGTTCATTACCTTGGCCTGTAGCTGCTGGAACAATTACAGAGCGGTTTGGGAGCCATAAGATTGGCCAGGCTAATTATGACAGACCGGGAATTACTATTCAAACGGCGGAGGGAGCATCGGTAAGGGCTGTTTTTAACGGCGAAGTGAGAATGGTGAGCAGTATAATGGGGGGGTATTATGTACTGATCAGGCATGGTCAATTTTTTACGGTTTATTCAAATTTAAAGACTGTAAGTGTAGGAGTAGGTGATAAGGTTGCAACCAAGCAAACTATAGGTAGTGTGGCGCTTAACGCTGGGGTGCCGCAAATGGAGTTCCAGATTTTTAGAGGAACAGCCAAACAAAATCCTGAAGCCTGGATTGCGAGGTAAAGACTATTGCAATCAAATGATGATATTTCAACTGTATTTAGTTGTTTTTAAGGTGTCGGAGAGATCGCAAATATTGCTATTGGCAACAATATTTGCTAAGTTTGTGTTAAAGAGGTAAAAACAGAGCGAAAGATGTATACAGGTACGTTAGTTGAATTCTTAAATATGGGCGGTGGAGAGATCATGCTGATCCTTGCCGTTGTACTTTTGTTATTTGGAGGTAAAAAATTGCCTGAACTGGCAAGAGGGCTGGGAAAAGGATTGAGAGAATTTAAAGATGCATCTGATGGCGTAAAACGTGAAATCCACAGGAACATCAATTCCGTAGGTATAAATGATGAGATCAACGAATTTAAATCGGCATTTAATGACGAACCTTCTAACCGGAATCATCCATACGACCATACCCCAAATGATGGTACCTACACGCCAGATCCTTATTCGGGGCATGATGAGCCTTACAGTGAGGCTGCAAATTTTGATAAGCAACAGGCTGCGGTCCATACTGAAGATACAACAAAACCAGGTACAGCGCACAGTCCTGCAGATAGCAACGAACACACTAAAACAGAAACAGATAAAACTAAAATTAATTAAAACATCATGTTTGACACAACAATATTAGCCATGCTTGGCGGGCCGGAAATTGCCATAATCCTGGTAATTGTACTATTACTTTTTGGTGGTAGAAAAATTCCTGAGCTGATGCGTGGTCTTGGGAAAGGGATTAAAGAATTTAAAGATGGTAAAGATGGTGCTGATGATCCGGTTGAGCAAAACCGCAGCAACACCAACAAACCTGTATAGGATTACCAATCTGATTTTTTAATTTAATGTATTCTTTATTTTGAAGAAGTATAGCTCCTTAGCAGAGATACAAACCCTTATTGAGCAAAAAAAGCTCAGCGTACCCGGGTTATTAGACCATTATTTTAAGCAAATAGAAGAACATCAACACCTCAATGCGTTTAACGAGGTGTTTTTTTATTCTGCGGCCAGCCAGGCGAAGCTTGTGCAGGAAAAGATAGATAAAGGTTTACAGGGCAAACTTGCCGGAATGGTTATTGGTATCAAAGATAATATCTGTTACCGGGACCATCAGGTCAGTGCTTCTTCAAAAATGCTTGAGGAATTTGTTTCCCCCTATTCTGCGACCGTGGTTGAGCGGCTGATTGCAGAAGATGCGGTCATTATAGGCCGGTTAAACTGTGATGAGTTTGCCATGGGCGGTTCCAATGAAACTTCTTACTATGGTCCGGTAAAAAATGCAGCAGCTCATGAGAAGGTTGCCGGAGGTTCTTCGGGCGGTTCGGCGGTTGCTGTGCAGGCAGATTTATGCCTGTCGGCATTGGGAACGGATACGGGAGGTTCGGTAAGACAGCCTGCCGCTTTTTGTGGCTGTATAGGCTTGAAACCTACCTATGGCCGGATTTCAAGATACGGTGTGATCGCCTATGCCTCATCTTTTGACCAGGTCGGGACCATCACCTCTTCAGTTGCCGACGCGGCCATTTTGCTGGAAGTACTGGCAGGGGCCGATGCTTACGACAGTACAGTCTCCAGATTGCCTGTTGGTGCATATCAGAAGGCTTTGAAGGATGCCGGCACGCAGGGAACGCAGGAGCCTAAGAAAATTGCAGTTTTAAAGGAAACATTGGAGAGCGATGCCCTGGATGCTGATATCAAAAATAGTATACTTGAAGCGATTGAGGAATTTAAAGCGCAGGGACATACCGTAGAATATGTGTCTTTTGATTTACTGGATTACCTGGTGCCAGCCTATTATGTGCTGACGACTGCAGAGGCTTCATCCAATTTATCACGTTATGATGGGGTACATTACGGACATCGTAACCTGGAAGCGGGAAGTTTAAATGAACTCTATAAATTGTCGAGGGCAGAAGGCTTTGGTGAAGAAGTAAAACGAAGGATCTTACTGGGCACTTTTGTACTGAGTGCGGGTTATTATGATGCCTATTATCAGAAAGCTCAGCAAGTGAGGCGCCTGATCAGGGAAAAGATGGAGGAGATGCTGAGCCATTTTGATGTGGTCATCAGCCCTGTAACCCCGACGCCAGCTTTTAATATAGGAGAAAATATTGATGATCCCCTGGTCATGTATATGGCGGATATATTTACCGTACTGGCCTCGTTGACAGGAATTCCGGCAATTGCTATTCCTTTGGGCAATAATACCGACGGTTTACCGTTAAGTGTACAGTTAATGGCCAAGCATTTCGCGGAACAGGAGCTGTTGTCTCTGTCCCACACTTTTTTAAATGCCAGGCAATTGATTAACCATTAAACCAAACCATAAGCCTTTGCACCACCAAATGCCTGTGACAGAACATAAACATTAAAAAACTAATGATGTGCCTATGAAACTAGTCGTACGTTGTGTATTTTATTGCATGCTGATCCTGAGCTGTCTTTCTGCAACAGCACAAACAAGGAGCCTTAATTTAACCGATACCACCTATGTACCAATGGTGGATGAAACTGTTTTTTACAATCATAACTATATTTACAAAGCCAGGCTGGATTCCATAGAAAAAACGGTGCCGCTTAGCTACAATGAATTTGTACAAAAGTACATTGACATTTATGCCGGACGTAAGGATATGATGGGGAAGATGCTCGGATTATCCGGCTATTATTTTCCAATTTTCGAAAAAGCATTAAAAAGCTACAATATTCCGGAGGAGATCAAATACCTTCCGATTATTGAGTCCTCCATGAATCCGCATGCGGTATCCAGAGTTGGTGCTACCGGATTGTGGCAGTTCATGTTTGCTACAGCAAAAGGCTACGGCTTAAATATGGATAACTTTGTTGATGAGCGTAAAGATCCTATTCAGGCCAGTTATGCTGCTGCTGCCTATTTCAGGGATGCTTACGAAGAACTGGGCGACTGGCTGCTGGCCATTGCCGCCTATAACTGTGGTATGGGGAATGTAAATAAGGCCATTGCAAAAGCAGACTCCAGGGATTTCTGGGAGATCAGGCGCTTTTTACCTATGGAAACGCGCAACTACGTGCCTGCTTTTATTGCTGCAGTTTATGTAATGAACTACTCGGGAAATCACCAGATTAAAACCCAGAAACCCGCTTTGCTAAAAAATACCGATACCATCCAGGTAAGTCGCTTTGTATCTCTGACTTCACTGGCCGAGGCCATGAACGTAGAGACAGAGGAGTTGCTGAACCTGAACCCATCTTATAAGAAGAAGATTGTGAACGGGACTGAAGATGCACCCAAGCGGGTAATTTTACCAAAAGTGAACCTCGCCAGCTTTACCCGGATTTATGAGCTGCTGAATGAGACGGAAGCAGATGTAGACAGACATGTGGTCCTGGCTTCCAACGATGGAAGAGTGAAGCGTAAAGCCAGAAGTACCAGTCCGGCAAAGCCTGCTGTGGTGTACCATAAAGTGCTGCAGGGGCAAAATCTAAGTGTTATTGCCGATAAGTATCACGTAGAGGTGCAGGACCTGAAAGTATGGAATAACCTGAAAAGTTCCTCTATTGTGCCGGGCCAGCGCCTAAAGATATTCAATACTGCCGAAAGCAGGCATGCTGCAAAACCTTTTAAAGGTTAGGCTCAGGTTGTGCCGCTCTTTTTCCGGATTAAATTTTATCTGCGTTTTTTTATTTATGGCTTATCAAAAGAATTGTAACTTTGGCCCCTTACATAGGATCATTTTATGAGTAAGATTAATAGAAAACAAGATGCACTGGACTACCACTCGCAAGGGCGGCCCGGAAAAATTCAGGTTATACCAACCAAGCCAACAAATTCTCAAAGAGATCTGGCACTTGCGTATTCACCGGGAGTTGCAGAGCCTTGTTTAAAGATAGCCGAAAATACAGAAGACGTTTATAAATATACTGCCAAAGGAAATCTTGTAGCAGTAATCAGCAATGGTACCGCAGTTTTGGGTTTAGGTAACATTGGTCCGGAGGCGGGTAAACCGGTAATGGAGGGCAAGGGCCTTTTGTTTAAAATATTTGCTGATATTGATGTTTTTGATCTGGAACTGGATACCACAAATGTTGACGAATTTGTTAAGATTGTAAAGGCCCTTGAGCCTACTTTTGGCGGGGTAAACCTGGAAGATATTAAGGCACCTGAGTGTTTTGAAATTGAACGCAGGTTAAAAGCGGAAATGAATATTCCGGTGATGCACGACGACCAGCATGGTACAGCCATTATTTCTGCTGCGGCATTGTTAAATGCCTGTGAGTTGCAGAAAAAGAAAATGGACAAAATAAAGATCGTGGTAAATGGTGCAGGTGCTGCGGCCATTTCCTGCTCACGCTTGTACGTTTCCTTAGGTGCAAAGAAAGAAAATATTGTGATGTGCGACAGAACAGGGGTGATCCGGAATGACCGGGAGAACCTGGACGAGATCAAAGCCGAGTTTGCTACATCCAGAAAATTGGATACGCTTGAAGAGGCAATGAAAGATTCTGATGTATTTATCGGATTGTCGTCTGCAGATTGCGTAACAGAGGAAATGCTGAAGTCTATGGCCAAAAACCCTATTGTATTTGCCATGGCCAACCCAAATCCGGAAATTGCTTATGAACTGGCCATTAAATCCCGTAAGGACATCATTATGGCTACCGGCCGTTCTGACTATCCTAACCAGGTAAACAATGTGTTGGGTTTCCCTTATATTTTCAGAGGAGCGCTTGATGTGAGGGCCACCGCTATAAATGAGGAAATGAAGATTGCGGCAGTAAGGGCAATTGCCGAACTGGCTAAGAAATCTGTTCCTGAGGCTGTAAATATGGCCTATAATGAAAAGAACATCAAATTTGGTAAAGAATACATCATCCCTAAGCCGATGGACTTAAGGTTGATGACCAATGTTTCGGCCGCTGTAGCCAAAGCCGCAATCGAATCGGGAGTGGCCAGGAAAGTGATTACCGACTGGGATGCTTACGAAGAGGAGCTGAAGCACCGCCTGGGTATGGACGATGCCATTATGCGTGCGATTACCAATAAGGCTAAATCTGATCCTAAGCGTGTGGTTTTTGCCGAAGCAGATCACTATAAAATATTAAAGGCAGCGCAGATCGTAAAAGACGAGAACATTGCCATACCTATTTTATTGGGGAACAAGGACGTTATTGAAAGGATCATAGAAGAAAGCGCGCTCGATCTGGAAGGTGTGACCATTATTGATACTTTTAAAGAGCCTGAGTTGATGCAGAAATACGGACAGGCACTTTACGAAAAAAGACAGCGCCGCGGACTGACACTGTTTGAGGCTACCAAACTGATGCGCGACAGAAACTACTTTGGTGCATCTATGGTAGAGTTTGGTGAGGCCGATGCCATGATCTCTGGTCTGACCAGAAATTACGTGTCGACCATTAAGCCTGCTTTGCAGGTAATTGGTACTGCCCCGGGTGTAAACAGGGTAGCAGGGATGTACATGATGATGACCAAAAAAGGGCCTGTGTTTTTTGGGGATACTACAGTAAACGTTGACCCTACGGCAGAGGAACTGGTAGACCTGACGCTGCTCGTTGCACAATCGGTAAGCAAATTCAATATTCATCCGCGTGTAGCACTGTTGTCTTATTCCAACTTTGGCTCTAACCAGGGCGTTGTTCCGGAAAAGGTAAGAAAGGCAGTTAAAATATTACATGAAAAACATCCTGAAGTGATGGTTGACGGAGAAATGCAAGGGAATTTTGCCATTAACAATGCCTTGCTGAAAGACAATTTTCCGTTCAGCAGGTTGGTAGACGGACCTGCGAATACACTGATCTTCCCTAACCTGGAATCGGGCAATATTGCCTATAAGCTTTTACAGGAATTGGGCGAAGCAGAGGCCATAGGGCCTATTTTGCTGGGTTTAAACAAACCTGTTCATATTGTTCAACTTGGAAGTTCGGTTAGGGAGATTGTAAATATGGTTACCTTAGCAGTACTGGATGTTCAGGGAAAAGAACAGGAAGCAAACCCTAAAAAGGGCGGATTTTTAAAAAGAACAGCTAAGAAATAGAATATGTTTGAGTATATTGATGGCAAGCTAGCTTTTAAATGCCCTACGTATATCGTTGTTGAGGCGGGTGGTGTTGGCTACCATTTGAATATATCTTTAAATACTTATAGCAATCTGGCCGATACCGAAAGGTGTAAGGTTTATACCTGGTTGCATGTAAAAGAAGATGCGCACACCCTTTACGGCTTTGCCGACGAGGGTGAGCGCAGGCTTTTTTTACACCTCATCTCTGTTTCGGGCATTGGTCCGAATACGGGTAGAATGATGCTCTCCTCGATCACACCGGCTGAAATCCAGACGGCAATAGTGAATGCAGACCTTGCATTGATCCAGCGGATTAAGGGGATTGGTGCAAAATCTGCGCAGCGCCTGGTTTTGGAGCTGCAGGACAAATTAAAAAAAGAAGGATCAGGCTCATTGATGGCTGCTCCGTTAAACAATACAGTAAAAGAAGAGGCGCTATCGGCATTAATGATGCTTGGATTTGCGAAACCTGCTTCTGAAAAGGCAATAGACAATGCGGTGAAAGTAGGTGGGCAAGATTTGTCTGTTGAACAAATGATAAAAATAGCATTGAAGAATTTATAAAAATTGCCCTTGAAAAACTTATTAACGCTATTTCTCTTCCTGACGGTTACTTTTGGCGGACAACAGGCTTTTTCGCAGGTTACACCGCAAAAATCCAGGCAGGACACCGCAAGAAACTCCTTCGGCCTGAAGGAGAAGAAGAGGCTTGGCATCAGGTCTTTAACGACTCCTTTTTACCCTTTGCCAGACAATTTACACCGTAAAGTTGAATACGACGCTTTAAACAAAAGATACGTCATCCAGGAACTGCTTGGAGATAAGCCTTTTGGACCGGTTCAATACCTTACTGTAGAGGAATACATGCGCCTGGTAAACAGCGAGATCAAACGCGAAAACTGGAGAACCTTGTCTGACCAGGAGGTTAATGATGTGCGCAGAACAGGTATCATTCCAAGCCTGAAGATAAACAGCAGGGCCTTTGAAAAGATTTTCGGTGGAACTACCATTGATATACAGCCCCGGGGAGAAGCTGAACTTACATTTTTAGGCAGGATCAATAAGAACGAAAACCCCTTGTTTAATGAGCGTCAGCGTGTACAGGGGAATTTTGATTTTAATCAGCGCATTCAAATGGATGTGATTGGTAACATCGGTACCAAGCTGAAAATCAACATGAACTACAATACTGAAGCTCAGTTTGATTTTGAAAATCAGGTAAAACTGGATTATACTGGTGGTGAAGACGATATCATTCAGAAAATTGAGGCAGGTAATGTAAGCTTACCTTTAAATACCACGCTCATTAATGGTACCCAGGCTTTGTTCGGGGTAAAAACCCAGCTCAAGTTTGGTAAGTTAAATGTGGCTACGGTGTTTACACAGCAGAAATCGCAATCCAGACAGATCCAGATCAATAACGGGGCGCAGCAAAATGAGTTCAGGCTGAATGCGGATAACTATGAGGCCAACAAGCACTTTTTCCTGGCGAGGTATTTCAGGGACAATTACAATAAATCGCAGCTGAATGCACCAACCATTACTTCTGGTGTACAGATCACCAGAATGGAGGTTTGGATCACCAATAAATCTGGCAATACCCAGGATTCAAGGGATGTACTCGCTTTTCTTGACATGGCGGAAAATCAGCCTTACAACAGTGGTATTGCAGGCGGAGCTTCGGTGCTTCCATCGGCTTTTTCAAACCCCCAGTTTCCAAGGAGCTCAAACGACCTTTTGAGTAAAATTCCTGCCAATTCCAGGCTGACGAACTCCAACGAGATTATTTCTTATTTTGCGCCAACGGGTGGTACGGATAATTATGCCAAGCTTACCTACGCCAGAAAGCTGACCGATAGGGAGTATTATTTTCATCCCCAGCTGGGTTATATCTCCCTGAACAATGCATTGAACTCGGATGAGGTACTTGCAGTTGCCTACAGGTATACTTTTAACGGGGTGGAGTACCAGGTGGGGGAATTTTCGACCGATGTTCCATTTGACCCCGAAAAGCCTAAGGTGTTGTACACCAAATTGCTGAAAAATGATGTGATCAAGACCAGTCTGCCTACCTGGGACCTGATGATGAAAAATATCTATTCCATTGGCGGTTATCAGATCAGCCAGCAAAACTTTAAACTGGATATATTCCGGATCGACGAACGGACCGGTGTGGAAAAGCCGTTGATACAGGAGGGGGAGAAACTGGATGCCGACCGCAGGCCCCTGAACGGAAAACAATGGATACAGGTAACGGGGCTTGATCGGCTGAACCAACAGAAAGAACGTAAACCTGATGGAGTTTTTGATTTTGAGACAGAGAACAGGCCATTTGGTACTTCAGCAAATAATGGGCAGAACCCATCCTTTAACAGTCCGAATTCGGGAAGCACGAACAATAGCAATACACAGCTGAATTTCTCGCTGAATACCGTTAATGGTTATATCACAATAGATCCGCTGAATGGGCGCATCATTTTCCCGCTGATAGAACCGTTTGGAAAAGACCTTGCCGACCAGTTTTTGCCTACTGAGCAGGCATTGATTGATAAATATACCTTTACCGCATTGTATGATTCGACAAAGGTGATTGCCCAGCAGCTGTTCAGCAACAGGAACAGGTACGTGATCAAAGGAGCATATCAATCGGAAATTGCCTCAGAATTCAGTTTAAATGCCATTAATGTTCCGGAAGGTTCGGTAAAAGTTTTTGCCGGAACAATTCCATTGCAGGAGGGGGTAGATTTCACTGTAGATTACCAGGGGGGGAGGGTCAGGATCATTAACCCGGCCTTGCTGAGCTCGGGGCAGCCTATCCGTATATCCACAGAAAATAATGAGCTTTTCGGATTGCAGCAGCGCTCCTTGTTCGGGACAAGGCTGGATTATAAGGTGAACAACAAGCTGAACCTGGGCGGTACGCTGATGAACCTGACGGAGAAGCCGCTGACGGCTAAAGTGAACATTGGCGAGGAGCCAATTTCGAATACGATGTGGGGGCTGGACATGAACTACAGTTCGCCTTCACGGTTTCTGACCAAGCTGGTAGATAAACTCCCGCTCATCTCAACCAAGGCGCCCTCCAGTATTACTTTTGCCGGGGAATTTGCGCAATTGATACCCGGGCATCCAAGTGCGCTGAATTTTGGAGGAAAAAAAGGAGGAGTGAGTTATCTGGATGATTTTGAGGCTTCACGCTCGGTGATAGACCTGAAAAGTGCGGTAGCCTGGCAGTTGTCGGGAACACCACAGCTTTTTCCTGAGGCGAGCAGGATAGATGACCTGAGCTATGGTTTCAACAGGGCAAGGATAGCCTTTTACAATATCGACCCTCTTTTCTACAACAGGAGTACAGGAAATATTCCGGATAACCTGAGAAACAACCGGAATGAACTTTCCAATCATTACGTACGTGAAATTATTGAGCAGGAAGTTTTTCCTTTTAAGGAAACCAGTACAGGACAGGCCATTACTTTACCCACCCTCGACGTTGCTTTTTACCCTACACTCCGCGGGCCTTACAATTATACCACTACCGGTTTTAATGCAAATGGCACGCTTACCAATCCGCGCTCGCGTTGGGGCGGCTTGTTCAGGAGGATAGAAACCAATGATTTCGAAGCGCTGAACATTGAGTATATTGAACTTTGGGTAATGGATCCCTTTATTTATAAACCCAACTCGGCGGGTGGCGATCTGTATTTTAATTTGGGGAACATCTCTGAAGACATCCTGAAAGATGGCCGGAAATCCCTTGAAAACGGATTGCCAGCTGATGGCGACCCATCTAAGTATGATGAGACCAGATGGGGCAGGGTACCAAAGTTGCAGCCGGTGGTGCAGGCCTTTGACAACGACCCTGCTGCAAGGAAGGTGCAGGATGTTGGTCTGGACGGATTGTCGAATGCAGATGAGAAAACAAAATTTTCTATCCTGATCAACCAGATTAAAGCACAACTGAATCCGGATGCGGCAGCAGAGCTTGACAACGACCCTTCGTCAGATGATTACGTCTATTTCAGGGGAAGGGCACTTGACCAGGCAAATGCGGGCATATTGAAACGCTATCAGCGATATAACGGTCCGGAAGGCAACTCTAAGACCGCACAGCAATCGCAGGAAGATTTTGGCGTAGACAATTCTGCCTCTACTTCCCTGCCTGATGGAGAAGACATCAACAGGGACAACAACATGACCCAGAGCGATGAATATTTTGAATACAAAGTTTCCATGCGTCCGGGCGACCTGATGGTGGGGCAGAACTTTGTAACCGATAAGATCACTTCGCAGGTTAAATTGGCAAACGGGCAAACGCAGGCAGTAACCTGGTACCAGATCCGGATTCCACTGGCGCAGCACACGCAAAGAGTAGGGAATATTCAGGACTTCAAATCCATTCGTTTTGTGCGGATGTTCATGACCAATTTTGCCGATACCGCTGTACTCCGTTTTGGAAAGATACAGTTGGTAAGGGGCGAGTGGAGGCAATACAACGCAAAGAACGAAGCTTCGCAGATCATCCTTGATCCTGCCTTGCAGAATGCCGGTCCGGATAATTCGACCATAGAAATTTCTACAGTAAACATTGAAGAGAACGGCAAGCGTACCCCTATCCCTTACGTGATCCCGCCAGGCATAGAAAGGGAACGTGATTTTAGCAATTACAGAGGGGATACCCGTCAGAATGAGCAATCGCTGGCGGTAACCATTAAAAACCTGAGAGATGGTTATGGAAGGGCAGCATTTAAAACTGCGCTGAACGATTTCAGGTCGTATAAACATCTGGAGATGTACATTCACCTGGAGGCCTTGGGCAATTCACCGATCAACGATAATGAGCTGAATGCCTTTTTAAGGATAGGGACAGATAATCAGGACAACTATTATGAATATTCACAACCATTAAAGGTTACCAGGCCGGGGACAAGTGATCCCTATTCGATCTGGCCGGATCAGAACAAACTGGACATCCAGCTAGAGCTGTTCCAGAAGGCAAAGATTGCCCGTAACAATGCGCTGGACAGCGATGGCCTGCCTTGGAACATCAGTAAGCCCTTTACCTATGTGGTTGATGGGAAGACGATTATTGTGAAGGGGCAGCCGGATATGAGTAAAGTAAGGGTTTACATGCTTGGTGTGATGAACCCTTATCGTAACGGTGCTAATCCTGCAGGGGATGATGGGCTGGACAAAAATGCGCAGTTATGGTTCAATGAAATGCGGCTTACGGAATTTGATGAGCGCGGAGGCTGGGCAGCAACTGCGAGGATGAACGCAAAGCTGGCCGATTTTGCGGATGTAAATGTGTCGGGAAGTAAATCGACCATCGGTTTTGGTGCATTGGAAACGAGGGTGAGCGAGCGGAACCGGGCAGATAATGTATTTTTTGATATCTCGTCCAGTGTGGAACTGGGTAAGTTTTTCCCTCAGAAAAGCGGTATTAAAATCCCGATGTTTGTGAGCCATTCAAGCCAGGTCAGCACGCCTCAATACGACCCTAAGATGCCGGACATCGAACTGAAAAATGCATTGGATAAGGCCTCTAAATCGGAGAAGAAGGCCATCTTGGAATACGCGCAGGATTATACCACCAGGAACAGCATCAACTTTACCAATGTAAGGAAGGAACGTACCAATCCGGACAAGAAGCCGCAGTTATGGGACATTGAGAACTTTAATGTAAGTTATGCCTATACGAAATTATCGCACCGTGATTTTATCAACGAAAACAACACACAAAAAACTTACCGGGGCTCGCTGGCTTACAATTACTCGGGACAACCGAAGTCTATTGAGCCTTTTAATAAGATCATTAAATCAAATACCCTGGCCCTGCTGAAGGATTTTAACTTTAGCATCCTGCCAAGTGCTATCAATTTCAGGATAGATGTTGACCGTTATTATGCAGAAAACAGCCTGAGGAACAACGATCCTAACAATGCAATCCCGATCAATACTACCTTTAACAAAAATTTCCTGGTAACACGGGTATACGGTATTTCCTGGAACCTGACCAAATCCCTGACCCTGGATTTTGATGCCACCAACTATTCCATTATTGACGAACCGGAGGGTAGGATTGAAGGGTTGAAGAGAGATACGGTATGGCAGAACCTGAAGCGTTTGGGCCGGACTACCGATTATAACCATAACATGAACATTACCTATTCGCTGCCAATGAACAAAATTCCGGGCATGGACTGGGTAACGGTGGCAACACGTTACGGTACCAATTTCAACTGGCAGACTGAACCGCTGTCGACCTTAAGGGATCCTCAGATCGATCTGGGCAATACCATTCAGAATTCGCGTACGATACAGGTAAACCCTACTTTAAACCTGGCGGGCTTATACAATAAATTTGGTTTTGTAAGACGTGCCGGAGGCAGTGGCGATAAACAGGTACCGGGAGCAACTTCATTCTTTGTAGGATTACTGACAAGTGTTAAAAACGTTAATGCAGCGTTTACACAAACCAAGGGTACATTTTTACCTGGTTACCTGCCAAGGGTGAGTTATTTTGGTTTGGACGAGGCTACAGGGGCACCGGGATTGGGATTTGTTTTCGGTAGTCAGCGTGACATCCGGCAAATGGCGCTAAACAATGGCTGGATTACCAGGGATACCCTGCAAAATCAGCTATATATCAATACCTTACGGGAAGATCTGAGCATAACTGGTTTGGTTGAGCCAATCAAAGATTTAAGCATTACCTTAACGGCCAATAAAAATCGTACACTGAACTACTCCACCAATTTCAGGTACGACCAGGCACAGCGGGATTTTGATAACCTGAGCCCCTTTACTACCGGCGATTACAGTGTCTCTTTCATTTCATTGGGTACAGCATTTTCAGAAAAGCAGGGCAGTACTTTCTCTAAATTGTTCAGACAGTTTATGGACAACCGGCAGGTGATTTCACAACGCCTGGGCGAAACCAATGTGAATTCAGGAGGGCTTAGCCCATCTGGCTATGCAGATGGTTATGACAAAAATTCACAAGATGTAATTGTTTCTGCATTCCTGGCTGCTTATACCGGAAAAAGTGCTTCATCCATTAGCCTGAATTCCTTGCCAAAAATCCCATTGCCGAACTGGCGCTTAAACTATAGAGGATTAACCAGGATTCCTTTCCTGGCTGATCGTTTCAGCTCTATTGACCTGCGTCATTCCTATCGTTCTGTATACAGTGTTAACGGCTTTAACTCATTGATCCGCTACAGGGAAACGAACGGCTTTGTGAGCAGTAAAGACGAAAACGGAAACTTCCTGCCTTTTTACCAATATACCCAGGTAACCATTGCAGAACAATTTTCTCCGCTGATCGGTGTAGACACCAGGTTGAAAAACAACATGACCCTTAATTTTGAGCTGGGCAGGACGAGATTGCTGGGATTGAGTATGGCTAATAGTCAGCTTGCGCAGTTGTCGGAAAATAATATGGTTTTCGGCCTGGGCTACCGAACTACCAAATTCCGTTTCCCTTTTGGCTTGTTTAAGGGTTTAAAAACAGATAACAACATGGACTTTAAGCTTGATATCGCAGTGCGGGATAACAAAACAGTTATTTACAGAGCCGATGTGATTGAAGCAGAAGTTTCATCTGGTGCTAAAAACATTACTTTGAGGCCTAGTGTAGACTACATCCTGAACCAGCGTTTTAACATCAGGGTGTTCTATGATTCAAATGTTACCAAGCCTTATACTTCCCAAACCTTTAACACATCCTTCAGTAATTTTGGTTTTAGCCTGAGGATTACACTGAATTAGAGTTGTTTTAAATGGGCAGATTTAATTACCTTTGGAGCGGTAGGTCGCGGACCTGCTGCGGCTTAACAAAGAATTGCAAAATAAATAAAATAAAACAATGAATTTTCCATCAGAATTAAAGTACACAAAAGACCACGAGTGGGTTAGGATTGAAGGTAATGAGGCTTACGTAGGCATCACAGATTTTGCACAGCGTGAGCTTGGCGATATTGTATACATCGATATCAATAGTGTAGGTGATGAGGTAGCTAAGGATGATGTATTTGGTACTGTTGAAGCTGTTAAAACGGTTTCAGATTTGTTTATGCCAGTTACTGGTACTGTATTGGAAACCAATGCGGCATTAAACGATAATCCTGAGCTGGTAAATACTGATCCTTATGGCCAGGGCTGGATGGTAAAAGTAGCTGTTGCAGATGCAGCGCAGGTTGAAGGCCTGTTAACGGCTGATGCTTACAAAGCTCTTGTAGGCGCCTAGTAAATGAACATTTTAGGGCAATTGAAATATCAGCTATGGGCCGTGATCTGGGCTATAGTGGTGGTGGTGCTTTGCAGTATAAAGATGCCTGCAGGTAACGGAACAGGCTTCTTCTTTGAAGGCTTTGATAAATTTGCCCATATGGGATTTTTTTATGTGCTCACCATATTGCTGTTTTACGGAAAGATCAGGCACCAACACAATTACAGTTTCCGTTCTTTAACCATTTTTAAGATCATCGTGATCACCGCTGCACTTGGCGCAGGAATAGAAATGTTACAATGGAAATTTTTTAACTACCGCTCTGCCGAATGGTGGGATTTTGGCTGTGATATGATCGGTGTTTTTATGGGCGTTTTCAGTTATATACTGTTACATAAATCCAATTACAATGAGAAGAGCAGCAGTTAAACTGGCGATTCTGGTACTTGTTTGTACAATAAGCAGTTGCGGTATTTTTAATTCCGGCTGTAAATGCCCGCCGGTGCGCTACAACAATTATCCTCAACGTTAAGAATCAGATTTTAACCGAAGAATAGCTCAGTATAAAAATGACTAAATAAAGACCCTGTCAGAGTACCCTCAGGCAGGGTCTTTATTTGGAATTATTATAAATTAAGTCTAAATTGCGCCCTATAGCATATTAACACAAACCTTATACGATGAAACTTTCGCAGCTGAATCCAGGAGAACAAGGAACTATAGTAGCATTTACAGATTTGGAAATGTCTGTAAAATTAATGGAAATGGGTTGTTTGCCAGGTGAAGTGGTGGCTGTTGAGCGCTTTGCACCACTAGGATGTCCTATAGCTATCCGTGTTGCAGGTTATCAGCTTTGCTTGCGCAAAACTGAGGCTGCTGTTATTATTGTTCAATAAAATTACTTGGTCTTGGATATTAAAGTTGCATTAGTTGGTAATCCCAATACTGGTAAATCTACCCTTTTTAACCGCCTGACGGGATTAAATCAAAAAGTAGGAAATTTTCCCGGAGTTACAGTTGATAAGAAAACAGGCTATACCCGATTGGCCGACGGCAGGCAGGCACAGATCACCGATTTGCCCGGTACTTATAGTCTGTACCCTAAAAGTGCCGATGAGCGCATCGTATTCCAGGTACTTGCTGACGCAAAAGGCAAGAGTTACCCGGATGTAATTGTGCTTATTGTGGATGCCTCTAACCTGAAACGCAATATGCTGCTGTACTCGCAGGTTGCCGACCTGGGAATTCCAGTGGTACTTGCCCTGAATATGATCGATCTGACGGAGAAGCAGGGAATAAAGATCAGTATAGATAAACTGGCGGCAAAACTCGGTGTTCAGGTTGTTCCAATTTCTGCCCGGAACAATATTGGCATCGATGCGTTAAAAAAAGCTATAGAACATACGAATATTGCTACCCAGGTAAGTGATTTTGATGTTAATTTTCTGGCACCGGAGGCCATAAACGCCATTAAACATAAACTCAGTTCCAGCAACAATTATTTCGCATTGCAGGTATTGCACCAGCATGAGCATCTGAGTTTTTTTGACAATGCTGAGCAAGAGGAAATTGAACATATAGAGCAGTCTAATGGTTTCGAGTCCTCTAAAATCCAGGCTGAAGAAACCATAGCACGTTATAAACATCTGAGCAATATTTTAACTGATGTGGTTACAGAGATACCAAATAACAAACCTAAAAACTCTTTCAGCGATAGGTTGGATGCAGTACTCACACATAAAGTATGGGGCTTTGCTATATTCATGCTGATCCTTTTTATCATTTTCAATGCCATATTTGCCTGGGCAACCTATCCTATGGAGTGGATTGAAAATGGGTTTGGCTGGGTTACCGGATTTGGACATGAGCATTTGCCTGCCGGAATGCTGACGGATCTGCTTTTGGATGGGGTGGTTGCCGGGCTGGGAGGTATCTTTGTGTTCATCCCACAAATTGCGATACTGTTTGCTTTTATCTCGATTTTAGAAGATACTGGCTATATGGCCCGGGTAACCTTCATGATGGATAAGGTCATGAGTAAAGTAGGACTGAACGGTAAATCAGTCGTTCCTATGATTGGCGGATTGGCCTGTGCCGTTCCTTCAATTATGGCGGCAAGAAATATAGAAAACTGGAAAGACCGGATGATCACCATAATGGTTACACCGCTGATCAGTTGTTCTGCCAGGCTTCCGGTGTATATTTTGCTCATTTCGCTGATCATTCCTGCGGATACCGTTTTTGGCATCATTAATTTGCAAGGGCTGGCCTTGATGGTGATGTACCTGATCAGTTTTGTGGCTGCCATTCTGGTGGCATGGGTAATGAAGCTCATCATCAAAACAAAAGAAAGGTCGTATTTCATTATGGAGCTGCCGATATATCGCGCACCGAGATGGAAGAATGTAATCTACACCATGTATGAAAAATCGAAGACTTTTGTGATTGAAGCAGGTAAGGTTATTATTGCAATTTCTATTATACTCTGGGTGATGGCTTCTTTTGGCCCGGGAAACCGATTTGAAGAAATTGATCAGAAGTATGCGTCTGCCCTGGCAGATCCAAAGGCTAATATCAAACATGTGGAGACGCTGATCGCAACAGAAAAGCTGGAAAACTCTTATGTCGGATTGCTCGGACATGCTGTAGAGCCGGTTATACGCCCCTTAGGTTACGATTGGAAGATAGGTATAGCTTTGATCACCTCTTTTGCTGCCCGCGAAGCCTTCGTAGGTACTATGGCCACCATTTACAGTGTTGATGGGGGAGATGAAGATAGTGAAACCATACGTGAAAGAATGGCCGCTTCCGTGAACAGTAAGACAGGGCTGCCTGTTTATACCTTTGCTACCGGTATTTCCCTGATGTTGTTTTACGCCTTCGCCATGCAATGTATGAGTACCATCGCCATTGTATACCGCGAAACAAAGGGATGGAAATGGCCAATGATACAATTGGGATATATGACAGCTATGGCCTATGTTGCAGCCCTTATTGCCTATCAATTTTTGAAGTAATTTAGTTATATTGGCCTTTGTGGAAAAGGAAAGCATTTTATCACAATATATGCCTCCCGGAGCAGCCCCGGTCATAGCAAAATGGATCGATTATTTTCAATGTGAATTTAAAATATCCAAGGGCAGGGCTACAAAGTTGGGCGATTACCGTCACCCTTTCCGGGATGCCGGGCATAAGATCTCTGTAAATAACAACCTGAATGCCTATGCGTTCCTGGTAACCACGGTACATGAGTTTGCCCATTTGTTGACCTGGAACGATCATCGCAACAAGGTTAAACCTCATGGTAACGAGTGGAAGCATAATTTTAAAAGGATGATGGCACCCTTTTTAGAAAAGGACGTGTTTCCCGAAGATTTAAAGAAGGCAATTGTTGGTTATCTGAACAATCCTTCTGCGGCCAGCTGTACCGATCTGAAACTTTCACGTGCCTTAAAGAAATACGACCGGCATATGGATGTATCCCGATTGGAAGAATTACCCTTGAACGCGGTATTCAGCATTAAGGATGGCCGCCAGTTTAAAAAAGGAGAGAAGCTGAGGAAGCGCTATCGTTGCATATGCCTGGATAATGGCAATATTTATCTCTTCAATCCGCTTGCAGAAGTTAGCATGGCTGCAACGGGAACCTAAGTTAGTAGGCCAATAGTTGATTGAGGGTATGTTTTAAGCGGCTTTTTGCCAGGAACCCGTCTTCAAGCGCCTTATTCATTGGTATGGCGGTATCACTGCTTGCACAGCGCATAACCGGTGCATCCAGGTATTTAAAGCAATGCTCAGAGATCCAGGCAGCCAGTTCGGCACCAAATCCACAGCTTAAGGTGTCTTCATGTAAAATAAGGGCCCTGCCGGTGTTTTTAACGGCCGCACTTACTGTTTCTTTGTCCCAGGGCTGGAGACTCCGCAGATCAACCAAAGTGGCTGAAATGTCAGGATTTTCGTCCAGGTAATCCAGTGCCCAGTGTACCCCCAGTCCGTAAGTAATGATGCACAATTGTTGGCCTTGCCTCAAGACATTTGCTTTTCCGATCTCCATCGTATAGAAGCCTTCCGGAACAGGCCCGGTTAAGCTTCGGTATAAATATTTATGCTCAAAATACATCACGGGGTTAGGGTCTTCAATAGCAGCCAGCAATAGCCCTTTGGCGTCAGCAGGAAAAGCGGGATATACTACTTTTAGTCCAGGCGTTTTTGTAAACCATGCCTCGTTGCTTTGAGAGTGAAAAGGACCGGCCCCGGTACCTGCACCTGTGGGCATACGTACTACAACATCGGCTTTTTCTCCCCAGCGGTAGTGTGTTTTGGCCAGGTTATTTACAATCTGATTAAATCCGCAGGAAACAAAGTCTGCGAACTGCATTTCTACTACGGCCTTGAAGCCATTAATTGAAAGTCCCAGGCCTGCACCTACTATGGCAGATTCGCAGATAGGTGTATTGCGTACTCTGGCTTTGCCAAACTCCTGAACAAAACCCTCGGTAATCTTAAATGCGCCACCATATTCAGCAATGTCCTGACCCATCAGTACCAGGTTGGTATGTTTCTGCATCGCAATGCGGAGCCCGTCTGAAATGGCATCGAGGTAACGCAGTTCTTTTACTGGTCCTTCCGGACTTACCGGATCGCTTGTGTAAGGAAAATACATATCTTTCAATTCCTCTTCCTCCTTGGCCAGGGGTTCAGGCTCATTGAAGGCTGCTTCAACTTCCTGTTCAATCTCCATTTTTAGGTTTGCCTTGATTTCGGCAACTGCATCAGGAGTAAGGATATCCTGTTCCAGCAGGTATTGCTCAAAATTCAGAATAGGGTCTTTTTTTGCCCATTCCTCAAGCAGTTCGTGAGGAACATATTTTGTACCCGAGGCCTCCTCATGACCACGCATCCGGAAGGTCAGGCATTCAATGAGCACTGGTCTCGGGTTTTCCCGCATTCTTGTCGCCACCGAATCGATCAGGTCGTATACCGCAAGGATGTTGTTGCCATCTACCTGTAAGCCCTCTATTCCATAGCCGATAGCTCTGTCTACCAGGTTTTTGCATTTGTATTGTTCGTTAACCGGCGTGGAAAGCCCGTAACCATTGTTTTCTATAAGGAAGATGACGGGAAGGTTCCATACAGCCGCCACATTTATGGCTTCGTGGAAATCACCTTCACTGGTTGCACCTTCACCGGTAAATACCAATGTCGCTTTTTCTTTACTGGCAATCAGATCTCCCAGTGCAATGCCATCCGCAAGTGCCATTTGAGGCCCCAGATGAGAGATCATACCAATGATCTTATGCTCCTGTGTGCCGAAATGAAAAGAGCGGTCGCGTCCTTTGGTAAAGCCGCTTAGCTTGCCCTGCCATTGTGCCATGAGTCGTGTAAGGGGAACATTCCGGGAGGTAAAAACACCAAGGTTCCGATGCATGGGCAGGATATACTCCTCGCTTTTCATGGCCATGGTACTGCCAACGGCAATAGCTTCCTGACCTATCCCCGAAAACCATTTTCCTATGCGGCCCTGACGCAGGAGAATCAGCATTTTTTCTTCGACCATACGTGGATAAAGCAACTGTAAATAGAAATTCAGCAAAGTAACGTTATCCTTGTCTTTTCGGTCGAAAGTCATGTTTACTGGTTTTTTGTGTCTTTATTTCTTTCTTCCCACAACTTAGCAAAAGACTTGGGGGCAACCTCAGGCATATTGCGGTATTTACCCCAGATCTTTTTAAACATGAATTTCAGAAAGAAGTTCTTTATTTTACCGCTAAAGCCATCCATCCTTTTTCTTTTCAGCATGCCGATCTTCCAGATTTTCCAGCCGATTTCTTCTGTTTTTGTGTTTTCATGCTGTGTGGCTGCGTCCCTTCGGTTAAGCAGCAGCATTTTGTGTATGTCTATCTTAACAGGGCAGACTTCCGAGCATTTTCCACACAAACTCGAAGCATAACTCAGGTGCTTAAACTCTTTCATCCCCTTTAAATGAGGGGTAATGATAGAACCGATAGGTCCACTATAAGTTGTATTGTAAGTATGGCCGCCAATGTTTTTATAAACCGGACAGGCATTAAGACAGGCCCCGCAACGGATACAATACAGTCCCTGGCGCTGCTCTTTCTGTGCCAGCAAATTGGTGCGGCCGTTGTCCAGCAAAATCACATACATTTCCTCTGGCCCATCTGTTTCATCACCACGTCTGGGACCACTTAAAATGGTATTGTAAACGGTTAAATTCTGCCCTGTACCATGACTGGCAAGTAAGGGCCAGAAGAGGTCGAGATCGGCCATAGAAGGGATGACTTTTTCAATGCCTACTATTGCGATGTGTATTTTTGGAAAAGTAGTACACAATCGTGCATTTCCTTCATTTTCGGTTAAGGCAATGCTTCCGGTATCTGCAATCAGGAAGTTCCCTCCGCTGATACCAATATCTGCATTCAGATATTTCTCCCTTAAAAGTTCCCGGGCCTTATGGGTAAGCTGCTCGGGTGTATAATCTAAGGGGGTACCAAATTTTTCATGGAACAGTTTGGCAATGTCCTCTTTACTGAGGTGCATGGCAGGTGTTACAATGTGGTAGGGGTGTTGCCCCAGCAATTGAACAATATACTCCCCAAGGTCACTTTCCAGCGATTCTATCCCATGTTCTCCAAGAAATTCATTAAGGTGGATTTCCTCGGTGGTCATGGATTTTGACTTGATGACCGTCTTGCCTCCACTCTTATTGATGATGTTGAGGATTTCTTTTTGTGCTTCCTGTGCATCTGTTGCCCAGATGACTTTCCCCCCGCGGCGCTGAAAGTTGGATTCAAACTCGGGCAGATATTTATCCAGGTTCTCCATCACCCGCCATTTGATGACATGGGCTTTCTTCTTGGAATTTTCCAGGTTTTCAAACTTGGACAGTCCACGCTCTACAGCAGTGTTGTACCTGCCAATATTGAAGTTAATTGTTTTGCGATGTCCTAAATCAAAGGCTTTTTCATCCGCCTTCACCAAAAATTCCTCAGATACCTTCATATCTTTCAAATATAAAAATAAATCACATTAAGCATTTGTTATGCCAGAGATATATGGCATAAAAAAAACCTGCCGGCTAAGGACAGGTTCTTTGTAATTTATTTTTTTCGGGTGCCGTCTTCGTTCTTGTCAACTACAGGGCGCTTCAAGCCATTTGCGAGTTCCCAGGCCGTGAAGTACACCAGTTTCGATCTTTTGGCCAGCATCGGAAAATCTATCTTGCTGATCTCGTCGCCAGGCTGGTGATAATCCTCATGCACACCGTTGAAATAGAAGATAACCGGGATGCCGTGTTTGGCAAAGTTGTAATGGTCTGAACGGTAGTAAAAGCGATTCGGATCTGTACGGTTGTTGTACCGCTCGTCGAGGTTCATTTTTACATAATCCTTATTTGCTTTTTTACCTATGCGGTCCAGGTCGGTACTTAACATATCCGAGCCAATGATGTACACAAAATTGTTGTCAGATGCGTGGTCTTTGTCGCCCCGTCCGATCATGTCAATATTTAAATTGGTGATGGTGTTGGCCAGTGGAAATACAGGGTATTCAGAATACCATTCCGAGCCCAGCAAGCCTTTCTCTTCACCCGTTACGGTCATAAACAGTATGCTCCTCTTAGGCCCCTTGCCGGCTTTTTTTGCTTTGGCAAAAGCTTCGGCGATCATCAGTACACCTGTTGTTCCTGAGCCATCATCGTCCGCCCCGTTGTTGATCTTATCGTCACCTTTGGCATTTGCATCGATTCCAATGTGATCGTAGTGCGCGGTAATCACCAGTACTTCTTTCTTTAATTTAGGATCAGAACCCTCCAGAAAGCCCAGCACATTTTCGGCCCTTACTTTTGTTTCAGTTCTTTGTGCACTTGCAGTAACAGCAATCTGCAGTTCCTGCGAAGCGGGTTTGCCGCTCTCTGTTATTTTCTTTTTTACCGCATCAACATTGGTCTTTGCCGCTTTAAGCAGCTGGTTGGCAATGGCAGTCCCAATATAAACCACTGGTGTCCCCTGCGGGCTGTTCATGCGTTCAATGTTTTCTTTGGTTTTCATTATCATTTGTCCCGACTGCAGATAACTTTTTAAGTTATCAGGCATATTGTCTACCAGAGGGTCTATAACCAACACTGCCTTCGCTTTATTGTCCGACAGGTATTTGATCTTGCTGTTTATATTTCCGCCTGCATTTTTTGCAGTTGAACCTGCCGGATCGCCTGATTTAAAGATCATGACTACCTTCCCGGTCACATTCTGGTTTTCAAAATCATTATAACCTTCTTTATTCAAACCATAACCGGCAAACAGTACCTGTCCGCAATTAAAGGCAAAGCCACTTCCGGATACTGAAGATGGCATGATATAAAAATCTTTCAGGGGTTCTGCAGGCTGCCCCTCTACTGTTAAAATCTGAGCCGTGCCAAAAGTAACCATATCAACCGGCTGAAAATAATCGCCGTTTACAGGGCCTTTTAAACCCAGGTTTTTAAAATGCCCGCGAATGTAATCCGCAGCCATCCAACCTCCCTTTGTGCCGGTTTCACGGCCTTCGTAAGCATCAGAGGCCAGTACGGAGAGGTGCTTATAGGCATTGTCTTTATTGATCGTCTGACTAAACCTTATGGCGTCCTTATTTTGTGCAATGGCAGTGCAGCCCATTAATAAGACAAGGCCGGTATAAATTAAGTGCTTTTTCATCGTCTTTTGGTTTAGCATGACATTTTGTTCACTCTTGTGGCATGTCTTCCACCTTCAAAAGCGGCATTCAGGAAGGCAGTAACCATTTCTTTAGCCAGCGCTTCAGAAACGAAACGGGCGGGTACGCAAATGATGTTCGCATTGTTGTGCTGTCTTGCCAGTTCGGCAATTTCTTTTTGCCAGCAGATGGCGGCGCGGACCTGCTGATGTTTGTTGGCGGTGATGGCAACCCCATTGGCGCTACCACAAACCAATATCCCAAAATTATATTCGCCGCTTTCCACTGCTTCTGCCACCGGATGGGCAAAATCAGGATAATCAACAGAGTCGGCCGAATAGGTGCCAAAATCTTTCAGTTCATGCCCGTTTAAAAATGATTTTAAGAGTTCTTTGTATTCAAAACCGGCATGATCTGCGCCAATTGCAATTTTAAATTTTGTATCTGCTGACATTTCTGTTATTTATATTTGGTTGATAGTGTTTACGATTTCTTTATTTTGGCTACGCCATATAGTTCTTTGTTCCTTTTCCTCTCGATATTTGCCGAGATAAATATACTCAGTTCATAAAGAATAAATAAAGGCAATGCGACTACAAGCATGGTCAGGATATCTGGGGTAGGGGTTACAACAGCTGCAATTATCAGAATAACTACTGCTGCATACCTTCTGGTAGAACGCATAAATGCAGGTGTCATGATTCCGAATTTAGACAAGATATAGATGACTACCGGAAGCTGAAAAATGATTCCTGAACCGATGGTAAGTGTCGCTACTGAAGAAAGATAAGAAGAGATGGTAAAGGTATTTTCTATGTCGGGGCTTACTGTAAAATTTGTCAGGAAGTTAACAGACAATGGACACACAATATAGTACCCAAACAGAATGCCAATAAAGAACAGGACAGAGGCAAAGGTTACAAAACTGCTGGCAGATTTGCGCTCATTTGCATGCAATGCAGGCTTAACAAAGAGCCAGATTTCAAAAAGTATGTATGGAATGCCCAACGCTATGCCTACCATTACACAGGCATTGATCTGCAGCGTAAATTGTCCGGCCATTTCTGTATTGATGATCTTGGCATCGATATGGGTAATACAAAAGTCAGAGCCAATGAGGCTCGGCCATGCTTCGGCCATTTTGCACATCATTCTATAGGTCCAGAAATTGGGGTTCTTCGGCCCCATGATCAGCTCATTGAATATAAAATCTGAAAACCAGAATGCCCCGGCGGTAAGCAGCACAACAACCAGTAACGCACGAAGTAAATGCTTCCTGAGTACATCAATATGGTCAAAGAAGGACATCTCAGCCTCTAAAGTTTTTCCTTTTTCTTTTATGGCCCCAATCAGGTCGCGCTTTTTATTTTCACTCATGTGTGTTATTTGTAAAACAAAAATACCATTCTTTTATTTAGAATGGTATTTACGGTTAAAATCTGACAAATAGTTTTTCAACTGTATAACTTATATTTTATCAGTGAGTTTATCCTTCTGAAAACTCGAAAGTTTCCATAAACTTAGTCGTAAAGTTACCGGCCCTAAAGTTAGGATCTTTCATTAATTTCAGGTGAAATGGTATCGTAGTTTTTACACCTTCTATCACAAATTCACTCAGTGCGCGTTCCATAGTACTGATCGCTTCCTCGCGGGTTTGCGCAACACAGATCAGTTTGGCAATCATCGAATCGTAATTTGGAGGGATTTGATAGCCTGCATAAACATGCGTATCTACCCTTACGCCATGGCCACCCGGTGAGTGGAAATTGGTAATTTTACCTGGCGAAGGCCTGAAATTGTTGAAAGGGTCTTCCGCGTTTATCCTGCATTCAATAGCATGCATATCCGGCATGTAGTTTTTTCCGGAGATGGGAACACCTGAAGCGACTTTGATCTGTTCTTTGATCAGATCGTAGTTGATCACTTCTTCGGTTACCGGATGCTCTACCTGGATACGGGTGTTCATTTCCATGAAATAGAAATTGCGGTGCTTGTCGACCAGGAATTCTATGGTTCCTGCACCTTCATACTGTACGGCAATGGCTCCTTTTATGGCTGCTTCACCCATTTTTTCACGAAGTTCAGGGGTCATAAACGGCGAAGGTGCTTCTTCTACCAGCTTTTGGTGCCTGCGCTGAATAGAGCAGTCGCGCTCAGACAAATGACAGGCTTTGCCATACTGGTCGCCAATAATCTGTATTTCGATGTGGCGTGGGTCCTCAATGTATTTTTCCAGGTAAAGTCCATCGTTGCCAAAGGCTGCACCTGATTCTTGTCTGGCACTATCCCAGGCATTTTCAAAGTCTTCATCTTTCCAAACCACACGCATTCCACGGCCACCGCCACCGGCAGTTGCTTTTAGAATTACCGGATAGCCGATTTCATTTGCCAGTCTGATTCCTTCTTTTACGTTTTCAAGCAGCCCTTCCGATCCCGGGATGGTAGGTACGCCCGCCAGCTTCATGGTTTCTTTGGCTGATGCTTTATCACCCATTGAATTGATCTGCTCTGGAGTTGCGCCGATAAACTTGATCCCATAATCGCGGCAAACGGAAGAAAACTTAGCATTTTCAGATAAGAAACCGTAACCTGGGTGTATGGCATCAGCATTGGTCAGTTCAGCAGCAGAAATGATATTTGGAATGCTCAGGTAAGAGTCCTTACTTGGTGGAGGACCAATACAAACAGCTTCATCAGCAAAGCGCACATGTAAACTCTCCCTGTCGGCAGTAGAATACACAGCTACAGTTTTGATGCCCATTTCTTTACAGGTACGAATAATGCGCAAGGCAATCTCGCCCCTGTTGGCAATTAGTATTTTTTTAAACATATACTTCCTTCCGATTAAATCGGTTCTACTAAAAATAAAGGTTGATCGTATTCCACAGGAGATGCGTTTTCAACAAGAACTTTTACGATTCTTCCTGATACTTCACTTTCAATCTCATTAAAAAGTTTCATGGCTTCAATAATACATACCACTTTACCTGAAGCAATTTCATCGCCAACATTTACAAATGATGGTTTTTCCGGGCTTGCAGAACGATAGAAAGTACCAATCATTGGCGATTTGATGGTGATGTATTTTGAAGTATCTTCAACAGGTGCAGCTTTTGGTTCTGTTGGGGCAACCGGTTGTGGTGCAGCAGCAGCCGGCACAACAGCAGGCGCAATCTGGGGAGGTACAGTTGCCTGAACAATTGTTGGAGCCTGGTTGGTTTTGATTGTGATTTTGAAGTTTTCCTGCTCAATAGCAACTTCATTTACGCCCGAACGAGAAACAAATTTAATAAGTTCCTGAATTTGTTTAATATCCATTTTTTAGGTGTTATAGTAGAAAAAATAGTACGTCTTAAGAACTATCTAAGTTAAGATTATTTATTTTATAAAGTTAGTAGGCCCATTTTAAATAAACGGAACCCCAGGTAAAGCCTCCTCCAAATGCGGCCAATATTACATTGTCGCCTTTTTTCAGTTGATTTTCCCACTCCCATAAACACAGCGGAATAGTTCCGTTTGTGGTATTGCCATAACGTTGAATGTTGATCATCACTTTCTCTGAGCCTACACCCATTCTGGAAGCTGTAGCATCAATAATACGTTTGTTGGCCTGATGTGGAACCAGCCAGGTTACGTCTTCTGAAGTCAGGCTATTGCGTTCCATGATCTCAGCAGCTACATCGGCCATATTGGTAACGGCAAATTTAAACACCGCCTGACCTTCCTGGTAAACCACATGTTCATTATTATCTATGGTTTCATGGGTTGCAGGCCTGGCAGAACCGCCAGCTTTCTGATGCAGGAATTGTTTCCCGGAACCGTCTGTCCTCAGAATAGAATCCATCACGCCAAGCCCTTCTTCGTTGGGTTCAAGGAGTACTGCGCCGCAGCCATCACCAAAAATGATACAGGTAGTCCGGTCCTGATAATTGATAATAGACGACATTTTATCGCCTCCTACAACCAGAACTTTTTTATGCTTGCCAGATTCAATGAACTGCGAGGCAGTTGATAATCCGAAAATAAATCCGGAACAGGCCGCCTGAAGATCATAACCCCAGGCATTTTTTGCGCCGATTTTATCGGCCAGTATATTGGCTGATGCCGGAAAGGGCATATCAGGAGTAGTTGTACAAAAGATGATCAGTTCAATTTCTTCAGCGCTGATGCCGCGTTTTTTAAGCAGTCCGTTTACAGCATGTACTGCCATATCCGAGGTGCCCAATCCTTCGCCTTTTAATATTCTTCGCTCTTTGATCCCTGTTCTGGATGTAATCCATTCATCGGTAGTGTCTACAATCGATTCAAGCTCTTTGTTGGTCAGCACATAGTCTGGTACATAACCATGAACAGCTGTAATCGCAGCGTGAATTTTATTCATTTTGTTAAAATTATTTAAATGCGGCCTGTATTTTACCAACCAGGCCAGTTGTAATCATGTCTCTGGACTGCAGGATCATGTTTTTCACAGCCAGAGGGCTCGAAATGCCATGGCCGATGATTACAGGGGCGTTTACCCCTAAAACAGGGCTTCCTCCGTAGTTCTCATAGTTAAAGCGGTCAAAGAAATCATCTTTTAAACCTCTTTTTAAGGTCAAAACGTAAAACGATTCAGCAAGTTTGAGCATTACATTTCCTGTAAATCCATCACAAACAATAACGTCGGCCTTATCGTTAAATAAATCCCTTCCTTCCACATTGCCCACAAAATTAAACAGCCGGGTGTCTTTCATTAAAGGAAAAGTAGCCAGGCTCAGCATATTGCCTTTTTCATCTTCTTCACCAATATTCATCAATGCTACTTTAGGCGTTTTGATGCCCATCACATTTTCGGCATAAAGACTGCCCAGAACGCCAAACTGGAGTAAGGTATCCGGTTTACAATCAGCATTGGCGCCAACGTCAACCATAAGGCCTACACCACCGCTTAATTTTGGAAGAAAAGTAGAAAGACAAGGTCTGATGATGCCAGGAATAGTTTTTACACTAAATACAGCACCTACAAGCATTGCTCCGGAGTTCCCGGCGCTGGCAAAGGAGTCCAGTTTACCTTCTTTCAGTAAATTGAACCCAACAGAAATGCTTGAGTTAGGCTTTTGAACAATAGCCTTAGTGGGATGTTCGCCCATACCAATTACTTCTTCGGTATGAACATATTCAAAGTGATCAGGATTGAATCCGTTTTCGGATAGGAGGGGCTTAATCTGCTGGGTATCTCCGATAAGCACTAAGTGTTCATCCGGAGATAACAATGGATGAGCTGCTATTGCTCCTAAAACATTTGCTTTAGGAGCATAGTCTCCGCCCATTATATCGAGACCTATTTTCATAGTAAAATCAGTTTGTGTACCAGGCAAAATTGCCGCTTTATTAAGGCCTCTAAGTTAAACTATACAGGACTTAAAACACAAACTATTTTTCAAGAAAATTAACCTATTGAAGTGTTTTCAATAACCAATTTACCGTTGTAGTATAAGTTACCATCAACGTTATAAGCGCGGTGAGGAGTGTGTATTGCACCTGTTGTCTGACAAGTAGCTAAAGAAGGAGCTTCTGCTTTATAGTGAGTTCTTCTCTTATCTCTTCTGCTCTTAGAAACTTTACGTTTTGGATGTGCCATTGCTGATTTATTTAATTATTATTTTAATTTCTTTAATGCCGCCCACCTTGGGTCATCATTTTGTTGTTCTTCTTCCTGTTGTGATCCTACAGCCAAGCTTTCCAGTCTGGCGATCATCTCCTGGTCGCATTTAACACCAGTTCCATTCTCTTCACATATCTTTATATAAGGTACCGATACGGTGATGAATTCGTAAATCAGTTCAGCTACATTGATTTCGCTTTCCTTTTTACTCAGTACAATGATCTCCAGATCATCGCTTTCCAGTTCATCTTCAGCAAACTTTACAATCTGCCTTTCCTGTATGCTTATCGGTGCCTCAAATTCAGCTAAACACTTGTCGCAATCCAATACTATTGTTCCATTAATCCGGAACTGAAGTATCAGCATAGTTTCCTGTTTGTCTAGCTCAACTTCTGCTTTTAAGTTTCCCTTTTTTACCAGAGAATACTCAAACGCATCAAAAAAGCTGTTATCAATCTCAAAATCAAACTGATGTTTGCCAATTTTTAAGCCTGTAAAGGGGATTGAAAATTGTTTTAATGGTTTCAATTGTAACAAAATTTTAGCCCGCAAATGTATGGATTATTTTAATTGCCTGCAAATTTTATTTAATTGCCCCGTTATGAAGCATCATCTTTAATATCGAACTGGGTCTCAGTGATTTTTCCGCCGCTTCTCAGCTGGTTGCCCAGCATGGCTTCCTGCTCTCTTCTGTGCTGTACAATATGGGTAGCCGCAAATACAGCTTCAATAAATGAAGAGGGATCGGCCAGGTTTTTCCCGGCAATATCGTATCCCGTACCGTGGTCGGGCGAAGTGCGCACAATCTTTAGTCCGGCCGAAAAATTAACTCCTCTGCCAAATGCGATGGTTTTGAAAGGGATCAGACCCTGGTCGTGGTACATAGCCAATACAGCATCAAATTGCTTGTAGCTGCCATTTCCAAAAAAACCATCAGCAGGATAAGGGCCAAAACAGATCACACCTTTGTCAAATGCTTCCTGGATGGCAGGCATAATTACCGTTTCTTCTTCTTTCCCCAGCAGACCGTTATCGCCGGCATGAGGGTTTAAACCAAGCACGGCAATTTTAGGTTTCTCAATCCAGAAATCTTTCTTCAGGCTCTCGTTCATCAGTACCAGCTTTTTGACAATCTGTTCTTTTGAAATGCTTTGCGCTATATCTTTAACCGGTATATGCCCGGTTACCACGCCAACACGTATGTCTTCGCTGATCATAAACATCAGCACATCATTGCTGTTACTTTGCTGCTGCAAATATTCCGTATGTCCGGGAAACTTAAAAGCGTCCGACTGGATGTTGTGCTTATTGATCGGGGCAGTAACCAGCGCATCAATTTCTCCTTTCACCAAAGCTTCAGTAGCTTTCTGAAGCGATAGCAAGGCATATTTTCCTCCTGTATCGTTTGATATACCCAGTTCTATCTTCACATCTTCTTCCCAGCAATTGATCAGGTTTGGTTTTTTTGGATTGGCCGAATCAGGTGCATTTATTACATTGAATGCAAAATCAGCAAGGCCCAGGGCTTTTCTATGATATGATGCAACTTTTGTATGTCCGTAAACTATAGGTGTACAGTAATCAAGGATGCTGTTGTGCGATAGTGTTTTTAAAATCACTTCCAGTCCGATGCCATTTGTGTCACCTATGCTTATCCCAATTTTAATTTTATTGCTCATACCCAAATAGAAATTTGGCGCAAATTACAGTTTTTCAATTAATGTTAACCCGATACTGATAAAACTTTACTTATTTTGTAGTCTAAGGGCAAAATATATGAGTTTGGTTAAGGCAAAAAAACATTTAGGACAACATTTTTTAACCGATAAAAATATCGCGGCAAAAATAGTAAATGGCCTTGTTCATACCGATAAATATACACAGGTATTGGAAGTAGGGCCAGGTATGGGTATTTTGTCCGATTTGCTGTTGGAACGGAAAGACCTGGAAACCTTTTTAATTGATATTGATGTAGAGTCCTATCACTTCCTGCAGCAGAAATATCCGCAACTGGGCAATAGGCTGATCAATGGAGATTTTCTGGCCCTTGATCTTTCGGCCATTTTTAAAGGGAAATATGCCATCATCGGCAATTTTCCTTATAACATCTCCTCCCAGATCCTGTTCAAGGTATTGGAAAACAGGGCAAATGTAGTAGAGATGGTGGGCATGTTCCAGAAAGAGGTGGCGGAACGCTGCGCTTCGAAAGCCGGAACCAAAGATTATGGCATCTTGAGTGTACTGATTCAGGCCTATTACGATATAGAATACCTTTTTACGGTAAAACCAGGGACTTTTAATCCTCCCCCAAAAGTGAATTCGGGAGTGATCAGGCTGAGCAGGAATAAAGTGGAAACACTTCCATGTGATGAAAAATTGTTCTGGCGGACCGTTAAGGCCGGATTTAACCAGCGCCGGAAAACGCTTCGAAATGCACTTTCAGGGATTGTTCCCAAGGATAAAATGGACAATCATCTATTCTTCGATAAACGTGCAGAACAGCTGAGCGTTGCAGACTTTATTGACCTTACCATTCATTTATCCCAGCTCTCAAAATAAGGAATGCCAAGTATGAAAGGAAAAATCTTAATTGTTGACGACCTGCACCCCGCGTTTAAGGACGCAGCTGCAGATATGGGATATGAAGTGAACGACCAACCTTTAATTACCAGGGCGGAGACCATGGCCATAATTGCAGATTATGAGGGAATTGCAGTACGTACAAAATTCCGCATTGACGAAGAACTTTTGGCGGCGGCACCAGGGCTTAAATTTATTGCAAGGGCGGGGGCAGGGCTGGATAATATTGATGAAGCTCCGGCTAAACAAAGAGGAATTCAACTTCTGAATGCACCCGAAGGCAATATGGATGCGGTGGGTGAACACGCCCTTGGTTTATTGCTCGCACTGATGAATAATTTTCGCAGGGCGGATGCCGAAGTTCGCAATGGCATATGGGACAGGGAAGGTAACCGTGGCTATGAACTGAAAGGAAAAACAGTAGGTGTCATTGGTTATGGGCATATGGGGCAGAGCTTTGCAAAAAAACTTTCGGGGCTCGACCTTAAAGTGATAGCCTATGATAAATATAAAACAGGTTTTAGTGATACCTGGGCAAAAGAGGTGAGTATGGAAGAAATAGTAAAGGACAGCGATGTGCTGAGCCTGCACATCCCTTTGACAAAAGAAACCCGGCATATGGTAAATGAGGAATACCTGTTCCATTTCCGTAAGCCCATTTTCTTTATCAATACTGCCAGAGGGGAAATTGTGCAAACCAAAGCCCTATTACAAGCCATTGAACAGGGAAAAATACTGGGCGCAGGATTGGATGTACTGGAAACAGAGAAATTCCCCGCATTAGGCACACAGGATTGGTATCCTGCACTCCGTTCTTCAGAAAAAGTGATCCTGACACCCCATGTAGGGGGCTGGACTTTCGATTCTTACCGCAGGATTTCGGAAGTACTGGCAGAAAAACTTAAGGAATTAAAGAAATAATTTGCTTTTCTGGTAGCCCGCTATTATCTTCGTTTTAATTGAAGCAAGACTATGTAGGCTTAAAAGCCGATATAGTCTTGTTTGTTTTTTAGAGGACTTACAAAAAATAAATGAGCTATGACAGAGGTAACGTATTATACCCAAGATGGTTTAGATAAACTGAAAGAAGAACTGCAGCAACTGAAGACTACCGGAAGGCAGTTAATTTCTAAGGCAATAGCAGAGGCGAGGGATAAAGGAGATCTTTCTGAGAATGCGGAGTATGATGCAGCAAAAGAAGCGCAGGGTTTGCATGAAGCAAAAATAGCTAAGCTTGAGGCTACCCTTTCCACTGCCCGACTGATCGATGAGTCTAAACTGGATACTTCAAAAGTGCTTGCACTTTCTATCGTAAAAATAAAAAATGTAAAGAATGGGGCTACGATGTCCTACCAGTTGGTAGCAGAGTCGGAAGCAGATCTTAAAACCGGAAAAATTTCAGTAAAATCACCTATTGCAAAGGGATTACTGGGAAAATCGGTCGGCGATAAAACCGAAATTGAAGTTCCGGCAGGAAAAATAGAGTTCGAAATTTTAGAGATCAGCAGATAAATTCTATAACATGGCAAGTATCTTTTCTAAAATAGTAAGCGGCGAGATTCCTGCCCACGTGGTGGCAGAAACTACTGAATTTCTGGCTTTCCTGGATGTGAACCCTCTGGTTATGGGGCATGTACTGGTCATCCCTAAAAAAGAGGTCGACTATATTTTTGATATGGACGATGAAAGCTATTTTGGGCTGACCCTGTTCGCTAAAATTGTAGCGACAGGATTAAAAGAGGCTTTCCCATGTAAAAAGGTAGGCGTGGCAGTGATTGGGTTGGAGGTGCCTCATGTACACATTCATCTCATCCCGATGAACAACGTCAGCGATATGAATTTCAGTAGAGAAAAACTGAAACCTAGCCAGGAAGAACTTGCCGAAGCGGCAGTTAAAATAAAAACTGTGCTGGGAAAAGATTAGCGCCTGTAAGGCATTAGCAGAAACGGCAGCATGATAATAATGCTGCCGTTTCTGTTTATTTCAATTTCTCGTTGTTCTTGTGCCGTTCAGCATCTCGGATGCTCTTTTTTGCCAGGTTTTTTTCCATAGCTGCTGTCAGGTCTATGCCCGTTTGGTTGGCCAGGCAGATCAACACAAAAAGGACATCAGCCATTTCATCACCCAGGTCTACAGCTTCATCACTCTTTTTGAATGACTGCTCACCATATTTACGCGACATGATCCTGGCCACTTCTCCAACCTCTTCCATCAGGATGGCGGTATTGGTCAGTTCATTGAAATAACGGATACCTGTTGTTTTGATCCATTGATCTACGGTTTCCTGCGCTTCCTGTATGGTCATTATTCTTTATTTTTTGTGTCAATTGTTATGGTTACCGGGCCATCATTTACCAGGCTGATTTTCATATCGGCCCCAAATACGCCAGTTTGTACAGGTTTTCCAAGCAATACTGAGAGCTGCTTGGTCATTGCCTCATACAAAGGAATGGCCTTATCTGGTCTTGCAGCCTTTGTGAAACCTGGCCGGTTCCCCTTTTTGGTAGATGCAAATAAGGTAAACTGACTGATCAGAAGAATATCCCCCTCAACTTCGGGCAATGCTTTGTTCATCAGTCCGGCTTCATCACTGAATACCCGCATGTTCACTATTTTTGAGGCCAGCCATTCCAGATCTTCGATATTGTCTGCATCTTCAATACCCAATAATACCACAAAACCGGTATCAATAGCTCCTGTAACTATGCCCTCTACTTCGCAGTTTGCTGCTGTAACCCTTTGAATAACCGCACGCATCTTTAAGCCCTGGTTTCGTTCCCGTGATAAATACTCAGGTAGCTTTCGTACCTGCTAGGGGCAATCTCGCCCCGCTCAACTGCTTTTATTACTGCACAGCCAGGTTCATTGACATGCCTGCAGTTGTTGAATTTACATTCGTGCATCATGTCCCTCATTTCTCTGAAATAATGGCCCAGTTCTTCCGGCCGGATGTCAAATATGCCCAATTCACGTATGCCTGGCGTATCAATCAGATAGCCACCGAAAGGCAGGGTATGCATCTCTGCAAAGGTGGTGGTATGCTGGCCTTTATCGCTCGACTCTGATATTTCACCGGTTTTGATGTCTCTTCCCGGCAACAAAGCATTGATGAGGCTGGACTTACCCACGCCAGAATGCCCTGAAAATAAGGTGGTTTTATCTTTTAATAAGGTTTCAATCAAAGAGATATTTGTGCCTTTCAGGGCTGATACCGTGTAACAGGGATAACCAATGTTCTCATAAATTGCCGCATATTCGGCAAGAATGGCCAGGCCTTCTTCATGAAAAAGATCAAGCTTATTGAAAATCAGTATTGCCGGAATATCATAGGCTTCGGCGGTGGCTAAAAACCTGTCTATAAAACCCAGCGAAGTACGTGGAGAAGCCAGGGTAACCACCAGGAAAGCCTGATCCATATTGGCGGCAATGATCTGGGCCTGCTTAGATAAGTTGATCGACTTACGGATGATGTAATTTCGCCGGTCATGCAACTTATTGATGATGCCATTGTCGGAATTTGGTTCTAATTCAAATTCTACACGGTCACCCACCGCAATAGGGTTGGTGGTTTGAATGCCCTGTATCCTGAATTTTCCCTTTATCCTGCAATCGTAATCCTGGCCATCTTCTGCATGTACCTGGTACCAGCTTCCTGTTGATTTTATAACTAATCCTTGCATATAAGTGGGTAAAGATAATAAATACCAACTCCATCAAACTGAATAATTTATTTTTATAATCATTTGCTAATTAGAAAAATATAGCTTTACTTTACCGCCGCATTACAGATAGTGTAAAATATACATGTTTAACAATTCAATCATTACCACTACAACTACCACAACCACCGGCATAGCACGGAGGAGGGTAAGCTAGTGGGCTGAGAAAAAAATAAAAAACCACAAAAAAGCGCCTTCCTCTAAACCAGGAAGGCGCTTTTTTTTTAACCAACAACTATGAATATTTTAAAATTTGGAGGTACTTCTGTCGGTTCTGTCGAAAGCATACGAGCCCTGATCGGGATACTCAAAGAGAGAAAGGGAGCTGAAAAACCTGTTGTTGTCCTGTCGGCCATGGGGGGCGTAACCAACTCCCTGCTGCAGATGGCCGAAAATGCCCGGAACGCACAGGACTATGCCGATGACCTTAAAAAGATAGAGCAGAAACATTTTGACGTGATACGTGCATTGCTGCCAGCCATTGCCCAGAACCCGGTCCTGACCAGGTTGAAAATCTATTTTAATGAGTTGGAGGATATCCTTCAATCGGTATACAACCTGCGTGAGCTGAGCCTGCAGACCAAAGACCTGATACTCAGTTATGGCGAACGGTGTTCAAATGTAATGGTAAGCCACATCGCCAGGCAACATTTTGCCAATGCCGAATATGTGGATGGTTCTGAACTGATCAAGACCGACAGCAACTTCGGGCAGGCTAAGGTAAATACCTATCTGACTGAAACACTCATCCGCGATTTCTACGAATCCAACGCAGATAAGCTGTTGTTTGTTACTGGTTTCATATCCAGTAACGACGAAGGCCGGATCACTACGCTTGGTCGTGGCGGAAGCGATTATACTGCGGCCATCTGGGGTGCCGCCCTTAATGCCGATGAAATAGAGATCTGGACAGATGTGGATGGGATGCTGACCGCTGACCCGAGAATTGTAAAAAAGGCATTTTCTTTACCTGAACTAAGTTATACCGAAGCAATGGAGCTTTCTTATTTTGGTGCAAAGGTGATCTACCCGCCGACGATGATCCCTGCTTTCCTGAAGAAAATTCCAATCGTCATTAAAAATACCTTCAATGTTGACTTTCCGGGAACTTACATCAAACATGGGGTACAGACATCAAAACTACCTATCAAGGGTATTTCTTCTATTGATGAGATCAGTATTCTGAATCTTTCAGGAAGCGGTATGGTAGGCAAGGCAGGTTTTGCCGGCCGGCTTTTTTCTCTGTTGTCAAGAGAGCAGGTCAATGTGGTACTCATCACCCAATCGTCATCAGAGCACAGCATTACCTTTGCAGTTAAACCTGCAGATGCTTTAAAGGCACTTTCGCTCATCAACAGGGAATTTGAGCTTGAACTTCAGGCCCGTAAGCTGGAATATCCGGAGGTAGAGAACGGGCTTTCTGTGCTGGCTATCGTTGGCGAAAACATGAAACGGACCCCCGGGATTTCAGGACGTTTGTTTAGTGCCCTGGGAAGAAATGGTGTGAACATCCGTGCTATCGCGCAGGGTTCTTCAGAGTATAACATCTCTGTAATCATTGGGCGTTCCGACCTGTCGAAGGCCGTTAATGCGGTACATGATGCCTTTTATGCCGACCTTAAAAAAACGCTGAACGTGTTCTGCCTGGGTACCGGAAATATCGGCAAAACCCTGTTCAGGCAATTGCAGGACCAAATGCCCTTCCTTGCGCAAAACAACGACCTGCAGGTAAAGGTAATGGGAGTAAGCAATACCCGAAAAATGTACCTCAACCCGGAAGGGATAGACCTCAGCAACTGGGAAAAAAGCCTGCAACAAAAAGGACAAAAAGCCGATCTTACAGAATTTATCGGCCAGATGAAGGACATGAACCTGGCCAATTGTGTGTTTGTAGACAATACCGCAAGCCACAACCCCATCCAGCATTACCTGGATGTGCTGCAATCCAGCATTTCCGTGGTAACCTGTAACAAAATCGGAAATTCTGCCGAATATGACCAGTATGTAGCCTTTAAGCAGGCCGCCAGAAAGCATGGAGTAGATTTCTATTATGAGACCAATGTTGGTGCAGGACTGCCCATCATCCGGACTTTGAAAGACCTGATGATGAGCGGCGACCGGATTGCCCGTATAGAAGCTATTTTGTCGGGTACCATATCTTATATCTTTAATAATTTTAAAGGCGAACGTTTATTTCATGAAGTGGTAAAAGAGGCACAGGACCTGGGGTATACTGAGCCGGATCCGCGTGACGACCTGAACGGAAAAGATTTTATGCGCAAGATGCTGATCCTGGCCCGCGATGCAGGTTATGCACTGGAAGAAAAAGATGTAACTATTGAAAGCATGCTCCCAGCTGCCTGTCTTGCTGCAAAAAGTGTGGATGAATTCTATGCAGAATTACAAAACAACGCGGCTTATTTTGAAAACCTTAAAAATGAAGCTGCACAAAGCCAAAAAGTGTTAAGATATATTGGTAAACTGGAAGATGGCAAGGTTGCTATTACCCTGCAAATGGTTGATGATGCGCATCCTTTCTTCATGCTTTCGGGAAGTGACAACATCATCTCTTTTACCACCGATCGCTATAAAGACCGCCCGCTGGTGGTTAAGGGGCCGGGAGCCGGGGCCGAGGTTACCGCCGCGGGTGTATTTGCTGACATTATAAACGTAGGAAAAAGATAAGTCATGACTAAAAGATCTATAAAAGTTTTTGCCCCTGCTACTGTTGCCAATGTGGTTTGTGGTTTTGATGTACTGGGTTTTGCGGTAGACCAACCCGGTGATGAAGTGATCATGCGCCTGAACGATAAACCAGGTGTTTCCCTTTTGAAAATTACCGGTGACGGCGGAAAGCTGCCCCTGAATCCTGAGAAAAATACGGTGAGCGCCATTGCCCGTGAGTACCTGGAACATATTGGCCGGCCCGAAGTGGGGGTAGAAATAGAATTACATAAGAAAATGCCGATTGGCAGTGGCCTGGGCTCCAGTTCTGCCAGCACCGTAGCCGGGCTTTTTGCCATCAATTCCTTAATGGACAGTCCGCTCAGTAACAAAGAACTTGTTCCTTTTGCCATGAAGGGTGAAGAACTGGCATGTGGTTATGGGCATGCCGACAATGTTGCCCCTGCTTTGATGGGTGGCTTCGTCCTCATCAGAAGTTACAGCCCTTTGGATATCATCAGCCTTCCTTTTCCTGCTGATCTCCACGCAGCAATTGTATACCCAGAAGTGGATGTGCCTACCAAAGACGCCCGGCAAATGATCCGGTCGAAGGTTTTCCTGAAAGATGCTGTGACTCAATGGGGAAATGTAGCAGGGCTGGTTTCAGGATTGTTTATGAATGATTATGAACTGATAGGTCGGAGTATGACCGATGTACTGGTTGAACCTACCCGATCCATCCTTATCCCTGATTTTTATAAGCTCAGGTCCCAGGCCATGAAAGCAGGGGCTGTAGGATTTGGGATTTCAGGTTCCGGGCCCTCTGTATTTGCACTTACAAAGGATAAGGAGACTGCCCTGCAAATTACAGCAAGCTTACAGCAGCACTTGAAAAGCATTGCTATCAATAGCCTGGCTTTCGTCTCGGAAGTCAACAAAAAAGGACCAGTAATACTAGACTAAAATGAAATTATACAGTACCAATAACCATAACTTAAGTGTAGACTTCCCTACTGCTGTTTTTAACAGCATGCCCCTTGATAAAGGTTTATATATGCCTGTCGACATTCCGCGGCTCGATCAGGAGTTTATAGATCAGATTGATCAGTTCAGTTTGCCGCAGATCGCCTTTAAAGTAGCTTCCGCCTTATTGAAAGATGCTATTCCTGCAGCCGATCTTAAAATTATCATTGATGATGCGATAAATTTTGATGCACCGGTACTGAAGCTGGCCGATAACGACTATGTCCTGGAGCTGTTTCATGGCCCCTCACTTGCCTTCAAGGATTTCGGCGCCAGGTTCATGAGCCGGGTAATGGGCTATTTTTTAAAGAAAAATGAGCAGATACTTGATGTGCTGGTTGCCACTTCAGGTGATACCGGCGGGGCAGTTGCCCTGGGCTTTCTGGGAGTAGAAAATACCCGGGTAACCATTCTTTACCCTAAAGGAAAAGTGAGCGATATTCAGGAACTTCAACTGTGTACGAATGGACAAAACATCCATGCGATCGAAGTGGATGGTACGTTTGACGATTGCCAGCACCTGGTAAAACAAGCTTTTGCAGATGAGGAACTGAATAAAAAACTCAGGCTGACTTCCGCCAACTCGATTAACATTGCGCGACTTATTCCTCAGACTTTTTACTATTTCAATGCCTATGCACAACTCCGCCGACAAGGAAAGAAGGACATCGTATTTGTAGTGCCGAGCGGCAATTTTGGAAATATTGCAGCAGGCTTACTGGCTTATAAAATGGGGCTGCCGGTAAAACAGTTTGTGGCGGCTACCAATGTAAATGATACTGTGCCGCGCTTTTTAGAAACCGGGCTTTACCAGACCAGGCCTTCTGTACAGACCTATGCCAATGCAATGGATGTGGGGGCACCAAGTAACTGGGTAAGGATCATGGATCTGTTTAATCAGGATAAGCGTGCTTTGCAGCAGGTCATGAAGGGTTATCGTTTTACGGATGAAGAAACACTGGAAGGGATCAACGCCATTTACAATGAATTCAATTACGTTGCCTGTCCGCATACTGCAATAGCATGGCTGGCCTTGCAGGAATATAGAATGGAGGTTGCGGACCAGGAATCTGCAGGAGTTTTCCTGTCTACCGCACATCCATGTAAGTTTCCTGATGTTTTCCCGAAAGAGATCAAAGCAAATGTTCAGGTACCGGAGCAGGTTGCGGTGCTTGCCGAAAAAGAAAAACAAGCTACGACAATGGATACCAGTTTTGAATCCTTTAAAAACTACCTGCTTACTTCTTACTAAAGCGCATGATGGCAATGTCGCCCATCATAAAGTTCAGCGTGCTATCACTGGTTACTTCGTAGTTACTAGTTTTTTTAAGCATTTCAACAAAAATGGCCTCTCCCTCACCGGGGCAGGCCATTTTTGTCATTATAAAGGGTTTTGTGAAATTGATGCCTGAATCATCAGCTATCAGTTGCCCGGAAAAAGAATTACAACTGGTATTTCCACTGAACCTTTTTTCTGCAATATCAAATTTGATGGTGGGTTTTTTACCCGGATACAATCCGTTAAACGCTATTCTGGGACCGGATATATAGCTTAGTTCCCAGCTTCCTCCAAGCTGGGATAATCCGCCATTACCAATAGTTCCGGGTTTAATTGTTGTGCAGGCGGTTAAAGAACCTGCAGTAACCAATATCAATAGCATCAACCTTTTCATATCTACTAAAGTTACAAAGAGTATTCCAGAAATGCATAATGAGGCCTGATATTAAAATATAGCCCTTGCAATTCTTTTGGTTGGCTCAGGATTTCCCATGGTATAAAAATGTAATACCGGGGCACCCATTGCTTTCAGTTCATTGCATTGGTTGATCATCCATTCTATTCCCACCTCTTTGACTTCTTTCTCCGATTTACAGGCCTGTACTGCCTCACTGAGTTCCACAGGAATGTCGAGATGGAATATTTTTGGCAGACTAATGAGCTGCTTGCTGCTGGTAATGGGTTTTAAGCCTGGTATGATGGGCACATTAATACCGTTTTCTCTACATTTATCAACAAAGGCCTTATATTTTTGGTTGTCGAAGAACATTTGCGTTACAATAAAGTCTGCACCTGTGTCTACCTTATGTTTCAGGTACCTGAAATCAGTATCCAGGTTGGGCGATTCAAAGTGTTTTTCCGGATAACCGGCAACGCCAATGCAGAAATCCGTTTTCTCCGGACTTTCCATATCATCGTGCAGGTATTTTCCCTTGTTCATATCGACAACATGCTGCAACAGTTCCGAAGCATAGGCATGGCCATTTGGAGTAGGGATAAAGGCATTGTCGCTTTTGCGGGCATCGCCTCTTAAAACAAGAACATTGTCAATGCCCAGAAATTGCAGGTCTATCAATGCATTTTCTGTTTCATCTTTGGTAAAGCCACCGCAAATGAGGTGCGGCACTGCATCTACTTTATATTTATTCATGATGGCAGCGCAGGTAGCTACGGTGCTTGGGCGTTTGCGGTAAGCTACTTTTTCCAGCAGCCCATTGGCGTGCTGCTTGTAAATGTAGTCTTCTCTCAGATAGGTTACATCTATAAAAGGAGGGTTAAACTCCATCAAAGGATCTATGGCATCAAAGATACCTTTGATGCTCTGGCCTTTAATAGGTGGCAGCAATTCGAATGAGAAGAGGGTTTTGCCTTTGGCATTTATAATATGATCGGTGATCTTCATCGTGTCTGGTTTGTATTAGTACTAAATAATTATGAAAGTTAATAGGCCAGATTGGGGCTTAACCATCTTTCCGCCTCTTCCAGCGGCATCCCTTTTCTAACAGCATAATCTTCTACCTGGTCTTTGGTGATTTTACCCAGGCCGAAATACCTGGATTGTGGGTGCGCAAAATAGAAACCGCTTACCGCTGCGGTGGGGTACATTGCATAGCTTTCTGTGAGTTTCAGACCAATTCTGGCCTCTGCATCCAGCAAGGCAAATAAAGTCCCTTTTTCAGTATGCTCCGGACAGGCAGGATAGCCTGGCGCCGGGCGTATACCTGCGTATTCTTCCTTAATCAGTGCTTCATTGTCCAGGTTTTCATCCTTGGCATAACCCCAGTATTCCTTACGGACCAGTTCGTGCATGCGTTCTGCGAAAGCCTCAGCCAGCCTGTCGGCCAGTGCTTTGGCCATAATGCTGTTATAATCGTCGTAAACAGCTTCAAATTCAGCTACCAGTTCATCACAGCCAATCCCCGCAGTAAGGGCAAAGCCCCCAAAATAATCAGGGATACCGCTTTCCTTTTGGGCCACAAAGTCAGACAGGGCATAATATGGCTGTCCATCAGTTTTTTCGGCCTGCTGGCGAAGGGTATGGATCACAACCTCTTTGCCCTCAACATTTAAAATGATGTCATCTCCAACCGCATTCGCCGGCCAGAAACCAATTACGGCTTTAGCAGTTAACAGCTTCTCCTCAACAATTCTTTTCAGCAAAGCCTGGGCATCACTGAAAAGCTTTCTGGCTTCGTCGCCCACTGTTTTGTCTTCCAGTATCCTTGGGTAGCTGCCGCGTAACTCCCAGGTTTGAAAAAACGGGGTCCAGTCGATATAAGGAACCAGCTCTTCCAGGGGATAATTTTCAAATACCCGGGTTCCGGTAAATTCCGGAGCAGGGGCAACCAATGAAGAGTCTATTTTAAAGTTCCCCTTACGGGCCTCTTCTATCGTTTTGAAGCGTTTGTCCGAACGTTTGTTCAGATGGGCCTCACGGGCTTTATCGTATTCTGCCCTGATGTTGGCAATATACTCATCTCGCGTATCTTTGTTCATCAAGGTACTCGCAACAGTAACACTCCTTGAAGCATCGAGCACATGTATGGCAGGGCCGGAATAATTAGGCGCTACTTTAACCGCCGCATGGATACGGGAGGTTGTTGCTCCGCCTATCATCAGCGGGATGGTAAAGCCTTCACGCTCCATTTCTTTCGCAAAGTGTACCATCTCATCCAGTGAAGGTGTGATGAGGCCACTTAAGCCAATAATGTCGGCATTAATTTCCTTAGCCTTTTTGATGATGTCCTGGGCAGGCACCATTACGCCCATGTCTACAATCTCGAAGTTGTTACAGGCCAGCACAACACCAACAATGTTCTTGCCGATATCATGTACATCGCCCTTAACTGTAGCCATCAGTATTTTTCCGGCCGATGAATTCTGGTCCTGATCAGGATTGTTCAGCTTTTCCTGCTCAATAAAAGGCAGCAGGTAAGCCACGGCTTTTTTCATTACACGGGCAGATTTTACCACCTGTGGCAGAAACATTTTTCCGGCTCCGAACAGATCGCCTACCACATTCATTCCGTCCATTAAAGGGCCTTCGATCACCTGGATCGGCCTGTCATACTTTTGGCGGGCCTCTTCAACGTCTGCATCCAGGTATTCAATGATCCCTTTTACCAATGCGTGCGATAAGCGTTCCTCTACGCCGGCCTTGCGCCATTCTTCATCTCTTACAACTTCTTTTCCTTTAGACTTGATGGTGTCTGCAAATTCAACCAGACGCTCTGTGGCATCCGGCCTCCGGTTCAGCAGCACATCTTCAACAAGCACCAGCAATTCTGGTGGAATTTCCTGGTAAACTTCCAGCATCCCGGCATTTACAATCCCCATATCCAGTCCGGCGTGGATGGCATGGTACAGAAATGCAGAGTGCATGGCTTCCCTTACAGTATTATTGCCCCTGAAAGAAAAGGAAATGTTGGAAACACCACCGCTTACCTTGGCATGTGGAAGGTTCTCTTTAATCCAGCGTGTGGCATTGATAAAATCGACTGCATAGTTGTTGTGCTCTTCCAGACCGGTTGCTACGGTAAGGATGTTCGGGTCAAAAATGATGTCCTGCGCCGGGAAGCCGACCTCGTTCACCAGTATGTCGTAAGATCTTTTACAAATCTCTTTTCTTCTTTCAAAATTGTCTGCCTGTCCCAGTTCATCAAAAGCCATTACTACTACAGCTGCGCCATAGGTCATGATTTTTCGTGCATTCTCGCGGAATTTATCTTCACCCTCTTTTAAGGAGATGGAGTTTACGATTCCTTTCCCCTGCAGGCATTTCAGACCCGCTTCAATTACCGTCCACTTGGAAGAATCGACCATGATGGGCAGTTTGGAAATATCCGGTTCGGAAGCGATCAGATTCAGAAATTTCGTCATCGACGCTTCGGAGTCGATCATTCCCTCATCCATGTTCACGTCAATTACCTGGGCGCCACCTTCCACCTGCTGACGGGCAACGGCAAGGGCAGCTTCAAAATCGCCCCCTAAAATCAGCTTGCTGAATTTAGGGGAACCGGTAATATTGGTCCTTTCCCCAATGTTTACAAAAATGCTTTCAGGGGTAATGGTTACCGGTTCTAAACCACTCAGACGCAGGTAAGGTGCTATTTCTGGTATTTTTCGCGGTTCCACATTTTTTGCTTTTTCAGCTATACAACCGATATGATCGGGGGTGGTACCACAGCAGCCGCCTACAATATTTACAAAGCCATGCTGGATGAAATCTTCAACCAGATGGGCTGTTTCATGCGGCATCTCATCGTATGCGCCAAATTCATTGGGCAAACCTGCATTTGGATAGGCTGAAACGTAGCAGCCAGCTTTGGCAGAAAGTTCTTCAATATGCGGACGCATATCTTTTGCACCCAAAGCACAGTTAAAGCCTATGCTTAATGGCTGGGCATGCATAACAGAATTCAGGAATGCTTCGGCTGTTTGCCCGGATAAAGTTCTTCCGGATGCATCCGTAATGGTGCCTGAGATCATGATCTCAATTTTACGGCCAATTTCAGCTTCATATTTTTTTATCGAAAATATGGCTGCTTTGGCATTCAGGGTGTCAAAAATCGTTTCAATGAGGAGCAGGTCAGCACCGCCGTCTACGAGTCCGCGTACCTGCTCGTCATACGCCTCCACCAGTTCGTCAAAAGTAATGGCCCGAAAACCCGGGTCATTTACATCGGGAGAAATCGACAGTGTTCTGTTGGTTGGGCCTACAGCACCTGCAACAAAGCATTTGCGCTCTGGATTTGCGGCCATAAATTCATTTACGGCTTCTTTGGCAATTTTAGCGCCTTCAAAACTCATTTCATAGGCCAGAGGCTCCATCTGGTAGTCGGCCAGTGAAATGCGCTGAGTGCTGAAAGTGTTGGTTTCAATGATGTCTGTACCGGCTTTTAAGTACTCGGTATGGATTTCTTTAATGACATCCGGACGGGTAATGTTCAGCATGTCATTGTTCCCTTTTACATCGCAAGGGTGATCTTTGAACCGTTCGCCTCTAAAATCTTCCTCTGTTAAGGCGTAACGTTGTATCATGGTGCCCATTGCACCATCAATGATCAGGATACGTTTCTCTAATTCTTTTCTGATATCCATTTAACAATAATGATATGAGCAGACAATCAGCTAAAGTTGATAGAGGCCGGGGCCTAAACAAGTGCCGAACCAATTGCATGCAAAGCTTATCTGAGAATCTGTTTGGGGAGCAGTTTCCACTTATCTTTCAGGAAGTACGGCTGCATTTCCTGTAGAATGTAGCACCTTGTTAGCACAGGTTGCCAAGACTTCGCAGGGTCTAATCCCTCCATCTTTCTCTATAAGCGTTACAAAGGTGCAACAAAGAAAAATCAATTCCAAAAAAAAGCGGTTTAAAGCATATAAAATTGCAAAGCGGGTGCCAGATAACTTAACTTTTGGAATATTATTCTGTACAGCTCGGCTATTTCAGGCTCAATTCAATAACCGGAACTGTGAAGTTTGGTTTTTGCAGCGGAAGTTTTAGTGCCAGATTTCCCGAAACTGATAGGTCTTTATCTGTTAAAAGCTCAGAATTGTCATGTAAAAACTGTGCGTAGATAACCTCGTCTTTATAGCCTTCAAGCAGGAGCTTTCCGTCTTTAGGATAGTCAAAAAGATGAACGTATAATTTTTTATTGACTTTATTGTAAGTGAGTTGTGTTCCGGGAACTGGCTTAAATTTGTCTGGAGCAAAACTGCAGTCATAAACTGATTTTGAATTTGCATGCATCCAGGTTCCAAGGCTATCCAAAGCCGTGTTTGCCCTGTTGTCAAATTCGCCTCTTGCCGTTGGCCCAACATTTAACAGCAGATTACCACCATTGGCTACTGATGTAATTAATAGATCTAACAATTGTGTGTTCGTTTTCCAGGTGTTCTCATCTCTGTAATAACCCCATGAACCTGAAAAAGTCTGGCAGGTTTCCCAGGTCTTCCCTTTATATTTTGCTAAGCTTTTGGCACTAACCTGTTCGGGGGTTTCAAAATCTTCGGCATCGCTGTACGCTGCCAGATCTAACCTGTTATCTACAATGATACCGGGCTGTAACTTTCTGATCTGTTTCAGTAGTTCTACTGATCCCCAGTCATCTTTCCCTTTTCCATGTTTGCCCGGATAAGAAAAGTCGAGCCACAGGATGTCAATTTTTCCATATTTTGTTAAGATTTCAGTTACCTGATCGTGCAGGTACTTGCGGTAATTTGCCATATTTCTTCCTTTATTCAAGGCCAGGTATTCCTGGTCGTTATTATCTGCGGGTCTTGAGGGGTGGTACCTGTCAACCGTAAAATCAGGGTGATGCCAATCTATCAGAGAATAATAGAAGCCTATTCTGATGCCCTCTGCCCTGAAGGCATCCACAAATTCTTTTACCAGATCCCTTTTGGCAGGGGTATTTGTTGCCTTGTAATTGGTAAATTTACTATCAAACAAAGTAAAGCCTTCGTGGTGTTTGGTGGTTAAAACGGCATATTTCATGCCGGCGGCTTTGGCCTTTTTTGCCCATAATTTAGGCTGAAACTGGTCTGGGTTAAAATTTTTAAAATATTTATCGTAATCCTGTTCTGATATCTTTTCCCTGCTTTGTACCCATTCATGACGGGCAGGCAGGGCATAAAGTCCCCAATGGATAAACATTCCAAACCTGGCGTCTGTCCACCATTTCATTCTTTTTTCTTTTTGTTCCGGGGTTTCGGTTCCGATTTTTTTCTGCGCTTGCGATGATGTTGAGGAAACGAGTATCATTAAAATCATACCCAGGCGCATTAATAGTTTTTTCGTGTTCATTTGTGGTTGGTTTTCAATAGTTTGTGTCAAAATTACAAGCTAATTTCAACCTTAAATAAGTAATATTGGCAAATAATTAAGCGTTTTTTGCAAAAAATAGCATCAGTGTAATTGTTACCTGGCAAAGTCAACATTCTTCGGTAAAGATTGTATCTTGATTTACACACAAATAAAATCTTACAGATATGAAAATTACATTAGACGTAAAATCCCTCTTATTGGGAGTCTTGGCAGCAGGCTTAATGTTTACCGCCTTCAGTTTCAAAAGTACACAAGGGCAGGGGAGTGGCAGGTTCAGCACAGAAGTGCATGATCATGTTGTTGTAATCCTGGATACTGAAACCGGGCATTACATCATTGCTCCATCCATGTATGATGTTAGCAAGATACAATGGCTAAAAGGAGAGTTTTATGATACTTTCAAGACAGGGAAGGACAATAAAAAGATGGCAAATTGATTGATGCGCTAATACGATAAGGGATTAGCGAATTGGTAAAATGATATTGCCTATATTGCACAAAAGGCTGTAAATTTTGAATTTACAGCCTTTTTGATGATTTTGACTAATGTCTTGTAGCCCGTAGGGGAATCGAACCCCTGTTTCCAGAATGAAAATCTGGCGTCCTCACCCCTAGACGAACGGGCCATTTAAGATTGCCTCAGCTGTATTAAAGCTGCGAACCTTTTGGTAGCGGGGACCAGACTCGAACTGATGACCTTCGGGTTATGAGCCCGACGAGCTACCAACTGCTCCACCCCGCACTATATGCAATTCTTTTAGTTTCTGTTAAATCCTTAACTCTTCTTCCGAATTGGAATGCAAAGATATAATTCGTTTCTTTGTGGTGCAAATTTATTTTAAAAAATATTTTCATGTCACATAAAGCAGGTTTTGTAAGCATCATCGGTAAGCCCAACGTAGGCAAATCAACCCTAATGAACGCCCTGGTGGGTGAAAAACTCTCTATCATCACTCCCAAAGCGCAGACCACCCGTCACCGGATTTTAGGAATCGTGAACGAAGAAGACTATCAAATTGTTTTTTCTGACACGCCCGGCATCATCAAACCCCGGTATGGGCTCCAGGATTCTATGATGAATTCTGTTAAAGGGGCATTAACAGACGCTGACCTGATCCTGTTTGTTACCGATATCAATGAACAGCACGATGAAAACGATGTATTGGAGAAAATTACACACACCAGTATCCCTATGATCGTCCTGATCAACAAAATCGACAATGCGACCCAGGAACAGGTAGATGAAAAAGTAGCCTACTGGCAGGAACAGCTAAAACCTAAACATATTTTTGCCATTTCGGCATTGCATCAGTATAACCTGGATGGCATCTTAAATACTGTACTGAATTACCTGCCCGAACATGCCCCATTTTACGACAAGGAGGACCTTACCGATCGTAACCTGCGTTTTTTCGTTTCAGAGATCATCCGCGAAAAGATTTTCAACAATTACCAGAAGGAAATTCCTTACAGCACAGAGGTAATCATTACCGCATTTAAAGAAGAAGAAAACATTACCCGCATCAGTGCTGAAATTATTGTAGAACGTGATTCCCAGAAGAACATCCTGATTGGCAAGGGTGGGGCCAGTCTAAAAAAAGTAGGCATGGAAGCCCGTAAGGACATTGAAAAATTCCTGGACCAGAAGGTTTTTCTGGAAACTTTTGTAAAGGTGTTGCCCGACTGGCGCAGCAAAAAAAATTACCTCAAAAGCTTTGGTTATGACCAATAACATTTTTTCTTTGTATTAGACTAAATACTTATCATGAAAAAATTATTTTTATTGATTGCCATTTTAAGCGTTAATATGGCTTTTGCACAGGAATCCAATCACGACAAAAAGTTATGGGCTTCATCTGTCCTTAATCAGAAAGCACCTGAACTGGTCGTAGAAAAATGGATCAGTGCCCAGCCAGAAACAAAGGGCAAATTTGTGCTGATAGACTTCTGGGCCACATGGTGTGGGCCTTGCAGAAAATACATCCCCACCTTAAACAATTTTCACGAAAAATTCGGGGACAAACTTGCAGTCATAGGCTTATCTGATGAGACCGCTGAAACTGTGGAGAAATTTGAAAACCCTAAAATCAAGTACAGCGAGGCTGTAGATACCAAAGCAACACTAAAAAATGCCTTACAGGTAAAAGGAATCCCCCATGTAATCCTCATTAGTCCAAAAGGTGTTGTGATCTGGGAAGGCTTTCCTTTGCTTGACAACCACCAGCTTACAGAAGATGTATTGAAGGGGCTAATGGAAAAATACAAATCCTAAGCTGGTTTAAGTACCTTTTTGAAGCCACAAAAAACTAAACCCAATCATATCGATGGGATTATGTATCTTTGTGGCTTTTAAAATATTCGTATAAAATACCCATGTCAAATATTATCGCAATTGTCGGAAGACCAAACGTAGGCAAATCTACCCTTTTTAACCGCTTAACCGAAAGTCGTAAAGCTATTGTTGATGATTTTAGCGGCGTTACGCGCGACCGTCATTATGGTGTGGCGGAGTGGACGGACAAGCAATTCACTGTGATTGATACCGGTGGCTATGTAGCCAATTCAGAGGATGTTTTTGAGGCCGCTATTCGCGAACAGGTGGTTATTGCTATCGAAGAAGCGACTGTTTTGCTGTTCATGGTAGACGTAACTACAGGAATTACTGATCTCGACGATGAAATCGCTCAGTTGCTGAGAAGAAGCAAAAAACCGGTATTTGTTGTCGTAAACAAGGTTGATAATACGCAGCTTCAAAACGATGCCGCTGAATTTTATGGCTTTGGCCTGGGCGAAATCCACCCCATTTCTTCGATGACAGGTTCCGGAACAGGGGATTTGCTGGATGAGGTGATCAAACATTTTGAAGATGTTCCGGAAGAAGAGAACACTTTGCCAAAAATTACCATTGTAGGCCGTCCAAATGTTGGAAAATCTTCCCTCATCAATGCCTTAATCGGTAAAGAAAGAAATATTGTAACGCCTATAGCAGGTACAACCCGCGATTCTATACACATCCATTACAACCAATTCGGACATGAGTTTATGTTTATTGATACGGCCGGGCTGCGTAAAAAGACCAAGGTTAAGGAAAACATAGAGTTTTACTCTGTCATGCGGACCATCAAGGCCCTTGAAGAAGCCGATGTAGTGATCCTGATGATAGATGCCGTAGAGGGCCTGGAATCACAGGATGTAAACATTTTTCACCTGGCAGAAAAGAACAAAAAAGGAATTGTCGTTTTGGTCAACAAATGGGACCTGATAGAAAAAAACAGCAAAACAGTGAATGTTTTTGAAGAGCAGATCCGCCAGAAACTGCAGCCTTTTACCGACGTTCCCATCATTTTCATTTCTGCGCTAAATAAACAGCGGATATTCCAGGCGGTGGAAACAGCATTAGATGTATTTAAAAACAGAAGCAAGAAGATACCTACATCAAAGTTAAATGACGTCATGCTGCCTATCATCGAGAATTACCCACCGCCAGCATTGAAAGGAAAATACATCAAGATCAAATACATTACACAGATCAATGCAAGTTCTCCGATGTTTGCTTTCTTCTGCAACCTTCCTCAATATATTAAAGAGCCCTATAAGCGTTTCCTTGAAAATAAACTACGCGAGCATTTTGATTTCAGTGGGGTACCGGTTCAGATCTATTTCAGACAGAAATAAGTTATTGCAGGCTGGTAACGGCTTGCTTCACCACGGGGTCATTTAGGTTTAGGGCCTTGTAATAACCCGCATCACCCAAATGGTATTTGTATAAAAGCACCTTGAGGTCGTTATATATCAAAGGCTTGGCTATATATAGCTGCTTCGGATCTATTGGAATATTGCGCTTTTGAATGTACTTTAGAAAATCGCTGTAGTCTGATTCACTGATTGCAAACTTCGCCATTCTCTGTTCCAGCTGCTCTGCATTGTATCGGGCACCCAGTATATCGTACACAAAATCGAATAAGACTTTTTTGGCTACCAGTTTGCCGTAAAACCGATTGTAGCCATTCGTATCCAGCTTTACATAAATATCCGGACGGATACCGCCACGGGTCAGATTTTTGCGCTGCAGACTGTCTTTTCCTGCGCCAGCTACATCCGAAGTAAGCTCGCCATCATTAAAGCGATCTTCAATTTCATTCTGGTAAGCGTTGTATCCTTTTTTGTAAGATTTTTGAATGCTTTTACCTGAAGGCGTGTAATACCTGGCAATGGTAAGATTCAAAGCAGAACCATCTCCAAAGGGAAATTGCTCCTGTACCAGGCCCTTGCCAAACGAGCGCCTGCCGATAATTACGCCCCTGCCCCAATCCTGTACTGCCCCTGCCAGGATTTCGCTTGCCGAAGCAGAGTTCTCATTGATCAGTACTGCCAGTTTCCCTTGCTCAAACTCTCCTCCGCCGGTAGCCACGTAATCTGTCCTGGGCTCATGTTTACCTTCCGTATAAACAATCAGTTTATTTTCTTCGAGTATCTGGTTGGCCAGTCCGGTTGCAGCACTGAGATAACCACCGCCATTGTCCCTCAAATCGAGGACTAACTTCTTCATCCCTTTTGCTTTGAGCTGCCTTACCGATTCTACAAAATCTTTGTCTGTATCCGCCCCAAACTTACTGATCCTGACATAGGCCGTCTCAGGGTTCAACATGTAAGCCGCATCAATGCTGCTTACCTTTACGCGGTTACGATTAACTGTATATACTGTACGTTGTGTATCTCCTGGATGCAGAATGGTTAATTTTACAGCAGTCCCTTTACGGCCCCTGATACGTCCTACCATCTGTTCGCGCGGCAGCGCTTTTCCACTCACTACGGCTGTATCAATTTGTAATATCTTATCTCCCTGCCTTATTCCGGCCATAAATGCAGGTCCGTCTTTTACCACGTTGGTAACCAGCAAAGTGTCATTCAGAATATAATATTCAATCCCGATCCCTTCAAAATTGCCTCCCAGGGTTTCCAGCATTTCGCTGGCTTTGGCTGGTGGAAGGTAGATACTATGAGGATCCAACTGGTGCAGGAGGCTGTCGATAGGTAAATGGTTCAACGAGTCTGCATTTACCTCATCAACATATTTTTTATTGATGATATGGATAATTTCATCCACCTTTTCGGCGTTACTATCTGCAAACTGAACAGGCTTCTGAAATTGATACCCCTGATCTTTTAAAAATTTGTAACCAAAAAACATCCCACCTATTAATGTAACAGAATAAGTGAGGGCAATAAGGGCATTATAAGAGGTATTTTTCTTCATGGGTAAATGCTGTGTAAAGTTATAAAATTACCCTTCAATAAATAAATATATTGTGCTGATTTTAAGCTTATATTTCGCGTTTAGGAAGAAAATACCGAATTTTATGAAACATTTGCCAAATTGAAAGCGACTTATGTGAAAGGCTTGCCGGGAGGCAATCGGAAAATGAGCAAAAATTAAAGAAAACAGAGCATTATGATTAGAGTAACCGAGCAGGAATCAAAATACCACGACATCGATAAAATGTCGGTACTGGAGATTCTGACAGGCATAAATAATGAAGATAAAATTGTTCCCCAGGCAGTAGAGAAAGCACTTCCTCAGATCGAAAAGCTGGCCTCTGCGGTTGCTGAACGTATGATGAAAGGGGGCAGGTTATTTTACATCGGGGCAGGCACAAGTGGTCGTTTAGGGGTAGTTGATGCTTCTGAATGTCCGCCTACTTTTGGTGTCCCATTTGACTGGGTGGTAGGCATCATAGCAGGTGGTGATACTGCAATAAGAAAAGCAGTTGAAAATGCTGAAGACGATTCAGCCCAGGCCTGGGTAGACCTACAGGAGTTTAAGATTAATGAAAAAGACTGCCTGATTGGCCTTGCTGCATCAGGCACAACCCCATATGTAATCGGTGGCTTACATACAGCCCGTGAAAATGGTGTACTTACCGGCTGTATTGTTTGCAATGAAGGCGGCCCTATTGCCGCTGAAAGCGATTATCCCGTAGAAGTAGTGGTGGGGCCAGAATTCTTAACCGGATCAACCCGCATGAAATCGGGGACAGCACAAAAGCTGGTCCTGAATATGCTGAGCACAACTGTTATGATCAGGCTTGGCCGGGTAAAAGGGAACAAAATGGTAGACATGCAGTTGACCAACCATAAACTGGTTGACAGGGGCACACAAATGGTAATGGACGAACTGAATATAGACCATGATCATGCTGCTGATCTGCTGATTCGTTATGGAAGTGTCCGCAAGGCGGTTGAGGCCAGCCACAAGTAAAATTCCGGACCATGCACGAAATTGAACCTTTTTATCTTTGGCGCGATGATTATATTGCCGCCGAAGATGATCGTTCGCCTTTTTACAATACGGAGTATTCGGAGTTTTATTTCGATAAACAGCTGTACAATTTTCTGATCCATCCACAATGGGATGATTTTGGATCGGCTACTTTATACCTGAAAGTATTATTTGTTGATTATGACAGAGAATACGCCATTATTGAATTCATAGGGGAATGGAACGATGCCATAGGCAATGATATTATGCTTTTGAAGCGTGAAATTCTGGAACTCATGATGGATGAGGGCATCAATAAGTTCATTCTGATCGGAGAAAACGTTCTGAACTTCCATTCCTCCGAAGACAGTTATTACGAAGAGTGGTTTCAGGAGGTCGAAGATGGCTGGATTACCGGCATCAATTTCCAGCCGCATGTAATCGATGAATTCCGGAACAACAATATTGATTACTATATTAATTTTGGCGGACAGCTTGACGATTTGGCATGGAGAACTTTAAAACCCCTTCAATTCTTCAAAAAAGTTGAAGAAACCCTGACAAAAAGGCTCGGGGCATAGCTTTTGTATGAGTAAAACAATTAGTACCTTTAAATAAATTTATAATAACTATGGACAACAACAATCAAGATTGGTCAAAACAATCCGTTTTTGTAGAAAATATTACGGGTAGAGTTGCCAAAAAATTCTTTGCCAATGTATTCCTTTGGATGTTTGTGGCATTAAGTATTTCAAGCTTTGCCGCCTATTACATGGCCAGCACGCCTGAAGTGCTTTCTTACCTGATTAACCAGGAGACCGGCAAAATGGGCATATTGGGTTGGGTAGCAATGTTTGCCCCACTTGGTTTGGTTTTATTGATGAGTGCAGGTCTTAACCGCCTTTCTTTTGGAGCTTTAGTAGGCGTTTTTATACTTTATTCAGTATTAACCGGTGTTAGTTTAAGCTTTATTTTACTGGCATACACTTCTGGCTCTGTTTTGAGTTGCTTTATAGGCGCTGCGGGTATATTTGGTATCATGGCCTTTATGGGTTACACCACCAACGTAGACCTGAGCAAATTTGGACCGATATTAATGATCGGTGTGGTAGGGCTCATTGTCGCCAGTGTAATAAACATGTTTATCCAAAGCGAGAACTTTAGTCTTTTCATGGCTTTCATTGGTATTGCCATATTCACTGCTTTAACAGCTTATGATGTACAAAAGCTAAAGAGAATTGGTGCCGGAATAGAAGAAAGCGGTGCAACAATGGAAGACGCAGATACAAAGAAACTAGCTATTATGGGCGCCCTGTCTTTATACCTGGACTTCCTGAACATCTTTATCTACCTGTTAAGAATATTCGGAGACAGAAGATAGTCTTTAACAATATAAAAAAGAAAGGCCCGGACATTTTATGTCCGGGCCTTTCTTTTTTATACCACGAGTTCCATTTCAGTCACCAGATCAGATACAAACTCATCTATTTTTTTTCTGGTAATACCAGGCATACAGATGATGTGGCTCTGTCCGTTCTCTGTAGCGATCTGCCATTTCAGGCACAATTTAAGCGAAGGTTGCGGAAACACTACGGTAAGCGCCGAGGGGTTTCTCCAGGCGCTAATGCCCATCTCGTTTAGCTTTTCAACCGCATAGGCGGCAACTTCCAGGCTTTCCAGTGCCCGCTGTCTCAAGCCATCTATGCCCATCTTTTTAATGGCATACCATAAAAAAACCGGACTATGCCCGTTTCTACTGCCGGTGATGGTAGTGTCTACGGTGCCAATATAAGGTATAGACCTGCCAATCCTTTCCTTATAGTTCTTTTTAACCAGCACCAAGCCACATGGAATTGGTGAGCCTATAAATTTATGGCCACTGATAGCCAGACTATCGGAGCCGCAGGTAAAATCGAAGCCCGGTTTTAAGTCGAGCACCGCACTGTAAGTTCCAGCCAAAGCCGCATCACAATGGATATAATGATTTTTTACAGCCAGCTGCCTTAGGATTTTCTTTATTTCAATCAAATCATCCTTGGCTTCCGTCATCGTAGTGCCAATATTGGCCAGAATAATTACCGGCTGATCGCGGTGCATCTGTATCATCTGCTTCAGATCGTTGTAATCCATCTCCCCGTTCTCCTCGGTACTGATAACGATACTTCTCAGGTTCAGCAATTGAATGTTCTTTTGGACACTATAGTGAGTGGATTCAGAGTAGTAAACAATCCCATTAGGATACAGCTCCCGTGCTACATAAAGGCCATATAAATTACCTTCCGAACCGCCATTGGTCACATAGCCCCACCAGTTGTTTTCGGGTGCATTAAACAATTGCGCAAAGAACTGCAGTACTTCCTGTTCAAGTGACCTGGAATTGAGGTCGTATGTAGATTCAACTTGCGGATCACCCACATTATTCAAAGGGAGTTTCAACAGCGGATACAATTCAGAATAGTCAAAATCCCTGGCAATCGGATAGCCGATAAAGTGTTCAGAACGTTCTTCAGCCTTTTTCATATAAGCATTTAAACGTTCAAAGTCGACAGAATTTAATTTGGTTTGCATAAAAATTATTTATGCCACAAAAGTACATTTACAAGTATTAAAACTATGTTAATAATAAAATTCAGTAATATTGTCTGATTTAATAGATATTTACAGGAATTTTAACTAAACATCAATACTATTATTCATTTTAACAGTAAAATTTTATGGCCGGCGAACTGGACAACTTTGACAAGCAGATACTTAACATCCTTCAAAAAGATGCTGCCCTGGCGGCTAAAGACATTGCAGCGCAGATAGGCCTCAGTGTTTCTCCTACTTACGAACGCATCAAAAGGCTAAAGCAGGATGGTTACATCGATAAATATGTAGCGCTGGTAAATCGTGTTAAACTGGGTAAGCACCTCCTGGTGCTTTGTCACGTTACCTTAAAACAGCAGTCGCTGGACACCCTAAAACAATTTGAAGAGGCCGTAGTTTCTCTCAACGAAGTGCTTGAAGTGATGTGCATTGCCGGCAGTCAGGATTATGTGCTTAAAATTGCCGTAAAAGATGTAAATGACTACCACGAGTTTGTGATGCAACACCTGTCTACCTTTTCCAATGTATCTAATCTGAACAGTAGCTTTATTTTAAAAGAGATTAAAAAAGAGACTGCATTGGAGATTGACTAAAGTCTTCTGTTTTTCTTGCCCCGACCAAGCACCAACTATTGGGCAAATCAAGGACTGATTCGGGATTGCTTCGGGTTTGACTGGGAAAAAGTAACTTTTATCCCAATAAGTTTCGAAGCGGACTTGGACCAGCCTTTGATTTGGTGTTTACTTAACCTTAATCAGGCATTTAGCTTAACAGTTCATTATCCCGTGCTCATCTGATTCCGTTGTCTGAGTTATAGTACCCAAGCAGAGCCTGATCCGCTCATTCCGGGGAAAAGTGGCCTTTTTGATAATTATATCCCCAGGCAACTTTTTATCAACCTGTACCATTTTTGCTTGTATCATTATTTATTAAACTCCGGATAAGGAAAACCCTTTCCGGTTTCGCAGAGTGATTTCAGGCTCCTGAAAAAAAGTGCCCAGTCAAAGCTGCAGCTTGCAAATTCTGGTGTATATGCTGCCCAGCCATCGTGATGAAATAATAAAACACATCCCTTTTTGTGTGCTTCCAGTTCAAAAGTAAGCGTAGTGCCGATCCAGTCCTCAAAAGCTTTTAAGCAGCGCCATTTAACCAGGCTGTAAGGCCTGAGTTCCGTTACCTCCATCTCCTTGAAGTAGTCGGGGCCGAAACCGAACCTCAGGATAGTTCCGGTTTCAGGCTTTGCAATCGTATCTGGTGTCCACCAGCCAGCCAGGCCTTTTTGGGTGGTGATGGCCTCATACACTGTTTCTACAGGTGCCATAATCAATAGCCTGTGGTAAATGCTTTTTGTTGCCTGCTGGTCAGCGGTTTCCGTAGGCTGGCTGGTAATAGCCGCTGCGGTTTCTTTTGGTGTAGGCTTACCTATGCCTGTTGTAATGAGCATTTTTAAACTGTCCTGTATGTAATGTGTCCATGCATCGTGGCAAACCTGGTAACATTCGTAGGTAGGAACCAGGCCTTTGTGCGTGAATTTTAATGTTGTCTTTTCTCCCTTTTTGGTAAGTTCAAAAGTTACATTGGTGTCTTTCCATTCCGTTTTGTCGGTAGTAAACTTAAAATAGTTATCAAGCACATGCCAGGTTACCCTGGTGTTCATTTCCATTTCCGTAATTTTTATTTTACAGCGGTGTACATCCTGGTAATGGTATAAAAACTCATCATTGAGTTTGTCTGTAGATCCTTCTATATTTTCTGACCACCATCCGCGGACGTTATTAATGGCCTTAAATACCTGTTCGGGGGTAGCATCTACGGTAATTTCTGTTGTGAAATCTTCTTGTTTCATCTTTGGGCTTTTTGATATGTAATTGTCAAGTTTTCATTTTATTAGATCAAATTTACGGATGGCTTATGACTTAAGGAGGGTGTAAAATAGACTTTATAAGGGGTTGATTTGGACAGTTGACTTGTTTAACTTTGTCATACAGATCCATAGTTATGAAACACCTCAGTATACTGGTGCCGGATGCCCAGGCTGGCCCTAATACTTTATCCTGCATAGTGGGGGCCTATCATATTTTTACAGAGGCCAATAAATATAGGAAACAACACAATCAGCCAGAGGTGTTCAGTATTGAACTGGCAGGGGTAGCCGGGCAATCGAGTTTTGTGAATGGTTTGCTGACCATTATGCCACAGGTGCATGTGGATACGATAGACAAAACCGATCTGATTATTATTCCTGCAATTGCCGCGGCCTTTAAGGAAGTGGAAGCGGGCAATGCCGTGCTGGTCGATTGGATACTTAAACAGTATAAAATAGGAGCTGAGGTTGCCAGCATGTGTACCGGAGCGTACATACTGGCTTCGACAGGCTTGCTGGATAAAAAGAGTTGCTCTATCCACTGGAATGCTGCTGCGAATTTCCGAATGCTATTTCCCCAGGTAAATTTAAAAGCTGAAAAACTGATTACAGATGAGGACGGTATTTATACCAATGGTGGGGGGTACTCGTTTTTGAACCTGTTGATTTACCTGGTTGAAAAATATTACGACCGGCAAACAGCGATTTATTGTTCCAAGATTTTTCAGATTGACATAGACCGGCAAACGCAATCTGACTTTGTCATTTTCAGAGGACAAAAGTCGCATGGAGATGAAGTGATCAGGCAGGCACAGGAATATATTGAAGCGAATTTTGCCGAGAAGCTTTCCGTTGAACAGCTTTCCGAAAGGTTTACTGTTGGACGGAGGAATTTTGACCGCCGCTTTATTAAAGCAACAGGTAATACGCCAGTAGAATACCAGCAGCGTGTAAAGATTGAGTCTGCAAAAAAGGCTTTGGAAACTTCGCGCAAAACGATCAACGAGGTAATGTACGAGGTGGGGTACGCGGATGTGAAGGCTTTCAGAGAAGTTTTTCGTAAAATTACCGGCATGTCGCCCCTTGAATATAAAAGCAAATACAATAAATCGCTGGGGAATTTTTAATTTCGTTGCATCGCCCGCGGGCGCAAACGATATACTATGAAAAACACATTGCTAATTGCCTTATTTACTTTTTTTGCACTTTCTGGCGTGAATGCGCAATCTAAATGGATTCCCGAAAATACCAAAACATTCGGCCTTGGCTACGTAGATCAGCTGCATTCCGAAATTTTGAAGGAGAACCGGGTCCTCAATATTTACCTGCCGGAAGACTATGATCCTAAAAAACAATATCCGGTGATTTACCTGCTGGACGGGGCCGCTGATGAAGATTTTATTCATGTAGTTGGTTTGGTACAATACAACACTTTTTCCTGGATCAGCAGGATTCCGCAGTCTGTAGTGGTAGGCATTGCCAATACCAACAGGCGCAGGGATTTTACTGCACCTTCTGCTCGGGAAAGTGATCAAAAGATCATCCCCCGGAATGGGGGAAGTGAAAAATTTATGGCTTTCCTCGAGAAGGAACTTCAGCCATTCATCGAAAAGAAGTATAGGACAACTTCCGATAAAACCATTATCGGACAGTCTTTAGGCGGCTTGCTGGCAACTGAAATATTGTTCACAAAACCTTCACTGTTCAATACTTACATCATTATCAGTCCGAGTTTATGGTGGAAAGACGGCGCTTTGCTAAAGGGCAGTCCCGCGATTTTGAAAGCGGATTATGCCATTCCAACGAAAATCTATATTGGTGTAGGAAAAGAAGGTGCTATCGACGGTTCAAAAAATCACATCATGGAAGATGATGCCAGGCTGCTGGCCGATAAAATAAAGCGGGGGCAGTCTAAAAACCTGAAAGTGTATTTTGATTACCTGCCCGAAGAGGACCATGCTACGGCAGGCCATCCGGCATTGTTTAATGCATTCCGTCTTTTATATCCAAAAAAACAATAAGGTTTAAAACAATTTGACTTTTATTGGGTATATTAAGTAATTAATTAACCGATTGTTCAATAATTAACTTTATGATGAAAAACACCCCCCTCTACCTTGCGTTTATGGCCTTGCCGTTGTTATTCAGCTGCAGTGGCAATAGTAATACAGAACAGAAAGGCGATTTAGCCGATGCGGATTCGGTGATCAGTAAACAGTGTTTTGTTGCTGCCGACGGAAAAGACACTGCGAATCTGTTGGTAAATACAAAAGGAAGTGGAAAGGTAAGCGGCCATCTGACCATTAATTATGCAGAAAAAGGGAAGAATGACGGGGAAATAGAGGGTAAATTTAGTGGCGATACCTTATTTGTTGATTATACTTTTAAAATAGGTGAGACCAACAAGACCGTTTACAAAAACCCGCTTGCTTTACTGAAGAAAGACGGTAAAATGGTGCTTGGCGTTGGGCAGATAGAAACGACTATGGGCAGGTCTTATTTTGTTAAGGGGAAACCCATCAGCTTTGACAAAGGCCGGTTTATCTTTAGTCCTGCAGAGTGTAAGGAATAAGGATTTATTTTTTATGTTGCTTTACAGACCAGTTGATGCCCTGTTGAAGCAGCTTCCTGAAATTGGGATTTGCAAAAGCCTCCGGCCCGTGACCTGGTTGGATAAACAAGACATCAGTGTTGCCGTAGTGATTGGTCCAGGCAATATACCTGGAACTGCCGGGGTGGCTGGTGCTCAACAAAGGTTTAATGCCTGGTTGAGTACCAAACTTGCCGTACACCTCATCAAATATTTCAAAATCGTTAATGCCCCTGGTTACAGGATGGCGCTTGTTTTCTATTTTTACCGGAATGGTGACATCGTGCTGGTAGGTGGATTGAAGCGTATCGCCATTAACGACGGTAGCTTTTTCATAGTATTTTCCGCCAATGATGTGTTGAAATTCATCCCAGTCCTGATAGGAGACCAGTGCATGGTGAAGGAATATCATAGCTTTGCCTTTTTGCAGCAACCGCAGGTAAGCCTGCTTTTGCTGTTCGGTAATGCTGTTGTACATATCGTAAAAGACCAGGGCATCATAGCGGGCTACACCCTCGCTGGCGATCAATTCGTTGGCTTTGGGCTGTTCAAGTTTGTCGTAGCTAAAGTTTAGGTCGTCAAACATCTGATAAAAGGGTGCCTGCTTAAAGCCATGGCCTCCCGTAACAATCAGCAGGTGTGTTTTTTTTTGAGCAAAGGCTGTAATACTGAATAGCCAGAATAATAGGATTAACCTGATAGTCTTCATTGCATTAAATTTTAATGAAGATAAGCTTTCTATTTGTGATTTAACAGAAGGGCGGCCGCTTGCCGACCTGAAAATTTTGTTTTATAGAGCACAAACAATACGGTTGCCAGCAGGCCGATCATTCCGGATAGGCAAACCGCCAGTCGTGGGCCGAAAGCATGTGCTGTCCAGCCGATCAGGAGGCTCCCGATAGGGATCATGCCCTGGTAGGCCATTACGTAATAGCTGATGGCTCTGCCTCTCATTTCGGGAATCGCATGTGTTTGAATATAGGTATTGATGGATGAGGTCTGTGCCATCATGCCAAGTCCGCTTAATCCCATAAACACAAGTGCCAATGGCAAAATGCCCGACCAGGAGAGCAGCATCAGGCTGACGCCAAATATGGCACTGGCGACAATGGTGATCTTCATGATAGGCTTGGCTGATTTCAGGTTGGCCAGGTACATGGCCGCAACAACGGAACCTAAGCCGGCTGAACTCTCAAACCAGCTGAAGGTACCGGCATCGCCATGAAAAAGGTCCTTGGCAAAAATGGGCATCAGGGTGTTGAATGGAATGACAAACAGACTGCTGATTCCGATCATTACAATCATGCTGCTCAGGTCTTTATCCCCGGAAATGTATTTGAAGCCCTCCTCAAGCTCTGCCCAGATACTTTTTTGACCATGAGGCAATACCCTGATGTTGAGTTTCATCATCATCAGGCAGATGAGTACAGGTATATAACTTACAAAATTTCCGATAAAACAAAAATCTTCACCCAGGGTACTGAGGATTACACCGGCAATGGCCGGGCCCATAATGCGGGCAAGATTGGCCATGGTAGAGTTCAGGGCAATCGCATTGGGCAGATCATCTTTATCTTCCACCATTTCTACCATCAGGGATTGTCGGCAGGTGACATCAAAGGCGTTGATGATCCCCTGAATAAGGCTTAGGGCAATAATGAGTGGAATGTTGTAGAACTTAAAGAATATCAGGAGGGCAAGGGCGCCAGCCTGCAGCATGGAAATGACCTGGGTGATCAGCAGAATTTTATAACGGTTATGCCTGTCTATTAAGCTGCCTGCGTAGGGCGACAACAAGAGCGAGGGTATTAAGCTTACAAAACCCACCAGTCCCAGCATCATAGCCGAATCTGTTAATCTGTACACCAGCCAGCTTACCGCAGTTTTCTGCATCCATGTGCCAATGAGCGAAATGGATTGTCCGTAAAAGAAGAGTTGAAAATTGCGGTACTTTAATGATCTGAACATAGGTGTCTTTTGTTTTTAATGATGTGCCACAAATTTCGGGATTCGATTTAAATAGATAAAATTGATTGTTTTAATGATATTGATTAGTTTTAACGATTGATAGTTGCCGCTATATGGAAATCAGACAAATCAATTATTTCATTAAAGCTGCCGAACTGCTACACTTTACCGAAGCCGCTGCAGCATGCTTTGTTACACAGTCTACCTTGTCGCAGCAGATCAAGCAACTTGAACAGGAACTGGGAATGTTGCTGTTTGATAGAATAGGTAAACATGTGAGGCTAACAGAAGCCGGAAGTGTTTTTCTCCATCACGCCCGGCAAATCATATTGAGCGTAAATAAATCGAAACAGGCAGTTTTTGAATTGAACAACCTGGTTATCGGTGAATTGAGAATAGGGGTAACCTCTGCCTTTAGTTCGGTATTGCTGCCTGCTCTGGCACCTTTTTCTTCAAAATACCCGGGAATTAAGATCGTTGTCGAATATGGAACAGCGGCCGAACTGGAGCAAAAACTGAAGCAGGCTGAGCTGGATGTGCTTCTTGCCTTTCATGAACAGACGGATAGTGATCGGACCAGTCTGGAGATGGAGCATCTTTTTTCATCCAGGATAATGATGGTGGTATCTAAACGTCATCCATTGGCTGCCCTTAAAAAGATATCTCTGGCCAACCTCGCTAAAATAGAACTGTGTTTACCTAGCAAAGGGTTTAGTTCCAGGGATCTGCTGGATGAGTTGTTCCATAAAGCAAACCTTTCACCACTAATAAAAATCGAACTCAACAATATACACTCCCTGCTTTCACTGGTGGATGAAGGGAACTGGGCTACCATTCTTAACGAGAAGGCCCTTATTACCTGGGAGAACCTGGTGGCTGTCCCGATATCGGGCAAGGAATATTACAAACAGGCCTTTATATTATGGCAGAAAGGTGGGTACCGCAAAAAATCAGCTACCTTATTTGTGAACGAATTGATTAAAACCCTGCTCGGATAGCCGGTAATGTTGCAGGTGAATTGCCCCATTTATCATTGAAATAAATGATGTTTTCGGTACTCAGGGCTGATGCATCCTTTAGTTTTATTACTGTGTTGTTGTCGCTGGCGCGGACAACCTTCAATGAAGATAGGTTTGCCCCGACAACATCATCCAGAAAAATGGCGTACCTGCTATCGCGCTTTTCGTAGTTGAAAGTACTGTTCTTAACGGTAAGGTCTTTTACATGCCTTGCCCAGATACCATAAGAGGGTTGAACCTTAAGGTTGGAAACATTGTACTGCCCCACGCCTAGCTCTGGTGCCAGGTTTGCTGTATCGGCTACAGCATTACCGCCCTTTACCAGTACATGTACATCATTAAAGCTGATATTGGTGATATAACCGGTATGCAGGCCGTTGGGTAGTTTAAAATCCAGTCCCCCGTTTACTGTTTCGGTATCCGGGAGTTTATATCCTGCAATAATAGGAGTGGCCTTATCCTGGGTGCCGTTGTAGGCCTTCCAACGTTCGTTTTTTCCGCCATAAGAACTTCCTCCATACACTTCGTAGATGTCTATTCCATTAAGGATAATATTTTCTACTTTTCCAATATTTACATTTTTAATCAGCAGTTCATCGTGCTGGACCCCATTTTCAATAAACTTATACCTGCCAGCAGAAGCCCCAAGAATGCGTGCCCTGTTGGATATGGAAATAAAAAAGGGCGCTCTGGTGCGGTACATCTTAGACCGGGAATGCAGCTTTCCGGTATGCCCGCAGTTCAGGTGAATGTCGCTGATATGTGCACCGTCGTTCGTGGAAATGGAGAACCCGGCCTTATTTGCGCCAAGTACATAAATGTTGTCTACACAGATGTCTTTAATGTCATCTGCGGTTTCCGATCCAATCTGGAACAGATTACAATTGGTATCCCCTATGATGTTCCTGACCTTGTAATTACGGGCTGGTCGGGTAAAACCCAGGGCGCAGTCAGAGCCTGGCTTAATGATGTCATCAGAGCTTACTTTTGAATAGATATTGGTTGCTGTTACATGATTACAACCCATAAAGTCGTAAATGTCGCGTGCGCTGGATTGGTTTTCTTTAGCGAAATAAGTATTGTGAACGTTGATGTGATCTGTGCCGGTTGCAAGCAGTACAAAGTGGCCCGCACGATCGATGTGCAGCATGTTGTCTACGTTGAACTGCCTGGAGCCATCTTTGCCAATATAGTAGGGCTCGTCCTTTTCGGGATCATACCATAGGTCCTCAGCGCGGTAAAGGCCGCCAATTTCCAGGTTGGTGCAAAGTTTCAGGCTAAACATTTTATCTGCCCGGTTGTCAGGGGCATTGTTCATGACCTTATCACTCGTCACCAGATTTCCATTTCCCGTGATCAATCCATTGCCTATAATTTTGATGTTGTCCAGTCTTTCTCCAAAAAACATAGCGTTCCGGAAGTAATGATGCCCCACATCCTGTTTGGTCAGATAGTTTTCCGGATCTGCATAGGGGCCTGCATCTGTGGGTGAAAGCCCTGAGCGGTATTTTTTATCACTAAACCAGGTTAGTTCCGGCGCATCAGCGCCTTTAATGGCCCTGATGGTGGCCCCCTTAGCTAAAAAAAGGTAAACGTTGCTTTTCAGGTGGACAGTTCTTACGTTATAGATACCCGGACTAAAAAGCAGTGTGCCACCACCCATTTCATTTAATGAGGCTATGGCCACATTTATTCCCGCTGTCTCATCTTGTTTTCCATCACCCCTCACCCCAAAGCCTTTCACGTCCATTTTTCCAGAAAAGTACTTCAGTACATTGGAAAAACCTTTGTTTGGTCCTTCTGCTACCCTCAGTTTAAAATGATACATTTTATTGCTTTGCAGGCCGGTAACAGTAGCCTTTGAATTTTTAGGATCTATAACAGCCTTTGAAGCCTTCCAGGTTTTGCCATCATCGGAGGATTGCATTAACGCCAGTCTACTGATATTATCGTTAGCGCCCCAGGTAAAATTTACACTGGTATAGTTTTCAGGAATATCTTTATACTGAATATCTTTATACAATACGCGTTCAAAATCGCTCATTTGATTGGTAACAGTGAGTACAGCCGTTTCGGCACCGATGCCGGCACTATGTAGAATTTCTGGTTTTGAGGTGGTGTAATCTGCTTTAAAGGAATATAAACCGGCTTTATCCAGTTTTACATCGCTGATAACGATCTTCAGATCGTGTCCGTTGGCTGGCCTGAAATCAAGATTGTCAAAGGTAAGGACCGTACTGCTGTTATCCTGTTTGGTGATGCGTACATTACCTACTTTTGAATAAGAATAGTTGCCACCTACGCGACCAATGGACTGCGACGACAGGTCTTTTAACTTCACATCACCGCGTCCAATGACATTTACCGTCGTATTGTCCATCGTTACATTTATCCCTGCAGGCAAAAATACCCTGACAGTCGCATCAGGTGTTCGTTGTCCGGCACTGAAATAAAGTGTTAGTTTGCCTTTGCTGTTTACAGTGGCTTGCTGGTGCTGCAGATTGAGCTGTCCGCCTACCGCCATAGGTTTTAACAGGATAAAATATTTTTTGCTTTGCTGCCCATCCACAGAAGTGACGATGAGTTGATCGCCGCTGACCAGGGGTCCATCTGTTTTAACATTGCCGTTCTTATCGGTTACCCTATATTTTTGCGGTGATCCATCTTTTGAGCGGATTTGCTGCGGGAGTTGCTGTACATCAATTGTGGTAGCAACCAATCCTTTGTCTTCCGGTGTGTCCACCGTAAAACAGTAAGTGGTTCCGGAAACGAGCACAAGTGTATCATTTGCGATCCTGACAATATGGGTTGCGTTTTTGCTGATCTCTATAGTTGCAACGGGGTTTGTGGCAGGAGTGGCAGCGGCCGAAAAGCAGACCGTACACATCAGCAGTATAAAAAATAAAGGTTTTAGCCTGGTCATAAGCATATAAATGGTTGTTAAAAATCGGCATTAAATAGTAAATTTTTATGGCCAGGTATTCAGCTATTCTGGCTTTTATTGCTTTGACCTTTAGCTGTTTTGGACAGCATTTACATTAAAATTACATCTAAGTAATGTCCAAAAACCTATATTTACTGATGATGAAGAAGATTCTTTCTATTGACGGCGGCGGAATAAGGGGAGTGATACCCGGGATGATATTGGTAGCGCTTGAAGAGAAATTAAAGCGCGAAAGTAAAAACCCGGATGCTGCTATTGTCGATTATTTTGATTTTTTTGCGGGCACCAGTACGGGTGGAATTCTTACCTGTTTGTTGTTATGTCCTTCTGAAGAAAATCCGGGAAGGCCCCGTTTCTCGGCGCGTGAAGCGCTTGATCTGTACCTTAAGCATGGGAATGAGATTTTCAAAATGAGTTTCTTTAAACGGATAAGGGCGAAATTCGGGCTTGCGGGCGAGCGGTACAACAGTGCGATTTTTGAGGGGGTATTAAAAAATTACTTTCAGGATACCCGGCTTAGTCAGCTCATCAAACCCTGTATCATCAGTGCCTACAATATTGAACTGCGGAAAACACACTTCTTCAGGCAGCAGAGTGCCATTGCAAGAGGTGACGCGCGGGACTTTTACCTGAGAGATGTGTGCCGCGCCACTTCTGCAGCCCCTACTTATTTCAGCGTTGCGGAGATCCATTCAATGGCTAATGTACGTTACCCTCTGCTGGATGGAGGGGTGTTTGCGACCAATCCGGCTTTAAGTGGACTGATTGAGGTGACCAAAGCATTTAACCAGACCCGGATTAATGATATTTTATTGGTTTCACTGGGAACGGGGCGTTCCCGCAGATCTTATGATTATGAGCACTTTAAAAAAAGCAGTGCTATGGCCATTGTGCCTGCAATTCTGGATATCATGATGAGCGGTGTTGCAGAAACGAGTGATTTCTTTTTACAGCAGCTGTTCCACTCGGCCGGGAAGGCAGAAAACTATATCCGCATAGAGCCGAATAGCCTTGAAAGTATTAAAGAAGGCCTGGATGCCGCCAATCCTGCAAACATAGAAAAGCTGGTGGCACTGGGCGACAGGACGGTTAGCGAGAATGAAGTCCGGTTAACACTGCTGGCAAGACTGCTTATCGCCGAGCATAAGCAGGGGGCCACCAAACCCTGGGATTTCCTCAAAGCAGTAAGATCACTGGGCTCCTTTTAGGGCTTGCCCGATTTGTAGCATGTTTTTTGTCGTTGTAAAATGTGAAGGTTTAAAATACGATTCGCATAAAGGCGTTTCATAAGGAAGAAAGATGAATGCTATACCCCGTAAAAGTTTTTTCAAGGCAGTTAAAGGAAAGATCATCATAGCGCTGTTGCTTGCATGCTTTGCCTTGTTTATGGCCTGGGGGGTAAGTAAAGTAGCTTTTAAAGAGATGTTAACAACTGTTGAAAACATCTCTGCACCCAGCGAAAGGCTCAGGATTGTAAATGCTATATCCAGGAAAATCAGCAGCCTGGATCAGCTTCAAAAAAAACAGGCTTTTAATGACCCTGGTAATTATGGCAAACTTTTTAAGGAATCGAGGCAATTGAGGCTGGTGCTGGACACACTGGGTACGCTGTACCGGGATGACTCTTTGCAGCTTGCACGGATTTTAACCATCAAAAAATTACTTACCGAAAGGGATAAACAGTTTATTAACTACCTTAAAGTCAGGGAACGGCTGGTAAACAATAAAGCTTTCTCTGCCCAGGTTAAGAACCTGAATTTACTTGTTTCGAAGGGCTCTGAACCAACCGACAGTACGATTGTTGCTACTGAAGAGAAAACTTCTACAACGACCATCTATCCGACAGAAGAACGGCCAAGAAGTTTTCTCAGCAAGATTTTTGGCCGCAGAAAGAACAACGACAATTCTTTTAAGATCGTCAATGAAGAAAAGGTAAAACGGGATACCATAGCTTTGTCTGCAGAGGAACGCATGGCCAAAAACCTTGGCGAGTCTTTGAAGGTGATTGAAAAGGAACAACGCATTAAGAATACCAGCTTTTTAAACCGGGAGGCCATGCTTGCCAATGCAAATAACCAGCTGATCAGTCAGATGCTGGATGTATTGCGCAAAGTGGAAAGCGAGGTAGTCGCTCAGATAGAGCTGAATGGTATGCAGGCAAAAAATGTGGTAAACACAGGAATAAATACCATTAGTATCATTATGCTTGTGTTTTTTTTGCTTACCGTATTGCTGCTGTATTTCATTCTAACCGATATTACAAGAAGCAATCAGTATCGGAACGAACTGGAACAGGCGAAAGACGAGGCGGAATATCACAGCATGGCCAAGCAACGCTTCCTTTCTAATATGAGCCATGAAATCAGAACCCCGCTGCAATCTATTATCGGTTATTCGGAGTTGATCAGAAAGCAGGACCACCCGCAAAAAAAGGATGTAGATGCAATTTACCATTCTTCAGAACACTTGCTGCAGATTGTGAATGAAGTACTGGATTACAACAGGATCATCTCCGGCAGGTTTACCTTTTCAGAAAAGGTTTTTGATATGGAGCAGCTGCTGGAGGAGGTTGTTTCGGTAATCCGGCCCCAGGCAGAATCGAAGACGTTGGAACTGTATACTGATTTTGTGCTTGACGGGCAAAAATATATGAAAGGGGATCCTTTCCGGTTGAAACAGATCCTTTACAACCTGCTTGGCAATGCCATCAAATTTACCCCGGCGGGAAAGGTTACCCTGTCTGTTTTTTACAAGCGTCAGGGAGAGCGTTTGCATTTCAGCTTCATGGTTAAAGATACCGGGGTAGGGCTTACAGAAGCAGAAAGTAAGCTCATTTTCAATGAGTTTGAACAGGTTGATAGTGATGAAAATGAAGAGGTGAACAAGACAGGTGCAGGCTTGGGACTCACGATCATTAAGGCACTCATTGAAAACCAGGGGGGAAGAATTTATGTTAAAAGCAAAAAGAATGAAGGAAGTGTATTTACAGTTTACCTGACATTTACCGTTGCCGAAGCGCCGGAATATGAAACGGCAAGTGTTTTAAAACCAGTATACACAGATAAGGTGTGGATAGTTGATGATGACCAGTTGATCCTGGATCTTTGTGAGTTGATCCTTCAACAACATGAAATTGCTGCGCGTGTTTTTAACTCACCCTCCCAGCTGTTGAATGCCGAATGGGACAGGAACGTGAAATACATACTGATGGACATGCGCATGCCTGAAATGACAGGTATAAAACTCTGTAAGTTAATGAGGGAACGGGTAGGCAAAGGCGTAAAGATCTTTGCCATGACGGCACAGGTTTTGCCAGATGAACGGGAGTTTCTTCTCGGTAATGGGTTCGATGGGCTGTTGATGAAGCCTTTTAAGGAAAATGAGCTTTTGGCTGTGTTTCAGCAGAAAGACGAATCACTACAAGCGTTGGGAATAGAGCTTGACCTCCGCGGATTAAAGAAAATGACCTTTGACGATGAAGTTCAGCTGAACAGGATATTGCTGCGGTTTTCTGAAGACTGTATGGCAGATAGTGAAGCGGTAAGTGAAGCCTTGACAAATGATGATAAGGCTACCTTAAGCCTGATTGTCCATCGCCTTGCTGGCAGGATTGCCCAGGTCGGGTCAAAAAAGCTGGCTGCTGAATTCCGGCTGATGGAAATCGCACTTTCAGGAGATGGGGCCATAGATCTGCACCAGAAAAACAAAGTGCTGGGGTTATTGCAGCAACTGAACCAGCTATTGAACCTGGTAAGGCAGCAGGCTTCAGCTTACTCTATATCGTAGCGCTCCATTTTGCTGTATAGAGTTTTCCGGTCGATATTCAGGAGCTTAGCGGCTTTAGATTTATTGTATTTAACTTTTACCAGGGTTTCAATAATGATGGCCTTCTCGTTAATTTCATTGATCGCTTTCAGGTCAGATGTTTGAAGCCTTGGGGCCTGGTTTACAGAAATGATCATCTCTTCTGGCAGGGAATCAAGTTCAGCAGTTTCTCCGGGCGTCAATAGTACCATGCGTTTGATCACATTTTTTAATTCACGCAGGTTTCCGGGCCAGTCGTATTGCAATAACAGGTCTTTAGCCTGCGCCGAAATGTTCTTTACATTCCTGTCCAATTCTTCATTGGAAAGATTTATGAAATGGCTAATGAAAAGTTCGATGTCTTTCCCTCTTTCCCTGAGGGCAGGGAGTTGAATTTTGAATTCGTTGAGCCGATGGTAAAGGTCTTCCCTGAATGTACCGTTAGCGACGCTGTTTTTTAGGTCGTCGTTAGTGGCAGTAATGATCCTGACATCTACTTTAATAGTTTTCGTACTGCCCAGGGGTTGCACAGTTCTTTCTTGCAGGGCCCGCAGCATTTTTACCTGGACTTCATAGCTGAGGTTTCCAACTTCATCGAGGAACAGTGTCCCTCCATCTGCAGCCTCAAATTGCCCTTTTTTGTCAGTCAGCGCTCCGGTAAAGGCTCCTTTTGCATGACCAAACAGTTCGCTGGCAGCAAGTTCTTTAGACAGGGCACCGCAGTCTATGGCAACAAAAGGTTTGTTGCTCCGCTTGCTCTGCATGTGTAATGCCCTGGCTGCATATTCTTTTCCAGTACCACTCTCTCCCTGAATAATTACCGACATGTCGGTAGGAGCTACCAGATTAATGTGTTCATATAACTTATCTGCGGTTGCGCTTTTGCCCTTTATGGCATCGTCATGTTCTATTGATTTGCTGGTGTGGCCCTTTTCTTTTTTGCGCAATGCATTTTTGATGATCATCAGGAGCTCATCAGGATTAACGGGTTTGGTAATGTAGTCGAAAGCACCCAATTGTATCGACTTTACGGCAGTCCTGACATCGTTAAAGCTGGTCATGATAATCACCGGCTGCTGCATTCCCTGCTCAAGGAGGTGAGCAAGAATGTCCAATCCTGTTCCGTCAGGCAAACGATAATCTATCAGTAACAGATCAAAGCCCTGCTGCCCGATTATCTTAAAAGTTTTCTTTACATCATTCACAACATGGGTTTCATGCCCATATTTGGTCAGAAAGCCTTCAAGTACCTGGGAAAAAGTGGAATCGTCTTCAATGATCAGTATTTTTGCCATAGGGATTTTCGCTGTAGATATAGCAAAAATACAAAAGCCGGAACGAAATCCGGCTTTTGCAAGGTGAAATTGTTATTATTATTAGGGATATAGGGCTATTCTATCACTACGCCATCTTTACCTATTTTTAAAGAGGCTGTTTCTTCTTGTTTTTTAACATCTACCTGATAATATTCCGATTTATCAGCTTTTGTTACCAAAAATGCTGCGGTAGGAATCCATTCTTTATACTTATCTGATCCCAGCGTAGTTTTAACCGCGTCCGGTAGGTCCTTCACTTCAACAGGTGTTTTAGTTACACTGTCTTGCTGAGCGGTAATGGCAACCGGAACTTTAACGTCATTCGCTTTTACTGTTGTTAATCCTGCAAAGGCAAGGATAGCTGCTGATAAAATGATCTTTTTCATAATTATAATTTTAAATTTTTGTTCTGATTAATTACGGTTAGGTATAGTGCATAATGATGCCACAATATTTGGTATGTTGTAAATAATTGTGATTCAGTTTGTTGTATTGTTTTGTGTTTTTTGATGTTGTTGACTTATTCCACAATATGTGGCTATAGTATTCATGCTGTGTTCAGGGAATAGAGGAAGTTATAACAGATGAAAAATGGATACAATATAAAGCAGACCTTTGCTCGCTACAGTTTGTAAAGCAAAACCTTTACAAATACATAAATCTTTTCTTAGCTTTGCTAATATGCTGTCTAAGAAAACGAAATATGCAATAAAGGCACTGGTTGCTCTTGGCAAAAACAGAGAGAACCCTCCAATGCAAATAGTGAGGCTGGCAGAGCAGGAAATGATACCCAGAAAATTTCTGGAGCAGATCCTGCTGGATATGCGTAATGCTGGTTATTTGTATAGCAAAAAGGGAGCGGGTGGAGGATATAGCTTAAACAAGGACCCGAATGACATTTACCTGGCCGATATCCTTCGGATTACCGATGGGCCTATTGCTATGGTTCCCTGCGCAAGCCTTAAGTTTTACCGCAAATGCGATGAATGCCATGACGAGGTAACCTGTGGTATCCGTAAAACTTTTATCGATGTAAGAGATGCTACACTAAAGGTGCTGGCACAGACCTCAATTGCAGACGTGATTGCCAGGGAAACTGACGATAAAATAGTTCATTAAAATTTACAGGTAATTTTTTTGATATCAAAACCAGGGTGTACCCCTGGTTTTTTGTTTGTGGTGAGATTGACCTATAACATATTACAATCTTGGTCTTATAATTGATTAACTTTGATCAAAATTTAATGTATATGAATAAGAATAAAATGAATTTTTTCTGCAGCAGGGGGGTATATCTGGGGTTGCTGACAGCATTGCCTTTTATATCATTTGCACAGAAACCAAACTGGCAGAACCTTGATTTAAAAGTAGATTCTACATTTGGTATAAGTACCGAAAAAGCTTATAATGAATTGCTCAAAGGTAAAAAATCTGTTCCTGTAATAGTGGCCGTATTGGATGGTGGCGTAGATATCGCACATGAGGACCTGAAAGCCCTGATATGGGTAAATAAGAAAGAAAAGGCAGGTAACGGTAAGGACGATGATAAAAACGGTTATATAGACGATGTAAATGGCTGGAATTTTTTAGGTTCATCAAAAGGTTCTGTTAACTATGAAACCCTTGAACTTACGCGTTTGGTAAAAAGGGACAATGCCAGATTTGCCAATGCCGATGCTACTTCGGTAAAAGCGAGTGACCTTACTGCATTTGAAGCCTATCAAAAAAACAAAGCTGCTTTGGAACAGGAACTTGCAGAAGCAAAAACCGGTCTTGAGCGTTTCTCAGGAATAAAATCGGCTATTGATGCGGTAGTAAAGAAAATTGGTAAGGAAAATCCTACGGTAGCTGATTTTCAGGCATTCAAGCCTGAAAATGATATGGAAACCAATATCCAGCGGATTATGGTTAGCCAATTAAAAAACAGCAGCTATGATGAGTTTTACAATAGCCAGATCCTCCCGGGTTTTGAGCATTTTAAAAACCAGGTTGAATATAACTTAAATGTTGATTATGATCCCCGTGCTATTGTTGGGGATGATCCTAACAACAGTAAGGAACGTTTTTATGGAAACAATGATGTGACTGGCCCGGATGCTAAACACGGGTCTCATGTTGCGGGTATCATTGGCGCAGTACGAACCAATGATATTGGTATCAAAGGTGTTGCAGACAATGTTGTTATTATGGGTGTGCGCAGCACACCAAATGGTGATGAGCGGGATAAGGATGTGGCAAACTCCATCCGTTATGCTGTTGACAACGGAGCCAAAGTGATCAATATGAGTTTTGGAAAATCTTATTCCTGGGATAAAACCATTGTTGACGAAGCAGTGAAGTATGCAGTTTCTAAAGATGTTTTGCTGGTACATGCTGCGGGTAACGATAATAAAGATTTGGAGGTTGAGCCTAATTTTCCTGATCCTGACTATGTAGGTGGGGGTAAAGCTGCTTCCTGGATTACGGTTGGTGCTTCAGGCTGGACAAACGATGGAAAGATAAAAGCTAATTTTTCCAACTATGGAAAAACCAAAGTGGATGTTTTTGCACCTGGTGTAAACATCAATTCAACTGTTCCCGGGTCAAAGTATGAAAAATTGAATGGAACAAGTATGGCTGCTCCTGTTGTTGCCGGCTTAGCTGCATTGATCCGTTCCTACTATCCAAAGTTAACTGCTTTACAGGTTAAGGATATCATTATGAAATCCGTAGTGAAGGTAAACCAATCGGTAGAAGTTGAAAGCGAGTCAGGTGTTAAAACCATTCCTTTTGCAGATCTATGTGTAACCGGCGGAATTGTAAATGCCTATAATGCATTACAACTTGCAGCCGAATATAAAAAATAGCAGTAAGGTTAACTGATAAAAAGACCCCTTGACAAACTAGAGGGGTCTTTTTATGTTAATGATGTTTGAAATCTGTGAATTCCTTTGGTAGTGTGAATAGGGTAGTAGGAATATTTTTCTCTTCCATAAAGCAAAGCCGCTCGTACTTGTACTCATTTACCTTGGCAATGTAGTTCAGATCGGAATAGATAGATATGATCAGATTGTACATCAACAGGCAGTTTAAGTTCAGATCATTTCTTTTAAACAATTGTATGCACTCTTCGCAATACTGACACGCTTTGGTGTACTCTCCCTTATTTTTAAGCTGGTAGGCCTGGGTCATTTTTAGGAGAGACTCGGCATATTGCGTGATTTTAAAACGCGATTTGTGTTCATGCAGGTTAGAAAGAATCCTTTCAAGCCGATCGGCTTCTTTGCCGGGGCAGGACTGGGCCAGTGATAGCGCCTTAAGGTTCATGATCAAAATGGTAAAGGCAGACCTTTTCGAAAATTCAGCCGGATGTAATTTGATAATGGTATCGATCAATCGAATGTTTCCTTCATCCGATCCATAAAACATGTTTAACGTTATGGTCGATAAATAAATAATACCTTGTCTGGTGTCAAGTGGGGTTCCAGGCTTAAAAAATGGATATTTAAAATTCTCTAGTCCCGTAATCAGTTCATTTCTTTCGATGGGCTTGCCGGTGATTTTTGAATGCGCCAACAAGGTGATTTCGTAAGGGTCTACCTGCCAGCCAGAGGCATCAAAGCCTTCAAGCAACTGGAACCGGTTGCTTATTGCAGATTGATTCAGGCTCTGAATGTCCAGTATGGCAAGAATGGCGTGGTAGGTTAAACTGTGTTTTTCTGAATCAGCGATTTCCAGTAAAACACTTATGGCCTCTTTGTAGCCTGAATCCACAAAATCAAAATTGATCAGTTCCCCGATAATGGTTTCGTGCAAATCATGCTCTTTCAACAGCTGGACCGTATCGGTACTGTAGCGGGCACGATATTTTAGGTTTTCCGCAATGAACAGGATTAAATAACCATGCTCGAAATGGTTCAATGGCAGATGGAATACATTGGCAAGGGATTTCAGGTCTCCGATCCGGACGATAAAACGTATTGTCCACTGCAGCAGCTGGAACCGGACCGCTTCAGTTTCATATTCATTCTGAATGTACTGGAAAAATTCCGTGTCGACCTGCAAATGGAATTTTTCGAGCAATTCGATGAATAGAAAATATTCAAATATATGTGGATGAATAAACCTGACAAATTCTCTTGGATGATAGTCTTCGTAACGTTTTTCTTCCATAAGAATCCCATCCGATAGCAGCTCCATATAAGCATTTTTAAAGGCAGACAGTTCGGCAATGAGGTTGTCTTTTGGAACTGAATTTCCTTTTTTGCCATAGCTGGTAAGCTGTATGACTTTTTTCAGGAACAGGATCTTTTCAGTATAGTAATTAGAACGGTAGATATTTTCCTGTATAAACCGGGATATCAGTTCATGAAAAGTAATATTGGTTGAATAGTTGAAGTCGGGGTCCTCTTCGCGCAGCTGGTAGTATAACTGTATATGGAAAGGGAATTTTAACTGGGCTTTTAGTTTTGGATTAATTTCCCTGATATCAATTCCATCTATCTTCGATATAATGAGGTCAACCTCTTTTTCGGTAAGAGAAGGTACATTAGATACATCGTTCACATTAAAGTAGTTCCCCGGGAACCATTTTGTTTTTAGATAAGCAGAATGCCTGATGAGTTCATAGAACCTGATCCAGGTGGTAGAACGCATCCCCATCACCAGTTTAATGGAGTCCATATTTTCTATAGCACACAGAAAATTGATGATACTGTCGAACAGCTGTTTTTTCAGGTCTTTCTTGAGGTTAAGCTCAGAGAAGCCATCAAGAAAGATGACAAACTTTCCTCCGGATTGTGCATAGTTATTGTCTATAAAACCTATGAGGTTCTCTTTTTTTGAAATGTTAAGCAATAATTTGAGCTGATCCTCAAAATTTAGAGAACCTTGTTCAGCATTAAAGAAGCTGTATGCCTGAATGAACAAAATGGTAGACTCTTTATAATGAGGTGTATCTTCAGTAAGTACTTTTTCGGCCAGGTGACTGAGCAGAATGGTTTTTCCATAACCTGGCTGAGAGATAAAAGCTGTAAAGCTATGTTTACTCTTAAAGAAGTCTTCAAAATCATGTTCGGCAAACTTCCTGCTGATGGTCATGTTATAAGGCATACCCGAACGGTTTTTTACACCCTTCAATGTGAAATCAGTGATTTTGTTTACCTTATTTCTAATTGCCGTCCAGCTTAGCGGAGTATTTTCTGCATTGATGTTTATTGCTGAGGGCCAATTTTCGAGGCTTTCACCACTAACATATTCAGATAGGGTGGTGATCGTGAATTTTGAGAAGTTGTGTTTTACAACTGCAAAACCAAATAACCTCTTAATGGTTGTTTCACTAACGTTCTTATTTAAAGTCTTGCTGATTTCAATGGATATCCTTTTACAATCAGCCGGAGTAATTGTCCTAATTCCTGTCTTAATTAGAATTAATCCTTTGAGTTCATTTAAGATAGATATTTCATCCATACACTTTGTAAGTGAGCGTTAAATATTTCAACTAAACGAATATAATGCTTTAGTAAGAATAATGAACACCGATAATTTTGATAAAAAATGAATAAAAAAGATAACAAAAGGCCAAAAACCTAGCCTACAGTGCTTTATTGGGCCATAACGCAATTTCGTGGGATGTTTGGGATTATGAAAATGAACAAAATGAACAAAAATAAGCGGCGGGGGATGCCTGAATGAACAATTCGAACGGAGAATGGGATGCAATCTATGACTAAAATTGTAGCTGTAAATCTAATAATCTCAATCCCTCTCCTATGAAAAGGACATCTACACCGTTAGAATTGTTTAAAAAATCACTCTTTCTTCTCATCTGCCTTTTATCTATAACGATCTTAAATTCAAAATCGTATGGACAGGCAAGAAGTTATGCAACAGTAACGCCGTCAAGCGGGTTGGTATCTTATACCATGCTGCTAGGAGCAGAGCTGAGTCAGAATAATAATCCAGGAGCAGGAGCTGGTTCTGTTGTAAGTCCTGGTAATGCGGCGATTGCTGACAACAGTTTTGCAACGCTAACTTCGATAAATGCCAATTTGCTTGTTGGCGGTACAGAAGGTGAGTCCTGGTTGCAGCTGAAGTATCCAGCTACGGTAACTGCAGGGAAAACAACTTATATCAGATTTGATGTGCCAACAACCACCGGACTTAGTCTGGACCTGCTCAAAATTGTAGGTAATTTAACCGGACTGATTAAAAATCAGATTGTTCAGGTAGATGCTTACTCCGGAGCTTCAGCTGGAGGCAACGGGACCCTTGTGTCTGCTGCCAGTGTGAGCACTAGTGTTGTTCAGGATGCTGTAGGTAATTATTATTTTGCAGTAACTTCAACTGAAGCTTATAATTCAGTAAGGATCAGGTTAAGGGTGAGGGCCAATCTGCTGAGCATTGATCTGAATTCGACCATATCAATGAAGGTTTACAATGGATCTACTGTTGCCCCTGAAAATTGTGCTCCTGCTATATATGCTACCACAGGAGAATCAACCGGGGTAAATGTGACGCTCACAGAGTTGGTTAAGACACCCCAAAATGCGATAGACAATAATATGGCCACTTCCTCTCAGCTTCAGGCAGGTGTTGTAGGCCTTGGATCAACCATTTCTCAGACCATATATTTAAACGGGCTTTCGACTACCGATGATTATGCGAAGGTAGTCTTGTCGGTACCAGCAAGTGTGCTGAATGTAAATCTTTTTAATACAATTACGGTACAGGCCTTTAATGGCAATACACCTGTAGGTACGCCAAGTCCCATAAGTAGTCTGCTTACATTGGATTTGTTAGGCTTGTTGGCAAATACTACAGTTACCCCTGTATTTTTTAAGCCTGGAGCACCATTTGACCGTGTTAAGGTGAGTATAGACAATACACTGGCAGTAGGAGGGAATATTTTATCGGGTGGACTAAACATCCATGAAGTACAACGTACAGTAGAAAAGCCTTCTTTCGCAGGCTTAACCGGTGGGGCTTTAGCCGTATGCGGTAACCAGGTTTCGCTGTCGGTTAATAATCCAAATGCAGGTTTTACTTATAACTGGTACCGGCAAACAGGGGCAGGCCCACGGGTATTGCTGGCCAGCGGTACCGGATCTTCCTTTTCTGAATCGAATATCCCACAGGGACAATATACTTATTATGTATCTGCCCAAAAAGCAGGCTGCGTTGGTGAATCTGATGCAGATGTGGCTATTGTGAATGTTACTGCAACGCCAACGGTACCGGTTGTTTCTGCACCGCAGATCTGTTCAGGGTCATCTGCTGTTTTAACGGTTACAAATGCGGTAGCAGGACAAACTTACCAGTGGTACACGGCTGCAACGGGGGGAACAGCCCTTGCCACTGGTACTACTTTTACATCAGCTGCGCCTTTAACAGCAAATACTTCTTATTTTGTTGAAGCCGTAAACGGCCCTTGTGTTAGTGCAAGCAGAGTAGAGGTTCCGGTAACGGTTAACCCCATCCCGGCCGATGCGCAGGTTTCGACAAACAGCATTACCGTTACTGCGGGACAAACGGTTACCCTGGAGGCGGTAGCGCCGGCAGGAAGTACGGTTAGCTGGTATACTGCTGCCAATGGTGGTACACCAATTGCAACAGGCTCCAGCTATACTACCGGCCCTATCAATGCCAATACCACTTATTATGTAGGAACACAAAGTGCAAGTGGCTGTCCAAGCGCAAACAGGGTTGCCGTTACCATTACGGTAACGGGTGTATCTACAGGAGTAAATTGCAAGGCTGCCAATAGTCAGGAAAGTGGTGTAAACGGACTTTTATGTCTGATTTGTGCGGTAAACAATCCAATGGGTGCAGTAGATAACGATCCGGCAACTTTCTCGACCATTAACCTTGCCGTTGGCGTAGGTGCAACAGGTTACCAGCGTTTGATCTTCCCTGGTGCAGGACTGGCAACAGATAGTATCCGCCTGGATATGAATTTACCTACAGGTTTATTGGATGCTACAGTTTTAGGTGGCATTACAGTGAATGTAATGAACGGAAATACAATCGTTAAAACCTATCAGCTAAACAACGCGCTGATCAATTTAAGACTTTTAGGTGGCAACCGGTTTAAGGCAACTTTACCTGCTGGTGCTGCATATGATCGTGTAGAAGTGCGTTTTGGTGGAACAGTGGCAGCATTGAGCAGTGTAGAGATTTATGGTGCAGAGGTGATTTACCCTAACCCAACTATTGCTCCGGGCGGACTGGCTATATGCTACAATTCCAATACCACTTTAAATGCCGCTCCAAATGGTGGGACATCATTAAAATGGTATTCAGCGCCAACAGGAGGTACTTTACTAGCTACCGGGAATACTTTTACCACTGCTGCACCATTAACAGGGACTACTGCATTTTATCTGGAAGTAAGCAAAGGTAGTTGTGCCAATACAGAGCGTGTACCTGTAGAGGTAACAGTAAACCCTCAGATCGTACTTGCAGCTACAACATTGAGCAATGCCACGATCGCATCTGCTTATTCCAAACAAATTACGCCTGCAACAGGCGGAAGCCCTGCATATACCTATGCACTTGCAGCCGGAAGTAATTTACCTGCCGGATTGACTTTATCGGCCGATGGCACCATCGCCGGTACGCCGACTGCAGCCGCAGGCGACTTTAATTTTTCAATAACCGCTACAGACAGTAAAGGCTGTACGGCTACTACGGCGTATACCTTAAAGGTAACCCCTGAAATGGCCATTCCGGCAATGGCCCTGCCAAACGGAACAGTAGGTGTAACTTATCCTACTCAGGTTATACCTGCAGCGACAGGTGGAACGACACCATATACTTATACTGCATCTAATCTCCCTCCGGGGCTGACTTTCGATCCGGCGACAAGGGAGATCAAAGGTACGCCTACACAAAAAGGAACTTACCCGGTGCATGTTACAGCAACAGACTTAAATGGCAACAGTATCACCAGGGATTATACTATTGTGGTGAGAGATCCACTGGCGCTACCTGCTGCTACTTTGGCTAATGGTACTGTAAATACGTTATATCCAACCCAGATTATTCCTGCTGCTACTGGTGGAAGTGGTTCTTATACCTATTCGGCAAGTGGACTTCCTCCGGGATTGACCTTCGATCCGGCAACAAGGGAGATTAAAGGTACACCTACACAGGCTGGTACATTTACTGTTCCGGTACAGGTTAACGATACAGAAGGAAATACGATCACTACCAATTATACCATCGTGGTTGGAAACCCACTTGTACTGGCTGCAAAAACGCTTGCCGATGGAACAGTAGGAACCATTTATGCAACCGAAACTATTCCAGCCGCAACAGGAGGTACAGGACCTTATGTTTACGAGGCAACAAACCTGCCTCCGGGTTTAAGCTTTAATCCGGCCACACGCCAGATTGCCGGCACGCCTACGCAATCGGGGTCATATAATGTTGGAGTTAAGGTAACAGATGCGAACAATGCTACTGCCAGCCAGATCTATGTCATTAAAGTAAATGGAGAACTCAATCTTCCATCGGCTACATTGCCAAATGGATTGGTGGGTACAGTATACCCTGCACAAACTTTACCTGCAGTAACCGGTGGAACCGCGCCCTATACCTATGCAATTGCAGGTTTGCCTCCGGGTTTAACTTTTACCCCTGCAACACGTGAAATTAAAGGTACTCCGCTATCGGGGGGAACATTTACGGTAACCATGACTGCAACGGATAACAATGGCTTAACTACTTCTACAGATTATACTATTGTTGTAAATGTTGCTGCACCGGTTGTGAATGCCGTCGTGATCTGCAGCGGAACAGCAGCTACTTTGTCGGTATCAAATGCTCAGGCGGGTGTTACTTATAACTGGTATGCTGCGACAGGTAGCACCGCTATATTTACAGGTACCACTTATACTACCGCTGCACTTAATGCAAGCACAACCTATTATGTGGAGGCCGTGTCGGGAACTGCGGTAAGCAGCCGGACGCAGGTGAATGTTACGGTAAACGCCAGCCCTAACCCGGCTACTGTAGTTACTGCAAATGAAACCATCAGCGCCGGTCAGACGGCTACATTATTGGTGAGCACTGATGCGGGCAATACCGTAAAATGGTATACAACTCCAACAGGGGGAGCTTCATTCTTTAGCGGAACAAGCTATACCACCCCGGCATTAAATACCACTACAACCTATTATGTAGAAACAGAAAACGCCTCTGGTTGTGTAAGCCCGGTGAGGGCTGCGGTTACTGTAACTGTAACCAATGGTCCGGCTAATCCAAATTGTAATGCTGCGGTAAGTCAGCAGTCGGGTATAGACGGCATTTGCCTGCTTTGCTCTGTTCAGGATCCCGGCAATTCAGTGGATGCTGATCCGAATAACTTTACTAAAATTAACCTGGCAGTCGGTGTAGGGTCTACAGGATACCAACGCCTGATATTTGCTGGTCCGGGAGCTGCAACAGACAGCATCAGGCTGGACCTGGCTACTCCGGTTGGCCTGGCCGACTTAAGCTTACTAGGTAATATTACGGTAACAGTAATGAACGGAAATACTGTTGTAGGTACCTATCCGTTAAATTCATCTCTTCTGGATCTTAAACTGTTGAGCGGTAACCGCTTCAAAGCAACTTTAGCAGCAGGTGGAATTTATGACCGCGTGGAAATCCGCTTTGGCGCATTGGTTGCAGCATTAAGTAACCTGAGCATTTACGGAGCAGAGATCATATATCCTAATCCAACTGTGGCTGCTACAGGAACACTGATCTGTGCGGGAAGTGGTACTACATTAACTGCAACCGCAAATGGGGGCACTACTTTAAAATGGTATGCAACCCCAAGTGGTGGTACAGCATTGGCAACCGGTGAAACATTTACTACACCAGGTCCATTAACTTTTACAACAACGTATTATATAGAGGTTAGCAAAGGTACTTGTGCCAATGTACAACGTGTACCGGTTACTGTTACAGTAACTACAGCCCCTGATGTTCCGGTACTGGCCGCTTCATCTGCAGTATGTGCAGGATCGCCGGCAGTTTTAGCGGTAAGCAACCCTGTACCCGGAACAACCTATAAATGGTATACCGCATCAACCGGCGGTACATCCATCTTTGAAGGGCCGGTATTTACCACTCCGGCACTAAATGCAAATACAACTTATTTTGTTGAGGCTGCGAATGGAAACTGTACCAGTGCGAGCCGGGCTACAGCTGCTGTAACGGTAAACCCTCGTCCGGTATTGCCGCAGTTGCAGGCTTCGTCAACAACTGTTAATCCAGGACAAACAGCTATCCTTAACGCTTCATCTACAGAAACCAATGTTATTTTTAACTGGTATAACACAGCAAACGCCACTACACCGGTAGCCACGGGTCCTACTTATGTAACCCCTCCACTTATGGTTGCAACTACCTATTACCTGGAGGCAGTTTCTACGACTACAGGTTGTGCATCAGCCAGCCGCGTACAAGTGACTATTAACGTTGACAACGGTGGGGTGCCTAACCCTGTACCGTGTGAAGCAGCGATTACAGAAACGAATGGTGTTGATGGAATCGGATTGCTGGCGGGAGTGTTTAATCCGGCATTGGCCATCGATAATGATACGAAAACAAGTTCGTCGTTGGTATTGCCAGTAGGCTTGCTGGGCGGATCGGTGTATCAGAGGGTAGGCTTTAACGGACTTTCAACTGTTGGAGATACCGTAAGGATCCAGTTAACAGCCCCTGGTAAATTGTTGTCGGTAGGCCTGCTATCAGGCATTACCTTAACGACCTATAATGGAAACACCAGCAACAATGATGCTTTAAATCTGGGTAATCCACTGATTAAGCTGGAACTGTTAAGCGGAAATACGGAAGCGCTGCTTTCTTTTGTGCCTACGCAGGTTTTTGATAAAGTTGAGGTACGTCTAAACGCAGGCCTTGCAGGAGTATTGACAACTGTAGACCTGAATTATGCGCAACGTGTACTGATGGCACCAAAAGTGGTTTCGGCAGATGTAACTGCTTGTGCTACCCAGACCGCTACTTTACAGGTCGCTAATCCGCAGGCAGGCATAACTTATAAATGGTATGACGGAACAGGCGCTTACCTCACAGGTAAAGACGGCACTTCGTTCGTTACCCCTGCCTTAACTGCCAATACAAAATATTACGTTGCAGCCAGCAATGCTTCAGGCTGTCTGAGCTATAAAACCTTAATCAATGTAAGTGTAACACCAGTACCTGCAGTTCCTGAACTGCAGTCTCCAACGGTAAATACCTGTGTGGGAAGTGATGTGATTTTACGTGTTAAAAATCCGGTTGCGGGTATAACTTATCAGTGGTTTGACAGCAGCAATAATTACCTAACCGGTAAGGATGGGACATCGCTGACTATTACCGGGGTTACTGCAACTACAACCTATTCGGTAAAAGCTGTAAACAGCTGCGGAGTAGCTTCTGCGGCGGCGACAGCAACCATTAATGTAGGATCACTGGATGCGCCTATTATTACCCCGCCTTCGGTTACTGTAAGGGTTGGCGTAGCGGCAGTTTTAACCGCAAGTTCAAGTACTTCAGGTGTTGTGTTTACCTGGTACGATGCTCCGACAGGAGGTAACTTACTGCATACAGGGCCGAGCTTTACTGCACCTGCGCTGACAGCCCCTGGAAACGTAACTTATTATGTAGAAGGTGTGGCTCCATCTGGCTGTACTACACTGGCACGTGCATCGGTTGTGGTAACAGCCATACCTGATGGTACCCCTCTTCCTGTACCTTGCGAAGCAGCAGTTGCTGAAACACATGGTGTAAACGGAATAGGAATTCTTGCTGATGTGTATAATCCGGCACTGGCAGTTGATCAGGATGCGTCTACCGCTTCCTCACTGGTGATACCTGTAGGGGTATTGGGCTCAGTTTACCAGCGTCTGGCTTTCACAGGTGTTTCCAATATTGGAGATACTGTTCGTGTACTGCTTTCGTCGCCAGGTAAAATACTTTCTCTCGCAGTTTTACCATCTCTTGATATCACTACTTATAACAATGGCGTAAGTAATAACGACGCTACAACCATCAGCAGTTCACTGATCAAACTTGAGCTGCTGAGCGGAGGAACACAGGCCCTGCTAAGCTTTGTCCCAACAAGTAAGTTTGATGCCGTAGAAGTGAAACTGAACTCAGGACTACTGGGTGCGTTTACTTCTATAGATGTAAATTATGCACAACGTGTGATTGTAGCGCCGACTGTTCAAGCGCAAACGGCCAGCGCATGTCAGGGCTCGTCTGCCACTTTAGCTGTAACGAATCCGCAAGCCAACGTGACCTATAAATGGTACCAGGGTACAGTGTTCCAGGCTGATGGGGTAACATTTACAACACCAGGCTCTTTAGCTGCCGGAACTTACGATTTCTTTGTAACAGCTGCCAGGAACGGATGCGAAAGCAGAAGGGTAAAAGTAGTGGTAACTATATTGCCATTACCTGTTCCACCGGTTCCTGATCCAGCTAATCCGGCAACAACCTGCATCAATACACCTGTGACTTTAAAAGTTACTGCTGTAGCGGGTACTACCTATAACTGGTATGACGCTGCTACTGGTGGGAACCTGCTTGTAGGCAATAATATAAGTTATACCACTCCTGCAAATCTGGGTGTGGGCACTTACGATTACTATGTTGAAGCTGTAAATACCAACAGCTGTACCAATACAGGCAGAACAAAAATTACTATTACGGTTAAATCAAACGCGGTAGCCAGTGATATCACTGCTGCCGATCAAACGATCTGTTCAGGATCTACTGCTACTTTAACTGCATCAAGCACTACGGTAAGTGCACCTGTGTTCAGCTGGTATAAAACACCGACATTAACGGATGTACCATTTGTAGGGGCAAGCTTTGTAACTGATGCCTTGACCGCCACCACCAAATATTATGTGACTGTGAGTGGTCCGGGTACCTGTACCAATGACGCGTCGTCGGCTAAGGTAGTTACAGTTACAGTGAACAGGAATGCTACCGCTGCAGATATTACTGCATCCGACAGGACTATTTGTTCAGGAACAACAGCTACGCTGGCTGCTTCAAGTACTACAGTTACGAGTCCGGTGTTCCGCTGGTATAAAACTGCAGACTTAAGCGATGCTCCGTTTGTAGGTGCCAATTTTACTACTGACGCATTAACTGCAACAACGAAATATTATGTAACCGTGAGCGGAAGCAATGCCTGCGCCAACAATGCTGCAGCTGCCAAAGTGGTTACTGTAACCGTAAACAGAAATGCTACCGCTGCAGATATTATTGCGGCCGACAGGACAACCTGCTCGGGCACCGCAGTAACCCTGACGGCTTCAACGACAACAATAACCAACCCTGTATTTAGCTGGTACCGCGATGCCAATCTTACAGATCTTGCGGTAAGAGGAAGTTCACTGACTACTCCTGCTTTAACGGTGACTACAAAATACTATGTTACTGTAAGCTCGGCAGATGTTTGTGCCAATGATGCTTTATCTGCTAAAGTGGTAACTGTGACTGTAAACCGCAATGCAACGGCTGCCGACATTACCTTGGCTGATAAAACCATTTGTGCTGGTAATACAACTGTACTGAGTGCAAGCAGCACCACGGTAAGTAATCCGGTATTCAAATGGTACCGTGATGCTTCATTGACCGATCTGGCATTTGAAGGACCTAACTTTACAACTCCTGCATTAACACTAACTACCAGATATTATGTAACTGTAAGTGGAAGCAATGCCTGCGCGAATGATGTGCTTTCGGCTAAAGTAGTCACTGTAACGGTAACACGTAATGCTGTGGCGACTGATATTATTGCTGCCGACCAGACCATTTGTGCCGGGAATTCGGCTGCACTGAGTGCAAGCAGTACTACAATAACGAGTCCGGTATTTACCTGGTACCGCGATGCGGCGCTAACGGATGTAGCCTTTACAGGTGCAAATGTTACAGCTACAGGATTAACTGCTACCACCAGGTACTATGTAACCGTAAGCGGAACGGGCGTTTGTGCCAACCTTCCGGGATCAGCCAAAATTGTTACGGTCACAGTTAACCCGCTGCCAAATGTACCAATTATAGGAACTGCCGGCACGGCAATCTGCTCTGGCGACGGCACGGTGCTGAGTGTTCAAAATCCGCAAGTAGGTGTGAACTACGAATGGTACGATGCTGCAACAGGTGGAACACTGGTAAATACAGGTACAACATTTACCATTAATGCACTTAGTGCAACAAAAGATTACTATGTTCAGGCAACCAGTGCCTCTGGCTGCGGAAGTGCAACAGGTAGGGTAAAAGTAACTGTAACGGTTACCCCTAAACCTTTGCCGCCATCGGTAGTGTCCGGTACGGTAAATACCTGTATTGGAAGTACAGCGGCGTTAAGCGTAGCTAACCCTGTAGCAGGTGTTACCTATAACTGGTATGCAACAGCTACAAGTACCACTATACTTGGGTCGGGTGCGAACTTTACAACGCCTCAGATCAATACTGCTACCACAACATTCTATGTGGAAGCGCGGTCGGGCAACTGTACCAGCACTTCGCGTACTCCGGTTGTGGTAAATGCCGGAGATCTCCCACTGCCTCCTGTTTCGGTATCTGGTGCGAACGATCCTTTATGTCCGGGAAGCAGAACGGTATTGTCGGTAAACAATCCGAATGCATCCCTTAAATATGCATGGTACGATGTTCAAACAGGAGGTACTGCGCTTGCAGAAGGAAACATCTTCAACGTTCCGGCATTGAATGCTACTACCGTTTACTATGTGGCGAGTATAAATCTGTTAACAGGTTGCGTGAGCAGCACACGTACTGCTGTCACTGTCACTGTACTGACCAAGCTTGCAGCACCGGTAGTATCTGTTCAGGGTGTTACAGCAACAAGTGTAACATTTGTTTGGAACGCTGTTCCCGGAGCCACTGCTTATGAGGTTTCTGTTGATGGCGGACTTACGTGGATTGCACCTAGTTCCGGCGCTGCAGGGATCAGCCATGTTGTAAATGGCCTGCAGCCAAATCAGAAAGTAAACATCAGGGTGAGGGCCAAAGGGCAGCTGGATTGCCAGTTAAGCGATGCCAGCAGTATCGATGGAACAGCTGATAACCCATTGGGCAATACCATATTTGTTCCAAATACTTTCACGCCAAATAATGATGGTAAAAACGATATTCTGTACGTATATGGCAACACAATTGCCAAGATGAGGTTGCGTGTATACAATCAATGGGGACAATTCCTTTATGAATCCCTGAACATTCAGAACGGGTGGGATGGAACCCATAAAGGAGATATGCAACCAAACGGAGTATATGTTTACTATCTGGAAGCTGAATTTAATGATGGTACCAAAACCACGAAAAAAGGAACAATAACCCTGTTACGATAAAATGTACCTGATAAACAAATACATACTGATGAAAAACAAATTTGTTATGAAGAAACTAATAAGAACAATAGCAGTTGCTGCATTTTTAAGTCTGGGTGCTTTAGAGGGGATCGCGCAAATTGATCCTCACTTCTCTCAGTATTATGCGCATCCGCTATGGTTAAATCCGGCCTTAACCGGGGTAACCGATGGTGAGTACAGGGTATCGTTAAATGCGAAACAACAGTGGGGGTCTATTTCCAACTCATTCTTAACAGGTGGTGCATCTTTCGATATGGCACCTGTTAAAAATCTTGCTTTTGGCGCTATGGTACTCAACCAAAATGCAGGGGACATCAGTTACAATCACCTGAGTGCTTTGGTTTCGGGGGCTTATCGTATTCATTTTGGAAAGGAAGGATTGAGCATGATCAACTTTGGCCTGCAGGCAGGTATCCTGAACAAAAGTTTTGATCCTTCTAAAATTACCCTCGGCAGTCAGTTTAACCCTGTTACAGGTTATGATCCAAGTTTCGGGATCAGCGAATCATTTGCTTCATCTAACACCCTGGTTCCGGATGTTAACTTCGGGGCGATGTTTTTCGATGGTAACCCTGATAAAAATATAAATGTATTTGGTGGTGTTATGGCTGCGCACTTGACCCGGCCTGTTGATAAATTTTTAGGAAATAGTGTACGTATGCCGATCAGGTATGCTGCCCATGGAGGGGCACGTATCAAAATTTCTGAGGTATTTGACATTACTCCAAATGGTTTGTACATGAAACAGGGAACCGCACGTGAAATTTCGGCAGGTGCCTATGCCCAGTTCATGCTCAACTCAGAATCTGACCTGCTTTTTGGATCGAATTATCGGGTAGACGATTCGGCAATTGCCTTTTTCGGGTTGCACCTGAGAAATATGGTTTTTGGATTGAGTTATGATTTCAATACTTCCAACTTAAACCGGGCCACGGGAAGTAAGGGGGGATTGGAACTTTCGATATCATTTACCGGTAGAAAAGGCGTGCTGGGACCTAATTTCTTTTGTCCTAGGCTATAACAATGAAAATTAAAATAGAACCTGAAATACATATACTGATGAAAACAAAGATACTACTGATCTTATGCTTACTTGCCTCTGCCGCCCATGCGCAATTTGTAACCAACAGTAAGAGAGTGGCAGATGTATATTTCCAAAATAAGGAGTATTATGCGGCGGCCGAGTATTATAAAAAAGCGTTGCAGATCTCGGCCGATAGTGTTGGCTTTGTAGTTCCCTATGGTTTTGAAAGTAAGATAAAGGAAGAAAGTCCGAAAAGAGAGGATTTTGAGTATTGTACTTTTCAGCTTGCCGAATCTTTGAGACTTTACAAAAATTCTATAGATGCAGAGAAATGGTATGCGGTGGCTAAGGATTTTACAAATCCGAAGTACATACTCAGCACCTTCTGGTATGCCGAGACCATGCGTTCCAACCAGAAATTTGACGAGGCCATTGGCATGTTTAATGAATTTCTGGATAGATATAAAGTAAAAGATAGCTATACCACCAAAGCAAAAACCGAAATTGCATCCTGTAAATTTGCGCTTCATGAACTGCGCTATCCAAGGTTGTTTAAACTGAACAGGCTTCAGAATAACATCAACGATAAAGGATCTAATTATACGCCTACCGTAAGGGGTGGTAATTTTTACTTTACTTCATCCAGACCTGTAGGTACAGGAGGAAAAAAAGAAATCCTGACCGATAAAAATGCCAAGGTAGCCAAAAAAGAGACCCCGTTTTTAAATGCAGTTTATGTGGCTTCGGGGAATCCGATGGGTGGTAACATTTCAATTAAAAAAACAGCTGTTGATGGTAAGGACAGGGAGTCTGCTGCACCGGCTTTTCATCCTAATGGAAAGGTTGCCTATGTAACCAGCTGGACAACCACAGGAAATAAAAAAATATACCAGCTCAATGCTACTCCTGGAATAGGAAAGGATTGGTCGGAACCCATAGAGTTAGGTAACCAGGTCAATGTTAAAGGATTTAATTCCATGCAGCCCTTTGTTACTTCCGATGGGAGATATCTGATTTTTTCTTCCGATCGTCCGGGAGGTACTGGCAAATACGACCTATGGTATGCTGCCATCCGCGCTGATGGCTCACTTGGGGTAGCTGTCAATATGGGTAATGTGATCAATACCGCTGAAGATGAACAAGCTCCTTATTACAATAACGGGACAAAGAAATTGCTATATAGCAGTAATGGTAGAGTAGGAATGGGAGGGTTCGACTTTTTTGAAAGTGAAGGGGACTTTACGAAATGGTCTGAAGCCAGGAACCTTGGTTATCCTTTCAATTCGTCTAAGGATGACCTTTATTTTACCCCAACCAATAATACAGATTCCGAGGGCTATATCAGCTCCGACAGGGAATCGCTTTGCTGCCTCGAAATTTTCTTTGTTAAAAGGGAAGTCCTTTTTATCAAGGGAACGCTGTTGGATTGCAATACGATGAAACCTTTAAAAGATGCCACCATAACTTTAAGCGATTCTACACAGCAGTTTAAGGTGATTACTGATGAAATGGGAAAATATCTTTTCCAGGTGAATTCCAATCGCGGTTTTAAGTTGACTGCCGAGAAGGAAAAATATTTCAGCAAGAATATCTCATTTAGCTATGAGCAGATGGCGCAGAGAGATACCTTGTTTAGTCCTGAATTGTGCCTGATCCCCTATGAAATAGATAAGCCAATTGTATTGAAGGATGTTTTGTACGAATTCAATAAAGCTGAACTGACAGAAGATTCGAAAGGGAAGCTGGACCACCTTTATACAATTATGGTAGACAACCCAACGATAGAGATCGAATTAAGTGCACATACTGATAGCAAAGGTAAGGATGCCTACAACCTCGACCTGTCTAACAGGAGGGCCAAGTCCTGTGTGGATTACCTGGTAGGAAAAGGGATTCCCTTATCAAGGATGACCAGCAAAGGCTACGGCGAAACCAGGCCGGTTGCACCAAATGAACTTCCAAACGGTAAAGATAACCCTGCGGGAAGGGCACTAAACAGAAGAACCGAATTTAAGGTTACCAAAAAATAAACAAATATTAATTCTCAGCAGCGCCCCGTATGAATTTCCGGTTTTACCGGAATTTGTATGGGGTTTCTGATTTGTAAAGTAGGCTATTTACATAACTGAAGGGGGTATACTCATTGTAAATTAAATAGCCGTTGGATAATCAATAATAAGCCATTTTTTGTGTATAATAAACACTTAAAATAAATCTCTAATTAAACGATGTTTTATGTACTCAGAAACGCAGATTAAATCTATTGCTGATATGCTGCTGCCAGGTTTTATACCTAAAGACGGTCAGCTTAAGGAATTTAGTTTTCATTTTACGATCCCGCCAAACCATACTTACAAAGTGAATTATAAAAAGAACCATACGGACAAATGGGAGTTAAATAGCTACGAAAAGGTTGATTCTAATGCAGGCTGAATTGTCTGATTGCGGATGTTTGCTATTTAATTCAACATTGTGAGTAAAAATTGCCCCCTTTGTTGTTTCTGCTGCTGTAATTTTTCAGATACATTGTCTGTCGTTTTTTATAGCATTTTAAACCGCTCCGATTAAAAGTATAGGATAAATCATCAAAAATGCAGTTTATTCCAACTTTCCATTTATAGATATAATATTGCGGCTGTTCTTGAAGGTTTGAGAAAAAATAAGGTATGGTAATTGCCTAGGTATTATACATCTAAATATGAAAAAATTGGAAAACAGACTTAGAAAGAACATACGGCTGGATGAAAAATACCAGTTAGAAAATCTGAAAAAATATAAAATCTTATATTCTAAAACAGAATCCGTTTTTGATCAATTGGCGGCATTTACTGCAACGATGTTAAATACGCCTATAGCACTTATCAATTTTATTGACAGATCGCATGTTTGGAAAAATGCCGATAAAAATAGAAATCAGAATGCATCGCTGCCTGAAGCAGAAAGCAATTTGTGTTCAATGGCGATAATTAATGAAAATGCAGGAGCATTTAAACAATTTGCAGAAAGTCCGGAACTGATGTCGAATGCACTTATCGCAGGCGAATCTGGCTTGAAATTTTACGCCGCTGCCCCGATAACTAATAATGAAGGTGTTAGGGTAGGAACTGTTTGCATTCTTGATAAAAAGTACCGTCAGTTCTCTACTTATGAACAGCAGCAACTGGATTGGGTAGCGGCTGTGGTTGCAAAGGAGATGAACAAGAAAAATGCAGGAAGCATCTGTGCGTAGTTAATTTCTCCTTTATTATGTTTTTTGTTCCCGAAAGAAGATCAGGCTTCTGTAAAAGGTGGTGCGACCTTTGCGTAAAATGTATCAGGGATAGGGGGCGATTAAACCGTTATGCCTTCTTTTCTTAAGATATAGTTGTAAATGCCCTCAATCGGTTTTTGAAGAATCTGACCCAGCTTAACCTGGTTGTTTAAGCAAACTTCCCTTAAAATATCCTGATAAATAAAAGCTATCGAGCCTACAAAATGACAGTCGAGGCTTTTGTAATTGCCGTAATCTTTGATGTTGGTATCTACAAACTCCTGAAATCCTTCACGAAGGATATTTATAATGAATGGGTGGTCCTTATGATTCACCATAAAACGGCTTATCGATGCAAGGTATGTATTTGGGCCTGGCTTTTGGTAAATATTGGTAATAACGGTTTCTTTATCGATCTGGAATTCCTGGCTAAATTCAAAAGCAAGTTCCGGTGGCATTTGATTGTAAAGGTAGCTGGTGATCAGTTTGCGGCCAAACCAGGTACCCGAACCCTCATCGCCTAATACATAACCCAAACCATGAGATCCGTGGTGCAGGTTTTTTCCATCATAGTAGGAAATGTTTGATCCCGTTCCTAAAATGCAGGTCAGTCCTTTCTTATTGCCACAGGTAGCATAGGCAGAACCCATCAAGTCGTGTTCAACAGAAACGTAAGCATTGGTGAAAAATGAAGAAATCCCATTGGAGATCACTTCTACTTTATCAGGTGAAGAACAGCCAGCCCCAAAAAAATAAACCTCTTTTACCTGACCTGCATAAGCCGCAATCTCTTTTTTCTTGGAAAAAAGTTTAAAAATGTCGTGGGCATTTAAAAAATAAGGGTTTATTCCCTGCGTATTAAAGCTGATTTGTTCATTGGGGCTATAGCCCATCCAATCAGTTTTGGTAGAACCGCTGTCTGCTACTAGAATCATTTGCTAAAAATAGTAATCTTATTGAATATTTAAAGTACCACTGATTTCTTTTAGGCTGATTTCAGTAAGTTTTGCCTGATATTGCGCTTCAAGATAGCGGGTTACCGCATCAATCGAGTTTCTTTGTGCCTCTCTGAGCTCCAGCGGGGAGATGCTGCCCAGTCTGTACTTTTCAAGTGTGATATCCAGGTTCTGTCTCGCAATGTCCACGTTGTTCTTTTCTATTTTCAGGAGATCCAGATTGGTCCCATAACTTTGGTAGGTAGAGATCAGTTGTGCGGTAAGGTGCTGTTTTGTTTTATCCAGGGTAAGCGCTGATGAGTTGATGCCAATCTTTGCATTGCGTTCGTTTTGCCTTTGCAGAAAGCCATTAAAAATGTTTAGGCTTGCTGTAAGGCCATAAGTAAAGCCATTGGAACGGGTTTGGGTATTGAAACCTGTGGGGCTTGTACTTTTCTGGAATTCGTACCCGCTGTTTATAGCTACTACAGGATATCGTTGCCCTTTAACCTGTTTCAGGTTCAGTTCAGCAATCTTTTTACTGATGAAGGCATTTTGCAGATCGGGGTTCAGCTGTTCCATCTGCCCGGCCAGTGTGGGATAACTTAACCGTGTATCAATGGCAATGGTTTCATCCACTGTAAAGCTAGTATTCAGGTCGCGTGCCATAACCTGGTTCAGGGCTGTCTTCGCATTTTTCAGCAGGTTGATCTCCTGCAGATAAGAAGAAGTATCGGTATTATAATCGACCTTAGCTGCAAGTACATCCAGTTTTGAGCCCCTGCCTATGGCTAATTTATTGTCCGCAATTTTTAGGCGAAGCTGTGAGATGTCCAGTGCCGTGTCTTTTGCTTTTACCAGCTGCTGTTCCTTTAATACAGTATAGTATGCGTTGATGACATTGCTTACCGTAGTCAGGATGGTGGCTCTGGCATTTACTTCGCCCAGTTTCTGCAACTCCTTTAACCGCTCATAGTTGGTAAACATCTGCAGGCCATCAAAAATTGTCCAGCCCAATGCAGCACCGTAACTCATATTGGTGTTTTTTACCCCATCGAGTGTTTGCTGATTGCCGTTGCTTTGCGTCCGGGTAATGTTTTGTCTGCTGCCCCCATCGCTAAAGCTGCCATCCAGTGTTGGGAGCATCCCCGCATTGCCGATATTTGCATTGTTTTTAGCGATCTGAACATCGTTGTTGACCAGTTTTATGTCGTAGTTGTTTTTCAATGCAGTGGCAATCGCAGCTTCCAGGCTCAGTTTTTCCTGTCCGGAAGCCAGCTGAGCCCCGCCGAGTAAAAGGGACAGTAGCATTAAAATAGCGCTATGCTTCTTTATCTTTCTCATGTTCTAAGGCTGCTTTTAATGAAAGTTCCAGTTCTGTATTTGCTTTGTGTTCTTTAGACCAGTACGAGTAAATTGCCGGTATTACAAACAAGGTTAATATCAGTGCAAAAGTTGTTCCGCCAACAATTACAATCCCCATGCCCATCCGGCTTTTTGCTGCTGCACCCAGGGCCATAGCAATAGGTAGGGCGCCGATGGCAATGGCCAGACTGGTCATTAATATAGGTCTTAGCCTTGAAACCGAAGCTTCTCTTATGGCATCGTGTACACTTTTGCCTTGCTCTTTTAGCTGATTGGCAAATTCGACAATCAGGATCCCGTTTTTTGTAACCAGACCTATGAGCATGATCGTACCGATCTGGCTGAAGATGTTCCAGCTTTGTCCGAACAGCCAGAGCGATAGAAAGGCACCTGCTACAGCCATTGGCACCGTTAAAATGATGATGATAGGATCTATAAAACTTTCGAACTGTGCGGAAAGGATTAAATAAACCAATAACAGGGCAAGGCCGAAGGCAAAGAGGGTATTGGATGAACTTTCCTTAAAATCCCTCGATTCGCCACCCAAATCGGTAGAAAAAGACTCATCCAACACTTTTTCAGAGATCCTGTCCATTGCGGCAATACCTTCTCCAATACTTTTACCAGGGGCAAGGCCTGCAGAAACTGTGGCGGCCGTAAAGCGGTTGTTCCGGTAAAGCTGCGGGGGGCTACTTTCTTCTTTTGCGGTTACAAGATTGTCTAGCTGGATCAGTTCATTTTTATCGTTCCGAACGTATACCGAGCTCAGATCTAAGGGATCTTTACGGTCGCCTACCTCAAACTGTCCTATTACCTGATATTGCTTGCCGTTCATAAAGAAATAGGAGAAACGCTGTCCGCTTAAGCCCAGCTGCAGCGCAGTTCCAATGTCAGAGACAGAGACGCCCAGGTTTTTAGCTTTATCCCTGTCTATGGTCAGGTCAATTTCAGGTTTGTTGAATTTCAGGTTTACATCTGAAGTGGTAAAAGTAGGGTCTTTCGATACCTCGTCCATAAACTGAGGTACTTTCTCCCTCAGCTTTTCAAAGTTTTGTGCCTGGATAATATAGTTTACGGGTAAGCCGCCGCGGCGGCCAACGGAAATGGTAGGCTGCTGGGTTACCACCACTTTACCCTCCGAATATTTACGGGTAATTTTGGTCAGGTTTGCCGCTATCTCTGCCTGCGAACGTGTCCTGTCGCCCGGATCAACCAGTCCCATTCTCACAAAGCCGCTATTGGTAGAACCCGAGCCGCCGAAGCCTGGCGAAGTGATCGTAATGTTAACCTTTTTCTCGGGTACCGAATCGGAGATCATTTGCTGTACCTTCATCATAAAACGGTCTGTATACACAAATGAAGAGCCCTCAGGGGTGCTGAGGTTCATATTGATGGCACTGCGGTCGTCATACGGAGCTGTTTCCTTAGGCAGTATTTTCCAGAACAGCACTATGATGCCCACACAAATGGCAATAATGGGTATGGCCAGCCATTTTCTGTCCAGGAACTTGTTCAGCTTCTCGGCATAGCCATCATTCAGCTTTACAAAATAAGGCTCTGTAAGCTCATAGAACCTTGTCTTTTTATGTCCTGTCTTTTTCATCAGGTAGGCATTCAGCATGGGTGTCAGGGTAAGGGATACAAAGGCAGAGATCAACACCGCGGCACCAATTACCACCCCGAACTCCCGGAACAGTCGCCCTACAAAACCCTGCAGGAATATTACCGGTAAAAACACAGCTGCCAGGGTAATGGAGATGGAAATTACTGCGAAAAATATCTCGTTCGATCCTTTGATGGCGGCTTCAAAAGGCGAATAGCCCTCTTCTACTTTTTTAAAGATGTTTTCAGTCACCACAATCCCATCGTCAACTACCAGTCCGGTGGCCAGTACGATGGCCAGAAGCGATAGTACATTTATGGAAAATCCAAAAATGTACATGATAAAAAAAGTGAAGACCAACGATACGGGGATATCTATAAGTGGCCTGAAAGCGATAGCCCAATCCCTGAAGAACAGATAAATGATCAGGATTACCAGGATCAGCGACAGCACAATGGTTTCTGCAACCTCGGTTACCGAAGCCTTGATGAACTTAGTGGTATCTAAGGAGATGTTCAGTTTAATGTCTTGAGGTACATCTTTTTGCAGTTGGGCAAACCGCTTATCGAACTCTTTGGAGATATCCAGGTAATTTGCGCCCGGCTGCGGGATGAGGCCAACGGCCACCATGGGCTTGCCCGACTCACGCAACACTGTTTCCTCATTTTCTGAACCCAGCTCTACAAAGCCTACGTCTTTTAACTTTACCACATTGTCGGTATCGTTTTTCAGGATCAGGTTATTGAACTGGTCTACGTCGGTTAGCTTGCCCAGGGTTTTTACGATCAGTTCGGTATTGGCACCGGTGATCTTGCCTGATGGCAATTCCACATTCTCGCGGTCGAGCGCAGACACAATATCCTGTGATGTTAAGCCATATGCGGCCAGCTTATCCGGTGATATCCTGATGCGCATGGCGTATTTACGCTGGCCCATGATTTGAATACTGCTGATACCGGTAATGGTCTGTAGCCTGTCAGAGATCACATTTTCTGCGTAATCACTCAATTCCATCACATTACGCTTGTCGCTTTGTACCGTCATGGTAATTACCGCGTCAGAATTGGCATCAGCTTTACTCACAACAGGGTTGCCGTCAATGTCTTTGGGCAATCGTCTGGCTGCTTCCGATACTTTGTCGCGCACGTCGTTGGCCGCATCGTCAATGTCTTTATCCAGGTTAAATTCTATGGTAATGTTACTGCTTCCCTGGTTGCTGGAAGAAGAAATGTTCCTGATCCCATCGATGCCATTGATGGATTTTTCTAGCGGCTCGGTTATTTGCGATTCAATAATGTCCGAATTGGCCCCGGGATAAGATGTCCGTACGTTGATGACCGTTGGGTCTATATTGGGATATTCACGTACACCCAGAAAATTGTAACCAATAACCCCAAACAAAAGGATCATCAGGTTCATGACTATGGCCAGGACCGGTCTCTTGATACTGGTGGTTGAAATACTCATAGCGCAGCTTTGTTTTTAACCACAGTAACTTTAACGGGAGCATCGGGCTTAAGGGCCATTGCACCAGTGGTAAGCACCGTATCACCAATATTCAACCCGGATGTAATCACAATATGATCGGCAGTGCGCGTACCCGCTTCCACCTCAATCTGCTGGGCTTTGCCTTCTTTACTTACAAAAACCGTTTTACCTTTAAGTACCGGGATAATGGCTTCGTTAGGGATCAGCAGCGCATCTTTCAATGTACTAAGGGCCAGCCTTATCTTAGCGAAGGAACCAGGCAGTAGTTCGTTGCTGGCATTGGGTACCAGCGCCTTAATCTGTAAAGTACGTGTTTGCGTGTTGATGCCCGGCTCTATGGCGAAAACCTTACCTGTAAACTTTTTGCCGGAACCATCCGTGGTAAATGAAATTTCGGAACCGGTTTTAATCTGTCCCATGTATTTCTCCGGTACAGAGAAGCTGATCTTTAAAGGGTTAACGCTCGAAAGGTTTGCAATGAGTGTGGTAGGGGTAATATAGCCTCCCACAGAGATAGAACGTAAACCAATTTTTCCACTAAAAGGTGCATAGATGGCCGTTTTTGCCAGCTGCGCCCTGATCAGCTGTGTTTGTGCCTTAAGCGATTGCAGGTCGGCCAATGAGGTGTCGTATTCTTCCTGACTGATGGCCCCTTTCTCCAGCAATTGCCGCGAGCGGTTTTCGTTGGTAGCTGAGAGTTTTTGCTTGGTCAGCGCTTCCTGCAGCTGGGCTTGTATGTCGCGGTCGTTAATTTTCACCAGCAGCTGGCCTTTGCTTACCTGGGCACCTTCTTTAAAGTTGATGCTGGTCACCAGTCCTGAAACTTCGCTGCGCAATTCTACAGACTCATTGGCTTCCAGTGTTCCGGTAATGTCCAGGTCGTTGGTAAAATCGCTTGCTTTTACCACAATGCCTTCTACCTGCAGGCCTTTTGAAGCCCCGCCTTTACCTTTGCCCATTCCGCCGCCTTCTTCTGCAATTTTTTTATTGGCGGAAATGCGGTAATAGATTAAGTAAGCAATCCCCAGAACGATCAGGGTGTAAACGACGTATTTTAGTTTCATTTGTAAGTTTTTATGGTTGGGTTGCGGAGATCGTCAACACACAAAAATATTTAAATAGAACAAAACAAGTTGTATTAAGTGTGTTACAGCGTATAATTATTGTGAAGGAATTTCTCTAAGTTTGGCGTATCAATTAATGTAAACATGACTAAAACATCATTATTGGGATTAGTAATATTACTATCAATAGGTATGACAGCCAAATCACAGGTAAAAGTAGGGTTCGAAGTAAGCTTTAAAGAACCGCAAGCACATTATGCAGAAGTAGAAATGACCATTTCAGGTCTGGTTAAGGATTATGTAGATGTAAAAATGCCGGTTTGGGCCCCTGGATCATACCTGGTTCGGGAATTTTCCAAAAGCGTGGAAGGTTTTGCGGCTACTACCGCTGGTAAAGCGCTTAAGTATGAAAAAGTAAGAAAAAATGCCTGGAGGGTGTATTCAGCTAAAGCCAATACCATTAAAATAAACTATAGGGTATATGCTTTTGAGGTTTCGGTACGTACTTCGTTCATAGACGAAAGCCATGCATTTTTATCGACTACCGGGGTATTCATGTATCCTGATGGTATGCTGAAACTTCCAAGTACTGTAAAAATCATTCCTTATAAAGGCTGGACTAAAGTTTCGACCGGACTGGAGCCGCTAGCAGGACAGGCTTTTACTTATACTGCGGCCGATTTTGATATTTTGTTTGACAGCCCTATTGAGGTTGGAAACCAGGATGTGTTTGAGTTTACCGCTTCGGGTGTAAAGCACGAAGTAGCCATGTATGGTGGCGGAAATTACGATAAAGAACGCCTGAAAGCAGACATGGCCAAAATTGTAGAACAGGGAACGGCCATTTACGGAGAAAACCCGAATAAACATTATACGTTCATTGTGCACAATTTCGCACAGGGGAGCGGAGGGCTGGAGCATTTAAATTCTACAGTTTTAGGCGCCAGCAGGGATGCTTACGATAAAAGGGAAGGATATAACGGCTTTTTAAACCTGGTAGCACACGAGTATTACCACCTTTGGAATGTAAAAAGGCTGCGTCCGATTGCTTTAGGACCGTTTGATTATGATAACGAGAACTATACCACCAGTTTGTGGGTAGCAGAGGGCTTTACAGCCTATTATGAGAATAAACTGATGGTACGCTCAGGCTTCATTACCGAAAAGGAATGTATTGATCAGCTGGTTACAGCGGTTAACAATGTTTACAACACTCCGGGCGCCAGGGTACAGTCGGTTGCTGAAGCCAGCTACGATGCCTGGATAAAGCTGTACAGGCCTAATGAGAATTCAAACAATACCACTGTTTCCTATTACGCGAAAGGCGAGGTGGTTGGCTTGCTGATGGATATTGAGATTGCACATGCCACAAAAGGCGCAAAAAGCCTTGATGATGTAATGAAGGCCATGTATGATATGGGCAAAAAACTGAAAAGAGGCTATACCGATGCGGAGTTTAAGAAGATGGTAGAGCACATCAGTGGAAAAGATTTTACTGCTTTCTGGGCCAGATACGTAAATGGTACAGATGTGATTGAGTACGCAAAATATTTTGACTACGCTGGTGTCAAGGTTACAAATGAAAACGAAGGGAAAAACATTCCTTACCTGGGTGTCGCCTCTAAAAAAACAGAAGGCAGGATGTTTGTTTCTGCTATCGCACGCAATTCGGCAGCCTGGGTTGATGGGATAAATGTAAACGATGAGCTGATCAGTGTGGACGGTACGCCAATTGAATCGGCGATTGACCGTATGCCGGCCATTACCAGTAAAAAGGTAGGCGATGTGGTAGAGATCAGGGTGGCAAGGGACGGTATGCTCAAAGACATTAAGGTTAAGCTTAAAGCCACCACGAATGTGAAACTTGCAGGGGTAATTGACGAAAATGCGACTGAATTGCAAAAGGCAGTAAGAAAGGCAGTTTTGTTTTAAAACAGGGAGGCAAAGCCTCCCTGTTCTTTTTTGCTTTTTTTATACGGTCTATTTCTTTATCCTTACTTTGACACTTAACAAGTGCATATCATCTCCACGATTAACCTCTGTAGATAAAAATATAACATTGATGAATTGCAAAAACTAAACTTGCGTTGTACACCTTCAAGTACAAACTTTATCTACTTTTCATTAGCTAATTTTAAGGGCGACTATTTTCAAAAGTTGACAGACAACAATATTCAGGGAACCCGAATATATGAAGAGCGGAGAAAATGGACGAGGATTACAGTAGGCACCATGCAAGAGATGGAAAGGTTTACAGCGCTTCAATTTACTCCACCATTACCTGGCAAGCCGCCTGTGCCCTGGGATTGCTGACAGATACCGCCCAGATAAAGGCAGTCCCTTTTCCTTTAGCCATAACCTCTCCCTGCTGGTCTACCGTAGCAACGCTTACATTGGAAGAGTTCCATTTCAATGATTTATCCTTCGCCTCGTTAGGCAATACCGTTGTTGCCAGGGTATATTTCTGTTCCTTCAGCAAAGCCAGGCGGGTAGTAGATAAGATGATTCTGTGCACCTGTATAGGGGTAACCCTAACCTGGCACGCTGCGGTCTTTTGACCGTCTGCAGTGGTAACACTAATGGTGGTTGTCCCCTCTTTTATCCCCAGTACAATGCCCTCATCTACATCGGCTATCTGCGGATCAGCAGACGACCAGACTACCTGCTGATCCGTTGCATTGGCCGGCAAAATCCGGGAAACAAGACGTGCGCCTTCCGCAACCGGCACATTTATTTGCTGTAAATTCAATGAAACCGATTCAACCGGAACCGGAGCTGCCGGAACAACCCTGATCTTTATGCGGGCGCTTAATCCCAGGTACTGCGCGGACACCGAAACCTCTGTTTCCCCAGCCTTTAGCCCATATACGATACCGTTTTCTACCCTAACGACATTGGCATCCGATACCGACCAGTCATAGTCAGGAGGATTTAATTCGGAAGGGGAATGGAGTACCTTTAGCTCGGCTGACTTTCCAACTGCTACCGTGATCAGATTTTCCTTAAACTGTATTTGAGTTACCAGAGTTGGGCCTGGAATATCCATGTTCCGGCTACAGGCTGACAGGATGATCAATAAAAGCAGCATAACCCTATAACCTAATGGCTTTCTTACTGTTAAAATGGCTAACATATGCTTTGGGATTTATTTCTGCGGTTCTGTTGATTTCACGTAATGCTGTACTTCGCCATCTCCAATCGGAACCACCAATACCGTTTTTCCGTTGATCTGTTGAATACTCCAGTTGTTCAGAGTTGATTTCTTCGCGGGAGAAAGTTCAGCAGCCGTATATTGTTTTGTTTCCCCAAATCCCGGAGGGTTAGCCGACCCGCAGGTATTAAAAGACCTGTAATGACCAGTGGCATAGTATACATCAAAAGTTTTCGCTTCTTTATCAATCTTCACAGTTCCTTGCTTATAACCCAGCACCTGAGTACGGCAATAGGTAGAAGTACTGGTATAATAAAAATACTCCTTTACACGCCCGTCCTTATACAGCATATACCCCAGAGCGATCTCATTTGCTGGACCTTGATAGGTGCCATTATATCCCCAAAAGTTGCTGATTGAGCTTACTCCAGCTATCCAGTAGCCTACAAGTTCATCGGGCACCACAGATCTGGGATGGTTGCCGTAGCCCTCTTCAATATCTGGCGAGGCTGCCTCGGTTTCTTTACAACCGTAAGCTGTACCTGCCAGCATCGCTATGGTTAATAAAATGACTGGTAAAAATAAGCGGACTGATCCGCTATAGATTTTTGTTTTGCTGGTTTTCATTTGTTTACTATTAAAATTGAATAAATATGTTTCTGGTGATTAAGGATTATACACCCGTGCCCTGAAACGGCCATTGATACTGGTGGTCTGGATCAGCAAAGGCCCGATGCCTGCATTAGGTACAGTAAAATTGCCTTCCACCCATTTGTTATCCATTCTTGTGATGTTGATGCTGCCACCGCTTGGTACTAGATCATTGAGTAGCTGATCTACATAAGCGCTGGTATATCCTCCATTACCAATTAGAAAGTGAAACTTGTTTCCTGTGGGAGTCAGATCATAAGCATAAGTGCCTACGCCACCGTTCCAGGTTAGCAAAAACTGGCCGCCACCCTCAGCGTCAGGATTGGATAAGATCCAGCGATGCCCTGACTTTACCGCCGGTGTAACCGGAAATTTCCCATTGCTGACATTTAACTCGGCCCATCCATCACCCATAATCTCAATATTGGACAATAACATAAACGTACCGGTCACCGGCGCATTGAGGTTCAGACTCACCGTCGCATTCGTAAAGCCATTCACCGTAGCAGGAGCCTGATAGGTAATCTTATTCCCATTGGAACTGATGATGTTCCCGGGGCCAGTCAAATCCCAGGATTTAATGTACTTGGCAGGTAAAGGTACAGGTGTTCCGACTGGATAGCCCGGTTCAGTCCCTGTAGCACCTGTTAGTGGCACCAGCAGATCTTCGTATTTCGATTCCGTGTAAATCAGCGCTTTAATTTCCTGTTTGTCTCCCGGCTCCAGACTGGCATGAAGTGGCGAAAGCGACACCCGGTTCATCATAGACCAATCACTGAAATGTGTCGTTTTAAACGTTACTGTCTTTCCCTGAACATCGTAACTGCTTGCCCCTACATACTTCCAGGCTCCGCTTACCAGCTGGTAAGAAAATCCAAAGGTTTCTATCATAGCTATCGAGTCTGTTTCAACAGAAAATGCATATGTCAGTGAAACCGGTTTTTCAAACTGCACATCATGCGGGCTAAGTCTGAAGGATTTTCCCGCTCCCGCGATATTCGTTCTGGTAATGGGCTCAATACCAATGATTGTTTCCACTTTCAACGCACCAGCAGGTATATTGATACTCAGGCCGCATTCCGAAGAAGCAATCACTCCACCTGCTGGTCCAATCCGCCGGGTAACCGCTGCTCCCGTTGAAACTCCCTTTGGCCTAACCAGGGCCACTACTTCAGAACTTTCCTCATCCGTGGTTTTTACTTTATCCTTTTTACAGGCGAGTATGCCTAGCACAAACAAGGTACCTATCAGGTACACACTTAACTTTTTCATATTTTAATCTTTATGGCTTGTATTTGTTGAATAAATAATCTGGGGTCAAAATTAGACTGGGTAACGCAACAGATAAATGAGTGACATCCATCATATTTATAGGTACTACTACCCATGTTCAAACCCTTTATCTTATTTATATTTGAAACATGTTTATCCGGCGCCTCTTCTGTGTATTTATCCTGCTGGCAGCAAGCCTGAACGCTGCGCCAAAAGAGATTGTGCTGCGCAATACAGAGGCCTTTTATAAGATCCAGGATGCAGGCCTTAATAAAAATGCCCTTTGGATCAGCATCACCCTAACCAACAATTCCAGCTCAAACGACTGGTATGTTCAGGTACCGTCACCAATGAGCGAAGCAGAACTTTTTACAGAACATCAGCGAATCGGGCTTAGCCACCCGGTTAAAGTGAATGGATTTATCCTTCCTTTAAAACTGCAAAAAGGGGAGAGCAGGCGTTATTACCTGCGCATCAAAAACAGCTATAAGCTCAAAGTGCCTGTATATGTGGGCACCCTGGAAGCGATTTACGAAGAAGAACATTTCAAAAATGTTGTCAACGGATTTATGTTCGGGGCCTTGCTGGCCCTGATGATCTACAACCTGTATATCTACATCGCCATCAGAGATAAGTCCTATATCTTTTATTTAGGCTACCTGTTTTTCAGCGTCATCTTTTTGCTGATCTGGAACGGTTACATTCAGGGGCAGCTGCTCATTAACCTGTTGCTGGCGCTCGCATTCTGGCTCCTCACAGTGTATGTCAATTTAAAGAAAGGGTACAGGACGTTGCTGTATCACCTGGCAGCTTTTGCCTGCGTGCCCTTAAGTTATGCATTTTATGAAGGCTTTCATTCCTCCATGAGCCTTCAGATGGGGCTCTGCCTGCAATCGCTGGTACTCTCATTTGCGCTGGCTGTAAAACTGAACGAATCAAAAAAGCAAACCATGCGTTTGCAAACCGAAATGCTGGAACAGACTGCAGGTTTCTCCAAAGAACTCCTCATTGCGCAGGAAAATGAAAAAGAAAGTATTTCTGCCGAGCTGAACGACCGGATAGGACAACAACTGGTGCTGCTCAAAAATGAAATCTATGTACTGGAAAAACAAAGCCAGGGCGCAAACCCCGACTTGTTTAACAGCATCACCCAGGACATTGGAAAGGCCATTGAAGAAGTCAGTAATGTATCCTTCTCTTTAAGGCCTTATCAAATGGACACCCTCGGGCTGAAGCGCTCTCTGGAACGCCTGGCAGAGGATATGTCTAATGAAGCTGACACTACAATTCATCTGGATATAGACGATCCAAAGCAGTTGCTGGACAAAGAAGCCCAGATGAATCTGTACAGAATTGTCCAGGAATTACTCAGCAACCTGATCAAACATGCAGGCGCAAGCAGTTGCAGCATCTGTATCAAATCAGCAGCAAGTCATTTAAACCTGCATTACCAGGACAACGGTAAGGGATATCATACCAAAGACTTCTCATCAGGGCTTGGCCTGTCAGGTATCAGGGAACGCTGCAAACTTCTGAGGGCCGAACTTAAAATAAGCAGCAAACTTAATGAAGGCACTAAAGTGTTTATACAAATTCCCACGCAAACTATATTGACATGAACGTAAAGACAACTATACTCATCGCAGACGATCACCCGATCTTCCTCAAAGGCCTAAAAGAAGTCATAGAATCTGAACCGGGTTACGAAGTAATTTTTGAAGCAAAAAATGGACTCGAAGCGTTGGCTATAGCCAGAACCCGTCATCCGATGGTAAGCATACTGGACATAGACATGCCCGAAATGAATGGCCTGGTAGCTGCCGAAGAGCTGATTAAACTGGTTCCGGAGGCCAACGTTATCCTGCTAACGATGCACAAGGCAAAAGATACCTTCCTGCGCGCACTCGATGTTGGGGTTGCGGGCTATGTGCTGAAAGAAAATGCGGTAGTGGACATCATCCAGGCTATAGAAGCGGTAATGACAGGTAATTCTTACATCAGTCCGGAGATGAGTTCGTTTTTGCTGAGCCAGCGCAGAGCAGCAAATAACAATCCTGGGGCCAATGAACTGCTCAGTACTCTAACCCCTTCAGAAATTAAAATACTGAAAATGGTAGGGAGCTATAAAAGCACCAAAGCCATTGCAGATGAACTCTTCATCAGTGAAAAGACGGTTTCGAACCACCGGATGAACATATTGAAAAAATTAAACCTGAACGGCAAAAACAGCCTGCTGCGTTTTGCCATTGAACACCGCTAAAATGAGCAAAGGGTTAATCAAGGCTTTTTTATGGATTGTAATGCTGTTTGGGCTAAGTGCAGGTTATGCCCAGGATATGGTATTAAAAGACAGTGAAAAAAGCTATACCCTTAGCCATCCCTTATACCTGGTTGACGCTGACAATAATCTGCAGCTTAACCAGCTGCAGGATAAAAGCTTTAATCGCTCAGAGTTTCCCACCCTGTCTTTGGGCGCCACAACCGCCTCGGTTTGGGTTAAAACCCATATCCTGAACCAAAGCAACAAAAGGGACTGGCACATTCAGATTGACAGCCCGCCGGTGCTGCAATCGGTCGTAGTTTACCAGAAAAAAGACGGTCGCCTGGTCAAAATTTTCAGCAGGATAGCCAGTAAACCCAAAACGAACGGGGAAGTAAGGGTAAATAATCTGCTGGTCCCCGTTTCGATTCCCATCCATACCGGGGCAGAATTTTATATACAGGCCAGCAGCCACAACATACTCAGGCTGCCTATTAAAGTGATTACCTTGCAAAAGGCCTTTGAACGGAGTTACCTTACCGATCTTTTAAATGGTATTGTTTTCGGCATGCTGATCGCTTTTGCCATTTACAACCTTTTTGTATACATACTTACTAAAGAACAGCCTTATCTATACTATGTGGGGTATATCTTTTTCTGGAGCTTAAACCTGTTTTTTTACAATGGCTTCCTGCCCGACATCCTGAGCAGCCTCATCTGGTTAAACAGCGCAGGTACCATCATTGCCATTGCCAGCCTTTTGAGCATTTTTTTTACCAACTCCTTTTTGCAAACCAAAAAGAACAGTCCATTTTTCTATAAAATAAGGGGGCTCATGTGCCTGCTTTCCATGGTTATCCTCATTACCGATATTTTCTGGAAAGGCGCTTATGCCTTTATGCTGATACAATATTTAATGTACCCCTATTTTGTCTACTGGTTTGGGGCTGGTATACAGAGCTTCAGGAATGGTTACAAACCCGCCATTTATTTTATACTGGGATTCGGATTTTTAATGCTGGGCAATGCTATATACAACTTAAAAGACCTGAACATTTTGCCCGATAACCTGCTTACCCAGACCAGTATGCACTGGGGTACCTTGCTGGAAGCATTGATCCTGTCGTTTGCCCTGGCCAGCAGATTAAACTTTTACGGAAAACAGCAGGAGCAGATCCGGCTGAAGAGTATTGAAGAAAAAAGGGCTTTTCTGAAAGAACTCCTGGAAAGGCAGGAACAGGAAAAAAAACGGGTAGCTATGGAACTGCACGACAACATTGGCCAGCAGCTGATCCTGATCAAGAACCGGTCCTGGCGGCTGCAGCAACTCAGCGCAGCACCCATAAAGGACCTGGTTAGCCGCCCAATAGCACAGGTAGCAGCTACCATGGCCGAAGTACGTGGCATGCTTCATCGTCTCAGACCCTATCAAATGGACCTGCTTGGACTAACCCAAAGCATCCAGGGGCTCATCAGCGACACCTTTGCCGATTACCAGATCGGGCAGGGGAATGCGGATGAAATCAACCCGTATTTCAATGCAGACGAGTCTATGCATATTTTCAGGATATTGCAGCTGTTAACCGATGGCATTGTGGCCAGCAGTCCGGTTAAACAAATCCATTATTCCATTACCCGGCAGGCCACCAGCATAACGTTCAGGTTTGACCTGCAGACTACCCGGCAGCTAATGAACAATTCGCCCGATATCCGGAACAGACTGGAATTGCTTAATGGAAGTATCAGTGTTCAACATGGCCAAAACACTACCGAAATCAGGGTCAATATCCCATTTTCTCCTTAAAATAGGCAGTACTACCCAGATACTTGAGCAGTATATCCTATTCCTTGGCCTACTTTTCCGGCTTAATTTTGAATCATATTTCAAAGAAAATGAAAAGACTAATTTTTATCTCGGCCTTATTGCTGGCCGGCAATAATTTAATGGCACAAGGCTTTTTAAACAGGCTGAAACAAAAAGCTGAAGACATGGCCTCCAAAACCGTTGACAAGGCATTAGCGGGAAAAGGCAAAAAGAATACCGAAGCCGGCGCTGCGGCAAACAGCAATCCGGCGACAACTGAAAACGGAACGGTTGCCAGCAACCCGGCATTATCCAGTACCACTGCTTATGACTTTGTTCCAGGTACCAGGGTATTGCTGGCCGACAACTTCTCGCAGGATGCAGCGGGCCAGTTCCCTTTAAAATGGTACACCCGAAGTAAAGGCGAAATTGTTACCCTAAATACCGCCAAAGGCAACTGGCTGCGCCTTTATCCGGGTACCTTTGTAAGCCCGGTGGTTAACATCGGAGAAAATGCTACCATTGAGTTTGACCTGATCATGAACTGGCCGCTGGCGGGGGGCTATATGGTGCCTGCTATTAACTTTGCCTTTTACGACCGGGGCAATAAAGGCGAGATTCTTTCGTACGATTACCGGCTGAAAAATTGTTTAAAATTTGGGATAGCCCCTTACCGTTCAGAGGCCGCTGTACAGCTGACATCTTATGAAAACGCAGCCAAGAAACTGGAAAGCGATAAATACAGGGTGGCCAATTTTGACAGAAAAGTAGGCAACGTTACCCACGTAGCCATCAGCATACAAAAAGAAAGGGTAAGGATATGGCTGGACAAGGAAAAAGTATTTGACCTGCCACAGGCGGCGCCATTGAACGGCAATTTAAACCAGCTTAAAATTGACATGTCAACATCTAATTACACCAATGAACAGCTGGGTTATTATGTATCCAATTTCCGGTTTGCAGAGGGGAGTTCCGACAAGCGTTCCAAACTCCTGACCACCGGTAGGCTGGAAACCAGTGGGATCCTGTTTGCCACCAATTCTGCTGAAGTAAAATCGGACAATGAAGGCACAATTAAAGAAGTGGCAGCGGCGATGGCCGAAAACCCGGACCTCAGGATCAGAATTATAGGCCATACCGATGCGGTGGGAAAACAGGAGGCCAACCAGATTTTATCTGCAAAACGGGCCGAGTCTGTTCGCAGTGCGCTGGTAAGGACCTATAAAATCAATGCAGACCGCATAGAGACCGAAGGTAAAGGCTCCGGCTCGCCGGTTGCAGACGACAACAGCGAAGCGGGCAAAACCAGGAACAGACGGGTAGAATTCATAAAAATTTAATGCCGGGCATGGTGCTGAACTGTTGCCGTATGCCGGCGTTTAAAGCGAGCCGTTGCTGCAGGCCCGGCATTGGGGGGTGAAGGCCTTCCAATTAATTCATGTAAGAAAAAATTGATTTGTAATATTGAAGGCGATTGCTGCAGAGGCAACTAACTTTACCCGTATATTTGAGTAAAATCCTTGAATATGGCCATCCTATTATCCTCTGGGAATTATTTTGGTGTAGAGCAAAAGACTAATGAGTATCCTTTATTTAAAATGAACATTACACATTATGCACCGTTTGAACATATTCATGAACATTATCATGAAAACGCGTATTTAAGTCTTCTGATTAGAGGTAATTACAATGAAGTCAATAAGCTGGGGGATGGGCTGCTGAATCCCGGCGAAGTTATTTTTCGCCCTTCTGCTTATAACCATGCAAACCGTTTTCCCGGCACCGGGGGGAGTTGTCTGAATATTGAATTTAAACACGATACCCTGATTGCATATGGGCTAAATCCTTCATTGCCGCAGCGGACCGTAATTTATAAAACGGGGGCATTTACCTATCTCTACAGGCTCCTTTATTTCTTTAGCAAGAACATTGAACCAGATTTATCTGAAGCGTACATTTTCAACTGGCTGGCGGAAAATCAGGACTATACCGTTCCTTCGCGTTTATTGTGGTTGCCCAAAGTGAAAAGCATACTGGAATCCGAATTGGAAATCACACATACTTTAAATGCCATTGCTGAAAGGGTCTTTGTTCATCCAGTTTACCTGGCAAGGGCATTTAGGGAGCGTGAGGGGGTTACCCTAGGAGAGTATAAGCTGAGGTTGCGCATAAAAAAGTCTATAGCGCTTCTATTCGCTTCAAAACTTTCCATCTCTGAAATTGCTTATACCCTGGGTTTTTCTGATGCTGCACATTTTATTAAATCGTTTCGGATTTACTACCCCGTATCTCCGCATAAATTCCGTGACGTGTTAAAAAGTTAATCTCATACAATTTTTCGGTTCTGCACTTTACTTCCTTTGTATAAAAAATATGGGTTGTAATATGAACTATTGTAATGTAGTGCTGAGTTGCCTTTTGATGTTCAGCACATTCGCGTATGCGCAAAAAAAACTCCAATACCGTATGCAGGTGAAGGTTGATCTGGAAAAAAAAAGCTTTAAGGTAAATGGTACGTTATCTTTTTTTACTGAACATACTTCATCAAAATCAGTAGAGCTGGTGCTGACTAAAGGGGATATGGCTCCCCTGATTCGCTTGCTTAACCGAGATGTAGCAATTAGCAAAACCGATACCTCCCGTAATACCGCCGGAGATGTGGTGTATTGCTTCTGGTTTTCTGAAAACCTGCCTGCAGACCGGAAAATCGAGTTTGAGTATCAATATGAGCGCGGGGTGGCCCGTAGTTTTCAGTATTTTATTGATAGCACTTTTTGTATGGCTGGTGGCTATGGCTCTGCATGGTATCCTCAGCTAAACAGCCCGTCCGAAGAGGGTAATGCAAAGTGTACAAGAGCTACAGGGACAATTAGTGTAACTACTGCTCCTGAATTTACTGCCGTAATGGCGGCTAGTACCTCGGCAGTTGAAAATGTGGCAAACGCTAAAACAGCGACATTTACATATGCACAACCTGATATTTTCTCGTTGTATGTGGGAAATTATATAGTGCATAAGCGCAACGGTCCGATACCTTTCTACAGTTTTACATTGGTTAACAGTCGCTATGACGAAGAGGTTGCCATACAATCAGATCGGGTACTTTCTTTTCTTCGAACGCAGTTTGGACCCTTAAAAATCCCTGATTTTAGCATTATTGAACTTCCGGATCATGTTTCAGAACAGACAGGGATTGGTGGGGCGAGTTTGCTTGGCGGTATATTGATGCCAAGTAATGCCATAAGGCGATTTAATTATGCTTTGTTTGGGCATGAACTTTCACATCAGTGGTGGGGCAACCTGATTATGGCAAAAGGCGATAAAGGTGAGGCCCTGCTTTCAGAAGGGATGGCGCAGTACGGCTCGCTGCAGGTTGTGCGGCATTTTGACCCCGAACATGCAATTGACTACCGTAAAAAAGGCTATCCTGGATATATCAGCGATCAGTCTGGCCTGGGCTATCTTAAGAATGCAGCTGCAGGCAACGATGAGCCCTTGACAAAATTGACGGGCAGCAATGAACATATCATCGCAAATAGTAAGGGTTTTCTTGTAATGGAATTGCTAGCCCAAACAATAGGTAGACAAAAATTTAATGCGGCGCTTTTTAAGATTGCTGACAAGTACCAAAAAACCGGGCTAAATTGGGAAAACTTTAAAACAGAAGTAAGTGTGGCTTACGGCCATGATCTGGAATGGTTTTTTAGGCAATGGTTTGAGCAAACGGGTGTTCCCGAATGGGAGATGAATTGGAAGCAGCAGCAAAATGACGTGCGGGTTACTGTGCTGCAAAAAGGCAATGTTTATAAGTTGCCGCTTGATTTGCTGGTTACCTACGAAAATGGCGCAAGAGAGTTGAAAAAAGTGCAAATCAACAAAAAACTGAACGACATCAATTTTCCGGTGAAAAGGAAAGTGATTTCGGTTAAGGCTGATCCTTGTTTTAACATCATTCACTGGGAGGAGGAAATGAAGCACGAGGCACTAGCTTTGGCTATGGTATCGGCAGTACAAAAACTGCGTATGGACCAGCAATATGCAGCTGCTGAAAAGCTGGCGTTCCGTTGTATCGATAGCCTTTCAAAATCGGATAGATATGGCGTTGAATTTGCGCTGCTATATCTGTTAGGTAGGATGAAAGCCAATCAGAATAAGCCTGAGGAAGGCCTCGACTATTACCTGAAAGCAGTACGCTGCGCTTCCAGGAATATGGATTATCTTGCCTACGCATACTTCCGTATAGCGGAGATTGCTGCCCTGAAAAAAGATAAAGACCTTTTTAACTGGGCAGTTCAGCAGGCAATAAAGGTCGATGAATTAAACAATGGAAACGACCATATGCAGGCCATGACAGATCGTTTGTCTTTTTAACTATTTGCCTGCTGCCAGCTGGAAAATAAAAAAGCCAGTGCTGAATTCAGCACTGGCTTTTTTATGATAGGTAATTACTGCTTAGAAAGTGAAACGTACACCTAAACCTATATCGCCACCCCAGAAACCTGTATCAGGAGTGATCTGTAAAGCAGGAATCCAGTCTAAAGATAAGTTGATAGGCGCACCTTTGAATTTATAATCCAAACCTAAAACACCATTGGCAGAAAGATAGATGTCACCATCAAAACCTTTGACTTTGTAAGAACCGATGGTAGCACCCGCACCGTAGAACCAGTGTAAACCTTCAGCACCGCCAATTGGGTTATAAACTTCGTATAAGCCGGTAAGGTTTGCATACTTCACACCACTATTGCTTCTAAAGTTTCCAATCAGTTCCAACATTGCACCTTTGTTAAGGCCAGTTTTAAAACTCACACCATTGGCGTTACCAAAACGTCCACCAATAGCATTTTTGTAGTCCTGGGCACTTGCCTCATTTGTTGTAAGGGTAAAAAATGCAGCAACAGCAATTACAGTAAAAAGTAATTTTTTCATAATCATAATGTATTTGTTTAATTTTCTTATTGAACCATGCGCAGCAACTATTGTGCCGTATTTAAATAAAAAATGTTTTTGAGAGACTGTATTGTAAAATACCAGAAAACCATTAGTTATTTTTCATTAAATTTTAAGGACGGCCGGAGAGCGGGAAAAATTAATTATTTTTAATTAAGTTTGAGAAGCAAGGTTATGTATTAAATAAGCTGATGATGTATGGCTACAACGGTAACAAGAGTATTTGATTTACTCCAATACAATTTAGAGAATTTTCCAAAAAAAGAGTTTATTAGTGGCAAGGTAAACGGAGCATGGCAAAACTACAGTACACAAGAGTTTTGTGACACTGTTGATGCTCTGAGCAGGGGGCTTATTAATATCGGGGTTGGTAAAAGCTCCAGAGTGGGGGTAATGTCGGCCAACAGGCCGGAATGGAACCTTACCGATTTTGCCATTATGCAGATAGGCGCCTATCAGATACCGTTATACCCTACGCTTGCGGAACATGATATTAAATTTATCATTGAAAACGCAGAGATCACGGTGATATTTGTGGCCGACGAGGCATTATATACTAAATTAAAAATTGTATGTGAGGAAGTAAGTAGTCCAATTAAAATATATACTTTCAATGAAGTGGATGGTGCAGCGCATTGGAAAAGTCTGGTTGCCGCAGGTGAAAGCTTAAAAGATACAGACCTGGCTCCTTATCGTAATGCGATAAGGCCGGACGACATTTTGACACTGATCTATACTTCGGGTACAACCGGTACGCCTAAAGGGGTAATGCTGACCCATAATAACCTGGTGAAGAATTTTGAACACTCGGCTGTTGTAATGCCGGAAGGCATAAAAAGGGGCTTAAGTTTTTTGCCGCTCTCGCATATTTTTGAACGGATGATTGTTTACCTGTATATGTATACGGACATTGCCGTGTATTATGCAGAAAGTATTGAGACAATTGTGGCAGATATACAATATGTGAAACCAAATGCATTTTCGACTGTACCCCGTTTACTGGAAAAGGTATACGATAAGATCATGGAAAAAGGTAAGGCCCTTGCCGGAATTAAACGTGGTATTTTCTTCTGGTCGGTAGCGCTTGCCGAACGGTTCGACTTCAATAATGGCTGGTTTTATCATTTTAAGCTCGGTATCGCCCGTAAACTGGTCTTCAAAAAATGGCAGGAAGCACTGGGTGGTGAAATTGTGGTGATTGTTTCCGGAGGTGCAGCATTAAACCCACGCCTGGCACGTATTTTCTGGGCTGCCGGCATGCCTGTATTTGAAGGTTATGGCTTGACAGAAACATCGCCGGTAATCACTGTAAATCATTTTGGCGCTACGATGTTTGGCACTGTAGGCCCTGTAATCGAAGGGGTTGAGATCAAAATAGCCGAAGATGGAGAGGTGCTGACAAGAGGGCACAATGTGATGAAGGGCTATTATAATCGCGAAGACCTTACCGCAGAAAACATAGATAGTGAAGGCTGGTTTCATACCGGGGATATAGGTGAAATCAAAGAAGGACGCTTTTTAAAGATCACCGACAGGAAAAAAGAGATCTTTAAAACTGCAGGGGGCAAATATGTAGCGCCTCAGATGCTGGAAAATAAATATAAAGAATCACCTTTGGTGGAGCAGATCATGGTGTTGGGCGAAAACCGAAAGTTTCCGTCTGCCCTTATTGTGCCAAATTTTGAAGCATTAAAGGCATGGTGTGGCAAAAAGGGAATCAGTTATACCACTAAAGAAGAGATGATCAGGAATGAACAGGTGATCGCAAAATACGATCAGATCATAACCTACAGTTCTAAAGAATTTGGAAAATGGGAGCAGGTTAAGCGCTTTGCTTTGCTGGCTAAAGAGTGGAGTATCGACGGTGGTGAGCTAACACCCAAGTTAAGCCTGAAAAGAAAAGCTATTCTTGAAAAAAATGCAGAGGTGATAGAAAAGATCTACAAAGATGCTGAAAACTATAAAGCTTAAGGTTTTAACCCGCTCGGGTTTTGCATGTTTGGTTTCAGGATTTTTATACTCCTGTGTTGGCGGACAGCTCGGTAAAAATAACAGTGCCGAATACCGTAACGGTATGGTAGTTTCTGCCAGTGCTGAGGCATCTGAAGTTGGCCTTAATATCTTGAAAAAAGGAGGTAATGCCGTAGATGCTGCGGTTGCAGTTCAGTTTGCTCTGGCGGTGGTATACCCCAATGCCGGGAACTTGGGTGGCGGAGGCTTTATGGTTTACCGCTCGGCTACTGGAGAGATAGATGCACTGGATTTTAGAGAGAAAGCCGCTGTACTCGCTACCAGGGATATGTATCTGGATAGCGCGGGTAATCCGGTTGCAGATCGGAGTTTATACGGGCATCTGGCGGCTGGTGTGCCGGGTTCTGTGGCGGGTATGGCACAAGCCCATCAGAAATATGGAAAGCTGAAATGGGAAGAACTGGTATCACCTGCCGTAAGGCTGGCAAGGGATGGCTTTAAAATAAGTGTAAGGACGGCAAGAGAGCTGAACCGTTTAAGGGAGAGTTTTATTAAATATAATCCTGCAGGCACAGCCCTGGTTAAAGAAGGTGATTGGGTGGAGGGCGATGTTTTGGTACAGCCGGAGCTGGCCAATACTTTGGAACAGATCAGGGACAAAGGGGCCGCTGGTTTTTACAAAGGGGCCGTGGCCGATAGCATTGTAGCTGAAATGAAGCGCGGCGGAGGTATCATCAGTCTGGAAGATCTGAAGAATTATAAGGCCATTTGGCGTAAGCCTGTTACAGGTAGCTATAAAGCATATAAAATTATTACCATGCCGCCTCCTTCAAGCGGAGGAATTGCCTTATTGCAGCTGCTTAAAGCTGTGGAACCATTTCCTTTAAAAAGGTGGGGTCTGAATGCTGATTCTACAGTTCAGGTGATGGTGGAGGCCGAAAGAAGGGTATATGCCGACCGGGCCGAGTATCTGGGCGATCCTGATTTTTATAAAGTGCCTCAAACCGCGTTGCTTGCCAATGCCTATGTCAAAAAGAGGATGGCTGGTTTTAACTGGGACAAGGCCGGCCTTAGTTCAGAAATTAAAGCTGGTGTGCTTAATGGCCAGGAGCATGAAGAGACTACACATTTTTCTATTGTAGACAGAGATGGCAATGCGGTGTCATTAACAACTACATTAAACGGTTCCTATGGTTCGGCTGTAGTGGTTAAAGGTGCAGGCTTTTTGCTGAACAATGAAATGGACGATTTTTCAGTAAAGCCGGGTTCTCCAAATATGTATGGTTTAGTGGGCGGTGAAGCCAATGCCATTGCTCCGGAGAAAAGGATGCTCAGTTCTATGACACCAACTATTATCGAAAAGGAAGGTCAACTGTTTATGATTGTAGGTACACCTGGTGGTTCTACCATCATTACTTCGGTGTTTCAAACGATTTTAAATGTAATTGAATTCGATCAGAAGATGCAGCCGGCTGTTGCAGCCAGGAAGTTTCACCACCAATGGTTGCCGGATACCGTGTTTGTAGAAAAGGGCGCTCTGGATAGCTTAACCAGGTTAAAATTGTCGGATAAGGGTTACCGGATTGTGGAAAGAAGCGATATTGGAAGGGTAGACGCCATCTTGAAAACGAAATGGGGCTATTACCTGGGCGGCGCCGACCCGCGGGGCGACGATACAGCACTGGGCTGGTAATGTATAGTATTATGTTCAGCATTGCCGCTTATTTGAGGATTACAAGCCGTTTTACGATTTGGCCTGAGAATTGAATAGTTATATTTAGAATTAAATATTCTACTAATTATTTAACCCTCATGTTATGAAACAAAAATTATTTAAATGTTTGCCCTTAGCTGCTGCTGCTTTACTGTTTGTGAACACAACACAGGCACAGGAAAAGCTTAATTTATCAACCTGGTCTATCGGTGTAAATGCCGGTGTATTGACTCCGGTTTCGCCGTTTGGAGGTAAAAATGATTTCTCGAACTGGAAATCCAGTCTGGGTTATGGCTTATACGTTAAAAAACAAATCACTCCGTATTTCTCGCTGCGTTTGGATGGGGTTAGAGGAAAGCTGAAAGGTGATAATTCTGAGCCCTGGGATGGTGGAGGTACCAATACCAGTCCCGTTAGTGCTTTTGAAACCGACCTTTCTTACTCAGGTAGCTTAAATGCTGTAGTGAACCTGTTTAACATCAGTATGTTCAACAAAAACAGTGCCGTGCAATTGTACGCATCAGGTGGTGCCGGTTTAGCAGGCTATAAAGTAAAAACAGCTGCAGGTAGCGGAGCTCTTGCCGATTATGCAGGTGGTAAAACTATTAAGGAGCTGATCATTCCGGTAGGTCTGGGCGCTAAATTTAAGGTAGCTGAAAAAGTTAATCTGGATTTGGGTTGGACTGTGAATTTTGTTGATGGGGATAACCTGGATGGTTACTACCGCGGAAGTAACGACAAATACAACTATGCTTATGCAGGTCTGGAATTTGCTTTGGGTAGTGGAAAACAGCAACTCGCATGGCACAATCCTGTGGCGCTAACTTATGATGAAGCGTTGCAGGCAAAACAAACAGCCAATGCATTAAAAAGTGACCTGGATGCACAGAAAGCTGAAAATGCAAAATTAAGGGCTGAGATGGGCGACTTGTTAAAAGACAGTGATGGTGATGGTGTTGCAGATAAACTGGATAAATGCCCGGGCACACCTGCAGGAACTGTAGTAGATGGCTCTGGTTGCCCACTGAAAGTACCTGCCCCGGTAGAAAAAGTAATCATTACTGAGTCTGATCGTAAGGTGGTTGCTGACGCGATAAAAAACCTGGAATTTGACTTGGGTAAAGCAACCATCCGTTCAAAATCTTATGCTACTTTGAACCGTGTTGCAGAATTGCTGATCCAAAAAAACTTCAGCCTGAAACTTGCGGGTCATACGGACAATACAGGTTCTGCAGCTTTAAATATGAGGTTATCTAAAGACAGGGCTGAATCGGTAAAAGCTTACCTGGTTTCGCAAGGTGCCAATGCATCAAGAATTGAAGCCACAGGTTACGGTATGAACCAGCCTATCGCTTCAAATAAGACTGCCGCAGGCCGTCAGCAAAACCGAAGGGTAGAATTTACTTTGTTCTAGTCTGAATTGGTATTAAGTTTAAAAAGCCTTTCTAAATATTTAGGAAGGCTTTTTTTATGTTGAATTATTTTGACAAATCTACTTGCATTATAGGATATTATTGTATAGCTTTGTTATGCAAGCATAGTATTTAATGAAACAGCAGGAAACAATTGATTATTTTTTGAAGGTAGTTTGGCAGAATGTGTCCAATACATATAACCAGATTGCCTCAGGTTTTGGGATCACGCAAGCCATCGGCTACGTACTGATCAATATTGGTAAGGAGGGAACTGCTGTTTCACAGCTTGCTGCCCTGCTTGGTGTAAAAGCAACAAGTTTATCGAGAATGCTAAACAATATGGAAGAACTTGGGTTAATATATCGCGAGGTTTCTGCAGACGATAAGCGTTCGGTTAAAGTTTATCTTACACCACTGGGATATGAGAAAAGGCATATGGCAAAGGGAGTGGTGATTGCTTTTAATGAATATTTAAATAAGAACCTGAGTACCATAGAAAAAAACAACCTGCTGCTGACCTTGCAAAAATTGAACAAACTTACATTGGCATATAAAATTCCTGTTGAAAATGATGAACAAAAAGATAAATAAAGTAGCCGTACTGGGCTCAGGTATTATGGGTTCCCGTATTGCCTGTCACTTTGCGAATATAGGAGTTGAGGTACTTTTACTGGATGTTGCAGCCAAAGAAGGGGATAAGAACAGTATTGTGAATGCGGCCCTGCAAACTGCAGTAAAAACAAATCCCTCCCCTGTTTACTCGAAGAAAGTTCTGACTAAGATTGTGACCGGTAATTTTGAGGATGATATGCCTAAAATTTCGGGTTACGACTGGATTATCGAGGTAGTGGTAGAGAATCTGGACATTAAAAAGAAAGTATTTGAACAGGTAGAGCAATACCGCAAACCCGGAACATTGGTAACTTCAAATACATCGGGTATTCCCATCCATCTGATGGCAGAAGGAAGAAGCGAAGATTTTAAGGCAAATTTTTGCGGGACACACTTTTTTAATCCGCCAAGGTATTTACGTTTGCTTGAAATTATACCAACACCTTATACCAAACCGGAGTTGGTTGACTTTCTGATGCACTATGGCGATAAGTTCCTGGGCAAAACCACGGTTTTATGTAAAGATACTCCGGCATTTATTGCCAACAGGGTAGGTGTTTATTCGATTATGGCACTGCTGCACCTGGTAGAAAAAATGGAACTTACAGTAGAGGAAGTTGACAAATTTACAGGTCCGGCTTTAGGCCGGCCTAAATCAGCCACCTTCCGCACTACCGATGTAGTAGGCCTGGATACCATGATCAAAGTGTCAAAGGGACTTTACGACAATTGTCCGGACGACAAAGCACATGATTTGTTTAAGCTGCCAGTCTATGTAGAAAAAATGGAAGCCAATAAATGGCTTGGCGATAAGACCGGACAGGGTTTTTATAAGAAAACAAAATCTGCCGAAGGCAAGACAGAGATCCTGGCGCTTGACCTGAAAACGTTGGAGTACCGACCTCAGGAAAAGGTCAAATCAGCTACGCTTGACCTGACAAAGAGCATGGAGAATGTTAGAGACCGGATGAAGGTTTTTGCCAGCGGAAAGGATAAGGCTGCTGAACTGTTTAGGGCCTCTTTTTTCGGTCTGTTTGAGTATGTATCGGACAGGATTCCTGAAATATCGGACGAATTGTACAGGATAGATGATGCCATGCGGGCAGGCTTTGCCTGGGATCTTGGTCCTTTTGAAGTTTGGGATGCGGTAGGCGTGGCAGCGGCCATTGAAGGCATGAAAAAATATGGGCACGAGGCTGCGGCCTGGGTGCAGGAAATGCTGGCTGCAGGTAATACCTCTTTTTACAAGGTAGAAGATGGCATCAGAAAGTATTACGATATTCCATCCAAAAGCTATAAAGCTGTACCGGGTGCCGAAGAATTTATTATTCTGGATAACTTAAGGGCTAATAAAGTGCTTTGGAAAAATTCAGGTGCTTCTATCATTGATCTGGGTGATGGCATCATCAATGTTGAGTTTCATTCGAAAATGAATACAATTGGTGGCGATACTTTACAAGCCATCAATAAAGCCATTGATATGGCCGAAAAAGATTACCGAGGGGTAGTGATTGGTAACGATGGGGCTAATTTCTCGGCCGGGGCCAATGTAGGGATGATTTTTATGATGGCAGTGGAGCAGGAGTGGGAAGAATTGAATATGGCCGTTCGTATGTTCCAGAATACTTCCATGAGGATCAGGTATTCTTCGATACCTGTGGTAGTGGCACCACATAACTTAACCCTGGGCGGGGGCTGTGAGTTTAGCTTACACGCCGATCATGTGCAGCTGAACGCCGAGACTTATATGGGGCTGGTTGAATTTGGTGTAGGGGTGATCCCCGGTGGGGGCGGAACAAAAGAATTTGCCCTGCGTGCCTCGGATGAATTTAAGGACGATCAGATTATGCAGGGAGTGTTAAGGGATAGGTTCCTGACGATAGGAATGGCCAAGGTTTCTACCTCTGCAGTAGAAGCATTTGAATTGGGGTACCTGCAGAAAGATAAATATTCCGTTAGTATGAACCGGAGCAGATTGATTGCAGATGCAAAGGCAAAAGCTATTGAGCTGGCAGATGCCGGTTACACCAAACCCGTTCAAAGGAAAGATATTAAAGTGCTGGGCAAGCAGGGATTGGGTATTATTTATGCCGGTGCGAACACCATGTACTCGGGGCATTATATTTCTGAACACGACAAGAAGATCTCTGAGAAACTGGGCTGGGTAATGTGTGGCGGAGATTTGTCTTCCCCAACCGAGGTAACAGAGCAATATTTGCTTGACCTGGAAAGGGAAGCATTTTTATCGCTTTGTGGGGAAAGAAAGACCCTTGAGCGCATTCAGAGTATAGTTACAAAAGGTAAACCGCTTAGAAATTAAGCTTTTAAAAAGATACAGACATGCAGGAAGCATATATTATAGCAGGATTTCGTACCGCCGTGGGCAAGGCCCCGCGTGGTGTATTTCGTTTCACCCGGGCAGATGACCTGGCTGCAGATGTGATCAGGCACCTGGTGGCAACTGTCCCGAACCTGAATAAAGAACAGATTGATGATGTGATTGTAGGTAATGCAACACCGGAAGCAGAGCAAGGCTTAAATATTGCCCGAATGATCTCGCTGATGGGCCTGGATACGGATAAAGTTCCGGGCGTAACAGTAAACCGTTACTGTGCATCTGGCCTGGAAACTATAGCAACGGCTGTGGCCAAGATCAGGAGCGGAATGGCCGATTGTATCATTGCCGGGGGTGTCGAGGTCATGTCGGGCATGCCCTTCGGGGGATGGAAAATTGTTCCTAACGCTGAGGTGGCCAGGGTGAACCCTGATTGGTATTGGGGTATGGGCTTAACCGCAGAGGCGGTGGCTAAAGAATACAATGTGAGCAGGGAAGATCAGGATGTGTTTGCTTACCAATCGCACCAGAAGGCGGTTGAGGCCATTAAAAACGGACACCTGAAAGCAGGTGTATTGCCCATTACGGTAAATGAAAACTATCTGGATGCAGATATGAAGAAGAAAACCCGTAGTTATGTAGTGGATACAGACGAGGGGCCAAGAGCAGATACTTCTATAGAAAAGCTGGCTAAGCTGAAACCGGTATTTGCTGCCGATGGCTGTATTACCGCTGGGAACTCTTCGCAAACTTCAGACGGGGCGGCTTTTGTACTGGTCGTTTCTGAAAAGAAAATGAAGGAACTGGGGGCCGAGCCCATTGCCAGGCTGGTGAGTTATGGCATTGCAGGCGTACCACCCCGTATTATGGGAATCGGGCCAATTTATGCCATTCCAAAAGCACTGGAGCAGGCAGGTATGACCTTAGATCAGATACAATTGATAGAACTGAATGAAGCCTTTGCTTCACAATCGCTGGCTATTGTAAGGGAACTGAACCTAAACCCGGAAATTTTGAATGTAAATGGAGGAGCGATTGCACTTGGACATCCATTGGGCTGTACCGGAGCTAAATTGTCAGTGCAATTATTTAATGAATTGAAAAGAAGAAACCAGAAATACGGCATGGTAACCATGTGTGTAGGTACCGGACAAGGTGCTGCGGGTATTTTTGAAGTGTATTAGTTTAAAGCAGGATTGATAACTGCATTATAATGGGATAAAATGGAAACTACAGACAAAAAGACTATTAAAGGGGGCGAATTTTTGATTACTGAAACCGCCTTCCAGGATGTATTTATTCCTGAAGAATTTGATGAAGAGCAAAATATGATTGCCCAGACCTGCCGGGATTTTCTGGCGGCAGAGGTATATCCTAACCTGGACAGGATAGATGCCCAGGAAGAGGGTTTGATGCAGTCGCTGATGGATAAGGCTGGCGAGCTGGGTATTTTAGGCGTATCTATTCCTGAAGAATACGGGGGCTTTGGCAAAAACTTCAACACTTCTATGCTTGTGGCTGATGTGATTGGTGCGGGGCATTCTTTTGCCGTTGCCCTATCGGCGCATACCGGTATTGGAACCCTACCTATTTTGTACTACGGTACTGCCGAGCAGAAAAGCAAATATATTCCTAAGCTTGGAACTGGTGAATGGAAAGCCGCTTATTGCCTGACTGAGCCGAACTCGGGCTCGGACGCCAACTCGGGTAAAACGAAAGCAAAGTTATCGGCAGACGGGAAACATTATGTGATCAACGGTCAGAAAATGTGGATCACCAATGGTGGATTTGCTGATGTATTTATCGTTTTTGCCAAAATTGATGACGACGCAAACTTAACCGCGTTTATTGTTGAACGTGAGTTTGGAGGAATTACCATGAACCCTGAAGAACATAAAATGGGAATTAAGGGTTCTTCTACGCGCCAGGTGTTTTTTAACGACTGCCATGTGCCGGTAGAAAACATGTTGTCAGAGCGTCAGAACGGATTTAAGATTGCGGTGAATATTCTGAATATCGGCCGTATCAAGCTGGCCGCGGCGGCTATAGGCGCGTCGAAGGCGGTAATTGATACTGCAGTAAATTATTCGAATGAACGTATCCAGTTTGACCGTCAGATTTCGAAATACGGGGCAATAAGATACAAGCTTGCCGAAATGGCGACCAAGGTTTATGCGGTAGAGTCGGCCAATTACCGGGCAGGGCAGAATATTGATGATGCCTATGATGCATTGGTTGCAAGTGGTATGGATGCAGGTAAGGCTAAACTGAAATCGACAGAGCAGTTTGCGGTTGAATGTGCTATTCTTAAAGTATGGGGATCGGAAGCGCTGGATTATGTAGTAGACGAAGGGGTGCAGATTTACGGGGGTATGGGTTTTTCTGCCGATGCACCGATGGACAGGGCCTATCGCGATGCGAGGATCAACAGGATATTTGAAGGTACCAATGAGATCAACAGATTGCTTACCGTAGACATGATGTTGAAGCGCGCGATGAAAGGCGAGTTGGATCTGATGACACCTGCTACTGCCGTGGCTGCTGAATTGATGTCTATACCTGATTTTGGTGAAGAAGATACCACACTTTTTGTTGCGGAGAAAAAGATGATCAAGAACCTGAAAAAAGCAACACTCATGGTTGCCGGGGCCGCTGTGCAGAAACTGATGATGAGTTTGTCGAAAGAACAGGAAATATTGATGAATATTGCCGATATGGCCAGCTATGTTTACGTTGCGGAATCAGCCCTGCTAAGAACTGAAAAACTGGTAAACATGCGTGGAGAAGCGGCATGCGAAGGACAGCTGAATATGATGCGCATTTACCTGGTGGAGGCAGTTGATGCTGTTCAGAAGGCAGGAAAGGAAGCGCTATGGGCTTTTGCAGAGGGTGATGAGCAGCGGATGATGATGGTAGGCCTAAAGCGCTTTACCAAAATGGACGCCTTTAATGTGAAAGAAGCCCGTCAGAAGGTTGCACAGCAACTGATAGCCGCCAATAAATATTGCTACTAAGAAACAATTCATAATTAAACTGAACGCCCGTAGCAGATTTATGGGCGTTTTTTATTGTGCCCGTAATTGTTAAAATTGGTTAAAAATTGTTCCATGAGCAATAAAAGACTATTTTTGTGAATTATGTTAAAAACCAGTGCTTTGTTGGGGGGTGTTTTTATTGCATGCATATTTGCTGCCTGCGAAAAGCCGGCACCTTATGATGAAGCAGGGCAGATGGCGATAGATGATGCGATCATTGCCAAGTATATTGCTGACAATAAAATTGTAGCTACAAAAGATGCTTCAGGTTTGCATTATAACCTGATCAAAACGGGCAAAAATCAGGTGATTCAACCCACTGATACCATATGGGCCCTTTATACAGCCAGGGTTCTGAAAGACACCGTAGATTTTGACAAGAGCTTAGATACTACATTCAAGTTCAACCTCCCTGGTTATATAAAGGGATGGCAAAGAGGTGTGGAACTGGCAAAAGTGGAAGGTAAAGTGCGGCTACTGATCCCTTCCCCGCTGGCTTATCAGAACAGGAGCATTACTGTAGGGAAGATTATCCCCCCAAATTCAATATTAGATATCACACTAGAAATACTTTCTGTAAATCAAGACCCCAAATCACGAAAAAAATGATTAAAAAACTATCATTATATACTTTTGCTTTATTAGGCGCTTTAGTTCTTTTCAATTCCTGTAAAAAAGAGTACGAATCTATTGAAACATTAGACGAGCGTTCGATAAAAGAATACCTTGCTAAAAATAATATCCCGGAAAACAGAGATCCTTCAGGGTTTTATTATCAGATCATTAATCCAGGTACAGGTGGAGCGGTAGCCAATACCGATTCTGTATATTATACCTATGATTTTAAACATGCTGATGGTACCAGCATTACAAAAAATGGGGATTATACCATTCCAAGGACTTTTTTAGGGTATACTGACCGTTTTAGCTTTTTGACCGTACCGGCAGTCAGGATTACTCTAGGTAAATTAAAGAAAGGCGGCTCCGCAAGGGTAATTCTGCCTTCAAGGATGGCCTTTGGAAAAAACGGACTTACTGCTTTAGGGGTTGAATCTAATGAGATTATTGTGATTGACCTGACGTTGCCTTTGTTCAATAACCAGGTAGAAGTAGATAATTTCCTGATCAATAAATTCATAACGGCAAATAACCTGCAGGTTACAACAGATCCTAGTCGTGTGCGCTACATCATTTCAGCCGAAGGTACAGGAAAAACTGATCTGAAAGAGACTTCAAAAGTAAATGTGAAATATACAGGAAGATTTTTAAGCGGGACTACATTTGATTCCAGTACAGATGGAGTGACGTTTACGCTGAATGAACTGATTCCCGGATGGTATAAAGTGATGCCAGGAAAAATTGGTACTGGTGGTAAGATCAGGCTCCTCATACCTTCTGATTTAGGTTATGGGCAGTCTTCACAAACTGATGGAATGGGAACGGTTACCATTCCAGGAAATTCCTGCCTGGACTTTGACATAGAGGTCGTAAGTATTACAAACTAGATAAAAAAGTTTATTCCTGCAGGGCTTCTTTAAATACCCTCAGGGCCCTTTCTCTTGCAAAAGCATGTTCAACAATAGGTTGTACATGCTTTTGTTGTTTTATTTCGGGTACCCAGTAATTGATGTATTTATTTTCGGGATCGAACTTCGTGGCTTGCAGTTCGGGGTTAAATACACGAAAATAGGGGGCTGCATCATTGCCACTTCCACAGGCCCATTGCCAACCGCCCACGTTACTGGCCTGCTCGTAGTCAAGCAGTTTTTCTGCAAAGTAAGCTTCACCCCAGCGCCAATCGATAAGCAGGTGCTTGGTTAAAAAGCTGGCCGTCACCATCCGGACACGGTTGTGCATGTAGCCGGTTTGATTGAGCTGCCGCATACCTGCATCTACCAGCGCATAGCCGGTGTTGCCACTGCACCATTTTTCGAAATCAGATTCGTTATTGATCCACCTGATCTTATCGTATGCAGGTTTGAAAGATTGATGAACAATATTGGGAAAATGCCATAGGATCATCATATAGAACTCCCGCCAGGCCAGCTCTGATAACCACTTTTCAGCTTTTTGGTTAAGTGCCTCTGTTACTGCCCGCCGGATACTGATGGTGCCAAACCGAAGGTGCAGACCGATACGTGTTGTTGCATCTTCGGCCGGAAAATCTCTTTTTTGTTCATATGCCGCCAGCTTGCCAATAAAATTCTTGCCCGGGAATTTCAGCACGGATGGCTCAAAGCCAAGAGCTGCCAGCCTTGGGATGGGCAAGTATTGCCTCTTCAGTAAATTACCGAGGTACTTTTTTACCGGATAGGGTTTGAGATAAAAAGAGTTTAGCTGCTGCTGCCATTGTCGAAAGTAAGGAGTGAATACCGTATAAGGTTTACCATCAGCTTTCGTAATTTCATTTTTTTCGAAAATTACCTGATCTTTAAATGTTTTAAACCCGATGTTTTCTGAACGCAGGTATTCGGCCAGGTTATCGTCGCGCTCCCGGGCATACGGTTCATAATCGTGATTGGCATATATTGCTTTAACCTGGTAGGTGTTTAATACATCCGCCCATACCTCTTCTGGTGTTCCATGCTTGATTTCAATTGCTGAATTGTAGTCTTTCAGCTTTTCATTAAGTTCTTCAAGTGTTTGGTGGATGAAGCTCACACGTGCATCTTGCCTGTCGTTGAGTTTCTTCAGGATATTTGCATCAAAAATGAAGAGCAGCAATACGGGATAATTACTTTTAAGCGCATGATAAAGCGCTGCATTGTCGTCAATTCTTAAGTCTCTGCGCAGCCAGCAGATGCTGATTTCTGTTTTCATGTAAATTTATAGCCTGAATTTCAGATGCCGTAAATATCGGTTAATGCATCATTAAGTTGGGTATATTTAAACTTAAAATCTGTTTCCAGTATTTTTTCAGCAGATGTATTCGTACTCAGGAAAATGACATCGCTCATTTCTCCAAGAATAAGTTTCAGCGCTTTTTCCGGTACATTAAATGGCCATACGGGGCGATGCAGTTTTTTTGCAATTGCTTTAGTTAAAGTTGCATTGGTTACGGGAAATGGAGCACAGGCGTTGTACGCACCTGAAAGCGTACGCTGCGTTAGGGCATGAACAAACATGGATACCACATCATCTACATGAACCCATGGGACCCATTGTTTGCCTGACCCGAGTGCTGCACCTGCAAAAAAAAGTATGGGTTTTTCAAAAGATGCCAGTGCACCTTCTTTGGCCGCTAGTATAACACCGATCCTAAGCTTTACAACTCGAATGCCCAACTGCTTTCCTTTATCAACTGCCTGCTCCCAGATCTGGCAACATTCTGCCATAAAGCCATAGCCAGGGGGGCTTTCTTCATTCAGGATTTCATCGCCGCTGTCGCCATAGTAGCCCACAGCAGATGCCGATATGAAACTGCTTACAGTGGCTTTAGTCTCTTTTATCGTTTGGTAAAGCAACTCCGTAGACAATACCCTGCTGTCTATAATTTGCTGTTTACGTTTTGGACTCCATTTTTGTGCGGCAATGTTTTCGCCGGCAAGATGGATGATGGTGTCTATGCCAGACATGCATTCCTGGTCTATTTTATGGTGATAGACGTCCCATAAAAACACCTTTACACCTGGGATTTTTTTCTGTTTTCTGGATAACACGGAAACCTCATGGCCGGATTTTAGTAAAATGCTGATCAGCTTTTTGCCGATCATTCCTGTTGCTCCCGTTATTAAAATGTGCTTGCCCATCTACAGGTTTTTAGTTATATAACTATTTGTTGTGTTTTATGTTTGGTAAATTATCTTTTTATAGTAAATATTTTGTTCTGCTTATGTAAAGATTGTGTCTTCATTCGCTTTAAGATAAAAAATGGCATAATTTTGAAAATTATCATAAAGTTTGGTTCAGTTAATGAAGAATAAAAAAATATTGGTTTGGTTTAGAAACGACCTTCGCTTGCATGACAATGAAATGCTAATTGAAGCCATTGCTAAATCTGACAGTATTTTACCCGTTTATTTCTTTGATCCACGTTATTTCGAGCCTACAAGATTTGAAACGACCAAAACAGGTGTATACAGAACTCAGTTTTTGCTGGAAAGTGTGGCTGCGTTGCGACTGGCCTTTCAGAAACTAGGAGGTGATATTTTGTTGATTCAGGGGAAACCTGAAGATAAGATCAAAGAAATTGTTGAGCAATTTGAAATCACGGAAGTATATCATCACAGAGAGGTTGGGCCAGAAGAAACTGAAATTTCCGGACATGTGGAAGATCTTTTATGGACATTCAAGCTCAATTTAAAACATTTCATAGGTCATACTTTGTATAATAAGGAAGATCTGCCTTTCCCGATTAAAGATATTCCCAACGTATTTGCACAGTTTAAAAAGAAGACGGAGCGGGATGCAATTGTTAAAGCCTGTTTTTTGAGTCCGGATAAAATTGACTTTGTTGAAAACGTGGACTGGGGTGAGCTGCCCTCTTTGACGGATCTTGGATTGGAGGTAGTAGAAATTGGAGTTACTGACCGCCCGTCTGCCGGTGGGGAAGAAGCTGGACTGATGCATTTGAAAAATTTATTGGCCGAAGGCTCTGAAGTTTATCTTAAACCAAACGCCAGGAACAGTCCCGAAAAGCAGGGCTTCTCTTCAAGGTTATCTGCCTGGCTGGCCCTTGGGTGCCTTTCGCCCAGAAAAGTTTACTGGAAAGTGAAGGAGGCTGAAAATAAATATGGAGCAAATGCCAATTTTAACCAGATCCTATTGGGCTTGCTATGGCGGGATTATTTCCGGTTTATGTTCAAAAAGCATGGCATATCCTTTTTTAAAGAAGATGAACCCGAAACAGATATATTGACTGCTATTGCTAGTCCAACTCTTGAAAAATGGAAAACAGGCAATACAGGACATCCGATAGTAGACAAATATATGTATGAGTTGAATGCTACAGGGTTTATTCCTCATATTGGCCGTTTACTGGTAGCAACCTATCTGATCTATGTTTTGAAAATACACTGGACCAGCGGTGCAGCTTATTTTGAGGAGAAATTAATTGATTATGCTCCAGCCAGTAATTGGGGCAACTGGGCAAATGTTGCGGGTATTGGTATTGATGCCAAATCTAAAAATACATTTGATCTGGATAAACAGCTGAAAATTCTTGATACGGTTATTTTCGACAGCCCTTCTTTTGCCTGATCAGCAACAATAGTCTTTCGTATTCTGCAATGCATTGACAAATGTTAAACAAAAGTTGCATTTTAAACAAAGTTGTTTAACATTTGTTGTTTGATTAATGTGAAGAAGTATTCCATCAGTGACATAGAGCGTCTTATAGGTATAAAGGCCCATACCATCAGGGCTTGGGAGGTGAGGTATAACCTGGTGCCACCCAAGCGTACGGCAACTAACATCCGCTATTACGACGAAGAAGACCTGAAAATGCTGCTTAATATTGTGGCATTAAATGAAAACGGTTATAAAATCAGCCGGATTGCGAAACTTAGCAAAGAACAGATTGCAGATTTGGTTAAGCAACTGAATACCGAGTGGGGAAATGAAACAGTACAGTTGCTGAACCTCTCGAATGCTGCATTGAGATACGATGAAAATGATTTTTCAAATATACTGACGGGCTGTATTGACGAGATGGGCCTGATCAGGACAATGGATGTGGTTTTGTTCCCTTTTATGAAAAGAGTTGGGATGCTGTGGCAAAGTGGCACAATAGATCCTTCCCAGGAGCATTTTGCTTCCAATCTCATCAGAGATCGTATCATTGTAGAGATCGATAAAATAGAAAAGCCAGAAAAAAAGGATGCGTTACGTTTTATCCTTTTCCTGCCGGAAACTGAAATGCATGAAACCGGATTGCTTTTTGCACGTTACCTGTTAAAAAGGTGTGGGCATGAGACGCTTTACCTGGGTTCTGAGATTCCTTATCTTGACATTCAGAAATTAATTAAATCTTACAAACCAGATTATACATTTATTGTTTTGACCTCTTTAAATCTGGGTAAAGACATTAACAAAATTATAGGCAGGGTAATGGACCATGTAGATGTTCCGCTGCTTGTTGCAGGGAGCCTGATCTCTGAATTCGACATTCTTGTAAAGGATAAACTTATACCTTTAAAAAATGTTTGTGACATGGTCGATTTTCTTGAAGAATTATAAAGAAGTTTGCCTGTTTTATAAGGTAAAATCCTAATTTTGCATCACTTATAGCATATTTATATATAATGGATAATTTATCTTATCTCAATGGCGCAAACGCCGAATACATAGAGTCCCTATACCAATCTTACAGGCGAGATCCGAATTCAGTAGAATTTGGCTGGCAGAAATTCTTTGAAGGCTTCGACTTTGGCAGAGATTCTTCAGGAGCTTCTGTAAGTGCTGAAGCCCCTGAACACTTTTTGAAAGAAATTAATGTGTTAAACATGATCAACGGCTATCGCCAAAGAGGTCATTTGTTTACCCATACCAATCCTGTAAGGGAGCGGCGCCAGCATTTACCTACACTGGACCTTGAAAATTTTGGCCTGGCACAATCAGATCTGGATACTGTTTTCAATGCAAGTATTGAATTGGGCATCGGGGCAGCGAAACTAAGTGATATCATTGCTTTTTTAAAGCAAACCTATTGCCGTTCAATAGGGGTTGAATATAAATACCTGCGTACACCGGAAGTGCTCTCCTGGTTAGAGCAAAAGATGGAAGGTGTTCGTAATACGGCAAGTTTCTCTATTGATGAAAAGAAAAGGATCCTTAAAAAATTAAACGAAGCCGTTAGCTTTGAGAACTTTTTAGGAACCAAATTCCTTGGACAAAAAAGGTTCTCGCTGGAAGGTGCAGAAGCGCTGATTCCGGCACTTGATTCTGTAATTGAAAAAGGGGCAGAACTGGGCATCGAGGAATTTGTGATTGGTATGGCACACAGGGGGCGCCTGAATGTGCTGGCTAATATTATGCAAAAAGCTTACAAAGATATTTTTGCAGAGTTTGAAGGTAAAAGCTACAGTGCAGATTCTCCGTTTGGTGGCGATGTTAAATACCACTTGGGATATTCTACAGACGTAACCACAAACGATGGCAAAAATGTACACCTGAGCTTATGTCCTAATCCATCCCATCTGGAGACAGTTGACGGTGTGGTTGAAGGAATGACCAGGTCTAAAATAGATTTTAAATATGGCGGCGACAATGCCCGCATTGCACCGATACTGATCCATGGAGATGCTTCTGTTGCAGGACAGGGTATTGTTTATGAAGTGATTCAGATGGCCGGACTGGATGGTTACAAAACCGGTGGTACGATTCACCTGATCATCAACAACCAGATTGGTTTTACAACCAATTTTAAAGACGCGCGTACGAGTACCTACTGTACCGATATAGCAAAAGTAACCCTGTCGCCGGTATTTCATGTAAACGGTGACGATGTAGAAGCTTTGGTTTATGCCATTAACCTTGCAATGGAATATCGTCAGAAATACAGAAATGATGTGTTCATCGACATTCTATGCTACCGCAGGTTTGGACATAATGAGTCGGATGAACCTAAATTCACGCAACCCCTGCTTTATAAAGCGATAGAGAAGCATGCCAATTCGAGAGATATTTATATTGAGCAGCTGGTTAAAGAAGGGTCGATAGAAGCAAGTGCAGCAAAAGAGATGGAAAAAGAGTTCCGTGGTCTTTTGCAGGAGCGTTTGAATGAAGCAAAAGCAATTACCTCTACTTATCAGGATGTTAAATTTGGCGGTGCCTGGTCTGACATGCGTATTGCTACACCTAAGGACTTCGAAAGCTCTCCGGTAACCGCTGTTAAGGAAAGTACATTGCTGGAGATTGCAAAGCGGATCAGTACTTTACCTGCAAACAAGAAATTCTTCAAGAAAATTGAAAAACTTTTCGAAGAACGCAGTAAAATGGCCAATACCACGCATGTATTTGATTGGGCTATGGGCGAGCAGCTGGCTTATGGTACTTTGCTGGCCGAAGGTAAAAGGGTAAGGTTAAGCGGACAGGATGTGGAACGTGGTACGTTTTCACACCGCCATGCAGTGATCACCCTGGAGGACTCAGAGGAAGAATATATCCCATTGGCACATATTTCTGATCAGCAGGCTCCATTTGATATTTACAACTCACACTTGTCTGAGTATGGTGTTCTGGGCTTTGAGTATGGTTATGCCATGGCCAACCCTAATGCCTTAACCATTTGGGAAGCCCAGTTTGGTGATTTCTTTAATGGCGCACAGATTGTAGTAGACCAGTATATTGCCAGTGCTGAAACAAAATGGCAGCGCGAGAATGGTCTGGTGATGTTGTTGCCTCATGGTTATGAGGGGCAGGGACCTGAGCATTCCTCGGCCAGGATTGAACGCTTTATGGAATTGTGCGCGGATTATAACATGCAGGTAACCAACTGTACTACACCGGCAAACTTCTTCCATGCTTTGCGCAGGCAGTTTAAACGCGACTTCCGGAAGCCTTTGGTGGTATTCTCACCTAAGAGCTTGCTGCGTCACCCATTATGTGTTTCACCATTGGCTGAATTTACTGAAGGTAAATTCCAGGAAGTAATCGTTGATTCGAATGTAAAAACAGCAGATGTAACCAGGGTATTGTTCTGCAGTGGTAAGATTTACTATGAGCTGCTGGAAAAACAGCAAAAAGATAAAATTAAAGATGTTGCCATTGTTCGCGTAGAACAGCTGTACCCTACACCTGTTGCGCAAATGGAAGCAGTTTATAAAAAATATAAAAACGCTACTGAGGCGGTTTGGGTACAGGAAGAACCGGAGAATATGGGGGCATGGCCATATTTATTGCGCAGGTTGAGAAAGACTATTTTTAGCAATATTGAACTGATTTCCAGAAAGGAAAGCAGCAGTACTGCCACCGGGTATGCCAGGCAACATGCAGATCAGCAGGCTTATATCCTGGCAAAGGCTTTTGAAATGCCGGTTACTGAAGTAGAGAAGAAGATCGCTAAAAAATCAGTAAGTAAAGTATTTAATGTAGATTAGAAAAATAATACATCAGTTATGAGTATAGAAATAAAAGTTCCGCCGGTTGGCGAGTCGATAACAGAAGTTGTTTTATCCCGCTGGGTGAAAAATGATGGTGATGCAGTTGAAATGGATGAAGTGATTGCTGAGTTAGAGTCTGATAAAGCAACTTTCGAATTAACTGCGGAACAAGCCGGAACTTTAAGAACGGTAGCTAGCGAAGGTGATACCCTTGCCATAGGTGCTGTAGTTTGTAAAATTGAAGATGGAGGTGCCGCACCTGCAAAATCTAAGGAAGAAGCCGCTCCTGCCACTGAAAAACCTGCTGCGGATAAAGCTGCTGCACCAGTTGCTGAAAAACCTTCCGGTGAAAGCTATGCTACAGGTACACCATCGCCTTCTGCAGGTAAAATACTGGCAGAAAAAGGAGTTGATCCTGGTTCAGTTAAGGGAACGGGAGTAGATGGAAGGATCACGAAAGAAGATGCCCTGAATGCACAGAAAGCTGCGCAGCCTGCTGCGAAAGCTGAAGCGCCAAAGGCAGCAGCAGTTGCCCCTGTTGCAGGTTCAAGAAACGAGCGTCGCGAGAAAATGTCGCCACTGCGTAAAACAGTAGCTAAGCGTTTGGTAAGCGTAAAAAATGAAACGGCTATGCTGACTACCTTTAACGAGGTAAACATGAAGCCGATTATGGATTTGCGTGGAAAATATAAAGATCAGTTTAAAGAAAAATACGGTGTTGGTCTTGGATTCATGAGCTTTTTTACCAAAGCGGTGTGTGAAGCGTTGAAAGATTTTCCAGCTGTAAATGCACGCATTGAAGGTGAAGAACTGGTATATAACGAGTTTGCCGATATCTCTATTGCGGTTTCAGCCCCTAAAGGACTTGTTGTTCCAATTATCAGGAATGCGGAAAGCATGAGCCTTGCGCAAATTGAAAAAACAGTAATTGAACTGGCTACAAAAGCGCGCGATAGCAAACTGACCATTGAAGAAATGACAGGTGGTACATTTACCATTACGAATGGTGGTGTTTTTGGTTCTATGATGTCGACCCCGATTATCAATGCCTCTCAATCTGCTATTTTAGGTATGCACAACATTATTGAGCGTCCGGTTGCAGAAAAAGGTGAAGTGGTGATCCGTCCGATGATGTATGTGGCTTTGTCTTATGATCACCGGATCATTGACGGCAGGGAATCTGTGGGCTTCCTGGTTAGGGTCAAACAATTACTGGAAGATCCTGCCAGATTACTTTTAGGCGTGTAGTATTTTGTAAAATATTGAATAGAAAAGGGCACTGAATATTTTCAGTGCCCTTTTTGTTGCAATTGTTTTTTATTTTAGAGGCTTTACCCGATGCACATTTTATGAAACTTTTAATCAGTACCTTCTTCCTTATTTCTTTTTTTGCACTAAATTCTTTTTCACAAACAAGGCAACAGCATTCTGGCTGGTTGTTTATTCTGAACAGTACTAAATTTAACGACAAATGGGGAGCGCACCTGGATGTTCAGCTCCGGTCGGAAGACAACTGGGACGGCGTAAGAAATTTTTTGTTCAGACCCGGTGTTACTTATTACATCGATAAAAACAGTAATGCGACGCTAGGTTACTTACTTGCTAATACTTATTTAAGTTTAGACGGACTCAGGGACAATATCTTAACCGAACACCGGATATGGGAACAGTACATCCTGACCCATAAAATTAAAACCTTAAATATACAGCACAGGTTCAGGTTGGAACAGCGTTTTATGGAGACCAATCAAGGTAATGTTTTTGCTCAGCGTTTGAGGTATTTCTTCAGATTTGTGCTGCCTGTTGGCCATAAACAGGAAATTTTTACAAAAGGGCCATTTATTGCTTTGCAAAACGAACTGTTCTTTAATGTTCAAAACAGATCAAAATTAAATAACCACATTTTTGATCAGAACAGGGCATACGGTGCAGTAGGTTACCGCTTCTCCAAAAGTTTTGATCTGGAGGCTGGCTACATGAACCAGGCTATGAAGGGAACCACCAATAATACCATGAACAACATAGTGCAGCTGGCCATTTATACGAGGTTTTAATTTACCAGCTTTAAGTCTATATAAAAATTAGGATCTGCCTGAAAAGATTTGTTTGTTACCCGTGGATCCACTGCAGTTGTTTTCCATGTCGCAGATGGCTGAATGTAACTGAAAGCCTCCGGTTTTAACGAAACTTTGACTGGCATATCAAAGTCTTTTACGTTGGTCTGCCAACGATATTTAAGCAATCCTCCGCTAATCTGGTATTCAAGTACCGGGATGTCTTTGAGCCGCAGGTACTGATCAAATATTTTGTTCAGTTTCAAACCGCTTTGTGCAGCTATATAGTCTTCTACCTGTTTTGTAGTAACAGTTTTATGGTAAAAAGTTTTGTTAAGGCCGCGAAGAATATTCCTGAACTTGTCGTCATTATTGATCAGTTGCCGGATCAGGTGCACCATGTTGGCCCCTTTGTAATACATATCTCCTGAACCTTCGCTGTTCACATCGTAATGACCGATGATGGGGCTGTCGTTTTTGATGTTTGCCCGGATGCCTTTTACGTAGGCCGTAGAAGCTTCCTTACCATACCTGCTTTCTGTAAACAGTGCTTCAGAATAGTTGGTGAAACTTTCATGCACCCACATGTCGGCAATATCTTTTGTGGTGATGTTATTGCCAAACCATTCGTGGCCGCTTTCGTGGATGGTAATGAAATCAAATTTTAGTCCCCAGCCGGAGTCTGAGAGGTCGTTGCCCTGATAGCCTTTCCTGAAACCATTCCCATAGGCAATCGCACTCTGGTGCTCCATGCCCAGATGGGGCGCCTGTACAATTTTGTAGCCGTCTTCATAGAATGGATATGGACCGAACCAATGCTCAAAAGACTGGAGCATGGGTTTTACATCTGCGTCCCAATGTGGCCGGGCTTTGCTACTGTCTTCCTGGAGCGACCAGAAGTCGAGCGACAGGTTCCCTTTTTCGCCTTTGTATTCATCTGTCCAGTGTGCATATTTTCCAATGTATAAGGTTACGTTGTAATTGTTGATGGGATTGGCTACGAACCAGTTGTATTGTGTATAGTTGCCGGGCTGCTGAACAACACTCCTTAACCGCCCGTTGGATACCTCTTGCAAACCTTTTGGAACACTGATGCTGATGAGCATACTGTCTACCTCGTCGCTTTGATGGTCTTTGTTGGGCCACCAGGAGCTTGCACCGAAACCCTGACAGGCCACAGAAACCCATGGATTTCCGGATTTGTCCTTGCTGAAAATGAACCCCCCGTCCCATGGCGGTCTTTTTGCAATGACGGGCTTCCCGGAATAAAATACGGTAAAGTTTGCTTTTGTACCCTTGTTTATGGTTGCCGGAAAAGTTACAAAGACTGCATTAAATTCCCTTTTAAATTTCAGTTCCCGATTTTTGTAGACCACTTTCTCTACTTTCAGGTTGCTGAAGAGATCGAATTGCAACCGGCTAAAGTTTTGGGTGGCCGTAAATTGAAACTCATTGCTGCCGCTGATCGATTTATTGTCTATATCAACTTTTACATCGAGGTGATAGTAATTCAGGTCGTAACAGCTTCGCAAGGGAGTTAGCTTTCCCCTCAATGTATCGGCCCGGGTGTATCGGTGCGGTCCGTCCATCAGCTGTGCTGAAGCCCTGCCAGTGATGAAAAGCAGAATGACAACGGTTGTATACAGGAAGGTCTTCATTTGAGCTTATGGTTTTAATACGGTAACGGTAATGGCCGAAGAATTGTGTACATCATGAAAAATCCGGTGTGTGGCTTTTTGGAAGTCACCCGGTTCTGCTTCATAGATGTTCATAAATTGCTGTGGATTGCGGTCGGCCAGCGGAAACCATGAGTTCTGTATCTGTATCATGATCCGGTGGCCTTTTTTGAAGGTGTGGGCAACATCTGGAAGGGTGTAGTTGACTTTGGTGATTTCACCTGGAACCATTGCCTCAGGTTTTTCAAAGCTGTTCCGGTATTTACCCCGCATGATCTCTGCACGTACCAGCATCTGGTAGCCGCCCATCACCAGGTTTTTCGGATTTGGATTCGGATTGGCTTCATCTTCGGGATATACATCTATGAGTTTCACCACATAATCTGCATCGGTACCTGTAGTTGAAACCACCAATTTGGCCAGCACGGGTCCGGTAAAGGTAATGTCGGTAGCAAGTGGGGCCGTCTGAAATACCCTTACATCCGGCCTGCGTGAGGTAAAGCGCTGATCATCGATCATATATTCCCTAGACCTGGAGGTCATCACCCCATCCTGTGAAGGTACAGGGCTATTAGGGTCACTTACATATTCATCCCAGCTATCGGTTCGTTTTACCTTGTCAAAACTTAGCCCGCCATTTGGCTGAAGATACAAGGTCTTTTCCTCTGTTTCTTTTGGCGGCCAGGTACCAAAGCCTTTCCATTGGTTGCTGCCTGTAATAAAGATATTGGCTTCCGAAGGTTTAAAGCTGCCTTCGTTTTTGAGGTGATACCTAAAGAAGGGAAGTTCAAAGTTTTCCTGATACCAGGTGCTGGTAGGCTGCCCGAAATTGATGTCGCCGAAACTGCTGCCATTTCCCCTTACCCAGCCGCCATGAAACCATGGGCCTGCAACCAGTATGTTATTGGCTCCAGGGTTTTGTTTTTCAATAGATTTATAGGTTGCAAAAGTACCGTAAGCATCTTCGGCATCAAAGAAGCCGCCAACTACCATTACTGCTGGCTTTATCCCTGTCAAATGCGGTTCGATGTTTCTGGCTTTCCAGAAGGTATCCAGGTTAGGGTGGGCAAACAAGTTGTTCCAGAATTTGATGCTATCGGCAAAATATTTCTCTTTCAGGTTTTTAACGGAACCCTCTTCGAGATAAAACCGGTAAAGATCCTGAACAGGGAATTTGAATCTTTTGGGCCCTTTGTCAGGTGTAATAGGTGTTGGCCTTGGTACGCCAAAGGTACTCATAAAAGGAAATGCATCTGCAAGGAACAGGGTGCCATTGTGATGAAAGTCATCACCAATGTACCAGTCGGTAACCGGCGCCTGTGGCGAAACAGCTTTTAGGGCAGGATGCGCACCCGGCAGGGATGTTGTAGCATAAAATCCCGGATAGGAAATTCCATAAATGCCCACTTTCCCATTGTTGTTCCCGATATTTTTGATCAGCCAGTCTATCGTATCATAAGTATCGGAACTTTCATCAATATCTTTTTTATTCTTTTTATGTGCAACATGCGGTCTGATGTCTTCAAAGTTTCCTTCACTCATCCATTTTCCCCTTACGTCCTGGTATACGAAAATAAAACCTTCCCTCATTTCGGCGGGGAAATTGCCCAGGCTCGTTTTGTATTTGTCTTTACCGTAGGGCGAAACGGTATAGGGTGTGCGGTTGAGCAGAATAGGATATTTTTTTGTTTTGTCTTTAGGCAGATAAATGGAGGTGAAGAGCCTGATGCCGTCGCGCATAGGGATCAGTTGCTCTAACTTGTTATAATGCTGCCTTACGTAGGCAGAATCTGTTTGTTGGGCATAGCTTGAAAGGCCACTAAAAAGAAAGAAAAAAGCAACAACCAGAAATTTTAAAGAAGTCATAGTCAGCGTTTGTTTAAAGCATAAATATATGGAATTGCATACTGAATACGGGATAGGTTTATTAACTTTACGCAAAAAAAATCCTTAATATGCAATACGATGTAGTTGTAATTGGCTCGGGCCCGGGCGGTTATGTTGGAGCAATCAGATGTGCCCAATTAGGCTTAAAAACGGCAGTTATAGAAAAGTATAAAACTTTTGGTGGCACTTGTTTAAATGTAGGTTGTATCCCTTCAAAAGCACTGTTAGATTCATCAGAACATTTTCATAACGCGGCACATACGTTTCAGACACATGGCATTAATTTAAAAGATCTGAAGGTTGATATGCCGCAGATGATCGCACGTAAAAATGATGTGGTAGCTCAAAATACAGCAGGTATACAATATCTTTTCAAAAAGAATAAGATAGATGCATTTGAGGGTGTCGGCTCTTTTGTTGACAAGAACACGATTAAAATTACCAAAGATGGTAAATCGGAAACCATAACAGCAAAAAATGTAATTATTGCTTCAGGTTCCAAACCTACGGCACTGCCTTTTTTGCCAATTGACAAAAAAAGGATCATTACTTCTACAGAGGCCTTAAACATTACTGAGGTGCCAAAACAAATGATTGTGATTGGTGGCGGGGTAATCGGTCTGGAGCTGGGATCTGTTTATGCACGTCTGGGCACTAAAGTTTCTGTAATTGAATTTATGCCTTCCATTATCGGAACTATGGATGCCGGTCTGGGAAAAGAGTTACAGCGTGTTTTGAAGAAGTCGCTGGGTATGGAGTTCTTTATGGGGCATAAGGTTACCGGAGCAACTGTTAAAGGTAAAAAAGTTACGGTAACTGCCAATAATGCAAAAGGTGAAGAACTGAAATTTGAAGCTGACTATTGCATTGTTGCAGTAGGACGTACCGCTTATACAGAGGGACTGGGATTAGAAAATATTGGTATAAAAACCGAAGAAAGGGGCAATAAGATCCCTGTAAACGACCACCTGGAAACTTCCGTTCCTGGTGTTTATGCAATCGGCGATGTAATTAAAGGCGCTATGCTGGCGCATAAAGCCGAAGATGAGGGTGTATATGTTGCAGAAAGAATAGCCGGACAAAAACCGCACATCAATTATAACCTTATTCCGGGTGTGGTTTATACCTGGCCGGAAGTGGCTTCAGTTGGTTATACCGAAGAGCAGCTGAAAGAAAACGGCGTTCAATATAAAGCAGGATCCTTCCCTTTTAAAGCCAGTGGCCGGGCTAAAGCAAGTATGGATACCGATGGATTTGTAAAAGTACTGGCAGATGCCAAAACTGATGAAATATTAGGCGTGCATATGATCGGACCCCGTGCTGCAGATATGATTGCTGAAGCTGTGGTAGCGATGGAATTCCGTGCTTCGGCAGAAGATATTGCCAGGATATGCCATGCACACCCTACTTATACGGAAGCAATGAAAGAGGCAGCTATGGCAGCTACTGAAAACCGGGCCATACACATTTAATAAGAATTTTTAGCAGATAAAAAGGCCGCAGATCACTCTGTGGCCTTTTGTTTTAATTGCGGATACGTCTGATACAAAACCTTAATGGCAATTTCGATCAGCCTCAGGTTTTCATCATAATGTCCATGCTGCACTTCCACATTAATGTACGGGATTTTACTGTTCATCGCATACACAGACAAGGAGCCATCGTCTGGTGCATTTACAGATTGTAAAACCACATTCACGTTTTCTTTCTTGAGTCCATTGAATAATTTGAGATCGGTCACAAAAACCAGGTCATCGGGGTCCATACCAAAATTAATATACACAGAATCTGCACTTGTTTCCAGTTCATAGCCCTTCAGATAGGAGGCTATTCCAAAATCTCCGTCCGCATTGTTGTGCAAGGTAAAGATATAGCCCAGTTTTTCCGGATCATAAAGCTTTAATATGGTTTTTGCGGCGCGCTCCAGGTGCTTTGCCACATCGTCATCTACAGGCCCATACTTTTCAATTCCTATTGGAATACCTTTTTTGGTATAAATGCTGTTGGGGTCTGTCTGGAACTTTTCTCCCTGATTTGATAGCCTGAAATTTCTGACACCACCGTACTGGCAGTCGATCACTGTCCCGCCGCTAAACCTGATGTATTCAAATGCGGCCTTTACACCGGTATCTTCATCATCATGTATGGCCAGAAACTGGATTTTGGGTGTACGGTAAGTGTATCTGACCAGGTTTACGGTCAGGTCGTTCATCACAATCCTGGTGGTGTCTGAAGCAATTCCTTCAAATACAGGAGGATGTTGAGCTTGTGCCGGAAATAACAGACAAAGCAATATAATTAAGGTGTTGTATTTCAGCATGCTGTAATTATACAGCTTTGAATTGAAAATTGTTTGATCCCTAAAATAAAAAGAGGAACTTTTTAGGGTTCCTCTTTCTTATTCGGATGTGTTAAAGGGTTACTTTACTTCTTCAAGGTCGTACTCTAAAACATCTTTGTGGTCATAAGGTTCAACAAGCAATTCGTCTATCGTCTTACCTTTTTTATTGAAGCCTAATTTTTCCAATATGATATCGAAAATCAGGTAAACTACAGGCACAACGATCAGGGTCAAGAACAGTGAACTGGTTAACCCCCCTACGATAACCCAGGCCAGACCATTTTTCCATTCGGCACCGGCACCACTTGCAAGGGCAATAGGGAGCATACCAAAAATCATGGCTATGGTAGTCATCAAAATCGGACGTAAACGCGCGTGGTTAGCTAAAATTAACGCTTCTATTGTCGATTTTCCTTCAGCTTTCATGTGGTTGGTAAAATCGACAAGGATAATTGCGTTTTTGGCCACAAGCCCCATCAGCATGATAAAACCTAAAATGGTAAAGATACCGATAGAGTTGTTTGTAAGGGCAAGCGCAAGGAAAGCCCCGATCAGTGCCAGTGGCAAAGAGAACATCACCACAAATGGGTAAACAAAACTGTCGTACAATGCAACCATAATCAGGTATACCAGGATGATGGATGCCATTAAGGCAATACCCAGCGTACCGAAACCTTCAGCCTGGTTTTCCTGATCACCAGCCCAGGTGTAGCTCACACCTATAGGTGCCTTCAGCTCACCACTTTTTTGCAGGTCCTCCAGTTTCTTTTGAAATTCTGCAACTACTGTTCCTGTTGGCCTGCCGATAGATTGTGCCTTAACAGAAACTGAGGTAGATTTGTTTAAACGCTCCAGCTGACTTGGTCCTGAACCCTCTGTAATGGTAGCAAACTGTGATAGTTTGATCTGTGCACCCTGATTGTTTACAAAGACCAGGTTACGCACATCATCCACATTTTTTCTGTTAAAATCCTGGTATTGGATATTGATGTCGTATTCATATTCCCCTTTCCTGTATTTACCATCGGTGTTTCCCGCAAAGGCAGTTTGCATAGTGGAACCCACAGTTTGCAGGGTTAAGCCTAAAGCCGACATTTTATCCCGGTCTACCTGAACATTGATCTCAGGTGTTCCTTTTTCAACGGACAATTTAATCTCTGTTGCACCCGGAATTTTTGCAAGGACCTTTTGTGCCCCTTCGGCATATTTTAATGCGCTGTCCAGGTCAGATCCCATTACAACCAATTGTATTGGTGCGTTCTCAGCAATACCAAGGATACTGATCGGAACGGTTTTAACTTTTGCACCTACCAGTTCTTTGGCAAGGGCACGACTCATCTTTGTTGCAAAGATATCTGAAGAAACGCCTTCACGCTGGTCGCGTTCAACCAGTTTTACGTTGATTTCCGATTTATAGGCTGTAGCCTGGGTTCCACCGAAGTCGCCGCTGGCCTGTCCAACTGTAGTTATCAACTGCGTAATTTCAGGTTGCTTTTTTAAGAATGCTTCGGCACGTTGGGTATAGAAATTGGTTTGCGACAAAGGCGCGTCTTTCGGCAATTCAATCTGAACCAGGAACTCACCTTTATCAGATTTAGGGAAGAACTCTGAACCGATAAAGCCCGCAACGGCTAACCATATTGAAGCAATAAACAACACGACAATTGCTAAAATGGTACGTCTTTTATGGTTTAAAGACCATTTTAAGATGTTTGTAACCCAAAGGGTGAATTTTTTTAATTGCTTTTCGAACCAAAGGATAAAGCGGCCGAAAACGTTCTTACCTTCAATGTGCTCCAGTTTACCATACCTCGAGAAAAGGAGCGGTACAATGGTAAATGAGGCCAGCAAGGAAAGTAGTGTTGCGATAATTACAACCACACAGAACTGACGCAAGATGTTGGAAACCAGTCCTGTACTTACGGCAATAGGGAAGAATACCACCACAATTACAAACGTAATGGAAACAACTGTAAAACCAATTTCCCTTGTAGCGTCCGAAGCAGCCCTCACCTTGTTTTTACCCATCTCCATGTGTCGCTGGATGTTTTCCAGTACCACAATCGCATCATCCACAAGGATACCAACCACCAGCGAGAGCCCCAGTAAAGACATCAGGTTTAATGTAAAACCAAATAGGCTGATGCCAATGAAAGTCGCAATTAAGGATGCAGGGATAGATACCATTACGATTAATGCGTTCCGTAAACTATGCAGGAAGAACAACATTACGAATGCTACCAGCACTACCGCCAGCATTAAATCGTGGATAACCGCGTCTGCAGATTCCAAAGTAAAAATAGAGCTGTCATTTACGATCTTAATGTCGAGATTATTGGCTGCGTATTCTACCTTAAGCTTTTCGATAATGGCATGTACGCCTTTACTTACTTCTACAGCATTTGCATCACTTTGTTTAATGATCTGAATGGCAATGGCACCTTTTCTGTCGATACGGGCCAGCTTTTCTGTTTCTTTCTGAGCATCCTGTACATCGGCAACATCGCGTAAACGGATTTGAGAACCATCTTTAGAAGTGATCAGCACCAGGTTTCTCAATTCATCCAGGTTTCTGTATTTACCGGATAAACGGATTAAAACGTCCTGGTTCTCTGTTTTTACGCTTCCGGTAGGGAAATCCAGGTTAGAGGTCAGAATCATCTGTTGCACCTGTGGCACCGAAAGGTTGTAGCCTTGAAGTTTATCGGCATCCAATGATACCTGGATCTCTCTTTCCGAACCACCGATCAGGTTAACCTGCGCAATACCGCTCACCCTCGAAATTACCGGGGCAATCCTTTGATCCATCAGATCATAAAAACTAATGTCGTCCATTTTTGCGGAAGCCGACATCGTGATCACTGGTAAATCATCCAAAGAAAATTTACTTAATGATGGTGTTTTCACATCTTCTGGCAGTTCAGATAGGATGGCGTTTACCTTACGTTGCGCATCATTTAACGAAATGTCAATATTGGCTTTATCTGTTAAGGTAATGGTAACGGTAGATAAACTCTCAAACGAAACTGCGTTTATTTTTTTGATGTTCTCCATTGATGATACCGCATCTTCGATCTTCTTGGTTACGGTATTCTCTACCTCGGCAGGTGATGCTCCCGGGTAAATGGTTGAAATAGATACTACGTTGTTTGAGAATTTTGGCAATAACTCATAACCCAACGAAAAGTAACTCAACAGCCCCAGCAGGGTAAGTGCGGTAAACACCACAATTACCAGGGAGGGCCTTTTTATCGATATATCTGTTATCTTCATCTTCTTTTTATTTTACTATGCTCACAGGAGTGCCGTCGGCCAGGTTAATCTGCCCGCTGGTGATTACAGTCTCGCCTTCATTTAATCCTTCCAGAATTTCAACTGAATCACCCAAAATACGACCTGCAATTACTTTGCGAAGTTTAGCTGTATTGCTGGCCTGGTCTAAAACAAATACCTGGTTGCTGCTTACACTACCCACAAAAGAAGTGCGGGGAACCAAAATTCCGGGAGCCTGTTTAGGAAAGTTAAATACAGCTGTACCGTACATTCCTGCTCTAAGGCTGTTTTTGGTATTGTTGTCTACTTCAATTTCTATAGGGAAGTTTAAAGTCCCATCAGCTTTGGCTGCAATAAAAGTAATTCTGCCATTGAATTTTTCTGTAGGAAAAACAGAAGACTTGATTTCTATTTTATCGCCTATTTTAAGATTGGCCACCTGTGACTCATTGACATTTACCCTAAGCTTTAATTTGGAAACGTCAACGATTTCAAACAACTGTGTTCCTTGTGCAGTAACAAATGCACCAACTTCAATGTATTTTTTATTGATGATACCAGTAATCGGGGATTTGATGTTTGCATCGCTCAACCTTCTTTGCGAAGCCTGTAAACGTAGTTTTGCATTTTGTGTTGCCAGTTTGGCCTGGTCCAGCTGCTGTTGGGTTACACCGCCGGTTGCATAAGAGCTTTTGTACCTGGCTTCATCCCTTAACGCATTTTGATAGGTTGCTTCTGCGGTTTCCCTGTCAGTATTGATGATCTCCGCATCGATACGTGCCAGTACCTGTCCTTTGCTTACACGGTCGCCTTCTTCTACAAGGATCTTACTCACCCTTCCGGCGTTTTCCGACAGGAAGTTCAGTTCCTGTTTAGGTACAAAGCTTCCGTTGCTGCTAAAATCCAGGTCAACTACTTTTTTCTCTACACTTGCAACGCGAACAGCAATAGCTCCACTTCCTTGTGCAATAAAGGCTGTTTTTGCTGCATTCTTCTTCTTGTTGTTGCTGAGCACCAAGGCAATCCCGCCTAAGGCAAGTATAATTATTAAGGCTGTTATTATCCCTCTTTTCATTGTAATAGCGATTTTATATTTCCGTTTGATTTGATTAATTGTATTTCGGCAATTTTATAATTTAATAATGCCTGTGTATAGCTGTTTTGCGCTGAAGTAAGTGCATTCTCGGTATCCAGCAGATCCGTTAAACTGGCCAGACCGTTGTTGTAATTGTTTTGTGTGCTTTTGTAGATTTCATCAGCCAGCTCAGCATTTTTCTTTTGCGAGTTAATGGTATTCATGCTGTTGCGTAACTGTATTTTTGCATTTTCGTAGGCCATGTTCAATGAGTTTTTCGACTCTCTTCTGTCCTCTCTTGCTTTTTGAATGTCTACATCGGCCTGGCGGATTTTTGAACGGGTTAAGAAACCATTAAAAATCGGCACTTTTAAGGTGAGGCCAACAGCCGAGGCTCCAAAACCAATTGCATTGGGGTTGGATTTTAAAAAATCGAAACCACCGCTCTGGCTGGAATAGGTGTAGTTTCCTGTTAAAGCCAGACTTGGATAGTATTCAGACACGTAAGCCTTGCGCTGCAGTGAAAGCAATTTGTCCTGGATATCCAGAATCTTGATCTCTGTTCTGTTGTCCATAGCCAGAGAATCACTAAACTGCGGTAAGCGGGTCACTTCCGTAAGTTCTGTTTTTGGCAAAGTAATCTCCGTGCTTACAGGCATGCCCATTGCAAATTTCAACTGGTTCTCCAACTGTGTAATGGCATTGATGGTCTGTTCTCTTTGTGTCTCTAAATTGGTAATGTTTACTTTGATCCGGTCTACGTCAATCTTCTTTGCCAACCCATTTTTATACTGATTGGAAATGATCTTCTCAATCACTTTCACATTTTTAATGTTGGTATCTATTACGTTCAGTTGCTGTCTGTTCACCAAAACCTGGTAATAGTTGTTGGCAACCAGTTCAATAATTTGCTCTTCAGTAAACTGCGAGGTCAGGCTGTAATATTCCTCACTGGATCTTGCAGCCTGCAGGCCTGTGAAAACCTGCTGATTGAACAACTGTTGCGAAAGTTGGATTCCGGCAGAAGAATTCCAGTTCTGACCCAACTTAATGGCCTGGGTTTGCCCTCCTCCTAAATCTGCTACCAATTTTCCGATGATAGGATTGTAGGTTAAGCCTGCATTACCTGTAATTTGTGGTAAAGCCTGGGCCCTTACTTCCTGCACTTTATATTTACCTCCGTCCATATCGAGCTTCGCTTTTCGCACTTTGACATTGTTTTGCAGCGAATAGTTCAGCGCCTCCTTTAACGTCAGCGTTTGCTGAGCGCTAACCGTACCCGATAGCAGTAATCCCAGCAGTGCCAGTGGAATTATTTTTATCTGTTTGATTATTGTATTCATATATAGCCTATTGTTATTTTAGTCCTTTAATAAATATACGTGACAGGCTAAGCTGCCTTTCCAGTATGTTTTTCATTTCCTTTTTGCTGGGGAACAGCTCTTTGTTACCGTGAAGTATGCATAAGGATGTGATCCCTGCCAGACTGTCCAGGTAAAGCTCCGCAGTTTTATAGGTTTCCATTGGTGCGATCTCCTTTTTGTCTATCGACCTTTGAAATATATCTGCATGCAGCTGTATGTTTTTTCCATGCATGTTCATGAAATGTTCTTTCAGCTCGTCCGAGTTCAATGAGGAATCAGGGCTGCCTCCCGATAAATGGAGCATGTAGTACTTTTGAAAGAAGCGATGTCTGATTTCGATGAAGCCGGCCATACAATCTTCCAGCGGAACATCAGCAAACTGATCTTTCTCTACCATCTCAAAATAGTCATTGAATATTTTTTCAATCACACCAAGTACCAAACTGTTTTTATCAGGAAAATAATAATACAGAGAAGGTTTGGATACCGAGAGGTCTTCCGCAATTTCATTCATCGTGGTCTTATTGATCCCATAATGTATGAAACGTTTGATCGCTCCCTCAATGATTGCTTCTCTTTTTTTATCTGTCTCTACCATTCTACTTTTTTACTTTCTGACTTTTTTATTTCAGTAGTCAAAAATACGGCCATAATTCCGCTTAAAGAATTTTACCTTTAAAATGCAGGTAAACTGACAATTAGATGACCGTTTGGTTAAGATTTTGGCTTTAAGCCTTGTAAAAAGATTTCAGCAAACAGCTTTTCCTTGATGAAGATCTGTTTAAACTGCTCTTTTCCAGGGAATATGTTCTTGTCTTTGGACATGATATTGAAGTGTATACCAGACAGGGCGTCCAGAAATATTTCGGTGGTAAGCTTAGGGTCTTCCATGGCAAGCTCTCCGCTTGCAACCCCTCTGCTGAATAGGGAGCTGATGATAATGGCTTCAAAAGCCCGGGCTTTACTGAACTTGTCGTAAAGGTCGTCGGGCAATTCATTGCCGATGATCTGTGTCGATTCCAGCAGGTTGTAATATTTTTGAATAAAAGACTGTCTTTTTTGTAATAGTTTATAAATGCCTTCTGTCGAAGTGCTGGTTTTATCGATAGATTTTACCAGGTCCCGGCTGATGATCTGCATCAGGTGTTCAATAGAACTTACATATAAACTCAGCTTGTCCGGAAAGTAGTAGTAGAGTAAAGCCTTTGAAAATGAGACATCTTTTGCGATTTCGGTCATGGTTGTTTTTGACAGGCCATAATGTGCGAACCGTTTCAATGCGGCTTCAATAATTAAGCTTCTCTTTTTATCCTGATTTTCCATACAAATTACTGTTCTCTCCTTAAGGGCAAGTATTACTAAGCTATTTTATCAATTCAGGCGAAAAATAGTCAAAATTTTTAAATATTACTTTTAACATATTTATTACAAGTCTTAACAATTACATTTGTGCCAGATCTAATCATTTAGCTTATTTATGTCTATTCTGCAGCAAAATATATCCCTTAAGCCCTACAACACATTTGGTGTCGATGTCAACTCTGCCCTTTTTGCCGAGGTATTCAGTGTTGAAGCACTGAAAGAATTGCTGGGGATGGATGTGGTAAGGCAGCGCCGGCTGCTGGTTTTAGGCGGTGGCAGCAATCTGCTGTTTACAAAAGATTTTGAAGGGCTGGTGATTAAAGTGAGCATCCCCGGAATTTCTGCTGTTGTTGATGGAGAGCAGGTGCTGGTAACGGCGGGTGCGGGAGTGGTATGGAACGATCTGGTGAACTACTGTGTGGCAAATGGCTATGCAGGCGTAGAAAATCTGAGCCTTATTCCCGGAACTGTAGGGGCCTCGCCTATACAAAACATAGGTGCCTACGGTGTGGAGCTTAAAGATGTTTTTTATTCCTGTACCGCTTATGAAATTGCTACGGCAGAAGAAAGGATCTTTAATTTTGAAGATTGTAAGTTTGGTTACCGCGACAGTGCCTTTAAAAATGAGCTGAAAGGCCGATATATCATTACCGCTGTCAGTTTTAAATTGAATAGACAGGCGCAACTGAATACCAGTTATGGGGCAATCCAGGCCGAACTTCGGGATAGAAACATATTGCAGCCAACAATTGCAGATATTTCAAAGGTGGTATCGCACATCAGGGTAAGCAAGCTGCCAGATCCCTCTACTATAGGTAATGCTGGAAGTTTTTTTAAAAATCCGATAATCAACCAGGATCAGTTTAAAGAAGTGTTGACTAAATTCCCTGATGTTGTGCATTATCCCGCTGCCGGTCAGAAAGTTAAGTTGGCTGCCGGTTGGCTTATCGAAGCTTGCGGTTTTAAAGGTAAGGTAGTTGGCGAGACGGGTACCTGGAAAAATCAGGCCCTGGTTCTGGTTAATCATGGTACCGCAACAGGACAGGAAGTGTATGATTTTTCAGAAGAGATCATACGTACAGTATATGCCAGGTTTGGTGTTGAGCTGGAGCGTGAAGTAAATATTCTGTGAAATAGACTGTTAGCGTCATTTATTGGAAAAAAAATAATTTCTTAACATCAATATCCTCTTTTTTGGTACATATCTTGTGTATAGTTTAGTGTCTAAGATTAAACAGATTTTGAGCGCCACTCAAAAAAATGCTTGTTAGTTTTTTAACCCTAAAACTTAAACACTATGACAAAAAATGAGTTCAACCTTCAGCTAAACAATCATTCAGTTTCTTTACAATCCTTCGCCCTGAATTTTACGAAAGATATTGAGGATGCAAACGATCTGGTACAGGATACCATGCTTAAGGCAGTTACCTATTATGGAAAGTTTAAAGAAGGGACCAATCTAAAAGGCTGGTTGTTTACGATAATGAAAAATACTTTCATTAATAATTACAGGCGCCTGGTGAAAACAAATGCTTTGATTACCAAATCAGATGATATTTCCTCGGCCAACCTGCATTACAGTGCTACCAAAAATGCCAGCGAAAGTAAATTTATTATAGGAGACATCAATAAAGCGCTTGCTAACCTTCAGCCAGAGTATTATGTGCCTTTTGTAAAATACTTTGAGGGTTATAAATACCACGAAATTGCGGAAATGCTGGAGATTCCAATTGGAACTGTAAAAACCAGGATCCATGTGGCCAGACAGATTCTGAAAAAATATCTGAAAACCTATTCTAAAGATATTCTGGGGACAGAAATGATGTAAAACTCACTTTGTTCTTTTAACGAAATGGTTTGCCTGGATGCCTTTTACGCCAGGTTTTACTGTAAATAACCCACCGCTGTATGGACATTGCAATAGTTCTTCTTCAGAAGCCGATGTCCGTGCAGTGGTGATGTAAAGTGTGTCCAGATTTTCCCCTCCAAAAGCACAGGAAGTCACATTTTTTGCCGGAACTTCAACCTTACCTAGTAAAGTGCCTGTTTTCGGGTTCCATCTGCCTGCTGCATAGCCTCCCCAAAGCGCAATCCAGATCATCCCTTCGGCGTCCAGGGTGCAGCCATCTGGTTTTCCCATCTCCTCTGGGATGATGATTGCATCATAAGGATCGGATATCTGCCCGGTTTTATCGTTATAATTATAGGCCACAACCTTGTGTGTTGAGGTATCAATGTAATACATTGTTTTGTTGTCCTCCGACCAGGCGATGCCGTTTGAGGTGGTTACACCTGCTTCCGTCATATGTATGGATAAATCTGCATCTATCCGGTACAGAGCCGCGGAATTTGATGCACCCATGGTTCCCAGCCATAACCGCCCCGATGGATCACACTTCCCGTCATTAAAGCGATTGCCCGAAGTGTGGTTTTCGGGATTGGATAGCAGGTTGCAGAGCAAGCCTGTTGATTTTTCGTAGCTATATACACCGTCCTTTAATGCCAGAAGCAATGTGCCATCTGTGCTGGGAACTACAGTGCTTATTTTTTGTTCAAAATGTGCAGTTTGGTTAATTGAGGTAAGCGGATCAAAGCAGTGAAGCAGTTGCGCTTCGATGTCTACCCAGTAGAGTTTCTGATCTTCATCATTCCATATGGCGCCTTCGCCCAATGCGGAACGAGTGTCGAGCAGTAAATTTGCTTTTAATGCGGGATTATGTACAATGTGATGGGGCATGACTGATAGATCTTATTGTTTAGCTGCAGTTTCTTTTATGACTAATGTATACTTTTTTGTTTTAATTTGGTTTACATAATTTGTTTTTTTGATTTTGATCTTGTTTAACTCCAGGAAAGAAAATGTGGTTTGGTTGTTTCAAAAGATTGCTTTTTTCTGCTGCTTGAATCTTAATCATTTTATTTTTCAGATAAAAAAATCAAAAATATTATTTTGTTTACAAAAAAAGTATATATTTGTATACATATATGCTGGCCTAACCAATCAAAGATCATATAAACCATCGGAAAACCGTACACAAAAAAAACTAAACACCAGATACTCGAACTTTTTTAACAGACACACAATGGATGTTTTTATGCTTAGGAGGTTTAGGGAACCCTGAGCTTAATGCCAATAGAAATTCGCATCACTAAAAAGCAGGAGGAATATGATTAATAATTAGACAAAAATATTTAGGATTCATAAGCTGATCATTTAGAAGTGGTTAGGTAATGAATTGAACCACCATAATTAATAATTTAATTTTTAATCATTTAATTAAAAATGTATGAGTTTTAAAATTCATATTGAAAATGGGGCACAGTTCCTGTTTTGTGCAATCACCTTCAAACGCAGTAGGGCAGGATTTTTAATGATCGCTGCATCGTGTTTATTCGTGATCAATTCATTTAACGCTCAGACTTTTGCCGCAGGCTCCTCTCATGCCGATTTTTCCAATACGTCTTTTACCTATACAGTGAACAATCCATTAGTTCAATACAATAATGTTGCTCTTCAGGTTATTGATGTAAGTGGAACTGTAACTGACGAAAGCGGTGTGCCATTGCCAGGTGTAGCGGTTAGGGTTGTAGGGACTTCGCTTGCAACGGCTACTGATGCAAATGGACGCTACCAGTTTAAAGGCGTGGCTGAAGGCGCTACGCTTACATTCAAAATGGTAGGTTATGTAACACAGGAAGTGAGGGTGACAAAAGCGGAGGTTAATATTCGTTTGAAAACGGATATTCAAACCTTGAACGAGGTTGTAATTACAGATGGTTACCGTGTTACCTCGCTTGCGGCCAATACAAGTTCTATTAGTTCAATTAAGGGTGATGTAATGGAGAATAAACCATACTCTACATTTGCGCAAACCCTGCAAGGTCAAATAGCGGGCCTGGTTGCTCCTACAACCAGCGGTCAGCCAGGTGCAAACGTAGACATCAGGATCAGGGGGCTAGGCTCACTTTCTTTAAGCTCTAGTCCATTAATTGTAATTGATGGCATGATTGTAAACTCTGGCAAGTTGGGTTACAACTCTACAACGGCCAATGCATTGGCCGGGTTAAATCAAAACGATATTGAAAGTGTTGATGTGCTCAAAGATGCCGCTGCGACAGCTTTGTATGGTTCCCGTGGTAGTAGCGGGGTAATCCTGATTACCACTAAAAGAGGGAAAAGCGGGAAAACTCAAATCCGGGTAGATGCAGAGTTCGGCTCTTCTAAAGCAATGGATAATCCTGATGCCGGGAAGGCTTTAAATGCTGCTGATTATGCTGTGCTTTTTAGGGAAGCGCTAACCAATGCCGGTAATACGCCTGCTCAGGTAGAAACTGCAGCTGAAAGTTATGGTTTAAATAGCGGCAAAAGTAATAATTGGTATGATCTGGTAACCAGGACAGGCAGGCAGCAACAGTATAACGTGAGCATGAACGGAGGGACAGAAAAAACAAAACTCTTTGCTTCCGCTGGCTATTTTCAGCAGGAAGCCACCACCATTAGTTCTGATTTGAAAAGAATATCGGGTTTGTTTAATTTCGATCATGAAATCAGTAAGAGGTTTCAGCTTACGGCGGGGATTAATTTCTCGAATGTTGGGCAGAATACGCCATACGGCACACAGTTTTCAGGTAGTCCTACCTGGGCATCGCGGGTTTTAAGGCCCTTCCAGCTTGCTTATAAAGACGATGGTACCATCAATACGGCAACCGCAGGAAATACCAATTTTCCGGGTATCTATAACCCATTATGGATAGCAGAAAATGACAAAAAATATTTATCCCAAACCCGTATTCTGGGGAATACAAAACTCAAATGGAATATCTGGGATAAACTAAATTATACCAGTTATTTCAGTATTGATTACAATACGCTGGAAGAGACTTTGTTTTTAAATGCGGTTATGGGGGATGGTGCGGGTCTTAAGGGGCGTAGCAAGAATTATTATACCAGATATTTTAACTGGCTGGCGCGTAACCAGGTCGATTATCGCTATGATATAAATGGCATGGAAGATTTTTATGTAACTGCCGCCCTTGGATATGAGGCCCAACGGTCTAAGGAGTATCTGTTGGCCGCTGATGGATTTGGTTTTCCCTCTGCCCAATCTGAATTGACTGCCCTTACCAACGCGGCGACCCCAAATGGTGCTTTTGGCCAGTACAGTAATTATGCTTTTAATTCTTTATATGCACTCGCTGATCTGAATTTTAAAAATAAATATGCACTGAGTGCTTCTGTAAGAAGAGATGGCTCGTCCAGGTTCCCTACACAGAACCAGGGAGCTTATTTTTATTCTGCAGGTGGTACCTGGAATGTACACCAGGAAGATTTCTTTAAAAAGCAGCATATCTTATCTTCTTTAAAACTAAGATCATCATATGGTACGACAGGTAATGCCAGCATGGGTAACTATTCGTGGGTGCCACAGGCTGCTTACAGCAGTGCCTATAGTTATGCTGGTTACACCGGTCAGCAATACTCAACCAGTGGTAATGTTGATCTTCGCTGGGAGACAGCTAAGAAATTTGATGCAGGCATAGATATCGGCTTCGTTGATGATAGATTTATGTTTACTGTTGATTATTATTACAATAATATTGATGGTCTGATCCGTAATGTGCCGACTTCTCTTACTACAGGTTTTTCTACGGTTGGTAAGAATATTGGAGCAATGGTAAATAAGGGTTGGGAGCTTACGCTTAAGGGCGATTTGTTGAGGCGGGATGGTTTTAAATGGTACACCAATCTTAACGCTGCCTTTAATAAAAATGAAATTACCCGTTTGCCTGCAAATACACCACTGCAGAATGGTTCATTTTATTTGAAAGAGGGATATGGCTTCAATACCTATTATATGAAAGAATTTGCCGGGGTGGATCCTCAGAATGGTGACGCCTTATTTTACGTAGATGAAAGCCGTACCGCCACTACGAATAAAATTGCTGATGCACAATTGATTTTGCAGGACAAGCAGGCGATCCCTAAAGTTACAGGGGGTTTCAATAATACTTTTTCTTATAAGGGGCTTAGTTTGAGCGTGGATGTAAACTATAATTTAGGATACTGGGTTACTAGTGCCGCTGATATATATTTTACCAATGCTTCTCAATATTTATTTAATAAATATCAGTATGTTTTTGATAACAGATGGACAACAATTGGCCAGGTTACAAATGTTCCTAAATATGCAACAAATGCCGCTAATGATCCTGCTACGAGTACCTATCGTTTATATCGTGGTGATCATATCCGGTTAAGAAATGTCAGTTTGGGTTATGATTTTAAGAATGTTGCATGGTTTAAACAGTTGGGACTAAGTAAAGTTTTTCTTTATGGAAGGGCGACAAATTTAGGTACCATTACTTTTGATAAGCGCTTGCCGATTGATCCTGAGGTAGGTTATTCCGGTTTTGATGATCAGGATATGCTGCAATACAGAACATTCACTTTTGGTATTAATGTCGGACTTTAATTAGATTGAAATGAAAACTAGACATACATATATTGTCATCCTGCTTGTACTGCTCACATTGGCCAGTTCTTGCAGTAAAGATTTTTTAAAAGAGGATCCCTCGACTGCAGTTTCGGTAGATAAAGCCATTTTAACTGATGGCGATATGATGGAGGCTCTTGCGGGTACTTACAGGATTTTGCAGAGTTATTTTTTATTTGGCCGGAATGCGGTTGTTATGGGGGATATACTCGCCGATAATGTTTATCTGAGCAGTTCAAATTCGGGAAGGCTCCTTACCCTTAATAATTATTCCTTTGCAGAAGGTGCGACGGAATCCCGTTTTTTATGGACGCAAAGTTATTATGCCATATTGCAGGCGAACAGGATTATCGGGTCTGATTTGAAAGAAAGTGTGAGTTCAAACCAGCTTAAGGCAGAAGCTTATGCCATAAGGGCCTTGCTGTATCTTAATCTGGTTAACTGGTACGGCAAGCCTTATACGGTGAACCCTGCTGCTGATGGTGTTCCATTGGTTACGGTTTCGTCTGACAAGGCTGGTGTTTTGATTATGCCGGCAAGGAATACTGTGGCGGATGTTTATGCGCAGATCATCAGTGACTTGGATAGAGCATATCAGATGATGCCGGAAACGCCTCCTGCTATTCATGTTACCAATACCAATTTTATTTCTAAACCTGCTGTTAAGGCCATTCAGGCAAGGGCTTATTTGTATAAAGGTGATTATGAAAAAGCCCGTGATGCGGCTTTGCTGGTTAAAAATGCAGGCTATTCCCTGGCAAACGGGGCAACGGCTTTTTCCGCATATTGGGCTTCAACGCTGCCAAGGACGGATAAGTTGGAAACGATCTTTGAAATCAGTAATACTGCGGTAGCTAACAATGGCGTGGAGGGTATGGATTGGTTGTACGCTAAAGGGGGTATAGGTGATTACCTGGTGACAGATGATACTTACGCTATTTATAGTGCAACGGATAGAAGAAGAGATCTGATTCTTAACAGCACCAGGGGTGCTGGTGCAAGTGCATATCAGGCATATTACGTAAATAAATACCAGAATGTAGGCCTTGCAGACAGAGATGAAGTGAAATTGTTCAGGTATGCTGAAGTATTGCTGACATTAGCCGAATCTTATGCGAAGCTAAACGACGGTGCTAACGCGTTGCTGTATTTAAATATGGTGGCTCAAAACAGAGATCCTTCGCTCGTTGCTTATACTTATACAGGGCAGGCCTTAATTGATGCCATTGTTCTGGAAAGACGTAAGGAGCTGGCTTTTGAAGGGCTTCGGTTTTTTGACCTGGCAAGGACCAATGTTGATTTTTCCCGCCAGAATATGGGGGCCAAAGCTTATTCTTTTTATACAGATGTTAAGACCACAGATTTCAGAAGGCTGCAGCCCATCCCTGAGGTGGAAAGAATAGCAAATCCTGGGATTGCAAAAAATCCTGGTTATTAAATTTTATAATTCCCCGTGGCTTACCGCGGGGAATTGTGATTTTATTGAAATGAGCAAAGCTACAACAAGATTTACCGCATTAGATGTCTTTCGTGGGATGACCATATGCTTCATGATCATTGTGATCAGCCCGGGTTCAGGGGCCTTGCCTTACTGGCCGCTTGATCATGCCCCCTGGCATGGTTTTACCCCTACAGATCTGGTTTTTCCTTCTTTTCTTTTTGCAGTGGGGAACGCACTTAGCTTTGCGGAAAAAAAAAATAAAGACCGCTCCTTAGCTGAGGTCTTGTTCCATATTTTTAAAAGGGCATCCCTTATTTTTCTTCTTGGATATCTGATGAATTGGTTCCCGTTTTACAAACTAAGTGCCGATAACCATATCATTCCTTTTCCTATAGGCGAAACACGTTATTTTGGGGTCTTGCAACGTATCGCCATCTGCTACCTGTTAATTGCCCTGGCTGTACGCTATATAAAACAGAAGGTATTGTTGTGTTTAGTGCCGGGAATACTGTTGTTGTATTGGGGCGTTTTAGTTGTGTTCGGCTCTGGTGATCCTTTTTCTGTTGAAGGAAATGCCATTACTAAATTGGATGTCTTCCTCTTTGGCAGAGCGCATCTCTATTACGATCATGCTGTATTTGATCCTGAGGGCTTGCTGAGTACACTTCCTGCGGTTGTAAATGTACTGGCCGGGTATCTTGCGGGAAAGTATTTACAGGAAAAGAGAAACTCCCGGTCTGCCTTAAATCTTTTATTTTTGACAGGGTTTGCCGGCGTATTGCTGGCGATTGCATGGCATGAAGTATTTCCTTTCAACAAAAAAATATGGTCAAGTTCTTTTTCGCTTTTAACCATAGGTATGGATTTGATCCTGCTTTCTTTTTTGGTTTTAATTACACAAACAAAAAATGGAGCAGATAAACGCTGGACAGGTTTCTTTACCATTTTTGGTAAGAACCCGCTATTCATATATATGCTTGCAGAGCTTCTTCTGGTTGTGTTGCGTAAAATCCCCGTTGGTGCGGTCAATTTATATGAGAAGATTAACGAGGTTGTTTTTCAGGCTGTTTTGCCTGGCCCTGCAGGTTCATTGCTTTTCGCGCTTACAAATATGTTGTTTTGCTGGTGCGTGGGCTGGGTTTTAAATAAAAATAAAATCTATATTAAAGTTTAAGTATCGTATTGTTTCCGTTCCCCTTGATTTGAAAATGATGAAAGTGAAATTAAGATTGTTTTTTTTTCTATTGTTAAACGTAAGTGCATTGACTGCATTTACTCAGGTGCATCCCTATGTGGTTGGTGATAAATACATAAAACGACTTGGTGTGGGGCAGGCTCAGCTGAATGAAAGCACATCAGAGAAAATTCAGGCTACTGATGCCGGGCTTAGGGTTGGTTTGAAAAAGGACGCTCCATCGATGGTAGATGCTCCACGCTCTGCTCCTGATTTGGTATTTACTGTGCAGGTGCCGGAAGCCGGAACTTATGAAATTTCTACACGCGCATTTCCTGCAGGGACTGGCGAAGGTTTAAAGAAAGATGAGCAGGGAAATGTAATTGCTGCTTATCTAAAAATACAGGTTGGTGGCCAGCGCCCAACAAAAAGAATTTTATATGATTTGCATCAGGCTGGCAATCAGGTGTCCGGTAAATTTGAATTAAGCGGCAAGCATCAGGAAATCAAAGTATGGTTGCCAAAATACCTGGAGTTGGAGTATATAGAATTAAAGAACTACAATGCGCCGGAAGTTCCATTAAGTGCAAGGAGTTATGTGCCGAAGATAGTTCCGCCAAATGGTCATCCCCGGCTGTGGGTTACCAGGCAAAGCCTGCCCGCAATTAAGGCGAGGTTAACTGAAGGCGAAAACCTGGCCGCATGGACTCAGGTAAGTGCCGCTGCGAAAGTGCCGTACAAGTTTGGCTTTAACCCTGATGGAGAAGTTTTTTACCAGGAAGAGCTGGAGAAAGCCGTTCAGATAAAAGCTTTCTATTACCTGATGACTGGCGATAAAAAAATAGGGAATGAAGTGACCAGATTGATGGTTAATTATATGACTATGCTGGAGTTTGGCAATGTGAAATATGGAGATATCACCCGCGAAATCGGAAGGGCAATTTACACCTCATCATTGGTTTATGACTGGTGTTACGATTTACTCACAGCAAAAGAGAAGCAATTGCTGTACGATAAAATGTTGGGCCTGGCGAGGGAAATGGAAATAGGCTGGCCGCCATTTATGGATAGTATCATTAATGGTCATGGCAATGAAGCGCAAATAAGCCGGGATTTGCTGGCTATGAGTATTGCGCTATACGATAAGAATCCTGAACTCTATAAATATACTTCGTATACTATTTTAGAGAACCTGGTCCCTATGCGAAAATTCGAATATGAGTCGCCGCGGCACAATCAGGGGGTCGATTACGGTGCTTATCGTTTTGGCTGGGAAATGCATGCCGTATGGCTTTTTTACAGGATGACAGGTCTTTCTATTTTTGATGACAACATTAAAAGTTTGCCTTATTACTGGCTGTATATGCGTTTGCCTGATGGCTATATGCTTCGTGATGGAGATATGTTTAGTGTGAAGTTTGGTGGCGACAGGCCTTTGTACTGGAAGCAAGCTCAAACTATGCTTTTAAGTTCTGCCTATGCAAATGATCCGCTCATTAAAGGTGAATTTGAGCGTGAAGGTGGCCTGCCAGATAATCCTGTGTTGTTTCTGCTGGTGAACGATCCTAAGTTAAAAGCGGACCATAACCTTAATTCGCTTCCTTTGACCAAGGACTTTGGAACAGTTCTGGGTGGAATGGTTGCCCGTACAGGCTGGGACAGTAAAGAAACCAGTAAAGATGTAGTCGCAGAAATAAAAGGAGGAGGATATCAGTTCGGCAACCATCAACAGGCTGATGCAGGGAGCTTACAGATTTATCACCACGGCATACAGGTTGGTGATATTGGCCTGTATTTGTCTTACGGTTCTCCTTATGATTATAATTTTAATAAGAGGTCTGTTGCCCATAGTATGATGCTTGCTGTAGATCCGGAAGAGCCCTTACTGTTTCGTGCGAAAGTTCGGGATGGCGGTACACGTTTCAATCAGCGGTTCCCGTTAAGTCCACAGCAGGTTACCGCTGATCCCTGGTTTGATAATGGTAAAGTTTTGTCTGCCGATTTTGGTCCTTCAAAGCTAAAGCCGTCATTCAGTTATTTTAAGGCTGATCTAACCGGGGCTTATACCGCTAAAATGACAAATTATACCCGTGGGTTCTGTTTTTTGAACCTGGGAAGGGAAGATGTTCCGGCGGTAATTGTCTTAACAGACGATATGACAACGGCAAAACCTGAATTTCAAAAGTTCTGGCAAATTAATACTTTGAATAAACCTGAACAACTAAACGGAGCCCTGGTGTTAAAAAATGAGCTTAAAGGCCTTGTAGGAAAAACACATGTAAATATGCTTGTTCCTGCTGCTGCAGACCGTAACATTGAGGTCTTGAGTGGCAAAAGTGCAAATAGTACTTTTGGAGAGCGGTATGAGGTTGTATCTCCAAAGGCCGAGGCGAATGGACATCGCATTATGATCTCGCCTAAAAAGCCTGGCAGGCATCATAAATTTCTTACCGTGTTTCAGATGGTGGAGGGTGATGCGAAGCCTTTGCCTGTGTTATTTAAAGAACTGGAAGGCCGCTACCAGATCTTGGTAGCAGATCGTGTACTGAGCATGAGGGCGGGCGGTGGTCTGATTCAGGCGCCATTTTCAATCGATGTTGAAAATGAAGGTATTTATGAATTTGTTTTGATGGGGATGGAGCCTGGTTTCTGGAATGTAAAGCGGGTTGATGGTAAAGTGAATTTTAACTATGATGTTGTGCCTGGTAAAAACACCATATCTTTTAAAGCTTCCGGTGGAAAGTTTGTGGTAACTCCCGGAAGAGCTTATGATTCAGGTGATTTAAAGTAATGTGCAATGTTATATTAAATGCTTAAATTGTTTAGTATCTTGCGGGAATTTTAATATTGTTTACTTTTTACAAATAAATTTGTTTACATATTTGCTATGAAAGAAGATTCGCAATCAAATAAGGTATATTCAGAGCTTCGAAGAAAGATATTGTCTAATCAGCTGGTTCCCGGAACCAGGTTGAAAGAGGATGTCTGGGCTACAAAAACCGAAGTAAGCCGGGTGTCGGTCCGTGAAGCGCTGAACCGTTTGCTGGGCGAGGGATTACTGGAAGTAGGAGAAAAAGGCGGCTATTATGTAAAATCAATGACAGCAGCTGATGTACGTGAGATCCGCGAGATCCGTGAATTGCTTGAGCTGGGGGCTTTGCGCCTGGCTTTCAACCATGTTACTGATGAGGACATTGCCGAACTGGAACGCATATGCGACGATTTTTCGGCAATGGTGAAGAATGGTTACTTTTCCGGGGCTTGCGAGGCCGATGTGAAGTTCCATGAAACCTTAATCAATATGTCCAGAAACGTCAAACTGAAGCATCTCTATGAGTTGAGTAATATTCCCTTGTTTCATCTTAAGCTGGGGCGCTCCCAAACACAGATGGACGATTATGAGTTAACCGACAAAGAGCACCGCGAAATTCTGAAGTCGTTAAAAGCCAAAAGCCTTAAAAAGGCAGAAGAATTTCTGGTTAAACATTTACTCCGTGGTGAGGTCGCTTCGCTTGAAATAGAATAAGCCAGGTCTCTTATCGGACGATAAAGCCGCACCTTAAAACAGGTGCGGCTTTTTTTTTGCTGCTGCTAGCGGAATAAAAAAATATTAAATAGCCTATAATTTTGTTGTATACAAAAAATAAATATATTTGTATACAAAACTATGTATCCATACGGCGTCTGGACTTCAGCTTCACCCGGATATTGGTTTATTGAAAATTTTAAAATCTAAAGAAATGATAAACAGTTGGCAAAAATCGGCGGCAGTAATTACCAGAAATGAAAAATGGATCCCGGGCGGGGTGGTTTCCCTTAACCGTAAATCGGAGCCCAATATTTGTTTTTCAAGGGGCATGGGAAGCCGGGCCTGGGACATTGAAGGTAATGAATACATCGATTATCAGGCTGGCTTTGCTGCTGCTTTCCTGGGGCACAACGATCCGGATGTAAATGCCGCGGTCATGGATGCAATACACGGTCAGTCGGTATTGATGGGCGCAGGGCCTACTGATCTGGAAGGTCAATTTGCTGAACTGTTCTGCAAAAGTGTGCCTACTGCGGAAAAACTACAGATCACCACTACCGGTTCTGAGGCTACCTATCATGCCATTCGCATTGCGAGGGCGGCAACCGGTCGCGATCATGTAATCATTATGCAGGGCGGATATAATGGCTGGCACAACGATGTGGCCGGTAATGTGATCAGTAACCTCGAAGATGTAGGGCCAAGGGTAAGCCCCGGAGCGTATCCTTTCGATGCGCTTTCTGCAGGTATTCCTGAGCAGCACAAGGCCCTTATTCATGTCATCAACTATAACGATCTGGATTCCGTTCAGTACATTGTAAACCGCTACCCTGTGGCCTGCATCATTCTGGAGCCGATATTGCAAAACATAGGTATAGTAAAGCCAGAAAACGGTTACCTGGAAGGCTTGCGCCGGCTTGCAGATGAAAATGGTTTCCTGTTGATTTTTGATGAGGTTAAAACCGGTTTTCGTCATGCTTTGGGCGGTTACCAGAGCATATGCGGCATAACACCAGATCTGAGCACTTTCGGCAAGGCCGTTGCCAATGGTTACCCTATGGGTGTAATTGCCGGCAAAGCAAAATACATGGATTATTTTGTGCACCCGGATAAGGAAAAACGGGTACTTATTGCAGGTACTTTTAATGCCCATCCTTTAACTACCATTGCTGCCATTGCCACCCTCAAAAAGCTGGCTTCGCCGGAATTTGCCGTGTATGCGCACGTGGAAAGGCTGGGGGCAACCCTCGAGGCGGGATTAAACGATATACTTTCGGGCTACGACAAGCCTTTTTATACCGCGCGCCAGGGCTCTGCATTTTGTGTATACTTTATGGGCCATGCTCCGAAAGATTTTCACGATATTGCTTTGCATAACGATGCCGCATTTGATAAAAACTATCGCCATAAACTGATCGCAGAGGGGATTTTTAATTTTCCCCTGGCCTCTAAACAAGGAAGTATATCTTATGCACACAGCATGGCCGATATAGAAGAAACACTAGAGAAAAGTAAAAAAGTATTGTCAGCTTTATTGAGCAAATAAAAATGAAAATAACCGCTATAGAAACCTATGTGTGCCATGCGCGCATGAGGAACTGGATATTTGTAAAGGTGCTTACCGATCAGCCCGGGCTTTGGGGCTGGGGAGAGGCCACACTGGAGTGGCATACCCGAAGTGTGGTTGGTGCAATTGAAGATTTATCGCAACTGTTGATCGGTGAAGATCCCCGCCGCATAGAACACCTCTGGCAGATGATGTACCGCCAGCACTTCTGGCATGGCAACGGTATCGTGAGGGGAACGGCCATTAGTGGCATTGACATTGCCCTGTGGGACATTGCCGGTAAAATACATGGAGTGCCTACACATGAACTCTGGGGTGGTCGCGTTCGCGATTACATTCGTTTATACTGCCACCTGGGAGGGGGAAAAATGGAAGACTTTTACCAGACCCGGCCAGATGATGCCAGCCGGTTTGGGGAGTTGGCCAAACAGGCGGTTGAAGATGGTTTTACAGCTTTTAAATCTATGGCTGTGCCTGAAACCATGCCGCTCGAAGGCTTAAAACCTATTCATTATGCCGAGGCCTGTGTTAGCGCTATGCGTGAAGCTGTTGGAAACGATATTGACATTATGGTCGATTGCCATGCACGTCCCAGTCCGCGCATGGGCATGCAGTTTGCCAAAGCACTGGAGCCTTATGGCTTGTATTTCTTTGAAGAGCCTTGCTGGCCGGAATCTATAGAAGATATTGCACTCATCCAGCGGGCAGTGTCTACGCCGATTGCCAGCGGCGAACGCCTGGTAACCATTCATGCTTTCAGGGAGCTATTTGAAAAAAGAGCGGTAAGTGTAATCCAGCCCGATATTACCCATTGCGGCGGATTAAGCGAGGTTAGGCGCATCGCTGCTATGGCCGAAGCTTACCGGATTGCAATAGCTCCGCATAATCCGCAGGGGCCGGTAAGTACAGCGGCATCTATTGAGTTCGGCTTTGCCACTCCGGGTTATATCATTTGCGAGAGTGTGCACAATGATGTGCCGTGGCGTTCCGAGGTGGTAAGTGAAGGTTTTACCGTTGAAAAAGCCGGGCGGATCGTTCGCCCGAATACCCGTCCGGGCCTGGGTATCGAAATCAATGAAAAAGAAGTTAAGAAGCATCCTTTTCAGCAGGAAGTGCTGCAAAGGACATTTTATAAAGACGGTAGCGTAGGCGATTGGTAAACCTAAAGTAAAGGGCATATGGAAAAATTGTTTCAGGATAGGGTAATGGTCATTAGCGGCGGACTGGGTGATATTGGCCGGGCCATATGCCATCAATTTGCAGCCCATGGGGCGGCTATTGCCATTGGCGATCTGCGTGCAGAGGCTGAATCACTGGATTTTTTAACTGAACTGAAAAAGCAGTATGAAGTACCTGCGCATTATACACAGGTAGATGTTTCTGATCCTGTTGCTGTAGACAGCTGGCTGCAGGAAGTTGTGCAGCAGCTGGGTATACCCAGCCTTGTCATTTCAAATGCCGCAACGGTTACACAGGCCGGTGTACTTCAGGTCAGCCCAGCCGAATGGTCGCGCGAATTGCGCATTAACCTTGACGGGGCATTTTACCTGTGCCAAAAAGCGACAAAGCTGATGACCGTACAACAAATGCCTGGAAACGTAGTGTTTATTGGCAGCTGGGCCGCCGAGGCCGTACACCCGGGACTACCTGCCTATTGCGTATCTAAAGCCGGCCTGCGCATGCTTTGCAAATGCATGGCACTGGAGCTGGCCCCGTACCAGATCCTGGTCAATGAACTGGCCCCCGGCTATGTAAACGCGGGCTTAAGTGCCGAGATCTGGGCCCAAAATCCTGGTTTAATTCAGGAGGCTGCCGGAAAAGTTCCTTTAGGGAAGATCATGGCTGCTGAGGATGTTGCACGTCAGGTATTGTACCTCTGCCATCCGGCCAATACGCACCTCACCGGAAGTACTTTATTAATGGATGGTGGGCTTTCATTACGTTCGGTATGATCAGCGATCCATCATTTAGTGGCATCATAGGTGTTGCGCAGGAAGACATTACCCCACCAGCGGGCATTTATGCCAGAAACTGGGGTGCTGCAACACAGGATGTGGCGCAGGGTATTCACCGTCCGCTTAAACTTACCTGCATTACCTTTCAGGACAATGCGCAAAACCAGCCGCTGGTGCTCATTACTGCCGATCTGGGCTGGTGGAAAAGTGCCGCTGATGAACGTGAACTGCGTTATGCCCTGCTGGAGGCCTTTCAGCTGGATGCTTCCCGTTTGATGTTTTGTTTATCCCATACCCATGCTGGTCCGGGCCTGTTCTCTGAAGACTCGGCCAAACCGGGTGGGAAGTTTATAGTTCCCTACCTCATGCAAATCCGGGAATGTGCGGTTTCGGCTGTCAGAACAGCCCTGAGTTCCGCTGTACCCTCAACGCTTTCCTGGCGTTATGGGAAATGCGATCTTGCAGGCAATCGCGACCTGCCCGAAGAAGGGACTTACAGGCTGCTGGTCGGATTTAATCCGGAGAAACAGGCCGACGATACCCTGCTGGTGGGGCGAATTACCAATGCTGATGGAAAAATTACCGGAACTTTGGTCAATTATGCCTGTCATCCAACCACACTGGCCTGGGATAATAAGCTGATTTCTCCGGACTACATCGGGGCCATGCGCGAATTGATAGAAACGCATACCGGCGCACCCTGCGCCTTTTTGCAGGGCGCGTCGGGAGAGTTGGCTCCGCGGGAGCAGTATTCGGGTGATTGTGCGCTTGCCGATGCCTATGGGTACCGGCTAGGACATGCTGCACTGGCCGTGTTACAGGCTATGTTCCCTGCAAATACCGGATTGGAATTGAGCCGGGTGGTAGAATCCGGTGCGCCTCTGGCGGTATGGAACAAACAAAGCCGCAAAGCTGCCTGCGAACTTGGGGTCGAACTGTATGATGTTCCAATGGCCTTAAAGGTTATGCCTTCCCTTGCAGAGATTGAAAGTCAATGGCGCGAATGTCAGGACCATGTGCTTAAAGAACGCTTGTGGCGGATGCGGGGAATCCGTAAAACGGTAGGAGAGGGGGATGTCTCTGTGATGCCGTTATGGGTCTGGCGTTTGGGCGAAGCCTGTCTGATCGGACAGCCTAATGAAGCTTATTCTTGTTTTCAGCAGGAACTTCGCCGGCAGCTGCAGCCGGCTGCAGTAGCGGTAATGAATATTGTAAATGGCTATGCAGGGTATCTGCCGCCGAAGGAACTCTACGTTAAAAATATGTATGCTGTCTGGCAAACGCCCTTTGCCGCCGGCACACTCGAGCAGTTAGCCGAGGCTGCAATCGTTACCGCAAAAAAACTACTGAACTAAGCAAAACCACATGAAATCAAACCTCACCACACTTGATGCCGCAGTCTTTGGCATATATATCCTGGGTATTATCGCATTGGGTATTTATGCGTCCCGTAAAGGCAGCAGCACTAAGCGAGACTATTTCCTGGCAGGCGATAAACTGCCCTGGTGGATGATCGGTGGCAGCATCATTGCGGCCAATATCAGTAGTCATCAGCTGGTTGGGGTAATGGGCGTAGCCTATAACCGGGGCTTTGTGGCTATGGTTACAGAGTGGGGGGCCATATTGATCGGTTTTAATGCCTTGCTTTGGGTGTTTTTGCCCTTTTACCTGCGCAATGGTTTTTATACCATGCCCGAGTTTCTGCAGAAACGATTCGGCGAAGGTGCACGTACCATTTATTCAGTGCTGGTGCTGCTTACCTATATTTTTGTAGAGATCAGCGCTGTGCTGTACCTGGGCGCCTTATCGCTGCAATCGCTGCTGGGGATTCCTATGGTAACGAGTGTGCTCATTCTGGCCATTACGACAGGTTTGTATACCATTGCGGGTGGACTGCGGGCGGTAATCTGGACTGAAATGGTGCAGCTCGGTGTGCTCATGCTGGGGATGTTTGCACTTTCCTATACTACTATTGATGCTGCAGGAGGTTTTTCAGCGGTACTGGAAACGACTAAAGACTGGAAGCTGATGATGCCGGCCAATGACCCTGATTTTCCCTGGACCATGTACCTGGGTGGTTTGTTGTGTATCAGTATCTTTTACAATGCCACCAACCAGTTTATTGTGCAGCGTACATTGGCGGCCAAGAATGAGTGGCACGCACGTATGGGCATTATTTTTGGCGATTACCTTAAATTCCTGCTGCCTTTGCTGATCATATTTCCTGCATTGGTAGCCCCGAAACTATTTCCAAATCTGGACAAGCCCGATTTGCTGTTTGCTACGCTGGTGGAAAATCTGCTGCCTTCCGGGCTGGTAGGTCTTGTGATGGCCGGACTGATTGCCGCGGTGATGTCGCACCTTTCGGGTGCGATCAATTCCTGTACCACCATTCTAACCATGGATGTATACCTGCCTTACATTAAGCCAGACTCTACCGAAAAACAATCTGTAAGCTTCGGGCGTATCGCTGGGGTGGTTGTTATTGTACTGGGAATCATCTGTACCGGTTTGCTTACCCTGTATTCAGAAAAACCTGTTTTTATTTACCTGATGAACGCATACGGCTATTTTACACCTGGTATTGCGGCTATGTTCCTGCTCGGTATTCTCTGGAAACGCACTACGCACGCCGGGGCCATGGCAGCCGGATTGCTTACCATTCCGCTGTCGCTGGCTATTGAATATGGCTTGCCTGGTATGCCTTTCTTTAACCGTACAGGAATTGTATTCTGGGCTTGTATGCTGTGCTGCGTATGCGTTAGTCTGTTTACCAAACCTAAGCCTGAAGCTGAACTTACCGGGCTGATCTGGACACGCGAGAGCCTCTCTTTGCCCGTAAATGAGCGGGATCAGCAAAAAGGGATGCGTAACCCCTTCATCTGGTGGGCTATTATCACGGCAGTTGTGTTGTATTTCTACATCAAATACGCCTGACAGACCAATTTCTGAAATTTTTCATATTATTTTTTTGTATACAAAAAAATAATATATTTGTATACATAGTATTGAAAAAAATCACCTGTATGATCAACTCCGTTAAAAAATGGCTGGTTTCCCTTGGCCCTGGTATTGTTACTGCTGCCATTGTTTTTGGTCCAAGTAAGATCACCATCACCTCAAAAATGGGGGCGATGTATGGCTATAGCCTGCTATGGGTAGTGGTGGTGGCTATATTTTTCATGATCGTGTTTACTTCCATAGGATCAAGACTGGGGGTGGCCACTGATGCATCATTGCTCGCTACCATACGTAACACCTATGGCAAGTGGGTTTCGGGTTTAATGGGGATTGGGATTTTTCTGGTCACCACGTCTTTCCAGGCAGGTAATTCCATTGGTATTGGTATTTCACTTTCGGAAGCAACCGGTACAAGTCCAACCCGGTGGATATTGTTATTTAATGTGATCAGTATAGGGCTTCTGTTTTTTCGTAATTTCTATAAAACCCTGGAACGGCTGATGATAGCCATTGTCGCGCTGATGCTTTTTGCATTTTTAACAACCATGTTTATGGTACAGCCTGATGTATCTGGTATTTTGCGGGGCTTTGTTCCCGCTGTTCCACAGGGTTCCACAGGCTTGGTTATTGCATTTACTGCTTCCTGTTTTTCGGTGGTTGGCGCTTTTTACCAGGCCTACCTGATGCAGGCCCGGAAAAGGCTGAGACCGGGAGCCCCGCTTGAAAACAGCAATGGATTTGCAGGTATGGTGATATTGGGTATCATGAGCGCAGTAGTGATGATCTGTGCAGCAGCAGTGCTGCATGTCAAAGGTATTCCGGTAAATAAAGCATCTGATATGGCACGTGCGCTTGAGCCCCTGTTTGGTCACAATGCTTCCCTGTTATTTCTGGTTGGTTTGTTTGGTGCATCTTTTTCCTCGCTTATTGGTAATGCCACTATTGGGGGCTCACTGCTTTCGGATGGCTTTGGGTATGGCAGCCAGCTTGATTCCAAAGTGGTAAAAGGCCTGATTGCGCTGGTCATGGTTATCGGGGCTATGGTAGCCGTAAGTTATGAAAAACCCCCGCTGGAACTGATTATCTTTGCACAGAGCGTGACCATCTTTCTGGTGCCTTTTATTGGTACGGCCATGTACCTGCTTTCCAATAAACGCAGCCTGATGGGCGAATATGTGAATACATCTTTTATAAAGTATGCTGGTCTGGCAGGTCTGCTGTTACTTTTTGCATTGGCCATTTACAATTTTCAGGAGCTGTTCCTGAAGTGATTTGATCTCGAACCTAAACACACAATATATGAATAATTTAGCCCAGTTAGAACAAGAGATCCTGAAGCCTTCAGCGGCATTGGTTGAAGATGTGAGCCGTATAAAAGGCGATATTTTACTGCTTGGTGTAGGTGGCAAGATGGGCCCGTCCATGGCGCGTGCCGCACGGCAGGCTATAGACATTGCGGGTAGCGGACAGCGTGTTATTGGCGTTTCCCGTTTTTCTGATGCCGCGTCGCGCAGTGCACTGGAGGCTGTTGGTGTAGAGACCATTGCAGCCGACCTCCTCAATGATGCAGCGCTCAATGCCCTTCCGGATGCCCCAAATGTCATTTATCTGGCAGGCCATAAGTTTGGTACCACAGGTAAAGAAGCCTTTACCTGGGCCATGAATGCTTACCTGCCGGGCCGGGTAGCCGAAAAATACCGCAATTCCAATATCGTGGCATTTTCTTCCGGTAATGTACTGCCTTTTGTGCCGGTAACGTCAGGCGGAGTATCTGAAGAAAGCAGCCCGGAACCTATAGGTGAGTATGCACAATCCTGCCTGGGCAGAGAGCGGATATTTGAATATTTCTCCCAAAAGAACAATACCCCGATGCTGATCTACAGGCTCAACTATGCGGTCGATTTTCGTTACGGGGTACTGGTTGAACTGGCAAAGTCGGTATTAAGCGGCAAAGAAATAGACCTGCGCACAGAGAATGTCAATGTGATCTGGCAGGGCGATGCCAATGAAATTGCTATCCGGTCTTTACTGCATTGCGCATCACCGGCAAAAATATTAAACGTTACGGGACCGGAAATCCTTTCTACCCGCTGGGCAGCCAATCAGTTTGGCCTGATCTTCGGCAAAGAACCAAAATTTGTGAATGAAAGCGCCGGAACAGCGCTGCTCAACAATGCTTCGGAGTGTCATCGTATATTTGGTTATCCTAAAGTAACCATAAGGGAAATTATTGAACTTACCGCTACCTGGATGCAGCAGGGAGGCGAAGCGCTAAATAAACCAACTCATTTTCAGGAAAGAACAGGTAAATTTTAAAATATGGCAGCTCAACTATCCGCAGAAAAAGAAAGTATACTCAGGCAGGGAACGGTTATTCCTGCACACCCGCTGGCACTCAATGTCAACCGAAAGCTGGATGAAGTGTATCAGCGATTGCTTAGTCAATATTACCTGGCTTCGGGCGCAGGTGGTATCGCAGTAGGTGTGCACAGCACGCAGTTTGCTATCCGTAACCCGCAGGTAAACCTCTACGAAAAGGTGCTGGCCCTTGCAGCAGAAGAGGTGGCCAGATCGGGAAAAGAGGACAGTTTTATCAAGATAGCCGGGATTTGTGGTGACACGCCGCAGGCCGTACGTGAGGCAGAAACCAGTCTGCACTATGGTTACGATCTGGGCCTGCTCAGCATGGGGGGGCTGCAAGGTAAAACGGAGGCCGAGATTCTTGAACGTACCCGTGCCATAGCCGAAATTATGCCGGTTTTTGGTTTTTACCTGCAGCCCAGCGTTGGCGGGCGGATCTTTTCGTACGACTTCTGGCTTCAGTTTGCAAATATTGATAATGTACTTGCCATTAAGGCGGCGCCTTTTAACCGGTACCAAACGCTGGACCTTGTGCGTGCGGTATGCCATTCTGAGCGCCGGGATAAGATTACATTGTACACGGGCAACGACGATAATATAGTGGCCGATCTGCTGACCACCTATCAGTTCGAAATTGATGGGCAGACCGTCAGCAAAAGATTTGAAGGCGGCTTATTGGGTCACTGGGCGGTATGGACACATGCTTCAGTGAAACTTTTTGAAGAAATAAAGCGTTGCCGCGACGCGGGCTATACCGGCACAGCTGAACTGCTTGGCAAAGGCATTGCTGTAACCGATATGAATGCGGCAATTTTTGATCCTGCACATGCCTTTCATGGCTGTATTCCTGGTATACATGAGGTGCTCAGAAGGCAAGGTTTAATGCAGGATACCTGGTGCCTGGATCCGAATGAAAAACTTTCGGCCGGACAGGCCGAAGAGATTACCCGGGTGTGCCAGGCCTATCCGGAATTAACAGATGATGATTTTGTAAGGGATTTCCTTGCCCAACTTCAAAAAGCATGATACGTTTGATCAGAACAGCAGCCCTTTTGGCTTTGGCAGGCGCATTTATCCACTGCAGCTCTTCAATGTTGAGCAATCCGCCGGAGCAGCAGTTCCGGATTGGCGCCAGCACGGTAGGTGTCCAGTCGGTAGCCAGCCACTTAAACGTGCCCTGGCAGATTGCCTGGGGGCCGGATCAATGCATCTGGTATACCGAACAATCGGGGGCTATCAGTAAAGTAAATCCTGAAACCGGTAAAACCAAACTGTTGCTTACCCTAACCGATGTTTTTCGCGACCGTACTTCGGGCCTGCTGGGGATGACTTTGCATCCCGATCTGAAAAATAACCCTTATGTTTTTATCAACTATACCGGCTATTCCAAAACTAAAACCAGGGTTTCTAAGGTAGTCCGATACAGTTATGATGCCCTGAAGGATACACTGGTTAGCCCGGTTGTATTTTTGGAGTATCCCGCCTGGACTTCACATTTTGGCTCACGCATCGTGATTGCCCCTGACGGAAAGGTAATGGTGGCTACGGGTGATGGTGCCCAGGATGGTAATGCACAGAATATTCAGTCGCCCAATGGCAAAATATTGCGTTACAACCTGGATGGGAGCATTCCGGCCGACAACCCCTTTAAAGGTAGCGCTGTATGGGCATGGGGACTTCGCAATCCGCAGGGATTGGTGTATGCCAAAGGTAAGCTGTACTGCTCAGATCATGGCGATGCCATCGATGATGAGCTGAACCTGCTGGTTAAAGGAGGTAATTATGGCTGGCCTGTTGTAGAAGGAGCGGTGAATACGGATAAGGAAAAAGCTTTTGCGAAAGATTCGGCTGTAGTTGCGCCATTGCAGGCCTGGACACCTACCATTGCCCCTGCAGGTATGACCTATTACAGTTCAGCTAAAATACCGGAACTTAAAGGCCGTTTGCTGCTTACAACGTTAAAGGGAAACAGTTTGCGTTCGTTAATGCTGGATCCGACCGGCAACAAGATCATTGCTGATGTAAACTACTTTGAAAAAATATTTGGCAGGTTGCGTTCGGTATGTGTTTCTCCGGCAGGTGATGTATACCTGGCTACCAGTAACCTCGACTGGAACCCCAATGCAGCACCGGCTAAAAATGACGACCGGATCATCCGTATTTACCGTATGGATGCCAAACACGCAAGTCCTGCGGCCAAACCGGCTATTGTCGCACACAAAAATACCGAGGCTGTAAATAAAGGAGCTTTGTTGTATACCAATTATTGTGCTTCCTGCCATAAGGCCGATGGAAAGGGGATTGATAAAATATTTCCGGCTTTACTGAAATCGGCTGTGGTGAAGGGAGATCAGCGGAACCTGATCCGTACCGTATTGAATGGCAAGAACCGGATGCCTAAGTTTTCTTTTATGGAGAACAACGACATGGCGATGTTACTGACCTATGTGCGCAGTAAGTTTGGTGCGGGCTCAGGCGCGGTTACTGTGGCAGATGTGCAGTTAGAAAGAAAATAAGGCCTGTGAAATATTATTTTTTCAAGGCCCCAACATGCTTATAAGTGTTGAGCAGTACACCTGTTGGTGTGGCCAATGTACTAACGAATTCAAGTTCCCTGGCGTCAATACCATCCGATAAAAGGCGTTTGCCCGGGCCCAATAATACCGGGTATACGATCAGGATTACCTCGTCTGCCAATCCCGCATCGAGCAGCATAGCGGTCAACGATATACTTCCGCAAAGCACAAGGTCAGGGCCATCCGTCAATTTGAGTTTGCGAATCCCTTCGATGATATCAGTGCCCAGATCTTTTACCGGCCCCCACTCCAGGCTTTCGGGCCTGTGGGTTGCTATATATTTGGTTGCGGCATTTATGGCATTGGCCATCGGAAAGTCACCTGCATTTGGCCAGTAACCCAAAAATTCATCGTAAGTTTTTCGGCCAAGCAGCAGGTCAAAGTTGCCGCCGTATGCCCCGAGCAGCATGGCCATACCTTCTGGGCTTCGGTACGCTGCGGTCCATCCTCCATAAGTATAGTTTTTGTCGTGCTCGATCACACCGTCCAGCGAAATGTGTTCGAAAATTCTGATCTTTCTCATTTTGTTGCTATTAGTTTAAGTATTGCCAAATTTAAAGAGGAATGGAGTACATACGTGAGGTGCGATCACGACAATAAGCGGGTATTTTATGTTCAATGCCAGTAGCTTTGTTTAACCTGCGTTTAACCTGCGTTCGGGCTGCGTAGTAATATGACAGGCTGCGGGTAAGGCGTACGCTACCCCTTGATAAGGCAATTGGCTATACCAGGGCCCTGTCAACCCCTTGTCAAAGCCAGCCCAATGGCTTGGAAAAGACGAACGCAGCTCGAACGCAGTCCTAACTCAGCTCGAACGCAGATGCGTTTAAGTGCAATTGTTATGAAAGCAGCTTTCTTTGTTTGTAGGCTTCGAACGCGTTATTTAACAAGGTTTTTAAAGCGGTGTTATAAACATCTTCCTGGTTTTTGATCACTGCATAGCGGGAAATTTTACCACTGCCCGCTAACAGCTGATCTGGATCAGGAAGTTCAATGCCTTTATAAAAGCCTAGTTTTAATCCTTTTTTTGAAGGGATGATCACGCAGATCATATCCGCATATTTTGGCCCGTAAACGTAGGCTATCATTTTTGCTGCTAAGTCAACCTGTTCGGTAACATCGGGTAAATTTTCCAGGACTACTTCACGGAGCTGCGTGGCAAGGCTGAAAACGGGATCAGGATACTGTTGTAAAAATGGGACGGCTTTCATATACCTGAGGAAATACTGTAAAAGAAGCTCCTCAATTCTTCGGCAAAAGGATCAGGTACCTCCAGCGCAGCAAAATGCCCTCCTTCATCCATTTTTTTAAAGCTTACCACATTTACAAAGCGCTCTGCCCATTCTTTTGGAAATTGTGCTTCTCTTGGAAATACTGCAACGCCTGCCGGTACTTTGCTTTTCTGCAGGGGTGCTGCTCCGCCCCATTGCGCCATTGCCTCTACTTTGTACATGCTGACAGAAGTAGCTATGGTTTGTGTTGTCCAATAGATCATGATGTTGGTCAGCAGTTCATCTCTGCCACCAAATGCTTTTTCTAAAATTTCAGGAGAAGCGCCTGCATTTCCGAAGCTGAGCATCCAGGCCGCAAGTGCGGCAGGCGAATCGTTTAAGCCATAAGCCAGCGATTGCGGTTTGGTAGCTTGTACCATAGCATAGGCACCCTCACTGTACCACCATTGCTGCACAAATTGTGCAAATTGCTTTTCGGCCTCGGTCATGGTGCCGGGATCTTCCTGCCCCATAGGATAACCTACATCTGTAAAATGCACACCGGCAACTACCTCGGGGTATTTGGATGCAAGTGCTTTGGTAACACCCATACCTATATCGCCACCTGCGGCATAAAACTCAGTATAGCCCAGATTTTTGGTCATCAGGGTTTTCCATAGGTCGGCAACAGCTTCGCCCGGCATCGCTATCTTTTCAGAGAAGCCAAAGCCCGGAATAGAGGGGATGATCAGGTCAAAGCTTTGATCGCCTTCGGTTAACAATGGTATGATTTTATGAAAACGATAATAACTGTCTGGCCATCCGTGGGTTAGTAAAAGGGGTTTGGTGACCTTACCTTTCCCTTTGATGTATTGGAAATGGATTTTAATGCCATTTACGTCAGTAATATATTGAGGATATTTGTTGAGCGCCGTTTCTTGCTTGCGCCAATCGTATTCGCCGATCCAATAATTAACCAGCTCTTTCAGATAGGTTTCGCTGGTGCCAAAATTCCAGCCAGCGCTTTCGGCCTCGCCTGGCCAGCGGGTATTTTTCAGGCGTGCTTTTAGGTCATCCAATTCGGATTGATTTACGGATACATTAAATGGTATTAAATTTTTCATAGCGGATGTTTTAGGATATGTAACCGAAGTTAGCACAAATACCTTATTTATAAAAGATTAGATAAAAATGGTATATTCAGTAATGAAAAATAATGTTCACCCTATCAAATGGATACCTATTTTAATAACCACTGTAATTGCGGGGACACTTGACATTATAGCAGCATGCATTAATGCATGGCTGTCAAATGATGTGATGCCAGACAGGGTTCTGGCATACATCGCCAGTGGTATCTGGGGCAAAGCAGCCTACAATGGAGGACCGGAAATGATCTTTTTCGGATTGCTTTTTCATTATATAATTGTTTTTTCCTGCGCATTTTGCTTTTTCTGGCTTTATTCAAGATGGTCTTTGTTGCATCGAAGCATAGCAGCAAATGCAGTTTTAATCGCATTTACCGCCTGGCTTGTTACCACACAGCTGGTGTTAAGAATGAGCAGGATCACTGTTCCTCCCTTTCGGGTTTCAGATGCCGTCGTTGCTATAGCCATACTGATCATTTGCCTTGGTTTTCCAATTGCCTGCGCAGCAAGCCGGTTTATCAAATCCGGCTACCCGATGGAGCCTTAGTCTGTTGCCGTTTAGGAAGTAATATTTAACGCCAGCCCAATCCTGGTGCAACATGCTCAAGGATAGCAGACAGTACATGTACGTTGTAGTCAACACCCAAAGTGTTGGGGATGGTCAGTAATAATGTGTCTGCTTCCTGAATGGCTTCGTCTTCAGCCAGTTCTTTTATAAGCTGATCTGGCTCTGCAGCATAACTTCTGCCAAAAATGGCACGTTTGTCCTGTTCAATCATCCCGATTTTATCGGCCCGATCGGCTTCCTGTCCAAAGAAATAACGGTCCTGATCATTTACCAACGCAAAAATAGAGCGGCTTACTGATACCCTGGGTTCACGCTGGTGCCCTGCTTTTTTCCAGGCTTCCTTGTACAGCCTGATCTGCTCCGCTTGCTGTACATGGAAGGGTTTACCACTTTCGTCGTACTTTAAGGTAGAGCTCTGGAGGTACATCCCGTTTTCGGCTGCCCAAACGGCGGTAGCATTTGAAGCCGCGCCCCACCAGATACGTTCCCGCAATCCTTCCGAATGTGGTTCCAGGCGCAGCAGGCCAGCTGGGTTGGGAAACATCGGGTAGGGATTAGGCTGGGCAAACCCTATGCCTTTTAGCTTATCGAGAAATTCGAGGGCTTTACGACGTCCCATGTCTGCATCGTTTTCTCCTTCAGCTGGTTCATATCCGAAATAGCGCCAGCCATCTATTACCTGTTCGGGCGAACCTCTGCTGATCCCCAGTTGCAGTCTTCCCCCTGAAATTAAATCCGCAGCTCCGGCATCTTCCACCATGTACAGTGGATTTTCATAACGCATATCAATTACACCCGTCCCGATCTCTATTTTATTTGTTTTGGCACCGATAGCCGAAAGCAAAGGGAAAGGCGAAGCCAGCTGGGCTGCAAAGTGGTGTACACGAAAATAAGCGCCATCCAAACCAATTTCTTCGGCAGCAACTGCCAGATCGATAGATTGGAGCAGGGTATCGCCTGCTGTCCGGGTGCTGTAGGCAGGATGATTAGACCAATGCCCAAACGATAAAAATCCTATTTTCTTCATAAACAAATATACCCATTACATTTTATATGCTACTTTTGGAGGCAGAGATATCTTTTAAATGAACATCAATACGATTAAAGCTGCTTTATTGTCCCTGCTGATTACCGGTACCGTGTTTTCGCTGTTTACTTTTCTTTTTGTCAGCCTTAGGGTGCTTTCTTTCAGCAGCCCTGTTTTAGTGGGGTTATCTGCATTTGTGGTGCCGGCAGTTGCTATAGGTTTATACCAGTTTTTAAACGATCGTTTCCCCGGTAATGCGCTTGAAAAATATAGCTTGTTAACCAGTAACCTGTTACTGGGGCTCTGCGTGGCCCTGCTGTTTTTTGGTTACCAGAAATGGTATACTGCAATTACTTTTTTTACCCTGTTTGCCCTGTTGTTTTTCATTGAATATAAAAACAAGCTCAGGTTTATGTATCGATTTTATCGCTGCTATGTGCTTTTATTGATCCCGTTTTACATCGTTTTTGCGGTACTTGATAGCAAAGGCCTCGTTAAATTTTCTGAAGCGGAAACATTGAAATTGAAGCTGGGCCACATCGGGATTGAAGGTTATTTTTATTTTATGGCGGTGCTGCTGTTTGCAGTCTACTTTTTTGAGTTTTTTAGGCATAAGCCCGGCAAAACCAATGGATAATCTGCCTGTATATACCAAACAACAACTGGCCTTGCGCAACGGGCAGGATAAACCCCAGATATGGGTAGCCTATAAAGGAATAATTTATGATGTTACGGAAAGCCGCCTATGGCGTAATGGTAAACATTATGAGCATTGGGCAGGACAGGATTTAACAGCTGAACTGCCCGATGCACCGCATACAGAAACGGTTTTTGAAAAGTTTAAGGTAGTAGGGCTGATAAAATAAACCCTATGCCTCGATGGTAAATGCGCTCAAGCTTACAAACTCCTGCACACGTGCCGAAACTTCTGCTGCTGTAAGGTTCAGGATTTTCTCTGTTCCAAATTTTTCTACACAGAAAGAAGCCAGGGCAGAACCAAAAATGATCGCATTTTTCATGTTGTTGAAGTTTACCGTCCCTACTTTGGCCATATAACCAATAAAGCCGCCTGCAAAGGTATCGCCTGCTCCGGTCGGATCGAAAACATCTGCCAATGGAAGTGCCGGGGCCGAGAAGATCTTGTCTTCATGGAACAGCAATGCACCATGCTCACCTTTTTTAATGATCAGGTATTTAGGGCCCATGGTTAAAATCTTTTGTGCGGCTTTTACCAGTGAGTATTCGCCTGAAAGCTGGCGCGCTTCGGCATCATTGATGGTCAGCACATCTACCATTTTAATGGTTTCCAGCAGGTCTGGCATCATGATGTCCATCCAAAAGTTCATGGTGTCCAGTACGATCAGCTTAGGCCTGTTTTTTAAACGTTTAATTACCGTTTGCTGTACAATAGGGGTTAGGTTGCCCAGCATCAGGTATTCGCAGTCCTGGTAATTGTCAGGAATGATCGGATCAAAATCAGCCAATACGTTCAATTCGGTAACCAGGGTGTCTCTGCTGTTCATGTCATTGTGGTACTTGCCCGACCAGAAGAAAGATTTTTCGCCTTCTTTTATCTGTAAACCTTCGGTATCTATACCATGTGCTGTAAAGGTGTCGATGTCTTCTTTATGGAAATCATCACCAACTACTGCTACAATTTTTACTTTATCATAGAAGTAAGATGCAGCTAAACTGGCGTAAGTTGCGGCACCACCTACTATTTTATCGGTTTTTCCGAAGGGCGTTTCTATAGCGTCAAAAGCTACAGTTCCTATGATTATCAGGCTCATATAAATTCGTTGAATTTTTTTTTAATTTTTTTCACTGCAAATATTGCATAAATAATTTAAAAGCCCTAATATTGCATTCCCAAAACGAACAAGGCTTTATGTTCTTTAAGAGTTCTAAAAGCCCGTTTTGATAGCCGGATACTCCCGAATAGCTCAGCCGGTTAGAGCATCTGACTGTTAATCAGAGGGTCGCTGGTTCGAGCCCAGCTTCGGGAGCCAATTGCAAAAAGCCTTTCAGGACTACTGAAAGGCTTTTTTGTTTTTTCATCTAAGAACTCTGCACTTATTTATATTTCCCTCAGTAAATGCTTCCTTTGCCTGCTTACCGGTACACTTAATTTATTATCCATAATCAGATAGCCTCCATCGGCCTTTTTAAAAGTCTCTATATGATCTCTGCTGATCAGCCAGGATTGATGAATGCGGATAAAGCCATAAGGGGACAAGAGTGCCTCATATTCGGCAATGGACTTGGAAACTAAAATTGGTTCAGTTTCTCCGCAGAGGTAAAAACTCGTATAACTGTTGTCTGAATTGCAGCACACAATGTTTTCGATAAGCACATATCTGATCTCCTGTTGATCGGCCAGGGCGATGCGCTTCTGCGTGTTGTTCTGCTGTTGCTGATAAGATTGCAGCAACATGGCAACCTGCTCAGTATGGTTTATTTTCTTTTGTCCAACCTTGTGTACGGCGGCAATGAGCTCTTCAGGGTTTAGGGGCTTTAGTAAGTAATCGGTAGCCGAGAATTTGATAGCCTGGATGCCGTATTGATCGTGTGCAGTAACGAATATTACGTGAGCGCTGCGTTCCGGGAGCTGCCTTAGGAGGTCAAAACCAGTTTCCTGTTTCATTTTAATATCCAGAAACAGGATGTCTACAACGGTGTCCTTCAAAAACACCAGGGCCTCAGCTACTGAACCGGCGGTGCCTGCTAGGGTTAGAAAAGGGCAATACCGATGCAGCAGCACCGATAATGTTTCAATGGCGCCCTGTTCATCATCTACGATAAAGCAGTTAAGGTTATTCATGCAAGCCAGTTTTGTAGGGTAAAGGTAGTCATTGTTCCTTTGCCTGGTATATAATCTATATGAAGCTGAATGGACATAGATTCCAGTTTTTCGTTATAGACAGCAATACGTTTCCGGGTGAGGGAGAGCCCCTGGCCTTCTCTGATATGATCTGTATTCCAGGCTCCGGTGCCATTGTCATTCAATTCAATAATAAGTGTGGTGCCTCTATTATAGATGTTAATGGAAATTTCAGGATGCTCAAGGTCTTTACTAAAAGCATGCCGGATACTGTTCTCCAGAACCGGCTGCAGCAGCAAGGGAGGGAAATCAATCTGCGCCGCTGTGAGTTCCGGCGCAAGACTGATGGTATAAGAAAAAGAGGTTCTTTCCTGCTCAATTTTTAAATAATCTTCTTCGATCTTAAGTTCCTCCGTCAATGAGATGAATTCTTTTCTGCCTGTATCCATCACATCACGCATAAATTCTGCTACACTGCCGATATAGGCATTTGCCTTATCCGGATTACTGCTGTTGATGGTACCCTGTATGGCATGTAAGGAATTGAAAAGAAAATGAGGATTAAGTTGCCCGCTCAATAAGGAAAGGCGAGTTTCGGTATCCTGATTTCGTTTTTTAAGTTCTACAACTTTCTGCCTGTTCCGTTTATCCAATAAGTAGGCCCAGATGGCAGCCAGAGTGAGCAATACTGTACTTAACCCGGTTATCTTTAACCAGGGCATTTGAAAGGGGCGGGGTTTTACCCTGATGGTTATCTGGTGTACGGTTTGTGGTTGTGTATTGTACCTCAGATAAACATCCTGATCCTTCCCTTCAGGTAATTCGGTGCCAAGAACCAGGAATACATTGTCGCGTGAGCCTGTGGATACCGACTGCCAGGATGATGGGCTATTGTCAAAAGAATACTGGAGTTCTTCATGCCCATCCACATGAAACCTCAGTACGCCGACAGCATTGTAATCCTTTTCAAATATATCGGACGATCGTCCATCAACCATGTTTGGATCACCAGATACTACATTCAGGATATTCTGGAGATTGACGCTCAGTTGCTCGTCTGTTAAGGGTATCTGGTAATAGACAAAATTGGTGGCCCTGTCTTCTACACGGTATATAGATATTTTTTTTACAATTTTTTTTGTTTTGGTATTGCGTATAGTAACGCGCAATGAGTCACCGATATTCAGGTCAAAATCTCCCGCATAAAATGTCTGTTTCCAGGGAGCGGTCACTTCAATTCCTGATACCTCTTTGTGCCCAAGCATCGCATATTTCTTGTTTTCCGCGAGTGAATAGAGTGGTGCCCAGGGTTTAATCACCCTGCCGTTCTGTTCGGTCAGGTATTCCAGGTTACGGTAATCCTCGCCCCCAAAATTCCGATAGAGCTGCAGCCGTTTTCCCCCTTCGGATATAAAATTTGGCAGGAAGGTAATCCCGATGTGTCCGGCAGAGATCAGATGCAGGTTAGAACTGAATGTCTTTGGCCCCCCTCCGGATGCTTTGAAAAGTGGAAGCTGATCGTAAAACCGTGCTGGTGTATGCCCTGATCCCGTGATCAGGTAGCTGAACCCTGGTTCGGCATCAAGCGCAAAATCAAAGTTACAGGTATCACAATCCTTGCCTTTTATACGTTTTTTGATGATTATACTGGAAGAGGGAACGGCATCTGCTGAACCTGTGTGTTGCCTCGCAGAAACTGGCTTAAAGAAAGCACACAGCAGGAAGATCGGGAGTAGCAAAAATTTCATTTTTAACAAGGTCGAAAAAAATACGGACAAAATATATTTCATAAACCTAACTCTTTTCTTATTGCCTGCTCCAGTACACTTTCAGTAGTTTCTGCAACACCAGTTTCCAGCAGTTTTACCCGGCCTTCCTTGTCGAGTACCAGTGTAGTAGGAAAAGCATTGAGTTTATAATCCTGTACCAGCTTACCTGTTTGATAGTACTGAGGATAGCTGATCTTCCTGTCGTTTAAGAATGAGAGAATTTTTTCGGCAGAAGAATCACTTATGTTTATTCCGATAATGGCGACATTTTCATTCTTAAACTTCTCCTGCAGTTTTTGGATTCTGGGTATCAGGATCCTGCAGGGCATACAAGCCATATACCAGAAATCAAGCAGCACTACTTTTCCCCTGAGGTCATCCAGTTTTAGCGGTTTGTCCGTTTTGACGTCGGTTATTGTGAAATCCGGGGCTATAGTACCAACCGTAAGATTTTCATGTTTTTTAACCACTGTCTCTTTTACTACCGGACCGTTGAAAAAATATTTAAAATCAAGGTCTGCAGGGTTTTTCTTCAGCGATACAGAAAAATCATAAATATCAATAGCCTCCTGCCCACTTTCCAGCCTTCGGGAGTACATCATCCTTCGCTTACAAAACAGGCTTTTTTTATCGACCCAATACCTGTTGAAAAAACGTTCACTCTTGATTTCATCGGTCTGGTAATCTATTTGTCTGATGACGTCTATGAGGTATAAATCCCCTTTGCTGGTATCTGTTGCAAACTGTATGGCAGTTATACCTGGCTCTATACCTGGGCAGTTCCTGCCCAATATATGGTAAATGCTGTTGGCTGCCATGGAATGTTTGTCCCAACTGCCGGAGGATACGATGGGAGATCTGCCCGAAGTTTCTTTTTTATATAAGGTGTCGCCCCGAATCAGCCACCATTCGGTGTTGTCGTCGAAACGTAGCTGCCAGTAGGCATTCTTTTTTATATTCCCAAAAACTGTTTTTACTTCTACCTGTGGCGGCATACCATCTCTGATCATGGTATCTACCTTTGTTAACTCATAACTAAGGACCTGCATCGCCGCTAACTTTTTATAGGACCGTTGCAGGATGCCCAGTGCAGCGGTATCAATAGATTGCCCGAAGCAACTACCGGTTGCCAGGGCCAGGAAAATGATGATAACTGTTTTTCTCATTGCTGTTTGTTTTTTCAAAAATGAGCAGCTGTTTGCAACAGTTATCATCAATAAATGAATCCGGTAGGGTTTTCCTTGAATCGGGTTCTATTGTTGTTAAAGCGGAAGAGCTATAATCCTGACGTTGTCATGATAGGCAATGCGGGTAAGGACATTGTCGCTGGTAATGACATTGCCATTGGCGTCTTTTCCGGCTTCGCGGTATACACCCCATTTGATATAGCCTTTTTGTCCGTTAGCCAGTTGTGTGCCGGTAAATGTTCTGGCATTCAGGTTCTGCAGCCTTAGGGTATAGCTTTGCTCATTGCTGTAACGGGTATATATTTTAAAGTAACCGGTATTGTCCAGCGTCCATTTCACATCAATCCGGAAATGAATCCATTTGTTGATCTGCGGCCTGAAATCAGCAATCACAGTACCATTGCCGCTGGCATCATACCTGGCTACAATCGCGTTGCGCTTGGTTAACAACCTTACCGGAACCGGATCACCACCTGTTACTTTCAGTTGAAAGATGTTGTCTCCATAGGGTGGGTTTGCCGAATTCCATTGCTCCCAGTCTTTCAGGTATACACTAAACTCATATCTCCTTTCCATTCCCGGGAAAAATAAAGAGGGCTGGTGCTCCAGGGCATCCGATTCACTGCGATAGGCTTCTGCCGAGTAGTAGTCGGGATTGCCCAGGGTAACCTTATGGGCAATGGCATAGGTGCTGCTGTCGCCAGGAACAGTATAGGCGGCATCAGCACCAGGAGCCACAGTGCCTCTTACCCCTGTAATACCAGAATTGAGTTGCCCGTTTTCGTAGGTCACGTTCAGGATGGTGTCGCCATTAGCGGTAAGTCCCTGGACATTTGAAAGGGTTTCCACTTTGTTTTTTTCGGCCCCCTCTTCATTGGTTAAACCTGTTTTTTTACTGCAGGCAGTACCAAGCAGCAATACAGCAATTGCCGCAAAGCCGCCAATGTTCATCATTTGTCTTTTCATATTTGGTTTTTTAGGTTAGGAATGATTGGCCGGGGAACAGCTGCTTAGTAAAGCGTTGCCTTAATCTGCTGCTGCTGCCCGTTGATGGTAAGGCTTAGGTCAATGGTCCCTTTTTGGAAGTCGTTGCCCTTGTTTGGTACGATCCGAATCTCTGGTACCTTTTCTCCCCCGAAAGGATAAACAATGCTGACAAACTGCTGGCTCGCGGCATCATTCTTCAGTTTTTCAAATGCAAATGCAGGGCGCGACAGCTCCTTGTTATAAAAATAAGATACTTTTCCTTCTTCTTCTTTGAGGCTGATCTTGCCGGCGTTCAGCGATTGGATCAGTAAGTTGTTGCCATCTCCGTAAGTGGTGTAAGCCCTGTTTTTTACTTTGTCAAAAACAGCTTTACTGTCTTCCTTCAACTGCCAGTGTACACCCAGGGTTCCGGTAGCTTTGCCCATAGCCTTATCAATTACCAGAAAGTATTTTTTATTGATGAAAAGCACACTGCGCTGATGCTCCAGTTCCGGATAGCTTGGATTGGTATAGGTAAGTACATCGAGGTTGGCACCGGTTTCCCATTTGTTTTGCCGGGCTTTGGTGATCACCATATTCTGGTTATCGAGGGTAAGTGTGCTGTGGATGCGGGTTTGACGGTACCAGTTTCGCTGCTTCATGATGGCCTCGTCGCCACTGTATACAAATACACCGGCATCCGGGGTAAAGTTCCGGCCCTTTATGAAAAGTTCAAAAGTTCCGTTGTCGGGCTGGGCATGGAATTCTCCCGGAGGGCTGGCTTTTAACACCATAACGGTTGCATTTTTATCCCATCCGGTCCTGAAAGTATAAAAACCGGCATTGCTTAGTGCATGGGATAAAAAGTCTGGGGCCTTGCCTTGTTTGCCATCGGTAGCAAAATACCGGATGGCTTCGTTTGCAGGAAAAACTTTAGACCAGGTAGCAAATTGTTTCATCCTGAAATCTTTTTCGGTTAACCAGGAATCGCCGAACATAGGTGTGTTGTAGTCTGGCAATGAAATACTGATTACCGCCATGATCATGCTTTCCACAGTTTGTACATAGGATTCAGGAAATTCTTTTTCCAGGTTTACACGCTGTGCAGAACGGTAAGCTTTAAGGAATATATCAATGGCAGCCACGTGGTAAATTGGTGAGAGTTCAAACTGCATTCCGTCAGGGTAAACCTGTTTTTTGATCTCTGTGTTTAGCACTTCAATGCCACTTTCTCTCCATTTTGGAGAATCCTTAAATTCGGGGAAAGATACGCCAGCAAACAAAACACGTTGTGCTTCAAATAAACGATGGTTACCTTTTTCTGCATAATTTGCTGGCAAATAATCGGCTTGCTGGTGGTAGCTTTTCAGAAATTCCATTAAAAAAGCAGGGGTAAAGGCGGGCGAATTCACAAATAAATCAAAAGTGGGTGGAAGGCTCTGCACCCTGTCCGATACTTCCAAAGGACGCCATACAAACCTGTCGTTATCGGCCGATAAGCCAAGAGGGTTTTTTCTGGCCCAGTCGCTATACTGGTACACCCATTCTTTTGCATACTTTTCATCGCCGGTTGCATGATAAACCAGGGCCATCGGCTGCCACCATTTTACACGGTGCAGCTGCCAGCGTACCTCATTGTCTTTAACCGGCCACATCTGCCAGTTGATGTCGGTGCCATAATCAAAATAGCCGTAGCCCTTGTGAGGCTGAAACTGATGGAGCAAGGCTTTATCAGCCATTTCCTGGGTTACCTTATTAACAGGTTGGTGCAGGTCGGCAGGCTTTTCGGAGTTGCTGAAATCAGGTTCCCTGGATTTGCTTTTTTTCTGATAATAGGCCAGCAGTGCTTTGGCGGCATCATCGTATTTGCCATCTGATACCAGTTTGCTCACTTTCTCCAATCCGGGATAAGCCAGGTTAATGGGGTCAAAGCTTACTTTGCTGATTGCCGCGTGTTGTGCAAAGCTGGTTAAGCTGCTAAAGGCAAAAGCCAGGAGGATGCCTAAGGTCTTGTTCATAGTCTGATTTTTTATTCTTTGTTAAGAATAAAGATAGGAGTGCATGAAGCTGCAGCCTTTCAAATTTGTCCGGAAGTATTTTGAATTTGGTTAAATCTCTATTTGTCCGGATAATTTTCAAATAAAGCCTGCAAATGCTGCTGCGCTTTGGCATACCTGGGATCGTCAAACAAGTTGTACCGCTCTGTGGGATCCCAGCCAAGGTTAAACAATTCATTTGTCGTCTTGTCATCCTGTTTAATGATCCGGAGTTTCCAGTCGCCGTCTTTTACACCCTGCAAAGTATAATTGAAATAATAAATGGGCTTATGGGGAACAGTATAGTCTTTTTGCGACAGGTGTTTAACTACTGATTCCCCATCCAGCACCCGCTCAGGGAGCGCTGTATGTGTCCATTCAGCAATGGTTGGTAAAATATCCAGGTTAGATACGGGTGTCCTCAGCACCTGGGCAGCAGTGTGGTTTTTGTAATAAACAATAAAAGGCACACGGTGGCCGCCTTCGTAAGAGGTGGCCTTTGAGCCCCTGAACATACCTGCTGTACCTACATGATAAGGCTTGGTAAAACCATCATCGTACATGCGCTGCGGCGCATTCAGCCATGGGCCGTTGTCGCTCGTAAATATAAAAATGGTGTTGTCTGCCTCTCCGTTCTCTTCCAGGGTTTTCCATAACCTGGCCATTTCGGTATCCATCTCTTCAATCACACTGCCCAGTTCGCCTCCGGCAGATTTAGGGCTGCCTTTACGTACGGCAGAAGCCACCGGCAGGTGCGGCATGTTGTAGGCCAGGTACAAAAAGAATGGCTGTTTTTTCTGTGCCGATGCCTTTACGAATTTAATGGCTTCGGCAGTATAAGCTTTAGTGAGGATGGTATCGTTGGGACGGTAGATTTCTGGTTTCTGGTTTCTGAATATTTTAATGACAGTATCCGTTTTTACATAAGGCGCCCTGAAATCGTGACTGTACAGCATGCCATAAAACAGATCGAAACCCTGCTTGTTGGGCAAGCCGGTACCATAGTCGCCAATATGCCATTTACCGATGCAGGCGGTACGGTAGGCCGAGGTTTTTAGCATCTCGGCAATGGTCACCTCCTCATCAGGTATAGCGGTTTTGTCGCCCGGGCCAATAACGCGGGGCATTTTAGCGCGACTGCAATACCGCCCGGTAAGTGTGGAAACACGTGACGGGGAGCAGGTAGGAGAAGTGGTTACAAAATTAGTGGCCATCACCCCCTTGCCAGCCATTTTATCCAGAAAAGGGGTTTTGAATAAGGGATTGCCGTAGCAGGCCAGATCCCCATAGCCCATGTCATCAGTAAGCACAACAATCACGTTTGGCCTTTTTTGGGCATAGGCTGCTGTGCCTAAAATCAAAATTGTAAACAGCGCTAAAAGGAAACTCGTTTTTTTCATCAGATTATATTACTTAATGGCTAAGTTAAAACAAATGAGAGAAAAATTATTTCAATCACGTTCCAGGTTCTTTTGAATCCGGATATTTCTGTTTACTTTTTTGTGCCAGACATTTTTTAATGAACAATTTGAACTAATGTATAATTCAATTATATTCAACTCAGATACTTAAATTCAGCTATTGATTACGCTTAATCTTACCTCGAATGAGAAAAATTACATTGTTATTTGCCCTGCTGGCCAGTGCTGCTGCAGGTTATGGCCAGGATGCCCCTAAGGCCGATACCACTAAAAACTGGACTATCCATGGCGAAAATACCTTCCTGATCAATCAAAGTTCATTCTCCAACTGGTCGGCCGGAGGCGTAAATGCGATTGCCGGTAACCTGGTCTTTAATTACGATTTCAATTACAAAAAGAACAAATGGAGCTGGGACAATAAGGTGATTGCGGGTTATGGACTGAGCAAACAGGAGGATATCGGTGTCAGAAAAAATGACGACAGGATCATTCTGAACAGCTTGCTGGGCTACAAGGCGTCTGAGTATTGGTTGTATACATTTTATGTCAACTTCCAGACCCAATTTGCCAAAGGCTATAAATACGAAGGAAATAACAGAACTTTAATTTCCAATGCTTTTGCCCCGGCCTACCTTACCTTTGGTCCGGGTTTTGCCTATAAAAAATCTGATAATTTCAGGGTTAACATCTCGCCTGTAGCGTCCAGGATCGTAATGGTATTCGATGATGAGCTGGCAAATCAGGGCGCTTTTGGTGTCGATCCCGGAAAAAATACGCGTTTCGAATTTGGTGCCTCACTGGATGCTTATTATAAAGTAAACCTGGTAGAGAACATCAGCCTGGAAAATATATTGAAACTCTATTCCAACTACCTGGACAAGCCGCAAAATGTAGATGTTGATTATACGGCCAACCTGTTTATGAAGGTCAATAAATTCGTTACCGTTAATGCCGGCGTGCAGATGATCTATGACGACAATACAGACATCAGTAAAACAGTAAACGGGATCACAGAAAAACATAAAGCCTTGCAGGTAAAACAGATATTTGGCGCAGGCTTTACTTATAAATTTTAGTCGCTGGTCAGGTACTTATATTGTGTAGGTAAAATGATATCTTTGCCGCATACCTATAAAAAACACCAGTATAATGCCTTCAAAGTATAAATACCTGCTTCCCATATTCATTTTGCTTTGCTTTTCTTCCTGCTTTCAGGTTATTGAAGAAATTAACCTGACCAAAGCCGGATCAGGAACTGTTAATTTAACCTTGAACCTTAGCGCGAGTAAAACAAAGGTGGCTTCTGTAATGCTGATGGATAGCATTCAGGGTTATAAGGTACCCTCTAAACAAAAAATCCAGAAAGAACTGGATGAGGTTGTGGCTTATTTAAGGCAGTCGCCTGGTATCAGCAATGTACAGAAGAAAGTCGATTTTGAGAACTATATTGTAAGTGTCTCTTTTGCATTTAAAGACATTGCGAACATCAACAATGTAAATCAGGACGTGCTTAAAAAACTGAAGGTTAAAGGGGTTAGCAATTCTTCTTATACGTATAATCCTAAAAACCAGGTTTTTCAACGCAGTTATCAGCATGCCAAAGATGCCGTTGTGCAGTACAACAAGCTGAAGCCGGAAGTGAAGAAGGTGTTTAAGGATGCCACTTATACCAGTATTTACCGCTTCGAACAGCCTGTTGCTTCCAGTAACAATCCGCTTGCTAAGCTATCTAAATCAAAAAAAGCTGTTATGCTCAATACAGGTGTCCTTGGTTTGATCAATGGAAAAGCCGACCTGTCCAATAGCATTACACTTACAAAGTAACATTACCATTTAAATTATACTCTATCTATGAATTCGCTTTACAAATGCTTAATTGCTTTATTTTTTACCAGCTTTACGTTTGCTGCTGCTGCCCAGGACCTGGTGCATAAAATACCTTCGGATGCACTTGCCGTAGCTACAATTAAGGGTAAGAATTTAACAACGCTCATGTCCTTAAATGAGTTTAACCATACTTTTATCGGAAAAGAGATCCTTGCCAAACTTTCAAAAAAATCTGACAAAGCTTTTGCAACCATTGAAGATCTTGGCTTTAACCTCAGTTCTTCATTTTATTATTACAACAGGAGCAATGACAGCGTAACTTATAACTGTTTCCTTGCACCTGTTAAGGACCTTGCCCAGGTAGATGCGCTTTATCAGCAGGCAAGCCAGAAGTTCAGTGTAAAAAACGGACTGAGGTCTTATTATAATTCCGATTCTACCGAAGTAGCACACTGGAATGCCGATACCTTTCTTTTTGTAACAGGAAGTGCTAAAAAGGAATATTTCCTGCGCCCTGAGGTAATTGAGCGTTTTGGTTTGACAGCTATCAGTCCGGCAGAAGAAGTACTGGTAGATTCGGCGGCTGTAGCCGTTGAAGATGCTGTTGCTGCCGATTCGGCAATTGTAGCGGTTGAAGAGGAAGGAGAAGCGGTTGCTGCCGACTCCGCTGTGGCCGTGTCAGATTTCGGTTACGGAGACGAACAGCTAAAGAAATCCATTGTTGCCGGCTGGGTACAAAATATGGTGAACGATTTTTTTGCGGGTACGAACAAAGCATCTATACTGGACAATAACGATTTTATGAAAAGCCTGGACCCGGATGCTGAAGCGATCATCTGGATTTCCGGGGCCGACAAGCTGTTCAATACCTATATGCCTGCCCTTAATTATCTGAAGGGGATGAACTTTCTGAATGGTTATGGCAGTGCAAACGCCCGGTTTTACCTGGAAGACAAATTGATCCGCCTGGCCACAAGTATGACCTTCAGCAATGAAATTGCCGCTGTTTTTAAAAAGGTGCACCAGCGGAAGTTGAACAAACGCTTTTTGAAATACGTAAATGAGGACCGCATGATCGGTTATATGGGCTATGCCCTGGATACCAAAGCCTACCTGGAAGAATATCCCAAGCTGATGTCAAAGTTATACGGTTCTGTGTACGCTGATGAAGTGGGAATGGCAACAGACCTGCTTTCCCTTTTGCTGGATGAGGCCGCGGTAGCGAAGGTGGTAAAGGGAGATGCCCTGTTTATTTTTAACGGCTTGTCGCGAAGCGAAGTCAGCTATAAATCTTACGAATACAACGAAGAGAACTTCGAGAGCAAAGAGGTAATGAAAACAAAGAAAGAAACTTTACCCGATTTTCTACTCATGGTTTCATCCGAGGACACCCGTTTAATTGACAAACTCATTGCCTATGGGGTAAAAAAGGAACTGGTAAAAAGGGGAGCAGGCTATTATGAGATCAGCATTCCTAAAAGCCCGCTGGCGCTTTATTTTACCATTAAGGATGGAATTATTTTCTTTGGTACCAGTAAGGCAGAAATGGATAATATTGCTGCTGACAGGTATGTGGCAAAGGTTTCGGCCAAACATAAAAAGGCTTTGCTGAGCAGTAATTACTCAGCCTATTTCAGCGCGAAGAAGCTGTCCGGAAAAATCCCGGCAGAAGAGCTGGGCAAGAAACTGGATAAGGTTAACCGGGTATTGAACAGCATGGGCGATATTTACCTGAAGTCAGACCCGCTTAAGGGGAATGTGTTGTCCGGCCAGCTAAGTATGGATATTCCTGCCAATCAACCCAATGCTTTAAAATACCTGTTCTCTATTATTGAAGACGCGCAAAAATAAGCTTAAACGCATTATTGCAATGCTGGCAGCAGTTGTCTTACTGCTGCTTGCCCTTGCTTATGGTTATCTGTCCTTACGCCGGTATACTTCTTACAGGCATCGCATCCATTCTGATGCGGCCTTCATCATCAAAGTTGATGTAGACAGGATTTACCGTACACTTGCGGCAGATTACCTGTTGAATTCATCTCATTATAAAAAAAGCAAAAGAAACTCCCTGAAAACAGGTCTGGATATTCCGGCCAATGTTTTTATCTACACTGTTCATTCCAGATCTGCACAAACATACTTCTGCAGTCTGCCGGTTTCGGATACTGCTGAGCTGCGGGTGTTCATCAACAAAAAGCTGGGGATAACCAGATTTAAAAATACGGGTAAATACATCCTCGGAAGTTCAGCAAACGGAGGGCTGACGGTTGCCTTTAATGAGCAGACATTTGCGGTTGCGTATTCCCTGAAAAAAGAAAATGTTCAGGAGATTTTGGAACAGCTCATGAACAGGGAAAATTTCCTGCCAGACACCGATCCAGGGATCAAAAAACTAAAAGCGCTAAGCGCACACCTGGCTTATGTATTTGAGGAATACACAGGAACAGGGCAGTTTAAAGCGGGGCACTTTCATATGCAGGGTGATTTTAATTTTAAAGGGCTCCGGGTTCAGGGAAAAGTATTTAACCACCGTGTTTTCGACAAAGATGCCATCCTTAAGTTATGGCTTGATGCAAAGTCCATAACAACTCACCGGCTTGCACCCCTTCAGCTTAAAACACATACCATTTATCCCGATAGTTTATTGAAATACTGCAATGGGTATTTTGATGTAGAACTAAGCAAGCCGGTAAACCAGGCAGATACCCTGATCACTTACGAATATAACGATGATTTTGAAAAGGTAGCCGTAACTACGCCGCGTATGGTCCGGGTACCCGGAATAAACAGCATGCTGAGCGCAAGGCCGACAGCTTTAGTGAATCAGTTGGTAGCGCAAGGTATCTTGAAAGGTGGTAAGGTAAACCCGCATTTGTTTCCGCTTTATTCCGTTTATACCAAATACCGCCCATCAGCACTGCTGTTCAGCACCAATGAACATGCTGCTTTTTCAGGTTTGAAAACACAAACGCCTTATTTCTTTTACCTGGAAACTGATTTCAGGAAGCTTAGCGAGCAGGAACAGTTTCCATTACTTGAAACCTATATCAAAACACTCCGTAAGCTGGAAGTTAGCGCTTTGAATGTAAAGCCAGGCCTTCAGCATTTTGAAATGGATCTTTACTTCAGGTTAAAACAGGTCAATGCACTTGCACAGTTGTTCTAAAAATTGCCTTTTTTTGGTATATTAGGGGTATAGTTAAGATCTTATGTCAAATATCAATCTGATTATCGAAGAACGACCTGCAAGTATAGGCAGCTTTATGGTGGGGCGCCTCCTGCCTTTTCGGGAAAAGAGGATGGTGGGGCCTTTTGCCTTTATAGACCATATGGGGCCGGTATGTATGAGCAATACAGAAAATGTTGACGTGCCACCGCATCCGCATATTGGACTGTCTACCCTGACATACCTCTTTGAAGGCAGCATTATGCACAGGGATAGTCTGGGTACCGAGGTTGAAATCAAACCCGGGCAGGTAAACTGGATGACCGCCGGAAGGGGGATAGTACATTCTGAAAGGACACCACAGTATCTGCGCAATTCGGATAAAATGATGCATGGATTGCAGATCTGGGTGGCATTGCCTAAACACCTGGAGCAGATGGAACCTGAGTTTTTCCATGTTGAGGGGAAAGGCTTACCGGAGTGGATAGAACAAGGTGTAAATATCAAACTGATTGCCGGAGAAGTTTTTGGAAGAAAATCGGAAGTTCCTGTTTACAGCCCGCTTTATTTTCTGGAGCTTAAAACCAGCAGTCGCCAGACCATAAAAATAGGCAAGGACCTTTTTGGTGAAAGTGCCCTCTACATTTTAGAAGGGGCAGTAGAAAGTGAAGGGAATACCTTCGGACCTAAACAGCTTTTGGTGGCAAAAGACAGTAAACTTTGTGAATTCGATATGCAGGAAAACAGCACCATCTACATTTTTGGAGGCGAACCCTTTCCAGAGGGCCGTATCATTTACTGGAATTTTGTGGCTTCTACTGCCGAAAGGATAGAAGAGGCGAAAAAGATGTGGCTGGAACAGTCGTTTAAACCTGTACCCGGGGAAACGGATTTTGTGCCCTTACCGCCGCAAAGCAATCACATTAAACCGCACAACCCGGCGGCTGATTAAGCTACACTTCGTTCTTTTTCCAGCTCCCGCTGCATTACTTTGGCTGTTTGCGTGCTGCCATCGTGGCTCCAGCCCGGAGGATAGAGAAAATACTTTACCTTATCTTTAAAGTTAGGGGCCTTTCTGGCATCGGCAATTAAAGCTTTGAACTCATGAAAAATGATGTTCACCGCACCCGTATCTTCCGGTTGTTTGGTAAGTCCGTATACGATGTCTTCTTCAGGCACTTCTTCCTGGAAAGTGCCGAACATCCGGTCCCATAAGATCAGTACCATGCCCATGTTCTTGTCCAGATAACGCAGGTTGCTGGCATGGTGTACCCTGTGGTGAGAAGGGGTTACAAAAATGTACTCAAATATGGGGTGCAGTTTACCTATGGTTTGGGTATGCACCAGGTTGCCATAAATTTGTGTTACCAGGTATGCAAACAGGATGTCGAATGCACTAAAGCCCATAAAGGCAAGTGGCAGGTAGAAGAACACCCGGTATAGCGGCTCAAAAACTGTGGAGCGAAACCCGGTAGTAAGGTTAAAATAAGGAGAGGAATGATGGGTGACATGCATGGCCCAGAAAAAGCGTACGTAATGGCCGGTATAATGCAGCAACCAGTACAGCAGGTCCTGTGCCAGGATCAGCACAAGCCAATAGATGTAAATGTTGGAAATATGGAACAGACTGTAATGGCTGTAAACGTAATCCAGCAGCATAAACGTTCCCGCTTTGGTAGCCACATTGATGAAAAATGCAGCAGCCATAAGGTAAACATTGGTAAGGGTGTCACGCCCATGATAGTGTTTCCTGTCATGAGCGTAACTAAAATACATCTCGAATAAGGTAAGCAGTATGACGAAGCCAAATAGCGCGCCAACAGTTATACTTTTATCCAATTGGTTCATTTTTATTATTTATTAGGGTATTACTATCGTTTTACGTTCGGAAGTATGTGCACTGAAAAAGCCTAAAGCACCACCACTGATGTTACTCAAAGGGTTGGTAGGTGCAGCGCCGTTATCGCTTCCGTTGGCACCAAACAGGCTGAACAGATAAGTAAATACCGGTTCATCTATACAATGCATTTCTGCGGTTAACCTGTCACCTTTTTTCAGGTTAAGCGCCCGGTTTTTTGTTCTGTTCTCAAACACCAGGTACTCATTAACTTCCTGCCCGGGGGTATATTCATCATTAAGGACTTTGTATCCAATCTGCAGCTGGTCGTTGATGTATTGTTGAAACCAGTACCTATTGCCAGGCGCCAAAGGATCTTTAAATTTTACCCTGGGCGTTGCCCTGGTTGTATCAACATCATTGGGCTTAAGTGTAAAATCCAAAAACTCAACAACAGCAGGCATGGTACTGGAGGCGGTAAAAACCTCTCCCTTGATGTTAACAGTAAGGCGATAGCTTTGTCCGGGTGTTCCCGTAACTGCCGTACTTTCATAAATGCCTTTTGACGTTTCTGTTAACATAAATGTATTGCCGTTATTTTCAATTTTTACACTTGCCCCGCTTATTCCGTTAAACTGATTGTCATCGCCAAAGTTCTTGGTTTCACTAACTGCAACCTTACAGCCATTTGGCTGGTTGGTAACTGTTCCTTCAATTACATATTTTGGCGAATCGTTGTCCTTCAGTTTAAGATCAATGGCTTTTTCGCACGACCAGAGCATTGAAATTGATGCCAAAATTATAAAACGAACTATTGTTTTCATAGTGTTAAAATTTAAAATTATACGAAATTGACGGAACGAACCTGAAAAGGGTTGTTCTGATGGCTTCCGTTCTGTTAGGGTCTGCTTCTTTGTCTTTAAAAGTAATGCGGTAGGCATTCTCACGCCCATAGGCATTGTACAGACTGAAATTAAGTTCTGATGAGAATTTTTTGGTTTGCTTCAGGAGCTTTGTTGCCCCTATATCTAAGCGATGGTAACTTGGCATACGATCGGCATTGCGCTCTGAGAAAAAGAAATAGCTATGGCCCAGCATCTTGTATTTTCCGTTTGGAAAAGTTACCGCATTGCCGGTGGCAAATACCCAGTTGGCCGATAGCGACCATTTTTTACTGAGCTGGTACATGCTTACAATAGAAATATCATGCGTTCTGTCCTGTCTGGCGTTGTACCAGTTGTTATTGTTAATGCCATCGATCTGCCGTTCGGTTTTTGACAGGGTGTAAGCCAGCCATCCGGTTAATTTCCCTGTTTTCTTTTTAATCAGAAATTCGGCTCCGTATGCCCTTCCTTTACCATAAAGCAATTGGGTTTCAATGGGCTGGTTGGTATAGATGTCGGCCCCGTTACGGTAATCTATCTGGTTCTGAAGCGTCTTGTAATAGGTCTCTACAGTAAGCTCATAGGCATTGCCGCCAAGGTTTTTATAATAACCTAAAGACACCTGGTCGCTCAGTTCAGGCTTAATGATATTGGTACTGGCCACCCACCTGTCTGTTGGAGAGGAGGAGTTGGAGTTGGAAATGAGGTGCAGGTTCTGGGCGTTCCTTACATAGGAAGCCTTAATGGAGCTCGATTCATTTAACTGCAAAGCTGCTGCGAACCTGGGCTCCAGGTTCACATAGGTCTTTACCAGCTCGCCTGGTTCATAACTTGTTGCGCCCGTCACTTTGCCTTCCGGATCTAAAGTATAATACTCGCCTTTTCCAAGGATACTGAAGGCAGAAACACGCAAGCCATAGGTGAAACTAAGTACAGGGCTGGCTTTCCAGGTATTGCTGATGTAAACTGCATTTTCAAGGGAATACCTGTCCTGAAGCTTCTGCGAGATAAACCCAGAATCCCCGTTGGCCTGAACCTCTCCGGGCTTAATGGTATGAAAAATGGAGTTGAAACCAAAACTAAGGGTATTCTTATCATTGGCATACCATTGCAGGTCTTCCTTAAAGTTCCAGTCCCTGATCTGCGAAAATAGCCGTACCGAACTTTCATCTCCGTTCGACTGGATCTTATAATTGAAATTGCTAAAGATCAGGGACGTATTGGAAAATAGCTTGCTGCTAAAAATGTGGTTCCAGCGCAGGGTGGAGGTGGCATTGCCCCAGTTGATCCCCGAAAGGTTATCACTCCTCAGTACATCTTTTCCAAAATAGCCTGAAATGAACAGGCGGTCTTTTTCCCCTAAGTAATAATTGGCCTTAAGGTTAAGGTCATAAAAATAAAGCTGGGTATTTTTAGTTGCCGAATCGCCCGAAAGTTTCAGAAACATGTCGGCATAGGTCCTCCTGGCCGAGATCAGGAAAGAAGATTTATCTTTCTGGATTGGCCCTTCTACGTTTACCCGGGCGGCGATAAGACCAATACCTCCGCTTACACCAAATTTCTGGTTATTGCCCTCATTCATTTTAACGTCCAGTACCGAAGACAACCCGCCGCCATATTGTGCCGGCATTCCGCTTTTATAGAGCGTTACATTTTTTATGGCATCAGAGTTAAAGGTCGAAAAGAACCCGAGCAGGTGTGTAGCATTGTAAACCGGTGCCTCGTCCAGCAAGATCATGTTCTGGTCTGCACTACCGCCCCGTACAAAGAAACCACCACTCCCTTCCCCTGAAGTTTTTACGCCGGGTAAAAGCTGCAATGTTTTGATCACATCACGTTCGCCAAGCAGCACAGGTACATTTTTCGTTTCACTGATGCTCAGTCGCTCCATCCCCATTTGCGGGTTCTCAATATTTCTTTTGCCGGCATTTGCACTTATGGTTACTGTTTCAAGCTCATTCAGGTCATCGTCAAGTGCCATATTCAAAACCAGGTTTTTATCCAGCTCCACTTGTGCCTTATGGCTTTTTGAGCCTACTGCCTTTACTTCGATGGTATAATTCCCTTTGGGCAGCGTGATGGAATAAAAACCATATTCGTTGCTGGATGTGGCATACTTGGTGCCGCTTACCCTTATCGTAGCAGCAATCAGTGTTTCTCCACTAGATGAAGATTTAATAGTACCACTTAAAGTATGTTTTTCCTGATTTTGCCCCGGATTGGCCGCCGGGTCGGCCACCGGCTTTTTTTCCTTGGCAGGGTCTAATCGTATAAAAACCTCTTTGTCTAACGCACTGAACCGGAGGGGTTCGTTCGTAAATGCGGACTCAAGCAGAGCAGCCAGGGGCTTATCCTTTGCACTCACGCTGATCCTGATCTTACTGAGTGCAATCTGTTCATTATAAGTAAATTTTACCCCGCTTACGCTGGTGATCTTATCCAGGGCCGTTTTCAGCGGTTCATCTTTGAGGGTAATGGTTACTTTCTTAGCCAGCTGATCCTGCGCCCGGGCCTGGACTTGGGCCAGGGCCAGCAGGAGCAATATCAAGCTAATGAGTGTCAGGAGTCTGACAGGTTCAATTGATTTCATATGTGTGTATTTGTGTGTGTCGCTTGAAAGAGCGTGTTTCAGTTCAATATTTAAGGATGATATATTGTGTGCCCTCTTTTTTCCACCGGGCTTCCATGACTGTAGAGAATTTGTTTAAGGTCTCGGCCAATGGATCGGTCATTTTGAGGTTGCCATAAAACGCACTTTCTGTCAGGCTGCTATCCGTTTTGATCTGAATACCATACTGATTTTCCAGGTCACGGATAACCTCCCCAAGCGCTGCTCCCCTGTATTCATATAAGCCTAACCTTTTATTCAGGAAAGCAGCAGCATCAGGATAGTCTACCTTACTGATACTTGCTGCAGCTTTATCAACAATAATGCGCTGATTGGCCACTATCGTATCCCTTTGGGTAGTGTTTTGGCCTTGCAGGGCCACGGCCACCTTACCGGTAACCAGGGTAACATTTATGGTGTTTTGTTGTGTGTAAGCCGTAACATTAAAGCTGGTTCCCAGCACCGTAGTGCTCAATTGACCGCTTTTAATGATAAATGGATGCCTGGCATCGTGAGTGACTTCAAAAAAAGCCTCACCTTCAAGGGTTACGTTTCGCTCCGTTCCTTCAAATTTTTCCGGGTATCCGAGTTTACTATTCGGGCTAAGCCAAACCCTTGTCCCGTCGGGTAGACTTACCAGTTTTCGCTCAGCAGTTGCAGTAAATAACTGGTGCGCCGGGGCAGGCGCAACCAGTCTGCTGAGGTCCGACCTATACAGGTACAGGCCAGACAAAATCAGTAATACTGCTGCGGCACTGACCAATCGTCGCCATAGCTGCACTGTTTTTCTTTCCTGCGGAAGGAAAGGAGGGGTAAGCCCCTTTTCAGGAGATAAAGCGGTCTGATCCCAGGTGTCGGACAGCATGGCCATAAGCTCCTGATCGTCCCTCCTTTTTTCCAGCAGATCGAAAAAATGCTTAAGTTCTTCTGCTGTGCAGGAATTGCTTAAGTAAAGCTGATATAAGTGTTTGAATTGTTCTTTTTCGTTCACAGTTTAGTCATTTAAACAAAGCGCTTTTGTGCTGCCCGTTTATTACAATACAATTGAAAAAGAGAAGAGGACTAGTTGGGCCGAAAATAATTTGAAGAGGCAATAAGAAAACAGATGATGCTGCCATGTTTACTCACATAACTGCGGATAAATTTAGTCGCCTCAACCATATGGTTTTTTACCGTATTTTTAGAAATGTTCAGTTTTTCAGCAATCTGGTCATGTGTCATTTCTTCATTCCGGCTCATTTGGTAGATCAGTTTCTTTTGGGGCGGTAAAAGCTCAATGGCCTCATCGTAAGTCTTCAGCAATTCCTTTTCCAGTAAATTGTCCTCCGTGGTATTGCGGATGGTGTCTATGTAATTGAATATTTCTTCCTGCAGGACCCTGTCGCGGGCGGCTTTTTTCAGGTGGTTCAGTACATGGTTAAGGGTAATCTTTTTCAGATAAGCCCCAAAATTCAGTTCGGTATTGATCTGCTCCTTTTTTTGCCAGATCCGGATAAACACTTCCTGTACAATTTCCTCTGCCGTTTCCGGTGATTTGCATAAATTACAGGCATAAGCATACATTTTTGCGCGGTATAGGTTGTATACATCGGCAAATGCCAGCTGATCTCCCTTCCTGAGTTTGATGAGCAGCTCAATGTCTTCTGTTGTTTCCGGTTGATCTGTATGCATGAAAAACTATTGCGCCCAATGTTAAATAAATTTTTCAATACTAAGAAATCGGGACCAACCGTACAGCTTTTTTTACCTTCCGGTGAGATCAATACGGAAACTGTCGAAAAGACTTGCCTGTAACGCTGCTGATGCCAGCATAGGATCTGATATCAGGGTATAATACTCCCCTTTGATGCTGAAATCGAAAGGCGTTTTTTCAAGAATAATCTTCAGGAAACCGTGTTTGTTATCGCAGTACTTTTCCAGATGCACCTGATCAAGAGCTGGGTTATGTAACTCATATGCCGGATTATACGGATCGGCAAGTGTGTGCAATGCATCAAATCCCCCGGCACCTGCCACAATAAAAGGGACAGTTTTTCCATCGGCGTACTGCTTACTGAACCGCTGGTAATTGTGTACATGGCCACTGAAAACAATATCGGGCTTTACGCCGGCCTCCTCGAATGCACTTTCTAAAAATTCGATCATCGCCAGGCTCGATCCATGGTTAACATCTGCCGAATAGGGGGCGTGGTGCAGACAGACGATAATTGCTTTCTCTGCGCTGTGTTTGGCCGCGTGTTGTAACTCTCCGATGAACCAGCTTCGCTGCTCTTTTTTGATGCAGCCATATTTCGGGACATTCGTATAAAGACCTATAATCGTAGCGAGGGGGGCTTCCATAGTCCAATAAACATGCGGCTGTACCTGGCTTTTTCTTTTGCTGTCCGGACTAAAGTAAATGGTTTTAGGACTGGTGTTGCAAAAAGTCGTATAGAAGGCTTCCAGGCTATCGCAATGGAACTCGCTTTCCGGGTTAATATCACCGTCGTGGTTTCCGGCGATGGCGTAGAGCGGGCCAGGGTAGGCTTCAAAAGGCTCAAGAAACTGTGGCCCATATTGTTCTGCCTCTCCATAATGGTATACAATATCCCCCAAATGGTATAAAAAAGACGGCGCTTCTTTTTCAGCATACTGGGCCGCCATTTGTTTTGCGACCATTTGCTGGTTACCCAGAGTATTTAAGCCGCCAGTATCGCCAACCATATGAAATATCAGCTTCTCCTTACCGGCAGGGATATCGATACTCAGGCGATAGGGATAATTGCCGGTTGCCGCAGGCAGTGCCTGGAACTTATGCGAATCATCCAGCTGTTCTGTTTTTAAAACAGCGCTATACAGGGTTTTTGTGCTGATCATAACCATATGTTTTTGACTACAATAAAATTAATGCCGTTGTATTAAACTATTGTTAAGAAAAGAATAACAACCAATTTTGCGGATTTAACCTAAACTGTAATCCTGGTGTAATTAAATGCCGTTAGGGAGGGCATTCGGTTGATCTTGTAACATTTACATTATTTTATTCTCTAATTTTGAAAATCAAATTAAAGATCTTTATGAAACCTTTCATTTTTTTAGCTGCTGTGGTAATGAGCCTTAGCGCTTGTGACAACACTAAATTACAGCTAAGAGCGCCTGAGCCCGGCAAAGCCAGTGAAATGGCATCCACTGCAAAAACAGACACCAGTAAAGCAGACACCATTAAACTGGATACGGTAAAAGCAGTAGCCGTAAAACACTAAAAACTGTTTTGCTGTGTATATTTGCCTTTATGCCAATGGAACACAGCGGAATATCAAGATTACCCAGGCTTACCGCCATACTGACCTGTCTCCAAACCAAACGGCTTTCTACAGCTACAGAACTGGCAGAAAAATTTGAAGTGAGTGTCAGGACCATTTACCGTGACATCAGGGCCCTGGAAGCCGCAGGCATCCCCATTTTTACTGAAGAAGGAAAAGGCTACTCCCTGGTTGATGGCTACAGACTGCCGCCGGTTAGTTTTACCGAAAGCCAGGCGAATGCACTCATTACTGCCGAACAACTCGTGCTGAGAAATAAGGACGCCTCTTTCGTTAAGGAGTATACCGAGGCCATCACCAAAATAAAAGCAGTATTAAAAGAAAATACAAAGGATAAAGCTGATTTGCTGTCGAAAAGGATTGCCATCAGAAACAACCTTCAGAACAGCAGTACCAGCAATAACCTTTCTGTAGTACAGCTTGCACTTACAGGATTCAATCTCATCGAAATTGCTTATCGCGATGAACAGGCACAGGAAACAATAAGGGTTTTAGAGCCTTTTGCCCTGTATAGCACCCAGGAAAATTGGATACTGATTGCTTTTTGCAGGCTCAGGAACGATTACCGGACCTTCCGGTTAGACCGCATCCTACAGCTCCAGACCCTCAGCGAAAAATTTGAGCCCCATAAAATGTCGCTCGCCGAGTATTTTGAGATTTGCAGAACCAAATCCCAACCCCTGACATAGGGCTGTCACAAGCCCGGAATATATTTGCCCCTAAAATGTATTAAAATGGAAAAACAAACACTCAATTCATTCCCTGTAATAGGAATTACAGTCCGCACATGTAATGCAGACGGAAGCGCCGCCAGGGATATTCCTGAACTCTGGAACAGATTCATGGCCGCCAATATTACCGCTAAGCTGAACAATTTAGCCGGTCCGGAAATTTATAGCATTTATACCGATTATGAGGGTGATTATACCCAGCCTTACACCACGCTGATCGGGTACAAAGTAGAGAACCTTGACCATATACCAGAAGGCCTGACGGGCATCATGATAGGAGGGGGGAGTTATGAGAAACGTACGGTAAAAGGCAACCTGCATAAAGGACTGGTATACGATGCCTGGATAGAAATCTGGAATTCTGATCTGCAAAGGGCCTATACTGCTGACTTTGAAGTTTACGGAGCAGCGGCCCAAAATCCGGAGGATGCAACTGTCGAAATCTACATTTCCATCAGACCCTGAAGACAGGCACATTTTTTCGGCAGGCATAGGCACACAAACTTGTAACAAAATCATTTGCTGCATCTCAAATAGCAGATGGTTAAATATCTTTTACTAAGTTTGAATAACTAACTCATTTTTTATGAAGAAAATCAATAGATCAATTGGAGTGTCTGTGCTTGCCGGAACTGTCCTTTTTATGGCCGCCTGCAACAGTTCAGAAACAAAAAAAGAACTGCAATCTGGTGTTATCCTCAAAAATATGGATACGACAGTTGTACCGGGTAACGACTTTACAGCCTATGTAAATGGTACCTGGATGAAAAACACAAAAATCCCTTCTGATAAGGCTGCTTATGGAGTCGGATCGATGGTCAATGACAAGGCCCAGGAAGATGTAAAGGCCATTATAGAAAATGCAGCAAAGGCAAAAGCAAAAGATGGATCTGAAGAGCAAAAGATAGGTGACTACTATGAGTCGTACATGAACATGAAAGTACGGGATTCTATCGGATTAAGCCCTTTGACCGCAGAATTTAAAAGGATTGATGCTTTGACCGGAACTAAAGATCTGGCCGGTTATTTTGCCTATGCCAACAAAACAGGGGTTAAAATCCCTTTCAGTATAGGGGTAATAGAAGATTTTAAAGATCCTAAAAAATACATGCTGTACACCTGGCAGGGTGGCCTGGGCTTACCCGACCGCGATTTCTATTCGCTGCAGGATGCAAAATCAAAAGAAATCAGGGCCAAATACCTGCAGCATGTCGAAAATATGCTGAACCTGGCAGGCTTAACGGATGCGAAAGCCAAAGCTGCCCAGATCATGGCCCTGGAAACAGCAATGGCCCTCAAACAAATGAAAAAAGAGGAAACCAGGAATATGGCCGGGCTTTACAACAAATACGCAGTGAAAGACCTGAATAACCTGCTGCCCGATTTTGACTGGAATACCTTATTGAAAGAAGCTGGTGTAAAAAATCAGGATAGCCTGGTAGTTACCCAGGTTGCCTACACCAAAGACCTGAATGCGATATTGAAGAATACCCCGATTGACACCTGGAAAACTTACCTGAAATGGGGTGTGATCACAGGGGCAGCGTCTTCGCTGAACAGTGCGCTGGATAAAGAGAACTTCGAATTCTATGGTAAAACCCTGAATGGCATTAAGGAGCAGAAACCGCAATGGCGCAGGGCTGTTGACGCCGTAAATGGCAGCCTTGGTGAAATGGTGGGTAAACTATATGTAGAAAAACACTTCTCCCCTGAAGCCAAAGAGCGGATGTTGAAACTGGTGGGCAATTTGTTAAAAGCTTATGAAAGCAGCATCAAGGAGCTGGACTGGATGAGTCCGGAGACTAAAAAGCAGGCCCTGGTAAAGATCAGTAAATTCACACCGAAAATTGGCTATCCGGATAAATGGAGAGACTACAGTGCTTTAAAAGTGGTAAGAGGCGATCTTTATGGCAATAATCAAAGGGCCGATGAGTTTGAATACAACCGTACCATCAATAAACTGGGGAAACCGGTTGACCGTACGGAATGGGGCATGACACCGCAAACAGTGAATGCCTACTATAACCCTACCATGAACGAGATTGTATTCCCGGCCGCCATATTGCAGCCTCCTTTCTTTGACATGAATGCAGATGATGCCGTAAATTATGGGGGTATAGGTGCAGTAATCGGTCATGAAGTAGGGCATGGTTTTGATGACCAGGGCAGTACCTTTGATGGGGATGGTGTAATGCGTAACTGGTGGACCAAAAAAGACAATGAGGAGTTCAAAAAAAGAACAGGTGCACTTGTGGCACAATATGGCGCCTTCAAAGTATTCCCTGATTTGAATGTGAACGGCAATTTTACGCTTGGAGAGAACATTGGTGATCTGGGTGGGCTAAGCATTGCCCTTAAAGCCTACAAGGCCAGCTTAAACGGTAAACCCGCTCCGGTTATGGATGGTTTTACAGGTGAGCAAAGGGTATTTATTGGCTGGGGACAGGTTTGGTTAGAGAAATCTACCGATGAAGCGCTGCGAAACCAGATCGCTACTGATCCGCACTCGCCTGCCCGGTTCAGGGTAAACGGTATTGTCAGGAATATTCCTGAATTTTATACCGCATTTAAAGTAAAACCTTCGGACTCTTTATACCTGGCCCCGGAAAAAAGGGTGAAAATCTGGTAAATTGCGATCCGCTAAATAATAAGGCCGCTTCACACCTGGTGAAGCGGCCTTTTTTATGAGACGAGGTATTTTAGATGATATTAGCTGCTGATGTAGTTCTCCAATTGGGAAATGGTCTGTCTCTGATCTTCAATGATGAATTTTACCACATCACCAATGGATACCATGCCGTAAAGCAGGTTATCCTGCATCACAGGTAAATGCCGGATGTGTTTATCCGTCATCAATCCCATACAAAATTCAATGGTGTCTGAAGGAAGTACAGTAATTGGCTCTGCCGTCATTACCTCCCGGATCGGGGTCTCTGCCGAAGACTTGCCATGTAATATGATCTTTCTTGCATAGTCGCGCTCTGTAAAAATTCCCAGCAACTGCTTGTCTTCCAGGATAAGCAGGGCGCTGATGTTTTTCTCCATCATTAATTTTAATGCATCTAAAACTGATGAATTCTCTGATATGGAGAAGATCTGGGCTGATTTGGTGCTGAGTAACTGCTGAACCGTTTTCATAAGAAATTCACATTTAAACTAAATTTGCCCACTTTCTTTCTTCCTTTAAAAGAAATATAAGTGTACATGAATTTAATTAAAAAAAATTGAATATCAATGAATTGTCAGCAAAAAATAATTAACCTCACGGCTCAGTTAAAGAATTGACAAAATCTCTTCTACGTATTTCCTGTCATTTGCCAGTCGCGGAACCTTATGCTGCCCGCCCAGTTTACCTTTCGATTTTAACCAGTTGTAAAATGTATTGGAAGGTGCATTGTGTACTTTCGGTCTGCGCAGTGCAAGATCTTTAAAGCGCTTGGCATCATAATCAGAATTTACTTCCCTTAAAGTCTGGTCCAGAACGTCTATAAAACGCTCGAAGTCATTGGGCTGCTGGTCAAACTCGATGATCCATTCATGTCCGCCCACTTCTTCCCCCTTAAAATAAATAGGGCAGGCCGTATAGTCTTTAAATACCGCACCTGTTTCCGTACAAGCTTTACAAATGGCCTGTTCTGCATTGTCAATGATCACCTCTTCACCAAAAGCATTGATGAAATGTTTGGTCCGGCCTGTAATTTTTATCCGGTAAGGAAAAAGACTGGTAAACTGAACGGTATCACCAATCATGTACCGCCACAGGCCCCCATTGGTAGAGATGATGATGGCGTAGTTCCTGTTCAACTCAACATCTTCCAGCGATAGTGTCTTCGGGTGTTCATCTTCTATATGTTCCAGAGGCAGAAATTCATAGTATATGCCATAATCCAGCATCAGGAGCATCTCATCTGAGTTTACCTCGTCCTGTATGCCAAAGAAGCCTTCCGATGCATTGTAAGTCTCCAGATAATACATGTCCGGCGATGGGATCAACTCCCTGAACTGTTCCCTGTAGGGTTTAAAATTCACCGCGCCATGAATATAAAGTTCCAGGTTTGGCCATACCTCAAGCAAATGCCTTTTCCCGGTAATTTCAAGGACCTTTTTGGCCAGTACAATGGTCCAGGTAGGCACACCGGCTATATTGGTTACATTTTCTTTGATGGTAGCCTCGGCCATTCTTTCCATTTTTTCCTCATAGTTGTCCATAAGGGCAATAGAAATGTTAGGCGTGCGGTAGTATTCTGCCCATACAGGCAGGTTCTTGATCAGTACGGCCGAAAGATCCCCGTAAAAAGAATCCTCATTCAGCTGGTTGATCTGGTGGCTTCCGCCAAGTACCAGGCCTTTGCCGGTCAGGATCTGGTTGTCCGGGCGATTGTTGCAAAAGATAGAAAGCATATCCTTCCCCCCTTTGAAATGGCATTCCTGCAGCGATTCCTCCGAAACCGGAATAAATTTGCTCCTGTCGCTCGTCGTGCCCGATGATTTGGCAAACCACTTGATCTCCGAAGGCCAGAGGATATTCTGCTCCCCCTTCAGCATCCGCTCTATATAAGGTTTTAAAGTATCGTAATTTTGAATAGGCACCCGCTCTTTAAACTGATGGGTAGAGAGGATTGACTGATAGTCATATTTTATGCCCCATTCCGTGTACTCAGCACTGGTTATCAGTTTGTGAAACCATTCTTCCTGTACTTCATGGGGATATTTCATAAAAAGCTCGATCTGATGAACGCGCTTTTTCATATACCAGGTAAAAATCGAATTTACAATTGCCATGTGTTGGAATTTGAATAAAGACTAAAGTTGTTTTTTGCGCAGTACGAAGTTCGATCCGAGGTAAACCCTTCTCACCATTTCATTGGCAGCAAGCACTTCAGGTGTGCCCGATTCCAATATCTTGCCTTCAAAAAGCAGGTAAGCCCTGTCGGTAATGGACAAAGTCTCCTGCACGTTATGGTCTGTAATCAATATCCCGATATTTTTATTTTTTAGCTTATGTACTATGGTCTGGATTTCCTCTACCGCAATCGGGTCAACCCCTGCAAAAGGTTCATCCAGTAATATAAAATTGGGGTTTGCGGCAAGTGCACGAGCAATTTCTGTTCTTCTCCTTTCTCCACCTGAAAGCAGGTCGCCCCTGTTTTTGCGGACTTTATGTAAGCTGAATTCTGTAATCAGTTCCTCCAGTTTTTCATGGCGTTCCTCACGGTTCATCTCCGTCATTTCCAAAATGGCCATGATGTTGTCCTCTACCGAAAGTTTTCTGAATACCGAGGCTTCCTGCGCCAGGTACCCGATACCCTTTTGGGCCCTGCGGTACATAGGATCTTTGGTAATGTCGTGTTCATCTAAAAATATGGTGCCTTCATTTGGTTTGATCAAGCCCACGATCATGTAAAATGATGTGGTTTTACCAGCCCCGTTTGGACCCAACAGCCCCACAATTTCACCCTGACTCACACTAAAAGAGACGTCGTTAACAACAGTACGCTGTTTATATTTTTTTATGAGATGCTCAGCCCTTAATATCATTATCCGCTTTTATTCCTTTTATATTCAACTGTAAACGCCTTTGTTCCTTCCATACATTTTCTTCTATAGTATAACAAACAGAAAAAGGCTGGTTTGGTTGCAGCACATGCTCGTATTCTTCTGCCATACCAAATCCGATGCATTCAAAAATAGGTGAATTTTGTTGTTTTATCGTCAACTTTAAATGTTTTGTGCCCACAACATAGGGTCGGCCTATAATTGTTACATTATGGCTCACAAAAACCGGTGCCATATTATGCGGTCCAAACGGTGCCATCTGGGCAATGATCCGTTGAAATTTGCCATCTATCTGGGATAACATGATTTCATTGTCTATCCTGATTTCAGGGCATAACAGGTCTTCTGTAATGGTAGCAGCTACGATGTTTTCGAACCGTTCGCTGAAAGCATCAATATGCTCAGGCTGCAGGGTAAGACCTGCCGCAAACTTATGCCCGCCAAACTGCACCATCAGGTCTTCGCAACCCAGCAGTGCTTCATAAAGATCAAAGCCAGCAACCGAACGGGCCGATCCTGTAAGCAAACCGTTCGATTTGGTCAGTACCACAGTAGGCCGGTAGTATTTTTCTGTCAGTCGCGACGCCACGATGCCAATAACCCCTTTGTTCCAGTTTTCATGGTAAACTACAGTGGTTTTTTTATTGACCAAAATCTCACATTCGCCAATCAGGGCCAGGGCTTCTGCCGTGATGTTCTGATCAGATGTTTTACGTTCTGTATTTTGCAGGTTGATCAGCAGGCTTTGTTCCTGTGCCAGGTCATTCTCCGTACACAGCAGCATTTTTACAGCCTGTTTGGCATGATCCATCCGACCGGCAGCATTGATCCTCGGTGCAAGCGAAAATACCACATCGGTAAGTGTGTAATCTTTAGTCTTTCCGGCAATATCCATCAGGGCTTTCAGCCCTATAGAGGGATTGGTATTTAACTTAATCAGACCGTGATAGGCTAACACCCTGTTCTCATCATTAACCGGCACAATGTCGGCAGCAATGCTTACCATGACCAGGTCAATATACTGTTCATATTGCGCCGCCGGCAAACCATGCTGCAGGCAATAGGCCTGAGCCAGTTTAAAGCCTATGCCACAACCCGCCAACTCCTTGAAAGGGTAACTGCAATCTTCGCGTTTCGGATCAAGTATGGCCCTGGCCGCTGGTAGTGTATCACCAGGCAGGTGATGGTCGCAAATGATAAAATCTATACCTAAAGAACTGGCATATGCTACCTTATCAATAGATTTGATCCCACAATCGAGCGCAATGATCAGGCTGAAGCCATGCGCTTTGGCATAGTCAATTCCGACCGTAGAGATACCATAGCCCTCTTTATGCCTGTCGGGTATATAGTAGTCGATTTCCTTTGTAAGTCTGCTGAAAAAACTATAGGTAAGGGCTACCGATGTCGTTCCATCCACATCGTAATCACCATAAACCAGTATTTTCTCTCCTTTTGCCAGGGCTTGGTCTATCCGTTCAATGGCCCTGTCCATATCCTTCATTAAAAAGGGATCGTGCAGGGATGCCATTTCCGGTCTGAAGAAACTACGCGCTTCATCAAAAGATGAAATGCCCCTTTCAACCAGAATCTGGGCTAAACTTTTGTCTATATTTAATTCCTGTGCAAGCGAATCTGTCACTTCTATATTGCCTTGTACAGCCTGCACCCATCTTTTCTTCATTATTATATCTTTGGTTATCAGTAGTTACGGACGATCCGGCAGCTTTTATCCGTACGATTTCCTGCAGGTTCCATATCTTTGCAATGATTCGTAAATATATCATTAATATTTCTTCTTACTAACAACTACGCCATTGCAAGTTTTCACTTTATACGAGGGTTCCTATTCTGTAGACGCAAGCAAAAAGTTCATCCCTTTTAACCCGGAAACAGACGATCCTAAAAGTCGCCCAGCCTCTTTGTTTATTCATGTACAGCCATTCCTGGTACAACTGAAAGATCAATTGTTGTTGCTGGATACCGGTCTGGGTTACAGTAACGACGAGGGACAGCTTATTTTACATGAAAACATCAGGAAAGCCGGATTTGATCCCGAAGATGTAACTATGGTACTCATGTCACACCTGCATTTCGACCATTCCGGGGGCATGATCCATAAACTGGATAACAAAATTGAGCTGAGTTTCCCCCATGCAAATTATGTGGTTCAGCGCGGTGAATGGGAGGCGGCATTTACCAATCCATCCTCTTCCTATAAAACGGAGATCTTTGATTTTTTACAGCGTAATGCACAGCTGACTTTTATAGATGGTTCCGGGCAGCTTAGCGAGGGGATCAGTTACGAGTTGACGGGAGCGCACACGCCCTTTCACCAGGTTTTTCTGCTGGATGATGGTGTAGATAAAGTCTTTTTTGGGGGCGATGTTTTACCTGAACCGGAAGAATTGCTCAGAAAGTTTATTGCCAAATATGATTTTGATGGCCGTAAAGCGATGGAACTAAGGGAAGAGTTTGGGGACAGGGCCGCTGTAGAAAACTGGAATTGCCTGTTTTATCATGGCAAAAGCCGGGCAACAGGATATGTGAGCAAAACAGAGGGACAATTTAAGATCAGCTAAAACTTATTGTTCCAGCAGTTTAAAAAGCTCTATTAATCTTTCAATAGAAAGGGGTTTGGATATGAATCCTTTAACCTTGGCAAAGGTTTTTGCTTTTTCTATGTCGTTTTCATAAACTGACGAAGAAAGCATATACATGTCTACTCTTTGTGTTACATGCAATTCTTCATAGGCATCCAGAAACTCCCATCCGTTTAAAACCGGCATATTAATGTCGATCAGAATTAACTGAGGAAAGGATTCCTGGCCTAAGGTCTCTTTTAGAAACTCAATGGCCAGCAAGCCGTTGGCCTTGGATACCATATTAACATTGTATCCCGTTTTTTCCACAATCTTTTTGATAATGAAGATGTTAATGTCGTCATCATCAATAACGAGAAGGTTAATTCTATTATCCATCATAAGGGTTGTTTGGCCCCGGGCCAAAAATGTTTGCTACTGATATAAAGTTATGAAATATGTCTGTAAATATTTTAACTCTTAAACATTTATTTTATTAATAAAAAAAGCCATTGCGATGAATGGCTTTTTAATAATTTAATTTAAGTTCTATTTCTTTGCTACGAGTTTTACTGAAAGTTCAAAATCATCGTAGATCATTTTATCGCCAACATCAGGGAACATGCCTTTAGACCTGTATTTGATGCCAAACTTTGTCCTGTCTACAATTACCTTTTCAGCCGTCGCCGAAACTGAACCATCTGCATTCCACGCTACACTGGCAGGGAAAGTAATCGAATTGGTTACACCTTTAATAGTCAGATCGCCCGTTACATTTACCTGGTTCGCAGCTGCAGCAGTAACTTTTTTAATCACAAACGTAGAGGTAGCAAATTTATCGGTACCAAAAAAATCGTCGGCTTTCAGGTGGCCTTCCAGCCTTGCACTTTTGTCGGCATCCTTAATGGTAGTCATGTTAATTACAAAGTTTCCTCCCGATAGTTTTTTGCCGTCAAATAACAGGCTTCCAGATTGCAGGTCAATCGAGCCATTATGGCTACCTGTTAATTTTTTGCCCAACCAGCTGATGCTTGATTTTTCGAGATCAACCTTGTAAGTTACGGGTTTCAATACCGGCGCAATAAAAGCCGAGGAAACGATTACCGTTAACAGTAATGCGAATGAAGTCAGTTTCAATTTCATTTTTTACGTTTGTTTTTAAGTTAGCTATGGTCCTTTTGATATACTTGGAATGTAAATATATCAAAAGGTTTAGCTGAAATAAAAACTATTTATGCAAGACTTTCTTCCATGTAGCTTTCAATAGGAGGGCAGGCGCACACCAGCGACCTGTCGCCAAAGGAATCGTTAACCCTTCCTACAGACGGCCAGAACTTATAAGCGGCAACGTAAGGCAATGGGAAGGCCGCAGTCTGTCTGCTGTAGGTATGGCTCCATTCATCTCCGGTTACTACTGCAGCGGTATGTGGCGCATTTTTTAACGGATTGTCCGTTTTGTCCAGTTTACCCTCTTCAACTCCTGCAATTTCCTTACGGATCGCAATTAATGCATCACAGAAGCGGTCAAGCTCATGCTTAGGCTCACTTTCAGTCGGTTCAATCATTAAAGTGCCTGCAACCGGGAAAGATACAGTCGGTGCATGGAAGCCATAATCCATTAAGCGCTTGGCAATGTCAACCACTTCAATACCGAAGTTTTTGAAGCCCCTGCAGTCCAGGATCATTTCGTGCGCACAACGTCCGTTTGCTCCAGAATATAAAACAGGGTAATGCTGCTCTAAACGCGCTTTCATGTAATTGGCATTTAAGATCGCGTAACGGGTAGCATTGGTTAAACCGTCAGCGCCCATCATTGCGATGTAAGCGTGTGAGATCACCAGGATAGATGCTGAACCCCATGGTGCAGAAGATACCGCATGGATAGATTTTTCATTATTGATGTCTACAACAGCATGACCAGGTAAATAAGGCACCAGGTGCTTGGCTACGCCAATTGGCCCCATACCAGGACCACCGCCGCCATGAGGGATGCAGAATGTTTTGTGCAGGTTTAAGTGACAAACGTCAGCACCGATGTGTCCCGGACTGGTCAATCCAACCTGGGCGTTCATGTTTGCACCGTCCATATATACCTGTCCGCCATTCTCATGAATGATGTTACAAATGTCTATGATGCTTTCTTCAAATACCCCATGTGTAGAAGGATAGGTTACCATTAAGCAGGAAAGATTTGCAGCATGTGCTTCAGCTTTTGCTTTCAGGTCATCCACATCGATATTTCCGTTCTCCATCGATTTAACGATCACGATCTTCATGCCTGCCATTGCAGCAGAAGCCGGATTGGTACCATGTGCCGATGAAGGGATCAGCGCAATGTTACGGTGTGCATCACCACGATCATTGTGGTAGGCCCTGATCACCATTAAACCTGCATACTCACCCTGTGCACCTGCATTTGGCTGAAGGCTCATCGCTGCAAAGCCAGTGATTTCACTTAACCATTTGTCCAGTTCGTTAAATACTGTGTAGTAACCCGCTACCTGATCAGCAGGGGCAAAAGGATGTATTTTTCCGAATTCAGGCCAGGTTACCGGGATCATTTCCGTAGTCGCATTCAGTTTCATGGTACACGAACCCAATGCAATCATCGAATGGCAAAGTGAAAGGTCTTTGGTCTCCAGCGACTTGATGTAACGCAGCATTTCATGCTCTGAATGGTGTGCGTTAAATATCGGGTGGGTCAGATAAGCAGAGTTACGTTGTAATGCAGCAGGAATAACCGTTGCCACGTTTTTATCGTCTGCCAGTTCAACTGCATCAGCAGCAATGGCTTTCACTTTCGAAAAGAGCTTCACCAGCAATTTAATGTCCTCAAATGAAGTGGTCTCATCCAGGGCAATGGTAACGATGCTGCCATTGTAATGCAGGTTGATCTCGTTATCAATACACTCTCTGTGGATAGAATCCGCAAGATCGCCCAAGTCCAGCTGGATGGTGTCAAAATAAGCTTTGTTCAGTTGCTTATAGCCAATTTTTTCTAGCGACCTGGCCAAAGTAACCGCGAGCCCATGTGTACGCTCGGCAATCAGCTTTAAGCCTTTTGGCCCGTGATAAACGGCATAAAAACCAGCCATAATAGCCAGTAGAGCCTGTGCGGTACAGATATTGGAAGTTGCTTTATCCCTTCGGATGTGCTGCTCCCTGGTCTGTAATGCCATACGCAGGGCGTAATTGTTATTGCTGTCTATCGTTACACCGATGATACGGCCCGGTATAGAACGTTTGTATTCATCTTTAGTTGCAAAATAAGCAGCATGCGGACCACCAAAGCCCATTGGAACACCGAACCGCTGAGTGGTACCTACCACTACATCAGCACCCCATTCTCCGGGAGGCGTAAGTAAGGTCAGGCTCAGCAGGTCTGCCACAACGGTTACTTTCACATTTTTATCATGCGCTTTTTGTGCAAAACCGCTGTAGTCAAATACCTCACCATTGCCTGCAGGATACTGGATAATGGCACCAAAAAAGTCTTCAGTAAGTTCAAAAGACTGATGGTTGCCGATAACGAGCTCAATGCCATAAGGATTGGCACGGGTTTTTAGAATATCAATAGTCTGAGGAAACAGCAGTTCAGATACAAAGAACTTTGTAGCCTGCTGGTTCTTTTTTAAGCTGTATTGCATAAACATAGCTTCTGCCGCTGCGGTACCCTCATCGAGTAAAGAGGCATTGGCAATTTCCATTCCGGTAAGGTCAATTACCATGGTCTGGAAATTTAATAAGGCCTGCAAACGGCCCTGAGCAATCTCGGCCTGGTAAGGTGTATATTGCGTATACCATCCCGGGTTTTCCATTACGTTACGTAAAATAACCCCTGGTGTAATGGTATCGTAATAACCCTGACCGATATAAGATTTAAAAACTTTATTTAAAGAGGCTGTTTGTTTCAAAGCTGCAAGGTAATCTGTTTCAGATTTAGCCTTAGGCAAATTCAGTGGCTGCGCTAACCTGATTTTTTGCGGAACAGTTTGTTCAATCAGTTCGTCAACAGAACCCACACCAATAGTGTGCAGCATTGCATTGGTATCCTGTGTGTTGGGTGCAATGTGGCGGTCTTTAAAGTCCTCTTTGTAATGAATATTTAAGCTCATGAAGTCTATGAATAAAAAGTTGCGCAAAGGTAATAAAAAATCCCCTTAGCTTCAGTTAAAAAGACTGCATAAAACTTTAAGAAATTGGGTTTTATTCTCCTGAAACCGTCCAGCCAGATTCTTTTTTGAATTTCAGTTTAAGCGTTTTGGTAATAAAACTACTGCCTGTGTTCCTGTCCTTGTAAAAAACACTGAATGCATTTTTGACTTTTTTGAGCATAACCGTAACTTTTGCGGTCTTGTTATTGCTCTTGTCCACATTAACAGGCTTATCCTCGTCAAGCGCGTATTCAATTACTTTAACCGTGGCTTTGTTTTCTTCCTGTTTCAGCACAAAAGGCTTTGATTTGTCGGTCAGGCTCACCAGGTAAACATAAGCGCTGTCTTTCGACAGGAATTTTTTCTTTTGCTCCTGCAGTTCCATGTCTACAAAGCCCTTTTGTTCCAGTTCCTTATATTTTGCCAGCTCCGTTTTGTCGCTTTTGCTCTTAAATTTCAATTCTCCAAGCTGCAGTTTTTCGGTTTCGTATACAGGGTTCGTTTTCAGGTAATCCGTAACAATATCAGCTGCCGTGCCCTGGTCTAAAACCGCATTGTTGCCACAAGAGGTTATAAAAGCAAGTAGCAGAAGGTATAAGCCGGAAATTTTCTTTACGCTTTTCATAGGGATGCTGTTAATGTTTTAATTGTTTCAGGTATAGCTGTATGGTGTTCTCCAGGCCCAAATAGAGTGCGTCGCTGATCAGGGCATGACCTATGCTGACTTCCAGTAAACCAGGTATGCTTTCTGCAAAATACTTCAGGTTGTGCAGGTCAAGATCGTGCCCGGCATTAATCCCCAGGCCAAGTTCATTGGCTTTATGGGCTGCTGCAACATAAGGCAAAACAGCTTTTTCCCTGTTGTCGTAATAATTATGGGCATAGGCTTCTGTATACAACTCAATCCTGTCTGTACCGGTTAAAACTGCCGCTTCAACCATTTCAACCACCGGGTCAACAAATATAGATACCCTGATGCCTTCCGACTTAAACAAGGTCACCATCTCTTTCAGGTATGCGGCATGTTTTATGGTATCCCAGCCATGGTTGGAAGTAATTTGCCCTTCGGCATCTGGTACCAGGGTAACCTGGGCAGGTCTGTTGGCCAGTACCAGGTCAACAAATTTCTGCTCCCTGCAGTTGCCTTCAATATTGAACTCTGTATCAATTACTGCTTTTAAATCGTAAACATCCTGATAGCGGATATGTCTTTCATCCGGGCGGGGATGCACAGTTATCCCTTCTGCACCAAAACGTTCACAATCTAAAGCCACTTTTACAAGATCAGGATTATTACCCCCGCGGCTATTGCGAAGCGTTGCTATTTTATTGATATTTACAGATAGATGTGCCATGCACAAATATAAAATAAATAATCTTTCCTATGTCGCTACGATCTCTCTTTGTTTTGATATTGCTGCTTAGCTTTTCCGGTATTGCCTGTGCGCAAAAGGATTCGGTTACCTTTAAGGGCTATCCGGTAATTGCCCATTCCGATACTTTGTTCCACATCAAGAATAAACTAGGCTCCCTGTCCGCATCCGAAAGGGCCCAGCGCACTTCAGGAAAGGTGGAGGCGCTTGCCGAAGACCTGCTCTTTGTGCCCGATTCCCTGATCACAGAGGACGACTCGACGTTGATAGCCATCGTTTATAAAGGCGATGTTTTGTTGAGCCTGTCCAAAGCCGATGCAGACTCTGTAAAGATGGATCGGGAAGTGATGGCAAAAGCCTATCAGGAAATCATCATTAACAATATCCAGCAATATAAAAGTGAAACGGACCTGCCGGAGCTGTTGAAAAGGGCAGGACTGGGGCTGCTCATTCTTATCGTGCTTGGACTTTGTATTTATTTTCTCAATAAATATTCCAATCGTTTTAATGCCTGGCTCCGTGTAAAGCTGCACCAGAAAATAACCGGGTTTAAAATCAAGAACTATGAACTGATCAACCGGAAAAATGAGCTGCTGTTGCTAAGTAAATTATTGAACCTCATTAAACTCATTGTGATCATTATCCTGATCTATCTTACCCTGCCTATTGTATTCCGGCTTTTTCCCTGGACGAAACCCTGGAGCGATAGCCTGATCGGATTTGTGCTGAACCCGCTTAAAAATATATTTCGGGCGGTCATTGATTTTATTCCCGATCTGATCACCATAGCAGTTGTTGTTATCGTATTTCATTATATCAAAAAGGCAATTAAGTTCCTGTCCGATGAAATTGCAGCCGAGAAATTAAAGATCACCGGGTTTTATCCCGACTGGGCAAAACCAACTTTTAACATCGTAAGGATTGTGTTGAATGCCTTTATGCTGGTCGTGATCTGGCCTTTTATCCCCGGTTCCAATTCCGAAATATTTAAAGGGGTCTCTGTATTTTTAGGCTTGCTGATCTCTTTCGGGTCTTCATCGGCCATCAGCAACGGGGTAGCCGGAATGGTGATTACTTATATGCGGCCCTTTAAAATCGGCGACATAGTTAAGATCGGCGATACCACAGGCGCGGTGCAGGAAAAGTCTTTACTGGTTACACGTATCCTCACTTTCAAAAATGAAGTCATTACCATACCCAATAGTGCCATACTGAATGGCAATACGGTAAATTACAGCAGTATGGCTAGTCAGGACGGCCTGGTATTACATACTACGGTAACCCTGGGCTATGATATACCCTGGACAACCGCGCATGAACTGCTCATTAAGGCTGCCATGGCATCAGAAGGAGTAGTCAAAGAAAAAGCACCTTTCGTATTGCAAACCAGCCTGGAAGATTGGTACGTGTCTTACCAGCTCAATGCTTATATCGATAATCCGAAGAGGATGCCCGCTATTTATTCAGAAATTCATAAGCACATCCATATAGCATTTGATGAAGCAGGTGTTGAGATCATGTCGCCACACTACCAGGCCATCCGTGATGGCAATGCAAGCACGGTGATTAATCCGTAAGAAAAGTCTGAAGATATTTTTACTTTTGCTAAAAAATGTATTTTATGAAAAAAACGCTCTTGCTCTCAGTAGCAATGTTAAGTACTGCAATTGCATTTGCGCAAAGCCCCGCACAACCATTTTCTAGTCAAAACATTTGGAATGACCGGCCTGATGTCATCATCAAGGGCGAAGAACTGAAAAATTTTCCAGGTGCTGAATTAACCGAAATGCTGTATGGTCGTTTACCCGGATTGGACCAGCTCAATCTTAAGGCACTAACTGTAACTTTTATTGTTGATGGGGTGGTATGGCCAGCTATAGATGCCCTCAGCATCCATAATATTGAAGAGATCGCCTATTATCGTGGGGGGCTCAATAGTAAATTTGGCGTTCAAAACACAAGCCCCGGAGGCGTAATATACATCACTACCAAAACCGCTACCTTTAAACAACCCCTCAACGCATCATTTAATGCTTTGCTGGGAACCAGTAGTCTGAAAAGGAGTGAAGGTAAAGACCATTCTACTTTACAAAGCTATCAGGCTGCATTGGCGCAGGGAACCGATAAGTTTGGCTGGCGTGCCGCTGCGGCTTACAACCGGAATGCCAGGAACCTGGCCAGGTTTGATTTTATGAATCAGTTTCAATTGAACGCTGATCTGAGATTTACACCGTGGAGCTGGATGGAACTGGGGGTAAATGCAAACTATGCTCCTGCAAAAGGAGATTCACCGGTCGATAAGCAAACCGGTCCTACTCTCGAAACGAAATTCAAAAACAAGCAGAATAACTGGAACGGTTCATTTTACATAAAAGCTGCGCCGCTAAAAGGTCTGGCAAATGAGATGCGGTTTCAAAAAAATAGCATTGTATCTGATTTTGACACTTATACGGTGTCAGAAACCGGATTAAGTGAAGGTACACGCAGCTATCATGAAAATCTCTTGAATTCCAATTATAGAAATTTCACTATCCTGGATGAACTGAGTTACCGTTTTAATTTGCATGAAGAGCAGATTAAAGTAAAAGCGAGTGCCATCTTTCAGTACAATGAAATGAAATCGAAGGGAGATTTCAGGTCGGCGTCCTACAGGAGTAATACAGGCTGGAGCGGAATCAGTGATCCTGAAATGACGAATGTCCAGGTGATAGAAATGGGCGCCAGGACCTATAGCCTGGTGGGAGATCTTTCTGTTGATTTCTATAGCCTGCTTTCAGTAAAGACCGGAGTCAGAAGAGATAGCTATACACAAGGCAATATTGGGAGAGCTTTTTATGCACCCTACGTGTATGCCGATCTGAGTTTAAAGCAGCTTATGCTAAAAGATGTAAAAGCAGTGAGTGATTTTCTGATCTTTGGGTCGTACGGGCAGTATCGTTCTGAAATTCCTCTGGACTTAAATACAGTTGCCGGAATAACCCTGAACGGAACTGCTATGATGAATGGCAATTTCGGAACAGGATCGGACAAAAGCAATATGAAAAGCTTTGGTGCCAAGGCTGCATTATTTGATAGGATAACCATTGGCGGCGACTGGTATCAAAACAACAATTACCTCGCAATGTTTATTCCGGTTACCCCGGGAAGTATTTATACAGTTTTGCCAGTGAAGTATGATGGCTGGAGGATATGGAGCAATGCAGATGTATTTAGAGGTGCCGCGTTTAAATGGAATATGGGGCTTAATGTATTCAAAAATAAAACCAAAATTGACCTGGCATCAGCGGGGATTAAATTGGAAAACGATCCTAACGCATCAGCGGCCATACAGGCAGGAATGCAGCAGAACTTTTCTTATGCTAATTTCTCCCTGAGCATGAATGGTAATGCCTATTTCGACCGTCTTGTATTCAAAACAGAACGGACAAATACTGGGGTCAGGGTAAGCGCAAACAAGGCCGACTTTATTAACCTGAACTACCTGTCTTTTGGTTATAACTTTAAAGAACAGCTTACTGGTAAAACCTGGAAAAGTTTGAACGTAAGCCTTGTTGCAAGAAACCTGTTGCAAAAGAAAAAACACCTGGAAGATTACCAGGCTTCCAAAACAATAGGCCTTGCCATAAACGCAGCTTTTTAAGCCAGTACAAGGCAAATAAAAAAGGCGTTGCAATTTGCAACGCCTTTTTTATGTATCTATTTGGATTAGTACCTGTAAGCTTCCGGTTTAAACGGACCTTCTACAGGAACGCCAATATAATCGGCCTGGTGCTGATCCAGTACATCCAGTTCTACCCCAATTTTAGCCAGGTGTAAACGGGCAACTTTTTCGTCCAGGTGCTTAGGCAATACATAAACCTTGTTCTCATATTTTTCCGGGTGCATCCAAAGCTCCAATTGCGCTAAAGTCTGGTTGGTAAAGGAGTTAGACATTACAAAGCTCGGGTGACCGGTTGCACAGCCTAAGTTTACCAGGCGGCCTTCAGCCAATAAGATAATGTCTTTGCCATCGATGGTATATTTATCTACCTGGGGTTTGATCTCCACCTTGGTGTCACCATAGTTCTTGTTCAACCAGGCAACATCAATTTCATTGTCAAAGTGACCGATGTTACAAACGATCGTTTTGTCTTTCATGGCTTTGAAGTGTTCTGCACGAACAATGTCGCAGTTACCTGTAGTGGTTACCACAATGTCAGCTTCTTTAACAGCAGTAGCAAATTTCTTTACTTCATAACCTTCCATAGCCGCCTGCAATGCACAGATCGGGTCAATCTCCGAAACGATCACACGCACACCTTGTGAGCTCAAAGATTCTGCAGAACCTTTACCCACATCGCCATAACCGGCAACAACAGCTACTTTACCAGCCATCATCACATCAGTTGCACGACGGATCGCATCAACCAGCGATTCGCGGCAGCCATATTTATTGTCAAATTTAGATTTGGTAACTGAATCGTTTACATTGATGGCAGGTAAATGCAAAGTGCCGTTTTTCATGCGCTCATATAAACGGTGTACACCCGTAGTGGTCTCTTCTGATAAACCTTTAATGCCGGCAATCAGTTCAGGGAACCTGTCGAATACCATATTGGTTAAATCACCACCATCATCCAGGATCATGTTTAAAGGCTTGCGCTCCGGGCCAAAGTGTAAGGTTTGTTCAATACACCAGTCAAAGCTCTGCTCGTCCAGGCCTTTCCATGCATAAACCTGTATACCTGCAGCAGCAATAGCAGCAGCAGCGTGGTCCTGGGTAGAGAAAATGTTGCAAGACGACCAGGTCACTTCTGCACCAAGTTCTACTAAAGTTTCAATTAAAACCGCAGTCTGGATGGTCATGTGTAAGCATCCTGCAATGCGGGCACCTTTTAAAGGTTTTGATGGTCCGAATTCTTCACGTAATGACATTAATCCGGGCATTTCTGCCTCTGCCAGTCCGATCTCTTTGCGGCCCCATTCTGCCAGTGAAATGTCCTTAACTTTGTAAGGAACGTAAGTTGTCTCTACTGATGACATATTTTTTTGTTTAAATGAACTGCAAATTTACAGCATTCCTGTATCAATAACAAAAATGCATTGTCATAAAACGGTTCCCGGGCTGGTGCGGTAATCAGCTGAATGCAAAGTAATTTAAGGGTAAAAAAGCGCGCCTGGGGCCTTAACCCTTTGATACTAGCCGCAAGTGCCGTACCTTTGCAGGGTAATAACAAGAAATTAAAATATTTAAACATATGTATCCGGAATATTTAGTTGAGCCAATGCGCGCAGAACTTACCAAAGTAGGTTTTGAAGAATTGAAAACAGCAGAAGAAGTAGATCAGGTCCTTAAAGGTGAAGGTACTGTATTTGTAGTGGTAAACTCCGTGTGTGGTTGTGCAGCTGCAAATGCACGTCCGGCGGCAAGATTGGCTGCTGCCAATGAAAAGCACCCAGATAAACTGGTAACTGTTTTTGCTGGCATGGAAAAAGAAGCGGTTGACAGGGCCAGAGGTTATATGATGCCTTTCCCACCATCATCGCCTTCCATGGCATTATTTAAAGATGGAAAACTGGTACACATGATCGAGCGTCACCAGATCGAAGGCCGTCCGGCACAGATGATTGCCGATAGCCTTATCGGTGCATTTGACCAGTACTGCTAGAATTACGTAAGGTATAAGATAAAAAGGGCTGCAATCAATTTGCAGCCCTTTTATTTTAATAATCTTTATTCAGCAGCTTCTCCAGTTCCCCAAAAGAAACATTCATCCTTACCCGGCCCTGCTTGGCATAGGCTATTTCACCGGTTTCCTCGGAAATGATCACTGCAACAGCATCTGTAGTTTCCGAAACCCCAATGCCTGCCCGGTGGCGCAGACCAAACTGCGGTGGAAGCTTGTCATTATCTGTTAAAGGCAAAATGCAGCTCGCACTTTTGATCTTGTTCTCTGCAATTACCACAGCCCCATCGTGCAGCGGACTATACTTCTGAAAAATACTTTCGAGCAAACGTTTGGAGATCTTGGAATCTATCATTTCACAGCTGTTGGCAAACAACTGGTCGTCATAAAATTTAACAAATACAATCAATGCCCCGGTCCTGGACTTTTTCATGCTCTTGCAGGCATCAATAATGGGCTTTATGCGGATCAGGTTGTTCTGTTCAATGTTCTTGCTGCCAAACAGGTAGCCCCACCAGGCCTTGTTCTGCTGTAAAAAAGTATTCTTGCCAATCAGCAGTAAAAAACGCCGGATCTCGGGCTGGAAGATCACGATCAGTGCAATGATCCCCACGCTCATGAACTGGTTGATGATGGTCGACAGCAGGCGCATGTGCAATGCATCTACCACCCAATAAATGATCAGGATAATCAGCATACCCAGCAGCAGGTTTACCGCAAGCGTATTTTTAATCAGGTTATAGATATAATAGATCAGGAGTGCGACAAAAATAATGTCTGCCACATCTGTAAAAGATACCCTAAGGAAATCAAAATCAAAGCCTTTCATTGATGCCAAGTTAGGAATTTTTTTGCTGCGTTTTCCGGAATAAAGCAATGCACTCCGCTGCGGCCCTTACATCATGGACCCTTAAAATGTTGGTACCTTTCATGAGCGCAATGGTGTTCAGCGCGGTAGTGCCGTTTAATGCATCTTCAGGTCCGCCACCTAAAAATTTATAGATCATAGACTTCCTGGACAGGCCTGCCAGTACCGGGAGCTCGAAAATATCCAGGTCATGCAGCTGCCGCAGTAGTTCATAATTCTGGTCCAGCGTTTTGGCAAAGCCGAAGCCAGGATCCAGGATAATGTCTTTCAGCCCCAGTTTTTTTAACACAGATAGTTTTTGCGAAAAATAAGAGACGATCTCTGGCATCATGTCCTGGTAGCGCGTTTGCTGTTGCATGGTTTGGGGTGTACCCCTCATGTGCATCATGAGGTAAGGAACATTTAAATTTGCTACAGTTTCAAACATCGTCTCATCCATTTCGCCGGCCGAAATGTCGTTAATGATATGCGCGCCAGCCTCCACAGCAGCCCTGGCAACGCCGGCCCTGAAGGTATCAATCGAAAGCAGGGCGTCCGGAAAATCTTTACTGATGGCCTCCACAGCTGTAACTATCTTTTCGGTTTCCTCCGCTGCACTTACATCTGCTGCGCCAGGGCGCGAAGAATAGGCCCCGATGTCGATAAACATTCCACCCCCCTCAATGATCTCCGCTGAACGGATCAAAGCCTGATCCACCGTACCCGTACGGCTTTTACTGTAAAACGAATCCGAAGTCAGGTTAAGTATCCCCATAACAGCCGGAACACTCAGGTCAACCAGTCGGCCTTTTACGTTTAATGTTGTCTTTCGGTTTAAAAATGTATCTTTAGCCATTGTTTCAATGCAAACTTAGGCAAAAAAATGTTTGGCTATTGAAACAGCTTTAAACTAAATATTTTAATTGTTTTGGCAGCAAATACAGCTCAGGAATTCGACTCGGTTATAGCGGTATGCAGATCGCTTTTTTTAAAGAAAACAAAAGATTATGGAACCGCATGGCGAATATTGAGGCCGGCCTCAATTACCGACCAGATCTTTATCAAGGCACAGCGCATCCGCACCCTCGAAGAGAAAAAAATCTCCAAAGTAGGGGAAGACATCAGCTCAGAATATATCGGCATCATCAATTATTGTGTAATCGCCATGATGCAGCTGGAGCTGGATGAAAATGACCCGATGGAAATGGGTGTGCAGGCGGTAGAATCCGTATACGATCAGAAGGTACAGGAAACCAAAGAACTTATGTTCAATAAAAACCACGATTATGGTGAGGCCTGGAGGGATATGCGCATCAGTTCTCTGACCGACCTCATCCTGATGAAAATACTGCGGGTTAAGCAGATTGAAGATAACCAGGGCCAGACCCTGGCTTCTGAAGGCGTAAATGCCAACTACCAGGACATGTTAAATTATTCCGTTTTTGCACTAATTAAATTGGGGGTTCAGTAATGAGGAAGATCGCCACAAACTTTTCAAGGATATTTGTAGGTGTCCTTTTCATATTTTCAGGATTGATCAAAGCCAATGACCCTTTGGGCTTTGGCTATAAATTACAGGAGTATTTTGATGTATTCCACATGTCCTTCCTCGGGGGCATGGCCACCGGAATAGCCATATTGCTGTGTGTGCTTGAAATCGTACTGGGCGCATTGCTGCTGTTCGGCTTTTGGAGCAGGAAAGTAACAGGCGGACTACTGGCCATCATCGTCTTTTTCACATTTCTCACCTTTGTATCTGCCGCTTTCAAGGTGGTTACTTCCTGCGGATGTTTTGGCGATGCTATACCACTTACACCATGGCAATCCTTTTCAAAGGACCTGGTACTGCTGGTGCTGATTATTTACCTGTTTATCAACCGGGATAACATTAAGCCCATTACCACCAATCCAAAAGTACAGCAAGGCCTGTTTGTAGTTGTAACACTGGCTTCTCTGGCTTTCGGCATCTTTACCTACAGCACTTTGCCAGTGCTGGATTTCCTGCCTTATAAAATAGGGGCAAACCTGCCCCAGCTGATGAAGATCCCCGAAGGGGCCAAAGGTGATGAGTATGCCATCATGTATAAAATGAGCAACAAAAAGACGGGCGAAAAAAAGGTGATGAGCGACAAAGATTACCTGAAAACAGAAATCTGGAAAGATGAGAACTGGGAGATTGTGGGTAACCCAGATAAGGTGCTGGTAAAAAAGGGTTATGAACCTAAGATCAAAGACCTGGTCATAAATGATGCTTCAGGTACAGATTATACCAAAGAATTGGTAGAGAATCCTTTCTATAACCTCATCATTGTGGCTTATAACCTTGATGAAACCAATGAAAACGCAGTGGCCAAACTCAATGCCCTGGCGCTTAATGCCGCTCAGCAATACAACATCAGAACGGTACTGCTTACCTCCAGCTCGGCACAGCGTGCCGATGCTTTCAGCAAAAACATGAAACTCTTTGCCGAAGTTTTTTATGCTGATGCTGTACCACTGAAAAGTATGGTAAGGTCGAGCCCAGGTGTGCTGCTGTTAAAAAATGGGGTAGTGGTCAACAAATGGCATTACCATACTGTCCCTTCCTTCGATAAGCTGTCCGAAGAATATTTCAGTAAATAAAGATGCTGCGCTACGCCCTTAAAAAGTTCCTGTATGGACTCGCCGTGATGGCAGGGGTGGTAGTTGTAGTTTTCATCCTGTTTAACATTTTGCCCGGAGATCCGGCAAGGATGACCATGGGACAACGCTCAGACGTTTCCTCTCTGGAAGCCGTGAGGAAGGAATTTGGCCTCGATAAATCCAAACCCGAACAGTTCTTTCTGTACCTGAACGATCTTTTGCCCATAGGTTTTCATGAAAATACAGCCGAGGCCAAAGAAAAATACCATTATGTAAAACTGCTTCCTTTGGGAGAAGATGTACTGGCGCTCAAATGGCCTTACCTGCGGCGTTCTTATCAAACCAAAAGGGATGTGACCACCATCCTGTCGGAAACCGTGCCCAATACCTTTATACTGGCGCTTACCGCCATGATATTTGCCACCCTGATCGGGGTGTTCCTTGGCGTGCTGTCTGCCATCCATAAAGATACCTGGGTCGACAAAGCCGCCAATTCCTTTGCTATCCTTGGTATATCTGCCCCTTCTTTTTTTGCGGGCATCATCATTGCCTGGTTTTTTGGTTTTGTCCTGAGCGATTATACGGGGCTCAACATGTCGGGCAGCCTTTATAGTTATGATCCTTTTAAGGGGGAGGTCATGACCTGGAAAAACCTTTGGCTTCCTATGCTTACCCTGGGCTTAAGGCCCCTGGCCATTATCGTACAGCTTACCCGCAGTGCCATGCTCGATGTGCTGGCGCAGGATTATATCCGCACGGCAAGGGCCAAAGGGCTGGGGCGCAATGCCATTATTTATAAGCATGCTTTAAAAAATGCTTTAAATCCTGTTATTACGGCTATTTCAGGATGGTTTGCTTCCTTGCTGGCAGGTTCTTTCTTTGTAGAGTACATATTTGGTTACAACGGATTGGGCCGTACTACGGTCAACGCCCTCGAGATGTCCGACTTCCCTGTAGTGATGGGTTCCATTCTTTTCATTGCGCTGGTATTTGTAATTATTAATATTTTGGTAGACGTTTTATATGCCTTTGTTGATCCAAGGGTAAAATTAGCTTAACTAATGAGGATATTTCTGATCGGGTTTATGGGTTCCGGTAAAAGCACAATGGGGAAAAAGCTGGCTACAAAGCTGGGGTATGACTTTGTTGATCTGGATCATGAGATCGAAAAACAAATTGGCACATCCATAGGCGATTATTTTGCCAGTCATGGCGAAGCTGCTTTCCGAAAACTGGAAAGTGAAAGCCTGAAAAACTTCCCTTATCCCCAAAATGCGGTTGTTGCCACTGGCGGCGGCGCACCCTGCTTTTTCGACAATATGGACTGGATGAATGCCAACGGTACATCCATGTATATCGAAATGCCCCCTGCTGCCCTGGCAAAAAGGCTCGAAGGCGGTAAAGAAAAAAGACCCCTGTTAAGGGACCTTAATGAAGCGCAGATGGTCGCCTTTATAGAAAGCAAGCTCTCAGAGCGCGAAAGCTTTTATAAACGCGCCACCATCCTAATTAACGGGATCAACCTCAATGCCGATGCAATGAGGGCTGCTATACTCAATAACTAAGGTTACCTGTGGATGTTGGGTCTTTTCTTCATGACCTGGTCCACAGAAAAAGGACCAGAGCCTACTACCCAGAACAATACCAATAACAGCAGTACAATAATAGACAACCACAATTCACTGTTCAGTGCCGAAAAGCCCTGGGCCAGGTTCACAAAGAACACAGCGCACAGCAGGATCGGGATCTGGATCACCGCAGCAAAGCGGGTAAGCAAGCCAATTGCAATCAGCAATCCGCCCACAAGGTGCACAAAACCGATAATGTGAATGGCCAGGCTCCACATCATGCCCGAAAAACCAAAAGTGTTGTTTTGCAGCAGCATATCCTGCAATGAGTTGGTATTGCTTACAATAGCGATACCCTTACTGAAGATCAGGATGCCCAACACAATGCGGATCACATCCAGCCATTTGGCATGGTGCACATCACCCCAGCGCTCAATTTTTTGAATAACTGTCATAAAGAATACTCCATTTTAGCGAAGTCCCCTATTAAAGTTAACGAAAAGAAGCGACAATAACAATAGTAAAACCAGGTACTTACAGCTGATGCCAGCTCAGTTCGGCTTCATTTTGCAATAGCGAAGAGAACTCTGGTCTTGGCGGCAGGTTCAGGTATGGATAGCTTACTTTCGATAAATAAAGGCCCTGGGGATGGGCAGGATTGAGCATTTCAGGCCTCCGTTTCTCGATCAGGTAGTTTTCAAATTCATCTACACTCAATTCTCCCTTACCGATTCTGAGCAGCTGCCCCATAATGATGCGGATCATCCTGCTCAGAAACCTGTTGGCCGAGATCTGGAAACGCAGCTTGTCGCCCCGCTCATTTACATGTAAACTGGCCGACATTACCTTACAGCGGGTATGTTCATATTTATCCGGACTGGTACAGAAAGGCCTGTAGTCCCTATATTGCGGCAGCAGCGCCACCGCCTGTTTCATCTTGTCGAAATCCAGTTTGTCCAGCAGGTAAAATGAGCTCAGGTTGCTTAAAAACGGGTCTTTATAGGTATGCAGAAAATAGTCGTAGGAACGCAGCACCGCATCAAATCGGGCATGCCGGTGTGCTGCTACAGGGATAACATCAAATACTGCGATGTTGTGCGGCAGCAACTTGTTCATGCGGAAGACCAGGTCGAAATCCCATTCCTGCTCAATGTCCATATGGAAGAAAAACTGACTGGCATGTACACGGGTATCCGTTCGTCCGCAGCCAATAATGCCCACCGGCATTTTGAACACATCGCTCAATGTCTTTTCCAGTGCTTCCTGTACGCTTGTTAGCCCAGGCTGTTTTTGCCAGCCGTTGTAAACCAATCCGTTATAAGCTATATGAACAAAATACCTCATACCTATTTTCTTCCCGCCCGTTTGTTCAGTTCTTCTATTGGCATATTCATCATACGGCCTACCGGTGTTTTACCGCGATAGGTGATCACCTTCAGCATGGTTGCATCTTTTGGTGGTGTCAGTTTCTCTGTATATTTTGGATAAAAGCGGTCCGGGAAGGAGTTGTCGAAGCTGTAATAAATGTCAAGTCCTTCAACTTCCGTGCTCAGGTCAATCTGTAATTGCCGGTCGGCCGATCTGCTCACTTTAAATATCGGATCGTAGACACTCGGTGCATATTTGGTCTCCGCTATATCCAAACGCTTGAAATGCTGTTCAACACGGCCAAAAAAGTTAGGCCAGTTTTTTTTCTCCCGGGGCGACCATACCGATTCGGCAATAGCCATGCCTCTTGGCCAGGTCATGTACTCTGCCTGCCTGATGTTGTACACCTGCTCGGTCCATAAATTGGCTTGCCCCCCTTTTATGTATTTAGGGTCAACACCGGCCGGTACGGGGTCAAACTCGTACGATTTGCTCAGGCGCAGTGAAGCATATACCCTTGGCTCGGTAATGGCATCGGCCTGCATGTAATCCAGGTAAGCATAATCCGTAGGACTCATCACCACTTCGTGTTTCTTCTGCGCTGCCTGTATGCCGTATTTCATCCCGCGCCAGCTCATTACTGCCGCACTGGAAGGCATATCCCCATTCAGGATCTCGTCCCAGCCCATAAATTTCTTGCCTTTCGATTCCACGATCTTCTGTACCCGTTTTTCAAAATAGCCTTGCACCTGGTGCATGTTTTTTAAGCCTTCCCTTTGCATCAGGGCTTTGATGGCCTCATTCTTTTCCCAGAAATTGAATGGGGCCTCGTCTCCGCCCATGTGTATGTATTCAAAAGGGAACAGCGCAGCTACCTGGGTAATTACCGTATCCAGAAAGCCATATACCTTTTCGTTGGCCGGGCAAAGCGTATTGTCTACCAAAGCGGTAGGAGGGGCGCCTCTGGACCAGTCCATGATCCGCTCACCTGAACGTACGCGGTAGTTCTCCGCGCCGGCTGTGCAGGACAATTCCGGGTAAGCTGCAATGGTGGCCAGGCTGTGCCCTGGCACGTCAATCTCCGGCATAATATTTACAAACCTTTCCTGTGCATATTGCACCAGCTCTTTAATGTCTTCCTGCGTATAAAAACCACCATAATTGCGGGGCTCATCTGCGGTTGGAGGGATGAAGTTCCCGAACTCTCCGACTTTCTTCACACTCCAGGCACCTACTTCGGTCAGCTTGGGCAAACCTTTGATCTCAATCCTCCAGCCCTCATCATCCGTAAGGTGCAGGTGCAGTATGTTGTACTTGTAGCGCACCATGGCATCGATGTATTGTTTTACCTCATCTTTTGTGAAAAAATGCCGGGCAACATCAAACATCAATCCTCTCCAGGCCAGGCGCGGATAGTCCATTACCTCCACGCAGGGAGCCGTCCATTCTACGTTTTCTACCTTTTCACTGCTCTCAATAGCCGCAGGAAACAACTGAAGTAAACTTTGAATGCCATAAAACAAGCCTGCCGGTTTATTCGCTTTTATGGTAATAAAATTTGGCGTAACAGAAAGCTGGTAGCCTTCATTGCCCAGCAGGTGATGGGCTTTCTCATTGATGATCAGCTTAATGTTTGCAGTTGGCGACGGACTGCTTACCGTTGATACAAAACTGCCCGTTGCCGCCGAAAGTCTTTCCTGCAAAAAGGCCAGTGCCTGTTTCAGTTCCGGCAGGGCTGGCGATTGGATCAGCACATTTGCCGGTAAGATGTAATGCCCTTCCGCTTTGGTTAGCGATACCGGCTCGGGTATAATGGCAATTTCAGGAGGGGTGTTCACAACAGCTGCGACCGACTGACCCTCGGGTGCTGCTTCTGAAACAGCGGTCTGACTGAATACCGGAATATTTACGGAAAGCATTAACAGGATTAAACCCGACAGGGTAAAAAATCTACGCATAAAACTTATTTTAGGGCATCCAGTACGCTGAAAAGCTTCCTGTTGATGCCTGAACCTGAATAATTGTTGATATTGATCACGATGATGTATTTGTTACCGGCCTTATCGGTATGATAGCCTGCAAAGGCAGAGACATCATTGATGGTACCGCTCTTTATTTTCATGCCATTGTATTCCGGAAAGCCCCTGTAGTACTCGTTAAACCAGGGCTCTTTCTGTACCTGGAACAAGATGCTGGCCATAGCCGCAGCCGTAACCCGGTTTGCGGGTGACAGGCCGCTGCCGTCGATAATGTTCAAAGCATTTTTATCGATGCCTTTATCTGCCCAGAAAGCAATTTCCGTTTTTGCCCCATTGGCGGTACCGGCTGCTTTCTCAGATTTTAAAGCGATGGTCTTTAAAAAACTCTCTCCGTATAAATTGATGCTCTTTTTTAGAAACCAGTAGCTCATTTCCGACAGGCTGGGCGAGCTGATCGTACTGAGCTTTTGGGTAATCACCGGAACGGGCCGGTTTTCCAGTGCCATTAGTCTGGCTGTCGTTGCAGGCTGACCGGATGTAATGCCCAGTCTCTTTAAAGTGTCCTGTAAGCGAAAGGCCAGGTCATAGGCAGGGTCGGGCAGGGCAGCCGAAATGCCTGATTTGCCAATTCCCATACCCCAGGAGCCCCTCAAATAGGCTACTGTAGTGTAAGGCGGTAAAAAGGCATAAGCATTGTCGCCACTCCCCGATGCACCCGTTTTCAGTTCGTTTACCACCTTCAGGTAAGGCATTTCCGGGATCGTCCTCAGCAGTTTAACCTCCTCGTTTATGCCGCTGCCCGGTTTTAAATGGATGTCAAACTGGTTCTCGCGCCAGGCCAGGCCCGAGGTACCTGCACCATAATAATTCCCAATGTCCTGCCAGGTCCAGCCCTCAGGGGTGGTTTGTGTACCAAAAATACGGTCATCACCAATCACGGCCCCTTCAATTCTCTTGATACCGGCCTTTTGTATGGCGGCTGCCCATTCACTAAGTACCGTAATTTCTTTGTTCTGGTAACGTTCCGAACCTAAGGTCGGATCGCCACTGCCGATGATCACTAAATTTCCTTTTAAAGTGCCATCGGCCGTAATATTGCCTGTATAGGCCAATGTGGTCTGGTATTGAAAATCTTTGCCCAGCAGGCTAAAAGCCGTTGCTGCAGTAATGGTCTTTAAGGTAGATGCCGTAGCCAGCCCTATATTTTCATTCCTGGCAAACAGCGTTTTGCCGGTACCTGCATCCAGTACCACCAGTGCCGTTATGGCATAACGCGCTTGCGGGTCGCTCTGGAAAGCACTAAACGCCCGCTCTATTTTCTGAGCGGGCGTTTGTGCAAATGTAAAGCTGCTGTAAAGCAGCATCAATAAAGTGAATATACGTTTAGGCATAGCCTTATCTCAATCCTTCTTTTGCCAGGTATTCAGCAATCTGAACCGCATTGGTAGCCGCACCTTTACGCAGGTTATCAGCTACAATCCACATGTTCAATGTGTTTGGCAAAGAATCATCACGTCTGATCCTGCCCACAAACACCTCGTCACGCTCATGTGCATCTTTAGGCATCGGGTATTTCAGGTTTGCCGGGTCATCTACCAGGATCACGCCGTCGGTTTGCTCCATCAGTGCTTTTACATCAGCTACGGTAAAGTCGTTTTCAAACTCAATGTTTACCGATTCAGAGTGGCCACCCATTACCGGGATACGTACCGTAGTTGCCGTAACTTTAATGCTGTTGTCGCCCATAATTTTCTGGGTTTCCAATATCATTTTCATCTCCTCTTTGGTGTATCCGTTATCCTGGAAAACATCAATCTGAGGGATCACATTCAGGTCGATAGGGTAGGCATAAGCCATTGGCCCATCTGTAATGCCTTTACGCTCGTTCATCAGCTGGTCTACAGCTTTCACACCGGTTCCGGTTACCGACTGGTAAGTCGAAACCACCACACGTTTGATCTTATATTTATCATGAAGTGGTTTTAAGGCCACCACCATTTGAATGGTCGAACAGTTCGGGTTGGCAATGATCTTGTCTTCGGCCGACAAGACATTGGCATTTACTTCCGGCACTACCAGCTTCTTCGACGGATCCATGCGCCATGCAGAGGAATTGTCGATCACTGTAGTACCTACTTCAGCAAAACGAGGGGCATCGGCCAGCGAAGTGCTTCCCCCTGCAGAAAACAACGCAATATCAGGTCTCATCGAAATGGCAGTGTCCATGCTTACAATCGCATACTTCTTACCCTTGAAGGTGATTTCCTTACCAACGCTCTTCTCAGAGGCTACAGGGATCAACTCAGTCAGGGGGAAGTTACGCTCTTCCAACACTTTCAACATCACGGTACCTACCAGTCCGGTAGCACCAACTACTGCAATTTTCATGTTTCTAATACTTGTTTGTTACTTGTTTTTAAATTATTTAATGTTTGTTTTTGTGTAAATGAATAATATGCTCCAAATATGCTCATTTTTTCCACATAAAAAAAGGGATTGGCTTTTCGTTAACCAATCCCCTTCAATTTATTAAGCTGTTTCTTATTAAATCAGTTCGCGGTTTACGTAGTCGAAGCTTTCCTTAATGCTTACAAATGCATCCTTCTTATAGTTTTCCTGCTCTACGATCAGGTGCTCCAGTCCCGATTGTTTGGCGTGTTTATAAATGTTCTTAAAGTCAATGGTACCGGTGCCAATCTCTGTATTCAGCGAATGGTTGGCCTTGTCCATGTCTTTAACATGCCACATCACAAAACGGCCCGGGTATTTGTTGAACAGCGCCACAGGATCGTTGCCAGAGCGTACTACCCAATACAGGTCCATTTCAAAGCTAACCAGGTTTTTGTCTGTTCCGTTCAGCATCAGCTCATAGCCGGTAGCCCCACCCTCATAGGGTTTGAACTCGAAATCGTGGTTATGATAGGCCAGCTTTAAACCCGATTGTTTCACCAGTTCGGCAGCCTCATTTAAGCGTGCGGTAACTTTTTTATAGTCCTCCAGCGACTTTCTGATCGGTTCGCCCAGGTAGGCAATCGTAAAATAATGGTTGCCGATGGCTGCTGCACCTTCAATCAGCGGCTTCAACGGCTCTATATTTCCGCTGCTCACGAAATCATCAATTCCAAAATGTCCGCTGGGCGATTTCAGGCCATTTGCAGTCAGCAGACCTTTAAAGGCTTTGGCATCCATTCCCCAGTAACCATCTTTGGCCGAATAACCATAAGTTTCTACTTCCTTATAGCCTGCTTTGGCCACTTTTTCAACGACACCCTTTACATCATGCGGAATCTGTTCCCTGAGAGAATACAGCTGGATACCCACTGTTTTTCCCTTTGCCGCCTCTGTGCTGCAGGCAAATGAAGGCAGTAAGGCTGCTGCTGCAGCGGCCATACCGGCCTGTTTGATAAAAGTTCTTCTCGAGTTCATATGATTTGAATTACACGTCGCAAATGTTTACGGCGTCTCTTAATGATTTGATCTTGTCCTTATATTTCGGAATGAATTCCTGTGCCAGGTATCCTTTAAAGCCCGTTGCCACAATCGCTTTGATGATGGCCGGATAAAACAGTTCCTGCGTGTCGTCCAGCTCGTGCCTTCCGGGTACACCCGCAGTATGGTAATGCGAAATGTACTGGTGATAGGTCTGTATATTGCTGATCACATTGCCTTCGTCAATCTGCATGTGGTAAATGTCGTACAGCAGCTTAAAATTTTCAGAGCCCAGCCTTTTGCAAAGCTCGGCGCCCCAGGCGGTATGGTCGCATTGGTAGTCTTTATGATCTACTTTACTATTCAGCAGCTCCATCACCAGCACTACACCATGTTTTTCGGCCAGGGGCAATACCTGCTTCAAACCATCTACACAGTTTTTCAAGCCGGTCTCGTCATCTTTGCCTCTTCTGTTGCCGCTAAAGCAGATCAGCTGGGTATAACCTGCCTCAGCCACCTTAGGGATCATTTCCGAGTAATTTTTAATCAGTGTGGCATGAAATTGCGGATCGTTCCAGCCATCTACCAGGTTGATCTCAGCACCATTGCACATCGATGAGTATAGTCCATGTTTTTTTAAGGTAGGCCAATCTTTGGGGCCTACCAGGTCAATGGCTTTAATGCCTATTTTTTTGGCCTCAATACACAGCTCATTCAGTTCCATGTTGCCAAAGCACCAGCGGCATACCGAATGGTTCACATTTCCTTTTAACATAGTGGATACTGGTTGTTCAAATGCAAAAGCAGGTAAAGCTCCGGAAACGCCTAATGCGGCAGTTCCGGTAACAATATTTTTCAATGCAGTTCTTCTGCTTAAATCTTTGCTCATGCTTAAGTCAGTTAATTTGCAGTTTCACTTGCCGGTTTATTGTTGTCTTTAAAAAACAATAAAAACAACAGGGTAACAAGCGCAGCAATACCTGCCGGGATAACCCAAATGCTATGCCAGTCGTGCCCGCCCTGGCCGGCATATTTATCTACTACCATTCCCGAAATAATTGAACCAAATAACATACCCACACCATAGGTAGCCAGGGTAATAAAGCCCTGAGCAGCACTTTTAAAGCGTTCACCCGCAAGCCTGTCGGTATAAATTTGTCCGGTTACAAAGAAAAAATCATAGCAGATCCCATGCAATACGATACCACCAATCAACATCCAGTAATTGGATTCCGCATTGCCAAAGGCAAAGAAGAGGTAACGGATCACCCAGGCAATCATACCTATAGCCAGCATTTTTTTCACACCCAGGCGCACAAAAAATAGTGGCATAAGGATCATAAACAGAGTTTCAGAAACCTGACCAAGCGACTGTATGCCTGCTGCTGATTTCATTCCCACTTCATTAAGGAATGGATTGGTAAAATTGTAGTAGAAGGCCAGTGGAATACAGATGGCTACCGAAGCAAGGAAAAATAACAGATAAGATTTGTTTTTTAGCAAGCCAATCGCATCCAGTCCGATGATGTCGCCGAAAGATGTTTTCTCTCCCTTTTTTGCCGGTGGTGTATGTGGTAAAGCAAAGCTGAAAAGCCCCAGTATAATTGAAGCGATTGAAGCCATTTTAAAGGTCATTACCAGGTTGCCGCCTTGTTCCCAGTTTAGCATACCAATTAGGATCCCTGCAACGATCCAGCCAATAGTACCAAATACACGGATAGATGGAAATTCTTTTCCCGGATCAGTCATTTGTTTGAACGAGATTGAGTTCACCAATGCAAGTGTTGGCATATAGGCAATCATATAGCCCAGAACAAACGGAAAGAAACTTTCGAAATTCAGCGCTGTAGATGCAAACCATAACAATATGCCGCCCAGAAGGTGTAAAAAACCCAGGATTTTTTGCGCTGCAAAAAAGCGGTCGGCAATTAAACCGATGATAAAAGGAGCAATAATGGCACCTAGTGATTGAGTACTGTAAGCGGATCCTATTTGTACACCATCAGATAAAAGATTTTTTCCCAGGTAAGTACCCATGGTTACAAACCATGCGCCCCAGATAAAAAATTCCAGGAACATCATGGTTGAAAGTTTGATGCGGTTGTTTAAGTTCATGTTTGGTTAGTATTTCTTTTTTAAGTCGGTTGGTTATAACTTTTTGATCATGATGTTACGGTACCATACGTCATTTCCATGATCCTGCAAAGCAATTTTGCCCGACTTAAAGGTACCCCAATCCGGCCAGGTTGCAAATTTGCTGCCTGCAACAAGGCTTTTCCAGTTGTCGTCCCATAAGGTAGTTGATACCACCTTTACACCATTCAGGTACTGCTCCAGCTTACCGTCTTTACAGATAATTTCGGCTGTATTCCATTCTCCAACAGGTTTAACCGGTTCAGAACTGCTTTTTACCAGGTCATACAAATCGCCTGCCCTGTGTTTGGTAATTTTACCATCCGGATGGCCATCATTGTCCAGCACCTGCATTTCCAGTCCGGTGCTGTAAGTCTGCCCATACTTCGGATCTTCCTTCACATAAAAAATAATCCCGCTGTTTGCTTTTGGTGCCACTTTCCAGTCCAGCTTTAAATGAAAATTGCTGTACTCCTCATCGGTAACCAGATCACCCCCCTGACTTTTATCGCCACCCTTAGGGTTAAAATATAAAGCCCCGTCCTGAACAGACCATTTCTGGCCTACCGTGGTCTTTCCATAGGTATGCCATCCTTTGGTGGTTTTACCGTCAAACAATTTCGTAAAGCCTTTTTTACCCTTCTGGGCCTGTGCAGCACTGCCGGCCATAACAGCAGTAAGTATAATGGCAGAGAAAATATAATGTTTCATAAATGTTTTTCTAATTAATTTGTTGGTTAAAGGTTATACGCCAAGCGACCAGCCGTTGCGGTATTCGCGCTTCACAAATTGGTTCACATCGTCAAAATTGGTAATTCTCATATTGGCATTGTCCCACAGCAATTTGATGTTCCTGCCCGGGTAGCTGATTTTGCCTTCCTGGTTTTTGCGCTGAACATCGGTACCCCTGATGGCCAGGTTTGCCATCAACAGCGATTCTGTAAGCGGACCGGCAATAGAGAAAGGAGAGCTCAGTTCTTTTTTACCATAACCGGCAATGCAGGCCTCAACCCACTGGTTGTAATGGCCTTTTTCGCCATCAGGTACCCTTGCATATTTTTGGGCCACTTTGATGTTCTCGTTCCTGCTCAGCGGCAGTAAGCGTGGGTTCCTGCCGTAAGTGCTCGACATCATTTTGCCTTTGGTACCTACAAAAAGGGTTCCGTTGCCGCCATCGCCAAACACATCATTTGCACCAAGTTCTTCAGGTCTTTCCGGCTGTATGCCCCCGTCCATCCAGTGTACTACAATATCGCCCTTGGTTTTATTGGTTTTAGGGAATTTCAGGGTTACATGGCTCGAAGGAGGACAGCTATCCGGGAAATACCCCCTTTTAAATTCATCTACATATACCGAGCCTACACTGGCCTGCACTTCGGTGGCATATTTTAAGTTCAATACACTGAAAGGAGCTTCCAGCAGGTGACAGCCCATATCGCCCAGCGCACCGGTGCCATAATCCCACCAGCCGCGCCAGTTAAACGGAACCAGCTTCTCTACATAATCTTTATAAGGAGCTGTTCCCAGCCATAGGTCCCAGGCCAGATCGGCAGGTACCTGCGCTTTATTGGCCGACCATGGAATGCCCTGCGGCCATACCGGCCTGTCTGTCCAGGCATAAATGGTATGCACATCGCCAATTAAACCGGCTTCGTACCACTCTTTCATCTGTCTCGGCCCATCGTTAGATGCGCCCTGGTTGCCCATCTGGGTCACTACCTTGTACTTATCGGCCGCAGCAGTCAGCATACGCGCCTCATAAATGTCGTGGGTCAATGGCTTCTGAACATACACGTGCTTGCCCAGCTGCATGGCAGCAACGGCTTGTATGGCATGGTTATGGTCGGGTGTAGAAATGGAAACCGCATCAAAATTCTTTGCTTCCTTATCCAGCATTTCACGGTAGTCTTTGTAATACTTTGCTTTCGGGAAAGCTTTTACAGATTTTGCCGCCCTGCTGTCGTGTACATCGCAAAGGAAAGCGATGTCTGCCTTTCCGCTTTTGTAAAAAGCAGCAATGTCCGACTCACCTTTACCACCAACACCAATACCTGCAATCAGCAACCTGTCGCTAGGCGCCAGAAAACCTCTGCCCCCGAGCACATGGCGGGGAACGATCATAAATGCGGAAGCAGCAATAGCCGTAGTTTTTAAAAAACTGCGCCTTGAACTGGTCTGTGGGTCTTTTTTCATTTCTTCCATTACCTTAAGGATTAATTATTTTTTAAGCGATAAAATGTATCTGACCATTGTTTTTGCATCGTCTTTGCTCAGCGAGGCATGCGGTGTCATCGGAACTTCACCCCATACACCCGTTCCGCCGGCAATTACTTTATCTGCAAGATGATCCACATTTTCATCGGTCAGCGGGTATTTTGCCGCAATGTCTACATAAGCCGGGCCTACAATTTTGGTGTCTTTGTTGTGGCAGGCAATACAGTCCGACTTGGCAATCAGCTGCTCACCAGCGCCGTTATCTGCCGGAGCAGCAGCTGATGTACCTTCCGCTGTAGCAGTAGTTTCAGTAGTTTTTTTTGCATCTGCAGCCCTTTCTTCCGGACTTGCACAGGAGGCCATAGCTAATACATAGCAGCCCAGGATCAATAGTGTTTTTTTCATTTGTGTGTGTTTATTTCAGACCTAAAATCTTATTGTTAAAATCGTCGTCACCGCCCGAGGCTGCAAAATCGTCAAACGCCCTGTCGGTTACCTTAATGATGTTCTTTTTAATGAACTCCGCACCTTCTCTGGCACCCACCTGGGCGTCCTTGATGCAGCATTCCCATTCCATTACTGCCCAGCCCTTATAATCGTACTGCGCCAGTTTGCTGAAAATGGTTTTGAAATCTACCTGCCCATCACCCGGGGAGCGGTACCTGCCTGCACGGTTGGCCCAACTCTGGTAGCCGCCAAAAGTGCCCTGCTTCCCGGTAGGATTAAACTCAGAATCTTTTACGTGGAAGGCCTTGATGCGCTCATGATAAAAATCAATATACTGGATGTAATCCAGCTGCTGCAGTACAAAATGGGAAGGATCATATAACAGACATGCACGTGGATGGTTATTCACTTTTTCGAGAAACATTTCATAGGTGATGCCATCAAAAAGGTCTTCACCCGGGTGGATCTCGTAACAAACATCAACGCCACAGGTATCAAATTCGTTCAGTATCGGCATCCAGCGCCTGGCAAGTTCTGTAAAACCGGCATCTACCAGCCCTTCCGGGCGCTGCGGCCAGGGGTGGAACATGTGCCAGAGCAGCGAGCCGCTAAAAGTGGCATGGGCATTCAGGCCCAGGTTTTGCGATGCTTTGGCCGCATATTTCATTTGCTGCACTGCCCATTCGGTCCTTGCCTTTGGGTTGTTGTGGTATTGCTTTGGTGCAAAAGCATCAAAAGCAAGGTCATAAGCCGGGTTTACCGCTACCAGCTGCCCCTGTAAATGGGTGGATAGCTCGGTAATTTCCAGTCCGTGTGCCGCCACCTTACCTTTCAGTTCGTCGGCATAGGTCTTGCTTTCTGCTGCTTTCTGCAGGTCAATAAAGCGCGTATCAAGGGTAGGCATCTGTATGCCTTTAAAGCCCAATCCTGCTGCCCATTCGCAAATGGTATCCAGGGAATTGAAAGGGGCTTCATCTCCAATAAACTGGGCTAAAAAAACGCCGGGTCCTTTAAGTGTTGTCATGCTCCGCTCTCCCTTATATTTTAAAATCGAACCATTTTTGGTCAGACTGGCTCGAAGCCACCGCATTTTCAATAAAAGCCATGCCCCTTACCCCATCTTCAACCGTAGGGAAGTCCAGCATCGCTTCCGTTGGTGTTCCGCCTTCCAGTCTGGTCCTTAAGGTCAGCACAAAATTTCTGTAAATGTTGGCGAAAGCCTCCAGGTAACCTTCGGGGTGCCCGGCAGGAACGCGGGTATTGTGTTTGGCGATGTCAGACATATAGGCCTGCCCAACGCGATAAACCTGCATCGGTTCATTCAGCCATTTTACCACTAGGGTATTCGGCTCCATCTGGTGCCATTCCATACCGCCTTTTTCTCCGTAGATCTTAATTTTTAAGGCATTTTCTTCTCCGGCAGCAATCTGTGAGGCCATTAAAATGCCATTTGCACCATTGTCAAACTTCAGCAGCATATTGCCGTCATCATCCAAAGCCCTTCCCGGAACAACAATGTTCAGGTCGGCACAAAGCTTTGCAATCTTTAAGCCCGAAATGTATTCTGCCAGCTGGGCCGCATGGGTCCCTATGTCGCCCATACATCCGCTTTTTCCGCTTTTGGAAGGATCAGTGCGCCATGCCGCCTGGGCATTGCCTTCTCTTTCCGTCAAGGTGCTTAACCAACCCTGCGGGTATTCCACCACTACTTTTCTGATGGCGCCCAGCTTTCCTTCTTTTACCATCTGCCTGGCCTGTTTTACCATCGGGTAGCCCGAGTAGGTATGCGTAAGGCACAAAATCAAACCGGTTTCTTTAACCTTCTGCTGCAGCTGTTTTGCCTCGTCGAGCGACAGGGCAATTGGTTTTTCAATCACCACGTTAAAGCCATGCTCAAGCGCCAGCATTGCCGGTGCAAAATGGGCAAAGTTAGGTGTAACAATGGTTACAAAATCTATACGTTTACCGGCAGGCATTTTGCTCTCCTGCACAATCATCTCTTCGTAATTCAGATAAACCCGGTCTTCCGGCAAAAACAGCATCTTCCCCGATTCACGGGCCACATCAGGGTTTATACTTAAGGCTCCGCAACAGAACTCAACCTGTCCGTCCATATTGGCAGCAATGCGGTGAACGGCTCCGATAAAAGCATCTTTACCGCCGCCAACCATGCCCATTCTGATCTTTCTATTCTCCATTAAAGGTTTCCTTTTTTTAATTCACTAACGGCAAAGTCACATGCCCTGGCCGTTAACGCCATATAAGTTAATGATGGGTTCTGGCATGCCGCAGAGGTCATGCAGGATCCATCGGTTACAAAAACATTTTTTACTTCGTGCATCTGGTTCCACTTGTTCAGAACTGATGTTTTAGGATCGTGGCCCATACGTGCCGTCCCCATTTCATGGATGGCCATACCCGGTGCAGATCCGTTATCATAGGTTTTAACATCTTTTGCTCCGGCAGCCTCCAGCATTTCAGCAGCGTCATTCATCATGTCCACACGCATTTTACGCTCGTTGTCCTTAAACTCACAGTCTATGGCCAATACCGGCTGTCCCCATTTGTCTTTCTTGCTCTTATCGATGTAGACTTTGTTCTCAAAGTACGGCAGGGCCTCACCAAAACCGCCTAGCCCCATATTCCAGGCGCCTGGTGTAGTCATCTGATCTTTAAATTCAGCGCCAAAGGCCATCTCGGCCACATCGGCATGCCAGTTGCCCCTGCTTCCGCCGCCCTGGTACCCAAAGCCACGTACATAGTCGCGTTTATCATTGCCCATATTCCTATACCTTGGAATGTAGATCCCATTGGCACGTTTGCCATAGGTATATTTATCGTCGAAACCTTCTATTCTGCCACTGGCACCACAACGGAAATGGTGGTCCATCAGGTTATGGCCCAGCTGTCCGCTGCCATTGCCCAGTCCGTTAGGGTGTTCATCGGAAACAGAGTTCAGCAATATAAAAGTTGAAGCTAATGTAGAGCCGTTTACGAATACAATTTTGGCAAAAAATTCGGTGGTTTCCTTAGTCTCCGAATCAATTACCACAACGCCTTTCGCTTTCTGCGTTTCCTTATCATAAATGATGCTGTTCACCAGCGAGAATGGACGCAGTGTTAAATTTCCGGTAGCTACAGCTGCGGGAAGGGTAGAAGACTGCGTACTGAAATAAGCACCAAAAGGACAGCCCCTGCTGCAGAGGTTGCGGTACTGGCATTGGCCACGACCACCGTGAGGTACCGTTAAATTGGCCGTGCGGCCAATGGTCATGATCCTCGATTTGTTCCATTTGGCCTCAATGCGTTTCTTTACTTCCTTTTCCACGCAGTTCATTTCCATAGGCGGAAGGAACTGCCCGTCTGGCAATGCAGGCCAGCCTTCGGCCTGGCCGCTGATGCCCGCAAATTTCTCTACATAGTCGTACCATGGAGCAAGGTCTTTATAACGGATCGGCCAGTCTACACCATGTCCGTCTTTCAGGTTGTCCTCAAAATTCAGGTCGCTGAAACGGTAGCTCTGGCGGCCCCACATCAGCGATTTACCGCCCACATGAAAACCACGGTACCAGTCGAACCGCTTTACTTCGGTATACGGACAATCGTGGTCGTTTACCCAGAAACTTTCATTAAATTCAGAGTAAGGATAATCCCTTTTCTGTACGGGGTGCGCCTCTTTCTGGGCTTCCGTTAATTTGCCCCTATGCTCAAACTCCCAGGGCTTTTTCATCGCCGTGGTATAGTCTTTTACGTGTTCAATGTTCCTGCCCCTTTCCAGCAGTAAAACTTTTAAACCTTTTTCTGTTAATTCTTTTGCAGCCCAGCCACCGCTAATGCCAGATCCTACAACAATTGCATCATAGGTGTTCTGTGCTGTTGCCTTAGTATTTAAATTACTCATGATAATATGCTATAAAAGATTTACGCCCAAACTTTCTGACCTGGCTTCAGGTCTACACAGCCATCATACCTGCCCGGTATTTCCACAAAAGAATAAGCCTGTGTGGCACCGATCTCTGAAGTGAAATACCCCAGCAAGGTCAGATCCCTCACAATGGCAAAAAACCTTGGTTCAGTTTTAGGCTTGTCTTTAGGTAAGATAGAGGCATTGCCTGCGTTCTCTGTCTGCGATTTGGCCTTATCATCCGGATCTGCGGTCTGTTTATCCTTTTCAGCCGCTTCCTGCTTATCAAGCTGTTCCTTTTCGGCCTTGGTAGCAGCCACAGTTTCGTCGCGGAGTTTGCCCAGCAATTCCTGGCGCTGTGCTACACTGATCTCCAGGAAAGGTTTTTTGTAGGTGTCGTTCGATCGTTTTTCCAGGTCTTCCAGGCCTTTTACAAAAGCCTTTTGTGCATCATCCGGATAGCAGTCTTTAACCATCATGGCAATGAATGGCCCAACGCCTGCGGCCTTGGCACCAGGCGAACTGGTGGTAGGAATAATAATGTCTGCAACTTCAGTGATGATCTTCTGCTGTTCATCCGTAAATAAACTGCCCGTGGCTTTGCCGGATGGTGAATTACAACTGTCTAAAAATACGCCAATCGTAGTTGCTGATAGCGCGCCTCCCATTAAAAAGGCAACACTTTTCACCGCTTCTCTTCTGTTCATATTTGGTTGTTAAGGGTGTTGTGTGTGTTTAAAGTGTATTCTAAGTATCTTTTGTTTTGTAATATTAAGTAAAAAAAAATAGTTAGTGTTATAAATACACCATAAAGTAAATATATAATGTTTTTGTTACTAAATCAATTTTTCCGCTAATTATTCGCCTGCAGGTTTTGGTTGCTATGAACAATTTTGAATAGGTTTGCGTGTTTAATTATTAGCCTATAATCATATTTATTTATGAACGAAAAAATATTAGTACTCGGTTCAAACGGTCAGATTGGTACAGAACTGGTAACCGCTCTGCGCAAAACCTATGGTGAAAGCAATGTCATTGCCTGCGACATCCGCCGCCCGGATTACGACATTAAGAATTCAGGCCCTTTCGAATTTGTGAACGTCCTGGAAAAAGATACGCTCAACAATATTTTTGAAAAGTACAGACCTGCACAGGTGTACCTGCTGGCGGCCTTATTGTCGGCCACGGGAGAACAGAACCCTAAGCTGGCATGGGATTTAAACATGAACGGTCTGCTCAATATCCTGGACCTTGCCATTGCCTATAAAACAGCTAAGGTATACTGGCCAAGCTCTATCGCCGTGTTTGGTCCCAACTCACCAAAAGACCAGACCCCGCAATATTGTGTGATGGACCCGAATACCGTATACGGAGTAAGTAAACTGGCCGGCGAGCGCTGGTGCGAATATTACAACCAGAAATACGGGCTGGATGTGCGCAGTATCCGTTATCCGGGACTGATCAGCTGGAAGGCTGCGCCAGGGGGCGGTACTACCGACTATGCCGTACACATTTTTCATGATGCCCTTAAAAAAGGAAGCTATGCCTCTTTTTTAAATGCAGCTACTGAATTGCCCATGATGTATATGGACGATGCCATCCGTGGCACCATTGAACTGATGGATGCCGAAGCCAGCAAAATCTCTATCCGCTCCAGCTATAACTTTGCAGGGGTAAGTTTTACACCAGAGATCCTGGCAGCCGAAATCCGGAAACATATCCCGGATTTTAAACTGAGCTATACCGATAATGATCCGCGCCAGCAGATTGCCAACAGCTGGCCGCGTTCTATTGACGATAGCTATGCTACGGCAGACTGGGGCTGGAAGCCTGAATTTGACCTCGCTAAACTCACAGCAGACATGCTGAAGAATTTAAAAAAATAATTAGTTTTGAAACCTGGTTTACTTAGAATGACGTTCCGCTAATGGCGACTGCCAGTCAGGAAACCAAAAAATAAGCTAAAACAAGAAAATGGGAAGAGCATTTGAATTCAGAAAAGAAAGAAAATTTAAACGTTGGGCCAAAATGGCCGTTCAGTTTACCAGGATAGGTAAAGATATCGTAATCGCAGTAAAGGATGCCGGGCCACATCCGGAAACCAACTCGCGCCTGCGCACGGCCATACAAAACGCCAAGGCGGTAAACATGCCTAAAGACCGTGTGGATGCAGCCATCAAAAGGGCTTCTGATAAGAGCATGGCCAACTACGAAGAGATTGTTTATGAAGGATATGCCCCACACGGCGTAGCTGTGCTCATAGAGACCGCTACCGATAACACTAACCGTACGGTTGCCAATGTGCGCAGTTATTTCAACAAAACAAACGGTACCCTGGGTAAAACCGGCTCGCTTGATTTTGTGTTCAACAGGAAATCTATTTTCCGTTTTGTACCTGCCGAAGATCTGGACCTGGAAGAACTGGAGTTTGAACTGATCGATGCCGGACTGGAAGAACTGTATGTAGAGGCCGACGAGGAAGGAAACGACATTGCCGTTGCACAAGGGGCTTTTGAAAGTTTCGGTTCCCTGCAAAAAGCACTGGAAGAAAAAGGTATAGAACTGAAAAGCTCCAAACTGGAGCGCATCGCTTTATCGCACCACGAAGTAACTGAAGAACAGGCTGCCGATGTGCTGAAACTGATCGATAAACTGGAAGAGGACGACGACGTTCAGGCCGTTTATCACAACATGGCCGAGTAAGGCTTTTTTAAACTATTTATGGTTGGAAAATAACCAGGGCAACAGCTGGGGTTCTGCAAAAGCGGAATCCCAGCTGTTGTGATTGGCCTCCGGGTAAAGTGTAAGTTTGGCCGGATTGCCCAGTACCTTCCGCTGGTCGGCTATTATGGTTGAGCAGGTCATCGGTACCACATTGTCTTTTTCCCCATGGAAAATCCATAAAGGCACCTTTCTGTATTTTTGAACATTGGCCACGTGGTCGCCCCCGCAAATGGCAAAAGCGGCAGCAAAAGTCCGTGGCTTACGCCTTAACAACTCGTAAGTCCCCATTCCCCCCATAGACAAACCGCCTACATATACCTGTTTTTTATCTACATAAGATTTGCTTAGAAAATCATCTACCATACCTAATAATGCTTTCATGGCTTTTGTGGGCTCGCCTTTTTCCCGGAAATGAAATTCGCGTTTGCCGGTTGAATCGCTGATGATGTTCACATTGGCCCAATAACTGTCGGATCCGCATTGCGGAAACACCACAATGGCTGGAAACTGCTTCCTGAACTCTTCTTTTAAAAAAAGTTTGGCCCCGTGGGTCAGCTGTTTCTGGTTGTCGTTGCCACTTTCTCCCCGTCCATGCAAAAAGAACAGGATGGGGTATTTTTTGGTGTCATCAAAATTTTCAGGAAAAAGCACCCTATAGCTGATGCTGTCGGTTTTTTTTATAAAACTGCCTTTTCCGTATTTTTCCAGATCCTGGGCTTTGCTGCCGAAAGCGTAAAACAGCAAAATCAGTGGGATGATCATTTTGAACCTGTTCATGCTGCTAATTTAGGAAATTTTGTGTGATAATTTTACGAACAAGTTAGGCAGGAGGTATTGATTAGGCGACTGGGGTAGCCCAGATATGTTTTCTGTAATAATGAATCTGCATGCCATGCAGCAAAAGGTACCATGCAAGAGATGAAAAGGTTTATACAGCCACTTTTCTACGATAGTGGAAGATATGTTCGTTTCCATATTGAATCCGAACTTAGTAAAAATAAATAGTGTTTTTAGTGTCAGGATTAAGGTTAAATCAAGGCCAATCTTCGGCTTCTTGCATACTTTGCTCGTACCTGGTGCATACCTCGTCCATAAAATGGGTACTTTTTACGAACAAGCTACGAACAAGGTATTGAGCAGGTAATAATCAGGTGCCTGGTTGCCCCTTAATTGTCCCTAACTTGTCTTAGCCTTGAATTCTATTTCTTCTATTGTAAGGCCGGTAGTTTTAGCAATAAACTCAACAGACAAACCTTCCTTTTTTAATTTACGGGCAATTTCAATAGCTTCTTCATGGCGGCCGCTAAACAGAAACAGGACTTCACTCAATGATAGTACCCATACACTCATCTCTGGAAAAATAAGCCGTTTTTACCTGCATATTTAAACTAAAATAAGCCCTATGATAAATAATAAATTACAAACAACACTTGAACTGTTCAGCCAAAAAAGGTTTTGTGCTGTATTTATTGACAAGGAGACCTTACAGCCAATTAAAAATTTGCCTGTGTACGCTGAACTTTTATTGACGGTGATGCCGGTCCCCAAACATACAGAAGCGCAATCAAAATATCTGTGGGGGCAATTAAGTAATTTGCATATTGATTTAAGCGAGCAACAACTGGATAAAATCATGTCTGCTTTAGAACAATATCTGACGGCAAACTATGACGAGGTTTCTGAAAAAGATTACATCACAATAATAGATGCTTATGTAGATAAAATATCGCCATATTTAAAGGCAGGAGATGATTTGAGCAACAAAGAACAAACCGGCCTGATCAAGGAATTTATGGATGAGTTGATCGCAGCGCAAAAAATTGCTGAACCTTGGGTTGACCCGAAAAAAAATGAAACTTACATAGCGTGTCCCTTTGGGTATTTGGCTACCGATCATGTGGGTTACCTCTCGTATGATGTGGAAGAACAAATAAAACAATACAAAAGACTTTTGTTACAAAATGACAATAAGGGGCCGGAGGTGGGTAATCCGATTGTAGATGTTCAATACTGGCTATATCCAAATGGAGATATGAATGCGGGCATTAATGTATCTGAAATGGGTCGGATCACTGCGGAGTACGTTTTTGGGAACAGTATTTTTATACAAACATCTAAAAACAGAGGGGGCAGCATGTCGTATCAATCCATGCAAAAGCCCGACCTCATAGATTGGTACCTTTCTCCAAGTTCTTTTTCAGTCAATCCACGATACCTGATAGGTGAAGATGGCTGTGAGCGCATGTTTCCAGCCAACTTTGCCACAAGCGAATTTCGCTTTTTTCAGATTGTCAGAGGTGATACGGTAGAAACAAGTTATGAATCCGATAAAAAAATACCCGGACCAGTAATCAGACGCGGCTTTGCTTATGAATATAATGCACTATGGCAACCACTGGGACATACCTTAGGGCAAATCATTTATAGTTTACCACTGGCTCCAGGCGAAGTTATAAAGATTGGAATAATAGACTGGAAAAGAAACGCTGAGGATACGCGAACTGAAGATACCAGCGAAAGTGAAGACCTGACACATGACACCTACCGGGACCGTAATATTCTGGAAACGGTAAAAGGCGCAATCAGCGAATGGCAAAGGGGCGGAAATGTTATGGGCGGTAATTCCGGAGGTGCCGGAGTTTCTTATGGCATTCCCATTTTTGGTGCTGCCGCAGGTAATGCCCATAGTTTTGGTGGCGGTTATTCTACTTCCTCGGGTGACAGGGATCTGACTGTGAGCACGGTCCAGCAGGTAAATGATGCTTTTAGCCAGCATAGCACGTCGATAAGGGAACTACGCAGTACTGTGGTGATCCAGTCAGACCAACAGGAGTTTGCCCGTGCGGAAACACGGGTTATTGCCAATAATAATCATTCCCATGCACTTACTATGTTGTATTATGAGGTATTGCGACATTACAAAGTAACAACGCAGTTTACCAGGAGAAGAAATGTGCTTTTAGTTGAATATCCGGCTTTAAATTTCGGCTACTATTTTGATATCTGGAAGAATAAGCAGGTTTTAATGCAGTTTTTAAAAGATGAATCGCTGAAATCAGGCTTTGATGTTATCGAACGGTTTATGGGATTATATCTTTTAGAGGTACAGAAGCCAAACGCCATAGCTCCTCCTGATCCAGTTGATTATTTATTTGGCACATTGAATATTACGATTACGACCGGTCAGGATGGTGGAGATGGTGATGTGCGGATAGACTGTCTTTTAAAAAATGGCACATTGATTAATGTTGGTTATCCATTTTCTGCTGATAACAACGATAAAACTAAATTGGATACTTCAGGCGTAAACGACCACGAGCCCGGTACTCCTGATAATTATTTTGGCTGTGTTTTCTCAGGCCAAAGCATACCAGTAAAGTACGGAGACATAGATGAATTTATCATTAGCTATCGTGGTAACCGAAATGGTATCGGTGCGTGGGATCTTGCACATCTGAAAATATCCGGGTTCATTAGTGGGAATGGTGAAATTGGAAAAGAAATTCTCTTGCTTGATATTCCTGTTGCCAGGAGAATGAATCCGTCGGAGCCCAACCAACCGGCGGCGAATATCAATGACTATGGAGACAGGGATCCAATAAGGCTAAAAGCCATTCAACCTGTTTCGCCACCACCGTTGCCTGCACGAGACGACAATATGTCGGCTTATAATCAATTGTCAAATGAAGAAAAAATATTGGGAGAAAAACTAAAAGCACATTTGATTCAAAATGCGGACTATTACAGCCGGCTAATATGGCTCAGTGAAGACATGAATGATCGGGCACGGCGGTTTGAGCAAATAAATGTTGATGATTATAAACTGATCGACATAATTGAAAACCGGCCCATTGACGTGTTAGGTAATTACGTGGTGTTTCCATCGGGCTATAAGTCGAAAATGCATGAAATGGACAGTGAAGAAAAAGAATTTTACCTTCATAACCGGGCAAAATCTGAAAAGCTGATGACACTGCCTACACGCGGCGTATTTGCTGAAGCCAAGCTGGGTAATTGCAATGCGAGTGAAGTGATTGACAATACACGTTTCTGGGATTGGCAGCAGTCGCCTATTATGGAAAAGGCACCAGATATTGATGCTATCAGCACCGCCAGCCGGAATGTGACGCAAAACCTTACACCCACACCTTTTCCACAACCTATTGTCAACATCGTAAACCCAACTCCTGCGCCGGATCCTGGTGCCATGGCCGGTGCTTTGGCTTTACTGGGCAAATCGGATATTTTCCGCGACATGTCAATGACAACTGAAGTCACTGACCTGCTCAAAAAATTATCAGACAATTCTGTAAGCTTTGCAGAGGCAGCCAATCAGGCGCGGGAAATTCTTGATAAACAAAACAGTGGCAGCAATAATAATGGGAACAGTGGAAACAATGGTAGTCCGAATAATTCGGGTAATGCCGGCAGCACTGATTCTGGTGCTAAACCTCCCATCCCTACAGCTGAACAAAAAGAAAATCAGCAACTGGATAATACGGAAAAGAAACTGGATATAGCCAAACAACACCTGACACCAAAGCAACAGCAGGAAGTTAGAGAGAAAGTAAAACAGGATTTAGTTGAAGATGTGAAGCCGATCTACATTACCTTACATACAAGCGATGGTGGCGGTGTGGTTAACATCCGTGTACCTGCCGACTATGATATTAACCAGGAGTATCAGGGCAAATTGCCATTTACCGGTGGTACGGCTACGGCTAAAACCAAATTAAACAGTGGTACTTTTCACATTAAAGCCGAGGGGCTTGTCCCAAGTTTCGAGGGAAGAGAATACATACGCAAACTTCCTGGATATTCTAACCCTAATGGGGTTTATTATTTTGAAACCAGCTGCAACTTTGACTTTAAGGGTACGAAATCCATTGCATTAAACGGATTGATCACATTAAGTGAGCCTGTGGAAGTTGTGCTTTATGCCGATATAAATGGAAAAATATCTGCTGAATTTAATGCAGGTGTAGAATTTCCGATAGAGATTGCAAAAGTTTCCTTAGGTACTAAAGTTGCTGCAGAAGTAGGTGGCAAGGCAGGGTTTAAACTGACATACAAGGTATACTCAATTACCGGCATGTCTTTAAAACAGCAGTAGGCAGTTTAATTTATATATTTTTCAAGATGGCAATTAAATTTAATGCAGGGGATATTGTTATAATTAAATCCGGTAGTCCTAAAATGACCGTTTACGCTTCGACAAAAGAATGGGTATATTGTTACTATTATTCGGAAGAAGAGAAGCAAATAAAAGAGGCAATCAAGCTGCCAGCTGAGATTTTGCAACTTGCAACCTGATCATTTTGTTTTAAAATACAATACCCATTACGCCCATTGGTGTTGTTCTTCCAGTTAACAGTTCTACTTCTTGTTCAAGTCTAGCCATCATTTCACGGTTTTCAAAATTTACATAATAAGCAAGAAAGTCCATGATCTTGTACCAGTTTAACCCCTATTGGTTTTAAGCTATGAAGAAAAGCATAAAACAAACGGGGTACTGAGGCTATTTTTTAAGCGCCTCGATTTCGTCAAAAGTGAGGCCTGTTAATTCAGCGATTTCTTCAATAGAAGTTTTTTTAGCAAGAAGCTTTAATGCCATTTCTTGCTTAGCTTTCAAAGTCGCCTGCGCCACAGCATAATCCATTACATTTTTATTGTCCCACTTATATTTTAAACTTCTGTTATACATTGCTCTTTCCTCCGCTGTTAAATTGGCATATTTGGCCAGGTTAAAAAACTGATCAAATTCCGGGCCGCTTAAATATTCAGGTCTTTCTTTAAATTCTGTTAAGTGTTTAAAAGCATACAACCATTTGTCCAGTTCAGTATATAACTCTGTTGGCCTTTTAACAAAGTTAAGCATCTCAATGAATATAAAATTCAGTTTATCGTAGAATATTTTGCCGGTATGCCTGTTGGCCAGGCATATATCCTGTATGTATTCAGATTTTGGGCTGTCTGGCAGGCTAAAATCTTCTAAAAAGGCAACCAGGTAAACTTCAGTCAGGTTGTATGCCCAGTCCTTTCTTTTGCCTTTGGGGGCTTGCTCGCTTATGGGTTACATTGCCTGGAAAGGCGATGACCTGTATAATTTCAGGCAGCTATATTTCAAACTGAGTTGCCGGCTTGGAAATCGCTTTGGAAGCAATGGTCTTGTTCTTTCCCCAATCCCAGTCTACTTTGAAATCCTCGTCGGGATGGAAATAGTATTTAGGACCATTGGCCGGTTTGGCAGTTGCTTTTAATCTGGCGTCTCTCTGTTGTTTAACATTAAATGATTTCATAGTAAATGGTTTTATGGGTCAGGGGGGTATAAGTTTATGTTATATATCACTACCAGGGGTTGTGCCAGGCTCATGACTTGATCCCAAGGGCTTATGTTTTCTTTCTGGCCTTGAAATGAGGTCTGTTCTGCCAAGATCAGCAATTGAAGAGGTTTCTCCGCTATCCGATTTCTTTTCGTTAATGCGCTCTTCTGTTTCTTTATAAACAGTTTTTTTTGGCGCTTTATCATTTTTCAGGGTGTTTTGTTGATTTTTCATGATAGTAAGTTTTATTATAACAACAATTTTGCATTGGGCTCAGTTTTCCGTATATATACCTGTTTTTAGGAGGTAATACCAGGGATAAATACCTGGGCTAAGCGCTTTGAAAGTTCAATTGGTATGCCATTTGGAATTTGCAGCCTCATCAATTACTTTCTTCATTTCCAGGATACTTTTTTCTAAGGTTTCGATTAAATTCTTGAACTTTTTCATGTCTTTGCCACCTGCTTTTTTAAGCATTTGAACTGTAATATTTTGCGCCAGTAACAGGTTTCTGATGTCGTGCATCATGGTGTCGAGCTGCCGCTGCTGTTCGGATACCAACGCTTTTAGTTTTTCATTCTTACTTTGCATGCAAATCCAGCTATTAAGTAAATGCTTGTTAGTAAACGGTAACTATAGGGAATATTTAGACAAATAATCCCCTGAGTTTGTTTGCTGGGTCTCGTTGCAAGGTCAGACTTTGCCTACATCTGCTGCGTTTAGTCCTTTTTTCCAGTTATTCTTTTTGTAGCCTTTAGTCAGCTAGTTATTTTAAGCTTTTAAGGTATTGATACAGATGCTTAGCAAGAAAAGTGATCGTTTGGGAAACAATATCTTCTGGATTACCGCAGAAGACTATTCTTTCATCGAGTACCTGCTGCTGCCCCCGGATACAATGAAGGAACATCGTACCCACTGGTTTTTCTGCCGTTTCGCTTCCTCCGGGTGCGGTGAGCCCGGTGCAGCCGATGTGTATATCAGCCGGAATGAGTTTTTGGATTCCTTGGGTTATTGAGCGGGTTACTGTTTCGGACTCAGGTGTAAATTCTTTAAGCTGTCGCTTAGGAACACCCAACACATTACATTTTATATCGGCATCATAACAAACGATGCCGCCTTTTAAAAATTTTCCGGCATCAGGTATCATCGCGAATTCAGCGCAAATGCGACCTGCCGTAGCACTCTCGGCAAAGGCGATGGTCAGTTGATGTTTGATCAGTAATTTACCGCATCGTTGCAGGTCTGTATCGTCTATGTCTTTTTTCATCGGATTTAACTGAGGTATTCAATTGAACAGGTTATTTTCCGGTTTCCATATGCGGGGCATCAACTGGTTTGGACTCGGGAGAGCCTTTTTGTCTCAGATAAATAGTTAGAAACACAATAGAGGCTACCGAAAGGAATTCGCTCTGCCAGTTTTGAAAGGTTTCAAACCAGAATTCTGCTTGTCCCAGGTAAGCTGTTACACTTTCTTTTGGGAGATGTTTGGCAAGTTGTTCTACGTTGTGGTTTTGCCAGCTGCCATACAGGTGCATGCCCCAGCTCGCCATGAACAGGATTCCGAAGCAAATGGAAAGTGAATTGCTGTACAGCTTTAGTATCCACCCGCCTTTTCGTACTGCCCAGGGGGCATCTTTGGATGGCTTTGGTTCCCTGTCTACCTCTTCGGGCTCATCCAGGCTTTTGGATTCCGCCGAACCAATCTGGCGCAGGGATACCGTCAGCAAAACGTATAAAGCCATTTGCAGGAATTCGCTTTCGAAGTTTTCGAAAGTGGCAGAAATGAAATGTCCGCTTTGCAGGTAGGTCGTTAAACCTATTTCTGGTGCGTGGTCTTCCTGGAGGTCCTGGTTGTGCTTTTTCCAGCCAGTGATTGCTTGTGCGGCTAAGGTTACGATAAACAGGCTCAGGAATACGATGGTTAATCCGTTTCTGTAAAGATAGCTGTGTTTTTTTGATCCTGGTTTCATCACCACTTTGTCTTTCTATTGATGTGCCGGGCGGCAGTAATGGCCATTACATTCTATTCGGTTTTTTTCATTGAGCCAGATGTCAACAAAAGTATCACCTTCCAGGTAGGTCTCATAAGGATTCCCTTTCGATACGTTCATTTGCTGGAGCACTGGGACCAACTGATGTTCGATGTCATATAGCTTAGCATTTGCCTCTTCCGCTTCCAGTTTGGTTAGCGAATTTCTTGTAAGTTCAAATAAACAGTACCAGCTGCTGGCAAGGTTGTTTAGGTTTTCATCAACGTTTAGCATAAAAAACAATTTATTGAAAACAGAAGCCCAGGGGAAACAGGCTTCTGTTTTCGGTTCAAGTACTGGTCTGTATTTCAGACTCCATGGTAAAGCTCAGGACTTACGGACTTTTGCCGCGTTTAGACCTTTTTTACCATTTTCTACTTCGTACGTTACGCGGTCGTGCTGTTTTACGGGTTCGCTTAGTGCTGTAGCATGGAAAAAGATTTCGGGCTCTCCATTGGCAGGTACGATGAAGCCAAACCCTTTTGATTCCTGATAAAATTTAACTGTTCCTTCTGGCATTGTGTTTAGGTTAATTGTAAAGGTTAATAAATAATTTCTTTGAACAATTCCAGAGGGTAAGTTGTTTTAATAACGAGAGCGTTAATTTGCGGTAGGTAGTTCATGCTATCTGCCGCTTTTTTATGCGGCAATTTCAGATTTAGTTATTCATATAACTCAACAATCCATTATCCCTGTAACTGTAATACCCATCCGGCTCAATAACCAGATGATCTAAAAGTACCATGCTGATGCCGCAGGCAGCAGTAATCAGTTTAACATTATACATCATATCTGTACTGTTGGCCTGGTAATAGTCATCACAATGGCTTACCAGCACAAGAGACAAACATTCATACCTTAATGCAGTTTGTAAAACGGCACCAATCTCGCTTAAGCCGGAAGCCTGATCGCCCATTTTCTCTGTATGTGCCAAGGCTCCTGTACCATCAAAAAGCATTAACCAGTAACCCTTCCGTTCAGGGATAGCATTTTTTGCCATCTGGTAAGTGTTATAGCTATTGCCGGTTATATACCTGCGGGTGGTGGGCTTTGAGCGGCGGTAGTGAATATTCTCAGGTTCGCTTACATAGGAAACAAAGCCGGTGTGCTGATAAGTATGGTACATATTTCAGGTTTTTTAAATGAATAATTTGTTACCTCTAATATACCAAAACAGATAGTTTTAAGCAAATATTTTACTAATAAAGTTAGTAAAATATTTCATCCATTCGAGCGGCTTTTGCGTTAATTTTGTGCTTGTTATGGAACTAAACAGGGAACAGATCATATCATTTAACCACCTGATGCGCGGCTGGGTGATGAACAACAAATACCTACAGAAAGCAACGCAAAACTATGACCTTATTGCTTTACATGAAGGAGGGAAAACAGTACGCTTTAACCTGGGTAATTTATCTGTTGCCTACCAGCAGAAGTTTGTGTTAAAGAATTTTGACCTTTACTGTACCCAATTGTTTCTGGCGGTTAAACCACAATTCATCGTGTTCTTAAAAAATGAAGGGATTACAAGCTACAATTTTCATTTGATCTTCTTAGCAGGTAATATGGTGTGCGATAAGATGGAAACGGTTTCTACGTGGAAAAGCATAGATCTGTATAATGTGTAAGCCATATATCCCGTCAAAAAAATATTTTTAAATATTTTATTTTGTGAAAAACCTATCAAAAAACGGCTTTAACGCGTTATTTGATAGGTTTTATAATTTTGCCTACAGAAACTTAAAATTAGAGGGTGTGGTTTTTAATCTGAACTTACATAAGTTTACAAAAAAGATTGAGTAAACCGCGTAGTGCTTATGCCTGCAAAAAAATCGTATATTTAACTAAGGGATAATTTAGTAGAGGAACTTAAAATTTATCATGGCTGCTTACAGCACATATACCGATCAGCAACTAACTGTCTTATTAAGGCAGGGTGAGCAACGACGTGATTTGCTGTTTTATAGGTATAAGTGTTGCTACGCTTACCAACTCGAGAAATGAGTAAGCTTGTTGCTGTTTTTAGGAAGACGGGTTGCTAAAAATAGTAGGGCGATTTGCCAGGAATAGCTTCTGCCCCAGATGGGCAGGAGCTATTTTTGTTTTGTTCCTGATGGTTAAAAACAGGGACATTGAATGGTATGGCAAAAGCTAATATTTTTATGGGCATCGCGGATTGTATATCAACGGCTTAGGCATAAACGGACAGTTAGCAACTATGCTGACTGAATAATTTCAAATAAAAACAATCAAAATGGCAAGATATAAAAACGGAATAAACGGGCCGGTATCCGGCAAAATTGGCAATGTGGTAGGCGCAACCTGCCGGGGTGTGGCTTACCTGAGGGGTATGCCGGAAAGCAATGCTGCACCTACACAAAAACAGATTAACCAGCGCCTGAAATTTGCGCTGGTAATGGGATGGTTAAAGCCTTTGCTAAACATCATTAACATAGGCTATCAGATCCTTACAGGGCATAAGACTGCTATGAATAGGGCAGTGTCTTATCACCTGAAAGAAGCGGTAACAGGAGATGCTCCGGATTATGGCATTGACTTTAAGAAAGCCGTGTTTAGCAGGGGAGAGCTGCTGGTATCCTGGATATTGGAAGTGCTGTGTTTGGTAAATGCGGTGCTGAACATTAAATGGGACAATTTACCGGCATCAGCTTTTAGCAGTGATAACGATAAGGCAAGTTTTATCATTTACAACCCGGCAAAAGAAAGCTTTGTGACTTTTGAGAATGCAGCGTTAAGGGGCGATAAGGAAGCGGTTTTACAATTGCCGGGGGATTTTGCCGGGGATAACGTTCACGCCGGGATGCATTATGTGAATGTTGAAGGGAATGCGGTAAGTACTACCGTATATTTAGGTGAGCTTACTTTGCCTGCATAAATTTTTAAAACAATAGCGGGTATAAGCGTATTATTGTAAAAGCTATACAACAAAAATGAAATTTGACAACATACGACTGCTTGTAAATGACTTTGATAGATCCTATAGTTTTTACAGCGAAACACTTGGACTAAAGGCTACCTGGGGTAAACCGGGTGAGAATTATGCCAGTTTTGATGTAGGTTCCTCATCCGCACTTGCTTTATTCAGGGCTGAGTTAATGAATGTGGCGATCAGCACCCAGGAAAATGCCAGGGCCGGAACTTTACAGGACAAGATGGCCATAGTTATTGAAGTTGATGACGTGGACGATACTTATGCTAAACTGAAAAGCAAAGGTGTGTTATTTCTTAACGAACCCAAAGATATGCAGGTTTGGGGTATAAGAGTGGTACATCTAAGGGACCCCGAAAACAATTTAATCGAATTGTTTTCAGGTTTGAAAAATGTTTAAGTAATTACTTTACCAGTGTAAATTAATTTTCCAGTCAGTACACCAAGGTGTTTTGCTTATGATACGCTATGGTTTTTAACCTTAAAATGCATAGACTTGCAGGAAATAAAAAACCAGATGAGTGCATACAGCACATATACCGATCAGGAACTGATCGCTTTGCTAAAGCAGGGCAACCAGAGCGGCTATACTGAATTGTATAACCGGTATAAAACCCTGTTGTATGTGTTTGCCTTAAGAAGGATAGACAACAGGGCAGAAGCCCAGGACCTGATACAGGAGCTTTTTTTAACACTGTGGCATAAACGGGAAGAACTGGTGCTTACCGGTTCTTTCAGGAGTTATATTTTTACTGCCCTGCGCAATAGGATGCTGGATGTGATTGCGCACAGGAACGTGGCATCGCGGTACCTGGACAGCTTCCAGTCTTACCTGGATACAGCGGAAGGCACAACAGATCACCTGATCAGGACAAAGGAACTCAACGCGCTCATAGAAAAGGAAATTGCAGCACTGCCGCCAAAAATGCGCGCGGTATTTGAACTGAGCCGGAATACCAATATGAGCCGGAAAGAAATTGCCGAAGCACTTGACCTGCCGGAAGATACCGTGAAAAGCAGAATGCACAATGCCCTGAAAATTTTGAAGGGAAAACTGGGCGATAAAAGTTTTTTAATATTTTTTTGACCCTGCCCCCTCGGCTGCCCGTCTTATAACTGATTAGCCAATAGCATAAAGAATGGATCATAAACAGGCATCGGAAATTATTGCCAGATATAAAGCCGGAACCTGCACAGCCGAAGAAAAGGCCTTGCTGCAGAACTGGATATTGTATGGTGAGTTTGATGGGTTAAAATATACAGCGGCTGAAATACTTGCAGACGTAAAAGAAATAGACAGCAGGATTGCTGCCGGTACCAGCAGTAAAGCTAAACTCTGGCTACGCATTGCGGGCATTGCTGCTGCGGTAACAGCGATGGTTTTTGGGATCTGGTTTTTAACGCAGGATAAGCCTGGAGTAGAATATGTAAAAGACATTGCCCCGGGCGGCAACAGGGCTACCCTTACCGTACAGGGAAAAACCATAAGCCTGAGCAACAACAAAACGGGAATAGTTGTAGGGCAGGACTTGAAATACAGCGATGGCACACAAGACCCCGCCCTGGCCCGGGCCATCTCTGCAAAGGGAGCGGAGAGCAGCCTGGTAACCGCCGCAACACCGAAGGGTGGAACATACTTTATTGTTTTGCAGGATGGCACAAAAGCTTGGTTAAATGCTGATAGTAAGCTGGAGTTTTTTTCAAGTTATGCAAACAAAACCCAGAGGCTGGTAAAGCTTACAGGTGAGGCATATTTTGAGGTGGCCAAAGATGTGGCACGTCCTTTTATTGTGAACAGCTCTGGCCAGCAGGTAGAGGTGCTGGGAACACATTTTAATGTTAATGCCTATAATGAGGAACCACTGGTAAGAACCACGCTTTTGGAAGGTTCTGTTGCAGTTCGCGGAAGCACCAATACGGTTGTCCTGAAGCCTAACCAGCAATCGGCTGTGGCAGGGAATGGCAGTATTGCCGTGAAACCGGTAGACCCTTCGGAGGCTTTGGCCTGGAAAAGCGGCCGCTTCATATTTAACAATACGTCTATGCAGGTAGTTATGCGGCAAATTGCCAGGTGGTATGATGTGGAGGTGGCTTATCAGGACGAAGATTTAAAAAATAAACTGCTGGACGGATCGGTATCGCGCTATGGAAACGTTTCGGGCATATTGAATGCCATAAGCCAGACCGGGGCAGCAAGATTTAAAATAGATAACCGCAAAATTATTGTAATCAAATAATCAATTACCAAACTTTAAACAACCAAAACGATGAAAAGAAATTTACAAGGACCAGCATAAGCCACAGGCTTTGGGCGCGGCCATAAAAAACCGGATAGTGTTCGTATCACTATCCGGCGAAATTTTGAGCTAACCCGTTCCCGTTACCATGTAGCGGGATAAAATAATTGCGACACTATTTCATGTTATAACTCAAAACCTAACAAAAGTAATGAAAAAATTTGCTTTTAAACCGGGTGTTGTACGCTATTGGGTACCACCAAAAATATTATTGATTGTGAAACTGATCATAGTCTTACTTACCGCCTGCTTTTTGCAGGTATCTGCCTCAAGCTTTGGCCAAAAGCTTTCCTACGCCAGGAAAGATGCAAGCCTTCGTGAAATTTTTAAGCAGATTACCCTGCAAACCGGATACAACGTTTTGTACGCTCCGGAAAAGATTGCAGCCAGCAAAAAACTGGATGTAAATTTCAGCAATGCAGATTTAAAAACCGTGCTGGAAAAACTGGCTGCCGAACAGTCATTTGTTTACAGCATAGAGGACAAGAACATCATTATCAAGCCAAAGGAAGTTTCTTTGCTCAGTAAGCTTGTTACCGCCATTTCGGAGCAGAACAAGTTTATGGCCGATATCAGGGGCGTGGTACTTAACGAAAAAGGCGAAGCGCTGGAGGGGATAACCGTTGTTGTTAAAGGTGCAAACAGAGGTACCACAACCAATGCAAAAGGAGAGTTCTTTTTGAGGAATGTGGACGAGAATGCAGTATTGCGCATTTCTTCTATCGGCTATGAAACCAGGGAAGTTGCCGTTAAAGGAAGTGGGGCGTTACTGACCATCACCATCAACAGATCTGTTTCTACACTGGATGAAGTGCAGATGATTGCCTATGGTACCACAACAGTAAGGATGAACACGGGTACAGTTGCCAAAATGAAGGGCGAGGACATCAGGCGGCAGCCGGTAGACAATCCTTTGCTGGCACTTGGTGGCAGGATGCCTGGTGTGCAGATTGCGCAGACCAATGGTTTGGCGGGTTCGCCGGTAAGTGTGCTGATTCGTGGTAAAAGCTCGTTGGGAGCAGCCTCAGATCCATTGTATATCATTGATGGTGTTCCTTTTGCACACTCACTTTCGAGTATCACTTTCTCGAGTGGAGTGAGTGCGCAGGCGCTTGGTGGTTTAACCAGTGCTGCTTTCCGCACCAACCCTTTTGTGGCCATTAACCCGGCAGATATTGAAAGCATAGAGGTATTGAAAGATGCCGATGCAACGGCAATTTATGGATCGAGGGGGGCAAATGGTGTGGTGTTGATCACTACCCGGAGAGCAAAATCGGGCAAAACCACCATAGATGCGAATTTTTATACCGGCTGGGGAAGACCAACGCGGATGCCCGAGTTCATGAATACACAACAGTATGTGGCCATGCGGAAAGAGGCATTCAGGAATGACAACATCACCCCAACGGCCGCAAATGCTACCGATCTGATGGTTTGGGATACCACGCGTTATACCGATTGGAAAAAAATGCTGCTGGGCAATACGGCAAAGAGCACCGATGCACAGGTAAGGTTATCTGGAGGCAGCCAGCAAACTACCTTCTCGCTTGCTGCCGGATACCACCGGGAAACACCGATCTATACCGGAGATATGAACGACGACCGCGGCAGCTTCAGGGCCAATTTACAGCACCGTTCTGCAGACAATAAATTCCAGGCGGCTTTCAATTTTGGGCTCAGTAGCGACAGGAACAACATCATTACAACAGATTTGTTCCAGCTGATCAATACCATTCCAAACGCTCCATATCCATACGATGAAAAAGGTGACCTGATATGGAGGGATAAGGGGATCAATTTCTCCAATCCCCTGGCCTATCTCTACAAAACATACGTGGGCAAGACCGACAACCTCATTACCGGTTTGAACCTGAAGTACAATGTGCTGACCGGCTTGCAGCTGAAAGTAGATGCGGGTTATACGGCCATGATACTTGACCAGCGTACGGCAAACCCCATCAAATCGCAAAGCCCTTTTGGTACGAACGTTACCAGTTCGGCAGAGTTTTATGACCAGACCCATAAGAACTGGATTGTAGAGCCCCAGGCAGAATATACCAGGCAACTGGGGGGCGGGCAGCTCCAGGTATTGCTGGGTAGCAGTTTTCAGGAACAGCTGAATGAAGGCACCAATATTAGTGCCACGGGTTATAGTAATGACGATCTGCTGGAATTTCCGGGACTGGCTTCTTCTAAAGCTGTTTCCAACTCCTTTACCAAGTATCATTATGCGGCCTTGTTTGGACGTATCAATTACAACTGGAAAAGTAAGTACCTGATCAACCTTTCTGCCCGTCGTGATGGGTCGAGCAGGTTTGGGCCGGGCAAACAGTTTGGTAATTTCGGAGCCGTTGGTGCGGCCTGGGTTTTCAGCGAAGAAGGCTTTATGAAAAAAGCCCTTCCCTTCCTTAATTTTGGTAAACTGAGGGCCAGTATGGGAGTTACCGGTAATGACCGTATAGGCGACTACCAATACCTCTCTACCTGGGCCCAGGTAACGGCAGATAATCCTTATCAGGGGGTCACAGGACTGGCACCTACCAGGTTATATAATCCGGATTTTGCATGGGAGCGGAACAGGAAATGGGAAGCGGCCCTTGAATTGTCGTTCCTGCAGGACAGGATTTTCTTCAGCGCAGATTATTACCTGAACAGAACAGACAACCAGCTTACGGGCCTTACACTGCCAACACAGGTGGGTTTCGGAAGTATCACTGCCAACAGGCCTGCCGTGCTTCAGAATTCGGGCTGGGAACTGATGCTGAATACCACCAATATCCAGAAAAAGGGATTGAGCTGGAAAACATCTTTCAACATTACCCTGCCCAAAAATAAGCTGATTGCCTATCCCGGGATTGAAAACACTTCTTTTGCAAGCATATGGCAAATTGGACTGCCCATTACCATCAGAAAATCCATCCCTTATATGGGTGTAGACCCGCAGACGGGAATTTACCAGCTGGCAGGTCTTGAAACACCAAAATACCAGACGGCTATAAACGATATGGCCCCAAAATACTACGGCGGGGTACAAAATACATTTGAATACAAGAACTTTACACTCGACTTCTTCTTCCATTTTACCAAACAGAAGGGGATGAGCAGCGTCCAGTTTTCTGCGCCGGGTGCCCGTGTAAACCAGACTGTTGAAATGCTGGACCGCTGGCAGAAAGCAGGCGATATAACCAATGTACAGAAGTTTTCTACTACCGGAACAGCGGTTACCACTTACAGCTATTACGCGAACTTTTCGGAAGCGCGTATAGTTGACGCTTCCTATCTGAGGCTAAGGAACCTATCGCTGTCTTATCGTTTGGACAAGGCCATGGTGCAGAAAATAAAAGCACAGGATGTAAGGCTTTATTTTCAGGGGCAAAACCTGCTTACGTTTACGCCGTACAAGATCAGCGACCCTGAAACCATGTCGCTCTCGGCCATGCCACCTATCAGGATGCTCTCTGTTGGCCTGCAGGTAGTTTTTTAATCAGATCAAAAAGCTGTAATTATGAAAAGTATATTATCGAATATCAATTGTTTATTTTCAAAGGCCGGCAGCAGGTTGCTTGCTGTATGCCTGGCTACCATAATGCTGCTCAGTTCCTGTGAGAAATTTGTTGAGGTGGAAGACCCACCGCATCAGCTTACGGACGACAAGGTGTTTACCAGTGATAATTCTGCGACCTCTGCCATGGTATCTGTTTATATCGCTATGATGAACGACCAGTTTGGCAATTCAGGCTCTTTTGTTTGTTTTTCTATGAGCTCATTGGCGGGCATGTCTGCCAATGAACTGACCTGGACACAAAACAATACCACTGCCCCTACCTTTCAGGAGTTTTCGGATCGTAAGCTGACCCCTGAAAATACCTATGTGTATGCTTTCTGGAGGGATGGCTACAAGTATATTTACCGGTTAAATGCAGTACTGGAAGGATTGAAAACAGCTACGGGTATGACCGAAGAGGTGAAAACCCAACTCGGTGGAGAGGCCCGGTTTATGCGCGCATTCTGTTATTTCTATTTGGTAAACCTGTTTGGCGATGTACCCCTGGTTTTGAATACCAATTACCGGGAGAACATGCTATTGCCCCGCACACCTGCCGAAAAGGTATGGGAGCAGATCATCACAGACCTGAAGGATGCCAAAGGCATGTTAAAAGCAGCTTATCCGACTGCGGAAAGACTGCGGCCAAACCTTTATACCGCCTCGGCACTGCTGGCCCGGACTTACCTTTATACCGGGAAATGGCAAGATGCAGAGCAGGAAGCGGATGGCATCATTCAATCGGGGGTATATGGTAGCGGTTTACCTGCGCTGAATACGGTATTCAAAAAAAGCAGCGCCGAAGCCATCTGGCAATTGCAGCCCGTGCGTGCAAACTCCAATACGACAGAAGGGGCTCAGTTTTTGGTGCTTGGCACTACACGGCCAAACTACGAACTTACCCCGCAAATGCTGAGTGCTTTTGAGTTGGGCGATAACCGGAAAACGGAATGGGTAGGCTTCAGTGACCCGCTTAACAACCCGACCTGGGCTTTCCCGGCAAAGTATAAGGCCGGTACGGGTGCTTTAACAGAATATTATGTGGTGTTCAGACTTGCAGAACAGTTTCTGATCAGAAGCGAGGCCCGGGCAATGCAGGGGGCAGCTAAACTGACAGCAGCAAAGCAGGACCTGAATGTGCTGCGTGGCCGGGCAGGCTTACTGCCAACATTGGCCAACGACCAGACTGCTGTTTTAACCGCCATAGCACAGGAGCGCAGGGTAGAGTTTTTTGCAGAATTTGGCCATCGCTGGTTAGACCTGAAAAGAACAAACAAAGTAAATGCCGAAGGTTTGTACCCTGTTCCGGGACCTGAAATGAGGGCAAACCCTAAATTGGAACAAAATGAAGCTTATAAATAAAAAAAAAAATGAAAATGAGCACATTAAAAACATTACTGACCGCAATTTGCCTGTCAGCAGGCATTTTGCAGGTAAGCGCCCAGGGAATCAATTTTGAACATGATTTTAACAAAGCCCTGGACCTGGCAAAGAAGGAAAACAAAATGATCTTTGTAGATTTCTATACCTCCTGGTGTGGCCCATGTAAAATGATGTCTGCCGAGGTTTTTCCTCAGAAAGAGGCAGGTGATTATTTTAATAAGGAATTTATTAATCTGAAAGTACAATGTGATGATAAGGGGGAAGGTGTGGAATTGGGCAAAAAATATAAAATAAATGCCTATCCTACATTGGCCTTCCTGGATAAAGATGGGAATACAGTCCATTCTACTGCAGGCGGCCTGAGTGTAAAGGCGCTGATTGAACTGGCAAAAACAGCTACAGATCCGAATAAGAACCAGCTGGCAATGGTTAAAGAGTGGGATGGGGGCAACAGGGGCCATGCATTTGCGGCCAGGTACTTTAAAACCCTGATCCGGTCTTACCGCAGCGAAAAAGCGAATGCCGATTTTGAAAAGTACTTCGGTACATTGAACCCGGCGCAGAAAGCAGCAAAAAATACCTTTGAACTAATGGGGATTGTTAAGACCGGCCCTTTCGCCCCATCATTCGAATACATGGAGCAGCATACCGGAGATTTTTATAAAACGATTGGAAAATCAAAAATCGACAGTACCATTGCGAACGCCTATCTCTGGTATTTTAAAGGTTTGCAAGCCAGCGGTTTCAGTAATAAGGACATGACCGCGTTCAATAGTAAAATGAAGTTGTTTAAGGCGGAAAAATATCCTTTTTACGATGAATACGCTGAGTTTTATGCGGTTTTTGATTCACAAGACGCCAACGGAAAGGACGATATCAATATATACATGCAAAGAGGCACAGAATTCCTGAGGAAGTATGGGAAGAAAAACGATTCGTATACCCTATCTCTGACAAGCATGCTGGGAAACTGGACCGGAAGAAAGAACAGCGGGGCCGCCGGGATAAAATGGATGGAGGAGCTGCTGCAGCGAAACAATAATCCACGCTACCTGAATACCTATTTTTACATTCTGTGGCGCAATTTTAACTTTGATAAAGCAATGGAAGTTGCCCAGCTGATGAAAGCCAATGCGATAAAGGAAAACAGTTCTACTGCTGATATTGACAAACAAATCCAGATGGTGAAAGATCTAAAAGAAAAGTATAAGAACATCTAATTTTGAGGAAGCTAAGATTGTATTTATACTATAAAAAAGGCCTGGCGTTTGCCGGGCCTTTCTGCAGTTGAATGGGCAGACCAAGGTTATTTTACCAGTGTAAACTTTTCTGTCAGCACATCCCTGGAGTTGCCTCCGATAAATACATTAAATTCGCCGGGTTCTGCTACAAACTTTAAGGCTGTATTGTAGAATTTTAAATCTTCTTCTGTGATTTTAAAGCTTATTGTTTTGCTTTCACCAGCGTTTAAACTGATCTTCTGGAAACCTTTAAGCTCCTTAACAGGTCGGGTAGAACTGCCTTCCAGGTCGCGGATGTACAATTGTACCACCTCTTTACCTGCAACAGTACCCGTGTTTTTAACTTCTACGCTGGCCATTATACTTTCGCCTGGCTTAAAGCTGTTTTTACTCAGTTTTAAGTTGCTGTAGGTAAAAGTGGTATAGCTTAGACCATAGCCAAAAGGATATAGGGGATCGTTGCTTACATCGAGGTAGTTGGAGCGGAACTTACTGAACCATTTACCTTCGGCCAGTGGCCTTCCGGTATTTTTATGGGCGTAGTATAAGGGCACCTGACCAACATTTTGAGGGAAGGTAGCGCTTAGTTTACCCGAAGGGTTAACCTTGCCAAACAACACATCGGGAATGGCATTTGCGGTTTCGGTGCCGCCAAACCAGACGTTCAGGATGGCCGGGACATGCTCGTCTTCCCATTTCAGGGCCAGGGGCCTGCCGGTAAACAGTACCAATACTATGGGTTTCCCTGTTTTGAGCAGGGCCTGCAGCAGGCGTTTTTGTACTTCAGGGATTTCCAGGTTGGTGCGGCTGGAGGCTTCGCCGCTCATTTCAGAGCTTTCTCCCAAGGCGGCAACTACCACGTCGGCCTGTTTGGCCAGGTTCAGGGCCTCATCAATCACTTCCTGTTCTGGGCGGTTGTCTCGTGGGATGGTACGGCCAAACATGGTGGCACGTTCCTGGTAAGCGGCATCGCTCAGCAGGTTAGACCCCAGGCTGTGCAGGATTTTAACCTCATTCCCTGAGGCTGCTTTCATGCCTTCCAGCAGGGATTTGGTATTGGCCAGGTCGCTGTTTACGCTCCAGGTGCCAGGCATATTGGCTCCGGTATTGGCCAGCGGGCCGATCAGGGCGATGGTACCTGTTTTTTTCAACGGTAGGGTATGGTTTTCGTTTTTCAGCAGCACAAAAGATTCTGCGGCTACCTGACGGGCAAATTGCAAGTGCTCGGGCTTCAGGATTTCCGTTTTGGCACGTTCTTCATCGCAATAGCGGAAAGGGTCATCAAACAGACCGAGTTTATACTTGGCTTCCAGTACCAGGCGGCAGGCTTCGTTGATCCTTTGCAGCTTTACCTTGCCTTGCTGTACCGATTTTTTTAAGGTGGTTAAAAAACCTTCGCCTACCATGTCCATATCTACGCCTGCATTTAAAGAGAGGGCAGAAACCTTTTGCAGATCGCCCAACCCATGGTCTATCAGTTCGTTTACGGCGGTATAATCGGTAACCACGAAACCTTTGAAACCCCATTCCTTGCGCAACAGGTCGGTCATGAGCCATTTGTTTGCAGTGGCAGGCAGGCCATTGATGTCGTTAAAGGAAGTCATGATGCTCCCGGCACCTGCATCAAGGGCAGCTTTGTAGGGCGGCAGGTACTCGTTATACATGCGATCAAGGCTCATGTCGGTCGTATTGTAATCTCTGCCCGATTCTGCCGCTCCGTACAGGGCGAAGTGTTTTACACAGGCCATCATGGTGTTATACTTACTGAGGTCATCTCCCTGGTAACCTTTAACCATGGCTTTGGCAATCTGGCTGCCCAGGTAGGTGTCTTCACCAGAACCTTCGGAGATTCTGCCCCAGCGTGGATCACGGGAAATGTCGACCATAGGGGAGAAAGTCCAGTTCAGTCCATCGGCCGTAGCTTCGATGGCGGCAATACGGGCAGTTTTCCGGATCAGCTCCATATCCCAGGTACTGGATAAGGCCAGAGGGATAGGGAAAGTGGTTTTATAGCCATGGATTACATCCTGCCCAAAGATGATCGGGATTTTAAGCCGGGTATGGTTTACAGCAATTTCCTGTGCCTTGCGGATGCGTGCCGGCGTGGTTAAGCTGAAAATACCGCCCACCTGTCCGTTTTTGATCTTGGCCTCTACACCTGTGCTTACTACCGAACCCGTAGTAGCTTCACCGCCGGTAAGGAGGTTAAGCTGACCTATTTTTTCATCGAGTGTCATTTTCGACATCAGGTTGGTGATGAAGCTGTTCATTTTTTGATCAGCAGCAGGCACTTTTTTTAATTGCGCCTGGGTGTTCAGACTGAGCAATACGATTGTTATCGATGCATATATTCTTGTTTTCATGTCACACTTTTTATCTTAATCCACTATTCAATTTTCATTATTTCACTTTTCTTTGATACGCCATTCTCGTTAAAAGCTTCAATTGAAAAATAATACACTTGTCCGGTCCCCAAACTTTTGATCTCGAGCTGATTGTTGTCGTAAACCAACCAGCTGCTGTATAATTTATCGGGAGCAATTCCCCAAAGTACGTTGTAGCCTTGAGCCAACGGGTTTTTAGTCCAGTTAAGCTGGATGTTACGTTGATCTGAATTTCTTTTGGCAGAAAAATTTTTGACCACAGCTGGCTGGCTGCCAGATCCTTTTCCAAAAATCCGTAACCCGCCTATTGCTAAATTATTGGTAGGGGCATGGATATTTTTAAATCTGATGTACCTTGCTTTTACCGGTCTTTCCAGTTCAACATAATCGTTGGGCACATCTGTGTAGTTTTTACTTTTATCTGTAAGGATTTCCCAATGCGCTTTGTCTGACGAATACTCCATCACATAACGGTGGAATAGCCCGGCGGGTTTCCCAAAATGACTTGACTTATGGTCTACATAGTGCACTTGAAATGCGTAAACGGTACATTGACTTTGTAAATCAACCTGTAACCATTGCTGATCGTTGTTTTCCGGGGCCAGCCAGTAAGTTTTTGCAATTTCATCAAGTGCTTTTGCAGGTTCAAAATTTTGCACGAAACCTGATGCTGTTACTGGTTTTTTGTAAGACAAGAGCATCCAGTTTGTAAATTCTCCTTTGCGCTGCTTATGATTTGGTGCATAGTGTGGATAATCGCCGAACCTGGTGTTGCTGTACATTAGTCCATCGGCATCAAAATACGTTGGAAACATTGCCAGCCTTCGCTCCCAGCCAATGTTGATGTCTAATGCCATAGTAGCAAAATGCCAGTAGCTATTGCCAGGACCTTTTAATGTAGCGCCATGGCCCGCACCGTTCATGTACCCGCCGGGTTTATAACTGAAGGGGTTATTCGGCATGTATTTGTAAGGGCCTAATGGATGGTCGGCTATGTAGGCACCATCACCGTACACATTAAATTCTGTTCCCGGAGCCGCATATTGCAGATAATACTTATTGTTGTGTTTGGTCATCCATGGACCTTCGATATAGCCTTTTAACAGGGTATCGGAATGATTTTCTCCAAATCGCTCCCAGCCATGTTTATCGCCATCCAGTTTAAAAAGTTCATAGGTTTTTTTTGAAGGCAGGAAACGATTTCTGAGGTTAAGGGTTTTGACGCGTATAGGATAGACATTGGACGAACCCCAGAACATATAGGCCTGGTCATCATCATCAATAAATAATGCAGGATCCTGTAAGTCGTTCAAGATAGAAGGGGTAGCTTTCCAGTCTCCTTTTTTAGGGTTATCGGTATACAAAATACTCATCGATCCGGAAGGGTCTCCTGCTACATATAATATGGAGTCTTTATAGTTAAATGCTGCGGGAGCATTGGAGCCCTGGAAATACCATTTTTCTGGTCTGATAAAATTCCAGTTTAATAAATCAGCAGAATGCCAATAGCCCAATGAACGGGTAACAAACATGTAATATTCATTTCGAAAAGACACTACCGCAGGATCGGCCCCCGAACGGTAGGAAAGCGAATCGAACCGGGTTGCATAAGTATAATCGATGTTGATGGGATTGCACCAGGTTTGCTGCTGCCCCTTCATTGATGATTGGCAGAGCAGCAAAATAAAGAGGCTGTAAATTGCTTTCATTTCCTGTAGTTTATACCTATCTATTTAATTTCAGGGCTGGTAAAACCTAGTTTTTTGAGCCCCTTCTGAATGTCTTTATTTTGCATGAACAAGTTCCATAGCAGACCACTCCGATAGTTTTCAATCATTACAATGATGGGGCCCTGATCTATTGCCAGGTGAGATTTGGCATACCAGTCTTTTTCTTCACTAAAGGCATCAATGAAGCCATATTCACTCCATAATTTGTTGCCCATTTTGTAGTAGTAATGTTTTAGGGCCTGCATGGAATATTCCGGGGTATAGGGAAAAGAAGACAACGCTGCAGTTGGACTGATCACCCCTAAATCTTCCGTTGGTGAATGAGCCGCGTATCCTCCCCAGCTGTCGCTGGCCGTTAAGCCCCAGCTATCGGCGCTATAACCTTTGTATTTTTTAGGGTTTTCAATACAGTAAGCCCTGTTGATAAGTACATGGTTTTTATTCTGCTCCCAGTAATCTGCATAATTGTCTTTTAAGCCGCGTGGATTTAGGCCCAGGAAAGAGTATTGAGAAAAGAACAGCGGGCCTCCGTAGTTAAAACCAAGCGGAAGTGTAATGTTGTTGAACTTTCGTCCATTAAAAAAGGTATTGCTGTTTGCCCAGCCCTCGTGATATGTACGACTGGTGATGGTATGTTTGGGAGCAGCAGCGGCAAGCACATAAGTGATCAGACATTCGTTCCATCCCTTGATCTGGTGGTTCATTGCCCAGCCGTTATTTGGGCTCCAATGCCAGTATAGTACGTTTTGATTTTGCGTAAACCAGTCCCATTCTATGCCCTCCCACATCCATAGTATTTTGTTTCTGATATCGCGCTCCACAACATTGTCGGCTGTGTAATACTGGCTTGCCGCTAACAGGCCCTGGAATAGAAGTGAGGTTTCAACAATATCGGCGCCGTCATCCTTTAAGCTGAAGCGGATTGTTTTTCCTGTTTCTCCATTGAGCCAGTGTGGAAAGGCGCCATGATACATATCCGCTTTCCATAAAAAATCTACAATTTTTTTTGTGCGCGCTGCAGCCTGTTCCCTGGTTATAAATTTTCGTTCTGCGGCGACGATAATGGCCATTACGCCAAAGCCTGTGCCACCGGTAGTTACCACTTCCTGACCATAATCAAATGATTTATTACTGCGCTCACGTGCCATACCGCTAACGGGGTGGCCGAAGTCCCAGAAATAACGGAAGGTTTGCTTTTGTACCAGGTCGAGCAACTGGTTATCAGTAAGGTTTTTTTTAATTCCCATTTCGGGCCTGATGAGTACGTTGGTTTTTGAAGATTGCGCATGGCAGGCAGGTATTACAAAAAACAGGATAAAAAGTGAAAAGAGGGATCGGAACAGGTTAGCTTCAGTACGCATATTAAAAGATCATTTGTGTGTAAAAGGTGTTGTGTAATTTTAGATGTTAGGGCCGGAAAATCCGAGCTTTTGCATTCCGGTTTTTACTTCGGGACAGCTCATGAACAGGTTCCACAATAGTTTACTGCGATGGTTTTCAATCATGATGATAATAGGTCCTTGATCTATGGCCAGGGTTGAGCTGGCAAACCATTGCTGATGTAAAGAAAAGGCATCCACAAAACCATATTCCCGGAACAGCTTGTCGCCAAGCTTATAATAAAAAAACCTGAGGGCTTTCATAGATTCAACAGGGGTATAAGGCATGGAAGACAGGGCTGCGGTGGGTGCAATCACACCGACGTCATTTGTTGGCGAACTGGCGGTATAGCCATTGCTGATGTCGCTGGCGGTTAAGCCCCAGCAGTTTTCACTGTATCCGTAATACCCTTTTGGATTTGTTTTGCAGTAATTATAATTGACAAGTGCGTGCGCTTTGTTTTGCACTTCGTAATTGGCATAAGCATCGCTAAGGTTGAAGGGATTGATGCCCAGAAAGGAGTAATGAGAAAAGAAGAGTGGACCACCCTGATTAGGACCGAGAGGCAAGGAGATGCCATAATAGCTGCTGCCGTTTCTAATTGTCCCATTTTGTGCCCAGCCATTTTCATATACTGATTTTGGAATGCTGTGCGTGGGCGATGAGGCCGCCATTACATAGGTGATGAGTGCTTCATTCCAGCCTGTGATGGTCATGTTCATTTCCCAATTGTAATTGGGACTCCAATGCCAGTATAGGGTGTTGCTGTTGTTTTTCCTGTACCAATCCCATTCGACGGTGTTATAGATGGCATTAATGTCTGTTCTTAACGAATTTTCAGCATTGTCTGCTCCGTTAAAATATTGCCTTGCTGTTAGCAATCCCTGCATCAGTAACGAAGTTTCGACCAGATCTCCACCATTGTCTTTCTGGCTGAAAGGAATTACGGTGCCGGTGCTTCCGTTTATCCAGTGCGGATAAGCACCATGAAAGCGATCGGCCGTTTTTAAGAAGCTGACTATCTTTTGAATTCTGGCCAGACCCTGAGCCCTGGTGATAAAGTTTCTGTGTACACCAGTTACAATGGCCATGACGCCGAAACCAGTGCCACCACTGGTTACTATATCGCCTGAAGTATTTCTTTCTCTCGCCATCCCGCTTTGAGGATGACCGAAGTCGTAAAAATATCTAAATGTTTGCTCCTGTACTTTGGTGAGCAATTCCTCGTCAGTTATTCTTGGAAATTTGTCAATATCATCAATCCCGGTATTGAAGCTGAAACTGATTTCGGTCTGGAGGCTGCCACCAGAGGTTGATTTTAGGGTAGTTGGTATGGTAATGTTATAAGCCTTTATACCTGTTAAATTTGTTGCAGGATTGATTACGATGGTATTGTTGTTTTCCAGGCTAGCTGTAAACGCAACATTGGCGGAATTGGTTAAATCTTTAAAAATAATGTTGGAAGCGAAGTTAGTCCCGTTTAGAGCCGTTGAGAAGGTGATTTTGATAATGGGATTGACCGAAATATTATTAAAAGGCGGCGTATTCAGACCATTAACGCTAATAGCTGTTTCTTTAAAAGATGTAGGGCCAAGGGGATTTTCTTTCCCTTTTTTACAGGAAAGGAAAAGCAGGATTAATGCGGCGAAACAGAGGTGTTTTTTTTTCATCTGGTAAGGTTTAAAAAACTGCCGGAGATTCTCCGGCAGTTTTTTAGCAACTGGGATATAAAGCTATCTGCCCTGTCTTTCAAGAATGGATAAGGCAGATACTTCTATTGAAGTCAACGCTTTATTGTAAATTCTGACTTCATCCATTTTGCCTGCGAGGTAGCCCGCCCAGCCTTCGCCCGGAGATCCGGTTGTGCTGCTTGGAACGGTCATGAAATGGAGTGTGCCGAAAACGATTGGGCCAACGTTGATGAAACGTATTCCGGTCATACCAGCTACGGTAGTAGTTCTGGCCAGTGATCCATTTACATAGGATTTGAAGTTTCCGGCTCCGTCATAGGTGATCACATATTGCACCCAGTTGTTGAAGCCATTTTGCACATCCTGAATGTTGTTGTCTCGTGTTACACCGTTGTCGCCATAAATGGTTTTAAAGCGGGCCAGTGTTGTAGTTCCTCCGTTTTCAAAAAACACATTAATATTGCCCCAGAATCCCTGGGTATCTCCCAATCCAAATATGCCAGTCGCACCCGTGTTTTGAGGAGTATTTACCCACATACTTACGGTATACTGTGTCATTGCTTTAACGGCGGGACTGGCAATGGCCGTCGCATAAGCTTTTTTTGTGGCATCGGGATTACCGGTAAGGGCTTTTCCTTTAAGCCCTGTTGTAAATGTCATCCCGGCATTGGTTCCTGTAGTTTTAGAAACAGAATCCAGGATGCTGTCGGCATTAAAATTCCAATAGGCCACCAGGTTTGACGGTGAAATTTGGCTGGAAGCGGTAAAGCCTCCAGCAGTTGGCGGTACGCCGCCTTCAGGGAAATCGTCGTTATTGTCGTTTTTTACGCAGGATAATAATAGTGTACTTCCAATTATCAAACCCGCAAAGCCTATATTTAAATTTTTAAATTTCATCTTCTGATTTTCTAAAGGTGATTAATAATTGTTCTGTTTTATCCGGCCGTTGCTGAAGTTGATTTGTTGCTGCGGAATCGGAAATACTTCATGTTTACCGGCTACAAAAGGTTTGCCAAGTGCGTTTAAAACGGTGGATGCCTGTCCTGTCCGGACCAGGTCAAAGAACCTGTCGGCTTCCATCGCGAGCTCAAGCCTTCTTTCTTTCCATATGTCGGCAATGCTTGCAGATGTGGTAAGAAGTCCGGCCCTCGCACGTACTTTTCTTAAAGGAGTGATTGCGTCCTGACCAATTTTTGCGGCAGCTTCTGCGTTGATGAGCAATACCTCTGCAAACCTGATAATACGGATGTTTTTAGGCTTACTGTCTTTATCGTTAATTCCCAGGCAGCTTTTAGTTTCAAGAAACGGGCTGTGATAGCCTTTATAGTTGTAACGCTCATTGACCACATCAGGACGTTTTGGCAATACGAAGCCATCCCAAAGCGTTGTTGTAGTAACGTCGCTTGTAAAGATAATTGTACCCGCTTTTCTTACATCGTTCGCTTCATAAGCAGCTGCCAGATCAGCAGAAGGGGTATTTAAGCCAAAGCCAAGGTCGCCGGCATTGTAGGTCTGACCAGCAATGGTTTGTACGGTAAAAGTGCCGCGAGGACCCTGAAAGTTACTGTAGTTTTTACTTACCGCATCGCATGCCAAACCACCCGAGGTTTGATTGGCAAAAGGCCCTGTTTGCACCTCGAATACAGACTCTATGTTGTTGGCGCCTTTTTCTCTGAAGATATCAGCATAAACAGGCGCCAAGTCATATTTTTGAGAATTCATTACAGCCATTGACATGTCGTAGGCTCCTTGGTAGTTTTGCTGATACAGGTATACTTTTGATAACAAAGCCTGCGCGGCCCCTTTGGTAGCCCTGCCTACTGCCGAGCCGGCTTCTCCTTTGACTGGTAGATTGGCGACTGCATATAGCAGGTCATCGGTAATGACCTTGTAAATTTCTTCTTTAGAGGCACGTGTTTGGTATTCATCGTTATTTGCCTCTGCCAAAGTAGGTACAGTGATCAATTTAATTACCCCGCCAAATTCCCTGACCAGATTAAAATAGAACAAAGCCCTTAAAAATCTGGCTTCCCCGCTTAAGCGATCTCTGATGGCTGCGTCAATTGTACTTTTTTCCAGTACACCAAGGGCCTTATTTGCCGAAACAATAGCTTTGTAGTTGTCTACCCAAAGGTCATTGAAGATTCCTGTATTCGGGTTATAAGTAAAATTATCCATGAAAATGCCATCAAACCCGGGGTCTGTTGCCACAGAGCCTTTGTCTGAATCGTCTGAAGTTACATCGGCCGCTACTGCCAGTTTTAAGCCAACTGTTCCTGGCAGGTAAAGGTTGTTGTAAGCACCAATAACCAGTTTGTTTGCTGCTTCGGGATCAATGAGCGCCTGTTCTTCTGTTGTTTTACCTTGTGCCGGCACATCTAAAAAGCTGCGTTTACAAGAAGAAATGAACAATGAAGGTACAAGGACTGCCAGTGTAATTATATAAAATATCTTTTTCATCTTTCTATGATTAAAATCCAACATTAACACCAAATGCAAAAGTCCGGGTTGAAGGGTAGCTGTTTAAATCTACACCCTGGTTCAGATTTGCATTCTCTTCTTTTGCGCCAGGTATTGAAGGCTGCAACTCTGGTGTAAAACCGCTATAAGAGGTTATGGTGAACAGATTTTGGGCCGTAAGGAAGAAACGTACGTTACTGATGTGTGCCTTCTTAAGCAGGGCTTTGGGTAAGGTATAGCCAACAGTTAAGTTATTTAAACGCAGATAATCCCCTTTTTCTACAAAATAGGTAGAGGCTGGCAATGCGCCTATTGTTGCTCTTGGCACGTTGTTGTTAGGGTTATTTGGCGTCCACCTGTTTTTTACCACGGAGGCTTCAACATTGTCTGTTAGCTGACTTACACCACGGGCTGCCTTTTTTGCATTATAAATTTTACCTCCCTGGGTGCCAAAGAAGCCAAAGTTAAGGTCGAAATTTTTATAGCTGAGATTACCATTAAGGCCATAAGTGAATTTAGGCTGGTAAGAGCCAAAATAAGCCCTGTCATTATTGTCTATTTTGCCGTCTGGTGTGCCATTTGGTCCGCTGATGTCCCTGTAAATGATGTCGCCAGCCCTTGCATCTTTTTGCGCAGACGCATCAATCTGAGCCTGGTTCTGGAAAATCCCTATTTTTTCCAGCAGAAAATAACTGCCTATGGCCTGACCGTTGTCTGATTTGGTGATTTGATAATTGGCGATATTGTCTCCAAAAAGAGGCTGTCCGCCGTTAAGTTTTTCTATGGTATTTTTATTGTAGGCAATGTTACCACTGATGCCATATTTAAAACTTTCATTTAGCTCATCTGCCCAGCCCAGAGATAGCTCCAAACCTTTATTGGAAATAGTAGAGGCATTGGTTAGCGCTTTGCCATCAGGATCTCCGAGGATAGCAGGAATACCAACGTAAATCAACGCATTGTCTGTTTTTTTATGGTAATAATCTATAGTACCGGACAACCTGTTGTTTAAAAAGCCAAAATCCAGTCCGGCATCATATCCGGTGGTTATTTCCCAGCGGAGCAGGTTGTCTACAGTATCCTCAAACCTGATTCCCTGAATTGGTGCACCGTCGATCGGATAGGGCCTGTTTATAATGGCGATGGGAATATAAAGGGAAGATTTGATATTGTCATTCCCCATCTGGCCATAGCTTCCCCGGATCTTCAGATTACTGAAGACTTTTTGATCGGTCATGAAGGACTCATTAGAGATGTTCCAGGCGAGCCCCAATGAAGGAAAATACTCCCATTGGCTCATTTTGCCAAATTTTGAGGTCGCATCAGCCCTGAAGCTTGCGGTTAACAGATATCGGCTGTCATAACCATAATTGAGGCGGGTAAGATAGGAATACCTGTTGTACTTATCACCGGTATTTGCTACCGACTGTGTTCCCGCTGATCCTGCATCAAGGTACCATTGATCCTGATTGGCGGGGATGTCTCTTGCATTCCCTACAAATTCGTTAAACTTGTAACCTTCTGCAGTGACACCCGCAAGGAGCGTAAAATTATGTTTCTCGATAGTTTTGGTATAGGTAGCAGTATTGTCCCATATCCATCTGAAGGTATCATTTTTAGTGAGTTTTAACGTGCTGTTTGCCCTACTCTGGTTACCTCCGGGTACCAGGAAGGTAGAACCATCCGGCAGGTATCTGTAACCATAATCTGTCGATTTCAGATAATCCAGGTCTAGTCCCATGGCTGAGCGTAGTGTTAAACCTTCAATTGGTTTGTAATCTAGTGCAAAGTTACCCTGGATGCGGTTCTGTCTGGCTGTATTGTTTACTTTATCAAGGCTCAGCAGGGGGTTGGATACGTTGCCAAAAAGCGATGTGTTCCCATATAGGTCACCTACTTTTGATGCTATAATAGGGGCTGCCCGATAAGCATTGCCAAAAGCATCCAGCTGTGCACCTTTTGCCTTGCCATTGGTATAGGAGAGCATATTACTAAATTTCAATTTTTTAGTGAGTGTATATTCATTGTTCACCCTTAAAGTAAACCTATCGTATTTATTGCCTTTTTGAATACCCTCATCTGAAAGCAAGCCCGCGCTCAGGAAGTAAGTGACCTTGTCACTGCCACCTGAAAGGGAAAGATTTTGCGTAGTTATTAAGCCCTTTTGAAGAATGGCGTCATACCAGTCGGTATTGGCGCCGGTAAGCATGGAAGGTGTGATGAGGTCACTCCCGCTACCATAATACTTGTTTGCTTCATTAAGATATCCTGTATACTGATTCGAGCCGGCCATGTCTACCAGATTGTTGGCTTCCCTGAAACCGATATTGCCATCGTAAGTAAAGACGTTTTCTCCAGCCTTACCTTTTTTTGTGGTGATGAGTATTACACCATTTGCTGCCCGCATACCATAAATGGCCGATGCAGATGCATCCTTTAATACGTCTACACTCAGAATGTCAGCATTATTAATGTTCTTAATATCTTCTGTAAATACGCCATCGACTACATACAGAGGGTTTGCACCCCCAAGCATCGTTCCGGTACCTCTTAACCTAACGGTAGGGCTCGTGTTGGGTTCGCCCGAACTGATGATCTGTACGCCGGCAATTTTACCCTGGAGGGCCTGGGTTGCTGTTTGAACCGGCTGCCGGGTCAGTTCTTCTCCTTTAACCTGAGCTACGGAACCCGTAAGGTCCTTTTTCTTTTGAGTGCCATAACCGACCACTACAACCTGCTCTAGTTCCTGTGAAGACGATGCAAGTGAAATGTTAAGGTCAGCCTGATTGTTTACGGATATTTCACGTGAAAGATACCCGAGGTAGCTGAATACAAGGGTCGCGTTTGCCGGAGCGCTTATGGCATATCTTCCAGAAGCATCTGTTGTAGTTCCCGTTCTTGTTCCTTTCACAAGTACACTCACTCCTGGGAGCGGCAGCTTATCCGTTTCATCGGATACCACACCTTTTACAGTGATGTCCTGTGCCTGTGCTACGTTTGTAAAAAGAAAACAGAGAAAAGTTAAAACAACAAGTTTTGTAGAGATTCTTTTCATACTATTTGGTTATTTAATAATTGATATATAAATGTCCATCAGAATTATGTTTAAAACAAAAAAAACGCCTCTACATTAATACATCATGAGTGTGGTGTGTACTATCTCAAATGTGCTTTCCAGATTTGTATATGGTCTGAAAACAGCGTTTTCAGACTCCCTCATCAAAAAATCAGACTACAGCAATACTGTCTTTTGCAGCCAAAATAAACGCAAAAAAAAACGGCCGATCATTGGGCTATGAGAGGTAATGATGTAGTGTTAAAGTTCCATCAGGAATTCTACCAGGTTCTTGTCGTGGGGTACATCAAGCTTTTTGCGTAGCCTGTAGCGTCGTATTTCTACACCTCTTAAAGAAATGTTCAATAAAGATGCCATTTCTTTGCTGCTCATGTTCATCCTTAGATAGGCACAAAGTTTCAGGTCATTCGGCACGAGATCAGGGTGGTTTGCCTTAAGTTTCTTAAAGAAACTCTCATGGGCTTCATTGAAGCTGCTTTCAAAAAGGTTCCAGTCGCGCTCATCGTTCATCCCTTCATCAATTACTTTCTGGATTTTCCGGAGCTGATCTTCCGCAAGCGGTTTGCCATTGCTGTCTTTTAGCTTCAGGATCTCTTGACTCAGCTTTTGCAAGAGTTCATTTTTATACACCAGGCTCATGGCCGAATTGGCCAGCTCCCTGTTCTTGCCCGCAAGTTCGGCATGGAGTTTCTCTGTCTGCAGTTTAATGATCTGCTTTTCTGTAGCCTCGGCTTCCTTTTTAAGAAAAGCTTCCTTTTCAGCCTGCAGTTGATGGGAAATGATTTGCTGGTCTTTCTTCAGCTTGCGTTCATAAAGGTGCTTAAAGGCAACAAGCAGGGAACCAAACAGGATCAGATAAAAAGCCAGAGCCCAGTTGCTGGCATAAAATGGTGGTAATACAGTAAACTCAAATATAGTGACTTTGCTTACGGTGCCCTCATTGATCCTGGCCCTTACCTTAAACACATAACTGCCGGGGGCCAGGTTGGTAAAATCTTTCTGGGAAGCTGCACTCCAGTCAGACCATTGTTTGGAATACCCTTCAAGGTAGTACTGAAACCTGATTTTGGCCTGCCGGTAATAAGGCAGGGCGAAAGAAATCCGGATGCTGTTACGGTTAAAAGGGATTTCGATTTCAGTGCCATCGCTACCAAATTCGGTAATGGTGCTGTAGGTGTCGGTAATGTCTTCCAGTTTTCTGATGAGTACCGCAGGCAGCTCAACATTCCTTTTTTGTGCGGAAGGTTCGGTGGCATTATAGATCACGAAGCCATCATCTACACTCAACAGGTAGATGTTGCTGCTGATTTTACTGATGTTCTCGTAGTACTGCACCATGCGTCCGTCCAATATGCTAAAGGTGCTGGAGTCTACGCTTACCTTGCCGGGTTCGAGCAGGTGGACAAGCCCCATTTTACCATGATTGATGAACCAGTATTTTTTTGCACCGGCATCGATGATCTTATTGGAACCAGCAAAGCTGCCCAGTTCCTTGTTCAAGGTGGTATAAGGGCTGAAGCGGTTGCTGATCTCATCATAGATCAGGAAGCCTTTGTCGGATGAAAAGACCAGCTTGTTTTCGAGCGTAAAGATGTTAACGCCATAATCGCTTGGGAGGCCGTTCTTTTCAGTATAGGTTTTGATGGTGGTTACCCTCCTCAGATCGGGGCTTAGTGTAAGTTTGTACAGTCCACGATAAGCATGACTTACCCATACATCGCCCCTGGCATCCTGTTCTACATAGCGCGAAGGCTCGCCAAAGTTCTCTATTCTGTGCGAGAATTTCCAGTTTCCGGAAGCGTCTTTTTTGAACAGCACAAGTCCATTATAAGTACCCTGGATGAGAAAATCGGGATTGGAATTCAACTTTTTGATGGTCCAGCCCCCCTTTATGGAGGAGATGCTTTGAAGCTGGTTACCGGATACTTTAAAGGTGCCGTCGTTATGGCCACAAAATAGCTGATCATCTATCAGGGTAAGGTCCCATACTTGCCCCTGCGAGTTGGGGATGAGTTTAAAATCGAATGAATTGAATAGGTTTCCTGTCCCTGATGCCCATGCACTGTAAAACAGGCCCTGATTGGTGCCCAGGTAAATGTTGTTTTTATAGATCAGGCTGGAATAAACAGTACCGAACTGGCCGGTTTTGTCGAAATAGAAATAAAGCGGCGAATTGAGTTCGATGCGGTCGATCCCATTATCGAGCCCGGCCCATAAGTTCTGGTCCTGGTCTGCGTACAGGCTCAGCACGGTATTGTTCTGCAGGCCACTTGATTTGTTGATGCGTTGCACGATATTACCATCTTCGTCCATGATGATCAGTCCGTTGAGGATGGTGCCATAGGCGTAATACCTGTCCTGGATACGGGTACCGTTGTTGAGCTGGTAGGTTTTCAGGAAGACATTGGCGGGGGTGTTCAGCGGGCTGAAGCTTTCGCCATTGTAAACAAACAGACCATCTTTGCTGGTGCCGATCAAAAGGCGGCCATTCTTATAGGGAAGTACAGACAGTATCCCTCTGGGAACTATGAGGCCTGCATTTTTCAATGGCACAAGTTTATTGCCGCTAAGTTCAAAAAGTCCCTGGCCGATGACCTCTACATAAAAATGCTGACCAACCTGGTGCAGGAACAGCAGCGACTGCTGCGCCGTAACCACACTGATCTTTTTGTTTTCGTAGATGTATATGGCGGAGAAAGACTGGAATATGACCTTTTTTCCGCTGGTGTATATTTTCCAGATCTCATCTTTGATGCCATGCGGAGCAGGGATAAGGCTGGTGAGGGAGGTATAGGACAAAAGCCTGTTTTTATTAGACCAGTAGCCGAATTCGCCAAAGCCCCCGGTGTATATGATGCCATTTGCAGCTGTAGCCACAGAGCGCACGATCTGCCTGTTGGGCATTTTATACTGCTGCCAGTACCTGCCATCAAAACTGAGCAGTCCCTGGGCATTCCCAAAATACAGTACGCCGGACTTATCTTTTGCTATAGACCAGTTCTGGTTGCCCGAAAGATAAACCGATTTGGGGTAATTTTGAACATAAGGAACCCCAATACTCTTTATATTATCTGCTGCCGAAAATAACGGCAATAATAAAGCGAGATAAAATAGACAGTATTGGAGGTGTCTGTGTTTCATTAGTAGCTAAGATAGCTATTTCGCAGTTACGTTTATGGGTTGCGGTACTTTTACATAATATCCTGTTCCATCATACTTACGCTTGCGCGGATTGGTAGTACAGGCTACAGAACAACAACCTTGCAACTCATTTCCGCAGTCGTCGCACTGGGTAATGTGCTCGTTGCATTCCGGATTGGCGCAGTTGATCATCTTAGGTGTTGTTTTACCACAATTGAAGCATTTGGAAACTACAGTAGGGTTTACGGTATTTACATCTACAGCGATACGGTTGTCAAATACATAGCACTTGCCTTCAAAATCCTGTCCGCCTGCTTCCTTGCCATATTTAATGATACCGCCATGGAGCTGGTACACATCGCTGAAACCGTGGTGCAGCAGCAGGGCCGAAGCTTTTTCGCATTTGATGCCGCCGGTGCAGTAGGTCAGTACTTTTTTGTCTTTATACTGGGCCAGCTCGTTGATCTTCTCCGGGAAGTCCCGGAAATTCTCAATGTCGAGCGTTACAGCATTTTTAAATTTGCCCAGGTTATGCTCATAGTTGGAGCGGACGTCAAGGATGACTACGTCTTCCTGATCGATCATTTTCTGAAATTCGGCAGGCTCGAGGTGTTTTCCGGTTTCTTTGTTAGGGTCGATGATGTTTGGGTCCCTGAGTCCGGAATGCACAATTTCCGCTTTGTAGCGGCAATGCATTTTGATGAATGAAGGTTCAGCAACATCGTCGATCTTGAAATCTGTTTTTGCAAAGCGCTCATCAGCTTTGATAGCTGCCATATAGGCTTCACAGGCTGCTGCAGTTCCGGATACGGTTCCGTTTAAACCCTCATCGGCTACGATGATCCGGCCTACCAGGCCCAGTGATTTACAGAATTTAAGGTGATCGTCGGCAAACTGTGCTGCCTCTGCTATGGGGCTATAGCAATAGTAAAGTAATGTCTGAAATTTTGTCATAATTCATTGATACCGATGCAAACGGCGTTTAATGCTTTTGCAAAGGTATAAAAATATTGTGTTTTTGATAAACTGGTAAATGTATATTGGTGGTCTTGTAAACTTTTATTATTTTAGCAATAAGTAATTAATTTATATTTAATAGTTCAATACGACTCATGACTACAGAACAAAATTATAAACTGATGAAAAACCCTCATTTAACGCGATTCTCGTGGACGTAAATGAGTATTTAAAAAAAGGCGTGCTGGAAGCCTATATTTCTGGTACGGCAACGGCAGCTGAAGTGGAGGAATTATTGCTGCTAAAATCGAAACACCCGGAAATAGATGATGCTTTGTACAGATTGGAGGTTGATCTCGAAAATCTGGCGCAATACATGTCTATTACACCGCCTCCTGCAGTATGGATAAGAATTGAGGCTGAACTAAAGCAACTGATTAAAATCAGCGAAGGGCCTGTTCCGCTAAAGATACATTCCAAAAGAATCGGTGAAGAACCGCCTGAGCCTCCTAAAGGTGGACAGTTTATTGAAGTTCAGAGTTCATCCAGTCATATGCGTATCCATAAAATGTGGCGCTGGATATTGTTCATTATCTTTATACTGGGCAAAATATTTTTAGGCTTTGCCATCTACTTTTATTTTGAAAGCAGGGAAGCGAAAAAAGAGCTCGAAAAGCTGAATAAAGAGATAGAAAAACAGCAACGCAAATAATGATCCTGCATCTTTTGTAACAAATACAATGGCTGAAGCCTAAAATCCCGTTTTTTTTAACCCTTCAGGGGGGAATTTCTGCATGGCTGGTTTTCCGGGCAATAATTTGTGTTGGATAATTATTAAGTTTGCCTCCCTTACTTACAATTGAATATAAGTATACTAACTAATTTTAAACATAAAATGACTAAAATTTCAATGAAACCATTGTGGTTAACCGCCACGCTTTTGTTGGGTTCTACAATTGGCTTTGCACAGGACAACCTGGTTAATTCCCTAAAAAACAACCAGAGTGCAAACAGTGCAGGAAGCTTTACTTTTACACCGGTAATCAGCACAGAGGCAACTTCTGTTAAAAACCAGAAATCGTCAGGTACCTGCTGGAGCTATAGCACGAATTCTTTTCTGGAGTCTGAAATGATCCGTATGGGTAAAAAACCTGTAGACCTGGCCGATCTGTTTACCGCCCGTAATGCCTATATCGAAAAGGGGATCAATTATGTGCGCATGCACGGTGCTTTGACGCTAGGCGATGGCGGTGCGTGCCATGATGTAATTAACATGTTTGCCAAATATGGCGCTTTACCTCAGGAGGCTTATAGCGGGAACGACTATGGTAGTCCGGGTTCGTCTGATAGGATGAACAAACTTACCGAGGCCATTTTGAAAAAAGCCGTAGCTGGTAAGTTCGATCCGAGCTGGAAAGCAAAATATATCGCTACTATTGATTCCTGCATGGGTGCTGTACCTGAAAAATTTACTTATGAGGGTAAGGAATATACACCTAAGACTTTCGCTAAAGAAGTAGTAGGTATCAATCCTGCTGATTACGTGGAGCTTTCTTCATTCAATACCAGCCCTTACTATGAAAAGGCTGTTTTAATGGTTCCTGATAACTGGTCGTATGATCAGGTATACAATGTACAGATGGACGATATCATCACGATCATCGACAATGCCGTTAAAAAAGGTTTTACTGTTGCCTGGGCTACTGATGTGAGTGAAAAAGGTTTCAGCTGGAAAAATGGGGTGGCTTATGTTCCTGAAAAGGATTTCGACAGCATGTCGGCCGACGAAAAGAAAGCCATGTTCAATGGCCCTAAAGCTGAAAAGGAAATTACTGTAACTATGCGTCAGGCTGCTTTTGACGATTACGAAACTACAGATGACCATGGTATGCAGATCACTGGTATTGCAAAAGACCAGAACGGCAAAGAATACTATATCGTTAAAAACTCTTGGGGCGCCAGCAACGATTACAAGGGTTATTTGTACGTAACGAAGAATTTCGTGAAGTATAAAACTACTGCATTCTTATTGCATAAAAACGGAATCCCATCTGATCTGCGCAAGAAAATGAGCATTAAATAAGCGGGCCTTGCTGCAATAAAAAAGGGGAATGATTTTTCATTCCCCTTTTTTATTGTTCTTTTTAGAATCCGTACGACATCCGGAAGCCATGCTGTACCCTTTTGTTGCCATCGTAGGCATAGCCATAGGCTACCCTGAATATGAGGCGTTGCAAGCCAAAATAGAACTCGGTATAATTTCTTTTTACGGGCTGGCTCAGGTAGCTTACACCAACAACTTCTTCCAGTTTTAGCTTGCGCAGTAAAGGGACTTTATTGGTGAGCAGCCCCGAAAAGTTATGTTCAAAATGCCCTTCCAGGTATTCGCGGTCGGTACTGAACAGGTAGAAATCCAGGAACAGGAATTTACGCAGGCTGGGAACCGAAAACAAAGAGTTGTTGCCCCTGAAATGTCTTGCATCCGGATAAAAGACCTGGTTGTGGTTCAGGAATTTTCCGGCTCCCAGCACAAAAGACGAATAGCCCCACAGGCCGGAGCTCATTCTGTTCTGAGAGATTTCCAGTGCTACCAGGTCGTAATCCACATCGCTATTGAGTACTTCCTTAATGCCCTTGCGGTAGGAAAGATCAATGGTCGGGTACTTGGAAGGCTGATAAAATTTTCCGTCGGGCCTTGTAATGTAGCTTTGTCCTATAGTGTAATTTAAGGAAGCCGTAACTGTTAAGGCTTTGTAAGTAGGAAACAGTGGTGTTTCCATTTCTGGTGTAAAGGGGTTGTTGGAACTGAACTGCTCGCCTTTCAGGTCTTTGATCTTAAAATGAGTGGTGTTCACCAGGTGGGTATTGCGCGAATAATCTACAGACAGGTTGGCCAGCAGCCCATTGCTCAGCTCCCGGCTTGTGCCGACATTGATAAATTCCTTTTTGTAGAACTTGGAAAAATTGGTCTCAAAAAACAGGGAGTTGATAGAGTTGCCCAGCAGGCTCATGGAGCCGAAATTGTTGAGGTCATAGATGCCCGAACCGCCACTGATACTGATGTTGCCACGTTTTACCGGATTGTAATAGTAGTTGGCGGTTAAGCTTCCCGTTAAGGTTTTATTGGAAAAACCATACCTAGCTTCTGGCCGGATGCTGTAATAACGCCGGTCTTCCAGGTCTTTTTTATAGGTTACACCATATTTAAGGGCAAAGCCTTCCACGGTATTGTAAAGAATGGAGCGGTACAACGGGTCGAAGGTATAATGCTTACCTGCATAACGGTTGTTGATGGTATAGCCTGTTGCAGCCAGTTTTACAATTCCGAATTTGTTGTTCTCCCGTTCCATTGAGTCCAGGTAACGTTTAGAAGTCTTTAAAGCAGCAATACTGTCTTTTCTGATGTAATCGCGGCCTTCTTCCTTTGTTAGCGGGATAGGCCTGTTGTTGAGCCAGAACAGGGAATCTTTTTTGTTTACCGCTTTGCTGATCTTTAAGATTTCTCCGTTAAAGTAGTTTTTTGGGAAATTGGGCTGGATGTTGTAGTTGCTGTATACCCCAACATAATAACCTTCAAACTTAAAGCCGAGCACATTTCCGTTAAACTGGAAATTAATATTGGAGGGCATATACGTGTTTTCGACCTTGAGGAACTGCTGTTTGATGCCTAATGTATCGAGCAGGTTAATGCCCGTATTTTTGGTGAGGTAGACTTCGGCATTCACCAGGTGCCAGCTGTCGTCGGCAATATAGATCACCCCTCTGAATACCGGATCATGCTCCCTGCGTGGGATGACCTGGATCTTATTGACGGTAATCCCGTTTTCTGAACTTACGCCCAGTAATTTATAACGGTAGTATAAAAAGGCATTGTCTGAAATAGGCGATACAAACCCACGTGTACTTAGTTTGTCTTCGAGGAGGATGTTCTCATAAAAATTAATGATCAGATCGGAGGCCTTGTTAAAGCTGAACGCGTTGTTGCGGCCAGAGGTTTTGGAAGAGATCATTTCTTCATGGATTTTGTCTGGCCGCTGAAATGCAAATGTAGAGGTAGATTCCGACAGATAGATGATCCCCTTGCGATTGGTATCCAGATCGAGCATTTTCTGAATGTCACGGCCAAATATTTTTTTTGGTGCCCCGACAAGCTTCTGTACACCTTTGATATAGACATTGGTGGTATAGGCGTTGACCTCGGTTAAGTGTGTCTTTCTTTGCTTAATGGTTTGCCGGATGATGGCATAGGCTGGATCTTCTGCATTTGCATTGATGGTAACACCCGAAAGGGTATAGGCTTCGGGGCTAAGTATTATATTTTCTGAAGCATCTTCAGCAATGCTGATGTTCCTTTCTACGGCCTTGTAGCCAATGGCTTTGTAAACAATGGTGAAAGACCCGGTCTCAATAGTGAGCCGGTAAAAACCGTCGATGTTTGCGGAAGTACCTTTTGTGGTGTTCTTAATATAGACAGAGGCAAAGGATACAGGCTGGCCATCTGTGTCTTTTATCGATCCACTGAGTTTAAATTGCTGTGCCAGTGCTGTAGTAAAAGTAGTTACAAGCAGTATTAGCGCTAAAAATGGTTTCTTCATGCAGTGGATAGACCTTAAATGATGTGATTAGTTACAGGTAAATATAGTTATTCTGTTAAAGTTTGCCAGGCTAAGCTAATTTGGTTACCACCCAAAAGCCGGAATTGCATAACTTTGACCTCATTAAACAATAGCATTATGTATAAAACATTACAACCTGTTCTTCAACAAGAACTAGACCAGATAGAAAAAGATGGCCTTTACAAGCGTGAGCGCATTATTGTAACCCCACAGGGTGCAGATATAAAAGTAAATACAGGACAGGAAGTGATTAATTTCTGTGCGAACAATTACCTGGGCCTTTCGTCTGATCCCCGTGTAACTGAAGCAGCCAAAAAGGCGATTGACAAATATGGTTATGGTATGTCGTCGGTCCGCTTTATTTGCGGCACACAGGATATCCATAAAGAGCTGGAAGAAAAGATCTCCAGATTTTTAGGTACAGAAGATACCATCTTATATGCCGCTGCTTTTGATGCCAATGGGGGTGTTTTTGAGCCTTTGTTTAACGATCAGGATGCCATCATTTCTGATGAACTGAATCATGCATCCATTATAGATGGTGTCCGTTTGTGTAAAGCAAAACGTTTCAGGTATAAAAATGCAGATATGGATGACCTGGAGCAGCAGCTGATTGCTGCAAAGGATTCCAGACACCGTATTATTGTAACCGACGGGGCTTTTTCTATGGATGGTGTTGTTGCGCCTTTGGATAAGATCTGTGACCTGGCGGATAAATATGAAGCCCTGGTGATGATCGACGAGTCGCACTGTACCGGGTTTATTGGCAAAACCGGACGGGGAACGCATGAACATTTTAATGTAATGGATAGGATTGACATCATTACCGGTACCTTGGGTAAGGCTTTAGGCGGCGCTTCGGGGGGCTTTACTTCGGGTAAGAAAGAAATTATTGATATGCTGCGCCAGCGTTCGCGCCCTTACCTGTTCTCGAATACACTGGCCCCGGCTATTGCAGGTGCTTCTGTAGCGGTGCTGGACCTGCTGAGCCAAACGACCAATTTAAGGGACAAGCTGGAAAACAACACCCGCTACTTCCGTGAAAAAATGACAGAGGCAGGGTTTGACATTAAACCAGGTGTGCATCCGATAGTGCCCGTTATGCTGTATGATGCCAAACTGGCACAGGAGTTTGCCGCCAAAATGCTGGAAGAAGGAATCTACGTGATCGGATTTTATTACCCGGTTGTAGGGCAGGGTAAAGCAAGGATCCGCGTGCAGTTGTCGGCCGCCCACGACCAGCATCATTTAGATAAAGCAATCGCAGCGTTTACCAAGGTAGGGAAGGCATTGGGAGTAATATAAATTAGCCGTATATTTGACCCCATGTTACAAGATAAGATAACACAGTATTCCGCAGAAATCAATGCGTTTTCGACAAGCAATGCCGATGAGTTAGAGCAGTTCCGTATAAAATTCCTTGGAACGAAAGGGATCATTAAGGATATATTTGATGAGTTTAAAGCTGTTTCGCCAGACGAGAAAAGAACACTGGGGAAAGTTTTAAATGAATTTAAGCAACTTGCAGAGGGTAAATACCAGGAATTGAAGGAGCAGACTACAGTTGCTGATACCGCAAAAGGTTCGGATATGGACCTTACCCTGCCGGGCGAGGGTTTTGAAGTTGGTTCGCGCCATCCTTTGGCCCTGGTAAGAAGGGAGATCATCGAGATCTTCAATAAGCTGGGCTTTGTGGTTGCGGAAGGACCTGAGATTGAAGACGACTGGCATAACTTCTCTGCATTGAACTTTCCGGAGGAACATCCGGCGCGTGATATGCAGGATACCTTTTTCATCAAAAAGGCAACTGCGCAAGATGAAAGTGGTGATATTGCTTTACGTACGCATACCTCTTCCGTTCAGGTACGGATGATGGAGGCCGGGAAACCGCCGTTCAGGGCCATTATGCCAGGGCGTGTATATCGGAATGAAGCGATATCGGCAAGAGCGCATTGCTTTTTTCACCAGGTAGAAGGCTTGTACGTAGATGAAAATGTGTCTTTTGCTGATCTGAAACAGACCTTATTCTATTTTGTTCAGGAGCTTTATGGCGAAGGTACAAAAGTAAGGTTCCGCCCGTCTTATTTCCCTTTTACCGAACCATCGGCAGAAATGGATATTTCCTGCACCATTTGTAAGGGAGCAGGCTGCCAGATGTGTAAATACAGTGGATGGGTAGAAATATTAGGCTGCGGGATGGTAGATCCTAATGTTTTGGAAAACTGTAGTATCGACAGTAAAAAATATAGTGGTTTCGCCTTTGGAATGGGGATAGAGCGTATTGCCAATTTGAAATTCGAAATAAAGGACCTGCGTTTGTTCTCTGAGAACGATGTGAGGTTCCTGAAACAATATAAAACTTCATTGATCTGATGAAAGGGGTAGTACCGGGCATATTGTTGGTTTTGCTGTTGGCAGGCTGCGGTAAGGAAAACCTGGTAATCCCCAATGTGCCGGTCAATTTTAGTGTTCAGCTTACCGACCCGAGAATGATCAGACTAAGCAGTCCGGGTGGTGCTGTAGCATTTGATAACTATGGTGTGGCCGGAATAGTGATTTACCGTACCACGAGTGGTGGTTATGTAGCTTACGATCGCTGCAGTACGGTGAACCCTGAAAAAAGGTGTGCGGTTGAACTGGACGATCCGAGTTTTACAGTTACAGACAAATGTTCAGGTGCAAAGTACCTGCTGGAAGATGGCAGTCCGGCTAAAGCTCCGGCAGAATTATCGCTCAAAAAGTACAATACTTCCGTATCGGGAGGAAACACATTACGCGTAACCAATTGATGGAACCAGAAAAAATAAAAGAAAGCATAGTTAAGGCGGCCAAGGAGTTGTTCAGGAAGTACGGTTATCATAAAACAAGTGTAAATGAGATCGCCAGGAGAGCACGTATTGCCAAGGCTACCATATACAAGTATTTTGAGAGCAAAGAGCAGATTCTGGATGCCATTTTAATGGATTACCTGGATCTGAACCTGCATGAGATCCTGAAGAATAAAGCCCAGTTCGCTAACGAAGAAGAACACCTTAAAGCTCTGGTAATGAAAACCTGCAGGCTTACCTATACGGTTTGCAATGAGTTTATTGGCTGGGACTTTGTAAGGGAAAATGCCAACTCCCAGGAGTTTTTAAAACACCTGTCTGACCAGCTGGAATCCTTACTGCTTTCTGCCTACCTGGAACTGGATCATTTTAAAAACCATCCCTCCCGCAGGGAAGGCCTTGCCTTTTTGTTGAAGGCCAGTAAAAACATCGTATTCTCTTTTGCCTTTACTTCTGTAAGTGACTCGGATGTCCGCAAAAACTTCGTCAGCTTCCAGAAGGAACTGCTGCCCTTTCTGGTAAAAGCGGCATTGTAATCGGCATGGCCTGTACGCGGCCGGTATCAGATTTCTTTACAATATCTTAACGTATACCAATTGGGTATTTGGTATAAAACCTCTTATATTTGCTTTGTTAGCAAGATGTAATGCCATGAGTAAAGAGGTTTTAGAGATTTCTGTATTGGTAGATGAGAAGTTCGATGTGAAATTTGATCTTGCTGAAGGTTTTTTGGGTTTTCTGTTCAGGATCTTTGGCAACTAACAATTGACGTCCCATTTTCTTTTCGCGGAAAGGCCTTTGTTGGCCTGACGGAGATTCTTATGTCTGAAAAAAAACTTACTTTTGCGCCATAATGAGTAGAAATAGAAAAGCCGGAGTGGTAACGATCATTCCTGATTTAAGCATTATTGATATTGCCGAAGAAGGTAAAGGTGTGGGTAAGGCCGATGAACTGGTAGTTTTTGTGGAAAAGGCAGTGCCGGGCGATGTGGCGGATGTCAGGATAGTGCGAAAAAAGAAGAACTTTGCCGAAGCGGTCATAGAAAACCTGCAAAAAAAATCTGAGTTAAGGACCGATCCTTTTTGTCAGCATTTTGGCACCTGTGGGGGCTGTAAGTGGCAGCATATGCAATACGATGCCCAACTGAAGTTTAAACATAAAAACGTAGAAGCCGCTTTACAGCGTCTGGCAAAAATAGATACTACCGGAATGGAGCCTATCCTGGGTTCTGCCGAAAATAAATATTACAGGAACAAACTGGAATATACTTTCTCTAATAAACGATGGCTGGATAAGAGCGATATGGCTGAACGGCCTGATGGGCTGGCATCTGAAAGTCCCAATCCTGATCTGGAAATGAATGCCCTGGGATTTCACGTACCTTTGCGTTTTGATAAGATCCTGGACGTACAACATTGTTATTTGCAGGCCGAACCATCCAACAGCATCAGAAACCAGGTTAGGGAATATGCACTAAGGGAAGGTCTTTCATTCTATGATTTGCGTAACCACGAAGGAAACCTGCGTAACCTGATTATCCGTACTTCGTCGACCGGTGAAGTGATGGTGGTAGTGGTTTTTGCCTATGCTGAGCAGGAACAGATCGATGGCCTGATGGAATACCTGAAGTTAAACTTTCCGCAGATCAGCTCGTTGTTGTACATCGTTAACCAGAAAAAGAACGATACCATTTTTGATCAGGAGGTAATTACCTATGCTGGTCGCGACCATATTTTTGAGGAGATGGATGGGCTGAAGTTTAAGATCGGCGCGAAATCTTTCTACCAGACCAATTCTGATCAGGCGCATGAACTGTATAAAATTACCCGCGAATTTGCTGGCTTTACCGGCGAGGAGCTGGTTTACGACCTGTATACCGGTGCAGGCACCATTGCGAACTTTGTGGCAGGAAGTGTAAAACAGGTAGTAGGCATCGAGTATGTGCCTACAGCCATTGAAGATGCTAAATTCAATTCTGAACTGAACGGCATCAACAACACCATTTTTTATGCGGGAGATATGAAGGACATCCTGACACGGGAATTTATAGCCGCACATGGTAAGCCGGATGTGGTGATCACTGACCCGCCAAGAGCAGGAATGCATGCCGATGTAGTGGAGCGTCTGCTGGAAATGGAAGCACAGAAGATTGTTTATGTAAGTTGTAATGCTGCTACACAGGCGCGTGATCTGGCCCTGCTGAAAGAAAAATATGAAGTGGTAAGGATCAAACCGGTAGACATGTTTCCGCATACCCAACATGTAGAAAACGTGGTATTGCTAAAGTTTAATAAAGTGAATTAATTATAAGTACTGAGATGGATATTGAAGAATTGATGCCACAACAGCCGGAAGAAGATAAGGCCGCACAAAGAAAGAGCCCGCTCATCAGTCTGGAAAAAGATCTGGGACTCTACGCCGAATCGATAAAAGAGGTGGCCGTTGAAATTATGGTGGAAGGCATTTCTGCCAATCCGATCTTTGTGGCACACCAACACACAGTAAGTATAGGTGAAATGATTTTAGACCGTAGTGAGTTGAATACGGAATGGACCATTCAGGCTTCCACACTGGAAGAGTTTATAGAAAAAGGCATTATCAATCCGGAAAAAAAAGCCCTGTTTTTAAAGAGTTACAAACGGCCAGAGGATTTTATGTGCGTATTTGTAATTGTACCGGAAGGGGCCAACTTTATTTATTACCCTTATAAGACCAAACAGTAACCGGCTGTTGCTAAAAAAGAAATCCCTATCCGGGCAAACTTGGATAAGGATTACTAAAAAACTATTGATTAGACGCCGCGAAGTCCGAAAGGTTTCAACATTTGGAAAATATTTTTTATTATTTGAATATGAACCTTAAAATCGTTCTTTTTGCAGTATAAAACAAGGTGTAAAAATGGCAGGATCTCAATTACTTATTCTTGATAAAAAGCAGATACAGCAAAAAATTAACAGGATTGCTTACCAGATACTGGAAGATAACCTTTCTGAAAAGGAAGTGGTACTGGCAGGGATATGGGACAGGGGATATAAACTGGCTTTGCGCTTGAAAAAAGTATTGTTGAAAATCTCTGACCTCAAGATCACGATGCTCAAGATTGAACTGGACAGGCAAAACAGTAAACTGGTGGCCAATACAGATCTGGACGAGACGCACTGGAAAAATAAGGTCATCATTTTGGTAGATGATGTGCTGAACAGTGGTAAAACACTTGCCTATGGCCTGGGCGTTTTCCTGAATACGCCACACAAAAAGATCAGGACAGTGGTGCTGGTAGACAGAAGCCACAAGATATTCCCGATTGCTACCGACTATGTTGGTTTGGAACTGGCCACAGTGCTGAAAGAGCATGTTGATGTAGTGATGGATGTGGAGGGTGAGGAAGACCGGGTTTATTTGAGCTAATGGTTTGCATTTAAAGCAAAATTTTCTCATTTTAGAGGGATGCACAAGTCCCATAAAAACAGTTTTGTTTTTGGCTTCTTTTCCTGGTATATCAGGTATATCATAAAAAGGGACTTCTCTGCTTATACTTTCAACAACTTTAAAATCAACAAAGATGAAGCTGTATTGCTGCTGGCTAACCATTTCAGCTGGTGGGACGGTTTTTTAATGTTTCAGTTGAACAGGCTGCTCTTTAAAAAGGAGTTTCATGTGCTGGTAACCGAAGAAGATTATAAAAAGCATTGGTTCCTGAAATACGTCGGTGCTTTTGCCGCCGAGGGCAAAGGCAAGGATGTGGTAGAAACCCTGTTGTATGCGGGAGAACTGCTGAATGATCCGGATAGCCTGGTACTGGTGTTCCCGCAGGGTAAACTGTATTCTGTTTACCATAACAATATCGCTTTTGAGAAGGGGGTGATGCAGGTTGTAAATGCCTCAAAGAAGAAATTTCAGATTATTTTTGCAGCCAATCTGGTCGACTTTTCTAGCAGAAAACCTACGGTGCATACCTGCCTGAACAGCTGGGAAGCAGAAGAATACATGAGTCTGCAGTTGCTCAAAAGCGAGTACAATAAACATTATACCGAAGCCATAAAAACCCAAAATAAGGTTGCGTTATGATGGTATTTATCTACGCGGTACTGATTTTTCTGGTGCTGAGGTTTTCCGTTACTTTATTTAATTTTCTGTCTAACCCAAAGTTGGGCTATTACGGAAAACACTTTACCGACAAGGTTTCCATTATTGTTTTAACCGGCCCGTTGGGTACTGATACAAAACAGTTGCTGGACTCCATTGAACAGCAGGATTATGCCGCTGTTGAAGTACTGGTTCAGGACAATGAAAGTGAAGATGAACTGGCTGCCCAGGCCGACGGTCGCTACCTGTTGTTTCTGAATGCAGCTACGACTGTCCATCATGGTTTAATCAATAGCTTGATCTACAGAACAAAGGTCTTTAACCTGGCAGTGCTTGGATTGCTTCCGACCCTAAAACCCTCCGGTTTTCTGGAACACTGCGTTTACCCCCTGAATTATTTTATACTGTTGAACCTCCTGCCGTTAAGGCTGATCAGATTGAGTAATTTGCCTTCCTTTGCGGCCGGGAACACGGACTGTTTATTTTTTGATGCCGTAGTTTATAAAGCACATCGCTGGCACAGGCAGCTAGGCAAAGCCGCCCGGAGTGGCACAGATATCATAAAGCTGGTGAAACAGCAACAGCAGAAAGCAGAAGTATTACTTGGGAATAAGTTTGTTTACAGTAATCCGGGTGTAAATGATACAGGAGGGCTGGCTACGCATTTGCTGGCAAACTTTGGTAACAGTGGTTTTGTGACACTGATTTACCTGGCATTGGTGATTGCAGGGCCGGTGTTTGTGCTGGTCAATTTTGATCCCACACTTGCGGCGCTGCCGGTTGGACTGATCTTTTTGTCGAGGATTATGATTGCTTTCTTAACAGCCCAGAAACCAGTTTTTAATGTGTTGCTGCATCCGCTGCAAATGCTTTTGCTGTTTGTGTTGTTGTTAAAAGGAATCTGGATGCGCATGTTGGGGTCAATTAAAAGGAAGAAATAGGAATATCAAACAGTTTTTACGTAATTTTGCTGCAGCTCAAAAAGGATGTCAATGAAATACGATTTAGCTGTAACTATAGATAAGGCCTCAGGCTTTTGCTTTGGGGTTGTTTATGCGATAGATATGGCAGAAGATATACTGGACCATGAGGATCACCTGTATTGCCTGGGGGATATCGTACACAATGATGAAGAGGTTAAGCGTTTGACCGATAAAGGACTGCGTATTATAGACCATGAACAGCTCAAAAAACTGCATGGAGAGAAAGTACTCATCCGTGCGCATGGCGAAGCCCCGGCCACTTATCAGCTGGCGCTCGAAAACGAGCTGACCCTGATCGATGCTTCCTGTCCGGTTGTGCTGAAATTGCAAAACAGGATCAAGAATTCTCATGATGAAGACGAGCAGATCCTGATATTTGGAAAACATGGTCATGCTGAGGTGATTGGTTTGCAAGGGCAAACTGATGGGAAAGCCATAGTTTTTCAGGATATTGCGGAGCTTGACGATGTAGAATTGCCTTCCAGTTTTACCTTGTACAGCCAGACTACAAAAAGTACAGATAAGTTTTACAGCATCAAGGATGAACTGATCAGCAGGGGATATGAGGTAAAGGCAAACGATACCATTTGCAGGCAGGTGTCTAACCGTTACAGCGATCTGGAGAAGTTTGTGGCCAATTACGATAAGATCCTGTTTGTTTCGGGGAAAAAATCATCAAATGGCAAAGTGCTGTATGATGTCTGCAAAAAATTCAATGACCAGTCCTATTTCATTTCCAACGTCGAGGAAATTGACATGAGCTGGTTTGCACCGAACGATAAAGTTGGGATTTGCGGGGCAACATCTACGCCTATGTGGCTGATGGAGGAAGTTAAGGCCTATCTGCTTCATCATTAAAAAGTAATTATTCCTTTTCTGATCAATGAGAGAACCTATTAATGGATGTATTAGTTAATTTTGCCGTATAATTATGGGAAAAAAGGGTGTACTGCTAGTGAATTTAGGAACTCCGGACAGTCCGGAAGTTGGTGATGTACGAAAGTATCTTGATCAGTTTTTGATGGATGAGCGGGTAATTGATGTAAATATCGTTAATAGGACCTTACTGGTTAAAGGAATTATTGTTCCTTTTCGCAGTCCGAAAACTTCTAAATTATACAAAGAGATCTGGGATGAAAACGGCTCGCCCTTGTTGTATTTCAGCAAGATCCAGGCGGCCATGGTTCAGGAGCAGTTAGGAGATGGCTATCATGTTGAACTGGCCATGCGCTACCAGAACCCCTCCATTTTATCGGCATTGGATAAAATGAAAACGGCTTTGGTGGAAAGCATCAGGGTGATCCCCTTGTTTCCGCAGTACGCGTCGGCCAGTACGGGTTCTGTAATTCAGTTGGTAATGGAGATCGTTAGTAAATGGGCAACTATTCCTCCTGTGACCTTTGTAAACTCTTTTCACGACAATGAGCTGATGATCGAAACCTTTGCAGAGAATGCAAGGAAATATCAGCCGGAAACCTTTGATCATATTCTGTTCAGCTTTCACGGATTGCCTGAACGACAATTGCTGAAATGTGACCATACGGGTAGTTACTGTCTGAAAAAGAAGGGCTGCTGCGATACACTGAATGATACCAATAAATTCTGCTATTCGGCACAGGGGCACGATACCGCAAGGTTGATAGCAGCCAAGTTGAATATTGCCAGGGAAAATTATACCGTTTGTTTTCAATCCCGTTTAGGCAAGGAACCATGGGTTCAGCCATATACCACAGATGTTTTAAAGAAACTGGCTGCGGAAGGGAAGAAACGCCTGCTGGTTTTTAGTCCGGCTTTTGTTGCCGATTGCCTGGAAACCATTTATGAGATTACTGTAGAGTATCACGAAGAATTTAAGGCGCTTGGCGGGGAGCACGTTCAGCTGGTAGAAAGCCTGAATGATGACTCTAAGTTTATTGAAGCCCTGGTAAATATGGCTAAGGCTTAAAGTAACGGGATAGATATCCTACAATTTGACCGGTTGCACCGGTTTTTGTATTTACATAATCTTTAGCAGTAAGGCCGGCCTCTTCATTCTTGCTGAGTTCATCGAAAGCTGCAGACAGTTCAGACCCATTGCTGATGCTTTTTGCTGCCCCGAGTTCGATCAGGTCTTTTGCTTCCTGGAACTTATCATATCGGGGGCCGAAAATGACCGGAAGGCCAAATGCTGCAGCTTCGAGTGTATTGTGGATGCCTGCTCCAAACCCACCGCCGATATAAGCAACTTTACCATAGGCATAAAGTGCGGACAACATTCCTATATTGTCGATAATAAGCACCTGGTGATTCAGGGCAGTTGGATCAGCTGTTGTTTGCAGTGCAGAATATTTTACCGCATCAGGAAATAACTTTTCTATCTCGCTAACGTGGCTTGTGCCGATTTCGTGGGGCGCGATGATAAATTTCCAATCGGGATGCGCTTTACAGAGGTTTGCGAGCTGCTGCTCATCCTGAGGCCAGGTACTTCCAGCAATAAAGACAGGTTTTGTTCGGCAGAAAGATTGAACAAGATTTAGTTTTTTTGTTGTGTGTGCATTCTCTGCCACACGATCAAACCTGGTGTCGCCGCTTTGGGTGACGTTCTGAATATTTATGGTTTTGAGTAAGGCAATGCTTTCTTCATTTTGAACGAAGAAATGGCTTACACAGGCCAGCATCTTCCGATGAAAACTGCCGTAGGGTTTGAAAAAGATTTGACCTGGCCTGAAGATGCCGGAAATGATCAGCAGTGGGATACCGTTTTTATTTAATTCTCTGAAGTAGTGGTACCAGTATTCGTATTTGGTAAAAATGGCCAGTTCGGGGTTAATGGCTGCAATTAATTTTTTTGCATTGGAAGGCGTATCCAGGGGAAGATAAAAGATGCCATCGGCCAAGGCGTAGTTTTTTCTGATCTCATAACCTGAAGGTGAGAAAAAAGTAACGACAATCTTCTTTTCAGGGTACTGCTCCTTTATTTTTTCCAGGACAGGCCGGCCCTGCTCAAACTCGCCAAGAGAGGCAAAATGAAACCAGATGTGTTTTTGACTGGTATTGATTTTTTGCGCTATCCGGGCAAAAATATTTCGCCTTCCTTTGATAAAAAGCGATGCTTTGGTATTAAAAGTAGAAAAGATCCTGATTAATAGTGCATAAAGTTGAATACCGATGTTATAAAGCCAAAGCATTTTGTATGTTTATTTATTATCTTAGCCGAAGATACTTTAATATAACTAAAACAGGATAATATATGAGTTTATCGTGCTGTCGCAGGCGCAAAAATAAGGTTTCTGCCACATGATCACTCCTCACCTAAAAACAAAAATATAATATATGAAAATAGCCGTTATTGGAACCGGGTATGTAGGTCTAGTTACAGGTACCTGTTTGTCGGAAACAGGGAACAATGTAATCTGTGTAGATATCAACGAAGCAAAAGTGCAGCAGATGCAGGCGGGTGTGGTGCCGATCTATGAACCGGGACTGGATGTGCTTTTCCACCGGAACATTGCCCAGGGACGACTTACTTTTACAACCGACCTTGCCCATGCAGTTAAAGATGCACAGATCATCTTTATGGCGCTGCCTACGCCGCCGGGAGGGGATGGTGCTGCCGACCTTTCCTACATTCTTGGTGCAGCAAAAGATATCTCCAAACTGGTAACCAGTTACAAGGTTATTGTAAACAAATCTACCGTTCCTGTAGGTACGGCCGATAAGGTGCAGGCAGTTTTTGCTGCCAACACCGATGTGGAAATTGATGTGGTTTCTAACCCTGAGTTCTTGCGTGAAGGCGTTGCTGTAGAGGATTTCATGAAGCCTGATAGGGTGGTTATCGGTACAAGGAGTGATAAAGCACAAAAGCTGATGAATGAATTGTACGGACCTTATGTAAGACAGGGGAACCCGATCCTGTTTATGGACGAACGTTCATCTGAGCTGACAAAATATGCAGCCAACTCTTTCCTGGCTACCAAAATCACTTTTATGAATGAAGTGGCCAATCTTTGCGAGATAGTGGATGCAGATGTGGACGCGGTGCGTAAAGGCATTGGCTCGGATGCCAGGATCGGCAAACGTTTCCTGTTCCCTGGAATAGGATACGGTGGCAGCTGTTTTCCTAAAGATGTTCAGGCCCTGGCCAAATCTGCTGATGAGCACAATTATGACTTCCAGATCCTGCGGTCTGTGATGCAGGTGAATGAAAAGCAGAAGACCATTATTGTTGATAAATTGCTTAAATATTATAAGGGTGATTTAAAAGGTAAACATTTTGCTTTATGGGGACTGGCCTTTAAACCAGAAACAGATGACATCCGTGAGGCACCGGCATTGTACATTATCGATGAACTGATAAAACACGGAGCCACGGTTACTGCTTTTGACCCTGAAGGTATGGCCAATGTAAAAGGCCTTATCGGCGATAAAATAAAATATGCACAGAACCAGTACGAAGCATTGATTGGTGCGGATGCGCTGCTGATTGCTACAGAATGGTCTGTTTTCAGGAACCCTGATTTTGAAAAGATGGAAGAGAGCCTGAGCAATAAAGTGATTTTTGATGGCCGTAATTTATACGATCTGCAAAAAATGATCGATCTGGGATATTATTACAATAGTGTTGGCCGTAAGCTTATAAATAACTAATGAAGAGGAAAAGAGTTTTAATTACCGGTGCAGCAGGTTTTTTAGGTTCACATTTGTGCGATAGATTTATCAAAGAAGATTACCATGTAATTGGAATGGATAACCTGATTACCGGCGACCTGCAGAATATTCAGCACCTGTTTGGATTGGAAAATTTTGAATTTGCCCATCACGACGTTTCTAAATATGTATATGTTGCTGGAGAACTGGATTATATCCTTCACTTTGCCTCGCCCGCAAGTCCTATCGATTATTTAAAAATCCCAATACAGACCCTGAAAGTTGGGTCGTTGGGTACGCATAACCTGCTTGGACTGGCAAAAAATAAAAATGCGAGAATGCTGATTGCTTCTACATCGGAAGTTTATGGCGACCCAAGTGTAAATCCGCAGCCTGAAGAATACTGGGGCAATGTGAATCCGGTTGGACCGAGAGGTGTCTACGATGAAGCCAAACGTTTTCAGGAGGCAATGACCATGGCCTACCATACTTTTCATGGCCTGGAAACACGTATTGTAAGGATATTTAATACCTACGGACCAAGGATGCGCCTTAATGATGGTCGGGTGTTGCCTGCTTTTATTGGCCAGGCTTTGCGCGGAGAAGATCTAACCGTATTTGGAGATGGCTCTCAGACCCGGTCATTCTGCTATGTGGATGACCTGATAGAAGGGATTTATCGTTTGCTGCTGAGCGATTATGCGCTGCCGGTTAACATAGGGAACCCTGACGAGATTACCATTAAGCAGTTTGGTGAAGAGATTATAAAATTAACCGGCACCAACCAGAAACTGGTGCTGAAAGATTTGCCTGTTGATGATCCTAAACAACGCAGACCGGATATTACCAAGGCCAGGTCTATATTGGGCTGGGAACCTAAAGTAAGCCGGGCCGAGGGTTTAAAAATTACCTATGAGTATTTTAAGTCGCTGCCACAGGAGGCATTGACAAATAAGGAACATAAAGATTTTACTGGATATAACCGTTAAATAAAAGCATGTCAAAAATATTAGTAACCGGCGGAACCGGGTTTATTGGTTCTCATACTGTAGTTGAGTTGTATAATGCAGGCTATGAAGTGATCATCGTTGATGATTTTTCCAATTCCAATCCTAAAATATTACAGCAGATAGAAACAATAACCGGCAACAAGCCTGAGTTTGTGCAGTTAGACCTTTGCGACGATGCCAAGGTGAAAGATTTTGTTGCGAAAAACAGCGACATTAGCGGAGTGATTCATTTTGCTGCCTTTAAGGCAGTAGGGGAATCCGTTCAGCAGCCTTTAAAATATTACCGGAACAACTTTTACTCGCTGATCAATCTGATCCTTGCATTTGACAGCAAAGTTAACCTGGTATTCTCATCTTCCTGCACCGTATATGGACAGCCGGATGTTTTGCCTGTAACTGAGGATGCACCAACAAAAAAAGCAGAATCGCCTTATGGCAATACCAAACAGATTGCAGAAGAGATTTTGCAGGAGACCTGCGCAGTAACACCTGGCTTAAAGGTGACTTCGTTGCGTTATTTTAACCCGGTTGGTGCGCACCATACGGCATTGATTGGTGAATTGCCTATTGGTGTTCCGCAAAACCTGGTTCCTTTCATTACACAATCGGCTATAGGTAAACGCGGGCCGATTACCGTGTATGGAGATGATTACAACACACCCGACGGCAGTGCCATCAGGGATTACATCCATGTAGTAGATCTGGCCAAAGCCCACGTGGCTGCAATCAGGCGCCTGGAAAGCGGCAAAGCTACATCCAACTATGAAGTGTTTAACCTCGGTACAGGCAAGGGCTCTTCTGTGTTAGAGATCATTAAGGCTTTTGAGCAATCAACAGGTGTGAAACTGAATTACACCATTGGTGCAAGAAGAGAGGGCGATATAGAAAAGGTTTGGGGAGATGTAAGCAAATCGTCGAGGGACCTGGAATGGAAAGCTGAACTGAATCTGCCGGAAATGATGTCATCTGCCTGGAAGTGGGAAAAATATTTACAGGAAAATCCTTTTTAAATGTTGCTGAGCGAGCATGCAGCCCTGAAACTGGAAATCAAATCCCTTCCTGTAAAGGAAAAGGATAAGCTGTTGCTCAGGCTAATAGCCAAAGATAAAGTCTTAACCGAACACCTGCACTTTAAATTGCTGGAGGACCAGCAGGATCTGGTATTGCGCCAGGAAAAGCTAACGGCAATTATAGACGAGGGTATAGGGGAGCTACTGAACAGTAAAAAACCGAATTCCAAGGAAACTTTACTCCGGATGCGGAAGCTAAATGGCAGCATAAACCACCATTTTAAAGTAACAAAAGACATTGCCAGTGAACTGGAACTCAGGCTCCATTTGCTAAACCAGATTCCTGTTGAATTTGATGAAAGTATTTTTTCTGCACTTTATAAGTTCAGCGAGAAACTAAACGTTTACTTTGTGAAAGCAACTGTTTCTTTGCTGAATAAATACCGCAAGGTGCATGAAGATCTGCAATTTGACTTAAAGGCCTCTGTAAATGAACTGTTAAATAAGATTTATAGCAATAAAACAGCAGCTATAGCCAAAGAGCTTGGCTTGCCTGATGAATTATAAAATGAATAGAAACGATTGATACCAATGAAGAAAATATTAATAACAGGTGGGGCAGGCTTTATTGGCTCCCATGTTGTACGTCGGTTTGTGAACAGCTACCCTCAGTATGAGATAATAAACCTGGACAAATTAACTTATGCAGGTAACCTGGCCAATTTAACGGACATAGAAAATAAACCAAATTACCGTTTTATTAAGGCTGATATTACTGATGCTGCCGAGATCAATGAGCTGTTTCAGCGTGAAGCTTTTGATGCGGTAATCCACCTGGCTGCGGAATCTCATGTAGACCGCTCTATTGCAGACCCGACGGCCTTTGTGATGACCAATGTGATTGGTACGGTAAACCTGCTGAATGCAGCGAGGGAATACTGGAAGGGTAATTATGACAGCAGGCGTTTTTACCATGTGTCTACTGATGAGGTTTATGGTGCACTGGGCGAAACCGGCATGTTTACCGAAACTACCGCCTATGATCCGCATAGTCCGTATTCGGCATCCAAGGCTTCTTCCGATCATTTTGTAAGGGCATACCACGATACTTATGGACTGGATGTGGTGATCTCGAATTGCTCTAATAATTACGGATCGCATCATTTTCCGGAAAAGCTGATCCCACTGGCGATCAACAACATCAAAAATAACCGGCCAGTACCGGTGTATGGTAAGGGCGAGAACGTACGCGACTGGCTTTGGGTGGTAGATCATGCCAGGGCAATCGATGTGATATTTCATCAGGCAAAAACCGGAGAGACCTATAACATCGGAGGCCATAATGAATGGAAAAACATAGACCTGATTGAGCTGTTGTGTAAAATTATGGATAAGAAACTGGCCCGCGAATCGGGAACCTCTGCTAAATTGATCACCTTTGTGACCGACAGGGCGGGGCACGACCTGCGCTATGCCATAGACTCTACTAAACTGCAGGAGAAACTAAACTGGGTTCCAAGTTTACAATTTGAGGAAGGATTGGAGAAAACAGTAGACTGGTACCTGGAGAATGAAAAGTGGCTTTCTGATGTTACATCAGGAAATTATCAGGCTTATTATGAAACACAGTACCACGGAAGATAAATAAAAAAGGGGCCTTTAAGGCCCTTTTTTATTCGTATCTTAATGCTTCTACCGGATCTAGCTTGGAAGCTTTTTTTGCCGGATAGTAACCTGAGACAATTCCTACCAGAACACAGAGTGCAAAGCCACCGAATATCCAGCCCCAGGGTACGATAAATGAACCGCCCATGGCCAGTGATATGACATTTCCTATAGCGATACCCAGGAATATTCCGAAGGCACCACCCATTAGGCAAATCATTACTGCTTCAATCAGAAATTGTTTGCGTATTATCGCAGGGTTTGCCCCGATTGCTTTTCTGATGCCTATTTCGCGTGTTCTCTCTGTTACAGATACCAGCATAATATTCATTAGACCGATAGAAGCACCGATCAGTGTAATGACACCGATAGCTATACCGCCCCAAACAATATAGCGCAGGTTTTCAAACAAGGTTTGTGCCATGGCATCACTCTTGGTAATTTCAAAATTGTTCGGATCGGTAACCCTTATTTTTCTAATGTTCCTGAACAGGGCTGTAGCCTCGCCAATCACGTTATCTATAATGTCATTGCCTGGAACAATAACTGTAATGGTATAGGATGGGTTTGAATTGGAGTTAACCAGTTTAGCTTTTTTGAGCGGTATATATACAGCGCGGTCGCCGCTAAAGCCCATACTCTGTCCTTTGGATACCAATACGCCAATAACTTTTAACCGGGTGTTGCCGGCATTAATGATCTGATCAAGAGGAGACTGTTTTTTAAAGAGCTTTTCGGCAACTTCGCTGCCAATGATACAGACATTGTTTGCAGACAGGGATTCTGATAAACTAAAATTGCGTCCCTGGGCCAGTTCGAGTCCCTGCGAACTCAATCCATTCTCATCTACACCCTGCATGGTAATGTTCGGATTGGTTTTTTGAGTGCCAAATTTAACAGTGATTGCCCTGCTGGCAAAAACGCTTACTGCAACTTTGGCTGGTGTATTTAAGCGCTCTTTAAAGGTCAATGCATCTTCATAGCGGATAGACTTGAAAGGTTTCTGCCGTTGTCCGGATCCGCCGATCCTGATTCCGGTACCCCGGTTCCTGATGGTGAAAGAATTTGCGCCCATACTGGAAAATGCTTCCGTCATACTTTTTTTAACTGCATCCAGTGTCGTTAAAATCCCCACAAGTGCAGAAAGGCCTATTGCAATAATTAATGCGGTAAGCATAGTACGCAATCGGTTTCCGGTGATGGATTGTATCGCTAGTTTTACGTTTTCGGTATAGGTCATGCAGAAGAATAGATAAATTGGGATGCTAAAATAAAAGTCCTGTTGTTAAGACAACAGGACTTCCTATAATGTTACAATAGCATGCAAATAATTGCAGGACTACACTGAAAAACTGGTGCCGCAACCACATGTGCTGGCTGCATTTGGGTTACTGAAGGTAAAACCTCTCGAATTCAATCCATCCTGCCAGTCTACCTGCATACCCAACAGATACATTTGGTGTGCTTTATGCATAAAAACCTTTATCCCGTCAATGATAAATTCCTGATCCCCATCTTTTTTCTGGTCAAAACCAAGCACATAATTCATTCCCGAGCACCCTCCACCCTCAACACCTACACGCAAGCCGAAATCTTCTGTAATTTCCTGCTGGTTTTTCAATTTATTCAGTTCCTTTACAGCACCTTCTGTAAAGGTTACCGGTGCAAACGCTGTATCTACAGTATTACTCATCGTATCCAAAATTAATTTTATGCCCTCTTTTGCGGCGTTAAAAAAAACGTTTAATAGAGCAAATATAAATCAAAATGTACATTTTTGTCGGTACTCAGATTAATTATTACGGTATTTAAACAAAGCAGGATGGATATAGAAAAATTTTTAACCGATGCGGGTGTATTGATAATAGGAGGTGTTGCTACGGTTTCTGCAGGTTATTATTTAATTAAAGGCGATATCCGTAATTATTTAAGGCTAAGGTTTGCAACTCAGAAAAAGGAGGAAAACCAACAACTGCTGTCACTACGCCTGCAGGCGCATGAACGTTTGATCGTGTTTATTGAAAGAATAAATCCGGCAAACCTGTTTATCCGGCTTCACCATCAGGGGATATCGCTTCCTGAACTTCAGGCTATGGTGCTGAATGAAATCCGGTCGGAGTTTCAGCACAATGTTAGTCAACAGTTGTACATCAGCGCTGCTACCTGGAATGTAGTTAAGCAACTGAAAGATGATACTCTTGCCATGGTGAACAATGGTGTTAAAAGCTTACCTGCTGATGCGATGGGAGTAGACCTGAGCAAAAAAGTACTCCAGCACATGGCGGAGCTTGGAAATAATCCGTACGATCTGACATTGGATCTTCTTAAAAAAGACATACATCAGCTGTTTTAAATATGAGCGATAAAAAATTTACCACCACATCGGGTATAACTATAAGAGAAGTATATACTGAAGCCAGGACAGAGATGGAACTGCCTGGAGCATTTCCATATACCCGGGGAATACAAAAGGATATGTACAGGGGGCGGCTATGGACCATGCGTCAATATGCGGGTTTCTCGACTGCCGAAGAATCCAATAAGCGCTATCATTACCTTTTGAAACAGGGAACGATGGGGCTCTCTGTTGCTTTTGACCTGCCTACGCAAATTGGTTACGATTCGGATCATGAGATGTCTGAAGGAGAGGTGGGGAAGGTTGGTGTTGCGATAGACTCCTTAAAAGACATTGAGATATTGTTTGATGGCATTGAACTTCAGAAGATCACCACTTCGATGACCATCAATGCCACTGCCTCAATTTTGCTGGCCATGTATATCGCACTTGCCAAAAAGCAGGGGGCTGATATTAAACAAATCTCCGGTACCGTACAAAACGATATCCTGAAAGAATATGCCGCCCGCGGCACTTATATTTATCCGCCTAAACCGTCGATGCGGATCATTACAGATATTTTTGAATACTGCAGTAAGGAAGTGCCCAAATGGAATACCATCTCTATTTCGGGATATCATATTCGTGAAGCCGGATCGACAGCTGTTCAGGAACTGGCCTTTACCCTTGCTAATGGAAAGGCTTATCTGAATGCTGCGCTTGAAAAGGGGCTTGACATTAATGTTTTTGCAAAACGCTTGTCGTTTTTCTTTAATTGCCATAACAATTTCTTTGAAGAGATTGCCAAATTCAGGGCTGCCAGAAGAATGTGGGCCAACATTACCAAAAGCCTGGGTGCTACGGATGAGAAGGCACAGATGCTGCGGTTCCATACACAAACAGGAGGATCGACTTTAACTGCCCAGCAGCCTTTGAACAATGTGATCAGGGTGACGAACCAGGCTATGGCAGCGGTTTTGGGGGGTACACAATCGCTGCATACCAATGGTTATGACGAAGCACTTTCCTTACCTACGGAAGCTGCGGCAAAGATCGCCCTGCGCACACAGCAGGTTATTGCTTTTGAAAGTGGGGTAACCGACACAGTTGATCCTTTAGCAGGTTCTTATTTTGTAGAAAGTCTTACAGATGAAATTGAGACAGCCGCGCAACGGTATATCGACAAAATTGATGCAATGGGCGGTTCAGTAAATGCAATTGAAAATGGTTACATCCAAAATGAAATTGCTGATGCTGCTTACCAGTACCAGGTGGAAGTCGAAGACGCAAGCAGGGTGATTGTAGGAGTCAATAAGTTTGTTCAGGAAAAGGAGGGGATCAACGATGTATTTACGATTGATGAATCTATCCGAACGATACAAACGGAGAAGCTGGATAGGCTTAAGGCCGAACGGGATAATGACGCGGTTAAAAATGCTTTACAGGAGCTTGAAAGGGCTGCCAGAAATACTGACAATCTGATGCCGTTTATTCTTTGTGCGGTAGAGGCCTATGCTACACTTGGAGAGATCGCAGATGTGATGCGCAATGTTTTTGGAGAATATTAAAAATTATGTTAATAAATAGTTATCAACATAAAAAATTGAGGTTAACCAGGGTATGGTATTGCTGTTTAAGTACTTACCAAATAAATGAAAATTAAGTTTTTTTTGTTGATAATTTTTTGAATATTCGATCTCTCGAACGGGTTCATTTAATGTGCTCAAATCGTTACTGTAAACCAACAAATTATAGAAGGACTATGGAAAAAACTTGCATCGAAGTATGGAAAAACTGTCTCCAAATCATAAAAGATAATATTCCGACCCAAAGTTTTAAAACCTGGTTCGAACCTATATCCGCATTGAAGTTGGAAGGCAATGTTTTAACTATACAGGTGCCAAGTTTATTCTTCTACGAGTGGTTGGAAGAACATTATGTTGGATTGCTCAGAAAAACGGTAAAAAAGCAGCTTGGAGATGAAGGTCGGTTGGAGTATAACATTGTGGTAGACAAGTCGTCTAACTCGGGTTCTCCTTATACTACCAATATGCCAAGTAACGGTAACGGTGCCGATGCCAAAAAGCAGTCGATGCCGATTCCGGTTTCTATAAATAAGGACATTAAAAATCCTTTCATTATTCCGGGTTTAAAAAAGCTGAATGTAGATCCTCAGCTAAATGCGAATTATACTTTTGAGAACTATATAGAGGGAGATTGTAACCGTTTGGCCCGCTCTGCAGGTTATGCTGTTGCTGCCAAACCAGGTGGCACATCTTTTAACCCCCTGATGATCTATGGAGGAGTAGGACTGGGAAAAACACACCTGGCTCAGGCTATAGGTAACGAGATCAAGAGAAACATGCCGGATAAACTGGTGATCTATGTCTCCTGTGAAAAATTTTGCCAGCAATTTGTAGATTCACTTAAGAACAATACCATTAACGACTTTGTTAATTTTTACCAGGCAATGGATGTGATCATTATGGATGATGTACACAATTTTGCAGGTAAGGAAAAAACACAGGACATATTTTTCCATATTTTTAACCATCTGCACCAATCGGGCAAGCAGGTAATTTTATCGTCTGATAAAGCGCCAAAAGACCTGGCCGGTTTGGAAGAACGCTTGCTGAGTCGTTTTAAATGGGGGCTTTCAGCAGATCTGCAGGTGCCGGATCTGGAAACCAGGATCGCCATCCTTAGAAAAAAAATGTATGCAGATGGGATAGAACTGCCAACCGAAGTAATAGAGTATGTTGCACATAATATAGACAATAACGTTCGGGAACTTGAAGGCGCAATGGTATCCTTACTGGCGCAGTCTACATTAAACAAAAAAGACATCGACCTGGCTCTGGCCAAGCAGATGTTAAAGAACTTCATTAAGAATACTTCTAAGGAGATCTCAATGGAGTACATTCAGAAACTGGTATGCGAGTATTTCGAAGTGCCGGTTGATATGGTAAAGTCACAAACCCGAAAGCGCGAGATCGTTCAGGCAAGGCAGATTTCCATGTATCTGTCAAAAAGCCATACCAAGTCGTCATTAAAAACAATAGGTGCTTTTTTTGGTGGAAGGGACCACTCTACAGTAATCTATGCCTGCCAGACGGTAGAAGATCTGATAGATACAGATAAAAAATTCAAAGGTTATGTGCACGATATCCAAAAGAAATTGAAAATGAGCTAAGTGGGTTCGTTTACTAAAAAGCCCTGTAAGCAAAACTTACAGGGCTTTTTAATTTATTGGACTGCTCTAGGCTTTTTCAAGCTGCATTAAGCCATAAAATAAGGCTGCACAATGCAGGGCCTGGTCTATTTTGTTGTTTGCCAGCAACTGCTTAACCTCGGCTACTGTATATTTCTCTACATTCAGGATTTCATGTTCATCTAAATGTTGGTCATGTGTTTTTGTCCCCCCTTTTAGCAGAAAGGTATAGGTTACATTATTGGCTGTCGCCGGATTTGGGTATAAAGTCGCTATAAGTTCTGCGCTTTTAAAGGAATAACCGGTTTCTTCAAGTAATTCCCTTTTGATGGCGTCTTCAGGAAGTTCATTCCCGTCAATTACCCCGCCCGGTACTTCCAGGGAAACAATATCTGCAGCATGACGATACTGGCGTACCATAATGATTTTATTTTCTTCGGTAAGTGCTATGGCATTTACCCAATTTGGGTATTCCAGTACATAATAATCGTCTTTTATGCTTCCATTCTGTAATTCGCAGGTGTCCACCCTAAGTGTGGCCCACTTTTCTTTCACCAGGTATTTTGATGAAAGCTTTTTCCATTTTAATATTTCCATTCAGTTTAAAAATTACCAGCTGCCACTGCTTCCGCCTCCGCCGAAACTGCCTCCGCCAAAACCACCGAAGCCGCCACCGCCGCTACTTCCGCCGCCCCAGCCTCCGCCTCCGCCGGAACCGCGGTTTCCGCCAAGTAACATGCTCCAGAAAAGTGCATCAGCAACACCCCGACCGCCAATAACCTGTCCGCCACCGCCACCACCGCCTCTTTTGAGCAGCACAATCACAACTACTATAATGATAATGATTACAAAAACTCCCGAGGTACCGCTGCCGCGTTTACCGGCTTTAGGTTTGTCGTTTTTATATTCACCCTTGGTTACGCTAATGATGGCATCGGTACCAGCATCAAGCCCCTTAAAGTAATTTCCTGTTTTAAAATAGGGTTTAATATCGTTATCGATGATCCTTCGGGTATACATATCGGGCAGCACACCTTCTACCCCATAGCCGGTTTGTATGGCTATCTTTCTGTCGCCCAATGCCACCAAGACTACAACGCCATTGTCTTTACCTTTGGTGCCTACGCCCCAGTTACGGCCAAGTGCCATCGCATACTCGTTGATGTCGTATTCACCAACTGATTTTAAGATCACTACAGCTACCTGGATGGATGTTGAATCATCAAAGGCGACCAGTTTTTGTTCCAGCTGCTGAATTTCGCTGCTTGTAAGTGTTCCGGTATAGTCGTTAACCAGCGTATTGGGTTTAGCCGGAAATTCCTGGGCAAAGCCTGCTGAGGTAACGATGATCAAAAATAAGGCTATGATTAACTTTTTCATTGCCTAAACGATTTTGTGTTGATCCATAAAAATGATGTCATTAGGGAGTTCATTAATGTCGCCCCCTTCAAAAGGGAAGAAAGTCGCCAGTTTTTCTCCTGCGAGTACAACACCAGCAATAATTCCCTGTACAATATTGCCACCCGAAAAGTGTGCTTTCATTGCTACCTGGGTGGTCTCCCAGAAATCGGACGGTACCACTCTGTTGATGCCACTATCGCCAATTATTGCAAATTTATGGTCTTGGTAGGCCAGATAAATCAATACGCCATTGTGTTTAGCGGTTTTGCCCATACCTAGTTTTGAAAAATAGGCGGCAGCTCTTTCAAAAGCATCGCCCGGGCAATGCGCTTCTATTGCAATTCTGATTTCGCCTGAAGTTGCTTTTTCAGCTTCAGAAATTGCATTGGCAATAAGTTCCTGGTCTTGTTCTGTGAATATGCCCATGATTAGGATTGTTTAATAAGAATTAAGGGTAATGAATGTTTGATCATTAAACACGCATTACCCTTAAATGTTGTTACGGTATACTAGAACTCTACTTTCGGGGCTTTTTCTGCTCCGGCTTCGGCTTTAAAGCCCGCTTTCTGGCTAAAACCAAACAGACCTGCCATCAAGTTGTTCGGGAATGACCTTACTTTTGTATTGTATACCTGAACAGATTCGTTAAAATCCTTACGTGCAACCGCGATCCTGTTCTCAGTTCCAGCGAGTTCGGCCGAAACATCCCTGAATTGTTCTGTGGCTTTTAGCTGAGGGTAGTTTTCAGTTACCATCAATAAGCGGCCTAAAGCCTGGCTAACCTGGCCTTGTGCTGCCTGGAATTTCTCAATACTTTCAGGGGTTAATTTATCCGGGTCTACAGTAACTTGTGTTGCTTTGGCGCGCGCCTCTGTTACCTGTGTTAATGTGCTTTGCTCAAATTTAGCTGCCCCTTTTACAGTGTTCACTAAATTCGGGATCAAATCTGAACGGCGTTGGTACTGAGTTTCTACCTGGTTCCATTTTGCCTTTACATCTTCATCCAGTTTAACCATACTGTTATAGCCACATCCACTCATCGCTACAACCAGGATTAAGATACCTGCTATCGCCAATACTGCTTTTTTCATTTTTCTTTTTGTTTTAGTTTCTCTGGGCCTGTTTTTGCCAGGCTTTCTGTTAATAGGTGTTAATTTACACATTAGAACTCAATTTCCGTACCTTTGTTACAATTCAGGATAAAAACCTGACAGGTTTATGCAAAAAGAAATAGAAATTACCATGACTCCCGAGGAAAGGGAGTCTGAAACACTACGCTTAAAAAAGCTTGCAAATGCCTTACATATAGATGTATTGCGCATTAAAGGGCATAAAGTCCTCAAAAGATCTATTGATGCACGGTCAAGAAAAGTAATTTATCGGTTACAGGTAAGGGTATTTATTGATGAGGCTCCTTTGGCAGAGATTTATACTGTAGACTATCAAAATGTCAGTAATGCCAGGCCGGTCATTATTGTCGGTGCTGGTCCGGCCGGTCTGTTTGCTGCACTGCAATGTATAGAAAATGGATTAAAGCCAGTCGTATTAGAACGAGGTAAGGATGTAAAACAACGCAGAAGGGACCTGGCTGCAATCAATAAAGAAGGAATAGTCAATACAGAATCCAATTACTGTTATGGTGAAGGCGGGGCCGGGACCTATTCTGACGGTAAGCTTTATACGCGTTCCAATAAGCGCGGAGATATCAATAAGGTATTGCAGGCTTTTGTACAGCATGGGGCAACTGAAGACATTTTAATTGATGCAAGGCCCCACATAGGAACGAACAAGTTGCCTCATATCATTACCGCTATCCGGGAGACCATTTTAAATGCAGGGGGAGAAGTTCATTTTGATCAGAAAGTTACCGATATACTCGTTGACTTTGGAAAGGTTAAAGGTGTTGTGGTTAATGAAACAGAGCGTTTACTTGCTGATGCGGTGATTCTGGCCACAGGTCATTCGGCCCGCGACATATACGAACTGTTGCACCGTAAAGGTATCCTGGTTGAAGCCAAACCTTTTGCGTTGGGTGTAAGGATAGAACACCCTCAGGCTATTATAGATGCTGCACAGTACCATTGCGACGTCAGGAGTGAATTTTTACCCCCGGCCTATTATAGTCTGGTTGAACAGGTGGGGAGCAGAGGAGTATTTTCCTTCTGTATGTGCCCGGGAGGGATTATTGCCCCCTGCGCCACTTACGAAAATGAAATTGTGGTAAATGGTTGGTCGCCCTCAAAAAGGAACAATCCCTTTGCCAATTCAGGTACGGTAGTACAAATCACACTGGAAGATGTAAAGGGTGAAGATCCTTTAAAGATGATGCACTTTCAGTCGGAGATAGAGCAGACAGCTTTTAAGCTTGGTGGGGGCAATCTGGTTGCGCCTGCACAGCGGATGGTCGATTTTGTTGAGGGAAGACTTTCTGCTGATCTTCCCAGGAATTCTTATTTGCCCGGTACGAAGAGCGTGATGCTCAAAGATACCCTGCCTGATTTTGTGGCCTCAAGCTTAAAACTTGCACTGCCCGTTTTTGGGAAAAAGATGAAAGGCTATTATAGCAACGAAGCCGTTTTAGTAGGAGTTGAGAGCAGGAGTTCATCGCCGGTACGTATTCCGCGCGACAGGGATACTTTTCAGCATCCACAGGTAAGTGGTTTATTTCCATGTGCTGAAGGGGCTGGGTATGCTGGTGGTATTGTATCTGCTGCAATAGACGGGGTTAATTGCGCTAATGCGGTTTTGAAAATCGTTTAAGGCAAACAGATTTTAGCAGGTTTTGTTATAGAGTATACATCGTGTACGCGGCTTTTCATTGCGCTTTCTGCATAATGATGTGCTGGTAAAAAAATAAGATAGTGAAAAAGACATTAATTATAGGGGCAAGTCCCAATCCATCGCGATATGCGTATCTCGCGGCCAATATGCTCCAATCCAAAGGACATGAAATTGTGAATGTAGGTATAAAAAGAGGGGCGGTTGCGGGGGTGGAAATAGAAGAGCCGGGGCATATCCATTCCGATATCCATACCATTACTTTATATATAGGCCCTCATTTGCAGCCGCAATACGTGGATTATATCCTGAAGACCAAACCTAAGCGCGTGGTTTTTAATCCGGGAACTGAAAATGCCACGCTTGAAGATCTACTGGAGAAGAATGATATTGAAACTATAGAGGCCTGTACGCTGGTCTTATTGTCTACAGGACAATATTGATTATATTACTCATTGATATGAGCCCTTAAGACTTGAAAGTTTTAGGGGCTTTTTTATGTGGTACCTGGAGGTGCTATTTTCTTCACAAAGCGCATGCATGTTCACATCTTGTTCACCCCTGCTTCACACCAAAGCCACAAAAGGGTACCTTTTTGTGAAGAAAGTGTGTAGAATGTGTGTCTGATGTGAGGATTAATTGTCGGTTAGCCTGGATTTTTGCCTTTGCTGCTCTGAGGGAGAAGGGGCAGGAATAACCTGAAGATTTATTTTTAGAATTTTTTTCAATTTTTTCTTATTGTTTTTTAGTGAGTTAAGTTTTTTCTTGTTAAAAGTTGTTGGGGATAGTTTGCGGGGATAGATATTTTTTCTACTTTTGCAACCCGCTTCGGAGGAAGGGAAACAGAGAGGGTGATTAGCAGAAGGATGATTTGAGGAGATGAAGGAGTAGAGATTGTATTTCTTTTGTTGAGCTGTGAGGCGTTGAAAACAGGAGAAAAAAAAGTTTAAAAAAAAGCTTGACAATACTAAAAAGATTTCTACCTTTGCAATCCCAAACACAGGGAGCCTGAACGACGGAGTTGTTCAGGGAATAAAAAAAGATTGAAACGCTGCAGATTGAAACTGACTCTTGGACGAAACAGACCAGGGAGAAACAGAGATCGGAAAGCGAAGAGATATAAGAAGAGCCGCGAGGGGATTCGAGAAGTTCATTAAAGAGATGTCATTTATAAGCGTAGCGAGGTAAAACAGTACGGAATC
>NZ_JBEPSL010000007.1:0-201991 GCF_040548825.1 Pedobacter africanus
AATGTATAATTGATCTGATCACCAACGTTTACCTTTCCATCGCTATTGCTATCTGCATAAGTACCCGTCTTGGTCAGACGCATTGATGGCGATGAAGGAATATTAGTAAATACGACGTTGGTATTATTTAAAATATTATTACAGGCTACACCTAAACCATTGTTGGCACATTCTACATATGGATCGGTTGGTGGTACAATAGGTGTTATATTACTTGTCGCATCAGGATCTGTTACATCATTAGGTCGCAATATAGTAGCAGTTACCTGTTGATTACCTGCAACGGCGGTATTGGTTACTGATACAGTAACGTTATAGGTAATCTCACAACCATTAGGAAGATCTAAACGAGATGAATATGTTCTGGTCGCAGCATCATAGCTGAGTGCCAATGCTTCAGTGCCACAACCATTTCCCGAAAATGTAAATGATTGCGGATTGAAACCTGTTGGTATTACGAAAGTAAACGGGGCACCTTCTACATTACTTGGCCCATCATTTTTAACTTTTACAGTATAAGTTATATTATCACCGGGAACAATGGCTGTTTTATTAGGAGTGATTTCCGATATCTTCAGATCTGCAATTTTTACAACTAGAGTAGATACGATTTCGGCATTAGCTCCCTTAATAAAAGTCCATGTATCAATTGACCTGTTATCACCAAACAGACCTCCAGTTCCGCTACCACCTACACCCCATATATGCCCATTGCTGTTACTAGAAATCCCCGTGCTGTTACCCGGCGCCAACTGACTGTTATTAATTGGAGTAGGACTGCTTCCGCTGCTTGGAGCAGAAATACCTGTATCGTTCCAATATACGAGATCTGAAACTACATTATTTAGGTTGTTATGGTCCAAAAGTTCAATTATGGTACCTAACCTATTATATTCCATATCAAAAAATGGGAAATGGACTTCAGCGCCTTGCAAAGATATTGTGACTTTAGCCGGAACATTTCCTGCGGGCATTGAAACGCCCAGACCATCTTTCCCATCCCACAAAACATTATTAACACCTGAGATGGCAAACCCCGTAATTGTGCGGGGAGCAAATGCTACAGGGTTGTCGGTACTTTCTATTAAAATTGCAACATTACCTTGTGTTCCTGCTGAGAATCTTATATACCCACCTCTGTTACTCACTTGTCCTACCGTTCCATCAACACCTACCAACTTTACATCAGTTACCTCTGGTAAAACTATTGTATTCTTCAGCCATGTGTTATTGCCGGGTACTGCTCCACTCGCGGTTGTAGGTAAATCATTTGCCGGTAATGCATAAAACAATTTTTGTGTGATCTGTTTTGAATTATCAGCAGTATTAGGATCATGAATTTGTCCACTTAAACCCGTTGTGGTATTCAAACTTTTATAAATAGGTTCTTGTGTACTCGGATTTAAAAAACCATTGTTATTCACCAAAAAAGTGAAATACAGGCCATTGTTACCATTATTGTTTACACGGTAAGTATATCCATCCTTTGTTAGAATATGTAGTATGCCCTCAAAGCCAGTAGAATTTGGAGAAGTAAGTCCATTGGTCAGGTTTAATACATTCACATAAGTTCTTCCGGAAATGAAATCATCATTTGTAGTATTAATTACGGACACATCCCAGGCGCGGATACCAGCATCATTTGCTTCTGTCCAGTTTGCATCAGCATTATAAGAGGTTCCAGGATCAGTAGTTCCTCTTGCCACAAATTCTACCCGATAAATCCCTTCAGTGGTAACCGTATGATATATTGGTAAATATCTATTCCCTCCGGCCCCCTGCCCAACAAATCTGGGGCCAGCCAATTCTGCTGCCCTGTTAGCGATCTGACCATCTGTAGTGTTGTTTATCACCTGAATGCCAGAAGGGGCAAATAATCGAATCCGAGAATTTCCCCCTGTATTTTGTGCACTAGAGGCTAGTGTAATGACTTCACCAACTTTGGCATACACATAATGTATTCCATCGTTGGCAAACGGCCAGTTGCCGCTAAGAGACGTATATGCCCGTAAATAAGCCCGTCTTCCTGTTTTTCCGCCTGGATAAAGGTCCTTTGAACCGTCAGCATAACTGAATTGAGCTGCGAAGAGCAGGCAGATCAATAGGTAACTAACATAATAGAATTTAGTAGAGTGTCTCATATGATGATTTAGTAGAATATTACCATGTTATAATTTTGTCTTGTATGTTATCCTGCAGGCTTTAAAAAAGTGACTTGATATTTTTCATAGATAGATGATTTCAAACTTCAATCAGGATTAGATTTTTTATAAATTCCTTAAACTCCTGCTCCCCTCTTATCTGTTTTAATGAGTTAACCAAAAGAGATCAGATTATAAATACAGCCAGTGGTCAAATATTTTTTCTTTATTTAGCTTAATCGTAAAATTGAAAACCCACGGAGAGGATTTATTTCCATAAGTAAATACAGATTTAAAGACTTTTGAAAGCGCTTAATTTTATCTGCTAAAGGATATAGCTTTTTTAGCTTTGTGTGTGTTGTGCTGAGCGATTTGATCATTCTACGTATTAAATAGTTTGCGCAAAACTACCTAATCTCAACACCTTTGCTTAAAATAAATAATACACACTAAATACACATTAATGTACATCAAGTGTGTATTAATGTGTATTTAGTGTGTATTATTTAAACCGTATAGATTACAACTACATGAAGATGTAGTGATTTATTTTGCAGAAATATTGCATCAACAATTTTGAATCTTCTCTACTCCAGTTTTGTTAGAATTTATAGCAAAGAAACAAACTTCAAGTGGTAACCGAGGCGCTCAATCATCAACCGTATAGACTTATTTCTGCCTATAATAGGAATAAAAAGAATTGAAGTCTATTTAGTTGAGGACTAGTTTTTTTACTTTTTTAGTAGATTTTCTTTGAGCGTGCATCATCCTAATTTTCCCTTCAAGGTATAATTTATAGGGGGGTGAGCCATTTTCGTTCTCCCAGGATGTGGGCTCAAATAAACGTAGCATGTCAATTCTGAAAAACCTCGCTATTTCATAAATTTTCATCAAATCAGGCTGATTAATATTTCTACACCACCTGCTCACTGTATTAGTGCTAACTTGTAGAAATATTGCCAAGTCTTTTTGTGAAAAATTGAATTCATCCAGTATTATGCTAATTCTATTTAACCGCTGCTTTACTATCATATAAGGTTTAACCGTTCTATTTAATTCAGTGAAAGATAAAAAACAAATATCACCTAATTGAGATTTTTTTTAACAGATTATATTTGATGTAAAATATATTTACTCATATCTAATCTCCCATTATTAATTTTTATTAAATCGATAACTTTTACTCTACCAGGGATATAAGATATTTCTAGTTCATCACTAGTAGCGATTAAATTCATCATTTTTAAAGCACTTTGAACATTAAGATGGTTATTAATTTAAGTTGCGATATTCATTTGGGCTGTAACCTACATTTTGCTGAAATGATCTGCTGAAATGTTGAGGGTATTTAAACCCCAGTTCGTATGAGTGATAAGTACCTGAGCAAAAATGGCTCGCGTTTTGATCGTAGCAAAAACAGCGCAGTCGAAGATGAATTCAGGTTCCAGGACAGAAAATCATCAGCTGAAAATGAAAGACTAAAAATGGACAAGAAGGACAAAAATGGGGGTAACAAATTGTGCAACCAATGGATATAAAAAAGAGCAGCCTTATAAATTTCAATAGAATGAAGATCGAGTTTCTGAAAAAAATACCCGCAATTGTTTTACTGTCTACAGTTATCATCTCCTGTGAGCAAAAAGTAAAGACCACAAGCCTAAGTGATCCCAAACCGGTAAAAGAACCTGTTGCAGTTCAGGCAGCTCCCCCTGTTAATTCCATTCCCCATCCTGCCACTATAACAATAGAAAAAATAAACGCAGCTCAATTTAACACTGCCACACAACAAGCAAAAGTTAGCAAGCCGCCAGAGAAAATCACAGATTTTAAAACCGTACAAAAGCGGCTGGCAGGAGTTGTTGAGTTTAAAGAAATGGGCGGTCATTTAAGGGTCAGTAAGATCAATTTCTCCAACGGCACTTCTACCGGAAATGAGGATCAATTAGAAGACTGCAGTTTCGTAGCCTATTTTCCGACCGAAGACATTTTACTGTTGGAAGGAGGCCATACCATTGATGTAAGCTTTGATCTGAAAACCGGACAAAAGACCTATGATACCGGCAATCCGGATCTGGTCAGCAGCTCTCCCAGTGGAAAATACAGATTGAACAAAGTTTTTGAAGGACAGGAATGCTTTTATCATTTCATCCAGGAAAAGAAAAATGGTAAATTCCAGAAAGTATTTGAGCTTGATAAAATTTTTAAAAAGAAAACCGGTAAATGGCTTTGTGTAATTGAAAAAGGATTCTGGACAGAGGATGACACCTTTTACTTTAGAGAAGTCATCCAATACAAAGAAACAGGCAATAGGTATGAATATTACAAAGTCAGGATCATTGACGACCATAATTAACGACAAACATGATTAAAACCATACCACTTTTTATATTTCTGGTAATTGCTATCACCGGATGTAACGGCTGTCAAACAAATGTCCAAAGTTCAAACGAGCATAAAATCATTTACAAAATCCACAACAAAACAGGTTTGAAGGATACCGATACCCTATGGGTTTCACAAAACGATACCACGATTTTTAAAGCAGAAGAAGGACTGCAGCGCAACCCCGGCCAAATGGCCAAACTGGTAACACGCTATGAATTGAAAAATCCCAAAGATGGCGCCTATTATTTCATTTACAATGACAGAGGGCAGCTTATACAGGAAGGAAAATACACCTCACAGTATGTTTACGAGGGTAATACTATTGAAGATGGCAATTTTTACAATTCAAAAAGCTATTACTATAAAGACAACGGCAACCTAAGTTCAATTCATTACCAGGTAGATGGCAGAAATTTTAAAACAGAGCTGTACAACAGAAAAAGGGCATTGACGGAGATCATTTATTTCAATAAAAAAACGGGTGATAAGGAAAAAGTAGAGATTTACAAAAACGGAACACTAAAAGAAACCCGCATCTATACTGCTTTTGACGTGTACCATACCATAGAAGCAGACGAGTAATATACAATGAAGATTTAGACTAACCTAACAGCAGATATGACCATTACATCGCATGATATGATTAGCGAGAACTACCTTCGGCTTAACATTGAGTCGAGCAACAGCCCCTGCGGATCAATTGATTTCATTTCGGAAAAGGTCAATTTCAATATTATTGGTTCATCCTTTTTTAAAGGTATGGTAGCCATAAAAGACATCGAATTGGAATATAAGGATGGAAAATTAATTTTTATATTCAAGAACAAAAAGAATTTAGAGTTCAATTGCAATTCAAAAGAATATGAAAAAGCGAAGACGCATTTTAAGGTTTATGGATATGGAAAAGCACATTAAAAACATTCATACGATATGGAAATAACCATTAACAGATTTTGGAGCATTGACGATGAAGAAGGCCTGTCAAGAGCCTCCATTTTATTGAAACGGCCAAGGGTAAACGGACAAATAGCCAAATTGGTTTTCGATTTTATCTGGACAAATCTGCCGGTGCCAAAGAAGCTGATGCAGAAAGGAAATTTTCGCTTCACATTGTACTTTGATACCATCAGGAGCACACATAAATATTTTTACGACTCTGTTTACAATACCGATACGGTCAAATTTAAGCCAGCCTTTCGAGATCGCAAATACAAAGGATTAACCACAAAAGAAGTGTCTATTTTCTGCGATTCGAATGCTTTCAACGAATCGATAACACCAACTGAATATGCAAATATCGTGTACGATATGTTTGGTTGCTATTTGGTAGAAAGCTCTAAGAAAATAACCAAAGAAGAGCTTGACAGCATCAAACCGCAAATGGACTTTGAAGCCATCAATCAGTTTCCATTCCCCGCATCCTTCGATGCGCAAAAGTATAGTGGCGATAATGGAAGTGTGGAAAAACGAATAGTGAATTTCGTTGTTGATGAAAGTTCAGAAGCCTTTGTGTTCAGAGATAAGTATCTGGAGCATTATGAGGCTTAGTCCAATGAGATGAAAATCAATTCAATGCAGACATTATTAATTAAAAACATGGAGAACAAGTTATTTATAAGTTTTCAAAGAGGTTACTTGAAAATGGAGGGTGTTCCCTTATCGGACGATATTGTTTTGTTTGATTCATTTGATGGATCGAAAAGGGCAAAGTTTTTTTCATTATCAGAATGGAGAGCATTGGACTATAAAGACATTCCATTTCCGCCTGTAGAAGAAAAATATAAATTTCCTGAGCATCTGTTCTTAACATTCAAGAAGAAGCAAAAAAATATAGATTTTCATTATTTAGAATACGGTTCAGATGTAAAAATATTATCAGCAGATTTTTTTAACTTCTTATTAGAAAACGGTCTGAACAAAAACCAATTTGAACTTGCCGATATAAAGATCGTGGACGTAGATGGCAATTCATTGACCGAGAAAAAATATGTTGCACTCCGCTTTGGTCTGTTTGACGATAATCTCTTTGATTTTAATAAACAGACGAGTATACGAACAAAAGTAAACGGCAGTACAAACTATTTATTCCCGGATATAAAGCTCCGGGATGGTGGTGCGAGAAAAGTCTTCGTTTTAAAGGATTTTGCTTATCGTGCATCAATAGTTTTTTCAAAGCAGTCTGTTATCTCTGAAATCCTGAAAACGTTTAATGGAATAGATATCTATTCTATTGAAGATTTCCCGTTTGTGTATTCCAATCAATATGATGAAGAAATCCTGCCCTTGAATAATCATCTAAAAAAAATGAAAGTACAATCAGAATGATCTTACCCAGTGGATCCGACCAAATAAAAGATAAAAAGATAGCGAATGACAATTTATAAAATCGAAGCTGACCATACGTATAAGCATATCTCCGCTAAAGAGGAAACAACTATTCATCAATTCAGGGATTTTAAAGGGCAACCCTTGACTGGAATATGGAAGACACCGAGGTTCCAACTGTTAGAAAATGTTACTCCCGTTAAAAGTGAGAAAAATAGCGAACAAGCTAAAAGTAACGGATTCGATGCCAGAAACTATGGAAACATGCTGTTTATAAAAAAAGAGTTTGATCATCTTTTCTCCCTACCGAATGTAGAGCTACTACCTGTTGCAATAGAGTCGGGTGAGCCAAACTTTTCCTTTTTAAATGTCTTAAATGCTATTGAGGCAATAGATTTTTCAAATTTAGATTATCAGCAATCTATGAAAATGCTGAAAAGCAACAACATCAGATTTATCAGCGAAAATATAGGGGAACTAGAAATATTCAGAGATAAAAAGCTCATCAATTTTTACTATTGTACCGATGCCTTTAAGACCTTATTTGAAATAAATGATATAAAAGGGCTAAAATTTGAAGAGGTGGGTAAAACGCTGTAACTAATTGTGACTAAACAAAAACAAATGCACTATGAATTATTTTTTAGAGGTAAAGAGTAAACCAAATCTACCGCTTAAATACAGCTTAGAAAACCAGATCAATGGCTCATATCTAGCTGTCGGTAATTTTATCCGTGAAGCAGAAGGGATAAAACTCGTTTATGAAGATGCAGAAAACAGTAAAGTCGCTTATGAAAGCCTGATAACGCTCGATGTGCTGACTACCGTGGGCGGAGGCATTTTGATCAGCGAACGCTTTAAAAAACTTATTGAAGCACATTGTAAAACCGATGTGCAGCTGTTTGAAACAGCATTTACCTATCAAGGGCAGAAAAATAACAGCTATTTTGCACTCAACGTATTCAATAAAATAGATTGTTACGACCTTGATCTATCTGTTTATAGCAAACACCCTGTTGACGGTTCCTATAAATTCTCCAAAACTGTTCTAAAAACAGGGCCTTTGGAGGAATACGGTTACCAGTACCATATCGTCCGTTCCGCGGAAAACAATAAAATTATTGTGTCCGGACAGCTCAAAAAAACATTGGAGGATGATAAAATAAACAGCATTGGTTTTAAGAAAGGATAAGAAAAAGTTCACACCAAAACATTATTGATAATGAATTTTTATTTAATAAGGAATAGAAAAGCTCCATGGGGAGATTACGGAAATATTCTTTTGTATGGATTTATTTCCAAAGAAAGTGATCAAATAAATATTGAAAGGATAGGGCCATTTTTACCGGCTGCTTATTCCTACAATAAATATATTGCTGTTGTTGATTCCGTAAAACAAGCATTGGAAAAATATGAGCTTAAAGGCTTGAATTTATCAAAGGGTAAAAAGAAAAAAATAATACCTCTTGACTGGCAGGATTGGGCAATAGCAGAACCAATACCTCATAAGCCAAAATCTGGTGAACCCGAGGACTTTATATTGAAAGGAAAGCATGACGAACTACTTGCCAATGAAATGGATGAAATTTGGATTATTTCTCCAACAGACACGGCAAAAGGAGTCATTGATAAAGCCAAAAAAGTTCCTGATGAATATAACCATATCACTTTAGATCTGACCAGCTGGAATGGGAATGATGTATTCAGAACACCACAATTAGGACATATTTTTTGTACAGAAAATTTTAAAGTTGCTGTTGAGCATACACCTGATTCACATTTGACCTTTGTTCCAATTATTTCAGTTTAGTTGTATAGTAAAAATATTCCTTTCACAGCATATCCAGTACCCGATATCAAACGCATTTGAAATCCAGTTTTGAATCATATGCATTGATAAAAAAGGAGATTTTAAAGAGAAATTTATGTTTAATCATTAAGTAGTTTCGAAAATAGAATAACAATGAGAAATTTAATCATCTTACTTTTGGCAATAGCCTTTCTTTTTCAATCCTGCACAAGTAAGGATAAGCATCCTGATATTTTAACCCTGGAAAAACTAATTGAAAACGGCGAGGTTATTTTCATTGAGAAGAAAGATTCAGTCTCACTATTTCCTTTCATCACTTTTTTAAGCGACTCGGTCTATTTAACGCAAACGCCTCATCATAATTACTCCGAAACTAAAACCCCAGGCAGTAATGAAAAAACGGCGACTGAGGTGAGCATAAAAAACAGCTTTGCGCTTAAAAATGTATTTAACGGCAAAACGTATCATTCAGAAACCTTAGATTCAAAATCATCGGTGTTCATAAACGAAAAAAATGATCTCATCATCAAGGATATCATGTTTTTAGCACCTGATTACAACTCAAAAATAAAAGCTGACACTACTGCAGCCAGGAACATTGCGGATGTAAAAATGGATGAAAAATTAAAGAAACTGAATGAGTTTGATGAAAGCATAATTTACAAATGGACAAATACCGGCAGGCTTGGAACCATGCACGAAATGTTTTACTACCAGTTTGGTGGAAAGAAGTTTAAGTCTACATCGGAATGCTACTTAATTACAGAAAACGGAAATTATTTCTATAATGGGAAGTTGGGAATACTTCAAATAAAATAAATAATACAACCCTTATTTAATTCGATAAGATGAATACACGATCCATATTAATTTTGATAACCGTATTTCTTTTCACGGCTTGCAACAGCCAGAATGAAAAGGAAACTACAAAAACATCACTAACAACGACAGGCACTGCGAAAGACAGTAGTCATACACAAACAGACAAAGAAATTTCCAATGTTGAGACAAACTTACCGGGAAGTCTTGTTGAACGGAATCTTCCAATAACAGACAGTACCAACTTCGACAATTTTGAAAAATTTGGGATGCGTGACAAGGGTTTTCTGAAAAGGATCAAGTTCGACCCCAGACGTAAGGATGCAACAAATTTCAGGTTAAACTACAAAATACCTTTCTCCGAAAACTTTACCTCGGTTGTGATTACTTATAAGGGCGGTGAAAACGAACTGTTCACAATATTGCTTACTGTAGACAAGAACGACAAAATAATTGATAAACTGGAAATTGCCTACGATGAAATTGCGGAATCCGCATTCGGGAAAACGAGCAAAATAGAGAAAGACAAAATAGTGGTAACCAGTTCAAATTGGATGAATGCAGAAAAGCCAATTTTTAAAGACGAAACCTACGTTTTAGACAAAACCGGGAAGTTTGAAAAAATGAAAAACTAATTTTATGACAGAACTCACTAACGACATTGAACTAGAATTATTAAAACATACAGCAAAAGAATTGGCAATATTAAACAGTGTCGAGCTGAACAATAATGTACAAGAACTTAAGAATATCCGATAGTGCGGACTTTTAATAGATAAAGCCACGGAAGGCAAATCTGCGACATCCGGGAATTTTATAAACAACTAAAAGCAAAAAGCCATCATTAATATTATGGAATATATTGAATTCAATAAAACAAGTGAGAGCAACTCACTTTTACCAAGAATTGGAGGCAAATCATTTATTTCTAGTGATTATTGGCCAAAAGACGGTTCAGAGAATCCTATGACATTAATATTGAGTCTACCATCAGAGATTATATCTAAAGTCTTGAAAATTGATTTGGAGAAAAATACTTTTTTTTCCGTTTTTAGTACATACAGTAAAGAAAAAGGAGATTATTTTTTAGATAAGGTTATTTATAATGTTGATGATGCAGATGAATTAGATATTATAAAAGAAAATACAAAAATTATTTTTCATAGAAAGGAAAATGATTCCATAAACCTCTCAAAGTACGAAATACCAGCTTACGAAATTACAGTTGCTGATGGTACAGATAAAGAAACTTTTTTGGGAGGAGAACCCAAGTTTTTACAGGAAGAACTAGCTTTTGAAGAATTTGATTTTTTTATGCAATTCTATGGAGGCAATTTCCCAAGCGGGTATAAAAATATACTTTTTTTGGCAGATGCCATAGGGTATATTTTTATCGAAAAAAATATACAAATTAATAAATCTTGTGGATTATATTTTGGGCAATCCACATAATTTTCATAGTGGTGCGTGTCTTTCGCCGTTGTTGGTGTTATCACCAATTAGCTGTTCGCAATGTTCCGTTAGGCATCCCAAATCCCGATGGCGCAGGTGTGTAGTTCCTACAAAATGCAAATCCGCGACATCGGGGATAAAGTAGTCCGTGTTAATGTTGGAAGATTAGCACACCATCAATTAAATTTAAATATGGGATTTTTAGATAATTTATTTGGACAAAAGATCATCTTGACACCTGAAATAAAAATAATGGCTGAAAAAATGATTGGAAATAATTGGTTTGAAAACTGTGGTGTCAGCTCAGCTTTCGATACACAATATAGAATAGAATTAGTACATACTATAGACGAGGCTGAAAAGAAACTTGCATATAAAAGGGATGTTAGAGGTTTTGTAACTTTAGACAATCTGCTCATAGAAGCAGGGCGTCGCAAAGAACTTTTCCTTTCTTTAAATCATAGGAGCGAACTTGAAAATACCTGGAATAAATTGACCGATACAATTGTTAAAGCCTATATTTCAAATTATAAGTTTGATTTTGATAAAATACAGCAAAACTTTAATTCTAAATTTGGAGTACAGGTGGATTTGTACTTGAGAAGAATTTTTGTTGAGACTTTAAACGAATTGTACTTTAAAAGCCGTATAGAAAATTTTCCAATCTTTTTTTCAGATGTAATTGACATTTATTTAAAAGGAAATGTAGTGGTAGGCTGGTTGGGCAAGTTTGGTTCGCATGAAATCCAGGTAAAAGAAATCTTCCCAATTTCCCCCAATGATGGTATTTTGAATGTTTGGTAACCACAACTTACCTTATATCCTCGAGAACCAGGCAAGTTTTTTGGGGGTAAGTGAAATTAAAAAAAATGAGCTCATAACGCCTATTATATGTCAAGAATTTTAGCACTTTTTATGGTATTGGTATTGCTTTCATGCCAGGGCCCTTCTAATCATCAATCGCAAACATCCGGTACTGCCGACAACACAAAAACAGCTATTACCAGGGATGGCCAAGAAATATCCTGCGACGGGCTCCTGTCAGCAATCGTAAAATCCAGCAATGCTGTTGCACTGAAACATTTTAGCGATACCCTTGTAAAAGTCCGCCTTGAATACCTTACAGCTGAAAAAGCAAAGATTAAATTGTATGTACTCAGTGATATTTCGGAAGATCCGGCCCATAAAAAGCTCACAGAAAATGCTGTAGGCTGGTTAGAATTCCACAGGCAAACCAAGCGCTTGACAGACATTACCAATGACCCCGATAAACCATTGGTTTTAAAATATGATACCACCCTTTTGCAAAAGCATGATCTATATACATTGTGTGGCACTCAAACAGCTATTGCCAAACCCGGATCCGGTTATGAGCAAAGAGATGTGATGCAGGAAGCAGATATAAGATTTAATGGTAAGCTGAAACGTTTTTTTACCATGGCTGAGTTTGAAAAAGTATTTGGCAAGCCCGACAGTATACAATTTCTGAAAGATGAAACACCTTGTGTCACCATTTTTGATACTGAAGCCTCCGACGATAAATACCTGTACAAGGATGGTTCCCGCTTTGAAACCAGTAAAGATAGCGTAGCTGTAGATGAATTTCGGTTCCAGGATGGAAATTTTATCACCTATAAAGGTATCCGTATAGATGCCAATACGACCATGAATGATATCAAACAGCTGTTTCCTACAGCTGTAAGCGGGAGGCTGGGTATGGACAAAGAAGGAAAACTGTGGGTTATTCAGTTAAGAGAGGATAGCGAGGGAATTTCTGACGGGCATATCAAAATATTTTTCAGGGATGGGAAAGTATCTTTTATGCACTGGTGGCTTCCCTGCTAGAAACTATTCGTTATAAATCTTCTAAAAAAACAAAAATGATAGATATTGTAAAGCATATTAAAAAACTCACGGAAAACTTACAAAAAGGTTTTAAAGATCTCTCCGTGGAACAAGTGAAGCAATTAAAGCTAATGGCGCTGGTTTTCTATTTTAAATTACCTCGATGGCAAATGGTGATCGAGCAGTATATAAAATCTCCTATTGACAAAGAAAAGTTGATAGCCGATATTATTAGAGAATCCACAACCAGCTATCAGGAAATTATGGAAAAAAGTACTGCTGAAGTAGACGAATATGCGGATGACTTTGAAGAACTGGAGCAGATACCAATTTTTATATTGGATGCTTTTGATAATGCTGTGGCTGACAACAATAAAAAAGAAAGTGTAGTTGCGCTGTTTCTTGGTATTATAGACACGCTGGACCATTACGAAAATTTCTCAGAGGAACCGGAGTATTGGAATCAATTGTTAGAAAAGGAAGTTGCTTTTCAATCAGAATTGTTGATACAATTACAGTCAAAAGTTCAACTAAATATTTCGATTTATGAAGATCGATACAAAATGGTTGAATTCCCTGATCTGGAAGCATAAACCTATAATATAGGAATATTTAAGGTTCATCACTAATTAAGCATATGTATTGAAATGAAACCTGCATAAGCTTACCGCTTAAAACATAATGAATAGGCTTTGCAAGCTTCATAACCATTAAAAAATCAAATTATATACTGATGAAAAAGCAAAATATTCAAAACTCAGACTATTTAAAAAGAGAGAAGAATTTTCTTAACACCATTACTTCTGAGGACACTTTCCAGGTAATAGTTGGCAATGACGGCAGTAATAACTTGCTATTATGGCAAGATGAGTATTATATGGAAGCTTACTTAAATTCTTGTGAAACGCCAATAAGATTGAATAAGGTCGATACCGTGGTTTTTCTAAAATGGATAAAAGAAAGTCATCCGGGAATGAATTATACTATTCACCCGGTATTTGGACAAGCATCTCTTAAGTTGACTCCAAAAGAACTGAGCAAAAAAATTATAGATCAGATGGAAAGTGATGGCGATTTTGATGACACATTAAGAGCAAACAATTTATTATGAGCACGATGGAAAGTAATAAGATAGCTTCAAATCTCTTTCAAGAGGATATAAGAAACAAAGATTTCAAAAAGGATTTCGAAAAAATATTTGAAATCAAAATTGAAGATTTTTTGTCTGAGTATGAATATGACGAAATTGATGAATTCCCAATTGAAATCGAGCACAGAGGTATTATGATTGGCTTTATTGCCCAGACCATTAAGGTCCCGGCACAAATAGCATACATTGATTTAGATGTTTTTAACTATCCTCAAAATATTGGTTATTTGGCTAAAAAAATTCCTGTTCAATCAGCTATTAAAAATACCGCTGATATACAAGCGCATTTAACTCCTTTTATAAACCTTCGAATTTATTATGCGCTTTATAACCAAGAACAAATAGATAGGATCATTTTTCAGTATGAAGACTTGCGGTATGAATTGTCATTAACCAAAGATTCGGCTATTACCAGAATAAGGGTGTGTATGGCCGAAATTGAATCCAATATAAACATGAGCACATACTATCTTTTTGATAATTGATTATAAACTGCTATTTTAATAGTTTAACTAACCTATTCTACAAAGAACAGATCTGAACAATATTTTGATGATAGCGGCAGCCAGGCTTTGAACGATCTGGTAAATTGGTCGACAGATACCTGCCGGACTAATTCCATTTTTAAAGAGATATTAATTCTAATGATTGAATAATGATTCCCGAAGGAAATGAACCATATAAAAGATTAATGAATACTATCCATAAAACCGATGAAAGGCTAAATGCTGATAGGTGGATTTTGGACGAGAAAATTGACCTCAATGATTCCGACTGGCGGAAGCTTGCCATGCAAAAATATGACGTCTTTTTTCAGCGAAACAAATCGCTTATCATTGATTGCACCCGGCTTTTGGTTCAGGAATTTCCCCTCATCAGCGATGCGTATCGAAAAAATGTTCTCCATCAAATCCGGCAGACAGTAACCCTTAAAGACCATCTCACCTTATTAACCGAATGTGATACTGATACAGATTTCAGGAATAATATTATCCTGCACATCCTATTAGATCTGGGTCCAGATAGCAGGGACTGGATACTATCGCTAAGGGATTGCGTGGAAAAAGGATTTCAGCATAAGATAGCTGTCGCAAAGCACCTGAAAGACCTGCTAATCTTGGCAAACGACGTAGATCATCATGGCATGGGCTCAGCCAGGAAATTAATCGAGGATACACTAAAAAATACGTTTAACATGAATCGGGCAAAAGCATTATAATCAACCACACTAGATAAATATTATGGGAAGTTTTTTAGAAGATCAAATGAACAGTGAAAATGTACATCGGGTTACTGACCATGCAGGGAACCAATATGGTATACGTGTTCTATTCAGAGGTGATAATCTACTATTTATGGAAAACGAAAAGGGACTGATCTGTACCATCGACGCAGCACATGGTGCTATCTTTACAAGATCAATAAAACAGTGGGACAGTACCGGCAAGAAGATGAGTCGGAAAGAACGCATAAGAGTAACTGGTTTGATCGAGAAATATTACAGGGAATTTTACAATCCTACTGTTGTTTTAATAGATGATTATTAGTCACTCCTAACCTATTGCTAAATTATGAACAAAGTAATTGTGAGATTAAAAACCAGCTCCATAAAAGATTCGGAAAGATTTTATTGTAAAGAACTGGGGCTTTTTGAGTTTTACCAGGATTACGGTATGGAAACCATTTCATTAATTGCCAAAGACAATTCCAGCTTTATACTTTTGTTGACAACAGGTACCATTACTGACACAGATGAATACTTATTTGAACTGGAAGTAGCCAACTGTACTGCTACATTCGATAAATTAAAACAAAAAGAATTTGAAACTACAGGACGCTTAATAAGCGCAGCAGTCTTTGAATATCCACTGGGCAAAAGCATTGCATTTAAAGACCCTTCAAATAATAAGTTTTTATTATTTGAAGCATATAACCCTAACCTATCAGACTATGAATAAGCTTGAACAATATTTTGACAGCAACGGAAGCCAGGCTTGGGATACATTGGTAAATTTGGCAACGGAAACTTACTGGACGAATTCAGAAAGTCAAAAAATTTTGGAACAATCATTGAAGAACCATACCGATATAGCCAAAGTGATGTATGCAAGGTTAGGAGAAGCGAGCCTGCAATGGATACACCGCAAAGTGCCAGCTCTTGATGGCCTGAGCCCTTTGGAGTGTCTTGAAACACCCGAACTCATCAAAAGACTGAAAGAAGGACTTTCCAGAATGGATATTTAATAAAATATCGACAATAAAACAGGTTTAATTAATAGAAGTGCAAACATAAAGTGTAACCATGGAATTTACTGATCTAATAAAACTTATATACGAAAACGACATTATGAGTTTGGAAAACTTCAAAGCAAATGGTACTGATTTTTGCAAAACTGACAATTACGATAAAAACAATCTGCTAATTGCGTACGCAGGTTATGGCTACGATAACAAATATCAACCCCAAGAGCTAATTGACTTCCTGTTAAATTGTGGAATAGCAATCAATCACAAAAAAAATAAACGGGGAAATGAGCTTTCTGCACTTCATAAAGCTGTTGCAATGAAAAATTATAAAATAGTTGAACACCTGTTGAAAAAGGGAGCCCAGATTGATATTCAGGAAATAAATGGAAACACACCTTTATGGACGGCAGTAATGAATTATCGCGGTGAAGAAAAACAATTGAAAATCATTAATTTACTATTAGCAAATCATGCTTCATTTGACATTAAAAATCATCACAATATTTCTGCCCGTGATGTAATACATACCATTGGCGGTGGAATAGATGCCGGGCATAACAAAAAAGAATGGGATTTGAGACATTTATTGACAAATTAGCTATATAATAATGAAACAGCTTGTTATAGTTTTGATGGTGCTGGTAGCCAAAGTCGCTATTGCACAAACACGCCCAATCCCGGAAAACATCAGATCAGCCTTTGAAGGAACCTGGCAATACAAGGAAAAATATTTCACCAACACTATCAAAATACATTTTGAACCAGGGAAAACCTATGCCCTGTTTACCGACATTGGTACGGGTGTTGCTCCCTCGAAAACATTTAAAGTACCCCTAAAAGGAAACCTATTGGTTCTGCAAGCAGTCAGAAATCAAAATGACCATTTAGAAATGGAGATCATCAAAGGAAAGCTGTACTTAAGAAGTAAACCGGCCCACTGGGATGAAAAAGGAAATAGGATAAGCTCAAATCATGACCAGCAGGAACAAAGGATTTTTAAACGTGTAAAAGAGTAAAACAACAAATATGACCATCCCGGAATTTAAAGAAAAGCTACAAACCATACACCAGGACACTCTTCCTATTCTTCTTATAATTGGCTAGTATCCTATCCCAATCAAATTTGCAAGTCATTTAATATAAACTGAATGTCACACCGTATTTATTTATACAATATCAATACCCCATCAGTTGCTGAAAACTCCGATAAGATGATGATGGAATGGGGTTACGAAATGCCACTAATGCTGCAGCCATTGTTAATCGAAGGAGGCTTCGTTTCAGGCAACAATTATAACAATCACGTGGAATTTAATGATTCGGGACTATATTATGATTCCGAGCCTGGAATTGAAAACCTGAAACGGTTTTATAAATTTCTGGAAGACCAGCCTGGTCTGATCACAGATATGGAAAAGTTTAAAGAGGCCCGTGACAAGCTGCTCAATTACCTGGATAAGCTTACCGGAAACTACTTTCATCTGGACATCTGGGATGTTTTAAACATGGATGATACCCCCCACGCAGAACAGGCTAGGCTTTGGCTGGCCAACATTGCACATAACAACCTGATCATTACGCAGGCTATGGACACGGGAGATGTTAGTCTGCTGAATTATAAAAATCTTAAAGATGTCAGCCCCGGTTTTACTGCATTCCCTGATTTGTTAAACTATGAAGGCTACGATTATGGCTGGTCCTGTATCTGGGTAAGTGCTGAAGAAGATCTTCCTTATGAAATATTTGAAGAAAATAAGCTCTGGGGACTAAAGGATAAAGATGGCCGGATTTTACTGCAAGCTCAGTTTGATGAATTTTATGGCTTTGGGCCACAAAACCTGGCCGTGGTATCCAAAGATGGTAAGTACGGATATGCGGATACCACTGGAAGAGTAGCCATTCCCCTGGTTTGGGATGACGCTTATGATTTCGAATATTCTGGTGTTGCAATAGCTACATTGCAACAAAAATCAGGGTTGATCAATACAAAGGGCGGGCAGATTATTCCATGTGTTTATGATGAATTAGAAGCCATTGGAAACGGAGATCATTTCAATGCAAAAAAAGATTCCTTGTGGGGTGTTATTGACTTCTCGGGACAGCTTGTTATTGGTTTTGAACATGCAGATGTAATTGAAGCCGGATACGGTTTCTATTATACCAAGGTCAGCGGACAGAAAAACCAGAAGATTTATAATGCATTTTTTAAGTACCTGGGTGAATTCCCGGTTGATTCCATAGAAAACCTGGATAATGGCCTACTACTCATCAAGCCTCATAAAGGTGTTCATTCTGGTTTACTATACAAAAAAGATGGAACCCTGCTGGATAGCGGATTTGAAAAAATAAACAGACAAACAAATTTCAACGACCTGCTGATTATCAGAAAAGATAAGAAACATGGTGCCATCAGCAGAAAAAAGGAGTGTTATGTTTTACCCTGTCAGTACGATACGATTTTGGATATCCGTGCCACAATTAATGATGAAATAAGTGACATTGCACTGATCCAGCAGGCAGACAAAAAAGGAATTTATGATGGTAATCCGGATAAACCATCCTGGCTAATCCCTCTTGATGACTACCAGCAAATTCATTGGCTTCATGATACAGTTTTTGCCCTGCAAAGAAACCAGTTGTGGAGCATCGCGAATGCAACAAACCATAGCTTTAGTGATTTTGAGTTTGATCTGGTGGTACAAAAGCCCAATGAGGACGGTTTTGCTTATGCATTTAAAGCAGACCAGGTTTATTCTGTTAGCAAGGCTGCAATCGCCCCTACCCCTAAATCAGTTGCACTGGAGCATGCCGGCGAGGATTATGCTTATTACTTTGAGTATGAAACCAGGAAGAGGCTTTTAGCCTATGGAAAAGGGATAAACAAGAATGAAGAACAAATAGCAATTGAACTGAACTCTGCCTACGACCTGTGCATCATGGCTACAGAAGCTTACAACGCCAAAGATTATGTAAAATCTATTTACTACGATACCCTTGCATCTGAAAAAGGATATGCCCTTTCCATGAATAACCTTGCTCATATTTACTATAATATAGAAGGACTTCTGGATGATGATAAAGCATTTTATTGGTACTATAAAAGTGCTATGGCTGGCAATGAAAACGGAATGAATGGATTGGGCATGTGCTATAAACATGGAGTAGGCACTCCAGTGGATGTAGAAAAAGCTTTATTCTGGTTAAATAAATCAACTGAATTCTCACTAGCAATAGCCAATAACAATCTTGGCGATCTGTACACCGAAGAGCTGCTACTCCCCTCCGATCACGATAAGGCCCTTCAATACTATCAAACTGCAGCAGACCTGGGTGAACCTAAGCACAACTGGTTAGGCTATCTCTATGACTTGAAAGGTGACTACGAAAAGGCATTGAAGTATTATCAGCTCGGTGCAGACGAAGGTATTGATGTCTCCGCCTACAATCTTGGCATTTTTTATTTAAATGGATTAGGAACCAGCAAAAATGTAATCAAAGCAATAGATAGCTTTAAACTTTCATTAGATCTTGGGTACCAGCAGGCACATATAGAACTTGCCCGGATTTATCAGAATGAGGCAGGCTTTAAGGACAAACAAAAAGTACAGCAGCACCTCGACGCGGCCAAAGCTACAGGTTTAGAAATACCGGAAGATCTTCAGATCAAAAAGAAAGGTTGGTTTGGTTTTTAGATCTCAAAATTTGATCAGCATGGTGGGATACAATTAGGTTTAAATCATCGTTTTTCACTCAGGGGTGGCGTCAAATTGAGTAAAAACGAAAAACCCTCTCTACTTGCTGTAAAGAGGGTTCGTGCACTGGTAGGGATTCGAACCCCAAACCTTCTCATCCGTAGTGAGATGCTCTATCCAGTTGAGCTACAAGTGCATTTTTAACGTTCTTCCGTTTCGTTAACGGACTGCAAAAGTAATGCTTGAAATTGAATTTCACAATTTTTTTTGAAATAATTCTGCCCAGAACATTAAAAAAAGCATACTTATGCTTCTATAGCTTTTTTAATTGCATCAAAATCAGGCATGTTACCTGCATCTTCCAATACTTCTGCATGAATAATTTTTCCTGCCTCGTCTATCACAAAAGCTGCCCTTTTCGAAACTCCCTTTAAATTAAAGACGAAATCTTCATAAAATGCACCATATGCTTTTGATATTTCTTTGTTAAAATCTGAAAGCAGGGGAAACTGGTAAGCCTGCTCTTCTTTAAATTTTGCAAGTGTAAACGGAGAATCCACTGAAATACCCACCACATCAGCATTCATTCCTTCATAATAGCCAAAACTGTCTCTCATGGTACACAACTGCGCTGTACAAACTCCAGTAAATGCCATTGGAAAAAAGTGTACTACTAACTTTCTGCCTTTATAATCTGAAAGCGATACTTCTTTCAGATCAGAACTGAATAACTTAAAATCAGGGGCCTGATTGCCGATTTGTAATGTCATATTGAATTTTCTTTATGTGATTAATGTTGTTTTAATTGTTCGTCTATTATGGCTAAACCCTCTTCAAAGCTACGTGGCCGATAGCCCAGGTCCTTAATGGTTTTATCCAGGATAAAACCGGTCCGCACCGGTCTTTTTGCTACCTGGTTTAAAGTAGCGCTGCCAACCTCGCTGATCAGGCTTTCATCCAGGTTCCAGAAAGCGGCAACCCTTCTAACCAGCTCAACAATACTCATCATATCTTTACCCGATGCACTGTAAACACCACGGGCATCTTTTTCTACGGCAAGCAGGCAACAATCTGCCAGGTCTTCGGCCAAGGTAGGCATGCGCCACTGGTCGTTCACCACGTTTATAGGGCTTCCTTTTTCAAGGGCGCCTTTTGCCCAGAGTACAATATTGCTTCTGCTCATATCGCTTACGATACCATATACAATAATGGTACGCAGAATTGCCCAGCGGCAGGCAGAGCCTTTGATCACTTCCTCGGCCTCCAGCTTTGTAATGCCATAATAACTTAAGGGGTTTGGTGCAGCCAGTTCATCATAAGGCCCATGCGCACCATCAAAAATGAAATCTGTAGACAAATGTACCAATTGTATATTGTGCAGTTCGCACAAAGCTACCAGGGTTTTAACAGCAACTACATTTAACTGGTATGCCAGTTCCTGCGCTGTTTCACAAGTATCTACATTGGTCATTGCAGCGGTATGGATAATGGCATCGGGCTGATATTTTTCCACAACTGCTTTTACATTATCCGGATCAAGTATATCCATTTCGGCATACTGATACCCAGCTTTTGATGGGTACCGGTTAGGGCCTTTGGAGGTTGCTACCAGGTTAAACTGATTTGTAGCCAGCAGTCTTTCTGTAATTTTCTGCCCTAAAAGGCCGTTGCTTCCTGTTACCAGTACTGTTTTCATTAGCGTCTAATTTATTTATAAACAGCTGTTTTGATGAGCTAAAACCAAAGAAATCAAGCTGCTTTACCTTCTGCGAAAATACCATTTTAAAAACTGTTGAAAAACTTTTTATTTATGTGTGTAATTCTTGTATAAAAATTTTAACTTTGCAAACCAAATTGTGAGCTCATAAAAGGGCCTTTAACAAATTGATATTTATAATTTTACCCAAAACAATATATGCCTAACATTGGAAAAATAGCGCAGATTATAGGACCGGTAGTTGACGTGAGTTTTGCCGACGATGCTCATTTACCTCAAATCTTCTCTGCATTAGAGATTGAAAAAGAAAACGGACAGAAGATCGTTTTAGAAGTTCAACAACATCTTGGTGAAGACCGTGTGCGTGCAATTGCAATGGACTCAACCGACGGTTTAGTTCGTGGAATGAAAGCACTGGATACTGGCGCTCCTATCAAAATGCCGGTTGGTGATCAGATTAAAGGTCGCTTGTTCAATGTTGTTGGTGAAGCTATCGACGGTATCAACGCTGTTGATAAAACCGGTGGCCGCCCAATTCACAATGCTCCTCCTAAGTTTGACGACCTGTCAACTGAAACCGAAGTATTGTTTACCGGTATCAAAGTTATCGACTTACTGGAGCCTTATGCTAAAGGTGGTAAAATCGGTTTGTTTGGTGGTGCGGGTGTAGGTAAAACGGTATTGATTATGGAACTGGTAAACAACATTGCGAAAGCATATGCTGGTTTATCTGTATTCGCCGGTGTGGGTGAGCGTACACGTGAAGGTAATGACCTTTTACGTGAGTTCATCGAATCGGGCGTAATCAACTATGGAGATGAGTTCCTTCACTCCATGGAAAAAGGCGGATGGGATTTAAAAACTGTAGATACTGAGAAATTAAAAGATTCTAAAGCAACATTGGTATTCGGTCAGATGAACGAGCCTCCTGGTGCACGTGCCCGTGTAGCACTATCAGGATTAACAGTTGCTGAATATTTCCGTGACGGTGATGGCGAAGGCGCTGGAAAAGATATCCTTTTCTTCGTTGACAACATCTTCCGTTTTACCCAGGCAGGTTCTGAGGTATCGGCACTATTAGGCCGTATGCCTTCTGCGGTAGGTTACCAGCCAACACTGGCAACTGAGATGGGTTTAATGCAGGAGCGTATTACTTCAACAAAACGTGGATCAATCACTTCTGTACAGGCGGTTTATGTGCCTGCGGATGACTTAACTGACCCTGCTCCGGCTACAACATTTGCCCACCTTGATGCTACAACCGTATTGTCTCGTAAAATTGCTGAGTTAGGTATCTATCCTGCGGTGGATCCATTGGATTCTACTTCACGTATTCTTTCTCCTGCCATCTTAGGTGATGACCATTACAATACAGCTCAACGCGTAAAAGAAACTTTGCAACGTTATAAAGAACTTCAGGATATCATCGCCATCCTTGGTATGGACGAGTTATCTGAGGAAGATAAACTGGTTGTATCACGCGCGCGTCGTGTTCAGCGTTTCTTGTCTCAGCCTTTCCACGTAGCTGAGCAGTTCACAGGATTAAAAGGCGTACTGGTTGACATCAAAGACACCATCAAAGGATTTAATATGATCATGGACGGTGAAGTTGACGAGTACCCTGAAGCAGCATTTAACCTTGTAGGCAGCATCGAAGAGGCTATTGAAAAAGGTAAAAAATTATTAGCTGAAGCCAACGCTTAATTTTAAAGCGTATATACTATATATATGACACTAGAAATATTAACACCAGACAAAAAAGTTTTTGAAGGCGAAGTAACAGCAGTTACTGTACCAGGAACAATGGGTTCTTTCCAGATTTTGAAAGACCATGCTCCTATTATTTCTACTTTGGAAGATGGCCCGGTGATTATTAAAAGCAAAACCGGCGAAGATACCTTTATTATTAAAGGTGGTGTCGTTGAGGTCCTGAAAAACAAAATTATTGTTTTGGCCGAAGGGGTTGCTTAATATTTAATCATACAATATTGAAAAGCCCTTTGAGATTTCAAAGGGCTTTTTTTATGAGCAAAAAAAGATCCCTCGCTTTGCTCTGGATGACAGACGCAAACAGGTAAAAAAATTAAACTTTTTGTGTCGCTTACAGGGTTTTAGGAAGAAAATGACAAAAAATACAATGCAGGCATAACAACTATACCGAATACCGAAATCATAATTGGTATAACAACAACCAATTTACATACCAAAAACAGAATAAATAACAAATAAAATAACGAAATAACAAAAAACAAAAGAATTATATTTTTTTTCAATTATTTTTACCCAGCTATTGATAGTTTAAATAGCAAGCACTAAATTGGATTTATAAAGCAACAACAGATAAAAAGTAAAATGAACCATTCAGTTACAACCTTATTTAACGTCATTATTAACGGAATTCTTCTTCTGATTATTCAGAAGGATAAGGCGCTGTAAATGAATATTTAATAAAAAAATATACGCAAGCGCCCCCCAAAAGTGGCGCTTTTTTAATGAAACATCTAAAACAAAACATACCTGGAACCAAATGCAATACTTCAACTCAAATACCGTGCTTTACTTAAACGGAAAGTTTCAGAAAGCCAATAACACGACTGCCGATATATACGGACAGTCATTACATTATGGCTATGCTGTATTTGAAGGAATAAGAGCATACAATACGCATAATGGCACCCGGGTATTTAAAGCCAGACAGCATTTTGAACGCTTAAAACGCTCGGCGGAACTGGTCCATATGCCTTTTTCATGGGATATTAATGACCTGATCAAACAGACCTACAAACTGCTTGAGCTCAACAATTTAAAAAACGCGTATATCAGACCTTTAATTTACTGTGCCCCTAATATGTCGCTCGTTGCCGGTACCAAAACATCCATCATGATCTGTGCCTGGGAATGGGGAGCTTACCTTGGCCACGAACAGTTAAAAGTTTGCATCAGCAGCTATGAACGGCCAAACCCAAAATCTACTCCTATGGAAGCCAAAGTAAGCGGAAACTATGTAAATTCTATACTGGCTACTACAGAAGCAAAGAGCAAAGGTTTTGATGAGGCCTTGTTGCTGGACATGAACCAGAACATTGCCGAAGCGCCGGGAGCAAATATCTTTATTGAAAAGAACGGCCGGTTATACACCCCACCTAAAGGCCATATTTTACCAGGAATTACCCGTGCTACCGTAATAGAACTATGCCATATACTGGATATTGAAATTATAGAAAAACACCTGACAGCAAGGGATTTGAAACATGCCGACAGTGCATTTTTCTGCGGTACTGCTACTGAAATAGCAGGTATCGCTTCGGTAGACGAATACAAGTTCCCGCTCAGGTGGACAGACAGCCTGGGGGCAACAATACAGCGCACCTATAAATCGCTGGTCCTGGAAAAACAGAATTACGAAGTTATTATATAAAGAACCAAAGCATATAAATTTAAACACAACGCCTAATCACCAAAACAGAATATGTCACAAACACCAGAAATTAACCGATACAGCAAGACATTTACCCAAGATCCTACACAACCTGCAGCACAGGCCATGCTTTACGGAATCGGATTAACCAAAGAAGATATGGACAAAGCCCAGGTTGGTATTGCCAGCATGGGATACGACGGAAATACCTGCAATATGCACCTGAACGGACTTGCACAGATCGTTAAAGAAAGTGTCTGGAAAAATGATATGGTGGGCCTTACTTTTGGCACGATTGGCGTGAGCGACGGGATGTCTAACGGAACCGACGGCATGCGTTATTCACTGGTATCCAGGGATGTAATTGCCGATTCCATAGAAACCATTTGCGGTGGTCAGTATTATGACGCCCTGATCACTGTGCCGGGCTGCGATAAAAATATGCCGGGCTCGGTTATGGCAATGGGTCGTTTAAACCGTCCATCCATTATGGTGTATGGCGGAAGTATCCACTCTGGAAAATATAAAGGCAATTCTTTAAATATAGTTTCTGCTTTTGAAGCTTTAGGCCAGAAACTTGCCGGAAATTTAGATGAAGAAGATTTTCAGGGCGTAATTAAAAATGCTTGCCCGGGTGCCGGTGCATGTGGTGGTATGTATACCGCCAACACCATGGCTTCTGCTATAGAAGCTTTAGGAATGAGCTTGCCTTATAGCTCCTCCTACCCTGCCACCAGCGAAGAGAAAAAGAATGAATGTATAGCCGCCGGTAAAGCCATCCGGGTTTTACTGGAGAAAAACATATTGCCTTCAGACATCATGACCGAAAAAGCATTTCACAATGCAATTGTAACGGTAATGGTGTTGGGCGGATCTACAAATGCAGTATTGCACCTGATTGCGGTAGCTAAATCTGTAGGGTTGAACCTGACGCTGGATGATTTCCAGAAAGTAAGCGATAGCACCCCTGTTCTGGGCGATCTGAAACCAAGCGGGACTTACCTGATGGAAGACCTGCATGAAATTGGCGGTGTACCTGCAGTATTGAAATATTTATTAAAAGTAGGTCTGGTACATGGCGACTGTATGACCGTTACCGGAAAAACGCTTGCCGAAAACGTTGCTGATGCAACGGATCTTGATTTTGATAAACAAAAGATCATTTTCCCGGTTGAACAGCCGATCAAAGAAACCGGTCACCTGCAGATGCTGTACGGCAACCTGGCCACCAAAGGTGCAGTAGCCAAGATCAGCGGAAAAGAAGGCGAGAAATTTACTGGTCCGGCCCGTGTGTTTGACGGTGAACAGAACCTGATTGCCGGTATCCAAAGCGGAAAAGTAAAAAGCGGTGACGTAGTGGTCATCAGGCAGGTTGGCCCTAAAGGCGCACCTGGTATGCCTGAAATGCTGAAACCTACTTCTGTAATTATTGGAGCAGGGTTAGGCAAATCGGTTGCATTGATTACAGATGGCCGTTTCTCTGGCGGAACACACGGCTTCGTTGTGGGCCACATTACACCGGAAGCCTGGGATGGCGGAAACATCGCCCTGGTACATGACGATGACGTCATCACCATCGATGCAGTAAACAACAGTATTGATGTTCACCTTACGGAGGAACAGCTGGCTACCCGCAGGGCGGTCTGGAAACAGCTTCCACCGCCCGTCACCAAAGGCGTACTCTATAAATACATTAAACAAGTGAGTAACGCCAGCGAAGGTTGTGTTACAGATGCCTATACCGAATAAATAAAAATTAGAAACCCCAATACCTAAATATATAACAATGGATACAGCACAAGAGGAAGCAAACACCTTAACAGCGCCAAAAAAGACAACAAATGTTTCTGGCTCTGTGGCTTTATTGGAAGGATTAATAGCCGAAGGTACAGACACCGTTTTTGGCTACCCTGGAGGCGCGATCATGCCGATATATGACGCCCTATATGATTACAACGATAAATTAAAACACATACTGGTACGCCATGAGCAGGGTGCAACCCATGCGGCCCAGGGCTATGCCAGAACATCAGGCAAAGTTGGTGTTGCGTTTGCAACCAGCGGTCCGGGTGCCACCAACCTGGTTACCGGCCTGGCAGATGCACAGATAGACAGCACACCTATGGTTTGCATTACCGGACAGGTATTTGCACACCTGCTGGGTACCGATGCATTTCAGGAAACAGATGTGATCAACATCACCACCCCGGTTACCAAATGGAACTACCAAATTACTGATGCTTCGGAAATCCCGTCTGTCCTTGCAAAAGCATTTTACATTGCCCGCAGCGGCAGGCCAGGCCCGGTACTGATAGACATTACCAAAAATGCGCAGCTGCAAATGTTCGATTATGAAGGCTACACGCCATGCGAACACATCCGCAGCTACCGTCCTAAACCGGTAATCAGAAAAGAATACATAGAACAGGCCGCAGCGATGATCAACAGCGCCAAAAAACCTTTTGTACTTTTCGGACAGGGTGTGTTATTGGGCGGAGCTGAGCAGGAGTTTAAGGCGTTTGTAGAGAAAAGTGGTATCCCTTCGGCATGGACTATTATGGGTGCCGGCGCCATTCCTACCGATCATCCTTTAAATGTTGGGATGCTGGGTATGCACGGCAATTATGGCCCTAACGTACAGACCAATGCCTGCGATGTTTTGATAGCCATAGGAATGCGTTTTGACGACCGTGTAACCGGCAGGCTTGATAAATATGCAAAACAGGCCAAAGTAATTCATCTGGATATAGATCCGGCAGAGATTGATAAGAACGTAAAAGCAGATGTTCCGGTTTGGGGAGATTGTAAAGAAACACTACCGTTATTGACCGCATTAATTGAAGAAAAACAGCACACCGAGTGGCTGGCCGAATTCAGAGCTTTTGATAAAATTGAACAGGATACCCTGATCCAGAAGGAACTGAACCCTTCGGAAGGTGAAATGACCATGGGCGAAGTGATCCATCAGTTAAATGTACTGACCAAAGGGGATGCTGTTATTGTAACAGACGTAGGCCAGCACCAGATGGTGGCCTGTCGCTATGCCAGGTTCAACAATACCAGGAGCAACATCACCAGCGGCGGATTAGGCACCATGGGTTTTGGCTTACCGGCGGCAATAGGCGCCAAGTTTGGTACACCAGACAAAACGGTAGTTGCTGTAATAGGCGACGGTGGTTTCCAGATGACCCTGCAGGAGCTGGGTACCATTATGCAGAGCGATGTAAATGTAAAGATCCTGATCCTGAACAACAGGTTCCTGGGTATGGTACGCCAGTGGCAGCAGCTGTTCCACGAAAAACGTTATTCATTCGTAAACATTACCAGTCCTGATTTTGTAAAACTGGCCGACTCTTATTACATCGCCGGTAAACGGATTTCAGAACGCGAACAATTGAGTTCCGCGCTGGAAGAAATGCTGAACCATCCAGGCTCTTTCCTTTTGGAAGTAATGGTAGCAAAAGAACACAACGTATTCCCAATGGTACCACAAGGCATGAGTGTAGCCGAAATCAGACTTAAATAATTAGATCATGAGCAATTCCAACGAAATAGAAAACGGAAAGCAGGAGTTTACGATTACCGCCTATACCGAGAACAGGATAGGTATACTGAACCGTATCGCCATCATCTTTTCCAGAAGAAAAATAAATATAGAAAGCTTAAACACCTCTCCGTCAGAGATTGAGCATATCCACAGGTTCAACATCCTGATCCACGAAACTGAAGAAGTGGTACGTAAGCTTTGCCGCCAGATAGAAAAACAGGTAGAAGTACTTAAAGTATATTACAATACCAACGAGGACATCATCTGGCAGGAACTGGCCCTTTACAAAGTACCCACCGATACCATTGCCGAGAAAGTTTCCGTTGAGCGTTTACTCCGCGAATTTGGTGCCCGTGCCGTAGTGATCCGTAAAGATTATACCGTGTTTGAAACTACCGGGCACAGAGAAGAAACCGATAAGCTGATAGAAGTTTTACAACCATACGGATTGATTGAATTTGTACGCAGTGCAAGGGTGGCTATCATTAAAGACAGCGACGGATTTAACCGCAAGCTGAGAGAATTTGAACGCAGGGAGCCAGGTGAAGATGTAATAGAAAACGAATTCCTGGATAAGGAAAAGAATGTATTCAGCATGTAATTCAGGCATATGGAATATCTTATAAATGTAACCAGAAAAACCAGGGAAAATTTCATCAGGCTTGTTGAAAGTCTGACAGTTGAAGAACTGAATGAAATTCCTGCGGGTTTCAACAACAATATCATCTGGAACTTCGGGCACATTATTGCCAGTCAGCAAGGCTTGTGCTACAGGCTGGCCAACGTTCAGCCGGTGATAGACAAAAGGTACATATTGCCCTATACAAAAGGTACAAAGCCGGAAAGCTTTGTAAGTGCTGAAGAAGTGGGAATTCTGAAAGGGTTCATGCACAGCACAATTAACCAGCTGGAAGAAGACCTGAAGCAAGGTAAGTTTACAGACTACCATGCATTTACCACCGACTATGGTGTAACCGTAAAAAGTGAAGCCGAGGCCGTACAATTTTTTGTTGTACACGATGCCCTGCATTATGGCATGGCCTCATCCATTAAAAAAGTAATAACAAACAAATAAGTATAAAACCAACCTTAATAATCAAAACAAAAAAAGATGTCAAATTATTTCAACACATTACCTCTTAGAGAACAACTAAACCAATTGGGCGTTTGCGATTTCATGGACAATTCAGAATTTCTGGATGGTGTAAATGCACTAAAAGGGAAAAAACTGGTAATTGTGGGTTGCGGTGCCCAGGGCCTTAACCAGGGTTTAAATTTAAGAGATAGCGGCCTGGATGTTTCTTATGCCCTGCGCAAAGAAGCCATTGAAGGTAAAAGGGATTCATGGAAAAATGCTACAGACAACAACTTTAAAGTAGGCACCTATGAAGAGCTGATCCCTTCGGCCGATGTGGTGATTAACTTAACGCCTGACAAACAACATACCTCGGTAGTAGCTGCAGTAATGCCATTGATGAAACAAGGTGCTACCTTATCTTACTCGCACGGTTTTAACATCGTTGAAGAAGGTACCCAGATCCGTAAAGACATTACCGTGATTATGGTTGCGCCTAAGTGCCCTGGAAGTGAAGTTAGGGCTGAATATGTAAGAGGCTTCGGCGTACCTACGCTGATTGCGGTACACCCCGAGAACGATCCTGAAGGAAAAGGTCTGGCACAGGCTAAAGCTTACTGCGTAGGTACAGGTGGCCACAGGGCTGGTGTATTGAAATCATCTTTCGTAGCTGAAGTAAAATCGGATTTAATGGGCGAGCAAACCATCCTTTGTGGTTTATTGCAAACAGGTTCTATCCTTTCATTCGACAAAATGATTGAAAAAGGTATTGATGCAGGTTATGCTTCAAAACTGGTTCAGTATGGTGTGGAAGTAATTACTGAAGCCTTAAAACATGGCGGTGTTACCGGTATGATGGACCGCTTAAGCAATCCGGCAAAAATCAAAGCTTTCGAAATTTCTGAAGAACTGAAAAACATCATGCGCCCATTGTTCCAGAAACACCAGGATGACATCATGAGCGGTGAGTTCAGCCGCGTAATGATGGAAGACTGGGCCAACGGCGACAAAAACTTATTGGCATGGCGTGCAGAAACCGGCGAAACTGCTTTTGAAAAAACACCTGCAGGTGATGTTAAAATTGCTGAGCAGGAATATTTCGATAACTATACCTTAATGGTAGCTTTTGTAAGGGCCGGTGTTGAGCTCGCTTTCGAAACTATGGTTCAGGCAGGTATCAAACCAGAATCTGCTTACTATGAGTCACTGCACGAAACCCCGCTGATTGCAAATACCATTGCACGTAAGAAACTTTTCGAAATGAACCGTGTGATCTCTGATACTGCAGAATATGGCTGTTACCTGTTTGACCAGGCTTGTAAACCTTTACTGGCAGATTTTATGAAAAAAGTAGATACCGATTTAGTAGGTAAAAACTTTAATGAGGGTAAAGATGGTGGTGTTGACAACAGAACACTGAATGCAGTAAACGAAGCTTTACGTACACATGAAGTAGAGATCATCGGTGCAAAGCTTAGAAAAGCTATGACTGCCATGAAATCTATCAAAACAGCTTAATTTATTATGATACAACCCGTCGTCCATATCACAAACCTGAATTTAAAGTACCGGCATAAACCGGTACTGGAGGATTTGTGCTGGACCATAAACCGCGGGGAGAACTGGTTGCTTTGCGGAGCAAGCGGAACAGGAAAAACATCATTAGCTAAGGCCATTGCCGGTCTTACGCACAGCTACGGGAATATAGCCCTCAGCTTTGACCCCGAAAGCAGTTTACCGGCAATGGTTTATTATGTGGCCAACTGGTTCCAGTTCAAGGACCTGGAGGGCCAGTCCAATTTCTACTATCAGCAACGCTACAACAAACAGGCTGTAGAAACTACGGCTACTGTACAGGCGGAGCTGGAAAGCTTTGGCAAAAAACATGATCTTCAGTTTGATGAAGCTGAAGGCATTTTAGCTGCCCTTGGTTTTTCCGGACTTAAAAACGCTACACTGATCCAGTTGTCTAGCGGGGAACATAAAAAACTGCAGCTGGTTAAAGCGCTATGGCTTAAACCCCAGCTGCTGATACTGGACCTCCCCTACAATGGTCTGGATACGCTTTCGCGTCAAAACCTCAATACCCTGCTTGAAGAAATTACCGAATCCGGCACACAGCTGATCCTGATCAGCAATGAGCCCGAACTTCCTGTATGCATAGACCGTGCAGCGGTAATTGAGGCAGGTAAGCTGGTCGAAATTTCTGCTGATCAGCGTGACCATAATGAGCCCGAGCATTTGATGAAACCCGTTCCGGCCTTTCTGAATGATGTTCCCGTTCCTTTTTCATCAGAACAGGTTGTAAAAATGGTAGATGTCAATATCAGTTATGGCGACAAACAGGTATTGAAGAATATCAACTGGGAAGTTAAGGCTGGCGAAAAGTGGGTGTTGCATGGCCATAACGGTTCGGGAAAATCTACTTTGCTGAGTTTAATCTGCGGCGATCACCCACAGGCCTACACCAATGATTTTCATCTGTTTGGAAATAAGAGGGGCAGCGGCGAGAGTATCTGGGAAATTAAAGAACGTATTGGCCTGATATCGCCTGAGCTGCACTGGTATTTTGATCCCTCGGCAACGGTATGGCAAAGCATCGTCTCTGGCTTTTACAACAGTTCTGGTTTGTTCTGCGATCCGGGCTATACCAAGAAAGCACAGGCAGATGAGTTGATCCATTATTTCGGACTTGAAGAATATAAAGACGCCCTGATGAACGAGCTTCCTCTGGGTAAACAGCGACTGGCCTTATTGGCCCGTACGATTGTAAAAAACCCGGAACTGTTGATACTGGATGAACCCTGCCAGGGCTTAGACCAGCAGCAGACCAGGCATTTTAACAGGCTGGTAGATGACCTGTGCAAGAATGGGACGACATTGATCTATGTTGGCCATTTTGAAGCCCAGGTACCAGAATGTATTGAGAAAAGAATATTATTAGAGAACGGCGAGGTAAAATCCGTCAAAACTATTGCACAAAAAACCTATACTAACTAAAATTACAACATTATGTTACACGATCCGAATAGAGTTTATGTGTTTGACACCACCCTTCGTGATGGTGAACAAGTACCAGGTTGCCAGCTGACAACCCCAGAAAAAATTGAGATTGCCAAAGAGCTTGAAGCCCTTGGTGTGGATATCATTGAAGCCGGCTTCCCTATTTCGAGCCCGGGCGACTTCCAAAGTGTGGTAGAGCTTTCAAAAGCGGTATCTGAGCCGATCATTTGTGCACTTACCCGTGCCAACAAGGGCGATATTGATGCTGCCGTTGCTGCATTGAAATATGCCAAACGCCCAAGGATCCATACAGGTATTGGTTCGTCTGACATGCACATCAAACACAAGTTCAACAGCACCCGAGAAGAGATCCTTGCCCGCGCAGTTGAAGCTGTGAAATATGCAAAACAGTTTGTAGAAGACATTGAGTTTTATGCCGAAGATGCCGGCCGTGCCGATGTAAACTTCCTGGCGCAAATGGTTGAAGCCGTTATTGGTGCAGGTGCTACCGTGGTAAACATTCCAGATACCAATGGCTACTGCCTTCCGGACCAATATGGCAGCAAAATCAAATTCCTGAAAGAAAACGTAAAAAATATCGATCAGGCCATTATTTCTGTGCATTGTCATAATGACCTGGGATTGGCCACTGCAAACTCTATTGCCGGTCTGCAAAACGGTGCCCGCCAGATAGAAGGTACCATTAACGGTATTGGTGAGCGTGCAGGAAATACATCCATCGAGGAAGTCGTCATGATCCTGAAAACACACCAGACCTTAGGCCTGCATACCAATATCAACACTAAGAACTTTTATGAATTGAGCCGCATGGTAAGCTCACAGATGCGGATGCCGGTACAGCCCAACAAAGCTATTGTAGGCAGCAATGCGTTTGCCCACAGTTCTGGTATCCACCAGGATGGTTTCCTTAAAAACCGGGAAAACTATGAAATCATACGTCCGGAAGATGTAGGTTTCCCTGATGCCAGCATTGTACTTACCGCACGTAGCGGCAGACACGCTTTAAAGTTTCACCTGGAGCGCCTGGGCTTTAGCCTGAGCAAAGAGGAACTGGCAGATGCTTATCACCGCTTTCTTACTGTGGCAGACAGTAAATTAGATATTAACGACCAGGACTTATTGCTGATGATGAACAAGCAGCAATTGGCGTAAGGGTCATCTTTTATAAACGAATTGATAATAAATAAAGAAATGAGCAAGACATTATTTGATAAGGTGTGGGACACACACGTAGTACGTAAGATAGAAGGTGGCCCCGATGTGCTTTTTATAGACCGTCACCTTATTCACGAAGTTACCAGTCCTGTTGCCTTTTTAGGTTTAAAGAACAGGGGCATAAAAGTGTTGTACCCGGAGCGTACTTTTGCTACTGCCGATCACAATACCCCAACCATTAACCAGCACCTGCCGGTTGCAGATCCGCTTTCTGCCAACCAGTTAAAAGCACTGGAATCGAACTCCAAAGAATACGGCATCAGCCACTGGGGTCTGGGCCATCAGAAAAACGGTATTGTACACGTTGTAGGTCCGGAGTACGGCATTACACAACCAGGTGCTACCATTGTTTGCGGTGACTCGCATACTTCTACACACGGGGCTTTTGGTGCCATTGCTTTTGGTATCGGTACTTCGGAAGTAGAGATGGTGCTTTCTACGCAGTGCATCATGCAGCCTAAGCCTAAAAAAATGCGCATCAATGTAAATGGTAAACTAAGCGTTGGTGTTACCCCTAAGGATGTGGCTTTGTTTATCATTTCCCAGCTTACCACCTCGGGTGCAACAGGCTATTTTGTTGAATATGCAGGTGAGGTTTTTGAGAACATGAGCATGGAAGGCCGGATGACCGTTTGTAATTTAAGTATTGAAATGGGTGCCCGAGGCGGTATGATTGCTCCTGACGAAACCACCATCAACTATGTAAAAGGCCGTGAGTTTAGCCCTAAAGGCGAAGCATGGGACAAAGCCCTGGCGTATTACAAAACTTTAAAAACCGATCCGGATGCTGTATTTGATAAGGAGCTGACTTTTGATGGCGCTAAAATAGAGCCTATGATCACCTACGGTACCAACCCCGGCATGGGAATGGGCATTTCTCAGGAAATCCCAGACGCTGCCCAGGTAGAAGGAGGCGTAGAGACCTATAACAAATCATTGAACTACATGGGCTTCCATGAAGGCGATGCTATGATTGGCAAAAAAGTGGATTTTGTTTTTGTGGGCAGTTGTACCAATGGTCGTATTGAAGACTTCAGGGCCTTTACCTCTATTGTAAAAGGCAGGCACAAGGCCGATGATGTAACCGTTTGGCTGGTACCTGGTTCGCACATTGTGGAATCGCAGATCAAAGAAGAAGGACTGCTGGACATTTTAACCGAAGCTGGTTTTACCTTACGTCAGCCCGGCTGCTCGGCTTGCTTAGCCATGAACGACGATAAGATCCCTGCAGGCAAATATGCAGTAAGTACTTCCAACAGGAATTTTGAAGGCCGCCAGGGCCCTGGTTCAAGAACCATGCTGGCCAGTCCGCTTGTTGCTGCTGCTGCTGCCGTTACCGGTGTGGTAACTGATCCGAGAACCTTGATTGAGAACGTTGAAGAAACAGCACAGGCTGTATAACACAAAAAAATATTAAAATGGCTTACGATAAATTTAATGTATTGAGAAGTACGGCAGTGCCGCTTCCGATTGAAAATATAGACACCGACCAGCTGATCCCTGCACGTTTCCTGAAAGCAACAGAACGTGTTGGATTTGGCGATAATCTGTTCCGCGACTGGAGGTACAATGTAGACAACACCCCTAAACAGGATTTTGTACTGAACAACCCTGTTTATAGTGGCAAAATATTGGTTGGCGGTAAAAACTTTGGCTCAGGCTCATCAAGAGAGCATGCGGCCTGGGCAGTTTACGATTACGGTTTCCGTTGTGTGATTTCCAGTTTTTTTGCAGATATCTTTAAAAACAACTGCCTGAATATTGGCGTATTGCCGGTACAGGTTAGTCCGGAGTTTGCTGACAAGATTTTTACGGCCATTCATGCCGATCCAAAAACAGAACTGGAAGTGAACCTGCCGGAACAAACCGTTACCCTTTTGGCCACTGGTGAAAAAGAACGTTTCGACATCAGCCCCTATAAAAAAGATAACATGATGAACGGCTTTGACGATATCGACTATCTGCAAAGCATCAAACCTGAAATAGAAGAATTTGCCAAGCATCTTCCACTTTAAAAAAACCTGCTCCTATACATGGAAAAAAGGAAAATAGAGATTATGGACACTACACTCCGCGATGGCGAACAAACGTCGGGAGTGTCGTTTTCCATATCAGAAAAATTAACCATCACCCAGCTGCTCCTGGAAGAACTCCTGGTAGACCGGGTTGAAATTGCCTCTGCGCGGGTGTCTGATGGCGAGTTCCAGGCTGTAAAGGCCGTAATGAACTGGGCAGAGGCACATGGCTATGCCGATCGTATAGAGGTTTTGTCTTTTGTAGACAATGGCGTTTCTATAGACTGGATGATCAATGCAGGGGTTAAAGTTCAAAACCTGCTGACCAAAGGTTCGTTAAACCATTTAACCCATCAGTTGAAAAAAACACCTGAGCAGCATTTTGCCGAAATCAAACAGGTGATTGAACTGGCAGGTAAAAATGGCATTGAAACCAACGTTTACCTGGAAGACTGGAGCAATGGTATGCGCAATTCTCCGGATTATGTGTATCAGTATCTCGACTTCCTGACTACCCAGCCTGTAAAAAGGATCTTACTGCCCGACACCCTGGGTATCCTTACCCCTGCTGAAACCACAAGGTTTATCACTGCGTTGCTGGCTAAATATCCGGGCATCCATTTTGATTTCCATGCCCATAACGATTACGATCTGGGCACGGCAAATGTACTGGAAGCGGTAAAGGCAGGCATCAACGGTTTGCACCTTACGGTAAATGGCATGGGCGAAAGGGCAGGAAATGCAGCAATGGCCAGCGCTGTTGCGGTCATTAAAGACTTTGTGCCCGAAGTAGACGTACAGATCAAAGAATCGTCTATTTACAAGGTAAGCAAGCTGGTTGAAACTTTTTCAGGTGTAAGGATACCAGCCAATAAGCCGATTGTGGGCGATAGTGTGTTTACTCAAACTGCCGGCATTCATGCAGATGGTGACAATAAAAACAACCTGTATTTTAACGACCTGCTGCCGGAACGGTTTGGCAGAAAACGGAAATACGCCCTGGGAAAAACCTCAGGAAAGGCCAACATTGAGAAAAACCTGCAGGAACTGGGCTTAAAATTAAACGATGCCGACCTTAAAAAAGTTACCCAGCGCGTAATTGAACTTGGCGATAAAAAGGAAACTGTAACCAAGGAAGACCTGCCCTACATCATTTCTGATGTGCTGGACAGCAGCCTGTACGAAGAAAAGGTTACTGTACAATCTTACGCGCTAACCAATGCCATGGGCTTACGGCCTTCAGCTACCATTTCGGTGCTGATTGAAGGTGAGAAATTTGAAGAGCATGCACAGGGTGACGGACAGTTTGATGCGTTTATGAATGCACTGACCAAGGTATACGCCAAGAAAAGGAGAGACTTGCCAAAGCTGATTGATTATACCGTGCGTATTGCACCGGGAAGTAACTCGGATGCCTTATGCGAAACCGTGATTACCTGGGAAACAGAACAGAAGATATTCATCACCAGGGGACTGGATTCTGACCAGACCGTTTGTGCCATAAAGGCCACACAAAAAATGCTGAACATTATTTAAAAATAAAACAAAATCTAAGACAAATGAAGCTAAATATTGCCTTGCTGGCAGGAGATGGAATCGGTCCGGAGGTTATAGACCAGGCCGTTAAAGTATCGAACGCAGTAGCAAAGAAATTTAACCACGAAATTGTATGGACATCAGGCATTACCGGTGCTGCAGCAATTGACGCCGTAGGCGAGCCTTATCCTGATGCCACGCACGAGATTTGTATGGCAGCTGATGCGGTACTTTTTGGTGCCATTGGACACCCACGCTTCGACAATGACCCTAAAGCTACCGTTCGTCCGGAGCAGGGCCTGCTGAAAATGCGCCAGAAACTTGGTCTGTTTGCCAATGTGCGTCCAACCTTTACCTTCCCTTCACTGATCGACAATTCGCCATTAAAAAGAGAGCGTATTGAAGGTACCGACCTGATCATTCTGCGTGAATTGACAGGTGGTATTTACTTTGGTGAAAGAGGTAGAAAAGACGATGGCAATACGGCTTTCGATACCTGTACCTATACCAGGGCAGAAATTCAGCGTCTGGCTAAACTGGGTTTTGAAATGGCCATGGGCCGCAGCAAAAAATTATGCTGTGTAGATAAAGCAAATGTGCTGGAGTCATCCCGCCTGTGGAGGGAAACGGTACAGGATATGGAAAAAGATTATCCTGAGGTTGAAGTTAGCTATGAGTTTGTAGATGCAGTGGCCATGCGCCTGGTGCAATGGCCAAGTGCATACGATGTACTGATCACCGAGAACCTGTTTGGCGATATTTTAACCGATGAGGCTTCCGTAATTTCGGGTTCTATGGGCCTGATGCCATCTGCTTCAATAGGTGTACATACTTCCCTGTTCGAACCAATCCACGGCTCTTACCCACAAGCAGCAGGAAAAGACATCGCCAATCCATTGGCTACTGTATTGTCGGCCGCTATGATGTTTGAAGATGCTTTCGGATTAAAGGAAGAAGCAGAGCTGATCAGGTCTGTAGTAAACAAATCACTTGCCGAGGGGATTGTAACTGAAGACCTGGCTGGAAAAAACAAGGCTTACAAAACCAGCGAAGTTGGCGACTGGCTGGCAGCCAATATTTAATGCATTGCCGTCCATAACGGCAAACTAACCAGACCGTCATCTGTTTAACAGGTGACGGTTCTATTTTCATAAAAATGACTGACTTAATTCAACTGGATTCCGAAGCTGCCTCAAGGCGGCTTACCGGTATTGTAAAGCGTACCCCGCTCATCTACAATGCCAAATTATCCGAAAAATACCAGGCCGAAATTTACCTGAAACGTGAAGACCTGCAGGTGGTACGTTCCTATAAACTGCGCGGCGCCTATAACATGATCAGTCAGTTGAGTGCTGATGAACTGAGCAGGGGCATTGTATGTGCCAGTGCAGGCAACCATGCCCAGGGCGTAGCTTTTTCCTGCGATAAGCTGAATATAAAAGGCGTAATCTTTATGCCTGAAATTACACCCCGGCAAAAGGTAAAACAAACGGAAATGTTTGGTAATGGCAATGTGGAGCTTATATTGGTGGGCGATACTTTTGACGACTGCCTTGCCGAAGCTTTGGCTTATACCGAAAAGCACAGCATGACCTTCATCCCTCCTTTCGACAATTACAGCATCATTGAAGGCCAGGGAACCGTTGGTGTAGAAATCCTGGAAGACCTGCCGGGTACCGACGTCGTAATTATGCCGGTTGGCGGTGGCGGTCTTGCTGCTGGCGCTGGCACGTACCTGAAAGATAAAAAACCAGAGGTCCAGCTGATTGGTGTGGAGCCAGAAGGCGCCCCATCTATGCTGCAGGCACTTGAGCAGGGTAAGCCGGTAACCTTAGCAGAGATCAATCGGTTTGTAGACGGAGCCGCGGTTAAGCGTGTAGGCGAGCTGACTTATGCGCTATGTGCAAAGGCGCTTGACCAGATGCTGTCTGTAGCCGAAGGACAGGTGTGCACTACCATTTTAAAGCTCTACAATGAAGATGCCATTGTGGTTGAGCCTGCAGGCGCCTTATCGGTTACCGCACTGGAAGCCTGTGCAGATATCATAAAAGGCAAAACCGTGGTCTGTGTCATCAGCGGGGGCAACAATGACATTGAACGCATGCAGGAAATCAAGGAAAAATCCTTACTGTATGAAGGCTTGAAACATTACTTCATTGTCCGTTTCCCGCAAAGGCCAGGCGCGCTAAAGCTATTTGTAAACAGTGTACTGGGGCCGCATGACGACATCACCCGCTTTGAGTTCATCAAAAAAACCAATAAAGAAAATGGCCCGGCACTGGTTGGAATAGAGCTGGCCAACAAGGCCGATTACGAGGCATTGGTACAGCGGATGAAAGAATTTAAGTTCGACATCATTGAGCTGAACAACGCCCAGACCCTATTCGAATACCTGGTTTAATACACCTCATTTAAAAAAGGAGAAAAGACCTTTGGGTTTCCACTCCTTTTTTCTTGCCAAAGCATCCTGGTTACGCGGGTATGCCTCCAGAATGGTATTCAGGGTTGCAATGGCTACCTTGGTTTCTCCGGTGGCATGGCAGCCATCGGCATAATAGAGCGTCATTTGCACCCGTGCATCATCCCAGCTCCATCCATTTTTGTTGTAACAATCAATGGCATCCCAGGCAAAGGCCATACACTCCTGCCATAGCCCCTGCTTAGCACAGCACTGGGCCAACCGCAGGTTGGCATCACTGATGATGCTGTCTTCCGCTTCAGTGCCCAGTTTGCAGGACTGCAGCAGGATGGTCAGATTTTCTTTTGCCTTATCATAATTTTCAAGGTACAGGTAAGACATACCCCGCATAAAATGTACCTTTTGTATAGAATCCAGCTGCATGGCCTTGCCCTTTATTGACTGGTAGTTGTCTGCACAGGCAATGCACTGCCGGTAATCTTTCATCTGGTAAAAGTTCTGCATCAGCATAAACCAGGACGAATTGTCGTCGGGGTGTTTATCCAGCTGCTCCTGCCAGGCCTTATTGGCTTCTTCCAGGCTTCCTTCCTTTAGCAGGTCAAGCCTGATGTTCTGAACGGTGATGTACCTTTCATTCAGGATAAAAAGTTCTTCTTCAGAAAGCTCATTTCTGTTTTCTTTGATAAAAGTATGGTACTCCTGATCGGTAGTGCTCAACAGCGCTTTGGTTTCTTCTACTCTGTCCAGTTTAAAGAGCACCTCCAGAATCTCTCCTTTCAGCTCAATGTAACTGCTGAAACTAAGGTAGTCTCCACCGTAAGCTACCGCGGTATTCAAGACATCCAGGGCTTCTTCGTACCTTCCCAGCCTTTTGAGTGCGGTTCCCCAGCTACTCAGCTGTTCCCAAAAGGGCGATAAGGAGTAGCCCAGTCTATGCACCTCTACCGCCTGTTCCAACTGCCCCTGTGCGCTCAGCGCAATTCCGTAATTGTTGCAGCACATGGCAAAAATATGCGGATCGGTATCGTAAGGGCCTTTTCTTTCTTTATTGTTGTAAAACAAATCGTAGAAGCCATCATAGGCTTTTTTGTAGAATTCCATTCTGATTTTTAACAGTTCACCGCCAATTTCAGGGGTATAAACTTCCGCTTCAAATTCAGCAAAATTTACGCCGGCATTGTAATAATCAGCGGCCGCATCGTCAGGCCATTTTTCCGGTTCCGGCAGGTTGCCTTTTACCCGGTATACGGATTCAAAATAACGCTGCAGGCCAAATGCCCGGCCGCCAAGCTGCAGGCTTTTCTCCAGGTAAGGTAAAGCTTCGGCATAACTTTCAGCATCGTATAGTGCGGCGCCAGCATAATGGTAAGGAATGTACCAATCGGGATACAGTTTTATATATTGCTGCGCAAAATTCAGCATTTCCACCGTATCAAAATCCAGCTCCGGGGCAAATATCCGGAACGCCACAAACCTGGCCTCGGCCAGCGGCCTGTTTTCAATACCTTTGCTGCTCAGTTCTTCCAATCTTTTCTGCAAAGCCATCAGTGCGCTATCGGAATCGGCATTGTTTTCCAGTAAAGCCATTGTGGCAGCCTTTCCGCCCAGTTCGTATTCCTGATGGTCAAAAGCCAGCCTGGCTATGGTATTGTAAGTAAGAGGATCGGGGTGCAGGTAGTTCAGAGCCTCTGTAAAAGCCGTCATTGCCTTTTTTCCGTCTTGCTGATGTTCCAGATACAGGTCGGCCTTTTTCATATAGATCTGGCCCAGCTCGTATTCAAGGGCAGTCCGGTTGTCTTTATAAAAATCGCGGGTAAGGCCAATCAGGCTATCTGCATCTTCCAGGGCCTGGGCAATTGCGCCTGTTATGCTGCAGGCTTCCATACGGTAGCTAATGGCCTTAATTCTGGTAGAGAGATCGGCAGATTTCGAAAGCACATCGCAATAGGCGATAGATTCAGCCAGGTTTGCCCGGGTAAGGAAGGTATTGATATAGGCCAGGTACAACATGGCCTCTTCATTTGAGGGCTCCAGTTCAAGCACTGTTTTAAAGCTGTTGTAAGCCGGTTCCAGCATATTGTCCTGCTCCTCACCTTCTTCATCCAGGCCTTCATTAAAGGCCACCTGATATTCACATTTGGCTTTGAGCAGCAATGCTTCTATATTTTTATCATTTATCAGCAGGAACAGGTTTACTGCTTCCAGGCAGGCGTCATGATCGTGATTGTTGTAAAGGGAGTGTAAGTATTCCAGATCTACCATGTAGCGTTAACTTGATTTTTGTTTTTTCGTTCTGGCTTACAGCAAATTTTCTGCCAGATATTGTACTCCATTGTTTAGCGTTTTACAACAATATTCTGGATAACATTTTCAATACAGAACAAACAAAAACAACAGGTGGTATTTTGTGGCAATAAAATTGCTCTGTAAAACAAAAACACACAAACACATGAAAAAGCTAATATTTTTACTCTTATGTACGGCCACGCTGGGGCTGGTATCGTGCAAGAAGGACACTATTGTTCAGAATATCCTTCCCAGAACAATCATATACGATATTCCAGCTAGTGGTTGGAAAACATCAGATGGTGGTTACACTTATTCCACAACCATTAAGGTTCCTGAAAACAATGAGGATTTTAATCAAGCTGGGGGAGTAATTGTGTCGCTATCTTTTGACTCACAGAAACGGGTATATGATGGCTTACCCAATGTAGTCGCCGGATTGTCTTATAATTTTGCATATGAACCAGGATATGTGACTATTTTTATCGAAGACGTTGCTGGATTGAAAATAGGAACTCCTCCCACGGGAACAATCAGGAGTAAAATTGTATTGGTAGATTCGGAAATTATCGATTAAAACAAATTAATAGTTAAAAGCCGGTGCTCAATAGAACACCGGCTTTTTAATTTTCATCAAAGAATACCTTATGGGCTTTCATGGCCTTCTGCCATCCATACGGAAAAATCGCATTGCCATCATCCATCATTTTCTTCATGATCAGTTTCACATGTTCCTGAATTTTCACAGGAAGCGTGTAAAATGCTTTATCAACTCTTGTGTTCCGCTCAAAGTCAAGCGTTCCGTTTTGATGACGGATAGCAAATTTCTTTCCCTTATAATAAATTAAAATCTTAATTCGCCCGTCATCGGTATGGTTCATTCCGCTTGTTCCATAAATGACAACCGGATCAATCAGGCCATCATTGTCAATATCCTTAAAGTCTGTATATTTCGTCCAAAACCAAATGGAGTTTTCCATTTCATTGCTACCAGGTTGTTTGGTAATGGTATCATATATTTCCCAATTCTTTAAAAGCTCGCTTTTATCCATCTGAAAGTTATACGCCTTTATGTGGTGATGAAGTGTGTCTTTACGGCCAGCTTTCAGATCGTTGCTTTCCGTAAGTACAATAAAAAATTGTCCTGATTTGTCTGTATACCTGTAAACCCTGCGAGTGGGGTAATTAATGCCAAAATGTTTATGTACCTGATCGGTAATGATTTTCCTTGTCTCCTGTGGTGATAATATTTCAGTGCTCAAAACTTTGGTCTGTCCAAAAGTCAAGGCTGCTGAGAATAAAAAAAGTAAGGTTAACGTTTTTCTTTTCATAGTTTCAGATGGTTATTTCTGATTTATCAGTAAATATAGGAAGCTTCCTCCAAATCCAGTCATTTCGAAATTGACTTACTCGTCTATTTTGCCTATCTTGTGGTGATGCATCTTTCAGGCCGAAACATATTATTGAACCTTACGCAGCAACTGCTTGTCACAGCACGGATGTTCCGTCGTGTCTTGAGCCTTCAATTTAGCCTGGGCGATTCATTCCTCAAAAGCAGTAAAGACTTTATACATTAAGCCCTGCCTTTTCAAGGCAGGGAGTTCCATTCATTTTTATACACACTAAATTTTTCGTTATGCGCTGGATTAAGGCTGGTTTTGTGCTGCTTATCGCACTAGACCTAATCATCATATTCCTCGCAATATTCCTGTTAACACCTTTGTGGGCTTCAGTTGCCATACTGGTTACAGCAGGACTAAAAGGAATACATAACAATGTAAGGATTAAATAAATAATTATGACTAATTCAATTCAAATACTTGATACACCGGTTATATTAACCACGGGAATATACGATCTGCTGAAAGACCACATCAGACGTAAAAAACTGAGTAAAACAAATGAGGCCGCTCTGGAGGCACAGTTAAAGAAGGCCAGGCAGGTTTTAAGAAAAGACCTTCCGGCAGATGTAGTAACTGTAGATACCCTTGTAACTGTAAAAGACCTGGAAACGGGGGAAACACAGGAATACAAATTTGTTGGCCCAGACTCGGCGAAGAAAAAAAACGGCACAGTTTCTATCCTGTCGCCTATGGGAATTGCTATGATAGGCTACCCGGCAGGTGCGGTAGTTGAGTGGGAGTTTAATGAAGAGATTAAAAAGAACCAGATCATTAGGGTTACGCCCATTTAGCTGGCTTTTTGATTTTATAAACGGATGCCGGGGGCATCCGTTTATTAGAGAAGTTTAGCTGCGAGTTTGTTTACTTCCCGATGTCTTATACCAGCGCTTTATAAGCCTCAACAAAATTTACCAGATCCTGCAGCGTCTGAGCGTCTGTTATTTCTCCCTTGTCATTAATTTTTCCCTTCACCCCTTGTATCAATAATGTTGTTTTTTCAGTAAACCTGGTCATCAGGGTTTTCATGATCAACTGCAATTCTTCATGACCCTTTTCGCCGCTCGCAGAGGCTGTAATTTGTCCTATGGGCTTATCAGAAAAAACAGTGGTGGCAACACACCATTCAATGGCATTTTTTAGCCCGCTTGGGATGCTGAAAACATACTCTGGAGTACATATTAAAATCCCATCCGCCTTTTCAATATTTTCCCTGAAATCTAAAATAGCCTGGGGTACCTTGTCTATAGTATGTTCCGGATCAAAATGAGGAAGGGTTTTCAAGCCATTAAAAATTGAAAGGCAAAAAACGTCTTTAGTTAACCGCGCAAAGTTGTCAATCAGTTTTTCATTTGAGGAGTTATGACTGGCACTCCCATTAATTACAAATACGGTTTTAGGGTTTTTCATTACGTAAAGATCAATAGAATAATCTAAAGCACATACTCGTCATTTATTGGCTTCACCGGCTCAGGAATATCCTTTTCGCCAAGCATTTGCAGCAGATTAATTTCAATGGTACGGGTAATCTGGTTCAACGGTACCCCGGCCGAATTATTTTCAAATGGATTAACCATACTCATCCCATTAATCTGGGTAGAAACAAATACAAATCCGATTAACCAGCCCAGGAAAATGGAGTACACCCCGGTAGTATGACTGATGACCAGGGTAAACGTAACCACAAAAAGCCATATAAATACCTTTGTCAGGTAGCTGTAGGTAGTAGGGAATACCGTATTTTTAATGCGCTCGCTCATGCCCATAGAATCAGAGAACCTGACCAGCATCTCATTGATCTCTATAAACCGGAAGCCATCAACGTGATTTAATTTTGATAAAAGCTGTAAATCCCGGGCTTGTATGTTTAAAATGGCATTATGGGTATTGCTGTGTATTTTGATCTCCTTCAAATCTTCCTCACTCAGGTACTTGATATAGATCTCATCCACTGTACCCCTCAGGTTTGCCTTTAAAGCATATAAAAAAGCAATGTGCCTGAGTACCATCCTTTTTGGTATGATCTGATCGCCATCTACATAGTTGACCAGCGCCCGGGTATAGGAGCGTGAATCATTTACCAGGGCACCCCATATTTTTCTGGCCTCCCACCACCTGTCGTAAGCCTGGTTATTGTTAAATCCAATAAAAAAGGCAATTGCTGTCCCTAGAAGTGTAGGAATAATGGAGGGAATCTCGATATGCTGCACCACCAGATACTCCCTGGCCAGATAAGCAACAGTGCAGGAAGCAATCATAATCAGATCGACCTGCCAGGTATTAATTAGAATTCTGCTTAAGCGAATATTCTGAACCAGGAGCATATTGTTTTTTAATCAATATACAAAAAAGCCATTATATTGGAAAAACTAAAAGAGGGTGCCTTAAACACCCTCTTTGATTATTTTTTATCCCACCAGAGTTTTGTTCCACCATTATCAGGTCCACCCAGGGTTGCCACGGCCCGGGCATACCCATTAGGATTGCTGTTGATAAATTTGGTACAGAAAGGTAACCTGCGGATAAATGCAGTAGTAGAGATGGTGCCACCACTGGCGTTGTTAATTACCGGGAACAGTTTAGGGTAACCTGTACGCCTGAATTCAGACCAGGCCTCCATTCCATCAGGATAAGTGGCAATCCATTTCTGGGTAATGATCCGTTCCAGCTTTTGCTCTGCTGTTGCCGCCCCATCCCATTTGACGGTAATGCTGCTCAGGTAAGGGCTGCCGGCCAGCACATCATTCTGACCGGCAACTGCGGCTTTAGGATCGATATAGGGTTTAGCTTTGCTCGTATTGTCTGCCAGATAGGTTGTTGCACCAGCTACGCCCCATTCATCAAATGAAACTTTAACACCGTTTTCGTAATTTACCTGCACATCCCCGGCATTGGCCCAGTTTTGTGTGGCGGCTTCTGCTTTCAGAAACCAGGTTTCTGCAGCGCAGAGCAATTTTGCTTTTCCTGCAGTTTTACTAAAATAATCACCCGATGCAGAAGCCGCGATTGGCATTGAGTAACTGCGGTAGCGGTCGTTATCTACCAGGGTAATGCCATTGCGGATGCCTATATACTGCCCGCTTACCGCTGCATCCGCAGCCGGCCTCATGTATTTCGACAACCTCGGATCGCTGTATCCACCGAGAATAGCACCCAACGGCGCACCTGATCTGCAATCGCCCCATTCATTAATTACATTATAAATGGGATGCGCCGAGCCATAATTGATAAAAGCATTGTCCTCATTGGCTTCTATCAATCCGCCATTTGCCGGGTTCAGTGCCTTCTCGCCTTCAATTTTAGCTTTCGCTGCATCAGCATAACGGATCCTGATGGCAAAACGCAGCCTCAAACTATTGGCCAGCTTGATCCATTTGGCTGCATTACCACCGTAAACCAGGTCACCGCCCTTCATAGTGGCTTCATCCCCTCCATTTTCTGCTGCCTTTAATTTGTTTATGGCATCGTCCAGATCAGCAAAAAAAGCAGTATAAGCCGCTTGTTGCGCATCATAATCTATGGAAAGGTCGGCATTGGGTTTCCCGAATTTGGTATAGATAACAGGTCCATGCTGATCTGAAACTTTATGGGCCTCTATTACACCAAGAATAGTAAGCACAGCCCTGCTATGGTTAAACTGAGTACTTGGATACACCTTAATGTTATCGTCAAAATTCCGGATCTTCTGCATCACATCGTCCAGCTGATTGATCATGATCCTGTCATTCCAGCCATCTTTCATAAAATAATTGGTATTGTTATCGCCTCCGTACGAAGAGGGCGACATGAAATACCCGCTATATACATCTGCGTTCAGATTTTGCTGCAGCTGATAAATCCAGTCGGTTTGATTGATCAGGTTTTTCTGCACCTCTTTCATGGGGCCTATGGCCTTGGTATAATCGGCATTAAGCTGGGCATCTGTTAAGCCCGACAAACCGGTATTGAAATCCTCAAAATTCTTTTTGCAGCTTCCCAGCAATGCCATAGCAGCAAAGGAAAGGCCGAGGAGTTTTATGTTCTTTTTCATTTTTCTCTGTTTAATTGCTGTACATTAAAAACCACATTTTAAGCTAAAGCCAAAGCTTCTATACGCTGGCAAGCCGAAAACGTCGACACCAACACCGCCAGGATAAACACCTGAAACCTGCTCCGGATCAAAAGGTGCATCCTTTTTGAGGAAGAACAAGTTGTTTCCAATAGCGCTCAGGGTAACATTGCTCACCATCTTTGATTTTACCGGGATACGATAAGACAAAGACAACTCCCTTAAACGAATGGCCGTAGCACTATATATATAAGCTTCATCAATTTCATTTCTTCCGCCTGTTTTGGTATAATAAGCTTGTGGATCGGCTTTACCGGTAAACGGAGTACCACCTGCAATTGCAGCATTGGCAATACTTACCCCACCTGCATCACGGGCAGTAGCCGAACGTTTACTTACCCCAAAATAGTCGTAAAAAGGCTCAGACAAACTCAGCACTTTTCCTCCGAACTTACCGTCTACCAATACACCCAGCGTAAATTGTTTATAGCTGAAATTATTGCTCCAGCCCACAATGGCCTTAGGATTTGGATTGCCCAGATAAGTTTTCTTTTCATTTCTAGAAGGCAGGCCTTTATTGTCTACAACAATACGGCCCTGGTCATCCCGAAGGAAAGTAGTGCCATAGATATCTCCGAAAGAGCCGCCCTTTTTCAGGTAATTGAACTGTCCGCCTTCCAGGGTAAAGAAAGCTTCAGGATCGGTTACAAAATAAGACGGAAACAGTTCTATCACTTTATTTTTATTGGCATTAAAATTTACGCTGGTTGTCCATTTAAAATTAGGCTGATCGACCGCTTTGTAACTTAAAACGGCCTCAATACCCGTATTCTGGATATTACCTCCGCTAAGATCGGCCTTGGTACCAGCTCCAATTCCACCGGTAATGGAGACATCTTTAAAGAACTGGTTTTTGATATTGGATTTATACCAGGTCAGGTCCAGGCTCAGCCGGTTGTTTATAAACTTCCATTCCGTACCAATTTCTATGGTTTGGTTTTCTTCTGGTTTCAGGTAATAACCTTCTACCCTTATCGGAGAGCCATCAGGCCCGATGTAAGTACCCGCATCAATATTAGGCTGAGGATTAGTCCTGTTGTCCTCTATTCCGTTACCCACCGTTGCGTAAGAGCCCCTGATTTTGGCAAAGCTGATGGCTTCAGGCATTTTAAATAGTTCTGTTAAAATGGCATTGGCACCTATGGAATAATAATTATAGGTTTGTTTAGGGGTAAAGGTAAGCGTAGACGACCATTCCTGCCTGTCTGCCAGATCCAGGAACAGCTTATCTTTATATCCCAATTGCACACTGGCAAAAACAGACTGGGTCTGGATGTGATGGTTTTCTATTTTGTAGTGGCGTCCATTGTCATTGGTTCCCGAAAAGATTAGGTTCGATAGAATGAAAAGGTTCGGGTAAGACAGCGTTGCATTTTCAATGGTGGTATTCTTTTTCTTGATATCGGAAACCGAAGCACCAACGGTATAATCTACGCTCAGGTCTGGGTTGATCTTATTTTTACCCAGGAAAATCAAGTCGCTATAATAGGTCTTGGATTCCAGGTCGTTGAAATACAGTTTGCCATTGGTTCCACTGATTACCCCCTGTGTAGTGGCATATACATTGCGCTGGGCATCCATTTTGTAGTAATTGTAATTGCCTCTGGCCTGAACATTGAGCCAGTCGGTCAGTTTATAATTTAAGGATGCTGATGAATAAATGTTCTTGTTGTTGGTTGTTACCTGGTTACGGTTCAGTACCCAATAAGGATTTTGCTGCGTGTCATCACCTTTATAATTTTTATCGAGGTTGATATTCCACCAGTTCTGTGCATTCAGGTAACGTGAGGGCGAAAAGTATTCGTAATTGTTTGCGTAACTATTAAAATCCAGTCCCCTTGGAAACAGGTATAATCCCAGGAATGGGCTAAAATACATACCCGGATTGGTCCTGTTGATTACCTTCTGCACTGAGGCCATTACGTTGGCATCAAGGGTAAGCCTGTCGTCCAGAAACTTACTTGTATTGCGGTAATTGATGTTGTTCTGATCAAACTTGCTCGTAGGAACAATTCCTTTGTTTGTGGTGTTGGAATAAGAAAAGAAACTGGTGCTTTTCTCATTACCCGACGAAAAGTTCATACTGTTTACCCAGGTTGTCCCTGTCCGGAAAAAATCTTTCACCGGATCGGCCGCACTGCCTTTTGCACCCCAGCTTTCGCTACTGCCTGGCGATGAGGCAGAAGGCGCAGTAGTTTGCATATAGCTGTATTGCAGCTGAGGCAATACCGAAGCCTGGTCAAAAGTTACACTGCTCGAAAAATCAATTTTAGCTTTCCCCTGCTGCCCTTTTTTGGTGCTGATCAGAATTACCCCGTTACTTCCGGCACTACCATACAAGGCTGTCGCCGCAGCTCCCTTTAAAAAGTTTACACTTTCAATATCCTCCGGATTAATCGTGCTCAGGATATCTCCGTTATCGGGCAGGGAACTATAGATATCGGTTTTTGCCCCTCCCGTGGGGTTGGTAAGCGGCATACCATCAATCACATAAAGCGGCTGACTGTTCCGTGTAGATTTATCACCACGGATAGTGATACGTGCCGATCCTCCGGCCCCACCGGAAGTACGGTTAATCTGTACCCCCGCAACCTTGCCGTTCAGGCTATTGATCAGGTTGGGCGTCTTCACATTGTTCAGTTCATCACCTTTGATGGTCTGGGTAGAATAGGTTAATGTTTTGGCTTGTCGGGAAATACCCAAAGCAGTAACTACTACTGTTTCGAGTGCTGTTGAAGCCGAAGTAAGGGTAACATTTAAAGTAGCAGACTCCCCTACCGTCAGCTCTTTGCCCTCGTAGCCGATATAGGAGAATAGGAGTATGTCGCCACTTTTTGCAGCAACACTATAGTGCCCTGTGGCATTGGTTTGCGTGCTTACGCCCGATCCTTTGACTTTAACGGAAACTCCGGGAAGGGTTGTTCCGTTTTCGTCTTTGACCGTGCCTTTGATCACGTCCTGATAAAATGTACCCGATGCCGTTGCAATCCGGTACTTGTTTGGCTCCGCACTGGCAAAAAGATTTGCCGAGGCGTAAAGCAGCAAACATGTTAATTGTAATGATTTTCTCATTTCATACAGTTTAGTTGTAATACCTGGTTAATTAAAAACCTTACTGCTGGCACAGCTGGTTTTGGGGATAGGATCCTTTTTTCAGGGAGATTGCCTACAGGGAATTTCTTTTTTTTGAAATTATTTTTAATCCTTACATTGCGGGGAGTAAAACGCAATCAACAGGAGATAAAAATGTCAAAACCAGACCTTAATGAGTTATGGGACAAAATGTGCAGCGAGGATGACGTGAAGTCTTTTGAGGCCATATACTATGCCTTGTTTCCTAAACTGATTCGTTTTTGCCAGTATTATGTCACTCAGCAGGAGATTGCAGAAGAGATCGTTTCTGACATTTTCGTGAAGGTATGGCAAAACCGCAAACATAACGGACAGGTACAGAAACCTGACACTTATCTTTTTATTGCAGTAAAGAACCAGTCTTTAAAGCACCTGAAAAAGGCGGGGACAATGAAGCTGGTAGAGTTGGGAGATGCAGAAGAACAACATTTTACCGCGGGGGTCAGTCCTGAGAAAGAACTGGAAAGGAAGGAGCTCCACCTGGAACTGGAACGTGCAGTAGACCAGCTGCCGGCCCAGGCGAAAATGGTATTCCGGCTGATTAAAGAAAATGACCTGAAATATAAGGAAGTTGCTGAATTGCTGGATATCTCGCCCAGGACAGTTCAAACCCAATTGTTCAGGGCCATTGCCAAGCTGAGGGTAACCTTGCAAACGCATGCCCCTGGGGCTGTTGGCAGCAATCTACTTATTTTGACAACATTAACTTTTATATTAGAATATTTTTTGAAGCTGTAGGCATTTTCGACAAAAGAAGGATCCTGCTATAAGAACAACACAATGAAAGAGGACAGATTTACGGAACTTTTGGCTAAAAAGATGACTGGGGAGCTTTCTGCGGATGAATCAGCAGAGTTCAACAAACTTATTTCCGTTAATAAATCTTACCGGGCCGAGTATGAACAATTAAAGGATTACTGGGCCCAGGAAGCCAGGACTTATCCCAATATGCAAGGTATTCTGGCAGAGATTAAAGAACAGGCAGGAATAACTCAGCAACAAACACGCAGTTATGCATGGATAGGCAGGACGGCAGCAATCTTATTTTTGACTATATCTGCGGTATTTGCTTATCGCTTCTTCCTTTCAAAAGAGAAATTTAACGAAACAACTGTTTCCTGGAAAGAAGTTAAAGCCTCCAGTGGGCAGGTTTTAAAGCTAACCCTGGCTGATGGCAGCCGAATTACCCTCAACTCAGAGTCCGGCATCAGGTACCCTGAGGTATTTTCAGGCCAGAGCCGTGAGGTTCATTTGGACGGTGAAGCGTATTTTGATGTGGCCGAAGATCATGACCATCCTTTTATCCTCCATACCCAAGAAATGGACATCCGTGTATTGGGGACTGCTTTCAACGTAAAATCGTATAAAAACGACCCGGTTAAGGAAGCAACCTTATTTAGGGGAAGCATAGAGGTAAATTTACCCGGGCTGCAGGATAAAAAGCTGAAATTAAAACCCGCCGATAAGATAAAAATCAATGGTTCAGCGTACGAGCTGGGAAAGATGGCCTATTACAATGCAGGCGACCAAAACAGTATGGAGATTCTTTGGATGGACAATCAACTGGCTTTTAAAAATGAAAGCCTGGAAAGCATTGCCCACAGTATGGCCAGGAGATACGGTTTGAAGATGATTTTTAACAACCCGGCCACCAAAAAACTAAAATTTAGTGGTTCTTTCGAAAAGGAAACCATCAGTGAGGCCTTAAACTCCCTGCAAACGGTTACACCTTTTACATACAAAATCCAGAGAGATAGCGTTTATTTCTATTAAAAAACCTTAAACCCTTTAACATGAGGTGGCTCAATATACTGATGCTGTTCATCGCTTTTTCGGGTCAGACTGCTGTATGGGGGCAAACTAAGGTCACCGTCGATATCCATCAGGGCAATTTTGAGCAACTGATGGACGAGATCAAAAAACAAACCATTTACCGCTTTATATACAACCAGGATAAATTGCCTAAGGGTAGCATTAATGACCTTAAAGTTAAAAAAGCGGAAGTAATTCCATTACTGGACCGCTTACTGGAAAACACTGGCTTTGGCTATACCTTATTGCCCAATGCCATGATAGCCATTAGTGCCAACAGGAAAAACATGGCTCTGACAAACAAAGACGCTACCCAGGACCCCAAACAGCTGGAGGAAGTTGTGGTGACTGCATTAAATATCCCAAAAGAAGAGCGGCAATTGGGCTACTCCGTTTCCATTATAAAGGGAGAAGAACTCACCAGGGCAAGAGAGGCCAACTTTATCAATGCCCTGGAAGGGAAAATTGCCGGTCTGAACATCAGTACCGTTAGTGGTGGTCCTTCCTCCTCTTCCAGGATATTGCTGCGGGGAGCAGCAAGTATGAATGCCGCAGCACCGTTGTTTGTACTGAACGGAATGCCGATCGACAATTCGCAACGCGGCAGTGCCAATGAATATGGGGGCGCCGATTATGGGGATGGAATCAGCAATATCAATCCGGATGATATACAATCGCTAACCATACTGAAAGGTTCAGCAGCATCGGCCCTGTACGGTGCCCGTGCGGCCAATGGTGTGATCCTGGTAACCACCAAAAGCGGCAGCCGGCAATCGCAGCCTGCTATTGATTACAATATGAATTTTTCGGTAGACAAAGCCCTGAACGCAACCGACTATCAGTATTATTATGGTCAGGGTAACCAGAATAAAAGGCCTGGAGACATAGAAACCGCAATTCTCTCGGGCATGCTGAGCTGGGGCGAGCGCATGGACGGCCAGCCAGTACTGCAGCTGAATGGCAAAAGCTATCCCTACAGTCCGGTTAAAAATAACATCAACCGGTTTTACAGACTGGCGCCGGCGTGGACAAATACCATTTCCGTATCGGCAGGAACAGCAAAAGCTGCAATGCGGCTTTCGGCCTCCAATATGGATTACGCCTCGGTATTGCCCAATAGCAAACTGAACCGCAAAACATTTAACCTGAATACCTCGTATGATATTGTTCCGGGGCTTAGCCTGAATTTTAATGGCAATTATATTTATGAGTTGAACAAAACCCGTTCTTATTTGAGCGATGGCCCTATGAATGCCAACTACGGCATCCAATTCCTGGCCAGCAGTTTACCAGAATCGGTACTGGCACCAGGTTACAATGCACAAACAGGAACGGAAACCCAATGGAACAATGACGAATATAAGACTAATCCCTATTTCGCCGTGAACCGCCAGGTTGACGATGACAAACGAAACCGTTTTATCTCTTCTTTATCTGCAAAATATACCTTTTCCCCTCGTCTGAGTATCCTGGGTAGTTTTGGGTACGACATCAGTAATGACAATCGTCTGGATGTACTGCCCACCGGAACAGCTTTTACCATAAACCAGCAGGGGTCGCTGAATGGTCTGAACCAAACCCAGATCGCAGAAATGAATACAGAGCTGCTGCTTTCTTCCAAAAACAAGTTGTCTGCCGCTCTTGCGCTTAATGTATCTGCCGGGCTTAGCCTCAGAAAAAGAGACACCGAAAGCCTGACCTATATGGGCGCTCAGTTTATCAGCCCTTTTTTATACCTGCCATCAAACCTGCAAAGTACCAACTCCAGGTATTTCGTTTATAAACTGCTTACCCAGTCTGCATTTTATACAGCCGACTTAAGCTGGAAACAATACCTGAACATAAGTTCAACTGGTCGGTACGATACTTACTCGACCCTTTCTGCCGGCAACCGCGGAATTTTTGTTCCCGGTATATCGGCCAGTTTTCTGTTTTCTGACCTCCTGAAAATCCCGGCACTAAACTATGCAAAGCTAAGGCTCAGCTATGCCGCAACGAGCGGCGAACCCACACTACCTTATGCTACACAAACCTATTATACTTCAAACATTTCAGTTCATGGAGTCCCTCTCGGTAATTTCTCAAGGGTTCTGGCGAACCTCAACCTGAGGCCTTTTTCTATGACTGAATATGAAGCCGGATTGAATGCCATTTTTTTAAACAGCCGCCTGGGACTGGACATTACCTGGTTCCGCAGGATAACCCGTAACGAGATTACTGCTATAGAACAATCGGTAACTACCGGTTTCACTTCCTCCTATCTAAACCTCGGACAAACCCTTAACCGGGGTATGGAATTGCAGTTAAATGGTGTTCCACTGAAATTGAGAGAGCTGAAATGGACCATGGCCTTTAATTTTACACACATCCGCAACCGCCTCATTTCTATTGATGGCAGCAGCCGTTACATCCTTACGGGAAAATACAGGCCCCTGAATGCCAATACCGCCATGGCTACCGGTTACCCGGTTACACAGATCATGGCCTACGATTACAAAAGGGATCCGCAAGGCAATGTGATGATAGACAATACAGGGATTCCAATACGGGGCGATTTTAAGCCCATGGGCAGTACCCTCCCCGAATATTACGGCGGACTGACCAATACCATTCAGTTAAAGAATTTCAACCTTTCTTTCCTGCTCGACTTCAAGTTCGGCAACAAAGTCCTTTCGGCAAGCGAAAATTATTCTTATGTATACGGATTGAACAAGGCAACACTGGAAGGCCGGGAAACAGGGGTAGTGGCTAAAGGAGTGCTGGAAAATGGTCTTCAGAATACCATAAATGTACCTGCCTATCAATATTATCCGCAGCTGATCAGTAATATCTCGGCACTTTCTGTTTTGAACGGTAGTTTTATCAAATTCAGGCAGCTGAGTATTGGCTACACTTTCATACCGCGTTTTACAGATCTGTTCCGGTCAGTTTCTATCGACCTGGTAAGCCGCAATCTGTTTACCCTTCTAAAATATACCCATAATATAGATCCTGAATCCCAGTTCTCCCCAAGTCTTAACTATGCGGGGATTGAAGGTTCGGCTATACCATCGGCCAGGACATACGGCATCAACCTCAATTTTAAGATCTGAAGCTTATGAAAAAGTATCTTTATCTGGCTTTTGCCTTCCTGTTGTATCTGAGCTCTTGCTCCAGAATAGATCTGGACAAAATCAATACAGACCCATCAAGGGCAACAGCCGAAAATTTTGATCCCAACAACCTCTTATCTACCGCACAGTTCAATTATGCCAATATTGGCTACTATCAATTGCTTTACCAGAGTACCATGATGCAGGTACTGGCCTCAACTTATTACTACTATAATAATGGCGACAAATACCTGAATGTAGCCAACTTTACCGATTACCAGGGAAAACTGTTTGACCAGGGGTATACCCAATCGTCAACCATACGGGAAATGCAGCGGATTGCCCGGTTAAAAGATGCCGAAGGTTATACCAACCTGATTGCCATTGGCGACATCATGTATGTACTTATTTTACAGCGGGTAACAGATATGTATGGGGATGTGCCCTATAGCGAGGCCAACAGGGCTCATGAAGGTTTGAAATATCCGGTATACGACGCACAAAAAGATATCTACAAAGCCATGTTAACGGATCTTCAGGCCGCTATTCTGCAGCTCGACTTTCAAAAACCAAAACCTACAGCCGACCTGATTTACCGGGGCGACATTGGCAAATGGAAGCGGTTTGGATATGCTTTGATGCTGCGCCTGGCCATGCGTTTAACCAAAGTAGAACCAGCCATGGCAAAAGAATGGGCTGAAAAAGCATATGCAGGCGGGACAATTGCCGATGTGACGGACAATGCATTGGTACCTACAGATGCCTCAAATTTCAATAGCCAGAACGGGACTTCTATCGCTTTGCGTACCCTTTCAGATTACCGGGAAGTTCGCTGGAGCAAAACCTTTATCGATTACCTTAAAAGCAGTCAGGACCCCAGGCTAGCGGCGATCAGCGAAGTTCCGCAGGACGGGATGATCAATAACCTGGACGAAGAATTACCCGGCAAACGCGAACCTCAAATTCAGATTGGGCTTCCAAATGGCTATGACTTGATGGGCAGCACAACAGATATCAGGAATAGCCCAGGTTACCCGGGACCTACCGGTTCGGGTACAGATCTTGCTCCGCTTGGCAAATACTCGCGGCCAGTAACTTCGGTATATCTTAAACTTGGCGGCCCCAATTTTATCATGACCTATGCAGAAACAGAATTTTTACTTGCTGAAGCCGGAATAAGAGGTTGGCAGGTAGGTACAGATGCGGCCACACATTACGCCAGAGGCATCAGGGGAGCCTTTGAATCTTTAGCACAACTGGACATCCAGGCCACCATAGAACCCTCAAAAGCCAATGCCTGGCTCGCCGCAAATCCTCTCCCGGTACAGAGTAACGAAAAAGCGCTTGAAATGATCAATAACCAATATTGGGTAACTACAGGCAGTACGTTTAACTTCATTGAAAACTGGTTTAACTGGCGCAGATCTGGTTACCCGGTATTAAAACCGGTAAACTACCCTGGCAATGTAACCCGGGGGAGTATTCCCAGAAGAATGATCTACCTCTCTACTGAAGTTCTGAACAATACAGAGAATTACCATAAAGCTGTCAGCGGGTTATCCGACGGAGATGCACTTACCTCCAGGGTATGGTGGGATAAATAAGTTAAAATGGTTTTGCACTATCGTCCAGGATGCGCTCCCACTCCGGATGCCTTTTCAGGTAGGCTGCAACCAGGGGACACAGGGGAATTAATTTGTAGCCACTCTCTTCCAGGTAAGCCAGTGTTTTTTCTATCAGTGCAGTAGCCGCCCCTTTACCTTGCAATTCAGCGGGAGATTCGGTGTGGATCAGCCAGATCTTCCGATCGTGCTCCTTATAATCAATGAATGCGGTATAATCGCCAACCTTTAATTCAAAACGTCTATCGTCCGCATTTTTTACCAGCGGCAGGTTTACATATTCTTCATTCATAACAAATTATTTAATGATTTCTTTTTCCATAACGGCATCTTCCATTAAAAAGCCATTGCCAATATCTATGTCCTCCTGTCCTACTTTGCTGAAGCCTATGGCCTCATAAAACTGAATCGCCTTATTGTCTCTGTTCACATTTAAGGCCAGTTTATTGTTGTTGTGCTGCAACGCAATATCTTTGATGGTGCCCATCAGCTGCCTGCCCACTCCTTTTCCCTGTCCTTCCGGGACTACATAAATTTTATGGATTTTTGTTTTGTGCTCACCTTTATAATTTAACTCGTAAGAGGCATAACCCAGGTATTCGTTCCCTTCCCTAAACAGTAAAAAGTGGTGGTTCTTTTGGTTGACCTGTTCTGTTAAAGCAGGAATGCTGTACATCATTTCCAGCATATAGTCAATCTGCGCTGCGGATAATATACTTCCAAAAGTTACCGGCCAAGTTTTGAAAGCGATGGAACGGATAATAGGGAATTCTGCCTCAGTAGCCTTAATAATCTGTGTCATGAAACCAAATTTAGGATTTAAAAATCAAATTTCACCCTTGCACGGATTCCCCAGGAAGAAACATTTGGATGATCGAGGTAACTAAAGCGCTTTACTGCGTCTACCCGTAATACTTTAAAAATATTGCCTATGCCCACACTTCCTTCCATATAAGGCCCATTATCCAGTGCATTGGTAATATGTACGCCATTCTGGTTGCGTACAAATTGCAGGGCTTCCGGGTTTTTCGCAGGGTTATTTTCATCGCGTAAACCGCCGTACAATGCCTTGAACGACATGACCTCTCTTAATTTCAGTTCCCTTAACAAAGGGATCTTATTGAAAAAGAAACCGTTGAAATTCTGGTCTATATTGATGCTGGCGTAATGATCGCTCACAAATTCCAGGAAATTCATCAGGTTATAGGACTGCAACTGGTAAGCATAAGTCTGATTGGCCCTGTGGATAGACAGCAACGGAAAAGGAAGCTTACCCGCATTGTAACCACCTTCAACAGTTACATCTGCATAGCCAAGCTGCGACAAATAAAAACGTTTGTCTATACTGCCCAGAAAATTGTGATAGCCGTACTCCCCGCCCAAAACACCTTTCAGACCAGCCGTATACCGCAGGTTAAAAATCGGATACTTATCTACGAGCGGAGTCCGGTACACCTTACCCTGGTAAAACTTTTCATGTGGGGCATACCTTAGCTGCAGGGTAACTTCAGAGGTATTGATCTCGTTGATCCTTGAAAAAACGTTGTCTGCAGAATTGTTAAAATACAAAGAACCGGCCGGACTTTGTTTCCACTTACGCAAGCCTAAACTGTAGGAGAAATGATTTTCAAACTCGTGTACATAATCCAGCCTGTAAAAATCATTGTACAGCATCATGTTGTTCTCCCCCCTTTTGAAAGACAACAGGAAATTATCTTCCTGTACAAACTGAAGTTCCTGCCCCGGAATTTTGGTGTCGCGCTGGAAACTGGCTCGCACATAGTTTTGCGGGAAGGCATAGATAGACTTGTTATTGAGGGAATAAGTCCCGCTCAGGAAATATTTCCATTTCAGGTCCTCAAAACCATAGGCCGCATAAGTCTCAAAATAATAGCGTTTGCTGAGGTCAGTTGTTGTCCGTCCGCCTAAACGCAAACGAAAACCCTCTACATTGTTGAAACTATAAAATGTACTTACGGGCCCCATCTCAAAAGGCCCAAAACTTTTATAACCGGCAACAAAAGTGGTTACGATGTCCATGGTCCTTTTAAAACCGGGCATGCGCTGCAGGGTATCCAGGTTCCGGTATACTTTGGCATTCGCAGCACTCAAGGCTTCCGGCCGGTTTTCTGCCCAGAACTGCTCAGACTTCTTTTTGGCATCAGGAACCACCACCAATGTACCCCCTTTAAGGTATAAACTGTCTGCTGGTGGCTGGTTAATCTTATAGTCGGTAAAAGTGACGGTCCGCTCGCCGGTAAATCCGGCACCATTTTTTTTGCTGATGCCGAAATCGACAATCAGGTTGCTCTTGCTCAAATGATAGCGGCTATCCGGATTCTGCTCAAATTCCAGCTTCGCTTCCAGTGCCCTTACAAAGTTGAGGTTGATGTTCTTGTTCACACTCAGATACGCATTTTGAACCGCATAGTTTCCATCCATGGTAACATACAGTTTCCCTTCAAACAACAGGTCCATTTTGTTTCGGGGCGTAAATGAAAGCTCGATCAGTTGCGGCTGGTGCGTTTTTATGGTATCGGTAATAAAGAACTTATAAAAGCCTGGCGCGCCGTCTGCAATAGGACTGAGCAGCAGATTACTCACTACGGATATGTTATTGTCATAAATGTCAATATCCTGGTACATCCGGTCAAAGTAAGAGCTCAGCCCCTCATTGTCCACAAAACGCTCATCAAAGTTTACCTGCTTATCCGCAACCACTACCGTTTTCATCTTTTCGGGATTTTTACGGAAATAGCTATTGGAAAGTTTTTCCTGCTGGTAAACAGGCAGCATATTTTTACCACCAATTTTTGTGGAATCCTGTTCCTGGAAAAGGAACTGGTAATTGCGGAATATTCTTTTGTTTTTGAACTTCTCTGAAAGATTGCTCATAGAAAACAGCATCCTTTCATATTTCTGGTAAGCTACATAATCATAGTTCTCCATTCTGTTCTTTGGTTTATTGGCGATCACCTTACGGATCAGTTCCACTGCCGGGTTCTCTTTATTCCTGTAAGGCGGCTTTTTGCCCCCTTTGATCACCACCTCGTTCATTTGCATCGCCTCGCTCTGCAGCTGCACATTAACTACCTGTGCTACACCTGGCTTAATGGTTTTAACCTGGGTTTTGTAACCTACATAGCTAAAGGTAAGCTGGCTGTAGTTTCCGCTGATGGTAATGTTATATTTTCCATCTGCATCCGTCCTGCCACCTTTGGTACTGCCGGTAATCATAAAAGACGCGTAGGGGATCGTTTCTTTTGTGGTAGCGTCTGTAACCGTTCCGCTAACAACTGTTTGCTGGGCGTAGGCGCCAATGCTGAGCAAAACCATCGCCAGCAAGGCGATAGTATTTAATATAATTGAACGGCCGAATGTGTAACGCACCACTTCTATTGTCTTTTTAATCCTTTAGCTTAAAAATGATTAAGCGCCACAAAGTTAATACTCAACTTCTGAATATTCTTGTAAAAAAGTCAGGATAAAGCTTAGAAATAAATGTTATGACACGAAAGTGATGAAACGGCTGATATTTGCCTGGATATGATCGTGCTTTTTATGCTCGCCTCTGTTCAGTTGAATGGCCCTTATTTTCACCCCGTTTCTTTCCAGCAGCAGTTCTTCGTAGAAACCTTTGTAATAAATATCCTTTACCTCAAAGCGCCGGCTGTTCCATGAACTTTTCAGTTCTACCCATTCGGGATAGAATACGGCATGCCCATTTTTAATTTCCAGGCCTAATTTTTCAGCCTCTTCATGACCAAGTACAACTGCATTCCCCAGGAGCTGGGCGGTATAAATATGATCGGGATGCTGGTAAACATTTGCTGGTTTCCCGTGTTGCAATAATTTACCATCTTTTAAAATGAGCAGTTCATCAGCAAGGAACAATCCATCTGCAGGATCGTGCGATACCATTACTACAGTAACACCGGTTTCGGCAGCTATTCTTTTGATATCAGCCCGGAGCTGGTTTTTGAGCAAAGCATCTACCTGGCTAAAGGGTTCATCCAGCAGCAACACTGCTGTATCGCTAACCATGGCTTGGGCTATGGCCACCCGCTGCTGCTCGCCACCGCTCAGCTGGGTAATCTTCTTATCTTTCAGCTGCGCTATGTGCAGGTGCTGCATCATTTCGGTTGTTTTCTCCTGCTTTGCCTTCACATTGGTATTGGAAAGCATCGAAGCGATATTGTCGTAAACCTTGGCGTAAATGTTCAGGGAAAAATCCTGGGTCACCATTTTCATTTCCTTATGGCCGGGAATAAGTTGCTCATCAGGACCTAAAATACGCTTTCCGTTAAACAGTACCTCCCCGGCGTCTGCCTTTAGCAGGCCATATATACATTTCAGCAAGGTCGATTTTCCGCTTCCACTCTCGCCCAGAATAGCGATCACATTTCCTTTTTTGATATTGAAACTGATGTCACTTATCCCTCCCTGCTGTTCGGCCTGGTACTGTTTGCTAAGGTTTTTAACGCTGATGATTGGTTCTTCCACCTGGTAAAGATATCGAATTCTATAAAAAAATCCTGTAATGATGCATTACAGGATTTATAATATTCAGGTATTTGTGTTTTAATTTAAGCCGAAGGTAAGGCCGAACGACATATTCCTTAAGCCTTTCTGAGGTGCACTGTCAAACATGTCGCTGAAGTAATATTTGGTAAAAATTCCAAGACCTCCATAACCGATCCTCAGCGTACCGCCGTAGCGGAAAGGCTGGAAGTTATAATCGTCATTAAATTTTTCTTTGCCCTTTTCCTTGCTGATCTGCTTCACCTTGGCATTGGTCAGGAAAGCGACCTCGGGACCAAAGACAAAGTAAAAACGTTTGCCATTGTCGTTTTCCTTAGTGCGCAGTTCAAAATTGAGCGGCACATGCACATAAAAGCTAGAAAACCTGTTTTTCGAAAACTGTATATCTTCAGTATCGTAGTCCAGCACCGGATTGTTCTTTTTCATGGTGATGTTCTTTTTTAAACGGATATGTGTCCAGTCGAAACCACCTGCAACATAGATCTTAAAATGCTGGTTAAAACGGTAGCCCATCTGCAATACATCCAGCGAAACCGTACTGGTTTTACCGGCTTTATAATCCAGGAAATCATTTTCAGGAGATAAAGAAAAACTTCCGTTGTCAATCAGTTTTGAAAACCCGATATCCAGCCTGGTTAAAGTGATACCGCCAATAAAACGTCCCTTAGAGGCGTCCGTTTTTCCTGTGGAGTCCTTTTTACCGATGATGACGCCCACGCCATGGTTCATATCGAACTTCTTCATCTTACTTTCTTTATGGGCTCTGGCGACTGTGGTATCTGCTTTTGCAGTTGTATTCTGGGCCTGGGCACTTGCTAAGCTGCTGATCAGAAGTGCCGTTAAAAATAGATATTTCATGCTGTATTGATTTGTGTGTTTAAATGCTATTTATCTGATTTCCTGTTAAATTTTATAAATCCAATATTGAGTGCAACGATAGAAGAATTGTCATCATCCGTCTCAAATTGTATCACTTTTTTCTCGCGCCGGTCTACCTTATTAACTACAAAGTTGATCAGATCGCCTACATTTCTTATGCCTTTACCAGCCGTTTCATCTGTTTTTGTTACAGTGAGATCCGGTTGGTTGTCCTCCTGCATGTTTGCACTGGCAATCATGGTCTCATTTACTGGCTTTGGCGATTGAACCGGTTCCTCAACGACTTCTTCCTGTTTATTTACCAGACGGTCAGCAGCCCGTTCAGGTTGCATCTTCGGCCTGTCAGATTTATTTTCTATATCTGCTTTTAAGCGGGGGGCAATAACCAATGGCGTACTTTTATAGCTTGTTGCCGCAGTTGCCCCTGCACCTGTTAAATCAAGGGCCGGCGGTGCAACTGCTACAGCTACATCCTCACGAACAGCCAGCTGAGCCGGTGCCTGCAACCTCACTTTTTCTGTCTCCGGCATTAATAAGCCAAGCCCAACAACGATCAGGGCCAAAGCAGCCGCCATCCAGTATACCGGGAACCTGCGTTTGGCTGCAGGTTGCAGCCCTGCTACAATATTACCCCATAAGTTGGCAGACGGCTGTATTTCCGCATCTCCCAGCTTTTCTTTGAACAACTCATCAAATGCCTTATCCTGTATATTTTGCATAATTTATGCCCTCCATTTTTATAATTTCTTCCCTTAATATGGCCCTTGCCCTCGAAAGCTGCGATTTACTTGCACCTTCGGAAATCCCCAGCGTTTCTGAGATCTCTTTATGTGAATAGCCCTCGATGGCGTACATGTTAAATACCAGCCGGTAACCATCCGCCAGCTTTTGGATGATTTTCATCAGGTCCTGCATCCCCAGGCGACTAAAATCAAAGCCCGTTGACACCTGGTCAGCGGCATCTTCAATCGGTGCCACATGCATATTGCGCAGATTTTTCCGATAGTTTTCTATAGCTGTATTTACCATGATCCTTCGGATCCAGCCTTCAAAAGAACCCTCACCACGATATTCCTTTACCTTCTGAAAAACTTTGATATACCCGGTCTGCAATACATCTTCTGCCTCTGCCATATCCTTTACATAACGCAGGCAAACTGCCAGCATCCGGGCCGAGGTTTGCCTGTACAGCGCTTCCTGCATTTTCCGGTTGCCTGACCTGCATCCTTCCAGTAGTTCTTCAATTCTATATTGCGTCAACTTCATTTATGTGTTTGGTATATAGAAGATGCTACAACTAATGTAAAGGTTGCAGGGGTATTAAAAAAAAATTTAGGGGGTTATTTAGCAGTTGTGCTTTTTCCTGTAGTGCTTGTACCACTTTACTGCGGCCATAATGACTACAGCAAAAACAATCAGGCCGATAAGGCCGTAAACCCAGTCGACCGCGTTCTTGAGCACAACGGTAAATACGATAGCCACCAGCAGAATGGTTGCCACCTCGTTCCATAAACGAAGTTTGAAGGAACTGGTGTTACTCAGGCCCTGCTTCAGCCGCTTCATGATGCGCTGGCAAATGAAATGGTAAATGAGCAGTAAAACCACAAAGCCCAACTTTACATGCATCCAGGGCATTTGTAGCAGCACGGGCCTGATGCAAAGCATAGAGATGCCCGCAAGCACAGTGAGTACCATTGCAGGAGTAGTGATGATGTACCATAATTTATGTTCCATCTTTTCATACTCCTTTTGAAGAATGGTTTTTTCCGGTTCGGGCCGGTCGGCCGCCTCGGTATGGTAAATGAACAAACGTACACTATAAAACAGCCCCGCCATCCAGCTCACCATAAAGATGATGTGGACAGAGAGGACGTAGTAATAGTATTTATCCATATTAATATTTGAATGCTTTGATGACTTCTATGGCGTATTTCACATTATCAAAAGGGATATCTGGCATAATGCCATGACCTAAGTTAAAGATAAATCCGTTTTCTCCGCGCATTCGCTCAAATAACCTGAGGATCTCCCTCTTAATTACCGGCTGCTCTGCATAAAGGATATGCGGGTCAAGATTTCCCTGTACGGCAATACCCGCCGGCAGGCTCTTCTTGATATTTAAAAGGTCAGCATTCCAGTCTACCGAAATGACATCCGGCTTTGCTTCGGCCATAATCGGTGCAAATACGGAGCTGCCTTTGCAGAAAGAAATTACAGGAATGTCTTTCCTGTTCAGATTTGCAATAATTTCGTTGATGTAGCGGTGCGAGAACTCCTGGTAATCATTCCAGGAAAGGGCCAGGGCCCAGCTGTCAAATATCTGGATGGCATTAACGCCTGCGGTAATCTGAAGGTTCAGGTAATCTGCCGTTACTTTGGCAATTTTAGCCAGCAGCTTGTGGGCTACTTCGGGCTGATTGTGCATCAGCAGTTTTGTCAGTTTAAAATCTTTTGAAGAGCCGCCTTCCACCAGGTAACTCATTACCGTAAATGGCGCACCTGCAAACCCTATTAAAGGAATGCTGCCGTTTAAACGCTGCTGAATAACTTTAATGGCATCAGCTACATACTGCAGACGGTCCAGTACATCAACCTCCAGGGCATCTACATCTTTAAGCGTACGTACAGGATTGGCAAACTTAGGGCCTACGCCTTGTGTAAAGCTCAGGTCGCCCCCCATAGCTTCACCGGTAACCAGGATATCTGAGAACAGAATGGCCGCATCAATACCCAGCAAATCAACCGGCAGCATCGTTACATCCGCTGCAATTTCAGGTGTTTTACACATTTCCAGAAACGAGTATTTGTTTTTGATTTCCCAATACTCTGGCATAAAACGACCTGCCTGGCGCATCATCCATACCGGCGGACGTTCTGTTTGTTTTGAAAATGCTGCATCTAAAAATAACGTGTTCATTTGTTGTTGTTCTTTGTGTTATAAGCTGTTCGCTTCTTTCTCTATTTTTGTAATGATATCCTGGGCTTTGCTGCTCACAGCAAGCTCTTTTGCTTTAATTAAATAGGCTGTACAACGCTCTTTGTCTTTTTTCCTTAAGGCCAGGTTGGCCAGGTGGATCATCACAAAGGCTTTATCGTTTTTACCACCTAAGGGGAAACGGCTGGCAATCTGAAAATGATATTCGGCCTGATCGTAATCTTCTTTCTTCAGGGCGATATTGGCTTTCATAAATTCGTAATAGCCACGCCTGTTCTTTGCCAATCTGTCAGGGTTGCCTACTTCCGTCAGAATCTGCGCTGCACGTTCATGGTTCCCGTTTTTGAAATGTTTGGATGCCAGCAATACAGAGCTGTGTTTAAAATGGCTCCATATGACAAAGGCAAACAAAAAGCCGGCAAGTGCTGCCAGCTGGTATTGATCATAAAAAAGGCATGCCAGTGCGGCGATGGCAAAAAGGGCCATCAGGGCATACCTGCCTTTTGCATTGTACATTAATGTGTATCCGTGAATTTATAACCTACACCCCTGATGGAATGAAAATAAACCGGGTTTTTCTGATCTGGTTCAAAATACTTGCGGAAGGTCAAAATAAAGTTATCAATAGTCCTTGTTGAAGGATAAACGTCATAGTTCCATACCGTCTCCAGGATTTGCTCACGCGATACCGCTTCGTTCTTGCGCTCAATCAGCAATTTCAGCAGCATCGTTTCTTTTTTGGTAAGCGGTACAATCACACCATCATCCTGTTTCAGTTCAAATGAATTGAAATAGATCGTTTTATCACCGATTTTATAGGAATTGATCTCTTTAAGGTCATCCGCTTTCATGCTGCGTTTTACCAGGATACCTACCCTTAAGATCAGTTCTTCAAGGTTAAATGGTTTCACCAGGTAATCATCGGCACCTTTCTTAAGTCCCATTACCCTGTCTTCGCTGGTATTTTTTGCGGTTAAGAAAAGGATAGGCACTTCTGTATTTTCCAGTCTGATGGTTTCACAAACCTGGAAACCGTCCATCTCCGGAAGCATTACATCAAGAATGATCAGGTTAAATCTTTCTTCTTTAAAAACTTTCAATGCTGTTTTACCATCTTTTACCGCATGCACTTTATAGCCTTCAAGTTCCAGGTTTAATTTAATGGCATCCAATAAGTGGTCTTCATCTTCAACCAGCAGTATTCTTAGTTTCTGTTGCATAATCAACTAAATGTTATTTCAAAAATAGCACCATGTGGTACGTTATCTCTAACGCTGATGTCAGCGTCGTGGCTTTGTAATACTTCCTTAACAATAAACAGGCCTAAACCTGTGCCTTTTGATTTTCTGACATTCTCATCACCAACGCGATAAAATTTGTCGAAAATAAGCATCTTTTCAGCGTCAGGTATACCTGGCCCTTTGTCAGATACCCTAAGAAACGGATGTCCGTCTTTTTCTGTCAGTTCAACTGACACATCTGCACAGGGTCCCGAATACTTAACAGCATTTTCGACCAGGTTGGTTACTACTGACGATAAGGCGAACTGGTCGCCCATCACTTTTATACCAGGCTTTATCACAGGTGTAATCAGCTGTTCACAGCCACAGGAATGCACCTGCAGTCTGTCTGTAATTTTAGTGACCAGTTCAGAAAAGTCAAATTGTTCCTTAGGGAACGAATAAGAACGGTTCTCAATCTTGGTGGCTAGCAACATATTCTCGACCAAATCATCCAAACGCTCAATATCTTTTAATGAGTTACCCAGTAAAGCCGTTTGTCTTGCCTTATCCAGATCACGTTTGATAATGGTTTGTATTGATAGTTTTATGGCAGCCAGTGGCGATTTCAACTCATGCGTTACAGAAAGCAGGAAGTTCTGCTGCTGCTCACGTAAGCGTTCCTCCTTTTTTATAGACTGGTGTAAAAAATAAGCGCCAATACACAGTAAAAATAAAAAGACAGACCCCTCTCCCATAACCATTGCCATTCTGGCAGGTTCCAGCTTCACCACCAGTGTTCCCCAGGATATCAACTGCACCAGGGCATATAACAGCATGAAGTAAAATATGACGATCGATTTTTTCAAGATTACCTGTATTTTGCTTTATAAATATACCATTAATTACTTGCTCCTGAAAACAACGTCAAGGCTTTCAAATATCGCCCTTTTTGCTTTTTCAAGCTCAATTTTTGTATGGGCTGCCGAAACAAAGCCTACCTCGTAACCTGATGGTCCCAGGTAAATGCCCCGGTTCAGCAATTCCCTGTGCATTACTTTAAATTTCTCCATACTGCCATGGTCAATATCAGCAGCACTCTGGATCTTATCTTTATCCGTAAAAGCGATCCAGAATATAGATCCGATATGGAATACCTTTACTTTGTAATTCCTGGCTGCTGCAAAACGTTTGATACTTTCTGCAAACTCCGTAGCCTTGGTATTCAGCTCTTTGTAAAAACCTGAACGCAGCAACTCTGTCAGCTGTGCAATTCCTGCAGCCATAGCTACCGGGTTACCCGACAAGGTACCAGCCTGGTAAACTCCCCCGTCAGGAGAAATATGCGCCATAATTTCTGCAGAAGCACCGTACATCCCTACCGGCAGACCGCCACCTATAATTTTACCATAGGTAACGATATCAGGTTTAATGCCGTAATGGGCAGCAGCCCCTTCAAAACCTAACCTGAATCCAGTGATCACTTCATCAAATATCAGTAGTGATTTATTTTCCTTACAAATGTTTTGCAGGAATTCCAGGTAGGCTTCGTCCTGCATCAGCAAGCCATTATTTGCCGGTATCCCTTCAATAATAACTGCTGCTACTTCATCCTTAAACTGCTCAAAAGCCTGTTTCAAAGCCTCAGTATCGTTTAAAGGCAAAACGATGGTTTCCTGGGCAAAGGCTTTAGGCACCCCGGCCGACGAGGTTTCACCAAAGGTAACCAGTCCCGATCCTGCCTTTACCAGTAAGGAATCGCTATGGCCATGGTAACAGCCTTCAAATTTAATGATCTTATCCCTACCGGTATAGCCACGTGCCAGTCTGATAGCCGACATCACCGCTTCTGTACCCGAACTGGTAAAACGTATTTTTTCTACAAACTTATTGTTCTTAATGATCAGCTCGGCCAGTTCATTTTCCAGTGCGGTCGGAGCCCCGAAGCTCATGCCGTTCTGCATCACCTCAGTTACTTTTTCCCTTACTTTCGGATGGTTATGACCTAAAATGAGTGGGCCCCAGCTGCCGCAGAAATCTATAAATTGATTGCCATCAGCGTCCCATACAAAACAGCCATCCCCTTTTTGAATAAAAAGGGGGGTGCCGTATACCGACTTAAAAGCCCGTACCGGTGAGTTTACTCCTCCGGGGAAGTAATTTTTTGCCTTTTCGTACAATTCCGCTGACTTTTCCCTGGAGATATCAGGTTTACTCCCTGTATTTACAGGTACCTCACCTTCATTTCCCGAAAACATTTTCTTTAAAGATTCTAACATAATTTTTATTTCAAGTCCCCGGCCGTTCCGTTCATAAACAGGAACAGCCGCCCATTATATCCAGTTCTTTTCAACCATATCCCTGATGTGATAGGTTGTGATGATGCTTGCCCCAGCGCGGGCAAAGCCGTGCATGGTTTCCATTACTACTTTCTGTTCGTCTATCCAGCCCCTTTGTGCAGCTGCTTTCACCATTGAATATTCTCCGGATACGTTATAGCAGGCAATAGGCAGATCGGTATGTTGTTTAAGCTTACTGATCACATCCATATAAGCCAACGCGGGCTTTACCATCAGCACATCGGCACCTTCACCTTTATCCAGCAGGGCCTCTCTTAAAGCTTCCTCACCGTTTCTGAAATCCATCTGGTAAGCTTTCCTGTCGCCCTTACCCGGGGCACAGTCTGCGGCTTCCCTGAATGGTCCGTAATAGGCCGATGCAAACTTGGTAGCATGCGACATGATCGCGGTATTGACATAACCTGCCCCGTCCAGCACACTCCTTATGGCGCCTATACGGCCATCCATCATATCAGAGGGGGCCAGCATATCGGCTCCGGCCTGCGCATGGGTAAGCCCCATTTTGGCAATAACCGCTACCGTTTCATCATTCTGCACATAATCGTCCTTTAATATTCCGCAATGGCCATGGGTAGTGTAAGAACACACACATACATCGGTTACCACATAGATGTCCTCGCCAAAGTTCTTTTTTAAAGCGCGGACTGCAGAAGGTACCAGGGAATGGTCATGGTAGGCAGAAGCTGCATCTTCAGTTTTCTCATCTCCTACACCAAACAGCATGATTTTATTTACACCCAGCTTCAAACCTTTTTCCACATCTTTCAGCAACATATCTTCCGAGAAGTGACTGATTCCGGGCATAGCATCCAATGGGTGAACTACATTCTTTCCCGGTACCACAAAGTACGGGTAAATGAACATGTCTTTGGATAACCGGGTTTCGGCTACCATTTCTCTCACAATCGGGTTTTTCCTTAATCTGCGTGGGCGGTGTAACATCATCTCTCTATTTTATGTCTATCCCAAATACAGCCTCGGCCAGGCCGATCTCGTCAGGAGAGTAAGGTAAAATACATTTTACGCCCATCTCTTCAAATTTCTTAGCGGTAGAGTTACCAATGGCAATTACCTGCTGTCCGGGTTCTAATAAATTATCTACAAAATAAGCGTCAACATTAGATGGACTGGTAAATATCAGTACATCAGCATAGGTCTGGTCTATATTTTCTTCAATAACGGTCTCATATATCGGCAGGTCTACCACCTTGGTATCCGGCTTTAAAGCCTTTTGGATACTCAACAGGGAGTCTTGCGCCCTTGGAAACAATACGGTCTTGCCCGTCACCGCTTCGGCAAACAGTTCTGCTACCTCTTCAATATCTCCGCCTTCGCCAACATAATCAGCCAGATGGCCTGCCCTTCTGAGCGAATCTTCAGAACCACGGCCCGCCACGCCAAACTTTACATGTTTAGCCAACATAGGCTTCAGATTAAAGAAATAGTCTACGCTATTTCTGCTGCTGAAAAAGATCCAGTCGATGTGCTTCAGATAAAAAGGATCCAGTACGGTTACGATAGGAAAAGTACGGATCAATGAGCGGGCATCAATTTCTATGTTATGTTTTTCAAGTGCTTTTCTGAAATAATTGTGCTCCCCTACTTCACGCGAAATAAATACCTTGGCCGGGAGCTTTCTATCGGCACTGAATTTGGCTACTATCTTTTCGGCCAGACCGTCCAGTTTATCTACCCTGTAAAACAGGCGGTCAGGAAAGTCTTCATCCGTTTCCGCTTTTGAGGTCCAGACTTCATATTGTCCGTCTTCCTTTTTACAATAGCAGCCCAAAGGCATGTGACAGCCCCCTTCAAACAGGTTTAAGACCTTGCGTTCAATTGCAATTTCTTCGGCTGTTTCAGGATGGTTGATCTGCTGGAGTACTTCAAACAATTCAGCGTCATTTTCCCTGATCTGGATGGCCAGCGCACCCTGTGCAGGTGCAGGAACGAGTTCGGTAGTATCTACCACTTCAACGTGAAATTCCGACAGGTCAATATTCAAGCGGTTTACACCAGCCTTTGCCAGCAATATGGCATCGTAATCCTCATCCCTTAATTTCTGGATGCGGGTAGGTACGTTACCTCTTAAATCTTCTATGTTCAGATCCGGGCGGAGCGCCAGCAACTGTGCTTTACGTCTGTTGGAAGAGGTACCCACCATCGCTCCTTTTTTTAAGGAAAGCTTATGACTGATGCTGACACAATCTTTCAGGATCAGCAAAAGTTCAGATGGATCTTCGCGCTCAGTTACCGCAGCAATGGTTAAACCGGCAGGGTGTACAGTTGGCAGGTCCTTATGGGAATGTACAGCAATATCAATTGTGCCGCCCAAAAGCTCTTCTTCCAGTTCTTTGGTAAAAAATCCCTTGCCTTCCAGCTTGTCCAACCTGAGGTTTAAAATCTTGTCGCCCTGTGTTTTGATGATTTTCAATTCAGCCTCAACACCGATAGCTGCTAGTTTATCTTTAATGAAATTGGCTTGCCATAAAGCCAGGTCGCTACCTCTTGTACCTATAATAAGTCTTTTCACGTTGATGCTAATTTTTTCGCAAATTTAGCTATTCTTTACCAATATCTCCTTTGCCATGACCATTGGTACGCTGATGTATTTTTTTTCCATGTAATTCATCACCTTTTCCAATAATAACCTTGAATTTTCATCAAGCTTATCGATCTCATCAGCAAAGATACCATTGATGGCAGTATGCTTAATTTCCTTAATTTTCTGCGGAACGCAGCTCATGGCAATTTCAATTTTGCGCTGGCGCAGTACCAGTTCAAAATCCTTGATATTTTCTTCGATGATGTGCTCGGCATTTACCAGCTCATCATAACGTTCCTGAATATTTTTACGGGCAACCTCTTTTAAAGACTCAACTTCGATGTAGTGTACCGGGAAGTTCTTTACCACTTCGGCAGCGGTATCATTGGGTATGGCCAGGTCAACGATTACTTTTTTTGAAGTATCGCCATTCAACAGTTTTTTATAGATCGCTTCAGTGATGATCGCTTCTGTAGATCCTGTGCAGGTAATGATCACATCAAAACCCTTATCGTAATTTTCAAGTGCAGTAAGCGGGTAGGCTGTGCCGTTCAGTTCCTTAGCCAGGTTTTCGGCATTTTCCAGCGTTCTGTTAAATACAGAGAAATTGGTGTATTTGTGCTTTTTAAGGTATTGGGCCAGATTCCGGTTGGTTTCACCAGCACCGATAATGAGTAATCTTGCTTCGCTGGAGCACATTTTCAGGTCGCGCAGCTTGCGGTAGGCCAGGGAAACTATAGATACCGGGTTTTTGGAGATATTAGTATGTGTATAAACTTCTTTAGCTGTTTTTACCACCCGGTTCATGATCATCCGCATATAGTCACCGGTAAAGCCGGCCACACGGCAGGCTTCATATGCTTTACGGATCTGCGCCAGGATTTCCTTTTCCCCGACAACCAGACTCTCCAGCGAGCAGGATGTACGCAGCAGATGGTTAAAAGCATCCAGCTGTTCATATGCCGATACGTTTTCAACAAACTGTTCCATGTACTGCGCAGGCAGCCCCATGTCCAGTACAGTTAAAAAACGGGTAATAAAATCCTTGTCCAGGCTACTTGGTGAAGTAAATACAAACTCAACCCTGTTGCAGGTACCTACGTAGAATATTTCTTTAACACCTAACTCAGATTGAATGTTCCTCAACCTGTCGTCCAATGTCTGCTCACATATTACCAATTTACCTAAAGATTTTAAGTCAATCTGTTTATGCGTAAAAGCAATGATCTTTAAATATTCCAAAATAGTATTATCCTGTTTTTTTAGCGAAACAAAAGTAATAAGACCAGACTGTTCCACTGTCATTATGCTGTAATTAACAGCTATTTAGAAAGATTTTAAATAAATACACACCCCTAAACAAGCAGATTTTATTTTTGTTATATTGGCTAAACACCATAGCTGTAGACACATATGATCATAAAAGAATCTTTTACACTGAATGGATCAGCCGGAAAACCCATATTCGGCGATTATACTTATGACGATAAAAACACAAAATCCGGTACCATAATTTTCATTCATGGCTTCAAAGGCTTTAAAGACTGGGGTGCACATCACCTGATCGCATCCTTTTTTGCTGCTCAGGGATACAGATATGTAAAATTCAACCTGTCGCACAGCGGGGTTACCGCAGCAAACCTAACCGACGTGACCGATATGGAGACCTTTGCCGCCAATACCATCAGCAAGGAGCTTGCTGATGCAGAAACGGTGATTGACCATGTACTGACCATATGGCCTGAAAGCCCGGTTTATCTTATCGGCCATAGCAGGGGCGGTGGACTGGCCATTATCCTGGCAGCTAAAGACCAGCGCATCAGTAAGCTGGTAACCTGGTCGGCCATTTCCGATTTTTCCAGCCTCTGGAAAAAAGAACAGGAAAAAGAATGGACCGAAAAGGGTCAGATCTTTGTAGAAAATGTCCGTACCAAAGAAAAAATGCCTTTAAACAGCACTTTACTGACCGATTTCAACCAGCACAAAACAAAATTCAATATCATAGAAGCAGCCAAAAAAGTAAACATACCCTGGCTAATTCTGCATGGCGATGAGGATGTAAACGTAAACTTCAGTGTAGCCCAGAAGCTCGCCCAGCAGCAACTCAAGGCCAAAATACAGAAGATACCTGGTTCAAACCATGTTTACGGTGCATCCCATCCGTACGCAGCTGAAGTCCTTCCGGAACACCTCCAGGAGGTGGCCCAAAAGACCCTGGCTTTCATTCGTTAAGCTGCTTTCTTTTTTACCATTACACTTACGCGGTAAACCAAAAATATGCACAAAAGTATGAGCACAGATACCACAATACCTAAAATATCGTAATGTTCCAAGGGGCTGCTCTTTGTTTTCTGCGTAACGATCAGGCCTGCGCACAAAGCTGCTATACCTCCTGCAACCTGCTGCAGGGAGGCATTTACGCTCATAAACGCACCCCGGTCTTTCAGGTCGGGTACACTCATGGTCAAAGTGGTTGCCGGAATGATACGGCTCATTACCCCCATAAACAGCACCACGTTGATGACGATAACTTGCCACAGGGGTACAGGTGTCAGATTGGTATATACCAGGATCAGGGCAATTGCCAGCAGCGAACCGCCTGTGAACACCCAGAATTTATCGGTCTTATCGCTCAGTTTCCCGATCAGTGGCATAACCACAATAGAGGCCAGTCCGGTAAACATAAAAACCAGGGGTAGCTGCTCCTCGGTAATATTGATGTTATTGATCAGGTAAGCGCTACCAAAAGGCATCAGCATAAAACCGCCCACACTCATAAATGCGGTAGCAATAAACCCGGTCTGATAAGAACGGTTGGAAACGGCATGCCATAAATGTAAAAAGGGGTTCTTGTCCGACTGGATGGCCAGGTGCTTATCAATGGGTTTTACTTTAATCAGTATGGCGATGGCAATCAGGATAGCCAATACCACAATCATTAAAAATGAAGAGTGCCAGCCCCAGATATTGGCAAAATATAAACCAATAGGGATGCCCAATACCTGACTTGCGGCAAAGCCCATTTGTACAATGCCCATTACCCTTCCGCGTTGGTGCACTTCAAAAACATCGGTAACGATGGTCATGGAAATGGCACCTATTACACCTCCAAATAAACCGGTGACGATCCTTGCACCGAGCAGCATCTCATAATTGGTAGCCAGGGCGCAGCATAAAGTACCGATGATAAAGCCGGTATAGAAAAATAAAAGTAATTTTTTACGGTCAAATTTATCCGCAAAACCTGCAGCGAGTATGCCAGAGGCACCTGCACTGAAAGCATAGGAAGAAACCACCAGGCCAAAGCCTTTTGGGGTCATAGAGAGCGATTTCATCAGATAATCGCCCAGGGGTGCCAGCACCATAAAGTCCAGCACTATAGTAAATTGCAGCAGGGCCAGCAAGGCAATTACCAGTAGCTGGTAAGCACTGAAAGGCTCAGCTATATTTTTTTGGGGTTGTTGCATTTTGCTTTTATTTTTTAAGTTAATTCTTCGCAGTGATAGCCGTTTTCTTTTACCAGGCTAATGACCTCCTGCAGCTTTAGTGTGGGCGATACGATTCTCAATACGCAGTCTATATCCTGCAGGTCTACGGTCCACTGTTCGATCTGGTTTTCGGCCATAACCTTACCGATATAGCGTTTATCTCCTTCTGTGCGTATATCGGTTTTGAAGAGCAGGATATGTTCAATATTAATGTCCATAATTTTTTAGAGGTTAAGGTTTATTTTTTCAGGGCTTTAAGTACCACATCAAAGGCGCTCCACAGCACTTCATCAGTTAATACAAAAGGCTTTCCACTCAGACTTTTTCCTTCATTATGAAAACGGAGCAGGTTGTACAGCGGCCCAAAAGCTACACACCAGTAAGCTTCCAGCGGCATCGCGACGATCTCCCCTCTTTCAATAGCATTGTGCATAAATTTTCCGAGGGGTTCCCTGAAAACCTCTCCGAAAGCTTCAAAAATCTGATCCTGGTAAGTGGAACTCCGTAATTGTTCTATCATTTGTGCTGTTAATGGATTTTCCAGTACACATTTTGCCCGGTTTTTCCATTGCTGCCGCAACCCTTCAGCAAAAGAACAATCGGGGTCAAAATTTTCAAGCATGATCCTGCTCATCCGCTCTACTTCTTCCAGGCCTATTTTAAGGATCAGATCGTCCTTGTCCTGGTAATAGATATAAAGTGTAGCGACTGATATTTTACAGGCCTTGGCCAGCTTGTTCATGGTAAAACCTTCAAAACCCATCTCGACCAGCAACGCTATGGCCTTTTGTTTAACCAGTTCTACCTTATTGACATCTCTTGCACGCATGACATTTTAATTGTGCAGCAAATATAAATGAATATTCATTCACTTACTAATTAAAAAAAAGATTGTCTTATGGATATAGGCTATATCCACATAAGACAATCTTTAGCTAAACTAAAGCCGCTTCGGTGTCCGGTCGCAGTTGACAGGGTGTTTCCTCGGCAAACGACGACCAGACTACAAGCCAAGTGCTGCCAGACTCCGGCCTGGCAGCGACTCAGTTAAGGTACTGCTATAGTCTTAGTTTAATGCACGTGCCCTTTTTCTACATGGACTTCAAACTTCAACTTCAACACATCCTGTCCTGCAAACCGGCTTGCGTAATCGGTATGGTTCCAGTCGCTCCTGGTAATTTTGGCCTTCAGGCCCTGCTCCAGTTTCCGCATCACATAACTCACTTCTTTTGTCGGCCCTACGTTGTCCTGGCCTATAGTCAGGTAGGTCAGCACCCCGGTGGTTTCGTACTGACCAGTCACAACTGTTCCATCGGCATAGGCCGCCTCCCTTGGCTGAAAAATTGCCCCGCTCTCGGTTTTGGAATCTTTGTTCAGGATAAAGTTTCCGCCTGTCAGGAAAGCCTTAAACTGATCTGCAGCAGATTTATTTTGGATGAATTGGTTCTGTACCTCTTTCCCGGTATGGTCCCAGGCCTTCAGTTCCAGCTTATAAACTGCATCCGCTTCCAGGTGCAGATGCCCGTTTGCTGTTGCTTTCCCATTTTCGTCAAATTTGATCACTACAGGTGTTCCTGCAGTCAGATCCGTCAGACCATGGAAATGATCGCCATGCGCTTCAATGGCTGCGCCGCTCATTTCTGTAAGGATGATTTCTGAACGTTGAATCCCTTCCTTTATGGCTTCATTATTGTCTTTTTTACATGAACTTGCAAAAAGTATTACTACGCCTGTTAAGACGATTGCTGTTGATTTAAACTGATTTGTCATTATTTTAGATTTGAAGTTAATTTCGGAGCGTATTTTAAAATTGCTTAAGAAATTAACCTCGGCGGCCCCCTGCTGGTAAAGCCTGGCAAGGTAAATGAATAATTGCCATGGGATACCCAGATACCAGGCGCAATCGCTTCAGGATGTATTACAGGTAGAGATAGGGTATCCGGCAAAAGGACAGGCTGCGCCTGGACATGGTGAAAGTAATCGCAGATTGCGCATTTATCTGTAAGCTGGATCTTTTGGGTATCATCGCAGCTTAAGTGTCTGCAAACCGAATTGTGCCCATGATGATGAAAACCCGGAACAATAGCGATAAACAGGAAAAGCAATGCAAACAATACCAGAAAGGTTTTTCTGGGTTTTGGGCACAAGATGTTTGCATCAGCTTTCATATGAAACAAAGTTGCATATTATAAAATACAAATGCAACTTTGTTTCATATTGTTTATTTCATATTTCTAACTTTGGTATTTCCGCCCCCCTGCAAGGTTAAATTATGGGGTTTGTTACCAGTCCAGCCTCCCCTTGTAAAATCGGGAATGTCTACACTTGAAGATCGCTTTGAAACAGATTTTTTGCTCAGTGGTACAACACAGCTCCAGGCAGCTGCATCATAAACATCCTGATCCAAAGGCAGTCCGTTCCGCAGGCAATCGATCAGGCGCCAATCCATCATAAAGTCCATTCCTCCATGCCCCCCTACTTTCTTCGCGATCTCTCCAACATGCCTGATCAGTTCCGGAGTATAGGTATCATACAATTTCTTCATCTCTTCGGGTTTTAACCACTCTTCGCCAAAGGCGATGCGTTCCGGCTCTGGCCATTTGCTGGCAAAGCCTTTTGTTCCGCTTAACAAATGAATCCTGGAATAAGGTCGCGGCGAGGTTACGTCGTGCTGCAGCATCAGTGTTTTTCCTTTACTGGTCCGGATGGTTGTGGTATTCATATTACCCCTGTAATTTCTTCCCACAAATTCATTGTAAAAAGGATCAGCTTTCGCTTTTTCTTTAGCCTCGTTTCCCATCATAAAATCATTGGACGACATAGAAACGAGATAATCCATTTTATCGCCCCTGTTGATGTTCATACATTGGGCAATAGGACCTAAGCCATGGGTAGGGTACAGATTCCCATTGAAATCAATATTTTCTTTCAGCCTCCACATGTTTTCATAGCCCTTTTTATTGAAATTCAGGCCAAGCAAATCGTGGATATATGCACCCTCGGCATGGACCAGTTCTCCGAACATGCCCTGACGTACCATATTCAGGGTCAGCATTTCAAAGAAATCATAGCAGCAGTTTTCCAGCATCATGCAATGCTTACGGGTCTTTTCAGAAGTTTCTACCAGCTTCCAGCACTCTTCTATGGTCAATGCAGCGGGAACTTCAGTTGCTGCATGCTTCCCATTTTCCATTGCAAAAACCGCCATTGGTGTATGCAGGTGCCATGGCGTACAGATGTACACCAGGTCCAGCTCTTCTTTGAGGATCATATCTTTCCACCCGTTTTCGCCAGAGTACTCTGTAGCTTTGGGCAGTCCCTTTTGTACCAGATGTTTTTGTGCCGCAGCGGCGCGTTCCGGGAGTTTATCGCACAAGGCTTTGATCTCGACCCCCTCAATAAAAGACATACGGCTTACCGCACCTGGCCCGCGCATTCCCAGGCCGATGATGCCAATACGAACCTTGTCAATCTTAGGCGCCGCGTAGCCACACATGTTGAATCTTGGGGCGCCCTCACCTGGGACATATAAATCTTCATTTTCCAGAGCAGTTTCTTTAGCAAAGCCAGGCAGCCCGATGGCCATAGCTCCGGAGCCTATAGCCAGTGTTTGTAAAAATTTTCTACGGTTAGGTTTCATTTGGTTGTTCTGTTTAGTTCACTGAATATAAGCAATCATTTTTCTGATCAGCGATTCACAGACTGCGCAAACGTTTGACTTGAGGTATCGGCAAGCTGCAAGTGTAAGCTAAACGGAACAGACCGTTCTTTAAAACGTGGGTGGCGTGGCCTTAAGATCGGAATCCAGAAAATCGTTGACCATGGGGATCAGCCAGTCGGTTCGCAGCATCATACCGATATGGGTTGTGCCTGGTATAATGGCCAGTCTGGATTTAGGTAATCCGTGAATATCGCCCATCTTTCCGCCACCTTTGGCACGGAACAGTTCCAATGCGTGTTCATATCTTACCCCATCGGCATCGCCAATGGCCATAAAAACCGGAGCCTTAATATTTTTCACTTCCTTAGACCAGTCGTATGCCTTCAGGTCTATACTCATTACTTTCTTTACAAATTCCGGAAAACGCTTAGGATCATTGCCCAGGCTATCATATTGTTTTTCTATGGGTGATCCTTTAAAAATATCTGCATTCATATGCGCAAAACTCTCTTCTACATCAGGCCACCAGCCATCGTGCTTATATGTACCCGACCATATGACAAGCCTGCGTACCTGCTCAGGATGGCGCACGGCCATCTGAAATGCCACACCACCGCCCATGCTATATCCTAAAATATCGGCACTATCTATCTTCAGATGTTTCAGCAGGCCAGATACATCGTCAGCCATACCTTCATAACTAAATTCCCGGTCGGTATCCCTGGTACGGCCATGGCCCTGCATTTCTGCTACAATTACTTTCCGGTTCTTGGCAAATAGGGGGATGATCTGACCCCAGTTCATCGGTATATTCATAAAGGAACCATGTAACAAAACAACAGGTTTTCCCTTACCGTATACTTCATAATACATTTTCAGTCCGTTTACAGCTGCGTAGCCACTTTCAGTTGGCTTTACAGGGAGATTGGCGCTCGTACCATTTGTTTCTGCAGAGGCCTTTTTACTATCCTCCGGACGTTGTTGACAGGCCGTAGTCATTACCGCAATCAGGGCAAAGAAAAAAACCGGCAGCATATACTTTTTCATATCGTATGGTTTTGTTGTACCGCAAATTTCGGAAACAATACCATTCAGCCCGCAGTGTAAATGCGACAATTATAGGGCTAAAAACGACAAAGGATTTATTCCCCTCTTTGTACCCAGTTACCGTCTTCCCTGATCAGCTCAATCAGATCGTCCAAAGCATTGGCAGCATTTACATTTTTCTTTACCACTTCCCTGCCACGGTACAAGGTTATTTTATCCGGTCCTGTACCTACATAGCCGTAGTCGGCATCTGCCATTTCACCAGGCCCGTTTACAATACAGCCCATGATGCCGATCTTGATCCCTTTGAGGTGATCGGTGCGCGACCGGATGAGCTGGGTAGTTTCCTGAAGATCAAAAAGTGTTCTTCCGCAGCTCGGACAGGAGATATATTCTGTTTTTGATATTCTGGTACGTGTAGCCTGCAATATCCCAAAGCTTGTTGCATTAACTACAGGTAAAGCTACAGCTGCATCGGCTTTTATCCATATACCGTCACCCAATCCGTCTGTTAACAATGCACCCATATCGGTAGCAGCATACAACATCAGGTCACTGGCATTTATCCCTTCGTAACTTCTGCTGATGATGACCGGCAGCTGCAGGTTTTTAGTCATTAATGCAACAAAGAAATTCCGCTGGGCGGCTACCCCGTGCAATGCAGAAGTTTCCAGCAACAATACCACATTATCTTTCAGAACAGAAAGGTCTTTACCGGCTGCTTCTTCGGCCTGGATCCTGACCAGGTTTAAATGTTCGTCTTTCTGCCCAGCTTTCAGGTACTCTTCGTAAGAAAACAAAGGGTGACAATTGTTTTTGTCGCGCAATGTCAGCCAGGTATTGTAATTGTATAACTGTTTCAGGTTGCCTGGAAAAGAGAACGATGGCAACTGATCGCCCAGGTACACCATATCGCAGGCCTGATCTGCCATATTGTATTTATCCAGCACAGCACTGTAACTGTAGCCTGCTGCGCCCAGAAAATAAGGGTCTTTCAGGTTCTCCCTGCTTACATCCAGCAGTACAACAGGATGGTGATGCCCCCCGATATGCTGTACCGGAACGGTAAGCCTGCGCTGGTATTCAAAAGGATTATAGGAAAGCTTTTCTGCATCAATGGTTTTGGATTCGGTGAACAGGGTTTTCCCGTACAGATCGACAGCACGTTTTTCATATCTCGCGGCCAGGGCTTTGGCTACAGGCGCTTCAAATTCAGGATCTTCCGTTAAGGATACCCTGATGGTATCGCCCAGACCATCTTCCAGCAGCGTACCAATACCTACTGCTGATTTGATGCGCCCATCTTCCCCATCGCCGGCCTCTGTTACCCCAAGGTGCAAAGGATAATTCATCCCTTCCTTAACCATGGTTTCAACCAGCAAACGATAAGCCTGCACCATTACCTGTGTATTGCTGGCCTTCATAGAAATCACCAGGTTATAATAGTTCAGGTCTTCGCACATGCGGATAAACTCCATGGCCGACTCTACCATTCCGCGAGGGGTATCGCCATAATGGCTCATGATCCTGTCTGAAAGCGAACCATGGTTAGTGCCGATGCGCATAGCCGTACCATATTCCTTGCAGATTTTTACCAGGGGGCTAAACTTCTTGTATATACGTTCCAGTTCGGCCTGGTAAGCCTGCTGGGTATATTCTATGTTTTCAAATCGTTTTTTATCAGCATAATTGCCCGGGTTTACCCTTACTTTTTCCACGATACGCGCAGCAGCCTCGGCCGCATTGGGTGTAAAGTGAATATCGGCTACAAGTGGCACGTTGTACCCCCTTACCCGCAGTTCCTTTTTGATATTGGCCAGGTTTTCTGCTTCCTTCATGCTGGGCGCAGTGATGCGCACGTACTCGCAGCCAGAATTTACCATTCTGATGGTCTGTTCCACGGTACCGAGGGTATCCATGGTATCTGTAGTGGTCATGGACTGAATACGTATGGGATTTAAACCACCCATAGGTACATCGCCGATATTTACTTCCCTTGTTAAAAACCTCGAATACAATTGTGCTGCTTCCATGAATACAAAAATCTGTCGCAAAGATAAAGATTATGTTGATAACAATCAGATCAGGCGCTCTTTTGTGACCAGCGTTTTGGCCATTACATCATGAAAACATTGCTGTTTTTTATTGAGGAAGCTGTACAGGTAGCCAAAAAAGAACGGCGCTGCAGATATGACTTTGCCTATGTTCCGGCCAAAAGCATTGGCCAGGGTAATCCGGTCTCCGTTTAAACTGCATACCTTAATGTTCATCAGGCGTTTTCCGATTCCAGCCTGCCTTACAGAAGCTTCTGTTACACTACCATAGATCAGCTTGGCAAGAGGGATCAGTGGGATACCCGCAAAGGCGACAGAAATACGTGCTGCCTGACCTTCAACAAAAATAAAACCGATCAATACGAGTAGCACATAGGCCAGTAGGATAAAGAAAAGGTCGATTGCCATGGCCAGCAGGCGCTGATCGAACGAAGCAAAATACTGGGGTGCAGTTTGCTGATAGCTAAACCCAAGAAGCTCACGCAGTTCAGGGAACTCGTGAGCTTCTTTATAATCGTCCATCCCCGGTTTCCTGAGAAAAGTACCAGCCTGGATATCCAATTCTTTTAATTCATGCAATTGGTATGGCCCTTCTGGTTTTCCGTTGATGACAACTGTATACTCCGTATGGTTATGCATTAATAACGATTTACCTCAAAGCTACTCAATCCTCCGTCAAGAAAAATAAATATTTTATTGGCAGATGTGCTGTAGTTCGGGGTCTCATACGTTCCATCCGCTTTTTTGATGAAGCCGCTGAATTCTTTGGAAGACAAGCCTGTCTTGGCTTTAATCCTGCAGCCAGATGCGGTAGGAATGTTCAGTTTTACATCGGCAATCCCTGTTTTTACCCGTACATCGGTAACTGGCAGTAAGCTCCCCAGTTTAACATCCAGTGCAGCAGCACCACCGTCAAAACTAAATTCCCTTACTTTGTAGGCCGACAGGTCAAAATTAGCTTCCCCGGCTCCCATATTCATATGGATTTCCCATTTAGGGTTGGTATTCAGCATTAAATCTACATCATTACCACCATCGCCTACATTCCAGCTATTTTTACCTTTCATTTTGAAGGATAAAGTCCGCACACTATCCGAGATCTCATTTTTTAAAGAAAATGCCCCTCCCCGTCGCTGAACTGTTGCACTGATCAGGCTATCGGTCGGCCCTTTAAGGTCAAACGTGGTACCACCCGCAGACAAGCTCAGGATGGTCCGGGTAGGAACAGAATCGGTATAAGGCTGGGTAAAAGTGCTTTCCTCAAATCCCTCCATATCGTTATCGCTCCTGCCATCTATGCGTTGTTCTGTAGTAATCCTTTTTTTATGTGCGGGTACTTCCTGCCCTTTAATAAAAAGCAATCCTAGGGTGACGATTAAAATCCCTATGGACACAATGCTGCCCACCTGCGATTTGCTCTTGTTAAACAGAATATTTACACCGGCAATGATCAGGAATATAGGCCAGAAACGCCATACACTCCACCAGTAAAAATCAATAACATTAAAATTTTCCAAAAGGAGTACCCCACCTATAAAAAGCAGAACGATGCCCCACATTATTCTATCCAGCTTCATAACTATATGTCTTTTTTGGTAAACTGATCTTCTGTGTCATTACCTGCATTTTTATCGGCATCAGGTCCATCTGCCGGGCTTTCCGTTACCGGGTTTATTGTAGCCGGGTTAACCGGCTCCGCGGAAGCAGCAGGTGTTACCGGTTCTGCCGGACCGCTAGCCGTATTTAACGGATCCTGAAAGTTCTGCTGGTTTTTCCAGTTTTCCCAGGCACTCTTGTTTTTTGATTTTATGATAAAACTTGCCCCTATGGCAACAAAAACAAGTGGCCAAAGCTTAGTCAGCTGAAATCCGAACGGAATGAGGTTAAACTCATCCATTAAAAAATACATACCGATAACCAGCAAAAATAAACCGGCAACCGTACGCCCTGTTTCACTGCCATTCTTTTTGTACGGCTTAAAATCACTCGTTTTTTTCCAGCTGTCAAACCCGCCTTCATTTACTGTCGATGAAGTCCAGTTCTGGAAAGGTGCAGTATTTTCATTTGTCTTTTTTGGTTCAGCAAACGGGTTTGAAGCTTGGAAAGGGTTGTTTTGCCCTTTAAAAAAATCATTGAATTTTGAAAACCTTGCTGCCGGATCATTATTGACAGGTACTACAATCCACATGATGATGTATACCAGTATCCCTGTGCCCACCAAAAATATAGTTGAAAGCACAAACAGCAGTCTGATGATGGTTACATCCACCTCCATGTACTCGGCAACGCCAGATGACACACCTGCAATTACCTTATCATGCTCATTTCTGAATAATCTCTTTTCCATTATAATTCCCTCCTGTTATTTTTAAAATTGTACCGGCTTTAAAACTATCTCATCAACATTTACACCTTTGCTCAAATTTAGAATTGTGTAAATCGTTCTGGCTATATCTTCGGGTTGTACAAAACGTTCAGCGGGGATTTGTGTTCCCTCCCATGATGAAGTTAATGTAGAGCCTGGCAATATTGCGGTTACTTTAACGTTGTATTTCGATAGTTCCTGCCTCAATACATCATTAAGACTAAGCAATGCCGATTTAGTTACAGAATAACTGCCTGCATTTTCTACAACGGCCTTGGAGGCTACGGAACAAATGTTAAAAATATGCCCTGATTGCTGTTCACGCATGATTTTACCAAAATATTTAGCGCAATAATAAGCAGCCTTGAGGTTTAAATCCAACTGTAAATCAAACACATCGTCGGCTTCGTCAAGCAACCCCCCGGGAATAAAAGTCCCGGCATTATTTACTAAAACATCGGCAGCGCCCATTTGTTCGGTTGCGGCCTGGCAAAAAGCGTATACTTCTTGTTTAATGCTGCAATCGGCTTTAAAGGTAAATACCCGGGCGCTGGTATACCTCAGTTCCTGTGCAAAGCTTTCCAGTTCCTGTTCGTTCCTTGCACAAATGGCCAGGTTATAGCCATGCTGGGCCAGGTTAAGGGCAATGGCCTTTCCAATCCCCCTGGTGGCCCCGGTTACAATTGCATTCATGTTATAACATTTAATAGGCCGCAATATTACAAAAAAGGGCCATACTCAAAAACTTAGCGGCCAAAGTTTTGTTAGAAAGCTGAATCGGGTGAATTCACCCCCCTATATAAAGGTTTCAACTTTTTATTGTTTCTTTGTAGTAATATTGCGTAAATACTATAGCTAATTTATCATTGAATGAATTTTACCAATTTTGGCAGATACCTCCTCTTGTTAAAGGCCGTATTTAGAAGACCTGAGAAGTTTAAGATTTACCTGAAGGCCATTTTCAAGCAAATGGATTTTATCGGCGTAGGCTCTTTAGGCCTGATCGCCATTATATCTACCTTTATTGGTGCGGTAATGACCTTGCAGATCGCTTTCCAGCTGGTTAGTGATTTTATACCAAAAACCATTATTGGTTCTGTAAATCGGGACTCAAGTATATTGGAACTTAGCCCTACCATCAGTGCCATTGTACTGGCTGGTAAAATTGGTTCAGCCATCTCATCTGAAATTGGTACCATGCGGGTAAGCGAACAAATTGATGCACTTGAAATTATGGGCATTAATTCTCCCGGATACCTGATCCTGCCTAAAATAATTGCAGGCATTACGATGGTCCCCCTGCTTGTGATCATGTCTATGTTTTTAAGCATCACAGGTGGTTATATAGGCGGCACTTTATCCGGTGCAGTTTCCCCTGCTGAATACATCCAGGGTATCACTACAGATTTTAACCCTTATACCATTACTGTTGCCTTGGTTAAAGCTTTTGTTTTCGGGTTTATCATTACTTCGGTACCTGCGTATGAAGGTTTTTATGTAAAAGGGGGCGCATTGGAAGTTGCACAGGCCAGTACCAGGGCGGTAGTTGTAAGTTGTATATCCATTCTGGCATGTGATTACATTGTAACCCAGTTATTGCTATGATCGAAATCAAAGACATCCATAAATCATTTGGCGACAACGAAGTACTTAAAGGCATATCCGGTAAATTTGAGGCTGGTGTGACCAATTTAATTATCGGAGGCTCTGGTTCCGGTAAAACAACCCTGCTGAAATGTATGATCGGGCTACACCAACCTGAAGAAGGCAGTGTTGAATACGATGACCGGGAATTCACCACCATGAACTTTGAAGAAAAGATTGAGATCAGGAAAGAGATCGGCATGCTTTTCCAGGGTTCAGCCCTCTTTGATTCCATGACCGTAGAAGAGAACATCATGTTCCCTTTAAATATGTTTACAGAGCAAAGCCGAAAGGAAAAACTGGAAAGGGTAAACTTTTGCCTGGAAAGGGTAAATCTGGAAGGGAAAAACAAGCTTTATCCCGCCGAACTTTCCGGAGGTATGAAAAAACGTGTGGGCATTGCCCGGGCCATTGCCATGAACCCGAAGTATTTGTTTGTAGACGAACCCAACTCAGGTCTGGATCCTAAAACCTCCATCGTAATTGATGAACTGATCAAGGAGCTGACCGAAGAATACAATACCACCACTATTGTAGTCACACATGATATGAACTCAGTAATGGGTATAGGCGATTATATCCTGTTCCTCCATGAAGGAAAAAAATTCTGGGAGGGCTCCAACAAAGAAATTGCCCATACCGATGTTCAAGAACTAAACGACTTTGTTTTTGCCAGCCGTTTTATGAAGGCTGCAAAAGGAAAATTTTAATATATCCATTTTATGATAAGCCTGTTAACACCCACGCACTGGAAAGATTATGAGTTAATTGATTGTGGTGACTTTGAGAAATTAGAACGTTTTGGTAATCTGGTCCTGTCGCGGCCAGAGCCCCAGGCTGTCTGGAAAAAGACCTTATCGGATCAGGAATGGAAAAAACAAACCCATATCCGGTTCAAAGGCCGTTCGGCAACATCAGGTGAATGGATAAAAAGTTCCCCTAAGCTGCCAGATCGCTGGAATGTGGAATACAGCAACGACGAGGTAAGCATAAACCTGCGTTTGGGACTTACTTCTTTTAAACACCTTGGCGTATTTCCTGAACAGGCAGTGAACTGGGATTACATTTCTTCCTGTGTTAAAAAATTTAAATCGCCAAGTCCGAAAGTTCTAAACCTGTTTGCTTACACAGGAGCGGCCTCATTAATTGCAAAAGCCGCCGGTGCAGATACCACACACGTAGATTCCATTAAACAAGTGGTAAACTGGGCCAATGAAAACCAGGAACTATCTAAGCTTAAAGATGTGAGATGGGTAGTTGAGGATGCCCTTAAGTTTGTAAAGCGGGAACTTAAACGCGGCAAAAAATACAACGGTATTATTCTGGACCCACCAGCCTACGGCCACGGCCCCAATGGAGAAAAATGGAAGCTGGAAGACCATATCCAGGAAATGATGCTGGACGTAGTGCAGCTGCTGGATCCGCAGGAGCATTTTTTAATCCTGAACACTTACTCCCTGGGTTTTTCATCCGTAATTGTAGAAAATCTGATCAAAACCTCTTTTCCAAAGGTTAAAAACCTGGAAACCGGGGAACTTTATTTACAGGCTACTTCTGGTGTTAAATTACCATTAGGGGTATTTGGCAAGTTCAATAGCTTTTAACCGGCCCTAAACTGTTACGAAAAAAATAAGGCGCCGGATACTCAAACCGGCGCCTTTTCTTTAAACACACTTAAACCCAGTAACACCTTACTGACCAAGTTTCTTTATGACTTTGTTTAAAAAGAGGAACTTCCGGAGGGCTCCGGAAGCTTATCCTCATCAACTAAACTAAACCAAATAGTTTCTTTATATCTTTTGTTTAGAATCATTTTAAATAACACTACAAGTATAGCAACTTATTTAGAATAATTCCAAACAATATTAAAATAAATTTATAGCCAGCTTTTCTTATACTTGTACAAAAAACAAATTCTATACTTATGAAAATACCTCATCTGGCAGGCATTATTCTAATCAGTTCATTAACAATGGGTTTATTTACCAGTTGTGCTACTGATGGAAAGAAAGCGAAAGGACATACTAAAGTAACAGCCAACGGCGATACAGTAGTTGTTGAAGAAGAAAAAGAAGATACCACCCGCCAGCCGATAGACACCGCCAAGTACAATGCATTGATGAAGAAGCTGGCGAATGGAGATACCACAGGCAAGTGGCCGGTTAAAAAACAGCCCTACCCACTGGATGGCGCAATTCTTCCTTTTAAACGCATTGTAGTTTATTACGGAAACCTGTATTCTAAAAAAATGGGTGCATTGGGCGAATATGCCCCTAAAGAAATGCTGGCTAAACTGGATGCTGAAGTTAAACGCTGGGAAAAGGCAGACCCTTCTACCCCGGTACAACCAGGATTACATTATATTGCTGTAGTAGCAGCCGGAGATCCTGGCAAAGCAGGAAAATACCGTACCAGGATGCCTTTTAAACAAATCGACTCTGTAATGACCATATCCAGAATGCGTAAAAACATGATTGTATTTCTTGATATACAGGTTGCTTTAGGCACCATACGTGACGAACTGCCTCAGCTGGAACAATACCTTAAACTGCCAAACGTGCACCTGGGTATTGACCCGGAGTTCTCTATGAAGGACGGTTCCAAACCTGGCAAAAAGATTGGCACTTACGATGCCGCAGATATCAACTATTGCTCAGATTACCTGGCCAGCCTGGTAAAAAAATACAACCTGCCGCCAAAGGTATTTGTGGTTCACCGCTTCACCAAGAAGATGGTAACCAATTCGCAAAACATCAAATTGCGTCCGGAAGTTCAGGTGGTGATGCACATGGATGGATGGGGCGAACCGGAGCTAAAAAAGGGGACTTACCGTCACTTTATTTACTCTGAACCGGTTCAGTTCACCGGCTTCAAATTGTTTTATAAAAACGACCTTAAAAAGGCACCGAACAGGTTGATGACACCAGAGGAATTGCTGAAATTAAAACCGGCACCAATCTATATTCAATACCAGTAAATTAAAATAGCCTTTATAAAAAAGCGGCTTCTGACCAAAAATCAGAAGCCGCTTTTCTTATGATTATGTTTACTTCAAATTTAAGGCTATGCCCTCTCCTTTTAATAGCTTATTCAACAAAGCCACCAGGTTGCCAAGGTTGTGTTTCAACAGGGTATAAATGTTCAGCCTGAAAATGTCCAGATCATTCATTTCGTCCTTCAAATGATTGTTGAGTTTAATCTTATTTTTTAATCGTTTAGCCTCGGCCAGGTGAAATTCCAAAAAATAAGCCAGTCCTATTGGTTTATCGGCCCATACATTGGTAATAGTTTCCGATATCCTTTTGAATTCAGCTTCCAAAAACTCAAGCTGCTCATGATCTATCTCAAAATCCAGATTTCTGTCCATATCAATTAACAGCACCCCTATCCTGATCAACTGGTTGTTTACAACCGGACTGCTGCCCCTTTCCATCATAATTTTGACTATAAATTTATATTTCGGGATTAATATGTGAAATTTTGATGGATAAAACAGCAGTTTCCCTATTTTTTGTTCTGGCATGAAAGTAGTGCGATCCTTAGTACAAATCAAAAGCACATGAACTTACCATCGTTAAAGCGGGTTAATTTTAAAAAAATGAGAGCAGATCTAAGCAAAGGCTTCAAAAACCTTGCTGAAGGTGGCTTTAAACAGATCTTTAACCAGATCGACCAGTTGGGCATCAAAAAAGGTGTTGATACCATGGGTATAGATAAATTTGTAAACCAATGCGCACTCTTTGCTGCAGGTTCCGGAGTGGTAACGGGTATAGGCGGCATGGGTACCATGCTGGTGGGCACACCGCTGGATGTGATTAACCTTATTACACAGCAGTTCAGGGTAACTTTAGCCATTTCCTACCACCATACCGGTCAGTACAAAATTAGTTTTGAAGAGTTTTTTAAAATTGTAGCTTCCTCCGTAAAGGCAGACACCAAACTGGCCATCAGTAAAAATGTAATGGAAGAAGTGGCCGAGAAGATCCTGATGAACCTGGGTTCCAAAGCAACCCGCCGGCTGGTCCCAGTTATCGGTGGGGTAATTGGCGGAACCGTAAACTATCTGTTTATAAAAGGTGTTGCAAATGAACTGAAGTCCAAATCCGGTAAACTCTAATTTTCTGATTGTCGCAATCACCCCGTTTAAATGTCTTTTTTCACCGTTGCCGGTCTGGTGTCTTTGCAGTTATATTTGTACAATTACCATCTAAATAAATACACTATGTCATTTCAAGCTTATTTAAAAACGATAAAGGAAAAAACAGGCTTAGGTCCACAGGAATTCAGGGCAAAAGCAGAAGAGAAAAAGTTTACAGAAAACGGTCAGCTCAAAGCAAATGTAAAAGCTGCTGAGATTGTAAGCTGGATAAAAGAAGAATATGAGCTGGGTCAGGGACATGCAATGGCTATTTATGCACTGCTGAAGGGAATCAAGGACGAGAATAGCCAGTAATCGTAAAAATAACCCTTCTCTTTTGCGGCTGCATGAATTCAATTTTTTCTTAACAGAAAAAAATGAAATAACGCTCATGCCGCATCAGAAAAGGTTATTTTTATAAGCCTTAGCTGTATTCAGTATACCTTAACCCTGCGTTAACCCTGCGCTTTGGTTTTTGGCCGGGTACAGCAGGCGTTAAGCAACCGTTGAAAAAGCCAAAGGCTAAAACAAGGCCTTATCAACCCCTATCCAACGCCGGCGCAACGCCCCTGAAAAACAAAACGCACAGTTAACGCAGCCTGAGCGGAACCTAAAGGCACCTACTCCCCCCCTGCTATCCCTGACGTTCCGTCTCTAACAATTGCAGTAATAATTTATACCACCAATTTGCAGAAGCAAACTGGTTGGGTATTCCATTGAATTTCGCCGCTGATTCTGCATTTAAGCTGTGCGGGTCCTGAAACAAGTTCAGGATGAAGCAGTGTGTTAGCAAGATGACGTGTGGTATAATAAAGCAAACGGAAAATTACCTTCTCTGAGCAGACCTGGGAATAATTTATGTTTCTTCAACGCAACTTGTTCCAGACTGCGAGGATAATGATTGTTTTTCCCTGTTATATTTCTCCTGCGGCCTCTTCCCCACTATTGATGGCCCCTTCCATAAACCCTTGCCAGTCGGCCAGGTGTTCGCCGGCAAAATGGGTATGCAGAAAATGCTTTTTAAGTACCGGCATTACATTAAACCATTGCCCCGGGCGGTAAAGCGCATAAGCCCCTTTGGAATAGCCATTCTCACCCCAATGGTAGTTTTCCTGTTTTTCGAGGTACTGTTTTACATCCCCAAAGTGGGGTGCTAAAGTTTTTTGAACCTCATCTGCGATCCATTCCTTACTTTGATTGGCAATTACATCGGCCTTATCGCCTATGCTATAAGAAATGAGCACGCCCTTTGCCGACTGCTGTCCCTTTGTGGCATGGTAAAAATAATGTGGAAGCTGGTCGGTAACCATATCAAAAGCCTCGTCTTTCCAAAACCTGTTGCTAAAAACTATCGCATGCTTATTAATTCTGGCATATTGAAGCTCATTCAAAGCCTGTACCTTTTCATCCGGTAAGCCCGGTTGCCAGTCTATCATTTTAACGGCAAATGTGGGTAATGTACAAATGATCTTGTCTGCTTCAAACACTTTTCCCTGATCGCAATAAACCTTTACGCCACCGGGCTCCTGTATAATCCTGGTTACCCGGTGCCCCGTCAGAATAGCTGATCTGCCAATGTTATCAGCAAGGCTTTCGGCGAGCATGCCATTGCCGCCGGCAATTTTCATGTCCATTTCATTTTTATCGCTGCTCTCTGCATATTCCGCCAATGCGGCAAAAGCTGAAACATGCCTGATACTTTCTCCGAAATCCGTGCTGTCTAAAAGCGAATGAATGTCCAGATCTCGTCCCTGGCAGCCATTGTTTACCAGATAATGCCACCAATCGTAACGGTCCAGCGCCTGTTTATCTGCTTCTGTAAAAGATTTAAAATCAGCTTTTAATTTTTTAAACCGCTGTGCCCAGTTTTCGCTGACACTCCACTTCCCCTTAGGGGAATATGCTCCTTTGTAGATCAGGTGTGTATCCATGCGGTTATCCCTAAGGTCCAGTTTCAGTTCTCCGCAGAGTTCGCGCATACGGGTGTGGTTTTCTCCAACCCACTCTCCGCCAAGTTCTACCACCAGGTCTTTATCCATTTGTCTTGAAAAAACCCTCCCGCCAATACGGTTCTGGCTTTCAAGAATGGTAAAGGCGATGCCCTTTTCTTTGAGTTTTTTAGCTGCCGCAAGTCCCGAAAAACCTGCGCCGATGACAATCACTTTTGTTTTCTCCGAAATGGCCTGTGCAAAACCAAAAGGAGATATAAGGACGCCGGCTGCTACCAGAGCACCTTGCTGAAGGAAAGCTCTTCTGGAACTCATGATCACCAGATATTTAAAGTGTCATTCATAACTAAATATATTATTTTTAAAGCACAAACAGAATAATGAAATTTTATACGATGCCTGAAGTTAATTTTAATTCCATACTTGAAAATGTAAACAGGCACATAAAGCTTGAAAAAGAGGAATCAGATTTTTTCATTTCCCTGCTGCAGCACAGGTTACTTAACCGCAAGGAATTTCTGCTCAGGCAAGGGGAAATATGCAGGAAAGAGACTTTTATTGTAAAAGGTTGTCTGCGTGTTTATACCACAGATGAAAACGGCGCTGAGCATGTGGTTATTTTTGGGGTAGAAAACTGGTGGGTGGGAGACTTTGCCAGTTTTATCACACAAACACCTGCCACCTATTACATTGATGCACTGGAAGATACAGAGGTCTTACAAATCACGAAAGAAGACCTGGAAAGGCTTTATGAAAAAGTCCATAAGTTTGAACGTTTTTTTCGCCTTCTTCTTCAAAATGCCTATGCCGCACAACAAAACCGCATCAACCAGAACCTCGCTTTTACTGCCGAGCAAAGGTATCTGGACTTTATAAAGAAATACCCGCAGCTGGAACAGCGTATTTCCCAGAAGCAGGTATCTTCTTATCTGGGTATAACTCCCGTGTTTTTGAGCATGATCCGCAGAAAGCTGATGGGCAAGTGATTTATTAAACTACTTTAACGTTTTTGACTTTTTCAGGCTGTTGTTTTGTAGTATAAAAACAACAGAAAATGAAAACCAGTATTACACACACCAAAACAGGCACCATTGTATGGGCCACTATAATTTCAGGAGTTTTAGATGCGCTTGCCGCCATTGTTGCCTACAAACTATTTTACAATTACAATCCTGTTCAGATTTACCAGTTCGTAGCCAGCGGCGTATTGGGACCAGACGCCTATACCGGTGGTTTACCGGCAGCCTTACTTGGTCTTGCATTTCACTTTTTGATCGCATTTTTTGCCAGCTGTGTGTTCTATTTGCTCTTCCCCAGATTTCCGTTTTTAAAGGACAATAAAATTATTAGCGGTATGCTCTATGGTTTCGGCATTTGGGCAGTTATGAATTTAGTGGTTATCCCGATGAGCAAAATCCCTGCTGCACATTTTGATGTCCTTGCTGTAATCGCCATCATCTGGCACATGGTTTTAGTGGGTTTACCCATTTCGATGATCGTAAGCAACCATTATAAATACTCCAGAGATATCAAGCGCTAGTGATAGTTTCTCCCATTTTACCCTGCAGGGGTTTGTCAACCCACAAAAACAAGAAACTTTGCAGCCAGCTTTGCCTATAAGTTTTAATAGGTAAAAGCAACCTCACTTTTCGGGTTATCCAGCTTGGTGCTTTTACGCTGACCGTTTACAATGGCATGGACCAGGTTACTCTGTGATTCATGCTGCTCAAAGAGGATGTCGTTCTTAATACTCAGGTGTTTTATTGATGGGACATCCACCATCTCGAAATAACACCAGGCGGCATCCTCTTCTATCTCATAGCCCAGGTACTTCAAATCGAGGGCCTTACCATTGGCACTGATCTTCAGGTGTGCTTTAATATACCTGGTAATCAAAGCATCTACCTGCTTCCTGTCGGCAGGCTTTAAAATATTCACCTTGGTTTTATACTGCTTTTCCAGTGCCCGTTCCAGATCATCAAAAAAAATCCTGCTGCTCACCTGCACTGCTCCATTATTTTTTTGTTGTACAACCTCTGTTACACTTACGTAAAACGGGTGAAATATATTTAACCAAAAAAATAATAAACACTGCAACATTTTGTTTTTCTTAATTTAAATGAGGATATTGCTATTCCAATAGCTAAGGTACAAATTAATTCAATGCAGGAATTCCCCCTTTATTTTCAACTAGGCTGGCAACATATTTTAGACTGGCAGGGATACGATCACATTTTATTTGTCATGGCCCTATGTGGCACTTATATGCTGGCCGACTGGAAAAAGGTCCTGATCCTGGTCACTGCATTTACCGTTGGGCACAGCATTACCCTTGCTTTAAGTGTATTTAAGGTCATTAGTGTAAATACCGCGCTGATTGAGTTCCTGATCCCGGTTACTATCCTGATCACCGCGGCAGCCAATATTTTCAGTAAGCGAAAAAAACCAAAAGGGCAGACTTTTAAATACCTCATGGCACTTTTTTTTGGTCTGATCCATGGCCTGGGTTTTTCCAATTACCTGAAAAGCCTGCTGGGCAAAAGCAGCAGCATCACCGCTGAACTGTTTGCCTTTAACATCGGACTGGAATTTGGCCAGATATTGATCGTGGCTGGAGTGCTGATCCTTTCCTTCATCCTGATCTGGATTGTAAAAATAAAGCGATGGGATTGGAATTTCTTTCTTTCATCGGCTATATTTGGGATATCCTTTGTGATGGCCGCCGAACGTTTTCCGGCATTACTTGGATAAGCATACTCAAACAACGAAACACCAATGAATAAAAACCTGCTGTTTTTTACTGCGCTAATATTCAGCACCAATGCGTTCAGTCAGCATGTAGTGCACAATCCGGGTTCCAATCACGGAAATAAATTCGAACAGCTGGGCACCATCATCAGCAGTCCGAATATGTACCGTTCTGCTTCCGGCGCACCGGGTCCGGCTTACTGGCAGCAACGTGCCGATTACGAGATCAATGCCGAACTGGACGAAAAGAACCTCCGGCTGAATGGCGCTGAAACCATTACCTATTACAACAATTCGCCCGATCCGCTAAGTTATTTGTGGGTACAGCTGGATGAAAACCAGCACAAGGCCAGCAGCGACAATAAGCTAACCGAAAGGTCTAAAATAACAGATCAGATGAACAATAAGGCTTTAGCCGACATCATCAATGCCGAAAACAACCTGGGTGTTAAAATCTTAAAAGTTACGGATGACAAAGGGGCTGCCTTACCTTATACCATCAACAACACGATGATGCGCATAGACCTGCCCCTGGTTTTACAGCCTAAACAACAATACAAGCTTAAAATTACCTGGAACTATAACATTGCCAACCGCATAGCTGATGGTGGAAGGGGTGGTTATGAATATTTTCCTGAGGATGACAATTACCTGTTCACCATGACCCAATGGTTCCCCAGAATGGCGGTTTATTCCGATTTCCAGGGATGGCAAAACAAACAGTTTGAAGGAAGGGGCGAGTTTGCCCTGGTATTTGGCAATTATAAAGTAAACATGACTGTTCCGGCCGACCACGTGGTAGGCGGAACGGGCGAATGCCAGAACTATGCACAGGTGTTAAATGCGGCCAGCTTACAGCGCTGGAATGCGGCCCAGACCGCAGAAACACCCATTGAAATCGTAAACCTTACCGAGATCAAATCCGGGCTTTCAAAAAAATCCAATGCAAAAAAGACCTGGACCTATAAAGCCGAGAATGTAAGGGACTTTGCCTGGGTATCGTCCAGGCGCCTGGTATGGGATGCCATGGCCACGCACATTAACGGCAAAAAGATCATGTCCATGTCGTACTACGGCCCCGAGGCATACCCGCTATACAACAAGTATTCAACAAAAATAGTGGACCATACTTTAAAGGAATACTCTAAACACACCATTCCCTATCCATACCCTGTGGCCATTTCTGTGGAAGCTGCAAACGGAATGGAATACCCGATGATCTGCTTTAACTATGGCCGTGCCCAAAAAGACGGCACTTACACGGATGCAATCAAATACGGTATGATGAGTGTAATCATTCACGAAGTGGGACATAACTTCTTCCCGATGATCGTTAACTCTGATGAACGGCAGTGGTCATGGATGGATGAAGGTTTAAATACCTTTTGCCAGTACCTTACCGAACAGACCTGGGAAAAGAACTATCCTTCGCAACGCGGGCCCGCGCATAAGATTGTAGATTACATGAAGATGCCTAAGGATCAGCTGGAGCCGATCATGACCAATTCCGAGAACATCATCAATTTTGGGCCTAACGCCTATGCCAAACCGGCTACAGCCTTAAATATTTTAAGGGAAACCGTTATGGGCAGGGAACTTTTTGATTATGCATTTAAAGAATATGCAAAGCGGTGGGCATTTAAGCACCCTACCCCTGCCGATCTGTTCAGAACGATGGAAGATGCCTCAGCTGTCGACCTCGACTGGTTCTGGAGGGGCTGGTTCTTTGAAACCGATCCGGTAGATATTGCCCTGAACGATGTTCGCTTCCGCCAGACAAGTAACAAAAAGAATTTCTATGAGCTGGATTTCACTAATGTAGGTGGCCTGGTGATGCCAATCATTATTGAATGGACATTTAAGGATGGCAGTAAAGAAGTAGACCGGATTCCGGCTTATATCTGGCGCAAGGATGAAAACAAAGTAACCAAGGCATTTGCCAAGGATAAAGAGGTCGTATCTGTGCAGCTGGATCCTTACAGGGAAACCGCTGATATCGATGAAAGCAACAATTCATGGCCAAGAAAGGTACAGCAATCCCGGGTTGATCAGTTTAAACAGCAATCCGGGCAGCGGTAGGGAATTTAAAAGAAGCCCAGCTGGCCTTTATCATCAATCTTAATGTCGTCAGGATTGGTGATCTCAAAGTCCACCTGCTTAGCCGGCTTTGGTTCCTCTGCTTTTTCCTCCTTTTCAGGTTTGGCACTTTCAGCTGGCTTGGCCGGTTTGCTGCCCCATGCTTTTTTAGCCTTTTCTGCCACAGGTTTCGGCTCCTCTTCCTGGGCAGGGCTTTGATCCTGTGGTACCTCATCCGTTTCCGGTAAAGGGACTTCCTCTTCATCCGCGTCTTTACTCATTGCCGGATCAATCAGTTCTTCTTCCCCCTCCTGCGCTATTGCGGTATTGTTTTCCTCATCAACAGGCTCATCACCTTCTGTTTCTGCAGCAGCAGGCGCGGGCACAGTTTTTACCTCCTCTGCAGGTTCTATCTCTTTATTGTTACTGATCGTGATATTTTTAACATCATGGGCAGTCATCCTGTTTCCATTGGCCTTAATCCCTTTTACATCAATGAACTCCGTCAGTACAATTTCAAGGGTTTCGGGAACCTTTGTCTTACCCTTCAGCACATCAACAGTCAATACCGCAGCGGGGTTGCTGGTAATGTAAAGGAATTTTGAGCCGCTTTCTTCACTGATCAGGCTGAACTTCTTGCCCACGGCAATAGGCTCAAACAGGAACCTTTTGATGAAATAGTTTTTAGCCTTACCTTCGTACTGCACCACAGCAAAAGCCTTCTCGGGATCAAATTTCTGGATCAGGACCAGGTCATCATCAAAGTGGTTGCTCAGCTCAAAAGTACTCAGCTCATACCAGCCATCTTTATGTACCTGTAATATCTTATCGTCGCCATCAAATTCACCAAGGTATTTACCACGGCCATCTACATTCAGTCTCCTCAGCAGGTCGTCATACCAGATTTTCAATCCGGCCAGTGTAGACACCCCCTTGCTTTTCAGCAGCACTTTCTTAACCGGGTATTTAGAAACGATATTCCCCTGGGATCCACGGCCTTTTATGGCAATTTCAGCAAAGTCCAGGTCGAACTGCAGTTTCTTTAATTTGGCATGCGGCTTAAGCTGTACGGTCACAACTTCGGCCTCTCCATTAGGATTTGCAGTAAAGTAGAGTACTTTAGAGCCTTTGCTTCCCTTGGTCAGGTCGTACTCCTTATCGCGGGTAACCCCAACCACGGCAAAGCGCTTGATGTAGGAGGTACCGCTTGCACCATCTTTATAGATCATGTTGTAAATGGTCCGCTCATCGCCCTTTTTAAATACCTGGGCGTGCAGAATTCCTTTACCTACAAAAGTTTTATCCGCTACCTTGGTAATGATGCATTTTCCATCTTCCCTGAAAACAATGAGCTCATCAATATCCGAACAATCGGCCACAAATTCATCCTTACGCAGACCTGTTCCGATAAAACCATCTTCACGGTTCATGTATAATTTTACGTTGGCCAGGGCAACTTTAGACGCTTCTACCCTGTCGAACAAACGAATCTCCGTTTTACGCTCCCTGCCCTTACCATACTTGTCTTTCAGTTTTTGAAACCAGGCAATGGCATATTCTGTAAGGTGACGCAGGTGATTTTTAACGACTTTGATCTCATCAGATAGCGCTTTCATCTGCTCGTCAGCTTTCTTCACGTCGAAACGTGTAATGCTGCTCATCGGCTTATCGATCAGCTTCTTAAAATCTTCCGGAAGGATCTCTCTGTACAGGTCAGGTTTGAAAGGATCAAACAAGCGGTTCAATACTTCTACCACCGCTTCAAAAGTACCGGAGTTCTCATAGTCGGCATTTTTGTACATCCCTTCCTGGATGAAGATCTTCAACAGAGAGCTAAAGAATATCTTTTCCTGCAGTTCATGCAGTTTAATTTCAAGTTCCTTTTTCAGCAATGCTTTCGTGTGCATGGCATTCTGTACCAGAATGTCGTTTACACTCAAAAACTGCGGTTTCTCGTCTTTAATGATACAGGTATTCGGAGAAATGGAAACCTCGCAGGAGGTGAAAGCATACAGGGCATCAATGGTCACATCCGGAGAAATACCAGGCGCAAGCTGTATCACGATCTCTACATTGGCTGCTGTATTGTCTTCGATCTTCTTGATCTTGATCTTGCCTTTATCGTTGGCCGATAAAATGCTGTCTATAACTGATCCTGTAGTCGTGCTGTAAGGAATTTCAGTGATCACCAGTGTTTTTTTATCCTTTTCGGTGATCTTTGCCCGTACCCTGATCCTTCCGCCACGCATCCCTTCGTTATAAGCCGAAAAGTCGGCCATACCACCGGTAAAGAAATCGGGTAAAATATTAGGTCTTTGTCCCTGCAACGCCTCAATAGAAGCATCCAGCAGCTCCACAAAGTTGTGTGGCATTACCTTGGTGGCCAAACCAACGGCAATACCTTCCGCTCCCTGTGCCAGCAACAAAGGAAATTTTACCGGCAAAGTAACCGGCTCATTGTTCCTGCCGTCGTAGCTCAACTGCCATACGGTAGTATCACCATTAAATACAACCTCATTTGCAAATTTTGAAAGGCGGGCCTCAATGTAACGTGGGGCGGCTGCATTATCACCCGTAACCGGGTCTCCCCAGTTACCCTGACAATCAATCAGCAGGTCCTTTTGCCCGATCTGCACCATGGCATCACCAATGGAAGCGTCACCATGGGGGTGGTACTTCATGGTATTCCCGATCACATTGGCGGCCTTATTGAAACGCCCGTCATCCATTTCCTTAAGGGAGTGCATGATACGGCGCTGCACAGGCTTCAGGCCATCATTGATGTGTGGAACAGCACGGTCAAGAATTACATAGGAAGCATAGTCGAGAAACCAGTTTTCATAAAGTCCGTTAATAGGGATTACCGTATGTTTATTTTCTTCGTTTATGTTGTTTTCTAATTCTTCGCTCATCAAAAAAGGATTGTATGCTGTAAATATAAGGCATGAAAACGAAATTTAAGAACTGAGTTTTTAACAGTTCCTGCCCGCATGCTCATTTATAAGGGATTTTTAACATTGTTTTAAACAATTTAATTATTTAGATTGTAGATGTAAGGTGCAGCCTGAATTATGGCCTGGATGGCATGATTTTGGTTGTTACTGAGTTAAAGAAATCTCAATTTTTATTGGTTTGAATAAATATATACGCAAGAGTCTTAAAGTTGTACTCTGGATCATCGCAAGTGTCATCTTGCTGGTGGTCCTGATTGCCCTTTCCTTAAACATTCCATTTGTTCAAAACTTTGTAAAAGACCAGGTCATAGGCTACCTGAAAAACAAGACTCAGACTGAAATCAGCCTGGAAAGCATTAAAATCGGCCTCCCAAAAGATATTATTCTGAACAAATTTTATATTGAAGACAAAAAGGGAGATACCCTGCTTTATGCCCAAAAGCTGGCAGTCGACATCAGCCTTTTTGAACTGCTGAACAATAAGGTTGAGGTAAATAACATCACCCTGCAGAAAATAAGAGCGAATGTAACGCGTATAAGTCCAGACACCACCTTTAACTTTTCCTTCCTTGCGGATGCCTTTATGTCTGAACAGGAAAAACCCGAAGAAGAAGTAAAAAAAGACAGCACTTCAACCCTCAAATTTTCGGTGAGCAAGATCAATCTGGAAGACATCGGTATTGTATACCGCGACGATGTGGCGGGGAACGATATGCGCTTACACCTTGGGGAATTCAAAGCCAATATCAAAGATTTTGACCTGGACAACCAGCGCTACGTGATCAAAACCCTGTCCCTAAAAAACACCGCGGTAAAGTACCTGCAGCAAAAACCTTTAACACAACTTAAAGCACACCTGGAAAACAGTATAGACACCGCCAAAACCGAATCCGGAAAACTCCCCCAGGTGGAAATACAGGACTTTACTTTCAACAACATTAAAATAGGATTCGACGATCAGCTATCCAGAACCCGTGCCGATGTAGATTTAAACAGCCTTGCGGTAACCAAACTTTTTGTAGATCTGACCCATAACCAATACAAGTTAGATGAAGCCAGGCTCAACAACAGTAAAGTAAATTTCAGTTCCGGTGAATCGGACATGAAAGCAAATGTTGACCTGAAGGAACTTTCTTTGGCCAGGCTGATTGCCGATGTAGAGCACAGCAGGTACCAGCTGGGGAGTGCAGCATTGAACAGATCGGACATTGCTTTTTCATTTAAACCAGCTCCGGCAACTAAAGCAGCTGCTAAATCAGGCACTGTAGCAAAAACACCTGGAATCGCATTCCAGGTAAAACAGCTTAACCTGGCAGAGAACAGGGTAAAATTTGACAACTTCGCCGAAAAACCGGCCAGGGGCATGGACTTTAATCACCTGCTGATCAACAACCTGGGCTTACAGGCAGAAAACCTGGCCTACAGCGATGCCGGAATAAAGGTAAATGTGAAGTCGGGTTCGATGAAAGAAAAAAGCGGCTTTGAGCTTCAAAAACTACAGGGCAATGTGGCCTATTCAGAAAAGCAGACCAAAGTAAATAACCTTCGGGTAAAAACACCTGACACCTATATAGAAGGCAATACCCAGCTGGATTATACAGCAATGGAAGACCTCACCAAACACCCGGAAAAGGTAAAAATATACCTGCAGGTAAAGAACACTACCATTGGCTTAAAGGATGCGGCTTATTTTAGTGATGCAGTACCGGCCAGCTATCGGAGCGAAAAAATAAAGCTCAATGCACTGGCGCATGGTTACATGAATAACCTCGTCATTCCAAAACTACAGGTAGATGGACTGAAAAGCACCCATATTGACATCAGCGGTACAGCCAAAGGCTTGCCGGATGTAAACAAAACGGTACTTGACCTCAACATCAAAAGGTTTGCGCTCAGCAAAAACGACCTGCTGGTGGTTATCCCTAAAAAATCGCTGCCGGCCGGCATCACCCTGCCCAACACCATTCATGCAAACGGCAGGTTTAAAGGGTCTATGACCAGTTTCAATACCGGCTTTAACATCAACACCGATATGGGCTCGGCAAAACTATTGGCCAGTATGAAAGGGGCAAAGGGTAGAGAAAGTTATACTGCAGACATCAGCCTGAACAATTTTAATGTTGGCCGCCTGTTAAAAATGGAATCCCAGCTGGGCAGAATAACTGCAAAAGCAAATGTAAAGGGAACGGGGCTCGATGCTAAAAAGGCCAGTGCAACGGTAAACGGACAAATCATCAGCGCTTATTACAATAAATATACTTATCGTAATTTAACCCTCAGCGGCACCTACAAACGTCAGCAGCTGGATTTAAAAAGCAGCATGGCTGATACGAATGCCAACTTTGCACTTACAGCCCATGTTGATATATCAGGTAAATATCCTGCTGTAAAGGCAGATGCAGACCTGAAGCAGATCGACCTCCAGAAGCTGAATTTCAGCGCTACAGAGTTTAAACTGGCAGGCCTTGTTAAAGCAGACATTCAGACCGCAGATCCGGATTACCTGAACGGCGACATCACCATCAACGGGATGCAAATGGTTAAAGAAGGGCAGCGTTTCAATGTAGATACCATTATTGTCCATTCAGAGGCTTCAGCCGACCACAACCTGCTGACTTTAAAATCAGAATTCCTGAGGGCAAGAATAGATGGCAAATACCAGCTCACCAACCTGGGCAGTGCCATGATCAACCAGATCAATAAGTATTACCAGTTTGGAACGGTTACCAAAATACCCGACCAGCGGTTCCGGTTTTATGTTAGCTTTTACAACCCCAAGATTCTGAAGAACTTTGTACCGGAGCTGACTACCTTTGCACCTTCACGCATGTGGGGGTTACTAGACACCCAAAAGGACAGCCTGGTGATGAATGCGGTATTCCCTCAGCTGGTGTATGGCAGTTACCGCGTAGACAGCACCCGCCTGAACATCAACAATACCGATCAGAAACTAAACTATAAGTTTACCATTAAAAGCCTGCAAAGCCCTGCCCTCTCCTTTTACAACAACGAGATCAGCGGTGCGGCCCTAAACAACAATCTCGATCTGAATGTATTTTTAAGGGACAGCAAACGCAAGGATAAATATGTACTGGGCGGTCAGTTCAAATCTATAGATAAAGATTACCGCTTTAGCTTTGACCCGCAAAAGGTACTGCTCAACTATGACAAATGGACGGTTGCCCCTGAAAATTACCTGCAGTTCGGGGCCTCGGGAATCCTTGCCCATCAGTTTAACCTGAGCAACGGCGGGCAGCTGCTGAGTATCAACAGTGAAAGCAATACCCCTAACGCGCCACTTAAGGTAACGTTTAAAGATTTCAGGATAGAAACATTGACCAGGTTTGCCGAGGCAGATAGTGCAATGGCAGGAGGGTCTATCAATGGAACGGTAGACGTGAATGACCTTGCAGGCACACCTAAATTTGAGGCCAACCTTACCGTAGATGAGCTGCGCTACCAGAAAGACATGCTGGGCACCCTGCGCATTGCGGTAAATAACAATACCGAAAATGCCTTTGAAACCAATATCGCCTTATCGGGTACACACGAACTGCGTGCAAACGGCTTTTATTATACTGCCCCGCAAAGCGCATTGGATCTGACGCTGAATATTGATAAGATTGATTTGAAAGCTGTAGAAAGCCTGTCTATGGGCCAGATCAGGAAAGGAACGGGAACGGTGAGCGGACAACTATCGGTAAAAGGTAATCTGGATGCCCCAAAAGTATTGGGCGATCTGAAATTTAACCAGGCAGGTTTCAATGTGGCTTATGTAAACTCTTTCTTCAGAATGCCAAACGAGACCATCAGTTTTACCGAAACCGGCATCAACTTCAACAGGTTCAACATACTGGATTCGCTAAATCAGAAGGCGGTGATCACAGGCGGCGTCCTGACTACAAACTACAGGGACTTTAAATTCAACATGGACATCCGCACTACCAATTTCAGGGCCTTGAATTCGACCGCTGAAGACAATGAGATGATCTACGGAACGGTATACCTGACGAGTACCATTAAGGTACGCGGTGACATGAACCAGCCTAGTGTAGACATGAACGTAAGGGTGGAAGACAAAACCAAATTCTTCTTTGCCATGCCAGCCGATGATCCTACGGTAATAGACCAGGAAGGTATTGTGCAGTATGTTGACTTTGACGCCCCTCCTTTCAATGGAAAAAAAGCACTTTCGGTGGCCGATTCCATCAGCAAAGCCCCGATAAAAGGCTTTAACCTGAGCGCCACCATCAATATTGATGAAAATGCCGAACTAAACGTAGTTGTAGATCCAACCAATGGCGATAACCTGCGGGTAAAAGGTCAGGCTACCCTGGCGGCTACCATGGACCCGAGTGGGAAGACCAGCTTAACCGGGCGTTACGAGATTTCTGAAGGCAGTTACAATTTAACCGTAGGACCGGTAAAAAGGGATTTCAAACTGCAGCAGGGAAGTAATATTGTGTGGACAGGCGAACCTACCGAAGCCAACGTTGACCTTACCGCACTGTACGAGGTAAATGCAGCACCAATAGACCTGCTCAATGAGCCGGACAATGTACAGGCAAAAACCAAGCTGCCCTTCCAGGTATACCTGATGATGACCGGACAGCTAATGAAACCTGTCATTAAATTTAAAGTAGACCTGCCGGAAAATGAGCGCGGTGCGTTGGGCGGACAGGTATATACCAAGGTTCAGCGGATCAATACCGATGAAGGTGAACTGAACAAGCAGGTATTTGCCCTGTTGGTGCTGGAGCGTTTTATTGCAGATAACCCTTTCCAAAGCCTTGCCGGCGGAGGGCTGAATGCATCGAGTATCGCGCGGTCGAGTGTAAGCAAACTGCTCACCCAGCAGCTGAACAACCTGGCATCCGACCTCGTCAAAGGGGTCGACATTAACTTCGGTGTCAATTCATCCGAAGATTATTCGACAGGCAAAATGGAGCAGAAAACCGACCTGGAAATCGGGCTTTCCAAAAAACTGCTGAGTGACAGGCTGATTGTTACCGTAGGCAGTTCATTCGGATTGGAAGGTCCGCAGCAGCAGGGGCAGAAATCAACCAATATTGCAGGCAACGTAAACATAGAGTACCTGCTTTCCAGGGATGGCAGGTACAGACTTAGGGCCTACCGACGTAACCAGAATGAAGGGGTAATAGAAGGACAGATCATTGAAACCGGCCTGGGCTTTGCACTGGTGGTCGACTACAATAAATTCAGAGAAGTATTCCAGAAATTCTCTAAAAAGAAAAGATTAAGACAAGAACAGCGAGCTAACGATGAGACAACGAATTAAATACGGGTTATTTATACTTACATGCTTTATCTGGGCGGGCTGCAGCACTACCAAAAGTCTTAAGCCCGGACAGATCCTGTATACAGGCGCCGAGATCAACATCAATCCCGATTCATCTGCAAAGATAGACAACCAGAAAGATGTGAAAGCCGCGCTGGAGGAGAAGACCAGACCAAGGCCAAACAAATCCTTTCTGGGCATTAAATTTAAGCTCGGGCTGTACAACCTGGCTGGCGAGCCAAAAAAACCTAAGGGCGGCTTAAAGAACTGGCTCCGTAAAATAGGGGAACCGCCCGTATTGCTGAGCGAGGTTAAGATCCCTTATAACAACGCAGTGTTAAAAAGTTATTTAATCAGCCAGGGATACCTGCAGGCGGAGGTTACCGGCGATACAGTGATCAAAGGCAAAAAAGGCAAAGCCGTTTACACCGCAAACACTGGCAACAGGTATAAGCTCAATAATGTTACTTTTCCAAAAGACAGTACAGGTGTAACGGCTGTAATCAACGAAACGAAAGAAAACACCCTCCTCAAAACGGGAGAGAACTACGATCTGGAGGTTTTTAAAAATGAGCGTATCCGGATAGACAACGACTTGAAGGAGAGAGGCTATTTTTATTTCAGTCCGGATTACCTCATCCTGCAGGTAGACAGTACAATTGGAAAAAACCGTGCCGACATCAGGTTGAAAGTGAAAGACATTGCGCCCGATGCAGGACTGAAACCCTATACCATTAATGACATCAACATCTATCCAAACTATAGCCTGCGGCGCGACAGTGCTTTAAGGGCATCGACCCCGGAACTGTACAAGGATTTTAAAATTTATGACCCCAGAAAAACCTTTAAAACAGGGCTGTTTGACCGCCTTGTATTCTTTCAAAAGGGCAAATATTACAGCCGGGGGGACCATAACAAGTCGCTGAACCGCATGGTTAACATTGGTGTTTTCCAGGCAGTAAAAGCAGAGTTTTTGCCGGTAGACAGCTTTAAGAACAACCAGCTGAACCTGAATGTATACCTGACCCCATTAAAGAAAAACTCGCTTAGTTTTTCGGTAACCGGAACCAGCAAGTCCAACAACTTTGTGGGTTCGGAAGTTAAGATCACCCAAACTACGCGGAACTTGTTCAGAGGAGCAGAACAGCTGGACATTAGTGCCAGCGGTGGTTTTGAAACACAGGTAAGTGGCGTAGCCAAGGGGCTCAATTCCTATTCTTTTACCACCGAGGCCAAGCTAACCTTCCCGAGGTTCATTACGCCTTTCAAGGGCTTAAACAGTACCAATAATTTTATTCCCAAAACCATTGCCTCGGCTTCTTATCAGCTCCTGAGCAGGGGTTCTTCCTATAACCTCAATTCCATTAAAGGCGAATTTGGTTACAACTGGAAAGAGAGCCAGTACAAAGAACACACCTTTAACCCAATCTCGGTAAACTATGTGACCTCCAAAATAACTGCACCAGATACGGCTAAACTGTTCCGCGAAAACCCTGGCCTGCAGAAAAACCTGGAAAAGCAATTCATCATCGGCAGCAATTACAATTTCACTTACAGCGATCAGATGAACGAATCGCAGCGAAACAACATCTATTTCAACGGTAGCCTGGAAACCGGGGGAAATGTATGGGGCATGTTCGCTTCCAAAAATAACGAAGGTAAAAAAACCATTCTCGGTGTTCCCATTAACCAGTTTGTGCGCGTTGAACTCGACTTGCGCGACTACTATAAGATCACCAGGAATATTGTATGGGCCAACCGCTTAAACCTGGGCTATGGTTATGCTTATGGAAATGGCAGCTCACTGCCATTCGTACGGCAGTTTTTTGCTGGAGGTACAAACGACATCAGGGCCTTTCCTGCCCGCTCATTAGGCCCCGGCACCTACAATTACCGTGACCATCTGCCAGAGGGAGATACAGGAAGTTATACCGACCAGAGTGGCGACATCAAGGCCATGCTGAACACGGAACTGCGTTTTAAACTGGTCAGTATATTACATGGGGCACTTTTTGCGGATGCCGGTAATGTGTGGTTAAGAAAAGAAGACCTGGGCAGCCCAGCTACGCCTACCAGCGAGGCCATTCCCGGCAGGCCCGGCTCCGGCTTTAAATTTAAAAATGCCTTGAGCGAGATGGCTGTGGGTACCGGTGCAGGCCTTAGGATAGATGCCACCATTTTCGTGATCAGGCTGGATGTGGCCTTCCCTGTCCGCAAACCTTACCTCCCTGCAGGACAGCGCTGGGTAATTGACCAGATCGATTTTGGCAGCAAAACCTGGCGTAAAGAAAATTTAATTTATAATATTGGTATAGGATATCCTTTTTAACCCTAGTCATGACCATTTTCAAGAAAGCCAAACACTTTATTAAAGCAACCGTTCACTTGTTTATAGCAGCAGGAAAAGGTTTTATGGAAGACCGTGTGATGAAACTCAGCGCGGCACTGGCCTATTACACTATTTTTTCGCTTACCCCACTCATCATTATTGTACTTTCGGCCGCCAGTTTATTTTTAGGCAACCCCGATCCCGGCAGTCTGGAACTCAATCCACGCGAAGAGCTTTTTTCAGAAATTCGTGACCTGGTAGGCACTGATGCCGCAGCACAACTGCAAACTTTTGTAACCAACGCCAATACCACCGGTAAAAGCACCATAGGGCTGATCATCGGAATTGTAACCCTGGTAATTGGGGCAACGGCCATTTTTATAGAGATCCAGGACAGCATCAACCTGATCTGGAAGGTAAAGGCGGTACCCAAAAAAGGCTGGAAAAAGCTGATCACCAACAGGCTGCTTTCCTTCTCACTGATCGTATCACTGGGCTTTTTACTGCTCGTATCACTGGTCATCAACAGTGTGGTAGTGGCCATCGGCGATAAGCTGGGTTATTTTATATCTTCCAGCAAGATCAGCGAGTATGTACCCCTCGCCACTGATACCACCACCTTGCTCATCAACATCTTAAACAATGCCATTACACTGGCCGCTGTAACAGCGGTATTTACCATTATATTTAAGGTTTTACCTGATGTTACGCTGAAATGGAAGCCTGCAATTGTAGGCGCCCTGTTTACCGCCTTACTTTTTAGTCTGGGTAAATACCTTATCGGCATCTATATAGAAAAAGGCAATCCGGGTTCAGCATTCGGCGCGGCAAGTTCACTCATAGTAATTTTGCTATGGGTATACTATACGGCTATTATCCTCTATTTCGGGGCTGAGTTTACCCAGGCTTATGCCGAAAGGTATGCCAAAGGAATTATGCCAAGCAAGTATGCCGTACACACCAAAATTGTGGTCATCGAAAAAAAGGTCGATGTACTGCCCCCCCAACACCCGGAAGATACAAAGATCGATTAAATGTACTGGGTGATTTTGTCGATCAGTTCCTGTTCCAGAAAGGGCTTCAGCACCAGATCGTTCATCCCCGCCTTTAAATAAACGTCGCGGTCTTCCTGCATCACATGGGCGGTTATGCCTAAAATAGGGATGGTAGATTTGGTGAAATCTCCATTGTACCTGATTTCGTGTGTAAGCTCTACCCCACCCATTACCGGCATCTGGATATCAGTAAGGATCAGGTCATACTCATTCTTTTTGTACAGGTCGAGCGCCTCTTTACCATCATAAGCACAATCGTATTGCATCTCCCATTTTTTCAGCACGGTCTGGGCAAGCAATACGTTCATCTTATTGTCGTCTACCAGTAAGATACGTTTTCCGCTAAGCTTATGGGAAGATTGCGGCTCTTCCGGTACAACAGTCTGATGTTCTTTAATTTTCGAAATTTCATAGGGTATTTCAAAGCTGAATACGGAACCTTTTCCCAGGGTACTGCTCACATTTATTTTCCCGCCCTGCAGCTCCACAATTTTTTTGCAGATGGCCAGCCCCAAGCCCGTACCCTGCTGCCTGGATTTTGCAGAAGAATAAACCTGTGCAAACTCATCAAATATAAAGCCCAGGTCCTCGGGTGCTATACCTATACCGGTATCCTCAACCTGCACTTTCAGTTGTCCGTGTTTTTTTCCGTGAAGCACAAGGTGAACTTTTAAGGTAACCTTTCCGCTGCTGGTAAACTTAATGGCATTGGTCAGTAAATTCATGAGCAGCTGCTTCAGGCGCAGGCGATCGCCCAGCAAACAAACACCTTTTTCCAGTGCTACCTTATTTTCCAGTATAAGATTTTTATTTACGGCAAGCACATTCATGCTGTTGAACACCTCCATAATCTCATCCTCTGGCATAAAGGGCGCATTCTCCAGGTTTATTTTACCCACTTCATACTTAGAAAAGTCAAGGATCTCGTTAACCAGTGCCAGCAGCATTTCAGAAGAATTGCGGATGGCTTCTACCTGATCTGCCTGCTCATCTGTCAATTCGCTTTTGCTCAGCTGCTCAGAAAAGCCCACAACCGAATTTAAGGGAGTACGGATTTCATGGCTCATATTGGCCAGGAAACGGCTTTTGGAATGTGAGTCCTGCGAAGCCCGCTTACCCAGGTTGATCAATACCTTCTCATTCTTGTACAGCTTGATGATGTTATAGAGGATAATGATAACAAGCACAGTCAGCAACAAGACATTCACAAGTGTAATACCATCCAGGGCTTCAATATCTGCGGCCAGTTCGGCCCCCAGCAATGCCCGCCCATCCACAACATAGGCGATCTCGTTTTTCTTAAAAGTCTGCAGAATGGTGATGATCTCCGTTACCAGTTTGCTGTTCAGTAATAAAATTGCCTTTTCATCACTTTTTAATTTGCTTGCATTTGCATAAAGTCGTTTATAATACTCCTGGATTCTTTTGATCTGCTGCTTATTAAAACTCCTTACATCCTGCTTAACAACAATATTCTTTTCTGTTTTAATAATGGTTAGGGAAGTATCCTTTTGTTTGCCTTTTCCGGAAAATGCATCGGCCAGTCTGCCAAAAAACTTTTTGCCAGGCAGCGGATCGTGCTTAATGGTATCAAAGCTGGTGATTGTTTTTACCTGCTGCTTTGCTTTCGGTAATGTAAGTGCAGTTTCGGCCTCGCGCTCCACCAGGCCCAGCTGTGAAAACCCCAGCACCAGACTATCGGTAAGTTTGCGGAGCTTCAGATAGCTTTCAGTTTTCAGTTTTTTTTGCTTTACCAGCCGGTCTATATCCGGCATCAGCACATCATCATCTACATTAATGTTGAGTTCACTCAAAAAAGCAGAGACTTTCTGTATCTGTGTAGAGAACTTTTTAATGTATTCCCTGTCGGCCGTAACGGCGTATAGACGCGAATTGTTCTCGGCCTGATATAAGATATAAATGCAACTGTCTACCTTTGAATAATCTTCCCTCAACTTTACCAGCTGTGTAACATTATCCTTCAGTGCATTCATCTTATTGTACCTCAGGTATAGGAAAAATGCAAAGAGAAACAGCACCAGTATTAAAAATACCAGCAGGTAGTATCGAATTGGCGATCTTTTAGTGGCGTTAAGCGGCATAAAATTTTTTAATTTAACTGCTGTTTTAACTACAGAGCATTAAGCTATTCTATCAAGAGGGATTCGATCAGAATACAAGTATAAATCAAAAATTTTATATATCCGCGTTTATGGCCTAAATATTAAGCAACATCCAGATTGTCGCCCGCCGGCTCTTCAGCGGCCCCGGCAGTACTTTCTTCGGCCTTCAGCTCTTCAGGGTTAACCTCGTCTTTCTCTATCCTCAGGTTTTTAATGATGTGCTGCTGCCTGTCGGGCGTATTTTTACCCATATAATATTCCAGCAGGTGCTTGATGGTCTGGTCTTTAAGAATCACAGGATCAAGCCGGATGTCTTTACCAATAAAAAGCCCGAATTCATCCGGAGAAATCTCTCCCAGCCCTTTAAAGCGGGTGATTTCAGGTTTACTGCCCAGTTTTTCAATCGCCTTTTTACGTTCCTCATCACTATAGCAGTAAATGGTCTCTTTTTTATTACGCACCCTGAACAAAGGTGTCTGCAGGATGTAAACATGCCCTGCCCGTACAAGGTCGGGAAAGAACTGCAGGAAAAAGGTCATCATCAGCAAACGGATGTGCATACCATCAACATCGGCATCCGTAGCAATTACAATGTTGTTGTAGTGCAACCCATCCAGTCCATCTTCTATATTCAGCGCATGCTGTAAAAGGTTAAACTCTTCATTTTCATATACCACCTTTTTGGTGAGCTCATAACAGTTTAGGGGCTTGCCTTTTAAACTGAAAACGGCCTGACAATCCACATCACGTGATTTGGTGATGGAGCCGGAGGCCGAGTCCCCCTCGGTGATGAACAGGGTAGTCTCATACCTTTTATCGTGGGTGCTGTTGAAATGGACTTTACAGTCCCTCAGCTTTTTGTTGTGCAGTGAAGCTTTTTTCGCACGATCGTTGGCCAGTTTTTTAATACCCGCAATATCTTTACGTTCACGTTCCGACTGAAGTATCCTTTTCAACAGGGCATCGGCAACATCCGGGTGCTTGTGCAGGTAATCGTCAAGTTCCTTTTTCACAAAATCGTTGATAAATGTCCTTACCGATGGCCCGTCTGGTCCCATATTCTGAGAACCCAGCTTTGTTTTGGTCTGCGATTCAAACACGGGTTCCTGCACACGTACCGAAATGGCCGCAATGATAGAAGACCTGATGTCTGCAGCATCGTATTCTTTCTTATAAAACTCGCGTATGGTTTTTACCACGGCCTCTCTGAATGCGGCCTGGTGCGTACCACCCTGCGTGGTGTGCTGTCCGTTCACAAAAGAGTGGTAATCTTCGCCATACTGCTGTCCATGTGTCATGGCTATCTCGATGTCATTCCCCTTCAGGTGGATGATCGGATAGCGCACGCTCTCTACATCTGCATGTTTGTGCAGCAGATCATATAAGCCCCTTTCAGAAAAATATTTCTGGTTGTTAAAATTAATGGTGAGGCCGGCATTCAGGAACACATAGTTCCAGATCATGCTCTCTACAAAATCAGGGATGTAATGATAATTCCTGAAAATGGTTTCATCCGGATAAAAGGTAATGGCGGTACCATTGCGCTGGGTAGTATCAATTACCGGGTGATCAGTTACGATTTCACCTTTGGAAAATTCTACTTTCTTTGTTTTGGCATCGCGGTAAGACTGTACCATAAAATTGGTAGAAAGGGCATTTACTGCCTTTGTACCCACGCCATTCAAACCTACAGATTTCTGGAAGGCCTTGCTGTCGTACTTACCCCCGGTATTGATTTTGGAAACGCAGTCTATGACCTTACCCAATGGAATGCCCCGTCCATAATCCCGTACATTTACCTTCTGGTCGGAAACTGTAATTTCAATGGTACGGCCAGAGCCCATTACAAACTCATCAATAGAGTTGTCTACAATCTCTTTCAGCAATACATAAATCCCATCATCCTGTGCTGAACCGTCGCCCAGTTTTCCGATATACATACCGGGACGTAACCTGATGTGTTCTTTCCAGTCAAGAGAGCGTATACTGTCTTCGTTATAATTCGGTTCTGCCATGGTGTAATATGAGTAGAGTGGATATACAAATTTATACATTTTGATGTATATTCAGCATCAAAATGAATCATATTCGTTTCAAGACTACCAGATGCCCATAAAACAATTGCCCCTGAAAAAAGAATTTGCCTATGCAGCCGGCATGATGGGCTGGAGCATCATGACCAATATTATTATTGGCATGCTCCCCTATTTTTACCTGCCGCCAAACAATTCGGGGCTGCCGCCGCTTGTGCCCCAGTTACTCGTGTTCGGTGCATTCAATATCCTTTCCATTATTGCAGCCTCGGGGCGTTTGTTTGATGCACTTTACGACCCTTTTATCGCTTCTGTAAGCGACAGCAGCAAGAACCCGAAAGGCAGGCGTATCCCCATCATGAAGTACGCAATTTTACCGGCAGTGATCGCCTGCTGCCTGGTCTTTTATCCCGTTACCAAAACCGAGAGCATGGCCAATGCATGGTGGCTTGCCCTGGCACTGGTGTTTTTCTTTATTTCTGTGACTACATACATCATCCCGTACAATGCGCTACTGGCCGAACTTACACATAGTGCAGACCAGAAAGTAAAGCTTTCCACCTTTCAGCAGGCAGGATTTGTTCTGGGTATGGTACTGGCCGCACTCTGCAACAATTATGCAGACCTCATACAGACAGTTTTTCTGGTTTCCGACCGTAGCCTGGCCCTGCAATATGCCATCTGGGGGCTGAGCCTTTTTGCAGGAATGGTGATGGTACTGCCGGTTATTTTTATTGATGAAAAAGAATATATAGACGTTAAGCCGACGCATATCCCTTTGCTTCCTGCTATAAAAAATACCTTCAGGAATTCGAACTTCAAGTATTACCTCATCTCCGACTTTTCCTTTTATATAGCATTGAGTATCATTTCCAGTGGCCTGCTTTTCTTTGTTACCGTGCTGCTCGGGCTACCAGGTTCAGATGGTGGAAAATTCATGAGCACCATGGTCATCTTCTCCCTGGTATTTTACCCATTCATCAATTATGCTGCAAAAAGATTTGGCAAAAAGCCACTGGTACTCATCGCCTTTGGCATTTTAAGCTTAATATTTGTTACCATTTATTTTCTGGGAAGGCTGCCTTTTAGCCCCGCCGTACAAATGTATATCCTGGTGATCTGTGCATCTTTCCCCCTCGCATCATTGGGCATTTTACCCAATGCCATTCTGGCCGATATTGCAGAGAAAGATACTATTGAAACCGGGGAGAACCATGAAGGGATGTTTTTTGCTGTAAAATACCTGTTTGTAAAGCTGGGCCAGACTTTGGGCATCGCCATATTTGCCATGTTTACCGTTTATGGAAAAGATCCGGGCAGCGATTACGGCTTGCGCCTGAACGGTGTTGCAGGCTTCATTCTATGCATAGTGGCGCTGTTCTTTTTCTGCCGTTTTAAAGAAAATAAACACACTAATACAGAGCCAATTACACATCCGACAACAGATTAAGCAAAAGCCCGATTTTATATGTACCTTTGTGCCCGGAACAATATTCTTTTGCTCCTTATATATTACACATTAAAATACAGATACATTGTTATTCAAAGAATTAAACCTGATTGAGCCCATCTTAAATGCGCTGCAAACAGAAGGCTATACACAGCCTACCCCAATCCAAGAACAATCTATACCATCCATATTACAGAACAGGGATTTATTAGGCTGCGCCCAAACAGGCACAGGAAAAACTGCGGCATTTGCTATTCCTATGCTGCAGCTGCTCAGTAAACCGCATACCAATACCAAGGTCCATAAAGTAATTAAGGCCCTGGTATTGACGCCAACACGCGAGCTGGCCATACAGATTGAAGAAAGCTTTAAAGCCTACGGCAAAAACCTGCCTTTAAAACACCTGGTTATATTTGGCGGTGTGGGCCAAAAAGCACAAACAGATGCCCTGCACAGAGGCGTTGATATCCTGGTAGCTACACCAGGCAGGTTATTGGACCTGATGAACCAGGGCTTCATCAACCTGCGCGACATCGAGATCTTTGTGCTGGATGAGGCAGACAGGATGCTGGACATGGGCTTTATCCATGACGTAAAAAAAGTAATTGCAAAATTGCCAGCCAAAAGGCAAACGCTGTTTTTCTCTGCAACCATGCCCAAAGAGATCCAGGCATTGGCCGATACCATCCTGACCAACCCGGTTAAAGTTGAAGTTACGCCTGTATCCTCTACCGCCGAGAAGATCCAGCAGCAGATTTTCTACGTAGAAAAAAGCGATAAAAAAGGATTGCTGATGCACATCTTAAAAGACAAAAGCATCGAAACCGCACTGGTATTTGCCCGTACCAAACACGGCTCCGACCGTATTGTGAAAGATCTGGTAAAAGCAGGCATTAAAGCAGAGGCCATCCATGGCAACAAATCGCAAAATGCAAGACAAAGGGCTTTAACCAATTTCAAGGCAAAAACCACACGTATCCTGGTTGCTACAGATATTGCGGCCCGTGGTATTGATGTGGATGAATTGACACACGTGATCAATTACGAATTGCCTAACATCCCGGAAACCTATGTACACCGGATTGGCCGTACCGGCAGGGCAGGCTTAAGCGGAACAGCACTTTCATTTTGCGATGCAGAAGAAAAGGAATATTTAGATGATATTGAAAAACTGATCGGGCTTAAGCTCCCGGTAACAGAAGATCATCCCTATGCCATGAGCTGGCAAAGCCTGATGTCGGGCGCTGCTGCTGCAAAAGCAAATGGTAAATCAAAGCCCTCGCGTGGGGCAAGGCCCGACAGGGGCCCCCGTCCTGAAAAAACAGAACGTCAGCCCAATTTAAGTGGCGCTAAAAAGAAGCCCTACAGGGGCAACCGCCATTGGAGTAAAAAATCATAAAAAAAGGTCCCGATATTTCGGGACCTTTCTGTTTATTCCTTTTTCGGCTCAGGAGCCTTTTCTATCAGTTCCATAAACTGGTCCAGTTTAGGTGTAATGATGATCTGGGTACGCCGGTTTTTTGCCTTTCCGGCCTCTGTATCATTGCCTGCCAGGGGGTTATACTCGCCCCTTCCACCTGCAGTTAACCGTTTCGGATCAACACCATAGGTATTTTGCAGGGACTGTACTACTGATGAAGCCCTCAATGCACTCAAATCCCAGTTGTTTCGGATATTGGTTTGAGAAATGGGCACATTATCTGTGTTTCCTTCGATCAATACATCATAGTCGCGATAATCTTTAATAATCTTGGCAATTTTGCTCAGGGTCTCTCCTGCTTTAGGCAATATTTCATAGCTACCCGATTTATACAGCATATTGTCTGAAAGGGAAATGTACACCACCCCTTTTAATACCTGTACATCCACGTCCCTTAACTCTTCCCGGCTTAAGGAACGGGTAAGATTATTGGTTAAAACCATATTCAGGGAATCGCTTTTGTTTTTGGTGTTTACCAGGTGCTGGATGTATTTATTAGATGAATTGATCTCATCAACCAGTTTGGAAATATTTACATTTCCCTGTTTGGTAGAGGACAGGCATTTATCTAAGGCTGCTTGTAGCGCGGCTACATTTTTACGCTCGGCAGCAATCTGCTCTTCCAGGCTTTTTACCCGGGCAGAAGAACCCGACAAATCCTGCTGACTGCCCTGATATTTCTGGTTCAGTTCGCGTCCGCGTTGCTGCAGATCAGCGTATTTAGCTTCCAGTTCCTTATACTTTTTATTACTTACACATCCCTGGAACAATATCGCCAGGGCAAGTGTACCCATCAGAAGATAATATTTCATGACTTATTATTTAATAAACAATAGCGAAAGCATTGCTGTTATAACGCCTGTCATCCAAAAATGTTTCGTTTGTCTGGCTATTACCAATCCACCTGCACACCCCAGACATTTACCAGGTCACCTGGTTTGCCGAGCGTGGACAATAAAAAGCGGCAAATGATCATTCGATCATTTACCGCCATCTAAATTAACGCTCTCTATATTAAAACAACTTTTTTTCCCGATTGTTTGAATAAATCATTAATTTTTATTCAGTTGTTCGGCCAGGCCAACCAGCAGTCCTTCGGTTCCACGAATGTAGCAGAGTTTGTAGGAATTCTCATATACTACTACTTCCCCAACTAGCTGAGCGCCACGTTTGATTAGCCTGGATACCAGTTCGTCAATATCCTCAACCGTGAACATCACACGTAAGTAGCCAAGCGAGTTTACAGGAGCAGTCCGGTGATCCGAAATAACAGCCGGATCGAGAAATTTCGAAAGTTCGAGCCTGCTATGGCCATCCGGGGTAACCATCATCGCAATCTCTACGCGCTGATTGCCCAGTCCGGTAACCTGGCCGGCCCATTCCCCTTCAATCATGGCCCGCCCTTCAAGCTTCAGGCCTATTTCCGAAAAAAATGAGATCGCATCGTCAAGGGATTCTACAACGATCCCCATATTGTCCATTCGCAGTAAGTTATTTTTTGCCATATTGTGTGTTTTAGCTTATTTGTTCACTATTTTTCAAATACTGAATTTCTCAATTAATTCCCACATATAACAACAAAACCCAGATGTTGTTGCGGAAAGTTTACCAAAACAATTGTGGAAAACCCACTGAATGTTAAAATCTATTTTAAACAATTACCAGCCTTCAGGGATTATACAAACATTAAATAATCAGACTTATGCAGAAAACTACACACAACAGCACAGACCTTCAAAAGTTTATAGAGAAATTTGAACCAAACAAATTTAAAATGCTGGCCAGGGGCATCGAGATCAGAGGGAACAACGACCTGCACCGCAGTATAACTTTTGCAAAAGAACTGATTGAGCGGATGAAACTGAAGCTCACTGTTCAGCATTCTGCCGAGATGGCATTGTATGGCGGATTTGAGGTTGTTTACGCGTAAACGATCCTAACTTCCTTTTCGCCGGGCCAAATTGCCTTTCTGCCTATTGTTCATTTCATGAGGCGGGCATTGTCGCTATTTTTGAGGGTATCTTAAGCTAAAATCTAATGGATACCCTCTTAAAAAAGACAATGATCAATTTTGAATGCCTTTATTTCCTGGACAGTCCGCAACTCTGCATTATTGAAATCAGCACGACGGACCTGCTCGCCGAAGTTCAGGACCACTATCAGTGGCTATTGATCAATAAAATGACCCTGGATGTAAAAGAACTGCAATTCAAAGCTATGGATGCCTCACACGAGATTGAAGAACGTTTTTTCGACCTTGGCTACCTGAAATTCGACACTGAAAAAGGGGTTTACATTTCCAAAGAACCTGCGGCGCAATACCCACTCCAAAATACGAGCTGTGATGCCATACCTGGCGACATTATGGAAGCCATTGCCCGGCATTTAAACGGGAACAGTATTATCTTTCTGTAGCATCCCTTTACATCAGGGCATACACCATTTATTAATCATTTTTTAATACAACCTATGGTTATTTTTTAATAACTTGTATAAGGCAATGAATTAACATTGCTTAAAAATTCTACTTAAACCATGAAAAAAATGATGAACAGAACAATGGCCATCCTGGTGGCCTTTACTGTAATTGCCGCAGCATTAACAGGCTGTAAAAGCAAACCAAAAGATGCCGATGTTAAAGCTGCTGTAGAAACAGCCATACAGGGAAACCCGGCTGCTTCAGGCACCACTGTAACGGTTGACAAGGGTGTGGCCACCCTTAGCGGAGAAGTTGCAACCGAAGCTGCCAAAGAAGAACTGGGCAAAGCCGCTGCAGCCATTGCTGGTGTAAAATCGGTAACCAACAACATTACCGTTGCCGCCCCGGCACCTGTAGCCATCACCATGGATGATCCGCTGACTGCGGCTGTAAAAGATGCCACCAAAGACTTTCCTACAGTTGCCGCTACTGTATCGGAGGGAGTAATTACCTTAAAGGGAGAGATCCAGAAAGCCAATCTTCAGAAATTAATGATGATGCTGCAGGCATTAAAACCTAAAAAGGTAGACAACACGCAATTGGTAATTAAATAATCAGGGGAGGAATAAAAATGGCTTTACAAGAAAAATATAAAGAACTGATAGACGCCGCCAATACCGCAGGCGTTTCTGATTTGAATGTACGCGAACAAGACGGTGTACTGTATATAGATGGCGCAACTACCGGCACTGTAAAACAGCAGTTATGGGATACTTACGAGCGACTGGACCCTAATTATGCATCGGGCGACCTGGTGATGAACATCAACAGTGTAGCCGGCGTTACGGAAGGCGCCAAACTGAAAGTAACCACCAACAGCTCCAACTTAAATATCCGCAAAGGACCCAGCACCAATGACGAAATTGTTGGAAAGGCTGCCCGGAACGAAGTGGTTACGCTTGTTAGCAAGGCCAGCGACCAATGGTGGCTGATCAGGACCGATCAGGGAGAAGAAGGATATTCCTTTACCCAATACCTCACACCATTAGCCTAAATAAAAACAGGGTTCTTACAGAAAAGAACCCTGTTTTTATTTCACTGTTAGCTATTTCTTCATCTTCAGCAGTCCTGCTTTCAGCGCCTCAACCACCTGCCTCAGTTCTTTTTCATCCATAGAGGCGAAACCAAACCGGAATGCATTTTCTTCCTTATCCCATCGGGTAATTTTAATCTGGCTGCTTGCCGCAAGTCGGGCAACAGGAAAATCGGCCCTTAGTTTTATCCAGATTGCCATTCCACCAGTAGGCATCGTATAGGAAACAGATTCACTTAATTCTTCTTTCAATAGTATATCCAAAAAATCCCTGCGCTGATGGTAACACTTCTTTGCTTTTTTCAGATGCCTTTTAAGCGCTCCCTCTTTGATCAAAGTAGCCAGTGCATTCTGCATATATCCATCACCACCAGCATCTATGATTTTTCTCAAAGCGGTACATTGTTCAACAAAATTTTTCGGAGCAACCATAAAACCAATTCGCAACGAAGGATCTAACATCTTGGAAAAAGAACCGATATAAATTACGTTTCCATTGTGACTGCCACTGGCCAAAGGCAGGTAAGGAGCAGATGTATAGTGATACTCGTAGTCGTAGTCATCCTCAATAACGACAAATGAAAATTGCCGGGAAAGTTCCAGTAACTTCACCCGTCGTTCTACGCTTAGTGTTACAGTTGTCGGGTAATGGTGATGTGGTATGACATATACGGCATCAATTTTTTTTCGCTTACATATGCGCTCAATAGCGAGGGTATCTATTCCTTTGTCATCTACGTTTACTTCTATAATTTTAGCGCCGGTTTGCTCAAAAGCCCTATCTGCAACAGCATAACCGGGTGTCCCCACAACAATAGTGGACGCAGCACTTAAAAGCAGCTGGGCAGCCAGATAGATGCTCATTTGTGCGCCATGTGTAATCAGCAGGTTATCCACCGAAATATTCAGCCCCCTGGTTACAGACAGATAGTTAACCAGTTCTTCCCTGAACTTCAGCGTTCCCTGCGCGGTTCCTGTATGGGCACTTTTAATGGCGTATTTTCTGGAAGTAAGCAAACGATAGGTTTTCAATAGATCATCGATTGGCGATAAACGCACATCCGGGTACCCGTCATCTATAACCACTTCAGAATAGGCAACCCCATTTTCACCTATCGGGTCCGCTTGCATCATCTGAAATGGAAGGTCCAGATCATGATCATAAGGAGCCTGTATACCGGTATAACTCCACTTCCGGGGTTTAAACAAAGGGATACACTCCGAAACGGCAACGTGTTTTCTTGGAACAACAGTAATCCAGCCCTGTGCATCCAGTTCCTCATATCCGGCAATCACCGTTTTGCGGTGTATACCAAGCATCTTAGCCAATTCGCGGCTACCCGGCAAATGCATCCCGGCTTTCAAAGTACCATTCCTGATTGCATTGCTGATCGAAATGGCAATTTGCCTGTAAACAGGGATTTTACTTTCTCTATCCATACGGATAACGTGTTCGTAAGGGAACATACTGGACTACCTTTTATATCTGAACTGGACCACAAAGGTAGTCCTATTAAAAAATAAATTTGCGCCATCAATCAAAATAATTAAAGTTATGAATTACAAAATCAGGAAAGCAGGTCTGGAAGACTTAGAAAAAACATCAGCATTATTTAATCTGTACAGGGTCTTTTATCGCCAGGCAGATGATTACGAAAAGTGCAGAAAATTTATACAGGAACGGCTAAATAATGAGCAGTCGCACATCTTCCTGGTTTATGTGGGAGATCAGGCAGTCGGGTTTGTCCAGTTGTACAAACTCTACCATTACATTAAGCTTGAAAAGCAGTGGTTGTTGAGTGATTTGTTTGTTCATCCCGATTACAGGGGCAAAGGACTTTCAGTAGCTTTGATAGACCGCAGCAAACAATGGTGCAATGAAACAGGGGCTTGTGGTCTGATGCTTGAAACCGAAAAAACCAACGATGTTGGGAACAAACTATACCCACGTTGCGGTTTTGAACATGATGGTTTACACAATTACTACTATTGGTGGAATTAGGGCTGTATTGCCCTAATTCGTTTTTCTGATGGTAATGATCCGCATCCAGTGCATCACTTTCATTAGCGGATAGGTCGGATCAAACTCAAACCAACGGGTAGCAAAATTTGGGTTGTTCGGTTTTTTATGGTGATTGTTCTGAAACAGTTCTCCGAGCATCAGAAAATCAAATGGCAGAGAATTTTTGCTGTGATCATTGTTGTCATGATTGGAATAACCATATTTATGACCACACCAGTTCACGATCGCGCCATGTATAGGCCCCATTAAAAAATGGATTGGCAGCAGCAGGAACATCCACCATGCCGTAGCAAAGGTAGCGTAGAACCATACGTAAAAACCGATAAAAACGATCCTTGTATACCAGGAATCCCCGATCTTATCGATCAAAGGCCAGGAAGGATATTTATCCCTGAACTGCTCTTCAGGCTCAACATTATACTTCGAGTAGTTTAAATAAATATTCTTGGTCTGTATCATCATACCCCATACATCCTTTACAAAATGCGGCGAGTGCGGGTCTTTTTCCGTATCGCTGAAAGCATGGTGCATGCGGTGCAAAATGGCATAGGCACGTGGATTCAAAAAAGAAGAACCCTGCGACAAAAAGGTTAGAATGTAAAAAAACTTTTCCCAGAAGGTGTTCATCTTAAACATCTTATGCGAAGCATAACGGTGCAGGAAGAAAGTTTGGGAAAACAGGGAGAGGAACCAGTGTAAAAGAAAAAAAGCCAGTATGATCATTATCTTCCGAAATCGTCCTGAACCCTAATAATATCGCTTTCATCTGATGGGTTCTCCAGGTCGGTATGCTGCCATATTTCCGAAACAATGCCCCAATCGTCAAGACCGATCAAGCGGTGACGTTCTCCTTGCTTCAATTTGATGGTCTGCCCCGGCGAAAACTGCTCTACAGGTCCTTGTTCATCATTGTCGCTTCTGCTAACCCCTACGGTTCCGTTTACCACTCTCCAGATTTCTGCGCGACGGTGGTGATATTGCCAGGAAAGCCTGGTATTTGGTGCAACAATTAGAATTTTAGGGCTCAGTTTACCCGAAATCTTCAGGTCATCTACATTCAGTTTATCAAAATATACATTTGCAAACTGCTGTGCCTGATTTTCATCTATTACAAAAAAACCTCCCCATGGGCGGGTCTCATCACGGTTAACAACATTAAAACCTTCAATTTTTAAACGTTGTGCTACACTATCGAATATTTCTTTTTTTTGATCTGACATCTTATTTTCAGTATTTTCCAATCCCCAAACTTAGATAAAATGCTTGGGCATTCATGAATACAATTGAAAAAAATTAAGATATTTTGTCGATATCCAGCAGGTCGGTATTTAAATCTGCGATAAGATCATACAACAGGTCTACATTTTTATCATTTGCCTGCAGGCTTTGGTTCAGCAGTTCAGTATACTTATCCAGGAACTCATCATCGTAAAACTCATCCGGAAGTTCAATCTGCCCCATTCTTAACTGGGTAGCAGTATGGTACAGGAGCCTGGATATGGTAAAATAAACCGCGTTGAGGTTCACGAGCACATCGTCGTAATCTTTATTTTCCCACTCAATAATGTAGATATAATAGTTATCAGAAGCCAGCTGATTGTATTCCTCATTTTCCATCACCTCAAGTTCATCGAGGTTGTTGATCAGGAAAAAAGTTTTGGAACAGTTGATCACTTTATCAATAGACCTGAGCAGCAATTGCACCACCTCATCATCAACAGCATCCAGCAGTTCAAAATCTTCAGCCGCAATGGAATCCGGTTCAATAAGCCCCTTCAAATCAGACAAATCCTTCTCATATGCAAGTAAAAAACCATACTTACAAAATTCGCTTACAATAAAGCTCAGCACATGGGGCACCAGCCCCTTTATCGCATCTTCCAAATTCCGTTCCGTTAATAATGGAATTGAAGTTAATTACATCGCGCGACTTTACAAAATCTATTGGGCAGGAACCTGACCGAAAGCTCCCGCTTTTCGCAGGGCCAGGAGCGCCGCGCCCGTAAAAACAACAGACAGGAGCCCGGCAAAACAACCCAGGAAAACAGCCAGCGAAGTACCGTTAAAACCGTAACCTTCAGGCAAGTTAAAATGCAGAACCAGCATGACCATCAATGAAGCTGCCAGGGTAAAACCACCATTGACACCAGCGGCCTTGAACATAAACGGGTACCTGGTAACTTTTTCCGGCAATGCCGGTCCGGCCCTGCCCGATGCATAAAGCACACTTGTTTTTTTAAGGATATCGAAGGTAATGATAAAGGGCAGCAATAAGGCCATGGGCAGCAGGAACCTGGCAAAACAATATTCACCCTCAAACAAATAAACAGTAGCTGTATTTTTGAAACTGAAGTAAGGAACAACAGTGTTAAAAAAGACATTGGTAAACAGGTAAAACAGCAGGTTCCGCTTAACCAGCAGCTGAAAAGCTTTACTCCCTGTTTTAAACATAACTCGGCTCCAGCTCTTTCAACAATATCACCATTGCAGCTTCTTTTATTGCCCTGGCCTCCTCCTCAGCTAAAAAAGCATCATTGGAGAAAAACGTAAAATCCATTTCATCTTTAAAGGTACTCACCACCAGGGTATTCGCATTTCTCCATGGAAAGCCAACAGTGGGACTGTATATGGTTTCCACTTCAAAAGAACTATAACCGCCGGGTATGGGTAGCCTGCCCATGTTAGACAGGGTTACATCATGCGTACCATCGGTTGACCGGAGGAACCTTACCATCCGGCTTACCGAAGCATGAAAATATTCGCTCATCACCAGCAGTTCATGAACCTTCATTTCTGCTACTTTTTTTACGAGGTCATCTTTTAACCTCCTGGCCTTTGTCCACAAATCTCCGCCCATTTTTGGGTTAAGGGAAAGTTCTGCTATTGGGGCAAATGCAAACATATGATCGGCTTTGATCTCGGGCACAAATTTCCGGACGTCGACCGGGCAGATGACTTTGCCATGGGCTTTTGCTCCCCTCACCTGTTTAAAAGCGTCCAGAAATGCCACACATAGCGCGGCATGAACTGTTGCACCGGCCGTGCGGCACGCAGCAGTAAGGGCGCCGGTGTCATCAGCGTTCAGCTTCCAGTGCAGCATGTAGGTCTTCCCTACAGGTTGCTCCCTTCTGGTCGATTTTAACAAAAAGAACAGCCTGGCCAGCATGGCAAAAAACTTTGCTTTAAAAACCTTTCCGGTACTGCGCGAAAATGTGGGGGCAAGCAGGCTTTCAATAGAACCAAAGGTCTGGTAGCTATCCAGTTCCAGTCCGGGCTGATCCAGCAGCATCAGCAACTCCCTCATCAGCGTTACAAATGTTGTCCCGTCGCAAACGCAATGCGGACAAACCAGCAGCAGTTCCGACACGGCTGTTCCCTTCAACCAGACTACCCTGGCCAAAGGCATATTTTCCCCATCAAAAAGCCGCTCCCATTCCAGCCTGGATTGCTCCTGCCAGTCTTCATCGCCCATACGTTCCTGCACCCTTACCGGAATTTCGTTTATCCGGTTGCTGCTTACAAAGTAGGGTACACCATTGCCATACGTTTTAATGCTGCTGCGAAGCAAAGGGTGTTTCTGCTGCAGCTTAAACAAAGCTTTATGCAGCGCTTCCCTACTGAAACTTCCGCAGATCTTAACTGCAAAAACACAATTGAGCGGGGTCAAAGCATCCACATACATGATCCTTTCCCCTACTATCATTCTTCTTTTCATACCTGTTGTGTTAAGATGGCCATCATCTGGTTTTTGATTGCCTGCGCTTCTTCATAGGGAATAAAACCCTCACTGGCAATAAAAGTAAAATCCATCTGGCCGCGGTAGGTTGAAGTAACCATGGTGGTGGTATTGCCCAAAGGCCCTATTACAGAAGGGCTGAATAGGGTATCCAAAGTAAACGAACGGTATACATGGGGGATATTGATCCGGCCCAGGTTAGAAAACATACAATCGTTGCCAGACTTTCCGTACTTCAGGAACCTGGTAAAGTTATTCAGGGCCGGATGTGAGGCTTCCATCATCATAATGGTGTCGTAGGCGTTCAGACTGGCAGTTTTCCGGTCTATGGCATTCTGCATTTCCCGCGCACAGTCAAAAAAGCCAGGCATTTTACCCAGCGACACCACGAACATCAAACCAAAAGCAAAAATGTTATCCTTCTTTATCCCGGGCGCAAACCTGCGGATGTCTACCGGGCAGGATACCTTATTGTGAAAATTCTCTTTTCTTACGGCTTTGAACGCCAGCAGCAAGGCGGTACACAAGGCTGTATTTACGGTAACCCCTTCAGCCTTACACCTGGCAATAAGCGGATCGCTCAGTTCTTTTTCTACCTTCCAGTGGATCATGTAATCCCGTTTTCGTTCAACCAGCTTTTTTTTCAGCGGGATCATCCACAATACAAAACTGGCCAGGCCACCGATCAGCTTTGCTTTGGCTCTTTTTCTTTTGCTCTTCAGAATTTCCTGCGGGATGATGTCGCTGGCATCCATAATTGGTTCTTCTACAGCAAAAGCTGCATCCGGATTGTCTGTCAGTTCGAGCAGAGCGGTTAAAATGGCCATCGCCGATCCTCCGTCGCAAAGGCAATGGTGGATTACCAGGATCAGCTCCGAATACACCTCTCCCTTTACCCAGATTACCCGCACCAGGGGACCTGTGGCCGTATCAAAAGGGATAGCCCATTGCTTTTCAGAAATGGTTTTCCAGTCCTCCTCTGATGTCCGTTTGATTACATGTACCGGAATTTCCAGACTTGCAGGATCTGTCAGCACAAACCAGGGCATAGCTGCCGCATCCTTTTCTACAAATGCATTCAGCAAGGGGTGTTTGTGCTGCAGTTTCCGCAATGCCCCTTCCAGATTTTCCGGAGCTATGTTTCCCTTAATCCGGAAAGGTATTACCGCGTTAAAAGGTGTACGGCCGTCTCCATGAAGCATTCTTTCTGCAAATAACAGTTTTCTCTTTGCGTTTTTCATGGCAGTTCATCAATGGTTATCACTGCCGCCTCGGTTTGCGCAAACGCCTCCAGCAATTGCAGGGCTCTGTCGTTTCCTCCGGCGGCAATAAACGTTTCTTTTATCTTTTCGGCGGCCATGCGGTATGCCGGATTTTCCAGCAGTTCAAATACAGCATTTTTGAGGTCGGCCACCCGCAGTCGTTTGTAGCGGATCTTGATGCCGCAGCCCGCATCCTCAATCAGTTTTGCGGTATGGAAATGATCGTAGGCAATAGGTGTGATCAGCATCGGCAGCCCATTCATAAAAGTATCGTTTACAGTATTAAAGCCGCCATGGCAAATCACCGCATCCATTTTTGGCATCAGCTCTGCCTGGGGAACAAAACCACTTACGATAAAATTATCGGGCCAGCTTTCAAAAATATCCGGGTTGGTGGCAGCCACTATGGTTACCGGGGCATCGGCAAAAGCAGCTATGAGCTTTTGAAAAAAGGCAGCCCTGATGTCTACCAGTAAGGTACCCAGCGATACAAATAGCTTAGGTGTAGTGGCCTTTTCCAGGCGCTCCCAGTCGAAAGCCACAGGATTTGGCCTGCCCTTTACCGGGCCAACAAAGTGCATATGTGGCATGGGGTCTTTAAGCCCGGCAAATTCTGCCGAGGTGAATACCAAATTCATTTTACGTGAATGGATATGGATTTCATCCCCATAAACGCCAAATTCATTTTGAAGCCCCTTGATCAGCCGCTCCTGCCATTCAAACACCTTTGGTGCGTTATTGGCGGTATCGCCCATCACATCAGGCGGTACGGGTGTAGTGGTTACGCAGGGTATCCCTTTGATGTGGGCGCATAAAGCACCGGCAAAAGTAATGCAATCGTTTACGATCACGTCAGGCTTCCATTCATCGGCAACTTTTGACAAGGGTTCCATCATCATGCGGGCAATAGGCACGTAGGTTTCCTCGAGGGCCAATTTCATCACTTCCGGGCCCGAGCATGCCGGACCATCATCCTGGCGCTTTAACAATTGCTGTAAAGCTTCCTGGTGTTGTAGTAAACCGGCCTCCGGATAAATGTATTTTCCACCTTCGGGTATATGGGCATCACTTAAGGGCACCACACCAAACCAGTGTACCTGGTGGCCTTTGGCGATGAGGCTGGCGCCAATGCTCAAAGTCGGACTGATGTGCCCGAAGAACGGGGGTACCACAAATAAGAACTTAGACATAAATTTCTGTTTTAATTAATAAATCGGCTGCAGCAGTAGTTCCGCCGGCCTCTTCAAATGAGGCCTTTATTTGCAGCGCGGCGTTGCGGTAATCGGGCTTACCCAGTATTTCTCTTACGGCTTCCTGCAGGTGTGCAGCCTTAAAGCGGTTAAAGTTGAGCCGCAAACCGGCGCCAACCCTGGCTACCCGGCCCGCTACGTGCGATTGGTCGTAAGCAATAGGGATCACCACCAGGGGCAGTCCGAAACTCAGCGTTTCGCATACCGTGTTGTGGCCGCCATGACAAACCACGGCATCCAGATGTGGCAGCAGTTCCAGTTGTGGGACATTGCGCTGTACTATAAAATTGGCGGGCCATTCCTCAAACAGTTCCGGATCAGAAACCACCAGTACCGTTAGGGGCTCATTGCCCAGCGCAGCAATTACCCGGGCAAAAAAACTTGTCTTATGCGCATGGTCAAAGGTAGTTCCTATACTTACCAGCAGCTTTGGCTGTGTTGTTGTTTGTAAGCGATGCCAGTCAAAAATGCTTGTATTTTTTCTTTTATAAATTACCGGCCCAACAAAGCGGTAATGTTCCGGCAGGGCCATCTCCCCAAAAAATGCTTTTGAAGTCAGCACCAGGGTGAGCAGCCCCGAACAGGCTACTGAATTTTCGCCCGCAATGCCCAGTTCCTTTTGCAATCCTACGATCTGGTTTACCTCCCATTCATGAATTTTAGGAAGTTCTTCCATCACCTTAATGGCCGCGGGTGCGGTTACAGAAGTTACATAGGGGATATTTTTATGGATGGCGGCGATGGCCCCCGCAAACAGCTGATGATCGTTGATCAGCACATCTGGCGCGTATCCTTCCAGAAGTTCCACAATCCCTTCATAACAATACCGGTTTAAAGGGATCAGGACTTCTTCGTATAAAAACTTAAGGCTGTCTATTCCGTACACGATTTTTTTTGTGATCGCATCCAGGTATTGTGCCCCATCCTGCTTCTGCCGGTCGTGTTTCGTATAACGGATCAGCAGCAATTTCCCTCCTTCCGGAAGCTTTTCTGCCAGATCAGGATCCAGACTGATCCAGGCCACTTCATGCCCCAGCCTCAGCAGCTCGGCACCGATACTTAGTGTAGGGTTCACATGACCCGTTAAAGGCGGTACCGTAAATACAAATCTTGCCATAAGCCTATTCCTTTAAAAATGCGTCTATCAGTTCTCCTACTGCTACAGGCTGCTGTATCGGGATGTTATGGTCCCCATCCAGTGTCAGCAACGCAGCATTTTTTATTTTTTCTTTGAGTTGCCGGCCAGCTTCCAGGCAGTTGGAATGCTTTCCATACAGCAGCAGGGTTTGATGGCCCAGCTTTTCTATTGTGCCGTAATCAAAAAAATCCCTTTCCTGCAACATGTCTTTTTTAATGCTGGTTTTCTGAAACAGGTATTCGTACATCCGGTGGTTACGCTCCATCTGCCGCTTCCCCATTCTCAATCTGGTGGTATCTGCAAAGTTCTCTACATAGTGTTCCAGAAACTCTCTGCTGTATTCGTCAATAACATTCCTGGTTCTGTCGTCTTTAGGGTTAGGCGCTTCCATGACCACCAGTTTCTTTACCCGGCCGGGAAAACGTACGGCCATCTTTAAGGCAATCAGCCCACCGAAACTGTAACCCGCCAGGTGCACCCGTTGCAGGCCCCTGCTTTCCATTAAGGCCAGCAGATCATCGGTCATGCTGTCCAGATCATAACCTTCCGGTGTCCTTTCACTCAGGCCATGGCTCTTCAGATCATACATCAGCACATGAAACTGCTCTGCTAAAATCCCCGCTATGTTAAAATAGTACACAGAAAGATTGCTGAACATGCCATGAACAAGCAATACCGTTTCCTTTGCAGCCCGGTTCAGCTCCTGAATGTGGACGCCCCTGTTTTTTACTTCAATGACTGGCATTCTTCAATATAATTCACAATATCCCCAAGCTTCAGATTGATCAGCTGATCAAGGTCCATGCCCGACAGCCAGCCGGTAAAATCTATATCTTCCCCAAAATGTGCTTTGATCTTTTCAGAGAACGAGACGATCTCTATGCTGTCCATTTCAAGGTCTTTGGTAAAAGAACTTTCCAGGCTAATGTCCATTTCTTCAACAAATTCTTCTCCTATTACTTCGGTAATAAATTGCTTAACCAGTGTTATTGTGTCCATCCTATGATATAATTTTTGTGTTTAATTGTTTTTATCCAAATTCCGCTGATGTTTAATTCTTCGCCCTGCACAGCGCTTACCACATAAGCTTTAGGATTGCCCTGCAGGCCCTTGCCCAGGTACTTGCCGTAAGCCTCTTTGGCTACCCAAAAGCGGGTTGCCCATTCATCTTGCGCTTTACCGGCCAGCAAAGTTCTTTCAGCCTCCGAAAATACCAGCTCACAGAAACCTTCGCTTCTGGCCTCAATACGTTCGATGTCAATCCCCACCGGTTTGTCGTATTGCGCTATACCCACGGCATCTGTGCCTTTGTGCGCCAGTGAAACATATATGCCGTTGGTGATCTGACCTTCCGGGTAAGGCCTGCCCAGCTCGTCAGATTTCAGTTCAAACTCGATGGGGAAACAGGCCTGATTTTTTGTTCTGTTCAATAAATTTCTTACTGCATCCTTTACCGCAACCCTGCTAATGAGCCATTCTTTTCGCTTATTTGGCATCAGGCTAAGGTGGTGGGCCTTTTCCTGCCGGTTAAAATATCTTTTCAGGATAAAGTCCCAGGAGACCACCCTGTTGTAAGCATTGTGGAACATAAAAACGCCGGGGGCTACCTCTTCTGATAAACGGTTGTTTAAAGGCGACATAGAGATCCGCCATAGCGGGCCGTCAATTTCCAGGCGTCTGTTTTGCCAGCCGGTAATGGCAGCCCATACCTTTCCTTCACGTTTTAAGATAAAATCGGCAGTTGCAAATTCATCTGTAAGTTCCGTTAGCTGGCAACTGCATTCAAAATTTCCCTGCTGGTCTTTAAAATCGCCATAAAATTCAATCTCCTGTATTTTTACAGGAAAGGCGATCCGCTCTTTGGCCAGTGTTAGCTGCAGCCACAAGCCAAACAACTGCCCTGCATTGTCCAGCAATGAACCTTTACCAGCGTCTCCTGTTATTGTTCCGCTGATGCCATTTTCGCCTATATGCGTAATTTCCTTTATCCCCTGATAGCCTGGCCCGTGGAACATATGCGATTCATAGATCTGTTCGCGGCTTTTGCTGATGTCAAGGGCTTTCCCCAGATCAAATTGTTTTAAGGGTTCCTGCGCATATTGTTTGCCCAGCAACACCTCGGCATTGGCAAAGCGGTCCAGATCAAGATAGGCCAGCTGCTGGTTTTTCCAGCTGCCTTCAATGGTTTCCCGGAAAGGCTTTGCCACATTCATCCACTGAAAAACCTTAATGTTCATGATCTTTTGCACGAGTTCTGTGGGCGACTGCTCAGCTGCAGTCTCTGCAAACAGTTCGAAGATCATCGTCATGGGAATTACAGGGTCCATATCTTCCACATCTGGCCAGCCTTTTGGCTGCCTCAATAAAGAATGGTCGATCAGATAGGGGCAGTTTTCTAAACTGATATCCAGTTTTTTCGAAAAAGGTACACGCCTGGAGATCACATTGGCAGCTGCTGCCTGGGTTTGCACAGGTGCTGTCAACCGGTCCTGGAATAACTGCAGCAGTTCGTTCTGTAGCGCTGCCATTTCTTCCACATTCTCGTTAAAAGCCTTCATGAGCGGATGCACAGCGTCAGCTATAACCTGTTTCTTCGTTTCCGGCTGCCGCAGGGCCAAAGCCTTCAGGCCCGGCATATTGCTGATCAGGGCTGAGCCCAGTTCAAGCCGGATGCCCCTGGCAGCTTTCTTTTTTGGATTGCAGTCCATAAGCCTGTCTCCCACAACCCTGCCTTCGGCAAATAAAGCTGCCATCACCCGCTGCAGCTGGGCTATACCGGAACGTAGGGGTACATTAGCCGATATGGTACTGATGTTTCTCCCCCGCAGTGTATCGTCAATAAAACCGATCAGGCCGCCCGATCCAACCTGGATGAACACCCTGGCGCCTTCGGCATAAAGCTGCTGGGTAAGTTCCCTGAAACGCACCGGCTGCAACAGATGGGCTACACTCAGTTCCCTGATGGCTTCAAAGCCTTCAGGGTAGTGTTCCAAAGTGGTGGCCGACCATAAAGGAATTTTTGTTTTTTTAAACTGCATGCCCTTCATCCCTTCCAGCATCGCATCCAGTTTATCTGCGATAAAAGGCGAATGAAAGCCCGACTGGAATGGCAACACCTGGTGAAAAATCTGCTTTGATTTCAACAGGGGCACAAGCCTGTCCAGCGCTGCATTTGTACCGCAGAGAATAACCTGTTGCGGACAATTGTCGTTAGACAGGTACAGGTCTTGAATACCTTCCATCAGCGGCTTAAGGATATCCAGTCCGCAGCCCACTGCAATGAACCTTGAATCTTTGAGTTCGAAGGTATCCGGGTTCAGGTAATTCAGCAGCTGTAAAACAGAGGATTCTTCTGTAAGTCCGGCCGACCTGGCCGCCAGCCATTCCCCTAAGCTATGTCCGGCATTCATATCGGGCAATACGCCCAATTGTTTGAGGGCAGTATCCAGCACATTGCTCTTGTACATTATTTTAAGCGCATCATTCAGCAAACCCTCAGTTTGCTTTTCGCTGCTGGTTGAAATGTTAAAATAGGAAGCCATGTGCTCCATGCTTTCCATAGCCCCGGCTCCACCCAAACCGTCCATTCCCGGAAAAACAAAAGCCACCTTGCCTCCGCTGGTCAGTAAGGGTTCATTATTATACCAGATGTCCTGCTTGTTTCTCCAGGGTTTGTTTTTGGCGACGATTTTCAGGGCTTTATTGATCCGCTCAGTGCTGGGCTCAAATACTGCAATGCGGTACGGGCCTTCGCCCTGTTCCCAGTCTTGTGTTTCCAAAGCGGTCATCAGCGCGGCATGACTGGGCCTGGCCAGCAAAAGTACCTCGTCCTTTTTAATTTCAGTTTTAGGGCCTGCACCGGTATAGGCTTCCAGCACCACATGTGCATTTATTCCGCCAAAGCCAAAAGCATTTACCCCGGCAATTTTAGGCAAGCCCGTATGCTGCCAGTCCTGCGCTTCCTGCACTGCTTCGAAACGGGTATTTTTCATTTGCGCTACCGGATTCTGGCAGTGCAGCGTAGGTGGTAAAATACCGTGATGTAAAGCCAGGGCAGTTTTAATTAAACCCGCTATCCCCGAAGCCGGCATGGCATGGCCGATGTTCGACTTTACTGTACCTAACCCAGCTTTGGGCAAGTCGGCACCATATCCGAAAAACTGGCTTAAAGTTTCCAGTTCCGTTTTATCCCCAAGCGCAGTACCTGTGCCATGTGCTTCAATATAACCAATGTTTGCCGGTTCCAGCCCCGATCTTTCCCAGGCCTGCGCAATGGCCTTAAGCTGGCCTTTTACCGATGGGCTCATCACACTTGTGCCGCTGCCATCGCTGCTCAGGCCCACGCCTTTCAGTACCGCATAGATCTTATCTCCGGCAGCTACGGCTTCTTCCAGGCGTTTCAACACCACAAAGCCGCAGCCTTCGGCTATCAATAAACCGTCGGCATCTTCATTAAAGGGACTTATTTTCCCTTTTTTGGATAAAGCCCCAAGCTGGGCAAATATACTCCAGAAAGCAGCATTCTGCCCTACATGCACACCGCCTGCAATCACCATATCACAACGCATGCTTTGCAGCTCCTGCACCGCCTGGTCTACTGCGATCAGCGAACTTGCACATGCCGCATCAAGCGTATAAGCTGCACCGCCCAGGTTTAACCTGTTGGCCACTAATGAAGCCACCAGGTTGGGTATAAGCCCCATTGCCGTGTCTGCACTAAAGCGTCCTTTGCGTGCCTGGTATTCCTGTTTAACTTTTTCAATCTCCGCATCCGCCAGGTATGGCATCAGGTCTTTGAGTACCCTGGCAATCTGCTCTCCGGTCCTTACCACTTCAATTGCACGAGTAGCACCGGGCCCTGCATAATTGCCTTTGCCAATTATAATTCCCGTTTTATCGAGTGAAAGTCCCTTCTCAAATACTCCCGCATCTTCCAGTGCCTGCTTTACCAGGCCCAGTGTAAGCAGGTGGTCGGGTTCGGTTCCTTCAACCGACAGGGGGAGGATACCAAAAGCCGGGGCATCGAAATCAAAATCAGGTATAAAACCGCCCCTGTTGCAATAAAAACGATCTACCCCGGTGCCGCCGTTCTCAAAATGAACAGGGTCAATCCTATCGGCAGGCACTTCGGTTGTCGCATCTACTTTGTTAACGATGTTCTGCCAGAAGGTATCTACATCTGCTGCACCCGGAAAGATGCAGGACATTCCTACAATGGCTATATCTGTTCTTTTCATTTTACAGACCTACCAGTTTGTTCCTGCCATGATCAGTACCTGGCTTTCGTTTCCGTATTTCAATTCATTTACAAAAGTCTCCATTCCCTCTTCCAGCGGGATCAGCTCTATTCCCCTGCGCTCATATTCTTTTTCGAGTGTAGCCGAAACCATACCTGCCCCCTTCCAGGGGCCCCAGTTTATGGCCATTACCTTTCCTTTTATTTTTTCTTTCAGCGCCCAGGCGTAACGGTCCATCACGCTATTTGCGGCAGCGTAATCGGTTTGCCCGCGGTTGCCGTATACAGAAGCGATGCTGGAAAAGAAAGTGACAAACTGTGTATCAGGCCTCAGTTCTTCGGCCAGTACCCGCAAAGGGTTCACCTTGGTATCGAACACCCTTTTAAAGGAATCCAGGGTCTTGCTGCGGAACAGCTTATCTTCCAGCAGTCCGGCACCATGAATTACACCATCCAAACGGTTGTATTGTTTATAGATACTGCCTATCAGTGCTTTTAAGGCAGTTTCATTCCTTAAATCCAGCGATACATAATCTACAGTTGATCCGGTGGCTTCCAAGGCTGTTATGGTTTCCATAACCTGGTTATTTTTAAAGACCCTCAGTGTTTCCTGTTCTATTTCTGCAGGTTTCTTAAGTTCGGCCAGCCTAACCAGTTCAGCCCTGATCTCTTCTTTAGTCTGCATTGAAAAAAACTGTTCCAGCCCGGTCAATCTCGGATCAGCAGAGCGGCCTACCAGGATGTACCTGCAAGGGTACTCCATCGCCAGGTGCCCCACCAGCTTGGCTGTGATGCCCTGCGCCCCGCCAAGTACCAGCACAACTGCCTCTTTTTCGAGTTTGATGTCTGATTCCTGTAAACCGGCAGCCAGGCGGGAAGATACAAGTTCAAAAACTTGCCTGTTACCGTCGTTGTAGATTACCTCCGATGGTTCGTCAGGGTTCAAAAGCTCATTTACGGCAATCGCAGCCACATCATCTGCCGAAAGTTTGGAGGTCAGGCTAATCAGCCTGCATTTTGTATTTTCATATTCTTTATCCAGGCTTTTGAACAGGCCTGAATAGCCCTGAAAGTTGCGCAACAGGCGTACATCAGCTGCATCGTCCATATGCCCTTTCGTATCTGAGATCAGGTACACCCAGTTCATTTGCTCAAAATCAAGTCCCTTGATCATAGCGATGTAATCAATGATGTTTACCTTATCAGGCGCATTGAACATGTTCAGGATTACCAATCCCTGGTAGCCGTTCAGGTTGTCGCTTACCGCTACAATATCTGCCTGCGCGCCCTGAGCCATCAATTGATCCCTTATCGCCACTGCCTGCTGGCCTTTATCATCGGTAATGGCAAAACGTAAACCTTTCAGCGTAACTTGTCCGGTACCGGTACGCGCTGAGGGGCTCAGTTCAAAACGAAGTCTTGATAGTCCTTCATTCGCTGTGGCAGTCTTTTCAGCAGCATTATCATTGATCCAGCTCACAAGACCGTTCAATGTTTTAATTCCTGCCAGTTCTTCCATAAAGCTGTCTTCACTTTTATCCGTACTGATGAATCCGCCCAGTTCGCTGCGTAAGGCCCCAATAATTTCCATACGCTTAATCGAATCGATGCTCAGATCGGCCTCCAGATCCATTTCCATGCCCAGCATTTCCTTAGGATAGCCTGTTTTGTCACTTACAATCTGCATCAGCAATGCCTTTACATCGGTCTGTACCGGAGCAGGTTTTTCCGCAACTTCTGGCAGTTGCCGGACCGGGGCAGGCATCTCCGGGCTTTGCTGAACCACCGGCTGCTGCACAACTACCGGTTGCGGCGCAGCTAAGGGCTGAATGAACTGCTGCTGATCAGCAGGCGGGTTTCCCGATTGTTGTCCAAGGAACTGCAGCATCACATCACGCTGTGCCTGGATCATCATTTTCATGCTGCTCAGGTATTCCTGCATCATCTGTTCAGCAGCATTTGCCGGGGTATTTATAATTTCTGTTCTGATTTCTTTTTCCTTCATTTTAATTGGGGTTATAATGGGCGTTGCACCGTAAGCCGGAAGCTTGCCGCTTAGTGGTACAGCATGCTGACCGTCGATGATCCATGTTGTGGCACTCTTTCTGTATTTTCCTGGCTCATCCAGGTTCAGAAACACTGCATTCCGGTCTTCAAAAAGTTTTTCTATTTTAACATTGCGGCCGGTTGCCATATAAGCGGCAATGGTACACAACAAATGTGTGATCTTGTTTTGTCCGCTATCCTCGGCATACAACAGCAGTTCGTCTTTACCCAGGCAGGCTTTGGTTAACGCGGTTAAAACTTTACCCGGGCCAACTTCTATAAAGATCCTGGCGCCATCCGCATACATTTGCGTTAGCTGCTCAGCAAACCTAACCGGTTTTACCAGGTGATCGGCAAGTCGTTCTTTGATGCCTTTTGCTTTTTCTGGGTATAAGGCAGCAGTAGTGTTAGACCAGACCGGCAGCTGCAGGTCATTGAATACAACACCTTCCAGCACCTGGGTATACAGGTCTTTAGACCGTGCGAGCAGCGGGCTGTGAAATGCACAGGCCACTTCCAGCCGCCTGAATGAGATCCTGTCGGTTTTCAGCGCTTCACTCAGCTTTTCAATTGCAGGGGTAGTTCCTGCAAGTACCAGTTGCGATGGGGAATTAAAGTTCACGGCGTAGATATCCTCCATGCCTTTAATTCTGCCGAGCAGTTCCTCTTCTCCGCAATTTACCGCTAGCATAGCCCCTGCATCATCTACATCAACTGCATCCAGAATGGCCTTTGCCCGTTGTTCGCTCAGGTAAACCAGCTGCTCTTCATCATAAGCTCCCGCAAAACATAAAGCAGGCAGTTCACCGTAACTGTGTCCTGCAACCATATCGGGTTCAATACCCAGATCTTTCAGAAAATTGGCCAGGGCCAGGTCTACGATGCCCAAAAGCGGCTGCGCCATCCTGGTATCTTTAATCCGTTCTTTCTGCGCTTTCATTAGGGCTTCATTAAATACCGCATCTGGAAAGAGCACCTGCTCATAATCCTTATGGATTTTCAATAGCCTGCGCATTTCAGGAAAAACCACAAAAAGGTCACGGGCCATATTGATGCGCTGACTGCCTTGTCCGGGAAACATGAAGGCCACTTTACCCTCTCTTTTTTTGGTGATGTAAGTGTCTTTGCTTTCTACTCCAGATAGCGCCAGGTCAATTTTCATGATCAGGTCTTCTGCCCTGTCGGCCACAATGCTCAGTTGAACCGGTTTGTCGTTCTCTGTAGCAAGGCTGAAAGCAATGTCCTTCAGGCTAATCTGATCGTTATCGTCTACCAGGCTTTTCACATTCAACAGCCGTTGTTTTGCCTCTTCATAATCATTACCTCTGAAAACAAAAAGTTCTGAAGGCCATGATTTTAAAACAGCACCTTGCTCTTCCCTTGTAGCCGGACTTTCTATTACCGCATGAAAATTTGTGCCGCCGAAGCCAAATGCACTCACACCGGCATAACGTTTTTCCTCCATCCACAAAGCCGCCTCTGTATGAAAGGCAAAGGGGCTGGTTTGGGGGTTATAATAACTGTTTGGATTTTTTAAATTAATGGTTGGGGGCTTTACACCATGGTAAACCGCCAGGCTTGCCTTGATGAGGCCGGCCAGTCCGGCTGCACATTTGGTATGCCCTATCTGTGTTTTTACTGAGCCCAGGTGCGTCTGACCGGTAGTGGCACCTGCCTGGCTCAGCATGTCCGTTAACGCGCTCAGCTCTGTGCGGTCGCCCACCACTGTACCCGTACCGTGCGCTTCTACCAAGCCAAGCGCTGCAGGCGATATACCGGCCTGGTTGTAAGCCCGCTCCAGCGCCTTCTGCTGCCCGGATTTGCGCGGTGCGGTAAGCCCCAGACTTTTGCCATCACTGGATCCGCCTATGCCTTGTATCAGCGCATAAATCCTGTCGCCATCCCTTAACGCATCTTCATGCCTTTTCAATACCACCATTGCAACACCTTCGCCCAGGGCTATGCCATCAGCTTCAGCATCAAAAGTGGCACATCGTCCCTTGCGCGACAAGGCATGGGTACTCGAAAACATCAGGTAATCGTTGATGCCATTGTGCAGATCGGCACCACCGGCAAGCACCATATCCGATTTTTCAAGAAACAGTTCCTGGCAGGCCAGGTCAATCGCTGCCAGCGAAGATGCGCATGCAGCATCCACTGTAAAGTTTCTTCCCCCAAGGTTCAGCCTATTGGTGATCCTGCCCGAAATCACATTTGCCAGTATCCCCGGAAATGAATCTTCGGTTGTTTTTGGCAATGCCGCATCCAGTTCGGCAGGCATCTCACCAAATACCTGCTTATAAAAGCCCCTGAAACTGTAACTGTTGGCCAGGTCATTCCCGCCCTCGGCACCAATAATAACCGATACATTTTCAGCATTAAAGCTTCCATCGGCATGACCGGCATTTTCAAGCGCCTGTTTAGCAACCATTAAACTCAACAGCTGTGTGGGCTCTATTGCAGCAAGCGATTGCGGAGGAATACCATATTCCAGCGGATCAAAATCTATAGCAGGGATAAAGCCGCCCCATTTTGAATGTGACATATCTGCAGCCGTTGAATCCGGATTGTAATACAAATCCTTGTTCCAGCGCTCATCTGGCACTTCAGTTACTGCATCTTTACCCAATATGATGTTACGCCAGTATTCTTCCAGGTTCTTTGCCCCCGGAAAAATACAGGCCATACCTACTATAGCCACGTTAAGTGACTTTTTGGTCGCCCGTGGCTGCTGCGGCAAAACGGCATCCAGCACATGCTTGTAATTTCCTTCGGCCACATCCTGGTGCAGGGCAGCAATTGGTACAATTTCATTGCGCATTGCGGCAACCTGTCCAATCATGTACATCCCCAGTTGCAGTTGTTCCTGCGCATCAACGCTCACCAGTTCGGCACCTCTGCGTTCAATTCCTTTGGCAGCAATCCGTAAGCGGCCCACGTTCAGGCTTTCCAGTCTCGCCCAGATCTCTTTCTTGTCAACACCCGCTTTCCCGAGCCTTTGCTTTTCCTCATTAAAAAAGCCGGCAAAGGCCGAGTCCAGGCAGCGGGTTTCATGCCCGGGTGCTGTTTCAAGCAATATGGTATCTTCAGCAAGCCTGGCCTGCTCCTGGAAAGTGTGCTGTATAGCCCCTGTATGCACAGCTTCGCTGGTATACAGATAGGCAGTCCCCATCAGCACCCCTACTTTTACACCCTTTGCAGCCAGCGGAGCAGCCATTACGGCAATAAATGCCGATGAAAGTGCATCGTGGATACCGCCGGCAAAAAACACGCTGATCTGTTCAGGATGATCTTCTGCCAGCAAACGTTCAATCTGCTTTTCCCAAAGTACCATGCTCGACAATGGACCTACATGCCCGCCGCATTCCCGGCCTTCAAATACAAACCGTTTTGCACCCTCTTTCAAAAACATATCCAGCAGGGCTACTGAAGGCACATGCAAAAAGGTTTTTATGCCCAGTTTTTCAAGAGGCCGGGCCTGTGAGGGTCGTCCGCCTGCAATCAAAACCACCGGCGGCATTGCCGTCTTAATGTACTCCAGCTGTTCATCGCGCAGCTCCTGTGGTGCAAAACCCAGTATGCCTATGCCCCAGGTCTTTCCTGCAGCGAGTTTTTTTGTTTCACTGATCAGCTGTTTTGCAGGCGCTCCTTTTAAAAGCGACAGGGCAATAAAAGGGAGCGCCCCGGCCCCGGCCACTGCATCTGCAAAAGGGGCCACATCACTTACCCTGGTCATGGGTCCCTGCGCAATCGGATAGGTGATGCCCAGGTCCTTGGCCAGGGGATTTCCGGTACTGATCACATTTAATGCTTTGGCCTGTTTCAAATGACCATACATGGCTTCCTGAAGGCCAAAAATAAGCTGATCTAATTTCTTATAGCGGTTGTGCAGATCGGAAGCAATTGCAATATCCTGCCCCATAGGCAGGTAATGTTGTTCCAGGTTCAGTCCCCCAAGATATTTTTCCAGCTCTTCAAACCCGGGGTCATCCGATAGCATTGGTGAATTTGGGCGCACCAGCAACCTGTAATTATTAAAAAGCCTGGTTTCATTGCCATTTAGTTTTTCACATACCTGCTTCAGGTTTTTTGGCGCGGTACATTCGGGGAACAGTACCAGCTGGCTATCCAGCACAATCCCTTTGGCACCCAATGCCGTTAATGCGGCTGCAGTGTGGCTGCCTATTCCGCCCTGCACATATATATCGGCATCCGGAAGCGCTTTTATCACACGCTGAAACAATACGTAAGCAGATTCGTAGGCCACTTTTCCGGCAGCCTCATTACCTTTTACAATAATGCCATCTGCAGCTTCGGCACTGGCCTTTAAGGCCTCGTCTATATTGTGAACCTGGTAAAATAGTTTTACCGCATTGGTCCGTTTAAATTTTAAACCATAAGGGACAATCACAATTGCTACCTTTTCAGGAAGAACAATGTCCTTTAAACCTTCGGAATTCAGGCAAACACCAAATTCGTCCGGGCATATTTGTGCCAAATGCGCAAGCGCAAGCTCGGCAGCGGCTTTATCTCTTCCAAGATGAAGCACAGAAAAAGCTTTTGCATCCGCTAAACTGAGCGCCAGATTTACATCCGGCTGTTCAAATGGCGTAATTCCAATAATTACAGGGGTTTTCATGTTATTGAGGGATGATTTAGGGTTCAACTTTCAGATGTTGCAGCAAATTGGCAAAACAACATCAACAGAAGCAGGACTTTTATACAGAAAACGCTATAAACTTATTCGAAATAGCTCTATACCAATAAATTCATATGTTTTAAAGAAGAAAATTTCACAACATTCTACAAAAACACAATTAAAAGCAATAATCCTACGCTTAAGTACCGGCGAAATTACTACTAAAGCCCTTCAAACCACCAGAAACACCGAAAATGAACAAAAAGAACAACCTAAAAATGCCGCTTTCAACAGCATCAACACAATAATTTAATACAACATTAATAAAATGCTAACATCTTCTGCAAAAGGGCTACCTGGCCATAACAGAAAATAAAAAAAATAAAGATGCCTTTGGTCAAAACTTCCCTGCAACTGGTCAATTAATTTTATTTAAAAGCCGGCTTCATCCTTTCTTCGCGAAGATTTACAAATCACAGCGATAACATATGAAGACTTTGAATTATTACCTGCTCCTGGTGGGGCTAGGATTGGGCATCACAACACGGGCACAAACAGGTTTTTCGGGTAGCCTTAAAACAGAATACGTACCTTTTTCCAACTATGTAAGGCCGGTAGACAGCGTTAAAACAGGATCTACCAGCGATTTTAAACGTATGCAACTGGCCTTTAACCTTCCCCTTTCCTTTAAAGTGGATACAACCGGCAGGCCAAAAATGTGGGCCCTTACCGCCGAAGGTTCCTATGCAAAAATGACCAATAGAAATTATGAGGAAACGTTATTTCCAACAAAAATGCTGAACGCCCAAATTGGGCTGGTACACATGCGCCCGTTGGGTAAAACCTGGTCTATACTGGCAATGGCCTCTGCAGGGGTATTTACAGATATGGAACAGATCAATAAGGATGACATCCTGGCGCAGGGCGGGGTTTTATTTATCAAACACTTTAACCCCAGGATAGCTTTTGGCTTTGGGCCCGTTGTAACCAATACTTTTGGTGTACCCATGGTACTTCCCGGACTTTATTTTAACTGGGTTACCCCTGGCAGGTACCAGCTGCGTGTCAATTTTCCGGAAGGCATAACATTTGGCATGCAAATGACACCTTCGGTCTCGTTAAATACAGTGGTGGAACTAAGTGGTATGACTGCCGAAAGAAACGTAAACAACAGGTCGTTTTTACTGGGCTATCAGCAGATCATTGCAGGTTTACGTCCTGAATTTAAACTGGGCAAATCATTAAGCTTTCAACTCACCGGCGGAACAACCCTGGCCAGGTCGTTTTCTACCACCAGCAGAAAACTAAAAGACTTCTTTAAATTCAAGGAAGAAGCCGATCCAAGGTTCACCACTACTTTTTACGGATCTGTTGGCCTTAAATGGGACTTCAGTAAAAAATAAAGCATTATTTACCAGGCTGCTTAACGGCTAAGCAGCTTGGTATATACCACTTCCTTTAGCAGTTCTTCTCTGCGGTTTCTGGATATGGGAAGTTCATTTCCATTGATAAAAACCCTTCCCCCTGAAACTGAATCGATATGCGCAATATTGATCAGGTACGACTTATGGATCCTGAAAAAGTTATCGGCCGGCAAGGATGCTTCCAATGAGATCATCGTTTGATGGATAACCAGCTCCCTGTCTTTAAAATATAGCTTGGCATAATTCTGCATCCCCTCAATGAACAGAATGTCTACCCAGGAAATCTTTTTAAAACCATCTCCCTGTCTGATGTATAAAAAGGTATCAACCGGCTGTGGTAATTTAACGCTTGCTGTGGCCAGGTGAAGTTGCCTGGCTTTTAAAGCTGCCTGGTAAAAACGTTTAAAAGCAATGGGCTTCAGCAAATAATCTACAATTTGCAGGCGGTAGCCCTCCAATGCGTGCTCAGAATAGGCTGTGGTCAAAATGGTAAGCGGTGCATGTTCCATAGATTCCAAAAATTCAAGTCCCGAAAGGTATGGCATATTGATGTCCAGGAACATCAGGTCAATATTCCCCTTTTGAATGTAATCTGCGGCTTCCAATGCAGTACCGCATGCGCCGGCCACCTGCAAAAAATCAAGCTGCGCACAAAAATCAATAATCCCTTCCCTGGCCAGGGGCTCGTCGTCAACAATAAGACATTGTAACGGGCTATCATTCCCGATTTTTGAAAGGTTCAAGCTCATAATGCAGATGTTTTAACAGGTAACGCTATGTTCAGTTTTACACTAAACAATTCCATTGTTTTCTCTATGTTCAACTCGTGTGAATCGGGGTATAACAGTTCCAGCCTTTTTCTCACATTCTCTAACCCCAGGCCATGATTGTTATGCTTTCTGGGTTGCTGCGCAGAGCTGGAATTTTCTATCACAAAAACCAGTTCCTGCCCGAGCTGCTGTAAATTCAGGTTTACAAAACCTTTTTTTGAAGGAAGGCGGGCCACATGCTTAAATGCATTTTCTACAAAAGGCACCAGCAAAAGCGGGGCTATTTGCGCGCGTCCATCATTAATGTTCCAGCAGCAATCTACCTGCAACTCGTCGCCCCAGCGTATTTTTTCAATGTCTACCAGATCTTTCAGGTATTTAACCTCACGTTCAAGTCCTACAGATTCGCTATTGCATTCGTATAACTGATATCTCAGGATGTCAGAAAATTTGATCAGCAAGGTGCCAGCCAGGCTTACATTTTTTTGCATCAGGATATGGATATGGTTCAACACATTGAACATCAGGTGCGGGTTGATCTGATCCTGCAGCAAGCGCAGCTGCGATTCCAGGTGTGCCTGCTGCAGCAATGCATGGTTCTTTTCAATTTTCTCATGTTCACGGTAAAAAGTCAGGCCGCAGGCAGCGCCGTTAATCAGGATAGCCAGTGGAAGTGTGCCCGTCAGTTTAACCCAGAATATGCCGTTATCCCTCATCAATGCAGCACTATCGTAAACAGAGCCATGCACAAAAAACCAGTAAAGCCCCACCGTACCGCCAGCAAGAATAAATGCCATAAACAACGTTATAACGATAAAACTAATGGCAAAAAAACGCATACCGCCGTTTGCTATAGCCCTTGGAAGCAATACATCGCTAAGCAAATGGGCACAAACCATGGAGCTCAGTATAATGAGGCAAACGGTATAAAGTGTTGGCAAATGTGGATAGTCGCGCACCACCTGCGACCAGAACGTAAGTCCCAGCAATAACCAGAATACACCGGCAATGAGCCAGCGTTTTTTAAGTGCAAATGTTTTCATCGGGCAGGTCAATTCATTAAGGGGATAAAAATACAATCAAAAAAAACAAATCTACCTGTGGGAAAAGAAACAATTTGACAAAGTGCAGTTATGGATAGACAGATGGTTGTATATTTGTTTTAATGAAGAACCTCAGCTTAAGGTGGTCAGACCTCGACCCCAATTTTCATCTGCGTCACAGCAGCTATTACGATCTTGCTGCCCAGGAAAGGATAGAGATCCTGCACCAGTACGGCATCACTATTGGCCTGTTACAGGAAACCCATATCGGGCCTGTCCTGTTTAAAGAGCAATGCGAATTCAGAAGAGAAATCCATCTGAACTCAAAAGTACACATCGTTACCAAATTACTAAGGATGCGCAAAGACGGCTCAAGATGGGTCATCAGGCACGAATTCCTATCAGACGAAAACCAGCTTCACGCCACCATTCAGGTTGAAGGCAGCTGGATAGACACCCTAAGACGGAAAATAGCCAGGCCAGTACCAGAAGCTATTCTTAGCGGATTGGAACGTTTCCCTAAAACCGAAGATTTCGAATACCTGTAATTTACACGATCATGGCAGACTATCTTTTTGAAATTGAGTTAAAAGTAAGGGATTATGAATGCGATCTGCAGGGCATCGTTAACAATGCCATCTACCAGTCGTACCTGGAGCATGCCCGCCATGAATACCTTGCTACCAAATCTGTATCGTTTAAAGAACTGACAGACAAAGGTATTTTGCTCATGGTTTCCAGGATAGAAATGGACTTTAAAAGATCCCTTACCAGTGGAGACCGCTTTGCCGTAAAACTAAGAACAGAAAGGCAGGGATTGAAGCTGGTATTTTACCAGGACATTTACAGGCTTTCCGACAATGCCCTGTGCCTGAAGGCAAAGGTAGATGTGATTGGCCAGATCAATGGCAAGTTAAACAGGGGCGATATTTTTGACACCCTTAATTTTTAAGCCCCATGCCTTTCCAAGCTAGCCTGTCAATTCCATACCCTAGGGTCTATTTATACAGACGGATTGTTCAGGCGAAGCTTTTCATAGACAACAATTACGCTGAGAAATTAGACCTCAACAACATTTCAGACGAAGCCTATTTCTCCAAATTCCATTTTCTGAGGCTGTTTAAGTCGGCCTACGGCAAAACACCGCATCAGTATTTAAAGTACGTAAGGATAGAAAAGGCAAAAGAACACCTCAAAAACGATATTCCTGTTACCGAGGCCTGCTTTCTGGTAGGCTTTGAAAGCCTGTCTTCCTTCAGCGGGCTTTTCTCAAAACTAGTGGGCAAATCCCCGTCAGCTTATCTGAAACACCATCAGCAAACTAAAAAGAACATCAGCAAAACACCCCTTGCTTTTGTACCCGGCTGTTATGCCTACCAACATGGCTGGCTGGAAAATAGCAATTTTGAAGAAACCGACAGCTGATTTATTGCTGATGTTTGTGGTAAGTTTAACATCAACCCGAAATACCATGATCACAAAAATGACCGTTACCAACATTCACGTTATTAACCAGGATAGCGCGTATGACTTCTATGTAAACAAATTAGGCTTCAAACTCGTAGACGATATTCCTATGGGGCCGGAAACACGCTGGCTAACGGTGTCGCCGCCGGAACAGCCCGACTTGCAACTGGTATTGTTCCCGGTTACCGTAAGCAAAATGTTTCCAAAAGAAGTTGCAGAGAATTTAATAGACCTTATCAAAAGAGGCATCTTCGGCTGTGGGGTATTAACCTGTAAAGACATCTTTGCTACTTATGAAGAGCTGAAAGCCAAGGGTGTTGAATTTATAAAACCCCCTTCCAAAGAATTTTATGGAACAGAGGCCTTATTCAAGGATGACTCCGGCAATTATTTTTCCCTGCAACCCTTAAACAATTTCGACAATGAAAACAATGTTTAACGCGGATGTAAGAGCTGAATTAGTATCAAGGGTAAATGCGCTTGATGAAAACAGCAAACCACTCTGGGGCAAAATGAACGTTTACCAGATGACCAAACATTGCAGCATATGGGATGAGTGGATCCTGGGGAAAAACAATCCTGTTTATAAGCAAGAGTTCCTGGGTAAGATTTTTGGCAAAATGGCACTCAAGAGCAATACCAAAGACGACAGGCCATTGGGCAAAAACATGCCGGCAGGCAAAATGGCCGTAAAAGAAAAAGCGGGCGATGTAAATGCCCAGAAGGCAATCTGGGCAGGCCTAATTGCCGATTATGGCCATTATTCCAATGAAAATTTCATTCATGATTTTTTCGGAAAAATGACCAAAGAACAAATCGGCATATTTGCTTACAAACATGCCGATCATCACTTAAGGCAATTTGGGGTATAAAGAATTGCGGGGCCTTAAGGCCCCGCAGTATTATTGAATTTCTTTCAGTTGTTCCAGTAATACCTTCATGTCACTTGGTCGTTTTGCATCCCAGTTAACTATTTCTCCTTTAGAATTGAAGATCAGGTACCGTGGTATCCCGACAAATTTAGGCACCTTTGCATCAATATCTTTTTTTAATGCTGTACCCGAACGAAGATTTATTCCTTTTAACGGAAACCCCTTCACCATCTCCTGCCATTTTGCGTCTGCATTGTCCCTGTCAATAGATAGGTAAACCGGTTTAACCCCCAGCTTTTCAAGCTCTTCATGGAGTTTAATGCTGTATTGCAGTTCCAATTTACACGGCCCACACCAGGTAGCCCACATGTCAACATAAGACACGCTGCCTTTCAAACGTTGCCCCAGCTCCTCAAGTGAGCTGATCTGTGCATAGTCCTTTAAAAACACAACCTCTTTTGGTGTAGCGAGCAACGATTTATGGTAGGCTTCAACCTTCTGCATTCCGGGTATTAATGCATTCCGCAGCTTACTCTTCGGAAAGGTTTGTTTGAATTCAGCCCAGTTGCTGAGCCAGACTTTCTCATTTTCATTATTACCTAAGCCTGTAGCAATGCCATTTGCCCAGGCATACTCCAGAGCATCCCCTTTTAACAGTACCTTAAAATCCCGGATCATTTGCAGGGCATAAGGAATGTCCTTTTCTTTTGGTGATTTATCTTTCAGATGCTGCAGGCTGGAATACCTCCCCATCAGCATACTAAAAAACTGTGATCTTAGCCAGTTTTTATTGCTGTTTACATCCGCATAGACAGCTGTCCATGCTTTCACGAACTCCGGATCAGGAGGATTTTTTGTATCCGCGGTTTCACTGTACACACCCGATCTCAGGCTAAAAAACATATCGGTAGAAAACAGTAACCTGTAATACATATCTGCTTCTGTTTCCATATACCTGTAAAATGTAGTATTGATCTTTTTATCGCTAAGTAAAGCTTCGAACTTTTGCAGGTCCGCTTTTTTCAGACTATCACATACCTGAAGACGCTTCGCAGCAAGCGGGTATTTATCCAGGTCCTGAAACCTTGACCGGGTGTTGTCCTCAAACAAGGTATTATACAGTTCCTGTCCAGTCGCATTATTCCCTTTAATCTGAACAGCTTTTTTACCCGGAACAAAAGTCAGTTCATATTTCTCACCGGCTTGCACCACCAGAAAAACTGAACGGAAGTCGTTGCTAACTTTAACAACACCGCCAGTATTTAATGGTACTGTGAAAAGTACCTTGTTATTGGCGTCCAATGTTTTGGTGATGGTATTGGGTTCAAAATAATTGCCATCAACAGGTAAGGAAATCACTACAGCAGGATCAGCAGCGCCGGCGGCCCCTACCTGTATTTTTACGTTTTGCTGGGCAAACGAGGGAACTACGGCACATAGTACCGCAATGCCCAATATTAATCTGATCATTATAATTTCCTATTTATTTTGCTGAATATCCGTTGACAAAGCCGACTCCGGTAAATGCAGGGTATAAGATGGACTATTTGGTTGCAACTCTATAAAGGTTCCGTTGGTAAAATAATGGCGTGCAGTAAAACCAAAATCAGGGTCATTGTTCAGTCTTCGCATGTCAAACCAGCGGGCGCCTTTAAACAGCAGTTCTTTTCTTCTCTCCAAAAGCACTTTTCTGATCGCATCTTTTTGATCGCTTGCGCTAAGATCGGTATAGTCTGCAGGTCTGTACCGGGTTTTGCGCAAGGTGTTCAGATCGGCCATAGCTGCTGTCAGATTATTGCCCCGGGCATATGCCTCAGCCCTCACCAGGTACATCTCGGGTACAGAAATACCCGGATTTACGTAAATAAACTGATCCATATAGGTATATATACCATCCCAGGTTATGTTGGCCTCTACATAAGGAATGAGGAAAACCCTTCTTAGGTCTTTGGCATCAAACAGCTGTTCTGTTGTTTTGGCAATAGGCTGATTAAACATCCCCCCGGTATAGGTGTACAGCTGTGCGAAGATATTTTCAGGGACGGTTAACCTGTCGGAAAAAGTAGTTACCCCGGTCTTTATACCAATATAAGCTACACCGTTTGATGCGGTCTTATTCGAATACACTGTATTGTAGTCTATCAGCCTGGAATTAAAAGAAAGCGCCTTGTCTGCAGCTTCCCCAGCCTTTACATAGTCCCCCAGCATCAGGTAAGTCCTGGCCAGGTACCCGTAAACTGCTGGCTTTGAAATTAAATAAGCATTGGCAGCTGCAATGGGAACATCATTTAAAGCTTCTGTGAGGTCTTTTAATATAAAATCATAAGTTCCCTGTACACTTCCCCGTCCAGGAAGATTTTTGGTCACTTCATTAGCAGTTACCAAAGGCACACCCGGGTCTGTTGATGCTGTTTGCTTATTGTAGGGCTTTGAGTAAAGATTAACGAGGTACCAGTATGACAGTGCCCTGCCAAATTTTGCCTGCGCCTTGGCACTGGCCACCCTGGCTGGCGTGGCGCCTTCAGCTTTATCAATACCATTCAGAATGGCATTGAACTGATAAATGTTGCTGTACAATGCCGCCCAGAAAGAATATTTGATTTCCTCTCGGGTTAAGTATGCGTCAGGCTGCCAGAAATACAAACGGGTCTGGCTGGTTTCAGCAAAATTCGTCCTGTCAAGGCTCCTGAAATAATAGTCATCCGAAAGAAAATCTATATCGGTAGCCAGGAACCTGAAATTACTTCCATCGTTCAGCAGACGTTCAAAATCTTGGATCTTTGAAGGGATCACGTATCCTTTAGGGGTAATATCTAGGTATTTTTTGCATGAAGAGAGGCCAACAAGGACCAATACCAGCAGTAATAGTGAATATTTCGTTTTCATTAGCTTATTTTTAAAATGTTGCGTTTATTCCAAAGGCATATGTAGGCATCAATGGCAATGTTCTGGCTTGTCCTGAAAATGCTTCCGGATCAATGTCAAACCGGTTATTGGTAATGGTAAGCAGGTTGCGGCATTGAACATTAAACTGCAGGCCTTTTAAATATTTAATTGCATTTAAACTTTTTGGAGATACATTATAAGTTAAAATAACCTCCCGTAATTTGGCATAAGATGCGTTAAACACGTTTGCATCCAGGAAATTGGCATAGTAAGCCCTTGCATAGGATGAACTCGCATCATTGATCACATTGGGGATTATGGTGGTATGCTCATCCCCTGGTTTTTTCCAGGCCTGAGCCAATCTTCCATCCATCCAATTAGGTCCGGCTGAGGCAAAAGGCAAACTTTGACGGGCTACATGCCCAGCATAAAAAACAAACATAAAGCTAAGGTCCAGGTTTTTATAACTCAGCATATTGGTAAGTGCTCCATTGTGTATCGGCCTTTTGCTGCCAGAAAAATAAGCAAAATCAAGCCTGCTGGTCAGCACCCCGTTAGGTTCAATATTCCCGTCAGCATTCAGGAGCCTCAGCTGACCTTTATCTGGCGAAAGCCCTGCAAAACGCATGCTGTAAAGACCGCCATAAGGCATGCCCACCAGGTAGGGAGAGCCATTGGCTATGCTGCGTGGATTGGTAAATGCGGGCGATAATGCAGAATGGGTAATTTTATTTTTATTAATGGCATACATTAAGGTGGTAGACCACCTGAAATCCCTTCCAACAATATTCTTAGTGGTTAATTGTGCCTCAAAGCCCTTATTGGTCATACTGGCAGAGTTGATCTGCGCGTTGGAAAAACCATACGTTGGATTGATAAATTCATCTCCCAGGATGTCTGTTGTGTTTCTATGGTAATAATCGAGCTTACCATTTATCCTGTAATTGAAAATTGCAAAATCAAGGCCCAGGTTGGTTGTAGCCGTACTCTCCCACCTTAATGAATTGTTGGCCGGTACAGTAATCCTGTTAGACGGCAGGTTGGTTACAAAATTAAGACCCGCAGTAGCAATCATAAAAGGCCCTGAATTTTTAGGGATGTTTCCATTTATACCATAGGTTGCCCTTAGCTGCAGGTTATTCAACACAGGGTGGTTTAGCAGAAAATCTTCATTCGTTGCGTTCCATGCCAGACCGGCCGACCACATAGGCTTGTATAGATATTTTGGGTCTGTACCAAATAAATTGGTCTGGTCTATCCGGATGCTTCCGCTCAGTACATACTTGTTTTTATAGGTATACGAAGCATTTCCAAATGCTGAAACAAATCGGTTCTCCTGATAAGTAATATAATCATTAATGCCGTTAAAACCATTGCCTATACTCCTTAATGTTAAAGGGAGGTTCTGCAGCTTTTGCCAATCCAGGTTAATAAACTGCAATGTAATGTCATCGTAACCATATTTGGTAACACTGTTGGCATTGTTGCTCGACTGTTTATTTTCTACTCCCAGCTGCGCCGCCACCTGGTGGTCGCCGGCAAACACTTTATCCACTGCAAGCACCCCTCTTATCACATGCCCCGTATAGTCAGATTTCACTTCTGTAAGCTTTGCACCCTGTGGAACATTGTAAGTTGGGGTAAGTAAGGTACCATCTACATTGGTTGCGATTTGTCCACTGGAATTCAGGGTGGGTGTAATAAAGTCGTTGATTTCCTTTATCAGGTCTGCCTGATCTGCATGAACATAATTTCTGTTGGCCATGCTTCCTTTTTCCAGCTGGTAACTCAGGTTTACACTAATACCTTCTGTAATTTTATAATTCAGTTCTGCCTGAATCCTTTGCGCTATACCTCTGTTTGTAAGCTCCTTGTTGTTTACTTCCTTTAAAGGATAATAAGATTCATCGGCCAGGCCCCAAGCCTTTCTTTGTGCAATGCTAAACGCATTGGAATTGTTCTGATTGGCCGGGTCTGCATTTCTGTTCACCACCATGGGGTTTCCATTGGCATCCTGGATCATGGCATAAGGTTTCAGCCTAAAAACACTGAGGGCTGAAACAGGGGCCTGTTGGCCATTGGAAAAGTTCAGATTGGCATTTACCCCGAAAGACAGGCGCTGGGTAACTTTATGCGAGGTTTTTAAAAAGACAGTATAGTTGTTGTTGCCTTCATGAAGGTTATATCCATTTGAGTTGGTATAATTAAACGATCCGTAATATTGGTTCCTTTCGTTACCCCCGTTAAAAGAAAAACTATGATTTTGTGTAAAAGATGTTTGCATCAGCAGATCTTTTATTTGCTGCGTATTGTCCAGTCCTTTTAATCTTTCCACCTCATTCAGATAAGTTGCAGGTGTAATCCTTCCGGCTACAGAATCCATGAACAATTGAGCAAATGCAGAAAATGCGCTCCGGTTAAATTGAATATTGCTTTCATATGCCGGCGTAAGCAGTTTACGTTCAATTGCGATGTCGTTTGCTGAGGACAACCGGTCTAAATAGCTGATATCCGGCTTAGCCTGAAACTGAAAGCTATTGTTGTACTGAAATGTAATATTCCCCTGCTTTCCCTGTTTGGTTGTGATCACAATCACCCCATTTGCAGCCCTCGCCCCCCAGATAGAAGCTGCTGCTGCATCTTTAAGGATAGTAATACTCTCCACATCGTTTGGATTAATCGAGTTGATATCACCCTCAATAGGAAAATTGTCGACCACAATCAACGGCCTTTTTGTACCATACAAAGTGGATACCCCCCGAATGGTCAGACCATCGTCCTGTGCCGGATTGCTGTTTGGATTGTCCTTTCCACCAATGAGCAACAAGCCCGGCGCCATTCCCTCCAGCCGTTCCAGCACATTGGTCTGGATCTTATTTTTTATTTCTTTACTACTGATCAGATCAAATGAACCTGTTGCCCTTTCCCTAGGTATTTTCTGATATCCTGTACTGAAAACAGTTACTTCTTCCAGTTTATCATCTGAAAGCTGCATTACAATCCTGCCGAGTTCAGGCGCAGCATTCAGCTCGCGGGTCTGATAACCCAGAAAAGAAATTTGGAGTACTGCCCCTTCAGCAATATTTTTGAAAGTAAACACGCCATTTTCATTGGTTCGGGTTACCTGATCTCTTCCCTTTACCTTCACTGTAGCCCCTGCCAAAGGCAGGCCGCTGGCATCAACAACCTTTCCTGTAACATCAATAGCTTTAAGGATATAGATCATACGGTCCAGAAAAGATGGTTCTCTTTTTTTAATGACTACAACCTTGTCTTCTATTTCATATTTCCAGGAGCGGTTATCCAGACTGCTTTTTAATACTTCGTCCAAAGGAGCATTCCGGAAATTCGCATTGATTTTTCTGGCCTCCTTAATTTCAATACCTGACCATAATACAGTATAGCCCGTTTGCTCCCTGATTTCGGTAAATAATTGTTCAAGGGAAATGTTATTCTTTTTTAGCGTTACCCTTTGCGCGAATCCTGCAGCACTGACCTGCACCATGGTTGCAATCATTAAAACCGTAACAAGTTTAATTTGCATGAGTAATTTCTCTTTAGTTGTTTTTGTAAACTGTGGTCTGGGCACATGGTGGTCTGCCCAAAATAAAATTCTGGTATAAATTTTATACATTTGGTTGTCTGTTTAGATTAAAAAATTAGTTCGTAAAAGCTCATTTTCAGTCAGACCGGCATTTCATTCAGGGGCGTTCGCTGCGTCCCTGAATCATTTCCAATCTGCTGATACTATGCTACCCCGCTGGTTTTGTTCCTGATTTTTTCATTGTGATTGGTTTAATTGATTTAGTTGTGATTATGATTTATTTACAATTACTTTTCGCCCTTCCAGTCTGAATTTCACATTTCCGGCTTTTTCAAGCATGTAAAAAACTTTTGATACGTTTTCATACCGGGAAATACTGCCTCCAAACACCTGTTTTTTGATTTCTGCGTCTTCATACTCAACCTCAAGATCGTACCAGCGGGCAACTTTATACATTACACTTTCCAGTGTTTCTTCATCAAATATGAAATATCCGTTCTTCCAGGCAATGGCATCTGCTATATTGGCCGGTGCAACATTTATTTTTCCGGTAGCCTCCAAAATGCCCTGCTGCCCCGGCCGGAGCACCTGATTATCCTTGTTACCTGTAATTTTTACAGCACCTTCCAGCAATGTTGTTTTTGTTACGCCCCCGGCATCATAGCCATTGATATTGAAATGGGTACCCAGCACCAGCACTTCCTGGCCTTTTGAACTTACTTTAAAAGGTTTGGTCCTATTGTGTGCAACTTCAAAATACGCTTCCCCGCTTAACTTAACCTCTCTTGTCTTGTCATTAAATCTAGCCGGGAACTGTAGTGAGCTCTCTGCATTTAACCAAACTTTTGTGCCATCGGGTAATACAATCTGATAAGTTCCGCCCCTGGGCGTATTTGCTGTCAGCATGGTATTTTTTTGCTCCTGAGAAAGTGATTCGAGAGGCGTACCGTCACTATAGGCAAAATTATGCCTTCCAATAACAACCCCGTTTTTGGCATGGCTGAGTTCTATCTTTCTGCCATCCCCCAATGTAATGGTAGCACTGTTTTTACCAGGTAAAACATCAGCAGAAGCTGATGTCAGCTGGCGTCGGCTGGCACCCTGGTAACGGAATGTATTAAAGAAATAAATCCCAAGAAACACCAAAGCCAGGGCAGCTGCAGCTGTCAGCCAGCCTCCCCACATTTTAAAAGTTCGGTTTCTACCTGCTGTAATGTTCGCTTTTTTAATGATGTTCTGGTACAGGCGTTCCCAGGCTTGCTCCCTGGTTTCTGTTCCTTTCATTTCGTAAATAGCATCGAAAGAATCGTACCAGGCTTCAAATGTCTGTTTTTCGGCATTGGTAATGGTTCCTTCCTGCCATTTCCTGGCTAGGTGCTTGATATGTTCCGGTGTATTTGAACTGGTCATTAAATCTGGCTCTTTAAGGTATAGCCAAATGAAAACCCATATACCCTACCTCATTTGGAAAGAAAAATCAAAAAAATTGGAAGATACTGCCCAAATTTTGTCCGCAGCGTTTTTATTGCTGCCCCCACATGCTTTTCAACTGCCTTCTCTGAAATCCCAAGGTCGGCTGCAATCTCCTTGTTGGTCATGTCCTTTTCCCGGCTCATCCTAAACACCAGCTGGCATTTAGGTGGCAAAGCCTGAATGCTGGCTTCCAGTTCAGTCCGGAGCAGTTCCAGATCAAAATTCCCCGAAGCATCCTGAACTAAACTGGTTATTGTACGCGTATAATTCTCGTTCCTGCTGCTTTCTCGTTGCTGCCTGGCCAAACGATTAATGATCTCAAATTTCAGGGCAACTGCAAAATAATGGTCAAAGCCAACACGCAGTTCAAGTTTTTGCCGCCGTTTCCAGAGGTTAAGAAATATATCCTGCAGTACTTCTTCAGCTTCATCCTGATCATTTAACCTTCTTCCTGCTACAACCAGTAATTTATCCCAATATTTACGGAATACAACAGCATAAGCTTGTTCATCTCCCTTTTTTATTAAGGTTAGCAACTCATGGTCAGTATATTTGCTGTAATCAGCCATTCCCCTTTGTTCCGATGTATAAACTATGAATAGTATTCTACAAACGTAGCAAATCCTGTTTAATAATACTATACCAGCAAGTTTTCCTTCATGGCATCCACATAAAAGTTTGCGTTTTTATTGCTTTTAAAATTGAGTTCTATCAGCCGCTGCAAGCGTAACAGTACCTGCATACTTCCCGCAGGTAAACTTATTCAGATTTTCCGACCTGAACACTGCCCTTACTTCTTTTGGCTTTTTACCTCCAGATACCTTAAAAGCCTTACTTAAAGTGCTGGCATGTAAAAAACCAATTCTTTTCGAAATCTCCTTAATAGGCAATGCCGTTTCCTGTAACAATCTGCAAGCTTCTTGCCTGCGCCGCTGCTGCAGATACCTGCCCAGGCCTATACCATGTACTTTTCTTACACAATTATCTAAGGTTTTAGTACAAACATTCAGTTCCCTGGCGTAAAGAGTAGCAGTACGCAACCTATCCATCTCTTTGTCAATTAAACCGTCCAGTCGCGCCATCAGGCTTTCTTTTTGAAGTTGCTGAATGTCAATACCCATTTTTACCCGATAAGCCTCCGGGCTGGTTCCCTCCAACATTTTAAAGGTTTTACAGAAAGCGCCACCACCGGAAAAACCAACTGCAAAAGCAATTTCTTTAATTTGCAAATCACTTTCCAGCAACAACCGGTAAGCCTCGGCATTGCGCTTAGCTACCAGGTATTTGCTCAGGTTAAGGCCATGATGTGCCATTACACATTTTTCCAGCCGGTATTGTTCAATACCCATTTGTTTTACATAAAAATCCGGAAGCTTCCCTTCGTGCAAATGCGCAGCTATCAGTTCATCTAACTGCAACATCATAGGCTCGTCGTAATCCTTCTTATTTGTTTTATATTCCAGCATCCTTTCCATTAAATCATCGTTAACACTCCTATCCAGATCAGTTTAAGCAGATACAAGGCGGTGTTGCATCCACACACACCGCCACTAACCAAATTTTAATTCGTGCCCAACAGAGATTGGGCTTCATAAAAAAACAAACACCCGGGGTAGACTAAAAACCCCAAGGTCAATTACTAAAACTTTATCATTCAATAAAGGAACTTAATGAACGATATACCTGAAATCGGGAAAACAAAATTAGGATTGACCATCAACAAAAAACTGCACTTTAGCGCATATTTACTGCACTTTACAACACCTGGTCCACCGCCCGTACACATTTAACAAGGGAATCACTCCAAAAATGAACATTTTGCCCTGAGGCAATAATCTAAAATTTAGGCAAAGTTATCCTTGCGTTTTCATTAAAAACTGCACTTCAACTTAAAAAACTATTACACTCATTGACTGGCAATACAGCGAGCAGCATTTGCATAATCAGATAAAACTCTCTTAATTTGTGTCATTAAAGTTTGTTAAACATATCATTATCAGCATGGCAGCTCTGCCTATGCTTTCGAGGCGGTTGCCTAAACCAGCCTGCAAGTATTTTAATGCATAATTTTTAACAAACCATATGAAACTGATAAATCCAGCGATAGCTGATTTCTATAATAAAAGTAACGAAGATACCCGTCTTCAAACCGGCCTGGGCCCATTAGAATTTGAAAGAAACAAAATCCTGATCAATCGTTATGCCGGGCCCCGCCCCTTACATATTGCAGATATTGGCGGCGGCACCGGACATTATGCCAGTTGGCTCACTGCTCTGGGCCACAAGGTAACCCTGGTAGACCCGCTACCCAAACACATCGAAAAAGCCAAACGTAAACCGGGCAGCTTTCGCTGTATCCTTGGCGAGGCCCGCAATCTTCCGTTTGAGAATGCCAGCTTTGATCTGGTCATTCTGCATGGGCCACTTTATCATTTGCAACTTCAAAACGAGCGGCTGCAAGCCATCAAAGAAGCCCGCCGTATAGTAAAACCAGGCGGAACAGTACTAGGCTTTGCCATTACCCACTCCGCATCGGCACTAGCCGCCTTACACAACGGAATGATTCATGATCCCAGTATTTTCGGCATGTGCAGTTCCGAACTTTTAACAGGCGAACACGAGGCACCTCAAGGCTTAAATGGCATCCTGCATTCCGCTTGCTATCACCGGCCGAATGAGCTTATGGATGAATTTAAACTGGGCGGCTTTTACATCAATGGCCTTCATGCGGTAGAAGGAATGGCCTGGTTGGATAGTAATTTTTTCCAAAGCTGGCACGACAGCAACAAGAAAGCAAATCTGATGGAACTGATCAGTATGACGGAGCAGGATCAGTCACTACTATGCTTAAGCCCACATATAATGGTTGCCGCAAGTCCGGCTTTTTAAAATTACGGCAGATGGATATCTAACCATCTGCCGCAAATCCAGGCGCTTTAACCCGCCCCAATCGAAACAGTGTTAGCTTACAAGTACCTCCCCCAAATAAACAGTAGTACTTACCGCATCACCCCTTTCATTTACAAAATGCTGCCAGCAGTGAACCCTATCACCGGCATATGCTGCTGGCAGCTGAAGTACGGCCTCTTTATCCGCTCTTTGGGCCACATTTTCAAAACTTACAAAAGCCTGCTTTGCGGGGTTATACACCACTATGGTTGCCTTATCATCATCATTATTAAATACGGAAGTACTGGCATTATCCCATTTAATATGCAATACAGCATCCATTAAGCCCAACACTTCTTTAATCAGCGGAATCAGCAATTCGCCCCTGCTAAAAATCACTTTTGCAAAATTGATCACATATTCCAATGGCGAATTGCCTGTAACCGCATGCTTCATATGATAAGACACACAGCCGTTCATTGGCGTTTTGCCGGTTACAAAAATCTGGTAGCCAATTTCAATAATGCGTTTTAATGGCTTGAGCCATTTGCTTACCATGCCCATTAAAAACTGCTGGTTTTTCTGTTTTTCGGTAAAAGCCTTTCCGCCCCTATCGGGAAGGCTTTTTAGATACTCTACGCCCCTCCAGCTCGAACCAACCACTGCGCCCACTTTCCCAGAAATCGGGCCGTTTATTCCGTTTTTATATCTTGCCATTTCTTTAAAATTTAATACGTCAAAGAACTTTTTCAAAAGTTCTCACAACTTTTAGTTCAACCATTTTTAGTTAATCCAGTCAGCAACCTTGCTAACCGTTTTTAGGTGCCTAACTTTTCGAAACACCCCGTGGCCTTCCCTGCTCCCGTTAGTATTGGTATTGCCCTCAATAGAATAAATGAGCTCTCCCTTCAGCCTTTCAATCAACCCAACATGCCCTATTCTTTTTAAACTCGAAAAATAAATTCCTATTACCATCGCTTCGCTCGCCCCTCCGGGGAGAGCTGCCGAAGGCTGAGAGGGGTAAACCAACCGTTCTTTTGGAAACATTGCAGGACTCCAAGCCGTTTTAGGCTCTGAATACCCCGCTTCACCAAAAACCCAACTCAAAAAGGAACTACACCACGGTGCCGGGGTCTTAATCCCTGTATAAGCTAAATACTCCCTAACCCTCTTCCCATCATTATTCCCAACTTCCCTCACTCCAATCTCCCCCCTGGCTATATTCACAACGTCATTGCGAGGCTGGACTTGAGCGAGCCGTGGCAACCTTCTTACGCCCCGGGAGGGCGACTCCAACCCTACATCACCCCCACTATCACCCCTACCGCAGCCCATAATAACGCCACAAAGCAGGCAAAATAAAACCCTAACTGTTCCCATGTCCGTAATCCTTTAAACCCCAAAACCATACTATTCAAATCCGGCAATCCCGCGCTTACCCAAAAGCGCTGTAACAACCACCAGCAAAGCCCTACTGTCAGTAAAAAACTGATCAGGCTTAACAAAACCAGTAGCCATATACTCTGGTCAATATAACCCGCTGTAACATCCCAACCGGCAATTACTGTTGGCAAAGTAAACCAGGCCAATACCATAATTGCCCCAATCAAATACACTTCTATTTGCTTCATCGACACCCTAACAGGCAGCTTAAAATTCAACGTTTTCATAATTCACATTTAAGTTCAACAAAAGGGTTGCGCTGCTACACGCAACCCTGTTAATTAAAGGACCGTAAACTGCCCGATGTAACTGCTATTGGAAACCTCTTTCCCGTCAGCACTTACAAAAGCAATCCACGCGTAGACTTCGTCCCCGCTCCAGTCTGGTGGCAACTGCAACACATATGCAGCAGCTGACCTTGCTGCCGCACCTGCCAGAGTCGCAAACTTGTTTTTGTCTACGTTGTAGGCTAAAACAGTTGCCTTGTCGGTTCCGCCAGTACCACCAGCCGGTGCATCATTTACCCAGCTAAAGTCCAGCTTGGCAGCTGTTGTTACAGCAACAGCAGGCGTGTTGGCTTCCAGCAAATCACCCACGCTAAAAATCACTTTGCTGTAATCAATAGCATAGTTCAATGAACTGGTTCCCGTCACCGCATTCTTCAAATGGTAGGACGTGGCTGCGTTCATCGGCGTAATGCCATTAGTGAAATCCTGATAACCAACCTTTATCAACGCCTTCAAACGTTTCAAAAATGTGGTTACCAACGATAGCTTTGCCCTCACATTTAATTGTGCTGGTGTAGGATTGTCATCCCCTACATCCGGTAAGCTTTTCATGTAGTGGATTCCGTTCCAGACGGCACCAACCACAGTGCCCACCCTACCCCTGAAAAAACCAAGGATACCTTTTTTGTATGTTCCCATAATTTAAAAATTTAATGGGTTTAATAGACGTTTGCAAACCTTTTTAAGCTGTGGTTAGCAACGATAGCATCAGCATTTCTTTAAGCTTACCAAAACACGAACCTGTATTTGGGCAATCGCTCAATCAATCTTTTAACCGCATCTCCAAATTCAGCAGCGGTACCTCTCCAATCAAATAAGGTCTCCAACCTTTCATTAAAACCAAGCTTGTGGAACCATAACTGTAGGTCAACAATTCCCCTGGCAAACTTGCAATCCAGCAGCCATTCCGTTCCGTTTACAGCTTTGAGTTCATAACCGCAATCCTGATGAGCACCCGTATCTATGGCCTTACTTAATTGATGCAAGCTTGCTACAAAAGGCAATACATTGCTCAACTTATCCAGTCTTAAAATCTGCCCAGCAGCTTTAAAGACCAGCTTACCATAATTCTGACGGTTAAAAAATAGTTCAAGTAACAGTGTATTCATATATCCTCCTTTCTATTAGATGTATTAGCTGTTCTTTAACTGTACAATCAAAGATACGGCACCCATCTACCCCAAACAGATACGAATCCGAACATAATTTTGTGTTTTTTCGAACAAAAAAAGATTCGAATTTGAACATCAGGAAAACTATCCCTTCCTTGCCTTCCTTACAGGCGGATATTTCGGAATGGCAACAGTAAAATCAAAGACTTCCGAAGGTTGTACCTCCAGGGCTTTGCAAACGGCGACAAGCCCGCTAACAGAAATATTATTGGTACCCCTCACTATCCTGTAAACCTGGCTATAGCTAAACCCGGTCCTGTCCCTTGGGTATATTTACGTATGGCAAAACACAACTATTCCACGGAACTTACATTCGGTCATAAATTCCAGCTGTTGCGTGAAACAGCTGGCCGGTCAGAAGCAGAAACAGCTATGCTTTTAAAAACCCCTTATTTCAGCTATCTAAGGCTAGAGGCCGATATACTTTACCCAACAGAAAGTACACTTCGCAAAGTGGCGAAGCTTTATGATATTACCAGGGAAGAGCTATTAATGTATAATGAAGCATAAAATTTCAATGATCTTATTTGCAACCGATACCTGATTTTTATGCCAGCAAACCAGAAAATCCTATTTGCTGCACGTTGAATTTGAATCTGGGATAGAGAAAAATTACTCAATTGCGTAATTTTGATAAAAAAAATAGATCCTACCATGTTAAATGTAAATTCATTTTGGAAAAAAGAGCGTGATATCCTATACAAGTGGGGAAAGCAAGATGCAAAGGCTGAGGCAGAAGCCAAAGCTTTGGAAGAAAAAAAAGCGATAGCCCGTAATTTGAAAGACAAGGGCATTGATCTTAAAATTATAGCAGAAGCAACGGGCTTCAAAAGAAAAGAATTAGAGGCATTATAATAGCCCTTACCCAGTTACCACCACATTCTTACCAAGCGTCTTAAACCTAACTCCATTTTCTTGTTCAACCGTTACGGTAACATGCCCAGTCTTGCTGGTATGAATATCTCTTACTGTACCAGATTTACCCTTGTGAGTACCTAATTTCTTATTGTATCCACCCATTTAATATTCTTAAAAATCATAAATAAGAATAGCTTCTCATCCTTCGAAGGCACTCTATAAGCTCCTTTCGCTTTCAGAACGTAAGCTGCAATGGCGGTCATTTCCCACCCATCTATTTCATCTGCCTTCCACTTGCGGTCTATGAGCTTTTTAAAACCTCTACTTTCTCCATAAGATTTAACCTTGCCAATTTCACTCTTAATCGATTATCAACTTTTTAACGCCATCGTTGCTAAAAGACAGTTCTCCGGTAGTCTGGTCGTAAAACCAATTCTGATAAGCACCGATACCATATTTTTTCTCACAACTGTCCTGCTGTGCATATAAGTATTCGTATGATTTAACAGAAAGGCTGTCGAATGATATACTTTCCAATTCGGACGTATTGTTTTCCATTTTTCTAATATTGTTTGTACAAGCAAGAGAAAATGCAGCTATTGATAACAAGGCAGTAAAAAGGTACTTTTTATAAGCACAAGTTTTAGCACTCACCAACCGCGAACTGCATCTATGTGTTAAAGTATCTAAAGATATAGATGTAAGTTGCCCGGGGTAGTTTGGAACTAAAAATGGTGTCAGCTTAAATGCGGAATCAGCGGCCAAATTCACCGGAATACCCACTAAACTTTTCATTTCCTTTTAAATCTTTTTAAGTGTGCCTTTAAACTGACCTTTTAAACTTCCGTTTTTGGTAGTAACATCCAGATCTATCACGTATTTCTCGCCATCTTTGTTAATTTTGACTGTACCACCATTAAACTCATCGTAAACATTATCAATGCCCACCTGTCCTCCACTAAAATTCTTTGCAGGATCATAGGGATTAATATTTCCATTTGATTTATAACTAAAACTACCTATCGGTATGGCATAATTTGCCAGGCCCTTGAAACGAACCTGGATAATATCTGAAAAATGGTGATCACTTGAATAGTCCATATGAGGAACCTTGTCCGTCTCTGTAATTGCACATAATCGAACCATCGGGCATTTTTACTATAAATTCTGTAATGCCATTGCCTTTCATAAAGGCAGCCACATTGCCTATTGGGGTATAAGTTTCTGTACGTAAATTGGTACCGACCTCAATGCCTACATTTACCTTATTGCCGATGGGATAGAAAGCATAAAAGAATTTAGGGTAACGCATAGCACCGTTTTGCGAATTATAATAGGCACCAGTAAATGTCTTGCCTGCTAACTGATCTTCAGTAGGTACCCTGATTAGCTCCGCCTTTGTAAATACCTGATCGGAGCTAATAATTTTTCCTGCTGCTATTTTAAATTTAAAGGTCGCATCCTGGCTCGCAAATGTTAGCTCATTCTCATTCCCATTTACAGTATATACGCCTGCAATTTCTCCCCGAAGCTGGTACATTTTCATACCGGATTTCTGATCATCGGGAAATACAAAAACAACCGGGGATCGTCCATTAGGATCGAAATTGGCTATAATGGCGTATCCTTGAGGTTTATGGATGTTAAACTGTGTTTCTTGTTCCTTTTTGCAGCCGCCAAATGTGGCAGTTGCCAATAGCAGAATGACGATTGCTTTTAATATTTTCATAGCTTTTTGCTTAATTCTTATTTAAACTCGCCGTATTTCGAATAATAAGTTCCACCATTGATGTCTGTGTAATTACATACGATATCGCCATTGGGCATCACCATTACAAATTCCACAAAATTGGTTTTCTTTACGAGCGCAGCCATATTTGCTGCCAGCACATACGTTTCGCTACGTATGGTTGTACCTGGCTCAAAACCTACATCTACTTTGTTGCCACTTTGAGCAAAAGCATAGAAAAATTTTGGCTGATGTACAGTTCCATTTGGATTATAATATATGCCTGTGAATGTTTTTCCTGCCAACCGATTTTCGGCGGGTATCTTCACCAGTTCTGCTTTTTTGGCCACGAGGTTATTACCAGGGACCTCGATTTTGTTATTCTCTATCCTAAATTCAAATAATAATTCACCGTTTTCCAGAAACTTTAGCTCGCTGCCATTTACGGTGTAGTTAAGGACGCGTTCACCGTTGCGGTCATACAGCATTGCCTTGCTGTTTTTATTATCGTTGGAAAATAGCAAAACACCTGAACTAATTCCCGGGTAATTAAAGTTGTTATAGGTAACCGCAATGACATAGCCATAAGGGTTGTTAATATCGAACTTTTCTTCTCTCATTTCCTGCCTATCCTTTTTGCAACCTGAAAATACCAGCAGTAGCAAACAACAGATACTTATTAATGATGATTTTTTCATGATCTTCAGTTTTTAAATTTTTATGTAGGCAGGTTAATTTCTTTTTAGAATAATGCCTGGTTTACCAAAAGCATCCGAAGATGTTGGTTGTACTCTGATTTATAAAAATGCAAAAGCATCTCGGCCCCGTCGTATTCAAACTCTGCTTTTTCAATTTTCACGGTCACAGGTTCACCTCCGTTTTGGTAGGTATAGCTGTTTCTCTCACCATAAAATGGATTCTCTTTATCCTTCTTGCTACAGGCCAGCAGCAAAAAGAGACAGCTAAATACAATACCCTTTGTTTTCATAAGAATGATTTTATTTAATAATCTGATTGACTTAGTTAAATGTGCGAGTAAAATCATCCTGTTTTTGCCGGGATGAGTGAATGTGCACTATGAATGAGCCAATATCCTTTTCTATTTAGTTTAGTCTACTGGTATTCAACAGAATATTATGTTATTTTGAATCGATCACTGCTTCTTTTCCGCTGCAGGGATTGGTTACCACCAGTTCATTCCCTTTGCCTGGCCTGATGTGCAACGTAACCATTGCACGGTAAGGCACACCATCTTCCCTGGTAAAATGTCCTTCAAAAATTACTGCTACGGTACCAAACTGGCTGTAGCGGTTGTCAAGGGCAACAGCAGTTATAAATTCACTGATCTCCTGGCTTCCATCGGTTATTTCTTTGGGCAGTACCAGTAAATTTCCTTTGTAATAAACCTCAAAATGCTGGTAAGTACCTATTGAAAAATGGCTCTTTTTTACCAGGTAAACTTTCCAATGGTACACACGGTTTTCCGACAACAAGGTTTTTCTTGTACCATAACAGGAACTGAGCACAACTGCGCAAATCAGTACCAGTACTATTGCAATAATAATTTTTAAGGCCATTTCAAAAAGGGTTTATTTTGTTTAATGCGTTCCAAAGCGGTATCAGGTCCTTCTTCCCTCAGTCCGGTTTCGCCCCACTCATCAGTTTCATAGACTTCAGCAACGAATACTTCTTCAAGCCCGTGGGTAGACGGCCGCTGCAGCCACTGCGCCTCCAGCGGATGTTTTACAGAAATATTCATGCCCATAATACTGACAAGCGCAGTTGTGTCTGCTACCTGCCGAATGAACACCGACATATCATCTGCCAGTATGGTTTTGGCCTCAACATACCCATTCAGGTACAGTTCACCATGATTGTACTTGGCCCAGATAAAATCGGCCGTTACTTTCCCTCCTATATAATGAACGTTACCAAAAAGATGGATATTTTGGCATTGTAGGTCACCGTGTACAATTAACGCAGGCGAATTGTCTGTATCAAATGCCATAAGATAAGTGTCAAGCTTTAGCCCCTTCAGAAAGATAAAGCCAAGTACCGTTATGTCGTCTACACCATCAATGCTGTAATCGAGTTCCAGCTTTTGCGCTTCAACTTCTTCTTCTGCCAGCAGAAAATATCCGTTTTCATGCCAGGTTGGGAAACGCCATTCATCCCATATGTCATACAAGGGGTCCATTCCAGGCAGGTCGGTAATCGTTGGCAGATAGGCCTCGACGGCTTTGCGGGTAAGTACCTTAAAAGTAATGCCGTTATGGTTCACCTCATCTACCGGGGCAGGTGGCTGATGTTGTTTCAGTTTTTCCAACTCCAGGGCATGTTGTGCATCGGCCTCTTCCAATAAAGATTCAACTTCGCTCAGGCGTTCTTTCAGTGCATCATCCCAGGGATGCAGGTTTTCTAAGGCGTATTGGAGGTTATCCATAGCCTCCTGCCGGATGTCTTCAGGCAGTACAGGGTTAACCGCAATAGTCCGCATGGTATCAAGGTAACGGGCTTGCTGTGGGTGGTTACTATCCTGCAGCAGCATATCCAATAAATGAATTGTGTACAATGTGGGCTTACGCTGCAACGATTCCAATAATTTTTCTTCATATATACCTCCCTCAAATGCTTCCAGGAACTGGCCCAGCGGGCCTGGACCGCCATAGTCGATATCCGGGCTACGTTCGATCAGCAAAAACAGTGGTTCTATAGCCTCCTCCTGATTTTCCAGCTCTTCCAGTTCAATGAACAGTTCCTGAGCAGGATCAATAAAATCGTACTTGTTGCCAGATTGGTGAGCCTTTTGTATATATATTTCCAATTGCTGAATAATGGAGTAGATCGATGCATTCATGTCTTTCAGTGTTGATGTTATTTATGTGTAAAAATGAAGCTGTACAGTTTTCTTGGTCCCGCAATGGGCGCAATCAGCAAGGCTGTTTTCAACCTGTTTTATATTGCCGCTTCTGAGTCCGAAAATGATCATTTTGTAAATTAGTTGTTTAAGTTATTAGCAAATCAACAAATGTCTTGGGATATCAATGGTACTATAATCCGCATACCAGTAATGCGGGTCATTGCAAAGACTGTACACCAAACCATTTACTGTATACTTGTTTTTAAAACGTTTGGTCATGGTCACGCTGATCGAACCCTGATCAGGGTAATTCCTGGTTACATCAGCCACCTTATTACCAGCTTTTAATTCTCCATCCAATACCTGTTGCAATACGGCTGGCAATTGGTTCAGCGCTTCCAGGGCCTTACCTATTTCCTGTTGCTGCGCCTCCGGGCTGCTGTGTTTAATATAGTCATGGTAAGTACCTGCAGCTATCATATCCATAATGGTTTGTTCTGAAAACTGCAAAGGTGGTGCTGCAAAATCATGATCAAGACATTTCTTTGTATACTTCTGTTCTCCCATTTTATTGTTTTATACGGTCGCCATAGCGCTGACCTTGAAAAATATGTACGCAGCCTGATTTGAACCACTACAGAAAGCCATTTTAGTTTTTTCAGAATCGTGGATAAACCACGCCAAACTGGTTCCTCTCCGCTCAGTAAAACAAATACATATAATATGCCAATATTATAACCGAGCAATTACCACAGTACTAAAGTCAATTTATTGTATCCCCAGTTTGAAACCATTAAAAAATGGATCAAGCAAAACAACCGGCTTTTTTATATCATCAGCATTGAATTTCGGCCAAATACCGGTAAACTCGGCTAACTTTATCTGCTTGGAATCTACCTTATCATCCTTACCGTCAAATATTAGTACGGGAAAAACTACTACTAGGTTTTTATAGATCTTTAAGGGCTTTAGCATTTCACGTACTGCGTTTGTAACAGATTTGCCCGGCTTTAATACCTGCTGAATTTCTACAGAAAGATTTTTCGATAGGTATACAGAGTCAACACCACCCTTGTCATTAAAAGACACCCCTACAGACATTATATGTAAAGCATCTTTATTGATTTTTTCTAATCCATCCCCATTCCATGAACTTGCGATGGCTTTCATGATGGGTATTCTTATATCCAGTTTTTTTCCCTCTTCCGTTATCCGGATTGGTTCAATGTCTTGATGCCCATAAACTTGTTTTTTCTGTCCATAGGACATCCCTATGAAAACAAAAAACATACAACATAATCCTAATTTTTTCATATTAATTACAATAGGTTCCTATTCTATCAGCTGCAAGAGCGCTCTTGCGGCTATTTTGGTCAATCTTGTTCACCTGTTCTTGCTCCTGAGGAGTCAACTTAAATTTAAAATAATTTGTTCTTTCTAAACCACCCCAGGAAAGGGCCCAAGCCTGGTTCCATAAATCCATGCTTACCTTTACCGTTCCAGTTTTTAAATCGCCTATAGCGGTTAAGTTTTTAGATCCTAAAAATGGTCTTAGCCTAACAGGTACCGTAACATTTGTTTGAGCGTTAGGTACAGTACCTTTTGTTTGGGCATAGCAAATAGAGGACAATAGCAGGATCATTAAAGTGCTTAACCTTTTTTTCATTACTTTAATTCAAGTGCTGATAAAATCCATGAGCCTTCATCACTTCTATTACATCATCAAAAGCAAAAACAATTGGGGTTAATCGATCAAAATTTCCTTCTGTATTCTCCCGCACAAAATTAATAACGTCACTATAGAATAAATTTAGTTGTTTCATTACATCCTGAAAATCTCTTTTTTCATTTTCTAATTCAAATGCAAATTCGCTATGAACGGTAACCACAAATAACAGATGATTTATTTTTTTATCCATATAATGCAAAGACCATTTCAATACAAAGTATTGCGTATTCAATTTGTATGGGAAGAATGTGTTTAGTACATAACTGGGCAAACCAAATTCCCCTTTCATAGGTGCAAAGAGTTCGTTGTAACTAAATTCAACTACTCGCTGTTTTGCATTAAATATTTTCATGATTTCCAGAATTATTTGTACAATTTGAGCTCAAGAGACCAATAACCTGTTCACTGTGATAGTTGTTCCGTCCGGTAAAAATTACGCATATATAACAACATTCATTTGTGTTTCGAATTTTATTACGCGAATGATGCTCTTTTCTGGGTGAATGAAATGATTGGCTAGGTGAACGCCATTAGGTCCCCAATTAGCGAGACGGTGTCTCGCTAATTGGGGACCTCTCAAAATTCTGTGAAAACATCCAATTTTTCACACAAAAACACAGTAAATTAATTACAGGGAAATATTTAGTTGTTTAAGTTGTCGCTACTATATTTGATTATAGCAATATCAAATATGAAAGCAGAGTGGATATTTCAGTAAAAGTGGGGAAGAACCATTTTTGTCCGGAATAGCCGGCCAGATTATTTACGGAATAAGCTGCCACATTCTCCGAATTTCCCAGTTCATTGCTATTTCAGTAAAGTAAAGCTTAATAACATTGAAATCAAATTGACAAAACAGGAATATGAAGGTTGGAGTTCGCCGATTTATTACTTTAATTTTAAAGAGCCGGTTAGCAATTTTGGAAAGCAGTCACTTATAAAAGAAATTGACACAAAACTAAAACAGAAATTTCCTGAATATAGCTTGGTTGATTATGGAATTTTACCCTTGGGAGAAGAAATTGATGAATAATGGAGTATTGCTGACAAGGATTTGCCCAAAGCGGGCAGGAAGTTATCAATTCACGTTTTGTGCTTCGGTAGAAATCTGTATTTTAGTTAAAGCTTCCGGCTTCGGTTTGCTCACCGCCACCAAGGCCAGAAACGTTAGCCATCACTTTATGACCTACCGAAAACACAAGAAGAAAGTATGAATATAACAGAACTTATAAATTTAATTAAGCAGGATCAAAACTGCGAAATCAGACCTGCGAATAAGGAAATTGCTTTGCCAACAAATATTCCTGACGACTTAAAAGAGTTTTACGAATTGACAGACGGAATTAAATTGTTTGAAAGCAAAACATACGGAATAACGATTATAGGACGAGAAGAATTTATTCCGACAAATAAATACTTATATCCAAAAGACGATGTTATTTGGGAAGAACTTGAAGGTGAAATTTGTAACGAATGGTATTTAATAGCAAAAGCCGATGAAATGAGCCAATATATTAGCATCGACTTGACAAGCGAACGAAATGGGCAATGTTATGACAGCTTCTACGAAACTCATTCGTTACAAGGCGACTCTGCAATTGTTGCGAAAAATTTTACTGATTTGTTAAAGAACTTGTATGCAAACAAAGGAGAACATTGGTATTGGCTACAAGAAGATTTTGAAAAATTAGGAGATGCTTATGACGAACCAATAGTGTAATAGCCCCACCATCGCAAAGCCCCGAAACGTTAGCTGCAATTTTAAACCGAACGTTGTACCAAAATTACTTGAATATAAAAAAACTAAAATGAATAAAGGATTATACTCTTTTGTAAAAGATGATGAATTGTTTGTTATAATATGTAAAACAGAAAATCCGACTGAATGGCAACAATTAAGGACATTGGATGGTTGGGAAGTTGAGTCAGATGACCAATTTTATATTATGGGAACTGATGCACGAGCTGAGTTAGAAAAAACGACATCTGAACCGTTATTAATATATAAATCAAATGAAGAGATATACTTTCAGTGTTCAATAAGTAATGAAATTGTTGATTTTTTGGAGACAAAAGAAACTCTTGGATTTTTTCTTATTCAATCAGAACTATCAATAGGAAAAGAACAAGCCTACAAAATGTTTTTAGAAAACGAAATTGAAAGTCTAATTTGTGCATTTTATACTGAAAATAAAAAGAATGAGATATTTGAGTTAGATGTTGAAGGAAATATAACAGGTCTAAAATAAAGTATCTAAAAATCACGAGTAAAAAAAACTGCCACTAACAAGGGTTTGGCAATAGCGGGCAGGAAGTTATCAATTCACGTTTTGTGCCTCGGTCGAAATTTGTATTTTAGTTGAAGGTTTCGGCTTCGGTTTGCCAGTCATCGTAAAGCCCCAAAACGTTAGCCGTAATTTTAAAACGAAACGCATAGACAAATGAAAATTGAATTATATCCAAACTTTGACGAAGTTTTTACTGACGAAACTCTTAAAGGAATATTTTATCCTTTATGCAGTTTAACACTTGACAAATATCCAAATAAAGTATTTCATTTTATTTCTTCGAATGGACTTTGGATTGACGAAAATTTTGAAACGGAAAATAGTACTTTCAGTTATACACTTTTCGACGTTGTAGAAAATAAATACAAATTCAATGGCAACATTAAGCTTTACAAAGGTTCAAAACAAGCAAAAAAAATATTCAGCAAACTGCAAAGTGATTTTGAACTTAATGGAAAAAATTATTTAGAAACTAAAACGCAAACTGACGATTATATCGAAAAACAAAAGCAAAATCTTGACATAAAAACTGATGACGAGTTTGATGCAGATTATTATATAAAAACATTTTATGAATTTTCAATTAACAAATTAAACCTTGAATTAACTAATGAATTTGGGGCATTTAGAGGAATAATTGACGGTTGGTCTGATGGCGATAAAATCAGTCCGATTGTTTATGATGAAACAACCGACGAACTAAAAGGAACTCTAAATTATTATGACAAACCAAAAATTGAAAACATTGATGACTTTGAAGTTATCGGAAAAATAGTTGGTTATGAATTCTTTACGGACGGAAATGACACGATTTTGTTCTTTAACAATTCTGACAAAATGCTTTGCATAAACTCATACTCATAAAAAAACTACTACCAACAAGGGTTTTGCAATAGTGGGGCGAAACTGCAAAGTTCGACGGTAGTTCTTCGGTTCAACTTTTGTGCAAAATTGAAGATTGGTGCTTTGATTGCCCCACCATCGCAAAGCCCCGAAACGTTAGGTACAATTTTAATAGAAACCTTCATGCAAAAAAGAGACCTGAAATATTTGTTGACAGTTTTATTATTGACATTTTCACAGATTGTAAAAGCACAAATAAAATCTGATACAGCTACCCTAATTGCCATCAAGAATGTGAATATCATTACAATGACATTAGAAAATAAAATCATTGAAAATGCAGTCATTCTTATTAAAGACAAAAAAATAGTCTCCATTAACGGGACAATTCCTAAGTCTGCTAAAACTATTAATGGCAAAGGAAAATGGCTAATTCCTGGACTTATTGATATGCATGTTCATGGACTTACAGATAGTTATTATAGTTCAACATATCCTACAAAAGGAGCTACATATTTCTTCGACACACAAGATGTGATGTTGCCTTATGTAGCAAACGGTGTTACAACAATATTTGACCTCAATGCTCGAGCAGAAAATTTTGGACAAAGAAACGAAATCATAAAAGGACATGTGATTGGACCTCGTATAGCGCTGGCTGCATTAATTAATGGAGGTGACGGTTCTGGCAGGATTGCCAATACTCCATCCGATGGACGTCAAACAGTTCGTTTAGCAAAAGCAGAAGGGTACGAGTTTATCAAAGTATATTCAGACCTAAACATTGAAACTTTTAAAGCTATAATTGATGAAGCTAATAAACAAAAAATTAAAGTATTAGGACATATCCCTGATGCATTCAAAAGCACAATAGAAGAAGCATTTAGTCCTAGCTTTAATATGATTGTTCATGCTGAAGAACTTGCCAAACAATCTAAAGATTACAGTGAAGAAGATATTCAGAATTTCGTGAAGCTATCAAAAGAAAACAGCATCTGGTTTTCACCTACTTTGATTACGATTGAAAGAATTCTCGACCAAACTATATCTTTAGACAATATTATTAAACTTAAAGGATTTCAGTACATACATCCGCTTATGAGGAGCAAATGGCTCACATCTAATCAATACAACAAACGGACAAGTCCTGAATTTATAGCTTATCTTGAAAGAATGATACAATTTAACAATCGATTGGTAAAAGCATTTCATGAAGCAGGAATACCTATTATTGCAGGAACAGATGCAGGAACTTCTGGCGTAATTTATGGTTTTTCACTTCACGATGAAATCGAACTTTTGGTTAAAGCTGGTTTAACTCCAGAAGAAGCATTAGCTTCTACTACAAGATTATCTGCAACATGGCTTGGTATAGCCGACAAAATAGGAACAGTGGAGGTCGGAAAATACGCAGACCTTGTTTTGCTAGACGAAAATCCGTTAAATGATATTCAAAACACACGGAAAATTTCTGGTGTTTTCTTTAATGGGAAATGGATAGCTAAAAAGAAAATTGATAATATGCTTTCAGATTTAGCAAAGCGAAACGCAGAGAATAAGAATAAATTTGACTGGAACAAAAGAAAAGACTTATAAAAAAACTGTGCCTAACAAGGGTTTTGCAATAGTGGGGCGAAACTGCAAAGTTCAACGGTAGTTCTTCGATTGAAGTTTTGTGCAAAATTGAAGATTTGTGCTTCGATTGCCCCACCATTGCAAAGCCCCGAAACGTTATGTAAAATCCTAAAACCAACACGCTTAAATTTACGACTAATTAAATACTGAATAAATTATGGGTTATATAGCACAAAAATGGAATAAATTTAAATTTACCCTTCATACTTCAGAATTTGAAGTTATATTTTCTGGCTTAGAGTATTTCATAGCCATAACTAATCAGCGGGTCGAAATAGATTATAAAATTGAAGATAAAACACTTTAAACCGAAATAAGGGAGGGTTACACTCTTTAATTCTGTTTTTTGTTCCTTAATTTGCAGTTCATCAAAAAAGGATCAAAAGGATTAAAATTGGTAGTCACAACGAAAGCTGTTGATGTAAACCAGAGAAAATAATTTGACGGCATGGTTGGGAATTGCTTGCTAAGCTATATGTAGATTGACAAAAAGAAAGCGGAACTCGAGTTGTAGATTCCGAGGAAAATGGTTCTTACCCACTCTTGTCGAAATGTACAAGGTAACCTCTTTGATATTTGGTTCACACCTTAATTAAGATACGAAATTCATGAATAAAAAAGCGGGGAACGATCCTACCGACCATTCCCCGCTATCTAAATTAACGCTCTCAAAATAATAAACGCATATAGGGTACCAAAATTACATGACCAATCAAAATTCTGTGAAAACATCCAATTTTTCACACAAAAACACAGTAAATTAATTATAGAGAAATATTTGATTGTTTAAGTTATTGTCACTATATTTGATTATAGCTTACAATAATCATTTTGTCGACATCAGCAAAATGATATAAACGAACAAAGAACAAACTTTTGAGGTCGCAATTTGCGACCTCAAACAACAGAACATAAAAGAACAATCAACATACAAGCCAATGAACTAAACAACCCAGAAACATATCTTACTTCTTAACCGAGGTATTAATAAAGAGTCTCGTTCTGCAAATTCTCACAAATCTAGGACAGGGACAATAGATTAATGCCCATAACAAATATTGTTGTACTTTTGAAGGTGCACTGTAGCGTTATGGGCTCTATTGTAAATCCGTGTCCAAGGCCGTGAGAAGCCTGCAGAAGCGGTATTTAGAGCCCGCTATAGTGCATCTTCGCTTTCAGGCCAATACAAAACCCGGCCTCAGCCCTAAGCATTCCTCTAAACTCCACCAGGGACTCAGTTTATTTTTTAACCCAAAATAACCATGAGCCAAACCCAAGCCATCAGCAATTCCCTGCACAGCACCCGTCAGTATATAGATCTGTTCCTAACCAACCTCTATGCATTGGACATGGAAAAACTCAATGCCAGCCAGCAACTAAAAGTCTTAAGTTTTTACGAGCAACTTATAGAGTTGCTCCACAGCAATACCGATCTATTTAACCTCATCATTTGCCCTCCAGATTAACAATCCTCTCCCATCATCCCACAATTTAATTATTAACCCAAACGCTTGCTAAACCTATTATTCATATGCAAAAAACGACATTAACCATCGTACTGGCCACACTTTGCCTCATTTTCAGTAGTAAAACAAATGCACAAGCCATCCAAACCGTCATCTATCCCATCAATACCGGCGATAAAATTCCGCCTGACATCTGGAACCGTTCATTTCCAGTTATTAACAATCCAAGGTTCAAAAGCAAAATCAGTTTAAAAGATTATGGCAATAAATTGATCATTCTCGATTTTTGGGCTACCTACTGTCATCCCTGTATCGAATCACTCGATCTGCTCGACTCCATAAAAGCCCGGTTTAAAGACGATCTGGTAGTTATTCCCGTACTCATAAACGATCTGATTGAAAATGGTTCGCCCTTTATGAAAAAGAAAAAGTACGTCTGGCCGTCAATCGTAGGCGATACCACCTTACATAAAGTCGTGCTCAGTCGTTACTTAACCGGGTTTGGCATCGCCTGGATTAAGGACGGTAAGCTACTGGCTGTACCCGGCAAAAAAATGCTGACTGCCGAAAACATCCGCAGAGCCATAGAAGGTAAACCCATCGAATTTATCAACAGAAAAGGAAAAATCCAGTAACTAACCAGCTAACCAAATATGTACAAGTATATACTCCTGCTTATCGCTTACATGAGCATCCAATTCTGCCATGCCCAAAACAAGCCACAGGCAGATACCAGCAAAACAAAAAAAGATACCATCAACCTCAAAGAGGTAACCATCAATACCGGTTATTACCAAATCCCAAAAGAACGGGCAACGGGTTCTTTCGATTACATCAGCAAAGAAATGATTAACCGCAGCACCGGCAGCAACATCATCGCAAGGCTCGAAGGCATCTCTAGCTCCCTCAATTTCGACAGGCGCAAAAACAACCGGGAGCTGAGCAGCACGCCTGCACTCCGGGTACGAGGCCTCAGCACCATCGCTTCCGATGAAAGCCCGCTTATTGTTGTCGATAATTTCCCTTACGAGGGCAATATCGATAACATCAACCCCAACGATGTTGAAAGCGTCACCATCTTAAAAGATGCAGCTGCGGCCAGCATCTGGGGCGCCAGGGCGGGCAATGGCGTTATCGTTATCACTACCAAACAAGGCCGCTTTAACCAAAAAACCAGCATTTCGCTGAACAGCAATGTTACCCTTGGCAACCGGCCTAACCTGTATTACAGCAAAAAATGGCTCCCTTCGGCCATAGTAATGGGCTTTGAAAAAGAACTCTTCGATAAAAACACCTATAGTCAAACCGTAGAAACCGCCCTTCCTGCGTATGTAGATCTGCTCTTCGCGTTAAAAAACAATGCCATCAGCCAGGTCGGGTTCAACCGCCAGGAAAATATCCTGCAAAATACCGATGCCCGGCAGCAGGCTTTAGCTTACTTGTACCAGCAAAGCATCAACCAGCAGTATAGCCTGGGCATCAACGGTGGAGAAAAGGCTTACAAATATTACCTCTCCGCAGGGTTGGATAATAACCGCTCCTTCATCATTGGCAACAGCAACCGCAGGCTAAACCTCAACCTGCAAAACACTTTCAAACCTTTTAACGCGCTCGAACTTACCGGGGGCATCTGGTATACGCGTTCCAATTCGGTAAACAACGGCATCACCATCAGCCAGCTCGATTATGAGAACGCCTACCCTATCTCACCGTACACCCGTTTAGTTGATGAACAGGGCAATGCCCTGGCCATTCCCTACCAGCTGGGCCAAAACTACGTGCAAAATGCAGAAAGTCTGGGTTTACTCAACTGGACTTATAAGCCAGTTGAAGACCGCAACCACATCAACAACAACGGCCAGTCTTCAGAACTACGAATGAATGCCGGTGCCAAATTCAGTTTTCTCAGGTATTTTAATGCCAACTTTACCTACCAATACATCACCACGCTCAGTAACGGCAAAAACCATTTTGATAAAAACAGTTACGAGGTCCGCAATATGGTCAACAGTTACACCCAGGCTAATGGTACCCGCATTATCCCCTATGGCGATATCCTGAGGCAAAGTGGCAATAACGAAAGTAACATCCATTCTGGCCGTGCGCAACTCAATTACCAGCAAAGCATAGGCCGCCACAACATTACCGGTCTTGCAGGTACCGAACTAAGGCAAGTGGTACAATCCATTAACCCCGGTTACGTCATTTACAATTACAACCCAGCGGTGCTTACAGGTAGTAATGCCTACAATTACGAACAGGCATACCCACAACGCCCATCAGGCTCACGTACCATACCCGCCCCACCATCGGCAATGGCCAGTTATACCGATAGGTACTTCAGCTGGTTCGCCAATGCGGCTTACAGTTATAAAGAACGCTACACGCTTTCCGGGAGCATCCGCTGGGATGGTTCTAACCTGTTCGGTGTAAAAACCAATCAAAAAGGCGTGCCGCTGTGGTCGGCAGGCCTGGGCTGGGAAATCAGCAAAGAAAACTTTTATAAAGCAGACTGGCTGCCATACTTAAAAATAAGGGCTACCTATGGCAGTGCAGGCAATGTCAACAAAGCGGTCACTACCTATCCGGTTATTTCCTACGGCACAGAATCCAGCACCAAACTGCCCATCACTCAAATCCGTAGTGCAGGTAACCCTGCCTTACGCTGGGAACTGGTTAACACCACAAACCTGGGCATCGATGTTGCTACACCAAACAAACGCATACAGGGCAGTGTAGAGTATTACGTCAAAAATGCCAGCGATTTGATTGGCCAGAAATTCATGGCCCCGTCCAGCGGCATCGTACCCAACGTAGTGCCGTTGGTAACCAATCTGATCAATTATGCCAACCTGCAAACCCGGGGTCTTGATGTACAACTCAACACCCAAAACCTAACCGGCCAATTTAAGTGGGAAACCAACCTGCTGTTCAGTTATGTACGCAACAAGGTTACCAATTACAGCAACAGCGCTACCAATGCGCTCAGCTTTTATTTCGGTACACCAATACCTCTGCAGGTAGGACTATCCAGAGATGTTACCTATTACCTGCCCTGGCATGGCCTTAACCACAATACCGGCAAGCCAAACATCCCTGAACAATATGGTAGCGATTATAAAGCCTATCTGGATGCTTATCCGGCAAACAGTCTGCTCAATGGCGTTACCATACCGCCTTATTTCGGCTCTGTGCGCAATAGCTTTAGCTTCAAAGGCATCCAGCTTAGCGCGGTCATTTCTTTTAAAACAGGCTATGTATTTAAAAGGGAGTCCATTTATCCATCTTCAGAATACACCCTGCCCCAAAACTTCCATGCCGATTATTTTAAGCGCTGGAAACAACCTGGCGATGAAAGATTTACCGATGTACCGGCCGCAGGACAGGCAGATACCTACCTGAGCCAGTACTATAGCCGCTCTGCAGCACTCATTACCAAAGGCGATCATATCCGTTTGCAGGATATCAGCATAAGCTATACCCTGCCCGCCAGTATAGCCAAAACCATCAAAGCAAGCCAGATCAGGTTTTACGCCTATGCCCGCAATCTGGGCATATTGTGGCGCGCCAACAAACAAGGTCTTGACCCTGAATATCCAAACGCCTCCTACCCAGATCCGGCCAGTTACGCCTTTGGCCTAAACGTTAGTTTTTAATTCAACACACAGATTATGAAAAATCATATTTCAATAGCCATACTCGCACTTACTACATTAAGCTGCATAACCGCCTGCAAGGAAGAGTTCCTGGAAGTCAAACAAAACCAAAGCCTGGTTATTCCGGCAACAATTGCCGATTACCAGGGTCTGATGGATAACAAAACCATCATGAACAACAATGCCTGCAGTGAACTGGCCATCATTGGCTCCGATGAGTACAGCGTATCTGATGCCGTATGGGCTGCCTTGCCCAACCCCTATCAAAAAAACGGGTACATCTGGGCAAAAGATGTATATGAAGGCAACGCGCTTGAAGAATGGAACAACGCGTACTGGCGTATCCTGTACGCCAATACTGCAGCTGATGGGGCTGCAAACATCAAACCTGCTGCAGCACAGCAGGCCGAATACAATAACCTTAAAGGCTCCGCCATGTTCCACAGGGCCTTTAACTTTTACCAGCTGGCGCAGGTATTTTGCAAACCTTACAACGTAGCTACAGCCCCCAGCGATCCCGGCATTCCTATCCGGCTGGAAGCAGACATTAACCTTCCATCCAAACGCGGTACTGTTGCTCAAACCTACGGGCAGATCATAAAAGATTTAACCACAGCAGCAGAACTGCTGCCGCAACCGGCACTGTTTAAATCCCGCCCATCCAAAGCCGCGGCCTATGCCATGCTGGCCAAAACCTTTCTGATGATGGGCGATTACGGAAAAGCTGCAGATTATGCCAGCCAAAGCCTCTCTCTACACTCCACGTTAAATGACCTCAATACTTTTAACCTCAGCAACCGGTTTACCTTTCCGACCGATGCAGAGCTGAACCCCGAAATCCTGTTTGCAACCGGTATCAGCGGCATTGCCATACTAACAGTTACCCGCATCAATATACCTGCAAGCCTGGTTAACAGTTACCAGAGTACCGACCTCAGGAAACAGGCTTATTTCTTTAACAATACAGATGGCCGGATCTTGCCAAAAGGCTCCTACAAAGGTGCAACAACTTGTTTTACCGGCTTGGCAACAGATGAAGTCTGGCTGATACTTGCAGAAAGCCTTGCCCGTACCGGCCAGGTGCCAAAAGCAATGGAAACGTTAAACACCCTACGCAAAACCCGTTACAACAAAACCGGCTATGCAGACCTGATAACTACAGATGCTACAACAGCTTTAAACCACATACTCACTGAACGAAAAAAGGAATTGTTGTTGCGCGGTACGCGCTGGGAAGACCTCCGCAGGTTAAATAAAGAACCCGATTATGCCACAACTTTAACCCGCATTGTTAACGGTACAACTTATACCCTGCCACCAAATGACAGCCGCTATACCTGGCCCATACCAGATAATGAAATAGCATTGAGCAACTTCCAGCAAAACCCGAGGTAAAAAGACAAAGAGGGTGTCTGAAAAGAAAAAGGACAACTTCATCGGTTGTCCTTTTTCGTATTTATTGGACCCAATCTGGGCAGTATGTTAAACCGGAAAAATCCTGGCGAAAATATTTAATTTAAAACCATCGAAAATCCGTTGTAATATGGATTCAGCAAAACCAATTCCTTTTTTTTATCGGTCTCTCTGAGTTTGGGCCAAAGTCCACTAAATTCACTCAACATTATATGATTACTTGCTACTTTTTCAGCATTTGATTCATTGAAAATCAGGATAGGAAAAAGTATTACTTGATTTTTATAGGTTTTTAACGGCCTTAAAGTTTCACGTATTCTTTTTGTAGTAGAAGCGTCTGGCTTTAAAATCTGTAGAATTTTTGGCGTTAATTTCTCAGACATATACACTGTATCAACTTCACCATCGCTTGCGAACGAAACTCCTATGGCCATTATATGCACGGCATTTTTTTCTATTTTAAAATACTCCTTAAAATCCGTTGAGGGTTTTACCATAGACTTTATGATCGGTATCCTGATGTCGATCTCTTTGATTCTAGCCTCAGAAATAACAATTCGTTCGTTAGCTATGGAAGTTTGTTTTTTTTGAGCGTAAGCACTGCCAATAAAGGCAAGGCATACTAGAAATATTCCTGTTGTTTTCATAATATTATGGGCAATAAGTTCCTATTCGACTTCCTGATGGAGCTGTTTTTCTACTATTCTGGTTTACTTGTTTTACTTGTTCCTGTTCCTGCGCGGTTAATTTGTATTTAAAATAAGTTGTCTCTTCTAATCCTCCCCACGATAATCCCCAAGCCATTTCATCTGAAATACCAGGGAAAGCGACTTTCAAAGCACCTGTTAAAAGAGCAATATAGTTATCAGCCATCTCATTGTGTCCATTTCCAATTGGAAGTATTAGTTTTCCGTCCGCATTCCTTGTATAGGTTGCCTCTATATACGCATGCAGGATTTCATGGTAGATGGTTGAAACTATGTATTGCTCGGACATATCCGGAAGTTTATTTTTATTTAATGCGATTTCAAATACATAGGCATTATAGCCCCTGCACACACCCATAATAGTATCAGCTAAGTTATTTACATCATAGAATGTAATATCCTTACTCGTATAACCAGTACCGCCAAAAGTTTGATTGAGCATATTTTTAATGGTAGTACCTGCCGTCAGGGATCGGTTCAATCCTGACTTTAGACAAGTATTTAACACGCTATCCTTGATTTCAGTGGGGCCATTTGGCTCATAACCGGCAGGAGGCGTGCTTGGCCCGCCGATACCGCCGCCCCCTCCGCCACCACCATTAAATTCACAGTAACGTCCGACAGCCTGGCTTTCATTTACAATGTCTATCATCACGTCATAAGACCACTCCCAGCTTGGAATCTGCGCTTTTATCAAATCAATTTCATCTTCGACTGCCTCGCGAGAATAAAAACGTATATTATTGCGGGCATTCCATTCTGTCTTAAAATCCTTTGTTGCTGCATCAACAGCCCATTGAGAAGTACCACTAACAAATATCGTAATGCTTCCAAGATAATAGTAACAATCGTCCATCACATTTGAGACTTTACCTTTTGATCCACCTTTAGACGCTGAAATAGTACCGCCTGGTAAACCAATCGTTACTGTTTGTTGGTGAGTTGGTTCCTGTTTCTTGCAGGATAAAAAGATTGATAAGAAAGTCAGAAAAAAGAACACCATGGCTTTGTACCGGTGTTCAGACGTTAATTTGATTGAATTCATAAGGGTTTTATATATTTTTTGCGATTGTTCCAGATTTCATTATAGTCCGTAACTAGAAAGCACAAGAGATATTCCCGAACAAAAAGATCGGGATAGGCTTGAATATGCTTTAATGTATTGCTGAAGTCTTTGCCAGTTTGTAAACTGTAGAGCAATCAAGGCCCCCTTTGACTTTTTTCATTTCAGCTTTGCTGAGCGTTTTAAAATTTTTCACAGGCATAGGTTTATGTAGTAGACCTAAAATAGTTTTCAGCTGTTATAATCCGAAACATTTTACGCCAATGAGCGAGTATCTTACGTGAGTGAGGTCATTTCCTACGCGAAATATATTTCGGGCCATTAAAGCTATGTGTAGTGTTGAGGGTAGTTCTATATTACGTTATAATAATTCCCCTTTTAGATATAATGTTTCAGTTGTTCCATCTTCATATATAACTGCAATACTTTTAGCGAAAGGCCCTTTGTAATTTGCGATACCGTGAAATCTTGATAAAACTACATTTGGGCCTTTAACATTTGTATCAACTGTTACGCAACCACAGTTTGCAGTCGCAGATTTAACATTTTTGGATAAACGAAAGGAATGAGTATGGGTTTCTCCATTATTGATTTTTCCAAAATTAAAGTTTAGTTCTCTACCGCTTGTATAATTGTTATTACCTGTCCTATCTTTATTTGCTTCCGTTTGTACAAGCGAATTTTCAGTTTGTTTTGTTAACCCTTTATTTTGTCCATTAACACTTTTACTACTAGTACTAACTAATTTTTTATTAGGATTCTTTAAAGCATCAATTGCATTTTGAAGTTCAACAAAGTTCTCATCGTTTGGACCGAAATTGTAAAAAAATACAGTTGGGATATATCGTTCTGGTTCTAAAGGTAGATATAATAAATCTTTACCTCCTTTTTCTATTTTTTGAATATTAAGCTGTATAAATTTTTTCATAAATAGTGCGGATTCCCAAGCACCACTTCCTCTACTATCAATTAAAGCATTATAGTAAAATATATAAAGTGCAAACATTGAAAATCATATAATAATGATTCCCAACCTGAAAAATATTTAATAACCTTTTATGCAGTTCTAGCGTGAGTTCCAGGTCTTTCGTATATGGGGTATCAATCTTGATAGCTTTATTCCACACTTTTGTAGCGGCCTGGTACAAGGAAGGTTTTGATTTTTCCATAATAAATTCAAGTTTATCAGGCAGCGTTTAATTGACCATCAAACCCAATTCCTCATAGTATTAAATATAATACTAATTTTTAAAATTATTTTGAATAAAAAAGCGGGAGCAATTGCCCCCGCTCTTGTTTAACCTCATTACAACGGTTGTTGTGCATCATCTGTAATGCTCTCGTAAGTAGCATTTACATCAGATATTTTAGCTGGTACAGCAGTGGCACTTACGGTAAAATCCAGAAAAACGGCACAAAGATCGCCGGTATTTCCTGTACGGGCACAGCCCTCTTCGTTGGTTTCATCTGGCTCATCAATGCGGGTACCAAAAGCCAGGTTGGTAGGATCACTGTGACTTTGCATAGGGTCAATCACTGTAACTTCAAACCAGCCATCAGCTGGCGGGGTTAGCTTTGCTACTTTAAAAGCACTCTGTGTACCGATTAACAATAAGCCCAATACAAAGGCAAACAATCCAACTTTGTTGATTTTACTTAATAGATTTTTCATCTTATTTAATTTTTGAATTTCATGCCTACTCTCTCAGATTCAGGTTTTCGGCTTCTCCTGATTCAATTGGCCAATTAAATATTTTTAGATGTCTCGTCGTTTCACTTCCCTCGACATGACGATAGCAGTAACAGCAACTCCTACAAACAACACATTAAACAACAGGTGCTCCCAATATCCCATATTGGATAATATCCCGCCACAGCTACATGGCCTGCGGCCAAACCAGCCACTCATGGCCACAGCTATATAAACACTAAACATTGCCATCAACACAGCCGATGCATACAGCCCAACTAACCGCGTTCTTTTAAACAGCAACAAACCCACTACAAGCAACTCCGCTACCGGCACCAGCCAGGTTAAAACCGGAGCCGTTCCTGCAGGGATCAGCTGCTTTGTCATCTGCAGCTTGCTCTGGTCATAATCCAGCAATTTGCTGGCGGCTGCATAGGTAAACAGCAATACCAGCAATAGCGTGCAGATATCAATCAATATATTTTTAAGCTTCATTTCTTTCAGATTTTATACCGCCAATTTAAAGAGCAACAGCCCTAAAAAAAGACTCCTTTTCGAACATAAAAAAGTTCTATTCCGAACCTTTTTACTTCTTCCTGCTGTCTTTAAGCAGGTAAAAACGTTTACTGCTAAAAAGTGTGGTTTTGCTTATTCCTAAAAAAGAACAGGTATCTTTTTCTGAAAGCCGATGTTTTAGTTCCGGAAACAACGCACAGAAAAAACCATATCTGCTGCCTTCCGGCTCCTGCAATACCTGCGTATGCAAATCCCGTTTCCTGTTAAGGCTGGCCAACACCAGTTTGCCCAGTTGGTGCATTTCCTCAAACTGCTGATAAGCGAGCCCCAATTGCGTTTTGTTGATGGTATAGATCTCGCTGTCCTCGGTCATTTCAATATATACCCGCTCATTTTTGCCGCCCAGCACAAACCTGTCGGGCACAATCAAAACTTCGTCTTCACAACAAAAAGCAAAAATCAACTCTTCGTTGTCCATGTTCTTCCAGTACATTTTAGCCATGCCGCTGCAAATGAGATGCACCTCATCTGCATGCATACCGGGCCGCAGCAGGGTTTCTTTCCTTTTCAGTTTTTGCCTGCGCAGCATGCCTTCAGCTATCATTAATGCTTCCAGTTCATTAAATATCAGCATCAGCTCATTTGGCATATCCAGTCAGTTTTATCTTTTTAATATTGATACTGTAAGTAACCATATACTTTCCATACAAGGCAATCAGCATATTGCCCCGAACAGCAAAATCAGATAGCGGTTCAAACTTGTATTCGGGCAGGTAAATACTATGCCAATAAGCGCCATCATTCAGCCTGTAAACATCCAGGGTTATTCTTTGTTCAAACAGTTTTAGTTTTTCATTATCGGCTTTTAAACCCGCCTGCAGGTAAATAAAATTACCATCGCTATAGCCCCTTTTGCTTATTATAAGCGGCGTGCCGCTTATGGTTTGTACCCTTTTGCCATTTACTTCCAGTTCTTCCACCTTTAATTTGGCAACGGTATTGGTATCAATGGTTTTTCCAATGTACCGCAGGTTCAAATTGGTATCCAGGCATATAAACTGGTTGCGGTAGTAATAGGTAAACAGCACCGCGTTTTGCCTGCGGTTACAGCTAATAAACCCATCTATGCTAAAATTCCCACCCCGCTGTAACTGATGGCCGTAACGCTTGCAACTGTCTATATGGGGCTTATTGTTCAGCCATACCTTTTGCACAAACTTTTGCCGCAATGCAGGCTCATAAGCATTTACAATAAGGCTTCCGGGCGATAGCAATTGCATCAAATCAAAATGCATGCCCGCCAGCGGATAATATTTTTCCTGCGCAAAAGGAGTAACGGCAGTTACTACGGCAGGTGTTTTGTATTCGTACAGATAAACCATAGGGCTGTCAACTTTCAGGCGGGCCAGCCGCCAGTCTACCTTTTCGTTATAGCTAAACGGCACGCGCTGGCTCAGGGTGTCTTTTAGCTTGTAATTACAGCTTAGCAAATCCAGCGCGCCTGCAAGGTTGCCCAGGTAAATACGGCTATGGCTAAGCCCGGCAATAAACCACGAGTTATATTTCAAATCCAGTACCTGTAATTGCCTGGCCTCATAAATGTGGCCGCGCTTAAAACCAGTTGACTTATCCTTGCATTTAAAATATACAAAACCCGTTATAATGGCTAACCAGCCAAAGCCGGTTAGCCAAACCCGATGTGCTAGTCTCATTCCAAAGGCAGCTTGCCCTGAATGGTTACAACCTCATGTCCAGTTAAGCAAGAGGGTCCGTCATATACCACAACATTATCAAATGCTATGCTGCATGGCGTTCCTTCGTATTGGTCGTCGCAAGTAACAACCTGGTCGCAGGCACTTTCCAGGTAATAGGTATAACTGCTCGCAGCTTTCTGTACTTTAACTAAATTGTTGTTGGCCAAAGCACCGCCTACCCCAACTATCAGGGCAAAGGCTAGTAAAAATGATCTTTTCATTTTGTTTTTGTTTAAGTTTAATGCCTACTCGTTTTCTTTTGCAGGGTTTTCGGCGTTAGCCCTGATCCAATTGGCCAATGAATTTCTTTTGCAGTACAATTCCTATAATTGCAACAGTTTACTGGTAGCGGCATATATAAACAGGAGTATAAAACCGTAGCTTATTATTGCTATAAAACCGCCGTACCATTTCAATTTATTCATCATTCAAGGCCCCTGTTTTTAACCATCAGGAACAAAACAAAAGTAGCCTCCCCTAAGGAAGGCTACCAGTCGTTTTCGGGCAATCGAAACACCGTTTTCGAAATGTTTAAGCTTTCGATCCTACCAGGGTAGTAGGCCCAACTCCAATAAAACAGCAAATCACGTCGTTGCTTAGCTTGCCCCTCAACCCAGGAAATTTCTCTTCAAACAGGCTATACCTATCGCTTTTAACCGGCGTCAGTAAAATATCCATTTGCACCAGTAAGCGTTTCTTCATCCCGGCTAAGATTTTCTGGGTAAGGGCATAAGCTATGGTATGTTCCTGGTAAATGCCATCCATACTTAAACTGGTGATGCTTACTACTTCGCTGTCCTCTATTATTTCAATAAAGTAGTCATCGCTTGGCAGGGTTTCTCTGAACTCTTTGTACAGCACTATAATAGTGCCGGGTTCCCATATGTAAAAGATCTTGGGCTGGCCAGATTTTTTGTCAATGCTGTACAACATGGCCATGCCACTTTTTAAAAAATGGGCTTCGGCCACAAGCATATCCGGTTCCAGCAAAAAAGAGCCCTTTCTCTTAAACCTGGGCACCAGCACGCCATCAGCCAGTAACGCTGGCTTCAGCTCACCAATAGGGCCATCGCATAGCTTTTCCAGGTAATCAGTTACACATTCTTTCCATAGTTTTATCATTTGTTCGGTTAGTATCAATTGTTTTTTACTCATTAGTTTTTTTTTAGAATTCAATTAGTGATAGTTATATTATTTATTGGTGCGTCCCCCTATACTTGTCACTAACTTTCTTTGCTAAGGTTCGTTCATGGTTTATGTGTTAATTAGGTTACAGATGTATCGGACTGGCTATTCCCTTCAGTCCATAAGGGTTTATTTTTAATACTCTTCTTTAGCCCTCATTCTTTTCTCTGTTTTTACATAAAACCCGTAAAGGGTTTCCAGCACGTCTATCAAGGCTGTTAACCTTATCTTGCGCATCAAATGCTGCAGTTTGTCTTTGCCAGTGGGTTCTGTTTGTAATTCTGCTTGCAGCTGCAGGCTGCGCAACAGCAAATTGCAACAAGCGGTTTTATGGCTTAGCATATTTGCTTTTAAACTGCCCGGGTCTGTTATCAACTGTGCTCTTACTGTTGCAGCAATGGAGTCTGCGTGGCCTTGCATCTGCTTTATAAATGCCGCCTCATCACCAGGGTGGTAGCGCCCATGTTTAACCATACTCAATACGTCATCAAAATAAGAGAGGTTGTTCATTTTCAATTTTGTTAAGGTTTCATGATATGGTAGCCGGCTTTGCCGCCAACAAGCAGCACAAACATCAAGTCCAAATTGATTTCCATTACGTCATCCAAAAGCTGTGTTTCCATTTCTGCTATAAAAGCCTCCAGGCTAAACTTTGCCATCATCTGTACCTCCAGAGAATCTCCAACTATATTTTTCAAGGTAGTAGATACCACTACGATGTCATCGTTGTGAAGGTCAATCTCAATGCCATCAGCAGTTGTAAACTGGTTGGCATTGGCCCAGAACTGGGCCAGTAACAGGTTTTTGTCAATCATAAATTTTATCAGGTTAGTTAAATTCCTGGTTCTTTTATCAAAATTTTGTGTTGGAAACACACAAAAAACCGGAGGCATATAGTCTCCGTCATTCAATCTTATATTTTGCAGGTCAAAGTTCCATAGCAGCTTCTTCTATATGCTTTAGTAGTAGTTCCTGTCATTTTTTTAAAGAACCTGCAGAAATAAGCAGGATCTTCAAAACCAAGTTCATAAGCAATCACTTTGGCCGATAGCCTGGAACGGCCAAGCAGCAGCTTGCTTTCTTTAACCAACCTGTCCTGGATTAAGCCAAACAGGGTTTTATTACGATAAAGCTTGCAAAGATCAGAAAGCCAGCGTTCTGAACAGGCCAGTTCACTGGCGTAAAACCCCGGATCTTTTCGTTCCCTGAAATGCTGATCTATCAACTTATCCAGCTGTTCAAGAAGCAGCACATCAGGAGACACATAGGTCTCCTCATATGCCAATTCATCAATATGTAAGTGCGTTAACATATCTATTTGTAAAACCCTTGTCTTTCCAGGAAGCCAAGCATTGGATCTAACCAGACATTTACAGGTAACCTTTGTGTAAATCCATGGTTGCCTTTGGGAAATAAATGCAATTCTGCATCGACTCCATTCTTCTGCAAAGCCTGGTAAAATACGATACTGTTGTTGACGTCAACTAACCGATCATCGCCAGCGTGAGTTAGATAAGTTGGAGGCGTAACTTTTGTCACCTGTAGTTCATTGGAGAACAATTCAACTTCCTCTTTGGAAGGTTCCATACCTAGTAATGAAATCTTTGATCCGATGTGGGTCATACTATCTTTCATACTTATCACAGGATAGACCAGGATCATAAAATCTGGTCGTAAACTGATGTTTTCTTTGTTTGGAATATAGCTTTTACCAAAATGAGTACCTAAAGTCGATGCCAAGTGTCCGCCTGCACTATATCCAACAACCCCGATTTTCCCGGGATCAATACCCCAGGAAATGGCTTTTGATCTTACCACTTTTATGGCTTGCTGTGCATCCATCAACGGCCCTAAGCTTTTATGCTCCATGGTTTCATTCTTTGGCAACCGATATTTTACGACAAAAGCAGCAATACCCTTTTCATTAAATGCTTTGGCGATATCAGTTCCTTCCTCTTTATATGCAAGAAAACTATAAGCTCCTCCGGGAAAGATGATCACCGAAGTTCCGATAGCCTTTGTTTTTTCTGGAAGGTATATTTCAATGGTAGGCTGATCCTTGCGCAAAAAATTGCTTTCTGTGTTTGGAATGACATCTTTATAAAGGTTCACGATCTGTTGTCCGTAACCTTCATATATGCTACCGATCAGAATAGCAACGACAAATATTAGTAACTTCATATCAGAATTATTTAATTGATTTAACTTCCCAAGTTGGTAAGCCAGCTTTCATTTTACCTAGGATTTCTATATATACCTCCTCATCAGCCTGTCCTCGTTTAACTTTTACAGCTTTTTCCTCCCACTCTATTGCGTTTTTCTTTTTCCCAGTTTTATAGAGAAGATTTGCATAAGTATCATAAGCAGCTGCATTATTTTGATCATAAGTCTCAATATCATATTCCATAACCTCCACAGCAAACCGAAGAATATTCGGGTCCTCAATGTTTTCAAAAATGACCCAGCACATATCGTTGATCTTATATCTTCTAGGGTGTTTCAATGCTTTGTTAAAATATAGAACGTAGTACTTTCCAAAATCCGACCAATTATCACCAGCTAAAAGATGATATATCATCCTTTGACCCCAAACAATCTCTTGTCCGAGTGAACCATATTTATTTGTCAGTTTTTTTTCTAATTTATCCCAGTCAGCTTTCTTTGAGGCTTCCACATTTTGTGGTAGTTCCGACTTATTAATAAAATTCATTATTGTATTCTGAGCTTGAAATGGTCCTAAAACCTGGTTGATCATTTCAGATTGGCTCATAAATAATTTAAAAGATTCACTATTTGAATCTTTTAACGAGCCACCGATAAGATCCAAATTATCTTTAGTAAACAGATTTCTTTGATCTAACTTCAAAAGATATCCATTGATATAAACATCGGCAACCATTTGAGCATTTTCTGTTTTCCCAAGTGTTTTAGCTAAAAGAATCAATTCATGCATCTTCGAATAATCCATTTTGTTTTCCATAAACTTCTTCAACTGAGTGTAATACTGCTTTTCTGGATCTAAGGATTGTCCTGCGAGCTCAAGAAATTCCCCCACAGTTTTATAGTTTGCACCTTGATGGAGGAGTTTCCCTTCAGGTGAAAAGAACAGATAACTTGGGTATCCCTTCAAATTACTTTCGGCAATAATCTTTCTGGCATCCAGATACCAACTTTTCACAAATTCAGTATCTATATTTGTAGAATCCGCCTGGATTTTTACTGAAATAAATTTATCATTCATATAAGCACCTAATTTTTCGGATGGATATATCTCCTGATCCATAGCTTTACATGGAACACACCAGGTGGCAAATACATCTATGAAGATATATTTATTTTGTTCCTTAGCTTGGTCTTTTATCTGTTGCCAAGACAATCGCTGTTCGAACCGTATCCCATTTTCCTGAGCAAAGGAGTGGCTTGCCAGGCTTAAAAAAGCCAAACTCATTAGTGTTTTTTTCATGTGTTTTATCTTTAGATTTTCTTACCTGAATATTTGTTTATTAGGTTTGTCATTATTACGATCTATCTTTTTTACCTCATTTTTTACAGGTAACCCTGGGCCGGGAATTTGCCCTGTAGTGTCAAGCTCTAAGCCATTGTCATTCTCCCTTTTTGATGCTGGAATTCCGTACAACATCCATATCGGTGCAGGCCTGTCTTTTAAATAATAATCAAAAAACTGCATCATCCTTACAGAGAAATCATTGGCTTCCTTTCCATGTAATTGATGTCCCTCATCAGGATAAACCAACATCCATGCCTTTTTACCCATTCTTCTTAACCCTGTAAACAACTCCATGATATTTGAATATAAGCTAATATGATCCTTTCTACCCTGCATGATTAATAGCGGTGTGGCGATTTTGTTGAGCTTAAAAATTGGTGAACTCCCAATATATGCGTTAGGCATGTCCCACAAACTGCCACCCATCCGACCTTGCCCTTTCTCATAATAGTCCTCCAAGCTTGCCCACTGGGGATTACCTAACCCGCCAATCAATCCCCCATATGCGCTAACCCAATTTGCATTACCGGATGCAGAACAGGCAGCAGCAAAGATGTCTGTATGTGCAACTAAATAATTTGTTTGCATTCCGCCGAAACTATGTCCCTGGAGTCCGAATTTCTTTGGATCTACAAATGGAAGAGCCGAAATATATTGTGCAGCCGAAACTACTGCATCGTAAGTCCCTGTCATCGGCGCGCCAACTTTATAATAAATATCCGGACACAACACCAGATACCCATTGCTCACAAAAGTTGGTATATCTAATGCACCATATGAAGCTTGAGGGATAAAAGATGTATTTAATCTATCCGAAAGACGTTCGTAGATGTGAAAGATAACTGGATATCTCTTTTTCGGATCAAAGTCCTGTGGTTTATATAAGATTCCTTGTAATTTCCTTCCATCCAATGATTTCCATTCATGAAGCTCTGCTGAAAGCCAATTAAAATCTGCCTCAGGATGGAAATCAGTAATATCCTCGAAGGATTTAAAATCTCTTGTTAGGAAATAGTTAGGAGACTCAGCTGCACATGTACGTTTCAAAAGATAGCGGTTAGCATTTTTTGCTTTTATTGGATAGTGCCAATAGTCTATGGAAACATAAGGATTGCTTATTAGCTGATAAAGATAAGGTCCAAAATGTAAACGCACTGGATCACCAGCCTCACCAAACTTCTTTTTAAAGAAACCATTATTCTTATTTTTAAGATTAAAAGCATTTAGGATAATTTCGCCAGTTCTTCTGATCTCGCCTGAGCCGTATTCTGAAAGAGCAAGCCGAAACGTTATTCCATGATTAAATCCGTATTTATTGGTAATATTAACTGGCTTCCTTTCATTTTTTGGATCAATTTCCCAAATATCAAATTGATCATAAATGAGGACCGATTCGTCGTTCTTTAGCCAACAAGCTACACCTCTCGGAGAATCGTTCCCACGATCATAATTAATCTCTAACCAAGAAACAGATATTTGTCTTGAAATATTTCTTAAGATTTTTGTAGCAATTTCAAAACTGAAATAGTTTTTATCTTCAGCGTCAAAATAAATCAGATATTTCCCCGACGATGAAATGCTCGTATTTCTATTTTCAAGGATGTCAACGGCAGTAATTTTTCCTGTTCTTGTATTAACTAGGCTGGTAGTATTTATTTTTCCTATACTCCACGGTTCACCTAAGCGTTCTGTTCTCCTCAATAAAGCCAAAGTATCTGATGCGTTTTTAGCTTCCGGAAAAATGGGTCTGATGTTTCCCAAGTGCACAATTTTGTCCTTATGAAAATCAAGCGCGAAAAACAATGTTAGGCTTGTGTTTTCTGATTCTTGCTCTGATTGAAGTTTTACATCATGATAGCTCCATACTTCAACGATCCCCTTTGTAGATTTGGGTTCTTCAAGTTCTTTTATATTGAAGAATAATATGTTGCCATCATTACTAAAGTTCGATAAGGTTAAGGAACTCTTTCTATCAGGAAGGGAAGGTATTGATTTCAGTAATACAGAATGTGCTTTTGCATTTCCTGGTTTATAAAAACATATTGCACTATCTGCTACTGTAAATACAACTTGATTATGAAGATCATCAATTAGAATATTGGCAATATCATCGCCTTGCCAAATCTCCGTGACCTTACCAGTAGCATAATCCAGCCAGTTTAGAACTTCCTTGCCCTTAAATTCCGATACTATTTTCAATAAAATAGTCTTCCCGTTATCACTACACCAACTTTCGACAACTCCCTTAAACATTTTTAATTTGCATGTCTCAAGATCCTTTACTATAAGGGTTTTCTGTTTGTCGCTAAGTGAATAATAAACCCAATTCATAAAACCATTTTTCGAAACTTCGAAGTTGCTTACTTTAGGAATATATTCTATGTTATCCGTCCCTAGTGAAAATATTGCTAAACTATCCTTGCCCTGAATAAAAATCGCGTATTTACTATCAGAGGAGAATTCAACATTCGAAACTCCTTTAAAATCCCTTCTCCATACTGACTTACCTTGCTTAAGTACCAAAGTTGATCCCCCTACCGGCTGATTATCAATAATGTATCCAACATACTGTCCGTTGGCGCTTATTTTTGGGCTTTTAAGCGTAGGCCACATTGCATAGGTTGATTCCCCAATAACTGACTTTTGTGCGATTACCTGATTAGCACTAACTATTAGTAACAACCAAATTATTAAACTCTTCATTTTTGCGTTAATAGCCGTCCGTTGGTGTTAGGTTTGGCGCCCGGTTAAGTATACTTATTGGAATTGGAAAATATTCTTGATAACTTTTCCAGCCAGAGGTATTTCCTTTTTTTGGAGTAACTATTGACATTACCTCGTCTACTAATTTCCTCCTTTTCAAGTCAAACCATCGGTGTCCCCATTCAGTAAAAAGCTCAAGTTGCCTTTGTTTTGTTATTTCATTAACGAGTGCGGCTTTCTCGATCAAAGGGTCAATATCGTTGATTAGCTCCAGACCAGCCCTTCGTCGAATTTCGTCTACATCTGAAATTGCACCAAATAAATTATTGAGTTGTGCCCTTGCTTCCGCGCGAATTAAGAATTGTTCCGCCAATCGCATAACTGTTGGATATTCAGTTACAATGTTGTTCGTAATATTAGTTGCTGGCACTTTGTATTTGAATGGATAGAAATAAGTATTGTCGTCAATTGTCACGTTTCTGATCCACATATTCTTTCTCTCATCATTACTTGAAAACTTGTTTATTAACTCTTCGCTGAGATAGACAGGATAGGACGGAGACGGGCCGGAACTAGGTAAAAGAAAAATATTTGCATCTTGAGTATTGTTACCAAGAGTAACTGGCTGCAGTTGCAAAATAGCCTCCATATTGTTTTTCAAGTACACCTTGTCTAGTGTTTCTAATTTGTATAGCGATGTGTTTGATAAAACTAGCGTAGATTCAGCTTCTGCACTTGTATAGTTTTTCATATACAGGTATGCTCTTGCAAGTAACGATATCGCCGCCCATTTTGTAGGGCGAATCCTTTCAGCCACTCCATTTGGGTATGGCGTAAATCCATCTCCTTTGACATATAGATCACTTAATAATTCCTTAGCTTCTTTCAGATCTACTATAATTTGATTATATATTTCATTTTGAGAAGACTTCCCCTTCATGGTGTTCAACGAATAATCTGTTGATAATATCAAAGGGATTTCTCCATATATATTTACTAAATAGAAATAATAAAAAGCCCGCATAAATTTTGCTTCTCCTAAAAGTTGTTTCTTTACTTGAGGTGTTAGATCTGAAGGCTTTGTTAGTCCCTCCACCGACTCATTTACCAGGTATAATTTATTATATGTCGCACTCAGGTAACTGACATTTGACGAACTTGTCAAGGAATTTTGATAAAAATTATATAAATCTGAATTTTCAGCGCCGGGAAATAATGTCAGTTCATCTGCTGAAAGCCCAACGATGCACGATAAGCTCGAAAACTCCGTAGTTCCCGTCAAATATTCAGATCCCAGACTCGCGTAAAGGCTAGTTATGGCACCGATTGCTGTTGCATCATTATTATATATGTTTATTGAATTCACACTCGTTTTTGGAGCTTCTACTTCTACGAATTTCTTACACCCTTGAATAAAAAATAATGCCGTAATGCATAAAAGTGCTGCTACTCTGGTTTTTCTTTTCATTGTATTTTAATTTTTATCTAGATACCAACTTTTAATCCCATTGTAATTACTCTTAGTATCGGTAAAGAAGTCGAGCTTTTTGTTTCTGGATCAAGACCTTTATAATTTGTTAGTGTCCATAAATTTTGTCCTTGGAGAAATATATTGCCGTTTCGTACCTTAATGCGTTTTATAAATTGCTCAGGCAATCTCCACGACAAGGAAACATTTTTCAGGCGAATAAAGGAAGCATCCGACCAAGCAGCATCACTATATAAGCTAGCGTTTGACCAGGACTCATTTAACTCTGAAGTTGTGGTGAATTTCTGAATAGAGGAGTGATCACCTGGTTTCTGCCAACGATCTAATACTGACGCAGGTTGGTTCCCCTGGCCGAACCCATATCTGCCAGGTGTTCGATATAACCCTCCAAATTTAATGTCATTTATCGCGACTTGCTTTGTAAATTGAAATAATATATCTAATTCTAATCCCTTGTACATAAGGGTATTTTGAATGCCACCGTAGTATTTAGGTAAGGGATCTATTATAACTGTTTTATCATCAGGATCCATGGGCGAAGTAGTAGGACTACCGTCTTTACCTTCAAACTGATAAACACCTGTAATAGGATCAACCCCTAAAAAGTGATACACCTTTACAGCTCTTAATGACTCTCCAACGAAAGCTGTATTGACTTCTGTGGAATTTTCCAAATCAGGATATGCCACCAGTATTGTTTTCGGGATTGTTAAATTAATACTGCTAGACCATGAAAAGTTCTTAAGCTGTAGATTCCGGCTTGATATCATGAATTCCCATCCAGAATTTTGGATTGTACAATTTTGATTTCTAACTATATTCTCAAAACCAGTGATGGCTGGGAGTAGATATAAACTAAGCTGATTCGAAGAGCGATTTCTATAATAATTTGTGTTAAACAAAATCCTATCAGAGAGAAACCCTAAGTCTAAACCAAACTGTATTTTTTTGGTCTCCTCCCACTGAAGATTAGAATTAGTAAGCCGGTTTGGCTGATATGTCACAATACCTTGGTATGGTACTGCCTGAGGAACCGGGTTATATAAACTTAAAAACTGATAATCTGATATCTGGTCATTGCCTTGAGTACCAAAACTACTTCGTAATTTCCCAAAGCTTAGCCATTTCATCTTGTCCTTGAAAATTTTCTCCTCTGAAAAAATCCATGCAGCACCAACAGAACCGAAATTATGAAATTGATTTGCAGGACCAAATCTTGAACTTCCATCCCTTCGAAAACTCATATTCAATAGATACTTATTCAGCCAATTGTAATTAACTCGGCCAAACAATGCATTATATTTATACAAAGAATTAATAGAAGATAAGGCTCGGATTGTTGGCGCGGATAAAATGTCATCCATTACAAGGTCATTGCTAAAACCTACGGCGGAAATCCCAGTTTGGTCGCTCGTCGAGTTGGAAAAAGTTGCCCCTACAAGCACTTCTAGTTTCCCCTTGTTGATGCTGGTATTATAATTGATTTGCGGTTCAACCAACCACGATTCTACTTTACTATTTGTAAAAACAGAGTTTCTCGACGTATAAGGTAAATTTTCGGGATTAGTTGACTGTAAACCTTTTTTAATCAGATTCTCAGTTATTAATTTAGTATACCCAAAACTACTCTCTATCGTTAAACTTGGCAATAACTTATAACTTAATCTGCCATTGCTCGTCAAATTGGCTGACTTATCCAAATATCTATCGAATATAAATCCAATAGGATTTCGCAGGAATGTACTGGTGCCATTTGAACTAGGAGCCCAGTTTACATTACCTTCAGGAGTTAATAAAGCAGGAGCGTAAGGGATTAGGGTCATCGCATAGTAGGTTAAATCAACATTCGGTAATTGGTTATTGTCATTCAAATAACTTCCCGAAAAATGTATTTTGAAATTTTGATCTTTGGAAGAACTATTAAGATTAAAATGAACCGAAGCTTTTTTATCTGAAAAGTTACCTGGAAACACATTTGTTTCCCTGTGATAGCCAGCACCAACTAGGAATGTCGTTCTATCGTTCCCTCCTGAAACAGATGCATTCAGATCCTGATACCCCCCCGTTTTCCCTATCAATTCCTTTTGCCAATCTGTAACGCGATTCATATCCCAATTGCCGTTCAGATCGTTATCGCCGTTAGGCCCAGGAACCGGACTAGGTATACCTTTGTTGATCAATGCCTCTCTTCTCATTTCCAAATATTGCTCCCCATTCATCAGATCAAGTCTTTTAGGAACCTTCGACCATCCTGATAGTAGATTTAAATCCACCCGCATATCTCCCGACTTCCCCTTCTTCGTAGAAATTAAAACCGCACCATTTGCTGCACGAGAACCATAAATTGCAGTTGCATCAGCATCTTTTAGAATGCTAATACTCTCGATATCAGTCGGATTAATAAAATTTAGTGGATTACTATAATTACCGGACGACCCTGATTTCCCTTGGATTGATCCATACAGGCTCCCTGGTAGTAGTTGAGAGATAAAAGGGACACCATCTATAACATAGAATGGATCATTGCCCGAATTTAAACTATTTTCTCCCTGTATCCTCACCTTAACTCCAGTCCCGGCAAACCCAGTCGCCTGTTCAATAAACAAGCCCGGAACCCTTCCCTGCAAAGCAAGCAAAGGATTATTCACCGGTTGTTTCTCAATCACATCCGCCTTAATCGTCGTCACATTCCCAGTAGAAAGCCTTTGCGTAGTCGTACCATAAGCAATCACCTGAACCTCATCCAGCTTCGATAAACTCACCTCCAGCACCACATCGCCAAGTTCCTTCGCAGCCTTAACCTCTTTGGTTACGTATCCGATAAAAGAAATTACCAATACCGCATCTTCCTCCACCCCCTTCAAATAAAAACTACCGTTCGCCCCAGTACTCACCGCCTTCCCCCCTTTACCCTTAACCGATACAGAAGCACCAGGCAAACCACGCCCATCAGCATCCACCACCCGTCCCGAAACATCAATGCTCGCCCAGCGATCAGCCAGGCGCTCCAGAAAGGTAGACTCCTTTTCGCTTATGGTAATTGTTTTTTTGTTAATGCTATAGCTTAAAGCCTGATTTTTAAAAATTTCGTCCAATGCAGCTTTTAGCTCAACCTCTTTCAAATTAACATTAACTGGCTTTGAAATGTTAAAAAGATCGTCAGTTGCTACAAAATCATATCCGCTCTGGGTCCTTATTTCTTTCAGCACAGTCTTTAAAGTAGCGTTCGTTTTAAACAAACTGATCTTCTGTGCAAAGCCAATTGCACTAACCTGCATTAAAGACGCTATCAATACCACTGTTGTTAGTCGCATAATTAGCCATATTTTATGGTATAGCCGGTTAGGTATACCAATTGATGCTATAATTCTATACATTTACGTATGTTTTGGTTCTTGCAGTTTGCCTCCGTCGTCGAAAACATGGCATTCTGCGGTTTAAATGGTTAGTATTTTATTATTGGCCAGGGCCAAACTTCAACCAGGTCTTCTAAAGGTCTGGTTGTTTTTTATATCTTGTTTCTGGTTCAGTAAGAGCTGTTGTATTCATCTTCCTTTCTTTCTATTGGTTTGTGGTTCGTTCGTTGTTGTTTATCAATAGGGATGAATTTTTATTTACTTACGTATATTTTACGGTCTTCTATTTTGAAATGGACTTTACCCGTTGATTCCAGTGATTTCAGCACTTCTGAAACATTTTCGTATTTGGATACAGCCCCCCAAAACTTATTGGTTGGTACTGCTCCGGTATATATTACTTCTACATCGTACCAGCGCGCTATCATCCGCATTACGTAGGTAATGCTTTGGTCATCAAACATGAATTTGTTGTTTTTCCAGGCTACTGATTGTTCAGGGTCTACAAGTATACAATCAATATCATTTTCTTTTACAACAGCTTGTTGGTTGGGTTTAAGGGTAACCGGCGGGCTGGCCGTTGATCGGACACGTACAGAACCCTCCAATAAGGTTGCTTTTATGTTAGTTTCATCATTATATGCGTTCACATTGAAATGTGTACCCAATACGGTTAATTCCATTTTTTTGGAGTTTACTACAAAAGGCTGTAATTTATTCCGGAAAACTTCAAAGTAGGCTTCGCCGCTAAGCTCAACTTTACGCACACCGCCACGCTCTTTTAGCGGCATATGATAGGTTAAACTTGAAGCGGCGTTAAGCCAAACTTTAGTCCCGTCGGGAAGGGTGATCTGGTAGGTGCCGCCACGGGGGGTAGTCAAAGTAAGAGTACTCCCCTCTCTGGCTTCGCCATCTCTCCCCAAAGGGGCGAGAGCGCCTACATCACTACCATCATTATATTTAATTTGAGAGGCATCTATAATTACGCCGGTATGGGCATCGCTTAATGTAATGGCTTTACCTCCGGCAAGGCTAAGTGTTGCGGTGTTTTTGCCCGGTGCAATGTCTTGAGATCCTGCAACGAGTTCAGGATGAGGTAATGTGTTCGTATTACGGGAGGTATAAAACCAGATGCCAAAAGTAATGGCTGCTACCGCAGCTGCAATACCTGCATAACGCGGCCATAAACTTCTTTTTTGGTGCACCAGCGGTAAAGTTTTGCTGATTTCAGACAAATCATGCGCCAAATCCTTTTCAGAGATTTGATACTCAGGATAAACAGCACTTGCCACCCAATTTTCAAGCAGGGCCTTTTCTTCTGCAGAGCAGGTCCCCTCTTTATACTTTGCCAGCAGGCGTTTTAATTCTTTGTCTTCCATCATTACATACTTTTAGCGGAAATTTGGCAGTTAGTCGGCTAAGTGTTAAGGAAGGGTTAAAAAAAAATGAAAATAATTTTAAGGCTGTATAAAAAGCGCCAATACAAGCAATGGGCCCAGCTTTACTTTTAAAATTTTCATCGCATGGTGCATATGGCTTTTAACCGTCTCTTCCGAAAGGCCAAGCTCTTCGGCAATTTGTTTACGCGAATAATTGCTGTTGCGGCTAAGCTCAAAAACCTGGCGCATTTTAACAGGCAGCGCCTCAATTTCCTTTTCAATTAAAGCCGCCAGTTCCTTTTGCCTTATCAGGTGGTCTGTAGTACTTTGCCCCGAAGCACGGTAAGCATTAAAAGTTTCTACATAACGGGCCGAAACCTGTTTACGCGCAATCACATCTACAATTTTATTTCTTACCGAAGAGTGCAGGTAGGTGTTTAAAGAGTAACTCAAATTTAATTGCTCCTTGTTGTACCATAAAGCCGTAAAAATTTCATGTACAATGTCTTTTACCTCCTCACGGTCGCCCAGGCGCTTAAAGGCAAACAAATACAGCAATCTTTTATACCGCTGGTAAATCTCAGTATAAGCAATGCCATCTCCTGCCCGAAGTAGGCTGGTAAGTTCCTGATCCGATAATGCGCTGTAAGTAACCATAATAATGGGTGCCCCTTTATATAAAATTAAGAAATTTTCGCAGCAAGTGTAGAAATAAAATAGTATTCGCTGGTAATTTTTTTTGAAAATTTTTAATAGTGTAAGGTTAACACTCAATACTTTAGGTATAAAAACAGGCTTTGGGCATAGCTCAAAGCCTGTTTTAAAATGCGTCTGGTTCTTATCTTTTCGCCCGGCACACCATAGGCCTTTAGCATAAATAAACTTTCATTCACCTGGTGAACAGGTAAGTTGGCGTAGGAAAACTATCAACAGGAATTTCCAAATGATTTAAGGAAAGTTCAAATTGCATTATTGTAATTTAACATGGAATGGAAGAATTTGTAAAAAATTATAGCGGTCAGTGAAAAGGCAAAAACAAATATTATTCTGTTTGCTTATCCAAAACTCCTCCAAACAAAATCCGATTCTAAAAAACATAGCCATTTCCGGACGTGTTCCGGAAATGAAAATAGTTTTGTTAGCTGAAAAACAAGGACTTAGGTTTGCTGTATAAAAACCTAAAGCATGCAGCAAGAAACCAGCTTAATTCATACAAAGAGATGAATGCCTATCAGAAAGAACTCAAAAGAAAACGGGATAATTATAGCCACGACCAATATATCCTGGAGCAGGGATTAAAGCAAGGATTAGAACAAGGATTAGAGCAGGGATTAGAGCAGGGCAAACATGAAAGATCAGTTGAACTGGCCCATGAAATGATTGCTGAAGGTTATGCAATTGAAGAAATAATCAAATTGACCAAGCTAACAAAAGAAGAAATTTTCATGCTTTTGGGCCTTGTTTGCCCTTCGTTGCACGCCTGCAAAGAAAGCAGATTAAACCGGAATTACCTGGTATTACTCAAGAAGGCAAAGACACTTTCGGCTTTATGTTTAATGATGATCAACCCATTTATATATGGCATCTAGAACTTTAACAGAAATTGTCTCCGGGTTTCCATAGACCTTTGTTATGGAACCATCATTGCACGTTTGTAAAAAATGATTTAGGTTCTTTTCTTTCACAATATCAATCTGAAGCGAATACCTTTCCGCCAGTGATTTAAACCGGGGCAAATTTATATCTGCATCTACATTTTCATCTCTATCCCCGTTTAACGCGAGAATTGGTATTTTTAATTTACTGAGTAGTTGATCAGGGTTATATGAAAGAAAATACCTGGTCCAGGGTTGAAGGTAAGGCACAATCTTTTTTGATAGAAATTTGTCGACCGCCGATTGGTTATTTATATTACTAAAATCGAACCCCATTAAGGTTAAAGATTTGGAACTATTCTGATACGTTACCAACCATTCTTTAAAAGCTTTTGTAATTGAAGCTTCCAATTCGGAACGGTTGTTTGTTGTATTGATAATAGTAAATGTTTTATCCCAAAACCTTAACACGTTATTTACTACAAGGGTATCCTTTTCCCTCGCTCTTAAACCTTGCTCAAATTGCTTCAACGCAAGTTCTTTACCAGACACTGCAGGCGATGCAAGGGAGACAATAAAGGCAATGTCTGGCGATCTGTTAGCAGCCATAAAGGCGGTAGCCCCTCCCTCGCTATGGCCAATAAAACCAATAGAAGCACTATCTATATTTTTGTTTTTTTTCAAAAACCCAACCGCCTCAAGTGCATCGCTTGCAAAATCATTTGTTGTATTCTCCGATCTACCTCCAGTAGTGCCTCCCACCCCTCGATCATCAAGCCGTAGTACTGCTATTCCACGTTTTGTTAAATAATCAGCTAATACAAAAAAAGGTTTGTGATAGAACATCGTTTCATCTCTATCCTGGGCACCGCTGCCTGTTAAAAGAATAACCGCAGGAAACTTACCCTTATTTTCCGGGATCGTAAGTGTGCCACTGTACTTAATTAAGCTATCTTTATTATAAAAAGAAATATCTTTTGTAAGATAGGAAAAAGGAGGTTGTGGAGTTTGAGGTCGCCGTTTAGATAAATCAATATGATTAAACCTGGTCTTAAAATCACCTCCACTGCTGTAAATCCCCTCAATAACTGATGGAGCATACTTTCCCTTAAAAGCAATATCAAACCTGGAATACTTAAAAAAAATTGAATCACCAGAGATGGAGCATTTTTCCAGTTTCAAGCGTTCCTGTCCATATTTCGGGATGGTCAAATAACCGGCAAATGAGTCGGTGTTTTTTTGATCTATTTCAAGAACAAGTAGTAAAGTATCGTTTGCCGGTAGAAGAATTTTGGCTTCATAAAGCCCATGTAAAGGTTCACATCTACCATATACATTAACAAAAATGCCAGTTAAAATAATAATTAAAGATAGTTTTTTTTTCATAACCGATATTACCAACAATTTGATTTCACTGTATTACAAACTTAGTCTCATGTTTATTGAATTTGGTTTAATATTTTATAAATATTGGACAAATTTTGGTATTCAGGAATATCCAGGGCAATGGCATCATATCCGCCGGAAAATTTTACATTTCTAAAAAGGTTACCTACTTTAATTTGCACATACAACGCCGCCTCCCCTCTTTCAATAATATCAGGATGGGCCAGTTTCACTTTTTTCTTTATTTCGGTTTCAGGAATTAAATCAAAAAAATGGTTGTCAATTAATCTTTGAAAAAATTCTTTCCAGGTATAATCTTTTAGCTTCAGCTTGTTTTCATAAAAAACCAACACATTCATGCCCGGGTTTTCAGGAAGCGGGCCCAAATTTTTAGATTTTTTATACCTCGGCTCAGTATCGGTTATAGGTTGATAACCTATATTGTAGTGTAGTATTTTAAATTTATTACCATCACAATTTATGATAACTGTTTTCCCGGGTTCAAAATAAGGATAATAATATAATCTAATCTCAATATCCGATTTCGACGAATGTATGGGAATTAGAAACTTCTTTCTAACCAAAATCTGTTTTGCATCTGAAAAAGCTGAATCTTGTTTAAAAGAAGGAATGGTTAAATCTAATCCGCATGATTTTAGTTTCACCTGAGCATATCCCTCTGTAGATGAACAAAAAAACGAAACAAACAAGAAAAAGACCATTTTAAGAATACCAAGCATGTTGTTAAGCTTTCCCAGGCATTTTTGATGGCGATAGGCATAAAGGTAATCACCTTCAGAAACATACTCTGAAATCTGTTTTTCAAGTTCTGCTCTCTCGATTTCGTAGGCTTCTATTAATTCTTCCAATTCTGATTTCATATAGGCTGGATGGTAAGCTAAATATAACTATTGTTCGCGTTTAAATTCGATTACATTCGCGATTGACTATCTCTTAATTTGAACGTAGCCAACTGATGTTCTATACAGAATAGTTGTTGTTCTAATAATAAATCAGTTCGATTTGAAAATACCGTTTAAATTTATTCTCAATAGCATTGTTTTTTAGTCAGGTCTATAGTCGATAATTCGTTTACAATCGGACATCGCATCCCTTTTGGCATGTTTTTTTATCATTTACATCCGGACGAGCATTTCAAGGCAGACTGAGTGAAAACAAATATTATTCTGTTTGCTTATCCAAAACTCCCATAAACAAAATCCGATTCTAAAAAACGTAGCCATTTCCGGACGTGTTCCGGAAATGAAAATAGTTTTGTTAGCTGAAAAACAAGGTCTTAGGTTTGCTGTGTAAAAACCTGAAGCATGCAGCAAGAAACCAGCTTAATTCATACAACAGAAGCACCTGAAATTGTCACTTCCAGATACATCGATTTTAAGCTTGATTTTTCATTTC
>NZ_JBEPSL010000008.1:0-12813 GCF_040548825.1 Pedobacter africanus
ATGTTCCACCGTCTGCTGTCCATGTACCACCTGTTTTGATATAGGTTAAACCAGTTGTCGTATCTACATACGTATCGCCATCAACACCTGTACCAGCTCCAGGAACTGTCGTTCCGCTTAGCATCGATTTACCGTTCGTTCCATTGGTTCCGTTTGTACCATTAGTGCCAGCTACACCTTGCGGACCAACAGCACCTTGGGGACCAACAGCACCAGTAGCACCCTGTGGTCCTTTGATATTGCCAGTAGAAATCCAGGTCGTGCCATTATAAACATAGGTCTCACCTGTATTCGTGTTGATGTAAGTATCACCAGTAGCGCCTGTACCTGTTGGAGCTATGGTACCACTGGTTACTGAAGTACCGTTTGTACCATTAGTGCCAGCAACACCTTGCGGACCAGCTACACCTTGGGGACCAACAGCACCAGTAGCACCCTGTGGTCCTTTAATGTTCCCGTTAGAAACCCAGGTTGTACCATTGTAAACATAGGTTTCACCTGTGGTTGTATTGATATAGGTATCACCAGTAGCCCCTGTACCTGTTGGAGCTATAGTACCACTTGTTACTGAAGTACCGTTTGTACCGTTAGTGCCAGCTACACCTTGCGGGCCAGCAGCACCAGTAGCTCCCTGAGGACCTTTAATGTTCCCGTTAGAAACCCAGGTTGTGCCATTATAAACATAGGTTTCACCTGTAGTCGTATTGATGTATGTATCACCTGTAGCCCCTGTACCTGTTGGTGCAGTAGCACCACTGGTTACGGATTTACCATCAACACCATTCGTTCCATTGGTACCGTTAATACCAGCAACACCCTGTGGTCCTTTAATGTTCCCGTTAGAAACCCAGGTTGTACCATTGTAAACATAGGTTTCACCTGTGGTTGTATTGATATAGGTATCACCAGTAGCCCCTGTACCTGTTGGAGTAGTAGCACCACTGGTTACGGATTTACCATCAACACCATTCGTTCCATTGGCACCTTTAATATTTGTCCAGCTATTTGTTGTTGGATTAAAAACCCAGGTTCCACTATCATTATTTACAATTGTAACTCCAACTCCTGGTCCTCCAACAGCGCCTGGGGTACCTGGACTTCCAGTTTTTCCGGGTTGATTTTCAACAAGAATAGAACTGGAACTTCGTACGAACACCCACTTTGTACCATCATTGTAATAAATTCCTGGCACAACATCATTGACAGTTGAGGTATTGTAAACCATCATACCCGCAACATGGGCTGTAAGTGGTGCCGCCTCAGTTGTACGAGTTAAGCCAACTCGTGCATGAAGTAAACCCTTATTTTTAGTTTCCAGCTCTAACAACGCATCTTTATTAGGTAAATTGCTGCCCGATACTGTACCATCTTTTACTTTCTGCTGAGCTGAGGCCGTTGTGTAGAACCCAAGTATTAAACCTGTCCACATCACTTTTCTCAAAGCACTGGCTATACTGGGATTAAAAAATTGTTTAAAATTATTGGTTTTATGAACAACACTTAGCTCGAGATCGTATCCGGCTAATGAACCAATGATTTTTTCTTGATAAGCATACTTGCTTTTCGTAGACAACAGAGATCGTAATTTTATTTTCATAAAGATGCGATTGATGAACGTTTTAGATAGTTGTGGTTAACTATTAAATAGTATTAGTTAATTAAAGTTAACATCCATGCATCAAGTAAAAGAAGCAAACACAAACTATGACAATATAGTGTTACGATTATATATTAAAATAGCAAAAACATGCTATATTTCGATAATATGCATGGAAGAATTCTTTCAAGCAACCCAAAAATAAATTAGAAGAAAGAATAATTATTTAGCTAAAAAATTATTCCCATTCATCAGATAAAAAAATACGTAACAACAATTTGCTATTGAATGATTTATGAATAACATTAATTAGCTATAAAAGCTTCCGTATCTCAGTTACAACCATGCAATCGCTTACTTTTGCTATATTAGAACAACTTATGAAAAAAATTCAAGCAATTGCAATTGTCTTTGACGACCACCTTCTATTTGCGGACTCCTTTTCAGCTCTTATTGAGCGATTGGACCTTTTCCGTTCCGTTCATACGATTAGCGAGGAACGGGAATTAGTTTCTTTTCTGATCAAGCACTCTGAATCACCTATTTATTTTTTTTTAGATTATTATCTAAAAAACAAAAACGGCCTACCTCTTATTAATGAAGCCAGACGGTTAAACAAGAATATTACAATTATTGTAATGAGCTCAGTAATCAGTCCGATTACAATTACAAATATCCTGAGTTACAATCCCAATGGCTTTGTAAGCAAATCATCTGGTTTTAATGCAATAGTTGAATGCCTTACAATAATAAGCCAGGGCAGGCAATATATTTCCCCCGCAATTAGTGACATTGTCTCGAACACAAACTCAACAATAAAGTTACCGTTCACGGCGCGAGAACTAGAGGTACTTCATTACTTTGCGCATGGATTATCAATCGCCCAAACCGCAGAACAGACAAACCTAAGCAAACACACAATTGTAGCACATCGCCGCAAGATGATGGCGAAGGTAAAAGTCAATTCTATCACAGAACTATTGTTTTATGCACGTAAGCAAGAGCTAATCTGATTGAACGAAACGAAGACTACCAACAAAAGTCATCAGGCTGGAGTCCAGCAAAAAGCACGCTGAGGGCTTGAACCCAGCTTAAAAATGGGACCTGGATAAAACTGAAGGAATTTGAATAGGTAGGAACTGGTAGTTCGGCAGGTTGAAAAGATTTGGTTGGTGGTGAAACACAATGTCGCTTGATTTAAAGCCAGGGAATTGGAAATGTTACAGTATTTTGCACAATAAATGTAAATTCCATTACGGAGCTATTGTCTTATGCACGTATACAGGAGTTAATCTGACAATATTAACAAACCTTTGTATGTAACAAAAAGATGTAATTCTGCACTGTTCAAATAAACAATATAAAATTAATTTTTTTCTAAGGTTACACATTTCAAATTGCTATATCTAATGAATATCAAGCTTTATTGCGTACTCCCGCTCTTCTTTATCCTAAGCCAAACGGCCATCGCCCAACCGAGATCCAACGCGCAAAAGGAATTTAATAAACTGTCCGATTCCTATCAGTCAAAACAAGTCTCTGCCGAAGAGTACTTCAAACAGGCGAATTTACTGACACATCAACTGTTATCAGAGGGAAAGCATTTTGAAACCAAAGAACTGGTACACCTGCTCAATCTATATGAGGAAATTGCCTGGAGCAAACCCGAATATGGCCGCGCCCGTGTAAGCTATTTCTTCCTATTTTTCAATAACGCCCGTATGTTCAAGAAAAAGGGTGCCTCCATGTATTATGCCGAGAAGGTCACAGCCGAGTACAAAAAATACGGAGAAGCACACCCACTGATAGAACAGCTGCAAAAAACCAAGATTTATCAGGAAATGAGGCTTTACCCCAAAATCATCGAAATCTATAACACTGAAAAGAAATATCTTGAAAGCCTCCCTGAACTTCTTCGAAATCATAAAGTAGATGGTTCGGTTGGACTGAATGCCATGTATATCTTATCGCCAGTTTTAGAAGGATATATTAAATTGAACGACAGCAAATCGGTGCAGCAGACTGCGCATTTGGCCAGACAAATCGGCACAGCACTTGCCCGCAATCCATCGAGTACCAGGCCACAACTATTGTACAACGAACTTTTAATGATAGATATTGACCATTCTCTGGCCAACTTTGAGCGTAAGTATGAAGTTTCAAAAACCCTGCTGCACCGGATGGCCGAATTAAAAACCAAATATAAAGACCAGACCACAAACTTTATTGAATTTAACCTGGTTCGTTTGCGTATGGAGAACTACCTGAATTTGAAGAACCGGGATAGCCTACGACATTATATTGCCAAATACGAATCGTCCCCGAATTTCGGCAAAAGCCAAAGTGCAGAGCTTGCTGAGTTCAAAGCAAAGCTGAATGCCCTGGAAGGCGACTATCGTAATGCTTATTTATCCGTAAACGATGCGCTAAAATATGAGCGCGAGATGCAGACAAGCCTGATGGCAGAATCCAGTGATCTGCTGTATGCCTATACTCAGGCAGAGCATAGCAGTATTGCTCTTGAAAAGACCGAGAAGGCCAAACAACAACGGACTGTATTGCTGGTCTTGATTTCTGTTTCAGCATTGATTGTCATATTTATTATTTATGTGATTACAAGCTATCGGAGCAGAAAAGCGAAAGCACAGATAGAAGCACTAAACAGCGCCGCTGATATGCAGATCATTGCAATAGAGGAAGTTAAACATCAAGCTGTAAAAGAAGAGCAACGGCGTCTTGGACAAGACCTACATGACGGCCTGTCCTCATCTATTGCCGCCATAAGGCATCAATTAGAAACATTGACTTTAGAGACCGACGATATCACCTTAAAAAACAAACTTGGCAGGCTGCAAACAGAAACAGAGAGAGCCTATGAAGTGGCCAGAAAAAAAAGCCATGAATGGTTCAGCGCTGCTGACCAGCAGCAAGAACAATCTTTTGAAAAACAGATCAGGATACTTACAGACAGTGCACTTCCTGATAGTCGGTACAATAAAACCATTCAAATTGACGATAGTTCACTAACAGGTGTCAGTACAGACATGCGTATTACTCTACTCCGTATCGTTCAGGAAGCAATCACCAATATTATCAAACATGCCAAGGCTAAAAATGTAGGCATCTTGATTTATGAAGAAGAAGACACCCTCCTACTGACAATCAATGATGACGGCGTTGGATTGAACGAAACGAAGACTACCAGCAAAAAATCAGCTATTGGCCTGGAATCCATTCGTCGAAGGGTTGAATATTTAAATGGCGAATTAAATATCGATTCAGATATAAATGGTACGGAAATAATGGTTTCTATTCCATTAAAATAATTTATTCTGTATTTTAACAGATAAAAGATTGAAGAAACAGTATTCTCTCATCTCTGTTTTGCGGTTATTCTGATTGGTTTTCGCAAGCGGGTGCTGCTTTTGTGCTTAAAATTTATCAAATGCTAAATAAATCATAGTAAAAAGCAGCACAAATACACTGTTGTGAAGATTCAAGTTGCTGGTCGCTTCAGAATGCGCTTAGTTCAATTAGAACTTAATCTCATCATAGCCAACAACTCTCCCTTACTATTGATATTTAATTTTCTATAAATTTTTTTCAGATAAAATCGAACAGTATCGATGGAAATATTATGTCGATAAGCAATAAGTTTATAGCTTAAGCCGTCAACTAAAGCATCTACCATTTGTTGTTCCCTATAAGATAATTCAGAAAGTTGTTTTCTTGTACATAGAACATGATCAAATAGTAATTTTGTATAAGCAGGACTAATATAACAACCGCCATCCATTACAGCGCTAATAACTGTTGGCAATTTATGTTGATTTACTTTTTTTAAACATCCTCTAGCACCGGCATGTATATATTTTAATAGGGTATCTTTATCATCTATATCAGAGACAAGTATGATCGAACAATCAGGATAAGATGAAAGTACCTTTTTAATAACTTCTGTCCCGGAGATGTCAGGAGAATCTATATCAAGTAGCAAAATATCTGGCCTAGAAATATGCGGAACTAAGGTTTGAAAAGCTTCTATAGTAGTTTCGAATACGATTTCTATTATTTTTTCTTGAAAGACCACAAGAGAAGCAATAAATGCTTTTCTGATAAACTCACGGTTACACATTATACCGATTTTTATCCCATTCATTGATTATAGTTATTGTAGATTATCTTCATAAAAGATTAAGATTGATGTAAGTCTTTAGCCATTCATGACTAAGTCCGATCACCCTAACCCTCTAAAATTAATATTACTACACTCAAGTAAAACAGAGACCTGCACATTATAACAATATCATGCTACTCAATTCACTACAACAGCATGAATTCGCTATTAATACAGGTACAATAGATATAATTCTATACTTTTACTACTTTAGGTAAAATTATGATCTAAACATGGTCTGAAAATTAATACAATAAACCCAATGAAAAACAAATTTTGTGTGTTTTCACGCAATCTATCTCTCCTTTTCTTATTTTTTCTGCTAATTAGTAAAACTACTGCGGGACAATCAACAGTTCATGCAAGAAAGGAATTTAAAAACCTAGCCAGGGCCTACCATACAAACCGTATTTCTGCAGACAAATACCTGGACAGCACCTATTCGTTAACACAGCAACTTGTGAGTGAAGGAACCGAATTTAAAACGCAGGAATTGGTGGGTCTTCTTAGTTTGTATAAAGATATTGCCTGGGGGAAAAAGGAGTACGGAAGTTCACGTGTAAAGTACTTTAGGGCATTGGTGGATAATGCAGAAATATTCGGACAAACGGGTGCGGCTATGTATTATAACGAAAAACTATCGCAGGAATTGGGGAAAAACGGCAAAATACGTCCCTTGCTAGTAGATGTTTTTAAAATCAAGGCTTTCAATGAGCAAGGTTTATACGATAAAGTGATCTCTACATATAACGATAAAAAAGAATACATCAAGCACTTGCCGGAACAGTTGCGGAACAATAAAACCGACAATGTAAATGGAATGTATGCTATAGACATCTTAGCTGTGGCAATCGAAGCCTATATAAAGACCAGAGATACTACGGCTGTTTATCGAACAGCACTGCTGGCCGATCAAATTGGGAACATGCTCAAACGCAAATACCCAATAAACAGGCAGCACATGCTTTACAATGACTTTTATGCCCTGGTAAGACACCATGACATTGCTCTTCTTGAGAAGAACCAAATCAAAGTAGGAATTTTACTGGATAGTTTACAAACACTAAAAACCACGTATAATGACCAACCGATGTCTTTTATAGAAGTACCTCTTTATCAAATGAAGATGGATTACTTCCTGGTTTTAAAAAATCTGGATAGCGCTCGCTTTTATATCAAAAAACTCGCATCGCTTCCCAATTTTTTTAAAAGTCAGCAACCGATACTTGATGAATACAAAGCCCAACTACAGGCTGCACAGGGTAATTTTCAGGGAGGCTATACATCGTTAGCCAGCGCACTGGCACACGAGCGAAAAGCGAAAGCAGTATTGATGGCAGAGATGGATACTTTACTATACGCCTATACCGAAGCTGAAAACGCTAAGGTTGAACTTCGAAAGTCGGAAGAAATCAAGCAGCAACGAACAAATTGGTTAGTACTCATTTCAATTGCTGCATCTATTTTCATACTCACGATCTACCTGATTATGATATATCGAAGCAGAAAGGCAAGAACACAGGTAGAAGCACTCAACAATGTGGCTAATATGCAAATCATTGCCATGGAGGAAGCAAAACACCAGGCAGTAAGAGAAGAACAACAGCGTCTTGGACAAGACCTCCACGATGGTCTTTCTTCATCCATTGCCGCCATCAGGTATCAATTGGAGATTATAATGATGGACACCAATGAAAGCGCCTTAAAAAACAAACTGAGTATGCTCCTGCACGAAACAGAGAACGCCTATAAAGCAGCCCGAAACAAAAGCCATGAATGGTTCCGTGCTGGAGATGAACAGCAAGAACAGTCATTTGAAAAGCAGATTAAACTACTTACAGACAGTTCCCTCCCCGATAGCCGCTACAACAAAACCATACAGATCGACAATAACTCTTTAATCAGTGTGGACATGGATACGCGAATTGCTTTACTCCGCATTATCCAGGAGGCAATCACCAATATTATCAAACATGCCAAAGCTAAAAATGTGAGCATCCTGATTTATGAAGAAGAAGACACCCTCCTACTGACTATCAGTGATGACGGAATTGGCTTAGATGAAAAGAAATCCAGAAATGGTAATTCAACTATGGGTTTGCAATCCATCCGCCGCCGCGTCCAATCTCTTAACGGTGAAACTAAAATACATTCAGATGCAAATGGAACCGAAATAACGGTATCCATTCGATTAGCAACATGGCTCGCTCAGTAAAGTTCTACCTATCCCTCAATAAGTCCAACCGCTCGAAGAAAACTCGCAGTATTAGTATTTGACTATTTTAAATTCGGTACGCCTGTTGGCCTGGTGCTCTGCTTCTGAGCATTTCACCCCATTTTCACAACGATTCAATAATTGTGTTTCTCCATATCCTTTAGCTGTTAAACGAGTTCTGGAAATGCCACGGCTAACCAGGTAATTTACGACAGAACGTGCACGTCGCTGAGAGAGATCCAGATTATAAATATCTACTCCGCGGCTATCGGTATGCGACCCCAATTCAATTTCAAGGGTTGGATTGTCCCTCATAATGCGTACAAGTTCGTCCAGAATTTTCGCAGCGTCCTTGCGGATATTATCCTTATCAAAATCATAGTGGATATTTTGAAGAACAATGGTTTTGCCAATTTCAAACAGAGGCTCTAAGCGCAGGGTTACACTTAAGGTATCTGACCTGGTTAAACCTTTGGTCGATACCGTTGCCGAGTCGCTATAAAATTTCTCTTTCTGCCCTATTACGGAGTAATCAGTTCCTTTTGTCAGTTCAAAAAAGAAAGTACCACCTACACTGCTAATTTGTTTGGCCACAATCTGACGTCCATTGGCATATAAGGTCACCATAGCTGCGTCTATTGTCTCGCCTGTTTTCTTATTCAGGGTAATCCCTTTTAAAGCTAGAATCATTTTAGGTTTAATATTGCTGAAACTATATATATCATCATTTCCTATCCCACCCCTACGGTTTGAAGAAAGATAACCCATTACTGCATCTTCATTTGCAATATTGGTAATGAAAGCAAAGTCGTCGGCCGGAGAATTTACCGGAAATCTGAGATTAACTGGCTTAGACCAGTTACTTTTTGCACCTTTTACACTAAACACATCTAATCCACCCATCCCTGGTAATCCATTACTGGAGTAATATAAAGTGCCATCTGCCCCGATGTTGGGGAACATTTCGTCCTGACTGGTATTAATTGCTGGTCCGGCATTTTGAGGTTTCCCCCAGCTGCCATCACTTTGCAATTCGCAATACCAGATATCTGTGTTACCTAACCCACCAGGCATATCAGACACAAAATAAAGTATTTTCTCATCCTGGCTTAATGCAGCGTGACCAACAGAATACTTCTTCACCTCATTATAAGGAAAAGGCACAGCTTCGTATTTACCATTTTTTGCAGTATAGATATACAGTTCCAGGTTATTGGTTCTGAATTTCGTTTTGTTCTCTTTACTAATTTCCCCAGACGGCCCCGGATAAGTACGTGTAACGTACAATACATCTCCTTTTTTATTGCTAATGATTGGTCCTACGTGATAATTCTCATCATTGTACCGTGACTTGTCAATCAATTTAGCACTTAAGCTATTGTCCGCAGAGCGGTCAGCAGTATAGATTCTTAAAAAAGGATTACCTGTACGCCCATCTTTTCGATTCAGGAAACCTTGGTCCGGTTCAGCAGTGTATAAGATTTTATTACCATTTGGAAACACGCCAAATTCCGCAAGAACAGTATTGACCTGAGCTTCGTTTTTGATTTTATGTGCAGTGGGTTTAGCCATCCAAACCAATGCAGAATCACATCCAGCAATTTCATTAGTAACTCTTTTGACATCGCCAGTTTTGTCAGCGTAAGATTTTAAAACCTTTTTAGCTTCAGTATAGCGGGAATTAGATTTAAGTATAGCCCCATATTTGATCAGATTTTCAGCTTTACTATCCGGATCCTGGATTACCCTGGCATACCAGTTCTCGGCAGCCTCGTAATCATTCATTTTCTGATAGCAATCTGCCAAACGTTCAAGGTCAGTTAATTTAGGTTTCTTGGTATCAACAAGCTTCAGGTAAATTGAAGCTGCATCCGCATATTTATATTGTGTATACAATTGATCGGCCCTTCGCTTTAAGCTGGGTTGTTCTTGTGCAGAAGCTGCATGAAAAGTACACCCTAAGCCTAAAAGAAAAATGTATCTGGTATATTTTTTATTTATCATGTTCATCAGTTTAAACGATATATCGATTATTGATCTTAAAAGAATCTGGGACTAAGTAAACGCTTGCCCTTTCCAGGGAAGGTTACCCCGATCGTAATTTCATGGGTACCATTTTGTATGCTGCTCAATTTGCTCAGGATATGATCGTAAGAGTACCCGATTCTGAAGGTGTCGGTTAAATAAAACTGGGCAATTGCAGAAATGGAATTGAGACTGCTCAACTGCTGGCCTTTAGTATAATCCTTTTTCCAAAGGTTGGCCCCCGTTCTATACGATCCACCTATCCAGAACTTCTCAGCAAAGATCAACATGCCGCTGACGTCTAAACTTGAAGGGCCTTTAAGATCTTCTTTATACAATAGGCTTGGCCGAAGCTTCGTATCCTCAGATAAATTAAGTATGGTGCCTGCAATCAGGTAATAATGGCGTTTACGTTTCAGGTTCTCCACATTATTTTTATCCCAGTTGAAGATGCTGTTTGATTTGTCTCCAGAAAGCAGGTCCATTGCCGAAACTCCAATGTAAAAACCTGGATTGTAATAGTAAACCCCAAAACGGACATCTGGAATAGTGCTGCTGATTTTACCAACAGGCAGGTCCGGATCGTCAAAATCGACAGGGCTTAATTTGTTACCATCCAATCCATATTGGGTAATACCTGCTCCTACTCCAAAACTTAATCTTTGTGTATCCTCATCGTTAAGTCTTAAGCGATAAGCATAATTTGCATAAATTGAGGTGGCCGACTGTGGGCCTAACCTGTCGTCTGTAATTTGTAAACCGAGGCCTACATTTTTATTGGCATCGGCTACGCCATCAATAGATAGTTGACCAGTTCTCGGTGCGCCACTAAGTCCAGTCCACTGACTTCTCAAGGCCAGTTGCGCAAACCATTCTTCTTTGTATCCCGCATAAGCGGGGTTTACACTTAAAGAATTAAAGATGTACTGAGAGAACTGAATGTTTTGCTGCGCCTTTGCCGGTATCAGGCCAGCAACAGCCAACCCTAATCCCAGCATAACTTTTTTTATGATATGTTTGTTCATAATCTGTATGTATATGGCCAGCTTTCACCAGCCTTATCAATTATCATTTTATTAATACCCAACCTTTATAAACTTCCTGCTTACCATTATTATTTAACCTGATCAGGTAATAGTAGGTTCCTTTGTTCAGTCCCTCACCTGTCCAGGTGTTTTTATAATTGTTATTCCGGTATACTTCATTACCCCAACGGTTAAAGATGGTGACATCAGCATTGCCGTAGTTTTCTAACCCTACAATAACGAAGGTGTCATTTTTGCCATCTCCATTTGGAGTAATGACATTTGGAATGAAAAAGCCTTTAATATTTAAGTTTACAACAGCAACATTACTCCAGTTGCCGTTTTCGTCTTTTATACGATAGCTGAAAGAGTCTTTACCTGTATAACCGCTGTTTGGCAAATAAGTAACTGTTCCATCTGGATTCATTTTAAGTGTACCATGTTTAGGCTGCTCGGTGATTTCTAACCCTGTTTTATCCAAAGGAGAACCATCGGTTTTATCATTACCATAGACCGGAATTTTAATTTCAGTGTTCCATTGACCCTCTGCTGAATCATCAATTGCTACAGGCTTGGTAGGTATAATGGTCACTGTAACTTTTGCAGGGTTTGACACCTGACCATTTTTGTCTTTTACAGTATAAGAAAAATCATCTACCCCAGTGTAGCCGGCATTTGGTTTATAGGTAACTGTACCATCTGCATTAACAGTTACAGTACCATTTTTAGGTGGAGTGGTAATGACTATACTACCCGGTACTACTGGACTACTACCCTGCACGTCGTTGTTCAATACCGGTATTTTAATTTCAGCATTCTGCTTAGTCTCGGCAGTATTGTCACCGGCTACAGGAGGTTTTGCGATAACAGTAACAGTTGCCATATCATCGGTGTTGGTAGTTCCGGACTTATCTGTTACGACTTTGTTTTTTGGATCTGTTCCACTTATAAGTGCCTGATTAGTTACATTTCCGTTAGCAACATCAATTGCAGACAGCGTATATTTTTCGACATGTACAAGTGATGCACCAGGATTTAATGTTCCTGGAATATTGATTGCTGAGGCATTTAAAAGTGGGTCGTTTAAAATAAGATTACTTAATACCACATTACCCGTATTGGTAATTGTAAAAGTATATTCAATCTGATCCCCCAATATAAAAACCCCATTTTCACCTGTTCCTACATTAGTGACTTTCTTAATCAATGCAACCGAAGCCTTTTGCTCAATTTCTGTAATGGTACATGTTGGACAGTTCGGATCAATAGGAGCATTAGGATAAGCAGGATTGTTGTCTTTAGAAGTTGCTTTGATATCTCCGCCCTTTGGATCATTTGCCTGAACATTTGCGATATTGTAAACAAAACCTTTGTTCAAATCGACCTGAGTTAAAGTATGTTTTGCATTTACCGTGACTTCTGCACCAACATTTAGCGTTGCTATTGTCCCAGGCAATATACTTCCAGCGTCAGCATTCGCATCGGTAATATTTACATTAGTAAGCGTTACATTACCCGTATTTTTTACTTTCAAAATATAGTTGATCACATCACCAACCTTATTGTAGGTCCCTACAGTCGTATTTTTTGTTAAAGTTATACCAGGCGATGATGGCAATGGCGTAATCGTACAGGCAGGACAGGCAGGGTCTACTGGTGGTACACCAGGAGTGCCGCCTGCAGCGTTGCCACTCTCAGATTCATCACTTACACTATTGTTCAATGGGTCTTTACCGGTAGCTGTGGCCAGGTTATACACCCCGCCTTTATCGAT
>NZ_JBEPSL010000009.1:0-5360 GCF_040548825.1 Pedobacter africanus
AAGCGAAGAGATATAAGAAGAGCCGCGAGGGGATTCGAGAAGTTCATTAAAGAGATGTCATTTATAAGCGTAGCGAGGTAAAACAGTACGGAATCAAAGTACATGATACCGGAGCTATTTTTTAAGTTTGATTCTAACTAGACAATATATAATTAGAATAGACTATTATTAATTTAAGTTAAGAATGGTCAGTGTTCAAACAACAACATTTTACAATGGAGAGTTTGATCCTGGCTCAGGATGAACGCTAGCGGCAGGCCTAATACATGCAAGTCGAACGAGATTAAGGGGCTTGCTCCTTATGAAAGTGGCGCACGGGTGCGTAACGCGTATGCAACCTACCTTAATCAGGGGGATAGCCCGAAGAAATTCGGATTAACACCGCATAAAATCACAGGACAGCATTGTCCAATGATCAAATATTTATAGGATTAAGATGGGCATGCGTGTCATTAGCTAGTTGGCGGGGTAACGGCCCACCAAGGCGACGATGACTAGGGGATCTGAGAGGATGGCCCCCCACACTGGTACTGAGACACGGACCAGACTCCTACGGGAGGCAGCAGTAAGGAATATTGGTCAATGGAGGGAACTCTGAACCAGCCATGCCGCGTGCAGGAAGACAGCCCTCTGGGTCGTAAACTGCTTTTATTCGGGAATAAACCTACTTACGTGTAAGTAGCTGAATGTACCGAAGGAATAAGGATCGGCTAACTCCGTGCCAGCAGCCGCGGTAATACGGAGGATCCAAGCGTTATCCGGATTTATTGGGTTTAAAGGGTGCGTAGGCGGCTTATTAAGTCAGGGGTGAAAGACGGTGGCTCAACCATCGCAGTGCCCTTGATACTGATGAGCTTGAATACACTAGAGGTAGGCGGAATGTGACAAGTAGCGGTGAAATGCATAGATATGTCACAGAACACCGATTGCGAAGGCAGCTTACTATGGTGTGATTGACGCTGAGGCACGAAAGCGTGGGGATCAAACAGGATTAGATACCCTGGTAGTCCACGCCCTAAACGATGAATACTCGCTGTTAGCGATATACAGTTAGCGGCTAAGCGAAAGCGTTAAGTATTCCACCTGGGGAGTACGCCCGCAAGGGTGAAACTCAAAGGAATTGACGGGGGCCCGCACAAGCGGAGGAGCATGTGGTTTAATTCGATGATACGCGAGGAACCTTACCCGGGCTTGAAAGTTAGTGAATTATCCAGAGATGGATAAGTGAGCAATCACACGAAACTAGGTGCTGCATGGCTGTCGTCAGCTCGTGCCGTGAGGTGTTGGGTTAAGTCCCGCAACGAGCGCAACCCCTATGTTTAGTTGCCAGCACGTTAAGGTGGGGACTCTAAACAGACTGCCTGTGCAAACAGAGAGGAAGGAGGGGACGACGTCAAGTCATCATGGCCCTTACGTCCGGGGCTACACACGTGCTACAATGGATGGTACAGAGGGCAGCAAGCTGGCAACAGCAAGCGAATCTCAAAAAGCCATTCACAGTTCGGATAGAGGTCTGCAACTCGACCTCTTGAAGTTGGATTCGCTAGTAATCGCGTATCAGCAATGACGCGGTGAATACGTTCCCGGGCCTTGTACACACCGCCCGTCAAGCCATGGAAGTTGGGGGTACCTAAAGTATGTAACCGCAAGGAGCGTCCTAGGGTAAAACCGATAACTGGGGCTAAGTCGTAACAAGGTAGCCGTACCGGAAGGTGCGGCTGGAATACCTCCTTTCTGGAGTAGGTCAGACTACTCGCTACGCTGAATGATATAAATGGCAGATCAAAAAAAAGACAACCCATAGGATGAAGCATCAATTAGTGCTCCATACTGCAGTATAGACATATAGTCCCGTAGCTCAGTTTGGTTAGAGCACTACACTGATAATGTAGGGGTCAGCAGTTCAAATCTGCTCGGGACTACATATATATTCTAAGGGGGATTAGCTCAGCTGGCTAGAGCGCCTGCCTTGCACGCAGGAGGTCAACGGTTCGACTCCGTTATTCTCCACCATCACCGGTACTTGATACAAAAGGTACGTAAATAGGGGCATTAATGTTCCCGGGATCGAAAAGTTCTTTGACATATTGGAAGAAGTTAAAAAAGAAGAGCAAACAACAATAGAGACGTTGTTAGCTTATCGGGTATTGTTTAAGCAATTAGACATTAACCGAGGAGATAACGACATATCAAAAAAAGCATTTCTGTATGCGCAAAAGGGTACAGAAAGAAGAAAGTAAATAAGAGCACACAGGGGATGCCTTGGCTCTCAGAGGCGATGAAAGACGTGATAAGCTGCGATAAGCTACGGGGATTAGCAAATATGAATTGATCCGTAGATTTCTGAATGGGGAAACCTGGCTAGTTGAAGACTAGTCGTACAATGTACGCAAACCTGCCGAACTGAAACATCTAAGTAAGCAGAGGAAGAGAAAATAATAATGATTTCCTAAGTAGTGGCGAGCGAAAGGGAAAGAGCCCAAACCAGGCTTGTTACGGCAAGACTGGGGTTGTAGGACTACGATGTGGTATAACAAAATGAAGTGGAACAGGATGGGAAGCCTGGCAATATACGGTGATAGCCCGGTACACGTAAGTAATGTTAACCTAGTAGTATCCTGAGTACCGCGAGGTCGGAGACGCCTTGTGGGAATCTGCCGGCACCATCCGGTAAGGCTAAATACTCCTGAGAGACCGATAGTGAACCAGTACCGTGAGGGAAAGGTGAAAAGAACCCCGAACAGGGGAGTGAAATAGAACCTGAAACTGTGTGCTTACAAGCGGTCGGAGCGTCCAGGTGGCGTGACGGCGTGCCTTTTGCATAATGAGCCTACGAGTTACTCTTCTCTGGCAAGGTTAAGTGTTTAAGACACGGATCCGAAGCGAAAGCGAGTCTGAATAGGGCGTATAGTCAGGGGAGGTAGACGCGAAACCTTGTGATCTACCCATGGACAGGTTGAAGGTGCGGTAACACGTACTGGAGGACCGAACCGATAAACGTTGAAAAGTTTCCGGATGATCTGTGGGTAGGGGTGAAAGGCTAATCAAACTGGGAAATAGCTCGTACTCCCCGAAATGTTTTTAGGAACAGCGTGGTGGTTAAGTTATCTAGAGGTAGAGCTACTGATTGGGTGCGGGGGAGTCAAATCCTACCAAATCCAGACAAACTCCGAATGCTATTTAATATACACTGCAGTGAGGCGCGGGGTGCTAAGGTCACGCGCCGAGAGGGAAAGAACCCAGACCATCAGCTAAGGTCCCCAAGTTACAGTTAAGTTGAACTAACGAGGTCCGATTGCACAGACAGCTAGGATGTTGGCTTGGAAGCAGCCATTCATTTAAAGAGTGCGTAACAGCTCACTAGTCGAGCGATCGGGCATGGATAATAAACGGGCATCAAATTGTACACCGAAGCTATGGGATTGAAATATATCGGTAGGGGAGCATTCCAGCGGCGGCGAAGGTATGACGTAAGTTGTGCTGGAGCTTCTGGAAAAGCAAATGTAGGCATAAGTAACGATAAGGCAGGCGAGAAACCTGCCCACCGAAAGGATAAGGTTTCCTGATCAACGCTAATCGGATCAGGGTTAGTCGGGGCCTAAGGAGAACCCGAAAGGGATATTCGATGGACAACGGATTAATATTTCCGTACTTTTTATAACTGCGATGTGGGGACGGAGTAGTGACACTGCCGCGATCTGACGGAATAGATCGTTGAAGGCTGTAGGTATAGGACTGGTAGGCAAATCCGCCGGTCTTGCTAAAGGCTGATAGTACAGCAAACCTTCGGGGGCGTTGATAGTGCAGGTAATCAGACTTCCAAGAAAAACCGCTAAGCTTCAGGTTATAAAAACCCGTACCGCAAACCGACACAGGTATCCGGGAAGAGAATTCTAAGGTGCTCGAGTGAATCATGGCTAAGGAACTCGGCAAAATGGCCCTGTAACTTCGGGAGAAGGGGCGCTGGTAGCAATATCAGCCGCAGTGAAAAGGCCCAGGCGACTGTTTAACAAAAACACATGGCTTTGCAAAATCGAAAGATGAAGTATAAGGCCTGACACCTGCCCGGTGCTGGAAGGTTAAGAGGGGATGTTAGTCGCAAGGCGAAGCATTGAATCGAAGCCCCAGTAAACGGCGGCCGTAACTATAACGGTCCTAAGGTAGCGAAATTCCTTGTCGGGTAAGTTCCGACCTGCACGAATGGTGTAACGATCTGGGCGCTGTCTCAGCCATGAGCTCGGTGAAATTGTGGTCCCGGTGAAGACGCCGGGTACCCGCAACGGGACGGAAAGACCCCATGCACCTTCACTACAATTTAACATTGACATTGGATACAGGATGTGTAGGATAGGTGGGAGACTATGAAGCGGCGTCGCCAGGCGTCGTGGAGTCAACGTTGAAATACCACCCTTTCTGTATTCGGTGTCTAACTTCGCTCAGCGAAGGACATTGTTTGATGGGTAGTTTGACTGGGGTGGTCGCCTCCAAAAAGGTAACGGAGGCTTTCAAAGGTAAGCTCAATACGCTTGGTAACCGTATGAGGAGTGCAATAGCATAAGCTTGCTTGACTGTGAGGCATACAAGCCGAGCAGGGTCGAAAGACGGATATAGTGATCCGGTGGTTCTGCATGGAAGGGCCATCGCTCAAAGGATAAAAGGTACGCTGGGGATAACAGGCTGATCTCCCCCAAGAGCTCATATCGACGGGGAGGTTTGGCACCTCGATGTCGGCTCGTCACATCCTGGGGCTGGAGAAGGTCCCAAGGGTTCGGCTGTTCGCCGATTAAAGTGGCACGCGAGCTGGGTTCAGAACGTCGCGAGACAGTTCGGTCCCTATCTGTTGTGGGCGTAGGAATTTTGAGTGGGGCTGACCTTAGTACGAGAGGACCGGGTTGGACTAGCCTCTAGTGAATCTGTTGTTCCGCCAGGGGCATTGCAGAGTAGCTACGCTGGGAATAGATAAGCGCTGAAAGCATCTAAGTGCGAAACTAGCCACGAGATGAGAATTCCATATAGGACCGTAGCAGACTACTACGTTGATAGGTTACAGATGTAAAGGTGGTGACATCAAAGTCGAGTAATACTAATCATCCGAAGCTTTCAAAAGCAGAACGTTGTTTGCTTTTCTTAACTAACTTCTTTCAATAATATGTCATTTGTTTAGTAACAATCGAAAGATATGCGACTGAATATTTAAAAATATTTAGGTGCCTATATCGGTGGTGTCCACCTCTTCCCATTCCGAACAGAGAAGTTAAGCCCACCAGAGCCGATGGTACTGCGGTAACACGTGGGAGAGTAGGTCGGTGCCAAATCTTAAAGAAAGCCTGTAGCCATAAACTACAGGCTTTTCTTGTTTA
>NZ_JBEPSL010000010.1:0-5153 GCF_040548825.1 Pedobacter africanus
ACGCCGGAAGAGATGAATGCCTATCAGAAAGAACTCAAAAGAAAACGGGATAATTATAGCCACGACCAATATATCCTGGAGCAGGGATTAAAGCAGGGCAAACATGAAAGATCAGTTGAACTGGCACATGAAATGATTGCTGAAGGCTATGCAATTGAAGAAATAATCAAATTGACCAAGCTAACAAAAGAAGAAATTCTTTCCCTGGGAGTGTAAAATAAACTGTGTCTCTAGCTTTCAAAATACGCTTCCAATCATCAATTTTATGGTTTATTTTCGTCCTGTCGCTTCTTGTATCTGTGTAGAATAGCGCTCGCCAATGATTTTGATTGTCGCCAATGCAGAATTTATTTTGCTTAATTCGTCTGTTGTCAAAGTAATGTTGTCAGCACCAATGTTTTCTTGTACGCGATGCAATTTTGATGTTCCCGGGATCGGAACGATGAAAGGTTTTTGAGCCAACAACCAACCCAAGGCAATTTGTGCAGGTGTGGCATTTTTGTCTGTCGCTATGGAAACAACCAAATCAACTAATGCTTGGTTGGCTTCTCGGTTTTCTTTACTGAAACGTGGGGAAAAATTTCTTATATCGTCTTTGTCAAGTTCAACATTTGCGTTGATTGTTCCTGTCAAAAACCCTTTGCCTAACGGACTGAACGGAACAAAGCCAATTCCTAATTCTTCCAATGTAGAAATAATGTCTGTTTCGGCTTCACGGTAAAACATTGAATACTCACTTTGCAAAGCCGTTACGGGCAAAACAGCGTGAGCCTTACGAATGATTTCGGCAGGCGCTTCCGACAAACCAAAGTGTTTTACTTTACCTTGCCCGATTAAGTCTTTTACCGTTCCTGCAACGTCTTCAATCGGCACATTTGGGTCAAAACGATGTTGGTAAAACAAATCGATTACCTCAATTCGTAATCGTTTCAAAGATGCTTCAGCAACGGCTTTTATTGTTTCGGGGCGACTGTCTAAACCAAACCTTACATTTCCATCTTTGAAGCCGAATTTTGTTGCAATCACAACTTTGTTGCGAAATGGTTCAAGTGCTTCGCCAACCAACAATTCATTTTCGCCATAGCCTTGTGCCGTGTCAAAAAAAGTAATGCCATATTCAACTGCCGAACGAATTAATTTTATACTTTCTTCTTTTGTCGGTGCGTTTGGAAAACTCAAACCCATTGTACCAAAACCCAATGCAGATACTTCTAATCCGCTGTTTCCTAATTTTCTTGATTTCATTTTTTCTTGATTTTAAAATTTGACACCACAAAGGTTGCTCAATAAAAAATGAAAGCATTTGCCATTTGGCAAAAAGTGATTTTAGCTGATATTTTTTCTAATTCTGCTCAAAGAAGATTGCGTAACACCTAAATAAGAAGAGATGAACGACAAAGGAACACGATTAACCAAAGTCGGGAATTTTTGAATAAAATCAAGATAGCGTTCTGTTCCGTCTTGCGAAACTAATCCGCCGCGTCTTTCAATTTTTTCTCTATGATGTTTGGCGGTTATTTTTTGAATAATAGTGTCCCAACCAATAATCGTTTCGGAAATTTCTTTCCAATCTTGTTTTGAAAAAACAACCAATTTGCAATCAGTAATGGCAGACAAATATTCGGAAGGCGTGTAAACTTCGTCAACCGTGTTTCCTGATAAAATCAGATGGTTTTCGTCAATAAAGTAGCGTGTAATTTCTTCACCTTTGTTGTTGTAGTAAAAAACACGAATAACACCGTCCGTTAGGAAACCAATTTGTTTCACAGTTTTTCCTGCTTCCCAATAATAGTCGTCTTTGCGAAGTGCTAATTCTCTCGCTTTGCTTGTAATAAGATCAATTTGTTGTTTGTTCAAATTGCCAAACTGTAAAATGTAGTCAATAAATTTTTCCATTCAGCAAAGTTAGAAATTGTTGTTTGTCGGGTATTTGTCATTTGGCAAAAAAATGCAGGGTGGTGGGTGGGCTTGGTTAGTTGTCTAATGTATAAGTATTTCGAACATGCCAGATGGGTACCAGTCTATAATCAAATCTGTTTTTTATACGCCCGCATTGCAAAAACATACCCCAGAAACATAATACCAATACACCATGCAAGCGCAACCCATATTTCATTACCTACCGGCTGATTGGAAAGCAGTGCACGGATGGTTTCCACTATTGAGGTTACCGGCTGGTTTTCAGCAAAGGCACGAACGGGCCCCGGCATCGTATCTGTAGGTACAAATGCCGAACTGATTAAAGGCAGGAAGTGGATGGGATAAGCAATCGCAACTGCGCCGTCTACTGATTTTGCCAACAATCCGGCAATCGCCGCAATCCAGGCCAGGGCCAGGGTAAATAGCATTAGTACACCAGCCACTGCAAGCCATGACAGTATACCTGCAGGCGAGCGGAAGCCCATAAGAAGGGCTACCAGGATGATCACAGCAATTGAAATTGCATTGGATACTACCGAAGTCAGTACATGGCCCCATATCGCCGCCGAACGGGCAATAGGCATGGAGTTGAAACGCTCAAATATGCCACGTTGCACATCGTTAAATAGCCGGTAAGACACATAGCCTATGCTGTTTGCAATAGCAATGATCAGTATACCGGGCAGCAGATAATTTACATAGTTATCAGTACCAATTTTTATTGCCCCTCCTAGCACATAAACGAATACCAGCATAAGCGCAATAGGCATGATGGCAACTGTGATGATGGTGTCCATACTACGGAAAACATGCCGCATGGAACGCCCAAGCATAACAGCCATATCCGAAAAAAAATAATTCCTTGTAGTTTCCATTTAGATTTCCTCCTTTTTTGCAACAATGGCAAGAAATATCTCTTCCAATGTCTGTTGTTTTTCAATGTATTCTAATTTTGCCGGTGGGAACAGTTTTTTCAGTTCCCCAAGCGTGCCACTCACGATGATCTCCCCGTTATGAAGAATGGCAATTTTATCGGCCAGCTGCTCGGCCTCATCCAGGTACTGGGTAGTCAGAAATACGGTTGTACCACTGCCCGAAAGCTCTTTGATCATCTTCCAAACCTCAATACGAGCTTCGGGATCCAGCCCGGTGGTCGGCTCATCAAGGAAAATGATTTTCGGATTTCCTACAAGGCTCATCGCAATATCCAGCCTGCGGCGCATACCTCCTGAATAGGTTGCAGCCCTGCGATTCGCGGCATCTGTTAAGCCCAGCCGTTTAAGCAAATGATCTGCCACCTGATGCGGGTTGATCAGATGCCGCAACCTGGCAATCATGATCAGGTTTTCCCTACCCGTTAAAATTTCATCCACAGCCGCAGATTGTCCTGTCAGGCTGATCGAAGCCCGCACACCAGCTGGGTTTGAAACAACGTTAAACCCGTTTATAACAGCACTTCCGCTGTCTGGCCTCAGTAGTGTACTTAGTATCTTCACAATTGTGGTCTTACCTGCCCCGTTGGAGCCGAGCAGGGCAAAAATACTGCTCCTTTCCACCTCAAAATCTACACCTTTCAGGACATAGACCTCCCCATAGGACTTTTGCAGGCCCTTCACTTGAATTGAATTGTTTTGCATATGTTTTCTTTTTTTATATCACAATAACCTTCGATAAATCGTCCACCCATAAGCCTTTAAGCCCGGCATAGGTCAGCTTATCCATTTTCGCCCCGTCAAAACATACGGTCTTAAAAGCGCGGTAGGATTTATTTGTCAGCGAAAAAGGTAAACGGAATGAGACGTTCCTGAGTGTAGCGCCGGTAAACGATACGTCGTTCAGCGCAGATTTGTCAAACCGGACACCGCTGAAGGTATGTCCCTCAAAACGCATCCCCCGCAGATCGGAATAGTTGAAATCAACGTCGTTAAAGATACAGTTGTCAAATATGGTTTCCCTGAGGTCAATCATAGTCAGCTTTACGTCGGTTAGCTGTGCATCAGTAAATTTTGTTCCTGGCAGCAGCGACTTGTTAAAGTCGGTACGTACCAGGATGGATTTGCGAAAGCTCGCCCCTGTAAGATCAGTGATGGAAAAGCGGCAGTCTGTCAGATTTGTTTCGTCAAAAATGGCTTCACCGGCATCACTCACATCAAACAAGGTGCCCGTCAGGTCGGCACCAGTAAAGTCAGCCCCGCGGAGCGGGCTTGCTTTGAATTTCCCTTTGTGTAAAACGACCCCGGCAAAGTCGCTTCCTTCCAGGTTCACCGCAGTAAGATTTACCGGCATCTGCCGCCCTTCAGGCTGGTCGGTTTTTGGGGCTGTTTCATTGGCCGCTGAGGGGAAGTTTTCAGAAAAATAGTTGAGGTCAACACCCAGAATTTCCGCAATCCGGTTAAAAGTGGTAATGTCAGGCATGGATTCACCGCGTTCCCACTTTCCAACCGCCTGCGGACTGATAAATAGCAGCCCCGCTAGCTGCGCTTGTGAAATGTTTATTCTTTTTCGTCCTTCGGCAATTTTGCTGCCAATGATCTTTGTTTCCATAACAACTGATTTTGTTTATTTCCAACATGGCAAATATATCCAGGTTTATTCCTGAAAATGGCAAAAAAGACAACACTATTAGTTGTTATAGCACTACTTCTGGTTGTGTTTAGGGTTAAGGCTGGGGCTACCTCCAGCCTTTATTGTTTTAAAACCAGAAGCTGTTAAAAAAAGTAACGCGCAACAATAAGCCTTATTACGATATCGGCGCTGTCAATAGCTCGCTGTACAGGCAGGATTCGCCCAATGCGGGGGTTGTAGTTTTAGTAGGCCGACTGGGCATAGCGGCGGCTGAAGCCAATGGTTTTGACATTAGTGGCAGTTCAAATAAAGCATATGCATTATTTACAACCGGTGGTACGGCCAAACTCTACAGCATTAACCTTGAGACAGGTGCGGCTACGGCTTTAGGGGATTTCCCGGCATCGGTAAAAGGACTTGCTGTAGCGCTAAATCAATAATGTCTTCATGGTACAGGTTATCTTACCCCCAAAGGATCCGCACTTTCAGGCAAAGTAAAAGAACATAGGTTTATCCTCCTTAATTTGATTTAATGCCATTGTTGTCTAAAATTAATTGATAATGATATATGGTATCTAGAACTTTAACAGAAATTGTCTCCGGGTTTCCATAGACCTTTGTTATGGAACCATCATTGCACGTTTGTAAAAAATGATTTAGGTTCTTTT
>NZ_JBEPSL010000011.1:0-2002 GCF_040548825.1 Pedobacter africanus
GTAGCAGAGGTGGCGGTAAAACGAAACTTTGTTTTTCCCACAGCCCTGGAAAAAGGATTAAATATCTTGAACCTGAGTGGGGTTTACCATCCAGAGCTAAAAAAGCCGGTTGCCAACAACCTTTCTATAGATCCGGGTAATAACGTGCTCTTTTTAACCGGGGCCAATATGGCGGGGAAATCTACTTTTCTCAGGGCAGTAAGCACAGCCCTTTATGTGGCGCACATGGGCTTCCCTGTAGCAGCCGCCGCTATGGATTTTTCTGTTATGGACGGGGTTTATACCACCATTAACCTGCCCGATAAGCTGGGCATAGGGGCCAGTCATTTCTACATGGAGGTGCTGCGGGTAAAAAAAATGGCTACAGAGCTGGGGCAGGGCAAATCCTTGTTTGTGCTGTTCGATGAGCTGTTCAGGGGTACCAATGTTAAAGATGCGCATGAAGCAACCGTTGCTGTTACCCAGGCCTTTGCCCGCAAGAAAACCAGTATGTTCATCATCTCCTCACATATAGTAGAAGCCGCTGAACAATTAAAGGAAAAAAGCAATATCGGCTTTTTATACCTGCCTACCATCATGAAGGGCACCATGCCCGAATATACCTATACCTTAAAAGAGGGGGTAACAGATGACCGGCATGGTATGGTCATCATCCGCAATGAGGGGATATTGGACCTGCTTAAAAATGGGATAAAAAGTAAAGGGACAAATGAAATAGTGCAGACACCAGTAAATGAAAGGTTATGAGTTTCAGTATAGACAGACAAACGATAGAAGAGCTGAACCTGCCCGGTAAATTCCGGAGCGGTTCGGTATATAGCCTGTTTAACCAGGTAAAAACGCGGGGTGGCGAGCAGCTGTTAGACAAAATGTTCCTCTCGCCGCTGGAAGACCCGGAACCGATAAATGAGCGTACGGCAGTTTTTCAGTTTTTCCAAAAGGAGCAGCTGAGCTTTCCTTTTGATGCCGGGCAGGTGGGTTTAATGCGGGAATATGTAGATACCGGGGCAAAAGAAAGTTTCTTAAGGGTATTTGCGGGAACCATTATCAAAAAGTTGCTTTCCGGACTGGCCCGTGATGAGCGGTATAAAAAAAATATCCAGGGCCTGCAGGCGGCAATCATTGTTTTAAACAAATGCTGGTCGTTTTTAGAGCACATGCCGGCTGTACCCGGCCCCTGGGCAGAACGGATAAAGGAAGTAAAAGCGCTGTTGGCCGATAAACGGGTGAAGCGTTTGCGCAACATAGATATCTACAAGAGCCTGCCGGTAAAAGTACTGATTTTTTATAACCATTTAATTAAAAGCAAGCTGCACCAGGAAATAGAAAATATGCTGCTGTTCATTTATGAGCTTGATGTGAACATTGCGGTAAGTGATGTGGCCCGCAAGAAAGGTTTTGTTTTTGCCAAAGCCTTAGCTTTTGAAAAGAACGTGCTTTCGGTAACCAACCTGTACCACCCCAGTGTAGAAAAAGCAGTGGGCAACTCCCTGCTGCTGGACCAGGACAGCAATGTGCTGTTCTTAACGGGAGCCAATATGGCGGGTAAATCTACCCTGATGAAATCGGTAGGTATAGCAATGTACCTGGCGCATGTAGGCTTTCCTGTGGCGGCAGCCGGTATGGAATTCTCGGTACGCCAGGGGCTGTATTCTTCCATCAATGTGGCCGACAACATCAACCTGGGCTACAGTCATTTTTACGCAGAAGTGGTTAGGGTAAAACAGGCGGCTGAGGCTGCGGCCAGCGGCAAAAGGTTGCTGCTGATGTTTGATGAGTTGTTTAAAGGTACCAATGTAAAAGATGCTTACGATGGGACACTGGCGGTAACCGAAGGGTTTTCGGAGTACCGGAACTGCCTGTTTATTGTCTCTACGCACATCATTGAAGTTGGCGAAGCTTTAAAAGGAAGGGACAATGTTCGGTTTGCGTACATGCCTACCGTAATGGATGGGGCAAGACCCCGCTATACCTATAAAATGGAAGAAGGGATCACTGAAGA
>NZ_JBEPSL010000012.1:0-1555 GCF_040548825.1 Pedobacter africanus
AGTAGGTCGGTGCCAAATCTTAAAGAAAGCCTGTAGCCATAAACTACAGGCTTTTCTTGTTTAGTGAACTATCGGCTATTCCTTAAGCCCCCCCCCTCCACGCCTGCTGAAAAACAACCACTCAGCATTCAGGAATATCAGCCCGCTGATGATCCCTATCAAACAACAGTAAGGTCAGAGCTTTGGTTGACCTTAAAATGTATGTTATTTAAGGTGTGTATGCTGAATAAATATTTGTTTAAGGTCTGATTTTCAATTGGCCTTAAAAATTAGCTATTTTTAAGGTGTCTTCTGTTATTTTATGTATATTTGAAAACATGACCTATCGCATTAACTCTGACCGAAATAAACCCTGGAACGATTTGCCAGACCTGCCCATAGCTGCAAAGCTGTATGAAGATCTGGAAGTTTACCGGCAACTCGGTAATGCCAAGGCGGCGCTTGGCCGCTTGCAGGGAAGGAGTATCGCGATACCCAATCAAGGCTTGCTGATTAATTCTATAAGTTTGCAGGAAGCAAAAGCATCAAGTGCCATCGAAAATATATTCACCACAGACGATGAATTGTATAAAGCTTATAGTGAAGACCAGACAAAGCAAACAGAAGGACCTGCCAAAGAAATCCTGAACTACAGAGAAGCTTTATGGCTTGGTCATCAATATCTGCAGGAAAACCATGTTTTTGATGAAAACTATTTTATAAAGATGTATAGGGTGGTTAGCCAGTTTAATGACGGGATCAGGACCCCGGTTGCACAGATTTATATTAAAGAGGGAGGGACTGGTCCGAATGCGGGAAAAGCATTTTATACACCACCCAGAGGTAAGGGAATAATTGAAGATAAATTAAACAACCTGATCGAATTTTTGAATGACGATGAAAAGTATACTTTGGACCCACTGCTAAAAATGGGGATAGGACATTTTCAGTTTGAAGCAATACACCCCTTCAGAGATGGAAATGGGCGAACCGGGAGGATCTTTAATATTCATTATCTGACCAAGAAGGGATTATTGGATTATCCTATTTTATTTCTAAGCAGCTATATCATGGAGCATAAAGAAGAATACTATGCAGGATTAGCAGGAGTTACACAACGGGGAAACTGGAAGAACTGGTTGTTATATATATTGAAAGCAGTTGAGGTTACATCGAACCTTACCTACAATAAGATCAATGATATCCTGCTGGCTAAGGAAGCCATTCTTGATGCCATTGTTGAAAATGGAAATATTGCCAGGCCGGAATCACTGGTTAACGCTTTATTTACACAGCCCTTTACAAGGGTTAAGCACTTTACCAATTCGGGTCTTTACTCGGAAAATACAGCCAGAAAGTATTTGGACCAGCTGGCAAATATGGGGATTCTTGAAAAAAGGATGATCCAGGGAGGCAGCTATTATCTGAATCTTGAACTGTACCGGATACTTTCGGAGTGATGAAACAGAGATGCCGAACATTTTTTTTCAATTTTTTCTTATTGTTTTTTAGTGAGTTAAGTTTTTTCTTGTTAAAAGTTGTTGGGGATAGTTTGCGGGGATAGATATTTTTTCTA